>NZ_JACHEB010000001.1 GCF_014201335.1 Tunturiibacter gelidiferens
CCGCCGTCAGCGTCGTCTTGCCATGATCGATGTGCCCGATCGTCCCGATGTTTACGTGCGGCTTTGACCGGTCAAACTTTTCCTTGCCCATGACTCTCTCCGTATTTCCTGCGTCTCGTTGACTTCTAAATTCGTGCGAAGACTAACGCCTCGCGATTATTTTGCGTTTGCTTCTTTGCCCTGCACCTTGGCAATGATCTCTTCCGAGACCGAGCGAGGCGCTTCTTCGTACTGCTTGAACTGCATCGAGTAGTTCGCACGGCCCTGCGTGGACGACCGCATATGAGTGGCATAACCAAACATCGTGCTCAGAGGAACGGTGGCCTTGATTGCCTGCGTACCACCGACCATCTCCATACCTTCGATACGGCCACGACGGCTGTTAAGATCGCCGATGATCGTACCCATGTACTCTTCGGGAACGGTCACTTCAACCGACATCACCGGCTCCAGCAGAACAGGCTTTGCCTTGCGGGCGGCTTCCTTGAAGGCCATTGAACCGGCGATCTTGAATGCCATTTCGTTTGAATCGACATCGTGATAGCTACCGTCGTAAAGCGAAACCTTAACGTCCACCATCTCGTAGCCGGCCAGAATGCCGCGCTGCATCGCGTCTTGAATTCCCTGATCGATCGGCTTGACGTACTCCTTCGGAATAGCGCCACCCTTCGTATCGTTGGTGAACTCATAACCCTTACCCGGCTCGTTGGGCGAGATCCGGATCTTGCAATGGCCGTAGTTACCAGAACCACCGGTCTGACGAATGTACTTGCCTTCAGCGTCAGAGTTCGCGCGAATGGTCTCGCGGTAGTTCACCTGGGGCTTACCAACATTGGCTTCGACCTTGTACTCACGCATCATGCGATCGACGATGATCTCAAGGTGTAGCTCGCCCATACCGGCGATGATCGTCTGGCCAGAATCGATGTCCGTGCGAACACGGAAGGTTGGATCTTCCTGCGCCAGCTTGGCAAGCGCCATACCCATCTTTTCCTGGTCAGCCTTCGTCTTCGGCTCGACAGCGACCTCGATAACAGGCGCCGGGAAGTCGATCGACTCAAGCACTACAGGATACTTATCCGTGGTGATCGTGTCGCCGGTAACAAGATTCTTCAAACCAACCGCAGCGCAGATATCGCCCGCGAGGATCTCAGTGATCTCTTCACGCTTGTTGGCGTGCATCTTCAACAGACGGCCAATACGCTCCGTCTTGCCCGTCCGCGGATTCAACACCGAGTCGCCGGTCTTCAACTGACCCGAGTAGACGCGGATGAAGATCAGCTGACCAACGAACGGGTCGGTCATGATCTTGAAACCAAGCGCCGAGAACGGCTCGTTATCATCAGCCTTGCGGATAACCTCTTCTTCCATGTTGTCGGGGTTGTGACCGATCATGGGAGGAATATCGAGCGGGCTAGGCAGGTAGTCGACAACTGCATCGAGCAGCGTCTGCACGCCCTTGTTCTTGAACGAAGAACCGCAGAGGACCGGGAAGATGTTCATCGCGATGGTCGCCTTGCGGATACCAGCCTTAAGCTGTGCCTCGGTCGGCTCCATACCTTCGAGATAAAGATGCATGATCTCATCATCAGAATCGGAGACAGCCTCGATCAGGGACGCACGCGCAGTCTTGGCCTTATCGAGCAGGTCGGCAGGAATCTCTTCTACCGAGTACTCTGCGCCCATGGTCTCGTCGTGCCAGTAGATCGCCTTCATTGTGACGAGATCGACAACGCCAAGGAACTTCGCCTCGGCGCCAATCTGAATGTTGATCGGTACCGCACGCGCGCCCAAACGATCAACGATCGTTGAAGTCGCGTAAACAGCGTCCGCGCCGGCCTTGTCCATCTTGTTGATGAAGCAGATCCGGGGAACCTTATACTTGTCAGCTTGACGCCAGACAGTCTCAGACTGAGGCTGCACACCAGCAACCGCGTCAAAGCAGGCAACCGCACCATCAAGCACACGGAGCGACCGCTCCACCTCGGCCGTGAAGTCCACGTGGCCAGGCGTGTCGATGATGTTGATGCGGATGTTCTTCCAGGTGCAGGTCGTCGCCGCGGAGGTAATCGTAATTCCGCGCTCCTGCTCCTGCTCCATCCAATCCATGGTCGCAGTTCCCTCGTGCACTTCTCCGATACGATGCGTGATGCCCGTATAGAAGAGAATGCGCTCGGTCGTCGTCGTCTTGCCGGCGTCGATGTGCGCCATGATACCGATGTTCCGGCAACGATTCAGAGGTGTAGTGCGTGCCACGATCTATCTCTCATCTGCGAGCATCTGCTCGCGGTAATAACTGCGTGAACCTAAAATCCTAAGGACGCTGCTGGAGAACTAACTACCAGCGGTAGTGCGCGAAAGCCTTGTTGGCTTCGGCCATACGGTGGACGTCTTCCTTCTTCTTCATCGCGGCGCCACGGCCATTGGCTGCATCGAGCAACTCAGCGGTGAGCTTCTCAACCATGCCCTTCTCGCCACGCGCGCGGCCGTAGGTCACAAGCCAACGGATAGCGAGCGAAGTTCGGCGCTCCGGCAGAACTTCGATCGGTACCTGGTAGTTCGCACCACCAACACGGCGGCTCTTGACTTCGAGAAGCGGCTTGCAATTCTCGATCGCCTTCTTGAACAGCTTGAGGGCTTCGTCGCCACCCTTCTGCTCAAGGTTGGTCATGGCGGTGTAGAAGATGCCCTGCGCGGTCGACTTCTTGCCGCCCCACATCATCGAGTTAACAAACTTCGTGACCAGCGTCGAGTTATAGACCGGATCTGCAGCAACTTCACGCTTTGCGATGTAACCTTTTCTCGGCATTGCTTTCTCTTCTCGTCTTCCTTCAGGACCGTAGAACTCTCAAGCCCTGAACCTGATTGATGCGACCAGCCGATTTCACTCAGCCAGCCGGGTTGATCTCAAAACTACAAACTATTTCGCAGCTGCTGCCTTCGGACGCTTCGCGCCGTACTTCGAGCGGCTCTGCTTGCGGTTGGCCACGCCGACCGAGTCGAGCGTGCCGCGAACCACGTGATACCGGACGCCCGGCAGGTCCTTCACACGGCCGCCGCGGATCAGCACAATCGAGTGCTCCTGCAGGTTGTGGCCGATGCCCGGGATATAAGTCGTAACTTCAATCCCGTTGGTGAGGCGAACACGCGCAACCTTCCGGAGAGCCGAGTTCGGCTTCTTGGGGGTCTGAGTGTAAACGCGGGTGCAGACGCCACGACGCTGGGGCGAACCCTGGAGCGCGGGACTGGCGGTCTTATAACGAGTGGGCGTGCGGCCCTGCTTGACGAGCTGATGGAACGTAGGCACTAGAACTCCTTGTTAATGCGCGCGAAACATGACAACCAAACTTATGTGAGACGCACAGGTAGGATTCAAGCTTCGCCTTTTGCGGTACAAGCCCCGTACACGCAAAAAAGTGAGAACGCTGAAGCGTCTCTGACGAAGATCTTCCCTGCTGCGTCTGTAAACCGGTACAACAAACCAGACGTAAACAGTCGACGGTGGCCGAGCGCCTTTCCTTAACTTTCAAAGGATGAGCCGACTCCGTTTCGCTGTCCCGGCCCGCATAGCCCATCCAGGGTGGAGGGTGTCGCAGGCACGATTGCGATAGGCCGCAGACGAATGACATTCAGATCCGATGAATCAAACGAATCACTGACCGGGAATGTCCTGCGGTGAATCTCTTGTATCCAGTATAGCGCAATCATCCTCAACCCGTCTTGCGACAGGAAGCGAACCTAAGATCACGTGGGTTTTTCTCCACCCATCCGTGCGTCGAGCTTCCCCTACGACACGGTCCGGATACTCGCGGAACCTTTTTACAATATCAATATGGCGGCAAAACGTCAAATTTTTCGCCACTTTTCCCACCAAAAACGCCGATTGCACATCTCAGGATGCAGCCGTCGCCCTCATGACAAAAGAGCATGCCTCCATGCTAGGCTTTTCGAATGGCTTTGGCAGATTTCCGTACGTGTTCCCCCTCCTTTCATTTCATCGCCTTCACTGCGGTCCTTCTCCTTGGACCCATCTCCGCAGCGCAGGCTGAGTCCGATGCGGCCACCGCGCCGAAAGACCCGCGGATCGGATCACTCATCGAGACACTTGGCCAAACGAAGATCCCCAGCGAGGCAGCTATCTCGCCCGACGGCGCGACGGTAGCCTGGTCAGTTCGATCGCACGGAAGTACTCAAATTCATCTCTCCGATGTAGCGAATCCGGATCCCGCCAAGGAAAAAATCGTAAGTACCGGATCGGGAGCAACCGACTGCAGCAGTTCGAATCCGAAGTGGTCGCCAGACGGAGAATCGCTCACATTCGTCTCCGGCTGCACAGCCAAAACCGACGCGAAGGGACAGGATCAGGTCTTTCTCTGGTCGAAGAGCACCGGCGAATCAAAACAGTTGACCCATCTCACAGGCAACATCGACTCTCTCGCGTGGTCCCATGACGGAAAGTCCATCGGATTCCTCTTTGTCGAAAACGCCACGCGCAGTGCGGGAGCTCTCGCCGCCATGAAGCCCTGGTCCGGAGTAATCGGCGAAGATGGAGTCGAGATTCAGCGAGTCGGAGTCGTCCAGGTCGCAACCGGCGACTTCGCACAGGTGACGCCGGCAAATCTGCACGTCTACGAATTCAACTGGTCCCCCGACTCGAAAAGCCTTGCCTTCGTAGCAGCAAATCCCCCAGGCGAAAACAACTGGTGGGTCGCCCAACTCTACACCGAAGATCTAGCCACCGGCCAGCCCAAATCCATCCTCGACACCTCGAAGATCTCCGGCTCCCTCCACGGCCTCCAGATCGCCGTGCCCCGCTGGTCGCCGAACGGCAAGCAAATCGCCTTTATCGGCGGCATCATGAGCGACCAGGGATCAACTGGCGGCGACCTCTACCTCATCCCCTCCACAGGAGGCGAACCGAAGGACGTAACGCCGGGACGTAACGCGTCGGTCGCCTACTTCGGCTGGGCCGGGCCGGAGATTATCGCCATAGCGGAACACGTCGGCGGCAGCAGCCATCTCGTCGCTCTCGACCTCGCCACCGGCAAAGATATTCCCCAAACCAGCGTGACCTTCCCCGAGTCAATCGGCGCCGGCGACCTGGTCATGAGCGTCTCTCTCTCCCACGAACACACCATCGCGCTGATTCGCAGTTCCTTCGAGCGTGCCCCCGAAGTATGGGCTGGCCCGCTTCACGACCTCAAGCAGATCACCCACCTCAACGACGACCTCAAACCCACATGGGGCAAGACCGAAAACATCGAGTGGACCAACGGAGGATTCAAAGTTCAAGGCTGGCTGCTTTACCCTGCGAACTATGACCCTGCGAAGAAATATCCTCTCCTTGTAAGCGTCCACGGTGGACCTTCAGCTGCCGTTACCCCCCGCTGGCCCGGTGTCGGCTACGGCGGCGTGCCGTTCTCAGCCCTCGGATACTTCGTCTTCATGCCGAACCCGCGCGGAAGCTACGGCCAGGGAGAAAAATTCACCCAAGCCAACGTCAAGGACTTCGGCTACGGCGACCTCCACGACATCCTCGCCGGCATGGACGTCCTCGAAAAGCGCTTCCCCATCGACAAAAATCGTGAAGGCCTCACCGGCTGGAGCTACGGTGGCTTCATGACCATGTTCGGCGTCACGCAAACCAATCGCTTCCGAGCTGCAGTCGCCGGAGCAGGTATCAGCGACTGGAAGAGCTACTACGGAGAAAACTCCATCGACCAGTGGATGGTGCCGTTCTTCGGCAAAACCGTCTATGACGATGCGGACGTCTACGCCAAGAGCTCGGCGATCGAGTACATCAAGAAAGTAAAGACCCCAACCTTGGTCGTCGTAGGGGATCGCGACGGCGAGTGCCCCGCTCCGCAGAGCTTCGAGTTCTGGCATGCGCTCCGTGCCGAAGGCGTGAAGACGCAGTTAGTGATATACCCGAACGAGGGACACGCGTTCCGCGATCCCGCCCACCGGCGAGACGTTCTCGAGCGCGCTCTGAACTGGTTCGAGACAGAGATGCCCGCAAACTAGACGGGCCATCTCCAAGCCTCGCTCCCTTCAACGATTTTTTTTTGCGGAAGGGAGCGACCTTCCCACGATGCGAAATGATTGGTTGGATCGTCCAATCAGCGTTCACTATTAGGCCCGGACGATTTGCTTCCGGTCTGTGCAGCTTTTACACTATGGGTTCAGCTATCCAGCGGTTGCGGTGTGACCGTTCAGCTTGAGTTCTGGTTGGACGGGGAGGTTCAATGCGTCGGTTTGTCACGGTAGTCTTTCTTCTGTTTTTCACGATTCCTTTTGGCGTCTCAATAGCAGGCTGTTCCAAAAAATCAGCCACCGTCTTCTGCAACGGCGGAGACACCGGCCCTGCCGTAGGTCAGGTGTCGAACATCACACTACAGCCGAAGATCTTCGGCGTCTCGCTGAACTTCGCGCAGATCGGTCAGGTCACCGCACCGACCGCAATCGACTGCAAACAGACTGCCGTAACGGTGTCCAGCTATACCTACTCCACCTTCCTCCCGAACGGCCAGCCGGACATGACAATCGCCGATGTGCAGCCCACCACCGGCCGTCTCTGCGCAGGAACCTGGAACAGGAACACCGGCGGCGGCATTGCCGACTTCACTACCTGCAACCCCACCAATAAATCCGGCACCGTCTACGTCATTGCCAATGGTGGCGGAGTCAGCAGCAATCCCCTTCCTATCTTCGTTCACCCCGTCGTCACCAACGTCACTCTCGGTCCACTCTCAACAGACTGCGTCAACGATCCTGCTACCAACTGCAGCCCCGCAGCATTTGACACGCAGGCCTCCACCTGCGCACAAACCACCAATGGAAACGGCTGCTGCGCCGTACCGGTTCCGACAACCGCCACTGCAGCCGCTGAAACCGGTTGTGTCTCCCAATCCGTCACCAGCCAGCTCGCTGCCAGGGTGGTGGCCGGAAACGGCGCGAATATCAGTTGCCAAGTCGGCCATCTCTCCTACGCCCCGCAGACCGCTACCGTTGTCACCATCGACGAGAACGGCGTCGCGACCGCGCAGCAACCAGGTTCGACTGTCATCACCGCAAATATCTCGAACGCAGGAAGCTCCGCAGGATTCTTTTCCACCTGCCCTCCCATTTCGATCCAACTCACCGCACCTGTTGGGACCACACCTTCCAACAGCGTCATCGTCAATCCCAACAACGTTCAGCCGATTAACATTGTAGCGATAGACAAAAATAATACGATCCTCACCGGCCTCACCCTCAACTTCGAATCCACCACTCCCACCACGATTCCCGCTGCTTCAGCCGCCTCGGTGACCCCCATCTTCCCCGGCGCAGCTGCCATCACTGCCGTCTGCCAGCCTCCCACCTGCAATCCTGCCCCATTCAATCAGATTGGCCTCTTCGGCAACGGAAAACCAATCACCTCGAATCCTGTTCTCGTGACAGCGCCAGGCACCAACAGCACCAATCTCTACATTGCAAGCACCAACTCGTTTTATCTGGTGCCGGTAGATTTCACGCAGCCTCAGCTCGGAAGCCCGATTCGCCTGCCCTATCAGCCCAACTCGATGGTCATCAGTGACGACGGGAGCACCGTCTACATGGGGAGCTCCTTCGAGTTGATGACCTTCGCTACCGCGACCAACAGCTTAAGCGCTCAGGACACGACCGTACCCGGCTCTGTACTCGCAATCTCCCCCGACGGTACAACCCTCGTCATCACCGATCCGATTCGCCAGTTCGTCTACCTCTACACCCCGAGCAACGGCACTATCCAGACCCAATACGGCGGCGTTGGCACCCACGCCGTCTTCTCGCCCGACAGCACCACCGTCTACATCACCCTCGGCAACTACGACGCTTCGACCGGCGTCACCACCCCGAACAATCAGCTCCTCGTTCACTCCACCTTCACCGGCTGGTACCAGACGCAAACAACGCTGCCCAACTCGACTACACCGGTAAATACGACCGACGTCGCCATCGGGGTTCCAAGCGTTGGGGCTTTCTTCGGCGGCAGCAACACCACGGCCCGCTCCTACTGCCCGGTGGCGACGATAGTAGGCTTGCCGGCCACCACCGATTCGACTACTACCAACATCTTCTACCCGGATGCCGCTGTGCTCGGCCCACAAACAGACCGAATTGCCACTACAAACGACGGTCAGCACGTCCTGGGCGCGACTGTCACACCAACTCCAACCTTCACCGACCTCTCGACGGCGCCGGGGCTGCCGGACAACGAATGCAACGAAACCAACTCGACGACAGGCCTCACCAAGCCGCAAACGTTTTCAACCAGCACCGCCTTCACTGGGCCACTCCCCGGTATCACCGCCACGGCGATCACCGGCATCTTGCCTACCTCTGACTCGAAGATCGCCTTCGTAACCTATCTAGGCAGCGGAGCCGTCGTGCCGACCTACAGCCCGCAGGCCACCGGCGCCGGAACTCTTGGCAGCATTCCGCTATCGACCGCGCTGGGTACACCCATCGCACCGGTCGCTGGCGTCGTCAGTGCCGACAACCAGACCTTCTTCGCGGGCACATCAGGTGACAACGCCGTCCACCTCATCACCAAACAGACCGACGGCACCTACAAGGACACCACGACTCCGATCGCGCCGAAGCTACCCGACGCGAACGGAAACATCGTCGCTCCGAACCTCCTGGTACAGAAGCCCCGGAAGGCTACTTCCTAGAATAGGTCCTGCCGGACGGGTACCCTGCGCGAGCAGCGGTCACTTCGCGACTCGTGATTGCTTAGCAGGGTGCTCCCGTCGGTCGCCAGCAAAGATCCGCGCCGACCAACGGGAGGGCTAACGGTTCATCCAGCCAAGACCGGTACACAAGCCACGAAGTGACCGCCGCCCGCGCAGGGCGCCCGTCCGGCAGGACACCGTCTCAGGCAAGCCGTGTCTTCAGCACATCCCGCGCAATCGCATCTAGAACGCCATTGAGGAAGTGAATTGACTCAGGCGCAGCAAACCGCCGTCCAATCTCCAGCGTCTCGTTGATGATGATCGCAGCAGGCGTATTGGGAAATCCCAGCATCTCAGCGACCGCAGCCCTCAACAGATTTCGGTCAACCACCGGCATCCGCTCCAAACGCCAGTTCTGCGCATGCGCCTCAATCAGCTTGTCGATCTCCTCATCGCGAGTCGTAGCGATACGATAAAGATCTTCCGCAAATCCCCGCGTCTCGGCGTCCACATCTTCCACCGAGGCCCAGAAGAGCTTTTGCACTTGCTCAGGCGCCTGCTTGCCCAAGTCCCCCTGAAATAACATCTGCATCGTAAGTTCACGCGACTTCCGGCGGGTGCCCATTATTTTTTCCCCCCGTCGTTCTCTGCCGCGAGCTTACGCTGAAGCGACACCATCTCAATCGCCGCACTGGCCGCCTCGAACCCTTTATTCCCTGCCTTGAGCCCAGCGCGATCCAATGCCTGCTCCAGAGTCTCGCAGGTCAGCACCCCAAACGCATGCGGAATCCCAGTCTCCTGTTGCGACTGGCCAATCCCTCGCGCCACTTCGTTGTAAATCGCCTCGTAATGCGCCGTCTCGCCGCGAAGCAGGCACCCCAGCGTAATGATGGCGTCAAACTTCTTCGACTCCGCCAGTGTCCGAGCGGCGTTTGGCACCTCCCACGCACCCGGAACCCGAACAACCTCAATGTCCGCCCTAGCCGCACCACTGCGATGCAGCGCATCCAGCGAGCCCTGCAGCAGCCTATCGGTAATCACCGTATTCCACCGCGTCGTCACCACGGCAAAGCGCATATTCGCGGCGCTCAGGTCGCCCTCAATCGCCTCCGGCAAGCCATGAAGCGGATTCTCCGACTGCCAGAACCCAATCCTCAGCTCCGGACTAATCTGCACGGTGAAGAGCCTGCTGTTCCAGTGCGTCAGCTCCGTGCCCGACAGAATATCTGCGATCTCCTCGCTGCGATAGCTGGTGAGCAGCCACTTTTCTACAAGCGAACGAATGTGATCCAACTGCGTTGTCTCGACCAGGACAGGCGGCACCGCAGGCGCCCTTCCAGCGACGAACTCAAGGTTCCCAACAGGCGCCAGGAAGGCAGCTCCACGACCCTGCCCATCCTGCCAGCCCTTGCCTTGCTCGAAACCAAGAGCGGAAAATAGGCTGGCGACACGGTCAAACTCAGCCTCCGAGGCGATCGCGCTCACGAGCGTAATTCCCTTAATCATAGATTCGATTGTATCGTCTGGAGTGCGAAGCAAGCTTGCCCGAGGAGTGGTCTGTGAACTACGAAACGCTGTTGTGCGAGGTAAAGGATCAGGTAGCGCGTGTCACTCTGAACCGTCCCCAGGTGCTCCACGCCCTCAACGCCCAGGTCTTCAACGAACTGGAAGCGATCTTCACCACGCTCGCGACCGACCCTGCCGTTCGGGTCATTCTCCTCACCGGCTCCGGCGAAAAAGCCTTCGCCGCGGGCGCAGACATCAACGAACTCGCCGGCACTGACCCCGTCGCGGGAGAGGCCAAAGCCCGCCGCGGCCAGGCGGTCTTTCGCCTCATCGAGACCTGCGGCAAGCCCGTCATCGCCTGCATCAACGGATTCGCCCTCGGTGGCGGCTGCGAGCTCGCCATGGCCTGCACCATGCGCCTCGCCAGCGAGACCGCGCGCCTCGGCCAGCCCGAAGTAAAGCTCGGCCTCATCCCCGGCTACGGTGGAAGCCAGCGCCTTCCCCGCCTCGTCGGTCAGCCAGCGGCGCTAAAACTCCTTCTCACCGGCGATATGATCGGTGCCGCCGAAGCACTGCGAATTGGCCTCGTAGACGAAGTCCTCCCCGCCGACAAGCTCATGGAGCGAGCCGAAGCCCTGGCCAAAACAATTGTCAGCATGGCACCACTCGCCATCTCCGCCTGCCTCGAAGCAGTACGCGACGGAAGCGAAGCCAGCCTCGAAGAGGCCATCGACATGGAAGCAAAGATCTTCGGACGCCTCTGCGGAACCGCGGATAAGCAGGAGGGCACCAAAGCCTTTCTGGAAAAACGCGTTCCCGTGTGGACAGGACGATAAATCACCGATCTTTGCGAGGAATTACAGGCAATTTTGGCCTTTTGATCGATGCGGTGGCTTGGTATGCTGTGATCGTGCCCAGACAGTTTTTATCAAGCGCCTCTCTCTCCCGACCGTCGTTCCTCAGCCATTCACTGCTTCGCTGCTCCCTGCCTCTATCCGCCCTCGCGCTCTCTCTCGCCCTCACCGGCTGTTCTCACCCCTCCATCCCCTCCATTCCCAACGTCTCTGAAGCCAACGCGCTCGCGGCCGAGCAGCAGCAGGAAACAGCCCTCGCCCGTCAGCAGATAGAGCTAATCCCCCCTCCCTCGAAGACCCGCTACATGGCCGTAAAGAGCCTCAACCTCTGGGAGAACCCATACATCACCGTGCAAGGCGGAATGGCAACCCTGCACGTCGTCGTCGCTGACGCCAACACCAGCAACCTCGGCGTCGGCGGTATGCTCCGTCCCATCGGCGCACGCCGTCGCGATCTCAACGTACGCGTGTCCGACCTTCCCACCGCCCTCAATGCCATCCCCGAAGACTCCTGGCCGTACGGACGCGTCATAGCAGTAGAAGAAGCCCACGAAGTCCCCACGAGCGCCCGGCCACAGGTTCGGCGCAACATGGAGAGCGTCATCAAAACCCTCAGCGACCTCGGCGTAGTCGTCTACGAGTGGAGCGACAACGGACGCAGTTGATCTCGCGAACTCGCCTACGCAAGCAGGTCTGATCTTCCATCCACGGTTGCGCTAAGATGCTCGTACCTTTGAGTGCGGCAAATCTTTAGAGCTGGGTGAACGATTGCAACTGCATACGACGGCACTGGTAGTCTTCTGTTTTTTCTTTCTCCTCGTAACTCTTGCCGGATTCTGGGCCGCACGATGGCGAAGACCGAAGACAGGCATGGGCTCGCTCGAGGAGTGGGGCCTCGCCGGCCGCAGCTTCGGTACCTGGATCACATGGTTCCTCATCGGTGGCGACCTCTACACCGCCTACACCGTCATCGCGGTCCCCGCAGCTCTCTACGGCGCCGGCGCGATGGGATTCTTCGCAGTGCCTTACGCGGTCATCGCCTACCCGTACATGATGCTCGTCTTGCCGAGACTCTGGACAGTATGCCACCGCCACGGTTACATAACCTTTGCGGACTTTGTCAACGGCCGTTACGGCAACCGCTGGCTCACCATCGCCATCGCGCTAACCGGCGTTCTCGCCCTCATGCCTTACATTGCGCTCCAGCTAGTCGGCATCCGCGTCGTCATCGGAGCCATGGGCATCCACGGGGAGTGGCCCCTCGCAGCCGCCTTCGTCATCCTCGCCGCCTACACCTACTCAAGCGGCCTGCGCGCCCCGGCGGTCATCGCCATCGTCAAGGACGTAATGCTCTACATCATGGTCCTCGCCGCTCTCATCTACATCCCTCACAAACTCGGCGGCTACGCCCGGGTCTTCGAAATCGCCAATCAACTACTGGCCCACCACACCCCAACCGCCACGATTCATCTGAAAGAGGGACAGTTCCTCGGCTACTCCACCCTCGCCATCGGTTCTGCCATAGCCCTCATGCTCTACCCCCACACGGCCACCGCAGTCCTAAGCGCGCAGAGCGCAAACGTAGTACGCCACAACGCCGCCATGCTACCGGCCTACAGCTTTCTCCTCGGACTCATCGCCCTCCTCGGCTATCTCGCCCTCGCCGCAGGCGTCGTCACCAAGGACGCGAACATGGCCGTCCCATTGCTCTTCCTCAAAATGTTTCCCGAGTGGTTCGCCGGCTTCTGCCTCGCCGCGGTCGCCATCGGCGCGCTCGTACCCGCAGCCATCATGTCCATCGCTGCCTCAAACCTCTTCACGCGCAACCTCTACGGAGCGCTGCTCAAACGGAAGATGCTCCCCGAAGAAGAATCGCGCATGGCCAAGGTCGTCTCCCTGGTAGTCAAGTTCGGCGCACTTCTTTTCGTCCTCAAACTCCCCGCGCCCTACGCCATCGAGATGCAACTCCTCGGAGGAATCTGGATGGGCCAACTATTCCCCTCGGTCGTAGTTGGCGTCTTCACCCGATGGTTCAACCCGTGGGCGCTTCTCCTAGGCTGGGCCGCAGGCATGTCCAGCGGCACCGCAATGGCCGTCGCGCTCGGCCTCAAGAGCTCGGTATATCCCCTTCACCTCTTCGGAAGCACGTACCCCATGTACGCCGCCGTCCCCGCTCTGCTCCTGAACCTCGCCGTCTCCACGGTGCTGACGCTCCTATTCCGCGCAATGAAGATAACCTCCGGCAGAGACTCCACGGACGCCGCAGCCTACATAGGATAGCCAAAAAGGTATACAAGTCACGAAGTGACCGCCCTCCGCGCAGGAGGCCCGTCCGGCAGGACGCCTCTACTCCCACTCAATCGTCCCCGGCGGCTTCGATGTAATGTCATACACCACCCGATTGATCCCACGCACCTCACTCACAATCCTGCTCGAGATCGTGCGCAGCACCTCATACGGCAGCGGAGCCCAATCTGCCGTCATCCCATCCTCACTCTCCACCGCCCGCACCGCACACGTGTTCGCATACGTCCGCTGGTCCCCCATCACACCAACCGACTTCACCGGCAGCAGCACCGCGAAGCTCTGCCAAACCTTCCGATAAAGCCCAGCCTTCTTAATCTCATCCACCACAATCTGGTCGGCCTCTTGCAGAATCGCCACTCGCTCCGCCGTCACCTCACCCAGAATTCTCACAGCGAGTCCCGGCCCCGGAAAAGGCTGCCGCTCAATAATGTCGTCCGGCATCCCAAGGTCTCGTCCAATCCGCCGCACCTCATCTTTGAACAGATCCCGCAGCGGCTCAATCAACTTCAGCTTCATATCCGCCGGCAGCCCACCTACATTGTGGTGGCTCTTGATCGTATGGCTAGGCCCATGCACACTCGACGACTCGATCACATCCGGATAAAGCGTCCCCTGCACCAGCCACGCAATCTCCTCCCCCGAACTTTTTTCGGCCTCGAAGATTTTCTTCGCCTCATCATCAAACACAGCAATAAACTCGTTCCCAATTACCTTCCGCTTCTGCTCCGGATCCGTCACGCCCGCAAGCTTCGCCAAAAATCTTTCACTGGAATCCACAGCCACCACATTCAGCCCCAGCTGCTCGCGCATCGTCGTCTGCACCTTCTGAAACTCATCCTTCCGCAGCACGCCGTTGTTCACAAAGATGCAAGTCAGCCGATCACCAATCGCCCGCGCCACCAGCACCGCAGCCACGCTCGAATCCACACCCCCACTCAACCCGCAGATAGCATGCCCGGTCCCAACCTGCGCCCGCACCCGCTCCACTGTCGATTGAATAAAGTGCTCCGGCGTCCAATCCTGCTCCGCCCCGCAGATATCCAGGCAAAAATTCTTCAGCAGCTCCATCCCCTGCCGCGTATGCGCAACCTCGGGATGAAACTGCACCGCCCAAATCCCTCTCGCCTCATCCGCAATCCCCGCCACCGCATTCGAAGTCTTCGCCGTCAAATGAAATCCCACGGGCAGTTCCTCGGCCTCGTCTCCATGCGACATCCACACATCGAGCGATCCCGGAAGGCCACGAAACAGCGGCGTCTCCGCCACCACCGTCACCTCCGCGTGCCCATACTCACGCGCAGCTGCACCCACCACCTTTCCACCAAGATGATGCACGATGAACTGCAGCCCATAGCAGATTCCCAGCACCGGGACGCCCATCGCCAGAACACCCACGTCCGCATCCGGAGCATCCGCGTCATACACAGAGCATGGCCCGCCCGAAAGAATCACACCCTTCGGGTTCAGCTTTTTCACCTGTTCTAGAGGAGCTGTGCAAGGCAGCACAACCGAGAAAACATTAAACTCACGAATACGCCGCGCGATGAGCTGCGTATACTGCGACCCAAAATCCAGAATGACAATCGTTGAGGTATCCACTTACCTAGTGTAAACGCGGCAACGAAAGTCTTTCCCTAGTACAAGTTCTGCCTGCGTCGATACGAGGAATTCCTTTCGCGCGCGCTCTCCATACCGCTCACCACCGCAATTCCCAACATGATCACGGCGATTCCGACAATATAAGACTCAGGAATATGGCTCAGATATGCAAGGTAGGAGACCGCAGCGATCAGAAACAGATATGCAACGGCATACAAGGCAGAGGACATGATCTTCTCCAAAAAGGGGAATCAAGGGCCCGTGCTTGAGTAAGATGCCGTATTTTCTGCCTGGATGGCAAAAACTTTAGTACCCGCCCGACCGCGGCTATTAACTAGGATCTTTATGCCGTGTCGTCTGCACTCCGGTAACAATCCCAACTCCAAGCATGATCACAGCAATCGCAACAATGTAGTGCTGCGGGATATGCATCAGATGCGCAAGATAAGCCACACCCGCAATCAGGATTAAATATCCAACCGCATAGATGCCAAATGACATAGTCGTTCTCCTGGCAAAAAATAGCCTATGCAGATGTGATGCAAAATATCCTACTATCCCCGAGAAAAATATTCTGCGCCCTCGTACGCTCGCCAAAGCTGCAGATAAGCCACCTGCCGAGCAACGTGAAAGAAGTCAGATCCAAGAAAATAAAGGACCGTCACCCCGACCCACCACCAGAACAGAAACTCAGGCGTCGTCACACTCTCAAACGGCAGCGGAGTTGCCGAAAACACCATCGCCAACACAATCAACGCGATCTTCACGATTCCCATCACCAGATTGATCTCCACTAGCTTCGACTTCAGCGGCCCCAACCGAAACGCCGCTGCCAAACTTTCCCTTACACCCAACCCCTTCCACATCGCCATCAACGGCGCCACCGACAACCCCCAGCTCACCACCGCCCACAGCGTAAACAACCCTAACGTCGCCACAATCACCAACGAAAAATATCCCACAAGATTCGGCTCGCCACCCGCCGCAATGGGTCCAGTCACCGTCCACTCCGCCACCCGCTCCATACACCAGAACCAAACTGCGAAGCTCCCCAGCAGCGCCAACACCCTCACCGCCTGCAAGACAATCAGTGTCCCAACACGCGAATGCAGCCGTTCATCGGCGCGCCGCAACACCACCGTTCGACCCACCGCCGACACCACCACCCAGGCCACCACCAGCAACGGCGCCAGCCACAACACCACACTCAACACCTGCGGCACCAGTAGCGCCAACGCCTTCGCCAACGTCTGCGCCGATCCCAACGGATCCACTACCGTCATGCCCTTCAACGCCGCATAGTCCAACGGCGTAGCCTGCAAGATCTTCAGCCCTTCATGCCGCAGCAACAACATAGCCGGCACCCCATAAAGCCACCGCCAAAGCACCTCGAGCGCCGTCAGCGAAGGCCGCCGCCAGCACTCCGAAAGCGTATGCACAAACGACTGCGTCCCCCGAACCGTCCCAGCCGCAACCACCACCCCATCCTGCGGAATCTGCTCCACTACTTCACCACAAGATTCACAAGCTTACCCGGCACCACGATCACCTTCACCACGGTCTTCCCTTCAATCCGAGCCTTTACCTTCTCATCGGCAAGAGCCGCAGCCTTCACCGCAGCCTCATCGCTGCCCGCAGGAACCTTCACCACAGTCACCAGCTTCCCATTCACCTGCACCGGAATCTCAACCTCCTCATCCCGCGCAAGCTCCTCATTCACCGCCGGCCACTGCGTGCGGAACACCACTCCCTCGCCGCCAAGCTCCTCCCACATCTCCGCCGCAAAGAACGGCGCAAACGGAGCCAGCAACAAAATCAAACTACGAAACACCTCAGCCACGGCACCAGGAGAGATCTCCCCCGCGTCCATCGCCGCTTCATTCGCAGTAATCTCGTTCACCAGAATCATGATCGAAGAGATCGAAGTATTGAAATGCCAGCGCCCATCGAAGTCATGCGTAACCTTCGCAATTGTCTGATGCAACCGCCGCAACAACGCCTGATCCTTCGGCGCAGTCATACTTCCTTTCGCACGAGCAACACCCGAAAACTTCGTCGTCAGCCGATACACTTTACTCAAAAACCGAGAGATCCCCGCAACACCCTCTTCCTGCCACTCCAGATCACGATCCGGCGGAGCCGCAAACAGCGCATACATCCGAGTCGCATCCGCGCCATACCGCAAAATCATGTCGTCAGGCGAAACCACATTACCCTTCGACTTCGACATCTTCGCGCCGTCTTTGATCACCATCCCCTGCGTAAACAAACGAGCAGCAGGCTCATCGTTCTTAACCAAACCAAGATCCCGCATCACCTTCGTCCAGAACCGCGAGTAGATCAGATGCAGAATCGCATGCTCGACTCCGCCGATGTACTGATCAATCGGAAACCAATAGTTCGCCTTATCCGAATCAAACGGCGCAGCCGAATTCTTCGCATCCGCATAGCGGTAGAAATACCAGCTCGAATCGACGAACGTATCCATCGTATCCGTCTCCCTGCGCGCCACACCGCCACACTTCGGACACTTCGCATTTACAAACTCCGGAATCCGCCCCAAAGGTGATCCATTCGTCTGCGTAATATCCACCTGCTCCGGCAACAAGATCGGCAACTCGCTCTCGGCCACCGGCAGCGGCTCCTCCGGCGAGCACTTATCGCAATACACCATCGGAATCGGCGTACCCCAGTATCTCTGCCGGCTCACTCCCCAGTCCTTCAAACGATACGTAACCGTAGGAGTGCCAAATCCGTTCACCTTCGCAAACGCAGCCATCTTCTCCTGCGCCTCAAGGCAGTTCTCCCCGGTCCACTCGCCTGAATCGATCAACACCGCCTCATCCTCACCGGTATAAGGCAACGCCAGATCAGTTGTATCGACATTAGGAGCAATCACCCGCCGCAGCGGCAGCCCATACTTCTGCGCAAACTCAAAGTCCCTCTCATCATGAGCCGGCACGCTCATAATCGCACCAGTTCCATAGTCCGCCAGAATGTAATTCGCCACCCAGATCGGTACCCGCTCGCCATTGAACGGATTCACCGCGAACCGCCCGGTAAACACTCCGTGCTTCTCTATTGCACCCAGCGCGTCAGACTCGCGAGCTACCTTCTGCTGCTCCAGCAACTCTTCAATCTGAACTCGCAGCGCGTCATCCTCCAGCGCAAACGCCTTCGATACCGCGTGCTCCGGCGCAAGCTGCACCGACGTCGCCCCAAAGATCGTATCCACACGCGTCGTAAACACCGTGATCTTCGCATCGCCATCCGCGACAGCAAAATCTACATGCGCCCCCTCGCTCCGCCCGATCCAGTTCCGTTGCATCGTCCGGACCTTCTCCGGCCAACCCTCCAGCTTTTCGAGCCCATCCAGCAGTTCATCCGCATACTTCGTGATCCGCAAGAACCACTGCGTCAGATCGCGCAGCTCAACAACCGTATCCTCATGCCGCCAGCAGCGTCCGCCAATCACCTGCTCATTCGCCAGCACCGTGCAACACTCCGGACACCAGTTCACCTTGCTCTTCTTCCGATACGCGAGCCCCTTCTCGAACATCTTCAAAAAGAACCACTGGTTCCACCTGTAGTAATCCGGCAAACAAGTCGTCACCTCGGTGGACCAGTCGTAGCCATACCCCATCCGCTGCATCTGCTTCCGCATCGCAGCAATGTTCGAAAGCGTCCACTCCCGCGGCGGCACTCCATTCTTCAGCGCAGCATTCTCCGCCGGCAATCCAAACGCATCCCAACCCATCGGGTGCAGCACGTTATACCCGCGCATCCACATATGCCGCGCCAGGGCATCGCCAATCGCATAGTTCCGCACGTGTCCGATATGCAGCGCGCCGCTCGGATACGGGAGCATCTCCAGGCAGTAGTACTTCGGCTTCCCCGAATCATGTGCGTCCGCCGCATAGAGCGTCTTATCCGCGTCCCACACGGCCTGCCACTTCGGCTCGATCTCAGCCGGGCTATAGCGCTGCGGCTGGTTCGGCTCCGCAGCAGTAGAACTCTCAACAATGTTCGCGGTTTCACCGCCGATTTCGCTCGTTCGTGTCTCTGGCATACTACTTTTATTGTAACCGTCCCGCCCAAACCAACGTCTCGCACACCATTGGCCCACCCTTCTACTCACCAGCCCGCTGCCTACCAGGCAACAAGGCGCGCAACCCTTCCCGACAGCGATTTGTCTTGGTATCTTTTCCGCATATACCCGATAATCCAGACATGCCTCCGGCCCATCCCGCGCAGCCCGTCTCTTCTGGCGACCCAGAGAATCCCGGCGGTTTTCAGCACATTCCGGCACTCGACGGCATTCGAGGACTCGCCATCCTCATGGTCCTCTTCTTCCACCTCTTCGCGTCCAACACAGAGACGGGCTCGAAGCTCTTTGATCTTCTTAATCAGTTCCGCGCGTCCTGCTATCTCGGCGTCAATCTCTTCTTCGTTCTTTCCGGTTTCCTCATCACTGGCATCCTGCTCGACACGCGCACTCGCCCCCACTTCTTCAAAACCTTCTACGCCCGTCGCGCCCTTCGCATCTTCCCGCTCTATTACGGCGTTCTCATTGTGCTGTTTCTTCTCACCCGCCCTCTTCACTTACTCTGGTCCGGTTGGCCGATCTACTATCTCACCTACACCGCCAACCTAGCCCTATGGAACGTTGGCCCTCTCAATCTCCAACCCTTCAACATCAACCACTTCTGGTCACTACACGTCGAGGAGCAGTTTTACCTCCTCTGGCCCTTCCTGGTCTTTCGCATCAAACGCCTTCAGACTCTCATCAACGTCTCCCTGGTCACATGCGGAGTAATCCTCATAGTCCGCATCGTCCTTGTCGCCATGCGGCCGCATCTGCACAACATCTACCTGCCGTACTCGCCCACCTTCTCCTGCGCAGACAATCTCCTCTTCGGCTGCTGCCTCTGCGCTCTTCTCCGCACCTCCGCCCGTCAGCGTGTCCTCGCGCTCGCTCCCCGCGTCCTTGCAATCTGCACGGCAATCCTCGTCGTTGCCAGCCTCCACTATCACGGCCTTATCTGGGAGACCACCTTCTTCGTACCGACCTTCGGCTTCACCCTCGCCGCAATCCTCTTCGCGTCACTCATCGCCATGGCTCTGCGTCCCGGCTCAAACACCCAGCGTCTCTTCGCCACCCCCACCCTCGGCTTCTTCGGCAAATACAGCTACGGCATCTACGTCTTTCATTACTCCATCGAAACCATGCTCAACGGTCCAACCCGTCTCTTTGTCACCAACCATCTTCACTCCAAAGCCCTCGGAGTTCTTGCGGGGGCCTGCGTAGTTATGGCCGCGACCATCCCGGTAGCGTTCGTTAGCTATCACCTCTACGAATCCCGCTTCCTGAACCTCAAGCGCTACTTCAGCTACAGCAAAAAAGAAACATCCACCCCCCTCCAGGCGACCTAGTCAATCGCGATTCCCCGGCGAGCCCTTGCATCGCAGCTGCCAAATCCCTATAAAGGCTTGACCAGCAACCTGAGTGTCGGCACGCTCCACTCCGAAACCAGGTCCAGGCTTCCATCGAATCGAGTGTGCGACATGAACAAGAGACAGTTCCTCAAAGGCTCCGGCTCAATCCTGACCGCCACCATGCTCTCCCGCTTCGTCTCAGCCTCCGAGCAAGATGCCGCCGCCCACCAAACCGCACCACGAACCAACTGGGCCGGCAATCTCACCTTCCACACCGACACCCTCTATCAGCCCAAAACCGTCGAGGAAGTCCAACATATCGTCAAAAGTTGCGACAAACTCCGTGCCCTCGGCCGCGGTCACTCCTTCAACGCCATCGCGGACAGCACCCACGCGCAAATCTCCCTCAAACAACTCGACTCCATCGACATCGACGCCAAGGCCCGCACCGCTACCGTCGGCGCAGGTGTCACCTACGGCAAGCTGGCCCCCATCATCGACGCAAAGGGCTTCGCCGTCCCCAACCTCGCCTCACTCCCACACGTCTCCGTCATCGGAGCCTGCGCCACCGCCACCCACGGCTCCGGCAGCAACAACGGCAACCTCGCCACCATCGTCTCTGGCCTCGAGATCGTCACTGCCGATGGCACCCTCCACACTCTCTCCCGCGCCAAAGACGGAGACCAGTTCCTCGGCCAGGTCGTCAACCTCGGCGGCCTCGGCGTAGTCACCAAAACCACCCTCGACCTCCAACCCACGTTTCAAGTCGCGCAGGTCGTCTACGAAAACCTGTCCTTCTCGCAACTCGAAAAACATCTCGATGAGATTTATCTCAGCGGCTACAGCGTCAGCCTCTTCACCACCTGGCAAAATCACCGCGCCAATCAGGTGTGGGTCAAACGCCGCCTCGATCCAGGCGCCACCTCAGTCAAGTTCGCTCCAGAATTCTTCGGCGCACCCCAAGCCACGCAGAAACTCCACCCCGTCCCAGGCCACGCCGCCGAGAGCTGCACCGAGCAACTCGGCGTCCCCGGCCCCTGGTACGAACGCCTTCCCCACTTCAAGCTCAACTTCATCCCCAGCAGCGGCGCCGAAATCCAGACCGAATACTTCGTCCCCCGCGAGCACGCCTACGAGGCCATCCTCGCCATCGAACAACTCCGCGACCGCATCACCCCGCACCTCTTCATCACCGAGCTCCGCGCCATCGCAGCCGATAACCTCTGGCTCAGCATGGCTTACCAACGCCCGTCACTCGCCATCCACTTCACTTGGAAGCCCGAGTGGGACGCCGTCCAGCAGATCCTCCCCCTCATCGAAGAAAAACTCGCTCCCTTCAACCCCCGCCCCCACTGGGCCAAAGTCTTCACCCTCCCACCCGCAAAAATTCAACAGCAATATCCCAAAATGCCCGAGTACCAAGCCCTACTCAATCACTACGACCCAAAAGGAAAGTTTCGCAATCAGTTCATAGATACCTACATCTTCAGCGCCTGACCCATTTCAAAGTCTCGAGGAACCAACAAACGGGCCTCAGAAGCTTAGCGTCTATAATTCGTCCTGATTCTCAGGAGTCAACCATGCGAGCAGTTCTCCTGTCTTCCGCGCGCCGTCCACTCTTCCTCACCCTTGGGCTTCTCGCTCTTAGCGCTCCACTCAGATCGCAGACCGCGCCGCCACCCACCGTCAAAACTTACGATGGCGGAACAAGGCAGACTCTCGAGAGCATCTTCATTCCACCCATGGCGCACGCCCCGTTCAGCCTCACCCTCGAAACCGAGTGGTCGCGGCCCATGGGAGGTGGCGGCACCTACACCCTCGTCAACAAACGGCGAATCATGCGCGACAGCACAGGGCGCATCTATCAGGAACGTTGGCTGCTCGTCCCAAAGAATGGAAAAATGGAGTCTGTCATGGACTTCATCCAAATCTCAAACCCAGCCGACCACACTCTCTACAACTGCCAGATCGACATAAAGCGCTGCTTCCTGATCCCCTACAGCGGATCGGTAACCAGCACCTATCAGCCTGCAGTCCATCCCTCAGGCGCACTCGCAGACAACGCAGGCTACCAACAGCACGAAGATCTCGGCCACAACAACCTCTCCGGCATCGACGCCATCGGCTATCGCGAAGTCACCACTCTCAATCCGGGCGTCTACGGAAACGATCAGCCGATGATCACCACCAGAGAGTTCTGGTACTCGCCCCAGCTCGGCATCAACGTTCTCTCCAAGCTCGACTCCCCTCAATCCGGCAAACAAATCTTCACCGCGCGAGAAATCTCAACCACCGAGCCCGAAGCTCACTTCTTCGCTTTACCCGAAGGCTTCACCGTTCAGGATCAACGCCAACCCGCCCCTGACCCACCGCAACACTAACCCGCAGCCAACGTCCGCAACACCCCAACATTCCTCGCCTCATCCCCCGGAGCATCTACCGGCGTCTCCGCAATAAACGCCGCATGCGCAAACCGCTTATCACGCAGCAGATGCCTCGACACCAATATCTTCAGCTCGTAAAGGTTCCGGGGACACTACAAGGTCGTTACGAAACTCGTCTCAGCAATCATTCACGGTTCGGTCGACCATCCGCGTCATGGCCTGAGACCTCTGCTACGAACACCTCACTTCACAGAGGCGCAGAGTTTTTTTGACTTCCAGCTGTCTACCAGTGTGGTTGGTGGCTTCGATGCATCGTGGAGGACGAGCATCAGGCCACGCCGAGCCTCTGTTCCGATTGCGGTCAGTTCCATCGGCACCCCTTCAGGAACAACGATGTCGACTCCGCTCTTTCCTATCCGCGTACCCTCCGGAGTCTCCAGACATGTCTCTCCACTATCGGTATAAAAGGCCTCAATTCCTGAATGGAGGTGCGTCTTGCTAACCATCCCCGGCTGTAAGGTCGCCTCCATAAACTGCGCCGAGTAGGACCGCCCAGCCTCAAGAACCAGAGGTCCTATCTGTGTCACGCGTCTGGCTGAGGAGTTGAGCTCGGGCTTGTCACCGACCGTGAGGAGCCACACCTTTCCCAACGAAGCGGCGACGGTTCCGTCCGATCCTTTCGCCTGCTGTGCGAGTTCTCTTGTCGGGAATACATCAATCGTCCAAAAGACGGATCGACTGGAAGTCGCTACAGGCTGACTGCCAAGAATCCAGCATCCGGTTTCCCCGGTCTTTTGGCTCAATGGTTTACAGCTCACGAGGCCTTGCGGTTGCTGTGCATACATTGCACTGCCAAGACACATGAGCAGCGAAAGACTAGCAGAAGTACTACGAATGGAGGAAAGAACGAACGTTCTATTGATAGTAGGCATCGCTAGCTCCTCGAATTCAGCATATAAGGGATGGTCAAACGAGTTTCATAACACCCTCACTAACCCGCAGCCAGCGTCCGCAACACCCCAACATTCCTCGCCTCGTCCCCCGGAGCATCTACCGGCGTCTCCGCAATAAACGCCGCATGCGCAAACCGCTCATCATGCAGCAGCCGCCGAAACACCTCCGCGCCAATCGTCCCCTCACCAATGTGCTCATGCCGATCCAGCTTCGAACCCATCGCCGCCTTCGCATCATTGCAGTGCCACACCTTCACATCGTCGAACCCAACCGTATCCCGCACCAGCAACATCGTCTCCGTATACCCATCCGGCGACACCATGTCATATCCCGACACATGTACATGGCAAGTATCCAGACACACCCCCACCGGCGCACAAGCCTTCAGTCGCTCCACCAGCTCCGCCACCTGCTCCAGCTTTCCCCCCAGCGAAAACTCCGCCCCCGCCGTATTCTCAATCAAAATCCTGAAGTCCTTCCCCTGCCACGCCACGCCATCAATCGCCTTCTCAATTGACTCCGCCGCCAGCTGCAAACCCTCCTCCCGCGTCAACCCCTTCCAACTTCCCGGATGCAGCACCAGATACTCCGCCCCCAACGCCAGCGCCCGCTCCACCTCCCCGCGAAACGCCGCCACGCCATTCACGCGAACACTCTCCGTCTGACTGCAAAGATTAATCAGATAGCTCGCATGAATCGCTACCGGGCCCACATCATGCTTCGCCCGTAGCTCCCGCATCTTCTTCGCGTCTTCCGGCTTCACCGCCGCAGCTCGCCACTGTCGCGGACTCGAAGAAAAAATCTGAAACGTATTCGCCCCCGCCGCCACGGCCCGCTCCACCGCGGTCCACGTTCCCCCCGCCGTCCCCACATGCACGCCAATCCGCTTCTTCCCCGTCTTTGCGATCACTGAACTCTTCATCCCTCAAGGCTACCCCACCCGCAGCTTAAAGCGCGCCTCCATCACGCCCAAATGCTATGCTGACCCCGGCCATCATTCCGTGCAAAGAGGACGCCCCAATGCCCGCTCCGCAAAGTCTTAAAAACCACACTCGCTACCATCCGCCCTTTCACTTCGTCATCATTCCTCTGCTCCTGCTCAATCTCATCTTCTCCATCTACATCACCGTCCATAACTGGCCTGGCTACCAGCACACTCATCTCTGGAACATCGTCATGGCTATCGTCTTCCTCCTGATGGCCGGCAACGCCCGCGAGTCAGCTATGAAAGCCCAGGACCGCGTCATCCGCCTCGAAGAGCGCCTCCGTCTCCACGCGCTGCTCCCCGAAGCCGACCGCGCGCACATCAACGAGCTCACCACCCGACAGCTCATCGCCCTTCGCTTCGCCTCCGACGACGAACTCCCCGCACTTGCCCACCAGGCCCTCACCAAAAATATGGAGCCAAAGGCAATCAAGCAGGCCATCGTCAACTGGCGCGGCGACCACCACCGCATCTAGCCTTCGCCCAAAGAAAGAGGCGGCCACAATCTGGCCGCCTCTCACAATCACCTATCTTCGAAGCTCAGTATCCTACCGCAAACGAAGCCCGTTCATGCGCCGGCTTCTCAATCTCGTCAACCAAAGCAATCGCATAATCCGCAAAAGAGATCTTGCTCTCCCCCTTCGCATCCGAAATCAGCTCTTTCGTCCCCAGCCGAAACTTTCCCGTCCGCTCTCCCGGCGCGAAATACGCCCCTGGGCTTAGATACGTCCAGTTGATATCAGACTTCCGCAACACCGCCAGCGCGTTCTCATGCGCAGTCGCAATCGGCAGATACTCCGCCGGAAGATGTCCCGACTTGATCAGCGTCACTCCGGGCGCAACCTCCAGCAACCCTGCACCGCCAACCACCAGCAGCCGTTTCGCACCCGCCTTCTTCACTGCGGCAATCTCTCGCTCCGTCACACCAACAATCGCCTCTGTCGTATCCATAGGAGGAGCGTATGCGCTCACCACAGCGTCAGCACCCGTAACAATCGCAGCGATCGAGGTCACATCCGAAAGATCATCCGCCTTCGCGGTCACTCCCTGTTCTGCCTTGATCGAATCCACCTTACGCGCCACCGCAGTCACTTTATGCCCTCGCCGAAGCAGCTCCTTCACAATCTCCTTACCCGAATTTCCTGTCGCTCCATACACCACAACGTTCATCGCCATCTCCTGAGACGCTAAATCAAATTCACTCCAAAACTGAGATGCGGCCCGACACCTGGCTGGACCGCATACCCGAAAATATCTTCAAGCCGCCACAAATTGTGAACGAATCGTCTCGAAATGCGGCTGCAGGAACGTCGCACGATCCGTCTTGCCCTGCATCAATACAGCCGCTCCACCAGCCGACACGAAGGTCGTATCCGTCACACCCAGAAAACCAAACACGTTACGCAGATAAGGCTCCACGTGATTGAACGAGGCCATCACGGTCCCGGCATCATACACACCACCTGAGGCAATCAGGAACGTAGCTTTCTTCCCAATCAGCAAGCCCTTAGGCCCTCCCTCTCCATAAGAAAACGTCTCGCCGACCCGCGCAATCTGATCAATCCAGAGCTTGAGAACCGCAGGCACACTGAAGTTGTGCATCGGCACACCAAAAACATACTCATCGGCAGCTCTCAACTCAGCAAGCAGAGTGTCCGAGAGCGCAAGCGCCTCTTTCTGCTCCGCACTACGCGCATCCTTCGGCGTATACGCCGCGCCAACCCACGCAGCATCGATCGTCTTCAAATTGCTGCCGGCAAGGTCACGTGTGATCACCTTCCCGGTTGGGTTCGCCTTCTTCCAGTTCTCAACATATTCACTGGTCAAACCGCGCGAAACTGAGGTCTCAAGAAATGGGCTCGAATTCACAACTAGTAATGTGGGCATGGCAAAATCTCCTATACAACATCTGACGTCTAAACAACTGTTGTCGATTCATAAAAACACGACAGATGTCGTTTAGGCAAATAATGTCGCCAAGATTTAGTAAACTGTTATCAGTCCAATGTCTGCGTCCACCGCAAAACCCGCCCAAGGGATTACCGATGAGGACATCGCTGAAGCCGCTAGCCGGGCCAGCCACCTGGCCTCAGCGTCTGCAACGCCGGCCGAAATCCCCGAATTGATGCCGGAGAGATCAGTCGACCCCCGCATCCTGCGAACCCGAAAGCTCCTGCAGCAGGCCCTAGTCAAGCTCATGGAAAAGAAGGAGTTTGACGCTATCTCCGTTCAGGACATAGCCGAACAAGCGACCATCAACCGCGCTACCTTCTACGACCACTACACGGATAAGTTCGCGCTGCTCGAGTGCACCGTCGGCTCCCGCTTCATGGAGCTGTTGGCCGAACGAGGAGTCACCTTCAATGGCTCCTGCAGCTCAGCCCTCAAGGCCTTCATCCTCGGCGTCTGCGACTTCATCGCCTCCGCGCAACTCCCCAGTTGCGAGCGGCCAGGGCAGCTGGAACCCCACATGGAGTCGGCTATCATCGCGGTCGTCCGCCGCATGCTCCTCGATGGCCTCGAAAAACACCCCTCCAACCAGCCCCTCTCCCCCCAGATGATCGCGACCACCGCAAGCTGGGCAATCTACGGCGCCGCCAGAGAGTGGGCCCAAACCCCCAACCGCCCCCCATCCATCGACATCGTCGAGACGATCCTCACCCTCGTCTCCCCGCTCCTCGCCCTCGCCGAAACCACACCGCACGCCCCATCTCAGCCTGCCCCATCTGACCGTTAAGGGAGGAGGCCGCCAGAAAGTGGGCCCTGTTCAATTAGTAACAAGAATAGTTACCAATACAGAAAGTCACATCCCCCCGCAATAACCGCTCGTCCAGTAAGCTTCTACTTCGAACTGGATCCACCACCGTGACCGCTGCTCCCCGAGGATCCGCCGCTCGCCGACGACGTAGCACCCAGGCTATGAGAAGACGCCGAAGACGCCGATGACGCCGAAGATCCCCCATACGATCCCGCTCGCGATGCCGGAGCATACGATGTATTCCCACTCTGAATCGGCGCTCCCGCCCGCAATGTAACCGGCCCGGTGTTCCCACTGTGACTCGACCCCATGAACCCCGCAGAAGGCGCGGCAGCATAGACTGGCATATTTGCCGATCCGTGTTGCTCCACATGGGACGAAATCTTGTTCAAGCTTCCCAGCGACCCCCTCGGCACGCCCAACCCCGCCGAGTTCTTCTGGAACACAAAGTTTCCCGGCTTATCTTCCTTGGAGAAGACCATTGGTGTATTGTTCGCAAGCACCAGCGAACCCGTGCCCACCGTCGGCGCCTGCGGTGAAGCAGCACGCAAGGGGGCGTGCACCCCAGTTCCAACCCGCCCCGCTGCCCCGCCACCGACGATCCCAACATTGTTCAATCCATTAAACGCGCCGCCCGGCTGCCAGCCCCACCCATACCCCGGGAAAAACGACCACGTGCCCGAGTGATACGGCAGCCAGCCCCACGGATACGGCGACACCCACGAGTAACCCGCGCCCGGATACTGCGCCCACACCCCATTGCAGTACGGATTCCATCCTGCGCCCACCAGATACGGCTGCCAGAAAGATCCAAACGCTCCGCCATTGATAAAGTTCCCGTAGTAGTTCAGGTCGCTCAAGCCATACGTGGCACCTCCGGCGACCATCGCATTCGCCTGCGAGTAGCGCGCATGATAGTCGTTCGCCTCCTTATCCCACGCATCGTACGGCTCTTCCTCAATCTTCTTCGTAACAGCCACCTGCTCTCCACCCAGCGTCAGCGACTCCTTCTTCGTCAACAGCGTCGTCTCCGAGCCGTGCTTCACCTCCACATTTCCGTTGAAGACCGACACCACCGTCTTCCCAGCCTCCACCGTCATTCTCATATGCGTCGACGGCGAAACCGTCATCGTCTCATCCCCCGCCCGAACCACGAACTCATTCCCCTTCGTGCTCTGCAGGTTCACATAAACCATTCCCCGCACTACCTCTATCGTCGAGGCTTTGGCTCCCGAGCTGCGCAACGCCAGCAGCGGAAACTCCACCAGCGAGTTCGGCGCCACGCGCAGGGTACTGTTATCCTCAAACTCCACCTCAGCGTACCCATCGGCGGTCCGAAGCCTCTCGCCTTGGATGATCGGCATATTCGGCATCGTCTGTTCAAAGCCATTCCCCGTCTTCCGATCGAGCGAAAGCGTTCCCTTCACATCGCTCAGCCGCACAATCCTTACGTGCGAATCGCCCGGCCGCGCCCCATTGTCCACAGGCACGCTGGCTGCTGACACATCAGCCGTCTGCGTACCAGCTGCCGGGACATGAGCCGCGGGCACATCAGCCGCCGTCGCATCAGCCGTCGTCACGTGCGCAGTCAATGCAGAATCCCGATCTAAAGGATTACTTTGCTCCCCGGCCGCTCCACTCTGTGCTCCCGCGGCCACAACTCCCGCCACCGAAAACGCCAACGCCAGAAACACTCCGTATCCGAACCCGATCTTCATCACCGGCCTCCCAAGAACCAGAGCAGTTGCAACCTTCAGGTGCGGGAAGTATACGTCCGCGACGATTGCTGTGGCTTCACCAAAACACAAATAGTTCTGGTCTTTTTTCGTGTCGATACCCGAAAAGAGAATCGGCAGAACAACACGCTTCCCCGCCTCGACAGACCCGTCGCGTGGCTAAATCATCAAAGAAAGGCGGTTGCGGCCGAATCTAGGCTGAAGCCGAAAGTTGTCCTACCGGACAGTGACCGTGGTCGCTACGTCCACGTTTCCCCGAATCGCATTCGAATAAGGGCAAACTAGATGCGCACGGTGTACGAAATCCTCTCCCGTCGCCTGGTCAACTCCGGCCAGGGTCACAGCGAGGGACGCCGACAGAACAAAGTTCCCCTCTCCGTTGCGGCTGATGCCAATCTCTGCCACGACCTCGACCTGATCGTCGGTGAAATGATGCCTGGCCTCTCGACTCACTCGCAACAAAGCGTTCTCAAAGCAAGCTGCGTATCCTGCTGCAAACAACTGTTCAGGATTCGTGGCACCTCCGCTCCCACCCAGAGCCTTTGGCAGCGCCAGGCTGAGGTTCAGAAGCCCATCGTCACTCCGGATCGATCCATGACGGCCTCCTTTTGCAGTAACTTTCGTGGAATACAGTGGCCCCATATATTTTTCCTCCTTTGAATATCCGTGCCGTACCAGCGTACGTCAGGGAGCCTCAAAGGTTCGAGTCAGTCGATCCGCTGACTGGCACCGTGCTCCATCTTGCAAACAAAGCAACTCCACGGCCGACTAGCCAAAAAGAAGAGCCGTCCCGAAGGACGGCTCAAAACAAGATGCATTGTTCTCGTTTTTTACGAACGAAGGGAGCGACGACGTGCGACGCCTGCTGCACTAAGCAGACCCGTCCCGAACAGAACGAGGGTTGAAGGCTCCGGGGTAGCAGCTACGGGAGTCAATGAGAAAGTACCTACGCCGAAGCCGCTGCCGCTGACGATCTCGCTGTAGTTGTTGCCGGGAGTGATGTCGGTGGAGCCGGGTGCGTACGCGCTCCAGACGTTGACCTCTGTGCCATTGGCGGTCTCAAAGCCGAGGCCGTCGGTATCAAGGAAGGTGCTGTTGGGGAACAGGAGATTGTCGCTGAATTCGAACTTGACCAAGCCGGTGATGGCGCTGTCGTCAAAGGTTCCGGTGATGGAATTGATCACCCACTCATCGCCAGTGGACTGAGTTGCTGTGAGAGTTCCACTGCCGGTTCCAGGGAAACCACCGAGCGATGCCGCAGGACCGGTGAGGCTCCAGTCGAAGGTATCTGCATGGGCAGCGAGAGTAGTGAGAGTGAGGGCGGCAGGAAGGGCTAGCAAACAGGCAAAACGTCCAAGCTTCATCGGAACTCCGGTACTGCAGGGATGGGTAAGACGACCTGCAGTACCGCAGTTGAGTCACCGAAATGAAAGTGTTGCGATTGTCCGGTTTTCGCGGTTCGCTTTCCCTTTTCCACAGAGCATGTTGCAGGACTCTGCCTAACGAGTCGGCAAGGATGTCCCATGTTTATTTCAAGCCGGTAAATTCATGATGCTGCAACACTTAGTGAACTTCTCCTGAGCCGAGACGAAGAACAGGTTCGCGCTGCTCTTGGCACATGCAATATGCGATGCGCTTAATCGTGAGTGGCGTCGTGGTCGAGCAGGAATTGATTGACCACCGACGCATACTTATCGGGTTCTTCGTAGTACGGCAGATGCCCGCTTTTTTCGAACCAGACGAGTTGCGCTCCGGGGATGCTGTGGGCCACTGTCCAGGAGATGTCGGGTGTCACGTTCAGATCGAACCGGCCCTGGATCACAAGCGTTGGGAAGTGGTAGTGCGCCATCTGCGAACTAAGGTCGACGTTGGCAAACGCTTTCGAGACAGCTTCGCCAGTGGCCGGGGCAAAGCCAAGGTCAGGAGCATTCGCGAGGTATCGGTCGCAAAGCTCTTGGGAGTAGAAGATCATGCGGAAGTGGGCCCGCAGATCGAGATCAGCGGCCTCCGCGTCGGAGTTCGCGTGGCCATGTAGTTTGTCGATCTGTTCTTTTGTTTTGGCGATGACGTCGGGGAAAACCTCTTCCAGCCGCGGATGGAGCTTGGAAAAGCCTGGTGCAGCGGAGTCCGACAGGATCAGTGTGTGGACGTGCTCCGGATGTGCGGCCGCGTAAGCGGAGGCGAGCAGGCCTCCATAGGAATCGCCAATGAAGTCTACCTTCTCCACATGCAGCGAGGCGCGAACGGCCTCCAAGTCGTTAACCTGGGCCTCCATTGTCTGTGTGGCGCCCGGGCGCAGGTGCTGGGAGCCACCCGTGCCGCGCTGATCGTAGAAGATCACCTGCCTGTGCTCCGCAATGCGCCGCGTCCAGACATCATTCTGGATCATGTACACATGCGAGAGACCGGGGCCGCCGTTGACCGCGATGATCGGCGTGGTGGTGGACGGCTTGCCGTAAGTGAAGGTGGCAAGATCCACATCCGGTGTATGAACCAGACCGGTGTGGGGCTGCGGAACTTGGGCGTAGGCCGCCGCCGTTACGAGAAGGAGAACACCGCGAAGGAGTGAATGCATGGCATGTTGAGTATAGAGTCCTGGCCTTCCCAAACTTGTAGAACCGCTGTGGGTGGCCGTGGCAGATGCGATTGTTACTATAGCGTTCCGATCCAGCTTAAAGGTCACTCCGGTGGCGAGACAGTGATTGTTTTAGAAGTGATCAGTGGGATCAGGCTTTCTTGCATCATAGGAGTTCGTACGCTAAAAGACATCGCCAGCAGAGGAACAGGTCGAAGACCCCAATAGCGAAGAATTGCCATCAATCCTGTCGGATTCGTTCGTTTCGAAAACGATAAAGTTGTCTATCCCGTCCCCATATCGGAGGAACAAACGTGCGAAATCATAAAGAAAAATTCTCAACCTTCCGCCTGTTCCAGAAACTCCCGACCATATTAGCCGGATGTTTCGCGACCTTAGGATTATCTGGATGCCTGGTGGCCGGATACTCAAGCGGCGGGGGCTGGTTCGTTTGGCCGGGGAGTCTAGGGTTAATCGTGATCGTTCTACTGATAGTCTTTTTGCTAAGGCGTCGGTAGTGATTTGGAGCTCACTTCAATCGATCAAAGATCAAATCAGAAATTCCAACATTCGACATTGCCGCCCATGAATCGAATCAGCCGGCTCTTCGGCGTGCTCTCGCTGTTGACGATCAGCATGTCGGCGCAAGATCTAAATATAAATCCCACAAGACCAACGATCGCCAACAGTGCAGCCATCCAGAGCAAAGGTGTCGCGCAGGCGGAGGTAGGCTACGATGCCTATCCCCAAAACCCGCCAGGCAATCAGCAGACGTTCGATACGTTGTTCACTTATTCTCTGCTGCCTAGACTCAGATTGGATTTCGACTGGTCTGCGTTCAATCATCAACAGCAAGACGGAAGCATCACCAATGGAGTCGGAACGATCGAGATCGGCGGGAAGGTCGAGGCGAAGAAGGAACAGTACCATAGGGCAGCGCCGGGGATCGCATTTCAATATGAGGCCGAGTTTCCCACTGCCTCGGCAACCCCGCTTCAAGGCTACGGTCAACAAGCGATTCTGCTCCTCAATCATCACTATGGAAAGAACGGGGATGTGGATGTCATCGTAAACGGCTCGATAGTACAGTCTGATTGCCAAACGACTACAGGGTGTCGGTACGGCGGACAACAGTCATTCGCTCTCAGTTATCACCTTCAGAAGGACACGCGTCTCTATGCCGAGGTTTTTGGTCAAAACACTTCACAGTCCAACACCCCACCAGGCACCTATGTTTTTAGTGGCTTCTATCACCAGTTTGGCGAGGCCTTCGGCATTAATGGGGGACTGCGCTTCGGCGTCAGTGATCACTCGTCTACGATCGGTACGACAGTCGGGCTGGTCTTCGGCAAGCGCCTTCAAAAGGACGCGTCAGCCAGGCAATAGATGGCCGTTGATGCTTCACGACAGGTGCTCATAATGGCAGGACCAACAAATCGACACGAACCTCGCTGGCCCGCGCTCTCGGCTTTGTTTGCCGTGGGAGGCTTACGGTTAGCTATCCCCAGCTTTCTCTCTTTTGGCCCCGACTGGCTTCTTCTCATTGTGGTTAGCTTTTTGATGATTCCGACCGTCCTCGCAAGACGCGGCGGAAATCTAAAGCTCAATCAACTATTCGGTTATGCCTTGAATGTGGTGGTTACTGCTGACATGGCCTGGTCATTGGGCTTATTAATCGCGGCCTTGCCGACCCACAAGCTTCCTCCTCAAGTCCTCTTACGTTCGGCGGCGGCGTTATGGGTCACCAACATTCTTGTCTTTGCGTCCTGGTATTGGCGCTTGGACGCCGGTGGGCCAAACCAGAGGGATTTACGCGAGAGTCATACCGATGGGGCCTTCTTGTTTCCGCAGATGACTCTTAGTTCTGAGACACGAACGGAGATGGGCGAGCAGTACTGGCGACCAGGATTTGTGGACTACCTATTCATCGCCTTCAACACGAGTACTGCATTTTCGCCTACAGACTGCCCAGTATTGTCTCGATGGGCGAAAGTGCTGATGATGATCCAATCTCTTATCTCTTTCACCACTGTCGCTCTGCTGGCGGCTAGAGCGGTGAACATACTTTAGTCGACGGCTAATCACCGCTGGCCTCGGCAGCGCTAACCTCAGGTCGAGAAATCCATCGTCACTCCGAATCGATCCATGACGGCCGCCGTTTGCTGTGACTTTTGTGGAATACAGTGGCGCCATACGTTCTGCCTCCTTTGAATCTTCGGCCGTACCACCATACTTCCCAAATCTCGAAGCCACATCCTATGCAAAGCAGATACGATATTTGCATACGGCCCGTCACTGTTCGTCCCTATTTCTAAGGAGAATCCCATGCTAGCGAGAGCCAGCCTGTTGAGCCTGTGTGTGTTGTTCACCGCATCCGATGCCACCGCACAGGAGATGCCGAAGAGCCAACCGCCCATCTGGGCTAGCAAGCCCGATATCTCCGCCTTCGAAGCGACCGAAAACGCGCACCTCGCGTCCGCGCAAGCCGCCATCGACAAGCTCCTCGCCGTCAAAGGTCCCCGAACAGTCGAGAACACGCTGGCTCCCTACGACAATGCTGTATCCCATATCGACTCCGCTTCCAATCTCTCTGGCATCATGCAGCAGGTCCACCCGGAGACAGCCTTTCGCGACTCCGCTACCGCGATGACCACCAAAGTCTCGAGCGCCCAGACCGCGTTATCCCTGAACCGCGATGTCTACCACGCTCTCTCCTCCATCGATCTCGCCAACGCCGACGCGGCTACAAAGTACTACGTCCAGCGGCAGCTCCTCGAGTTCCGCCTTGCCGGTGTCGACAAAGACGATGTCACTCGCGCTCAGCTCAGGAAACTTCAGGACGAACTGACTGACGCGCAGTCCCACTTCGGTCGCAACATCGCCGACGGCCAGATCGTTGTCGACTTCGACAGCGCCGCCGCCCTCGATGGCCTGCCCGCAGATTACATCACTAGCCACAAGTCCGGGCCGGACGGAAAGATCCACATCACCACGAGTTACCCCGACATCTTCCCAATTCTTGACTACGCCACAAACCGCGAAACAGTCCGCAAGATGTGGGTGGCCTACTCCAGTCGTGCCTACCCCAAGAACCGTGACGTGCTGCTTGCCATGATGAAAACCCGTTATCAAATAGCGACCATCAACGGTTACAAATCATGGCCCGACTACGACACCGCCGACCGCATGATCGCCACAGGCCCAAACATCGCCGCCTTCATCGACCAAGTCGACGCCGCCCTCCGCCCCACCGCACAGCGCGAGTACGCCCTCCTCCTCGCGGAAAAGAAAAAGACCGAACCCAACGCCACCGAACTCTACTCCTTCGAGTCCTTCCATCTCCGTGAACTCGTTCGTCGCTCGCAGTACAACTTCGACTCCCAAAGCGTCCGTCCCTATCTCCCCTATGCCGAGGTCAATCAAGGCGTCTTCAACACCGCCGCCGCACTCTTCCACGTCTCCTTCAAACAGGAGGCCGACGCCCCAGCCTGGGCCCCCGGCGTCGAAACTTGGGACGTCATCGATAACGGTAAAGCTATCGGACGCATGTATCTCGACATGCATCCCCGCAAGGGCAAGTACAGCCACAACGAGATGGCCCCAATCCTCGACGGTATCCGCGGTAAACAACTCCCCGAGGCCGCCCTGGTCTGCAACTTCCCCGCTCCCACGCCCGACGACCCCGGCCTTATGGACATCAACGACGCCACCACCTTCTTCCACGAGTTTGGCCACATGATGCACCACATCCTCGGCGGCAACCAGCAATGGGCCGGCGTCAGCGGCATCTCCATGGAGCGCGACTTCATCGAAGCCCCTTCCCAGATGCTCGAAGAGTGGATGCACAGCCCTCAGGTCCTCGCCACCTTCGCCAAACACTACAAGACCGGGGAACCCATCCCCGCCGAACTCGTCAAACGCATGAACCGCGCCAACGCCTTCGGCCGCGCCAGCGCCGCTCAGCTACAGCTGATGTATTCTGCAATCTCCTACGACATGTACAAGGGCAATCCCGACACCATTGATCCGGACCATGTCATCCTTCCCGATAACGACCGCTACACCCTCTACAAGATCATCCCCACAGACGCACACTTCTATTGCTCCTTCGACCACCTATCCGGCTACTCCTCCGCCTACTACACCTACGTCTGGGACAAGGTCATCGCCGAGGATTTCTTCCAACAGTTCGATCAGAACAACCTGCTGGCAGGTCCTACTCCGATGCGCTATCGCAGCGTAGTGCTTGAGCCCGGCGGCTCCATGTCCGCCAACGACCTGGTCAAAAACTTTCTGGGTCGCCCGCAGAATATGGACGCCTTCAAAAAGTGGGCCTCGCAGGAGTTCAACGAGACACCGTAACCACCAAACATCCTTGAGCACTCCGATAGAAAATCCTGTCAAGCCCCAAACCAGCAAATCCCCGCGCCAGACAAGGGGATTCGCGTGGCGCATTACCCCCACCTAATCCGATATACTTAGAACAGCAAGAAAACTGCAAGGGGAACAGTCTCCTTGCAGTTTTTCATTTAAGCCTCAACGGGTAGCAAGGAGCATCAAAAGCCAAATCTAAGCTATTTATTTTCAATATTTTACAAGCAACCCATTTGTAATGAATATTTTACAGACACACCCCCACCGCAAACCGATCAAAACAAATAACATAGCTGCAAATACCCCTAAGGGGGAGGGGGAGGGGTCCAGAATTGGAAACATAACAGTCATCGCCAAAAACGAAGAACAACAATGCGCCACAAAAGAACCACAAGCCACCACAGAAACACCACAAGATGCACCCACCGCACCGCATCGTTCACTCGCAATTTGACCAAAGGCCCCTGCATTTCCGGCCAATGCGTTTTACCATAGAGGCATGACCGAAGTGGCAGATCAAGAACAGCAATCGACCGGACACGCGTCCAAATACACCCGCAATAGCCCCTTCCGCTCCACCGTGACCTACAACCGCCTCCTCACCGGCGAAGGCTCGGAGAAGGAGACCCGCCACGTAGAGCTCTCCATCGAAGAGGGCATGACCTACACCCCCGGCGACGCCGTCGGAATCATCCCCGAAAACCGCGCCATCGCCGTAGCAGAGGTCCTCGAAGCCCTCCATTTCACCGGCCGCGAGCGGGTCTTCGACCACTACAAGGTCGAAATCAGCCTCGAAGAGGCCCTCCGCACCCGTCTCGGCATCGGCAAGCTCGCCCGCGGCTCCGTAGGCCAGTACGCTAAGCTCGCCCCCACCATCGAAGGCCTCAAAAACCTCGTCGGCCCCGAAAACAAGGCTCGGGCCGAGGAGTACTGCTGGGGACGCGAGTTCGTAGACCTCGCCACCGACTTCCCCAAGGTCATCACCGACCCACAGCAGCTCTTCAACGTCCTCCAGCGCCTCACCCCGCGCATGTACTCCATCGCCTCCAGCCAGGCCATGCACAAGGACACCGTCCAGACCACGGTCCGCGTCATCCGCTACGAGTCCCATGGCCGCGACCGCCAGGGCGTAGCCAGCGGCCACCTCGGCGACCGCGCCGGCGAAGGCACCACCATGCCCATCTTCCTCCACTCCAACAACAGCTTCCGCCTCCCTGAAGACACCACCAAACCGGTCATCATGATTGGCCCCGGCACCGGCATCGCCCCCTTCCGCGCCTTCCTCGAGGAGCGCCAGGCCACCGGCCAAAAAGGCGACAACTGGCTCTTCTTCGGCGAACAACGCGAAGCCATGGACTTCCTCTACAAAGACCAGTTCCAGACCATGCACAAGGACGGCATCCTCACCAACCTGGACACCGCCTTCTCCCGCGACCAGTCCCGCAAAGTCTACGTTCAGGACCGCATGCAGGAACGCAGCAAAGAGCTCTACGAGTGGCTCGAGCGCGGAGCCTACTTCTACGTCTGCGGCGACGCCACCCGCATGGCCAAGGACGTAGAGACCGCCCTCCTCGACGTCATCGCCCGCGGTTCGAACGGAACCCTCGACCATGCAGCCGAGTATCTGGCAGCCATGAAGAAACAAAAGCGCTACCAACGCGACGTCTACTAGAACCCAGGGCGGCGCAGCGATCGTTCATCCGCACGCAGGGGCCGCCCGAAATTGAGTTCCGGCTCATCGAAAGAGAGTAGCTTGTGGCCCGCCCGAAAAGTACCGACAAACGAAGAGCGATCCTGTCCGCCGCAACGCGGATATTTGCGGAGCGCGGATTGAGCGCCCCTACCTCCGCGATCTCGATCCTCGCCGGCGTAGCTGAAGGAACGCTCTTCACCTACTTTGCAAACAAGGTCGAGCTTCTCAATGTTCTCTATCGAGAGATCAAACTGGAACTCGCCGATGCGATGATGACCGGCTTCCCCCGAAACAAAAGCATCCGCATCAAACTCCACCACATTTGGAACTGCTACACAACCTGGGGAGTCGCCCACCCTGAGCAACGCAAAGTACTCTCACAACTTCAACTATCTGACAGCCTCACCCCGGAGTCCAAAGAGGCGGGGTCGGCCCCATTCGTCGGAATCGAAGCGATGGGTCATGACGCAGTCAAACAACGCGTCCTTCAAGACATCCCCCAAGAGTTCCTCTCTGCAACGATGGAAGCGTCAGCACAAACAACCATGGCATTCATGGCTGCCCACCCGGCCTCCGCAGAGAAATTTCAAACCCTCGGATTCGAGATGTTCTGGAGAGCCATCTCAAAAAAATAAGCTGTCCGTGACCTATCGGCGTACACCATTTTTTAGCAGAATGGCAAAGTCATACCCCGCCTCAAGCTCCGTCAGGCTAATGCACTCCGCTCCCATCGCGTCAGCAAGTTCCCTGGCCTTACCGAATGCATTCTCGCTTGACTCGGAGTCAACGATGAGAGCGGGACATTGAATCTTGGTAGCCGCCTGCAACGCATCATGCCAGGCATCCGTGCCGCCAAAGGGGACATTCGCACGACCATCGGTGATCAGCACCAGAAGTGTCTCTGTGGTCACGAATCCGCTCGCTAGTTCAAGAGCATGCGCCAGCGGAGTACGTCCCCCCGTCGGCAGATACTCCAGAGCAGCCGTCACCGCCGACACATCGCTCGTAGGCTCAACCAGAACCTCTGCGGATTCGCCACGAAATACAACAACTGCAACCTCGTCGCGACGTCGTAGCGACCGCTCAATAAGACCGGCCACTGCCCCCTTAACCGCTCTCATCCGTTCCCGCGCGGCATGCGATCCGCTTGAATCAACAACGAATAGAAATCGCGATCCGACGAGGGGCTCCCGCACTTTCTCATATAGATCTTGAAGACGCGGCGTCACTTGCCCCGTACGAACAACGGTTTCCAATATGGAGGAACGCGCATCAAGCTCCGCGGGCTGTTCGCTTCTCCTGCTTCTGACAACGGGCCCCGGGGCCTTTCCTCTGCGCGCCTCTGTAGATCCGCTTTTGCCATCATCCGCAGTCCAACGCAACTCGGGTGTTCTGACCGGCAAGGAAGTAAATCGTTGCTCAGTCATTTGATCGGCCTCTTCACTCTCCCCAATCGGCAGCGGTGTTTGGGGCAATGGCGAAGGCGAAGTCTTCGGAAGGTGTGGTCTCTGAGATGAGCGTGTTATCCGGTGGGCGAGGGCGAGCGGCAAAACAGTATCAATATGTTCTTCTGTGACCTCCTCGCCTCCCAGCATTGCTGCCTGTGCACAGCTGGCACGCGCAATCGCCAGATCTGCACGAAGAGATATAACTCCGCACTCGCAAACAATCGCACTGATGCGGTCCAACATAGCGGTAGAGCATCGCACTGCCGGAAGCGTCGCTCTCGCAGCTACTATCCGTTGTTGAAGACTTATCTGCTGTTCCATCCACCGAGCCGCGAAAAGTGAAGGATCGGTGTCATAAATCATTCGACGTTCAACGATCTCTCGTCTTTCGGTAACCAGTCCAGCGGCAGCAATATCGGCAACGAGAGCAAACCGATCGAGCAACTGTGGCCGCAGCGATCCTTCTTCAGGGTTCATACTTCCCATCAAAACGAACCGCGCTTCCTGTACCGCGCTGAAACCTTCTCGTTCGACCGTAGTGACGCCGGTCGCTGTCGCATCCAACAGCGTATCGGCAAGATGGTCAGGCAAGAGATTGACCTCATCGACGTAAAGAACCCCACCATTTGCTTCTGCTACCAGGCCCGGCCGAAGCGCTGGCTTACCTTTCAATGTACTAGCCAAATCCATGCCGCCCAGAAGACGATCTTCTGTAATGCCTATCGGAAGATTAACGAAGCGGCCAGGCTTCGGGAGCAACTCGGCGAGCGCTCGCGCAGCCGTCGTCTTCCCCGCTCCCTTGTCTCCACGTAATAACACGCCGAGTCGCCAATCCACAGCAGCGAGCAGCAACGCTATTTTCATCTGTTCCTGGCCGACGATCGCAGTAAAGGGATAAGCCGGTCGGATCATACCGCGCTCCTCCTCGTCTCACCGCGTAGTTCCAGCAGGGCTTCACTATCGAATAAAACTTCACGTAACGCCTCGAGCGTCTCCGACTTCGGTTCTTCCCATAATCCTCGCTCATTTGCTTCGAGCAAACGTTCGGCAATCGCATTCAACGCCCAAGGATTTGATTGCTTCAGGAAATCCTGAGTATCGACTTCGAGCGCATACACTTGGGCAAGCCCTTCGTAGACAAAATCTGGCGCTACATGTGCCGTCGCGTCAAAGCCGAAGATGTAATCCACAGTCGCGGTTAGCTCCAGTCCACCTTTGTAACCATGGCGTTTGATACTCTCGATCCATTTCGGGTTGACTACCCGTGAGCGATAGACACGCAAGGCCTCTTCGCGCAGGTCCCGCACGCGAACAGCATCCGGCCGGGAGTTATCGCCAAAATAAGCCTTCGGTTGTATCCCAGTGAGAGCCCGGATGGTCGCCACCATACCGCCGTGAAACTGAAAATAATCATCAGAATCAAATATGTCGTGTTCGCGGTTATCCTGGTTATGCAGAGCGACCTGTACACTCTTCAATCGTTCCGCAAAAACATGCCGCGCATCGACACCGTTCGCTGCGTTGCCGTACGCGTAGCCGCCCCATTCGAGAAACACCTGAGCGATATCTTGGTCACTCTTCCAGTGCCGTGTCTCCATAAGCGCCTGAATACCCGCACCGTACGTACCGGGTTTTGCCCCAAAGATTCTGTACCGCGCGGATGCCTCAGCTTCTTCAATTCCCTGCGCCCGATTTTTTTCAAGGTCCCGCAGGTAATGTTTTTTGGGGAAATTCATCTCCAAAGGCTCATCCTGCTGAATGACGAGCGAGACCGCGTCGTCGATCATATCAATCAGATGAGGAAACGCATCTCGAAAAAATCCGCTGATGCGGAGCGTGATATCAATGCGCGGCCGCCCGAGCTTTTCTAGTGGAATCAAGGTCATTCCCTCAGGACGCCTCGACTGTTTATTCCAGATCGGCTGCACACCAAGTAGCGCCAGAACCTCGCTCACGTCGTCGCCATGAGTACGCATCTGCGAGGTGCCCCACGCGCTGAGCCCAACTGTCTCAGGGTATTGATTTTCCTCGACGCGATATCGCTCTATTGCCTCGCGAGCAAGCTGCTGACCAACCCGCCACGAAGCTTCCGAAGGAAGCGCCCGCGGATCGACCGCGTAGAAGTTTCTTCCTGTGGGAAGTATGTGCGCCATCCCGCGTGTCGGTGCACCCGCCGGACCGGCTGGAACGTAGCGGCCTTCAAGAGCGTCGAGAACGTGCTCAACCTCTTCATTCGCCCGTTCCAGGTTTGGAACAACCTGCTGACAGGCGAACGTAAGAGCCGCTGTAATCTCTTCCGAAGCTGAGCCCACTATCGCACGTTGCAACTCCTCGGACGAATCGACGCAAAAGCCAGTTTCTTCGAGTCTTGTATAAAGACTCAACGCCATTCGATCCAGCACTTCGAGTACATCGGCATGCGTGTAGCAAATAATCTCAGAGAGAATGACCGCAACATCAAGTTTTTTCCCGGGCGCGTCGAGAAGTTCCTGATAGTCAAATTGGAGACTGAGAGCGAGCGCATCCAAAAGACTAGGTGAGCCCACGTTCGCCAACCGAGTCATTGAGCGAAGCATCTCGGGAAGAGGAGGCATATTACCGAGTACGTGCAGACCATCACGGATCTGCGCCATGCCAAGCTCGCACAGATACCCATCAATGTCTTCGATCAGATGCGCGACCTCACTCCCGCTCATCTCTGCGAGGGTTACGGGTACCCCTTCTGGCGTGAGTTCGTCGTCCCAATCGTGTTTATGATCGCCATGGTCACGTGACAATATGTTTTTCAGATCGAGATCAGTTTTCAGATTTGCATCCTGAATCAGTTCCCAAATCTGCTGTTGAATGAAAGGGAGCTTTGATGGGTCCAACTTCTCTACCGCGTAGTACTCGTTCACTAATTGGTTCAACGCCGCGAGCGGGCCGTACGTCTCTGCACTAGTCATTGGTGGTGTTAAATGGTCCACAATCACTGCATGACCTCTGCGCTTCGACTGACTACCTTCGCCAGGATCGTTGATGATAAACGGATAGACAAGCGGCATGTCTTGGATTAGCAAATCCGGGAAGCAGTCTCCCGACAAACCAACGGATTTTCCCGGTAACCATTCGAGCGTTCCGTGCTTTCCAACGTGCACGATGGCATCGGCGCCCCATCCGCCATCTTCCACTGAAGTCGCTAGCCACTGATAGAACGCCGTGTAGTGATGCGTCGGGGGCAGATCAGGAGTGTGATAGATGGCGTCAGGGTTAAGCCCGTAGCCACGCGGCGGTTGAATTGCTATCAGCGCGTTCCCCAGATGCATTGCCGCAAATAAGTAGTCGTCAGTATCACTCCATGGTTCAAAGTCCATCGCAGCAATCTTCGTCGCGACGTCGCCCATCAGCTTCTTATCGATCTTCGGCGAAGACGATCGCAGGGTATGTCCACGATCAGCAGGCTGCCCCCACAAATCGATCATCCGTTTCTTTGGGACATCAGGATAACGTTCGAAACGTTGCCGATAGACTGCGCGCGAATATCGCTGCGCGCTTCCCTCATTGAGGGGATGCGCGTCGTCATATGTCCCGCGCGAAAGTAGATCGTGAATCAGATCATCGGCCGACTTAGGCAGGTTTCCGATCGTGTAGCGGCGTCCCTTCATCGCTTGTAGCAGGTTCAGCAAGCTCGCCGGCGAATCCAGACCGACAGCATTTCCTACCTGGGCAGCCTTGGTCGATGAATTTGTAAGAACAAACGCAACATGCTTATATGGATTGGCCAGGGTCTGGAGTCTCGCAAGCCGAGCGGCAATTCCGGCAACCCGGTCTACGCGCTCAGGGTGAGGAACATAGAGATCCCCGGATTGAGCATTGCCCCGCTCCTTAAATGAAATCGGAACCGAGATGATCCGGCCATCAAACTCCGGAAGCGCTACGTTGATCGCAGTGTCCAGCGCATTTAAGCCACGCCTAGATACCTCCCAGTTTCCCCTTGTCATCCCACTCGGGATCGCCTGGATCACTGGAATTCCTAATCTCTCTAGGATTGACACGTTCTCGCCTGCAAGTGTCACATCGCCGGCATTGATTTCTCCCAGCGCAAATGACAACGTGGTTACGATGACATTGGCGCGTCCTTCAACCAGTCGGAGGGCGGCTGGGAAATCCTTATCCAGAGCCTTCATGCTAGATGTAAATATGCAGAGCGCGTTCAAGCCTTGCGACTCCACAGCCTCAGCCAGAGCATCAACGAAGGCAATATTACCGCTGAGAAGATGAGCGCGATAAAAGAGAATGGCTGCGGTCGGCTTCGTACGATCAGCACGCTGCAGCCAGTCCTCGTATTCCGCATGCTCCAAATCCTGCATGTAGATTCCGTGTTCGGCCGGGGTCGTAGGTTTCTCGTAACCATGCCCGGTTAGCAGCAGACGGTCCGACAAATATTTTAGGCATTCCGTAAGATTCGATGTTCCACCACGCTCCAGATAAGTTGTCACGGACGCGACAACATCGGGATCGACAGTGCTGGCACGAAGAAATTCGGGATTCATCTCGCCGACACCGCTCACCACGACGAGGAATCGATTCTGCGTAGCGCACATGGCGCTGAGAAGCTGGAACCCTGCAACCGAGCTCAATGGCCCGTGCAAACGCAACACAATAACGCGAGCACGCGCCAAAGATCCCGCCAACAGCGCAACCATCTGTTCCTCACTGCGCAGACTATTCAATGAATAAGGAAAGACATTGATGTCTCCAGGAAGTCCAGGGCGCGCGTTTTGAAGCGTCACCAAGTCGGTGTCTGCATGCGTTAAAAGGGCAATACCCTGTACTTCTTCCTGTACTACACTCTCGGAAGCAATCGAGGCCGAAGCCGCAGGCCGGGCGTCCCAGTCGTAAAAGTTGAAGACGTATTCCAGTAGTTCCTCTGGTGGCTGCAAAAAGCGATCGGCTTCCAACATCGCATCGATGTATTCAAATATCTGTTTCACTTGCCATCGAGTATTTACGGAATGAAACCACACCGACCTTCCATCAAACACCAAGCTCGCCACATTTGATAAAACACACGGCCCGAGACATCCCGCCTTTGTAAGATGGACTGTATTTCGCATCTTCCGACGAGTCCATTCTTCTTTGTATGTTTCCACGGGCACCTGTGCATAGCCCCGCTCGATCCTCCCGCAACAGCATCCGGAAAAACAATACGAGAGATGCGCACGTCGCTGAACGATGTTCACCGGTCGACCGTCTGCCCGTACTACACGTTGACGATGCATCTCACTCAAAGCTCACACCTCTTCCTGACGCTAAGGCAACAGGCTCGGTGGAAAGAGCTCCAAATGAGGAAACCGTATAGGAATAGCGATCATGCATCTTCTTGTTCTCCGCAGAAGTCTGCCGGTTACTCTCGGGTAGGTCTCCTGGCTTGGAGGTAGCAGGGTAAACCTGCACGCCGCTTTACCTTCCCCAGCCAGCGGCCGAGTGGTACCTCAAAGCAGCTATCCTCACTTACAGTGGCGGAACCGCGCCGGTTCTTCACCGGACTTCCCTGTTATGCCCTGATGGGCACCCGAGACAGATTTCGTTATACCACAATGAAATCGTTGCGATGTCACGCTCACGTCGGCTCGAAAATCGGCTGGCAAGCAAATCGCCCACTAGGCTGACGCGTTGACGGTCATCACACGCAGATCTGGCGAAACAAGTAATCTCGCCTCGGTCCGGGCTTGCACCTCAGCGGCGTCCAGCCCATCGGCTACCTCAGTCAACACCAGCCCTTCAGCGCTTACGCGAATCCAACAAAGCTCGGTCACAATGTCATGGACCACGCGCTGTCCGGTCAGTGGCAGCGTACACTCTTTCAAAATCCTCGACGTTCCATCCTTGGTCTGATGCTCCATCGCAACAATCACGCGACGCGCCCCCGCCACCAGGTCCATCGCGCCTCCCATGCCCTTCACCATCTTTCCCGGAATCGTCCAGTTTGCGAGATTGCCATTCTCGTCGACTTGCATCGCTCCGAGGATGCTCATATCCATGTGTCCGCCCCGAATCATCGCAAACGACTCCTCGCTCGCGAAAAACGAACATCCCGGCAGCTCCGTCACCGGCTGCTTCCCTGCGTTAATAAGGTCGGGGTCAGCGCAGTCATCGGTCGGAGGCCCGCCAACACCGAGCATTCCATTTTCCGACTGGAACATAACGTCGATCCCCGCAGGTACGTATTCAGCAATCATGGTCGGCAGCCCGATGCCAAGATTCACATAAAAGCCATCTCGAAACTCTCGCGCAATCCGCCGCGCAATCCTCTCTTTCCCTGTCACGCGGCACCTCCGGACTGGATGAACTTCGACTCAATCGGTTTACGATAAGCTGCGCCGACCACGACCCGGTTCACATAGATTCCCGGGGTCACGACGTGGTCGGGATTAAGCTCTCCGGGCTCAACCAGTTCCTCGATTTCGGCAACTGTTAGCTTCGCGGCAGTCGCCATCGCCGGATTAAAGTTTCTCGCAGTCTTCCGATACACCAGATTCCCTAATCGGTCGCCCTTCCACGCTTTGATTAACGCCACGTCGGCGTTCAGTGAGTGCTCTAGCACGTAAGTCCGATCTCCAATTTTGCGCGTTTCTTTCCCTTCGGCCACCACTGTTCCCAATCCGGTCGGCACATAAAACGCGGGGATTCCGGCACCACCTGCACGAATTCGTTCAGCCAGCGTTCCCTGTGGAATCAGCGTGAGATCAAGCTCTTTCCTCAATACCAAAGCCTCCAGCCGTCGGTTTTCGCCCACGTAGCTTCCCACGTGTGAAGCAATCATCCCCGCCTCCAGCATCAGTCCCATACCGAAGCCGTCGACGCCCATATTGTTGCTGATCGTGTGTAGCCCGGTTACGCGGCGTTCCACCAGAGCGGCAATCAGATTCTCCGGAATCCCGCAAAGCCCGAAACCTCCAAGCATCACCGTCGAACCGGAAGCGATATCCGCGACTGCTTCGTATGCAGTTTGGACAACTTTATTCATCGAAAAAATCCCTAGGGCGGCTGAGGAAAGAGGCCGCGTCGTTTATGACCGCCTACTTCGCGTGAGTCGAGAAGGTGAAGGTAGTGGTGCTGTGCCGCACTTCGCCCGGCTTCAACTCGGTCGATGGAAAAGCAGGGTGATTCGGTGAATCCGGAAAATGCTGAGTCTCCAGACATAAGCCCGTGTTTTTCGAGTGGCTTTCTTGCGCTTTCCCATATTGCGTTCCATTAAGGGAGTTGCCCGTATAAAACTGTACCCCCGGCTCCGTCGTCGTCACAGTCAAAACGCGCCCGCTCACTGGATCGTAAACCCGACCTGCGGTCTTTACCTCTCCGTTCTTGCCGCGGAGAACCCAATTGTGGTCATATCCGCCGCCGATCCTTAACTGTTCATTGTCATCGTGAATCCGGGTTCCAATCACGGTCGGCTTACGAAAATCAAATGGTGTACCCTCCACTGAAGCCAGCGCTCCCGTGGGAATCTGCCCCGAATCTACTGGCGTGTACTGATCAGCTGGAATCATCACTACTTCATCAAGAATCGTGTTCTTCGCATCACCCGACAAGTTGAAGTAAGAGTGATTGGTCAGATTGATGACCGTACCTTTGTCTGTAGAGGAACTGTAGTCGATGCGCAGTGCACCGTGGTGAACCGTGTATCGAACATGCACGGTGAGCGTCCCTGGGTAGCCCTGATCGCCGTCCTTACTTACTAACGTCATCTCGACTCCATCTGCGATGGCCCGCGCTTGCCAAACCATGCGGTCGAAGCCCACCGTGCCCCCGTGCAGCGAGTTGGCGCCATTGTTCGTTGGAATCTGATATTGATGACCGTCAAGAGAAAACTTTCCGAACGCAATGCGATTCCCGTACCGTCCGACGATCGCGCCAAAGTACGTTGACTTATCTGCAACGTAGCCATCCAAAGCGCTATATCCCAACACTACATCGGCAATCTTTCCGTCGCGATCCGGCGTCTTGATCGAAACGACTCGCGCCCCGAAGGTCGTAATGCTCGCCTCCATTCCTTCGCTCTTTAATGTGTAGAGTTCGACTGCCGTACCGTCCGGTGCGATCCCGAACGCAGTTTTAGTTACCGAGCCATGTGCCGCCATCGCAGTTGTCATGCTAAGCAGCATAATCCTCAGCCATCTCATCGTCATTCTCCCCGTACATTTTTCCGCTTGCGGGCGGTATTCGGTCTGTTCTGAAGCTGAATTTTCCTCGCTTCGGCAGCCCTCGCCACTATACGTGAACCACTGTTCGTACGAAACAGAGATAACATTTGAGCGTCAAGAGTAATCGTGAGAAGGATGGCCATGACCACGCAAAATCGGCGACTTGAGTCAACTCGCGCTTCACGCACAGAGTTAGGTTTCAGTATTCGCCAGGCGCAAATCTCACATCAGGACGAGATCGCAAAAATGTGTGCGGTGCTGTGGCCAGAAACATCCATCGAAGAACACCGTCAAGAGATAAGTCGCCTGCTCACCTCCGGGATGTACGGCATTCTGCCGGCAACAATTCTCACTTCCTATTACGAGGACGGAACACTCAACGGTTTTCTTCAGGTAGGACTGCGTTCACACGCCGACGGCTGCGATTCCTCGCAACCCGTTGGCTTCATCGAAGGTTGGTTTGTCTACGAGCACTTCAGAGGTCAGGGTATCGGCAAGGGCTTGATGCGTGCGGCGGAGAATTGGGCCCGTGATCACGGGTGTAAAGAGATGGCATCCGATACCTGGATCGACCACGAAAGTTCAAAGAAAGCCCATGAAGCCCTCGGCTTCGAAATAGTTGATCGATGCATCAATTTCCGCAAAGAGCTCTGAGCGTTCGCTCATCGGTTGCTTAGCGATGTACTGGAGACATCTCCCGCTCCCACGGCTGCAATACCTTCACCGAAGCCATCCCAGCGGCCGTCGCCGCTTGAATTCCCATCTCCGTGTCTTCAAAAACCAGGCAGTCCTCTGGATTCACTCCCAGCTGGTTCGCTGCAATCAAAAAGGGCTCTGGATCGGGTTTGCTCCGTTCGTAATCCCCCGCACACACCAACGTTTCGAATTTGTCCAGAAGCCCCAGCACCTCCAGCGAAGAGGTTACAGAGTCCCTTGTACTACCTGATACCACTGCAAATGGAATTTGCCCGTGACTAAATTCGATATGTTCGAGCACTTCCGGCACCGCTTTCAACTCAGGAAGAATCTCGAAGTACAGTGCCTCCTTCCGCCTTGCCACTTCTTCCCCGGGCATCGACAAACCATCTCGCGTATTTAGCGTGGAGATAATTTCGGATACCGGCATTCCACCCCACGCATAGAACGTCTCTTCTCCAAACTCACAGTTCCATTCCGCCAGAATGCTTTTCCATGCGATGTAATGCAGTGGCATCGAGTCAACAATCGTTCCATCGCAATCGAACAGATAGGCCTTGAAAGGCCCCTCTGGCAACTTCAACTTCCGAGGCGCAGCTACCATCAAATCTCTCCTTGCATCTCGTCGGCGCCAAGAGGCCAGACGCCGTCGCTCGCGAATAAAATCCAGGGCCGATAGGCGACCAAAACACTGATCGCACTACCGCCGCTGAACATTATCAATCAATCGAATTATTTCAGTTCGCAACCGGCAAAGAAGTATCCAATCTCAAACGCAGCTGTATCCTCCGCGTCTGAACCATGGATAGCGTTCTCCCCAATCGACGATGCGAACTTCTTGCGGATCGTCCCCTCATCCGCCTGAGCTGGGTTGGTCGCACCCATCAACTTGCGTAGATCGGCAATCGCGTTATCCTTCTCGAGCACCATCGGAAAAATGGGGCCGCTCGACATGAATTCGGTCAGTTCGCCGAAGAACGGACGCGCAGCGTGAACGTAATAGAATCCTTCAGCCTGCGCCTTAGAAATGGAAAGCCGTTTGATCGAAACAATCTTAAACCCTGCCTTTTCAATCTCGGCCAGGATTGCCGCCGCGTGGCCCTTACGAACTGCGTCCGGCTTGATGATGCTGAATGTGCGTTGTGACAACGTATTTCTCCTAGGTGAGTCTCTATTACTTAGTGTAGAACAAGGCCAGCGAACCGCGCCTGTGTTCAAGCTTGGCTGAAACTTCTCACTGGAGCATGGATGAATGCGGATGTTCCAAAAGACAGCGTGGATATGGTTTCTGGGCTTCGCCGCGTGGCTTGCCGATGCCCTCCTCAGCTTGCGTTTACATAACATCCTCCACGCCCGCCTCGCCCTGATGGTCGCTATTGTTTTCTTTACGGCCGGCCTCTTCTATCGCCGTCAAACCTAATCGGTCCGGCATGGAGTCGTCTTCCTCGTGGATCAAAACTCTCGGCAGAACTTGTCGTGCCGAAATTTTCGCTGCCACAAGATTCGACGACGTAAGCCATTGCTCGGCGATAGAATTGTCGAACGATCTCAGTTACTCCCCACGATGATGCCGATGCGAATCCTTCTAACGTTGTTGATGGTTCTTTCTATATCATCGCGCGCGCAAACACTTCGCGCAGGTGAGGCGATCAGTCTCATCCAGCACCATTACGCCGCAATGCCCCCGCCCAACACAGTGGATACCGTTAAGGCGGGCGATCCGAATACACTCGTCACCGGCGTTGCTACAACCTTCCTCGACACGATGGAGGTTTTACGGGAGGCGGTCCGCCGTGGGGATAATTTGATCATCACGCATGAGCCCACTTTCTATAACCACCTCGATGACACGAAGTTCTTTACCGATGATCCGGTTTACAAAGAGAAGTTGGCGTTCATTGAACAACACCATCTGGTGGTGTTTCGGCTCCATGATGAGATTCACGCTGATACAACCGACCACATCTTACAGGGAATGTACGAGGAACTCGGCTGGGATAAGTATCCGCATCCGCCTGGGCCCCGCGGGCAATATTTTTTAACGATTCCTCAGGTAACACTGGCGGAGCTATCTAGATCGCTGCAGTCTAAACTTCACATTCAAACACTACGAGTCGAAGGGGATCCTAATCTTTCTATATCCCATGTGGCATTCCTTCCCGGGTCTTCCGGATTAGAGAAGCAGGTTTCCGCCCTGCGTCAGCCAGCGGTCGAGGTGTTGATCGCCGGGGAGGCAAGCGAATGGGAGACGGTCGAGTACGTTCGGGATGCAGTAGCGCAGGGTAGGCCTAAAGCGCTGATTCTGCTGGGGCACCAAGTGTCAGAGGAGCCTGGAATGGAGCGGTGCGCCAAAGATTTGCGCGAGTTGTTTCCTAGGATACGAGTCGACCATATCGTGGCGGGACAGCCGCTATGGAATCCAGAGCATGGCCCCGCCGTAAAGTCTCCGCAATGATCATGGTTGAGCCAGTACTCGTCCAGCTAACGTGAAGGGGAGATGAGATAGACTTGACGGCGAATTGGCCAGGCCGTCGCTGGAAAGGGCGTCGATTTCCCGATCGCCCTTCTCTGTGTGCAGATGGCCGTTGCAATAGAGAACCTGTCTGCCCGGAACGGCGGGGACACGATCGCCTGGCACGACGACACCAACTAGGTTCATAGGGTCGGCCGCGGCAACGGCAATAATTGCGCTGCACTCGCGTGTGCGTGCAGCCCGGAGGGATTCGACAGCCTCGGAAAGGGCATATTGCTCGCCGCCGAAGCCAGAGACGAATCGACCGCCTCTGACCTCGCCACGGGCCTCGAGGCGTCGAAGCATATGGAGCAGATCGCGCCATTTGGGAGCGTTGGATTCAGCGAGAAGAAGGTCGCGGAAGAGAACGCCATAACGGCTGAGCAGTTGGCGGGCGAAGGACTCAAGCGCGGTTTCGGTATCGCGGGCCATCTCGATTGCCGTCGGCGCGGTCTGGATTCCCTCGCGAAGCAATGACCATCTACCAACCGAGCTACGCGCGGTACGTTTGCCGGGGGCTTCGGTTGTCATGGATTTGCGACGGGGATCCATGCAAGCACGAAGTTGGTCGAAGCCGTCAGCAGATACGACGCCTGCCGTAGCGAGCTCCCATAAAGCTTGCTGGGTTTGTTGCCGAGTGAGTTTAGCAATGCGCTGAATGTCGTTGGCAAAGCAGGCACCGCGTTGCTGGAGGAGTGTACGGAGCTGTAGAGCTGCAGGACTCAGCGCAACGGCTAGCTTGTCTTCTTCAACACCCTGATGAGCGAGTGTGTAAGGCAGCCAGTCCGCAGTCTCGCGGATGTAGAAGGTGATGGGCGCAGCATTGGTGGGTATAACTCGTCGAGGAGAGGAGCCGTCGCCTTTAGACCAAGCTGGATGAGGAGAAATCCGACCCCAGCCCACGGCTCCTGAGAGACACATCGAATCTAGCCAGCGGGGGTCGTAGTTGGCTACGCGGGAGGGAAGAAGAGTACGCTCCCACTCGATGGCAGGAGCTTCAAATCCCTCAAGTTGCCGGAGAGCTTCAAGGACGCCTTCTTCACCGGTGAGTTGAGTTTGGGGGGCGAGATGTTGCCAAGTGAGCAGCCAGCGCATATAGACCGTCGGAGTGACTGGCTCGATCTGCTTGCGAAGAGCGGCAACGGTTCGTCGGTGAATGCGTTGAAGAATGCGGCGTTCGCACCATTCGATATCGTGGTCTGCAACTCCTGCGGTCGAATCTGCCGAGGCGAAATACTCAAACGTTCCGCGAATGAGAAGACCCTGCGTCTCCATCGAGAGGAAAGCTTGGAAAATACCGGCAGGTTCGAGGTTTATAGTGCGTGCGAGAGAGTTAGAATTCGTGGGTCCCGTAATCTGCAACCATCCCTGTACTACCTTTCGTAGTGACTCCTCTTTTGTAACTGATTTTGGCTCATCATCGGCTACTGTTCGCCACAAGACGGCCACCCAAGGGAGTCGCTCGGTAGCTACCCAGACTTGGCTTCCGGCGCAGTCGATCGTCTGCGCGCGACCTGTGCGAGCGAGGCGATCGTAAAACAGATGCCAGTCGCGGACTTCGGCGGAATCGAGTACGTGCAAGGGTAGGACGATCAGAGAGTGGAGAAGGTCGTGGAGCTCATGTTCGTCGCGGAGGTCGGGCCATATCTCCTTGCGGATGGCGGCTATAGCGACAGGATCTACTTTGCCGGGTTGGTCCGGTTGGTTTCGGCCAAGTGAGGTGGCCCGAGCTCGGCGTTCTTCGAGACCGGCTTCGTCTAGATAAGCGTAGGGATTAGCGTTGAGAAGTTCATGGGCAAACTGCGAGGGTGTCGGAGTATCAACCGCCAGGCAATGGATGGAGCCTTCTTTTATCCCGCGAAGAAGATCAATGAGCCCTTCGAGATCCATCGCTTCCTGGAGGACGTCCTGCATGACCTCATTGACGAGTGGGTGATTGGGAATTTGGATGTCGCCGACAATCGTCTCGAAGCAAGCAGCAGCCTGAGGAAAAACAGAGGCCATGAGATCTTCAGAGCGGGTGCGCTGAATCTGTGGGGCTATGCGTTTGCCTTTTGAAAAGCGGAGGAGTTGCAGACTACGACCCGCAGCCCAACGCCAACGGTTTTTGAAAATCGGGGAGGCTATAGACGCTTGTTCCAACAGCTCTTTGGCGGTGTGTTCGGTGAGGAACTGGAAGACGTCGGCAAGGGGGAAGCTGTGCTGCTCGGCGAGGGAGATGTTGATGCCGTTGTCGGTGGCAGCGGCCTGCAGCTCGAAGTTGAAGCCGCGGCAGAAGCGCTTGCGTAAGGCGAGACCCCAGGCTTTGTTGACACGACCGCCAAAAGGAGCATGAAGAATGAGCTGCATGCCGCCACCATCATCGAAGAAGCGCTCGGCGATGATGGTGGTTTTGGAGGGGACGGCACCAAGGGCGGCTCGACCGGTGACGATGTACGCGATGAGCTGTTGGGCTCCGCTGGCGCAGATGCCGCACTCCTGCATGAGCCAGGCAGTGGCAGCGGCGACTTCGGGTTGTGCGGGGGAGATATAACCGGGGGTAACGTTGCGAGTGAGCGCGGAAATCTGTTCGCGGAGCTCACCGACACCGTCAGAAAGAATAGCAGTGCGCTGGGGGGCTTCGCCTTCCCAGAAGGGCAAGCTGGGAGGGGCGCCATGGGCGTCTTCGACGAGGACGCGGCCGGTGGCTTCGACGCGCTGAATCCTCCAGCTGGAAGTGCCGAGGAGGATGACGTCGCCTGGACTGGAATCGACGGCGAAGTGCTCGTCGAGAGTCGCGATCTGTACGCCTTCGGGCTGGAGGATGACACTGTAAAGAGCCGTGTCGGGAATCGCGCCTCCGTTGGAGATTGCGATCATGCGGGCTCCACGGCGGGGATGGAGATGGTGCTGGACGCCATCACGAAGGAGATACGCCCCGTAGCGGCCGCGACTTGATTCGATGCCTTCGGTAAGAAGGGTAAGGAGATCATCGAAGGCTTCTCGGGTGAGATTGCGGTAGGGGTAGGCACGGCGGAAGACGTTGTAGAGTGCGTCTTCTTCCCAGGACTCGGCGCCACAGGCTGCTACGATCTGCTGCATGAGAACGTCGGCGGGCTGAGAAGGAATTTGTAATTTATCCAGTTCTCCAGCGCGCATCTTTCTGACGAGGGCGGCTTGTTCGAGTAGATCATCGCGGGTGGTGGCGAAGAAGCGACCCTTTGGGATAGCTCCGCGGCAATGACCGGCACGGCCGACTCGCTGCATGGCCACGGCTACTGCCCGTGTAGTGCTGATCTGGCAGACCAGGTCGATGTCGCCAATATCGATACCGAGTTCAAGGGACGCGGTGGCGATGAGAATTTGAATTTCGCCGTTCTTGAGGCGCTGCTCCGCATCGAGGCGCAGTGTCCGGGAGAGAGAGCCGTGATGTGCGGCTACGTGCTCGGGACCAAGGCGCGCGGCGAGCTCGAAGGCGATCTTTTCGACGAGGCGACGAGTATTGACGAAGACCAGGGTTGAGCGGTGATTCTGAGCGTGGGCGGCAAGCTTGTCGAAGATCTCGGTCCACATATTGCTGTTGGTGACAGAGTTGAGTTCATCGCTTGGGACCTCGATGGCAATGTCAAGCTCGCGACGCTGGCCGACTTGGACGATAGTCGCGGGCTTACGGTCTTTGTGGATGCCAGTCAAGAAGTTGGCAACGAGTTCAATGGGGTTTTGCGTGGCGGAGAGGCCGATTCTCTGCGGTGGAGTAGAGAGGCCGGTGAGGAATTGACCCGGACTAAGGCGGTTTTCTCCAGTGACCAGAGCATCTAGGCGCTCGAGTGTGAGGGCGAGGTGGGCACCCCGTTTGTCGTCGGCCACAGCGTGGATCTCGTCGACAATGACGGTGCGGACGTGGCGTAGATTCTCCCTGCTCTTGCCGGCGGTGAGGAGGATATAAAGAGATTCGGGAGTAGTGACGAGGATGTGAGGTGGGTTGCGGAGCATGGCGGCACGCTCTTTGGGCAGGGTGTCGCCCGTGCGGACTCCTGTGTGGATCTCGGGGCAGAGATAACCACGCTCCATTGCAAGTTTTTGGATCTCGGCTAATGGTGCGTCGAGATTTTTCTGAATGTCGTTGGAAAGGGCTTTGAGGGGACTAACGTAAACAACTTGAGTGCAGGGCACGAGTTGACCTGAGAGAGATTGTCGCAGGAGCTGGTCAATGCAGACCAAAAACGCTGCCAGGGTTTTTCCTGAGCCCGTGGGTGCTGAGATAAGAGTAGCCTGGCCCGCGAGGATACTCGGCCATCCGAAGGTCTGGGGTTCGGTGGAGCTGCCAAATTTGGAGAGAAACCACTCGGCAGTGACGGGATGCGCCCAAGCGAGTGATTGAGGGACTTCCCATGACATTCGCTGATTGTATCTCGGTTTTGTTCGTTCTTTCTTCGCTGCAATTGTTATCTACAGGTTGCCGGTTCTAACATCAGAGGCGACCGCAGCAGTATTCGATTCGTCGAGGTATTGCTCAATTACTTTTTCGAGCGTCCCCTGGGCGGAGAGGATGAAGTCGATTGCGTCGCGGGCACCCCCAAACCCGCCGGGGTTCGGCGTGACGAAATGGGCTGCGGATTTGACCTGCCGCCGGGCATTGGCAGTGGCGATGGCCAGCCCGCATTGGCGCAGGACTGGAAGGTCAACGATGTCATCGCCGACATAAGCTAGTTGGTCGATGGTGTAGCCGGTCTTGTCGAGAATCTCTCTAATGGCGATCATCTTGTGAGATTGGCCCTGGTAGATGAACTCCAGCTTAAGATCATTGGCGCGAATTGCGACGGTTTGGGATTGGCGTTTTGTGATGATGCCGATGCGAAGGCCGCCGAGACGCCCCAGGGAGATTCCGAGTCCGTCGTGTGCGGAGAAGCCTTTTGCCTCGACGCCGTGACCTTGAGAGTTTGGAATGACAAAGATCTGACCGTCGGTAAGGACTCCATCTACGTCGAAGATGAGAACCTTTATATTTTTTGCGCGGGCTTCAGCAGTCATGGGACGATGATAGCCCGACGGCCACCAGCAAGATCCCGGATGACCCTGGAGATGACATTCCATGAGGTCCAAAGGTGCGCTCGGATCATGGCTGTCTCATGCTGTAAGGAAACTCGAATACTAGACCAGCGATGGGCAGCACGACATTCACAAGTCTCGCGTGCTTGTCGCTCTCAAAGTAAACGCGCCCGCGGGTTACTTCGTTGGGAGGTAGTGAGGTGGCTTGAAGAGGATGATCGCTTGCGGCCTTGTCCGCAGCTTGCTGTAAGGCCATCTTCTTTGCGTCTGAGTCGGCATCTGCAACATCGGGAGTCTGCGCTGGATCAGTGGTGGAGGATATGGAAGATTGTTGGGAGAGGAACGAGGACGCGATGGGGGGAGTGGGGGAGGTCTGCGGCTGTGGGGCCGGCGTTGGTGTTGCTGGAAGATCCTTCAGGTCGCTTGGTGGGACGTAGAGGAGAATCTTCGGCTTGGGGGTAAGGACCTCTACGCGGAAGTCCTCGGGTGTGAGGCTTTGGGGCAGGATGGTGTTGTTGGCGATGCTGACGTCGGCGCGGGTGTAGGCGCCTTCGTGAGATATGGCGACCATGACGGTGAAACGAGGAGTGTTGATGACTCTGTAGTTGCGGCCGTAGAGGGTTTTGCCGAAGCAGTTGGCGTTCGGCTGGCAGGTAATTACGTTGTCGGGGAGGATGGTTTTTGGAACGCTGGCGGCAAAAGTGAGGGTTGGGATCAGGATGAATAGGAGGGGGGCTTGCTTGAGGGGAGTCATGAGTAACCTCCTGCTGGGTGGCAGTGGAGGTAACTTAGCAGTTACCAAGTAGGTACTGAATGACTCGATAGTTGTATTGAGGTGGGTTGGTGCGGGACCGGTGTGGCGCTCAAAGTGCGAAGGGTCACAAGTCGACGCCGAGGCGTCTATTTGTAACCCTTCTTCACTGTTTTGTTGGCGCGAGACTGCATTATCCGGTGGTGCAGCTTATCGCGGGAGAGGTCGGATTAGGCGGGCTGGATGTTCGCAGCCTGCTTGCCCTTGGGGCCAGTAGTGATGTCAAACGTTACGCGTTGACCTTCCTGGAGAGACTTGAAGCCACTGGAGTTGATTGCAGAGTAATGCGCGAAGAGATCCTCTCCACCGTCTTCCGGGGTGATGAAGCCAAAACCTTTTGCGTCGTTGAACCACTTAACTGTTCCGTTTGCCATGATGCGTCCTACTTTCATAAGGCGATATTTCGCCATTAGCTATAAGGGTAGCAGGATGTGAGCGAATTTCAATCAATAACGTTACATGTTTCTTCCAAATCCGGCAGAAGCTTCTTCTAAAGAGTGATTTCGGCCCGAATGGCCATTTTTTGAACTTTCGGTGTCAGGCTATACCCCTCCCCTCCCCTTGGGGGGTATTTTGCAAGCAAGACCAATAAATACAATGGTTTAGCGGGGATAGGTGTCGCTAAAATATTGGATATAAAGTACTTACGTGCAAAATACTTATTTTGTTTGGGTTACGGATGTCCTGAACTTGGTTAGTGCCTCAGTTATGAAGACTTGAGGCCGGAAACGACGCTCGCATGGATGTGGTTGCTTGTGGTCCTTTCGTTGTGGGTTTGTGGTCCGTTGTGGAAGATTAATGGCAAAAGGCTGCCGCAGCTTTCGCCGCAGGCAGCCCTTGGTTTTGATCTCTACTTTAATTGTAACGAAGTGGGTATAACTCATACGCCAAATCTGGTGAAGATTTTTTCGATTATTTTTCGGCAGTGAAAGTTTGGCCCGTGGGTCTTAGTCGTTTTTGGGTTTTAGCGGCTAGGATAGGCATTGCCCTTATGACGACCACAAAATCGAGCTCCGTTTTTCTTCTGGCTAAGAGTGCTATCACCGGAGCGCTCGGCGGCTTGCTGTTTGGCTTCGACACGGCTGTCATTGCGGGAATTACACATGCTCTGACGGACAAGTACCAGTTGTCCCCGGCGAACCTTGGATTTACGGTTTCGATTGCGCTTTGGGGAACGGTGATTGGGGCGATGGTCAGTGGATCGCTGGGCCAGAAGCTGGGCAGCCGTAAGGCGTTGCGGTGGATGGCGGTGTTGTACGTTGTCTCGGCGCTTGGGTGTGCGCTGGCCGGAAGCTGGGGTATGTTTTTGTTCTTCCGGTTCCTTGGCGGGCTGGGAATTGGCGGTTCGTCGGTGCTGGGGCCGGTTTATATTGCGGAGCTTTCCCCGGCGAAGTGGCGTGGGCGGATGGTGGGTCTGTTTCAGATCAACGTGGTTGTGGGGATTTTGCTGGCGTATATGTCGAATGCGATTGTGGCGCATTTTGTGCAGGGTGGAATTCAGTGGAGGGTGCAGATTGGAGTGGCGTTTGTTCCGGCGCTGCTGTTCCTGATCATGTTGCTGAGTGTGCCGCAGAGTTCGAGATGGTTGATTACGCAGAACCGGATTGCAGAGGCTACCCTGACGCTACAGCGGATGGGATCGCCTGACTCTGAGGCTGAGGTGCAGGAGATTATCGAGTCGATTCGGCAGGAGAGGTTGGAGTCGGCGACGAAGCTGTTCTCTGCGCAGAACCGGCTGCCGATCTTTCTGGCAATTTCGATTGGGATGTTCAATCAGCTGACGGGGATCAACGCGATTCTTTACTACCTGAACGATATCTTTGCGAGTGCCGGGTTCAACCAGGTGTCGAGCGATCTGCAGGCGGTGGCGATTGGCGCGATGAACCTGGTGGCGACGCTGGCGGGGGTTTCGCTGATCGATAAGGTTGGGCGCAAGAAGCTGCTGCTGGTGGGGGCGGTGGGCTGTGGGGTGTGCCTGCTGGCTGCAGCGATGATCTTCCAGACTCAGTCTCATCAGCAGTACCTGCTGGCGGTGCTGATTGCTTACATCGTTTTCTTTGCGTTTTCGCAGGGGGCGGTGATTTGGGTTTATATCAGCGAGGTTTTTCCGACGAGCGTTCGGTCGAAGGGGCAGAGCCTTGGCTCGTCGGCGCATTGGATCACGAATGCTTTGATTGCAAGTATCTTCCCGGTGCTCGCCCGGTACTCAAAGTCAATTCCCTTCTTTTTCTTTGCGGTGATGATGGTGGTGCAGTTTTTGGTGGTGCTGTTGGTTTATCCGGAGACGAAGGGATTTACGCTGGAGTCGATGCAGAAGCATCTACATGAGAAGGTGAAGCCGGTTCATTGATTTTTTATAACGAAATGCAAACGCAGATCCCCTTCGGGGGTGACAACTAGAAAAGCAAATACAACGGCAACGGCAAATACAGGGATCCTTCACTATATTCAGGATGACGATTTTAATTTCGAGGGGATGATCGATGCGGTTAGGGTTGTTTACGCCGATATTCAATGGGTTGACACTGGATGCGTTGCTGGTGGAGTTGAAGAAGTATCCGCAGATTGAAACGCTGGAGATTGGGACGGGAGGGTGGCCCGGGAACAGTCATCTTGATCTGGATGCGCTGCTCGCGAGTAAAGAGGCGGCGCGGACGTATAGGGCGAAGCTGGAGGATGCGGGGCTTTCGATCAGCGCGCTGTCGTGCCATGGGAATCCGGTGCATCCGAAGAAGGAGATCGCTGAACGCGATGATGAGGTGCTGCGGAAGACGGTGAAGCTGGCGGAGCAGATAAATGTTCCTGTGGTGGTTACATTTTCTGGCTGCCCGGGTGGATCGGCACAGGATGTGACGCCGAACTGGATCACAGCGGCTTGGCCTCCGGAGTTTTCGGATGCGTTGGCGTGGCAGTGGGAGGAGCGGCTGATTCCCTACTGGAAGGGTGCGGCTAAAGTTGCGGCGGATACAGGGGTGAAGATTGCGCTCGAGGCTCATCCGGGATTCTGCGTGTATAACCCGGAGACGGTGCTGCGTCTGCGTGGGGCTGTGGGCGATTCGGTTGGGATCAATCTAGACCCTAGTCATCTTTGGTGGCAGGGGATCGATATTCCGACGGCGATTGCTGCGCTGGGTGAGGCTATCTTTCACTTTCATGCGAAGGATGTGGCGATCCATGGGGCGATGCGGGATATCAATGGAGTGTTGGATACGAAGAGTTATCGTGAGATGGCGAAGAGGTCGTGGTTGTTTCGGTCGGTTGGGTGGGGGCATGACGAGCTGGAGTGGAAGAGGATTGCTTCTGCGCTGCGGCTGGCTGGGTATGACTTCGTGATGAGCATTGAGCATGAGGATGCTCTGGCTTCTACGCATGAGGGCCTGTCTTCGGCGATTGGGATGCTGTCGCGCGTGTTGCTGAAGGAGGCTCCGGTTGAGGCTTGGTGGGCGTAAGGGACTGTCCTGCCGGACGGGCCCACTGCGCGTGGGGCGGTCACTTCGTGACTTGTGATTGCTTCGCTTGGGTGCTCCCGTTGGTCGCTCTTGATCTAGAGGGGTGATTCTATTGGGATGGCTCCGGCGCTTTCCGTGGCTGTGACTGATGTGCTTTCTTTGTCAGTGAAGGTGAGCAAGAAAAGAACGAGGACTGCAGCTGACGCAGAGGCTGCGACGATCCAGATGGATTGCCACTGGTGGATCGGTGTCCCGGTTGCTGATGTTGTGGTGTAACGCTCTACGACCGCTCCTGAGAGCCATGAGCCTACGAACATGCCCGCTCCGTAGGTGATGAAGGTGATGAGGCCCTGTGCGGCTGCACGCAAGGCGGCAGAGGCTTTGCGGTCTATGTAGATCTGGCCGGTGACAAAGAAGAAGTCGTAGCAGATGCCGTGGAGAAGAATGCCGAGCCAGAACATCCAGACTTTGCTGTCGGCGTTGCCGTAGGCGAAGAGGAAGTAGCGCAAGACCCATGCCGACATGCCCGCGACGAGCATGTACTTGACGCCCAGGCGACGAAAGAACCAGGGGATGAGAAGCATGCAGAAGAGCTCGGACATCTGGCCACCGGTCATCTTGCCTGCGGCGTTGTGGACGCCTGCTTCGTTGAGGAAGAGGTTGGTGAAGGCGTAGTAAAACTGCAGCGGAATGCAGATGAGGAAGGAGGCGATGGCGAAGATGGCCATGGAGCGCTCGCGTAGGAGAGCGATGGCTTCGCGGGGGAAGATGCTGGAGAGGGAGAAGCGACCTTCGCGGGCGAGAGGTGGCGTGTCGGGGAGGGTGAGGCAGTAGAGCGCCATGAGGATGGAGAGCGCGGCGGCGAGTTGTAAGGGGCGGGCGGTGGCTTCGAGTCGGAGGGTGCCGACGAGGAGGCCGGCGGCGATCCACCCGGCTGTGCCGAGGACGCGGATGGGGCCAAACTCTAGCTTGGGGTCGGACATCTGGCGGAAGGCGAGGGAGTTGGTGAGGGCTAGGGTGGGCATGAAGCAGAGGCAGTAGAGGAGGAGGAGTGGATAGATTTTGTTGAAGGCGATTTGTTGCGAGGCGAGAAAGAGGAGGATGCCGCCGAGGAGATGGAGTGCGGCAAGGACGCGTTGGGTGGCGAAGAGCTTGTCGGCGATGAGGCCGACGAAGAAGGGAGCGATCATGGCGCCGACGGCGGTGGTGCCTGCCGCGAGGCCGATCTGCTGGCCCGTGAAGTGGAGCGAGGAGGCTAGCCAGGTGCCGACGGTGACGTACCAGGCTCCCCAGATGAAGTACTCGAGGAACATCATTGCGCCGAGGCGGGTCCTGATCTGCATGTTCACGTGGGGTGGTTCCCTTCTTTGGTGCCTATTTCGCTGCTTGGGTTAGGGTAACGCGAAGGCTATGTAGGCTGCTCCCTGCGGACCTTTGGGGTTGCGGGCGTTGCTGGTGGCGATGACGACGTACTGGCGGCCGTCGACCATGTAAGTGGCGGGGGTGGCGTTGCCGGCGTAGGGTAGGTCGCCTTGCCAGAGGAGGGTGCCGGTGCGGCTGTCGAAGGCGCGGATGGTGTGGTCGAAGTTGGTGGCAGCGATGAAGACTATGCCGCCGGCGGTGGCGATGGGGCCACCGTAGTTTTCGGTGCCGGTGTCTTTGAGGCCTTTGGCAGCTAGCTCGGGATAGTTGCCGAGAGGGATCTTCCAGAGATATTTTCCGGTGTTGAGGTCGATGGCGTTGAGGGTTCCCCAGGGCGGCTGGACGGCGGGATAGCCGTCGGGGTCTAGGAACTTGCGGTAGCCGGTGAAGCGGTATTTGGCTGGGCCTGCTGGTGGGGTCAGGGTGGATTCGACTTCTTTCTTGGAGGAGTTGTTGGAGGTGACGGCGGCTTCGACGATGGGGGAGGCGCTGTCGCCGAGGAAGCGAAGGAGGGATGCGGTGTCGGCGTCGGTGAGTTTGTGGAAGGACGGCATGCGGCCTTTGCCGTTGTGGATGTTGGCTAGGATCTGCTGGTCGGTGAGGCGGAGGCGGACGCCTAGGAGGCCGGGGTAGTTGGAGGGGGCGCCGAGGAGGTCGTCGCCGTGGCAGATGGCGCAGTTTTTGTCGTAGATCTTTGCGCCGGCGATCTCGCTGCGGTTGACGGATTTTGGGGTGGGGGTTGTTGGTCCGCCGGTGTCGCCGGTTTTGAGGTATTCGAGGACGGCGGTGAGGCGGGCGGCTTCTACGTTGGGGAAGGAGGGCATGCGGCCCTTGCCGCTGTGGATGATTTCGGTGATCTGTGCGTCGGAGAGGTGCTTTTGTTCGTCGATGAGGGACGGGAAGGCGGGGGGATTTCCTTTGCGGTCGCCTCCGTGGCACATGGAGCATTGGCTTTGGTAGACATTGGCGCCGAGGCTGCCGCCTTGCTTGTTTTCTGTGAGGCCGCCGGTCCAGACAATGTCGTTGGCGTTGATGTAGATGACGCCGGTTTTGATGTCGACGGCTGAGCCGCCCCACTCGGCGCCGCCGTCGAAGCCGGGGAACACTACGGTTTGCTTGTCGACGGTGAAGGGGACGAAGAGGCCGTTGCTGATGAAGGTTTTGAATTGCTCGGCTGCCCACGCGTGTGCTTCAGGGGTGCGGGTGGTGAGCATGTCGGCGGTGAGGAGTTGGCGCGCGTAGGGTCCGGGGGTGGATGGTACTGGTTGCGTGGGAGAGGTTTTTTCACCGGGTGCGGTGGATGCGGGGAATGGCTTTTCTTCGATGGGGAAGAGAGGTTGGCCGGTGGTGCGGTCGAAGAGGAAGAGGTAGCCCTGTTTGGTGGTCTGGGCTATGGCGTCTACAGTTTTTCCGTGCGAGCGGACGGTGACGAGAGATGGAGGCGACGGGAAGTCGCGGTCCCAGATGTCGTGATGAACACCCTGGAAGTGCCAGAGGCGTTGGCCGGTATTGGCGTCGAGCGCCAGGAGGGTGTTGGCGTAGAGGTCGTCGCCGATTCGGTCTGCGCCGTAGAAGTCATTGACTGCAGAGCCGGTAGGGGCGTAGACGATGCCGCGTTTTTCATCGAGCGCCATGCCGGTCCAGTTGTTGGCGGCACCCGTTACCTTCCATGCGTCTTTCGGCCAGGTCTCGTAACCAGGTTCTCCGGGAAGAGGAATGGTGTGGAAGATCCAGCGAAGCTTGCCGGTGTGGACGTCGTAGGCGCGTATGTCACCGTGCAGCGCAGGCTCAGTTTCGGGCGCGCGGAACCCGACGATGATCATGTCCTTGTAGATGAGGCCGGGGGTGGTGAGAGCGGCGAACGATTGAGTGACGTCTTTTTCGTTGAGATCTTTTCGGAGGTCGATCTTGCCGCCGTCACCGAAGGAAGAGATGAGTTTTCCAGTCGCAGGGTCGAGCGCGTAGAGATTAGTGAGAAGGCCGGCGAAGAGAATGCTTTGCTTGCCATCGGTCCAGTAGCTCAGGCCTCGTGTGGGCTGGAGTCCCGGGGTACCGGTGCTGAAGGTCCAGAGATTTTTTCCGGTAGCTGCGTCGAGCGCGATGACTTTTTGTGTGGGGGTGAAGCCGAAGAGGACTCGACCGATGATGAGCGGATTGGTCTGGAGGCCGCCCGGCTCTTTGGTATCGAAGGTCCACGCAACTTTGAGTTTGTGGACGTTGGTGCGATCGATCTGATGGAGCGCGGAGTATCGATCGTCTGCGCTTTGACCACCGTAGACTGGCCAGTCGGTCTGAGTCGCAGCGTGTCTCGCCTGTGCGTTTGCTGCGGGGAGAATCTGTCCCGGGTTGACGAGGCTCAAAGCCAAGATGGCTGAAACAAGGAAGGGGACGAGGGTAGCGGTGCTTGCTCCGCGTGCTTCCATTCGAAAAGCTGTCAAAAAAAACATAGATGATGGAGGGTGAGAGTAAGGAAGACAGCGGCAAAAACAGATACGGGGGTCTCTCCACTCCGCCGTGCGATGAGGCCGCCCGGCTGCGGTCGAGATGACAATCCTTCTTAAATTTTTGGACATATGTTTCGTGATTTTCGCCAGGCCCATGAGCTAGTCCGTGTACTTGATGATTTGCATGAAGCCGTAGTCCATGTGGAGTTGCTGATGGCAGTGGATCAGTGAGTCGCCTGGGTTGTCTGCAGTGAAGTCTACGGCGACGGTTTGGAGCGAAATCACGTTGACAGTGTCCTTGATGAGTCCGCTGAGGTGTTGATCTTCGATGCGTGTGACCTCGAAGCTGTGGCGGTGCAGATGGATCGGGTGCTGATCGCCGCTGGCGTTGCGGAAGATCATACGATAACGTTTGCCTCGTTTGACTTTGAGAGGTTTGACGTTGGGCCAGGCATCGCCGTTGATGGTCCAGGTGTCGAATTGAGAGCCATTGAGTGCTCCCGCGTCGCGGAAGGTGAGGGTGAAAGTCTCTTCTGGGTCCGGCACGGGATTGTTGGCGGCAAAGCGAGTGTAATCCCACTCAGTGGGCTGTGGGTCGCGCCATACTGGGTCGCCTGATTTGCCGGCGTACTCGATGACGATACCCAAGCCGACGTCGCGGCTTTCTTTCAAGGTCGAGCCTAGAACCCACACGCCAGGAGAGTTCATCTCGACGATCGCATCTACACGCTCGGCGACGGCGAGGGACAGAACCTCGACAGAGGTGGGGTTCGGGACGGGGTTGCCATCCATTGCGATGACGCGGAAGGTGTGGCCGGGAAGGGCGACAACTACATTTTCGGTTGCGCTGGCGTTGAGGAGACGGAAGAGGACGCGCTCTCCTTGTTTGACCCGGATGGGTTCGCCCGCGCCAAGCATGTGCGCGTTGATGGTGGCGTGGGTGTAACCAACGTCGGAGCCAGAGGTCTGCGGCATGTTCTGCGATTGTGCGCGCATGGTTTCGACCATGGGGACGAAGTGGGGGCCCCAGTGATGAATGGCGAAATTTACTTCTTTGTCGTGACGCCCTGGGTCGGGCTCGCCGTCGATGAGGAGAAAGCCGAACTGGCCGGTGTAGGCCGCGAGGGAGAGATCTCCCATGGCCATGGCGTGGGTGTGATACCAGCGGGTTCCGGAGGGATTGGGCGTGAGGTGATAGCGCAACGTTGCTTCGGGAGCGATCAACGGAGAGCCTTCTTCGACTGCGCCGTCATTCAGCGAATCGGTGGTGAGGCCGTGCCAGTGGACCAGGTCTGGGCTTTTCGTGCCGTTGGTGACGTCGATGGTGGTGGGCTTACCTTTTTTCAGGCGGAGCAAGGGGCCAGGGATTTGGCCGTTGTACGCTACGGTTGCTATCTGTACGCCATGGCCGATGTCCAAGGTGCAGGGCTCGATGCGCAAGCGAAGATCGGCGTGGGTTGCTGGTGCTGGGGTCGCCAACGCTTGACTGCTTCGTGGAACGATCGCATTGGCCAAGGATGCGCCTGTTGCAACTAAGAAACTTCTCCGGTTCATTCAAACTCGCGACGTGCTGGGGATCGTTCTATCGTTGTCTAAAAGTAATAAGCGTCGAGAGGTGAGTTGTCCAGAGGATTGAATGTGTGACGATTACTGGACTCGAAGATGGTGCATGTTTTCAGGATTGCGGAGACCATTCGTGCGAATATTGGATCACTGCCCACATATTGTTAGAAGGATCGTCCCTTGAGATCAATCGCCGCTTGCCTGATTTCCGTTGCTTTGACGTCGTCACTCCTTGCTCAGTCCACTCAGTTGCCTGATGCGGATAAAACGCTCGCTCGTGACATCTTTCGACAGTTGATTGAGACGAACACGACGGATTCGGTTGGGAGTACGACGGTCGCGGCGGATGCGATGCGGAAGCGGTTGCTCGACGCTGGCTTTGCGGAGTCGGATGTGGTGGTGATGGGGCCGAATGACAGGAAGGGCAATATGGTGGCGCGGTATCGCGGGCGTGCGGGCTCGACGCTGAAACCGGTGCTGATTATTGGGCATATCGATGTGGTCGAGGCGAAGCGTTCGGACTGGACGACTGATCCGTTTCAGTTCGTTGAGAAGGATGGGTACTTTTACGGACGCGGAACGCAGGATATGAAAGATAGCGATGCGGCTGCAGTTGAGAGCTTTATCCGGATGAAGCGTGAGGGATTTGTTCCTGATCGCGACATCATTCTGGCCTTGACTGCGGATGAAGAGGGAGGCAAGTCGAACGGCGTGGATTGGCTGCTGAAGAATCATCGCGAACTTGTCGATGCAGCGTTTGCGCTGAATCCTGATGCGGGTGGACCTGAGTTGGAGAAGGGCAAAGCTGTGAGCATGGGGGTTGAGGCGACGGAAAAACTTTATGCCGACTATCGTGTGAGTGCGACAAATCCGGGTGGGCATAGTTCCCTGCCGCGGCCTGACAATGCGATCTACCAGGTTGCGGATGCGTTGGGGAGATTAGAGAAGGCGCAGTTCCCTTTGGAGACGAATGAGGTGACGCGCGCTTACTTTGCGAGTAGCGCGAAGACGAAAGAAGGGCAGTTGGCGGAAGATCTGAAGGCTGTGTCGGGGGCGGTGCCGAATGCAGAGGCTGCGCAGCGGCTGTCGAAGGACGCGATCTATAACTCATTGCTGCATACGACTTGCGTTGCGACGATGATGTCGGCTGGACACGCGCCAAACGCGTTGCCGGGGAGCGCGGTGGCGAATGTGAATTGTCGCATATTTCCTGGGCATTCGCAGGAGGAGACTCGGCAGGAGTTGGTTCGGATCTTTGCCGATCCGACGCTGAAGGTGCAGTATGTCGACAACAGTGGCGAGGTGTTTGAAAAGGGCTCCGATCGCAAGTCGATGGCGCCGCCGCCGCTGGATCCGGCGGTGTTTCAGCCGCTCGATGCTGTGGTGAAGATGTTGTGGCCGGGCATTCCGGTTATTCCTGAGATGGAGACTGGCGCTTCCGACAGCGTGTACACGATGAATGTGGGGATTCCGAGTTACGGCTTCTCGGGTATGGGGGTGGATCGCGACGATGTTCGTGCGCATGGGCGGGATGAACGTATTCGTGCCGTCGATTTTTATACCGGAGTTGAGTTCGAGTATTCGTATCTGAAGGCGCTTACTTCGCAATAACTTTCGTCTACTTTTTTCTGGGGCGTGCCGGGAAGCCGGCGTGTCTGAGGAGCCAGGCCTCTTGTTGCCGATAGACAGGGGTCGAGAGAACCATGCTGGTGGTGGGCATTCCGTAGGGGAGAAGACGTTCGATGAGAGGCTCGAGTTGGTCGATGGACGAGAGCCTGACTTTGATGAGGAAGGCTTCTCCGCCTGTGATGTGATGGCACTCCTGGACCGCGTCGATGGTGGGGAGAAATTTTAGGAACGGGCGGTAGTGCGTGTTGTCGCAGGTGAGGCGGATAAAGGCCATGACCGGGTAGCCGAAGGCTTTTTCGTCGAGCAGGGCGCGGTAACCGAGGATGACCTTGTCGGCTTCGAGTTGGTGGATTCGTTCGGCCACGGCAGAGGGCGAAAGACCGACCTTGCGACCGAGTTCTGCGTAAGAGATTCTCGCGTCCTCGGCGAGCATACGCACGATACTGTAGTCGATAGGGTCGAGATCCTGAGACATAGATGTTGCCTCTTTGCTTGTAGCTGGATGAGGTACCGAGGTATCAAGTGTAATACGTTTTGAATTTGATGGATTCGCCTGAATGATGACGGCTATTCCAACGCTTCGACTGATTATTGCGTTGTTTTCCGATTGATTCGCATGGCTTGCCTCGCTGTGCTCCTCTATTCTTGCTGATTATGGTTGAACTAAATGGAAGATCGTTGACGATTGATGAAGTTGTTCGAGTTGCGCGAGGAGGCGAACCTGCCTCGATCGCGGGAAGTGCTTTGGGGCGGATGAAAATCTCGCGCGGCAAGGTGGAAGAGGCGCTTCGTGGTGAGATCGCAGTTTATGCGCTGAACACTGGTGTTGGGCTGCTGGCGAATGTGCGGCTTGAGGCAGACGGTATTGAGCAGATGCAGCTGAATCTGGTGCGTTCGCACTGCTGTGGTGTGGGGGAGCCGCTGCCTGAGGATGTTGTTCGAGCGATGATGCTGATCAGGGCAAATATTCTCGCGATGGGATTGTCGGGAATTCGGCCCGTGGTTGCGGAGAGGCTGTGCGATCTGCTGAACCACGGCATTACTCCGGTTGTGCCGATGCGTGGAAGCGTTGGCGCGAGTGGGGATCTGGCGCCGCTTGCGCATATGGCGCTGGTGTTGATTGGTGAGGGTGAGGCTTTTCTGTCGGGGGAGCGGAAACCGGCGGCTGAGTGCCTGAAGCGTGTTGGCTTGGAGCCGTTGAAGCTGCAGGCGAAGGAAGGGATTTCGCTGCTGAACGGGACGCAGGCGATGCTCGCGATTGGGTGTTTGCAGCTTCATGATCTGAATGAGCTGTTTCAGTCGGCACAGATTGCGGCGGCGCTGACGCTGCAGGCGTTGCGTGGTACGTCAGCGGCGTATGATGAGCGGCTTCATGCGGCACGTCCGCATCCGGGGCAGGTTCATAGCGCTGCTTCGCTTCGCGAGTTGCTTGCGGGATCTATGCGGCACAGGTCGAGTACGAGTGTTCAGGACGCCTATTGTTTGCGTTGTGTTCCTCAGGTGCATGGGGCGGTTTGGGACTCGCTGCGGCAGGCGGAGAGGGTCTTCGCGATTGAGCTGAATAGCGCGACGGACAATCCGTTGCTGCTTGAGGATGATTTTGTTTCCGGCGGTAACTTTCATGGAGCGCCGCTGGCGCTGGTTTTGGATCAGTTGGCGATTGCGATGTGCCAATTGGCTGGGATCTCCGAACGCCGAACGGAGAGGCTGATGAATCCTAGCCTCAATGAAGGGCTCCCTGCGTTTCTGGCTACGAAGCCGGGGGTCGAGTCGGGGCTGATGATGGCTCAGGTGACCTCTGCCGCACTGGTGGCTGAGATGCGAGTTCTTGCTACGCCGGCCTCTGCGTGTTCGATTCCGACGAGCGGGAACCAAGAGGACTTTGTGAGCATGGGAATGACGGCCGCGCTGAAGCTAATGCAATCGGTGACGCACTGCCGGATGGTGTTGGCGATTGAGTGGCTGACCGCCACGCGTGCGCTCGACTTTCGCGGAGATCGTTCCGTGTCGCCTATGCTAGATGCAGCTCGTAGTGCATTTCGCGTTGCGTGTCCGGAGTGGGAGGGCGATTGCGTGCTGTCTGGAGTTATGGCTGATGCCGATGAGTTTCTTGCGAAGATCGAATGGGCGTCGACGCTGAATGTACCGGAGGTAGCGCACGCATGAGTGCCTATAGCCCGATTCGTGCACCACGCGGAAACACACGTACCGCGCAAGGCTGGATTCAGGAAGCTGCCAAACGCATGTTGATGAACAACCTTGATCCAGAGGTGGCAGAGAAGCCGGAGGAGTTGATCGTCTATGGAGGACGCGGGAAGGCTGCTCGCAACTGGGAGGCTTACCATACGCTAGTCAGCACGCTCGATCGGCTGAAGAACCACGAGACGATGCTGGTGCAGTCGGGAAAGGCGGTGGCGGTGCTGGAGACGCACCCGCTGGCTCCTCGAGTGTTGATTGCTAATTCGAATCTGGTGCCGCACTGGGCGAACTGGGAAGAGTTCGACAAGCTGGATCGCGCTGGGTTGATGATGTATGGGCAGATGACTGCGGGATCGTGGATCTACATTGGCACGCAGGGAATCCTTCAGGGAACGTACGAGACGTTTTTGGGAGCCGCGCAGAAGTACTTTAATGGGTCGCTGAAGGGAACGATCACACTGACCGCTGGACTGGGCGGCATGGGAGGCGCGCAGCCGCTTGCGGTGAAGCTGACGGGCGGTGTGAGCATTTGTGTCGAGGTAGATGAGAGCCGGATTCAACGGCGCATTGCCACACGGTATCTGGATGAGGTCGCGAGTTCGCTAGAAGATGCGATTTCGCGGGCGACGGCGGCGCGCAAAGAGGGTCGTGCGGTTTCGATCGGGTTGTTGGGAAATGCCGCTACGATCTTGCCGCAGATTGTGCGGTCTGGTTTTGTGCCTGATGTTGTTACAGATCAAACGAGCGCGCACGATCCACTCTATGGCTACTGGCCGGTCGCCAGGGAGGATGAGGACCTGGCTGCGCAGCGGAGCCGAGAACCGGAGCGCTATCTTGAGCGGGTGCGCGCTGATATTGCTCAGCACGTCCAGGCCATCCTGGAGTTGCAGCGTCGCGGCGCGGTGTGCTTCGACTACGGCAATAATCTGCGTGCGCAGGCCAAGATCGCCGGTGTGGCCGATGCTTTTGACTATCCCGGATTTGTTCCTGCGTTTATTCGTGATTCTTTTTGCGAGGGGCGAGGGCCATTTCGATGGGTTGCACTCTCGGGCGATCCTGCCGATATTGCGGCCACCGACGCGGCGCTGCTGAAGCTCTTTCCGGACGATGCGCGGCTGAATCAATGGCTGCCCTGGGCTGGAGAGCATGTTGCGTATCAAGGGTTGCCGGCGCGCATATGCTGGCTGGGTTACAGAGAACGCGATCAGGCTGGTCTGCTGTTCAACCAGATGGTGCGGGATGGCCGGCTGAAGGCGCCGATTGTGATTGGCCGCGATCATCTGGATGCGGGTTCGGTTGCGAGTCCGTACCGCGAGACGGAGGCGATGCTGGATGGCTCAGATGCGGTCTCCGATTGGGCCTTGCTCAACTTTGCAACCGGGATTGCCAGTGGGGCGGGCTGGATGAGCTTTCATCATGGGGGTGGCGTCGGCATGGGATACAGTCAGCATGCCGGACTGGTCGCGGTGGCTGATGGCAGCGAGGAAGCGGATCAACGGTTGCGTCTGTGCCTTACGAACGATCCGGCTATGGGTGTGATTCGGCATGCAGATGCTGGATATGAGAAGGCTCGCAGAGTTGCAGATGAGCGCGGACTCGACATGCCGAGCGTTCACATAGCCAACAAAGCTGAGGCGAGATGAGCGAGCTGCTCTTAACCGGGATCTCTCAGGTTGTAACTCCGTTTGGTGCGGGAGCGAAGCATGGGACGGCGATGGGGCAACTGCGCATGATTCAGCAGGCAGCGATTGCTGTCGATGCGGGATTGATCTCCTGGATTGGACCGGAGCGTGATTGGCGCGGCAATGCTGAGTCGGTCATCGATCTTGGAGATCGCGCGGTTGTTCCAGGGCTCATTGACCCTCACACTCATGCTATTTGGGCGGGTGATCGGCTGGCCGACTTTGAAGCCCGAAGCGCTGGTGCGACCTACGAAGAGATTCTCGCAGCAGGTGGAGGGATCTGGCATACGATTCGTGAGACCGCGAAGAAGAGCAGTGAGGAGATGGCAGCGCTGGCGTTGGCTCGTGTTCAGGCGCTGCAGCGTTCAGGCGCTACGACCATCGAGGTGAAGTCCGGGTACGGTTACACGCTCGAAGCGGAGTTGCGGATGCTGGAGGCGATCCGCCTGCTGCAGCAACAAGCTCATTGTCAATTGGTACCTACGTTGCTGATCCACCTCTGTCCTGTAGAGCATACAGAACGCGAGGCTTATCGCGAGATGGTTTGCGCTGAACTGATACCTGAGGTTGCTCGCCGCGGACTTGCTCACACGGTGGACATCTTCGTTGAGCATCACGCATGGAGCGCTGCGGATGCGAGGATCGTGCTGGGTTGCGCGAAGGCCGCGGGGCTGAATATCAAGCTGCATACGGAACAGTTTCAACGGGTTGGTGGGCTGGAGATGGGATTGGAGATGGGCGCTTTGAGTGTCGATCATCTTGAGGTGTGCTCGCTTGATCAGTGCGAGCATGTCGCGAGATCGAAGACGATTGCGACGATCCTTCCGGGTGTGAGCCTTCACCTGGGTCTTGCTGCTGCGCCGGGTCGTGCACTGATCGACGCTGGGGCAGCGGTGGCTATCGGGACGGATTTGAATCCGGGCTCCAGTCCGCTCTTCTCGACGGCCGCTGCGATGGGTCTGGCGGTGAGGTTGAATGGACTGACTGCGCCGGAGGCGTTGAGCGCGTTGACGGTGAATGCGGCGGCGGCGCTTGGTTTGTCGAATGTGGGGCGGCTGGAAGTTGGAATGCAAGCAGATTTGCTTGCGCTTGAGAGTTCAGATTGGCGGGACCTTCCTTACACGATCGGACAGAATGTGGTTCGCGAGGTCTGGGTTGCCGGACGAAAGCAGGCTGCATGAGCGTGTCGTATCAGCCTGAGCTCCTTTACGTCGATGGACGATTTCGGAGTGGATGTGAAGTTGTTGTAGCGGACGGAAAGATCGTCTCCGTTGGACAGGTGAATGCTAAGAAAGATATCGAAGGCGTGGGCGTTTCTGATGTTCGGCGGTTGACGGGTCGCGCTTTGTTGCCTGGGATGATTGATATTCATTCGCACTCGTTTCAGCGTGCGCTGAGGGGTAAGGCGGAGTCGAGACGTCGGAGCGGACCTGACTTTTGGTCGTGGCGCAACATTATGTACCGTTGCGCACTTGCGCTAACGCCTGAAGAGATCTACGACGTTGCGCGCATGGCGTTTCTCGAGATGACGCGTGCGGGGATTACGACCGTTGGGGAGTTTCACTATCTTCATCGCACTCCGAAGGGCGAGGCTTACGCCGATCCGAACCTGTTGGCGAAGCGGGTGATTCGCGCGGCTGAGAGCGTGGGGATACGGATTGTTTTGCTTCGGTGTGCGTATGTGCGTGCGGGCTTTGAGCTTCCGCCCGATGCGGGCCAGATACGTTTTCTCGAACCGGATGCGGAGAGATTCCTGATCGATTCGGAGACGTTGCGGAGTGAGATTGCGAAGATGGCGGCGACTGTGAGCTTTGGGCTTGCGCCGCATAGTGTGCGGGCAGTTCCGCGGGAATATCTGAAGACTATCTCGGCGTGGGCGCAGACGTATGCAATGCCTTTGCACATGCATGTTGCGGAACAGCCTGCAGAGATTGAAGCTTGCGTCGCTGAGTATAGAGCGACTCCGTTTGAGTTTCTCGACGGGCTTGGCCTGATGACACATGACTTCACCGCGATTCATGCGATTCATTTGCAGGCTGGTGAGATTGAGCGGATGGGGCGCGGGAAGATTACCGTGGGTGCTTGTCCTACGACGGAACGCAATCTTGGGGACGGGATTCTTGCTGCGGACGAGTTGATTGATGCGGGTGTGTCGATTGCCTTTGGCACGGATAGCCACACGCAGACGGATGCGCTGGAAAATGCGCGGGAGCTGGAATCTAATCTGCGCCTGCGGCATCTGCAGCGGGCGGTTCTCGATGGCAGACAGGGAGAAGCGCTGCCGGCTCTTCTCTTCGACTTCGCGACGTGTGCAGGGGCACGATCGCTTCATGTGGAATCTGGTGCGCTGGAGGTGGGGAAGGCTGCTGATTTCTTTACGGTAGATCTCTCGGATTCTTCCATCGCGGGAAGCCTGCCGGACGAACTGCTGACGAACGTGGTCTTCAGTATGTCTCCGAGAGCAGTTTGCGATGTCGTGGTCGATGGGAAGACTGTCATTGATGAGAGGCGTCATGTGCTGGAGGGTGAGATCATCGAGGCATTTCGACGGGTGCAGACGCGGCTTGGGACGGAGTTATGATGCTTCCTGAAACACTGCTGGGGGAACTGGTGGGTATCCCGAGCGTCTCAAGCATGAGCAATCGGGCGGTGGTTGAGTGGATTCAGAGGGTATTCGAACCGCTTGGGTGGCATCATCGACTGTTTCGATATGAGGATGCGGCTGGGGTGGAGAAGTTGAACCTTGTTGTGTCTCCGCAGCCGATGGGCGATGGAAGGATCGATGCGGAACTTGCGATTGTGTGTCATACCGATACTGTTCCGTTTAGCGCGGAGTGGGTAGAGGCTACTGAACTTCACGAAAAAGATGGGATGCTCCATGGGTGTGGGGCTTGCGACGTGAAGGGTTTTCTTGCGTGTATGCTGGCGGCGGTGTCGGGGATCAAGGCGGAAGAGCTGAAAAAGCGATTGTGCCTCGTGTTTACCTCGGACGAAGAAGTGGGTTGCCGGGGAGCGCGTTACCTTCTTTCGTGCGATGCAATGAGCGCGAGATACGCGATCGTTGGAGAACCTACCTCGCTCGCTCCTGCGCGTGCGGGCAAGGGCTATTGTCTTGCATCGATCAAGGTGATGGGGAGAGCCGCGCACAGTGCGTTTCCTGAGGCTGGGCGATCCGCGATCTTTGCTGCGGCTCGATTGCTGCGAGAGATTGAAGCGCTGGGACAGCAGCTGATGGAAGACCGGAACGACGCTTTTTCTCCGCCGTGGACGACCTTGAATGTTGGGGAAGTTCACGGGGGGACGGCAAAGAATGTTGTGCCGGCGGAGTGTTCCTTTTTATTGGAGTGGAGGCCTATTCCGACTCAGCGGCCGGAGGTTGTTCTCGAGCGGCTGCGAGCGATCATTGATCGAATAGATACAGAGCGGGGCCAAGAAGGGATTGAGATACAGGTTGAAGTCTTGAGGATGGATGAGGGATTTGAGACCAGCGTCGATAGCGCTGTCATTCGTTCCGTCATGAAAGGATCCGATTCCGAAATTAAGACGATTGCCTTCGGGACCGAGGCTCCGTGGCTTGCTCGAATGGGAGCTGAGGCTGTGGTGATTGGGCCGGGATCGATGCTCACCGCTCACAGTCCGCGAGAGTGTGTTCCGATCGCTGAACTTGACGCATGTGTAACGATACTGCGCCGGGCGATCGGAGAGCTTTGTGGCTGAAGACGGTGCGCTAAACTTGCCGCTGAGGCTAAGGGACTGCCTGAAGCAACGCCGGATGTGTAGTGGCCAGGTTTGCTACGAGCTCGCCGAATAACGAGTTTGCCCAGGCGAACCAGCTTCTTGTGAATTTTGTGGCGTCGTTGCGATTGAAGCTCTCATGCATGAAGCCCGATCCGGCGCTCGCGTGTTTCAGCATGGCGAGGGCGTGAGCGATCTCTTTGTCCGATTGGCTTGTAAGCGCGTAAGTGGTGATGGCCATGGGCCAGATCATGTCTTTGCCTTCGTGAGGGCCACCGATGCCCTCGCCTGCACTTCCCTGGAAGAACCAAGGATTGCGTTCACTCCAGACAAAGCTTCGGGTGCGGGCGTAGAGAGCCTGGTCGGGCGAACTGTGGATGTACGGAAGTGCGAGGAGACTTGGGATGTTGGCGTCGTCCATCAAGAGTTGGCTGCCATAGCCGTCTACTTCGTAGGCCCAGATTGTGCCTTGAGGCGTCTGTGCCACGGCGTGTTGTTGCAGCGCCTTGGCCACCTCAGCTGATAAGGCGGTGGCTTCGTTTGCGAGAGCTGAATCGTGCAGAATCTCGTTGGCCATCTGCGCGAGGTAGCCGAGGGCTGTGACGGCGAATAGGTTGGACGGGACGAGGAACGGGAAGGTGCAGGCGTCATCTGACGGACGGAAGCCAGATGCGATGAGACCTACAGGCTGCACCGGAGCGCCGTATCCGCTGCAGGGCAATGTCTCGGTTGCGATCTTTGAGATTCGCTGGAAGTGGTAGGGTCCGAGGCCTTGCTTGCGCTGTTGAACCCGCATCGTCTGGACTGCGAGCTTCATCGCGGAGCGCCAGGTCTCGTCGAAGGGAGACGTATCTCCTGTCGCGCGCCAGTACCCGTAAGAGAGGCGCATTGGGTAGCAGAGCGAGTCGAGTTCCCACTTTCGCTCGCCTACACCGCGCTTCATGTCGGTCGCGTCGGTTCTGCCCCACTCGAGCGGAGGTGCGTCGAGATCGGCCATGAAGGCGTTCGCGTAGGGGTCGATGAGGGTGCACCTCGCCTGGCGGCGAATGACGCCTTCGAGCATACGGCGGAGTTCCGCGTCCTTTGCAGCCAGCGGGAGATAGGGCCACACCTGGGCGGAAGAGTCGCGCAGCCACATAGCTGGAATATCGCCTGTGATGACTGCCGTGTCGGGTTTGCCTTCGAAGGCGCCGAACTCGATGGTGGTATCGAGTGTGTTTGGGTAGCAGTTTTGAAAGAGCCACGCCAGTTCGGCGTCGCCGATTTTTCCGCTCACGTTTGTGAGGTAGGCCTCAACGGCTGTGCTGCAAAACTTTCTATCCTGGAGGGAGGGGCGTTTGGAGGTGAATGAAGGTGGCGCACTGGCTGCCAAAGCTGCTGAAGACCGCAGGGTGAGGGAGGCTGCGGCTCCCGCTCCCATTCGCAGCATCTCGCGGCGGCTGATTTCGTTGTATGTCATCTCTTGATCGACTGGTTCCTGGATAATAGAGGTGATCGAAGATACCTTGAGAGCCAGAAATATTTGGCTCCGCTTACTAATATTTCACGTGGGTGACTTTTCGATCGATAATTCGTCAATATTTTGATCATTCTCGCTCAGTTCGGTTTAGTCTACGTCAATACAGTACGTGTTGCGAAGACAGAGACCGTCTGAGCGACTTCCATCTTTGTGTTTGTGATTGAGTATCCATGGAGTTTCAGTGATTTCAAGAAGAACATTCCTCGGCGGCGTCTCGGCTGCCTGTGCAGTTAGTGCGACGGAGACAAGCGCATTCGGCAAAATCATTCACGATTCCAAGGCCGCGGGTACCACGTTCGATGCGGCGTCGTTGGTTGATATCAGAATTGGAACCGGCGGGCATGGGCACACGTTTCCGGGAGCTACGCTGCCATTCGGCGCGGTTCAGCTAAGTCCTGACACCTTCAATGACCAATGGGACTGGTGCTCGGGTTATCACATCGCCGACACTTCGATTATGGGCTTCAGCCACACGCACCTGAGCGGGACGGGCTGTGGCGACCTGCTCGACTTTCTGGTGATGCCGGGGACTGGCGAGTCGAAGATTGTGCCTGGTCCGCGGAGTAATCCTGATGAAGGATATCGATCACGCTTTGACCATGCGGACGAACATGCTGAGCCAGGTTTTTACTCTGTGCTGCTGAAGGATTATGGGGTTCGCGCTGAGCTGACTGCGACAGAGCGCACTGGATTGCATCGGTATAGCTTCCCGGTTGGGGCGGATGCTCCGAAATCTGGTCACATCATCGTCGACCTTGAGCATAGCTACGCCTATAACGGTAAGTCGGCCGTGGTCACGTCCTCGCTTGAACGCACCGCATCAGACACGCTCGCTGGGGGGCGCACCACGAAGGCCTGGGGTGATGGGCGGCAGATCTACTTCACGATGAAGTTCTCGCAGCAACCGACTCGGGTTGTTTTTTATCGGGAAGGGGTAGAGGTTCCGGATGGCACACAGCCGCTGACGGGCAAATCTCTGAAGTGCGTTCTGTTTTTTGACACCGCGAAGGACCCGGTGGTTTTAGTCAAGACGGGAATCTCTGGTGTAAGCGCAGAGTCTGCAGCGAACAATCTGAAGGTTGAGCTTCCGGGATGGGACTTCGAAAAGGTTCGCCGAGACGCACGCGAGAAGTGGAATCAACAGCTCTCTCGCATCAGGATCAAGACGGAGAATGAGACGCATCAGAAAATTTTTTATGCGGCGCTATACCACGCTTGCGTTGGACCTTCGCTGTTCGACGATGTTGACGGGCGATATCGTGGGATGGATAAGCAGATTCATCAACTTGAGAACGGACAACGAAACTATACTGCGTTTTCGCTGTGGGATACCTATCGTGCCGCCCATCCTCTGTACACGCTGATCGCGACAGATCGGGTGCCGGACTTTGCAAATGCTTTGATCCGCATGGCGGAAGAGAGTCCCGCCGGAATGCCGGTTTGGCCGCTGCAGGGCTGCGAGACCGGGACGATGACGGGCTATCACTCGGCCGCTGTTATCGCTGAGGCTTGCAACAAAGGCATTGCCGGAGTGGACTACGAGCGCGCCTACAAGGTGATGATGAAACGCGCGATGGTGGATGACTATCGCGGGCTGGGTTATTACCGTTCGAAGGGCTACATTCCGTGCGATCTCGAAGAGGAGTCAGTCAGTAAGACGTTCGAGTATTGCTATGATGACTGGTCGATTGCGCACGTCGCGAAGAAACTTGGTCATGCGGACGATGCGGCGATGCTGGTTGAGCGCTCGCGCAACTATCGCAATTACTACGACCGCTCGATGAACTTTGCGCGACCTAAGCTGGCGAATGGGGAATGGGCTGGGCCCTTCGATCCGATCGAGATGGGAACGACGAAGAAATGGCGCGACTTTACTGAGTCGAACTCATGGCAGACTACGTTTGGGATTCAGCATGATGCGGCGGGGTTGATTGAAATACTCGGAGGGCAGAAGCAGTTTCTTGAGAAGCTCGATGAGTTGTTCGACCAACCTTCGACACTGCCTGCCGATGCTCCGCCGGATATCGCGGGACTAGTGGGCCAGTACGCACATGGCAATGAGCCATCGCATCATATCGCCTATCTTTATTCGTATGCGGCGCAGCCGCACAAGACCCAGGCGCGCGTCCGCATGCTGATGGAGAAGATGTATGCCGCGCTTCCGGACGGATTGCAGGGCAACGAAGATGTGGGCCAGATGTCATCCTGGTACATTCTTAGTTCCCTGGGCTTTTATTCTGTTGACCCGGTGAGCGGTAACTATGTCTTCGGCACACCGTTGTTCGATCAAGTGAGTGTGCAACTGGGCAACGGCAAGCAGCTTGAGATTGTCGCGCATCGCCACTCGCCAAGCGATCAGTACATTCAATCAGTGACTTTCAATGGAAAGCTGTATAGGAAGTCCTGGTTCAATCATCGGGATATTGTGAACGGAGCACGCATCGTCTTCGAGTTGGGGGACAAGCCGAATCTTACGTTTGGATCCCAACCAGCGGACATGCCACCATCTTTGACTCTTGAGAGCGCCTGAGCCGCTCGATTTATCAATCTTGTTTCAGCCCGTTTGATGAGGCCTTGATGACAAAACTTCTGCTCTGCCTTCTTTTTCTTGTGCCAGCGGTTTTCGCGCAGACCAAGACGCTGTTCTATATGACGGATCATCCGGATTCGGTTCGCGACTTCCTGGAGCATCAGACCAAGATCGATATCATCGTGCCGACGTGGTATGGCGTGGATTCGAATGGACTGGTGTTTGGTGAACCGGATCCGACGGTGATGCGCGTTGTGAAGCAGCGGCACATCGCTTTGTTTCCCATCATCGCTATCTTCGATAAGATTGGTGTCCACTCGTTATTGACCAGCGATAAAGCACAGACGGCGCTGATCGGATCGTTGATCTCTGAGTGCAAGCAGAATGGCTACGATGGCTTCCAATTGGACTTCGAGGACATCTCATGGACCGACCGTGATGCTCTTTCCGCAAGTGTGAAACGTATCGCCGATGCCATGCACCGCGAACACCTGCAACTCCAGATCGCGGTCGTTCCCAACGCTCCTGGGCATCCGGGGCATAGCGCGTTCAGTAAATGGATCTTCGCGGACTGGCGTGGCGTATTCGACCTGAAGGCGCTTAGTGACTCGGTCGATCTGATCTGCCTTATGACTTATGACCAACACACGCGATGGACTACGCCTGGGCCAGTTGGAGGATGGGTATGGACCAATGAGAACCTTGAGTATGCGCTGAAGGCAGTACCAAGGGAGAAGTTGTCGCTCGGTATCGCACTCTATGGCTATCACTGGTATGCGGGTGACCCGGGGCTGAACGAGAAGGAACAGAAGCCCAATATTACGGCAGATTACATCAGCGCAGCCGACGTACAGACGCTCCGTGATACCTACGACGGCCATGAAGAGTGGGACCCCGTGGATCACTCGGCTTATTTCTTCTTTTATCGGGACCAGATGCGCGAGTGGATCTTCTACACTGAAAAACGCGGATTCGCTGATCGCTACGATCTAGCCAAAGAACAACATCTACAGGGTATTTGTGCCTGGGTTCTCGGTCAGGAAGACACTGCTATTTGGAGTGTTCTGCCAGAGCGGTGAGAATAGTGAGTCAGGTATCGGTTAACTACTACCGACACTTCCCTAACGCGGCGGCGATATTCTAGATTTTCCTTCGACGAGGAGATTGATGTTGCTCTCTTCGTCGAAAGAAAATCTATTTCGTTGACGCTGCGGTTCGATGAACTGCGGCTCTAGTTCGGGGGGAGTTGAGCAGAGTCCCAGCCCCCACCGAGGGCCATCTGCAACTGGGTGCTTGCTACAATCCGCCGAGCAACCAAGGACGCGGCGGTTCTTTCATCCGTCAACTCGATGGTCTGATTCGTCAGCACTTCCAGGTAAGGGGCGAGTCCCCGCTTGTAGCGAAGTGTCGAGAGCTCTGTGCTCTTTTTCGCTGCATCTACGGCTTTGTCTTGTACCGATGCCTCTTGTTCTAACACTCTCAAAGCCGAGAGCTGGTCTTCTACATCACGAAACGCAGAGAGCACCTGTTCGCGATAGAGAGCCGTGGCTTGCTCTCGCTGCGCAATTGCTAAATCCATCTGCGCTCTTCTTCGACCTGCATCGAAGAGAATCTCATTGGCCGAGGGGCCAGCGTTCCATTGTGTGCTGGTTGAATTAAAGAGATTGCTGATCGTGCTGCTTTGCACGCCGCCGCCTGCACCAAGAAAGATGGTGGGATAGTAGGCGGACTTCGCGACGCCGATCAGAGCATTCGCGGATGCAACGCGACGCTCTGCTGCCGCGATATCAGGACGCCTCTGCAGAAGCTCCGATGGGACGCCGGTGGGGATACTAGGGGGATCGCCCACGATCGGGTGCTCTGCGATGTGAAACCCAATCGCCGGTTCTCCTACGAGAACAGCGATCGCGTGTTCGAACTGTTCGCGCTGAACGCCGAGATCGATGAGCTGCGCTCTGGTCTCTTCCAGCTGTGCCTTTGCCTGCTGGACATCGCTGTCCGAGCTGAGGCCGCCTGTTAGCCTGTCCTCTGTGAGCTGAAGGGCCTCGGTATAGGCATCGATCGTCGATCGCAGAAGCTGCAATTGAAGATCAATTCCGCGAATCTGGAAGAAAGTGACAGCGAGGAGTCCTTGGAGGCTGAGTTGAGTGTTGGCGAGATCGGCAGAAGTAGCCTGCGCGCTTGCTGCGCTCGATTCGATCTGCCTGCGTATTCCTCCCCACAGGTCCGGCTCCCAAGAGATGTTGAGCGGAATGAGAAAATCCCAATAAGATTGGGCCGTATTTATCGGTCTCAGAGGTGCGTTATTCGAAATTCGATTGCGCGATGCGCCGGCGCCTATCGATACCGTGGGATAGAGCGAAGAACGATTTTCTCGAACAAGATCGTGAGCCTGATCGTAGGCCTGGAGAGCGGCTGCGATGTTCTGGTTCGCAGTCGCGCATCGTTGCTCAAGATTGTTTAGTTCGTTGTCCTGGTAGACTGCCCACCAAATTCCGCGGTCGACCCCATCGGCGGGCTTCGCGGAGGCCCAGTCGCCGTTGTGGCCTTCGTCCGAGAAGGCGGGAGGGGCGGGCATGGTTGGAACCTTATAGTTTGGGCCAACTTTGCAACCACTTATCGCCATCGCGCCAAGCAGCGCACCAGGGACCAACAGATTGCGGACCTTCATCGCTTGGCCTCCGCAGCCTGATTCTGATTGTTATTGGGAGTAACGACGCGAACTTCTTCTCCGTCAGTTAGTGAATCAGGGGGATTTCCGACGATGGAATCTCCAGGCTTGAGGCCGGCTAGAACTTCAACCGTCGTCCCGTAGTCGCGACCTGGCGTGATGCGCGCCATGTGCACGTGATGATTTGCATCGACGGTGGCGACCCGCAATCCATCCGGCTCCAGGATCAATGAGCTGACCGGCACTACCAGAACAGGCGCTTCGCTGGACACATTGAGGTGCACCTCGGTATAACTTCCCGGCAACAGTTCGCCTGATCGGTTGTCCACGTCTACTTCGGCGAGAAGAGTTCGTGTCGCGGGATCGACTGCATCTGACGAACGCACCAGCTTACCTTCAAAGGTGCGGCCTGGGTATTGGGGCAGAGTCAACTTCGCGATCGTTCCATTCTTGGCATCTGGTGAATATATCTGCGGCACGTTGATGAATACGCGGAGAGTGCGGACAGCAGAGATATCGAATATCTCCCTGTTGGCCGAGTTTGCGCCACCGGAGGTTGAGGTGCTCCCTGTCGCTGTGATGAGTTGTCCGATGTCGAGATTGCGTGCGGTAATCACGCCATCAAATGGAGCTACGATGCGTTCGAAGGAGACCAGTTCCTCCAACCTCTGAACGTTCGCCTGTGCCGAAGCTACTTGAGTGTTTCTCGCTTCCAATGCCTGGGCCGCAGTATCGGTATCCTGCTGCGAGACAGCATTGCGGCCTATCAGGTCGCCGTACCGATCCGAAGTCACCTTTGCAATGCCCGCATTGCTCTTTGCCGTGGCGAGGTCTGCTTTCGCCGAGGCAAGCTGCTGATCCAGCTCCGGCGTTTCAATCACCGCAAGCAACTCACCCTTGCGCACAGGCGTTCCGATGTCGTGATACCAGGCCTTTACATAGCCGGTTGTGCGGGCGTAGATCGGCGCCAGGGTGAAGGCCTGCATGTTGCCGGGAAGAACAATCTCACGACCACCCTTCTGTATCACCGGCTTCTCCAGGGTCACCGGAGGGGCGGACGTGTTTTCGGTGTACGTCTTCAACTCAGCGCTTGCATGTTTGCGGGAGACGATGCCAAAGACCGCGACGACCACAGCCACCACCAGCACAATCACGACGAGGGAGAGCAGAGAGCCGCGCGAGATTTTTGGCGGCTCCTGTCTTGTCTGTTGAGCATCGTGAGGAGCGGCTTGCTCTTTGGCTAAGCTTTGCTCTGGGCTTGCTTTTGGTCTCGTCTGTTCGTCGGCGCTCATTGCCATATCTCCGAACGCGCTTTTGGCGCGGTATTCAGTAGGTTTGAATGATCCTGGATCACTCATAGTTCGTCTCCCGCATCTGCGTTTTGCGCTTCTTGCACTACGAGAGCATCATTTCGATGCATGAATGCAAAAAAGACAGGAACGAAAGTTAGTGTTCCAAAGGTTGCGAGCAGAAGGCCGCCGATGACTGCGCGGCCGAGTGGCGCGTTCTGTTCGCCTCCGTCGCCGAGTCCAAGAGCCATGGGGACCATGCCGATGATCATTGCAAGTGCCGTCATAATGACGGGACGGAACCGCGTGAAGCCGGCCGAGAGAGCGGCGTCCATTGCACTCAGTCCGAGGTCCATCTGTTCTTTCGCAAAGCTGACTACCAGAATTGAGTTAGCTGTTGCCACCCCCACGCACATAATTGCGCCGGTGAGTGCAGGGACGCTGATGTGGGTGCCAGTTAGAAAAAGCAGCCATACGATTCCAGCCAAAGCGCCTGGAAGCGCTGCAATGATGATGAACGGGTCAAGCCAGCTTTGGAAGTTGACCACGATAAGCGCGTAGACCAAGACGATCGAGAAGAGCAGTCCATAGACCAATCCAGTGAAAGAGGTGTGCATAGTCTGGATCTGTCCGCGGACATAGACCTCGGTTCCACGAGGCAGCTTACCTTTACTGTCCTTAACCATCTGTTCAACTTTGGTCGAAACGCTTGCGAGGTCTGTTCCTTCGACCGCACCAAAGATATCGATTACCGGACGCGCGTTGTAGTGGCTTACGGTGCCTTGTTCAGCCGTTCTTCGAATTGAGGCGAGATTTCCAAGAATCTGAAATTGCTGTCCCGAGCCGTTCGTTGCAATCGGAAAGTTTTCGAGTTGTTGCAGACTTTGAACGTTATATTGTGGGGTCTGAACGGCGATGTTGTAGCTGACGTGATTTTGAGGATTGAGGTAGAACGTCGGATTAGTCTGAAAGCTTCCGCTGAGACTCGTAAGCACGCTGTTAGCCACGTCTCGCTGGCTGTAGCCTACCTGTTGCGCGCGAGTGCGATCTACATCAATGTTCCACGTCGGAAGGTTGAATGGCTGCTGAATTCGCAGGTCGGTCGTGCCGGGGATGTGGCTGATTTGCTCCATCATTTGTTCGGCCACAACGCGATTCTGTGCAAGTTGTTGCCCCACTACCTGAATGTCAATTTGTGCGGGGAGACCGAAGTTCAGGATTTGGCTGACCATGTCGGTTGGCAGATAGTAGAACTCAGTTCCTGGAAACTGCTGGGTAAGCTTATCGCGCAGTTCGTGCGTATAGCCGGCTGTTGGATGATGCTTTTCATCAAGCGACACAAGGATATCTGCATCCGCGGTGCCGACCGGAGCGGAGTTCGAATAGGAGAGATTCAAGCCGGAGTATGGGATTCCAATGTTATCGATTACAGAAGTAAGTTCTGCGGCAGGGATCTCTTTGCGAATTACATCCTCGATGTGATCGCATAGTCGAGCGGTGTCCTCAATTCGTGTGCCAGTTTGCGCACGGACATGCAACTTGAATTGTCCTCCATCGATCGACGGGAAAAAGTCTTGCCCCAACCATGGATAGAGAAGGACCAGAGAGGCGATCCAGAACCCAGCGATAGAAAAGAGAAATGCACCTCGATACTCAAGGCAGAAGCTTAGTAGACCGTGATACCAGTTGCGCAACTTTTCGAAGTATCGTTCAAAGACAAGTTGGAAGCGGACGAATGGATTGCGGCTGACATGGTTCGAATGAGATTCTTCATGGGGCTTTAACAGGTATTTTGCCATCGTCGGAACGATTGTTCTGGAGAGGAAGTAGGACGCGAGCATTGCGAATACTACTGCTTCGGCGAGTGGAACAAACAGATATCTCGCCACGCCGCCCAGGAAGAACATAGGAACAAAGACAATACATATCGAGATCGTCGAGACGAAAGCAGGGACTGCAATTTGAGCGGCGCCATCGAGAATCGCCGTTTCGACTTCTTTTCCCTCTTCCAGATTTCGGTTGATATTTTCGATTTCTACGGTAGCGTCATCAACAAGAATGCCGACTGCCAGCGCGAGGCCACCGAGGGTCATAATGTTAATCGTCTCGCCAAGTGCGGCAAGCATCAGCAAGGAACAGATCACGGACAGCGGGATGGAGACGGCGATAATAATGGTCGAACGCCAGCTACCGAGAAATATGAGGATCATTGCAGCTGTCAGGCAAGCGGCGATGAGGGCTTCGCGAACGACGCCGCTGATTGCTCCACGTACAAAGACTGATTGATCAGCAATCGGCTGGATTCTAAGCGCTGGGGGCAACTGAGCTGCGATTAACGGGAGCTGAGCGCGCACGTCCGAGATGATCTGCAACGTTGAGGCGTTACCGGTCTTTTGTATCGTCATCAACGCGGCACGTTGCCCGTCTACACGCACGATGTTCGTCTGCGGAGGAAATCCGTCGCGAACATTTCCTATATCGCGAATATAAGTCGTCGATCCGTTTACCGTCTTGATCGGCAAATTATTCAACGCAGCAATGGAACTAGGTGCACTGTTTGTCTCTACCTGGTAGTCGACGTGTCCCATCTTCATGTCGCCCGCCGGTAGGATAATGTTCTGCGTTGAGACGGTGTTTACAATATCTGAAGCGGAAAGCCCATAGGCCTGCAGCTTCTGCGTATCTACATCGACCTGTATCTGGCGCTGCTTGCCGCCATAGGGGAATGGCGTGGAGGCGCCCTGGACTGTTGCCAGTTGTGTACGAATGAAGTTGGCACCGAAGTCGTAGAGCTGTTGTTCGCTCAGACCCTGGCCGGACAATCCGAGCTGCAAAATCGGGACACTCGAAGCGCTGTACTGAATGACCAGGGGCGGCTGCGTTCCTTGCGGATATTGACGAAGCGCTGTCTGTGCGATGGCTGTAACCTGCGCCACGGCCTGCGAGATATTCACCGACGGGCGGAAGAAGATTTTTACGACAGAGACGCCACTCAGTGTTTGGGATTCGGTGTGTTCGATGTCATTGACTACAGTCGTCAGGTTTCGTTCGAAGGGCAGCACAATTCTATCGCCCAGCTGCTCAGGCGACAGGCCAGCGTAATTCCATACGACGGATACGACCGGAATATCGATGTTCGGAAAGATATCGACCGGCGTGCGCAGCATGACCACGGGTCCGATGATGAACAGCAGCAGCGACAAGACGACAAAAGTGTAAGGTCTCCTAAGCGCGAGACGAACGATCCACATCAAAGCTCCTTGAGACGATACTTTCTCGTGAATGACGGAGGCCTGGCCCCACGAGAGTTGTTAGCACAAACCGGCCAGTTGGCACCATACAGAGAACCAAGCGTTTAGAAATCTGATGACCTGCAAGCGGTGCAGGACTCAAAGATGTGCCCTGCGGCGTTTTACGATATGCCCGATCGTCTTATTTTTCGCGGGTCTTTGATAGTCCAGTCGCCTCAAACCAGCGAATACAGTCTCTACGATTGCCTCGGACTCCGAGTCACTCAAGGACCCGTGGCCGGCGAGAAGTCGAAAGACTATTGGCCCATAAATCATGTCGAGAACAATGTCTCCGTCGACAGCGCTCCGGATCTCGCCACGGTCTACGCCTCGCCGCCACATAATCTTGGCAGCATCTCTTCGAGCGTAGAGGAAACGCTCTCGAAATGATGCAAGAAACGCCGCATCACTCTGTCCTTCCGCAATAAACTGGCAAAAAAGTCTTCCTAGCGTAGACGTGTAGAAAGCGGTTAAAGACTTCAATTGCTGCGTAAAATCTTCTTGGGCGGATCCTGTATTCGGCATTGCAACCCGTTCCGTCGTTCCGGCGAGATACGCGTCGAGGGCTACCATGCTCTTGTTGGGCCACCACTTATAGATCGTGGCCTTGCTAACCCCTGCCCGTCTCGCGATCGCATCAGCTGTCACTTTTCGCAGTGACTCGCGCTCCAACAGCTGAAGCGTTGCTTTCAGGATGGCCGTCTTTGCCTCGAGACTGCGATGTCGGCCGCGCTTCTTTGGCTCATCCGCGTATTCGAGGTCTTCCTGTTGCCGCATGCTTGTCTTCTCGCAGGAAATTCACCAGGTCGCACAAATCCTAGATGTGCAAAGCCTATGTGCTCTTGGATTCAAATCCTCCAACTCGAGACTCAGAATCTTACATGAATTATAAACTATACGTCCAGTATTGAAATACGATTATTCATTCGTATTTGAGAATTGGCCCTCTGAATATCTAGCGTCGATCGCAGACGAAACTCCAACCGCAGGGCTGTCTTTATTCTCGTGGCAAAGAGAACGAAATGGAGATTGCCATCTCCGTGCCCCCCGCAGGGAGCCGTTGCGAGTTCGTAGTGATAGCTGCCTAGACGGTCAGATTTTTCATGTAGTCGGCGTCGATCTTGAGAGATTCCATTGGCGGGAGGTCAAACTCCTCCTGCTCAACAAAGTAGTGTTTGATGTTTGCTTTCTTCGCCGCCTCAAAAACCGGACGATAGTCGAGGGTTCCTCGCCCCAACTCGGCAGCCGGAGGCGGTTCGAGCGTGGATGCCGGCTTCTCGATGTGCTTGAAATCTTTGACATGAAGCATCGAGATTCGAGAAGGATAACGGTGTAGATAATCCACTGGATTGGCGCCACCCACGATGACCCATCCGCAATCCATTTCGAAAGTGACAAGAGCGGGATCCGTCAGGCGAACCATTTCGTCGAATGGGACAACCCCATCCTGTTTGGCAAACTCCATCGTGTGGTTGTGATAACCGAACTTCATGCCGGCGGCCTTCAATTTTTCGCCAAACTTGTTGAATTGATCGGCGTTCCAGCGATAGTCCTCAAGGGTGAAGGAGGTAATTTGCGTGCGATAGGACTGGTCTTTCAGCCGTGAGGGGTCCTTAATCCCCGGGAAGGCGCAGATGATGTACTGCACGCCAATCTCTTTGTTGAAAGCGACGATCTTGTCGAAGTCCTTGTTCAGACTCGCGTAGGGGTAGTGGGCGCTAACGCATTTCAGTCCGGCAGCAGACATCGCACTTTTGACTTGTTCGGACGAGTGGTCAAAGTAGCCTGCCGTCTCAACTTCCTGATAGCCAAGGGCGCCGATCTGTTTGAGCGTTCCTTCGTAATCCTTCGCCATCATCTCGCGGACGGAGTAGAGCTGAAGGCCGATCGGCAGACCAAAGGGCGATGCCATCAATCGATCACAGCGAAGGAGAGGGGAGCTATAGACCGCTGCGGCGGTGGCAGACTGGATAAAGTTTCTACGTGTGTGGCTGGTCATCGGGGTCCTTTTTTCTGAAAGAAGTTTGGTTGGCCTAGTCGGTTCGCGGCTGAGCTATCCAAATACACTACTTCTGTTCGATTCGCAGCGCAGTTCGGCGGCGTTTACGACCAGCAACGACCACGGTACATCAATATTCGATTTTCGGGTATCGCTTCGGAGACCACAGGCGGAGTGGGCCACAAAAGATCGACGACCGGCCCTCCGAGCCCACCCAGAGGTTCCGGCCGCGAGATAAGGTTACCGAAGACGTCTCGTTTCGCCGGCGAGGTCTAACGGCTCTTACTGGAACAGATCATCGTCACTGGCTATGTATATTTTCTCCAAATGGAACTGCAATCTACAGGCTTTAGAACAATCGGAAGCCTGCTAGAGTCCTGTCATCGAAGTTATGCAGGCGCGGGAGAGAACACCAGTGCCACCTGATGAAAACTTTTTATAGCCAATGCGGTATGACCGCGGGTTTTCAAACGATGACGAACTCTGTCATGCAAGGAAGGCGCCAGCGAGACGTTCTGCTGCGAGTGCCAGATCGTTCTCGTTGACTGCAGCAAATGTGAAGACGAATTGCACGTGGCCCGGGCGCTGGAGCTCACAGGGGGCGGGCCAATAAAGGCGCTCTACCCGAATTCCGGCAGCAACCGCGCGGTCGAAAGCATCTTGTTCAGAGAGTTCGATCTCGAAGTCAGCCAGGAAGTGCATGCCTGCATTGTCTCCATAGACTGTGACTTTTCGCCCGAAGTGCTTTTGCAATGATTCGACAAGCACCGTACGCCGGTTACCGTAGATGATCCTCATCTTTCGGACGTAGGGTTCGAGATGTCCCTCGGTGAGGAAGTCGGTGAGGATGCGCTGGTCGATGGAAGAGCTTTGAAAGTCGCAGAGTAGCTTGGCTCCTGTAAACATGTTCTGGAAGCCGGGGGGGACGACGAGGTAGCCCAACCGCAAGGTGGGGAATAACAGCTTGGAAAATGTTCCAACGTAGAGTACCGGGGCATCCGGCACCATCCCCTGAATGGAGGGGAGGGGCCTTTCGTTGTACCGATACTCGCTATCGTAGTCGTCCTCTAAGATGAGTGCGCCGGTTTCTTTGGCCCATGTCAGTAGTTCTATGCGGCGAGAGACGGAGAGGGAGACGCCACGTGGATATTGATGGGAAGGCGTGACATAGACGAGTTTTATAGCTTTGTCGTTGTGCTTCTTGAGCTGCGAGATTTGCATGCCGCTCCGGTCGACCGGGATCGGCAATACGGTTGCTCCCTGGGAGGCGAAGATTCGTCCCGCGAAACGATACCCCGGCGCTTCCATCGCGGCGTAGTCCGATGGATCGAGGAAGATTCTGGCTGCAAAGTAAAGGGCTTGTTGCGATCCGCTGGTGATGATGATCTGACTGGGGTCGCAGACGACGGCGCGTGACACGCGCAGATAGTGAGCTACGGCTGTCCGCAATTCGGTACTGCCACTCCACTCCTGCGTGTATTGCAGAAGGCTTAAGGCACCCTCCTGCATGCGCCGAACCAGAAGTCGGGTCCAGAGCTTTATCGGAAAAGCGCCTACGTCGGGTCCGTGCGAGTCCAACCGAATGATCTCGGGCGGGACGGGGGGGCGGAGTGGCGCGTCGAGGAACTGGCCGTATCGGGAGAGTCGTTTGGGGACGTCGCTCTCGACTTGCGGAACGAGAGCGACGGTCGAATTGGTGGCGTACATGTCCCATTCCGGGAGTCTGGTAGAGACAAAGGTTCCGGAGCCGCGCCGGGTCTCGAGGTATCCCTCCGAGATGAGCCGCTCGTAACACTCAGTGACCGTAATTCGTGAGACACCAAGGGATGCGGCGAGGGCTCGGGAGGCAGGTAGTTTGGTTCCAGCCTCAAACCGCCCCCCGATGATCCCGTCGCGCAGGCCATCGTAGATCTGGCGATAGAGAGCTATCGGGGAGACCGGATCGAGTTTGAGGGCTACTTCCATGGCACAAGATTACCTGTCTTACGTCCTTGGCTGAGAACTAGTTCCGTCGACCGCCAGGTCCAGGCCGGATTTGGTGCGGGTCAGGGTGCGGACGATCGAGTTGGCGGCGGGTTCGATGGTGACGGAGCGGGCGTTGGTGGAGGCAAGTTGGAGGCCGTAGAGCAGGACGGCGGCGCGCTTTGAATCGAGACGGTTGCGAGCTAGGGCGGCGACCAGGAGGGAGATGGAGACCTGGATGGATTCGACGTCTTCGAGTGGCGGGAGGTCGAGCTCGAGGGGGACGGCTTCGGGGAGATATTGGGGTGTTTCGGTTGGGGAGGCCGATGGGTTGGGGTGGTTTGCGGACAGAACTGGTGCGGTTTCAATGAGATGCTTGTGGCGGCGGAGGAGGCGGGAGTGGAAGTAGCAGAAGGCGGAGAGTCCGAGTGAGGGTGATTTGCAGCGGCGTCCGTTGGTTTTGATGTGGCGGCAGATGGCGGTTTCCATTTTTGCTCTCCTAGTGTCTTGTGGTTGGGTACCCCCCCCCACCCGGGGTATTTTGGGGATAACTGAAATGGATGCAATAGCTTAGCGGAAGGGTATACCGCTAAAATATTGCATCCATGTGGGTTACGGCTAAAATACTTTTTTTGTTGTAGTTATAGGTCGTAGTGTCACTTCTCTTCTCATTTGGGTCGTTGCATCGTGTGGAGCGTTCGTGGTCCTTTCGGGGTGCGTTGGCGGTCCGTTGTGGACTTTAACTGCGAAGGGCTGCCGCAGCTTTTCGCCGCAGGCAGCCCTTGGTTTGATCTCCTATTTAATTGTAGCGAATTGGCTATAACTCATACGCCAAATTTCGCGAAGATTTTTTGAATTATTTTCAGACGCGCCTGAAGCTGCGGCGAGTCGGTGCGATGATAGTGCATCACGGCTCCAGGTGTCTCTCTTTGTGGGAGAGGACGTTTCATCGAGAACCTTGCTGACGAGGATTTCATGCTGCTAACACTGATGTCGCGCCATGTTGGGAACGTCTATGTAATCCGATGCAAGGGCCGTATTGTCTTGGGCGAAGAGGCGAAGGCTCTGGAGGTGGCGCTGGAGGGTGGCGCGTGGGAGTTTTCGCAGCTGGTGGTGGAGCTGAGCGGAATAAGCCGGCTGGACAGTATCGGGCTCGGGTTACTGATGCGCTACGCCGAACGGATGCGAAGACGGGGTGGGGACCTTCGGCTGGCTGCGCCGCCGCAGTTTCTTGTGAATCTGCTGAAGATGACGAAGGTATCGGCTTCTCTGGAAAGCTATGCGACAGAGGAGGAGGCGATCCAGTCTTACCTGAAGGAGCGGCCAGTCGAGCCGGCGAAGAAGAGAGTGGGGCCACGGGTGCTGGTGGTGGATGAGTCGGCGGATCTTTGCGTATTTGTGAGAACCGTGCTGACGCAGCATGGCTACGATGTGAGATCGAGTTGCTCTTTACGCGATGCGAAGACCCTGCTGCAGGTGGATGGCGTGGAGTACATTCTGGTGGGACCGAGCACACCGCATCTGTCTGCTGAGACGGTGGTGCAGACGCTGACTGCATTGGCGCCCAGGGCGAAGGCGTTGCAGCTTGACCCGGAGTTTAAGATCCGCGATGTGCAGGAGGCGAGCGACGCTCTGCTTCAGTTGTTTGGGGCCGATGGGGCGTGAAGGGTCATTTGTAACTTAACGCGATAGATTTGTTCTCAGCTGCCGGCCATCCATTCGGTGATGCGAGCATGAAAGCTGCGACTCATCGCAATCTTTTGGCCATCCACCAGCACAACCGTAAACTCTCCGCTGGGTTCGGTGCGGACTTCTTTCAGATATTGCAAATTGACGATGGCGGAACGATGCACACGCAGGAACATCTGCGGATCAAGCTTTTCCTCAAGATGGCTCATCGTCTCGCGCAGCAGGTGTTTTTCGGCTCCGGTGCAGATGCGCGCATAGTTCTCTTCTGCTCCAATCCAACGAATATCTGAGACGGGGAGAAACAGGATGCGACCGCGAGACTTGAAGACGATGCGTGTTGTGTAAACCGGAGGATTCTGGGTGCGGCCATTGCTTCGTCCGGAATTTTTCTTTGAGGTGTCAATCTCGTCATGGGCACGCTGCACCGCTGAATGCAGACGCTCGGAGGTGAAGGGTTTAAGCAGATAGTCGACTGCGTGTATCTCGAACGCGCGCAACGCATAGGAATCGTATGCGGTCGTGAAGATGATGCGGGGCACAATGGAGTCGCTGGCGGTAGAGAGTTTGTCGATGATATCGAAGCCGTCCATGCCTGGCATGCGGATATCGAGAAACAGTAGATCGGGTCGAGTAGCGCACACCAGGTCTATCGTTTCGGAAGCTGATGCACCTTCACCAACGATTTCGATCTCGGGCTCGTCACGAAGCAACTGGCGCAGCTTCTGCCTGGCCAGGACTTCGTCGTCCGCCAAGATAGCGCGGATCATTATGCACCAAACCTTGTCAGTGTCTCTGTGGGACTAGCAGAGAACTGTAGGGGGAGGGTTATGGTTACTTCGACCTGATCGCGTGCGACCTCGCGTATAGAAAATGTGTGTTGATCTCCGTAGTGCAGTTGCAGGCGGCTCTTTATGTTGGCGAGCCCAACACCTTGACCGTCTGTGACTTTGGACGAATTCGAATTTAAACCTGCGCCGTTGTTGAGAACACTCAGCGTCAGGTGCGAGTCTTTCCGTGTTGCCTCGATGTGGAGGAGGCCATTGCTATCTAATCTGGAGAGACCATGAGTGTAGGCGTTCTCGATGAGTGGCTGGAGAATCATGGTGGGTACAAGAGCATCGTGCAACTCCGGATGTACCCATAGTTGCTGGTGTACGCGGCCCGTGAATCTGCGCTCCTGCATAGCGAGATACATCTCCACAAACTCCATTTCGTCATTGAGACGGATGAACTGCACTTCGCCGCGTTCGAGGGTGATACGCAAGAGGCTGCCGAGTTGTTCCAGCATTGTGTCGGCGGCTGCGATATCGGTCCGCATGAGGCTTGAGATGCTGTTCATGGTGTTGAAGAGGAAGTGTGGATTCAACTGCATGCGTAGAGCGGCCATCTGGGCCTGAGCCAGTTGTACCGACAACTGAGCGGCCGCAGCCTCTTTTTCGCGGAATTTCTGGTAGTAGCCTACTCCGCGAAAGAGTGCGAAGACACACCAGAAGATGACAAGGCTATCAATGAACTCTGCGTCCAGGTGAAACGCCAGCCTGTGCCAATAGGTCATGTGCGGGCGGTTGAGCGGAAGACGCGGAAAGCACGCAACCCAGATCATCTCTTCCACGACGCTGGCAACTATGCTTAGCGGAAGCACTTGCGTGAAGATGCGAAATGCGTTCGCCCGTTGAATCCAGGGTCCGCACCATCTCCACAGCAACCAGCAGATGACACCCCACAAAAAATATTGCACCCACCATGCTGAAAAAAGGAGGCCTATGCTCATGCGGTAACTCCATAGGCGCATGGTCATCCACTCCTGCAGGCCGAACAGGGTGCCCAGCAAGATCGACGCGCTTACAAAGATCACCGGATGCATGAAGGCTGGTTGTGCGCGTGTGCGATTTATCGGCAGAAGCTTCAGAGAATCATCCTCGGCCCTCCTCCCTTGACGGATGGAATGGGTACGCAACCAGACATTCTATTCCTACGTCGTCAGGAAGTTGGTACGTAAAGCAATTGGCCAGCGTGCAGACCAGATGTGGAGACTGCAAGTGCTGATGCAGGAAAGCGTTGCCGCCTGTCGCCGTCTTTATAGATGAAGAGAAGGGGCGTGCTGTGTTGCCGATACCAGGCATCTGCATCCGAGTCGAGCGCTGCGATCTGCTCCGAGCCCAGCTTTTTTGTGAGGGCTGCGATGTCGTATTTGACCAGGTTCATCGCTTGTTCTCCGCCCTGCAGAATGGCCGTCCGGAATTGGAGGTAGGCGGCTTTGTTGTCTGCGGGGACACCTTTGCCATCACGTGCAAGCGCGCCCAGCACCACAGACGATCTCCAATAGCCTGCGTTCGCTGAAGTTTCGAGAAGGGAGGGTCCTTCCATTGGGGAGGGTGCAAGCTCAGGATGGTTGACCAGGAGCAAGCCCAGCGAGTGGATCGCGGGAATATATCCAGCATCGGCGGATGTGCGCAAAAGAGCCTCCGCTTTGCGAAGGTCGTGGGGGTGGTCTGCGTCCACCGAAAAGAGTGTGCCGAGGTTATAGGCGGCGATGAGGTCGTGCAACTTCACCCCGGTTTGATACCAGGTTTCAGCGGCAGCCTTGTCTTGTTTCACGCCGATCCCGAAATAGTATAGGTCGCCGAGGTAGCTGGCGGCGGCGCCTTCGCCCCGGTGTACCGCCTCCTGGAAGAGCTGCATGGCAAGTTCCTCATCTTTGGCGACACCGAGGCCCCATACGTATACAACGCCGAGATTTACTTTGGCTCTGGTGAGGCCGGAAGCGGCGGCGAGTTGGTACCAGTGCAGGGCACGTGCATGGTCGACGGGAACACCTATGCCAGCCTGATAGAAGAAGCCGATCTCATTTTCCGCCTCGGGATCTCCGGCTTCGGCGGCTTTTCGATACCAGTATGCGGCCTGCTTCGCATCCTGTGTTACTCCGTTGCCTGTAAAGTAAGCCGCGGCCAACTCAATTTGTTGAGTAGCGTAGCCCTTTTGGGCGTCTGCTTTTAGTTGAGTGATATCGGTCCCCTCTGCTGAAGCCAGGTAATCGGCAAGTAGAGTTACGCCGATCGCGAGCAACAATGCTCTTATCAGCTTTACGGAGATTAGAGGATCGTGAGTTAGTCGAACCATGATTTCCTCCAGCTTTGGCAATTTCGTTGCGAAGCGGAATTGTAGTTATCGGCTCCGCCGAATTACTTTCTCGTAAATAAGTCACTGGCCTCGACACAGGAGCTTACTGGGCAACCATACATGCGGAGTGCGCGGCGACAAACTGACATGTGAGGGATAGCGGCGCGGAGTGACGAAGCTGGCCAAGCTCGGGAAGAAAGAAAAACTATCGATCAGAAATACAAACAAATAGCGGCATCGATAGTTCCGAACTCTTCAGCAAACGGGAGAGGTGCGAGAAGTCGAGCTACCAGATAACTTAGCTGGAGAACTTATTACTCCGTCCTCCGGTGACGCCTAGCATTGGGCGGCTGCGTCACGCTCAGTGCGCGAGACTAGTCATTTGTAGATCGACCTGCGGATTCTGCCCTTTGTCACATTCTGTGCGGCACTCGTCACAACGCTGTTGTTGGCCTAAGAAGTGTCGGCACATAATGCACTGCACAGGGCTGCGGGTTGCGATTCTGCTTTCTTTGCATGACGATCCATGCTCCCGGAGAGTGCAGGACATCAAGCGGCACGAGTAGTAACTGCCTTCGCTACGAGTGACTCGAGTGTGATTTGAAGTTAATGCGACGAGGGACTTCAGGCTTTCCATATGTCAATGATTCGGAGTCGGAACAGATGGTCGCCTGCGCATCAACACTTGAAGGGAGTCCAGCTATGTTCAGAAACATTTCAGTTTACGCGTCGATTCTTTTCGTCCTGCTTTTTCTGCCTGTTTCTCTGACTCTGCTAACAGCACAGACCGATTCCGGCATTGTGTCGGGATTAGCGGTCGATCAAAGCGGGGCCCTCGTCTCCGATGCGACGGTAACGCTGACCAATACGGGGACAAACGCTGCACGAACGGTGACTACAAATCACAGCGGTGAGTACACGTTTCCCCCTGTGGCTGCCGGTATTTATACGGTGAGGGCGGACGCTCCGGGGTTTCAGCGGTTCGAGGCGCGAGTTGAAGTGACTGTTGGTGGGCATGCAACGGTCCCGATAAAGTTTGCACTCAGCGGCTCGCAACAGACCGTGACCGTGATCGATCAGGGTGGGACAACTGTCAATACGCAAACTCAGGAAGTGTCGCAGATCGTGAGCAGCGTCCAGGTTTCGGAGCTGCCCAGCCTCACCCGCAATCCGTACGATTTTGTTTCCATCTCAGGCAACATCAGCTCTGGGGATAAGGTAGCGCAGAGTGGCGCGACGAAAACTACCGGCGACCAGAACGACACGACGCGCGGGGTTGGATATTCGCTTAATGGTCAACGGTCCAGCGGCACAGAGATTCTGCTGGATGGGGTTGAGAATGTTGACTCGTATGTGACGGGCCCCGAAGTTACGGTGCCGATCGATGCGGTGCAAGAGTATCGAATTACGACGAGCAACTTCGAGCCACAGTACGGCCGCGCGTCAGGCGGGGTCGTCAGTGTTGTGACCAAATCGGGGACCAATCGATTTCATGGAGGCGCGTGGGAGTTCAATCGGCTGGCGGCCTATACCGCCAATACCGTTCAGAATGCGCAGAGTGGTGTACCGAAGGGCGGCTACACGCGCAACCAGTTTGGCTACGATGTAGGTGGGCCGATATTGAAAGATCGGCTGTTCTTTTTCCAGAGCACTGAGTGGGTGAGGGTGCGTAGCGCGGGCAATCAGATCTCGCTGGTGCCGACGCCGCAGTTTCTGGCAGCATCCAATTCTGCGACGCAGGCCTTCTTCACGCAGTATGGCTCTCCGGCTCCAACCTTTACCCAGACATTGAGTAAGGACGACGTAGTGGCTTCGGGTGTGAATCCAACTCCTGGTGGACCGTTTGGTCTTTTGTCTGGAAGCACGCCGGTATTCGGTGTCGCGCCGTTTACGTCTCCCACCAATGCCGGCGGTGGCGATCCGCAGAACACGTATTACCTGATTGGACGTGTTGATTTCAACGCGTCCCCAAAAACTCAGATGTACGGGCGGTATGTCTTCTACAACGAGCTCGATGAGAACGGTTCCATGTTCAGTACGCCATACTCGCAATATAACGTTGGTGCTTCCGAGCGGGACAACGCCGCTCTGTTCGGCCTGACGCATGAGTTTTCTGGCGCCCTGGTATCGAGCACGAAGTTGAGCTTTACTCGTCACACGTTAAGTCAGCCGTTCGATACGTCGCAGCAAAACGCCCCTACCCTGTTTCTTTATAACAATGCGACGATTGGTGGGAATCTGGTTCAGTTTCCTGGCTTCTATAGTCAGTTTGAAGGGACAGGAGGACTTCCATCCGGAGGGCCGCAGAATACTGTTCAGATCAGCCAGGACATTGATTGGACGAAGGGTCAACACTCGTTCAAGGCCGGTACTCAATTGCTCTATATCCAGAACAACATCACCTATGGCGCCTATGCGCAGGCAGTCGAGGGGATCGGTACGAGCGCTCCAACAGGCCTGGATAACTTTTTGAAAGGAACACTGTCGATCTTTGAGGGCGCAGTCGACCCACAAGGCGCGCTGCCCTGTGTACGGGACTACACGACTGGCAATTTGGTCCAGACGCCGCAATGCCAGATCACTCTGCCCGCGTCGCAACCGAACTTTGCCCGTAGCGACCGGTTCAAAGACTGGGCGGTGTACGCGCAGGATGCATGGAAGCTCACTCCGCGCTTTACCCTTAACTATGGCGTGCGCTACGAGTACTACGGGATTCAGCACAATAATAAGCAGGATCTCGATGCCAACTTCTACTACGGGCCAGGTGCGTCGCTTCAAGCGCAGATTCGCAGTGGCCAGGTGTTCACGGTGCCTAATAGTCCGATTGGCAAATTGTGGAATTCGCAATACGGCACTGTTGGACCTCGCGTCGGCTTTGCCTACGACATCAACGGTGATGGCAAGACAAGCGTTCGTGGCGGATACGGAATAGCTTACGAGAGGAACTTTGGAAATGTAACGTTCAATGTCATCCAGAATCCACCCAACTATGCTGTGGTCCAGATCACGACACCTTCGCCGATAACAACTAACAACGCCGGTCCCATTGGCGGCTCGAGTGGAACGGTTCCGCTTCCTCCAACCAGCTTGAGAAATGTAGATGAAAATATTCGCACGGCGGCAACGCAGTTCTATAGCCTGACCGTCGAGAGGCAGCTTGCGAATAACGTCGTTGCATCCATCGCTTATGTCGGTTCGCGAGGGACACATCTTTACGATGTGAAGGGCTACAACATGCTTGGTGCTGGGAACGTCTATCTCGGCGATCCTGTGCAGGACGCGAGCGGCAACTTCATCTACTCACGCCTTAATAATCAGTATGGGTCGATCAATAATCGTGGGAGCGAGGGAGATTCTTACTATAACGGCTTGAACATTGGTTTTCAGATGACGGATCTCGAACGTACTGGGCTCATCATCACAGCGAACTATACGGTTGCGCACTCGACCGACAATCTGAGCTCGACGTTCTCTGAGAGCAATAGCTCGGTCAACGGCATTGGCAATCTTGGTTATCTGGATCCGTTCAATCCTGGATTGGATTATGGGGCATCTGACTTCGACATTCGTCAGCGATTCGTCCTTGCGCCGATTTACAGGACACAGTGGTTTAAAGATAATCATTCCTTTGCCGGGAGACTGCTGGGAGGATATGAGGTTACTGGTATTTATACGGTCCGCACCGGGACGCCATTCACGGTCTCCGATAGTAGCAACTCGCTGAATCGCAGCGCCGGGGTTGGGATACCTCGCTACACGCCTGGCACAACGATATCGAACTATAGTTTCACCAAAGCGATAGATAAGAATAGCTCGGGCGCAAACCTGTACGACCTTGTCTCTCTTCCTGCGGCCGTGAGTTACGGAAATCCTGCTCTGGGAGGGATATCCGACTTCGGGCCGTATCCCGCTGCGATGACGCATCGGAATGCGTTCTCCGGGCCTGGCGCGTGGAACTTCGACCTTGCGGCAAGTAAGAGCCTATTCGTCAGAGAAGGTATCGAGGTTGAGCTGAGAGCGGAAGGCTTTGACATCTTCAATCACCACAACCTTTACATCACTGAGTCCAATAACGACGTTGCCAACTACGGCTACGATGGCGCGACCATCCCTATCCAAGCAAAGAAAGGTGGCGTCAATGGGGGCGCGAACGATGAGCGGCGCTTTGGTCAGTTTGCTCTGAAGATTAAGTTTTAATGTGCTTCGCTGGCCGGTACGTCTACCCAGGTGTTTGAGCGGGCGGACCGGATCACAGCGTCGATGATGTGAGCTGAACGCAACCCATCATTGAAAGTAGGCAGGCCTTCCCGCGCTTCTCCTCTGATGCTCGCATAGGTGTCAGCAACAAAGTTCTCAAAGCACTGAGCGTACCCTTGTGGATGCCCAGCAGGCAGAGTCGACAGACGGCGCTGCTCGGATGAGCCATACGAGGGATCTCTTTGAAGTATCTCTGCGTTAGCTTCTCCTCCAAGCCAGACCGTTTCCGGGTTTTCCTGGTCGAATACCGCGGAACGACGCTCCCCATCAAACTCAAACCAAAGCCGATTCTTCCTGCCCGCCGAAACCTGGGAGATCAGGACAGACCCTAACACGCCGGATCGCGTCTTGAAGATGACGGTGGCAGCATCTTCTGTATCCACCTTTCGCGTTTGCCCGACATCGCTACTTCTCTGGAAACTAACTTCTGATTTGACGGGTCGTTCTGGCACGGTAATCGAAGTGGCAGCGGTGAGAGAGGCGATCCTCTCCCCGCTTACGAACTCCATCAAGTCGCACCAATGCGAGCCGATATCGGCGAAGGCCCGAGAGGGTCCTCCTGTTGCGGCATCTACCCGCCAACTTGTCGCAAGTGGAGATAGAAGCCAATCCTGGAGATAACTGCCATGGAGAAGTTGCCAACGTCCGAATTCGCCAGCGTTAACCCGCGAGCGGATCTCACGAACGAGAGGGTGGAATCGGTAGACATAAGGCACAGTAGCAACCCGCTGCCGCCGATGGGCGAGTTCTGTGAGCCTCTGGGCAACGGAAATCGAGGTGGCAAGCGGCTTCTCGCAGATGACGTGTGCGTTCGCGGTAATTGCTGCTTCGACATGCTCCGCATGCATTGCGTTGGGAGTGCAGACGTGGACAACATCCGGGGCAATCGTTATAAGGTCTGCAGGTGTAAGAATCGGTTGCGTGTGCCAACGCCGAGCCATTTCGACTGATCGCTCCGGAGTAGACGCCATTGCGCCGACCAATGTCGCTCCGCATAAGAGCGCGGAGCGCCGATGCACCTCTCCTATCATTCCGGTTCCGAGAATCGCGATACGCAGGGGACTAGAACTGATGTTTTCTTCCGTGTTGTAAGGCACAGTGACTCCGTTTGGCGTTGGCTTTGACTGTAGCTTACCGGAAGCTAAAAGAACATAACCTCAGCATTTGCTGAGGTTATTGAGGGAGGGACTTCTATCATGCTCGGTCGAGTTCGACGTCCTTTACTTTTTCTTCCAGAGGGTAATTTTCAACCCGCCATAGATGTTGAACGGGGTTCCTGGGGCCTGGAAGGACGAGGAGCGAATAGGAATCGAGTCATCGTCGGAGCCGTATGGATTGCCAAAAGGCTGTGCCACAAAATGATTGTTGTTATCGAAGGGGGTCGTTCCTAGTTGTGCCCCGGTCGAGTAGTGCTTATCGAGAAGATTGTTCATCTGCACGAACAGTTGAAGGCGATCAGTTGCCTGGTATCGCGCGCCCAAGCTTGCTACTCCATATCCAGCTGATTTGGCCGGCCCCAGATAAAACGCTCCGTCTGGTTGGTCCAGGTTGTTTTCGTTACCTCGCGCGAAGGAAGACCCAACGGCAAGAATATCCAGTTCCGCCGTGAGCTTAGGCGAAGGCCTGTATTGGCCATAGAGCTTGAATATGTTGCGCGGGACCTGTGGTATGAAGTCACCAGGTACGATGTGGATGTTGTCATCGATACCGGGTTGACCCGCCAAAGCACTGTCGTGCGTGCTGTTGCTACCGCCATCGATGGTCTGGGGGCTTTGATAGGTAGCGTTGAGGAAGGTGTAGTTACTGCCTACACTCCAATGCAGCCAGTCTTCGGATATCTCCAATTCGATGCCATCCCGACGTGTTTTACCGAAATTGAGGAAGTAACCGAAACCGGTCTGCTCGGACGCGACAAAAAGTAAGTCGTTATAGTTCTGACCGAAGAAATAATCGGCGCTCCAATGCAGCGAGAGACTCTCGTTACTGCGAATGCCTACTTCGAAGGTCCGCGAGACAACCTGTTTCAGCGGAGGATCACTCACCAGCGCGTTCGGTAAGTTGCAAGGCTCGGTCGGATCGGCGCAGCCAAGCTCAATCGACGTTGGAGAGCGGCTTGCCTCGCTGTAGTTGAAGTAAGCATTGAAGAAGTGGGAGGGCTTATAAGTGAAGCCGGCTGCGGGGTTGAACCGCTGAAATACATTGCTGCTGGTGAGATTACCGCGCGCTGCGGAAATCGGCAGATAATCCAGATTGTCGAGCGACGTGTGGTTGTAGCGGCCAGAGAGTGTAAAGGCCCAGGGGCCATAGGTGAATGTATCAGTGGCATATATGCTGGGTGTGTTTACTGTCCCGTGCAGTAGCACCTGACTATCTACTGGGTCACCGTCAGAGAACGTCGTGCCGTCCAGAAAGATTGGGACGAGAGTGAAGGACACGTTATCTGTATTAAGGTATCCGAGCTGCGTAAGCTGATGGTAAGTCGAGGTGCCGCGATCCCAGCTGGCGCCTACCGCGAGCCGGTTGTGTTTTGTCTTCCACGCGACCAGCCCGGAGAGGCCATAGCTGTTCTGTTTGTCCATAGTTCGCGTGATGACACCATTGCAAGTGGAGGACGGATCGCCGCCGGTGTCGTTTTGAAGCGTCTGTGCAAGGCAAAGCCAATAAGGGAATGGTTCGGTGGTTGCGTCGCCTGTGATTGGGAAGTTGGTGTATCCAGCGGCGGTGAGTGCGGCGATATCGTCGGGGCCTAGATCGTAAAGGTCCTGACTGAACGAATCGTCGTTCAAGTCGCCATTGGAGCTGTCTGTGCGGACGTAACGATAGTATGCATTTGCAGAGAACGTTAGATTTTCTGTCTGCGCGTGGGTGACGTTGAGAGTCAACGAGGGAGAATGGTCCCACGTGACATCGGGAATCGTATTGACGTCGCTATAGTTCGTCTTCAGGACTCGGAAGTCTGAGGTTCCGTTGCCGGTCATCCAGTTGTCGGCATAAGCTCCGCTTAGAAAGACACTCGTCTTCGCATCAGTCCAGCCCACCTTGACGAAGGACTGTCGGATCTCGGATGGCGAAAATTGTCGCCATCCATCTTCACGATATAGATTGCCTGCCAAATAATAGTTGAAGCCCTTAGGCAATACACCCCCCAACTCTCCTTCACCGGCGCGTCTACCGAATTTACCGCCGGTGATCTGTATGGAGCCACCCTGGGTGTTAAGGCCGTCCTTAGTCTGCACCGGGATCGCGCCGCCCAATGTGTTTAGTCCATAAAGCGGATCGGAACCAGGAATCAACACCATGTCCCAGATGGCCACTTTGGGAATCAGATCCCACGCGACGATATCGCCAAAGGGTTGATTCTGGCGTACGCCGTCCAGGTAAACGGAAAGCCCTTCCGGCGTCCCCAACAAGGGAGAAGCAGTATAGCCGCGATAATTAATGTCCGGCTGATAGGGGTTGCCAACATTCTCGTTGATGTAGACGCTGGTTAGCCGCTTATTCATGAGATCCGCGAGGTCGAGTGCATTGCTGTCCTCAAGGTTCTTTGCGGTCAATGCTTGCACCGGAACCGGAATCTCGTCGACAGACTGATTAGCGTGCCCGATCGGCGTCAGAGAAAAAACGGTGAGGCTACTCGACGCGCCCTGGATGAGAAGGTAACCGCCTGTGAGACAGGTGTCGCCGAAGATATTTCGATTGTGACAGACCGGGGGGCAAATCCAGCCCTTGAGATATCGAGGCGGTAGCGTCCAAATGTTAGACCGTCCAAAGAATAGGCGCCCCGCGCGTCTGTTTGAAAGGTACGGTTGGTACCCGGACCGGCTATATGACCGCTGGCCTGTAGTGCAGCGCCGGAAGGATCGTGGACCTGGAGCCGGATCTCGCCGGTGCTCTGCGCGTAGCTGGGCGTCACCGCCAACTGAGCCGCAAAGAGGAGAAAGCTTATCAGGACAAGGCGGATCAACTTGAATCGAATACCGAAATGCATAGGCAAGGAACAAATATTGTGATTTGGGCACGCGTCTCCCGGATTCACTATGACTCTACTTCGGCGACGTCGATTGAGTTTTCGACGCACTCAGCTTAGGAGTGCTTCTCTTCCATAAACGCGCCGATGAGCCTGGCGCATTCTTCCACGAAGGTTCGGTCGTCTGGCCCAAATGCACTGAGGTCATGGCTATCGATGTCGATCTCGCCAACGACCTTGTCTCGAACTCGGATCGGGACAACAATCTCTGACTTCGTCTCGATAGAACAAGAGAGATAACGGGGATCGGCAGAGACATCATCCACGATCACTGTCTTGCCCTGGGCCACCGCAGCACCGCAGATGCCCTCCGTAACGAGGATGCGAACGTGGTCAGTCGGTGCCCCGTGAAATGGCCCCAGCACAAGAACATCCGCGTCGTTCCGATCCAGCATGTAGAAACCAACCCAGTTGTAGTGAGGCAGTCGCGCCGCGATCAGGCGGACGGTGAACTCCTGCAAAGTAAGAACATCGTCCGAAGTCGCGCTGGATCTCTCAATCTCGCTGAGAATCTCTTGGAACGCTTGGTGAGCCATGTCTCTATTGTCTCTCAAGCAGACTTTACGAACTGGAGCGCTACCGAGTTCATGCAGTACCTGAGCCCCGTCGGACGCGGTCCGTCATCGAAGACGTGGCCCAGATGCGCGTCGCAACGCGGGCACGAGACGGCGGTACGCTCCATTCCTAGTGTGGAATCGGAGTTCTCTTTGACATTCTCCTTGGCGATGACCTGCCAGAAGCTAGGCCAGCCGGTCCCAGACTCAAACTTCGTCTCCGAACTGAAGTTCGGCGTTCCGCAGCAGATGCAGTGATACACGCCCTTCTCGTGGTTATCCCAGTACTTACCGCTATACGGCCTCTCGGTTCCTGCAAGCCGCGTAACAGCGTAGGCCTCGGGGGCGAGCTGCTGCTTCCACTCGGCATCAGGCTTAATTATGGTTTGAACGGTAACGACACCCTGGCGCTGTCCTGAATCGGAGAACTGGACGATTTTGATGTCTTTTGGCGTTTGATCTTTTGCCTCTACGGGCTGTGTTCTGTATCGCGAGTGGAGTATGACTCCCACCACGGCGGCTGCAGTCGCGCCAAGAAAGGCGCGGCGAGGCATCTTGTTTCTATCTTTGTCCTGATACTGAGTCTCTTCGGCCATAACTCCTCCTGCTAATAGTTAGACGTACTGATGACGGGACTGCTTACCCGAAGGTGAATGCGAAGGCCTGCACCCCTGGATTGAGGAACTCGATCGTGAAGGTGTGGTCGGTGATCGCGCCCTTCTGTCGTACCAGCTGATACAGGCGGTTCTCGGTGACAATGCCATCTCCGTTGTCATTTGTATCAACTCCGTGGTTTTCGCCGGGAGCCTTGCCGTCTATTGTCACCCGAAAGCGAACTGGCTTGCCATCTACCGAGGGGCCTAAAACCAGATGTAGATCGCGAGCGTGGAAACGAAAGGCGATCTTTCCCCTCGCGGAGGCGAGGACTGCTATCTGGCCCTGGTCTATCCATTTTCCTGCCAAGGCCCATTGATTGAGCTCGAGCTGTGGCGGAATCGAATAGAGTTTCGGACCGTCCTGATTCAAGCCGCCGGGCGACGCAAAGTGCTGGGTCCGTTGATAGCCGACGTAGGTCTCCGGCGACCGCACATCGTCCATATCGGGTGCTGCCTCCGCTCCATGCGCCTGAACGTTGACGATTCCTGCCGGCAATGCCTGCTGTGCATTTCGTTCTTTCAAGAGGTCTTGTATCCAGCGTTCCGACTCATCGTAGTTGCCCTCTCCAAAGTGATGAAACCGCACCTTGCCGTTCGCATCGATGAAGTAGTGGGCAGGCCAGTATTGATTGCTGAAGGCGTTCCATATTTTGTTGTTGTTATCCATCGCCACCGGATAGGTGATGCCGAAGTCGTGGACCGCCTTCTGCACGTTGGAAAGATCCTTCTCGAACGGGAACTCCGGAGTATGGACTCCGATGACCACGAGGCCACTGTCCTTGTACTTGTCAGCCCATGCCCTCACGTAAGGCAGTGTGCGCAGACAATTGATGCAGGAGTACGTCCAGAAATCGATCAGGACGACCTTGCCTTTAAGCTGATCGGCGGTCAATGGAGGCGAGTTGATCCAGTCCGTTGCTCCCGATAGACCAGCTAGTACGGACACCTGTGTGGATCCTCCAGTTGAGTTGCTGGTCATCGTCATTTGGTCCGCGGGCTTATCGGTTGATCTGGGATGAAAACGATCGAGAAGGCTCTGCTCGACCCCGGATGTGCTGGAAAGCGATAGTCGCGTGAGAAGGCCGCGATCCAGTCCAAATGCGACCAGGAACACTCCGGCGAGTACGGCGACACCTAGGATGCGACGTATCCATTCTTCCGCTCCCAGGGACCGTTTCATCGCCTCGAAGACCCGTCCGCCAGCAAGGAGAGCCACCGCAAGCGAGGAGATCGAACCAACCGCATAAGTAAACAACAACAAGGTGGTATGTGCGCTGGCACCCTGGAGTGCTGCACCAGCGAGAATCAATCCAAGGATCGGCCCGGCGCATGGCGCCCATAGAAGGCCGGTAGCAACGCCGAGCAAAAGCGACTGCAGCACTCCTCCGCGCGAATCGGACGAAGCGGAGTTTGTCAGTCTATTCCCCAACTGCACAAAGGGGCGAGATAGACGCTCGGCGAAGGCAGGCCAAAGAAGGGATAGACCGAGTATTGCGAAGACAATCAGGGCTGCAATGCGCCCGTATTGGTTTGCACGAACCAACCAGGAGCCTCCCACGACGGCAAGCGAAGCTACTGCGGCAAACGTGACCGCCATGCTCAGCAAGAGAGGCAGGCCAGACTTGCGAAATGGCTGGTCTGCCCGTGCGAAGGTAAATGGCAAAATCGGCAGAATACATGGGCTCAAGATGGTGAGGACACCGCCCAAAAATGCCAATACGAATAAAACCATACGACTCCTAGCTCCTTGGATGAGACGCTCTTACCTATAAGGAAGTTACAGGTTTTGGCCAGGATTGGAGGTGGAATGATGACTCCTGGGGAAAGAGACGGGTCCCGGAGCTCGAAGCCGCTCAAATCAAGCAGAAGACTTCTTCCAAGAAGTCGAGTCGCGTGGACTGCGAGAGCTGAACTCATCTGCGAAGAGCCAACCTCCGTTCCGCTAAACTAGGAGTTGCCCTCACGGAAGCCGCATGCCAGCCGAAATCATCCTCCAACAGACCCCGGACGACGCAGCCCTCCTCGACAAGCGCGAGCAGCTTGCCGCCGTCCGCACTACACTCGCCGAACGCGAATCCGAGCTCGCCCAAATTCGCGCCCAGCTCAAGACCTTCGAAGGCCGTTATGTCCGCCAGGTCGGCATTCTCTACGCCGAGCTTGACGAAATCGAAGCCCGAATCGCCGAGCGTGAAATCGACCTCTACGACTCCGACTCCGCCCGTCGCCGAGCCGTGGAGACCCGCCAGCGCGCGCAGGAGACCCACGATGCCGCATTCGGCGAAGCCCGCGAAGCCGAGGAGTTCGACCCACCGCCCAGCCTCAAGACGCTCTTCCGCGAGGTCGCCAAGCGCATCCACCCCGACTTCGGGCGCGATGACACCGAGCAGAAGCACTTCACCCTGCTGATGGCCCGCGCCAATCAAGCCTACAGCCGCGGCGACACCGAAACTCTGCAGCGGTTGCTTGACGATCACCGCGAAATCAACGCCTCCATCGCCGGCGAAGGCGCGGCCGCCGAGCTTCTCCGCATCACGCGCCAGATCCAGCACGCCGAGCGCGACATCGCCACTCTAGACGCCGAGCATCAGACGCTCCTCGCCAGCGAAATCGCCCAACTGCACCTCGATGCCGAAGCCGCCGCCCGCGAACATCGCGACCTGCTGACCGAGCTCGCCACCAACATTCGCGAGCAGATCGCCGACGCCCAACACCGCTTCGAGCTCATTGACCGCCAGATCAGCGCGCACGGAAAATAACGATGGAAGATAAAGCCAAAGCCGGGCTGCAACACATCCCTACCAGCGGCGCTCTGTCGCTCCATTCCACGCGCTCGAGCATCATCACCCGCGGCCGCCGCGATGCCGCCAACGCAGCCTCTAACCCGCACTACCGGCAAGCTGTTACTGACTACAACGCCCGCAACTTCACCGAAGCTGCGCCGGGCTTCCGGCTCGCCGCCGAGCAGGGCCATGCCGAAGCGCAATATCTCCTCAGCACCCTGTACGACGCGGGTCGGGGCCTGCCACAAGATGACACCGAAGCAGCCTATTGGGAGCGCAAAGCCGCTGAGCAAGGCCACGCCTACGCTCAAGCCAACCTCAGCTTTCGCTACTATGCGGCCGACAATTTTGCTGAAGCTTTCGCATGGTGTCAACGCGCTGCTCACAGCAACCTCGCCTGGGCGCAATACAACCTCGGCCTCATGTATCGCAAAGGGGAAGGGGTTCCGCAAAGCAACACAGATGCTGCCCATTGGTATCGCCTGGCGGCCGCCCAGAACTATCCTGAAGCCCAGCAGAAGCTGGCCGATCTCTACTACACGGGCCAAGGCGTCCCGCTCAGCCATACACTGGCCGCCGCGTGGTATCGGAAGGCCGCCGATCAGGGCGACGCTGAAGCCCAGTTCCAGCTCAGTCACCTCTACGCCATCGGCCAGGGCGTCGAACACGACTACACCCAATCCCGCCACTGGATTCGTCAGGCCGCTGTCCAAGGCCACGAACAGGCGCTCCGCGAACTAAAGCGCCGCGAGTACCGTGACCCATGATCCACGCGATCAAGTCCGCCCTGATTCCTACTTCAGTTGCGTTCAGAGACGAACACAGCGGTCGTCAGTGCGGGCACCGTGGCGGCTCCAGTCTTCGAACTGAACGTCGACTCGCGCGTCGCCGTATCGCTGGAGTTCTGCTGGACCGGATGAAGTTGAAGCTTTAATCCCGCCAGTCTGCTATCGGTGAAGGTTGTCTGCGCATTGGTTGCGTTGAAGATGACGACCACATGTTTATATTGGCCGTAGTTCCCACCATTCGCGTCGAGCTTCATCACGATGATCCCCGGCGTTTGGTTGGTGCCCGTGTTCAAGAAGCTCAGATTCTGCTGGATCTCTTTGAGCGTTGACATTCTAAAGAGATTTGAGCTGTAACGAATCTGCATGAACTCCTGGAACGCCGCTCCGGAGAAAGAAACGTCTTGCGGCTGCGGCGCGTAGGCGCCATTGCTTAGCAGAGGTTGCATTAACGGCCACTGGCCCTGGTTCTGACTGGCGATCGGCAACCCGATACCCCAGTTGGCCCCGCGGCCGCTCCAGTCAATCTTGTTGAACCAGTCTCCGGAGTCGAAGCTGTTCTGATCCAAATCCTTTGAACGGAGCAGGTCGTCGCCGGCCTGGAAGAATGGCACTCCCTGGCCAAGTTCGATCACGCTGAACGCTATCGCCTGGCGTCGCGCTCGTACGGTGCTCGAGTCGTTCAGACTTGATTTGATCTGCACGGCATCGAAGATGTCCTGATTGTCGTGTACCGAGCAGTAGTTCACCGCTTCTATCGGCGATGCGGTGTATCCGGCTGGTTGGCCGCCATAGTTAATTTGCGCTCCTGTCACCGTCGCGCCCGTGTAGGACGTAAAGGTGTAGTTCCGCAGATTGCCGGCGAGCCCCAAACGTATCCAATCCTCGTCCTGCAGCAGTGCCGTCAGTTGATCGCTTTGCGCGGTCGTACTCGTCGTGTAATCACTGGAGTCTGTCAGCAGCCCCGTTGAAAAGCCCTGCACCCGCAGGTCCGCAAACGGGTTTCCCCCGCGATCACCATCTCGTATCCGATCGTTAAAGGTACCGACCCCAGAACCGTACAGATTCGCTTGGCTCGCATTCGGTCCGATAGCGCCGTTAGCAGTTTCACCCGTCGTCCAGCCCTCTCCATATAAGTAGATCTTTGACCCATCCACGCCATCTTTCAACGGCGTCAGTGCGGCCAGCGCCTGCTTGATGGCTTGCATGTTGTAGGTAAAGTGGAAGCTCATCAGGTCGAACCGGAAGCCATCGATCTTGTACTCCTTTGCGTTCATCACAAGCGTGTCGACCATCAGCTTTTCCATCATCCGGTGCTCACTGGCTGTGTCAGGGCAGCACGAGCCAGTCTCCAGAGACCCGTTTGCATCCAGCCGGTGATAGTACAGCGGAACTACCTCATCAAGATTTGAGTTTGCAGCTTCTCCACTAGCGTTGGTGTGATTGAAGACGACGTCCTGGATTACCCGCAGCCCCGCACGGTGCAGACCCTGCACCATCGTGCGGTATTCGAAGACGCGATTATCAGGATTGATCGCATAGCTCCCCTCCGGCGCCATGTAGTGCACCGGATCGTAGCCCCAGTTATAGGCATCGCTGGACTGGATTGCAGCGACAGCGGCCTGCTGTTGCTGGCCGTCCGGCGGATCTCCCGAGAGATCGCCTGTCGTCTGCCATGTTGACTTGTCCTCGTTCACCGAGGCGAAGTGGAACGACGGAAGAATGTGGACCGCCTTCAGCCCGCTCTCCGCAAGTGCGTGCAGACGACGCATTCCATTTGTGTTCTCATCCGCGAACGCGTCATACATGCCACGGTGTGCGGCCGGGACCGTCGTATCGCCCACGCTGAAGTCGCGAATATGTAGCTCGTAGATGCTAATGTCGTTCAGCGAATTCAAAGGCGGTGAAAATGAGTAGTTCCATCCCGACGGCTTCGTCGCCTGTGAGTCCAGATCTGTTATGCGGCTCTTTGCGCCATTCAATGCGATATCAATTGAGTAGGGATCCGAGGTGACGTTCGTATCCACCGTCTTATCCACCGGCACATATACGTTCACGCTGTAGAGGTAGTATTTGCCCTTCCAGTCTGCGGTTCCCCGTGCGACCCAGACGCCGTTATGCTCGTGCATAGCCACTGTGGCCTCCGGCGCTGCGTCATTTTCATGGTCAAACAGCTGTAGCGAAACACTCTGCGCGGTCGGCGCCCACAGCTTGAGCTTCACCGCTGCTTCGTTATCGTCCGCCCAATCGAACCAACAATCATCGTCCGGGGAGTGCTTCACCACTACACCGAGCTTTCCCGAGTAGTAATAAATATCGTCTAGTACGCCCGCATCCTGAATGCCAGTTGCATAGCTCAATGCTCCGGATTGGCTGACAGATGAGATCGCGATTTGTCCCTTCAGCCCCTGCTTGATCGTTGCCAGCGGTACGCGTGGCGATACCGTCAGCACAGCGTAGCTCGCCAGCTGCGGATAACGGGTCAGCTCTTCCTGGGTAAGCGTGCCACCTGGAGTCAACGGTATCGCCTGCCCTCCGGTCACGCCCGTCTCCGTTAGCTGCAGCCCGCCCGTGAGGCTCCAATAGATTGCGTAGGTGTTCCCGCTCTGCAAATACGTGGGTTGTATCGCCACGCGGGTGCGATCCAGCCAATACGCCTGCTCTTTGAGGAAGTTGCTGTTCAACTTCTGCGCTTCAGTGGGTTCCGACGTATACACCGTCGCATCCCCCGAGATAATCCACGCCTGACTGAACGCCGTGATCTGAAGATGTTGATCCGGTCCCGGATCCTTCACCTGATTTTCGGCACAGTTATTGATGATGAAACCGAGATCGCCCGTCGGAGTTCCTTGCGCCGGATTCACCGACACGTCAAAGTACACCCCGTAAGCATCCGTCCCTGAGATCTGAACTTCGCTGCTGCACCAGGAGGCATTCTCAGTCGACGCATTCCACGTGTACAGCGCCCAGCCTGAGTAATTTCCATCCGGACGGAAGTAATGGATGCGAACATCGCCGGGGGGAATCGGCGGGTCCGACTGCGCCCGCAGGGTAGGTAACAAACACATCAGCGCAAGTAGAAGGAGCAGAAGGCGCTTTGCTGTGGATCTTGCGCGCGGGGGCATCGTACGTGCCCAAAGAGGGGAGGTAGAAGGCATCATCGCGAAGCTCCTGGAGCTCGTTACCGCACGGCCTGTTCTGTCAATGATCGATCATGTGGCGAGAGACAGCCAGACCGGGGGGTTCGGCACGGCAGTCACAATAGCGGATTACCTTCGCTACGCGCAAGCTTATTCTCCTGTCGTTCCATAATTTTTATGGTCAGGTAGCAGGTAGCAGTCGACCGCTGCTCAGCGAGTCTCTTGTCGGCGCAGTGCACATCGTACTCTGCGAGATGATGTCAGCAGAGCTCAACGGAACCAAATTGCCATGACGTTATATTGTCATTATGCCAGCAGCGACGCTGTATGCCAGGATCGAGGAAACCATTGCCACTGAAATCGCCCAGGGCGAGTATCGCCCGGGAGATCAATTGCCTACCGAAGATGAATTGCTTCAGCGATTTCAGGTGAGCCGCATTACGGTTCGTCGTGCGATCCAGAATCTGGTCAGTCGAGGCTTGCTCGAGATTCGTCGTGGACGTGGAACATTCGTTCTGTCGCCGCGGATCGAAGCGGAACTCACAAAGCTAACGGGCTTCGTCGAGGACATGAAATCTGTCGGGCGAAGAGCCACTGCCCGTGTGGTAAGTCAAGGTGTCATTGCCGCCTCGGAACGCGTTGCAGAACGCCTTGAATTGGCGAAAGGGACAAAAGTGATGCAGATCAAGCGGGTGCGGCTCGCCGATGATACGCCGATCTCTTTTGATGAGACATATCTGCCCCTCCCCCTTGGCAAGCAGATCGTGCGCAACGATCTGCGGCTGCATCCGATCTTCACTCTTCTCGAAGAAGAATATGGAGTCCCTCTGGTCGAAGCAGACTATGAGTTGGAGGCGGTGATCGCAACCAAAGCGGTCGCTGACGCCCTTCAGGTAACGGTGGGTTCTCCGATCTTTCAGATCGAGCGAACGTCGCTGACAATCGGCAATCAGCCGGTCGACTATGAGGTGCTGTCTTATAGAGGCGATCTCGTCCGCTTCGTCACGAGGCTTCTTCGTCATCCGGGAAACTCGGCGGGAACTCGGGCGTTGCGCTCCCGCAAGCGATAGCTATCAATGGACCACGGGCCTGGGTTGAGCAACACGATCGCCAGAATGCACGCGATATAGAGAAGCTCGCATTCGTATCCAGGGGGACCGAATTGCGCTCGACCATCCACGATCGCTTTGATTTTGATGGAACTGAAGCCATAGGGTAGATGGACCGTAAACATGGCGGTTAGCAGGACCACCGTTGCAGGAACGCTTGCCCATGCAACAAATGCGCCGAGAAGAAACGCTGCTCCTCCCAGCAACTCTACCGAAATTGTGAGGTAGGCCGACAGATGCGCGAAGGGAACGTGCAGAGACTGCAGAATCGCTGCGAATGCCTCCGGGCCCTTGATGATCTTCGCCCAGCCGTGTTGTATAAAGCCCCCGCCGACGATTGCGCGAAGTGGAATCGCGGCGTAACGCTGCATGGCTGAAGAAATGCAGGTTGCTGCGGCAGGTTTGAATTGCGTTGGCATAAATTTATCCTTCTGACCGAATTTTGATTTGAGAAATCTAGGTCATTATGACGTTATAATGTCACGTGAGGTTACAAGAATTTCCATGCTTGAGAACCGATCGGGGGGCAGCGGTCATCCTTCCTTACGCGAAGCGCTCGGATTCTGGTGGAAATTGGGCTGGATCAGTTTCGGAGGCACAGCAGCTCATCTCGCGATCATGCAATCCGAACTGGTTGAGAAGCGTCGCTGGATCGATTCCGACGATTTCTTCCATGCACTGAGTCACTGCATGCTGTTGCCGGGACCTGAAGCGCAGCAACTCGCCATCTACATTGGTTGGAAGTTGCACGGAAAGATAGGCGGGTTCCTGGCTGGGATCTTGTTTGTTCTTCCCTCTACCGCCATCCTCCTCGGGCTCAGTTTGCTCTATGCCGGATACGGGACTGTCTGGTGGGTGACCCTCCTGTTCCACGTGTTGAAGCCCATTGTCGTCGCTTTGGTTTTGCATGCACTCTTTAAGATCGGGCGTCGCGCTCTCAGGTCCCGGCTGCAATGGTTTGTGGCAGTTGCATCGTTCCTCGCTCTCAGCCTGTTGCATGTTCCCCTTCCCTGGATTATGGGAGTGATTGTTGCCATCGGTGTCATTCTGGGGCTTCTCCGGCGCCTGAGGGGGATCGACCACTCCCCATCCAGAGAGAGGACGGTAGTTTATGCATCTAGCGACGTGCTTTGGCGGACCATGCGCATTGTGGGTGGATGTGCCGCCATCGGAAGCGTTCCGTTGCTTTTGTTAGGGATCTTCGGGTGCGATTTTCCGTTCTGGATAAGGTTGTCCGCCTTTTTCACTCAAACAGCCTTTGTGACCATCGGCGGCTCATACACCGTAATTCCGTATGTCGCACAGGTAGCCGTAATGAAATTCTCCTGGCTAAGCCATGCGCAAATGTTGGACGGATTTGCGCTCGCGGAGACAACGCCGGGACCACTGATTATTGTTGTCGGATTCGTCGGATTTATGGCTGGATTTCATCATTTTAACGGGTCCTTTCTCATGGGAACGATCGCCTTACTCGTCACGATCTTCTACACTTTCCTGCCGGGGTTCTTGTTTGTTTTCGTTGCGGCGCCGTGGATTGCAAAATCCGGTGCAAGCCAGGTGATCCGATCGGTCCTAAAGCTCATCACGGCCGCAGTTGTTGCCGCCATCCTGCAGCTTACCGTCTTCCTGTTTCGCGGAGTGCTCTTCCCTGCCGGTTCGAGGAACCCGGATCTCTGGGCCGTTGTCTGGATTATGAGCGCGTCCCTCTTGATCCACCTGAACTCTCGACGCATGTTTCGCAAGCCCGATCGCCTTTCAGGCCTTAGAAGGAACTGTGCTCGAAAAGCAGAAACCGCTTCATCCCGCTGATCCTTCTTTTTCTTCGCCACGGCAATGGCGCCGGGCATCAGCGGATGAGCCACCTTCACCGCTGCCGCGTACGGTCAAAGGTAGTGGTAGATCCAGCCCCGCCGGGTAGCCTGAATCTATGCCCTTCGACTGCACTTTGCCACTGCTGTCCTTCTCGCTCGCATGGAATTCAAACTGTTCCAAAGTTCAGGAAGGCTCGCTGTTGCGGATTTCCATGCTGCGGATGAGACCCTCCTGCACGAGGTAGACGTGTTGGACCATCGAATCGACGAGTATTTTTCCGGTGAGATCGCGAACGACCTGATGGACGTGAACGGTAGTGCGGCCATCGGATTCGAAGGTGAAATCGGTGGGTTCGACGTGCGGGTCGAGGATTGCCCACTGGCGCGTCCAATAGTCGCGAACCTCTGCGTGACCGTGCGCGCGACAGTTTTCCATTAAGTTGGGCCAGTCCACATCGCGATGCATGAGGTTTAGTACGGCGTCGATATCGCGTGCGTTGAAGTGCTTGTAGGCGGAGGCGAGAAGTTCGCGGTTAGTCTGGATGGCCTTCTGTTCTTGGATCATGATGGATGCGCTTCTTTAGCCGCGGACGGAGATGCCTGAGAAGGTCAACACGACGCGGCCTCGCACCGGTGCGCCGAAGACGCTGGCTGGCTGGAAGACGCTGGTCAAGAGCTGATCAACTACCTGGCTCTGAACAGCCGGGCTCTCAGGTCCGGAGACGATGCGATAGTCGTAGACCTTCCCCGCTGAGTTCACGCTGGCCTCCACGACGATGACGCCGTCGTGGTCGGTGAGGATGGCGTGGGGGTTGACCGAGGAGTAGAGATAGTGGGGCGAGGTCATGGCGCCGAGGGGCTCGTCGTTTGCCATAACGGGTTCTGGTGCGGCGAAAAGTCCCAGGAGAACAGCGATGCCGCCAACCAGAGCGACAGTGCCGGCAAAACCTGCAGATACCTGCACCAATAGAGGACGAACTGCGTTGTCCCATTTGAGACTGATGGTGTCGATCCAACTCGATTTGCGCCTGGAATGTTCGTGCGAGATGGCGAGCCTGAGCCTAAGCCCGAGGTCGGCCGGAGCCTTCGCTTGCCCAACGGTTGAAAGCATACGCTGGGTGGCACGCAAGGAAGCAAAGTCTTGTCTGCAGTCGGCGCAGTCTTCCAGATGTCTCGCGATTCGTTGCATCAGCTTTCCGCTGACATCGCCATCGAGATACGCGGAGAAAGAAGACTGGCACTTTTGACAACTTAGGGAGCTCATCGTGTCACCATCTGCTTCGATTCCTGAGAGGCCGGGGAGGACTCAGAAATTGCTGCGGCTACGACGCCATCCGCATTCAGGATTATGCGGAGGGCAGAACGACCGCGGGTGAGTCGCGACTTCACTGTGCCGAGGTTGACGTTGAGAATCTCGGCGATCTCTTCGTAGGTGAAGCCTTCAATCTCGCGCAGAATAACGACTGTGCGGAAGGCCTCGGGGATCTGCCGGAGTGCGGCTTCAACCCGCTCGCGAGTCTCGGCCTGGGCTGCATGGTCGAACGGAGAATCGGAGCGATCGGCAAGCGTTGCGGCGAGGCTGAGATGATTGTTCTCGGCGTCCGAGTCGGCTTCGAAAGAGGAATCGATGGTGATCTCCTGTTTCTTGTGGCGCGACCACCAGCGTCTCTGATTCGAGGCCTCGTGGAGAGCGATGCGATAGAGCCATGTACGCAGGCTGGACCCGCCGTGGAAGCCACGGATGCTGCGGAAGACCTTGATGAAAACTTCCTGAGTGATGTCGGCTGCGTCGGCGGGGTCGTTGAGGCTGCGGGCGATGAGTGAGTAGAGGGGTTGATGATATTGCGCGATGAGGACGGCGAACGCCTCCTCGGATCCGGCTTTGAGGTCGGCGACGAGAGCTACGTCTTCGGTGGTGATGCCTATTGCGCTTACTAGATTACCCACTATCGTGCCCGCCTGCATATCGGGTGTCCTTTACATTACGACTTGACGAATCGCTATGCAACTATGGAGCGTGCGACGCTCGCGAAGGTGTTAGAAACTGCGCCGCCGGCGGCCGAGTGCTCGCTCACTCTATTAGACTTAGACACCGGAGCATGGCAGATAAGTTCCCGCTGACATTGACTAATATTGAGCTGTCGGCCAGAATAGAAAGAGTCCTTCCTAAGAGTGGGCCTGTGGCGCAGCTGGGAGCGCGCTTCCATGGCATGGAAGAGGTCATCGGTTCGATCCCGATCAGGTCCACCAAATCATCTAGCTTAGAATCAAAAATTTATAGAGACCGTACAAGGCGACGCAAAAACCCCGTCATCGTCGGTGCGGTAATGCTGCCTCCTCGCGCCATATCTGCAGAGCTGTGACGAGAGCATGAGGGATGGGGATCGTGGCTGCTGACGGAAGATTCTTGAGATTGGTAAGGTGCTTACTCACACTACCCCGTGTTGGAGTAAGCCATCCGCCGCCCAGGTCTATGTCGCACCACTTAAGGCCTCTAACTTCAGAACGCCGAAGTCCGGTGACAGCAGCGACAAAGGACTGCGACGCGGATGGCGGTCTGCTCCAAAGCATCCGGAATCATTCGCTCACGATTTTTCTGACGCTCACTGGGCTTGCCTGGATTATCCTCTACGTCAGAATGGACTCCGAGGCGAAGTGGGGACAGGATAGATGCAACTTCGTCCGTAGCCAAGAAAGTCAATACAAGAATCGAGGAGGAAAGAGCCCAGATGTCAAAGATTCGTGTCGCGGGATTTGGTGTTTCGCTCGACGGTTTCACCGCTGGAGTTGAGCAAAGCCTGAGCGATCCGCTTGGTAAGTGTGGAACCGAGATCTTTCAGTGGTTCTTTCATACGCGGACCTTCTGCTCAATGCACGGCCAAGAGGGCGGATCCGCCGGCGACACCGACGATGAATTTGCCCATCGGGCGATGGACAACTTCGGCGCCTTCATCCTCGGTCGAAACATGTTCAGTCCCACGCGCGGCGCTTGGCTGGATGACTCATGGAAGGGCTGGTGGGGCGACAATCCGCCTTATCATGCGCCAACCTTCGTTTTGACACATCACGCGCGCGAGCCTCTGGTCATGGAAGGCGGGACAACTTTCTACTTTGTGACCGGCGGAATTGGTGAAGCGCTCGAACGCGCGAAGCAAGCTGCAGGCCAAAAAGACGTCAAGATTGGAGGAGGCGTCTCGACGGTGCGGCAGTATCTCAAGGCCGGACTCATCGACTCCCTGCATCTCGCGTCGGTGCCTGTTTTGCTCGGTCAGGGGGAATCGTTGTTTGAGGGGTTGGATCTGCGTGCGCTTGGCTTTTCCGTAACCAATCGCAAAGCTTCGGAATACGCGAATCATCTCACGCTGGAAAAGGTTTAGAGAAGCCGAGTTGCCAGCACGTCGCGGCGATCGGTATCGCGGTCGAGCCTCAGTTGTGTGATGTGAGAACCAATAGCAGGATGTGGAGTCTTGCTGATAGGGATGGGCGCTCATTTGGCGCGATTTGAGGACGATCACAACGATGGGTGTAACTTGACTTCGATCCGCTAAGGGGTCGATTTTCACTGTCGGCGAAGTACGGCGGGTAGATAGCTTCCGCGCCGGAATTGCCATAGATTCCAATTTCGCCCAAGGAATCGATATCGGTAGTTGTCCATAAGGAATTCCCGCGTACCAAAGAGATCGTTGCTCGTGATCTCGCCTGCGTTGACACGTGGCATCAGTGCCGCTTGTTCCTTCCACACATTCTTCGGCCAGACTCAAGTTACATGGGCTGGTCATAAATAAGGCATGTCTCTCGCGAGAATCGCGAATCGCACCGAGTTGGATTTCTCGATGAATGCGAGGCCTGTAAGCTTCAACCGAGCGAATTTTATACAAAGATGGCTCCCGACGTGGAGGACAACCCTACGCTATGCGATTGGCGCCGACACAGATATCTAGCATTGTTATCGATTAGCAGTGTAGTCTTCTGCTGACCTCATATAGGCTGATTGACTCCATCCATAGGCCGAAACCCCTAGGGGATCCTTCATGGCCCTAAGTTGTTTCGAGTGCTCAGCTGTTCAACGCCACAGCTGAGCCAGTCTTACCGGCCCGATCTGTCCTGGAAGAAGAAGGAGAACGATGAATTCGATTCTGCTCAGTGGCATCGTCTTTGCTTGTGTCTTCGCAGCTGCATTGGTTGGTATGGCTATCCGGCGAATCCTTCCGGAGGAACACCTCTGCACGGATGTCAAGGAGACCGTAAGACTCTCGACGGCTCTAATCTCCACCATGGCTGCGTTGGTCCTCGGAATGCTAGTATCGTCCGCAAAGTCGACCTATGATGCACGGCAGAACGAGGTCGTAGAGATGTCCTCCGAGATCGTCACGATCGATCGATCCCTGGAACGGTACGGCCCGGAGACCAGGAACATTCGCAGTGAATTCCGCCGCGTTGTAGCGGAGGGCGTCCAACGTATCTGGCCAGCGCAAAGCTCCTTGCGTTCAGAGCGCAGACCGGCTGACAAAGCTGAAACGCTGGTGGATCAGCTGGAGCATCTGGAGCCTAAGGATTCGAGTCAAGTCGCCGCAAAGTCCCAGATCACTGTGCAGATTATTGCTTTGCGACACACTCAATGGCTCATGTACCTTAAGTCCCAACACAGCTCGGTACCCACTCCTCTCCTCGTGGCACTCATCTCCTGGCTGGTGATCATCTTCGTCGGCTTCGGACTCTTCGCTCCACCAAACGCCACGATCTTCGTTACGCTAGGTCTTGCCGGCTTAGCCGTATCGGGAGCGATCTTCATCATCCTTGAGATGTATAGCCCCTTTACCGGCGTGATGAGGATCTCTTCAGCTCCCCTTATCGAAGCGCTCTCTCAGATGGAACGGTAGTCGTCTGATTCACGATTCTTAATCTCTCAATCTTCAGGCAACGCGCGATCACTTACCAGTCAATTTCTCAGGGAAATTGATCGGGAGACCAACGTCGCCACGCTTGATCTGTCCGGATCGCTTCAGGGAATCAGTCAAAATTCTCAGAACGTTTTGCGGTCGGCGGCTCCGACCCATCGTAGTTAACTCCGATAGGTCGGAGCCAAATCGAGTTGGGATTGCGATGTTCTATGTCTCCGTAGTCATGCGAAGTCTATATCTGATCAAAGCTTAGCCGGTCGGATTGCAATTGGCACATGGATTGCATCTACTCGGAGTGACCTGAGAGCAAGGGCGACGTCACGATCCGGAGAGATATCTCTCTCTGCCACAAGACGACTTCAGGCGACGGTATGAGCGGCGCAGATGTCGGCAGCAGCAGCGGCGTCGATTTGCCGAAAGAAGTGCAATGGGAATGTTCATGAAGATCGGATCGTCGCGAAGCTCATTCAATAACGTCAGTCGCAGGACGTTTCTTTCGACGAGCGCGGCAGCGCTTCTTTCAGTGCGTGCTGTAACAGCGAAAGGTGAGCAGGCATCTGGCGGCGATCCTCTGCCCTCGTGGAATGATGGACCCGCCAAGGCGGCGGTGCTTGCTTTTGTGAGGGATACGACCGAGAAATCGAGCCCGAAGTACGTTGAGAAGGCTGACCGAATCGCCACGTTTGATCAAGATGGCACGCTATGGACGGAACACCCGTTGTACGGACAGGCAATGTTTGCGCTGAAGCGTGTGGGTAAGATGGCGCCGGAACATCCGGAGTGGAAACAGAAGGATCCCTTCAAATCGGTGCTGGCAGGCGACCGTGCGGCGATGAGTAAATTTACTGAGACTGATTGGCTACAGATCGTCGCCGTGACCCATGCGGGGATGAGCACGGAGGCCTTTGAGGGGATCGTGAACGATTGGATCAAGACAGCCAAAGCACCTCGTTTCGACCGGCTTTATACCGATCTTGTCTTTCAGCCCATGCTAGAGGTTATGCAGTATCTGAGGGCCAATGGATTCAGGACGTACATCGTGACGGGAGGTGGCCAGGAGTTCGTTCGCGCCTACAGCGAGAGGGTGTATGGGGTTCCACCAGAGCACGTTGTTGGATCGAGCATCGTCACGAACTATGACAATTCGAGCGGGAAGCCGGTGCTAATGCGAGAGCCCAAGCCATTTTTCATCGACGACGGTCCCGGCAAGCCGGTTGGAATAAACCTCTTTATTGGCAAACGGCCGCAAGCTGCCTTTGGCAACTCCGGAAGTGCCGATTTCAAGTCGGGCGATACTCAAATGCTCGAATGGACACAGGCAGGAGGTGGCGCGCGGTTGATGATGCTCGTTCTACATGATGACGAGAAGCGCGAGTATGCTTATGGGCCCGCCGCAGGACTCCCGGACACGGGTGTCGGTACATTCTCCGAAGCGCTACTAACTGAGGCGACGAAAAACGCGTGGATCGTGATCAGTATGAAGAACGATTGGAAGCAGATTTTCCCTTGGCAAAAATGAATTGAACGACCTCTTTACTGGCCATAACCGCTCGCTCCGCTTTTTCTGGAAGTCGAGTGCGTACTTGAAAAGGAAATTCCAGTGATGATGATAAAGTTGACAGCGTATGCACTGCTCATGTCACTTGCCTTGGCAGTTGGCTGCAAGCAAACGCCCTCTCAGGACCCGACAACCTCGACCGCGCCTGAAGCTGTCGTGAAAGATGCCGCATCTGCCTACGAATATCTGTATCCTCTGGTCGTCTTCGGCGTCTCGACGGAGGCTCTCACCAACGTTGAGAAACCGACCTGGGAGACATTGTCGGCACCCATCAATCAGTTCATGAGTGTGCGCCAAAGCCGTCCAGATAATCATGGCGTCATCCTTCCCAGCACGGACACTTTGTATACCCTGGCCTGGACTGACGTGACGAATGAACCTGTGATATTTACGACACCGGCCATTCCGAACGTTCCCGGAACTACCAAAAAGCGGTTCATGATGTACGAGTTTATGGACGCATGGACGAAGGTCTACTACAGCAATGGCCTTCAGAAGGGTCTGACTAAGAAAACCAGCTTCATCATGGTCGGCCCCGACTTCAAGGGCGACCTGCCTAAGATTCCGAATAGCATCGTCGTCCACTGTACGACCAATCAGTCCTGGCTGATCGTCCGCACCCAAGTTGAAGGGCTCAACGATCTGCCCAATGTTCACGCGGTTCAAGATCAATATGATCTGAGGCCACTCAGCGCGTTCGGTAAACCTTTTACTCAACCTCTCGGAACCGTCAATCCCAATATACCCGTCACGCCTGGCCCGTCGCCGCAAGCCAATGCGCTTGACGGCGAGAAGTTCTTCACGAAAGCCGCCGAGTGGTTTAACAAAGTGCCATTTCCCGACGAAGATAGGGCCAAGGGCGTTGACAAACTCCTTGCCCAGTTCGGGATAGTTCACGGTCAACCCTTCGACTACTCCGCCTTATCGCTTGAAAAGAAGGCGGCTATGGGTCTCGCCACGAAGGCAGTCCAACATGAGTTCGATAAGATCGCCGCAAATCCGGCCAGCATCGGAGATCTGAAACAAGGGTGGCTCATTCCAAATCCACACCTCGGAAACTATGGAACAGATTATTCGCTCCGAGCAGGAATCGCCTTTGTGGGATTTGGCGCGAACCTTCCCGAGGATGGCTACTACCCCTTCTTGGTTCAGGATAGCGCTGGAAAGACCCTGGATGGCGGGAAGAAGTACACGATTACCTTTGCCAAGGGCCAAACACCGCCTGCCGGAGGGTTCTGGTCCGTTACCAACTATCAGAATCACTTTCTGATACCCGGCACTACAAAGTTTTCTGTAAGTGACTGGATGAACCCAAAGAAAAACGCTGACGGATCTTTGACCATCTACCTTCAGCCTACAAGTCCCGGCGCGGACAAAGAGCTCAATTGGCTACCAACATCAGCGAGCATCCCGATGATGACCCCGCTAATGCGCCTTTACTGGCCATTGCCACCCGCTCTCAATGGCACGTGGTACCCACCGCCCGCAATTGAAGTGCAATAAACACACAGAAGCGCAGCCAGACTGAGGTCATACACCATGAAACGTCGCCTTCTTCTCGTCGCGGTTACGGTGCTCCTTTTGAGCAATTTCGCCTTATCCGCCCAGACAGATACTCCAGCAGCGTCCGGTGATGCCTATTGGATTGCTTATTGGGGAAGCCCAAAAGTGGTTCTCTATGGTCCCGAGGAACAAGCGTTTAACCAAAACATCCATCAAGTGCCGTTCGCCCATGACCGTTTCGATCATGCATTAGATCAGGACACTTTGAACGCAAATGTCCAATGGTTGAAGGATCATCCGGGTGATCGTTTCTTCATTGAAGGTTATGCATCTGTGACCGGCAGCGAGGGCTACAATCTCAACCTCTCGAGACAGCGAGCGGAGTGGGTCAGAGAAATCATGATTCATAAGGGCATTCCGGAGAACCAAATCGTGCTGGCCGTGCCGTGGGGGAAGTTGTATCCAGCTTGTATCGACTCCTCCGAGGATTGCCATGCTAAGAACCGAGTTGTCCGGTTTGCCTACGCTCCTCGTTGAGAGAACTCGCCGCTCGCAGGAAAAGCTGGTTCTGAGTGATCACCGTTAAAGCTTGTAGGAAATGCTCTCATTTCAGTCGAGGTAAAGAATATGAAAAAGCTTCACGCAAACCGTTGTGTCGGACTCGTCGTTATTTTGGTTGCGGCGTTGACTTTGACGATTCAAGTTGCCCAGGGTCAATCCCAAATCCAAGGCGTGATTAATGGCCGCAGCGGTGCGACCATGACGGTGCAAAGTGCCGGATCTCCCAACACTGTCGTGCTTCTGACTGACAGTACGAGCGTCGGAGAGGTTGAAGGGGTCTTCAAAGCTCGCACAAAGCAGATGCCTATGACGGCTCTCATTCCCGGCCTTCCTGTTCAGATAAAGGGAACTCTTAATGATCAAAATCAGTTTGTCGCCGACACTATCAAATTCAAAGGCTCAGACCTGAAAGCTGCCATGGACGCCCAGGCGGGTCTGCAACCGACCGAGCAGAAGGTAGCTGCCAATGCGGCGCAGATACAGTTGAGTGACCAGGAGATTGCAGCGCAACAGGCAGCCCTGCAGCAGCAACAAGCTCAACTTACGGCCGAGCAGCAAAAGGTCGCTGCAAATAAAGCGGCCATCGCAGCTGCTAACAAACGCTTTGGCGAGTTAGGCGAATACAACATCCTTGGAGAAACCACTGTTCTCTTCGCTAATGGGAAGATCACCGTGGAGCCGCAATATAAAGAGCAGCTTCTGAAGCTAGCACAACAAGCCAAAGGTATTACTGCCTACATTCTTCAGGTACAGGGGTATGCCTCTGCGGTCGGCAGCGCTGCGTTGAATCAAAGACTTAGCAGCGAGCGCGCGAACGCGGTCACCGCAATTCTCGTTCAACAAGGTCAGATTCCTCTCACCAATATGCTCGCCCCTGGTGCAATGGGAACATCTTCTCAGGTTGACTCTGACAAGACCTCTGAAGGTCAGGCTGAAAACCGCCGTGTCGTCGTGCGGATTCTGCAAAACAAAGGCGTCTCTGGCAATTGAAATCTGGAGTCACAGTACTGACGTTGTTGGGTGGTCACATTCGACGGCCACCTCCCTTAGATTCGGGCTCTGAATAAAGCTTGTCCAATCTCAGTTGAGGAGAATAAATATGCGTGCCTATTCGAGAACTTCCAAGATGATCTTGAAGAGTTTTGTAGTTGCAGCTATCTGCCTGCTAGCCGTCCATCCAGGGTTTGCCCGAGACAAATACGAAACTATTGACGCTCAGGCCTTCGGTACCGGCACACAGATGGGGCAGAATATAGGCGTCACCTTGAACATCTATGAGTTTTCTACTCCTGCAGACCGAGTAACCCTAGTCCAGGCTTACGAGAAGGGCCAAAATCAGGGTCTCGTTAACGCTCTCTCACGAATGAAAGCTGTAGGGCACGTTGAGATAACCGGTACGCTCGGCTACGACTGTGCCTATATCAGAATGACGGCCACGCCCACCGGACGTAAGATCGTATTCGTCACAAATCGGCAGATCCGTTTTGGAGAAGCATTCTTCGACACCCAATCCCAGTCATACAACCTGACGGCCGGCGTTCTCGAACTCAACGATCAGGACAAGAGTAAGAGCACAGGAATTCTGTATCCCGAAGCGCAATTGACCATGAATAAAGAAGGCCAACTGACATTGGATTTGAATCAGAACCCCTGGAGACTTTCCGACCTCCTCGATTGGAAGGGAACTGCGGGAGTTAATTAAAGTAGTGCCAATAAGGCACTTGGCATCGGTGACGCTAGTGATCGACGCTTCAATCTCATAAAAATCGACAACGCCAATTGCATATCAACTAGCTCTTATGTGGTTTGAGGAGATGTGATGTCGAAAGATAGACCCACAATAGGAGTTGATGGATTGTTGCTTCCGATCCTGCCCCCGGAGAGAGATCCTCGCGTTTGGGCGCGGCTCGTGAGAATCATGTTCTACTTGCCCGGATTTATGGCATTGCTCCTAATCAAGACAGGAGAACCCGTGAGCTTCGGCATCACGGTGGAGCTCCTAATGCTATCGAGCGCGGCTGCCTTGGTTGGTGGTCTCTTTATAGGTGCTGATTCGTCAGGTACAGGAGCCGACGCTGCTTCGAAAATTGGCGTGTGGAGCGGATCTTTAATACTCGAGTTATTAGCCGTTGTTCCTTTTTTATGCGCTGTGCCTTCTTTGTTCCACGAGCTCGCTCATAGCACACTGCTGCATGCTCGGTTACCCGACACAGTAGACACATCGCTCGGGGCGTCCGAACTGTTGCCGATGGCCGCGATCCTGATCTTTATGCTTTATCAACTGGCAGGTTTTGGAACCTTACATTTTATCCTGCGAAAGACAGGAAATTGGATGGTGAATGCTGTGATTCTGTGCTTGATCATTGCCAGTTATGTCGCCAATCGCGAACGGATCTATCTATGGGAGCGAAGATGCACAGGGGTCTTGGTGATCCTGATGGTGCTTACAACCATCTACGCAATTCTTAGGTTGAAGCAGATGCAGTTGACTTATGATGAGCGGCTTCCGCCCAAATCGCAAAAGTAGGCCTCGTGCACCGTTCTGAGTTCAATGCTTTTTGCCTTTCCAATCTTTGCTGGTTTCAAGCGCAAGATCTTCCGGTGCATCTTCATCCGATTTTTCCAGCTCTTTGAGAAGCCCTTCATCCGATAGATCCAACGATTTGGAATTCGCCCAGTCGTGGCGGACTATCTCGTGAAGTCGGTTTGTAACGTGTTCATCGTTGACTTCTATCGCTAATTCGCGACGAGTGTCGAAGCTTCCAGGCGAGAGGTTGATTGATCCGATAATTGCCCGATTGCCGTTTGCAAAGAGCAATTTTGCATGTAGCTTCAGATGCTGCAACCTATGGATTTTCACGCCGACGTCCTGGAGAATGCGAAGACCGCTCACCCCCTCGTTCATCTGCTCCCGCTTCAGTTTGTGAGGTGGCCGAGCCATGACATGGATCTCGACCCCCCGGCGCGCTGCCCTGACGAGATGTTCGATCATGATCGAGTCTTGATAACGTTCGTTTTGCAACCACAACGAGTGCTTGGATTCGTCGATGAGTTGTCCAAGGCGCTGACGCCCATTTCCTATGCACCAGATGAGGTGTGAGTGGTCTCCCGGAGAAAACGCGGTACGGTGCCAGTCCGCTTCGAAACAATCAATGATCTCTCCTACCTCGTGTTTATGTGTAGTCACGACAGCGTAGTCGCGGGTCACCGTGAGGTTCTTGGTCTGCCAATTGAGTTACTTCACATAAGCGGTCTTGTCGTCGATCACCATTGACTTTCACGCCGGCCTGAGTCAGAGTTTTACGCGTCTCCTCGTTTTCCTGCATGCCATTTCGTCGCGCCGGATTGAGCATAATCCGCACGTCTACTCCTCGCCGATGGGTTGCAATGAGGGCGTCGATTAAGGTCGGATCCGAAAAAGTGAACATTTTAAGCCTGAGTGATTTCGTTGCGCTCTTCGCGGCGTCTACGATGGGCTTTCCGGAATCATCCGGTAGAACGATTAGGGAACGGGACATGGAGTTCCTTCCGGGCCGACTGCTTAGGATGTCAGCGAGCGTCGCGCGAAGCTCGTTGGAGTGATAAAGTTCTTTCGGTTACGAACGAAGAGCGGATGCAATAAGATCAGCACATTTTGGTCCCAAACCATCGTTTGCAGCTGAACGAGATGGGCGTTATCGCTAGTGACATAAATGGATCGTTCTCAATGTTCATCGATTCTTGCCGATGAATGCGCGGTGAGCGGGCTCTCCTCCGGCTCCATTTTGGAGGCGATCTGCCATGACATGACTTCAAGGGCAACAAGACGTGCGATGAGAACAGTGAGATATAACTGACCCGTCAACGCTTCTGCAATTGCGAGGCTGCGTGAGATCGGCTTAATAGGCACAATGTCTCCGTATCCAAGGGTCGTCAGAGTCGCAAAGCTGTAGTAGTACCACTCAACTACGGAGAAGAAACTACCTACAGAAGTTTGGAATGAGCCGGGAATCAAGCGATTGGCGATGTGATAACAGTGAGCCCAACCCAAGCCGAGCAGGAGATACACGGCCACGGCTCCTTGAACCCTAGCGGAGGTTACAATTCCACTCCGGAATATCTGGGTGAGGAGCACGCAGCAAATAAGGACAATGCTGGCAAGAGTCGCAACCTCCCGCCAAAGCGCGAAGTTGTCGGTTCTGATCCACCATGCGGTCCATCGGATGACGAGAGCAATGATTGCAACAAACGAGCTAAAGATGAAGAGCCGACGATTTTCCCATGCAATCGCCACGCCGCAGATAGTTACGACTGAGAAGATAAGGTCACGCCAAAACTTTGCGTAGGGACGCTCAAGTCCCAGCACGGGGATCAGGAACACGGTGAGGACAAGCAAACCCAGAAATATCGATAGAGTGAGTTGCGACTCCCAGGTCTGTGTGATCAGAGCACGCCCCTTTTCGAAGGCGGAGACTCGACGGTCTTTTACAAAGGTTTTAGATAACATCTGGTTGGAGAACCTTCTATGAGGCTGCGAGAGTGATCACATCAACAGAAGTTCAGATGAAGATAAGCGATTACAGCGTTCAGCGATCTCTGTCTCTGCGAGTTGTTAATCTGCTGACGCATTCTCGTCATCCTGTGATTAGCATCTACGGTTCCACGATGGTCCAGTCAGTATCCGGGTCGAACTCGCTCATAGAGCTTGCTATCTCCGCGGTGTTCTTCCCCAGATCTTTCTGGAGCAGCACGCCATCCTGATTGATGATGAAGGTCATTACTCCGGAGTTTCCATACTCAGCAGGGTAGGCGACGAATGCGTACCCGCCGGTCATCTTTCCTTCGATCACGTAGTCTTTTGCTCCGCCAGGCGCCTTTCCGGTCTGGCCTTTTAGCATATGAAAGTAATAGCCGTGGAATGCAGTGTGCCCGTTTGCATGGGCGACATAGCCATCCGATGATGCGGCTGCCGCCAATGGTCCGAGTGGACTCGCTGGCTTGCCATTCGCGGGCTTCCAGTACAAGCCGTTCTGCTTATCAGGATCGCTGATGAACTTTGATGCATACTGCTTCACCTTCTCACCGTCGTGAAGATGAGCGAAATAGTCTGCTTCGGCTATAGCGGCCGCTTGACAGGCATTGATGATCGCCAACTCGTTCCTTCCGATACGGCGGTTGAGAACCTCTTCCTTTCCCGCATCGGTATCAAAAAACCAGCTACCGTCACTGTTTTTCTTTAATGGAATTGGAAACTGAAAATTATCAGCTCCAACCAGCAACACCTCACCGCCATCGGGCATGGTGCGCCAGCGGTGCATAACACCATACTCGTTGATAAACGAATCTGCCGTGTATTTGTCCTGTACGGGATCTCCAGAGAGAATCAGTGCCTTAGAGTGCGGACCGAAGATTGCCATAAGCGCATCCACATCTCTGGACTTCGCCGCCGTCAGCAGAGCGTTCCCTGCCTCCTCAGGCGAAGCAAAGACCCTAGTCGAAGGGTTCTCATAGGCCTGGCACGGGACAATGGGAAGGATCACAACCAGAAGTAGAAGTCTCAATGCGAATAGAAATTTGCGACATGTAAGCAACATTGCATCCTCCGAAATTGACTTTGTTTCTGTTCGCGTCATTCGTGTCACCTTCTACCTCCCCAACCACCGCCACCGCCGCGGCTCGCCGAACCACGAGCACTCTCCTGTCGGGATTGCCATCCACTTCCGCCGCCTCCAAAGGCCGAAGAACCGCTGCTCTTTTCCTGCCCTCCATATCCTTTAGCAGCTGCAGAGTTGGCTCCGGAATAGCTAGAGGTGTTGTGGCTGGTCCCTTGAGTTTGATTCCATCCGCTGCCCGTGTTCTTGTAGACGTTTCCGTTCGCCGTTGCGTATTTATTTCCATTTGCGGCTTGCCCTGCTGACGCACTATTGCCGTACGCTCCCGAAGCGGCTACACCTTTGCCACCCGCTGAGGTCTGAACCGACCCCACTGATCCCGCCGACGTAGTTTGATGTTGGGTATACGCGGTATTACCGTTCTTGGAGGCGACCGAGCTTCCATAGCTGCCGTAAGCGTTCGAGGACTGATGCGTAGCGGCGTATGCCCCCGTGTTTGGGTTGTAAGCTTGGCCAACCTTTTGAGTGCCGTACGCGGTTGTGGTCGAGGCGCCTCGGGCATAGGTACCGGTGGAAGGGTTGTATGCGTTGCCTGCTTTTGCCACGCCATTCGGGCCGTAAGCCGTCGCACTGGAGCCGTAGTAGCCGCCATGCCATGCGCTGTTTCCGTAGTAGCCACCGCTGTGATAAACCACGGTGCCACCGTGCCAGTTGCAGTTCCAATAGCTGTAGCCCCAACTATTATTGATCGCGGCCCCGACAGCTATACCGATTCCGAAAGCAACGACTGCGGTCGTCACAACTGCGGCCGTACTGTAACCAGGGGTGACATAGGTGACTCCGTAGACCACCGTGGGGTTATAGACCGGCACATACACAACCTGCGGATTGGTCGGTTGAATCACGATCACCTGGGGCGATTGCTGTACTACGGTGATCTGCGATCCAGATTTCAAGTTACCGGCAACCTGCGCTTTGGCGCGTAGTACCTGGACTTCAAACATGACATCAGAAGATTGCGTGTGGTACGCCTCGCCCAATGCCGAGGTCCAACTTAGATTCTTGGCCAGGCTGTCGAGAACCGACGGGAACTGAGTAATTGCTTTCACGCTTGGATCCCACGGCTGTTTATCCACAGCATTCATAAGAGCTGTGCCGCTTAGGGCTTTGTTCATCTGCATCCAATTGCCAGCCGCAGCGATCTGGTCGGGAAAGGTAGCAGCTCCGAGGATTTGCGCGACTAAGGCGTCCGGGTATAGCGCGATGGGTGCAAGCAAGCCTTGCAGATCCTCCGCAGAAAGAGGTGCACCCTGACCTGGATATGGTGCCGCAGCTGCTTGCTGACCCACGGCATCCACAGCCGAGATCTGAAAGACGAGCAGCAACGAGAGCACCGCGGCCAAACCCTGCCTCGTAATAGTTTTGATCATTATCTTCTCCATCCAGAAAGGTCTTCGGTATCCCGCCTAGTTTCAGTTTCGAGATTGCTACTGTTTCAGGGAGATCGGGGGACCGCTCACCCTCTTTGCGAAGAGGTCGACGTTCACTTCAACGCGATCGGCGATTTTGATAAATGGAATTCCACTATTCATGCCGAACTCCTTACGATCAAAGGCCATCGTGCCCTTGATGTCACCGGAGCCGGTTCCTGCGCCGCTAACGGTCAAAGTCAAGGTCTCAGGTTTAGAAACACCTCGTATGGTGAAGGTCCCTGGCACGTCAAAGGTGGTTGGGCCGGTCTGGACGATTTTTATCGACTTGAATGTGATGACCGGATCTTCTGTGACGTCGAAGAAGTCCTTACTCTTCAGCTTGTCGTCCTTCATGCCACTTCCGCTATCCACCGACGCGGCCTGGATCTGAATATCCAAGGTACCCGATGCGACATCCGTCGAAGTGAAGGTTAGAGTGGCATCCCATTTTTTGAAGTCGCCGGCGAGAGCGACTGAGGATTTCACAAAGAATTTGACCGAGCTCTGTTGCGGGGTAACTTTGAAGACGGGAACTTGTGACAGAACGGACGGCGCGAGCGAAGCTATAAGGAAACCAAAGATGGGCAGGTACTTAATCTTCATGGAAGAACTTCCTTTCAGAGAACTCGTGTAGTTCAATAAAAACTGCTAGCGGGAAATCGAACTTACTTAGCGCAAACTTCGCGTGCAGCTCCTTTTGTTAGAAAACTCGTCCTATGCGGAAGTAGAACCGTGCATGGCCATAGTCACCGACAGAGCCTGCTACTAGCACCGGACCGAAAATCGTATTAACTAGAAGCCCTGCCGCGGCATCCATAGGAAGATTTGGCGGGCTCGGACCATTGGGGAGCTTATATGTCTTTCCCAACTCCAGGATGCCGAGGAAATCGACCGTACTTCCCAACAACGGTGGCAATTTCGCTAACTCGCGTATGTAACCGATCTGTCCCAAGAAATATTGGTTTGTGAGTAACTCGTTGGTGCTCCAGGCTACTAACCGTTGAGAGCCACCAAGAGAGAAGGCAGGTACGCCGGTCTTGTAGCCATAGCTACTACCACCATAGGCACCTACAAATATAGAAGATGGCTTGTTTAAGCGGAAGAAGTCCTGCGCTTGGATCTCAGTCACTGGAAAGGGACCCGGCGCAGCGGGGTTGACCGTATACCCCTTTGTGTAAGCCAAGAGGCTCACTCCCGAGCGCGGGATAACAGGTTGATCCAACGTCGTCAGCTGATATTGAATCCTGGCGTCACCAGTGGCGCCCGAGGTGGTGGGAAGAGTCGGCACATTACCAATCTCCGGGGATATCTTTTGATATCCGCCCTCATAGCCGAGTCGAAGTTCACCTGTCCGCCCAAAGGCATAGCCGGTGTCGATGCCGCCCAAGGCCTCCCTCAGGCGATAACTCGCTTGCAACGTATTCCCGGAGTAGACATTCAGTTGTTGGCTATTTAATCCCATTCTCGGCGCAATGAACCAATTGCTCGATGGTGTAAATGGATGGTAGTACTCGCTATCCAAAAGGTATTGGGACCCTACAACGACATCGCTGCGGAGTTCAGATCTATAGCCACCGAAATCTAAAAACGTGATTCGAGCTCCGATGCTAAAGAGCACATTGTTGTAGTCCGAACCGTCGATCAGGATAAGTGGGCGGACGATCGGGGGGGCATAGGACTTTTGCTCTGCTTGAATCTGAAGGCCTTGCTGGCCATCTTTCTTGACCATGGAATAGGTGGAGGTCGTAAAACGACCCTGTCCGATGATGGACATCATGTCCTGGTCTATTGTTTCAGTCTCAACTGGTTGCCCAATCAATCCGGAAAGCTGCTTCTCCATCCCTTGCTTCATTGCGGGAGAGGACGTTCCAGTGACCTCTACAAAGGTGGGGATGGGGGCAGTTTTACGCCGCGCATTTCTTTCAGCTATATATTGATCCCACTCAGTCTGGCTGACTGAGTAGGCAGCTAGAACGGAGGCTTTGGCGGCTGCGGCATCGTATCCGGCCTTGATGATTATGTCGGCCTTGTCATAGTCCAGAGCGGTGTACTTCTGGAGTGGAACGGTCACAAGTATGTCAGCCTGTTCCATCGAGCGAAGTTCATTGGCTGCAATCATCACAGAGATGGATTGACCTAGGACTCCATAGCTGGGCAAGGTCGCTTTGGGGCTTAGCGGCTCCGTTTCCAAGTGGATTCCGAGGACGACGTCGGCACCCATCTCCTTGGCTACGTCGATTGGAATATTGTTGAGCAGACCACCATCTGCATAGAGGTGGTCTCCGGACCGGACGGGCGAGAAAATTCCGGGTAGAGACATCGTAGATCTCATTGCTAATGCTAGCGGACCGTCGCGAAAGATGTGCGGTTTGCCGGACACGAGATCCGTTGCAACGCAGGCGAACGGGATGGGTAGATCGTTAAAGCTCGGGAGCTCAGAGTAAGGAAGAGCCACGCGGTCGAGGATTAGGTCGACCTCCTGTCCGGTATTGAAGCCCGCCGGAAACTGCAGGCCTTTCCGCAACCCGAACTCGAGTGAGCCTGGTACTTCGTGAGCATCCTCTTTGCGGCGGAAGGAAAGGTCGGTGAATGGTGTGTCACCGCTCAGTACCTGGTCCCAGTCAATGCCGTTGATGAGTTCTCTGACCTCGGCAGGAGAGCGACCAGTCGCATAAATTCCGCCAACTAGGCCGCCCATGCTCGTGCCCGCAACATAGCTGACCGGGATGTGATGTTCCTCCATCCAGGTGATGACTCCAATATGAGCGAGTCCCAAGGCTCCCCCGCCTTCGAGCACCAAACCAAGCTTGGGTCGCGCCGTGCTATCCCGCTTGGGCGGGACCTGCGAATAACCGCAGCTGCTGGCCACTAAAGCGCCTAGCAGAAACAGTGATCGCGTGGCTCTGGAGTGCATGACGGCCTCTCTTGAAACACGTGCTGATCTGCAACGTCTGTAATTAACCGATGGGCTGGTAGGAAGAGTTTTGAATCATCACTCCCAACTGCTTGCTGACTCCAGTCACCTGGTTGGTGGAAACGTGATTGGTGCCATCGGGTAGTTTCGCGAACTGCACGGCTATTGTCACTGCGTCTTTAGGATCCGTGAGATAGCTTGAGACTTGCACTGCCATGAGTGACTTCTGTTGCTGGCTCAAGACGAGCGTGACAGAATCGCCGGGTTTAAGGTAATTCTTGACGATTAGACTTATCGTTCCGTCACCCCCATTCGGTTGCATGGAGATGTCACCGCGCTTATAGGCCTGGTCGAGCGCTTCAAGATCCAACTGGGAGTACTGCTTTCCCAAAGCGGCGATCTGCTGACCATACTCTTGAAACTCATCCGTCTTCTTGGCGATGATACGTTGCTTAAATCGTCCCCCGCTGGGTGGAGGTGCTTCCGTCTGATTGATTTCGACCTTCTGTTGCTGGCCATCAGGACCTATGCGCACCTGGAACTGCTGCGTCTTCTTGACTTCGCCTTTGAGGCTGGTGGTCTGAATCTCTGTCCAGGTATAGCGTGCGAGCGCTTGCTTGTTCTTCGCAGAAGAATCTCTGATTTCCATGAGCCGTTGCTGCATCTCTGGGCTTTGAGCATGGATAGGAAGGATTGAACAAAAAGGCATCGTCGTGGCTAACGCCGCCAACAGTGAGTACTTGAGGGTATGTTGCTTCAGCTTGTACATTCGATTGACTCCTTAGGTAAACTCACGGATTAGCTCTTAGGCCATTGTTTGAACATCTTCGCTACGGCCTTCTGCACCAACTGCTGGTTTTTGCTGCCGTTGTTGTTCAAGGCGTTTTGTGCAATGCCACGCCAGACCAAGCTCTGCCCCTTCGCGTCATACAAATCTACGATCAACGTGCCAATCACGTTTTGCTGCGGAGTAATGCTACCCATACCACCTCCAAATCCGCGCATTCCCATCGCGGTGTAAGAGGTTTGCTCCTTCATACCACCGTTGGCCGTGACGAGGATGTCAGGTTTCTGTGACTCATCCACCTTTTGAAGTCCCTTGCTCTGGAGTGCGGTATCGATATCTTGTATCGCGACCTGCGCCAAGATCGAGTTCTGAACCTTATTGGCGTTGTTCGAACCCCACGCGTAGGTATGGTACTGGGAAAAACTCTGGCTCTGGTTGTAGTTCACGGAGACTGTTTGTCCGGTAGCAACCGCGACCGCCGAACACAGTATCATCACGCACAATGCGAATTTAGTTTTCATTGTTACCTCTCTTATTTGCCGGTGTTATGTGCAGATCGTTGTTTCTAGCCCGTGATTGAGACGCTTACTTGCATTTAGATTCATCGGACTCAGTCACTGCCCGCCGCGGCTGCTTTCTGCGCGGCTTCGATCTTTTCCTTTAGGTCTCCAATACTGAAGCTGCCGCCCGCCTGCATTGGTGGATATTCGATGAAGGAAGGTATGTACTTCGCGATGATTTGCCCAGGTACTACGAAACGCCACATCTCGTGTTTGAAGGAGTCGTAGTATCCAATCGATCCATTTGCAAAACCGTTTGATGGCCAGTTCATACGTTCAAACGGATCCTGACGGAGATTCGTGAGCTTTGGCATGTTCGGATATACAACCGGCCCGATCCAGCCTTGGGGCTGATCGATGAACTGGTATTTATAGTTGTCGTATCGAAGTGCGCCAAGCTTTGTTTGGGCGAAATACCAGATCTCATGTCGCTTGGAAGGTCCGTTGCCGGTCAGCATATCGGTCTGGTCGTAACCATCGAGATGAACCTTGTAGCTTTGGCCGCCCAACTTCACACCTTTGAGTAGTTGATCGTTAATATCCGGATTGCCGGCAGCTGCAACCAACGTCGGGAACCAGTCAAGACCGGACATGATGCCATTCGATACCGTGTCGGCTTTGACGTGTCCTGGCCAACGGATCAAAGCTGGAACCCTGAAAGAGCCTTCGGTAACCTCTCCCTTTGCGCCCGCGAACGGGGTTGTGCCGCCATCGGGCCAGGTGTAGACCTCAGCGCCGTTGTCGGTGGTAAAGATGACGATCGTGTTGTCCTCTTCACCGGAATCATGAACCCACTTCAGGACTACGCCAATGTTGTCGTCCATCTGCTTGAGTGCTGCCTCTTCCAGTCCGAAGTCGGTCTCCGTGTTGCGCATTCCGTCATACTTCGGCGACAGGTGAGTTAGTACGTGCGCCCGAGTGGGATTCATCCAGACGAAGAATGGCTTATCGTCCTTCTTGGCTTTCTCCATGAATCCGATGGTGGATTGTGTGATCACCTCATCAAACGTGCCCATGTCGTATTTAATTCCCGGCCTTGGGTCCGGCGGCAGAGGACCTTCATCCACTATCTTCTGTTTACCCACCTCTCCCCATCGCGGCTGTACAGTGGAGTCAGATGTGTCATTTGCCCAGCAATGAATCAGATTTCGGGGTCCTACCGTGTCCTTCCATGCGGCGGGGTAGGTGTAATAAAAGGGATCTTCCATCGCGTTAAGGTGATAAAGATAGCCGAAGTATTCGTCGAAGCCGTGTACGCACGGTAACGCGGAGTTATGGTCGCCGAGATGGTTTTTGCCAAATTGGCCAGTCTCATAACCAAGTGACTTTAGCGCGGTTGCGATCGTCGGAGCCTGCGCGGGCAAGCCAATCAGCGATCCTGCCTGTCCGACCGTCGTCAATCCTGTACGTATTGGCAGCTCGCCGGTGATGAAGTTGGCACGACCGGCTGTGCAGCTTGCCTCGGCATAGTAGTCGGTAAGCCTCATCCCCTGCTTGGCGAATTTGTCGAGGTTAGGGGTCGCGTTCAGCATGATGCCCGAGTTGTAAGAGCCAAGATTGAACCACCCAATGTCATCGCCCATGATCACGATGATGTTTGGCTTTTTTGTGGATGGAGGTTGCGCGTGCCCGGCTTGGCAGACGCCGCCGAAGAGCATTGCGACGATAAAGAAAACTGCCGCCATCTGCTTGATTATTGCTTTACAGTTCATGCCTTCTCCTCAAAACGCCTTCAAGTCCTATACCTAGTTGTCGGAATAACGTACTGCCTCGATGTAATTCATCCCAAATACGTCCCTGACTGAATGAATCTCAAGCAGGGGGACCTCCGGAGACGTCTCCATCAGCATCAACAGATCAGTGAAGCAGCTCGAGCGGATGTGCGATTTCAGTTCCGGTTCGCTCGACCAGTCCTGCTCAAAGCAGAGCGCGTCCGGATTATCAACCTCCCGAAATATCCGGCCTTCAATAAATCCGCGGTCCATTCGCGAGGCAATTCTGATAGATCGCATCGCCTCAACAGCTTCCATTGAACGATTAGGTCGAGCCATCATTCTCAAGCTGATCTGGAACATGTCACTCTAGGAGCAATCGAGTGACCAACTGTCGTCGCGCAGCTGTGGGGAGCTTATGTAGCGAAGGGTACGAGGGTTATGAAATAAAGCCTCGGAACCGTCCTGCTTGTCGCACTTCTCCAGGGCTCCGACCAATCGGAGGAGACTCCGAAGGGTCGGAGTCTGCAAATAGATATCTAGCTTAAGTAGGAACGCTTTAAACGAGCGGCATCCGCGAATTACATATGTGCTCGATGTACGCGGCCCAACGGCTAGTCATTTTAGGGAAAAGAACATATTCAGCTTGAGCCCAATGCCTTCGAGTTGGCTGTTGGGACGCTTACCCGTATTGTTCTGATGTTCGTAGTAAAGATCGAATTCGTATCGCTTCTTTATGGGAAACAAGCTGCCGGCATAAAGTTCAGTTGTGCTCCACTTTTGATACTGCTCCTCGTAATAAACCTCAGCACTGATGTAGGGGATAGGGTGATAGGAGCGAATGCTTATTGGCCGTTCGACCTGGAGCCTGTTGCGATAACGCCACTTAAAACTTCCGTTCGTCCAGTCCAGATCGGCACGGTTTCTGTCCGTGAGTAGAAACTGGAGCTTCAGAGGAAAGTGTGCTGTCGTCGCCAGCTCCATCCGATTGGTTGAGGGTGAGCCCGGCGTTGCGAGATACCGATATCCCGCAGCGAAGACCAGCGGACGGGCCTTCGCGTCGTCAAGGTCAAACGCTGTTACCTCCTTCAATCGGACTAGAGGCTTCAGATACAGTTCCAGATCTGGGCCAATAGTTAGCTGGGTTGGATCGCCACCTTCTCTGGTATTCGCAGCCTGCACTCTGAATCGCACGGTTCCATTTAGCTTGAGATATGGGTCCAGCTCGGGCAGAGCTTCTGTCTCCTGCGCCAACGCGACAACCGTACACGTCGCCAACAGCGCTAAGGACAGCGTAAGCGTCGGAAGGGACATATCAATATGGTCTTACGATCCATCTGCCCGCAGTTTGAAGATTGCTTTGCAACAAATACCTCACACAGTGCGGTGCTTCCGTTCGCGACTATTTCAGACGTGACGCAGCTACTTGAGATTAAATGTGGCGCCGATCAACACACCCTGCTGGGCTGCGTCATAGACAAAGGTGGAGGAAGGACGATAGTTGATGTCCAAATAGCGCCAGCCTACTCCAAGCATGACCGTGGGTTTAATCCTGTAACCCAGATACGCAGCCACCTGATAGTCCACGTTCGCCTGGCCACCTCCCGCATCGCCCAGGATCGTTACCGAGGCCTTCGGTGAAAGCGCCATACTGATCTTCGCTCCAGCAACCACGTCTACGAAGTTAGCCGCCTGAGAGTCATCGGCTAGAATACCCGATGGCTGAAAGCTAAGATTCTCACCCAGATGCCAATATCGAAGTCCGACCAAGACGTCGGTTTGTAACTTTGGACTATCCACAACGCGGTAACCCACCTTAGGCGTGAAGATTGTCTCGGTCATCTTCGCTTTTATTGTCGATACTCCGGGATACGCCTCCTCCGGGATCGCCGTGTCATCGGAAAGCTTGATCCACATGAAGTCAATCGGCACAACAAAACGTCGCTTCCGGGCTTCGACCGCACCCATAAGACCGATGTTCAGCTTCGAGAGGACGTCTCCGACACTCGCGTGAAAGCTGGCGGAACGGTCGCGTGCGCCGATCGTGCCGTGTACTCCCGCAAACCACAGATAGGGGCTGATTGCGAGATGCCATTTATCGTCATCTGCGGGATTGGTCGCTGGTGCGGCGATAGCGCCTGAGGTTTGATCTTGAGAAGTCATACTTGCAGCCTGCTGCCCAATTGCAGAGATAGGTGCAAACAGGCAAACCAGAGTCGCCAGTGCAACAAAACAAGTCGGTTGTCGTCGTTCAAGCTGTGGCGATCGGGTCATATGGTCCTCTTGTAGGGTTGAAATTGCGTTATTCGGTCTGCCAACCCGCTCATCCGTTTACAAATCCACTCCGGGCGAAGCACTTTTTTCGTCAAAGTGCATCAGGTTCTCTATCCGGAGTCGCGAGTACTACATACCAATGCACCCTTATGGCCAAAGGCCAACAGGGGTAGCCTTAGCACAGACTGCTGTTATATAAGGACTTACTTCCTTCCTCACAAGGCCGAGGTGTCTCCCCTAACTGAGGAGAACTCCGACCGTTCGGAGTCAGCTCCGACTCTTCGGAGTTTGGTTTCCAAACTGAATTGCAATACGCCGAGTCTGAAATGTTGGGTTAGTCGACAAAAATGTGGGCCAAGCCATTGACGCCGTGATACCTTACGCTTGCTCACAACAACTCAATTCAGCGGTTTCGAGACGGCAATCCAATCATTGCTCTAAGCGGATCCCGCCAGCACGAGGGCCCGAACGTGTACTCCACGGGAGAAGGTCGTCATGGTCCATTCAGCTCAGCACGTAGCGGAAGATTTGTATGAAGAGAAACTTTCGATTCAAGGGTCACCAAATCGCTCAGCCAACCTGCGTTCGGATCTAGACGACAGACTCAGATTCGAAATGTTAATGACGGAGCTTTCAACGCAGTTCGTTGGCCTGACCTGCGCCTCCATCGATAAAGAGATTGTCGACGCCCAAAGGCGTATTGCGGAGTTTCTGGAGCTCGATCGCAGCACTCTGGTTCAACTACGTGATAACGACCGTTTCGTGTTGACTCACAGTTGGCAACTCGCCGGCCTTGAGCCGTTTCCTGGATTCGCGATCAAGGATCTCCCCTGGATGGCGAACGAAATTCTCCGTGGTGAAACGGTCTGTTTCGCCTCCATCGACGATCTCCCGGAGGAAGCGTACAGGGAGAAGGAAATTGCGCGTCGGTTCGGACCACGCTCCAATGCCACCTTCCCACTCAGAGTTGGAGGCAAGGTCATCGGAGCTATGGCATTCGGGACAGTGCGCCATGAACGACTGTGGCCCGAGACGCTCATAGTCCGATTGAAGTTTTTTGTCGAAATGATCGGGAGCGCGCTTGCACGCACCTGCGCGGAAGATGACGCAAGGAAAGCGCTCGAGGAAGTCCAGCGCCTCCGCGATCAGCTTCAACGTGAAAATGTCTATCTGCAACAGGAAGTGAAGTCTGTTCGTGGGCACAGAGGCCTTATAGGCAATAGCGCTGCACTCCGGAAGGTCTTGGAACAGGTCGATCAGGTGGCAGGTACTAATTCCAGCGTTCTCCTGTGTGGCGAAACAGGAACAGGTAAAGAGCTCATCGCATCCGCTATCCATGAACTAAGCCCGCGAGGCAAGCGGCCAATGGTCAGGTTGAACTGCGCAGCGATCCCAGACACTCTTATCGAGAGTGAACTCTTTGGACGCGAAAAGGGTGCCTACACAGGGGCGCTTTCAAGGCAGGCCGGACGCTTCGAAGTGGCTCACGGCTCAACGCTCTTCCTGGACGAGATCGGAGAACTACCGCTCGACGTGCAATCCAAGCTGCTGCGCGCACTCCAGGAAAAGCAGGTCGAACGCCTGGGCAGCTCGAAGAGCATATCTTTTGACGTGCGAATCGTCGCGGCGACCAATCGTAATCTGGAGACAGAGATTCAGGAGAAACGATTCAGGAGCGATCTCTACTATCGACTAAACGTGTTCCCGATCCACATGCCAGCTCTGCGCGACCGAATCGAGGATATTCCTTTACTTGTCGAGGCTTTTGTTCATGAGTTCTCAAAGTCCTTCGGTAAGCCGATCGAATCGATAGATAAAGACTGCATGCGGGCGCTGCAACTGTATCGATGGCCGGGAAACATCCGTGAACTACGTAATACCGTTGAACGGGCCATGATTCTTGCCAGCGGTCCGAGACTACGTATCTACCCTCCATCCAGCGCATCGGGGGAGGCCGCACATAGCATGCTTCTAAGCGATGCAGAGCGCGGGCATCTGCGTAATGTCCTCGAAATGACAGGCGGAAGGATACGGGGCAAAGATGGTGCGGCGGAATTGCTCGGTTTAAAACCCACGACTCTAGATTCCATGCTGGTTCGACACGGCATCACTTCCAAACTCGAACATTGAGGATACTGGAGCGGCACTCACCTTAGTCCTGTAAAACCCCTAGGCCTCTTCTCTTAGTTTTAAAGGTGCTCACGGAGGTGCCGAGGATTGCCCGGCAGTGTTCAAGGATGCCTTAGGCCACCGATGCTCCTAGTATCAATAGGTCACAAGCAGTTGTTGTTATGGCATGGAAGAGGTCATCGGTTCGATCCCGATCAGGTCCACCAATTACACCAACAGAACAGACAGAAGAACGCGATAGGCCTGGCTTTAACGCCGCACCTCCGCAGCACACTCTGCGTTACAGATCAGAGCGCCGACCTGAAATCATCAAGCCAGATTCCGTAGCCTCTAGTCCGGTGGGCCGCGTCAGGACATATGCTGCAACGATAGCCGCGGCAAAGCCCGATGCTGCGCCCACTCCAAGCGCCCATCGGGGCCCGAAGCGGTTTGCAACCCAACCGACAATGGGCGCTCCTATGGGAGTGCCGCCCAACGCAACGGCGAGGCGGAGCGCCATGACTCGGCCGCGCATAGCTGGCTCAGTCGAGAGTTGCATCATGCTGTTGGTTGTGTTGGTGACCGTCAGTGCTGCCACACCTATGACCACGAGAGCAGCCGCGAACCACCAATAACCTGGAGCCAGCGCAGCGAAAGAACATCCGATCCCAAAGACCGCGGAGCCAATCAGCAAGGAGCCAAACTTCGGCTTTTCGCGGCCGGCGGCGATCAGTGCACCCGAGATCGTCCCGATCGCCATGATGGAGGACAACAGCCCGAAGCCCCGCGCGTCGGTGTGGAAGACCTTGACCGCCATGGTCGAAGTAAAGATTGGGAAGTTGAGGCCGAACGTTCCAATCAAAAACAGCATGACCAGAATCGCCCGAAGATCCTGCCGCCCCCAGACGTACCGGAGCCCTTGTAAAAATCCTCCCTCAGTGCGTCGAGCCCTCATATTTGGATACAGTTCGGATACGCGGAACAGCGACATGGAGATCAGAACCGCGGCGAACGACAGGCCGTTGACCACAAATGCCCAACCAGTCCCAACCTTCGCAATGACGATCCCGGCGACCGCGGGACCGATCATGCGGCCTGCATTGAAAGATGTCGAGTTGAGGGCGACTGCATTCGACAAGTGCTCATCTCCCACCAACTCTGCGACGAAAATCTGGCGCACTGGAGCATCAAGTGCCGCGGCAGAGCCAAACAGGAACGCAAATACATAGACGTGCCAGAGGCGGATGCTACCTGCGACCGTCAGCACTCCCAAAGCTAATGCGAGTGCGCCCATTAGCGCCTGGGTCAGCATCAGGAGCTTGCGCTGGTTGAAATGATCCGCTGCATAACCGGACCATGGTAAAAGAAGAAACTGGGGTGCGAACTGAAGAGCCATGACAATGCCCACAGCGGAGGCATCGTGGTGTGTCAGTTGCGTTAGTACAAGCCAATCCTGAGCGACACGCTGCATCCATGTGCCGATGTTGGAAACCAGAGACCCGGCTGTCCACACTCGATAGTTGTAGATGCCTAAAGCGCGGAAAGTACCCGCCGCTGGGTTCTTCATGAACGCTCCGGCTCGTTGCCTCCATTGAACTTGCCGAAGTGCCGAGCTACTTGAAGACTGATCAGCAGTGCGCCTAGCCCAAGGGCGAGGACGTTGGTTGTCGATCTCAGCTCAAAAGTGCCTACGCGCACTACGAGAAGGTATCCGACAACGGCGTTGAAGAAGCCCCACAACACATTTACCGTCGATGAGGAAAAACCCTGGCCGGGAGGCTTTGCGAAAGGGCTCTGGAACGGTCGTCCCATCATTCCGCTGACAAGATGTGGAACAGCGTTGGCCAGGAAGACTCCTCCGAAGAAGTAGGACACGAGATGATGCCAATTCATATTCAGGCGCTCCTCGTACCAAGCAGATTGATGATTTCCTGTGTTGTGCCCGTCTCGCCAAGGCGGGGAAAGACATGTGCGAGGCTGTACGCGTGTGCCTCAGGCCTCAAGTCGGTCATGGCGTCGGTGGCCAGCGTAACGTTGAATCCTGCCTCATACGCCTGACGCGCTGTCGCCTCTACGCCTGTGCCAGTGGCGACGCCAGTAATGACCACCTGCGTTACATCGTGCGCCTTGAGCTGGGCTTCAAGATCGGTACTGGCAAAGGCGCCCCACGTTCGCTTTGTAACTACGACGTCGCTGGGTCGGTGATCTAACTCCAGGATCAAATCGGTAAATCCTTCTGGAAAGGTCGTGGGACGGCGTGGCAGCTCTGTCCGTCCTGGCGCGCCTCCGGCCACATTGACCAAGACCACGGGCAGGTGAAGCTCGCGAAATGTTGCGAGCAGGGCTTGCGTGTGTTTGATGACGTCGGCGACTGGATGAATGAACGGTGAGCCAACGATACCTTTCTGAAGATCAACGACGATCAGGGCGGTTTTCGGGTCTAGGGTCGTAACAGGCACAAGAGTTCTCCTTGGAAGTGATTTCTGTAAGGTAGCGATATGCGCGCAGGAAAACGTCAGTCCTCAACGAGTCGCGCGAGTAATTGGAGAACAGCCGCAAGCTTCTCCTGCTCTTGAACGGAGAGCTTCTCCTGGATTGTGGTTGTGAGCCAATCCTGCCTGGCAGCACGGCCCTCCTTAAGAAACTTTTGGCATTTCCGAGAGAGTGACATCAAGGTCTGACGTGCGTCGTTCGGATCCGGAGAACCACTCACCAATCCGACGTCCAGCAACGAAGTGACGATGGCGCTCATGGACTGAGGACGCATGCCTTCCGCTCTGGCAAGACTCGATACCGTGACAGGGCCATCTATCTCAAGGCGAAGAATCACGGAGACTTGCGAAGGAGTCAAATCGCTCCGGCCGCCGTGTTCGCGCAGCTTCCGCTTGAGTTTGCCAAGGATCGCCCGCAGTTCCGCCGCAAGTGCATAGGTCCGCTCTATTCGAGGACGATTTGCTCGCTCATCCATGAAGTTCATTCTATCTTATATACAGTTTACCTGTACAGATGAGCTGTATAGTTTGCCCACTCGCTTATTCGGCAATGACGTTATATTGTCCTTATGACTGAGGTCCCACCTTATGGCAAGGCAGACTCGATTTGTCGGAGGCAATGAATTGAGTAGTTGCCACGGAAACGATCCTGATCTTCGCTGTTTCATATTTCGTGATGGAAGATGCAGCGTTGGTCATTGGCGTGGTGCAGTTTCGCACAGTAGGGAACGGCGCCCCTGCGAGTTCGTAAAAACAGCTCAGCGCCGGCGAGCATGCCAAACGTCGGCGCAATGAAATATATCCAAACCGCGTGCCAGTCGGTGGCATAGAGTGCAGGCCCAAACGTTCGCGCAGGGTTCATGCTCATTCCTGATAGCGGCGTTTCGAAGGTTATGTACGTTGCATACAATGCGCCAACAAAATAGGGTGTGAATTGTGCCAGTGACCTGTGATTGGATAAAAATAAGATGGTGCTCATCAGAGTAAACGAGATCATCAGTTCGGCGACAAATGCACCTAAGTTGCCGAACACACCCGGCGCTGTCATCGCATAGCGGACAGCTTCGTTCTGCGGCACGTTGTGCAGGAAGACCGCTGCGATCGCGACGCCACTCGCTGCTCCAGAGAACTGTGCAGTGGCGTAAAACACCGCGTCCCACAACTTCACCTTGCCCAGCCGATAAAAGGTAAAGGTTATTGCCGGATTGAAATGACCACCAGACTGCTTGCCCCACGGCGTCATGATAATCGCGACGAGCGTCGTCCCCACCATCAAACCCATAAGTCCCCGACGCAAGATAGGACTGACGATAATGTGTCGGGCCGGCGAAGCTGGATGTTGCAACAAGGTCGCAAATATACAAACAGAAAGCATGAATAAAGCCAGCCCGACGGCCTCCATGAAGTACTCGGGCCAGTGGAGACGTAAGCTGTCGACTGCATTCATCCTTTCTTCGTTTTGCATCTGGGATGCCAAAAGCAAAACGCTCTCGCTCAGAGATGAGCGCAGAGGTAAGTTGCTCTGAACTGGCAAGATCCATTTTTGAGAGGAGCCGAGAGACTTTGATCCCGGTGACGAAGTCGCGACGGATGGCCGACACTGACGAATGTTGGTCGCTACCCTCGTCGCGGTCGAGGGAACATCACATGTGAATTTTCCGGCGATCTATTTCAGCTCCTATCTCACGCCAGAGCAGACGTACGCCGAGTTACTTCCCGTGTTTCTGGCTACGAGCGAGCCATTCCGTAGGAGACATTCCTACACGTTGCGTAAAGACTCGCGTTAGAGCTGTTGCATTTGCATATCCAACCGCGGCTGCGATGAGCTTCAGGGAGTTGCCTTTGCGCAACATCGTCTGGGCAACTGCCAAGCGCCAGTCCGTCAGGTAATCAAATGGCGTCATGCCGACGACCTTGCGGAAGTGGGCGGCGAAGCGCGCGCGTGACATGCCTGCGGATTGCGCCAGCTGCTCCAGCGACCAGTTAGTTTCAGGGTGTTTGTGCATGCCTTCGATCGCCTTGCCCAGACGTTCGTCGGCGAGCCCCAACAAGACACCACTGTTAACCAGGTGGGCATTCAGAGCGGACCGTATGAGGAGGACGAGGACGTATTCGAAGAGACGATCGAGAGCAGTCTGCCGGCCGGGAAACTCGGAGGTAGATTCGGCGAACAAGAGCGCGAGCGCCGGGGCAAGTTCGGGAAGAACGTTCAGGGGAACCAAGAATGGCTCTGGAAACGAGGCGATAAGGGGATTCATCATTCCGGCGCCGAACTCAACGGTCGCGCAGACGAGTTCTGCCCCCTCTTCTTCTGAGCCCCGAACGCGGTGCTGGTGGGGACGAGGAAAGAACAGGATGCTTGGAGTATCGAGGACCAGCGGTCGAGCGTTAGGGTGAGTGACCGTCAGGGTTCCCTTTCGGAGCACATGAAGATAACCGGCCTGTTCGTCGAGGTTAGGGGAGATGCCACAGAGTCGTCCTGAGTAAAACATTCGGGCGGAGAGGGAGAATCGTTCGAAGAATGGAGCCAGGCTATCCATACGAGACTATAAGATATTCCAACGATACTCTTATTGCCAATAAGTATCGTCTCATCTTCAGAGATGCTCCCGGTAGGGTCCAAAAGCACCGCCGGAGATTGGAGAAGATCATGTCCCGTATTGTTCCTGTAGTTTCGTCCAACGTCGATGCCAAAGTTGCTACTACGCTCTCTCAGGTGAAGGCAACCTTGGGGATGGTGCCTAACCTCTTTGCCACGCTGGCGCATGCTCCCGTGGCTTTGGATGGGTTGTTGTCGCTGTCGAAGACGCTTTCGCGTGGCCGGCTTTCTGCCGCTCAACGGGAGATTGTGGCCCTGGCTGTGGGCCAGGAGAACGAGTGCCAGTACTGCCTCTCGGCGCATACGGCCAAGGCGAAGGCTGAAGGTGTGAGCGAGGAAGATGTCCTGATGGCGCGTGCCGGAGACGGCGTGAATCCCTTTGAACGTGCCCTGGCATCGTTCGCGAAGAAGATCGTTCGTCAGCGCGGTCATGTTTCCGACGAGGATATCGCGGACGCGCGGAAGGCGGGGATCGATGACGGCCTGATGATGGAAATCGTTGCCAACGTCGCGGCGAATACGTTGACCAACTACGCTAATGAACTTGCCGGTAGCGAGATCGACTTCCCAGTGGTCGAGGTGAAGCTGTGATGCGGATGAATTGGTTTGCGGCGGCCACGAAGGGAAGGACGGGATAAAGACAACGAACGAGAGTGACGAACATCGTTCGCCACTCTCGTCGCGACGCGGTTTACAACTCTGCGTTTGAGGCGTTGTCTCTGTTCAACGGCTGAGCGTATGCTGAGAATCGCCCGCACGAAGCATGGCTGACGAAGCCCATGTTGACGAGTGTCATAGTGCGATCCGACACTAATATTGAAGTATTGAACACTCCGCGCGAGTGGCATGTTCTCCTGTTAAGGAGTGGCGATGAGAAAGAAGAACCGATGGAGTCAACGACGCAGTCCCCACCACTGGAATTGAGCAACAAGGGTGCACTCAATGAGTTAGGGCTGGGTTCCGGTGGGGCCGTGCTCAACATTTTGAAGTTGATTCTTGCGGGATCTCCGCTGCCCGAGGTGCTCACAATTATTGCTCAGTCGGTCGAATCTCGTGGCGACGGCACATTGTGCACAATCTGGCTACCGGACGATGATGGAAAGCAACTTCATTGTGCGGCGGCGCCGAGCCTTCCCGGATTCATCAGCGAGACAGGATCGATGCTTATTGGCCCCCAGGGAGGATCTTGCGGCACAGCCGTTTATCGAAGGCAGCCAGTATATGCAAGTGACGTTCTTGAAGATCCTATTTGGGATCATTATCGTCACCGGCTCTTGCCTTTTGGAATTCGTGCGGTGTGGTCGCGGCCGTTGTTTACGAGCGAGGGTCAAACCCTAGGAACGTTCGCCATTCATTATCGTGAAGTGCGTAGCCCTGATGATTCCGATCTGAAGATGATCGAGAACGCGAGTCATATTGCCGGGATTGCAATTGAGCGCCACCTGAATGAAGAAAGATTGCATCTCGAACGGAATCGGCTGCGGCTGCTTCTGGAAATAACTAACAGTATGACATCGAAGTTAGACATGCGTCGTTTGGTGGAGACGTTGTCTACTGATCTGCTGAGAGTGACGCGGTGTGATTTTTGCGCGTTGCTCCTACCCGACTCCGATGGCGGGGGGCTGCGCGTCACTACGCTTTACAACCCCGAAGCACGAGGTTTTCTGTGCGACGGGACGACCATACCTAACGACGGCTCCATCTGTGGCAAAGCCTTCCGGACCGGCACAGCTCAATGTTTCGAAAACTTCGAACAGGTTGGTTCTAACGTTGAAACTTCCGGAAATACCGCAAGTCAACTTACCTTTCAACGTGTAATAGATGAAGGCCTGGTGTCAGGGTGCTGCCTCCCACTCATGGGCAAGGGGGGTGCAATAGGCGTGTTGACAGCGTTAAACCGATCAGAGAGAACGTTCAAACAAGATGACATCTCCTTTCTCGAACAGGTTGCTCGTCAAGTTGCTACTGCCGTCGAGAACGCGTTGGAATATGAAAAAGCGATCTCGGATCGAGACAAGGAAGCGAAGCAGAGACTTTATCTCGAGGAGGAGATTCGGGGCGAGTTCGGGGCAATCATAGGAAGCAGTCCCGCACTGAAGACCGCCTTGGATCTGGTGTCCACAGTGGCGCCTACCGATTCAAGCGTACTGATTCTCGGCGAGACGGGAACCGGTAAAGAACTTATTGCGCGCGCAATTCATAATCTGAGCAGTCGCCGAGGACGTTCCTTTGTCAAATTGAACTGCGCTGCGATTCCGCTGGGGCTGCTTGAAAGTGAGTTGTTTGGGCACGAAAAGGGAGCATTCACCGGAGCGATTGCGCAAAAAACAGGGCGCTTTGAGCTCGCGAACAAGGGAACGCTCTTTCTTGATGAAGTCGGCGATATTCCTCTTGAACTTCAAACAAAATTGTTACGCGTTCTGCAGGAGCAGGAATTCGAGAGACTCGGAAGCAATCATACTCACAAGGTTGACGTTCGCGTGATCGCGGCCACTCATCGTGATTTGACAGCCATGATCAAGCAGACGACATTTCGTGAGGATCTGTATTACCGGCTGAAAGTGTTCCCGATCAGCGTTCCGGCCCTGAGGCAACGCACGGAGGATATTCCGAAGTTGGCCTGGCATTTCACTGCGCTCTACGCGCGACGGATGAACAAAAAGATCGACTCCATCCCTTCGGAAACAATGCTTGCGCTGCTGCGATACCGTTGGCCAGGAAACGTTCGCGAATTACAGAACTTCATCGAGCGCGCAGTGATTCTCTCACCTCACACGATCTTGCGGGCGCCCACATCCGAATTGGAGCCTTTCTGTGCTCCGACCGGGCTAAATCTGCCGATGACTGGTCTCGAGGAATTGGAGCGGGATCATATCGTCCGCGCTCTCGAACTAAGTGATTGGCTCGTGGGTGGCAAGAATGGCGCGGCTGCGCGACTGGGAATCAAGCGCACCACCCTGACTTACAGAATGCGGAAGCTTGGGATAGTCCGTCCGTCCCCGTCTCGACAGAAGATCACCGTCTAGAACCGGATACGTTAGGTTTGACCTTCTTGCTACATGCCGCGACAAGTTTCGCGACGGCAACCCGTCAGTGACGGGCATCGGCCACGGATTTGTCACTGACAATGCGATATGCCCGGACGCTTACCGACCCAACACTTTGCAGACAGGCAACTTAACACTTCCCAGTTTTGTTTCGTCATAGTTCTTATATGGCAAGTTGATTGCACGGGGAATCGTAGCTGACTTTTCCGCGCGCTTACTGTCGAGTTTAAGTGGATCTTGATCGTGAGGCTCGGGCCTGACCTAAGAATTCGGGCGCATCAGACCTGACCATGTCGATTCTCGAATCGAAATACAAAGCCGTGCGCACAATGACGCGATCTCTTGCAGCGAATCTGTCCGCCGAAGATCAGATGGTCCAGTCATGCCCTGAAGCGAGTCCCGTGAAATGGCATCAGGCCCACACCACATGGTTCTTCGAAACTTTCATACTGCGACCATTTCTGCCCGGCTACAGACCCTTTCGAGATGAGTTTCATCGCCTCTTCAACAGTTATTACATCTCGCTCGGAGAGAAGATTTCCGCGAAAAAGTTGCGCGCGGCATTCTCTCGGCCAACGCTCAATGAGATTCTGGCTTTCCGCGCCCACGTTGATCAGGAGATGGAAAGATTGTTTTCCTGCTCCATTGACCAAGAGGTAGCACGGCGCATCCTGTTAGGTCTGAATCATGAACAGCAACACCAGGAATTAGGACTGACTGACATTAAGCATGCATTCTTCTCGAATCCTATCGGGCCGTCCTACGGATCTGCACCCATGCCCAAAGAACGCACCCATCCGGCCTATCAGCTCAGATGGTTCGACTTTGAAGGTGGGCTCACTGGAATCGGTTATCCGTTGAACGCTGGGGATCCTCTGGACTTCTGTTTTGACAACGAGACGCCGCGCCACAAGGTTTATCTGGAGCCGTTCCAGATTGCGAGCTGCATGGTTACCTGCCGTGATTATCTGGAGTTTATGTCCGATGACGGTTATATACGCCCCGAACTCTGGCTCTCTGACGGCTGGGATTCTGTGCAACAAGCGGGCTGGGAAGCGCCACTCTATTGGGAACGCGATTCCACCGACGCAACCGGGTGGCGCGTCTTCACACTAAAAGGGTGGCACGGACTTGCTGGTCTGCTTGACACGGCGTTATGTCACGTCAGTTTCTTCGAGGCTGACGCATTCGCGCGCTGGCGTGGCTGTCGCCTTCCGACCGAGGCAGAATGGGAGTCAGCTGCGATCAAGGAACGCCGACATGGAAATCTGCTCGATACTGGCAGGCTACATCCTACGAGAGCGAATGGCGCGGGTCTTGAACAATTATTTGGAGACTGTTGGGAATGGACTGCCAGCCCCCACACCGGTTATCCGGGGTATAAACCACTTCCCGGTGCGCTGGGCGAGTACAACGGCAAATTCATGTCTAGTCAGATGATTGTGCGCGGGGGTTCGTGCGTCACACCGGCGGATCACATACGTGCGACTTATCGCAATTTCATTCACCCGGCAATGCGTTGGCAGTTCACAGGTATTCGTTTGGCAATTTGAAAGATTCCGAAGTTGAGTGCCGAAGCGTAGATGATGCCCGAGACATTCTGGATGAGTACGGCCGTTCGCGAAGTTTCTCCTATGCCTCCAATTTAGAACGCAGTCGACAGTCCGAGATCCAGCAAACCTGGTTTCGTGACGACTTCGCCGACCAAATCCTGTCAGTGTTGGATCTTCGTCACGAATCTGTCATCCGAACGCCTTCCTTTTGACTCACGCATGAAGTTATCCCTTTACACCTGGATGACTTAGCTTTCGCGCTGATGAGGATCGACGTTGGCCATCTGGTTGCACGGACAGACGTCATGAACCGAAGTCTTTTAATACGTGAAGGGCCGCCACAGTAATTGCTGTCGAGACTACCGTTCGACATCGCGCTGTGACGGGAGGTCCGCTGCCGTCGCATCCCCGACACGTAATAATCATCGGCCGGGTAAGAGCCATTCTGCTTCACGCTGAAGGGGGAGGCCTTGCTCTACGGGCAAGGCGCCCACCGCCAAATCGTTCACATCAACCAAACTAGCGAAACATGAGGAGAAGTTTTTATGGAACAGACCGCCAAGCCTCCAATATCCGCGGCGAATGGTCATCCATCGAGTTCTCGGTCAAACGTGCCGGTGATATCAGTACATAGAATGGAAGCGGACGGAATCCAGATCTTCCACCGTGTGGCCGGCAATGCGGGGGCACCTGTATTGCTCTTGCTCCATGGTTTTCCCGCGTCATCCTTCATGTTCCGTGACCTCATGCTTCGCCTCGCGGATTTCTACAGAGTGATCGCTCCGGACCTTCCGGGATTTGGGTTTACAGAGGTACCCGAGAAGCGAAAGTACACCTATTCGTTCGACGCGTTGGCAAACACCGTGCAGGCTTTCACTGATGCTCTCAGTCTCAATCATTATGCGATTTACGTCTTTGACTATGGGGCTCCGACGGGCTTTCGTCTCGCAATGAGCCACCCGGAACGGATCACAGCGATCATCTCGCAGAACGGCAACGCCTACGAAGAGGGACTCGGCGACGCGTGGGAACCGATCAGGACTTATTGGTCTGCGCCGACATCAGAGAATCGAGAAGTGGTCCGGCAAAACATCTTGAATCTGGAAGGAACTCGATGGCAGTACACGCACGGTGTTACGAACCCGGAAAGCGTGCATCCAGAGTCCTACACGCTGGATGCTGCTTTGCTTGAAAGGCCGGGCAACAGAGACATTCAGCTTGATCTGTTCCTCGATTACGCATCGAACGTCAAGCTTTATCCCAAGTTTCAAGAGTATCTTCGGAAGTCGAAACCGCCGTTGCTGGCGATCTGGGGCAAGAACGATCCATTCTTCGTCCCTGCCGGAGCCGAGGCATTTCGAAAAGACCTACCGAACGCGCAAGTTCAGTTTCTGGATACAGGGCACTTTGCAACGGAGACACATTCCGTGGAAATAGCTGCTGCGATCAGAGAGTTCTTAGGGGCGAATGGTGCCTCCCAAACGGACCGTGGGAGCCTGCGATGAATTCTTCTCTTTCAGCGGCTACTGTTGTATTGGTTCACGGAGCGTGGGCTGACGGCTCCTGTTGGCAAAATGTCATCCTGCCCTTGAAGCGGCACGGACTCACGATTACGTGTGCACCGATCCCCCTTACTTCGCTTACGGACGACATAACGGCTCTCGCGCGAGTGATCGAGAGGACGACTGGACCAGTGGTAGTCGTTGGGCACGCCTACGGAGGTGCGGTGATCGCCGGACAGCATGATGATCGCGTCAAGTCCCTGGTATACGTTGCAGCCCTGGCGCCAGACGAGGGTGAAACAGTTGCGGATGTGTTTTACCGCGCTGAACCGCATCCGGAGGCTCCGCGCCTCGCACCTGATGAGCATGGCGTTATCTGGATGCCGGAAGAGGGTTTCAGCCGAGCGGTCGCTCACAAGGTTCCGCAAGATCAAGCAACGATCATCGCTGCGATTCAGAGGCCGATCGCAGTGAAATGCATTCAGGAGAAAGCCCCTAATCCCGCATGGAAGACGAAACCGTCGTGGTTTCTTCTTGCGGAAGAGGACCGAATGATCAGTCCGGAGACGCAGCGTTTCATGGCTGATCGTATGAATGCCAAGATACGGTCGCATAAGGTGGACCACTCTCCAATGCTTACCGCCCCAGATCTCGTGGTTGAAGTAATCCTGGAAGCGGCCCATGAAACGATCGGGCGATAAGTGCTTGTGAAGAGGAGTGTCAGCTCTTCTCTGCGCAGAAAACATGGGACACGCTCAACGGAAACATGTGTCCTGCAAAAGAAAGGCTTTTACGATGCTCAACTCTGTCGCTATAGTGACTGGCGCAAGTCAGGGAATCGGTCGTGCCACTGCATTGCGGCTGGCACGCGATTTTTCAGCCGTAGTACTTGCAGCAAGGAATCAGGACGAGCTACAAAAGACCTCCGCCGCTGTTAATGCGACGGGGACCAAGTCGCTGATCTGTGCGCTCGACCTGCGCGATCCTCAGTCGCCCGAGATTCTTGTAAAGGCGGCTCTCGAACGGTTCGGGAGAATCGACGCGCTGCTTAATATTGCTGGAGCTGTTCCGCAGATCGATTTGTTCGAAATGACCGATGCTCAATGGGAAGACGGCATGTCATTGAAGCTCCATGGCGCACGTCGTCTAACAATACGAGCCTGGGATGCATTGAAGGCTTCAGGCGGGTCGGTTGTTTTTATCTCCGGAAGTGCCGCTCTTGATCCAAAGCCTGGCTTCGCAGCGGTAGCTGCGGTTAACGCTGCGATCATCGCACTCGCAAAAGCATTCGCGGAGCAAGGCATCAAGGACGGAATACAGGTCAACAGCGTCGTGCCAGGTGCTGTGATGACTGGGCGCAGGCAATCTTTCTTTGAGAAGTGGGCGCCAGCTCACAACCTTACGGTGGAAGAGGCGATGCAGAAGTTTCCGGAACAAGCCGGTATCGCTCGCTTCGGCAAACCGGAAGAAATTGCCGACTTGATGGCGTATATGGTTTCACCCGCGGCGAAGTGGCTGACAGGAGCTTCCGTGCGGATGGATGGCGGCGAAGTCAAAGGTATCTGATGGGAATTCATTTCCCGCTGTGGCTCTTTGAATGCTAACCGGGTTTGAACCGGACACTGCACGCCTCAGCGAAATACGCCGAGTAGAAAGGAGAAATCATGCGTGCATCGTACTCGACCACTTTGGCGGTCTGGACAGCCTGGTCATTAAGGACATTCCCGAACCTGAACCAATGCCTGGCCACGTCGTCATTCAGATCAAGGCATTTGGGATCAACCACGCCGAGATGCACATGCGTAGAGGAGAATGGGCTGAAGCAGCTCCTGTGAGCGGAATCGAATGCGTGGGTATCGTGAAATCGTGCCCAGGTGGGGAGTTTGCAGTCGGCAGTAAGGTAGTCGCCTTGATGGGTGGACTGGGGAGGACCATCAATGGAAGCTATGCCGAGTACACTCGCGCTACTGTCGGCGCCGTAGCGCAGATCGAATCTAATCTTCCTTGGGAGGAGCTCGCGGCGCTTCCCGAGAGTTACGCCACTGCGTGGACATGTCTCTTTCGTAATTTAGAGCTTGTGAAGGGCCAGACTTTGCTCATTCGTGGCGCCACGTCCTCATTCGGTCTTGCAGCGCTCAACATGGCGGTAGACGCGGGTGCAAAGGTCATCGCTACAACACGCAGCAGAGATCGATTCAAGAAGCTGGAAGATCTGGGCGCTCATCGGGGGGAGTTGGAGGGACCGGATCTTTCGTGGCGTATCACTGAGGCGAAGCAGATCGACTCGATTCTCGATCTCGTGGGAAACAGTGTGATCCTCGACTCTCTCCGGATCTTGCGCCGTGGAGGACGAGCCTGCCTCGCAGGATGGCTCGGAGGCCTGGCTCCCATATCGGACTTCAACCCGCTATTGCAGATGGCGAGCGGTGTGTACCTCACTTTCTTCGGCAGCTTCGTCTTTGGTACACCAGGCTTCCCGCTTTCAGATGTTCCACTCAAGGAGATCGCGAGCAAGGTCGAGCAAGGAAGGTTCAATGCGAAACCGTCCCGGGTATTCCGCTTCGAAGACATTCGTGAGGCCCATCGCATGATGGAGGCAAATGAGGCGCACGGAAAGATGGTGGTCAAGCTCTGAGCGCAAGTCCCTCAAACTTCGAAGGGCATGACTTATGACGAAGACGGCCGCCGAGACAAGCGGCAGAACTAAGATTCGTCATTGGCAAACATCTGTCGTGGCTTTGACTACAGGAGATCGAACTTCTTTGAATGATGCAAGGCGATTACTACGGAGCAGAAGAGACTTAGCTCGACAGCCTGTCACAAAGAAGAGGCATTGAGACTTGGTATTTGGATTGCAGCAATCGGATCAATCTTAGTAAGGGAGAAGTAAGTATGAGTCGCGTCTCGACAGGACAAGAAACTAATTTGGAGAGAGAAGACTTGGTTTCTTCTGCTGATCTCTCAAATCAAGCTAAAAGTAATTTGACCAAATTGGCTGCGTGGATAAGTGATCGTAAGATCCCTTTCCTTGTCAGCAATATCGGCATGATTGTTATGCTTCTTTGGGCAGGATCTTTCAAAATGACTCGGCCCGGCGCCGAAGGCATCATTCCACTGGTTTCCAACAGCCCGCTGATCTGGTGGCACTTTAAATTATTCGGCCCTTACGTCGGCTCCGACATAATCGGTCTCACCGAGTGGATTGCCGCTCTATTGATGTTTACAGGCTATTTCAAGCCTAAAGCCGGCATCCTGGGTGGGCTCATCGCAACGGGCATGTTCTTTACAACCAGCACTATGATCATCACTACTCCCGGCACAATTACCCACGTTAACGGCATAGGGTACATGAGTTTTCTGGGCCTGTTCCTCTTTAAGGATGTGATAGCCCTTGGAGTGTCCCTATACCTGATCAGCTACTTCGGAAAACAAGCTGCCGTTTCCGAAAATGAAAGCTAACCACGAACGATAGGTCATCGTAAAAAACGGGAAGTCCCTGGCACAGGAATGCACAGGCGGAGTTTCTCTAATCCATCACCTGCAACGGAGAACGGCATATATGGATCCTCAATCACAACCGGAAGTTTACGATCTCGTCATTCTTGGTAGCGGCGCAGGTTCGAAACTGCTGGCCTGGACCTTCGCCGGGCAAGGTCGGCGCGTCGCGGTAGTGGAACGCAAGTACGTCGGCGGAGCGTGCCCAAACATCGCATGCCTTCCCAGTAAGAATATCGTTCATAGTGCGCAGGTCGCTCACTATGTTCGGCGCAGCGAGGACTTCGGAATCAGCATCGACAGTTTCCGCATCAAAATGCCCGCTGTCAGAGATCGAAAACGCAAGATGGTCCAAGGGCTCGTAGACACTCATCTCGCTCTCTATAAAGAAAGCGGCGCGGAACTGATCATGGCGTCAGGAAAGTTTGTTGGCCCAAAGACGCTCGAGGCCACATTGTCGGATGGAACAAAACGGTTGCTGCGCGGCGAAAATGTAGTGATCGGTACAGGGACGCACGCGGTGGTCGAAGACATTCCTGGGCTGAGGTCAGCTCAGCCGTTGACCCACGTAGAAGCCCTTGAACTCGATGTCGTGCCCGAACACTTGATCGTTCTTGGGGCCGGGCACGTTGGGCTAGAGTTCGCACAGGCGATGCGCCGATTCGGGAGCAAAGTCACCCTCTTAGATCGTAATCATTGCGTTCTTCACAGTGAAGACGATGACGTCATCGAGGGTTTGGGGAGCCTCCTCAAGGACGAAGGCGTAGATCTGGTTTTGAACGCAAAGATCAAAAGCATCTCTGGAGTATCAGGACAGTCGGTCCGTGTCACTCTCGAACAAAACGGAGTGGCGAAGTCACTGGAAGGCACGCATATCTTAGTCGCAGCTGGACGGGTACCAAACACGAAAGACATTGGGCTCGAACTTACCGGAGTGGAAGTGACAGAGCGCGGATATATCAAAGTAAACGAGCGCCTTGAGACGACCGCTCCGGGAATCTGGGCGGTGGGTGAGGTTGCAGGAAGCCCACAATTCACACACATCAGCGAAGACGACTTTCGAGTTGTCCGTGACAATATACTCGGCGGGCACCGAGTGACCACCGGTAGGCAGGTACCGTTCTGCCTATTCACAGACCCTGAATTGGCGCGCGTTGGGATGACCGAGAAGGAGGCAAAGGCAAAGGGGATTGCCTACTGTCTCTTCAAGATCCCGATGACGTCCATGCTCAGAGCGCGGAGTCTCATGGAAACCCGTGGATTCCTAAAGTGCCTGGTAGCGCGTGACAGCGATCACATTCTCGGGTTTGTAGCGTTCGGCGTGGGTGCGGGCGAGATCATGGGGTGCGTGCAGATTGCAATGCTCGGAGGGATGCCCTATACCTCACTTCGAGAGGCTGTCCTCGCACATCCGACGATTCCGGAGGGATTGATCTCCCTATTTTCCAGCGCATCATCATAGTAGAATGCGACAAAAATCAAACACTCTGATTGGGAGTGTCCCCGAATTTAACCCGTGGAACCCATGTCGAACCCACGTCGTTTTCCTCGGCACAAGCGGTGAACATGTATCGTTCCCCCAACGTAGGGTTACGTGCTTTGAATCGAAGCATTTCCACGGCAGAGGGGACACCTCACTCGGTTCCAGGGCTCCCATCATGTCCGGCTCGACCGGGATAGGATCCATCGCGCTCAGATCATTGAGCGTTTCGGAGAATATATCCATATCTGGTTTTAACGCATCTAGAACTAAATGGTTCATAATAGTGAGTGCATCCTTCCCGGTTTTAGTCGGAGAGGTATCAGCATAGCGGGTAGCGCTGTGAAGACATCATCAAGGAGGAAGAGGATCAGGTATGGCTCGTCCTAGAAATTTCAGCCGTCAAGGGGTCCTTGAAAAAGCCCTTCCCGTTTTCTGGGAACATGGCTTCGCAGATACGACCCTTCAGGATCTCGAAGCGGCAACGGGGGTCAACAAGTCGGGTCTTTATGCAGAGTTTCGAGATAAGGACGATCTTTTTCTTGAGACCCTGCGCTACTACATCGAGACGAGCGAGATTAAGGACACGCTCACGACCGAACCACTTGGCTGGGATAATGTTCGCAGGTACCTTAATGTGGCACTCAAATGCGTCGAGGGGCAGAAGGGGTGCTTCGCCACAAATTCAATGAGAGAGTTCGCGATTCTCCCGAGGGAAGCTCATGGCATCGTGCAGAACAGCCTCAAGCCCCTGCGACAACTCCTCGTTAAGAACATCGAGGCGGAGCGACCGCGCATGCCGGCGGGCTCGCTTGCTGATATCGTGATGACCTTTTTTATTGGCACCAGCCTTGAACAGAACCTCGCTACAACCAAGACGGCAGGAGCACGAAAGATCGAGAGCTTTATGCAGATATTGCGAAGCGTTTGACGCTTTTCATAAGGGACTCGACAGGTGGCTAGCCCACTGCGAAACCAGCTCCGCAGACGCCCCCGTAACAGCATCGCGCTTGCCTTCTAACACCGCAAGTTGCACCGCGAAGTTTCCCAGTGTTGCACTCTCGGCCGATCCCCTAAACAACTCCAATCCAGTTGCCTCCTGGGTTAGCCTATTCAGAAAATCATTTTGGCTCGCGCCCCCAACAACAAACAGTCGACTCAACTTCTTCCCGCTGTGAAATGCTACTCGCTCCAGCACACTCGCATACCGAGCCGCAAGACTATGGAAGATGAGACTCGCAAATTCGGGAGCATTCTCTGGGCTTTCGTCAAAAGGAACGAAACCCTTTCGCACCCGTTGGCCATTGATACGTTGCGGCATCTGCCCAGCCAGCAGCAGGTCAGCATCATCGACATCTAACAGGCCATCTGGCTTCACTGCCGCCTCAGCCGCTGCCACAATCTCGGGAACTGTCCAAACGCGGCCATCCTCGCCCCATTTTTCGATGCACTGACGAATCAGCCACATCCCATTCACATTCTTATGGAAGCAGATTCGATCACCCACAGCCCCAAGATTCGTAAAATTCTCTTCGCGAGCTGCCGCATCGTTTCTCGGTTCCTCCAGCAGCGTTCCCACTAACGACCATGTACCCGAGCTAATGTACGCCCAGTCATCTCCGGTCGCCGGTATCCCGGCAATCGCCGAAGCAGTATCGTGGCAGGCTGGCGCAATCAGCACGGTATCCCGAAAAGCTGGCAACTCTGCCAGTGGCCCAGTCAGTCGACCAACTTCGGTTCCTGGGGGGACCAATTGTGGCGCACATGCAAGATCCAGATTAGCAGCCTGGAAAATCTCCGGACACCACTGCCGACGATCTAACTCCATCATCTGTGTATGAGTCGCATTCGTATGCTCGGCCACACGCGCTCCACCCAATCGCGACAAAATATACTCCGGTAGATTCAGCCACTGCAGTTCACTCAGCTGTCTTTGCAAAGCATCTGCATGAAGCTGATACAGGGTGTTAATTCGCATCAATTGAATGCCGGTCAATTCCCGCAACCTCCGGGGACTGATCTTTCGATGCAGAGACCACTCTGCATCTAGGGTTCGCTGATCGCGATAGCAGAACGGATCAGCCAACGCCTTACTATCTGTATCCACCCACACGTAGTCCACTGCCCAACCATCAACCGCAATGGAACGCACACCCTCTCTTGCAATCTCCGCGCACTTTCGGAGTCCATAATCGAGCCCCGCCTCGATCATCGTCAGGTCCCAGCGAAGTTCGCCGTACACCTCACGCGGAGCATTCGCAAAACGATGCACCAGCGTAATCAGCGCATTCCCCTCCACCCAGCGGAGCAGCGAAACGCGGCAACTCTCGGCACCCAGGTCTACCGCAATCAAAGCCCGCTGGTCTATAGGCAAGAGCAGCATGTCAGGCGTCCGCCTTCATCGCAGATAGGCCTCGGTCAAGCCTCCGTCAACCGGAATCAAATGCCCTGTCGTGCATCGCGCCTGAGGTCCCGCAAGAAACAGAATCGCCCGCGCGCAATCCTTGGGATCGATGGGCTGGTGCGTCAGCGTCCGCGTTGCATAAAACTGGGCCAGCACATTTCGTAGTTCATCGTCGGAGCTCTTGTCGTCGAAAGGCAATTTATATTTCTTCAAAGAAGCAACTACTCGATCTCGCGGAAACATCGTTGAGCCTTTTACGACGGTGGCGGGGCTGATGCCATTAACTCGCACATGAGGAGAAAGCGTGACCGCCAGTTCCCGCACCAGATGACTCAGAGCTGCCTTACTAACGTCGTAAGCTTCACTCCCTCGCTTAGCGACAACCGCATTCGCCGAACTGGTTAGCACGACGCTGGCGTCGATTCCCTGTTGCGCAAATATCTTCGCAGCCTCGTCCGTCAACAGATAGTTGGCCGTAACATTAACTTCCAACGTCAATGCCCATTGAGCATCGCTGATAACTCCATCCGGCGAGGATGGAAACAGCGCCGCCGTGTTGACTAGAATGTCGATGCCACCAAACTGTTTGATCGTCGCATCCAGCGCAGCTTTGATCGCCTTGCGGTCCCGAATATCGATGCTCGTCCATCCCACTGCCTCCTTGCCTGAGATTGCCGCGGTCTCAAGCGCAACGGCCTCCGCACCTCTCACGTCGCGGTCCGCTACCATCACGTGCGCACCATGCTCAGCCGCCAACAACGCAACCTCGCGACCAATCCCGCTACCTCCGCCGACGACGAGAACAATCCGCCGGCTCAACTCTTTCTCCGGTGGCTGGCGTCGAATCTTTGCCTCCTCCAGCTTCCAGTATTCGATCCGAAAGGCCTCGCTGGGAGGCAGCGCCACGTAATTCTCATAAACTGTAAATTGATCCGCTGTCGCAGCTGGACCAGCTTGAGGGATCTCCTTGCAATCCTCTCCAGTCCCAAGAGCACCGGCGCTCTTCATCACACCAATCGCATTAATGTAGAACTCGCCCGTGATCCGCGCTTCAGCTTTATTTTTTCCGAAGCTAAACATGCCCAGACCCGGCGCCAGCACTACTGTCGGGCTGGAATCCCGCACCGCGGGCGACTCCTTCACCGCATAACGGCTGTAATACTCCGCATAATCCGCACGGTACGTCTCCAGGGCGATGTCGATCAACTCCTCTAATTCAGTAGGGTCACCCTCTGGATTCCACTTGATAAACATCGGACGAATCTTAGTGCGGATGAAGTGATCCGGGCAGCTTGTTCCCAGATGAGCCAGCCTCTCTGCCTGAGCAGAGTTCACAAACTCCAAAACCTCTGATGCATCGCTGAAGTTCCCGATCCATCGCTGCTTTCGCGAAACAACTCCACGCAGATACGGCATGATTCGCAGCGCAATCTCTGCGCGATCCTCGCGACTTTTTACCCGGGCACCAGCGAAATGTTTGTGCCCGGCGACCGACGCATGCCGCTCGATAAACTGTCCTATTTGATCGATGATCATGATCGTATTCAGATAGCTCTCGCGTTGCGTATCCCCCCATGTAAACAGCCCATGGCCACCCAGCACAACTCCATCGCAACCGGGGCTGGCTTCGACGACTTCCCGCATCATCATCCCTAACTCGAAGCCCGGTCGCTGCCAGGGTAACCAGACCAACTTGTGGCCGAATTCCTTGTTAAACTCCTCCATTTTGATCTTCCCGTTCGCGGACGCGGCCAGCGCGATCCCCCAGTCCGGATGTAAATGATCCACGTGTGCAAACGGCAGAAACGCATGGAGAGGAGTGTCAATAGATGCGGCTACAGGGTTATTCCCAAACGTACACAAGGGGTACAAATCAACCATCTCATCTTCCAACTCGACGCCGCGGTACACCCTCTCCAATGACAGTAACTTCTCCAAGTAAAGAGTCGCGAACCCAGTGCGCTTGATGCTCCCGAGATCGCCGCCACTCCCCTTCACCCAGAGAACCTGCATTGGCCTCGAATCCAGGGGGTCAGAATGATCCAGCTTCGAGCTTGTATTGCCTCCGCCAAAGTTCGTGATCCGCAGGTCCGATCCCAACAGATTCGACCGGTATCTCAAAAGCTCCGGCCCATCCAAAGTTCCCGCAACCGCCTCATCCCAACGATCTTCAAGAACACGAAGACCCTTCTGTGCTGTCATACATTCCCCCGTCGTACCGGCTACTGAAACGCCAGGATCATCATTCCACACGAAACACCAATACGGCAACTATTTCCAATGAGAAAATTCATTAGAAAATAGCCGCTATTGACACCCGAGAGCGGAGGTGACAGCTTCTTTAGAACATATGGGATCTGCAGAACTGCAACGTCTAAACTACGACGCGCCACTTGTGATCCCCTCTTACTCCAGACTAGGGGTCAGTCGAGCAATTCCCGTGTCACCACCTTGTGGGCGACATAGTTGTAGGGAGCCACCGTCTGGCCGCGCAGCAGCGACAGTCCAAGATGCATCAGGCTCGGCCCATACGACGCAGCCTCGTGGGACACCGACGCAATGAGTGGCGATCGATCTCTCCGCATCTCCGCAACTGCCTCCGCGATGCAGTCCTGTCCCACAATCACAACATGCTTGTCTCGCTTGTTCTCACGGACTGCATCGACCGCGCCTAATGCGCTTGAATCTGTCGCCGCAGCAATCAAGATGTGCTTGTTTTTCGGATGCCGCTGCAGAAAATCAGACACCAGCATTTTGCTTCGGTCCCGCATTCCCCGTCCGTCAATTCTCACATATGACTCCACCGGCAGATCGGCAATCCCGCTGCGAATCCCCTCGAACGCACCCACAATTCTGCTCTGCACCAGTTGCCCAGCCTCGGGCAGGTCCAGTCCAATCACCCAATCCACCCGACCACCCCAGTTCGCCATCGCGTACGCCGCAAGCGTCTCGCCCGCCTCAATTCCCACCCGGTAGTTATCCACTCCAAAGTAGGTGGCGTGAGGATGCGGGATATCAATCGCGATCAACGGAATGTTTGCCTCCGCTATCTTGTCTGCAATTATCGGAGCAACCTCTTGCTCCACTTGGAATTCAATGATCAGATCAACCTTGCTTCGAACGAACTCCTCCGCATTCTTTAGCGCAGTTGCTGCGTCGTAGCAATTGTCAAGGACCAGCAGATCGACTCCAACTGAAGCCGCTGCATCTTTCAAACTCTCTGTTACCTCATTGGAAAAGGGCATCTCTGCGCTCTGCCCGGCAAACCCGAATCGTAGCTTCTTCTCCCGTGTCACCTGTCGGTAGAGGCCATCTGGCGACTGCGAAAGATACCCGCGGTGCACGAACGTCTTTAAAACCCGATAGACCGTGGTCTTTGAGATGCGCGTCTGCCGATGGACCGACTCAAGCGTCATTGGCTGGTTTTCCGCCTGTAGAAGTTCGAGAATATCCAGGGCCTTGGACAGGACGGGAATCAAATAAAGTCGCTTCGTCGTTTTACGTGCCGCCATAGTCTCCTGCTGAGGAACAATCAATCAGCCGTTCCATTATGTGGCAAGGCAACCGCGTTTCGTTAATGAAATAAACAATCTATGAAAGCAGGAGCCTGCTGCTCGGCTATCTATCAGGCATACCGGAATTCGCTGCGTGCATTTTGGCTGTTCCGTTCCTGCGTGATCTTCTCCACATAACCGCTGTCCCTCAGAGCCTTCAAGGGCTCTGAAGGAAGCCCGCGTGCCTCCCGCCACTCCCGCACCAACGGTCGAACGTCCTGCCAGAAGGCCCCGCGGAAGCACTCCTCCGCCTCCACCAAGTGGCACTCCTGTTGCAATTCGGCAAGCCGAGCCCTGTCCACAAGCGCCGCCTTCGCATAGATCTCCTGCGCAGTGACCACCGTCTGCACCATTGCTTCGATCTTACCCTTCAAGTTATGACTCTGATCGATCATGAACGCAATCTGCGCCTGATCATCGTTCCCAACGCTCAAAATCTCATGAAAGATTCGGAACACCTGGTAAGGGTCAATAGACCCTAGCGTCAAATCGTCATCTGCATACTTCCGGTCGTTGAAGTGGAATCCGCCCAACGCCCCCAGGTGCAGGAGCCACGCGACAATCTGTTCGATATTCGTGCCTTGATAATGATGCCCGGTATCCACCAGTACCTTCGCCTTCGGTCCCGCCCGCCGAGCCAACTCCAGCGCCATTCCCCAGTCAGCAATATCTGTATGATAAAAAGCCGGCTCAAAGGGCTTATACTCCACGAGCATCCGTTGCCCTTCACCCAGAGCCGCGTGCGTTTCACCCAGCACCTCTTCCATCCATCCAATGCGCCTCCGAATACTCTGCGTGCCCGGATAGTTTGAGCCATCCGCAATCCACATCGAAACATCCTGCGACCCCAGCGCCCTCCCGATCTCGACTGAATCCAGCAGGTGCGCCAGCGCATTGCCGCGAATCTCTGCGCTCGGATTGGCAATTGAACCATACTTATATTCCGCATCCTGAAAAAGGTTTGGATTGATCGATCCCGACTTCACACCATACTTCTTCTCGAGTGCTTGGATCGCCGGAACATCTGCCCTCCCACCCGGAAGATCCCACAAGACGTGCAGTGCGACCGTAGGACTCGCTCCGGTCAAGGCATTTACCTGCGCAGCATCCGCGAACTTTTCTTCAATTGTCGTTGCTGCGCCACCCTGCACAAACTTGCCAAACCGGGTACCAGTATTCGCGAAACCCCACGACGGCACCTCGATACGAAAAGCATCCAGAGCCGTCCATACACGATCACGTGCTGCGTTTGTTGCGATCCCCAAATCCATTTGCAGGCTCGTTTTCCCTAAGTAGAAATATACTCTCTATTGAAACATTCAAAGGTTGCACCATTTCGAGGGGATTTGTCAAAGAGTTTCTCTCTCAAAACCTGACCTCATCAAAACTACATCCAGAAAGCGCGGCCCATGCACCCCCTTGATCCGCGTCATTTCAATGTCCGCGGTGGCCGATGGTCCCGAGAAAAAAGTTGTCGGCAGCTCAGCCGTCTCCTGGAGTCGAGCCATCGCCTCCGACACAGTCTCCACAACATCCTCCTCACGCACCACGCACAACTGATAGTCCGGAACCAGCGTCACCGCCCGCCTTCCCTGCCCTGGAACATTCTGCAATATCACTGTGCCGGTCTCTGCAATCGCCATGGTCGATCCGGTCATCACGCCATCAAATCTGTCCAAATCCTCCGGAGACAAACCTTCGTCTTCTACAAACTCAACCCCGACCGGCAACCACTGCTTTGCAATCCCGGCCGGCACAAGCATTCGCGTCTTTCCGCGCTCAGAAAGCAGCTTGGCCACGATCGCGGACACGCCGTCTCGCCCAACACGAACAACGTTTGCGTCATAATCCCGAAGGCGATCTTCCAGCAACTCCAGCACAGCCTCCCTGCCTCGGGTAGCCGTTCGCCGATACTCTCGGGGCAGTCGAGCCCACCCAGCCCTGGCGACCTCTGCATTCGAAACCCCGCCCGTAGCCGCACGAATCCGCTGAAGAATTTCCGCCCTGGCTGAACCCAAAGATGCAGCACCTATATCAACTCCCATGCGTCCCCCGTTTCTCCCACCAGTCTCGAAACGTCTCCTGAGGCATCTCCTGCAAATCCCTCGCCTTGGTCCATCCACCTAGCATCCCCGGCAGCCATCCGATCCATCCCGCGCCCTTCTCATCCCTCCGCACCAGCGGAGCCTCAGCCATGCGTCCCATACGCTGCGCTGCCCGAAATCGCTGCTCGCTGAGAAAAATCATCCCCATCGTCTTCATCGCGAGTGCCTCGATATTCAGCGGCCCGTTCTGCTTCACAACCTTATTCCGCAGGTGAATCAGCACCTCAGGAATATTGATCTTCACCGGACAAACCTCATAGCAGGCTCCACAAAGCGACGAGGCATATGGCAGCGACTGCGCATGATGCATCTCCTGCAACTGCGGAGTTAGAATCGCTCCAATCGGCCCTGCATACACGCTCCCATAAGCATGCCCACCGGTCTGTCGATACACCGGACAAGCATTCTGACAGGCTCCGCACCGGATGCAGTTCAGGGTCTGCCGTCCCTCCGCATCTGCCAAAATCTCCGTGCGTGCATTGTCCATCAGCACCACATGAAACGCACGCGGGCCATCCGAGGCGTTTACGCCAGTCCAGATCGAGTTATAAGGGTTCATCCTCTCGCCGGTGGCCGAACGAGGCAACAATTGAAACAAAACTTCCAGGTCCGCAAACCGCGGCACTACCTTGTCGATCCCTGCCACCGTAATGAGTGTTTCTGGCAACGTCAAACACATCCGGCCGTTGCCCTCGCTCTCCACGATGCAAACACCGCCAGTCTCTGCAATGAGAAAATTGGCTCCACTCACTCCCGTCTTCACCCGCAGAAACTTCTCCCGCAAGAATATCCGTGCTGCATCGGCCAAATCCTCAGGCCGCTCGCCGAGTTTCGGCAGATTCATCTCTCGCCGAAAGATCTCCCTGATTTGCTGTCGATTCTTGTGCAGCGCCGGCACCACAATATGCGAAGGCTGGTCGTGCCCCAACTGAATAATCAACTCTGCCAGATCCGTCTCGTAGGGGTGAATCCCTGCAGCCTCTAGCGCCGAGTTCAACTGAATCTCTTCAGTCGTCATCGACTTGATCTTAATCACCTCATCCGACCTCGAAGCCTTCACCAACCCGACGATAATCTGTTGAGCCTCCGCCGCATCCCGAGCCCAATGCACGACCCCACCAGCCCGGGTGCAATTGGCTTCAAACTCCTCCAGATAGAAATCCAGATTCTCCATTGTGTGCTGACGAATCTGCTTCCCGGCCTCGCGCAGTTCCTGCCAATCCGGCATCTCGGCCACCACGCGAGCCCGCTTGGCCTGAATCATATCCGTGGCATGGCGAACATTCCGTCGCAGCTGCCCATCTTTCATCGCAGCCCTGGCCGCCATCGGAAAAACCGGAGCAGTCTTCGGATCCAAGGCGCTCCCGCTCACAGTCCCGCCCCCTCATCTGCAGCCAATATCTCCGCAAGATGGAGCGTCTTCACACCAGTCTTCTGTCGGTGCAAAGCCCCCTGAATGTGCATCAAACAACTGTTATCGCAAGCCGTACACACCTCCGCGCCAGTCCCTAAAACAGTGCTGATCTTCTCCTCAAGCATCGCACTCGAAACATCCGCATTCTTCACGGCAAACGTTCCGCCAAACCCGCAGCACTGTTCCAGCCCATCCAACTCAACCAGATCAATTCCCCGCACCGCCTTTAGCAAACGCACCGGTCCATCGCCCAGTCCAAGATTTCGTAGCCCATGACAACTAGCGTGATACGTCACCCGATGAGGATAGTAGGCCCCCACATCCTCCAGTCCCAACCGCTTTGTCAGGAACTCTGAGAACTCAAACACGCGGGGCAGCAACTGCGAAACTTCGGCGATCAATGCAGCATCCCCAATCTCGGCCGCCATCTTCGGATAATGATCCCGCATCATCGCGACGCAAGAGGATGAAGGCACCACGGCCGTCTCAGCCCCGCGAAACTGCTCCACAAACCGCTTCACCAGCGGCAAGGCCTCAGACTGGTACCCTGTATTCCAATGCATCTGCCCACAACAGGTCTGTCCTGCAGGAAATTCCACCGTATGCCCCAGCCGTTCCAGCACCCGAACTACGGCCTTACCCGTATCAGGAAACAGCGTGTCGTTATAACAGGTAATAAATAGCGCAACTCGCAGGGTCGCCTCCGCCTCTCAAGCTAGAAATTCAATAGGGATTATATTTCCCAATGCAACTTTCGTCAGGTACGATAGTACGCGCTCAGCAACCATCGTGAATCACGTAACGAGGTATCGTGGGAACCAACCCTTTTATCGGCGTCATCTTTCACTGGATCGGCGGTTTCGCCTCCGCCACAAATTTCATTCCTTTCCGCGGCATCAAGCGCTGGTCCTGGGAGATCTACTGGCTTGTCCAGGGCTTCGCAGCATGGATCATCACCCCTATCGTACTTGCTTATATCTTCGTTCCCAACGTCTTCGGCATCCTCCGCCAGGTCCACGCCGACCCCTCGAGCCACGTCATTGGTTACGCATTTCTCTGGGGAGCGCTCTGGGGCATGGGCGGCCTTACCTTTGGCCTCGCCATCCGGTATCTCGGCATCGCTCTCGGCTACGCCATCGCTCTCGGCCTCTGCACTGCCTTCGGAACCCTCATACCTCCCATCTACGATGGCTCCATTCACACTATCCTGCACGAATCCTCCGGCCAAATCATCCTCTTCGGTGTCCTCGTCTGCCTAATCGCCGTATCCATCAATGGCGCCGCCGGTCTCTCCAAGGACCGTGAGATCACCCCAGAAGAAAAAGCCGAAGCCGGAGAGTCGGATTACAACTTTGGCAAAGGCATTGCCGTCGCCATCTTCGCTGGCATTATGAGTAGCTTCTTCGCTTTCGGACTTAAGGCAGGCAAACCCATCGGCGACATCGCCAAAACTCAACTCCTCGCCAACCATCGTCTGGATCTCTGGCAGAATCTCCCCATCCTTATTGTCGTTCTCTGGGGAGGTTTCCTAACTAACTTCATCTGGTCCGCGATCCTCATCCTGAAAAACCGCTCCATCAAGCAGTTCGCAGGTGAACCTGGCTATAACCCAATGCGCGCCTCTCACTCCTCAGGCGACACCCTCGTCGACTTTGACCCGCTCGATGCCTCCACCTATGACCGCCTCGCCCCCAAGACCCTCGCGGCCAACTACTTCTTTGCTGCCGCAGCTGGAATCATCTGGTATTTTCAGTTTTTCTTCTACTCGATGGGCCAGACAAAGATGGGCAAATACGACTTCTCAAGTTGGACCCTCCACATGGCCAGCATCATTATCTTCGCCACCCTGTGGGGTCTCATCTTCAAGGAATGGCACGGCACGAGCCGCCGCACCAAACTCCTCGTCTCCTGCGGCCTCTTTCTGCTTGTCAGCTCCACTTTGATAGTCGGGTACGGAAACTACCTAAAAGCCAACTGAGACTTTCCAAACAATCGACTCATTTGGGGTTCAAGTCGTTGAGATATTGATGCTTTGATAAGTGCATCCTATGATCCTTTCGCTGTTGTCTCAGTAGGGCGGCAAATCTCTTACCGTTCCAGGAATAGTCCTGGATGCGCTGCGCAAAGAGAGACTCACCTAAATCATTCGTATCGGATGTAAGTAACGGGTTATCTGCGCGCTTTAAAGCTTGTTGAAGTGACACGCCCGGATCCGCCACAGCGATCCACTTCAGAAGCCAGACATAGGACTCCGCCGCGTTGTTCTGGGTGCATGCGCGTTGAAGGTTGTGGAAATAGGTAGCTTCAGAGTGCCGTCGACGTTCTTGCCAGGCTTGCAGTCTTCGCCGAGCGCGCGGCAACCAATACCAGATCATCGCAAGTAAAAGGGCAACCGCGATGCAGCACAGAGATGTGATCAGAATGCGCGATCGATATTGTTTCCATAAACTCCTATGTCTTATGGGAGCGATCGGCGCAGGCTCCGATTCCGGCGGAAGCTCGGTGACATAATTCGTGTTGGCGGCAGCTATGAAGTGAACAGCTGGCAAGGTAGCCGTTACCAGGCGATGAGACGAGAGATTCCACCACTTCAGTTCAATCGAAGGAAGTGTGTAGTCTCCCTCTTTCTGGATGACGTATTTCGCAGTCTGCGTGCGACGGCCATATACAAAGTCGCCTCGATCAGTCTTTTGATCATGGATGACGGGCTCCTCCGGGTAGACGCGGATACCACTGGGCGCGTCGAGAGAAAGAGGTGGAATCAACATCGATTGCATCTTCGTTGCCGTTACCGTAACGGTTCGCTCTATCGTGTCGCCGACGCGAAGGTTTTTCATGGGCGATGACCACTTCTGCTGCATGGTGAGCGCCGTTGTGGGAAGGAAGTAGTCGAGGTCTCTTGCCGCTGCCGGAACATCGGCGTGAAATGCGAGTGCAGGCAATGGGACTTGTGCGATCGTGCTCTTTGGCGGGGCGAGCGCGAAAGGAACGGTGACCTGCTCGCGAGGTAGATGAAAATCGCCAGCCTGTTGCGGATAGATGACGTAGGTCTCGGTGATGCCGGCGTACCTGACTCCATCGATCTGGGTATTGGAGTTCGCGGGGCGGTCTTGTGGCAAAACGACGATTGCGTTTTCAATCTCAAATTCTGGGAAGTCAGGACTCCCGGTGAAGTAATTGGGAACGTACACCGTTACGACCATTCGTATTGGCTGGCCAACCAGAATCCCATGGGATGGCTCGAGGTGGGCTTGAACGATGGGGCTTTGAGCTGCTGCCGTGAGCGCGATGAATGCGGCGAAGACGGTGATGAGAACGCGCTTCATGGATGAGGCTCCTCAGCCGCCTGAACAGCGAAACGTCGGCGGAGAAAATCGGCAGGGGTCGTCTGGATATTTCGCATCCAGATGTCAGCCATTTTCTTGGGATCGATCTGCGCCTGTATTTTCCTCCCGTTCTTCGCTCTGTTGTCGAACTTCATTTGATCGGGCGGAAGGTTCGGTGGAATCTCCTGCTGCTGGTCTTTGTCCTTATCTTTGTCGTTCGTTTTGGGGATGAGCAATTGAACGAGAGTGAGGTTATCCTGCGCCTCCGGCCACGGATGCCTCCGCGCGAGTGTCTGCTGGTACGCCGCGACTGCCTCGGGATATTTTCCGAGATGGGCCAGCGCGTCGCCCTGGTTGTACCAAGCCTCAGCGGAATCACTAAGGGCGAAGGCGTTCAGAGCATCGTCATACTCTCCTGCACGCGCAAAAGAGACTCCACGCCAAAGCGGGTCATCGAACGCTTCGGAGGCTCTCTGGTAGTCACCCTTCTGAAAGTAGTAGCGGCCTTGCTGATCGTGCGTCAGCCAAAGGTCGATCCATGAGAAGCTCGAATGAACGTTGGAAGGAGGAAGAACGAAAAAGACAGCGAGTGCCGCGGACGACCAGCGCACCGTCCACCCTTTGCGGAACCAGAAGACGGCAATAGCGGCGATGGGAAAGGTGAGCCAATAGCCTTCATCGATCCAGCGCGTCTTCGAATTCTTCTGCTGCAAGGTCTCGAGGTGGTGTTGCACGCGGCGCTGGATCCAGTGGATGTCGTCGTCATTGAGAGTAAGCGTGGTGGCGGGGATGTCGATGCGGCTGAGAGAGCGAAGAGCGTTTACGTCAAGCTTTGCATAGACCCGCCGACCAGTTCGATCACTGAGAAAGCCGTTGCCGACTGTGCGCACGGGCCCTCCGTTGGAGGTTCCTACACCTAAGACGAGAATGTCGTTCTGGCTGTCGTGCGCAGTAGCGAACTTGCGAAATTCGGGCAGCGCCTGAGGCTCGATTCCGTCCGTGACGAAGAGGATGGTTCCGGATACAGGCTCGTCTTTGAGAAAGTCTTCGACTGCACGAAGCGCTTTGGCCGTGTCCTTTCCCTGGCTTGGCATCAGAGACGTGGAGAGCGAACTCAGGTAAAGATCGAACAGAGAGTTGTCGGTAGTAAACGGAAGCACCATGTGGGCGGTGTTCGCGTAGACGAAGAGTGCTGTGCGTCCACCATTTCGGACTTTGAGGAGCTCCCGCAGTTTGAGCTTCACTCGCTCGAGCCGTGTGGGGTCGAGGTCGATTGCGTTCATCGTCTCGGAGAGATCGAGTGCGATAACGAGCGGTGCTTTGTCCTCGGTGAATGGGGGCTGTTCGCGCTTCCAAGTAGGGCCAGCCATCGCGACGGCTCCGATAACGATGAGCAGCGAGATCATGTGGACGGGACGCAGACGCCAACGCCGCTTGCGCGACACAATGAGATGTTCCAGCAGTGCGGGGTCTATATAACGCTTCCAACGAGAGCGCACGTCGTCACGAAAACGAAGTGAAAGGTAGATTACAGGCGCGGCGAGCAGTAACCAGAGCCACTGCGGGCGAAGAAAATGCACCGCTGCCCACCACCCGCTCATACATGCACCTTGAAGACGCCCGAGGTCGTAGCTTCGTCCTGTTTTTCCCGTCGACGCGAGAAAAGCCTGAGCATGAGACTCGCCAACAGCATCAGCAACTGACACCCAACAAACAGAAGAACTGCCGCCCCAAGTGGAAACATGAAGAGTTCTCGCCGCGGCTGATAGCTCAAAGTTTTGAAGTTCTGCGGCGTAATCTTATCGAGGGTTGCGTACGCCTTTTCGAGCTCAACGCGGTTCTCTCCGTGGAAGACCTGTCCGCCGGTTGCTTTTGCAATGTCATTGAGCGCGTTGTAGTCGACCTTGTCTTCTCCGGTGGCTCGAGGATCGCCAAGTCCGACGACGTGGATGGTGATGCCATTCTGGCTGGCGATCTCGGCGGCCTTGCGCGGCGGCATGCGGCTGCCGGTGTCGTTGCCGTCGGTAAGGAGAATCAACACGCGCTGCTGCTTGGCTTCGCTGTTATTGAACTGCTTGATCGCAAGCCCGATAGCATCACCGATCATTGTCTGCGGACCGGCCATGCCTGCGTCGGTCTGGGCGAGGATCTGCAAACCGGCCTCGTGGTCAAGCGTGAAGGGTGTAACAGGATAAGCGGCTTGGCCGAAGACGATCAGGCCGATGCGGTCGTTCTTGCGTTTGCGGATGAACTCACCAACGACCTGCTTGACTACATCGACGCGACGCAGGCGCTTGCCGTCAGAAGTACGGAAGTCCGGAGTCTCCATTGACTGCGAAATATCGAGAGCCAGCATCAGATCGCGTCCGGGCTGAATCTTTTGGATGGGTGGCTCAATAAGCTGTGGCCGCGCCAGCGCCAGAACGATGAGGCACCAACAGAGCGGCGCGAGAACCTTCTGCAACCAGTTTGTTCGTGGGACGACTGCGCCGGGCTGCGGGGTGAGGCCGATGCTGGAGCTGATGTAATGGAAGAATGTCAGTCGCAGGGAATCCTGCTCTTCCTTGTAAGCGGGCAGCAGCCAGTAGACAAGAAGAGGCACCGGCAGCAGGGCGAGCAGCCACGGATACTCGAGCTTATACACGATGACTCCTGATCCAGGTCGCTACCGTCCTTCTTAGCGTGTGTTCGTCCTCGTTCGACAGTGTGACAGGTTGAAGAGCCATCTCTTCGATCCGATCAGCAGGCGGGGAGTGAAACGTCTCATCGCCAGTGGCCTCATTCAGAAAGTTGAGCCACTCTGCGCCGCTAAGCGAAGCGACTCTTTCGCGCGGCCACACCGCGAGCGCCGTCCGCTTGAGAAGCGCAGAAAACTCATTTGCTGGTAGGAGATCGAGCTCTCGCAACGCCGCGCGGCGATAGCGATTAGCAAACCATTTCCTCATCTGGTGGACAGACACCCAAATTACGAGTAGTCCTGCAATGACGAACAGAACGTACCAGCCGACGGTCTGAGGAGTCCACGTGGGCCCAGGCGGCTGATAAAAGTCGTGCAGCTTGTCGAGAGGGGCGCTCATATCCGCCTTCTCCGATCTGCGATTTTACCCAGCAGGTGACCCACTTGCCCGGGCACATCTTCAGCTGTACTAAGTGGAAGTACTGGCACACCGAGCTCATGCTGCCACGCCAGAATCGCGTTCATCCGCTTGCCGGACGCTTCAAGAATGTTCTCGCGCACGTTCTCTTGACCCAACTGAAGCTCAACCTGCAGCTTGCCGTCGCTGACGACGAGCTGTCCGGCAGGAGGAAGCCGAACAGCAAGGGGATCGAATGCAAGACAGCAGATAACATCGTTCAGCCGTGAGAGGTGCAGCAGCAGATTGCGCGTAGTGTCATCAGCGCCATCGAAGTCGCTGGCAATGATAATGAGGGCATCATGATGGCAAACGCGAGCAACAGATGCAAGCACTTCATTGAGGCGTTCGGGATGCGGCGATGAAGACATATCGCTGCGCAGCAGATGGTTCTGATGAGTGATGCGGTCGAGAATACGCAACACCGTCGCCCGACTTCGGTGCATGCGGACCTGCTCGGTCGTGTCATCGTTGAAAATAAATGCGCCAACTCGGTCGCCCTGGTGGAAGACTCTCCATGCAGCCAGGGCAGAGACCTCTGCTGCAACCACGGACTTCATAGAAACCCGACTGCCGAAGAACATGTTGATGCGTTGGTCCACCACCAGCATCGTGGGACGGTCGCGTTCTTCCGAATAGACGCGCACATACGGCTTACGCATCCGTGCAGTCACGCGCCAATCGATGCTGCGCACATCGTCTCCAGCGACGTAGTTGCGAAGTTCCTCAAAGTCGAGCCCACGTCCCCGCACGTGTGAAGCACGCCGGCCAAACAGCAGACTGTGGACGGGCTGGTTATGTTTCAGAGTGAAGCCATTGGCCTTGAACTGCAGCGCAATCAGCGAATCGAGTTCGACATATGCTCCCATGACAAGAACTCCTGCTTATGCAACGGCGACAAGTTCCACAACTTTTTTGATCACTTGATCTGGTTTGATTCCTTCCGCCTGTGCGTCATAGCTGAGCAGAATGCGATGACGGAGGACATCGTGGACCACCGCCTGTACATCGTCTGGGCGTACATAATCGCGGCCCTTGAGCCACGCATACGCTCGCGAGCACTTGTCGAGACCTATGGTTCCGCGTGGACTCGCTCCAATCTGAATCCACTTGCGCAGGTCTTTGTCGTATCGCTCGGGGTAACGAGTAGCTTCAATCAGGGCCACTATATATTGTTCGACAGCCTCGGCCATATGCACCGCATGAATCTCGTTGCGCGCCGTAAAAATGACATCTTGCGACACCGGTGGTTCCTGCGCGGTTGCGTTCTTAGAAGTATCGGCAGTCTCGGCCTCTTCGCCGCGTACCAGCAACATGATGTCACGTTCGGACTTATCTTCCGGGTAGTCGACGTAGACGTGCATCAGGAAGCGGTCGAGTTGCGCTTCTGGAAGCGGGTAAGTTCCTTCCTGCTCGATAGGGTTTTGGGTTGCCATGACAAGAAAGAGTTTCGGTAATGTGTGGGTCTTGCCGGCGACGGTAACTTGCCGCTCCTCCATCGCTTCGAGAAGCGCAGCCTGAACCTTTGCAGGCGCGCGGTTTATCTCATCTGCCAGTACGAGGTTGTTGAAGACTGGGCCCGGCTGAAACTGAAATTCGCCTTTATCCGCCGTCGTGAAATAGATCTCCGACCCCGTGATATCGGAGGGCAGCAGGTCGGGCGTAAATTGAATGCGAGACAGGCCAGCATCTAGAAACTTACTCAGTTTTTTGATCGCCCTCATTTTTGCTAGACCGGGGAGGCCCTCTACCAACAGGTTCCCATTGGCGAGCAGGCCGATCAAAAGCCGTTCGATCATTGCCTGTTGCCCTAAAACTGTCCGTTCCACGCGCCTTTGCAGATCAAGAATTGAGTCGAGAGTGGCCACGGATTCTCCGCCAACTTCAGTCGCGATATCGAGAAGAGTAGAGCCATGGTATTTGCTTTCTTGACTTGGTGAGGGGTGAGGCAGAATAACCCCGTTCCCTTGCAATACCTTTCGGTATTTTAAGAATGAAATTCCCAGGCCCAATGCAAAAGATTTGTATCGTTTAGAGGCTGCTCTCGTTCGGAAGTCCTCGCACGATCCAACCAAGCAACCGCTACCTACGGCATGAGAAAGCTTTCAATTACGACTGCGGAATCTACCACTTTCAGCTTGCTCCACCGACGTTTAGTACGCGAAAGGAGCTGTCCATGCTTTCCATCTTTAGCAGGGTCTGCACTCGGTCCAGAACATTTCGTCCGGCCCTCTTAATCTGCCTCGCACTTACGGGCGCTATATTCGGTGCGCAGGATTCCAAGGCCGACGACAAGAAGCCAAATATCCTGGTCATCTTCGGCGATGATATCGGTCAAAGCAATATCAGCCGCTACACGCACGGCCTGATGGGGATGAATACGCCGAACATCGACAGTATTGGCGAACATGGAATGACGTTCACCGATTACTACGCAGAAAATAGCTGCACCGCAGGGCGAGCGACATTTATCACCGGACAGGTTGCGGTGAGAACGGGAATGACCAAGGTCGGCGTTCCAGGCGCGCCCGTGGGGATTCAGAAGCGCGATATTACGATCGCAGAGGCAATCAAGCCACTGGGCTACGCAACCGGGCAGTTCGGCAAGAACCATCTTGGCGATCGTGATGAGTATCTGCCGACAAACCACAGCTTCGATGAGTTCTTCGGCAATCTCTATCACCTGAACGCCGAGCAGGAACCGGAGATGCCTTATTGGCCTAAGGACGATCCGATCTTTTTGAAGGTGTACAACCCGCGTGGCGTTATTCATTCCTTCGCAGATGGAAAGATTGAGGACACCGGGCCGCTAAACATCAAGCGCATGGAAACCATCGATGATGAGGCCTCCAACGCTTGCATGGACTTCATGGATAAGCAAGTGAAGTCGAACAAGCCGTTCTTTGTGTGGATGAACTTTACAAGGATGCACGTCTTTACCCATGTGAGGCCGGAGTTCCACGAAAAGAGTGGGATGCCGGGCAACGATTATGCAGATGGAATGTGGGAGCACGATCAGGATGTTGGAAAGCTGCTGAAGAAAGTAGACGACCTTGGAATCGCAAATAACACGATCGTCCTCTATACGACGGACAACGGCCCCAATATGTTCTCGTGGCCCGATGCGGCGATGACCCCGTTCCGGAATGAGAAGAATTCGAACTGGGAGGGTGCGTACCGCGTGCCTGCGATGATTCGTTGGCCTGGACATATCAAAGAGAATGTCTGGTCAAACGAAATCGTCTCCGGACTGGATTGGTTCCCGACGTTTATGGCTGCGGCGGGTAATCCCAACATCACCGAACAACTGCTGAAGGGTACCGGCCCCGGTGGTATGGCGCGCACAAGGTACATCTTGATGGTTACAATATTCTTCCCTACCTAACCGGTCAGGTGGAGCACTCTCCACGGCGGAATTTTTATTACTTCAATGACGATGGACTTCTGGTGGCCATGAGACATGACAACTGGAAGTTTGTTTTCTGCGAGCAGCGAGAGATTGGTGGCTACAAGGTATGGTCGAATCCATTCGTCTGTACTCGACTCCCATTGATTGAAAATTTGCGTATGGATCCCTACGAGAAGGCGCCTCTCATTTCGGATCAATATGACGATTGGCAGGTCCATAATGTGTACCTGGCGATTCAGGGGCAAATCTCCGCACAGGAGTTTGTCGAGTCATTCAAGACCTATCCACCCAGTCAGGCTCCGGCAAGCTTCACGATCGACCCGGAGAGCTTTGTGAACATGGCTCCGAAGCCCAAACAGTGAAGAGGGATGGAGCCGACGTCTAGTTGATTGAAAAGAAGAACGAACGACAAGCAGAATAAGGAACCGGGTTCATCCTTCACAATGAACCCGGTTTGTTTTATTCAAGGGGCCTGAATGCCAGCCGCGAAACCTGCCTCATCTTCCGCGAAGAAACCGAATAACAGCCGTGGCGGAGTCAAGAAGCCTGCTCAAGAGATCCGGGAGACACACCCCATCCGCTTCGACGGAAGAATGGCATTGTTTACTCTCTTACTCTTCTTCTCCGGCACAGCGGCGCTCATCTATCAGGTTCTCTGGATCAGGCAGCTCTCTTTGGTGGTCGGGGTTGAAGTCTATTCCATTACGGTTGCGGTAAGTGCTTTTTTCGCGGGGCTGGCAGTAGGAGGCGTGCTGCTGGGCCGAATGGCGGATCCATGGAAGCGGCCACTCCTGCTTTATGCTCTGCTCGAAGTCGGCGTGGCAGTGGCTGGATTTGTTGTGACGGTTGCGCTGGCGCATACAGCAGGCCCGTTTGTCGCTATCGAATCTCATGCCGGCATTCTTGCGTGGGCACTTCCCTTTCTGCTGGTCGGTACACCGGCATTTCTGATGGGCGGAACTCTGCCCGTCGCGGTACGTTCGCTGGCGGCCGGGACGTCACGCGTGGCGAGGGTGGGCGGCTGGCTCTACGCTGCCAATACGGCTGGAGGCATCGCGGGTGCGTTGCTCAGCTCTTTCGTGCTCCTGCCATGGCTCGGCGTGCGCGGCAGCGCGCTGACCGCGGCGCTCTTCAATTTGGTCGCAGCGGGCGTGGCACTTGTTCTCGACCTGCGATCCGCAACAGAACAGATCACAGGGAAAGACATAGAAACTCCTGACGCACAGCCCAGAGGCTCGCGTACGGCGCTCGTCCTTTATGCGATTGCGGGCGGTATCGCTCTCGGCTACGAGGTAGTCTGGTCGCAAGCCATGGCTCAGTTTCTGAGCACGAGGGTGTTTGCGTTTTCAATGGTGCTCGCGACCTACCTGGCGGGTCTGGTCGTCGGAAGCGCGCTATATGCACGCTTTTCCAACCGCGTGCGTGACGCATGGGGAGTGTTCGGGCTTCTCATCTCCGCTGCCGGAGTTGTGGCTCTACTGGAGGTCGCCGGTTTGAGCTTGTGGCAGCTGCGCATTCAGGGTGAGGTCGGCAATCTCGCCCTCTCCGTCACCGGCAGCGAATTTGCTCACATGTGCGCACAATTTCTCGTTGCTGCCATCGGCGTCGTCTTTGTGCCGACAATTCTGCTTGGTGCAGCATTTCCTGTGGCGTTGCAATTGGCGGCAGACCCTGAGCGCCCAGGCCGCGATGTCGGTGCCGTCCTCGCGCTTAACACTGCAGGAGGAATCGCCGGAACCCTGTTGACGGGCTTTCTCCTGGTGCCTGCGCTTGGGCTAGTGCACACCTTCAGTGTGCTGGCAGTTGCCGCCGCAACCGTCGGTGCCTTGGCAGTCGTCCTAGGAACAGGCGTGAGCCGGAAGGTGCAGTGGGCGGTCTTTGGCATTGGACTGGTAGCCGTCGCGGTTGGAATTCTTACTCCGCCGGATCGTCTCGCGCGGCTTCTCCTGACAACACGTGGAGGAGGCGCATTGGTCTTCTACCAGGAGAGCCGCGGTGCCACGGTCGCCATCGCACAGCAGCGATCTGGCGACAACGTATTTCGGCGGCTCTACATTCAGGGGGTCTCCAACTCTGGGGACGCTCTACCGTCTCTGCGTTATATGCGCCTGCAGGCGATGCTACCCCTGCTCATTCATCACGGCGAGCCAAAATCTGCACTCGTGATCGGATTTGGCACGGGCATCACTGCTGGAGCGATATTGCATTATCCGCAATTGAACCGAAGGGTTTGCGTCGAGTTGCTTCCAGCAGTGGTTAAGGCGGGTCAGCTCTTCCCCGAGAATTACAAGGCGGGTTCCGATCCGCGCATGCAAATTCGTATCAGCGACGGACGGCACGAGCTGGTGCGCACCGCAGAACGGTACGACCTGATCACGTTAGAACCGCCGCCGCCTTCTGCAGCGGGAGTCGTGAATCTCTATTCGACGGACTTCTATCAACTCGCCGGGAAGCGGTTGGAACCGAATGGCCTCTTAGCTCAGTGGCTTCCGATTAGCACGCAAAATGATGAGGATACTCGCTCACTAGTGCGCAGCTTTCTGGATGTTTTCCCCTATGCGACTCTCTGGAGTACCGAGTTGCACGAGATGCTGCTGGTCGGGTCTTACCAACCCATCGAGCTAAACGCGAATCAGATTGCCAGCCGCTTCACACAGGGTGAAGTCAGCACGTCACTAGGGGCGGTCGGCGTATCTTCACCAGCCGCTTTGCTCGCTACATGGGTTACGGGAAGAGAAAGTCTCGAGCGCTACGCGGCGAATGCGCGTCCGGTTACGGACAACGATCCGCGCATCGAGTATTCGCGTTGGGTGCGGCCAAAGGAGATAACGCGAGTTCTCCCCGAGCTGCTTGCTCTTCGAACAGATCCACCGCTTGTCGATGCTGACGATGCTTTACGCAATGAGGTCATACGACAGCGCCAGGGTCTTTTGGATTTCTACTCAGCCGGTCTAGCAGCCTATACCGGAGACAGAGAAGGGTGGGACCACGCAATGCAGCGCGTCGTCGATACGGATGACAATAATCCTTACTATCGACGGATCGCAGGTGAACGTAGATAACCCCGAAAACACCAGACATCCATCGGGCAGAGACACGAAGAGCAAAACTAAACACCCCGGACGCCGGTTGCAGGATCGTAAGGTTGGCGACGAACAGTGGGAACTTCAACACCCACCACTTTGAGCTTAGGCTCTAGTTCTACTGCATGTAGCAGTTCGCTATTAATACGGTCATCAATCGCGATGGCATTCTTTGCGTTCACGGGATAGCGGATAAAGACCTGAAGCGCCGCGGATGTGAGCACAAGTCGGACCTTTGGTTCTAATGGGCCGACCGAAACCAGTAACAAATTTGTTTCCATCTTGCGGCGTAGGTCCTCAAAACCTTGCCGATAGTCAATGAAGGCGGCGCTGAGTGCGGCCTGCATCCGTCTCTCTACCTCGATGTAATCGCTATCCGGCGCCAGGGTGACGCTGGTTTCGTGCCAGAGGAAATCGGTACCGGGAATCTGCCGGAAGAGGGCCGCAGTGGGTTGAAAGACAATGGCATTGGAAAACGCCACCACTCGACCTGAAGGTTGGACGTCGGATCCGACTCCGATCAACTCCATGACATGGAAGCGAATCAAACCAATCTCGATGACTTCTCCATTCACTCCAGCTACCTGACGCGATCGCTTGTTCTGATGCCGAATTTTCCTATCAACAAGAAGTAACCAACGATAGCAATGATTACGTTCTGGAGCGCCAGTGCGACTCCCGCCGTCAGGAGCCCTGCAAATGTTGCGATTGAGCCCAGACGACTCACAAGCCCAAATGTGACCACCATCGCGATAACGAACCACAGCACAATTTGCCGCAACAGCAGATACGGATAGCGACGATGAGAATCCGGAACATACCGAAAAATCGCCCGTCTCCACAACCGGAATACGAGAAAAACAATTGCGACAATCACTGCAAGAAACACCAGCCGAAACAAGAGCGACTTTCTTGCATCCAGGTATTTTCTCTTCGTAGCCTCCTTCCAGTCCTCAAGGTTCCTCTGATAGGTCTCCAATAGAATTGTCTGTTTGCTCGGAGGGATGAGGGGTGCAGCGACAAGATTAAATTCCCTGGTGAGCACGTCCAGTGCGGTCCGTTGTTGAAGGAGCACAGCCGGATCTGACGAATCCGCTCGGTCCGCGATAGTGTCGCCTCGAAGACTCAGTGCTTTAATCCGCTCGTGGAGAGGGATCTGCAGTTTACGTGCGCTCTGGTCGAGATTCCTCGTGTTATCGATCGCGTCATCGATCGTTTTAATCTTTCGCGAGAGAGAATACACCGCACCTAGCTTGCTCCAGATGCCAAGAGGTTCAGCCGGCCGGGTCGTTGCTTGCTGCTTCATGGTCGCGGCTGATCTTGTGGCGGAGGTGCTTCCTCCTATCGAAACAGAATGTTCGAGAGCCTCAATATGAGATAACAAGCCGCTTGGCTGGGAGGCACTTTCCATGAACTGTGACACGCTGTTCAAAGCGCCACGCCTGGCCTTGAGCAAAGCCACCTTGCTCTCAGTCTCAGCAATCGCCGAAAGAATATCTTTTTGCTTCTTGAGTGACGTGGACTTCAGTTTTTGCTTCAGCGAATCTAGTTGCGATTGAGTTTGATCTAATTGGACGTCAATCTTAGATGCCGATGCCGCCAGGGATTGATAGCGAGAGTCGACAGAAGTAGAGGAAATAGCTCCAGATGTAGTTTGGCCCAAGAGGTCAGCTCCAGCATGACCAAAATCAAACGAAAGTTTGACGACCTGGTCCGCAAGGGGAGCGTTGCTGGCAGCAAAGAGAATGTCATTCGGAGATGGAGGGTCCGGTTGTCCAACAGCTATCTGCTGATACCAATTGATGGTCTCGTTCAAGAAGTCAATTATTTGAGTCTGATCGATGGGACTGGTCGCAATTCCAGCCGACAGCCCCCGGTTGGAAACGAGTACCACCAGCAGGATCGCGAGGCAGCGTCGGGTCTTCTGTCGGGGCATGGCTCCTCGATGATACGAATCGCTGATACCGGCCTACAGCATCCCATTTATCCTAAACCTAATGGAACGACCACCCTACCGTTGACGTCGCGCCAAGGTTGTTCGAAGGCGCACCTACAACCGGCTGGTTATCGTAGTTGTCGTAAAAGCTCACCCGGACGTAGAAATCTCCGAAGAATTTGTGATAGATGTCCTGATTCAAAGTCATCCGCACGCGGCCAGGCGATGTAAGGCTTGGATAGAGCCAGACTGTAGTATTGAAAGTCGTCGAATCGAATCGGAACGTTGAGTACTGCACTGCAAAGGCAGAGTCCAAAGCCTTCGTTCGCGCAGTGCTCACGGCGCCTTGAGCATCTCGCTCAACAGTGAAGGCGAGTCCGCCCATAGCTGTCAAATTAGTGCGGTTGGTGAATATTAAGCGGTTCGCTACTCCGCCTCCGAGAGTGGAGCGTAGCGCGATCTGTTGCTCCGTACTTGATAGAAAGTTCGTCAACCCGCCGCCATACCAATTCGATTTGCGGAGTTGTTGGAAGAGGGCAATCTTCGCCGTGGTCTCATTGGTGTTCGAGGTTTCTTTCTGGCTCGAGAACTGAGAGCTCGTATCCAGGGAGAACAGATGCTCTTTCGATTGATAACCAAGATCACCTTCGACGGTCAGGTTCTTCTGTCCGTTCGATTTCGCGAAACTTGACCCTACATCGAAGTTCCCACGCATACGTTTGAGAAAAGTCTCTCCAAGTTGGTCAATCTCAATTACCGAATCAAGCGGCAGCGTTACGGAGACGCCTTCGTCGATCACAAGGGTGCGGTCTTCCGCTCCCTTGCCAAGGGTACCGGTGTAGATCTTTCCTGCAGGATCGGCAATCACGAAGTCCTGCGCACTTTCTACATGATCCACCTCGGACCAATCGATTACGAAAGCGGTACTCGTGTATTTGGGTTTGACGCTCAACTGCCCCTGCGAGAGAGACTGGATCTCGCCAGTAATTTTGTCACCATTCCGCATGTAGACGGTGTCCGTCTTGGTGCGGCTGCTTGCCAGCGCGACACAAGGCGCGAGAAGGAACAAAACCATCCATCTTTGAAAAAACCTGCGTGCCTTGTGGCTAAATCGCAGTACAACGATCATCCGAGATAAGGATTCCGAGCAATAGGTCATAGAAGTCCTCTACCGCGCCAGTTTAGTCCGTGCCTGCGTGCGAGAATCGAGATACGAAGAGCCGATCCTAGGCCAAGGTTGGAGCGGCGGTGCCTGTTGAGGCTGCAAGATTGCTCATCAATTTTCGACTTCTGATTCTTATAAGAACAGACTCTATTTTGAGACTGACGGGGGTGTTTTCTTCAGCAAGTAAGGTCTGAGTCATCTCGCTTGCCAATAGAAAGGGCTTTGTATACGATGAGGTTCGGCTGTATATGCAAAGGCGAGTCTTAACTGCATCTCTGTTGCATGGCAGTTCATCTCCCCACGCAAATATATTCCAGACTCGAAGATTCTTTCAGCAGGTCGATCCGACTCCAGCGTTTGCTCTGATGCTTAGAAGAATGTTCGCATGTGTGGAGGTGCCTCCTGAAGCAAGATCTACGACCGCGCCCCTGTTCTCCGCACCTTCTCGCTGTTTTAGTGCTGCTGTTCACATCCTGTCATCTAGCGTACGGGCAGCAATCTGGGCACTATCTCCAAGGGGTTTCCGGTCTGGATAATGGCTCGACCGCACCACCCGGTGTCTTCGTAACTTATCTGCCTTATGTCTACAAGGTTGACACTTTGGAAGGTCCGAATGGCAACACCCTGCTTAAGCCGGATATCACGATCGTGGCCAATAACGTCGTCTATCAAGTGACTACGGAGAAGAGGATCTTGGGCGGGAGTTACGGATTATCCGCCATTATCCCTATCGTCAACACTCGTTTCACAGCTGACCTCTTCGACGCATCACAGCAGTCAGCTGGAGTCTCCGATATCTTCGTCATGCCGGTGGTTCTTGGATGGGCAAAAGGCAAAGCGACCTACATCTTGAACTACGGATTCTATGCGCCGTCCGGGGCGTTTGATCCTTCACAAGCACTCAATCCCGGCCTCGGCTTCTGGGAACACCAGATCCAGGCCGGCGTCGGTTACTCCTTCGACAAGCTCAAGCTATGGAATGCTTCAGCTCTTACAACATGGGAGATCAACCAGAGCAAAAGCGGGCTCGCTGTGAAGCCGGGACCGATGTTTAATCTCGAGTACAGCCTCGGCCATCGTTTCTACAACTACAAGATCAACCTCGGTGTGGCCGGATACGTTTACGAGAAGCTCTCACCAGACTCGGGCAGCGGCATCTCACCGCTGGTAGCGGGCAACATCGACCGGTCCTACGGTATCGGTCCCGAGTTCAAGTACACCAATCCTGTGAAACATCTCGGCTTAGACTTCCGCTATGAGCGACAATTCGGGGTGGAGGCCAAAACGCAGGGCGATGTCTTCGTCATCGGTATCACGTGGCTCAATATATTCCCGCCACCAGCGTCTGCTCACCATTAAGGCGAGCCACAACCGCCCAGAAGTAGCAAGAGGTACACATGAAGACGCGAACGGCCTCAATCAAAAAGGGGCAGATAGAAGAAAAATCGGCCAAAACAATTTGGACCTCAGGCCTGGTCATTGTGCTGGCGATCGGCGCATGTGTTGCGGTCTACAAGCACTCATCGCCCTTTCAGGCTAATCTTCCTGTTGCCGCGATTCCGGCTGACGCTAACCAAATAGCGCCGCCGCCACCCAACACTGCCCCGACTTCCGCCCAAAAGACCGCGGCTCCTGAGATAAGACAGGTTGCCTTCGGACCCACCGTCCCAAACACCACAGCTCTTCCGACGAAAGCGCCTCAGGGCATGGCCTTGATTCCTGGCGGAGAGTTTTCCATGGGAGCGCAAAATCCTCCGGACATGGATGACGTCGGCATGAAGGCCACGCTTGATTCCCGTCCTGTGCATCGTGTTTACGTTGATGCATTCTTCATGGATAAGACGGATGTCACCAACGCCCAATTTGCAGCGTTCGCGAAGGCAACCGGCTACATTACCGTTGCGGAAAGAAAGCCGCGTGCAGAAGATTATCCCGGCGCTCCACCCGAGAACTTGGTTGCAGGATCAGTAATCTTTGCTCCCCCAGATCATCCCGTCTCCCTCAACGACTACTACCAGTGGTGGACCTACGTACCCGGCGCAAATTGGCGACACCCCCTCGGTCCGAAGAGCAGCATCGTTGGCAAGGAGAATTATCCTGTCGTCCACGTCTCCTATGAGGACGCCCTTGCCTACGCAAAATGGGCAGGTAAGCGTCTTCCCACGGAAGCTGAATGGGAGTTCGCCGCTCGCGGCGGCCTCGCAGGTAAGCCATATGTCTGGGGCGATGAGTTCCGCCCCAAAGGCAAATGGATGGCCAATACTCACGAGGGTCATTTTCCTGACAAAGACACAGGGGATGATGGATACACAGGAATCGCTCCTGTCGCAAAGTTTCCTGCGAATAAGTATGGCCTCTTCGACATGGCGGGAAATGTCTGGCAGTGGACCAGCGACTGGTATCGCCCGGACTACTATCAACAGCTCCAAGCAAGCGTCACGCGAAATCCGCAGGGGCCAGAATCCTCCTACGATCCGTCGGAGCCTGGCCACTCAAAGAAGGCGCAGCGCGGAGGCTCTTTTCTCTGCACCGATCAGTACTGCTCGCGCTACATCGTAGGCACACGCGGCAAAGGCGACGTCGATACGGGTACCAACCATTTAGGATTTCGCTGCGTGATGTCGCTTCAGCAGGCGGAGACAGCACTGAAAGCTGGAGAATCGAACCCCGCACAACCACTCACTGCAATGAAATAGGGTTCCGCACGGCCCTCGTTCACTTTCGCGAGCCGCACCTAGAGCGATTTGCCATTGAGGCGACGCGCTACTTGGTACTCTGATAGACGGCAAGGTACAGTGAAGGTGTTCTGGTCATGGGACTCACAAACACATGTCGGGCCGCCCTCCAAAGCCTCTTGTTGTCGATGACCATTCCCGTGCTCGGAGCGGGACAGATTCTACAATCTCAAACTCCTGCACCGAATCATTCCATCGTCACCAGCTCATCGTCGTCTCCTGAGAGCAGCAATGGCGATCTAAAAAATGACATGGAGAGCTGTCGTGTTCATCGAGTGACAAGCCTTCCAGGAAGTCACCAGTTCGCAAGTGATTTTATTGAAGCGATCGCCAGCGACCCTAGTCCAGACGTCGAGGATCCTGACACGATATGGGGTCTTACTGCGGATCTTAGCGGTGAGGTTCCCCCACAGGATCGTGCCATGTACATATCAAAATCAACCGACGGCGGCGCGACATGGATTCAAGTTGCAAAAGTGGGTTCGAAATATTTCGATGCAAAGATCGGTGAGGGTCTGCGCAATGGCTTCAGAGTCTCTCCCGGTGGAACCTACTTCGTGGTTACGACGCAACGAGGCGCCTTTCAAGTCTTGCCTCAGTCGAGCGGATCCGAGACTTTAGTAAATCCTATTGCCGGCCCTCGTGTACCTTCATCGCCTCCGAAGGTACCGATTCCGAAGAGAGCGGGTGACGCGGTGAGGGCAAACGCCCTTGAGATGACAGCAGACGGAAGGCATCTCATCATTGGTTATGGATACTTTGACCTCGATCCACAAATCTTCACCTATCACAAAGATGCAGATGGCTCATGGGTCGAAGATGGACTTCTTTCCGGTCTACCCACTGACATGGACATTCTCTCCATGGAATTCGACGATTCGAAGAAAGCAGAACCTGGTTTTCTCTATGTGGGAACCGGCGACCAGGTATATCTTCTCAACTTTCACACCAATAAATGGAGTCGAATCGAGGGAGTAGGCCCGGACTCAGCGATCCATGGAATGACTGTCGTTGGCGGTCTTCATCTGGCAGCTTGCTGGGGGGTCTATAACCCGACAGGCCCTGGCACCGTGAGAAGAGTGACAAACGCCAGCTTTCTTATACATAGAACGACAGATGAGGCAGGTTCCAACCTTCGCGCTTACAGCATCGAGGTAGACCCGTCAAAGCCGACCCGCGAGGTCGTAACCTCGCTCACAGGCGTTTACACAAGCGAAGACAGCGGCCAGAGATGGAGAAGGCTCAATGATCTCCCAGAAGAAGAGTTTCGCACTGCGCATTTCAACTCCGACGGAACGATCCTTGTCTCTGGGATCGCAGGTACGTTCCTGGTCAATCCATTTTCAGACGCTTGTTCGCCTCACCTAAAGGGTCGCGATAAATAGCTCCATCCGGGGTGATGCTGCCTATCTGCTTCTCGCGATTCGTTGGACAGAGTTCCGTTTGGTCGCTTTAGCTAGGCGCGCCTCATCAGCTAACTGGATCTTGTGCGCCGTAACAATAGATCCAATCAAGCCCGGAAAGCGCTTATCGATCTCCTCGCAACGAGAGGTGTTGTGCATCTCAACACCCTGGCGTTCACCCCGAATCAAACCAGCCTCCCGAAGGATCTTGAAATGCTGCGAAAGCGTCGATTTAGGAATCGGCTTTTCGCTGACATTCGAAAACGCCACGCAGTTGTGCGAACAGTCCTGTCCTACGATATCGGCATAGATCGCCACCCGCACGGGATCAGACAAGGCGTGAAGGATCGCTTCAACCGTGACGTCCTGGACCGAGGGATGAAATAGGGGTCTCACGAACACCACAATAGTCTCTTTCAGCGATAAGTTCAATAGTGCATAAATTCTGAACTAATGAATCCTTCTGTCACCGAACTCAATCTACTCACCAGCAGACGAAACCTGCCAGCCCCAAGTGGCTCGAAAAGATCTCAACCGAAGAGGAATAAGTCATGAGCAAGCTCAAAGGTAAAGTAGCAGTCGTCACGGGCGCATCCAAGGGTATCGGAGCAGCCATCGCCAAATCGCTCGCCTCTGAAGGCGCATCCGTCGTCGTCAACTACGCCTCCAGCAAGTCTGGTGCGGACACGGTTGTTGCCGCGATCACCGCTGCAGGCGGTAAAGCAGTAGCCGTCGGTGGAGATGTCTCCAAAGCTGCCGAGGCACAAGGCATCGTCGACGCTGCGATCAAGAACTATGGTCGTCTCGACATTCTTGTCAACAACTCCGGCGTCTACGAGTTCTCTTCTATCGAAGACGTTACGGAAGAGCAGTTTCACAAGATCTTCAACATCAACGTGCTCGGCGTTCTTCTCACTACCCGAGCGGCCGTCAAACACCTAGGCGAAGGAGCGAGCATCATCAACATCGGCTCCGGCGTCAGTAGCCTCACCCCTCCCAACAGCGCTGTCTACACCGCCACGAAAGGCGCTCTCGATTCCATCACCGGCGTCCTGGCGAAGGAACTCGGGGCGAGGAAGATCCGCGTCAACTCCGTCAACCCGGGCATCGTCGATACGGAAGGCACGCAAACCGCAGGCTTCATTGGTTCTGATTTCGAAAAAGCTCTTGTGGCGCAAACCCCTCTCGGCCGAGCAGGCCGGGTCGACGACATCGCCTCCGTCGTTTCCTTCTTCGCATCAGACGATGCGAAGTGGATCACTGGCGAGCGCGTCATCACTGGCGGTGGTCTCCGCTGATTAACCGAGATCTCTCGAATGCTCATCAGCATCGTGCGTTCGAGAGATTCTTCCCACATCTCGGCCGGAACAATTCGAGCAGCTAACAGCAAAGGATAAATGACATGGGTAAGATAGACGGAAAAGTAGCAGTCATCACAGCAGCTACGTCAGGCATGGCGCTAGCCACGGCGAAACTCTTCGTCAAAGAGGGCGCATATGTCTTCATCACCGGCCGCCGCCAGGACAAACTCGATGAAGCTGTCAAGGCAATCGGCAAGAACGTGACTGGGGTCCAGGGCGACGCAGCCAACCTTGCCGACCTCGACCGTTTGTACGAAACAGTCAAGAGGGAGAAAGGAAAGATCGACATACTCTTCGCTAGCGCAGGCCAGGGCGAGTTCGCCAAGATCGGCGAAGTCACTGAAGAGCACTTCGATAAGACCTTCGATCTGAACGTACGTGGCACACTCTTCACCGTGCAGAAGGCTCTCCCGCTGTTTACCGATGGCGGTTCCATCTTCATGAACGGCTCCATCGCCAGCATCAAAGGCTTCCCGGCCTTTGGCGTCTACAGCGCCAGCAAAGCCGCAGTGCGCTCTTTTGCTCGGACCTGGCTCAACGATCTCAAGGACCGCAAAATCCGCGTCAACGTGCTCAGCCCAGGAACGATCGACACTCCAACCCTCGATCCTCTCGGGCCCGACGCGAAAGAGTATTTCAAGACGCTTATCCCACGCGGAGAGATCGGTCGCCCGGAAGAGATCGCAACCGTAGCGCTCTTTCTCGCCTCTGACGATTCAAGTTTCGTCAACGGCATCGAACTCTTCGTAGATGGCGGAACAGCACAGATCTGATCAGTGAATATTACTCAAGCGGCGACTGTTTCAGACGTGAAGTTGTAGCGGAGAGGTGGGTCACCTTCACGCTCTTCGCCAAGCCAACCAAGGCCAACAGTTTGATACCCCAGTAGTTGAAGTCCAACTCCCACCAAGCCATCCCGTGGTTCGCAGACACAGGATGAGCGTGGTGATTGTTGTGCCAGCCTTCGCCCCCTGTCAACAGTGCAACCCACCAGCTATTGGTTGAGTCGTCGCGCGTCTTGAAGCGGCGCGATCCCCATAGATGGGTGGCCGAATTGACCAGCCACGTGGTGTGGAAGCCGATGGTAATCCTCAAAAACACGCCCCAGAGCAGCCACGAGACACCCAGCCGCCACCCGCCAAGAGCCGTGCCGACACTGAGCAAAGCGATGGCGGTCAGGGTGATCGGAAGCCAGTGCCACACAGCCAGCCACCGATAGAAACGGTCGCGTTCTAGATCTGGAGCGTATTGGGAGAGCCTGGTCGTTTCGCTGTGAATCGAACCGCGAAGGATCCAACCCATATGGGACCACCACTTACCATCACGGGGAGAATGCGGATCACCCGGCTTGTCAGTGTACTGATGGTGCATGCGATGTACGGCGACCCAGTAAGTTGGACTGCCCTGCAGCGCCATGGACCCACAAATCGCCATGGCATACTCTAACCATTTAGGTGTGGTGAAACTGCGATGCGTGAGTTGGCGGTGATAGCTGATTGCAATCCCCACGTTCTGACCGAGCAGCCACATCACGAGAAATATGGCGACCGAAGACCAACGGAAGAAAAACGGCGCCGCGATGGCCCCCAGGTGAAACCCCGCGATCACAACAAAAAATACCCAGTTGAAATCGTTCGACTCAGCCTGTACCACTGCGAGTTCGGGTCTGTCAGTTTTTTGTGGTGTTGCTGCAACAGTCGCCATGCATGTTTTGCCTCTGGTGTCGAGGCTAACGCCCGGCATGGCGTGTGACTAGCGTGCGCAGGTAAGAGTTCGGTAATACTTCAGACAGGACGCACCAAGGACGTCGTACTCAGGCAGTCAGGCGCGCCCGGCAAACTCCCGAGTCTCCGTATTCACCTTAATTTTTTCCCCTTCTTTAATAAACGAAGGCACCCGGATTTCGACACCTGTCTCCAGCTTGGCCGGCTTGGTCACGCCTCCGCTCGCAGTATCGCCACGAACTCCGGGTTCGGTATACGCGACAGAGAGTTCCACCTGAACCGGCAACTGCAGTCCAATCGGGTTGCCGTTATATTTATCAATCTGAATCAGGATTCCCTCAACGAGAAAGTCTCGGGCGTCCCCGACCATCTCATCCCTAAGAACGAGAGTCTCAAAACTCTCCTGATCCATAAAATACGAGCCCTCACCGTCGCTGTAGAGGTAAGACGCTTCAACCGTCTGGAGATCCGGCTCTTTGAACTTGTCGCTGGCCTTGAACGTTTTATCGAAGACAGCGCGCGTAAGCATATTCCGCATCCGCAAACGAACTAGCGTCTGTCCACCTCTGGCCGTAGGGGTGGAGATCTCCGCTTCCAGACAGCAGAACGGAACGTTTTCATACTCAAAAGACATCTTGCGCTTTACGTCGATGGCGTCGATCAATGTGGCCATGGACCTCCTCAAATACTTCGGTAATGCGGGGTTGAAGGTGGTGATTCCACCAGAGAGCTTAGTCGCCTCGTTGTCGGCTGAAGTCCGGATGACCATAGGATAACAGCGCGCTGAGCCGATTCATGGCTCTCACGATCCAGAAGTGAAGTTGGAAAGCATCGTAGCCCACGTGGGTCGCTAGCGTTCGCCGCTTCCCGCGCGTTGGCCCGTGCCTCGAAGTGAATGCCGGCCCGTCACCCGTTCAGGGGCGGCATTCCAACAGCAGTACGAGATCGAAGCTGGCAAACTGGCTGGGGCGAGTTCTCACCGCTAGGCTAAAATCGCCGTCCAACTTGAAGCTCGTCGATGTCATCATCGTCTTCGTCTTCTTCCTCGTCGTCATCCTCATCTTCGTCATCCTCGTACTCATCATCGTCATCATCATCTTCATCTACTTCGTCGTCGTCATCCTCAAACTCATCCTCGTCGTCGTCCTCCTCTTCTTCGTCGTCATCATCCTCGAACTCATCATCGTCGTCTTCCACTGCTTTCTTCGCGACGCTGAGGGATTCAGACGTGGCGTAACCTGCAGGGGAGTCAAGCGAGCTGTATTCAGAGGCGGCAATGAAATCCGTACCCAGGGGGAAAAAGGTTGCGTTGAAGTCGAAGGTTAGGGTCTCAAGTGCCATAAAAATCTCCTGTTGAAAATGTGTACTGGGATAGGATGCAGCAGATTGAAAAAAGTGAGTGTGAAAATTCACTTTTCCCCGAATTGAACGATTAGCGGAATCTGACGCTTTTCCTGATACATGCGTTGGTCCGCAAGACGACGCAGAAAGACCTCATCGGTCGTGTCGTCAGGGTAGACGGCGACGCCGATGCTTCCGCTCACGGTAACCGTGTTGCCGTTGATCTGCACAGACTTGCTGAGCGCCCCGGAGAGTCGCCCGACGCAGTTGTCCGCGATATGGTCTACCGGTTCATCGACAGGCAGATCCGTAACAATCACGATAAATTCGTCCCCGCCGAGTCGCGCAAGTGTGTCCGAAGTTCGGATGGCGGCCCGAAGGTTATGCGCAACGCGTTGCAGCAACTCGTCGCCCGCATCATGTCCGTAGGAATCGTTAATCTGCTTGAATCCATTGAGATCGAGCATGAGCAACGCAGTACGGGTGTGGTTACGATCCGACCGCCTCAGCGCGTCCACCAAGAGGTCCTCAAAGTGCCGCCGATTCGGCAGGCCCGTCAAATGGTCATGGAACGCATACCATTCGTTGCTCGAAACCTGGTGTTCCAACATCACCAGCAGCATGCCGATCGTAACCAGAAACTTCTGCATGTCCCATATCTGCGAAGCGATATCGATGTACTGCGGGTGGTTGATAACCCATGAATGCAGTAGAAAGACCAAAGCCCACAGGGTAAAACCGAGAACGACCGCAACCTTCCCGAGGCTCTGGCTGGGCAGGCTGAGTTGAAAGAAGATGGCCGTCGCGAGGTAGATGGCGAAGAGCGGGACATATGCCGTATCGCGATACATTCCGTTCGAAGCGAAAAACCAGGCCGAGCCCCAGACACATATCTGTGCCGCAACAATCCACCAGGCGCCCCCCAGTTTCCAGGTGCGCGCAAGCAAAAACGGGCTGACTGCTCCGACCAGAAGACCGCAGACAATGAAAACGCGGTAGATCCCAGGCGTCCGGACATCAAAGCCATACGTCGTAAGAACCGCAAAAAGGGGGGGAGCATTCAGAAAAAGATAGTAAAGCGTTTGTTTCCGCGGAAAGAGAGCCCTCGCGGCAGCCCACAGAAAGATGCCTCCAGCTGCAAGGTACGCATCCAGCGCAACGACGTGCGAACTAAGGTGCCATTGGCCCTTGGGCGAATAAAAAGCGTGAGCAATGGCCTCAAGAAAGATGAACAGCAGGCCACTGATCCAAAGATCGACCCTCTCCTGCGGATGGCGCTTACGCAGAAAGTAAAGGATCGTGAGAAGCGTTGCCATTGCGGCCAGGTCAGGAGTCAGTCGGTAGTTCATCTGTCTTTCATGCGACTTTGTCGCTGCTTTCGGTCCAAAGAATCACGTATTAGCTGGGAGAGAGTAGTTCAGTATCGAACATTACCGTTAATGGCCCGCAAAAGGTAGCCTGTCAGGCTTCGGAAAATGGCTTGAGCTGCTTCTCCGTAGGCGGACTGGTCAACAAGCTCACAATAACCAGACACAGCAGCGAAGCAAGCAGAGCCGGCAGAATGGCGTCGCGTTCGCTGATGGTCGCCGGAAGGTGGGAGTGGACCAATCCCGCATCCCAGAAGACGGTAACGAAGGTGCCGACCGCAATGCTGGCCACCGCCCCTGCGGCCGTCGCGCGCCTCCAGTAAAACGTGGCAAGGATAACTGGCGTCAGGGCAGCACCGTAAATCGTGTAAGCGTAAAGCGATTTTTTCAATACCGACTCGATGTGGAGCGACTGATAGAGCGCCCACAGCCCAAGCAGAACGACCATAAGACGAGAGACTGCAAGAGTCTTCTTGTTGGAAGCCTCCGGATTGATATAACGGAGGTAGATGTCGTTGACGAGATTGGTCGACGGAGAGAACAGCCAGTTGTTCGCCGTTGAAATAATCTTTGCGAAGATAGCTCCCATCAGCAACGCGCCCAACAGGCGAAGCGGACCCGAACCAGAAAAGCCGTGCAGCCCAAGGTAAGCAAGAATCTCGCGAGGACGAGCCGCAACCTCTCCACTAGGAAACAGACTCGACCCCGTGACCGCGAGCGCCACGATAACGGTCTCGAGAATAACCGTGCCGATGATCCATCCAACCACCGCCCGCGTGGCATCCTTCTCGGATTTGGCGGAGAAAAACTTCTGATACATCGACTGATTCCCCAGCAGCAATAAGCAGGTCGGAAGAAAGAGCTCGAGACATCGAATGTGCGACAAGTCACCAAAGACCTGAAAGTGGGTAGCTGGAAGGCTCGCATGAATCGCAGACCACCCTCCCGCACGCTGAGCAAGTATGGGCAAAGCGATGATCATCGTGAAAGTAGCAAGCAGTCCAATCGCCACGTCCATATAGGCGACAGAGGCCATCCCGGCGATGGCGGTAAAAACAATGACAAAAGCCGCAATAATATATTTGCCGAAGTCAGGGGTAATAAGGTCCGGAAAGATCAGGTGAAGAATATCGCCCCCACCTACAAACTGGTAACTCGTCACAGCCGTATAGCAGAAAAGAATCGCGATGACGCCAAGAATACGGGCAGCCTGGTTATAACGAACCTCGAGGAGATCCGGAATAGTGAATTGCGCGAACTTTCTCGCTCGTGGCGCAATGAAATAGATCAGCAGCAGTCCCGCCCAGCCGCCGCCTCCCTGCCACAGCGCCGCAAAGCCGTGCTTGTACGCATTCTCGGCGCCGCCAAGTAGCGACCCTGACCCAATCCAACTCGACAGCAACGTGAAGACCAGAACGAAGGCAGGCAGCGAGCGGCCTGCCACAAGGTAATCGGCCTTGGTTTTCACCTTGCCAAGACGGGTCAGCGATACCGTGAGCAGGGTGACGACAATAGCCGAAAGAACAATCGCATAAAGATTCATTTGGTAGGGTCAAGTGTACTGTCTTGAAGCTGATTACAACACCGCCCGCCCCCCATCAAAAAAATTGCGGAGCGGCCGGAACTCGAAATGGTAAGACTCCCCTACCAGACTTTGCACGTCGGTGCATGCACCATCGGCTGGCCCGCCTTGCAACTAAACGCCTTCTGAAACTCGGGCAGATTCGAAACCACGCCGTTGATGCGCGCGTAACCCGGCGAGTGAGGATCCGTTATTGCCCGAACGCGCAAGACCTCGGGACGCTCATTTTCGCAGGCCCATTGCGCCATCCCGACAAAAAATCGTTGGTCCGGTGTAAACCCATCCGCACTCACCAGTTGCTGCCCCGCCGTCTGCTTCTCCCACGCAATATAGGCGAGCAGCGTTCCACCCAGATCGGCCACGTCTTCGCCGCTGGTCAGCTTCGAGTTGATATGAATATCGTCGACCACAATGTACTGGGCATATTGATCCCGAACACAGTTGATACGATCCTCGAACCCCTTTGCATCGGCGGCCGTCCACCAATCGCGAAGATTGCCCTTGTCATCAAACTGCCGCCCCTCATCATCGAAGGCGTGTGTCAGTTCGTGGCCGATCGTCGCTCCCGTATTGCCATAGTTCGGCGCATCATCCAGCTTCGTATCGTAGAGCGGCGGCTGGAGAACGCCCGCAGGAAAGTTGATGTCGTTCATCTGCGAATTGAAGTAAGCGTTCACCGTCGGCGGCGTCATTCCCCATTCGTTCCGGTCGACTGGCTTCCCCAGCTTGTGCCACTGGCGCGCGTCCTCGAAGCGGTAAGAGCGCGTCACATTGCCGATGTAGTCGTCTGGCTTGATCTCGAGCGCCGTATAGTCGCGCCATTGATCCGGGTAGCCAATCTTATTACGAATCACCTTGAGCTTACGCAGCGCCTCCTGCTTCGTTGCAGGGCTCATCCAATCGAGATTCTCAATCTCATGCTGCATGGCAGCTTCCACCTGCTCGGTCATCTGCTGCGTCTTAGCCTTGGTGTCCGCAGAAAAAGTGCGTTTCACAAACTCCTGCCCCAGCGCCTCCCCCAGGTCGCCATCAACTCCGCGGGTGCACTTCTTCCAGCGCGGAGGCATCGCAGGAACCCCGCGCAGCGTAGTCGAATAAAAGTCGAAGTCGGCTTGCTCCAGCGGGTGCGTCAGATACGGTGCCGCAGACGTGAGCAAGTGGAACCTCAGATAGCCGCGAAGCGCGTCAAGCGACTCGGTTGTAAGCTCCTCCTGAACTGCCTTGATAAATTCCGGCTGCGCAACATTCACCTTCGCAACGCCCGGCGCACCTTGCGTTGCAAAGTAGCGTGGCCAATCGAAGGAAGGGGCAATCTTGCCGAGTTCTTCGATCGTCATCATGTGGTACGTATTATGCGGATCCCGACGCTCGACCCGTGTAAGAGATGCCTTGGCGAGAGCCGTCTCGATGCGCAGCGTCGCATCCGCATCGGACTTCGCCTGGGCCGCCGATTCGCCACCCAGCATCATCAGCTTCTGAATATAGGCGACGTATTGCTCGCGCAGCTTCACACTTTTATCGTCCGTCTTCAGGTAATAGTCGCGGTCAGGAAGACCAAGTCCACCCGCATCAACAGCCACGATCACCAGAGACGAGTCGAGCGCATCCTGGTCAGTGCTGGACCCGAAGAAAAAGCTACCCTGATACTCGTGATGCAGCGAGCCTATCGCCGTAAGAAGTTCCGGCCGCGTCTTCAATGCGTCGATCCGCGCAAGCCCTGGCTGCACCGGTTTCACACCGAGTGCATCAATCGCTGCCGTGTTCATGCAGGCCGCAAAGTAGTCGCCCACCTTCTGCTGAACTGCGGTACGATCGGTCGCCTTCGCGTCCGCCTCCAGGATCCCCCACAGAAATTGCTCATTATCATTACCCAACTTGGCGTAGACGCTCCAACTGGCCCGGTCAGTGGGGATCGGGTTCTTCTTCTGCCAGCCACCACACGTGAACTTGTAAAAATCGACACACGGGTCCACGGAACGGTCCAGGCTCGAAAGATCAAGCGACGGCGAATAAGGCATTGATTGGAATGGCTGAGCTGCTTCTTGCGCAGGAAGGCGCATCGCAACGAGACAGAGTGCAATGGCCGCCAGGGCGACCGGAAGCTTCGAGAGCATGAGTTCTCCTGTGCACCATCCTATCTGCAAAAACTCCCACAAACCACGCAGATCCATTCCAAAGGCTGGTCGGCCAAGGATAGACTGATTGCGGTTACACCCTAGAAAGCGGAAGGCGAAATATGGCTGGTTTTTTGAAGATGTGTGCCGGAGCAGCTCTGGCAACAACCGTAGGTAGTTTAATAGCAGGGGCGCAGACCGCGCCAATCACACTCAGTGTCGATCTCACCGATGCTCCCCGCAAGATCCTCCACGCAACCGAGGTAATGCCGGTGACAGCTGGCCCCCTGACCGTCGTCTACCCTAAGTGGATTCCCGGAGAGCATGGGCCAACGGGACCCATCGATAACATGGCGGGCTTCTTCATCACTGCAAACGGTCAGCCCATCAAATGGGAGCGCGACAAGGTGGATATGTTCGCCTACCACATCACCGTCCCGCAGGGCGTCACGCAGTTAGAGATGAAAATTGACTTCCTCGCAACCGCTGGTACCTCTGGATACTCTGCAGGTGGATCGACCAGCGAAAACCTCGCTCTTCTCAGTTGGAACACGCTTCTGGTCTACCCCGCCGATACCGACGCAACCAAAGTCATGTTCACTCCCTCTGTGAAACTGCCAGTCGGATGGAACCTCGGAACAGCATTGGACAAAGATGGCAGCTCCGGCCAAACATCAACCTTCAAAACCCTAAGCCTCGAGCAATTAGTCGACTCCCCCGTACTCGCCGGTCGATACTTCCGCGAGATTCCCCTCGCTCCTGAGATTTCGCCGAAGCATTATCTCGACATGGCCGCCGATGGCCCCGAACAACTGGATCTGTCCAAAGAGCACATCGCCGACTTCGACAAACTCGTGCGCGAGACCGGAGCTCTCTATAAGTCGCGCCACTACGGCTCCTACCACTTCCTCGTCACGCTCAGCGACGAGGTCGCGCACTTCGGCCTTGAGCATCATCAGTCCAGCGACGACCGCGTGCCAGCCACTACCTTCACCGACGATCGCGAGTTTGTGCTCGATGGCCTGCTGCTTCCGCATGAGTTCACGCATAGCTGGAACGGCAAATACCGTCGCCCCGCCGGCCTCGCCACCAACAACTATCAGAAGCCAATGGAAGGCGACCTCCTCTGGGTGTACGAGGGTTTGACCGAGTACCTGGGCGATGTGCTCGCCGCACGTTGCGGCATCTGGACAGCCGAGCAGTACAAACAGCGGCTTTCAACCATCGCAGCGGAGTACAACAACCGGCCAGGCCGCACCTGGCGCGATATTCAAGACACCGCGACCTCAGCGCAGATGTTCTACTCCACTGGTGTGGGATGGGACAACTGGCGCCTCAACGTGGACTACTACGACGAGGGCGAACTCATCTGGCTCGACGTCGACACCACGATTCGCAAGATGACCAACGGCAAAAAATCAATCGACGACTTCGTCGCGAAATTTCACGGCCTCGGCGGAGACACAGGACCAAAGGTAGTGCCATACACCTTCGACGACGTTGTTGCTGTACTCAACGATGTCGCACCCAACGACTGGGCCACGTTCCTCCGCTCGCGCCTCGATTCGAACTCCTCTCAAGCCCCCATGGGGGGTATCGAAAACGGCGGCTACAAGCTCACTTACACAGACAAGCCAAACTCCTGGAGCACACTCGAAGACCAGCAGTCTGACAGCTTCGACTTCTGGTTTTCCATCGGCTTCCACGCGAACAAGGTGGGCAATATCTCAGACGTCCTCAAAGGCGGCGTCTCCGATAAAGCTGGTATCGGTCCGGGGATGAAGATCCTGGCAGTAAACGGCCGCGCCTACAGTCCCGACGTGCTCAAGGCCGCAATTCACGAAGCCAAAGACTCCGGTCCGGCCGTCGAGCTCATCGTCTTCAACACCGGCTACTACAAGGTGGTCAAACTGGACTATCACGATGGCGAGCGCTATCCACTGCTCGAGCGCGTCTCCTCGGTGCCCGATCGTCTGGATGACATTCTGAAGGGGGCAGCGAAGTAAGGTCAGGCAGCAGGCTTAGGAGCAGATTCATCGCTTGACGAATTTGCCGCAGAAACCAGCGTTTGATTAACCGGTGCCGCCGCGGCAGCTAGGCTGTTTTGCTCGAGAACGAGCAGACGCTTCGCTGCAGCGGCGGCTTCTATTTCGCTATTGATCTCAGCCCCCAGCAGCAGCATAAGACCCGTCAAATAAAACCACGTCAGCAGGATGATCACAGCGCCTAACGACCCGTACGTCATCGAGTAATTGTCGAAGTAGTGAACATAGAGTCGAAGTCCGATCGAAGTGATGAGCCATCCTACGATGCCTACAGCCGCGCCTGGCGTAAGCCAATGCCACTGACTTCGTTTTAGATCCGGCGCAAAGTAATAGATAACCGCAAAGAACAGCGACAACAGAATCACGGCAAACAGCCATCCAGCCACCCGAGCCATGAGCGCCACGAGCGCGGCAAAAAAGTGGTCGTAAATATGCAGGTGAGCAAGGCGGGCAAAAAAGTCACCCCCCAGCAGTGAGGCCAGCATCAGCGTCACCAGCCCCATTAAAAGCATAGTCACACCGATCGCGGAGAATCGAGCCGCAAAGTAAGAGCGAGTCTCCTTGACCTTATAGACCACATTGAGCGAATCCTGAATCGCGGAAAATCCCACCGAAGCACTCCACACCGCCGCAGCCAAACCAAAGGTCAGCTTGCCGCCGGTAGCCGCAGCAGTTGTCTGGTTGAAGGTCTCCAGCACCGTTCCCATCGCATCTTGCGGGATAACAATTGCGAGATAGCCCAGCAGGGAGTAATAGATATGCGATGCCGAACGAGCCGCCAACCCTAGCAGCGATGTCGCCGTAAACAAGCTGGGGAACAACGCGAAGATAAAGTAGAAACCAAGCTCGGCAGCACGCCCCACCAGGTTGTCGTCCAGAAAAGACCTCCAGGTGTGCTTCGCCACCGCCCCAACCGGGATGCCTTCGAGGTTCCAAAGGGAGTGAAGCGGAGACCGCGACACAAGATCCCATATGCGCCGTTGAACTCGGACGCCATGAACAGGATCGAGGATGGGATCGGCGGAAGAGATGGCGGCGCTCCCTCGCCCACTGCCTTCGTCTCGTAAAATCATCGGTCGAGACGCGCTTGGTAGGCGTTCTGGCTAGGTAGATGCTGCTTCAACCGAAAGAGAAACCGCTACAAGCTGGTTTTCCACCGGGTTCTGATGCATAAGATCGCGATGGAGCATCTTATTTATTGGTGAGATGAATGCAGAGAACGTGGCGAGGCAGACCATTCGCAGTTAGAAAGATGGAACAGCTCTGGCGGTTAGTGCGCGAGAGTCACGAGCAACCAATGACCGGGATCTCCCGGCCCGTCGAGTTGGTAGACCCCAACGAACTTGGAGTCACTTTCATTGGTCACTCCTCGTTTCTCCTACAGGTTCACGGACGAAAGCTGCTTGTAGACCCGGTGTTCTCCAAACGCCTGGTTGTCCTGCGTCGCCAACGGCGTCCTGGCGTAACAGTCGAAGCGCTGCCAGCCATCGACGTGGTCCTCCTCACCCACGCCCACATGGACCACCTCGACATGGCATCCCTACGCCGGGTCATCCGGGCAACCCGAAAGCTAACCGGCCAGACTCCCGAGGTCGTAGTGCCGCGCGGCGTCGAAGATCTGGTGGAACGCCTTGGCTTCTCGCGGATTCACGGCCTCGCATGGTGGGAGCAGATTGAAATACAAGGCCTCACGATAATCATGACTCCCTGCAAACATTGGGGCGCAAGAATGTTTCGCGACACCCACCGCGGCTACGGCGGATATGTCATTGAAGGCGGTGGCCAGTCGATCTACCACTCTGGCGATACAGCCTACTTCGACGGCTTCCGCGAGATCGGCGCAAAACTCAAACCCGAAGTCGCCCTCCTGCCCATAGGCGCTTATTTTCCAGACACCTACCGCTCCGTACACACCAGCCCTGAAGAAGCAGTGCGCGCTTTCGTCGAACTCGGAGCCGACCAAATGGTACCGATGCACTATGGAACCTTCCGCCTCGGCCGAGAGCCGATGGAAGAGCCCGTACAGCGCCTCGAAGCGGAGGCACAAAGACTCGGAATTAACCGAAAAATAAAAATTCTGGGCGAAGGCGAGACGATGCACCTTCACGCGGCGACCAGCATCCGATAGGGTATGACAACTTCAACCGTAAACGCGAAGGCAAGCGGGACATTTACGATCGGCGGAGATCTCACCGTCAATCGCATGGGATATGGGGCGATGCGGATCACCGGCGACGGGATCTGGGGCGACCCCAAAGATATCGAAGGCGCAAAAAAAGTTCTGCGACACGTCGTCGAACTCGGCATCAACTTTATCGACACCGCAGACGCCTACGGTCCTGACGTGAGCGAACAACTCATCGGCGAGGCGCTGGCTCCTTACGCAAAGGGTGTCATCATCGCAACCAAAGGCGGCCTGACACGCCAGGGCCCGAATCAGTGGCTGCCCGTGGGGCGCCCTGAGTACCTGACCCAGCAAGTTGAGATGAGCCTGCGAAGACTGAAAGTAGAACGGATCGACCTGTGGCAGTTGCATCGCATCGACCCGAAGGTGCCCGTCGAAGAGTCCCTCGGCGCGATCAAAAAACTGCAGGAACAGGGCAAGATCCGACACATCGGACTAAGCGAGGTAAAACCTCACGAAATCGACCAGGCTCGCAAAGTTGTCGAGATCGTGAGCGTGCAAAATCAGTACAACATAGGCGACCGCCAGCACGAGGATGTCGTCGACTACTGCGCCAAGCACAAGCTAGCGTTCATCCCATGGTTCCCCGTAGCAGCGGGCAAGCTGGCTCAGCCTGGCGGCAAGCTGGACTCCGCTGCCAAAGCACACAAAGCAACAGTCTCGCAGCTCTCACTCGCCTGGCTACTCCATCGCTCCCCCGTCATGCTCCCCATCCCGGGAACGACCTCGGTGCAGCACCTCGAAGAGAACGTGGCCGCAGCCGATGTAAAGCTATCAGCAGCCGAGTGGAAAGAGATCGAAGACTCCGCGAAATAACCACCAAACCGTTGCCAACAGAAAAGAGCCGCGATCTTGCGGCTCTTTTTGTTAGCCCTGTCAGCCGGGATCAGGTCTTAGGCGAACTCATATCCAACGGTTTGGTCGTAACAACTCCCGTGTGTTCCTCCTGCGCATTCCAGCCAGGAAGTTCCTGCGAGCCCGTAATCAACCGTGCTCCATCCTTGAACGTCAGATAAGTCCACGCCCACTGACGGAATACGGCAAGCCGATTCCGGAAACCGATAAGAAAAAAGATGTGCACGACCAGCCACGTCATCCATGCAGGAAAACCACTCCAATGTGCCTTGAACGGCCATTCGATCTTAGCCACCGCTGCCTTGCGTCCGATCGTCGCCATATCGCCTTTATCGAAGTACCGAAACTGTTCGTTCTTGCCGCTCCCGTCACTCCCTGCGCCTGCAGCGACCAACCGGCCAATACGTTTCGCAGCATAGGTTCCCATCTGCATAGCAGGCTGAGCCACACCCGGAACCTGCTTGCCATCCTGCTCGACGTGCGCAAGATCTCCGCAGATAAAAATCTCCGGATGTCCCGGCGGGTTGAGATGTCCATCGACAATCACCGCCCCTCGCTTATCTGTTTCAGTGCCAAGCATCTTCCCTAACGGCGAAGCCTGCACCCCGGCTGCCCACAGCGTAACCACCGCATCGATGCGCTCCTCCCCCACCATCACGTAACCCGGCTGCACATCACTCACATGGGCGCCGGTCCGAACCATCACTCCAAGCTCGGCAAGCTGCTCAATCGCCTTCTGTTGCAGATCCACCGGATAAGCCGCCAAAATATTCGGCCCACCCTCCAGAATAAGAACCTTCGCCATCGAAGGGTCGATATGGCGAAAATCACGTGACATGTACAGTCGCGCAATGTCGCTAATGGCGCCCGCCAGCTCAACTCCCGTCGGGCCGCCACCGATAATCACAAAATTCAGCGCAGGATGAGTCCCGGTCTCCATCATCTGCCGCTCTGCCAGTTCGAAGGCGAGCAAAACCCGCCGGCGAATCTCCGTCGCATCTTCGATAGTTTTCAGTCCGGGCGCAAGCTTAGCCCACTCGTCCTTGCCAAAATAAGAGTGTGTCGAACCCGTCGCGACAATCAGGTAGTCGTACTCGAGCTCCACACCCGTCTTCAGATGTACCCGCCGCTGCGCCACATCGAATCCCACCGCCTCGTCCATCAGCACGTCGACATTCGGATGATTGCGCACAAGCGCACGGATGGGCTGCGCAATATCGGCCGGAGAAAGAACCGCGAGCGCCACCTGGTAGAGCAAAGGCTGAAACAAATAATGATTTCTGCGATCCACCAGCGTAACGTCGACTGGAAGTTTCCCCAGACCCGTCACCGCATTAATGCCGCCAAAGCCCCCACCCAGAATGACAACCCGCTTCCGTACAGGTCCTGCTGCCGCTGCCACCATCGTTCAGGCTCCTCAATGTACTTATCTCTTATCTGATGCCGAATAGAGCCGTTCGGCTTTGTCCAGATTCGACGGCCTACACCTGAAGGAGTTACAAGAAAAGCGCTCCTTATAGGACAAAGGAATCAGGGCTGCTTTTGCAGAGTAAGCGAAATAAAGCCCAGCGTGCCTGTAGCCGCGGCAAGATTCGTGGTCTCCGCGATTCCCGAAATCTGCTCCGGTGCAATCGTCAAAAGACCATTCGCGTCGGAGACAACCGAAGACTGCGACGAGCCAAGCACAGGAGCGATAGGACAGCGGCCTCGGTCCGGGCAAGCCGCCTCCCAGGCGTCCACTGTCTGGTAGATCTGAACCACGGCACCGGCAACCGGATGTGATGCCGTGTCCGTCACCTGCAACACCACCGGCGTGAGCGTACTCGTCACAGTAACAAGTTGACCGGCTCCGCTCACAACAATCAGACGCAGATCCCCAAGATCGACGCCCTGCGTCGTAAACGAAGCACAGATGTTCGTCCAGGCACAGCCAGAAACAACAGCCTGTCCTCCAGCCGTCAATGGACCAGCCGTCGTAACAGTCTGCGCGATCTCCTGCGAGTTGACCTGAGAGTTGGCCGGCGACACCGAAACCGCCCCTGAAATCGTCTGCCAACCAACCGGCAGTCCCGCAGTCGAAGCAAAGTTATCGGTTACGCTAAGCTGCGGCCTCCATTCCACAGTCGCGCCCTCCGCGATGTATTCGACCGCCTGTATCGCAGTCGCGGTTTGGACTCGTGTAGCCGCCGTGAAAGATGCAACCACCGTACCATCCACCCCGGTAGCCTGCAGCGTGACCCCGCCCGCGCTCATCGGTGTAACAAGCGTCGAGGCGATACCATTCGCACCTGTACTCACGGTACAACTAGCCGCTCCACAAGCAGAGAATTGCACCGAGCCATTCGTCGCGGTAAAAGTCACAGCCTCGCCCACGACCGGAGTCACCCCATCGCCATTCAGCACCTTCACGGCAAACGGCGTCGCTACAGGTTGCGAAAGCTGCACCAGACCCGAAGGCGCACTCACCAGGCTAAGCACAGCGACCGGCGTAGCGTAGCTCAGCGACTGCGTCATGACAGTTGTCCCACCGGTAGACAAATCCGTAACTGCGACATCGGCAACCAGCCCCGTGCTCGAGCCGAGTGCTTGAATCGAAGGCACCGTAGCGACAATCGTGTTCGCAGTCCAACTGGAAACCGTGGCGGCAACACCGTTGACGGTCACCGCATTGCCCGTACGAAAGCCCATTCCGCTGATCGTAATCGTGCCGCCCGCAGCGCTCACCGTCACAGGAATCAGCGAGTCCGCATAAAGCACACGTGCTTGATAATTGAAATCCGGACGTCCATCTCCACGCTGATCGGCAATCCCAATTCGTAACTGATTAGGTTGCGTAAACGTAGTCGTCAGCGTGGTCATGCCATTGGCCTCTCCGTTGAACGCCTCGTCAGCACCTGCAACGCCAGGCAAAGAACCCAGCGCGTCGGTCGCATTCCACACCCCAATCACCGGCATCGCCTTGGCGCTGGTCACGAATCCCTGTTCATCCTCTGCCGTAACCTCAAACGTCGCCGAGCGGTTCGCTTTCACCGAAAGCGAAGACCACGCGGAGTGACCATACCCGCAGAGCAGCCCGGACCACCATCCCTGCGACGCCACAGCCGTAGGAGCCGCTTCGGTTCCGTCCGTGGCCGTATTGCAGCCGGCCGCCGCATCGTTCGTGACAAAATCTACGAACGGCTGGGCGTAGCTGCCGAAGATTCCATAAGTCGACACCGGATCCGATCCAGACGGCGTGACAGTATTGGCGACATACGGCCCGACGGCATATTGTCCCGTATAGAGCGGATTGACAGGCTCTGTCTCTATGACCAGCTCCTGATAGGTGCCAGGAAGCATCGGTATTCGGTCCAGTAAATAATAGCCCTCGTCCGATAAATTCTGGCTCCCTTGGCTTCCGGCAAACGACGAGTCTGGACCACTCACAGGATTTCCGTTCGATTGGCGAAACAGAGCACCCGACACACTCGAGACCGTATACCTGTCTTCGATCGCCGACGGGAGAGTAAACTGTGCCCATCGGCGCACGACGACGTTGACCCCTTGCATTCCCTCTCCCGTAGGGAAGTTGACATGCCCGGAAAACAGGTTCGCGTTCAGCAGGCTATCCGTCTTGCCCGGGCCTGCCTCCCCTTGATTGATGAAGTAGAGTTGCGCCAGCGCCGATAGATCGTCCGGACGTAGAGTGAATGGCTGCGGCATGCATTGGTAGGTATACGGGCCACAGATGATATCGATCGGATGCATCACCGGCCAAAACATTGCCTGGTCGAACGTAGGTTGCGGGGTGGCCGTGAAGACGTTGTCATTGGTCTGCGACCAACCCAACCCAAGCACGCGACCGAACGCCCGCATCAGTTGATACTGCAACTGCATCTGCTGCTGAGGCGCAGGGCCAGTGCAGCGGCCGTTGAGAATCAGGATTGCGTGCTGAATGAACCCGGCCGGAACGATCGAGTCAACGCTCTCCGTCACGCCATTCTGCAGGCATCCCGAAGGATCGCTCGCCCCATCGCCCAGTAGAAGATCTGTAATTGACCCATCGCTGTCATAAATCACCGCGATCTGCTTGGCGAGATAGTTGCTGCTCTGCACATCGCCAGGAAAGATGGGCCCATTCGACCCCAGAAAAGCATTGGCTCCGCTGACATGCTCATTGAGCGCTCCGCCCTGCGACAGCACAAGCGTCGCAGTCGGAACATTCCAGACCGCCGCCGCTGCAGCAACAAGAGCGTCCGCCGCCGCGTGGTTCACCGTCGAACTCAGATCCCCTGGATCGGTGAAATAAAGCGGCTGGTTCGTATACCAAACTACCGCAGCGCCCGAGGTCGTAAAGTACGGCGGCCCCGTCACCCAGCGTGGACCGCCAGCCCACGCAGTCGCCACGGTCCCAAACCAACAAAACAACACAAACAGGAAAGTTTGCAACCACACGTCGAATCGAATTCGCAAGCTGGTGTCAGGGCGTGCCATGCTCCGCCTTCTGCCACGTGGTCAACAACCCCAGCACTACCTCCACCGAAGCCTGTTGCGCCGGAGTCGAGGCGCCGGCGGCACTCGTATAACCGAGCGGCAGAATCATCGGCACATCTCCGGCACGAGCACCCGATGCAACCACCGTTACGACCCGCTGTTGTCCCGGACTCAACTGCGGAAACGCATTCGCCGGGCGCACCGCGTCGTCGCGATAAGAGACCGCGCGTCGCAGTCTCGCTCCCAGCCAACGGAGATCGACAAACGGCAGAGAAGTTGGCGGCGTTGTGCTCTCCGCCAGCGAAGCCACAATCCCGCTCTGCCGAATGGGAATCGCCCCGTCGAGCCCGCCAACCGGCGAACTAAGCCCTGCGCCAGGCGCGTGCAAAAGCATCAGCAATCGCTGCCCGACACGGTATCTCCCGCTGCCTGCCCAAAGCCCTCCCCACTCATGCAAAACATACGGCTGCCCCGTTTTGCACCCGCGAATCGCCTCATCGACGCGAAACTGAATCTCTACAATCCCGGAAGCCGGGCTGCCACCCTCGGGAAGATGCACCGTCAGCACCTGCCCCATGAAGATGACGTCGGCCCGATCCGACATCTGGTGCAGCAGATCTGTAACCGTTTGCGCTCCCTTAACGGACGAGGCCTGCCCCCAGGCTATCGGAGCCATCAGCAGCACGGCAGCGTGCAGCCGAACAAAAACTCGCAGTATCCGCGCCATCCCGTCCCTCCGCCCTCTCCCTGTTCTTCGTCAGGAGAGTCACGTTACGAACGGTTGTCCTATTTTCGGACACTGCGGCGGCGACTAGATCTCCGGATAAAAATCAAAGAACGCGTCGATACTCATTCGCAGCTGCGCCTCAATCTCCTCCCGGCTGCCTTCCAGCACATGCAGCGTCACATGTGCCTCCTTGCCGTTCTTCAGGGTTACGGGCGCCTCGCCCACCGATGCGATTTCATCCGCAGGTAACAGTCTCATTCCATACACTAAGGTCAGATTTGCCATAGCCTCGATTCTTTCACCAAACGCACCCAAAAGGCGGTTTGCATCTTTTCGCCCGCTGGCGCATTTACACTAAGAGAGCTTATATGCCCGAAAACATCACGCACGACACTGTCATCCTCGGTTCCGGGTGCGCCGGACTCACCGCCGCCATCTACACTGGCCGCGCCAACCTCAAACCGCTCGTCCTAGAAGGCCACGAACCCGGAGGCCAGCTCTCCATCACCACGCTGGTAGAAAACTTCCCCGGATGGCCCGAGGGTGTTCAAGGCCCCGACCTCATCGAGAACATGAAGAAGCAGGCTGTCCGCTTCGGAGCAGAGCTGCGCCTCGCCCACCTCAGCTCCATCGATCTCTCCAAGCGTCCCTTCGCCCTCAACCTCGGCAAGGAGACCATCCACGCCCGCACTCTCATCATCGCCTCGGGCGCCAGCGCCCGCTGGTTGAATCTCCCCTCCGAGCAAGCCCTCATCGGTCACGGCGTCACCTCCTGCGCCACCTGCGACGGCTTCTTCGCCTCAGGCAAAGAGATCGCCGTCATCGGAGGCGGCGACACCGCCATGGAAGAGGCCCTCTTCCTCACCCGCTTCGCCACCAAGGTGACCATCATCAACCGAAGCGAAAAGTTCCGTGCCTCGAAGATCATGCTCGACCGCGCCATCGCTCACCCCAAGGTCAAGTTCCTCTCCAACACCGTCGTCGAAGAGGTGCTCGGCGTCGAGGACAAGGACGTCAAGGGCCTCCGCGTCAAAAACAAGGTCTCCGGCGAACAGTACGTTCTGCCCGTCGCCTTCATGTTTCTCGCCATCGGCCACATCCCCAACGCCGAAGCCTTCCGCGGCATGATAGACCTCGACTCTGAGGGCTACATCCTCACCCGCAACAACGTCTTCACCACCCTCAACGGCGAACTCCTCCCCGGCATCTTTGCCTGCGGAGACATTCAGGACCGCCGCTATCGCCAAGCCATCACCGCCGCCGGCTCCGGCTGCATGGCCGCCCTCGAGGTCGAAAAGTACCTCGAAGAACACGGCCGCTGATGGTAAGGCGTTTGTGGCACTCCGATGCTTGAAACGCCGACTATCATCTCCTTTCGCTATTACAGAAAACCGACGGTATCGTTTGATTCAACATCAACATTAACCATGCGGCTTTCTTACGCAATCTCGTAAACTTGTCACTAGGGAAAATCGTCTCATCTGTCAGACCCTCCCCAAATCGAGCCCCCGATTGGACTCTGCTCTGCGATTATTCTTCCTCATAGCAATTCTCTGTGCCGCACTTCCTGTTTCAGCCCAGCAGCCAACGCAACTAGAAACACTCCCCGACGCACCCTCACAGGTTTTTCTAGCCGCTGCAAACCCTCCAACGGAAGTCGCTTCCTCGTCCTCACTCAACTCCTCCGATCCGTTCGACTACTCCTTCTACCCATCCGGCTACGCCCCCCAAAACTCCGCCCAGGACTCCGCCGCGCAGGCCGCCAAAAACGGCGATCACCCAAAACCGAGTCAACCCGTCGTCCTCGATGCCAACGGCAATCCCATCCCCCTCGAACGGCAGCAGCCGAAACGCATCCTCGGCTTCATGCCCAACTTCCGTTCTGTCTCCGCAGGCTCAACCCCCCATCCCCCCGGCTGGAAGTACAACTTCACCGTCGCGACCCATCAAGCATTCGATTACTCCTCATTCATCTTTCTCGGCCTCACCTCTCTCAGCGCCGAAGCCCTCAATGAGCATTCGGATCTCGGCAAAGGAATCGGCGGCTTCTACTCCTACACCTGGCGAGGTTTCCTCGATAAGACCGACGGCACCTACCTCTCCGCCTGGCTTCTCCCCAGCCTCCTTCACGAAGACACCCGCTTCTATCCTCTCGGCCACGGGCACAGCATTGTCATGCGGGAGCTTTACGTCATCAGTCGCCAGGCCGTCGCACAGACCTACGGCGGAAGGCAGACTCCCAACATCGCCGGACTCGGCGGCAAGGTCCTCACCCAGGTCATCTCCCGCTCCTACTACCCCGCCGGATCCACCGACTTCGGCACACTCGCCGAAAAGTTTGGCTTCTCGGTCATGCGCGACGTCATCTTCACCAACATCCGCGAGTTCTACCCCGACATCGCCGCTCACTACATCCGCAAGCACCGTGAGAAGGCAGCGCGCATGGCTGCAAGCGACGCAGGTCAAAGCTCAACTCAGACCGGCAACCACTAATGCAAGCCGCCAGATAAATTGTCAGGTCTCAGCCTACAAACGGGATGCACACAGGATTGACGCACCCTCCGCACCCCTGCGAGACTCACCCATATGCAATACAGCGGCAAGCTCGAATACGCTCAGCAACGAAAGATCCGCGAACGCAATACTGCTCTCTACCGTCTCGCACACTGGCCCATCTGGATCTGGGTCTTTTTTCTGGCCCCCGGCCCACTAACCTTTTCCTTGTTCGCCCATGGCTTCGGACGCGGCAATCTCACCTGGTTGATCGCGGTACTCGTCGGCACCGGCATCGCAGCCGTACGCGGTCGCCTCCCAGGCTCCGAGCCCCGCCCCTACATCCTTCGCTTCGACGAGGACAAGCCTAACCCTCTCTATCGCCGAGTCTGCTACACCTTCGCCTGGAACACCGTCCTAAGCTTCGTGCTCCTCAACCTCATCGGCCTCCTCATCGCAGCAGCAACCGGCACCTGGTACATGAAGCAGATCTACACCTACGTCTACTTTCCTCTCTGCGGAACAATCCTCTTTCTAGGCCTAATCGGCGTGCTGCCGCGCGTCAGGCCCTCCACCAAAGGAGAAGGCACAGAGCGCCGTTACTTCTACGGCTCCGTCTGGGCCGTCACCATATCGCAGGCACTTCTACTGGCATTTTGGAAGACCCTCCCCCCAACCCGCACCGCAAGCCTGACAAAGCTCATCATCTTCGCCGCTTCCCTTCTGCTTATGGGACTAGCCGCCTACCGTGGCGCGCTCCCACGCACCCGCCCCATCGTCCCCGGCGAGCTCATGGTCGCCGACTGAAATTCACGAACACAAGCGCATCAACGAGCAGAGAGCTTCTTCGCGCCATCTGCCGCTGTCTTCGCACTCGTCCCTGTCACAGACAAAAGAGTCCTGATCACCCCATGCGCATTGCTCAGAATGGCACTCGCCGCGGTCTTGGTCGACGCAAGGTTAGCCATCGTCACCGATCCAACCATCGTGCTCACCACACCACCAGCAATCGCAAGCGCCTCCGCCCGCTTCACATGCGTAATCCGATCCGCAATAAGTTCCACCATCCGCTGATAACCACTCAACGCAACCGCCCGCACCTGCGGCTCACAGTGGCTTAGCTCCCCGCCGTTCATCGACAGGGGACAACGAAAAGTGTTCTCTTCCGCCTGTGATTGATTCAGATAACGCCACACGATGATCTCCAACGCTTCGGCATTCGACTTGCCAGCCGTCTCAGCCTCAAACATCTCCAGCAGGCGACCAAACGCCGCAGAGTTCGCTTCGGCAATCAGCTGTTCCTTCGACTCAAAGTGGCGATAAAACCCGCCTGGCGTCAGGCCCGCGGCAGCCATAATATCCCGCATCCCCACCGACTCCAGTCCCTTTTCCAAAAACATCTTTGAAGCTGTAGAGACGATTCGTTCTCTCGTCTCCGCCGCGTCACTGCGAGACCTGCGCATACTTTCAACCTCTCAAAAATACCTGCATCTTTTAGATGACAACTGTTCTCTAAAGGTTCAGATGGGACGAAATCCTTCCATCGAGCAGCCTAACCGCTGCAAAGGAGATGCAATGAGCGAATCAAAGATTCTAGTAACCGGAGCGGCCGGGAAAACCGGCAAAGATACCGTCAAATTCCTCCTCGAGCGTGGTCAAGCCGTACGCGCAATGGTGCGAACCAACGACGATCGTTCCGAAGCCCTCCGCAAGCAGGGCGCCGAGATCGTCCTCGGAGATCTCCGCAACTTCGAATCCGTACGCGCCGCACTCGAAGGTACTCGCAGCGCCTACTTCGTCTTCCCCATCCAGCCCGGCATCCTTGAAGCCACGGCATACTTCGCCCAGGCAGCTAAAGAAGCCGGCGTCCAGGCCATCGTAAACATGTCGCAGGCATCAGCCCGTCGCGAAGCGACCAGCCACGCCGCTCAAAATCACTGGCTCTCTGAAAGAGTCTTCGACTGGTCCGGCGTCCCCTCCGTCCACCTTCGCTCCACACTCTTTTCCGAGTGGGTCCTCTACTGGCGCGGCTTCATCAAAGCGGCAGGCATCCTCCCGCTACCCTTCACCAAAGGCCGCGTCGCCCTCGTCGCCGCCGAAGACCAGGCTCGCGTCATCGCCAACATCCTCATCGCGCCCGCAGAGCACGTCGGCAAAACCTATCCCCTCGTCGGCGACAAAGAACTCACCTTCCCGGAGATAGCGGAAGAGATCTCCCATGCCATCGGAAAGCCGGTTCGCTATCAAGTGACCGACGCTCCAGCGTTTGCAAGACTCGCAAAGGAAAATGGCATAGACCTCGGAGACTTCTTCTGGCAACACCTCAACGAGATCGCCATCGACTTCCAGAACGGAATCTTCGCCGGCACTAACAACCTCGTCGAAAAAATCGGCGGCCAACCACCCATCAGCCTGCCCGCCTTCATCGCAAAGCACCGCGCAGAGTTGGTCGCCTAACCGCGATCAACTCCGCCTCTCCATTCGCACTTACCCGCCACACGGAGGCACCTCATGAAGACACTAGCTCATAGCATCGCACTCGCTCTCGCGCTCATCCCCGTAGCCTTGAAGGCACAAATGCCGAAATCCTCCCCACTCCCGCCTACCCCCACCAACAGAATCCTCGCCATCGGAAGATTCAACGCACCTCCCACGCCCGACCAGTTCAAGCTGCTCTCCTCGCAAGAGGTCCCCGACACCATGCGACTCTACCTCGCCGGCAAGATCGACCAGTGGTACTCCATCCAAAATGACAACGGCGTCGTCTTCATCATCAACGCATCCACGGTCGAAGAGGCCCACACCATGCTCGAAGCTCTCCCCCTCGGCCAGGCAAAGCTGATGACCTTTCAACTGATTCCTCTCGGCCCACTTAGTCCTCTGGCTCTCCTCCTGCCCAAACCCGACAAGCCCGCGCAATGATCAAAGATCCAAATCCGAGCAGGAGCCGAGCAACAGCCGAGACAACAGTACAATTGGGCCAATCATGGAGGCCCATCGTGAAGAAGCAACGCCGCGAATTCCTCACAGCGCTCACCGCTGCCGCCGGATCAACGCTGCTGCCGGTGTCTTTTGCGACCGCCGAGCAAACACCCACTGCCAACCATCCCGCAAAGGAGGCGGTCACCGGCATCGGCGGCTTCTTCTTTCGAGCACACGATCCCAAGGCACTTGAGCAGTGGTATCAGGACAACCTTGGCGTCTCCGTAATCCCAAAGAGTGAGAACGAATCTGCCTGGAAACAGCAAGCCGGACCAACGGCGTTTGCGCCTTTCCCCGAGACCACCAAATACTTCGGTGACGCGACAAAGCAGTGGATGCTGAACTTCCGCGTAAATGACCTGGAAAAGATGACCGCACAGCTAGAAGCAGCAGGAATCACGGTGAAGGTAGACCCTACAACGTATCCCAACGGCCGCTTCGCACGCATTCACGACCCGGAAGGAAATCCGATCGAGCTGTGGCAGCCGATGAATGCGGCCCAAACGAAGTAACGCTAAGGCTTCGTCCAACCATGTCATAGAAACCCAATCGCCCGAAACAACTTACCGACCCCTAACGCCAATCGTCGATCACAAAGGCATCGGCCCGATTGAATCCCTCCAAATGCGGACGCTGCATCGCAACACCCTGCTTGTCCACTCGATATCCGCGAGACCGCAAGCACCGATACGCATCTTCACGAGCCATGTTCACCCCAGCCTCTACCGTCGCTCCACGCGAAGAGGCGAATGCCTCACAAGCCTCCAGCAATCTGTCGAATCGTTCCGCCGCGCCCGCACCTCCACGCGCCGCCCCGAACTTGACGTAACATGTCTTCTCGCCGCCCTCGGATCCCGCTCCATGCAGACACACGGCGAAAGCATCCAACGCCTTGCGCGTATAGGTCAACACAACGTCGCCAGTACGCTGCGCAAGCACAGAGCGAATCTCACCACCAAGATCAAGCCCCTTATCGATCCTGTGGGTAAGCCTTCCGCAGGCCTCGATAGCACTCTCCCGCTCGCTCTTTTTGAGAGCCGACAGCAGCATCGGCGCCTTCGCGTATTCGGTTCGAGCCCCATCCGGAGCGAGCGTCATCACCCCAGTAAGATAGCGGGGCCAATAGCCGAACTTTTGATACAGTCCGACATGCTTCGCGCTCTGCGCAAAGGTGTACAGCCCGGTATGCCGCACACCCCATCGATCGAAGGTCGTCATCGTGGCTTCCATCAGACGCTGCCCCACGCCACGACCCCAGTACTCCGGCTGCACCGTCAAAGGCCCGAAGAACCCGAACGATCCCCAACGCGTAACGACGTTCGACCCCACCAGCCGATCACGTTCCCGCGCCGCGATCACCTTGACGTTGCTTGAGCGCCAGCGTGGCGTCATGAAGTGACGATCCCCCATACATTCCAGCGGATTAGCCAACCCGAAAAATGTTCCAAATGCCAGCCGGACGATACGGTCAGCCTCTCCTAACTCACTCTCCTTCAGTGGACCAACCTTGATTGTTTGAATTGATTGATTCATCGGCACGGCGTTACGCCTCCTCGGTTGACTCGCCACAAATGCAAACCAGCCACCTTGCAAATATGGGCCAGCCAAGTCTAATCGCCTTCGCTCGTCTCTTGGCGAACTTTACCCTTTTTGGCAAATCCCCTCCCCTGCACGCGCAATCTTGAGCCCAAAAAACTTGCCGCATAGTCGGAATCTGATATAGTCGGATTCCGACCATGAAACCCGACCCCAACCCGCCTCTAGCCCCTGCCATGCTGCACATCCTTCTGGCCCTCGCCGAAGAAGACCTCCACGGTTACGGCATCATCCAGGAGATCTCACGCCAGTCCCACGGACATTACAAACTTGGCCCGGGCACCCTCTACGACAATCTCAAGAGACTCATGGACCAGAAGCTCGTCATCGACGCGCCGAAATCCTCTCTCTCCGATGACGAAACCCGCCGTCTCTACCGCCTGACCGCTCAAGGCCGTACCGTGCTCTCCGCAGAGATCGACCGGCTGCACAGTGTCGTACAAGAGGCGAGGCTGAGGCTCAGCGAAAAGAGGCCACGCCGAGTATGAACCCTTCCCTACGTGTCCTCTATCGCTCCATCCTTCATCTCCACCCGCCTGCCTTTCGAAATCGCTTCGGCGAAGAGATGCTTTGGATCTTTGACGAGCAGACCCGCGAAGGTCGTTCCCTCCAACTCTTCTTCGACATCCTGCGTTCGCTCCTTGTTCAGCAGATCGACACGCAACTTCACCCCCAGCCACAGCCTTCCGGCTTCTACTCGGAGATCTCTTCGACACCGCCCCTGCGTCGAATCGTCCATGCAGCGATCCTCTCCATCCTCGCCGTACTAACCCTCACCCATCTGTCCGGCTCGCAAGGTCCGCAACCCAGACTCTCCGACTCTCCCTTGGTCTCCTCCTCCAGAGTTCATCACAGCTTCACCTACTGGCATCTCTATCGAATCGAAGGCTACCCCGCTCTTGCCCTCAACATCACCAACTCCTCGTCGGAAAGATCCCTCTCAGCCCGCAACCCACAATCCGGAGACTCCAGATGAGAAGACCCAAGATGAAGCGACTGGCCCTGAGACTCCTCGCCCTCTTCACCATCACTCTCTCTGCTGCAAGCCAACTCCATGCTCAGAATCCTGTCGGCTCCTGGCAAGCCACACTACCTGCCGAGTCGCAAGGGCTCCGCATCATGCTGAAGATCGACAAGAGCGAGACGAACGGCACCGCCGGCTCTTGGAAAGGAACTCTTTACAGCATCGACCAGGCGCGCAAAGGCTATCCCACGACAACCCTCACCATTACAGGCGCTCTTATCAAATTCACGGTCGACGACTACCACGTGTCGTATGAAGGAACGTTCTCTCCCGATGGAAACTCCATCACTGGGATCTTCACGCAAGGCAAATCCGTACCGCTCACCTTTGACCGTGCCACCGAAGCCACCGCATGGCCGACCGACTCCACGCCGCACAAGGTCCAGTTCATTCCCGTCGAAGCAGACGTCAAGCTCGAAGTACTCGACTGGGGAGGCACCGGCCGCCCACTCGTCCTGCTCAGCGGTCTGGGCAACGACGCCCACGTCTACGACAAATTCGCACTCAAGCTAACTCCGAACTACCACGTCTACGGAATCACCCGCCGCGGCTTCGGGGCCTCCAGCGCGCCACCACCCACCGTAGTCAACTACAACGCTGACCGCCTCGGCGACGACGTCCTTGCTGTCATCAGCGCTCTCAACCTCAACCGCCCCATCGTCGTGGGCCACTCCATCGCCGGCGAAGAGTTGAGCTCTATCGGAAGCCGTCACCCGGAAAAAGTTGCGGGACTCATCTATCTCGACGCAGCCTTCCCCTACGCCTATTACAACCACGCCAACACCGACCCGATCCTCGATATGGTCGACGTCAGAACACAGATCGATGCGCTCCAGGCAGGCGCTGTACTGGAGCCGAAGTTTGTAGACAACATGTTGACCAGTGTCGCCCAACTTGAAAAAGATATGCAGAAAACAAGAGATGACCTGGCGAAGATGCAGCCTCCGTACCCCCCGCCGCCGCCGGCGCTTGGTTTGGCGATCCTCTTCGGTGTGCAGAAATACACCCAGATCCCCACTCCCATCCTCTCCATCGTGGCGTGCCCGCATGACTTCGGCGATGATTTCCACGCCACTCCGGAAGGGAAAGCGGCAATCGTAAAGGAAGACGAGGCTCGCTGCACGGCACAGGCCGACGCATTCCAGTCCGGCATACCATCCGCCCATGTTGTTCGCCTGCGAAACGCCGACCACTACGTCTTCCGCTCGAACGAAGCCGACACCCTCCGCGAGATGAACGCATTCATCGCCACCCTGCCAAAAGATTGAAACACCCCTCACACACCGGCTTCTCGTTCGCTGCCGCTAAAATTCCACCGCGCTACACCACCAAAAGACCAGCAAAACACCATGTCAAGTCCACAAAACGCAACCACCCGCGCCAGCGTTGAACAATCGCGTGGCGTATCAGTTATGCCCCCATCGCTATACTGGATGTAGTGATACTGGATGTAGTGGCCAAACAAAGAGCGTCATCCTGAACGCAGTGGAGGATCCCTGTATTCGTCTTTGTTTCTATTTTTCCGGCTAACCCATTTAGAAACAATATTTTGCACGTAAGTCCTTTAGTTGGAATATTTTACAGACACACACCCTCTGTAAACTGATCCATCCAAAGGCTTTACGCCCAAAATACCCCCCGGGGGAGGGGAGGGGGTCGAAGCCTAGAACTTGTGAAACATAAAGAAGGCGCCAGCCACCAGACAGCCGAACGCAGCGAAGTGGTTCCAATGCAGCTTGTCGCCAAAGTAAAAAGTCGAAAAGACACCGAACACCGTCAGCGTGATCACCTCCTGAATCACCTTGAGCTGATCCGGACTGAAGGTCTTCGATCCGATCCGATTAGCCGGCACCTGCAGACAGTATTCAAAGAAGGCGATGCCCCAACTGACCACAATGACCTTCCAAAGCGGCACCTCTTTGAACTTCAGGTGCCCATACCAGGCAAAGGTCATAAAGATGTTCGAGCCGATCAGCAAAAAAATAGTCCACATAGTTCGTTCCAGTCTCCATGCAATCAAATGGGAAGCTGAACGGTAAGATGCAAAGAGCATGACCATCGCCGGGAACCTCGAACACCTCCAACAACAGATCCACGAAGCCTGTCGCCGAGCCAACCGCTCCGACAGCAAAGTAGCCCTGATGGCAGTCAGCAAAGTCCACCCGGTCGAGGTGATTCTCGAAGCCTACGCCGCCGGCCAACGCCTCTTCGGCGAGAACCGGGTACAGGAGTTTCAGGAAAAATACCAGCATCTTGCCGCCCTGAACGATGCCCAGTTCCACCTCATCGGCCCGCTGCAGTCAAACAAAACCGCCCGCGCCGCAGAGTTATTCCACGCAATCGACGCAGTAGACTCGCTGAAGATCGCCCAGCGACTCGACGCAGCCGCCAAAGCACTGGGAAAGAAGCTCCCTATCTTGGTAGAGGTAAAGCTGAGCCACGAAGAATCCAAACACGGCCTCGACCCAGCAGAGCTACCCACTCTACTCGCCGCAATCGAACCACTCGAGTCGATCCTAGCTGTAGGCCTAATGACGGTTCCTCCATGGTCCGAAGACGCAGAGCTAGCCAGGCCGTACTTCCGCGAACTCCGCAGACTAAGAGACCAATCAGTCACTAGCTTCCCGAAGCTGACACAGTTGTCCATGGGGATGTCGAACGACTTCCAAGTGGCGATCGAAGAGGGCAGCACGTGCGTCCGCGTTGGAACCTCCATCTTCGGCAAGCGGATCATGGCAAGCGCCGGATGAACTCCGAGCCCCAACCACCTGAGCTCCATCGCGGCCTGTCGACCGGCGCTGCACTCAGCCTCAACGTCATCGACATGGTCGGGGTCGGACCGTTCGTCACCCTGCCCCTGATCGTCGGAGTAATGGGGGGCCCACAGGCAATCCTCGGATGGATAATGGGCGCCGCCTTGTCCCTCTGCGACGGCCTGATATGGAGCGAACTCGGGACCGCCTATCCAGAGGCCGGCGGTTCCTACGCTTACCTGAAACACCTCTATGGGGAGAAGACCTGGGGGCGGGCGTTTTCGTTTCTCTACGCCTGGCAAGTCCTCATCAGCGCACCGCTCTCGACCGCCTCGGGATGTATCGGATTCTCGCAATACATCTCCTTCTTTCTTCCGAACGCCAGCCGACCATTCGCATCCACGTCGCTTCTAGGAGTTCCAGTGGTGCTGAGCGGACAGACGTTTATCGCAATGGCAGCATGCGCACTCGCGATGCTGGTTCTGCACCGAAGTATCATCGCCATCGGTCGAATCGCTCGCTGGCTTGGGCTGGCTGTCGGTCTCACGCTGGTATTGGTGATCGTCGCGGGATTCACGCACTTCAACGCTCATCTGGCTTTCGACTTCCCAGCCGGCGCCTTTCATCTCAACGCGGCATTCTTCGCCGGACTTGGCGCTGGGATGCTGATCTCAGCCTACGATTATTGGGGATATTACGGTGTTTGCTTCGTGGGAGCTGAGGTCCGCGACCCCCAACGGACGATTCCACGCGCGGTCCTGGGCTCGGTCGGTGTTGTCGCAACGCTCTACGTGCTGATGAACATAAGCGTTCTTGGCGTGCTGCCATGGCGAGAGATGGCACAGAATAGCGACAGTCATGCCCGCATGTTCACCATGGCGGTCTTCATGGAAAAACTTTATGGACATGCTGCTGCCGGGGTGATCGTCGTACTTATCGCACTCGCAGCGCTCGCCTCCGTATTTGCCCTATTACTCGGATATTCGCGGATTCCATTTGCTGCAGCACGGGACAACAATTTTCCATCGTGGTTTGGAGTTCTGCACCCGAAGCATCGAGCTCCACTGCATTCCCTATTGGTGCTCGGTGGCATAACGCTAATCTGCTGCGTTTTTAGGCTGCAGGAGGTCATTACAACCCTCGTAGTGGTCCGTATTTTGTTCCAATTTCTCCTGCAGGGAATAGCCGCGCTGCTACCGAGACATCGCAGCGAGCGCAAGACGCGAGGATTTCGGATGCCGCTCTATCCGCTGCCTATACTGCTAGCGCTGAGCGGATTTGTCTTCATTCTTTTTTCGCGACCTAACTTCCTGCGAGATATACGTACTGCCGGGCTGATCTTGGCAGCAGGCTCCGTTGTGTATGCGTTGCGCTACAAAAGGATCAGGAGCGCATCCGAAACGAGTTGACGTCGATGACAAACGTGATTGATCGAAGTATACAAACCAACAGTTCATAGCGGGCAAACAGAGAAGGACGAGAAAACGGCAGGCGCAATAACCGAATTGCTAGCGTGGACTAAAGTTGATATTCGACGAGACTACTTGAAGCCAAAGTTATAGATAACACCGGTGCTTACTCGTATGTTATTTTGGCGGTCGTTCTTAGCGTTGGGAATCTGGGTGTAGACATAGTCAAATTGCCCAAGGGTCACGCCCCACCTTCGCTTAAGTTGTGTGCTTACGCCTCCTCCTGCCGCCAAGCCGAACGAGTTACGGTTTATTGTGAACTGAAAATTCACATCCTCCGCCGCTCCGCCAAATAGTGCTTCACCGTACGGAACGAAACGGCTGGAATTGCGCCGACTGTACCGCGCACCGAACAAATAGTTGACGATGGTGATGTCCTGCGACGTGCCGTTTACCTGATTAGCGTGGGCAACGGCGATATCCGCCAAGGCAGCCCACCTCGCGGTCACGTTCATAAGTATCGTTCCACTTCCACCATTGAGCGAGAAGCAGCCGCATTGGCCCGGAGGTGCGTTCGCGTGGAAGTAGTTATAGTTGGCGCCGATTTCGAATCGAGGTATGTCGTCGTGGAACCCGCCCATGGATATCGCCTGGGCATGGATAACGCCGGATAGAACGGATAGAAGTGCCATTAGCAGGACGCTTCGAAGATGCATCATCCTTCTCCTACTGAACGATCAAGGTGGCGGTTGCCGCATGTTGGACGGTACCTTCAACGCCGGTTACCGTGACGGTGTAGGTCGTTGGGGTAAGAGTGAAATACCCACCTGCGCAGCCACTAAGTGCAGCGATTGGGAGAAGAGAACCCAGGGCTAAGAGGGCTAGCATCAAAGTACGAGGTATCTTCTTTCGCAGCTTCCTTATTGTCCCGAGGCCTAGAAGGCTAAGCATTCCGAGAGCGATCGACAGTTCGTTCTTTGAAGAAGTAGTGTCTTGCGACGGGGAGTTTCGCGCGCTGAGAGAACTGCTGGTTTGTATGTTGAGAACGACTCCCGTGGTACCACTACCTGCGGCAACGGTGGATGGAGTGAAAGTGTAAGTTGAGCCCGTTGGCAACCCTGTGACCGTGACTGTTACGTCATTGAGGAAGGTTGTCGCGATTATCGGAGCGAGGCTAAAGTTAAAGCTCGTCGTCGCTCCCGGAAAAATGTTCTGGCTAGCAGGCCCACTATTTGTGTTCGTGAAGTCTTCCACGGTGTCGCTAGCGGGAGCTGACGTGCTGGGCGCAAAAGTGCCATCTCCAGAATAAACAGCTACGATCTGATGTGCCCCCATTGCCAGATTTGAAGTGAGGAGCGCTGCATTCGCATTCGTGCTGAGGGACACTGCGACGCCACCGTTTGAGGTAAGTGAGGCGGTCCCCAATACGGTTGTACCGTCCAAGAAAGTTACCGTTCCTGTTGCATTAGGGCTAGAAGCGGTGACGTTGGCCGTAAAGGTAATTCCGGTCTTAATCAGTTGGGCAGGTGTGCTTTCGGTAATCGCGATAATGGTCGGAATCTTGTTGATGACCTGTGCCAGCACTGAAGATGTCGAGGAGCTATAGTTTGAATCCCCGCCAAAAGAAGCTGTGATTGGATGAGATCCGATCGTCAGCGTCGATGTAGCAAATGTTGCTACTCCCGACGCATTTAGCGCTCCCGTTCCCAGAATGGTTGAACCATCAAGGAAAGTCACAGCGCCTGTTGCTCCGGAGTGTACGGAGGCAGAGAAAGTTATAAGCTGATTGAATGCCGCGGGATTTGTCGAAGAGGTTAGAGTTACCACGGAGGCTGTTTTGCCGACCGTAACAAGAGTAGGCGGCGACGTAGCTGGATTGTTGTTCGCGTCTCCCGAGATGGCCGCTGTAATGGAATCAACTCCAAGCGGTAGCGACGGAACAGTAAGGGTTGCAACCCCGTCCACGATAGGTGCGGTGCCTAACGGTGTCGTGCCATCGGAAAAGGTCACTGTTCCAGTAACACCTGCTGGGACTTTTTCGGTGATGGTCTCCGGCGTATCGATGGGAAGGTTAGCGGACGAGACGACGGGCGGAGGTAGGATCGGCGTTAGCTTACCTACTATCTGGGTGAGATTAGCGGAAGCGGAGTTGTTATTGGTATCTCCGTTGTAGGTGGCGGTGATGGGGTCGTTGCCAGTGGGCAGGATAGAAGTGGACACGGTTGCTGCGCCGCTAGTCAGCGTCGAAGTGCCAAGTACGGTCGCGCCGTTGGTGAAAGTCACAGTGCCGGTTACGCCAGAGGGAAGCGAGGCGGTAAAGGTCACGGATTGGTTCGCCGCGGACGGATTGGCGGAGGAAGTTAGAGTGACAATAGGGGTGGCCTTAGTCACGATCTGAGTGGTAGTGCCCGTGGCCGGATTGTTGTTGGTATCACCTCCGTAGGAGGCAGTAATCGGGTCGCTGCCGACGGGCAGAGTTGTTGTGGTGATCGTCACGGTCCCGGTCGTCGGGTTCACTGTGCCGGAACCCAGGGTTGTTCCGCCACTGGTAATAGTTATGGTGCCGGTCGTGCCAGGGGGGACCGTCGTCGTAATCGTGACGGGATTGCCAAAGGTGCTCGATCCGGAGGTAGTGACGATGACCGTCGGAGTTGTCTTACCGACCGATTGGACGAGGTTCCCCGCTGCGCTGTTGTAGTTCCCATCTCCATTGTAGGTAGCGGTGATGGTATCGCTTCCTGCTGGGAGTGCAGAACTGGTCACAGTTGCTACTCCACCAATCAGCGTCGAGGTGCCCAGAACCGTTGAACCATTGGTAAAGGTTACAGTTCCAGTGGCGCCGGACGGAAGCGTAGCGGTAAAGGTTACAGATTGATTCAGTGCAGACGGATTGACCGAAGAAGTCAGGTTTACCGTGGGAGTTGCTTTTGTCACAATCTGGGTGGTTGTGCCGGTAGCTGGATTGTCGTTTGTATCGCCGCCATAAGAAGCCGTGATTGGGTCACTGCCCACCGGGAGCGTCGTCGTTGTGATGGTTACCGTGCCAGTCGTCGGGTTTATCGTGCCGGAGCCAAGCGTCGTTCCGCCACTGGTGACTGTGATCGTGCCGGTTGTGCCGAGAGGTACAGTCGTCGTAATGGTAACTGGGTTGCCGTAGCTGCTCGAACCGGAAGTAGTAACAGTAACGGGTGGGGTAGCTTTGTTAACTGTCTGGGTCAGACCTGCTACTGCCGTATTGTTATTTGTGTCGCCACTGTAGGTCGCAGTGACCGGGTCAGCACCTATAGGCAGGATGGAAATGCTTATGGTCGCTACACCATTGGCTAAAGTTGATGTGCCCAGAGCTGTTGAACCGCTGGTGAAGGTCACGGTGCCGGTCGTGTTCGATGGAAGTGATGCCGTGAAGACGACTGACTGGTTGGCAGAAGAAGGGTTAAGCGACGAGGATAGGGTCTCTTTTGGAGAAGCCTTGGTAACGGTCTGTGTAGCCGTCCCAGTGGCGGGATTGCTGTTTGTGTCGCCCCCATAGGAGGCAGTAATCAGGTCGCTGCCCACTGGAAGAATGGTTGTAGAGACCGTTACTGTTTCAGTGGTGGTGTTCACCGTGCCAGAACCCAAAGTCAGGCCACCGCTGGTGATTGTGATCGTGCCGGTGGTGTCCGAAGGAACAGTCGCCGTAATTATGACCGAACCACCGTAAATGCTCGGGCCGGAGGTTGTGACTGTGACGGTTGGAGTTACCTTGGCCTTGCCGACCACTTGGGTGAGACTAGCCGAAGCGGAGTTGTTGTTGGTATCTCCGTTGTAGGTTGCGGTGATGGGGTCGCTCCCTGACGGCAGGGTAGAAGTGGAGACGGTTGCCGCGCCGCCGGCCAGTGTCGTTGTTCCGAGGACAGTCGCCCCGCTGGTAAAAGTCACTGTGCCGGTCACGCCAGAGGGTAGCGAGGCGGTAAAAGTTACGGACTGATTTGCTGCCGACGGATTGGTGGACGAGGTTAGAGTTACAGTCGGAGTAGCCTTTGTGACAGTCTGAGTGGTAGTGCCAGTGGCTGGGTTGTCGTTGGCATCGCCCCCATACGAGGCTGTAATCGGGTCGTTGCCGACAGGCAGAGTCGTCGTGGTGATGGTCACGATGCCAGTCGTTGGATTCACCGTGCCGGAGCCCAGATTCGTTCCGCCGCTGGTAATTGTTATTGTGCCGGTGGTGCCAGGGGGGACCGTCGTTGTAATCGTGACGGGGTTTCCATAGGTGCTCGAACCAGAGGTGGTGACGATGACCGTCGGGGTCGTCTTATTTACAGTCTGGGTTAAAGTTGCTGTCGCTGTGCTGTTATTTGCATCGCCGTTGTAGGTTGCAGTGATCGGGTCAGCACCTATCGGCAGGGTAGAAGTGTTTACGGTTGCTACACCATTTGCCAATGTTGACGTACCTAGGAGGATTGAACCGCTGGTGAAGGTCACGGTTCCGGTCGCGTTCGATGGAAGAGATGCGGTGAAAACTACTGACTGATTCGCGGCCGAGGGATTGACTGATGAGGACAGCGTCTCAGCAGGAGAGGCTTTCGTTACCGTCTGCGTCGTCGAACCCGTAGCCGGATTGTCATTCGTGTCACCGCCATAGGAGGCAGTGATTGAATCATTCCCAACTGGAAGAGCTGTCGTAGTGATAGTTACTATTCCTGCCGGATTCACGGTGCCGGAGCCAAGAGTCAATCCCCCGCTGGTGATCGTAATGGTGCCAGTTGTGCCTGAGGGAACCGTCGCAGCAATTGTGACCGAACCACCGTAGATGCTTGGGCCGGAGGTGGTAACGTTTACAGTCGGAGTCGCCCTATTCACAACCTGGACGAGAACAGCTGAGGTATTTGAGTTATAGTGCGCGGTGATATTGTGCGAGCCAACCGAAAGACTAGACGTCGTGAATGTTGCGGTGGTTCCGGATATGACTCCGCTTCCAATGTTAGTTGAACCGTCGAAGAAGACAATTGTCCCGGTCTTCCCCGTAGGTACGGTCCCAGTGAAGATGACGGATTGTAAATAAGTTGAAGGATTAAGGGAAGAGCTTAGCAGGACGTTAGAAACTGTGGCTGTAACCGTATTTGAGTTGCTAGGATTGTAGTTTGAATCTCCAGCGAAAACGGCAGTGAGTGCGTCGGCACCTACTGGCAGGGCAGTTGTCGTCAGCGTAGCGACCCCGTTCACTAGTTTGGCGGAACCCAGGGAAGTCGTTCCCGTGAAGAATGTGACAAGCTCATTGTTGGTGGTCGTGGTTGGTGGTCCGACTGTGTAGGGGGCGAGCATAGCTGTCAACACTACAGATTGACCCGGGAAAATCGATGAGAGTACCGACGACGTCAAGGTGAGCGTGGTATCTACGGGTGCGGCGGTGAGTGGCACCGTAGCAGAGATGCTGCCTATATAAACAGAGTCGCCAGAGTAACTGGCATCCACATTGTGAATACCACTTCCAAGCGGGAAGACGGCCACATGAGTGAGGGCAGACGCAACAGAAGTTTGTTGAACCTGGCTCAAGGAAACAGCGGCACGGGGGGTATCTGCGTCTGTTCCAATGAGGTCTGCATTGCCGTCGTTGTTATAGTCTCCTGCGTTGACAGCATAGGTGAGGGCGAAGCCGCCAATGCCTGGCTCTTGGTAATTCTGGAAGGTTCCGTCGCCATTACCCTGGTAGACGAGAGCCCCGGTACTACCTCCTGCAATAATGTCAGGGATCCCGTCGCCATTTACGTCGGCCAGATGAGGATCTGATGGAATGTCCGAAACGTAGGTGGATGTCTGGAAAGCTCCCTTCCCATTTCCAAGAAGGACAAACAAGCTGTTTCCGATATTACTGTTGCCACTACCCGGTCGTGTAATGGAACTTGATACAACGTCTGGAAAGTCATCGGCGTTTGTATCACCCGCCGTAAGGAATTCCCCTATCTGGGTCGCTACGGGAGAGGTCGGAATTTGAAATGTTCCATCCCCATTACCGAAGGCGAGGTAGAGATCTGACAACGAACTGTTGGGTGTCGCTGTATCGACAGCGTAGGCAACATCGTCCTTCCCATCCATGTTAAAGTCCGCAACTACTACGCCATTGGCAAGGGCAGGGGTCGAAATAGATACCTTCTCCTGGAGGAATTTGCCAGTGCCGTCGCCAAGGAAAAATTTGACATTCTCTTGTGACTTGTCGGAGAGTGCGATATCCAAAAGACCGTCGTTGTTGAAGTCGCCGATGGCAATACTCGCGACATCGCCGGTAGGATAATAGACAGGTGCCTTGAAGGTTCCATCGCCGCTGCCGAGGATTATAACCAGACCGCCATTAGTGCCGTCGGAACAGCCGAGCGCAATATCGGTGACCCCATCGCGGTTGAAATCGGCAAGGACAATCTGTAGCGCTTTCCCAACGTTACAACCGGCGTAGTTTACCTTCGGCTGAAAGGTCCCATCTCCATTGCCGAGAAGCACGGAAATCGTCTGTGCGGCATCCCCGGTCACCACATCGAGATTGTTGTCGGTATTAAGATAAGCAGATGCGATGGCAACTGACCGAAGGCTCGTACCGTTGCCACCTATCGCGAATGGCTGGTTCTGAACAAATGTCGTCGAGAGCGTTGACACTACGAGATTTTCGGTGCCAAGCAGGCTATTGCTCGTGCTCGTGTCCAGAAACGAGATAGTGCCGCTGGGGCCAGTGTTAAGCGAGCCAAAACCTGCGACAGTTCCAGTAAGACTGTAGTTGCCGATAGATCCCGCTGAGGTCAAAGTCAAGGATGATGCATACGTACCCGTCACTGAATATGTGACCGTGTTTGATTCGCTGCTTGCGTAGAGGTTGTTTGCCCTGAACACAGCTTTATAGCTGTGATTTCCGATCGGTCCGCTACCGATTTTGACGGAGGCAGAAGCTGCAGGAAAAGTCAATTGGGCGATTCCCAGAGCAGAGTTGTTTTCGCAATACTTTGCCGTCGCTTCACAAAAAAGCACTAACCCGGCTGTAATTGGCGAATTTCCTGCTGTTACGGTTGCCGTCAGTATGATCGGAGTCTGATAGGCAACAGAAGTCGCAGAGATTGCCAACGTTGTGACGGTTGCTGTTGCGGTGGGTGTTGTTCCAAAGGCCACGGGCGAGATGACCGATAACAAGGTGAGGAAAAAAAGTACTCTCGCGCGGCAAAGACTCATAAAAATCGAGACAGAAAAACAAGGCGAACGGTGAGACAAGCGTGTCATAGGTTTCCCCTTGGCTCGTTACTTCGACCAAACTTTAGTACTCAACGTAACCTCCCGAGTAAGTACTCACCTATTACACGAAAGTTGCACCGTGACGGTGAGTCGATTGGCCCTGATCGCGCTCGACGCATCCGGAACGGGCAATCTCACTAGGTGGGAATGAATGGAAGATGGCTTGCCTACACCGCGCCTGACACCTGCAGCAATTTGTGCTTGCAAGGATTTCGGGTGAACTGGGACTACGCGGTATAGTTCGTCTCAACCTGGAAGACCTAAGGTCGCCATCAAGGTAAGAGCAGAGACTATTTCGACGCGCGTCGGACGTTTAAGTCGATTGATAGTAGAAGCTTGAGTGAAAATTACTCTTCGATGACTGCCTTGACCAGATTTCTCGGGCTATCGACATCAATGCCACGACTGATCGCCAGCGTGTAAGCGAGTAGTTGAAATGGCACGACCTCCAAAATGGTTGATAGAAGGTCATTGCTTGGGGGGATAAAGAGACAGGAATCAGAACACTTAGGAACATCCTGATCACCTTCTGTTGCCAGGGCGATAATTCTTGCACCCTGCGCTCTCATATCCTTCATTAATTGCAGGACCTTTGAGTATCGCAAGAGCGAATCGGGATCACCCGCGTCGGCAGTGGCGATCATAATCAGCGGAGAATCTTTGCTGACGAGGGCGTTAGGGCCATGTTTCAGTTCACCCGAGGGATATCCTTCAGCGTTTAGGTATGCCGATTCCTTAAGCTTAAGCGCACCCTCCCTGGCTATCGCATAGTGAGCACCGCGACCGAGATAGAGCAACGTGCTGGAGTTTGCCAGCTGAGGCGTCAAGGCTTCGATCTGCTTCTGCCAGCCAGGCAGCGCGGCCTGGAGCAAACCGGGGATCGCGCGCAACTGGCGGCCGTGAGCTTCAGCAGTCTGCAGCGTCATGCGACCGCGGACTCGCGCCAAGTGAAGGGCGAGAGAGTAGAGCACAGCGAGTTGGGTGGTAAAACTTTTTGTTGCTGGTATGGCCTTCTCAACACCAGCAAAAGTAGGCAGTGAAGCACTCGCCTCGGTTGCCATGCTGGAATGGGCGTTATTCGTGATTGCGACGGTGGCGAGTCCTCGCGCGTGCGCTTCTCGGAGAGCGGCAAGCGTATCAGCAGTCTCCCCGGACTGCGAGATGACTACCACGCCGGGATTATGAAGAGTATGCGTAGAGCGGTAGGTGTACTCACTCGCGTATTCGACGTCAACAGAGATCCCAGTCAGATCTTCAAGCATGATTTCGCCAGCAAGGCCAGCGTGTCGGCTGGAACCACTAGCGGCGATAACGAGCCGTTCTCGACCTCCAAGAGCATCGACAACCGGTTGAAACGTCTCTGCTGTTGAAAGACCGCCCGGGACGTATTGTTCGATGGTCGCGGCTAGAGCTTGAGGCTGCTCATAGATCTCACGCAGCATAGCATGAGGAAATGTCACGAGATCCTGCGATATGGGCGTCGGTTCTGTCATTTGTTTTGGCATCCAACTGCTTTCTCTAACTGTGTAACGGCCAGCTGACCTATCGAAGTCGATCAATGAGCACTATCGCCACACTTAGACGATGGCTGATCCAATCAAGTCTATTTTGATGACGCCACTTGAACACACGAATAAATCTTTACATCTTCAAACTTGTATGTACGACTATACTGGATTCGCGATATCAAAGATAGGGTTTACCCGCTAATCCAGACGCCGTCGACTCACCGTCTTCACTATGTCGGCGCCGAAGATTCAGAAACATGGTTAACTAAGAGCTTGCGTTCAGGTGAAATCAGGAAAGGGTAGCAATGATCAGTACTATAGCGGCGCGGAGACTCATAAGTTCAAACTCAGTGGTGGAGTACCCGCTCGTCATGATAGAAGATGGTCGCATCGACCAAATAGTGAGCCTGAACGCCGCCGACCACGAACGAGTGCAGACAACATATGACTATCGTGAGGCCACCCTCGTTCCCGCCTATGTCGACATTCATATTCATGGCTGCGCTGGACACGACGTAATGGAAGCCGACCCGCCGGCGCTGAACGCCATTGGTTCATATCTCTCCAGCCGTGGTGTCGGAGCATACTTTCCCACGACTGTCACGTCTCCCAAAGATGAGACTATGCGCGCTCTGGCTGGGCTTGCGACTGAAATCAAACGGAGGTCCGAGACGATCGACTATCGTGCTACTCCGCTGGGAATACATCTTGAGGGGCCCTTTCTCTCGCATCTGAAACGTGGCGTACATACCGAGGCCCTTCTGGAAGCTCCTGCCGTCTCTCTGTTCGATCGTTTTTGGCAAGCGGCAGAGGGACAAATTCGCCTTATGACGATTGCTCCCGAACTGCCCGGAGCGACCGAATTGATCGCTCATGCGACTGCCCTAGCCGTTCGTTGCAGCATGGGACACAGCGATGCCAGAGTATGTGAAGCAGAGGCCGGTTTTTTGGCCGGTGCGCGCACCGCGACGCACACGTTTAATGCAATGCGTGCGATCGATCATCGCGAGCCCGGACTAGCCGCTTACGTGCTGGATAAGCAATCATTGTTTGCAGAGATCATTTGTGATGGCATCCATGTTGACCCACTTATGGTTAGGCTCTTTTTGAAAGCCAAAGATAAAGATCGTGTCATTCTCGTGACCGACGGCATGAGTGCCACCGGAATGCCCGACGGAACTTACATGCTGGGTGATATGAAGGTTGAAGTGCATGATGGGCGTTGCACCTCCAATGGCACACTTGCGGGCAGCGTCCTGACTCTTGACCGCGGAGTACAGAATCTCATCGAGTTTACCGGAGCGAGTCTGAGTAAAGCTGTGGCTGCAGCATCTCACAATCCCTCGCAGCTGATGGGCATTGATGAGAGCTGGGGCAGGCTCGAAGTCGGTCGCGCCGCCAATATTACGGTATTATCGCCATCAGCGCAGGTCATGCAAACTTTTTTGGCGGGAAGATCGACGATCGCATAAAGTGTAGGCTCTTATGCTCTTGCGGGGAGTTAAATTAAGTGCCCAATCTGCCCATTGCTTGACCACCCGCGCCTCCTAACAAGTATGTATAGACAACTGAACTGGGATAAGACTAAAAAGACAAGGGAAGCGAATCGACAAGTTGTATCTTAGGATGCTGACTTGGAACACTGCTGCCCATACAGTTGTGAACCATCAAGACGCAAGTGATTTTCCGAAACGTCTCAGGAGCCAGAGTGCCGAAGCCTGAATCACAACCTGCCTCAACAGTACGTCCTCTGGATAAAAGCGGCTTCATACCGTTGTATTACCAGATTCAACGGGCTCTCATGGAAATGATTCACTCCGGAGAGCTATCGACAGGAGATCCCCTGGCTTCCGAAGAGGAACTGGCGCGCCTCTATCGGGTAAGCCGAATGACTGCACGACAGGCGCTCCACGGGTTGAAGACCAGCGGCTTTGCCGTTAGTCAGAAGGGGCGCGGCACTTTTGTCACTCGGCCTAAGCTTGAGAAGAACATCATGCATCTGCGCGGCTTTACCGAAGATATGAAGCATCTCGGTATGGTACCGAGCTCAAAATTAATCGAGCAGACGGCGGTCAAAGCACCTGCAGAACTCGCGGAAAAATTAAAGCTGGACGCAGGGGAAATTGTAATGCGGCTACGGCGGCTGCGGCTGGCCGACGGAATTCCGATGGCGCTCGAAGAATCACACATTCCACTGAAGCAGTTTCCAGGTTTGGAGAAGGTCAACTTCGCTAAACAATCTCTCTACTTCGTGCTTCGCGAAACATTTGGCGTTCGGGTAGCGTGGGCAGATGAGGTAATCGAGGCATTACCGGCAACTCGCGAAGAATCCGATTTGCTTACGATTCCCAAAAAGGCGAGCATCCTTTCAATCTCGCGGACCATTATGACCACGGAAGAGACCCCAATCGAGGTCGCCTGTTCCCGTTATCGTGGCGATCGTTATCGGGCTTCGATCCGTGTGCCAACCACTTCTATTGAGTAAGCCCTGAGCTGACCGCAGACGTATTGCTCTCGACATTCAAATTTCGATGCCCTCTGATGGCGAAGAAGAATATATATATATAGCAGAGCAAGACGATGGCAAAACTGCGCTGATAGCCCACGGTATCTGACAGAAAACCCTGAATTTCCGGAATTACTGCGCCACCCACGACCATGGTGATCAGGATACCGGAGCCCTGACTCGTGAAGCATCCCAACCTATGCACCGACAGCGGGAAGATACACGGCCACATCACGGAGTTGAAGAGCCCGCATGAAACAACAGCCCACATCGCGACGTGCCCGTGAGTCGCAATTGCGACTCCAATCAGAAGAGCAGCAACCAACGAGACGAACGCTAGAGCTCGCTGAGCTCTAACTTTGCGTAACACAACAAAGCCGATGAAGCGGCCGACCATGGCACCTCCCCAATAAAGGGAGACGTATCGCGCGGCTGCCTCGTGGCTCAAACTTCCCATCGATGGTTGGCTGAGGTAGGTAATCATGATGCTTCCGATGGCGACCTCGGCGCCGACATAGAAGAAGATGGCGAGTGCACCGAGACGAAGATGTGAGAAGCTCCAGGCGCTTCCGCCCGCTTGGGACCTAACTCCGCCTTTCTCGATGACATCCGGTAGTTGTACAAATGCCGTGATGATCGCCATGGCAAAGGCACAGATGGCCAGGATTGCGTAGGGCATCCGGACAGAATGAGCCAACTGCGCTGCCGAAGCACCGGCTGCGATGAAGATGAAGGCCGCGCCTACCCTGGGTGCGATGGTCGTTGCGATCGAGTTGAATCCCCCTGCCAGATTGAGCCGGGAGGATGCAGTCTCTGGAGTTCCTAGCGCTCCGATGTAGGGATTGATCGCTACCTGGAGAAGCGCGAGGCCGCTACCAACTACAAATAGAGCGAAGAGAAAGAGGGGATAGAAGATGATGACCGAAGCGGGCAGGAAGAGAAGCAGTCCGAGACCCATCACTGATAGTGCGACGACTATCCCTGATTTGTAGCCAATCTTGCCGACGATCCATCCAGAAGGCACCGACATGACGAAGTACGCCCCGAAGAAGCAAAACTGGACCAACAGCGCAGTCACGTTAGTGAGATGAAAGAGGTCTTTGAAGTGAGGAACTAGGATGTCGTTGAGCGCGGTAATGAAACCAATGCCGAAGTAGAGAGAGACCATCAACATCTGTGGAACGGTGTAATTCCGGCTGACGTTGCTCACAGTTGTGATTGAACGTTCTCCCACGACCCCAATTGCCATTTCAGTCCCCTATTTGCATGCAAACTGCATTTAATATGTCTAGATGACTATACTGCGTTGACAGCTTGCCCACTGGAAAATTGGAGATCTTTCTGCCGCATTGCCTCTACAAATCGGTTAGTGATGCTCTCGGGACGGGTAATAGCGGACCCGACGACGACGGAGATGGCACCCAGCGCAAGGGCGTGCAGGGCGTCCGGGGGGTTAGTGATGTGGCCTTCTAGGAGTACGGGTATTGTCAAGTGTGCCACGAGGGATTGGAGGAGAGGCCAGGAAGGGGTACGAATCCCGGCGGTTTCGGCAGTGTAGCCATAGAGGGTGGTTGCGACGGCGTCGGCTCCGGCACGCTGGGCGGCGAGTGCGTCTTCGAGGGAGGCTATATCGGCGAGGACCGGACGGTTGAGCTCGGCGTGGATTCGGGGGACGAGTTCGGTCCAGGGTTCGGGAGATGTGAGACGGCGAGCGGTGCAGTCGAGGGCGATGATGTCAGCTCCCGCGTCGCTGATGGCCTTGGCAGAACGGAAGTTAGGCGTTATGTAGACGTCTCCGTTATGGTCGTAGGTCTTGATGATGCCTATGATGGGGAGTTGCGTCAGGGAGCGGAAGGCTGCAATGCTGGTTACGCCTTCGGCGCGGAGACCACCTGCTCCGCCGCGCAGAACCGAGGTTGCGATTCGGGTGAGCGTGTCGAGATTGTCCAGCGGATCGCCTGCATCTGCCTGACAGGAGACGACGATGCGGCCGTGAAGCTGTTGGAAGGGCGAGTTGAACGAGGCGTTTGAGGCTTGAGACACTTTGCTTGCTTTCTTGGACGCTGCTGTTGAGCAAATGCTCACAGCAACAGCTGTAGCAACAGACTATCTGCAATTCGGTTTATTGTGGATGAGGGAAAAAGGAGCGTAGATTGAGACAGATTACTCGGCGTGGATTTGTTTTCGGTTCGGCAGCGTTGTCGGTGGTGGGCAGGGTCGGGTTTGCGGCTGAGAAAGAGGCGGTGCCGTTGCTGATTGGAACTCAGACTTCGGGTACGAGCAAGGGGATCTATGCGTACTCTTTCTCGGAGAAGACCGGGGACTTGACTGCGCTTGGTCTTGCTGCTGAGACTGCCAACCCTACCTTTCTGGCCTTGGCTCCTGATGGCAAGACCCTCCTTGTAGCGAACGAACTTGATAAGTTCGAGGGCAAGGATAGTGGTGCGGTGTCGACTTTTACCTTGGACCGGACCAAGACGCGGTTGACCAAGGTCAATCAGGTTGCTTCGCTTGGTGGGGGGACCTGCCATGTCGCGTTCGACCACACCGGGCGGGATGCGTTTGCGGCGAACTACGGCGGGGGTAGCGCTGCTTCGTTCGCGGTTGGAGCGGGCGGGATGCTGAGTCCCGCCGTTTCGTTTTTTCAGTACACCGGACACGGTCCAAACAAGGAGCGGCAGGAGGCTCCACATGCCCATCGGGTGACGGTGTCGCCGGATAACCGGTTCCTGCTGGTCAACGACCTGGGGCTCGATGCGATTCACATCTACAGGCTCGATGCGTCAACGGCGAAGCTTGTTCCAAACGAGCCGGCGGAGTGGCGGTCGGCTCCGGGAACCGGGCCGCGGGCGCTGCGGTTTCATCCGAACGGCAAGTTTGCGTACTGCGTCACCGAGATGGCCTCCTCGGTGGTGGTCCTGCGGTGGGACTCGGAGCGGGGAGCGCTCGAGACCGTGCAGGAGATCGTGATGAAGCCTGCCGACTTCAAGGGCGAGACCAGCGGGGACGATATTACGATCGACCGCGAAGGCCGGTTTGCCTATGCGACGGACCGCTTCGACGATATCGTGGTCACGTTTTCCATCTCCCCCTCCGATGGGAAGCTGACTCTATTGAACCGGATGCCGTGCGGGGGGAAGGTTCCCCGCCATCTTTCGCTCGACCCGAGTGGCCATTGGCTTCTGGTTGCCAACCAGGAGTCGGACAATATCTCGGTGCTGGCTCGTGACCCGAAGACAGGTAAGTTGACGGACCCCGGTAAGAGTTTTCCATTGTCGCGGCCACAATGCCTGGTGTTTGCTTAAGTGCTTTTGGTTGAAACTCCGGGTTCTATACCCCTGGGTACCCCCCTCCCCCCGGGGGGTATCTTGGCGGTAAAGTCCTTCTATTCAGTAATTTGCAGAGGGGTACTGTCCGCAAAATATAGAAAACAGATGACTTGCGCCTAAAATACTTATTATCAAACGGTTAGCCCACGCGGTAAATACCGTTCAAATGGACAAAGAAGTCCCGGCGCTTAGAGCCGGGGCTTCTTTGTCTATGTATCAATTATAGTGACTGGGCTGTAACTCATACGCCAAGTTTATGTATTTGAATGGAAAAGGGTTATGCGCTTTGGAGACTTGACAGATTCTCTGGGCTTCGCGGCTGGGTCTCGCTTTCTTAATGTAAAGTGCGCCCTGCGCGGGCGGCGGTCACTTCGTGACTGTGTACCCCTTTGGTTGGCGCTCCCGTTGGTCGCGAAGAAAGATGAATCGCGGCTCTGAGTGCGTAAACATTTGTTGACACGCGGCTTGACTATCTAACCGGTTAGACAGTATAAAGATTTCGCATCAAGGTAAACGGTCAATAGGGAGCGGGTTTTTGATGAAAGATCGTCAGAGCGATGTTGCTGTCCGAGCTGCACTTGCGAAGCTTGTCGCTTCTCAGGTTGGGGGCCACCTTGCACTCGACTTCTGCAATACGGCGGGGGAGCACCTCGCCGAACGGCCTGACGAACTACTTAAGGATTGGGAGTCGTTTGTCCGATGGACGGTTCAGGTTGGATTGATCGAGCCTGAGCTGTACGGCGAACTGGTGGATTCTCCATCGCCTATCGATGAGGTTTGGGAGCTTCGGGAGGAGATCTACCATGTCGGGCTGACGCTTGCGCTGGGAGACCCGGTTGCGGAGCACGATCTGGTGGCGATTCGCGAAGAGGCGAACGCACCCAAGCCGATGGTTGTGAGTGACGGGGGCAGAGTGCATTGGCGGCCTGATTCGCAGTTTGCTTCGCAGCAGTTGCGGGCGATTCTGGCAGGCGAGGCGTTGTCTTTGTTCTGTTCGAGGAGGTCGGCTCGGATCGGTATGTGCGGAGGCGGACTTTGCGGATGGCTCTTCCTCGACGAAAGCCGAGGAAAGCGGAGGCGCTGGTGTGACATGAAGGATTGCGGGAACAGGGAGAAGGCGCGCCGGTACTACCGGCAACTACAGAAGAGCAAATAGGACGCCTTCAAGGAGGATGGGGACCGATTCGGGCTTGGTTTGTGGAGTACGAAACGAGATGTCCAAAGGAGAAGTACCTATGAAGCGAATGATTGGTTTATTTGCAATGAGCATTCTGCTGACAGGTGTCGCGGCCGCCGCGATGGATGTGCCGACCGCCGAAACCACAATCAACGACGCTGAAGCCGCCCTGGGAGTGGCGATGATTCACAAGGATCTCGCGACGCTCGATAGATTAGTTGGACGCGACTGGACCATGCAGAGTGATAGCGGGACCATGGGGACGAAGGCGGGTTTCCTCAATGATGTGAGATCGGGGGCGCTGATCGTGAAAAGCTTCAAGCTCCACGACGTTCATGTCCGAGTGCTCGGAGATGTGGCCTTTGTGCAGGCCTTCGATGACGAGGTGAGCTCCTACAAGGGCAAAGACAATAGCGGGACCTACAACTGGCTGGATGTCTGGGAGAAGCGGGATGGGCGCTGGGTCTCAGTTGCTACGCAACTGACCAAGGTCGAAGCCAGGAAATGACGGCGACGCGAGGGCTGAGCTTCCGACTCAGTCTTCGCGATCATACCGCCCTGACAGCGGGCTTTTGTGGTGGATCCCAAGTGAAACGACCGAATACGTTATGGCTTTACGTTCATTGGGGGGCCGCTGACCCGCTTGCCGTGGAGGTTGACTTCGACCTCGACGCGGTCGGCGATTTTGATGAAAGGGATTCCGCTGTTCATCCCGTAGTCTTTGCGGTCAAACGCCAGTATTCCCTTGATATCGCCTTCGCCTGTCCCGATACCGGAGACGGTCATAGACAAGGTCTGAGGTTTGGAGACTCCGCGGATGGTAAAGGTACCGGGGATGTCGAAGGTATTCGGACCGGTCTGAACGATTTTGTCTGCATGGAAGGTGATAAGCGGATTGTTCTCGGCGTCAAAGAAGTCTTTGCTTTTGAGTTTGCCGTCCTTCATGCCGCTTCCGGTGTCGACGCTGGCTGCCTGAGCCTTGATGTCCAGGACACCCGTTTTGACATCGGGTGAGGTGAAGGTCATCGTGGCGTCCCACTTGTCGAATTTACCAGCTATCGGGACGGAGGCCTTCACGTTGAACCCGATCTCGCTTTTGGTTTTGTCGAACTTGAAGACCGGAACTTGTGCTGAACCTAGCGGCGCCAGGAGTGCGGCAAGAATCGGCAACCCTGCAAGATATCTCATTTTCATAAACTTTCCTTTCGAGATTCGATGGATTCCGGGGGAGGGAGAAGCTTATCAGCAATCTGTGAATTGCGCTGCCTGTCTGGCAGACGTTCGGGACTCTTCGTGTAACGCAGACATCAACGCTCCCGTAGAACAATTACGGGAGCGTTGTATAGAGGCGTCTGGTTTACTTGTTCGGCTTCGGGGGAAAGCCTTTGAACATCTTCGAGATGTCGCTGTCCATAGACTTCGCGTTTTTGGACGAGTTGTCCGATAGATCCGCCGTGGCGAGGCCCCTCCAAAGCAGGTTCTTCGAATTGCTCTCAAAGATGTCGATCACGAGGTTGGTCGTCTGTTGGTTGGTCGTGGTCGTCGTGGCCTGGCCGAACCCGGGATCCGCCCATCCTCCGCCCCAACCCCAGCCACCCCAGCCCCAGCCACCGCCCCAACCGCCGCCAAAGCCGTCGTACATGGTCTGTGTCTCCTGCTGGTTATGAAGACTATCGGAGGCAAAGACAGTGACTGCACCGCCCGAGTCCATGAGTCGCCAGCCCTTTGCCTGGAACTGTAGATTGACCTCCTGCTTGATACGGTCGGTATAAAAAGGAATCTTCGTCGTGACTTTTCCCCAGGAATACGTGTGGTACTGGCTGAAGTTAGTCTGATGGTTGTAGTCGGTCCTCACATTATCGCCAAGAGCGATGACTGGGGACCCCAACAAAAGTGCACCGGCAAGTACGATTGGCAAACCATATCTCATTGGATTTCCTTTTCCCGCTGGATTAGTTTCTTGTGGTGTCCACAGATCCCAAATGAAGGTACGTTGAACAGAAGCACATCGGCCCGTTGGGAACTTCGGAAAATGCGCCCTGTCGCGGGATGCAATTCCATCCCGCCGAAAGTATCTGCCCGGACTTCAGTGAAAGCAAGTCCCGCCCGACAAGTGAAATCTATCTGCGCTAGTTGGGTGTTTCTGGATGCGGAAGGCACATAGCCCCTTAGTAACTCCTTTGGTAACCGGGAGTTGCCGAATTGGGAATCTTTTTGCACTTTTTTTGGGGCTTGAGGCAACCCCAAAAATGGTTGACAAAGCGGCTCCGGTGTGGTGAACCGAGGGCCATTTTTGTGCATTAAAGATACCCTTTAAGCCTTGAATTTCTTATACTTAAGGGATGGAACCGAGACTTGGAAATGAACGTATAGCAACCATGACAGGAAAGGCCAGAACCGCTTTCACTTTAGCGGCGATGGTGGTTCTGTCAGCCTTTGCGACGGACAATGCCATCCCGGCAACTGTGCGAGCAGCGGAAGCGGTGCCGGTGATGCATGAGGTCACGACATCTGAGATCGTCACGACGGTTCGGATGCCAAAGGCGACGGTACTGACCAGATTGACGAAGATCAAGAGCGGCTTGGCGAGTTGGTACGGCGACATGTGGCAGGGGCGCCAGACAGCCAGCGGCCGGATCTTCGATATGAACGAGATGACGGCGGCTCATAAGACGCTTCCGTTCGGCAGCAAGGTGAAGGTGACCGATCTGCGTAATCAACGCTCCGTGATTGTGACGATCACTGACCGGGGAGCGTTCTTCCCGGGCAGGGTGATTGACCTATCGCTTGCCGCCGCGAGGCAGTTGCGGATGGTGAATACGGGCGTCGATCCGGTGAGACTTGAACTGCTGACCTTTCAGAACTAGGCTTCCCGACCTTATCGGCTGAGTTTGACTTCGCTTTAGCTGCGATTCCCTGCTGCCGAGGATTTCTTCCTTGGGCGAGCGGGTGCGTCTGTTTGCAGGCTGCGGGTATATTGCTTCTATGCCGCTTGATCCCCGATTGCAGATGCTTTTGGATGAGGCGAAGGCATTGGGCCATCCGCCAGCGCACGAACTGACGCCGGAGGAGGCCAGGGTGCATCGGGTGGAGATGATGGCGCGGTTTGTGCCAATGCCGGAGTATGCCGACGTGTGGGTGGAAGAGGGGATGATCGCTGCGGAAGGGCGAAAGATCAGGGTGAAGGCTTATTCGGCTGGTGGGGACGGGCTGGTTCCGGTGGTGGTGTTCTTTCATGGCGGCGGGTGGGTAGCTGGGACACTGGAGACGCATGATCCTTACTGCCGGGCGCTGGCGAAAGAGGCCGGGGTGCTGGTGGTCTCGGTGGACTATCGATTGGCGCCGGAGCATAAATTTCCGGCCGGGCTCGAAGATTGCCTGGCGGCGACCGAGTGGGTGCTCGCGCATGCGGGGGAGTTGGGTGCGGACGCTTCTCGGGTGATGGTGGGGGGCGACAGCGCGGGTGGGACGTTGGCGACGGTGGTGGCTTTGTTGCTGCGGGATAAGGGCGTGACGGGGCTGGCGGGGCAGATTCTGCTTTATCCGGCTGCGGCCTACTATGATCCGCCTACTGCTTCTTATCTGGAAAATGCCTTGGGGTACGGGCTTACTCGGTTGGGGATGATGTGGTTTTGGGATCACTATCTGAATGATAAGAGTGAGGGGAAGGACTTTCGCGCGGCTCCGCTGCTGGCGGATTCGCTGGCTGGGTTGCCGAGGGCTTTTGTGGTGACGGCGGAGTATGACGTGCTTCGCGATGAGGGGCAGGCATATGCGAAGAGGTTGGCGAAGGCTGGGGTGGAGGTGACGGAGGTGTTTGCAGAGGGGATGAACCATGGGTTCGCGGCTTCGGTGAATGAGTTTCCGTTTTTGCCGCAGGCGAAGGAGATGCTGCGGAGGGTGGCCGAGTGGGTGAAGGCTGGCGGGTAGGCTAGCTGGGTTTCTTTGGGGTCCACTTTTTTCGGGTGGGGGATGGGTCAGTGGAAGCGTTGGATTCCTCGGGTGAGGGGGACGAGGTTTGCGTAGTGGTGACGGGGGTGGTGGACTTTGGCTGCCACTTCTTCCGTTCGGGCGGCGGGGGTGCGGGCGAGGGATTCTGGTTAGCTGCAGACGCAGGCACATGTTCAGGCGCTGCAGCTGCATCTTCGATTGGGGCGATTTCGGAGACTTGGGTTGGGACGGTCGTTTGTTCAGGTGAAGGCGTCGATGTTTTGGGTTGCCACTTCTTGCGCTCGGGAGTTGGAGTGGGTGCGGCGATCTGAGTTGCTGAAGATTGGCTAGCGGTCTGAGTCGCTTGAGGTGGGCTGGGGGGCGGAATCGTAGCAGCAGGATTCTCGGCGGGATGGCTTGCGGTGGCCGCTTTGGGTTGCCACTTCTTTCGTTCTGCGGAGGGTGCCGGGGTTTGGGGGAGTTCGACGGGGAGAATCTCTGCTGTGGGAGACGGCGTTGCCGTAACGGTGGCGACCGTGGGTTCGGGAACTGCTTGCGAGATGGGAGGTGTGCTGGGTTCGCTCTTTTGCGGGATGGCGGTGAGGCCTTTGCTGCGGCGGACACCTTCGAGGAGAAGTTCGGCTACGTCTTTAATGACGATATCTTCGGAGTCGGCTTTGGTGGGGGTGCTGTCGAGCATGCTCTTGCAGAAGGGGCAACCTACGGCCAGGACTTTTTCTCCTGTGGCTGGGGCGAGGGTTTGCTGGGCTTCGCGGAAGCGGTTGTCGGAGATGCGCTCGTTCCCTTCCTCCTCCTCTTTCCAGAACTGGGCGCCCCCTGCTCCGCAGCAGAAGGAGTTTTCTTTGTTGCGGGGGAGCTCGGGGGTGGAGTTCGAGAGGATGTTCAGAAGATTTCGAGGGGCTTCGTAGACGCCGTTGTGGCGGCCGAGGTAGCAGGGGTCGTGGTAGGTGATGGTGGCTTCGCTCGGCGTGGGGGTGAGTTGCTTGTTGGCAACGAGGGTCTCCAGATACTCGGTGTGGTGGAGGACTTTGTAGTCGCCGCCGATCTGTTTGTACTCGTGGCCGATGGAGTTCATGCAGTGGGGGCAGCTTGCTACGATGAGTTTTGGCTGGACGGTGTTGAGCGTGGAGACGTTTTTGTCGGCTAGCTGGCGGTAAAGGTACTCGTTGCCGGCTCGGCGGGCGCTGTCGCCGGTGCAGCACTCCTTTTTGCCTAGGACGGCGAAGTTGACCTCGGCGTGGGTGAGGAGCTCTACGAAGGCGCGGGCGGTTTTCTGGGCTTGAGGGTCGTAGCTGGCAGCGCAGCCTACCCAATAGAGAACGTCGGGGGTGGGATTTTCGTCGGTGGTTTTGACGTTGAGGCCGTCGGCCCAGGCGAGGCGCTGCTCGTGGTTGATGCCCCACGGGTTCTGGGCTCGCTCCATGCCGCGGAAGGCGGATTGGAGCTGGCTAGGGAATTCGCCTTCGATCATGACCTGGTTGCGACGGATGTCGATGATGTCGAGCATCTGCTCGTTTTGGGTGGGGCAGACCTCCATGCAGGCTCCGCAGGTGGTGCAGGCCCAGGCGGCTTCGGGGGTGAGTGCGAATTTGAGGAGCGGGTGGGGGCTGGGAGCGTCTTTTTCAAAGGGGGCGGCGGTGAACGCGAATGGGCTTTGTGCAGCGGCGAGGTCGTTAAGTTCCATGCGCTTGTTGATTTCGAGCGCGGCCGGGCTTAAGGATTTCCCGGTGGCAGTCGCGGGGCAGACGTCCTGACAGCGGTTGCACTGGATACAGGCGTAGGCGTCGAGAAGGCGGGGCCACGCGAGGTCTTCGAGTCTTGCGGCTCCGATGGTTTTGGCGTGGGCTTCGTCTTCGATTTCGTTGTCAGCTTCGAGGTTGAGGGCTACGGGAGGGAGAACTCCGTAGGTGGGTTCGCGCTCGACGAAGTACTTGGCGGGCGCCATGAAGATGTGGATGTGTTTAGTGTAGGGGAAGTAGGCGAGGAAGGCGAGGACGGAGCCGAGTGCTCCCCAGTATCCGAAGATGCGGAAGGCTTCGGCGTTGGCTGAAGTGAAGAGGTGAGAGAGCAGAGTGGCGAAGGGCTCGTGATACGCGGGGCCTTCGGCTGCGATGCGGGCTCCGGCTCCGATCGCGCGGCTGCCGACGTGGAAGAGGATAAAGGTGGAGACGATGAGGGAGTCGCGGGTGATCTTTTCTTGTTGAACGTCTTTATGGAGGAGGGTTCGAAGATTGAAGCGGAAGTCGGCGCGGCTAGGTAAGGCGAAGCGGCGGATGACGAGCGCGACGACGCCAAGGAGGACGAGGAAGCTGAGTACGTCGGCGAGGAAGCTGTAGGTTGTTAGGACCGTGATGAGGGTGTAGAGGAACGCCTGATTGAGAGCAGGAGGACTGAAGGAGAAACTTATTTGCCCGGAAGATATAGGAAGGAAGCCTTCGGCGGCGTCGACGAGGTTGACCAGGCCGTAGAAGATGAAGCCGTAGAAGATGAAGGAATGAAAGAGGCCGATTGTGGGGCGCTTTTTGAAGGTGCGCTGTTGGGTAAGCGTGGTGATAAGAGCGTAGAAGAAGCGGCGCGGGAGATGGTTAAAGCGTGGTTCGGGGTCTGCGGCGCCGCGGCGGATGCGGAGATAGAGGCGGTAGAATCCCCAGAAACCCAGCGCGAGGGTGACGGCGGCGAAGAGAAGGAAGGCGATCTTCTGAGGGAATGGAAGCATTGGGCCGGCGTCGTTCGCGTTCGATGTTCAGGTTTCCGTAATTTCTGTTCAGCTAACGCTATTCGACGGAGCGGGAACAGACAAGAGCAAATGCGGGGGGTCTCTCCGTTGCGCGACAGACGGTGATGCTCGTCTGTCGCTTCGGTCGAGATGACGATTTTTTTACGGTCGGTTGAATAGATGCTGCGTGCTATTTTTTCAGTTCGGTGAGGATGGCGGGGACTAGTTGGGTGACGTCGCCGATGATGCCGTAGTCGGCGATCTTGAAGATGGGAGCTTCGGCGTCGCGGTTGATGGCGACGATGGTCTTGCTCTTGTTCATGCCGGAGAGGTGTTGGACGGCACCGGAGATGCCGATCGCAATGTAGGTCTTTGGCTGGACGGTTTTGCCCGTTTGGCCGACTTGTTCGGAGTAGGGACGCCAGCCTGCATCGACGATGGCGCGGGTTGCGCCGACGGCGGCTCCGAGTTGGTCGGCGAGGGCTTCGACGTATTGGGTGAAGCCTTCGGCGCTGCCGACGCCGCGGCCGCCGGAGACGACGATTTCGGCTTCGGTGAGCGAGATGCGTGAGCTGCGCTCGGCGGTCTTGCCGGTGACTTTGAGGCGTGGGGTGGGCAAGTTTAGGTCAACATCGAACTGTTCTGCGGCGTCGGTCTTCGGCGTTGCGGGGTTGAAGACGCCGGGTTTGATGGTGACTACGGCGATGGGTGCGGAGGACTCAACGGTTTCGGTGACGCGTGCGAGGAAGGTGTAGCGCTGGGCGGTGATTGTTTCGCCAGCGGCTTTGAGGGTGATGACGTCTTCGAGCAAAGGGGCGTCGAGTTTGATGGCGACGCGGGGGCTGTACTCGCGGCCGCTGCGGCTGCCGCCGATGAGGAGGAGGTTGGCTTCGCCTTCGGTGGCGATCTGCGCGACGGCGGCTGACCAGAGTTCGGGGTCATATTGGGCGAGCGCCGGGAGGTCGGCGACGAGGACCTGATCGACGGCGCGGGCGACTTCGTCGGCGATGGCGGCGATGTTGCTGCCGAGAACGAACGCTGTGAGAGGAGCTTCGCGGCCTAATTCGCGGGCGGCCGTGATCATCTCCCAGGTGCTCTTGCTTACTTTGCCGTTGGCGTACTCCACGACGATGAGAATCATGCGATCACCCTTGCTTCGTTGCGGAGAAGATCTACGAGTTGCGCGGCGGCAGCGGGTGCGTCTTTGCCGTCGAGGATTTTATTGAGGCGACTTTTGACCTGGATCTCGACGCTGACGAATTTGAGTTTTGGTGTGACCGCAAACTGGTCGAGAGACTCTTTGCGGAGCTCTTTTTTCTTGGACTTCATGATGTTGGGGAGCGTGGGATAGCGCGGCTCATTGAGACCCTGCTGTGTGGTGACGACGGCGGGGAGTTCGAGGGTGAAGGATTCGCTGCCTTCGTCAGCGTCGTGTTTGCCGGTGAGGGTGGTGCCTTTGAGTTCAAGGGCGCTGGTCCAAGTGACTTGCGGCCAGTTGAGGCGTTCGGCGGTGGCGGCGGCGAGTGCGTGCGAGTCCCAGTCGGCTTGCTGGCCGCCGGAGAAGATGAGGGTTGCCTGCTCTTGCGTGGCGAGCTGGGCGAGGACTTTGCTGAGGGAGATGGCGTCGAGGCGGATGTCGGTTTCGACGTGAATGGCGCGATCGGCGCCCATGGCGAGGGCGGTGCGGAGGGCATCCTGCACGCGCGAGGGGCCTACGGCGACGGCTACGATCTCGGCTTCGATGCCGCTCTCGCGAAGGCGCAGCGCCTCTTCGACACCATACTCGTCCATGGTGTCCATGACGAGCTTGCTGTTTTCGAGCGCGACAGCATTGTTTGCGATGTGCACGCTCTCTTCGGCGTCGAGTACCTGCCGAATGTAGGTCAGTATGCGCATGTGTTCTCCTGCTTCATTCCTGTGTGTCGTGTGATTTGACTCTTTGAAGCGGCTCGGCGTTGTGAGTCGATGCCGCGTTTGCTTTGATCGAGAGTGTGATGCGGACTCCAATGATCACGCTCTCGAAAAGAGCTTTGCTCCGACGCGAGAAGGATACTGAACGGGCGTTCAGTTCGTCAACGCGCGTCACGTTCAACGCTCCAAGAGCGCTGTCCTGCCGGACGGGCTCCCTGCGCGGGAGGCGGTCACTTCGTGACTTGTGTACCCTCCCGTTGGTCGGAGGAAGAAACAGGTCTGCTGGGTAATCAAACTTTGAGGCCGATGAGGCGCATGAGCTCGATGCCATTGCTTTTTGTGACGACACCTTCCTGTAGCTTGAAGTCGAATTTCATCTTTCCGTCTTCGATCTCGTCCTGGAGATGAACATTGTGGAGACGGGGGTCGCGCTGCTCGCCGATGTTGGTGAGAGCGAGGTCGTGGGTGCTGATGAGGCCGATGGCTCCGCTGTCGAGTAAGGCGTGAACTACGCCCTGTGCTCCGATGAGGCGGTCCTTGGAGTTTGTGCCTTGGAGGAGTTCGTCGAGCAGGAATAGGACGGGAGGATGATTTTCTGCGAGGTCGCAGATCTGGCGGAGACGCGTGATCTCGGCGTAGAAGCGGGAGCTTCCCTCCTGGAGCGAGTCGTTGATAAGGACGCTTGCGCCTATTTGTAGCGGTGTTAGTTGCATTTTTTGGGCGCGAATCGGGGCACCGGCCATGGCGAGAACGGTGTTGATGCCGACGGCGCGCATGAGCGTGCTTTTGCCGGACATGTTGGAGCCGCTGATGAGGAGGACACGCGTTTCGCCGCAGATACTGACGTCGTTGCGGACGCACTTTGCAGCGGAGATGAGGGGATGGCCGAGCTGTTCGGCGGCGAAACAGGGTGGGCCTTCGACGAACTCGGGGAAGGGATCGGCGGGATGCTCGTAGGTGTAGGCGGAGAGGGAGAGCAGCGCTTCGGCTTCGCCGACGGCGCTGAGCCAGGTGCGAACGGCAGCTCCGTGGGCGCTACGCCAGGCCTCGGCTGCGTAGGCGACCTGAACGCCGTAGAGGAGAGGCACGTTGAGTGCGCGCAGGATGGGGTTTTCGAGCGCGTTGATGTACTCCACGATGGTTCGCAGGCGGGCTATGGCTCGAGAGCCGGCGAGGTGATGGGAGGAGAGATCGCGTTTGAGGGCTTGCAGGCGGGGGGATTCGAAGTGTTCGCGCTCGAGGCGTGCGAGGAGGGATGAAAGAAGTTGGAGGTCTTTGAGGGCGTGCTCGGTGGACTGAAGGACTTCGGCGGTTTGCTTGCGAAGAGAGGCGGTGATGATGCTTGCGAGTATGAGGACGAGGAAGAAGGGAGTTTTTTCTCCGCGCTCGGCCCAGTAGATCGCTGATGCTATCGATGCGAGGGAGAGAGTGAGAGAGAACCAGCGGAGAGCGTGATGTTTTAGTTGATTGGGCGATTCGGCCCAGTGCGTGAGGGCTTCTGTGCGGATGCCGACCTTGAGGTCTTCGCCCAGAATAGCGACGTCTTCGCGAAGATCGAGGCGGGTGCTGAGCTCGGAGAGGGCGGCGTGGCGTTGCTTGATGTCGGCGATTGGGGATGGAGTGAGGAGCCAGGCGGCTAGGGTGTCTTCGCCCATGCGCGTGCGAGCCAATGAGAGAAGTTCGAAGAGGCTGCCGGAGCCGAAGAGGTCGAGATCGGTGGCGTAGAGGCTGGTGTGAGTGTCGATGCGGTCGCCGGTTTGGCCGGTGCCTATCCATCGGTCTTCGATGCGGGCGAGACCCTTGCGATAGAAGTCGACGGCTCGCTCGGCGCAGGAGCGATTGCGCAGGACTTGTGCGTGAAGGATGGCGATCGCAAGGAATAACGCGGGGCCGGTTAGGAGCCACCAGGGTGAGAATGCGTCGTTGTGGAGAGACAACCAGGCAGCGATCAGGGTTGCAGTGACTATGAGGAGTCGGAGGTTTCCAAAGCGACGATGCAGTTTTTCGATGTGCGCGACGTGTTGCTCGCGGGCTTGCTGGCGTTGTTTGTACTCTTCGGAGGGAGAACGATCGGACGGAGGCACAGAGGTATTATCGCTTACCCTCTGTGCCTCGCCGATGGCTGGTTATGTTGTTGCAGCGGTGGATTCGACGGTATTCGTGGAGGCGACGCGAGCGTACCACTTGGCTGAGTCCTTCATGAAGCGGCGCTGCGTGGGAAAGTCCACGAAGACCATGCCGAAGCGTTGCGTGTAGCCCTCGGACCACTCGAAGTTGTCGAGGATGGACCAGGAGTGATAGCCACGAACATCGGCGCCGTCCTGAATGGCGCGGGCTAGTTCGCGAAGGTGTTCGCGGTAGTACTGAATGCGGCGAACGTCGGCGACGCGACCGCTGGCGTCGGGATAGTCGCCGTAGGAACAACCGTTTTCAGTGATCTCGATGGGGAGTTTGTAGTCCTTCGAGACGCGCTGCACGATCTCGTACATGCCGCGTGGATAGACCTCCCAGCCAAAGTCGGTGAGGGGGCCTTCTTTTCCGTTGTAGTGATTGAAGCCCATCGCGTCGTACGAGGGTTTAGCGGGAGCAGGAGTGGCAAGATTGGCGACTATTTGGCGGAAGTAGTAGTTGACGCCAATGTAGTCGAGTGGCGCGGTCATGCGCTTGTCGTCGCCGCTTTGGAAGCCCATGGTCTCGAGAGGAACGCCGTGGACGAAGGCTTCGGGATAGTGGCCGCGCAAGGCGGTCTCGAGAAACCAGACGTTGTTGAAGGCATCGAAGCGTTTGGCTGCGGCAGCATCTTCGGGCGAGGAGGTCGCAGGCGTGGTGGAGGACATGCTGAAGGCGGTGCCGACTTTGGACTTCGGAGCGATGGCTTTGATGGCGCGGAAGGCGTCGCCCTGGGCGAGATTCACGGTGTGTGAGGCTTTGAGGAAGAGGTCGAAGTCCTGCTTTCCAGGAGCGTGGACGCCGCTTCCGTAGCCGAGGTAGGTGAAGACCCAGGGCTCATTGAAGATGGCCCAGGTGTTGATGCGATCGCCTAGCGCCTTGACTGCTATCTCGGCGTAGTCGGCGAAGCGGGCGGCGGTGTCGCGATTTGGCCAGCCGCCTTTGTCCTCGAGAGGCTGAGGGAGGTCCCAGTGGTAGAGAGTGACGAGCGGGCGCAGGCCGGCCTTGAGAACTGTGTCGGTGAGGCGCTTGTAGTAGTCGATTCCCTTCTGGTTAATGGCGCCTTCGCCAGTGGGTTGAATGCGTGACCATGCGATGGAGTAGCGATAGCTGCGCATGTTCATCTGCTTCATGAAGGCGATGTCTTCGGGGTAGCGGTGATAGTCATCGCAGGCTACGTCGCCGGTGTAGGCGCCCTTGACGTTTCCTGGGGTGTGGCTGAAGCGATCCCAGACCGTTTCTCCGCGGCCATCAACGTTCCAGGCGCCTTCGACCTGATAGGCGGCGGTGGCGGTGCCCCAGAGGAAGTCCTTCGGGAATTTGATTTCGCCTGCGGCGAGAGTCTGCTCTGCGACGGCGTTGAGAGTGGGGAGGATGGAGGCTCCGGAGAGCTTCGGAAGCGCGGCTGCAGCGGCCCACGCAGAGGTTTGGGCAAGAAAATTTCGGCGATTCATGTCAGATCGTCTCCGGGCGGATTGTTTTGAGGTCGCTATGTCTTAAAAAATAAGGGATGGAGAAAACTCGAAAATTGAAGGGGGTTTCGGGGGAAACCTGGTCAGGGACGTGGTGTTTTGATGGTGAAGTTGTGGTGGGATGCGTGGTAGATGTGGTGTTTTAACCGTGTGTTTTTGTGGTTCGAAAAATGTGACAGATTTTGAGATTTATTTTCAGGCCGGGCTAATTAATTCCTTTTGCAGATTGAGAGTCGGGGCAAAAGTTACCCGTCGGCGAAGAGGGTTTCTCTTCGCCGACGGGTGATTGTGTTGCGTTCGTGTTAGAACAGCACCTTGAGGGCAAACTGATACTGCCGTGCGGTGTAGTTCGGATCGGTCTGCGAGATGCTTCCGAATCCGGCATTACCCAAGGAGTCGCCAGGTTGACCGTTCTGGAGGTAGAAGTTCGGCGTGTTCGAGATGTTGTAGCTCTCTGCGCGGAACTGCAGTCCCACCCGTTCGGTGATGGTGAAGTTCTTGAAGACGGAGAGGTCCACGTGACGGAAGTTGGGTCCGAACAGCACGTTGCGCGGTGCGGTTCCAATAACTCCGAGGACCGGTTGAGGGGCGAATGCAGCAGTGTTGAAGAAGTCGTGAATCGACTTCGATCCGCGAGGATCAGCGATCAGATTGGGACGATCGTTGCCTCCGCTGTTTTGCGGAACGGCACGGTTACTGAAGCCGTTTCCATCAGGATTGTCGATACCACTGCCGCTGTTGATGATGGTGAAAGGTTTGCCACTCTGCCAGACGGTGATGGTATTGAACGACCATCCGCCAAAAGCGGCTTTCTTAGCACCTGTGAAGTTCTTGCCGTACTGCAGTTCGTAGTTCAGACCGAGAGCGAAGCGGTTTTGGATATCAAGTTCTGCCACCGCGTACTCGGTTGCCCGGATGTTGAACGGATTTGCATTGCTCCAACCCTGGTTGCTTCCCTGCTGGGAGAAGCCAGTGATGTCGCTCAGAGCTTTGCCCCAAGTGTAGTTCGCATCAAAGGACAGCCCCTTGGAAAAGCGACGCTGGAAGGAGGTTTGGAGAGCGTTGTAGTTGGAGATACCGCCGCTGTTGATGTAGCTGATACCGCCTGGTGCGTTAGGTCCGGCAGCATGGAAGACTGCATCAAGCGGACGGGCTCCGCCTACTGGGTTGGTTGCGCTTCCCAGCGGGGCAAAGGGATTGTAGGGCAACGCCTGATTGACGTTGTTGATGGACTCCGGCAGATGCTGTCCTATGTTTCCGACGAATCCGATAGTGAAGACGTTGGGTCCAAACTGCTGCTCGACTTGCAGGTTGTACTGCTGGATCATGGCGTTCTTGAACTTCGGTGCCTCGGCTACGAACCCGATACCGGGGATCGTGGCGAGATTGGCGAGTTGTGCTACTGACGGGGCGGCGGGTTGCGGTATACCCGAGGTGAGGTTACCGGGTTGGCCCTGAAGCGTGCAATCATCATTTTGGCCACTCGGAAGAGCCCCACCGTTTTCGTACTTTATGAGCTGGACCGCTATGGTGGATTGGCAAGACGGGTTATAGACGGACGTAAATGGAGCATTTTTCAGGTCGGCGTTGGAGGTGTAGTTACCAGGGAAGTAACTAATTCCGTAGCCGCCGCGGATGACGGTCTGTGGTGTCGCCGAGAAGGAGAAACCAACACGTGGGGCGACGTCACCGTAGTCAGTCGGGATGTTGACCTGTGAGTTGACGCCGTTGACACCAGCAATCTTCAAGGCGCTGCTTGTGGCGGCTGCTGGGTTGCTAAGCGCATCGAGAAAGTCATAATTCGAGATGTGGTTGTGCGCTTCGGTGAATGGGGTAAATACGTCGTAGCGGAGGCCATAGATCGCGGTCAACCTTGAACTGACCTTCCAGCTGTCCTGGATGAAGCCACCCGGCTCCCAGCTGCGGTAGTCGGGGGGGGCAATGTTGAAATTACGCTGCTGGTTATTGAAGCCGCCGAGCAGAGTCGAGGCCAGCTGGTTGTCCTGAATTGTTTTCTGGTCTTTGTTGGCGTTTAGGGTGTCGCTCTGAAGGTTGAACTGATATGCACCGACTGCGGAGGCACTTTGGACGTTACGGGCCTGGCGGCGAATCAAGCTGAGGCCGCCCTTGATGTTGTGGTTGCCCTTGGTCCAGCTAACAGTACCTGAGTACTGGAAGGTGTTGTCGATGTCCTGCAGGGGAACATAAGCACCGTCGCCGATGTCGCCAAAGGGGCCGACCGCGAAGGGCGTGAGGGAATCAGCAAAGGGGCTGAAGCTGGTCATGCTCGCCGGGAAGCCGAGTTTCTGGTCGATTCCGATGCCGTAGTTGAGTGGAAGAGAGAGGTTGTTGATGCGGGTGTAGCCCAACCGCAGGTCGACCAGCAGGCCCGGATTAAAGATGTGCGTAAAACCAAATGCAAACTGTTGTGCGAAGTCGGATGCGGGACCATCGAAGTTGTATCTTCCGCCCGAAACCTCAACACCATTTACGGTTCCGAAGTTGGGAGGCGTGAAGCTAGTAACTTTGTTGTAGGACCAACGGCCGAACAGCAGGTTTTTATCGTTCAACTTATGGTCTACGCGAGCGTCATAGAGGTTGTAGTTCTGTGTTTTGCTCGGGCTGATGATGTAGTTGTTTGAGAGACTGCTGTTGGTAGGTGCCGGGTACAGCTTGAGGTAGGCGAGTGCAATCGGATTGATGGGAACGGGTCCACCGGTGCCTGGAACCAACCCCTGATGCGCCTGAAGAGTTCCGTTATTGGTGGTGAAGAGCGCCTCGGGCGATCCACCGTTGAGGCTGTTGATGTTGTTGTATTCGTCGATTGTCGGGACGGTGCCGGTGTCGGTAACGCCCTGGACGTTCCGGAGACCTTCGTAGTCAAAGTAGAAGAAGGTTCTATCTTTGATGATCGGTCCGCCGATGCTGGCGCCGTACTGATTCTGACGCAGCTCTGGTTTGTTGCCGGTGGTTGCGAAGACGTTACGGGCGTCGAAGATGTCGTTGCGGAAGTATTCGTAGACCGAACCGTGGAATGCGTTTGTTCCAGAGCGGGTGATGAGGTTGATGACGCCGCCTGCGGTACGACCAGCCTCTGGAGAGTAGCTGTTGGTCTGGACGGTGATCTCCTGGATACCTTCGACGTTCGGCTTGATACCGATGGTGCCAATGATGCGTTCGTTGTCGTCGATACCGTCAACGACCCAGTTGTTGAGCGAGTCGTCCTGTCCGTTGACGGACAAGCCGGCTGCGTTGGTGCGGCGATCGTCGGGACGGCCACCGCTCGAGAGGCCGTTGCCTGCACCTTCGTTAGCGCCGGGGACAAGGCCCACGAGCTGAACGAAGTTACGGCCGTTGAGGGGAAGATCCTGCACTGCTTTTGCGGTAACGGTGGTGCTGACGGTTGCGCTGTCAGCCTGAAGAAGAGGGGTGCTGGCGGTGACTTCGACGACGGTGGACTCTGAACCGGTCAGAAGGTGTACGTCGTTGCGGGCACGGTCACCAGCTTCTACGGAGAGATCGTTGGTGATAGAAGCCTGGAAGCCGGCGGCTTTGACCGAGACGGAGTAGTGTCCGACCGGCAGGAGTGTGAATGTGTAGTCGCCAGATCCGTTGGAGGTGGCGGTGCGCTTCTCGTTGGTTCCGACGTTGGTGAGGACGATGGTGGCGTTGGGAACGACGGCGCCGGTGGCATCGGTGACAGTACCGAGGATGTCGGCGGTGGTCAGCTGCGCGAAGGCTGCTGAGGTAAAGAGGACAAGGAGCGCCAAGAGGTAAGCCGGCTTACTCCATCCCCGAGATATTCTGCGTCCGCACTGGCCTATGCGGTTCATGTGGGATTTCGAATCGTAGATCATGTGGTTGTCCTGCCCTTCGGTGCTTGGTTTGTAAATCGTTTAAGTCGATTTCTCGTTACAGTGCTTGGCTGGCAGAGTTTCGTTGAATTCTGCTCAACAAACTAGGGATGCATTTTGCTGTTTTATGGAAAAATCGTCCTATTTGAGGCAAGTGAAGCTTGTGGTGCATTTACTTCAAACGTTTGAGTAGAGGAAATGACGTTAGTCTTCCCCGGCTGAGGATTCTGCTGGATTGAACTATTGCTTGTCAAGAAAGTTTTTGGCGCGGGGGTGATTCCGAAGACCCTGCAGAAACAATCCCGCATTGTTGGTCGTACCAGTTTGACTTTGGGTTGAAGTCTCTCGATGAGAACGAGGAGATGATCATGCGGAATGGGGCTAATTTTGGGCAGGATTGAAGAAAAGCTGAGGCGGGGTTGGGAATTGGTCCGACGATTGAAGGAGACCTTTTGGACTCAGACTGGTTACTCCTTTAAAGAAAGGGGAGGAGAGCGCAAAGTGTTGATGCGCTCTCCACCAAGGGAAACGTTTGCGTGAGGGTTAGAACATATACTTCAATGCGAATTGCAGATTGCGTTCTCCCTGCGAGGCATTGACGAGACCAAAGCTGGGCCCGATGGAGGAGTTAGGAGCGTTCAGGATGGGGTGGTTGAGGGCGTTGATGGCTTCGGCGCGGAACTGCAGGCTCTGGCTTTCAACGATGTGGAAGCTCTTCGAGACGCTGAAGTCGACAGCCTGGAGACCGGGTCCGGTGAAGCTGCCGACCGAACAGTTGCCGAAGCCGCTGGTGGGTTGGGAGACGGAGCTCGGATCGAACCAGGTGTAGCCGGGGTTGCCAGCGAGAGTAGACCGCTGGTACGGCGTGTTCCTGGGTTGACCGTTGCAGTCGGCACGAGCGAAGCCGGAGGTGGTGCCGGAGTTGTCGGTCGCCTGCGCGGTGAAGGGGAAGCCATCGTGGAACTGGAGGATGGTGTTGGCCTGCCAGCCGCCGATGACGAGATCTGCGGCGCGCGGGATGTTGGAGCCGAACTGCCGTCCGCGGCCGAAGGGCAGGTCATAGGTGACGAAGCCGTTGAAGGAGTTGGTGAGGTTCTGGTCGCAACGACCGTAGTCGGCGGCGGGGTTGTAGGTGTTCTGGAAGAAGAAGTGGTTATTGCCGGCCTGGGTGATTCCGTTGCCGTCGCCGTACTGAGCGAAGAAGCCGGAAGTGTTGCCGAGGCACTTGGCGAAGGTGTAGTTGGCCTGGAACTCGAGGCCATGGCTGAGGCGCTGCTGGAAGCTGGTCTGGAGAGCGTTGTAGTTGGAGTAACCGACGGACGAGGTGAGACGCGCCTGACCGACGAGAGATTGGAGGGTGGGATTGAGGTAAGGGCTCGGTGCGATATTGCCGTTGGCCTCGAGGACCTTCTGGTTGATGAGCGAGATGGCCATGAGGTGGTCGGTTTTTTGACCGACGTAGCCGATGGAGAAGGTGGAGGAGTTGCCGATCTGGCGCTGGACGGTGAGGTTGTACTGCTGGGACACGGCAGGACGGGTGTTGTTGGGGTCGTAGGCGTGGATGCCTGCATTGGCGAAGCAGAGGGGTGACTGTGCGATAGCCAGAGCTGCGGTACAGCCGGGGGCGGTCAGGGTGGAGAAGCCTTCATCGAGTGTGGAAGACGGAAGGGGTACGGTGCCGCCGGCGTTGGTGACGTTGGGCTGGACTGCGAAGGGCGGGTTCTGAAAGAGGAGGTTGCCGGCGCCGGTGGTCTCAGAGAAGTTGGAGATGCCGTAGGCTCCGCGGACGACCATGGCTTTGTCGCCGTTGGGCTGCCAGGAGAAGCCTATGCGAGGCTGGAAGTTGGTGGGTCCGTTGTACTGGTTGTAGAGGGAGGAGGAGTTGCCGTTCATGCCGGCGATCTCGACGTTACCGGTGAAGAGGCCATAGTTGGTCTCCTGGTTGTGAGCATCGGAGCGGGGGTTGATGACCTCGTAGCGAAGGCCGAGGTTGATAGTGAGGTTCGAGAGGGGGTGCCAGTCGTCGGTGGCGAAGCCGGCGTAGAGGTTGTTACGCAGGCTGTGGTCGGTGCCGTTGCCGACGGCCACGTTCTGAGGCAGGCCGAGGAGGAAGTCGGCTTCTGCGAGGCCGCTGGGAGTGGAAGTGGTGCCATTTGCGCCTCGGATCACGACACCGGGGTTGCCAGTGAAGGAACCGTTGAAGGTGATCTGGCCGGCGAGGCCGGAGTTGCCGACATAGAGGATGTTGGTGATGTAACGGTAGCCCTCGAAGCCGAAGTTGAAGGTGTGCTTGCCGTGAATGAGGGTGACGGTGTCTTCGATCTGAGCGACGGTGTCGTGGAACTGCTGGACGAGGTTGTTGTTGCCGAAGTCAGAAGCGTTGAAGGCTCCGGCGAAGAGCATCTGGGGGAGGAAGGTCTGGCCGGGTGCTGCTCCGGCGATGCCGAAGGTGGAAGGGAGATTCTCGCCGGTGGGGTTGGTGTTACTGAAGGTGACGGGGAAGTAGCTGGCACCAAGGCGAAAGTTGTTAAGCAGCGTCGCGCTGAAGCTATGGGAGTAGTCGATGACACCGTTGTAGAGCGGATAGGTGTTCAGCGAGTCGCCCTGCAGGAGGAGGCCGTTGTTGGTGGGGGCGCTGATTCTCTGCTGGGAGTAGCGGCCGTAGACGTGATCTTTCTGCGAGGCTACCCAGTCGATCTTGACGTCGCCCTGATCGGTGTTGGTCGAACTGCTGGTGAGATTGATCTGATTGTTGGTCAGGTTGCCGTTGATGGGCTGTGGGTACAGGGGGGAGTTGAGGATGTTGGCGGCAGCGGGGCTGATGTTGCCGGTGATCTGGTTGTTGAGGAAAGGCACGCGGCCAGTGGGGGAACCCGCGGAGTGGGGATCGTAGAGCTGCTGGGCGAGGTTGGTGCAGACGCCCTGAGCGTTGAAGCCGGCGGTGCAGAGAGCGGAGAAGTCACCTTTGCGCTCGGCTGTCGTCATTACGGTGAACGGTGCTGCGGTGGCGGGTTGGTCGAAGCGGGAGCCTTGATAGTCGACGAAGAAGAAGAGCTTGTCCTTGATGATAGGTCCGCCGATGGAGCCGCCGAACTCATTCCAGCGAAGCTTCGGCTTGAAGCCTGTGCCATCCGGGTTGTTCTGTGCGGGGAGGCCGTTCTGGGCTGGAACGAACGGGTTACCGCGGGTGAGGCCGTTGGCCCAGGTGTTGGCGTTGAAGACGTCGTTACGAATGAACTCGAAGGCGTCGCCGTGAAACTGGTTGGAGCCGGACTTGATGGTGACGGAGACGACGCCGCCGAGGTAGTTGCCGTAGGAGGCCGGGGCGTTCTGCGAGATGAGATTGAACTCCTGGATGGCATCGACGCTAGGGGAGAAGGCGACCTCGTTGTTGTCGATCTGGTTGTTGTCCATGCCGTCGAGGATGTAGTTGTTAGTCTGCTCGCGGTTGCCGTTGATGTAGGGGCGTCCGCCCTGGAAGCTGGATTGCGGACCGGTGAAGCCGCTCGGGTTGGTGGTGATGGCGCCGGGCGTGAGCAGCGTGAGCTGCTGGTAGTTGCGGGTGGCGAGGGGGAGGGTGACGTTGGCGTGGGCGTCGAGGACGGTACCGAGGTAGCTGGCATCGGTTTGGAGGAGAGGCGGCGCGCCTGTGACTTCGACGGTCTGCGAGGCTTGTCCAACGGTCAAGGCTATGTCTATACGTGCGGTCTGTGCCTGGTCAAGCGTGATGGCGGAGCGCTCTGACGAGGAGAATCCCTGGGCTGTGATCTTGAGGGTGTACTGACCTACAGGGAGGGGGGAAAGATAGTAGGAGCCTGAGGCACTGGTTCGAGTGTCATAGGTGGTGCCTCGGGAGATCTCGCGGGCTGTGACCTCCGCGCCTGCGACGACGGCGCCTGAGGCGTCGGTGACGGTTCCGGTGATCTTAGCGCTGATGTCCTGCCCATGGGCAAAGGTACAAATCAGGAACATGAAGAAACTGCATAAAGCGATGCGTGCTCTCATTGGTGGCCTCCAATTCATTTCTCTGTCAAGCGACGTCGACTGTCGCTCAGATTTATGTCAGTGTTTGCGCCTGAGGTTGAATAGCACTGCAGTTTGTCGTTGCGCAGCGACTTCAATCCTTTGCGTCTAGTTGATAACCATTCCCTCGGACATTGCGGTTGTCGGCGAAACCCTGCAGAAAACCGCGAGCAGAAAACTTTCGATACCGATTTAGACGTTCCGAAAATGATGACTTCTTTTGAAGTCAAAATGGTATAGACAACTGTACAAACATGCAAGGAGAAAGTTGGAATGGAGGAGGTCCTACCGCCTGCTCGACTTTCGGGTGTCTCTCAGGAGAGAAGAAAGGATAAGAGTTGGGGAGGCGGAAGACTGTGATTTTCGAAGAATCGATCCTGGGAGAGGTCTTGCAACTGGCAAGAAAGTACGTCGTGACAGATGGCCTGAATTTTTCAGGCGGTCCGTTCAGACGACATCGATGGTTTCTGCGACAGCGGGACACCACATCGATCTTCTGAGGAGTATGCCTCCTCGAAGTGGGTCGTGTGGTGTGCTGTGTGCGTTTGTTAGAAACTCAACTCGACGTTTTAAAGGTGGCCAGTAAGCGTTCGCGAACGAAGACGATGTGGTCGCGCATGGCTAGACGCGCCTCGCGCTTTGAGTCTTTTTTGAGAGCCTGGTAGATCTTTGTGTGAGCGACGGGAGCAGTTGTTGCCGAAAGCTCGTAGGACTTGGAACGGCAGAGCAGGGCCTTTTGCTGGACGTTTTCGAGGACGCGGCAGAGCTCCTGGTTGCCGGTAGCCGTGGTGATGAGGTTGTGAAACCGCATGTCCTCTTCGATGTGCTCGAGCTTGTTGCCGTTCTTGAGGAACTTTTTGGTGCGATTGATGCTGGCTGACAGATCGCTGAGCAACTTCGGGGTGATGTGGGCAGCATCGATGGCGTGCGTCTCGAGAACTTCGCGGAGCTCGTAGAGGTCCTTGATCTCTTTCGCGGAGAACTGGCGAACGTAGGCGCCACGTCGTGCTTCGATGCGGACGAGACCTTCAGCTTCCAGTCGATTGAGTGCTTCGCGTACGGGAGATTTGCTGATTCCGAGTTGGGTGGCGAGGGATTCTTCGGTGAGCCGGGATAGTTCCCCTAACGTCCCATTCAGCACACTCTGCTTAATGCTCCGGTAGGTAAGCTCAGTAAGATTTGGGATTTTAGCCAGCTTAATCATGATGGTGGTGGTCTGGAGGATTCTACACGACTCGTGATTTGGGACCGTTTGGTTGGAAGGGTACGGTGATTTAATCGCCGGGGTGGTACTGTCGCTCGATGTGTCCCTTGAGATCGGAGGGGTAGAAGTAAACGTCTCGGAGGTCGCCTGTGCTGTAGCGGTTCGCCTGGTCATTGAAGTAAGGGGAGGAGGGATTGCCGCTTTCGCCACCTGCGGTGACAGCCTTCGCGTGAACTTTGTCGCCAAACTCGACGACGGCTACGAAGCTGTTGCCGCTGGTGCCGTACCACTTCTTGGTTCCGGGGTAGGGACGGGCTCCGAAAGAAGCGAGGGAGCCCCAGAAGGAAGAGGTAAAGCCTACGGGGATGCTGGGGCTAACGTCGTTGAAGGGTTGGACGATATCTCCGGTGAGGCGCTGGAAGCGATTGATGTCGCCCCACGGGGTCTTCCATGTGCCGAAGTTGGAGGTGAGTTCGTCGGTGGCGGCGGAGAAGGATTGCAGAAGCTGCGTGGGGGAGGCTTTGGTGGCGATGTAGTCTTCGGCGCGGAGACCTTCCTTTTTGGCTTCTGGTGTGGTGCTTCGGCGAATGTCTTCTCCCCAGAATATGGCGAGGGAAGTTGGAACGGAGTCGATCGCCCAGCGATGGTTCCACGCGCGGAGCTGTTGAATGGGATCGGCGAGTTTGGTCTTGAGTGGGTTGGAGGATGGGAGCGCGTCGTAGGCCTTCAGGAGCGCCGGCATGGTCTCGTCAAACCAGGGGAGGTAGCTGTCGTAGGCGGCGGCGATGAGCGAGTCGAGGGTGAAATCTTTTTTGTCCTGCAGGACGCGGATGGCGTGCAGGCCGCGAGCGGTCTCTGTGCCGGTTTCTACGTAGACGGGATAGTCGGCTTTGCGCAGGCTGCTGCTGCCGGCGCCGGACCAGGGCCAGTTGTTGCTGTTGTAGAGCCAGCCGCTCTTTGGGTTGAGGAGCTGGGGGAGTTCGTTGACGGTGAGGAGGTCCTTCCAGTCGGTGGCGGGGTTGCTGCCGTCTACGGGTTTGGTGAAGTCGAAGGCGGTGTCGCGGCGGGGGATGAAGTTGCCGTGGAAGTAGGCGATGTCGCCGTCGGCGTCGGCGAAGATGGTGTTGTTGGAGGAGTTCGCTTTGAGCTCGAGAGTTTGGCGGAAGGATTTGTAGTCTTGTGCCTTGGTGCGGATATAGGACTGTGTGAGCGCTTTGATTGGCTCCTGCATGAGGCGGATGCTGATCCATTTGCCGTTTGCTTCGCGGATGATGGGGCCGTGATGGGTGCGGTAGATGGTGAACTTCTTTTCGGCTATGCCGTGATCGGTTTTGTAGGGAACCGTGATCTGCTCTGTGGTGAGGGGGCGGAGTTCGTTGCCGTATTTATAGAGGAGGCGATTGTCTTTCTTCTGGATGGTCTCCAGATACTCGTCGACTGCGTCGACGCCGCTGGAGGTGTGCATCCAGCCGGCTCGCTCGTTGAAGCCTTGATAGATGAAGAACTGACCCCAGGTGACGGCTCCGTAAGCATCGAGGCCGTGGTCGCTGGACATCTGGAGTTCGGAGCGGAAGAAGAAAGATGTGTGGGGGTTGATGAGGAGGAGTGCGTGGTGGTCGCGCGTGTTCGAAGGGGCGATGGCCATGCCGTTGGAGCCGGTAGGCTCGGGAGGGTCGCTGTCGTGGACGTATGGAATATTTATCGTGGATACGAAATGCGGGGGTCTCTCCGCTCCGGCGGCAAGATGCGCCGCCTCCGGTCGAGATGACGGTATTTCCGATGCAACAGCGGGAGCGACGGACGGTGGGTGCGCGTAGAAGGCTTCGAGCTGGGGCAGGTTGATGCGTTCGATGTCGCCGCCGATGCTCCCTTCGGTGAAGGAGAGAGCCATCCACGGCTCGAAGTGTTGAATGACTCGCGGTTTTACGTCTGGATGCTTGTAGAGGTAGAAGTTGAGGCCGTCGGCGAAGGCGTTCATGAGAGTTTTGAGCCAGTCGGGGCTGGCTGCGTATTGCTTCTTTAGCTCCGCCGGGTTGATGAAGAGCTTCATGCGAAGGTCTTGATAGATTCGGGATTCGCCTTCGGCTTCGGCGAGTCGGCCCATGGCGTTAATGTAGTTGGTCTCGATGCGATTGAAGTCGTCCTCGGCCTGGGCGTACTCCATGCCGAAGACGGCGTCGGCGTCAGTCTTGCCGTGAACGTGCGCGATGCCCCAATCGTCACGGATGATGGTGACGTTCGCCGCTTCTTGCTTCCAGCGGGTGGATTCGTTGGTTTCTGCTGCTTGAAGAAGTGAGGTGGAAAGCAGGACGGCGAAGAGTGTGGCTAGAGGCTTAAGACACTTTCTGTTCTGCATGAACTGCTCGTCTCCTGTGCAGTGCGTTCGACTGGTGCGGCGGTGCGAACAGTTTACCTGCAGGAGACGAGCTGCTTTGCGTTAGAAGGAGAACTTGGCTGCGAGTTGGACGAGGCGTGGGGCTGCGGCGCTGACGATTTTGCCGAAGTTTTGTGTGTCTTCGACTTGTCCGTCGACGGCGGCGGGACCGTAGAACTGGGTGTGGTTGAAGGTGTTGAAGGATTCGAGGCGGAAGTCCAGAGATTTTGATTCTGCGAAGCGGAGGCCTTTCTGGAGGGCCATGTCGAAGTTATTGATGCCGGGGCCGTAGAAGACGCGGCGCTTGGCGTTGCCGAGTTGGCCGAGGTTTTCTTCAGGGAAGAGAGCGGTGTTGAAGGCCTGTCTTCCGTTGCGACCATTGGTGTTGATCTTGAGATGGCCAGGGAGGTATTGGGGGGTGTCGAGGAGATAGTTGTTTGCTCCGTTACCGAGAGTGCCGAGGAGGGAGTTGTCGGAGTTGTCGAAGAGTGTGACGGGAAAGCCGGTGGCGAATCGGGTGGTGCCGGAGAGGTTCCACTCTTCGGTGAGGCGGTTGCTTTTGTGGAAGAGAGAGGCGAGAGGGAGCGCCCAGGAGTAGCTGGCCACGAAGTTGTGTTTGAGGTCCCAGGCGGAGATGGTGCGGCTTTGGCGGGGGTCGATGGGGTTGAGCTGCTCGCCGAGGCTCGAACCTTGATCGATCGATTTGGCGTAGGTGTAGCTGAACAAGACCTGGGTGCCGTGGTGCTGGTAGCGGAGGGTGGTTTCGAGTGCGTTGTAGTTGGAGCTGGCGGTGGATTTGTCGGCAGTGTTTTCGCCGTAGTTGGGGCCCTGGCCTACGCGAGTTCCCTGCACTGTCTGACCGGCGCTGTTGGTGTAGGTGGAGTCTTCGCCGAAGGGTCCGCAGCCGGGTAGGCTGAGGCAGAGTGCGGGATCACCGGGGTTGGCGGAGACGAGGGTGAGGATGCGGTGTCCCTGATTGCCGACATAGCTGACGGTGAGCAAGGTGTTAGCTGTGATTTGGCGCTGGAGCGAGAGCATGTAGTTGTTGGTGTAGGGGGCGCGGTTGCGGTAGTAGAAGAACGGATCTGCGGCGATGGGAGTGAAGTTGGCCCAGTTGACCGACGTGTCGGGGTTGGTGCGGGAGACTGAATGCGACGGGAACGGGAAGGGAAAACGTTGGCCGTTATTGACTCCGGTGGCGGCGGTGACGAAGGGCGTCGCGAGTAATGGCGGGCCCGGGCTGAGGTAGTTGAAGCCGAAGGGCGGAACGGCGTACATGATGCCCGCGGTGAGGCCGGGGAAGGCGGTGTAGAAAAGGCCGTAGCTGGCGCGGATGCTTGATTGGCCGCTTGCTCCGAAGATTTTGCTCCAGATGCCGTGTTCGATCTTTGGAGAGTAGGCGAAGCCGATGCGCGGGGCGAAGTTTTTGTAGCTGGTGGGGGCGATGGTGTTGGGAACGCCGGGATCGCCGGCTACGACGAAGCCTTCGGGAGCTCCTGGAAAGAGCGTCGATTGCTCTCCGGGAATGTAGGTTTGGAGTTGATTGTATTTTTCTGACCAGGGGGCGATGACGTCCCAGCGGAGACCAGCGTTGATGGTGAGGTCGGTGCGGACGCGCCAGCTGTCCTGCACATAGAGGCCGAGGTAGTGATTGCGAAGGTAGTACTGCTGGCCGGAGGATTGCGTGAAGTTACTTGGTGTGCCCAGGAGGAAGTCGGCGTAAGGGTCTCCGGTCTCGGTGCCGTTGATGTTGAAGGTGCCGTTGAAGGTGCCGTTGGGATGCTCGTTGACCTGGTCGAAGTGAAATTGGACACCGAATTTGAGCGTGTGCGCGCCGACGGAGCGGGAGAGGCCGTCACTGAGATAGTAAGTGTTGTTAGTCTGGGTCATGTTTGTGATCGGGACGCCCATGACGAAGGTGGGGAAGGTGATGTTCTCGACACCTTCAAACTGCGGGGCTTGAACGAAGATGCCTCCGTTGGCGGGATCGGTGAACCCTTGAGATGCGAGGCTGACGCCGAGGCCTCCTTTCGGCTGGCCGATGACATTTGCGTTGCGGAGGTAGCCGATGTGGAATTCGTTGACTGTGTTTGCGCCGATGACTTTTGTATCGCTAATGGAGAAGAGTTGCGCTCTACCGATGAAGAGAGCGTCGAAGCCGGGAACGCTTGCTCCGGCGACTGAGCCGGGGTACGGGTTATCGAGGCTGTAGTCGTCGATGAAGTAGTAGGCGGAGAGTTGGCCGATGCGGCTGTTGCCGTCGATGCGTACGGAACCTTTGTCGTCGCGGACAGTATGCGAGAAGGCAGAGGTGGAGAACTGGTTCTCACCTACATTCGGGGACGGGATGTACTGGAGCAGATTTTTTGCGGGAGCGGCCCAGACTGACTGAGGTATTGCCAGGTTGGGGAATACACACTGCGCGGTCGAGGTGCAGCCAGCGAAGTAATACGGCTCCCCAGCAGTGACCTGGTAGCCGAGTTTTGGAGTCAGGATCTGCGAAGCAAGGTAAGAACCGCTTACCGTGGTTGGAACGGTGACATGCGCCCCGTTTACGGTGGTGGTGGTTACAAAGGACGATGCAGAGTCCGAGAAGTTGCCATTGCGCTCGGCGACGGTGGGGACGGAGATGTTTCCGGTGGAGACGCCTTGTGTGGTTCGGGTTCCCTGGTAGTCGGTGAAGAAGAAAATCTTGTCGCGCTTGATGGGACCGTCGATGGCTCCGCCGAATTGATTTTGGTCGAAAGAGGCGCGGGTTTGATCGAAGTATCCCTTCGAGTCGAGGTTGGTGTTGCGGAAGAACTCGAAGGCTTTGCCGTGAAGACGATTGGTTCCGGATTTGCTGACGACGGTGATGATGCCACCGTTGTAGTTGCCGTATTCGGGATCGAAGTTGGTGGTGAGGACGCGGAACTCTTCGATGGAGTCCAGGTTGGGGATAACGGCGGTGCCTCCGTTCATGGGCTCTTCCACATTGATTCCGTTGACCACGAATCCGTTGGAGGATTCGCGCTGGCCGTTGATGGAGAGGTTGCCGGGGTTTTCGTCGCCGGAGGGATCGATGCTGCCGGTTACTCCGGCCATGATGACGGAGCTGGGGAGGAGGGTGGAGACGGGGGCAACGCCGGGTTGGATGGCGAGCAGATCGGTGTAGCTGCGGCCGTTGAGGGGGATCGCGGTCATCTGGTCGCCGGAGACTACTTCGCCGAGGTGAGTTGCGGTGGTTTCGACTTGAATGCCGGCTTCGCTTGTGACCGTTACAACGTCGGAGCGGGTGCCGATCTCGAGGGACGCGTTGATGCGGAGAGCGGAGTCGGCGTCTACGGTCAGGTCGGTCTTTCGCTGCGGGTTGAAGCCTGCTGCTGTGATGTCGAGGTCGTAGTGGCCGACGGGAAGATTGGGGAAGGTGTAGAAGCCTTGTTTGTCGGAGACGGCGCTGTAGGCCGTATGTTGGGCGGTGTTGACGAGCTTGAGCACAGCTCCAATGACGACCGCGCCGCTTCGGTCTGTGACTGCGCCGGAGATGCTGCCGCCGGTTGCGGCATGCAGGAAAGATGTGATTATGAAGAGGAATGCGAACGCCAGAAGAGACAGAAGCGTTTTGACGACAGGAGAGCTTGATTTCGATAGCAACATTTACGCCTCAGAAAATGGCGTGGCAATCAGGCTAAGCTCAGGATGAGTGAGCGATCGCCCCCGTTTCCACGCGGGGTAGAATCACGACTTCTCCTGGGTAGGTCTCCTGACTTACAGGCGAAGCTGCTGTTGAGCGGCTCCTGACTCTTCGCCTTCCCCGATTACAACCGAGTGGCTAGTGAAGAGTCTTTTCCTGATTACAGTGGCGGGACCATGCCGGACTTACACCGGCTTCCCTTTTATGCCCTCGCGGGCACCCAAGATGTTTCATTTACAAATTAGCACATGTCGAGGTGGTCGACGAGGAGGTGCATTTGTTTCGTCAGTTAGTGCAATTCATTGACGAAACTGTGACTAAGTTATTTTAGAGCGGGGCGCAACGGCTTTAACTCCCCGTCATTCGTCGCGGGCTTGAGACCAAGCAGCTTTGCGATGAAGTCGTAAACGTCTACGTTCTGAAAGCTAGCGAGCTTCGTTCCCGGGCGGATGTCGGTGCCATTTGCAACGAAGATCGCTTTCATCTCGGGCATACGGGTTACATCGTATCCGTGTTCGCCTGCCGGTGGCTTGCGGGCGCTGTCGTGGATGCGAATGTTGTAGGGGCCGTTGGGCACGATGACCGGATCGCCTTCGCGGGGGTTTTCGTTGAAGTGGAGATAGGCTGGGACGTCGGCTCGACGATAGGCTGTGAAGCGCGGGTCTGGATGAGCGCGGAAGCTCTCGTAAGCTTTTTGGGCGTCTGTTTCGGTTTCTGGATAGAGGAGCGTGCCTTCGGATTTGAAGTGCGAGAGATCAGCGTACTGGTCGAGAGTGATCCAGTCGCCTTCCGTCTTTATCATTCCGTGGTCGGCGAGGATGATGAGATCGATAGGAAGATGCGTGGCGTTGAGTTTGGCCTTTAGATCGCCCATGAGTTGATCGACGTGGTGAACCTGCTCCTGCTCTTGAGAGGAGTCGGGGCCATATAGGTGTCCGGCGTGATCGGTATTGCTGTAGTAGAGGGTGATGAAGTGCGGACGTTCTGATGGGGGCAGATTGAGCCAGGCGATTACCTGATCGATGCGCCTCTCGTCATCAAAGCCATCGTCGAAGTGAAGATATTCGTCGGGCCGTTCGCCGGCGATTTTTGCTTCGGAGCCCGGCCAGAAGAAGGATGCGGCACGCATTCCCTGCTGTTCGACGAGGGACCAGAGTGGGGTGCCTTGGTACCAGCTTCCGTCGGTGGTGGTCTTCGGGTCTCGGTAGGAATATGTGTCGTTGCGAACGGGATCGTAAAACACGTTGCCGACAATTCCGTGATGCTCGGGATAGAGACCTGTGACGAGAGTGAAGTGGTTCGGAAAGGTGATGGAGGGGTAGGACGGCAGCATGCCCTCTGGTGCGGTTGCTCCGGTGCGTGCCAGTTCGGCGATATGGGGTGCGCCGAACTTTTGTGGATAGTCGTAGCGAAAGCCATCGAGCGAGACCAGAACTACGTAGTGTTTTTTCTGTTGTTTCGGTGAGTTCGGGGGGCCGTCAACTTTTACTACTTTTTCGCTTTCGGAGCTTTGCGGAGATTTGGCTTGAACGCTCTGGACCAAGGGAGCGAGGAGAACGGCAAAGACGCAGGTTTTGAGGATGGATACGCGAACGGACAAAATGCTACTCCCGAATTTGCTCACCGAATGAGCACGGTTATTGGATGCAAGAAAGGTTAAGAGTTCGGAACCATTTTAAAGGTTTCTGGATACAGAGACGTGAAAGTTGCGGCTAGGTTTCGGACTTGAAGATACGGGTCCCAAATTCCACCAATAATCCTGCATCAGGTATAACCTTATTTTTTCAGGAGAAGATGAGTGCCTGTTGATCCGCTTCGAGTCATCTCTGATCTTAAGGAACTTCGTGCGCTGACGGGCAGCGCTGATGGCGCTCAGCGAGTGGCGTGGACTCCGGTCTGGCTCAAAGCGCGCGAATGGTTTCAGGAGAAACTGAAAGGGCTTCCCGTGGAACATCATTATGATGCTGCGGGAAATTCCTGGACTACACTTCGGGGCGATTCAGACCGAGCTCTTATTCTGGGGAGTCATCTTGACTCTGTGCCGAATGGAGGTTGGTTGGATGGATGCCTTGGCGTGCTCGCTGGACTCGAGGTGATGCGTAGCCTGGCAGAAGATTTCGACGGACGGCCGCCGATCACGATTCGGCTGGTCGACTGGGCCGATGAAGAAGGTGCGCGATTCGGTCGCAGCCTCTTCGGATCTTCTGCGTTTGCAGGAACCCATACGATTGAGGCCGACCGCAGTCGGACGGATCGCGATGGCGTGCGGCTCGAAGATGCTCTTCGCAATTGTGGGATTGAAGTGGAGCAGATTGGGAGGGCCGGGGAGGAGCGCACGAACGCCACTGTGTATTTGGAGTTGCATATAGAGCAAGGGCCAGTGCTCGAGGGTAGGGGTCTGCCGTTGGGAGTGGTGCTAGGGACCAAGGGTGTGGAGCGCCATGCCATTACGTTCCATGGGCAGGAAGCTCACTCTGGATCGACACCGATGAGGGTACGACGGGATGCGCTGGCGGCTGCGGCAAAGCTGGCGCTTGAGATTCGTCCAATCGCGCGGAAACATCCTGATGCGGTCGCGACGATGGGAAGCGTGAAGACTTTTCCGGGGATTGTGACGGCTGTGGTTGGACGTTGCGAGACTACGCTTGACATGCGTGACCTTGATGCGAAGGTGCTAGCTTCGATGCTGCGTGAGGCGCGCGATGCGAGCGAGCGTTTCGCGAAGGAAGAAGGCTGCACTGTCGATTGGTCGAGGATTTGGAGTATTGAACCGATCCCGTTTGATCAGCAGCTTATTGAGTTTTGTGAGGAGGCAGTCCGGGAGACGGCCGGAGTGTCTCATCGACTGCCGTCCGGTCCGCTGCACGATGCGGCGGAGGTCGCGCGCGCGGGGATTCCAACTGTCATGATGTTTACTCAATCGCTTGCCGGGTTGAGTCACAATAAAGCGGAAGACACGAGGGTTGAGGATTTGACGTTGGCCGTACAAGCCTTCGATCGGCTTGCGAGAAAGACCTTGAGTTGGTTGAGCGAGCAGGGATGATGATCAAAGATGAAGATGGAGCCCTCTATCGCATGATTCAAAGTGATCTTGGATTTTCTGGTTGGCCGTGAGTTTGGCGAGATAGTGCATAATAGTCACTCCTGATAAAAGATGCGCGGTCTAGGAGGGTCATGATGTCTTCCGTGATGCAATTACCCACATTCGATGGATGTTTCTCCGGCAAAGATCTTGTTGAGCCTGACAGGATGATCCGACTCTGATGAGCGCGCGCGTTCCTTTTCCTGAGCAGATCGCGGCCGCGCCAGAGGTGGCAGAACGCTTTGGCGATCTGCACCCTCCACTCGACCGGCAGGCTGCTGTGCCTGAGGCTAATCGCTGCTTGTATTGCTTCGATGCACCGTGCACGAATGCATGCCCGACGCATATTGATGTGCCGCGATTTATCAAGAAGATTGCCAGCGGGAATCTTTCGGGCTCTGCGCGCACGATTCTGGATGCGAATATTCTGGGAGCCAGCTGTTCTCGGGCGTGTCCAGTGGAGGTGCTTTGCGAAGGGGCCTGCGTGATGCATCGCTACAACAAACAGCCGATTCAGATCGCACGACTCCAACGTTTTGCGATGGATGCGTTGCACGAAAGCGGCGCTCCGCTGCCGTTTGAGCCTGGCGCTGAAACTGGGCTGTCGGCTGCGCTGGTTGGCGCGGGGCCGGCTTCACTGGCTTGTGCCGCTGAGCTTCGGCGGCGCGGCATTCGGGCTGATCTATATGACGCACGGCCGTTGCCCGGAGGTCTCAACACCTACGGAGTTGCAGAGTACAAGTTGCCGTTGGTGGAGAGTCTGCGTGAGATTGAGATGCTTGCGCAGCTGGGGGTGGACTTTCACTTCGAGACGAGGATCGATGCTGCGGGACTTGCCGAACTTGAACAGAAACATGATGCGGTTTTCTTGGGTATCGGACTGGGTGCGATTCATCAGCTCGGAGTCGCTGGAGAAGGGCTCCCCGGAGTAACGAATGCGCTCGACCTAATTGCTGGATACAAGTCCGGCTCGCTGACGACTGTACCCAATCGGGTTGTCGTGGTGGGAGCCGGCAATACTGCAATTGATGCGGCGATTGCAGCCGTTCGGCTTGGGGCTACTGATGTGTATATCGTTTATCGGCGAGGGCCGGAACAGATGTCGGCGTTCACGTTTGAGTACGAACATGCGAAGAATGAGGGTGTGAAGTTTTTCTGGCATGTTCAACCGACGGGCATTCGTGGCAGTAAAGCTGCGGAAGGGATCGAATTGACGAGGCTTGAGTCGACAGATGATGGTTCGATTGTGCCTCAAGAAGGATCGGAGTTCGTTCTCGAAGCTGACCTGATCATCCTTTCGATTGGGCAAGCTACGCACTCAGGCTTTCTCTCTAACTCTTCGAGTAAGTCGGGAAAGATTCAGGTTGAACGCGGTCGGATTGTGATTGATCGAGCGACGGGACAGACCTCCAACCCGAAGTTTTTTGCAGGTGGGGACTGCACCAACGGCGGACGCGAGGTAGTGGACGCAGTTGCAGATGGAAAGCGCTCAGGGGTCGGCATCGCTGCATGGTTGGAGGCGCAACATGTCGCCGTTTAAACCGACGTTGGAAACTACCTTCTGCGGCATTCCGTGTCTCAACCCCTTCTGGCTGGCGTCTGCGCCGCCTACGAACTGCGGAGAGCAGATCATGCGGGCCTTCGATGCAGGTTGGGGCGGAGCCGTTTGGAAGACGATTGGGGAGCCGATTACCAATGTGAGTTCGCGCTACTCGTCGATCGATTGGGAGGGGCGTCGCATGATGGGCTTTAATAACATTGAGCTCATCTCGGATCGTCCGATTGAGGTAAATCTGCAGGAGATCGCGGAGGTGAAGCGGCGGTATCCGAAGCACGTGGTGATTGCATCGCTGATGGTTGAGAGTAAGCGCGAGACCTGGCATGAGATCGTGCAACGCGCTGAGGATGCAGGTGCGGACGGGCTTGAGCTTAACTTTGGATGTCCGCATGGAATGAGTGAACGCGGAATGGGATCTGCGGTGGGACAAGTGCCGGAGTACTGTGAACAGATTACGGGATGGGTTAAGGAGAAGGCCCGCACGCCTGTGATCGTCAAGCTGACTCCTAATATTTCGGATATCCGAATTCCTGCACGTGCCGCCAAACGCGGCGGGGCGGATGCGCTGTCGGCCATCAATACCATCAACTCGATCACGGGCATTGATCTCGATACATTTCAGCCGAACCCGAATGTGGATGGTAAAAGCTCGCATGGCGGCTACTGTGGGCCCGCGGTGAAGCCTATTGCGCTCAACATGGTTCAGCAGATTCAGGCAGATGCTGGGAGCGTGCTTCCGCTCTCGGGGATTGGTGGTATAGGAGGCTGGCGTGATGCGGCGGAGTTCATTCTGCTGGGCTGTAGCACAGTGCAGGTGTGTACCGCTGCGATGCACTACGGCTATCGGATCGTCGAAGATATGCAGGACGGACTGTTGAACTGGATGGCAGAGAAGGGGTTTACTACTCTCGAAGATTTTCGCGGGTTGTCGCTTCCGAATGTTCGCGAGTGGAAGCAGCTGAATCTCAACTACCAGATCGTTGCTCGCATCCACGAGGATTTATGCATCGGGTGCCAGCTTTGTTATACGGCTTGCTGGGATGGTGCGCATCAATGCATCCATCTCGACCGGACGTCTCCGGTGCCCGATACGACGCGAACACCAGCGATGGTCGAGGTTGAGGCCGCACGGAAGGTTTCGACGACGCCTATTCCGAAGCTCGACGTGGGAGGGGCGAAAATGATAAGTACGCTCACCCCGCTGGAACGAATTCCGCGTGTGGATGAGCACCATTGCGTGGGTTGCAATCTCTGCTCGCTGGTTTGTCCGGTTGAAAACTGCATTACGATGGAGCGCATTGACAAAGATATTGAGGCTGAAAGCTGGGAGGAGCGCGTGGCAAAGGGCATGGTCTCGGCGGGTGCGCGCGAAGTGATGAGCACCAATACGTGATGCAGATCTGCCTATGAGGACGGAGACCTTTTTCTGTGCAACTGTAGCGTTGAAATAGTCTGGAGCAAAGATGGGAACATTGATTCAGGACGGCACTGTTGTCACGGCTGAACGCGTTGAAAAAGTAGATGTGCTGATTGATGGCAGTACGGTGTTGGAAGTGCGTGCCAACATCGATCCCGCGGGGCATACGGTGGTGAATGCAGCGGGGCTTTTTGTTTTGCCCGGTGGTATTGATGCCCACACTCATATGGATATGCCGTTTGGGGGGACGACGTCTGCGGATGACTTCCTCACCGGCACGCGTGCGGCGGCGATCGGCGGGACAACTACGATCGTTGATTTTGCGATCCAGGCAAAGGGAACGCGCATGCGGGACGCCCTCGATATCTGGAAGGCAAAGGCCGACGGCAAGGCTTGCATCGATTATGGGCTGCACATGATCGTGACCGATCTTGGCTCCGATAACGGGAAGCAGGGGCTGCACGATATGGACGATATGGTGCGTGAGGGTGTCGCCAGCTTCAAGCTTTTTATGGCGTACCCGAACGTACTGATGGTGGATGACGGAACGATCTTCAAGGCTTTGCGGCAGACGGCGAAGAACGGTGCCCTGGTATGTATGCATGCTGAGAATGGAAGCGCGATTGATGTGATTGTGCAGCAGGCGCTTGCGGAAGGGAAGACGGCGCCGATCTATCATGCGCTGACGAGGCCGACGAAGGCGGAGGCAGAGGCGGTGCACCGTTCCATCGCGCTGGCCGAGATGGCTGGCGTCCCCGTTTATATCGTTCACCTTTCGAGCGAAGATGCACTGAACCAGGTTCGGGAGGCGCGGGATCGTGGGGTGCCGGCATTTGCAGAAACGTGCCCGCAGTATCTTTTACTGTCGATTGAAGATCAGATGCCTGGAAAGAGCTTCGAGGAGGCAAAGTATGTCTTCACTCCGCCGCTGCGAGAAAAGAAGAATCAACCGAAGCTTTGGGACGGACTGGTCACAGATAACTTGCAGGTGGTTTCGACCGATCACTGTCCATTCTGCTTTGCCGACCAGAAACAGCTGGGGAAAGATGACTTCAGCAAAATTCCCAATGGTGGGCCTGGCGTGGAGAATCGCATGCAACTGCTGTATCACTTCGGTGTGAATGCAGGGAAGATTTCGCTACAGCGGTTCGTCGAGATCACGTCGACTGCGCCGGCACGTATCTTCGGGATGTACCCGAAGAAAGGAACGATTGCTGCAGGTTCGGATGCGGATATTGTGTTGTGGGATCCTGATGCCGAACACGTAATCTCCGCTGCGACACACAATATGCGTTGTGATTTTTCGCTGTTCGAAGGTTGGACGGTTAAGGGCAATGCGCGGCAGGTTTACTCGCGTGGGGAGCTCGTTGCCGATGGGGGACGATATGTTGCCGCGGTTGGTCGTGGTCAATATCTGCGGCGAGAGGCGAGAGGAGGGGCATGGCAGTGAGCTCGATCACGTCTGGAGTCGCTGATCAGTCTTCTGCAATGCTGGTTGCGGAACATGACTCGCGGCTCTATAACAAAGATCTTGCTCCGACTGTCGCCGCGCAACGTACCTGGGGGACCTACAACTACATCGCTCTGTGGTTTTCGATGTCGATGGAGGTGACGACGTATATGCTCGCGTCTTCGCTGATCGCGGGCGGTATGAATTGGAAACAGGCGATCCTGACGATTCTTTTGGGGAATCTGATCGTGCTGGTGCCGATGCTTCTGAATGCGCACGCGGGGGCAAAGTACGGTATTCCTTTCCCTGTGTTTGTGCGTGCGAGTTTTGGTACGCGGGGGGCGAATCTGCCTGCAATGTTGCGGGCTTTTGTGGCTTGTGGATGGTTCGGGATTCAGTCGTGGCTTGGGGGACAGGCAATTGCGGCGATGATTGCCGTGTTGTGGCCAGCGACGGCACATGTGCCTTCTGTGCTTTGGGCAAGTTTTCTCGGGTTCTGGCTTCTGAATATGTATGTCGTGTGGCGGGGCGTTGAGTCGATTCGATTTCTGCAGAGTTTTTCTGCACCATTCATGCTCGTGATGTCGCTGACGCTACTCTTCTGGATGCTGCATAAGGCCGGTGGCTTTGGACCTATGCTGTCGGCACCGAGCCGATTTCACACGACGGGCAGTTTTCTTCGCTTCTTCTTTCCATCGTTGACGGCGATGGTGGGATATTGGGCGACTCTGTCACTGAATATTCCCGACTTCACGCGTTATGCGAAGTCGCAGGATTCTCAGATCGTCGGACAGGCGTTCGGTCTGCCAGTCGCGATGGTGCTTTATTCTTTCATCGGGATCGCTTGTACTTCGGCGTCAGAGGTCATCTTTGGAGAGCCGGTCTGGTCGCCGATCACTTTACTTGGACGCTTCCATCAACCGCTCGCTGCGTTGCTCGCGCTGGTTGCTTTGTTGATTGCGACGTTGAATGTGAATATTGGCGCAAATGTGGTTTCGCCTTCAAATGACTTTTCGAACCTTGCGCCGGGGTTGATCAGTTTTCGTACAGGTGGATTGATTACGGGATTTTTGGGTCTCGCGATGATGCCGTGGAAGCTGATGAGCAGCTTTGGCAGTTATATCTTTGGCTGGCTCATCGGCTATTCAGGATTGCTGGGACCTGTTGCAGGCATTATGGTGGCGGATTATTTTTTGATTCGGGGGACGCGGCTGGATACGATCTCCCTGTACCGACGCGGAGGCCCCTATGAATACACCCGCGGCGTGAATCCCAGGGCAATCGTTGCCCTAGTCGCGGGCGTCGTCGTCGCGTTGATCGGGCTCGCAGTTTCCTCTTTGCGATTTCTCTACGATTACGCCTGGTTCGTCGGTTTTTTTGTGGCGGCGGCCAGCTACTATTTCCTTATGCTGCGATACCGGCCAGCCACTCCACGCTCGCCGATCTCGTGACACACGCAACACCATAAGAATAGGATGGCACTCATGAGCCCCATCGATGTTGTCGAGCCTCAGAGCTCCAATAAGTCAGAGCCGCTTACCAGCCAACAGGTTGTCGATCTTACGCGCCAGCATAACTACGGCACGTGGCGATTTCAAAAGGGCTGGAACCCGATGCACATCGTCGACGCTGAAGGCTGTTATATCGTCGACGGATCGGGAAAGCGGTATCTCGACTTCTCGTCGCAGCTGATGTGCTCTAACCTCGGTCACAAAAATCAGGCTGTTGTTGAGGCGATTGCCCGTCAGGCGCAGCAGTTGAGCTATGCGATGCCGGGTTACGCGACTACCGCGCGAGCGGAACTGTCGCAGATTCTTCTGGAAGTTCTTCCCCGGGGGATCAATAAGTTTTTCTTTACTACGTCTGGTACCGAGGCGAATGAGGCGGCCTTCAAAATTGCACGCATGTACACCGGCAAGTCGAAGATCATCGCTCGGTATCGCTCTTATCATGGTTCGACTGCTGGCTCTATCGCGGCTACGGGAGATCCACGGCGATGGGCTATGGAACCGGGTGGCAAAGGGCCGGGGATTCTCTTCGCGCCGGAGGTTCACTGTTACAAATGCCCGATCAAACACACCTATCCGGGCTGCGGTATCGCCTGCGCTGACTATATCGAGCATATGATTCGGAACGAATCGGATGTGGCGGCTGTTCTGGTGGAACCGATTGTCGGGACTAATGGAGTAATCGTTCCCCCCGAGGAGTACATGCCTAAGCTTCGCCGGATTTGCGATGAGTACGGTGTTTTGCTGATTGCGGATGAAGTGATGACTGGGTGGGGGCGCACCGGCGAGTGGTTTGCGATGAATCACTGGGGAGTTGTCCCGGACATTCTCGTAACGGCGAAGGGAATTACTTCGGCCTACGTTCCTTTGGGTCTCTGCGCTACGAGTGAGAAGATCGCTGAGTTTTTTCAGGATCATTACTTCGCCCACGGTCATACGTACGAGGCGCATCCGCTTACGCTTGCGCCTGCGGTCGCTACGATTCGTGAGATGCAGCGTCTTGGACTTGTAGAACGGGCGCGGGAGCTTGCGCCTTATGTCGAAGGCAAGCTTAGAGAGTTGAAGGCCAAACATGCCAGCGTCGGGGACGTTCGCGGAAAGGGGCTTTTCTGGGCGGTCGATCTGGTGAAAGATCAGACTACGAAAGAGCCCTTCAACACGTATTCAGACAAGGTTTCCGGAAAGCCGCTACTGGTGGATCAGATCGCCGCGAAGATACTGGCCGATGGAGTTACGATTCAGGCCTGGGTCTCGCATTTCGTGATTGCTCCGCCGCTGATTGTGACCAAGGAGCAGATTGACCACGGGATCTCAGTGCTCGATAAGCATCTCGGGCTGGCAGATGCTGCTGTTGGGCAGTAAGACAGGAGAACCTATCCCAGAGTCGGCATCGAGGTGTCTACTCCTTTGCGAATGCCTGTCGGCCAGCGAGCAGTAATCGTCTTCAGGCGCGTATAGAAGCGCACGCCTTCGGGTCCGTACATTGCATGATCGCCGAACAAGGAGCGCTTCCATCCGCCGAAGCTGTGGAACGCCATCGGCACAGGAATGGGGACGTTGATGCCGACCATGCCAGCCTGGACTCGGTGCGCGAAGTCTCGCGCGGTGTCCCCGTCGCGTGTGAAGATAGAAGTGCCGTTGCCGTACTCGTGATCGTTGATCAGTTTCAATGCAGTTTCAAAGTCGCTGGCTCGCACGATGCCCAGCACTGGACCAAAGATCTCTTCACGATAGATCTCCATCTCCGGCTTGACGTGATCGAAGAGACAAGCGCCCAGGAAGAAGCCTTCGCCTTTTGTGAGGGCGTTTTCGCGACCGTCGACGAGGAGTTCTGCTCCCTCGGTCTGACCGTGTTGCAAGTAGCCGGTTACGCGATCCAAATGCGCCTTTGTAACAAGTGGGCCAAGCTCTGCGCCTTCTTTCATGCCATCGCCCATCTGCAGGCCTTCGATGCGATGTTCGATCTTGTCGATTAGCTTGTCGGCAGTGGCGTTTCCTACCGTGACCGCAACCGAGATCGCCATGCATCGCTCGCCTGCCGATCCATAGGCGGCGCCGACAAGCGCGTCGGCGGCTTGGTCGAGGTCCGCGTCCGGCATGACAATCATATGATTCTTGGCGCCGCCGAGGGCTTGTACGCGTTTGCCATGCTTCGTTCCTTCGCGGTAGACGTATTCGGCGATCGGAGTCGACCCCACGAAACTTATCGCCTGTACAGTGGGGTGGGACAGCAGAGCGTCTACCGCTGTTTTGTCGCCGTGGACGACATTGAAGACGCCGTCCGGCAACCCCGCTTCTTTGAGCATCTCGGCGAGCAGCAGCGATGCACTTGGGTCGCGCTCGCTGGGCTTGAGGACGAAGGTGTTGCCGCATGCCAGGGCTATGGGGAACATCCACATCGGGACCATGGCCGGGAAGTTGAAGGGAGTGATTCCTGCTACGACGCCGAGGGGTTGCCTCATGGACCAGCTGTCGATATCGGAGCCTACTTGCTCGGTGTATTCACCTTTGAGCAACTGAGGAATGCCGGTCGCGAACTCGACCACTTCGAGGCCTCGGGTTGCCTCGCCTTTTGCATCCGAGAAGACCTTACCGTGCTCGCTGGTGAGGAGCGCGGCCACTTCGTCGAGGCGCCGCTCGAAGATTTCGCGAAACCGGAAGAGGACGCGGGCTCTGCGGAGGGCCGGCTGGGCTGACCATGCCGGAAATGCCCGGGCAGCTGCCGCTACAGCGAGGTCTACTTCAGCGGCGGTTGCGAGGGCGACCTTCGCCTGCACGCGGCCGGTTGCCGGGTTGTACACGTCTCCGAACTGGCCGGATGTTCCGCGCATAGTCTCGCCGTTGACCCAGTGATGGACCTCACGGAGTTGGCGCTCGGCGGATAGGGACGGGGGCAGAGTGGATGTGGCGGACATAGGCAGCCTCCTCTTGAGAGGACTATCGTACCAGCCGGTTGGAAGGAACGCCGAATCTGTCTGTCGATAGGGCTGATCGGCTGCGAGCCTGGGCGGCTTTAAGGTGTGGACATTATTCGGGCCGCATTCATCGAAATTTTCGAGGATTGTGAAACGCCTGTCGTTCTCGGATCACAATCTAAATGTCATCCTGTCTGGAATTTCTTTGTCCTATTTTTGGACGCTTCTCTGCCTTGGTTCACTGGTTTCGCTGTTGAATACCGCCGGCCCTCGGACCTGACAAGTCTCAGGGTCGGAGTACCCAAATACGGGGGGACGGCCCAAAAATGGCGGCTACCCGTGTCGTATGACTCGGCATTTGTCGGGGGGCAAACAGCCCTTCGAGTGAGGTACTAAGGTTTGGGAAAGAGGTAACGCACGATTGCCGGTGAGGGTTCGTAACAAGCTCTTCCTACAGTGTAAACTTGGGCGCAGTATAGCCGCCTGGGGAGAGAGAACTTGCAATTTTTTGCGTTCGACGCGGCGTATCTTGAGAGACTCCGATCCGGAGACGCCCGCACCGAGGAGCACTTTGTCAGCTACTTCGGAGAACTGATCCAACTGAAGCTGCGTTCTCGATTGAATTCCAGAGAAGCCATCGAAGACGTCAGGCAGGAGACATTTGTACGAGTGCTGGTACTGGTTCGCTCGCCGAATGGTCTCAGAGAACCCGATCGCCTGGGAGCATTTGTAAATTCGGTTTGCAACCACGTGTTGTTGGAGCATTACCGGTCCAAGAACAAAACCGAGTCGTTCCTCGACAGCGAGGCGGAAGCGACGCTAGTGAATCATGATCCAAGTGCGCTCAGCCTCCTTGAGACAAAGGATGCGCAACGGATCGTGCACCAAATTCTGAAGGAATTGACTGACCGAGATCGTATGCTTCTTCAATCTGTGCTGCTTGAGGAGCGCGACAAGGATGAAGTGTGCAAACAATTTGGTATCACTCGCGATTATCTGAGAGTGTTGGTCCATCGCGCGAAGCAGTCTTTTAAGTCGTTCTATATAAGCCGCATAGGCGACAGCCGGATGAATTGAGGAAGAATCGAGTCTGCTTCTGATTCAAGCCAGTTCCCGAATCCGCGAAGAGTTCATGCGTTCCGACTGACTTACTCGAAATCTATAAAGTTGGGACGTATTTCAGCTTACGCCGGTTCGTGAGAAGATAATCCCCGTCTAGCGGGGGCTCGGACGAAGTTGCTAATTTAGCCACGCTCAAACAAATTTCTGGGAGTCGTTGAAACGAGCGTGGCACTCACATCACTAAGTCAATGCGTGCCCGGATATGCGACGGGAGAGACAGTGGCTACACCGAAGCAACTCTCCCCAGCCGATAAATCTTGTAGGTGTGCATGGACTGCTTTCCTTCAAAGCAGTCCATGCAGATCGATCTTGAGTTCCAGCCAGTTGAGCTCTTCGGCTGGTGATGCCTGCGAGAGGTGACGGGAGACATCACCTCCGCAGGTTTCTCATTAGCAATTAGGAGCAGCCTCCCTCGGCGCGAAAGTGTCTTCCGAATCACTTAGAAATCGGCCAACCCATGAAAGTCGCGGGCCTTCGTAAAGCTGATGGCTCTCGAAGGTTATGATGGGTTCACTTTCGAGTTCAGCAGACTGAGGAGGCAATCTATGAACGCACCATCGTTGAAGGTCGCGGCCGGCTTAGCTGTTCTATCCTGGAGCGTTGTTGGATCGGCGAGCGATCTTACGATTCACTTGAGCGGTTCGGAACCGATCTCGCGGAAGACGGTGAGGTACCAGTGTGACACCCAGGGGAGCAAGATGGGACTGCCTGCGGAGGTCTTTTCGGTCGAATATGTGAATGGGGCGGGAAACAGTCTTGCCATTGTTCCCGTCGGGGGGCATTCGCTGATCTTTGCGAACATAATGTCAGGCTCAGGTGCACGATATGCGGCTTTGCAATATATCTGGTGGGATGCGGGAGGTCGAGGAGTTACATTTTCCTCGGATTCTATCGCGGGCAGTTTGACCTCTGAATGTCACCGTGTTGAGTAATCCTCTTCACGCGCATTCGGGTTCCATCTTTCTCTCCAGCACTTCCATGTCTTCGTCAAAGAATATGTAGGCGCGTTACGAGTTAGTGAGTTCGACGGCAAGTTCAGGCATGTCGACGACTACATGCTTGCGCCGCTGTGGCAAGTGTCGATCCGATGAAAAGCGATCTTGTCGGTTCTAAACACGTCCAACCGCCGCACTATAGTATTTTCTACAAGAATCAGAACTGTGAAGAGAGACCTCTTTTATGAATTTTGAAGAGACCGAATCCGCTGCAGCAACTTCCGAAGATGGAGCTCCAGGATGGAGGTTTGCCGTTGCGGCCGGCATCCTCGGTTGGGTTCTCGACGCCTTCGATTTTTTTGTCGTCGTCTTTCTTATATCGGAGCTGATGGGGAAGTTTCATGTTGGGAAGGCAGCGATTGTGTGGAGCATGACACTTACGCTGGCAATGCGACCGATAGGGGCTCTATTTTTCGGAGCTCTGGCCGATAGGTTCGGACGAAAGAAGCCGCTCATTGCGTGCGTTCTGTACTTTTCGACCGTGACCGTGCTAAGCGGTCTCGCTCCGACCTACTGGGTCTTTTTGGCGATGCGACTGTTATACGGCCTAGGGATGGGCGGGTATTGGGGTATTGGGGCTTCTTATGCGATGGAGAGCGCACCTCGGCACAGGCGTGGTGTTCTTTCTGGCCTGATGCAAGGCGGTTATCCTTTCGGATACCTGATGGCAGCGATCGGAATGCAGACCCTTGCTCCGGCGTTTGGCTGGCAGACGATGTTCTTTGTTGGGGCTGGAGTGACTGTCGTTATTGTGGCGCTGGCCGCATTCGCGCCTGAATCGGCTGCGTGGCGAATGCACCGGACGCCGTCACTCGGGAAGATCTTCGGCACGCTGTTTCAACATATGGGCGTCTTTGGATATCTTCTGCTGCTGATGACCGCAATCACATGCCTCTCTCATGGCACTCAGGATCTTTATCCTGACTTCCTGAAGACGCTGCCCTGGATGAATGGCGCAACTGTGCTGGGGATGAAAGCGACGCTAGGAATTCCGGTTATTTACAACGTCGGGGCGATTATTGGAGCGGTTGTAGTGGGGGCGATGTCGGAACGAATTGGGCGGCGATATGCCGTGATCGCAGCGCTTGGTGTGTGTCTGCTGGCAATGCCGATGTGGGCATTCGGTGGGTCGGTGGTGGCGATTGTGGTTGGATCGTACCTGATGCAGAGCGGGGTGCAGGGTGCGTTTGGCGTGATTCCGGCTCACTTGAACGAGTTGGCGCCGGATGCGATTCGTGGGCTGTTTCCTGGGTTTGTGTATCAACTCGGGGTGCTGTTTGCTTCACCGGTATTGCCATTGCAGAATCTGCTGCGGGGCAAGTTCGGTTACCCGTGGGCGTTGTGTTCTTTCGAGACGCTGGTGATCGTTTCCCTGCTGCTGATCTTCTGGTTCGGTCCGGAGAAGCGAGGCAGAAGCTTCCATCAGACAGACCGGTCAGAAGGTTTGCCGTCGAATGTCGCAGGCTCGGTTGCCGCTGCGGTGAAATAATTTTTGGGGGGCCATTCGGGCGTTTTTTCGGGGTATTTTTGAAAAAACCGTGGTCAGGACGTGGTGTTTTGATGGTCAAGATGTGGTGGAATGCGTGGTGAAGATGGTGATTTAGCCGTCACATTTCAGGGTGCGAAAAATACGCCACGGATTTCAAATTTATTTTTTGCAGAGTGGTGTTGGGAATCGCCTGGTACGAGCGAGACTCCCGCCTGGATTCAAGCCGACTGCTGCAAAGGGACATTTCGTCTGGGTGAGAAGGCAGGAAGACAGACGTGGCGCAACGAAACGTCAGGCTGATCGGCACCGTGCTTCACTGCAACGGTCGCCAAGCAGTTCAAACAAATTGAGTCAGATGATCCATCCATCTTCGGTCGATGGGGATGTGCTGCAGAGGCTTGCTCGGCCATGATGGTCTCCTCGATAAAAGGTTTTGTTGTCTGTTGTTAATTGATGAGTAATCTCTGGAGAGAGTTGCCTCAGGCCGGTTGGAACTCGCCGCTTGTCCTCACTTACGACTTCTTTATGAAGGTGTCGCGGTTCTGTTCAAAGGTCTTCTCGGGTCGGATTCGACTTTCGGACTTCAGCTTTTAGCTGCTCATTGATGGTTGCAAGTCGTTCGTTTATAAGAGAGATCGATTCGCCCCAGGTCTTAAAGGTTTCGGTCGTGTAACCGGAATCAAACGTCCGGGGGTGGGGCTCTTTTGCGGAGTGTCTGCGTTTGGCTTCTTCAAGCCTTTGCTGAAAGTACGCAAGCCGTTGTCTGAGATTTTCTTCGCTCATGCCAGTACTCAGTATATTTGATGCAGATTTTGGATGCGAACGCGACTCTACAACACATGGCACCGGAACATACGTTTTGCGGCAGGTTCGGGGAAATCCTCTTCATAAAATGAGGCAAAGTTTTCGCTAGATTTTATTGCTGTCCATAAGAAGCGTCTCTAGCATCGTCTTCACGGGAAAGTATTCTGCCGAGCTCGATTTCATGATTCGCACTTCTCCAACCAACAGGAACGAGGCGCGCTATGCTGAAGCAGATATCCAAAGAGCATGATTCGATAGTGGATGACGAACGGACCAGCAATACGGTCGCGGCTCTGAAGCAAGGGATTCTGGACAATCTCTTCTATGTTCTCGGCAAACGGGTTGAGGTCTCGACGGACATGGATCACTTCATGGCCCTCGCGTATACGGTGCGGGACCGGATTCTGGCTCGCTGGCTTACGACCAGGGAGGACTATGCGAAGAACAATGTGCGCACGGTCTACTATCTCTCGGCCGAGTTTCTGATGGGTCCGTATCTCGCAAGCAACATCCTCAACCTCGGAATCGACGATGTGATTCGTCAGGCGGCAGGAGAGCTTGATCTCGACCTCAACCATTTGATCGGACAGGAGAGCGAGCCTGGGCTGGGAAACGGCGGCCTCGGGCGACTCGCAGCGTGTTATCTCGACTCGTTGGCAACGCTGGGAGTGCCGGCGATGGGCTATGGCATTCGCTATGAGTTCGGCATGTTTCACCAGGCGATTCGTGATGGCTGGCAGGTGGAGTTGACCGATTATTGGCTGCGGTACGGGAATCCTTGGGAGATTCGGCGTCCGCAGGCCTGCGTTGAGGTGGGCTTCGGCGGCCACACACAATCGTGGGCAGATTCCTTCGGGGAGTACAAGGTGCTATGGACGCCCGATGAGGTCGTTAAGGGAGTTCCGTTCGACACGCCGATTGTGGGATATCGCTCGGGAGTCGCCAACACGCTTCGACTGTGGAGGTCTGAAGCCAACGAATCGTTCTACTTCGACCGCTTTAACAGCGGCGACTATGAGGGCGCGGTAGGAGCTAAGATCTTCGCAGAAAATATCTCGAAGGTGCTTTATCCGAATGACGAAGAGATCCGAGGCAAGGAGCTTCGCCTGCAGCAGCAGTACTTCTTCACCTCATGTTCACTGCAGGACATGATTCGGCGGCATGAGACCACTGGTCACTCCCTTGAGAATTTTCATGAGCAGTGCGCGGTGCAGTTGAACGACACCCATCCGTCGATTGGAGTCGCAGAACTGATGCGGCTGCTGGTAGATATTCATGGTTTCGGTTGGGATAAAGCGTGGGATATCACCTCGCACACCTTCAATTACACGAATCACACGCTTCTACCTGAGGCGCTGGAACGGTGGTCGCTGCCGATGTTTCAGTCACTGCTTCCCCGTCATCTCGAGATTATCTATGAGATTAATTCGCGTTTTCTCAGTCTCGTTCGCACGAAGTTCCCGAACGATGAGGCGCGAGTGGCCCGGATGTCTATCATCGACGAGCATGGTGAGAGATATGTTCGCATGGCCTATCTTGCGTGCGTTGGAAGTGGGCACATCAATGGCGTTGCAAAATTGCATACGGAGTTGCTGAAGAGCGACGTGCTTCGTGATTTCTATGAGCTGTGGCCTGAGAAGTTTATCAACGTGACCAATGGGGTGACCCCTCGACGCTGGCTCGCCGTCGCTAATCCTGAGCAGTCAGAGCTGATGACGAGCAAGATCGGCCATGACTGGATTGGTGACCTGGACCAGCTTTCGAAATTGGAGCGCTATGCCGAGGACTCTGCCTTCCGCTCCGAGTGGCAAGGGGTGCAGCGCGCCGTAAAGGTTCGACTTGCACAGTACATTGCGGCAAAGACGGGGATCTCGGTTGACCCTAGCTCGATGTTCGACGCGCAGGTGAAGCGTATTCACGAGTACAAGCGGCAACATCTGAACGTTCTTTACATCCTGACGCAGTATTACCGCCAGAAGAAAGATCCTACGCTGGAGATCTCACCTCGAACGTTCCTGTTCGGCGGAAAGGCTGCGCCGGGATACTTCATGGCGAAGTTGATTATCAAACTCATTACCTCGGTCGCTGAGGTGATCAACAGCGATCCCGAGGTGAACCAACATCTGAAGGTGGTTTTTCTTCCTGACTACAATGTCACCTTCGGCCAGCTGGTCTATCCTGCGGCAGATTTAAGTGAGCAGATCTCGACCGCGGGCAAAGAGGCTTCAGGCACAGGCAACATGAAGTTCGCGATGAATGGGGCGCTTACGATTGGGACTCTCGACGGCGCCAACATTGAGATTCGTGATGCCGTGGGCCACGAAAACTTCTTCCTCTTCGGACTGACTGCGGCAGAGGTTGTGGCGAGGAAGGCCGCCGGCTATCACCCTCACCAGATCTACGAGTCGAATGGGGCACTGCGCGAGGTGATTGACGGTATCGCTTCGGGCCGGTTCTCACGCGGCGACGGCAGCCTCTTCCGTCCTTTGGTGGATGGTCTGCTCAATAGCGATCCGTATCTTTTATTTGCCGACTATCAGACCTACGTTGACTGTCAGGATCGCGTCTGCAAGACGTATCGGGACCAAGAGGCATGGTCGAAGATGTCGATCTATAACGCTGCGCGCATGGGTCAGTTTTCTTCGGATCGGTCGATTCGGGATTATTGCAAAGATATCTGGAACATTACGCGGTTTGAGATTGGAGCTGGGCTTCCGGCTAGTAAGTGAAAGAGCAGAGACCTGATGGCCTTTGACTGTGCATGGCCACTAGGTCTCTCGTGTCAGGAATGTCATGCGCAGGCGTTGGCGACGATGTGATTCGGAACCGAGACTTCCACTTCGGTGCCGGCTCCGGATCTGCTCCATATGCTCAGCTGCGCGCCGATCCTTGCGGCTTGCTCACGCATTCCGAAGACGCCCCAGTTCGAGTGCTTTCCTGAACGCGTTACGTGTGGGTCGATTCCGCGACCGTTGTCACGGACAATGAGTCGCAATCTGCGAGGTGAGTACTCCACCTCGGCTTCGATGAGGGTCGCTTCGGAGTGCTGTAACGCATTGACCAGCGCTTCCCGGCCAATCGAAGTGATCTGCTGCAGGATCGCCGGTTGTAATGACTTCGGTTTTCCTGTCACGGAGATTTCACAACGTACCCCGGAGGGCGAGAAGTTTCGCAAAACTGCGGAGAGCGATTGTTCGATAGTGGTGAACTGAAAACAGTGTCGATCGGAAGGATCTACAGAATTTGTTTCAAGAGAATCGTCCAGCAGCATGGAGGCACCGGGAAAGCTCTGGTTTAAGGTGTCGTGTAACTTGCGTGCGATGCGCGCCCGTTCGCTCTGCCGTTCTTCACAGCTGAGAGGATTGGGATCGAGAGGACGGAACAGTCTTTGAAACTGGTGCTTGATCGACGAGACCACATCATGGGCAGAGGCGGTTTCGACGGTTGGACCAGACATGGTTTGCTCGACGCTAAGGTTCATTGCTTCTCCCCCTCCCTGTTTCAATCCACTCGCGGACGTACGACGGGCAGTTTTTTAGGACGATTCCGTGAGCTTCGCAGGCGGCAAAGAACTTGATGACTTCCCGGTCTACTAACTTCACGTCTCCTAAATCAAGCGCTATGGGTGTTGGTTTGGCACCGGGCTCGATTTTGAGGAGTTTCTGCAACTCCGGTAATTGCTCCTCCTCGATTCGGCCACTTAAAGCGAAGGTCACTAAATCCTTGTCTTCGGATCTTCGAATCTTGAACATTGTGGATTACTGTGCAATCGGACAACCAATTGTAAGTAGCTGATGGGTCATGGTTTTCAACGTTCCGCAGCTCACGAAATTCGTGAATTCACGAATTTCGTGAAGCTTGCGTGGGTGAAATCGGGCCGCTAACTCGTTCGGAACCGGTGCTTATTGATGTTAAGCGCTTTGATTTTGGAGTCGAGGGTTGAGGCAGGAACGCCAAGCCTGGCTGCAGCCCCTGACGAGCCAGACACTCGGCCTTGAGCGTCGGCGAGCGCGGCCTCGATTGCTTTCTTCTCTTCAGAAGGCGAGATCTTGAGGAGCGTTGGGCCGGTTCGATCCGATGGATCAAATCCTCCGGTGAGCCAGCTTTCATCAACGACAAAAGTCTCTGACTCGCAAAGGATCACAGAACGTTCGACAATATTTTGCAGCTCGCGAATGTTGCCGGGCCATGTGTATTGCTTAAGTCGATCGAGCGTGGGCTTCTCGACGCTGTGAATTTTTTTCCCGGTTTTACTTGAGTAGCGATCGATAAAGTATTCGATCAGGAGAGGGATGTCTTCCCTTCTCTCACGCAGGGCCGGCATCGCGATGGGAAAGACGTTGAAGCGGTAGTAGAGGTCTTCGCGAAATGTGCCAGCGTCGATGGCGGCTTGCAAATCACGGTTGGTTGCGGCAATGACGCGCACGTTCGCAATGATGACCTTGGTGCCACCAACACGCTCAAACTCACGTTCCTGCAGAACCCGCAGGAGAGCGATCTGCGTTTCAGGGGGAAGCTCCCCGATTTCGTCGAGAAAAAGTGTGCCTCCTTCGGCTAACTCGAAGCGGCCGAGACGGCGTTGCGTGGCGCCTGTAAAGGCTCCCTTCTCATGGCCGAACAACTCCGATGAGATAAGAGAGGTGGGAATTGCAGCACAGTTGACACTCACAAAGGCGCCGGCTGCACGCCGGGAGCGTTTGTGAATCGCGCGGGCAATCAACTCTTTGCCCGTACCAGTCTCGCCAGTAATCAGCACGGTAGAGTCGGTCGGCGCTACCTTGGTGACGCGTGCCAACACGGTCCGCAGAGCTGCTGATTCGCCTACGATCTCCTCAAACATCGATGTTCGGACTATTTCTTCGCGGAGCGCGATGTTCTCTTTATAGAGTCGATCCTTGAGCGCTTGTATCTCTTGAAAAGCTGTCTCAAGCGCTGCTCTTGCCTGATGCTGTTCGGTCACGTCCACCGCCGTACCGACGTACTCGCAGAAGTTCCCAGATGCGTCGAAGACAGGATGGCCGACGGAGTGGATGTGTTTCGTTTCTCCACTCGGAAGAACGACCCGGTATTCGAAATCAAGATTTGGCTGTTGATGAGCGATCGCTTCGTCAAAGACTCTGATGTAATTTTCTCGATCCTCTGGATGAATTCGTTGAAGGAACTCCTCGTGCGGTGGCACTCCTCCTTCGGGATCGAAGCCCAACAATCGAAAGTTCTCTTGTGACCAGTGAACTCCCCTCCCGGCGGCCACATCGTATGCCCAACTGCCGGTACGAGTCAGGCTTTGCGCGTCCGCCAGATAACCCTCGCTCCGGCGCAACGCGTCCTCGGCTCGTTTAGCCTCTGTGACGTCGGTGACGGCCCCGATGATTTGCAATCCTTCCGGTTCGTCGCCTTTGACGATGCGTGCGACGACACGAACGTACTTTACCGATCCATCGCCGGCAATGAGCCGATGCTCGATGTCAAAGTCGCCCTGGTCGGCTGAGGCATGTTCGAAGACATGGTTGAGCCGGTCGCGATCGGCCGGATGGGTTCGCTTAATCACCAACTCGACTGTTGGAGTGATCCCCGGATCGCATTCGAAGATCCGGTAGGTTTCTGCGGACCAAAAGACTTCTCCGGTCGACAGATTCTCGCCAAAACTACCGGTTCGGCTCAGGCGCTGTGCCTCTGCCAAGAAAGTCTCGCTCCGGCGCAACGCCTTCAGTACCTGCCTGCGTTCGGCTCTGCCACTTGCTTCACGCAGGGCACGAAGCACGGATGGTACGAGCCTCGACAGCCTGGTCTTGAGAACATAGTCGGTGGCGCCGATCTGCAGCGCTTCAACGGCGACCTCTTCCCCAAGCGTCCCGGAGACAAAGATGAAAGGCACCTCGGGCAAGGTACTCATCGCAAGCCTCAACGCTGAAAGTCCATCAAATGATGGAAGCGTGTAGTCGGCAAGGATCAGATCGATCTCTCCCTTTTCCAGGGAAGCGCGGAACGCGGTCTGAGTATCGACCCTTGCCATCTTGCAGGCCAGGCCCTCTGCCTCGAGTGCCGCCTGAATGAGTTCTGCGTCGTTAGGGTCGTCCTCAAGGGAGAGAATGCGTAAACAGGGATAAGCGCTCACTTATTTACGCTCTCGGGCGGTGGAACGTTGATGACCGCCCAGAAGGCCCCAAGTTCTTTGATGGCGTTGACGAACTGATGAAAGTCGACCGGCTTTACGACGTAAGCGTTGACGCCAAGTTTATAGCTGGTCACCAGATCCCGCTCCTCGTGGGAAGAGGTAAGGACGACGACAGGAATATACCTCAGGTTCTCGGCGGCTTTAACTTGCTTCAACACCTCGAGTCCGTCTACTTTGGGCAGCTTCAGGTCCAGTAGGATGACTGCGGGATTTTCACGGGAACGCGCTGAAAATTTGCCTCGGCAATTAAGATAATCGAGAGCCTCTTCGCCGTCTCGAGTGACAACCACTTCATTGGCGAGGTTGTATTCCTCCAGAGCGGTCAGGGTAAGCTCGACATCTTTGGAGTCGTCTTCGACCATCAAGATACGTCCCAGTTTTTGCATGTCATCTTCCTGACTTAGATTTTTGGCACCGAGAAATAGAAGGTTGCGCCTTGATCGATTGCACCTTCTGCCCGCACCTTGCCTCCGTGACGATGAATGATGCGCTGAACGGTTGCAAGACCGATACCGGTACCTTCAAACGAATCCACATGATGCAAGCGCTGAAACACACCAAACAGCTTATCTACATATTTCATATCAAAACCTGCGCCGTTGTCTCTTACGAATACCACGACTTCATCTTTATTTCCGTCGACGCATCCTATCTCGATCTCCGGTTTCGGTTGAGGGCGAGTAAACTTCACAGCATTTGAGAGAAGGTTGACGAGAACGAGCCTGAGCATGGAACGATCTCCATAGCAAACAGGAAGTGGTTCGATTCTCCAGACAATGCTGCGACCGTTGGTCTCGGGCTGTACCTCGTTGAGGGCTTCCTTCACGAGCTGCTCCAGATTCACTGACGTCTTTTGCGCCTCCGTGCGTCCTATTCGCGAAAACGCAAGGAGGTCGTCGATCAGGTTTCCCATCCTCTTTGCGGAGTCAAGTATCATCCGCAGGTATCGCAGTCCCTTGTCTTCCAGTGCGGAAGATGCGTTCTTCTGAAGTAGCTCAGCGTATCCGGCCATGTGACGGAGAGGGGCGCGTAGGTCGTGGGAGACTGAGTAGGCGAAGGCTTCCAGTTCTTTATTGCTGGCCTGCAAATCCGCGGATCGCTTCTCGAGCTCCTGATTAAGACCGCGAATCTCCTCTTCGCGACGTTTGCGGTCTGTGATGTCGTTATTGGTTTCCATGATGGCGACGGCTCGATTGGCTTCGTCGCGTCGTAGCGACCATCGACTTGCCACCACCACTGCGGTTCCATCGGCCTTTGTGCGCCTGACCTCGCCTTCCCATCGCCCGGTTTGCAGCAGCTCTGCGTTGATGTCTTCGATCGGCATCGGGAAGACGGTCTGGAGGAGATCGTGGGATCGTTTTGCAACCGCCTCGTATGGTGCCCAACCATATAGTTCCTCGGCGCCGCGATTCCAGTAAGTGATGACATGGCTCATGTCGCGGACGAAGATGCTGTCGTGGGTGAGATTCAGCAGGCTAGCCTGTTGGGTTCGCTCGACGACTTCAGCCTGGAGTTTGTCTTGAGTTTGTAGGAGATCTCGTTCAATTCGGCGTCTTACGGCACTGAAGCGGGCAACTAAGACGGCGAAAGAGATCAAAACCAGGATTGCTGGGATGTCAGAGGGGGTAAGAGAAAAGGCATAAAGGGGAGGCGCAAAAAAATAATCGAAGCAAATGCTCGAGAGCACGATGGCCAGTACGGACGGGCCCACCCCGGCATGCCATGCGGTTAAAGCGATTGCGAATAACAAGAGCGGAAGTTCGACATCACGAAATTTGAAGTGTTGCAGCACAAGAGCTGGCATAACGGCGAGAGCAACGGAGATAACCGCTAGGCTGTAACGGTTAACAATTGGCAGGATTTTGTGCGAATCAGAGTTCGACTGCGCCATCAGCTCGCCTCACTGTTATCGTCGGCGGAATTCGAAGCACAAGTATACCGCCCAGATTTTATCCGGAGGTTTTCAGCACGAGGAGAGGTTTGGTATGGTGGTGCGTCCGGGGCCCGAATACAGTTTATGTTTTGGGAGGCGCTTATGAAGAAGGCTGCAGCGATCAGTTCTGTTCTGGATGTGCCCGGATTGCCGGCGAATCCCTTCGGGGAGACCGGATCTCCGTCTGTCACAGTTCCGGCTGGGAAACACCTGGTCGTAGAGACTGTGAGTGTTCAAGTGGATGTGACCCCGCTGGGTAGTCAGCTGGAGGCGTTCGTCAACTTCACCTGCGGAGGGAAGAGCGTTCAGCTGTTCGTCCCGCTAACCTTTGCCTACGGGCAACCCTCGAATGGGTACGACACTTATGTCGCGCTGAAGGCCGTGCGTTTGTACGTTGACCCTGGCACGGTTGTCTCCGTTACGACGTATAGCCCGACGGGCTCGACGGGCACGCTGTTTGTGACCGTCTCGGGCTATCTGACGTGAATGGGATTCACATCAACCTATAAGTCTCAACTAGACGCGGTACTTGACTCCGGCCGTCGGTCAAACAGGATAGAACCTGGGAAGTCGGCAAGTATCCAGGGATCTGCAAGCAATTCTGATCTCAACTGTTGACTTCAGGCCAATGCGCTCACTGAGGTTGCCATTTTGGTCAGGTCAACGCCAGTACCCAGAGTCCTCTAATCGTCAGTGATCATCCGTGCCTGCACGACTCGAGCCAACTGCACAAAAGTTAGACGAAACGACACGCCCCTCGGACATGGCGAGGGGTCTGCCGTTTCTCTCCATTGTTTACGCGAAGGCTTCGCCAATCATCTCTTCGCTCTTCTTCCAGAGCGCAACAGCGTTTTGTGGATCGACCGCGTAGCCGCGCACTCCTTCGTCAAGCAGGCCCAGCCTTGCGTCATCTGCGACGACATCACTCACGTGGCAGTTCTCGCAATACCTTCCTCCTACCTCGTCGGCGGGTGCAACGACAGCTGCCCATACTGAAGTGGCGGCTCCCTGGGGAATTGTTTTGAACTCGAATGGTCCTTTGCCCGCTGCTGCGGCCTGTTCATTGATCTGATTGATCATCTGTTCCATGTGGGCCTGTTCCATGTGGCGGGCGAGTTCGGTCTGAATGCCCCCTGGATGGACCGCTACAGCGCGGACCCCGCGCTCTCGATGCCGCTGATCGAAAGCAACGGCGAAGAGGATATTCGCAGTCTTCGAGCGCCCGTAAGCAACGAAGGGCTCGTACGGCGTCGTCTCAAAGTTGGGATCGTTCAGATCCACATTGCTGAAACGGTGCCCTGAGGAAGAGAGATTGACCAGGCGTCCGCCGTTCTTGATCAGCTTCGCGATGCGGTTCACAAAGACGAAGTGGCCCAGGTGATTGGTCCCGAATTGCGTCTCGAAACCATCCTCTGTCTTCCCGAACGGAGTAGCCATGACACCGGCATTTGCGATGATCACATCGAACAAGCGGCCATCCGTGATCAGCTTGTCCGCAGCGGTGCGCACGCTCTTCTGGCTGGCGAGGTCGAGCTCGACCACCTCGAAACTCGCGCCCGTCTCCGCCGCGGCCTTACTGACCTCCGATGTCGCTCGCTGTGCCTTCTCCAGATCACGCGCCGCGCCCACAACATCTGCGCCATGCGCCACCAGCGCGCGTGCCGTCTCTACGCCTAAACCCGCCGATACCCCTGTCACCAGAATCCGCTTACCCTTGAGGTTGACCCCTGCGAGGACATCTTCCGTCGTTGACTTAGCTCCAAATTTCACTGCCATGCTGCATTCTCCGATCACAAATCTTTTGACACCGGCCTCGGCCTGGAATAAAACGGAGTCAACCTCCGTTATGCTTATGAGATTACCGGAGAGCCCCTCCGGTTTCAGAAAGATCGATGAAAAAGTCAGCCGCTAAGAAAACTGCCCGCAAGCCCCGAGCCGACGCACAGCGCAACCGTGAGCGGATTCTCGGAGTCGCGAAGCTGGTCTTCACGCGCCGGGGTGCGGAGGCCAGCATGGAGGAGATCGCCAGGCGTGCCAAGATCGGCCCGGGAACGCTTTACCGGCACTTTCCTACGCGCGATGACCTGCTGGCAGCTGTCTATATCGGCGAAGTCGAGAAGCTGGCCGAGGCACAGAGAAAGTTCTCCTCGGAGCTGCCTTCGATTGAGGCGCTGCGGGCGTGGATGTTGGTCTTCATCGACTACATCGCTGCGAAAAAGATCATCGCCCCAGCGTTGAACGCAATGACTTGCGGTCCTTCGCAGGTATATCAGCAGACCACCCGCGTCATGGAAGAGGCTGCCAACGCGCTGGCGAGGCGCGCCATCGCCAGCAGAGACCTTCGACCAGATGTCGATCCAATGGACATGCTGCGCGCCATCTATGGGATCTCCAGCGCGGGCAGCACAGACGATTGGCCTGAAAAGGCACGGCGGTTTGTGGACATCCTCATTCAGGGCTCCCGGCCTCAATGAACCGCGTCTCTGTTAGGTGGTGCTATGCGGGAGGGATCACGGGCCGAAAGACATCGGATGAGACTTTGTATCCATTTCGTTCCCGTGACTGCTCCATAGGTCGAATATGAACACCGAATAGCCGCAAGTTGCGGCGATGCAGTAGTTAGGCAGCCATTACGAACCCGTGGGCAGGAGCCCTGGACGATATTCTTAACACCGCAATCGCCCCTTACAGGAAAGAAGGGGTAGAATCACCGCCTACAGTCAAATCGCCTAAAAGAAGCGACCCGAACTCTGAGATAAACCATTGGTGCAGTCTGCGAGGAGAGGTTGCCAGACGATGAAAGTGAGAATGCCTCAAGTAAGTCACACGTTCCGTAGTAGGGGTGGCGCTGCGCCTAGGGCAACTCGAATGAGCGATGATCGGCGGCCTTACGCTCGTAGCCTTACCCGCCGAGGCTCGCGTCACGGGCGTGAAGACGTTCTTGGTTGACTACGATGCAACCGTCTACCAGAAGGATTTAGGGAGCGATTCCCTCCACGTCGTTAAGAACATGGAACTCTACACTCCGGACAAGACGTGGAACCCACATCTGATAATCGGTGAGATGCATTCGCAGACTTTTCAGCCAGACAGAACGCGTTTTCTGAAAGGAAGATCATGATTGGCAGCAAAGCCTCACGCTTCTCCGCTCGGAAGTTCGGGTACAGCGGGCTATTACTCGCCATGCTCGTGGCGGCTTCATTATCTGCTTATTCCCAAGGCGACAGGAAACCGGAGACGATCGACGCTCAGGCGATGGGCACGAGTACCCAGATGGGTCGAAATGTCGGCGTCAAAATAATCATCAATCAATTTTCGACACCAGAAGACAGGCAGGTTCTCATCGACGCGTTCAAGAAGGGCAAAAGCCAGGGTCTAGTAGACGCACTCACAAAAATGAAATCCGTCGGCCGTATTGCCATCACCGGCACAGTGGGCTCTGACCTCAGTTATATTGCATTGATTCCCTCGCCCACGGGCCGCAAGATCCGGTTCGCTACCAACCGCCCTATAAGATTCGGTGAAGCCTATAACAACGGACGCAGCACAGACTATAACTTGACCGCCGGAGAAATCGACCTGAACGACTCCGACAAGAGCAAGAGTGCAGGCGTGCTCTATCCTGCTGCGCAACTGGTAATCAACAAGCAGGGCCAGCTTCAGTTTGAGCTTTTCCAAAATCCCTGGAAGCTAGTCAACATCATCGACTGGAACGGTGCTGGTTCTAAAGAATAGACGGCTTGGATAGGTGATCACGCTGACTTGCTGAACACTCAGGTAGGAGAGGCGCTACTGCGCACTGTTGTATAACTTCCTACGTCGAATATGGGCTTGGATCAGTGTGGCAGGTCCAACACAAACTTCTTCAATATTGGTCGCAGATTAGAGTCGTTCAAAATTATCGAATTTCTCTGGCTACCTCTAATGAGAGGCCACGTGGATCGCCACGATTGTCATATCGTCATCCAACTCGTCGCTCGATCCTCGACCAGACCAAAGCGACAATTCCTCAAGTAGTCGATCGGCAAATTGGGTTGCCGAGGTAGCAGTTTGCTCGTTCTCCAAAAACTGCCTAAAGCCATCCGCGCCAAACTCTATTCCCGCAGGATTCGTCGTTTCAGGAATTCCGTCGGTATAGAGCAAGATGCGGTCCCCAGGCGTGAGGGGGAGTTCCTTCGAAGTATAGGTTGCAAACGAGAACTTCCCGAGAAATAAACCGTTTTCCTCGATGCTGCGTACGCCTTCGGCCCCCCATAAAAGCAGAGGCGGATGACCAGCGCCAGCGTATGTCAGTGTTCGGTTTTGAATGTCGATAAAGACGTATGCCGCTGTCACGAAATGATGTTCGAACTTTCCGCATAACGCTTCGTTCAGCCCCAACAGCACCCGCGCCGGATCGGCCGCATGCGATGCCTGGGATGAGAAGGCAATTTTTATCATCGATGCAATAAGTGCCGCTGGCATCCCGTGTCCCGACACGTCGGCCACGAGAACACCGAGGTGCTCCTCATCTACTACGATGAAATCGTAGAAATCGCCGGCTACGGAGGTCATGGGGACGTAACGTGCCGCGATATCTAGACCGGCGATTTTCGGGATGCTGGATGGAAGAATTGATAATTGGATCTGCCGCGCTGTTTCCAGTTCTTTCTGGATGGCGAGCAACTGCTGTGAGAGCTGTTCGCGGATGCCACGAAGCGTAAGGTGCGTTTGGACACGCGCTTTTACAACCGCAGGAGAGAATGGCTTATGGATGTAATCGACTGCACCGACGTCGAAGCCCTTTGTCTCATCCTCGACCTCCGTCTGTCCGGTAAGAAATATGACTGGTATGTCGCGCGTCTCCGGATCCAGTTTCAATCTTGTACATACTTCATATCCGTCCATCTCAGGCATCACGACATCCAGAAGAATCAGGTCCGGTAGAGGTATAACTTTGACGAGCTCTAGTGCTTTTGAACCGCTGGTTGCAACGCGAACTTTGTATGTATCTTTCAAGATCGAATTCACTATTTGAATGTTGGCGGGAGCATCATCCACCACCAGCACCGTCTTCTGATTAACCTGAGTCATTTGCCGCCCTCATTTCGTGCGCAATGTTCGGCGATGTCATGCAGTTTTAATAGTGCCGCGTCAAAATCGAAGTCGCTGATCGACGCGCTGAGACCATCCAGATAGGGCTTCTCGACAACACCTGCCACTGCGTCCTTCAAACTGCGAAATGACTCCCCGGCGCCGCCGTCACTCGCCTCGAGCAAAATCCTAAGCCGATCGATCGCAGCAGTCGCCGCCTTTCCATCGAAAGGCGAAGTCTGTACCGCTTTGGGAGGAGTGCTCGCCGATTCGCCTAGCGCTTTATTGAGCGCCTGAATCTGAGTCCCCATCACATTCGCAAATTCAGCGAGTGGTGCCGAGAGACCTTCTTCTCCGTCGCGGAGTGCCTTCTCCAGTTTCTGGGCTACCGACTGGACTTCCACGATTCCTAGATTGCCAGCAACACCTTTGACGGTGTGAGCAATGCGTTCAGCCAACTTCAGGTCACCGCTTTCGATGGCAGCCGAAACCTGGTCAGGGGCGCCTGCTTGCTTGACGGCAAACTGCTCCAGTAGATCACGATACAGTTTCCGGTTGCCGGCGACACGGTTTACTCCTTCCATGACCTTGATGCCTGAGATCTCTGGCAAAGTTACTTCGTCGGATGCTTTTGTATTGGGGATAGCGGATTGGAGCTTGGCTGCCTGGTTAGGCCTCGGCTTCGCCCATCGCAGCAACGTCACAAACAGATTATCTGGGTCAATCGGTTTGGACACATGATCGTTCATGCCGGCATCGAGGCAACGCTGGCGTTCTTCCACGAGAGCATGCGCTGTCATTGCAATGATCGGAAAGTTTAGCAAGCGCGGATCACCTCGCAGCAGCCTGGTTGCCGTGAACCCATCCATCTCGGGCATCTGCAGGTCCATGAACACTACATCGAACTTCGGAGGCTGATCTCCAGCGGTTAAAATCTTTACTGCTTCACCACCATGGTTGGCGACGGTTACAATTGCTCCGGCGCTTTCCAGAAGCTCTGTTGCAACCTGCTGATTCATCTCGTTGTCTTCGACAAGAAGGACGCGTATCCCTGTGGCGTCATGGACGGTCGCGCCGTCCTTTCTCTTATGGGAACGGTAGTCATCCCCACCCGCGACTCCAAACAGGTCCACCAGAGTGTCGTAGAGTAGCGACTGGTTTACTGGCTTCAACAGGTAGCTTTCGACGCCAATCTCCTCCGCTTGTGCCCTGATCTCTTCCCGCCCGAAGGCGGTGACCATCACAATTTTAGGAATATTCCGAAGACGTTTGTTGCGCTTGATGATGCGACTGGCCTCCAATCCGTCCAGTCCCGGCATATGCCAATCCATCAGCACCAGGCGATAGGGGTCTGTAGAATCTGCGGCAGCAATCTCCCTCACTGCGTCCTCACCTGACGAAACTGATTCGGCGCGGAGTGCAAATGCGCGAAGCGCCTCGGTTAGTATCTCGCGAGCCTGCGCGTTGTCGTCGACGACCAGGGTCCGGATCCCCACCAAATCAACTATCAATCGTCTTTGTTTTTCCTCCGATCCGACTCCGAACCATGAAGTGAAATGGAAGGTACTCCCCACGCCGGGTTCACCTTCTGCCCAGATGGAACCCTCCATCATTTCGACCAGCCGTTTCGAGATTGAGAGCCCAAGCCCGGTGCCTCCATATTTTCGAGTCGTTGAAGTGTCCGCCTGCGCGAATGCCTGGAATAGCCTCGAGATCTGCTCGGTTGTCATCCCGATCCCGCTGTCGCGTACAGAGAATTTAACTTTGATCCGATCGGCTACCTGCTCCACCATCGCAACCGTTACCAATACCTCGCCGCGCTCCGTAAACTTGACCGCATTGTTCACCAGGTTGATCAGGATTTGTCCAAGACGAAGAGGATCACCGATCAAGTTAGGCGGAATGTCATGCTGCGTTGCGATTAGGAATTCGAGGTTCTTATCCTGCGCTTTTTGACTGACGATCGTCGATAGATTGTCGAGCACGTCCTCCAGCCGGAAATCTATCTTTTCAATATCGAGTTTGCCTGCCTCGATTTTGGAGAAGTCCAGAATGTCGTTAATGATTCCGAGCAGTGAGTGTGCGGCGAACCTCACCTTGGTCAGATAGTCCGACTGTTTTGGAGTGAGATCTGTCTTCAATGCCAGGTGAGTCATCCCGATGATGGCGTTCATCGGCGTCCTGATCTCGTGGCTCATGTTGGCCAAAAAATCGGACTTGGCTCTGGTCGCAGCTTCGGCCGCTTCTTTTGCCACTTCAAGATCCGCGGCCTGCACCTGAGTCTGCTCCAGCAGCTTTATGGTGACAAGTTTGCTAGAAAGTATCTTTGTATTGAGGGCGACGGTTGGTAACAGCGCGTCCAACAGCGCCTGCTGTTGCTCCGATACAGGTGCCGAAGTCGCCAGTTCAATAATCGCCAGTACGTCGTCTTGGTTTAGCACCGGGATAAACAGTATGCAAGCCGGGGTTACTGTACCCGTTCCCGTGCTCACGCCGAGAAGTTCGTTCGCTTCGGAAGCAATCCGAAGAGTTCGGCGCTCAGCTGCCGCTTGCCCCACCAGGCCCTTGCCAAGAGAGAACTCCTGCGGCTCCGTCGAGACATCTGTTGCGAACGCCCCAACGCGAACGAAGTTCGTGCGACTATCGTCAGCCAGGTAGAACGCACCATACAGCAGATCTAACGTCTCCGAGATTCGCGATAGTAGAACGCTGGCGAATGCCGAAAAAAATTCGGTAGACTGTAGTCGCTCCGTCGTAGCCGCGACCTCGGTTTTTATCCAGCGTAAAATCTCCCGCTCGCGAGCAGCAATCTGCAAAGTCTGCAACGCTCGGCTCATCTCCCCAATCTCATTGGGACGATTGAGATTTGCTATCGGCAGGTCAAGCCGTCCCTCCGCAACGTCAAGAATGCGAGTCCTGAACGAAAAGATAACCCTAACCACTTCAATCTGCACTATTGAGAGGGCCATCGCGAAAGATGCAGCTAGTCCGAATACTATTACGACCCAGGTAATCAGAATTGTGCGGTGAGTTCTGAGCGTGAGTTGATCGGACTGTTGGTCGACACCGCCGTGAACTTCGTCAGCCAGGGCAGCCAGCGATTGGCGTCCTCTGCGAAATTCAGGATCAAATGTTTCGCGCGACAGCCGGACAGCCTTGTCGTTATTGCCACTCAGGGCCGCGGCTCGAATAGGTCGGGAGTCGGAAACGGCTTGGTCAAAAAGGGCTGCCGCCGCATCGACCTTCTGGGTCATTCCCGGAGTTTCTGCACTGATCAGTGTGACGGAAGAGTGAAATTCGGCCTCTGTCCCATCGAGCTCTGCATCGATAATTCGCATTCTGTCGGTATCAGGCTCAGCAATTTCCTGATAGACGAGCTGGGCGAATCGGTTGCTCAACACCCGCGCGATAGTCAAATTATGGAGGGCTTTGACATTTTTCGCTATCAGATCGCTGTAACCGTCGTCGATTTTTTTCATCTCGATCGACGCGTAGCACGCCGCCACAATGACCATGGCGGCCAGCGGTAGCAGAGCTATCAGTATCTTGGTCCGGATTTTTAAATTCGCTAAAAGACCCATCTGGTGAGTTTTGACCCCCAACGATGAAATGCGACTCCGGAAGATGGACAATTGTAGCCCTTCAGAATGCGCTCAGTGGCGCAGCCATCTGTATAAACTCGGCGGATCCAGTCAATGAGATACCGAGTGGCCATCCACAATGCCGATGAACCAGTTTTCACGTTCTGCCGCCGACGACCACGGCATTCTTGGCAGAGATCGAGAGGCTACGGAGAGCAGATCCATGTTGACTGCCAGAGAAGTCTATCAACGGCTCACCACCGTGCTTCAAGAAATCTTTGACGACGAAGAACTTCAAGCCACGCCCGACGTCACCGCCTCTGAAATAGAAGGCTGGGATAGCCTCAAGCACGTTCGCCTCGTTCTCTCAGTCGAGAAGGCCTTCACATCTCCTTTGCCGCCTCAGAGATCGGAAATCTGAAAAATATCGGAGAACTGGCACCCCTTATCGAAGCCAAAGTCGTATGCCCGATCAAGCGCAAGACCTCCCTCGGTTTTGACCTGGCCTGGGTCGATGCCGAAGTCCTTCAGCTGGGCTGATTGCGCGGTGGGATCAGCAATGAAAGAGGATGCGTGGATGTCGATATTGCGAAGGCCATTGAGGCCGAAAAGCGGCTTTAGAAAATCGAGCCTTGTATCTTTGTTCCATTTCCCGGCGACCAGCTCAGCATCCCCGATCAATCCCCAGCCTTCGTGTTTCGCGATAGTTGCCAGTTGACAGAGATAGGCGAGGAGTTTGATCCCTTCTGTACTTTTGACTTCTTTCCTGGGAACCTGTAGCTTCACCAACATCGCTCGCAGGGGAGCTGATTCACGCCCTCAAACACCGAAAATATGAATTTGCAACGTTCGAGAAAGTCCGGATAGCTCATCGTTCGCGGCGCGACGTTCCCGAGTCTGCCTGGCAAGCGATTAGTCCACCAACCCCTGTGGCTAATCTCGCTCTTCGACAATCCGCCGATATCTGCTGCTGTGTACAACTCTCCTGCTGAATCACAGATTTGTGCGATTGAGTCCATGAGCGCGAGATAGGACTCCACCAGCTCTCGTTTGCGAACCCCAATATTGCGCTCCTCAGCGAAGGTGTTGGGCACCGGTAGCGGACGGGTCCGGAGGAGCTGAGTTTGGCACGTCCGGTGGAGGCATCAGCGATGTCTTTCCCTTACCCTTCTGGCAGCACCACCACAATGTGCCACTTTCTGTGAACGCCGGACATCGTAAGGGACGCGGAGTTCCTGACGTCGCAGGCTATGCCAGAGGTTATTCGATCGTCTACGCAGGCACGACGCAACCGGATGTTCAAGGGACAAGTGAAGCCGCTCCGCTTTATGCGGGGCTCGTCGTTGTGGTCAACTCACATCTCGGCGAGCGAGTTGGATATTGCAATCCCACGCTCTACGATGGTAGGAGCAACTCATATTTTGGGGCTCCGGGTTACACCTCGACAGCGGGCTGGGACGCGTGCACGGGCCTGGGAAGCCTTCGAGGGAGAGCCTTGCTTAAAGCTCTTCAGCGCCATCACGCGACGACTCATGAGGTCGGTCCTGAGCAGGGTTTCACTGGAAAGGTTGCTGGCCTGGTCTTCGACCGCTTCGGAGAATTCGATGGCTTCCTGATGGTCGATCTCGCTGGCGGTGAAAGAAAGTTTGACAGTCGAGACGGAGAGGTTGAGCAAGTGGTAAGCCGCGCTTGGAGCGAGCACGTAACCACCACAGTGTTATTCCGTGACAAGGAACCGCGCATTCCGATCTCCATTATTCTCCGTGGCCGTCCTTGACCGGAATGCGTCTTTTGAACACCGTCGGATCGCATTCAGTCCCTATAAACGATCATTTCGGTAGTAGTCGGGTGCCGATTATCATCGACGAGTGCATCGGCCTGTTATCGACAACTGAGGGTGGAACGATTGCGTTTGTTAGTAAACACAAGCCGACTTGTCGTTACAAATAGAGTCGTCGATGAGCGCATTGACGACTCTATCACTCGCCGCGAGCATGATTGTTGGACGGAGAGTCTCCACAGAGCAACTAACGAGGTAATAACTCTGGCTACTGGTAGCCGCAAGGGCGCTCGGAGCCTACCCACAGTTGGGCCAGGTCTCTGAGGTTGTGTTTGTATGTGCGCGTTACCAAGTATTCCTTCCCACCTTTTACACGCAGCCTGTACTCTCCCGTTGGTAAAGGTTGGACCTCCTCCACGGCCACAATATTTACGAGGACCGAGCGATGAATGCGAATAAAACCGTAGGGTTTGAGCTTCTCGGCAATGGACGAGAGCGACTCATGCACTAAATAGACATTAGGTCGATGTCGCAGCGAGACGTAATTACCTTCGGCTTGCACAGCCAGGACGTCGGCTAAATCCAAGAGTCGGATTGTACCCTTTGTCTTGAACGCGATTCGCGGCGTCATGCGATCAGCCTCTCCTGTGGTTGCCGGGCACGCGCAGAGACCTCAGCCATCCCACGATATTTCTGATTCCCACTTCCCACACCTTCGCATCTTGAGCAACCTTCGCTAACGACGCGTTGCCCTCGACCATCGCTATTAGAAAGCTGGCAGTCTCATCAGGGTTCAGCTCGCGGCGCACCGTCCCTTGCGACTGCCCCTTCCGCAAAAGCGCAGCAACTCCTTTCTGCCAGGCAAGGAAGAGCATCTCCAGTCTCGTACGGAACTGCTCGTCCAGGGGAGACATCTCCTGTGTCAAATTGAGCAGCGGGCAACTGTTTCGAATATCTTTAGGCCGACTTGGCAACCCTCGGACAATGCCGATCAGAATGTTGATGGGTTGCCCGTCGCCGAGCATAGGAGTCAACCATCTGTCTTGGAAGAGTTTTGCAATGATCTCTTCAACGATGGCATATCCCAAGGCTTCCTTGCTCTCAAAGTGGTGATAGAGCGCCCCCTTTGTGACGTTGGTAGCGGCGAGAATTGTATCGATGCCTGCACCCTGGAAGCCTGATCTGTGGACCTCCCGAAAAGCCGCTTGCAGCAGGCGTTTCCGTGTACGCTTTGGATCACGGAAACGTGTTTTCTTCTCGTGATCACTTAACATACCGACCAGTTTGTACGTTAAATATTCGAAAGTCAATCAAAACGCCTGTATGAGCCTTGACTGCGCGGTGTTCTCGAATTCCGTAGACTCCTGTCAGCTTAAGTATGGATAGTTGGAGAAACCTCGCCAAGGCCGTTTGGGGATCACCCCAGGAGATTGTTGGGCCGCCACTCCGCCTCGAAATCTGAAATGTTCGGCCTGTTATGTCACGTAATTGATGTGAACGTGGACCACCACGTGCACCCACGCATTACGCACATCGGCACGCAGATTTTCATTGGAGGAAAAGGAGAAGATATGAGCATATCAAGGCAGTTGCGGAATTTCTGGATGTCTGGAGTCGCGACGATTGTTCTGGGTAGCTTCAGCAATGCGTTCGCTCAACAGAGCTACAAAATGACCGACTTGGGCAATAACAAGAACAAGAACAACTTCGCCATGGTCATGGGCCTCAACAATCTAGGGTGGGCGGAGAACATGGATGGGATCGTGAACCCTCCTGAGACAAGTACGTCTACGACAATTGCAAGTGGCCGCGCCGTGATCAGCATTTACGGATTCAACATCGACTTGGGCACGCTTGGAAAACCCGACGCCAACAGTTGGATTGACTATGGTGGGATCAACGACCTCGGGGAAGCCGTTGGTTACTCCGAAACAGCTGAGACGGATCCGAACGGCGAAGACCTTTGCGGTTTTGGCACACATCTTGAGTGCGTTCCGTTTCTTTGGCGAGAAGGCCACATGAGTGCTCTTCCCACGCTCGGCGGAATTAATGGGTGGGCCAACGCCATCAATAACCGCGAACAAATCGTCGGATTTGCCGAAGACGGTGCCCTGGACTCCACATGCGGAGACACCGTGAAAAACAATCGAATTGTGTTGCCGGCGTTGTGGGAAAGAGGTAAGGTCGAAGCTCTTCCTCTGGCACGTAATAGCGATGTAGACGGTTTTGCAAACGGGATTAACAATCGAGGCCAGGCCGTAGGCTACTCAGGAAACTGCAACGAAGCTCACGCCGTAGTGTGGAAAGACAAGACTGTCTTTCCGCTTAAGGATTACGGAGTTTTCAGTTCCGCATACGCCATGAACAACAGCGGTCAGATCGTCGGGCAAATCGGCAGTGCTGAGGGCTACTTTGCCGCAGTTTGGCCGCAGGGCGCAGATGGCGAAGTCAAAAGCCTCAAACTTCTGCCGGGAGATTCTGCCGCCTTTGCCACCGGCATCAACAACCGGGGCCAGGTGGTGGGAAGCACCTTTGACTCGAATGGCGACTGGTCCCACGGCTTCATCTGGCAGGACGATGTGATCATCGACCTTAATACGGTAATTCCCGACGATTCCAACCTCCTCATAATCGCAGCTAGCAATATCAATGAGCTCGGACAAATCTCCGGCATGGCAACGGTGCAAAACGGCCCCCATAAGGGCGAAATTCATGCCTTCCTTTTGACACCGGCAGACATACGCATCGGCGCCTCGATGGCAGATTACGCACGTACACACCCGCATTCTGCTTTACCGGCGAATGCTTGCAATCACTCCTCGCAGAGATTCGGACCTGCCCGACTCCAGCGATAAAGGCATTCTTTCCCTTGCGTATGTGTTCGACCTCTGCTCGGTTTAATTCCCCAAGCGCGACGGCACGCACGGTTGGTAACACTAGCCCTTGAGGCGTGACAAACAGCGCGCCTCAAGGGTTTTTAGTGACCGCACGTCCGATGCCCGCGTGCTCGTCCGCGGGAAGTTATAGGTTGCCGGCCCGTCGCTATTAGCGGCTAAATATCAGAGGTTTAGGCACATCGCGTGAAGTTTCCGTTGAGGCTGGCCACGGGCAATGCAAGGGTTCGCTTCAACTGTTGGCTTTAGGCCAAAGCACTCATTGAGCTACGGTCAGCGCAGCCTCGATCATTAGTCCTGTGAAACGAGCTTATCGTCAGGGATGTCTCTGGATTAGCGACAAATCGTCGAGTCACTCATTGAGGTCGGATTAGTAACGACAAATGGAATGAGAAGGGTGCCTTAGAGGAGACTGAGGCATGAGCAAACAAGGAGCTGTTCTCGCAACCAAGAAATCAGCCAGGAGGGTTCTGGTTGGAGCGACGATCGTTGGCGTGGATTTAGGAGACCAGTGGAGTCATTACTGCATACTCGATGAAGATGGCGAGATTACAGAAGAGGGCCGCTTCCGAACGAGTGAAAGTGGAGTGGCAAAGCGCTTTGAAGATATGGATCATGCTCGAGTTGCCATGGAAGCGGGTACTCACTCGATCTGGATCTCTGAACAGCTGAAGGAGTATGGGCATGAGGTGATCGTCGCCAACGTCACCGAATTGCATGCCATCAGTCGTAACGACAGCAAGAGCGACCGGACCGACGCAGAAAAGCTTGCACGGTATGCCCGACTTGATCCGAGGATCCTGCGTCCAATTACCCATCGGACGGTGGAGCAGCAACAGGCACTGACTATGATCCGAGCGCGGGATGTTCTGGTTCGTCCGCGCACGGCGGTTGTGAATGCTGCTCGTGGCTTGGCCAAACCATGCGGATATCGTCTGCCAGCGTCATCGACTCGAAGCTTCCCGGCGCGTTGCGCCGGCCTGCTTCCGGAAGGACTGGCGGCTGCACTGGAACCGCTGTTCGCGCAGATTGCGCACATGAACGCACAGATTAAACTGTACGATCGCGCGATCCTGAAGCTGGCAACTGTGACCTATCCGGAGACCCAGGCACTGACTCAAGTCCACGGCGTCGGCCCGCTGACGGCAGTTACTTATGTCTTGACTCTGGGGAGCAAGGAACGCTTCGAACGAAGTCGTGACGTCGGCTGCTATCTCGGCCTTCGACCGAAACGAAGCCAATCCGGTGATCGTGATCCGCAACTGAGAATCACGAAAGCTGGTAATGAATACCTACGGCGGCTCCTCACTGAATGCGCCAACTTCATCCTTGGCCGCTTCGGTAAGGACAGCTCGCTGAGACGGTGGGGACTCCATTTGGCCGAGCGAGGCGGGAGGAATGCCCGGAAGAAAGCAATCGTTGCTGTTGCGAGAAAACTGGCAGTTCTGCTTCATCGTCTCTGGGTGACGGACCAACCTTATGTTCCCCTCCATGAAGCTCAAGCTGCTTGAAACAGGAAAGGATCTCTGATGTTGCGATCACACCGTGTCACGATGACTGCGAAGCCGACTTGACCTTCGAGGTCGACCGATAAATGGCAGCATCGATCTCTCGTTGGACTCCAAAAGGCACAGAGCCAATGGCTCACTCATAGTCCGAATAGAAAGTTGGTCGGAGAACAACATGGTGCGAAGCGGAATCTCAACCAGATTCAAGACTGGAAACCAACAATGACTTGACGCTGGCACCCTTCTCATAGAATGTCGGCTTCTCGGAAGGAATCCCCATCATTCCCGCAAAGCGGGGTTATCGAAAACTTTGGGACGTTCTTGCGGAAAAGCGGACCTTTTCGAGAATATCCGGGCGTGAGTAAACAGAAGCACGTTTCCTGCAATTTGTCTCAACAGGGTAGGTTGGGAAACAGCGTTCGTGTGTGTTCGACTGCGAAGTCCCTAAAGACTCGTACTGCCTGAGACAGATGTTTGTTACTTAGGTGGAGCAGCCAGAGATCAAAAGTGCGGAAGCGCCACTTCGGCATCACTTCGACGAGAGCCTCCTTGCGCGACAGACCCGGTAGAACGACGGGAGGAAGTTCTCCAACGCCAGCTCCCGCCAAGATCGCGGGCGCGAGTCCCGCATAGTCGTTCATCGAGAGATACGGATCGAAGAACAGCGTCTCTTTCTGATTGCCGTCAACGTGTTCGAAGATCCAGCGATCCCGCGGTTTCCAGCGAGCGAAGGAGAGAAGACGATGTTTCAGCAGATCCTGAGGATGCCTGATGGGAGGAAACCTCTTCAGATACGACCGGCTGGCCAGCAACTGATGGCGATAGCTGAGGAGTTTGCGTCCAACAAGGACCGAATCGCCCAGTTGTCCGATGCGAACGATCAGGTCTACGCCATCGGTGATGTGATCGACGGCCCGTTCGGCAATCAGCACCTGAACCCGCACGTCTGGGTAACGAGCCTGGAACCCGTTGATTAGCGGAGCGAGGAACGAATCAGAGATGCTTGGCGGCGCTGAAAGCCGGAGCTTTCCTGACACAGTGGCTCCATAGTTGGAGGCGATACTCGAAACCGCGTCGCTCACCTGCGCCCCCTGCTCCGCGTGCTCCAGCAGTTCAGCGCCAACGTCGGTCAGCCGGAGTCTGCGCGTGGAGCGATCGAGAAGCCGGACGCCGAGTTGGTTTTCCAGTTCCGCGATGCGGCGGCTCAGGGTCGACGTTGGCATCTTCATGCGCCGGGCGGCTTCGGCGAAGCTGCTAGCCTCAACGACACGAGCGAAGGCGACCAAAGAGTTCAAATCCATAATCATTGCATTATCCCAAATATGGCACAGTCGATGCCACACCATGCCACTACCGCAACTCTTGTGCTACAGCTAGAGTCCCTAGTGGAGGACGAAACGACATGAGCGATGTGCAGGCCATCACCGCCTTGCTGGTACGGTACGAAGAGGCACTCAACCAATCCGACACGGAAGCGGTGATGAAGCTGTATGCCGGTGACGGCATCTTTATGCCACAGCACTTTCCGTCGAGTGGGGGAGCCGATGCGGTACGGCGAGCATACGAAGGCACTTTTTTTGCAATTCAGCTGACCGTCAAATTCAAGATAGAAGAGGTTCATCCGGTTTCGTCCGATTGGGCGTTTGCACGTACAAATTCCGTCGGAACCGTTTTGGTGCATGCCACCGGAGACTCTTCTGCCGAGGCGAATCAAGAGCTGTTTGTCTTGCAGAATGTCGAAGGCGAATGGAAGATCGCGCGGTATTGCTTCTCAACTACCAACCCACCTCGCGCTTAACCCAGTCAGGAGAGAGACCATGCCAGATATGAAAGCAGTCGTGATCCACGAAGCGGGCGGACCAGATGTGCTTAAGATCGAGAGCCTTCCGATCCCCACCCCGAAGCAGGGCGAGCTGCTGATTCGAGTTAAGGCATTCGGTTTGAACCGCTCCGAACTGTTCACGAGGCAGGGCATTCGCCAAACGTCAAGTTTCCGCGTGTGCTGGGCATCGAGGCCGTCGGAGTCGTGGAGGATGCCCCCGGCGATGAGGTAAAACGGGGCGACGTCGTAGCGACAGCGATGGGTGGCCTGGGGCGACAGTTCGATGGGGGCTATGCCGAGTACACCTGTGTCCCCGCCGGACAGGTGCAGGTCATTCGCACAAGCCCGGATTGGACCACCCTCGGAGCGATGCTGGAGACTGCATGGGGATCTCTCTTTCGCTCACTGCGACTGCAGGAGGGCGAGACGCTGATGGTGCGCGGGGGCACCACCTCGGTTGGTCTAGCTGCGGCTGCGATCGCAAAGAACTACGGAGCCCATGTGGCCTCCACGACGCGAAACCCTGACCGCGTCGCCGTGCTGCGTTCCTCGGGCGCAGACCATGTGTTTTTGGATACGGGGGCCATCACTGATGATGGTTCGCCGAAACTACCCGCAGGGCGTAGACAAAGTGCTCGAACTTATTGGAACCACCACGCTCGAGGACTCTCTTCATTGTGCTCGCGAGGGCGGCGTGGTCTGCATGACCGGCATCGTGGGTAACCAGTGGGCGTTCGAAAGCTTCGCTCCGATGGAAAGATTCCTACAGCCGTATGTCTGACCTCGTATGCGGGCGAGTCGTCTGACTTTATGCGCACTCCTCTGGAGGAGTTCGCCCAGCAGATCGCCGCAGGCACCTTGAAGATCCAGGTAGGCCGCGTGTTCCAGATAGACGAGATCGTGGAGGCACATCGGCTTATGGAGGAAAACAAGGCTGGCGGTAAGATCGTAGTTCTCGTTCCTTGATACGATGGCCGATTTCTCTGCTAAGGCCTGAAAAGTTGGCTCGTGTTGACCTATCAGGCGCACAACGGAAAACCGCCCATTCTCTGCGCAAAAACTCTATGCATCCAGCCTTCTTGGAGGCGACAGCGGAATAATTTGCAAGAGATTTGCAAGAACGTTGGGCATTCTGGCACTTTTGGCGCTTCCTGCACCTTTTGGAATCTGTAAGTTACAAATTCCATTAGCAGCCCGGGAGACCGATCCCATCTCTGACCACCACATCTTAAGCGATACGTCACCAATTACTCCTCGACTTCGATTTGTTCACAGAATTCGCCATAGTGAAGGTAGTTATTGGTCGACTGAACAAAAGCCTTGGGGTTCGAAGACGGTAGACAGAACTTATAAGCAGTCCAACTTCGCAAGCGACAAGATCGCGCCGAGCTGTCAGACTCCTGTCCTGCGCGTCGGTCGGTTTTGAGTAAGGTTTTAGTGATTGTTTTTTATGCGGTGGGTTTGTGGTGTTTTGTTGGGGTTTTGAGAAATGTGAGTGCTTTGACGTGGTGTTTTGGTGGTCTTGGTGTGGTGTTTTGCGTGGCTGGCGTGGTGTCTTAGCAGTCACTTTTTTGGGTGGGAAAAATGTGACAGGGTTTTTGGATTTATTTTTGGGGCTTCCCGTTTTGGAATTGTGGGTGTGCGGTAGCGGGAGTTCGTGGCCGAGCAGTAGTCTTCGGGGCCGTGGTTCCTGTCGCGTGCGATGAGGGCTTGCTTGTTTGTGTCCCATCCTTCGCAAAAGACGCGAAGGATGGGAGCCTGGTAGCGAGCTGCTTCGTTGTTAGAGTTTCTTTTTGAGGTCGTAGGCCATGTTCTTGTGGGCCGCGACGGCGGTCTTGCCCTTGATGACTGCGGCCTGGAACTTTACGTCTTTGGTGTCCTTGGCTTCCGTGGTGAATGCCTTCAGGGCTTTGGTGTGGTCGGTCACCATCTGATCCATGTATTCCTTGTCGAAGTCGTTGCCGGAGAGACCGTTGAGTTTATCCAGTTCTTTCTGAGCGTCGGGGTCGGGGCCGGTGGGAGCGGTGAGGCCCCAGGAGTCGGCGAAGGGCTTCATGCTCGCGGTCATCTGCGTGTGTTCTTTGACCATCTTTTCGGCGAACGCCTTGACTGCGGGATTAGTGGCTTTCTGTTCTGCCAACTGGCTGAGGGCTATCTCGTTCTGGTCGGATTGCGCTGCCATGGCGAGAAACTTCTTGTCGTCATCCGTGACTGCTTTTGCTTTGACTGGCAGGATGGTGGCAGCAATGCCGAGCATTGCGCAACATATCCATTGCGTAGATTTTTTCATTGGTTCTCCGATAGTGCGGGGTGGCCGCGAAGTTCGTTCAACGCGTAAGAGGCAGTCTTGTGGCTTCGCGTTGTATCTCGGAGGCTGGTTACACGTATCAGTTTGCGTGGGGCGCAAAATTCTTCCTGCAAATACTTCCAGGTTTATAGCATCGTTACTAATCCTTCTAGATCAGCGCAATGTCTCGGGCGAACAGGTTCTGCTCGTTGGCATTAACCGCGCGCTTCGGTCGCATGCGGGTTGATTGAAGCTGCGAGCCGCAAAGCGAGACCTATAAACTCTATAGCGTTCTCGGGGCTGAGTGCTCCACGTGTGGCGTGTTCTGCATCGGCTACCAGACTTCGAAGTTTTGACAATAACTCATACTGCGAGTGTGAAATCACGCCTTCATTTAGGAGTATTGATCCGACGACCATAGGCATCGTCTTCGCGGCGTCAGTGATTTCAAGCTTCCTGTCATCCGCGGCTTGGAGGGCAGCTTCTTGTACTCTGTGCCACGCCGATGTGATTGCGCTGCGGGGTCGAACTTCCGCTAATGTGATCAAGTCTTCCCAAGGATTACGCCCACCACTCGCGGGTTCATTGGGCAACGACGTTCTGTCAGCCACCCTAACTAAGTTTGCAACTTCTTTACCGAACTCAATCTCTACGTCGCTGTACTTAACCTTTCTGACGAATGGAATGAGGGCAAGAAGATGTTTTCTCAAAAGAAGTACACACGTAAGGACAGTCAGCGGCTAAGCTGTGGCTGAGACAATTTGCGAAATAAATGTAAGGGTCTTTGACCCTGTCTCTGCGGCTGTTTTGTCGACCATCTACCCTCCGTCCCCACGAGGCTGCGGGTGTAGTCTGCGGGCTGTGAGGCAAGACCACGGCTTCGGGCAGTTTACATCCCCACCCTTCGCAAAAAATGCGAAGGATGGGGCACCCAAGTTTTGTCGTTTAGTTAAAGGGTGGGGCATACGGCGATGGCCTATTACTGCTTTGGTATAGGAATAGGACCAGGAATAGCCTTCTGGGAGTGAGGATCGGCCGCCGATGGCACGCCTTGCGGAATTGCCGGTGGAAGTCCTGGAATTGAGAAATTTGCATCTGGAATCGGCACTTTTCGTATCGCTTCGAGTAGAAATTGCACTGGAGCCATTCCGGCGACATCATAGCCACTAAATGATGTTGACTGCACACCTAACAAAAATGCGCGCTGACCGGACACTGAGATTCCAGGAAAACCAACTGGGACAAAAAAGATTGGGGATCCGCTGTTACCTGGAACGAGACTGGCAGCGATCATCCATTCCGTTTGCAGATTAGCTGTGCAGCCTGGGCAGCAAGCAACGCTAATTTTTTCTTCCGGCACACTAGAAACGAACCCGAATTTGAAAATAGGATAGTTCCGCCTCGAACCTGATGCACCAAGCAACAACCCCGCTGAAGCTATCTGCGCACCGCTATTCACTTTTTTTAATTCTTCAGGGTTTGGAAGTTCCGTTATCGAAATGGGCGCATTTTCTGTGTCAAGAGTCGACATATATTGGCCGTTCAACACAGTGAAGGCAATGTCGACAGATTGATCATCTGGGAAGAACCAGTCGGAATGTCCATTTGTGCTCATCGGCACTGGAACTTCAATGGTTCCGGCTGCCTCCGTCTGAGGGTCATAGGTTTTTGTTGAAGACAGCAACCAGTGTTCCATTTGAAGGCTTACATCCGGCCCACGCTGGATCGACGATATGGCGTGCTGTTACTAGGATTTCGTATGTCTGATTAGGATTTGATTTGAGAGGAACGCCGATCAAAAAAGCTGTTCCAGCTTCTTGCAGCTGTCCGGCGGAATCTACAACATGCAAAAACACAACTGAGCGGCGAACCGAATCAAGGTTTATGTTGAAACGCTTTGTGCGTTCCCCACCATCAAAAACGCACTCGTGAGCAATATTGTTGCGCCAAATTTACGTAATAGACGACAAACTCTGCATGTCATATGCCACTGATAGTGAACTAGATATACCTAAGTCGCAATAGCCGAATGAGAAGCGATCTTATTTCGCTGAGGCTGAAGCCATCGACTCTATTCTGGGGGGCTAAATACGATCGGTGAGGCGGTATGGCGGAGAATGGGATTCGAGTCGACCCCTCTGGTCCGTCTTTTTGGAATCAATGGGATAGTCGGTAAAAGTCACTGCTGAAACGGGTTATATGCATTTCTGCATGTGGTTGATGATACGGGTTGATATCGATTGGTACCAGTCAAAACTGCGGAAAAGTGTAGCCAGAGTGTAGCCACCACGGCAGCTTCGAGAGATGACTGCCTATGCGTCCTCAGCTAGAAGGCTCGATTGCCGGGTCTAGATAGCGACTGTGGAGGTGATGAGATCTTCGACGCGGACGGGTAGATCGCGTACGCGGACTCCGGTCGCGTGGTAGACAGCTGCCGTGATGGCTGGGGCCATTCCGGCGAGACCGATCTCGCCGATGCCGCGGGCGCCGTATTCTCCGATCATGGGGTCGGGGATGTCGAGAAAGGTTATGTCGATTTCGGGATGGTCGGCGGAGGTGGGGACGATGTAGTCGGCGAAGTTGTCGTTGATGGGGTGACCGTTGCGGGGATCGTAGGTGGTGGACTCGAGCAGGCCCATGCCGATGCCCATGACGACGGCTCCGGCCATCTGGTTTCGCGCGGTCTTGGTGTTGATGATGCGGCCAGCGTCGACGACACTGACGACGCGGCTGACGCGGAGATGGCATATGCCTGGGTCCCATTCAACCTCGACGAACTGCGCACCGAAGGAGTGGCTGGAGAAGTTCTTGCCGTCGGTGTCGGAGCCGTAGCCTCCAGTCTTCCCTTCTCCGTTGGCGCTGCCGAGATTGGCGAGCTTTAGAATCTCCTGGAAGGGGACGCCGGAGTCGGGTGTCTGATTTTTGAGGTGAACGCGACCTGAAGACATGGCGAGGTCGGCAGGCTGCTTGCCCAGGAATGGTGAGCCTTTCGCGGAGCCTGCGGTGGTGAGAACGACTTTGATGGCGTTGACGGCTGCTTCGGCGACGGCAGGGATGATGGTGGCGGTGGCGGTTGAACCTCCGGAGGTCGGTCCGGGCGGAAGGGAGCTGCTGCCGAGGACAGATTGGATGCGGGTGACGGGGATGCCGGTTTTGTCGCTGACGATTTGAGCGATGACGGTGTAGGTGCCGGTGCCGGGGTCCTGGCTGCCGGAGCTAACGCGGGCTGAGCCGTCGACGTTGAGACTGACGGATGCTTCAGAGATGCCGCGACCGGCAGACCATGAAGCAGCGGCGACGCCCCATCCGAGGATCAGATCGCCTTTGCGCATGGACCCTACGGCTGGCGTGCGCTTTTCCCAACCGAATTTTTTGGAGCCCACTTCGAGACACTCTTTGAGGTGACGCGAAGAAAAGGGTTTGTTCTTTTCTTCGTCAGTGAGTGTATCGAGCGAGAGGCGGAGCTGGACGGGATCTTTTTGAAGCTTAATGGCGAGCTCGTCCATTGCTGATTCGAGGGCGAAGAGGCCGGGTACTGCTCCCGGGCCGCGCATGGGCGTGGGAGTGCCGACGTTGCGGCGGACGAGGGCGGAGGATACCTGCAGGTTGGCGGTGCTGTAGAGGAATGGTGTGGCTTCGCCGCAGTTTTCGCGGATGTCGTCGTTGATGGAGGTGTGGTTGCGATAGTCTTGGCTTAGCGAGAGAAGCTTGCCGTCGGGAGTTGCGCCAAGGCGCATGCGCTGTTGCGTGCGTGGACGATGGCCAACGTTGGCAAACATCATCTTGCGTGAGAGCGTCAGCTTGACGGGCCGGTTGAGGCGGCGAGCGGCCACCGCTGCAAGTGCAGAGTGGGGCCATGGGAAGAGCTTTCCGCCGAAGCCGGAGCCGATGAAGCGGGAGATCACCTCAACATTTTCTTTCGGGACGCCGAGGACCTGGCTCATGACGTTCAGGTGGTTCATTACGCCCTGGGAACTCTCGTAGAGAGTGAACTTTTTCCCGTCGAAGATGGCGACGGTGGCGTGCATCTCCATTGGGTTGTGGGTTTCGGCGGGCGTGGTGTAGGTGTAGTCGATTTTGATGGGGGCTGAGGCGAAGACGGCTTCGGGGTCGCCGCGGTGGCTGAGGATTCTTGGGCCTCCGGGTGCGCCGATGGCGGGCATAGGGTCACTGAGGTCGGTGGCGACGCTGAATTCTTCTGGTGTGTAGGCGATTTTGACGGCGGCGGCGGCGGCTTGCGCCTGCGCGAAGGTTTCGGCTATGGCGAGTGCGACGTATTGGCCCCAGTAGTAGACGGTGTCGTCTTCGAAGGGAGGGCGCTGCTCGCTGTTGCGTCCGCCGGAGGCGTTGCGGTAGACGTGGTCGAAGTTGCTGTGGTGAAGAATCGTGAGGACGCCGGGCATCTTCTCGGCGACGGAGGTATCTATGTTGCTTATCTTGCCCGAGGCGATGGTGGCTCCGACAGGGACTGCGTAGACCATTCCGGGGAAGTTGTAATCTGATGCGTAGCGGGCGGAGCCGGTGGTTTTCAGCGGGCCATCGACGCGTGAGAGCGAAGCGCCGATCACTGCTGTGGGCTCAGCAGTGGAGGCCTGGATATGGCCATTAGGGCCGGCCTTGTCGGCTTGGATAAAATCGAGGAATTCACTGAATAACATTAGATACTCCTGCGGTTGTGCGAACAGCTATTACTTACGCGGACTTGGTGGACATGGTGAGGGCGCGGACGATGCATCGACGCGACAGCTCCACCTTGAATGCATTTTCGCTGGCTGGCTTGGCGTTTCTCAAAGCGGCCTCTGCTGCTCTTACGAACGTGGCGCGATCCGGGGAGTGTCCTTCGAGCGCTTTCTCTGCTTCGAGGGAACGCCAGGGTTTGGTGCCTACACCTCCCAGCGCAACGCGGATGTGTTGGATCTTCCCGCCTGAAACTTTCATGACGATCGCGGCGGAGGCGAGTGCGAACTCGTAGGCTGCGCGGTCGCGAAGCTTGAGGTAGGTGAAGTTAGCGCCAGCTATCGGCGAAGGCAGCGTGACGCTGGTTATGATCTCGCCAGGCTCTAAAACATTCTCGCGGTTGGGAGTGGAGCCGGGAACGAGGTAGAAGTCATGGATTGGGACGCTGCGCTTGGCCTGGGGACCCTGAATTTGAATTGTGGCTTCGAGCGCGGTGAGCGCGACGTTTTGGTCAGAAGGGTTGGTTGCGATGCAGTCCTTGCTCGTGCCGAGGATCGCAAGCATGCGGTTGTGGCCGCCGATGGCCGAACAGCCGGTGCCGGGCTCACGCTTATTGCAGGCGTGGGCAGTGTCGCGGAAGTAGACGCAACGTGTACGTTGAAGAAGATTGCCGCCGGTGGTAGCCATGTTACGCAACTGCGGCGAAGCGCCGGATAACAGGGCTTGCGAGAGAACCGGGTAGTCGCGAAGAACTGTCGGATGATGCGCGACATCGGAGTTGCGGGCGAGGGCGCCAATGATCAGACCGCCTTCGGCGTTGAGCTCGACCCGATCGAGAGGAAGAATGTTAATGTCAACAATCTCACGTGGGCGCTCGACGTTGAGCTTCATGAGGTCGACTAGCGTAGTGCCGCCGGCGATGAAGCGGACCTGAGCCCCCTGTTGGGCTGTCGCGGACTTGGCTGCAGCTTGTACAGCTTGATCGACAGTGGCGGGTTGCGTGAAGGTGAAGGTATCCATGTTTCGACTCCGGTTGGTTCCCTGCTGTGAGGCTTAGGAGCTGTGGCGGACCTGTTGAACGGCGGCGACGATGTTCGAGTAGGCACCGCAGCGACATATGTTGCCGTACATCGCCTGCTTGACGTCGGCATCCGTTGGCCCGACGTTCTCTTTGAGCACCGAGACGGCGGACATGATCTGGCCTGAGGTGCAGTATCCACACTGGTAGCCGTCGTGCTCGATGAAGGCAGCCTGCATCGGGTGGAGATGATCCGGCTGACCGATACCTTCGATCGTTGTGATCTCATCGTTCCGATGCATGACGGCGAAGGAGAGACAGGAGTTGACGCGGCGACCGTTAACGTGGACCGTGCAGGCTCCACATTGACCGTGATCGCAGCCTTTCTTGGTGCCGGACAGCGCAAGGTTCTCGCGGAGGCAGTCGAGCAGAGTTGTACGGGGGTCAAGTTGGAGAGCATGGGATTGCCCGTTGACTTTGAGAGTGAGGGCAACCGTACCCTCAGGAAGAACTTCTTCCGTCGCAACGGGTGGAGGAGCGACCGGGGTCGAGGCCGACGCGAGCACTGGAGGCGCCGCGGCGGCAAGACCTGCGGCTCCAAGATGCGAGAGAAAGGAACGGCGGCTGAGGCGGTTGTTCGGTGGGGTTTCGGAGGGAGCTACTGCAGCCGAATCAGGATAAGACTCCGAATCGACTGCTGAAGGAACCTCAATTTCTGGATCGGTGGGATGCTTTGCCATAGAGCCTCTGTGAGATCGAGAGTGAAATGCGAGTGCTGGCGCTCTTCTAATGGACGGTCTGGGCGGGCATCAAGTTGCACATTTGCTCGGCCGATATGGGGATGTTCAAAACCAATCGGAGAATGACCTATGGCGGAGGTCGTTGTAACAGACTCGCGTCCAAACCTTGCAACTCTGAATACCCCTTCGCCTCCAGCTCTTACCATCGCCATTGCGAATGTTTGTTGCTGAAAATATGTGTTGAAGTTCTTGAGGCTAATCGCAAAGAACGTTCCCGAGAATGAGGTCGACCGAGGCAGCAGCCAAACGCTTGAGTTCGGCGTCGTTTTCCTGCTTACCGACTCCCGCTAACAGACGGTATAGGATGTCCCCCGTCAACGAGTCGTGAAGTATCACGGCGATCCGGTCAATTGGAATTGCCGTCTTTCGCAGCTCTTTGTGTCGACTTTCCAACAGAGACCGTATAAACGAGGCTGTTTTGGCGGGACCGTGTGTGTACCACGCCTCGCCTACTTCGGGACAATTCGCGGCTTCGCCTATAGCGAGACGGTGAAGGTCTACCGACCGTTTTGCGGTGATGAGCTTCAGGATGTGAAAGGAGAGTTTCTTCAGACTCGCTTCAAGGTCCAATCCCGTGTAGTCAATCTTCGCTAGCGGCTCATTCGACTCGCGGCACAGGTTCTCGATGCTGCTGATAAATAACCCACATTTCCCACCGAATTCGCTATACACCGTACTCTTCGAACCACCAGCCACCTCGACAATCTTGTCGATAGTGACGCCCTCATAGCCGCGCTTTAGAAACAGGTCCGCTGCGACTTTTTGAAGTTTGCCGTTTCGGACCTCTCCGCGCGACCTTTTGTTAGGCATTCATCTCTCCCATCTCAAGTCATGAGTGCATCCAAAAATATGTAATGCACTCCCCAGCTTGAATCCCCTCTACTAGCAGTATCTTATGCGACCTACTACTTCAGACCACTCGGGCTCGCTAGCCTCATAGGGTTGCCGCAAGCTGTAATTATAGTGTAACGTACTGTACAGTACAGTATTTCAGTAAATCAATAGCCGGGCATCTGGGAGGATACCTCATTGGATCGTCGCAATTTTCTTTCTAGCTCTCTCGCTGCTTCAGCCCTCTCGTTTGCGACTGCTGGTGATTTACTTGCACAGGCAGGCTCTCCTGCGGACAACTCTGCGCCGGAGTACATGGATCTGCGCCGGTACCATTTGGCGAGTGGACCAGGCGTCAAGATCACCAATGATTTTTTTGCCGATGCCTTGATTCCGGCACTGAACCGGCTTGGCATAGGGCCAGTTGGTGCGTTCTCAGTTTATTTCGGACCAGATACTCCGTCCTATTACCTCCTGATGCCAAGCGCGAAGCTGGAGACGTTAGTTACAGCTGACATTGAGTTGGGGAAGGACGTCGTCTTCATGAAGGCGGCTGCGCCGTTCTGGGATGCTCCCGCCGCCACGCCGCCATACATTCGTATAGAGAGTTCCCTATTGCGGGCGTTCCCCGGATATCCCAAGGTCACGCCGCCAGCCTCCGCTGCAGCCAAGGGAAAACGCGTCTATCACCTTCGTCAGTATCAGTCACCGACTAACATGGACCACGTCCGGAAGGTGGAGATGTTTCACAACGGCGAGTTCGGCATTTTTGCTAAAGCTGGCGCTACGGGAGTTTTCTACGCCGATACACTGGTCGGGCCGAACCTGCCGAATCTTACCTATATGCTCAGCTTTCCTGATATGACCTCGCTTGAAACCGATTGGGGAAAATTTTCCGCGGATCCCGACTGGAAGAAGCTTTCCGCCGACTCAAGGTTTAATTTGGACCCACCGACAGTATCAAACGTGACAAGCCTTGTGTTGCATCCTCTAGCCTGTTCGCAAGTCTAGTGCAGAAATGAGCGTAGCCCGACTTTTCGAATTAATGGTGCGTCAAAGTTGTTGTTGAGCGCATCTTATTTGTAATGTACCGTACAGTACACTACATTAGTCTGGGCAATCACACGCCACCTGGAGCTCACATGAGAAGCAACCTCAATGATTCGTTCACTCGCTCGATAACTGACCCGTTTGCAATGCAGAGGAAAGCCGCTATTCGGCCGGGAGCGCAACCGGATTCGGATTCGATGATCAGCATTGTGCATCCGGCTGGACTGAGCAGCGAAACACAGCAGACTTCAGGATCGCTACGGATGTCGGCTATCGCGGCAATGAATGGCATTGAGTCGTCGCTTTGGGCAGGCATATTTGTGGTGGAGCCTTCCGGAAAGACAGGCATCCACCACCACGGCAAACAGGAGACTGTCGTTTACGTGCTTGAGGGAGAGGCTAATGTGCGCTGGGGCAACTTTGGGGAGCACTCGGTCACCGTTGGAGCGGGCGACTTTCTGCATGTGCCGAGTTGGTTGCCACATCAGGAGCTCAACACTTCTAGAAAGAATCCATTTCGATGGGTAGTGGTGCGAAGTACACCAGAGCCGATCGTTGTAAATCTACCTGACGATTTCTGGACTCACACTACCTACAACCGATAGCGAGGAGATTTCGATGAATACGAGAAGAGACTTCTTGAGTAGCGCTACCAAAGGATCGGCCGCAGCGGTCGCAACAGCACTTCTACCCTGGACAGCTTCAGCGGCAATCACATTAGAGATGAATGACAGCATGGAGGAGGCCATCGGCGGGGACAATAAGGAGCACTACAAGCCGCCCTTCAGGTTCGGAATAGGAGGGGTTCCACTCGGAAATGAATTTGCAGTCGTCACCGACAAAGATGCGTATGCCACCATCGAAGCCGCATGGAATGCTGGGGTTCGCTACTATGACATGGCTCCGTGGTACGGGCTCGGCTTGGCAGAGCGTCGATACGGCAACTTCCTTCACAACAAGAATCGAAGTGAATTCGTCCTCTCCTCGAAGGTCGGTAAGCTTCTTAAGGCATCGAAGACCGCGAAGAATAAGGAGTATTTTCCATTTTCTCCTTCGCCTAACGACGTCGTCTACGATTACACGGCGTCTGGCGTGCGACGATCCATTGAAGACAGTCTGCAAAGACTCGGGATTGACAGCATTGACATCGCCTTCGTGCATGACATCTCATCGGACAACAAAAGTCTTCCGACACCCTGGCAAGAGCAGTTCGAAATCGCGCGAAAGGGTGCATTTCCTGAGCTCACCCGCATGCGGGAAGAGGGATTGATCAAAGGTTGGGGAATCGGCGTCAATACTCCAGAACCAATCATGCGACTGCTTGAAGTTGCGGATCCGGATGTATGTTTCCTGGCCTCCCAGTATTCTTTGATCGACCACAAGAACGCACTGGATCAGCTGTTTCCAGCAGCCAGAGTCAAGAATGTGTCTTTCGTGATTGGGTCGTCACTCAATGCAGGGTTTATATCGGGAAGTCCACGTTACAACTATGGGAAAGAGTCATACCGGATTCCGTCGGCGTTTCTTGAAAAACGCGCGAGGCTTCGCGAGGTTGCGAGTAACCACGGAGTCGACCTCCGGACTGCTGCGCTTCAATTCTCTGCAGCGCCAGACATCGCTGCAGCCCTGGTTGTAGGCGCCAGCAGCGAGCAACAGATTCTTGCGGATTACACCTCGATGCAAACCAAGGTCCCTTCTGAGTTCTGGGCTGATCTCAAGGCTCAAAATCTGATCGAGCAAAATGCGCCAGTGCCCGCTTGAGTGCAGGCATCCGGGCTCCAACCATTCCAAATTCTCAACACAAAAAAGGAGCATTCATATGAACACCCAACAGACCCTTACAGGCGCAGCAGCAGGCACGTTCACAATCGGTGGTGATCTTACGGTCAATCGGATGGGCTATGGAGCGATGCGAATCACAGGGGCAGGCGTGTGGGGACCTCCCGTGGATAAGGCTGCTGCGGTTACGACTCTCCGACGGGCGATTGACCTCGGAGTAAACCTAATCGACACGGCCGACTCCTACGGGCCTGGGACATCCGAAGAGTTGATCGCAGAAGGACTCTACCCATATCCAAATGGATTGGTAATAGCAACCAAAGGAGGATGGGAGCGCCCGGGCCCCGGCCAATGGACGCACAACGCCAGTCCTAAACATCTCACCGGGGCACTTGAGGGCAGTTTGAAGCGTCTGCGTCTGGATCGTATCGACGTCTATCAACTACATGCTCCCGATAATGCCGTGTCCTTCGAAGCGTCGATAGAAGCACTGGCCAGACTGCGCGAGCAAGGTAAGATCCGCCATGTCGCGCTCTCGAATGTGACACGTGAACATGTGGAGAGAGCTCGCGTGATCGTACCGATTGTCTCTGTGCAGAACCGCTACAGCTTCGCTGATCGGGAGTCAGACTTTATTGTTGATTATTGCGAGCAGAACAAAATAGGTTTTCTTCCGTGGGCTCCGCTCGGTCAAGCGCAGGAAGCACATGACGCGATCAAGAAAGTTGCAAAGGATCTTGATGCAAGTCCTTTGCAGGTCGCATTGGCCTGGCTCCTCAAACGGTCGAAAGTGATCCTGCCGATCCCCGGAACCTCCTCGGTCAAGCATCTGGAGGAGAATATTGCTGCTGCGGGTGTTGAACTTCCTCAGGCCGCGTACGACAATTTGGCTGCTGTAAGCCATCCTCCCGCGAGTCTACGTGGTTGAAGCGCTGCCAAAGCTTCGGGCAGCTCCTGCTAAGCCATCGCACGATCAACTTTCGCTAAACAATCGGATCTGGAGATGAGAATATGAGACGTTTACGTTTCGCAAAGTTCCACGCATTGGTTTCTCTCGCCTTCGTCGCTCTTCTTCCTTCTGCGCTCCAAGCCCAGCAGACGATCACCGGTCAGGCCGCCTTTGCCGACTACACGCAGCAGAAGCCGGGCGTCCGGCGAAAGATCACCGTGGCAGACCTGCCAGAGCCCAAGCCGTCCGAGTCTGTAGACAACGGTCCCTCTCTTGTCCAACGGCCAGCTGGTGCGTGGCCGATTGCCCCAGCTGGTTTTACAGTGCAGCTCTATGCGGGCGGTGACGCAGCCACTCCTATGCAGCGATCCGAAAATAAGAAAGAGACGCATGCGCCCACCTCCGGAACCTTTGTGATGCCCCGCATCATCCATGCTGCACCGAATGGCGACCTCTTCGTAGCAGACTCGCAGGCTGGCTCCATATTTGTACTGCGTGGCGTTACGGATTCAGGTAAGGCAGCTACGATCAGTACCTACGCTACGGGCCTCGATCATCCCTTTGGCGTTGCGTTTTATCCCGCGGGCGCGAATCCGCAATGGATCTACGTAGGAAACGCAACGACCGTCGTTCGATTCTCCTACAAGTCCGGTGATACTAAGGCTGCCCACGCGCCCGAGACAATAGTGCCCGATCTTCCTGGATACGCTCAACTCCGTGGTGGCGGCCATTGGACGCGAGACGTCGTCTTCTCTGCCGACGGAAAGCACCTGCTGGTGTCTGTGGGAAGTGGATCGAATGCAGACGATCCCGACACCCATCCTGGAGAGTTCCATCGGGCGGATGTCCTGGAGTATACCCCTGAGGGAAAATTTGTCGAGGTGTACGCCTACGGTATTCGTAACTGTGTCGGCGAGGCGATCAACTCTATTACCGGTCAGCTCTGGTGCTCGACAAATGAGCGTGACGCCCTGGGGAACAATCTTGTTCCGGACTATGTGACTTCAGTGAAAGAAGGCGGCTTCTATGGTTGGCCCTGGTTCTATATGGGGGGACATCAGGACCCGCGACTTATGGGCACTCATCCTGAACTCAAATCCAAAGTCATTACGCCAGACGTACTGGTTCAACCTCATATGGCATCGCTCGGAATGACGTTTTACCCTACCAGTCAATCCATGTTCCCATCCCAATACGACGGTGACGGATTCGCATCTGAACATGGGTCATGGAATCGTGCGAATCGCGGGGGCTACGAGGTGATCCGGATTCCCATGAAGGACGGCAGAGCCACAGGCGAGTATGAGGATTTTCTTACCGGGTTTGTCACCGCGGATGGGCAGGTCTGGGGCCGACCGGTAGGAGTAACCGTGGGTCATGATGGCGCTCTCTACGTTACAGATGACGGCTCTCGCAGCGTTTGGCGCGTTTCTTACACTGGCAAATAGCGTGACTATGCTGAGTCTAGAGTAGTCAACCCAAGAGGAGATGACCGACATGATTTCTAAATACCGCACCATTGGAATTACTGCCGTCGCCATTGCATCTCTGACGCCCGTACTCGCTCAAACCAGCGCGAATAGCGTTGCAAGCGGTAAACGCGAGATCCTCTTGCAAACGACCGAATCGTGGAACGGCAAGCCATACACACACTACCCGACGGGTCAGCCACAACTCACGACCATCAAGCTGACCGTCGCACCACACACCGCCCTGCCATGGCACACGCATCCATTCCCAAATGTCGTCTATGTGCTTTCGGGAACTCTCACACTGCATGACAAGGCCAGCGGCAAGACACAGGTGGTTCATCAGGGACAAGCGGTAGGCGAGTCAGTGGACGATGTGCATCGGGGCGAGTCGGGTGACGAACCCACCGTCCTGCTCATCACCTATGCGGGAACTCCAGGCGTTCCAACCTCAGTGCCTGCAAAGGGCGAGAAGGCGGAATACTGAATAAGGATGCGGGGGTTAGACAGTTCCGTCGTTTTGCAAAGATGAGGTTTGCTATGGAAAGACCAGATAAAGCGCAAGTACGGGAAATGCTGTGAGCCTAAATATTGGCCCACAGCAAGAGACCCGAAGCAGGATTAGTCTTCGAGATAGAACTGGATGTCGAGGGTGCGCAGATAGGAATGCAAGCCCGCATCCTGGATTGGCATCACATAGGCGTCGGCACCGGACTCGTTGACGTGCTCATGCCAGTAGCCAGCTGGTGTTACGAACGCAGCGCCCTTCACCCAGTCCACGCGGATAGCGTGTTTGATAGAGCCGTCCGGATTCAGTTCCGGTCCGATCAGGGTATATACGCCGGGCTTGGCTTCTACCGCGAAGTCGAGCGCGACGGACTGATGACGGTGCGGGAGCTGCCGCGTACCCGGAGGCACAATGCCAAACATGGACCATAACGTATGTGTGATGGTTAGCGTCTGGTCGAAGTTTTTGTTTGCCAGCAGTACGCTGACACGGCTGCGCTTGCCTGCGTTTGGATCGTTCCTGGCCCTCTCCAACTCGGTCATAATCATGGCACGCGTGTACAAGGTCGGCTGGAAGCGGTTCTTTGACTTTTCCACGCCAAGATATGCGAGCAGAGGAGAGTCGTTGACCATGTAGAAGGCAGTGTCCGCGTCAGCATGGTGCACTGCAGCAGCTACGCCGGGTAATGCAAAGATGTCGCCTTCGTTCCATTCGATCGCGCCCTGTTCGATCTCTGTATGGCCCTTGCCCTTGATGACGTAGAAGAACTCGCTGGTAGCATCAGCGGAAGTGGTGATCGACTCACCAGCTTTGATGCGAACGAAGCTTGCCAGCACGCTTGGGCCTGTCACGGGATAGTCAGTCTTCAACTCTTTGCTTAGATCGAGTGGAACAACACGTGTCGCGCCTGAAGCATACAGTTCAGGCGAGAACGTCTTGACTGGGATGCGCGGCGTCGCTCCGGAAGAGATTGGGTCGGCTGCTTTACTGTACTCAAAGATCTCGGCACCCTTCGTGAGAGCAACGGTCGGGATCATCTTTTCGGAAATTGCGTTGTTCATGTGTTCTCCTTTTGCACGAGGTGCAGTCGTTGATTGCATGGCTAACCTCAGATATAGTCTGGCTGCTGCCGAGCAATCCTGTATCTTTGATTTCCACGGGTCTTTTGGATTCTTTAGACTGGGATCATCCGGCCAGTTAGGAGCCGATCGACGCGTGACACAGTCATCGCAGGAACGAATGATTCTTGTAGGAGCGAATGACCCGCTTCCTGAGGACCACTTTTGGTTTGATGGAGATGGCTTCAGTGTTTACGCGGCCAAACAGCCGCGCAGTACGTGGCAGGAGCATGTACACGATTGCTTACAGGTGACCGTGGGCCTTGAGCCCGCGCATATGCATGCGGAGTGGCGTGCAACGGGAAAGCTGCGCCAAAGCAAGGAATTTATCGGAAACGCAGTCAGCGTGATCCCTGCGGGTATTCCGCACAAGACACTCTGGCAGCGGCGGGCAACGTTGATTCACATCTACATCCGTGAGGAGTTTCTGCTACGTCTCACCTCAGATGTCTTACAGCAGGACTCTTTGGAGCTTCAGCCCACCTATCTGGTCCGAGATCTGCTGATTGAGGAACTCGCTCGTTCGCTTTATCTTGAGTCAGTTGATGGTCATCTAAATGCTGCGGTGGCGAGCGCAGCAGTCACGACGCTCTGCATGCGAATACTCCGAGCCTACTGCGTACGAGAAGGCGAGGCGGCTTATGCGACAGGAGGTTTGGGGCCCGCCCGCGAACGTCGCGTGCGGGAGTACATTGAAGCGGACCTAGAACGCGATCTCTCCCTTCAGTCTCTTGCGTACGTAGTTGGATTGAGCCCACAACACTTCGCGGTCCTATTTCGCGAGTCCACCGGATTCACACCGCATCAATACGTCAACCATCGCCGCATCGCCTGCGCACAGGAACTTCTGAAGAAAGTTGATGTACCGCTCATCGAGGTATCGATGCGATGTGGCTTCTCAAGCCAGAGCCAGTTCATCACGACGTTTCGCAAGCTGGTAGGCATGACGCCGGGGCGATTCCGCTCATCACTCGCTTCTTCTCAGTCGTAGCTGTTACCTCGCCGTCATCCTCTGTGGGAAGCGTTGCAAGTACACCTGAAGATTTCAGAATTACGCGTTTTTCGAGAAAGCTAAGCAGTCTCTGCTCGTCCAAACTGTTAATGAAGAACAGTGGAGGCGCTTATGAAATCAGATGAAAAGCATGAGTCGGCGAAGGCGATCGTATCGCGCAGGTTTTTTCTGGCAGGGTCGACAGCGCTGAGTGCGGTCTCACTAACAGGAAACATGGAGGGGCAGATGACACAGGCGAAGACAGAGCCTTGGGGACGCATTCTCAACGGCAGACTGGCGGTAGTGACTGGAGCGGCACGCGGGATTGGACGCGCCGCGGCGGTGGCCCTGGCGCATAGCGGAGCTAACGTGGTTGGAATCGACATCTGTGCCGTTGTCGATCCACGTTCAGGAGTGGAGCCAGCTAGTCGGGCGGAACTCGATCAGACTGGTGAAATGGTCAACAGCGAAGGCGTCGAGTGGAGGAGCATTGTGCTGGACCAGCGCGACCTTCCCGCATTGCGCATAGCCGCGGAGAAGATCAACGCCGAGTTTGGCCACATTGATATCTTGTTTGCCAATGCCGGTATCCAAGCGTTCCGTCCGCTACTTCAGATGGAAGACGCCGACTGGCAAATCCAGATCGACGTCAATCTGACGGGTACAGCTAATGCTCTCCGTGCCTTTGCGCCGTATATGGTGCAGCAGAAACACGGCCGGATCATCATGACTACATCAACTCAAGGGCGGCACGGCACGTTGAACGGTTCCGCTTATTCGGCATCGAAGTGGGGCATCATTGGCTTGATGAAGTCAGCAGCGATGGAACTGGGGCCGCATGGCGTCACCGTGAACTGTCTTGTGCCGGGACTCATCGATACACCACTGACGCGCCATGAGGAGCGATATGAGCAAGCTCTGCAGGCGGCGGGACGCACGCCAACGGGCGACAAAGCCGTGGATGAAGAGGCGGCTCGTAAGGTGCTGCAGAGCAAGTCAATTCTGGGTGTCCCGTGGATCGATCCGTCAGAAATGGCCCCGGTCGTCGTGTTCCTTGCGTCTGATGCGGCGCGAATGGTTTCAGGCGCAACCTACGATGTAACGGGCGGTGACAGTGCCAATAACGTCTAGCCAGGCCGTTGACCGATAGTTGCATCACCCTACAACATGCCAGTTAGTTCGGCGATCTCCGAGTGGCTGACCGCCGGACACTGGCATGTTCCAGTGATTCCCGATTCGAACCGTCGTAGCGAGTAGCGGTCGTGACTGTTGTCACGGAAATCAAACTTCGTGTCCACAAGTCTCGCCGATGATCTTGAGCCGATTCAACGTGAAGATCATTGCACCGAGAGAACGCGAGTTGCGGCCATTGCATGACGTTCCGTAGAGTGCATGGAACTCCTTTTATTCAATTATTCTCTGCCTCTTAGAGCAAGCAAAGACTACCAACAAGCAAAAATCCAAGTAGGAGTGGCCAGTCATGTTGCTTCATGTCATGATTTCTCGTCAGTGGGTAGGTATGCTTCTCTCGCCAACTACCGAATTTGTCCTTGAGATCAGATGTGAAGTCACTGAGTCGTCGGCGCCTTGGAGCTATGAGCGCCTTCAGAGCGTAGCTGCTCATTCTTGAGTAGCAAATCGGCAATGATGAGTTGCAGAGCTTCGATTTTTGCCGCCAGAATGTGGTATCCGCTTCAGGCTCTGGACCTGTCGGGCGCTCGTGGGGAAGGACTTTCTCGCTGTACGTTGCCAATTCAGCCGTTGCACACGTCGATGCAGAGGTAGCTACTGAAGGTGAGGAATTGTGCTTCAGAAGGCGGTCTGCTGAAACATAGCCGGTGCTCATCGCTACGATGAGGAGAGCACCGATGATCGCTTGAGGGGCCAGAGATGGAACACCGGTCCACCTCGAAGCTGCACCGATAGCGAATGCGACAATGAACGCGATTAGGATTCTCATCTACTCCTCCTCAAAGCCTAGGTGACACCAGTTTCCTCGACGGGGTCGCGGGACCTGGTGTGGTCATTGAAGAGATTGGAGACGGAGCACACGAAGGAACAGTCGGTAAAAGCCACTGCTGAAACGGGTTATATGCATTTCTGCATATGGTCGATGATACTGGTTGATATCGGTTGGTACCAGTCAAAACCGCGGAAAAGTGTAGCCAGAGTGTAGCCAATTCAGTGCACCGTTCTTGTCAGCCAGAAGGACTGGCCACGCGAGTGAGTTTAAGGCCTTCGGCATGGGTGGATTCACATTCTGCCAACCGGCTACCCTTCACACATCGTCGAAGACCAGTGGCGGAGTTGGCTTGTGAACCCATAACGATCGACGCCTATGTCGTCCAGCTAACATTTCGCGAACAGGCTTTGTCGGCTGCCCATATTCAGCTAAGCTGTTTGAGTTGTTCACTCTTGCTCAATGCCAAACGAAACCCCAGGCCCACTCAAAACTGAAAGAATTCATAAGAATCTGATCCAGGGCAAGAGCCAAATGGCCGACCTGATTCGAGCTCATGACTGGAGTTCGACTCCTCTTGGGGGAGTCGAGGACTGGTCTGAGGGCCTTTTGTCCTCCGTGAACCTCATGCTTGCGTGTGCCTTTCCCTCGCTGGTGTTCTGGGGGGAGGAGTTGGTGCAACTCTACAACGATGCGTTTATTCCCCTTCTCTCGGAGCGCCATCCATCAGGTCTAGGCCAGAAGGCAGAGGAGTGCTGGTCCGATGCCTGGCAGATTGTTGGCCCAAATCTAAGAAGGGTCATGGATGATCGGGAGACCGTATACCACCAAAACGCGATAGTTCCGATCATCCGGGACGGCAGGTTGCAGGATATCCGGTGGACGTATAGCTATAGCCCGATCTTTGGTTCCGATGGGGCTGTTCTGGGCGTGCTTGTCATCTGCCAGGACATTACTCGCGAAGTGGGTGCAGTCCAAGACCTCAGAGAGAGCGAGACTCGCGCTTCGCGCATATTGCAAAGCATCGGTGACGCCGTGATTGTGACGGACCCGGAGACTCGCATAACCCAGATGAATTCCGTCGCCGAACAACTGACTGGCTGGAAGCTCGGAGCAGCCAAGGGCGAATTGCTGGCAAATGTCTTTCAGATCGTCAATGAAGCCACTCGACAACCCCTGGAGAGTCCCGCAGACAAAGTCAGGAGCACAGGTTCGGTGGTTGGGCTCGCCAACCATACTGTTCTCATCTCCAAAGACGGAAGAGATGTTCCTATTGATGACAGTGGCGCTCCTATTCTCGATGAGAGAGGAGCCCTCAACGGTATCGTTCTTGTATTTCGTGACATTGAAGAAAGGCGAGCCGCTGAGCGGGAGAGCGATCGCCTCACGGAGCGCTTGACTCAAGTATTGGGTGCGACGACGGATGCGATTGTGGGAGTGGACCGTAACTGGGTTATGACCTATCTCAATCCAAAGGCGACTGAGCTCTACGCTTCCGATCGGCAGATCCTCGGCGGGAATATTTGGGAGGCATTCCCGGACGCGGTCTACGAGGGATCTCCTTACGTCGAACATTACTACCGGGCGATGAACGAGAGGGTTTCGAGCGGGTTCGACGCGTATTATCCTGCGCCTCTTAATTTATGGCTTCACATCGATGTCTACCCAACAGGCGAGGGGATCGTTACCTTTTCCCGAGATGTCACTGACGAGAGGAATGCTCGCGAAGCATTGAAGAGCAAGTCTGAACAAGCAGAACGCCAGCTTGCAGAGATTGAAACCGTCTATCGTACCGCTCCAATCGGTTTGGCTTTGTTTGATACACAGGATTTCCGCTATCTGAGGCTCAACGACAGGCAAGCGGAGTTTTTCGGACTGAGGCCGGAACAGGTCGTTGGCCGCACCCTAACCGAGATGGCTCCGATTGAGGGGCTTAAAGAGTTGTTTGAACAAGTGCTTGCGGGGCAGCCGGTCGTCAATTTTCCTCTGGAAGGAGAATTGGTTACGCGTCCCGGGGAGCACCGCTACTGGACCGTGAGCTACTTTCCGGTGATTGGCGCTGGTGGCACCGTTCAGGCGATCTCGGCAGCATCGCTGGAGATTACTCACCAAAGGAAGGCCGAGCTTGCTCTGATGCAGAGTGAAAAGCTGGCAGTCGTGGGACGGCTCGCGTCTTCGATTGCACACGAAATCAATAACCCGCTTGAATCTGTCACGAATCTCTTATATCTAGCGGAGCGTTGCGACGACATGACGGAGACCAGGACATATGTCCAGACTGCGGAGCGCGAGCTGCGTCGAGTGTCAGTTATCGTCAATCAAACTCTTCGATTTCATAAGCAGTCGAGCAGTCCCCAGGAGATCTCCGGAGATCAGCTCATCGATAGCATCGTCTCCATGTTTCAGAGTCGCATTGTGAACTATGGCATACGCGTCGAAGAGCGCAAACGTATAGTGCCAGCAGTACGGTGTTTCGAGGGAGAGATCCGACAGGTACTCAGTAATCTGGTTAGCAACGCGATTGATGCCATGCAACCGCTGGGAGGCGGCCGGCTAATGTTGCGTAGTCGTGTCGGAAGAGACTGGAACACAAAACGACGGGGACTTATCATCACCGTCGCAGATACCGGCAGCGGTATGTCAGCTTCGGTCGCGAAACGCATATTTGAGCCGTTCTATACGACGAGGGGCATCAGTGGAACTGGTCTCGGACTTTGGGTAAGTAGCGAGATCGTTCTTCGACACCGAGGAACATTGCGCTTTCGGACCAGTGAGAGATACGGTCGGAGCGGAACGGTCTTCTCATTATTCCTCCCGTTCGACGCGGTGACCAGGTAAGAGCCCCATACAACATCCTGTACTGAAATCGTCATCTCATTGAGGCTAGGCAAGGCAAGCCAATCCGGATCAGTGCAATAGGTTCGAGAGGGTTTGAGTCAAGTTGGCTCGGCTCGGTGGCATCGCCTGGATCCGTAGCCAGGAGCTAACGTGACGAAAACCCGATTACCAAACCAAAAGTTACCGAACGAAACTGCAGTGAGACTTTCGACTCAAATTGCTAAAGAGACGAGAGGAGATGCATTCGGAAAGTTCGCAACCGTGGCTTCGGGATGGTTGGGATCGAAGTGGGCGTTTCTCGCGGCCATCTTGCTTATTGTGATTTGGGCAACTACGGGGTCGCTCTTTCACTACTCAGATACTTGGCAGCTGGTCATCAACACGGGAACTACTATTGTTACTTTTCTCATGGTCTTCCTGATTCAGAACACTCAGAACCGGGATGCCCGAGCGATCAATCTCAAGCTGAACGAGCTTATCCATGCCATTGACACTGCCGGCGATCAAATGATGGACATCGAGAAGTTGAGTGATGAGGAACTAGATGTCCTGCAGTCTCGTTACGAAACGATTCGGGCTGAATGCATGGAACGAAACAAACGTAGCAATACGGGCAAGAAAGAGGTAGAAGCATGAAGTCCTTGGCGGATCCAACAAAACTGAAACCCCTCGATAAAAAGGAAGGACTGGTGCAGGTCATCATCGAGAACCCCGCTAACAGTCGCAACAAATTCGCCTATGATCCCGATCAGGGGATCTTCGCACTTAAGAAGGTGCTCCCTGCTGGCATGGTGTTTCCTTATGACTTCGGCTTTCTTCCTCAGACCCTTGCACCGGATGGTGATCCTATCGACGTTCTTTTGCTGATGGATGAGCCCGCCTTTCCAGGATGCGCCGTTCGCGCTCGACTCGTTGGCGTCATCGAAGGGGAACAACTTGATGGGAAAAAGAAGATCAGAAACGACAGGTTGATTGCGGTAGCGGAAGCAAACCACCAATACGCCAATGTTCGAAAGCTCAAAGACCTCCCTTCTCAATGGATGAAGGAAGTGCAGGACTTCTTCGTGAACTATCACAATCTTGAAGGAAAAAAATATCGCCTGCTGGGATGTAGAGGCGCCGATGCGGCGATGACTTTGATCAAAGAGGCGATGAAAGCCGGCTGAGAGGAAGAGGTTTTACAGCCTATGAGCGAGATAATCTTTCGGTTTCTTATCGGAGGCTTTGTAGTAAGTATGTTCGCCACGATTGGAGATACACTTCGCCCCAAGAGTTTTGCAGGCCTGTTTGGAGCAGCACCCTCGATTGCTTTAGCGACCCTCGGGCTCACGATCGCAAAGAGCGGGGCCCAATACGCTGCGATCGAATCGAGATCTATGCTTCTTGGCGCAATTGGATTTTTCTTCTACACAATAGCTGTGTCGAAAGTTCTCAGGCGCTATAAGCCCTCGACGCTCGCGGCGACGATAAGTCTTATGCCTGTATGGTTCGGCGTTTCATTGGGCTTATGGTTTCTGACAATGAGGTCACACTGAGATGATCAGGGTGGATCTGTCTTCGCTTCGGGAGACCAAACCGCATGAGTACGCGATGAGGTTCCTCTTTGGTGGGATGTGTACCGTTTTGGCAGGACTTATCGCAAAGCGATTCGGCCCGGCCGTCGGGGGGCTCTTTCTGGCATTTCCGGCCATCTTCCCGGCAGGTGCGAGTTTGATTGAAGATCACGAGAAGAAGCGCAAGGCTGAATATGGATTAGATGGAACCGTGCGAGGACGTCTGGCGGCCAGCATTGATGCGGAGGGTGCATCCCTCGGATGCATCGGCCTTATGGCATTTGCAATCGTTCTTTGGCGCGGAATACCCGGCCGCAATGCATACTGGGTAATTTCCGTTGCTTCGTGCGCCTGGATGCTGCTTTCAGGAGCACTTTGGGCACTAAGAAGAAAGCGCCTCTTTCATCACGGACCAAGATAACGGGCCGCGTGCTACACTTCCGCGCATGCCTCTGATAGTCATTCTCATCATCTTGTTAGTTCTCTTCGGCGGTGGCGGCTACTACATGGGCCCCGGAATCGGTTACTACGGTGGTGGTGGCATTAGCCTGATTCTCGGTTTGATCGTCATCTACCTGCTCTTTGGGCGAGGACGAGAACGACTCTAAGCAATCGATCGTGACGTAACGACCAATGCCACCCCATCAATCCCTTGACGATGTGTCTGCATCAGACTGCGTGGAATGATCGCACGCATATGAGTGGCAGGAGCACAGGTCATGGAAGATAAGTTGGCTTTAGTTACAGGTGCGTCGAGTGGAATCGGCCTCGAATTAGCGAAGGAATTAGCAAACAGAGGATATGACCTAGTCATTTCTTCGGCCGGTGAGAGACTGAGCGCAGCCGCAGAGGAGATACGGAGCAGCGGACATCAGATCGTTGAAGTGAATGCCGATCTCGCAACAAGAGCAGGCGTTGATCAGCTATGGGCACAAGTTCAATCGCTTGGTCGTCCAGTCGACATTGCCTGCATCAACGCGGGCGTGGGAGTGGGCGGATTATTTTCCGAGACTGATCTTGACGCCGAGTTGAATATGGTTGAACTTAACTGTGTCGGAACCGTGCAGCTCGCGAAATTTGTGGTGCAACACATGAAAGAGTTGAATGCCGGGAAGATTCTCTTTACTGCGTCCATTGCAGGTGAGATGGTCGCGCCACGTGAAGCGATCTACGCTGCGACAAAGGCATTTGTTCTTTCGTTTGCTCATAGCCTTCGGTACGAGTTGAAAGAAACCGGCATCACGGTCACGGCTCTTCAGCCGGGCCCAACCGATACAGACTTCTTTCATCGTGCAGGGATGGACGATACCGAGGTAGGGCAAAAAGGTAAATCTGAAAGCGAACCAAAGGATGTCGCCCGCCAGGGGATTGATGCACTGTTGGCCGGTAAAGATCACGTTTATGCTGCGTCGTTCAAGACGAAGCTCGAAGGTGCTCTGGCTAATGTCGTACCGGGAAATCTGAAAGCCGCAATGCACGAAAAGATGGCCAAGCCTAACTCTGAAAAGTAACAAGCAGAAACTTGATGGCGCGGAAGCCCGTCCTTTGACGGGCTTCTGATCGTTGATAGTCAGACCACGCAATCACCGGTTTGTGCGTCTATGTTAGTACGTCTGTGAGCAAGCCGCCGGACGATCCCAAACATTGCGTTGCACGGATGCGCAAAGGAGATTGCGATGTCCTCTGCCTTAAAGGAAAAGCCCTATGCGGAAGAAGTACCCACCACCAGCCCTGCGAGTGTGATTCTCAATGGACGTTATCTTCCTCCTCCTGAGGACAAAGATGGCAGACTCTGGGTAAGAACCTCCGCGCTGATTCAAGCGAGCACCAACGATTTATACGCTATGTGGCGTAACGTCGAAGCCGCGCCTGGCTGGCAGGAACAAATTAAGCACGTTGCAGTCACAGGTGAGCGAACTTCGCATTGGGTGATGCAGTCCGGTGAAAAGACCATTGAATGGGATTCCGAAATCCTCGCGGACGAACCTGGGAGACGGATCGCATGGCGATCCATCGGTGGCGACTCGGACAATGCCGGTGAGGTGATCTTTGAACAGGCTCCTGGTAGCCGCGGTACCGTAGTGACGGTGCTGCAGGCGTTCCGCATCGACAAACTGACTAGCGCCTGGGAGACGTTCACGGGTCGCAATCCGAAACAAGCCGTGATTGAGAATCTGCGACACTTCAAAGCTCTTGCCGAGACGGGCGAGATCCCGAGGACTCAGGGACAACCTCATGAGGACCGCGGCTTGATTGGAAAGATGAAGATATCGACCTATGGTGAAAAAGTTCCTACGCCTTCGGGATCAAACTGAGCGACAAGCTCGCATTGGACATTGCCAGGAATCGAATTGGAGGAAGTCATGAAGGCTGTTTGTTGGATGGGGAAGAGCAAAGTAGAAACGCTTACGGTAGCAGACCCGAAGCTTCTGAATCCGCATGACGCGATTATCAAGGTCACGCGAACTGCCATTTGCGGATCAGATCTTCATCTCTACGACGGATTCATACCTACCATGGAATCGGGAGACATTCTGGGCCACGAGTTCATGGGTGTCGTCGAAGAAGTGGGGAAAGAGGTCACCAATCTGCGGCGCGGGGATCGAGTCGTTGTTCCATTCACGATTGCATGCGGCAACTGTCTCTTCTGCAAGAAGAAGATTTGGGCTGCGTGTGACAACAGCAATCCCAATGCTCATTTGATGGAAGCCGCATACGGATATTCAGGCTCGGGCCTGTTTGGCTACTCCCATATGATGGGCGGTTATGCTGGCGGGCAGGCGCAGTATGCGCGTGTTCCTTTTGCGAATGTAGGCCCACTGAAGATCGAAAGCGATCTTCCGGATGAGAAGGTGCTTTTCCTTTCCGATATCTTCCCGACCGGATATATGGCGGCTGAAAATGCGCAGATCCAATCTGGAGATACGGTCGCGGTGTGGGGCTGCGGACCGGTAGGTCAGTTCGCAATTGCAAGCGCGTTCATGCTTGGGGCTGCACGAGTTATCGCAATTGATCGTATACCGGAACGACTTGAGATGGCGCGAAGCCTCGGGGCAATCACGGTCGACTATTCCGAGGAGGATGTCAGCGTTCTCACCGCACTCAAAGATCTAACTGGTGGCATTGGCCCGGACGCGTGCATTGATGCCGTTGGTCTCGAGGCTCATTCCGCTCAACTTCAGGGAACCTACGACAAGGTCAAGGTCGCTCTGATGATGGAGACCGATCGACCAAGCGTACTCCGGCAGGCAATTCAGGCTGTCCGCAAGGGCGGCACCTTGTCGGTGCCTGGAGTCTATGGTGGCCTTCTCGATAAAGTGCCGTTTGGGGCGGCTTTTGGTAAGGGCATCACTATGAAGATGGGCCAGACCAACATGCATAACTACATGAAACCTCTGCTTGAGCGGATCGAGAAAGGACAGATCGATCCGAGCTACATCATCTCTCATCGCATCACGCTTGAGCAGGCGCCTGAGATGTACAAGGTCTGGAGAGACAAGAAAGAGAATGTGACAAAGATCGTGATCGATCCTTGGGCAAACGCCGCAGCCTAGGCAAGATACCTTTTGGCGTTATGACAATAACAATCACCATAGTCTGTGGAGTTGCTGAATATGAGTTCTGACAATCCGATTTCCCGCCGCGATCTCGTCACCCATCTGGGAGCGGGCATAGTAGGTGCTGCGATCACTGCGGCTGTTCCCAATGCACAGGCACAGACCGCGGTTGGCAATACCGCCGCACCATTTGTCGATCCGACATCCAAATATCCAAAGCCGCCCTATCCGGGGCAATCACAACCGTGCCCTGGCCTCGCCAGTAAGATGAACCCCCGAGCGGACCACGGCGAGACGAGTTACAAGGGCTCGGGCCAGCTCATGGGACGCAAAGCGCTCATCACGGGCGGCGACTCTGGCATGGGACGCGCTGCTGCCATCGCCTATGCGCGGGAGGGCGCTGATGTTGTCATCAGCTATTACCCCACGGAGGAGCCTGACGCTCGCGAAGTCATTCAGCTGATCAAGGCAGAGGGCCGCAAGGCCATCCCAATACCAGGTGACCTTCGCGAGGAGAGCTACTGCAAGGAACTTGTTACGAAGGCCATCGCTGAACTTGGTGGGCTCGACATTGTTGTGTCCAACGCGGGACGACAACAGCAGTGTGAAGACATACTCCAGCTCACGACGGAAGCTTTCGATGCGACCATGAAGACCAATATCTATGCTCCTTTCTGGATCATCAAGGCAGCACTTCCGCACATGCAGCCGGGCTCATCCATCATTGCCACAACGTCTGAGCAAGCCTACGATCCCGCAGGCAACTTGTATGATTACGCCCAGACTAAGGCAGCGACGATGAATTATGTGAAATCATTGGCCAAACAGTTCGGTCCCAAGGGAATTCGTGTGAATGGTGTTGCGCCGGGACCGATCTGGACAGCACTTCAGGTGTCTGGCGGAGCAACCCAGGATCACTTGATTCACTCTGGCGAAACGTATCCCTTGAGACGAGCAGGACAGCCAGCTGAACTCGCCAGTATTTACGTGCAGCTCGCAGCTAACGACGCCAGCTATACCACCGGCAATATCTATGGCGCGGGCGGTGGTGCGGGGCAGCCGTAGAGTTCTGAGCTACTTCCAAAAAACTTCACCTATATTAGATAAACACAATTACTGAGCCGGGCGAGATCTTGATAGCGCGACCTAGCGCTTCCAAATCGCGTTCGGCATGAGACTGGCGAAGATAGAGGTCCAGCTCCTGATAGCGTTTTGAAATCTTCTCGTCCATCGCGACTGGATGGGGTCCATAGGCTCGCGGTAATCTTCTCAAGATGTCTGAGCAAGCTTGCTCAATAAGGTGTCGAACGGTTAGGGCGCGTACCAGAGCGCTTTCACGATCTTTCGGAGCAACGTCGATCTCACGACCAGCGGAGTCGAGGTAGCACAATGACGCCCAGATTGAAGCCCGCATTGCACCAAGGTGCGCCAATGTGTGAGGGTCCTCTCGGGATTGTTCGTTCGCATACTCAACAAGTCCTGCAGCGCCTCCAGCCCAACAGGCTGCGGGTCCGCATGCCCCGTGCCAGAAGCCCGGTCGCTGAAGGTACCAGCCCGGGACTCCGATTAGTTCCTCAGGGATGACAGGTAGATTCTCGAAGGTCACGGTGGAGGTCCGAGTTTCTCGAAAGGCGTTCGTCTTCCATTCTGAATCATCAAAATGTAGGAAGCGATCATTGTCTCGAAGATCGGCATCCACAAGTTGCGGCTGAGGACCGCCCACTGTGATGAGTGCGCGATCAACTAGTCCGGCCCCACTGCAAAACATCTTTTTTCCACTGATCCGAAAAGAGGAGTCATGGTTCCGTTCCAGTGTGATGGCCTGTCCTGGGCGCTCGGACGCCCACACTCCGTAAAGGCTATCTGGTTTAGGATTGCTGCCATTCTCTTTAAGGATAGCGACTGCATCCCAATGCGCTTCTGCCATACGGGCAAGAGAGAGATTCCTGCGGCCAATCTCAAACAAAGATCGGTGACGCCTGTCAGTGTTGCCAGCACCAGGCAGAGGAATTTCTTCTGCAACTGTCTTGCGAAGCTGAACGATAAACGCCTCGGTCGTCATGCGCTCACCTCATTATGCGCGGCGAGAGCGTCCGCAAATCCATGGGGTGCACGTCCAACACGCCTACCACTCGTCAGTACTTTCACTGCATTTGTTGAGGTGCGTCGCGCAGCAGTTTTCAGAAGGCGATCCCATAGATCATGATCCTCAGCCGTCGTAAGTCCTTTCCATCCGCCTGAGCGAAGGTAGACATCACCACGAATTCCCAGGTTTGCCCCATGAACATGTGGATGGGAACCGTCCTCATGGATGAGGTAGCTCTTGCGAAACCGCACGCCAACGCCGATATCATGTTCCTCGAACGAATCGACATCAACAATACCGGCGACGGTCTCTATGCCTTGGTCCGCAAACAAAAGCTGGTCGACGAGCCATGACCTTGGTACGCAGCAATCGGCATCCGTATTTGCCAGCCAACAACGACGGAGCTGGCCTGAATACCGCCGCAGAGCCATCCTAGTGGCAAGCGAACGTGCGTGGCCCACAGCCCCCGCTTCTGTTGTCAGAACTGTTCCATGTTCTGCCAGGATCTTTTTCGCGATTTCAAATGTCAGGTCGGTAGAAGTATCGCAGGCGACAACGACATCCGTGGTGACCGATACCGGAAGAAGTGCACACGCCTCCAACACGGATTTCAGGCATCGAGGAAGGAGAGCTTCTTCATTCCGAGCAGGAATCACCACCGCTACGTGCCATGGGTTATGACTCATAGGCGCACCCATCGATCAAGGCGGAAATCTGCGTGACGTTCCGAGTGTTCCAGACTCAGCTCCTTGATATTCGAGATGACCTGATGGACATTGTCCCCGCTCAAAAGATGATCGGGAGAGAAGCCGAGCCAATGTGCAGCAAGAAATGTGCCGCCGGGGCTAATCTGGGTGATCAGTCGATCTATGAGAGATGCCAATTGGGATTCAGCGAAGTAATATCCGATCTCGCTGAATACGACCAGATCGAACTCACCGGTTGGCATCTGGTCTGGCATCGATGCGCACATAATGTGGACGTTTGTTTGGGTGCTGCAGCGTTGACGCGCCCGATCGACTGCGATGCAGGAGATCTCCATCGCTTCTACCTCGTCACAGATCGAAGCTAGTCGCTCTGTCAGGACTCCGATAGAACATCCCGGTTCGAAAGCGCGTTTGTATCGACTACGAGGGACAGCTTGAAGAATGCGTTCGTAACGCCCAAGCTCATAACTACTCGACGAGAAGCTCCACGGATCCGGGCTGCTCTCGTAGAGCGCATCAAAAAAGGCGCGACTTGTAGTGTTCCTGATCATGAAGGCAAAAAGATCTCGGCCGAACGTCGGGCAGGCCAAAGCAGCTCATCCGGAAGGATGGGTTCTCCCGAAGGATGCTCCAATTGAGAACGGTACAGAGATAACGCACTAAGCTTTGAGCGCCGATGATCAGCACTGAGAGAAAGCGACCGCAGAGGCAGGTTCTTAAGCAGCTGTGGTGTTCCGCGGTGCCACGTCCAAAAAAAATAAAAGGTGAGCGATGCTCCCGCACGCTGCGCAACTGTCTGCGCTACGCGACCGCAGGCTTCATGGTCTGGATGAAAGTCTCCTATCCATGGAGCAAAGATGTGGGTTTCTCTAGAAACGAGCGGGAGGAGGCGTTCTGTGAGAGTGCTTTCTTCAGAGCTGACAGCGCTGTCAGTAAGCCCGAGACGAATAACGTCGCCGGGCTTCAAACCTAGTTGCTTAACTGCCGCACTTTGTTCCATCCGTCGGTTCGCAGCAAGAGTAGGGCCGCCCCGGCCATATGCGTTCTCGCCGTCTGTTACGGCGACTACCTGCACAGGAACGCCTTCCGAAACTTGTGTTGAAATCAAGCCCCCGGCTCCGAGAGTTTCATCGTCCGGATGTGGTGAAATCACAAGGACATTCTTCCCAGATGGTTGCCACGACGTCGCGGCTTGCCACATGGGTGACCACTCTTCTTCTAGAGACAGGGGTACGATCATAGGTCAACTCAAATTGTCTGATGCATGAAACTCCTGAATCGCCAAAGCTAAGAGACATCCGGCCGTGTGTTTTTGATAGCACCCACGTTCTTTGCAAATTCAACGAGCAGGTGATGATTCCATGGCTGGAGCAAGGAAGGGCTTGGTGATCCTGCCGCGTTTTACGGAGTTAAACCTCACCCGCTTGAAGAAACGGCTGGGAGTCGGATTGAGACTCATCAAATGATGCTCGAAGTCGGTCAAAACCATATTGCGAAGATGCTCTGAGGCGTAGCTACTGCGCCAAAGTCCTAAACGTAAGTGAGTAGCGTAGCGAGTCGACGGGCGGGATACTATGCTCCCATCGCGTTCGAACTTCGCCTTCCAGAATGTAGATCGATCGTGGTTTGAGTATTTGGGACTTGCGAATCCAGCTCGTGCCGGTTGAAAGGCGAAGGCGCATGATTGCCGGTGCCAGAAGCGAAACCCCAACGATCACACCAAATTCCGGCTTGTCTTTGTGCCAGCCTATTCCAGCGCCTGGCGGATATTGATTTACTCCGCCTTGCTGAATTTCATCGATGTTCCTCCCCGCGAAATCTGCGGCCTTTCTGCGGAGCTCTTCGATAAACAGCGGAAACCTTTCCGTTGGCTCAACCGTACGACGTGCATAGTCATAGCGAAGACCAAAAGATGTTACACGTCGATTGCCAACATGACCGTGAAATTCGAATGGTTTGAGCTCGAGTGTTGCAAGTGAGGCGACGAGAGCAGCCTCATCAGCTTCACTGATGATGTCCTCTTGATAACGAAAGCCACTCGGCATAGTAGGCGCTTGGGTACTCTCTAGTTCAGCGAAGAGACCTTTCTGCGTTGCCATCAGAACCTCCTGGAAGGTCTTCAAAATAGATTCAGCTGAGACGTTGGTGCCGACTGTTTGTCCTGTGGCTTGTCATCAAGAACCGTCCTGCCGCCGATCGATGCAGAGATTGCTCGCTCGTGAGCTATCGCGGTGTCGAAATCTGCAAACGGCTGCCGATTCGCCTCGACATTACGGATCAATTGATCCAATCGCCGGAAGCCCTCAAGTTTTTCGGTGTGGCCCAGTCGAGCTGCTTCCAGAGAGCGACGCAGGATGGCGAGCGAGTCATCGTAGACCTTTAGTGGAACCGGAAAAGGGTGCCCATCCTTGCCACCATGTGCGATTGAGAAGCGTGCCGGATCGGAGAAACGGCTGGGGGCACCATGTACGACTTCGGCAATGAGAGCAAGAGATTGTAGCGTTCGTGGACCGAGACCTTCTACCAGGAGTAGCGAGGCGAAGTCTCGTAGGTCTTTTTCATGTGCGACTGCCAGGACTGCGCCTAGTCGCTCCAAATCGACATCCTTGGCACGGACATCGTGATGCATTGGCATCGAAAGCTTGCGGGCGTCGCCTAAGACCTTTTCAAAAGGACTTTTTGCAATTACAAGCAAAGCATCTCTTGCCCTTTCGGAACGGGCGTCCACCAGATTCCGAATCTCACCCTGGGGTTCGCCTACGATGGCGGTGTGTGGGTCGGACACGAAGTCCCGCACTGTAGCTGAATGCCAGTGATACCTCCGCGCTACGCGATTTTGAGCATTCATCCCCTGCTGTACAACGGCCCATTCGCCGGATCGCGTGACTACGAAGGAGTGCAGATAAAGCTGGAATCCGTCTGCAATGGCGTTGTTGTCCACTCGCGCCGTCAGCCGGCTGGTGCGTGCCAATGTATCTCCATCAAGTCCAGTCTTCATAGAAAAAGCACGAAGTTCATCCGAGGTGCGGATGGAATGTCGGCCACGACCTCCGCAGACCATCAAACCAAGATCCGAAAAACGTGGATTGAGACCACGCTTCAGTGCTCCGAGTACCGAAGTCGTGATGCCAGATGAGTGCCAATCCATACCCATGACTGCTCCATAAGACTGAAACCAGAATGGATCACTCAATCGCGTCAGAAATTCGGATTGGCCATAGTTTAAAATCACCTGCTCGGCGATGGCTGTTCCTAGCGCAGTCATGCGATTGGCCAGCCACGTAGGCACACGCCCTCCGTGGAGCGGAAGATCGGCAATGCCGGAGCGTTTCATTGGATGATATCGTATTTATTATTCGCCATTTGTTCGCTTTAAGCAATCTGATGACTGGTTAGTAGCAATGACCATCATGCAGGAGCAGTCAGCTTTATTCTTAGCGCCAACCCTGACTTCAACGCCATGCACTGAAGAATGGCAGTACCGAAAAAGGCCGAGAAAGCTCAGCGGAAAACGGACGCGAATAGAGAAAACGATGTCACTCTTTGACGATCAGGGCTAACGACTACAACAGCGGACGAGGTAATTAATTCCGTGCGCCGTCCGGTTTATCTCCTTCCCTTTGGAAGGACTAAGAAATGATCTTAACGATTACACCTTCCGAACCTCGTAGCTCTATAAAGTTGCCGACCTGCTCCAAGTCACGACGAAAATCGGTCCCCGTGAGAATTATCCCGGCTTCTGTCTCCGCATGAATCGGACTTTGACCTAAATTGAGCAACACCACCAAGCGCTGGTTCCCGTCGCTTCGTTCGTAGCATAAGAGATCTCCTAAAGTTGTGAGGACGCCCAAATGGCCACCTACCAGCATTGGGTAAGCACGCCTGAGAGCGATCAATCTGCGATACAGGTTCAGGATGGACGCTTTATCGCTTTCTTCAACCTCAACATTCACCGTCTGATGATCGGCCCCGATAGGCAGCCAAGGCCGACCCTGCGTGAAGCCGGCTTTCTCGGATGAGTCCCACGTCAAAGGAGTACGTTCGGGATCTCGTCCCATCCCGATTCCCGGCTGCCTCTTTTCCGCGGGATCTTGCACGTCTTCCGCCCGAATCAAGGCGTTCGTCATACCGATCTCTTCGCCATAATAGATCGTCAATGTTCCGGGAAGAGTGAGCAACAGCATAGCTGCTATCACGCTTTGTGAACGGCCAACTCTTGTCGCGATCCGCGCATTATCATGATTTCCCAATACCCAATTTGGCCATGCTCCATGCGGTAACACTTTCATATATTCGGAGACAACCCTGGCAATGGCTTGCGCGTTCCAGGTACATTGGAGCAGCAGGAAGTTAAACGGCAGATTTGCTCCGTTCAAATCCAGTCCGTAGTAAGTCATCAAATCTTTTAAGGGGAGATATATCTCTCCTATCAGGACGCGTTCGGGATAGCTGTCAATCAGAGATCGCATCTCTGCGACGACCTCGTGCACCTCGGGCCGGTTGGAGTTGTATATCGTTAGCAAGCTGTTGCCGGAGGATTGAGTTGCACTGAACTCAGGATTCGGTGGATTGTCGCGATATTGATCGTCCTTGATGATGAGCCACATGACATCAACGCGAAATCCGTCCACACCTTTGTCCAGCCAGAACCGGAGCACGTCGAACATAGCCGCGCGGACATCAGGGTTACGCCAGTTCAGATCCGGTTGTTCTTTTAAAAAGGAGTGATAGTAATACTGATTCGTGCGTTCATCCCACTCCCAACCCGAACCACCAAAGTTGCTCCTCCAATTGTTCGGTTCATCGCGCCACAAATACCAATCTCGTTTCAGATTCTCACGAGAAGATCGACTCTCTATAAACCAAGGATGTTGATCGGAAGAATGATTGGGAACGAAATCGAGGATTAACCTGAGATTTCGGCGATGTGTTTCCTCGAGAAGGCGATCGAAATCCTCCATGGTTCCGAAAATTGGATCAATGCTGCAATAACCAGCGACGTCATATCCGAAATCAGCCATGGGAGATCGATAGATCGGCGCTACCCAAATAGCGTCGACACCGAGTCGAACCAGATAATCCAGGCGCTGGATGATGCCATCCAAATCTCCGATGCCATCCTCGTTGCTATCTTGAAACGATCGAGGATAGACCTCGTATATCACTGCGGATTGCCACCAGACAGGATTGTGCATCTAATGTTGCTCCCCGGGGAAAATTTCGAACTGAAAGATTGCTCGCATGATCAATGACCTCTGGTACAAGAACGCAGTTATCTATTGCCTTTCAGTCGCAACTTATATGGATGCAAATGGAGACGGCTGCGGCGATTTTCAGGGACTAATGCGCCGTCTGGATTACCTGCAAGGACTGGGTGTCACTGCGATTTGGCTGATGCCGTTTCAACCATCTCCCTGCAAGGATGATGGGTATGATGTCGCCGACTACTACGGAGTCAACCCTCGCTATGGGACGCTCGGCGACTTTGTCGAGTTCACGCATGGTTGCAAACAGCGTGGATTGCGCGTGCTGATCGACCTGGTGGTCAACCATACCTCTAACGAACATCCTTGGTTCCAGGCGGCACGTCGCGATCCGCAATCTAAATATCGCGATTGGTATGTGTGGTCGAAGAAGAAGCCGAAGAATGCCGCCTCAGGAGTAGTGTTCCCCGGTGTACAGAAGTCGACATGGACCTATGATGAGGTTGCCAAGGCCTATTACTTCCATCGCTTTTACGATTTCCAACCGGACCTCAATACTTCCAATCCTGAAGTACAGGCTGAGATCCTTAAGATCATGGGCTTCTGGTTGCAACTTGGAGTCTCCGGTTTTCGCATGGACGCCGTTCCATTTGTCATTTCGCAAAAGGGTGCAAAGGTAGCCAAACCAGAAGAACACTACGATATGCTACGGACCTTTAGCCAGTTCCTAACCTGGAGAGAAGGAGAAGCAATTATTCTGGCCGAAGCGAACGTGCTCCCAGGAACCGACATGAAATATTTCGGCTCAGCTGGTGAGCGCGTGCAGATGATGTTCAACTTCGAGGTAAACCAGCACCTTTTTTATGCGCTCGCCACCAGCGATTCTCGACCCCTTGTCAAGGCGATGCGCTCGACAAAATCGAGACCTGCTACGGCGCAGTGGGGGCAATTTCTCAGAAATCATGATGAACTCGACCTCGGACGTCTAGAAGTCGAGCAGAGAGAGGCCGTCTTCAGCAAATTTGGCCCCGATCCGGACATGCAGCTCTACCAGCGCGGTATTCGACGTCGGCTCGCCCCGATGCTGCAAGGTGATCGTCGCCGACTGGAGCTCGCTTACAGTTTGATGATGACCTTACCTGGCACACCGGTGATTCGCTATGGCGACGAGATTGGAATGGGAGACGATCTCGCTCTGCGCGAACGAAACTGTGCCCGAACGCCGATGCAATGGTCAACAGAGCCGCAAGCAGGCTTCACAAAAAGTGATCATCCAGTGCTGCGTGTCATCAGTGATGGCCCCTATGGTTTTCAGCACGTCAACGTGGCCGATCAGCGCCGGGATCCGAACTCGCTTCTTAACTGGATGGAACGTATTGTTCGCATGCGCAAGGAGGTTCCCGAGATTGGCTGGGGTGACTTTTCTTTTGTCTCGGCAGGTACTCCAGAGGTCCTGGTAATGCAGTACAGCTGGCGTAATAATTCCGTCCTATGCGTACACAACCTTAGCGGCCAACCACGAGAGATTCGATTCTCTCTTCAATTTGAAGAGAAGCAATGTATGCTCGCGAATCTCTTGTCCGATGACCACAGCCAACCTGATCGGGGTGGCAAACACTCCATGCTGCTTGAACCGTACGGCTATCGCTGGTTTAGGGTTTGTGGCTTGGACTACTTGCTCAAACGATCAGACATTTAAGACCCAATGTGCGTTTAATGGTGAAAGGTGGTGTTTTGCGCCTGACTGTTGAGCTCTACCTTTTCTCTGTTGCAAGTGTGGGACTCGAATCGACCTTTTTGTCCGTCTTTTTGGAAGCAGTTAGATAGTCGGTAAGAGCCACTGCTAAAACGGGTTACATGCATTTCTGCATGTGGTCAATGATATCTGTTGGTACCGGTCAAAATGGAGGAAAAGTATAGCCAGAGTGTAGCCAATTGGCGATGACGCGATCTACCCCCGCGAGCTTCGGGCAAAGTCCGTGCATCCCTCGGATGTATTGGTCTTATGGCATTTGCAATCGTTCTTTGTCGCGGAATACCGGTCGCAATGCCTCTTGGGGTGACTACCCTAGCTTCATGCGACTAGATCCTGCTTTCGGCAGTACTTTGGGCGGGGAGAAGAAGGCGCTCCTTCATCGCGGACTAAGATAACGAAGAAGAGATTAGACGTTGGATAAAGTTTAATGACAACAAACTATAGAGGAGATTGGGAGTCTCTCATCGGGTCAACATCGCGCCTTGCGGTGAAACTCGGTCAGGATGGTTCGCGACTTCGAACCACGGTCTGAGACGAGTGACACCGCCCGGGCAACGCTCAGAGGACCTTTACCGTGATGACCTGAGAGGTGGAAGCAGTGTTGTTCGCGTCACCAGCGTACTCAGCAGTGACCTGATACGTTCCTGCTTTCACTGCCGACGAGGGTACGGAGATTGTTGCCACTCCTCCTGAGAGCTCGACCGAGCCGACAACTACCGTACCGAAGAGCAGAGTGACCTTCCCTGTCGCGGTGCCGGGCAGGTTTGGTCGAGCCACTGAGATTTTGTAGCTGCCTGATGATCCCGCATTGATCGTTGTCGGGCCGGTGAGGTTCGTGGTGGATGTGGCTTTCGTAATTTTGATGGTCTGGGTCGCGCTGACAGGTTCGTTGTAGTTGTCTCCACTGTAGGCGGCTGTCACCACGTAGGTGCCAGCGGCTATCTGTCCGAAGTTTGCCACGAAGATCGCCATACCACTGCTAACGGTAGTGCTCCCAAACTTGTAGGCAGGTGTGCTGAAGGTTACGGTTCCGGTCGGGGTTGGAGCTCCGGTTTTGCCGATCACAACGGCGAAGGTGGAATCCAGCCCCTGTGTGGTCGTCGTTGGAGTGGCGTGGAATGTGATCGCCGGCAGAACTCTGATGTCGAGCTTGTCGTTGGTGGAGACTGAGCTGACGAAAGCCGTTGAGCCGCCATAGGTGACGTGGACCTGGTAGACGCCCGGAGCGATGAGGGCGGTGGGGAACGAGAAGGTGGCCTTTCCGTCTGAGAGCGTTGCGGTGGAGACTGTCTGGCTGCCAACGACAAGACTGACGGTTCCCTGGGGAAGGTTGCTGCCTACGTGTGCGGCAACTGCTACCGTCACCTTGGCAGTCTGTCCCTGTTGAATCGTCGTCGGGGAGCTTTCAATGGTCGTGGTTGTGGGCACTTTGCTCACCTGGATTGCTGTGGTCGCTGATTCAACTCCACCGCAGGTGAACGAGTAGGCCACGCTTCCGCTTGCTACTGGAACGACGCTCTCACTGCCCGCGATCGTACGTAGGCCGGCAGATCCATTGCCTCCGAAGGTGCCATCGGAGCTGCGAGCCACGCACACGGCCGCGTTGTTGCTAAACGCATTGCTGACCGACCAAGAGAGAGAGAGCGGCACACCGACATACGCCGAAGATGTGCTGGCGCTCAACGAGATGGCAGGAGGAAGACCGGCGTTCAGCTCGTAGAGAATTCCGGAGGCAAAGCCACTTGAGAAGGTAGCTCCATAGAGGTTGCCATCCTGGCCTTCCATCACGCCACCGTAAGGACTGATTGCGAAGTCGTCGTAGGGACTTTCGAAGCTGTAGATTCTGTTTGCATTTCCGAAGGTGTCCATCTGCAACACTGTGCCGCCGGGGTTAGTACCGCCGTAGGATGGCGTGATGTACATGTAGCCGTCACCTGCGATCATCGGTCGACCAAGATCTACATCTCCACCCTCAGCAAATGGGTATGGGTACACGGACTGGCCGAGAACTGCCAGCGGGGTGAGCGTGGAATTTGCGCCGTCTGGAGTGATGCGGAAGAAAGCACCTTGTAAGTTGAGGCCGCCTCCACAGCATGACGTTCCATAAAGGTTTCCGTCCTGGGCTTCGACCAGGTCGGCCGACGGAAAGGAACCATCGATCGCGGAGTAGAAGTTTGTGAAGTTGTAAAAGGCCTTGAAGCCAGTGCCGTTGGTGTTCAGTTCGAAGGCGGTTCCCCATCCGAAGGATCCGCCGTAAGCTGCGGTCCCGTAGAGCAGGCCATCGCTGGCAAGAACCAGACCGCCGGTAACACCCGCTCCGTCTTGTTCTCCGGTAAACGAATAGAGGGTCTTGAAGGTGTTCTTCTGGTAGTTCCAGCTCCAGATACTGCCATCTCCGTAGGTTCCATCGGCAAAGGTGGTTCCGTAGAGGGTTCCCTTGCCGTCGTCGATCATGTCGCCATATGGCGTTCCGCCATGCTGAAAGCGATAGAGAGAGATAAAGACGCCCGTGGAGATGTTGTAACGAAAGAGGGATCCGCCTGCAACGGCGCTACCGGGAGCACCGAACGCAAGGGTCGTTCCATAAAGATAGCCGTCTGAGGCTTGAATCAATCCGGTCAACGGAAGACTGCCGTCCTTCGCGCAATCAAGGCTGTACAGCGTAAGGTAGGTCTGACTTGCAGGATCGAAGTTGAAGATAGTACCGCAACCGTTTTTTCCGCCCTCAGTCGTGGTGCTGTATAGCTTGCCGTCGCTGGCAAAGATTACAGGCGCATCGGGCCCCTGTCCGTCGAGGCTGGAGGGTACGTCGAAAGTATGGAGTACGGTAGGGCTAACGCCGCCCGAAAACTGCAGCGTTGGCGCGTTCGGTGTCGCTGCCTGCGACTTTGCCCCAACGCTCGTGGGCGACGCGAATTTCTGCGAACCGGGCACCAGAGCAGCTACGCCCTGCGCAAGCTTCTCTTTGACTGTCATCGGCGATTGTGCAACAGACGGCAGAGCCGCTGCGATAAGGGCGAGCATTAAGACCGGAACCTGCTTCATACGTTTCACCACTCCCTGTCATCTTCTGGAAAGGAAAGCGCGGTCGCTGTGCGTAAGTATGCGACCGCGCTTGCCAGGTTTTATTTTGTCGTTACGGTGACAGACTCGCTCGAAGAGGACGACGACGCATCCTGCGTATCTCCCAGGTAGACAGCGCTGAAAGAGTAGGCTCCTGCGGACACCACGACGGTAGAGCTTTTGATGACTGCTTTACCGCCGGACAAGGTTGCGCTGGCGACGACCTGTCCGTTTCTCAGCAACTGCACTGTACCGGTTGGGGTTCCCGGTATATTTGGCTTCGTCACGGCGATGTTCGCTACCAGCTGGCTGCCTACTACGACCGACGATGCAATTCCAAGCGTAGTGATAGTGCTGTCCTTGGAGATGGTCATCGTTTGCGAGGCAGACGCGGTGGTGTCATCGACATCCCCTCCATACTTAGCGGTCACTGCATAGGTCCCGGCTGCATATTTGCTCGTGTCGATCGAGACGATAGCTGAACCTGAGCTGAGCACGCTGCTGGTAATGGTCTGATTCCCGATGGAGAAGACAACAGAACCACTGAGAGTTCCAGCCCCGTTAGTCACAGAGACTATTAGAGTAACTGGCTCGCCATCCGCCAGTTTGGCCGGTGTTAGAGTGAATTTGACGGTAGGGGTGGTCTTCGCGACGACGATCTTCGCGACTCCGGAAACCGAAGCGGCGTACTTCTGATTCCCCTCATAACTTGCCTGAACGCTGTAGTTGGCCGCACTGAGCTTAGCAGTCGCGAAGGAGAGGTGCGCCACACCATTTGTTACTTCTGCAGTAGCAATTGTTTTCCCGCCAGAGACCAGATCAAGAATACCTGAAACCACTCCGGACGGAGTTGCAACCGAGACATCGACTGCGCCCGTTTGTCCGAAGACCAGACTCGACGGCGCGGAATCGATTGTTGTCGTTGTCACGATCTTCGGCAAGACGTCTACCGTCGCAGTTGCCGTTTGCGAGCCTCCACATGTCAGTGTGTAGAGGATGGTTCCGGACGTAGCCGGCTCAACCGTCATATTTCCGGCGATCGACTTCTGGCCGACGAAGCTGCCATCAGAGCTCGAAGCGAAGCATACCTTAGCTGAATCACTGAAAGCATTCGTCACGCCCCATGTGAGCTTGACCATCTGATCTACGTCCGAAGTCGTTGTGCTTGCAGTCAGCGTCATTGCAGGCGCAATGCCGGCTTCGATCTTGAAGATGTCACCGTTCTGGTTTTCGGCGCCAGTGATGGTGCCACCCCAGAGGTTCCCAAGCTGGTCTTCCAGCACTGCAGCGGTGGGAGTTCCGGAAGTATCGCTGGCTCCGAGTGCGGCGAAGTCATGTACGTCAGTGAAAACGCCTGCTGTTGTGAAAGCCATCAACTGGCCGTAGCCGGTCGGCCCTCCTTGCGGACCGACCACGTAGAGTCTTCCGTCACCGCCAAGTGTCGGGGCCCCGTGCTGTGGATTTGTACCCTGACCGGCGCTGAGGCTAAAGGCGTAGACCTGCGTGTAAGTGGGGTTGCCTCCATTTGGCGTGATCTTGTATAGCGTGCCGCAGCCGTTGCTGTTGTCATTCGCCGAGCAGTCCTTGCCCCCAAAGAGAGTGGTGCTATAAAGCGAGTGGTCCGATCCTTCGACAAATCCCTGAACCGGAGAGTATCCGTCAGTGGCGCTCGCTCCGAAGTTATGAATCACCTTGAAGTCGGTTCCCTGGACGTCGACAGACCAAGCCACGCCGTCGCCGAAACCCGTACCGGTGTGGTCCGTTGGGCCACCGAAGCGGGAAGTACCGTATATTCTGCCGTCGCTCGCAACAAGGATCCCACCCCAAGGATGCTGCCCATCGACGCCATTCTTGAAGTCGTAGACATCGACGTAGGAGTTGGTCTTGTAGTTCCACGAGAAGATATTCCCAAGGCCGTTCAGTCCGTCGTACGAAGTGCTTCCATATAGATGGCCCTTGGCATCATCGATTAGCTGACTGTATGAGCCACCTCCGACGACAAAGTTGTAGACGGTAGTGAAAACCCCCGTGGAGAGGTTGTACTGGAAGATCGTGCCGCGATAGTTAGCACCCCCCGAATCGGTCACTCCGTATAGGTTTCCATCAAAGGCTTCCATAAGCGATGTGACAACGGTCGCGCCGTCGGGCGTAAATCCGAAGTTATGGATGTCGGTGTAGGTGCCATCCGGAGTCAGCTTGAACAGTACTCCGTTCATAAGCGTGCCGCCCGAGACAGTTGCGCCGTAGAAGTTACCGTCGCTGGCGAGCATTAGGCTGTTGGAAGAGCCCGTGCCGTCCGGCGCGCAGCTTCCACCGCAGTGATAGGCTCCTTCAAAGCTGAAGACATCCACGATGGAAGGCTGGGTATAGGCAGAGGTGGAAGCTTCCGGCCTGCTCTGCAGCGCTGCGGCCGGCAGGGCAGATGCGGCAAGGATGGCTGCGGCGGTAGTGGCTTGGATCAGTCGATGAATCATCTTTCGAAACCCCCGGGAGATACTGTTTCAATGCCGATGTTGTGATCACTTATCCTTACCGCGTCGCAGCGCTGGCGGCTGCGACGACGGTGAGGGTGAAGGTCCTTGTAGACGGCTGGTTGGTAGCGTCGCCGCTGTACTTTGCGATCACGCTGTAGGTGCCTGGTGTGAGGCCCGCGGTGTTTACGGAGAGCACAGCACTGCCGGAGCTCAGACTGAGAGTTCCGAGTGACTTGGTTCCGAGGAGGAACGCGACCGTACCCGAAGGAGGCACTGTCGAGCAGCAAGCATGTGTCACGACCGCTGTGATAGACACCAGAGAGCCTTCGGCTACTGGATTCGCGCTGGAGGTGAGGGTTACCTCGCTCAGCGCCTTGGTCACAATTACAGTGAGGGTTGAAGAGTTGGAGGCGGCATCCGAACCATCTCCTGCATACTTGGCGATTACATCGTAGGTTCCCGCAGGAACGCCGGTCAGCACCTGCTCGTAGACAGCTTTGCCGGTACTGTCCAGCGTCGCTACACCTTGTGTGCTCTGCAGCAGAGTACTGGAGTAGAAGTGTACGGTTCCTGTCGGAACGCCTGTGTAGCCTGCAGGACGCGCCACGTTGGCAACCAAGGTTACCGTGCCGCCCGCTTCTACGGAGCTTGTACCACTCGGTACCACGGTGGTTGCCGCCTTGGTGACGATCAGTTTTTCCGCCGCTGAGACCGAAGACTCGTAGGTGGCGGAGCCGCTGTATACCGCAACCACTGAGAAGGTGCCCGCCGCATACGTGGTCGCGGGTAGGCTGATCGAGCATGCTCCCTTCGCGAGTGTGCAGATTCCCTTCGAGACACCGCCTGAGGTGAAGGTGACAGTACCGTCGAGCGTGCCTGTGGCACTCGAGACCTTCGCAGCGAAAGTGATCTTGGAAGAGCCTGCTGCCAAGGTCGAGGGCGAGACGGTCAGCGCCGTCGCGTTGACTACTGTGCCAGCCTTGATCACCTGAAGGGTCGTCTGCGCGGTGGCTGGCGCGTAGTTTTCATTCGTGGACGAGTACGTCGCCGAGACTGCGTAAGCACCGACAGCCAGCGTACCCGGCGCATACGTGTAGCTCGCTACCTCGGTGCAGCTTCCGCCGGACGAGCATCCGCCAGTTGGCTCGAGGGTTGCCGTTCCTAGCGTGGTGCCTCCGATCGCGAAGGTCACTATACCCGTGGGGTAGGTGCCCGATCCGCTGACCGTTGCCTGGTAAGTGATGCTCGCGGGCCCGTGTTCGAAGACATAGGAGGCGACGCTTGAGTTAAGCGCCACGGTCGCCTTGAAGGGCGATGCGCTACCGTAGGCCTTCGCGAAACCCTGTGCCAGATTCCATGCATTGACTGACCCGATGCCGGTTGCGAAGTCCCAACCAACGTTGGTGCCGTAGGTGACTTTGTAAGATGCATCTGTTACTGAGTCCACTCCTACCGGGGCACCTGCTGGAGCGTTGATGTTGAGGTCGTTGGCGATGCCGAAGCAGTCGAACGCAAGCAGAGTCTGCGGGTTGTAGTAAGTGCAAGGCGTATTGATATCGCCCCGGGTGACGTCATGGAAGATGCAGGCGCTTGTGCCGCTCGCACCCTTCGTCGAGTTACAGGCAGAGTTGCCGGCCGAGCCGTACTCCGTGCTTGCCAGCGAGTAGTACAGGTAGTTGGGATTACCTGCCATCTCCTTTGTGTAGCTGTTGATCAGGGTCTGAATGCCGGCCATCATCGGCGAGGAAGCTGAGGTCCCTCCTGCGCCAGACCAGGTATCGGGCGTTCCAGTGCAGGGTTCGGTTCCATACTGCGCCTCTGCCGGATTCGAGGCACAGAGCACGATGTAATGGCCCCAGACACCGTTCGAAGCGAAGAGTGAGACGTCCGGAATATCGCGCACGTGATCGTTCGGATTTCCAACGATCTTCTGCCAGGAAGGCTTAGGTTGGCCTATGCAGGTGCCGTCGGCTACGCCGCTGGTCGCAGAGGTGCCGCTAAAGCAATTGCTTGGGCCTCCGCTGCCTGCGACCGTGTCGATGTACTCGAATGTGTTTTGAGGCGTAAGAGTGGCCGCCAGCGGGCTTCCGCAAAAACCGCTTGGGCCATAGCTCTTCGGATATCCCAGGAAGGACGCAACCAACTCACTCGCGCAGCTGTCATTCCACGGGATCTCGGGGATGTAGCTTTTGGCGGAGGCGTAGTCTGCATTGTTGGTAGCGTTCCAGTAGGTCGTCCGAGTGTGATCGTACGTATCGCCAAAGTCGGTTCCACCTACGGCCACATTGTAGGGCGTGGTGGCATACCCGCTGGTGTCGACGCCGTAGTACGAGACCGGATTTCCATCATCGCAGGCGCGTGCCCCATCGTCCCCGCTTGAGACGAAGATCGACACACCTCGGGCTGCTCCATGCTGGTAAGCATAGGAGAACGCAGCGTTGCTTGCCGCTCCGTTGCCAACTTCGCAAAAGCCATAGCTCATGCTGAGTACCGGAACTGTAATCTTGCTGGCGGACACAAGATTTTCAATCGCGATCAACCCGCCGAACGTGCTGTATCCGTCCTGGCAGGCCTCCACGACTACGTTCGCGCCGGGAGCCATGGCAGAGGCATATTCCACATCGAGAGCTACCTCAACGTCGGTCCCGTCGTTGTAATCTCCCGGCTGGCCACAGAAGAGTGCACCAGTGGGAAACGAGGTCGTCTGTTTGCCGCCATATTTGGCCAGGCCAAAGGTATCGACAAACGTCGTCCAATCCGGTGAGGTTCCCGTGCCCTCGGGATCGTACGCGGTCTCGTCCTCGATCAGTCCAATGGTTTGGCCTTTCCCGGTTGTACCGGCAGCCAGCAATGGCGTCGTGTTGTAGATTGTCTGCGCGTCGCCGGGCGTGAAGAGATACGAACTGCCACTACCGTTGGGAGCGGTATAGTCCGGTCCAGAGCCTGTTGTCGCTCTGCTCTCTTCCGCGGTCACCTTACGGCGCGTCACATGATCGGCATGAGGCTTGAAATCGCTCAGTGAGGTCGGCCCTACGACTACGCTTGCGAGCGATGCCGGGATCTGCGGGTCGGACATGTTGGCGACGTGTCTCTCGCCCCCAGGAAGTTCCAGCCGATGGATGTCAGTATGGAAGGCATCACGCACCATGGATGCGGTTCCGGAGAAGTCAACCACCATTCCGTCTGGCGTGATACCTCCAATAGTGAAACCATGACCTGCGAGCCATGCCGTGACCTTCGCCACATCGCTCGCGCTAACTCCAAACTGCTCGTCGAACTCCTGCTCCGAGAGCCAAGAGTGATATGACGCGCTACCCGGTGTCTGCATTTGGTCCATGGCCTTCTGAAGTGCCGCCTCCTGCTCGGGTGAACGCTTGAGCTGTAGCAGCATGTGGGGCATTGAGAAATCAGCTGCCACAGCGCCTCGATCGTTGGCGGAATCGCGTGCGGCGCGGTGGGTGTTGCCTTCCAGTGTCACCAGGACGCGCTCATTGATCTGGGCGGTTATACGTGCGCGAGCGGAGACCGAACCTGGCACAGCAGCGCCCCAAGCGTAGCTGGTGAATGCGAGAACAGCGGCAATGACGGCTTTCTTCATGACTCCCGTTTCCTCAAATCTGAGCTTCAGTATTAGTGCGTGTAGCGTCGCGTGGCCGCGGCGATTCGGACGCCGAACCTGGATAAGTGGTGGAGTGTCGTCTCTTAAGTAGGGCTGGAAGAATAAGACCCTGTAAAATTGATAAATCTCCCATGAAACTTTGCCAAGCCCTCATTCGTAGCCGTGCGGCACCCTCTTTCGAGGGGTTACTACAATGCGGACTGAAAAATGTAAGGCCGCTACTGGCTTGTGTACTACCCGCGCTTCTGGGCTGTCAGCTGCTCGCGAGTTCTGTACACCCTCCGACCCAAGAGGATATGCGGGAGCTTTATCACTCTACCTGGACCGCGCGAGAGGGTGCTCCTGCAGGCATTTGGCGAATCGCGCAGTCGACCGACGGGTTTTTGTGGATCGCGACCAACTCGGGGCTTTATCGCTTTGATGGTGTCCAGTTTACGAAGTTTCAGCCTGCAGACGACGCCAAGCTTCTCTCTGAGAACGTGATTACCTTGTACGCACCCACCACGGGTGGGCTCTGGATCGGCTACCAGTTCGGTGGCATTAGTTTCATCAGAGATGGAAGGATCACAAACTATCCCGCTGAAGGTATCTTTGCGTCCTCTTCGACTGGTTTTCTTGAACTCAAGGACGGCACGCTGTGGGCGGCGACGGGACAAGGCATGGCGCGATTTGTCAACGGCCAATGGATACCTATGGGCCACGAGTGGGGATTCCACGGACGATCTGTCTTCCGTCCTTTTCTTGATGCCTCAGGAACACTCTGGGCTTACAACGGCAAGACACTTCAGTACCTCCCGGCGGGGGAACACCTCTTCCATGACACAAGCATCGAAGGCAAGTTTTGGGGCCTCCTCTCCGACAGGCCGGACCGCACCTGGCTAGCAAGTGATCACGATCTGGTCGAGCTCGTTCGCGCGCCCGGCGGTAACTGGTTGTTGTATCCAACGCACTCTGACTTTTCGCCAGGCTTTGCGGCACGAGCGCGTGACGGTAGCTTATGGATGGGCTCTGACCTTTCCGGCGTATTTCGCTTGAGAGCACCGCTTCCCTCCCCCGGCGTTGCAGTCAGCCGCGACTCGTTTGAAAACTTCGCGGCCAAAGACGGGCTTACTGCAAACGTAAGCATGCAAGTCATGCGTGATCGCGAAGGCAGCCTGTGGGTTGCGACCGAAAAAGGGTTGGATCAGTTCCGTCCGGCGGCACTCTCGTCCCTAACAATGCCACTTGGGACCAACGGCATCTCAGTCGCGCAGGACAAGGGCGGCCTGCTGGTTGGCGTGAAAAATATTCGCGGGCCATCGCTGTTTCGTCTGCGAGACAACACACTCGTCCCAATTCCTCATAGCCCGGAGGGGATCACCAGCCTCTATGCCGACGGCGACAACAGCGTCTGGATTGGGGTAACCAGCCAGCTCTGGCATATGGTGGGCAACCGATTCACAAGGATCCCGATGCCGGAGGATGGGAATGGCCTGCCGCTGGAAGTCCAGACCATGACTACCGACGCGAAGGGAGTTCTGTGGGCGAGCATTCTCGGACACGGCACCTTCAAGCTGGAAGGTGCCAGATGGAGCAGGTTCAAGGCGCCGGACGCGGATCACTTTGCGGTGCTCAGCATGTTGCGGGACCACGAAGGCCGCATCTGGCAGGGTTTCATCCGGAACAACGTCGCGATAGTAACGGGCAACACGACCACGACGCTGGGGACGCGCGACGGCGTGACTGCAGGAAATATTCTAGCCATCGCCGAAGACGGCGACCATGTATGGCTCGGCGGTACCGAAGGCCTGTCGTACTATCGCGACGGTGCGGTTCATTCCATCCTGAGTTGCGGCGATGACTCGATCCGGGGCGTGACCGGTATCGTCGAGTCGGCAGATGGAAGTCTTTGGCTGAACCAATCGTCCGGCGTGATCATGATCTCGCACGACGAGCTTGCAAAGGCATCTGCCGATCCGCGGTATCGCGTTGCGCTGCGTCTGTACAACTACCTCGACGGACTCACCGATGTCCCGGTGCAACTGAGGCCGCTGCCCACGGCGATCAACACCAAGGATGGACGCATTTATTTTGCGGACCGCCACGAGCTGACCTGGATCGATCCCGCGCAGATTGCCAGGAACACGGTTGCTCCTGCGGTCTTCGTCGACCGTGTGGTCGCCGACCATCGTGAATATATGGCGCCGTCAGGCGTCACTTTAGTTAAGGGCGTGCAAAACCTTCGTTTTGACTACACTGCCCCAAGCTTATTGATACCGCAACGCGTGCGCTTCCGCTATATGCTCGAAGGTTTTGATAAGAGCTGGCAGGACGTGGGTCCCCGTCGACAGGCGTTTTACGTAAAAGTTCCTCCCGGGCACTACACGTTTCGCGTGATGGCCAGTAATAACGATGGCGTCTGGAGCCCCGTCACAACGACCACCCCGCTTTACCTTCCACCTACTTTTCTTCAGAGCTGGTATTTCAAAGCCTTAATCATTGTGACTATGGCGAGTTTGCTGAGCTTTCTCTACAACCTGCGGCTTCGACATGCGACCAACCAGGTGCGCGTTCGGCTCCTCGAACGTCTGCGCGAGCGGGAACGAATCGCCCAAGACCTACACGACACGTTCTTTCAATCGATTCAGGTATTGCTGCTTCGCTTTCATACGCTGACCAAACAACTGCCACACGAAAACCCCGCCCGCCGATCCTATGAGGATGCGCTCAAGCAATCCACACAGGTGATGATTGAAGGACGCGAACTCTTACGCGAGCTGCGATCCGAGCCTTCGTTCGATACGCCCCTGTACGCACCGTTCAAGCAGATGATCGACGATCTGCGCCCGAGCACGAGTGCGCGACTTACGTTTGAGACTAACGGGAACCCTCGCAAGCTTGACGCTGCTGCAGGCAGCGAGACCATGAAGATCACACGAGAAGCGCTGGCCAATGCGATCCGCCATGCCGGAGCTTCGTGCATCGAAGTTCTGCTTGCCTTCGGTGACTCGTCACTGCGCATTGTTGTCTCTGACAACGGTGTTGGCATCCCCGCTGAGTTCGTGCAGCACGGTCACCGAGACGGTCATTTAGGCATGCTGGGTATGCGGGAGCGGGCAAGCCGACTCGGTGCGCTCATCGAGATACGAAGACACCCAGGGGGAGGCACGGTTGTGGAGTTGAACATTCCCGCCACGGTGATCTATCCGACGGAGAGTTCCCCGAGCAGACAAGCGACTCCTTTCTACCCGCTAAAACCTATTACTGCGACGAGGAAGATCAATGATTAGAGTACTTGTCGTTGACGATCATCCCATGATGCGTGCCGGGATTGCGAGTGAGATCAATACCGAGCCGGACATGATCGTGGTCGGCGAGGCTATCGACGGTCGGGAGGCGATCCTGCAGTTTCGTTTGCACAAGCCAGAGGTCATGTTAGTGGACATGCGTATGCCGAATATGGGCGGTCTGGAGACGATTCTAAAAGTACGGGCAGAGTTTCCAACAGCACGAATTGTCGTACTCACTACGGGCGGTGGCGATTATCAAGCCATTCGAGCCTTTCGTGCAGGAGCCTCCGGATATCTGTTGAAGGACATGCTGGGATCAGAACTCGTCAAGACCATTCGTCTCGTCCATGAGGGGCACCGCTGCATTCCCGATGAGATCGCCTCAAAACTTTTCGGCTCCAGCGGAGAGGCGGAGCTTACTGTGAGAGAACTTGACGTTTTGCGGCGTGCCGCAAGGGGTTTATCCAATAAACTCATCGCGGAGGAGATGCTAATTTCTGAGCACACGGTGAAGGGGTATTTGAAGAACATCATGACGAAACTGCAGGCGAGCGACCGCACTCACGCAGTGACCATCTCGATTCAAAGGGGCTTCTTCGATGTCTAACGGGATCACGTCGAATTAGGGTACCTTTTTTTGGAGTGGCTTTGTGATGTTTTTGCCGTGTTGTTTTGATGGTGTGCGTGAGGTGTTTTGCGGGGCTGATGTGATGTTTTAGCAGTCGTTTTTTTGGGTTACGCTAAGACGGTCGAACGTCATATTGAGAGCGAAGCAAGTGCGAAACTGGCACCTCAGAGAGGCATGGAAATGCCCCAGGTCGGTTTCCTAGAGCGAGCGATACGTCATTGGATCGAATTACGGACTTTCTGGCCACTGGTGCCTGGGGTATCGGCGCATGAGCTCGCGGCGCACTTGTGGATAGAGTCTCGACCAAAATCCGGCAAGATCGGTCGTGGTCTGCACAGCTCTCTGGTTCGGTGCGAGCAGATGTACTACCAGCGGGGTACGGTCGGCTCCAACACGCGGAGTGTCTCGCATTCCGAAGAAGTCCTGAAGGCGAGATGCTATCCAAGGGGGCTTGTCGCCACCGTAATGAATTTTGGTGTGACGCCCATTCTGCAATCGAACGCTCACTGGAGCCAGTTCACGCAGAAGCTTTGAATCCGTCTTTTGCTCCACAAGGAGAAGGAAGTCCTTCGCTGCGGCTTTCAGATCGGCAAAGCTTCGAAGTCCGGAGCATAGTTCACGCAATGCTTGTGCGATATCTGGCTGCGTAAGACCGGCGAACTCAACCCGTGCTCGGAATTGCTTCAGTAAATCCCCATCGACGAAACGCTCGATGCCAACTTCCAACGCCTTGCTGCAGAGCAGATCGGATGCGGCCTCCGTGTCCGGTAGTGTGTCCTGGGACTCTTGAATCACCAGATCGTCGTATAGCAAGGTGCTGACTACATCTACCCGTTCTGCGACGCGATTCCATGTCACGCTGGATTGCGGTCGCGTTGAAGCGACTCACGCCATCATTCAAGATCCGTCCGCTAAATATGGGCAACAGAAACGATCTGTCAAAGTTAAAAAGTTTGAAATGGCTCTAACGTTCAATTATTGGCTCGGCTGATTCCGGGTTTCACAGGGGTCGGACTGTGGATCCGATCGCGGGCAGACTCGCAGACTCTGCTCAGGTACGCAGGTTTATGGAGCAAAGCTTTCTAAACAAGCGATTATGTGGATCAGGTTCGAATCGACTGCATCTACCTGATGTCATTCCCGCCAGAAAGTCCACTTCCAAGAATGAAACAGGCTCGTTTTCATTTACGGGAAAAGGTGTTTTCTTCGCGCAGGTTTCGCACAGTCTTTGACCACTTGGAAGCTCGGCTGAACGAGCGATTGCGCCTACAATCCGGAGACGCTGTTGCCGATCTCAAGGAGTGCCATTCACACGGACCCTAGCATGATCACCGTGGCACTCGTGAAAGCTGAAGCCGAATGCGAGGATTTCCTCTTGAATTTGGATATTACAGTGTGAAATATACTTGCGGATGATAATTACTAACTAGTCGATTATTTTGTCGCTTGAATCGGGGCAAAAAGCGGGCTGTAGGTGCCCTACCCCACCAAAACCCTGCCACCACATCAATGAAGAGGGTTGGTTAGGGCTCCTAACATCCTGTGACGGACTCGGAGCTATGGTTCGACGAAGGTCTCGTGAGGTGCTCTCTCCTCTTGAACCCTCTGTTCTTCGCCTACGCGCTCTTCTTCAGCATGAACTTCTTCCCGCACTACTTTCATCTCTTCTCCCACCACACTCTGAATATCCTCTTTCGAAGACTGTTGCATACGGAAGCGATTTAGCAAGAATCCGAAAAAGCAGTGGTCAGAGGCAGCACGTCGTTCAGGTGGGCGCTCAATACGGGTTTCAAATGGTGGTCGAAATAGTAGTCGGCTTCCTTATCCACCAAGCTGTCAATAAACTTCGCGGACACTCCTTCGAATTCTGGCACTGCTGTGCCTATCAGTTCTCCAAAGATGGCGCTCAGTCCTGCAATCAGTTCCTCATTCGGGCCCGTGCTCGAATCCTTCTGTTCATCTTCAGTCTTGTCCGCACCCTCCGCTTCGGGGTTGAAGCCGGACTTCCTTTCCATCGTATCCAGGGCGTCCGCCATCTCTTGGCTGTTCGGAATAGCCGAAACAGCATGTTGCGCCATTGCTTCAAGGGTTCGACCTTGGTCACGGTAGGGGACTGTGTCATTGATCTCCGAGAACACCGCTTCATATTCCTCGCGAATGCTCGCTTTCTCATCGGGAGTAAGCTTTTTCAAGGAACGGTCAAGGGACTCAGCGGCGACAAGGCGTAGATCGTTTCGGACGGGCTTCTCTTTTCGTTCGGCCTCGATTCTGCGCCTCTCTACGTGATCCTGGTATTTGAACGGCACTTGGGCAAAAAAGGTGAAACTGCTTACACAGGCTACGACCGACGATATCGAATGAAGATACTTGAGGACCTTGCCGCCTCTTGTTACCGGTTTGAGTCGGGGAATCAGCAGGGCTACGAATATGAGACTCAAGGTCAGAGCTATAGTGCTTGGGAGAGAGAGATCCACCCACGCTTTCGCCTCCTTTGAGAGATAACCGATATGGTTTTCAATCAGGCGGATCGACTTCGTGTCCTCATCGAAGAGATCGAAGACCGCCTGCATGACACAAACGATCGAAAGGCCAAAGCTGATGGGGAGCAACAGACCTCTCGTTGTCTTCAGAAGGACGCTCTTTTGTCCTGATCCATCGTCGTCCCGCGTCAGCTCGACCAGAAGCAGCACGATTGATGCGTTTGGTTAGATTGACCCGAAGATTCATGGTCAAAGCTTACCAAATCAGTATCAGAGCTAGTATCACTGGTTGTAAGCTATTGATTATAAAGTAATGGCGGAGAATGGGGGATTCGAACCCCCGATAGAGCTTTCGCCCTATAACGGTTTAGCAAACCGCCGCCTTCAGCCACTCGGCCAACTCTCCGTCTGTGTTGCGATGAGCATCTGCCTCTCGGCGATGCCCGGCTGTGGCAATTATAGCTTGAGGCTGGGGGAGGAAGACAAGGTGCTGCGGAATGAGGCTTGGGCACTCCTCAGAAAAACGAATGCAACCGCAGATTCCCTTCGGGAATGACAACTAAAGGACGAGGACGACAACCAAAAAGACGGCGGATGCGCGGGATTGACTATATAAAGACTGAATGGCGGTGGGGCGGGTGGGTTTGGGAAGAGCGATGGCGGGCGGGGGGAAGATACGGCTGCTGCCGCTGATTGCGGCGACGTACTTTATGGTGTCGGGTGGGCCGTATGGACTGGAAGACATACTCGGCATGGCGGGGTATGGGTGGGCGCTGGTGCTGCTGCTGGTGGTGCCGGTGGTGTGGAGTCTGCCGACGAGTTTGATGGTGGGGGAGCTGGCGGCGGCGATACCGCTGCAGGGTGGGTACTACTGCTGGGTGAGGCGGGCGCTGGGCAGCTTCTGGGGGTTTCAGGAGGCGTGGCTGAGCCTGGCGGCGAGTGTGTTTGATATGGCGATCTATCCGGCGATCGTTGTGCTGTATGTGGGGAGGCTTGAGCCGGCGTGGACGGCTGGGTACAGGGGGACGGTTTGGGCGCTGGCGGTGGTGGTGCTGTGTATGGTTTGGAATCTTTGGAGCGCGAGGGCGGTGGGCGAGGGTTCGGTGGGGATGTTCTGCCTGCTGCTGTCGCCGTTTGTGGTGCTGACGGCGGTGGGGTTGTGGAAGGGGTTGGTGGGCGGGCATGGTTTGGGCGTGGCGGGGACGGCGGCGCTGGGGGTTCCGAGGACGGGGGCGGACTTTGCGGGGGCGGTGTCGGTGACGCTGTGGAACTACATGGGGTGGGATAACGCTTCAACGGTGGCGCAGGAGGTGGAGGAGCCGCAGAAGAATTATCCGAGGGCGATGCTGGCGGCGGTGGGGCTGGTGGCGGTGACGTATGTTCTGCCGCTGGCGGCGGTGGCGGCGGCGGGGATTCCGGCGGAGAGGTTTTCGACGGGTGCGTGGACGGATGCGGCGAGGGAGCTGGTGGGGCCGTGGCTGGCGCTGTGCGTGGTGCTGGGTGGGACGATCAATGGGTTCGGGATGTTCAACGCGCTGGTGATGAGTTATACGCGGGTGCCGTATGCGCTTGCCGAGGAGGGGATGCTGCCGAAGGTGGTGGCGAAGACGAATGCTCGTGGGGTGCCATGGGTGAGTGTGGTGCTGTGTTCGGTGGGGTGGGCGCTGGCGCTGAGGCTGTCGTTTGAACGGCTGATTTCGATTGACCTGGTGCTGTATGGAGGGGCGCTGGTGCTGGAGTTTGTGGCGCTGGTGGTGTTGCGAGTGAAGGAGCCGGAGTTGGCGAGGCCGTTCAAGGTGCCGGGCGGCGTTTGGGGTGCAGTGGGGATGGGCGTGGCGCCGGCGGGGCTGATCGCGTTTGCGCTATGGGCGGCGCGGGGGGAGCGTGTGGCTGGGCTGCCGGCGCTGGGGTTTGCGGCGATTGTGGCGGCAGCGGGACCAGTGGTTTATTTTGCGGCTCGGGTGATGCGAAAGGGCCGCCTTACGGCGACCCCTTCGGTGATGCGCTGATGGCAGCTACGATTTTTTGGGGACCGGCTTGGGGATGGGGTTGGCCTTGTTGTCGATGAAGCGCTGCTGGGCTTCGAGGACTTTGTTGCGAGCGAAGGATGCATCCCGCCAGCCTTTGACTTCGACACGCTTGCCTTCGAGATCCTTGTAGATGGCGAAGAAGTGCGTGATCTCCTTGAGCATGTGGGGATAGATCTCGGAGAAGTTCCAGACATCTTTGTAGCGGGGATTGTCCTGGCCTACGCAGAGGACCTTCTCGTCGCCGAGGCCCTGGTCTAGCATCTCGAGGACGCCGATGGGGCGAACCTGCATGACGCATCCGGAGAAGCTGGGGGTGTCGACGAGAACGAGGCAGTCGAGGGGGTCGCCGTCGTCGCCCAGGGTGCTGGGGATGAAACCATAGTCGCCGGGGTAGTGGACGGGGGAGTAGAGGTTGCGGTCGAGACGGAAGACGTGGAGCTCTTTGTCGTACTCGTACTTGTTGACACCCTCGTAAGGGATCTCGATGACTGCGTTGATGACCTCGGGGCTGTTAGGCCCGACGGGGAGTTCCAGGTAGTTCGTCATAAAGTCTGGGGTCTCTTCTCTTGTCCAATCGAAAAATTTAGGCTTGGCTGACTTCGTAGTTCGGTTGGCCCAGCTGCCTGGTGGAGGTTCGCTACCTCGATTGAGGGCGAAAGCTGCACCTTGTCTATAATCAGACAAAATGAAGGCTCATGTCTATGTAACGCTGAAACGAACGGTGCTGGATGCCCAGGGGCAGACAGTTGCAGATGCATTGCGGCGGATGGAATATCGCGGCGTTGCCGATGTGCGGCAGGGGAAGTATTTCCTGCTGACTCTGGAGGATGGACTGGAGCAGAACGCCGCGCAGACAGAGGTGGAGCGGATTGCACGCGAGGTTCTGACAAACCCTGTTATTGAGGAGTTTACGTTCCGGTTGGAGTCCTGAGCAAAGGCTTCCTGTGCGGTACTCGGCGCTAATTTGGCGTGGATTTTCGCGTGTGACGAATAGTTCAGAGTGCGCCAGTTCGCGTAGGGAAACCCATGGGTGCTAGGCTTAAAGGGTTATAGAGGACAAGCCTTTTGAGTGATGCGATTGTGGAAAGTGCCGCAGCGACGGCTGGTGATAAAGAGACGGGAGCGAGCCGTTTTGTGCGGGCCTGCCTGCGTCGGCCAGTAGACAGAACGCCGGTGTGGTTTTTGCGGCAGGCGGGGCGTTATATGCCGGAGTATATGGCGGTGCGGAAGCACCATTCCCTGCTGGAGATCTGCCGAACGCCTGAGATTGCGGCTGAGGTGACCATTACGGCGGCTGAGCGACTGGATGTGGATGCCGCGATCATTTTTGCCGATCTGCTGCTCCCATTTACGCCGATGGGTCTGGACTTCGAGTTTGTTGCTGGCGAAGGCCCCGTAGTGCATACGCCGGTGAGGACGCTGGAGCATGTAAAGGCACTGCGTACCGATCGAGTGGAGGAGTTGCAGTACGTTGCGCGCGCGATTGAAAAAGTTGCCACGCACTTTTCTGCGCCCCGTGCCGATGGGGACACGCTGGGGATCATCGGATTTTGCGGCGCTCCGTGGACGCTTGCTGGATACATGATCGAAGGCGGCAAGCAGGGCGGTGGGGATCGCAACTACATCGAGACCAAGAAGATGATGTACTCGTATGGACCTGCGTGGTCGCTGTTGATGGAGAAGATTGTTACTGTTTTGGTTGCTTATGTGCAGCAGCAGATTGAAGCGGGCGCGGATGTGATTCAGGTCTTCGATAGTTGGGTGGGTAAGCTGAGCGTTCGCGACTATCGACAATACTGTCTTGGCTGGACAACGGAGCTGGTGCAGCGAATCAAAGCGCTGGGTGTGCCGGTGATCTACTTCGGCGTGGAAACCGCTTCCCTGCTGCCGGCGATGAGCGAGACAGGTGCGGATGTGATTGGGCTTGACTGGCGGACTCCGTTGGAAGAGGGCTGGAAGGCCGTTGGTGCTGGCTGCGCGGTGCAGGGGAATCTCGATCCGATTGCCCTGTTTGCGCAGGAAGATGTGTTGAAGGAGCAGGTGCGCGAGATTCTTAATGGGGCTGCGGGGCGGCCTGGACATATCTTCAATCTCGGCCACGGCATTGTGCCCGGAACACCTGTCGAGAATGTGATCCGCGTGGTGGAGTTGGTCAGAGAGCTGAGCGCGCGATGAGCCTCGAGACAGGCCGGAGCGCTGTGCTGCTGCTCGCGCATGGAACGCCAGACATGCTCGGCGAGATGGCGGAGTATTTAAGCAAAGTGACCGGCGGCCAAGCAATGCCGCAGGAGGTTGTGAAGGAGCTACAGCATCGGTACGCGCAGATTGGCCTGCAGGAGTCGCCGGGTCTGGAGCCACCGCCGCTGACGAAGTGGACGATGGTGCAGGCGCATATGCTGGAGCATGCACTGGACGCCGGAAAGGTTTATGTAGGTATGCGAAACTGGCACCCCTATATCGCCGATGTGGTGGCACAGATGCGGTTGGATGGTGTGACGCACATCAAAGCAGTGTGCCTAGCTCCGCAGAACTCCCGAACGAGCGTGGGGCTTTATCGCCGGGCCGTGCATGCTGCGGCGAAGGGTATGGAAGTTGAGTTTGTTGCGGGTTGGGCTGAGAGTCCTCTATTGGCGGAGGCGTTTGCGGAGAAGCTGCAGCCTGTATGGACGGAGGCCTGTGCTGAGGTGGGACAGCGCGTGCCCGTTTTGTTCACAGCTCATAGCGTGCCGTGTCGAACGATCATGACGGGCGAGGCTTCAGTTGCAGGAGCGCGGCCGGGAACTCCTGTGCAGGATTCGCCGGACCCCTATCCGGTGGAGGCTAAACGCACTGCGCAGTTGGTGGCAGAGCGGATGACCCCGGCTGGATTCGGAGACAAAGATTGGTACTTCGCGTTTCAGAGTCAGGGTATGAGCGGTGGTCCGTGGATCGGTCCAACGGTGGAGGACACACTCAAAGCGATCAAGGCCGAAGGGCATGTGGGCGTGGTGATGCAGCCCGTGGGCTTCCTCTGTGATCACGTGGAGATCCTTTACGACATCGACATCGCTTTCCGGCAGACCGCAAACGAGTTGGGCCTTAAATTGTGGCGAGCCGAGAGCTTGAACGACTCCCCGGTACTGGTAGAGGCGCTGGTGGAGGTCGTATCCGGCAGATATAAAGCAACCGTCGACGAGGTCATGGTTCCGGCGTAGGTATAGGCTGTCATGAGGGCTGAAGGCGGGGGCTCTGGCCTCCGCTTTTGTTTGCGGAAACCTCTGGAGAAACGATGAAACGGGTTGCAATTGTGGGCGGTGGGGTAGCCGGGGTGACGGCAGCGTATGAGCTGGCGCAGCAGGCCCGCAAGGGCGTACCGCTGCAGGGAGTGTTGTTCGAAGCCTCGACGCGGCTGGGGGGAATCATCGAGACGGTCCATGAGGGTGAGTTTGTGATTGAATGCGGGCCGGATGCCTGGGTGACGGAAAAGCCCTGGGCGCGCGAGCTCGCAGAAGAGCTTGGGTTGGCTGATGAAGTGATGCCTTCCAATGACGCCACGCGGAAGACGTATGTGCTGATCGATAAGAAGCTGCAGGCTATGCCGGATGGCATGCGGATGATGGTTCCGGCTGACCTCGATGCTCTGGATCAGTCCGAACTGTTCAGCGCAGAGGCCAAGCGGGCTTATCGCGAAGAGCCTGGCAGAGCGGAGGAGTTGCGAGCGGCGTCTCCTGAAGGAGACGAGAGTGTTGGGGAGTTTGTTCAACGCCACTTTGGAGACGAGGTGTTGGAGAAGATCGGGACTCCCCTGCTGAGTGGTGTATTTGGTGGCGATGTGACGAAGTTGAGCGTGCAGGCGGTGATGGCTCCGTTTGTCACAATGGAGCGAGAACACGGCAGTCTGATCGACGCGCTGCGGGCGAGGAGTGTTGTAGCGAAGAAGAGTTCAGTGTTTACAACGCTGCGCAGCGGAATGGGAACTCTGGTGAATCGTATGATCTCCGCGATTCCCGAGGATTGGATTCGATTGGCTGCGGAGGTACGGTTCATCTCGTACGGCGAAGAAGGATGGCTGGTGGGGACGGCCCGGGGCGTAGAGCGCTTTGATGCAGTGATGATGGCCGCGCCGGTTGATATTGCTTGTTCTCTTCTGCAACCGATTGACGCTGAGATGGCTCCTTTGATGGAGATGGATGCTAGTTCCGCAGTAGTGGTCGGATTTGGGTTTCCAGACGCCGCGAAGGTGTCTTTACCGCAGGGGTTCGGTTTTCTGGTGCCTACAGGATCAAATAGTCTACTGCTCGCAGCGACGTTCGTCGATCAGAAGTTTGAAGACCGCGTGCCCCAGGGGGGACGACTTTTGCGAGCCTTCTTCGGTGGCAAGGCTGCCGAACGGTTGATGCGATGCGGCAACGACGAGACAGTTGCAGTGGCACGGATGGAGCTGGCAAGAGTCCTGGGGCCTTTGCCTGAGCCGCAAGTGACCGTGGTGCGGCGATGGCCGCGCAGTCTTCCGCAGTATGCCGTGGGACATCTTGAGATGATGAGGAAACTCGATTCGCGAGTAAGAGCGTTCAAGGGATTGTCACTGCTTGGTAATGGATATCGCGGCGTGGGAGTGCCCGATCTGGTGCGGGATGCGAGAACTGCGGCAAGACAGATCGCGGACGAATGAGAAGAGATGCCGCGAAGTCGCGGAATGTAAAGATTTGACCCGGCGGGATGAGCGGGATAGTCTTTTCTACATCTGGTGTTGGGAAGACGGTGCAAATCCGTCACTACCCCGTAACTGTAAGCGCTGAGAGTTTTGACGATTGGTATTAAACCACTGGGATGCGTCCTGGGAAGGTAAGTCAAAATTTGCTGAAGCGTAAGTCAGGAGACCTGCCAGGGCCGATCAGGCTGATTCAGCTTCGCTGGGAGAGCTGAAGAGCATTCTCGCCGACTGCATTCACGGTCTGCACGAGCGCTGCCTAACTAAATTCCCGCTCTGCTCGATTGCTTCGAAAGATGCCGGGCAAGGAGCTAACGATGCAGGAGATGCGCCACAGTTCCATCACTCTCGTACTTGGCGGCGTTCGCAGCGGGAAGAGCCGTTACGCGCAACAGCTTGCAGAGCGAGAGAGCCGCGTCATCTTTGTGGCGACAGCGAAGGCTTCCGACGACGAGATGCACCGCAAGATCGAGCGGCATCGTAGAGAACGCCCTGCGGAGTGGATCACCGTGGAGGAGCCGCTGGAGCTGGTTCAGGTACTAGCGCAGAAGGCACGCGACTGCGAGGTGATGCTTGTGGATTGTCTGACGGTCTTTGCGGCGAATCTTCTAGAGACCGAAGGCGACGACCAGGATGCCATTGAACGACGTGTTGAGGCTCTGTGTGCCGCGTTGCAATCGGCGGGTTGCTCCGTCGTGTTGGTGTCCAATGAGGTAGGCAGCGGAGTTGTGCCGGCGTATCCCCTGGGACGCCAATACCGCGATCTGCTGGGCGAGATCAATCAGAGCGTAGCAAGGATCGCCGATGACGTGGTGCTGATGGTGGCTGGGCTTCCGCTCGCTTTGAAGGGACACCTGGAGGTGACTCTGTGAGAGCTCTGCTGGTGTCAGGCACAGCGAGTGGCGTGGGAAAAACGACGGTCGCGCTTGCGATCATGTCTGGCCTGAGGCGACGCGGTCTTGCGGTGCAGCCATTCAAGTGTGGACCTGATTTTTTGGACACTGGCCATCACACCAGGATATGCGGGCGAAAGGCTCGAAATCTTGATACGTGGATGCTGAGCGAAGACGCGAATCGATCTGTTCTGCAAAATGCTGCGCGTGGCGCGGATGTTCTCGTCGCTGAAGGAATGATGGGATTGTTCGACGGAAAGAGCGGGAACACTGAGACGGGAAGCACAGCGGAGATTGCCAAACTGTTGAAGCTGCCGGTCGTACTCGTCGTCGATGCAGCAAAGACTGCCAGGAGCATCGCGGCGGTAATGCTCGGCTTTGAGATGTTCGACTCAGAGCTGCAGCTTGCCGGAGTGATTTTGAATCGCGTCGCGACCGAGCGACACTACGAGATGCTACGTGCGGCGATTGAGACATCGTGCAAGACGAGAATTCTAGGCTGGCTGCCACGTGATCCGGCGATTACGATTCCCGAACGCCATCTCGGCCTGCAGGGAGCGGCTGAAGCTGCGGTAGAAGATGATGCTGCAATCGATACACTGGCTGCTCTTGCGGAGAAATATTTCGATCTTGATAGTTTGGGTGAGCTGCATTGTGGGTTGGAACTGGATGTGACGGGCGTTACCGGAATAGAAAGTTCGCCAGTGGCCGAAAGCGTGCGAATCGGTGTTCCATCTGATCACGCTTTCTCGTTCTACTATGAGGACAATCTGGATCTTCTTCGCGAACAGGGCGCTGAGATCGTTCGGTTCAGCCCGCTGCGCGACAGGTCTCTTCCAACGGGGCTGGATGCGCTCTATCTCGGCGGAGGATATCCGGAGCTTCATGCAGAACGACTAAGCAGGAATCGTCAGATGATCGAGGAAGTCCGTGCTTTTGCTGCTTCGGGGCGACCCATCTATGCGGAGTGCGGTGGCATGATTTATCTCTCCGAAAGCCTTAAAACCACCGAGGGCGTGAACTACGCGATGGCTCGAGTCCTGCCACTCTCGATACAGATGACCGGAAAACTTGTGCAGTTCGGATACGTCACCGTGAAGTTTACCGAAGACTGTCTCCTAGGCCTCAAAGGGGCAATTGTCCGCGGACACAGCTTTCACTACTCGTCTATCGTCTCTCGCGGAGACATTGAGACGAGCTATCGCGTGCAGTACTCCATGTCGGGGAAAGAGGAGTTTGAAGGCTTCCGGCAAGGTAATGTTCTGGCGAGTTACGTTCATCTGCATCTGCGCGCAAATCCGGCAATAGCGAGAGATTTTGTCGCTGCAATACGACAGGCGCGAACCTTGCAGACGGTGGCGACATGAGCGGACCTAGTGACTGGAGGGGGAACACATCAAGTCCGATGATCGACTCTAAAATTACGTTTAGCATTGAGCCCCCAAGTCAGCAATGGCTAGCGAGAGCACGAAGACGTTTGGATCAGTTGACCAAGCCGCTGGGCAGCCTCGGCAGACTCGAAGATCTCGCGGCCCAGATGGTGTCAATCCGTGAGGAGACCTTTGCTGATCCGATGCGAAAGGCAGTCTACGTCTTTGCCGCCGATCATGGAGTTACCGCTGAAGGGGTCAGCGCGTATCCGAGCGAGGTGACCCGGCAAATGGTGCTCAACTTTCTTGCTCACGGCGCCGCAATCAATGTGCTCGCAAAGGCCCACCAGGTCGAGATGAACGTTGTGGATGTCGGCGTCGATGCGGACTTCGATCACACCGCTGGGTTGCTGCACCATAAAGTACGCAGAGGAACGCGCAATATGATGCGAGAGCCGGCGATGAGTGCGGATGAGTTATCAGAGGCGCTCGATATTGGCCTCATGCTTGCAGATTCTGCAAATGAGAAGAGCTACAACCTGGTTGCCGTCGGCGAGATGGGTATCGGCAATACCACGGCGGCCAGTGCGATTACCTCTGCACTCACACGTGAACCGGTTGATCTCATCACCGGTAAGGGAACGGGCTTGAATTCCGAGGCACTCAAGCGCAAGTGTCTGGTCATCGAAGCTGTTCTAGCGAAGCATTTTGATAATCTGCCTCCTAATCCTCTCGATGTGCTGCGTTGTGTCGGCGGCCTGGAGATTGCCGCGATGACCGGTTTCATACTGGGTGCGGCAAGGCATCGGATCGCAATAGTCGTGGATGGGTTCATCTCGACCGCAGCCGCGGCAATCGCATTTGCAATCGCACCGCAAGTGCGCGGCTATCTCTTTGCGGGGCATCAATCCGAGGAGCCGGGCCATCGAGCGCTGCTTGAATACGTTGGACTGCTGCCGATTCTCGCGCTAAAAATGCGACTCGGCGAAGGAACAGGTGCTGTTCTGGCGATGCCGATCCTCGAGTCTGCACTGTGCCTCTACAACCAGATGGCGACGTTTGAATCGGCCGGCGTTAGTGAGGCGAAGGATTGAGTGCAACGCGGCGAATCCGCAACGTGGGCTGGGAGTTGGCAACCGCCTTCCAATTTCTCACGCGAATCCCCATGCCCTCGACAACATTCGAAGAGAACTCGCTCTCTCGATCAGTCAAATTTTTTCCATTGGTCGGCTTGGCCATAGGTTCTGGAGCCGCGCTGCTTCAAGGGATTCTGACCGTCCACCTGGCTCGCCCACTTGCTGCGTTTGTCGTGCTGACCTATCTGGTGCTAATCACGGGCTGCCTGCACGAAGACGGACTCGCAGACACAGCAGATGGATTTGGCGGCGGCTGGACGAAGGATCGAATATTGACCATCCTGAGAGACAGCAGGATTGGAAGCTACGGCGCGATCGCGCTAGTCTTGTCTCTGCTGGCACGCTATCTGCTTCTCGCGTCATTGCCGATGGAACGCTTCACCGCTTACATCATCTCTGCCCACGTATTGTCCCGTTGGAGTTCGCTGCCATTAAGCTACTTTCTCGCTTCAGCGCGCGAACAAGAGGGGCAGGGCGCGCGCATCGCCAGGCTGATCTCCTTCCCTTCGCTTCTGTTCGGCTCGCTCGTGAGCGTCGCGATCGTTATCTTCGCGCTGCGAAGATCCTCCGTGGCGCCTCTTCTCGCTGCTCCACTTCTCGTAGCGCTGAGTGGGTGGTTCTACCAGAGAAAGATTGGCGGTATAACTGGCGACTGCTTTGGTGCAACCAATCAGCTTACTGAAATCGCGGTCTATTTCTGTGGGGTGTGGATCGCATGAGCGACATTCTCTTCATTCGCCACGCGGAGACCGACATGGCTGGAACATTTTGCGGTCACTCCGACCCCGATCTGAATGCACGCGGTCACGAACAAACGGCCGAATTGATCGGCAGACTTCGCCCGGAAAACATTGGCACCGTCTATACAAGCGACCTGCGTCGGGCGCAAACGACAGCAGAAGCCATCGCCAGCGCATTCGGAATTGAATGCACACCACGTCGAGCTCTGCGCGAGATCAGCTTCGGTGAATGGGAGGGTCTCACTTGGAAAGAGATTGAGCAGCACGACGAAGCTTATGCGCGTCGGTGGATGGCTGATCATCCCTTGCTCTCAGCACCTGAAGGCGAGGCCCTTTGCGATTTTGAACAGCGCGTCCTCGAGGAAGTCGCGTTCTTATCCACAAAAGCCGCAGAGCAAGATATCGCGGTTGTGACCCACGCAGGGGTACTACGTACGGTGCTGGTCTCACTTCACAAATGCAGCGAAGAAGATGCATGGAGACTGACAAAGCCTTACTGCGCCATCGTTCGACATGTGGTTGCGGCTTCGTCTCAACTGCAGTTCGTGGAGGCACGCTCGTGACTATCTCGAAAGTTAGCGTGCACGAACTGATCGCATGGGATTTGGATGACTACCCCTACCGCGATGCAGCCGCCGGTGTCGAGTCGGTCAAGTTAAGTGAAAGAACGAAACGAGCACGTGCCAGACTCGCCGAACGAGATCTATACGTGGGGACCACTGCACTGCTCGAACGAGAGACGAAAGACATTCAAGACCTACTCAAAGGCGCTGCGCAGCGCGAAGATTTGAGGCAGGAGTATGAAAATCTTGACTGGGTTTTAGCCGTGATCGACCTGCGCCGCCTGCTCGCGTTTCAGCGCAGACTGATCTTCAGTTCCGAGTCGGAGGTCTTGGTCGCCCCAGAACCACATGACTGGCCCCAATTGATCTCGATGGCGATTGGTTCACAAAGAAGTACCGAGCATGTGCTGATTCACGACCGTAGCAAGGAAGATCAGTTGGACATTCGCCTGCATTCGAGCAATCCAGACCTGCGGTTGCGCTTTCATCCTAAGACGAGCCGAGGTGAGCTTTTACCGCTTTCGCTTTATGGCGGCAGTCCCTTCTTCGAGGTGGCAGAGTTTCGTGGACGATGGTTTTTGCGCGATGGCTATCATCGCGCCTACCATCTGCTACAGGCGGGAGTCGATCGCGTGCCTGCTGTAGTGATCTATGCGCGGAGTATTGAGGAGTTGGGCGCAACTGCCCCATGGTTCTTTAATGATGAGCACTTGTTTTCGGATCACCCTCCGCAGGTCACTGATTTTCTCGATAACAATATGATCCTGCGTTACGAGAGGACAGCTCTTCATAAGGTCATTCGAATTCATATCGAAGAGTCGCTGGAACCATTTGACGCGACCGAAGGAAAATAGGAGAAAGACCATGAGCATCGCAACGAAACGTGGAGATGGCGGACAAACCGGGTTGGCTGGTGGAATTCGCATCTCGAAAGCAGATCTGCGAGTGGAGGCTTACGGCACAGTTGATGAGTTGAATTCGACTCTGGGATTTGCCCGAAGCATATGCACGAACAAAGAGATCTGCGACTGGACCGAAACGATTCAACGCACGCTGTTTCGGGTGGGATCGGCGCTGGCTACTCCTCCGGAGAGCAAAAAGTCTCCTCCGGCTGTTTTGCCAGAAGATGTTGAAGCACTAACGCAGCTGGTGCATCAGATCGAAGCGACAGAAGGCATCCTCGCTGATTGGTCATTACCTGGGGCACACACTGAGTCGGCTGCATACGAGGTGGCTCGCACAGTCTGTCGCAGAGCAGAACGCAATGCGGTGCGGCTTGCAAACAGCGGAATAGAACTCAAGCCAGAGATACTCGCATACCTCAATCGATTGTCTGACGTGATCTGGCTCTTCGGCAGGCTCATTGAGGTCAAGGCCGGCGTGGATGCACGCTTGCGCAGTGGCGATACTGCAGGGCCAAAGTGGTCAAGGGCCTGGAAATGACCAGAGCAGAGGGTTTCGATGAGAATGAGCGGAAGGCGGTCTACCGGGCCATTCGCGAGCGTAGGGATGTGCGTCGCGGCTTTCTGCCGGAGCCTATTCCAGAAGAGCTATTGCATCGGCTGCTGGAGGCCGCGCACAATGCACCTTCTGTCGGTCTCATGCAGCCATGGCGATTTATTGTTGTGCGTGATCTCGCTGTGCGACGGAAGGTACATGAGATTTTTCTCAAAGCAAATGAACTGGCGATGGCGAGTTACGAAGGAGAACAACAACAAAACTACGCGTGCATGAAGCTCGAAGGAATTCTCGAGGCTCCACAAAACCTTTGCATAGTTTGCGATTCGCAGAGTAGTCAAGGGCATCGACTGGGGCGACGTACAATGCCTGAGACTGCGATCTACTCTGCCGTATGCGCGGTTCAGAATCTGTGGCTCGCCGCAAGAGCTGAGGGAATCGGCGTTGGGTGGGTAAGCATTCTGGAGCCACAATCATTGCGCAGCACGCTGAAAATTCCGCAACGAATAACACCGGTAGCTTATTTGTGCCTCGGTTACGTTGATGCGTTTTCAAAAGAGCCGGATTTGGAGCGTGCAGGCTGGGAAAAGAGAACGCCACTGAAGAGTGTGCTCTCGTTCAACGAGTACAACGGCGATTGGGGTGAAGGAGGACTAGCTTGACGAGAGCGCGAGCGATCATGGTTCTGGGCACCGGCTCGCATGTCGGCAAGTCGTTGCTGACCGCAGCTTTGTGCCGCATCTTCGCGCAGCATGGCTATCGCGTTGCACCGTTTAAATCACAGAACATGTCGTTGAACTCTGCGGCAACGTTTGAAGGGCTGGAGATTGGCCGCGCGCAGGCGCTGCAGGCGGAGGCCGCTGGAGTTGCGGCATCGGTTCATATGAACCCTATTCTCATCAAACCATCTGGCGATCAATCCTCGCAGGTTATCGTGCGCGGAAAGATATGGGGGCGAGTAACTGCGGCGGACTATCATCGACGACGCATCGAAGAGCTGTTGCCGATCGTCCGCGAAAGCTATGACTACCTTGCCTCCCGATTCGATGTCATCATTCTGGAAGGTGCCGGATCGCCCGCAGAGATCAATCTGAAGCAGCATGACATTGCGAATATGCGAATGGCTGAGTTGGCCGATGCCGGCTGCCTGCTAGTCGGCGACATCGATCGTGGAGGAGTCTTCGCCTCGCTGCTTGGCACGCTCGAACTGCTGGACCCTGAGGAGCGTGAGCGCGTTCGAGGATTCGCGATTAATAAATTTCGCGGTGACGTAACCTTGCTGGAGTCCGGCATACGAATGATGGAAGGGCGAGTGAACAAGCCGTGTCTAGGGGTCGTTCCATATTTGCCTTCGCTAGTGCTCGAAGAAGAAGACAGCCTTGGGCTGCCGCCTACAATCCAGACTAAGTGGTCAGTAGAGCAAACTGCAAACAGTTCGGCTAACCGTGCGCTACGGATAGCCGTGATTTTGCTGCCGTCGTTTTCGAACTTTACTGACTTTGATTCCTTGCGTGCGGAGCCGTCCGTGTCCCTGCTGTTCTGTCGAACTGCCGAGGCAATCGCCCAGGCCGACGTGATCATTCTGCCGGGCAGCAAGCAGACCGTGGATGATCTCCTTTGGATGAAAGAGGCCGGTTTGGATATTGCCTTGCAGCAGCACGCCCATACAAGTCTAGTCGTCGGTATCTGCGGAGGCATGCAGATGCTCGGCAAAGCAATTAGTGATCCGTCCGGCATGGAGCACAGTGGATCGGTTGCGGGACTTGGCTTATTGCCAATTCACACCATTATGCAATCGGAGAAGGTGACTCGAAATACGCGCGGAGAGATGGCCGCCGAAGTTTTATTCGGACAGCAACTCACACAAAAAGGACTTGCAGGGTACGAGATTCACATCGGGCATACCGACTATGAAGTGGGGGCCAAGCACTTCTCAAATCTTGCATGCGGAACCGATCTGTCGAACACAAGCAGAGACGGATGCATAAGTTCCGACACACGCATCTTCGGTACCTACCTTCATGGGATTTTCGAAGAAGACAGTTTTCGCCATCAGTTTCTTAGTGCCGCTCGCGCGTTTCACAGACTCTCGCCACCTCGTGACGTTAATCCATGGAAGCAGCTTCGAGAAGGCTCACTAAATCGACTCGCTCACGCGGTCGAGAGTGCGCTCGACATGCGGGCGATCTTCTCTTGGGCTGGCCTAACTTATGATCCGCCTCTCTCGGAAGACACGCTATCGCTCCGAAGTTCAAGTGTGGCGAGATGAGCAGTCGAAATGTTCTTGCTGCTGCATATTTGTTCGACTGGATAGCCGGAGATCCTGAGTGGCTCCCGCATCCCGTGCGGGCGATCGGTAGAGGGATCGATGAGGGAGAGCGAATTTTACGACGGCCTGGGCAGACTCCCGCAGCCGAGCTTGCAGCGGGCGGGGTGCTGACGTTCGGCATGGTTGTCGCGGTTTACTTAAGTACGGCGAAGACTATCGCATGGATGAAGGAACGAGACAGGCGGTTGGGGTTCGTCACGGAGACGCTTTTGGCTTGGACATGCCTCGCATCGCGCAATCTGCACGATGAGGCCTCTGCTGTAGTGAACGCTCTTGAAAAACACGATATCGTTCTGGCGCGACAACGTCTCTCAAGAATCGTCGGTCGCGACACTCAGACGCTGAACGAACAGGAGATTAGTCGAGCGGTGATCGAAACCGTCGCAGAAAGTTGCTCGGATGGTGTGATCGCGCCTCTCTTTTATATGGCGATCGGAGGGGTTCCGCTCGCCATGTCCTATAAGGCGGTCAACACGCTCGACTCTATGATCGGTCATGCAGACGATAGATACTTTTATTTTGGGAAAATAGCTGCGCGACTGGATGACATCGCCAATTTCGTTCCCTCTCGACTGACGGCCCTGGGTATTACCGCCGTCGCTCTCATAGAAGATGCGAGTCCGGCAGCTGCGCTTGAAACATGGCGTCGCGACGGCGCCAAACACAAGAGTCCGAATTCCGGACAGCCAGAGAGCTCCATTGCCGGCGCACTTCAGGTTCGTTTGGGCGGGGAGAATCATTACGCGGGCGAGCCCTTGACTTCGCCTCTCATTGGAGAGGAATTTGCACGACCAACGGTACAGAAGGCAAAGCAGTCAATTCGAATGGTCGCAGTTGTCTCGGTAATCGGAGCGCTTACTGCATTGTTGCTGCACCGGGGACGACGATGACGCCACCCACGCAGATTTTCTTGCCAACGCATGGCGGTCAACTTCGTCAGATCGCTTCTCGGTATGGGTTCGAGCCGGAGCAGCTCATTGATTTCAGCGCCAACATCAATCCAGCTGGCCCTCCTGCGTCGGTGCTCATCGCACTTCAGCAGGCCCTCGGGGATGCTGCCATTCTAGTTGCATATCCCGATCTTGAATTGACCGAACTCAAGAAAGCTTTGGGAGAAGCCTCGGGAATTCTCGCCGAAAATATCGCAGTCGCGAATGGTTTTGTACCGCTCCTCGAAGCCGCTCTGCGTTCACTCAAGATTGCACGTTGCTTTCTGCCTGTCCCCTCATTCAGTGAGTATAGGCAAACGCTCACAAACGCTGGCGTCGAGGTCGCTCAATACTATCTCCCCCAGGGGGAGGGATTTTCCTACCAGCCCGAAAAGCTTTTGCGAGCTGCGTTGGACAATGGTTGCGACGCGCTTCTGTTGGCCAATCCGCAGAACCCTTCTGGCGCACTTTGTGGAGCCGGCGGTATGCGAGACCTGGTCGAAATGGCTGCTAAGCACAGAATCAAGGTGCTGCTCGATGAAGCTTTCATAGACTATGTTCCGACCGAATCCTTAACCCGATCCGCAGTCGAGTTGGAAAATCTCATCGTGTTTCGTTCGGTAACGAAATTTTTTGCGATTCCCGGGCTGCGTGTGGCCTACGCGGTCAGTAGTGCTTCGTCTATTCAGAATCTGAACGACAGGCTTGCTCCATGGCCGGTCTCGAGCTTGGCTTCAGAGGCGGCATCTACCGCTCTCCAAGACAGCGCCTATGTAGAGGAGACTCGTCGAGAGAATTATCTGCGACGAACCTGGCTAGAGCGAGAGTTTGCTAGCGTGAAGATCTTTACCTACCCTTCGAGCACAAATTTTTTGCTGCTTCGATTTGCTGCAGATGTGGACGTGCAACTGCTCTGGGAAAAGATGATCGCGGAGGAGCAGATTGTGCTTCGCTCCTGCGCTAACTTCGAAGGACTCGCCCCGGTGCACCTACGGACCGCCGTTCGGTCGGAAGCAGAAAATGAGAGATTGGTTCACGGCCTGGAGCGAGTACTGTTACGAATGAAGAGATGAGTCTCTAGAATTGAGGCTGTTTTGCCATTCTCCATGACCACATCAGAAATGACGTTGAGGTAAGGTCGATAGCTGGCTCTGTAGTGCTATAAGACTGCACATTATCCTGGAAGACAGCAGCCTGGGATCGGTTGAACGTGCCACTATTCCCATTGAATTTCTTGAAAGTGTCGACTCCGTTGGCAGGGCAGAGAATCATGCCTCCTACGACGCCGCTGGTCGCGGAGCTGGCCGGCCCCTCGGTAGCCGCACCCCACAGAATCAGAGTTCCACCAGAGGTGCCATTCAGCGCTCCCACGAGATTGGCAACCTGGTGTTGAATACAGTTCGGGAACGTGCTGCCGTCACCAACGATGAAAGAGGATCCCCACGAGTTGGCGCCCATGATATTGGCCAGCCAGCGCTGTGAATACTGGTTGTAGCGGGGAGAGTTCGTAAGCAGATATGCCTCGCTTGCCATCACCGACAGGCCGGCGCCATGCGAGGTCGTGTCGCCTGCGCTCCATTGGTCGCCGAAGCCCCACGGATCGGAGTCAGCCTGAGCGATGGCGTCGTCCACCTGGCGGAGCAGTTGGCTGCGGATCGCCGACTTCGAGAGCGCCAGGCCGCCGGGATCACCAGCCAGCTCCATAGCCCGGTAAAGTTCAAAATGGGCGAGGCCGCTGACATCGTAGAGGTTGAGCGTATCGGTGAAGCCAGGTTTGTAGATGTTCACGACATAGTTTCTAGCGAACTGCGCGGCTTGTCTCAGATAGAAGCTTGCATCGACCTGCGGCAATCCTGGGGGAACGTCTTGTTCCTCCGTCGCGGAACGCAGTGCGAAGTACAGTTCCGTAGCGCCGAGTTCCATGTCATCTTCCCATACACTCTCCGGATATCCGTCAAACGGCGCGATTGTCAGCAGACACGTTGGACAAGAGCCGCCCCCGTCAGAAGGCGCGGGGTCGGGGTAGGTCGTGTCGGCACGCGCAAAAACATCTTCGGCCTCTTTGAGGCATCGATGGGCGAGCGCCGGATCTTGCTTGCGGTTGAGTTGGTAGCATAGGCTGAAGTCCGCCGCGAGGCGCCCGGCGAGGTTCGGGCTTATTTTGGATGCCGAGGGCGGCGCAACAAATACCGGTCGGTTGCAGATATAGAAAGTGGTGAGCGGATCGCATGGCTGCGGGTCACCAACCTGCTGAAAGATGTCTGCGGCCTGGGGAAGTGTCCAGATGTCGTACTCGGTGATCAGGCAGTAGGGAGTGTTGTAGGTCCCTCCACAATTGCCACTCGCTGACGATGGAGTACCTTCTCCGTAGTAGTTCCAATCCTGCGAATTGTCGACCTGGTAAGCGAGTCTTCCCGTCGAACCATCCCACATCTTCAAGAGCCAATCGACGCCGAACTTTGCTTCGGAGCTGAAATCTGAGGAGACAGGGCCACCATGGCTTTTCCCCGCATAAGAGACTGAGTTCGGCGGGGCCGGCGGATAGAGCGGTGCAGTTCTCCCCATCTGATCGGGAAAGTCGCGGACACCGATCTGCATGAGCGCCGCAGTGTAGGTGAGGGTTTGCACATATTTCTCGTAATCGCCAGCGTCCCACCAGCCACCCGACGCATCGATCTTCGACGGGCTTGCCGGACTCAAGGGGGGTGCCGGAGGCACATTATTGATGAAGTCATTGTCATCCAGCGGAGGAGTCAGATAAGTCCGGGCACTCTTGTCCTTCAGGTGCCCGGGGGCGGTGCGCAGTTCATTGCGGATAAAGTCCGGCCCGTCGCGCTGCGTTTCATAGAAAAAAAGCGAGTTCACCAGCAGCCCGGGATAAAGGAGCTCCGGACGGTCGACCGCAAAACGGGGCGAGCTCGCCGGTACCGGTCCGGAGACATTGATGGAATAACTGTGTCCGGATGGAACGTTGAAATCGAGCGCGTAGACCTGATAAGTGAGCTTCTTGCTATTCGACCAAGTGCCCGAGGGATCGGCCACCTTGCCGCGATACGCGACGTTGCCCGCGTCATCGACCACTTGGAACAAGGCGCCAGCCTCCGACGCGGTCGACATTAAATACGCACGAGCAGGAAGAGCCCCTGCTTCGTACCCGACCTGATTCACGCGTACATACGCCGACTCGGCACTCGCAACACGCGCATATTAGCGAGAGCGCCAACCCTAAGAGACCGGCCTTTAGCCCTTGGAGACAAACGGATGAATGATGATTGAGCAGCGGCATTTGCGAACCTCCTCGCGCCGGCAATCGAACTATTAAATCGTTTGAAATGGGAGAGTAACCAATGATCTTGGCGAATGTCAACTCCTGATTAGGGCCACCTCAAGGTCCGGGAACGGACAGCTCGGACCTTGCGCCCGTCAGATTGACGCGTAAATATGACTCCAGATGGGCAATCCTATCGAGGAAACAGTTCTCCGTGCCTGGATTATCCGGCACCAACTTCCAAGCTAAACACTTGGTCATCGCACAGCTTGTTCGTCACTGGATAGTTTCTGTGCCGAGTCTCTGGTTTACCAGGGCTTCTAAATAAACATCAAGGTTCTTACTCGGAGCCTCTACCGTGCCTTGAACTTGGTTGCCGTCGACCCTAACCCTCCTCAAATACGGTTGCAAAGACACTTCGGTACCCGCACGAATGAACCGGGGAATGTCCAAGGCGTTGCGGACCGCGAGTGCATCTTCCACAGAGAGTGTATTGAGAATGAAGTCGATCTTTACAGGGTTTCCAAAACGCGCGCCAATGCTCAACATGTTCGAATGATCGAGAACTCCTGCGAGCGATTCGCTGACTGCTTGCGGAGCAAGGTACGTTGTCAGTCCTGGGACTGGCATCGATACCACCGCCCAGGAGTTATCCTTCGAACTCAATTGCGCCAGTCTTCGCAGCAGGTTCGCATCGACTTGAGTATGGGTTGAGTAACGATTCAACGCCAGCTGGAGAAGTGTTGGAGTCCCGAAGACCACCGTCGTACCGTCGAGCACCGCCATCCACCTGACATCCGTCATCTGTTTGGATTCGCGTGCCAATGGCCATACGATCAGGATTGCGACGCCGTTATAATCGCGTCTCGTCGCTCCATGTGTAAGGGCGGACTGAAAGATGCGGGCTTGGTCAAAATGGCCCGATGCCAGTAGCAGATGCTCGCGCAGTGGCCCGGCACTGGAAGATGTTGCTACCTGCACAACTTCAGTGATGCCACTCATCGCGTTGCTGCCTGCAAGCGCGCTAATATCCGCAAAATCCAACAAGCTGTCGCGGCTATTCACGAGGATTCTTCCTCGCGCGCTTCGATTTCCTGGGTCTTCGATTCCTGCCACTACTTCACAACCAGCTGGAACGAGACGGAGGAGGGTGTTGTATTGCGGCGATGCGAGAATGTTGCCGACAGCAAGCTGAATTGCCGCGAGGGTGAGGATCGAGCGAAGTATTCGGTGTCCGAACATCGTTGTTTACCTCCGGCCCTGCATCGCAAGCGCAGGACGTCTATGGGCGCGCACGTGAGCGGGCCCGGATTGACTATGCCGCCGTCCCCGGCGAAATGGCCGGACCTCGAGCACCGACGATATGGATCGGTAGTGTGGTCGGCAGAGTGGCGGCCACGCAAAACATCCAGATGATGCTGATGAAGCGGCCCATCGGGATGAAGATGGCCGCATTCCAAGTCAGAAGTGTCAGGGTCGACAGTTCGGACGCACTCGCAATCAAAATGCCCAGCCACATCAGCCAACGTGGAATGAGGCGATGCAGGCTGGAAGTGACCGACACGCCGGCGACAAACAGACCGAGGGGTGCCACGAACCCAGGTCCTCCCGCCGCGAACCCCAACAGTTGAAGCGCGCGAACAGCTCCCGCCGTGTCGGTGATGTCAGCTGTCGAGAGTGTCCAGCCTGCCAAAGCTGACAGCATCAGCATCAGCATCGCAGCAATGCCACCACAAAACGCGATCGTTTCCCCCGCCGCGCGCACCCCTAAAAAACGCAATCGGCTTCCCGTCACGGCCGCAAAGATTCCCAAAGGTATGGCAGAACCAAACTGGAAAAAAGCTCCCCAGCAAATCGACGGGCCATATCGCGAAACATACGCGACTTCGTTGGCGAGCGGTTCGTACGGCATGGCAAAGCTGGCGTGGGGCGCAAGCAGGACATCAACGATGATCCCTGCAACAGACAAAGCCGTGTAAACGGACGCCAGCGCCATGAGAGAAGGGCCTGCGTGGCGATTTAGTGGGCGCGAAGGCTGCGCGGGCAGATCCATAATGTAATCATTACTATTATTAACTATTAAGATATGCAACAATTCCGTTTATGGACTCTGAATCTTCCAGTAAATCTTCTGGCGCCTTTCTCCTAGCCCAGCTTGGATCGCATGCAGCAAAGCAGTTCGCGGAGCGGTTGTCACCTCTCAAACTCCTACCTCAACACGCAGGCATCTTGCGAATGTTGGACCGGTCGTCAGGGTTGAGTCAGCGCGACCTAGCCGCCAGGTTGGGGATATATGCAAGCCGTCTCGTTGCAATCCTCGATGAGATGGAATCACTTGGTTTTGTTGTGCGCGAGGGCAATGTTGGGGATAGGCGCACGTATTCGTTGCGTCTCACGCCTAAAGGACGGGAGATGCTGGCGGAGATCGCAAAGATCTCGCGTGAGCACAACGAGTCGGTGTTCGCTGCGCTCACCTTGAAGGAGCGCGATGCGCTTACGGGGGTACTACAGCGGGTTGCCGACCAGCAAGGCCTTACTCGAGGCGTTCATCCGGGTTACAGCCGACTCGGAGGAGAGACGACACGCATCGGCACGACCGGAGACATTGAACCGAAGAGAGCGGACGAGGCCAGCTGACCGAAGAGATACTGATTCGACGGCTGCTCTCCAATTCCAAAGCTGAAGGATGTGGGCGCTGTTGTCTTAGAGGAGTTGTACATGGAGCGTCGTCTGGACAGCGATTACGCTTTGGTGTTGTTGTGCAGGAACGCCTATCGACGCTCGTAACTTGCGGGTCTTACGTCGCGGTCGGTAGGGTTTGCAGAAAGGCGATTACGTTGTCGATCTCCGCGTCGGACCAAATAGGGGATCGGCCCCTAGTGCGGGTCAGGGGCTCGTCAATGATATCGATGTTCTGACGCAGGGATGGAGGAAGGTCCTCAAATTTATCGACCGCGCCTGAGGCGAGTACGGGTATCACATCTGCGGATCGGTGTCGCGACGCACGTCGAAGCGCAAAGCCTCCTTCAATGTATGGAAACGCCCGTTGTGAAAGAACACTTGCCGCGCGGCTACGTTCCGCAGCGTGGGGTTTTGAAGAGTCCGCAAAACTTCGATTCTTTTGCCTGGTCGGCGCGCACGGGGCCGCACAGACCCATATCGAAATAGTCAGGCGAGGCGTTAGCAAGAATCTCCGGATTGCGCGGGACACCGAGCGCCTCGAACTGGTAGTCGGTGAAGATGGGGTGTGAGCCGTCCACGCCTTTTCTGTCAAGGTGGCAGGTTGCGCTATTGCCTCGCTTTGGATCGTCAAATAAGGTCAGTCCGCGCTGCTCCTGTGCGGTGAGCTTCATTTTTCCATCGAGGTAGTCGTTGTATTTGCTGCTGTATGGATGGAAGCTAGCGTCCTCCAGCTCGAAGCGCTCGATCGCAATGAGCGTCGCGGCATAGGCCCGGGGATCATCGAGGATGTCTGGTCCGAACTGTCTTCGAAGGTCATTGGCATACGAACCTGTTTCCTTCGGTCCAGCGTTGGCCATCTCGTTGGGGGCCAGAGGGAAGGTGGCCTGTTCGTGGAGAGTGTTGAAACGGCCGTCCCAAGTGAGCCCCCCCGCTGGCGGCTTCTTCTCCTTCGAGGGTACGTTCGACTGGGTCTGCGATGAATTCCTTATTCCAGATCGGTGTGCGGTTCAGAACGTAACGCAGTGAAGGGACGGGGGGGCGCCCTGACGGGAGTTCCTGTCCCAGTTGGACTGCCAGCCCATTTGGCGGCCCGTATGCGTGGGCGGGGCTGCGGCAGGTAGCGCAGGACATTCGAAATCATTTTTCGGTGGAAGGATGAATGTCGTCGCGACCTGATCGAATTCTCCCGCGATTCGCCGCATACTTGGTTCATCCAGCGTCTCGGCATGAGAGACAATAGCAACGGGGTTCCCCGCCAGCGGGCCTTCTGTGAAGGCGTCGACAAAGGCATACCGGATTTGCATAGTGTTCTCTGTAAAACTGGACGTGCTCTTCGGAAAGTTTTAATTCCTCTTCTGAAGGCTGTAGCGACGGAGCTCATCGAAAACTCCACCGCAACCCACGCGAAGAAGATCACGAACGGTGCAAGAGCAAAGCAACGTGAATGTTCCCGTGCGGGATGTCTTCATTGCGTGGTATTAAATTCACCGTGAAGACTTGCAGTTGAATCTCCTCCGGCCCACACATCGAAATCGGAGGGTTGCACAACCCTAGTTTTCGACTGCGGACTCCAAAAATGCAGTTGTTCCGCTCCAAGAGGAACCTGAGAGTTTTGGTTCTCACGCTTGGAGGAGAACCTGTTCAAATCCCTTTGTGCCTCGGCCGCAACTACACCAAAGAGTGCGATCCCCAAAAAGAGCGATTGCAGAATATCTCTTCAATATCATTTTCTTGTACTCTGTTTTTTGGAAATGAATCAGATCTTTGCTGCGATTATGTCGGTCATTATGCTGCTGCCGGCTTTATGCCGTAGCGGCGGGTCAGCCACGCACGGACGGGCTCATCGAAATACTTAAGAACTAGCCATGCCAGGCCGATCACGAATGGCAGAAGCAGGAAGATCCAAGTCAACAGCACGGACTTGGTTGGGTGTCTTGTCTGAGCAAAGTTCGCAATGATATATACGAACGGGATGTGTGTGATGTAGAGGGGATAGGAGAGCCTGCCGCTGAACTTGCACAACCTCATCATGCCTGCACCAGCATCAGAGTGCGCGCCACAGAGAATGATCAGCGGAAATAAGAACAGCACGCATGAAGCATCATAAAGGCCATTGAAAGAAAGCCCGGCTGCGTTGGGGAACTTCGGCGCTTGAAAGATGACCACAAGAAAAATCGAAAGAACCAAGAGTCCAATTTTTGGACGGCGGATGCGACCCTGCATACGATACAGCCAGAGCCCCATCACAAAAGAGACGGTCAACCGCAGGGGTGCCATCCAGATATCAGGATATCCCCAGCCTCCATCCATCGAACCTTTCATATTCGCAACCCATATGAGCAGCAGCCCGGAGACTCCGAAGATGATTCCAAGCGTGAGCGCACGCAGCCGGCGAAGAATCAGAGCGTACGCAATATTTCCGAGATACTCCTGCATGAGGGACCATGCTGGCCCATTCAGTGCCTGGCTTTCGTTCTGTCGGCCCCCAACTGGAGGGGAAGGTAACAGGAGAAGCGAAGTCACATAGGCCAGCAGTAGCATCGGCGTTGAGGTCTGGTTTATGCCCTTGCCAAAGGGATCGAGAAGATAGCCGAGAAGCCCAAAGGTCGCGCCCACCAGCACCAGCGGATGAAGCCGAATGAGCCGGATCCGAAAGAATTGGAGGGTAGACATTCGATTCCATCGGTCATCGTAGGCATAGGCGACGACAAAACCGGAGAGCCCGAAGAAGAAATCGACTGCCAGGTAGGCGTGGTGCATCAGGCTCAGAGGAGTGTCCCAACCGAATGAGTAATTGAAGACGTGAAAGATAACAATCAGGATGGCCGCACTCCCTCTCAATCCATCCAGCACTTCAAAGTGTTCTTTCCCGGTGCTTGTCCGGTCAGCTTGAACTGCGCTGCCCGTCTGACCAAGAGTTGATACGTCGTTCATTTGAGAGGTCTCCTTATCTTTCGAGCTTTATCTTAGCTGCTATGAGCTGTTAGCACAGGCTATCTGTTCGGCGTTGGCTTGGAGAAATTAGTTTCGTCAGTGACTTGGCCTCCAGAGGGCCACGCTGGTAACAGAGCAGCGTACGCGAGCGTCAAAGAGCGGAATCGATACATTGCAGTTCTCATAGGTTCATCGCGGATCGTTCGACGAATGATCAAATTCAATGGATCCGGAGGCTCGCCTTCAAAGGGGTGCTCTCTGAAGACGGTCCAACTAGGACGCCGTATTCGCCATTAGTCAGAATCCAGGTGTCCTTTAGTTCGTCGAAGGTCTGCAGTTCCTGTGGATCGATCGCAACGGTAACATCCTGTGACTCGCCAGGCGCAAGAGTGACGCGCTTCCAACCGACCAGGCGTTTGAACGATTCATCAGCTTCTTTGGGGAGTGTGGCGTACACTTCCGCGATCTCGGTCCCCGTCCTTTTGCCCGTGTTTTCGACTGTAAAGCGGACTGTTTTCGCGGATGAATCGACACTCAGGCCGGAATACGCGTAGGACGTATACGAAAGGCCAAAACCGAACGGAAACAACGGCCGCTTATGCTGGGCTTCGTACCACTTGTAGCCGACCTCTGAACCTTCGTCGTAGTGGACGGCATAGCTGGAGACGCGCGTTTCGGAGTTCACAGCATAATGTCCTTGCCCTTCGTCATTCGGAGGAAGGGGCGCGATTAAAGGGCGAGGAAGATCCGCCTCTCCCTTTGGGAAGGTTATCGCCAGCTTGCCAGACGGATTGACGTCGCCGAGAAGGATGTTTGCTAACGCCTTGTGCCCGGCGCTGCCCGCATACCAAACCTCAACAACCCCGGCCACCTTGTTGAGCCAGGGCATCGTAACGGCAGTCCCTGTTTCAAGAACAACGATAGTATGCGGATTGGCTGCCGCTATCTGCTCGATCAGCGCATCCTGGTTGTCCGGGAGTGAAAGATTCGGCAGGTCCATACCTTCGGACTCCCACTGATAGGCGAAGACAATCGCCACATCCGCGGTCTTTGCTAAAGATGCCGCTGACTGCAGATCCGTTCCCGGATTAAATTCAATTGTTGTGTTCGGCAACTTCGCTCGCAGCGCCTGTAAGGGGGACGTCGGAAACCAGATATGATCCTGCCAATGCGTTGCGCCTTTCCCAAGGGGCATAATGGCATTGCCGCCCGGCGGGTCAACTTGTGCAGAACCACCACCGGAGATCATTCCGACATCCGCATGGCCGCCGATGATTGCAATGCTGTGGACCTTGGACGGAATGATTGGGAGCACAGCCTGGTTGTTCTTTAGGAGAACTATGCTCTTTTCTTCGATACGCTGCGCAACCTCAAGCCCTTTTTCTACGTCTACCACACCCTTATGCGGAGGATCATCGACGATTCCAGCTAAAAACTCTGCATACAAGACCCTGCGAGCATGGTCATCAATCTCGGACAGAGGCACTCTCCCTGCGTCTACTGCCTCCTTTAACTTCAGGCCGAAATAGTCGGCCATAGGTTGCTCCTGATCGAGGCCGGCAGAGGACGCCTTCTCCGTACTGTGCGTGCCGCCCCAATCCGAGATCACAAAACCTTTGAATCCCCAATTCTTCTTGAGAACATTCTGCAGCGTGTAGGAATTTTCACAACCGAAGTCTCCATCGATTCGGTTATAAGAGCACATCACGGCGCCAGGATTGGCGATAGAGATCGCAATGTGAAAGGCCAATAGATCGGACTCCTGCATCGCTCGTTTCGAGATGACAGAATTCACAACGAACCGTCCAGTCTCCTGGTCGTTGACTGCGTAGTGCTTGATATCGCCGATGACGTGTTGCTCCTGCTCGCACTTCATCATGTTTCCAACGAGAGTGCCGGCTAGGAGCGGATCTTCGCCCGCGTACTCGAAGGTCCGCCCATTTCGGGGCTCGCGGGTGAGATTCACGCCGCCTCCAAGACTTACATTGAAACCTTGAGCCCGAAGTTCCCCGCCGATCACTTCGCCGAATTGGCAAGCGGACTCAGCATCCCAACTCGAAGCTGCACCCAGATTGGAAGGCATCGCCGTCGAATATCTTCCATTTGCACCGCTCGCTCTCACGCCGTAGCCGGCGTCCGAGATGATCAGGGGAGGAATACCCAGGCGCTCGACACCTTGGGTGTAACCAGCGCCGCCGTTGGTGAGAGGGGTTAGAGGCATCCGCCACTGCGACTCGCCTGCCATGCCGTTGCCATGCACCAGCGCCAACTTTTCATCAAGAGAAAGCTGCCTCAGAACCAGCTCTGAGCGCTCCCCTGGAGGTAGGTGTGAATCCATCCAAGGCCGGCTGGTTTCCTGAGCCGACGCGATGCCGACTCCGATGAAGGCTGCTGTGATGACTAAAAGAGGAAATTGCGACTTGCATCTTTGCATCGTGTCTCCGGGTCGCCCCGCCGATGCTGCGCTGGCGAGAATCAATGCCAGAAGAAATCGCTGCAGTGCGACAGGGCGACTACGATTGCAGAATCTAATATCAATAAGGTGATGTAAAAGCTCCAACGGGTAGGAGCGTGGCGTTTTTCCAATAACTGTCTATCTTGCTTGAAGTTGCCATCGGAACGGTGGACCGCTCGGGCCATGTATCATACGGCTAAATCACCGACCGCAGCCAACATGGAGTCATAGTGTTATCGACGAACAGCTAGGAGACCTACCGCCAGGTCTCGACAGCAAGAACAGTGGGAGGGCCAGCGTGGCCTTCGATGACATTCGTTTCGATCACCGCTTCCAGATTGAGTTGGTCCCAATTCTTAGGAGCCTTCTTCAACATCTCATCTAGGTACGCAGGCTTAAAGACTACCTCGCTGGCAGCTTCGGTGCCCTCCCCTAGAATTCCTGCAATGATAATGACCGGCTGGCCCGTAATGCCGTCATGGATTCTGGCGATGATGGCATAGTCCTTTGCCAACTTTGTGTAAGGCACCTGCCATTGGAGGGTCCAAAACCTCTTCTCGGGACTCTTCCGGTCTACAAGCCTTCGCTCCTGCGAATCGTACTCGAATCCGAAGGGTAGATCCTGAGTAATCCGCATGGTCCAAACGTTATCGAAGGCGCCAATGAGCACGACGGGGCCTTCGCGTAGCTGGGTGTAGCCGATCTCTGAATCGGAAACAACGCGAAAATCGCCGCCCTTTGGGACGAGAGGAACAATAGAACGCGCCAGCGTGATTACATCCGAGACATCGAGACGGCCATAGAGGGGCATCCCGTTCGGCGTTGTGCGCTCTCGATCGACCGCATCTATCGGTTGCCCCAGGCAGTATGTGACCTTGCTTGAGGCCGCTGTAACCGGTTCCCAAAATCGTTCCAAATTCGACGGCTTCCGAGGGATTTGGATACGGCCCATTCCGAATCCTGCGATCAGGGCGAACAACGATACTGTTGCGATGGGTATCCATCGATGCCTGGTCCGCAATGTTGAAGGCGGGACCGCCTCGGCAGATTTAAACTCGGTTGCGGGGGAATCCTGAGATGTCGCCCGGTTCCTCTGGGAAATCAGCGACCCGGATTCGAGGTTCACGGAGACGGTTGGATCCCGGAACGAGGGAATGTATGAGCCTACCGAGAGTTCGACTATCAGCTCTCCGAAATGATCCGTGTTGTAGTAGTACTGGACCAACCTCTTACGGACTTCGGCCGCGGTCGTTCGGACTACTGGATCAAGGTTTACGTCGTAGCTTGGCTCGCGTCCAAAGGCTTCCACACCTATCGTCCGTTCTTTTAGTTCGCTCGCGTTGCCCAGCAGCGTCTGCTCCACCGTGTAAGCCAGAAATACGGGATAGCGCTTGCTGTTTGCGAAAAGCGGGTGTGCAAGGAGCCGTTTCAGCTGATCGCGGACAGCACTGGCATCTGGAGCGAGACCCGGTCCAGTCTCTTTTTCGGATTGTGGCGACAATGGCATTGTGGGTTCTGCTAATTCTCTTCCGGCTTTTCGGGTTTGGCGACGGGCACGGCGTCTACCTCGACGCGTTGGCGCGCAAAAGCAAAGACGGAGAACCGGGGGAATAGAGCCGGGGGCCCGACATCAACCTCTCATTATTCCATATTGACAAGCGGGTTTTGGGGGTATCATACATTCCTTTTTAGCCACTCGTCACCTCAGGTAAGTCTTTCAACAATAGGTACTTATCCCTCAGTCAATTGGTTCCTACCCGATAACTCTTATAACGGTGAACCCTAGTGAGTAGAGTTATCCCTTCTGATTCCGCGGAACGAAAGTGTCACGAGATTTCCCATGTCCGCCAACGGCTACTTCTCCAGAATCGGCACTATCCTCTCGCTTTGTGTTGTTTTGGGAACGCTTTTTTCTTTTGATAACGAGCTCTCGCCAATGGCTTGGGCGCAGGTGCCGTCCTCAAACTGGAACGGTGTGCTTCGCACGAACGGATCCCTGCCCGCGAACGAGGGAACGGTGCTCCTCGACTCAGGCACGAATCACTATTCCGCAGCTGTAGATACAGAGGGAGCTTTTTCGTTCCGGAACTTAAATTCGGGTCTCTATTCAGTGACTGTCCTTGCCGTAGGAAACCTCTACCGCTGCCCTACCCAAGTCTCTATCCCCTCAGCGGCTATAGGGGTCACCCTCAAGCTGGGCCGCGATGGCTCGGTAGAGATGACGAGTACGGAGATTGGAAGAGTAGTTGACACCGATCAACTCACGAATAAGGGAGTGAGTGAAATCCCGCTCAACAAAAGGGACTTCAGCCAAATCCTGCTGCTCGCTGCTGGAACGTCTAGTGACACCAACGGAGCCTCCAACTTTACCCAACAGTTCGCGATCAATGGACAGCGAGGCGTGGAGGCAACTTTCTCGCTGGATGGGGCGGACATTAGTGACCCCGAGATGGGTGGCGGGACGTTCACTAATTTCAATGTAGACGCGATCCTCGACCTGAAATCGTCGTCCGGCGTAATGCCAGCTGAAATAGGCCGAGGCGCATCTGGGTATACGGACATCCTGACTCGATCCGGAACAAGCGACCTGCACGGATCGTTTTTCGAGTTTCTCCGAAACTCTGCGCTCGATGCCCGCAACTACTTTGATCATCCTTCCCCGGTAAGCCCGGGACGCATTCCGCCATTCAGAAGAAATGAGTTTGGATTTACAAATGGAGGCCCAATTCCAGTTTCTCGTTGGATCGGCAACGGCAAGCAGATCTTCTATTTCATCGAGTACCAAGGCTTCCGCCAGGTACTGGGAACGACCCAGGTCCTTTCAGTCCCAACCGCGGAACAGCGATCTGGTATGGACACAACGGCCTTTCCTGGAGATACGCTCTTTGTTCCGGTGAACTCCTCGATTAGCCAGATACTGGCGCGATATCCGCTGCCAAATTATCCAGCCGGAACATTCGGCGCGAACACATACGCAACTTCATCCAAAGTGAATACGGACGCAGATCAGTTTTCCGGCAGGCTTGATTTTCAGAGCGGCGCCAAGGACCACTGGATGGCGCGATTCTCTCTCGACAATCTCAGCGGTCCGACGACGAACCCAGATCAAACGGTTATAGATCCGAGCTTCGGTGTGGAATATGTCGATCACCAGCGTAATGGCGTGTTGACATGGATACATACCGCATCGGCGAATCTCGTGTTCGAATCATCGCTGAGTGCGATTCGAACGACACCCTCTTTCCCAACTTCTAATACAACGGACCCAGCCGTCAAATTCAACGACGCTCTCTTCGAGCCGTTCAATGCCCCAGGCGGTTCCGTTTCCAGAGACTACGGAAACTTATTCCAGGCTCGAGAGAACGTAACGTTCGCGCGTCACTCCCATACGGTCAAGGTTGGTGCGGAGATTCGCCTGAACCGCGACTCCGGCTATTTCGGATCGAGCCCAAATGGAGAATATGACTTTGGCGGAGGAACAGCATACTCTGCAGTGAAGATCACGTCGGCAAGCGGTTCTCACACTATCAATATTGGAGATCCTCTGCCTGATACTTTGTCAGCGTTCCTTACCGGAAGCGCGTTTGCATATACACGAGCTGTCGCACCTAGTTACTTTTCGAACGGCCAAAACATAGGCGCCACTGCTGTAAATCGGACGGCAATCGCAGCCTACGCGCAAGATACCTGGAAAGCCACAAGCCGGCTCACGATCGGCTATGGAATGCGCTTCGAGCTCTACACGCCCATATCGGATCGAGCCAATCGTACTTCCGGATTTTACCCATCTCCTGGCGGAGGACAGGTTTTCTTGATTAATCCTGAACCCAGGTACCGTACGCGAATGAATAATTGGGCGCCACGTCTGCAAGCTGACTATCGCTTACGCCCGACCCTGGTACTCCATGCCGGCGCAGCTTTCACTACGATTCCACCCAATATCTGGCAGGACAACATGATCACGGGCAATTTGCCGTTCGTGTTCTACCCGCGCGTAACGGCTGGACCGACGGCATTTGTCCCCTACGGATTTCAGTTCACTCCAGCGCAGTTACCCCGCGTCTATACCCCCGACGGTACAGACATCTTTGCCAATCGACGGCCCAACGATGTCCCTGCCAACACGGAAGTTGATATCGATCGCCTGGAGCAAGGAATTGCAGATGCTTCCGAAGGAGAAACAACTCCGCTCAACGTAGGGGCGATCAGCAGGAACTTTGGCAACGCTGGTCTCGGCACATGGTCCCTTGGATTAGAGCAGTCCATAGGACAAGTGACGCTATCTGCCACTTATGTGGGCACAACCGCCTATAAGCTTCCCCGCGTAGCATTTCCCAACGCATATCCTGGCGCGACAGCACAGTTTGCACCATATACGAAGTTCAATGCCGCCGGCCAGGCTGTTGGCGGGTTCGGAACCGAAGGCGAGATGACGGCGACTTCGCACTCCTCGTACAACGCTCTACAGGTCTCCGGGCAGGGTCAAACTCCGCACGGTGGACCTGCCTTCCAAGCGAACTACACTTGGTCGAAGTCGATCGATGATGCCAGCAGTGTTGGTGGGACCTCAGCCACCAGCACCGTGGGAGCAATAGCGCAGGCAGCGCCTCAGAACCCTTTCGATACTCACCCGGAACGCGGTCCGTCAGTGTTCGACACGACGAATTCATTCTCACTGAGTCTCACGCAGTCTCTTCCGATTTATGCGATCCACCCCTTGAATTACGTGAGCAGTAAACTTACTCGCGGCTGGCAGTTGATCAGTATTTCATCGCTGTCTGGCGGTACACCTTTTACCGTTTATACGGGAGTTCAGCAAACGGGTGCAGGGTCAGCCAATACGGACAGGCCCGATCAGATTGCAAAGCCATCGCTATCCACTGCGAGGCCCAAGAGAGAGGACTACTTCGGGCGTGGAAGCGATAACGCCTCTTTTTTTTCAATACCAATTAACGTTTCGGGAGGAACGGGCCCAAATAGTGGGCGCTTTGGAACTCTTGGACGGAATACCTTCCGAGGGCCGGCCTATTACGACTATGACTTTTCTTTGGTCAAAGACACGCCGATCGGAAGAAGACGATCTGGAGCTGAACTCACCAACTTGCAGTTCAGGGCTGAGTTTTTCAACTTGTTCAACATCGTGAACATGGGACTTCCGTCGAACACAATCTTTGGGTCGGGCTTTGGCCAGATCAATCGAACGAATGGCAACTCCCGACAAATTCAGTTTTCTCTGAAGCTCGAATACTAAAGGTCTTCAAGGTGCGGCGTCGTCAGATCGCTGGAAAACAACGGCATGATTCCTTCAGGATTTGCCGGCTGGATGAAGTTTTTTTTGCTCGTGGTGGATGGGTGTTTTTGCAGGGGGTTTTTGAGAATTCCGGTTCGTAGACGTGGTGTTTTGATGGTGGGATCGTGGTGTTTTGTATGGCTAGGGCTGGTTCCTTGTCGCGCGTTTTATGGAACCTTAGAGTACGCCACGATTTTCAGATTTATTTTCAGGGATCCTGAGCCTTAGGTAGCGTGCCAGGGTTTGCTGTAGTGAGTGTCCCATTGGACGAGGTCGATGTTCATGAAGCGTGAGGTGGCGTGTCGGGTGTCCACCTCGAGGAGCATGTAGGCGTTGGGGTCGTAGCGGGTGGCGGCCATGGTGTAGTGCTGGGGGCCGAAGGTGTGGCCGTAGTCGATCCACTTGTGGACGTGGCCGGATACTACGAGCTGGATGTTGTTCTGGTACTTCTTCAGGAGAGGATGCAGGCCGTAGTCGGCGAACTCTACCGGGCGATCCTGGACGAGCGGGTAGTGTATGAAGATGAAGGTGGGCTTGTGTTGCTGGAGCTGGGCTTCGAACCAGTGGAGTTGCTCTTCGCCGAGTGAACCGATGGCGGGGTTGAAGTCGGCTGAGTTGCGGTCCTGGGTGCTTCCGAGAAAGTTGTTAAGGTGGATGAATTTGTAACCTTTGTAGTCCACGACGGAGTAGGGCTCGGCGTTGAACTTGGCCTTGAAGAGGCGGTGGCTCATCTCGCGGGGGACGTGCCTGACGTCGTAGTCGTGGTTGCCGAAGCCTAGGTGGACGGGCATCTTGAATCCGTCGGTGATGGTCTTGGCGTTGTCGAGGCGGGTGGTGTTTTTGAAGTAGAAGTCGTAGTCGGTGGAGGGATAGTTGTGGAAGTAGTCGCCGATGAGGAAGACCTGCTCGATGGCGGGGTCGAGTGAGTTGATAAGGTCGCGCGCGGAGGTGAGGCGGGGAGTGGTGACAAGGATGCTTTCGTTGTCTTCGACGCCGTTCTCGCTGCCTTTGACGTAGAAGTTGTCAATGATGTGGGTGTCGGCGACGAGTGCGAAGTAGAACTTGTCGGGTGAGGCTGATGCCCGGACCTGCTCAGCCCAGAGTCTCCGGGTGAGCAGGTTGCCGAGCGATGCAGCGCCGAGGGTCGTGAATTGTCTGCGGTCCATATCAAGCACGCTCCAGGTTTAGTTTAGAAGATCAGTTTGAGTGCGAACTGAAGGACACGAGGCGGAGCGGTGGTTGCTGCCGTGACCGCGCCGAAGGTGGATTGCCCCGCGGTGCTCTGTGGATAGGCGTAGTTGACCTTGTTGAGAATGTTGAAGGCCTCGGTACGGAAGTCGAGCGCGGTGCCTTCGAGATAGAGCGGGAAGACCTTGTGGACGCCAAGGTCGAGGTTATAGAGGGGATCGAATCGCACCGAGTTGCGGCCGGCGTTGCCGTAAGGCGTGTTGGGACCGGGGATGCTAACGGACGCGGGGTTGAAAGCCAGCAGGGCTGTATTGGAGGCGTTCTTCACACGTTTCGATTTGGGCAGGACGACGGGAACGCCGGTGAGGTTGGGACGATAGGTGAGGATGTCGCTTACGTCCTGGAAGGAGTTCTCGCTGTAGGTGAGATTGACGGGGATTCCGCTGCTGGCTGAGTTGATGGCAGTGAGCTGCCATCCGCCAAGAGCCTCCTGCATGAGGGAGGGAGCGGAGCCGCCAAACATGCGGCCTTTACCGTAAGGAAGATCGTAGACGACGGTGAGGATTTCGTTGAGTGGCTGGTTGTAAGCGGAGACGCTGCGGTCGCCGAGTGGGTTCGCGAGGTTGATGCGGGAGTTATCGCCGGCGGGTGTATCGAGGTGACCGGACGCATTGTCCTGAGCGCGCGACCAGGTGAAGGAGTTGAGGATGTAGAGGCCGTGGCTGGTGCGGTGCTCGAACTTGGTCTGAAGAGCGTTGTAGGCAAGGAAGCCATCGGGGAGGGTTTCCTCGATGCCAGTGAAGTTGTGCACGGGGCGGCGGGCCTGCAGGGGGAGACAGCTGGAGGTGCTGCCAGCGAGACCGCTGGCGTTGCAGTTGGCGGTGACGGCGTTAGGTGCTGCCTGATTGTAGTCGCCCAGAACTTGAAGCTTGACGCCGTGTTCACCGACGTAAGAGACCTCGAAGGTCATGTTGTTGCTGAGCTGGCGCTGGACGGTGAGGTGATAGCTCTGGACGTAGCCGGTGGGCAGGTCCTTCGGCAGATAACGGACTTCGGCCAGGAGGGTGTTGTAGTTGGCCGGAGTGGCGAAGTTTGTGGGGAAGCCCTGCTGGGTGGTGCGGAAGCAGGTCGAGAAAGGCTGATCGCCGGTTGTGCAGACAGGAAGTTTGCTGGCTGTTGCGGCGGATGGAGCGAAGGGTGCCACCTGCACGCGGTTGGTGTTGACGATGAACGGACCGTTATAACCGAGCATGTTCTCGCCGCCTTCGCGGTTGAACTGCGCAAAGCCAAGACCGTAGCCGGCGCGGATGACAGTTTTAGGATCAGCCTGGAAGGCAAGGCCGAAGCGTGGAGCGAAGTCGAGCTTGGGCATGTTGACCAGTGCTCGGTTATAGATAGAGCCGGACGAGGCCTGGATAAGCGAGTTGGTGGTGGGGTCGAAGTTGGCGAGGTGGTTGTCTGATTCCCACTGCGGCGTGACGAGCTCGTACCGCAGGCCGGCATTGACGGTAAGTCGGGAGTTTACGCGGATGTCGTCCTGGAAGTAGAGGAAGTGCATGCGCTGGTTGAGGTGAATGACGGCGAAGTTGTTGAGCTGGTAGGAATCGTCTGCGCCGAGGAGGAAGTCAGCCAGGGCAACAGCTTCTTTGGTTCCGGTGTCGGCTGTGTTGAGAGTCGTGGTGCTGCTCCCGGAGTAGCTGAAACCGCCGTTGTAGGTGTTGAGACCGAAGTTAGGGTTGAAGTCGCTGATGGCGGTAAAGATGGCCTGGTATTCGTAACCGAATTTGTAGCTATTTCTACCGTGCAGCAAGGTGTAGTTGATCTTGGGGTTGAGAAGCCAGGGGTTCTGAAACTGGGGATTACTGTTCTGGCTGCCGAACTGGGTGTAGCCGTTTACGCTCTGGTCGTTGAGGCTGCGGACGACCTGAGGGTCTGTGGGAAGACCTGTGATTCCGGCCATGAGGCTGGGCATGCCGGCGCCGTAGGGGCTCTTTCCGCCATCGGTACGGGTGAAGGCGAAGCGTGCGTCGAGGATGGAGTTCTGGCTGAAGGTGTGGGTGACTCCTCCGGCGATCTGCTGGTTATAGATGACGACGACGCCGTTGCTGCTGCTTCCACCGGCTGGTCCCTGAATGGTGGGGGCATCCTGAATGGTTCCCTGATGTTCGCTGTAGCGGACAAAGGCAGTGGTGCGGGCGTTGAAGGTTTGATCGACGCGTATGTCGCCCTTGTCGTCACGAACGGTGCCGGCGGGCAGGGAGGCGTAGTTGTTGGAGAGAGCGGCTGCGGTAGGTGTTGGAAGGGCTGCGAGGACACCCTGCGCGAAGGGCGACGCGTCGCCAAAGGGAATGACGCCGTTGGCGTAGACTTTTCCATTCAGCGGATTGACGAGGGGTACAGGTGTAGCGCTTTCGACACCGGAGGAGTTCGTGGTGAGGAAGGTGTAGCCTCCGTTGGCTTTGGCGAGGGCGCTGGTGCCGTTCTGATCCAGAGATGGAACGGTGGCGGTGAGGGGCGAGTGCGTGATCTGACGGACGCCTTCATAGTCGGCGAAGAAGAAGGTGTGGTCTTTCCAGATGGGACCACCGAAGGTTCCGCCGAACTGGTTGCGGATCAGAACGGGCTTGGAAGGCTGGCCGGTGAGGGGGTTGGTCGGCGGAGTGAATGGTCCGACGGCGTTGAGGACTGTGTTGCGGAGATAGTCCCAGGCCTTGCCGTGGAATTGGTTGCTGCCGCTGCGGATGCTGACGTTGATGACACCGCCGGCGGAGCGGCCGTACTCGGCGGAGTAGTTGTCGGTTTCGACACGGAACTCGTTGATGGCGTCGGGAGAGGGAGGGATGGCCTGGTTGGAGAAGCCCTGGTTGGAGGTTCCGTAGGCGTTGTTGTCGACGCCGTCGAGGAGGAAGTTGTTGAATTCGCTGCGCTGGCCGTTGATGTTGAAACTGGCGTCGCGGCTGCTGGTGGTGGTGTTCTCAAGGATGTTGCGGCGGACACCGGGGACCAGGGCAGCGAGATCGGCGTAGGCGCGGCCATTGAGGGGAAGATTTTCGACCTCGCGGGTACCGATGACCTGGCCACGTTCGCTGGAGTCGGTCTCGAGAAGATCGGCGGCTCCGGTGACAGTGACGGTCTCGCTGGCAGAGCCGATCTTGAGGGAGACGTCGACACGTTGCCTTGCGTTGACTGTGACGGTGAAGTTTTGGGTGGTGGTGGTGTCGAATCCGTCGGCCTGGGCATTGACTTGATACTCACCGATCTTTACGTCGGTAAACTCGTAGGCGCCTTGAGAGTTGGTTTTTGACGTGACGACCGACTTCGTCTCCTGGTTTATGAGGGACACCGTTGCGTTAGATAGAGCCGCGCCGGAGGCATCATGTACGTAACCCAGGACGGAGGCAGTTTCAAACTGCGCGGATAACGGGCAACAATTCAGGACCAGAAGAAAAGCCATCAGTGCTAAAAAAAGACGTTTCACAATTCGCTCCAGGTGCTTTCGTCCGACGTTGAGTTGAGAGTGACTATGGGTTGCTGGCGCAGGTTCCCGGCTGCCGGATACAAGCCACATAGATGAGGGCCAATAGGTTTGATCATGGCGAGGTTTTGAGGTTCGCGAAAGGGTGTTCGTAGCGGCTTTGAACGTTACCCCGTGAGTTCACCCTGTCTCACCCCTCTGTATTTCGAAGGGATTTGACATATCGGGGAGGGGGAGTTCACTGGAATTTCATATATTACGGCTATGCTTAGGGCATGCCGAACTACCGTGAACGGTCCAATGAAAAGAGACCGGACGAGTTTCGTTTAGGGCAACGCCGGGTTGCTGACTCCGGCTCTGATATGTCGCGCGGAGAGGTGCTGGTAGAAGAGCCTCCAGGCATTGGACGGGAAGATCCTCTACCGCGTGAGGAATGGCAACTGGCGCTTCGGATCGTTTCCAGCAAAGGCTTCTGTAAATCGGAGTTGCTCCAGAAATTTCTGCTGTACGTCTGCGAGCAGCAGCTTATGGGAAATACGCATGAGATTACAGAGCAGCGAATCGGCACGCAGATCTTCAATCGCACGACCGATTACAACCCAGGCGAAGACAATATCGTGCGGAGTTACGCGCGCTTATTGAGAAAACGCCTCGATAAATACTTTGAAGGAGAGGGACTCGAGGAGCCGTTGCGGGTCGATATCCCGCGAGGTGGGTACGTCCCTGTCTTTGTCCGCGGGTTCGGTGTGCAGGAGCCGGTCTCGGAGCTTTCCCGCCACAGCGGCGTGGGAAAGACTGAGTTGGGGAGGCATTCTGACAAGGCGGAAGATGAGCCAGAGGTTGCCGCGGAGATTCGGCATATAACTTCAAGGACTCGTTGGCAACCGGCGTGGCTGTCGATGTTCGCTGGACTGCTCGCGGGAGTCTTATTGGCATCGGCGGGGTGGATAGGCACGCGGATGTTGCAGGAAAAAGGGGCGCAGGAGCCGGCGCATCGTGTGTGGATGCAGCTGTTCCAGCGAAACCGAACTACGCTGATTGTTCCTGCCGATAGTGGCCTTGGTATTTTGCAAAATCTTACGGGGCAACTGGTCACACTGGAGGAGTATGCAAACGGGACCTATCTTTCCGATGCGAAATCGCTGCCTGGGCTTGGACTTGAGAACTTGAACGACCTGCGCCGTCAGCGCTATACCAGCGTCGTCGATCTGAATATTACTGCGATGCTGGCGCAGCTTCCCGAATCTGCCGGCAGCCAGTCAGAGATTCGTTATGCGCGGAGCATCACAACGGACGACCTGAAGAATTCCAACGCGATACTGCTCGGCTCCACGCATACGAATCCCTGGGTATCACTCTTTGAAAAAAAACTTAACTTCAAGCTCGAATATATGCCTGAGGTGGACCGGTCGTTTGTACTGAACGAACATCCGGTCGGCGCAGAGCAAATGAGGTATGTGAACGGCACTGGAATGGCGAATCGCACATATGGCGCGATCGATTACTTGCCTAGCCTCGATGGAACTGGTCATGTGCTTATCATTCAGGGACTGAATATGGCTGCCACGCAGGCTGCTGCAGACATCCTGTTCAGTTCGGAGCAGATGAAGCCGATCCTGAAGCAGGTAGTACGGCCAGATGGTTCCGTGAAATCGTTCGAGTTACTGGTGGAGACTAGCAGCATTGGTGCGACCGCCCCTGGAGCGCAGATCATTGCGACTCGGTTCTATCCATAAACAGGGTAGGAGATGGATGCTGCTGAGGATGTCATTTTCGAACTGCTCTGTAGCAGAGCTGTCTGTGCCACACCCCAAATACAGAAAGCCCTTCGACATGATCTTCGAAAGGGCTCGTTTGGAAGAATGGTCGGGGCGGAGGGATTCGAACCCCCGACCCTCTGGTCCCAAACCAGATGCGCTACCAGACTGCGCTACGCCCCGACTCTTTTTAGTTTATCGCATCGAGCCGGGTACCGCGATCAAAGCGTGTGAAAGAGGCCGTGACTGCTTGTTCCGAAAAGCGCATGGAAGAGACCGTCAAAGACCCAGGTGAGCAGAAGCAACGGCAAAATAACCAGTCCAGCCAACACGAGACACACCACGCCGAGAAAGAGCCAGCTTTGCAGTGTGTGCTTTCGCGGCTCATCGACGCTGCCCACCAGCAGCGCGTAGTTGCGTCGGTTCGCGCGCCATGCGATGTCGAACATATCTCCGAGAACCGGGATAGAGCCAACAAGCACTTCGATCGCAACGTTGGCCACCATGCGCGTTACCGTGACGTAGGAAACACCGCGCACCCAGGCCGCGACAATAATGATGCAGGAGGCGATTCCGCCAATCAGATCGCCTACGCCCGGGATGAGGCCCACAATACCATCCAGACCGAAGCGGATCGAGGTGCCGGGTATCCTGATGAAATCGTCGAGAACATGCGACAACAGGTCGAGGCTTTCGTCATCGAAGGCTTTCCCGCCCCGTTTCAATCGGGGTGACAAGATCTCGGGTTTTGCGGTAAATGGCATTGGACCCTTCCCGCCCCGCCCAGAGATTGCCCTGTAGGCGGCCAGTGCTATAATTCCAGTATACGGCGGCTATAGTTCAGTGGCAGAACGCCGCTCTGTGGCAGCGGATGTCGTGGGTTCGAAACCCACTAGCCGCCCCAAACTTCTCAAATCTTCAGACTGCGGATCAACCTTGTCCCGCGTACCCCAAGCTTCCTCTACGCCCGTCCCGGTCGCCGCTACCAGGCTCCCGGTGCGTCTCTATGCCGGAACCTCAGGATGGGCGTATCCAACCTGGAAGCCGGAGTTCTATCCTGCCGGCACCCCTGCGAAGAAGTTCCTTCAATTCTATGGAACGCAACTGACTTCGGTCGAAGTGAACTACACCTTCCGCGCCCTGCCGACGTCGAAGATGCTCGAAGACTGGCTCGCCGCGACTCCTCCCGACTTTCGCTTCAGCTTCAAAGCGCCGCAGCGTATCACCCATCTCAAGCGATTGCGCGGTTGCGAGGAGCTGGTGGCTCAGTTTGTGTCAATCCTTGAGCCAGTCCGTCAGGCGGGCAAACTCGGCCTCCTACTTTTCCAGCTTCCTCCTAATTTCAAGGCTGACGCCGAGCTTCTCAGCACCTTCCTCTTTCTTTCCCAGCTTCACGGAGCAAGCGCTCCGCAGATTGCTTTCGAATTTCGCCACGAGTCGTGGTTCAGCGAGAATATCTACACGATCCTACGCGAGCACAACGCGGCGCTCTGCATTGCCGAAAGCGACGACCTGTTGACGCCCGAGGTGCAGACTGCTGCGACTCACACCAGTTATCGGCTCCGCAGAAGCGAAGGATATTCGGCGACAGAGCTTGACGCTTTCGCGCAACGCTTCTCAGCGCTCGCCGAACAACGCGACGTCTATATCTACTTCAAGCACGAGGACGAACCTACCGGCGCACTCAACGCCGTACAATTTCTCGCCCGCATCCAGGCTCAGGCGGGGAAACAGTAATGGAGACAGACGAGATCGAGACTATTGCGAGCCACGCGGCAGAGTTTCAACCCCGGCGTTTTATCAACAATGGGCATCTGCAAACGATCATGGGCAACTACCTGCCTCGGATAAATGGACTGCCCACGCCCGAGGCAACGCTGGTCGAAGTGTCACCTGCTACCGCCACGCAAATTGCAAGTCAGGTTCTCTGCCACTGCCATTGGCAGCCAGAAGAGGTGCGTGCGTCCCGACCGACAGCTATCCTTGTGCATGGACTGGAAGGTTCATCGAACTCTCAATATGTCGTCGGCAACTCGAACAAGCTGTGGCGCGCCGGTTGCAACATCATCCGCATGAACATGCGCAACTGCGGAGGTACTGAAGCACTGTCGCCGACGCTTTATCACTCGGGCCTCTCGAACGACGTGCTGGAAGTGATGAACTTCTTTGTCGCGCGAGATGGTCTGCAGTCCATCTCGCTGATCGGTTACTCGATGGGAGGAAATCTCGTTCTCAAACTTGCCGGCGAACTGGGCACCTCAGCGCCGCCAGAACTCCGGTCAGTTATCGGCGTATCCCCCGCGCTCGATCTCGGCGCCTCTGCAGACGCTCTTCATCGCCCACAGAACCGGCTCTACGAGCTGAAGTTCCTTCGCGCTCTTCTAATTCGCTATCGTCGCAAGGTCGCGCTGTTTCCTCATGTGTACGATCCGAATCTGGCGACTGGTATACGCTCCCTCCGTGAATTGGACGACCGCATCACCGCGCTTTACTCCGGCTTCGCAGGCGCAGCCGACTACTATTACACAGCTGCCGCCGCCCGCGTCATCGACCAGATCTCCGTACCAACTCTCATCCTCCACGCACTGGACGATCCTTTCGTCCGCATCACCGACGAGAGTTGCAGCAGGCTCGAGGCGAACCCGAACATTCGTTTGATTACGACTCACCACGGCGGCCACTGCGCCTTTCTCGCCCAACCCGACGCCGACACCGGCTACGACGGTTACTGGGCCGAGCACACGCTACTCCGTTTCCTGCTCGCCAACGCATCAGTCGCGCTCACAACATCTGGCCGCCAGTAACGCTAAGATAATTCCTAATGCTCTCTGACTGGTCCGCCGAATGTTCCTCAGACGACCCCGTGCTCGTCGTTCCCTGGTCTGATCCATCCGATCCCTCCGGAAATCGCCGATTCATCGATCTGCGCGAAAATCCCTACGATCTCGATCATCTCCCCGAGGTTGAACAGCATCCGCCGCTGATGCATGCTCTGCGCGCTCTCAACGCCTCCAGATCGCCTGTCTTCACTGCCAAATGCGATGCTTGGCCACTCGATGCAGAGCAACTCAACGACCTTCGTGCAAATCTTGACGTGGTTGCCGACGAAGCCCCTGCCGGCTTCGGCAGCTACATTGACCTTCTCTGGCGCGAGCGTTCTCTCTTCGCCTCCTACCATCAGATGGAACAGATGATGCACCGTCTCACGCGTCACTCCTCTCCGCTGGACCATTCCAATGCCATGCTCGACTGCGTCATCCGTCCAGCGTTGGTCGATCTCACCGGCCCCCAGGAAGGCTTCGCCGTCAGCCTCTACATAAAGGCCCTCGGCCACGATTCTCAAACTGCAGAGCAGAATTGGGCCTCGGCGTTGGACGCCGTAGTCGCCCTGTTGCGCAGCAAGGACCTTGCCTTAGGCTAGGCCGCCACCAATTTTTGAAACCTGAAGGCCCTCGATCCCGCTACAATCAATACAGGACATGCGCGGGCGAGTAGCTCAATTGGATAGAGCACGAGCCTTCTAAGCTCGGGGTTGTGGGTTCGATCCCCGCCTCGCCCACCACCCGCACTTGGCGTCCACAGCACCTAAGCCTCCAGCAAAAGATCTTCTTCCGATGTTACGGGATGATCTTCTCCAGCATGTCGGCTCCCGATCGCATGCCGCAGCCCAGCCAGCACGATGAACCCAATCGCCAGGCAGCAGACGCCATTCCACTTCCAATGTGTCCAGGCCATCGTCGCCAGGGCCGATCCGATGGCCGCCCCGGTAAAGTACACCGTCATATAGACCGTGTTAAGCCTGCTGCGCGCTGAAGGAACTAACCCGAAGATCCTCGTCTGATTGGCCACCTGCGTCATCTGCGCGCCTACGTCGAGCACCAGCACTCCGACTACAAGCGCAATGATGTGAAACGTGGTCGAGATCCCCGCAGGCTCCTCCACCCAAAGCAGAATGTACGAGAACGCCAGTAGGCCCATGCCCAACGAGATGACCCAGCGCGATCCGTGACGGTCGGATAACCGGCCTGCCAGCGGCGCGACCAATGCGCCCGCCGCGCCAACCACGCCAAAGGTTCCAGCTACGCCTGCACCAAGTCCATAGTGGCTTTGGAGCAGAAAAGCCAGCGTAGTCCAGAAGCAACTGAAGGATGCGAATACAAGCGCACCGACAACCGACGATTCGCGCAGCAGCGGCTGAGTGCGAAAGAGCGTCCAAAGCGACTTCATGGCGTCGGCATAGCGTAGTTGCTGCTTCGGAGGAAGTTTCGGCATCACCTTCCAGATGAGCGGAACAAACGTCCCATTTATCACCGCAGCCACCACGAAGACCCACCGCCAGCCATGAATTCCACTCACCCAGCCCGCGAAGGTACGCGCCAGCAGAATCCCCAGCAACAATCCGGTCATGACTGTACCGATAGCGCGCCCCCGTTGCTCCTGCGAAACCAGATCCGGCGCAATCGGAAGAACAACGTGAGTGACCGATGCAAAGAGTCCGAGTAGCAAGCTCCCTGCGATAAGCCAGCCCAGTCCGGGAGCAAGCGCGACCAGCAAGAGTGCGACTGTCACCGCGCCGTACATCCGCATCATTAGTGCGCGTCGTTCCAGGACATCACCAAGCGGAACGAAGGTAAATAGGCCGATCGCATAGCCTACCTGGGTCGCAACCGCAACGAAGCCGACACGTCCCGCGGTGACCCCGTAGCTATGGCTCATCTCCAGCAAAAGAGGCTGGTTATAGTACATCGTCGAAACACCGACGGCACAGGCAAGTCCCAGGAAAGGTAGAGGTGCTGTTGGTCCAGATTTTGTCGAAGTCTTAGAAGTGGTCATACCAATACTCTTCCTCTAGTGTAGAACCTGGGAAGCGATTGGACCAATGGGGGCGGATCGTACGAAGAGGCTAAATCTTCCCTAATGTCAACTTAGCGATCGTGGCCAACTGCATGAACGAGGTTCCCTCGTAGATCTTTCCGATCTTTGCATCACGGTACAGCTTCTCGACAGGATAATCTTTTACAAACCCCGACCCTCCGTAGACTTCCACCGCGAGGCTGGCAACCCGCTCCGCCACTTGCGACGCAAAGTACTTGCACATCGCCGCCTGCTTCAGAAAGTCGAGTCCCGCATCCTTAAGCCGTGCCGCGTTATAGACCATCAGCCGCGCCGCCTCGACCTCCGTCGCCATCTCGGCCAGTTGAAACTGCATCGCCTGAAACTCAACCAGCGTCTTACCAAATTGCTTGCGTTCCTTGGCCCACTTGGCCGAATGACCCCAGGCACCCGCCGCCAGCCCTAACATCTGCGAGCCGATGCCGATGCGGCCCTCGTTCAGAGTTTCGATCGCTATCTTGTATCCCTTGCCGGGCTCGCCCAACACCTGCGCAGCCGGCACAACACAATCATTGAAGATAAGCTCGCATGTGCTCGAGGCGCGGATGCCCAGTTTGTCTTCCTTCTTGCCGAGCGTAAATCCGGGCGCACCTTTTTCCACGAGGAACGCAGTGATTCCCTTGTAACCCGCCGCAGGATCGATCGTCGCAAAGACGATGAACAGTCCAGCCTCCTTCGCGTTGGTAATCCAGAGCTTTTGTCCGTTGAGAACATAGTCATCGCCCCGCTTCACCGCCCGCGCCTGCAGAGCAAACGCGTCCGATCCAGATGAAGCTTCGCTAAGCGCATAAGATCCTATGGTGTCGGTCGCAAGCCGCGACAGATACTTCTTTTTCTGGTCTTCATTGGCCCATCGCACCAGCGCATTGACGCACAGCGTGTTCTGGACGTCGACCATCACTCCCACCGACGGATCAACGGCAGAGATCTCCTCCACCGCCAGGATCGCGTTGAAGAACGTTCCGCCTGCCCCGCCATACTCTTCGGGAATCTCAATACCCATCAATCCAAGTTCGAAGAGTTTACGGATAAGCCCGGCATCCATCTGCTGCGACTCATCCATCCCGCGTACCAGCGGACCGATCTGCTCCACCGCAAAGCGTCTTATCGTGTCTCGAAAGAGCTGTTCGTCTTCTCCCAACTGCGTCAACGCCATCGGACCAACCTGCTGCGACATCTACTCACCTCAAACCGTATTCAGGAAAAGGTGAGTCTAGCATCTTGGACACACAACTGAATAGCCATTCACTCAGTCTGAAAGCGTACGGCGAATCCGTCTAAGGCCTGCATCGAAGAAAGAATAAATCGCTACCCGGCAACTTTTACTGATCTCCCGCGGCGGCTAACAATCGAAAGCTTCTCTGTGTTCAAAATCTTACGAGCCTGTTCTTTCGCATGATTGGCCCATGGCCCAATCGGATCGAGCCGCACATAGGCCAGCCAATGCCGCAACGCTCTTCGACGCTGTCCCTGGCGCTCATACGCCAGCGCCAGATTGTAGTGCGCGTCGGCGTACTGCGGGACCAGTGCGACAGCTTTCTGATAAGCTGTCGTCGCCTCTGCCAGTCGCTGCATCTCGTCCAGCACATTGCCGAGATCGAAGAACGCCAGTGCATACTCTGGATCGGCCAACGTAGCGCGCCGATAGAGCCCTTCGGCCTCTTCAAATCGGCGAAGGTTATAGTGAATCGTCCCAAGGTTGATCAACGCCGGCGCATGCTGCGGCCGCATCACCAGAATCGCGTCATATACCTCCGCAGCCTCTTGGATCGTGGCCGGGGTTTCCTCCATCTGCACCGCCCGCAAGAACATCTCCTGCACTTCAGCGGCCTGGCGCAGAGCAATATCACCTGCCCCCACGACACGAAGCTGACGAGCCGGCGCAGTGTCAAAGTCGAAAGCAAGCTGCTGCGTAAGCGGATCCATCAACGCGCCGCCGTGTCGAAAACTCAGCCGCGAACCACGACGCACAAAGCTCGCTTCGAGCAGCGGGTTTCGTACTCCCCCCAATCGCTGCATCGCATCGACGGATGCACGAATACTTTTCGCCGAGATCCGCGTCGCCGCCTGTAGATCGCGGAGTCTGCGCAATTGGCCGAGAGCGTCAAAAGAGTAATTTTCGTTGGGAGAGACTAATCCCGCTCGCTCCCACGCCACTAACTGGCGTGCCTGCAAGTGAAGAATCCGGATTACGTCTTGACGGCTATATCGGGTCACAGGTGTATCTCAGTTGGCACCGTCTTAGAGGCTCATCCATCGAACTCTCTCTGGAGTATGCCTTCGAACCCCGCGCCAATCAAGACCTAAGTCATCTAACCTTATCAAATAGCAGTGGATAACTCGTACCAAAATGGGTTCTCTCCACTTCAACGAATATTCATACTCGCAAACAGTTCTCGATTCACGTAAGTCGCGGCTGGCGGCTTTTGAGATCTTCAAGAAGACGCTCGATCCTATCCTCTTTCTCCAAGCTATGGAGTTGGTCTTCAAGAGACTGCGCTTCGAGGATCATGTGATTCGCTGCATTCGTTGCCTCGTTGCGTTGGATGGTAGTGCGTAGTCGGTTCAGGACGTTCGATCTCTCGTGCGAGGTGGGAAGTGTGCGGGCGGCATTCGCTTTGCCTGCAGTCCGGGCGCGGCGGTGCTGCGCTATCAACACCTCGCAAGTGGATCGCGTCTCAGACAGTTTCTGTTGAAGGCGGCCGAAGGCGTTGCGAAGAGTCTCTGTCTCAGCCGTCTGATCTTCCAGCTGCTGCGCGAAGTTTGAAGCGAGTTGCTGGCTGCTCAAACTTCGCTCGAGCGCAGCGCGGGCTAGATCGTCCTGCTGCTTCTGAACAGCGAGTTCGGCCTTACGATTCCACTGGTTCATGGCATCCTCATGCTCCTTCAGTTTTTTCTGGAGAAGGTGCTGGTCAGCAATGGCGATGGCGACCTGCGTCTTGACCTGGAGAAGCTGATTCTCCATGTCCAGAACGAGTTGCTTTGCGAGTTTCTCGGGATCTTCAGCCTTCTCGATGAGATCGTTAATGTTCGCTCGTAAGAGCGTTCCTACACGTTCAAGCAGTGCCATGGGATTTCTCCTTTTGCAACGGATGCTGATTCGGCGCGGAGGAGTTCTCCGCGCCGATTTGTAGCTCAAACCTGGGAGCTGTTGCCGTTTTCGCGTGGCTTCATCGCTTTGACATTGGCCATGAGATCGTGAAGGTTCATTCCCGATAGAGCCTCAAAGAGCGCAGGAACCTGGGCTGCGATCTTAGTCATCTCACCGGTGACCTTGCTTGCACCCGTAGCTCCATCATTCCCGGTAGAGACGATGGTGATCTTATCGACCTTGCCGAGAGGCTCAGCCATGGCGCGCACGACGTCTGCCATATTGGTGATCAGCTTGTCGACAACCGCCGCCTGCGTCCACTCCTGATAGGCTTCGGCCTTGACGTTCATTGCCTTCGCCTCCGCCTCTCCCTTCTGGAAGATGATGTTCGCCTCCGCCTCACCTTGCAACTTTGTAGCTGCGGCGCGGCCTTCTGCTTCCATCATGATGCGAGCCTTGTCCGCCTGAGCGATGTTTTCGATTCTCTGACGCTCGATCTCAGAACCCTTGAGAATCGTCGCAATAAGCTCCTTTTCGTGACGCAGGATCTCAGCCTCCTGGACCTTCACCTGTTCCTGCTTCTCGATCTGCTGCACCCTCACCTGTTCGGCGACGACCTTCTGCTGCATCACGTTGGTCTGAAGCTCATAAGCCTTATCAGCCTGTGCCTCCTGGCGACGACTCTGCTCAGTGAACTGCGCCTTTTGAATATCGAGGTCGCGCTGAGCTTCGGCCTGTTTCGCTAGCGATGCCGTCTCGGCGATTACCCGATCCTGATCGGCGGACGCCTTGGCGACAGCTGCCTCGCGCAGTGCAATGGCACGGCGTATTGCAGTGTCACGTTCGGCCTCTGCCGCGGCGATCTCCGCATCGCGTTTGATGCGTGCAACATCGGGACGACCCATATTGGTGATGTACTCGTTCTTGTCCCGCACCTCGCGAATCGTAAAGGAGATCACCTCGAGCCCCATCTTGCTCATATCGTCCATACAAGTCGAGCGCATACGCTCGGCCACCATCTCCGGCTCTTTGACAATCTGCTCCACCGTCAACTGACCGATAATGCCCCGCAGATGCCCCTCCATCACCAGGCGAATGAGTCCTTCACGTTGGTCCGGAGACTTCGTAAGAAACTGCTCCGCGGCTGTAAGAATGGACTCCTTATCAGAGCGAACCTTAATCTGCGCCACTGCCTCTACAGTTACTGCGACACCTTGCTTCGTATAGAGATCCTGCTGTGGAGCAACATCAAAACTCATCAGTTCAAGCGAGAGCTGACGAGAATTCTCTACGACGGGAAAGATTACGGCGCCGCCGCCCTTGATGACGCGCGGGCCGCGAAATCCGTACACAATAATCGCTTCGTTTGGGCCCGCCTTGCGAAACATCTTGGCCATCAGAAGCGCCAGTGCAAGAGTGGCAAAAACAACCAGACCGACAATAAGGATGACCGAATTCGGCATATCGTTCCTTTGTCCCAGAGGGACGAGAAGGCGTGTTATTTGCTTGCCTCAAGAGATCGGTGGCGGGGAAAGTACCTCGGCAAGAGAGGCCGCCTGTGTCGAAAGAATTCAAGCTGTCATGAATGCGTCACGGTAGCCCGTTGGTGAGTTCATCCCACCGACGGACATAGGCCACACCGCGGTCATAACGAATCACTACAACCTCGGCTCCGCGTTCGATCGCGCTGCCGTCCTCGCTACGCGCAGCAGAGGCGCGGCGGGCTCCAGACTGCGAAAAGATGATCTCGCCAATGCCGTTGCCGTCCCGAATGGAATCGCTGACTTGCGCTAGCACACCGGCCATCTCGGTCTCCTCCAGCGTTAAGACGCGCTCGCGCGGGAGAAGCAGCTTGAAGAGAATCGCCCAAATAATCATGGCTCCGGCGAAGCCGCTTACCAGAGCAACAAGCAATACCAGCAGCCCACCAAAGATGCTGGAATGATGCAACAGATAGCCTGCGCCCCCAAACCAGCAGAGAAAAACAGTAAGTGTGAACCCATTCACAGCAGAGAGTCCTGAGCCGCGATGGGCCCCGCCGTGGGCTGCGTGACCATGAGCCATATGACCAATGTGAAAGCGGCCGATATGCAGATGCGCAAAACCTCCGACAACAGAGATCAGGCTAAGGACCAGACCAACACCGAAACAGATGAGATAGAAGGAGTCCATATTATTTGGTGCTCCGTTTGCCAGCCTTTGATGGCAGGGTTTGAGTTGCCGCCGCAACCGAAGACTCATCGGGCCGCAGGACGTGAAAGAGGCGGTCCAGCAATGCAGGCGTCTCGAGAATGCTCTCGATCAAGAGAAAGCAGCGTCGTGAATCGCTATGGTTCGCCAGAGCGAGCAACGCTTGGCAGAGCGCCGGATCGCGACGAAAGCGCTCAGCGCCGCCGACGAGCCAGAGGTCGAGCTTGTCCTCAGCAGTACGAAGGTCGGAGATCAACTCGGAGTGATAGCCCTCCGGATCATCGACAAGGTAGCCGGGGTGCACCTGAAAGAATTTCGCTAGTAGCAATCGCGTCGTATTTGTCAGATGAGGACGTGCACCACTTTCGATCTGCGACAGATATGACTGGCTGATCGTTGCCTTGCTTGCTTTTTTTTTGCCGGTGCCGTTCTGTTGCTGAATCGCACCGACTAACTCCTGCTGTGTCATAGCGCGGTTGAGGCCGCGAAGATTGCCTTCGACTTCGCGAAGATAACGAATTTTGTCTTTCAGCTTCATGGTGTATTACAAATTGCGATATTTATATAGCAATTCGTAATAAAAATCAAGACCCCATTTTATGAATGAAATCAAGCTCGGTACATACCACTTCTAAAGACACCGCCCCCGCAAAATCGCTTTGCATATCTCAGAATCGATGACCCAGCGTATGCTGGCCACATGCTTCCGCCTGGCTGGCGCCCGTCGCATTCGCGTTGCCTGTCGACTCTCCTGCTTTACGTCGTCTCCCTCCTGGTAGCTCTCCCCGAGCCATCGGCGGGACAAGCATCCACGGGATCTTCGCCAACATCTTCGCCCGCTACGCTGATCGAAGGACTAGGGAAAGCGGTCGCACCGCTCGACGGTCCCTGGCAGTTCCATCTGGGCGACGACCCGCTCTGGGCCGTCCCCTCCTACGACGACTCTCAGTGGGAAAAGCAAATGGCACAGAGACCCTGGGGCGAGCAAGGGCACGCTAGCTACACCGGCTTCGCCTGGTACCGCCTGCGCCTTTCGCTCAACCTAGCTTCAGGCAATAGCTGCGACTTGAGCCTCCTCGTACCGCACCTTGACGACGTATACGAGATCTACTGGAATGGACGCTCCGTCGGTCGCAGCGGAAGATTCCCTCCTTCTCCCATCTGGTACAGATCCTCCGACGAGCCCGCAATCTACATTCTTAGCCCCGGAACCACTCAGTCACCGGAGCGCGAACTTCAGGGCATCCTCGCCATCCGGGTTTGGAAAGCGCCTCTTCTCTCCGACGATTCTGGACTATCGGGAGGGTTCGAGGGAGCCCCGGTAGTAGGCACTCCCGACTCCATCGCAGCCTACAAAACTACATTGGACTACCAGTGGCTTCGCTTCAATCTGGTCTCTTTCAGCGAGTACCTCCTATACGGAATCGCTGGCCTCCTCAGCTTCCTCTCCTGGCTTCGTGACCGGCAGCAGCGAACCCTCTTATGGATGACCGGCTTCGCCCTGAGCCCTCTGGTCCGTCTAGCCCTCTATGGATTGCGCATCGCATGGCCCGTCGGATTATCAAACGCTCTGGGGCCTCCCGTCTCTTCAATCCGCGACATCTCTCTTTGGTTTTTGCTGCTTTGGCTTCTTCATCTCGACCACGACCCGGCATTGATTCGCCTCGCCCGCCGCTGCGCCGTTGTCAGTTTGTCTACAACCATCCTCGATGGTCTTCTGTCCCTGCTGGATGCCAGCGTCGGGTGGTTCTGGGTTATTCAGATTGCGGACGCAGTGCTCACCGGGATCTACTTCATCACCGCCGCCATGCCTCTTCTCCTCGTCGCCCTCGCCATCAAACAACGGCGCCGCTTGGATTTGGCTCGCAGGCTTGTGGTTATCGCCGCATTTCTCTCAGGAATGATGCAAGTTATACAGGGCTTGGCGCCCCAGGGCAGTCGTTTCACGCACTGGACTCTTGCCAACAAGTTGCGCGAGCCCATCTTCTTGATCAGCGGTAGTGCTGTGTCCTTACCCACACTGACGGGAACCTTCCTGCTCGCCGCCCTTGTCTACGCGATCTATCGCACTTCGATGGAGGACCGCCGTCGTCGCAGCCTTCTCGATCATGAGATGAGCAGCGCGCGCGAGCTCCAGCAGGTGCTCATCCCAGAAACAGTTCCGTCGGTACGTGGCTTCGCGATTACCAGCTCCTATCGCCCCGCACTTGAAGTTGGTGGAGACTTCTTTCAGATCATTCCCCTCGATGACGACTTCACCCTCGTCATCCTTGGCGATGTGAGCGGCAAGGGCATCAAGGCCGCCATCGCGGTCTCACTCATCGTCGGACTAGTGCGAGTCCTCGTTGAAACGACGCAGAGCCCTGCCCAACTGCTAACTGAACTTAATCGACGCCTGTGCGGCCGGTTGCGAGACGGCTTTGCCACGTGTCTAACCCTGCGTGTTGATTCCCACGGCAATTGCCTCATAGCGAGCGCAGGACATCCCCCACCCTATGTCAACAATCAGGAGCTCGAGGTCTCCGGCTCCTTCCCGCTCGGATTGTTTCCTTCCGTTGCGTACGAGGAGAGCTGGCTGCGTTTGCAGGTGAACGATCACCTCGCTCTCTACACCGACGGTTTACTCGAAGCCCGTAACAAGACCGGAGAAATTTACGGCTTCGACCGGGTCCGCAACCTCTTCTCTACGCTCCCCGACGCCGCCAGGGCAACAGAAGCCGCGGTACTTTTCGGCCAGGACGACGACATCACTGTCGTCACCCTGGTCCGTGTACCCATCGGCGAAGAATCAGCCGACCTCTCCGCCAGCAGTCTGAACTTATAGAGTCTGCCGCACCGAGATCAACGTGTTTAAGTGCCTTTGAGAACATCTTTCTTCTCATCGAAGATCCTCTTGGTATCCTCCCTCACCTTCTGTGCAATATCGGTCCATACGGGATTGATCGTCTTCAGATCCACTTCGTCCCTCTCTCTAGCTTCGTCAAACTCTTTGGCTTTTTTCACTCCGTTCATATAACTCGACATCGTCTTCACTATCTCGAAGGCCGATGCAACCACAACACCCATATCATCTTTCAACTCCTCGGGCACTCCCTTATACACTTCAGCTTTGTGCTCTTCGATCCACTGGAAGACGATTGGTATCACAACCTCACCGACCCAACGGTTGTAAGCGTCCAACCCTTCAACTCCTGCAATCCAGGACGGATGCATCGCCCAATCTGGATGAGCGCCGCAAAGTCCAAATCCATTACCCGGTTTAATTAAGCATTGAGTGGTCCATTTGATATGCATGACTGTCTCCTCGCCGATGCTGAGATATAGAAGCTGTCTACAATTGCAGTGAGATTTCAGGGGGGACACCTACAACCCGGTTGGCCACCAGAGCTCTATCCGTCCGATCCCGCACCGCATAAACCGGCACAGCACGTTCGAGGACAAAGCTAAGGTGCAGTGTTTATAGCATTGATTCTGTGTCGTTGCATATGGAAGCAATGGATAAAAGTGGGAGATTCGGAAGCGAGGACGGGCAAATACGGCTTCAAGTTCCGCGTAAATCAAGCAACACGTCCTCGCGAAGGTAAGCGCTCACTGTTGCGAGGGAAGCAGCAATCCTGACAACAGCCGGTTCATTCGCTGTTGTTTGAGGAATAGGCACCGAGCGCGCCACCAACGGTGGATCCGGCGTTTTAGAAACATCAACTGTACTCATGCCACGAATCTCTTTGAGCACACTCGTGGAAGTGGCGACCGCTTCTGCAACTCGCGGATCGTCTACGCCCGCTTCGCCAACCAAACCTCGCCGCAGGATTGCTAGTCGCAACATGAAGATGCTGCGTATCAGAGGCAACCACGAACGAATTCGACGCCGTGATGTGAGATCGAGTTCCCTCTCCCGTCTGAATTCGAGCAATACAGCATCAGCCAGATCGCGAACTTTGTCGAAGTTATTTTCAATCTTCTCCCGTAATCGCGTGACGGCAGGGGCCGCTTCGACACTGCCACGCGCCGGAAGCTCCGTGATGCAATCAAGAGTTTCATCAAATAGTTGCGTCATCGTAGTTGCAGCAGGACGCGACCATAGTCGATCAAAGATCAGCCACATTGCAACTAGCCCGAGAAAAATTCCAAATACGCGATCCCGCACCTGAGTGAGCCCCACGTTATAGTGTGGATCGGTCAGATGGACACTCTCATAAGCGAGTGCCATCTGACGGCCGGCATACGCGATGCGTGGTGAAGCAGTGAAGACCCAGGCTGAGCAGAAGATAGCCGCGGCCAACGTCAAACTGAAACCGCCTATGGATTGCACACGCGGCAGAATGAGTATCTGGGCCACAAAGGCAAAGACACCACCAATAGCCGCTCCAAAGAAGCGAAGCATCTGCTTCTGCCGTGAGGCCCCTGCACTCGAGAGCCCCGTCACGATGCACGTGGTAAGAGCGACGGACAGACCGGGCCAATTAACGGCCCAATAAAATAGATAGCAACAAATAGCGGCGAGAGACGCGCGCATGGCGAAACGGAGGGTTGCGGGATCCGTAATCGCTCCGGGCCGAATCAGACCCTTCGGTTCTGCGTGTTGTTCGGGAACGCGTTCAGCAATCAAATGGCTTGAGTAAACCTGCGTAAGTATGGCAACCGAATATTCGAGCCGATACACCGGCGAGTGACGCAGTTCGCCGGGCTGCGGAGCAGGCAACGGAATAGGTTCCGGTGCACTTCCTGCAATAAAATCCGCTCGCACCTGATCAATAGCATTCACTATCGCACGCAGTCGCGCTTGCTGATTGGGAACAGCTTGACCAGGCATCTCCACCAGACTGTAAGTGAATTCAACCATGTTGCCGATGAGACCGATGGCTGAGTTTTGTTCGTCGCGAACCCGTCGCGAATAGTTCAGCTCGAGTAATGTCTTTCGTATGCGTCCGGTCCCGATCATGAAGTATTGCCGCACACGCCGTCGAAGCAACGGTCCTGGTGTACGCCCGTCCGAGATCACTTCAAGACAGTTACGTAAAATTAAGAGTCTCGTATCGAGACCGCGCTGCACGCCATTTTGCTTTTTGTCGATTGCTAAGACATATTGGACGGCCAGAAAGGTCGCGATGCCGATAAGCAGGCTCAGCAAAATGTAAAGGATGTTCTCAAAACGAGCATCTGAAGAGAGTCGCGCATCATCGAGAACGTCGATGCCCGTAGCCACGTAGAGTCCGAAACTGGTCGCCGCTGCGTGATCCTCCCCAGCTTCAATCAACCAGCAAGCGAGGAATAGCGTACAGACGACCCAGAGAAAATGCAGCATTGGAGATCCAAGCACGAAGACCGCACCGCACAGTACCCAGATGGCGGCAAAAAAAAGGAACAGGATGCATTTTTTCGCTGCGCGAAAGCTCGCTGCAGGCGTGTCCTGCATCAGCAGGAGCGGATAATAGACCCCGAGCACAGCGCTTGGTAACCGAAAGGTCAGCACCAGGATGGCTGCAATCACGGTTGCAACCGTGTATTGAACCACTTTTTCGAGGCGTCCTGGATACGGCTCGAGCTCATTGCGTACAAGCCGCCACAGCCCTAACTGATATGACCGCCGCGTCCGTGCCGCTATGGAAGCGGAACTAGCGATGACTGCCTCCCTGAATCGTGACAAGGCTCGTGGCACCCACCCGCAGCACTTCGGCCGGCGCATTGAGGATTCGAACGCGGACCGGATAACGTGCAGCCAGATGCACCCAGTTGAGTGTTCGTTCGGTTGCCGGCAGACCAGGTTTTAGGACACCAACGACATCAGGGTCAGGTATAACCCCGAAACCAATACTGTCGACGACTCCGTCAAACTCCGTATTGGGGGCCTGCATAATAAACACCCTCGCGTGATCGCCAGGATGAATGTGAACGAGTTGGTCCTCGCGGAAGTTTGCGACCGTCCACCAGATTCGCGCATCGATCAGCGTGAACAGTTGATCCCCGATATGTGCGTAGGCACCCTCGGCTATCGTCAGATTGGTCACTCGCGCATCGAAGGGTGCGTACACCCGGCAATGGTTGAGGTTATAGTGAGCGTGCTCCACGGCGGCCTGCCGGCCCTCGCGCTGTGTCGTCAGTGGATCGAGGATCCTGACCTCGTGCCCGCGCTGCTCAACCTGCGCTGCATTCTGACCAACCTCGGCGACCGATTGAGTCTGTTCTTCAAGAGCAGCCTTGAGCGACGCTTGTTTCAGCACCAGTTGCGCCTGCGCCTGCCGAAGCTGTTCAGCTCTGGCCTTGGTGTTCGAGCGCAGTTGATCTACCTGATCCGCAGTCACGAACTTTCTGGCCAGCAACGGCTCGGTACGCTTGAGATTGCTCTCCGCATAGTCATATTCAGCCTCCGCCTGCTTGACGACGGCCTCCGCATGTCCTACGTCAGCCGTTGCTTCATCGATCAACGTTGTAGCCCGATGCATCGCAGCTTCAGAAGCGTTTTGCGCGGCTCTTTGAGCAATGACGGCACTCCTCTGACCGGCAATTTGGCGCGACTGATCGAGAATATTGCCTTCGAGCGCGGCCTGTTCCGAAAGAGCTTGCTGAAGGGCATAACGATAAGGCAGATCGTCGATCTCATAGAGCAGATCGCCCTTGTGCACAAACTGATTATCCTGCACGGCCAGGTGCACTACTGGCCCTTCTACAACCGGTGCAATCCCAATAAAATTTGCGAACACTGTAGCGTCGTCTGTTCGTGGATGAGTCGACGTCAACACAATAACCAAAATGAGGCAAAGAACAGCGCTCGCGATGATGGTCATCGAGATCGTTTTCCCCACTGGATCTGCGACCGTTCGAGGATCAATGGAATCGTCCATATAAGACACCTCCTAGTAAAAGAGAGCCAGCCACAACAGACATGTGAGCGTAATCGAGAGCGCGATGTACACCAGGCCAAGTGGATTCAGACGAGCTTCATACCCCAACCGCCTAAGCACTAGATGTATCGCTACGGTTAGTGCAATACCGAGGACAAGGCAAATCAGCCATCCCGGAAAATAAGAGCCGTAGATGCCGATCGACGGTGCCCGTCGGCAGCCGCAGAGCGTGGCCAACGGCATCAGCCTCCAGAATCGAGGGCGACGTGGTCCTCGAGAATCTATGACTCCGAGGAATGACTTAGCAGGCCAATGAAAGTGGTTCATGGCGCTGGTCTCCTCGCCGTGGTTTTAAGAAGATCTCCCGTGCTGTACGCCAGCTCCGCCAGGGAATTAAGTACACCGACCCGCGCTGTAATGTCAGCCGAACGAGCATCAGCCAAGTCGCGCTCGGCGGCCAGGAGGTCGACCAGGTTGCGTATACCAAGTCGATAACTCTGCAGTGCAGCTTCATAAGAATCCGTCGAGGCGGTCAACAGCATGGTCGCGGCATCGCGTTGTCGGAACGCAGTGTTGACATCCGAATAGGCCCGCCAAACCTCATCACTCACCTCATCGCGCATACGATCAACCGCGGACTGCGCTTGTTTCTGCGAAGCATGTGCCTGTTCGACTTCGTTCCTGCGGCGCCCGCCATCGAACACGGTCCAGTTCAGCGAAAGGTCCGCGTGATAAGTATTTGCGCCAGCATACACACCTGCAAATGGATTTTGTTGGCCAAATGCTCTGAGAAAACCCTCGTCGCCCTGAATCGTCAACCGGGGGTACCACTCGGAACGAGCGCTCGTAATCGCGCCGCTGGCCGCGCGAACCCGCTCCATCTGAGCAAGCAGATCAGGGCGTTGCGAGAGAGCCTTATTGATCGCATGCTCAGCAGTTTCATTCAACTCATTTGGAATTGGGAGGCTGTCGAGATTCTGAACTTTGTAGTCACCGGCTGGAGATGCTGTGAGTACGGTCGCAAGATCACCCGAAGCGATCAGGCGCGCGCCTCGTGCCGACTCGAGGTTATAGACAGCACGGGCCTCCGCGCTGCGAGCCTCGAGTAAATCAGGAACCGTGGCCACACCAAGATCAAGTCGTTGCTCGGCTGCTTCGCGAACGGTGCGTGCCGAAGTTAGATTGGCCTCGGCTGCAGCAACTTCACCTTGAGTCTGCTGAAGCCGGAAGAAGGCCGCAAGCACCCTGCTCACGATCTTCAAGTGAACCTGGTTGAATTCAAAGTTGGCTGCCAGAAGCTGTGCACGGTCCTCGTCGATGTGTCCGCGACGCTCGCCGAAATCGAGAAGCGTATAGGAGAGGCTGACGGCAAGATCGTACTCTCCGATCGTTTGCAGCGCAAAGTTTTCATTGATCAGAGCGCCGTCCTTCGACGTTACCCCTAAAGCGCCCGCCACCAGTGTGGGATACAGGTCAGAGCGGGAGATTCCTAATCGGTCTGCGCGGCCTTTGGCGAATGCCCAGGCTTCACGAGTCTCAGGATTATTTAGCTCTGCGAGATCGATCAGCTCCGCGAGTGTATAAATATGGGTCGGGTCAAGCTTCAACTCGTTTCCCGGCCCCGCATGCAAACCGCTCTCTGTGCGGTTGCTATCCCATGGGCGGTCAGGAACCTGCGGGGCTCGTTGCGGATGCGCGATAACTGGCAGAACGATGCAGACGAAGGCAATGCTCCACATTCGTCCGCAATTCGACGGGAGTAATCCTTGTATTTTCATCTCCGGAACTCTTCACACTGAACGCAGATTTGTTGAAGACAAGTTGAGCCAGCTTATCCTATGTGCAACACTCTGGACCGATTGCAAGTAATCTGGAATCCACTCGAACTCTGCAGCGCGATAGAGGCGTTAGTCATGGATAGGCGCAGAACGGGTGGGTGAACTCGCAGTTATTTAATCACACGTCGACGATCCAGGTTATCGAGCATTTCGTGAAACAGAAGACCGGGAAGACTGTGTACCAAGAAATCTGAGCCCATGGCGGCGGTCGATTTCGCGTGAGTTAGACGAACTGCCTCCGAGTGCACACAGATGATGACGTGAAGTTGGAGTATCTCGACCGCGACAAGTTTGTGATTCAGATTCGCGAGGCAAAGGACAAGGAATCGCCTGCGAACGATCCCTAATCGTCTCCGCTACAACGGATGCGGAGCGATTCCCAGTTGAAGCGCGTCCAAGGACGCCATCCAACGTGACGTTTACTCTGCGACCGAAGACATGATAGTTGGGCTTACCGCCTAGTCGAATGCCTTAATTCCCGTGCCCTATACTGCGACGCCATCCCGAATATTCCATTTTCTTTCATTATTGTGAAATTCGTACCCGCCATATGGTCATTATTTAGATCATTGTGCTATTGTCCTCCAGTTACACAAAGGATGGTGTTCCTATGCAGGAAACAGTAACTGGCCCGCGCTTCGTCAAACCCCTTCACACTCTTTCAAAACTACTTCTGCTCGCCTTAACTTGCATCGGTGCCGCTCAGGCGCAAGTCGTCCTCGCTCCGTCTACCCCCCAGGTGGGCTCTTCCAATCCTGTCAGCGCGGAACCGTCCGTTACACGGCCCAACGTCAAACCTTGCACCGTTTCACTGCTTACCAACGCGCCCTTTGACAACTTCAACGCAACCACATTCAACTACGCCCCACCCGCCGCCTGTCCCGGTCCTTGGGCCAAGGTCATCCTCACGGCAGACTTCACCGTCTCCGCAGGAAACCAGTTCGACCGCTCCGCTTGGTTTTATCTCGGCGACGTCAATATCTTCTTCGGCACTACTGCCGAGCCCCGCAACAACCTCAGCCCCTCCTGGCACATTGAACGCGACGTCACCGACCTCACCGCGGTTCTCAAAACCGCCCAGCCGGGCTCGGCCACTATCGGCAACATCGTCAACTCCACTGACACTAGCACTATCTTTGCCAACGCCGCGCTGGAGTTCTTTCCTGCTTCGCCGCTCGCCCTCGCTCCTGCTACGCCGGACATCGTCGTAGGGCTCAGCTCCGGCAGCAATCCTGCCGCGCTCAACACCACAGCCGACCAGGTCAGCCAAACCGTCAATCTGCCGCGCAACGTGGAGAAGGTCTATCTCGACGTATTCGCCCAGAGCCAGATCGACGATGAGTTTTGGTACCTGTGCGTACCCAACGACCAGACCGGCCCCCTCGAGAGCTGCGGCAACACCGCCTTCCGCGAAACTGAGATCAGCATCGACGGCAAGCCCGCCGGTGTCGCGCCAGTCTATCCCTTCATCTTCACCGGCGGCATCGATCCCTTCCTCTGGGAGCCCCTTCCCGGTGTCCAAACCCTCGACTTCAAGCCCTATCGCGTCGACCTTACTCCCTTTGCCGGCGTGCTCGGCGATGGAAACCAGCACACCGTTGCCGTCAGCGTCTTTAACGCCGACAGCTTCTTCAACGCAACCGCGAACCTGCTCATCTTCACCGACCACGGCAGCCGCGAGGTCAGTGGTGGGCTGATTAGCAACACCCTTAGCGCTGCCCCAACTCCGCACGTCGACGAAAACCTGACAACCAGCTCAACCGGAGTCGTAACGGGTACAGTCTCGGTCGGCTCCAACCGCACCTTCTCCATCAGCGGCTTCGTCAACACCTCGCACGGCCGCGTCGAAACCACGGTCGAACAAAAGGTCGACTTCCTCAACACCCAGACCTTCAATGTCAACCCGAACATCGGAGCCGACGTGCAAAACGTTGTCCAGACCAGCACTGTCGATTCGCAAACCACGACACGGCAGGGCTTCTTACTGGAGACAGTGAGCAAGCATGTGTCGTATCCGTTGACGGTGGACTTTTCCTTCACTCCCAACTCGGGTGGCACCTTCACCCAGGCAACGTCGGTGAATCAGCAGAATCAGCAAACCGATACAAAGGCTCTCAACGGATTCCCTCTGTTCGAAAGCAACACGCAGGAGCAGGTCATCTCCAAGGACACCTTGTCGATCAATGCCGCCGACCAGATCACCGCTGCAGCCGGCAACTCGAGTGCTTCCTTTCACAGCAATGACTCGCTCGGTAACTGCTTCAGCCGTTCGCTCACAGCCGAGAACCAGGTGCTGACGTCCGTCACCGACGGCAAGGGGTGTAAACCGGAGAAGCGGTTCTAGACTGCACGCCGCGACGTGAGGGGCAGTCCTCGCTGCTCCTCACGTACAACAGGACTGATTTATTAAACGGCCTCGGATGCCCAGCTCTCGTTGAAGGCGGAGCGAGATCAGACCCGCACCCCAAGTTTCACCCCTGGAATCCTACGCATCGGCCTCGATAACTGTTAGGCTCTTCCCGGTCTCTCCCGCCCGAAGAGAATCCGCTGTGACCACCAGGGTGACACCTGGAGTGAGTTCTCCGTTCAACCTATCGCGGAAGTCATCGGGCATGGTCACTCGAGCACGGTCGGCCGCCGACACTTCCCTGCTACCGGTCCAGTTTTGCCCAGGTAAGGGCAGTTGCATCCAATGAAATCCCTGGTCGTCGACTTTAGAGAGACTGTACGCTGCCGTTTCGGTTACGGGACCCGCGATGGTCACATGCGCGGAACCAATCAGAACACCGTTCCGCAACACTATGAGCCTCTGATCCGACGCGCTTAGGATGAGAGATACCGGTCCCGAAGCAGACTTCTCCGGTTGCCAAATGGACGGCCCAGTTTGCGCAGCAGCATTCGCTGCGACGCTTTGCAGCAAGTCGGGGGTCGGAGCGACGCGTGGCAATTCCTCGAGATCTGTAATGACAACTGTCATCCCAAGTGAGCTCGCCTTGTAGAGCAGTTTGGCAAAAGTTAACGGCATTCGAACACAACCGTGGGAGGCGGGAAAGCCCGGCAGATTTCCAGCATGCATCGCAATCCCGGTCCAGGTGAGCCTTTGCATGTAGGGCATTGGCGCGGAGTTATAGAGATTTGACCTGTGATCGATATGCTTCTGCAACACGGTGAAGACGCCGGTTGGCGTTCGATGACCCGCCTTTCCAGTGGAAACAGTCGAAACTCCGATCAACACGCCATTGCGATACACGGAGCATCGCTGCACTGGCAAACTGATTATGGCAAGAACTGGTCCGGAAGGTGCGACTGCCGGTGCCCACAGATATTCTCCCGGCTTCAGACGCTCAATGGCGTCCGTAACGCTTGCCCCGTCGAGCTTGGCCTGCAGCCCCTCGGCTGTTCTAAGATGCAACCAACCTAGAGCGATACTTCCCGTCGCATTTTGGAGGAACCTTCGCCTGGTACTACCCATATCCATGTAACTCTCCAATTGAAACGATCTGTATGACAGATTCTGGGGATGGCCACCGTCTCTCAACGGAGAACTAGCTGGTGAAGGCGGCGATGGCCGAGCGTTCATCGTCCTTGATGTCAAAGACGGTATAGAGCTTGGTAATCTGAAGCAGATCATGGACCTTCTTGGTTAGGTTGAGCAGCTTGAGCTCGCCGCCCCCGTTTCTGACCGTTGTGAAGGCGCTGACCAGTTCTCCTATGCCGGAACTATCGATGTAGTTGATGTCGCCAAGGTTGAGCAAGATCTTTTTCGAACCTGTGGCTATGACATTGCGTACTGCGTCGCGGATCGTGACACTTCCTTCTCCAAGGGTGATACGGCCGCTAAGGTCCAAGATTGTGACTCCGTCTACGTGACGACTCTTTATTTTCATGCTCATGATTACGTCTCCTTTATGCCAATTACACTGGCCTGTCACAGCGAAAAGGTGCGAAAGCACCCCTTGCTCATTGGGGCAAAATATTCATGCCTTCCCGGTTCATCGAGACTCGCTCTTTGGGACCAAGACTGATACATCAGACCTCCTGGAAGTCGAGGCTTCACCGATCGTTCGAAGGAAGCATGGTATGTGCGGAGTCGAGGTCGCGTTGCGTGAAGGCATAAGCTTCCGGGAACTTTGCTCGCAGGGTTTCTGCGTTGGCCAAGCCAGGGTAGGCGAAGACTTGCTGGTTGGTGAGGCCGGGGACGAAGCCGGGCTGCTTATGGTTTATGGTTTGCAGCCAGAGACCATAGAGCATGTGAAGAGCGTTTGCCTGCTCCAACAGATCAATCTCCTGTACCACCTTTTCAGGGGGCAGGGTGGACGCGTCGGAGGTCTGTGCAGTGTAAGCGGCGGCGTGAGCGGCTGCAAGGGTCATGAGGTTGTAGCCCTCCAGTGCTCGGTTGAGTTCGAAGTATGTTTCGGCGTACCTGGTAACTTCCTTACGCGTCATCATGGAGAGGACGCTTGTCTCTCCAGCGGTGATCCACGATGCCGTAGCGATTTCAAAGACATTCGGGGGAAAGAGCACGACGCCGGGAAGTTTTGCCTGAGGAGTCCCGGGATGTTGGCGAAGGTAGTTGAAGACGCGAAGGTTGTTCTGGAAGAGCGCTGCGGTGCCGAGATCACTTTCAGCATTGCGACGAAAGGTCTCTCTGTTTTGTTCGCGCTCCTCCGCGAGAGCTTTTCGAGTCTCGGCTACCTCGTTATGGTGATGGATGCTCTCGACAGCCTGCTCGAGGCACACGGCAATGAGCAGGCCGATGACAATGGTGGCGATGTGGACGAAAAAGTCTCGCCAGGAGTGAACAGCGTGATCGGGTGGGTGCACATCGAGCATGTGAGATGTCTCCCGGAGGTAGCTGCAATGATATTGAAGATCGCGACCCGGAAAGTCGAAGTTGTATCGTAAGAATTTAGAAGCAAGTCACTGAGATCGGCGGCGCGCCCCTCCTCCAGAACCTCTTGTACGTCCTCCGCCCTGTTGCCGCGCCGCGCCGCCGGATCGTTGGAACTGCTCCGTCCGTTGCGTTCCTGTTTGGCGCGCCTGAGCATCTCGGTTAAGCTGCTGCATTGTTCCTGAAGAAGTTGCTGGCTGTTGCGCAGCACCTGGCCTGCTAGCTGCGCCTTGTGGACGTTGCTGCGCCTGGGCACCCTGCGTTCGGCTTCCATTTTGGGCATGAGGCGTTGGCTTGGGACCCGTATCTGACCAGCCGCCGTTGTCATACTTTTGCCAGCCGCCACTCGAATCCTTGCGGTAGACATCTCCGTTCTTGCCGGCGTACATATTGTCGTTCTTCCCTTGAGCAACGAAGCCACTGTTCCCATTCGCTCCGCTGTAACCAGCGCCTCGCGCTCCTTCAGATGTACGAAAACCCGCCGCGGTTCCCTGTGAGTTTGTTCTATGTGCGGTCTGCGCCCACTGATCGCCGCGCACCGCGACGGAGCTTCCCCAGTTGCCGTAAGCATTCGACCCTTGGCGCGTTGCACCATACACACCGGTATAGGGGTTGTAGGTGCGTGCGGCTGTCGCGCTGCCATATGGGCCGTAAGCTGAGACCGATCTGCCGTACCGTCCTGTGAAGGGGTTGTACCAAGCCGCCCCTGTTACACCTCCATACGGACCATAGGCTCCTCGTGCGACACCATAGGTGCCCGAGTGGGGGCTGTAGAAGGCACCAACTCCGTACGTGGTGGGATAGGGACGATAGATGGGATAACCGTACGGTGGATGGTAGTAGTAAGGCGGATAGTAATAACCCGTCCCATACGCGATCGTCAGGCCGACAGCCGCACCCACAAGAAACATACCGAGATATCCCGCCGTGTGATCGCACTCGACGGTAGTTGGAGAAGTTTGCACCTGCGTAACGTAAGTCACGTTATAGACCGGCGAACTTGGTGGAATCGTATAGATCTCTTTCGGGACAGAGCTTGCAACTTTCCACGGACCATTCGGCGTAGTGGACATGAACCAGACGGCCTGAAAGCAGAGGTAATATACATCTCCGACCTGAATGACCTTGTCTTGTGTATTAGTCGCGTAGGACAGCGTCGTAGTATCGATCGGCTTGAACTGAGGTTCTCCGTCGTACTGAACTTTTACCTGTGCCTCCGCTTCTTTGATATTCACAACTGCTGTAGTTGGGATCTGAGCCAGGAGAACAGCATCTTCTGCCTCTTCCGTACCCGGAACCGACGCTAAAACATCGGAGCCCGGCCCATGCGGCGGGATCTTCGCAAAGTCCGAGGGCAAATCCTCGCTCGCATAGGTCCACGGCCCATCAAGCGAAGCGGAACGGAACCATCGCCCCGAAACCAGGAAGTAATATTTCTGTTCGTTCGTCTGAACGAAGACCGCGCTCTTTGTATTGGTCGCGTACGTGAGTTGAGTGCCCGGAATCTTCGTATAGATGGGAGCACCTTTGAACTCAATCACCTCAGCCGGAACATTACTGAAGAACACCGCGGGTGCAGCGCCGACGGGACCTTGCGGCGGTATGGCCTTCTTCGCCTCCGCCCAATTCTGGTCGGCAGGAAGCTTACTCATCTCCTTTGGAAGTTGCGCCGCCACGGTCCACGGCCCTTCAAGTTTGGCAGCCGTCAGCCACTGCTTTCCATTCAGCAGGTAATACTTCTTTCCTGCCGTGTCGAACAAGACCGTCCAATTCGCGTTGACGACAAACTCAAGTTTTGTCTTCTCGATGGGCGCACGTACCTCTTTGTCATCCACCAACAGCAGAACGGTCGGCACTCTACTGACAAATATCTTCGGAGGATTGTTATCGACCTTCACGGCCGGCCCCGAAACTTTTCCCTCTTCCACCTCTGCCGTCAATCGGTCGAGTGAGATCGTCATCGTGTTATCCGGCTTGAAAAACGTGCGAACCAATTCGTCCAGCTTTGCGTCGGTCGCCGTGTCTACCGACGGAAACCGTGTGTCAACCAACTTAATGTTGCTGATGACGACCGTCCGGGTCTCCTTGTCGGCATCGGTACGGGCTTGAATAGAGACCACTCCGGGCGTAGGCTTCCCGCCCGCCGGAGTGACAGAGATTGCCATTCGGGCGTCTAGTGTCCGGTAATCCGCCCACTGATCAATCTGCGGTTGATAGTAAACAATACGCGCCCCATTCTGGGTAATCTCACGTGGCCAGCCGATATCTTCAGCGAGCATCAGAGTGGGGACTCCGCAGAGCAAAAGCAGATATGCAACGATCTTTCTCATGCCACCCTCTTTCCCTGAACAAAATTTACTTGTCATCTCAGGAGCCTCAGTTCAAACTGAATGTCGATCTTGATTGCAGACGGCCAGGGCCCAGCTTCTCGAACTGCTGTAGCGTTGATCAACATGGCATCACCATCTTCGCGGGTCCATTCGCGTCAGTCTGATCCTTCCGAATCCCATGTTTGTTCGCAGAATCACCATCACCGCGAGATTCAGCAGTTGGTGGGCTTTCACCGGAGTCGGTTGTCTCATTGAGGTATGCAGGACGCCGGCCTGATTTGTGCCACGCAAAGAATTTTCTCCTGATCTAAATCGGGAGATGGCTTCGAAATTTTAGACAAGCAACTGATCACAAGTAAGCCAAGGGCTAATCAATCCCACCCTGGCGAAGTTTGAGCAGAGCAGCACAAAGGGAGAGTATCGATGAAGGGCCTGCTCATCCTGGCACTCTCTGTGATATCTGCGACGGCCTTCGCGCAAACGGAAGGCGCACATATCTCAGGCAGAGTGACGGACGTAGGCGGCGCAGTGATCGCCGGGGCCAAATGCACGGTCACCGACATCGACACCAACATCTCGGCCTCTACTGCAACCAACGAAGACGGGATCTACGTCCTTCCCGGCCTCCACCCAGCCCACTACCGGTTGACCATCGAAAAGGATGGCTTCCGCACCGTCGTCCAACCCGACCTTGAACTCTACGCCCAGGACGCCGCCAACGAAAACTTCATGCTCGCACTCGGCCCCAGGACGGAGACCATAACCGTCGAGGACAGCGTTCCCCTGCTTCAAACCCAATCGGCAGCCGTCAGTACAGTGGTCAACCAACAGTTCGTGGACAACATGCCGCTTAATGGACGCAGCTTTCAGTCCCTGATCTCGGTGGCGCCTGGCGTAGTGTTCACCTCCACTCAGAATGACGGACCTGGCCAGTTCAGTGTGAATGGCCAACGCAGCGACGCCAACTACTTCACGGTCGATGGTGTCAGCGCAAACTTCGGCGTTCAAGTAGGTGCGCTCAGTCAATCGCTGGGCGGCGCGATCCCGGCATTCACCTCGCAGGGTGGCACCAACGGATTCGTCTCCGTGGATGACATGCAGGAGTTTCGCATTGAAACCTCATCGTACGAGGCCGAATTTGGACGTACTCCCGGCGCGCAGATCTCTATCGTCACGAAATCGGGCGCAACAACTTCCACGGTACGGCCTTCGACTACCTGCGCAACGACATCTTCGACGCCCGCAACTACTTCGACACGCCTCTGCTCCCCAAGCCACCGCTCCGCCAGAATGATTTTGGGGGAACCTTTGGTGGGCCCATCACCAAGGACAAGACCTTCTTCTTCTTCTCCTATGAAGGGCTTCGGTTGCGCCTGCCCCAGACGGCCTCAGACCAGTTCTATACCGCATCGGCACGCGCGGCCGTCGCGCCGGTCTATCAGCCGCTGGTCAATGCGCTTCCGCTCCCGGATCCCAATGCACCCCTCATCGACCCCGCCTGCGACAACATTACGAATCCGTGCCAGGCGAACATCGTTGCCGCCTACTCCAATCCCTCTAGCCTTGACGCAATCAGCATCCGCATCGACCATCATCTGACGAAGAAAATCAACCTGTTTGCACGCTATAGCCACGCACCGTCGTATGACGCGACCCGCAATTGGGAGGAGGTTGGGACTAGCACCGTCGATATGGATACGTTCACCGCGGGCGCCACTATTCTGCTCACTCCTGCCATGCTGAACGACTTCCGCGCAAACTGGAGCCAAAGCACCGCCGGCGTTACCACCTCCCTCACCGACTTTCAGGGTGCGGTGGTGCCTCCTCTGTCGAATCTATTCCCGTCATCGTCACCCTACACTCCCGGCACAGGCCAGGCTCTCGTCTTCTTTCCGGATGGCGAGGATATGGAGGTCAGGCAGGGAAGGCTATCTAGCAATTCAGAGCAGCAGCTTAATTTCGTGGATACGCTCTCCTGGGCCTTCGGAACACATCTGTTCAAGTTCGGCGTGGATTATCGACGTTTGACCCCCACGGCTGGGCCTGATAGGGGGTATGCTTTTTTTCCCTCAAGTTTCGCACTGTTGAGAGCCGGGACGGTAGACACAGCCCTTTTGTCAAATTTCGCCACAAATTTCTCCGATTCGCTGGACCTAAGTCGGCTCTTCATTCCATTCCGTGCGACATCGAACCACATTGATAGCTGGAAACATTGTTCGATGCCTGCAAGTCGCAAGACACAAATTGTCGAGTGCTCTAGTCGCTGAATGTGCTGCACAAATATGATGCCGGGGCAAGAGTCTTTTTGTGCCCTGGACATTGCAAAATTTCACAGAAATATTGAAGTGTCTACGAAAACAACTTCTTCGATAAGGAGCGCGACGAGACTCGAAGCCGACTGTGACCTTGCCCTTCGGCAACGGCGTGCTTGAAGTGATCGTGACCGCACTTAACGAAGAGCGTGTACCCGGCTGAGTCCTTCGCGCTCTTCGCAGGAACCTCGATCTCTGCCGCAATACGGTGCGACTTCGCCCTTACATTCGGCCGCTTCGTCGAGGCGTTCGTATCAGCCCGCTCCTCGTTGACCTGCATCCGCCTACAGACAAACACCCCAATGGAGTATTCGGGAGAGTGCTGTTCGTTCGTAGAGCATGGATTCGATTCGCCCCCTGAGGGTTCGAACGCTCTAGCCCTCCATGCGGCACATCTCGGCATAAAATTCCCGTTGCAGCGGTTGCTCGAGCGACAACAGCTCACGGAAGTGAGACCAACTCAATTGTTGCGACAGCGTGGCAGGAATCTGTTCACCATATCTGCCGTGCTCGTTTTTGCGATCGTAGCGTTTACAGTTCGACTAATCGTCCGCAAATGCATCGCTTTTCGCTCCGAGCGTGGTTGTCGAATAGCGCGAGCCCGGCATGGCTGTTTTGTAGCCGTTGCAATTGATTGAGATCGGGGTACAATTTTGGCGCACTCGCGACTTTGACGTATATAGCACAAACTAAAGTGCTTGCGGTAGTAGCCGCAACCGATAATAAGTTGCTCTCATCCGCTTGATTCTAAAAGAATCCTTATAAGTCATTGAAAAGGAATGGAGCCGATGAGCGGAGTTGAACCGCTGACCTACTGATTACGAATTTGCGAGGCAGGACGTAAAGTATTGATAAATATGAGAAATCGAGCGTAATCTAGTATCGGCCGAAGTTGCTGACTGACCGTAACTTAGCGGAATCGAATACAGGTAAGCCGAACTGATGACTGTTCCCCTGTTGTACCTAAAAACCGCGCCATCTGAACCGCCAAGGGGCGTTCAGGGCCGCAGTCGCAGCGCCGCGAGGACGTGCCCGGTCGGGCCCAGGAAGACAAGGTGACAGTTTCCGACCGTACGCCCGGAAACTGTCAAGGAAGACCCGATAAATCTCTCACTGAGTTGGGCTGAATTACCACATACTGCGAAAAGAATTAGTAGTGATAGGAACGCGCGACGCTGGGATATCGAGCAACAAATGCGAAAAGCCTTTGATAACATTAAACTCCCTGGGTGTAACGTTGAAGCTAATTGGTGTACATCGCCTTCATACAAATCGTTCCGACAGAGTATTGTGCAGATGCGAAGGTCCGCCAAGAGGGTGAACCCTTTCTCAACTTATCTCACCTCTCAGGCTTCAGTTTGTCTATTACCTGTAGTTTGTATCTAATGTTTAGATCCGGGACAGAACAGACGAGAATTTGATTAGGCTATTTTAGGATGACTAAGGATGCTTTACGCTGCCACCGATGCTCCTGTAATCAATCACTTACAGCTAAATTCAAATCTGTCACGGCAGAGGTCGCGGGTTTCCTAAAAAGATTTCCTAGGCGTACCGATCTACTCGTAGCCACAGGGATGATGCATGGTTCTCAGAACCATTTCCTGAAGGTTGGCCACGCTTCTCGCAGATTCTGTTTCTCATTGCGGCACACATATATCGGTATGACCTCATATGGTTGGCCCCACTCGTTTGTGGTATGCGCGACTTCGGATACGCTCGCAAACTGTTGTTCGAGAACCTCGCGCTTTTCCCCAAAGACAACCATGACCGATCCATCGTGTCCTCGCGGACCCCAATACCAGTAGTTCTGATGACCGCTGATCGCTATTGGGACATCAGGGCGGTATACATTCACAGCACTCGCCTCGCCGTAGTTGCTTACTAGAATTCCTGCCTTGGAGCGGTCCTCCGGAGAAAGAGACCAATATGCCCCAGCCAGTTTGTCTGCCATGTCTCGCCATCCTGTCATATCGGCCGTTAGTTCAGGTTGCGGCGCATGCGCCGAAGCATTGAATTCGCGTGGCTTCAGACTGGTATGAGCGATGTAGCGTACATACTCTGGGGGTGTCAGCACTGGCTGCACAATCAGTATGCCTAGAATCCCATATGCCAGAATCGAGCTGGCATATGCGGGAACGGCTATCCGTCGTGCCCATCCACTCTTCAACCATTGGTCCCATGCCACACCGCCGGCGGCAAATAACAGCGGATAAACAGGCGCTAAATAATAGTCGTTCGCGTGCAGCGCCATCATGCCTGGCAGGTACAGGATGTACAACACGCCTATCCATCGCAACCCGTTCGCCGCACGATCAGCTAACAACCAGACCAGACCGCCAAGCCACAGTAGACTCGATAGTGGACCGGTGATGAATACTTGGTTCCACAGAAACGCTCCCGGCCCGAGTCGCACGTTTATGCCCTGCGCTCCGACATTGTGCAGCCAGATCAGAGTCGGCCAACCTCGATGCACTTCCCACAGCAGATTCGGCAACGCAATCAGAACGATCAGTGCAATACACACGGCGAACCATCGGCCCCCTAACGCCCTTCGTGCTGGCGTCAGCAGAAGTGCCGCCAACATGGCAAAGAGAAAAAACGCTTCGTTCCATTTGTTCTCGAGACCTAGACCCGCCACTATTCCCGCGACTACCCACCAACGTGCCCCATCGCCGTGCACGGCCCGTAGCACCGCGTATGCAGTTCCTATCCAGAACAGGGGCTCAAAGCAGTTCATCGAAAGAATCGCATCAATTGCGAGTACTACCGGGCAGGCCATGACACCGATCATCGCGAGTATCTGCGCCAGGCGGCGGCCGCCCATCTCCCGCACCAACAATCCGGTTCCGGCAACCTCCAGTCCTCCAGCAACGGAAGGCAATATGCGAAACAGCGCGAGTGAATGCAACCCAAATACCACTTCTGAGAATCGTGCCGCCAGAGCCACAATTGGGGGCTGGTCCAGATATCCCCATGCGAGATGCCGTCCACACACGATGTAATACATCTCGTCACGAAATAGCTGATAGCCTACGCGCTGGGCGCGCAAATTCACCGCTATGTGCAACGCAACTGTGATCAGGGCAAAGACCGACGCCATTTGCACCGACTGGGATAGCCCTTCTTTCGTTGGTCGCACGCCATTCACCGTCTCGACTGGAGCTTCCTGCAAAATCCTGCTTAGACCCATGGCCTCGTTATCCTGTATTCGTTCATCGTGTTTAGTTGGGTAGCCTAGAAGTCAATCCACGGCACACCCACTCGTGAGTTGGTTTTTCTCAGGCGACACACACACAGATGAGCCTTTAGTCGCAGAGCGCCCTTTGGCATAACCTGTGTTCGGTGTCCGAAAAAGTTAAGATTTCGTCGTCGAGTATTTCGTGGCCAAATAAACTTTAGGCATAGCTGTACAAACACCAAGCCCTGGCTTTATTCCCAATATCGAATAAGCGGTAATACTCGCGAGCGATGTGATTGTCGATGACGTGCCGAAGCCACGTTGAGGATCAAATGAATCCGTTCATGCTTCCCCTTCACAAGGGATCGTTGTGAATACGTCTGGTTGATCTGATCTGGAGAGGATTGATCAGTCGAACAAAAGAGCTTCTGTCGCTGCGGCAACGTCCTGTTTCCGCATCAAGCTTTCGCCAACAAGAAAGGTTCGGGCCCCAGAGGCAGAGAGACGCAGGATGTCTGCGTGATTTGATATGCCACTCTCGCTAACGATGACCCGTCCCTTTGGAATTTGTGATGCCAATTTCTCGGTCGTGTCCAGCGAAACTTCGAAAGTGCGCAGATCGCGGTTATTGATGCCGACGAGCTTCGTTTCGAGTGGGAGGGCGCGCTCTAGCTCCTGGCCGTTATGCACCTCGACCAGTACATCCATTTCGAGATCATGGGCTGCATGCACCAGTTCACGAGCCTCAACATCATTAACGCTGGCCATAATGACGAGAATGCAATCGGCACCCCAAGTGCGGGCTTCATCGACCTGGTAGGGCTCAAAGAGAAAGTCCTTGCGCAGAACGGGCAGACCTGACGCTTCGCGCGCAAGCCGAAGGTAATCCGGATGGCCCTGGAAGGATGGCTCGTCGGTTAGGACTGAAAGACAGCTGGCTCCTCCTTCGACATAAGCACGCGCCAAGGCGGCAGGATCGAAGTCTGGACGAAGCAGTCCTTTTGACGGACTTGCTTTCTTGATCTCGGCGATCAGTGCCGGACGACCCGAGGAAAGATGCCTTTCAATAGCAGCCGCGAAGCCCCGCGGGGTGGGCGCTTGTCGAGCTAACTTTCGCATCGCTTCGGCGGAAGTTTTTTGTTTGGCGAGGAGAATTTCCTGTCGTTTGTAGACTTCAATCTTAGCGAGAATGTCGGGTTTCGAGGTCGTCTGGGTGCTCACTTCAATTTTCCATTCTTCATATAACAGTTCCGCATCGAATTTTTTCCCGGCAAGCTTCATGGGTGCCACGGTCCACTCGCTTGTGGTTTTTGGGTGTAGTTGAATGCGTAGTTGAGTTCAGACCGGGTGCGTATTCACGCCATCGTTGCTAACCTCAGAAGTCGAAGTCTCTATATAAACTGTGACCTTAGGTTCAACTTAACTCATCCCTCCGCTTTATTCGTGTCTATTACTGTGGTTTGTATCGAGTATTGCGGCGGGCGGAACTATTTTGTCCGGATGACTAGCTTGCCGGGGTTGCCAGCAACCGAACCACTATAAGCATGGTCTGCTTCTTCCATCGGCAGCTCAGCTTTGACGAAAGCTTTCAATTCCCCGGAATCGAAGCGCTTGCCCAAGGAAGCTAATTGTTCTCCATCCTGTTCGACAATGAAAAAAGCACTCTTTACGCGTGAATCGGCACTCGCTTCTGCGTCCGCAGCAATCGTGACCAACCTGCCACCAGGCTTGAGAAGATCCCAGGATCTGTCCAAGGTTTCTCCGGCCACGGTATCGAAGATTACATCGACTAGGCCTGCCTCTTCAAAACGGTGCTCGCGATAATCGATGACCTCATTGGCTCCGAGCTGCTGTACAAAATCGATGTTTGACTTGGACGACGTGGCAATCACATACGCTCCCTGCGATTTAGCTAGTTGAACTGCGAAAAGCCCCACCGCCCCAGCCCCTCCGTGTATAAGGACTCGTTCGCCTTTCTGTAATTTTGCTCGGACATGCAGTCCCTGCCATGCCGTCAGCAAGCTAATCGGGGCTGAGGCCGCTTCGATGTGGGACAGAGAAGGCGGCTTCAGAGAAAGATTCGATGGTTTTGTTATGCAGAACTCAGCCGTAGCACCCTCTGCAAACCAATCGTTCAGGCCGAAAACAGCATCTCCCAGACTGTAGCCAAGTGCTCCCGCGCCTAACCCCGCAACTGTACCTGAGAATTCATGTCCAGGAATTGCCTTGGATCGGGCTGAACCGTCCGCATAGTGGCTGGTGGGATACCAAAGCTTCTCGGTAGGGGTTACTCCAACGGCGGAGATTTGAATTAAGATTTCGCCCGCTTGCGGCTCGGGAACCGGACGTCTTACCGGCTGCAGGTTCAGTTTGTCTGAAAACTCCATTGCCTTCATATCTGCCATTGCTTCACTCCTTTAAACTCGCTGTATTAGTTGTGATTCCCGCTATCAGGACGTAGCGCCATTTGCGGTGTTGTGCTCGCTAAACTTCATGATCGACTTAAAAAATTGCCCAAGTTTCGGTGGGCCGCAAAGTTTTCGAATTCATAGCAACTCCACGTAAGCAATATTGCTTCAGGCAAGATGTCTTTACCCGAGAACTGCGATCCACGACAGCCGAAGCTAGGAAGCGGGAGTGAGAATTGGTGCTCCTTCGTTCTTGACGAAAAATACGATGAACTTCGCTGGTTTGGTCTTGCTCGCATTACGACACACGGTGTGAACGTCTTCAGGCGATTCGTAAAAGACCTGTCCTTGGCCAAGCCGCTGAAGCGTGCCTCCGCGAACTTGCATTTCAACTTCTCCTTCGAGAACGTATACAACCGCATGTGCATCATGCCGATGGATCGCGTCGACAGCCCCTGGTGCGTAATTGACGGTAACGACTTGAATCTCTTTACCTGGTGCTTCGGGTAGCTTCCTCGTTAGGAGTGTAGCCACATTTTGGGCGTGTATTGTCGTGCCCACCAGGCCAACGACGAATAGAGAGAGGATAAACTTCTTCATGTTAAGCATTGTGTTTCTGTCCTTTCGCGACGACTTTGACGAAGACTATCGGGTAACCGATCTGTGTTACTGACACTCTGTTGTTCAACCCTCTAATCCTGGGCCGTCCTCGCCGACCTCAACATGTAGAGCTTGCAGAAGACCTGACATACGAATCGCGCAACCGTCTGCTCAGTTTAAGTCGCTGGTATTCTGTAGGACTTAGACCACACACCTCTCGAAATATCCGAGCAAAGTGTTGTTGCGTTTTGAAACCACAGGCCAGAGCGATATCGATCATTCGTAGATTCAACGATACGAGCAATTCTTTGGCGTGCTGCACTCTTTGTTGCAATACGAATTGGTGTGGGCTTTCACCCATCGACTTTTTGAAGATGTGAGAAAAGTGAGTAATGCTCAGCCCCGTGACTGCTGCCATGTCGGCAAGGCTTATATCTTCGCTGATTCTCGATCGTACAAGGTCTATGACATTACGACGCCCAACGTCACTAAGCCCACCTTTGATCGGGCGCGTAGCCTTCATTGAAAGAGAGTAAGTTTGCACTAAAACTGCGGCCAATGCCACTTCAATAGACTGAAGAAATAATTGGCCACTGGGGTAACCAGATGCTCTTTCGATATTGACTGCAGTCATCAACGCCGTGAGCCGCGGATCCTTGAGCTTGTGAATACTCTGCAGCTCTATCTCTCTATTCGCTTCACCGGCAGCCTCGCTTAGGCGGAAATCAGACACTTCAAAATGAAGCCCTCTTATTTGATCGTGGCTTTGGACGAGCGCAACACGTTGCCGACAACATAAAGCAATCTCGCCTGACACGTATTCAAATCGTTCCGTTGGAGAGCCGTCGATGCTGAGAAAATCAATAGCTCCAGGCTGAAGCACCATCACCACGTATTGAGACTCATGCTCCACTTTGAGTGGCTTTGTAGAAAGAGATACTAATTCGACCCTCAATGACATCTGCCTAAATCCTTACTAACGTACAGAGAACCCAATAAATGTTAACTAAGCTAACGTTGGCGGCCCTCTAGGAAAGGATGCAGTTTTTAGAGAAAGGATGCAGCCTTCCTCTTTAGGACCGCAGTAGGAACAAAAGAAGTTCCGTGTTTTCAACGATCAGCTAACAGGTGACAGGTGACCGATTACGTCATTTGCCATATGACTCGCTATCTTGGCAAACAGAACGACATCAAGTGCTTTATCTATGTGAGCGGGGCACAAAGCTATGGCGTTGATTATTGGAATGAAGCGGTTATGATGTGTCATGATTTCGAGCCAAATTAGATTGGGAGTTTGATTTTGTTCTCTCAACAATTGGAGAAAACAGAGCACTCTTTGAACCACAGGGTGAATACTGTCGCTGGATTCAAAATGAATCCTGATAACTCCAATTCCACGTTGCATCGCATCTGGTTCGAGCAAGGCCTTCCAAATGCCTCGATCGCTGAGCGGGAGGATGGCTCCCTCTGCGGTCTCATCTAATACTGCAGCACGAAAGAACGCTAATGCCATTGCTATTTGTTCTGGGTAAACAGCAGGTATTTCGGGCTGTCCGTTGGTAATGGTCATAACTCTCTCCACGTAGTTCTCGGCATACTGCCAGTCTTTCCGGATGACAGGATCGCCCTATGGGCGCCGTGAACCCGTGACGTCTGGTGGCCCAAACTCACGCAGGCGTTAGGAGATCATGATTGAATGGGCCTGAACCTCATTGACCGGATGAACGATGTGCTCTGGGGCTGTTTCATCCAACGTCTGTCACCGTCACCCATTTACGTTATCCCTACACTCTGGTCGGGTGTAGTTGGCGGAGGGCATGATCGCAAGGATCCGTCTCCTCAAAGGTGCCTGCCACAGCGAAACTGACTGGACATCATGTCATTGCGCAATCTTCCTGTAGTACAACTTTTTTCCTACCTCGACGTTCCGGATTGCTATTCGGAATCGGTGAAGGGAGATGCCGCTATCACGTCGACGGCATTAGGAGCTTTGTAACCGGGGATAAGGCGCTCACAGATGCTGGAGTTCACGGTGCCGTAGGTCGTGCCGGGCTTGTACGCAAAACCGGCAAAGTACTCTTGGATGAACGCTTTCTTGAAGTGTTTCCGAGGGTATCTCGCAACGACTTCCTCGCGCACCTCCGAAGGAAACTGGTCGAAACCTCTTCCAAGAACATCGAGACCGACTCCCGAATAGAGTAGAGCTACTTCGGGGCGCATGTGCTGAGTGACACCGGGAGTGGTGTGCAGAGCGATGGCCGTCCATGCAATTTCTACCCGCTCTTCGGGGACCTTATGTGCAGTGAGAAACTGACGGGCCGCGTTTGCGCCATCGACCTCGAAGCGTTCGTCTGGGCTCGAGAATTTCTTAAGGAGGCCAAAATCGTGAAATGCAGCCGCGACGTAGAGAAGTTCTGGATCAAAGCGAAGCTTTCGTTGGCGGCCCTGCTCCGCCGCGAAGAAGTAGACACGAATCGAGTGATTAAAGAGCAGATCCGTGGAATGCTCACGCAGGAGACCGGTAGCTTCTTTCGCAAGCAAGGAGTCGGGAATGACAAGGGAGGATGATAAATTTGACATCGTTATATCCTTTCTGGATCCCCCAGTAGACTGAGGGATCTTATCGATTTGGTTGTTGTTATTCTTTGCTTCAGCTAAACATGCACAGGACACTAACGTGGTGACGCCAGCCGCAACTATACCCTTCAACACTGTGCGTCGTGACCGATCGTGCACTGACTCTGGTCCCTTATTACACCTCTTGAGCGACAACTTAATTTCTCCAATTCCAGTCTCGTTAAGTACTACTCAGATCCTCACATCACGAGCACTAGCTGGCACCAGGTCTATCTTCGAATAGTGGCCACTTTTTCAAGTTATCTCGCCTCTTAGATTCAAGTGTGCCTATTACTATCGTTTGTATCTAATTTTGTGATCTGTGACAGAACAGACGAGAAGTTCAGCTCTTCCCATACATATCCGGGAGTTTGTTGAAATTCAGGCATTGATGCACTTTTTTCCATCCTTCCGTCCCGGACTGCCATTCGGAATCGTGGAGTGCTCACGCAGGAGATCACCGGCTTCTTTCGCAAGCAAGGAGTCGAGAACGACGAGAGATTTGACATCGCTATCTCTTTTCTAGACCAATTCTAGGAGCTTGCCGAAGCGGGCGCCACGACATAAATGCCGCAATTTAGGACATGGAATGTGAACCACACTCTACGGAAAAACAACACCCGTGCGATGCTGGTGCATTGAGTCACGATGGAGACGTCTTCGATGTTGTTGCATGCGAAGGATTTGCGCAGCACGAGACGCAAAGAACGTCGCTAGAGGCGGGAAGGATAGGTACTCGCCATAGGGCGAGATCTGCGAACCCGTAATCTGGCCTTCACCGGGAATAGCTGGCCATCGGCAACCGTGGTTCTTGCCCGATACCAGAAACAATGAGTTCGTGACCCATGACGATAATATTGGTTTTCGTTTTCTGACTTCGCTCGCGACTTTCGACAAGATCCGGCGGCAACAGTCGGCGGTATGAGCTCAAGGCAATTTAGAGGGTCACTCGTCTTCTACCGTGGATTGCTCAACTTTGCATAGCCCAAATACGTAATAAAACAGCGCGAGCAGTACAAGCCAGAGCGGACCGACTAGTAAAGCGATACGCGTATCGGGGAAATAAGCCATCAACGCGGTGACCAAGACCAGAAACGCTAATGCCATCCATGATGCGTATGGATAAAAGGGCACGCGGAGAATCAGCCGACCGCGCTCGGTGTCGTTTAAGCCTTGCCGAAATTTCATCTCCGTGATGAGCACGATACTCCATGTCCAGATAGCCCCGAAGGTTGCGATAGAAGTCACCCAGACGAACACTCTCGCTGGCACCAGATAATTGAGTAACACACCAAGCAACAACATCGCGACAGACGCCCAAATCGCACGTCGCGGTACTCCGCCTCGTGAGGTGATCGCAAACATACGCGGTGCCTGGCCCTGTTGAGCGAGATTGTAGAGCATGCGGCCTGTACTGTAGATGCCGCCATTGCACGACGACAGCGCGGCGGTGAGCACCACGAAGTTGATGATACCTGCGGCCGATTTAACGCCAAGCCGCCGGAATGTGATCTCAAATGGACTGCCATGGGTGCCAAGTTCATTCCATGGATAAATCGACAGGATCACGAACAGGGCGCCGACATAGAAAAGTAGAATGCGCCAGAATACTGAGTTGATCGCATCCGGAATTGACTTATTCGGATTTTCTGCTTCACCAGCAGCAAGTCCGATCATCTCCACTCCTAGATATGCGAACATAACCATTTGCATCGCCATCAATACGCCCTTGGCGCCGTTGGGCATGAAGCCGCCATTGGACCAAAGATTGTGGATACCTGTCGCAACCCCATGATTACCAAGACCACACATAATCATGGCGCTGCCGCCGACGATCATCATCACAATGGTCACGACCTTGACCATGGCGAACCAGTACTCGAATTCGCCGTAAGCTTTTACCGCGGCAAGATTGACCGCGCTCATCGCCGCGAGCGCAGCCAGGGTCCAGATCCATTGCGGCACAGTGGGGAACCAGATCCCCATATAGATGCCGACTGCGGTAATTTCGGCAATGCAAGTTACCAGCCACATGAACCAATAGTTCCAGCCAGTCAGGTAACCAGGAAGTGGGCCTAAATAATTCTGGGCGTATCGACTGAATGAACCGGCTACCGGTTTATGTACAGCCATTTCGCCCAGGGCTCGCATGATGATGAATATCGCCGAGCCACCGACGATGTAAGAGATCAGAATTGCCGGACCCGCGAGCTTGATTGCAGTCGCCGAACCTAAAAACAAACCCACTCCAATGGTCGATCCCAAAGCCATCAGGCGAATGTGGCGTTCCTGTAGGCTGCGCCGTAACTCTTGTTCGTTCATCTTCAGTGTGTCCAGTGACGTAACTATATTGTGATCTGTTGCGTGAAATAGAGGTGTGCGGCCAGAGTTGCTCCAAAGTCTATGTCGCGACGAATCGACATTCGCGCACGACCTTAAATGGCGTTGTAGAAAGAGATAATCAGTTGAATATCGATGCGAACAGTGACCTTAAATTCAACTTATATCGCTCTCCGATTTCAGTGTGTCTATTCAGTTCGTTTGTGCCTAATTTTGAGAGGTTTAAGCGAAAGCGAGGAGGCTAGCTCTTTACATGCCGTAGAAACGCCAATGTTAGATAACTAACATTTTGAGTCCGGTGATGATTCTGAGGACTCCCACAGACATCTTCCCGAACTTCTTTAGCGAACAGATAGGCGCAAACGTTCATCAGGCGAGCACCTTCTTGCCAAGGGCCTTCAACCATTTCAGTCGTCCTTGAGATCAAGGCAACCTCCGGACACAAGTCGTTATATAAATCGCAGTTCACGGAGATGCCGACGACAGACGCCCATTTAAGGTTTTATTGCTCAATGGTAAAGCCAGTCTCCTTTCCTGCACTAAACAATCGAACGCGCCGCTAACAGTGTTTTTTCTGGGCAGATTTTGCATCTTTAAAGCATCATTTACAATCTGTATATATACGATACGTGTCGTTTTGTATTGTGCTCAATAGAAGCTGTCAAACTGTGACTGGCTCTATGCGCGGAATTGGAGAAATGAAATGTGGATCGTCAAAATAGCGTTGAGGAGACCTTATACGTTTATTGTTCTGGCGCTTCTCATTCTTATTCTGAGCCCGATCGTCATTTTAAGAACGCCGACAGACATCTTCCCGAGCATTAATATTCCGGTTGTCGCCGTTGCTTGGACTTACACAGGCCTCAGCCCGGAAGAGACCGAAGGGCGTATCACTACGGTTTACGAACGCATCCTGACTACAACCGTCGACAACATCGAGCATATTGAGTCCACAACGGTAAACGGCACGGCGATCGTCAAAATATTCTTACAGCCGAATGCAAGTATTGATCGTGCGAACGCTCAGGTGACTGCGATTTCCCAGACTATTCTGCGCTTTTTGCCTCCTGGCGCACTTCCTCCCCTTGTCGTTGATTTCAATGCATCGACTGTTCCCATCCTTCAACTGGGTCTTTCGGGAAGGGGTCTCACGGAGTCTCAGCTCAATGACATAGCGTTGAACTTTCTGCGTACTCAGCTAGTTACGGTTCCGGGTTCTTCGGTTCCGTTTCCCTACGGCGGAAAGCTACGCCAGGTTATGGTGAACCTCAATCAGGGCCTTTTACAGTCCAAGGGGCTCTCACCTAACGATGTGCTCACTGCCCTTGGCAATCAAAATTTCATTTTGCCCGGTGGCACGACCAAGATCGGAGACTTTGAGTACGACGTTGATCTCAATGGGGATGTTAAAGCAGTCCAGGAACTCAATGATCTACCTATAAAGATGGTTGGAAGTTCTACCATCTATCTCCGCGACGTCGCAACGGTTAGCGACGGATTCGCGCCGCAGACAAATATCGTTCGTCAAAACGGCGCTCGAGGTGTTCTGGTCCCCGTACTTAAGGCGGGAGATGCTTCAACCATTGACGTAGTCAATGGTATCCGTAAAATGCTTCCGCGTATTGAACAGACACTTCCTCCAGAACTCAAAATCCAACCGCTTTCAGATCAATCCGTGTTCGTTCAGGGTTCCATCAACGGCGTTATTCGCGAAGCTATCATCGCCGCGGCACTTACCGGTTTGATGATCCTCCTCTTCTTGGGAAGCTGGCGCAGCACCGTTATCATCGCGGTATCCATCCCACTTTCGATCTTGACCTCTGTGATGGCCCTAAGCTTTCTTCACGAGACCATCAACATCATGACGCTTGGCGGCCTTGCGCTAGCCGTCGGAATTCTCGTCGATGATGCCACCGTTACGATTGAAAATATCGAGCGTCATCTCGAAGATGGCGCTCCACTCCATAACGGCATCCTCGGCGGCGCTGCGCAGATCGCCGTTCCGGCGTTGGTCTCGACCCTTTGCATTTGCATTGTCTTCCTTCCAATGTTCTTCCTCACCGGCGTTGCGAAGTTCCTGTTCGTTCCGCTGGCCGAGGCGGTCATTTTTGCCATGCTGGCGTCGTACGTGCTATCTCGTACTCTGGTCCCCACGTTGGCCCTGTATCTATTGAAGGCCAAGCATCACGATGACCCGAAGTCAAATAACCCATTCGCTCGGCTTCAGAGAGGATTCGAGCGGCTCTTCGAGAGAGCTCGCAATTCATATTCTTCTGTACTCATCGGACTCATTTCTGGGAGAAAGATCTTCGTTCCCAGCTTCTTGCTGGTATGCATATGTGCCTTCGCTCTTGTTCCGTTCCTTGGCCAGGACTTCTTTCCAGCTACGGACAGTGGACAGTTCATACTTCATGTGCGCGCCAAGACTGGAACGCGTATCGAAGAAACAGCCCGTCTGGCAGATGACGTTGAAGCTCGTATTCGGCAGACTATACCTGCTTCCGAAGTTGACAATATCCTCGACAACATTGGTCTACCATTCAGCCCCCTCAACTACATTTACAACAACTCCGGCTTGACCGGAGCCGCCGATGCTGACGTGCTCGTCTCTCTGAACGAAAAGCATCATAAAACCGGCGACTATGTACGAACTCTCCGCGAGACGCTTCCCCGCGAATTTCCTGGGGCGACGTTCGCGTTCCTCCCCGCCGACATTATGACTCAGACGTTGAACTTCGGCCTGCCTGCGCCAATTGATATTCAGATCGACGGTCCGGATGTCAACGCAAACCTTGAAGTGGCTAAGACAATGATTTCGCAGCTAAGTCACGTTCGCGGCATCACTGATCTGCGTATTCAACAGCAGTCTGACTATCCCAAGTTTCACATCGATGTGGATCGGACTAAGGCGGCTCAGGGAGGGTTCACTGAGCGCGACGTCGCCAATAGCACGCTGATCTCTTTGAGTAGCAGCTTCCAGATTGCCCCCATGTTTTATCTCAACCCGAAAAACGGAGTTTCGTACAACATTGTGGCACAGACGCCCCAATACAAAATTCAGTCGGGTCAAGACCTTCAGAACATTCCTATCAGCGGTTCAAACCAGAAAAGGCCTGCGATCCTTACCGATGTCGCTTCAATTAAGCGCACGAGTGAACTCGGCTCGATCAATCACTACAACATCCGACGCGTCGTTGATATCTATGCATCCGTACAGGATCGGGATCTGGGTGCAGTCGGTCGTGAAGCCACTCGTATCGTTGATGCCAATCGAAAGACACTTCCTCGCGGTAGCTTCGTGACACTCCGCGGCCAGTACGGCACGATGCGTAGTTCTTACATTGGCCTGATTGGTGGTCTTGGTTTTGCGATCATTCTGGTCTACCTCCTCATCGTGGTTAATTTCCAGTCATGGCTAGACCCTTTCATTATCATCACCGCACTTCCTGCGGCACTAGCTGGAATCGTCCTGTTCTTATTTATCACGCACACAACGCTTAGCGTTCCCGCTCTGATGGGCGCCATTATGTGTATGGGAGTTGCCACTGCAAATAGCGTTCTGGTCGTGTCCTTCGCAAAAGAGAGATTGCTTCATCACAGAGAGCCGATCACTGCAGCGATCGAAGCGGGTTCCACTCGGTTTCGCCCAGTAATCATGACTGCTCTGGCCATGATCATTGGGATGGTTCCCATGGCCCTTGGTCTAGGCGATGGCGGTGAACAGAATGCGCCTCTCGGGCGAGCGGTGATCGGAGGTTTGTTCTGTGCGACGATAGCCACCTTAATCTTTGTCCCTTCTGTATTCGCACTTTTGCATGGAAGGTCCAAATCCACGGACGAACAGGTCCTAACAGAGTCGGCGAACTAACCTATTCACGCGCAATCGATGCGTTTGCAAATGGAAAGAGAATATGACGATCGAGAATGATCCATCAGAAGTTGTTCAGGCCAATGCAGAACTGCTCACAACACCATCATTGAAAATGGTATCTGGGCCGATGTTGGCTGGACTGAGTGTTGCGGCTCTTGTCGTTGGCGCCATCATTTATGGTGGCATCCACGCACGCGCTCAGGCGGAGACCGATCTAGGTCTTCGCACCGAGCATGCATCGGTGCCGACAGTGAATGTCGTTCGGCCAAAGTCGGGAGCAATGTCTCAGGAGATCGTATTGCCTGGCAACACCCAGGCATACAACGACACACCTATCTATGCCAGAACAAACGGGTATCTTACGCACTGGTATGTAGATATCGGAACTCACGTGATGCAAGGACAACTTCTTGCAGAGATCGACACTCCGGAGATCAATCGACAGCTTGAGCAGGCACGTGCAGATCTAAAGAACGCAGAGGCCAATGAACAACTGGCAGAGATTACTGCGGAACGCTGGAAAAACCTACTCAAAACCAGTTCTGTTTCCAAACAGGAGACCGATCAGGCTATCAGCGATCTCAGTGCTCGCCAAGCAGCGGTAGATTCAAAGATTGCAGACGTGCATCGTTTGGAAGAGTTGCAATCATTTGAAAAGGTCTATGCACCTTTTAGTGGCGTTATCACTGCGAGAAATACGGATATTGGCGCACTTATCAATGCAGGCGCCGGTGGTGTACCGCAAGAGCTCTTCCACATGGCGGCAGTAGACCGCCTACGCGTCTACGTTGCTGTGCCGGAGGTCGACTCGTTGGCTGCACAAGTTGGAGCCAAGGCAACACTGGCTCTCGACGAATTTCCCGATGAAATATTTGAGGGCAAGATCGTACGCGATTCCCATTCGATCGATTCGGCCTCGAGGACGCTCAATGTCGAGGTTGATGTCGAGAATGCAAAAGAACGTATCAAGACCGGCGCATACGTATTTGTGCACCTCAAAATCCCCCGGCAGACCGAGACTTCTGTTCAATCGCTCACTATCCCAGCCAACACCCTGCTGTTTCGGTCAGAAGGTTTGCGCGTCGGTGTAGTTCGGAATAACCGTGTTGCGCTTACTCCGATCAAGATTGGTCGCGACTTCGGGGCCACAGTTGAAGTAGTCTCCGGTCTTCTGCCAACAGACAACGTCATCTTAAATCCTTCAGATTCGCTCAGTGGCGGTAGAGAGGTTCAGATAGGTCGACCACAGGTCGGAGGCTCGAAGTGAACCGTCATCTCACTTTCGCCAGTTTATTTGGTGCAGGTCTTCTTCTCAGTGGCTGCATGGTCGGCCCCAAATACGTCAAGCCAACTGCTCCCTTAACCCCTTCATTCAAGGAACAGTCGCCAGAATACTTCAAAGAGGGGGCTGAGTGGACACCATCTACTCCACAAGATCAGGCGTTTCGCGGGAAATGGTGGGAGCTCTTCGGTGACCCGGAACTCAATGCGCTTGAAGACGAACTAACAGTGTCTAATGAGAATCTGAAGGTGGTAGAGGCTCGACTCCGCCAAGCGCGTTCGGTCATTCGCTTCAATCGCGCCGCTCAGTTCCCAACTATTACCACTTCACCAAATTTTGCCAATGAGCGGCAATCCGCTAATCAGCCATACTTTCCACTTTCACAGGTGAACAATGGTACGGGCTCTTTCACCATGCCCTTCGATCTATCTTATGAAGTGGATTTATGGGGAAAGATTCGACGTACCGTAACCGCCTCGCGAGAGGAAGCGCAGGCGACCGCAGCAGACGTCGAAACGGCTAGTTTAAGCCTCCATTCCGAACTGGCCGTCGACTATTTCGAACTCCGCAGTGCTGACGCGCAAAAACAACTTCTCGATGAAACAGTAAAAGATTACGCCGATGCGTTGGAGCTCACGCAGAACCGCTTCGAAGGAGGAGCTGCTCCTAAATCTGATGTGGCTCAGGCGAAGACACAGCTCGATGCAGCAAGAGTTCAGGACACTGATATCACAGTGATTCGTGCTCAGTATGAGCATGCCATCGCAACATTGATTGGAAAACCGCCTGCCGAATTCCGCGTATCTTTCTCTCCTAAGACACCTCTACAACTTCCAAGCATCCCAGTGAGTCTTCCCTCAGTACTCCTTGAGCGCCGACCTGATATCGCCGCCAATGAACGCCGTGTCGCTGAAGCCAACGATCAAATTGGAATCGCTCGCGCAGCGTTTTTTCCGTCCTTGATTCTAGGAGCGCAAGGTGGGTTCACAGGCACTTCCATCATAAATTGGTTTAATTGGCCCAGTCGTATGTGGGCGGTAGGGTCTCAGATTTCGGAGCCTCTGTTCGACGCGGGACGACGCAGCGCCGTCACTCAATCAGCAACTGCCAACTATGACGGTACCGTTGCTTCTTATCGGCAGACAACGCTCACTGCGTTCCAGGAAGTAGAAGACAACCTTGCAGCCTTACGCATTCTAGAAACTGAAGCGGTACAACAGGAACGAGCCACGGCCTCCGCGGCTGAGGCGCTTCAACTCTTTACAAACCGATACGAGGGCGGTGTCGACAACTATCTGCAGGTCATTACCGCGCAAACGGTGCTGCTGACGAACCAACGCAATGACATCGATATTAAACGACGGCGCATGGACGCTAGTGTTCTTCTCGTAAAAGCCGTTGGTGGAGGATGGGACACGACCCAACTGCCCAAATACTAGATATCCTTCAGCGGAGCTCATCTTCGGGTCTGCGAAGATGTACGGGTGTGAGGTCTTCACCTCCACCTCCCTTCATTATTTATCCGACGAAAAGGTTCTCTCGCAGAGTTGAATCTCGATGGTCTCGAAGGATCTGGTGCAGACTGTCTCCGGATTTCTTGCCTTCCCTCATTTCATATTAAAAGGAATGGGATGAGGGTGAAAGCCGTTCTGAAGTGAGAAGGTTAGAAGACGATACGTATAGTTTATGATTATGAATTGTCATCCAAAGATGTAATCCAATGGTGCGACAGAGCGGGCTAACAGCTACGTGATGCAGACAGTTTTACCTGTAGCGCTACTCGGGCTTGCTTCATCGAGAGATCAATGACTGAACTCAAAAGTCGAGGCCGACATCGGAGTGACGAATCGGAAAGAGCAATATTGACCGCTACCCTTCACCTTTTGAAGCAGCAGCCTTTACGCGATATCACGATTGAGGCAATCGCTCGAGAGGCAGGCGTTGGAAAGGTGACTATATACAGGTGGTGGCCGAGCAAGGCCTATGTCGCGTTAGACGCCTTTAGCAAAACGATGAACAAGACCATATCGGTCCCCGACACTGGTAACGGAGAAAATGATCTCGTAGAGTTGCTTCGCTTAACCATGAATTTCTACTCCTCCACCGGACAGATGTTCAGTGAGTTCTTAGCGGAGTGCAAGAATGACCCTCAATTTGCAATCGTTTTCCGAGAGCGCTTTTTGAAACCGCGCCGTGAAGCGTCCCGGGAAGTTTTGGAACGTGCAATCAATCGCGGGGAGATCGATTCGGCAGTCGATCGAGAGGTCGTTTTAGATATGATCTTTGGTCCTATGGTCTTTCGGCTGATGGCCGGGCACGGCCCGCTCAATAGGAAAGAGGCGGCGACGATGATTTCAACATTGTTTCGCGGTATAGAAAACCGCAGTTCGAAGGCTAGATAAGTCGAATTCGGCTTTGATGGGATATCCACGTCAGAACGGGCTCGCTGTCGCCTTGCGCGAACTCGGTCGCATCGAACGCACGCTCTCTTCATCCTGGATTGGCTGCAAAAGCGTTGAACTGCGTAGGCGAGTGCACACCGGCCTGAATAAGGGCGAAGCCGCAATGCGCTTGACCGAGCCGTGTTCTTCTCCGTCTTGGCGAGATCCGCGACCGCAGCTTCGAGCAGCAGCAATGTCGCGCCAGCGGGCTCACCTTGGCCACAGCCGGCATCACGTTGTGGAACACCGTTTACCTCGAACGAGCCACCAACGCACTACACGAAAACGGGCATACCGTAGACCCTGCGCTCCGGAGACACTTGTCTCCGCTCGGATGGGAGCACATCAACCTTACCGGAGACTACCAATGGCGGAAACGCCGCAAGACTCCGTAAGAGCAAGTTCAGGCCTCTGCGACAGGCCTAACATACGATCTGGTCCGTCGGTGTCCGGCCCCACCCGGTCGGCCAGTGCCTAATCAGGTGGCCGGCATCACGTTGTGGTTGAGCCGGAACATGTTGGCCGGGTCGTAGGTCTTCTTGATGGACGCCAAGCGCTCGTAGCGCTCGGGGCCGTAAATCGCCGCGGCGTCGGCCGCCTCATCCGGCGCGAGGTTGTTCACGTACCGCCGGGCGCCCTGCCAGGGCTTCATGCCGTCGAGCAGATTGGCGACCGACATCTTGAGTTGCTCCTCCTCCGACAGCGGTCCGGCGGAGACACCCAGCAGGCTGTACGGCAGCCCCCTGGTCGCTACGGCGTTGGGCACCTTCGGCTCCCGGTCCCAGGCCCCGCCCAGGGCACGTAGCTCAGCCATCACCAGATCGGTTTCGGAGTCCGGACCGACGAGTTCTATCAGCTTGTCCTGCGCCTGCGGAGGGAACTCTCGCAGCATGATGCCCCGTTCGTAGTAGGGCAACGCGTCGGTCGGCTCGTTGTGGATCGATGCGACCTCGGCGTACGACATGTCCCGCACGGTGTCCAGGACTGCAGGAGCTACCGCTCGCAGCGGCTCTATCATCCGCTCGCCGTCCGCGGTCGTGCCGCTGTAGGCGATCCGCACCGACACCAGAAACTTCCCGCGCAGAGGCTCAGCCACTTCGGGCATTGATGGCATCCGCATCACCGCGATCGACGTGACCATGGTTTCCGGGGTGCTGGGGTGCCAGGCGGTCCAGGCTCGCAAAACGTCGGCCGTCCGGTCACCGGGGAAGTAGAGGCCTCCGCCGTAGAGGCGAGACACGGGGAACAGATCGAATTCCAGAGCGGTGACCACTGCGAAGTTGCCCTTGCCGCCGCGCAGCGCCCAGAACAGGTCTGGTTCGGATTCCGCAGTGACGTGCCGCAGTTCGCCGTCCGCGGTGACCACGTCGAGCGAGCGCACGTGGTCGGCGGCATACCCCTGGGAGCGGCCGAGGGTCGGGCTGAGACCGCCGCCCAAGGTGTAACCGGAGACTCCCACGGTGGGGTTCGACCCGTTCAGCGCGGCCAGACCGACCTCGGTTGTCTTCGCAATGACCTCCGACCACAGCACTCCGGCTCCGACCCGGACCGAGCGGCAGGCCGCGTCGATCGTGATGTCGTTCATTCGATGGGTGGCAATCACGACGGCGCTGCTCGCGGAACCGACGATCTGGTGGCCGGTGGTCTTCACCAAGACTGGCCGGTGTTGCCCTGCCGCGAAAGAAACGGCGGCCTGAACATCGGTCACGCTCTCAGGCACCACGATCACCGCGGGCGTTAACTCGTGGTTTAGGTTGAAGACCGCGCGTTCGTCGTCGTATCCCGCGTCGCCCGGCAGTAAAACCGAACCCGCGACCGTAGCCGCGAGGCGCGCGGCATCTTCCGGCAATACCGGCGGCAGGGAAGAATCGTTGAAAGTCATGACATACTCCTATTTCTACTGCGGTACCCGAAGCCAAGAGACCTCACCTTTGATCTGCTCCTTAGTCTTTCGGGGAACTTACGGTGCAATCTGGTCCCATCTGCCCTTACTTATGAAGTACCGCTCACGTGTTTACATCACGAGTATCAGGGCAAGTAGTAGGTTTGTTTGCGAACTGTGACCTTGAGTTAAACCTATCTCGTCCCTTCAATTTCAGTGTGCCTAATACTGTCGTTTGTATCGAATTGTGCGAACCTGTGACAGAAAGGCCGAGGAGTCCAGTGTTCCTCGTCTGTGAATTCATGCGGGAGCCGTCCGAGCTACAGGCCCCGATATTTGCTAAAAGAATTCATGAGTTGACTGAAGGTTACATCGGCGAAATCGCGGAGCTACTCATGCGAGCTGCGGTCAAGGCCATCGAAACGAAGAAGGAACGAATTGATTGCGTGCTTTTAGCAGACCTCAACTGGAAACCGACACGACAACTGGGATCGACCCGTGCCAGTCGCGCAGGCGTTCTAGCGTCGATCCGATCATCCTTGCGCCTGTCCTCCCCGATCAGTCGCACGCTGCGAGCGTGCGCCACGATCGCTTCATGACCGAGCTCGCTAAGCAACCGGCTTACCCACGGGGAATGCGTTCCGGTCTCCAGTGCGATACGACTCCGAGGCATCGCTCCAAAAATCTCTTTTATCGCGTTGGGCGTCGTGCTCAACCTCTGCTCCATCAGGACGTCACCTGCTGCATCGAGCACGCAATAAAAGCTCGCCCTGTCGCGCAGATCCAAACCGACGGTAAGGTGCCAGTCCTGCTTGTTGAGGGCCTGCTGCATCATCGTAGTGGTAAGCTTCTTCATCGCCGGTCTCCCTGTCTCCCACGCTTCAAGCGCGTCGATAACTTGGGAGCTTAACGCATCCCACTCGAGACCGGCCTTCTTATCCCATCTGCTATCGCCAACTGAGGGCAGAACGATCGCGTTTGTCAGTAAACGCAAGCCGACATATCGGTAGTAATCCGGCTCGATGAGCGCGTTGGTGATTATGCACAACGTGGCACGCACATTAGCATCTACCTGCGTGAGCTCCTGGAGTATCGGGACCTCTCCCCTCGCTTTGGCGTGGGTTTGCTTTCAACTCGGTTCTGTTTGGGGAGAGTTGGTGCCGGACACACAACCGCAGCTGGTGGTATCGAAAGGCTATCGACTATGTACCGTCGTATGTCAAAGCGCGGGTGCAGACGAGAACACTGTAAGACATGCACCCCGACGAACTGGGACGGCCGAGGTGGATTTTGATGTTGATCAGCGAGGGGTGGAGGAGGGGCTCGGGCTGTTTGATGCTTCCATTCGGAGTGCTCCGACGGGAGAGGCGAGGCTGCCAAGATCACGCTTCGCCGTAGCATCGCTGGGATCGTCTCTCACTTCGACACGTGCTAACGCAACACACTTCGCGCCGTAGGCGCAGGCCTCCGCCTGGATGGATTTTATCGAAATGGTTGTCGAAGAGTGCGAGCTAGGCATAGCTGTTGCAGTCATTGCAATTGATTTAGATTGGGGTACAATTTTGGATCACTTTGCAGCTTTTAGGTATGCAGATGAAACTAAGAGGCTTACTGGAAATAACAGCAACCAATAATCAGTTGCTCTTGGCCACTAAATCTAAAAGCACGCTTATAAGTTATTGAAAAGGAATGGAGCCGATGAGCGGAGTTGAACCGCTGACCTACTGATTACGAATCAGTTGCTCTACCAACTGAGCTACATCGGCCTGTCTCTCTATTCTAGCGGCATCGCAGCCATCCGCCAAATCTTCTATTCGACCCAGTTCTCTTGGCTGCGCCACAATCCCAAATAATCTACCCGCCATCGAGAATCAATCGGCAAGATGTCGATTCGCAATCTCGATGAAGTTCCTTGCAAGAACACTCTCTACTCCCACCTTAACCCCGAGATCAATCGAAGTCCGGCACGCCGCCTTCACCTCTCGATACACCACCCCCGGCACCGCGACCCTCGCGACGCAGGCCGGCGCCAGCGTCACACCAAGCCCCGCGGACACCAGCCGCACTAGCGTCAGCCACTGCGGCGCGTCCTGAACAATGTTCGGGCGAAACCCCTCCCGCTCGCAACAGGCGATGGTTCGGTCGTAGGCAAGCGGGCCCATCCGTCGCGCAAACATGATGAACGGCTCTCCCTCCAGTGCTTTGACGCTCAACGTTCTTCGCCGAGCCAACGCGTGCGCCTCCGGCAGCACAGCCACATACTTTTCTTTCAACAGCGTAGTGATGCGAATCCCCTCAGTCGGGTCCCCATCCCGCAGAAACGCAAGGTCAATCTGCCCATTCAGCAGCGCCGCGATCTGCGCAGAGGTCACAAGCTCACGCAGACGCAGTTCCACCTTCGGATAACGATGTCGAAAACTCTGAATCGCGGCAGGCAACTCCGTGAACATCACCGAGCCACTGAACCCCACGGTCAGCGTCCCCTCTTCACCGCGCCCAAGTCTGCGAACCTGTGCAAGGTCTTCGTCCACCTTCTCCATCGTGCTTCGTGCGCGTCTCACAAGCAGTTGTCCGGCAGGCGTCAGCTTCACCCCACGCGTCGTCCGCTCAAAAAGAGCATGACCCAGCAGCTGCTCCAGCCGTTTGATCTGTTGGCTTAGCGGAGGCTGTGCCATCCCCAGACGTCTGGCTGCCCTGCTGAAATGAAGCGTCTCTGCGACCGCGAGGAAGTAGCGTAGATGTCGCAACTCGATCTGGTCGCTCATACGCCAATGATATAGATTGCGACCTTTCACCTATTGGACATCCTGCGAAACTCCTCGTAGCGTTGACTTCAGGGAGACGTCGTTCAGTCCCCCACTCACCAGAACCAATGGAGACCCTCATGAACAACACTGCTCTCGACTTCAAAATTCGCGAATTTGAACCAGGAGACGAGATCGCCTTCCGTCTCCTGAACGAAGAGTGGATCACCCGCGAGTTCGTTCTCGAGCCGAAGGACATCAACTACCTCTCGAACCCCCAGGCGACTATTCTCGATCACGGCGGCAGAATCTTCTTTGCCGTTCAAAACGGCGACGCCGTCGGCTGCTGCGCCCTCGTCGCCATGGAACCCGGAGAGTTCGAAGTATCCAAGATGGCCGTAACGCGGGCCTGTCAGGGTAGCGGAATCGGCCGCCGTCTCCTTGAAAAGGTTGTGGACGAAGCAAGAATCTCAGGCGCAACCCGCCTCTACCTCGAGACCAACCACAAGCTCACCCCTGCTATTCACCTCTACGAAGCAATCGGCTTTCGGCGACTTCCGCCCGACCGCGTGGTGCCTTCCCCCTATGCCCGTGCAGACGTCTCGATGGAACTATCCTTCTTCACTCCGTAGAGATACGTCGTCACACGTCGCTCCATATTTCAAAATCAAAAAACAACAAGCGACCCGTCCTCCATGTCACGGCGCATCAATCCGGTCAGTGTCTTCCCTCCTGCAATCCATCCCTTCTTCCGTACCGGTTGGCCACACCAACATCGCAAGTGCAGCCAGAGCGATCGCTATTTGAAACACCGGATGCAGACCCTGAGACATAAAACGCCGCTTCCTTCGAAGAGCTTTCTGTTCCCTGCTCTCTGCATCGACAACGACGCTCTCAGCCGTGAGACAGCACCTTGAGCGCCTCTTGTTTTCGTCAGCTTCTCTCCCACTTTGGTAACCATCCAACTCTAAAAAATCGCCCCGAAAACACCCTCCAAAAAAGCGAAGAGGCCACCCGGCAACGAGGTGGCCTCTTCTTTAGGGAGAATAGTTCCAACGGAGGCAAAGCCATCAGAACTTTCTGGCGAAATACTAAGTTTGGCGATATGACGTGTCAAGGCCAAAACTCGCCTACTGTAAGTCCTTATTGATCATACGGTTACGGGGGTTACTAACCTGATAACACCACCCCTGATGTTCGCCTTATATTCGCTTTATGCCTGCCCACGAAATCTCAAACGGCATTCCTATCAGCCGCTTAGCCCATTCCATGCACCATCATCAGTGCAGATATAGCAGCCTTCCGTCATCCCCGGGTGGTCGACTTCGGATCCCCTGTCTGAATCCGGGCCGCACTTCCGCTCAGGTCGATCCGAAGGAACTCCGGCTCAGTCGCCGCCGGCTTACCCTGAAGTACCCTAATCGCAGCCCGCCCGCCACCCAGAAATAGTGCCAGAATTACCGCGGCCAAAGCCCCCAGTCCACAGAAAACCAGAATGCTGGTAAGCAGGCTCACGGTCTTCTTGATTTCCGCATGGAACTCTGGCGGTACCGGCTTGTTCCACGTCACCTCGCTCCGCAGATGGATCCCGTCCACCAGCCTCTTCGCCTCCTCCGCGTTCCAGGCTCCGGTCGTCAGCAGCACCAGTGGTCCCTCACGCCTCAGCATCACGGTTCCGGCCGCACCACCCTCCCGGTTCATCTCCGTCTCGATCTGCCGCCCGTGGTCGCCCGCAATCTGCGGCGTCGGATAGAGCAGCATTGTCAGCGTGCCCTTCCCCTCATACTTTGCCGTCACAACCTCCGCAGCCTTATCGAAGCCAACAATCTCCGGCGGCAACACGCCACCCATCGCCTTATAACCCACCGGCCCCAGCGCATAACGCTGCGACCCATTTTCCAACCCCTTCGTCGGCAGATAGGTCGGCAGCAGCGGAGACATCCCCTTAGGCCCTCCCACCTTCGGCAGCCCAGTCTCCACCGTCCGCAACTGCGCCTCAGCCGAAGCCGAACTACCCTTCAGATTCGCGACCACCACGGACACGCCACTCCGCACGACATAAGGCGCACTCTTGTAGAGGTAGTCATACGCCGCGGCCGCTCCCGTCGCATCCACAAACTGATAAACCGTAATCGTGCCGCCCCGTGCCCCACCGCCAGCCACCGGACTCTGCGGTCCGCCCCGCTCATATCGCCGAAGCCCATCCTCTATCAGCACCGGACCATCAACTCCGCTCCATGACGGAGCGCCATTACCCGCTTCATGGTCCGGCCCTCCCCGCAGCGACTCCGGCAGCAACGGAGCAGGAGGCTCCGCAAGCATCACCTTCGCCGTCTGTCCCTCCAGCGAAATCGCCGACGCACCCGCCATGGCAAACGCCAGCAAAACCGGCGCCACTACCCGCATCCGAGAAGAAAAACCCATACGTGGTCAGACTACACCAGCACCCGAACGTAAGCCTAGACGTCAAAGCCCATCGATCACCATCGCCCTCTCCCGCGGACCCAATCCTCCTTTCCCGACTCACCATCAAAGACAATCAACCGCATCACTCGACGGGGAACCTCAACAGAGTCGCAATCCCATCGGGATCTCCCAACCCCCTGCTGGCAATCAATTGATTAATCTCCTTCAAATAACTCGGGCTATGCTCCACCGTCTTCGAAAACGACTGCACCAGCCTGACCACATGCTCCTCTCCGAACGCCTCTCGCGCATAACCCGCCATCCCGACCAGCAGGCCGTAGATCAGCGCATACTGCGTCACCATCAACATGTATTCGTCAAAAATCCCCTGCGGAGTTATATGAGCGCTAGCCTCCCTGCCAAACGGAAACAGCGTCCTATAGATATAGTTCAGCAGATAGTTCTCCAGAATATGCGGATGCGCCGCAAAGAACGGCGCGCAATACTTTGCTTCCGCCTCCACGTAATGGAGCGCATCGCTTGCCGAAGTCGACCCAGCAGAATATCCGATGCCCTGCAAAAACTCGTCGAAGCACTCCAGGAAACGTTGGCCACAAGAGCCCGCACGAATTCGCTGGTCGATCAACCGAAGCACCACATCCAGCTGCACCGCAGGCTGCGCCGGCACCTTCTCCAGTTTGTCGCGCAGAGCACCCGATTCCACAATCGCCCAATAGCTGCTCAGAATCTCCGGCACTGCATCATCTTCCTGCGCACTCACCACCTCGTTCAAACGCTTACACAGCATCCCCAACAAAAACAGCCGCTGCCAAAACGGACGCCCACGATCCTGAATCATCGCCACCATTAGGTCCCGAACCTCCCAGAAGTAGCGCGTCGGTTTATGGATCGGCCCATCCCCACTCGTCAGCCGCGAAAACTGATCCATTCGAAAGTGAGCTGAAGAAGCCTCCCCCACCCTCCGCGTCGAGTCGGCATCGAGCAACACCTGACGCGCCGCCTGCGGACACGAGAGGTAGAGCGAAACCTCAAGCTCATCCTCCACACTGTTCAACGCACGAGGGTATGTGGAACAAGTAGCAGATAGCAGCTCCGAACCATACTCCTTCTGCACCCCGCAGAGCCGCTCAGCCGAAAGAAAAGGGCACCGCCCTGAAGCATCCGGCCGAATTCGCGCGTAAAGAGACTCCGTCGCCCCGACAGGAAGAATCGAGACATACTGCTTCACCAGAGCACCCAGCTTCTCCTCAGGAAACGCCTGATACCCCTCATACGTCTTCTTGTCCACCAGAACGCTCATGCCATGACAACAGGAGTCCTCGCACTCAGTCCCGATACAGTGAAAAGCACTCCCGTAAAGCGGTTGAATCTTCTGCGTCTCCGGCCTCATGGACCTCCTCAGGAAGCACGGCGAGTCATCTCGAAAGCACCAGGCTCGCAACGCATCTTCGCGCGAAAAAATATCCGCGACGACACAACAGCAAATGCGTTGCCATCACTGGATCATCCAGATTGGAAAAATCTAAGAATCAATCGACCGTCGTATTGCCCAAACCCGCCGAAATCCCCCCCTCTACCCAAAAATCGTCATCTCGACGCAGTGGAGAGACCCCCGCATTTCGCCCTTGCTTCTATCTTTGGTGTTACCGATACCATCGTGACGATGCGGGAGCCGGCACCATTGACTTGTCCCTTTTTACCGCTCACAACGAAGAGCCACTACCACCCCAATTCAATTCCCGTTAGCCCGCTCCGTCGGTACCTTCGCCCCACTCAACCCACCCGCATATTTCGCGACGCCTTTATATAGACTCTCCGCCACCCGCTCCCGATAATCGGGCTGCTGCAGTTGCCGAGCGTCCTTCGCATTCGTGACAAATGAAATCTCTGCCAGAATGGAGGGCATATTCGCCCCAATCAACACCACAAACGGAGCCTTCTTCACCCCGCGATCCTTCAACCCCGCGTTGCCTCGCTGCAACCCGCCATACAAACTCTGCTCCACATCCGCCGCGAACTCACGAGACTCCTCGATCTTGTCCTTCAACGTAATCTTCTTCACCAGATCGCTCAACTGATGAATCGACTGATCCGATACCGCGTTCTCTCGCGCAGCCGTCTCCAGCGCATCAGGCGACGAAGTGAAGTTCAGATAGTAAGTCTCTACCCCACGCGCACTTGCATCCGCGGACGAGTTGGCATGAATCGAAAGAAACAGATCCGCCTGCGCCTTATTCGCAATTGCCGTCCGCGTCTCCAACGGAATAAACGTATCGTCCGACCGCGTATAAATAATCTCCGCCCCCAGCCGATCATGGAGCAGCTTTCCCAGCCGCAGCGCCACATCCAGCACCACATCCTTCTCTTCAATCCCATCAACGCCCAGCGTCCCCGAGTCATGTCCCCCATGCCCCGCATCGATCACGATCCGCCCGATCTTCAACCCCAGCGCCCGCACCATCGACGTCTCGCCATCCGCCGTAGGCACCGCCGCCCTTGCCGGCACAGCATCCGCATCCTTCACGGCCTTACCCTTCTTCAACCGTTTCGTCGGCACCGCCACCGGCACATCAGGAGCAGCTCCAACCGCAGCACCCGCAACGACGCCTGCAGTCGCGCCGGACGAATCCGCACCCGAATCTTTCTTCCCCGTAACCACCGCAGAGATCGGCTGCGAGGTCGGCTGACTGGTAGCCTCCACTCTTCCCGGCTGCGCACTCAGCGCCGCTACGTCAAACGAACTCCCCGACTTCACCGCCGTCGTATTCGGCACTGTCGGTGCAGCCGCGGCCGCCCTCTGCATCGGAACGTTCACCGCCGGCGCACCCGGTTCCGCCTTGCTCCCGCCATGGATATCTATAATTAAGCGATAGGGATTCGGCAGCAGAAACGCCGAATACTCCGTCACATCATTAACATCCAGCACCACGCGCGTCATGTCGTTGGAAAACTGCGCCGCCCGGATCCTCTTCAAATATCCATCATCGGTCACCGCAAAGCTCTTCCCGACCAGCTCCTGCGCCAGCCGTGTGCCATGCAGATCGAAATAAATCCGATCCGGATTCGGCACCCTCGCCGCCTCATACGTCACATCATCGCCCAGGTCGATCGCCACCCGCGTATAGTTCGGCGTCGACCAATGCCGAATCCCCGCCACCTGTGCCAAATGCCCTCGCCGCGCCGTCTTCGCAACATGCATCGGCGCAGCACCCTGCGCTTCACCAGCCGAAGCCCCACCGACGGCCGCATCGGCCGTCTCATCCATCGGCACTGCAACTGCCGCCGCGCCCGCACCCACAGCCTTCCCATCGACCCCACTCGAAGCAGACGCAGAAGCCCCGCCCGTTCCAATCTCCTTAGTCACAGAAGGCAAAACCGGAGCCGGAGCCACCGCCACAGCAGCATCCTGCACCCCACGCCCTGCACCTTGCTCCAACGAAGCCAGCCCAGCCCGCGCCTCCTCCGCCTTTTCACTTCGCGGATACTGCTTCACCAGCAGCGAATATCTCTCCCGCGCCGCCTCCACATCATGAAGATCATTCTCATAGATCTGTCCTTCCGCCAACAGCGCACTCACCCGCAGCGAGCTTCCCGGATACTGCGTCCGTAAAAACTCATACTGACCCACCGCCGCCTTCAGACTCATCGCATCATGCAGCCCGCGCCCCTGTTCAGCCAGCAGCTCCGCCACCGCATTCACGCTATCGGGAGCATGCATATCCCTTGGCGACTCGTGGTACACCGCACGAAACCCATCCATCGCCCGCGTATAGTCCGCCTTTGTCCGCGTCCCTTCCGGCATCGCCTCCAAAGTCTCACGACCCCGCTCCGCCTGCTCCCAGGCGCTCAACTCCGCATGCCTCTTCTGCGCCGGCTTCGCAGGCAGAACCTGCACCATCGCGCAACCCAGCACCACCGCGCAACCGCCACTCCACCAAAAACGAGTTGTCTTCCCTAAGCCCATTGCCTTCTTCAAAATCGACAGACTTGGCTAAGTTTAAGAGAGCCCACCCTAAAACGCGCGTGAAAAGAACCCCCGTACACCCCCCGATACCCCCCGTGATTCCCAAAACACAAGCCCTTGTGTCTCCCCGAACTAGCTACCCAACGCCGATCGGCACTTCAGACTCTGCGTCCCATCCACCCGACCTCTCAGTTGCAAGGTAAAAACTTCCTGTACACTTTCCCGCATGGTAGATATCGATCTTCTCGTCGCAGCTCTTCGCAAGCGCGGCCACAAGGTAGAAGGCATATTCAAAGTCCCCGATAACGCCGGCGACTACGAATTCGTCGTGGACGGAAACACCCTCAACCTCGCAGAGACCCGCCAGCTCCTCGAATCCGAAGAACCGAAGTAGTCACTCGAGGAAGGCGTGGTAACTGAAGAAGACCTGAACAAACTCCTCAATGCCGGAATTCGCTCCCTGGCACTCTGAGGAGCAAGAGGAAACCGTTTGGCGGTCTCTGACAAAATAGTATGTCAGACGAGGTCTGCTGAGATAGCAGAAATTGGAATGGAATGCCGGAGCAGTTCCTACCCCAGCAAACCGCCCACCACCTCCGCCGCACTCTTCAAAGCCGCATCCAACGAACCAACATCATTCCCACCAGCCTCCGCCAGATCAGGCCGTCCCCCGCCTTTCCCTCCAACCTGAGCCGCAAGCTGTCCAACAATCTTCCCCGCCTGCACCCGCGAAGTCAGATCCTTCGTCACGCCCACAATCAACGAAACCTTCCCATCCACAGCAGCGCCCAACACAACAACACCACTTCCCAACTTAATCCGCAACGAATCCACCAGCTCCCGCATCTGCGCCTTCTCCACTCCATCCACCCGCTGCGCCAACAGCTTCACGCCCTTCACTTCCACTGCAGATGCGCTGGCGTCAGACAAAGACGAACTCGCCGCCTTCATCCGCACTGCATCCAGCTCCCGCCGCAGCTTCTTCATCTCCTCCTCCTGCGCCGCAATCCGAGCACGCAGCCCATCCGCCGGAGTCACCTCATCCGAAGAGCTTCCCAACATCGCCCCCACCACACGAGCCACCTCAAAATCCCTCCGGAACTCATGCAGCGCCCCCGTCCCACTCACCGCCTCCACGCGTCGCACGCCCGAAGACACCGACCCCTCCCCCACCACCTTGATCACGCCAATCTCGCCCGTAGCCCCCGTATGAATCCCGCCGCAAAGCTCCGTCGAAAAGTCGCCGATCTTCACCACCCTCACCTTCTCGCCATACTTCTCGCCAAACAGCGCCATCGCGCCCAGCTCATTCACCGCCACGTCGATCGGCACATCCACCAGCGTCTCCACCTTCGTATTCCCCATCACCTGCCGGTTCACAATCTCCTCAACCTCGCGCAACTCCTCCTCGGCCACACCCGTAAAGTGCGAAAAATCAAACCGTAGCCGCGTCGCATCGTTCAACGACCCTGCCTGCTTCACATGTTTACCCAGCACCTCCCGCAACGCCGCATGCAGCAGATGCGTCCCCGTATGATTCCGCGTCGTAGCCGCCCGCACCGCACCATCGACCACCGTATCCACCGTATCGCCCACCGCAATCGTATGATTCGCCCTCACCTTATGCGCAAACACTCCCTGCACCGGCTTGGTCGCGCCACTCACCTCCGCCACCACCAGGTTGTGATCCCCCGAGTACAACCACCCCTGATCCCCAACCTGCCCACCCGAGTCCGCATAGAAACTAGTAGCGTCGAGGACCACCTCACCCGTCTCGCCACCCTTCAACTCCGGCACACCAACGCCATCCTTCACCAGCGCCAACACCTTCGCCCCATCCACCCGCAGCGTCAAATATCCTTCAAACTCCGTCTTCGGCAACTCGCGATAAACCGGCGCCGCCGACTTCTGCGACCCACCCTTCCAAGAAGCCCGAGCCCGAGCCTGCTCCTCTTCCTTCGCTTGATCAAAACCCTCTTGGTCGAATTTGATAGAAGCATCACGGGCAGCGTCAATCATGAAGTCAAGCGGTAGCCCGTAGGTTTCGTAGAGATGAAAAGCGATTGTCCCAGGAAGAATCGCAGATTCAGGCAAATAGCCATGCACCTCATTTGGGTTTAAACCCAAATCACTCATCAGCGCATTGTTTTGTTCAGGATCAGAATTCGACAAGTACTCGCTCTTGGCAGTTTCAATGGACCGGTCAAGGAGTTTCGCGCCGGAGGTTAGCACCCGAGCAAACTGCTCCTCCTCCGCCAGCACCACCCTACTCACCCGCTCCGCAGTCTCCTTCAACTCCGGATAAGCCACCTGCATCTCATCCCGAACCGCAAACACCATCTCATACATAAACGGCTTCTCCTGCCCTAGCAGCCGTCCATGCCGAATCCCGCGCCGCAGAATCTTCCGCAGCACGTACCCTCTGCCTTCATTGGCAGGCAGCACACCATCCGAGATCAAAAACGTAGCCGCCCGAGCATGGTCCGCAATAATCCTCAAGCTCGCACGCGACCGGTCATCAACAGCATGCTCCGGCTCCACCTTATGCCCGGTCAACTCCTCCGCCCGCGCAATCAGCGGAGTAAACAAATCCGTCTCAAAGTTCGACAACACTCCCTGCAGCACCGCCGCAACCCGCTCCAACCCCATCCCCGTATCGATCGACGGTTTCGGCAGCGGCGTCAGCGTCCCATCGCTGCTCCGATCAAACTGCATAAAAACTAGATTCCAAATCTCGACGTACCGCTGATCATCCTGCGGAAACGGCTTATCCACTCCCGCCTCTTCAGCTGCCTCAATCCCCAGGTCGTAGAAGATCTCGCTACAAGGCCCACAAGGCCCCGTATCCCCCATCTGCCAGAAGTTATCTTTGGCCGACATCCCAAAGATCCTCTCCTTCGGCACGCCCGTCTCAATCCAAAACTTCTCCGCCTCATCATCTCGCGGAACCTTCGCATCCCCTTCAAAGATCGTCACGTAAAGCTTCGCAGGATCTATCCCAAAGCAATGATCGTGATTAGAAGTCAGCAGCTCCCACGCATAAGCAATCGCATCCTTCTTGAAGTAATCCCCAAAGGAAAAATTCCCCAACATTTCAAAGAAAGTATGGTGCCGCCGCGTAAACCCGACGTTCTCAAGATCGTTATGCTTGCCCCCCGCCCGCACACACTTCTGAGAGCTGACCGCCCGCGTGTAATCCCGCTTCTCGTTCCCAAGAAAAACATCCTTGAACTGATTCATCCCCGCGTTGGTAAACAGCAGCGTAGGATCGTTCACCGGCACCAGCGAAGAAGAGTGCACCCGCCGATGCTCTTTACCCTCAAAAAACCGCAAAAAATCTTCCCGAATCTGGCTGCCTGAACGATTAATCATAAGCACCAAGTTTATCAGCGCAACGGCATTCGTCGTAGAATCCCGAAGCGGAGCAGGACATCGCAGAAAGGAAACTTCTATTCCTTCAACACGGAGACTTTGGAATGGATGGAGGAGACAACATGATCGTTATCACCACGCCCGCAGGGGCGATCGGCCATCAGGTCCTCGAGAAGCTTCTGAATTGCGGCGAGACCATCCGCGTGATTGCGCGCGATCCTTCGCGCCTGCCTGCGCATACACGCAAGCGGGTCGAGGTGGTGCAGGGATCGCATAGCGACAGCGTGGTCGTCAACCAGGCATTCGAAGGTGCCGATTCCGTGTTCTGGGTAGTCCCTCCGGACTTCCAGGCCAACAACGTTGAGAAGCGATATCTGGAATTTATAAGGCCGGCGTGTGAAGCCTTCAAGAGCCGAGGTGTGAAACAGGTTGTTGCGGTTTCGGCCCTGGGGCGCGGATGGCCTAAGCCTGCCGGGCTGGTGTCCGCATCCATCGCGATGGATGATCTGATAGCAAGCACGGGCGTCGCCTTCCGCGCACTGACGATGCCTTCGTTTATGGATAACTTTCTTCGTCAGGTTGAGCCGATCAAGAACCAGGGAATGTTCTTCTCGCCGATGTCCGGGGACCTGAAAACCCCAACATGCGCGACACGCGACATCGCGGCGGTAGCGGCGAAACTGCTGCTCGATTCTTCGTGGAGCGGGAGTGGCAACGTGCCGGTCCTTGGCCCAGAGGATCTGTCATGCAACGAGATGGCGCAGATCATCTCAGAGGTACTGGGAAGACCAGTTCGCTTTCAGCAGGTTCCGTTCGATGCCTTCAAGGCGAGTCTGATCGAGTCCGGAGCATCCGAGTCGATGGCCACTGCCATGGTGGAAATGATGGTGGCTAAGAATGAAGGTCTCGACAACATGGAACCGCGAACTGCGGAGTCCACCACGCCCACTACTTTTCGCCAGTGGTGCGAAGAGGTATTGAAGCCTGCTGTGCTGCGTTAATCAATCACCCAGCCGCAGCACCTTCGCCGCATTCCCACCCACCAACATCTCCATCTCCGCTCCAGACAACACCCCCGCCACCTTCTCCAGAAAATCCTTCCCCTTCGTGTTCGCACTAAACGGATAGTCCACCGAATACATCATCCTCTCAATCCCAACCACCTCGAGCGCACACTCCAGCGGCGGCAGAGTGAAATACCCACTCGTCGTCAGATGAATATTCGTCTTGAAATAATCCGCCACCGGCCGCTTTAACTTAGCCGCCCCCGACAACATCCCGCTAGACCGCGCCAGCGCGAACGGCAGCCCCTCACCCATGTGCCCAATAATCAATTGCAACCCCGGGACCTTATCGAACAAGCCCGACACAATCAGCCGAAGCGTATGCAGGGCCGTCTCCGAGTGCCATCCCCACCCCGCAATCGACAGCATCCGCCCCAACTCTCCCGGCAATCCAGAGTAGTAAGCCTCGCGAACCGGCTCCGGAGGCGGTGCCGGATGCAGATAAACCGGTACACCAAGCGCAGCCGCCGCCTCGAAGAACGGCAGAAACCGTGCATCATCAAAGAACCGTCCCCCCACGGTCCCATTCACCATCACCCCACGAAACCCCAACCCGTGCACACATCGCTCCAACTCCTTCGTTGCCTCGCCCACATCCTTAAGCGCCAACGTCGCGAATCCAGCCAGCCGATCTGGATGCTCCGCCACAGCCGCCGCCAGCTCGTCATTCACCTCTCGCGCCACAACGGTCCCGTCCGCCGCGCTCAACCCCTCCAACCCGAACGCCACCAGCGACATCACCTGCAGATCGATCCCAGCCTCATCCATCGCTGCAATTCGCCCCGCCCCAAGGTCCAGCAGCTTCGCCTGCATCTCAGGAAACTGCATCCCCATCTTCGCGGAGTACTCCGCCGTCGCCCGCACATACGTCTCAGTCAAAAAATGTTCTTCCAGCGTGATCGTCTTCATCCCACCTTAGACGCCATCCATCCACCAGAGTTTCCCGCACTCATTCACCCACCAACCCCGGCACCCAGGTCTGCCCCTCCATCCGAAACACCTCATCCTCCGTCTTCCGCAACACTGCAAACTCTCCACGATGCTCCGTCATCACCATCGCCGTCACCAACGCATCGAAGGCATCCTCCGAAGCCCGCGCCTTCGCCACCACCAATCTCGACAACCCCGCATACATCGCATTCTCCCGCTTCTTCTTCGCAAGATAAGCAGTCCGCGCCACCTCCGAACTCTTATTCACCGCCCCTGTCATCAGCCGCGTATAAATCTCCACCACCGTCGGCGCCCGTTTCACATCCGGCTCATCGTAGGGCCAGATCCGAAACCCAGCCTCACGCAACACCAGCAATCCCGGCATCCCCCTCAGCGAAGCAGTCCCCACCGCCCCCGCTCCACCAATCTGAAACACCGACTTAGGCGCGATCCCCGCAATCTTCGCGACCTGCAGCGGATCGGTCATCTCCGCCCGCACCTTCAACACCGTCTCCGCCCGCCGCAACATCCTGTGCGCATGCTCCCCGCAAAACTCCGCGGGCTTCTTCCCATGCCGCCTCGGCCCTACCCTCCCCCAAAACCGCACATCCTCACAGTCCCGATGCAGCCATTTTTCTCCTTGCCCATCCGCAACCAATCGCCAAAACTCCGGCGCCGACCCAATCCCCAACTCCCTCAGAAACCAAGCTGGATAGCTAAACGTAAAGTCAAACCCCACCACCATCCGAGGAGTCTCCTCGCTTATCTCAATCAGCCACGCAATCAGCTCCTCCCGCGTTCTCCCACCCTCCAGCGTCACCCGCCCCGTAGAAGCCGTCCAAACCCCAGCCCAAATCTTCCTTCTCTGCCCCGGCCCCTTATCGCCCGACCAGTCCACCCCAACCACCCGCTTCAACTCGTTCTCAACCATCCTCCTATCATCCACCCCAGGGAACTTTTTCCCTGCTCCCACCGTTTAATCTCAACAGGAGAGAAACACGAATGCTCAACTTTTTGCTATTTCTGATCCTCATGGTCTTCTGTTGGCCCCTCGCCCTCGCGGCGCTTCTTCTCTATCCGCTCATCTGGCTCATCCTTCTTCCCTTCCGACTCGTCGGAATCGTAGTCGGCGGAACCTTCGAGCTCATCGCCGCTCTCTTCTATCTCCCCGTGCGCATGCTCCGCGCCATCTAACACCTACCGACAGAAGTAGAAGAAAATAGCTACATGACCGGCACGCGCATCGACAAGTGGCTCTGGGCCGCCCGTTTCTTCAAAACTCGCGAGCAAGCCTCCAAAGCCTGCGACATGAACCGCATCACCTCGAACAACATCTCCGCCAAGCCCTCTCGCGAGGTCCGCGCAGGCGACAAGCTCCACATCAAAAACGAAGCCGGAGAATTCGACATCGAAGTCCTGGCCCTTAGCCACCAGCGCGGCTCCGCGGCCATCGCGCAAACCCTCTACCGCGAAACCGAAGAAAGCAAAGAGTCCCGCCGCAAAGCTGCCGAAGAGCGCAAACTCCTCGGCCCCATCGCCTTCACCGCATCTTCCAAACGCCCCAACAAACGCGACCGCCGCCTCATCCACAGCTTCCGAGGCGACTACTAATCGCACAATCTCCGCTCCGAGCATCGCGAGGACCACGCGAAGCAATCACAAGTCACGAAGTGACCGCCCCACGCGCAGTGGGCCCGTCCGGCAGGACACCCAATCACTCATCCTCATTCTGCCGTGCATAGCCATCCGAATCTCCCGCCCGATCCTCCGGCTCTGCATAAGAATCCGAATCCACCCCACCTTCTTCCACCCCAGCCAAAGCCTCCTCCGGCAGATCCCAAGCCTTCAGCACCTTAAAAATCGCATTCGAAGAAAACCCAGCCCGCAACAACCGGTTCATCGTCCGCACAGTCTCCTTCTGCGCATTCTCCCCGCTAGGCTGCTTCATCCTCTTCCGCGCAATGTACTGCCGAGCCAGCGCCACCTCATCAACATCCTCATACGCTGTCTCCAGCGTCGAAGCTACCAGTTCCTTCCCCACACCCTTCATCATCAAATCCTGCTGCACACGCCTGCGCCCAAACTTCTCATGCTCCTTCCGCACACGCGTATAGTCCTCGGCAAACCGTGTATCGCTCAAATAGTTCAGCTCTTTCAGCCGCACGATCACTGCATCCATCGCCCGCTCGCCCGCCTCACCGTCCTCCGCGCGAGCCTTCATCAACCGCCGCAGATCCCGCACCGTCCGCATCCTTCGCGCCAGCGTCCCCACTGCATAGTCAAACAACCCAGCCTCACCCACCGGCTCCCGCTTCTTCGGCTGTGCAAACGCCATCACAATGTCCTCAATCCATTCTCACCCAAACAGACATCAGGGCACGACATTCAGCGTAAGCTCATTCGACCGAACCACCTTACCCGTCTTCGGATCCTTCCGAAATACCTGTACGGTGTACCGCCCCGGCCGAGTCAAGCTCACCAGCTTTGCCACATGGGCGGTCTGCAGCGCGGCCTTCCCCGGCTGCACATACTCAACCATCCGACTCTCTTCCTGCTGATGCTGCTGCGCCTCACGCCCATACGCAGTAGGCTCCATCACATGCCCCGCCGCATCCTTCACTTCAATCCGGTACGAGAACTCCGGATTATTCGCACCCGGTCGATGCGCAAACGCAATCTGGTGATCCGACACATTCCTCAATGCAATCGTCACCCTTGCGTCGCCGCCCGCCCGGACCTCATCCTCCGGCGCACTGATCGCAATCGTAAAGTCCTCTCCTCCCACACTCTCCTGCGGAGTCTCCTCTACATTTTGTGGAGCGTTCGACGGCGCAACCGACGGCGACACCACCGGAGACGGAGCCGCAACCACCGGAGCATCAGGAGCAGGCGCAACTGGCCGCTTAGTCTTAAGCGATTCCTTCGTCGCCCCTGCACCCGGCGCGCCCTTATTCAGGGCAACCGCCGCATACAGATTCGTCTTCGTCCACCGATCACACCAGTCCCCAACAGTCTCGTACCAGAGCTTCGAGTTCTGCGGCTTCAACACCCAATGCCCTTCATCCGGAAAATAGAGCATCTTGCTCGGCACATTCAGCCGCTGCAACGCCGTAAAAAGTTGAAACCCCTCCGACACATCCAGCCGATAGTCCCTCTGCGAATGCACCACCAGCGTAGGGGTCTTCGCATTTTGAATCGCAAGCATCGGCGACCACTTCCTGAATGGATCGTTCGCAACCGGCCCAGCAGCATATCTCCACGGCTGTCCCGGCGCGACCTCTCCACTCCGCCGAAACTCCCACTCGTTAAACCAGATCTCCTCGGTCGTTCCATACGCGCTCTCAGGATTAAACATTCCGTCATGCGTCACAATGCACGCAAAACGATCCGTATGCGTCAGAATCCAGTCCGCCATAAATCCGCCGTAGCTAGCACCGAGCGCACACTCCCGCGTCTTATCGATAAACGGATACTTCGACTCCGCAAAATCCAACCCCTTCATCAGATCGACGTAGGCCTTCCCGCCCCAGTCCCCATTCACACCATCAATAAACGCCTGCCCATATCCCGTTGACCCGCGCGGATTGACCATCACCACCACATATCCGTTCGCCGCCATCAACTCCGCATTCCACCGATAGCTCCACGCATCGCCCCACGCGCCTTGTGGTCCACCATGAATCAAAAACTTCAAAGGGTACTTCTTCGCGCTATCAAATTTAGGCGGCGGAATCATAAAGCCCTGCACCGACCCACCCTCCGCACCACTGAACGTGAAGCTGCTCATCTGCGGCAGATCGAGATGCTGCTCCAGATCATCATTCAAATGCGTAAGCTGCACCTCGATCGTCGAAATCTGACTTGAAACAGTCGAAATATCTCTATTCGCCGACTCCTTCACCTCTCCGCGAAACAGCGCCACCACTGCGGCCGGAGACTCCACCGTCATCTTCGTCGCCACCAGCTCATACCCAACATCCTTCAACGCCGCAAACTGCAGCTCCCCGTACTCGCCTCTCCCCGGCAGAGCAAACAGCGACTCACCGAGATTCGGATACGTACAAAAGATCCGCTCCTCCCCATGATTCGCAGTTGTAAAACAGATCTCCGGATTCTCCGGATTCCACACATACTCATCCACCCAGCGATCAAGCTTCGGCATCAGTTCCTTCGTCGTTCCGGCAAGCCGGTCAAACAACATCAGCCGAAAACGATCGCTCTCGTAGGTCGCACGCGCCTGCGAGCGAAACGCAAGATATTTCCCATCAGGCGAATATGCTGGCCCGTCATCGCTCCCCATCGACGTCGAAACTTTGCGCGGCTTCGCACCCGCATCATCCAGCAGCAGTGTAAACACATCGTTGTTCGTGCTCGCCGCCGGAACAAGATCAACATTAGTTACATATGCAATCTCCTCCGACCCAGGTGCCCACGCGTATCCCACCGGACCACCCAGCGTAAACGTCGGCGCCTCCGCGTCCCCAATGTCCCGCCGCGGAGTCAGGTCCCGCACCGCATTTCCATCCGTCGCCGACACCACAAGCACATGACTCCGCTTCGGACCGATATAGCTATTCCAGTGCCGGTACAACAGATGTTCAAACACCTCTGCCTTCACCGGGTTCGCCGCAGCCGCATCGTCTTTCTTCTTGTTGCAAAGATCTTCATCCGTCCACGAGGCCTCATTAGTGCACTCGGGATACACCCGCGACGCAAACAAAATCCTCTTCGAGTTCGGCGACCACACTGCCCCATCAGCCTCCGTGCTTACATTCGTCAGCCGCTTCGGAGTTCCCATCGTCCCCGCAGCATCATCCCACGCAGCAAGAAAGATCTGCGACAGCCCCGTCGCACTATCGGTCGCCACAAACGCAACCTGCTTTCCATCCGGCGAAAATCGCCCTCCCGACTCACCATCCTTCCAGAAAGTGAGCTGCCGTTCTTTCGTCGGGGCGCCTACACTCGAAGCCGCTGGCGCAAGCACCGGAGGAGCCGCCATCGGCGCCACCCAAAGATGATTCACCTTCGAGTTCTTCTCAAGATCAACATCAGTCGCCGAAAACATCACCCACTTGCCACTCGGCGACACCTGCGGATCGCTCACTCTCTTCATTCGTTGGAGATCGGCGAACGTCATCGGCCGCTTTACCGCCGCCCCACCCGACAAAGAATCGGAGTCAGGACCGAACTCCTGGGCCCAAGTCCTGCTGGCCTTCCCACCACAAACATTAGCTGACACTAACGCCAGCACGCCTGCCCAAATCGCCCGGTTCTTCATCGCGCCAGTCTAACTCCCTAAGCCAAAGATCGAACCGGAATAGGAATCAGACAAGAAAATGCTGCCAAAGCTTTTCACGGCCCGCTGCGCGCGGAGCGGTCACTTCGTGACTTATATAGCGGCTTCGCCTGGGGCCTCCCGATGGTCGGCGGAAAGATCTTTGATCGCGACCAACGGGAGCGCCAACCGAAGGGGTATATAAGTCACGAAGTGACCGCCGCCCGCGCAGGGCACACCAAGGCGACAAAAAAAGATGGCTCAAACAGTTACGCGATGAGCTGACCCCTCCACCCGAGCGGATTTTTTTCCTGCAGCACGCATCACCGGCAACTCCACCGCCACCGCCGCACCATGCGGATGCAGGTTGAACGCGCTGATCTCTCCCCCATGCTCCTGAACAATCGAATAACAAAGACTCAACCCCATCCCCACGCTGTCGCCTGAATCCTGCAGCGTGTGAAACGGATCGAACATCCCCCCCGGCTCACGAAAACCCGGGCCCGTATCGCTCACAATCAAGTGAACCCTTCTCCCATTCTGACCAGGAGCGTCATCCGACCCGCTCCCCAAACTACTCAGCGAAATCCGAATCACCATCTCCTCCGCAGTCTTCACACCCCGAACTCCAGTCAACGCCTGCGCGGCATTATTCAGAAGATGCTCCAGCAACTGCCGCAGCCTGTGCCTGTTCCCGCTCACCCCGGGCACCTCTCCATCATCCTGGACCACCAGCCGAATCCCTCGACCCTCCAGCTTCTCCCCACACTCCACCGCCAGCTCGCGCACCATCTCCACTAAATCGACAGCCCCATCGCCCTGCCCCACCGGCCTGCGGAACTCCAGCAGCGTCTCCACCGTCTGTCGCATCCGCAACGCCTCCCGCACAATAATCTCCGCATCCGCCTTCACCCGCGGCTCGCCCGTCGAGCCCGCAATCAACTCCGCGAATCCAAGCACCGCCGTCAGCGGATTACTCAACGCATGCGCCATCCCTCCAGCCAGCATCCCCAGCCCTGCCAGCCTCTCGGCGCGCATCAGCCGCTCAGCCAGAGCAGCATTTTCCAGCGCCCGCGCCACCTTAACCCCCAGCGCCTCCAGCGGCCACAAAGCCTCTTCGAGCTCCCTCTGCCGTACGCTCAGCAACCCATCCGCACCAACCGCCAGCGCCCCGATCATTCGCCCTGCGGTCGTCCACAGCGGAATCACAATCGCCCCCCGCGCCTCCTCCACCAGCCGCGTCCTACCAAACACCACCGCAAACGCATTGTTCTTCACCCTCCTACCCAGCCCGCCCTCGTTCCGCCGCGTGCCAATCCCACCCTTCCGCTCCGCCTCAACAACGCCCTCCGCCCACTCATTCAACGACCGCACCGTCGTCTCTTCCATCCCCGAGCTAGCCGCGACGGAGAACCCGCCGCCCGCGTCCCGCACCAACATCGCCGTCCTGCGAAACACGCTCTTCTCCGCCATCAACCGGCTGACCTGCCCTGCCAGTTCGACTACCTCCGCATCCGCCGCCAGCCGCACATCCAGCCCAGCATAGGCCCGCAGTTCCTCCTGCTCGCGCCTCTCCCGCCGTCCTTCCGCCACCCCCACCTGCACCCGGCACCAGAGCGCCCACAGGCCTCCGCCCGCCAGCGACAACTCCAGCCAGCGCAGCCCGATCAACCCGCTCATCTCCCTCGCTCCAGGCCACATCACCAAACCTCCCCAAATCGCGTCTATTCTTAGTAGCGTGCAGGGCTTTCGCAGAAACGCAGCCCCGCCCATGGAGTTCTCCACATGAAGCTCAGCCGCGCCTCTGTCTCCGCGACCGTCCTCGGACTATTCCTCCTGCTATCGGCCCCCGTCACCCCAGCCATCGCCGCTGTCGCAAATCCAGACGGCGCCGCCGCGCAGGATCCCGCCGGCTTCGGCCCGCTCGACCCCGCGCCCCCCGCGAACATAACCCCACAACAAATCATCGAAAAGTTCGCCGCCCGCGAGACCCTCTTCAATCTCGCCCGCCAGAACTACACCTTCCGTCAGACCGTGAAAGTCGACACCCTCGTCGAGGACACCAACCGCATCGACGGCGAGTACCAGCAGGTCACTGACATCACCTTCAACCGCGAAGGCAAGCGCGAGGAGCACGTCGTCTTCGCCCCCCAAAACACCCTCGAGCGCGTCCAGATGACTCCCGCCGACTTCGACGAGATCGAGCACCGCCTCCCCTTCATCCTGACCACCGAAGACCTGCCCAAATACGACATCACCTACCTCGGCCGTCAGCACATCGACGAGCTCGACACCTACGTCTTCTCCGCCGGCCCCAAGACCTTCGAAAAAGGCAAGCGCTACTTCCAGGGCAAAGTCTGGGTCGACCAGCAGGACTTCCAGATCGTCCTCGTCAACGGCATCACTGTCCCTCAGGACAAGCGCAAAGGCCACGAAGATCTCTCCCCGCCCTTCACCACCTACTACGAGCAGGTTGACGGCAAATACTGGTTCCCCACCTACACCAAGGCCGAAGGCAATCTCCACTTCGTCGCCCAGGAGGGCGCCCTCTCGCAGGACGTCCACATGCGCAACATCGTCAAATACAGTGACTACAAGCAGTACCACGCCAGCGCGCGCATCATCTACAACGGCGAAGACATCACCGACAAAAAAGACACCACCCAGCCCGACTCCAACCAGCCTCCACCGCCGAAGAACCCCAAGCCGTAGCCGGGAAATCCCATCATCCGACCAACGGGAGGACGACGCGAAGCAACTACGAGTCACGAAGTGACCGTCGCCCGCGCAGGGCACCCGTCCGGCAGGATGTATCTCCCAGCCAGCCTCATCTTCCGCAGCAAGAATTTATCAAAGTTACCGAAGATTCGCTTGCCTGCGCCCACCCGCGAGTTTAGGATGACTCTGTTCCCGGTTCCACGGAATCACGGGCCCCCTCAAGCGGAAGATCGTCGGGAACGATCGTACTCAGGGAGGCCGCCGTGCCCATCAAATCTCTCCTCAAAGCTACCTGTGTCGCCACTCTCAGCCTTGGCTATGCCCTGGCCCAAACCCCTGCACCCGCGCCTGCCCCAGCACCCGCGCCCGCAGCAGGTCCCGCCGACGGCATCACCATGGATATGATGCCCATCACCCAGGACCAACTCACCCAGTGCCGCCAGCAAGCCTCCGGCCAGCTCACCGACGAGCAGAAGGCTCTGCACGATCGCGAGCACGGCCAGGATAAAGACAAGATGGCCCAGGGCGGCATCACCGGAGCCACCGGAGTCGCCACCAGCGCCCTCTCCCGCAAGAACAACTGGGGCTGGTGGGGCGGCGGCAACAATAACGGAGCCCAAACCGCAGCGGCCACCGGCGCCACCCAGCGCACCAACCGCAACAGCGCTGACGTCGCCAGCACCACCGCCACCAGCCAGACCGTCGGTGTCGACGCCTACCAGCAGTGCGTCAACGGCATCAAGGGTCCCGAGTACGTCCACTTCCGCCAGACCGGTCAGATGACCGCCTTCACCGGCGCTCCGCTCGCCGCCAGCTCCGCCGCCGCTCCTGCTGCGCCCGCTCCCGGCCCCGCTCCGGTAGCCACGGTAGCTCCCGCACCGATGCCAACCAAATCACCCGTACAGGATGAAGGCGACGGCAAACACTTCGTCCTCACCGCACCCGGCCAGACCGACGCCCGCGAGGTCACCCTCGTCCCCGGCAGCAAGAACTCCTACATCGAAGATGCCACCGGAGACAAATACATCGTCATGCCCGACGGCTCGGTCAACCGCATCCCGCACGTCAAGAAGACCGCAACCAAATAACTCTCACGCGTCTTATCTCAGTCCAGCGACGGTCGGTTCGCTCAATTCACGCACCAGACATCGGCATGCAGATCTTACCTGCATGCCGATCTTTCTTGTTCCACGCAGTCGAATTCCAGACTATGCTTCCACCCACAGGAGTTCTCCATGAACCGATCGACTGCAAGCACCGTCTCGCGCATCGGCAAGAGCGCCTTCCTTGCAACAGCGTTGTTCGCCTCTGTCATCTTCACGGCCCCCGCCGCCAGCGGTCAGGGTGCAGGCGGTGATCTCCAGGCAAAAGTAGCTGCCCTCAAACAATCAGTCGCCGCAAACCAGCAGAAACTGCACCAGTACCGCTGGCTCGAGACCACCCAACTCAATCTCAACGGCAACGACAGGCCCGGCACCCAGTCCATGTGCCAGTACGGCCCCGACGGAAAGGTGCAGAAGACTCCAATGAGCCCTCAACAGGCGCAGCAGGCTCCCAGCGGCGGCCGCCTCAAACAAAGAGTCATTGCAAAGAAAAAAGAAGAGATGAAGGACTACATGGGACAGGTCAAAACTCTGCTCGCCATGTACGTCCCCCCTGATCCTCAGCGCATGCAGCAGGCCTTCCAGCAGCAAAAGGTCTCTCTCGTCCCCGGCGGCGGTTCAGGTGTCGCACAGATCGTCTTCAAGGACTACGCTCAACCCGGCGACCAGATGACCATCTCCTTCAACACAGCAGACAAGAAGATCAGCGCGTTGAACGTCAACACCTACATGGACGACCCGAAGGACGTCGTCACCCTCGCCGTGCACTTTGCCAGCCTGCCCGACTCCACCAACTACGTCCACGACTCTGTCCTCAACGCCACGGCGAAAAAGCTCGTAGTCACCACCACCAACTCCAACTACCAGCCTCTCTCGCAGTGATTCGCCTATGCGGTGCGCCCTGCCGTACCGCCCGGATGACCCCCGCGCGTTGCGGGAACAGCAAAATACACACCACCATAAACACTGCGATCACGGCTGACGAAACAAACCGGCTCAATCCAAATCCGCCGTCGCCACGCGGCTTCGTCAACAAGTCACCCATCGACGCGCCAAGCGGTCGCGTCAAAATAAACGCCATCCAGAAAAGAACCGTCCTGCTTATCTTCGTAAAGAAGTAAAGCGCCGCAATCACCGCCAGCAGGACGATGAACAAAAAGACACCACCACCAAAACCAGTTCCTTCGCTCGTCCAATCGCCCAGCGCGATTCCCAGCGTATTGGAAAACAGAATCGTCAACCAATAGAACATCTCAGCCTTTGGCGTCACAATACTGTTCACCGACACAGTACCCAACACCAGCTTCCAAACCACCAGCGACACGATCACCAGCCCAAATAAGATCGACGTTCCGCCCGGATACCCAATCCCCAGTGAGCGGTCCGCAAAGTCCGCCATCGTTGTTCCAGCGAGCGTCGTCCAACAACCACGCCCCAATAGAGATAGGGATGAACCTCTTCGCTCTGATCTGCGCGACCACCAGCACCAGGAACAGCCCAAAGAAGATGATGGTGCTCGTCAAATATCCAAGCCCCAACCCCATCGACAACGCATCGCCGGCTGTCTCACCCAGAGTCGTTGCGGCGATCTTAATAATCCAGAATCCGATCGCAACTTCGGGAACCTTGCTCAGCGCGACCCTGGAAAACCCGCTATTACCACCCTCTTCAGCGGACGCGCCATCGGCAAGGCGCAACTGTATCTACCCCAGTACACCGGCCTCGCTGCAATCTCACTCATCCAAATCCAACCCCGTACCTTCATGGTCATTCCGATCGAACGCGGCGGCACAAAGAAACTGCCCACAGACGATATCCCAAAAGCCGAAGACGCTACTTCGTCTCGCAGTGAGAGTCCGGATCCGCATGCTGCTGCGTCATCCACCGATCCATCAGAGTCCCCGCACATCGCGCACCGCAGAGATGCTTCACTCCAGCCGAGTGGGCGTGGTGAGCCTGCCACCGCGTCAGCTTGATAAGAGGCTGATCCTCCTCCGGCTTCTCCCCTGGAAAACAATCCACCCAGGCCAGCCACCAGTCCCCACCCTCACCCTTCTTATCGCCGCACACGTCGCACTGATAACTCTCGATGTAAGACATTCGATCTCCTGCCGCTGAAACTATCACATCCGGGTTTCCACTTGCAGCCCTCAAGGAGGGGAATACGCTCAAAAAACTCCCCGCCCACTCTCGTTCTTTCGTCTCTCTTGCCTCTCGTTCCGCAAGCGCAACGAAGAACTCCCGCATTTCGCTCTGTAGTCGCCTTTGTCTTTCCTCGTCTGCAGTTGCCTTTGTCTGTCTTGTTTTGCAATTGCCTTTGTCTTTTTTGTTGTCATCCCCGAAGGGGATCTGCTGTCGTCTTTGTCTCTGCCGTTGTCTGTTCTGTTGTTGTCATTCCGCACCCCGAGCGTAGTCGAACGGGGGAGGAATCTGCTTTCTGCCGTTGCCTTTGCCTCTGCTACTCACAAAACCGTCATCTCGACCGAAGCTGTTCACAGCCTCACCGTGAACAGCGCAGTGGAGAGACCCCCATATTTCGTCTTTCGCTTTTGTCGTTGGGGTCTTGAATCGGCATTAAAGTCTGCTTGGAGATAGCTCATCACCGCATTCAAGGAGTAGACTGCCATCCCAACCGATTAATTTCATAAAAATCGGGCAATCTGGGCCTCCTTACAGCACGTTCTTCTCTCTAGGAGGACACGCAATGGACAAACAGCCCGCTCCATTTTTTCCGCACCGGCGCTTGGAGGATGGCAACCTGCAATCGATATGTTTGACCTGTTTGAAAACCGTCGGCGTGAGCAGCTCCAACGAAGAACTGGCAAAACTCGAAAAAGCCCATAGGTGCAAGGCAGTCCCCTACTCCGCGCGCGTCCCCCGCCCAAACCGAATTGGAAATCATCCCGCTTGGAAAGACGCACAGGAGTAAATGCAACCCGCTTCACCCTTTCAAACTGAGAACTCCACGCAATAAAGCTGTCAAGCCCCAATATCACTTAACTCATTACAAATAAACCACTTCCGCTTGGCGTATCAGTTACCTTCAAACCACTAGAATGGATCAAGAGATAGAAAGCCCCGAACCACACTCCGGGGGCCTCTCTTTCGCCGGTATAAAATCCAACTAAGCCTTTACTTTCAATATTTTAGCCGCAAGCTATTTGTAATCAATATTTTACAGGCATATACCACTCGTAAGGTACTGATTATAAGTATTTTACGCGCAAAATACCCCCCCCGGGGGAGGGGGTATCACTACAGCTTTCCCGGATGGAAAATACAGGATGGAAAATCTTAGGCCGCTGGTTCAGCCTCGAAGTACAAATACTTCCGCCAGGCCGCATCTGCGCTCCCGATCATCCGCATGATGTGCCGGGAGGTGTGCAAAGAAAACGGCCTCGGCTCCCGTTGCAACTTCATATCGGTCAACTCATGCAGCATCTGGTTACCTTTGCGACGGTTGCAGTTGTGGCAGCAGGCGACGAGATTCTCCCACGTCGACAGGCCGCCACGCGACCGCGGAATGACATGATCCAGCGTCAGCTCCCCCGCGGTCAGGATGACGCTGCAGTACTGGCACGAGTTTCGATCGCGCAGAAGAATGTTTTTACGGCTCAATGCCCGCGTCTGATGCGGAATTCTGCGGTACTCGAGCAGCCGGATCACACTCGGCATCGCCACCCGCATCCGCGCCGCATGCAGCACCGCGCCCTGCTCCTCCTCGGTCCGGGCGACGCCCTTCAGCACCAGCACCAGCGCCCGCCGCGCACCACAGATGTTGATCGGCTCGTACGACGCATTTAGCACCAGGACCGGAGTCTGCATCGCAGGCTGCCGAAACACGCCAACCCGGACTTCGCGCTCCGTCGTTACACGGACCGCGCCATGTCCGCCCCCATGCCCCGCGTGTCTTTTTCCACTCAGCCCTTGCTTCCGCATCTTCCCCGATTGCATCTCAAAGCCCTCCGGTTCCAACCACTGTTAGCACTCCGCGCCAAGCTTCTCCGCCACTCCAAATCCTCTAACCAGCATCCCAGGCAGCAACGTTCGAGCCAGCATCACGCGACGCCGAATCATCCCAGGCCGCGATCATCTCCGGCTGAGCCCGCGAAGCCGTCGCCACCCAAACCTTCGCCGCCCCGGCCCGTCGCAGCACCTGCGCACAAGCGCGAGCCGTAGCCCCTGTCGTATAAATGTCATCCACCAATAAAACTTCGCGCCCAGCCAACGCCGCGCGATCACTGACGGCAAACGCACCCTGCAGATTCCGTCGCCGCCCCTTCGGAGTCAGTTCGAACTGGCTCCGCGTATCTTTCACCCTTCGAATCACATCATGCGTCGCAGTCAGCTTCCACTCCGGACGACTCCTCTTCAACTCCGCCAACGCAGCATCGGCCAGCAAGACAGCCTGGTTATAGCCCCGCTCACGCTCCTTCGAAGGGAACAGTGGAACCGCAATTACAAGCAGATCTCCACCAGCTTCACCCTCAAGCATCTCGATTGCCCGCGCAAGGAACCGCCCCAGAGGCTTCGCCACCGAACGCACCCGCTCATACTTCAGCAGATGGATCATCTCCCGCAGCTCGTCCTGATACACCGCATAGGCTACAGCCCGCTCGAACTCCGGAGGCACCATCCGGCAAGGCGAACACACCAGCCCCTCCACCGGAAACTGTCCCGCGAAGCGCACTCCTTCCATATCCAGCGCTTCGCCACAGCGGACGCACAGTGTCATCGACTGCTCCACAACTCCATCTACACAGCTGTCACATACAGGAGAGAGTCCAGCTCTCAGCAGCGGCCCACCACAAGCCCTGCAATCGGTCGGATACAACGTAGTAACCAAGTCATCCAGCACAGTCCGAACAGACCGTCTCGGCCCCCACCACCAGCGAGACATCGCACGCCCGTCGCCCACCCCACCAGGCGGAGCACCGGGTGGCCCCCCGGAATCAATCCCGAGCGCATTGTCATTCAAGCAATCGCTGAAGACTCACCTCACTCGCTGGCGCTCCAGGTCGGTCGGACCGCGCCATTTCACGCAGTATAGCCCCTTAGCCGCTCCAGCCACAAACAATTCTGCACCAAAAAAGATGCGCCTGTGCTACACCTAGCCCATGTTGAGAGTGATCACCTGGTGCGCCAAATGCCTGTTTCTGTACTGTCTCGTCGCCTTTGCCGCAATTCGGCTCTGGCCGATTTCGATGGCATATATATATCAACTGGCGGCCAGTATGCACTGGACAAACCTGAATCGTATTAGCTACGTCCTGAGTTACTTTTTGCCGATGTTTGCAGTCGCTGGATTTCTCCTTGGCCTGGTTCCCTTCGGCAGACTGTCCGAAGCCGTTAGAGACCTCCGTCGATCGCTCTCTAACTCCCCATCGACCGAAATCCTATCGGATTCCGATGCGGTGCCGCCCATCCTGTGGGCGTGGCTGCCTGTCACTCTCGCCTTCCTGATCCGCTTTGTAAGTTGGCGGTCTAGAACGTCAAGCGTCTTCGACGCACATCGATCAACCGGCCGTTTAGAACGCTTCTTCGGCCCTCTCTATGGACAAAATCCCAACCTGCTCGATGACAAGTGGATCACCGACCGCTTCCTCTTCACCGGCCCAATGCTCTTCCTCATGGCCTGTGCCCTCGCCGCCCTCATCCGCTACAAACTCACAGCCCCGCGCAAATCGCTTCAAGAACCGTTCACCACCGACTCAGAGTGATACCTTGGAAAACACTTCTAAGCAGGCCTCCTGATGCATCGACACAAAATCCTGATATCGATCCTCGCGCTCATCTCCTCAGCTGCACTCGCGCAGTTGCCGGCAGGTATGCCAGATCCAACGCGCCAACAGACCTATACTCTCCACCGCTCCTCAAGCCGAGAGTCTACCGGCGCCAACGCCGACGCGCGCACTGTCACTCCCGGCCAAACCCTCACTGTTCTCGATGTCGACGGCCCCGGCATGATCTCGCACATCTGGTTCACCCTCGACGATCCAGAGCCCTATGCCCTAAAACGCATAGTCCTTCGGATGTACTGGGATGGAGAAACCACACCCAGTGTTGAAACTCCCATCGGCGACTTCTTCGGCCTCGGCAACGGAATCTATTACCACTGGGAGTCACTCATGCTCTCAGCCGGCGCCGACAAAGCGCTCAACAGCTACTTCCCCATGCCTTACGCTCATCATGCCCGCATCACGATTACCGATGAAGGCAAACTGCCTCTGAACCACCTCTACTGGAACATCGACTATCGCGTAAACGCCCAGCCTCTCACCGACGACACTCTCTACTTCCACGCCGAGTACCGTCAGGCACAACCCAACAAAGGCTGGACCGGAGATTGGTACGAGAATGGAGACCCGATCGTAAACTACCACCGCAACCTCGACGGCAAAGACAACTATGAATGGTTCGAAGCCAAAGGCCACGGCCAGTTTGTCGGCGTCACCTTCTCAATCCTCCAGAATCAGGACGGCTGGTGGGGCGAAGGCAACGACATGTTTCAGATCGACGGCGACACCCCAACCATCGTAGGCACAGGCGGAGAAGATTACTTCCTTGGCGCCTGGGCCTACGGCAGTGCACAAGACTACTTACTTCATGGTGCACCCGTCGTCGGCAAGGAGCTCGCTGGCGAGCGCTCCAGCATGTATCGCTTCCACTTCGACTCACCCATTCCCTTTACCAAATCCATGCGTGCAAGCATCGAGCACGGCCACGCCAATCATCGCTCCGACAACTTCTACTCGGTCGCCTACTGGTATCAGGCCGAACCGCATCTGCCCTTCCCGCCTCTCCCAAATGTCGACGAACGAATCCCGACCCTGCAGTTCGTAGGGGGACCCGGCAATGCCAAAGGCCCTTACGATCCCAACAGTCTGCATCCACGCTGACAGGACTCGTAGACTGACCCCACATCCCCGCTGATACACTCCATCGAAGCCGAAACAAAGCTCGACCGAAGCGGGAGACGTACCATCATGGCAACATCCACACCCACCAAACCAACCTTCAAATCCTTTGTCCCTGCCACCGAAACGCGCCCCGAACTATCCGCGAGAGCGTTAATCCTCGGCGCAATCTTCGGCGTCCTCTTCGGTGCCGTCACCGTCTATGTAGGTCTCCGTGCTGGTCTCACGGTCGCCGCGTCCATTCCAATCTCGGTTCTTTCCATCTCTATCCTGCGAGCCTTCGGCAAAGCCAGCATCCTCGAAAACAACATCGTTCAAAGCACCGGCAACGCTGGCCAATCCATCGCGTCCGGTGTCATCTTCACACTTCCCGCTCTCATCTTCCTCGGCTTCGATCTCGAAGCCTCCCGCATCTTCGCGCTCGCTCTCTTCGGCGGATGGCTCGGCGTTCTCTTCATGATCCCCCTTCGCCGCCAGCTCATCGTCGAAGAGCACGACAATCTCATCTACCCTGAAGGCACCGCATGTGCCGACGTCCTTATCGCTGGCGAACGCGGCGGCTCATTCGCCTCACGCGTCTTCCTTGGTCTCGGCCTCGGCGGTCTCTACACTCTCTTCCAGAATGACAACCTCTTCGCCCTCTGGCCCAGCCAGCCCGACTATCAGCCCGATCTCGGCACCCAACATCTCCTCAAAGGTTCTGCCATCCGCGCCGACTGTACCCCCGAGTATCTCGGCGTCGGCTACATCATCGGCATTCGCGTCGCCGCCATCATGCTCGCAGGTGGAGTCTTCTCTTGGCTCGTTCTCATGCCTGCGATCTACTTCTTTGGCTCACACCTCTCCAGCCCGCTCTATCCCGGTACGGTCCTCATCACGCAGATGTCGCCATCCGACCTCTGGCGAACCTACGTCCGTCCGATGGGTGCCGGTGGAGTCGCGGCCGCTGGCCTTATCACCCTCCTCCGCACCCTACCCACTATTGTTGGTGCACTCACTCAAGGCTTCAAGAAGACAGGCTCGGGAAAATCGGCGGCAGCACAACCTTCCCGCACAGAACATGACCTCCCACCAATAGTCGTCTTCGGAGGCTCCCTCCTCCTCATCGTCCTGATGGTTCTCTTCCTAGAATTCAAACCCATCCCCGGAGCCCAGGTTGGTCTCTTCGCCAACATCGCCGCCGCTCTCCTCGTCGTCGTCTTCGGCTTTCTCTTCGTCACAGTCAGCGCGCGAATCGTGGGCATAGTCGGCTCGTCCGCCTCGCCAGTCTCGGGCATGACCATCGCAACCCTCATGGCCACTGCCGCTATCTTCCTTGTCAAAGGCTGGACAGCACCTGCATTCGGAGCACTCGCCATAACCATTGGCGGAGTTGTCTGCATCGCAGCTTCAAACGCAGGCGACACCTCGCAAGACCTCAAAACCGGCTACCTCATCGGCGCAACTCCATGGAAGCAGCAGATCGCCATCATGATCGGCGTCATCGTCTCCATCTTCTCCATCGGCGCCACTCTCAACGCGATGAACAAAGGTCTCGAAACTTTTCAACGCCTCCCGAAACCAATCGTCTTTTCTCTCGACAAGCTCCCTGACGGGGTTCAGAACAACGGCCACTTCACTGGCAACGACAGAATCACTCTCACCTCTCACACACCTGACCACGCCAAAGAAGAGCTCTCCAATGCACGCCAGTACGTGCTGTTGAATGCCATCGGATCAACCACGCTCGATGACGGCAAATATCTCTATAACCCATCGACCGGAGAGATCGAGGTCCAGTGGATTCAGGGCATCGGAAGTGAAAAAGCAGCGGCCCCGCAAGGCCGTCTGATGGCCACTGTCATTAATGGAATTCTCAGCAGAAAACTTCCCTGGGCCCTCGTTCTGCTGGGTGTCGCGATCGTTGTTGTTGTTGAACTTCTTGGTGTCCGGTCACTCACCTTCGCTGTAGGAGCCTACCTCAGCATCGCCACAACTCTCGCCATCTTCGTAGGGGGCGTTATGCGCTGGATGGTCGATCGTGCAATGCTTCGACACGCAACGGAAAAAGCTCGGCTTGAACATGACGCTTCCCTGGCACTGTGGCACTCCGACCGCGAAACCTGGCTCGCGCAACATCCTGACTTCGATCCCACTGACCCCACGCACGCCGACCCCAACGGCCTGCCCCTGCCCAACACCATCACCGCGCGTGATGTCACCATCGAGTCCGAAGTCTCCCCCGGCTCCCTCTACGCCTCCGGACTTATCGCAGCCGGTGGCATCGTCGGCTTGCTAGGCGTCTGCGTCAAGCTCTACGAAGCCGCCACCGATCGTTCCATTCCGCGGTTCAGTGAACACAACCCTCTCCACCACGATCCGGTGAGCGTCGTCATGTTCGCCCTGCTGGCGTTTTCGCTTTACTATTTCGCTAGAAAACCCCTCAACACCGAGGGTTGATTTTGGTATTTTGTGCGAAAAAAAGCCTGCGTGGTGGAAGGTGGGTTTTTGCAGGGGTTTTTGCGTTTTTGGGGTGTTTTGTGGATGGTAAATCATGGTGAGGTTGTGGTGTTTTGCGTGGCTAGCGTGGTGTTTTAGCCGTCACTTTTTCAGGCTTGAAAAATACGCCAACTTTTCGAACTTTATTTTTTTGCCGGGCGCCATCAGATGTATCTTTTCCGTATTCAAGAAGGAAGTCGGAGTAGTTGATGGATTTTCGATGACTCGGGTTATTACGATCGGATGAGGAGATTTTGGATGAGTCATGTGCTGGTTGTCTTTCAGGCCGATACGGAACAGACCGAACAGTTGGCGCTCGCTGTCGGCGTGGGCGCTGTGGAGTCGGAGGCGGGCATTCGATTGCGACGTCTGAGGACGCCTGGTGCGGTTGAGGTTGGGCACAAGGGCTACGGAACGCTGAGGGAGGCGGATCTGCTCTGGGCCGATACCGTTGTCGTTGGGCTGGAGGATGAAAGGGCAGGAACGGAGGAATTGGATGGGTTCCGTGTGATCCTGAAAGAGATAGATCCGACCCAAATGAAGGGGAAGAGGGCCTGGACGTTTGGTGCGGCGGGTATTGCTTCGGGAAAGACAGAGGCCCAGAGGATTGTAGAGGAGTCTTTGCTGGCGGTTGGAATAACACCTTTGCCTTCAGTGGCCTCCGATGCGAGCGATGCCACGGAGCGAATGAAAGATGTTGGACGCCAGCTTGGACGGGAGCAGATTTGAGGGCTGGCTAAGGTTTCGTGGGTGGGAGCAACCTGACAACTTGTGTCCCCTCTGGAATTGACGCTGGAACCAGGATGGCGCGGGTCATACTGCCGCGCAGCATATCGATTTGCCTGGTGTAATCCGAGTCGGGGGCGAGATCGATTCCATAGACCGTGAAGGTCTGAAACCCTGGCGATTGAACACTTAGCGAATAGGTGCCAGCGGGAAGTTGGCGGAACTCGTAACTTCCCTTGCAGTTGGTGCGCGTTCGGAAGATAGCCTCCGTCGTCTGGTTGGTGAGGACAACTTTGGCTCCATTGATCGTTGAGCCCTCTGGGCTGTTGACCGTTCCCCGGATGGATGGGGAGAGATTCTGTGCGCTTGTGGACGAGGGAGCGCCGAGGGAAAGGAGGAACGCCAAAGTTGGGAGACCCAAGATGATCCCCAGGTTGTGCCGTCTTTTGATTGTCGGGGAGGGGATCGACACGAGGATCGCGAGAGTCAGGCAGAGGCGATAGAGAGACGTGTGAACGGAGTGCGAGGAAGCAAGGTGAGGTACCACGGATCCTACTGCAGCACTGCGGAAGGACAAGAAGAGAGCACACCAAGGCAAGGATGGGATCAACGGTAGCAGCAGGGCCGACGACAGAATAAGGAGTATGGGCATCGGCAAAGCAAGCAGCGACAGAAACGGTGAATGCAACGGCGAGCCTCCTGGCGGGCTCAGGGAGTGCCTGAGACTACCGCCGTAGATAGATCTTTGAGTGACGCTACTGGCCGCCCGGCCTAATTCCAATGGCCACCCTAAAGAACCTTCATATAGCCACCGCAGATCCTCGAATCTGCGCTCTCGGGCCAAGCGGGTACCACGAGCTGCAAAAAAGAGGAAATTCAGATGATTGAAAAACAAAGGGATAGGGAAGGGCTGAAGGTTTTGAATCTTATCTCGATATCGAGATATCTTATGTCGTAGGAGTTTGGGGAGGCTGAGATGGCAGATGAGCAGAATATAGTTTCGGCGCCCCGGCTCTGGTTGGTTCTGGCTCGGGCCTACGGTTCGATGGTGGATTTCATTGAGCGTTCCATCAACGCGCAGGGACTGGGAATCAGCGACTTCATGGTGCTGGAGGTTTTGCTGCACAAGGGGCCGCTGACGATCTCGGTGATCGGGGAGAAGGTGCTGTTGGCCAGCGCTTCGATGACTTCGGCGATCGACCGGTTAGAAAAGCGGGGGCTGGTGCTGCGGAGAAGCTGCAACTCGGACCGGCGGATTCGGCTGGTAGAGCTAACGACCGAGGGTACGGGCTTTATTGAAGAGATCTATGCGCGACATGAGAAGGATCTGCAGTTTGTGATGGCCGGGCTTACCGACGACGAACGCAAGACGATGTACGAGGGTTTGAAGAAGATCGGGCTGGCTGCGAAGGTGGCGGTTCCGACAGAGAAGTGCAAGACGGCTTGACGCAACAAGTTTCCATGCAAGACACGCGGCCCTAAGTAATGAGCCGGTGAGGCAGTAAGAGAGGACGCATTATGTTGACTGTTCGCAAGAGTAACGAGAGAGGCCATGCCGACCATGGATGGCTGGATTCGCACCACACGTTTTCGTTTGCCAACTACCATGACTCGAAGCACATGGGATATCGTTCGCTGCGCGTGATCAATGAAGACCGTGTGGCGGAAGGGCGCGGATTTGGAGCGCATGCGCATCGCGACATGGAGATTCTGAGCTATGTGCTCAAAGGCAAGCTTGCCCATAAGGACAGCATGGGTCACGTAGAGGTGTTGGGGCCGAATGAGATTCAGAAGATGTCGGCCGGCAGCGGCGTGGTGCATAGCGAGTTCAATGGGTCGGAGACGGAGCCGGTTCACTTTTTGCAGATCTGGATTGAGCCGAAGAGCCGGGGCACGACGCCTAGCTATGAGCAGTTGAAGTTTGAAGCGGAGGAGAAGCTGGACCGCTTCAAGCTGCTGGCTTCGCCGACGCAGACGGCCGGAGCGGCCACGATCAACCAGGACACGAAGGTGTCGGTTGCGGAGTTGACTCCCGGAAAACAGATTACCTATCCGCTGGGCGACAAGCGCCATGCGTGGTTGCATGTGATTCACGGAGAGGTGACGGTGAACGGCAAAGCGTTGGAGACGGGCGATGCTGTCGCAGTCGATGAGGAGCAGACGCTTGAAGTGAGCGCGCAGGGAAAGACGAATAGCGAGATTCTGTTGTTCGATCTTGCCTGATTACTCTTCGTTTGTAGAAGCGAGCCTACAAGTTTTTACGTAATTGCAACGGTGACCGGCACGTATTTTTTGAGCCGGTCACTATAACGATGACATCTCACAGCAGACCCAAATTTTCCGAGGAGAACGACCAATGAACCGTCGCATCTTTACCGCCGCCCTCTCTGCCCTGCTCCTGACCGGAGTCAGCGCGTTCGCCCAGAGCTCGACCTGGACGATTGACCCTAACCACTCGCAGGTGAACTTTGCGATCAAGCATCTGCAGGTCAGTACGGTGCGCGGCTCGATTAGCGGCATAACCGGCAACGTGAACTGGGATGACAAGGACCCGAGTAAATCGAGCGTGGAAGCGACGATCAACACAACGACTCTTACGACCAATAACGAGAAGCGTGACGCTCACCTGAAGTCGCCTGACTTCTTCAATGTCGAGAAGTTCCCGACGATGACGTTCAAGTCCACCGCAGTGACGGGCGCGCCTGGCAAGCTGCAGGTTGTGGGCGATCTAACGCTGGCTGGCGTGACCAAGAGCGTGACACTGGATGTGGACGGACCGACGCCTCCGCAGAAGGGTATGGGCGGCAAGCTGGTGACCGGCTTCTCGGCCACCGGGAAACTGAAGCGCAGCGACTTCAACTTCGGTTCGAAGTTTGGCGAGCCTATGCTTGGCGATGAGGTTCAGTTCACGATCGACGTCGAAGCAGGTAAGTAAACAGTAGTTCGATGGCCCTCCCTTTCGCGGAAAATCGCGAAGGGAGGGTTTTTTGTCTTGGGGCGGGGTTATGAGAGAGTTTCGCGGCTGAGTTGTTCGTTGCGCTTTTCAATTGCGGCTGAGGCTTCGGGCTTAAGACTGCGGAGGATTTCGAGAAGCTTTGCCGGGTCGAAGGATTCGAGTTGGTGGTCGGCGGCGGGACAGCCTTTGAAGCCTGGAGCAGCGATTACGATGATTGGAACCGTCGGTTGAAGAAGTTTGATTTTCTCGGCGACTTCGTCGCAGGTCATGTCGTCGAGGCCACCATCGAGCACGACGCCGCTGACGGCCGGGAAACGAGTGAAGAGTTCGAGCGCCTCCTGGCCACTGTAGGCGGTGATGACGTTGAACTTGGCGGTTTCGATGACAAGCTTGCGGGTCGAAATACTGCCGGGAAACTCCCGATCGATGACTAGAAAGCAGGGCCTGATCATGGACAGCATTAGACACTAAACGGTGACACAGCGGAAAGCCGGGTTTGCCATTTTTCCGCTATCTGATTGGAGTTTAGACTTCGGCAATGGCAGCGATGGAGACCATCATGCCGGGGATTCGAACAGGTAACTTCGCGCCTTGCCGCGCGGGCGGGTTCGCTGGAAACCACCTAACCCACTCTTCATTCATACCAGCGAAGTCGGTTTCCTCAAGAAGGATGACCGTCGCACTCACGACTCGTTCGAGGGAGCTACCTGCGGCTTCGAGGATGGCAGACACGTTGCTTAAGCACTGTCGGGTTTGCTCCTGAATCGTGTCACCGACGAGCTTTCCCGTCATCGGATCGTGCGGCCCCGTGCCTGAAACGAACACGAGCCCGGCAGCGCGTACCGCCTGGCTGTATGTTGGTGGTGGAGACGGCGCTTTCGTCGTTCGAATAATGTCTCTTGCCATAGATTTCTCCAGATCCTACCCTAGGCCTTCCCGATCCAGAAGTGCGGATTGTGAGTGTTACTGAAAAGAAATGGTCTCACAAGTCTGCATTGTTAGCGGCGGATTAGAGATAAGGCGACTACGCTCCATGGGCACGCTGGATGCGATCCTTATTGTCGCGAACCAAGCGAAGGAAGTTCTGCTGGATCGGATCTTCGTTCTGCGGGTTCCAGGCGACGGCGAGGCCCATGTGGAGGTTTTGCGGCACAAGAGGCGAGAAGACAATTCCGGTTGGGCGGAGGTAACGGACTCCTGAGGGGACCAGGGCTGCGCCTTCTCCGGATTCGACCAGGGTGAGGACGCTGGACCAGGTTGCGGCGGTGTTGACGATGTTTGGGGAGAAGCCTGACGCGGAGCAGAGAGAGACGATGCCGTCGTAAAGCGCGGGCGTCATCTGGCGGTCGCAGAGGACGAGGCGCTCGGTGGCGAGGGAGCCGATTGAGATGGGCTTGCCAGCGAGAGGGTGGTCGCGGGGCAGGACCACGACGACTGGGTCCTGGTAGAGAAGCTCGGCGCGGAGCGTCTGGTCGAAGGGCGGCTCGAGGGGACGGGCAAAAGCGATGTCGATCTTGCCGCCGGTGAGTGCCTCCATCTGTTCGGGAGTGCGCATCTCGTAGAGGGAGAGCTTGATGCCGGGGTAGAGCTTGCGATAGTCGCGGATGATGCGGGCGAAGAAGCCTCCGGCGCCCCAGAGGAAGAAGCCGATGCTGAGAGAGCCGACCTGGCCGAGGAGCGAGCGCTGGGTGATTTCGAGGGCGTGGTCGGCGGCGGCGAGGGTTTTGCGCGCCTCGGCGAGAAAGAGCTGGCCTTGTGGTGTGAGGCGGGTTCGGCCTGAGTTGCGGTAGAGAAGCGGGCCACCGACTTCGCGCTCGAGATCGGCAATCTGCTCGCTGATGGCGGATTGCGATATGTGCAGCCGACGGCCAGCTTCGCTGAAGGTGGCGTGCTCGGCAACGGCGCAAAGATAACGCAGGTGTCTTAATTCCATGAAGTTGAAATCCCTGCGTTTCAGGATATCGGTTTTTCCGATGGCATCTCGCGGAAATAACTGTAGATACCTTCACGCGGCAAGAATGTCTTACTCTATAGAAAGATTTGCCCGAAGCGGAAGAGGGTTCTTCGTATGTGGATCGTAAAAGTAGCTCTGAGCCGACCGTATACCTTCATCGTGCTGGCAATCCTGATTCTGATTGCGGCGCCTGTGGTCATCTCGAGCACGCCGACCGATATTTTTCCGAATATCAACATTCCCGTGGTGTCGGTCGCGTGGCAATATACGGGGCTGAATCCGGAGGAGCTCGAAGGACGCCTAACGACGCCATATGAGAAGGCGCTGACGGTGTTAGTGGACAACATTCAGCACGTCGAGTCGACCACGTTTGCGGGTCAGGTGATCGTGAAGATTTACCTGCAGCCGGGAGCGAGTCTGGATACGGCTAACTCGCAGGTGTCGGCTGCGTCGGAGTTTCAACTACGAAGTCTTCCGCCTGGGATTTTGCCGCCGCAGATTATTAACTTCAGCGCGTCGAGCGTGCCGATTATTCAACTGGGGTTGTCAGGCGAGGGACTGAGCGAGCAACAGCTCAATGACCTAGGCGCGAATTTCGTTCGTCCGCAATTGATCTCTGTGCCGGGCGCTGTGATCCCGAATATCTATGGTGGCAAGCAGCGGTCGATCATGTTGAACATCGACCCGAAGCTGATGCAGGCCAAGGGGCTGTCGCCGGTTGATGTGCTGACTGCTGTGTCACAGCAGAATGTAGTGCAGCCCGGCGGAACGGCGAAGATTGGTGAGGACGAGTATGACATTCACATCAATTCGTCTCCAGTGACGCTTGAGGGCATCAGCAATCTTCCGATTAAACAGGTGAACGGCACTACGATTTATCTGCGGGATGTTGCGACTGTGGCGGACGGGAGCATACCGCAGACCAACATCGTGCGACAGGACGGCCACCGCGGTGCGCTGATGGTGATTTTGAAGTCCGGAACCGCGTCGACGCTGAACGTTGTGAGCGGTATACGGAATATTCTGCCGAGGGTGAAGCTGACGGTGCCACCAGAGCTGAAGATCACGCCGGTCGGCGATCAGTCTGTTTTCGTTCGCGCATCGGTGCAGGGGGTTATCCGTGAGGCCATAATTGCCGCGATGCTCACGGGGTTGATGATTCTTTTGTTCCTGGGCAGCTGGCGCAGCACCATTATCATTGCGGTTTCAATTCCGCTGTCGATCCTGAGCTCGATTATTATCCTCGGGCTCATTGGAGAGACGATCAACATCATGACGCTGGGCGGACTGGCGCTGGCGGTCGGCATCCTAGTGGACGATGCGACGGTGACGATTGAGAATATCGAGCGGTACCTCGAGGAGGGGAGAGAGCTGCACGACGCCATCCTCGAAGGCGCAGCGCAAATCTCTGTGCCTGCACTCGTATCGACGCTTTGTATCTGCATCGTGTTTCTGCCAATGTTCTTTTTGAGCGGGGTTGCGCGTTATCTTTTTGTGCCGCTTGCTGAGGCGGTAGTCTTCGCCATGCTGGCTTCGTATGTTCTTTCTCGCACGTTGGTGCCGACGCTTGCGATGTACTTGCTCAAAGCAAAGGATCATCATGCTGCTCCCTCGAGGAATATTCTTGCGAGATTCCAACGCGGGTTCGAGCGGCTCTTCGAGAAGCTGCGCACCAGCTACCAGGATTTACTTGGCCGGCTTGTGGCAGCACGGATCTTCTTCGTTCTCATTTTTTTGATTCTCTGCTTGTGTGCCTTTGCGCTCGTGCCGTTTCTTGGACAGAATTTCTTTCCGAGCACGGATAACGGATCCTTCATTCTTCACGTTCGCGGCAAGAGCGGCATACGTATCGAGGAGACTGCGAAGCTGTGCGATCTGATCGAACAGGATATTCGGAAGACCGTGCCGCCCGCTGAGATGGACAATATCCTGGACAACATCGGCCTGCCGTACAGCACGCTGAATACGCAGCATGCAACATCGGGTTTGATTGGTGCGGGGGATGCGGATATTCTGGTTTCCCTGAAGGAAGACCACCATCCGACGGCCAACTATGTCGAGAAGTTGCGGAAGGATCTTCCGCGCGCGTTTCCTGAAGCCACGTTTTACTTTCTGCCATCCGATATCGTTACGCAGATTTTGAACTTCGGACTGCCAGCGCCAATCGATATACAGTTCGAGGGATCGGATATTGCAGCGAATCGCAAAGTCGCGAACCAGGTATTGAGCGAGCTGCACCATGTTCCGGGTCTGGTGGACCTACGCATCCAGCAACCCGATGACTATCCGGTGCTGGACGTTACCGTAGACCGCACGAAGGCGGCGCAGGGTGGTTACACTGAGCGCGACGTGGGCAGCAGCCTGTTGAACATACTTGGTGGCAGTACGCAGTTGAACCCTCTGTTCTACCTGAACTGGAAGAATGGCAATACGTACAACATTGTGGAGCAGACCCCGCAGTATCAGATCAGCTCTTTGAACTCGCTCGAGAATATTCCGATTTCGTCTGCAACTGCCAAACAACCGGAGATTCTGACGGACGTCGCGAAGATCACCCGCAGCAGCGAGATGGAAGTGGTCACACACTACAACATTCGGCGGACGCTCGATATCTATGGAAACGTTCAGGGACGTGACCTTGGTTCTGTGGGTAGGGACATCAACAAGATTGTGGCGAGGAATGAAAAGTCCTTGGTACGCGGCAGCTTCGTAAGGGTTCGCGGACAGATAGAGACGATGAACAGCTCATATTTCGGACTGCTTGCCGGACTGGCGTTCGCAATCGTGCTGGTCTACCTGTTGATCGTGGTTAACTTCCAATCGTGGCTCGATCCCTTCATCATCATTACGGCTCTTCCGGCGGCGCTGGCTGGTATTGTGCTCTTCCTATTTACGACGGGGACGACGTTGAGCGTTCCGGCGCTGATGGGCGCAATTATGTGCATGGGCGTGGCTACGGCAAACAGCATTCTGGTGGTGTCCTTTGCGAAGGAACGGTTGTTGCATCATGGAGATGCGATTGAGGCAGCGATCGAAGCGGGAGCGACCCGGTTCCGACCTGTCATGATGACTGCTCTGGCGATGATCATCGGCATGATTCCGATGGCGCTGGGTGCGGGTGAGGGCGGAGAACAGAATGCTCCGTTGGGACGTGCGGTGATCGGCGGACTGTGCTGCGCGACTGTTGCAACCCTCATCTTCGTGCCTGCTGTATTCGCTCTGTTACATAGTTCGAATAAGAAGAAGGTCCCTGCCCCAGGTGTGAGCCCCGAGCATCGATTGACGGCCGGAGCTTGAGAGGTTTTATGAAAATTGAAGGAGAACCAATGACGAGTGGGACAAAGGCCGAGACCAGGACGGATGAGGATATGACCACGCCTTCCAGTGAGTTCTCAGGGGGAGAGACAGAGGTTCGGGAGCCCCGGCTGACGAAGGGTACGTGGATCGGACTGGCGGTGATCGCAGTGATCGTGGCACTGGTGGTGATCTTCGGGATTGCTGCGCGTCACAAGTCGGAGAGCACGTTAGAGACGGATACAAAAGCTGCGTCGATTCCATCTGTGAATGTGATTCATCCCGTCAGTTCTGTCTTGTCTTCAGGGCTGGCGTTGCCGGGGAACACGCAGGCGTATGTTGACACCCCAATCTATGCCCGTACTAGCGGTTATCTGAAGAGCTGGCACTTCGACATAGGCGCGCATGTTCGCAAGGGACAGCTGATGGCTGTCATCGAGACGCCAGAGTTGGATGAGCAGCTTCAGGTAGCGCAGGCCGATCTGAAGAGTGCCGAGGCTAATCTGAACCTGGCGAATACGACCTCGGCTCGTTACCAGAATCTACTGACGACTAACTCGGTGTCGAAGCAGGAGACCGATGTTGCGGTGAGCGATGCGGCCGCAAAGAAAGCGGCTGTAGATGCGTCCAATGCCGCTGTACGCAGGCTGCAACAGTTGCAGTCGTTCGAGAAGATTTACGCGCCATTCGATGGAATTGTGACGGCGCGCAATATCGATATCGGCGGGCTGATTCAGGCTGGGGAGAATTTAACGCCGAAAGAGCTGTTCCATCTGGCAGCGATTCAAAAGATTCGCGTGTTCGTTTCGGTTCCCGAGGCTTACTCAACTTCTATTAAGTCAGGCGGAAAGGCGACTTTGACTCTGGATGAGTATCCGGACAGGGAGTTTGAAGGCACGATTGCGCGAAACTCGAACGCAATCGATTCTGCAACACGCACGCTGAACGTCGAAGTTGACGTTGAGAATCCGAAGGGCGAGTTGCTGCCGGGGGCTTATGTCTTCGTTCACTTCAAAGTTCCGCAACGCTCGTCGAATTTGATGATTCCATCGAATACGCTTCTGTTCCGTGCGCAGGGCCTTCAGGTGGGAGTTGTGCGTGATGGTCGTGTGCAACTGGTGCCGGTGACGATCAGCAAGGATCTTGGCGCCAATGTTGAGGTTGCTTCGGGGCTCACAGCTAACGACGCCGTGGTTCTCGATCCGTCCGACTCGCTGGCGAGCGGGCAGGAGGTGCAGGTGAAGAGCAAGCTGAGTGAGACCGCTAAGCAGATGCAGAAAAAAGAGGGGGATCAGTGACGCTAGGACCTGCAGCTCTGGCTGGCGCAACCATGCTTCTGATTAGTGGATGCATGGTCGGGCCGAAGTATGTAAAGCCATCGGTCCCCATGGCTCCTGGATATAAGGAAGCAGGTGCGGACGCCTACAAGGAGAACTCAAATTGGCAGGTTGCACAGCCGTCCGATGCGGCGCAACGCGGGGATTGGTGGACGATCTTCGGCGATACGGAGCTGAATATCCTTGAGCCGCAGGTTGCGGAGAATAATCAGGATCTTAAGGCAGCGGATGCCCGGTTCCGCGAAGCCCGTGCTCTGATTCGGTTCAGTCACGCGTCACTCTTCCCGACCGTAGGAGTGGCTCCGTCGGCCGGCGGTGTACGCGAATCGTCGAACCAGCCGTACTTCAACTTGAACAATGCCCAGGGGAACGGCACTGGGGTGATTCAATTGCCGGTGGATTTGAACTACGAGGTTGACGTGTGGGGACGAGTTCGCCGCACAGTGAGTGCTGCGCGCGAGGAGGCCCAGGCGAGCGCAGGGGATAGGCAGACGGTGCTGCTGAGCTTGCAGGCTGAGCTTGCGATCGACTACTTCGAAGCTCGCAGCGCAGATGCCCAAGAGAAGCTGCTGAACGATACGGTGAAAGACTTCGAAGAGGCCTTCCGGATCACGACGAATCGTTTTGAAGGAGGCGTCGCACCGAAGTCGGACGTCGACCAGGCGCAGACGCAGCTTGAAGCAGCGAAGGTGCTGGCGCGTGACATTACTTTGCAACGAGCGCAGTTTGAACACGCAATCGCGATTCTTCTTGGGAAACCTCCAGCATCGTTTGCTCTGCCAACGGTTCCTCTTGACGCGCGTCCGCCGATGATTCCGACCGGGCTGCCGTCGGAGTTGCTGGAGCGACGCCCGGATATTGCCGCGGCAGAACGCCGTGTCGCAGAGGCGAACGACCGCATCGGCATTGCGCGGGCCGCTTTTTATCCCACGATTTCGTTGAACGGATCGATCGGGGTAGAGGGGACCTCGTTTGCGAATCTGTTCGACCCGGCAAGTTTGCTGTGGTCACTTGGACCTACGCTGTCGCAGACCGTGTTCGATGCGGGACGACGAGCCGCTGTGTCAGAACAAGCCAATGCCAGCTACGACGAGACTGTTGCCAACTATCGACAGACCACTTTGACTGCGTTTCAACAGGTCGAAGACAATCTTGTCGCTCTCCGCGTTCTCGATCAGGAGGCTGGGCATCAGCATCAGGCTACGATGGCAGCGCAGTCGGCAGAGCAGATATTCAACAACAGATATGTGGGCGGGCTCGATACCTATCTTCAAGTTGTGACTGCGCAGACGACCGAGCTGAATAACGAACGGAACGACATCGACATTATGCGCAGGCAGATGGATGCGAGCGTTCTTTTGATCAAAGCGTTGGGTGGCGGCTGGAGCGTGGCCAATCTGCCGAAGCTGTAGTCTTAGCGGCCCGAAAGGTTGAGGGGCAGGTAGAACGAGAAGACCGACCCCTGCGACGGCTGGCTGGTTACGTCGATGGACCCACCGTGGGCTTCGACGATTGCCTTCGCAATGGCAAGTCCCATGCCTGTGCCCTGCACGCGATACCGCTGTCCCTGACCGCGATAAAACTTGTCGAAGATCATCATCTTCTCGAGGTCATCGACCCCCGCGCCCCGATCGGCGACACTGGTGACGAGTTGATCTTTGGAGACCTCGGCGCTGACGAAGATAGGGCTTCCCTCCGGGGAATATTTTGCGGCGTTCTCCAATAGATGCTGGAGTACTTTGGCGATGCGCTCCAGGTCTATTAGCACTGGAGGGAGCGTGTCGGGCAGACGAAGTTCGAGAGGATGATTCTTGAGCGGCCCCTGCACGGCTTCAAGGGCTAAATCAACGGCCTCTCGCATCGAATGAAGGCGGAGGTCAAGTTTGATGTCGTTCGCATCGAGCTCCGCCATCTCCATGGCCTGGCCTACGAGCCGGTCGAGCCGCGCGGCCTCCTCTTCGATCACCTGGAGCATCTCTCCGCTTTGCTCTGCGTCGAGAGAAGGTTCACTGCGCAGGGTCGTGACGGCGGCTGTGATGGAGGTTAAGGGCGTTCGCAGCTCGTGCGCTACGGAGTCGAGGAGAGCGTTGCGCAGACGCTCGCTTTCGCGGGAGGCCTGGACGCGGGTCAGGGTTTCCACTGCGCCGGCGCGCTCTATGGCGATGGCGGCCAGGCCGCAGACGGCATCGAGCGCCTCGGGCGAAGTCCTGTTGCCGGTAATCCCAACTGCGCCGATGGGCCGGGTTCCGAGAAGAATGGGAACTAACGTGACGGCGCGTGCTTCGTCATAGCGATGATCGCGGGTGAATGCGGCATCGCGCAGCTCAGCAGCGGTCACGTCCATGTAGTTTGGGCTTGAACGATAGATGCGATCTCTTTCGCGAAGGTAAACAGCGGCTCCGGTCAGATTGAAGGTCACCGCAATCATCTGCGGCAAGACGTTGAGGAGGTCGATTACATTTCCGGTGACCAGCATCTGCTGGCTGAATTCGTACAGCCTTTCCGCCTCGCGTTGGCGGCGGCGCGAGATCTTTGCTTCGCGGCGTGCACGCTCTGCGAGCTGGCTGGCGACGATGCCTGTCACGAGGAATGCCAGTAGAGCGACCCAGTTGCGGCCATCCCCGACAGTGAAGGTAAGGACCGGGGGGAGGAAGAAGAAGTTGAACGCTGCGGCTGAGAGGATAGACAGGTAAATGGAGTGGCGGAGACCCCAGTTCGCCGCTACGAAAAGGATGCCTATCAGGAACGTTAAGGCTACGGTGGTTTCGTTGACATGCAGCCGGAGAAAGTAGACCGCTACAATGACAGCTGCGCTCGCTGTGGAGATACTGTAGCGGACGATACTGGGTATAAGCTTTCGCTGCACTCCTTTATCTTATCCTTATGGGCACTCGCGACAATTCGAATCCGACGCTGAAGAGCCCGGAAGAATGGCTGGAAAAAGTCGCGCCAGAGAAGATGCGAGGAACCTTTAAGCTTTTCCTCGGTTACGCACCCGGCGTCGGCAAGACGTACAACATGTTGAGTGAGGCGATCCGCCGGCATCAGCGCGGTGAGGATATTGTGATCGGGGTAGTCGAGACCCACGGCAGACCGCGTACTGCAGAGTTAGCCGGGCAACTGGAGCAGATTCCGCGAAGGAGAATCGAATACAAAGGCGTGGTCTTCGAGGAGATGGACCTCGACGGGATACTTTCGCGGCGACCGCAGATTGTCCTTATCGATGAGCTGGCGCATAGCAACATTGAAGGGAGCAAACATCGCAAACGCTTTGAGGATGTTCTCGACGTTTTGGCAGCGAATATCGACGTGCTGGCCACGATGAATGTGCAGCACATCGAGAGCGTCGCGCCAACTGTGCAGAGTGTCACGGGCGTGATCATTCGCGAAACCGTTCCCGACTGGCTAGTGCAGCGCGCCGACGAGATCGTAATGGCCGATCTAACACCGGAAGCACTGCAAACACGAATGCGGCGCGGAGATATCTATGGAATTGACCGTGCTGAGAAGGCTCTGGCAAACTTCTTTCGCCGGGGAAACCTGATTGCGCTCCGCGAACTGGCGTTGCAGCATGTAACCAAAGCGGTCGATCGCACGCTGACTGCCTACATGGATGCGAAACGCATTGAGGCCCATTGGGCCGTGCGTGAACGGATTGCCGTCTGCATCAGCTCTAACAGTTCCTCGCAGATGCTGATCGCACGCGGTGCGCGGGTAGCAGAAGGGGTCGGAGGCGAGTTATTCGTTCTGCACGTCGACACAGATGAAGACTTGCCTGAGGAAGAAAAAAGTACGCTCGCATCCAACATACAGTTCGCACGCAATCTTGAAGCCCAGGTCTTCACCGTCAAAGGAAAGACTATTGCGCACGCCGCAGCCAGCTTTGTTCGCGAGAAACGCATTACTCATATCGTCTTCGGCCGCGCGGCGGTTCACGGCTTTCGCAAATACCTTTACTACTGGGCGATTCAGCACTTTCTCAGCGAATCGCCAAATGTGGATGTCCATATCGTTACGCAACATCCGGAGCGCGAATGAAGCAGATCCCGCACGACCAACAACAGGCGAAGATACTTATCGTCGATGATGAACCTCAGATCACTCGCGTGCTACGCACGGCACTTTCTACTCAGGGCTACTCGTTGCGTATCGCCGCGAATGGTGTTGAGGGAATGGAGGCTGTACACACGTGGAAGCCGGATCTTGTCGTCACGGATGTTTCCATGCCGGAGATGAATGGGATTGAGCTTTGCCGCGAGATTCGAGCCGTGTCCGAAGTGCCGATCATCGTTCTTTCGGTCCGCAATCAAGAAGCTATGAAGATCGAAGCGTTGGATGCCGGGGCCGACGACTACGTGACGAAGCCATTCAGCATTCAGGAGTTGCAGGCCCGCGTTCGTGCGCAACTGCGCCGGAGCCTGGCAACCGAGTCCGAGACTCCGCAGATCATCTCAGCCGGCGATTTCTATATCGACATTCCACAACATCGCGTCGTGGTTCGAGGGCAAGATACACACCTGACGCCGAAACAATTCGATCTTCTTGTCTGCCTGGCTCAGCACCCCGGACAGGTGCTGACGCATCGAGCGTTACTCCACGCGGTGTGGGGGACCAACGCCGACCAGCCGGAGTACCTGCGGGTCAACATTGGACAGTTGCGCAAGAAGATCGAACTCGCAGATGAGCCAGCGTACATCGTTACCGAGCCGTGGATTGGCTATCGCTTTCGACCGACTGGCAACGATGATTTCTAATAGGGTGCGATTCTGAAGAGATGGAATGTCTATTTCATTCTCTCTGCCGCGTTGTTTTTGGGCATTAATAACAAAACTGCTTTAGGTAAGAGCCGGACTGACATCGGCAGGTTCCCAACCCACTCTCCGTCGAGTTCAGCGTGAATGCGATGATTCGTCTCGAAAGGTGTGCAGAGAAACTCGGAGACACGGACTTCCTCGAGCCAGGGATTTTGTGCCTTCAATCCGATGCGACTGAGAGCAAACCAGGCGGGTAAACCGACCCTTGCGGGTGGCTTCACGATGGACAGGAGGAGGTCGCTCTCGGATTGGGAACTCTCACTTGCCAGACGGCTGAATACGCCGCCAAGATTTGCGACACGAGAACACATAACGCTGACACCGCGCTGCTCTACCCACTCGCCGTCGCTTGTGCGGTACTTCACGCGAAACGGCGGAAAATTTCGCGTGAGGAAGAGCCTTAGAGCATGAGCATAGTAGGCGCTTCGACCGAGCTTCGACCTCTTTCCGGCAAGCAGCCGATACACAAGCGCGCCGTCAGGGCCGGCTCCTGCCATCACCGTGAAGTACCTGGTCACTTCGGATTCTCCGGTGGTATATCGCGCCTCGCCTACTGAAACCGCGCGTGGTTCAGAGTTAAGCTGCTGTTCGAGAGCTTTGATTGGGTTGAGTGAGAGATGCAGGTTGCGGGCAAAGACGTTTGCCGTGCCGAGCGGCACGACTCCAAGTGCGGCCGTTGTGCCCACAAGGCCTTGCAGAACCTCGTGAACGGTGCCGTCGCCACCACAGGCAAAGACTGCATCACTTTTGCTGGCTGCAGCGGCTGCAATGGATTGCGCCTCCCCGGCCGCTGTCGTTAACACTGCGGTCGTCTGCACGCCGCTTTGTTCAAGAGCCTGCGTCAAGGCATGGACCAGCGTCTGCAGATCTTTCCTTCGCCCTGCTGACGCGTTTACGACCAAAGTGGCTCGATGCACACTGCAAGACTCTCATACTCTGAATCCGAGGGAACAGAACCGACGTCCTCGGGGCGGGCCTCCGAATCTGATTGTGCGGAACTGCCAGTCCATGATTTGATCGAGTCTGCAGGCGTGTTGCAGTCCTCAGGAGCTTTGCATGACCTACCAGGTTTCACGCAACGGGCAGACGTACGGACCTTATACCCTCGAAGATCTCCAGCGTTACGTCGCCTCGGGAAACGTTCTCCTGACTGACATGGCCAAGAGTGACACGATGCCCGATTGGATCCCCGTCGCTCAAGTTCTCGGATCGGCCGGCGTCCCGGCGACACCGGCCTACGCGGCTCCTGTTGCCTATCCGCAGGCGGGCGGCATTTATCCTGATCCACCCAATTTGAACTGGCTTCTTGAGCTGCTGCTGGGCTTCTTCACGTGTGGGCTCTTCGTTGTGGTGTGGAACCTGGTTATCGCCGCATGGGCAAACCGGGTGCAACCGGCGAGCAAGGCTCTAATGTTTTACATCATCTCCACGGTTCTGGTCGTGCTCCACTTCGGCAGCTCTTGGGGAGTGGTGATCTCGATGAGCCATCATCAGCAGCCGCATCAAAACTTCGTCGGAGGATTTATCGGCATCGCCTCGTGGGTCGCTCGGCTCATCGCCCGCTTTACGTTGCGAGACACGCTTGAACAACATTTCAACGGACCCGAGCCGCTCGGTCTGCGTCTAAATCCCATCATGACGTTCTTCTTCGGTGGAATCTATTTTCAGTACAAACTCAACGAGATCAACCAGCTGAAGCAGAACCTTCGCTACCAGAACGTAGTGCGATGATTTCGATAGTTCGCGGCCGCCTCTCAGAGGTTCTGCGCGCGGGGACACCAGTGGTTGTGGTTGCCATAGGCTGCGGTGTTCTGTTGAGCTTTCCGCCTGCACAGAATAGCTTCTATCCGCGGTGCCCTATTTACGAATTTCTGCATCTGCAATGCCCCGGGTGCGGAGCCACGCGTGCTTTGGCCGCCTTGCTCCGTGGACATTTCAGCGAGGCAATGCACCTCAACGGCTTTGCCGTGATCTTGCTGCCAATCGCGGTGATCTGTGGTGTGCGTTGGTATTTTCGTTTTGTGCGGCGCGAAGTTGATCACTGGCCGCAGATACCTCGCGTGACAATCTACGCCACGCTTGCTGCCGCCATGATCTTTACGGTTGTTCGCAATCTTCCGCTTGGCTCGTTGAAATAAAAACAAAGCCGGTCCCCATAATTAGCAGGACCGTTTTGATCGATCGCGAACGGCGTTGAAGAAGAGTTATGCCTCGACTGCAACTGGCTCGGCTGCTGCGGGGGTTGCAGTACCGCCCTTCAGGTCCGTGCCACCAGGCTTGCGAATATCGATGCCGCCTTTGAAGAAGGCGCCATCTTCAATCGAGATACGTGCTGCGATGACGTCGCCGGTGAGCGAGCCTTCGCTGCGAATATCCACGCGATCGCTGGCCTGGCAGTTTCCGCGAACTTTACCCAGCACAACGATCTCGCGTGCCACGATGTTCGCCGCTACCTGACCATTGCGGCCCACGGTGACGCGGTTGCCAGGGAGGTTGATTGCGCCTTCGACTTTGCCGTCGATGTACAGTGACTCAGAGCCTGTCAGCTCACCCTTAACGATGAGGGACTTGCCGATGGTGGCCTGCTCGCCGGTTGGTACGGCGGCTGATGCGTTGCCAGCGCCAACGGTCGCGGGACGGGTGGGGCTCGCCTCGAAGTTCGTCGCTGGAGTCGACGGACGCACCGGTTCTGGAGTCGAGGGAGTGTTGCTTCCAGTCTGATTCGGTTTCCACATGTTCGTTTGTATCCTTTCGTACTGCTTCAAAATGATCCGCCGCGGTCTGTCGCACGCGCTACCACGACGGCAGCACGCATACTTTCCACGATACTACTCTGCAAAGGCCCACGGATTGCCCAGTATTCACAATCTATTCCACAACGTCTGAACCTTTTCCGTTACCTGTGGAGTTCTTACGGGATTCATTGGAGTTTCTTCCGCATATTCTCCCTTTTCTACCACCCCAAAAGTGTTATGCGTCCCAGAGCCCGTACCGCATAGAAAAGACTGTGCGTCAGGTAGCATGACAACAACTGAAAATCCTCTGTGAGAGCCCTACCCCTTGAGTTCGACTCCCCGCACGACCCGCGCCAGGCGGCAAATAGTTCCTCTTTTGCCGACCTTATTTTTTTTAGTTTTACCGTTGATTTTCTTTGGAAATTCGCTGCTTGCGGCTGGTCCGAAGGTTCATACGGTGACGCTTGGACCGTATCACAAGGTTCCCTACACTCAGCCTGACGCCACTCCGGACACCAAGGCGGATGAGACCAGCAGCCTGAAGGTGCGCCCTCTCTTTGTCGACGATCGCCAGAAAGAATGGACGACTGGCGAGATCCACGATGTCACCGACCGCACGTTCACAGTCCGTCGCGCGCTTCGACTCAATGACGCTCTGCCCAACGATGCCGCACCGCACTGGATCTGGCAGCCTGGTCCTTGGCTCTCGGTTGATCGCGTCACCGGCCACATTACAGTACTTCATCTACCTGACTTCGACTTTACCGTCTCGGATGTGGTCTGGTTCCGCGACTATGCGGCGTATTGCGGCATCTCTACAGCGGCCAAGGGCGGCCTCTTTGCCGTTGTGGCCCAGCTGGGAGCGCGTCGTCCTGTAGTCCAGAAGCAGATCGGCAAATGGCCGGAGGCAGACCACTTCATTCCCGTCTGTCAGCCTGCCCAGTGGCAGCGATTGCCTACGAGGGTCACGTTGAAGCCTACTGGTGGCGAGGCCGCAACTTACGATGTGGTCGGCACCGTTTCCCTGCTGGAAGAGGGCGATAATTCGGAAGAGCAGTAAATCGGAACAGCTAGAGCGCTCATAATATTGAGGTGGGAGCATTCTATGCGCTATCTGGACAAAGCCGCCCTGGGCCAATTTGAAGACTGGTATGGCAACAATGCGGCTGTCCAGTGCACCTCGTGCGGCAAGGTCTTCATCGTCTCTGCCGTGCTGCATCGTAAAGGGCGAAGCTGCCCGGCCTGCGGAAAGTGCACCGCGACTGTCACAAAGCAGCAAGTTTCCATCACTGACCCCTCGGACACGGCGCTCTAGCTGTCGCAGCGCCTTTTTCTTGTCGCCTGACGACGACGTCCGTCTCGATTTGAGTTGCTCTACCTCCTGGCTGGGCGGTTTCCTGATCTTGCGCAGGCCAAAATGCGGTATTTGTTTTAGCATCAACGTCTACTTGCAATACGGCCGCTGTGAAGCCGTTGATTTGCGCTGCTTGCCGTACAGGAGTCGTCAATTTGTTGAATTTGTTCCAGGGCATTAGACCGTTAAAACGAGGTGGTGCCTTACGAGACGCGGTCGCCGGGGTTGCGTTTGCCGCAATGAACATTCCCCAGGCTCTTGGGTACACACGAATCGCGGGGATGCCGGTCGTAACCGGTCTGTATTCCCTTCTGTTGCCGCTGTTTGCGTTTGCGACCTTCGGGTCGTCGCGATTTCTGGTCGTCGCTGCCGACTCGGCCACCGCAGCAATTCTTCGCGGCGGACTAGTCGGTATGGCGCCGTCCGCGAGCACACGGTACGTTGCACTGGCAGGTCTGGTTGCGTTGCTGACGGCTGCTTTCCTGCTACTCGGCCGTTTGCTCAAGCTGGGCTTCGTCTCAGACTTTCTCTCGCAGACAGTACTTGTCGGCTTCCTGACGGGGATTGGTTTTCAGGTCGGCATTGCGGTTCTGGGTCAGATGCTTGGCATTCAGGTCACCTCGCATCGATCGATTCTCCAGCTCGTGGAGATCAGCCGTGGCCTCCCGAAAGTTCATCTTCCAACGCTGGCGGTGACCCTGGCCGTGCTTGCGTTCGTCTTTGCTCTCCGGTGGGCTGCGCCTAAGGCGCCGGGTCCAATGTTGGCCGTCATTCTGGCCGTTGGAGCCAGCGCGCTGTGGAACTTTGCTGGACACGGCATCGCCATCATTGGCCCGGTGGTGGGCGGTCTGCCGCACTTTGCCATGCCTGACGTCAGCTGGCGGGACGTTCCTCCGCTACTCTCTGTGGCAGCTTCGTGCGCGGTCATGATTCTCACCCAGAGCGCTGCGACCTCTCGCGTCTATGCAGCGCGCCATCACCAACGGCTTGATGAAAACCAGGACCTGGTTGGGCTGTCCGCCGCCAACGCGGCCGCTGCCTTCAGCGGGACTTTCGTCGTCAACGGTAGCCCCACGCAGACTGCGATGGTCGAGAGTGCGGGAAGTCAGAGCCAGGTTGCTCAGGTCACCACGGCTGTTGTGGTTGCGCTCGTCCTGCTATTTCTGACTAAACCACTACAGTTTCTTCCTCAGTGCGTCCTCGGTACCCTGGTCTTCCTGGTGGCGATTCGCCTGATCAAACTGCGCAGCCTCGCCAGCATCCGCCGCGAGAGCCCAGGCGAGTTTGCGCTCGCGGTGACAACCACCATCGTGGTGATTACAGCGGGGGTGGAGCAGGGCATCATTCTGGCGATGGTACTTTCTTTGCTGCGCATCGTGCACCACATCTATCATCCGCGCACCGGCGTCATGGTCCCGGATGAGACCATCATATGGAAGCTGATTCCCCCCGATCCAGGCGCCGCTACTGCGCCGGGGCTTGTGATGTATCGATTTGGAGCCGCGCTTTTCTACGCAAACGCAAGCCGCTTCTGCGACGAAGTCCTCAGGCTGGTGGGTCCGTCGCCGACAACCGTGCGCTGGGTCATCATTGACGGCGAAGCGATCACGAACCTGGATTACAGCGCGGCCCGATCCATTGAAGAGTTGAAGAAAAATCTGGCGGGCATGGGCGTCCAGTTCGGATTCGCTCGATTGCCCTGGAACACACGGGCCGACTTCGACCGCCACCATCTCACCGAAGCCATTGGCCCTGCGTGGATCTTCAACCGACTCCATGACGCAGTCGATGCCTTTGAGGCACTGGGGCCGGCCCCATCTGTCACGTTGGCGCAACCGTCCCCTACGTCGTAGCCGCCCCCGAGATATAGGCTTCGAGGTGGCGGATCGTCATCTCCTGCTCGTTGATGACCGAGTTCACCAGATCGCCGATCGAGACCACCCCGACGACTGCATTGGCCTCCACCACCGGCAGGTGCCGGATGCGATTCTTCGTGATGAGGCGCATGCACTCTCCTACTGTGTGCTTTGGCGACACGGAGATCACCGGACTGCTCATGATCTCGGCAACCAGCGTCTCCTTTGACGAGCGCCCCTGCAGGATGACCTTTCGCGCATAGTCACGTTCGGAGATGATCCCTAGCAACGATTGCTGCTGCATCACCAGCAGCGCGCCGACCTGCCGCTCGGCCATCATCTCGACTGCCTGGTACACGGAGGCATCAGGAGCGATCGCCGCAACTGCCCCAGACTTCTGCTTAAGCACCATACCAATTGTCGTTGCAAATTCAGCCATTGAGCACCTCGGGCCTCGAATAGTACCCCCGGCGCGCAACCTCGCGCAATACTCAAAAGACGTGCGTCCATTGCCAGCGGTATCATCTTGCTATGCAGTCTTTTGACTCTCTCCTCCGTGAAGCAGAGATCGCCCACGGCCACCTCTGCGCCGGGCAGATTCTCGGGGTCAGATTGGCGATGCTTGGTTGCGAACGGCTCGGCATCGAAGATCCGAAGGGAGTCGATCGCAAGCGCTTGGTGACCTTCATCGAGATCGACCGTTGCGCCACCGACGCAATTGCTGTCGTCACGGGCTGCCGTCTTGGCAAGCGCGCCATTAAATTTCGCGACTGGGGGAAGATGGCCGCTACCTTCGTGGACCTCAACTCGCCTCTCACACCGCAAGACGACACACCCGTCTTTAAAGCCGTTCGTATTGCAGCGCTTGAATCGTCCAAACAGCGTGCTCGTGAACTCTTTCCGCATATCGAGAATAAAAATCAGCAGCAGATGCTTGCTTATCGCGAGCTTCCGAATGTTGACCTGTTCCATGAAGAGTGGGTTGCGGTCCCGATTCATCCTCGCGAAATGCCTGGCTACAAGTCGGCACGCATTACCTGCGCGCAGTGCGGCGAAGGCATTAACTATGATCGGGAGCACCTGCTCGGTGGACGAACACTTTGCCAAGGTTGTGCCTTCCCCGAGGCCCGCTACTATAGACCTTTCACAGAGAGGGAGTTTGGGACCAACAGCGAGGCCGGCGCGGAAACCTCTCCGCAACCGGCCTGCGAACATTGTTAGTTAGGAGCTAGCAGAGTCACGCGTTGATTACCAGCGTCCGCGATGGTCGTAGTGATAGCGTGCATATTCGTGGGCTCGTACCCACTCGGCATGACGACGCTCCTGCCCAAAGCGCTGTCGAGCGTAGTAGTCCGGTCCATAGTAGCCGTAGTAGCCCGGATAACCGACCCGAACGCCCACGGCAAGCTGCTGTGCGTCCGCCTTCGCCGGTACAGCCAACGCGACCGCACCTGCGAGTAAAGTAACCGTTACAGCCTTTGCAACCATCGCTTTTACGTTTGTAATCTTCATAACAACCTCCTGCCTACACCAAATGAAACACGCCTTCGTAACAGCGGTTGCGCGCAACTATCATGGTGATCCGGTGTCGCGGAAGCTCGAGTCGGAAGATTTGCATCTGTAAAAAAGGCAAGGTGTTCTAAATGCCGCAACCAGTCATCGCATTTCTTCGTCACTCTCTGACTTTGAAGGCCGCAATGGCCGCCTGCCTCGACGATCCCAAACCAGAAGCCGTTCACAAGCTTCGTTCCAGCACTCGCCGCCTGGAAGCCGTGCTCGAAGTATTGAATTCCTCTGCCGATCTGCCCACACTTCAGAAGAGATCCAAGGCCTTCAGGCGTTCGCTTCGGCAGATTCGCCGGACCTCCGGAGGAGTACGCGATCTGGATGTTCACCGTGAACTTCTCAGCTCTTACCAAGCAGTAAGCGGCGCGGCTGAGTTAGACCAGGAGTTGCAAGCGCTGAGAAAGAAGAAGGTGAAAAAGCTGCATCGGCAGATCCTCGCGGATGAAGATGAAATCCGCCTTACCCTCGACAGGCTCGAAGCAACTGTTGCGGGGCTCACCGATCTCAAGCTCAGCGGAGGAAATCTCGTCGACGCAGCGCGAAGCTGGCTAACCCCGGCGGTGCGTGGTCTTAATCCTCATGAGGATGAAGACCTCCACTCGATCCGCAAGGCCTGCAAGACGGCACGGTACATCGCAGAGATCGGCGGCGAATCCTCTAAAACCGCGGCGAAGTTTGCAAAGCGTATGGAGAACGTCCAGCAGACTACCGGAGCGTGGCACGATTGTCTGCTTTTGTTAAACCATGCCCATGCCAGCCTTCCGGGCAAAAGTCCTTTCACTGAAAGGCTTTACGTAAAGACAGGACTACTGCGGCGCCGGGCTGAGTCCAAAGCAGCTCATCTGCTGAGGGCCTGAGCGCGGATGGTGTACACTGAACCTCAACATGACGGTCTTCCGCCAATTCGCGACCCTGTACCTCATGCCCACTCGCTGTTGTTGTAGCTAGTCCCCCTGCGTAGTACCCCCTTTCTTCACAATTTAATGCCGTAGCTTACACATATTTTTGTGTGCACCACGTTTCTTCCAAGGAGATTTCTCCATGTCCATCCCTCGCACCCGTCTCTCTTTTTCCACTGATACGTGGGCAATTGTGTTGTCTCTTGCTCTCGCCGTCATCGTTCGCGTTGGCCTGCTCAAAACTGTTGGCTGGTAAGCATCGAAGTCCGCGCTCCCAACAAATTCTGCACTAAGGAGAACTTATGGCCGCCTCAGTCGATCTACCCGATCTTCGTACCGAGTACCCCCCGCACGCCCCGGGCCGCGTTCCCGCTGAGCGCTCCTCGCTCCTGGGCTTACTTCCGGGCATCGCACTTCTGGCGATCGTCGGGTACGCGGGCAAGTTTGTCGAGCACTTCATCAACACCTATGGGAAGGCTCATCACTACGTCCTTCCTAACATCGAATATGTCCTCTGGGCCATCCTCTTTGGCATACTGATCGCCAATACCGTCGGCCTTCCTCGAATCTTCCGGGCTGGCGTCGCTACCTACGAATTCTGGCTCAAGGCCGGAATCATCCTGCTTGGCGCACGTTTCATCCTTGGTGACATCCTCAAACTCGGCGGAATTTCGCTCGCCCTGGTCTTCGTAGCGTTCGCCTTCTCGCTGACCTTTATGACCTGGCTAGGTCGTACGTTCAAACTCGGTCCCCAACTCACCACGCTTCTGGCCGTTGGCTCCAGTGTCTGCGGTGTTTCTGCCATTATCGCCACTCAGGGCGTAATCGACGCGGACGAAGAGGACTCCTCCACCGCTATCGCTGCGATCCTGGCACTCGGTGCAATCTCGCTGTTCACCTTCCCGCTCATCGGTCACGCACTGCACATGAGCGACCGCGCGTATGGTCTTTGGGCTGGTCTCGCCGTCGACAACACCGCCGAAGCCACCGCTGCCGGAGCCCTCTATTCCGATGCTGCAGGCAAGTTCGCCGTGCTTGCTAAGACCTGCCGCAACGCTCTGATTGGCTTCGTCGTGCTGGCCTACGCGATCCAATGGGCACGCAAAGGTCTCGCGAGCCGTGCAGCCACAGCACAATTGGAGAACAAGGCGGCGTTTCTATGGAAGAAGTTCCCCAAGTTCGTGCTCGGTTTTCTCTTTATCTCCCTTCTTGCGACGCTCGGGTCGTCGACTAACCCACACGTAGCTGCGCTGGGCTTCTCGAAACCTCAGATAACGGCGCTTGGGAATCTAAGCCGTTGGGCCTTTCTGCTCACGTTCGCCGGTGTGGGACTGCGCACGAATCTGAAGGACCTCTTCAAACAAGGAGCCAGACCGTTCGTCGTCGGAGCTGTTGGCGAAGTCGCTATCGCTGCCATTACCCTGCTGCTGGTTCTCGGGGCCAATCACTTCTTCCACCTCTAGACCGACGCTTTTCTGGACTGTGAGCGGTCCGCTCGTAGAGTTACGAGCGAGCCGTGCCCTTCCATGAAGGCGGAAAGTTGTCACGTTTTGGTCACGCTCTCATCGGTATGCGTCAGGCTATGGTAGCCTCCTGCAAGGGGTTGCAGTATTCGAGTCGAGCAGCCCTGAACCGTTAACGATGCCTGTAATGCACCTAAAACCTGGTCGATTCCTGTTTTTCGCAGTATCCCTCCTGCTTCCAATCGGTCAGTTGTGCTACGCACAAAGTGCCTCGATGCAGCCCGTCTCATCGAACAAGGTTTCGGCAGACACCTCCGCGTCTCTGCCCGATGCACCGGAACCACAGGTCCCCACCGGATCTCCTTCAGGTCAGGCGGCAGACCCGTCAGACCGACCGGACGTCACCTTGGCTGGCACCCCGAAGCGGTTTTTACTCGACCAAAAGGCTATCTGGACCAGCCCGCTGCACCTGCGGCCGAGCGACGCAATCTGGCTGCTGCCGCTGGGCTCGGCAACGGGCTTGCTGATAGGCAGCGACCAACACACCATGAACTCGCTGATCCACATCAACGCGGACGACCGAAGCACGTTCAATACCCTGTCGGACGCTGGAGTTGTAGCACTTGGCGCGGTGCCTGCGAGCATGTACCTATGGAGTCTGTTCAACTACGCTCCGCAGGCCCGCGAGACCGGCCTGCTGGCTGGCGAAGCGGTGGCGGACAGCCTGACCGTGAGCGAAGTGGGGAAATTCATCTCCCGGCGTGACCGTCCACTCGTAAATGATGCCAAGGGAGACTTCTTCAGTTCGGGCCTCACCGACTCGTCATTTCCATCAAATCACGCGACCGCGGCATGGGCTCTGGCGGCAGTGATCGGAGATGAATATCCTGGCTGGATTACACGCACTGCGGTCTATGGGCTGGCGACCGGAGTGAGTGCAAGCCGTGTGCTTGCGGAACAACACTTCCCGTCGGATGTCCTGATCGGAAGCGTGACCGGATGGCTGATCGGGCACTACGTCTATCGGGCGCACCACAACTTTGGCCTGAACCCTTTCGATTCCGCGCCGATGCCAGGAGATTTCGGCGTGCCGCGGACCCACAAGGTATCGCAGGCAGGTGGGCCTTCTCAGCCAGTCCCTGTCGCCCACCACCCCCCACGGCTTTTTACGGAAGAGGATGATCCAGACACCATCGGATCAACGAATGTGCCAATGGACAGTTGGGTCTATCCTGCGCTTGAAAGACTGGCCGCGATGGGGTTCATTCCCGGCCAAAGCGTCTCGATCCGCCCATGGACCCGGCAGGAGTGCCTGCGACAGCTGAGAGTGGCAGAGGATCTGGCTGATCGGGAGGACTACAGCAGTCCAAGTCTACTCAAACAGGCCCGCTTGCTCATAGCCGATCTCCAAGTTGAATTCGAAACAGAGCCGACCTACTACGAGGTGGCGAGTCTTGAATCGGTCTACGGGCGATTTGGAACGATTGCGGGGCCAGCACTGTCAGACAGTTTCCATTTTGGCCAGACCTGGTGGAACGACTTCGGTCGCCCGCTTGGCCGTGGCAGTAGCGCGATTCTCGGGTATTCGGTGCGCGCCCGTTATGGGCGACTGTTCTTCTACGACCGTCAGGAGCTGCAGCACGGTCCCGGCAATCCGGCGGAATCAGAGGAGAGGAATCAACTGATCAACGAACTGGATCAGATACAGCCCGACTCCGATCCGCACATAGAGCCGATTCCTGAAAGGTCGGCCTATACTCGACAGCGCCCAATTGAACTCTATGGAGGGATCGCGTTCGCCGGCAATGAAGTTTCTTTCGGCAAACAAGAACTCTACTGGGGTCCGACGAATATCGGTCCGCTCGCCTTCTCCAGCAACGCAGAGCCGACCTACAACCTGCGCCTTGTATCTACCCGTCCCCACCCCTTCCCGTTCGTTCCATCCCTCGGGACTTACCGTTTCGATATCGTGCTCGGAAAGCTGTCCGGACACAGCTATCCAGCGCGTCCTTGGTACAACGGGCAAAAGATCGACTTAAACTTCGGGGACAACCTTGAAATGAGCTTCACACGCTGGTCGATCTTTTGGGGCGTCGGACACCCGATCACATTCCACACCTTCAAGGACAACGTCTTCAGCTACAACTCAACTGGAAGCGGGACGAGTGGTGGAGGGGGCAGCGCAGGGTACGGCGATCGACAGGATCCAGGTGACCGCAAGAGCAACTTCGACTTCAGCTATCGACTTCCATTCATGAGCCGGCTTGTCACACTGTATGCGGACGCATATTCCGACGACGACCCCAGCCCACTCGACGCTCCTCGCAGAGCCGCCTGGAGTCCGGGGATTTACTTTGCACGGTTGCCCTTCCTGCCCCACATGGATCTACGCGTGGAAGCCGTAAGCACCACTGGTCTCGCCACCGACTTCGGCGGCCAACACTTCTATATAAATAATCAATACTTGGACGGGAATACAAACAAAGGGTTTCTGATAGGCAATGCTGTGGGTCGCGACGGACGTGCAATCCAAGGCACTAGCAATTACTGGTTTTCTGCGCGGACAAAACTCGAATTTGGCTACCGCCAGAATAAGGGAGGTACGCTATTTCTACCCGGCGGCAGTACGATTACCGATGGTTTCGTTAACGGCTCGTACGCCTTCAATCGCCATTGGCAGGCACAGATCTTCACGCAGTACGAGCGTTTCCTCATCCCCTCTTACATGAGCGGCTCACAGCACAACACCAGCGGTTGGCTGCAGGTGACATGGACGCCAGAGTTGAATCTGCATCACTGAGGTCCCTTTTCCGGGTCTAAGCCCAGATGGGATGCGGACACTGTGACATGCGACTAGTTCCAGAATTGTCGATTCATACTTAATCTGCGCTTGGACTCAAGGCTCAATCGACTTTCAATTCTGCCCAGCCGATAACCCATCCACTTTGCCGCCGTACGGACCAACGCTGATGGGATGGCCCACCAATAACGTGGCCAGAGATAACGCAATTCGGATCGAACAAATCTACCGCCCTCCCCGCCCGCGCCGCCAAATTCACGAAGGATCCAGCTTTCCCGCTGGTGAAGCACCCCAATGTCGAAGTACCGTCGAAATTCCTGCTCCCAGGTATAGCTGTGTGAGTGATACACCATCGCCTCGGCCACATAGGCTATCTTCCATCCTGCCAAAAGCATTCTGGCAGCAGTGATCGTATCTTCTCCGAAGATGACGTCTCTCGGAAATCCTCCCACCGCCATGAGCGCAACGCGTCGATAAGCCGCAAATGAGTTCGAAATAAAGATGGTTTTAAATCCAAGCTTTTCTCGGCTAGCCAATGTGCGCATATCAGACTGGGCGGGATAGTTGTACAAGCGAGCATGAGCTTCACTTGGAGTCGCCCCACGACGAGGAAGCTGGCGTCCAAAAGCAGCGGCAACGGTTGGATCGATGAGGGCTTCGAGCAGCCGATTGATGTCGTCGGCCTCCGCCAACTCGACATCCTGAGTTAGGAATACAAGTATCTCTGCATCAGGCAGCAACTCGACCGCCAGTTGTCTTGTGCCGCCGTGATTGAACTCAGATCTTGCAATCACCTGAACTCGAAAACCAGCAGCAGTAGCCAGATTCGCCGTCTCATCAGTGGAAGAGGAATCAAGTATTAGCACCCGGTCCGCTGGAATACATCCTAAAAGCGGTGCTGTAAGACGAGACCAATCTTCGGCGGCATTCAGAGTAGGTACAACGACGAAAAAATTCACCGTTTAGAGCCTATCACTATCGAACAGGCTTCTGACGCGAGTTGTACTCCTCGATCTGGCTTGAAGATCGAGATGTTGAAGCACCATCTTCACCAGCTCTTTCCTAGAAGACAACAGTGGCCGCGGCTATCGCGATTCCAAACTGGCCGACGATCTGCGCAATATCAACGATCAACCGTATCGTATTGCCCTTTGTCAGATTCAGAGGAACAACAACCGTGTCGCCAGGATACAAATGCAATGAATCGAAGTTGTTTCCCCGCAAAGAAGAACTATATTGCTTGCTGATCACAGATCCACTCGCACGGATTACGTAGGCCCGGCTCTTATCCGCATCTCGATTCGTTCCACCAGCCAGTCTTATGTAACCCCCCAGCCGACGTTCCTGGTCGAACACGAATGAGTTCTGGTTGTAGACCGCTCCGTCCACGCTTACGGTAGATGGAACACGCGGAACGATGAAGCGATCTCCGTCTTCGAGCGGGAGGTCAGGTATCTGACTCAAGTCGTGACTGGCTGGCTTCAAATCCAATACGATTCGTCCTGTGGATCTCACTTGTCGCAAACTGGCGATGATGTTCTGATTTTGTGCCTGAGCTGCAGTTGCCGCGGCTGTGTCTGAAGCGCTGATAGCTCTCCCGGCGTTGTTGGTCGCGTTTGTGCTCACCTGAAGCGCGATCTCATCGACATACTGATTCAGACGCGCTTGCTGAACGCGACGTGTCGATTCGCGGGTGAACTCTGAACCATATAAATAAGCTTCCGAGGTAAACCCGCCGGCGCGTTCCACCAAGTGTCTGAGCGTTTCGCCTGGCTGAACACTGTACACACCCGAGGAGGCGAACTCTCCGTCCAACCGCACAAATCGAGTCTGCTGCTCTTGAGGAACACTAATGTCCGCCTTCGAGAAGACCGTAACCACGTCTCCGGGAAGCAGCTCCAGATCTTGCGTACTATCTCCCCCTAGAACAACCTTTCCAAGGTTGAAAGGAAGGAGTGATGTCGTCAGGGTCTCCTTGCTCTGACGCTCAACGACAGCGTAGCTCCAATCGATATCTGGCTCGCCCAATTTGACATTGTTCTTCGGCCGGAATTGGCCCGCCGAGGAGTTTTCCACGGTCGAGCCTAGACTGGCGCTTGCTGCGCTGATGCGATTTGAAGGCGGTTGTTGCGTACCTGGGAAGCCGTTTTGCGGCAACGTAGATGCAGATGTGTTGGAGTTGCTTCCCGTGTTAGCGTTTTGATTATTGGAACCATTTGCATTCGTTCCAGTTGCCGCATTTGCCGCTGCAGACGGGACGTACCGATCGTTGGAACCGCCCAACGCGGTTTGCGATGCAGGAATTTTCATGCAGTCAAGTCCGCCGTCAGTAGAAGCATCGGCGTCGCCGTTTGCATCTTGATCTGGCGTTCGATAGCTGCTTCCTTCTTCATTCCCGAAAGCCAATCCAATCAGATTCGGATTTCTGGTGGAAGAATATCTCCAGTTTGGGTTCAATCCCTCTTCTCCAACAGCAATTCCGTAACGCAAGTTGGGTATACCGTACGGCGTCAAAGGAAGGCATGTGGGGATATAGGTCAGCGTAGGTTGTCCGAGCTGACTTCGCTTGAGCCAATAATCACGCGTGATAAGCGCATCCTTGTCAGGCAGGAGATCGCGAACGCGCATTCCGGGTTTCCAGGTATAACGTCCAGGATTCGCTACATTGCCGCGTAGAGTCACTGCATCTCTGTACTGGCTGACCACTGCGTCTACTTCCAACAGGTCGCCATCCTGCATCACGGTGGCCCTTCCGCGTGCATCGAGGGATACCTCCGTCATGCTTCGCCTTCGGTGGTCGTCCACGCGCTCTAACCGAACTCTTTGTCTCGAAGCCACGTTTGATAGCCCCGCAGCAAGCTCGAGAGCGTCATCCATTGTCGTATCGCCCTGCGATTTCAGTTCATAAATTGCTGGTTTGTTGACACTGCCTGAGACAGCTATCTGCGGACCGGCGGGAGGGATGTAAATCACGTCACCGGGCAATAATTTCTCGTCCTTCGATTTATCACCACGCAGCAACAGGTCATACAGATCGAAATCGACAACTACCTTACCCTCGCGCTTTAACTGAATATGTCGGAGGCTCCCCTGCGGTGATGGGCCTCCTGTGGCGAAAAGTGCGTTGGTCAATGTGCTCAAGGAGCTGATCGTGTAACTACCTGGTCTTCGTGCCTGGCCAACCACAAACACCTGGATTGACCTAAGCTGCCCCAAATTCACACTAAGGTCAAAGTTTCTAAAAACCCTGCTAACCTGACTCTTCAGGAAGTCGTGCATCTGGTCAGATTTCACGCCGGCGACGTGAATCGAGCCTACCTGCGGTACGAAGATGCTTCCAGATCGATCGACTAAAAAGCGGCCGTTAAGCGTGACCTGGCCCCACATCTGGATGATCAATTCGTCCCCAGGACCGACGACATAATCTGGCGTAACCGGAACCAAATTGACAGGTGCAAACGTGGAAGGCAGATTCCGAAACAGGTTTACTCCATAAATCGGCAACATTTTGCCAATCGAATTGGCAACCAGAAGCTGAAATTCCGTTGGCGAGTCCAGAGGAAGACGAGTCAGTTGATTCTGGTTTTGTTGTTGATTCTGAAGATTATTTTGCGTATTGGTCTGGGTAGTGTCCTGCCCAGGCACAATAATCTGCGGCGTCGAGTTCTGCTGTTGCTGATTGCTCGAAGGATTGCGCGTCTGAAAACTGCCCGGGTCCGAAGATTGGCACGTCGGATCATTCGGGTCACAGGATGGCTGCTGTCCGAGTTGTCCTCCTCCCAGTCCCTGACCGAATTGATCCAACTGAGCCGATGACGTGAGCGTCCCGAACACAGTAAACAGAAACACAAATCCAAACCTGCATACTCTGGGGGAACTACCAAACTGCATCTGCTCTGATCCTCTTAACCTTATTTGCCTGTACTGTTCATCATACAATCAGCACCCGATAACTCGTTGAAATGAGTTATCGAACAGTTAACTCTGGCTGTCGCAACGAACGGTCTCGGTGACTTCTGCCTTCCCGATGCATCTGGCGCGATCTTCAATCGAACCTATCAGCGCATGTACTGACGAGCACCGCTTAGTGGCCCAACCTATTGCGCCTGCTGCTTTTCGACGGCCTGCCCGACGCGCAGCATAGTGGCTTCATCAAAGTGCTTGGCCATGATCTGCACACCTATCGGCAAGCCTTCCTTCGTTTGCCCACAGGGGACGGAGATACCGCAGATTCCCGCGAGACTGGCCGCCACCGAGTAAATGTCCTCTAAATACATCTGAACGGGATCGTCTGTCTTTTCGCCGAGTTTAAACGCCGGGGTCGGAGTTACCGGGGCCACCAGCACATCCACATCAGCGAATGCCGTCATAAAGTCCCGTGTCAGCAGAGTTCGAACCTGCTGCGCTTTGCGGTAGTAGGCATCATAGTAGCCCGCGCTGAGTGCATAGGTGCCCAGCAGGATCCGACGTTTCACTTCGGCGCCGAAACCCTGGTCTCGAGTCTTCCTAAACATCGCTGACAGCGTGTTTGCCTCTTCCGCCCTCAGCCCGAACCTGACCCCATCGAACCGCGAAAGGTTTGATGAAGCCTCAGCCGTAGCGATGACGTAGTAGGTAGGAATTGCGTATTTGGTGTGGGGTAAACTTACCGGCTTTACCACGCACCCCACCATCTTTAAACCATCAATTGTGGCATCAATTGCACGTCGAATCTCCGAATCTAGTCCCTCCCCAAAGTACTCCTCCGGCACGCCAATCCGTAGCCCCTCTACCGGATTCGCCAGCTCGCCGACATAGTCGTGAACCGGCCTGCTTGATGAAGTTGCGTCCATAACATCTTTACCTGCAATCACCTGGAGCACTCTCGCAGCATCTTTCACGGTCTTCGTCAACGGTCCCACTCGGTCCAAAGAGGAGGCGAATGCAATCAATCCATACCGGCTGACCCTTCCATAGGTCGGCAGGACGCCTACAACTCCGCAGAAGGCCGCTGGCTGTCGAATCGACCCACCGGTATCGGTACCCAGCGTCGCCGTGGCGAAATTAGCCGCAACGGCCGCCGCAGAACCACCGCTCGAGCCGCCCGGAACCCTGCCCAAGTCCCTTGGATTCAGCACGGGTCCATATGCGGAATTTTCATTCGACGACCCCATCGCAAACTCGTCGCAATTGAGTTTACCTAGAAGTGTCGCCCCAGCCGCTTCCAGCTTAGCGACTACGGTCGCATCATATGACGGTCGGTACCCTTTCAAGATCAGTGAACCCGCCGTCGCTGGAGCACCCTGCATTACCAGAACATCTTTGATCCCCACCGGCACCCCGGCCAGTGGCGGCAACACTTCGCCCTTCGCGGCCATCTCGTCAATCTTCCGAGCTTGCGTCAACGCTCGCACCCGACTTAGCGCCAGAAAACTATTGATCTTGCCATCCAGAGAGGCGATGCGGTCATAGTGCAGCTCTGCGAGCTCTGTCGCCGTCGTCTTCCCCGAAGCTATCGCCTCCCGCGCTAAATCGATTGTCAGATTTTGCAAATCCACTACCTTCTCACTCACCTTTCAATCACCTTCGGAACCTTAAAGAATCGCCCATCGGTCTCCGGAGCGGAGGACATCACTTCAGAGCGATCAAGCGACGGGCGTATTTCGTCCGTCCGCAAAGTCTCTCCTCGGCTGAGCAGGGTACCGTCCAACATCTCACCTACCTGCGCCATTGCAGGAACTCCAGCGGTATCCAGCTCATTCAACTGGTCGATGTGGCCAAGAATGGCGTTCAGGTCTCTCTGCATCTTCGGCTCTTCCTCCACGGTTAGCTCCAGATTCGCCAACTCCGCCACCCGCCGAACATCGTCCAGAGTTACTCCAACCTGTTCCTTCATCACTTGTAATTCCTCTTCCTCTCAAAGTGTATCTCGCTCACGGAAACCCCCGAAATACGAGCCAACTCTCGGGCAAGCAGATGACGCGTACTTATCATTTGGCGGAGCCACACGCCATCTTCTACCTCTACTCGCACTACACCGTTTTCAAATCCCACGACTTGTCCCCGCTCAGCCATTGCCTTGCCGCACGCCACCGGCCACGCCGCCGATAATCTGTCCTCCGCCTGCAGCGCTTGCAGGCTTCTCCCCAAGGAACCTCTCAACATGTCTCGCATTCCTTCTAAAGGCATCAGAAAAACTCCAATGAAGTTGTCACTGAGGAGATCACGGGCCTATGTTCTAAGGATTTTCGGTGCCATCCGGCTAGATGCCATTCGAACGCCACTCAGCTTGAATCTCGGCAGACCATGGAAGGGGTGTTTTGCCCTCGATGAAGAACTCGTGGACGCAAAGTCTAGAGACGGCCCTTAGACGAAGAAATCGCATCATGGTTCGTCAATGATGTCCATGCGATTTCTATGAACCGTCAGCCTAATAGGCTCCGTCCTGGTTCACAACTGACGCAAACGTCTTCGTCAGGATCCAAATATCTCGCATCAGGGACCATCTCTCGACGTATTCACAGTCGAGAGCGACACGTTTTTCGTAACTCAATGCACTGCGTCCCGATACCTGCCACAGACCAGTCAATCCGGGCTTGACCCTGCAGTAGCAGTCGAAGCATTCACCGTACTTCTCCACTTCTGCGGCTACAATCGGCCGTGGCCCCACAAGGCTCATCTGTCCAACGAGCACATTCCAAAGTTGCGGCAACTCGTCGAGACTGTATCGCCGAAGAAAAAGCCCCAGAGGAGTAATTCGTGGATCCATACGAAGTTTGTGGGTTCTGTTCCATTCCGCGCGGGCCTTTGGATTTCGCGCCAGATGCGCCTCCAGAACTTCAGCTGAGTTAATACACATCGTGCGAAACTTCCACATCGAGAAAAAAGAACCGCTCTTGCGAATCCGCCGATGCGAATAAAAAACGGGTCCTGGCGAACTCAGTTTTACCGTCGCCGCTACTATGCCCAACAATAGGAGAACGACGGGCATCGAAATCAGAACCAACACAACGTCGACACAGCGTTTGATAACCCGATATCGGAAAAACTGTGACGGAGTTTCATATGCTCGATGTGAGATCTCCAACGAGCGACCGACTGACTCCGGATACGAATAAGAACCTTCAATAGCCGCTGTCCGCGACTCGGGAGATTGATATTCAGCCTGCATTCGAATCCTGTATCTGTCCGACTCGTATGTTCGCATCTTCTGCATCACATCAGTCGGACTGGTTCCTGTTACATGCCTTGTGTCGCGGTACCTTCTCTAATCCGCTTCCGAAATTAATCCCCGGAGACGGCCGCGCTTCCAAATCACTTCCACCTGATTGCTCATGCTACCCGCCCAATGGACCTTACGATGGTCTCTCTGTTAAACCGGGTTGGACCAAGCCGACGACTGGGAATCAAAGCGCATTTGTGCAACTGCTTCATTCTACCCGACCGTATTCTGAAAGCGGAGCTTACGTTTATCAGATTCGCCTTTTATTCGTTCCACTTTGGGACGATCGGATCACGCCTGTTTTCATGTACGCTTTACGGCCACTACACTACACAAATGCAAGTTCTGGAAACACCTCTACGTGACGTTAAGCTAATTCAACCCCAACGGTTCGGAGATAGTCGCGGTTGGTTCGCAGAGGTATTCAATCAATCAACTTTTGCGGCTGCGGGATTATCCACGGACTTCGTACAAGACAACCAGTCTTTTTCGGTAAAAGGAGTGCTTCGTGGCCTTCATTATCAACTCGGAAAACCCCAGGGCAAGCTTGTCCGTGTTCTCTCCGGTCATATCTGGGACGTCGCGGTCGATCTGCGGCGCGAATCTCCCGACTTCGGCAAGTGGGCTGGATTTGACCTAAAAGCCGAAACCTCGGCCGAACATCTTCAGCTGCTCTGGATTCCCGAAGGGTTTGCGCATGGCTTTCTTGTTCTCTCAGACACCGCAGAGGTCCTCTACAAGACCACGAACATCTATCATCCGCAGGGAGAGCGCTCCATTCTCTGGAGCGACCCCACCCTAGCCATTGATTGGCCTCTGGGAGCGCTTAATGGTATCTCACCCTCTGTCAGCCCTAAGGATGCTTTGGGCAAGCACTTCCTCGAAGCCGAATTCCCGCCAGTTGAGGTACCCCATTTGGTTTAGAAATTTCCGTCGCGGGACACAGGTAGACTCTCCGGGAGAGAATCATGGTTCGACAGGTTTGGATCGCGCCGCAGTGCAGCTTTGAGCGAGGTTGACGTTTACCCCTGGTTGACGTTTACCCCTGTGCGAGCAGCCACCGTTCTACTTCGGCCAAGGAATCCACCTTCAGATGTTCGCCATCACACCCGGCGGTTTCAGTTCCACAGACCAAAAAGGCTTGGCGCAATCCAGCCGCATTCGCAGCCGCTACATCCGAGCACCGATCCCCAACCATCACACTTTCGCTAAGCTCTACCCCAAATTCAGCAACTCCTCGTCGCAGCATCCCAGTGCCAGGCTTCCGATCCTCGTGTTCGCGTTTGTACACCCCTACCCCGTGCACGGGATGGCAGGGGCAAAAATAGACGGCATCGAGCTCAACGCTTTGCGCACGGAGTTCTGCTCGCATGAAAGTCATCAGCGCGTGGAAATCGGCCTCCGAATAATAGCCACGCGCGATTCCCGCCTGATTCGTAACAACGATCAGCCGATATCCAAGCCCCACCGCGGTCCTACAAAGCGAAAAGATTCCATCGACAAACCGCACTTCCTCGGCTCGATGAAGATATCCCACCTCTTCATTTACTACTCCGTCCCGATCGAGGAATAACGCTCGCTGCTTCATAACTCTGACAGTACCTCGCGCAACGAGTACCGCCAATCCATCATGGTCCACCCAAATCGTTCCATCAGCTTGCTGCAATTCAACCGTGAGTTTAATGGCCGCTTCGCGGAGGTCGGATATTGAGCGGTCTGTATCGCTTCGACCGTCGCAAGTCGCGCTCCGGGCGTGCTCTCGTGTTGCAGTTGAACCGCTTCCGCAGCAAATCCAAACCAGGTAGTCTCTCCGCTGCCAGCTGCATGGTAGATCCCACTTGAATCCGAAAGCACGGCCTTCAGTCCTTTATCTCGTGCCGCTGCCTCACAATCTTGAATTACCTGCGCAGTCATTCTTGCCAAGTCACGGCTCCAGGTCGGTGCACCGTGCTGATCGGCTACTATCTTCAGGGTCTCGCGTTCCCGCGCCAGTTTTAGAATCGTCAACAGAAAATTCTTCCCTGTTGCACCGTAGACCCAACTTGTGCGGAAAATCATGTGCCCTGCGCCGCTCTCAGCAAGCGCCTTCTCGCCCGCGAGTTTGCTCGCGCCGTAGACGCTCACCGGTCCAACCGTATCAATCTCGGTGTAGGGTTCGTTCCCAGAACCATCAAAAACATAGTCCGTAGAGAAGTGGATGACGCCAGCACCAAGGGCATGCGCCTCTTCTCCTATTGTCTTAACAGCGTCAGCATTAATCGCATAAGCCAGCTGTGGCTCACTCTCTGCTTTATCAACCGCTGTATAAGCAGCGGGATTCACGATCCACCTCGGCCGTATTGCGCGAATCGTCTCCCGAATCGAGTCCGAATTCGCAAGATTCATCGTTACGCGTTCCGGAGCGACCACGTCCCCCACCAATCTCAGAGTTTTCGATAACTCGCCCCCAACCTGGCCCGTAGCCCCCGTCAGCAGGATCTTCTCCCCCAACGGCAACTTCCCAACCATCATCAGTACACCGTCTCTTCCAGCACCCGCAGTAGGTATTGTCCATAGGTGCCTTTTGCGATCTTCGATGCCAGTGCTCGTAGCTGATCAGCATTGATGTAACCGAGTCGGTAAACAATCTCCTCGGGACAAGCGACCTTCAGGCCCTGCCGCTTCTCAATCGTATGGATAAATGTCGCCGCCTCGAGCAGCGAATCGTGTGTCCCGGTGTCGAGCCACGCGATTCCCCGTCCCAGTACCTGCGTCCGCAATTGCCCATGTTCCAGATACCAACGATTCACATCGGTGATCTCAAGTTCACCACGCTGCGATGGCTTTAGACCCTCCGCAATGCCGACAACCTGCGCGTCATAAAAGTAGATTCCCGTTACTGCATAGCGTGACTTTGGCTTCAGCGGCTTCTCTTCAATCGAGATCGCACGACGGTGTTCGTCGAACTCCACGACCCCGTATCGCTCTGGATCAAGGACAGGATAAGCAAAGACCGTCGCTCCCGCACCACCTTCGGCAGCCTCCCGTAAGGTCTTCGCAAAATCATGCCCGTAGAAGATATTGTCCCCAAGCACTAGGCAACAACCCTCTCCCGCGAGAAAATCCTTCCCAATCAAAAACGCCTGTGCCAGACCGCCAGGAGACGGTTGTACGGCATACTTCAGAGCAATGCCCCATTGTTCACCAGTCCCAAGCAGTTGCTCGAACCGCGGCGTGTCCTCTGGCGTCGAAATTACCAAGATCTCGCGAACACCAGCCAACAATAATGCCGAAAGCGGGTAGTAGATCATTGGTTTGTCGTAAACCGGAAGCAGTTGTTTCGAAATCACCTGTGTCACGGGATGAAGCCTGGTCCCCGAGCCCCCGGCGAGAATAATTCCCTTCATCGAACCCTCTCGGTGGCTGCAACTTTTTCTCCGCGCCCGGAGTAATTCTGGGTCATCCACTGGTGATACGCTCCGCTAGTCACGTTCTCCACCCACGGTGCGTTCCTCAGGTACCACTCCACCGTCTTCCTCAATCCGGTCTCGAAGCTCTCCTGCGCTCGCCATCCGAGTTCTGACTCGAGCTTGCGGGCGTCGATCGCATATCGGCGGTCATGTCCGGGCCGGTCTGTCACATATTTCACCAATTGCACGTGCGGTTTGAACTTTGACTCAGGGACCAATTCGTCCAGTAGCACACAAACCGTCTTCACCACCTCGAGATTGCTCCGTTGGTTGCCTCCGCCGACGTTGTAGGTCTCACCCACACGTCCCCGCTCGAGGACTGTGCGCAGCGCGCTCGCATGGTCTCCGACATAGAGCCAGTCTCTTACCTGTTGTCCGTCTCCGTACACCGGCAGCGACTTGCCTTGGAGGGCATTCGCAATCATCAGCGGGATCAGCTTTTCCGGGAATTGATAGGGTCCATAGTTGTTGGAGCAGTTAGTAATGATGGCAGGCAGACCGTACGTATGCACCCAGGCTCTCACTAGATGGTCTGATGCTGCCTTCGATGCCGCGTAAGGGCTATTGGGAGCATAGGGCGTCTCCTCATGGAAAGCCGGGGCCTCCGGCGTCAATGTGCCATACACCTCATCGGTCGATACATGGAGAAACCGAAACATTCCCTGATCTGCGCTTGTCAGACTGCCGTAGTATGCGCGTGCAGCCTGCAGCAACGTAAACGTGCCATCTATATTGGTTCGCAGAAACGCTTCAGGTCCTACAATCGAACGGTCGACGTGGCTTTCCGCGGCGAAGTGTACGACGGCCCGTGGTTTGTATTTCTCCAGAAGACTGGCAACCAATTCCGCATCGCAGATATCGCCCTGCACAAACGCATACGCCGCACTGTGCTCAACAGAGGCTAGATTCTCTGGATTCCCCGCATAGGTCAACTTATCGAGATTGACTATGGACCCACGACCGGCAGCCAGCCAATCCAGCACGAAGTTGCTTCCTATAAATCCAGCTCCGCCAGTCACTAGAATGGAGTCGCTGCATGTAATTTCTTCTGTCGTGCCCGCTAATCTCATGTTACTGCCGGTTCCTCCGCGAGTTGCTTCCAATCCTTAATATATAGGCCAAATACACCCGCGTTCACGCTGGGCATCGGAAACGGCGCCCTCTGAAGACTCTTGCAGCTTACGTGTCTGCCGTCCAATCTAAACTTCACGAGGAAGCAGGCAACTACAATCGCCATCCCTTCTCTCCAATGACCATTGAGAAGCGAAAGGTGACCACATGTCCACGAATGATCAACAATCGAATCAAAGCAACTACCAGAGCCCTCGGATTGACGCAAAACATGCAGTTGAGCCCTCGGGGCCGAAGGGTGATGATCCTTCCACCGCCGGTCCAGGACCCACGAAGGTGAGCTCCAACACCCCTGAAAACAACCTGGGTCACATCAATCCGTCTGCTCCGGAAGATGCCAACACAACTCCCGGCAGCACAGGCAAGAAATAAGATTATTCTGTTCAATGTCTACCATCCGTGATATCTCCTGAAAGGGCTGATAAGACGTCACTATCTCTCGACCGACATAGCTTCAGCAGCGTTTACGCTTCTCCACCTCGCGACGCAGTAGAGTCCGACGTGGGATGCAGGAGCGAGCCATTTCGCTTGCCACACGCAGCAAGATTCAAAACGGTTCGAGAGCTTATTGCCGTCCGACCAGCCACACGAAGGAGCAGTTTCCATGGAAATCGAAAGCAGTCTGCATCTGCAACAGCAAATCGCGCGGCTACAGGCCCTGCTCGACACGACCCACAGAATCCACAGCACCATCGAGTTGGACAGTGTTCTACGCAGTGTTCTACAGATCACTGTGCGCGAGCTTGAGATGGCGGGTGCATTTTTCACGACCTTCCCTTTTTCGTACGGAGAGATTCCCCCACGGTTCCTCTTACATCCGCCGTCCTCCGATCCGAGGCGCGGCTGTTACCGCTTCCCTTTGTTGGACCGTCATGGTACGGCTCTGACTGAGATGGTCGTTATCACGCGCGATGGCGCGCCGCTCTCTCTCTACGAGCAGGACTTTCTAGAGCATCTAGCAATTCAGGCCGCAGTCGCCATTGAGAATGCCCGATATCACGAACAAACGCTGGACATGGAGCGGGTGAAGCAGGATCTCTCGTGCGCCCGTGACATTCAACGAAGCCTACTTCCGCAGGTCTTTCCAGATATCCCGGGCTACAGTATCGACGGGCGTTCACAGACCTGTTACGAAGTTGGTGGCGATTATCTCGATCTCATTACGCTTCCGTCGGGAGAGCTGATGGTCGTCGTGGCCGATGTTGCTGGCAAAGGCCTCGCCTCAGCGCTGGTCGGCAGCTCGTTTCGGGCGGCATTGCGAGCGATGGCAAACTCGGAGATGCCGCTCGTCGACATGGCAACAAACATGAACCTCCTACACTACAAGGAGGGTGAAGAGTCGCGCCGTCGTTATGTCACGGCAATGTTCCTGAGGCTCGATCCAAAGACTCATGCTGTCGAAGTAGTAAACGCCGGGCACAATCCCGCCTTTCTCCTCAATGGCAGCGATGTGCCTGAGTTGATTGAAGCCAGTGGCACACCCGTAGGGATGTTGCCTTTCTCTGATTACTCTTCAGAAAAATATGTACTGTCTGACAAGGCGAAGCTGCTAATCTACACCGACGGAATGACTGAAGTGTTTAAAGGTAACGAAGAATTCGGTCAGGACCGCCTCATGGAGGCATTCCGTGCCTCCCGCCACACTGACGCGACTGGAACACTGAACTCGATCTGGCGAGCCCTGGATGCCTTCTCCAACCAGGAAAATCAGTCAGACGACATGACCGCACTTGTAATCGGACGGAAGCCGTAGGAGGGGAATTGGAAGGTAAGAACAACATTATCGAACTTCGTCTTCCTTCGCGTCTCGGTTTTGAAAAGGTCGCAATGAGTACAGCCTCCAGCGTCGCTAAGCTGATGGGCTTCGCGCCGGATCGTGTGGAAGACCTCAAAACCGCCGTTGCCGAGGCCTGTATCAATGCGATGGAGCATGGGAATAAGCTCGACGAGTCCCTCATCGTAGGTGTCATTCTTTCCATGGATGAGACTTCATTGGAAGTAAAGGTACTCGATACTGGTACTGGGCCTCCAAGCGGTGTCCACACCCCGGATATGGACAAAAAGATGCACGGAGAAGAGGCAAGTCGCGGTATGGGAATGTTTCTCATTCAGTCCCTGGTGGACGAGGCAGAGTGGGTCAGTTCACCTCCCGCTGGAAGTTACGCGCGACTCGTCATACGCTTAAACCACACAGAGGATTGAAGGAGACACTATGGCGGAGTTTAATACCAAGGTCAAAATGGAACAGGTCAAGTGCGCTTCAGGCGATCCCATCACCGTGCTGCGTTTCGCCGGCGATATTACGAGTTCGTCTGAGCCAGCAGTCCTGGGCACGTATGGAGGGCTGTCACCCGAAACGTCGAAACGCATCCTGCTCGACTTCTCAAAGGTAGAGTATCTCAACTCCAGTGGTATCGCATTGATCATTCAACTGCTCTACGCCGCCAGCCAGAAGGGACAGAAGGTGCAGACGTTTGGCCTAACGCCGCACTTCCAAAAGGTCTTCACCATGGTAGGTATTACGAAGTACACGAAACTCTACCCCGACGAAGCCGCCGCCTGCGCAGGCTTCGAGTAATCCGTCTCACCTCTGTGTGGCAGTCAGATTTTTTACTGATTTAGCTCGCTAAGTCGCGGCAAGAACGACTTTCTGATCAGGAACATTCCCAGGCGTTTGCAGACGCTGAATTCGTAGAACAAGAATGTCATCCTCTTGACCAAAGTCCTGGGCTGCGGATGCCAGCTCTGCCGCCGAGATCGACCGCTGCAACATCTTCTCGATGCGTTCAAACCCAAATAGCTGCTTCTGTTCATCCTGTGCCTCTGCGACCCCGTCGGACATGAGCATCAAAGTGTCTCCAGGAGCCAACGTGAAATGCGAGACGAAGAACTCTGCTCCTGGCACGACACCGATCGGTAGCGAGCCTCCCATCTCGATCTCTACGCCATTCCGGTAAGGTGGCAGATGCCCGGCGTTTGCCAGAGTCACGTGACCGTCGGTGCAGATTTGGAGGATGAGGCAAGTAGCACTTGCCCGTCCCCGACCCCACAGCCGATCGTTCAGGCTGTTCATCAGGACTAAAGGATCGGAATCATATTGGACTGCGGTCCGTATCGCACCGACGATCAGCGCGACAAGCATTCCAGCCTGCAAGCCTTTCCCTGTGACGTCGCCAACCACAATCAATACACTGCCATCCTCCCGCACGGGGAGGATCTGGAAGAAGTCCCCGCCAACTTCACGTGCTGGACGATATTCGCTCTCGATAGCGAGACCGGGTATTTTTGGTAGTTGTTCTGGAATCAGCACGTGCTGAATCTGTCGTGCCTGCTCGATCTCTGCCTTCCACTGCTCGCGTATCCGCTGAGTATGCAGAAATCGACGAACCAACATCACCGTAATGAGGAAGAGAGAAAAGATCGTCGAGATAGTTCCCAACCCAACGGCAAATCCAAGCAAACTAAACGCCGTCTTTATATGGAAAAGACGGAGCTGGGACTGAAAGAGAGCAATGGCCACCAAAAGGACTGCTGAGAGAGCCAACCAGCCCTCGGCCTTTTGTTTCCGGATGCCTTGAACAGTGATTGCGCATAAGAGCACGCCAAAGCACAATCTCAGCGCAAGCAATATAGGCGTCAGATAGACGGCCGCATGCACAGGAACATGCTCGCCGTAGATCGGAGCACTGATCATGGCCGTTCCGATCATCGTAAGAGCGACCAATCCCCACACTGTGCGATGAATCCATTGCATCCGGCCAATTCGAAACCAGTAGCCCCAGAAGATGACCCAAAGCCCGATCCGGATTGGACTGATGATGACGAACTGCAAGACGATCCCGGCCGTCAGGGCAATCCACGGCACGAAACTGACGATCAGAACGACGCCATTCTCCAAAATTGTGACCGCACATACCAGGCTTAGCCACAGATACGAAGGCTCCGTGCGGTCCATTGACAGAAGACTCACTGCCACCATCCACGCAAGGAGCAGGATCAGCATCTCGAGGAAGCCGCTACCGACAACATGCGCAGTGTCGTCCCAATCCAGCTGGATCAGGGTTCCGATCACTCCGGCGTGACCAAGCACGGGAGGTTCATGCATCCCTCCGGCGTCTGGCGCAAGAAAAATGGACGCACTATCCATCCATGTCCGAACAGCAATGGTTATTGGTCCATTGCGGAGCTCCCTAGGTAGCCTGAACGCCCGGGGAAGCGTACTGTAGGCTGTTGCCTTGCGCTCGCCAAATCTGCCTAGCTCCCCAAGTAGCTGACCATTGACGTACAGCTGATACGCGTCATCGACTTGGTTTGGCATCTTAATCGCAAGCCTGCCATGTGAGCTCTGAACGTTAACTCGCAGCCGATACCAGGCAAACCCTGTATGTTTTGGATAACCGTTAGCTGTCCAGCCTGGAATGTAGCCGCTGCTGCCCAGCTCAGGATTGGAGGACCCGGCAGGCGGCGTCAGATCGATTGTTCCCCAACTTGAATCGTCGAAGTCCTGGCTCGCCCAAGACATATCGTCGCCAATATTGAACTTCCAGAGGCCGGAGAGTTCGACAGTGCCGTCGCCGAGCGTAGCCTCAAGCTGCGGTCTCGGTGCGGGGGCTATCTCGGGTTTCTGTCCCCGCAAGCCCGTCGCAATACCAAAGAGCAGCAACAACACAACCGAAGTTCCTGCGTAGCGCATAGGTGCAACTCTCAAGACCTGTTCCTGAAATCCATCAGCTGGCCACTTCGCCCCGTCAATTGCAGTACGCAAACTGAAATTATCGCTGTCTTATTTGCTTCAAGACTGCTCGACCGCCACCGCTCACTTCGGACTGCGCTGCAGTTCCCCAGGATCGCCCTCACAGCCAACTATCGTTTTTTCGGTGACGCCTCTTAGGGCTTTTCAGGAAGCCTCTCTCAACGGGCGCCGATTAGAGAAATTTCTAGAGTGAGGAGGTAAGAGCCCAAGGGGATCCCTGATCCGCAGGTTACGCAAATCGACGCCCCACTGTCAACGTCATCCTTTTGACATCATGAGACTTTGGGCCACGAGCGTCGGCTCCACCAGTTCACGGCGCCTGCCATTCTCGCAGGTCATAAGCAGCCGGCCAAGATCTTTTGGCGGTTCCTCCGACAAGAAAGCCCGGGCCTTAGCCCGGGCTTCTTCGATTGTCCTGTCCGAAGTTTCTCAACTCCACTTGTTTCAGCGGTTGCCGTCAGCCGATTTTCCGGCGGCCGTCCAGATCCGACGCGACATATACAGGCCGGCCATCATGACACCGGTCGAGAACAGCAGTAAAGAGTCGGGCTCGGGAGTGATGCCTACAACGCCTGTACCACCCGTGAAATCCGCCGGATCTGCGCCCTCTTCGAAGACGATTATGTCTCCAAGGGGAGCCACACCCGCTCCTCCAGCGAAGTTTAGAAGAAACTTAGTTCCATCCTGATTCAGACCGCAACTAACAACGTTAAGCGCGCTTTGAAGATTGCCTTGGCCCCCATTGTCGCAACTGGCAGTCTGGCCTTCGATTGGAGCGTCAAACGTGAGTATCAGGCTCGTAATTGTTGCACCGGTAAGATTGTCGCCCACAAAGCATCCGAAGGTGCCGGGCGTAAGGCCAGCAGACACTCCCGGGGGGCAGGCATCCGCCGACAGGCCAACGTTGAACTGTGTTCCTGGGTCTCCGATAAAGCACAAACTCGGATCTGCGCACATGTTGGGCGGATCAAGAACTGTCATGCGGAAGTCGACACCGTCAGCATGGGCGAAGCCGGAACCGCCGCAGAGCAGGGCTACGACAAAAAGGACGCGAAGAAGATATTTCATTTCTGTATTCCTCCAGAAAAACTCTCTAACTGATTTGCAATCTTGTTGAATCAGGGAAACTGCGCCGGAAGCCGCCTGTACTGATTTTTGGGACTCTTAGCTGCAATGCAAATAAGCACGCGTGGTGCCAAAGGAAAACTCAAAAGATTCAGGCGAATCGTCCATTCTCCGCCTTGTAATGCGCAAAAAAATGCACATCAAACGGAAATATTAGTACCTCAAGGAACACCCGCAGAGTGCTTAAATCGCAGAAAGACCGCCTCATGGAGGGTGAGCGAGTTTGCGTTCGTGACTTGGACAACGCTATTGCCGATGCATTTGCAATCACGAAGCAGGCCTATCATTCCAGCGTGATAGTCAGCCAGCGTCAAATATTTTACGAAGCTAAAGTCTGAGAAACAAAGCCCGGCATGAAAAAAGCCGCAGACGGTTGTGTTCTAGGCGTCCAAACTATCGCGTCTGCTCGAATTCGCTCCCATAGCTAGCGCGGATTGACCGGATAGACGAAGGGACCATTGAGGAGTATGTGGTCGCTCGCCTCGTAAAGAGTCGTCACCTACGGTACTACTCGACTCGGAGTTGAGGCTGGGTGAGGCTTTGGATCTCCAATGGTCTGATATACATCTCGAACGGTACCCTCGCTGCGAGGCTGGCTAGTCTCCTGAGGGAGAAGCAGAAGACCGCGTCCTCGCAATGGATCTTTGCAGGTGACAGCCCGGAGAAACCGATACTGCCGCAAACATCACTTCCCTGCTGATCTCGTGCTCCATTCGCTGCGCTACACGGCGCTCACCCGCCTAGGAGAGACAGGGGCTGATGCATTTACAATTGTGAAATTGGCTGGATGCTCCAGCGTGACGGTCTCTCAACGGTACATGCACCCAAGTGAAACCGTACAGCTAGGCTTTGACAGGGTAGAGGCCCTGAACAGTCGCGCTTTAGAGGCGTCAAGTACCAATACTATGTGCGTTTTTAGATACAGGGTAAATTTTGGCTCTGGCATCTACCTCGTAGCGGGCCTGTAGCTCAACGGTTAGAGCAGGGGACTCATAATCCCTTGGTTGGGGGTTCAAATCCCTCCGGGCCCACCAAAATCAATTCCATATACGTTCATTCAAACCATTGGATCGTACGTATCGCACTCGAAACTGGAATGCGCGCATCGGAGATTGTGACCTTACGCCGCATGCAGGTGGACATTAAACGCCGCATTGTGCGTCTACTTGAAACGAAGAATACTTCACCGCGCACAGTGCCCCTTATGGTGATCGCAGCAGCGACCTTCCGTGAAGCACTCGATCATCCGATTCGTCCAATCGATACTGATCTAATTTTCTTTGGCGAGCCACGTCGCGACGGAAAACGACGACCGTATCAATTCAATTCTGTTTGGTTGAATATCAAGCGAGAGCAAGGGCTCGCTGACGTGCGCTTTCACGATCTTCGACATGAAGCCGTTAGCCGTTTTGTCGAGGCGGGGTTCTCAGATCAAGAGGTCTCAGCGATCAGCGGTCACAAGTCGATGCAGATGTTGAAGCGTTATACCCATCTACGGGCAGAGGATTTAGTGGCACGGATTGATGACGTGGCGAAACGCCGGAATGGAACATCGTAGAACTCTGTTTAAGAACCCCGATGACACAGTCTTCGAGACGGCTTGGCGACATACTAGGTTGCGTAATGGCCGGATCGATTGAAGCCCTCCGTTAACACGCTCTTTCGTTCATGCGACGTCGCTTGATGAACTGCCCACGAGGTTGGCTCATCGGTCATTGCCGAAACCCGTTTTTCGCCAGCTACCTGAGCCGCTTGTACGAGATGCCGCTTATACGGCCAGTGACTTGTGTTCCAGTGTCGGTGAGTGCATTCCACTGACCAGCGACCGACGAATACCTTTAGAAAAGCGCAGGGGCGCAATTGACCGTCTAGTCAGTTAACGATACAGTTCATTCGGGAGCATATATGCAATCCATCGGAGTCGTTTTAGAGTCGGCACCTCGTACCCATAAGCGAGACAGAGACGTGACCGTCCCGGCCATTCTGGCCGCGGCAGAGATTGAATTTGCTACTCATGGTTTTGCCTCAGCCCGGACCGAGAGCATCGCGGTACGGGCACATGTGGTCAAGGGTCTCATTTTTCATTACTTCAAAAGTAAAGAAGGGCTCTATGAGGCGGTCCTCGTGCGGGCGTATGAGCCAATTAGCGAGGCGCTCGACAAATCTTTCGACAAAAACCTCAATGCCACAGACGCCTTGCTGACCTTTGTCGAGAGGCTGCTCGGGGCAATGAGTGAGCACCCCTTATCTCCCGTTATCTTTGTGCTGGAGAGTATTCAAGGCGGGGGCGAGCAGGTTCGCAAGTTAGGAATGCCTTCGCTCTACAGCCGAGTCGAGGTTTTGCTGAAGAGGGGGATCGCGTCAGGAGAGTTCCGGCAAATGGACCCTGGACATGGGGCCATCAACATTATTGCCCTGTGCGGCTTCTATTTTTGTGCGGCAAACAACATCTCCCATATTCCCGGGAAAAACCGTAACCCCTTGAGCAAGCAATCGTTGTCCAGACACACAGAAGAAGTGTTGGCCCTGGTCAGAAAGGGCATCATTTCGAACAGCTAAAAAATGTGGACCATTTGACGTAACAGCACATCAAATTTATTGACTAATTGGATAGTCAATTACCTTCGAACGTGAAAATGCAAATGATGAGATTCACTAAACCGGTGACTCGAAGAAACAGAAAGTAGGGAGAATTAGTGACAACCGCAGTCGCAGTAGTAACCATGAAGGCCGCTCAAGTAACCGCGGCTGGTGCCAGTCTTAAGATCGTTGAGCGAGAGATTCCAGAGCCAGCCCAAGGACAGGTGCGCATCAAAGTTCGGGCGTGTGGTGTGTGTTACAGCGACTCGATCGTTGTCGAAGGCCGCCGACCAGGAATTCCCTACCCGCGCGTTCCGGGACATGAAGTAGCTGGCGTGGTGGATGCGGTCGGGACTGGAGTGACTGAATGGCGAACAGGCCAGCGTGTTGGCGTTGGCTGGCATGGCGGCCATTGCGGTACCTGCCCCGAGTGCCGGCGCGGAGATTTTCGGAACTGTCGCAATGAGCAGAATCCTGGTCTCAGTTATGACGGCGGCTATCAGGAGTACATGTTGGCTCCGGTCGAAGCGTTGGTTTCGATCCCCGACAGTCTCAGCGATATCGAAGCAGCACCGCTGCTGTGCGCTGGAGTCGCAACCTTCGACGCCCTGCGGCACTCTGGCGCACTACCAGGCGACCTAGTCGCAGTGCAAGGGATCGGTGGACTCGGCCACCTTGGAATTCAATTCGCCAACAAGTTCGGCTACAAGGTGGCTGCAATCGGGCGCGGTTCGCAAATTGAATCGCTGGCAATGAAACTAGGCGCCGACGTGTATATCGACAGCAAAATGAAGAACACAGCCGAGGAACTACAAAAGCTAGGCGGCGCAAAAGTCATTATCGCTACTGCGCCGGACTCCAAGGCGATGACCGAACTGATTGGCGGTTTGGGTCCGAACGGCAAACTTCTCCTGATCGGCGTAACCTCCGATCCGATCGAGGTGGCTCCGGTTAAGCTCATCAGGGGCAGCAAGACTATCGAAGGATGGGGAGGCGTAACGCCGGCGGATTCGGATGACACGCTTCGCTTTGCCGAACTGCGCGGAGTACGTGCCATGATCGAAACCTATCCCCTGGAAAAGGTAGCCGAAGCATATGCCCGCATGATGAGCGGCAACGCAGAGTTTCGCGTTGTGCTGACAATGTGATTGCGCCAATCGCGACGGAGAACGGCGTCGGAACAAATCTCGATACATCGTTAGTCAATGTTGAGCTGTGATTTTTAATTGACTGATCAGATAGTTAATAAAGAAAAGCCAAAATGAACATGACAATTAAAACCAGTCCCAGACAATGGTTTCGGCCAGCGAAGGCAGCGGCACTCCTGCTCCTCATACTCGGCACGAAGGCTGAAATGATGAAGGCGCAGGATCCATCTTCCGCAGCCCAGAAGCTATCGTTAAACGACGCCGTCGATCTCGCCCTGAAACAGAATCTCGACATCCAGATTGCGAATATCGAAACCGCAACGCAACAGCAGGACCGCGTCATTGCTCGCTCTGAACTGCTGCCCCACGCGAGCTTCGAGACGGATGAAAGTGTCAATCGCTACAACCTGAAGGCCCAGATTGGTATTCAGATTCCGCTTCCCCAAGTCCCTCACAGCATCGGCCCCTATCAGGCAGTGCACGTCGGACCAACATTCTCGGCTCCTGTCTTCGACCTGACGCTGATTCGCCAATACCAGGCGACCGGGCATCGCTTGCTGGCAAGCCGCGCTGATGAGCAGACCGTTCGCGAAGAAACTGTTGTGCTGACTGTCAGCGAATACATGGCTCATCTTCGTGCCCTTGCCAGCATCACGGCCGCCGAGTCGCGCGTGGAATTGGCAACACGTCTCGCCCATCAAGCAGATGACCTGCTAAGGGATGGCGTAGCAAGCAAGATCGACGTATCGCGCGCGCAGGTGAGGCTCAGAGAAGAGCAGCAGCGTCTGATTGATGCCCAGCGCGATGCGGACACTACCATCTATGCGCTGAAGCGAATCATGAATGTCCCCGACAGTCAGAAGACTGAGTTCGCCGATCAGCAGGACTTCTTTCAGACGCCGTCGCTCGACCTCTCAGACCCGTTGGCAACGGCCCTGGTCCAGCGGCCCGAACTGCACTCTCTGGCCGAAAGTATCAAGGCCGCCCACCTAACGCATAAGGCCGCCGTAGCAGAATCCGTGCCTAAATTGACCTTCGATGGTTTTTGGGATGAGCAGGGTCAGACGTTCAGCAAGGCCACTCCCGGATATCAGTATCGAGTCAACATGAGGGTTCCTATCTTCACCGGTGGACGGCTCAGAGCAGAGCGGAAGAGCACAGCGCTGGTCGAACAGCGAACAGAGAAACAGCTCGCCCAAGAGCGCAACCAGGTGACCGAGCAAGTGCGCGATGGGCAGGTCGAATTGCAGTCTGCGCTTCACCAGGTTGACCTTGGTCGGCAGGAGGTGCAACTGGCCAATGAGGAAGTCACGCTCTCGCAGGGCCGCTTTCAGTCAGGCGTTACCGACAACATCGAAGTCACCCAAGCGCAGGACTCGCTCGCCCGCGCAAACGACACGGAGATCGGCGCTCTGTTTCGATACAACATCGCGCGTGCGCAGCTTGCTCGTGCTGTCGGCAGTGTGGAACAGACCTATACCCACCCCTAAAAGTTTGCATTTTTATGAGAGGAAGATGCCATGAGTCAAGCAGTAATGGAATCGGAAGTCGGAGAATCAACAACAGCATCTCAACCTCCGAGCATCGGCGGGATCGTTCGACGAAAGACACTCCTGTTGACGGGCGGAGGCGTGGCGTTGGCTTTGCTGCTGTTCTTTGGCGTTCGATACCTCGTGTGGTCAGCTCATCATGAGGAGACGGACGATGCATATCTGGCGGGCCATCTGCACCCAATCAGCGCTCGCGTCACGGACACAGTGCAGCAGGTCCTGATCGACGACAACCAGCATGTAGCTGAAGGACAGACCTTAATCATCCTTGACCCAAACGATTACAAGGTGAGACTGGACCAGGCAAAGGCCGCACTTGATGCAGCAGGCCGCCAATCTGATACCGCCGAGGCAGCGATCCGCTCCACATCGCAGTCCGCCACGGCGCAAACGACACAAGCGGTGGGAACCATCGGAGAGGCCAAAGCTTCGATCCAGGCATCGAAGGCCGCCGTCACCGCCGCTGAGGCAGGAGTTCCGCGTGCGCAGGCCCAGCTTCAAGAGGCAAATGCGACCCTACAACGCGAAGACACCGACCTGCACAGATATGAAGATCTCTATACGAAAGAGCAGGTCTCCAAGCAAACCGTCGATCACCAGCGCGCAAGCTACCAGGTCGCCGTCGCCGGACAAACCGCGGCCCAAGAACAGGTGCGGCAGGCGCAGGCACAACTGGTCGCAGCACAACAAGGCGTTGTCCGCACGGAAGCACTGCTAACGAACTCCCAAGGCGGCCTGCAATCTGCACAGGCTACAGGGCTAGAGACGCGTGTGCGCGAAGGACAATTTGCAACGGCTCAGGCCGCAGTCGCGCAGGCCACGGCCGCGTTGGAGGACGCAAAGCTTCAGCTGTCCTACACCACCATCAAAGCTCCCGTGAGCGGACGAATCGGCAGAAAGTCAGTCGAGGCCGGGCAGCGCGTGCAGATCGGGCAACCATTGATGGCGATTGTGGAAGATCAGCTATGGGTAGTCGCTAATTTCAAGGAAACACAACTGGAGAAGATGCGCACCGGTCAGCGTGTCGAAGTGCAGATCGACACTTTTTCAAAGCACAAGTTTTATGGACACGTGGACAGCCTCGCTCCCGGCTCTGGCAATGAATTCGCGCTGCTGCCTCCGGACAACGCGACCGGCAACTTTACCAAGATCGTGCAGCGAATTCCGGTCAAGATCGTGCTCGATCAGGACAGCGTGCGTGGCTATGAGAACCTCCTTTCGCCCGGCATGTCGTCAGTCGTAACTGTAACCACTAAGTAAAGGAAAACTTCCATGGCAACCACAACGACCAATCCGGCAAGGGTTGAAAATCTCACGCCTGGGGCCCAAGATCATGTGTCGCTGAAGACCTGGATATCCGTTCTCGGAGTTCTTTTAGGGTGCTTTATGGCAGTGCTCGACATCATCATTACGAACTCCTCACTGCGCGACATTGCCGGAACGCTTGCAGCCAGTTCGGATGAGATCTCCTGGGTGCCGACTTCATATCTAGTTGCTGAGATTGTTACGATCCCGCTCACCTCGTGGCTCTCCGCTGCATTTTCATTGAAGAAATATCTTCTGGTGAATTCAGTCTTGTTCGTATTCTTTTCTGTTTGCTGCGGACAGGCACATTCGCTGGAACTGATGATCCTCTTTCGCGTCCTACAGGGTTTCACTGGCGGCGTACTTATTCCTCTCTCCTTCAACGTAATCCTCACGTATCTTCCACCGGCGAAGCAACCGATTGGCATGGCAATGTTTAGTGTTACAGCGGTGTTTGCCCCTGCGATCGGCCCGCTCATCGGCGGCTGGTTGACCGACAACTACGGATGGCCCTTCGTCTTTTACATCAACATCATTCCGGGAGCGCTGTTGATCGCGGCTGTCTGGTTCACCATGGAAAATCAACCGATGAACCTCAGTCTGCTCAAGAAAGGTGACTGGTGGGGAATTCTCACTATGGCGATTGGCCTCGCCGCATTCGAGATAGTCCTCGAAGATGGAAATCGTAAAGACTGGTTTGGCGATCCGGAAATTGTAAAACTGGCCTGGACTGCGGCGATCTTCATCCCTGCCTTCATCATCATCGAACTGCGCAAAAAAGACCCGCTTCTTGACCTGCGCCTCTTTGCACGCAGAAACTTCGGGTTTGGCAGCTTCGTTAACTTAATTCTCGGTGTTGGCCTTTATGGCGTCGTGTTTATCCTTCCCCTGTATCTAGGACAGATTCATGGTTACGACGCCTTACAGATCGGCGAGGTAATTATCTGGCTGGGACTTCCGCAACTCCTCGTTATTCCGCTGGTGCCGAAGTTGATGAAACACTTCGACGCCCGGATTATTATCGGCGTTGGAATACTCTTTTTTGGGGGTAGTTCGTTCTTTACCTCTCATCTCGATTCCGATTTTGGGGGCCTACAATTCCATATTCCGCTTATTTTCCGCGCACTGGGCCAGCCACTTATCATGGTTCCACTTTCTTCCGTATCCACGGCTGGCATGGCGAAGGGACGCGAAAGCGGTTCAGCCTCTGCACTTTTCAACATGATGAGAAACATTGGAGGCTCAATCGGCATCGCTGGACTTTCGACATTGCTTTCTGTTAGGGAACGCTTCCATTCGGCCCGCATCGGAGAGTCCGTGACCATTTACTCAAGTGCCGTGCAGGAACGCTTACAGCAGTCGGCAACTTACTTCATGTCTCAGGGCAGCGACCCGTCTTCGGCTCACATGCGCGCGATCGGCGCGGTTGGCGGCGCGGTCCGCCGTCAAGCATTCCTGCTCGCATACAGCGATTGTTTCCTGACGCTGGGCTGTGTATTGCTCTCGAGCCTATTTGCTTTGTTCTTTATGAAGAGAGCACGTCTCTCGGGTGCGGTTGGTGGACATTGATGTACAACAACTGGCAGTCAGAAATGCATTCCTGACACTTCTGGATCAATCAGAGATCGCCTGGAGCGTAGGCTGTTCGGATTTCGTTTCTATCAATGTTTCGGCTTGTCGATCTTGCAAATTTGCAATAAAGGTGTGGTGGGTCTACACGAATCGAGACAGAAGCTCAATCGTTCTATGGTCGTTTCTCCGCAACTGGGTCAAGTGAATGCTCAACCTGCCTAGTTCGCAGAATGTTAGTTTCTTGATCGATACGAAGGTATCGCACGATACCTTCGTCCAATTGTTCGGTTCCCACGCGGCCGTGTTTATCTCACGCCTGAAGGAGGTTTTGTCCGACGACTCTCATGATGCGGTGGCGTCCTTGATCGTGTCACAGACAAATTTCAGGTCGGCGAGATTACGTACCCCATCCTAACGTCGGATCGTAATCGATACGCAAAAAGGGACGTGTTTGTGAACTGATTCATCTTTCCAGCCAGGTTCGGTGAGGGTGATAATCACTTCGATGAGGGAATTGTCGACTAGGAGAAACCTTTTGGTACAAAGGCTGAGTTTCATCTTTTCCTTCTCCCCACTGATACGTCTTTCTCCAGCCATGATCCGCAAAACCACTCATTTTCGAAATAACTTGCCTTGGCCGAGATCGGGCCGGACAAAGTTAGGGAAAAGGCGACGACGGGCGCTCTTGCCGCCCGGATGCAGGATTTTGCTCTCAAAGCTACTAGCCAAGTACGGGCTTTTCCAGCCGGGTTCGAGCCTTTTCAGCCATGATTTCCAGCCAGGTTCGGGCTTTTCTCCAGCCACCATCGGCAAACCGCCCATTTTTCAGATAACTTGCCTTTGGCGAGATCTGGCCGGCCAAAGTTAGGGGAAAAGGTGACGACGAACGCTCTTGCTACCCAGATGCAAGATTTTGCTCTCAAAGCTACCAGCCAGTACGGGCTTTTTCCAATCGGGTTCGGGCTTTTTCAGCCACTATTTCCAGCCAGGTTCGGGCTTTCCCCAGCCTTGATCGCTCATTTCGAAATAACTTACCTTTGGCAGAGATCTGGCCGGCCAAAGTTAGGGAAGAGGAGACGACGGGCGCAAATTCGCGCGTACCCGCGCACATCTGCTCTAGAAGCGATAAAAGATGAAAGGTGATTGGCCAACATGGCAGCCATCGTTTCGAATTTCCCCAATTTGCGTTTCCGGATTCGGGAATTGAGTGCCTACTATTGAAGTTTTAAGATAAGAATTTCTCGTGTAAAAGGAGGCATCCAGGTTCTGTAGGTGATGCCTCCGAATTGCGACGTTTTAAGGCAGGGTACCACCTGATACGCAAGAAAATACTCAGCATGAATCGTTGGCGTGTCCCCCTCAAATAAATCCACGCAGGCATCAGGAAGATTGGCCGGCCTATACCGCACTCTGTCGATTCCGGGCGGTGTCGGCACGCGTTGATCAATAACGACGCCTGCATTTGCAATTTGTGTAACTCCATCTGCTTCAAAGCCTGCCTGGATTTGAGAAGAAGTAATCCCTCCGGCGTGCAGACGGTTGACCGCCAAAACCCGAGCCTTGTACATAGCGATCCAGTCATGCGTTCCTGCTACGCTCAAAAACACAAACAGTAACAACACCACATAGCTAATCAAAGGCAGGTGTGTCTCAACTCGCTCTTGATAGAGTCTCAGCAACACCACAACCGCCAGCACCAGGAGCGGTAAAAGGTAACGGTCGATGATTTCTGGCAAAAGCGTGCGGGGAGTGAGCAATGCCAGATATGCAGCTGAAAAAGGACCGAATAGAAAAGTTAAACAATGCCACGATCTCCCGTCGGCATCCGCCCCACTTGAAGATCGCTCCAGCAGAGTAACGTAAAAGAACACGATCAACCCTGCGAAAACCGCCGCCGACACCGCTATGCGCTCACTGAAATTGAACGTCATCGGTGATATTCCGATAAACCACCCATTTCTGTAATCGAAGATTCCTAAACGAATAATCACGTCTCCGATCCAGGGCATCATCCCTCTCATGGGATTGTGCCGAGTGACAAACATGCTCGCGATCAGAGCCACGGGAACAAGGAGTGTCATCCAAGCTAACGTTTTTCGCGGAATCGCGCGGACGTATGTAAATGAGGCGACCAGTATTGGTAGTACCAGGAATGAAAGACAAAGAAAAGCCCCAAGATAGTGTCCTACCATTTCCCGACCTGACCAAATTTCAGGGATCACAGTCACCGACACGCTATGTGGCTGAGCCTTAAACCATCTCATACACTCCAGCACAACCGCAGCCGTCATAAGTTCGCCGATCACCCCCGCGACGACCACGCCTTTCCGTCGACGAAGCACCCAAACAGCCGAAGGTACCATCACCAGCGGGGCCAACCACGCGATCTGTCGCGCCGTTCCTCCAACCGCACCCGTTAGACTAGCAATCACCACCCACGCCACCACCATTCGATCACTTTGCGCATCCAAGGCTCGCAGGCAGCAATACAGACACACCAGGATTGCAAATAGACCACTGATGTCTGTCATAAATGTGACTGAAAGAGGAACGAATAGTGGCGAGAGGGAGACCGTTAGCGTCCCGAAGATGGCGTTTCTTCGGTTGACCCCGCAGCGCAAACAAATGGAATGAGTCAGCCAAACGCAGCCGGCTGCTACTGTCAAAGTGGAAAGTTTTGTTGCTGCATACGTGTACCCAAGCAGCTTGACGAACAAAGCCCCCCATACTACCTGCCAGCCAAGCATAGCCGTGGCCCACCCGTTATAGAGCAGGTGTCCCGTACGCGCGAAATCAAATGTCGTTTTTACATACGAGAAGTCATCGATTTGGCCCATTTCCACGAAAGGCTGCGACGCCAGAATGGCAAGAATTACTGCTACAGTCAGCAGCAAACCGTCCCAACGCGCGTCCAACTTTTCTGAACGTAACTCCCGGTTTTTTTGCGGCAAAAGAACTCCTCGGCTAGGTTCGTCCCGGCCCGTAGACGCGGGCGGATACACCACTTCATGATTCGCAACGCCTATTCTACGTTACTACTGGTGTAGTCGAGTACAGGGCCATAGAGTATGGCCACAAGGTGGAAGGAGCTTCATCAATGGCTTTCATAGACTCAAGAATCTATCACGCATATTCCTAACAAGAGGAGATTTGGGCGAAGCTAAACTTGGCGGAGCGCCCCGTCTATCCACCGCAGCGCCTACGATCGGGTTGACCTGCCCCCAATCGTAATGAGCGGCAGATCCTTCCGGTCAGCAAGAACTGTAGCTATAGATGTGCACGACGGTATTTCCGCCTTTCATAGTGAAGATCCACAGATGAAACGTGCGCTGCTTGAGACGTCCGGCTGAGCTGCGATTGCAGTATTGAACGAAAGCTCTCCGCATCAGCTCCTTTTCAAGTCGCAGCAGTTGATGCTATCGCTGATCTCATCGTGTCATTCGCGCGAGATTGTACGACCCACAGAGACTCGCGGCCGCGAAAATATTCGTTCTTGGCGGACTATTCCGAACGCAGTGATTCCACCGCGTTCACCCGTGCCGCGCGCGCTGCCGGCACGACCGAAGCGATCACCGCTGCGGTAAGGATGACGAAGGCCGACGCAACAAAAGCCAACGCTCCGGGCAGATGCGCTTCCGTTACGTACCTGCTAACGCCCCATGCGAAGACGATGCCGGAAACCGCGCCCGCGCCCACGCCTATCCCGGCAATCGTCAGGCCCTGCAACAGCACATCGGTCAAAATGTTCCGCGGCTGAGCGCCGAGTGCCATCCGAATTCCGAACTCGCGTGTGCGCCCACTCACCGAAAATGCAAGCACACCAGCTACACCTACCACGGAGATCAGGAGTGCCACCGCAGCGAACCCTCCGAACACAACCGCGTTCAGCCGGTCTGACGTCAGTACCTCTGCGCGAATATCCTTCAGGGTGCTTGCCCGCTCCACCGGCTGTTCCGCAGAGATCTCGTGAATTGTGCGTGCAATGGCAGGAGCCAATGTGTATGGATCCTGCTCTGAGCGCACAAGGAGCCGCCCCTGCCATCCCTCCTGATCAGTCGGCTGGTACACGGTCATAGCCGGCGAAGCAATAATGTTCTCATCATCCAGATCTGGCACCACCCCGATGATCCGTCGTGGCTCCAGGCTGATGCCGACGAACTTCATCACGCCGTCTGTCCAACGCAGATCGCGGTTCAATGCATTTTGACCGGGAAACAGCGTCTGTGCGAGGCTCTGGCTCACGATCACGACCCGTTCTGAACCATTCTTGTCGGTGTCCCTGAAATCGCGCCCCTCCAAAAGCGGCAGACCGAGCGTTGCGAAGTATCCGGGCGATATCGACCGGAATTTCGCACGCCAATCGTCGAGCGCGTTCTTTCGCATCGCTCCTTGAGCTGCAAAGGCGAAGCTGATGTCCAGCCCCTGATCGTCGCGCCACGGAACGCTAAATCCTGTCGACACATGAACCACTCCGGGCAAAGCGCTCACCTTGCGCTGTACTTCGTGGTAGAAGTCCTGGACCTGCTCCGGTGTCCGTCCATACGACATCACGGGCAGATTCACTGCCAGCACGCGCGCAGTATCGAACGGTGACTGCGTCTTCTCGAGTATGTACAGAGTCCGCATCAGGACGGTCGCTCCGGTGAGCAACAAGAACGAGGCAGTGATCTGCATGATGGCGAAGATGCGCAGACGCCGGTTGCTGCTACCTGTCATCCTTGTTCCACCGCTGGTGAGCGCTGCAGACAACGGCGCGCTCCCCGAGGGTAGCCTCGGAATCAGAGCCAGGAATACCGCTGCCGCTAACGCCAGCGCAACGCCAAACCATATCAGGCTGAAGTCAAGCTTCAGTCCCTCGGCACGCACCGAGAAGCGCGCTGCATAACGCCCCAGCACCGCCACTATCGGCCACGCGAGGATCAGTGCTGCAAGCACTCCGCTTCCGCACAGGACCAGACTCTCCGCCAGCAGCGAACGCCGCAACGCCGTGGCATTGGCTCCAAGTGCCGAGCGCACAGCCAGCTCCGACTCGCGACGAACCGTTCGTGCGAGCACCAAGTTAGCCACATTCGAGCATGCGATTACAAACAGCAGCCCCGAGGCCGCAAACAGCACCCACAGAACCGTATTGGCGCGCGAATTGATCTGGTCGTGCATCCGCGTCACATCGATCCTGTAGTGGTCCGCGGTCCTATAGACTTCCGGATGCGCGGCCAGTATCGCCGCATGACGCGTGCTCAGCTCCGACCGAGCTGCATCGAGAGTAGCCCCCGGTGCAAGCCGAGCGAAGACCTCCGTCATCCGGTGCTCACGGCCGGTCACCATTGTTGCCGACAGATGGTGCGGGCTGGTCACGACGTTGGCGATGATCTCTGTTGCTACGGGATACGGCACCGACGGTTCCAGAACCCCCACGATGGTGGCTTGACGCGCGCCGGCGATGCTCTCCAGCCGCACCGACTTTCCAATCACTTTTGGGTCTGAATGCAGCGCCGAGGCCCAGAATCGATACGTCAACACGACCGCTCCCGCCGCATTAGGCCCATCGTCGGAGGAGGTCAGCAGTCGCCCCAGCACCGGGCGCAGCCCCATCACTTCGAAGTAGTGACCGTCGACCACGCCCGCCGGGATCTCGCGTGGCGTGCCGAGCCCTACGACGGTAAAGTCGATTGACGAAAACGTTCCCAGATCCGTGATCGTCTTCAGACCTTTGCCAACGTCATCTATCTCCGGTACTGAGAACGCCGTGTTCGTGATGCCAAGACCCGGAGCGCTTTGTCGCAAGTAGAGCAGACGGTCTTCGTCCCGGTTCGCAAGCGGACGGAGGAGCACCGCGCTTATCACGCTGAAGAGGGCGGCGTTGGCGCCGATTCCCAGAGCCAGAGTTAGGGCTACGGTGATCCAAAGAGCGCGAACGCGCCACAGCGACCGCACCGCAATCTTAAGATCGTGAAAGAATGACATAGCGATCCTCCGCCTGCTTCGAATCTGTCCAGTCATATAAACGCGTTCTAAACCGTCTTCCGTTTTGTTTCGGCGTTTGCTGCTGGCCTCGCTCAGATTCTCAGCGAGAGTTGATTAGTAACGGAAGTTGACTTCGCGATACTAATTCTTGGATCTTCCTCATCGTGCGGCTAGCTTCGCCGCCGCTGCTCGTTCTGCTGAATTATTTCGCTCATATCGCCAGTTGGACGTATCTCGAACAACGTCCCATACTTCATGGCCGGACGCTGTGACATGAGCTGAATCGCATGATTCATGTCCCGTGCCTCAATCACGAAGATGCCGCCGAGCTGTTTTCCTTGGTCTCAGCATAGGTTTCGTCTGTCGTCGCGACTTTGCCGTTCTACCAATACACTGTCAACCAGTTCAGCAGGCTGAAGGGCTTCTCCATCAGCAAAGTGCCCGTTGGCGCAAGTGGTCGTCGCACTCAAAGCATTCGCGAACATCGCGTGTTTTTCGTCCTCGGTCACGCTGACGTGTTTTGCTGGCTCGTAGTATCGAAGACACATGTATTTCATTGCACACCTCCTCTTGTCGGTGGCCAGCAGCGCAACCTTGCGTACTGGATTGTTCACCCTATAGTCGTTGGGCGTAGGGAAAATCGACAGCAAGACGAGTTTTTTTATTTGGGGACGGCCTGGCCTGCTAGCCCACCCGTACGCCAATGACATCCCAAATGATAGACAGTCAACTTAATAGCGCAAACACCTTCTCGACCATCGCGTCGACAACAGTGTTGTGATCGAGACCGAGGGCCTGGAGTTCGCCCTGTCCAATCGCATCATAGGTTCGTTCTGTGGTGAATAGATGGATTGCGTCATCCTCTCGCCGGCCTGCCGGAATTCCGTGACGAAGACGCAGTTGTGCAATGACATCCAATTGTCTGCGACGTTGGCTCCGATAAAACCGCCGCACTTCCTTATCAGTGAAAACCAGCTCCATCAATGACGCTCGCAGACCGCGCCATTTCCTATGAAAATCGATGGAGAGCTCGACGAGTCTTCGTGCCGTTTCTTTCGCTTTATTGCCGGCCGACAGTTCCGAATCGATCGCGGCCCACTCGGATGTAACCCAGGTCTCGTAAACCGCGAGAAAGGCTTCACGCTTGTCTTTAAAATGCTTGTAAAAGGTGCCGGTTGCGTATCCTGCCTCTTTCGCAATCCGATTGGAATCGGTTCCGTGATAGCCCACATGATTGAAAATGTCCGCCGCCGTGGCCACAAGGCGCGCGCGGGTTTGCGCTGGTGTGCCCCGTCTGGGGCGGTCAGCTTTTAGTCTTTCCATCCTGCGTTGGTCATTAAATATTGACAATGCTCGAACGCTAATGATAGTCCTATCACTTAAAGCGATGCAAACATCATTAGCGTTTACCCTATTAGAGACGATTCATGTGCATAATTTTCCCTATCGCGAGAATCATGTCTTCATTCATCTTCATTCCCGCAGCTCCACGTCATTTCTCAGGCGAGGGAGTAGCACATCCCGTAAATTTGGGCGTGCCTTTTGCTCGCCTACTCGTTCCCTTGTCCGGAGTTATGGCAATTGTCGGGGGATTGAGCATCGCTTTCGGCTACAAAGCACGCTGGGGAGCCTGGGTCTTAGTAGCGTTCCTCTTGCCCGTCACCTGGATGATGCACGCATATTGGAAACGAGAGTAACCGCACGTAGTTTTTCGGGAGCCGTCAGTCACTGCGAGAGCCCCCTTCCGTCTTGACGACTGTCCCAATAGGCCAGTTTCCAACCATCTCCTGATCTCCAGCTTCTAGCGCAAAATTCAATCGGGCTCGCCATTCAAGATGAGACGCCAGGCTCAACAACGACCCACACAACCGCATCTCGATGTTCTTCTGTCGATCCTCCACGTACATCGATTTCTCTTCTTCAATCTGCACGAGGGCACGGAGCTCTTCAGCACGCACATTCCACGACGAGAGTTGTTCAGCCGCTTCCCCTTCAATCGCATTCGCTAAACCGCGAAGCACACTGGAAGCTAGCTCTTCTACCTCTCGAACAAGCGCGTCTGGTTCGGCCACTGTCAGGTTTCCGTGCTGTAGAAGTCCAGTCTTCACGAATAGAAAGGCTCGCAATTCTGGCGAGAGCGTCCGAATGCTACGGTTCACAAGGCTTTCGTACGGCTGTTTGGGGAAAGACTCAAAAGCGTACATATCCGCCAGATCCCGCAGTTTGTCGAAATCACGGTTAATTCTGGAACTCGTCACGGCTAGCCGTTGATTGGCTTCTAGAGCGGTTTCCGCTACGACAGCCTTGAAGTCCGCCAAATTCCTCAGTGTGCTCAGAAGCAAGCTGCGGACGGATGCGCTGGAGTTCTCTGCCCAGAGATGATCAAACACAAGCCACATTGCTACAACACCCAGCATGATACCCAGAAGCGCGTCGCGGGATGGCACGAGGGAGGTATTGATCGTGAACCTATTGAGATTTACTAGGTTGTAGGCCAGCACAATCTGAAACCCAGCGTATGCAATCCGCGGTCCGGAGGTCGCCACCCATGACCCAAGCGCAACGACCGACGCGAAGAGAAAAGCGTATTGCATGAGACTGTTTATTTGAGGAAGAATCAATGCCTCAGTTCCTAATCCAATCACGCCTGCTCCCACAATGAATCCGGCAAATCGGAGACTTTGTCGATGGCGGCTGGCCCCAGTAAATCGACGAGCCGTAAGAGTACACGTTATGATCGAGGCGCCCAGACCCATCCAGCCGGTGCTCATATAGAACACATAGCAGAGTAGAGCAGAGAGAGCGCCGCGCACCGCAAATTTGTAATGATTCTTGTTTCGAAGGGCATCAACAGCAAATGCACCTATCGACATTGTTGGTTCTGCTGCAGGTAAGAGCCGATGGATCGCGAGGTTTTCATCAGAAAAGCTCTGAGCGATCAGATCTACTGTGCGTTCAATTTCTACCAATATTGGATTCACGGTGCGATTTGCCAGGGGTAGATCGATCCAGTTCGTAAGGCTTTTGCATAACAGGCAGTACCGAATAGCAGATAGGTTCCGTGCAATCGCTAGACAACGCTCCTGGTCATCAATGGATAAGATTCGGGCAGATTCGGCGAGATTCGACCCGAGTTCTATCAGCTGTCTTGTGAGGGCAATCACAGTAGCGAGCAAATCGCGATAGCCCGGCTCACAGGGAGAGCGCGCGAGTAACTCCGACAAATCGTCCACACCTTTGGCAGCAGAACGACTGAGTTGGATCGTCAGCGCCGAAGGAGGAAAATCTTCCGCTTGCGCTTGACTCAAGAGTGTCTCAATCAGACCTAAGCGGTGATTGATTCCGTCCAGAATTGCGTCAGGGGATTGCTTTTTCGCGAATGAGCTCTCAATCAGCGCAGTGACTGCACACGCTATCAGAATCGCAAGCAACGTGTAGAGCGTACGCTCAACGCGTACTTCCGTACGGACTGGCAAGTCCCATACTTGAATCGCAACCGCGATTGTAACGCTGGCGGTGAGAGAGGGATTTATGAAGTTGAAGCTACTGATTGCGAAAAATGCAACGAAGAGAATTGCGATTACCCAAATCACATGGAGGAATGGAGAGCCGCTCGTCAGTACTCCTCCCAGAATTACCGCCGCAGTTGCGATTGAGCACGCCAAGCCAATCTCAAACGCGGATTTTCTCGTCGCCTTGGGACTCTCGCGCGAGATCAATATCGGGAAACCGGCGCCTAACGCCGCACCGGGAATCCGAAAGATGAACGCGAGCAACATCACGCTCGTACACGCGAGTACGATTCTTCCGACCAGCGCAGTCCGCCCCGGATACGACGCCAGCTCCGCGCGCAGCATCTCGACGGGCTTCCAGGCTGGCGGTTTGTATTCGCCGTATATTGGCATGACTGACCTCAACCCTGACGATGGGGAGCTCGCATCACGACGATTGCGACCTGACCAACGCGAAATATCCCCGGAGGCGGATCGACAATTTTGATGCGTACCGGATATCGCGACGCTAGACGCACCCAATTTAGCGTCCGCTGCACCTCCGGCAAACCCTCTGAAAACTTCCCCACAACATCCGGATCAGGAGTCACACCAAAGCTCGCGCTTTCGACAACACCGCGATATTTTGTGGTTCTATCAGACATAAGAAAAACGTCTACGGGCGTTCCGGGTTGAACATGTCCGATTTGCGTTTCTCTGAAATTCGCGAGGACCCACCAATTTCTATTGTCAATAAGGGTGAACAACTGCTTGCCTACCTTGGCGTATTCGCCTTCGGATATCGTGAGGTTTGTAACACGGGCATCGAATGGCGCTAGTACGCTGCATTGCTCATAGTTGTATTGAGCCAGCCGAACTGCAGAAGCGCGGCTCTCACGCTCCGCAAGCAAGGGTGCTAGAACCAGAACAGAATGTGCCGATTCTTTGACCTGAGCCTGGCTCTGGGAAATCTGTGCGACGGCTTGCTGTTTTTGAGCCGAAGCAGAGAGCAAACTCGCTTTCGCCAATAGCAATTGAGACTGCGCCTGTTCCACTGCTGCCGCCTTCGCGTCGGATGTGGAGCGTGCTTTGTGAACATCATCCTCAGTGACGAAGCCCTTGGCTAGAAGAGGCTGGATGCGATGAAAATTCGCTGTAGCGTAATTTTCGTCAGCCTGCGCCTGTTTCAGCGCGGCTTCCGATCGCCCAACTGCCGCTTTAGCAATTTCAATTTCCTCAGTCGCTCGTGTCTCGTTCGCCAGTGCGCTCTGCTCGCCGGCATGCGCCACGTCGATCCCGTTGACCTGGGAGGAGATTCGACGGGATTCATTCTCGATCTCACCCTCCAGTACCGCCTGGGCAGCGAGTGCACTCTGCAACGCATACAGGTAAGGCCGATCATCAATTTTGTAAAGGAGAGTCCCCTTTTTGATGAATTCGTTGTCATGAATGGGCAACTCCATCACCGGGCCTTCAACCACCGGAGCGATACCAATGAAGTTCGCTGTCACTTCCGCGTCGTCAGTACGCGGATACAACACCACCTCGCGAACTACCAAACCTGCGGAGACAAGGGCACCTGCGACGATGCACGCGCTGATGATCGTTCCTTTGCGTGTTATCACCGATTGTGAGTTTGTTATCTGCAAGATGTTTTCCTCTCTACCGGAACAAGATCAGCCAGAGTGTGCAACTGAAGAAACAAAGAAGCGCCGAGTAAACAATTGGCAATGGCCAAAGTTCTTCCGTAAGTTTTTTACTTGTGGCGTACACATGAGCCAAAAACGTTAACGCAATCGCAATTGCGAGACATACAAGCCATGACGGGAAGTACGATCCCAGGATGTTGAACTCCGGGGATCCGGAGCACCCGATAGTCGCCAGCAAAAGCGGGCTAGTTGCAAAGCTTATCCAACTCTGACGTTTGTTCGTTCCGCGCCAAAGAAACTGGTGATTCGAGCTCATGGATTGTTGCCTTTCGGATGATTTGCCAGCAGATCCCCTGTCCGGAAATCGAGATCGGTGAAAGTCCTGAGCACTTGAGTGCGAGCCGTAACGTCGATGGCGCGGGCCTGTGCCAAAGCATCTTCCGCCGCCAGCACATCCAGGAAATTGCGGACGCCTTCTTTGTACGACTCCAACACCGCGGTGTAGGACTCCTCAGCCGCAGTCAATAAAGCCGTCGCCGCCTCTCTTTGGTGCAGGGCTGTCGCTGCATTTGAGTAGGCGGTCCAGACTTGATTTGCAATTTCGTCTTGACGGTTGTGAACCTCATCAGTCGCTACTTTCTCTTCTGCCTTCGCCTCCGTAATCCGATTCTCCCGAAGGAGCCCGTCAAATACCGTCCACTTCAGTTCAAGCGTGGCGTCATAGACGGGGGCCTGGGCATAGAAGCCGGGCGATCCTTGTTGCTCTCCGAAGGCACGAAGCCATCCTTTTGAACCTTCAAATGTGAGCGATGGGTAGTAGGCCGAGGTAGCGTGCTTTACCTCAGCATGCGCGGCGCTCACGTGCGCTTCGTCAGCCTGCAGGTCGGGCCTAACCGTAAACGCCGTGTCTACGGCGTGTTGAACTGATTGGTCCAGTTTGTCTGGAATTCTGAGCTGATCCAGCGCTTCCACTTTCAGCGGTTTCAGTGGACTGGCGGTAATTGCCGTGGCTAAATCTCCGATTTCCACTTGCTCAGCCCCGAGCGCACTTTGCAATTGGTAGTTCGCTTTTGCGGTCGCGGCCTTGGCCTCCAGCACTTCTGGCACTGTAGCCAGTCCGTTATTACGTCGTTCTTGCGCCGCGGTTTCTGACGTCTTGGCGTCGTTGAGGGAGACCTCAGCCGCCTCCCGCAGTCCTTTCGCTTCGAGCAAACCGAAATACGATTGACTGACCTGTCGGACAAGGACCAGATGCTCATTGTTGAAGGAAAGGTTTGCAGCAACGAGTCGCGCTTGAGCCGCCGTAATTTCTGTGCGACGCGCACCGAAGTCCACGAGAGTATAAGCCAAATGAACAGCGGTATCGAAGTAGCCTATGTCCTGTACAGCCCAGGTCAGACTGTAGAGCTGTGCATTGACATAGGTTCTTCCGGCCGCCATCGCAATGATCGTCGGATACAGTTCGCTCTTCGCGATCCCAACGGAAGCGGCTGTCACCTTAGCTCGATTCCACGCCGCTTGTGTCGCGGGACTGTTCGATTCAGCGATGTCGACTAGCTCACCCAGGCTGTAGACGTGGCCATCATCTAACGCCGCTTCATGCAGAGGAACCGCAGTTGAGTGGCGCTCCAACGTGTGATGGTCTGGAAGCCAGGGCTCATTCGGCGTAATCGGTGGCTTTTGACCGGCTGCTCCAATCGATAGAAACGACGTCATCGTCACGGCAGTCGCAAGCAGTCTTAAGGCGATCGCGCCCGACTGAGTGTTTTTGGCTTGTTGACCCGATCTCATATCAAAAAAGTTTCCATCATTCGTTCGCCGTACGTCTTGTACAAGTTTGCTATGCTTGGTTGCTCGTCCAGATACCTACTGCGGCCGCGCATGCAACACATCACTAAACGAAGGGAATCAGCCTACAACCGTGATGCTAAGGATCCGGGCCGCTGTCCGCGATCCGCGTGAGCAGCCAGTGTCCGCGTGATTGCCCATCGTTCTTGCCCGAATGCATCGAATGGCATTACGCATTTCCTTTTCTCGCGCAATGAGTGTATCGAGCGCGATAGGACTTTAGTAACCAGGAATCGACTACTGCGAGTGGTTTAGATCAAACACACAGCTGCGATTAAGCCACAAGAAGGAGCTTGGTTCCATTGGACGAAGGTATCGATTCAGTATCAGGAACACTACGCGCTTTTCGAACGGATTACAACGCTGCCGGAGTACTATCCGCCCCGCTCCGAACGTCCACAGTTTGAGCGGAGCGCGCCGATGCGATTGTGGCTGCCAATGAACCGATTGCTTCTATTCGCGGAGCTCAATTGACCAGATAGTCAGTTACCCGTATAGTCATACGAAAACGAACCTGGAATCCAACGGAGCCGACGTAGAGGTGCCCGTACTCAAAAACGAGACAGAGACGTGACCGTACCAGCCATTCTGGCCGCGGCCGAGATTGAGTTTGCAACAAATGGTTTTGCCGCAGCGCGCACTGAGAGTATTGATGCGCGGGCAAATGTAGTAATGGGCCTGATCATTCACTATTTCAAGAGCAAAGAAGGGCTCTATGAGGCGGTTCTGGTGCAGGCCTACCAGCCACTTAGGGAGGCGCTCAATCAGTCTTCTTCCGATCAAACCTCAGCGCCACGGACGCTTTGCTGACGGTTTCGTGAAAATCGTAGCGACTCGCTATAACCGTTATTTGACTCTCCGGATAGTCAACAATAAGATGAGCCGGTTTAGGCGACGACCCACATTTTTAGCTGCTCGGGATGGTGCCGTTTCTGACAAAGGCAATCACTTCTGCTGCAGTTGCGGCGAAGAGCGGTCCCGCTCGAGAACAGATAGTTCTGCTGACTCAGACCCGCGTTGAACAGATCAATCGCCCAGCCTCGACGAGGCGGCACTGCCGTTAGCAAAGGAAGAGTCGAATCAGATATGGCAACTGAAAGGAGTGCGCTGTCTGCGATCTGAAACGAGCAAATTTAACGATTTCCCCGGAGGATACTGCGGAATAACTCCTCGCGAATCTTTGCACTTCCTGCGTTCATCCAAAGAGACGTGGCAATTGTGGAGATCAGATAACGTGGCTGCTTTTTGTGGATGCTGTGGAGCAGAGATCACTTTGAAGGCTGGGGCGTGCCCTGTATGTGGCACCCCTAAACACGGAATGGCACAACCTGATTTAGTGCTCGCGTTAGATGACAGCGGGGGACCATCTCAAGAGAACATCAGAATTGTTCCGAAGCTGAGTAGGTGGCTAACACGTAAGCTGGGGTGAATCGGCGAGCGGCGGATTTTAAACTCACCGTGCGGTTCGTATTTCTAAAGAACGTGTCACGCGCATGATTTTTTGAGATCTTCCGAAGAGTGGTATTTATGTCCTCAATCGCAAACATCCTCTATCCCGTCGATTTCTCGCACGCCTGCGTTTCGATGGCTGCTTATGTGAAGAGAGCAGCGGCCTTGCTTGGCGCAAGGGTTTCACTCATTCATGTTGCCGATCCCGGCGGCTACAACGGCTTGCAACTTTACGTAAGGCCGATCACCGAGGTTTAGAGGAGCTCCTGAGCCTTTGCCGGGAGAGACTGGATTCCTTCCTGGTGGGAGAGTTTCCCGTGGCGGAGTGCCCGAGAGTTCTGACTTTGGGGCACGCAGCGACCGAGATTGCTCGAGTCGCGAGAGAGGATGGATTCGATCTCATCATCATGACGACGCACGCGGGCAAATTCCGGCAGACGCTGTTTGGCTCAACGACAGCTAAGGTGATTAACGATGCGGACTGTCCAGTGTTGACGAGTCGGCATGTTGAGACGATCGCTCCGAGGCCTTTGGAGCACAAGGAATGGCTATGCACCGTCGGTTTGAGTTCAAATTCGGAGAAAGTGCTTCGTTTTGCCAGCCAAGTAGCGGTACAAGCGCGCAGCAAGCTCTCGATTATTCATGCGGTCCAAGCGGGAGATATGGCCTGCAGATTCAACTCGACTTGCGAAAAGAGATCCATTCTGCCGATGCGCAGGAGGCGAGACGGCGTATCGCTGAGCTTCAGCAGACGGTTGGCACGGATGTTCCGGTCCGTGTTGAAGTCGGTGAAGTCAAAGACGCGCTGCTTGCCGCTGCTCTGGAGTCGGATGCCGATGTGCTGATGATCGGAAGAAGCCAACAGCCCGGCGCTCATGGCCGCATGCGGGACTTGACCTACGCGATGGTGCGCGATTCGCCGTTTCCAGTGCTCAGCGTCTGACCTGGGTCCTCGCGAATATCGCGAATATCGTTTGTTCCTGTTTCGTCGGGCCGAATGGAGATCCCGCGCGCAGCGGAGATCATGGTAAACCATCTATATTTTTTAAATTCGACCTCGATTGTTCGATCCAGTGACTTGCGCTGCGCGCGTTGGACGAAGGAAGAGTGCGGAGTGTAATCTTTTGCCAGCAGAAGGAGAGTTTATGTTGCGTCGTGACTTCGTGCGCGCTGTCGTCTCGGTTGGACTTCTACCGAAGGCGCTGCTTGCCCAGCAGACAGCGAATCCCGCCCCGCCTCCGCCGGCTCCGGTGCCGTGGACACTGGGGCTAAATCCTAAGACGCCTCTGCCTGTCACCGTAGCGGCCGATGGGATTGCGGAGACCGAGGCAAGTTTTTTTACCTCGAGTCAACTTGCGACGTTCACACGACTATGCGATTTACTGCTGCCACCGCTCGACAACAAGCCAGGCGCGCTTCAGGCCGGGACACCCATGTTTCTTGACTTCCTGATCGGCAGTTCGCCCACGGCGCGGAAGAAGGTATATAGCGGCGGCCTGGACTGGCTCGACGCACAGTCAAAGACCAAATATAAACTGCCGTTCGCTCAGTTAAACGCAACTCAGGCCGATGCGCTCATCAAGCCATGGCTGCGCACCTGGATGACAGATCATCCCCCGACCGAGCAGCACGCCGACTTCATCAACATCGCGCATGAAGACATTCGGGTTGCGACGATGAACTCGAAGGCCTGGGACGATGCTGGCGTAGCCGCTGGGCAGGACTGGGTAACGGGCGGACTCTACTGGTCTCCGATCGAGCCGGACATGGCAGGCCTGGGCGCGACCTCCACGCATCTACCTCCGCATGTGATGGCTGTTCCTAAGGCCCCACATACCATCCCATCCTACCCACGCTAGAAGTGAGCGACTCCCCACAGATAATGACAGAGACAACCTACGATGTACTGATTATTGGGTCGGGCCATGCCGGTGGAATGGCTGCGAAGATCTTGACCGAAAAGGGCATCCACTGCCTGATGTTAAACGCGGGCCCGGTGGCCGATGTAGCCAGAGATGCGCAACGCAAGCCGGCGTACGAGCTTCCCTATCGCGGCTTCAAACCACCAGGGCGTCTCGAGCATGTCTTCCAGGCCAGCGAATTCAACGCAAACGTCTGGGTGGATGAGGAGGAGGTTCCGTATACCTTCGATGCTTCCATGCCGTTCAACTGGGTGCGGGTCCGTCTGTTCGGTGGTCGGTCGCTGTTCTGGTCACGGCAGTCGTTCCGCTTGAGCGACTACGAGTTTAAGGGCAAATCGCATGATGGCTACGGCGATGACTGGCCCATCAGCCTCACCGACCTCGCGCCCTATTATTCGCGCGTGGAAGAGATCTTCCAAGTTGCCGGCGCTCAGGACGGTCCGCCGCAGATGCCAAATGGCAACTTCGTTCCCGTCAATGAGGTGTGGTCGGAGTCTATACAGCGGTTTATCAAGGCTTCGCAGCCGTATAACATGGCGGTCTGCCAGCAACGCCGCGCACAGGGCCGCGATGGGCTGGCGAGCTCGGTGAATCTTCTGCTGCCGGATGCGGAGCGAACCGGCAAACTGACTTCAATCGCCAATGCAGTCGTGCGAAAAATTACGGTCGATAAGAACACGGACCAGCCGAATGGGTGCCTTTTCGTCGATCGACTGTCTCGCCGCGAGATGCACGTGAAGGCTCGGGTGGTGGTATTGGCCGCGGGAACGCTTGAGAGCACGCGACTGCTGTTGAACTCAAACCTGGGCAATTCGAGCGGCATGATAGGACACTATCTGATGGACCAGATCTACGGGCCAGGCGTCACCTGCTCAGTGCCTGAGGCGCGCAATGGTAAGGCGACAAAACAGTTGATGGGTGGCGCGGCAATTGTGCCGCGCTTTCGCAACATTACGACAAAGTATGACAAATTCCTCCGCGGCTACGCGTTGAATGTAACCAGCCGCATGGGTGCGATGGAGCCGCGAAATTTTGCGGCGTATGGCGCGGAATTGCAGCAGAAGTTGCAGGAATACAACGGGAGTGCCTTCCACATCACAGTGATGGGAGAAGTGCTCGGGCGCTACGAAAACCACGTTCGCATCGATAAGGAGAAGGTGGACGCGTGGGATATTCCCGTGCTGAACATCCAGACCAGATATACCGAAAACGAGTTCAATATGGCGAAGGACGCCGTGGAAGTCAGCTGCGCCGTGGCCGATGCGGCTGGATTCGAAGTGCTCTCTAAGAATGAGGTTCCCAATCCTCCGGGCTACAGTATTCATGAAGTTGGAACCTGCCGCATGGGCGATGATCCGAAGAAGAGCGTGCTGAATAAGTGGTGCCAGAGCCACGACCACAAGAATCTATTCGTTGTCGACGGAGCGAGCTTTGTGAGTGCCGGTTGGCAGAACCCAACTATGACCATCCTGGCGCTCTCGATGCGCGCTTCCGAATATCTCGCAGACGAGATGAACAAACAAAATGTCTAAGAGGGATACATTGACGGGCAAAGATCGAGACGGCGTTTGTTCAAGTGTCCGATCTTGCGACCCGTTGATCGATCAAGCCTCTGACATATTCTTACATTTCCGCCCAGCGTCGGAGTAGGTTGTGATATATCCCGGTCAATTGGATCCCAACCGTATTTTCAGGAGCCTCTTTAGCCAGCCGCTGGATTGTTGTATCCAGGTCGTACAGTAAGGTGCGATCCGCATCGCTGCGAATCATGCTTTGTATCCAGAAGAACGAAGCAACTCGTGCGCCTCGCGTAACCGGATTCACGCGATGCAGACTCGTCGCCGGATACAGTACCATGTGCCCTGCCGGTAGCTTCACGCTATGCACTCCGTAGGTATCTTCGACTAATAGTTCTCCACCTTCGTACTCTTCAGGGGCCGACAGAAACAGTGTCGCGGAGACGTCTGTTCTGATTCTTTGTCCCGTGGAGGCGTTGGCGCGGATCGCAGTATCCACATGCGTTCCGAAGTGCCCACCGCCTGTGTAACGATTGAACATCGGGGGAAACACTCGCAGCGGCAATGCAGCCGACATAAACAACGGTGACCGCGCTAGCGCTGCCAGTACCATCTCTCCGAGCTTCACCGCCACTGGATGTCCTTCGGGTAATTGCAGATTTTCTTTTACGCTTTGGGCCTGGTATCCGGCGGTAACTTTGCCATCCACCCATTGCGCCGCATCCAGCAGCGCACGTGATTCTGCAATTTCACCCACACTTAAAACATCCGCAATCGTAATCAACATCAAAGTGCTCCTAAAGTTACAAATAAGATCTGCCCGGACGAAACGCCGGGCAGATCGATAAAAATGTTCTTCTCAGAACCGAAAGTTCATGCCGATCAGGGCGCTCGCGCCCGCGCCCGGAACTAAGTGGCTTGGATGCGGCAGATCGATATAGTACCGATTCAGCAGGTTATATACGTTCGCCTGCAGTTCCAGCCTGTCTGTCAGGGGTCGTTTGACCATCGCGTTGAACACCCAATACCCCGGTACCTGTTTTATCGCCACACTCGTCACGACGAAGCCCGGTCCGTTTGGATTCACGGCGTATCCTGTCGGTACGTAGGGTACGGTCGAGCTCGCAGTTCTGCTTCCCACATAGTTCCCGCCCAGACCTGCATTTAGCCGCCAGGGCAACCGGTGTGTCACGAAGAGATTAAACGTCTGCTTCGGGACGTTAGCCAGCGGATATCCCACCGACGCGGGAAAGAACTTCGAAAAGATGACGTCACTATCTAGGTATGCGTAGCCCGCAACCACATCCATTCCGTGCGGCAAGCGTCCCACTACGCTGAATTGGACTCCTTTCACGAGCTGGTTTCCAGCCGCCACGATGTTATTCGAGTTCGTCGGGTCAGTCTCTCGCGCATTATCTTTCTCTGTGCGGAACCATGATCCTTCCAGAAGCAGGCGCTCGTTCATAAAGCTCCACTTCGCGCCCGCTTCGTAGGTTTCATTCTCTTCGGGTGCGGCAGAGCTGTTTGCCAATCCGATGCTCAAACTCAGAGACTCTGCCGCTGGGTTGAAGCTGGTTCCATAGTCGAAGTACACGCTGCCATGGCTAGAAGGCTTGAATACCAGGGCTGCTCGATAGGTCGGTTGTTCATCTATTCTGCTGATCGGAGTGACTGGCGCGGTTACGGTCCCTCCGGCCGGCGGAGTCGGCTGGTAGAGGTTGTATCCAGTATCGAAGCGGTCCCAACGCACGCCGCCGCTCAGTTCGAACAGTCTCCCCAGCTTCAAGGTGTCCACGAAGTAGAGCCCAACGCTCTTCGACTTGGTGTGAACGATGGAAGTGATATAACCCGTCCCGCCGAACGGCTGATCTACATTCGGGTTCAACAGATTCGCCGAAGGCACAGTGTTGATCTTATTAATTGTGTAACTGGTTCTGATCGGATTCGAAATCTCCTGCCCACCTTCGACGCCGGCTACAAGTGCGTGCTTCACGCCGAAGGTTTTGAATCGGGCCACTATCTCAGTCTGATCCCACAGATCACCCTCGACACTCTTTACCTGGATCTGGTTCCGGTTCACTACGATGTTGCTGGGATCAATCCCGGCCGTATATGCACAGGGGAGCGCAGTGTTTACAGCAGAGGTCGGCAGGCTAGCTACGATGCCGCCCACCGGCACACTTGCAGGCGCATTTGAGCAGATTTGCGGTTCAGTAATCTGCGCGCTACGTGGGTAATTTGCCGCTCGGGCGATCGTGCGCAGGTTTATTTCCGGCGAGAACTCGTGATCGGCTCTCAGCGTCAAAATATCGTCGCTTGTCTTCAGATAGTTTTCGTCTGGAAATCCGAAGTAGTTATGACGAATGGATCCTGGCGCCACCGAATTGATAAACCATGGCAATCCGTAGTCGGGAGTGTCGTTTTCTGTGAGGTGCACATAGCTCAGGGTCGCATGGGTCTTGGTATCCAGGCCGATCGTGACCGATGGAGCTATTCCGAAGCGCCGTATCTCCGCATCCGGTCGACCTGCCACGCCTCCCTCCTGCGCCATGATGTTAGCCCGGAAGGCTGTTCCACCCGCCACATCGGCCACGGGCTCATTGATGTCCGCTGTAATCCTGCGCGTCAGGTCTGTGCCGAACTGAGCCTGCACATTCACAAACTGCTTCATCTCAGGGACCTTGCTCTCCTGATTGATGACTCCGCCTGTCGACCCGCGACCGAACTGGATTCCTGCTGGTCCTTCAAGAGCATCGACCTGTTCATAGTTGAACGAATCGCGGTAGTAGCTTCCGAAGTCTCGTACGCCGTCTAGGAAGATATCGTTGCGCGCCGTGAAGCCCCGGATTGTCAGATTGTCACCTTGCGCTCCCGCTTCACCGGCCGCGAGGCTAATTCCCGGCACGTTTCGCAGTGCGTCCCGCAGAGTGGACACCCCTTGATCCTGCAGTACGAACTGCGGCACAACATCGATAGTTTGCGGAGTATCAAGCAGCGGCTCGGTAAACTTCGCCATCGAGACCGAGTCAATCGCCAAAGCCTCAACAGACACGGTGTCCTTCGCCTGCACCCCGACTACCATTGTCCTTGCGTCTTCAACGCGATAGTTCAACCCCGTGCCATCGAGCAGCTGACGCAGAGCCTCATCTTCGCGGTAGAGCCCGGTCACACCATGGGAGTTGAATCCGGCTATAGTTCCAGACGGCAGCACTATATTTACTGTCAGACCCGTCGCCTTCTCGTAGGCCTTGATGGCGGCATCCAGTGGGCCTGCCGGGATGTCGAAGCGTTTGAGAGGCAGCGTCGCATCCCCGCCGGAGTTCCCCGCCGTCGCCGTCTCCTTCACAGCTGCCACCGCCTGCGTACTGCTTCCCATCACGGTGTACGCTGCCAGAGTGCCGGCAGCAAGCCATCCTCGCGTTCCACCGAACATCGACATGGCGCTCCCCTTTTTATTCCGTGCCAGTGACTTCAGGCCATCGCGGGTATGCTTTGTGCTCTTCATAATCTCTCCTTGCTTCATGTCTTTTCCGGACTTTCCGGAAGACAACATGTGTGCTCTGCGGCGCATCGACACGCCAATGGCACACGGAATCCCCGAAGCCCTACTTGGTGGTTAGCCAGCGGCAGAGCTACGAACGTCAGTCAATGAGTTTGGAATCAGCGAGACGCGCGCCACAAACTCAATGGTCTGGAATGACCATGCGCCAATCTCGAGCCGGGCATTTAGAATGCAGACAACTGCAGTCCTTTCCGGCTGTAGCCCCAGACTCTCGTGGTTTCCGCCAAGAAACTACCCACGGGGGTCTGGCCCCTCACTTCTCAACTCCCTGCAACAAAACTCTCGAACCCAAATTCAGATGCGGTAAATTCAATATACGACATGATCGGTCCTACTTCAATATTAATATCAGACTAAATCGGTCCGAGCTGAGAGCTGTGCGGCCTTCTGGGGCAGCATCGGTACGAATCGTCAAAGGGCAGACGAACTTGTTCGCGAACTCAATCGGGGACTAACTGGCCTCCCAGGAATAGGCGAGAAGTGCGTCGCAGGTTTCCAGCTACTGAATGGGCGCTCGCCACATGCAAGGAGAAGGAGGTCGCCGCCTTGGTGGCGACGACCGGTTGTCTGAGCCGTACGTTGTTAATCCGTCCGGCTCCATTTCCTATTTGGGCCAGAATTCATAGTTACTCTGTACGCAGCGCTTTCATCGGAGCTATGCGCGTTGCCCGTCGCGCTGGAACATGGCACGCGGATAGAGCGACTGCCATCATCAACGCGGTCACCCCGGTGAACGTCCATGGATCATACGGCCGCACACCATAGAGCAACGACGAGCCAGCGATTACTTGACTTAGAACCAGCGCAGCTAAAAACCCACAGGCGGCACCGGTCAACGCAAGCCTGCTGCCACGCCTTAACACCCACCTGAGCACCTCTCCACGGTTCGCGCCCAACGCCATCCGTATCCCAATGTCGCGGGCGCGTTGTCCCACGATATAAGAGATGACGCCATACATTCCAATGATTGCCAGCACTAATGCGGTGCAGGCAAACACGGCCAGCAGTGTCATGGCAAACCGCCGAGATGAGAGCGTTTCCGAGACAACGTCGTCCATCGCCTCGGGGTTATAGACTACTTGCTCGTGATTCATCTGAGTTACCGAACTTTCAATACCTTTGAAGCTCGGGATCGCTCCAGACTTTGAACGAGCAAGCGCGTCCATGCCGAAGGCAACCAAACTCAACTGTTGCTCCGGCAGCTGCATTAGGGCTTGATAAGTCTCAGCGCGCAACGGATTCACAGCGTCGTTATCAATCCCCCATTGGTTCACATGTCCGACAACACCTATGACGGTCGCTGCATCGTCAAACTGGTCCAGATGGATACGCTTGCCAATCGGGTCAACGTTGCCGAAGAACTTCTTAGCAAATACTTCATCGATCACAATCACTCGCGGCGCGCGGTCGTCATCGGCCTCGGACAGGAATCGTCCCTTGAGAAGTGGAATGCCCATGACTCGCAGATAGTCTGCTCCGACCAGATAGCGTATCGACGATCGCATAGCATTCTGGTTCCCGGGCTTTGGTTCTCCCTCAAGCCAGAATGATTGCTCGTCGTCTGACATCATTGGCAGAGCGGCCCATGAAAAGCAAACCGCTTCAATATCGGGAGTCATCGCGATTTTTCGTTGCGCCTCGCGTAGATAGGCTCTGATCGCATCGGGTCCTGCGCCACTCATCGCCGGAGGCGCTTCCAGGCCAAACGTCAGTACACCTCTTGAGTGAAAGCCTGGATCAATATTCGATAGCTTGACCATGCTTCGAATCATCAACCCAGCACCGATCAACAAAACCAGTGCCAAGGCCATCTGAAAGACGACCAACGAATCCTGCGTGCGGTTGTTCGCACTGCCGATGCTACGGCCTCCCAATCTCAGAGTGCTCTGGACATCTCGCTTGAACATTTTCAGTGCGGGAGCAAAGCCGAACAAGATTCCCGACGCAAGCGAGATGAGGGCGGTGAAGCAAAGTACTAACCAGTCGATATGAATCCCAGTCTCTCGCGGCAGATTCTCCGGCAGCATCTTGACGATGATGCGCGTTCCCAACGCAGCCAACGCGAGGCCCAATACGCCACCGAGCACAGACAGAGTCAGACTTTCAGTCAGCAACTGCCGCAACAAACGAGCACGGCTTGCTCCCAAAGCCGATCGCACTGCAAACTCCTGCGCGCGAGCATTCGCCCTCGCCAGTAGCAAATTCGCCACGTTGACACAGGCGATCAGAAGTACAAAGCCGACAGCGCCCATCAGCACCAACAAGAGTGGTCGGACATCGCGCACCAACGATTCCTTGAACGGCACGAGCTTGGCGTGGATCCCTTGATCCTCTGCCGGGAACGTCGTTTCAAGATTCCGAGAGACTCTTTCCATATCGGCCTGCGCCTGCTTGAGCGTCACTCCTGGCCGGAGTCGGGCGATACCGTGAATTCCCAACCCAGCGCTACGATCATTCAGAGCAGGATTTTGAAATTGACCGATTGGCACATAAACATCACTTGCGCGAAAGTTGCTGATCGCAAGATTGAAGGTCGCAGGCAGCACGCCGACGATAGTGTAGTCGCGTCCATCGAGCATGAGAGGATTTCCGATTACATCGGGTTGCGCTCCAAATTTACGCTTCCAGAACCCGGAGCTGATCATCGCTACGGGTTCCTGCCCAATCTCATCCTCATGGGAGGCGAATAACCGCCCCGCGACAGGCTTCACCCCAAGGAGAGGAAAAAAATCCGAAGAGACGAGTTCTCCGCGCACCTCTTCCGAAGCACCTGTTCCAGTCAGAATGTATCCTGTGCCTCGCGAGACAGCGAGCGCGGCCAGAGCCTTGTTATCCCGCTGCCAATCGCGAAAATTCAGATAGGAGATTGAGCCTTCATTGAAGTTCTGCTTAGCCGCATGAACCGTTACTAGCTCCTCCGCATGAGGATAAGGAAGCGGGTTCAGAAGAACTGCATTGAGGACAGAAAACAGAGCGGTATTTGCTCCGATGCCAAGACCAAGCGTGAGCACGGCCACAACAGTAAATCCTCGACTCTTGAGTAGCATTCGAAGACCGAACCGAACGTCCTGACACAACGTCTCCAGGCCAGGAAGCCTCTGTCGCTCGCGATAAGCCTCTCTGGTTTGCTCCAGACCACCGAGGTGAGTCAACGCTTGTCGTCGCGCCTCAGCTTCGGACATCCCCGAACGGACGTTGTCCTCAATATGCATCTGGAGATGACTTTCAAGTTCTTCGTCCAACTCCATACTTTCTCGTTTGTTGCCGAGAGTTCCGCAGATCCGAATCCAAAGCGCACGCAATCTTCGCATCAAGCCTCCTGCCTGGGAGCGAAAAAGCGCGCGAGGATCGCAGTCGTGTGCTCCCAATCCTGGGTTTCTCTATCCAACTGCCTCTTGCCCGCGCGACTCAGCTGGTAGAACTTTGCGCGTCGGTTATTTTCCGAGACGCCCGATCAGAGACTATGGCTCCCTCCTGCTCCAACTTCAGCAATGCCGGACAAAGAATCCCATAGTTCAACGACAGAAGACCGCCCCTCGTTTGTTCTATACGTCGGGCGATACCGTAGCCGTGAAGCGATCCCATTGATTCCAGAGTCTCGAGTACCATCAAGGCCAACGTGCCTTGCCAAATGTTCGTCTTACCGCCCACGCCGCTCTCCTATTGCTATCCAATACATATTTGCACATGCACGTATGGGGTAACAATAGGTAATTTTCTGGAGACAAGATCCGGGCACACTGAGTGTCGCGGAGCTACATTTTTTCTAGCGAGGTCGGGCTTTCCAGCCAGGTTCGGTAGTCGGTTAGTGTCCACCTTCGCTTAGAAATGACGATCATGATGCCATCAGATTGGCAGCTCCGCCTAAGTCGATATAATTTGAGAACATGCGATCGATTTATCAACGTTGTCTGCTAAAGGTCAATCGACTCCTGAAGATGAACCGGCAAGGGCATCTGAGGAGCTTCGAATTGTACTTGCCTTATATCAAGGACAAATGGGGTTTGGAGATCGGTGGGCCGAGCGATGTATTTCGGAAGGGAAATCCCACACCGGTCTACGAAGAAGCTCGAAGAGTAGACAATTGCGATTTCTCTAAGGCGAATGTCTGGGCAGAACACAGCGAGAGTTTCGTCTTCAATCCTGAAAAGCCCGCGGGCGCAAGCTTGTTCTGTGAAGGTTCAGTCTTGGACGAAGTGCCTGATTCAACTTATGACTTCGTTCTGTCTTCCCACAATCTCGAACATTTCGCAAATCCGATCAAGGCCGTGAAAGAATGGCAGCGCGTGTTAAGCCCAGGAGGAGCGCTAATTCTTACGCTACCTTATTATCGAGACACATTCGATCACCTCAGGCAGCCTACAAGTGTAGACCACATGTTCAATGACTTCGAGCAGAACATTGATGAAGATGATCTCACCCACTTACCTGAGATTCTCGAAAAACACGATCTAACGATGGACATTGCCGCAGGCTCCAAGCAAGACTTTCACCGACGTTCGCTAGAAAACTTCTCTAATCGATGTCTACACCATCATGTTTTTGATGAACACAACAGTCGTGAATTGTTATCCCGGGCCGGCTTCAGAGTATTGTCGGTGGAGACCGTAGCGCCGCCTCACATTTGCATTCTTTCGCAACTAATCTAAGTGTCGCCACCCGTAGTTGCGACAGCGAGTGGGCCGAACTGCGGTCCAATCTCATGAACAAGCTGCTGCTCTACCCTTACGATCTCTGTTACAGAGGCGGCACGAACTAGTAAGGTGATGGGCTGCATGTCGTCCTGGATATAGGAGGGATCGCGCTTCCTGCCAACCTCCGGAGGCACCGTCACTATGACCAGCTTTCAGGCGGCCACATATGACCCCTTGCTACTACGGCCTCAAGTGATACAACTAATTGTCTCGTGATTCACAGGCTAAGCAAGGGTCGGAAAACTCTACCCAGTCATCAAGGTTTCCTTAGTACCCATATGTCTTGACCTAGACTTGGCGACGGAATGAACTCTAGCACCTCCAGGTTCTGGAATAGTTTCGTCGTAAGGTACTCCCTGGAGTGAAAAGCAGAAAAAATCCTACTCCCTTCGGTGACGTTGCCGCGCAGCACAATTCCCCGCGAACGGTATACCTCCACTTCATCAGGAAGCAATTTCTCCAGATAAGCATCGCCTTGCATTGTGACGACCAGAATCGACCCGCTATGAGTTATACGAATCAATTCTTCAATCCATGCGCGGCTGACTGATTCAGACAGATGCGTAAAGACCGATATGGAATATACGAAGTCAAAAATACCCGAGTCGAATGGTAGCGGAGGTTCCAGGCCGTTTAGGGTGAAATTAACCCCAGGGATACTCTTAGAGCACCACTTTATCGTGTCTTCGTTGTAGTCAGAACCATAAACCTCAGTCTTAGCCCCAAAGGCAGCCGAAATGTGACGAATCACTCGCGCCGGTCCGCATCCCCATTCGAGAACCCGTAAAGGATGATTCTCTGATAGGTGACGACTGGCAATTTGGGAAAGTAATGCGGCGGTATCGGTTCCACTCTTTCTGTAATTTTCCCAATCTAGCCATGAGTACGCGTCGTATGCAAGCGCCTCGGGTGGAACCACAAAACCTGGGTTGGCTTGACCGAATAGCATATTCTTTCGCCGTTGCTTTCTATTCACAAATAAAAAGTTGGCTCTTTCTGCTGCATTTAATAGGCCCGCTGTACGCAGCGAGCGCAATATTCGTTGTTTCACGGGAAGTCGGTCCTTTCACTTTAAAACGGAGAAATCATGAACTTTCTGCAAGCAATCCCCAGAGAAGAAGGATACTATGCCACCGGCGCTAGGCCAAACCGCAATCTCAACCGGGGCGAAATCGAGGCCGGGCCGCTTTGCGCAAGCAGATGGGGCGGTTGGATCGAAGGGGCGCTTTCCCGAGATCCTCGGTCAGTTCTGCAGCCATACGTTTTCTCGTACTTGACTTGGCCCAATATCAAGAGGCTGAACGGGGACACTGCAAAAAGCTGGCAATCGACCCGAATGATATTGGCAGTGCGCTGGATACCATATAGAGCAGTCGCCAGACTTGCCTGGTGGAAGTGTGGCGAATGTACTAGGCGAGCAAAATCAACCAGCATTTCGACAACCGCAACGCGCCATATATTTCGCCAAAGCGTGTGCAGGATTCGACTTGGGTGCGTGTTCTTTTCGCCAAAACGAGCTGTGCGACTCCACTCCTTTAATCTAGACGGAGTTCGCTGGCAGGTTAGTTCGCGGATCGATGCTCTATGTGTTCGACGGGCCGCTGCGGATTATTGGTCCGGCAGATGTAACGCTCATATCCTCGATCGTAGTAATGGCTGAGCACGAATCTCATCAGGCGATTCGGACAGGCGATCTTGAGCGATTGGTTTGCGGTGGCTTCGACGATACGCATCACTAGTGGCATGCGTGTGAGCATGCTGCTTAGCCGGACAGCCATAGGGTGTGGTTTTCGCGGCAGTCTGCCCGGCCAGAGCTTGTCGAAGTATGCCGTCGACTCGCCGACCTTTTCAATGCGGCGGCAAGCTCCCACGAAGTTCATCGGATGCAGGTGACGAGCTACAGCATCTGGTAAAAAGACCATCTCCAGACCATGCTCGGCTTCAATGCGGCAGGCCGCTTCGATGTCCTCCATGGCCGCATATGGAAATGACTCGTCGAAGGGAAAGATGCGCAGTAGCGATGTCTTTAAAGAAAGATTGCTGGTGTAGAAATGCTTCCAATCTGGCTTGATACCGGCGATCAGTTCTCCATAGAGGAACTGCGCGCCACGGGTACCCTCCCAGCGCATAAACGGCGTGATTTGCTGACCTTCTTCGTCCAAGACGGTGAGCCCTAGTCCGACGACAGACGCCTCTGGACGCTGTTCATGCAATTGCATGTGGAGGGCCGTGAACTGTGGCGCAGGGAAGATGTCGTCGCCTATCAGAAGCGCAATCGGCGCCTCGATGACGGAGATTGCAAAATTGCGTGCACGCGCCGGGCCGCTGTTTTCCTGGCGGAAATAGCGGAGCGCGAGCGGAGTACGCTTCAGGTAGTCGCTTACCCAAACCTCTGTAGAATCGGTGCTTCCGTCATCGACAATAACGACCTCGAAGTCCTTACGCGCCTGCTCCTCGAGATGCTTCATGCACTGCTTCAAAGCGTCACAGCGATTGTAGGTTGGGACAACAACTGCGAGTGGATACGACACTGCCGAGCCTCCGAAATTGCCTGCCTCAACGATAAGGCAGACCCATCGTCTACCGTGAAGCAGCTTTTTCCATTTTAGCTGCTGCGGATGGTGCTGCGGCACATACCCCCGTCTCGGAGTACACCATGTCTTGGCTGGAAGGTACGACTACGCGGACGAGTACCCTACCATCGCAGCAAGGGTGGGTACCGTACGCGCCGGAGGTGGACTGTCATCGTCTGCCATTCTCTACGCCTGGGGAGTCTCCGCCGCCACCGCAGCAGCTAATTCAGACGGCTCCAGACACGGAAGAGCAGGGATTGCCATCGCCTGTAGTTCGGAGGGTAATGTCTCAGCACCTTCGGAAAAGGCTGCTTCACTTTCAGCTCCCGCATGTGGTGCCATCGAAGCAGCGCAGGACCGTCGACTATTAGCGATCCGTCGAAGCCCAGAAAAAGATGGGTCACTTCATCTTCGTCTCGCATTACCTCGAGAGAATTGTCGGAAATATGGAAAAGGCTGTAGTACTGTTGATCCACGAATAAAAGGTTAGGGCCGATCACAGCGATAAGTTCATAACCCTTTTCCTTCGAGAGCTGCACAATTGGAGCTCGACTGCTGCTCTGGTTGCGGCTTGCATCAGCAGCCTGCACATACATGAAGCGGTTCGACGAGGTCGGGTTGAACTCGATCAACACTAGCTTCGGCCTGAACTTTCGTACGGCCTTCCAGATGTGAAAATCATTCCCGTCGACGTCAATCGAAAGAAGGTCGAACTCCAACGGAACGGGATGTTTCTCGAGGATGGTGTCGAGATTGTCGTCATCCGTCCACCCCACAAACTGCCCGACAAAGACGGCGTTCTCTTGGAAAGGGTATTCCTTGCAGAGTCTCTCGTATTTGGCACGATCACCTTCGATCAGAACAACATTGTAGTTCCTGTTCTCCACTAGGTTATAGGTGTTGCTCAGGTGCTTCCCATCCTAGGCTCCGAACTCGACACACCAATTGCTCCGCTCAGGCAGCATATCCAGAACCTTCGCAATCACCCCGTCTTCTCCGGTCTGCGAATGTACATCACTTGCGAATTCGTTGAGCCACCGACTCGACCGTTTCAATGTTTCCAAAGGGCTTAGCTGCGGGTCCATCCTTAAACTATAGTTGCTCTTGAAGCAGCCGTCGACAAGATCGAAGACAAACCTAAGTAAACTGGACCGCTATAGGTTGCCGCGGATGGTGCTGCAGCAATTACTTCATCTCGGGGTGCATCAAGTCTCGGCTGGAAGGTGGACCTTTACCATTGCCTCAGCTAACAGCACGCCGTCGTTGAGGGCCTATTCAGGAAGAATGTACCCCAGCAATTCGTCGGTATGGCTTCCCTCGCATGCAGGGTCAGTGCTTACGAAGTGGTCGTGACTGGCGGAGCAGCGATAGATCGCTACTACCGCGACGCCCGCAGGAGGCAGCCCGTAGAGATATCCGTTCAGACCGATCACATATTGACCTTCGCAGTCCGAATCTAACGAAACAAAAGCGTCTGTGTTTCCCGCCTTGCAGCCGTACAGGGCAACTGTCGCTCCCGCTTGCGGGGCTGGGTAAAGCCGGCCCAACGTCTTCTCCAGCGTGAAGACAGTCGTATCAATCGAACCCGTCGTCACCCGATGTGAGGTTCCGTGTGAGTATAGGTTTAGTTCATACAGCGTTGCGTCGTTAGGCGACCAGGAGACGAGGCCGATGTCCCAGTTGGTAAGTTTTGCATCAGCGGCTGCGGAAGTCGGCGACTCATCCCAGGCTACCTGTACGTTCGAAAAGGACGGGAAAATCTGCACGGTTCCGCTGCCGTCCTGATACAAGTTGCCATATCCGTCTTGCAAAAGGCCCGGCAGAAAATTACTCTCATAGCCAGTAAGGTTCGTGTCAAAGGTCTTCAACTCCTGCCAACCCGTCTTGCCGATCAGCAGATCGGCTTGAGGAATTCTGTACAGTTGGAAGCCCCATTGCCCATACTCCATGATGCCCCCGGTCGTCGACGTGGCGCGTCCCCCTAAGTTATAGAGTGCGTACCAGTAGCCGTCCGCCGTGTTGAAAGCCATATCGGCCCAGGTTGGATGGTCCGAGACAAGATTCAGTCCATTGGTCGTCAGCAAGCTGCCAATCTTAAAGTGCACTCCGTCAGAGGACACGGCCTCCCGGTGTACGTCTTCGGGGTCACCGTCCTCATAGAACAGCGTGATAGCCTGCCGTCCATCCGAGTTGTAGGGTACGGGTTGAGCTACACCGTATTCGTTCGAGGTAGCCGGGATCACCGGCGACGAGTACTTCTTCCAGCTAATCCCATCGTTGGAAAAGGCGACTCCGATGGCGTTACCCCCACCCCCCCCATTGGGGGTGCCCACGTAGTAAAGGGCGTAGGTATAGGTCTGGCCATCCCCGAGTGGATTGCTGAACTTGCCCTGGACCACCTGGGGGTTACAGGTGAACGCGGAGTCCCACGCACCCGGCGTCTCCGCCAACGCCACCTCGGGGCCTACCCGCTTCCCGCTTACAAGATCAATCGACTCATACATGATCGTGTCTGTATCCTGCGAAGGTTTGGCTGGGTTCTGAGCCTCACCGCACCACCAGAACTGCTGCACATGGCCAGTCTGGATAACGGACGGTGTGTAGTCCCATCTCCCCGATCTTCCGACCACAGCTCCCGGAGGGGGCCCACCCGACCCGCATCCGATCAAGTAAAGAAGCAAACCAAACCAAATCAAATCTCCCAGTCGACGCGGCACACCTTGGCCCATGCGGGGGGAAGCTACGCCCCCATATCCGATCTTGAAAAAATGCATTGGAGAATTGTAACGTCCCTCGATGGTCTTACTGAAACAACCACTTCTACCTGTCTATGGAGTTTTCCGCCGACGTCGGTCTCAGCGCTCATCGAGCCACTCACCGGCGGACCGGTCGTAGTGGTCCCTGGGACTGCGGTGTGAATTCAGGACGAAATAGCCAATCGCCTATCGAAATCCTAGTGCTGACCGAATCTCATCAAGTTTCTGCGCCTGTTCCGGCACCTGGCGAAGCCTATCGAGAAGCAACTCGACAAAACCCCAAGCCGCGGCCAAGAGGAATCCGAAAGCGGCGAAGCCCACCGATAACAGCTTCCTTGATGGACCTGATTTCTTATCCGGAGGGATAGCGCGGTCCACAATCTGCAGGATCGGCGCCGATTTCGCCTCATCCAGCTTCGCCGCTTCACTTTGTCTCGTCAACAGCTCGAAGAGGGTCTCATGATACTTCAACTCTCGAGCCTGCCGCTCGTACTGTAGCGCGGCCTCGGGCAACTGACCCGCGGGAATCTGCAACTCTCCCGGTTTCACCGATTGCTCGCTTTTCTCAAGTTCCGCCACATGTGACTTGAGTGCTTCGATCTCTCGCTGCAATTGAATTACAAGAGGGTTGTTCTCGGTCGCATAGGTCTCCATCGACTGTAGCGCGACCTGTCTGCTTGCTAATTCGGCTCGCGCCTGAGCGATCGCGTTGATGATCGCAATTGCCTGCCCGTTGAACTGGATCACACCTGTCTTTTGTTGTGTGTTTCGCAGAGCTTCTTCGGCATCTGAGAGCGCGTGTTTCTCGTCAGCAAGACGGCGGTCGTAAAATCTATTCCGCTGCGTCGCCTCGCCGGTCGCAAGCTCTGAGTTCAAGACATACAACTGATCCAGATAGCTGTTCGCGATGTCGCTCGCGATCTTTGGATTGGAGTCTTTGACACTCAGATGGATCAGGTTGTCCTTACTCGACTCAAAAGTTGTATGCGCTTGGAGAATGAACTCCGTATCGACCAGCGTCTTGGTCTTATATCGCTGACGCAGATTGCATGCAGCTATAACATTGTCGGCGATCGTCCGGCTTTCGAGGATACCAACGTACATATCCGCCGGACTCTTCAGACCGAATACTCCTCCACCCAAGCCCGCCCCGCCCGAGAGCGCCCCCACTTGTCCCAAAAGAACTGACGCTGCGGACGTTGCCTGCTGCGGTGGAAGGATTGCCGCCGTAGCAGTGTAGGTAGGCTTCAGGACGAGACTTAAAATTATTCCAACTGCCAGGCCTCCGACGGTCATCAGCGTTACCCGTCGCTTGGTCTTTGCCAGAACCAGAAGCACGGCCAGAAGATCGATGCGACTGTCCGTCACGGTAGGTTGCAAAGCCTGCGCATCCGCAGCGTTTGGTTCGTAGATGTAGGATGTCATAGGGCGGTGGTGCTGTAGTTCGTTGCCCGCAGCGTTCAGGCACTCTACACTTATACTACGCCGTTGTACCTCGCCGGAATGGCTTGGGCATTTCGGAACTCCTGATTGAGGTTGATTGCAAGCGGCAAGATGACCAATGATATGGCTACCATCGCTGGTACCTTCAGCCGGCCCGGTCGGAATGATTTCCTGCGTCGTTACGAGAAGTTCTTCTTTCTGACTACTGTTCTGTCCTCGGCGTTGCCAGGATTCGCTCCACTCAAATTGGTCGTGATCGTCGCGCTCTGGTGCTATCTGATGGTGGGCGATAGCTTCACCATCGCTGCCGCACTCTGGTTCGTTTCGGTATCGCTGAATCTCCTGTTAGGAGCGCAGGTCGGCGCCGTCTTCCAGGGTGTCCCGCTGAAGTATGTCTTCGACCATTTCCTTCGGTTGATCGTCTTCTTTATCGCCCTGGGGATAGGCAGCTACACTGCGAGTCGATGCTCCATTTCGCAGAAACGGTTGGACCAACTCATCTTCGTTATTGCCATTGGCTTGATGGTCTTTAAGCTCTTGATAGCCGGTGCCGTCCTCGCAGGGATCCCTCAGAGTCGCGTTCAGGGAATCTTCGGGTTTGACACACCGACAGAAGGTATCGGGTTCGGCTTGCAACGACTGCAGTTTCCATCCGACATCATCGCTCCCTTTCTGATCGCCTGTTACGTGGGGGGCAAGAAAAAAATCAAGGATGGCATCCTGCTCTTCTGCATTGCTACCGTCGTTTTTCTCAGCTTCTCTCGTTTCCTGATAGTCTTTTACCTTCTGTGCACTCTTTTACGAGCGCTCTGGATCAAGAAAGCTGACTTCATCACCGTGCTTAACGTCGTTGTCTCCGTGGCATTCGTGATCGTCTTCTTCGAAAGTATCCTGTCCCGCTTCGCCAGCGTCGACACGGAGATTTCCGATCGGACTCGCGTCGACCAGATTCACTATCTGAAGATCGGCATCAAGACCTTTCCGCTCCTCGGCACTGGCATCGGTTCGGAAGCGCACGATTACCTGCGCAATGACAAGACCCCCTACCTTTATGAAGCACAGTGGTACGCAACAACCATGCAGATGGGATTCATCGGAGTCTTCTGGTATGTGCTCAATCTCCTGCTGGCGGTCTACGTGCCTCTTCGCAAGAACTACGTCGCGTTCACCGTAGTCTTCCTGGTGTGGTTCTTCTCAGGTTTTACCAACCCGTACCTCACCGGCTTAGGAAGCGCTTTCGGCCTCACCATACTTCTTCTGAGATGCAACGGCGCGCGGCTCCAATCTGGGCGGGCTGCTACCATCGCCTGAGCCATCATTCTCCAAGGCGAATTTCATCCCATGCGTCAGCTCGCGATCAACATTGTTCGGTATAACCAAGAGTTCTCCCTCTTGGAGCGCTCTATCCAGGCTGCACTCAACCAGGATCTCGACAACTTCGAGGTTGTTCTCACCGAGAACGGATCCTCGGATTGCACCAAAGGGTTGCTGTTGCAGCGTTTCGGGACTGATCCCCGCTTCCGTTATGCAGAGAACGATGCGAACCTCGGATTCTCGGGCGGCCATAACCGATTCATCCATACCGCGAATGCGGAGTTCGTTCTTCCACTCAACCCCGACACGCAGCTCACGCCGGAGTACGCACGCACCGTTCTCGCCATATTCAGCGACCCCTCCGTCGCCGCTGCTGAGGGCAAGATGCTCAAGCCTGAACCTCTTCCAGACGGTCGATACATCCTCGATGGCACTGGCATGTCTCTCTCCCGTGCTCGCAGAGCAGGGGAGAGAGGGCAACTCCAGATTGATGAAGGGCAGTTCGATCACAGTACTAATGTTTTTGGCGTCTCAGCCACCGCCGCAATCTATCGCACCAGCGCACTGGAACGTATCAAGCATGGCGACGCGGAATACTTCGACGAGGACCTCTTTACCTACTGGGAGGATCTGGATCTCGCATGGCGTCTGCGGCTTGCCGGCTTCGAGTGCCGTTACGTGCCAGAAGCCATCGTCTATCACTCACGTTCTGCCAACCAGAGCAAAGATGGTTTTAGTCGAATCGGCGCCTTCATCGCCTACACCCGCAGCCTTTCCCTTCGCGTCGTGCAATGGGACTGGCGCAATCATCTGCTGACGATCATCAAGAATGACTTTGGCTCCAGCTTGTTACGCGATCTGCCCCGCATCGCAGTTCGCGAGCTGACCATTTTCGCCTACCTGTGTGTCGTCCGCCCCCAGATTCTGTGGACGTTACCGGAGTTCTTCAGGCTCCTGCCAAGGATCCTTCGCAAAAGGAAGTTCGTGCAAGGCAGCCGTGTTGTCTCATCCCGACAGATGGGCCAATGGTTTGAAAGCGCACGGCGCTGAGCCTCTAAAGAGTGGTAACGCGTTCGATCCATGGAGAAGCTCAGCGAAGGCTCCACCTCAGTACCTGCAGAGCAAAGGCCGGCTCTCGCAGGGTCAGCAGGGTTCTGACAGCACGTTTCAGCAGGCGGGCGCGGTGCATCAGACTTCCTCCGCCCCATCCTGTTTCCCGAACAAATTGCCATTCGGCAGCCAGGAGATTGTCGAAGCGACGATGACTGGACTCCTTTTGCAGATTGTTGGTCGAGAGCCGGTGCGGAATGATGACGTCAAGCACCAGAAGCCTCCCTCCCTGCTTGTGGAGACGATGAAAGACGGCGTGATCCAGGAAGTCGAGCCAATATTGGGAGGGGAAGCCGCCGATCGCCCGCAATGCGCTCACGCGCAGGCAGGCGCACGAATTCAGTGCAGTCAGCCATCCAGAGTTCAATCCCGAAAACCCTTCGTCCATGGGCAGGTAGCGAAACCGGTGAACGGCGATGGGCGAGAGCACAACGCCGTCCTGCACAAGCTTGGGAACAATGCCGCAGACCTCGGACGGCGGCGTCCTGTCAATGGCCGTGAATGTGGCTGGGATAAGCCCCGGAACCACCGTCGTGTCCTGGTCAAAGAGCCATAACCAGGTGATTCCCGCCTCTTCGGCGGCATGGAGCGCATGGTTATATGCAGTCGCAAGACCTCCATTCGAGGGGTCGTGCTGATAGCTGGCTTTCGCGAAGAAACCCACGGGCAGTTCAGCCGCTTGCGGCTCCGGCGAGTTATCGTAGATCAGCAGAGAGATGCGGGCCGCGAGTGTCGGATACTCGCGTAGTGCAGCGCTTAGGGTTTGGAAGGTTTCCGACTCGTGCAAGGCTGTTCGATAGAGTACGACGACGCACTGAACACAATTGAGGGACATCGGACTGGGAGCTGCGGGCACACTGTGGGTGGAACTATCCATCGTAATTGTCCTAGCAAAACCAGCAACCGCTTGCCATGCATTATTATTCACGGTCAACCGCTAAGTCCGCGACTTTTCCTGAGCGCGAAAACATCCCGGACGGATCGGTGAGTTAAGGCAAATAATTCATACTCAGGTGCTCGTCGGCCGTCGGCGCTCATCGTTAGAGAGGGATCCGGGACTTTCACGTACATGATGAAAACCATCCGGCAAACCAAAATAAAAAACCATGTTTCATGGTAAACGATGGACAAGCTTCATCATCGACGCAGGCAATTTCGGCATGGCAGTGTCGTATCCGCTCGCAGTTGTCGTTTCACCTACAACCGTTGTGACGCTTTGAATCAGTGATTGTCTTTTGCCGGATACTATTGCCTGCCATCTGCATCCCATGAGCTTTTCTAAAGGCCTGCCGCCGCATAAAAGTTGACGAGTCGGCGTTATACTTCGACGAGCTCTGGCCGGGCAAACTGCCCCGAACCCGCTGGTCATCCGGCTCGGCAGCGTGTTCACACGGGTGCCAACCAGTTGCTGAAGGTCTCCTGCCCAAATCGCCTGATGAGCTTCGTGCTTAGCTGCTACTTTGATCGAGGATATGAGCATCATATGCGCGGGAACGCGAATCCCCTGCCGCAGTCCATCGCGAACTAATATGTCATCGAACTCCGAACTAGATGGAAGAAGATGCGTATCGTGTGTTTGCCGATTCGGAATGATCTTTCGCTTGAATCGCATACCGAATAGAATGTGAGGGGGCGGCAATTTTGTGCCATTTGTCGATTCGCCGGTATGTCACATCGCGTACCGAGCCTTCTTCATGGTTCAGAAGCGGCACTGGATTGCCGGTTTCGATAGAACGGAGAGAATGAAACTCAGGTCATTTTTGAATAAGCAAGCATACGTCACCGGCTTCCAGCCGTCAGTTTTTGTCAGATCTCTCTTAGCGATTCCCACCTATGCCAGAGACGTACGGGCGTATCAGAAAAAGAATAACCTGAAGTCATTTAACATAAGTCTAAAGGATGCATTTCCGATTCTTACGGACATGAAAGGCGGCGCCGGTACAACTGGCGGCCATTATTTTCATCAGGACCTATGGGCCGCCAGGAAGATCTTTGCGGCGCGTCCTGCAGAGCATTTTGACATCGGATCACGGGTGGATGGATTTGTCGCTCACCTCTTGGTATTTATGCCAGTAACCGTAGTAGACATCCGGCCGCTCACAAGCGAGGTCACGGGCCTCAACTTCTTTCAGGATGACGCCAGTGAGTTGAGTAACCTAATGGACAATAGCGTTAGATCGCTATCAACGTTACATACCGCGGAACACTTCGGATTAGGCCGTTATACGGATTCTATTGACCCACAGGCTTGCTTTAAATTCATGGCGTCTCTGCAAAGGGTATTGGCTCCCGGAGGGAGACTTTATTTCTCCGTTCCGGTAGGACGCGAGCGCGTGGAATTCAATGCGCATCGGGTCTTTGATCCGCCGACCATTCTACGCAGCTTCTCAATGCTGGACCTCGTGTCCTTCTCCTACGTCGGCGATGACGACCTGCTTTACGAAGATCGCGATCCTCTGAGGCTGCCTCCAAGCGAGATGGCTTGCGGCTTATTTGAATTTACGAAACGATCTATCTAACATTTCTTCAGGACCTACTCTGCGAGTTCAGGAGTGGTGGCGTCGGGAGCTGGTGCAGTGAAGGACAGACCTGGTGAAATGCCAATCAAACCTCATGATCCGGAGGAGTTCGAAAGTTCAATTGATAGCGCCGGGGGCGCGCCCCTCCTTCAGGTAACCCAGTCGCGCGCAGGCCGCATCATGCGAGTGCTAACTGGGTTTTTTCTCGGACAAGGAGCGTCACAGGCTATCAGCACTATTGCCGGTCTCTTTCTTGTTCGCGTTCTCAGCGTTGAAGCCTATGCACAATTTGGCGTGGCCACTGGATATCAAACCGTTTTCTCAATTCTGATGGACTCTGGGCTCAGCGCATCCATTATCCCCCTGGTGGGGGATCGTGTTCATGATCGCGCTGCCATCGGGCGGTACGTTCGTGCGGCAAGTCATCTTAGGAATCTCATCTTCTGGACGCTGGCTCCCATAGCCACGGTTGCCTTCTTCGCTACGGTCCACAAGTATCACTGGAGTTGGACAGTTCAAACTGCGCTTCTGGTCTCCATTCTGTTGACCCTGTATTCGGGAGGCATTGTCTCGTTATATTCAGCGCCTCTCCTGCTGTTTGGCAAACTGCGCGAGTATTATGTGCCCCAGATTGTCTCCGGCGGGAGCCGCCTTCTGGCTTACATCTGCCTTGACTTTGGCGGCGCACTGAATGCATGGACCGCTGCTGGCCTTGGCGCCCTCAATGTAACCATGAATGGGAAACTCATTCGCAAGGCCAGCCTTCAACGCTTCGACTGGCCAGAGAAAGACGATCCCGCAGTCGATCGAGAGCTCCTGCGTTACGTGCTCCCCGCCACTCCCGCCATACTCTTTTCGGCGTTTCAATCACAGCTCACCTTGTTTCTCGTCAGCATCTTTGGCAGCACGGTCTATATCGCGCAGGTTACCGCACTCGGTCGCATCGGGATGTTGTTCACTGTGCTGATGACCTTCAACTCCATCGTGATCGAACCGTTCATCGCACGCCTTGACCGGAGGCGACTCCCAAGGTACTTTGTCGGCTTTATTTTTATTGCGATTGCGGCCTGCTCTCCGTTCGTCATTGTGGCTTTCCTATGGCCTGGAGCCTATCTGCTCATTTTGGGAACAAAGTATGAAAGCATACGAGCCTTAATGGGTTGGTATGTTTTCTCTGCTTACGTGAATTTTATTTCTGGCTTAATCTGGATCATGAACAGAGCCAGAAAATGGGTGTTTTGGAGTGGCTCGATTCTCGAGGTAGTTCTTCTACTAGTCGTTCAAATATCTTTCCTCGCACTAGTCGGGGTGCGAACGACGCAACAGGCAGTCTTTTTTTCAGTAGTGTGTAGCGCGTGCTATCTGATCGCGCACGGTTATGTCACCATTCGCGGCTTTGCTGCGCAGGTCTAGCCAGCCAAATCCTCTCGCAACTAACTCTTCCTGCGCTCGACGGGACTTTTAGACGGAGTTTATTTCTGTCGTACCCGAGTATCGATTGGCCTGATGCTACAGGCACAGTGAACCAGATCAGGATGAGTGGCATGACCCGTATCCAAGGATGGCGCATTCTGGCATCCTTCACGGTTCCAACCTTCACCTGCTGGGTCGATGGGAAACATCTCCGGTAAAACTATCTGACAGCGTCTCCACGCAAGTTGTTGTCAGGCTGATCAGAGGTTTAGGAAGCCAGCTCTTCGGGATGCCACCGCGCGCAACGTCACCTCACGGATTCGAAGAAAAAGACTCTGCCGTTGCACTGCACCACTACAGGAGTGGATAGGAAAGCCGCCACTAGATGATTTCCGCAGAATGACTGTTAACATATTGATTGGGGATGGTGAATGTTTAACCGATGAAAGTCTTCAGCAAACAACTCAGTGGACTTGGCAATCAACTCTTTCAGTATGCCGCGGGGCTCTACTTTGCTGATAGATACAAGGGTAAGCTGCTAGTGATTCAGGAACCGGAAGAAGGGACGCTCTCGCACGGTAAGTACAGCCGTCCCTTTCTCCTTTCACGATTTCAGATCACGTCTCCGGTCCGCCTGAAGAACCGATTGGATCATTTGATACTTTCCAAGGGACCCCGTGGACTCAAAGTAAGTGCGCCCATGAAAGCCCTTGGGCGTATCGCTGTCCATCACGAGACCAAAGAACAGCGCTCCCACTTCATTGAAGACCTGGCGCTGCCGTCCGGCGTCCGAACCCTCTACATCTCTGGATTCTGGCAGGCCTACCGGTACGCTGAAGCTGTCGCTCCCCAACTTCGCAAAGAGTTGCGCCTGCGAGAGCCCGCCACCGGGAACAATCAAAGGCTGCTCGAGCAGATTGATGCAGCTCCCGTCTCCGTTTCACTGCATATGCGGCGCGGGGACTATACCTTGGCAGTGGAAGGAAACATCGCTCTTCCGCTCGATTATTATCATCGAGCCATCGATCTTATCCGTCGGCAGTTTGCCGATCCCGTTTTTTTCATCTTCTCCGATGATATCGAGTTTGCCCGCAAGAACCTGCCCGACGACATCCGCAAAGTGTTCGTGGAAGGCAATGACGACGTCTCCGCCCAGGAGGATTTGCGCCTCATGGCCGCTTGCCAGCATCAGATCATCGCTAACAGCAGTTTTTCCTGGTGGGGAGCTTGGCTAAACCCAAACTCGGAGAAGGTAGTTGTCGCTCCACGCCATTGGCTCCTTTCACCGGAGAGCGCCTACGCGGATCTGCTTCCGCCCGAGTGGCATGCGCTGGACTCGCTGCGCAAAGAGTTGTGAGTTCGAGAGACATGCAGCGATGGTTCGGTGAAAAACGGACGAGTAGCTCAGAACCAGTAATGCATCTTGCGCAGCTAAAATGCTGTTCAGGAAGTCTCCATAGAACTGACTTTAACTTTCACTCCACTGTCTGACCTGAGTTGCTCACGCAGACGCTGAGGAAAACCGTTATCAAAGTGCCCGCAAATCCCATCAAGGTGAGCTTTCGCTAATATCTTGATTCTCAGCCAACGATGGTCTACATCAAACACTAGTACAGCAGCCGCAAAACAAAGAAACCTTACGATCAAAAGTGGATAGCGAACAATCGGATTCTTACGATAGTTCTGTTCTATCCAGGCGGTATTGCGGTGGCGATAATAGTCAAAACAGTACCCTTCGATGTCCTTCTGATAAAAGACATGCGAGAAAATCTGTCTGCTCTTTTGCCTCCGGGCAACTTCCTTATGGGCTACCACACTTTCACGCGCGAGCGCGATATCTCCAACAGAGCGAAGACGCATGCAGTATTCGGTGTCATCGCCGTGAATAAAAAAGTCCGAGATCGGAAGCCCGATCCTATCAATGGAGCAACATCGAATAAGCAGACCTACAAACGACGAAAACCGAACCTTTACATAAGGTGGCCGATTCGATCGCGACATGAGCCTAAGCCCGTCAGCGGTTTCGTTCCCGAGACGATCTACCTTAAGATTAGCGATCGCAACGACTTGATCATGACGTTTCAGCCTCTCCATTATTTCTAGAGAATCTAGATACGGCTCTGTATCATCGTCCATCACCCACACCCAATCAAATCCGGCTTTGTGTGCGGCTTCCATTCCGACATGGAACCCTCCGGCGCCGCCGAGGTTTTGAGATAGTTCGATATAACGGATAAGCGGATTCTCCAGGTAACCCCGCTCCTGCAAGTACGGCTTCGTGCCATCCGAACTGGCATTGTCCACAATGAAGATTGCGTTCAGCGGCAGGCTTTGATGCAACAGCGCATCCACACACTCCGTGAGGAGTTGTTTCCGATTGAAAGTAACAACGACGGCGGCATTTGTACTTGAAGTCATCTGGGATTATTAAGGAGTTTGTTGCTGAGAAGCAAAGCGGCAGCGACGACCTGGTCCATGTTGTAGTAACGATATTCCGCTAAGCGGCCAATGAAAAAAGTTGCGGATTCAGCATCTGCCAATTTTTTATAGCTTTGATAAAGAGCGTGATTCTCCGAAGTGGGGACCGGGTAATACGGATCGCCAGTCGTCTCGGGGAACTCGCGAACAATCGATGTCCCAGGATGGTTCTGACCAGTGAGATGCTTAAACTCCGTAATCCGGGTGTATTCATAGTCGTTGGGATAGTTCACCGTCCCGACGGGTTGATACTGCTCTTTCTGAGCAAAATGTTCATGTCGGAAGGACAGGGACCGATAAGGTAACTTACCAAAACAAAAATCGAAATACGCGTCGAGAGGTCCGCTATAAAAAGTTTGTGCTGCATCGACCTTGTTCCGAACATTTCGAAAGTCGGTGTTGAGTTCTACCTGGATATTCGGGTTATCCAGCATGCGTTCGAACATCCGCGTGTAGCCTTCCGCAGGCATGCTCTGAAAGTTATCAGTGAAATAGCGGTCGTCGCTGTTGGTGCGTACAGGAATCCTTCCGGCGACTGCAGGACTTAGCTCGGACAGATCGAGACCCCACTGCTTTCTCGTGTAGTTTCTAAAAAACTTGTCGCACAGATCGCGGCCTACATTGTTGAGAACAATGTCTTCACTGTTACGAATGGGCGTGCGCTTCTCTCGAACATTTTCAAAAAATCCCGCTACACCCTCTTCGTCCAACGAGAGACCGTAAAGTTGATTGATCGTTTGCTGGTTGATCGGTACAGGATAGAGCTTTCCCTCGACAGAAGACAAAACCCTATGCTCGTATCTTCTCCATTCAGTAAACTGAGACAGATACTCTTCGACATGTGGCGCATTCGTGTGAAAGATGTGAGGTCCATACCGATGCACCAACACCCCGGCACTGTCCAACTCGTCGAAGGCATTGCCGCCGATATGGGAACGCTTGTCGATGACAAGAACGGATCTCCCATGTGACGCGAATCGTTCAGCAATCACTGCGCCGGCGAATCCTGCGCCCACCACTAATATGTCCGTCTTCATCCGTGAGTTTTTCAGCCGAGGAATACTCTCTCCCTCGCGTCCCAATTCTTAAGTCTAACCTGTTTAGTGTTAAAGCGTAAGGGATAGAATACCTTATAACCAAGAGCGTTTCTCGCGGAGCGCTGCGAAGAAATCTGTTCCTCATCCACTACACAAGAATGAACGGGCCTCCAACCACATCCATTGCGATCTTTTTAGGCAACGAAGACATTGGCGTAACCCTTCAAGGATACGATCTTTGTGACGGGCCTCACTTCCGTGAAGTGGCTCGAAATCCACGAGCCACTTCACGCATGAGGAAGAGATGAACCAGCGGCGGTTTGTCTCGATAGCCTCAGCCCTTGGAGTAACAACACTCTGCTGTTTATGGATCGTGGGTCCGCTTGTATCGCCTGCCCACTATACCGCCTACCACTGGACCGGACCTGCCAGAACGCTCTTCATCCCCGCGTTTCTGAATTTCATCGCGGCCTGGGCGATAATCACAACCCTAATACTCGCTGCGCAAGGGTCGGATCGAAGATCGGTAGCAATTTGGGCAGGTATCGTTATTCTCTTGCCTTGGGCGTTTCTGAAAAACTGGTCTCTCCTTACTGACTTGTATTTTCCCCACTGGCTGAGCCGGAGTCTACTTGGGCTTAGCGTGGCGGCCTTCTTGGTCCTTATGGCTCGCTGGCGACCAACTCACCAGCCAATCTTTGAGCGCGCCCAAAGATTCGCGGTCTCAGTGTTGTGTTCGATTGCTGTCTGCGGAGCCTTGATTCTAATCGAATTGGTATGGTTTGGATGGCAGGCACGCTCGCTCAATGCGCCACACCCTCTTCACCGCAGGACGAACCTATCTCAGACGCTCCAAGCCACCCACCCTCGCATCATTTGGATTGTCCTCGATGAGCTATCGTACCAGCAGATTTATGGAAAGAGATTTCAAGGCCTCAGCCTTCCAGAGTTCGACTCTCTCGCCAACCAGACGACTGTATTCACTCATGCCGTGCCAGCCGGCAATATGACGGAAATTGTCTTGCCATCGTTTATGTCGGGTCTCGCGATCGACAAGATCCGCCCCCTTGCGGATGGAAGTCTGATGATTCATCTCTCGAGCGAGAATAGGTGGGAGCACTTAAACGAACACGATACTGTCTTCCAGGATGCTCTCGATGCCGGTTACAGCACCGCGATATCCGGCTGGTACAACCCATACTGCCGCATCCTCCCAGACGTGCTTGATCAATGCAACTGGATATTGAGTGGATTAGCTCAAAACAGATCGATGCCTCAAGCTTCTATCCTCAGAAACACCTTCCAGCCGATTCTCACAAGTTTCATCCTCATAGATAGTCTGCATACCGAACTGACCCACGAACCCAGGGCCACCGACGTTTCTGCCTCACTTCACATCGCCGACTATCAGGCGCTTTCAGCCTCAGCGGATCGCCTCCTTCAAGATCGCTCGGCTGACTTTATCCTGCTCCACATGCCCATACCTCATCCGGGCGGCATCTACAACCGTACGACGCGAACACTCACTATGGGGAACTCGACCTACATCGACAACTTGGCGCTTGCAGACTCTTATTTGGCACACGTTCGCTCTCTCCTTGAATCACAAGGGCAGTGGGACTCTTCTGCCATAGTCATCATGGGAGATCACTCCTGGCGAACATACTTATGGTCTATCGGTCCAGACTGGACTCCTGAGGAGCAGGTCGCAAGCGATGGAGCGACCTTCGACGATCGTCCGGCGTATATCGTAAAGGCACCTTACCAAAAAAAAGGCGCGCGGATCAATCTACCATTCAATGCTGTCGACACGCGACTACTGTTGGACGCATTTATAAAACGGCAGATCGTTTCGGCCGAGACACTTTCCAAGTGGGTCGAAGATCTCGACAAGAAGCATCACAAATAACGCTCGTTTAGAACGTATTGCGGACTGCATCCCAGGTGAGGCCGATTCCCTGCTCCAAACTAGTCGTATGGTGCCAGCCAAGGCTGTGCAGGCGTCTGACATCCATCAGCTTCCGTGGCGTGCCATCAGGCTTGGTGGTGTCAAAGACCAGTTGGCCCGAGAAGCCGAGAACACGAGCGACGGTTTCGGCGAGTTCGCGCACGGTGACATCTTCGCCCGTACCAATGTTAATAAGAGGAGGAGAGTCTTCGACAAGTAGAGACTGAAAACCGGCTTCATCAAGATTCATGAGGAAGATACATGCGTCGGCTAGATCGTTGGAATAGAGAAGTTCGCGGCGTGGAGTTCCGGTACCCCAGACTGTAATCTCTCTTGCCCCAGTCTTAAGAGCTTCGAAGGTCTTGCGAATGAGCGCAGGAAGCACATGCGACGTGTTGAGGTCGAAGTTGTCGTTAGGACCGTAGATATTTGTAGGCATCGCCGCGAGGTAACGAGTACCGTACTGACGGTTATAGCTCCAGCACATCTCGATACCGGCGATCTTGGCAAGAGCATACGGGCGGTTTGTTGGTTCAAGAGGACCAGTGAGCAGTGAAGACTCAGGTATCGGCTGAGGAGCAAGCCTCGGATAGATACAGGAAGATCCCAGAAATAGAAGGCGTGCAACATCAGATTTGCGGGCCGATTCGATGATGTTGGACTGAATGACGAGGTTGTCGCGGATGAAGTCGGCTGGGTAAGTGCTGTTCGCGAGGATCCCCCCAACCTTCGCTGCTGCTAGGAAGACGTACTCTGGCTTGGTCTCCGCGAAGAACTGAGTGACCGAAGCCGTATCGAGTAGGTCAAGTTCAGCGCGAGTACGCGTAAGTATATTGGTGTAGCCGCCCTGCTCGAGACCACGACGAATCGCTGATCCGACAAGGCCCCGGTGACCGGCTATGTAGATGCGAGAGTCTTTTTTCATAAAAACAACCTCCGGTTACTCGTGGAACTTGCGGCACTGAAGCCGGAGGGATCCACGGCAACTGAGGTAAGTTTCACGAGGGCCAATATTCAAACGAAGCAAAAGTCAATCGCAGAATTCTATGTCTCGCGAACGTTATAGGCGTCAAAACCGTGTTCACGAACTAATGCATCTCGCTGGGCGGCTTTGTAATCTGCATCGACCATCTCACGGACTAGTTCATCAAAGCTGGTTCGCGGAGTCCAGCCTAGCTCACGCTTCGCTTTGCCGGGGTCACCGAGCAGAGTCTCCACCTCCGTCGGGCGGAAGTAGCGCGGATCCACCGCGACAACTACATTCCCCTTCGAGTCGACAGCCTTCTCATCCATGCCGCTTCCCTGCCACGTCAAGCGCATATCGAGAAGTTCAGCGCAGCGCGTAACGAAATGACGGACGCTGAATTGCTCGCCGGTAGCAATGACGTAGTCCTGCGGCTTCTCTTGCTGGAGCATAAGCCACTGCATCTCGACGTAATCTCGTGCGTGACCCCAGTCACGTTTTGCACTCAGGTTGCCCAGGAAAACCTGCTCCTGAAGTCCCACCTTGACGCGGGCCAGGCCGCGAGTGATCTTGCGGGTAACAAAAGTCTCACCGCGCAGCGGCGACTCGTGATTGAAAAGAACACCATTGCAGGCGTAGATTCCATACGCTTCGCGGTAATTGACGCAAATCCAGTAGGCATACAGCTTGGCCACCGCATAAGGACTCCGCGGATAAAACGGAGTGGTCTCCTTCTGCGGAATCTCCTGGACCAACCCATAGAGTTCGGAAGTGCTGGCTTGATAAAACTTCGTCTTCTTTTCCAGACCGAGGATGCGGATTGCTTCTAGAAGCCGGAGCGGTCCAAGCGCATCAGCATCGGCAGTGTACTCTGGCTGCTCGAAGGACACTTGAACATGAGACTGGGCGCCTAGGTTATAGATCTCATCCGGCTGGACTTTCTGAACGATATGAATCAGAGACGAGGAGTCCGTCAGGTCGCCGTAGTGGAGGATAAAATGCGGCGAAGGATTGTGCGGATCCTCGTAGATGTGGTCAATGCGAGCCGTGTTAAAAAGTGAGGTGCGGCGCTTGATCCCGTGAACTTCATAACCTTTGGCGAGGAGAAATTGGGCAAGATAAGCTCCGTCCTGGCCAGTAACTCCTGTAATGAGGGCTTTCTTCAAAAAACCAGGTACTCCCTTAGTTAGCCGAGCGGCTTTAGTGATTGTACTTTAGAGCCACAGAGATAACCCGCCACCTACCTCATCCCAAATTTTAGTCGTATTGAAGCATGTGCGGCGCCGGTTCGGTCAGCGTTCCATCTTTGCGCTCATACCACATGAACAGTTTGTGATCCCCATTCACGCGCACTGCAACAATGATCCCGCTTCCAAACGCGCCCGTCCCATCAGTCTTTGAAATATCGACATGATGCGAATGAATCGGTTCGCCAACCGGGCTCGCCGTCGTCCAATCTTCGGTAAACCGCTGCAGCGGATAGTCCTTATGCCGATCGGGATGCTGCTGCCAGTCCGGATCGTTTGTGTAAATCGCAAATGCCTTGCCGTAGTCCTTCGCTTCGAGGGCACTAAAGAAGTTGCTAACCTTGTGCTCGGCCGGAAGATTCGACAAGAACCACCCATGACCCAGCAGATAGCCGCCCACCCCTATCACAACCGTCAGCGCAACAAGAACGCCGAAAGCAATCAATAAATTACGGTTTCGCGTTTCGCGGCGGCTATCAAACTCCGGTGCATTCAGCAGCGTCATTGCTTCTCATCCTCACAAATCTAAATCGGCCAACATAGTCGATCAACATATTAAACACCGGCCGGCCCACCCTTTCGGGCTTGCTAACCACCACGAACCGATCGTCATCGCTTCCCAATCCATGTCTGCATCAATCGCAGATGATGCTGCATATGTGCGATGTAGTCCTCAATCAAAAATCCCAGCGTCAGAGAATCACCCGCCACTGATCCAATATTGCCCAGCCGTCCTCTTTCGATATGACCAATCGTCCACGCCACATGCTCATTCAGCGCAAACCAAAGCGCCAGCACCTGCGCCCATTCGCGTTCCGCATAATGCTGCAGATCCACCCATGCCATCTGCTCGTACCCAGGCAAACTCTGCCCAGGCTCAATCTGCAGCCGAACAACCCGTCCCAGATTGTTGCCCGCCGAATCGATAAGATGCCCGATCACCTGCTTCGCGCTCCACTTCCCTGGGCGCTCCGGCACGCTCGCCTCAGCTTCAGAGATCGTCACCAGCCACGGCATCGCACCGCGCAGCACCTCCGACAGGCGATCGCTCAACTTCGTCGAATCCAGCAGCGCAACCTCCGACACCTGCGCGTACATCACCATCCAAACGCTCCTCGATAAAGCGCGAACTCAACTCCAGATGGCAGCAAGTATACCGACACCACGTCGAACCTGACTGGAACCTCCGCCCTCAGCTTCTCCGGGAACCCCCTCAGGTACGCGCGCGCCATCCTCCGCAGCATATCTCGCTTATCACTGTCCACAGCCGACTCAGCCGGCATCGAATCCCTTCCACTGCGAGTCTTCACCTCAACAAAGCACAGTGTTGGCCCATCCCAACCTACCAGATCAATATCGCCCCACAACTTCGCACTCTTCCACCTCTGCGCCACGACGGTATATCCCAGCTTCCGCAGATGAAACAGGGCCTCCCGTTCTCCTTGCTCGCCCGTCGCAAGGTGTGTCGGGCCGCTCTTTCCGTTTGCCCGCCGCGCCGCCAGCGAATCCATCCCCCGCATCACCCGCGCCTGCAGATCAATCCACATCGCAGCTATCATTTGTTCTCTCGTATATCATTCATCCACCATCTCCTGAGTAGAATACGTGGCAGCGGCGTAGCTGTCTGCAAACAGAGCGCTTCCCCGTAACTTTCAGGCCGGGCCCCAAAAAAGATCAGAGGTGATAACACTCATGCCAACCGCATCGAGAGTACTGCTCCTAGTCCTCGGACTCTTCCTGGCTTCGGCCGGATCTCAAGCAGCCGCGCAAACCAAATCTGCAGCATCGGCCAAAGACAGCCAACAATCGACGCCCCAAGCTGAAGCCTCCGATGACGCAGACACTCAGGAGACACCGGACGACGAGCTCGACACCGCTGCCGTCACTCTCGACGTCTCGCACAGTTCGCCGCTGATTCAAAAGCTCTACCAGGCCACCCGGGAGACCAAAGAGCAACCCATCCTCGACCGGCTCACCGAAGCCAAGAAACTAATCGCGGACGGGGCCGACGTAAAGGCCACCGACCAGTACGGCCGCACCGCCCTTCATTGGACCATCTTCGGCTCCAGCTACAGCACCAAGCCAAAGGTCATCGTCGCTTACGAGGGAATCGCAGACCAACTCATCCAACACGGCGTCGATATCAACCACGAAGACATCTACAACGACACCGCCCTCGATTACCTCCTCTACTCCCCCAACTTCGAGATCCAGACCCTCTTGATCGAAAACGGCGCGACCAGCGGATTCCTCACAGCATTCTTCCACTTCTTTAATCAGGAAAACGGAGATATGCCCCACACCATTGCGGCCAGCGTCACACAATCAAGAGAAGCCGACCTCGCCCCCGGTCAAACCCTAAGTGTCCGCCTCAACGGCCCCGTATACAGCGAACACTCCCGCACCGGCGACCCCGTCGAAGCCACCGTCACCTATCCCCTCTGCAAGAGCGGCGAAAACATCAGCTGTCCGAAAGACGAGCTCGTCATACCACCCGGCACCAAGGTCCAGGCTACCGTTCTCTTCGCCCAAAAAGCTCCAGACAAATACTCCCGTCCTCGCCTCGTGCTCGACTTCTCCAACATCATCCACGCCGACGGCACGCGCTCGCCGCTCTACGCCCGCGTCATTGATGTCGACAACGCCCGCGAAACCGTCCGCAACAACGAAATCCTCGGCATTGTCCAGCCACACGCAACCACCAAAGCCTCCATCGCGCTCGCCGGCCTGGGCATGGTCAATCCCATAGCGGGATACACCATCAAAGGTGTATCCGCGGTCTACGGTCTCTCCATCCGCCGCGAGATTCTCTTTCCCGCAGGAACCGACCTCCAGATCCAAGTCGTCCGTCCCTCCATGTTGAAAACTCGCGATGCCTGGTCCGGCTGGCCCCTCCTTCCGGTCGATCCCGAACTGAAGACCCTCGTCGCGGCAGCACCTCTGCGTGTCCACACCAAAGACAACAAGCCTTCCGACCTGACAAACCTCATGTTCATCGGCTCACAGCAACAACTCATCGCCGCCTTTCAAGAGGCCGGCTGGTTCGAAGCAGACTCTCTCAGCATGGGCTCGGCCGCGAAATCGATTCAAGCAACCATCCGCGGCGCTGGCTACACCAACGCACCAGTGTCTCTTCTGATGATCAACGGCAAACCGCCTGATCTCGTCTTCCAGAAATCTCTCGACACCTTCGCCAAACGCCATCACATCCGCATCTGGAAGGAGCCCGGAACCTATCAGGGCCGCGACGTCTGGATCGGAGCCGCCACACACGACATCGCAATCTCAACCGCAAAAGCGAAAACCAAGTGGTCGCACCGTATCGATCCCCACATCGACCGCGAGCGCGAATGGATCGAAACCGATCTCCTCTTCAAAGGCACTGCAACTTCCTACGCCCTGGTCGACCGTCCCCGCGTCCCGAAGAAAACCGCGAACGCAACCGGCGACGAACTCCTAACCGATGGCCAGTTGTCTGTTTTAGTCATCGGCAACACGAAACCGAACATTCTCAACACCCCCTCCCCCGTTCTGCAAACTCGAGAGTAGCGAAATATCTGCATCGCACGAAGCCTGTAGCATGGAACCATCGGCGTGATCCTCAAAACATCACGTCGATGCGCCCTCTCAACTACCGCGCAAGGTTTCTGGACAAAGGCAAACGGATGAATGTAATTCTCTTCGGCGCAACCGGCATGGTCGGCCAGGCTGCTCTGCGCGAATGCCTTCTCGACCCCGAGGTCAAGCAGGTCCTCTCCATCGTCCGCAATCCAACCGGCCAGCACGATGCCAAGCTACGAGAGCTCGTTCACAGCGATCTCTTCGACTACTCCGACGTCCAGACCGATCTCACCGGCTTCGACGCTTGCTTCTTCTGCATCGGCGTCACCTCCGCCGGCATGTCCGAGGCCCAATACACCCACGTCACGCACGACCTTACCCTCGCCGCCGCAACCACTCTCGCAAAGCTCAACCCGTCGATGACATTTGTCTACGTCTCTGGGTCCGGCACCGACAGCACCGAGCGCGGCAGCAGCATGTGGGCTCGCGTCAAGGGCAAAACAGAAAACGATATCCTCAAGCTCGCCTTCAAAGCCGCCTACATGTTCCGGCCCGGATTCATACAGCCACTTCACGGCATCGTTTCAAAAACGACGTCATACCGAATCTTTTACTCGGCCATAAAACCATTCCTTCCTCTCATGAAGAAGATCTTTCCCACCCAGATCGGCACCACTGAGCAGATCGGTCGCGCGATGCTCCTCGTCGTCAAACACGGCTTCCCCCGCCCTATCCTCGAATCAAAAGACATCAACACCCTCCAGCCCCCGCTTGAAAGATAACCACCGATCACCGCGACCACTCCAACCCCACAAACTAAAAGACTTCAACCGAATCACCACTGAAGTCCTTCGAGATGATCCGTTGAAGTTGATCTTCTGATCAGACCAACGGGTGATTGTGGAACTCGCACTCAATAAGTCAATATTCAACACATCGGCGCAGTCGGCTCCTCACAACGTGCTTCCCGTTAGGCTCCCCGCATGAACATCTACAATTAGAAAACGTAGCCGATATGGATGGTTTGCGAAATTCGGGCCCCCTTCTCCTGACCCTCCTACTGTGCTCAACGCTCAGTACGTATGCACACGCGCAAACGCTTTCCCTTCCGTCCGACGCCAATCCCGTCACCGCGACGCCACTTGGCACAACCCAGCAGATCGCTGCAGTAGAACCTGTAGAACTACCCGACGCACCCGGACTACAGTCTTCCAGCCTCATGTCACCCGACCTGCAAGCAACCGGCAGCATCAGCGGCACCGTACTCGACCCTAGCGGAGCCCAGGTCGAAGGCGCTCTAGTCTCTATCCAATTCCTCGACTCCCGGCCTCAACGCACGCTCACGACAGACGCAGCCGGCACCTTCAACTTCGCTGCAGTTAACGCCGGCACCTTCAAGTTAGAAGTCATCTCGCCCGGCTTTGCCCCTTGGGTCTCCTCCGCCCTTGTACTCCTGAAAGGCCAGCAGTACGAGCTGCCCACGGTCGCCCTGCAAGTCTCCTCCGCCACGACAAACGTCGACGTGAACTTCACGCGGCACGACATCGCAGAGGAGCAGGTATCGCTCCAGGAGAAGCAGCGCGTGCTCGGCATCTTTCCCAACTTCTACGTCTCCTATACCTGGGATGCAGTCTCTCTCAGCTCCGGCCAGAAGTTCCGCCTGGCATTGAGAGATGCATACGATCCCGTCTCCTTCGCCATCCCCGGCATCATCGCGGGTGTAGAGCAATCGCAGAACACCTTCAGCGGCTACGGCCAGGGCGCATCCGGCTACTTCAAGCGATATGCGGCCTCCTACGGCGACGGCTTCATCGGCAGCATGATCGGCAACGCGATCCTTCCGTCGCTCTTTCATCAGGACCCACGCTACTTCTACAAAGGCACCGGAACCATTCGCTCCCGCGCCCTCTACGCCATGTCAACCGCATTCATCTGCAAAGGTGACAACGGCCATTGGCAACCGAACTACTCCTTCATCCTCGGCAACTTCGCCTCAGCTGGTCTTTCAAACCTCTACTACCCCGCCAGCGATCGCAATGGAGCTGGATTGACCATTAGAAATGGTCTGGTCGACACAGCTTCCGGTGCAGCCTCGTCCCTCCTCCAGGAGTTCCTCATCAAGAAAATCTCCCGTGGTATCCCGCACAACCCCAAACCCTGAAGAAAACCCTCGAGCAGTCAAGATCGAATCATCAAATCTCAAAAAATCTCATGACCCAACCTGACTTCCCCTGGAAAAGTCAACCCATTGCTTCCAGGCCGGGACCCTGCGATACTTAACCGTGCCCATCCTGCACAAATTTCAAATACATCTAAAGAGGTCGCGGACATGTCTGCAAAGTACATCTTCGTAACTGGCGGAGTCGTGTCTTCGCTCGGCAAGGGTCTCGCCGCAGCCTCTATTGGCTGCCTGCTCGAAGCCCGTGGCATCAAGGTCAACCTCATGAAGTTTGACCCCTATCTCAACGTCGACCCCGGCACCATGTCGCCCTTCCAGCATGGCGAGGTCTTCGTCACGGACGACGGCGCCGAAACCGACCTCGACCTCGGCCACTACGAGCGCTTCACCCACGCCAAGCTCACCCGCGACAACAACCTCACCACCGGCCGCATCTACGAGCAGATCATCACCAAAGAGCGCCGCGGCGATTATCTCGGCAAGACCGTCCAGGTCATCCCCCACGTCACCAACGAGATCAAAAACGCCATGCGCAAAGTCGCAGCGGACTGCGAAGTGGCCATCGTCGAAATCGGCGGCACCGTCGGAGACATCGAATCGCTTCCCTTCCTCGAAGCCATCCGCCAGATGCGTCAGGACCTCGGCCGTGAAAACACCTGCTTCGTCCACGTAACGCTCATCCCCTGGATCGCCGCCGCACAAGAACTCAAAACCAAGCCCACCCAGCACTCCGTCAAGGAGATGCTCTCGATCGGTATCCAGCCCGACATTCTCCTCTGCCGCTCCGACCGCGCCGTCCCCCGCGAGATGCGCAACAAGATCGCCCTGTTCTGCAACGTAGAAGAGGCTGCCGTCATCGCCGCCCGCGACGTCCCCAGCATCTACGAAGTCCCCCTCACCTTCGCAGCCGAAGGCGTAGACACCCTCGCACTCAAGTACCTCCGCATCGAAACCAAAGCCCCCGATCTCTCCCGCTGGCAGGACATCGTGCGCCGCGCCTACAACCCCAAAGACGAAGTCTCCATCGGCATCGTCGGCAAGTACGTCGAGTACGAAGACTCCTACAAATCCCTCAAAGAAGCTCTGGTCCACGGCGCCTTGGCCCACAACCTCAAGCTGCGTGTCACCTGGCTCGAAGCCGAAGGTCTCGAAGTCCCCGACTTCGCCGCACAACTCCAGGGCTTCGACGGCATCCTCGTCCCCGGCGGCTTTGGCAAACGCGGCATCGAAGGCATGCTCAACGCCATCCGCTACGCCCGCGAAGAAGCAGTCCCCTACTTCGGCATCTGCCTCGGCATGCAGACCGCCTGCATCGAGTACGCCCGCAACGTCTGCGGCCTCAAGGACGCCAACTCCGGCGAATTCGACCCCGCCACCCCTTACCGCATCATCTACAAACTCCGCGAACTCACCGGCGTCGAAGAGATGGGCGGCACCATGCGCCTCGGCGCCTGGGACTGCGTCATGGAGCCCGACTCCCTCGCCGCCCACGCCTACGGCAAGACCGAGATCAGCGAACGCCACCGCCATCGTTACGAGTTCAACCGTGAGTACGAGGCCATCCTCACCGGCGCGGGCCTTCGCCTTACCGGCACGACGCCTGACGCAACCTACGTCGAGATCGTGGAGATCCCCACGCACCCCTTCTTCCTCGGCTGCCAGTTTCACCCCGAGTTCAAATCCAAGCCGCTAGAGCCGCACCCGCTCTTCCGCGACTTCATCGCCGCAAGCTACCAGAACCGCCTCGCCATGCAGCACGAGATCTCAACCTCCTCCAGCATGGAAGCCCTGTAGTTGTCAGCGACGTAACGTCGTTCCGATTCGCATTGACGAGCGCAGGCGACTACTACGGCGCTGCCTCGCCATTTTGTTGGGCGCCGGAGTAACATTGTCGAACGATCTTAGACCGGACAATGATGACAACTCTAGCTTTCAGTTCGCTTGGGTCCGTTATGTGGGGCGGCATTACGTTTTTGGCAGGTATCGCAAGCAAGGGCATTGTCGATTCATACCTTCGTCGCAGAGATGACACACACAAGTTCCTGCTTGATAAACGCCTGCACTTCCTTGAAGAGCAGCTGTCAAAGTTCTATTGGCCGACTTATCTTCATCTGCAAAAAGAAAACTTACTGTGGGATCGACTCAAAGACAGAGACCAGGATCCAAACAGCCCTCAAAGCAGACTGAGTATCCAGATAGAATCAGCCGGAATTCTACGAAATCACAGAGACGCCCTTGCGGTCATTGAAGACCACCTGCATCTGGCAGGCGATACGACCATCGTTGAAGCCTCGTTACGTTACGTAAGACATGTAAAGGTCTTTGAGATGCTCCGTGAAGCGGGTCTTAAGGACGATCCCGTGAGCCACGGGGAACCGTATCCGCACGACTATTTTCCACTGATCGAAAAGCGAGTCAACGCACTTCAGACCGAATACGACCAATTGATCTTAAGGCTCAGGCCGGCGGAACGAGACTGAGCGCAAAGGCAGCATTAAGAAAGCATCTTTTGACGCGACGACCACTGCCTGTAAACTCAAGCCAATCACATGCCCCTCCTTCTGCGCGCCTCTCTCCTACTTTGCCTTTCGACCGCTTCCGTAATCGCCCAAACCACCCCCGCCACCGATCCAGGCATCCGCACCATCGCCGACGCGAACAAAAACCTCACCGGCCGTGCCCCTCACGGCATCGACTGGAGCCCCGACGGCAAGCTCCTCACCTTCATCGTCGACGAACCTGAAGCCAGCTCTCCCGGCAAAGCAGGTGACATCGTCCAGATCGACGCCGCAACCGGCCGCGCCAGCGTTCTCGCCACAGCCGAGCAGCTCAGCAAACTCACCTCCGCCGCCGTCAACGAAAAAGATGCGGACCACCGCTCCCGTTACGGCATGTCCGCCTACCTCTGGTCCGCCGACTCCAAACATCTCCTCATCGACAACGGCGGCCGCCTCTGGCTCTACGACATCGCCGCCGGCACCGGCACCCTCATCGTCGACACCCACGAGGGCTCCGGCGACGACCCCAAATTCTCTCCCGACGCTGCCAACGTCTCCTACCTTCACAATCACAACCTCTACATCCACCCCGTAGCCGCCACCGGAAAAGAGACCGCCCTCACCCACGACACCACCGACACCCTCCTCAACGGAGAAGTCGACTGGGTCTACCTCGAAGAGCTCGACGTCCGCAGCAATTACTTCTGGTCGCCCGACTCCAAATCCATCGCCTACCTCCAGATGAACGAGGCCAAAGTCCCCCAGTATCCCATCACTGACTGGATCCCCACCCACGCCACCATCGACAACCAGCGCTACCCGCAACCCGGCGACCCCAATCCGGCCGTCCGCGTCGGCATCGTCTCCACCAAAGGCGGCAAAACCAAATTCATCGAAGTCCCCTTCAGCTCCAACAACGACTACATCCCTCGTTTCGGCTGGGTCGACGCCAACACCGTCTACATCGAAGTCCTCACCCGCGACCAGCAGCACCTCAACCTCTACTTCGCCGACGCACGCTCCGGCAAAACCCGCGTCGTCTACACCGACACCGACGCCAAATACCTCGACTTCAGCACCGACCTCAACATCCTCCCCGGCGGACGCTTCCTCATCAGCAGCTGGCGCGACGGCCACGCCCACCTCTATCTCTACAGCTTCGACGAACACCATCCCCTCGCCGCCGACGCCACACTCACCCGCCAGCTAACCCAGGGCGACTACGAGGTCGAAACCGTCGACAGCATCGACCCGAAATCCAACACCGTCTTCTACGCCTCCAACGAAGGCTCTCCCCTCGAAGACAATCTCTGGTCGGTCAAATTTGACGGCACCTCGAAGCAACAGCTCACCACCGGCCGCGGCACTCACGGCACCAGCACCTCACCAGACGGCGTCCACTTCACCGACTACTACAGCGACGCAACCACGCCCCCCGTCCTCAGCCTCTGCACCGTTGGACAAAGCTGCGCTCCCATCTGGAAGTCCAAGCCCCTTGCCCGCGCAACCGGAGTCACCAGCTCCATCGTCACCGTCACCGCCGCCGATGGAAAGACCAAACTCTACGGCCGCCTCACCACCCCGGCCTCAACCACCCCCGCAACCGTCCCCCTCATCCTCAACCCGTACGACGGTCCCACTCCCGTCAGCAGCATCCGCAACTCATGGGGCGGATCCCAGATCTTCAACGAGCTCCTCGCCCAACGCGGCTTCGCAGTCCTCGATATCGATACCCGCGGAAGCGGAGGCCGTGGCCGCGACTTCCAGCAGGCAGCGTATCGCAACTTCGGCCCCGTCCAGTTCTCTGACCAGATGACCGCACTCGACCAGATCCTAGCCCAATACCCGCAACTCGACTCCAAACGCATCGGCTGGTGGGGCTGGAGCTGGGGCGGCTACTTCACCCTCTACGCCATGACCCACACCGACCGCATCCTCGCCGGCGTAGCCGTGGCCCCCGTCACCGACTGGCGCAACTACGACTCCATCTACACCGAACGCTACCTCGGTCTCCCCTCTCCAAACGCGACACCAGACCCGAACAACATCTACGCCATCGACTCACCCATCACCGATGCCGCCAAGCTCAAAGGCCGAATCCTCATCGCGCAGGGCACGGGCGACGACAACGTCCACATGGCCAACACCATCCAATTCATTCAACCCCTCATCGACGCAGGCATCCCCTACGACCTGCAGCTCTTCCCCCGCAAAACCCACTCCATCGCAGGCCCCACCGCACGCGACGAGCTCTTCGCCCGCATCCTCTGGCAATTCGAAACCTACCTCAAGCCTTAGCTCCGCTCAACCGCTAAGACCTCAGTTACATTGTCGTTGCAGCTGCATCCCCCGCGGTGCAGTTGCAGTTATTGAGTTTTTGAAGCCGTCATCCTGAGCGTAGCGAAGGATCCCTGTATTTGTTTTTTTTTGTCTTTGTCCCTGTCCTTGCAGTTGTCTTTCTTTCTGTCATCCCCGAAGGGGATCTGCTTTTCGCCTCAAAGCCCGCCATCCTACCCCCTGAGCGAAGCCGAAGGGGTAGGATCCTTCTATTTGCAGTTGCCCACACTCCCATCCCCACAACAGCTACCCCCCACCGTAGTAGCATCCAAACAACAATGACTACCCAATACGGTTCATACGGCTCAGGTCGCAGATCCTCCGGAACGTTCTTCGCTGTCGTCCTCTCCCTCTTCCTCGGAGCCGTCGCCCTTGCCGCATTCCTCCGCCAAGCCACCACCGGACTGCCTGCCCGAGTCGCCGCCGCCATCACAGGCCGCACCACCACCTTCGACACCTCGGTTCCGGCGGTCGTCCAGCGCATTCAGCGCCTCAGCCGCCTGGAAACCGTCGTCTACTCCATCGACACCGTCGTCGAAGGCTCCAAATCCAGCACCGTCCTGCCCGACCTCCTAGCCGGCGACCGTCTCCTCCTCGTCGTCCACGGCCAATCCATCGCAGGCATCGATCTCTCGCAACTAAAGCCCGAAGACGTCCGCATCGACAACAACGGCCAGTCCATCCACGTCACCCTGCCCGCCTCGCAGCTCTTCGTCACCACGCTCGACAACCAGCACACCCGCGTCTACGCCCGCTCTACCGGCCTCCTCGTCCCCGCCGACCAAAACCTCGAGTCCGACACTCGCGCCAAGGCCGAACAACAACTCCAGGCATCCGCCCTCTCCGACGGCATCCTCGACACCGCACGCAAGAACGCCCGCGCCACCGTAACAACTCTCCTCTACAGCCTCGGCTTCCACCAAGTCGACGTTACTTAAGACCCCCCATTCACCGAACCCTAACCTAACCCGCGGCAACCTTATCTCCCGCATTGCGTCCAACTGTTCAATGCCACTGAAGCAGTACCTCTCCAGCTTCGATTCTCCCAACCTTCTCAGAACCTGCGCTAAAATTCAAAGCATGATGTTTCGCTCCAAACCTCGGACTGAAGACACCACAACCGAGGAGATCCCCACCACCGCCGTGCTTCCATTCCCCAGTCTCGATCGCAATGGGAAAAACGGGGGAGAGGACCAGGAGACCACTCTCATCAAAACGGTTGGTTGGATCTCCGCCGGTCTGGGCGCCGTTGCTCTTGGTCTATTCGTTGGCCGCGAACTCCGCCAGCGCTACAAGTTCAACCGCCGCACCCCCTACGACTTCTACGCACACTCCGGCGACGAGCAGGACGTAGACGCAGGCCTCGGCATCTAGCTGCCTTCCCAAAACTGGAAAAGATCAGTCCTGCGGACGGCCCACTGCGCGTGGCGCGGTCACTTCGTGACTTTTGTACCGGTCTGGGCGCGTCGAGATACATCGGGCCTCGCGTTGCTCAGCTTTCAATTCCGACCAGCGGGAGGACAAACGCAGTTAACCAACCCAGAAAAGATACACACGCCACGAAGTGGCCGCCCGCCGCGGAGGCGGCCCGTCCGGCAGGACTCCCTCCGTCATTTATCATCGACCTCGACATGAAAATAGCTTTCCTCTTCCCCGGCCAAGGCTCGCAATCCGTAGGCATGGGCCGCGATCTCTACGACAACTTCTCCACCGCCCGCGCCATCTTCGACGAAGCGGACGAAGCCCTCGGCTTCCCTCTCTCAAAGCTCATCTTCGAAGGCCCTGAAGACGAGCTCAAACTCACCGAGCACACCCAGCCCGCCATCCTCACCGTCTCGGTCGCAGCCGCCCGCATCCTTGCAGAGAGAGGCATCACCCCCACCTTCGCCGCCGGCCACTCCCTCGGCGAGTACTCCGCCCACGTCGCCGCCGGCACCCTCTCCTTCACCGAAGCCATCCGCACCGTCCGCTCCCGCGGTCAGTTCATGCAGCAAGCCGTCCCCGCAGGAGAAGGTGCCATGGCCGCCATCCTTGGCCTCTCCTCTACCCTCATCTCCGAGGTTTGTTCCCAGGTCACCGACCAGCTCACCCCGCTCCCCACAATGCCCGACGCCAAAACCTTCAACGCAGCTCTTGCCGTTGTCTCCCCCGCCAATCTCAACTCCCCCGACCAGACCGTCATCTCCGGAGCCTCCGGCGCCGTTCATCTAGCCGCCGACCTTTGTAAGGCTGCCGGAGCCAAGCGCGCCGTAATGCTCCATGTCAGCGCTCCCTTCCACTGCGCCCTCATGCAGCCTGCGCAGGACGCCCTCGCCACCACCCTCGAAGCCGTCACCTTCCACGACCCCGCCTACCCCATCGCCGCCAACGTCGACGCCCGCCTCCTCCATCGCCGCGCCGAAGTCCCCGACTGCCTCATCCGCCAGGTCACCGGCTCCGTCCGCTGGGTCGAGTGCATCCAACTTCTCATAGCCGAAGGCGCAACTCACTTCATCGAAGTAGGCCCCGGCAAAGTCCTCTCCGGCCTAATGCGCCAAATCGACCGCAACCAAAAAACCTTCCACGTCGAAGACTCCGCCTCCCTAGAAAAAACCCTAGCGTCGTTGACGTCGACCGGTAGCTAGAAATTGAAACAAACGACAATCATCTCTGATCGTCATCCTGAACGCAGTGAAGGATCCCTGTATTTCTTCAGTCGTTTGCACGACCTTCAATTTCAAGGCCAAACCAGCCGACCTCCAACTCAAGGTTTAGAATCGGGAGCCATGAAGACACCTAGACTGCGTTTTGTTTTATCTATCTCTGCAGCGATTGCGGCCACGTTCCTGCCTGCCTCATTACACGCCGCCACACCAGAAGAGCAGGCAGTCCTTGCCCCTGTGACAGCAATGTTCGACGGCATGGCAAAGCGCGACGCAGCAGCCATCAAAGAGCCAACACTCCCCGGCGGCACGATGGTCCTCATGCGAGACGGCAAACCAACCCAGATGACATTCGAGGACTTCGCAACCCGCGTAGGAAAACCCGGCACCACGAAGATAGAAGAACGCATACACGATCCCCTCATACGCATCGACAATGACCTCGCCGTAGTCTGGGCCCCATTCGAGTTCTTAGTCGACGGCAAAGTGGATCACTGCGGAACCGATCTCTTCAATCTCGTCCGCAAGGATGGCAAATGGTTGATCGCGAGTGTTGCAGACACCGGAAGGAAAGACTGTTCAGTGAAGTAGCAAGCAGCTTCCCGAAGACGTCCTCACTTTTATCTAGTGCTTAAGTACTGGATCCAGCACGAAGTTCAAATCCCGCACATCTCCCTCGACCACAAGATTCTGCGTAACCGGATCGAAAACACTCGCCTTCGATCCCGCATCCTGCCCGCTCACCTTCACCACGTAGGAGCCACTCACCACACAGTGTAAGACAAACGTCCCCTCGCTTCCGATATCTGCCTCGCGCACCACTGTCATGTCCTCTGGATCGAGTAGCTGCACGGTAACTTTTTTCACCACGCTGCCATCAGCCTTCGCGCTCACCGCGCCCCGAACGACATGTAGCCCATTGGCTGGAATCGTCACATCTACGCCGTTTCGCTCCTCACCGTCATACAGAACGATCGGCAAAGTCTCTCGGATCCTGTACTTATCGCCGAAGTACACCTTCAGCCCGTCACCTTTGGTCACCTTAACATCGATCTCACTAGTACCTGTGATCCGCTTTGGCATCCACAACGCTTGGCGCAGCGCAATCATCACCGAATAAGTACCTGGCGGCAGCCCTGTCTCGCGAAATCTTCCACGATCGTCCGTCTGCACGCTGTCGAGCCCAAGCACCGAAGTTGAGTTATCGTTCGCACTATTTGCGAACGGCTCCCACTGTTGCTTTGCATTCTTCCAAAGCAGCTTCACAGGAAGATTCTCCGCAGGCGAGCCATCGTCATAGATCACAGTGCCGGCGATAGAAGCGCCACGCTGCATCGTCACAGAGGTCGAAGTGGTTCTCCCAGCAACAACCGTTATCGGGTTCAACGCGTACTTCAGTCCCTCATCCTCGTCCTTCACCGCCCCTGAAGTCTCCGCAACCAGAACGTCGTACGGTGTCACGTACCCAGCACAGCGTCCCAGGATGTAATAGTCCCCTGCAACGGCACCATCGATCTGAAAGACCCCGTCCATATCTGTCGGTGAAGAGTAGGCATGCTGTTCACCGGCGGCATACCGTCTCTCTTCTTTGCCGGCATACTCTGCATCGTCACGCTGCCGAACCGGCAGACGGCATGCGTATCCGCACAATACAAGTGGCCTGTCACCGAGCCTGTCTCTTGCCCGGTCGCGTGTCTCTCAACACTCAACACTGCCGTCAGTACGAGCAGCGCCATATTCAAGCAGCGGCCAGCAGAATCACCTCTCTGCGTCGTCATCGTTCTCCCATACTACCCCTGCAGCTTGAGCAGCTGAATGAGATACTCATAGTGGGTTCTGACCCTGAAGGACCCAGAGGAGCCTCGTGCAAATCAACGACAAAGTAGAAAACTTCACCCTCCAAAACCAAGACGGCAAAGAAGTCTCCCTCACCGACTTCAAAGGCAAGCCCGTAGTCCTCTTCTTCTACCCCCGCGCCGACACCCCAGGCTGCACCATCGAATCCTGCGGCTTCCGCGACGCCTTCGAAAAGTTCCAGAAGCAAGGCATCGTCGTCCTCGGCATCTCCCGCGACACCGTCAAAGACCAGAAGAAATTCAAAGACAAGTACGACCTCCCCTACGACCTCCTCGCCGACCCCGACATGGAGCTCATCAACCGCTACGACCTCGTCAAGCCGAAGAACATGTACGGCAAGCTAGTCAAAGGCGTAAAACGCACCACCTACCTCATCGGACCCGACCAGCACCTCATCCACATCTTCGAAGAGGTAAAACCCGAAGGCCACGCCGAAGAGGTCCTCGCGCTCCTAAAAGCCCACGCAAAGAAATAACTTCCCCTCAACAGCAGCCAGCCACGACTCCGCATCGAACAAGCAGAGACCCTCATCGATGAACGCCTACCAGGTACGATTCAAGACCCACCCCGACCCCACCCACCCCGGCGGAATCATCATGCAGTACGAGCGCATCGGCGACATCACCCAAGAAGCCAGCCCCCTCCGAGTCGCCTACCCCGACAAGGTAAAACTCCAGGGAGCCTTCCTCAAAGCAGGCCTCTACCTCCACGCCTTCGGACACGAAGACCCAGGCAGAGACGTCATGCCCGACCCCGATCAAGACTACGAAGTCACCAATGAGATGATGCGGCAACTCGGATTCGAAATCCCCGCCTGATCGTCTGCCCTTTTTTACGTTCCTGACTCCATAAAATCGCCTCCGTCCAGTAAAATTTTCCGCACAATCAATTGATCGCCGCGGCAGGGACCCCATTCCTAACCCCATGTTCACGCTCAATTTACAGCAGATTCATCGACAACCCTAAAACTTAGGGCTATGCGAAAAAAAAGATTTTCTTCTGCATTCAACCTTGTGGCGGCCTTCCTGTTTTTCTTCCTGTGCTCCCATCTGAACGCTCAATACGAAAACGGCACCCTCGTAGGAACCATCCATGATGCAACCGGAGCCGGCGTCTCAGGCGCATCCGTTTCCATCACCAACAACGCGACCTCCATCACCGCAAAAGCGACTTCCAACAGCTCAGGCGACTACGAAGTCCCCTCCCTCCGCGTCGGCGTCTACACCATCTCCGCCAGCGCACCCGGCTTCTCAGACGCGGTCGCAAAAAACATCACCATCTCCGTCGGCGTGCGCGAACGCATCGACCTCTCGCTCCAGGTAGGCTCTACGCAAACCACAGTAGAAGTCAGCGACCTCGCCCTGCAAATCGAAACCGAGACCAGCCAACGCGGCCAGACCATCACGCAATACCAGAGCGAGGCCTTCCCGCTCGTCTCCCGCAACTACTCTGACCTCCTCGGCCTCGTCACCGGCTCCCGCCAGGCTCCCACCGCCGCCACCACCAGCTCCATCAACTCCCTCGTCCGCGCCGGAGCCTACAACATCAACGGCCAGCGCAGCATCTTCAACAACTTCCTCCTCGACGGCATGGACAACAACGCCTACGGCGAGAGCAACCAGGGCTTCGACAACCAGATCATCGCCGTCCCGCCTGACTCCGTAGCCCAATTCCAGATCGTCACCAACAACCAGAGCGCAGAGTACGGCCGCTCCTCCGGCGCCACCATCAACGTCGCCTCCGCCAGCGGAACCAACAAATTCCACGCCACCGTCTACGAGTTCATCCGCAACACCGACCTCAACGCCGCTGGCTACTTCAAACCCACCCTCATCGGCAGCAGTGGAAACGTCGTCCCCTTCCAGAAGCCGACCTTCAACCGCAACCAGTTCGGCGTCAACTTCGGCGGACCCATCATCAAGGACAAGCTCTTCTACTTCGTCGACTACGAGGGCTTCCGCCAGGTACTCAAGCCCCTCAGCGTCAACACCGTCCCCACCACCAACGAACTCAACGGCAATCTCGTCGTAGCGGTCCAGAACCCACTCACCGGTCAGGTCTACCCCGCCGGCACTCGAATCCCTGCCGCAGCCATCAACCCGGTCTCGCAGCAGATCATCAACTACTTCAAGCTAATCCCCACAGCAGGAAGCGGCACTCTCGCGACAGGTGGTCTGGCCCAGGACAACTACGCCACCCAAGTCCCCTTCACCGACAACTCCGACAAGGGTGATCTTCGCATCGACTATCAACAGAACCCCAGCAGCTCCTGGTTCCTCCGCGTCAGCGACCGCAAGGAGACCGGCTTCAACGCTCCCGTCTTCCCGCTTCCTCTCGACGGCCAGACCAACGGCACCATCCGCGTCCTAGACCAGCAGGTAGCCCTCGGCTACACTCACCTCATCGGCGCCAACAAAGTGGTCGATGCCCGCATCGGCCTCTCCAAAACCAAAGCCGGCAAGTTCTCGCCCTCCATCGGTGACAACGCCATCACCCTTCCTGGCCTCCCCTCCGACCCCACCGTCTCGGGCGGCCTTCCCTCCACCAGCCTCGGCGGCGGCTTCACCGCGTTCGGTCGTCAAAGCACCAACCCCCAGTGGCAGAACCCCTCCCTGCTCGATCCCAAGGTCAACTTCACCTGGATCAAAGGCCGTCACTCTCTCAAGTTCGGCTATGAGTACGAGCACATCTGGATGGCCGTCAACGACAACAATCCGCTCTACGGCTCCTTCAGCTACTCCGGAGGCTTCAGCCTCTGCCCCAGCACCACCGTCGCCGGCGTCAAAACCGCGACCAACCCCAACTGCCCCAACATCAGCGGCGCAGTCGCCGACAACTACTGGGCCGACTTCCTCTTCGGCACCACCAACAACTATTCCCTCGCCAACCTCTTCGTCGCCCACCTCCGCCAAAGTCTGCAAAGCACCTACGCGCAGGATGACTGGAAGGTCGATCCCAAGCTGACCCTCAACCTCGGTCTCCGTTGGGAGTACGGCTCGCCCTACTCTGAGCAGCACAACTTTATCTCGAACTTCGATCCCATCACCCAAACCGTCCTCACCATCACCCCAGGCGCAGTCGCTGGCGGCGGCATCACTCCAACCTCCGGCAGCGGCGTCTACGGCAACACCCTCGTCAATCCTGACCTCAACGACTTCGCTCCACGCCTCGGCTTTGCCTACGCAGCCACCGCGCGCACCTCCATTCGCGGCGGCTACGGCACCAGCTACGTCCACTACACCCGCGCAGGCTCAGGCGACATCCTCGCCATCAACGCCCCGCAAGCCCAGTTCGTCTCCGTCACCCAGAAGACGCCCTCCACCAGCAATCACTGTCCCGTAGGCGGAGCCGCTGCAAACTGCTACGTCACTGCCGACCAGGGCTTCCCCACCGGAATCGCCACCACCTTCAACAAAGCAACCGACAACATCACCTGGGTTCCCAAGAACACCCGCGACAGCTACGTTCAGAGCTACTTCCTCAGTGTGCAGCAGGAGCTCGCCAAGAACACGCTCCTCGACATCGCCTACGTCGGCAACCACGGCAGCAAGCTCCAGGGCTTCCTCAACGGCAACCAGATCAACCCCTCCGCTGGCTTCACGCGCCCTTACGGCAACTGGCCCAGCGACATCACCACAGCCCTCAACGAGTTCTACTCGCACTACGACGCCCTTCAGGTTCGTTACGAGCAGCGGTTCGTCGCCGGCCTCACCCTCCTCAACTCCTTCACCTGGTCGCACTCGCTCGACAACGCCAGTGCCTCCCTCGAAGGCAACAGCCCCTCGCCGCAGGACGCCAACAACATCGCCGCCGACTACGCGCAATCTGACTACAACCTTCCCATCAGCAACGTCACCAGCCTCGTCTACGACCTTCCCTTCGGACGTGGCCGCCACTTCATGAACACCGCTAACGGCTTCACCGACACGGTCCTCGGCGGCTGGCAGATCAGCGCCATCAACACCATGCAGGCCGGCACTGTCTTCAACGTCGGCTACTCGCCCAACTCCGCCAACGCCGTCTCACCACAAATCCCCGCAACATATCGCGGAGCCAACGAGTATCGCCCAAACATCGTCCCTGGCCAGAAAGCCATCAAGAAAACCAAGCTGAGCAACGGCTTCATTCAGTACACCAACCTCGCCGCCTTTACCTTGCCAGAGACAAAGGATGGAAGCGGAAATCTGGTAAGCCCCTTCGGCAACGCCTCACGCAACCCAGGTCGCTCGCCGGCTCTCTACCAGACCGACGTCGCCCTCAACAAAACCTTCACTACTCCGCTTGAAAGTCTGCGCATCCAGTTCCGCGCCGAATCCTACAACCTCTTCAACCACACAAACTTCTACATCCCCGGCAGCGGTCTCACCGGCACACTGAGCACACCGGCCACCGCCACTGCACCGGCCAGCCTCAACAACCCAACCGGAGGCGGCCAGATCACCAGCACCTTCGAGCCGCGCATCTTCCAGTTCGGCCTCAAGATCCTCTACTAACCCACAACCCGCAATGCAAAAGCCCTGCGCCAACCAGCGCAGGGCTTTTTTTCATAACGATCAAGAACAGCTCCTACTAAGGCTTCCAGAAGTCCGGCTCCGCCTGTACAAACGCATCCGGCGGATAGCTCATCTTCGGCGCCATCCTGAACAGATTCGACTGTCTCGACTCGACGCACGAAGCCTCCAACGCGTCCAGCTTCTTCAGTCCCTCCGGCCCCAACGCCTCGATGAACTTCGGATCCTTTGCGAAGTTCGAGTCGATCTCCTCCCCCGACCTCAGCGTCGTAATCACAAGATACGTGCTGCCCCCGCCATAAAGCATCTCGTAGGTCCCCCAGTGAGCATCCGGAACACCCTTCTTGTACGCATCGATCACCATCTTCACCAACTCATTCCACTCACCGGTATGGCCCGGGCGAACCACAAATTGCGTCAGCTCCGCATAGCGAGAACCCACGCGATATCCCTGGTTCAAACTGAGATCGTCCCTTCGCATCCACATGCTGGAGTTCGTCTCCGCCAGCAGATCGCCATCCGCTTCATTCGCTCGATCAAGCTCAGCCGAAAGAGACGCGTTCCCGTTCACCTTCTTGCGCTCAGCTTCAATGTCCGCAAAGCTCGGATAGGCGCTCAAAAACAGAACCCTCGGCCGACCCGAAAGAGAGGCAAGCGCGTAGTAGTGGTCCGTAGCCTTCGCCCCCGCCATCGCCTGGGCAAACGCAGCCTCGCTCTTTTCATGAGCTGCCCCCTCCTTGCCTGGCTTGGTGAACTCGCGCTGAATCGTTAATATCTTCTGGCTCGGAATCGTCTTATCCTGCGCGGAGACGGCAGGCGTTACGCAGCTTACAAAACCAACAAGCAACAAAGGGAGAGCGATACATCGACAAGTGATTGGCAGATTCATACAGTCTTCTCCTGATTCGAACGTGAGAGAAGCGAAGGAGCAAGCAGAGGACGAACCTATCGGCACTTTTGCGCGCGACAGCTCGGCTGCACGGCGGACATGCAAGCATGATCGACCCATCAGCCTCAGTGTCCGGGAACGACTATCCCCAGGGTTGAATTGATGCGCGCAATAGTAGGCATTCGAGCTCCATAAATCAAACAAATTCTGCAACTTGCAAAAAGGTGCAGAGAGCCTTCGCAAAGCCGATCCACACTCGCATTACACATCGATTCACGGAAACTCAGGCCCATCAATGGTTGCCCTTCTCCGTCTGTTGTCGCCATTGCTCTTGTCGCTGTTGCTGACACCGCCTCGATCCGACTGCCTTAAAACCCAATCCCCTTGAATCGTCATCTCGACCGAAGACGCGCAGTCTCATCGCGCGACGCAGTGGAGAGACCCCCGTACTTCGTCCTTGTCTTTGTCTTTGCCGTTGCCGTTGCCGTTGCCGTTGCCGTTTAAAAATCCACGCACGCAGTCTCCGTCCCCATCCTCCCTATAATGCAATCAGCGAAGCGCGCAGGCATGACACAAACTCAACTAACCACCTCCACCCTCCTCACCGCGGCAATCGCGACTGCAGGAACCCTCACCTACGCCGCACTCTCTGCCCAATCGCAACTCTTCGGCAAACTCCTCATCGCCCCCAAAAACCCTAACGAAATCGCCCTCACCTACGACGACGGCCCCAACGATATCGCCACCGAACGTCTCCTCGAAGTCCTAGCCCGCAACAACACCCGCGCCACCTTCTTCCTCATCGGCCGTTACGTTCAGCAACGCCCTGCCATCGCTCGCGCCATCGCAACCGCCGGACACCTCATCGGCAACCACACCATGACTCACCCATGGCTCGCCTGGCAATCCACCGCCCGCATCCGCGAAGAACTCACCCGCTGCAACGCCGCAATCGAAGACACCCTCGGCGCTCCCGTTCGCTACTTTCGCGCCCCTCACGGTGCACGCCGCCCCGCAGTCTTTCGCATCGCACACGAGCTCAACCTCACCCCAGTCCAGTGGAACCTTCTCCCCGGCGACTGGAAGCCCATCTCCGCCCGGGAGATCGCAGACCGCACCCTCAGCGGAATTATCCGCAACCAGCGGCAGAATCGTTCATCCAATATCGTGCTGCACGACGGCGGACAGTCTGGTCTCGGCCAGCCTCGCCTGCCAAGCGTCGAAGCCACATCCCTGATTCTTCAGCACTATAAAAATCAACCGGAGATCCGGTTCGTTACGGTCGATTCTTGGAACTGATCCCACCCCGATCCCGTACTATTTAGCATCACCCAAAAGGAATCCCGATGAGCACAACCGCTAACCCCACCGCGGCACAGCAGAATCCCGTCATCGATCCCGAACTCCCCGCGCCGTTATCGATGGGCGATGTCCTGCGCGTCCCCATGATGCGCCGTCTCTGGTACGCCCAAATCATCTCCGTCTTCGGCGACTTCCTCGCCCTCTTCGCCGTCATCAACGTCCTCACATTCAAGCTGCACGCCAACGCCCAGCAGGTCACTGGCGTCCAGATCGCCTACATGCTCCCCATCGCCGTGCTCGGCATCCTCGCCGGAGTCTTCGTCGACCGCTGGCCCCTCAAGCCCACCATGGTCTCAAGCGACTCCATCCGCGCCGGCCTCTGCCTCCTGCTGATCTTCGCCACGCAGATCTGGCACTTCTACGCGATCCTCGCCGCCATCAGTGTCATTTCCAGCTTCTTCAGCCCGGCCCAGGGAGTAGCCATCCGCTCCGCAGTTCCCCTGCATGGCCTCCGTTCCGCCAACGCGCTCATGCAGCAGGTCATGTTCGGCATGCGCATCATCGGCCCTGCCATCGCCGGCCTCATGGTCTCCTATCTCGGAGCCGTCAGCTGCTACGCCTTCGACTCCGTCAGCTTCGTAGGCTCCGCCCTGCTCATCGCCTCCGTCACCTTCATGGCCCCCGGACCAAAAGCCGCCACGCCAGCACCCGACGCCGCAGGCAGCTCCGCAATCGGCAAAGTCTGGCTCGACATGAAGCAGGGCATCAACTTCATCATGCACCACGCCGCCCTATTATTTACGATCCTCGCCATGGCAGCAGGCATGTTCGTCCTCGGCTGCTTCGGCCCGCTCATCGCAATCTACGTGCGTGACTCCCTCCACGCCTCCACAAAATCCTTCGCCATTGCCTCCGCCATGATCGGCCTCGGAATGCTGATCGGCATCAACGGCCTCAACACCTTCGGCAAAAAGCTGAAGGACACAGTCCTCGTCTACTCCGGCCTCTGCGGCATCGCCGTCGGCCTCGTCATCCTCACGCTGCTGCCACATCTCTGGTCGACCATCCTCGGCAACCTCATCATCGGCTTCTCGGTAGCGGGCATCATCGTCCCTTCGCAAACACTCTTCCAGAAAGCAACGCCACCAGAGCTGATGGGCCGCGTAGGCTCCACCTTCATGTCCATCATCTTCACCGCACAGATCTCAGGCCTCGTTCTCTCGGGCATCCTCACTCATTACATCGGCGTACGCCCGGTCTTCGCCCTCTGCGCCGTTATGCTGGTAATCCTGATGGCAGTCGGCAAAATCTGGATGGAACCAAAGCCCGCAAGCACACAATCTGCCTGATCTCCCGCTCAGCAGGTGCCACTCGCCAAAACGCAGTTCAATTCATAGAGTGCCGTCGTCGAATTTGGCAAACAACCGTGCGAAGCTACGCGGACCGAAAGCGGCCGCGGATAAATCCAGAGAGTCCCAGGAAACCAGTTGCGAGCAGGGCCAGCGTCGAAGGCTCGGGAACAGTGGCGTTCTCAGGAGTGACCGTCGCGGAGGTCGTGAAGTCTTCGCTCGCCGAGGTCAGAATCAACGGCCCATCCGACGTAGAGGCGCTGAGAGGACAATCGTCCGCGGGGAAGTTCCCCAGACAGTTCTCGAGGTTCAGGTTAGTCGGATCCACAGGAAAGATGAGATGGCCGTTGGGGTCTCCGCCATCAGCGATGGAGACATTTGTCAGTGGTCCTCCCGAGTAATTGACATCAATGAAGTTAATGCCGCTGTTGGCGAGAAACGTCCCGAGACCGCCGACGGTGATGGTCGTTACCAGAGTCGTGGTCGTTTCAGGATCGGTGAAGGTCGTGAGTGTGTACTCGCCCGTGCCCGGCCCGAGAGGACCAGGACAAGTGTTCGCAGCGATACAAGATAAAAGCTGCTGGCTTGAAAATGTTCCTGTGAAGGTTACATTCTGATTCGTGAAGGATTGGCTGCCAATGGTGCCGCTTGCCTCCTGCGTGATGGATAGGCTGATGGTGTCTGCCCTGGCCACAGAAGTGCCGGCGAAAACAGTAAAAAGCATGAGGGCTGGAAACAGAACGGGACGGAACGAAAGACGCATAAGACCTCCGGGGATGCGTACTATTTTCGTGAAGGAGCAGGCCGTAAGTTGAGCTTCACCGCCATTTCCGGGGTCAGCTTACCGCACCCGGTGGGCATGCGACTGTGGCAGAAAAACCACAACCCATCTCATAAATGCCTCAAGTCCCGGAGCCTGCCCCAGGCAAGCCGCCGCGCCTGCCGGCCTACTGAACGATGATCGAACTTCCCGTGTTTAGAATTGCCTTTGCATCATGTCGATGCTCGGTTCACTGCATCTTGCTGAGGGCGGCGAAGGTGATCTTGCCTGGCCTTAGAAACAGCATGATGAGCAGATAAACAATCACCACCCATATGATCAGGACAAATCCATCGGACGTCGCCAATGTATACGCCTGCGCCCGCACTTGCAGGCCAAGAGCAGTGCCTGCACGTTGCAGTGCCTCTTGCTTACCCGTGGACTGCGGCAGTGCGCCGCCCGCCAGCATCAGCAATCGGTGATCGGTAAGCCAGCTGCCCCTTTGCACATAGAGCCCCAGCATATTGGAGTGAAACTGCTCTCGCACCGCAATAAAGTGAGTCATAGCAGCTACGCCGACCTGGCCGCCGAAGAGCCGCATAAGATGCATAAATCCGGAGAAGGTGGCGGCGTTGGCGGCGCTTGTCAGAGCGCCCGCTTCGAGCGCCTCCAGCACTATGCTGCTCACCAATCCGATGTAGGTGCATGCCAATCCGACAGAGAGCAGAAGCTCCACTATTTCGAAGCTACTTCCTGACCACGTAGTATCCACGTGTGACCAAAGCCAACAGCATATCGCTCCCACGGTAAGTCCAAGCGCCAGGACCAGCCGCGAGTTTACGTGGATGATGATTGTAGCCACCAGCCACACCACCGCGAACATCGGCAGCGCCACCCAGGCAAGCGTGTGTCCGGTCTCCAGCGGCCGGTAGTGTTGAATGTTGCTGAGGAACCCTGGTACCAGCACAATCGCTGCCAGGTGCATGAACTTGAATACGAAGATGGACGTGGCCAGGATGATGATGTTCCGGGTGTTCAGAAACTTGAGATTCACCTCTGGATTCGGCTGGATCATGCGTCTCACGATCGTCGCCCCAAACAGAAAGAGTCCAGCGACTACCATCGCGACGATAGTGCCGGAGTTCAGCCAGTCCAGCCGCTGTCCTTGATCCAGTGCCCCATACAAAAGAGCAAGGCTCAAGCTGAAGTACGTGAACCCCCGCCAACTCGGTTTGGGGTCTGTATTGGTCCGGCGCGGAATTCCGAAATGGATACATACCATCATCAATGGAGTGAAGAGCGCGGCCGTCCAGAAGATCCAGCGCCACGAAAGATGATCGACGTACCACCCCTCCAGCAACGTCGCAATATTACTGACGAAGACAATGTCCGCCGCATACGCCGCGATCCCGAAGATGATCAACCGCTTCGGAAGGTTGGTCAACACAAACGTCATCGTAAGTGAGTAGAAGGTCCCCGAAGCGAGACCTGCCACGATCAACAGTGCCAGCATCACCTGGTAGTTCGGTGCAAACGGCAGGAGGAAAGATGCGGCCGTGAAGATCCCAGCAGCCGGTAGCAGAATTCTGCGCGGCCCCCAAAAGGCATTCAGGAAGACGACAAATACACCACTGAAGATCGTCGCCATGTTGAACGCGGTCGGAAGCCACGATGCATCATCGAAACTGATGCCGAGGGCGCCTCGCAGATCGGGGAGACCGACGCTCAGTAATCGGCTGCTCAGCGTAGCGAGCCCCGCGCCCAAAAAGACCGCAAAGATTCCCACGTACGGGTTTGTGGTCGATTGGGGCTGAACGGGTTTTGCAGGAGAAGCAGGCGCAGACTGACCTGTGGTCTCTGTGGTCGTCATTGAGGTAGTCTCCGTCACAAATCATCTCCATTTTACAAACATTTACGATGCTTAACGACCCTTAGATCCAGGGTAGCGTCGTTCCGCTCCTTATATTCTTCATCACTTCTAGGAGCAATCGAGCTTCCCGTAAAGTCGGGGTGTCGGCTAGGAAGGAAGTCTGGCTGAAGCCTCGTGAGAACAGCACCGGCCTCGATTTCCGCGATCGCGGGGGGGACTTGCACTGCACAGACTACGATCTCACCATTGCGTCACATCTCTTCTTGAGACTCCTTGCCTCTGTCGCGACGAGATCAACAATCTTCTTGGAAAGCAGTGCCGTCGCAATATTGGTCAAAAGTCCTTTCGAAGAAAAAGAGAGTTCGACCTGAGTCGCTCCGTCTCTGGTCTCGATTCTGTGATCGGCGACCAATTCGCCTCCGAGCAGTTTCTGAACCCACGTGAACGCCACATTCGGGGTACAGTCAGTAACTTCATACACTCCAGGCTGCAATCCCGGCTGTACCACGCGATATCGAGCGCCGACTCGTAATCCTTCATCGGTCAGTGGCGTAATTTCGAGAACCGTTGGTGTCCAGTCTTTCCAGTGCTCGACGTCAGCGACTATTCGCCAGACCATCTCCGCGGGTGCCGACGTAACGAATCTTTCGACTGTCTCCATACTGCTGCTCCTCCTCTGCGGTCTTCCTGAGACCACCTGCCGAATTCGCATTCGGTGGCCAGCACAATCCATCATCGATAAGCGTCCGAAGCCACTTCTCCTGCTCAGCCAAAAATAATTCTCAAAAAGTTGGCATATTTTTCGAAACCGAAAATTGTGGTGCTAAAACTCCACATCCACCACGCATCCCACCACGTTTTCACCACCGAAAAACCACATCGAAACACGCAATTTTCCCACAGCCCCCTTCAAAAACCTCAGCAAACCCACACATTTTCGCCCATCCACCACAGCAGAAAAAAAATACCCAACCATCAAAAAAATCGCCAACTTTTCTAAAATTATTCCGGCCGATCCGTCAAAAACGACTTACGAGCAGCTTCGAGGACCATCCCTATCTCCGCTTCCCCATGCGCGGTCGAAACAAACGCAGCCTCAAACTGGCTAGGCGGCAACCACACACCCGCATCCAGCATAGCCCGATGAAACCGCCCAAAAGCAGCCGTATCCGACGTAGCGGCACTCACAAAATCAGTCACAGGCTTATCCGTAAAAAACCACGTAAACATTGACCCAACACGATTGGTCGTCAACGAAATGCCCGCCTCCCGCGCCACCCCCGCAACCCCTTCCGCGATGCGAGCGGTCGTGCTCTCAAGACCGTTATAAATCTCTTCTTCATGCCGCAGAAGATGGCTCAAAGTCGCGATTCCCGCAGCCATAGCAAGCGGATTCCCACTCAAAGTCCCAGCCTGATACACCGGCCCCAGAGGAGCCAAAAACTCCATCACATCCGCGCGCCCGCCAAAAGCCCCACAAGGCAGGCCTCCGCCAATAATCTTGCCCAGCGTAGTAAGGTCCGGCGTCACTCCATAGACTTGCTGCGCACCTCCAAGCGATAGACGAAACCCGGTCATCACCTCGTCAAGGATCAGCAAAGCCCCATACTGCGCCGTAATCTGCCGCAATCCCTGCAGGTACTCCGCCGCTGGAGCGATAGTGCCTGCGTTGCCTACAACCGGCTCCACAATGACGCAGGCAATCTCGTCCGGTCGCGCCGCAAATGCCGCTCTCACCGCATCAAGATCGTTGAAAGGCAGCGCGAGCGTGTGCATCGCGGTCTCCGCCGGCACCCCCGCGGACCCAGGAATTCCCAGCGTGGCCACGCCGCTACCCGCCTTGACCAACATTGCGTCCGAGTGCCCGTGGTAGCAGCCCTCGAACTTGATCACAAAGTTGCGACCAGTGAAGCCACGCGCCAGCCGAACAGCCGACATACAGGCCTCTGTACCGGAGCTGACAAAGCGCAGCTTTTCGATCGACGGAAAGCATCGAGTCACCAATTCGGCCAGATCTGCTTCTGCCGCAGTGGAGGCTCCGAAGCTCGCCCCTTGCGAAGCCGCCTTCTGAATCGCCTCGACGACCAGAGGAAAGGCATGTCCGAGGATCATCGGGCCCCACGAACCGAAGAAGTCGAGGTATTTATTTCCATCCGCATCAAACAGATAGGCGCCATCGGCATGGGTAACGAACGGCGGATCCCCCCCCACTGCGCGAAAGGCCCGCACCGGCGAGTCGACGCCTGCAGGCAGGAATTTTTCAGCACGAAGCTGCAACTGACGGGAGCGAGTAAGGGGACGGGACATATCAACAGTATAAAGAGGCATATCATAGAGAGATGACCGAGCCAGAGCGTGCAGAGATTGAGGGCCGGGCGTTGCTGCTTTACGACGGCGTCTGCGCTTTGTGCAACGGAGTGGTTCAGTTTTTGCTCAAACACGACCGGCAAGAGAAGCTGCGCTACGTCCCCCTTCAGAGCACGCTTGGGCGTGAGGTACTTGGTCGCTTCCAGGTACAGAGCTTCCCCGACGGAGTCGTACTGCTGACAGACGCCCTGAGGCCGCAGGAACGGCTCTACAACCGCTCCGACGCAGTCGGTGGAGCTCTGAGGCTGCTTCCAGCGCCCTGGAGGCTTCTGGGCCGGCTGCTATTACTGGTGCCAAAAACCCTGCGTGAGTTCGGCTACGGGATCGTCGCTCGCCTCCGCTACCGAATCCTGGGCCGCTACGATACCTGTCCGCTACCACCTTTGGACCAGCGCCGAAAACTTTTGGGCGTGTACGAATAACGGCACTTTACGATACTTTGAAGATCGCCCTGCTAGACTAAACTTCTTCTTTTCAAGCACTACGATATGGAGCACGACCTTGCCGGATGAGACCTCCCCGCCGCCTGATTCAATTGCCACGCACAGACCCACGTCCGGACAGGACAAATCCACCGGAGTCTCTCCGCTGCAGTCCGCAAATGCGGAGCGAAAGGCCACTGCGCTGAAGCGATCCTCCTCAGAAGAAACGGCCAAGAGCCCGGCGAAGAAGAGCATCAGCTATGCGGATGCCGGTGTCGACATCACCTCCGGGGACCGCAGCAAACAGCGCATCAAGATGCTCGCGCGGAAGACCTTCAACAAACAGGTGTTGAGCGAGATCGGCGGCTTCGGCGGCCTGTTTGCTCTGGATCTCGAAAAGTTTCCCAACCCCGTACTGGTCTCAAGCGCGGACGGCGTGGGAACAAAGCTGAAGGTCGCGTTTGACCTCGGCATTCACCACACCGTTGGACAAGATCTCGTAAATCACTGCGTCAACGACATTGCGGTGCAGGGTGCGACGCCGTTGTTCTTCCTCGATTACCTGGCCACCGGAAAGCTCGAAGACATAGTGATCGAGCGCGTAGTGCAAGGTATAAGCGAGGCCTGCAAAGCCAACGGCTGCGCGTTGATCGGCGGTGAGACGGCCCAGATGCCGGGTTTCTACGCGGACGGTGAATACGACCTTGCGGGCACGATCATCGGCGCGGTGAGCCGCGACAAGATCATCACCGGAGAGCAAATTCAGATCGGCGATGTTCTAGTCGGTCTGCCTTCGAACGGCCTCCATACGAACGGGTATTCGCTCGCGCGCAAGCTGCTGTTTGAAGTCGCAAAGTATGGCCCGGAGCAGTACATCAACGAGCTGAAAGATAAGACCGGCGCAGCATTGATGCGGACCCATCGCAGCTATCTGTCGGTGATCAAGAAACTGACTGGAGCCGACGTAGTAAGCGGCATGGCGCACATCACCGGAGGTGGAATCACGGAGAATCTGCCGCGCATTCTGCCGAAGGGCATAGGAGCGTTGGTCGACCGTGCTTCGTGGACCGTTCCTCCTCTGTTTGAACACCTGCAACAGCTGGGCAACGTGGAGGAGGACGAGATGCTGCGGACCTTCAACATGGGCATCGGGCTGATCGCGGTGATTCCAGCCGAGAAGATAAAAAAAGCCAAGGCGATTCTGAACCGCGCGAACGAAAGGCACTGCCTGATTGGCCGAATCGTGCGCGGCGAACGCAAGGTCAGCTACAACTAGAGAATAGGCAGCGCCGTTTTTACCGCCCGGTGATCACTGCAACTTCGCAGGTGGTCAGCAGTTTTTTGCTTAAAGCTGATGATCACTGCAGCTTCAGGCCGTGGCGTAGTTGGACGGCCGATGCAGACGGCTACGACGGAAGAAAAAGTAGATGATGACGCTGACGACCGCGGCGTACGCGCACCAGACCGAAGTGAAGGCATATCGTTTGACCAGCATGACGACGAGCAGGCCCACAAGATTGAGCCATGCAAGCGTGATTAGGTCGCGGTAGCCTGAGAAGAAGAGCGAACCGCAGGTCGCGATAACGTAGAGGATTGCGATGAGCGTAGTAGTGGTGATGACGTTGACGTAAACGATGCTGTTGTCCTGTATGGAGACCTGCAGCGGATAAGCAATGAGCCCCCACAGCATGTAGAGCATGAGTGCCCCTCCCAGGATGGCGAACGGGAGCATCTGACGCCGCTGTTTTCGAGTGGGCTCGAGCAGCAGGACGCTGAGTGGAAGCAGGAACGGCAGCAGTCCCTGCGCGTAGAGGACATAGGCTGCACCGGCGTCGTGGGTCACGGTTGGCGAAAGAGTTCCCCCGAGTCCCAGCCAGACAAAGCCTTCGACAAACTGATGGAACGCAAAGAGGCAAGGCATCGCGGCGAAGAGCAGTTCGCGGCGGTGTTTAACCTCAGTGAGAGTGACTACGCCAATTGCGCCCAGAACGGCGCTGCCGACGAAGTTCGCGGTTGCAGAGAAGCACATGGATTCCTCACGGTTCAGGCCATCATACTTCAGCGCCCGCCGCCAATCCTCGCGTGTCTTCTAGAAACGAATTGAGTCGAACAATATGCCCGACGAAGACATAGAGCGCGGCCTCGCCTAGAATCGAAACAAGGAATCCTTCATGCACCGACTTGGCATTCTTCTCTCCGGCAGAGGCTCGAACTTTCTTGCGATCGTGAAGGCTATTCACGAACGACGTTTGCTCGGCGCAGAGATTGCGGTCGTGTTGTCTAACATAGAAGATGCTCCGGGGCTAGCGGCGGCACGCGAGCTGAATCTGCCCTCCTTTGCGATTCCCTCGGCGGGTCACAAGCGTGCCGAGCATGACGCGGAGATGATCGCGCGACTTCATCAACACAAGGTCGACCTGGTCTGCCTGGCGGGATATATGCGTATCATCTCCCCTGTGTTTGTGGGGGCGTTTCCGAACCGAATACTCAACGTACACCCCTCGCTCCTGCCGGCCTTTCCAGGCCTCGACGCACAGGGGCAAGCTCTGAAGTATGGAGCCAAGGTGGCTGGTTGCACGGTGCACTTTGTCGATGAGGCGGTGGATCATGGCGTCATCATTCTGCAAAAGACGGTGCCCGTTCATGACGACGACACTGAGGCAACTCTCTCGGCTCGCATCCTCGAGCAGGAGCACCGCACCTATCCGGAGGCTATCTCCACGGTGCTGAGCGGGGAGTATGTCATTGAAGATCGCCGCTATGTCCGCCGCAAACCCTGACGAAGTTAGAACCGCCGCATCGTCTCAGGCACAAGGCCCATCAGCGCTCCCAGCAGAAATAATAAAAGCGTGTATCGAATCATCGTCCCGCTGCTGGGGCTCTCAGGAGCTGTGCCCGTGAAGAGCCGCCACGCCATACCCGCTGCAATGAAGAGAAAGACTCCTTCATGTAGAGATGCAAAGAAGAGAATGGCGGCGGCCAAGATCAGGCCACGCTGCATGCGATTGAGCGCATGCGTTGCCTGCGCGCCGTCGAGACCCAGCACTGGCACGAGGTTGATCAGGTTCAGCCACGCACCTGCATGGGCCAGCGCAGACCAAAACTCGACTTTCGTATAAAAGTAGATGGCCGCGCATGCTGCGGCCGCCAGCAATCCGGCGAAGGGCCCTGCGAGCGCGATGCTCGAGAGCGCGTCGAGCGAGATTCCCATGCTGTACCACCGCACATACGCCCCTAGCCCAGGCAGGAACACAGGCAGATCCGCCTTCAGCCCACGCCGCCGCGCCGCAATGTAGTGCCCGAGCTCGTGGATCAAGATGGATACAGCGAAACCCAGGCCGAACTTCCATCCAAACAGCGCCCAGTACACCCCGAAGAAGGCGAAGAAGCTTAAAAGAAATTTGAACTTTAGCAGAGCGAACAAAAACGTCTTTGCCTTCAGCAGAAAGAACGTAACCGGAGCCAGCGGCCCCAGCCTCTTCTTCCACGTCGCAGTACGCTGCTCACCCGTCTGAATGCGCTCATCGAGCGTCGCAAGGTGCGCTGCCACCTTCTGACTCTGCTCCCCCGCAGGCAGCCATTGCAGCATCTGCTGCCATGTCTCACGTGCCTGCGGCCATGCCCGCTCCTGCTCCTGCGACATCGCCAGCTGCCCAAGTCCCGTCAAATAACCCGCGTAGACGATCGTGTGACACTCCGGGCAGGCGAGCGTCATCGGCGGCAGCCACAGACTGCACTCGGGACAGTTATGGATCGGTTCAGGGGTACCAGCGGAAGGATTGGTTTCGAGCACTGCAGGATCAGTCATAGAAGCATCTACCATTTTATCCGTTCAGCGACGACCACGTTCAGAGCACTTAGGTCTCGCGACCAGCTTGTCCCTGTTGCTCCGTCGCGTCGTTCAGCTTCACTTTGACGTCGAGCCGCTTATGCCCGCGGAAGACCGTGAGGGTCACCTCATCTCCTGCCTTATGCGAGTTCATCGCCGCCGATAGATCCTGCGCATTCGTGATCTCCTGGCCGTCGATTGCGACGATCAGATCGCCGCCCAGCATCACCGGCATATTGCCCTGGTAGGCTCGCTGAGTTCCTCCATGCAGGCCGGCCTTCTCCCCAGCACCACCCGGCAGGACGCGTTCGATCAACAGACCGTAGTCAGCAGCCAAGCCGATCTGTGCAGCTACCTCCGGCCCAACCTCGAGAGTGGCTATATCGAGCGTGGGACGGCGCACGCGGCCATACTTTGCAAAGTCTGCGATAACCGCCTTCGCCGTATTTACCGGAATTGCAAACCCGATTCCTGACGATTGGTCCGCGCCGTTGTTTGCAATCAGCGTGGTAATACCGATGACTTCGCCACGAGAGTTCAACAGCGGGCCACCCGAGTTGCCAGGATTCACTGCAGCATCGGTCTGGATCGCGTCTTCGATAGGATTGTTGTTCGGGCCACGAATCGACCGGATCGCCGAAATGATTCCGCGCGTCATCGTGCCGGATAAGCCAAACGGATTGCCTATCGCATAGACCCGCTGGCCAACGGTCAGGCTCTGGGACTCAGCCAGAGTCGCCGGCTGCAGATTCGGCGCGTTGTTGATCAGCAGCAACGCAAGATCGTGCCCCTTGTCGACGCCAACCACCGTCGCCTTGTACTTATGCTTGTCCGAGAGCGTGACCTCGACGCGCTGCGCGTTGTCGATCACGTGGTTGTTGGTAAGGATGTGGCCCTGCTTGTCCAGAATGAATCCGGAGCCCTGCCCCTGCTGCGGAACAGGCCCATAAAAAAAGTCGAACGCCACCGCTGTCGAAGTAATGTTTACCACCGACGGAAGAGCTTTCTTGTAGACGGCAATATTCTGCTGCTCCTCAGTGTCGTACGCAGGCGCCGCATCAGCCTCGGTCAGTTCAAAGTTCCCCATCGGCCCGGTGACGGTCGCAGCTCTTGTGGCAGTGACCGGCGCAGATGGCACAGCACGATGCAGCCACGGGGAGACCGCTCCCGTCGACCAGACATGGGTCGTCAGATAGTAAAAGCCGCAAAGAAGAAGGACCACAAGCAGAACGGGACGCAATTTCATCGTGAACACGACCTGAACTTTCAAATAGCCGGTCTCAAAAAAACCGGCTAATTCAATTGTATCGAGCCGCGTGCTCGTCTGCTCACTCGCGGCGGTACGCCGTTGATTCCGTCGAAAGGGGCCAGCGGGGTAGCGGGACCAGATTCGTCCCGCTTCTTTGGAGGATCAGAGCCTTGCAGACTATTGAGCGTCCAGCACATCTTCCCGGGGAGGGACTAAACCTGCACTTTACTTACACCATTCGCTGCAGCCGATTGAGCGCGGACGGCTTGATACGGGGAGCATGGAGAAAATTCTCGCGTTCGGGCTGACGTTTGGCCGGCGCCTCCCACGACTCCTCCTTGACCCGCACCGGACCAGCCCAGGACTCGGCATCGAGGTCTGCGCTGGCAACGTTGGCGCGACCCACCAGCGAGCGATCGGTGCGATCGAGCCGATCCGTGCGCTCAGTTTTCTCTCCAGGCTCGGAGCGTTCGGCCCGATTGATAACCTCTACCTCTTCGCTCTTTGCGACAAGATCAAGACCTTCCAAAGCCGCCTCGGCGTCCTGCTCGTTGTTATGAACGGTCGCCATCAGCGAAGCCATGAAGTTCGCCATCATGCGCTGCGCACACTTCTGTCCGCACAGATGCTTCGCGCCCTTGCGAGAGTTCTGCGGCGACTCCCAACCGCGAAGCTTCAGCTCTCCGCCCGTTTCGTAGGCGACGAACCAGTAGTTACTCGTCTGCTTCTCTGCTGCACAGATATCGCAATTGATCGCTTGCCGGATCATCTGCCCGTCTCCTTGTCCTTCAATAAAGTGTGGCTGTCTGACACAGTACCTTCATCGGCAGAAGACTGAAATGCATCATCCCGGGACATTCAATTTGTTCAGGAGCTTAAGACCGGCATGTTCCTACGATAAGCGCTCGTCTACGCCGCAGCCTCGAGGATCGGCCAAAGCTGATCGACCTGCCACTCCAACTCCGTCAAAGCGCCGCCGTTGGTCAACACGTAGTCGGACAGGGCGCTCTTCTGCTCGTCGGAGATCTGCTGCGCCAGCCTGCGGCGTGCCTCCTCCTCGAACTCAGCGCGCTGCTCTTCGTTGATAGCCTTGCCGCCTGAGGAGCGGGCGACAAATCGTGCGATCTTCACCTCTTCGGGAGCCGTCACCAGAATGATCCTGTCGAAGCGTTTCTGCCATCGTGCACCATCTACCGTCCCGAAGTTCGTCTCGAAGATCAGTGCCGACTCCACCATCACGACAGCGCGTGGTTCCTGCTGAGAGATCTCCTCGGTCAATGCCATCTGGCGCGCTATCACCAACGGATGCGCGATTGCGTTCAACTCTTCGACACGTCCCTCCGTGAAGGCGATGCGTGCCAATGCGGCGCGATCAAGCGTTCCATCGGGCCGAACCACGCCGGGGCCAAAGTGTGCGATCATTCCGTCGTAGATCGGCTGACCTGGCTCCATCAGCTCGCGCCCAATAGCGTCCGACTGCAACACGCGCGCCCCAAGCGCGGCGAACAATCTCGCTGCGGTAGACTTCCCGCTTCCTAGCCCGCCGGTAAGGCCAACGCGCAACATGAAGGTTAGTTGTTCCCCAGCGAAATCCCGCGCCGCAGCTTTGCCGCCGTTACCGTGTTCTGCATCAACATCGCAATGGTCAACGCGCCAACGCCACCCGGCACCGGCGTGTACGCTCCCGCCAACGCGAACGCCGCCGGATGAATATCGCCGACAACAACCGATCCGCGCTTGGCAAAGGTCGCCGCCCGATCCTCATCGCCGGGAAAAAACTCGTCAACCTCATCGGCACTGGTGATGCGGTTGATCCCGACATCGATCAGAGTTGCGCCAGGCTTGACCATCTCTGCGGTCACGAATCCCGGCCTGCCCATTGCAGCCACCAGGAGATCGGCCTTGCGAGTCACGCTGCCGAGGTCGACAGTCTTGCTGTGGCACACCGTCACCGTGGCCGAGGCGTTCAGCAGCATCATCGCCGCAGGCTTGCCGACAATATCCGAGCGCCCCACGATGACCGCATTCTGGCCCGCAACGGGCAAGTCGCTCCGTCGCAGAATCTCCATAATCCCCGCCGGCGTACAGGGAGCCAACCCCGGCTGACCGCTCTGCAGCCGGCCCACATTCATGGGATGAAATCCATCCACATCCTTGTCCGGCGACACGGCCTCGAGCAGCCGCTTGGTGTTTACATGCTTTGGAAGAGGAAGCTGAATCAGAATGCCGTCGATGTCTTCGCGAGCGTTCAGCGCCGCTATCAAATCCAACATCTCGTCGGTCGTAATGGTCTCCGGCGGCGTAAGCATCTCGCTGAAGATTCCCAACTCGCCGCAGGTCTTCACCTTGCTGCGAACGTAAATTTGCGACGCGGGCACCTCTCCGACCAGAATCACGGCCAAACCGGGAGTGATTCCGCGAACGACAAGCGCTTGAACCTCGACTGCAACCTCGGCCTTGATCTGCCCCGCAATCGCTATGCCATCTAAGATTCTGGAAGTTCTTTTCATCTCACTCATATCCGTTCCATGGTATCGCGCTCTCCGGATCTTCGGCCGGTAAGATAGCGATATGAGCGCTGAATCCCTACCGGCCACCGATCTTCGATGTGTCGTGTGCCCGGTGTGCCACCAGCCGCTCGAGAACGCCGGCAATATCATCTCCTGCGAAGGCTGCGGGCGACGTTATCCTGTTATCGACGGAATTCCCGTGCTGCTTGCGGACCGCGTACTCTGATTGAGCTCCTTCAAGGAAACTTTCCGGGCCATCTCTTCGTAAAGTTCTCGGGCGACATAATCTGTCGGGCCAATGAATGAGTTTCAACGCGACCTCGGTTGACCCAGGACGTCTAATACCAAGGGCAGGCCGACGGCGGACACGCGTTGAGCAGGAGAAGTGCAGATGACAAAGGCAAAGGGTGCCCATGTCGAAAAGTTTGCCGAGGCCGACCTCTCGGGTCTGCGAGAGGACCTGATGAAGTCGGGCCTCGACTCCTGGCAGGCAGCCGATCTCATCAGCAGTTTTCTGGTCACGCGCGGCTACGGCGTCTCGACGCAGGACGCACGCAAAGCAGCTTTCCGCATGGAATCCATCAGCTGCTCGCTACCCTGCCTGCAGGAGGAGTTAGAAAAGATCGCGCAATTGATGTGAAATACCCTTCTCTTGGCAGCATCACTAAGCCGAAAAAAGTCTGTCGTACGTCAACGTCGTCGACTACGCTATCCCCATGTCTGCCAACTTCCGCCGCCTTGTCCTTCTTCCACTGACGCTCGCTTTCCTTGGAGTCGCGTCGGTATTTGGCGAAGAACAAGCCGCAGAGCAACCTGACCATCCGCAGCTCGTAAAGACAACTCTCGCCGACGGAATCGATCGAATCGCCGGACAAGAACCGACCTCGCGGATCCAGTACGTTCGCCTGGCCGTGCCAGGGTCTCTTCGTCTCCCCGTTACAGGAGATTCTCCCGCGCCGTCCCCCTCACCCACACTGATCGCCCAGTGCACCCTGCGCCCCAATGGAAAATCTTATTTCGAGCTCTTCGCAAACTTCGGACGCGCCCCCAACCTGGCTTTCTATCCTCCCTGGACGCGAACCCCAGAAGGCGATCTCTTCCCTCCACCCACTGAAAAAGTCATCATGACGATGGACTTCCTCGGCTACACCCACGTAAAACCTGTCCGCCGCCAATGGGAGATTCCTGTCCAAACGCCGGGCCAGTATCGCTACAACCCACCCGGCTCCGGTTCTTCGAATCTTGAAGAGATCGCCTACTATCTGCGCTATCTGCTCGCTCTCCCAACCCTTCGCCTCACGCTCGGCAACAACTCCGCCGACTTTCTCACCACTCCGCTACTCAACGAGATCCGCAAAGAACCCCTCTGCCGCGCCGCTGCTCTCTGATACGGTCTACTGAAGCGCCAGCGCCTCGCCCCCTCGATCCAGCACACAAGGCATAATCAAAGGATGCCGTCCCTTTGGTCTCCAACCGACTGGCCCCAGCGTCTCGCCGAACTACAGGCTCCCACCGGCGAGCTCAAAGAAGCTCCTCTGCGCCGTGACGTTCGCTCGCTCGGCATGTTGCTCGGCGAGGTGTTGCGTGAACAGGCCGGCGAGCCGATCTACGAAGCCGTCGAAGCTCTTCGCCGCATCGCCATCGCCCGCCGCGAGGCCGAAGCCCCGCAGACAGGAGCTGCCGACGAGGCCACCGCCACCGCCCACCTCCAGCAGGCTCTCGCCCGCGTCCACACCCTCGACCTGCCGGCCGCCTACCAGCTCACCCGGGCCTTCGGCTTCTACTTCGAACTCATCAACCTCGCCGAAACAAACCATCGCAAGCGTCGCCGCCTCTCCCTTCAACTTAATCAGAACTCCAGCTCCTCCGGTTCTATCCAGCGTGGTGATCTCCGCGGAACGCTTCGCCGTCTCCGCGAAGCAGACTTCACCGCCGAACAGGTTCACGCACTGTTGAACCGCATCTGCGTCTCCCCCGTCTTCACCGCGCACCCAACCGAGGTCGCCCGTCGCAGCGTCATGTTCAAGCGCCGCCGCATCTCCGATCTGCTCGAGCAACTCGACCGCATCCCCGTCCCTGAGCCCCACCTCGAATCCCTCGAGCACGACCTGCTGGCCGAGATCACCGCACTCTGGCAGACCGACGACGTGCGTAGCGCCCGCCCCACCGTCCTCGACGAGATCCGCATGGCCCTCGACTACTACGAGTCCAGCCTTTTCGACACCCTCCCCGTCCTCTACTCCGAGATCGCCACTGCGCTCGCAGCCGAGTACCCCGACAAGAAAAGCTCCGATTCGGTTACAAATAGACGCAGCGATCCCCCACCCTCAACAACTCCACCACCCTGCATCGCCGATCTTCCCCAGCTCATCACCTTTGGTTCCTGGATCGGCGGCGACCGCGACGGCAACCCCTTCGTCACTCCGCAAGCCACTCGCGACGCCCTTGCGATGGCCCGCTCGCTTCTATTCACGCACTACCGCCGCCGCCTGCAAAACATCTTCGAACAACTCGCAAGCTCTATCCAACAGGTCCCCGTCTCCGCCGAACTGACCGCCCTGCTCGACCGCTACCTAAGCCAACTCCGAACCGCCGGCCAGAACGCTCTCGGAGAGCGCTTCCCACACGAATCCATCCGGCTGCTCGTCGCCTGCATCATGATGCGCCTCGGAGCCACCCCGCAGTCCGCAGTCCCTGTTCCAGCGAACCCCGCGCTCAAGCCCTACACCCGCGCTGCCGAAATACTCTCCGATCTCACCACTCTCCGCGACTCGCTGATCAAAAATAGCGGGCCACGCCTCGCCGAAATGCTCATCGATCCGCTCCTGATCGAAGTCCGCACCTACGGCCTGCACCTGCAGACTCTCGACATTCGCCAGCACGCCCGCGTCCACGCCGCTGCAGTCGCTGAGGTCTCGGCCTGGTGCCCCTCAAGCTCTCCCGACTCGCTCAATCTTCCCTCCGCCTTGAGCGAACAGACAGCCGAGGTCCTTGACACCTTCCGCACCATCGCCGAGCTCAAACAAACCTACTCGCCCGAATCCATCCGGCAGTACGTCATCAGCGGCGCAACCAGCGCAGAAGATGTTCTCCAGGTCATCTGGCTCGCGCGTCTGGGCGGAGTCAGCGTCGAAGCCACGCCACCAGACGCAGACGGGAGAATCGACGATCCCGGCCTTCAACCTGTCCCGCTCTTCGAGTCCATCGAGGATCTGCAAAACGCCCCCGCCATCATGCGCAAGCTCTGGACCAGCGACGTCTACAAGCCTCTGCTCGCCAGCTGGAACCGCCGACAGGAGGTCATGCTCGGCTACTCTGACTCGAACAAAGATGGCGGCATGATCACCAGCACATGGGAGATCTGGAAGGCTCACCGCGCGCTTCACGAAGTCGCCCGCGAATGCAACGTGACCCTGCGCCTCTTTCATGGTCGCGGAGGCACTGTCGGACGTGGCGGCGGCCCCACGCACCGCGCCATCTTCGCTCAACCCGTCGACAGCTTCACTGGCGAACTCCGCATCACCGAGCAAGGCGAAGTCCTCAACTGGAAGTACTCCGACGTGGTCCTCGCCGAACGCAATCTGGAACTAATGATCGCCGCAAGCCTCGACGCCCTCGCCCGCCCCGACGCAGCACTGCAACACGGAGCAGCGATCCCCCACCTCACCGGAGAGATCCTTCCCGCATGGGAAGCCGCGCTAGACCAGCTCTCTGCCACCTCCTACGACTTCTATCGGAAACACATCGTCGACAACCCCGACACCTTCACCTACTTCGAGCAGGCCACGCCCGTCGCCGAGTTGGAGCACGCCCGCCTCGGCTCACGCCCTGCCAAACGCAGCGGCAAAAAATCCATGGCCGATCTACGTGCCATTCCCTGGGTCTTCGGCTGGATGCAGTCGCGCCAACTCGTCCCCGCCTACTTCGGTGTGGGCCACGCGCTCCATCACTTCATCGAGTCCAACCCCGACGGTCCAGTGTCAGGCCTGGCGCAGCTCCAAACCATGGCTCGCGACTTCCCACTCTTTCTCGACATCATTCGCAACGTCGAGATGGCCCTTGCCAAGGCCGACTTCGGAATCGCTCGCCTCTACGCCTCACTGGTCGAAGACGAAGCCCTCCGCGACCGCGTCTTCACCACCCTCGAAGAAGAGTTCAACCTCACCCACCGCATGATCCTCGAGATCACGAAGCAAAAATCGCTCCTGCAGACCAACCCCGTCCTCGAGCGCTCAATCCGCCTGCGCAACCCCTACGTCGACCCAATGTCGCTCATCCAGGTTGAGCTAATGCGCCGCAAACGCGCAGCTCAGACAAAGGGAGACCTCGACTCCCCCGAACTAGATCGCGCCATCTCCGCCACCATAAACGGCATCAGCGCCGGCCTCCGCAACACCGGCTGAGTTCCTGTCAGACCCGTCGTTCATCTTTGTTGTTTCTGCAAATTTGTTTCTCGTCTAGATTTGAACTCATGCTTACGATATTGCGTTCGTCTCGTGCTCGTTCCACCTTTGTGTTTTTGTTCGCCTGTCGTTTCGTATCTGTCCTCAACGCGCAATCGACCGAAGCCGACATCAAGACGAGACTGATGAACCAGCCACTCTTTTTACGTGGCTGCTGAGGCGACGACAAGTTACACTTCGACTCCGTCGGGACTCTCAGGGAGAAATCCAGTGTTGTCGCGTTTACTCTCTGCGGCTTCGAGTTCAAAGATGTCCATATCAAGCAAGATAAGCTCATTCTCGATGGTCGGCGTATCGGTCTCGAGTTGAAAGATGACGAGCAATTCCGCGTACCGCTTAACGCAGGAAAAATAGGAAGTCAGCAGGACGAATCTATTCATCTAGAAGTCGCAGCCGGCCCGACGGGCGATTATAGCCCTGCTCTGGATGCCATCTTCGTCAATGGTCTTCCCAACTTAATTCCGTCGATGCCCTCGTATTGGAAGCCCTATGCTTTGAAATACTTCACTCCAGTGGATGAGGCAGACGCTTCCACCACAGAGCCAACGAGCCAACAACCGCCTGCCCCTAAGGCCGCCCGCGTTGGCGGCGCAGTCAAGGCACCCAAACTACTGCATGCCAAAGAACCGACGTTCAACGATTTCGCACGTAGACTCCAATACAGTGGCGTCGTAGTAGTAAATTTTCACCTTGAGCCAGATGGCACCGTGACGAATATGTCCATCGTTCATGCGCTGGGAATGGGGCTCGATGAACGAGCTCTCGCGGCTGTACAAAAGTACCCTTTCTCCCCCGCCACACAGAACGGTATTCCGGTCCTTGTCGAACTCAATGTCGAAATTAATTTTGAGATCTATTGAAATCAATCAAATCAGGCTGAAGGCGGGTCAGTACCCCTGGTCCGCTCGAAACGCCGTCACTTTATTTTTCACAAAGGTCACGGCCATAGGCTTTCCAAGGTTCGCGAACACCACCATGCGATCTCCATAGGTATTGCTTGTGCTCTTGCTCACCTGCCCCAACGCAAGCTGCACCTGCCGCTCATTCATTCCGAGAATGACCTGGTGCGCATCCACCGCCTTCCAGATCTCCGGCCCCCAATGCTTGTAGAGCTCATGCGGATCGTCATAGAACAAAATCTCATCCGTATAGAACGTGTACTGTCCCGCCTGCCGATACCCCACCGGCACAGCATATTCCTTCGTATCGCCTGCAGCATCGGGCCGCGTGAACACCATCAGCACCTGCTTGTCGCCGCCCGGAATCCGAAACGTCGCCGCCTTCGGAGCCACCTGCTCGATCGCATCCTTCACCAACAGCGGCTCAGCCCCCAACAATGTTCCGGCAGGCTTTCCATACTGCGCCGAGTGCCCAACGAGAGGGTAGTACTCAAGCTGCCCGCCAGCAGAAACCCAAACCGTCGTTCCCGCCAGATCCTTGATGTCCTTCAGCGAGTCAGGCCGCTTTTTCTTCAAAAAAACAAGATCGTCTTCAGGAATTACCTCACGAGCCGGAGCCTTCACCGAGTTGTCCGGAGCATTCCGCTCCCGGTAGATCAAGCCCACCCGAATCCCCACCGCCAACACCAGTATTACGGTTGCCCCAATCGCCGCCTTAGCCCCATTCTGCATCGACTCTCCTCATGAACCCAACCACAGCACTCTAATCTATCGGCTCCGCGACACTCAACTCCAAATCCTTTTCCATCAACGCCTCAGCCGTCAGAGCATCCGCATTGCGCAGCTCGGGAAATAGCCCGGCGGCAGAGGCCGTTACCAACATCGAACCGATTCCACCAATCACCACCGCCCGCACCGCGCCCCACCATTGCGCCGTCACGCCGCTTTCAAACTCGCCAAACTCATTCGACGCTCCGATGAACAACCAGTTCACCGCACTCACTCGTCCACGCATCTCCGGTGGCGTCGCCAACTGCAGCACGCTCGACCGCACCACTACACTCACCATGTCGCTCGCGCCGACAATCACCAGCGCCGCCGCACTCAGGTAGATACTCTTCGACAACCCGAACACAACAGTCGCTGCGCCGAAGATTCCAACGCACACTAGCATCGTCAACCCAGCCTTGCGCTTAATCGGTCGCACTACCATCAACAACGAAACCGCCAGCGCCCCAACCGAAGGCATCGCCCTCAGCAATCCGAGCCCGCGAGGTCCGGCATGCAAAATATCGGTAGCAAAGATCGGCAACAACGCCGTCGCACCGCCCAACAGTACAGCAAACAAATCCAGCGAGATCGACCCCAGCAACAGCTTCGCGCGCCACACATACTCAAGCCCCGCCAGCACTGTCTTCATACTGAAGGCCTTCTTTTCAGTCGTCACCATCTTCGCCCGAATCATGCTCACCAGCACAACGAATCCCAGCAGCATAAGCAGCGTGAAGCTGTAGACCAGCGGAGCGCCATTACACACCGCCGCGACGCCGGCCAGCGGCAAGGTAAATAAAAGCCCCCCCACCGCCGGCCCCGACATATTCGCAATCTGGAAGACCGTCGCGCCCCATGTCACTGCGTTCACAAAATCTTCCTTCGGCACCAGGCTCGGAAGCATCGCGCTCGCCGCAGGCCCACTGAACGCCCTGCCCAATCCAATTCCCACTAGCACCGCATAGATCGGCCACACCCTCCCATGCTGCAACGCCGTCGCACTCAACGACAACCACAACAACACAGCAGTACAACAAGCCTGTAGCCCATAACAGAGCAGAATGATCTTCCGCCGGTCATACCGGTCCGCCGCGTGCCCCGCTGCCAGCATCACAAACAACCCAGGCAGAAAAAGCGCCAGCCCTGTATATCCAAGATCCAACGCCGAGTGCGTCAGCGCGTACACCTGCCACGCCACAGCGACCGACTGCGCCTCCGCCCCCAGAATCACCATCAACCGCGCTGTCTGATATAGCCGAAAGTCCCGCGACTTAAACGCCGAGCGGTAATCCTTCTTTACCGCTGGCTCCCCTCGTTCCGAACCATCCGCCATAGCCTATGTTTTCACACTTCCGCCGCGAAAGTGCCTGTGCCACCGCAGACTTTCGCTATGTTTTCATCACGCAGCAGCGATCAGTCCACAGTTCCAGTTGGCGGCTCGCCCCAACGCTCCGACCGTATCGCCGCGGAACCGTTTCCATCAATGTGTTCCCGCGCACTCTCAGCCGGCCTCACCGCATTTACGATCTGTAACAGAATCTGGAAGGGTAGAATCAAAAAGCAGAACCAGCCCGCATGACCGAATCCGCGATCTGTCACAACAACGCCGATGGCCAGGATGAACAACGCACCCGATGCCACACCCCACACTGGGTTCCGGAGCCGTCGCCGCAATGGCTCTAGCTCAGCATCCGTCCAGGCACCTTTCTTCATGCCGCCACGCAGCTTTTGCACGACCAAGGCGATGATCGCAAGTCCAGCCAGGAAAGGTATTGTGAAAGTGAACAAGCGAAACGCCCACACCGGCAACGCTGTGACACGATTGGACAGTTTCGGGTACACCACTACCTCGAAGAACACCGCGCCCGCCATAACTAGGTTGCCAACCAGGGCCCACGCTGCCAATCGCATCGGCGATGAACGCTCGGCGTTCTTCATGCGGAGAATCCTAACACCGACCCTTGGGTTGCAGCTCTACCGGCCCAGGTAAACCTTGTACTGCGACTCCACGACGCCGGTATTGCGCGCCAACTGCAGCTTCGACTGGTTGTATTGATAGAGCGTATTCACAAGCGTGCTCTGCGCCGCCGCCAGCGTCGCCTGAGCCTGGACCACCGGCAGGTTGTCATCTACGCCCGCCGAGAAACGATCGGTCGCATCCTGCAACTCCTGCGTCGCAAGATCCACGTTGCTCTTGGCAACCTTCACCAGATCATTCGACGACTGAACATCCAGCATCGCCGAGCGAATCTGTTGCTCAATTGTCACTCGCAACGACCCGATCTGCTGTCTCAGCCCGATCATCTGCGCATCCGCCACCTCACGCTCGCCGCGAAGCTGTGCTTCTTCAAATACCGGCACGCTCACCTTACCGGTCGCCGTAAACACACCGTGGTAGAGCGAACCGATCTCACCGAGCACTCCATAGTACCCATCGAACGACAACACCGGCAGCCGTTCAGCCCGCACGGCCTTCCGTGCCTTCACCGCAACCTCAAGCTGCGCCTGCAGACTCAGCAGATCCTTCCGGCGCTCGTAGGCCAGCTTCTTCGCATCATCCAGCGGCAACTGCGCAAACTCCCCATAAGGCGCCGCATCCGTAAGTTTAATCTCCTGATCCACCGGCAACCCAATTAGCCGGTTCAGTGCAATCTTGTCCTTCGCAAACGCGTTTTCGTCATTGATAAGCGCCTGCTGCTGCGTTTGCAATTGAACCCTGGCGCGCAACTCGTCCAGATTGGTCCCAACGCCTGCTTCGTGCGAGGCCTTCGCCTGCTCATACGCGACCTCATCAGCCTTCTCCAATGCCTGCGCATTCGTAATCTGCGAAGCATCCGCCAACGCCAGCAGATACTGCGTCCCCACGGAAAGGACGACGGCATCCTCCTGATTCAGCGTCGTAAAGTTCGCCGCCTTGGAAGCCTGTTGCGCGGATCGATACAGATAATAAGCCGGCACATTGAAGAGCTGTTGATTCAAGCTCATCTGTGCCGAAGCCGTGTTCACCTCGACGATTTCGTTAAATATGAACCCCGGCGGCAACGGAAACTCCGCAAGCGAGGACCCCTTGAATCCCTCCGCCGCAAGGTTAATTTGCTGCGCTTCGATCGCCCCCTTGGCCGTCAAGCTAGGCAACAAACTATTCTCGGCCGTCAGAACCTGGCCCCGCACCATCCGTTCGTTCTGGACGGCCAACAGCATCTGCAGGTTGCGCTTCTCCCCACGGGCGATCGCATCGTCGAGACTCAACGGCATCGCCCCAGGCGTCCCCTGCTCGACCACCACCCCGCCCGGAAACTTCACAATATTGGGCGTCGGAGCCGGAGGCAGATCCGCGCTCTGAGTCTGTGCGTCAGCCAGTGGGCTGCACAGGATCAATGCCAGAGGCCAGGCCTTCACTCCTCTTAATCTTCCAGTAAGGGATTTCATGCTCTCTTATTAGAGTGCCACACTCCCCTCCCGATGCAGAAATTGAAGGAAAACCGTTCCAACCCCGCCGTCAGCTAAAATACAAAAGATAATCCTATGCGTCTTACACCAATGACCCGCATCCTTCTCGCAGCAGCCCTGTTCCTCGCCCTTCCGGCCAGCCTCCCGGCCTTCGCTCAGGGCTTCAAAGACACCTCCATGCTCCGTGCTCCCAAGGGCTCCCCGGTCGCCATCTACGAGTTTGAAGACCTCGAATGCCCCGCCTGCGCCCACGCCTTCCCCATCGTGCACGCGGCCGTTGACAAGTACAAGATCCCGCTTCTTCGCCACGATTTTCCCCTCCGCATGCACATCTGGAGCATGGACGCCGCCATCACGGCCCGATACATGCAGGACAAGATCTCCCCCCAGTTCGCTGAGGACTATCGCCGCGCTGTCTTCGCGAACCAGATGTCTATCGCCTCGAAGGAAGACCTCAACGCCTTTACGCAGAAGTACTTTCAATCTCACGGTAAGGTAATGCCCTTCGTCATTGATCCAAACGGCCTCTTCGCCGCCGAGGTACACGCCGACCAGACCCTGGGCGAGCGCGTCGGCCTCACTAAGACCCCGACCATCTTCATCGTCACCCAAAAGGGATACACCGAGGTTAGCGACGTGACCCAGCTCTACGCCATGCTCGACACCGCAATCGCCGAAAATCCCGCCCCCGCTGCCGCCGCAAAACCAAAGACCACCACAGCGAAGCGCTAGGAAGCGATAGATCGATGACCAGAGCCCAGCGTCTCCTCCCAGGCCTGCTGCTCACCACGATTGTCACGATAACCAACGCCCAACAAAGCTCCCCGGAGTTCATTCAACCCACGAGGCCAGTGCCAACTGGCCTCGCGCCCCACATGCAGGTGAAGCTGGTAAGCCAGCAAAAGGGCGAACGTACCTTCGCCGTCATCTTCGGCAAAGGCGACGAGGTCCTCAGCGGCCTCACCGACTTCGCGAAGCAATACCACGTCGGCGACGCACACTTTACGGGCATCGGAGCAGTCTCGAGCGCCCTCACCGCATGGTTCGATCTCGACCGTAAACTCTACCATCCCCTGCCGGTCAACGAGCAGGTCGAGGTCCTCTCCATCATCGGCGACATCGCCACCTTCCAGTCGAGACCGATCGTCCACACCCACGTCGTGCTGGGAAAACGAGACGGAACGACCGCAGGCGGTCATCTCTTCGAAGCCTGGGTGAACCCAACCCTTGAGGTCTTCGTCACCGCCGAGGACACACCACTAAACAAGCGCGACGATCCAAGCGGCCTCAGACTCATCGACCCAACGAAGTAATTCGCGCGATCAATCTTTCACAGCTCAACGAACCTGAAAGATCAGGAAATAATCCTCTTTATCCGCCTTCGTAAAATCGTACGTCCCCGTGAGCTTGTACCCAGCATCACTCATCTCTTTCACCACCACATCCTGATTCAATCCGTGATCCGCTCCGTTGCCATTGCGGTCGATGATCCCGACCTTCGCCCCTGGCCGCAGTGCTTTCTGCAGCACCTTCATCGTCGACACCGGATGCGCAATCTCGTGATACACCTTCAGCATCAGCACCGCGTCCACGCTACCCTCCGGTAGCCGCGGATCGTCGGCGGTACCCAGCACCGTTCGCACATTCGACAGATTCTCCGTCAACACTCTCTTCCCGATGTGTTCGATCGCTAGTGGATTAATGTCTTCCGCGATCACCGCGCCCGTCGGTCCCACCCTGCGCGCCGCAAGCACCGTAAACCAGCCCGAGCCCGCACCGATATCGGCAACATTCTTCCCTGGCACAATCCCCAGCAGATCCATCACTCGATCGATTTGCAGCTTCTTATCCCGGTCCGGATACTCAAAAATGGAAAGGTCGCCCGAGTAAGGTGTGCTTGTAGGCCGCTGCGTCACATCCTGCGTGCCCGTCTGCCCACCAGCAGGCAAGCCCACTCCAACCACCAAAGCTAATCCAAGAAAAAATCTACCCAGCCCAAGCCGCGTCGAACGCATCATCCCAACAGCATCCGCTAATTTGCGAACTCAGGCAATCCCACCATTGTCGGTTACAGACCCACCCACAACTTCACCCACACGATCAACTAATCTGCACAAGCTCGCTATTACCCGAAGCCCCTGGCGTCACCGACGAGGTCTGCGGCGCGCGCCAGTGATCGATGTAGCTCACCTGGTGCACGCAGCTAATCGTGCAGCCCGGCGCACAACTCTTCTCCGTCAAAAACTCCCGCTTCACATCGGCCGTCTGGTAATTCGCCAGCGGCACCCCCGGATACCCACGCTGCTGGCTGCAATAGTGCACCAGACCGTTCTCGCAGATATACAAGTACCGCCCACCCGCCCGGCATCGCCAATCGTTCGTCTTCCCATTCGCAATTGCTTCCTGGAAGTGATTGAACCGCGAGTAGCTCCGCCGCGTCAGGTTCCGCACCTTGTCCCAAACACTGCGCTCCGCATCGCCCAGCGGCTTCAACTGCCCGCTGCCATCGTGAATAATTCCAATCGTCGAGCTGAACCCCAACGCCAGCGCGCGCTCGCTCACCGTTAGCGCATCATTCGGATCAGCAATCCCGCCGCCGACCACCGAGTTGATGTTCACATGAAAATCCGCGTGCTCAGCCAGCATCTGTAGCTTCTTATCCAGCACCTTCAGGCTCTTCTTCGAGACCTCATCCGGCATCACGTTATCGATCGAGATCTGCATATGGTCGAGCCCGGCCTTGTTCAGTCGCTCAATCCTGTCCGGCATCAGCAGATATCCATTCGTGATCATCCCGGCGATCGCGCCCGTCTTCCTGATCCGCGCAATAATCTGATCCAGCTCCGGGTGCAGCAACGGCTCGCCGCCTGAGATCGTTATCACCGAAGTCCCCAACCGCCCCAGATGGTCGATGCGGCGCAGCATCTCGTCCAGCGGAACCGGTGGCGAGTGATCGTCATACTCGTTGCAGTAGGTACAAGCCAGGTTGCACCGCCGCATCGGCACAATGTGCGCCATATACGGATGCCCGGTCGACATCACCGCGGAACCAATTGAACCCAGCTCGCGCAGCTTACGCGTCACTGCCTTCAGGCGGCGCGTGGCGGTCATCGGACGTCTGCCATTCACCGAGGCAGTTGTAGAAGCAGAAGACATATCACTTTCAAGTATATCGAAACGTGGCCCAACGTAGTGTTTTCCCAACAACCGGAACCCGAAACCTCATCCAACTTGCGTGTCATTTGCTTTGCCCGGTATCACCGCATCACAAGGCCTGATGACGACCAACCTACCCTCCTTGTTGTAGTTACAAATAAAAACGACTGGCGTATCATCTCCCTCATGCAACCAATGAAGCAGCAACTCCTGCGATTTGTGGGACGTCAACATTGGCTTCGCGGTCGCGACAGAATCCTCCGGACGTTTTCGCACCCCGACCATCAGGAATCGCACCCGTTCAACACTGATTTCTTTGGCAAGTCTTACTCCGGCAACATGGCCAACTTCATCGACTGGTCCGTCTTCTACTACGGAGCCTTTCAGCTGCATGAAGTACGTCTCCTCGCCGCCATCGCCGACGCGCTCCGTGCCACCGGCAAGCCAGTCAACTTCTTCGACGTGGGAGCCAACATCGGCCACCACTCCCTTTTCATGTCCAGTCATGCCGATCATATCTTTTCGTTCGAGCCCTTCTCCGTCGTGCGCGCCGAGATGGAACGCAAACTCAACCATGCCAGGGTCGACAACGTAACTATCTTTCCCGTTGCCCTCGGCGACCAGAACGAAAGCGGCACCTTCCACCCTCCCACCGGCGCCAACCAGGGCACTGGAACACTCGGCAACAACCTCCCCGACAACGCCTCCAGCGACGTTATCTCAGTGCCGGTCGTCCGCGGCGACGACTTCTTCGCAGCCAACAACCTGCCTCCCATATCGCTTCTCAAGATGGACGTCGAAGGCTACGAAGCCAAGGCACTCGCAGGCATGCGCGAAACGATCCGCCGAGACCGACCGCCCATCTTCGTTGAGATCCAGCACGATCAGTACACCGGCTCCGGCACGCACAAAGGAGCGACCGTAAAAGAACTCCTCTATCCCGATCACCTCATCTTCGAGGTCGGAGTATCCCACGGCCACTACGAACTCAAGCCCTTCATGACGGGAAATACCGAGGAAGCGCTCGTACTGCCAATCGAACTAGCTGGCCTGATCGAGGGCACCACGGTGCATTAAGAGAACGTAGCCCCGACCGCGCTACAGCTTCGCCAGCAGCTCGCGCGTGTACTGGCCAGTCTCGCCAAAAAACTCTTCCAGCCCAAATCCAGGAATCACGCTCGAACGCTTCTTATTATCCGGCGTCAGCGTCAGCGTCTCCTCATGCTTGTCGCGAATCACCACCACGGGCACAGGCTTGTTCCTGTTGTCATGCACCGTCTTGGTCCAGTCGGCCCCACTTGAAACCGGGATAGAGTTCACCTTCACCACCACGTCTCCCGCCTTCAAGCCAGCTTCCTCCGCTGGGCTGTGGATGTCGACGCTACGCACCAGCAATCCCGCACCACCGTCTGCACCAAAAAATCCAGCCAGCTGCGGTCCCATCACCTCAAGCTGCGCACCCGTATACGACGAACTCAGAATCATGTTCATCGCCAGCACCTCTCGGTGACCCTTGGGAATCGTTGTCGTCCCGGACGACGTCGAGGCCGACATAAAACTATTTCCGCCCACCGACCCCGAAATTGCTTGGCCCGGCGCCGGCACCGAATAGTGTTGCTCCCACGCCTGCTGCTCCACCGTCCGCCGGTCCGCCATCTGCATCGTCATCGTCTGCGTCTGCCCATCGCGGCTCACTACAAAACTCACCGTCCGTCCCACCGGCTGATCGCGAAGCAAACGCTTCAATTGCTCTTGCCCGTCGACGGCCTGACCGTTCATCTGCAGAATCACGTCATGCATCCGCATCCCCGCCTTGCACGCAGGTCCGTCGTGATCCAGACTCACAATCTCCGCGCCCCGGGCCTCCTTCAGTTTCAGCGCACCAAGCTGATCCTCGCTCACATCGCGCGACTCCACCCCAAGGTACCCCTGCGGCAAATATTTATGTGAGCCTTCCCCCATCGCAAGCATCCGCGGACCAAACCAGAACGGGATGCCCTGCGCCGCAAGCATCCTCTGTTCTCCACCAAGAACAGCCGTGCCCGCCACCAGCGCCACAACCCCCAACGACCTGCGGTATTTCATCTGCATAACCTTATCCGCTTAGCTCTCGCATCGTTGTGATCGAGAGAACTCCATCGCCCAGTGGGATTTCTTTACTGAATATCTGCGAAGTTCTGCAGCGCGTTATACGAGGCAGTCCGAATATAGGGATTTGCGTCCTGAGTCGATACCGTCCGCAGCACCTGCCGCACACTCGAATCCGACTGCACCGGCTCAAGCAGCCCAATCGCAGTCTTCCGAATCCCGGCATCCGGATCATGCATCACTGCTTCTAACACTGCGTCCCGCACATGTTGGTCCTGCCCGACATACTGCTGCAAGCCTTCGAGAGCCGTCATACGCACTCCCGCATCCTGGTCGTATCGCAGCGAAACCATCAGCGCATGCCGAATCCCCTTACCATCGGGTGTCGGCTGGCACTCATGCCCGGCCTTACATTCGTTCGCCAGCGAGGAAACGGAGTCCTTCCGCACCACGTCGGTCGCAGCAGCATTGGTCCCAACCATCAGCAGCTTCCGAATCTCCGGACTATCCAGCGAGCCTTCCATCGTCTCTGGAACAACCCGGTTGTACTTCACCTGCACCAGCTCCGAGTTCGGCATCTGCACAATCCCGGTCACATTTCCCACCACGCCCGGCTGTTCGGTAGTCACGATACCCTGCGGCTTCGGCGCATGTGCTACCTGATAGCGCAAAGTAAAGTTCCCTGCCAGAAAGCCCACGCCTAGCAGTAATGTCGCCAGCGCTGGCGCGCTCTGCACATGCCCGCACCAACGGTAGAAATTAACTCTCAGTTGAGTAAGAAACCCATGCGGCGGAATCATATCCAGCGCATCATCCAGCCGCATCCGCGACTGCGCCAGAAGATTCGGCGTAGGCTCCAGCACCGGCAGCAATGCCAACCGCTCTTCGAACAACCGGATCGCCTCGAGCTCCACGCGGCAACCCTCACATTCGATCAGATGCTGTTCCAGTCCCCCGGCAAGTTCATCGGGCAACTCGCCATAGTTCAGCAAAACGATACAGTCCCTTGCGCTCTCACACTTCATTGTCCTACCTCAACCAGCCTCAAATTCTGCACTTCTCTGCTGGGCTCTACGTGCGCCCTTATCCAATCATTTCGTATCAACTTCTACTTCCCAGCCGCAAACCTTATCGAAGCTCCGCCAGATTAGCCCGCAGCTTTCGCGTGGCCCGGAACAACGTATTCTTGGCCGTCTCTTCCGTCGTGCTCAACATCTCGCCAATCGTCCGCAGCTTCAGCCCCTGGTAGTGCTTCAGCTCAAACACAGTTCGCTCCCGCGGCGTCAGCTTGCTCAAAGCATCGCTGATCCGCTCACTCATCACCTTCCGGTCCAGCTCCCGGCCCGGGTTCGCCATCGCCCGGTCGTCCGTGATGTTGGCCATCAGGTCCATCTCATCGCCACTGGCATCCAACACCGTCGCCGGATCTTCCCTGCGGCTCTTGCGCCGCCTCAGCTGATCCAGGCAAAGGTTCGTCACAATCCGGTAAAGCCACGTATAAAAGCTGCATTCGAACCGGAAGTTCCCCAGGTGTCGATAAGCCTTGATGAAGGCCTCTTGGTGAACATCCTGCGCATCCTGCTCATTTCCAAGCATATGCAGCGCCAGTCGAAGCACAGACTGGTCATATCGCCGCACCAGAGCATCGAATGCTGTTCGCTGGCCCTTCTGCGCCTCGCGAATCAGTTCGTCATCTTCGGTCCGCTGTTGTGCCCGCGCGTCCAGCTGCGCCTGCGTCAGCTTGCCGCTGTTCCGGGTTCCGGGTTGAGCCGCTGCCTTTGCCATCGCTGGCAACGATTCTACCGCTGTTCCGCCAATCAGTCCCGCAGCAAACGGACTAGCGTGCCGTTTTCGGAGCCCCACAGCAAGCGGAGAAGACAACTCCCCGCCAGGATTCAATCCAGCAGCTTCTAAATTCATCGTTCTGACTCCGGAGTCAGGAAATCGAAGTACACCTCGATAGACCCCAAAACTTCCGAAAGGTGAGCATCACCAGATACCACCAAAGGGGGAGCCGCCCCTCCATCCAACCCATAACACTCGTCATCTCGACCCTGAGCGAAGTCGAACGGGCGGCGCACTTTGCCGCCGCAGTGGAGACACCCCCGTATTTCGCATCCACCTTAGCGGTTGTCCGACCGTCTCGATCCATCGACTGCCAAAGTCACCGAAGCCCCACTATCCGGTAAACTCACCCAATGCCTCCCCGTCCGACCGCAGCTCCCAGCCTCTTCTCCGAAACCCCCATCTCCAATCCGCCCGCCACAAAAAAGACCGATTGGATCAACGCCCACTGCGACGGAGGAGCCCGCGGCAACCCCGGCCCCGCCGGCTACGGCGCCCTCATCCAGGACAACGAAGGCACCGTCCTCGCCGAACTCGCCGAGTTCCTCGGCATGCGCACTAACAACTACGCCGAATACTCCGGCCTCCTCGGTTGCCTCCAGTACGCTCTCGACCACCACCACCCTCGCCTCCGCGTCGTCTCCGACTCCGAGCTAATGGTCAAGCAGATCCAAGGCAAATATCAGGTCAAAAGCCCCGACCTCAAGCCACTCTATGAAGAGGCAAAAAACCGCATCGCCAAACTCGAAGCCTTCGAGATCACCCACGCTCTGCGTCACAAAAACAAGGACGCCGACCGTCTCGCCAACGAGGCCATGGACCGCGGAATGCGCCGAGGCCCCGCCATTGGCTCAAGCTCCCCCAGCCAGCCCGCCGCCCCTCCAATCATCAAAGCCAATCCCTACCCCACCAAATCCGAAGCCCCACCCAACCCCTACGCCAAAGCCGACACCATGCTCCGCGGCTTCACCAAAGACGGCGTAGTCCACATCCTCGGCGGCGCAACCCTCCCCGACGGCATCTTCGTCAAAATCATCCGCGAATAAAACCTACTTGCTCGAGACGTCCACGCTCGAATCATTCGCGTATTCGATCCTGAAGTCGATCTGGGCGGCCTTCTCCAGCATCTTCGAGACCGAACAGTACTTGTTCTTCGAGAGTTCAACCGCATCTTCGGCAGCCTTCTTTGAGACAGCACCGCCAATCCTGTAAGTCAGCATGATCCTTGTAAACACCCGAGGCGGCGCAGCGGACTGTTCAGCGGTTGCAGACACAGTAAGGCCGGTCAGGGGCTCGCGCTTCTTTTTGAGAATCGAAACGACATCGACGGAGGTGCAACTGCAAAGTGCCATCAGCACCGCCTCCATTGGTGAAGGGCCGTTGGCGTGCCGGTCGCCGGCATCGAAAATGACGCTATGGCCACTTTCGGACCGCCCCTCAAATTCCATCTCCTTCGTCCAAACTGTCTCAGCAATCATTAGTCGCTCCCCTGAATTCATCGGACACTCGATTAATCTTGGTCCGTTATCAAATTATCGACTTAGGAATAAGCTCAGCGTCCCGCAGCAGCGATCCGCGCACAAAGCTCTTCCACCGCCGTCATCTGCGTCAGCATGGTTTCCAACTTCTGTGCCCCCACACCATCCTCAAATCGCCGCTGCATTCGATCCAGAATCCCCATCACCCTCACCGCTCGCCTCTTCCCCAGCGGCTTGAGCAGCAACTGCACCGCCCGCGCATCCTCCGGATCGATCCTCCGCTCCACCAGACCCTTCGCCTCAAGCGACGAGATGCAATGACTCACATTGCTTCGCGTAGTCTCAAACGCCTCCGCCAGAGCCGACGGCTTGATCTGCCCGCGCTTCTCAAAGAAGATCGCCGCCAACACCATCGCCTCAAACGCAGTCACCTCCTCATCTTGGAGCACAAGATTTAGTGAAGCATCCATTCTCCGCGCAATCCGGCTAGCCTGAAACACCGGGCTCTGCCGCAAAAAAGCTTCGATCCGCATCGCACCTCTTCTCCGGCAGATAATTGATTAATTCAACTATTTATAACAAAACAAAACTACCTCCACTCGTCCCTCAACCCGGCGCATTATCGTTTTGGACACCGGACCCTATGAAAACAACTTTAGCCTACCTGCCTCTCTGTCTGATCTATCTGAGCGCCGCCGCCCAACAGCCCCAGCAAGCACCCACTCCATCGCCATCCCCAAACAAACCCGCACCCATCGCCCAAAGCATCTCCGTCACCACCACCCTCGAGCCACTCCCCCTCGCCGAGAGCGACCGCTCCGTCAACCTCATCTCCCCACGCGACCAGCCCCTCGTCTCAAACTCCGTCGTCGACTACCTCCGCCAAGACTCTTCTCTCAACCTGCAAGCCCGTGCAGCCAACGGCGTCCAGGCCGACCTCTCCCTCCGCGGCACCACCTTCGAGCAGTCCCTCATCCTTCTCAACGGCCTCCGCATCAACGATCCCGAAACCGGCCATCTCAATCTCGACATCCCCGTCCCCCTCGACGCCGTCACGCGCATCGACATCCTGCACGGCTCAGGCAGCACCTTCTACGGCTCCGACGCTATCGGCGGGGCCGTCAACCTCCTCACCCAGCCTCCAGCCCCAGGCCTCACCGTCATTGGCAGCGCGGGCGGCGGCAGCTATTCCTCCATCGAGCAGCACCTCCGCGCCTCCTACACTCAGGGCCCCGTGGCCACCCAGCTCACCGGCAGTCGCGACACCTCCGACGGCTTCATTCCCGACCGCAACTACTCAAGCAACGCGCTAGCCTCCGAGACCTGGCTAACCCTAAAGCCCGGCACAACCGACATCCTCCTCGCCACCAGCGACCGCCCCTACGGAGCCAACCTCTTCTACGGCCCTTACGACTCATGGGAGCGCACCAAAGGCTGGTTCGCCAGCATTCAGCAGCAGTTGGGCCAGAAGACCGCCGCCAGCTATGGCTACCGCCGCCACACCGACCTCTTCGTCCTCTTCGCCGACCAGCCCCAGATCTACGAAAATAACCACATCACCACCAGCTACGAAGCCGCCCTCCGCCGCGCCGACAACCTCACCCCCAACACCACCCTCTCCTACGGCCTCGAAGCCGACGGCGACTCCATCCACTCCAACTCACTCGGCCAACACGCCCGCAACCAGGGCGCAGGCTACGTCAACCTCAGCCTCCGCACACTCGGCCGCTTCTCCCTCTCGCTCGGAGCACGCGACGAAGTCCTCTCCAGCAATGGCAATGTCTTCTCCCCCAGCATCGCCGCCGCTTACACCCTCACCCACACCACGCGCCTCAGAGCCTCCGCTGGCCACGGCTTCCGGCTCCCCACCTACGTCGACCTCTACTACTCAGACCCCACCACCATCGGCAATCCCAACCTCAAACCCGAGTCCTCCTGGAGCTACGAAGCCGGCCTCGACTGGACCCCCACAAACGGCCGCCTAACACTCACTGCCACCGGCTTCCGCCTCCAGCAAAAAGACACCATCGACTACTCCAAACTCGCCCTCGCCACCCCGGCCCTCACCTTCGCGGAGCCCTACCAAGCAGTCAACATCCAGAACCTCAACATCACTGGAGCCGAAACCACTCTCCGCCTACGTCTCACTACCACGCAGCAGCTACAGTTCAGCTACGCCGCCGCCCACGCAGCATCCCCACCACCCAACCTCATCTCCGAATATGCCTACAACTACGCTGCGCAAAACGCCATCTTCGCCTGGAACGGAACCCTCCCTGGCAGCATTGGCCACCAGATCAACGCCCACACCCAGGTCAACGTCGTCCAGCGCACCCAGCACACCGCCTATCCGCTCTGGGACATCGCCCTCTCCCGCAACACTGGTCGTTTACGCCCCTACCTGCGCCTGCTCAACCTCAGCAACACCGGCTACCAGGAGATCCCACAAGTCCCCCTGCAAGGCCGCACCATCATCGCCGGCACCGAGTTCAACTGGTCACGCCGATAGCGCTACGCAGATCACACCCGATGAAACGTATGCCAATGCGATATCTCTTCCACTGCAATCAAAACCAGCGTCACCATTGACAGCGCAAGCTGCACCCGCTCCGCCCTCAACTTTCGCGGTGTCAAGGGCTTCAACCGCCACTGCGCAGACGGCCGACTTCGCAGATGCCGCACATGCAACAACACTGTCAGGTTCAACAGCGCACCCACCAGCGACAGCACAATCATCGGCACACGAACCCAGTCCGTATGCAGTCGATCCCACTGCTGGCCTGCTCCAACGATGCTGGCCAGCGCACCCACCCCAATCAAAAACCGCAGTCCATCCAACGCAACAAAAAAACTGCAAACGCTCTGCAGCACCGCGAAGAGAAAACTAGACCAGCCAATAACACCCTGGGCCTTCCCTATTTCACTCGGTATCACGCGCGACAAAGCTTCGTCAGATTCCTCCAGCTTTGCACCAGCAGTCGTCATCGAAGCGGAACTCCTTACGAACAATTGATTCGGGCCTAGACTCGCCGGCGCCATATTTCTTGCACAATCAAAAACTAGCCCTGCTTCGCCAACTCCGCCTTCACAATTTCGCTGACCAGCTTCCCATCCGCCCAAAGCCCACTCGCCATGATCCGTTGCTTGGTCACGTTCATGATCGGCCCGATATCCTTCGGCCCCGGCCTCACTCCCCCGGCATCCTTCTGCAGATACTCAATCGCGCCATGCACTATCTGTCGAATCTCCGCCTCCTCGGCAGCCTTTGGCAGATACCCTTCGATCATCCCGATCTCCGCCTGCTCCTTCTCTGCCAGCTCCGTCCGTCCACCTTTGGTAAACGATTCCACCGACTCCCTCCGCTGCTTGATCAGCGTCGTCAGAATCTGTTGCTCCTCCGCATCGGTCAGCTTCTCGCGCTTATCGATCTCTTTGTTCCTTAGCGCCGACTTCACCATCCGCAGCGTCGTCAGCTTATGCTCGTCCTTCGCCTTCATCGCTACCACAATATCCGTCTGAATCTTCTCGCCAATCGTCATCGCATCTCCAATCAATCCTCCATTATAAGTAAGCCGAGCAACGCGAGGCCCCAAGCCGCCCGCATCACCGAAACAAGATACACAAGTCACGAAGTGACCGCCCCACGCGTAGTGGGCCCGTCCGGCAGGGCCCCGCTACAATAAATCCTATGATCCGCAAAACACGCCTCTTCACCCCTGGTCCGACCCCTCTCCTCCCCGCCGCCCAGTTCGCCATGGCCGCGGCCGATATCCACCACCGCACTCCCGAGTTTCGCGCGATGTACACCCGAGTCCTCTCCCAGCTCAAAGAGTTCGTCGGCACCAAAAACGACGTCATCATCCTCTCGAGCTCCGGCTCCGGAGCCATGGAAGCCTCCGTCTCCAACCTGACGTCACCCGGAGATCGCGTGCTGGTTCTGACAGCCGGCAAGTTCGGCGAGCGCTGGACCGGCATCACCAAAGCCTTCGGCTGCCACGTCGACGTCGTCAGCGCCCCTTACGGCAGCACCTTCTCCCTCGACGAAGTCAAAGCAAACCTCCACCTCGAAACCCGCGCCGTCTTCGTCCAGGCCACCGAGTCCTCCACCGGCGTCCGCCACGACATCGAAGCCATCGCCAAGCTCCTCAAATCCGAAAACTCCGAAGCTCTCCTCATCGTCGACGGCATCACCGGCCTCGGCACCTCGCACCTCGACATGGACGCCTGGGGCATCGACGTCCTCATCGGCGGCTCGCAAAAAGCCGTCATGATTCCCCCCGGCCTCAGCTACCTCGCCGTCAGCGCCCGCGCCTGGGACCGCATGGAGGCCACCTACAACCCGCGCTACTACTTCGACCTCCGCAAGGAGCGCAAGAACGCCGCCAAGGGCGAATCCGCTTACACGCCCTCCGTCGCGCTCATCGCAGCTCTAGGCGCAGCGTTGAACTACATCGCCGCCCAGGCCGGTACGCCCGAAAAGCCCGAAGGCGACCTCGCAGAAGGCCGCAAGAAGTTAGTCGACAACGCGATCACCTGCGCCGCCATGACTCGCGCCGCAGCCACCGCACTCGGCCTCAAACTCTTCGCGCCCGTAGGCTACGAAGCCGCAGCAGCCACCGCCATCGTAGCCCCCGAAGGTACCGACTCCGGCACCCTCGTCAAAGGCCTCAAATCGCAGTTTGCCGCCATCGTCACCGACGGCCAGGGCGAGATGAAGGGTCAGCTCTTCCGCATCGCCCACATCGGCTTCTTCGACTACATGGACACCATCGCCATCATCGGTGCTCTCGAGCAAGTCATCCACAAAACCAAATTCCCCGCACCCAACTTCACCTTCGGCAAAGGCCTCATCGCCGCCCAAACCTTCTTCGCCGAACACGCCAAATAACCAACAACGCCACCGTCTCAGTTTCACCACAAAACGGGTGCCCACGTCCGGACTCTCGGACGTGGGCTTTCAGTATCCATGGAAGACAGAAAATCTAAATATGGCAAGGGACGCCGCTTACAGCAGACGAGAGTTTCTAATCGGTGCCACCGCCGCGGCCTCAGGCGCGCTCACGGCGCAGAGCGCAATGGCGTTCGGGGCGAGCACTTCTGCTTTGCGCGGACGATTCCTGACCCATGTCTCAGTCGTGCGGGTCAACCAGATCGAAGTAACGCCGACCCGTTCGATCGGAGAAGACGAAGCTCCGGACAACAGCCCGGCCCATATTCGTTCACGAAGAGAAGCGTTTGCCAGAGGGTGCCCCGAAGGGAGGATGACGTGGGCGGTAAGCTGGCTGGCCTTAAACGACAACCGGCAGGAGTACAAAGACGCGCGCCGGCTTCTGGCGTCGTATCACGATCGCTATGGCGACGAGATCACCTTCATTCCGGGCGGCTACTTTGCACCCATGTATGACACGCGAGCGCATAACCGGGAGACTATTCACAAGGCGTTGGGCTTGATCTCCACCATGGTCGGCGGCAAATATCGACCAGAGTGCCTCGTCGCGGGCTTCATGGATGCCGAAAACCAGAGATACCTCGCTACGGAAGAGGGCATTCATGTTTGCCAAGGGCAGATCTGGAGCCAGCACGGGATTGACCACGGTGATGGCGATGGCGGCATCTGCTATCCGTACTATCCAAGCCGGGAGCACTATCTGAAACCGGCACAGGGAGCGGCCGACTTCATCGACTGCGTGTGCCTGGATGGCTGGACCTGCGACTTTCTAACCGCACGACGGGAGGGCTTCGAGGGCGGCTATAACAGCCGACTCGGCGTGGGTCCAATCGAAGCTGTGGGAAATCTCGGCACGGAAGTAGGCCGTAGAGAGATGCTGGATACCACGGCGGCGCACTTTGACCGAGGCCACGCTCTGAATGGATTTGGATGGGTTACTGCGATCTGGGAGGTGTCCATTGGGCACGACGAGGATCTGACCTACTGGCTGCAGGCCATCAAGGACAGGTGGCCAGACACCAGCGTGTTGACCGAGGGTGAGTTCGGCCTGAAGTGGCGCGAGCACACTCCAAGCAACGCCTTGCTAAACTATCAGTTCGATGCTCGAGGAACCGGCGCTCCAGGGTCGGAAAAAGAGTTGGAGATCGAGTGGTACATGAATCGCGAGTTTCGTTTGGCGCTGCTGCGAAACTGGGAGAAGAACGAGTCACCAAAGGTCATCGACTTCACGCGCTACGACTTGCCGGCGCACGAACCGCAGACTCTGCAACGGGAGTGGAGCTTGATGAATGTGCTGAATCAGAAAGGCACGCGGCCGCAGGATAAGCCCCAGCGTCTGGGGCAATTGACAGCGGAGGATCAGCGACGGATATTTGCGCGGTATCCGGAGCTCAAGAAGCTGAAATAAAAAAATACCCTCTGACTGTGCGGCGAAGCCGGTACACAAGTCACGAAGTGACCGCCCCACGCGCAGTGGGCCCGTCCGGCAGGACATTGGCCGTTAAGTCACAGAAAAATCGTGTCAAGCCCCCAATCGTTCTAAACCCAGATCAAAAGCCACATGAACGTGGCGCATTAGTTTAGAGGTAAACTCTGCGATAGCCAGCCCAAATGTTCTCGAAGATCTTCATCCGGTCCGCACTCTTCCTCGCACTCGCCGTCAACGCCTTCGCCGCCCCCGTCTACACCTACAAAGTCATCGCAAAATATCCGCACTCCACCGACAGTTACACCGAAGGCTTTTTCTACCTCAACGGCCTCTTCTACGAAGGCATCGGCCTGAACGGTCACTCCGGCATCGTAGTGACGCAGCCCGAGACCGGCACTCCAGTCCAGCGGTTCGATCTACCCTCGAAGTACTTCGGCGAAGGCATCATCGACTGGGGACCGAACCTCCTGCAATGGACCTGGCAATCCCACACCGGCTTCGTGCTTGATCGCTTCTCCCTCCGCATCGTGAGCCAGTTTCACTACAGCGGCGAAGGCTGGGGCATCACGCGCACCGCAAAGGAACTGATCACCAGCGACGGCACCGCCACCCTCCGCTTCCGCAACCCTAACACCTTCGCCGAAACCCACCACATCATCGTCAAAGACGGTCCCAAAACCATCGACCAGTTAAACGAACTCGAATACATCAAAGGCGAAATCTACGCCAACGTCTGGCACTCCGACCGCATCGCACGCATCTCGCCCACCGACGGACACATCATCGCCTGGATCGACCTCACGGGTCTCCTCCCCACCGACCAGCGCGTCAACGAAGAGTCAGTCCTGAACGGCATCGCCTACGACGCAAAGAAAGACCGCCTCTTCGTCACCGGCAAGCAGTGGCCCGCAGTCTTCGAAATCAAAGCCGTACCGAAATCAAAGTAGTTCTCCTTGCCGGTACCAATGCCAAGAAGGCGGCAACACCCGTCATGAGTGTCACGCAAACGACTCACATCACGCATTGAGATCGGAACAGTGCAAGACGTACGATCCTGATTCAACCGAATCGGTGCCGGGCACGTTTTGATAGCTAACTTCAGAAATATCGCCCGGGTACGAGCTGAAATCGGTCAAGTCGGCGAAGATTCTGTTCACACGCCATCGGTGACCGAGGTCGTGGGGGTGATTAGCAGTGCAAAGGGGCGGCTGCAGCCGAACTTCGCCAGTGACGTAGTAGCCCTCCGGACACCCTGGCGGAAGAGGAATCCCCAGAAATCCTCCCTCTTCCGATATGGCCTTGATACCGAAGTCAAGTATGCAAGCCGCCCCCTGTTCGGGGTCCTGCGAGACGTAAATGACCTCGGCATTCACACGGTAGTAGTTATTAGCGATCAGCAGTGCGGACTTCGTCCTTTCCACGGTCTGAGTTAGCAGAACATCAGACCAAAATTCGGTTGCGAACCAATCGAACTCTTCACCGACGTGGAGTTCTGGTTCACCATCGCCGATGACAACGCGCAAGTAGTGCAGGTTTCATTCAAGGTTCATGGCGCACTCATTCTAGTTGATGACGAATGTTTGAATAATCGGTCCCGAGTCGCACAGCTCCGTGTCTGAAGTCGGCTCCTCGTTGACAGTTGGTAGTATCGGCGGTTGAGAGCGGGGCGACCCTGAAATAAGTGTCAAGCCCCTAAATCCTCTAACTCCATACCAAACAACCACATCCCCGTGGCGCATGAGTTCCACTCAATCCCGTAAAATAGAATCAGCATAGAAAAATTAGCCCTTTTGCAACTCAACAGCGACAACAACCGCCGTAACTCCTTTCATTGGACGAATTTAGCCGTAACCCATTTAGATAGACGAATTTAGCGACCAGCCCCCTCTCTATCTAAATGAAAACAAACAACTTGTGCGCGGGTAATGGGGAGGGGGGACCCCCTCCAACGACCAGTCGCAGTGAACAGACACCGAACGCTGAGGTCAATTTTGAAGATCGTTCTCGCTGAAAAAGTCTCTCCCGCCACACTCGCAGTCTTCCAACAGGAACCCGGCTGGCAAATAGTCACCCCAGACCAGATCAAAAACGGACTAGCCGCTGAGCTATCCGACGCCGACGCCCTCGTTGTCCGCTCCGCCGTCCAGGCCGACGCCAAGCTTCTCGAGTCCGCTCCCAAACTCCGAGTCATCGGTCGCGCCGGCGTAGGCGTCGACAACATCGACACCGACGCCGCCACTCATCGCGGCATCGTCGTCATGAACACCCCCGGCGCCAACGCCGTCGCCGTCGCCGAGCTCACCCTCGGCCTCATGATCTCCCTCGCCCGCGCCATCCCCCGCGCCAACTCCACCATGCACGCTGGCAAGTGGGACAAAAAATCCCTTCAGGGCCAGGAGCTCCGCGGCAAAACCCTCGGCATCGTAGGCCTCGGACGCATCGGCCTTGAGGTCGCACGCCGCGCCGCCAGCTTCGGCATGAACATCATCGGCTATGATCCCTTCGTCGCCCCCGTCATCGCCCGCGAGAACAACGTCACCCTCGTTCCCATCGACGACATCTTCAAGGCCTCCGACTACCTCACCCTCCACGTCGGCCTCACCACCCAGACCGAAGGCCTCATCAACTCGACTTCGATCAAGATCATGAAGAAGGGCATCCGCATCATCAACTGCGCCCGCGGCGAGCTCATCGTCGAGCAGGCCCTCGCTGACGCCATCAAATCCGGCCATGTCGGCGGCGCCGCCCTCGACGTCTTCCACCAGGAGCCGCTCAAAGAGTCACCCTTCTACAATCTCGACAACGTCATCCTCTCCCCCCACATCGCCGGAGCAACCGACGAAGCGCAGGAAGCCATCGGCATCCAGCTTGCCATGCAGGTCCGCGACTACCTCAAGCTCGGTGTCGTCCAGAACGCGGTCAACCTCCCTTCGCTGTCGCACGAAGAGTACAAAGAGATCGCTCCTTACATCGAAATGGCCGACCGCCTCGGTCAATTCCTCGCCCACGCCACTCCCGGCAACCTGGAAAACATCCAGATCTCCTACACCGGCCGAATCGCTGCTGGCAAAACCGACCTCATCCGCAACGCCGCCATCGCCGGCATCTTCAGCAGCGCAGACGGCGGCAGCACCGCCAACCGCATCAACGCCGCTGCTATCGCAGCCGAGCGCGGCATCCGCATCCAGGAAGATAAAAAAGAGTTCACCCCAGGCGGCGCAGGTTCAGTCCTCAAGATCGTGCTCCACTCCTCCGACGGCGACGCCAGCGCCTCCGCAACCGTTCTCCACGGAAACTCACCCCGCCTGCTCAGCTACGACGGCATCGACATCGAGGCCCCGCTTCACGGCACCCTCGTCGCCATCCGCAACCACGACGTCCCTGGCGTCGTCGGCCGCATCGGCACCATCCTCGGCGAGCAATCAGTCAACATCGCCAACTTCGCTCTGGGCCGTGCCCACTCCAACCACAGCCAGCGCGTACCCCACGGCCAGGCCCTCGCCGTCGTCCAGATCGACGTTCCCAAAGCCTCTTCCGCCACCGCAGCCGTCGATGCTCTGCGCAGAGTAGAAGCCATCGCCAGCGTTCGACTCATCGAACTCGGCAAACTTTAACGCTCCAACAACCGACGAGGCCTGAAAACGCATCTTCAAGCCTCGTCCCGCATCCCAATAAGTAAGAGACAGAGAAAGAAAGCCATGCCGCTCTACGAATACGAATGCACCACCTGCCACAAGCACACTGAAAAGATCCAGAAGTTCTCCGACCCAGAGATCACCGTCTGCCCTCACTGCGGCGGCCACCTCGAGCGCGTCATCTCCGCTCCTGCCGTCAGCTTCAAAGGTGGTGGCTGGTACGCCGACGGCTACGGCAACGCCAAACCAAAGTCCTCCGGCGACAGCAACGGGTCAGGATCAAGCACCAGCGACTCCAAATCCGGTGATTCGAAGTCCGGCGACTCAAAGTCTGCCTCGAAGTCGAGCACCGACTCCAGCTCCTCGGGCAGCAGCTCCCCGGCGACCGCTCCGTCTACCCCAACAGCAGCGCCTGCAGCTTCCTCGTCGTCAGACAAGAAGTAGCCGCGCAGGCGCTCCCAGCTTCGGTCTATGGCAGTGGCTTCAGTTGAATCCCTCTAACCAGTTCGCTCGAGACCGTCTCTGTGCTCTCCGCTCTCATTTTGACGACCTCTGCTCTCTTCTCGGGCGAGCCATACACCTTGGCAAGAACTGGCTCGGCAAGATCTGCGGACGTATCCAGCGCGGCCATATTCTTGAAATTAACCACGTACATTACGTCCCACTTATCCGGCCCCTCATAGTTAACTGAAGTGAATATCTCGTAGCTCGTGATGATACCCGCTGCTTTTTCAGCCTCGAAAACCTTGGGCGCATAAGCAAACGCTTCGAAAAACTCCTTAGTCTTCCCCGGCAATATTCGGAGCTTCACAGCCCGAGCGACTCCGACGTGACTGTAATACTGTTGAGCCAACCCGCTGAGCGGAGCAGCAGAAAGTACCAAAGCGACGAAACAACGTGCGAACGCCTTCATGGTCGTACCTCATCTATTTTGTATTTGGAGCTGCGCGAAAGACTACTCCACTTGTCAAGCTTCCGAACACCATAATTCGGCCGCTTCACGCGTCGAATTCGTCCAGAAATCCCAACATCTCCAGCAAAGCAACCACTGTCATCAATTAGCCACTTTCACCCTCTTCACGTCGCCCAAGAAGATACTGCTTCGCGCTTAGGTCATCTTCAGCTATCCTCTGTCTAAATTCCAGTCATAGCTCCACTCAGCCAATAGCTTTGCCTCAGGCATTAGCATCCGCATCTTCATCGCTGTTCCCATCGCGCAAGAAGGGTCAAGCCAAATGGAGCAAACAGTCGCAGCTATCTCCGAGTCGAAAGCTCCATCGGGCCTGCGCATCAACATTCTCTCGCCGACGGAAACCCTAGCTCAATCCATCTCCACGATCGCTCCTACAACGACTCCGACGATGACGATCCCTCTCGTCTTCGCCCTCGCGGGCAACGGAACCTGGCTCGCTTACCTACTCGCAACAGTTGCCGTGCTGCTCATCGCCCTCTGCATCAGCCGATTCGCTCGCCACACCTCCTGCTCCGGAGCTCTCTACACCTACGCAACCTCAGGCCTTCCTCCCTTCGTAAGCGGCATCGCCGGTTGGGCTCTCCTTCTCGCCTACATCGCAACAGGAGCAGCAGTAGCCGGAGGCTTCATCAACTACGCGAACGTCTTCCTCATCGCCCTCTTCGGACGTACCGCTCCGACAACCATCCTCGGCCTGCTCTGTGTCGCCGCAGCCACCGCGATCGCCTACCGCGACGTCCAGGTCTCCGCGCGCCTCATGCTCTGGATCGAAGCCCTCTCCGTCCTCTCTATCACCATCGTCGTAGTGCTCCTCCTCTGGCACAACGGCCTCCACATCGACCGCCCGCAACTCCACCTCAGCGGAGTCTCTCCCACCGCCGTTCGCCTCGGCGTAGTCCTAGCCCTCTTCAGCTTCGTCGGCTTCGAGAGCGCCACCACACTCGGCCACGAAGCCGTCAACCCACTTCGTACCATCCCTCGCGCCGTCATCCAGTCCGCCGTCTTCTCAGGCCTCTTCTTCATCCTCTGCGCGTACGTCGAAACCCTCGGCATGTCTGCAGCCCATCAGGATCTTGGTACCTCAACCGCACCACTGAGCGTCCTTGCGAACCTGGTCGGCGTGAGACCACTCGGTCCACTCATCGACTTCGGCGCGCTGGTCAGTATGTTCGCCTGCACCCTCGCCTGCATCACCGCGGCCGCCCGCGTGCTGATGCGCATGGCCCGCAACGGACTCGCCCACCACCATCTCAGCACCACCCACCAGAAGAACGCCACCCCCAGCTCCGCCGTCCTCCTCACTGGCCTCTTCACTGCGCTCCCCGTCTGCGCTCTCACTGCCCACGGCATCTCCGGCATCGACATCTACGGCTGGATGGGTTCGCTCTCGGTCTACGGCTTCATGACCACCTACGGCCTCGCCGCAATCGCTCTCCCGATATACCTCAAGCGCAACCGCACTCTTACCCCCGGCACCATCGCACTCTCCATCTCCGCCACACTCGCCACCCTGCTTGCACTCGCCGGAACGCTCTATCCTGTACCCGCCCCACCCCTCAACTGGCTCCCCTACTTCTACCTCGCCTACCTTCTCTGCGGAATCGCATGGTATTTCATCACCCGCAACCGCACCCCTCAGCTCTTAACCAGCTAACCCGAGCAAATCATTCCTCGCCGATATCTTCATTCCAGATCTCCGGTTTCTCCGCGATAAAACCCGTGAGTAGATCCGAACACTCCTGCGAATCAAGATCGATCACCTTCACCCCAACCTCTTTCAGCCATTCCACCCCGCCGGCAAAGTTTCTGCTCTCCCCCACCACCAAAGTACGAATCCCAAATTGCCGAATCAATCCGCTGCAGTACCAGCAAGGCGCAAGCGTCGTCACCATGATCTTGTCCTTGTAAGACCGCTGCCTTCCCGCCCGACGAAATGCATCCGTCTCTCCATGCACCGACGGATCGTCCTGTTGCACCCTTCGATTTCGTCCCGAAGCCAGCAGCTTGCCATCTCCATCAAACAACGCCGCACCGATCGGAACACCACCCTCACTCCGACCGGTGCGAGCCTCTTGAAGTGCGACCTCAAGCATCGCCTGAAACCTTGCAACGTCCGTCATTCCTAACCTTTCTTGGGTGGTGGCGGTACCTTCTTGCCAGCCCTCCGCGCCTCCGACAAACCAATCGCAATCGCCTGCTTCCGACTGGTTACTTTCTTGCCACTGCGACCACTCTTCAACGTGCCCTTCTTCATCTCTTTCATCTCAGTCTCGACGTTCTTACTCCCCGAAGGACTGTACTTTCGCGTCGAACTCTTCGTCGTCGCTTTCTTCGCTACCTTTTTCGCTGGGGTCTTCTTTGCTGCAGACTTCTTTGTTGCTTTCTTACTCGATGCCTTCTTTACTGCCTTCTTCGTTGCCATGGTTTTGCCTCCTAGTTCTAAGAGGCAACAACATAGCTTCAACGTTGCATCAACTCCGAATCGAATCCAAACGCAGTCACTGCCTCCGCCGTCGCCTCCACACCACAATTCCACCAAGCGCTACCAACGCGGTCGCTCCAATCAATCGCAACGTCATCTTCCGTATCCACGAAGGCGTCCGCTCAAGCGAACCATCCTGCCACCCCGCATGCACAGCCTCTAGGTCGGCAGCCAGCCCAGGAATTGTAATCAAATTAAAGTCTGTAACGGGCAGCGACCCAAAGATCCGCGCGGGAGATGGCGGCGCTCCACTCCGGTCCTTCGGTATCGCAAGCATCATCGCATTCGCTTCGGCGTCGCGAGGATCATCAAATAGCGCTGCATCCGCCGTATTCGGAAACAGCGTGTCTTGTCCGGTCATCTTCTTCTCAATCGCAGCCACGCCATCCTGACACACACCTAGCGGATAGTACCCACCAAACGGAAGATCGGGCCGCGACAAATGCTGATGCACGTACATGATCAAGAACTTCCCTACCAGCCGTGTCACCTCGATCGCATCCGCATCGCGATATTCATGCGCATGACGGCCCAGCACCCACGCCTGATCCAGCGTGTCCATCGTGCGAAACTCCGCCCTGCCATCAATGCCGAAGTACCAACTCACATCTGCATTCACCTTCGGTCCGCGAATCTCCCACTCATATTCCGCGTGGCTCACCGGCACCAGCAGCGACCGTTTCGTTCCCGGAATCGCGATCTGGGAGTTCACATAAAACGGCATCATTACATCCTGCCCCTTGTAATGAAAGTGGCCGAAGTTTGCGAAGTATCGCGAGTCGAAAACCGTGACCGTATGACCCGTCCGCATCAAAGCCTGCATCAGCGCCTGTGGAGTCGTCGCTGTCTCACCGCCGACCTCAGCAGTCACAGTCGCCGCGCCATCCAGCGCATTCAGTCCCAGACGATTTAACACATCGGCCAGCCGTTGACTGTCCGCATGCATCGGTGCAAGCTTCGGATTCGCTACATCCCCCTTCACCACCCCCGCGCCCATCACAGTCACCAGCGTCGCGTTCGAAATCCCGGGCAGCGTCGACGGCTCATTCAGACTCACAGTCTCCACCTTCTCAGGCGAGTAGCTTCCCAGGTCCAGATACTCCGTAATCAAACCTTTGCCGGCACCCGTTGTCCAAGTCTCCGTCGGCGCGCCTGAAGGCGTTCCTGGCGGCGTGTCTGGATGCTTGACCACACGTGTGATCACCCCCACCGTCGGATTAACTTCTTGCATCGTCCACCCCGGAAACCGGTCCAGCGCCTGCCAATCCTTACCCAGAATCAGCTCCCGCAACTTCTTCATCAGCGCCGGTGTCATCAACGCCGGCCCCTTCTTACCACCCTCATTGAGCCGGGCCAGCATGGCGTCGGTAAACCCAGGCGTGGCGGAGAGCTCCCGCATCATCTCCGAAAGCAGCACCGTGTTCGCCGGCATCGGCTCCTCCGGCACAACATACGGAGCCTCGCTCCGGCAGCCGAACAGGGCAAGCAAAACGCTCACACACACTCCACGACGAACATTCCTGGACAACAAAGGACGCTTGCGCATCCGCCCATTAAACGCTACGCCACGCCGCGCGCAAGAACTTAATTGAACTCGACAATACTAGATCGGTTGGCACTACGGAATCGCGGCTTGAATGTAACGCTATCTGAGCGACCAAGTTAACGGGGCTCAACTCACCCAAGCTCATCCAGCTTTTTCACCACTAACTCATTCAGCAACGCCGGATTCGCCTGCCCCTTCGACAGCTTCATCACCTGCCCAACAAAGAACGCAGCCACGGTCTTCTTCCCTCCGCGATACTGCTCCACCTGCTTCGCATTCCCGGCGATCACCTCATCGATCATCGCCTCAATCGCGCCCGTATCCGAGATTTGTTGCGGCTTCTCCCGCTCATATACAACTGGAAAATCCTCATTCTTCTCAAACGCAGAATCCAGCAGCTGCTTCAGCATCTTGCTAGACAGCTCACCCGACTCCGCCAGGTCTGCCGCCATCACAACGCCTTCCATCGACACCGGCGACTGCTCCAACTCCAGCCCAGCCGCACGCAAACGCATCGTCAACTCGCTCGTCAGCAAGGCGGCCACACGCCGCGGGCTCTTCGCCTTCTTCGCTGCCGTCTCAAACCGATCCGCAAACTCCCTCGTTGCCGTCAGCGTAGCCGCATCCTGCGCCGAAATCTCATACTCCGCAATCATCCGCGCCCGCCGAGCCTCAGGCAACTCCGGCAGCATCTTCAAAATCTCCGCCTGCCACTCCGCACCAACCACCAGCGGTGGCAGATCCGGTTCCGGAAAATACCGGTAGTCATGCGCCTGCTCCTTACTCCGCATCGAGTAGGTTCGCCCCTCAGCGCTATTCCAGAGCCGCGATTCCTGCACCACCCGCCCACCGTCTTCTAACACGCCAATCTGCCGTTCGATCTCGTACTCCACTGCCGCGCGAATGTAACGGAAGCTGTTGACGTTCTTCACCTCGGCCTTCGTCCCAAACTCTTTCGCGCCTTTCAGCATCACACTGACGTTCGCATCGCAGCGCAGCGACCCCTCTTCCATGTTGCAATCGCTCACGCCGGTATAAAGCAGAATCTCCTTCAGCTTCGTCAGGTACTCGAACACCTCATCTGCCGTGCGCAGGTCAGGCTCACTGACAATCTCCACCAGCGGAGTTCCGCACCGATTCAAATCGATATAGGTCTTCGACACCGAATCCGCGAACCCGTCATGAATACTCTTCCCCGCATCCTCTTCCATGTGCAGCCGAGTCACACCTATCCGCTTCGTCACCGCAGCGCCCGCAGCATCAAACGCGGGCACCTCAATCCAACCATTCTCCGCAATCGGCTTATCGAATTGCGATATCTGATACCCCTTGGGCGAGTCCGGATAAAAATAGTTCTTCCGCGAAAAAATACTCGTCTCGCGAATCTCGCAGTTGATCGCCTTCGCCGCCAGCACAGCAAACTCCACTGCCCTGCGATTCAAAACCGGCAGCGCGCCCGGCAACCCTAAACAAGTCGGACAAACATGCGTATTCGGATCGCCACCATACTTATTCACGCAACCGCAAAAAGCCTTCGACGCTGTCAAAAGCTGAACATGAACCTCCAGCCCAATCACAGGCTGGTACTTGGCAAGAATCTCAGGCGTAATCTGCGTCAAAGTAGGCATTTTCACCTTTGATTCTAACAAGCGCGTGCAACTCTCGCAGCCGATGCCTTCTACAGCCACCGACAAGCTAACATCACAGCAGACATGGAACCCATCACCCACTTCATGACCGGTGCAGTCCTCGCCCGCTCCGGCTTCAACCGCAAGGCGGCCTACGCCACCCTCGCGATGACTCTCGCCGCCGAAGCTCCCGATCTCGACACTCTGTGGGCAATTCGTGGACCCATCGCTTCCTTTCAACATCATCGCGGCTGGACCCACACCTTCATCGGCCTACCATTCGAAGCAGCCGTAATCGTAGGTTTCGTATGGCTCTTCCATCGCTGGCGCCTTCGCGGAAAAGACCCCCAAACTGACCAGCAACCCCTCCATCAACGCAAACAGACCGCGCCGATCCGTTGGGGTCTCCTCTATTGCTTCTCTCTCATCGCCCTGCTCAGCCATCTCCTGCTCGACTGGACCAACACCTACGGCATCCGCCCCTTCTTTCCCTTCAACCCCCACTGGTACGCTGGCTCCATCGTATTTATCTTTGAACCCGTAATCTTTATCCTTCTACTTACGGCTCTCGTCGCCCCATCCCTCTTCGGACTCATCAACAGCGAAATAGGCGCTCGCAAACCAGCCTTTCGAGGTCGCGGTTGGGCCATCTTCGCTCTCCTCGCCATCGTCGCGCTGTGGGCATTCCGCTTCATCGAACACGGCAAGGCTCTCCAGCTCGCCCAAACCACCGACTACAACGCCGCACCCGTCTCCCGCGTCTTCGCCAGCCCCTTCCCCCTCAATCCGTTTCACTGGGAGACTATCGCCGAAACCCCGCAGTTCTACCAGCTAGCCTCAATCGACACTCTCAACAATCTGGCCACCACCAATACCCAGGCCGACGTCTTCTATAAACCGCCCACCACTCTCGCCACTCTTGTAGCCAAACGAAGCTGGCTCGGCGAGGCCTATCTCGACTGGTCGCAATATCCCATCGTCACCGACACCGGCAGCAACGAAGAAGGCCTCACCACCGTCACTTTCCGCGACCTGCGCTTCTTCTACAACACGCCTTTTTTGTCTGGCCGCCAAGATCCCCCACTTTCGGGCGCGGTATTTCTCAACGCAGACCGCCGCATCGTTCGCATGGAGTTGGGCAACCGCATTCAGCACTAACTGGCGAAAGTCGCCCTAGCTCTCTTCCACAGGAAGACTCGTACCCCTCCGTTTGTCGAAGACCTTCCGCAACACGAACACCAGCAACAGCACAATCAGAATCCCGCTGAACCCAAGCACATAACTAAGGTGCTGGTGGATCATATGCGTAATCGTGTGCAGAATCGCTGGCCCATAGGTAATCGTGATCAAGGCCCAGATCAAAAACCGTATGAACTTACCGACACAGATCGCGGAGAAGAACCAGAACAACTTCATCTCGAAGACGCCCGCCGCAAACTCAAACAGCTTCACCGGAGTTGGCGGTGGCATCATCGCCGGAATCATAATCGCTAGAAATTCCTGCTTCTCGAACCGGTCGCGCATCTGCTCATACCGTTGCCGGTTGATCCGCTTCAGCAGAAATAGCTCTCCGCCCGCACGCCCGAGATAATACGGCAACAAACTACCAACCGCCGAACCCACCGCAGCCATAAAACAATAAAGCAGAAAACGCGACTTATCGTGAACCACATAGTCGATCAGCAGAGCATCGATCGGCACCGGAATCGCTGCCGAATCGATCACCGCCAGCGCGCCGATACCCCACACGCCAAGCGGCTTCAGTGCCGCAAGCATCACGATATTCAATTTATGCAGAAGCGCAACAGGAGAGATCTTCACGGGGTCCTTCTCATTCTATCTGTCGTCAGCCCTTCCATGTTGATCGCTCTTCGTGAACCCCTGATGAGTCGGGCGCCCTGCCAGCAGATCTAGCGCATGCGGCAGCACCGGCAAAATCGACGCCAGCGAACTCCTCGCGCCCGACGGGCTTCCCGGCAGATTCACGATCAAAGCACCTCCCAGCGTCCCACAAACCGCACGGCTCAGCGCGGCAAGCGGCGTCTCGAGCAGCCCATCGGCCCTCATCCGCTCCGACAACCCCTCAACCAACCGCTCACAAACCATCCGCGTAGCCTCCGGCGTGACATCCCGCTTCGCCAAGCCGGTGCCTCCGGTCGTCACAATCAGGTCTACAACTTTAGCGTTACGTCTCAATGCCTCGGCGATTTGGTCGATCTCGTCCGGCAGTATTTCGCTCAGCACCTGACCGATTCCTGCATCTTCCAACAGCTCACAAACGGCAGGCCCGGAGAGATCTATCTGTTCCCCGCGAGAACAGCGGTCGCTGATCGTCAGCACAACGGCACGAACATCGGGCGCAAAGCTTAGAGTCACCCTCCCAGTCTACGGTTTCACTCCACTTCTCCGGAAATTCGTGCCGATTCTTCTTTCCCAATACGAGCATCAAAGGTGAGAAAATAGAAAAGACTATGCAAGCCGGTGCAGCCCACCGGGGACCACGATCCGTTCCGCCCGCGAAACTTTCGCCTCCCGCAGCCGTCAGACCACATAGCCCATGCCCTCACTCGAGACTCCGCCCAAATCCGCACCTCCCAATCAACCCCCCAAGGTGCGCACTGGCCGCTACGGCGAACTCGAAGAACACGAGCTCATCCATCTGCTCGATTCACTCGACGACGAGCGCTCGAAAGCGCGCTTTCGCGAGTCCATCTACATCTCCCTGATCATCTACCTGGCCATCTTGTGGTTCCTCTTCTACGGCCCTCGCGTCCTCTTCCATCAGCCGCGCCTCATCAGTCCCGCGCAAGTACTTAAAGATCGAGAGCAGCAGCTAACTCGCCTCGATGATCCAACAAATCTACCCAAAACATCCTCCAACGCCCCAAAGTCTCCGCCGCCGCGGCCAGTGGTCGACCAGAAGATGCTGAAGCAGCTGCAGGCGATGCGCAAAGCCGCTCCACCAGCTCCCGCCGCTCCCCCTCCGCCAACTCCCACGCCCCCCGTCACGCAACCGGCGCCTGCACAACAATCGACTCCGCTACCGCCAGCCCCACAGCCCCAGGCGACCCAGCAGCCAGCCCAGCAGGCTCTCGTCGAAGCCCCGAAGCCCGTCCCAACTCGGCCAAACTTTGGCAATCCTAACCAGACCGCCGGCGATGCCATCCGCCAAGCCGCCCAGGGCGCAGCCCGCGACCACGGCAGCGCCGGTGACTCCGGTGGACAATCCAGCGGACGCGGCGGCATGGGAACCGGCGCCGAAATCCTCTCCGACACCCAGGGCGTCGACTTCGGCCCGTATATTCGCCGCATCCTTCAGGACATCAAGCGCAACTGGTACCCGCTCATCCCGGAAGAAGCCCGTCCACCCCTCAACAAGCAGGGCGAAACCCTCGTCCGCTTCACCATCCTGCCCGACGGCCGCATCGCCGCCATGAACCTCGACGGCAGCAGCCAGGATCAGTCCATCGACAGAGCTTGTTGGGGCGCCATCACCGGCGAAGGCCAGTTCCCTCCGCTCCCGGCCGGCTTCCACGGCCCGAACCTCGAGCTCCGCATCGACTTCCTCACCAACAAACCTCTGCCATAACCGCAGGTAGCGCAACGAGCTGAAGCTACCGCAGGCGATCGACCTCACTCTGCTCCGCCATCGGTTCAACATTCTTCAGCAGTCGCAGCAGGAGCTTAGTCAAAGTCTCGATCTCCCGCTCGGTAAATCCTTCGAGCGCCAGCTTATTCCCCTCGCGCAACACCTCCCGCGCAGCAGGAAGCTTCTTCACGGCAAGTGGCGTCAGCGAAACCAGGCTGCTCCGTTTGTCCTCAGGGTTTGCCGCCCGCTTGATCAGTCCATCCCGTTCCATCCGGCCCAGCAGTTGAGCCATCGTAGGTTGCTCAATGTGGGCCATCCTCGCCAACTCCGTTTGTGTCGAAGTCGCCCCATCTTTCAGCGCATACAGCACCGGCATCTGGGCAGCCGCAAGCCCAATCCGCTGAAACCGTTCGTCCGCCCATCGTAGCGACAGCTTCGATAGACGATTGATCAGATGTCCAGGCGTTCGAAAAAGATCTGCGTCCACACTTGCCTCCCATGTAGATAGTATCCTATGCTATTTACATAGGTACCTATACAAATGCACCTCACGGAGTCACAATGAATAAAAATCTTCAGATCGCCATCGTAGGAGCAGGCCCCGGCGGTCTAACGCTAGCTCGTATCCTGCATCTTCACGGTATTCGGGCAACCGTCTTCGAGCGCGAGCCATTCTCTATAGCCCGCCCTCAGGGCGGCTCGCTCGATATGCACGCAGACACCGGCCAGTTCGCAATCCAAGCCGCTGGCCTCACAGCCGAGTTCAAACGCATCGCCCGCTATGAAGACCAGGAAGCGCGCATCTACGACAAACACGGCAAGCTGCGCTTTCTCGATGTCGACACTTCAGCCAAGGATCGACCAGAAGTAGACCGCGGACACCTTCGACAGATGCTCCTCGATTCCCTTCCGGCAGAGGTCGTCCAATGGAATCACGAGTTGAGCACCGCCACACAAAACGACGATGGAACGTTCGAACTTGCATTTCGGAATGGAAACCGCAGATCCTTTGATCTCGTCGGCGGCGCCGATGGCGCATGGTCTCGCATACGGCCTCTGGTATCGACTGCACGTCCCATCTACAGCGGCGTCATGTTTGTTGAGTTTGGTATCGCCGACGCCGACACACGCCATCCAAAATTAGCGCAGCTAGTCGGACGCGGCATGATGTTTGCTATCGGAGACTCTAAAACTCTAATAGGTCATCGAGACGCAAATGCCCACCTCGGCATCTACACAGCGATGCGAGTTCCAGAAGACTGGGTGCAAACAAGTGGACTCGACTGGTCGTCAACCGAAGCAACCAAAGCCAGCCTCGCCGCACACTTCACCGGCTGGTCAGAAGAGTTGCTTCAACACATTCATCAATCCGGCACCCACGGCGAAAAAATTGCACCGCGACCCATCTACGCTCTGCCCGTCGGCCACCGTTGGGAGCACCGAAGCGGCGTCACTCTCATAGGCGATGCCGCTCACTTAATGTCCCCCTTCGGTGGCGACGGAGCAAACCTCGCCATGCGCGACGCCGCAGATCTGGCACTCGCGCTCATAAAAGAGAACGACTGGAACACAGCTGTTGAAATCGCCGAGGTCGCGATGTGGACCCGCGCCGAACCCGCGGCAGCCGGTGCGTGGGATGCGATCCAGGACACCTTCTCCGAAGATGGCCTCGCCCACACCCTTCAAGTCATGGAAGAACACAGCGGAGTACAACGCCTCAGCTCATGACCTGCGATTCAACGCATGTAAGAAAATGTCCCGCACAGATCCGTTGAGTTCGCAATCGCATTCAACGTAAACTCCGGCGCCTTCGCGCCCGAGAAAAAGGCCACCTTCAAACTGCGTCCCGCAACATAGGTAGCCATCCACTGCGTATCCTCAGTGCCACAAAGAGTATTGCGATGCATGAACTTCTTCGCCGACGGAATGTTCAGCCTGTAGAGGTTGCCGCTCCCACCGGCGCTGCTGTCCGCATCGAAGACTGCGCTCACCTCGCCCGGCTCCAGACGACGTATCTGTGCAATCACAAACCCGGTGAAGTTGATCGTCAGCTTTTCATCAGAAAGCGCGATATCGCCGGTAATGGACTGGGCCGTCGAACTCTCAGCACGCCACATGCCCTTATCCTGAGCCCCAGCGGACACACCGCAGACCAACACCGAACACACAATCGCACACAACAATCTCTTCATCTCTCAAGGATCACATCCAACTTGTCTTTGAGCAACTTTCGCCGCCTGCCTCCATTCACGGCAATCAAAAAGTTCGACATCGCGTTCCAGTCAGAGACCATCCGTATCTGGCGTCCATAGATGCTTCGACCGCGTCCCGTAATCTATCATCAAAGAAAAGCGTCAGATACGACACATCGGCCACGACCATCGCACATCAAACCCCATCGAAGCCTCTACAGACCGAACGCCGCCGCCAAATTCGCGGCCTGCTCCTCCTCGCTCTGGCCGTCTTCCTCTTTACTCTCCTCCGAGCCGACACACACGCTATCTTCCATCAAGGCTGGTGGCGTCTATGGTGAAGCCTCCTGAACACCCGCTCATCGTTCTCGTCGGCCCCACCGCCAGCGGCAAAACTTCCCTCGCGATCCATCTCGCCCAGCACTTCAACGGCGAGATCGTCAGCTGCGACTCAGTCGCCGTCTATCGCGAGATGGAGATTGGCACCGCCAAGCCGTCACACGAAGAGCGCACTCTCGTCCCCCACCACATGATCGACGTCGCTTGGCCCGACGAGGCCTGCACCGCCGGCGACTACAGCCGCCAGGCCCGCGAAGCCCTTGCCGGCATCACCGAACGCGGCCACCTCCCCATCGTCGCCGGAGGCACCGGACTCTATCTCCGTGCCCTCATCGACGGCCTCTTCCCCGCCCCGCTGCCGAAGCCCGGTCAACGCGACCGCCTTCGCAGCATCGCTTCCGCCCGCGGCCCTGCCTACCTGCATCGCATCCTCACACGCCTCGACAAAGCCGCCGCCACGTCCATCCACGCCAACGACGTCCCCAAAGTCGTCCGCGCCATTGAGGTCTCCATGGCAACGAGCCAGGGCCTTCACCAAAACAGGCGCACGCCTATGACGGTCCAATGGCAGCAAGGCCGCGACGCGCTCACCGGCTACAGTATCCTGCGTCTCGGCCTTAACCCACCGCGCCCTCTCCTCTACGAACGCATCAATCAACGTGCCTCCGCCATGTTCGACCGCGGTCTCGTCGAAGAGACCGAGCGCCTCATCGCCCGCTATGGCGAAGCCTGTCGCCCTCTCACCTCACTCGGCTATGCTGAAGCAGCCGCCGTCCTCCGCAGCGAACTCACCCGCGATGAGGCCATCGCCCAGGCCCAGCAAGGCCATCGCAACTACGCCAAGCGACAACTCACCTGGTTCCGCCGCGATCCCGAAATTCACTGGCTCCCAGGCTGTGGCGGCGACGCCGACATCACAGACCAAGCTCGCGATCTCGTCTCCGCACATCTTCATGCACAAGAAAAAGCCCACCCGCAAGGATGAGCTCTCCCCTCAGAAATCAGCAAAATCAAGAGGGCTGGATCACCAGGTTATCCGCCAACTTAAACCGCACAATCGACTCAGCAGGAATCTCGATATCCCTGTTACCGGTTAGTCCGCTGATCAGCGTTCCACCCCCGCCACCCACCAATCCGCCGACCAACAGGCCAACTCCGCCTGTAGCGATGCCCCCAATCAGCATTCCAGCTCCCGCACCGCCGCCAATAATCGCCGCCGACCGCTTCCCTTTACCCTTTTTCGTCTGCGTCAAATCCGACGTATCCAATGCATACCTCGTCCCGTTCAGCGTGAGATAGGTAAGCCGCAGTTCGAGAATCGAAGACCCTTTGAAGTGCCCTCTTCGATGCGAGGCCACCACGACCCCGTTCACCGGCGCACCCTTCGGAATCACCACGTGATCGCCGCGTCCAACCACCGGTTCCACCACTTCTCCGGTAAATCGATCCCCTGCATGGCTGGTCTTCACGCTGATGTGTTGATTGATTCGAATCACCAGATTCGTCCCCGCAGCCACCTTCACATCCGCCGGCCGCACAATCGGCGCTTCCCCAGGAGCCGGCGCTCCCACCGGCTGTCCCGAAGAATCCACCTGCCCCGCCGTCACCGGCGCTCCTGTCATCGCCTGTCCCGTATCTGCCGGCGCGGGAGCACCAGGCGCAGTAGCAGGCGTATTCGCCGCCACCGAAGGTACTGAAGCTGCCGGCGTCGTTGTCGTCGTCACCGCCTGTGTCGTCTGTCCCGGTGCAGGTGGCTGCACCGTCGTTGTCGTCACATTGCCATTGCCATCGGTGGAGACCACCTGCTGCGCCTGCCCGGTAGCGGTGGCCTGCTGCTTCGCCTGATCGATCGCGGCATCTTTCTTCGATTTACAGCCGCTCAGCATCACCAACGTAAGCACCGTCACGCTGGCAATCTTCCCTGCGTTTTGAAAGGTCATCGTAGCGTCCTCGTTCCACATCAAAAGGTTTTGCCACCGCGAAACAACTCTTCGCAGACAGCACATTTCCTAAGATGCCAATCCCGTTCCAGAGACCGCCCAGCCACAAAAGGATTAAGATAAATTCATGACCACCGCAGCCGCCAAACGCCCCCAGCTTGCCCATCTCACCGCTCAGCTCGACGACCTGCGCGAGCGCGGCACCTTCTTCAAGCTGCGCGTGCTAGACGACCAGCAGGCGCCCGTCTGCACCTACGACGGCAAGCGTGTCATCAACCTCGCCTCCAACAACTACCTCGGCCTCTGCAGCCATCCAAAACTCGAAGAAGCCGCCATCGCCGCGACTAAAAAATACGGCGTAGGTTCGGGCGCCGTCCGCACCATCGCCGGCACCATGCACATCCATATGGAGCTCGAAGAAAAGATCGCCGCCTTCAAGGGAGTCGAAGCCTGCGTCGTCTTCCAGTCAGGCTTTGCCGCCAACGCCGGCACTGTCTCCAGCATCCTGGGCAAAGAAGATTTCATCCTCTCCGACGAACTCAACCACGCCAGCATCATCGACGGAGCCCGACTCTCAAAGGCCAAAATCAAAGTCTTTCGCCACAAAGACATCGCCCACGCCGAGCAGCTCCTCCAGGAAGTCCAGAACGAACCCGGCCGCAAGCTCCTCATCACCGACGGCGTCTTCTCCATGGACGGTGACATCGGCCCCGTCGACAAGCTCGCCAGCCTCTGCGAGAAATACGGCGCCATCATGATGGTCGACGACGCTCACGCTTCAGGCGTCCTTGGCCGCAACGGTCGCGGCTCCGTCGATCACTTTCACGCCACCGACAAAGTCGACGTACAAGTCGGCACTCTCTCAAAAGCCATCGGAGCTCTCGGCGGCTACGTCTGCGGCAGCCGCGACCTCATCGACTATCTCTACCACCGCGCACGTCCATTCCTCTTCTCGACGTCGCACCCACCATCAGTCGCCGCCACCTGCATCGCTGCCTTCGACATCCTCGAAAACGAGCCCGATCGCATTCAGCGCCTCTGGGACAACACCACGTACTTCAAGCAACAGCTGACCGACGCAGGCTTCGACGTTGGCGGCAACACCACCCCCAAAAGCGAAACCCCCATCACCCCCATCATCATTGGCGACGGCCGCCGCACCATGGACTTCTCTCGCGCCCTCTTCGACGCAGGCGTGATGGCCACCGGCATTGCCTTCCCCACCGTCCCTGAAGGCAAAGCGCGCGTTCGCACCATCATGACCAGCGAACACACCCGCGAGCAGATCGATCAGGCACTCGAAATCTTCACTTCCGTAGCGAAGAAAACAGGAGTTCTATAGGCTCCGACGCTAATATTTCAACTGTGCAGGAGAGCAGTATCGAGTTGCCTTCTATCTTCTCCCCAAACCAAATACTGTTATCTCGACCGAAGCCGCTCACAGGTTCATCGTGAGTGGCGCAGTGGAGAGACCTCCGTATTTGCCTTTGCAGTTGCATCCCGTCTGACACTCACTGCAAGCTGCCGCGCTCTCTCTTCACCTCAAATTCCTATCAAAGAACTTCACCGCCATCTCAGACACTGTCGTATGCGCCTTTTCGCGATCCACCCCAGCAGCATCCTCGCAATACACCGGAAGCTTCGCCTTCCCCGCATCCGTACAAGTATCTAAGAACGTGTAATGCGCCACACCACCCGGCACCACCGTCAGGTGCGCATTCGGCATCAACGCCAGAAACCTCCCCGCATTGGTCGCCACCGGAGCAATCCGGTCGGCTGCTCCCACCACCATCGACACTGGAATCGTTACCTCGCGAAACCCATCTGCGTCGAACGCCTGTCCCACAGCCGGAGCAATCGCAAACACCGCGCGAACCCGCCGGTCCCGATAGCTCGCCCCTCCACGCGCCATCGACTCAGCACTGCTCGCCCGCACCTTCGCCAGCATCCGCTCCGGATCGCCCATGTTCTTCATCTCCGGCACCACGCACTTATGCAGCGTAGGGTCAGTCTCGCAAGCCTTCAGAAACCGCTCCTGATCCGTGCGCGCACCCGCCAGCTCCAGCACCGTATATCCGCCAATCGAGAACCCCGCCGCCCCAATCCGGCCCTCGTCCACATGCGGCCCGAACGTCGAATCGCTCAGCAGAGCATCCAGCGCATCGCTGATATCGGTCGCCCTCTCCCACCACAACACAAACCCCTCCGCGGTATAAGGCTCAAGGGCATTATTCCCCGGATGATTCACCCCAACCACAATATACCCATGACGCGCCAGCACCGTACCCAGCCAGGCCAACTGCAGTGCCGACCCACCCGTCCCATGTGACAGCATCACCACCGGAAACTTCGCCGGCACCGCCGCGATCGGAGAATCCACCGCCGTACTCCCCGCCAGAAATAACGGATCCCCCGGCGGCCCAATCACCGATGGCTCTTCATGAACTGCCGCATCAACACTCACCGGATACCAGATCGTCGTCACCAGACCCTCAGTCGTCGCCCCTCGCCAGTTCCGCGCATGCGCAGGTTTAAACACCCGCGAACTCATCCCCACCTCATACGTCGTCGCACCAAACCCGGCCCGCGCAACCAGCATCACCGTCAAAACAACAATCAGCGTCGCCGCCCACCGCAAAGTTCTCATGCGTAACTATACGAAATTGCTTTCACTCAGTTCCAAGCTTCTCGCGCTATACGATTTCGTTGACCCAGCCACCATCCCGTTTTATGTTGAATCTGTCCCTCGCGAGGCCGGATCCGCCGGTCTCTACCTGCCCCGCTAACCACTTCGCGGCGGTGCGGATGGAGGAATCAGCGACACGCATCTCCGTGAGGACAACCATGCCCAACTTAAAAATCGTCTACCTCGAGCTACCAGCTCAAGAGCTGGCTGCAACCCGGGATTTTTACGCCAACCTCTTCGGCTGGACATTCCAGGACTACGGCCCAACCTATACAGCTTTCTCCGACAGCGGCACTGAAGGCGGCTTCAATGCGGACCCCGCCGAACGCACCAAAGCCCCACTGCCTGTCATCGAATCGCAAGATCTCGAAGAGACCCAGCAGAGCATCCTGAAGGCTGGCGGCAAGATCACCCTCCCCATCTTCAGCTTCCCCGGCGGCCGCCGCCTCCACTTCACCGACCCGGCAGGCAACGAATTAGCCGTCATGCAGCGCGAATAAGCTAACCTTACGCACCACGCGGCCCTCACCATAGTCGCAGTGAAGGCCGCATAAAGAATCAGCCACCGATTAATTCGAAGGAGCTCCAAGCCGCCGCAAAATCTGTGTTCGTTCCGCATTCAACACATTTATTCGATCAACGTCGTCGAGCCCCGGATACTTTTTGGAGGTTTTGTAGGACAGAGCTTCGAGATATCTATCCTTTTCAGGATCGAACTTATAGGCCTTCACTACATATCGATGTTCGGAAAAATGCGTCTCGCCTTCAGCCCAGTCGAAGTCAGCAGTGACCAGAATCGGAAAATTCGAAACCGTTGAAATCTGCCAAATAGCTCTGTCGTTCTGGTTCGTCACTCCGACGTACGGCAGCAAATTCACAATCCTCCCATCTGCTCCATATCGCAAAATGGCGAGACGATCCAACGTGCCGCTTCCCCCGCCTGAAAACTGCGCCGAAAACAAAACCACTGATCCGCCACCGGTGACAGGGACCTTCTCACCAACGGGGTCGAGACCAAACTCATACGTCACAGAACCGCCGGAGTATTCTTTGTTCGATGGCATTTGAAAACAGGTCCCTGCCGCTTTCAAAAGACAAAGCTTCGCACCCGAAGTTGGGAAACCATCCGAATCGGTCGCACCTGAAAGCAGTTTGAAACTCGGAAAATCCGCGTTTCGTACCTGATGTGGGGGCTGCGCGTAAGAAACCGCGAGCAACATCGCGCACGCTAAAACTCCGATCGAACACCCCCTAAGACGAAGCATCTATCCTCGGTATACGACAGTGCCTTCGCTAATGGTAGTCACGACCCGACCCAGCATTGGCGCGCCGTCAAACGGAGTATTCCGCGACTTCGACCGTGTCTTCGCTGCCTCGAAGTTCCACTCCGCCGCCGGATCAAACACGACGACGTCCGCAAAGCTATCAACTCTCAGTGTCCCACGCCCCTCAAGCGAAACAATCCCAGCCGGCTGCGTACTCATCAATTCAATCACCCGCGAGATCGGCATCCCATTGCCCTTATGTAACACCCTCAACGCCAACCCCAATGCCGTCTCCAGCCCTGTAATTCCATTCGGCGCCCGCTCAAACTCCTGTTCCTTCTCAAACAGAGCATGCGGAGCATGATCGGTCGCAATACAATCCACCGTCCCATCCATCAACCCGGCAATCATCGCCAACCTATCAGCGTCATTCCGCAGCGGAGGATTCATCTTCGCATTCGTGTCGTACTCCCCAATGGCCTCATCGGTCAGCGTAAAGTGATGCGGCGCAACCTCGCAGGTCACATGCAACCCATCGCGCTTCGCCTGCCGAATCGCCTCCATCGCCTTCGCCGTCGATACATGCTGCACGTGCAAATGTGGCCGCAACCCATCATGCTGTTCAATATCCTTCAGCAGACGAATATCCCGCTCCACAATCTTCGACTCCGCCTCAACTGTCATCCCGCGAAGCCCCAGCCGAAACGCCACCGGCCCTGCATTCATGCTGCATCCGCCCGTCAGCCGAGTATCCTCCGCATGCTGAGACACCGGCACCCCAATCCCCGCCGCCGCCACCAGCGCCGCCCGCATCACGCGATCAAGCAGCACCGGCTTCCCATCATCGGTAAAACCCACAGCGCCAGCGCGCTGGAGCTCGTGAAAGTCCGTAATCTCCTCGCCCATGCTTCCAAACGTCGCCGCAGGCATCGCAAACAGCTTTACGCACGCCCCACGCGCGGCATCCAGCATCCACTCCAGCCTCGCAACCGTGTCATTGACCGGCACAGTATTCGGCATCGCGACAACACTCGTAAAACCACCCGCCGCCGCCGCCGCAGTCCCCGTCTTGATCGACTCTTTATAAGTCTGCCCCGGCTCCCGCAAGTGCACATGCACATCTACCAACCCCGGCGCGACGATCATCCCCTTCGCGTCAATCGTCTCCTTCGCCTTCGCTACACGCAGACCCCCCGGCATCTCCACCGCAGCCACCCGCCCATGCCGGAGCAGCACATCCCGCTCCGCATCCAGGCCATTCGCAGGATCCACCAGCCGCCCATTCAAAATCAATATGTCACTCATACCGTTACACTCTCAAATCCACCCGCGCCCAGCGCCCTCACCAGCAACGCCGTCCTCACCGCCAGCCCATGCCGCACCTGCTCCTCAATCGCTGAGTTCGGCCCATCCGCGACCTCTCCCGAGATCTCCAGCCCACGAATCATAGGTCCCGGATGCATCACCAGAGCCTCCGGCGACCGCGCCGCCAACCGTTCCTGATCCAACTGGTACCGCGAAATATAATCCCCCAGATCCAGCTCCAGCCCAGCCAGCCGCTCTCGCTGAATCCGTAGCATCATCACAACCTGCGCCTGCTTCAAAGCCTTATCAAAATCCCGCTCAACCACCACGCCACCGCTTGTCCCCTTGACCCCCAACCCCAGCGCATCCTCCGGCAACAACTCCTTCGGCCCGCACAGCACCACCTTCGCTCCCAGCTTCGGCAGCAACATCGCATTCGACCGCGCCACGCGGCTGTGCAGAATATCCCCCGTGATCACCACCGTCACGCCATTCAGCGTCTTCCCGTTCACCAGCCGCCCACTCATCCCCGGCAGCCGCGCCAGCATCGTCCGCAGATCCAGCAGCGCCTGCGAAGGATGCTCATGCATCCCGTCCCCAGCATTCAACACCGGCAGCCCCGTCGCCTTAGCCAGCAAGTACGGCGCGCCCGAATTCGCATGCCGAAGAATAATGCACTCCGCCCCCAGCGCCCTCAGCGTCAGCCCCGTATCCTTCAGGCTCTCACCCTTCTCAATCGATGAAGACTTATCGCTCACCAGCGTCGTCATCGCCCCCAGCGACTTCGCCGCCAGCTCAAACGACGTCCTGGTCCGAGTGCTCGACTCATAAAACAGCAGCGCAATCCGCCGCTCTGCGAGAATCCTCACTCGCTCCGCCACGGTCATTCTTTCCAGCCGGTCCGTCGCCGCGAGAATCGCCGCCACATCCTCCACCGACAGGTTCGCCACCGTCAGCAAAGAACCCGCAGCATACTCAGAATTCTTCATCGCACGAGAGCTTTCCAATACCGTCATCGAAGCTCAATCCACCAGCTCAACCAGCAGCACCTGCTCCTGCCCATCGACCTCGTTCAGCTTCACCTCGATAATCTCGCGCTTCGACGTAGGAATCAGCCGCCCCACATACGTCGCCTCAATCGGCAGCTCACGATGCCCGCGATCGATCAGCACCAGCAACCGCACGCTCTTCGGACGCCCGGAATCAAACAGTGCATCGAGCGCCGCCCGAATCGTCCGCCCGGTATACAGCACGTCATCCATCAAAACAATATCGCGCCCGGTCACATCGAATCCGATCGCCCCCGGCGTCACCTTCGGCCTCGCCCCATCGGTCGAAAGATCGTCGCGATAAAAGCTGATGTCCAGCACCCCCACATCCACCGGATGTTTCTCGATCTTCTCGATCAGCACGCCCAGCCGCTGCGCCAGGGGCACACCCCTCCGCTTGATCCCCACCAGGCCGACATTTTTGCTGCCGCCATGTTTTTCCACGATCTCATGCGCCAGCCTTACCAGCGTACGTTCGATCTCTGAGGCCGACATCAGCCTGCCCTTTTCGCGAAACTTCGGCTTCCGAACTTCAGTATCTGCACTCATACAATTGCGCTTGATGATATCAGCATCCACCCATCGAAAGAACAACCGCCGACACCAGCCAAACAGTATCCACCAAGGCTCCAGCACCCCCCGCACCGCGGGTTCTTAGATACCGCACCCCACGAACCACAATCTTCGCCTGGAGAGCATCTCCGTGGAGCGGACGGAGCAAATCGAATGCGAGAAGGCGCATCGCTGGTGCTATTTGTCATGCATCAGATCCTGCGTCACCTTGTACTGGTTCGGAGAGCCCGTGATCGCAATAGGAATCACCGTGCCCGCGTTTTGCTTCTTGAAGAAAGGAGCGAACGGCTTCAGCAACACCGACTTGAAACCCGTCGTGACGTGCGACAGATCCGTCTGCATATGAAGATCGCCCACCATGCGGACACTTCTGTCGTAAAGACTGAACGTTCCTTTAACCTTCACCGCAGCTCCGGGAACCTGAAAATCGAGACCATCGGTCGAAACCATGCCATTCCGTATTTTCGCTGACCCTCTCAGCGAGGAGAACACTTCCTCTACTTCGGCTGAGGCAGGTTCAAACCCGGACTTTTTCCCTCCCGACTGCTTCAGTCCCTGGGCCCGCTCGCTGAAGGCTGAAAGCGACTCTTCCGTACCCTTATCCGTCAGCCGTTCTTTCGGTATATCGAAAGCGCCATCCATCCGTAAACGCTGGAGAAACTTCATCCCACCCCGCGCCGCAGCAATCGAGACGTGGCTACGCAGCCATACATCTCCCGTCACGGGAACCGCTTCCGCAAAGAACGGTCGAAGAATATCCTGCGACCTACCCTTAACCACGCTCAGGTCCAGATCGGTCACCTTTGGCGCACCCACAATCTGACCACTCGCGTGAACCGTGGTATACCCAACGTGTGCATCCACCGAATGAAGCACAACGTTTCCATTCAGACCATTGACAGTCAGGTGTCCCAACGCCTCCAGCCGCGTCGGCTTGCCACTACCCACCGCAAAATCCGGCGTGACCGAGTCCGCATCTGCTTCAATCGCCGTCAGCGACCCTTTGAAGTGTCCTCTGCCCGAAAGACTACCGCTTATCCCATGAATGTCCCCAAGGTTCACAGGAGCAAACGTGAACTCACCGTAGACGGGCGTCGCGCCGAGGTTATCTGGATAGAGCGGGCCAAAGCTCCCGTTCGCCACGATATGCCCCCCGGGCGCCGCATTCTGCATATCCACCAAATAAGTGATCGGACTGCCTTTGCGCAAATTGCGAATCACCAGTTGGCGAATCGGAAACGTATACGAGCCCCCGCCCACTCGCTGTATTTCAAGAACCGCATCGCGTACGTTGAACTCTTCCACCACCGTCGTTGGGCCCGCGAAGTCAACGCTGCTTCCGGGCGGAAAATCCTCATGGTTCGCCCGGCTGCCCACTGGCGGAATCACCACATGCAACCCCTTCACATCAACCAGCCGGACCCGGTTTCGAAACAGAATGAGATCAAGCCAATTTCCTTCAACCAGCAGTTCGCGAGCCGAGCCAATCGGCGGAAGGTCTGTGGCCGAGTTGCGGCGCAGCGTCAAACCATTCGCCACAAAACCGGGATGAGGAAAGTAGATTCGATGGTATTGATCGATCTTGACCTGGCTCGCAAAGACTTTCTGCAGTAACGGCTCAACATTGCGGTAACGATAGGGCCAATAGGCGGCGACGACCCGCCACGCCGCGAGGCCTACAGATAGACCCGCGAAGGCGAGGAACAACTTCAGAAGCAGCTTGCGCCGGGAGATTGAAGATCGTGCAGAGATCACAGCTGGAGAAATCGTCACGAAGTAGTCCCCCAGCTCTTAAAGAAAAATCCGCTCTCAATTACTAGCCGCACGGCTCATAAACAGGGACGGCCTGGAGTCGCAACTGCCTGTCTCTTTCCTATAGATGCAATTTCACGCTTCTTGGTCTGTTTGCCATCGTGAACGCTTCGCTTCAACGCGCAGGACCTCAGGGGATTCAGTCCAGGGAACTACCTCGGAAACGCGGCCCACCTTATCCTCTCAAATCTGCCTCAACACCAGCTAGGCAAAGCATCCTCACGCCGAAACCTTCCGCCGCATCCGCATAAACCCACCAAGCGCCCCACCCACAGTCGAAAGCACCAGCAGCACCCCCGACACCATCGCGAACCCCGCCAGCATAATCCCCGCCCTCACCTCGGGCGAGTACAGAAACCGCAGCATCTCCGGGGGCTCCGGCGCAGTTGCAGCCGCCTTCTCAATCTGAGCATGCAGCGTCTGCGTCAGCTCCGCATCGAACCCCGCCATGCTGTGCAACCCATACCTCGCCACCAACCCTGCACCCGCCATCGCAACCGCAAGACATGAGACCAGCGCCAACCCCACCACCACGCCGATCCGCGCCCCCACTCCCGCATCCATCCACGCCAGCGGCCGCCGCTTCTGATACAGCGCCAGCGTAATCATCGACCCGCTAATCGTCCAAAGCCAGCTTATCGGCGACACTAGCTGCACCTTCGCCGAAACCACGCTCAGCACCGCCGCCACCCCAGCCACCAGCAACGCACAGCGTATAGCCGTCTTCCACTCCACTTGCTGCGGGCTAGGCGGTGGCGCGGCGCCCGTAGTGCTTCCCTCGGCACCGTTGTTCTGCTCCTCGTAATCCTGCAGATAGATCTGCGGTGAACCGCAATGGGGGCAAAACGGCGATTCGCCCACACTGGCCGAAAGCTCGCCTCCGCAACGATGACAATACTGATGCATATCTTATGAAGCTACCCCAGCCCACAAGGCGCGGCAAGCGAACCCCTCGCGGGAATGTTTCGAAATGACACCATGTAACTCTCTCGTTGCGAACAACGGGAGCGCCAACCGAAGGGGCATATAAGTCACGAAGTGACCGCGCGAACCGGGGTCCCCGCAAACGGGTCTTCGTTTGCGGGCTGGCCTAGCGGAGCGGGCTGTGCCGTCACTGCTTGCTCGAGTCCTCGTCATCGCCAACCGACACATGCCCCGGCAGATCCAGCGCCACTATCCCGATCTTCGTCCCGCCCCCATCCGGATCGATCCCGACAATATGTTGGTGCTGTTTCGATCCAGCCTTCAGCTCCAGCTTGCCCGACAGATCGTTATCCACTTTGACATGGTTCTTCTGATCGTCCGCGCAAGTCAACCCCTCTGACGTTCGCGTCTGCGAACTCACCGGCTTGTCATTCTGACACTGAATCACATCGCCATACCGCCCCAGCGCCTTGCGATAAAACGCCGTCACCAGATCCGGACTATCCGGCGTCGTATAGCTGGCCGCCTTCACCTTCAGCGTAAAGCTGCCGAAGCTCAAATTGATATCGGCCGCGCCATCGTTCTTATCCTTCTTCTTCACCATCACCGCTCCCGGATACACCGGCAGCCCGATCCCATCAACACCCGCCGCGTCGTTCGTCTTCACCGACATCCCGCCAAACGGCGTAGCGATCTTCACATTATTGGCATCGCCATGTTTATCGTTCTCAATGCGGCAGCCGCTCATCAGCATCGTCGACGCCGCGATCGCCGCTACCAACATCGCTGCCGCTGTACCCTGGTTCACCTGCATCTCACTCCTCCATCGGTCAGGAAACAATACGCCTTCTTGCACCTCATGGTTCCGTTCTTCAAACTCCCAAAAAAAATGTCTAATTGATGGCGTGTTTTTTCGTCTTCAAAACCACGCGGCTTTCGCACCACGTTCACCACGCATTCCACCACATCTTCACCACAAAAAAACCACAAAAATCTCCGCCTTTTCCCAGAACCCCTCCCAAAAACCTTCAAAAGACCCACACTGAGAAATTTAATCCGCCATTTGAAGGATTCTCCAATCAATCCAGCGAGCCTTCAGCTACATCTAAGAGCCGTGACCGAGCCGACCAACCACCTCTTCGCCCCCCTCAAGCTCCGCAGCCTTACTCTGCCCAACCGCATCGCCGTCTCTCCCATGTGCGAATACTCCTCCGTCGACGGCTTTGCCAACGAATGGCATCTTGTCCACCTCGGAAGCCGCGCCATTGGCGGCGCCGGCCTCATCATCACAGAGGCAGCAGCGGTAAACCCCGAAGGCCGCATCACCCCCGGCGATCTCGGCATCTGGAAAGACGAGCATATCCCCGAGCTCAAGCGCATCACCACCTTCCTGCACCAGCACGGCACCTACGCCGGCACCCAGTTAGCCCACGCCGGTCGCAAAGCCAGCATGTCCGTCCCATGGGAGCCTACCCGTACAATGCCCGCCTCCGAAGGCGGCTGGCAGCCCGTCGCCCCCTCCGCCATCCGTTTCGACGAGCCCTACCCACTCCCCACCGCTCTCGATCGCGCCGGTATGGACAAGGTCGTCGGCGACTTCGTCGCAGCAGCCCATCGTGCCCTCGCCGCCGGCTTCGACCTCGTCGAGATCCACTCCGCCCACGGCTATCTCCTGCACCAATTCCTTTCTCCGCTCTCCAATCACCGCACCGACGAATACGGCGGCACCTTCGAAAACCGCACCCGTTTCCCTCTCGAAGTCGTCAAAGCCGTCCGGGCCGCCTGGCCCAAACACCTGCCGCTTTTCGTCCGCATCTCAGCCACCGACTGGGCTCCCGAGTCCCTCGGCGCAAGCTGGGATCTCCCCCAATCCGTCGCCTTCTCCAAACTCCTCAAGCAGGCAGATGTCGATCTCGTAGACGTCTCCACGGGCGGCAACCACCCCGCCCAGCAGATCCCCATCGGCTCCGGCTACCAGGTCCACCACGCCGACACCATCCACCGCGAAGCCCAGATCCCCACCGCTGCAGTTGGAATGATCACCGAACCAGCCCAGGCCGACCAGATCGTTCGCACCGGCCAGGCCGACCTCATCCTGCTCGCCCGCGAGCTCCTCCGCAACCCCTATTGGCCCCTTCACGCCGCCGCGGTCCTCCACCAGTCCACCACCTGGCCCGTCCAGTACCTCCGCAGCGCCCGCGGCAAAACCGAGCCACGCCAGTCCGTCTCCACCCCGGGTGCCTGAAAATTCAACAGCCCCAACCAGGGAAAATTACAAACCGTGCCATCGCGAGTGGCCTATACTGGCAGCAGCCGGACCATAGGCCACCCCCGCCGGCAAGGCGGTCTTCGGAGCTTCCTGGCATGGCGCAGCACCAGCCAATCCGCAAAACCACCCCAACCTCCGGGTCCGACATCCCGGATAAGCTCTACTTCCGCATCGGCGAAGTCGCCAAGCTCTGCGACGTCCCGGCCTACGTTCTCCGCTTCTGGGAGAGCGAGTTCCCCCAGCTAAAGCCGCACAAAGGCGGCACCGGCCAGCGTCTCTACCGCCGCCGCGACGTCGAAATGGCCCTTCGCATCAAGAGCCTCCTCTACAACGAGGGCTACACCATCCCCGGCGCTCGCCAGGTCTTCAAAAGTGAGCTCAAACATCGAGAGCCGCAACTGGCCCTGACCATCGAAGGCCCCGGCCCCAGCATCGATTCGCGCCAGCTCCAGAAACTGCACAAGGATCTCCGCGACCTTCACTCCCTGCTCTCCAAGTCACCATCTCGCCCAACCGTCCACTCCATCCGCGCCCCGCGCACCCCCAGCATCTCGCGTCGAACTCCGCAAAAGCTCTTCGATCTCCCACTTCTTCCCGAAGACAATAAAAGTTGACGATGAAATTCAGCACCGATAACAGCGACAGCTCCCGCCGTAGACGTCGTTCTTCCCACGAACGCGAACCATTCTTCGGAGTCGATCCTCAAAACGGCGCCCCCATCCGATGCCAGTTCTGCACCGGTCAAAGCTTCCGTCGGTCCAGCCTTCGCTCGCAAGACATCACCGAAATCCTCCTCATGCGTTACCCCGTCCGTTGCCTTCGCTGCAGCCAGCGGCAACTTGTCAGCTTCACCGTAGCCGGTCTCTCCATCTCCTCCAGCATCAAGATCAATAAAAGACGCCACCGGAACACCCTGCCCGACCACTGGAAAGATCCTTTCAAAGGCGGCGGCAGCGACCAACCCCAAGCCACATCGAACCAGCAGGACCGCTAAACTCCCTGGTCAATTCGCACATCAGACCACTAGCAGCGACTTGGCAGAAAAACTGAAGCCCCTCTCAATTTTTTGAGAGAGGCTTCAACTTGGTCGTCGCACTCAGGCCGCAAACCGCTAACCCTCAGAGCGAAATCCATCCCACATGAATCGCCCACAACGACAGGCTCGCCACCACAATCCAAAGTGCGATCCCCTGCACCATCGGCCTCACGCCCACTTCCTTCAGCGTCTCTCGCGTAATGCCGGTCCCAATCAGAAACAGCACAACGGTCAGCGCCGCGCGTCCCAGCCGATTGAGCGCACTGAACAGCGGCACCGCCTGCGGGATATATCGCGGGAGATAACTCGCCGCCACCGCCGCAAAGCAGAAGTACAAGATGAACCACGGCCAAGCCACCTTCGCCTTACTCTTCTTCAACATCGCCGTAGCAATCGCCAGCGGCACAATCCACAACGCCCGAGCCAACTTCACCGTCGTCCCCACTGCCAACGCCGTCGGCCCATACTTGGCGCCTGCGCCCACCACAGAACTCGTGTCATGAATCGCCAGCGCCGCCCACAACCCAAACTGCGTCTGCGAAAAATTCATCAGGTGTCCAATCAACGGAAACAGCAGCAGCGCCACAGAGTTCAGCACAAACACTGTCCCCAGCGAGACCGCCATCTCCTCTTCATTCGCATTCAGCACTGGTCCCATCGCCGCAATCGCGCTCCCTCCGCAGATCGCCGTCCCAAAGCTTATCAACAACGACTGCGTCTTGCCCACCTGCAGCAGCTTACCCAGCGCAACTCCCAAACTCAGTGCAAACGTAATGCTGATCGCCGTATACACAAACCCCGACGCACCCGCATGCACTACCTCCTTCAGATTCATCCCGAATCCCAGGCAAACCACCGCGGCCTGCAACAAAAACTTCGAAAGACACCGGCTCTCCCCGTGAAACGTATGAACCGTACTCAAACCAAACGCGAGCCCCGCAGCCAACGCAAGCGGAGGCCCGATCAACCCACTCGCTGAAACAATGATCCCGATATAAAAGAGATTCTTCTTCCACATGCTTAAAGCATGCGCGTCCCCATAACCACCGTCGAGACGTACTTTCCAATCGCCGATAAGTATTACTTATCGAGCCGATCAGCTAATTGCACTCTTCGCCGCCATTGCAAACCGCTGAAACGCAGCCGCCGCCCCTGTCATCTCCGCTCCCGCTAGCCGGACAAAGCTGAAGTCCCGCCGAATCTCCAGCCCCTTCACCGTAATCACCTTCACCGTCCCCAGCCGCAAGACCTTCCCCACTGCCCATCGCGAAACAAACCCCACCCCCAGCTCCGCCTCCACGCCTGAGATAATCGCCTCCGTCGAATCCAGTTCCATCGCCACCTGCAGCGACCGCAGCGGCAACCCCACCTTCTTCAACGCCCGCTCCACCACGCGCCGCGACCCCGAACCGCGCTCCCGCAACAACAGCGGCACCTTCGCCAGCTCTTTCTGTTCAATCTCCCCACCCTTCCGCGCGGCCCACGCATGGTTCGGGCTAACAATCAGCACCATCTCATCCTGCACCATCGGTTCGGTCTTCACCTCCCGCCGCATCGCCGGCCCTTCAATAATCCCCAGCGCCACCTTCTTCTCCGTCACCGCCTCCACAATGTGCTCCGTGTTCCCACTCACCAGTGAAAGCTTCACCTGCGGATACTGCTTCAAAAACGCCCCCAGAATCCTCGGCAACAGATACTGTGCCACCGTCGTGGAAGCCCCCAACCGCAACGGACCAACCGTCTCATCATTCAGAGCCGCCAGCGCCCGCCGCGCCTCCACCATCGTCTCCGCCGCGCGATCCGCATACCCCAGCAACACCCGTCCCGCCTCAGTCAACGAGATCTGGCTCCCATGTCCTCCCCCCCGAGCCCGATCGAACAACTGCACGCCAACCTCCTCCTCGAGCGCATGAACATGCTGACTCACCGCCGGCTGGCTCAGATGCAGCACCTCCGCCGCCTTGCGAAAGCTCAACTCCTCCGCCACCGCCCGAAACACCCTCAGCCGAAAGTTCTCCAAACTCTCTCCTTTGCAACGAACCAGCCCCGCCACCCATCAGCATAAGCCCACCCGATAAAATCAAATCACCCCGTGTCCAACAACGAAGATCCCAATCCGGCCGTCAACCCTCTCGAATCCGCAACCCTCGAGCCCCTCATCGCAGCCCCCGGCATCGAATCCAAATCTAGCCGCAGCCTCTTCGCCATTCTTCGCCCATCCTCCCAGTCAGCCTTCTCCGCCACGCTGCTCCTGATGGTGTCCACGTTCCTCTCCGGCGTTCTGGGCCTGGTCCGCACCTACTACATCAACCGCATCTTCGGCGCGAGCCCCGAGACCGATGCCTACAACGCCGCCTTCCAGCTCCCCGACATGCTCGCCTACTTCCTTGTCGGCGGCGTCGTCTCCATCTCCCTCGTCACCATCCTTAGCCGCTACCGCGCACAGAACGACGAAGCCGGCGCAGACCGAGCCCTCTCCATCATCCTCACCGCAATGGCTACAGTGCTCCTGATCGGCATCGTCCTCGCCGAAATCTTCGCCCCCTACTACACCCACATCGCCTTCCGCGGCTTCGACCCCCATCGCGCCGCCCTCTGCACTACCCTCACCCGCCTTCTGCTCCCCGCACAGTTTTTCTTCTTCTTTGGCGGAGTCATAGGCTCCCGCCTGCTCGTCCGAAAGATCTTCCTCTACCAGGCCATCAGCCCGCTCATCTACAACTCTGGCATCATCCTCGGCGCAATCTTTCTTCATCGCCGCGTCGGCATCTACTCCCTCGCCATCGGTGTACTCGTCGGAGTCATCCTCGGCCCCGCCGCCCTCAATCTCTTCGGCGCAGTACGCGACGGTCTCCGTTACACCCCCATCCTCAATCTCCGCCACCCCGCATTTCTCGAGTGGCTCCGCCTCACCTTCCCCCTAATGATCGGCGTCTCCCTCGTCACAGCCGACAAGTGGATCCTCAGCTACTTCGCCTCTAACGACGTAGGCGGCATCTCTCTGCTCACCGTAGCCAAAACCCTCTTTACCGCACCCATGGGCATCCTCGGCCAGGCCGCCGGAGCAGCCTCTCTCCCGTTCTTCTCCGCCCTCTACAGCCAGCATCGCCTCGACGATTTCGCCTCTGCCGTCAACCGCTCCGTCTCGCGAGTCATCGCCTCCTCCTTCCTTCTCGGCGCATGGATGATCGCCCTCGCCAACCCGATCGTCAATCTCCTGCGCGGCTCCTTCACCCCCGCAGAAACCCACGCCACCGCGCTCTACTTCACCCTCTTCACCATCTCCATCGCCTTCTGGGCCGCACAGGGAATCTACGCTCGCTCCTTCTACGCCGCCGGCAACACCATCACCCCCGCCACCGCCGGATGGATCGTCACCCTTGTCTCCATCCCCGTCTACGCGGGCCTCTTCCACTCCCTCGGACTCAAAGGCCTCACCATCGCCTCCGACATCGGCATCGTCATCCAGACCCTTACCCTCGCGCTCCTCCTCAACCGACGCAAACTAGTCCGCCTCTCCGGCCTCGAGCTCCGCGAACTATCCGGAGCCCTCCTCGCCGCCGCCATAAGCTTCGCCGGAGCCGCCGCCGTCGTCCACCTCATCCCCATGGGCCACGGCCACATCCGGACCCTGCTCATCATCGCCGCCGCCACACTGGTTTGGGCCGCGCTCTGCTTCGCAACCCTACATATCACCGGTTCAAAACTCCTGCATCAAATCCGCTCCCGCATCGCCTGAACCGACTACTTCGCATCCTCATACTCTTCATTCCACGCCGCCTGAATTGCCTCCAAAATTCCCTCATTCGACTTCGTCGGATCACCCACAAATCCCGTGAGCCCGGTCACATACTTGTGCAGATCCGTAAACCGCACAGAATACGGCTCGATCTCCGGATACTTCTCCTGCAACTGAATCCCAATCTCTTCCGCGTTGGTCCAATCAAACTCAACCGCCATAACGTCCCCCGATAAAATAACTTTGTACAGCCACAACCGCTGCACACAAAGACTACAAGAAACTAGCAACAGTTTTATGACTCACACCCCTCAAACCGCTCTAACCCCCTGGTCGGCATCCCTGCTCCGACGCGACCTGAACGCCCGCGCCCAACACCTCGCCATTACCAGCAATCTCCTGCACGAGCAGACCACCGGCTCCGAGCCCAGCATCATCTTCGGCCGCAATGAACAAGCCGAGCAAGCCCGCCATGGCAACTTCCATCCCGCCAGCTACACCGCCATCTGTGCCAACCCCGCATGGTCTCGCCGCCTCACCAAGGCCCACACCGCACACCGCCGCGTTCGCGCAAGAGCCGACTGGCAATGGATGGAGCTGGACTGTGCCAATAGCTCCGACGCACTCCTAATGAACATCTTCTGCCACCCCGAAGTCTTCTCCAACAACCACCTCAACCCCGCCGTCGCAAATCTTCTAGGCATCCCCTCAGACAGTCAACCAAACTTCGGCATCCACCCCAGTGTTCCCCTAAAAAAATCTCCCATGAACAGCAAAAAGAAAACCATGCGCAACCCGCAGCGAGAACCGACTGCATCCCTATTCAACGATGCCACCGCTCGCACACAGCCGGACAAACCAGAACATCTCAAAGACCGCACCGAGATCGACCTCCAGCTCGGCAACCTCTTCATTGAAGCCAAACTCACCGAATCCAACTTCCAAACCGCCAGCCCACGCCTCGTCGAACGCTACCGCGATCTCGAAACCATCTTCGCCGTCGAACGCTTGCCAAGCAAAAACATCACGTCCGCGCCATCACACCCACCCACCGAAGACTTCTCCGACCTAGAAGAGCCACGCACCACACCAGTCGCAACAACGGCGCGATCACGCCCCGTCATCCAGGGCTATCAGCTCATCCGCAACGTTCTCGCCGCCTACGACTCCGACGCATCTTTCTGCGTCCTCTGCGACGGCCGCCGTCAAGACCTCATCGAGATCTGGTATTCGATCCTCACCGCGGTCCATTACCCCAGCTTCGCCTGGCGCCTCAAGCTCCTCACATGGCAGGAGCTAACCACCACACTTCCAAAGGATCTGCAAAACTTCCTCGAAGCAAAGTACGGAATTCTTCCCGCCTGAAGATCCACCCTAGAGAGGATCTTTTTACGCCCCCGGCCCGTGCGAAGGCTTGCCTTCCTGCACGTAGTTCCGATTCCACTTTGGAATCTCCACCACATACGTTCCCGGCTTCTCAATAACCGCCTGGCATCCCAGCCGCGAGTTCAACTGAATATCCGCCGCCGTCTCCATCCGGTCCAACTCCAAATCCTCCGCCTCGCTGAGCCCGTGCGCGCCTTCCTTCACATGGATATGGCACGTCGTGCACGCACACACTCCACCACACGCATGATCGAGAAAAATCTCGTAGTTCTCCGCCACATCCAAGAACGACATCGGCAATCCATGCCCTTCATACGGCAGCGTATCGAACGGAAATTCCACCGTCCTGCCCTCAGGCAAAAACGTCACGCGAACCATCCCCTCACCCGCAGGCTTCGACAAATCCACTGCATCGTCAATCTTTTTCGTCTCACTCATCATTCAATCTTCCGTCGACTCTCCGGCCGTAGCCTCATCGTAAATGGATTCTTCAATCCTCTTCGTCTCAGCATCCGCATCGGCATGCGAGCTACTCACCTGCGCCTTTGCAAACGGATGCGGCGCCGTAGGTCCCTCTCCTATGCTCTCACCTGCGGCTTCCATCGTCTTGCCCTGCATAGCGCCCGACACCGCGTTATCCATCATCAACTCCGCAAATCGCCGCGTCGCTGCATCCAGCCGCTCGATCCCCGTGCGAATGACCTTGTACTCGCCACCCTGCACCGCCGCCTCAAGAAAAGAAGTAGCCTGTCCTATCTTTTCAATCTCTTCACTCGTCAACATCTGCCACGCAGCATGGCTCTTTCCCTTCTTCACTGCGGTCAGAATCGTCTCTGCCTCGTTCTTCGCTTCAATCGTCTGCCGCTCCTGAATATCGCTCTCCGCGTTATCGAACGAATCCAGAATCATCGTCTCCACCTGCTCATCGGTGAGCCCATACGTCGGCTTCACCTCCACCTCAGCCTCTTTTCCACTCCTCTGCTCGCGCGCACTCACATGCAAAATTCCATTCGCATCGATCAGAAACTTAACCTCAATCCGAGGCAGCCCAGCAACCATCGGCGGAATCCCCTTCAGGTCAAACCGCGCCAGCGACCGGCAATCCTTCGCCATCTCACGTTCTCCCTGCACCACGTGGATCGCAACATTCGTCTGTCCATCCACACCTGTCGTAAAGTGCTCCGTCGCACTCGCCGGAATCGTCGAATTTCGCTGAATAATCTTCGCCACCACACCACCCAGCGCCTCAATCCCCAGCGAAAGCGGAGTCACATCCAGCAACAACAAATCCTCCGTCGCAGCCGACCCACCCGCGAGAATCTGCGCCTGCACCGCCGCACCAAGCGCCACCACCTCATCCGGATTCAACTCCGTATGCGGTTTCTTTCCACGAGCTTTCATCTCGAACAGATCATCCACCAACGCCCGCACCGCAGGAATCCGCGTCGACCCACCCACCAACACCACCTCATCGATCTGTGCCGCAGACAAACCCGCATCCTTCAGCGCCTGCTTACAAGGCGCCGCAGTCCGCGCAATCACTGCCGCAATCAGTCCCTCAAACTGCTCTCGCGAAATCCGCCGCAAATACCTCTTCCCACTCGGCAGCTCCACATTCAGCGTCGCGTTATCCGCGCTCGAAAGCAGAATCTTCGCTTCGATCACCGCCTTGCGAACCGCCTGCACCGCCTCGCCGTTCCCACGAACATCCTCACCCAAATCACCGGCAATATCGTCGAGCGCAATCGCAATCATCAGGTTGTCGATATCATCCCCACCCAAGTGCGTATCCCCGCCCGTAGCGACAACCTCAAAGATCCCCTCATGCAGCTTCAGAATCGAAACATCGAATGTCCCGCCTCCAAAGTCATACACCGCAATCAAGCCATCTTTGTTCTTATCCAACCCATAAGCCAGCGCCGCCGCCGTAGGCTCGTTCACCAGCCGCAGCACCTCGAGGCCCGCAATCCGCCCCGCATCCTTCGTAGCCTGCCGCTGAGCATCGTTGAAGTATGCGGGAACCGTAATCACCGCCTTCGTCACCGGCCCGCCAAAAAATCTCTCCGCATTCTTCTTCAACTGCAGCAGCACATACGCCGAGATCTCCGGCGGCGTCAGCATCAACCCACCCACGCTCACCTTCAGCACCTCACCCGGCTTCAACCCCTCCGCCAGCTTGAACGGAAACAGCTTCAGCTCCCCTTGCACGTCCTCGATGTCCCGCCCCATCAGCCTCTTAGCCGAATAAACCGCGCTTGCCGAATCCGCCAACAGCGTCCCGCGCGCCGCATTCCCCACCACCACGCCGTTATCAGTCCACGCCACCACCGACGGCAACAGCCGCTCACCATCCTCACCGGGAATCACCACCGGCGTACCACCCTCCATAAACGCCACCAGCGAATTTGTCGTACCCAAATCAATCCCTACAACCCGCTCATCCGCCATCGCTTCAAACCCTCTATTAGTCCATCTTCTATTGTCCTACAATCGCACCACGAACACAGCCACCCACGCCCATCTCCTTCAGATGTGCCCCAACCCGAGGCCGATGCATGCTCTATCTTGAGCACCACCCCCATCCCGCCCTCGCACCCTTCGTCAAAGCCCTGTGGTACGTTCGTGACCCCCACGCCAGCCACCGTCACGAACGCGTCCTCCCCACGGGCCGCGCCCAAATCGTCCTCTCTCTCGCCCGCGATTACCTCACCGACGCCAACAATCCGAGCAACCCGCTCTCGCATACCCCCGCCGGCATCTTCCTCGGCATCTACTCCCGCTATCAGCAGATCGACGCCATCGACTTCACCGAACTCATCGGCATCGTTTTCCATCCCGGCGGCACTGTGCCCTTCTTTCCAGACAACGCCAGCATCTTCGCCAACTGCGAAACAGCCCTCGACGACCTCTGGGGCCGCGCCTCCCTCAATCTCCGCAACGACCTCCGCGAAGCCCCCACTCCAAAACAAAAATTCTCCCTCCTGGAATTCGCACTCCTCACGCGCCTTGCCCTCAGCAAACACCAGCACCGCGACCCTATCCTCGATTATGCCCTCACCCATCTCCACGCCTCACCCGGCACCACCACCATCGCCGAACTCACCCGCACCACCGGCCTCAGTCCCCGCCGCCTCTCCGAGCGTTTCAACGAGAAAGTAGGCATCTCCCCTAAGCTCTACTGCCGCATCCAGCGCTTCCAGCAAGCCCTTCAACTCATGCACCACGGTGCCGACGTTCCCTGGGCCGAGCTTGCCCTCACCTGCGGCTACTACGACCAATCCCACTTCGCCAACGACTTCCGCGCCTTCTCCGGGCTAAGCGCCTCCGATTACTCCACCACCAACCGCATCTGGGCAAACCACATCCCCCTCGACTAGAGTGAACGGGAGCGGCACCCGAAGGGGTATACAAGTCACGAAGTGACCGCACTCCGCGCAGGAGGCCCGTCCGGCAGGACACCCTTCATCACCGCCGGTTTTTCCAAGACCTCACTGCTATCCCAGTGACATCCTTCCAACCATGGACACTCAAATGAACACCACTTACTCGACCATCATCCCCAGCCTCCGCTACCGCGACGCCCTCGCCGCCATCGACTGGCTCGTCACCGCATTCGGCTTCAAAAAGCAAGCCGTCTACGTCGCCTCCGACAACACGACCGTCCAGCACGCCCAACTCACGTTCGAGCATGGAATGATCATGATCGGCTCTGTCGACAACGGCGGCGAAGCCAGCAAGTTCATGGTGCAGCCCGACGAAGTGGGCTTCCGCGAAACCCAGGGCGCTTACCTCGTAGTCCCCAGTGCCGACGCCGTCTACGCCACCGCAAAGTCCGCAGGAGCCAAGATGATCCTCGACATCCGCGACATGGACTACGGTGGCCGCGGCTTCACCTGCCGCGACCTCGAAGGACACATCTGGAGCATCGGCACCTACGATCCCTGGGCACCCGAACCGTCGCAGCAAGAATCCGACTCAACCAAAGAGTCCGTCGCCGAAAGCGCAGGCCGATAGATAATCGGGAATGACCGACGAAGACTACGAATTAGTCGAAGCCACACCGTCCTCAGACGACTACCGACGCCTCCGCGTCGCAGCTGGATTAAGCCCAAAGAGCGCAGAGGCTGCAGCAGCCGGACTACCCAACACGATCTTCGCCGTCGTCATCCGTAAAGACGGCGAAGCCATCGGCATGGGCCGCATCATCGGCGATCGCGGCCTCTTCTTCCAGATCGTCGACATAGCCGTCGATCCGACACATCAGAAGCGCGGCCTCGGCAAGCGAATCGTCGGCGCGCTCGTCGATCACATGCACAAAACCGCGCTACCCGGCGCCTACATCAGCCTCATCGCCGACGGCGAAGCCCACCACCTCTATTCGCTCTTTGGATTCAAGCCCACCGCCCCACGCTCCATCGGAATGTACCTGCATTTCAAATAACGTCCTACCCATCATTGAGTATTGCTAAGGCTTCCAGCGAGCTCTAGCCTTCCCCCCTACCCCTCGTGATACCGTCTCCAGATGGAATTAAACCCATACGCCAAATACCTCGACAATCAGGACCCACTCCCCGTCCTCACCAGCACCTCTGGGCGCCTCCATGCTCTCACCGCCGGTCTCACCGACGCGCAGCTGAACGCCCCACCCGCCCCCGGCAAATGGAGCATCACGAACATCATCACCCACCTCGCCGACACCGAAACCGTCTTTGGCTTCCGCCTCCGCCAAACCCTCGCCACCCCAACCAACCAGCCCCACCACATCATCCAGCCCTTCGATCAGGAGGCTTGGGCCGACCGCTACGCCGTCTACCCCATCGAGCCTGCACTCGCGCTCTTCGAGGCCATGCGCAACTGGAACCTTCTCTTTCTCGCCACGATCTCCGGCGACGAACGCCATCGATCCGCCACCCATCCCGAACGCGGCACCATGACCCTCTGGACCATCGTCGAAACCATGGCCGGCCACGACATCAACCACCTCCAACAACTCGAACGCCTCACCGCCAAACCCGGCTAACTCAAGTGCCTCCGCAGATCCTCCACGTGATAGCAGTGAGCGAACGCCGTATCACGCGAGATCCTGCCGGCCCTCACAAGTTCCGCCAACGACTGCTCCATCGTCAACATTCCGTCTGCGCGTCCAGTCTCGATGTTCGCGCGCAATTGATGATCGTCTCCCCGCCGAATCAAATTCCGTGTAGCGCCGTTCGCCACCAGAATCTCAACAGCCGGGTACCGTCCAGCGCCATCTGCAGCCGCCAGTAGTTGTTGCGAAATCACAGCAAGCAGCGCCAGCGAAAGCTGCTGTCGAATCTGCGACTGATACCCCGAAGGAAACGTGTCCAGAATGCGCGAGACTGTCTGCGCCGCATCGTTAGTATGTAACGACGACAAAACCAGGTGACAGTCTCTGCCGCAGTCAACGCCGCCGCCATCGTGTCGCTGTCCCGCATCTCTCCGATCATGATCACATCCGGGTCCTGCCGCAGCACCGACCGCACCGCATGCGCGAAGTCATGCGTATCTCGCCCCAGTTCGATCTGCTCCACCAACGAGCTACGATTCAGGTGCTGATACTCGATCGGGTCTTCGATCGTAATAATGTGGTCGCGCCGCAGAGTATTCACCCGATCTACCAGCGCCGCCAACGTCGAAGTCTTTCCGCACCCGTCGGCCCCGTTAGCAGCACCAGCCCTTGCCTTCGCTCCGTCAACATCGCCAGCCCGGCCGGCAGATGCAACGACTCCAGCGATGGCACCTGCTCTGGCAGCACACGAATCGCCGCTGCCAGCGTGCCACGTTGATAATGAAAGTTTGCTCGAAATCTCCCAATCGAAGGCCGCACAAAACAGAAATCCAGCGACTTATGTTCTTGCAGCTCAGCCAGTCGCCCCGCAGAAAGCAACGCCTGCAGCATTCCCCGAACCTCGTCGGACGAGAGCGCTGCTCCCCCATCCGGCGTCAACGCCCCATTCACCCGCAGGGTCACTGGCGAACCGGCAACCAGAAGAATATCGGACGCATGCCGCTGAAACGCTAAGCTGAGAATCTGATCAAGCGATCTCTTCTCGCCCGGCCTCGAATTGTTCGCCGAACGATTAAGCTGGTCGACCAGCCTCGACAGCTCGCTCTCTGTCTCACCCATGCAGCAATACTCCCATAAGACTCTCTCTCGAGCGCGAAGCCAATCCAACATCATTTCAACGAAGGCCTATCGCAATTCCACGTGAAGATCAGACGCACATCCTCCACAAACGTCGCTATCTGCTCTAATGCATCCGCTGCAGTTCTCAAGCTAAGCCACACTTTACCGACCCACGTGGTTGAAAGTACGAACGGAACGAGTACTCACTCCCGCATAATCACTCGACGACGACGCGCCGATGGACGCAATATAGCCATCCGGGCGAATCAAAATCCGACCCTCAGGCGTTTTCAACACCGTCGCATGCATGCCCCTCATCGGCGCAAAGAGCCGGCTCCCATCCTCAAGCCGCACATCCGGCATCCGATCGCCAGCCTGCAAACCTCCAACCGACCCGCCCAACGAAAGCGCACTCGATCGATAGTGCAGTGCAAGCTGATTCGTCGCATCGCCACGCTTGATTGATCGCGTCTGTAGCAGGCGTTTGCTTAAACCCAGAACCGACGCCGCTATCGGCAGACGTTCCGCCTCGTAACTATCGAGCAGCGAAGCCGGCCCCCCACGCACAACATGCGCAAGCTTCCACCCAAGGTTATACGCATCCTGAACCCCGGTATTGAGCCCTTGCCCACCCGCCGGCGGATGCACATGAGCCGCATCCCCCGCCAAGAACACACGCCCAACCCGATAGCGATCGACCATACGCACCGACGGCTGGTAGATCGACCTCCACGCCACGCGCTCCACGCGACGTCCAGTAACCCTCCGCACCACACCCTCGATATCGTCTTCCAAAACCTCTGCCTTCCCCGTCAGCTGAAACAGCGTCGTCTTCGGCAATGGACACAGCCCGATCACCCCGCCTTTAGCAAAAGGCCAAAGATGCCAATCCGACCGATCCGGTCCCTCAATTTCAACATCCGCCACCAGCGTCGGCTTTTCATTGAGACCCTCCCCCTCCAAACGAAGCCCCAATGCCTTCCGCACCGCACTGCGTCCGCCATCGCATCCCACCAGATACTGGGCCCGCACAACCTCCCCATCGCCCAGCGTGACCTCGACGCCCTGCTCATTCTGCGTAAACGACGCGAACGCTTTACCAAACTCAACCTCACCTCCAAGCTCACACAGCCGCTTACGCAAAATGGCCTCAGTACGCGCCTGCGGCACCATCCAGAGATTCGGATACGGCACGCTCTCCGTCGCCTGTTTCGCTGAACCCAGCGAACCCATCCGAAGCGACAAGCTTCCAAAATGAGTCCGAAACTTCGGATAGGTCGCACCCGCCGCAAGCATCGCATCGATGACGCCAAGATCCTCAAAGATCTCCAGCGTGCGCGGTTGTATCCCCTTACCCCGCGATCCCTCGAAGGGCAACGCAGCAGACTCAATCAAACGGAACGAGACGCCCCGTCGCGCGAGATCGACCGCAAGGGTCAACCCAGTAGGCCCAGCTCCAGCGATGATGATCATTGTTTCGTACATTGTACGAAACAACATAATGGTACAGTGTACGAATGTCAAGGCAAAACACAAACCTCAGCCGCGAAACCATCGCCGCCGCAGCCCTCGAGATCGCTGACAAGGAAGGTTTCGACGCCGTCTCCATGCGCCGCATCGCCCAAGAGCTTAACGTCGGCACCATGAGCCTCTACTACTACGTCAAAACCAAAGACGACCTCGTCGCCGTCATGGACGACGCACTCCTCAGCGAGGCTCTCCTGCCAAGAGTGCCGAAAGGCTGGCAGCAAGCAATGATGGAGATCGCCAGACACACTCACGCGCTCTTCCTCCGCCACCCCTGGGCCCTGGTCTCAATGCTCTCCGCGCCCCCCGGCCTCAATGCCATGCGCCACATGGAGCAATGTCTCGAAGCACTCGCCGAAACTCACATGACCAACAGCGAAAAACTCGCCCTCCTCGCCACCGTTGACGACTTCGTCTTCGGCCACGCACTCCGCGAGACCGCCAACGATACAGCCATCGACACCGAGTTCGCCGCCACCCAGCTAGCCACCGGCGCCTTTCCCCGAATCGCGAAGGTATTCGCCAAAGGCCGCATTGAAACCCGCAAAGATCGCTTCGAACAAGGCCTCCAGGCGTTGCTCAACGGATTGCCATACGCTGCGACCATCACTGAAGGTTCCGGCAAAAAATCTAAGAAGAAAAAGGATCGACATTAAATCCGACAAACCCGCCAGGCAGTGATCTTCAACTAACAGATGCGTCCTTCGGCCCACGCGAAAGCATCTGCTCTAGTAACATGTGCCTGCCACAACCCCAACAGCGCTAGGATCAACAACGGTCTGGATCGACACAACAAGGCGGCAGGGAAATAGAGCGTGGAGAGAAGAAAGGGCGTATGAGGACTAAGATGCACTTGCCAAAACCAACACGAAAAACTCTGCTCTTCCTCGCGGCGCTTTTATCAACGTGCGCATCTTCGCCTGCAACAGCACAATCATGCGGAGCCTCAGGAATCGCCGTGCAGGTCCTCGGCTCAGGCGGTCCAGAGTCGCAGGACAAGCGCGCCTCCACCAACTATCTCGTATGGGATCACGGCAGCGCCCGCGTCGTCCTCGACGCCGGAGGAGGCAGTGCTCTCCGCTTCGGAGAGAGTGGAGCGCAGATGTCCCAGCCCGACGTCTTCCTCTTCAGTCACTTTCACGTCGATCACACCAGCGATTTCCCCGCCCTCATCTTTTCTTCTTGGTTCGAAGATCGCAAGCGTCCTCTCCCGGTCTACGGCCCCACAGGAAACGATTTCATGCCCTCCACCGCAGAGTTCGTGCACGACCTCTTCGCCGATCCTCACGGAGCCTGGCGCTATCTCAGCGAACTCGTAGAGCCGCGCCAGGGAAGCTACCAACTCCAACCGCATAACGTCGCGCCCAGCTCAACCCCGGTTCTCATCTTCCGGAACGCCAACATTTCCCTCTACGCTGTCACCGTCATTCATGGCCAGGTTCCCGCCCTGGCCTGGCGCATTGAGATCGGCGGAAAGCGAATCGTCTTTAGCGGAGATACAAACGGAGAAGGCGAAGGTCTCACCCAACTCGCATCGAACGCAGACCTATTCGTCGCCCACAACGCCGTACCGGAGGGTGCCACCGGAGTAGAACGACGCCTCCACATGCCGCCCTCAGTCATAGGAGCAACAGCTGCCAACGCTCACGTCAAGCAACTGGTACTCTCCCATCGAATGCTGCGGACCTTGGGAAAAGAGGACGAGACCCGAACCGAAATCAAGCGCCGATATTCGGGCCCAATCCAATTCGCCAACGACCTCGACTGTTTTCTTATCAAATGACCGTTTGAGATTTTAGGTACCATTAGAGTTACAGCCGAATCGAATATGAAATGACAGCGCATCCCTTGGCCATGTGGCCACTCTGTGCTTGTCTCTGCACAGGGGTTACGATTTAACTTTCGAGGAGCACGTTGGACATGCGCAATAAAACTTGGATCTTCACCCGTCAATTTGTAGCAATTCTCGTAGTTATCTGCGGTATTGTGCTATTTTCTCCCCGTGCAGCGTTGGCGCACGCGATCTTAGTGAGCTCTCAGCCAGCAATCAACAGCACCGTCTCCGGCCCTGACGTCGCTGTCCTCCTCAAATACAGTTCAAGGGTCGATCTCGAGCATTCCACCCTCACATTACTCGACCCTAACGGCAAAGTGGAGAAGATCACGATCAATAGCGAACCCTCGCCAGGATCTCTATCGGCGAAGTTGACCGGGCTAGTCAAAGGAGCGTACGTGCTACGCTGGCAGATCCTGGCCATGGATGGACATATCACTCGTGGCACAATCCCCTTCCAGGTAAAGTAGAGCCGAGAAAACATGATTTGGTTCCTCAAGGATATCGATCTCCTGACCGTTCTACTACGAGCGGCAACGCTGGCATTCGAGGCGTTGCTCCTGGGAGGCGTCGCATATCTTCTGGTCGTAGCGTTGCCGGCGATGGCAAGCCGGGCCGTCGAAGACTTTTGTCGTCGGGGAATCCAGATGGCCGCGCTCGCACTGGCGGTTGGCGAGGTCGCTCTGGTTACAGCATCTGCCACCCTCCTGATGAGCGGCTCTGATTTGACGCTCAGAGATGTGACCACCACAAGCTTCTTCCGTGCCTACTCTGTTTCAATCCTCTGTGCGATCGGACTCTGGATCTGTGCACGACTGAAGACCAGAACAGCAACGACGGCGATGCTTCCGTTGAGTCTCCTGTTGCTGGTCGCTATGGTCTCGATCAGCCACGCAGCGGCACGCATCGATCACCGCGTTCCGCTGGCGATTCTCACCGCCGCACATCACCTCGGCACAGCCGCATGGCTCGGCGCAATGCCCTATCTCTGGATCTCCTTAGGCCGTACCGAAAACGTGGATGAGGCGCGGCGAATGAGCCAGCGCTACTCCCGCATGGCGTTGGTGGGCGCGGCCACGCTCGTCTCGGCCGGAGTGGCAATGGCTGTGTTCTACATCGGATCGTGGAACGCCGTATACACGACCACGTATGGCGTCATGGTCGTTGCCAAGATCTACTTGGTGTTGGCGATCGCCGCGCTAGGCGCAGGAAATTGGTTTCTGGTGCGGCGCCTAGCCAGCAATCCCAAGCCCCTGTTGTCTCGTCTGCGTCGTGTCGCTGAGGCGGAGATTTGCCTGGGATTCGCCGCAGTATTGACAGCGGCTTCGCTCACCGCCCAGGCCCCTGCGATCGATGTTACCGCTCAGGATAGGCTGACCTCTCAAGAGATCTACGCGCGCATGCATCCAGTGCCTCCACGCATGACCAGTCCTCCCTTGGCTGCGTTGGCTCCTCCTATTTCACTCGAAGCCGCGGTCAAGGCCAACGAGTTCGCGCCTGTCATCCACAGCGACGCGAATGACAATGCTTGGTCCGAGTACAACCATCATTGGGCAGGGCTGATCGTGCTTGTCGCAGGTCTGCTGGCGCTGCTCAGCCGTCACCCTAGTATGCGCTGGGCTCGCTTCTGGCCGGTGACCTTCGCTGGTCTAGCCGTATTCATTCTGCTGCGCGCCGACCCGGAGAACTGGCCCCTCGGGCCACGTCCCTTCTGGCAAAGTTTCACCGCACCCGAAATCGTGCAACATCGTTTCGGGGCACTCTTAATCGTGGTCTTCGCGGTCTTCGAGTGCGCAGTGCAGGCAGGCAAGTTGAAGGCACGATGGGCCAGTTACATCTTTCCTGCGATGTGTGCTCTCGGCGCCGCTACGTTGCTTACACACGAGCACGCCGCCAAGGTAAAAGAAGCGCTACTCGCAGAGATGAGCCATACCCCTATCGCGCTCCTTGGCGTTTCGGCAGGCTGTACCCGATGGCTCGAGCTCCGTCTCCCCCGAAGCCGCATGACCATGATCGCCGGCTACCTCTGGCCGCTGTGCCTGGCGCTGGTCGGCTTGATCCTCCTCAACTATCGCGAATCGGCATAACAAAAGAAACTCCGATTCTAAGCTTTCCGAGGCCGTCCGATTCTTAGCAGCCGCGGTCCATCACTTGTCGAAATAGACCAGCTTAGTTGCCACACGGACCACATCACTTTCCCTCCGGATGCTCCGAAACACTCAGAGTGTTCCCATCGGGGTCTTTGAACCACGCTACTTTCGCTCCGGTGGGTGAAGTCCACACTCCAAAGTCATCCTGCTTTAAGAACTCATAGTGTTCAAACTGGACCCCAGCCGCCTTTAAGTTTTGAACGACTGACTCTATGTCGGTAACTTGCCAACCTAACACCGTGCCCGATGCCGGAGGCAGTTCCTTGCCCATACCTAGGCGAAGCATGATGCCATTTGCATCGAAGACGAGAGCAAATGGCGGCTCTTCGCTTATCAGGCGCAGCCCAAGCGTATCGCCATAGAAGCTCTTCGCTCGATCCACGTCGACGATGGTTACAAATCCAATGATGCTGTACCCGCTGAGTCCGAATGGTTTAGTCATGCAGCCATAATGAGCGAATATTTTGGATGGCGCAAGAATGGCAGTATGCCAAAATATATCGATAATGCGCCATAGCAAAACTCTGAGAGGGTTCGACCCCAAGCGCGGCGTTTCTATCGCAACACTGGCCTACGAATACTCTGCAGGCTTTCAGGTTCCGGAGCATGCGCACGGGGCCGATCAGCTTATCTATGCAATCCGCGGGGTCATGGAAGTCTTTTCCGGCCAAAGCATATGGTTGGTTCCTCCACGTTTCGCACTCTGGGTTCCCGCAAAGACGTACCACCGCATCCACATGCCGGGCGCTGTTTCGATGCGGACCTTGTACTTCCGGCCGGGTCTGGTCCGTATGCGGTCCCCCGGTACCGCCGTGCTTCACGTGACGCGCCGTTGTTACGTGAGCTTACGCTCGAAACCGTGCGCATTGGGAAACTCCGAACGAGGCACCACCACGAGCGAGCGCTACGCGACCTGATCATTCTGCATCTGGAAATCGCATCTCCGGTTCCAACATTTGTAGCTCTGCCAAGAGACGAGCGAGCATTGCACGTCGCTCAGGCTGTGCTGTCAGCACCTGAGCAAACCAGGTCTCTCGCTGCGATTTGCCGTGATGCCGGAGTCAGCGTCAGAACGATTCAGAGGGTATTTCGCAAAGACACTGGCACCAGCTTTGAGCTGTGGCGGCGGCAGGTTCGACTGACGAAAGCTGTGGAACTTCTCGTTCAAGGCCGCTCAATAAAGGAGATCGCCTTCTCCGTCGGTTACCGGCAACCGAGCGCCTTCGTAGAGATCTTTCGGCGGACTTTGGCATGCCCCCCAAGGCATGGGCCGCATGGCTGAACAAACTAAATCAGGAAACGTAGTCCTTTTGCCAATTCATTTCAACCCTATACTCCGGCCGCGTTCAGTTAAGGCACGCATCAACTGAGCGAAGCCAAAGCGATAATGACGAAATTCCTGTCAAGCCCCTGAATCGCGAAACCCCGCGCCAATCCTAATCATTCGCGTGGCGTATAAGTTATCTTCAAACCGCTATAATGAATACAGAAAAGAAAAAGCCTCGGCCTAAAACGCCGAGGCTTTTCTATTGGCCCATACTAAGTCCTTTATTTGGCCGAATTTGGACGTAAGTCTATTGTTATGACGAATTTGCAAAACATTATTACTCGCAAGTCGTTCATACAAAGCGGGTTACGCGCGGCGTATATGGGGGGGTATATCGGGAAGAGGGGACGAAAAGATGCGAACGAATCAGCCCGACGGATTAGACTCCCAAAGCCTCATTGACATCTCGTACCAGGTTCCGCAGGTAGCTCCGCTTATTCAGCAGCACAACCATCGCGTCCTTTGCCCGACTCTTGGCCGCCTCATCCCCGGCATCCACTCCAGAGTCCCACACCGACCACAGGCCCTCCAACTCCGCCTGAGTCTCCACCATCTTCGCGTCGAACGTGTCTTTCGCAGTCATCAGATCGCGCCGCAACTCAGGCTCATCCTCGCCCATCTTGTTTGCTGCGCGCATCTCCTGCAACTGCATATTCAGCTCGAAGACCTCTTCCAGCAACTCAGGAGGAACAATCTGTTTCTTCTGTTCGCCCGTCGCTCGCGCCGCGTCGGTTGCCGCCTTCGATTGCTCCTCAAGTTCCACACCCTCAAGCCTCAGCAGATACTGCGTCCGCGCAATCGGGTCCTTCAGAGTCCGGTAAGCATCGTTCAGCAACGAGCTCTCCGCCAGCGCCGCCTCCTGCTCCGCTACCGGCTTCGAAGCGAACCGATCCGGGTGCAGCTTGCGGCTCAACACATAAAACTGCTTCTCCAGCGCCACAACATCAAGCGCCAGCCTTCGTGGAAGGTTGAAAAAAGAAAAGTAATCCATCTACGCCGTGAAGCTCGACCCGCACCCGCAGCTCTTGGTCGAATTCGGATTGATGAAGTTGAACCCCTGCCGCATCAGTGTCTCTTCAAAATCGAGGACCATGCCATGCAGGTAAATAAAACTCTTCGGATCGACAAAAATCCTGATTGCGGCCCCATTGGTCGGATCGCCGACAGTAGCCAGCCCCTGACCGAACGCATATACACGATCCCGTTCCCGAGGCTGTGTGTCAAAGCGAATGTTGTAGCTGAGCCCCGAACAGCCACCACCCTGAATCCCAACCCGCAGCCCACCCTGCTCCGGCGAAACATCTTCCTTGGCCATCGCAACACGGATCCGCTTCAGCGCCTTCTCGGTAATCTGAATGCCCTTCTGACCCGGTTCCTGTCCCTGCGCAGTCAGCACATTCATCCCCGCCAACGGATTTCTTGCCTCACCCGATGCAGCAGCCTTCTGGGCCGCCTCCATCTCCGCCGCGGTTTGTAGTGTCACCATCGCCATATCGCCGTCCTTGCCAATACCACTCACTACCAACAGACAACGGCAGCGACGCGACTGAAAAATGCGCCGCTACCGTTATCTCAACCCAGTACCCGCTGCTCTAAACTTAGTGAGCAGCTGCAACCGTCGCCGTCTCAGCAACGTTGTTCTTCTTCTTCCAGTCACCGATAGCCGCACGAATCGCGTCTTCCGCGAGCACCGAGCAGTGAATCTTCACCGGAGGAAGCGCAAGCTCCTTCACAATGTCCGTGTTCGTGATCGCCATCGCCTCGTCGATCGTCTTGCCCTTCACCCACTCGGTCGCGAGTGAGGAAGAAGCAATCGCCGAACCGCAACCGAAGGTCTTGAACTTCGCATCTTCAATCACGTTCGTCTCGGGATTCACGCGGATCTGCAACCGCATCACGTCACCGCACTCCGGGGCGCCTACAAGCCCGGTACCAACCTCAGCCGCGCTCTTATCCAACGTGCCAACATTCCGTGGATGATTGTAGTGGTCTACGACCTTATCGCTATATGCCATCTTGTTCTCCTATCTCTCTTCCAAATCCGTAAGCGCGAAGCCTTTCGACTTAGTGCGCTGCCCATTCAATCTTCGAAAGATCGATGCCTTCTTTCACCATCTCATACAGCGGCGAAAGCTCCCGCAACTTTGAAACCACATCGATCACCTTGTCCGAAACGTAGTCAACATCAGCCTTCGTATTGAAGCGGCCGAGACCGAACCTGATCGAGCTGTGAGCAACATCGTCGCCCAGGCCCAAAGCCTTCAATACATAAGATGGCTCAAGCGTCGCTGAGGTGCAAGCCGAACCCGAAGAAACTGCAATATCGTTGATTCCCATCAAAAGACTCTCGCCCTCGACATAGACGAAGCTCATGTTCAGGTTGCCTGGCAGATGATGATCCATATTGCCGTTCACGTGCACATAATCCAGCGCCTTCTCGAACTTGGCCTTCATGTAGTCGCGCAACTCCTTCTCGCGCTTCGCTTCGGTCTCCATCTCTTGACCGGAGATCTCGCAAGCCATCCCCAGTCCGACAATCCCAGGAACGTTCAGTGTCCCCGACCGCATCCCGCGCTCGTGTCCGCCGCCATTGATTTGTTCCGAAATCTGGACCCGCGGGTTCCGCCGACGAACATACAACGCTCCGACGCCCTTCGGCCCATAGATCTTGTGCCCCGAAAGCGAGAGAACATCGATGTTGTCCTTCTGCACATCCACCGGAATCTTACCCACCGCCTGAACGGCATCGGTATGGAAGATCACGCCTTTTTCGTGGCAGAGCTTGCCGATCTCCGCGATAGGCTGAATGACGCCGATCTCATTGTTCGCATACATGATCGAGACCAAGATCGTCTTGTCATCGATTGCGCGCTTGAGATCCTCAAGGTCGATCAGACCGTCTGCCTGAACCGGCAGATACGTCACGCGATACCCCTGCTTCTCAAGCTTCTTGCACGTATCCAGGACGGCCTTGTGCTCAGTCACCTGCGTGATGATGTGGTTGCCGCGCTCGCGATACATCTCGGCAATTCCCTTGATCGCGAGATTGTTTGACTCGGTCGCACCACTGGTAAAGATAATCTCCTTCGAAGTCGCACCTATCAACTTGGCAATCTGTTCGCGAGCTTTCTCAACTGCCTGCTCCGCCTCCCAGCCAAACACATGGTTGCGGCTCGCGGCATTACCGAACACCTTGCCGAAATAAGGCAACATCGCATCCAGAACCCGCGGATCAATGGGCGTCGTCGCGTGATTGTCCATATAGATCGGCAGCGTAACGCCAGCCGGTAATGGTGCTGAGGATTCGCTGACCACCACGCCGTTATTGCTCATCTCATTGCTCATCGTATCTCCCGAACCCGTAACTTCTGATTCTTCTCTGATCTCAAATCTCTATCCATCGCCAATCAGCGCTGGCTAGACTGCGATGCTTACAAGCCCGCCGCCCACCGGCGCGCCTGATCCAACATGTTCCGTATCCCCAGTTTCGATCAAATCGGCAATACGTATTCCGTTCAACAGATCCTTGATGCTGTCATTCACCTTGCGCAATGGTTCTTTGATGGTGCAATGCCCGGCCAGGTCGCAAGTTCCGTGGATCGTAATGCAACTTGTAATAAAAAGCGGCCCGTCGATCGCACGAATTACCTCAAATGCCGTAATCTCCGTGGCGCCCCGCGATAGCGCATAGCCACCATTGGTCCCGGCATGGGAAACCAACAGTCCAGCCCTAGCTAAGGTCTGTAGAATCTTCGCTAACAACTGCGGGGGTATATGGTAGGCCTCTGCGATATCCTTCGCACTGTGCGCGCTGCCGTTCCTCTGCTCTGCCAGATACTTCAGAGCCATCAGACCATAATCGGCTTTTTTGGTCAGACGCAGCATGTCAGATTGTGCTCCCGCCGGAAATTGGCCGAAACTCAGACAATTCCAGTCCTAGATAAGTGTACGTCCAAAATTCCAGGTGTGCAACAGGCGATCACAACACCCCGATACGAAGCTGCAAGGCCCACTCTACAACATAAAGTCCGGAAATCCAGGTTGACAAGGGGTCTGCAGACGGGCAAAATCCATACCATTCACATTTTCTCCCCATAATGACCACCATCTGCAAACATCCCATTGTCAAAATCGTCGCCCGCGAGGATGACGCCGAATTCGTTGAGTGTCAGAAGTGCGGAGAGGTCTTCGACTCGGCCGAGTACAGCGACATCGCCATCGAAGAAAAGACCGCGCTCGCCGAGAGTCCCTCCGACGATTAAACTACCGTCTGCTCCGGCGGCGAGTTCATCCTTCGCAGCACAATCCAGGCATACTGCGCCGCAGAAAGCGGTGCCAATACAGCAATCGAGCGCACTAGAATATCTCGAAACGTCGCCAGCTCCGTCGACACAAACAACTTCTGACAAAGTACAGCAATCAGAGCGACAATCTGCACAAACGTGTTCAGCTTCCCGAATACGCTCGGCCTGAAGTCGCGCAGAGTCCCCGTCACAAACAGAAGTGTCGAAATCAGGAGAATCCCCACATCTCTGCTGAAGACCAGAACCGTAACGTACAGCGGAATCATTCCAACGTGGGTCAGCACTACGAATAGCGAACTGAGCAACAATTTGTCTGCGATAGGATCGAGATACTGTCCCAGCGTGGTCTTCTGACTCAGCCATCGCGCCAGCAATCCATCCAAGGCATCGCTGATTCCGGCAAGCATAAACAACGCGAACGCGATGCCATAATGCCCATCCAGAATCTCAATCAAAAGGAAGGGGATAATAAAGAGCCGCATCAGCGTAAGCAGGTTCGGCGCAGCGCGAAATTGGCTGAGAAAGGGCACGATGCGGGATCAATCCATCCTAACCCAACCCCGCGAAGGTTGCCCCAGCGTCAATCTCCATTTAGACTGAAAGAACGCACAGGCGCGTAGCTCAGTTGGTTAGAGCGCTACCTTGACACGGTAGAGGTCAGCGGTTCGAATCCGCTCGTGCCTACCATCTCTTAGAGCACTTACCACAGGCAGCTCAGACGTTGGTAGCTTTGGACAGCAAACCCTGAGACACTTGCTCATTCAGTTCCCCGTTCATCGTGCCCGCGCTACTAGCCATCGTGAACCTTTTGCTATGCAGATCCTCAGCTAGTAACCAGAACGTCACTAGCTTTTCTGCCAAACAAATATCTGCGGCCTCGCAATCCACTCGAATACACTACTTCCCCCTCTTCAACCAACACTAAAATCTAGTTAGTCAGGCAGCTGGCAAAAGAGCCAAGTACTGCCTTACAGTGCCCACTAGCTTTTATTGCTCCTATGATATGTTTTTCCTGCTGAACATTTTCACGTGAACCGCATCACTCCTACCTGGACAGGTTGCAGGAAGGTCCCTCAGTGGAATGCAGGCCATGCGTTGAAGAAGCTCGGAGATACGTGACCGCGGGTTTCTTCGCGCTTCGGGCGAAACGGGCTGACCTCGTTGGGTCGCAAGTCGAACGCCGCTTCCGGTTGTCAAAAGATCCAACAGGCTCCTACGCTATCGGACAGCAGCGACATGTGCCCGTCACGGAGAAGTTATGAGCACTGGGGCGAGTTTCTCTGGTCCATCGCGCATTGTGGCAGCCGTTCTCTGCCTTCTATTGGTCGTCACTGTTTTTTGTAAATACGGCCTCGCCCAATCCTCCCCCGATCCATCCCCTCAATCTCTTCCTCTCACGCTGAAGGACGCCGTAAACTTGGCGCTGAAGCAAAACCCACAAGTCGTGGCCTTGCGGCTACTCTCGTTGGAAAGCGACCGCAATCGCCAAATCTCACGCGCCGCTCTACTGCCACAGGCAAATCTCACAAGTCTGGGAGCGGTCAGGCAGTACAATCTGGCTTCGGTCGAGCGCACCACCACGCGCCGTACGGGCGGCCCCTTTCAATATATCCAGGCCGGCCCCGCATGGTCTCAGTCGCTTTTTAATCTTCCCTTATTTCGCAATTACCAGATCTCCAGCGAAGGTGTTCGCGAAGCACACGCGCAAGAGAACGTAACGCGCGAAGACGTCACTGCCTCGGTCGTAACTCAGTACATCCTGGTACTCCGCGCCTTTGCGACTTACGACGCCGCAAAGGTCCGCGTCGCTCTCGCCGAGCGCCTTTACGAGCAAGCGTCGAGTCTTCAGAAGACGGGAATCGGCCTGAACATCGACACTACTCGTGCGCAGGTCGAGTTACAGAACGAACGGCAGAATCTGATCGACGCGGAAACCGAGACACACACATCGAACTACATCTTGGCCGAACTGCTCAATCTTCCGCGCGATCAGGAGCCGGTAGTCACAGATAAATTGCAGTTCTTCGATCTGCCCGAGTTTGAAGAAACAGCAGCCATCAATACGGCGTTCGTAAATCGTCCGGAGATGCAAGTGCAAACATCGCAAGAGCGCATCACCAATCTGGAGCGGAAATCTGCGTTGGACGAGCGCGCACCACAGATCGATTTCACTGGAATATGGCTTTACCAGGGCTCGCGTTTCGACAACGGCATTCCCGCTTACAGATATCAAATCGCCTTTAACATGCCACTCTTTACCGGCGGCCGAATACATGCCGAAGTTGCTCGCGCAAACCTCGAGCAAAAGCGTATCGCGCAGAACCGTCAACTTCTCGAGGCGCGCATCGTTCGCGAAGTAAAGTCGGCGATCGTCGAGCTCGAGGCCGCGCGCAAAAACGTCGACGTCGCGAACCTGGGACTTCAACTAGCGAACGATGAAGTCGCGCAGGCCCAACGCCGCTTCGCCGCCGGAGTTACCACCAACATTGAAGTCGTCACCGCGCAGGACGCATTAGCGCGTGCAAACTCGAACCAAATCGACGCGCTCTATCGTTTCAACCAGTTCAGAGTCGATCTGGCCCGGGCAATGGGCGAGGTACAGAACACATATGCCAAATAACGAGACCCGCGAAAGAAAATTGTATCGATGAGCTCGACTCCTACACCACCTGCTCCGACGCCAGAATCTTCAAAGGCACCGACGCCGCAGACGACACCTTCCTTTCTGGCGACGGCTGGCAAGGCGATTCGCGATCTTCCTCTTCTGGGGAAGATCGCATTGATTGCACTCCTGCTTATCCTGCTCGTCGTCTGCTACATCTGGATGGGACAAGTAACCACGGAAGACGCACAGGTCGACGCCCACATCACTGCTGTCGCATCCCAGGTCTCTGGTTACGTCGTCGCCCTGCCGATCAACGACAACGTAGACGTCAAAGCAGGGGATGTATTGGTGCAGATTGATCCGCGCGAATACAAAGCGGAGGTCGATCAGGCCAAGGCCTCTTTCGATCTTTCCCAAGCCGAGGCGAACGCGGCCAAACTTCAGATCGGACTGACACGCGGCACCACAACACATAGCACCGGCGGCGCCGTGGCACAGAGCCAATCGGATACCGCCGACTATTCGATGGCGCAAACCCAACTGGAACGTGCCGCCACCGCAAACCTGCTTCAGGCGAAGGCCGAAGTCGCCGCCAAAAGGGCAACCAACGAACGTGCCCAGGCCGACCTTGAACGCTATAAGCCACTCGTCGAAACCAACGACGTCTCCAAGTTTCAATTCGATGCCGTCGACGCAGCCGCCCGGGTCGCGCAAAGCGACCTCGCAGCCTCCGAACAGCAACTCGTTGCAGCGGAGCAGAATGTAGAGATCGCTAAAGCCACATTGAGTTCGTCAAAAGCAAGGGTCGCGCGCTCGCAATCTCTCCTGCTGGAATCGAGAGCCCGCGAGCAACAAGTTCCGATTACCGAGTCGACGTACAAATCCGCACTTGCAGGCGTTGAACGCGCCAAAGCCGTGTGGGACCAGGCTCTGCTGAATCTCGGGTACACCACAATCATTGCGCCGATCACTGGCCAGGTAACCCAGCTGACCGTTCACCTCGGACAATACGTTCTACCCGGAAACTTGCTGTTCACACTCGTGCCGCTCGATAAGGTGTACATCACTGCGAACTTCAAAGAAACACAGATGGCTCACGTTCACCCTGGTCAGCGTGCGAAGATTCACGTCGACACGTACAACCGCGACTTCGAGGGCATCGTAGACTCCATTGCAGGTGCAGCTGGCTCCCGGCAGGCGCTTCTGCCTCCACAGAATGCGACCGGCAACTTCATCAAAGTAGTGCAGCGTCTTCCAGTAAAAATTCTTGTGAACCAAAGCCAGGACTCGCGCTTTGTCCTGCGCCCGGGAATGAACGTCGAAGCTACCATCTACACTCGCTGAACGGCGGAGGGTCATGAGCTATCTTGCTGGCAACAGTCCCGGCAGCCTCGAACCATGGGAGGAGGAGTACAGCCAACATGTAAGCCAATCGCTCGCCCAACTTTCCCATAAACACAGACTGATCATTTTGCTTAGCGTCGGTCTTATCACCGCAATCGAAGTCTCGAACCGACTCTCCATCAATGTCCTGCTTCCGGACCTGCAGGGCAACGTTGCGGGCACCTCGGACGAGGTTAGTTGGGTAGTCATTCTCTACAATCTCGGGTTCTTGTGTTCGATGGCAATTAGTTATTGGATGACGCGCGTTCTCGGCTCACGTCGCCATCTGCTCATCAGCATTGCGTTCTACGCTACAGGGGCCATCGGATGCTTCTTGAGTCCCCACAGCCTCAGGCTCTTGCTTATCTCGCGGGTCATCATGGGCTTTGGTGGTGGAGCGTTTCTGGTTCGCACAGTTATCCTTGTCCGCCTGATGTTCCCCGGAAGCGCTAGCATCTTCGCCATATCCTGTCTTTACGCAGAGCTTTCCGCTTTCGAAGTCGTCTACCCCGTCGCCATGGGCTGGATCTCCGATACATTGCGCTGGAACTATGCCTTCCTGTTGGATTTTCCTTTTCTCGCTATTGGCACATTTCTGATCTGGAAATACTTGCCTTGGGGACATCTTTCCTTACATAGCGAAAAGTCCTACCTCGACGCATGGGGCGGGGGACTCCTGCTTGCGGCGCTCGGTGCCATGCAGATTGCGCTCAGTAGAGGAGAGCGCGACCTATGGTTTCAATCGCCTTTGATCGTGTGCTGCTTGGTCGTGGCAGTCGTTTGCTTCGCGGGTTTTCTCTGGTGGGACTGGAGACCTGAAAATCCCGCACCTGTTTTTCATCTGCGCACCATCTGGCGGGAAGCTGCACTACGATCCTACGTAATGATCGTGGCTATCGTTGGCGCGATGTTAGGCGCCGGATTGTACGTCCTGCCTCAATATCTGCGTTTCGTGCAGGATTACAGCGCAACTCAGACGGGCGGCTTTATTTCGACGTACACCATCGGATTGGGAATCGGTTTGCTGATTACAGTGCGTTACGTACAGCCGCGGCTTGGCGGAGTCAGAGTGGTCGCCCTCGGCGCATTGATGATGTGCGCTTCCAGCATCAACTTCATATACATCTGGACGCCCACCACACCAACCTGGCTTCTCGCACTGTCGATCTTCCTGCAAGGTTTGTCTATGGCGCCGCTGGTGAGAGGTGCTTCCAACATTGCCACAGGCCAGGCAGCCTTATTCGACGTGAATGACATCTCTACAAGCTATTTTTTTATTCGACAATTGGGGAACACCTTCGGGGTCACCGCCGCAACCGTTATGTTCGACCGCCGCCAGACGTTGCACTCCGCACGTCTTGTCGACGTCGCCAACCGTCTCGACCCAACCCTTCAATCAACCCTGGCGCAATACTCGAGTCTGATCGAGCGAAGTGGGGGAGCAGCCAGCAATCCTGCCCTCGGTGCCATCCAAATCTTCCAATCGGACGTGATCACTCAGAGCCGGCTACTCTCCTACATCGACATATACTTCGGTCTCGCGGTTCTAAGTGCAATCGTCTTTTTCCTGGTAATCGTCACCCGCCCCAAGAATACATCCGCGCCAACACGCCCTCACTTCCACTTGTGGTGATAGACCATTCAACCCACTTACTTCGCCGAAAGCATCGGCAGCCCCGTCACAGGCCAATGCTCCACGAGTGCTTCAACATTGGCCTCAATCCCAGCTCCGGCCGACGATCCAGCCACCACTCCAACGTTCCATCCATCCACCACCACCAACGCATCCTCTCCCTTTAGGTCCGAAGTCGCCGCTTCCATCGTGACCGTTCTCGTCTCATTCGGCAGCAGCGAAATGTAGTTATCGCTGTAATACACCGGCAGCACGCGCTCACCTGAACGCTTCCGGCGCAACTGCAGATGCGTCATCAGCGCAACCTCCTTGCCGGGATTATGCAGCGTCACCGAGACCACGCTTTTTCCGTCAGTGTCGCTTCGGCTCACCTTCGCATCAAGCGTAATTGTCGACAAACTGTCCAGCATCTTCAGGTCATCCTGATGTTCCGGCAGCGCGCGCCAGTAGAAGTTCTCCGAAATCACCTTCCCAGTCGCGTCCTTCAACTGCAGCTTCACAAAGTGAACTGGGGAAAGACTTGCAGGCCAAGCCACCGATCCAAGCGTTGTCGCCAAGCTCGCGCCTGCAGACACATCAAAATCATGCTCATACTGCACCGAACCATCCAGGTTATAAATCGCAAGATGAGCGCGCGCATTCTCCAATGACGTGCTCAGATTATTGATCACCTGAACCTCACCACTACCTTCATTCAGCTGAATATGAATCGGCTCCGCTGCCTTCTTCACCGCGAACAACGCCGAATTAGGTTCAAGATCATGATGATAGAGCTGCCACACAAAGCTCGGCTGCGCAGGATTGCTCATCCACGTAATCACGCCGGTCGTCGGATGAAACAGCTTCGCATTCCGTCCCTCATACATCGCGCGAAACGCCTCATAGTTCGCAAGCTGTGACTTCCGCACAAAGTCCGCGAGATTCGCCACCTTGCCGTATCGATCCGCGATCATCGCTGGATACGTATCGCCATCCGCTGCACCCTTGGCGAAGTCATGCTCCGCCCAGTCGTCATTGATCGTCTCCCAGTCCTTCTCCGGCATCATGCCCTGAATCGACTCAAGCGTCGGCACCGACACGCTTCCAATCTCCGTCTTGAAAGCTTCGTCGTAGACATAAAACTCCCGAGGTGTTCGCCAGTGATAAGGGCCATGCGAATTGACTCCCCGTCCATCAGCCGAGTTCGCCTGGTACAACCGAGTCGGTTCCAACTCCGTCATCAAAACCCGCAGCGCATCGTCGATCTTCTTCGGCGGATAGCCTTCATTCCGCGCACACCACAACACGATCGAAGGATGATTCCGAAACCGCAGAATCTTATCCCGCACATTCGCCATATAGGTATCGAAGTCGTCTGGGTCAGGTCCATCTGAGGGATTTGGTTGAAAAAACTCATCCCACACCAGAATCCCGTACTTATCACACAGCTCATAGAAATCTTCGCTCGTGCTCTGCCCCACCCAGTTGCGAATCAAGTTCATATTCGCAATCTGGTGCATCCGAATCTGCGCCTCCAACCGCTCCCGCGGATTGCGCTTCATCGCCTCATCCAAGCCCCAATTACCTCCGCGAATAAACACCCGAACGCCATTCACCGAGATCGTCAAATTCTCCGAGTCAGGCACCGCATACGTAAACTTGCGAACTCCAAAGCTCACATCCTTGCTATCCGAAACCTTCCCATCCACCTCAAAGCTGAGGTGGAGCTTGTAGAGATTCTGTGGCCCATAGCCGTTCGGCCACCACAGCTTCGGATGTTCCACATGCATCGCCGGCGTACTCTTCGGATCGACGGTCACCACCTGCGAACTGTGCGGCGCCACCTCGATGTTCTGCGCAAACGTTACATCGCCAAAGCTTCCCTTCAACACGCCCTTCTGCGGCGCATCGGTCACATTCTCCACTCTGGCCTGCACCGAAATATCCGCCGAGTCCACCTTCGGCAGCGGAAGATCCGTGGTCACCAGCGGGTCCTTAATCACCACGGGTCCACTCGCCGAAATAAAAACCTTCTGCCAGATCCCCGTATCCCGATCGCGAATCGCAGGAATCCAATCCCAGCCAATCGTCGAAAGAAACGTCGGTCCATCGATCGCTGTGATGCCGCCGTTCTTACCCACGCCATCGCGAATCGTATGTTCGTGCGGATCGCCGGGATGAGGTTGCGGCGACACCAGCACCGCAAGCACCGCATCTTTCCCTGCTTTCACATCCAGTGAAATATCGAAGATCCCACGCCGAAACGCGCCTTTCATCGTCCCAACCTGTCTTCCGTTCACCCACACCTGAGCGGAAAAATTGATCCCCTCTAGATTCAGCCAAACATGCTTGCCAGCGTACGCCTTCGGGATTTTAAACACCGTGCGATACCAGTACGGAGTACGAGCGAGACTCTCAGGAATCTTGTCAGGGCGATTATTCTCGCCATACAGAGGCTCTGGATAAACCCCAGCATTCACCAGGCTCGTCAGCACCGTTCCCGGCACGGTCGCCGAGTACCAACCCTGCGGCCTGAAGCTTGTAGAACTAATCGCATCCCCAGTCTCGGTCACCTTCGCCGCATCCTGCAGCTGCCAACCGGCTCCCAAAGTTACCGACTCTGCAAAAGATGAATCAGCCGCCAAAGCCACGGAACCCAACCCCATCGATCCAGCAACAAACAGCAAAACCAACGCCAATCCCAATACTTTCATTCGCATTCAACCCACGCCTCTGATCTCTCGATCTCTTGACCCGCCGAAATTTGTGACGCGCAAAGTTACACCGCGGCAAACATAGAAAACACTACACGATCCTCGAGCAAAGGTCACACCGCAGCGTCAGCGCTGAACCGTCGTCTCTGCCTTCGTGAGTTTTTCCGACACCTGAGCTGGAGTAGGCAGTTGCGAGCGATCCCATCCTCCGCCCAACGCCTCAATTAGCTGAACCGAAGACGTCATCTCCTGCACTCGCAGGGTCGCCACCGCCTGTCTGTCGGTCAGCAGAGTTGTCTGTGCATTCACCACGTCGATGTACGGATCAATGCCCGTCTGATATCGAGCCGTCTCCAGCGTTACAAACTCTTCAGCCGACGTTACCGCCTGCTGCTGCTGAATCAGTTGCTGCGAAAGAATCCGAACCGAAGAGAGCGCATCCTCCACCTGCTGAAACCCGGTAAGAACAGTCTGCCGATAACTGGCGACGTCGGCGTTATAAACCTCCACGAACTGTCGCACCGTCGCCCGACGCAGTCCAGCATCGAAGACGGTCTCACTTACCGTCGGTCCAATCGACCAGAACCGGCTCGGCCAATCAAACAAATGCTTGAACGTCGAGCTCTCGAATCCTCCCGATGCGCTCAACGCGACATCCGGATAATACGCCGCCGTCGCGATGCCTATCTCGGCATTCGCAGCCGCCATATTTCGCTCCGAGGCAGCAATGTCAGGACGCCGCTCCAACAATGCCGAAGGCAGACCAATCGGTATCGGGGGAGGACTTACACTCACAGGCTTTACCGGAATAGAAAAGTCCGATGCGTTTGCTCCAACCAGCATTGCGATCGCATGTTCGAACTGTGCTCGCGCCACACCAAGATTGGTCGCCTGCGCCTGCACATTCTGCAGCGTGTTCTGCGCTTCCACCACTGAAATACGATCGCCGACCCCGGTATCATACTGCGCCTGCGTCAACTCCAGCGCCTTCTTATCCGCCTCCACCGTGTCATTCAAAATCGCCTGCAGCGCATCCTGACCGCGTATCTCAAAGAAGAACGTAGCGAGGCTAGCCTGTTCCGTCAGTCGCTCATTCTCGAGATCCGCAGCACTCAACTGCGCGTTGTACTGCTCCTCATGAATCGTGCTCCGAACTCTACCCCAAAGATCAGGCTCCCACGAAACCGTCGCCGGCAAGGACCCAACCGAACTCTGCCGCCCAGGATTCGCAACACTGGAGGTTCCCAGATTTGCCGACGTCTTAGCACGTTGGTACGAAGGGCCCACCGATAAAGTTGGGTAGAGTTGCGAACGTGCCTGCGCAATCAGCGTCCGGGCCTCCATGAAGTTTGCAAAAAACTGCTTGATGTTCTGGTTATCGATATTCAATCGCTCTTCCAAAGCGTTCAACTCGGGGTCGTTGTAGATCTCCCACCACTTCCCGTGCAGCATGGCATCCTGCGGCTGCGCCACCTTCCATCCATCCGTATCCTGAAACTGAGTCGGTGACTCCTTGTAAGTCGTAGGAGGTGCCTGAGCCACCGCCGGCGGCGTATGGTACTTCGGCCCGACCATGCATCCAGTCATCAGAAGCGTCGCAAGTGTCGAGCACATCGCAAAGGTGAATCGAAGATTATTCATAGTTTTAGACATCCAATCTACTCCGTCGCTGCGGCAGCCGTGCCGTTTCCAGGATGAAACGTATCTCGCTTCCTTCCGAGTGCACGCAGGCGCAAACGGTCCAGCGTGAGGTAAACAACAGGAGTGGTGTAGAGCGTAAGCAGCTGACTCACGATCAAGCCTCCAACAATTGTGATACCGAGCGGCCGGCGCAACTCAGACCCCGTTCCCGTACCAAATGCGAGTGGCAACGCGCCAAAGAGGGCGGCCATCGTAGTCATCAAAATGGGACGAAAGCGCAGCATGCAAGCCTCGAAGATCGCATCTTCTGTATTCATACCGCCGTCTCGCTCGGCCTGCAACGCAAAATCGATCATCATAATCGCGTTCTTCTTCACGATGCCGATCAACAGCACAATGCCGATAATCGAGATGACATTCAAATCCACTTTGAAAAGCATCAGTGCAAGCATCGCGCCCACGCTCGCAGAGGGCAGCGTCGAGAGAATCGTTAGCGGATGAACCAGGCTTTCATACAAGACTCCAAGGACGATATAAACCGCAAGCAGCGCAGTCAAAACCAGAAGCGGCTCGGTCCCCAGCGATTGCTGATACGCCAGCAACGTTCCCGCGAAAAACCCATGCACCGTAGTAGGAGTACCCAGCCTCACTTGCATCTGTGTGATAGCAAGTGTGGCATCGCTCAGCGAAACACCCGGGGCAAGATTGAACGACACCGTAACCGAAGGAAAAAGTCCAGTGTGATTGATCGCCAGCGGTATCGTGTTCGTTTTGTTCTTTGTCATCGTAGACAGAGGCACATTGCCGCTCGCAGTGACGCTGCTCGTGCCCGTCGGATGAAAATAGATGTTGTTCAGGCCTGCGGGCGTCTGCCAGTAATCCGGCGCTACCTCTAGCACAACGTAGTACTGATTCAACTGCGTGTAGATAATTGAAACTTCCGATTGTCCAAACGCACTGTACAACCCTTGATCGAGTGAAGTTGCCGTCTGGCCCAGCCTCGCCGCGGTCACACGGTCATAGTTCAGCAGCTCGTCAAGACCACCATTCTGCTGATCCGTATTTACATCCTGCAATCCAGGCAGACGCTTCATCTCGGTCAGCAACTTCGGGCCCCACGTATTTAGGTCGGTCAAGTTGTCCGCCTGAATGGTGTACTGATACAGCGCATTACTGGATCTGCCTCCAATCCGGAGATCCTGCGAAGCCTGAAGGAACGCGGACGCTACCGGAAGCCGATTCAACTTCGGGCGCAGGCGATTGATAATATCGGGCGCGGCAATCTTCCGAATATTCAGCGGCTTCAGCGCGACGAAGATATTGCCTGAGTTGCTGGTGCCCTGACCCCCCGTAAAGGCAATCACGTTTTGCACCGCCGGATCGCTCTTAATAACCTTTCCAAGCTGAATAATCGATTCGTTCATAACAGGGAACGACGAGTCCTGCGGCCCCTGAACTCCCCCTGCAAGCGACCCCGTATCCTGCTGGGGGAAAAACCCTTTCGGAATCTTAATCACCAGCACAACGTTCAACGCGATCGTGAGAAACAGCACGGTCAGCGTAAGTCCCGGATTCTCGAGCACCCAATGAAGGCTGCGACGATAGACCGACAAAACCCAGTCGAAGAATCTCTCCGTCGTCATATAAACGCGTCCATGCTTCTGCGCGTGCTCATCTCGCAGCAAGTAAGCGCACATCATCGGCGTCGTCGTCAGTGAGATCACCATCGATACAAGAATCGCAGTCGACAACGTCACCGCGAACTCACGAAACAACCGCCCGACGATCCCACCCATCAACAGGAGAGGAATAAACACCGCGATCAGCGAGATGCTGATCGACACCACAGTGAACCCGATCTCTTTGGCACCCCTCAAAGCAGCGGCGAATGGCTTCATCCCATCTTCAAGATGCCGAGTGATGTTCTCCATCACTACAATCGCGTCATCGACCACAAAGCCCGTCGAGATCGTCAGCGCCATCAGCGACAAGTTATCGATGCTGTAGCCAAAGAGGTACATCACCGCAAACGTCCCGATCAACGACACCGGAACAGCCACTGCCGGAATCAAAGTCGCTCTTCCATTGCGCAGGAAGATAAACACCACCACGATCACGAGCGCGATGGATAACATCAGCGTCCGCTCCACATCGCTCACCGACGCACGAATCGTCGTCGTACGATCCAGCACAATCGTCGTATCAATCCCATTCGGGATCGACGCCACAACCGACGGAAGCTCAGCCCGGATACGATCCACCGTATCGATAATGTTCGCGCCCGGCTGCCGGAAGATAATCAACACCACGGCCCTCTTGCCGTTCAGATATCCCGCCGTTCGAATATTCTGCGTGGAGTCGACCACATCCGCCACATCCGACAATCGCACCGCCGAGCCATTGTTGTAACCAATGACGATCGGCTTGTAGTCCTCCGCATGCGAGATCTGATCGTTGTCCACAATATCCGCAGAGAAAACCCCGTTCGTAATCTGTCCCTTCGCCAAGTTCGAATTCTGCAGACTCACCACCGCCTGCACGTCCGACATCGCCATCCCAAAGCTCGCAAGCTTGGTCGGATTCACTTCGATGCGAACCGAAGGCAAAGCGCCGCCGCCCGGACTGACCTGCCCCACTCCCTGAATCTGCGACAGCTTCTGCTGAATCACCGTCGAAGCTTCGTCATACAGCTTGTCCGGCCCATATTTATCCGACGTCAAACCGAGAATCATGATCGGCGCGTCAGCCGGATTCACCTTGCGATACGTCGGATTTGCCGGCAGATTCGCGGGCAAATACGTCCGCGCAGCATTAATCGCCGCCTCGACGTCACGAGCAGCTCCATCGATATTCCGGCTCAGGTCGAATTGGATCGTAATCGAAGTCGTACCCAGGCTGCTCGCCGACGTCATCTCCGTCACGCCGGCAATATGCCCAAACTGCCGCTCCAGTGGCGTCGCCACCGATGACGCCATAATCTCGGCGCTCCCACCCGGCAAGCTCGCAGCTACCGAGATCGTCGGAAAATCCACCTGTGGCAGCGGAGACACCGGAAGAACATTGAACGCAATGGCTCCCGCAATCGCGATCGCCACCGTCAGTAGCGTAGTCGCCACCGGCCGATGAATAAAAGGCGCAGAGATGTTCATGACTGCCCCGCCGGTTCTAACTCGCCCCCGCCGTGTCCCGCCTTCTTCGACTTCCGCGAAAATCGGTGGGATAGATTGTCGAAGAAAATATAGATAACCGGCGTCGTATACAGCGTCAGCACCTGGCTCACGAGCAGACCGCCCACCATCGCGATTCCAAGCGGCCTTCGCAACTCCGAGCCGATACCGTGACCAAACGCAAGTGGCAGTCCACCGAGGAGCGCCGCCATCGTCGTCATCATGATCGGACGAAAGCGCAGTAGACACGCCTCATAGATCGCATCCGTCGAGCTCAACCCGCGATTTCTCTCCGCGTCCAGCGCGAAGTCCACCATCATAATTCCGTTTTTCTTAACGATGCCGATCAGAAGAACCAGCCCAATAATCGCCACCACGCTCAAATCCTGATGAAAGAGAATCAACGAGAGAAACGCCCCGACACCAGCTGAAGGCAATGTAGAGAGAATCGTGATTGGATGAATGAAGCTCTCATAGAGAACACCGAGAACGATGTACACCGTGACCAACGCCGCGAGAATCAACAGCGGCATTCCTGAGAGTGAATTTCTAAATGACGCCGCCGTTCCCTGAAAATCCGCCTGCAAACTCGCAGGCATGTGCATATCCTTCTGCACCTTCGTAATCGCACTGATCGCGCCTCCAAGCGCAGCATTTGGAGCTAAGTTGAACGACACCGTAATCGCCGGAAACTGTCCCTGGTGCATAATCGACAGCGCCTCTGTCGTCGTCTCGAAGTGCGAGAACGCACTGAACGGTACGGCATTATTGAAGGTCGAGCTCGTCGTCCCCGCCGAAGTCGCTCCCTTGCTCGAGTTCGCATTCACAGCACTCGAAGTCAGTGCATTGATCGGAGGATTCAACGTATTCGCCGACGCCGTGAATAAAACCGAACTGGTCAGAGCATTTGATCCCGCCGACGTCGATCCATTGCCCGACGATGAAGTTGCCGCAGCGCCCGTCGTCCCCGAAGCCGACCCCGAACGAATATAAAGATGGTTCAGCTTATTCGGATCGATCTGAAACTGGGGCTCGGCTTCAAGAATCACGTGGTACTGATTCAACTGCGTATACATCGTATTGATTTGACGCTGGCCGAAGGCGTCATAAAGCGTATTGTCAATCGTCGTCGGAGCCACGCCCAATCGCGAAGCAGTTGCACGGTCGATCACCAGAGACACCGCCAGTCCCCCCAGTTGCTGATCCGTGGCGACATCTTCCAGCTCAGGCAGCTGTTTTAGACGAGATACAAACCGGCTCGTCCAATCATTCAACTCGTTCTGATCCGGATCCTCCAGTGTGTACTGATACTGCGTTCGGCTCACCCGGTCATCGACCGTGATGTTCTGCACTGGCTGCATGAAGATCTGTATGTCCTGCACATCTTTCAACTTCGACTGGAGCCGGCGAATCACATCCGCAGCGCTCAGATCGCGATCCTCCAGCGGCTTCAGGTTAATCGACATCCTTCCACTGTTTGTCGTGATGTTCGTCCCGTCTGCACCAATGAACGAAGAGAGGCTCTCTACGGCAGGATCCTCGAGAATCAGCTTCGCGAGCTGCTGCTGCTTGACCGCCATCGCCTTTGAGCCAATCGTCTGCGGAGCCTGAGTAATCCCCTGGATCACGCCGGTATCTTGCACCGGAAAAAACCCTTTGGGAATAATGATGTAAAGAAATACCGTCAGCATCAGCGTGGCCAGCGCGACGAGTAGAGTGATAGTCTGGTAGCGAAGCACCACCTTCAGCGTGCGTCCGTAAAACGCAATCATTCGCTCGAAAACGTGTTCAGAAGCTCGATAAAACCGTCCCTGCTCCGCCTCTGGATTATGTTTCAAAATACGCGAAGCCATCATCGGCGTCAGTGTCAGCGAAACTACCGCAGACACAACGATCGTCACTGCTAAGGTCACCGCAAATTCGCGGAAGAGACGACCCACGACATCTCCCATAAACAACAACGGGATCAGCACTGCAATCAAAGAAACCGTCAACGACAGAATCGTGAACCCTATCTGCTCAGCGCCCTTTAGGGCCGCCTGCATCGGCGCCTCACCCTCTTCGAGATAGCGCGAGATATTCTCCACCATCACGATCGCGTCATCGACGACGAATCCAGTCGAGATCGTCAACGCCATCAGCGACAGGTTATCCAGGCTGTAGCCAAGCGCGTACATCGCTGCAAAGGTTCCAATCAGCGACAGGGGAACAGCCACACTTGGAATAATCGTTGCATAGAGGTTTCGCAGGAACAGAAAGATGACCAACACGACCAGCCCGATGGTCAGCATCAACTCAAATTCGACGTCGCTCACGGAAGCTTGAATCGGCGTCGTCAGATCGGTGAGCGTTGTAACTTCGATCCCTCGTGGAAGATTTGCCTCAAGCTGTGGCAGCAGCTTCTTAATGCTCTTCACCACGCTGATCGTGTTTCCGCCCGGCTGACGCTGCACATTCAAAATCACCGCAGGCGTCTGATTCATCCAGGCCGCCTGGGTCGAGTTCTCCACTCCATCAATGATGTGCGCAACATCGGTCAGCATCACCGGCGCTCCGTTGCGATACGCAACGACAACGCTCCTGTAGTCCTGGCTCGTCACTAGCTGATCATTCGCATCGATCTGGTAGTCCTGCCGTGGTCCGTCGAAGTTCCCCTTCGCAGCATTCACGCTGCTCTGCGTCACCGCCGTACGCAAATCCTCAAGATTGATGCCATAGGATGAAAGCGCGGTCGGGTTTGCCTGGATCCGCACTGCAGGCTTCTGTCCACCGCTAATGCTCACCAGTCCGACGCCGCTCAACTGCGAAATCTTCGGCGCCAGCCGCGTGTCGACCAAGTCTTCGACCTGTGACAGCGGAATCGTCTTCGACGTAATAGCCAGCGTCAGCACCGGAGCATCTGCCGGATTCGTCTTGCTGTAGATCGGAGGCGCAGGCAGGTTGGCCGGCAAAAAACTCTGCGCTGCGTTGATCGCCGACTGCACCTCTTCTTCAGCGATATCGATATTCAGGCTGAGATTGAACTGCAGCACGACGACCGAAGTGCCACCCGAGCTGCTCGAGGTCATCTGGCTCAGCCCCTGCAGTTGGCCGAACTGACGCTCCAGCGGAGCCGTCACCGTTGTCGCCATCACCTGCGGACTCGCGCCGGGATAGAACGTCAGCACCTGGATCGTCGGATAGTCGACCTCAGGCAGTGCCGACACCGGCAGCTGCGTATAACTCACAATACCGACTAGCAAAATCGCGGCCATCAGCAACGAGGTCGCGACAGGTCGCAGAATAAACGGACGGGATGGACTCAAGGAGCGCTACTCCCAGCTGTTGCTGCTGCAGGAATCGGCTTGGTCGACACGATAACCTTCGCGTTGTCCTGCAGCTTATCGAAGCTGCTATTCGCAACCACATCCCCTGGATTGATCCCCGTCACCTGCGTTGTCTGCCCTTCCATCACTCCCGGCTTCACCGAGCGCCTATGGGCCGTATCGTTCGTGAGTACATAAACAAACGACTCCGCACCATTGTGCTGAATCGCAGACGTGGGAATCAGCGTCGCGCCCTGCACCGTATTCACCAGCAGTCTCGTGTTCACAAACTCATTCGGAAACAGCAACGCATCCTTATTCGCAAACGACGCTCGAGCCTTCACCGTCCCGGTCGTCGTGTCGATCTGGTTGTCCAGCGTCAACAGCGTCCCCGTGGCGATCTGTTTCAGCGCCGCCCGATCATAGGCATCCACAGTCAACTTTGCCGGTTGACGAAGCCGCGGCTGAAGCTGCCCCAGATTGTCCTCCGGTACCGTAAAAATAATCGTGATCGGTTGTATCTGTGTAATGACCGCCAGCGTCGTCGTCCCTGAGTTCTGCACCACGTTCCCCGGATCGACCAGCCGCAGTCCGACCCGTCCCGCGATTGGCGCCCGGATATGGCAGTAGTCCACCTGTATCTGGTCGAACTTCACGGTTCCTTCATCGTTCTTCACCGTGCCCTCGTCCTGCAACACCACCTTCTCCTGGTCGTCCAGCGTCTGCTTGGGAATCGCGTTCCTCGCCCACGCCGCGCGAAAGCGGTCGCGATCCATCGTTGCCTGCGCCAGCACTGCCTGGTCCCGCTCGAGCACACCCTGAGCCTGAAGCAGCGTCGCCTCAAATGGCCGCGGATCAATCTCAATCAGCGGGTCACCTTTCCGAACAATCTGCCCTTCCTTGAAGCGCACCGCAATCACCGGCCCAGTCACTTGGCTCGTAATCGAAGCCGTGTAAACCGGCGTGACCGTTCCAATCGAATCCAGGTAAACGCCAATGTTTCCCTTCTGCGCCGTAGCCGTCGTCAGCGTTACCGGTCCACCACCAGGACCCCGTCGAGGTGCCGCACTCTTGGTCGTATCGTCGTGGTGACGCAACACCAGAAAGAAACCAAGCGCAAAGACGAGCAGTAGAACGATCCACACAACAACCCGAACCAGCTTACTGCGGGCCGATGGTGGAGGCGGGGCCGGAAGCTGATGGTCAGGCCCGATGACTGAGTGTTGTTCCTTTGATTCGTCTGACAATACGTCTCCCTCGTCACATCAGAGATCTTGTGGACAGGTGTGCGAAACAGGTCCGTCTTCTATCGACGGATGAGCCGGTACTTAAAGACTCAACCTATCGTCGGAAGCGTCAAACATTTGTGGTGTCTATAGGCCCAATAAGCGGTGACTCCTCAATAAGATGTCTATCCCCCGACACGCGATGCCCTCCCCTATCTCCTCGATCGGCGTTTGATTGAGCCCACCGCCTCCCACGTGGTATCATTACGAATCGGCAGACTACCCTTCACCTGGGTAGCGGTCAGGAGCCAACGCTCCTCGTACCACCCTTCCCCGGCACTGTTTTGAGGCTTCTTTCACTCAGGCGCACGCCCCCGGGAATCTTCTGCGACTCAGGATTGGAGCATTTCGTCATGGCACAAAAATGTGATCTTTGCGGCAAAGGCCCGCAGTTTGGCAACAACATCTCTCACGCCCACAACACCACCCGTCGTCGTTGGAACGTGAACCTCCAGCCCGTCAAAGCCCAGGTCAACGGCGCCAGCAAGCGCATGCGCGTCTGCACCAGCTGCATCAAGACCGGCAAAGTCGTCAAAGGCTAACAGCCTCTAACCTCCAGAAACAGAACGCCCCAGCCGCGTCTTTGCCGGCTGGGGCTTTTCCTGTTTTTCTACGCGATTTACTTCTTCTCAAAACCCAGCGAAGCGCTATTGATGCAATATCGCAACCCCGTAGGCTTGGGTCCATCCGGAAACACGTGCCCAAGGTGAGCCCCACAGGTCGCACACTGCACCTCGACCCGCCTCATCCCAAGAGAATTATCTTCAATTGAAACAATCGCATCCGGCGAAACCGGGTTCCAGAAGCTAGGCCATCCACTCCCAGACTCAAACTTCTTATCCGAGGTAAACAGCGGAGCATTACACGCCCCGCAGTGATAAATCCCATCGTCATGGTTATTCACCAGCGCCCCGGTAAAAGGCCGCTCCGTCCCGCCCTCACGCATTACATGAAACTGCTCCGGAGTCAGCAACTCGCGCCACTCTGCCTCCGTCTTATGAACCTTCTGTACCTTTGTCGCTTCGGCCATTACTCAAACCTCCTGTCGTCCACTAATTAGATCCCCAGCCGCCCTGTAAGTTTCACGCGCCATCCTTAGCGATCACTTCGATCTCCACCAGTGCATCCTTCGGCAACCCAGCCGCCGCCACCGTCGACCGTGCCGGCGCAACCACCCCTTCTGGCGCAAGATACTTCGCATAAATCTCGTTCATCGCCGCAAAGTCGCCCATCGTCTTCAAAAACACAGTCGTCTTGACCACATGGCTTAGATCCAGCCCAGCCTGCGCCAACACCGCTTTCACGTTCTCCAGCGCCCGAACCGTCTGCTCCGTAATTCCTCCAGCAACCATCTGCCCGGTAGCAGGCTCCAGTCCCACTTGCCCAGACGCAAACAACATATCGCCCACCCGCACCGCTTGAGAATAAGGCCCAATCGCCGCCGGCGCTTCTTTGGTTGAAATGGCAGTCTTCTTCTGATCGCTCATGCCGCTAAGTCTATCCCGTTCCGTCGCCCGTTGAAAATCGTCCACCCGCATTGTGTACGATGGCTGCCATGCGCCTTCTTCTTCGCCTCCGCGCCATCGCGGTTCTTGCCCTGTTGCTCGCGACTCTCTCCTACCCACTCCATGCCGACAAGTTGAACGGCTTCTACTCCGGCAGCGGCGGCTTCTCCCAGGATGTCCATCGCGTCCTCCTCATCGAATTCGCCGCCGACGGCACTGCCATCCTCCAGCAGAAGTGGCATGACAAGGACCCCCAGACCTGGCACGCCCACTGGAAGCAGGAAAAAAAGCAGGTCACCCTCACCTACGACGCCGTCGGTGACAAACCCGTCCCCGAGCCTCTGGTCTTCACCTTCAAACACGGCACCCTCACCGCAACCTCCTGGGACGCCCCCACCCTTGGCGTGCTCGGACCTCCCAAGCTGACAACCTTCGGCGGCAAAACCCCTCAAGTCACCAGCGTCGCCAGCTGCCAGGCGCTCAACACCACCGACCCCACCAAGAACTGCGTCACCTGGGACTCACGCCGCTAGAAAACATCGAGATCAATCTATTGATGGATATTCCCTCGAACTTCAAAACGATATGCTCCCCCGTATGGCGATCCCCACTGAACCCATCGGCAGCATCCCCCGTCCACCTGCATTAATCGAAACCAAGGTCGCCTTCCACAACAAAAAAGTAAGCAGCGAGGCACTGGAAGCAGCTAACGCCGAGGCACTCCGCGACACGATCCAGCGGTTTGAGCAAACCGGCTCCCCCATCATCACCGACGGCGAACAGACCAAGCCCAGCTTCGCGACCTATCCTCTCTCCGGGCTCACCAACCTCGCCCCAGACGGAGTTGAAATTCCCTTCGCCGACGGGCACGTCCGTCAGCTTCCTCGACTCACAGCAGGTCCATTCCGCTACGGTGTCCACGCTGCCGGCTACCTCGAAGCAGCTCGTCACTACACCCGCTCCCCCATCAAACAGGCCGTCATCTCCGCCTCTGCCCTCAGCCTGCTCTACCCATCGACTGGCATACCTGGCTATCCTCGCGAAGAATTTATAGCCGATCTCATCGATGAAGCCGTAGCCGACATCCGTGGTGCCCTCCAGGCCGGGGCAGCCTCCGTCCAGATCGACTTCACCGAAGCAAGGCTCTCCCTGAAACTCGACCCTTCAGCCGGCTTATTGCGCAGCTTCATAGCTCTCAACAATCAGGTACTCGAACGATTCACTTCAGAAGAGCGCCTTCGCATCGGCGTTCACGTCTGCCCCGGTGGCGATCACGACTCCACCCACAGCGCCGACGTGGACTACTCGAAGCTGCTGCCTGACCTCTTCCAGTTGAACGTCGGGCGCTTCTACCTGCAGATGGCCAGCGAACCCAACAGAAAACGAATCCTTCAACTGGTAAGCCAGCTCCTTCAGCCGAATCAAACCATCTTCATCGGCGTCATCGATCCTATCGATCCGAAGATTGAAACCCCCGTTCAAGTGCGTGACCGAGTCCTTGAAGCCGCCTCCATCCTCCCGATTGCGCAGCTTGGAACCACAGATGACTGCGGTTTTGCTCCCTTCGCCGACGACACCTCAACGGCTCGCGACACAGCCTTCAGCAAAATCCAGGCCCGCGTCGAAGGTACCGCGCTTGCCGCCCACGAGCTTGGAATCGCCTAGTCCGATCGACAACAACCGCACGTGATGACTTTTCAATCACATAAGAAATCGATAAATATTTCCATCTCCCCGTCGCACTGCCCTGGAATCAGTCATATATTGGGTGCGAGGTGAACAACATGGGAATTATGGACATGATTCAATCGCTCGCCGGTCAGACAGGAGCCGCAGCCGGCACCGATCAGGCCAAAGTTGCTGGTGGATTCATTGAAGCTCTCACCCAGCATCCTGAAGGCATTCAGGGCGTTCTCGACGCCTTCAAGAACAACGGAATGGCCGAGCACGTCAACAACTGGGGCGCAGGTCAGGCCGCCACCGCCACTCCCGAGCAGGTCCAGCAGGGTCTCGGCGGAACCGGCCTCATCGAAAAAACCGCAGAAAAGGCCGGAGTCTCTCCTCAGGTCGTTCAGGTAGCTCTCGCCACTGTTCTGCCAATGGTCATCCAGCACTTCGCCCCCAACGGGCAAGCCACTCCGACCAGCTCCATGGGCAGCATGGCGCAGAGCCTTCTCAGCAAATTCGTCTAGCCCGTCAGCAACCGCGGGCATGATCTCCAAAGAGCGCACGGGCCCCCGCGTTCTCCCTCCAAATTGCATCACACAACAGTCAGTCAAACTGACAAGGAGAGTTACGCCATGGCAGATCTCGAAGCATTGAAGCAGAAGTACGCAGGCGTCATTGAAGCCCTGCAGAAGTTTGCCCCCTACGGCGCCACCCTCGACGCGGTCGATCTCGACGGAGAACAGCTCCACATCAAAGGCACCGTTCCCTCCCGCGTCATCCTCGAGCGCGTCTGGGACGCCATCAAGAAAGCCGACCCCACCTACTCCGACCTCCACCACGAGATCGCCAACACCGGCGGCGACACCCAGGCTTACACCGTCAAATCCGGCGACACCCTCTCAGCCATCAGCCTGCTCTTCTACGCCAACGCCAACAAGTACACCGAGATCGCCAAAGCCAACAACATCGCCGACCCCAACAAAGTCTCCGTCGGCACCACCCTCCAGCTTCCTGTTATCACCTAACCAGACCGCCACGACGGGTTTTTCTCTAGCGCCAACCGGTCGGACCTGGTGCCGACGGCGACTCGTCTTGCGCTACGGCCTGACTAGGAGCTCAGCTTCACCTGACAGGACTCTCCACAACCATCAAAAAGCGTCATCTCGTCCGAAGCGGTTCACAGTCTCATCGTGAACCGCGAAGTGGAGAGACACCGTATTTCCTTTTGGAAGTTGCATTCGTCCTTCTCGCTGTTGCATTTGTCCTTCTTGTTGTCATCCTCGCAGGGGATCTGCTGTTGCAGTTGCAGTTGCTGTTGTCTGTTTTCGCTCTCACCTCCCCAGGCAGATCAAAAACCTGTCAACCCCCACCACCACGAAAACCCGCGCCCACGCTGCAGATTCGCGTGGCGTATGAGTTATGCCCAGCCAGCTATAATCAATTCAGCAAAAGAAAAAGCCCCGGAAACAATCCGGGGCTCAGTTTTTAACCGATAACCCATTTATTTACAATATTTTGCAGCTAACCCAATAAGAATCAATATTTTACAGGCACTACCCGTCGCCAAACTACTGATTATAATAATGTTACGTGCAAAATACCCCCGGGGGGGAGGGGGGGGGCGATCATCCAGGAATTGCCGATTTCGCAGCTATCTCAACCCGGTTCCTACCAGCCGACTTCGCCTGGTAGAGCGCCTGATCCGCTGCCTCCACTAGTATTGTCGAGGCGGCATCATGCCCAAGAGCCTGGGTAGCGCACCCAATGCTCACCGTCACCACTCCATGCGGATTGCCCGAGTGTGGCAGGCCGAGCATCTCCACCGCCAGGCGAATCTGTTCGGCAACCAGTTGAGCACCCCCGCTATCGGTGTTCGGCAACACCGCCACAAACTCCTCGCCGCCATATCTGGCGAACAGGTCCGAAGAGCGATGAATCACCCTCTGGGCTGCCACCGCAATTTGACGCAGACATCCATCACCCAGCACATGCCCATAGATATCGTTGTAAGGTTTGAAATGATCGACATCGATCATCAGTACCGAGAGCAACGATCCATCCCGCATCGCCCTCCGCCACTCCTCATCCATCTTTTCTTCGAACCGCCGCCGGTTGGCGATCCCGGTCAAACCATCCACCATCGCCAGATTCTCCACCAGCCGGAAAGTACGGTTCAGCTCCTCTTCCGCAGCCTTCCGCCCCGAAACGTCTCGAACCACGTTGACGAAACCGATCGCCTCCCCAGTCCTCTCATCACGGTAAAGCCGCAGATTCGCCTCCATCCAAACGTAGCCGCCATCCTTCCTGGCGCACCGATAGGTCAACGTCTCAACCGGCTTCCCCTCACGACAGGCCCTCATCAAAGCCTCCACCGCCCCGGCATCATCAGGGTGAACAATCTGGTGACCGCCAGGGCCTACCAGTTCCTGCGGCTCCCACCCCAGCACCGTGGTCACAGCCGGTGAAACATACCGCCGCTCGCCGGAAAGATCTGACAGAACGATGACATCGTTCGAAGCCTCGGCCAAAAGACGAAACAACGTCTCGCTGGCCTTCAAATCGACCTGCAGGCGCTCGCGCTCAGTAATCACAACATCGCCGACATAGAGCACCAGCATCGAGAACGCAACGAAGACCTGCAGAAGAAGATCGTGAGTTGCGGTGGAGCCCGAGCGCATCAGCGACACCGGACCCCGTCCTCGAATCGTCAGATAACCGCCAATGATGGACACAATCAACAGCCCAAGCGCAGATCCCGCCAATCGCAGACGAATGCCAAGCAGCAGCAGCACCGGAAGAAGAAGGAACAGGAGAGGAAACCGTGTCTGCCAGAAGATTCCAACCGTGGCAACAACCAGCAACGCCAGGAGCCCAGCAACCTCAAGCCGAGATCGGCCAGGAAACTGCTCCCGCCTCTGAAACGACAGGTAGAGCGGCGCCATCACCGCCATACCAAGTGCATCGGCCACAAACCAGTGCCTGGCTGCAGCAAATCTCGGCAACAGATAGAGGTTTGACGTGCTCAGCTGAGCCAGTACCGACGCGATCGCCGGCGCAAGTACGACACCGTAAAGCAGAAGGCTCATCAGCTGCTTCCGCTCGGTCAGATCCGGATTCGGCGAGACCGTCCGGTACATCAACGCAGCTGCAATGCCGACCTCCAGCATGTTGCAGCCGGCAAGATAACCAGAGATCCCGGGTGCAAACCCCATCGCCACATTGATCCCGAGATCGACGGCAAAACCCACCGCGAAGTAGGCCGACCAATGTCTTCGCCGACTGCACAACAGTATCCCCAAAAGAAGACCGTTCGAGGGCCACAGAATCGTAACGCCGCCGCTATCCCAGCTACGCACGTTCAGTAGAAACGAAGCAAATCCCAGACACACCAGCGCAAGCGCGGCTATCGCAAGACGCCGAAGGGACGGTAAGCGGTCATCCACGGTCGCATCCTGAGAACCAGTTACCATAGCCAGCCTGAAGTCACTTCATCGGCAAACACGACGATTGCTTGATCGCTTGGCCTCTGACTTCTGAGATCCTCCCTTTCTGAAAGTGGCACCGACCAACGAATATATCTCAGCCACGTTTTCCCGGCACGGGTCGCGCTTCAGTTGACGTTTGCCGCAGTCGAATCTAGTTCGCCTGCGAAGTAACTCTCGCGAAAGCGAACCCGCGCATCAGGATAATCCGGAATACGCACGCGTATCCTGTGCATCCCTGACGCAGGCTCCCCGTTCGCCTCCGCGTGGGGCTGAAAGCTCAACAGATAGTAGTTGTGCACATGATTCGAGAGTTGGTGGAGACCCTCATCGAAGCCTCTTTGCGTAGTGAAGTTGATGTATTCGCCACCAGATAGCGCAGCCAGCTCATGCGCTGCGTTCTTCTTCAGAGCGTTCACTGCCATCACCAACAGCCCAATGGGCCCGCTTCCGCCGCCGTACTTCAGATCGCTCATCACCTCCGTCTTTCCTGGGCCAAATGCGACGGAGTCGACTACAGTGTTCGTTCGCCCCAGTGCTGCAACAACCTCTGCCGGCTTGGCTGTACTGCCGTGGTCGCGCGTCTCGCTGATCAACAGGATCGCGTGACGATAATGGTTCTGGCGTGCTTCGAGCAGCCTGGTCGCATAGGCAACGGCATCGAGCGTTGAGGCTTCGGGATCGTCGCAGGGCTCGAGCTGCGCGAGCGCACGTGCCATGGCGTCTACGCTGTTGGAGAACTTGCCCAGCAGAAGAGGCGCGGAACCGTAGGTGACAATGGCGACCTCACGCGGGGCGTCCCCTGCAATACCGTCGATCATCGCTCCGAGGCCGCCCAGCTTGGGATATTCGTAGCCTGCCGCACGACTGCATTGAACGACCACTACAAGAGAGAGGCCGAGGGAGTCGGTGTCTTCGTCGACGTGGACGGTCTGCGAAACGCCATTGTCTTCTACAACAAACTGCTCGGGTTTGAGCTCGTAGATCATTTCGCCGTGTTTGGTCTGAACGGTGGTGGGTACAAGGACGACGTTTGACTGGGTTTTCAGTGTGTAGCTCTGATCGTCCGTCGGTGAGGGGGTCTGGGCCAGCACTGGGAGCGTGGCGCAGAACAGGAGGACGGGGAGAAGGGTCCGCATGCTTCAAGTCTAACCGGATGGAATTTTAGGCTTGGTTAGAAAAAAAATATTCATGGAGAAGATGGGGTTTTGTAAGGGGATTTTTGAGTTTTGGGGTGTGTTGTGATGGTGAAATTGTGGTGACAATGTGGTGAATTGTGTGGCTGGCGTGGTGTTTTAACCGTCATGTTTTGACCGTTGAAAAATGTGCCATCTTTCTCAACTTTATTTTCACTTTCCGCGACGAAGTGGGGGCTTTCCCGTTTTTGTTGGCGAGACTGACACAATATGGCCTTGTGCGCGACTTACTTCGAGTTCACTCATCTAAGCTATAGTCCGAAGGTCGCAGTCATGACCGCCAATACGGCCGAAAGTTGCCCTGATGAATACGATCTCTGCGGTTGCACCGCTCTCCCCTGAAACGACCTCAGCCCCCACCTATCCGACCGCTCGCAAGGTCGAGCAGACCGATGATTACTTTGGCACGACGGTCAACGATCCGTACCGCTGGATGGAAGACGTCGACTCGGCTGAGTTGAAGACGTGGGTGGACGCCGAGAATGAGCTGACGCAGAGTTATCTTGCCGAGGTTCCCTCTCGCGTGAAGATGCAGAAGCGGTTGATGGAGCTGATCAACTTTGAGCGATACACCGCTCCCGCGCGGCGTGGCACCAGATATTTCTACTCGCACAACAGCGGGCTGCAGAATCAAAACGTCATCTATTGGCAGGAGGGGCTCGAGGGCGAGCCGAAGGTGCTGCTCGATCCAAACACTTTCTCCACAGATGGCACGGTTGCGATCAGCGGCCTCAGCATCACCGACGATGGATCGCTGGCGGCGTACTCGATTGCGGATGCGGGCAGTGACTGGGTGAAGTGGCATGTGCGCGACGTTGCGAGCGGCAAGGATCTGCCTGATGTCGTCGAGTGGTCAAAGTTTAGCGGAGCCGCGTGGTTGAAGGACGGCAGTGGCTTCTTCTACCAAGGCTACGACGCGCCCGAAGCCGAAGCGCTGAAGGCAGCAAACTATTTCCACAAGGTCTTCTTTCACAAGCTCGGCACGCCACAGAGCGAAGACAAGCTTATCTTCGATCGGCCGGACGACAAGGAATTGAACGTCGGTGCGAATGTCACCGACGATGGACGATACCTGGTGCTGTATCAATCGAAGGGCACCAGCCCCAACAATGAGATCGCCGTCAAGGATCTCCAGGACTCTGAATCGCCGATCGTACGATTGATCCCTACTGCCGACGCGACATACTCTCCCATCAACAATGACGGCAGTCTCTTCTGGTTCCTTACAACACTCGACGCGCCCAACGGCAAGGTCATCTCAATCGATCTGAATCATCCCGAGCGCGAACACTGGAAGACAGTTATCCCCGAGAGCAAAAACAAGCTGAGCGATATCTCGATGATCGACAACACGTTCATCGCCAGCTATCTTGCTGATGCGCAGAGCCTGATCGAGCTCCACAGTCTTGATGGGCAGTTGATCGAGCGGCTGAAGCTGCCCGCGATTGGAACAGCGTATGGTTTCGGTGGGCTGCGCGAAGATACAGAGACCTTCTACCAGTTCACCAACTTCACGACACCGGGTACGATCTATCGGCTCAATATGAAGACGCGGCAGTCGACGTTGTTTCGGCAACCGAAGCTGTTGTTCGATCCCGCGCTCTACGAGACCAAGCAGATCTTCTACAGCAGCATAGATGGCACGCGCGTTCCCATGTTCGTGAGCCACAAGAAGGATCTTGTGCTCAATGGCTCGGCAGCGACTCTTCTCTATGCGTATGGCGGCTTCAACGTGCCATTGCTACCGGAGTTTTCTTCTGCGCACGTGATGTGGATGGAGATGGGCGGCATCTACGCGCAACCAAGTCTGCGCGGCGGCGGAGAGTACGGCGAGGCCTGGCACGAAGCAGGAACCCGCTTGAAGAAGCAGAACGTCTTCGACGACTTCATCGCTGCGGCTGAATGGTTAATCGCAAACAAGTACACCTCGGCAAAGAAGCTCGGTATCTCGGGAGGGAGCAACGGTGGCCTTCTGGTAGCGGCGTGTGAGCTGCAACGACCGGATCTCTTCGGCGCAGTCGTCGCACAGGTGGGCGTGATGGACATGCTGCGCTTCGATAAGTTCACAATAGGCTGGGCGTGGAAGGAAGAGTACGGTGCGCCGTCAGAGAAAGCGGAGGAGTTTGCCGCAATCTACAAGTACTCCCCGCTGCACAATATTCAGAGCGGCACGGCGTATCCCGCGACATTGATCACGACAGGTGATCACGACGATCGCGTATTCCCTGCTCACAGCTTCAAGTACACGGCAGCTCTACAAACCGCACAGGGGAGCGCAAATCCGATCCTGATTCGCGTGGAGACCCGGGCCGGACATGGTGCGGGGATGCCGCTCAGCAAGAGAATTGAAGCGACTGTTGATCAGTACGCCTTTCTAGTGAAGGAGTTAAAGATCGAGACGCCGCAAGACTAATAACCAGTTACGCAATAAAGCCGCAGGCACCCTCTAAACGAAGTTCACACAAGCCCTGTAGTTTTGCTGCGACACTGAGGGTGATTCCGCATTCGTTGTATGTTCATAGACCCTGCTTTTGGTGTTGATCCGCAGTGGAAATATGAATCCGGAAGCGGTCTCTACGCGTCCTATATATGCGTAGAAAGGTTGCCTCATGAAAGCGAAAATCTTTATCGCATTGCTTCTTGCTCTTACTCCTGCTTTGGCTTCGGCACGGCCAAGGACAACGAGTGCACACCAACGTCCATCGATGGTTCACGACCGTGCTCCGAAGGCTCACATTCAGCATTCGTTTGGACACCGCGCCTAAGCTCTCGTATCAGCTCTAACGCTTGAGCTCAGATCGAATCGACCTTCGACTCCCGCGCCATTCTGATAAATGCAGCCAGCTTTTCGGGACTTTTCCGGCCTGGTTCGGACTCCACACCACTTGCAACATCTACTCCCCAGGGATTGAGTCTCTGTATAGCCTCCGCTACATTCTCCGGGCGGAGGCCGCCTGCGACGATCAGTTTGAGTTCAGGTGCGACCTCAGCCAGAGTGGTTCGCGCTGCGTCCCAATCGAAGGAGACACCAGTGCCTCCCAGGGCTGTTCCTACCTTCGAATCGATCAGTACACGATCAACGAGACCGTCTGCCGCGATCCTTCGCAGGTGCCCGGCTACGATGACGGCATCCGCTCCGCCAGCATCGACCTGCCAGTGAATCGTCTGGATCAGCGAAACCTGTCCGGTGAAAAGTTTATGCAGGCGCTGCAGCAGTGCGAAGTCGACGCCGCTATGAAGCTGAACTGCGGTGAGACCGGCTTCGTGGGAGGCACGAGCGATCTCGTAGGCATCGAGGGACTGGAAGACGCCTACGCGTTCGACGTTCGCTGGGAGATGCGGCGTGATCTTTGCGACCTCTGCAGCGGTGACGCGACGTGGGCTGGGCGCAAAGACGAAGCCGAGTGCATCGGCGCCGAGTTCGGCGGCCAGCTTTGCGTCGTCAAGATTCGTATTGGCGCAGATTTTGATCCACATGATGTTGTGCGCCCGCCAACAGGCCGATAAGTTAGATGTCTGAGGAGTACTCGCGATCCAGAAGGGTAGCAAGCGCAGCCCCCGGGTCGGGTTGCCGCATCAGCGTTTCGCCGATGAGGAAGGCATCGTATCCGGCCGCTCGCAGCCTGGCGATGTCCTCGGCCGTGCGTATGCCGCTTTCGGCCACGGTGACGACTTCCCTCGGCAGGCTCTGAACAAGTTCGAAGAAAACTTCGGTGCGTACAGAGAAGGTGTGTAGATCGCGGCTGTTGACGCCGATCAGATCGAAGCCGAGAGCGACGGCGCGATCCACCTCTTCGCGGTTGTGTGCTTCGCAGAGAACGTCCAGCCCTCGAGAGCTTGCCTCGTCACGCAGATCATTGAGCGCGGTATCGGTGTGCGCGGCGACGATCAGCAGAATCGCATCGGCACCATAGGCGCGGGCCTCAAGGATCTGAAAGGGATCAAGGATGAAGTCCTTGCGGAGGCAGGGGATTGTGACGACGCCGGAGGCCTGTTGCAGATAAGCGAGCGACCCCTGGAAGAACTCCTCGTCGGTGAGAATGGAGAGAGCGGCAGCGCCTGAGGCCTCAAAGGTCTTCGCAAGAGTGATGGGATGAAAGTCGCTGCGAATGAGGCCCTTCGAGGGAGAGGCTTTTTTTATCTCGGCGATGATGGCGGGCCCGCTCTTCGCCGCGGCCTGAAGGCCAGCACGAAAGCCTCGCGGGGTGTGGGCGGCAGCCATGCTCTCGAGCAGCCCGAAGTCCGCAACCGCCTTGCGAGCCGTAACCTCGAGAAGCGTGTGCGCAAGGATCTGATCAAGCTGAGTGGGCATAGTCCCTTTGTGTCTTGGGTTTGTCTAACCCGCACCCAATCGCCTTTGGCAGTTATAAACTGCCTGCATACGATCGAGACTGAAACTTTGGTGCCGAAGGGGGGACTCGAACCCCCACACCCTTGCGAGTACATGGACCTGAACCATGCGCGTCTGCCAATTCCGCCACTACGGCACGGTGTCATTCGCTCCGCCTAAGATGGCCGGAACACGCTAACCGCGAGCTTTTAGTTTTACAAACGCGGACGCCGATGTCAATGTGTGCGCGGTTGCGGCGACTTCCATTAGACGAACGCGGACACCTATGCGAGGAGGGTTTTGTGCATCTAAGCTTTGAGCAGCGGATCGAGATTCCCCCAAGAAGCGCGTCTAGACTTCAAAGAAGGGCTGACACTCTCATCATGGACGAAATTAAGATCTCCTCACCAGGCGCGAACGTAGACAGAATTCCTGAAGACATCTCGGTCGAGATGCGTAAGATCGCCCACGACCTGAGCAATGCGCTGGAGGTCATCGTGCAGACGAGTTATCTACTCGGCACGGCAGATCTGACGGAGCCTGCATCGGAGTGGCTGCGCATGCTCGATGGGGGCGTGGAAAAAGCCATGAAGCTGAATCAATCGCTGCGTAGCTACATTAAAGACCATTCCTCACATTAGTCGGAGAGAGCTTGGACCTGCTGATCAGGGATCAAGGGCGGCGACGTGCCGGCTTTGACTTGACGGCTGATTTCGTCACTTTTTTTGCGATAGCTTTCTTTGCGACAGGTTTCTTTTTGATGGCAGTCTTCGCCGGCGCGAGTTTCTTGGGCAGCGTCCGTTTGACTGCTTTTTTTGCCACGGCTTTTTTTAGGACAGCTTTTTTGACGACCGCTTTTTTCTTCACGGCCGGCTTAGCTGGTGCCTTCGCGGTGGTAGTCGGCAAGCCGAGCGCAGCCAATTTTCTCTCGTGCGAGGCGATCAGGTCTTCGATCTGCTGGAGGAGGATGCGAGTGTGCATGGGCTTGACCAGGAGTTTGTCAGCGCCCATCTCCTGCCAGTCCTCTTCGGCCACGGGGAAGGCGGTCAGCAGCGCGACCGCCGGATGGTAGTTTGCCGCACGCGCTGCTTTGATGACCTCGACGCCGGCGACGTCGTGCTCCATGCGCATATCGGTGATCAGCATCTGATACTCGCGAGTGTGCAGCTTTGAGACGCCCTCGCGTGCTGAGGCGGCGGTATCCACATCGAACCCGCTGATCTCCAAAACGGCCTTCAGTGTCAGCAGGACGGGCACTTCATCATCGACCAAAAGAATACGGCGTCTCATTCGGTTCCTTTCTGATGCTTCGGAGCAAACATACATGATCGGAGGGTCGATGCCAAAGTTGGCCGTCGAGGGGGCAACGGAGACTCCGCTCGCAGGGGCCTAATCTGCGACGCTCGCTTCGGGGACTTCCATGGGTGAGGTGGTATACTTCACGTTGCGGTGCAACCTTTTCCGAGATTTGCATCTAAACCCTAAACAACGCATAGCGGGTGAGAAAACCTGCTGTGGAGGCGACTTATTCCACCGATTGATAAACGTTCCGCCAAGTCTTTTATCCGCACAAACGAACGCATCCGCGCCCGCGAGATTCGCGTCATCGACGAAAATGGCGAACAGCTCGGCGTCATGGCCCCTTTTGACGCCCTCAAGATGGCCAGGGAACGCTCCCTCGACCTGGTAGAGATTTCCCCCAACGCCGTTCCCCCCGTCTGCAAGATTCAGGACTACGGCAAATACCTTTACGAGAAGGACAAGAGCGATCGCGCTGCACGGAAGAAGCAAAAGGTCATCGTCATCAAAGAGGTCAAGTTCTCTGTGACGGTCGACGAGCACGACTACCAGACGAAGAAGAACCAGGCAGTCCGCTTCCTGGGAGAAGGCGACAAGGTCAAAGCGTCGCTGCGATTCAAAGGCCGCCAGATGGCCCATCGTGACCTCGGTTACAAGATCATCAACCGCCTCATCCTCGATATCGGCGACGCTGGTCTGGTCGAATTCATGCCCCGCATGGAAGGCACAACGCTTCACGCGATTCTGGCGCCATCGAAAAAAGTAGAAGCAGCTCCCAAGAAAGCTGCTTCTTCAGCCCCTCCGACTGAGGGAACAAAATCCACAGAGCCTGCTGTGCCTACCCCAGCTCAGGCCTGATAAGCACCCATTTCGCCTCATTTTCAGGCCGAAGTGGGTGCGCAAAACATTTCTACAATGACCCTGCGATCCAGGAATCGGGCGGCGATCTTCGCCCGTGATGCTCCTTGTCAAGCTGGCTATTCTGGGGAGAGATCTACGCGCGGGCCATCCGCTAGTGCCTACCCAAATACCCGCTAATCATCGCAATACCCTTAGGTTGCAGATTCGAGCTTATCGAATTGGGCGCAGTTGCACGTGAGTAAGCGCGTCTTCTCGAAGACTGGCTTCGTCTGAATGAATGTCAGGTTTTCGGATCTTGACCCGCGCCGTCACCAATTTGCGCGAGTAGAAACGTTACTTTAGTAATACGATCTGTTTAATACTTCTGTATATCACTGATTACATTAGACTTAGTCCAGTTTGTATCCTATTGTTACATCATCTGGTTTGTCCAGAGAAATCTTTTTACAAGAATACAACTTTGGGGGTATCTCCTTATGAAACATATCGTTCGCGCGTTTGTCGTCGTCCTTGTCCTCACCGGTGCAGTCGCCACAACCCAAGCCTCCAACACTACCGCGAAGAACAAGATCGTAGCTTCCCGGACCAGCATGCTGCCGGTTCCGACCTGTGCTCCAGACGACCCGAATGCCTGCGGCATGGGTCACGGCCGCTAAACAGCGACTAAATCATTCATTTTACTGAGACTAACCGAAATCATTTTTAGGGAGTTTACCTGTGAAATATATCGTCCGTGCTTTCGTCGTCGTCCTCGCTCTCACCGGTGCGGTCGCAACCTCGCAGTCTTCCGCTCCCTCGGCCAAGAATAAGATCGTCGCCACCCGAACCAGCATGCTCCCAGTGCCGACCTGCGCACCAAACGATCCGAATGCCTGCGGCATGGGTCACGGCCGCTAAACAGCGACTAAATCATTCATTTTACTGAGGCTAACCGGAAATCATCTTTAGGGAGTTTACCTGTGAAATATATTGTTCGCGCTTTCGTCGTCGTCCTCGCTCTCACCGGTGCAGCCACGACCTCGCAGTCTTCCACTCCCTCGGCCAAGAATAAGATCGTCGCTACCCGAACCAGCATGCTTCCGGTCCCGACCTGCGCTCCAAACGATCCGAATGCCTGCGGCATGGGTCACGGACGTTGAATAGCGAGTAAGTCATTCATTCTTTGAGACTAAGAGAAATTAATCTTCGGAGTTTACCGTGAAATATATCATCCGCTTTTTCGTCGTCGTCCTCGCTCTTACCGGTGTATCCGCAAGCTCTCAGGCCTCCAATACTTCCGCCGGAAATAGGATCCTCGCCACCCGAACCGGCATGCTCCCGGTCCCGACCTGCGCTCCCAACGATCCGAACGCTTGCGGTATGGGTCACTGAGGTCTTTGATCTCATCTAACCTAAGTGAGATCAATGGCTTAATCGAGAATCTGAAATTGTCGCCGTGGAGATTTCCTGGGGGGGCCAGTAACCCCAAGTGCGGTTGACCTCGGCGCCGCCGAGCGCACCTTTTTGCAGGACGCTAGCTAATAAATTGTTGTATCCGTTCGTGGAATAGGCTAGGCTTGTTTTGCTTCCTACGGGTACGACGACATGAATAGCTTCTCACAGAACTTCCTTGAGACAATCGGATACTTGGAACCCATTCTTTGTGGACTGCTGATCTATTTTTTGGTCCGCAGCAAAGTGATTAGTCAGTTCAGATACCTAGTTGCCCTTCTATGCGTGAGGTTAACATGCTCCGTAGTCTGCTTGCCTCTTCTTTATCTGAGCGGCCGGAGTATCGAGAAGCATCTCGCTTATCATGTCTATTTTTACGTTTACTGGGTGAGTTACGCGATGGAGGCGATCCTCTCGCTTCTTGTGATCTACAGCATCTTTAAACTCGCGATGGCACCCCTAAAGGGTCTGCAGACGCTGGGCATGCTCGTTTTCCGTTGGGTTGCAGCCATCTCGGTTGCGGTCGCCATCGGCGTAGCAGTCACGCCCCATGTCTCGGGTATCAATTTCATGGTCGCCATGATTACTCAGCTCCAGCAGACATCCAGCATTCTTACCCTTTGCCTCCTCCTTTTTGTATGCTTCGCCATTCGCCCAATGGGTCTCTCCTATCGCAGCCGCATCTTCGGCGTGAGCCTGGGCCTTGGTTTTCTGGCGACCATCAGTCTGGTCAACTCGGCATGGATCGCCCATAATCCCAGCATGTATTCGTTCTTCACCGTCATTAATGCGCTCGCTGTTGGTGTGACTCTTCTTACCTGGTCGGCTTACTTTGCCTTTCCAGAGCCAAAGCGTCGCATCATTACACTTCCCACTACATCTCCGTTCCTTCGTTGGAATCAGATTTCGATGGCTCTGGGCGACGATCCTGGACATGTGGCAGTTGGTGGGATTCCACCGGAGCTCTTTGCACCAGCTGAGCTGGAGGTCATGCGTCGTGCTTCTGTGAAGATGACTGCGGGATCGGTCGAGGGAGCGCCCGCGCATTCTCTCTCAGCGTAGATCCATAAGACAAACGCCTTCTCCGAAGTCTGAACGATACAGCAAAGCAAAAAGGCCATCCCAAACCGGGATGGCCTTTTACTTTGCCTCTTAGGGCTTAGTCGCGTTCAGACTCAGAGCGCTTCCAGTTGATCAGGTCGCCCAGCGTGGTGCTGCTGCTGTTGCCCGAGGATGAAGAGGAGGACGAACCTGAGTTGTTGCCCTTAGGCGACTTCTCGCGTTCCTTGTAGCTCTCGACCTCTGCGCGGCTGGCTTCTTCGCCGACTGCACGGATGCTGAGACCGACCTTCTTCTCTTCCTGGTTCATCTTGACAATCTTGAACTCATGCTCTGAGTCCACATCCATCGAGACTGGCTTACCCTCTGCGTCAATCGCCTCGGAGACGTGGCAGAGGCCCTCGACTCCTTCAGCAATCTCAACGAAGGCACCAAACTGAGCCGTACGCAGGATCTTGCCCTTGATTACATCGCCAACGCGGTGCTGGGCGAAGAACGTATCCCAGACATCCGGCTGAAGCTGCTTGACGCCAAGCGACAGGCGGCGGTTCTCAGGTTCAACACCCAGAACGATCGCGCGAACCTTCTCGCCCTTTTTGAGAACTTCCGAAGGATGCTTGATGCGCTTGGTCCAGCTCAGGTTCGAGACGTGTACCAGTCCGTCGATTCCATCCTCGATCTCGATGAAGGCACCGAAGTCGGTCAGGTTGCGAACGCGGCCCTCGATGATGGCACCCGTCGGGTACTTATCTTCGAGCTGCTCCCAGGGATTGTCCTGCAGCTGCTTCATGCCGAGCGAGATGCGGCGGTCGTTCGGATTGACGCTGAGGATAATGGTGTCGACCTCGTCGCCGGGCTTGACCATCTTCGACGGATGCTTCATCCGCTTGCTCCATGTCATTTCAGACACGTGAACGAGGCCTTCGATACCCTGCTCCAGTTCAACGAACGCGCCGTAGTCGGTAACCGACAGAACGCGGCCGCGAACCTGCGCACCGATCGGGTAACGCTCGGTGGCATCGAGCCACGGGTCAGGTGTCAGCTGCTTGAAGCCAAGCGAAACGCGCTGCTTATCCTTGTCGAACTTCAACACCTTCACCTGGATCTCGTCGCCAACATTGACGAGGTCGCGGGGATGGGTGAGACGGCCCCAGCTCATGTCGGTGATGTGGAGCAAGCCGTCGAGGCCGCCCATATCGACGAATGCGCCGTAGTCGGTGAGGTTCTTCACGGTGCCGGTGAGAACGCTGCCCTCTTCCAAGGTTGCGAGAGTGACAGACTTCTTGGCGTTCTGGTCTTCTTCAAGAAGCTCTTTGCGGCTGATGACAACGTTGCCGCGCTTCTTGTTGAGCTTGATGACGCGGACTTCGATCTCGGTGCCGATGTAGCCGTCGAGATTGCGGACGGGACGGACTTCGACCTGAGAGCCAGGCAAGAATGCCTTGATGCCGATGTCAACGGTAAGACCACCCTTGACGCGGCTCAGAACCATACCCTTCACAGGGGTCTTGTCGTTCGCCGCCTGCTCCAGCTTGTCCCAGACCTTGTGACGGAGAGCCTTGTCATAGCTGACCAGGTATCCGCCCTCGGACTCTTCGCGCTCGACCACAACTTCAACAGTGTCACCTGCCTGGAACTTCGAGACACCATTGATGTCCAGAACCTGCTCCAGAGGGATGAGACCTTCAGACTTGAGCCCGATGTCGACAACAACATGCTTGTCGGTGATCTTGACGACGGTGCCGGTAACGATGACCTCTTCTGCGGTCAGGTTCTGGGCAGCGGCGGACTCGGCAGCTTGCTCGCGATCAAAGTTCGCAAGGGCGGCAGCAAAATCAGCTGCGTCGTAGTTCAAATCATCGTCAGACTCGTCGGCTGCAGCGGTCACCGTGGCTACGGTTCCGTGGTCTGCAATCTGGTGAGCGGCGGCAGCGGGTGCAACGTGCTGTGCAGCTACACTTGACGCGTCGTGGGCGGTCTCATGCTGTTGGGTTGAGGTGGATTCAGAAGACAGGTCTGTGTGAGCCGCTGTCGCTTCGTGCGCTAGGACTTCCGTTTCGGTGGTCAGGGGTTTGCTCTCGTTGTGGTCAGGATTATGGTTTTCTACCATGGTGAATGCGGACTCCGGGATCCAAGAGATTTCTTCCTCTGGAGCTACGCTTTGGGCGGGAGCAATCAGCGAATCCGGGAGGGGACGCTGGTTGCTTTCTCTATCCCCGCGACAGCTTCGGCAGGATGGAAGGAATCAGGTCTTGCAGAGTAGCTATTGCACTTGGGTCCCACACGCAATAGCTCACTCCTAAAGCATAGAACTTTGCATACGGTACGTCAACAAAAGCTAGGCTCGGCGCCTGCATTTTCATCACCATGTCATGCTCGTAGGCGGTCAAAATTTTCATGGATCGTACACAGTTTGATGCAGACCAACCCGCGAAGTATGCAAATTGTGGCAGAGAACTGAACTTCTCACAGGTTGGACCTCCGTCTCGACCGCTTCGGACTGCCTAAACTCGCTCCTGCGCCGCGCTATACTCGCCGAATGGATCGCCTCTGGACGCCTTGGCGCTATAGCTACATCACCCGCTCGGATCCCCAGGCTAAAAGCGGGGTTCCTGCTGCGCTCAGCGCGTGGCCGCCCACCGAAGCGGAGGACAAGCACTGCGTCTTCTGCAATATGATCGCCGCAGTTGACTACGCCATCGATCACGGAACCGAGACAGAGGACGCTGAAAAAGTTGCTCACATCGTTCATCGCGGGCAGCATTGCTTTATCTGCCTCAACGCCTTTCCCTACTCCACCGGACACCTATTGCTTCTGCCCTACCAACACCTCGATTCACTTGCCGCGCTTCCCGTAGACGTTGCCCATGAGCTGATGATTCTCGCCCAACGCTCAGAGTTGGCTCTTCGCGAGGTTTATCGCCCGGGCGGCATCAACATGGGCCTAAACCTGGGAGAGGCTGCAGGTGCCGGCATCGCCGATCACATGCATGTTCACGCGCTGCCGCGGTGGAGCGGGGATACGAACTTCATGACCGTGATCGCGGAGACTCGAGTCCTCCCCGAGTCGCTCGACGTGACATGGGAGAAGCTTCGAGCAGTCTTCGAACATTGATGCAACTAAAATAACTCACCTTCCATCCAACCTTAGAGTAGACAAAGGCATCGTCTTTAGTCTTTCGAGGGCCCCATGTCAAGCTTCTCGCAGACCTTTCCAGCATCCTTGCGATCTCGCACCGTCGCCTCGCCGGATAAAGGCAATGCGCCCGTACCAGATCGTCGTCCATACCTAATTCCGGTTCCAGCTCGTAAACCCGCAGCATCGACTCGCCAATATCTCTCCCTGTTTCCTCACGAATCGGAGGATGCGCGCCTGACCGGCGCGACTCGCTCCCTGTATCGTAGACTGCTGGCACTCAATCTGCCTCGCCCAGCGGCAAGCTCTCTCGAGCCTGCTTCCGCCCGGCCGGAAATGAAGCTTCCAACAGTCGGCGCACCCAAAATCGCCTGAGGACAGCCATCAGCTGTCCCAAAGCCGCACACATCATAGACCCTGCCTTAGAGCAGGGTTTTTTTCGCTAATCTACCTTGGAAAATTGATGATTCGTCTGGGTTGGTTAGAACGATGGCCCAGTCATAGGTGCGCTGCTGGCTGCCTTGGGCCCTGATGCATCGCGATTGCCCGACTCCCTCGATCCCGGCACCCGCGTTGCTTCGAAACTGGTGATCTTCCATGCTCCTGAAGGCAGCCTTTGATAGACACGTGTGTAGCGGAAGGTTCCCTGAAGGGGCACACCGTCGTTGTTTCCTTCTACCTCGGCACGAGAGGTCACAATCGCGATGGAACCAACCAGCTTCACCTGCATCTCGCCCAGTTGTAGCTTGGTCAGTACGAACTTGTGAGACCGCATGCGGTCTAGTTGTTGCATCTTGGTGTTGACCTGTCCGGTCACTGAAATACCGATGTAGTCGTCGGAGAGGAGCTTGTCCATCGCAGCGACGTCGCCTGAGAGCTGGGCCTGTCGCCACTCTTCCTCAAGCGCTTCCACCTGCCGTTTGGCGTCGTGCTTTTTCTCGTGCAGAGGCTGCATATGAAGAGCAAACGCGGTCGACGCAGGCCATCCCACTACTACAACCGCAAACAACACGGCAGTGCCCATCAGCGACCTACGAATTGGACGACCACACAAGCCCATAAGCGTACCGGATGGTAGATCCATTTACCGCATTGAGTCAAAACTACTTAAGTCGTACGCAGTCTTTCACACTTAGGACGATCGGACTGCGCAAAGAGCCTCAAAGAAAGTCTTAACAAACAGCAGTCAGATTCTCGACCTGACGATCTTTCATCTTCTGGTACAGGCCTCCAACCGCGTACTGATGAAAATGCGGTGTCCCTCTATGATGCTCCAACGCCGCGTCGTCGACATACTGTTCGTAGATTAGAACAGTACAGGCCTCCCCTTCGACGAGATGAGGAATATAGCTTGCGCATCCCGGCTCCTTTCGGGAAGCAGCGGTCAGATGGCACAGAATCTCGGTAATCTCGTCGCGGTCCGACTGGTCGAAGGTCATTCGCACGTTAAAGCTAAGCATAATCCGCCTTTTCTTTACTACGCCTTCAACGCATCTTCAAATGCAGGCAGCGTCATCGTCTGGTCGCGGTCTGGGCCTGTGGAGACCATTCCAATCTTTGCGCCTGACTCCTGCTCAATAAATTTCAGATAATCCTGAGCCAACTGCGGCAGCTTGTCGAACTCCGTAATCCCTTCGGTCGAACTGCTCCAGCCCTTCAACTTCGTGTAGACCGGCTCGATTGCGTTGTAACCCGGCATATCTGCAGGAATCACATCGGTCAGCTTTCCATTGATCTTGTAGCCGGTGCAAACGGGAATCTCGGCGCACTCGTCCATCACATCCATCTTCGTGACCACCAGCCACTCGGTCCCGTTGATCATGTTGCTATAGCGCAGCAACGGAAGATCGAGCCAGCCGCAACGTCGCGGACGCCCCGTGACTGCACCATACTCCTGTCCGCGGGCGCGCAACAGATCGCTGGTCGAATCGTGAATCTCGGTCGGGAACGGCCCTTCGCCGACGCGCGTCACATAGGCCTTCGTGACTCCGATCACCGTTCCGATCCTGGTCGGACCAACTCCCGTCCCCGTCACCGCCCCACCGGCCGTAGAGGACGAAGAGGTCACAAAGGGATAGGTTCCGTGGTCGATGTCCAGCAACGCACCCTGCGCGCCTTCGAACATCACCTTTTCACCGTTGTCGATCGCGTGGTTCAGCATCACCGCCGTATCGGTCACAAATGGCGCGATCTGCTCGGCCGCACGAGAGTACTCCTCGTACATCGTTTTGGGGTCCAGTGGCTCGGTGCCGAACAAAGCGTGAGCAATCGTGTTCTTCTCGTGGCAGGCATTCTCAATGTGCGTCCGCAACAGTGCCGAGTTCAGCAGATCCACCACACGTAACCCGCTGCGATGCATCTTGTCTTCGTAGGCCGGCCCGATGCCGCGGCTGGTCGTCCCGATCTTCGTCCGCCCCGGCGCATTCTCCGCAGCCAGCTCGATCATCCGGTGGTACGGCAGAATCACCTGGGCGCGATTCGAAACGAAGAGCTGCCCATCCACCGGAAGGCCGGCGTCCTTCAGCTTCTTCACCTCATTCAAAAAAGCCATCGGGTCCAGCACAACGCCATTGCCGATGACACCCTTGCACTCCGGGCGCAGAACACCGCATGGAATCAGCTGCAGCACAAACTTCTTGCCCTTGATAATGACCGTGTGGCCTGCATTGTGGCCGCCTGCGTAGCGGGCGACGACAGAGAATTTCTCCGACAGTACGTCCACAATCTTGCCTTTGCCCTCATCGCCCCACTGGGCACCCAAAATAACCGCTGATTTGCGTTGATTCACGACGGATGTGTTCTCCAAGGATGGTTGTTTGGCCGGAAGACGCGCACCGCACAAGGCGAATGCACACAGACATCTATCATATAGCGTCGCGCGGCTTCAGCGTTTGGCACCCTGGCAAAGCGCGCGTCATCAACGAAATCGCGTCTGAAGAAAGGATTTCAGGGCTGCCCGTAGTACAGGTTCCGTGTCCTGGCTGTCAGTCCGGGCGTTTCCACCTTCACATCCACCGAGTGCAACTCATTTGGCCGGTCCGACGGAACGGGATCGACGGTCAGGGTGTAAAACGCGTCGGCGTCCGCCACGCAGCGATTGACCTGGTCCGTAATGTCGTTGCTGGAGTTCAATGCCTGGCCACCGCTCTGCCTGGCAAGCACCTGCAACGCCAGATTGCCCGCCTGCGCATTCCTTGCCGCTGCTACAGGCTTCAGAAACTCCTCGTAGTAGTTCAGGCGAGTCGTAGCTGCGTCCTCCACTCCAAGCGGATCGACGCTGTAGAGCGTAATCCGAGCCTGACGAAGCGCATTGGCGAGCCAGACGATCGACGAAAACAGCCCCTGTTCCTGTTTCGCAGTGAGTGTAATGTTTGGTCCACTCAGAAGCGGCCAGCCCGGACTAATCCAGATCACCAGCTTTCTCCCTGGCAGTCTCGCCTCGGCGGCAGCAAGCATTCCCAGATTCTTCTGCGAAAGACTGAACCGCTCCTCCGCACCATAAAAGCCCGTCGAGCGCCTGATCGTTCTCAGCCTGGTCTCATGTTCATCGAACGACGCAAGCAAAGCCTTCCCATCGGTCGAGGAGTTGGGCTGCAGCTCGGTTCCCATCGTGTCGGTGAAGAAGCCAAGCGCCACCGGGTGCGTCAGCTGTCCGCCGTTCTGCATCAGAAACTTTCTCAATTGGTCACGCTCGTACGCGACGTGGCTAAAGGTCGTATTGACCTCGTCCACAATGAGGATGATCTTGACCGGCGGCTCGGCGACTCCATCAACCGCGCGGAACGATAGGATCTTTCGCGGCTGCCCATTGTCACGCACAACAAAATCATTTTGAGTCAGGCCGGCTCGGGGTTTTCCCGAACGGTCTGCCACCACAACGTCCAGCACAAGATGAGAATCCTGGGCTTCCGAAAGCGGCGTGACGTTCCCGGGTACTTGGTCCTGCGGCGGAGCCTGCACCTGATGTTGCGCGAATGCTGAGGCAAAAAAACCAAAAAAACACAGTAGAAACAGCGTGGCCCGACTCTGCGTACCCATACTTCACCTCGAGGACTTTACCGCAACATCAATGAACCAGATAGCTTCTACGAGCTCAACCTGCCATTTGACGCGTCTCAACTCTAGAGCAAGACGTCGCAGCCACGCCAGTAGTTTCAGCGATTCATTCCTCTAGGCATTCTTAGATCCGCCCAATCCCGCAAAAATCTCCAAACCGCCCTTTTCGATAGCGCGAGTTACAAATCTCCCGATATCCTCCTCCTGCGCTCCGGCAGACTGAAATCGCGAATCAAACGAATACATCAACGCTCCGGAAACGCGCATCACGGGAGACTCACAGAACCAATGCCAGCCCCACGCCTGCTCTACGGCATCACCATCTTTCTCGGCGCCTTCCTGCTCTTCCTCGTGGAGCCGATGGCCGCGAAACAACTTCTGCCAATCCTTGGTGGCTCCTCCGCGGTGTGGCTCACATGCCTCGTCTTCTTTCAGACCACCTTGCTCCTCGGCTATCTCTACGCCCACTGGATCACCCGTTGCCAGGCCACCACCTGGCGCCGCCATGTCTATCTGGTCACCCTCGCCGCCGCTGTCGTCTTGCTGATCGCGCAAAAGATCTTCCCGCCAGAGATCGGCCAGGGCTTCGATCACCCCGTCACCACGATCTTCACGACACTCGCCTTCACCATCGGACTGCCGTTCCTCTTGCTCAGCGCCACGAGCCCTCTTCTGCAAGTCTGGTTCCAGCGCACAAAGGGCGGCACCATCCCCTACCGCCTCTTCGCGCTCTCGAACTTCGGCTCTCTTCTCGCACTCATCTCGTACCCATTCCTCGTCGAACCGCACCTCACACTCAAGCTTCAGCGAACTCTCTGGTCAGCCGGCTTCCTTATCTACGCAGTGTTCTGCGCCATCCTCGCACGCCAACTCCATCCCGTTCCAATACCAACCGACGAGCCGGAATCCGCACCCAACGCACCACGCCGAGCCAAGTGGCTCTGGTTCCTCCTCCCCATGGCCGCAGCCATGCAGCTAAGTGCCGTCACCAGCCATCTCACCGTCAACATCGCCGCGATCCCTCTGCTCTGGATGCTTCCGCTCGCCGTCTACCTTCTCACCTTCATCCTCGCCTTCGAATCTCCAACCCTCTACCGCCGAGGCATCGTCGTGCGTTTGCTCGTCGTCATGCTGGCGAGCCTCGGCTACGCCATCTCGAAGACCGACGTCAGTCTGCCCATCGGCATCGCCATCCTCTTCTTCCTCGCGGAGTGTTTTCTCGCCGGACTCTTCTGCCACGCCGAAACCTACGCACTCCGCCCCCAGCGCCCCACCGAAACAACTCTCTTCTATTTGCTAATCGCAGCCGGAGGAGCGTCAGGAACCTTCTTCATCGGCATAGCCAGTCCGCTTATCTTCTCCGCCAACTACGACCTCGCCATCTCCTTCTTCGTTACCGCCGCGCTTGCCATCGCCGTCACCTGGAACGACGGATGGCCGCAACGTCTTCTCTGGTCTACCGCCGCCGCACTGCTCCTCTTCTTCACCATCATGGTGCACACCGCCTATGCTCGCGAGGCCATCCTCGAAGTTCGCAACTTCTACGGGAGCCTTCGCGTGAAGCAGCGTACCGGCCCACACGGAGGCACCGAACGCATGCTGCTAAACGGCACTATCCAACACGGCACGCAACTCTTCGCGCCCGGCCTCACCCGCACTCCTACTACCTACTATGCAGACGACTCCGGCATCGGAGTTGCGCTCCACCACTGCTGCAATGGGCGCCCACGCAACATAGGCGTCATCGGCCTCGGCACCGGCACCATCGCAACCTTCGGCACAGCCAGCGATCGCATTCGCTTCTACGAGATCAACCCGCTCGTTCGTCCCATCGCGCAAAACCTCTTCACCTACCTTCGCGACTCACCAGCACAAATCTCATTCGCCGACGGCGATGCACGCACCTCATTGACGCGCGAAACCCCACAGAACTTCGACGTCCTCGCCATCGACGCATTCTCCGGCGATGCCATTCCCATCCACCTGCTCACCATTCAGGCAATTGAGCTCTACAAAAAACATCTCGCGCCAGGGGGCATCCTCGCCTTTCACGTCTCCAACCAATATCTCAACCTCCCTCCGGAGCTCGCGGCGCTGGCCGACGCCGCCAACATGCAGTCGAGGCTGATCGAAAGCCAACCCGACGATTCACTCGGGGCCTACCGCGCAACGTGGATTCTGCTCACCTCGAATACCGCGTTCTTTGATCAACCCGAAGTCGCAGCCGTTGCCGGCACCGTCCCCACAGACGCACGCCTCCGCGTCTGGACCGACGACTACTCTAGCATCCTCCCCATCCTGCAGCTGTCACACCACTAACTGCGACAAGGCCGCACGCTCCTATACTCAAAACAGCCATGCCTGAACTTCCCGAAGTCGAAACCGTCGCGAACGGTGTCCATGCCCGCATCCACGGTCAGACTGTCCGCTCCGTCTGGACCAGCAACAAGCCTCAAACCTTCAAGTCCCCACCCGACGACATCGTCGAAACACTTACCGGCAGCCGCGTCGACCGCGTTCACCGCGTCGGAAAAACGATCGTAGTTGATCTCACTCGCTCCAAATCCCATCAGAGCAAATCCGCACAGTTCCTCGTCCATCTCGGCATGACAGGCCGCCTGCTCGTCTCGACGCCCGACACGCCAATCCCGCCGCACACCCACGCGATCCTGACTCTAAGCAGCGGAAAGGAACTTCGCTTCGTCGATGCTCGCCGCTTCGGCAGGCTCTCGATCGTGGAAGCCGTCACCCCTGAAGAAAAATACACCGGACCCGGCGCCGAGCCCCTCACCATCGGGCTTGAGGATTTCATCGCACTCTTCCGTGGCCGAAAGACGCCGATCAAAGCAGCGCTGCTGAATCAGTCTCTACTCCACGGCGTAGGCAACATCTATGCAGACGAGAGTCTCTTCCACGCCGGCATTCGTCCCACGCGCCACGCGGGTCGTCTCACCCGAGCCGAACTGACTCGCCTTCACTCTGCGTTGATCAAGGTGCTCTCTGACGCCATCAAGCTTGGCGGCTCGTCGGTCTCCGACTACGTAGACGCAGATGGAGTCGCTGGCTTCTTCCAATTGCACCACCACGTTTATTCACGCACAGGTCAGCCCTGCCGCATCTGTGGCACACCCATCAAACGCGTCGTAGTAGGCGGTCGCAGCACACACTACTGCGCCACGTGCCAGAAATAGCTGGGCGACTGCCGTCTACCGGGCAGCGGCAGCCTGCTCGGCAGAAACGGCTGCCCCGATAACCCGTACTTCCGGCGTATCTTCGACGATCTCCAGCGAGTAGCCCTGCAACGGGCTCATCTTCACCATCTGCGCCAGATAATCCTTCAGCATTGGCATCTCCAAAAACCGTGTGTTGAATCCTGAGATGAAGATCTTCCCCGGCCCTGCCATGTGAATCGTAGTAGCCGATGCGGCGGCCAAAGCCTTATGCCAAAGCCGCTTGAAGTCCATGCAGCGGGCATCGCCCTGCTTCGCCGCTTCGAAGACCTCTTCCGGCTCCATATCGAGAAACCGCAGTCGCATCGCGCGATGCCCCATGATCCCTTCCATGTGCCCGCGCCCACCGCATCCGCAGAAGCGCTCCTTTTCGTCGAGCGTCACCACGGAATGTCCGCCCTCCCACGCGCCGGGAGCAAACGGGTACCGCCCATAGCCGATTCCAACGCCGAGCGTCCACACCCGAATCATGCTGTCCAGCTTGCCATGCATTGAAGCCAGGCCCGCAGCCATGCCATCGGCATCGTTTACCGCCGTAACGCTGACGTCGAGTCCATGATTGCGCAACTGTGCGATGAGCAACTCCTGAATCTTCGCACCCTTCAACTGCGGCAGATTCGGTGCCTCAGCGACCACGCCGTCTTTCACCAACCCGGGCAAAGCCACGCCAACCGCGGTGAAATCCTTCGCCCCATCGGCTGCAAGGAGCACCTGGTTTGTGATCGTCTCCACCAGCGCTTCGGTATGCTGCTCCACCAGTGCATCTTCGTCGTCGTGATCTTCAGGAAAGCGTCGCACCGGCCCTACCAGCTTGTGATCGACCACCAGCCCGGCAGAAATTCGTTCCGAAAGTATTACCCCAATCGTCTTTGCCATTACCCTGTCCGCCTCGTCCTGGGTTGCGATTTCTACTCAAACTTGCTAACGCGGTTCAACCCGTTGAAAGCCGCAACTTTATAACATTCCGCGAGAGTTGGGTAGTTGAAGACGGTGTCCACGAAATAATCCAGCTTTCCGCCCAATGCCATCACTGCCTGACCGATGTGCAGCAACTCGCTCGCACCCTCGCCAATGATGTGTACTCCAAGAATCAAATGGTTCATCCGGTGAAAGATAATCTTCAACCGGCCCGTCGTATCGCCGCGAATCTGTCCGCGCGCAATCTCGCGATAGTAGGCCACGCCCACCTCATACGGAACGTCCTCTTCCGTCAGCTGTTCCTCGGTCTTGCCGATAAAGCTGATCTCCGGAATCGTATAAATTCCATATGGATACAGCCCCGGGTTCGATAGCACATTATCGTCGCCGAATGCCCGCGCCGACGCCACCCGACCCTGCTCCATCGACACCGAAGCCAGCGACGGGAATCCGATCACGTCGCCCACAGCGAAGATGTGCGGCACCTTCGTTCTGAAATCCTTATCCACCGGAATGCGCCCACGCGAGTCGGCCTCAATTCCCACCGCAGCCAGGTTCAGCTCGTCGACATTTCCCTGTCGGCCAACCGCATACAGCAGCGCATCGCCCTGAACCTTCTTCTTGCTCTCGAGATTCGCCACGACGGTCCCGTCCGGCATCTCTTCGACCGACTCCACCTCTTCGTTCAGCCTCATCGTAACCCGCGAATCCCGCAGATGGTAGCTCAGCGCCTCGATAATCTCCTGGTCGGCAAACTCCAGCAGCCGCGGCCTCCGCTCAATCAGCGTCACCCGCACTCCGAGGGCTGAGAACATACAGGTGTACTCCACCCCAATGACACCGCCGCCAACGATAATCATCGTCTTCGGCAGGTTCACCAACTCCAGCACCAGGTCCGAGTTGATGATGCTGCGCCCATTGATCGGCACCTTCGGCGACGACGCCGGCTTGGTCCCGGTTCCAATCAAAATATTCTTCGCTTCATACACCGTCGAGCCGCGCGAGTTCGTCACCTTCACGTGCGTCTCGTCTTCAAAGCTCGCCACACCCACCAGCATCTCGATGTTATTGCGCGAAAGCTGCGCCTCGGTCACATCGATCTCAGTCTTGATCACGTGCTGCACCCGGAACGCCAGGTCCGCCATCGTGATCCGTTCCTTCACCCGGTAGTTCATCCCGTAGATGGACTTGTAGTTATACCCGGAGAGGTGAAGAACCGCCTCGCGCATGGTCTTCGAAGGAATGGTGCCGGTACTGATGCAGGCGCCCCCGACCACCTCGCGCATCTCCACCAGCGCGACCTTTTTTCCCAGCTTGGATGCGTAAATTGCAGCTCGTTGCCCGGCCGGTCCGGACCCGATGACAATCAGATCGTAAACACTACTCATAGTGGCACATACTCATGGACATACACTCCAACTCTAGGCTGGTTCTTGTCCCGTTATCGGCCCCTGCGTGGCGATCGTGAGGGGCCAGTTGCTTAGCTGTGTGCGCGTTCGCCTTACTGCCTTGAAACTACCACACCAACATTACGAACTGCACTTATGGGGCCTTGGCACCATACACTGATTTGACCATGATTCGCTACGCCATCACCAGCCGCGCCCTCTACCTCGGCAGCGAACAGGAAAAACAAGCCGCCCTCCTCGCTGAAGCCTCCCGCTGGATCGCCAACCGCATCGACTACATCCAGATTCGTGAGAAAGATCTTCCCGCCGCATCCCTAACCGCCATAGCCCGTAAACTACTCCAAACCATCAACTTGACCGCGAGCCCAACGCGCCTGCTCATCAACTCCCGGCCCGATATCGCCCTCGCCACCAACGCCCACGGAGTCCACCTGTCCTCATCGCCGGACGCACTCACCCCCGCCCAGGTCCGCGACCTCTACATCTCCGCCAACCAGCCCTCACCCCACATCACCACCTCGTGCCACACCCTCGAAGACGTCCAACGCGCCCGCACAGAAAACGTCGACGCCATCCTCTTCGCTCCGGTCTTTGAGAAGCCCCTCCCCAACCAGCAAATACTCCCCGGCCAGGGCCTCGACCAGCTCCGCGCCGCCTGCCTCGCCGCCGCCCCCGTTCCCATCTACGCACTCGGAGGCGTCACCCTCAAAAACATCCCCTCCTGCCTCGAAGCAGGAGCAACCGGTATCGCCGGAATCCGCCTCTTCCATCGCTCCCCCGAACATCTTTCCTAATCTCGCCCTAAAGACCTCATGCCATAATCGTCACACTCCGATGCCGCTCGCACTCTTCACCTCGCTGGTCTTCGCAGGCTCGCTCGCAGCCGGCCTTCTCGGAGCCATGACCGGCCTCGGTGGCGGCGTCGTCTTAGTCCCCCTCCTCACCCTGGCCTTCCACGTCGACATCCGCTACGCCATCGGCGCCTCCCTCATCTCCGTCATCGCCACCTCCTCCGGATCAGCCGCCGCTTACGTTCGCGAAGGCTTCTCCAACGTCCGCATCGGCATGTTCCTCGAGGTCGCCACGACCCTCGGGGCCATCTTCGGAGCCTTCCTCGCCACCCGCGTCCCGACCCACGCCCTGGCAATCGTCTTCGGCATCGTTCTGCTTTACTCGGCCTGGCTCTCCTGGCAACAAACCCACCACCCCGAAACCACCCCGCACCCCAAAAATCCCTGGTCCGACCGTCTCCGCATGTCCGGCTCCTATCCCGACGGCAACGGCGGCCAGCGCGACTACACCGTCGACCGCATCCCCGCCGGCTTCGCCACCATGTTCGGCGCCGGAACTCTCTCGGGCCTCCTCGGCATTGGTTCGGGCGCCGTCAAGGTTCTCGCCATGGACCGCATCATGCGCATCCCCTTCAAAGTCTCCACCACCACCAGCAACTTCATGATCGGCGTCACCGCGGCCGCCAGCGCCGGCATCTACCTCCAACGCGGCTACATCAACCCCGGCCTGGCCTTTCCTGTCATGATCGGCGTCCTCGCAGGCTCCTTGCTCGGAGCGAAGCTGCTCGTCAAAGCACGCGTCTCGCTTCTGCGAACCATCTTCACCTTCGTCATCCTCGCCCTCGGCGTCGAGATGATCGTCAACGGCTGGCTGGGCAGATCATGACAGAACAACAAAAAACCGCAGTCCCCAATGCATCACCCACGTCGGCATTCGACGACCATCGCCTCGAAATGCTCATGGGTCGCCTCCTCCAGACCGGCGTCCTCCTCGCCTCCATCACCGTTCTGATAGGCGGAGTGCTCTTCCTCATCGCACGCGCAAACCAGCCCGCGAACTACCGCACCTTCTCCGCCGAGTCCGCCAACCTTCGCCAGCCCTCTCATCTTCTCCCTCTACTCGCTGCCGGAGACCCCACCGCCATCATCCAGCTAGGCATCCTCCTGCTAATCGCAACCCCCGTCGCCCGCGTGCTCTTCGGAGTCATCGGCTTCGCCATCGAACGCGACCGCCTCTACACTGCAGTCAGCGTCGCCGTCCTCACAATCCTCATCATCAGCCTCTTCCGCTGAGCAGAACAAAGCTCTTGACCGCAACCATGCGCCAAAATGCTTGATAAGACCTTCACGTAACAGCGCTTTCTAGGATTTATTGTTGCGCGGGTCATCCTTCGCGTTCAAATAATCGATGCCTAGTGGGCCAATCGCTGTCACCTGGGATATGTACTCGCTCGATTTTGCCCAATGGAAATGAGGAGTGTTACCGGGTAAGACAATCACGCTGCCTGGCGGATATGCCTGCAACTTATCGGAATCGAACTGGTCGCCCACACCGATGTAAAAGACGCCTGAGATGACTGTATAAACTCGATCTTCAGGATGCCGATGTGGCATGAGCTTCACGCCGTGCGGGACCTTAACCCTGATCGTGTACGGGCCGTGTTCCGTAGGGTTACCGACGACGATTGCGAGGCGGACCGTCGGTGGAAACGCCGCGAAGGGCTTCCAGTCGATCTCTTCGGGAAGCACGGACCCGAATACATCTCGCCCCAGATGGTGAGGCCTAACTTCGCCCTGTACGTCTTTCATAAGCGCTTCTTTGGTGATTCCCGCCATAGCAAATCTCCCAGCGATCTCAACTGCCTTATTAGGCCATTCAAATCGAGTCCGCTCAATTGGACGATGGTATCGAACGATACCTAGGTATAAAGTCACCGCGAGGAATGGCGTGACTCGCTCGGTTTGGGTCTCTCCCGAATTCCTGTCAAGCCCCCTGCACACGAAAACCCGCGCCAATCCTGAACAATCGCGTGGCGTATGAGTTATCACCAAACCTCTATACTTAACCCAGAGCAGACAAAATGGCCTCGAGGAACTACCAACCTCGAGGCCATTCTTCTTTGCAATGAAAGATTTATCCGTAACTACTTTGTTATGAAGAATTTGGCCGTAACTGTTTTATTATGACGAATTTGCGAGAGCCAACCCCTCGCAACTTGCTAATAATAAGAGACTTGCGCGCCGGTAAGGGGGAGGGGGTAGGACGGTGAGGAACGAAAATCTAGGAAGGCCGCAGCGCCGATTCAATGCCGGAGTTCACCTCAGCCTGCGCAAACTCCGCAGCCACACGGATGCCGTTCATAATCGCCTTTTCGTTCGACGACCCATGCCCGATGATGCAAACCCCGCGTACGCCGAGAAGAACGGCACCGCCATACTCGGAATAATCCAGCCGCTTTTTGAACTCCGCGAACGCCTTCCGCGACAGCAGCGCACCAACCTGCGAGGTCACAGTCGACTTCAAGGACTCCCGGAGCGACGCACTCAACAACTGTGCCGTTCCTTCAATCGACTTCAACGCAACGTTCCCGACAAAGCCATCGCACACCGCAACATCGCTATGGCCATTGAACAGATCGCGCCCTTCGACGTTGCCGATGAAGTTGATGCTCGTCAGAGCCCGCAGCAGCGGCAGCGTATCGCGGGTCAGCGAGTTCCCTTTCAAATCCTCTTCGCCGATCGAAAGCAGGCCGACCTTGGGATTGTGGATTCTCAGCACGTTCCTCGCGTACATGTAACCCATCACCGCAAATTGGACGAGGTTGTCCGGATCGCAGTCCACATTCGCACCCACATCGAGCAGCAGCGATGGCACACCCTTAATCGTCGGCAGAATCGTAGCCAGAGCAGGACGGTCAACTCCCGAAAGCATCCCCAAAACCATCTTGGCCGTAGCCATCGCCGCGCCAGTATTGCCCGCAGTAAAGAACCCTGCAGCGCGCCCTTCGCGAACCATCTTCAAGCCCACCCGCATGGTGGAATCGCGCTTGGACCGGACCGCCTGCGCAGCCTTGTCATCCATCGTGATCCACTCGGTAGCCGGCACAATGAAGACCGGCAGCCGCTGCCCACGCAACGCCTGCCGCAGAATCGGACGAAGCCTGTCCTCCGGCCCAACAAGATGCACGCGGACGTCATACTGGCGCGCAGCAAGGACGGCCCCGCGAACCTCAGGTTCGGGGGCCTTGTCGGAACCCATTGCGTCTACAACGATGTCAGTCGGCATCAGCAGGGAAGAGCAGGGTTTGAGGAAGAGATGTTAGCTGGCTTCTTTAGTCACAAGCACATCGCGACCCTTGTACGTACCGCACTTACGGCAGGCACGATGGGGAAGCTTGCGCTCGTGGCAGTTGGGGCACTCGGAGAGGCCGGTGGGAGTCAAAAAGTCGTGGCTGCGGCGCTTGGCAGTCCGTTGCTTGGAGTGGCGCCGTTTTGGATTAGGCATTGCAGTATCCCTTTCAATCGGCCGCGGCAATCACGCAAAAAAGCGCGCAGTCGACGAGGCAAAAACTTGATTAGTGCTTCAACTCGAGCTTGTCCGCCAGCCCCGCAAGCGCGTTCCAACGCACATCGGCCGGAGCCTCATCGCAGGAGCATTTCGCTTGATTCAGATTCTGACCACAGCGCGGGCAAAGCCCTTTGCAGTCCGCCGTACAGAGAGTGCGACTCGGCAGGGAGAGTAACACCTGCTCACGCACCACATCCTCCAGCAAAAGACCGCTCTCTTGATAATACCCGATTTCGGTCTCGTCCGCAGTAATAGAACGCTCTCCGGCATCCGCATCCGCCGATTCGGGACGGAAAATGAGGTCAAACTCACCGGAAAGTGGCACCGCGACGGGATCGACACACCGCGCACACAGAATCTCGAAGGCCGCACTATAGTTCGCACGTAGCCGAATGTCGTTGACATGCGAACTCGAGCTGCGATGCTCGATCAACAGATCAGCCACGCCATTCACTGGCAGCGGACCAACCTGCCGGATATCGGGGGCATAGTCCAGCTTCCCCTGAGGGATCACTTCATTGAATTCAAGCGGTTCATCGACGAGTTGGAGCGGAGTAATCAGCACGATATTAAGCGTAGCAGGTTCCCGTCACAGATCAAATAGCCCCTGAAACGACGCGGCTTCGCGCCTCTTCTGAAACCGAGAGCCACTTCCCCTCCCTAGCTCGCAGGAGCAGCTCTTCGACGCCGCCCACTGATCAGATAAATTGCCGCCCGCAGCTCCAACAGAGGATCGTCCGAAGGCTCGATCCCGTCAACTCGCGGAATCGGATCGAAGATAATCTGCTTCTGCTCATGCGCAGTATCTGCAACCGGCGCGGTCAGAGTAAGCGTGCCGAGCTCCAAAACCTTCCGATCCTCCGGCCAATGATTCGTCGCATCATCGACCACGTCGCCGTCGTTTGCGATCTGCACCAGAACTTTGAACCTGACCGGCCCCTTCGCAACCCGCTCGACGATCTCAGACATGAGGTAGTCCGGCGCTTTCGCCGCAGTCGCAGCATCGTCAAGATGATCATTCCCTGCCTCAGGAATAATTCGATAACGACCGAAGCGGCTGACTCCATCATTATTAGTGAACTTCATCGCGGTCACGCCAAAGTAGCTCTCGCGAGCGAAGCTCGAAGGCGCAGGCTTCGGAGCCTGCACAAATGCCAACGCCTTCGGGTGCGAACCAAGAAACGCTTCCAGCGGAGTTCCAGCGATGTTCTTGGGATCACTCGTAGCGAGCGCCTTCAGGAGCTCCAGAAACTCCTGTCCCGTCCTCACCGGAAAGCCATCGGTCGAGTGACTGACGATATCAGTATGAACGTGCTCAGCAAGGTTGAATCGAACCGCAAATCCGCGGGGATTCGCATTCGGATCGTTATCGGGAACCAGAGGAATGCCTGTCGAGTCCGAGAACCGAACGGTCACCGGCGTCGACGACCGAACGATGTGAGGCGCCTTGGTCAAGGTGCTGGCCTCGGCAGACGGCGTGAACGTACCAGTTAGCATGATGCCCTTGGCATGAGCTGGACGAAAGCCAGGATTCAGTCCAAAGATCGTGTCGAACTGCTGCAGAAGCTGCTCGCTGAGCGCAATAAGTTTTTCATCGGTAGGAAGCGGCATAATTTTTCTCCTGATCTCAATCTATTGGACTCTGATTCAGTCCAAGTTAGAACCGACTCTTCCTTCGATTAATTTGTTGGCACGAGAAGAAACACCTCGGGGACGACGAAGCAAGAAATAGTTCGCATCTTTACCAGCCTGCAGTTACGTCCAATATCAATGAGCAAGAAGTGGCAGGCATCGAACATTCCATCGATGACAGGCAAGCGTGTTCTCATTACCGGCGCGAACAGCGGTATCGGCTACCACACAGCTTTGAAGCTCGCTCGCAAAGGAGCTCATGTCATCTTCGCATGCCGCGATCGGCAACGAGGTGAGGCAGCCCTCGCGCGCATGCAAGCTGATTCGCCAGGTACGCATGCTGAGCTGGCTCTCCTCGATCTCGCATCTCTAACCTCTATCCACGGTTTTGCTGCTACAGAGCTTGCGCAGCATCGCCCACTACATCTGCTGATCAATAACGCCGGCGTTATGACCCCGCCACGCCGTCTGGAGACGGCCGATGGATTCGAGTTGCAATTCGGCACGAATGTCATCGGCCATTTCGCACTTACCGCGCTCCTTACGCCTGCTCTCGAGCGGGCTAGCATTGAATCTTCCGCAGGGGCAGGGGGGAGACCTCGAGTGGTAACCATCGCGTCGATTGCGCATAAACGGGGACGCATCAACTTCGACGATCTGCAGTCCGCGCGAAAGTACTCTCCGATGAGTGCCTATCAGCAATCAAAGCTAGCCAACCTGCTAATCGCCTTCGAACTCGACCGCCGATTACGCGCTGCCAGCTCAGACATCATGAGTGTCGCCGCTCATCCCGGCGTCGCTAACACCAATCTCTTCCAGTCGGGCCAATACTCCCCAGTTGAGAACAGCTTTCGCAACCTGCTTGGTCATGCCATCGGTATTGTGCTCAACACCGATTCAGAAGGAGCCCTACCGACGCTCTATGCCGCAACCTCTCTCGACGCCCAAGACGCCGGTTACTATGGCCCGCAGGGTTTCCAGGAGATGCGTGGTGAAGAAGTGGGCCCGGCAAAGTTAGCTCCACAGGCAAATGACACCGCCGCTGCCGCCCGGTTATGGCAGATCTGCGAAGAGCTCACGGGGACCAAATTCCTGTAGCGCTGTGTTAGGGCAATTTTATGACGCCGACCATCTCATCCATATCTCCTGGAAGCATCGTCGCTGGCCCGCCTTCGCAGACAGTGACCTTCACCGGTACGGGCTATGTTGCGTCCACAGCTGCGGCTCTGAATGGCACCGCACTACAAGCAAAATACGTCAGCGCGACGAGCTTGCAAGTGGCTGTGCCTGCGTCTGCGTTGGCTTCCGGACAGATAGTGAGTTTTGTTGCCTCAAATCCTTCGCCGGGAGGAGGCAACTCTGCAGCAGCGAGTTTCTCGATTATGAGTCCGACGCCTATTCTTACCGGGCTTTCGCCACAGACGGTACCTCAAGGTGCTGCAGCAACAGTTACGGTTAACGGCAGCGGCTGCGAGGCAAACTCCGTAGTTATGTGGAACGGCGTAGCTCGGCCTACGGTCTTCGTCAACGGCACGACGTTGCAGGTGTCATTAACGTCTATGGACTTGCAGAGCTATGGCACGGGCCAAATCACTATCAACAATCCGGGGCCAGGCGGCAAAACTACGACTCCAACTGAACTTGTGGTGGCCGCAAACTTGCCAACGATCTTTTCCGTCAGCCCATCGAGTGTAGCGGTCAACGCCTCCTCGAATGTGCCGGTATCGGTTAGCATTTCCGGAAGTGGTTTTGCGCCAAACGCGACGGTTCAGGCCAATGGCCAGTTCGTTCGAGTATCTAGTCAGAGCGCTACGAACATCCGTATCTCGATTCCACCGACGTTCTTTACTTCCGCAGGCTCGATCCAGATTGTAGTGAGCAATCCTGGTTCCCCTGCAGTTCAGTCGAACTACGCAACGGTGACCATAGCAACCCCCGCTGTTAGCTTCAGCATCACGCCAAACTCGGTGGCAGCCGGTAGTCCCGACACGCAGATCACTGTCTCTGGAAGCAGCTTCTTCCAGGACTCCATAGTCGAATGGAATACCACACCGCTCAGCACCGCCTATGTAAGCTCCACTCAGTTGACGGCAGTTATTCCGGCCTCGTTGATCTCGGGCTTTGCGCAGGCTAGCATTCAGGTTTCGACTCCGGAGTCTCAGGGCCAGCCCTTGCCTCCGCAGCCGTTCACAACGTTTCTAGCGCTGCCAATCAACGACATCGTCTACAACGCAGTCGATGGCCTCATCTACGCCTCGATTGCGGGTTCGGCCGGCGAGGGCCTTGGCAACAGCATCGCAGGCATCGATCCCAACACTGGCGTCATCCTCAAGACGATCTTCGTCGGTAGTGAGCCAACTCGTATCGCGCTCTCGAGTGACGGTACCCAGCTATTCACTGGACTCAACGGTGCCGGCGCTGTACGTCAAGTAAATCTGACTACAGCCACTGCGGGTCTTCAGTTTTCGCTTGGCGGCGACCGGGAGTCTACAACGCGCCGTACGTCGCATCGGGCCTCGCTGCACTTCCTGGTCAACCTAACTCGGTCGCGGTGTACGGGAACAACGGCATAGTAACCATCTTTGACTCGGGCGTAGCCAGGGCTAAAAGCAGCTCAGGTCTCAGCGCCTATTTCAACCAGAACTACGGCGGGCTCGCCTTCGGCAGTTCTGCTTTGACTCTCTATCTCAACTCGCAATCTATCGGATCGAACCTCTATACACTGACCATCGACGCGACAGGCATAACGGCGGCAACTCAGCTAGGCCGTGGCAACGCTGGTGGCACGACGGTGCAATACGACAACGGCCGTCTCTACCTTTCACCCGGTGCTGTGGTTGATGCAGGCACCGGTAATCAACTCGGGCAGTTTTCTACGACCAGCCCCATCTCTACAACTCCGACTGCGGTCTCAGGGCCCGTCGTCTCGGACTCAACGTTGGGACGTGCATGGATCGTACCTGCGTCGGTGCTGGAGAACACTAATCAGATCCTTGCCTTCGATGAGAGCACGTTCAATCCGACCGGAAGTCTTCCGGTGACCGGCATCGGCTCATACCCGTCGAACTCCTTCAATTCAACTCCAGCGGACCTGGTCCGTTGGGGTCAGGACGGACTGGCCTTCCATACCTCTTCGCAACTCTATGTCCTTCACGGCCCAATCTTGAAAGACACTTCTACTTCGCCTGCTGATCTAGCCGTCAGCATCCAGGCACCAGCGGCCGCGTCCACGGGTATAGCCTTTACTTACACCGTGCAAGTTACGAATCTCGGTCGAAATGGCTCGACGGGCGTAACCCTTCACACCGCACTGCCGGCCTCTGCCATCAATGGAGTTGTTACTCCGTCGAAAGGAACCTGCGGCGGCGACAGCTCACTCGACTGCGATCTCGGAATGATCGCTAACGGCAGCTCGGCCAATGTCACGGTCTCAGTGACGCCGACTACCTCGGGAACGCTCGGGATGACCGCAACTACCTCTTCAGTCAGCTTTGATCCAGTCTCCTCTAATAATCAGACGACCGCGACTACGACAGTCACCGGCAATCCTTTCAACCCATCGCCCATCATCACTCAACTGTCTCCTGCGCTGGTTGCCGCCGGTAGTTCTACCCTGACTATGACTGTGGATGGAACTGGTTTCACTGCGGCCTCCAGCGTGTTGTGGAACGGACAACATCTGCCAACCACGATTGTGAGCAGCGGCCAGATGACTGCGACCGTCGACTCTTCTCTGGTCCAGCAGCTCGGCTGGGCTCAAGTCTCAGTAACCACACCACACTTGGAGGCGGACAGTCGCCGCGTTGCACCTGCACATCTATCAACTGCTGGATGTACCTGCAAGTGCCATCAACTTTGATCCCTTTACGCGGAAGATCTATGCTGTTCTACTCAGCACTTCGACGACAATTACCGGCAATAGCCTGGTTGTCATCGACCCGGCAAACGGAAGTGTAGGTTCACCAATCCAGGTTGGCAGTGATCCAAATCTGCTCTCTGAAACCAGCGATGGCAACTATCTTTACATCGGTCTCAGCGGTGCCAAGAGCCTGAGTCGCTTCAACCTCCTCAATCAGACGCTCGATCTTACAGTTCCAATCATCTCCACTTCAGTTTATTCAAGCGGGAATGTTGCAGCATCGCCATCGCCACAGTACCTGGCTCCGACTCGAGCCTTGCCGTGGAACTCGGGTATGCCACAGGCATAGGCATCTTGGAGATCTCCGGTAGTACTGGAACTTTCCGAAACAAACTGACGCAGATCTACTCCGGGGACAACCCCGTTTTTGCCGACGCGACCCACTTCTACGCCTATGATTCCGAAACCTCTGGTGCGGAGTTCTACCGTTACAGCATCGACGCGACTGGAGCAACATTGGTCGATGGAACTACGCTGAACGGACTAGGTGGCTTCGGAGGTGAGTTCGCCCTAGACGGCGGCCTCGTCTTTGGTGCAGGCGGTGGCATCATCAATCCCAGCACGACTCCGCCCTTGCAAGTTGCAATCCTTCCTCTTGGAAATGGCCCGTATTCAAGCGGTCTGGTCGGAGGTGGAGTGGTCCCGTATCAGGCGGAATCCAAGGCCTTCGTCGTCGGCGTCAACGACGCAGGTACAGCTGCCTACTTCCTAGAGCGGTTCGATACGCAGCACTTTACACTCGAACAGCAAATCCAACTGCTCGGGAATTCGGTCTCAGGGTTGAGCGGAACGCGTTTCGGTCAGGACGGGCTAGCTTACCTGGTGCCCAACACAGCAACTTCTCAGACGCCCCAGATCTTCCTATCCGCGGGCCATTCGTACTTCCTGCGGAGGCAGCCACCTACCCACCGCCAACTCTTACCAATGCCAATCAAAGTACCATCGGCGTTGGCACCGGCAATCTGTACCTCACGATCACAGGCACCGCTTTTCTCCCTGGCGCAGTGGCACTTTGGAATGGATCTCCCCGTACAACAACCTTCATCGATAGCACTCATCTGCAAGTGGCCATACCCGCATCCGACCTCGCGATTGCACAAACCATCACGCTTGGCAGCCAGAACCCTGGCTCCGTGAGCTCCAATCACTTGTCCATCACTATCCAGTGAGAGAAACATACCTCGACAAGAGGCGACTGCACCCGTGGTCGCCTCTTTTGTTTTATGGAATCTGAAATGACTTGAGCAGTGTGAGTTGTGGCACGATCGGCTACTAGAGACTCTGTCAGAGCGACACAGCCGCGTCACGAGACGGGACTTTCACAAACCCGCGTTGGTTGCCGGTCGAACGATCTCGTCCAGAATTATGGAAAGTCTTAGCTCTCTAGCGACTCTCCATTGTGGATTACAGAAGTGTTGGTCGGTCCTGGTAGACGACTTTCGAACTTTCGTTACCAATGCGAGCGCTGATGTGACCCTGGAGGATCGCGTTGTTTCCCGCTTAATCCCGAACGAATGACGGGTAACCTTGCCGCTTCCTGACTGGGCTCTTCCACGTCGGATTGAAAAATAATAAAACACTATGAGATCAGGCGCAGATGCAGCTTCTATGAAGGCCAACTTCTCTGTTAACCGCAAAAGGGCGACAGCCGAAGCCCGCCGCCCTTCGGAAAACAACGGTAAGGGTTTAGAACTGGGCTCGAATCCCTAACTGAACCTGCCGTGGCGTGTAAGTGAACCCGCTGGCGTTCGAGTTTGTCACGGCCCCGAAAAGAGGTTGGGCTGAGTTCGCGCTGCTCGTGTTAAACGTGAGCAGGTTTCCCGTTACCTGTTTCGCTGCATTGGTGGTAGTACCGATGAAGTATCCGGTCGTATTCACCGACGTGACATTCTGACGATTCAGAATGTTGAAGCTCTCCCCCAGCAACTCAAACTTCACCCGTTCCGCAACAGTAAAGCGCTTCGAGAGGCGTAGATCGAGAACATTCGTGTTCGGCTGCTGAAGCCCGTTGCGCTCAAACCCAGGGAGACGGAATGTCCCGTTGCCTGTGCCGGTTCCGCCCGATCCGTTTGCGCCACTCCCCACCGCGTTCAACTGTGCACCGTTGACAAGCCCGGTCGACAGCGTTCCGCTAGTGGCCAATGAATAGGGCAACCCGCTCTGCGCTAAGAAGTTTGGCGAAATCTCATAGTCGTTCAGAAGGTAACTCTTCAAACCCGTGTAGTGCCACGGTGCTGTGGCAACTGCAGTCAAAACGAACCGGTTCGGAACATTTTGGTTGGAGTTTCCATACTCCGCGCGAAGATTTGTCGGATCCACCAACGCGTTGGCAGAGGTACCCGTCTGGTTGTTTTCCCCGTTGTCCAGCGCATGAGACCACGTGTAGTTCGCCATGAACTGCAGGTTGTGTGTCAGACGATGCGAGATCTGGCCCACCAACCCCTGGTAGTTCGAGTTCACACCGCTGAAGATGTTCGTCTTCGATCCAAAGTTACAGTCTGGACGCTGGCTCGGGCACACCTTCGACGACGCTGTGCTCTTCGCAAAGAAGTTCGTCGTAAAGGTAGAACCGTTTGCTAACGGGCCCTTTCTTGACGTATCTACCACCGTGTAGGTCACAGAGGTCGGAGTTGGAAGGTTCTCATCTACGAAGCTCGGCAGACGTCGTCCAAACGATCCCAGCCAGGTGACGCTGACGACGGTATTCCAGCCGATGTCCTGCTCAACCGCGAGGTCTGCCTGGTGAATCTCAGGCAGCTTGAAGTTCTTGTCGAAAAAGGTAGAGTTCGGGGGCGTTCCAGTGTTCACCAGAGCCGGAATGACCTCCGGAAACACCGGGGCTCCTGCGCTCGTCGAAGTATAAGTAAAACTCGGCTGACCGTTGAGTGAACCCGTGTTGATCAGCGCGTTGTAGATAGTCGAGTTGATGACGCGAGCAAAAAACTCTCCGTACCCGCCTCGCAGAACTGTCTTGCCACTTCCAAACATATCGTAAGCAAATCCAACGCGCGGACCGATGTTGGTCTTGTTGCTCGGCATGGAGCCAGTCTCGGGAATCGATGAAACGACAAGGTCGCTCACCGGCGAAGGCAACTGCTCGTACTCATAGCGGAGGCCACCGGTCAGGCTCAGGCGCGGGTTCAACTTCCACTCGTCCTGAACAAAGAAAGCATAGTCGTTGGTAGTGAAATCGAGACCAGACCGGCCGAAGCCCTGCGTGTACGAGCTGTAGTTGTGTGCCTGCGAAACTGTGTTGGGATTCTGCGAGAGGTAGAGATCCGTGAGGTAGTTCGTCAGCGTCGAGTAACTGTATCCACCGTACTGCGCGAAGAGATTATTGATCAGGTCGTACGTATGGATGTAGTCGCCACCGAATTTGATGCTATGGTTTTCGTGAATCCAGTTCACCGTATCGGCAACCTGAGTGCGACGCTCATCCGGCAGCGCGGCACGTTGCAGGAACGTTTGCGTGCCGAAAGTAAAGCCGTTGGTAATCGCGACACTCGGCGGAAGCCCCCCAAAAGGATTGCTGTAGCCTCCCAGCGTCGGTTCCTACCAAGTTCGATGTCTCGTACGGCGATGGATCCTGGGCAAACTCGAACTCAAAGTCGCGGCCATACTGATACCGGACTTCGTTGCTGATGCTATTCGTAATCACCGTATCCAGCTTCGCAATGCCGAACGTATCGCGCACATAGTCATTCCCAAAGCTATGCGAGCCGTCGAAGACCGTTGCAGCCGTCTGAATACCGGCGGGCGAGATCCAGCGTAATCGATTCACCTCAAACGAAGCATGATTCTTTCCGTTGATCTGCCAGTCCAGCTTAGGAAAGAAGACCGTCTGATCGCCGGTTCGCGGCACGCTGCCAAGCAGTGTATTCAGATTCGTAAGCCCGCTGACGTAGTCGGTTGCGGCTGCGCCATACGTGGCCAGCTTCAGATTGGTCTGCAGCGTACACGCCGACGCGTCGATCGCACTTGGCGCCGTCGCACCTGTCCCGCCGCACACCTTACCGGCTGGAAGCGCCGCGTCTGGAGTGGCGAAGAAGCTCGAAGGATTGCTCGCAGCCGCCACCGCCGGAAAGTTTCTCTGAAAGCGGTCACCCGCGAAGAAGAAGAACAGCTTGTCGTGCAAGATTGGTCCACCGACTGCACCGCCCCACTGCTTGCGTCGATCAGTCGGTTTGAAGTTCTCCGTCGTAAACGGACCACCTGGAATCAGTTGCACAGTCTGTGTCGTGAACGCGTTCGCAGCTCCCCACTCCGCATCGCGATCGTAAAAGTATGCCTCGCCGTGAAACTGATTACCACCTGACTTCGTGATCGAGTTTACGACGCCACCAGCGGATCGGCCGTACTCCACCGAGTAGTTCGACGTATTGACCTGGAACTCCTGCACCGAAGCCTTGGCCGTCGAGTAGCCTGCGCGCGTGCGGCCACGCTCCTCTGAGAAGTAGGCCTGATTATCATCAGCGCCGTCGATCGTCACGTTATTAAGCAACGTGCTCTGGCCACGAAAACTCAACAAACCAAACCCGCTCGAATCCGCAACCACTGCCGGCGTCAGGAGCGCGTAGGCCGACCACCGGTAGTTATTCACCGGCAGATCCAGCAGCGTCTTCTGATTGATGACCCCGGAGAAGTCCGGCGAAGTCGTATTGAGCATAGGCGCCTCGCTGGTCACCTCGACCGTCTCGCTCGCATTGCCCACCGGCAACTTAGGAGAGAGGTCCGTCAGCACACCGACCTCGACGATCACCTCGACAGAACGAAAGGTGCGGAATCCCGGCGCCGTAATTGTAACCGTGTAGGTTGCAGGCTGCAGATGGATCACCCGGAAGACACCGGAGTTATCGACTTTCACATTCTGCTCGGCGTTTGTCGCATTCGAGTGGACGAGTACGATCGCGCTCCCAATTGCCGAACCACTAGAATCCTCCACCGTACCGCCGATTGCGCCGTCGACAGCCGACTGCCCGTAGCCATGCAGCCCTGTGCCCATACAGAACGCCGCAATTAGCGCGCACCGCATCATTAGTCCCGAAATCTTCATTCTGGTCTCCTGAATTGACTCGCCCTGCAGACTGCGCACATACTTCCGCGCCGCCTGCTATGGGCCAATGATCTAATCAAATGTGCGAGTCCTGACCAGACTCGCATGTCGCGGTTAAGAGAGGATTACGAAATGTAAAAGCAGTGTCTCGTGCGGGAGTCCACCACTCTCAAAGATCACGACATAACCCTGTCCAGCGTTGAAACTGGCTTCCCGCTCGCAAATTACTCTCGATTAATGGAGATATTGATGAACCAAGAATTCGTATCAAGGTCGGTAACGGCTGCTTAGCCTTCCGTCGAGAAAGTTTCATTTCCAACACCCTAGTCCACTTCCCACTTCAACCCCGAGCACAAAACACAGCGCTGCGTTCACGGCCTCGGCTCCAACTGATCTAGCTCCACCACAACCCTCAAAGTCCCTGTAGGCTCGTTCCTCTACGACGACGCCACCGGCGAGCTCACTCGACTAACGATCTTCCCGATCGTGATCGCTCGCAACAGCCGAGTACGTGCGCCATAACTCAACCTCAGCGGGTGCCTTCGGGGACAAACATGACCCGCTTTCTGGGGACTGTTTTTTTGCGCCAACGGCGAGGCAGTATATTTTTAGACACGGCGAACCAACCCGGCGAAACATTGGGGTTCTGCGCAAGCCGTCTCGTCGAGGTTGACCATTTGTGGCGAACGGCTGCGATTGAGCGGTGACTAAGGGGCAGAGATGAGTTTCAACTTTACCTATTCGGTCTGCCTCGCACTTGCCTGCTTGAGCGCCGGGAGCACTACGAAGGCGCAGGAGTCGAACAAGCCCCAATATGGCAGCTGGGGAATTGACCTCACCGCGATGGACCCGAATGTCAAACCAGGCAATGATTCAATCAGTACGCCTCAGGCACGTGGGTTGCCCGAACGCAAATCCCGCCTGACCAGCCCTTGGCTTCGCTGCGCCACCTGATGTCCGACATCACCGAAGCCCGACTTCATGAGCTTATGGAAAAAGCTGCCGCCGCTGCACCCGCGCAGCCGGTAACGCTGGAGCAAAAGGCCGGAGCCTTCTATAAAGCATTCCTGGACGAGGCGCGGCTTGACACGCTAGGCGCAGCCCCCATCGGACCAGAGCTAAGCGCAATCCGCGCGGCTAAGGACCGGCAGGACATTGCAGAGCTCATGGGCCGCAACAATACCGATTTCTATGCCACCATCTTCAGTCTGGGAACCGATGTCGATCTCAAAGACACCAGCCGCTACGCCGTATATGCAACTCAAGGGGGGCTGGGTCTCCCGGATCGGGATTATTACCTCGAGCCCACCTTTGCTTCACAGAAGGCGGCCTTTCAAACATATATAGCCAAGCTCTTAGCCCTGGTCGGGTGGGCCGAACCCGAAACCAATGCCGCCGCCGTTGTCGCCTTCGAAACCCGGGTGGCAGATGCGAGTTGGACCAGAGCTCAGCAGCGCGACGTCGAGGGCACTTACAATCCGCAAACACAGAGCGAGCTTGCCGTTCTGGCCCCCGACTTCGCGTGGCAAAGATTCCTGCTAGGCGCAGACCTTAACGGCGTCGATCGCCTGGTGGTGTCGGAGAAGTCTGCATTCCCTCGTATCGCGGCCATCTACGAATCCACTCCGCTAAAAGTTTTGCAAGCGTGGGAGGCGTTCACAGTTGCCGACAATGCAGCCTTCTATCTTGCGAAGCCATTCTCTGAAGCACGCTTTCAATTCCGCGACAAAGTTCTTTCCGGCCAGTCTGAGGAGCAAGTGCGATGGAAGCTTGCCATCCGCGCCGTCGGTGGCGGAGATTGCACAGGTGACCGCGTAGACTGTTTCGGTAATATGGGCTTCGGCCTGGGTCAGCTTTATACCGCGCAATACTTTCCGCCCTCCTCCAAAATCAAGATCGAAGAGCTCGTCACCAACATCAAAGCGGCCATGCGTGCACGGCTGGAACGACTCGATTGGATGAGCCCGGCCACCAAGGCTAAGGCACTGAAGAAACTCGATACCTATCAAATTAAGGTTGGCTATCCCGATCATCCGCCGGCCTACTCCACGCTGGTCATACGCGCGGACGATCTCGTGGGTGACGTGCGGCGGTCCGGGGAAGCGGATTGGCGGTTCTACACGTCGCGGCTTCATGGACCCGTCGACCGCACGGACTGGTCAATGACTCCGCAGACCAACGACGCCTACAACGGATCTCTACGCGACATCGTCTTTCCCGCCGGCATTCTTCAGCCGCCTCTGTTCGATCCCGCAGCGGACCCAGCGGTCAACTACGGTGCAATCGGCGCCGTCATCGGTCACGAACTGACGCACGGCTTCGACGATGAGGGACGTAAGCTTGATGCGGCGGGGCAACTCCATGACTGGTGGAGCAAAGCCGACTCAGACGCCTTTGAGGCCAGGGCAAAGAGTCTGGGAACGCAATATTCCAGCTATGAGCCCGTCCCCGGTGCACACATCAATAGGGACCTGACCATGGGAGAGAATATCGCCGACCTGGGTGGTATCAACGTTGCGCTCGAGGCCTATCACCGCTCGTTGAACGGACCTGCTCCGGTGATCGATGGCTTCAACGGCGATCAGCGCGTGCTTCTCGGATGGGCGCAAGCCTGGCGGGGCAAGGCGCGGGAAGACTACATACGAAAGCAAGTCATCTCTGACCCTCACTCCCCTCGCGCGTTCCGGGTAATCGGCCCAACCCGCAATGTGGACGCCTGGTATGCGGCCTTCGGAGTAAAGCCAGGGGACTCGTACTATCTCCCTCCCGATCAGCGCGTGCGTATTTGGTAACTCTTGCTGCGCTGTCGCTCGACGCGTTTATCGGACAGCAGTGGTCCACAGTTGGATCCTTCTGAGGCCACTGTTGTATTTGTGAAAATGCGTTGGTTTGCAGTTTGTGCGGCACTTTTGGAAATTCACACGGATCTGAGTTCGATCCACGTGAGTCGGATGCGACATTGCTGCTACTGAATCACAAGGGTCAGCTTTTGAGAGACTGCCGTGTTGCCCGCCACGGCGGTGACGGCTAAAGCGTAGGTACCAGGGGGCGTCACTGCAGGACTTACACGTTGCGAATTTCCTTTGGAGCCACCACCACAAGCCATCAGTAACCCGGCCAAGATATTAATAACTCCTCTTTTGGGCAAAAAGTGCACAGAATGGCGAGCTTCAATATCGTTGCCGGTGGAAGCGACGCTTTCGGCGTGTGCTCCACAGCGGCACAAGTTCGAACACGACAAATGGCTTTGGCTGTAAATTGTTGAAAATAAATAGAAAAATGAATGGTCGGGACGACTAGATTCGAACTAGCGACCTCACCCACCCCAAGGGTGCGCTCTACCAGGCTGAGCCACGTCCCGACTATTGGTTTGCACGTCAGCCCAGGCGGGCGACGGCGGGGTATCCTGCAGTTCTAAGTGTACACGACCTGCCATCTATACGAGAATTCAGGCGGCCTCCTATCTACGTCGTAGGCGCCACATATTCCTTCGGCAACGAACCACCTTCACCAAAGAAGAATTCGTTCATCTGCTCCACCAAAAACTCCTGCGCCTCGCGTGTCCAAGGTTGTAGACGGTACTCATTCAATAGCATCTTCTGCCGTTCTACCCACTCACCCCACGACTTCTTTGAAACATTTTTGAATATCTTCTGGCCAAAGTCCGAATCGAACGGCGGCTCGTCCAGCCCTTCCATCTCAACCTTGAATCGTGTATCGAAAACCATGTGTGCCATTCTTTTGAACTCCTTGGAACTTTTATTTTACGATGCCTTACGAATTGTTGCGCCTCATTCCACGACCTTATGCCAATTGCCTAGAACATAGCGACCGTAATCCTGGCAGCAACAATGGTACGCAACGAGTTCGCAGTTGCCGCCTTCGTCCATCCGCAGATAAAGAGAATTGAACAACAGTACTCACGCTCAAACTGCCGCTCCGCTTGCCGCAGTACTCGGCAAGGCGATGCCCCCTGGTACGGTCTGGTCTTGCTCCTTGTAGGTACAGGCCTTTGAACACCGTCCGGTATCGAGGGGTCCAGGCTTGCTCCTTGTATTCACTGCCTGTCTTTGGGGCAACAATGGTCTTCACCATCACGCTGCTGGTCCCGATCAGCAATCGAATCGCCGGGATGAATCCCGCACACCCTACGCGGGCTGGTCACAGATCGCCCTCGCTGGGAATCGGCTCCATCAATCCGCGTGGCGTTACTCACCGTAGCCCTTGTTCTAATCCTCACCGGCCTCCTCAGACAAATAAGAGTCTGAAGCTTATTTCCGCTTGCCCTTCGATTTCTTACTCCGCTCCCGTGCCTTTGCTTTTGTCTTCCCTCTCTTGCCAGAGCGATTCGGACTGGAGTGCGGGCGTTCTCCACTCGCTGTCGCCGCGATCTTCGACCTCCTCAGCGATCTTGGCGCAACTGCGACATCCTCGTCTGATGGCAGCAATGCAAACTGCAGTCGCCGTTGTTGCCGGTCGATTCGATCCAGCAGCACATGCACGTGCTGCCCCATCTTGAACACCCTCCCGTTACGTGTTCCGACGATCTGGCGATCTGTATCGCGAAACATATAACGGTCATCCTGCAGCGAGGTCAAAGGCACCAACCCTTCAATAAACAGATCATTCAATTCGACGAAGAACCCATACTTCGTACATGAAAGAATGATGGCGTTGAAGTCCTCACCCACGCGGTCCTGCATGAATTTGATCTTCTTCCACTCGATCAGCTCGCGCTCAGCATCATCGGCTCGTCGCTCCGATTGGCTTGACTCAGCTGCAATCGCTCCCAACTCCGCCTCTGGAATCGGTCCCTCCACAGGGGATCGTTCCACGTGTTCCGGCCGTCTTTTGCCAATAGGTTTCTCCCCCCATGGCTGCGGCCCATCCGACAAAATCGCCGCACCCGCTGGGTCCGCGCCACTCTGAATCAGCTCTCGCAACAGACGATGCACAATCAAATCCGGATACCGCCGAATCGGCGATGTAAAGTGCGTATAACTTGGACTCGCCAGCGCAAAGTGCCCAACATTCTTCTCGCTATATCGCGCCTGCTTGAGGGAACGCAGCATTAGGTATGACAGAATCCTTTCCTCTGCCTTCCCTGCGATCTTTGCCGTCAACTTCTGATACATCTGCGGTGTTACCGGAATTGACTCTGCTACTTCGTGCGTCTTCGCCTGCCGGTTGGTTCCACGCGAATCACGCCGATCGCCCTTCGTTTGAATTCGCTTCACCGGCAGGGTGCTGAAGCCAAGTGAATAACCAAATTGGCTTGCTGTTTCTTCGAAATCGACAATCCGTTTCGGATCCGGAACCTCGTGAATTCTGTATACGCTCGCCACATCCTGCGACTCGATCCAGGTAGCCACGCATTCGTTCGCGGACAACATAAACTCTTCGATCAAACGATGCGCCCATCCTCGCTGCGACCGCACGATGGCTTCCATGTTTCCGTCCGGATCGAATTGAATCACTGGTTCAGGGAGATCGAAATCGATCGATCCGCGGCGATGCCGTTTCGCGTTCAACTTCAGCGCCAGCTCATACATCCGTTCGAACTCTGGCACCAATTTGGCGAATTCCTGCCGCGTCTCGACATTCCCGTCGAGGACACCCTGGATCTGCGTGTACGTCATCCGTTTCGCGCTGCGGATGATGCCCTCACAGACCTCATACCCAAGCACTTCGCCACGTCCGTCTATCTTCATGATGCAGCTCAACACCAGCCGATCTTCGTCTGGTCGCAGGCTGCACATGCCGCTCGAAAGCTGTGGCGGCAACATTGGTATGGCACGATCCGGAAAATAAACCGAGGTCCCACGCAGTCGCGCCTCGAGATCCAGCGCCGTCCCTGGTCCAACGTAATAGCTGACATCAGCGATGTGAACTTGCAGCTCCCAATTCCCGTTCGGCAGAGGCGTCACCAGCACCGCGTCATCGAAGTCTCGTGCAGTCTCTCCATCGATCGTGACAATATTCAAGCCACGAAAATCTCTGCGTCGCCCGATCTCTTCCGCATCCAGCATTGCGACGGTCTGTTCGGCAGATGCCGTGGCGTCGGCCAGTACGTTCGCTGGAAATACGTGCGGTAGATGGTGTTTGCGAATGATGATTTCGACATCAACCCCAAAAGCGTCCGGTGGTCCCAGCACCTCAATCACTCGCCCGCGCGCCGGCCTTCCGACTGTCGGAAAATCCGTAATCTCCACGTCAACGGCGAGCCCTTCAAGTGGCCTGTGCGGATCCAACTCTTCCGACCAGTGAGATTGTTGTGCCTGTGCTTCTTCACCGAGAACACGGTGAGGCGTCTGCTGCTGCGTCGACGGAACCTCAGCACCCTCCGGAATCAAGATCGCTTGTGTCATCCGTTCGTCGAGAGGCGTAATGTAGTTGCCGTTGATCATGGGAGCGGTTTCCCAAGGACTTCCCCCCCGATGTGTCCTCGCGTAATGAAAGATCCCCACAACAGTCGGGTTCCTTCGATTCAGCACTCGCGCAACCCGACCGGATCGACGCCCATCCCGCCCCGGCGGCGCTTCATCCACCAGCACTTCATCGCCCTGCATCGCTCCGTTCAGCTCGTGCGGAGGGATAAAAAGGTCATCGCTTCGATCCACACTCCCATTCGGCCGAACAAACCCATAACCGTCCCGATGCAGATCCAATCGACCGGCAAGTAGCCTGTCCCGCGTGGCCCGATGCTCCACTGGCATCTCGACTGCACCGCGCTTTACCCGCTTCGTCTTCTCCGGCGTGGCCGTCGGCAGACTCCACTGCTCACTATCGACCTTCACCAGCTCTCCCCGAGCGGTGATCCTGGCGAGTTGTTCCAACAACAACCTGCGCTCACGTCCGCCGCCCAACCCAAGTTCGCGAATCAACTGCTTATAGCCAGCGCGATGCCCAGGTGAGCGCTCGATGAGACGCATCACTTCACGATCAGTTTGTGGATAGGGAGTATGTGACATCATCTCCGAGCATACAGCGAGCCGCCATTCCTATACCCTACTTCAACGCCTTCGACATCTCCGCCGCCTGCTCCAGCGTCGTTCCATGCGGTACTTGGACAAAGTCAGTCTGAATCTCATCCTGTTGTTGCCCAATGTTCTTAAAGAACAGAGCCTTTCCTTCAATATGCACATGGGTTTCTACGATCTGCCACAAACCCGGCGCGACTTCCCGGCGTTCTACTCGAAACGTCCCACCTTGACGCAACCGACCCAGAAGTCCCCAACCAATTGTCACGTCTTCTGTCAGCTTTCCGCTGATAGTCACGATTCGGTTTTGTCCCTTATCTACGACCAATACACCGGCCATCTGTCCCAATACGCGTCCCTGCATATCTGGTGGGCTAAACTTTGAATTCGGTTCGAAATGCAGTGTGATATTTTTCTCGTCTTCGCTCTGCACCTTCCACGTAAAAGCGTCGGGAAGCATCCTCAGCAACTCTTCGGCATTCTTTCCATCCTGCATGCCATCTCGCTTCTGCTTGGCGAGCTGACTTGGGTCGTGAATGAACGTCTGCACGCGCGCGTCCTCGATCCTTGCCTCTGAGTCGCTCAGCGGTCGCCCCCACCTGCTGATCAAGCGCTTCACTGCCCCGTGATCGGTCTCCACCACAATCGAAACTGTATCTATGCCGTCTTTCTGCACATCGCGATACTTCCATCTCGAGTGGTCGGTCAAATCCGCCGAAAGCTCAGCATCCATGGCAGATCGAACGATCTGTTTCGGCTCTTGAGGCGCCTGCGCATACAACGGGAGCAACCCCGCGAGCAAAAAGACACTCAACACACCCGGACGCAAAGTAGACTTCAAGTTCTTCATAGCCCCACGTGTGCTTGGATGCAGGCTCTCCGACGGAGCCTTGTTTCTAGACTCTACCAAACACTCGTTCTGCGAAGAGTTCTTCATTCGAAATACCGACGCAAACAAGTTAGTTCGTCCACTCAAGCCGCACGCTCTTCTTGCCCAGTCGCAGCGTTGGCGAATCGCCAAGTATCTCAAGCTTTATCACTTTTTCGGCAAACTTTTCGCCATTTACGCTGACGGCATTCTCAGCCAGTTTGCGCGTTGCTTCACCTGCGGAGCTCGCCAAACCTGAAAGTTGCAGAAGCTTCGTCATCTTGACTGACGTCCCAAACGGCCCATTTGTTACGACCAGATCCTCAGCAGCTTTTGACACCTTCACCACAGGCACATCGTCGCTTACCCCGCGCTGCTGAAACATCTTCGCCCACCCATCGGCGGCACTATCTGCTTCTTCCTTGGAGTGAAAGTCGCGTGTAATTGTCCAGGCCAGATTCTTTTTTGCCTGCATCGGATGCAGCGCACCAGCGGCGACATCGGCCTGCATCTGCGTAATCTCCGAACTTCGCAGATCCGTTAGAAGTGTCCAGTACTTCCACATCAGTTCATCCGACACCGACATCAACTTCCCGTACATCTCCGCCGCGGGCTCATGGATGCCAATCGCGTTACCCAACGACTTCGACATCTTCTGCACGCCATCGAGCCCCTCCATGATGGAAGTCATCAGCACAATCTGTTGCGGCTGGCCGTAGTGCTTTTGCAGATCCCGCCCACGCATCAGATTGAACTTCTGATCCGTGCCACCAAGCTCCACATCGCATTTCAGCGCCACGGAGTCATAACCCTGCGCGATCGGGTAGATCAGCTCATGCAACGCAATCGGCTGCTCCTCGTTGAACCGCTTATGAAAGTCCTCGCGCTCCAGCATCTGCGATACGGTGAACTGCGCCATCAGCTTCACCATGTCGTAGTAGCTCAGCTTATCCAGCCACTCGGAGTTGTATCGAACCTCGGTCTTTTCGGGATCGAGAATCTTAAACACCTGCTCCTTGTAGGTCTCTGCATTCGCTGCGATCTGCTCTGGCGTCAGCGGTTTGCGCGTCACGTTTCGACCGGTCGGATCGCCGATCAGCGCCGTTGAATCGCCGATGAGAAAGATTACGGTATGCCCCAAAGACTGAAAGTGTTTCAGCTTCCGCAACAGGACGGTATGGCCCAAATGCAGGTCAGGCGCCGTAGGGTCGAAGCCCGCCTTGATCCGCATCGGCATGCCTGTGGCAATCGACTTCGCAATTCGCTCTTTCAGAGCCTCCAGCGGAACAATCTCCGCGGCACCTTTGGTAATGAGGTCAAGCTGGTCTTCGAGCGAGGCAAAAGTAGGCATATTCCTCAAGTATAAAGACCTTCCGGCTACACGTTGAATTTGAAGAAGAGAATGTCACCGTCTTTGACGATGTACTCTTTGCCCTCGGAGCGGAGTAAGCCTTTTTCCTTGACGGCCTGTTCGCTGCCATATTTGAACAGATCATCGGAGGCATAGCAGTCGGCCTTGATGAAGCCCTTTTCGAAGTCCGAGTGGATGACGCCTGCAGCGCCCGGGGCCTTGGTGCCACGACGGATGGTCCACGCGCGAACCTCCTGCACGCCGGCAGTGAAATAAGTGATGAGGTCGAGAAGGCGGTAGGCGGAGTAGATCAGACGGTTGAGGCCTGGTTCGGCGAGGCCCATATCTTTCAGAAACTCGTCGCGCTCAGCCGGTTCCAACTGAGCGATCTCCGATTCAAGCGCGCCGCAGATCCGAACGACCTGGCTACCTTCTTCTTCGGCGCGCTTCTCGACGGCTGCGGTGTACGCGTTGCCTTCGATGAGACCAGCCTCATCGACGTTGGCAACATAGAGTTGCGGCTTAGAGGTGATGAGGAAGAGCTCGCGCGAAAGGACCTTTTCTTCGTCAGTAAGATCAGCGGTGCGAGCCGGCTTGCCTGCATTAAGGGCTGTCAGGAGCTTCTGCAGCATAGCGTGCTCGGCCTTGATCTTCCCATCGCTCGAGGCCTTCGCTGCGCGTTCGACTTTTGTGTTGCGCTTTTCAACCGTATCGAGGTCGGCGAGGAGGAGTTCCGTGTTGATGATGTCGATGTCGTGGAGTGGGTTGACGCCGCCTGCAACATGGATCACCTCAGGGTCATCGAAGCAGCGGACCACGTGTGCTACGGCGTCGGTGGCGCGGATGTGGCCGAGGAACTGATTGCCGAGGCCTTCGCCCTTTGACGCTCCTTCTACTAGACCGGCGATGTCGATGAACTCCATGGTCGTGGGCACGAGAGACTTGGGCTTGATGAGTTCAGAGATCTTGGCAAGGCGCTCGTCGGGCACCGTCACAACGCCGGTGTTGGGATCGATCGTGCAGAAGGGATAGTTTGCGGCTTGCGCCTTGGCTGAGGTGAGGGCGTTGAAGATCGTTGATTTTCCTACGTTGGGCAAACCAACGATTCCGCAATTCAATGGCATTGTTCTGTTTTCCTTCTTGCGAGCTTGTTACGAGGCTTGTTTCGGCGTCGCGGGGTAGTCTCTTACAGGATAGTTCATTGGTGGCCTCAACCCTCCGAAGAGTCGTTTCTCGACTCGCTTGCGGTTTCGCGATTCTTCGTTTCTCCTTCTGAAAATTACACGGTGTTGACAAAAATATTTCGGGCTCGACGTGGGGCCGGGTTAGGCTTGGGGGTGCGAGGTGACAAGGATGCAGCAGATGCGTGTGATGTGCGTGGTCGGAGCTTTGATGATTTCGGGTGTGGCAATGGGTCAGGCGCCGGCGGCTCCTACTGGGCCAAGCGGGCCTGCAGGTGAAGTGCAGAGAAGTTACGCGGCGCAGAAGGGCAACATATTGAAGGCCGCCGATAAGATGCCCGCGGAAGACTACCAGTTCAAACCGACGCCCGACATCCGAACTTATGCGCGTGTCGTGAATCATGTCACTGAAGCACAACTGAAAACATGCGGTGCGATCAATCGAACAGCGCCGAACGATCTTGCGAAGGTACCGGCAGATACTGCGGACAAGGCAGCCATCATTGAGGGACTGAAGGCCTCGTTTGCCGAGTGCGATAAAGCGTTCGCCTCCGTGACGGATGCGAATCTCGCAGATATGTTCGATGTCTTCAATGCGAAGAGGTCTCGCATTGGAATCCTGTGGGGGACGGTCTCACATGACAACGAACAGTATGCGACGCTTTCCCTCTATCTGCGCTTGAAGGGTCTGGCTCCACCGACCAGCGAGAAATAGCCCCAGTGAGGCCCCCCCTGTTGCCCGCGCCTAAGTCCCTTTGATGCAATAAGTTAGCGGGTATCATCCTCCGCAAATTCGTCATTCTACAAGGGTTACGGCTAAATTCGTCCAAACAAAGGAGAAAGCCCCGGAGTTGAGTCCGGGGCTTTCTGTTTCTGCTTTTCTCTATCAAGTATAGCTGAGCGGAGATAACTCATACGCCACGCGAAGCCGCTTGTCTGGCGCGGGTTTTCGAGGATTCGGGGCTTGACACGACTTGTAACCTTGCGAAGTTGGCTGTTTGCACGGAACCGAGGTCCTGTTCGCTCCGTAGAATGATTCGTCATCCGATCCGGTGGAAGAGAGAGTAAATCGAGGAGATTTCCTATGAGGCGAGTTCTGGTTGGGCTGGTGATGGTTGTTGTGGCTTCGTCTGGCTTTGCCGTGGCGCAGTCGGAAAAGCCAATGACGTTGAAGGCAGTTCTGTTGGAGCAGTTGCGAACGACGCACAACAAGGCAGAGTGGTTCGTGCCGGCGAATACGGCGGTGGCGGGACTGACACCAGCGCAGGCGAGTTGGACGGACAAGAGTGGGAATCACTCGGTGGGGCAGTTGGCCAATCACCTGGTTTTCTGGGATCGGGAGATGCTGGCGAAGTTCAAGGGCGAGACACCGGCAAAGTTCGACGGTAACAATGACGAGACGTTTAACGACTTTGACGCGAAGAGCTGGGACACGACAGTGAAGCAGCTTGACCAGGTGATGACGGACTGGGAGAACGCAGTGGAGGCGGCCGATGATGCGAAGGTCTCGCTGTGGGCTTCGAGGATCGCGCACGTGGGGACGCACAACGCTTATCACATTGGGCAGATGGTCTATGTGAGGAAGCTGCAGGGAGTCTGGGATCCGAATAAAGGTGTGAAGTAGATGAAGTGACCGAGGCCTAAACCTCGGTCACTTTTTTCTAGCTGATGACTCTGTAGCCGAGTTGGAAGGGGTTAGCGGCGAGACTGGCGATGAGGTACCAGCCGGTTGCGCCGATGTGGAGTGATGGGCCATAGGTGAAGCCGAAGCCGGTGTCGAGGACACTGGAGGAGGCGACGACCCCGAGGCCATTGGGAATGACTTTGCCTCCTGCGGTTTGACCGACGCCGAGAATCTGTTGTGCGTGCTCGCAGTCTTTGAGAAGTTGAACGGCGCGCGAGATATCGGTCAGAAGAGACAGGATCGGGTCGCCTCCGCGCAAAACCCGTGCGGTGAGTGCAGCTGCGGTGTGGGCCGTGCCTTCGAGCCATACGGCGTGTGGATCGTTGGTTGGGGTGGTCAGACTAGCAGATGAGAATGTCAGCCCGCTGACGGTTTGGGTTCCGGTGAGGTTGGCGTTCGGCGAAGAGGCGGTGTCTGTGGTCTGGAGATTTGCGAGCGCCCAGTCGATGGTGCCGCGAGAACGTGCGTCGAGGAATGCCAGGTAAGACCATGTCTGACAGTCTTCGGGGATGGGCGTGGTGTTGATGGTGACTTGATCGGGAAGTGTGCCGGTGTAGAAGAAGGGGCCTTGCGGGTTGAACATGGCGAAGACAAATTGGAAGGCGTGTTGTGCGAGTGCTGTCCACGTCATGCCGTTGTTGGCGTGGCCGCCGTTGGTGAGTGTGTGGAGCATGGTGAAGAAAGCGTAGGTGTCGAGGTTGCCCTCGGTGGATTTGCCGTTGGGCGAAGGCTGGGAGTTGTTGAACTGATCGATGATGGTGCCGTAGGAGTAACCGCCGGGGCCTTGTGTGTTGTAGGTGTTGGTGACGATCCAGTTTGCAACTAAGAGGGCGCCGGTAAGGTAATGCGTGTCGCGGGTGCGGCGGTAGAGTTGCGCGAGTGCCATGCCTGCCCAGGCTTGATCGCCTACGGAGCTGCCGTAGAAGAAGAACGGAAAAGCTGCGGGTGTGATGAAGGCGCCACTGGAGTCGGGCGCGTTGACGAAGTAGGCCTGGGCGAAGCGGCCGTCGGCGACTGGGAAGTTAGTGGCCTGAGCGTGCAGAAGGCCGAGGCCGAGAGTCTTCGCACGGACGAGGTCGTCCTGCTGGCCGCGAGAGAGATAAGCGTGGATGGCGACGGCGTTGTCGTAGGTGAAGCCGGTGGCATTGAGTGCTGCGTCGCTGTAACTCTGAGAGAGGCGGATGGTTGCGCCGGAGGTGTAGGCGTCCATCATGAGGTTCTGGAAGGTGAAAGCGCGATTGATGGAGGTGGCGAAGTTCTGTGCGTTGGCGAGGGGATTCGCTTGGCCAAGTTGTGCGTGAGCTGACGGCGAGGCGAAGAGAGATGGCATTGCGCCCGCTACTGCAGCGGTGGAGACCATGCCGAAGAGACTGCGGCGCGTGATGTTCGAAGACATGTGGGGAGCCCTCCTTTTTGGGCATCGCCACTCTACGCTCGGGTTTGGAAGAGGTGCAAGGTTCGGACGACGATTGGTCGTGAATTGTTTTATGTGGTGAAGCTGGTGGTCTGTAGACGAAAATGCGCGCGATGCTTCGTGGAGTTTGGAGGATAATGCAGGTGCGGAAACTACAGTGGTTTTGAGATTCCAATGAGGTGCCATAGACAGATGGCCCGCGAACAAGATGTTTACGATTTGCAGCGATTCTTAGAAGCACAGGCGGAGGTGTATGAGCAGGCATGCGACGAGTTGCGTGCGGGGAGGAAGCGGAGCCACTGGATGTGGTTTGTTTTTCCGCAGATTTATGGGCTCGGGAGCAGCCCGATGGCGGTGCGGTATGCGATCTCGTCGCTGGCCGAGGCGCGGGCTTACCTTGATCATGTTGTCCTAGGGTCACGATTGCAGGAGGCGGCGGGGATTGTGGTGGGAGTGCAGGGAAAGACGGTGGAGGAGATCTTTGGGTCTCCGGATGATATGAAGTTTCATTCGAGCATGACGTTATTTGCGAAAGCCGCGGCGCCAATTACGAAGGCCGCAGAAGGCTCGGGCGGTGTGTTTGAAGAGGCTTTGGCAAAGTACTTTCACGGGGCGATGGATCAGGGTACGATGCAGCGGTTTTGACGAGAAATCGAGGCGATTGCAAACAGCCTCTGCAACTGCACGCTTGCGGATCGCATCTTCCTGTGATGGGCCCTGTTTCATAAGGTGCGAAGATGAACCGAGTTTTTAGGGTCGCGGTAGCGCTGATTGGTTTGGCAGCGCCGATGTTGGCTGCAGGATGTGGGAAGCATGAGACGGCACAGGCGACGGCTGCTCCGGCACCGGCGATGAAGCCCGCCCCGCCGACTCCGATCGATACGAAGAAGGCAGAGGTGGGTGGGTCGACGTGGGACCCAGAGTGGGACAAGATTGTGGAGCTGGCGCTGCCGCCTGCAATGCTGTCAGGGCAGGTGCCGCATGATGTGAGGCGATTCTGTCCACGGTTTTACACGATGGCGGAGGATGACAAGCGGGCGTTCTGGACTTACTTCTTTCAGGCACTGGCGGGGGCGGAGGCAGGACTGGAACCGACGGTTCAGGCAAAGCATACTCAGCCGGAGATGGAAGTAAAAGATGAGGTGACGGGGCGCGCGGGGCGTACGTCGGGACTGTTGCAGCTGACGTATGAAGACCAGAAGCGGTATGGGTGCGACTTCGACTGGGACACTGATAAGAAACTGCCCGTGAAGGATCCGGCACGGACGATTTTGCAGCCGAAGAACAATCTTGAGTGCGGAGTGAAGATTCTGGATCATCAGTTGATCGAGAAACACAAACCGCTGCTGTCGGCTTCGGGATACTGGTCGACGCTGCGGCCGGGAACGATGAGCTATCGGGTGTTTGCGAAACAGATGACCAATGTTCCGGCGGCTTGCAGGGTTGGTGCGGAGAAAAACGTACAGGGAACGCGGTGAAGATCGGGCGATGACATGTTTGCGTAGGCCAATTGTTCCGGCGTTGTTATGCGTTGGCTGGGTCTTTGCTAAGATGGCGGCGTTCGGCAGTTCATCTCGAGCAGTGTAGAGAAAGGCAAATCATGAGACCACGCACGAAGATCTTTCTGCTGTTGGCTGTTAGTTTTTCTTTACGCTCGCTGGATATTCTCAGACGGTGGTTGTCGATTGGGACCACAGCGCAGGGACCTTCTCGCAGTTCAAGACTTATGCGTGGGTGAAGCCGACTCGGCTAACCCCGAATCCATTAATGGATCAACGCATTGTTGCAGCGATCGACAGCCAACTGGCGGCGAAGGGGATGAGGAAAGTCGATGACTCTCCGGATGTGTTTGTGACGTACGGCGCGGGAATTTCGCAGCAGACTCAGACTGTCGTACGGGAACAGGTGGCGGATGGAGATGGGGCGGCGGCATGGCGACGGTGAATCAGTATGTCACCAACGTGGGGACGCTGGTGGTGGATATTGACGATGGGAAGACGAAGCAGCTGCTCTGGCGCGGGGCGGCGAAGGGCACGTTGTCGGACAAGCCGGACAAGAATAGCCAGAAGATCGATAAGGCTGTGACGAAGATGTTTAAACAGTACCCGCCGAGCGGGAAGTAGGATTCGCGACCGTTTCGAATTTATTTTGGTGGGCTTAGCCGGGAGAAGAAGGTTGTGTCGTCGCCGGCGTTGGTGTCGACCCAGTCCTCGTCGGTCATCTCGGCGCGCCATTGGATAAATGGAAGAGCGTCGGGACCTGCGGGATGGCGAAGTTGCCAGGTATCGCTATTGGCGACTTCGAGGATCTTGTCGGCGACGAGCGATGGGGGGACCGGGGTCTTGAGGGAGTTCTCGAATAAGGCGGCGAATCGTGCGCTCTGGCCGTAGGGCGATTTGGTCTCGGGGTGTTCGATGCGGCGAGCCATGGCGGTGTCGATGATGCCGGGTTCGACGATGGCGACACGGACGTTGAAGGTCTTCATCTCGCCGGCGAGGGCTTCACTGAGCGCTTCGAGTGCCCACTTTGAGGCGCAATAGGCGGTCATTGGCGGGCACGAGATGCGTCCGGAGACGGAGCTTACGTTGATGATGCATCCGCTTCGGCGTTGACGCATGGACGGGACGACTGCCTGAACGCAGCGGATCACTCCGAAGTAGTTGGTCTCCATGACGGATCGGAAGTTGGAGAGGGGAAGCTCTTCGACGGAGCCGATTGCTTCAACGCCAGCGTTGTTGACCAGCACGTCGATGGGGCCGTAGTCCTTAAGGATGGTGGCGATCTCGTCGCGGACAGAGGTGTCGGAGTCTACGTCCATCTGTGTGATGAGGATAGGTAGCTTTTCTTTCGCAGCGGCCTCTGCCAGAGCGGGTGATTGCGCGGGATTGCGCATCGTGGCATGGACCTGATGGCCGGTGCGCGCGAAGGCCAGCGCGGTTTCCAAGCCAATTCCCTTGCTGGTGCCGGTGATGAGGACTGAGGCCATTTTTCTCTCCTGGGTGAGTCGGGGTCCGAGTGGCTTGGAGCTAGTCTCTGCGGCGGCCGCCCATTAACTGAAGAACGGCGAGGAAGATGTTGATGGCGTCGAGATAGATGGAGAGGGAGAGCGAGACGGCGGAGCGACCGTCTCCGCCGGCACGGATGCGGGCGAAGTCGCCTACGGTGAGCAGGCCGAAGATGCCTAGCGTGAGCCAGGAGTAGGTGTCGGGCGAGAGAAAGTGGAAGAACATACTGGCGATTCCGGCGATGATCAGCAACAGCAACGCGGCGAAGCCGATGCCGGCTATGCGGCGGTAGTTGATGTTGAAGAGATACGCGACGCAGCCCATGACGGCCATGCCCGCTCCGGTGGTCGCGGCGGCGTTGAAGACGATCGCGGAGCCGAAGTTGTGAATGTAGCGCTGGATGAGGGGACCGATCTCCCAGCCCATGAAGTACGTGAGGGTGAGGAAGAGTCCGAGCGCGACGGCGGGGTTGGCCTTGCGGGTGAAGTTGATGGCGAAGACAAGGCCCAGAACAACGATGAAGCCGACGAACGTTCCCCAGGGAGGCGCGGTAGCGACGCCGAGGGCGGTGACGAAGAAGCCGAACGAGGTGATGGCAAGCACCTTGGCAAGCAGCGAGGAGGTTTCCTCGCGGGGTACGTCGATGATGCCGGGGTAGGTGTTCGTGCGGTAGTCGTTCAATGCCATGATTGCTCCAGCGTTGCTCTTGTAATGAGCGTTACGGCTCTATACTATAGGACGCTTTTTCGGGCGATTTGTCATGTTTTGAGGTGAGAGAGGCTTGGATGCTGGAATTTTCCTGAGAGTTAACGTCCTGCGCACGAATCATAGCCTCGCCGCCAGACCGTCTATGCGACTGCGCGATCAATCTGCCGACGCAGGAGGTCAAGAAGATCCAACTCCCGCCGTTGAAGCTCTCGGGAATCAGAATCCTGTTCCTGCACCTGGCGTTTGACTGTTTTCAACATCGCTCCGCTCATGTAGGAGTCGAGAACCGCGGGATGAACGTAACATTTTTTGCATACAGATGGTGTGTTTCCCAGACGTGAGGCGACCGACTTGATTGCCTGCACAACGTTTCGTTTTGCCTGTGTCTGCGAGTCGAAAGTTTCGAACTCATAGAGCAGTTCGCAGGCAAGAACGCTTCCGGTCCAGGTGCGAAAGTCTTTTGCGGTGAAATCCTGTTCCGATATTTCGCGTAGATATTCGTTGACGTCGGCAGAGTCTATCGAGTGTTGTGTGCCATCTTTGTCGACATACTGGAAGAGTTCATATCCGGGAATGTCCTGGCAGCGCTGAACGATTTTGGCAATCCGGCGATCGGTGATATCTACGGTGTGCTTTATACCGCTCTTTCCCTGAAAGCTGAATGTGACAGTTGAGCCGGCAACGTCAACATGCTTGTTGCGCATGGTGGTGAGACCGTAGGAATGGTTTTGGCGGGCATACTCCTCATTGCCGACTCGGATGAGGGTAGTTTCCATGAGACGCACGATGGTGGCTAGCACTTTTTGACGCGGCAGGGCTGGAAGCGAAAGGTCACGCTCGATGCACTCTCGAATCTTCGGAAGCGCTACGCCAAAGATCATCATCCTCTCGTACTTGGTTTCATCGCGCACTTCGCGCCAGCCGGGATGGTAGCGGCTTTGCTTCCGGCCTCTTGCATCGCGTCCTGTGACCTGCAAATGGCCTTTAGGATTTGGACATATCCAGACATCGGTCCACGCTGGGGGAACGACGAGCGATTTGATTCGTGCCAGCGTATCGGTGTCGCGGAGCATGGTTCCGTCGGGATTGAAGTAGCGGAAGGTCTTGCGCCATGGCTTCCGCTGGATGCCGGGTTTCGTATCGGTCACATAGCGAAGGCCTGCTGCCTTCGCCGATTCTTCAGGGTCGGAGACTATCTCTAAGCGTTGCTTCTTTCGCGGCATGAAACTATCCCAGGTGAGTCTTGAGAGAGTTGGATGCAATCGTTGCGCTCAATGGCTATCTGAGACAAAGGAGCAAATCTGTTTCCGAGGTTTGAAAGATCGGCTTGCGCGATGCGAACGCCCATCTTAGCGGCAATGGCGTTCTCGCTAAGATGAGCTATTCACGGTTGAGATTATTTATCATCTTCGTCGTCGTGGATGCGTACGACAGCAGCCTCATGGAAGCCTACGCCAACCTTGAAGCCTACCGGCTTGTGAAGACTATTCGGTGCTCGATGTCACGGGCTGAGACTGAACGGAATTATCCTCTCGGTTCGTGATCATTGGAGCGCTAGCCATGATGCATGCCAGTTTTTCGAGGACAGCCTCTTTCCTGGACCCAGTTTCCTCGCCGATCTTGTACGCGACGAGATAACGATGCGTTCTCTCCAGGCAAACGTGGAAGGCTCCGAATTGTTTGGAGGCTTTCGAGTAAAGCCAGAAGTTCACCGAAGCAATGAACTCGATGAGAATGGCACTGATGACTCCAACTTTAACTGCCGATTTGTGATCTGCGGGGACGCCATGGAAGATCGGGAGATTGCTGAAGATATCCAGTCCAAGGGTATACATCCAAGTGATGATCAGCACTCCGAATCCGATGTATGCGACTGTCCTGGCAGCTTTGAAGCTGTCAATTGCCTGCTTCTGAACATCCTCGTAATACTGAAGAATCAGTTTTTCGTGCTTGGCAACAATATCGCCCACCCTGCCAGTGTCGACAGCGACCGCAATCTCATCACACGTTTTGCTCTTGCTGTTGACGCCATTAAGATGCGCGAATGACGGGGGTGTTTCTATAGGAATGGTAGCCATACGAATACTGCCTCCGTTGATCTGATTTGGTTCTCAGGATCGATCAGAAGACTGGGCCGATAGTTCATTTGGATGATGAGCACAATAGTAGCCCTGAAATAGGCTGATAGTCGCCTATTTCAGGTGCGTTTTATTTGTTCACCCGAGTACAACTGGATCGGGTAAGACCTGCCCGCTACCGCATATTCGTCAACCGCAAGATTTCTAGGGGTAGATGCGGTTCAAGGTTCTTGCGAAGGGGATGGTTTCGCGGACGTGGTCGAGGCCGCAGATCCAGGCGACGGCGCGCTCGATGCCCATGCCGAAGCCGGCGTGGGGGACGCTGCCGTACTTGCGTAGGTCGAGGTACCACTGGAAGGCGTCGAGCGGGAGGTGGTGCTCTTCGATGCGGGACTTGAGGAGGTCGTAGCTGTCGATGCGCTGGGAGCCGCCGATGATTTCGCCGTAGCCCTCGGGAGCGAGGACGTCGACGCAGAGAGCCTTGGTGGGGTCGAACGGGTCGGGCTGCATGTAGAAGGCCTTGAAGGCGGCGGGATAGCGGTGGATCATGACGGGCTTGTCGAACTGGCTGGAGATGTAGGTCTCGTCGGGGCTGCCGAAGTCGTCGCCGTATTTGTGAGGAGCTTCGATCTTGCCGGCTTTGTAGGCTTCGTCGAGCATGGCGTGGGCTTCGTCGTAGCTTAGGCGCGGGAAGGTGCCGACGACGGCTTCGAGCTTGGCGATGTCTTTGCCGATGACCTTGAGGTCGGCGCAGTGCGACTCGAGAACGCGAGTGACGATGTGGGTGATGAAGCCTTCGGCGAGGTTCATGAGGCCGTCGAGCTCGAGGAAGGCGACCTCGGGTTCGATCATCCAGAACTCGGTGAGGTGGCGGCGGGTTTTGGATTTTTCTGCGCGGAAGGTGGGGCCGAAGCTGTAGACCTTGCCGAGAGCGAGGGCGGTGGCTTCGATGTAGAGCTGGCCCGACTGGGTGAGGTAGGCCTTGTCGTCGTCGAAGTAGTCCATCTCGAAGAGTTCGGAGGTTCCTTCGCAGGCGTTGGGGGTGAGGATGGGTGGGTCGGTGCGGATGAAGCCGTTGGTGTCGAAGTACTCGGCTGCGGCGCGCATGATGGTGGCGCGAACGCGGAGGATGGCCGACTGGCGCGGGGTGCGGAGCCAGAGGTGGCGGTGCTCCATGAGGAAGTCGACGCCGTGCTCTTTGAGGGTGATGGGGAAGGGAGTGTCTTCGGGGACGCGCTGGAGGACTTCGATGCTTTCGACGTCGAGCTCGAAGCCGGAGGGGGCGCGGGAGTCGGCGCGGACTTTGCCGGTGACGGTGAGGCTGGATTCGAGAGTGAGATTTTTCAAGGTCTCGAAGACCTCTTCGGAGACAGCGGCTTTGGGGACGATGCCCTGGATGGTGCCGGTGCCGTCGCGGAAGATGGGGAAGAGAAGCTTGCCCGAGGCGCGGAGGTTGTAGAGCCAGCCGCGGAGGGTGATGGTCTGGCCTTCGTGGGCGGAGAGGGACGCGATCGTGGCGAGGGGTGCGGAGGTTGTGACGTGGGTGGTTACAGATTCGCTCATTGGTTCCTTATTTGTGCCTGATACAGGTACTAATTGCTTTGCGCTGTGGCTTCGGCCGTTCGCTTGAGGAGATCGAAAGCCTGCGTTGACTTGGTGGTAGCGGATTCGGGGGTTTCTTCCAGCTCGTGGGCGATCTCGAGGATGCCCGGGGTATTGGCCGGGAGCGTGGCGATGTGTCTGGCGACGTTGTGCCAGTCGATGCCCGCAGTGCCTGGCCAGAGATGGTCGTCCTTGGAGCCGAGGTTGTCGTGGATGTGGAGCTCGGCGATGCGGGGCTTGAGGAGTTCGAAGGCTTCGTCGATACCCTTGTTTGCATCGGGGGCAGCGAGATGCGCGTGGCCTACGTCGAGGGTGATGCCGACGCGGTCGAAGTGGCCGACCTTGAGGATTTCGAGGAGGTGCTCGGGGGTGGTGATCTCGTTTTGTAGATTCTCAAGCAGAATGCGGACGCCGAGGGGGTGCGCGAAGGCCTTGAGGTGCTCGATGGCAGTGAGGGAGTTCTCGAGGGCGCGGAGGTTCCAGGCATCGTCTTTGTTGCCGAGGTGGAGGGTGCAGGCGGAGATGGGGATCTGCTCGGCGGACTCGAGAGCGCGCTTAACCTCGTCCATGGCCGAGATGCGGCGGGATTTTTCGGGATCGATCAGATTGAGGTTTGGGGCGACGTGGCGCGACCATTGGGCGTCGGCGCGGTCGCTGAGGTAAAGAGGCTGGTGAAGCGTGGCTCCTACGCCGGTGGAGTTGAACCAGGTGGCGATGTCACGGACGGCAGCACGGTCGGTGTAGTCGAAGTGATGACGGGCGGCGAAGAGCTCGATCACCTGAGCGCCGGATTTGTGCAAAGCGTCGAGCAGGCCGGGGTGCAGGCGCTGCGGGAGGAAGACGTGGGTAGAGAGTCCGGGTTGCATCACCTCTTAAGGTACAGCAGAGAGACTGCTTAAGGGTTCTCCAGAGAGCGGACGCAGGTGTTCCTCCATTAAAATTGAGCCAGCTCTCCGAGTTGAAGAGCCGGCTGGAAGACGTCAGAAATCTGTTACTTCAGGCGAAGAACTTGCGTTTCGCTGCGGTGATCAGACCTAGAAGGCCCGTACAACCAAAGCCAAGGTGTCAGGCTCCGGGACAGCAGGCGGAGGGGTAGGTCCCTCGATAAGGCCGATGGTGAAGCCGTTCCAAAACTCCGGATTTTGGGAGGTGAAGGAGAGCGAAGTAGCGGGGCCGCCGGTGAAGAGGATGGTTCCGTCGGACACATGACCGAGCAACGTGTCGCCACTATGCGTGATGCAGCCGCCGCCGAAGACGGCATTCGGGCCGCAGGCTTCGATACTAAATCCCTGATCGAAGGTGTATTGGGTTGCGACGCCTGGTTGTCCCAGGCTGACCTCAGAAAATACGATGCCAGTGACTGCAGTCGAGAAGTTGAAGGTATCAGTGATACCGGTAGCGCCTGTGATGGCGATCATGCCTCCGTTGGTCGAAGCATTTCCGACGACTCCGCCGACCTAGCTGGTTGTGGGTCGGAAGTAGTTGAACTCGCCGACGTTCGATGGATCGACGAACGAGATCTCACCCGAGTAGGTGACACCAACAGAGCCAATGGTCCCGGTGACGACACCCTTGGTGGGCGCGTTCCAGTCGGCCCACGTAACGGTGTCTGCAAAGGCCGCAGGAGCAGCGGCCAAAAGGAGCGAGCTAATTACGAGACGAAAAGAGGGAGCGCATCATGGTACCGCCAGAAGTGGATTTAGAGGGGGCCCAACGCCACTGTTGAGCAGTTCGTATGAGAATTCGTCGGACAATAGACGCTTCTGCAAGAGAGGCTTACCCGTCCGAACGGATTTGTCGTGCGCAGAGATGTTGCATTTTATTGCACAGATTGTGCAACCCGGTGTTCCAATCCAGTTCCATCTGTAAGGGAATGTTAGAGATCCGTTACAGGGATGGACCGTTACAATCGGACGCGAGGAATAGAGAAAGGCGGAGGTTTCGATGCGAGGTGTGACGCTGGTTTCTGCTGCAGGGTGGGTGATTTTTGGCTTTGTTATTGCGTGCGGGCAGATGCGAGGTCAAAACGCAGTCAACCAGACGCCTGCACCCACTGCCGCAATCCCACAGGTCACTTCTCCGGCCCCGGTACCGCCGGCTTCCACACCCGAGGAGGAGACCGCGAAGCAGATCGCTTCGATGGAAGCGAAGCTGGAGGACTGGCCGCAACTGGGAAGATATCGAACGGACAACGCAGCGTTGGCTCCGGCGACAGAGGGTGCTCTGAGGGTGATATTTTATGGGGATTCGATCACGGATAGCTGGGGCCGGAGGGCGGATACGGGAGAGTTCTTTCCGGGGAAGCCGTATGTGAATCGCGGGATCAGCGGGCAGACCACGCCGCAGATGGTGGTGCGGTTTCGGCAGGATGTGATTGATCTGCGTCCGGCAGCGGTGGTGATTCTGGGAGGAACGAACGACATCGCAGGGAATACGGGGCCGATGACGCTCCAGATGACCGAGGACAACTTCCGGTCAATGATCGATCTGGCGAAGGCAAATGGGATTCAGGTGATTGTCGCCTCGATTTTGCCGGTAGCGGATTATCCGTGGAAGACGGGCCTGGTTCCCGCGCCGAAGATCAGGACACTAAATGACTGGCTGAAAGGGTATTGCGTGAACCACTCGGTGGCTTACCTCGATTACTACTCGGCGATGGTAGGACGGGATGGCGGGATGAAGCCTGGCATAAGCTTCGACGGAGTGCACCCGAATGCCCAGGGGTATGCGATCATGGCGCCGCTGGCGCAGGCAGCGATCGATAAGATGCTGGGAAGTAAATAGAGTGGTCAAGTGGAGAGAAGATGCTTGAGGATTTGGGCGTCTCCGAATGCTGCGCCAGAAGCAGTGTTATCGAAGATGCACCAGATCTCTTTTGCTGGATGAGCCGCGATGGTGGCAGCGAGAGACCGAAGATACGTTGCGGGATAAGACGAGTAGTAGGTGCGAGGGCTGCCGTGAAGACGGCAGTAGATTAGTTCGCCCCAGCCAGCGGCGTATGCGGCTTGCGGGACACGGGCGGGGTCGGCGGCGACTCTTGCAATCCGAAAACTCTGCAGGAGATCATCGACCTCGGGGGTGAACCAAGTGGCGTGGCGCGGTTCTAAAACCGTGTGCCCCGCATATAGATCGCAAAGCATGGTGAAGAACGTCCTGGCGATGGTGGGGTGGAAGACGGAGCTCGGCGGAAGTTGAAAGAGGATCGTCCCCAGCTTGCCGCCAAGAGCATTCGCTTCGGTTAGGAAGGTTTGTAACTCCGCCGGGGTGCAAGCGAGTTTGGCTTCGTGAGTGATCATCCTCGGCGCCTTAACGGAGAAGCAAAAGTCCTCTGGAACCGAGTTCGCCCACTTCTCCCAGGTAGATAGGCGGTGAGAGCGGTAGAAAGAGGAGTTGATCTCGGCACAGTTAAAGATTTGGGAGTAGCGGTCCAGATGGGTTCCGTCCCGTGAGGCGGCTGCAAATTGTTTCGGGATACTCCAGCCAGCCGTACCGATTCGGAGGGACTTCATACTGCGATTCGATGCAAAATGCTCCGATGTAGTGATTTTCCGTGGCTTTCGCGGTGCGTCATCAAGCCACCGTCCAGAAATGCCAACGGTCCAAGGGAAGTGCCGACAGAGGGCCGGGCCAGAAGGTTTTGGCAAGAAACCATGAACCGCTGCGATACTGGTAGGCGTCTAACTTTCTAGGCCAATGGCTACCACTAACCTCCCAAAGCCGAGCTCGTTCGACCGCACGCTGGCTAGCGCGCGATCCACGATGATGTTCAGCGAGGTGGCAAGGCTTGCGGTCGACAGCTTCCGCGCCAGCAAGACGCGGTTTCTGCTCACCATGCTGGGTATGGTCATCGGCTCTGCCTCGATCATTCTTGTCGCGACGCTTGGGTCGACCGGAAAACAATATGCTCTTGACCAGTTGACGAGCATTGGACCGAACAAGATTGAGCTGCAGTATGGCGGCGGCAACATCAGCGGCCCCGACAATACCAGTACTCCGGACTACATGACGCTCGACGACATGCGCGCGGTCCTCGACCAGGTTCCAGGCATCGTCGCATCGTCACCGATGCTGGAGTATCACGATAACGTGAGTCTAGGCGGTGGCATCACGAAGCAGACGACGCTGCTGGGCGTCTCCCCTCAGTATCGGGTCGTGCGTAATCTGGTCGTTGTTTCGGGACGTTTCTTCGACGATCAGGATGAACTCGCTCATGAGAAGGTCGCTGTAATCGTGAAGCCATTCGCGGAGGAACTTTACGGCACCGATAAGGCTGCCGTCGGAAAGACGATCAGCATCAAGGGCATCCCATTCGTCGTCATCGGAGTATTCAAAGAGGCGTTCGATACTTATGGTCAATCGGAGATCAGCGACCACACCATGCTTGTGCCCTACCCGGTGGTGCGCTACTTCACGGGAACCAACACGCTGAAAGAGATATTTTTTACTATGCGGAGTGCGTCGATGGTGGTTCCGGCCAGCGAACGCATCCTCGAAATCGTCCGTTCCCGGCACTATGCGGGTTCTGTCTACACCGCTGCGACGCTTACCGACATTCTCAGCAGTATGGCAAAGATCGCCGATATGCTGACCATCGTTCTCACGCTTGGCGCGGGTATTACGATGATCGTCAGCGGCGTCGGCATTATGAACAGCATGCTCGCTAATGTTCAGTCGCGGCTAAAAGAGATTGGGATTCGGAAGGCACTGGGTGCGACAAGCCGCGAGATCAGGATGCAATTTCTGACCGAGTCGGTCTTCCTTTCGCTCAGCGGTGGAGTCATCGGCACAATCATCGGCCTTGCGCTGCCATTGACCCTAGGTCTGCTTACGCCGTTTAGCATCCCTGTCAATCCGTGGTCGCCAGTCTTCGCGCTTGGTAGTTCTGTGCTTGTTGGCGTTCTCTTTGGGACGCTTCCAGCAAACCGCGCCGCACGGCTCGATCCCGTGCAAACACTGAAGTACGAGTAAGGCGTCATCTCATTCAAACACTGGCTGTTACAAAATAAACCGCATCGACCCTCGTGCGAATTTCGCGAAGGCCGATGCGTTTTGATGTTTCGAAGCTGGTCGATTAAGCGGTGGTAGCGACTGCTTCGGCTTCGGGCTGATCGCCCTTGACCGTCACCTTCACGTGGCTGGTAACCTCGCGGTGCAGCTTCACGGGAACGTGGTATTCGCCGATCGTCTTCAGAGGCTCCTCGAGGGAGATCTTGCGGCGATCTATGGTGAAGCCCTTGGCTTCGAGCTGCAGCGCGATGTCGCCCGAGGTAACCGAGCCGAACAGATGCTCGTTCTCGCCAACCTTGCGCTCGAACACAAGCTCGACCTCGGAGAGCTGCGTGGCCAACTGCTCGGCCCCGGTCTTTTCCTTAGCGGACTTGCGAACCGCCGATGCCTTCATCTGCTCGATGACTGCCTTGTTTGCGAGAGTCGCTTCGATCGCGAGCTTCTCTGGCAGCAGATAGTTGCGCCCGTAGCCGTCAGCGACTTTGACCACGTCGCCGCGATGTCCGAGCTTGTTTACGTCTTCCTTCAGAATGACTTCCATTGCATTTCTCCGATTTCGTCTCTGGCTCTGATGCCGCCAGTCTTTGCGTATCCAATAGTTCCGCCGCAGCGGAAGAAGTTAGAAGCGGGCAGCGAAGGCGAGCAGGGCGATGTTACGCGACTGCTTGATTGCCAGGCTGAGCTTGCGCTGGTGGCGGGTGCAGACGCCGGTCAGGCGACGCGGAACGATCTTGCCACGCTCGGCAACGAAGCCCTGAAGCAGGCGAACATCGCGGTAGGAGATAGCGTCGATCTTCTCGGTACAGAACTTGCAGACCTTCTTGCGACGGAAGAACTTGCGACCGCCAGGACCGCCGCCGGGTGCGCCTGCGGGGCGTGGGGTGCGAGGACCCGCGCCAGGGCCAGAGTGCGACGGGCGGGGTGTTGGTGCGTGCTGCTCAGTTGATTGCGTGCTGGTTTCGTCAGCCATGATATTTCCCTCTCAAGTACGTTGTGCCTCTCCTCGCTCCAGGTTCGCGTTGGAACCTCTGAACAACCGACGAAGTGCAATCGATTGGAAGCGAAGATCGGTGTTCGTAGTGCGTTGTGCGATGCAGTTTGAGCCTCATCGCGAATGTTTTGGCGAAAGCGGAAGTTAGACCGCGGCGGAGACAGTCTCGGCCGGTGCGTCAGTGGCGACGTGCTCGGCAGGAGCTGCTGCAACGGGCTTCTTCTCTTCTTCGGTGTCGACTGCGGCGGCGGCATGGACAGGAGCTGCGATCGGCTGCGCGCTGCGCTTGACCTTGGTGTCGCGGATGGCCTTGACCTTCGCGAGACGCTTCTCTTCTTCGTCCATGCGAACGGTGATGAACTTGATGACCTGCTCGGAGACGCGGAGGCGACGCTCGATCTCGGTGATCAGCGAACCGGCTGCGGCAACATTCAACAGGACGTAGAAGCCGTCGTTGAACTTGCGGACGGTGTAGGCGAGCCGGCGGCGGCCCATCTTCTCGACGCTCTTCACTTCGCCGCCACCATTGGTGACGTTCGCGGAAAAGCCTTCAATCAGCTTGTCGAGTTCGGCTTCTTCAACGTCCGGACGGACGATGAACATGATTTCGTAGGTACGATTCATTCGATTACTTCTTTCTGCGAAGTTCTGCTTCGCACCGTGCTGACGTCTGTTCTGCCAACCCGGTTTGGAATTTCGACTGCGTCTAGTTTCCGTAACAACACTTTGTTGCTGCTTCTTTACTTCTCCTTCGACACATCCGATCCATTCTCAGAATCGTCAGGCCGACGGTTGAACTTGTTCATCGCGGCGCTAACCCCTTCGGTCATCACCGCCTCGACAGCGTCTTCCACTCTGTCGAGCACTTCATCCAGCACCGCAAGCTCCTGCTTGCGAAACTGCGACAGCAGATAATCCCTGCCGCCCGCTTTGATCTCTCTACCATCCGCCAGCGCTGGTTTCCCAACGCCGATCCGAATTCGCAACCATTCTTCTGTTCCAAGCGCACCGGAGATGGACTTCACTCCGTTGTGCCCGTTTGCTCTGCCGTTCGCGCTGATGCGTAGTCGGCCCAGCGGAAATGCAAGCTCGTCATAGAGGACGATGAGGTCCTCTGACGGGATTTCCAACTCAAGCTCCCGAACCAGTGCGGCTACCGAAAGCCCACTCAGATTCATGTACGTCTCAGGTTTAGCCAGCAGAACTTCGTGTCCTGCGAGCCTCGCCTTCGCCGTGAGAGCCCGTCCCCGGCGATTCGAGAGGACCACGCCGCAGTCGTCCGCGATGCGATCCACAGCGAGAAAGCCTGCGTTGTGCGGCGTGAACTGATACTCGATACCGGGGTTGCCGAGACCGACAATCAACTTCACGCTTTGTTTCCCTTTCCAGCAAACTCAGGCGGCCTGCAGGTCTTGAAAGACTCGCAGGCCGCACGAAACTACTTCTTCTTCGCGTCCTTGGCATCGGCAGCAGGAGCAGCAGCGGCTGCATCTGTCTTGCCCTTCTTGGCAACCTCTGGCTCGACCGGAGCAGCGACGATCGCGTCAGCAGCCACAACCTCTTCCTTAATCGCGGTAACGTGAGCGACCGTCGCGTGCTCATCGCCCAGGAACTTGATGCTGCCCGAGTGCGGCAGGTCGGAGACGTGGATTACTCCATGCAACTCGAGGCCAGAGACATCGACATCCAAGTGGCTCGGAATGTCGTTTGGCAAGCACTCGACTTCGACTTCGCGCATGACGTGCTCGAGAATTCCTCCCTGCGACTTGACGCCGGCCGGAACGCCAACCAACTGGATCGGCACCGAAACGGTCATCATCTTGTCCATCGCGATGCGCTTCAGGTCGATGTGCAGCAAGTGGCCCTTGATCGGCTCATGCTGCCAGTCGACGATCATGGCCTTGACCACGGCGGAACCCTCGACGTTGAGGTCGAAGATGGTGTTGTGACCGGAGTCAGAGTGCAGAATTTTGGTGATGACCTTGGGGTCGACCGCAACCGCGACTGCGTCCTGGCCCGCGCCGTAGACAACGGCGGGAATCTTACCGGCGACACGAACGCGACGAGCGGCGTTCTTGTTGAACTTGCCCTCGCGGGGCGTTGCGACGACTGCTTCAATGGTGGATGTTGCCATGATGAAATCTTCCTTTCGGGCACAGAGTTGAGCTCTGCTCCCTTTGCTACCTGGGTTAGTCCAGGCCGCCTGTAGCTGGTTGCGACCTAGTTGAACAGCGTACTGACGCTGGTCTCCATGTGAATACTCTCGATCGCGCGGCCAAGCAGACCGGCAATCGAAAGCACTTTGATCTTCTCCACCTTCAACGCGTCTTCGCGGAGAGGGATGGTATTCGTCACGATCAACTGCTCCAACCGTGATGCTGCGATACGCTCGACCGCCGGGCCTGAAAGCACCGGATGCGTTGCGCACGCATAAACTTTTTCGGCGCCCTCAGCCAGCAGCGCATCCACCGTCTTCACCAAAGTTCCGGCGGTGTCGATAATGTCGTCGAGGATCAAGCACGTTCGGCCCTGCACATCGCCGATCACGTTCATCACCTCGGTGACATTGATGTCGGTCCGCCGTTTGTCGACGATGGCCAACGGTACATCCAGCTTCTTGGCGAAGAATCTCGCCCTTTCCACGCCGCCTGCATCCGGCGAAACTACCGTCAGGTTGGGCAGCTCCAGCTTCCGGAAGAAGCTCACCAGCACCGGGCTGGCAAACAAGTGATCCACCGGAATATTGAAGAAACCCTGAATCTGGGCTGCATGCAGATCGACGAGCAGAGCGCGGTTTGCACCGGCGGTAGTCAGAAGATCGGCAACCAGCTTCGACGTGATGGCAACGCGCGGACGGTCTTTTCTGTCCTGCCGGGCGTAGCCATAGTAAGGAATCACAACCGTGATTCGTCCGGCTGAGGCGCGCTTCAGCGCATCCATCATGATCAGCAGTTCGACAAGATGCTGATCGACCGGGAAACAGGTAGGCTGCACGAGAAATACATCCGCACCGCGAACGTTCTCGAGCAGCTGAAAATGAACCTCGCCGTCGGAGAATCTCTGCAACCGGGTCTCGCCCAGCGGCACACCGACGAACTTGCAGATCTCCTCGGCCAAAGGCTTGTTGGAGGACCCACAAAAAATCTTGATACGCTTATCATCTGCCAGCCTGCCGGGGCGCTTTTCTTCCGGGGACGTCTTGTCCGTTCCAGATGTTTTTGGCTTCCCGTCCAGAATTCCATTGGAGGAGAGCGCCGGTGCAGTCTGAGAGATTGTTTCTGTCTCTTCAGACTGCCCTGAGATAGGGGAAAGAACCGCAGTCGTGTTTCGTTCGTTCACGTGAAACCCTCCAGGCTGGTTGACCTTGAATGTTCCTGCTGCATTGTCTTCGGAGGCCTTGTTGCGGCCCCGTTACTTCTTCTGAAATCCTTGTTGCGGACTGCTCAAAAAAACTAAAAGACTTCGGCTCTTCTCTTCGTACATCTTTCTTCGCGCTGTTTTCCGCGAAGTCCAAAATCGTCTTACTGCTGCGGCAAGTTGTTGCTGCCGCCTAAGATCCCTAATCCGTCTCGTCGCATCTGGCGTCGACTTGTTGGTTGGGCGACTAGGATTCGAACCTAGACAAAGTGCTCCAAAGGCACTTGACCTACCGTTAGTCGATCGCCCAGTACATCGCCGGATGCAGTTTGATTTTACCTTGACCGGCGAGGTCACTCCGCGAACATTCTGCCCCAGTACTCCGACCGGGGCAAGGTTTCCGTAAGGAAAACCTGTACCGCGATCCCCTCGTCAGACGAAGCGACAGAGGACTGGACGCGCTGTTGAGCTGCCTTGGCATCCCGCTCGGACCGATAAAGTCCAAACAAAGCAGAGCCAGAACCTGATAGAGCCGCATAGATAGCGGAACTATCCAAATCATTACCCATCAATTGACGCTTGGTTATTCGCAAGGAGGGATACTGAGGAAAGACGACCTCTTCAAAATCATTTTGAAGACCATCGCTTCCAATCCCGGTGCGGACAAGCGCGAGAAGGGTATTCTCGGCCAGATCGTTCATCGCGTCAGCCTGATTCTCACCAGGTAAATCCCGTTTTTTCTCAGGATTAGGATCGCGAACGATACCGGAGGTGCCGGACCTACTATCACCGGACTTCCCTGTCAGGCTAACGCCCGTCGGGGTAGAGAGGGATGAGTAAGCAAGACTCAACTCATGTAGCTTATCAATTTGGGGCTTGGAAGTCAACTCAACGGCACGGGTTACGCCATGTCCCTCCCCCAATTCTCCCTCCTCCGAGGCGTCAACGGTCTTGGGTGGCTCCGCGTCATGAGCCCCGGATGTTGACGCGCCACTAAATACTGCTGCCTCAGCCGCTCGCCGCTGATCCCAATCCTTGAACGTCGCCGGTGTCGAAACTCCCACCGAAGGAACCGCCACGACACACCAGGTCTTAGGAAGGTCCGGCATGGGGATCACCTGCTCTCCCCGTCCCAGCCCAAGAACCGCTCCGCCTAACAGAAACAAAGGGACATCCGAGCCTATCTCCGCCGCCAGCTTCAGACGCTCCACCCCCGCTAGAGCCTCGCCAAGCTCCCGCTCCAAAGCCACCAGCGCAGCCGCGGCATTCGCCGAACCGGCACCCATCCCACCCTGCACCGGCAACCTCTTTTCAATATGAATCTCGACCACAGCCGTTACGCCCAGTCGCGCCAGGCACTGCTCAACCATCCGCCATGCCGTGTTCCGTCCGTCGCGCGGAACAAATGGATGATTTGTCGTCAGCGAAATCCTGGTCGCGGTGGAGCGCTTGGCCGAGACCGTCACCAGATCATGCAGGTCGAGCGTCTGGTAAAGCGTCGTCAGCCCATGAAATCCGTCAGGCCGCGTCGGCCCGATCGCGAGCCCCAGATTGATCTTCGAATACGAACGAATACGCGTCGACATAGCCTTTGATTCTATCGTCCATGGTCTTGGAGAGTCGCACGCATTGCGGACGACCCAAAACTGCGGGCGATCCACGATATGCTGACCTTTTACAGCCGAAGAACATCCACGGAGAACGTCCTTGCCCCTCGCCTCCCCTAGACCAAAGTCCTGCCTCGCAATGACTCTCTGCTGTCTTCTCCTCTCTCGCGGCATGCTGCTTCATGCACAGACCGCAATCTCCGAAGAACCCATCCGCGCCAAACACGCCATGGTCGTTACCATCCACCACGACGCGACTGACGCCGGCCTCGCCATCCTCAAGCAGGGCGGCAACGCGATTGACGCAGCCGTCGCCGTCGCCTTCACCCTTGCGGTGGTCTATCCGCAGGCAGGCAATCTCGGCGGCGGCGGCTTCATGCTCATCCGCAACCACAACGGCAAGACCCACTTCATCGACTATCGCGAGAAGGCTCCCGCAGCTGCAACCCGTGACATGTACCTCGACGAACAGAAGAACGTCATTCCAGAACTCTCTACTGTTGGGTACAAGGCCTCGGGCGTTCCCGGCACCGTCGCCGGCCTCGTCTATGCGCAGAGCCACTTCGGCAAGCTCACTCTCCAGCAAGACATGGCTCCCGCCATCCACTTCGCGACCGATGGCTATGTCCTCTCCGCGGAAGAAGCGCAGAATCTCCGCAACAAATTGCTATCCCGCTTCCCCACCTCCGCGCACATCTTCCAGCGCGATGGCGAGTTCTATAAAGAGGGAGACACCTTCCGACAGCCTCTGTTAGCCGCCACTCTCACACGCATCGCCGCAAACCCCGAGGAGTTCTACAAAGGCGAGATGGCGAAACAGATCGCCTCGTTTGAACAGGCCGGTGGCGGTCTCATCACCGCAGCCGACCTCGCCGCCTACGAAGTCAAAGATCGCGAGCCGATAAAAGGTACCTATCACGGTTACAAAATAATTACCGCGCCGCCGCCGTCCTCCGGCGGAATCGTCCTGGTCGAAATTCTCAACATGCTATCTACCTACGATCTCCCCAAGCTAGGCGCCGACCGCTCCGCCCCCCAGGTTCACGTCATCACCGAAGCCTTTCGCCGTGCTTACATGGATCGCGCGGACTACCTAGGCGATCCGGACTTCACTCCGCAACCCATCAAAGAGATGGCAAACCCGGCCTACGCCGCCGCGTGGCGCAGCTCCATTCAACCCAACTCGCCCACGCCCTCGAAGGACCTAGTGCGGCCAGCGGGCTTCATGCCTCCTCCTCCTCAGCTTCAGCCTGTCGCACACGAATCCACCCAGACCACTCACTTCTCCATCGTGGACGCTGATGGCAACGCCGTCGCGAACACATTCACGCTCAACAACACCTTCGGGTCAGGGGTTACGGTCGATGGCCTCGGCTTCCTGATGAACGACGAGATGGACGACTTCGCCTCGAAGATGGGCGTGCCAAATATGTACGGCCTGATCCAGGGTCCCGCCAACTCAATTGGCCCCGGCAAGCGCCCGCTCTCTGCTATGACCCCAACCATTGTCACCACAAAAGGCAGCCTCTTCCATCACGCGAGACTCGCCTTCGTGCTCGGCACCCCGGGCGGCTCCACCATCATCACCACAGTGGCGAACGACTTCCTCAGCGTCGCCGACAATGGCCTCAACATCCAGCAGGCCGCGGACGCCCCGCGCTTCCACCACCAATACCTGCCCGACCGCCTCGACCTCGAGAAGAAATTCTCGCCTCAGGTCGCCGACCAGCTCAAGGATATGGGCTATACGGTGAATAGACTCGCCGTCGCCGACGAGCATAACCCTGGCACCTGGGGCGACAGCGAACTGATTGCAGTCGATCCTAAAACCCATGAACTGCTGGGCGGGCACGATAACCGCCGCAACTACGGTAAAGCAGCGGGCTATTGATAAAACAGTACATCTTCGACTCGCCAATCGCACCTCAATTATTAGCGATCGAAAACTTGTAGCTTCCTGAGCCGATGTCGCGCACCATCGATCCTTCTTTAAAAGGAATCGTGACACGCTCTCCATCCTGCTTGACGACACTCATGGAAGTCGCAGGAAGGAAGACTGTCGCCGTGGTGTTGGCCGGCACTTTCACGCTCAGTTGAAGTTGTCCATTCGAGTCTTTGGTCCAGTCCGTCACGACCGTTCCGTACACAGAATCGTACTCAGTATGCGTATGCGATAGGCCCGGCTCGACGTGCGGGCTAATCACAATATGATGGAATCCTGGCATCGAAGGATCTGCGTCGATGCCGGACACGCGTCGAAAGACCCATGCCATCACGGAGCCAAACGCATAGTGATTATAGGAGTTCATTGCAGGATCGCCGGTGTCACCGTTCCAACGTTCCCACCATGTCGTCGCACCCTTGTCGACCATGTATCCCCAGGAGGGATAGGTGGTCGTCAAAAGCAGCTTGTAGGCTACATCTGAGCGGCCTTCAGCTTCCAACACCGAAAGCAGGAACGGCGTACCCAGAAAGCCCGTCGTCAGGTGCGTCTGGCGAGCCTGAATGTCGCGCACCAGGCGATCGGTCATCGACTTCTCAAGCTCTTTTGGAGCGAGCCCCGTATAGAGAGTCAGCACATAGGCTGATTGCGTGTCTCCCGCGACTGACCCGTCGGAGTGAACGTATTTTTGCTGATACGCCGACTGAATATGGGAAATCAGCGTGGCGTACTTCTCAGCGTCTGCAGTGCGGCCAAGCGCGACCGCCATCGTCTGCATCTGTCGCGCGATGATGACCCAGTAGGCCGTCGCAACAAGGTCAGACGGCGTGCGTGGATCAGGCGCGAGCCAGTCTGCGAAGTTATTTCCAAGAGCTTTTTCTCGAATGTAATTCGGATTCGTGCGCAGGATGAAGTCCATCCATCGCTCCATAGCCGGCCAGTCTTTTTCGATTAACGACGCGTCGCCATACTGCAGCCAGGTCGCAAACGGAACGAGCACGCCAGCATCTCCCCAACCAGGCGCGCCTGGATGATCGCTGCTTCCCAGCAAAAGATCTGGCGAGATATTCGAAAATGCTCCATCGGCAGTCTGCGCATCCGTTACGTCCAGCATGAACTTGTGTGAGAACGCATCGATATCGAAGTTGTACGAACCTGTACGCCAGAAGGCGCCTGCATCGCCCATCCATCCCATGCGCTCGTCACGTTGCGGGCAGTCAGTGGGGATCGAAAGGAAGTTGCCGCGCTGTCCCCACAAGCCAAGCTGGCTCATCTTGTTAAGAATCTCGCTGGAACTCTCAAAGCGAATTGACGGTGAAGCAGGAAGGCTATTGAGCACCTCGCCCTGCAAGGTCGATAACGGAGGCTTTCCGCTGTAGCCGGACATCTGTACATAACGAAAACCATGGAAGGTGAACGCCGGAGTCCAAGTTTCGTCACCGTTGCCGCTGAGCGTGTAGGAATCGGTCGCGTCGGCGTCTCGCAGATTTTCTGTGTATACGGTTCCGTCTGGATTGAGTCGCTCCGCGAATCGCAGCTTCACAGTGGTTCCTCGCGCACCTCGCACATGAAGACTCACCACGCCGACCATATTCTGTCCCATGTCGAACACTGCATCCTGCGCGTTACCGGATCCGACCATTGTCACGTTGATTGGAGTGATCGTCTCCCGGGGTTGAACCGGTGTGTCTGGTTGAGCCGTCACGAGAATTTTAGTGTTAGCGTCATCGACGACGACCGGCGTCCAGCCCAACGGACTACGTGTCGCAGAGGTATTCCAGCCTTTCACTTCAAGCCGAGCATCGTACGCTTCCCCGCCGTAGATCTCGGAGGACACTATAGGCGACGCGGCTGTCTGCCAACTGGAGTCTGTTGCGATCATTTGATGAGTGCCGTCTGCGAAGGTTAACTCCAGCTGAGCGCGTAGACGATCCGGCCCAGGAAACAACCGCGAGCCCGACCACAGCAGCGGACTACCGTGCCATCCTGCCCCCAGAATGGCCGCAACGGTGTTGTGTCCCGGTACGAGAAGCGAAGTGACGTCGTACGTCTGGTATAAAACACGCTTTCGATAGTCAGTGAAGCCCGGCGTAAGTCTAAAATCGCTGACTCGCTTTCCGTTCAGAAAGGCCTCATAACTTCCGAGCGCAGTGATATAAAGCCGCGCCGAGGCCACCTTGCGCTCTGAAGTGAATTGCTTCCGGAACAGCGCGGTGCCTGAATCGATTCTGTCGGGATTGGGAGCAGGTGATTCGCGATCCGTGTAGACGCCAAAGTGGAGATCTGCAAGCGCCCCGAGCCTTCTTGCAGGCGACCACTCTTTGCCTTCCGCAGGCTTGATCGATCGAGCCTGCCAAGTATCGTCGCTTTCGATCCAGCTCGTTTTTCCTGAGTCGTCTGTGAGTTGTAGAGTCGCGGCCAGGGCAGCACGGAAGGTTTTGTTCGCGTCATTCGATTTCGGAGTTTCTAAATGAATGATGATCTGGTTGTCGCCTGTATGAAGCTGGTCTCGAATATCCTCGCGATCGAAAGATCCCCATTGATCCTTATGACCGGTGACGACGCCATTCACCCGCGTCGTGAAGATCCCACCTGCGAAGACGTGAAGGCAGGCTGACGCGGGAACTTTGCTCAGATGCAGGTTGTAACGGAACTCCGCTTCTTCACCCTGCGCGACATGCTGCGCATCCCCATCAGGCAACCAGATCCACGCGATCTTTTTCAATATTGCGGTCTCGTCGTCATCATTGCGGCGGATCCACTGGGCCTGCCAGTCAGACGATTGCAGCAGACCTATCTCCCACCACGCGGCCTCGGCGGAGCGCTCTTCTTTTCCCTTAGCGTCCCAGGTGCGAACGGCCCAGTAACAACGTTGGTGAGACTTCAACGCAGGTCCGGCATACACCACATTTACCGACTCTGATGACGTTTGCTTCCCGCTGTCCCACACATCTGCATGTTCGGCTCGCAGCGCGGCGGGTGAGCTCGCAACCAGAATCCTATACGCAGACTGAGTCCAGTTGCGATCAGCGGAATCACTCTGCCAGGACATGGTGGGCGCAGCCGAATCGATGCCGAGCGGATCAACCCGTTGATCAACCCGAAGATGGACTGGTGCCGCGAAGGATTGTGCTGCGCAAAGAGAGAAGACCGGAGCAACTAATAACAGAGCGCGCGCGACGGAGGCGAGTGGAGAGATTGCGGGGCGCAGAATTTTCATGAGTTTGATTGACCGGAACACTTGCACACTGCTGAAAGTTGGAACCACTAACTTCAAACTTGTTTTGCTCGAGCGGGCGGGCAGACCGCCGATCCACGGCAGTCCGCCCAGACTGAATCACGCCATCGCCGTCACTTCCGGATAACAGGTGAACTCTTCTTCCGAGATCTGCCAGTAGGGCATGAACTTCTGATCCGTGTTTCCACGGACGGAGAAGTGAAGCGGCGCCCCATCAACGGGTTCCAGATGATCTGCGAGATGCTCTGCTTCCTTGCCCTTGTCCACCGTGATATTTGCTGTTGGAGCTCCCACAGCAGCGAGCAGAATTGGACCGTACTCCACGGAGTACCTCTTCTTACCCGCGACCTGGTCGTCACCGTTGTAACGCTTCACTCGGATCTCTGCAGGAAGCACAAACTCGATAACATCTCCGTCGTTCCATTCACGATCGACCGCGAGATACGAGCCAGGCTTGCCTGAACCCGCCGCCTTTCCGTTAACTGACACTGTCATCTCCTTCGCGGCCCAGGAAGGAACGCGAATTCGCAGGTTAGCTTGTGTGGGTGCCGACACCTTAACAGCAGCGCTCACATGCGTGTCGTAGGGGAAGCGCGTGTTTAACTTCAGCTCCATCGGTTGCCCGGCCTGCTGCCAACGAATCGTCGAAGGTTCGTAGAGATTCACATAGATTCCATCCGGCGCAATGGAGTAGATGTGTTCCGGCAGAGTCCCAAGCAGCCGTGTTCCCTGTCCTTCGCAACACGTGTTCTCGTGCGTGGACTTCTCTTTCTTGCCTTCCATGATCGTGTGGTAGCGAAGTCCTACGCCGCCGTCCTGATTCGCCATGCCAACGTTGTAAATCGATTTCTCGATCTCAGTGGCATAGCGTTCTTCATCAGGATTCAGAAGTTGGAAACGCTGGCTTAGGAAGACCCAGAAGCTGCTGCCGCACAGCTCGCCAAGCTTCTGGCGGAGATAGTTGCTGTTCGGCGGATCTTTCTCAAACTCGATGATAGAGATGCTTCCGCCCGCCTGCTGCCAGTGTGCGCGATAGAGTTCCCACGCGCCGAGCACACCATCGCGATACCGCACATCGCCCGTGGCAAGATACATATCCAGATATGCTTCAAGATTGGTCAGCAGGTAGCAATGTGGGCGGTCATACGGATACTGCCACACCTGCTCTTTCTCCTGCTTTGCCAACCCTTCCATCCAGCCATCTTCCTGGTAGTAGCGCTGAATCACCTGTGCATCCGCTGGTTTTCCAACTGGGCTTGTGCACACGCGTGTATTCGCCACCATGCCCTGTCCGCCTTGAATCGCTCCGCGCAGCATCACCGGCAGGAAGGATTGCTGGTTGAACCAGTCGTAGTATCCGCGCAGCATCGGAAGTGCTTTCGGGTTGCCGGCATATCCCGCTTCCAGCAGTCCATGCGTGAGCCACGCGCGAGTGTACGCTGCGCGCTCAGAATAAAAAATCGTGTCTTCGGGATACGCCATGATGTATCCGTTCGACTGGCGGCACTCTTCAATACCTGCGACCACAACATTGAGACGGCGCCGCAACTCAGGGTCGTCAATCCAGCGCACCGTGTTGCCTGCGCCCATCAGAAAACGGCCTGCGTTTGAACCCGCAAGATCTTCCTCCCAGAAGACCTGCGAGCCGGTAGGCTTGAAGTTCTTGATCTTGCCTGTTCGCTCATAAAACTGGCGGAGAAGATCGTCGGTTGTATAAGAGTTGAGCAGATATTGAATGTTGTTTTGCATTGCGGCCTGAAAGACGCCGCCATCCAATGTCACCCCCGTCTTCGGAGCTTCTGCTTTAAACTTTGCGGGCTTCCAGGTTGCAGCGTCGGTCACTGCATGGGGATTGTCGACGCGAATTCCTTCTCCATCCTGCCGTGGAGGCCGCGTGAGCTGCGCGACAAGCTCGTTGTTTCCGTACTTCTCATCTGCTGTTACTTTGCAGCCCACCGCGACATCATGTCCGCCGGACAAAACAGCCATCTTCGCAACCATCAGCGTGTAGTCCGGGCTATCTTTAGGCTCCTTGCCCAGCGGCGTGCCGTCGGTATCGGGCGCCTTGACGGGCCGAAGTCGCGTAGCCGTCAACCGCACATATCGCCCGTGAACATCATGCGCCGCGTACTGCGTGATGTTGTCTTTCAAATCCGGGAAGTCAGATTGAGTGAAGTCTGCAATGGTCTCAGCCTTCGCAAAGCCTGCATCGTCCGAAGCCTCCAGTTTGAAACGAAGAGGGAATCCTTCACCGCCGTAATATTGATCGCGGCCCGGATACATCCGCTCGGATGCGGGAAATAACTGGATGGCGGAGATGGGAACGCTCTTCTTCAGGTCCACCTGAACCCAGGTTGTGACATCTGGTGTCGCAACCACCTTCGAGCGATACGCACGGTAGTTCGTCGCGGGCGTTGCGGCCATCCTGATTCCGGTCAGGTATGGAGCCATATCCTTTTCGCCCGTCTGCGCTAACAAAACTACCGGCTTCATTGCACCAACTACGGCAAACCCAGCTCCTGCATAGGTGGAGTTCAATAGAAACTTACGTCGCGTCACAGCCATAACCTATCTCCAGTGCGTTTTCTTGATATTGCGTGCAAGTAAATGAAACGAATTTCGTCGAGCAATCCTAAGTTGAGAGGGGTCAGAAGGGAAGCCTCTGACCCCTGTGATTAGACGCCAACGCTATTAGAAGGCATAGCGCAAAGCCAATTGCAGCACTCGCTGACCAACCGGTTCCGTTGTAAGCAGTCCCGCAGCCGGATTCGTAACACTGGTGCTTCCGGTGCCGAAGTTCGGGTGATTGAAGATGCTGAACGCCTCCGCGCGGAACTGGAGCTGTTGCCGCTCGGTGATCGCGAACGCCTTCTGGAGGCTTACATTCGTCGTATCGATGCCCGGCTGACGCGGTCCGCTTCTGGTTGTTCCATATTGGCCAGTGGCAGGCTGTACGTAGCAGGAAGGATCGAAGAACTGTAAGCGGGGGTGACCTGCTGGAGGATTGCCGGTGCAGATCCGATTTGCATAAACGGCGTGAACGGAACTGGTATCGGCATTGTTATTCGCTGTGATTTGGATTGGCTGCCCCGTGGAGAACACCTGAATGCCAGAGAGCTGCCAGCCGCCAATAATCTCGCGATTGAACAGATTGTTTGAGTTCAGGAACTTCTTCCCAGGACCAAATGGCAACTCGTACACTCCGCTGAAGATAAAGTTTTGAGTGCGATCGAAGCCCGCAGGCCCATAGGTCAGCCCTGGGTTATAGACATTTTGGATGTCAGCGTTGTCGCCATCCAGAATATCCATCGCCTTCGAGTAGGTATAGGCACCCAGGAACTGCAGGCCGTTGGTGTACGTCCGCTCTAGTTTGATAGCGAGGGCGTTGTAGTTTGCCGAGACCGCATTGAGCTGACCGTCGGTGGTTCCGACGTTCGGGTTCGGCCTCAGATCGAGGATGCCGCTCGTGTTTCCGGGCGCCAGTCCAAATGGCTGATTAAGGTCGGCGCGCGCCGACTGATGACGGGTCACATTGCCAATGTAGCCGAGCGTTAAGAGAGTGTTGCTGCTGAGCGACCGTTCGATGTTGACGTTCCAGTCCTGCACTGACGTGTCTTTCAAGGTCTTTGTCAGTGTGTAGTTCTGTTGTCCGGCCAAAGATGGGTTAGGAACAAACAGACTCTGAATATCGACTGGAGCCGCCACGTTGAACGAGTAAGACTGATTCACAAAGTTGGGCGAGTACAACAACTCGAATTGCAAGTTGTTGTAGAGGATTGGCGCGTAATAGATTCCATATCCACCACGGATCACTGTGCGATCGTCGGCCTGATAGGAGAAGCCGAACCGTGGTGCCCAGTCGTTATAGTTTGTCTTCCAGGTACCGGGAATGACTGTGTTCGACGCCACATTAAACAGTCCACCATGACCGTTCTTGTCGTTCGGTGGATTGTCGAAGTCGTAACGTAATCCGATATTGAAGGTCAGTTTAGGCAACGCCTTCCAGTCGTCCTGCACATAACCAGACACATCTGTGCCACGGAAGTCACCTAATGTCACGCCATTGGCTGCGTTGGCTGTCCTGGGGAATCCAAGCTCAAGATCGGCCAGGGAATTTCCTTGGTCCGTGGAACTGCGCACGCCATTGACGTACTGCGAGGTTGCGCTGCCGTCAAAGTTATAGATGCCGTTGTTTCCGACTACCCAGTCGCCATCGAATTGTGTCCTGACGTAATCACCGCCGAATACGAAGGTGTGGTTGCCCAGCTTCCAGCTCACTTCATCGGTGAACTGATAGCGGTTTTGAATGGCACCTTGCGGGGAGTAGGGATCTCCAAGCGAGGCGTAGTTGCCCGTATTCAAATTGATAGCGGGCGGCGTCCATTGCGAAGGCAGAGGATTGACGTTTGCCAGGCCATACTGTTGCGCATAGTCGACGGCGCCTTGGCCCTGTTGTGAGCGAAACAGATTACTGCGGTTGTAGCCGACCTTGAAGACGTTCACGACGTTTGCGTTGAAGACATGCGTCTCGGCGACCGAGATATTCGTTCCCTGGAGCGCGATAAAGATGCCGAAAAGTCCCGGCGTGATGCTGTCGTTGCCGGACTGGCTTTCCAGCCTTGCTACCGTGCCAAACAGCAAGTCACGCGGAGAGATGTTGAAATCGACGCGTCCCAGGTACTCGTCATAGTTGCTGATCGCGGGTAGATTCACGATGTAATTGACGTTGTTCGCATTCAGCGGAACATTTGGCTCGGGATAGTTCTTTAACCACGCCTGCGCAAACGGACTAAGCGCGGGAAGTTGATCGTTGGCAAACGGCTGGCTTGTGCCGGTTGCAGGATTGTAAGTTGCCGGATTGTAGATGGTGATTCCGTCTCCGGCGAAGTTGCCCGCGCGTTCCGCATCTGTCGGAACTCGATCGTTATTGACGTTAGCCGTGTGGCTCCGCAGGCCCGAATAATCAAAGAAGGCGAACAATTTATTCTTCCAGAGCGGAGCGCCAATGTTGCCGCCAAACTGGTTATAGCGTTTGGCAGGTTTCGACGTAGCAAACCAGTTCTGAGCATCGAAATCATCATTTTGAAGGAAGTCGTATGCGGTTCCGTGAATCTGGTTCGAGCCGCTCTTTGTGATGACGTTGATAATCGACGGCTGGCTGAAGCGCGCAGGGGCGCCGTTCAGGATCGTCGTTACCTCCTGGCTCGCTTCGACCGACGACAGAATATTCACCGTCTGCGTCAACAGGTTGGTGTTATCCACGCCGTCCTGAAGAAAGGCCGTATGGGCATTACCGAGTCCTGAGATGATGACCGAGTTTGCCGTCTGTCCGTAGAAACCTTCATCTCCACCATCCACGCCAACGTCGGTCCCTTGCTGCGACGACGGCCCAAGCGTGGCAATGTTGAGGATGCTTCTGCTGTTGTTCGGCAGGTTGACCAGTTGGGTTGGCGAAACCGTTGTTACCAACTCGTGATTGTCTGTCTGCAAACTCACCGAGCCCGACCCTGAGGTGACCGTCACTTCCTGCTGCACATTCCCCACAGAGAGTTGAAGATTAGCGGTCGTACCGTTCGTGGTCACATCGACATTCGTCACCAGATGTTTGAATCCGGGCGCTGTGGCTGAAACTGAATAGGGCCCTACCGTAAGCGATGGGGCGTTGAAGTAACCGTTTTGGTCAGATGTGACGGTGCGCGTTGCCGCCGTTCTCGAGTTTTTTATCTCGATCTGACAATTCGGAACCACGGCGTCAGCGGCATCGCGGACTGTTCCGGAGATGAAGCCAAGATCGGTCTGAGCCAAGGTTGCCTTTTGGGGACCAACGCCCGCAACAATCATCAGCAAAAGTATGGTTTGAAATACTCGGGAAAATCTGGTCTTCAGAAAACCTGTCAAGTAGGTAAAGTCTCTGCGCTGTGTCCTGACGTTCTTGATCGCCTCTGAAGGAGCGCTGGTCTTGCGTAGGTGTGCCATGAAATCTCCGCCTCCCTGTAACGCCCGCAAGTCGAACAGAGGCGTTAACCCATTGTCAAGGGGAAAATTATTTCAATTGGAGAAATCATCCTCAAATTCAAGACGCCAACAGCGGGATTCTCAAAATGTTTCCCTATCGAAATATCTGTTGACTGCTGCCATAAAACCCGCATATGACGGTGCTATCCGCGAATCCCCATTTGAAAACGAGTTCGCTCTCTAACGGCTGTTCGTGCCATGTGCGAGTTTGGACGGAAGCCCCCTGGAAGTCCGGAAAACCGGCACGTCAAAGGCGACTTTTCGCTTTGCACGCGGCTTATACAAATTTGCGCACAACTTGACGCTTTCCCATTGCCAGCAAACACATACGGCTCAGTCTGCATCTTCCTATGAGGAGTGCCTGGCGGTTCCGATGGCGACGTCTGAAGCGGCCGTCGGACTACTATAGGTACGAAAGCGAGTCATAAGATCTGAGTGAGTATGAAACCCATTGAAGGCCGCAAGCGTGTCGTTATTGAAGAGGTCGAACCACAAGTCGACTGTGGACGTTATCCAGCAAAGCGAATCCTGGGCGACACCGTAACCGTAACTGCCGCGGTCTTTGGCGATGGTCACGACCATGTCTCCGGACGCCTACTCTATCGCCACTCGAGCGATGCCGATTGGCGCACCACTCCTCTCTCCCCGCTTACCAATGATCTCTGGTCTGCCAGCTTCACTGTCGACGCGCTCGGCGACTGGCTGTACACCCTCGAGGCGTGGGTTGATCACTTCGATACCTGGTCTGCAGATCTGCAAAAGCGACTCGACGCCCAGCCCATTCCCGGGGGCACAAATTCCGCGGCCGCTCCACAGGACATTCCGCTCGCCTTGCGTTCCGGCGCACTCCTCCTGGAGCACGCGGCAAAACGCGCAGAAGGAGATGACAGCAAGCGTCTGGCCGATGAAGCCGCACGCCTGCTCAAACTGGCAAAGGCAAAATCTGACGTATACGAGAATCCGCTGACGGACGAGATCGTCGCCCTGGTCGCGCAATATCCTGATCTCGCGTTCGCCACGCGCTACGCAAGAGAACTTCATCTCTGGGTCGACCGCGAGCGAGCGCGTTACTCCACCTGGTACGAACTTTTTCCGAGATCGACTTCACCCGATCCCACACGCCACGGCACCTTCGCCGACGTGAAAGCCCTTCTGCCAGACATCGCAGCGATGGGCTTCGATGTTCTGTATATGCCGCCGATTCATCCCATCGGCAAAGCGTTTCGCAAAGGCCCGAACAACAGTGTCACCTCAACGGAAAACGACCCGGGCAGCCCCTGGGCCATCGGGGCGAAGGAAGGTGGCCACAAAGCCATCCACGCTCCTCTCGGCACTCTTCGTGACTTCGACGCGCTCGTCGCTGCCACCCGCGAACACGGCATGGAGGTCGCCCTCGACATCGCCTTCCAATGCTCGCCCGATCACCCCTGGGTCGCGGAGCATCCGGAATGGTTCAATATCCGCCCCGACGGCTCGATCCAATACGCCGAAAATCCTCCTAAAAAATATCAGGACATCTATCCACTCAACTTCGAGTCGCCCGATTGGCGCGGGCTTTGGGAGGGTTTGCGCGATGTCTTCACCTATTGGATCAAGCGCGATATTAAAATCTTCCGCGTCGACAATCCGCACACAAAGGCAATTCCCTTCTGGGAGTGGTGCATCGCTGAGATCCACAAAAAATATCCCGATGTGATCTTCCTCGCCGAAGCCTTCACCCGTCCCCACGTGATGTACTCGCTCGCCAAGGCCGGCTTCAGCCAGTCCTACACCTACTTCACCTGGCGCAACACGAAGGACGAGCTGCAGGAGTACTTCGAAGAGATCACCAAGCCGCCCGTGACCGATTACTTTCATCCAAATCTCTGGCCCAACACGCCCGACATCCTGCATGCCGCTCTGCAAAACGGTGGCCGTCCAGCTTTTATGCAACGCCTCATCCTTGCAGCAACGCTCGGCGCGAACTACGGCATGTACGGCCCCGCTTATGAACTCTGCGAGAACGTTCCCGCCAAACCTGGCAGCGAAGAATATCTCAATAGCGAGAAGTACGAGATTCGCCAGTGGAACCGCAGCGCCAGCAACAGCCTTGCGCCCCTCGTCACGCTCGTCAATCAAATCCGTCGAAACAACCCGGCCCTTCACTCCGACGGCTCACTCCACTTCCACCACGTCGATAATTCAAACATCATCGCCTACAGCAAATCGAGCGGAGAAAATCAGATTCTTATTGTCGTCAATCTCGATCCAACTCAGGAGCAGGCAGGATGGATCGATCTAGATCTCAAGAAGCTTGCAATCCCACACAATGAGACCTTTGAGATTGAAGATCTGCTCACAGACAACCGCTACCAGTGGCACGACCGCAGTAACTACGTCGCGCTGCGTCCGGACGTGATGCCCGCACACATCTTCCGTCTGCTCCGCAAACCGGTCGTCGAGACACCACCCAAGCCGTAAACAACGATTCGTTAAATTAGCTTTCAGCACGAGGACGAAGTGAAAAAAGCCGGCAGCGCCACCGATCCGCTTTGGTACAAGGACGCAATCATCTATGAGATTCACATCCGAGCCTTTATGGACTCGAACGCGGATGGAATCGGCGATCTTCCCGGCCTCATGTCGAAGCTCGACTACCTTCAGGATCTGGGCGTCACCTGTCTGTGGCTGCTTCCCTTCTTCCCCTCGCCTCTTCGCGACGACGGCTACGACATCGCCAACTACGTCGACGTCAATCCCAGCTACGGCACGCTTAACGACTTCAAACAGTTCCTCGACGCAGCTCACCTGCGCGGCATGCAGGTCATGATCGAGCTCGTCATCAACCACACCAGCGATCAGCACCCCTGGTTCAAGGCAGCACGCCTCGCCCCCAAAGGCTCCCCCGAGCGCAACATGTACGTCTGGAGCGATACCGACAAGCTCTTCGAAGGCGTCCGCATCATCTTCGTCGACACCGAAAAATCCAACTGGACCTGGGACGAAGTCGCGCAGCAGTACTACTGGCACCGCTTCTTCTCGCATCAGCCCGACCTCAACTTCGACAACCCGCGCGTGATGGACGAGGTTCTCAAGGCTATGCGTTTCTGGCTGGATATGGGCGTCGACGCCCTGCGCCTCGATGCAATTCCCTATCTCATCGAGCGCGATGGAACAAGCTGCGAAAACGTGCCCGAGACCCACGTCAAGATCAAAGAGATTCGAGCAGTCATCGATGCCGAGTACGACAACCGATTGGTGCTCGCCGAAGCCAACATGTGGCCCGCCGACGTTCGTCCGTACTTTGGCGACGGCGACGAGTGCAACATGGCCTTTCACTTCCCGCTGATGCCGCGCATCTACATGGCGCTTCGCCAGGAAGACCGGCTCCCCATCACCGATATCATGGCGCAGACTCCCGCCATTCCCGACAACTGCCAGTGGGGCCTCTTCCTCCGCAATCACGACGAGCTCACGCTCGAGATGGTCACCGACGACGAGCGCGACTACATGTACCTCGCCTACTCGGCTGACCCGCGAATGCGCATCAACGTTGGCATTCGCCGACGCCTCGCGCCGCTGGTCGACAACAATCGCCGCCGCATCGAGCTGCTCAACTCGCTCCTCCTCAGTTTCCCCGGAACACCGATCCTCTACTACGGCGACGAGATCGGCATGGGCGACAACATCTATCTCGGCGATCGCAACGGCGTCCGCACGCCCATGCAGTGGAACTCCGATCGCAACGCCGGCTTCTCCAAAGCCGTGCCGGCTCAGCTCTACTTCCCCGTCATCATGGACCCTATCTGGGGCTATCAATCGATCAACGTCGAAGCGCAGCAGTCCGATCAATCGTCCCTTCTGCACTGGACGCGCAACATGATCGCCCTGCGCAAACTCTTCCACGTCTTCGGGCGCGGCACGCAGGAGTTTCTCAATCCCGAGAACCGCAAGATCCTCGCCTACATCCGCCAATTCCAGGAGGGCGACCACTGTGAAACAGTCCTTTGCGTTGCGAACCTCTCACGCTTCTCGCAACCTGTCTCACTCGATCTGTCCAAATTCTCGGGCATGATTCCCGTCGAGATGCTGGGTTACGTCACCTTCCCAACCATCACCGCACAACCCTACCCGTTTACGCTTGCGCCCTACTCTTTTCTCTGGCTCGAACTCCAGTCTGCGCCCTCGTCGCCTGAGCCGGTCGAGGTTCCCGTCGACGAACCCATCGTCAGCATGTTCAGCCACGGCATCGAAGGCATCCTTACAGGAGCTGAATTAGCTTCGCTGCAGCAGCTTCTCGTCAGCTTCCTCCCCCATCAGCGTTGGTTCGGAGCAAAGACCCGAACCATCAAGTCGGTCGAGATCCTCGACTCCGCGCTGTTCCCCGGTCTCAATGCAGCTCTGCTCTTCCTCCAGCTCACCTATGAGGACGACAACACCGATGTCTATCAGCTCGCCCTAACGATTAGTACGGGCGACGCCGCAGAGATGGTGCGTGCCTCAGATCCCGCAAGCATCGTCGCCACCGTTACAACCGGCGACGGTCCTGCAGTCCTGCATGATGCAGTTGCACGAGAAGACGTTCGCCAGGCGATCCTTCAACTCATCGAAAGTAGCGGAGAGCTGCACACTCAGAACGGAACTCTCCACGGCCGCAAGAGCACCGCGTTCGCCGCAGCCCGCGGCACCGATCCATTGCCCGCCCGCACCGGCTCAGCCGAGCAATCGAACACCTCCATCCTCTACGACGCGAAGCTCATCATGAAGCTCTTCCGTCGGCTCCAACCTGGAGAAAATCCCGACACTGAGATCGGACGTTTTCTCACCGAAACTGCGCACTTCCCTCGAATCGCACCTTTTCTTGGCGACATCACACTCCGCATGAAAGACGGCACTCCTACGACCATAGCGATGCTTCAAGGCCTGGTCGAAAACGAAGGCGACGGCTGGCAATGGACCCTCGACGAGCTCTCGCACTACTACGACAGCGTCGCCATCCTGCCCGCGCTCCACGACGTCGGCAGTCCGGCTTCGTTCCTTACAGAGAACGAATCACCCGCACTCGCGCGCGAACACGCCGGCCTTTATCTCGAAGCTGCGGCGCTGCTGGGCCGCCGCACCGCCGAGATGCATCTCGCGCTCGCCACTCCCACTCGCGACCCAGCCTTCATGGCTGAAGACTTCACCACAGCCGACCTCGTCGCCGACGCCGACCGCATCGACGCCCAGCTGTCACTCACCCTAGAAGCTCTCAAGCGCGGCATGTCCCAACTCACCGAGACCACCGCCGACAACGCCGCGCTCGTGCTCAGCCGCCGCATCGAACTCTTCGCCCGCGCGCACGCTATCGCCTCCGCAACTCCCACCCTTGCCGGCCAGAGCATCCGTATTCATGGCGACTATCACCTCGGCCAGGTCCTTCGCTCCCGTGGCGACTACGTCATCCTCGACTTCGAGGGCGAGCCCGCACGCAGCCTCGCCGAGCGCCGCGCCAAACAATCCCCCCTGCGAGACGTAGCGGGTATGCTGCGCTCTTTCAGTTACGCCGCACACGCTGCTCACAACGCCTTCGCGCAACGTCGTCCCGACGACGCAAAGTATCTCGAGCCGTGGGCTACCCTTTGGCAGAACTCCGTCTCCAACGAGTTTCTCCGCGCCTATCATGCAACCGTCCGGGCCAAGGATCCAGGGTTGATTCCTCAACCTGAGCAGGCACAAATCCTACTCAACGCCTACCTGCTTGAAAAGTCCCTCTACGAGCTTCTTTACGAACTCAACAATCGGCCTGCGTGGGTCAGAATTCCGCTCGCAGGCATACTCTCTCTACAGTCATAGAAGTTCCCTTCGCACCGGCGTGCAAAACTCATCTTTTTTGCGCTTGCCGAAAAGAAATTCCACGATAGTCTGAAGCATGCCTCCAGTGAAGCTGATCGTTGTCGTAGCCGCATGTCTCGCACTGCCAGCGGCCGACTCCTCTCCCGGTCATCTTCTCTTGACGGAGCGCAGCTCAAATTCGGACCTCGAGATCACCGGCATGGCAGCAGACATCACACCCGGCACTGTCCGATACATCTCATACTCGCAACTGCTGAAGCTTCCTCAGACAACCATTACCGTCACTGGCGACGACAACTTCAGCGAACTCCCTCCGCAAAAGCTAACTGTCACCGGTGTCTACCTCGACGTCCTCGAACGCTCCCTCGGCGCTCTTCCCGAAGCGGATCTACTGACCGCGTTGTGCGCCGACGGTTATCGCGTCACCTACACGCGCGAGTATTTGGAGGCGCACCGCCCCCTCCTCGCGCTGAAAATTGACGGCCTGCCAGTCGAAACCTGGTCGGCCCAGACGCACAATGACGACCCTGGAACCTATTTCATCACCCACGAAGACTTCAAGCCGTCCTTCAGCGTGTCCTCCTTTCAGGAGATCCCAAAGATCCCGGCAAAGATCACGCGGCTGGACTTCGGCATGGCACAGAAGATCTACGGTGCAATCGCACCAAACCCAGCAGACATGTCGAACCCGCAAGTCATCGCAGGGTTTCGCATCGCCCAACAACACTGTTACCGCTGTCACAACATCGGCAGCTACGGCGGCACAAAAGCTGGCAAAGAGTGGCACACGCTAGGCAGCTTCGCCTCCTCATCGCCGGAGATCTTCGAACGCTACCTTCGCGATCCGAAGTCCGTCGATCCGAAATCAGCCATAACCTGCGATCCGCAGCTCGGCGAGCCTGCCGCAAAGGCCTTGCAAGCTTACTTCCAGACCTTTGCCGCGACGGGTCACTGACAGTCTTTTCTCCTGACCCAGACCATGACAGCCACTCCCTCTCCACTCACATCCCTACGCCGTGCGATTGCTTTGTCTGAAACCGATCCTCACGCGATTGCAAGCGAGTCCGCATCCAATTTCAACGGCAACGCCTCGCACAACACCTATCTCACTCTCTTGACCACCGAAGCGCTCCATCGAGCCGAACAACTACAAAAGGTCTTCTCCAACCCTCAAAATCGCCCGCCGCTCTACAGCATTCCGATCTCGATCAAAGACTGCTTCGACCTAGCAGACACAGCCACCAGTTGTGGCTCGCGCTACTACGCCCAGCTCAACCCACACGCTCGAGATAACTCATGGGTAGCCCAGCGTCTTCTCGATGCAGGAGCAATCATTCCCGGAAAGACTCATCTCCACCAACTCGCCTACGGCATCACCGGAGAAAACGTCGACTACGGGAACTGCGTCCAGCCCCGCGACTCAACCTTGCTCACGGGTGGCTCCTCCAGCGGCGCAGCAGCGAGCGTGCAGGAAGGATCAGCCCTCGCAGCCATCGGCACCGACACCGGCGGCTCAGTCCGCGTCCCCGCCGCACTCTGCGGACTCGCCGGCTACCGCGCCTCTCTCGGCGTCAGCCGCGGCGAAGAGCGCTGGGCCGGAGCCTTCCACCTCGCGCCTTCTTTCGACACCCTCGGCTTGCTCTTCCGCGATCTCCGCGACGGTCCTGCAGTCGCCAACGCCATCTACGACGTCCCCTTCGCCGACGCACCAACTCAACTCCGCATCGGCTACGTCGGCGACGACTTCACCCACGACTGCGAACCCGAAGTCCTCACCGCATTCACCGCGTGGAAGCAGCACCTCACGCATCACGGCTCAACCCTGACTCCAATCGACACTGCCTTCTGGGCCGACAGCCTGGAGATATTCAGCACCATCCAGGCCAGCGAAGCCGCTCAAATCCACCGCGGCCGCTATCAGCACTTCGAGCCCGCAATCGCAGAGCGTCTCACATGGGGAGCATCCATCACACCCACTCAACTCGAAACCCTCCACCGTCGCCTCGATATATTTCGCTCTCAGATCTCATCGCTCTTCCAACAAGTCGACCTCCTGCTCGTTCCATGCGCCCCAGTCAACAAACTCCTCTCAGGCGAAGACCAATCCCAAATCCGTAAAGCGATTCTGCGCTACACCACACCTGCCAGCCTCGGGGGCCTACCGACCGTCACCCTCGCAGGAGAAGCTATCGGCGCACCCTTCGGCACCGGCATGCAGCTCATCGCAGCACCCATGCAGGACGCCGAACTCCTGGCCTTCGCAGCCTCACTTTAAACCAGCCGCCACTAGTTCGTCTGCCGACCATCGGGAGGCCCAGTGCGAAGCAGGTATACATGTCACGAAGTGACCGCCGCCCGCGCAGGGCGCCTTTACAGACGCGCCGCCATTGACGATGATGTTAGGGCCGGACCAAACCCTCCGGCAGTCACGAGGAATCAACAATGAGCACAGGCACCAGCGTCCTCCGCGAAGTACTCGGCAAGATCATCGGCACCGACCGCACCGAACACCTCTTCAAGCTCCTCGTCATCCATCCCGAGATCGCCGCCGCCCCTGGCCCGCAGGTCTCTCGCGCCGTCCTTGCGCAAGCACTCAACATGCTCCTCTTCGAAGACCTCCTGCGTCGCGTCCCCACCGCGAAGACCTACGCCGACTACACCCTCGGCAAGGGCCGACAGATCCTCCACGATCACGGCGCCGTCCGCACCGTCGCCCTCGAAGGCATGGGCGGCCTGCCCGCCGGACAAGAGGCCATTACCCGCATCCTCCGCCCGCTCGGCTACGCACTCAACGGCGTCTACCCCCTCGAGCGCCTCAAGATGACCGGCCGCTCTCACGCCCAGGCCGACTACCCCGAAGAGGTCGCCCAGTTCTTCCTCAGCGAGCTCCACCCCGAGCGCTTCACCCCCGAGTTCCAAGCCGCCGTCCGTCGCGTCACCGCAAGCTCCAAAGACCCCATCACCCCACAGGCGAAGTCTCTCCTCGACAAACTCGAATCCGCCGGCTCCCTCAGCATCGAAGAGTCCGTCGCGCTCCTCCCAGTCCTCGCCTCCGTTTTCGAACGCCAACACACCGAGCCCACCCTCGCCGACTACGAGATCCTCCTCGCCGAATCCCCCGAGATGGCCTGGATCTCCACCGAGGGCAATGCCTTCAACCACGCCACCGACCGCGTCCCCGACGTCGACCAACTCGCCGAAGAACAAAAAGCCCTCGGCCAACCGATGAAGGCCGCAGTCGAAACCTCGCAATCTGGCCGCGTCCGCCAGACTGCCTTCCTCGCCGCCAAGGTTCAACGCAAATTCCACACCCCCGAAGGCGCACTCGTCTCCAAGGAAGTCAACGGCTCCTTCTACGAGTTCATCACCCGCCTCCCGCTACCCGAAGAAGACGGCAAACAAAAACTCGATCTCGGCTTCGACAGCTCCAACGCCCAAGCTATCTTCAAGATGACCGCCACCGGCAAGGCCTGAAGAACCCACTGCGCGTGGGCCGGTCACTTCGTGACGTGTATACCGGTCTTGGCGGAATGAACGGTAAAGTCCTCCCATTGGTCGGAACGATCATCTTCCCCGACCAGCGGGAGGATAACCGAAGGGGTACACAAGTCACGAAGTGACCGCCCTCCGCGCAGGAGGCCCGTCCGGCAGGACACGATCCTCGTATAGTTAACCCCTATGTCCTCCTCCCCATTCGTCGTCCTGCCGAGCTCCCACGCCCGCGCACACGACACCTTCCCCGACGCCCACGAACTCGCCTCGCTACTCCGCGAGCAGATCCGTGGTGAAGTCCGCTTCGACCCCGCCTCCAAAGCCCTCTACTCCACCGACGCCTCCAACTACCGCCACATCCCCATCGGCGTCGTCATCCCCCGCGACGAAGCCGACGTCATCGCCACCGTCGCCCTCTGCCACCGCTTCAACGCGCCCATCCTCACGCGTGGAGCAGGCACCTCGCTCGCAGGCCAAGGCTGCAACGCCGCCGTCATCCTCGACTTCTCCAAATACATGAACGGCATGGGCGAGATCGACGTACAGAATCGCACCGTCACCGTCCAGCCCGGCATCGTGCTCGACCGCGTCCGCGACGCCGCAGAAAAGTTCAACCTCACCTTCGCCCCCGACCCCGCCACTCACAGCCGCTGCACCATCGGCGGTATGATCGGCAACAACTCCTGCGGCGTCCACGGCCTCCTCGGCGGCAAAACCGTCGACAACATCCTCACCCTCGACCTCCTCCTCTACGACGGCACCCGTCTCACCGTAGGCCCAACCTCTGACCGCGACATCGCACAGCACATCCAGACCGGTGGACGCGTCGGTGGCATCTACTCCTCGCTCAAGATTCTTCGCGACACCTACGGCAACCTTGTCCGCCAGAAGTTCCCCAACATTCCTCGCCGCGTCTCCGGCTACAACCTCGACGAGCTCCTCCCCGAAAACAACTTCAACCTCGCCCGCGCCCTCGTCGGCAGCGAAGGCACCTGCGCCATCATCCTCGGCGCAACGTTGCAGCTCGTCGAATCCCCGCCCTGCCGCACCCTCGTTGGCGTCGGCTTTACCGACATCTTCCTGGGCGCCGACCACGTCCCACAGATCCTCGAACACAAGCCCATCGGCTTCGAAGGCTTGGACGGCCTCCTGCTCGACGCCATGCGCCGCAAGCAGAAGTTCGCCGAAGAGCTCAAGCTCCTGCCAGACGGCAACGGCTTCCTCATCGTCGAATTCGGCGCAAACACACAACCCGAGGCCAACGCCAAAGCTCGCGCCCTGGTCGCCTATCTCAAAACTCTTCCCGCGCAGCCAACCACCCGCATCTACACCTCTGACGAAGCAAAAAACGTCTGGCGCATTCGCGAGTCCGCCCTCGGCGCCACCGCCTTCATCCCCGGCGTCGGCACAGGCTGGGAGGGTTGGGAGGATGCCGCCGTCGACCCCCATCAACTCGGCAGCTATCTCCGCGCCATCTTCGCGCTCATGAACGAGTACGGCTACCGCAGCCCCATGTACGGTCACTTCGGTCAGGGCTGCGTCCACATGCGCCACAACTTCGACCTCGAAACTCCCGAAGGCATTCTCAAATTCCGCCAGTTCATGGACCAAGCCACCGACGTTGCCCTCGCCCACGGCGGCTCTCTCTCCGGCGAACACGGCGACGGCCAGGCTCGCGGCGCTCTCCTCCCCAAGATGTTCGGTCCCGAGCTCATGGACGCCTTCCGCACCTTCAAGCGCGTCTTCGACCCCACCAACCGCCTAAACCCCAACAAGCTCATCGACGCCCACGAGCCGCACGAAGACCTTCGCCTCGGCGCCGACTACAACCCGTTGCACCCAAAAACTCACTTCGCCTACGCTGAAAACAACGGCTCCTTCGCCGATGCCAATCTTCGCTGTGTCGGCGTAGGAGCCTGCCGCAAAACTGACGCCGGCACCATGTGTCCCAGCTTCATGGCTACCGGCGAGGAACTCCACTCCACCCGCGGCCGCGCCCATCTCCTCTGGGAACTAATGCAGGGCGAAGTCCTCCCCGACCAATGGAAGAACAAGCAGGTCAAAGAATCCCTCGACCTCTGCCTCGCGTGCAAAGCCTGCAAGTCCGAGTGTCCCGTCTCGGTCGACATGGCCACCTACAAGTCCGAGTTCCTTGCCCACCACTACGAAGGCGAATCCCGCCCGCTCTCTCACTACGCCTTCGGCCGCATCGACGCCTTCGCCCGCATCGCCTCCTACGCGCCGCACCTCGTCAACACCATCAATCACACGCCCCTCATCAGCACCATCATGAAGAAGCTCCTCCACATCCACCCGAAGCGCAGCTTCCCCCGCTTCTCCAAACCCTTCACCCCCGATCGCCGCCTCGCACGCGATCCTCAACGTCGCCGCGACCGCCGCATTCCACTCCCCGCCGAAGCCCCCGAGGTCTTCCTCTGGACCGACACCTTCAACAACTACTTCCATCCCGCCGCCATGCGCGCCGCTCACAACGTCCTCACCTCCGCAGGCTTTCGCGTTACGCTCCCCACGCAACACCTCTGTTGCGGCCGCCCCCTTTACGACTTCGGCATGCTCGACACCGCCAAAGACTATCTCCTCAAAACTCTCAACGCCCTCACCGCGCAGCTACAAGCCGGCACACCTATCGTCGTCCTCGAACCCTCCTGCGCCTCCGTCTTTCGCGACGAGCTCACAAACCTCCTCCCGCACGATCCCCGAGCACAAAAACTTCGCGACCAGACCTTCCTCCTCAGTGAGTTCCTCGTCAAACGCGCCCCACACTACAGACCTCCGCAACTGAACGAGAAGATCCTCGTCCACGGCCACTGCCATCATCGCGCCACCATGGGCATGCACGACGAGATCGCTCTCCTACGTCTCACCGGAGCCGACGTCGAACTCCTCGACTCCGGCTGCTGCGGCATGGCCGGTCCCTTCGGCTTCGAAAAAGACAAGTACACCGTCTCGCAAACGCTAGCCAACCGCGTTCTCCTCCCCGCCGTCCGCAACAAAGCCGCCAACACCATCCTCGTCACCGACGGCTTCAGTTGCGCCGAACAAGTCACGCAAAACACCAACACAAAACCTATGCACCTCGCAGAAGTCCTCGCAAAACCACTGCGCGACTAGATTCGACAGAGCACGGCGAGGCATAAAATTCCTCCATGCCGTACTCTGTCAAGGAAAACTGCGATGCAGCCCCAACTCGCAATCTCCTCGTGCTGCTTCTCTTCCTATACGTGGTAGGACGGATTCTTCAGCTCTATGCGGACAGAGTTCCAACTCTCCTGATCGTCGCCTTGCATGTCCTCCCGTCGGCAACCTTCGCCCTTCTTCACGGAAGCCTCCTCTACCGCCTGCGCGGCGTAATGGTCTTCACGGCGCTCTGTCTCGGCAGTGGAACTTTCTTCGAAAGCCTCAGCCTCAGAACCGGCTTCCCCTTCGGCCACTACTACTTCACCGGTCTCATGGGGCCCAAGATCTTCCAACTTCCTGTCCTCCTGGCCCTCGCCTATCTCGGTATGGGTTATCTGTCGTGGGTTCTGGCCCTTGCAATTCTCGGCAACAAAGCCGAACCGCCACGCGGCCTCCGCCTCATCCTTCTCCCAATGATCGCCAGCTGCATGATGGTGGCGTGGGACCTATCCATGGACCCCATCTGGGCCAACATCGATCACGCCTGGGTATGGAAGCAAGGAGGCACCTACTTCGGCGTACCGATCAGCAACTTCCTCGGCTGGTCTCTCACAACCTACGTCTTCTATCAGGCCTTCGCTCTCTACCTGCGAAGACGACCACCCTTGCCTCTGCCATCACCACTCTGGCGTCTCGCGATACTCTTCTACGCCGCATCCGCCATCGGAAACATCCTCCTCATCGCTCAACCCGGAACCCCCGCCGTCATCATCGACCCTTCAGGCAGACAGTGGCTCACCGCAGAGATTCTCCGCGCCACCGTTCTCGTCTCCCTCTTCGCAATGGGAGCCTTCGCTCTGACCGCATGGCTCCGCCTCGGTAACCCAACAAAATCTTCGGAGATCTTCGACACCAACCTCCCGCAAACCGATCTCAACAGCCAGTAATACCGCGCCCTCTACCCGTACCAGAGTCCATCGAACTACGCCAAAACAATTTCGCCCACTAAGTACAAAACAACAATTTGCTACGCTAATCCCAAGTGAATCCCGTAGACGAGGTCCCATCCGTGCTCGATGTGCATCCCCCGCATGAACCCGTTCATGGCTGGCGCGACTTTCTGCTGCATCTCTTCACCATCACCATCGGCCTTCTCATCGCTCTCAGTCTCGAAGGCTGCGTCGAGTGGCAACACCACCGCCATCTCGTCCACGAGGCCGAAGCCAGCCTCCACGCCGAGATCGAAAGCAATGTCAAGGGCATTCCCGACGCGCTCGCCGGTCTGCACAAGAATCAAGCTGAGCTCAAGCACGACGTCGAAGTCCTCAAATACGTCATCAAGAACCACAAGGAACCTGAGCACACGAGCATGTATATCGGTTCCGGTATCCAAACCTTTGCCGACGTAAGCTGGAGGACAGCGCAATCTACCACCGCCCTCTCCTACATGCCCTATGACCGGGCCGAGGAGTACGCCAATATCTACACCACCCAGACCGAGCTCTACACCGCCGAGCAGCAATCTGCCCGCGACGCCATCATCAGTCTCGCGCCCTTCATGAACATGGACGACAAAGGTCCCGATCTAAGTGAGGCTCAGGCCAACGACATGAAGCAGAAGATCGAAATCCTCCAGGGCCAGCTCACCCTGGTCGAATCCTTCATGAACTCCCTCGACCGCGAATACAAGAAATTCCTCGCCGCCCACCCATCGTGAAACATCCTTTGTAACAACTCATCAAGCGCCTCTCCGTCTCTTATAGAATGATCGCCATCGATGAGCGGCACAGCGGAGGTCGAGATGACCATGGCCAAACTGCAACGGAGGATCTCGGAAGAAAAAAAGAGAAACAAGCTACGAGGCATCGCCCGAATCTCTGCCTTCACCTTCCTCCTCCTCATTGCCGTCGGCGCCACCGCTCAGTCAAACACGGAAGCAACGCCCACCGCACAAGCAATCTCCGCCCCCACTCCCACCCTCCGCGTCTACACCAATCTCAAGCAGGTCTCCGTCCTCGTCCTGAGTAGCGACTACCGGCGAGTGAAGCCGCTCGACCCATCAGGATTCCGCATCAGCCTCGACTCAGGGCCGCTGTTTCGCCCCACCTACGTTCGGCAGGAGGGCGACGATCCAATCTCCCTGGCAATCCTCATCGACGCAAGCAAACCCTACCTCGAACTGCTACCGGTGCTCGTTAGAGCCGTCGCTACCCTCCCGCCCGATTTCCTCCGTCCCCAGGATCGCGTCTCGGTCTATGCCATGGATTGCACCCTGATCCGTACGATCTACGACACCGGTGCGAACCCCGCGGCGCTCGCCGACGGGGTTAAGAGAGCCATGGCGCCATGGCAGATTCGTCAAACGCGAAACGAGGAGCTGAAGAAACAGAACAAGATCCCTCCGCCAAACTGCAGAGCCGGCCTGCCGCTATGGGACTCCATGTCAGAGGTGCTCAAAGACCTCGACCAGCAACCAGGCAGACGCGTACTCCTGGCCATCACCGATGGCGGCGACGACGGCAGCAAGACCCTCTGGAAGGACGTCATGTTCCATGCACAGATCCGCTCCGAGACCGTCTTTGGTCTACTGTCGACCATAAATCCGCCCTCCTTCAGCGGCTGGGAGGACAAGTTCGAACAGATATGCGTGAGCAGCGGTGGAGTTGAGTTGCAAGCCAACGAGCACACCACCCTTTCCCGGCTCAAGGAGTTCACGCAGATGGTGCGAGACCGCTACATCCTTGAGTACCCGCGCGCGCCAAACGAACAGCCAGGTGTCCACACAATCGCGGTGTCGTACCCAAAGAAGCGCGATCTCTATATCACGGCCACCGGAATCACTGTTCCGATTGCGAGCGAAGACGAAAAAGAGAGCATGAAAACCATTCAAGAAGACCCGTCGCGAACGCCCGAGTTCGGCAATCGGAAGGCGCTTCCGAAGCCCTGATCTCAAAATGCTATGCTTGGCACGACCGCTTCCGCATAGCGAAGGAAATAATGTTGCAACGCCACGAGTAATCGCGTCGCGGGTCGAAATGACCATGGCCAAACGGCAACGCAGGATCTCGAACGAGAAGAAGAGAAATAGGCTCCTACGAATCCCTCGAACGCCTGCCTGCACAATCCTTCTGTTACTCGCTGCCGTCGTCGCCACCGCTCAATCAAGCCCGAAAGCAGCATCCACCGCCGCACAGCAAACTCCTTCCGCTGACGCAACCCCCACCCTCCACGTCTATACCAATCTCAAGCAGGTCCCCGTCCTCGTCTTGAGTAAAGACTACGAGCGAATGAAGCCGATCGACCCATCGGGATTCCGTGTCAGCCTTGACTCCGGGCCGCGGTTCCGACCCACCTACGTTCGCCGCGAAGGCGAGGATCCAATCTCCCTGGCAATCCTCATCGACACAACCAGTCCAGCAAACGAGCTGTTGCCGGCCCTCACCCGAGCCATTGCTGCCCTCCCGCCTGATTTCCTCCATCCCCAAGACCATGTCTCGGTCTATGCGATCGCTTGCACCTTGATTCGCACAGCTTTCGACACCCCGGCAAATTCATCGGTACTCACCGACGCCGTTCAAAGAGCCATGGCGCCGTGGCAGATTCGTCAAGAGCAAAACCAAGAGCTGAAGAAACGGAAGAAAGCTCTTCCACCGTCCTGCAGCCAACCATCCGGCTGTGGGACTCCATGGCGCAAGTGCTCGACGACCTCGATCAACAATCAGGAAGACGCGTTCTCCTGACTGTGACCGACGGCAACGACACCGGCAGCAAGACTCTGTGGACGAAGATCATGACCCAGGCGCAAATCAATTCAGTGACTGTCTTTGGGCTGATGCCGACTCAAACAGTCACCTTTGGGAAGCCTCACGAGGTATCAGAGATGTTTCACGTCAACTCGTCTTTCTTCACGAGCCCCGAGGACAAATTCGAACAGATATGCGTACAAAGCGGTGGAATCCGGCTCCACACCAGCGAGCATATCGCCATGTTCGAACTCAAGGAGTTTACGCAGATGTTGCGCGAGCGTTACATCCTGGAGTTCCCCCGTTCACCGAAGGAAAAAGCAGGAGCACACACTCTGGCCGTGTCTTACACAAAGAAGAGCGACCTGTACATCGCGGCTTCCGGAATTTCAGTTCCGACCGCCAGCGAAGACGAAAGCAAAGGTGCAAACACCATTCAAGCAGATCCGTTGAAGACACCCGAGGAAGGCGATCGCAAGGTTCTCCGTCCGAACCAGTAATCCGTTATCGTCTTAACACTCGTCCCCCAAAATCTTGTCAAGCCCCTAATCGCGAAAACCCGCGCCAATCCAGCACATTCGCGTGGCGTATCAGTTACCCTCCAACCGCTATACTTGAAAAAGACTCCGAAAAGCCCTCGCTGCAAGAGGGCTTTTCTATTGCAACCCGTAACCCCTTTGCTTGGACGAATTTGGACGTAAGCCTTTTGTTATGACGATCTTGCAGGCATAAGCTAACTGTAAACTACTGATTCAAAGGAATTTATGCGCAGCGTATATGGGGGGCACCCCCACACGCCAACTTGCCACCCTTCACCCGAACCATCTACGCTAGCCCACGAGAACAATCCCGACAAACCATGACGATCAGAAAAGAAGTCGAAGCTATCCTCGCGCACCTCGGCGTCCCCGCCACCACCGGCAGCCTCACCGTCCGCACCCCCATCACCGGCGAAGTCATCGCCCAGATCGCCACCATCACGCCCGAGGCCGCCAACAAGGCCATCGCCCGGGCCCACGCCGCCTACCTCGAGTGGCGCAACGTCCCCGCCCCCAAGCGCGGCGAACTCATCCGCCTCCTCGGCGAAGAGCTCCGCACCAACCTCGAACCCCTCGGCCGCCTCGTCACCATCGAAACCGGCAAGCTCCTCTCCGAAGGCCACGGCGAAGTCCAGGAGATGATCGACATCTGCACCTACGCCGCAGGCCTCTCTCGCCAGCTCGCCGGCCTCACTGTCCCCTCCGAGCGTTCCAAACATCGCATGATGGAGACCTGGCACCCCCTCGGCGTCGTCGGCATCATCTCCGCCTTCAACTTCCCCGTCGCCGTCTGGAGCTGGAACGCAGCCCTCGCCCTCGTCGCCGGTGACGCCGTCGTCTGGAAGCCCAGCGAAAAAACTCCCCTCACCGCCCTCGCCACCCAGGCCATCTTCGAACGAGCCGCGAAAAAGTTCGGAGGAGTTCCCGCAGGTCTCGCAACTCTCCTCATCGGCGACGCCAAGGTAGGCGAGCAACTGGTCGATAGCCCGCTCATCCCGCTGGTCTCCGCTACCGGATCGACCGCCATGGGCCGCGCCGTAGCCCCCAAGCTCGCCGCACGCTTCGCCCGCGCCATCCTGGAGCTAGGCGGCAACAACGCCGCCATCGTAGCCCCCACGGCCGACCTCGATCTCACCCTACGCGCCATCGCCTTCTCGGCCATGGGCACCGCTGGACAGCGCTGCACCACGCTCCGCCGCCTCATCGTCCACGCCGACGTCTACGACAAGCTCGTCCCGCAGCTGAAAAAGGTCTACGGCTCCGTCGTCATCGGGGATCCCGGCGCGCAAGGCACCCTCGTCGGCCCGCTCATCGACGAGCGCTCCTACAACGCCATGCAAAAATCTCTCGAAGAAGCCCGCAGCGCCGGAGCAGCCGTCACTGGAGGAGAACGAATCCCCACCGCGAACGACGAAGCCTTCTACGTCCGTCCCGCCCTCGTCGAGATCGGCTCTCAAACCGACACCGTCAAGCGCGAGACCTTCGCTCCGATCCTCTACGTCCTCAAATACTCCGACTTCGCCGACGCCCTCGCCCTCCACAACGACGTCCCTCAGGGCCTCTCGTCATCGATCTTCACTATGAACCTCCGCGAGGCCGAGCTCTTCCTCTCCGCCACCGGCTCCGACTGCGGCATCGCCAACGTCAACATCGGAACCTCAGGCGCAGAGATCGGCGGAGCCTTCGGCGGTGAAAAGGAAACCGGCGGCGGACGCGAGTCCGGCTCAGACGCCTGGAAGCAGTACATGCGCCGCGCCACCAACACCATTAACTACGGCACCGACCTGCCCCTGGCACAAGGAGTCAGCTTCGACATCGACTAAACGTGGCTGAACAGCAGCCGTTTTAGGCAGCAAGCCCCAGCGTCGAGTTGACCGTAGCCAGCGCAGCCTTCTCCTCATCGGAGACCAGAGTCCCTCCGAAGCCGAGAAACCCGCCTTCCTTGGTGGCCTCTGCGGTCGCCTTCGCAACTCCGGCCAGCCACTGCTTCACCTCGGTCGCTTCTTCCGGAGTAGCCTTCTGCGCCAGCAGATCCGACGTCCGCTTCAGGATCTCGGTAGCCGCACCCTGCACCTGCGCAGGGGTGGCTCCCGCCGGAGGCTTGGGAATCGACATCTTCTGCGTCAGGTCTAACGCAAGATCCTTCAGCAGCGGGGTCTGCGCCGACGATGCAGCGGTCAAGATCATCTTGCCCGCAGCGGTTGACTCCTGAACAAGCCCAATCGGGCCGCTCGGACTCGCCGCGACAACCAGAATGCTCGCCATAAACGGAGAGGAACGCAGGAGGTCCCACTCATCAACGCTGAAATCAGCTCGTGTGCTCATATGTCCAGCCTTCCGCCCCATCGCATCGCGTGCATCGCAGACGAGGACCCTTGGGATTCGGACAGCAAAAAGATTGGCCCACCAATCACTGCCGGACTTCGAGGCTATCGAGCCAACCCCGCCCTGTCAATCAAAGCACCATGAATTTTGAACGCGATCACGACGAACCAAAACTTCGATTCGCCGCAATCGCGCTCTTACATCTTCAGCCTACTTCGCAGCAGCAGTACTCTTCCCCGCCATCCGACCATCCATATCGGCCAGCACAAACGTCGTCACCGCCAGCATAGCCGCATTCTTCCGGAACTCCTTCGGATCCACCTTATCCAGCGTATCCGCATCCGTGTGGTGCCAGTCGAAGTAGTGCAGATCATCAGTCCGCGGAGCCAGGGCAGGCACTCCATCATCAGTCAGCGGCTCAATATCCGACCCACCCCCACCCGGCAGCACCCGATCCGCCCCAATCGGCGCGAGCAGCGAAGCGATATCCTGCAACGCGGCAAACGACTGCTGCTGATCCGGCGGCAGCTTGTTCAAATCAAAAGGCGCCGCACCCGGCATCATCGCCTCGAACCCGCCATATCCCATCCCGAGCGGCTTCTCCGCTCCTTCATCCATCTCGATCGCCGCGACCTGATCTTTAATCTTCTCGCCGACCATCTTGCGATAAGCCTGCCCGCCCGCCCCGCCGTTCTCCTCATTCACCCAAAACACCAGCCGGATCGTACGCTTCGGCTTCAGCCCCAGCTTGTGAATCAGAGTCACCGCCTGAAACGCTCCCATAATGCCAGATCCATCGTCCTGCGCTCCTTGCCCAACATCCCACGAATCGATATGGCCGCCAATCACCACCACCTGCTCAGGATGCTCACTTCCCACAATCTCGCCGATCACATTGCCGGCCTGAACATCCGCTTCCATGTGCGCATCCATCTGCAGATGGACCTTCACCGGCCCTTCCTTACATAGCCGCTCGATCATCAGCGCATCTTCGACTGAGATCGCAGCCGCCGGAATCTTCGGCACCTTCTCGTCATACCGCAACGCGCCCGTGTGCGGCGTCTGCATCGCCAACCCCGTCGCCGAACGCACCAGCACTCCAACGGCGCCCTTCGCCGCAGCCTTCGACGGCCCCAACCCGCGATACATCACGTTGAACCCATAACCATGCCAACCCGGGTTGAAGACCACGATCTTCCCCTTCACCTGCTCCGGCGACATCGCATCGAGCGCCGCAAAGCTCGGCACAAATACCACATCCGCCGTAATCCCTTCCTTCGGCGTACCCACGCTCATCCCCAGCCCCAACATATGCAGCGACTTCGTCACTGGAGAGACAATCGCACCCGACTCGCTCCCCCGCACCCAACGCGGCACCATCACCGGCTGCACCGTCACATTCTGCAACCCGGCCTTCCGCATCAACTCGGCGCCCCACTCCACTGCAGTGTTCAGCTGTGGAGACCCGCTCAGCCTCTTGCCGATGTGGTCGCACAAGTAGGTCAGCGCAACATACCCATCATCATCAGTCTCAGACGCCTTTAGAATTCGATCCGCATCTGCCTTATATTTCGCAGCCAGCGGCCCCGCAAAAGCCGGCATCGAAGCCGGTGGTGGCGTATCTGGTGCGCCCATCTGCGCCAACCCCGTCTGAACAAACAACAACACAGCGCCAATTCCGAAAGCGACAACACCTTTCATGCAAAATCTCCTTTTTTCGCTGGACCGGATTCATTGACCATAAAACCTCGACTCTCCAAACACAAGGAATGATCAGATCCATGCGACGATGCTTCCTCGTAACCCTAGGAAACGCCGCGCTCCTCACCCTCGCCTTCTCAGGTAGCATCTCAATAACGAACGCATGATCAACCTCCATCGAACGCTCCTCTCCCTCTGTCTCTCCTGCACTCTGACTGCGACAGTTCCCTTCGCTCGATCCCAAACCCTCGCGCGACCCGGCTGGGTGGGCTCGGGCATGACAACCGATCTCTGGTGGAAGCGAGCCATCATCTACGAGGTAAACCCTGCCGACTTCAACCCCGCCGGCAGCAGCGGCCTGCACGGCGTCACCGAGCGCCTCGACTACATTCACTCCCTCGGCGCTGACGCCATCCTCCTCACCCCACTCCAACCCGACGCAACCCACGCACAGGAGATCGCCCCAAACCTCGGCACTCTCGACGACTTCGATGACCTTCTCCGCGAAGCCAGCAGCCGCCACCTCCGCGTCCTGCTCGATCTCGACCCCGCGATTCCCGCCGCCGACCTGCCCAACGTCGCCCGTTTTTGGCTCAACCGAGGTGTCGCTGGCTTCCACGTCTCCGGTACCAATGACGTCGCCCGTACCCAGGCCACAACCCTTCGCACCGCGAACTCCAGCTACCTGGGCCAGCGAATCCTCATCGCTGACGCCGATCCTAACCTTCCCCCAACCTCTCAACCTCAGCCGCAGCCGCAGCCGCAGCCGAAATCCGACACACGCGGCCGTCATCACGCTCACGCCCGGTCTCAGCGCAAGTCAACTACGGGCGCCCCGGCAACCACCTTCACTACTCTGGATACTCAATCGCCACAGCTCCTCCTCGACAACCGCCTCGGCGCCATCACGAGCCTGAGCGCCGCAGCCATCCGCCCTGTCATCGAACGTCTCCAGGACATCCAACAAGCCGGACATAGTCTGCCTCTACTCGCCACCGACGGCCCCACCTTCACTCGCAGCATGAGCCGCTACGCTGACGGCCAGCACGATCTCGCCATCGCCAAACTCCTCGCCATCCTGCTCTTCACTACTCGCGCCGAATCGATCATCTACTATGGCCAGGAGCTGGGCGTGCACGCAACATCCGCATCAGCCTCCACTACCCCGCTTATCCTTTGGGACGCCCCACTGCCACCTGCAAAGGGCTATGTCACCACACGACCCGAAGCCTCAGCCCCAGACGCCGCACCGAACGTCGCTCTTGAGGATGCCGACCCAAACTCTCTTCTGAACTGGTACCGTCAGCTCAGCTCACTCCATCACGGCAACGCCACACTGGCCTCCGGCGCCAGTCTCACCATCAACCGCGACGACCAGAACGTTCTCGTCCTTGTCCGCAAACCAAAAGTCGTCTCTGCCGGCTCGCCCGTTCTGGTGCTGCTCTTTAATCTCACGGCACAACCAGTCCGCCTTTCGCTCAAGGCCGACATCACAAAGCTCGGCCTCCGCGGCAGCTTCCTCCGTACCATACTGCGCTCAGACGAGGGTATGGGCACCATGCATCTCGACGAAATGACACTGCCGCCTTACTTCGCCTACGTAGGCGAACTCCGCTACTAGATGGTCGTAATACTGACGTTTCCGTCAGATGCGTGAATGCTGAACGGAACGCCGCCACTATTCAAATGCCCATGCAGATGATGGCCGCCCGACTCTCCGCTGTTGTAGTGATCCATCGTGAGCGGAAGCGTGCAAATAAGGTGTCCATCCCCGGTTGCTACATCCACATCCGCAGAGAGAGTCTGCGGCAGTCTGATCGAAACCTGCCCATCTGAGCTCTTAATCCGCGACTCAGCCGTAAGCTGCGAACCCGGGGCAAGCGTAAAGTCGAGGTTGCCATCCTTAGTCTCAAGCTGAACCGTCGAGAACTGTCCATCGATCTTCATACTGCCGTCGGAACCACGCGCATCAAGCGTGCCAATCACGTTACGGAGGCTGACACTGCCGTCCGAAGAGACAAGATGCACATCCCCCTTGATGTCATCGAGCGCCACCGACCCATCGCCAGCACGGATCTGCACCTTCCCCACCAGGTTGCTCGCAGAAAGACTGCCGTCAGCCACCCTGGCATCCAGATCGAGCTTCATAGGAGTCTCCACGCTTACCTTCGTCCTTCGGCCTTCATTCCACAGAATATGCACACCCATATGCGGCTTCTCTTTGAAACTGAAGAAGACATGATCTCCCTCCTGACGCTCCTCAAGGTTGTACTCGCTCAACTTCCGGTTTGATTCCACATGAACTTTGATCTCTTTGCACTCTCCGCAGGAGCGAATCTCAAGACCGCTATCGCCTGTCTCTACCGTGAGTGAAGCACTCCAGCCGCTCACCGCATACACCTTCTGCCAATCGTTGTCCGAGCTTTGGGCAAGCGCTGCGGAAGACGCAAGAGAAAGAGCAACCGCCGCAATCATGGCGGCGGATCCCGTTGATCTGTTTCCTGAAAACGACATAGTAATCTCCTGTTTGCAAGGGCTGGCGAAGGAGGTTACGCAAGAGAGACCCATCAGGTTCCACGATTCCGGATAAATCGACGCGAGCCGATCAAAACGAATTTCCCAAACCATTCTCCGCTAGTGTGCACCGGGACAGAGATCAATAATTGCTTCCGTCATCGTTGAAACCCGCTACGCCAGCTCGCCGACTTTCAACTCAGTCCAGGGTACCCGCAATGCCGTTTCATACCCGGCATAGACCCGGTCGAACACCGCGTCCCAGCTACACCCCAACGCATACTGCCGTGCCTTCAGCCGCATCCCTTCCAACCGTTGCCGATCTCTCACCAACTCCGCAACCGCGGCTGCAAAATGATCATCGTTAGTTACAAATCCAGTCTCGCCATCCCTCACGATAAACTTCGGTCCACCGTCAGGGGTCACTACCGCCGGCACCCCGCTTGCAAGCGCTTCCAGCACTACGTTTCCAAACGTGTCCGTATGCGACGGAAACACCAGAACATCCATATTCGCGTAAGCCTGCGCCAGCGCAGCCCCCCGCAGCACGCCGGCAAACTCCGCATCCGCCAACTCCCGCCGCAGCTCTGCTTCGTCGCTCCCATGCCCGACAATCAGAAACCTCACTCCATCCACTCCCGCCGCTGCCAGCTCCCTCTGCACCCGTGCCAGCAGTTTCACATTCTTCTCAATCGAAAGCCTCCCCACATATCCCAGCACCACCGCCGACTCATCAGCCTCGCGTGTCCTGTGCAAGGGAGAAAACCACTCCGTATCCACACCACGCTGCATCAGGTAGCAGGGCCTTCCCGTCGCTCTCTCCAACATGCCACAAAGCTCTTCATTTGGCGCAAACAGAACCTTCGCCAGTTGATAAAACCGCGAAGCTGCCCACAATGCCCCCGCCTCCACCCCACGCTCAGTCGTCGCACCCGTGTGCTCCGACATTCTTCCCGTCAACCAACCCATCCTGCGCGCTGCGTACTCATGCACATTCGTATGCCACGACGCGGCCAGCGGAATCCCCATCTCCCACGCAAAGTACGCGCCAAAGATCCCCAACTCACTCGGCCCTGTGATGTGGATCACATCCGCCCGGAACCGCTCCAACTGCCGTCGAATCGCTCCGCCGTGTCGCCAGAACAGCGTGTCGAACTCAAGATCCTTCTCCATTCGCACCGACGTACGACTGCGCCCCAGCTCCAACGTCCTCAGTTCGTCCCGCTGTTCGAAAGCCTCCGCCCGCCCGCCAGCACGCACGCAAAGAAATGGCAGCCCATGCCGCTCTGCATAGGCCACAAAGTTGCGACTCGTATGCGCGACCCCGTTCACCTCATGGAAGGAGTCCGGAAAGTAGGCAACACGCGGCACCCGCATCGCTCTAGACTACCCCGCGCGCTTCGCCTGCGGAAACAAGTATCTCCGCAATCGAACGAAGAGATTAAATCGGATCAAAAACGGTCACACATCGATTCTGCAGACCCGCTCCTCAGGCATCCAGCTTCGCCAGTGTGGTCTGCATCTCGACACTGTCGTTCCACGCCATCCGCAGGCCACCCGACAACGGCGCCGCGCCCATCAGCCTCACCATCGACAGAACCGCACTGATCGGGGAGGGTGGATAGCCCTTCGGCCACAACTCACACACCGGACGGATCTCTCCATGTCGATCCGGATGGTAGACCCTCTGATCCCAGCGGCGCGAGCCCTCCGGAAAGTGTGGGTAGTTGCGGATCGTATCCAAGGTTGACTGCAGAATCCGATGCTTCCAGGGCTCGGCGTACTGCGGCATAAAGAGCACATGACTCTCCCGATCACGCCGCACCTCGTGTACAAACTCGGTAAAGCTGCCTGCCCGTGTCAGGTTCACATTCGCATTCGGCTCCACACCATGGCGGTCTCCGCCGCTGATTACCAGCTGATTCCATTTGCCGGCCAGAGTCGCCGCCTCGCGGTTTTCCTTCCAGTCACGCAGCCCGTTCAACTCGAGCGCGTGGACAAACTGCCCATACAGAGCGAGAAACTCGTTCACCAGAACGTCATGCTTCTCCTTGCCCACCCGGTACAGATCCCACAGCGGATGATTGAAGATCACCAGCACGCCCGGAATCTCATCAAGCTCAGCCAGAACCTCTCGCAGTAGCTGAGGATCGCGACTCGCCACCGGAAGCGCCGTAAACGCAGCCAGACGCTCCATCCACGCCACGCCCGTCGCGCTCGGCAGATTGTGAACGCCGATATGAAACGCCGTGTCGCCAAAAGGCACCGTCCACTCAACCGACACCGGAATATGCCGTGACGAAGGCACCGATCGCAGCAGCATCGGCGCATTGATGTCATCGTGATCCGTAATCGACACGAGAGCCTGCATCTGCAGCTTCTCTTCAATCTGCCGCCGCTCCAGATCAAAAGCCAGGCTCGGTGTCAGCGGGGGAGTCCAGTAGCCCCGGGCATAGTTCAGGTCAATGCTCTGCCGCCGCTTGCACCGTCGTTCTGCCCACCGCATCACCGGCTGCAGCACGCTCCAGTCCTTGGACATCTCCGAGATGAAATCCAGAGTCTCCTTCGACTGGTTGGTGTGACTATGCAGCGAGACCCCGGTTTCAAAACCCTTCGCCGCCTCCGGTTCCCGCCACAGGTACGAAACACTCGACTGGCTCATCGGGTCACCCCCAGATTGTCAGGCTGCTTACGAGTGCAGTATCGAGTTCTAATGTGACGAGGGTGTAACTGCACCAACAATGCAGCTTCAAAATCCGTAACCCCAGTATCTACAATGATTCCCTAAAGGTTGTAGGCTCTTATTCCGATCGCCAAACGTAGTGGAGGCCAACGCACCAGTTTCTGCTCGCGTCGATGGATCACGACGGCTACGCAGCCCTGTCGTCAAGAACGTACAGTTCACAAGCACAATCTAGTTCGGCTTGCCGCCGCCCCGGTTCGGCTGTGGCCGTGACCCCGATGACGACGGCCTCCCAGCCGGCCGAGACTGTTGCGCAGGTCTGCTCTGGCTTGTAGGACGAGACTGCGGACTAGGACGGCTCTGTGTAGGCCGAGTCTGCGGCGTGGGGCGAGGTTGTGCTGGCCGCGTAGTCGGACGAGGCTGCGTTGTTGGACGGCCTGGTTGCGGCGTGGGACGAGGCTGCGGAGTCGGTCTTCCACCCTGTCCCGGCTGAGACGGACGTCCTCCACCCTGACCGCCCCCTGGTCGATTGCCGTTTCCAGGACTTCCAGGACCTGTTCCCGGGCGATTCCCATTCCCAGGAGTCCCTGGACGATTCCCATTCCCAGGAGTTCCTGGACGGTTTCCATTTCCAGGAGTTCCTGGGCGATTTCCGTTCCCAGGAGTTCCTGGGCGATTCCCATTTCCCGGAGTTCCAGGACGCGACCCTCCTGGCTTGGTTCCTGGACGTCCGTAGTTAGGACCGCCCGGCGATCCCCCGGGACGACCCGGACGATAACCCGGCTGGCCCGGACGGTAACCCGGCTGCCCATAGCCAGGCCGGCTGTACCCCGGCCGGTTCGCCGACATCGGTGGCCGATAGTTCGGCGGACGATATCCCCAGTTGCCACCGTACCCTGGACGGCTGGCATACGGCACCGGCCGTGGACGGTAATACGGCCGCGGGGGATAGTACCCTCCATGCCATCCGCCCCAAGGGCCATGGTTGTAGTAGATGCTGTGTCCACCCCAGTTCCATCCCCAGCCACCCCAGCCCCAAGGCTGGTTGTTTACCAGTAGCGCCCCAATCCCGATCCCCACCCCAAAGCCAATGAGCGACGCAGCCACCACGCTACTAGTACTCGGCGCCACGTAAACCACCGTCGGGTTATATTGCGGGACATACACCACCTGCGGATTCGCCGGCTGAATCACATAAATCGGCTGCCCCGAATTTTGCTGCACCTCAACCTGCTGCTGCGGTGTGCTCCGCAACGTCCCCGCCGCATAAGCCTGCGAACGCAACCGCTGAATCGCCGCCGACACCTCCGCCTGATTCGACGAGACGGCCGTCCCGAGCGCGGCGTAGTCGTCAATATTCTCAGCCATCATCTCGATGACAGAAGGAAAGTTGGTAAGAGCAATAAAAGCCGGATCGAAACCCTGCTTCTGCGCCGCATCCGTCAACGCCGTCCCGCTCAGGCTCTTATTCAGCGCCAGCCAGTTATCGACATCCAGAATCTCCTGAGGATTCGTCGAAGCCGTCGTAATCTGCGCCAGCAGCGAGTCGGGATAGAGCGCTATCGGCGCCAGCAACTGATCAAGCTGCGCAGCCGTAGGTGGTGGTGGCGGCGCAGCGGCCGCTTGAGCCAGAAGCATCGCCCCAAAGCTCTGAAACATCAACACGGCTACAAGAAAAAGCGCGGCGAGGACACTTGGTTTCCGTTGCATGCAAGACCTCAAAAAAGATGAGTGTTGCGACCGATCTAATTCCTTACGAGCGTGCCAGAACGAGAATCCTATCAGAACGAACCCCGCAGGTCGTCCCGAAGTTCGCCAATCCAGCTACCGAGTCTTTGCGATATCCGGCCCCATCATCTCCTGCACACTCGGCGCCGGATGATCCGGAATCTCTTCTTTCTCCAACCTCGCCTGCTCCCGCTCGTAGTCAGACTCCAAATGATTCTCCGTCAACCCCGCCTTCAGCAGCGCGAACGCCTCCTCCGGCGTATCCGCAAACTGAAACAGCTCCAGATCCGCCGTAGCGATCGCACCCTTCTCGGCGAGCAGCTCAAGGTTGATCACTTTCTTCCAATAATCCGATCCGTAGATCACCACCGTAATCTTCTTAGCCAGCTTCTTCGTCTGCGCCAGCGTCAACAGCTCGAACATCTCATCCAGCGTCCCAAACCCACCCGGAAACACCACCAGCGCCTTCGCGAGGTATGCAAACCAGTACTTCCGCATGAAGAAATAGTGAAAGTCAAAGCTAAGCGCAGGCGTAATGTAAGGGTTCGGGTGCTGCTCAAACGGCAGCCTGATGTTCAGCCCGATCGTCTTGCATCCAGCCTCATACGCACCGCGATTCGCCGCTTCCATAATCCCCGGTCCGCCGCCCGAGGTCACCACAAAACGGTGTCGCCTGCCCGGCAGCGTCTTCGACCACGTAGCCACCATCCCCGCCAGCTGCCGCGCGCCCTCGTAGTACTGAGCCATCTCCACCGCAGCTTCGGCCAGCTTCAGCTTCTGCGCGCTCGCCTCGCCCCTCTCAATTTCCTCCGGACTCGCCGGTTGCTCCTCCTTCGGCGCGGGTTGAGCCGACCCTGTATTTGCCAGCAGCTCCAGCTCCGAGTTCGCCACGTCCAGCGCCCGAAACCGCGCCGACCCGAAGAACACCACCGTGTCCTGAATCCGTTCCCGCCGAAACCGCGCCATTGGCTCCTGGTACTCTGCCAGAATCCTCAGCATTCGCCCCTCGGGCGAGTTCAAAAAATCAGCATTCTCATACGCCAGCGGAGCCTGCTCCAGCGTATCCGGCACCTTAGGGTTCATAGTCTCTCTATCCACATGTTAGAAAACCGGCAGTCGATCGCCCGTCATCCCCGGTAATCGCGGTAGTGCACCGCCTCGGAGACACCGATCCATATATCCAACAGCCCCAGTCCGGAGATCATCCCCCGCACCGCGCCATTATGCAACACCGCAGCAAGCCACGGCCTCGCCAGAATGAACTCATTGCGATCCCATATCCGCGTCCACCACGGCAGTACCATCACCAGCACGCCCAGATACACGCAGAACAGCACCAGCACAAACAGCGACAGCCGCTGCAGCCACACCGGCGCTGTTCTCTTTACAGGTTCAACCTTATTCACCGCCGCATCTTCAACGGTCGGTTCAGGGTTCGGGAAAAGTTGTGGCTGTCCGGACATCAAACTCCGCATCAAAACGTTCTGCGCAAAACCTCTTCTGCTCGAATAACTCTCAAGTCTGACACTAGCAGAGCGCCTCGCGCTTGTCTCTCCGGCCAAAGCATCATCCAAGGCTCCCCTCTCCTCACCTCTCTCATTTTGCAGGGGTTGGAAGCTTGGCCGGCGCCCGCGTATCGTGCGGAAAATCGAGCCGCAAGTCATACGTCGACCGCGTCCCTGTCACCTTGATCGGCAACTCCACTCCCGCCCCATTTTTCTTCAGCAGCTTGTCGAACGGCACCAGCAACAGACTCTTCCATCCGGTCGTCATCTGCGACGCTGTCGCCTCGGTCCTCACCTTTCCATGAAACTCGTAGGTGCTCCCAATCAACTCGATCTGCCCACTCATCGTCACCTGCGCGCCCGGCATCTGGTAGTTCAGCTCCGGTATCTGCATCACCGCGTCCGCCTGCGAAAACGTACCCGACATCGACGACCCCACCACCGCCGCATCCTGCGCATTGGCCAGCTTCGGCTTCCCCTGCGCCCGTTCGCTCATTGCATCCAGCTCCTGCTGCATCTTCACGTTATTCAGCAGCGCATCGTGAATCGCAAACGTCCCATCCAGCCTCACCTTCTTCGAAACGCTCACCGGCCCCGGCGGAACCACGACATGCACCTTCGTCGCCAGCGCCCCACGCATCAGCGCCGGGTTCCCCTTCATCGCCAGCGCCAGCATGTCCTCAATCCTGCCCTTCTCCATCACCGCATGCAGGTCCGTCGTATGCCCCGGCGCTCCCGTGGCACGCGTCACAGACCCCGTAGCCGTCAACTCCGACCGGCCCAACCGTGCCTTCACCCTATCAAGCCGCACATCGCCCGTCGTCCCATCCACCACCGCATTGAACTCCGTCCGCATCGGCAGCGAATGGTCGCTGATATCAAGCCGGAACTCCGGCACCTCTGCCGCTCCATCCACCGCAATCGCCCCCAGCGTCCCCTCATACTTTCCCGTCGACGACAGCATCCCGCCCAGTCCATGAATCGACGACAGGTCCGCATGCGTGAACTCATAGTCCCCATCAATCGGTGTATCCCGCGGATTATCCCTCTGCCACGGTCCAAAGTGCCCCGTCGAGCGCACATCTCCCACCGGCTTCGGATTTCGCAGCACCGCCGTATAGTTCAACGGCTTCTTCGCCCCAACATCGGTCAACACCACGCTGCTGATCTCGAACTCCAGCGGCTTCTTCCCCGGCTTAATCGTCTCCAGCGTCACCTTCGCGTCCGTACACTCAATCCGGTCCACCGTAATACTCAGCTTCCCCTGGCCCTTCTCCTTCGGGTCATCCGGCATCAGCGGTCCGCGCTCCTCCTTCGGCGGAATATTCACCGTCACCCCATGCACCTTCACATCCACGATGCGCGTCGTCGGCCGCAGCAGCTCCCTCCAATCCGTACCGAATTCAAAGCTGTCCACGACCACCATCGGCGGCGCATTCTGACGAGCATCCGGCTTCGTCGGCCCCGCAAGATAAAGAATCCGCAGCCCCCCACCCCGCACGATCACGCCTTTGCGCATCGACAGCTCAAACCGATCCAGCTCCACCGGGCTATGGAACTTTGCAGAAAGCGACTCCACCACTTTTTTCCGCAACATCGGCTGCAGCTGCCGCAGTCCCCACTCCACCATCAATGCCCCCGCAATCGCTACAAGCACAAAAGCCGCGCCGGTCCAAAGAACCCAGCCTCTCCGCCACCAGCGCTGGCGTTCTACGGGCGCCACCGTATCAATACCCGTCTGGTTCAAAAAAAACCCTCTACCGATTGGACGCACCTATCCGCCCAAAAGCCGTAACCGCTTAAAAATACCGATAGACAAGACTCGACAGGTGCTGCTCTGCCACGCGACGGCTACTCCGCCTCCGCATCACCAGTAATTAAAAGAGGTCCGGCGCCTTCACCTGCGACAACCTCTTCTCCCGCTTCCTCCACTCGTCGGAAGAAAACAAGCGCGGTCCGACCTCAATCAACCTCGGCATCATGTTGAACACAGCCACCCTGTTCCACGGTCCGCCATTCCGCATCCGAAACCCCTTCTCATTCAGGTCGCTCACAATGCTTGCATACGAGAAGTCCTCCCCCAGCAGATCCATCATCAGCATCAGTATCTGATTTTCCCTGGGATGAACCTCAAGCCTCATGCAGTCCTCCGAGATTCGCAGCCCAAAAGGAATATCCTCGCCGAACGCTCCCTCCCGCGGCGTCTCCTGATCCGGCAGCTCCCGCTTCCACTCGATCGACACCAATTGCCATCCCGCAGCCGTACGCTGCGCCATAATCTCAGGACTAAACGGCCCCGAAACCACATCGCGAACCCGTTCAAAATATGCCATAGCCAGCCTCCGCAATCGAGAATCTGGTAATGGAAGCGTGCAATTCCTCTGCCAAAAGTACACGCCACAAGCATCCCGGTAACTTCAGTCTCACCAAGATATAAGCGATATCCCGCCGACAACGCCCACATCCTCGGCTGTTCAATCTCACAAAACACTGTTCGCTTTCGGACTCCCACTTGCCGGCCGAAGAATGTCGCCCGCGACCAACGGGAGCACCATCCGAATGGGTACACAAGTCACGAAGTGACCGCCGCCCGCGCAGGGCGCCCGTCCGGCAGAACACATCGCCTACCGTTGTGTCTGAAGCTGCGCCCGTTGAATCTTCGCCCGAACCTCTTCCCCGCGAAAGATCGGCGACGAGCAAGCCTGTGCCGTGCAAAGAAAAAGCGCAGCTCTCTTCAACGGAGGGTAAGTCACGCTCGTGGTCAACGGCGCGGGATCGGCGGGGTCACGTATCTCGATCAACTCACGCGACGTAATCGATCGCAACGCAGCAGTATGCAGCGCAACCACATCAGCATTCGACGCCGCCCCCACCACGGTAACGTGAATCGGAGACTCAGTCATATCCTCATTGGCAAGCAGCACCCCAGCCGAAAGCGGCCGCAACGCAACTGACTCCGCCGCAACATACCGCATCGCCTCCGCAGCAGTTGCATGAAACCGCTCCTCTCCCGAAGCCAGCGCAAGTGCCGACGCGAACCGCACCAGCGCGACATTCTCATCGCGATCAGGGTGCGGCCGATACGCAGCATCCGTAGCCTTCTGTGCCGTAACAAATCCCCCACCCGCTGAAGCGGGCGCAAAGTGAGCAGCAATATACTGCGCCGCCGCAGTAGCAGCCTTCAGATCTTCGCGATCGCCCGTAACGTTATACAGCGCCAGAAAAGCCTGCCCCATCGCCAGCGTATCCCCAAGGTAAGGCCCGGCAGGATCAACGTCGTCGTGCCGGAATCCTCCGCCAGGCAAGCTGCGATGTACCACAATCCATCCCGCAGCACGACGCGCCTGCTCTAACGCCGAAGCATCACCGCTTGCAGCGTAGTAGTCGCACAAAGCATCGATCATCCACCCATTTTCGCGAGCATAAACATGCGTATCCACACGCGGAATCCCCTGCGCCCGCCGCCCCTCATCCGAAAGCTTGAAATAAGTTTCATTCTCCTGCCCATCATGCAGATCCGCATCCTGCGACACAAAGAAAACACCCGCAGAAGGAGCAGTCAGAAAGTTTGTAACATAACGATGCACAGATTGCGCCGCGTTTAAATCTTCAGCATTCTGAGTCTGCGCATAGGCAAGCGAATACTCCCGCAGCGCGTCCGCCTGAATGGAGATCAACTTCTCAAAGTGTGGCTCCGTCCAATGCCGGCCAACCGAATACTGGTACATCCCACCCCAGACAGGATCAAGCAGGTTCGTCGCATCATGCAATGTATCCGCCGCTCGCTTCGCATACTCTGCATTCCCCCGCGCCCCCTGCCGTATCGCATACTCCACCGACTCTTCATCGAGATACTTATGAACAAACCCCCAGCCACCAACCGGCTTGTCATATTGCTTCTCGTACTGCACCTCAATCCGCGCCAGCAGCGCAGGCTTGATCACCGAATCCGACGCCGGACGAAACACACCTTCCTTCTCGACGCTCGGTCCCGGCGAAGGATCGTCAATAATCGCCTGCAGCATCGACGACATCAACTTCGGCGGCAGATACCCCTGCCGCTTCACAATCTCCGACCCATCCGCCGCAAACACCACCGTCGCCGGCCACCCATAGTCCTGGTATCGATTCGAGATATCCGGCCGCGAGTCCTGATCCACCTTCACCAGCACATACCGCCTATTCAGCAATTGCACCACCACCGGATCACGATACGTCACATCATCCATCACGTGGCACCAATGGCACCACACCGCCTCGAGATCCAGCAGCACAAACTTATGCTCTGCCCGAGCCTGAGCAAACGCCCCATCCGACCAAGCCTTCCAGTGCAAAGCCCCCGGAGCCGGCGAAGCCCAACCCGTAAGAGCAAACATCATCAAAGAAATAAAAACCGCCAAACGTAATCTCATAATCACTCTAAGTACGAACCATAGCCCTAAGACGGATTCTCCGGGCCTGCTAGACGGGCGCCCTGCGCGGGCAGCGGTCACTTCGTGACTCGTAATAGCTTCGCGATGTGCTCCCGTTGGTCGCAAGCTAAATTCCATGCCGACCAACGGGAGGCCTAAGAGGTGAGCTCAGCCAAGACCGGTACACAGGTCACGAAGTGACCGCCGCCCGCGCAGGGCGCCCGTCCGGCAGGACACCCGCGTTTCCCCCAGCAATGAGAAAATAGAAGCAGAATGCTCCAACTCTCAGCAGCCGGCAAACGCTTCGGCCAAAAACTCCTCTTCGAAGACGCAAACTGGCTCATCAATCCAGACGAGCGCACTGGTCTGGTCGGCGGTAACGGCACCGGCAAGTCCACACTCCTCAAAATCATCGGCGGCATCGAGTCCCTCGACTACGGCACCATCACCCGCAACAAAGGCGTCACCCTCGGCTACCTCCCGCAGGACGGCCTCGCCCTCCGCGGCCGCACCGTCTTTAGCGAGTGCCTCTCCGTCTTCGACCACCTCCACGAGCTCGAACGCGAGTCCATCGCCCTCACCACGACCATCTCCGAAGCCGACCCCAAATCAAAAGAGTACGCAGTAGCAGCCGAGCGTTACTCCGACATCGCCGACCAGCTCCACGTCCACGACATCTACAACCTCGACTCACAAGTAGGCGCCGTCCTCGGCGGCCTCGGCTTCTCCAAAGAAGACTGGGACCGCAACACCGAAGAGTTCTCCGGCGGCTGGCAGATGCGCATTGCCCTCGCCAAGCTCCTCCTCCAAAAACCCTCCCTCCTCCTCCTCGACGAGCCCACCAACCACCTCGACATCGAGTCCCGCAACTGGCTCGAGAACTATCTCCACGACTACCCCAACGCCTACATCCTCATCTCGCACGACCGCTACTTCCTCGACGTCACCGTCAATAAAACCGTCGAACTCTGGAACAAGCGAATGCACACCTACCACGGCAACTACGAGAAGTACGTCGCTCAAAAAGAAGAGCGCCGCACCCAACTCATGTCCGCCTATAAAAATCAGCGCGACCGCATCGAAGCCCTCGAAGCCTTCATCAACCGCTTCCGCGCCCAGGCCACCAAAGCCAAACAGGTCCAGTCCCGCATCAAGGAGCTCGAAAAGATCGAGCGCATCGAAGTGCCCGAAGACGAGTCCACCATCCACTTCTCCATCCCGCAGCCTCCAGCCAGCGGCCGCACCGTCATCGAAGTCAACAACCTCAAAAAGATCTACCCTACGCCAACAGGCGGCGAGAAACTCATCCTCGACGACCTCAGCTTCACCATCGAGCGCGGCGACCGCATCGCCCTCGTAGGCGCTAACGGCGCAGGCAAATCCACACTCATCCGCCTCCTCAGCCGACAGGAAGAGCCCACCGCAGGCACCATCCGCGAAGGCCACAACGTTCTCTCCGACTTTTTCGCGCAAGACCAGTACAAAGTCCTCGACCCCAACGCAGGCATGCTGGACGACATCAGCGGAGCCGCCCCCAAGGTCCCCGTCGTCGAACTCCGCTCTCTCCTCGGCTGCTTCATGTTCTCCGGCGACGACGTCTTCAAAAAACTAGGCGTCCTCTCCGGCGGCGAACGCAACCGCTATGCCATGGCCAAGATGCTCGTCTCGCCCAGCAACTTCCTCCTCCTCGACGAACCCACCAACCACCTCGACCTCCGCGCCAAAGACGTCCTCCTCGACGCCATCCGCAACTTCACCGGCACCGTCCTCTTCGTCTCGCACGACCGCTACTTCATCGACGGCCTCGCCACCCGCGTCTTCGAAGTAGAAGACCGCCGGCTTCACATCTACCCCGGCAACTACGAGGACTACCTCTGGCGCAAACAAGGCGGCCCAGAAAAAGTAACCGAGCAGATCACAAATTCTCTGGCTCCCACATCACCCACCCCAGCGTCTACATCTGTCATTTCGACCGAAGTGGAGAAACCCGCTTCCCTATCGGAACCACCACCCAACCCGATCAAACGCCTCAATCCCATCAAGCTCAAACAGCTCGAAGACCGTCTCCGTTTCGCCGAAGAAGAGATCCCACACCTGGAGTCCCTCATCTCCGAATCCGAATCCCGCCTAGGCAACTTCACCTCAGCAGAGCAGTCCCAAAAAGACGCTGCCAAACTCGACGAGCTCCGCGCAAAGCGCACAACCCTCCTCGCCGAATGGGAGGAACTCTCCCTAACCCTCGAGGAGCAGCAAACCGCCTAGCCCAAGTCAATCATCAGGGCGAGCAAGCATACAATTGCAGGACGAGGACACACATGATTTATCGAAAGATCAACATGGAACTGATCGTCATCGAAGATGAAGCCGAGGCAGTAGTCGAACAGTTGAACGCAGCCCTCGATCGCCTTGAAGCGGAGCACACGATCTTCGGCGGCGACATCGAAACTTCTCCTATCGAAGAACCGAAAGCACCAAGGAGATCCGCGCTGACACACACCATGGCTGCGGGTGAAACGGCGGCTTCGGCAGTCAAGATGGCAGGCGAAAAGGTCGTCAACGCGCTCCGAAAAGTTATCTGATCGAAATCTCAGCCAACGCTGCACCCACCGCATAAAATCTTCACGCAACTGGGAAGAACTCTCCGTAACACTAGAGGAGCGACGCCCTCCCATATTTCTCGCACATCATCAGCGCGCTGCAAGTGACAACAAAATTGCCGTGTGCTGGCGGTATATGCTTTTCGGAGTCCTTGATTCGGAGTGTCGATGTTTCTTAGCAAAGCTGTTTTAATCCCATTCGCTCTTCTTTGCCTCGGGCAGTCCTCAACCCTACGCGCCCAGTCCACTCTCGCCGCAACTCCTCCAATGGGTTGGAATAGCTGGAACCACTTCGCGGAACATGTTACCGACGCCGACGTCCGCACCGCAGCCGATCTCATGGTCTCCACTGGCATGCGCGATGCCGGCTACATCTACGTCAACGTGGACGACACCTGGCAGGGCAGCCGCGACGCCAACGGAGAGCTGCATCCCAACAGTCGCTTCCCCGACATGAAGAAGCTAGGCGACTACATCCACTCCAAAGGGCTCAAGTTCGGCATCTACTCATCGCCTGGGCCAAAGACCTGCGGAGGCTTCGAAGGCAGCTTCGGCCACGAGATCCAGGATGCACAGATGTACGCCCGCTGGGGTGTCGACTTTCTCAAATACGACCTCTGCTCCATGCAGGATCCCATGCGCGAGCTCACCGCAAAAAACAACGGCAATACAGACGCCGCCTTCAAGATGATGATCGACGCCTACCGCAAGATGGGCGACGCACTCAAAGCCACCAACCGGCCAATCCTCTATAGCCTCTGCCAGTATGGCATCGCCGAACCCTGGAAGTGGGGACCAGAAGTCGGCGCACAGATGTGGCGCACCACAGACGACATTGACGACACCTGGGGCCGCATGACCATCATCGGCCTCGAGCAAGCCGATCTCGCCCCCTTCGCCGGCCCCGGCCACTGGAACGACCCCGACATGCTCGAAGTCGGCAACGGCCACATGACCACAGACGAGTATCGAACCCACATGAGCCTCTGGGCTCTCCTCGCCGCGCCTCTGCTCGCAGGCAACGATCTCAGCAAGATGGCCCCCGAAGACAAGGGCATCCTCCTCAACAAAGAAGTCATCGCCATCGATCAGGACTCGCTCGGTAAACAGGCCACTCGCCTCTATCAGCGCGGTGACTTCTCCGTCTGGACCAAACCTCTCGCCAACGGAAAAGTAGCGGTTGGTATGTTCAACACCGCCCTGGATTCACGCGACGTAAGCCTCGACCTCACCCAGATAGGCTTTACCCAAGGAGCAACTCTCCATGACGTCTGGGAGAACAAAGATCTGGGCAGACGCAGCGGTCTCTACTCTCGCAACATTCCGAAGCACGGAGCCGCCTTACTCATCCTCAGCAAATAACGCTTTTCAATCTCACCGGTACCCGGCGGGCGGCCCGTAATCTCGAAGGAGACCGCATGATTCTGAAGCAGTACTACCTGGGCTGTCTCGCCCACGCCTCCTATCTTATTGGAGACGAGGCCAGCTCAACCGCGATCATCGTCGATCCACAACGCGACATTCAGCAATATCTCGCCGACGCCGAAAAATTCGGCCTCCAGATCCGCTCCGTCTTCTTAACTCACTTCCATGCAGACTTCATCGCCGGCCATCTCGAATTGCGCGACAGTTGCGGCGCAACCATCCATCTCGGATCTCGCGCGGCAGCGGAATATGCCTTTGTAGCGATGAAGGATGGCGACACACTAAATTTCCCCGGACTGCGGCTGCAGGTCCTCGAAACCCCGGGGCACACCATCGAATCCATCTCCATCCTGCTCTTCGATCTAGAGAAAAATCCCGCCACGCCATACGCCGTCCTCACCGGAGATACGCTCTTCATCGGCGACGTCGGCCGACCCGACCTGCGAGCTTCCCTTGGGTGGACCGCAAACCAGCTCGGCGGCCACCTCTACGACTCCCTCCACAACAAGCTAATGACCCTCCCCGACGAAACCCTGGTCTACCCTGCGCATGGCGCTGGATCGCTCTGCGGTAAAAACCTCTCCTCCGACAGCGTCTCCTCTCTCGGCGATCAACGCCGCTTCAACTACGCACTCCAGCCGATGTCAAAGAAGGAGTTCGTTCGTATCGTCACCGCCGACCAGCCCGACGCCCCGGCATACTTCATCTACGACGCGATCCTCAACACTCGCGAGCACGCGACGCTCGACAAGAATCTCGAGCAGGTTCTCCATCCGGTCGATCTCGACGAGGTCCTGTCGATGGGTTACGAGGGCGCTCATGTCCTCGACGTCCGTGATGCCGCCGAGTATGCAAAGGGCCACCTTCCCGGCAGCATCAACATCGGCTTGGGCGGCCAATATGCAACCTGGGCAGGCACAATTCTCGACCGCACCAAACCCATCGTGATCGTCGCCGAACCGGGACGAGAACAGGAAGCCGCCCTGCGCCTGGGCCGTATTGGTTTCGATCATGTCAGAGGCTATCTTTCAGGCGGCATGGAAGCGCTCGCCAACAGACCAGATTTGGTCTGGCCAACAGAACGCGTCAGCCCCCAGGCAGCAGCAGAAGAACTCGCAACAGCGGATCCGCCCGTGGTGCTCGATATCAGAAACCCTCGAGAGTGGACGACGCGTCACATCGCCGGCAGCGTAAACATTCCTCTGGGCCACTTACAAGAACGCATCGGCGAAATCCCCCGCGACCGCCGCATTGCGGTCCATTGCGCCGGAGGCTATCGCTCTTCCATCGCCGCCAGCATCCTCCACCAAAACGGAATCACGAACCTAATCGAGGTAGCAGGCGGTCTCGCCGCCTGGGAAGCCGCCAAACTCCCAGTCGTTTCGGAAGCTTAGAGTAAGCTCCAGAGCTTACGCGCAACAACTCCGCGGCCTTTACGTCGTTCTCTCAAGAGCGCGACGTCCAATGGGCCTGCATGAGTTTGTCGAAGGAACCCGCGTAGTTGCATTGGTTGTACCTGCTTAAAACCCACCTTTGGCCACAGGTATAGAATTGCCCACCCCGGGAACAACAATCTAAACCCAAACGAAAGAATGAGGTCTCCTCATGCTAAAAGAACTGATCGTCGAAGCCACAAGTAAGAGATCAGCAAGGCGCGTCCTTTCCATCGACCCCCCTGCAACAGAGGTTTCGTTTGAAGACAGCGGCCACCTTCTCGGTATTCCCACCATCGGTGTCGGCACCTATACCTCCACCATTCGTCCCGATGGCTCCATCTTCGGCCATGGCCAGGGGATCCACACGACCCAGGACGGAGACGCCATCACATGGTCGGGAACCGGTGTTGGCCACTTCGGCCCCGGCGGTTCGATAAGTTACAGGGGCATGTTGTTCTTCCGGACAGCGTCCCAAAAGCTCGCCCGCATCAACAACGCCTGCGGTGCCTTTGAATACGAGGTAGACGGAACCGGTGCCGGCGTCTCAAAGGTCTGGGAGTGGAAGTAGGGCCAGGGTCGCCAGGGCTATTCGCCCCTTTGTAATGATCGTCATCCCCATCCAGTGACTCACAATCCCATCGTGAGTCGGCGTGGCGAGACCTCGCGTTTCGCTGTTGCTGTTTCCGCATCCGGATTCTTTTTGCCTGCGATCGGGACTTGGGATAAGCGCGTCTCTCAAAAAATAAGGTTGAAAAATCTGGCGTGTTTTCGGCGCCACAAAAGTGCATGTTAATTGACCACGTTTACCACGCAATTCACCACGTTCTCACCACCCAAAAACCACGTTTTGCGCCCGCAAATTCGCAAAACCCCACCCAAAAACCACCACAAAAAATTATCTTCCCTCACGCAGCCGAGCCGCCAGCCGCTCCGGCAACCCCGCCATCAAAATCCTTCCCTGCGCCGCCGTCAGGTCATATGGCACGCGATGATAAACAATCTCCCTCGCCTCCGAGTCATAGATCACAAACGCAGCTCGCCAATCCGAATCCCGAGGCTGTCCCACCGAACCCGGATTGATCAGATGCCGCGTCCCCTCTGGAATGGCCATCTTCCAGCTCTCCGCCACATTCTTCGTCCTGAACTGCGTCTTGATCTCATGCCACTCATGGCCTTTCTGAGAGAACCCACCCTGCAAATGCGTATGCCCAAAGAACGTAATCGCAGTCGCCGCCTGCTGCAGCGGCGCCCACGCGTCCCGCATATTCAAAATGTACTGATCCTCATTCAACGGCGACCCATGCACGCAGGTCACGCCCGGTTCCTCCGGAACCACCGGTCCCTGTGGCATCGCCTTCAGCCACGCCAGATTCTCCTCGGTCAATTCTTTCTTCGTCCACTCTGCGGCAGCCCGAGCCACCGGGTTGAACCCCACCGCCGAAGTCAGTCCACAACACACCCGGTCATGGTTTCCCCGCACGTTCACCTGCGCCTTAGCCCGCATCAAGTCCACGACCTCATTCGGGCTTCCGCCATATCCCACTACATCGCCCAGGTTCCATAGCGCGTCATACGGTTCTGCTGCGGCAAGAACTGCGTTCAATGCTTCGAGGTTCCCGTGAATGTCTGAGATAACGAGCGCGCGCATGCAGTCAGATAAGGCCCCAAATGACATAAGGCCCAATCATCGAGTCTATAGACATTTACCCAATCAGGGAAATCAGGCAAGCGCCAAATACCCCGATCAAACCGAAGCCAACGGCGCCCTCCTGTCCGTCTTCATCGTCGGAGCCGAAGCCAGCAGCCTGCGCGTATAAACGTGTTGCGGCTCGCGAAACAGCCTCCCTGCCTCCGCCTGTTCCACAATCTCCCCATGCTGCATCACCGCCACCCGGTCCGCCACTTGCGATACCACCGCAAGATCATGAGAGATAAACAGCATCGCCAGACCATGCTCCCGCCGCAGCGTCTTCAGCAACTCCAGAATCTGCGCCTGTACCGTCACATCCAGCGCCGTCGTCGGCTCATCTGCAATCAGCAGCCTCGGCCGATTCACAATCGCCATCGCAATCAGAATCCTCTGCCGCTGTCCTCCAGAAAACTGGTGTGGATAGTCCTTCGCCCTGCGCTCCACATCCGGCAACCCAACCTCCTCCATTGCCTCCAGCACACGCGCCCTCACCGCCCTCCGCGCCATCTCCGGATGATGCGCCGCAACGGCCTCTGCAATCTGCGCCCCCACCGGCATCACGGGATTCAGCGCCGTCATCGGCTCCTGAAAGATCATCGCGATCTCGCGGCCCCTCCGTCTCCGCATCGCCTCCTCCGGCAACGCCAGCATATTCTCCCCATCAAACCTAATCGCCCCGCCCACCCGCGCACTCTCCGGCAGCAACCGCAGCACAGCCAGCGAAGTCGCCGACTTCCCCGACCCTGACTCTCCCACCAGCCCCAGCGTTTCCCCAGCCTTGATCTCAAACGAGATCCCGCTCACAGCCTCATGCTGTCCAAAGCCAACCGTCAGATCCCTCACCTCGAGCAACACCGCATCCATACCTTGCATGTTAGCGAACATCCTCTTTGCCCTGCGCGGGCGGCGGTCACTTCGTGACTTATATACCTATACCGGCTTCGCCCAAGGCCTCCTGTTGGTCGGCAAAAAAATCTCCTCGCGACCAACGGGAGCGCCAACGAAGGGGTACACAAGTCACGAAGTGACCGCACCGCGCGTAGCGGGCCCGGCCGGAAGGCCATCTCTTTTTCACCAAAAAGAGAAGGGATCTCTTATAGGACTTTGGCCACCAAATAGCGTCTAATCTCGATGACAGGCCTATGAGACACACCACCCAACGCATCCTATTTGCCGCCCTGATTCTCTCCTGCTCCTCCACCTGGGCTCAGATGCACAAGGTCGCCAAGCCCGAGCAGGTCGTCCGCGCCATAGGCGTCTACGAGTGGACTGGCGACTTCGCCAAGCCCACAGCCAGCCGTCTCATCCCCGTCTCTCTCTTCATCGACGGCAAGATCGAAGACGCCGGCATCTACGTCGCCCGCCCCGTACCCTTTGCCCTGCTCAGCGGAAACGTCTATGAACTCCAGACCGCAGGCATCGACAAAGGCTATCTCGACCTCTCCTTCGCGCGTCATCTCGAGGCCACCACCTCCACCGGCGACCTTGCCTTCGACGATGGCTGGTTTGGCTACGGAACCGTCAAACCTCTCGCCACGCCCAAAAAAGTCGCCGCTCTAAAACCCTCCAAGACCCTGCCGGTCCTCCATAGCTCCGCATCAGAAAACGCAAAGCCCCAAATAGCAACCAACTCCACAACAAGCACTGCCTCCAGCGACGATCCAGACCGCCCCACCATGAAACGTCGCTCCTCCGACACCTCGAGCTCCGGCACAACCACCCCATCAACGACCTCCTCGACCACGCCCACGCCATCAACAACCTCGGACGACCCTGATCGCCCAACCATGAAGCGCAGGTCAGACAGCTCGACAACCGACAGCAGCTCTGGAACCACCGCATCAACCGGAAGCACCTCCGACGACGACCCAGACCGGCCAGTCATGAAGCGCAAGTCCGACAGCTCCGACCCCTCCACCACAGCCGGCAGCACCAGCACGACGAGCACACCAGCCGACGACCCCAACCGGCCCACCATGCACCGCAGCTCCGACACTTCGACATCCACCGACACCGCATCGACAACGACCAGCTCCACCCCCTCCGACGATCCCGACCGCCCCACCCTGAAGCGGCACTCTGCCGAGGACGCCAAGCGAGCCCACGACGCCAACTCCGTCGTCGGCACAGGAGCCCTGAACGACGACCCTGACCGCCCCAATCTGCATCGCGGCAAGCCAACCAGCGCGATGACCGACTCCGATCTTCCCAAGCTCTCCGGCCTCCCGCAAAACCTCCACCAGATGGTCGCCGTCTCAGACGCCGCCAATCGCGACCCACACCCCTTCACCCTCGAATGGGACGATCCCACCCAGCACGCCGCAGTCCTCGACAAGATGCAAACCATGGCCCGCGCCCAACTCGCCGCCTACGCCAAAACCCCAGCCACCAAAGCCCCCGCTCCCACCCTAGCCGTAAAGAAAACCACAACTACAACCACCGCCACAACCCACCCCCATCACACCACCCCTGCACCCGTCCCCATACCTCTGCTCGATGAGGAGCTCAAGGCCTACACCCTCAGCTACGGCGGCGCCGCAACCTACATCTACTCCGCCCACACCGCCGGCACAGGAGCCGACCTTCGCTACGTCACCATCGTTGCGCAGGACAACGGCCTCGGCGAACTCAAACCCGCCATCCAGAACGTCACCGACTCCGCCCACCTCGACCGCACACCCCACATGCGCTTCGTCGATGTCGTCGATGTCGAGGCCAGCAACCGCGCCAGCCTTCTCTTCGAGCTGCGCGCCCAGAACGCTCGCCAGTTCGGCCTCTACCGCGTCATCGCCGCCCACTCCGAGCAAATCTTCCTCACCGGCACAACGCAATAACATTCATGCCGCCGCTCTCATTCTCAACATCTTCCGCTCACCGCTTGAACCCATCACCGTCAGAAGAGTAACGTCTTGACCAGCAGCGTTAGAAACACAGGGAGATTCCTATGCATCGCCTCTTCATCGCTCTCCTGCTCCTCCCCATTACAGCCTCGCTCGCGCAGTCTCCAGCGGTCCCCCCCACCAACTCCTCCGTCGTGCTCAGGAGCATACCCGTCGGAACCGAATGTCCCATCGGTTTCCGTGCGAACCGCCAGGCCTCTCCACAGATCCTCTCCGCAGGCGACACTGAAAAGAACACGCCAGCCCTGGGACTTCATCTCACCCTCGACCACCAAACCGCACCCGCAATCGAAAGCGTCGAGATCACCGTCTACGGTGTCTCCCCCAAAGGGCAAGTCCTTCCAACCAATCAGTGGGCCGCAGACACTGACACGCGGGACGTCATCTCCAAGTCCTTTCAGCTTCAACGCAGCGCCGGTACCGAAACCCTCAACAACGCTGACATCTGGATGCACCAGGTTGGTGCTCTTCGCTGGGTAGACCTCAACGAGGTGCGCTACACCGACGGCACCAGCTGGCGCCCATCAGGCTCCACAAAGTGCCGAGCCGTCCCCAGCAACCTAATCCTCGTCGGGCAAAAATAAAATAATCAGAAAACCCTTACAGCGGAATATTGCCATGCTTCTTGGCAGGATTCTTCTCCCGCTTCGTCGCCAGCATATCCAACGCTGAGTTCAACCGTCTGCGCGTTTCGCTCGGCCGAATCACAGCATCAATATATCCCCGCTCCGCCGCCACATAAGGATTCGCGAACCGCTCACGAAACTCCTCGACCTTATCCTTGCGAGCCTCAGCAAGAACCGCGAGCTTCTCCTCTTCCGTAAACGCCTTGCCCTGCGGCCACATCGCCTTGGCTCGACGCACGGTCAAATCCAGCTCGCGCTTATAAACAATATTCACGGCACCTTCAGGCCCCATCACCGCAATCTCCGCCGTAGGCCACGCCAGGTTCAGATCCGTCCGCAGATGTTTCGAACTCATCACGCAATACGCCCCGCCGTAGGCCTTGCGCGTAATCACCGTAAGCTTCGGCACCGTCGCCTCCGCAAACGCATACAACAGCTTCGCTCCATGCCGAATGATGCCGCCATGCTCCTGCTGAATCCCCGGCATGAACCCAGGCACATCTTCAAACGTGATGAGTGGAATATTGAACGCATCGCAGAACCGCACAAACCGCGCTCCCTTTACGCTGGCGTTGATGTCCAACACACCCGCAAGAAACGCCGGCTGATTCGCAACGATCCCCACCGGCCTCCCCGCCATCCGCGCAAACCCCACGACAATATTCCGCGCAAAGTGCTCGTGCACCTGAAAGAAATAACCATCATCCACGACGCGCGAGATCACATCCACCATGTCGTAAGGCTGGTTGCTCTCCTCCGGAATAATCGTATCGAGCGAAGCATCCGCACGTGCCGGATGATCCTGCGTCTCCCGTCGCGGCGCATCATCGAGATTATTCGACGGCAGAAAACTCAACAGCTCCCGCACCGTCGCCAGACACTCCTGATCGTCATGTGCCATAAAGTGCGCCACGCCGGAGATCTCATTGTGCGTCACCGCGCCGCCCAGTGCCTCCTTCGTCACATCCTCATGCGTCACCGTCTTGATCACGTCCGGCCCCGTCACAAACATGTAACTCGTCTTCTCGGTCATCACCGTGAAGTCCGTAATCGCCGGCGAATAAACCGCACCCCCCGCGCAAGGCCCCAGAATCGCAGAGATCTGCGGCACCACTCCACTAGCCAACGTGTTCCGCAGAAAGATATCCGTATATCCAGCGAGCGAAACCACGCCCTCCTGAATTCGCGCACCACCAGAATCATTCAGTCCAATCACCGGCGCGCCAACCCGCATCGCCATATCCATGATCTTCACTATCTTCGCCGCGTTCGCCTCCGACAGCGACCCGCCAAACACGGTAAAGTCCTGCGCAAACACAAACACCACCCGCCCATGCACCCGCCCATACCCGGTAATAAACCCATCTCCAGGCACACGCTGCTCGGCCATTCCAAAGTCGGTCGCCCGATGCGTAACAAACTTGTCCGTCTCCTCGAACGTCCCCTCATCGAGCAAAAAATCAATCCGCTCCCTGGCCGAAAGCTTGCCCGACTTCTTCTCGCGCTCCCGCCGCTCTTCGCCGCCGCCCTCTTCCGCAATGGCGTGGCGCGCTGCAAGCTCCGCAAGTTTACGTTGATGATTGAGTGACTTCGCCACAGGAATGTCTGATTGAACGGGATGCTCCGCTGCTGCCATAGAACGGAATTCTAGCAGCGCAACTCCAACGCAGTCTTTCTATCGCGAAATATCTGGACAGCATCCATCTCAAAGTGGTTTCATCGACATCCTAGGTGGGGGGTATCCGGACATGCTCAACTCAGCCGACTGTGTCGCCATGCATCTACAAGACATCACGGCAGCCGAAAACTTCTACACCAACGTAATGAAGTTCACCCTCGTGAACCGCTCCGAAATCCATCTCGAATACGACACCGGCCAATTCCGCCTCTGCATCGACAAAGAACTCAACACCCTGCCGCCGCTCCCGAACTTTACCGTGCCAGACATAGGTGCCACCAAGACAGGTCTGCTCGCAAACGGCTGCGTCATCCTCCGCGAAAGCCACAACTCCCTCAACTTCAGCGACCCCTTCGGCATCACCTACGCCGTCGTCCAGAAGTAGGAGTTGAAGCAAATAAAAGGCGAATATAATCTCCAGTACGAGCCGTGTCCGCCCCCGCCCAACCCGACCGCTTCCACTTCCTGCACATCGACCTCAACAGCTTCTTCGCGTCGGTCGAACAACAACTCCACCCCGAATATCGTGGCCGCCCACTCGCCGTGGTTCCCACCATGGCCGACACCACCTCCTGCATCGCCGCCAGCTACGAAGCCAAAGCCCTCGGGATCAAAACCGGCACCCAGGTAGGCGAAGCAAAAAAAATCTGTCCCGACATCATCCTCATCGCCGGCAACCACGCCGAGTACGCCAGATACTCTCACGAGATCGCCAAAGCCGTTGAGCTCGCCTGCCCCGTCTCCCACACCCCCTCCATCGACGAGATGGTCTGCGAACTCATCGGACGCGAGCAGGAGCCGCCCCGTGCCCGCAAGATCGCCCTCGAGATCAAACAATCCATTTACAAGAACGTCGGCGAAGCGCTCCGCTGCTCCATCGGCATGGCCCCAAACCGCTATCTCGCCAAGATCGCCAGCGACATGCAGAAGCCCGACGGTCTCATCGGTCTGCTACCCTCGCAGCTCCCGCGAGCCATCGCCCACCTCGACCTCCGTGATCTCCCCGGCGTAGGCGCACGCACCGAAGTCCGCCTCCACGCCAAGAACATCACCACCATGGAGCAGCTCCTCGCCCTCGATCGCAACGGAATGCACAAGCTCTGGGACTCCGTCTGGGGCGACCGCCTCTACCACTGGCTCCGCGGCGCTGACAGTGGCGACGACGGCGCTCCCGTCTCCTCCGGCGTCCAGAAAACCCTCGGACACTCCCACGTCCTCGGCCCCGAGCATCGCTCGCACGAGGGCTCTTGGGCTGTCGCTCACAAGCTCCTACACAAAGCCGCTATGCGCCTCCGGATGGAGAAGTTCTACACCAACTCCCTCACCGTCACCATCCGCTTCGCGCTCACCAAAGAGCAAACAGAGCGCATCAAATCCAAACGCCACACCAGCGGCATCAAGCACTCCGGCTGGGCCATGGAGGCTCGCTTCCGCGAGTGCCAGGACACTCTCACCCTCCTCGAAGCTCTTCGCGGCGTATGGGCCCAGCGCCCACAGGGCCCCGACTTCGCCAAGCCTTTCTTCGTCGGTGTCACCCTGCGCAACCTCATCCCCGAAGACGAGCACCAGCCAGAGCTCTTCGCCGACCCCAACAATCGCGCCGACCTCTCCGTCACCATGGACAAGCTCAATCTCAAGTACGGCCACACCACCCTGCACTTTGCCGGCATGCTTCCCGCCCGCGAATCCGCGCCCACCCGCATCGCGTTCACCCAGATCCCCGTTCAATACGGCGTCGACTACATGTAGCACCCAAAAGAGCAAAGGCGCCGAAGGCGCGTCAGCCTCGATGGCAGATCGCGCCGTGCGCGCAGCACGCCTTTAAATTATTAGACCAGTCACCCAAATCAATGCCCAACAACGGGCTTCTTCGCAGTAGTAATAACCACAACACTGACCAAAATAAACGCCGTCCCCAGAATCGTTCTCACCCCAAGCGCCTCGCCGCCCAAAAAATATCCCAGCACCACCGCTACCACCGGGTTTACATACGCATACGTCCCCACCTTCGTAGGCGACTCATGATGAATCAACCAGACATATGCTGTATACCCAACAATCGATCCCGCAACAATCAGATACAGCAACGCCAACCAGGCCCCACGCGAAACACTCTCCGGATGAAATCCGCGAAACTCCCCAAACGCCGCAGCAGCAACAACCAGCAGCAATCCCCCAGTCAGCATCTGCGCACCCGAGCTCATCACCTTCGACTCCGGCAGCGGCAGCACACGAGTGAGAATCGAAGCCACCGCCCAACTCAGCGATGCCACAATCAACGCAATAGCGCCCGTCGTCTCAATCGCCGCCCCACCCAGGTCAAACGAGTGGCTCATCAACACCGCCACCCCTCCAATCCCCACCAGCAGCGCCAGCGCCAGACGAACCGTCAGCTTTTGTGTCCTCAAAAAAATAATCTCAGCCAACGCCATAAACGCCGGAATCATCGCCAGCATCACCGCAGCAATCCCGGACGCAATCCGCTGCTCCGCCCAAAACAACAACCCATAGTCGAGCACAAAGATCAGCGAAGCGATCACAAGCACGGACCCCCACTGCCGCCTATTCGGCAAGTGCTCGCCCTTCGCCAGCATCCACCCAAAGAGCACAGCGCCCGCCACCACAAACCGCATCGCCGCAAACAGAAGCGGTGGGACCTCGTGCACCCCAATGCGAATCGCAAGAAACGTCGATCCCCACACAAAATAGATTATCGCGAAAGCCAACAAGGTCTTCCACGCAGGACGATCAGTAATGGCTTCCATTGCCAATTTCTACCACGCTCCCCCACCCAAAACTGTCAGTAGTCTTCAGCAGCCCGCATCCGTCACAATACCTGCATGCTCTACCGTGGTCGCCTCGCTCCATCTCCTACCGGCCTCCTCCACCTCGGCCACGCTGCTACCTTCTTGCAAGCCTTCACCGCGCCCGCGATCACAACGGCACACTCCTCCTCCGCAACGAAGACATTGACCCCCACCGCTCCAAACCCGCATACCTCGAAGCCACCCTCGAAGATCTCGCATGGCTAGGCATCGAATGGCAGCCACCCCTCATCTCGCAATCCCAACGCACCGACCTCTACCACTCCGCCTTCCATCGCCTCCTGCAACAAGGCGACATCTACCCCTGCCACTGCAGCCGAAAAGATCTCGCCCTCATGATGCACGCTCCTCACGAAGACGAAAACGACGAGCCCGTCTATGACGGCCACTGCCGCCCAACACACGCAGCACCGTCCCTGATTGAAGACCAGGCCAGCAACTACCGCTTCCGCGTATCCGACGGCGAAACCATCACCTTCACCGACCTCAACCACGGCCCACAATCCTTCACCGCCGGCAAAGACTTCGGCGACTTCCTCATCTGGCGCGGCGACAACCTCCCGAGCTATCAGCTAGCCTGCGTCGTCGACGACGCCGACACCCAAATCACCGAAGTCGTCCGCGGCGCCGATCTCCTCAAGTCCACCGCCCGCCAGATCCTGCTCCAACGCGCCCTCAACCTGCCCCAACCCAGCTACTTCCATACCCACCTCCTCCGCGACGAACACGGCCTCCGCCTAGCCAAACGCCACGACGCCCTCGCCATCCGCACCCTCCGCGCGCAAGGCCTCACTCCGTCCCAGGTCCTCTCCCTTGCAACCCAGAGCATGACATCTGTCACCTCCAACTCCTGACGCCCGACACTACTGCCGCCACATAATCCGTCGCATCATCATCCTGTAATCCAAAACAGGAGACCGATCATGCCGCTGACCGCCATCGCCTACGAGACCGCATCGCCCTCCAACAACGGTCCCCGAATCGCGTCCAAACAGCCCATCGCCACTCTCACCGGCGTCACCAAGCGCTACGGCACCGCCCTCGCCGGCAGCCTGGCATTAGACGGCCTCAACCTCGCCCTCCACCCCGGCGAGATCGTCGCCCTGCTCGGCCCCAACGGCGCCGGCAAATCCACCGCCATCAAACTCCTCCTCGGCCTCATCGCCCCCACCTCCGGCACCACCCGCGTCTTCGGCAGCGATCCCCGCGAAGCGGCCACCCGCACCCGCGTCGGCGCCATGCTTCAAGTCTCCCGCATTACCGAGATGCTCAAGGTCCGCGAGCACCTCGACCTCTTCCGCAGCTACTATCCCCGTCCGCTCCCCATCCCCGACATCCTCCGCATCGCCCAGCTCCAGGGCATCGAAGATCGCCTCTTCGGCCGGCTCAGCGGCGGCCAAAAACAGCGCGTACTCTTCGCTCTCGCCCTCTGCGGTAACCCCGATCTCATCTTCCTCGATGAGCCCACAGTCGGCATGGACATCGAAGCCCGCCGCGGCCTCTGGACGGAGATCCGCCTACTGGCAGCCATGGGCAAGACTGTCCTCCTCACCACCCACTACCTCGAAGAGGCCGACGCCCTCGCCGACCGCATCATCGTCATCAACAAAGGCCGCGTCATCTGCGAAGGAACACCAGCCGAGATCAAACGCAACAGTGGAGGCCGCCGCATCCGCCGCATCACCAGTCTCTCGGTCGCGGTCTTGCAAAGCCTAACCTCCGTCACCAACGTCGAACAAAACGGCGAAGCCACCACCGTCACAGCCACCCACGCAGAAAACGTAGTTCGCGAGATGTTACGCCGCGACGAAACCCTCAGCGGCCTCGAAATCGCCAGCCCCGCCCTCGAAGACGCCTTCCTCGCCCTCACAAAAAATTAAGCTCCAGACACAGCCGCCAAGGAGAACATCATGTCCACCTCCACCATCGCCCTTCCCGCCCCAACTAACTCCGCGCGCACCGCGCGCATCTACGGCAAAGAAGCCAAGTACGAATTCGTAAAACTCCTTCGCACCCGCACCTTCTCTCTCGCAACCATCGGCTTTCCCGTCATGTTCTACATCATCTTTGGCCTCGCCAACCGCCACGCCTTCGACGGCAGCGTCCACATGGCCAAATACATGCTCGCCGGATACGCCTGCTTCGGCCTCATCGGCGCCGCGCTCTTCGGCATTGGCGTCGGCCTCTCCTCCGACCTCGCCGCCGGATGGCTCGAACTCAAACGCGCAAGCCCCATGCCCGTCGCCGCTTATCTCTTCGCTAAGTGCGCCTCAGCCGCCGCATTCGGCCTCATCATCGTCAGCATCCTCACCACCATCGGCATCAGCTTCGGCGACGTCCATCTCACACTCACCGAGATCGCAAAAATGCTTGGCGTCACTTTGGCGGGCTCCATCAGCTTCGCCAGCATGGGCCTGCTCATCGCACTCCTTGTCCCCGCCAATGCTGCCCCCGGCATCATCAACCTCATCTATCTCCCCATGTCCTTCCTCAGCGGATTGTGGGTGCCAATCAAATTCATGCCCCACTGGCTGCAGGGCATCGCGCCTCTGCTCCCGACCTATCATCTCTCCCAAATCATGCTCAGCGTCTTCCACTACAACGACACCATGTCCCTCACAACCCACTGGAACGCGCTCATCGGCTTCACTCTGTTGATGCTCGGGTTCAGCCGCCTGATCTTCCATCGCAAAGAACAGAACGCCTGACCGCGAAAGCGGTACACTTTCGGCATCGCACGACGAGCAAGACAGAGGCGGAGACGTAGGAAAGGAACATCCATGATCTTCGGCGCACACGTAGTCCTGCACAGCAGGAACGCAGAAGCTGACCGCGCCTTCCTGCGCGACGCCCTCGGGTTTTCCTCGGTAGATGCCGGACACGGATGGCTTATCTTCGCACTCCCTCGATCTGAGGTGGCCGTCCATCCCGCCGAACAAAACAACCGGCACGAGCTCTACTTCATCTGCAACGACCTCAACGCAGAGATCGCAACTCTCAAAGAAAAGTCTGCTCTGTGTTCGCAACCCCACGAAGAACGATGGGGTTCAATCGTCAACATTCAGTTTCCAGGAGGAGGCCACATCGGCCTCTATCAACCAAAACATCCAACCGCCTTCAACGACCTATCCGACTGACACTGTAATCACACGAGCGTAAACCGCACACCGGGACCACATCTATGAAATCCCCCGACATCATGTCGAAGAAGCGCAATGAAAGATGGGCCTGGCTTTGGCTCTCCTACTCCGGCTTTCTCTTCATCAACCCCATCCTTGAACCAAGTCGCTTCCAGTGGCTGGGCACCCTCACAGTCTTCGCGATCTTCATAGGCATCTTCAAGGTCTACATCAGCGACAGGACCGAAAACCGTCCAATTCGCTACTGGCTGATCGCCGCCATCTTTCTCCTTGGGTTGGCAACTTTTCCCTGGAACGCTGGCGGATCCACCTTCTTCGTATACGCCGCTGCTTTTTTGCCCTTCGTTATCGAATCCGCCGCCAAGATCCTCTCTCTCTTTGTCGTCGAATCACTCTTCATCGTCGCCGAAGGCTTCCTCTTCAACACTCGCGGCCACCTCCTCTACATCGGATGGCCCAACGTCTTCGTCGCCATCTTCCTTCTCATCCTCATCGGCGCCGGCAACATCTTCTTTGCCGAACAGAAACGCGCCGACTGCAAGCTTCGCCTCGCCCAGGAAGAAAACGTCGCCCTGGCAGCCGTCGCCGAACGCGAACGCATCGCCCGCGACCTCCACGACGTCCTCGGACACACCCTCTCCGTCATTGTCCTCAAAGCAGAACTTGCCGGCAGAATCATCGAACGCGACCCGCAACGCGCCGCCCAGGAGATTGCCGACGTAGAAAGAACCGCCCGCACCGCCCTCAGCGAAGTCCGCGAAGCCATCGGCGGCTACCGCTCTCAAGGTCTCACCGCCGAGATGGAGCAAGCCCGCAAGACCCTCCAATCCGCGGACGTAGCTCTCTCTTGCGAATCGCCCATCCCCCAGCTTAAGGCAGCCGAAGAGACTGTTCTCTGCCTCGCCGTCCGCGAAGCCGTCACGAACATCGTCCGTCACGCACAGGCCACCCACTGCCGCATGGCCTTCACCACCTCTGACGACGGCTTCTACACCCTCCTCATCACCGACGACGGCGGACGCGCCAATCTACAGGAGGGCAACGGTCTCCGCGGCATGCGCGAACGCGTTCAATCCCTCGGCGGACGCCTCTCCATCACCGCTGATCCCGGCGTCACCCTTCGCATCGAACTCCCCCCATCCACGACGCCGCGCCCGGTCGAAGGACCCCTCGTCACCCTATGAGTCCCTCCATCCGCGTCGTCCTCGCCGAAGATCAAGCCATGGTACTCGGCGCCCTCTCCGCGCTCCTCGAACTCGAAACCGACATCTCCGTCATCGCCACCACAGCCAACGGCCGCGATGCAGCCGAAGCCGTAGGCCGTCTCAAACCAGACGTCCTCGTCACAGACATCGAGATGCCCCAGATGACCGGCCTCGAGCTCGCCGCAAGCCTCCGCACCAACCACCCCAACGTCCGCACCATCATCCTCACCACCTTCGCCCGCCCCGGCTATCTCCGCCGCGCACTCGACGCCGGCGCCCGCGGCTACCTCCTCAAAGACCGCCCCGCAAAAGAGCTTGCCGACGCCGTCCGCCGCGTCCACCGCGGCATGCGCGTCGTCGATCCCGCTCTCGCCGCCGAAGCCTGGAACGCCGAACTCGATCCCCTCACCGACCGCGAACGCCAAATCCTCCAGCGCGCAGGCGATGGCCGCAGCAGCGCCGAAATCGCCACCGAACTCCACCTCTCCGAAGGCACCGTCCGCAATTATCTCTCCGAAGCAATCGCCAAGCTAGGCGCCTCCAACCGCGTAGACGCCGCCCGCATAGCCCGCACCAAAGGGTGGCTCTAGCAACTCGTCAATTCGCTACCCTCACCCTTGCCGCCACAGCTGCCCTTGCAGTTGCTCTTGCCTTTGCCTTTCTTGTTGTCATCCCCGAAGGGGATCTACTGTTGACGTTGCTGTTGACGTTGCCGCCCTGCTGTTCCTGTCGTAGCAACAGCCACCTCCAAACAACACTAAAAACTCGTCCCTCCGGGCAACCATTTTCCATTAATACCCAAACCAAACCTCCTGCATCCGACAACACTGAACAGGAGACTCAATGAACATCCACGCCATCCGCACCACCCTCCGTACAGCCGCCCTGTGCGGCGCGGCCCTCGCACTCTCCACCGGCTGCAACAAGAAAGCCGACAACACCCTCAACTTCACCAACGCCATCAACACCTACTACAGCGCCCACCCCGCCTGCCTCTGGTCCGACCCCATTAAATTCCCCGTCCAGGCCGACACCTCCGACAACAGCAAGACCTCCGGCTATGACGCCCTCGTCGATCAGGGCCTCCTCGTCCGCACCACCGCCGAAAAGAAAAAGTTCATCATCGCCAGCAAGCAGGTCAACAACTATGACCTCTCCGACAAAGGCCGCTCCGTCTGGACAGCCGACACCACTCAACCCGGCTACGGAAACTTCTGCTACGGACACCGCAAGGTCTCCAGCATCGACAGCTCCATCCCCACCACCGACGCAGTAGGCGCCACCACCCAGATCGCCTACCACTACAACATCCCCGACGCAGCCGGATGGGCCTCCGCCGCTGAAACCCAAACCGCCTACCCGGCTCTTCAAACCGAGCTAGCCGCACCTCAAAACGCGCAGGCCACCCTCACCAACACCAGCAACGGATGGCAGGTCTCCTCCGCCAAGTCACTCAACACCTCCACGAATGCAGGCAAGATCGTCGAATAACCCGCAACAAAAAGCCGGCAGAGCATTCCTTCTCTGCCGGCTCTCTTTTCGAAACCTCACTGATCTTCGTCGTCCTCAGGCCCCGAACTTGCCGCCGCCGTCACCGCAGCATAAGACTTCATCTCATACTCACGCGGCGGCACATTTCCAGCCAGGTTCTTCACAAAATAATCCCACCTCCGCCGCGTCATGTACTGACTCGCCTCGCCATACCCATGCGCCGCATTCGGAATAATCAGCAGATCAAAATCCTTATTCGCCTTGATCAGCGCATCCACCACGAGCAACGTATTGTTCAGCGGCACATTGTTATCCATCGACCCATGCGCCAGCAGCAGCTTCCCCTTCAGATTCTTTGCCACATACTGGTTCGCCTGACTGTCATAGTTCGTAGTGCCATCCGCATTCGTCACCAGCAGCCCATTCCACTTCTCCGCCCAATCATCCTCATAGTCCCTCTGGTCATGATTCCCACTCTCCGCAATCCCGACCTTGAAGAAATCCGGGTAATGAAACATTGCCGCCGCCGTAGCATTCCCACCGCCCGAGTGCCCATACATCCCGACCTTATCAATATCGATCCACGGATACTTCGCAGCCAGCTCCTTCATTCCCGCAACCTGATCCGGAATCGTGTTGTCTCCTAGATCCCCAAAATAAAACTCATGAAACTTCTTCGACCTCCACGGCGTTCCCATCCCGTCGATACACACAACAACAAACCCCAGCTCCGCCAGCGACTGCCAATCCCGATGCGCCGCCTCAAACCCTCTCCCACCGCATGACCCCGTCTGTGGACCCGGATAAACACTATTCACAATCGGATACTTCTTCGAAGCATCGAAGTCCGTCGGCTTGAACATGTAACCGTACAAGTCCGTCTTCCCATCCCGCGCCTTCACCACGATCGGCTCCGGAGCCACCCACCCTGCAGCCACCAGCTTTGTAATATCCTGCTTGGCCACATCCATCACAACCTTGCCGTCATCATCCCGCACCACCGCCGTCTTCGGCTGCGTCACCGTCGAATACACATCGACAAAATATCTCCCATCCTCAGACACCGTCACCGCATGATCCGCATTCTCCGGCGTCAGCAGCTTCGTATCTTTCCCTGTAAACTTCACGCCGTAGAAGTGAGAAAAATAAGGGTCGCGCCCAGCCTCCTTCCCCACCGCGAGAAAATAAATCATCCGCGCCTTCTCATCGACGTGCAGTACCTGCGTTACATTCCCCTCGCCGCGCGTAATCTTATTCTTCAGAAGACCATTCGTGGCATCGTACAAATACAGCTGCCCCCATCCGTCCTCTTCGCTGAACCACAGCAGCTCATTCGTCTTCGACAGATACTTCCAGTTCACCTTCCCATTGCCGCTCTCGAAGAACTTCGGCGCAGTCTCGCTGAACATATCCAGCACTTCGCCGCTCGCAACATCCGCAATCCGCACCCACTCCTGCTTGTGATCACGCGAGGTCGAAACAAATACCAGTTTCTCGCTATCGTCGCTCCACTGCACATCATCCCACCCACTCCCACCGCGGCAACTTATGTCATCGCACAACGTCGAGCGGTGCTGGTCAGGCGCCATCTTCAACCGAATCACCTTCGCCTTATCCACATCGATGATCACCCGCTCAATCATCGTCACATCTTTATCCCCCACCAGCGGATACTTCCAGGCCTTCAGCTCCGGATGCCCATTCGTCACCGGAACCATATACATCTCGCCCGTCTTACGCTGATCCTGCTGAAACGTTGCGATCTTCTTCCCATCCGGCGACCACACCAGAATCGCCTTATCGCTCATCGTCCAGCCGGCATTATCCGTCGCATAACCAAAGTCCTTCACGCCGTCCGTCGTTAGCTGCGTCTCCTTACCTGTCGCGACATCGCGCACCCAAAGATTCCAGTCGCGAATAAACGCGGCCCTCGTCTTATCCGGAGAAAGCACGCCCTGATCGCCACCCTTGCCTCCCGGCACGATCACCTCCGTACACACCCCGGCACCGCTCAAGTCGCAGCGAAACTTACGCGCCCCATTCCCCACCACGACCGTCTTGTCGCCATCCGAAAACGCAATCTCCGACATCACCAGGTGCTGGGCATCGGCCTTCATCTTGCCGCCCGTCGCCGCAGTCAGCGCAGCCGCCAGCTTCTTCTGATCGAACGCCGCGGCCTTCGTTCCCTTCGCAGGATCGACCACCATAAACGTAATTCCATCCGGCCCATTATCGCGATACCAGAACCGCCCATCCGCCATCCAACTAGGCCGCGACACCCCGTGATACACCAGCGAATTCACGTTGTATCCCATGAACTTCTCCGCCCGCGCATAATCCTCTTTCGTAAGCTGCTTCCCCTGTGCCATCCCGCTCACAGTCAAACAGCATCCCACCGCAAACCCCGCGACCATCGACAATCGATTCTTCACAAACACGCTTCATCCCTCCGGACGCGCCCACTGATGAACTGGCTACGAATAACGCCTAGTCTACAACTCGCCGACGCTCCGGTGATATATGAAATCGCACGCGCTTGGCATCAGTCCCTGCATTCAATAAGACGCGGCGAACGGCCTGATGCCTGTCTACGCGGATATATGACTCAAAGGCTTGGAGGTTGGCTGATAACGAAGAAGCCTCTCTGCGACCAGCAGATTTGGCACCCAACAAGCCCAGGCAATAATTCGATAGCCTGTCGAAAAAGAAATTCCCGTAAGCGGCAGAAGTGGAAGGTAGATGCGGAGTGTGATCGCGGCTGCAGTGAGGGCAAAGCTTCTGATCATCCATCTGCGATGGGCGACTACCTTGCCCGAGCGAATCGTAAAGTAGCCTGCCGCCGTGAAGCCGATCCAGAAAAAACCAAGCGTCAAGAAACCCGCTGAAGATATAGCTCCGGCTTGGGCGTGAGCCGCGATAGGCAACGATGCCAACCACCCTAAAAGTACAGCACCGCAATAGATCCTTCCTATCCAGCGATGCACACCAAGCCAACGCTGTCTTAGCAGCGGAAGGAACTGCCACGGTCCACACAGCAGCGCAATGGAAGAAAAGACTGCATGAGCTATGAGCCACTTATGGCGCAACTGAAAATTCGGCAGACCTGCGGGGAAAGGAACTCTGGGCAGAGCGTACCGAAGCGATACCAAACCAACCACGGTTGCAAGAAGTGCCAGGAGCGACCAGCGCCACGAGACAACAAGTCTTGAACCCGATACCTGAGACATGAATTCCTCCCGTGTCCGTAGAACGTCTCAGTCAGCCGTTTGGTTCCGTGCTTTCAATGAATCACGTCAGAATCACTCCCCACGCACCTTCCACAGCACCTGCCGCACAATCCCCATCCAAACGGGAGCATCGCTCGCCGACACACCCATCCTCAAAACCAGCCGCCGAATCTGTGCCTCATCGCAGTTCGCAGGATGCCGCTTCGTATATCCGGTCTCCTCCATCATCTCCGTCAACAACGCTGTCAGCCGCTCCACCTCACCGGCACTAGCCGACGCACCAGCCCCACCCGCAACAACCGAACCCTCCCCCCGAACCAACTCATACAAACAAACCGCCACTGCCTGTCCAAGGTTCATTGAAGGGTGCCGAACATCCTCATGCTCCTGCATCGGAATCGTCAACAGCCAATGGCAGTGGCTCAACTCATCGTTGCTAAGACCGGTCTTCTCCGAACCGAACAGTAACGCAACTCTGCCCTCGCCCATCAACTCGGCGCCAATCTTCTCCCCCGCCTTAGCCAATGCATACACAGGATGCTGCAACGCCCGCTCACCCACCGCAGTGGTCCCAACGACAAGCGTGCAATCCGCAACCGCCTCCGCAACACCGGCGAACACCACCGCCCCAGCCACCACAGCCGAAGCATCCACCGCCGACCGCGCCGTCTCAAACGGCACCTCATACTCATTCACAATCCGCAGGTGACGAAACCCGAAATCATGCATCGCCCGCGCCACCGCCCCGATATTATTCGGATTGCGCGCCCGCACCAGCACCATAACCACCCGATCCAATTCTTCGCTTCCCATCCTTACGATTCTAGGCGCACAAAAAGCGGCCGGCGAAGACATCCGCTGGCCGCTGTGTTTCTTATTCAGCAACTATTTCTTCGGTTCGTGACCGCCTCCGCCATGCTCTTCGGCATGCGGATGTTCCTGCGTATTGGCGTTGTGCTTATCCTCGTTAATCGACTTGCTGACATTATTCTGCCGTTGGTTGACCTGTTGACGCTGCTGCTGATCGAGATGACCTCCATTGGCAGCCCGGTCATTCGCAGCCTGGTTGTGAATACTCGCCTCGCGATTCTCGACGTTACGAGTCTCACCCGCCGTCATCTGACCTGAGCGAACCCCCTGGGCAACGCGCTGCTGCTGATTGTCAGCTCGCACCCCAGGGCGAGAGTAAGCAGCATTCTGCGGATGGCCACCGTTGACCGATGCAAAGTTACTCCGATCCGCGTGTGCCATCTGCATATGGTTTTGCTGCTCACTAGTTGGCGCGATGTGGTTCTCTCGCGCAAACGAAGCCTCCTGCGCAGACGGGCGAGCCTGGATGCCGCCGGTCCCGCCATTGAAGCTCGTACGGCTATAAACCGTCGTATGGTTGATCACAGTCCGGTCTTCGTAAACATTGTGGATCACGGTCCGATTCACGTTGACGACTGCAGTGTTGTACGCAAAGTGGCCACCTTCCCAGCGTCCGCCGCCAAAACCAACGCCGCCGTAGCCGAACCCGTAGTTCACGCCACCATAGAAACCAACGTGGGGGCCCCAATACCCTGCATGAAAGAGGTAAGCGCTACCGCCCCATCCCCAGTAGCCCGGCGTCCACAGCAGACCAACCTGCGGCGGCCGAACCCACACACCAGGAACCCAGTAATACCCCTCACCGCCATAAGCCCAATACCCCGGATTCCACAAATACCCATCGCCCGGGCAGATTGGCTGCGTATAAACCGGCAACACCGGCGGCGCAAAGCCGACCGAGATAAACACACCGGCAAAAGAAGCTGCCGGCAAAAGCGCAAGAGCCGCGCCCACTACAACCTTACGAACTAAATTCGTCAATCCCATACATCCATCCTTTGGTTGGCCTCACGGCGTCATCGCCGCAGCGCTCAGGTTATTGAATAGCCAAAATCTCAGCAGCCATTCACTCTCTTCCCCCCGTACAGACCCACCCCCGAAACAGAAGTTCCGCATGATGTACGGTAGGCTCCCGCCAGATCGCGCAGAAATCCCTCAATCGTTGTACGAGAGACGCAGAATCATCCTCAATCCAACTTCAGCCGTTACCTTTCTGGTTGCCGTTGCCTTTCTGGTTGCCGTTGCCTTTCTGGTTGTCATCCCCGAAGGGGATCTGCTGTTGCCGTTGCCTTCTTGTTGTCATTCCCGAAGGGAATCTGCTGTTGCCGTTGCATTCTGGCTGTCCTCGCTCCAGAGTTGCATTTCCAACTATCTCGCCACAGAATCGCTTCCGCACCCACCTTGCTCGGGATCAATCTGCCTCAACTCTCATCCCTCTCGATCAGCCGACAAGCTCTTTCGTCTCAAGTCCAACTATGTTGGTCCGACCAAAAATAAAGTTGAAATTCGTGGCGTATTTTTTTGCTGCGAAAATCACACATCTCATCCACCACGTTTACCATGCAGATCACCACATTCTCACCATCAAAAAACCACCACCAAAGACCTGTATTCCTCAAAACACCCCTCAAAAACGCCAGCAAATTCCTCAAAGCCAGGACCAGCACCACGGCCAAAAAAATCTCCGTCTAAACTCATATTCAGGCAATTAAAAATTCCATCACCTCCCGCGACGTCGATTGAACGCCCCGCGCAACACCATGTCCGACAACTTCGCCCAAACCGTCAAGCAGCAGGCAGACATCGTCCGCATCATCGGCGACTACATCAAGCTGCGCAAATCCGGCGCTCAGAACTACACCGGCCTCTGCCCCTTTCACAAAGAAAAGACAGGCTCTTTCTCCGTCAACGCCACGCACAACTACTTCTACTGCTTCGGCTGCCACGAGAAAGGAGACGTCTTCACCTTCGTCATGAAGCTTGAAAACATCAGCTTTCCCGAGGCCATTCGCGTCGTAGCCACCAAGTGCGGAATACCCCTCCCCAAGCGAGAATTCAGCTCTCCCGAAGAGGCCCGAGAAGCCGGAACCCGCCGCCAGCTCATCGACATTCACGAAGCCGCCACGCAGTACTTCGAAGCCGCACTCAAAGCCCCTGAAGCCGCCCGCGCCCGCGAATATCTTACCGGCCGCGGCGTCACCGCCGACACCATCGCAAAGTTCCGCATCGGCTACGCCCCAGACGACTTCAACCACATGCGCGAGCAGCTAGCCAAACACTTTCCCGATGAAATCCTCCGCACCAGCGGCCTCTTCAGCGCCAAAGAACAAAACGATGGCGGACAGGGCCAGCTCTACGCCCGCTTCCGCAAACGCATTACTTTTCCCATAGCGAACGAGCAAGGCAAAACCATCGCCTTCACCGCGCGCGCCCTCGACGCCGAAGACGAAAAGGGCCGCCCCATCGCTAAGTATCTCAACTCTCCCGAAACCGCGCTCTACAGCAAAGGCCAGGTCCTCTTCAATCTCGACAAAGCCAAAGCCGACATCCGCACCCTCGGCTTCGCGCTCCTCGTCGAAGGCCAGATGGACTGCATCTCCGTCTACATGGCCGGAATCAAAGGCGTCCTCGCTACCTCCGGCACCGCCTTCACCGAGATGCAGATCCGTCTCCTCAGCCGCTTCACCAAACGCGTGATCGTCAACTTCGACCCCGACACTGCCGGCACCACCGCAACCGAAAAATCCATCGCACTCCTCACCGAAGAAGACTTCGAAGTAAAGATCGTCACACTCGAAGGCGGCCTGGACCCCGACCGCTACATCCGCGAACAGGGCGTTCAGCAGTACATGGCAGCCCTGCGTAACGCCAAGCGCCACTCCGACTACCTCATCGACCGCGCCCGCGAGCAGTTCCCTGGCCGCACCTCCGACGCCAAAGTCAAAGCTCTCAACTTCCTCCTTCCCCACATTCGCCGCATGCCCAACCGCATCCAGCGCGACGAATTCGCCGCCGACGCCGCACAAAAACTAGGCATCGACTCTGCCATCCTCCGTCAAGAACTCAAACAAGCCGCAGCCCAGCGCGTTGAAAGCGTTCGCTCCCACACGCACGACCCCGCCAGCGAGACCGAGCGCGTTCTTCTCCGCGCCCTGGTCCTGCCCGAAACTGACCCCGCCCGCGTCCTGGCTGCCGAGCAACTCATCCAACACCCGGAGTGGTACGACAGTCTTCCCGCCGCTGCCTTGCTCGAATCTCTTGCGAACGCTCCAGCTCCACCCAACCCGCTTGACTCTGCACCCGACCAGCCCAGCCGGGTTCTGTTAGCTCGCACCCTTCAAGACACAGAAGACCCCGATACGGCCTCCAATGCCCAATCCATGACCGAGCGTGTAGAAAATGCGCTCGAAACTCTCAAGTATCGTCAGCTTGAACGCCGCCAACGCGAACTCCGCACCCTCATCGCCGAAGCCGACCGCCAAGCGGACCACGCCATGTTGGCCACGCTCACCGCAGAAAAACTTCAAATCGACCGAAAACTGCGCGAACAATAAGCCGCTTTTCGATTTCTCAGGAACTCCAACCAGACCAGCGGGTTATAAGAAGTAGACTTGTCCTGTATCTAAGAAATCAATCTCAGTATGACTATGGACGTCTCCACAAAGCGAAGGCTGATGCTCGGCTTCCTGACCAGCTGGGTGGGGAAACTCTCCTCGACCGTTATCCAGTTCGTCCAGATCCCGGTCTTCCTCCACTTCTGGAGCGTCCCCCTCTACGGCGAGTGGATGATCGTCAACTCCATCCCCGCCTACCTCAGTTTCAGCAACGTCGGCTTCGGCTCCGTCGCTGGCAACGAGATGACCATGCTGGTCGCCCGCGATGACCGCGCCGCCGCCCTCCGCATCTTCCAAAGCTGCTGGTGGCTCATCGCCATCATCTGTACGGCGACGATTGTCCTGCTCTCTGGAACCCTCTATTATCTTCCGGCCTCTCGCCTTCTCAGGCTCACCACGCTGGGTGAGACTGACACCAAGTGGATCATCTTCTACCTCGGCGTCTCTGTCCTGCTCGGCCAACTGGAACAGCTTTTGCAGTCCGCTTACCGGGCCATCGGCCGCTACCCCTACGGTACCTTCCTGAAGAACATGTTCTCCCTGTTTGCCTTTGCATGCATGATCGGCGCCGTCATTCTAGGCGCCGGGGCACGCATGACAGCGTTGGTCTTTGCCGCAGTCAACGTAGCCATCACCATTTTTTTCTGCTTTCTCGTCCGCCACGACATCCCATGGATCGAATACGGATGGCAGCACGCCAGCATCGCCGAGATCCGCAAGCTCGCCCGCCCCGCCTTTGCCTATATGGGGTTCCCCCTCGGCAATGCACTGACCCTTCAAGGCAGCCTCCTCGCCGTCGGATACGCTCTAGGACCGGCTGACGTCGTCATCTTCAGCACGGCCCGCACGGTCTCCCGTGTAGCCCTCCAGATGGTCCAGATGGTCAACAACACCTTCGAGCCGGAGATGTCGATCGCCTTTGGAGCCGGGAACTACGAACTTACCCGTACCCTGCTCCGCCGCGCCTGCCAGCTTGCCGTTCTCGTTGCCCTGGTCCTCGTTCTGGTCATGTTGAGTTTCGGCCCATGGTTTCTCGTGCATTGGACTGGAGGCCGTGTTCCCCCGAGTCGTCCCCTCCTCAGCATTCTTCTCGTCGTGGTCGTCCTCTACGCGCTGTGGTCCACCTGTGGCACTCTCATGACATCGACCAATCAACATCAGCGCCTCGCCATCTACTACATTCTAGGTACAAGCGTTGCGTGTGTCCTCTGCTATCTCCTGGCGCGAGCCTACGGCCTCTACGGAGCTGCGGCCTCACTCCTGATTAATGAGATCTTGATGAACCTCTACGTCGTTCCCGCCTGTTTGCGTATCGCCCACGATAACCTGCCGGACTTCCTGGCCAGCATGCTCCACTACCCGCCGTCGCTCCGTCCCGCCTCACTGCTAGCCCGGATTCGCCGCTCAAAACCCGGCTTCGAAAGCTAGAATCTCTGTCGCGGCTAATATCATCAGCAAGTCCAACAAATTGCGCGTTTTATTTACCGCATCCGTAATAATGACCACTTTTCAGAGCACCACCCCCGGATACAAGAACAAACACGGCCAAATCGTCATCTCCCGAACCGGATTTCCCTCAGAATCCTTCCCGGGCCAGACCATCTACCACTTGCGGTGCAGCGAGTGCCAGCACGATTACGGTTCTACAGGCAAAGACATCCACCAGCGCCGCTGCCCCCGCCATCAAAATGGCATCAAAGGGGAGCCACTTCGCGCAGCTCCGCCGAATCTTTTTCCCTCAGAAAACGTCTAAGTATTGTGGTATCCTGTGATTCGCTGGGGACGTGTGCCTTCGAATGCCCAGACCCTATTTAGGGTCACCGGGCTTGCCAACGCGGTCTAAACCGCAATCTGCTCCCTGCCCATTACGTTACAACCAAGGGATCAATCCGCTTGAATACCACAATTACCACCAGCGGCATCCCAATTATCAGAATCTTTCGCAGGAGTGCGCACAGCCGTGGCTGAAGAAATTGACAAGTACGAAGACGATATAGACAAGCTCATCGATACCGGGAAAGAAAAGGGCTATCTCACCTACGGCGAGGTCAACGACCTCCTGCCAGGTGACATCACCACCCCTGACGACCTCGATGACCTCCTCACCACCATCAACACCCAGGGCATTGACGTCCTCTCGGGGGAAGAGCGCGCCAGCGGCCGCGATAAGTACGAGCCCGAAGCCGGCGAAGAGTCCGACGACGTAGAGCTCGACCTCTCGCCCGGGACCCTCGAAAAAACCAACGATCCCGTCCGCATGTACCTCCGCGAGATGGGTACCGTTCCCCTGCTCACCCGCGAGGGCGAAGTCGAAATCGCCAAGCGCATCGAACGCGGCCAGCTCCGCGTCATGAAGGCCATCTCACGCTCGCCGATCGTCATCCGCGAAATCGTGGGCCTGGGGGAAGACCTTCGCCGCGGCGTTCGCAACATCAAGGAAGTCGTTACCTTCGACGAAGAAGAGCTCACCGAAGAGATTCTGCAGGCTCGTGTCCGCGCCACCGCTGGACGCATCGACGTCATCGTCAAGCACCAGAAGAAGCTGCACGGCCTCGAAGAGAAGCTCGAAGCCCCTGCTGGTAAAGACGCCAAAGCCAAGGCCAAAGAGATCCGCAAGACCCGTTGGCTCATCGGCCGCGAGCACGTCTACATCAACCGCATCGTTCGCGAGCTGAAGTACACCAACGGCGAAAAGAAGCGCCTGCTCGACAAGGTCAACAAGACCGTCGACGCTATGCGTACCCTCGAGCGCCAGATCAAGACCCTCGAGACCAAGCACGAAGCCTCGAAATCCGAAGAGCTACGCAAAGAGTATCGCCGGCAGCAGAAGAACTGCCGCACCGATCTCGAGCGCGTCGAAGCCGACGCCGGCATCTCCATCGCCGACCTCAAGCGCACCCAGCGCGAGATGATCCAAGGCGATATGGACGCCGAGCGTGCCAAGCGCGAGCTTATCGAAGCCAATCTTCGTCTCGTCGTCTCCATCGCGAAGAAGTACACCAACCGCGGTCTCCAGTTCCTCGACCTCATTCAGGAGGGCAACATCGGCCTCATGAAGGCCGTCGACAAGTTCGAGTACCGTCGTGGTTACAAATTCTCTACCTACGCCACTTGGTGGATCCGTCAGGCCATCACCCGCGCCATTGCGGACCAGGCCCGCACCATCCGTATCCCGGTCCACATGATCGAGACCATCAACAAGCTCATCCGCACCAGCCGTCAGCTCGTGCAGGAGCTTGGCCGCGAAGCCTCCTCAGAAGAGATCGCTCGCCGCATGGACATCCCGGTCGCCAAGGTCCGCAAGGTCCTCAAGATCGCTCAGGAACCCATCTCCCTCGAGACTCCCATCGGAGAAGAGGAAGATTCGCACCTCGGAGACTTCATCGAAGACCGCATGGCCGTCTCCCCGGCCGACGCCGTCATCAGCGTCAACCTCAAGGAGTACACCTCGCAGGTCCTCCGCACGCTGACCCCACGCGAAGAGCGTGTGATCAAGATGCGTTTCGGCCTCGAAGACGGCTCCGAGCACACCCTTGAAGAGGTCGGCCAATCCTTCCAGGTCACCCGCGAGCGCATTCGCCAGATAGAGGCCAAGGCACTCCGCAAGCTCCGTCACCCCAGCCGCAGCCGCAAGCTGAAGGCCTTCGTCGACGGCGTCAAAGACATGTAACTCCATTCATCACAATTCACACACGACGGGGCGCCAACGAAAGCTGGCGCCCTTTCCTTTGCATCAAACACCGTCTCCCGACCAACGGGAGGGCCAACCGGAGGAGTACACAAGTCACCAAGTGACCGCCCCGCGCGCAGCGGGACCGTCCCGCAGGACAAATGTTTTACAAGATCCTTCATCACTTCTGAGATGATAAAGATCTATAAGCACACCGGAGGACCTCCCCACCGCATGACACTCCCCAAGCCGGAGCCCAACCGTCTCCCCTACTGGCTGCGTCGTCTCTGGCCCATCTACTGCTTCCTCGCCGCGCTCGTCACCTTCGGCTATGCCCTCTACGATCCCTACCAGATCGACGGTGACGCGGTCTCCTATATGGATATCGGCGACCTCATCCGCGCTCACAACTGGCACGGCATCATCAACGGCTATTGGAACCCACTCTACCCAGCCGCGCTCTCCCTCGGCCACACCGTCTTCCATTCCACTCGCTACAACGAACTCCACGCCTACTACATGGTCAACTTCGGCATCTTCCTCCTGGAGATGCTGGCCATCGTCGCCTTTACCGACGCACTCGTCCAACTTCGTGAGCTCCGCGAAGACTCTAAGTCGTTCCTCCCGTCCTTCCTCCTCGATCGCTACACCCTCCGCTATCTCGGCGTGGGCCTTCTCATCATCTCCACCCAGCGCGAACTCAGCATGGGCAAGGTCCGTCCCGACGCACTCCTTCAGGCCTTCCTGCTTCTCGGCCTGGCTGCGCTCCTAAAACATCTCGCCACCAGCCATCTCCGTTACGCCGCGCTCATGGGGATCGCTCTCGGCCTCGCCTACCTCACCAAATCCTTCGCTTTCCTCTTCACTTTCCTCTGCATCATCGCGCTCATCGTCTTCCGCGTCGCCTGGCAGCGTTGCTCCGCAACGCGTGCAGCAGCAGCCGGCCTCCTGGCTCTCATCTGCTTCGCCATCGTCGCCGGCCCATACGTCGCCGCGCTCTCGAAACAAAAGGGCCGCTTCGACTTCGGCGACTCCGGCAACCTCAACTATGCCTGGTTTGTCAGCGGCACCGAAAAAATGCACCTCCAGCCCGACCAGACCTCCTCATTCGGCGCCGCCGAAGTTCACCTGACGCATCCCAACAAGCTTCTCCTGAAATCACCAGTCGTTGTCAGTTACAAACAACTCCCCTACGGGACCTACCCCGACTGGTTTGATGCATCGTTCTGGAACGACCGCATCAAAGTCCACATGAACCCTCATCTCCAAGTCTCCGTCACGATCGCGTGCCTGGTGCGCATCCTCCGCTACATCGCAAACCATCCGGAAGCCTGGCTTCTGCTTGTCGTACTCTTTCTCATCGGAGCGCGCCTGCGCGTCGATTGGAGACCGCACGCCAATGCATTCTGGCTTACCCCCGTCTTGCTGGGTGCTGGCGTCTTCTGCATCTACAGTATGGTCAACGTAGAAGATCGATATATCGCATTTGGCTTTCTCGCCGTGCTCCTGCCTGCCTTCGCCGCGCTCCGTCATTCTGGCAAGGTGCCAACCCCCATCACCGAAAACGCGGCCTCTGCCGTCGTGCTTTTACTGGCGCTCCTGGCAGTAGGAGAATCGGCTCGAATAGTCGGAGAACTACGACGCAACCTCAAGGTCGCCCAGTCTCCCGCTGGTTGGTATGACCCTGACACCTTCGGAGCAGCGCAAGCGCTCAATGCCCTCGGCGTCGGCCCTGGCGATACCGTCGCCTGTATCGGAGACAAGGCGTGCCTCGACACCCATTACTGGGCAAGATTGGCGGGCGTTCGCATCCTCACCGAGATCTACAAGCCCGCTGAGTACCCTGTTTACTCCGTTCTCGCCGATATGCCGAATCGCGACCAGGTCATTGATACCGTGCGCAGCCAGGGTGGCAAGGTCCTCATCGGCTACTTCACCCCCGGCGTCATGACTGGCACCAATCCCATCTCTGCCGGCTGGCTCGAGTTGGACAGCTCCCCCTTCTACGCCCTTCCGCTCAATCTTCCTGAGACACCTCCCGCGGGAAACACACACCCTAATGCCGCGAGTCATTAAGCACCACTTTGGTAGCATGCAAACAATGAGCGATCTGACTGTAACCATCCTGATGCCATGCCTTAACGAGGCAGAGACACTAGCCTTTTGCGTTCGTCAGGCGGTCACCGCTCTCCGAGACAATAATGTCGAAGGCGAAGTCGTCGTCGCCGACAACGGCAGCACCGACGGCTCACAGAAGATCGCAACCGACGAGGGAGCCCGCGTCGTCAACGTCCCCACGCGCGGCTATGGCGCCGCTCTCATCGCCGGTATCGAAGCTGCCCGCGGCAAGTACGTCCTGATGGCCGACGCTGACGCCAGCTATCACTTCGAGCATCTCCCCCGCTTTCTCCCAAAGCTCGACGAAGGCTACGACCTCGTCATGGGCAACCGGTTCTCCGGCTCCATCGAGCCTGGAGCGATGCCGCCACTCCACCGCTACCTCGGCAACCCCGTCCTCTCCTCCATCGGCCGCATCTTCTTCCGTATCCCCGTCCGCGACTTCCACTGCGGACTCCGCGCCTTCCGCCGCGATCCCATCCTCGCTCTCAACCTCCGCACCACCGGAATGGAATTCGCCTCTGAGATGGTCGTGAAATCCTCCCTCGCCGGCCTTCGCATGACCGAGGTCCCCACAACACTCTCGCCCGACGGCCGCAGCCGCCCACCTCACCTTCGATCCTGGCGCGACGGCTGGCGTCACCTGCGCTTCCTTCTACTCTTCAGCCCCCGTTGGCTTTTCCTGATCCCGGGCGTCGTCACCTTCTTCGTCGGCGTCCTTCTCTCTCTCTGGCTCATTCCCGGCCCACAAACCGTCGGTCGCTGGACCTTCGATGTCGACACACTCACCTACGCTCTCGGCCTCGTCCTTATCGGAGCCCACATCTCTGTCTTCGCCGTCAGTGCCCGCGTCTTCGGCACACAAGAAGGCTTCCTCCCGCCCAATCCAAAGTTCGAGCGTATCTTCAACTACATCAATCTCGAAGTAGGTTTGCTCTTCGGAGCCGCATTTCTTCTGCTTGGGATGGGCATCCTCGGCTACGCTCTTCACATCTGGCACGGTGCCGGATTCGGAAATCTCTCTCCCCAGCGCATGCTTCGCCTCACCTTGCCTTCAGCAACCTGCTTCATGTTGGGGGTAGAGGCCATCTTCGGAAGCTTCTTCCTAAGCCTGCTCGGAATGAACCGCCGCTAAGCAAGCGAAGCTGGATACAAACACAACACGACGCGGCCAAGTCTGCCCGACTCAACCGCGTCGCCTTTCTAATTCAAATATTAGGCCTGCGCTGCAGGTACAAACCCATCGCATCCGCCGATGGGCGAAACCTTCAGGTGCAACGCAGCATGCTTCGGATGACCACACTCATCCAAAACAGCCGCGTCTGCTTTTTTACTTGTCAAAATCGTGACCAACACCGAACTCTTCGCGTGATGCTCGCCAAAGTGGTTGCAAAGTCCGCACTGTCCGTTGTGAACTGCCTGCATAACAACCTCCTGCTTTCTCTTAATCTGACTCACGATCACGCCGCGCCGTTGCATCGCACATCATGATTTGTCGAAACTCTACGCTCTCTGAAATTGACTGTAAATTGCGACCAATGAAGTCGGCATACAGTTGTCGGACGACCCGAAGTGTTGACAAGCGGGGAACCGCTGCTCATTTCGCAACGTACTTGCTCTTGCATTCATCAAGAGGAGCAAAATCATGCAGATCACCGATCCTCTCTACACTGCCAGCATGACCGACCAGCAGCGAGGCTGGTTCTATGCCGAGTACGAACGCGCCCGCAAAGACGAGACGACTGGCGTTCTGCTTGCACTCTTCCTTGGCGCATTCGGTATCCACCACTTTTACCTCCGCCGAAACACCGCAGGCATCGTCTACCTCATTTTCTTTTGGACAGGCATCACCGCAGTCCTGGGTGTCGTCGAGTGCTTCTTCATGCCAGGACGCGTTCGTCAGTACAACGCCGCCCTGGCAATCTACATCTCCAGCCAAATTCTCGCCGCTTCCGGCCTGGATAGCGCTCCAACCGCTGCAGACTCACACTGCCCGTCCTGCAGCAGCCCCATCGACCCCGCCGCGTTGTTCTGCACTCACTGCGGAGCCGCAATCACGCACAACCAACTCAGCGCCCAGACCGCCGTGTAACCATCGCGCAAACGAGAAGGGCTCCATCAGGAGCCCTTCTCTCAACGTCTCAAAAGTCACACAACGTGGCGGCAATTACGCACCAGAGTTGTGCTTCACCGCCGCCTCATATCCAGCCGTGAAGTTCGAACGGTACTCATCGCGAGCCGCTCCCTTCACTGGTGGGTGAAGATACAGGTGAGACGACTTCGCGTCGACCTTTCGCTTCGCCGTAATGTCCAGCTGCGCCGCATCGACTCCATCACGATAGGCCGACTGCGCCTGCTCCGTCCCCGGAGGAGGCGTATTCCAACTCCGCGTCTCTGTCGTCGGTGCCTGATTCGCCTGGGCGTGTGCAAAAAATGTTGCACCGCTCATAAGTGCCACTGCCATCAGTGGTGTCCCAATTCGAGTTAGCTTGTTCATTTCTCTTTCCTCTTTCCTTCCAGTCAGTAGATGCACCAGGAGGCCAGAGGAACTTACCATACCCCAATAATTACAAGCAAATTTACGTCGCCGACGTGGTTAATCCCTGCCAACACTACATATTTGTGTGGCCGCCGCGCATCTCCTCGTTGAAGGTAGGCTTGATGAACGCCAGCGCATGGGCCAGTTCCGCCGCATACTGTGCACGATGCCCCATTAGAGCTTCGGTCGGCGTCGCATATTCGGTATCCGCTGCAAGATGAACCAGCCCCTCGCCCGCCAGCACCGCAGCCGTCTTCTTCAGCTCCTCCACCGTCGAGTTCAGATACTGCGCATCCCGCGGATCGAGCAACCAAACCGGCTGTCCGCCGCCCAGCACACCCGACAACCAAAACACTTTTGCAGACAGATACTCCTGCCGCTGCCCTTCGGTCGTGTCGTTGAAGTTGAACCGCTTCTTCCACGGACTGTAAAACCGCGTCGTCACAGGAACAGGCTGCCGATTGCCACTCTTCACCAGCTCTAGCTGCCCCTGATCCATCGTCTTGCGCACAGCGTTGTAGATAAAGCCTTCCGCAAACGGCTGCTCCGGTGCCTTCACGATCTCCGCAAACGTCACGGTCATCGACGCCGCCACCTTCGCATGCAGCGGGTTCTCTTCCCCATCCTGCAGTCGAACCTCGCCATGCACCAGGAACGTATCCGCGCCCGAGGTCGACTCATGGAACGGCCAGGTAAACTTCTCGAAGCTCAGTGGCAAACCATGCAGCGTCAGGTAGCAGTCAGGCCGCGGATTCTTCAACCGCTTCGCCGCCTCCGCCAGATAAATCCCAACCTCAGCCAGCATATCCGCGCGGCTGAAATCGAACTTGTCGCTCAGCTCCAGCACCTGCGTCTTCGCCCGGTCTGCAACCAACGCCAGCATGAATCGGGTGGTCGGATTACCCGAGAAATCCTGTCCCACTTCGCTCGAAATCACAACCAGGCCAGCCGCCTTCGCCGCCGCGTCTACCTGTCCAGCCAAAACCTCTTGCGTTCCCATTGCCATCTGCCTCGATCGTCCTTTGCGTTTTACGTATCTCCTCTATTTTACGGGTTTTTGACCACCTTTAGCTCCCCATCGGACATTATCTCTGTCCAAAGATCTCTCTCGGAAACGCCACTCAACTCAGTCAAACGTCTCAAAAGTAAGAGACAACAACGTCAGCTAGGGATGCTTCGCAGCAGCAGCCTTATCCCCGGCTGCCACAGCCTTCTTAAACTCATCCACAGCAGGAACGTTATGCGAGCGAAGCCCACCCTTCGCGACATAACTCCATCCCACCGGGCTATCGAGAGGCTGTTTGCTATCGCCGTTGTAGACAAGGAACGTATCCTCCGTCGTTCCGACCTCCGCCTGCGGATGTGCGGAGTCGCGGTCCGCTGCATCAGGCATTCCCGAGCCGGTCCCGTCCGGTTGTCTGCCATGCTGAGCGCCAACCGACACCCCATTCTGTGTCGGATCAATCATCCCCACCCGGTTATTCTGCCGAGGATCGCTGACTGTCTGATCCACCACCCGAGAATGCCCTTTGCGAACCACGATGACCATGTCCGCCTGCTGGGTGCTGATTACAGGCTGAAACCTTCCCCAATTCAGCAGTGCTGTTTCAACGTCCTTTTGCGCAACCTGGTTTGCCCGCGGATCTTCAATATCAATTCCCGCGCCAGGATCGACGATCACCGCCACCGTGTGTGCGTGAAGAATATAATCCGGCACACTCTTCTCCGCCTTATTCTTCGCCAGCCCAGGAACCGCAATCAGCAGGCACACCGTTACAGTCAAAAGACGTCGCAGCATTCCACCCTCCTACGTACTCCGCCGAAAATTCTACGCCACCTCGCGCAAGCCACGCACCGCGCACATCTAGCTCGAGGCTTCGCGCGAGTACGTGGCCTAAATCACCGATAAGCAACGATCAGGCGGCCCATTCCAATCTGCGGCGGCGTCAGTTCGACCCGCGCGAAGCCCGCTTCCTTCAAAAGACGTTCGTACTCCTCAAAGGTATAAGCGTTGCCCGAAGGCGTAGTAGCAAGCATCATCAAGCTGAAGGCTGCCGCGGTCGGCGGCGTAACCCGATCGGGATTGGGAACAAAGTCAAGAATGGCAGCCCGCCCTCCCGGCCTTAGCGATACATGCACCTTCCGCATGAAAGCAGTACAGGTGGGCAGATCGAAGTGATGCAGGAAGTTCGTCACCAGCGCCAGATCGTAGTCGCCGCCAAAATCCACGTCGAAAGTACTGCCCGCAAGCAGGTGATAGCGGTCCACAACTCCCATCGCCTGAGCATTCTCCCGGGCAACCTCGAGCACATTCTTCCAATCCGACGCGTAAATTTGCGCCGCCGAATTCTGTTTCGCAACGGAAATTCCAAAGATGCCATGCGAAGCAGCAACATCCAGCACCTTCTTCACCTCGCCGCCCTTGAGGAGTTCCCCAGCCATGATCTGCGCGGGCATATGCATCAGCGGCATCATCGCCCGCGCGAACTTCACCCAATCGGGGTTGTCCGGCTCCAGTGTTCCTTCGCCTAGCGCACTCCCACCTCCGCGCACGGCTTCGGTCAACCTCGCATGCCCTTCACGAATCCGTGGAGCGAGCAAAAACTCAATGGCGCCGCCGATATATGCCCGCGAACCTTTGTTGAGAAAAAGAGCCGAGTCCGGGGCGAGACCGTACTGCGTTCCTTCCTTACTCAGAAAGCCATGAATCGTCAGGTAATTGCAGAGAATCTCCACACCGCGTTCGGCAGCCTGACAGCGTTTCGCGATCGTTGCGGCGGAAGTATTGCCTTCGGCGATAGCTGTGAAGATCTCAAGCTCAATCGCTGCCTTCATCGCCTCGGTTTGCTCGTAGGCGTTTAAAGCGTTGAAGACGCGTTCAGGCGTAGGTGGCTGCGGTAGGGCCGATGTGGCCATAGATCTTCTCCTAACTGTCGGAACTTCAACATTCTAGGGCAATTCCATCTCCATGAAGTTTATTTTCTGCAAACCTGCAAACATGCGGAAATCCCGCGGAAAAATACAGCCTTCCACACCAACCAGGGGTCGTTTCTAATCAAAGTCATCCACGGGGATCAGCGTCAAACGTTCGCCGCAAGGAGCTCATCTGATGAAAGCTGCCGTCCTGCACGCCGCCAACCAGCCGCTTCAACTCGAAGATCTTACAATCCCTGTTCTCGCCCCCAACCATCTCCTCCTCCAAGTCCTCGCCTGCGGAGTCTGCCGCACCGACCTCCACATCTTCGAAGGCGACCTTCCTCTCACCCACCAACCCCTCATCCTAGGTCACCAGATCGTCGGCAAGGTCGTCGACGGCGCCACACCCGATCGCCCCGCCGGCATGCGCGTCGGCGTCTCCTGGATCGGCAGCACCGACGGCACCTGCTCCTTCTGCACTCGCGGCGAAGAAAACCTGTGCGACAATCTCGCCTTCACCGGCTACACCGTCAACGGAGGCTACGCCGAATATACCCTCGTCCGCGCCGACTTCACCTACCCACTCCCCGCCGCGCTCGACGACACCGACGTAGCCCCACTCCTCTGCGCCGGCATCATCGGCTTCCGCAGCCTCCGCGTCGCGGGCATGCAGCCGGGAGAGCGGGTCGGGCTCTTCGGCTTCGGCGCCTCCGCCAGCCAGGCCATCGAAGTCCTGCGTCACTGGAACTGCGAGGTCTACGTCTCCACCCGCGGCGAAGCTCACCGCCAGCAGGCATCGTCAGCGGGAGCCACCTGGGTCGGCACCGAAAATGACAAGCCACCCGTCGAACTCGATCGCGCCATTACCTTCGCGCCCAGCGGAGCCGTCGTCGTTAGCGCCCTGTCCAGTCTTCGCAAAGGCGGCATCGTCGCCATCAACGCAATCCACCTCGATCAGATGCCGGCTTTCGACTACGACAAACTTCTCTGGGGCGAACGTCAGATCCGCAGCGTCGCCAACATGACCCGGCAGGACGCCTTCGACTTCCTCCAACTCGCAGGCGAAATAGGCATCAAGCCTCAAGTGCGGGTCTACCCACTCGACCGCGCCAACGAAGCCTTGCAGGCCGTAAAACACGAGACCGCTCACGGCCCAGTCGTCATCGTTCCGACTGCATCCGTCTAGCGATCGAACCCGACCAGGAGATCGAAGACTTTGCACACCTCTGCCATGCGTGGGAGAGTAGAGGCAGATGGAAAACACGACGAACCTCGCAGCTCTCGCCACAGAAGCCCGCAATCCTCGCACGCAGAACATCGACCAGCTCCCAACCCTCGACATGGTCCGCCTGATCAATGACGAGGACGCCAAGGTCGCCGCTGCCGTTGCCACAGTCCTTCCCCAAATCGCCCAGGCCATCGACGCCATCGCCCAGCGCTTCCAGCAAGGTGGCCGCCTCTTCTACACCGGAGCAGGCACCAGCGGCCGCCTCGGCGTCCTCGATGCCAGCGAGTGCCCTCCAACCTTCTCTGTCTCTCCGGATCTCTTCCATGCCATCATCGCCGGCGGCGACACCGCCCTCCGCAAATCCAGCGAACAGTCAGAGGACTCTCCCGAGCAAGGCGCAGCCGACCTCACCACAGCAGGCATCACTGCACAAGACGCTCTCATCGGCATCGCCGCCAGCGGCCGCACCCCTTACGTCCTGGGAGCCCTCGCACATGCCCGCAACCTCGGCGCACTCACCGTCGCCCTCACCTGCGTCCCCAACTCCGCAATGTCCGCCGTCGCCGACATCTCCATCGCCCCCGTCACAGGCCCCGAGATTCTTACCGGCAGCACACGCATGAAGGCCGGCACCGCCACCAAGCTCGTCCTCAACATGATCTCCACCGGCGTCATGATCAAAACGGGAGCCGTCTACGGCAACCTCATGGTCAACATGCAAACCACCAACGTCAAGCTAGTCGACCGAGCCCAACGCATCATCATGGCCGCCACCGGAGTCGACCAACTCACCGCCGCAAAGCTGCTCACCGAAGGCGGCAACATAAAAACCGCAATAGTCATGCAGAAACTCTCGCTCGACCGCCCCGCAGCCGAAGCAAAGCTGAAAATCTACTCAGGAAATCTCTCTAAGCTCTTACAGCAAAGCCTTTAAGCCGATAAAATCGCCGCATCTCTGTTGTTCTTTTTCTCCCGACGAATCAATCTGGATCCAACAATCTGATCTTCCGAAAGCACGATCTCGGAGACACGTTGACCTCGTCTGCAGGGCCCATAAGCACAAGGAGGCAGTCTTGTACCTGCATGGGACAGTGCACCGGATCACTCTCTTAGTTTTGCTCGGACTTGGACTTCTTGGCTGCCTGCTTATCATCTCTCATCTCGCAAGAGAGAACCGACTGCTACCAGTCGTCATCGCGACCTATCCGACAGCGAACGAAGTAGGCATCTCAATCAACCCACGCCTGACGCTCACATTCAACAAGAGCATGCTTTCGGAATCGATCAGCCCTTCCACCATCGTGCTCCGCGACGACCGCAACCAGATCGTCCCTTCCACAGTCACCTACGAGCCATCAACTCGCATCGCAACTCTCTCCCCCTCGACCGCGCTCCTCTCCGGAAGCACCTACAACGCCACAGTCCTCGGAGGTCCGAGCGGAACAAAGGACACCAGAGGCCATCCACTCGAAACCGACCGTGCATGGAAGTTCACGACCGGGATCCCCGTGAGCGCCCCACCAGAGGTAGGCCCCGGTGGCCCCATCCTTCTCATCTCCAGCCAACAGAACGGCTTCAGCCAGTACTACGCCGAGATCCTGCGCAACGAAGGCTTTAACGAATTCACGGTCATCGATATCTCACAGCTCGACGCCGCCATGCTGAAAAAATATGACGTCACCCTACTCGGTGAACTTCCGCTCACCGACCGTCAAGCCCACATTCTCTCGGAATGGGCACATCAGGGAGGCAACCTGATCGCCATGCGACCCGCCGACAACTTCGCTGCAACCTTCGAGGAGACAACCAAAACCGACGCTACTACCCAACAACCACCCCTCCACGATGCCTACCTTGCAATCGACTCCAAAGCCAGCGCCGGTCGGGGCCTCACGAAAGAGCCAATCCAATTTCACGGTTCTGCAGATCGCTATCGTCCATGCAAGGGCACCTCCCTTGCGACCCTCTACATCGACTCCCTGACGGCCACTCCGTTCTCCGCAGTCTGCCAGATGAAGTTCGGAAGCGGCAACGTCATACTCTTTAGCTACGATCTCGCTCGCTCGGTCGTCTACACACGACAGGGAAATCCGCGATGGGCCGATGGGGAGCGCGACGGGCTGCCTCCCATCCGATCCGACGACCTCTTCTACGGAGCTAGTGCCTCCGATCCGCAGCCCGACTGGGTAGCCCCCGACAGAATAGCCATTCCGCAAGCCGACATGCAGCAGCGCCTCCTCGCCAACATAATCACACTCATCAACTCATCAAAAAAACCGCTACCCCACTTCTGGTATCTTCCTCGCGGACTCAAGGCCGCCATCGTGATGACCGGCGATGACCATGGACACGGCGGTACAGTCAGTCGATTCAGAAGTTATTTCAATAAAAGCCCACCGAACTGTTCCGTTGAGAACTGGGAGTGCATACGCGGAACCTCGAACGTCTTTGTAGGATCCATCAACAAGTCAGAAGCCGCCTTATTCGCAAGTCAGGGCTTCGAAATCGGCCTCCATGTCTATACGGGATGTGCGGATTGGTCGACCAAAACGATTCGCAACTTGGACGGAACTATCGCGACACACGTCGATCGAGCCTTTGCGGACGCGCTCTACACCCGGCAACTCGCTGCCTTCGCAGAGAGATATCCAGGCGTGCCCGCGCCGGTCTCCAATCGAATTGACTGCGTCACCTGGGGCGACTACGACACCCAGCCGCAGATCGAGCTAGCCCATGGCATCCGCCTCGACACCAACTACTACTACTGGCCTCCGAAGTGGGTACGAAATCGACCCGGCCTGTTCACCGGCTCCGGAATGCCGATGCGCTTCGCCCGGCAGGACGGCACCCTCATCGACGTCTATCAGGCCGCAACCCAGATGACCGATGAGTCGAACCAGACGTATCCATATACAGTCGATACCTTGCTCTCCAACGCTCTCGGAGACTCCGAATACTACGCCGTCCTCACCGTCAACATGCACAACGATCAACCAGACTCCCCCGGCGCAAACGCAATCATAAAGTCATCTCTCGCGCGCCACATCCCCATCATCACAGCAGCGCAGCTGTTGAAGTGGCTCGACGGACGCAACGCATCCTCGTTCCAGAATCTAACCTGGTCCGACGGACAACTCGGGTTCACCATCGCGGTAGGGACAGGAGGGAGCGGCCTCCAGGCTCTTCTGCCGATGACATCAGGTGCAGGCAATCTGGTCAGCCTGACGCTCGATGGAGTCGAGATCAAACGCGAGACACGCACCATCGCGGGCCTGACCTACTCCGCTTTCTTAGCAGCTCCCGGAAAGTTCGTCGCCACGTATCAACCCGCCGCAAAATAGCCACGCATCACGAACAGTCAACGCAACCCGGCCAGTACAGCATCTCTACCACCTTGCCATTCACACCAAGGCAATCTCACGTCGTTATCATTTAGCCCCATGCTAACCTTCACACGAACCGTTCTATCCGCTACAAGTCTTCTCCTTACCACTGCAACCCTCATCGCCCAGCAGGCCCCCATGCAAAACCCTTTCCTCGGACTCATGACCGCCGCCGACAAGCACGCCAAGGCGCACAACGCCCAGACACCCGTGCTCTCTCCGGTCGACGCAACCGTCCTCGGCTCCAATCCTCCGGTGAATGTAGCTGAACTTCACAAGGCAGGCTTCAAAGTAGTGCCGTGGACCACGAATGATCCGGAAAAGATCCGCGCCCTCATCGATCTTCGCGTCGACGGCATCATCTCCGACTACCCAAACATCCTCCAGCAGGTCGTCGCTGAGCAGAGGGCCGCTCACCCTCAAGATGCGGAATACTTCAAGACCTTCGTCGTCTCAGCCCATCGTGGAGGTCGCGGCCTGCGCCCCGAAAACACTCTCCCATCCTTCGAGTCCGGTCTCGACCAGCTCGCTACTGAACTCGAAACCGACACCGGCGTCACCAGCGACCACGTCTCCCTCATCTGGCACGATCAGTTCCTCAACCCGGAGTCCTGCCGCCGCGTCGATGGCAAACCTTACACTCGCGAAGAGCGCATCTACACACGCGACATCACGCTCGCTGAGGCCCAGAGCACCTTTATCTGCGACAAGCTCCATCACGGCCCCGCATACGGCAACGCAAAGTTTGACGAACAGCAGAACGACCTCGCTCTCTCGCCCGTCGCAGTAGCATTCGCCAAGCAAGAGAAGCTCATCAATCCCTACGTCCCCACCTACGCTGAGCAGCTCTTCCGCTTCACCCGTTTCTACGCCGACTACTACAGCACCGGCCCCGGCAAGTCGCACCCTGACGCAGCCGCGCGCGCCGCAAATGCTCGCACTGTACGCTTCAATCTAGAAACGAAGATCACGCCGTTTCCTGAAGACGCAGCCGGACAACCCCCTCCCCCGCTGCCCGAGCACACAGAACCTAAGACGAACCACACCTTCGACCCGCAGACCTTTGTCTCAGCCCTGTGCGGAGCCATCACCCGCAACCACATGGAATCACGCGCAGAGGTTCAGAGCTTCGACTTCCGCACCCTCATCCTCGTCGAAGAGCAGTTTCCGAAGATCCCAACCTACTACCTGACTGGACCACCAAAGATGCTGAGCTCGGACTTCGTCCCCGCGGCTTTGCGTCAGTAACTTTTCGGCCACCACGCCGGATTTTTTTCTGGCGTGGTGGTTGTGATGTTTTGCAGGGGTTTTTGGGAAATTGTGGTTGCGTAACGTGGTGTTTTGGCATGGTAAACGTGGTGTAGATCGTGGTGAATGTGTGGCTGGAAACACCACAAATTTAGCGACGAAAAATACGCCACGTTTTTCAACTTTATTTTTGGATGTGTCCTGCGGACGGGCTCCCTGCGCGGGAGGCGGTCACTTCGTGACGGGTATACCGGCTTCGCCCTGGGCCTCCCGTTGGTCGGCAAAAGATTCTTGATCGCGACCAACGGCAGCGCCGACCGAAGGGTATACAAGTCACGAAGTGACCGCCCCGCGCGCAGCGGGCATTTCAAAGTCTAGAAGAGGCTTAGCTTGCGGGGCATCTCTATGCCTAGATGCTCGTATGCGAGGCGCGTGGCTACCCTGCCTCGTGGGGTGCGGTCGAGGAAGCCGATCTGGATGAGGAAAGGCTCGTAGACCTCTTCGAGGGCGTCCTGCTCTTCGGCCAGTGCTGCGGCTAGCGTGTTAAGGCCCACGGGGCCCCCGTCGTACTTTTCGATGATGGTGCGGAGGAGACGGCGGTCCAGCTCGTCGAAACCGTGGGCGTCTACCTCGAGTAGGGATAAGGCTGCCTGGGCAGTTGGGCGGTCGATGACGCCTTGGGCGCGCACCTGGGCGTAGTCGCGGACACGGCGGAGGAGACGATTGGCTATGCGTGGGGTGCCACGGGAGCGCATAGCGATCTCGGCGGCGCCGTCGTGGTCGATGGGGACGCCGAGGACCTCGGCGGAGCGCTCGACCACGAAGCGGAGCTGGTCGTCGGTGTAGAACTCGAGGCGGAGAAGAATGCCGAAGCGGCTGCGCAACGGCGAAGAGAGGAGGCCCGGTCTAGTGGTGGCAGCAACGAAGGTGAAGGGGCGAATCTCCATCACGTGGGTTCGTGCGGCGGGGCCCTGGCCGATGATGATGTCGAGCTTGTAGTCCTCGAGCGCGGTATAGAGCTTTTCTTCGAGGACAGGCTGGAGACGGTGGATCTCGTCTAGGAAGAGAACCTGCTTCTCGCGCAGGTTGGTGAGGATGGCGGTGAGGTCGCCCTGAATTTGAAGGGCGGGACCGGAGGTCTGCTGGTAGCCGACGGCCAACTCGTTCGCGATGATAGTCGCCAGAGTGGTCTTGCCAAGGCCGGGAGGGCCGAAGAGGAGGACGTGGTCGAGCGCTTCGCCGCGTGACTTCGCCGCTTCGAGGGCGATGGCGAGTTGCTCCTTGGCCTTTTCCTGGCCGATGAACTCGGCGAGACGGGTTGGGCGGAGCTTGAGCTCGAAGGCGTCGTCGTCGTCAGCTTTGCCGGCGGAGACGAGACGTTCGGCTTCGGTCGATCGCGCTTGATTGAGGTCTATTTTTGGCATACCCTGAGGGCGATACTAAGGCGAAGAGCGGCGGGAAGCAACTGTATGCGAGCGGTATGCTTTGAATGCCCCGCGCCGAGGATGGTTTGAGTATGCCAACGATCAGATACAACGTTGATCGCAAACGGGGATTAGATAACTTCTCACAAGCCGGCTTCTCGGTACGAATCGTAGTTGCCGAAATGTATGGTCCGCCGTCTGACTGCAAGGGAAAAGTGATTCGATGAAGAAAGTCTGCGTCAATGTATCCGGCCTGTTGGTGGAGAGTTGTTCTCCT
>NZ_JACHEB010000002.1 GCF_014201335.1 Tunturiibacter gelidiferens
CATCGCCGGTCTCCTTGTCTCCCGCGCTTCCAGCGCGTCGATAACTGGGAGCTTAACGCATCCCGCTGGAGACCGGCCTTCTCATCCCATCTGTTGTCGCTAGTAATGTGACTCGCAAACGATCACTGAGATTCTCACTCGGCCGAAATCCTTAACCGGCGTGAGATCACCTGAGGCCGGCGGCAGTAGTTTTCGTGATGGTGCCGTTGGCATCGTCGTCCTTGAGAGCCCAGATGAATGCGCCGCCGAGGCCCCCGGGAACGCGCGTGCGGACGTACACCGTTTTGAGCCATACCGTGACTGGATCATCGTAGGACCAGAAGGTTTGCGTGCTGGGGTCATAGAGCGACACGGCGAGTCGGCGCTCATCGAAGTGAGTCGTGTAGCCGGTCAGGCCGGTCACCGTAAGATAGGTGATCAGGCCGGGCGTCTGCAGATAATCGCTCGAAGGAAACGGAGCTGGACCAGTTGAGGGTTGATACAGGCCATCGTTAATTTTCGTAACGCCAGTCCAGCCGCGCGCATACGTGGGAATGCCAAGCACGAGCTTTTCTCCAGGGACGCCGGCCTCAAGATACGATCGAACCGTATATTCGATATAGAAATTATCGGAGGCAGCAGGGTCCTGCTTGTCGTCGAAGAGAGGAGACGCATGATTGGTAGAAGTCTCCCAGGTGCCGTGGTAGTCGTAACCCTGCAGGTTGAAGAAATCTAGCTGGCGCCCGACTTCGGCTAGCTGCAGGTTGGAGAAGTTCTGCTGGCCAGCGGGTCCGAACATCGTTAGCAGATAATGCTTATTGTTTGCCTTGCCCAGGGCATCCAGCTGCTTGCGAAATTCTTTGAGCAGCAGTGTTGCGTTTACCGTGTCAGTGGCGGTGGGAAATTCCCAATCAACATCGATGCCATCGAAGACTCCCGCTGCAGAAACTCCGGGCGCGAGATTGCCCTTGACGAACAGATCGATACAGCTGGAGACAAAGGCCTCACGGCCTTGAGCGCTACTCGCAGCAGCCGAAAAGCCGGCAGCCCCAGAGAGCGAGATCTCCACTTTCAGATTTGGATGCAGTCGCTTGAGCTGTTGCAGCGCGGCAAAATTCCCATACAGCGGGCCTGCGTATGGCGTGCCGCTAACGCTTGGAAGATACGGATCCTGATAGTCGGCCCAGCTATCCGCTATCGCACAGCCGGTCGGCGTGGCGTTGCCGAAGGCGTACGTCAAATGCGTCAGCTTATCTGCAACACCATTGGCCTGTAGATTGGCAATGTTGTAGCCGGCAAAATAAATGCTCCACTCTTCGAAGTAGCCGCCGACCACTTTAGATTTTTTGTCGTGGCCCGGCTCATTCGCGAGACTAGGACGCGCAAGAAAAATGGGAATGAGCAGGCTGGCGACGAAGAACGTCAGGACGCGGCCGGGAAGACCGACATAGACACGAGTGGACATAGATTACCTCGAGGAGGGGATGCAAGCTGGCGAGAGGAATATACAACTATACAGCCGTATAGGCAACAGACAGCCACAGGGGCCGCCGTACGACGGTTCTCGACGAGGGATAAATCGCCAATGCGCTCATCAAGGAAAGATAAGTAACGAGAAGTGGGCTTGTAGGAAGCGACACAACAAGTCGCTCTCCGTCAGAATTCGACTTTCACAGCTCGCACCGGGTCAAACATTCTTCTTCGACTCCGGATCAATAGCCGCCCGAATCCCCGCTATGCGACAGATTCTCAAACCGCGTATAGTCCGCCAGATACGCCAGCTGAATACTCCCAGTAGGCCCATTTCTCTGCTTCGCAATAATGATCTCAGCCTTACCCTTCAGGTCTTCATTCTCGCGATCGTAGTACTCCTCGCGATGAATGAAGCACACCACGTCCGCATCCTGTTCAATTGAACCCGACTCACGCAGGTCGCTCAGCAGCGGCTTCTTATCGCCGCCTCTCTGCTCACTCGCACGCGATAGCTGCGACAGCGCCACCACCGGCACCTTCATCTCCTTGGCCAGCGCCTTCAGCCCACGCGAGATCGCCGAGACCTCCTGCGTGCGATTCTCAAACCCCTTCTGCGACCCAGTCGAACCCGTCATCAGCTGCAGATAATCAATCACAATCAGATCGAGCGACCCATGCTGCTGCTTCAACCGTCTCGCCTTCGCCCGCATCTCCGCCAGCGTAATTCCCGGCGTATCGTCGATAAACATCTTCGATTCCATCAGCCGTTCCAGCGCACCAATCAGCTTTGACCTGTCATCACGCATCAGCATCCCGGTCTGAATCGCCTTCGAGTTCACCAGCGCCTGCGAGGCCAGCATTCTGCGCAGCAGACTCGCCTTGCTCATTTCAAGCGAGAACACCGCAACAACCTTCCCCCCGCGCACAGCTGCATTCTCCGCGATATTGATCGCCCACGCCGTCTTCCCCATCGAAGGCCGAGCTGCAATAATCGTCAACTCCGACTCCTGCAACCCACTCGTCATCCGGTCAAACTCGAGATAGTGCGTCGCCAGCCCCGTAACCTCGCGCCCCTGCTCATACAGCGCATCAATCGACCCAAACGACTCCTTCACAATCGCCGTAATGTCCGAGAATCCCCCGGTCACCGCATGTTCGGAAATCTCGGTCAGCCGGCTCGACACCTGGTTCAGCACATCGAGCGCCTCGCGGCCCTGGTCCGAGGCCTCGATCATCCCCATATCGCAAACCGTCAGCAACTGCCGCATCAGGCTCTTGTCGCGAACGATGCGAACATAGCTCTCGATACTCAACTTGCGGGGAAGCCCCTCGCTCAGCGAAGCCAGGTACGGCAGCCCACCCACCGCATCCAACTCCTTTTTCTTTCTCAGGTAGTCGGCAACCGTAACAATATCGACCGCATGTCCAGCCTCAACCAGATGCAGCATCGAGTCGTAGATCTTCCGATGCGAATCCAGCGCAAAATCATCTGTCTTCAGCAGCATCGTCGCGTCGATGATCGCAACCGGCTCCACCATCATCCCGCCGAGAATGGTCATCTCGGCATGCACCGCCGCCGGCCGCTCCTGCTCTCCGACAATGTGGGGATATGTAGCCATGAAACTTTAACCATACCTGCGCTTCCTCAATTCCATATGTGGGAAAAGCAGGTACCCCTGTGCAAGCTGTGGATTAAGCCTGTGCCCTCCAGTCTACTTCGATCTGGAAGCCATCCAAACAGCCGCTAAGTACCCTCCTTGGTTCACCGAAACGCAATCGTTATACGCTGGTAGGACGACCTGAATAACGCTGCACAGGAGCAAAGATGGGTGTCGAAAAAGTTCTTACTATCCCCGAAGAAGCGCAACGAGACAAGGCCTCCTTCGAAGTCCTACGCGTCTGGATCGCCAACCAGGCCCAGCACGTCAGCATTCGCAGCGGAGCCTGGGAAGACCCCTTCGCCTGGGGCATCGTCCTGGCCGACCTCGCCCGCCACGTCGCCCTCGCCCACCAGCTCCAGAACGAAGGCACCGACCCCGAAGCCTTCCTAAACCGCCTCCTGGAAGGCTTCGAAGCCGAAATAGAAAACCCCACCGATGAACCCGAGGGCGAAGTCACCCAATAGCCCGCACTTCTGTGCCCCACTCGGTCTTTTATACCGTCCAAAAATGATCGTCATCTCGACCGAAGCGACGGACAGTCTCACCGTCTGTCGCGCAGTGGAGAGACCCCCGTATTTCGTCTTCGTTTGATTTTTTGCCGTTCGTGCCGTCTAAACACATCACACATCTTCCGACTGGCTTCAATCTTCAGAAGTCGTGAAGAAATGTGGGTGCCGAAAATAAATCTCAAAAACCTGGCGTGTTTTTAGCCGCCAAAATCTATGGTGCTAAAACACCACATCCACCACACATTCCACCACGTCCAGCCACGCAAAAAACCACGTCCAGACGACGTGGTTTTCTGAAATCCCCTTGAAAACAGGCCCTCCACCATAAACAGAGGGGCCGGAAAATTATTTGTGTTTGTAATCCTGAAACAGATCAGGAAACTGCACCTTCAGCGCCGCCATCTTCGGCACATCGCACACCTGGATATAAGGATTATTCGGATTCTTCTCCGCATAGTCCTGGTGATAGTCCTCCCCATCATAAAACGCCTTCAACGGCGTCACATCCGTCACAATAGGCTTCGGAAACACATGCGCCGCATCCAGCTGCGCAATATAGGCCTTCGCAATCTTCTCCTGCTCCGGACTCGTATAAAAAATCACCGACCGGTACGAAGTCCCCACATCCGGCCCCTGTCGATTCAACTGCGTAGGATCGTGCACCACCGAAAAGAAGATCCTCAGCAACGTCCCATAGCTCACCTTCGCCGGATCAAACACAATCTTCACCGACTCCGCATGCCCTGTACCTTCCGACGAAACCTGATCATACGTAGCCGTCGAAGCCGACCCGCCCGAATAGCCCGCAGTAGTAGCCGTAACGCCCTTCACGCGCTGAAATACCGTCTGTACGCCCCAGAAACAACCACCCGCAAACACCGCAGTCTCATGCGTTGCCCCCGCGTGCGGCTCATCAATCGCCGGAGCCGGAATCGGCTCTTTTCTCTCAGCCCCCATAACCATTCGCTTTCCCCTTCCCAGCAGCATAAAAACCGCAACAACAACCACCAGCACGATCAACCCTGTCTTCACTGCAGACGTCATTGTTCTTCTCCCGACAAGGGTTGGACGCCAAAACCGCCTCATCGGTTACATTTTCAATCGGTCCACTCGCAAGTCGTTCGAACCAGCAAAAGGTACACGTCACGAAGTGACCGCCTCCCGCGCAGGGAGCCCGTCCGGCAGGACAAAAACGTGCCTAAGCCACCCGCGCCCTGCCCTGAATCTCGATATACACGTGAATCAAGCTCACCGCCGCAGGTGTTACTCCTGCAATCCGGCTAGCCTGGCCCAGTGTCACTGGCCGCACTCGAGCAAGGATCTCCTTCATCTCACTCGAAAGCCCGCTCACCGACGAGTAATCGAACCACCCAGGAATCGCCCGCTTCTCCGCCCTGCGCATCTTCTCCATTGAGCGCCGCTGCTGGTCCAGATACCCCGAGTACTTGATCTCAGTCTCCACCGTCTTCATCTCGCTCCGAACCCACGCAGGCAGCTTCATCCCATCGAAAGCATCCATCGCCGCCACCCAGCCACCCAACGCTTCGTCGCCCGCGCGCAGCCTCTCGCGTAGCAAAGGCGCAATCTCCTCAATCGGCACCTCAGGCCTCTTCAACAGTTGCGCAAACGTCTGCCCGCTCACTCCTGCCGCATCGCCATCCAGCTTCTCTGTCAGCGAACCTGGCAACTCACCCGTCTTCACCCGCTCCGTGTTCAGCAACTTCTCAAACGCAACCGCACGGCCCTGCTTCGCCTCATACTCAGCCCACGCCACATCGTCGATCAGCCCCAGTCGCCGGCCATGCGGAGTCAGCCTGCTATCCGCATTGTCAATCCGCAGGTGCAGTCGAAACTCCGCCCGCGAAGTAAACATCCGGTAGGGCTCATTGGTCCCCTTGCTGATCAAATCATCAATCAAAATGCCTGTATAAGCCTCAGTCCGGTCGAGCGTAAATCCATCCTCACCCCGCACTGCCAGCGCCGCATTGATCCCCGCCATCAAACCCTGGCACGCCGCCTCTTCATACCCACTCGTCCCGTTGATCTGCCCCGCGAGATATAGCCCCGCAAACGACTTCACTCGCAGCATACGATCCAGCTCCGTCGGATCGATCGCGTCATACTCAATCGCATACCCCGGCCGCAGCATCTCCGCATTCTCAAGCCCTGGAATCGACCGCACCATCGCCGCCTGAATCTCCATCGGCAGACTCGTGCTCATGCCGTTGATGTAGACCTCGTGCGTATTTAGCCCCTCCGGCTCCAGAAAAAACTGGTGCCGCGTCTTTTCCGGAAACCGCACGATCTTGTCTTCAATCGACGGGCAATACCGAGGCCCAATCGCCTCAATCTGCCCTGTATACATCGGCGAACGATGCACATTCTCCCGAATCAGCCGCAGCGTCTCCGGAGTCGTATGCGCAATATGGCAATTGATCTGCCGCAGTGGAATCTGCTTCGTACGAAAGCTGAACGGCGTCGGATCTTCATCTCCCGGCTGCTCCTGAAACTGGCTCCAATCAATCGTGCGTCCATCGAGCCGCGGCGGCGTCCCCGTCTTCAACCGGCACTCCCGCAGTCCAAGTCTCTTCAAACTCTCACCCAGCAACACACTAGCCGGCTCCCCGCTCCGACCCGCCGTATATTGCTGCTCCCCACAATGAATCAGCCCATTCAAAAACGTCCCGGTCGTCACAATCGTCGCCGCAGCATGAATCACCCGCCCATCCCGCAGCTTCAATCCACGCACAACCCGCTTCGACGAAAACTCGCCACCCCGCTGACTCGCTAACTCGCTGTCCTCCACAATCAGGTCCACCACCTCAGCCTGTTTGATGAAGAGATTCTTCTGCCCCTCCAGCACCTCGCGCATTTTCACGCGATACAGCGCCTTATCGCACTGTGCCCTTGGCGACCACACCGCCGGCCCACGCGAAGTATTCAGCAGCCGAAACTGGATCCCCGTAGCATCCGCAACCTCACCCATCACCCCACCCAGCGCATCCACTTCCCGCACCAGGTGCCCCTTCGCAATCCCACCAATCGCCGGGTTACAACTCATCTGCGCAATCAAATCCAGATTCAGCGTAAAGATCGCAGTACGCAAACCCATCCGTGCTGATGCCATCGCCGCCTCACACCCAGCGTGCCCGGCCCCAACCACCACCACATCGAACTGTTCCGAAAAGCTCACCTCTCTATTCTAGAAGCCTTTACGTCTATTTCGAAGATTCTCGCCCCATTCACAGACCCCAACGCTCTTCCCTGACTCAAAAACAACCAGGCGACCTTTTCCACCCACAAGAATCCAATTCGCTGAAACGGGAGAGACAGACGCATGAAAATCTTCGTTGCAGGAGCAAGCGGAGCAATTGGCCAACCCTTGATCACCGAATTAATCCGCCTCGGCCACTCCGTTACCGGCATGACCCAATCCGACGCAGGCGCGAAAAAACTCATCGCATTGGGCGCATCCGCCGCCATCGCCGACGCCTTCGATCCCGCCACCGTAGAAAAGGCACTAAGACAATCGCAAGCCGAAATCGTAATCGACGAACTAACCTCGCTCCCCAAAAATCCCGCCGACCTCCCCGCCTACTTCGCACGCGACCGCAAGCTCCGACTCGAAGGAGGCGGAAATCTCCACCAGGCCGCACTCGCCTGCGAAGTCCGCCGCTACATCCAACAGGGAAGCGGCTTCTTCCTCAAGCCAGGTCCCGGTCTCGCGGACGAATCCGTGGGACTCGTCGTCGACGCAACCCCCGGCGTAGCCGTCAGCGCCCAGATGTACACCGCACTCGAAGAGCGAACCCTCAAACCGCAGCCAATAGAAGGCGTCGTCCTACGCTACGGCTTCTTCTACGGCCCAAACACCTGGTACCACCCCGACGGAGGCGCAGCTGACCAGGCTCGGGCCCAACAACTTCCCATCGTCGGAGAAGGCCTCGCCGTCTGGTCCTTCGTCCACATCGAAGACGCAGCCGTCGCAACCGCAGCCGCCCTTACCGCCGAACCAGGTATCTACAACATCGTCGACAACGATCCCACACCTGTTCACCTCTGCGTGCCAAAGTTTGCCGCATGGGTAGGCGCACCCCCTCCCCCACACCTCACAGAAGAGGCAGCACGCGCGGTCGCAGGCGAAGACGCCGTCTACTACAACACCAAGCTCCGCGGCGCCTCGAACGAAAAGGCACGCAAACTCCTCAACTTCAAACCCCGCCGCCTCCAATGGCTCTAACGAAACCACTAAGATCCAATACGAACGATCTACCGCCGCCGCATACAATCACCGCATGATCTCGCGACTCATCCTCTCAGCATCCCTTCTCAGCGCATCGCTCTCCGCAAGCCTGCCGGCCGCAGCCCAAGCCCCCGCAGCTATCACCACTGACCCCGCGCATACCGCGACCAATCCCGCCGCCTTCGCAACCTTCCAGATCCCCAGCCACGGCGCCCAACTCAACGCCATCGCCTACATCGCACCCGGTCCCGGACCGCACCCCGTCGTTCTCCTCCTCCACGGCTTCCCCGGCAACGAAAAAAATCTCGACCTCGCCCAAACCATTCGCCGCGCCGGTTGGACCGTCGTCTACTTCGACTACCGCGGCTCCTGGGGCTCACCCGGCGCCTTCTCCTTCACCCACTCCATAGAAGACACCGAATCCGCCATCGCCTATCTCCGTGACCCCGCGAACGCAAAGAAACTCCGCGCCGATCCTTCCTACACTGTTCTTATCGGTCACAGCATGGGCGGCTTCCTAGCCCGCTACGTCGCCGCGCAGGACCCCTCCATCAAAGCCGTCGGCCTTATCTCCGCAGCCGATATGGGCGTCGACATGATGCAATCCGTCCAACCACCGCAGCAAAAAACTGCAATCGCCACCCTTGCCGCCGGATTAGCAGACGAAGGCATGGCCCCGCTCGCCGGCTGCACCCCCGAAAGCCTCGCCAAAGAAGTCGCCACCAACGCAGCCGCCTGGAACATCCCCGCACTCGCCCCCAAGCTCGCCACCCGCCCCATCCTCGTTATCACCTCCGACGACGGCCTCGCCCCCTCCAACGACGCGTTCGTCGAAGCCCTTCACAAAGCAGGCAATCAAGAGGTCAAGACCATCCACATGGCCACAGACCACTCCTACTCCGACCAGCGCATCGCACTCGAAGAGGCAATCCTCGAAGGCCTCGACCATCTCCAACAGAAATAGCGCTGTAACCCACAGCGTTTAAAATGCTCTCAGCTTCGTTGCATTCAGCCGACGAAGGAGACGGAGCAACCTTGATTCGACTCACCCCCAGCCCGGCCCACATTGCTGCATCACCCGCCCACCTGCTGTGGCTCGTCCCTCACTTCCGCCACACCTGGTTCCTGGCCATCTTCCTCTTCTGCTCGGCCATCGTTCTCGCGAACGTGGTGCACTACGTGCTGTTCCGCATTCTGCGCCGCAAAGAAGAAGAGAGCAAAACCTTCGGCTGGGGCCTGCATCGTTATCTCGGCAAACCCGCCCGCGCCATCTTCTTCCTCACCTGTCTCCTCATCCTCCTTCCAGCAGTCCCCGGGCTGCCCGACAAGATGGAAGACAACATCCGCCAAGGCCTCGTCATGGCGATGGTCGCCTCCCTCGGCTGGTTCGCGGTCGGTTGTATCTACGTCCTCCAGTCCATCATGCTGCGGCGCTACGACCTCAACGCCGAAAACAACATCCAGGCCCGCCGCGTCCACACCCAATTCCAGCTCTTCCGCCGCATGCTCATCAGCTTCGTCATCATCATCGACATCGGCGCCCTCCTTTGGACCTTCAACGACCCCCGCATCTGGCACTACGGTTCCGGCCTCCTCGCCTCCGCCGGCATCGCCTCGCTCATCATCGCCACCGCCGCCAAATCCACCGCCGCGAACTTCTTCGCCGGCCTCCAGATCGCCCTCACCGAACCCATTCGCATCGACGACGTCGTAGTAGTCCAGGGCGAGTGGGGCCGCATCGAAGAGATCAACTCAGCCTACGTCGTCATCCGCATCTGGGACCTCCGCCGCCTCATCGTTCCCTTGAGCTACTTCATCGAAAACTCATTCCAGAACTGGACCCGCGAGTCCTCCGACATCATGGGCACCGCCTTCCTCTACGTCGACTACTCGATCCCCGTCGAGGCCCTCCGTCAGCAGCTCGAATCCATCGTCCACCCTTCGCCGCTCTGGAATAACAAAACCTGTGGCCTCCAGGTCACCAACCTCACCGACCGCTCCATGGAGCTCCGCTGCCTCATGAGCTCCCGCAACTCCAGTGAAAACTTCGACCTCCGCTGCCTCGTCCGCGAAAAGATGACCGAATGGATCCAGCAGAACTACCCCGACGCCTTCCCCACCACCCGCTTCGCCTCGCGCCCAGACGAATCGTCCGACGGGAACCATCTCCCCGTCTCACAACACTAGACCTATCTCCAACTCCAACCAACGGGAGATCCGAGAAAAGGTATACAAGTCACGAAGTGACCGCGCCCCGCGAAGTGGGCCCGTCCGGCAGGACAAATAGCATTCCCTTCAGAACTCCACCCTCACACCCAACTGCACCTGCCGCTCAGGCGACTGCCCAGTCGCCGCCGCAGTAAACGTCCCAAAAGGCTGCACATTCAAACCCTCAGCCGCAACCGCAGCCGCATTCTGAAATATCAAAGGTGTTACACCGTTCACCTCCGTCCCCACCAGATAAGCCCGCTGCATAATCGCCGAATAGTTCACCCGATTCGTCAGATTGAACGCCTCCACCACCCCGCGCACCTTCACACCCTCGCTCACCATCACCGCCTTACTCAAACGCAGATCGACGCGCCCCGTATCCGGCAGCCGCAGCGTATTCCTCCCAACCGTTGGCAGATACACCGCCCCACCCGCCCCGTTGATACTTTCGTGTCCACCGGCCAATCTCGTCCCACCGAAGATATCCAGGCTGTAAGGCTTCCCACTCGTCTCAGTAAAGATCGGTGCCACCGCCCAACCATTCATCGTGCTGCTCAACCAGTGCTGTTCTATCGAAAATCTCGGCTCCCACACCATGCTGGTCACAATCTTGTGCGGATAGTTCAACGCCGAAAGCCCCTTGTCATACCGTATGTCGAACGGATCAAACTGCCCGTTGGTCCGCGGCGTCGCACCGCCGCTCTGCCCATAGTCAATCGCCTTGGCCCACGTCCAGCTCCCGCGAAACTCCAGCCCCCCGCGACTGCGTCGCCGCGCCCCCAGCACCAGTGCGTTATACGTCGCATCCGCGTTCGAAACGATGTCGGTCACTGGCCCAAAACTCGTGTTCACCCTCTGCGAATAAAACGGGACCAAAAAAGTCTCGCCATCCTGAACCCCCACACCACCCGTACCACCCTGCAACTGAAACTCTTTTGTAACTGTAGAAGGAGCAATATTAATATCCACCGAGTTCGGCAACTGTCGATCGAGATTCAGCAAGTACGTCGCACTCGCCACCGTTCCTCCACCCACCTCCCTCTCAATCGAAAAACTGCCCTGCTGCACCATCGGCAGCCTAAATCTGCGATCAAACACAGTCGCCGATGTCGTCTTCGCCACCGCAGCCGGCGGCGTCGTCACATAGGAGCACGCATACCCAAACCCCTGATTCGCCACCTGCGGACAATCTGTAACCGTAGTAGGTAAGATCAGCACACTCGTCGTTGAAGACGGCAGCGCCGTGTTCACCAGCGCGCTCCTCACAGTAGCCCCCGGCAGTCTCCCGTAAAACAGCCCATATCCCACCCGAACCGTCCCTCGCCCCGACCCAAACGGCTCCCATGACACACCCGCGCGCGGCCCAAAATTATTTCGATCCTCCGGAAACACACTCGTCGCGCCCGTCTGCCCAAACGCTGCATCCAGTGTTGGATTGGGCGTCTGCGGCAACGGAGAAAGTTCATATTCGTAACGCAAACCGGCACTTATTGTCAGCCCCGGCCTCACCCGCCACTCGTCCTGCAGAAACCCTGCCCACTCCTGCGTGTCGAACGTCACCGCCTGCTGCCCAAAGCTCTGCGTAAACGACCGAAAGCAAAAATCATGCACCGTCGCAGTAATCGATGGGCACCCACCATTCGGATACGCATTCACATTGAACGTATAGTCCGTAATCCAATCCACCAACCCGCCCGCATGGCCCGACGTAATGCCGCTGTCGTAATGAAACGCCCCTTGCAGATTGCTCAGACTCGAAATGTAGTCATGAACAAAGCTCACATCCGCTCCCACCTGCAGTTGATGCCGCCCTCGCACCACCGTCATCAAATCCGCCAGCTGCACCTTATTCTCATCCGGATAAGCCGTTCGCCCCACCGAGCTCGAAGTCCCAAACGTGAATCCATCCGGCCCAATCGCAATCTCAGGAGCAAACCCATCCGGTCCCACCGCCGGCTCCTGCGGCAGCGGCTTCCCCGCCGTCTCATACTGAAAATCCCGCCCATACTGCACACGCAACTCATGGCTCACCCTCGGCGAAACCGTCCACGTCCATCGCCCCAGCAGCGAATCCACCTTCGCATAGCTGCTTCCCAGGCTCCCCGTCCCCAAATCTACCACCGGCGCCGTGCGCACCCCCGATGGCGCACTCGACCGCGCCCGGTCATACTGCACACTCAGCCGCTGCCGCTCCTTGGCCTGCCAATCTATCTTGCCAAAGTTGATCGTCTGGTCCTGCCGCCTCGCAACCGTTCCCGTCAAACTATCCAGATAAGTCAACGCCGCCCGCACCTTCGACGCCGTCACACCCCTGTTCCCCAGCAGCGCACTCTGCGTCGGCGTCAGCGAATAAAAGTTCGGATCCTGCGGAGTCGAGATCGCCGGAAACGATCTCCGCTGCTGATCGTACGCATAAAAATAAAACAGGTTGTCCCTCACCACCGGCCCACCAACGCTGCCCCCAAACTGCTGCCGTAGATCACTCGGCTTCACCGCCGCACTCTCACTCACCCCATCCACATACGTCGTCTGAATCGAAAACGGATTTGTCGCTCCAAATGCACTCGACCGCACCAGGTAAAAGCCCGTCCCATGCATCGCGTTCGTGCCGCTCTTCGACACCGTCGTAATAATCCCCCCCGCCGCATGCCCATACAGCGCCGAATAGTTCTGCCCACTCACCCGAAACTCCCGTACCGCCTCCTGCGAAAACGTATAAGCCGCGCCAGCATGCCGCCCATACCCGCCGCCCCCATCCACGCTCCCCGCACTCACCCGCCGCGACGAACCCGTCTCCGCCGCATCTTCAATCTCCGCCGCACTCTCCCCACCCGTCCCTCGCGGCACCGCGCCAAAGCTCTGATCGTCATCCCCGCCATCGATCCTGCTGCTGTTCTGCGTCGAAGCCACCCCACGAAAACTCAGCAACCCATCTCCATCCGGATCGGCGTTCACCGTCGGCGTCAAGAGTGCAAACGTCTGCCATCGTCGCCCATTCACAGGCGTTCGTTCTATCTCCTCAGGCGTAATCACGCTTGTCGTGGCCACCAATGAAGCCTCATCCACACTCACCGTAACCGGAGCCTCCGGCGTCGCCGTAACATCCACCGAACTCACCACCCCACCCACCTTCAGTCGCGCCTCCACCGACGTCACGCCCCCCACCTCCACCACCACAGGCTCCAGCGTCAGCTTTGCGAACCGCTCATAGTCCACCACCACCCGGTACTCGCCCGCCGGCAGATGTCCCACGACAAACTCGCCCTTGCCCACGGTCTTCGCAACGGCGATAAATCCATTCGCGACGTTCTGCACCTGCACCACCGCACCCACCAGCGCAGCACCTGTCGCGTCCACCACAAAGCCGCTGACCGCCCCATCCACCGAACTCTGGCCCCACGCGCACGCGCCCACCACCGCAGCGGCGCAACACCACAGCAACCAGGCCCGAACAACATTCCTCATACGCGCCCGCATCTTCGCGCGTCCCACACACAACGACATGCTCTCTCCGCGGATTCTGTACCGCTCTACGCCACAACCACGGGAAGATGAAGAAGTAAGCTCACCGTGCCCTTTCGCTATCTGGGCAAAGCATCGCAGCAGCACCACGCCAAAAAAGGCGGAACACTAATGAGCTTAGCCGCACAACCAGCAATTATGAAAGACCACTTCCGTGTTAAACCGAAAGGGTTGCAGTCTCAGTTACACATCTCTGCCATTACGTCACAAAAACAGATCACTCTCCTCCACCGCCACCCTTCCCCTCAAAACCAGCACCGGAGCGCACATCCTAGTACACTAGAAGTTGAAGAATGTTTATTGACGAAGCAAAAATTCGCATCAAGGCCGGCGACGGGGGCAATGGCTGCATGGCCTTCCGCCGCGAAAAGTTCGTCCCCAAGGGCGGTCCCTCGGGCGGCGACGGCGGCCACGGAGGCGACGTCCTTATGTCCTCCTCCCTCAGCCACAACACGCTGGTCCACTTCCGCTTCAATCCCGAGCACAAAGCTCAGCGCGGCGGCCACGGCCTCGGCTCCAACTGTTCCGGCTCCGCTGGCGAAAGCACCACCCTCAAAGTCCCCGTAGGCACGCTCCTCTACGACGACTCCACCGGCGAGCTCATCCACGACTTCGCCCGTCCCAACGAAACCATCGTCATCGCCAAAGGCGGACGCGGCGGTCGCGGCAATCAGCACTTCGCCACCAGCACCCACCAGGCCCCGCGCGAGCACGAGCTCGGCCGCGCCGGAGAAGAGCGCGCCTACCGCCTCGAGCTCCGTCTCCTCGCTGACGCCGGCCTCGTCGGCTACCCCAACGTCGGCAAATCCACCCTCATCTCGCGCCTCTCCGCCGCCAAACCCAAGATCGCCAACTACGCCTTCACCACGCTCGAGCCCAACCTCGGCGTCGTCGAAGTCGGCGACTTCCCCCACACCGAATCCTTCACGATCGCAGACCTTCCCGGCCTCATCGAAGGAGCGCACCTCGGCCATGGTCTCGGCATCCAGTTCCTCAAACACATCGAGCGCACCAGCGTCATCGTCCACCTCGTCGACGTCTCCGACTCCGGTGCCGCCGAAGGCACCGCCCGTCCCGACCCCGTCGCCGACTACAAGGTCATCACCGACGAGCTGAAGAGCTTCGACCCCGCACTGGCCGCCAAACCCACCATCCTCGTCGCAGCAAAAATCGACGTTGCCAATCCCGACAAGCTCAAAAAGCTCACCGCCATGGCCAAGCGCCGCAAGCTGCCCTTCTTCGCCATCTCTGCTGTCACCGGCGAAGGCATCGAGCCGCTCAAGTTCGCCATCGCCGAGATGGTCGCAACTCACCGCCCTGTCGATCTCGAGCCCCTCCCTGCCGAACCCGTCAAGCTAAAACCTCACTACCCCCCGCCACCAGGCTCCGCCCGCGGCCGCGCCTAGCTCATCGTCATCGAAAATTAATAGCCAGGTTTGAGAACATTAGAAGCTAATAGAGTGCCAGGCAAAGTTTCGTGTTCTTGAACGGAGGCACACATGGCGACTCAATTCGCGGAGACCACGGAACGACTGTGGGAGCGTTGGCCAACTTTGTCGCACGCCGAGCGCTCGAACACCATGAGATTGTCTGCCTCGATCACGTGATCGACGTGATTGAGGCTCGCCCCCCGACGATGACGCTTCTTGATCGATTGGAGATGAAAACAGGCTCCCTTGTGAACGAATCGAACCAGCCATGAATACCTCGAACAAGAACGACGAGCGTCAACTCGATCAGACTGTAGACGGGCCTCCCGCCGAAGTCCCTCAACCCACCGTCCTGATAGGACGATTCGTCTCCCTCACGCCCGTCGATCCCAACCTTCACGCGGCGTCCCTCTTCGAGCGATCACAAGTCGCGGAGTCCGAGCAGCTTTGGCGCTACCTGCCGGGCACGCCCCCACTCAACCTCGAATCGTTCAAATCCTACCTCGCCTCCAGAGCAGCGAAAGACCGGCTCGACTTCGCAATCGTTGACAACCACTCCAACGAAGCGATTGGTCTCGCATCCTACTTAGCCATCGAACCCACCCACCGGAGAATAGAGGTAGGCAACATCCTCTTCACTCCCCGTCTGCAGCGAACCCCCGGTGGCACAGAAGCCATGTACCTCCTGGCCAAACACGCCTTCGAACTCCGATACCGACGGTACGAGTGGAAGTGCAACGCCCTCAACGATCCCTCGCGAAGAGCCGCTCTCCGCTACGGCTTCCAGTCCGAAGGCATCTTCCGGCAACACATGATCGTGAAGGGAAAAAATCGCGACACAGCGTGGTTCTCCATCCTCGACAGCGAATGGCCCACCCGCAAAGCAATCTTCGAATGCTGGCTCGATCCCTCCAACTTCCTGCCTGACGGCTCGCAACGAATCTCCCTCTCACAGATCAGCAACTCCCCTGCGCCTCTCTCCTGAACCGCGCCTTGTCGCATTCAACGTCTGCCCAATAAAAAGTGGAAGCAAGAGGCTGGCCTCCGATCTTCGTCCCACACCCATCCGCAAAAATGCCGTCAAGCCCACTTCCCCATCAAATCACTTACTTTCAGTGACTTACTCCTTGCGCATGAGTTATGTGCAACTCACTATACTTAGTTAAAGAGCTTGCAACAAGGTTTTCAGCTGAAGATAAAAACCAACGAAGAATCTCCCTACCTCTCTAACTCTTTTGTTTTGAATAATTTGGCCGTAACTCATTTGGAATGACGAATTTGCGGCACTCTGATCTCCGTAAACAATTGATACTGAGGGATTTATGCCAAGGTAACCCCCCGGGGGGGCTGGCCCATACAGGAACAGGTGTAGGTCCAGCCCTTGCCACCGAAGCCAAAAGGCGCGTAGGGTTTAACGCGGACCCAGGTACCTGCTGGGACAGGTGGTATCCAGCCAAAGTCGGCCCCCAAGGCGACACGCGGCGGAGCTGCACTGGAGATTGCAATGAGTTTGACCACGTTCTCACCCGAACGAGCCGGGGCCCAGCATGGGCGACAGGCCGATTCCCCCACTAAAGTCACCGTTCCCTCCCTTCTCGAAAAGAAACTGCTGCGACAGCCCATCGTGGCGGTCACCGCCTACGACTACGCCACCGCGAGATTGGTCGACGAAGCTGACCTCGATGTCCTCCTCGTAGGAGATTCGCTCGCCATGGTCATGCAGGGCCAGGAGAACACGCTCGCCATCACCATGGACGAGATGCTCCTCTACACCCGCGGCGTCAGGCGAGCTGTAAAACGCGCCCTCCTGATAGCCGACATGCCCTTCGGCAGCTATCACACCGGTGACCGCGAAGGCCTCGCCAACGCCATCCGCTTCGTCAAAGAATCTGGAGCCGAAGCAGTCAAGCTCGAAGGCGGACGCGAACGCAAGGACCTCATCCAGCGAATCGTAGCCGCCGAGATCCCAGTCATGGGACATATCGGACTCACACCCCAAAGCGTCCACCGCATGGGAGGCTACAAAGTCCAGGGTAAGACAATGGAAGCGATCGACGAGCTGCGCACCGACGCGCTCGCCCTCGAAGAGGCAGGTTGCTTCGCCATTGTCCTCGAAGGTGTCCCTCGCGAACTCGCCAGGATCATCACCGACGAGCTCCGCATCCCCACCATCGGAATCGGGGCCGGCCCTGACTGCGACGGACAGATCCTGGTTATGCATGACATGATGACCATGACCTTCTCGCCTCCCGCCAAGTTCGTAAGACGATACGCCGACGTAGCAGGAGTCATGCGCGCCGCCCTCGAAGAGTACCGCCGCGACGTCGAAGCCCGCACCTTCCCCTCCGACGCCGAGAGCTATCACTTCTCGCGCGAGATCCGGGATCTGATGGCAGAACCAGTTGAAGTGGTGGGGTAGCTAACCAGTCCGAATCGAATCAGAATGAACCTCCCAGCGGCCAGCATCGAGAATGCTGATACAGGTGCACGTCAGCCTGAATCGACTAAAGATCAGAAATCAACCCGCAACCATGCGGAGAGAAGGAGCTGTCATTGCAGATCGCAAAGAGTGTTGCGCAGATGCAAACCATCTGCCGCGAACTCCGGACTCAAGGTGTGGTGCTCGGCTTCGTGCCGACGATGGGCGCACTCCACAAAGGTCATCTCTCAATAGTCCAGAGAGCAACCGCAGAGTGCCAAACTGTAGTGGCATCGATCTTCGTCAATCCCCTCCAGTTCGCTCCAGGAGAAGACTTCGCCAAGTATCCACGCACCTTCGAACAAGACTCCCGTCAGCTCGAAGCCGAAGGCGTAACCGTTCTCTTCGCTCCCGACGCAAAGGAGATGTATCCCGAAGGTGCCGTAACGACCATCACAGTACCCGGCATCGGCGACCGACTAGACGGAGCCTCCCGCCCAGGCCACTTCACCGGAGTCGCCACCGTCGTAGCTAAGCTACTTCAAATCGTCGCACCCCACCGCGCCTATTTCGGTCAGAAAGACGCTGCGCAACTAGCCGTCCTACGACAAATGGTCCAGGACTTAAACTTCGACCTCGAGCTGGTGAGCTGCGCGATTGTGAGAGATGCCGATGGGCTCGCTCTGAGCAGCAGGAACCAGTACCTTAGCGGACCGGAACGCCAACAGGCATTGGTACTACATCGAGCGCTTGCCCAAATCGAACAGAGCATCATCAATGGAGAACGCCAAAGCCCGACACTCCTGCAGATTGGAAAGAACACCCTGGACGCCGCCGAAGGCGTACAAGTGGATTACTTGGCCATAGTCGATCCAAGGTCACTCCTCCCCGTCGCATCTGCGGAGAAAGGCGCGCTGGTCGCGGTAGCAGCGTATGTCGGGCGGACTCGTTTGATCGACAACTTTCTAGTCACCTAGGAAACGGCCCTCTGGTCCATTGCACCAGAGGGGGCGGCGCGCATGACACGGAAGTACCATGCAACCCCGCGAATAGAGCGTGTATTGCGGTCCTGCTTTAGTAATATCAGGCTGAGTCATTTTGGTGACGATTTGTTCCTGAATCACTGATGGTGAGAAGATCCCGCGCCGACAGAAGATGCAGGCAGACCGCAAGGAAGAGGTGACTTCAGATGCCGAGCACCTCCATTCATGAACTCGCGATTCAACAGATCGAAAGGCTCTCGAAGAGAGGATTTCAGCGACTGGCGTTGCCGAAGTCCCTTGAGAACGCATTCGAACAGTCCACGCTTGCTCGACGATCCGAACGTCTCTGGCTCGAAGGACTGGTAGCGATCGGTCTCTTCAACATCTATGTCCTCATCGACCACTATCTTCAAGGAGGTAACTCATGGCTTCCAATACAAATTCGCCTGTGCATCGTAACCCCGCTAGCGCTACTGATTAACCTCAGCATGCGTTGGAGCCCCAATAAGATCTATCGCGAAACCAGCATTGCCGGGGCAAGCTGCCTTGTCGGAGTGACGCACCTCTACCTTGAGAGCAATAAAAATGCAGCCTCGTCCGCATACGCTCAGGTAGGCCTCATCGTAGCGGTTATCTTTGTCAACGTCGTAATGCGACTCCAGTTCGTCTACGCTCTCAGCGCATCGGTTATTTTGTTGGCAAGCGATCTTGTATTTATAAAACACGATCACCTCCTGAACCCTTCCGAGAAGCTACTTGGAATTACTTTAGCTGTTTGTGCCATTTCGATGACAGTAATCGCCAACTACAGCATCGGGCGAGAAGAGCGGCTTGGTTTTCTGATGCGCCTGCGTAGCGAGATACAGAGTAAAGAGCTGTCTTTCCTGAATGTAGAGCTACAGAGAATATCCTGCATCGATAGCCTGACCGGCCTTGCCAATCGGCATGCATATGAGCTGCAGTTTGCCAAATTGTGGCGCGAGGCTGTTGGTTCCGGCTCATGTCTATCCGCAATCGTGATCGACATCGACCACTTCAAGCAGACAAATGACACTCGCGGACATTTGTATGGTGACCGTGTACTGGTTCGAGTCGCGTCTCTGCTCTTGCAGAGTTTGCGGTGCAAGGACGATTTCGCGGCCAGATTCGGCGGCGAAGAGTTCGTTGTTCTGCTTCCCGACACAACTCAGGAAGGAGCAATGATAGTTGCCGAACGCATTCGCAAGCTCGTCGAAGTAGCCGGCTCTCCGGCGCTTCCCGAACCCGGCAGCCATCCACGCCTGTCGACAGTGAGCTGCGGCGGAGCATCCTGCTACCCGAACGACGCCACATGCAAGGAAGACCTGTTGGATGCAGCGGATAAAGCGCTCTATCAAGCAAAAGAGCTGGGTCGCAATTTAGTGTGTTGGGGCGAATCGACAAGCAGACGGAAAGAACCTTCATCTTCGGACACGAGGCCCTTAAAAATTTCCGTGATCAGTGACGCGATTCCGTTGACAAGAGCTGACTGACCTCAAGCGTTCGATCAGTGCGGTCTATTGAGCTAGAAGGCAGCCAATCAACTGCCCAAATCTCCACGTCGAAGTTCTGAATGGCAGAATCACCAGCCGACTGGCGGCCTACTTGCCGATGCAGAAGGTAGAAAGGACGATAATTTTGCGGTAAATACCGGGTCTTCAGAAGGATCACTTTACCAGGCGGACAAACCCGTGGTCAATTAATGACACATGCACTGCTCTAAACCATCGAACGAGATTTGTGCTTTGAACAGATAGCGAAGGGTGATGCGGTTGGATTGGCGTGTTGCTAATTCACTGGACACAATACGCTAATTGCGTAATTATATACGCATAATGCGTAATTCCCCTATTCTCGAAGCGCTGTTCTCGGAGACTCGGTCAAAGATCCTTGCGACGCTTTTGCTCCAGTCCGAAAAGCGTTGGTTTCTGACAGAACTGGCGCAATATTTAGGAACCTCGCCGTCAAGTCTACAGAGGGAAGTCGAAGCTCTGAGCAAAGCGGGTCTGTTGGAACAGACTAAAGACGGTCGTCGTGTCTACTTCAAAGCGGATACCAACTCCCCTGTCTTCTCCGACTTGAAGGGTCTACTCGAAAAAACAGCTGGGATAATCCCGATTCTCCGAGAAGAGGTTGATGCCTTTGGAGATCGGATAAAGCTTGCGTTTGTTTACGGCTCGACAGCACGGTCCGAAGAATCTTCGCAGAGCGATGTGGACCTCATGATCGTGGGCGATGTGGGCTTGTCTGACCTGGTGCCATCGCTGAGACGAGCGGAACTGCGATTTGGAAGGCCGGTGAACCCTACCGTTTATTCTCCTAAAGAGTTCAAGACGAAGGCACTGAACCAAAACCATTTCTTAACAACCGTCCTACGAGGCAGCAAAGAATTTGTGAAGGGGGATGATGGCGAGTTGGCAGCAGTGGTTGGCTAAGGGTGACGTCAAGGCACACCAGACCAGCAAACAGGAGATCGACAACCTTCGGGCTTTGATCACACGTGATCTGGCCGATGCCTCTGTGATCGCACTGTCCGCGGATCGGCGATTTGCGACGGCCTATAACGCAGCTCTGCAAGCAGGGACGATTGCCATCGCCTGTTCTGGGTATAGGGTTAGTGCTCGATCTGGACACCACAAAGTCACTTTTGAAGCTGCAGGCGTTGCTCTTGGCAGCGAGGCAGCTGCGCTCGCTGATTACTTCGAAACATGCCGGCGAAAGCGCAATGTGATCGACTACATGACTTCGTCAGTCGCAACGGACACGGAAGCGGAGGAGATTGTGAAACGGGCCAACGAGTTTCGCGAAGTAGTCGAAAGGTGGGTACAACGTGAGCACCCTTCAGTAACGATCTGATGGTTCATGTGGCTTACGATCTATTTCGGCGACGCCCCAACCAAAGCGCTCGCGAAGGTAGCTTACGCCACATTGCCGGGCATCCGTGGAATTCGATCAAAGTGTCGATTTCTTCCCGGTAGAGAAGGGAATCACAATTCGGTGGTCAAGATGCGCGGCAATGATGATGATGCTATTCCATATGACTGCGAAGCCAAAACTCTCGGCATAAAATGGGAGATTCTGAAAGGATTCTGCGCGAGGTGCGCGGTTGTGATGGCTGGTGTCTCTAAGGCAAAACTTCGTAGGTGACGTAGGCGAATCGCATGGAGTCTGGAGCCCAGGAGTTGACGTTCATGGTGCCTTGGCCGCCGATGGCCTCGATAAGGGTCTTCTTCGGAGCGGAGACATTACCGTGGCTCACTTCGGCGAGTTTGAGCTCGATGTGGACGGTGCGTGGGTTGTGTGTGGGTGTGCCGGCAGGATAGCCGATGTACACCATCTTTTTGCCGTCGGGCGAGATGTGCGGAAACCAATCTTCGAGAGCATCGCTGACGACCATCTGTGCCTTTTCGTCGTTGTGACCCGCACCTGTGGCGGGAAAACGCCAGATGGCTTCTTTGCCCGAGCGATCGGAGTTGATGTAGATCCATTTGCCATCGGGGGAGTAGTCGGGTCCGTCATCCTGATGAATGTTCGAGGTTATCTGGGTTTCGCCGCCGCCTGCCGCGGGCGTTGCGTAGATATCGTATTGGCCGCTGCCGTTGCGCTGAGCGACAAATGCGAGCGTCTTGCTGTCTGGAGACCAGCCGTGGAAGTAGCTGGGTGTCTCGGAGACCATGAGCTTGACGTTGTTGCCGTCGGCGTCCGCGAGAAAGACTTGGGAGCCTTTGCTGATGGCGGTGGAGGCAGAGAATGCGAGCTTCGTACCGTCGGGCGAGAGGGCCTTGTCGTTGTTACAGCGATAGTCGTCGGCGAGGGCGAGCTTTTGCGGTTCGGCGGTTCCGTCCGGCTTGAGGACAAACTTGTAGATACCGCCGGCAGAGTTGGCGATGAGATATTTTCCGTCGGGCGACCAATTGGGCGCCTCCCAGATAGTGTCTGCGGTGTAGACGAGATGCGACGAGCCGTCGTGCATGTTGTAGATGAAGACGCGGCTGCGAAGGTGTGGCTCGGAGCCTTGGGCGCGGGCAGAAAGGGTGGAAGCGAGAAGAAGGCAGGCGATCGCGGTGAGTTTGCGGGAGGATCGCAGATGGTTCGAGAGAACGTTCATGTTAGATGCACTCCTCTTCCGGGTGGAAAGCGTGTAGCGATGAGGCGTTGATTGCGATCAGTTGACTCATGATGCAAGTTTGGATGCGGGCGGTGAGTCGCGGGATTAGTGCACTTTGCCGGCTGAGTTTTCGAAGAGCACGTTGGAGAGTACGGCTGTGTCGGATTTGGCTGGAAGGTGGGAGCAAAAACCGACGCCGACGTAAAACGGTCCGTCGAAGTGGAGCGTGAGGGGGGGACCGAATTGGTGAAGGGGCTCGCCCTTGAGGCTGATGAAAATGGCGATGGAGTCTCCGTGCTTTTCAATGCCGACACGCTTGGCTTTGACGCCGGCGAGGCTTCCGCCGAAGCGATACTGCATATCGGTCATGGAGGCGCCTTTGTCGGAGCGGTCGGCGAGGTGAATCATGCCGACGCCGTGTTCGCCGAGCATCGCCTCTTTGGAGTCGTCGTCAAGGCTCTGTCGGATGATAAGGACAGCTTTGCGGTCGTCATAACCCTTCGCGTCGGGAAAGGTGACGTCGGCTGCGAGGGAGACGTCGCCGGAGATCTTTTTCCAGAGATAACGGAACTCGTCGCGGGTGTACCAGATATTATATCCGGCGGAGTTGATGGTGTACTGTCCGGTGGCAGCGTCGTAGGTGGAGCTGCCGGGAACAACTGCGGCACCGATGTCGGATTGTCCTTGAAAGATGCCGATGGGGGTGTTGGAGGTTCTGTCCGGTCGGTGAAAGTCAGTTGGCGGGGGCACCTGCGTGTGAGTGGGGGAACCTGGCTGCGCCCACTCGGGCACGGCGGGGAGCGGCTCCTGTGCACGCGCGGGGAAGGCAGAGATAGCGATGACAGCGAGCAGAAACGCCGAACCTAAGAGACTGTGACGATTCAATGTGTCCTCCGGATGCGATGTGGGCATGAAACCGTTTTGCTGCCGGGTAGAGTACCCACTTCACACTCCCGGCGCGATCTCACGGTTCCAGGTTAGATCGACATACTCTGGCCTTGTGACCGTAGCGAGCAGGCGAAGTATGCAGGAACGCTAGAAATTGTATTTGAGTGCGAATTGAATGATGCGCGCGTTGGCCGATCCGCTGATCTGTCCGAAGAGCGGGCTAGTAAGCGTGCCGTTAGGATTGGTGAGATTGACATTGTTGAAGAGGTTGAAGAACTCGGCGCGGAACTGGAGAAAGGATTCTTTGAAGACCGGTATGTTTTTGAAGGCGGAGAAGTCGGTGTTGATGGTTCCGGGGCCGACCAGCGAGTTTCTGCGGGTATTGCCGTAGGGGACGTTGGCAGGAACCTGAGCGAAGGCGGTGGTGTTGAAGAACTGATGGATTTTGGCGGTCCGGCTTCTTCCTCCATCGAGCAAGGGATTGCCGACGGTGTTTGGACGATCGGTAAGGACGCTGTCCAGGTTGGAGTCGACTCCAGAGGTAATGGTGAAGGGGGAACCGGTACTGAGTGTGGTGATTCCATTCAACTGCCAGTTGCTGAGGATATCTTTGCCGATGATGCCGTACCGATGGACGGTGGGTGTGCTCCAAAGATAAGACGCAACGAAGCGCTGCGGCACATCGTAGTCAGACCGGGCCCGGTCGGCCGAGATGTCGTTCTGATTGGAGAGCGTGAGCGTGATGTTGGAAGGATCGACGGAGGTGATGTCAATGGACTTCGACCAGACGTAGCTTGCAAGGAGGGAGAACCCGTGGGTGAACCTTCGCGTGAGGGTAGCCTGGAGAGCGTTGTACGTTGCATTGCCCGCGGGATCGTTCTCTACGATAGCGCCGAAGACGTACGAGGATGGCGTGGGCTGGTAGGGACGTCGTGCATTGAGGCCATCAGTGGAAACGCTTGCGCCTGGGACATAGGCTGGCTCGTTCTCATCACGCGAGACGTAAAACTTGCGTGAGAGGCTGCCAACGTAAGCGACCCTGAGACCCCATGCCTGACCGAACTGCTGCTCCAGTGTGAGGTTGTACTCCTGTACATATGGAGAACTAGCGTTGGGCGGTATGCCGCTAAGCGTGCCCCCGGAGTGGAAGGTTGGATTCTGAAGATTGACGACGTAGGGGAACGGGTCGCCGTTTGGTCCGTAAGGCGTGACGAGATTCGGCGTATCGCCGATGGTGTTATCGAGGATGAACGGCTGCTGTTCGGGATTGGTAGTAAGGCTCACCGCGCGCGAGGCGTAGAAGATTCCGTAGCCGCCGCGGAGTGAGGTGAGGCCCGAGCCGAAGACGTCGTAGGCAAATCCAACACGAGGCGAGAATGCCTTCCATTGGGTCTTCACGATGCCGTCCGGTACACCGGGGTCACCAACGGTGAGGAGGCCGAGCGGTGCGGATGGGAAGCGTGTGGACTGCTCGAAAGGAACGAAGGTGCCAAAGTTTTTCTGACCGACGAAGGGAGCAAAGACCTCCCAGCGCACGCCGAGATCGAGGGTGAGGCGATGGGTGATTCTCCAGTCGTCCTGCGCGAAGAGGGCAGGTGCGGGGTTGTGCAGGCTGTGGCTGGCTCCGTTATTCTGGCGGAAGGTATTTGCACGTCCGAGGAGGAAGTCGCTAAGGGCATTGCCGGTAGCGAAACCGGTGAAGGTGGCTTCGCCGGTTCCGAGGTACTCGCCCTGCTCGGCATAGCGGTTCCAGAAATAGGAGCCGCCAAATTTGACGGAGTGATTTCCGAGGCTCCAGTCGAAGGTATCTTCTGCGCCGAAGGACTGCTGATGGAGATCGTCGGGGCCGCCCGAGCCCATTCCCATCGTCCAATAGCCGTTGATCGCGATCTGAGGCTGGGTTGCGGGGAGTGCACCAAGGCCTACCTGACTGCCGAGATCTGACCAGGTATTTCCGGAGTAGAGATTGGTGAGATTAAGGTGATTTAGGGTGTAGAAGGGCCTGAAGGTGTTGAGCTTGTTGGCCGAGATGGTCCAGACATCGCTGATGGCGATGTTGGTCTGGTTGTCTGTGCTCATGCCGCCGCTGTAGCTGAGGATCTGATTGCCGCCCTGATTGGGGTTGGTGTTGTTGCTGCGAGACTGGAAGAAGGTGCCGGAGAGTTGATGCTTGCTGCCGAGTTGGTAGTCGATACGCGCCAGATACTGATTGGCCGTGGTGTTTCCTGAGGCGGACTGTTGCGGGGTGAGGCCGGTGTTGGGGTCTGCCAATGGAACCGACTTGAGGATGTTCTGAGAGACGGGGTCGAGCAGATTGGGACAAATAACGCCTTGTACACCGTTGCAACTGTAAGGGACGCCGGGGCTGATCATTGGCTGCTGGCTGGGACTGAGTGCTGAGAAGTCGCCTCTGGCTTCAGCCGGTGTCGGCGTAATGAGGCTGTTGGAGGCAATGATGGTCGGCGTCACGATGCGCAGGCCTTCATAGGAGCCAAAGAAGAAGGCCTTGTCGTGGAGGATGGGCCCACCGATGGTCGCTCCGAACTGGTTCTGCTTGAGAGGCGTAATGGTGGTGTTGAAGTAATTTTTCAGATTGAGAGCGCTGTTTCGGAAGTAGTCGTAAACGGAGCCGTGGAATGCGTTTCCACCGGAACGCGTAATGACATTGACGACACCACCGGGAAAGCGGCCGTATTCGGCATCGAAGTTGTTGGTGAGAAGACGGAACTCCTGCAGGGCGTCAGGATTTGGGATGAGATTGCCGCCGGTAATAAAAAGTGAGGTATCGAAGGCACCGTCCAGGTAGAACGAGTCCTGATTGGTGCGGGTGCCGTTTACGCTGAAGGTTGTGCCGTATTGATTTCCGCCGGCCGACTGTGCTGAATAGCTGGTGACGCCGGGAATCAACTGCACGAGGCTGTAGACATCGCGGCCATTGAGTGGAAGATCCTCAATGCGCTTTTGATCGACGGTCTCACCGAGCTGCGATTCGCGGGTGTCGACCAGCGTGGAGCCCGAGGTGACGGTGACGCTTTCGGTGGTGGAGCCGATCGATAGCCTGAAGGTTGCGTTTGCACTTTGATTGACGTCAACGTGGAGACCTTTCTGGGTCTCGGTGCCGAATCCTTGGGCCTGTGCTGAGACGGTGTAGTCGCCGGCAGGGACCGAGGGGAACGAGTAGTTACCGGAGTCATTGCTCTGGGTTGTGCGGGAGATGCCAGTCTTCATGTCGGTAGCTGTGATCGTCGAACGGCCGATGACGCCGTCGCTCTGATCGGTGACGGTCCCAAAGATAGATCCGGTGGTGGTTTGGGCGAAGACGGTTCCTGTGAACATGACTGCAAGTGCGATGAGGGCTAGCAGGGAACGGAGGGACCATTGTTTGCGTGGAGAGGTGGTATTGCCGGAAAGCATGGTATCTCCAGAGGGTGATGCAGCGGGCGTCCCCATTCGGTTCAAATATGAAGTAAGCGAGCTGGCTAGGTCGGAGAAAGGGCGGCTGGTTGGCGAGGCCGCGGGGAACTGCGCGTATGAACTTGAGCCAGTAACGTTTGAAGGGAGGTTGACGAACGCTTTCTCATTCTTGTCAATCGACATGCTCTGCGGTCTCCGGAGTGCTGCAGACAGGACACTAGCGAATCCAAAGTAAGATTGTCAAGATTATTTATTAATAAATGAATGTTTAACTTTGGTAAGTCCACGTTAATAACCATGATAAGTTCATATTTGAATAAAATTGGTGCAAAGGAGCGGGGACGCTGTGGAGTTTTACCGCTTCACGTGATTGTTTGGGTCTCTGCATGTACAGAGTTTCTATTGCGTCTTGGCCACGGTTCTTGGCAAGGAGAGGTATGAAGAAGATTGGAATGGGGTTGGTCGGCCCAGGCTTTATCGCCGCACATCACATAGATGCGGTTCGCCGGCTTGGCGATGTGGAGGTCATCGCGATCGCGGGACCGAATATGACGTCTGCAGGAAAGAAGACGAAGGAGCTGAAAGTCGATGTGGCCTATGACAACTTCGAAGATCTGATAGCAGATCCACGGATTGATGTAATTCACAACACGACGCCGAACTACATGCATACGAAGGTGAGCATGGCGGCCATCGATGCGGGCAAGCACATTATCTCCGACAAGCCACTGGCGCTGACGAGCCAGGAGACGGCGGCGCTATGCAATGCTGCAGTTCTCAAAGGTGTAGCAAATGTTGTTACGTTCAACTATCGGGGCAATCCTCTGGTGCAGCAGATGAGGCACATGATTGCCTCTGGCGAACTGGATGAGTTGGTTTTTCTTCATGGTCAATACCTGCAGGATTGGATGACAGATCCCTTCGTCTACTCGTGGCGGATGGATCCGGAGAAGGGTGGGAAGAGCTCGGCGCTGGCGGATATTGGTTCGCACTGGTGCGATCTGGTGGAGCATGTGAGCGGCCTGCGGATTGAGGCGGTTCTGGCTGACCTGTCGACCACTGTGAAGGTGAGGTACTCGAGCGGAGTGTCCTCGGAGGCTTTTACGAGAAAGCATCATGAAGAGGCAGTGCCAAAAGAGGTTACGGGCGAGGATCTTGGGTGCGTGCTTTTGCGATTCGATAACGGAGCACGCGGCGTTCTGAAGGTAGGACAGGTTTTGCCAGGCCATAAGAACGATCTGCAACTGGAGATCAATGGGCGCGCACGTTCCGTACGCTGGGAGCAGGAGAGGCAGAATCAGTTATGGATCGGCTCGCATGACGGTATAAACAGCGTGATGACCAAGGATCCGTCGTTGATGAGCGCAGACGCTCGAAGTTATGCTCATCTGCCGGCGGGCCATCATGAAGGCTGGTCGGACGCATTCCGGAACGTGGTTGCCGATGCGTACTCTTGGATTCGCCGTGATGCCGTACCAGCCGAGAAGCCCTCCACGGTATGTGACTTTGCTGGTGGACACAGGGTGTGCTGCGTTATTGAAGCGATGTTGAACAGCTACGAGCAGGGCGGCGTTTGGGCACGCGTGAGGGCGTAGGGTTCGTAGCGATTGACCGTTGTAGATTGATGTTCGACCGTTGGACATTCGACAGCTGTTCGGAGAAGAAGGTCGATGTGTCGATTTCCAAATAGTTGCAAATACGCAGGACCAAAGCGAGGAGTTTCTGATGAGTTCGATTTCAAGAAGAAGTTTTCTGTTGAACACGGGTATGGGCGGAGTAGCCTCATTCGCTCTGGGAGCGTTGCCGGCATGGGCTAAGCCAATGGGTCTGCCGATCGGTATTCAGCTCTACGTTGTCGGTAAGCCGCTCGGCGAGGATGCTCCGGGAACGTTGAAGAAGCTTCATGAGATTGGATATCGCGAGGTGGAGACGGCGGGATTCGGTAAATACAGCGCTAAGGAGTTCCGTATCTTGCTGGACGATGCCGGACTGGTTTGCCCGAGCGCGCATTTGCCGTTGATACAGCCTGACGTGGAGGCACTCTTCGACAATGCGCGAATACTGGGTGCAACCTACGCAACGAGCTCCGTGCTTCGCGACTTCAAGGCGCCGTCCAGTTCTGGAGCCGCAAGTACAACCGGGGCTCCGACGAAACTTGATTTAGTGGGCCTGGATGGCTTTAAGAGAACTGCGGAAAAGATGAATGAGATTGGTGCGAAGGCGAAGGCAGCAGGTCTGAGATACGCCTACCACAACCATAACTACGAGTTTGAGAAGTTGAGTGACGGTCGTTATGGCTATGACATTCTCGTGCAGGAGACCGATCCCAAGCTCGTCTATTTTGAGATCGACTGTGGGTGGATGATTGTTGCGGGGGCTGATCCGGTGGTTTATATGAAGAAGTATCCGGGGCGGTTCCGCATGCTGCATATTAAAGACTTTATGGCCGTTCCGCATCCTACGACCGATCTCCGTGGGCCGGATCGTCCAAAGGGGACGGAACTGGGCAAGGGATTCATCAAGTACGAACGGGTCTTTGCAGAGGGCCGTCGCGCGGGTATAGAACATTGTTTCGCTGAGGAAGAAGGTCCGTATACGATACCTCAATTGGAAGCGGCAAAGGTAGACTTCGACTTTCTCAATTCTTTTTCTTAGCTAGGAATTGAACTCTCGCGCCTTTGCGTGCGGAGATTTTAGGATGGTGTGAAGCGTGACGTGAGTTACCGGGATAGGCCGACGTTCAACTCCGGGGAGGATACGGTTTCGAGAACTTCGCGAAAGGCAGCTAGAAGATCTTCCTCATCCTGGTTGCATAAACTGGATGGGATTACGAGAAGTTGAGTTCTTGAGAAGAGATCGTCGGATTGTGGGCAGGCACCGCGCGCGTAGTTATGGATGGAGTCCCGGTTTTCCGTCAGCGTCCATGGCGTTCCGCGGAGGTCGGTGCCTATCTTTTTTTGCAACGCGGGGATGTTGAAGTAAATGTGTAGGCCGTAGTCTTCAAGAATTACGTTGCTTGTCTCTGCTGTGGACGTCACTATTCCATGCGCGCGGAGCCGTTCGTTGATGGCGCGAGCGGTGACTGGGTCGGGCAGGATGGTGAGCAGAAAACATGAAGTGTCGCCTGCAATATCGAAGACGCGACGCAGCTGAACCTGCTTGTAGCGTTCGAGCATGGTACGCAGACGGTACTTACTGTGCTGCATGCTTTGAATGACCTGCGGAAGTCGGCGCAGTTGCACTCTAAGGATCGCTGCGCGCAGTTCGTCCATGCGAGAGCCTCTGCCCCACCCAAACGATCTTTCATCCTCTAATTGAAGCAGGCCCTCTTTTCCACGTGAATACCCACAATCATGCGCGGAAAGTGCCTTGCGGTAGAGCGATTCGTTGTTCGTAACCACGCATCCCGCTTCTCCGCTGGTCATGTTTTTGTTCATTTGAAAGCTGAAGATGGCGATGTCCCCGAAAGTTCCGACCATCTGGCCATGGATGGAGCCGCCAACGCACTGAGCGCAGTCTTCGAGTAGAAATAGTCCATGTTTGCGAGCGAGCGTTGCCAGTTGCGGTGCGTCGCCTGGAGCGCCACTCATGTGGACCAGGACAATGCCGGCGGTGCGCGGAGTAATGAGGCTGCGAACAGACTGCGGATCGAGGCAGAAAGTGTCATCGATTTCTGCAAGAACAGGAATAGCGCCGAGGTTCACAACGGCTGCGATGACGGATACCCACATATACGCAGGAACAATGATCTCTTGTCCCGGCCCAACTCTTAAGGCGGCGAGAGCGGCGTGGAGGGCAGCGGTGCCGCTGGTGACTGCCAAAGCGTGCCGGATGCCTAGAAATGCGCTGAACTCGCGCTCGAATGCGTCCACCTCGCCCTGCGGATCTACTCCATAATAGCGATAGAGAGATCGACTGCGGCACACCCTCAAGACTGCGTCCTCTTCTTCCGAGTCCATACGGTGTACGCCTGGAAATTCTTCCGGCAGGCGACTTTTTCGTATCGGTTGAAACGGGGCCCTGTGAATCACTTGCTGCACCATCCTTAAGCTACGGCGGGAATCTGACTGCAACCGATGCCATCTCGATGAAGAGGTGGTGTAGATCGTTTTTATGCCCTCGCGATAAAGCAAGTCAAGCCAGGGCAGGATGGGCAGCGTATCAGGCTATGTATGATGAAACAGTCTTGATGGCAAGACGTCGTTGGTATGAGGAATCTAACCGCAGCAATCGCAACCATGAATGAAGACTTCACGACCGCGAAGAAATCGATGCAGACGGAGCTTGCCGTGCTTCGTCATATACATGCGACGCCAAAGATTTCACGCGTGGAACTTGCAGATCTGTCCGGTCTTTCTACCGCAGCTATAACCGGTATCGTCAATTCACTGATCTCGCTGCAGTTGCTGGAGGAAGATCGCGGTCCTGTGAAAGGAGCAGGACGTAAGCGAGTCGGGCTGACGATGAAGTCCGATCTTGCTTATGTCGCGGGCATCGATCTTGGCACGATCAATTTACGGATCTGCATTACGGACATCAACGGTGAGGTCCTGGCGTCTAAAGAAGTGCCCAGTGAGATGTCAAAGGGCCGCGAAGATGTTCTTTCGCGACTGTTCGCTTTGGTTCGTGAGGTTTTAAGCTCAGCGAACCTTGACGTGGGTTTGTTGCGAGGAATCGGAATAGGTTTTTCGGGAGTGATCGACGTAGAACGTGGAATGGTTTTGTCTTACCCTCGGCCGGGGCAGATAGAGCAGTGGAAGAATATGCCTCTTCGAGCGAGGATGGAGCAGGAGTTCGGCTTACCTGTACTTCTTGAGGACAGCGTTCGTGCGGTGGCTGTGATGGAGAGGTTTTTGGGAGCCGGACGCGACTTTTCTAATTTTGTATACGTGGATGTCGGTGCAGGGATTGGCGCAGCGATCTTTATCGGTGGCTGTCTCTATCGAGGCCATGGCGGCAGCGCCGGCGAGTTCGGCCACATAACAGTGGATGAAGATGGGCCACTCTGTTGCTGTGGTAGTAGGGGATGTTTAGAGGCAGTTGCCTCTGGAACGACTATGATCGAATCGATAAAAGTTGCGATTCGGCGAGGTGTATCTTCAAAGATCACCGAGACGACGGGTTACAACTTCGATGAGATTACGATTGAGTTGATTGCGGCGGCGGCCCGAGAGAACGATAGCCTGTCATATCGGATTTTGAGCGAAGCGGCCTCTCATATCGGCGCTGCTGCAGCCGATCTTGTGAATCTGCTGAACCCTGCCGCGCTGGTGTTTGGCGGCGCAGCTTTTCGCGCAGCGCCCGGCCTTCTTGTCGATCGTATTCAGTCGACGATTCGTCAGCGTGCGATGGAGAAATCCGTAAATGATGTCCAGATTAAAGTGTCGACACTCGATGGAAATGCTGGTGCGCTGGGCGCGGCTCGTCTGATAGCGATGCGGCTTGTCGAAGGGATCTACTTTAACGTGGCCGGCCTGAATAGGCCGCGGCGCAGTCCTATGCGGATTTATCGTAACGTTGGCTAGCTACAAGTTCTTGTCGCTCGTCGAAATTTTGCGGCAAAATGTCGATAGGGAACAGAAGGCAAACTACAGCGGTTAATCGGCGTGACTGCTCACATGCTATACAAGTGGAGGACGGTCCAGGTGCAGCGGTATGCTTCAGAGCTAACGAAACGGTTTATGAACGGAATAATTGGGCGGATCTGCTGATGTCTCTGCAGAGTTTATTTTTTCTTACGGAATGCAGTCTTGGCGCGCCCTGGGATGGCCGCGCGTCCCGATCCGGTAGTGGATTCACCAATAATTAGCTCAGCCTGTAACGTAATTGTTACTGGAGTGGGACTCATTTTGCCGGACAGCCGACTTATCAATAGTTCGCCGGCTTTGACTCCCAGATCATAGGCCGGTTGAACAACAGAGGTAATGCTTGGCCGCAGCATGCGGCCGCCGGGGATCTCGTCGAAGATGGCGAGAGCGACCTGATCAGGGCAGGAGATCGCGAGCTCATTGAGTCCCTGAAGAGCTCCGAGTCCCATCGTTCCATTGGCGACAAAGAGAGCCGTAGGTCGCGGATGACTCAGAAGAAGGTCTTTGGTCATCTTGTAGCCGCTGTCAAAACGGAAATCGCCTTCGCGCACGAGGGTCCGTTCTATCTTGATATTCGCTTCCTCCAGGGCCATTTCGTACCCTTTGTAGCGGTCGCGGGCGGTTTGAAGCCACGACGATCCATTGATGATGGCGATCTTTCGATGTCCGAGGTCGACCAAATGGCGAACGCACATCGCCGATCCCCTGATGTTATCTACGACGACGGAGTCAACGTTGAGCCCATGCGGGGTGCGATCGAGGCATACTACTGGAATTCCCATATCAATCGCCTGCACGATATGAGAGACGTCATTTGCTGGATTCGGTGCAACGACGGCTAGCATGCCATCGACTCTATGAGTGCGCAGCATGGAAAAGACCTGGCGTTCGCGTTCAACGTTATCGTCGGTATTGAAGATAGTGAGTATGTACCCATGCTGAACAATCGCGCTTTCAACCCCGCGTAGTACAAGAGGAAAGAAAGGGTTCGTAATATCTGAGATGACGATACCGATGACACTGGACCGACGGGATTTCAGGCTTCGAGCATGATTGTTTGGGTGATAGTTGAGGTCGCGCATCGCTTGTCCCACACGCCCCTGCAACAGCCTACTGACTGCGTTGCTGTTGTTGAGAACGTTGGAGACGGTGCCGACCGAGACATTGGCTCGGCGGGCAACCTCCTGAATAGTGGCGTTACGCTTGTGAATGTTAGTCTCCTACGCGGACGATGAAGATCTGTACATCAGCCAAGAGTGAAAACTGCTGCTCATACGAGGAGAAGTCAGCGTGAATTGACTGAAGTTATAGCACGTGTATACGACGATCAGAAATATACCTTCAAGACTGCAGTGACTCCAGCAGCATCGCTGGAGTGTGGCAGGCTTCAGCCTCATTGGCGTTTCTTCAAAAGAATCCTTGACAGCGATCTGTTGAAAAAGCATAGAATGGCGCGGGATTGAATCAGTTCAAAATATTTACGTAACTGAATCCTCTCGTTGGAAGACTGGGTTGTGGAGACCTCATTTGTTTACGCGACTGCGACAGGAGTTTCTGATCTCGGCAAGGATGGTGGAATGTTCATCGTAAATAATTCGGCGATAGCATTTTTATTTTGCGCCATAACCATGATGGGCTGGGGCTCCTGGGCTAATACGCAGAAGCTGGCTGGAAAAGAACGCTGGCCCTTCGCTCTGTACTACTGGGACTATGCTCTCGGAGTCGCTCTGCTGGGCGTGGTGTTCTGTTTCACTCTGGGCAATTTCGGTTCGGCGGGAACTAGCGCTGTCGCGAATCTCCATCATGCCTCCGCGGGCTCGCTGCTGCGTGCGCTTGCCAGCGGCGCGCTGTTCAACCTTTCCAACATATTGCTGGTGATCGCGATCGACGCCGCGGGTATGTCACTTGCCTTCCCGGTGGGTGTCGGGCTTGCTCTCGTAATCGGCACGGTGGCGAGTTACTTCCATGCGCCGAAGGGCAACCCTGTACTGCTGGGATCGGGCGTTGTGCTGATCGTATTTGCGATGATCATGTCTGCTATGGCCACACGGCAGGTTCAGAAGCAGCGTTCGGTTAGTGCGAGCCGTGGACTGTTGTTTGCGATCGCAGCGGGATGTTTGATGGGATTCTTTTACCCGCAGCTGATCTCGTCGATGTCGCCAAACTTCAACAGCGAACCAATTCAACTAGGATATTTAACACCCTACACGGCACTTCTGCTGTTCGGCATCGGCTTACTGCTGAGTAACGTGCTAATCAACACAGTGTTCATGCGCGTACAGGGTTCGACGTACCGAGAGTATCGAGAGGCAAAGCCGAAGCTGCATTGGTTGGGTCTGTTGGGTGGTGCCATCTGGATGATCGCGCTTAGCCTTAACGTCATCGCATCAGGCGTGGCGGGGCCTGCGGTGTCGTATGCGCTGGGACAAGGGGCGACGCTGGTGGCTGCTCTCTGGGGTGTATTTGTGTGGAAGGAGTTTCGCGGAGCGGCAACCGCCACACGAACGCTTGTCGCGCTTATGCTGATTGGTTACACCGCAGGACTGGTGCTGATAGGCTCCGCGATCATGTGAGCAGCTGAATGGCGCTTTAAGCGTTACGTTGCGGAATAATTATGTGTTTCGAAGCGCAACAGGGCGTTGAACGTAATTGGTTTTATTTTTTGTAAGAAGCTTGTTTGTACTGTTCCAACTCAGCTCTTCGTGGCATCGAGGGAGCTGTTCCGTGTCGCGTGACCGAGATGCCGGCAACGACGCACCCGAAGCGTGCGGCATCTTCGAGGCTCATTCCCTCTGAGAGCGCCACCGCAAGGCCTGCGTTGAATGCGTCTCCTGCGCCCGTGGTGTCGATTACGGGTCCGGCGTTGAAGGCTTCGATGTGCACGGTCATCGACGAGGTCTTGACTAGAGCGCCGCGAGCGCCCAGGGTGAGTATGACGTTCCGCACACCGCGTGCAAGCAACTGACCGGCTGCGCTCTCTGCGTCTTCGAGGGACGCGACCCGACGGCCGGTGAGAGCCTCGGCTTCGCTCTCGTTGGGCGTCAGATAGTCGCATAGTGCGAGGGTCGTGTCGTCCAACGCACAGGCGGGCGCGGGGTTGAGGATAGTAGGAACGCCGAGCCCGTGCGCAGTGTTCAAACCATGCACCACGATGGGCAGAGGAAGCTCCAACTGGGTCATGAAGACGGCCGAGCCGGCTATTTGGGTCCGGGCAAGATCGATTTCATCTGTTGTGAGAGCGTTTGCTGCGCCCGGAGTGATGACTATCGCGTTCTCGCCTTTGATTTCGTCGATGATGATGGCTGCAGCGCCGGTCGTATCGCTATCCGAGGAGAAGAGAAACTGCGTGTCGACGCCTTCCTCTTTGTAGGTCCGCCGAGCGATGTCGCCGAAGTTGTCGCTTCCCACCTTGCTGATGAAGTGGACTTGCGCACCGAGACGAGCGGCGGCGACCGATTGGTTTGATCCTTTACCGCCGGGCCCAAGACGAAATTCGGAACCGAGAACTGTCTCTCCCCAAACGGGCAGACGATTTACTCGGAAGGCCAGATCGATGGCAAAGACTCCCATGATGGCAATGGGTTTACTGTTCATGTCAGGGCTCCACAGCAGTCATAGATTGGTCTATTAACGTTGTTGGATGAACTCTATTATCGGTCACTCTAGTGGCTTTGACTTAGTTCGAGCTGAGGGTTCTTCGCTCCCGGGGTTGGCGAGGACATCAGCTGCAGGAACATCTTCTGAAATTTGGGCCAGTCGACATCCATTTGGACATGGGCCTTTTGAAGATCGAGGCCGGGTTTATCGTCATCGGTCCAGACGATGGTGTCTCCGTAGCTGATGCCTTTATCGACGCTGACATCGAAATAGACGTAGCGCTCCCGCGTGATGAGGCTTGGGTCAAGCCACGCGGCCGCAGCGAGCTCGTCCCATAGATAATCTCCGGGGCGGCGCGTGTAGCGGGCGATGTACTGGCCGGATGGAGAGCTGCTCTTCTTCAACTCGTCGAGCATTTCCTTCGTGAGGTGGGTCTCGATCGAGACGTCCACCGGGGTGACTGTGATCTTCGGCCAGTGCGCATGGAAGACGATGGTTGAAGCTTCGGGGTCGAACCAGAGATTGAATTCATGACGAGGACTGTCAATGTATTCCTTATCGTCGGTGTGCGGATTGAGGCTGCCTCCCATGATGACGAGCTCCGCTGCGAGCTCGGCGAAGTGCGGTTCGAGGCTGATCGCTTGGGCCACATTAGTCATAGGCCCGGCAGCGTAAATCGTGACCTGATGCGGGTACTTGTGCACCATGCGAATCAAAAAGTGCGCCGCGTCTTCGTCCGACACTTTTGTTGTGGGATTTCCTTCTTGCAGCTTGGGGACATCAAAGGGACCATGCTTTGGACGGAAGCTACTCCAGGCGCCTTGATAGACGACCTTCCCATAGATCTGCTCCCAAGCATTGGTCCACTGCTGCGTTCTTACCAGAGGAGTAATCGCTCCTGCCATGACGGGAATGTCAGTGCGGCCAATGAGCTCCAGCAGACGTAGGGTGTGGGCTACCTCTTCATCGCGCCATCCGTCTCCGGTGAGCACCGTGATGCCAAGCACATTGACGTGTGGAGACTGCAGAAAAACAAGCATCGAGTTCATGTCTGTTCCTGCTGGTCCGACTGCGTCCTGATCGATGATGACGTAGCGGGCATCCTGCGCGAGCACTGGTGGTGATGAGATTACAGCGAAAAGAATGGAGAAGAGAACCAGAGACCAAAGCGAGCTCTTTCGTAGTTGTTTCAAAGGAATTCCTCCTGAGACTATCCGTTGTCCTGCTTATTTCCTGTAATGCGATCGACCAGCAGACGGAAGAAGCTGTCCGGTCTAACGTCGACGGCAACCTTGGTGTTGGCTGTGAAGGCTTCTTCCGATGGTGTGACACGTGGACTGTTCTCGAAGGCAGCCGCGTATCGGATGGGGGCACGCTTCCATCCAACGCTCTCGCCCGCTGTGATGAGGCCGTTGGTCTCAATCTGCACCCGATAACTCTCGAAGGTAAGTATATCGGGACGGATCAGAGCGCTGACTGCAAGAGGATCGTGCAGGGTTGGGCCGCCCTTCTCTCCGTGCCCACGATAGGTTGCCATGATGGCGCGTGCGATACCGGCTGCAGCTCGGCTCGGCTTATTCGTACCGGCTTCGAGCTGACGGATATAGGGTTCGGTCAACTCGACCTTGCGAGTGACATCGAGGCCGACCATGGTGATGGGGACTCCAGAGTTGAAGACGATGCTTGCTGCTTCCGGGTCGACATAAAAGTTGAATTCAGCCGCAGGCGTGACATTGCCGCCCGAGAGCGAGCCACCCATCAACACGATGCTCTTGATAGCCTTTGCAAGACCTGGCTCCGAGCGAAGCGCAAGGGCAAGGTTGGTCAGTGGGCCGAGGCCGATCAGTGTCACCTCGCCCGGATGTTCCAGAACGATGCGGCAGATCAGCTCTGCGGCGTGTTCTTTTACAGCAGTGATTTTGGGCGGAGGAAGTGTGACGCCGCCGAGGCCGTTCTCTCCATGTGCATAGGATGCAGTCACCTGCTGCCGGATGAGCGGAGCTGAAGCACCGGCTGCCACTGGAATATCCGTTCGGTCGCAAATCTCGACCATACGCAGAGCGTTGGGCAGGGTGATCTCCAGAGGCAGATTACCGGCGACCGCGGTGACGGCCATAACGTTGAGCTCGGGCGAACGCATGGCCAGCATCAGCGCGAAGGCATCATCGACTCCCGGATCAGTGTCGATAATAACCTTAGCTGCCGTTGTCACTTCCGCGCGATGCGACGCCGTGGCCTGGGGCAGCCCATACGGTGCTCCGAATGCACGCGACGGCCCGTGAACCATCGCTGCGATCGCAGAGCCCGTTGTCACTTTCAAAAACATTCTGCGGTCTGGATTCCGCTGAAACCAATCAGGCTTCATGCCTTTTCTATCCTTCCATGATGAGCTGACGGTGATCAGAACACGAACTTCAACGCGAACTGAATCAGGCGTGGATTATTTACGATCTGAGTGATCTGTCCGAATCCGGGAGAGTCCGTAGTAGTCCCCGGATTCGCAAACTGTGGATGATTGAAGACGTTGAAGACCTCGGTGCGGAAGACGAGCTGTGTCTCTTTAGGGAGGACGAAGGTCTTAAAGAGCGAACCGTCGAAGTTGACGAAGTCGGGGCCGTATAGCGGGGTGCGAGATGCATCTCCAAGGACGCCGGGAGCGGGGTCGACGAAACACGCTGTGTTGATGAACTCTGCCAATGACTGGTGAGCCGGAGGCGTATTGCAGATCTGATCGGGACGACTGCCGGTCGTTGTGCCTGCATTGTTGACGCCCGCCGAGAGCCCGAGAGGAAAGCCTGAAGCGATGTGCGTTATCAAATTCAACTGCCAGTTTCCGACCAACTCCTGCATCGGCGTGCTTACGCTGGAAGCAAACTTTTTGCCGCGCCCGAAAGGTAGTTGATAAAGAACGCTGGCGGATAGATTGTGCGTCTGATCCGTCACATTGAGTCCCTTGTCGGTATAGCCCCGGGGATTGAGAGGATACGCGTTCGGCGCCGGATTGAGCGGATAGTAAGGAACACCGATCAGCGAACCCAGGTCGTCGTAGAGACCGTTGTCGAATCCCTTGCTATAGGTGTAGGCAAGTAGGATGTAGACGCCGTTGTTGTAGGCGCGCTCTGCCTTTACCTGAAGCGAGTCGTAGCGCGACAGGCCGCGGTCGAGGAAACCGGTGATCGCGTTAAGATTCGGATACGGGCGCAGATTGGCGGGATCAACCTGAAGGCTGGGCGTGGCAGTGTTCAGCGGAAAGCCTGAGGTCTGCAGATGCGTCCCGCGAGATCCCGCATAACCGACCGTCAGAATGGTACCGGTGGGCAGCTCTCGCTGAATGTTCAGGTTGAACTGCTGAATTATCCCAGGGTGAAAATTGGTGTTCTGACTGTACACGTTGCCCGTCAAGTTATTCACGTCTGGTGGGGTCGGCACCGGAAATCCACCGGACAGAGTTGTCACCGGGTATATGTCGTCGGCTTGGAACGCAAACGTGCCGTAGAAAGGAGGATTCAGGTCCAGCCCTTGTGCGCCGAGGTTCCATCCAGCGTCGTGAAGAATCGCGTAGCCTGCGCGAATGGCGTTCTTTGTGGAAAAGGGAGTGAAGCTGAATCCGATTCTTGGTTCGAAACCGCGGTAGTACGACTGAATCCCTGCCGAATCAGATGAGTTGACACCCGCGATCAGCATCTGGCCGGTTGGGAAGTCGAAGTTAGCCAGTCTCTTCTGCGATTCGACAACTGGTGTTGTGTAGTTCCACGCCAGGCCGAGCTGCACCGTCAAGTTTTTTTGGACCTTCCAGTTGTCCTGGAAGTAAGGGCGGAACTCCTTCCATCTGCGGCCAGAGACATCGCCCGAGAAAGAAACATCGTGTTCGCCGCTGCCGGGAGTGCCAAGCAGAAAGCTGGCGATGGGATTGCCGCTAGCCGAATTGAACGCGCCGTTAGTGAATCCTGCCGTGAACAGGTTGTCGAACCCCATCTCGCCCATTGGAAAGGCGTTGCCAAGCTCGTTGAGCTGCATGAGGCGTATGCCGATGCCCATGGAAAACGAGTGTGCCCCATGCACCAGCTCGAAATCGTCGCTGTACTGGAAGACGTTCGTTCCATCCTGAATGGGAGAAAATCCGCGATCGCCGAGACCCCAGTACCCCTCGTTGAACTGCGTGTTGAGCAACCCGCTGCTCAGGTAGGTTCCGAGATTGGCGTTGGGGATGCCAAGCTGCGTGCTCCAATCGGTGCCGTCTCCAAAGGACGTGATGTGATCGAAGATGCGGTTATATCCGACGGTGAGCTGGTTGATCGCGTTGGTCGAGAAGATGTGCGTCTCGGAAATCGCCAGATTTCTTCCGCGATTCGCAAGTGTCTGATTGCTGGCATAACCTCCAGGCTGTGCACCGAAATCAGGAAGCCCAGAGGGTAGAAAGACAGTTGCCTGATCTCTGCTGAAGCGAGCGAAGGCCCGATCTTTATCCGAGAATACGTTATCGATTCGTATGTCGAAGTCGTTGTCGTTGAAGATCTGGTTTGGTACATCCACATAGTTCGCGGAAAGAACGCCGGAGACGTTCGGAGCCGGGAAGAAGTTGAGCATCTTGACCGCGATCGGGTCCAGCCGGTAGCCAGGAATGGTATTGCCCTGGAACTGAGTGCGGCTGGCGTTTCCAGTGACGGGATCGATGACTGTTGTGTTCGGATCGTAGATAGGAACCTCAGGAGATCCCGGGAAGGACTCCGTGAAGATGCCTTGGCGCTCGAGCATGGTTGGGACCTGGGTGAGCGAAGGAATTCCCTGAATGCTCTTTGTACCTTGGTAGTCAAAGAAGAAGAAAGTTTTATCCTTACGAATCGGGCCGCCGACTGAACCTCCGAACTGGTTGCGGATGTACTTCGGATTAACCGGAGAGAAGTAACTGGTCGCGTTCAGATCAGTGTTGCGCAGGAAGTCGAAGAGCGTTCCGTGAAACTGGTTGGTGCCGGACTTGGAGGTGAGGAGGACGGTCGGACCCGCGCGTGTTCCGTACTCAACGGAGTAGTTGTAGGTGAGTACATTGAACTCTTGGAGCGCGTCGATGGAGGGCACAATGGAGATGCCGCCGGAGGTCAGCTCATTGTTGTCGACACCGTCATAGAGCCAGTCGGTGCGATTCTCACGCGATCCGCCGACCGAGAGGGAGAATGAGCCGCGGATAGAGGTCTCGCTGCTGCCGCCGCCTGCAAAGAAGTCATTGGGCTGATTGCCCGCAGAGGTTCCGGGAGCTAGCGTTGCCAACTCCACGAAGTTGCGCCCATTCAAGGGGAGGTCGGAGACCTGCTGAGAGTGAACGACCTGGCTCAGTGAAGAGTCGGTGGCTTCGACCGCAACTGCATTGGCCTCTACTGAGATGGCTGACGTGACTGAACCGGGCTGCAGTGTGAAGTTAATCTCTGGCGAGGCCTGATTTTCGAGAAGAATGCCATTCTTGATAGCACTCTGGAAGCTGGGCGCAGCGACCTGGATCTTGTAGTTGCCGATGGGCAGCAGATTGGCGACGAAACGACCGTTATTGTCGGTAGTCACGACACGAGCTCCGTTTGTGTCGACGTTGGTGACAGTGACGACTGCCTCGGCGATCACGGACCCCGCTGGATCCGAGATTGTTCCTGTGATGGTCGCTGTAGCTTGCGCCTTCGCGATGGCCGGAAGGAGCATAAAGCAAACGAGGAAGAAAGAGGTTGCCAGATATTTGAGTCTCAAGTTGAGCTCCCTACGTTCAAATTCTTTGAATCGGTTCAAAACTCGTTGACAGGCCTATACTCTCGGTAAAAGATCACTGTCAACAAGAAATTCAACGAACGCGCGATTTGAAACGAACGCGCGATGCTTCATCTCGCAATACGCGATCGTTACCAGTCTTCGACTGTGCCTCGGGTATCAGCCATTCTCCATCGTCAAGATTTACGTTGATCCACCGTGCTTGTAGCAGTTCAGATTTGCGGACCAAGGTCAGGAGAATGATGTGCAGAGTCAGTTTGAACTGTCGGCGGATGTTGCTTCGATCGAGAACTTGAAGGTAGATCTTCAGTTCGTCTGGAGACAGCGGGCGAGCTCGCGTTATAAAGCGCATGGGAGTTGCGTGTGTTGGATTCGATGTGACGATCCCACAGACAATTGCATAATCAAAAATGCGCTTGAGTAGGTTACGAAGCTGGGCCGCGGCTGACTCGAAGCCGTTATCGCGTTTCTTGAATACGAGTCGCTGTACGTCCTGAGCTGTGATGTCTCTCAATGGCCAAGTGCCAACGCGGGGTAAATCTCTTTTTCGAGATAGCGGCGAAGCTGCTTAGTGTCTTTTCGATCTTTCTCGATCACCTCTTTGAAATAACGCTCACTGAAATCGGCGACGGAGGTGGAGTTGGCGAGTGCGAACTTCTCTAGCTGCTTTTGCTTTGCCGGAGACACGCCTTCATGAACTGCTTTCGCAAGCTCGTCGCGTTTCGATCGCGCAACCTTCAGACTCACAAGGGGGTATTGGCCCAGCGAAACCTTCTCCGTCTTCCCCTTGAACTGATATCTATATCGCCAGGGAGCTGCGCCAGTCGGCATCACCTCAAGAGCGAGGCCCCTACCATCGCTTACGGCATAGCGAATTGCTTGGGGCTTGAGGCTTTAATTTGGAGTTCGGTCAGCGCCATCTGCGCCTCAAATTGTCCACAGACGTCATTTTTCGCGGCGACATGACGTTAGTGTACAGTGCTGTGGACAAGTTTGAGAACGGCTCACTAGGGATTTGCTTGGACGCGGTTGGTCACTAAAGTACTGTATTTATTGCGATAATCGCGATGGAACGGATTTCATTGGAACGCTAAGGAACCGCTCTTATTTGCCGATGCAGAACTTGCTGAAGATGAGATTGAGGAGGTCATCGCTCGTTGTGGAGCCGCTGAAAGCGTCGAGAGCGCGGAGCCCTTCGTAGAGATCAAGAAGAATCATTTCGTGGGGGATGTTGGCGGATGCAGCCTGATGCGCCCGATGGAGGGCTCCTGTCGCGTCCGATACTGATTGCTGTTGCCGGTGATTTGTGAGAACCGCGGACTCAATGGCTGGAATTTTTTTCGCGATCAATGACAGAATTGCGCGGCGCAACTCGAGAATGCCCGATCCGGTGAGAGCGGACGTTTCGACTGTTTGAACGGTCTGTTCCCAGGCTCCCGGCGCCGAATGAGCGAGATCTTGCTTGTTGAGAACAATCACGAAGGGGCGGCCTGATAAAGCAGCTACCGTGGCTCTATCATCTTCGTGGGGTGGCGCAGTGGCATCCAAGACGAGCAGTACGACATCCGCTTCAGACATGACTTCGCGCGATTTAGTAATGCCTATTGACTCCGCTTCGTCGGTGGCTTGGCGAAGACCCGCGGTGTCGATGAGTTCGAAGGGTATGCCTTCTAGTGACAACCGTTCGGTGACCAAGTCGCGGGTTGTGCCGGGTGTCGCAGTGACGATGGCGCGATCGCGTTGGATCAGACGATTGAAAAGAGAGGATTTACCAACGTTAGGACGGCCTACTATGGCCATCGTGAAGCCGTCGCGGACGATGTGGCCGTAGGAAAAAGACTTCTCGAGTGCTATGAGGGGAGCTTGGATCGCTTCGATTTGAGCGCCGATTTGGGAGTTCGGGAGGAAGTCGATGTCGTCTTCGGCGAAGTCGATACCGGCTTCGAGCGCGGCGATGAGAGTTATAAGTTGTTGTTTTATTGGGGCTATGTGACGCGAGAGGGAGCCGCCGAGCTGTTGAGCGGCGATGCGTGCCTGATGCAGCGTGGTGGATTCGATGAGGTCTCGGACTGCTTCGGCCTGGGTGAGGTCGAGGCGGCCGGAGAGGAAGGCTCGTTGGGTAAATTCTCCGGGTTCTGCGAGGCGGGCGCCATTGGCGACGCATTGGCGGAGGAGGTGGTCCAGCAGAACGGGAGAGCCGTGGGCGGCGATCTCTACGATGTCTTCTGAGGTGTAGGAGTGGGGGGATTGGTAGTAGGTGACTACCGCTTCGTCGAGGACTTGGGTGGGATTTTCGCCTGTGGAATCAAGGATTTCGGCGAAACGGGCCTGGGCGGGGGCGAGGGGATGGCGGAGTTTGAGGAGGGGTTCGGCGATGGCGCGGGCGGTGGGTCCTGAGAGACGGACGATGCCGATTCCGCCGCGGCCGGGTGGGGTGGAGATGGCAACGATGGTGTCTTCGAAGGTTAGGCCGGATTTGGAGTTGGAGTCGCTCACCTGGATTTTTCCATGTTAGCGGGAGAAAAAAATTGGCGTGGTGAGTTGTGGTGTTTTTCGAGGGTTTTTGCGAAAAACTGTGTGCGGAACGTGGTGTTTTGATGGTGTGATCGTGGTGAATTGCGTGGTAAACGTGGTGTTTAAACATCGTCTTTTTCGTGCGCTAGAAATGCGCCAGCTTTTTCAACTTTATTTTGTGGTGCTGTTAACCCGCTGAAGCAGCGGGTCTCTCCACTGCGCCGCTCACGATGAAACTGTGAGCAGCTTCGGTCGAAATGACGGGCTTCCCTACCGACGAGCGAACCGTGATGCTTCACGGCCAAACGCGAGCTTGGAAGGTACGATTGAAGGATGGCGACGCAGTTTTCGAATGAGGCTTTGAAGTTTTTGCGAGGGCTGAAGAAGAACAACGACCGCGAGTGGTTTGGAGAGCGGAAGGACGTTTACGAGAGGCAGTTGAAGGAGCCGATGCTGGCGCTGATTGGCGAGGTGAATGAGGCGTTGGCGGAGTTTTCGCCCGAGCATCTTCGGCCTGCGAACAAGATCCTGATGAGAATCTATCGAGACATTCGATTCAGCAAGGACAAGCGGCCTTACAAGCATCATGTCTCGGCGTGGTGGGCGAGGGATGGGCTGCAGAAGACCTCGGGGGGCGGGTTTTATCTGCAGGTGAGTTCGACGGATGTGTTGATTGCGGCCGGGGTATATATGCCGGAGAGGGAGCAGTTGCTGGCGATTCGCCGATACCTGGTGGATCATCATCTGGAGTTTCGCAAGATCATGGCGGGGAAGAAGTTGCGGTCGCTGATGCAGGAGACTGATACGCTTTCGTTGACGCGGCCACCTAAGGGGTTTGCTGCGGATGATCCGGCGATTGATTTGATTATGTGCAAGCAGTGGGGGTTGTCGGCTACTTTGCCTGTTGAGCGAGCTACTTCGCCTGGGTTGCTGAAGGATGTGGTGGAGCGGTTCAAGGTTGCGGCTCCGTTGATCAGGCTTTTGAATACTCCTTTGATTGCGAAGCCTAGAAAGCCTATGTTTTAGGGTGCGTGGCCGTGTAGGCGTGGCCGCGTGAAAGACGAAATAAGGGAGTTTCTCCACTGCGTCGCGCGATGAAGCCGCACGACTTCGGTCGAGATGACGAATGTTTTGGAGGTGTGGGATAGGTAAAACAGGCAACTGCAACAGCAGATCCCCTTCGGGGATGACAACAAAGAACGACAACAGCAACAACCGCTGCAGCAGCAACGACAAATATGGTGCGCTCTACTGCGTTGGATTGTTCGATTTTGTTGAATCTGAGTGAGTGAGTAAATACTCATATAATGGCAGGATATTTTGAGAGCGAGGGTGACTGTATGGCGAAGTGGAGTGTGAAAGATATTCCGTCTCAGGTGGGGACGGTGGCTGTGGTTACGGGCGCGAATAGTGGTATCGGCTGGAACACGGCGCTGGAGCTGGCGCAGGCAGGCGGCGAAGTGGTGATGACGGCGCGAACCGCGGCGAAGGGACAGGACGCGGTGGAGCGGGTGCGGCGTGAGGTTCCGCAGGCGAAGGTGCGGTATGAACAGTTGGATCTTGCGAGTTTGCGGTCGGTGCGGGAGTTTGCGAAGCGGGTGTCGAGTGGTGGAAGGCTGGACCTGCTGGTGAACAACGCAGGCGTGATGCGGATTCCGGTGCGGCAGGAGACAGAAGATGGGTTTGAGATGCAGATGGGAACGAACTTCATGGGGCCGTTTGCGCTGACGTTGCTCCTGATGCCGGCGTTGCTGAAATCGGATGCGCCGCGAGTGACGACGGTGTCGAGTGGTGCGGCAGATATGGGGTTGAAGCGGATTCGTTTTGAGGATATGCAGTGGAAGCAGGGGTACAAGCCATGGAACGCTTACTGCCAGTCGAAGCTGGCAGACTTAATGCTGATGACCGAACTTGGGCGGCGGAGTGAGGCGGCGGGAAAGAGGGTACTGAGCAACGCGGCTCATCCCGGGTTTGCGCGGACGAATTTGCAGACAAGCGGGGTGGGAAGAGAGTTGACCCCTGTTGAGAGTTTTTTGATGCCGTTTATGTCGCATGATGCGGCACATGGAGCGCTGCCTACGCTGCAGGCGGCTACGGATAAGAATGCCGCGCAAGGGAGTTACTATGCGCCGGAGGACTTCTTTCATCTGAAGGGTGATCCGGTGTTGATCGGGTTGCCGAAGCCGGCGCGGGATGGAGGAGCGGCGCGGCGGTTGTGGGATGCGGCGGAGGAGATGACTGGTGTGCGCTTGGTGGACACCATGCTGGTGACCGCGTGACAACTGGCTTTTGTTGGCGTACATCTAATTGCATATGAGCGCGATTGTGATCGTTGGCACGGTAGTTTTGGTTTTGGCGATGGGTTTAATTGTGCGACGACTACTCGCAAAGCGCGAAGTGAGGGCGAAGACGATTGAGCCTGAAGCGTTGTATACGCAGCTGAAGGCAAAACAAGTTCTACTCTATGACGTTCGTCAGCCGCTGGATTTTCTGGCGCACCCGGAGATAATTCCAGGAGCGACGAGGATTGCGCCGAAGGATATCGCTGATCAGACGGCTCATTTTTCTCGCGATCAGAACTCGGTGATCTATTGCACGGGCGGCGACGATGCGACGTTCGAGATGGTGCTGGGGAAGGCGCGGGCGCTGCAGTTTACGCGTGTGAGGCTGCTGAAAGGTGGCCTGCCGGCGTGGAAGGCGAAGGGATATCCGGTGGAGACGTACACGGAATCCTTTCATCTGGATACGGCAAAGTAGAACACTCACACCTTGTTTTTTACTTCGGTCACCAAAGATCCGATGGGGTTGGTGATTGCGTTTTTCGCGATTGTTCCGATGGATTCGCCACGTTTGTACATGAGATAAGCGGCGATGATTCCGGAGGCGATCGTTGCAAACAAGACCAACCTGTTCATGGATGAGCCGCGTGTTTCTGCCAGTTCCTCGGTTGCCATGTGTTTCTCCCTCTGCTGACTTTCTACGATGTTTTCTACTTTGTAGGATGCAAGGTTTGGTTGCGGGATGAGGGAGCGGGACTGATCTTTTTCTCCCTCATCCGAGTAGTCGTGCGTTGCCTTTGGTTATACGAGGGGGCGCAGGGTCTGGTAGCTGATGCGAACGGCTTCGAGAGAGGTCATGCCGGCGATGGGCGGATCCTGCTCGACGAAGATGTGCTGGAGGCCTGACTTCTCCGCTGCCGCGATGATGGGCTTGAAGTCGATATGGCCGCGTCCGACTTCGGTGGGTGGGTGTTTGGGATCGACGCCGAGGTTCGTCGTGACTGGAGTGTCGGCGGGGAAGTCCTTCGCATGCATGAGGGGATAGCGGCCGGGATATTTGGTGAAGTAGTCGATCGGGTTGTGGCCTGAGGTGACCATCCAGCCGCAGTCGAGCTCGAACTTTACGAGTGCGGGATCGGTTTCGCTGAGCAGAATCTCGTAGCCGGTGTGGCCGCCGTAGTCGCGGAACTCGAAGTTGTGATTGTGGTAGGCGTACTGGAGTCCGGCTTCTTTTGCCTGGGCTCCGATCTCGTTGGCTTTCGCGGCGACCTTTTTGAAGTCGTCGAGTGTGAAGGCTTTGATCATGTCCATCATCTTTGGGATGTCGGCGCCCTGGATGGTGGTGGGAAGAAGGACGGAGCTGACGGCGTAGTGGGCGCCGAGAGTGTTGGCTTGCTCGAAGAGCGAAGCGTTGTCGGAGAGGCCGAAGAAGAGATGCGCGCTGGGGCATTTGAGGCCGGCGTCGTCGAGCATCTTGCGAAGCTGCGCGGGAGGGATTTCCTGAATGGGGAAGGATTCGACTTCGCGGTAGCCGATTTTAGCGAGTGCGGCTAAGGTCGCGGGGGCATCTTTTCTTAACTCGTCCTGCACGGTGTAGAGCTGCACGCCGATGGGGAGCTTGGTTTCTGCAAATGCTGACCGAAAGGGAAATGTTGCGGCGAGGCCGACGGCGGCGGACTGTTGCAGGAACAAACGTCGTGACGAATTCATAGTTCTCCTGATCTCGTTTGTGGCGGATTGAGATTGCAGCCAGTCTACGTGGCAGCTGCGAAGTGGTGTCAAGGGAATACCCAGGGAATAACGTTAGAAGACTCGGCCAAGGCCGAACCACCATTTGCGATGGTCGTTGTCGCCGGCGGCTCCGCCGATGTACATGGGACCGATTGCGGTGCGGGCGACGATGGCGACGCTGCCATCCCAGGCCTGGGAGATGAGGGAGTCGGCGGCGTTGAGGTTCTCGTAGACTTTGCCGCCTTCCATGAAGCCGACTATGTAGAGGCCTTCTCCGAAGAGTGGGTTGAACTTGAAGAGCTTGCGCTCATAGCCGGCCTGAAAGAGATAGAACTGATTGCCAAGGAGCTCGTTTTTGCCGTAGGAGCCGAGACGGAAGGGGCCGCCGAGAGGGAAGCCCTGCAGGTCGGTGACGTCGGGTGGTGCGCCGAAGCTGGTGCCACCGGAGGCGATGACGAAGACCGAGTTCTTGGCGCTGATGGGGAAGTAGGCGGCAACTCTGCCTTCGGCTAGGGTGAAGGGGTCGTTACCTTTTGAGGGCTGGTGGCGTTCGACACGGAAGAATGTGTTGAGGCCGTTGAAGGGGAGGACGGCGTTGTCAGCACCTAGAGAGTTGAAGCGGAGGGAGGAGACGCTTTGCTGTTGAGCTGGGATTGAGAGGTTATCGAAGTCGATGCGCTTGTTGACCGAATACCAATACTCGTCCTGGCCGATGCGCAGCTCGGCGCCGCGGGGCCAGGTGTAGCCGCCGTCGAAGCCGAAGCCGTTTTGATTGATTTGATATTGAGAGGTGCGGGAGCCTTCGTTGTAGAAGTCGAAGCGGGTGCTGGTGACGTAGGCGCGGGGAGCGTAGAAGAAGCGGCTCTTGGCGGAGAAAGGTTTGTAGTATTCGCTCTTGAGGCCGTAGCTGTAGCCGAAGAAGGCGTCGTTACGCCACTCGGCACGGTAGCCACCGAGGTTGGTGAAGGTGACGCGGCCGGACATGCCGAAGAGAACGTCCTGAGTGTCGGAGCCGTCGATGGTGATGCCGAGGTCGAGGAAGGGTGGGCCGTAGGACTTGGGATATGCGGTGACGGCGAGGCCGGGGACTCCGTCACGCTGGACCATGGAGTAGCCGGCGGCGTTGAGGGTGCCGTTGCCGACGAAGCGAGTCATCTCGAGGTCGAGGAATTTGGGGTCGATGGGCTTGTCGACGACCTCGGGCTTGAGCCGGCGGTCGATCTCGGCGTTGGTGTTGGGGTCGGCTCCGGTGACGGCGAGGAACTGAGGATTGGGGACTGTGGTTTTGCGGCGGGAGTCACGTTGTTTGACGTATTCGGCCCACTCGGCGTCGGGGATGCTGAAGCGCTCGAGGAGAGCAGCTTTTTGGCGGGCGGCTTCCATGCCTTTAGGAGCGATGATGGCTGAGTCGGAGAACATGGAGCTGGTGAAACCCTTGAGGTCGGAGCGGATGAGTACGTCGGCGTTTTCGAGGCTGTGGAGTTCGTTGGCGGCGATCATGATGCTGATGGTGTTGCTGGTGACGGAGAGGAACGACCCTGCGCGTTGGGTGGTGGTCTGGCCGGTGTCGAGGTAGCTGGCGATGACGATGTCGGCGCCGTTGGCGCGTGCGACGTCGACGGGGAGGTTGTCGACTGAGCCGCCGTCGGTGAAGGTCTGTCCATCAATGACGACGGGGACGAAGACGCCGGGGATGGACATGGTGGCACGCATGGCCTGGCCGAGGGAGCCGTGATCGAAGACGAAGGCTCGGCCGGTGTTCATGTTGGTGGCGACGCAGCGGAAGGAAATGGGCAGGTCGTTGAAGCTAGTGAGGGCGTAGTCGGGGAGGGTGGCGCGGTCGAGGATGAGACCGACTTCCTGGCCAGAGTTGAGGCCTTCGGGGAATGAGAGACCGTGCTTGAGGCCGAAGTCGAGGCGGTTAGGGAAGTCTTCGCGGTCCTGCTTGCGTCGGTAGCTGAGATCGCGGAAGGGTGTGCGGCCTCCGATGGCTACGTCCCAGTCGATGTCGTGGAGCAGGGTGCGGATCTCGTCGGGCGAACGGCCTGAAGCGTAGAGGCCACCGACGAGGCCTCCCATGCTGGTGCCGACAACTAGGTCTACGGGAATGTGGTGCTGCTCGAGATAGTCGATGACTCCGATGTGTGCGAAGCCGAGGGCTCCGCCGCCTTCGAGCACGAGGGCAATGCGGGGGCGTTTGGTGGTGTTGGTGTCGCGACTCTGGAGGGTGGGCGCGGGCGGTGCAGGGGTCGCGGTTGTTGGAGTGGAACTTGATTCATGCTGCGGCGTTTGGCTACGCGCGACGCTGGACATAAGCAGGAATGTTAGACAGAGGAGCAGAGTGCAACTGGCTCTTCGCTGCAGCGACATACCAATTTCCTCCAACATCGACAGCACCTGGCGGTTCTTTGATGGAAAGAGTTTTTGCAGTGGCCCTTTGAACGATTTGATTGCGACTGATAGCGTTGCGACGGGCTGAAGAGGCCGTGCACGTCATCAGCGTTTTCATCTTTTCATTTATTCGAACGTTTGTCTGCCATTCCGCGACGAGGAGAAGATGCGTGGGTACTGAGGTAGAGGCAAATGCAACAGCAGATCCCCTACGGGGATGACAACAAGAGAGGCAAAGGCAACTGCAACAGCAAGTGCAACAGCAGATCCCCTGCGGGGATGACAACTAGAAAAGCAACGGCAACGGCTGGAGCGGAAAGTGCGTCGATTATTTTGCTGAGGCGGATAGAGCGTTGCGAATGATCGGGGCTACCTTCGTGCCAAGCAGTTCGATGGCATGGAGAAGTTTGCCGTGGTTCAGGGCGGCTACGCTCATCTGGAAACTGATGCGGGAGATGCCGCCGAGAGCTTCGTTCATCTTCAGGAGTTTTGACGCTACGGTTTCGGGATCGCTGACCATGAGCGCGCCGGTGGGGCGGCGAAGGGCTTCGAACTGATTGCGAGTGACCGGGGGCCAGCCTCGCTCCTTGCCGATTTTGGTGAAGGCTTCGGCGTAGCCGGGGAAGAAGTCGTCTGAGGCCTGCTGGTCGGTGTCTGCGACGTAGCCGAGAGCGTGAATGCCGACTTTGAGGGTCTCGGGAGAGTGGCCGGAGCGTTTGCCTGCTTCGCGATAGAGGTCGATGAGAGGACGGAAGCGATGTGGTTCGCCGCCGATGATGGCGACCATGAGCGGAAGGCCAAGGACTCCAGCGCGGACGAAGGACTCCGGCGTGCCACCTACGCCAAGCCAGACAGGGAGCGGGTTTTGCAGCGGGCGTGGGAAGATTCCCTGGCCTGTGAGTGCTGCGCGATGTTTGCCCGACCAGTGAACGTTGTTTTTCTCGCGAAGGATTAGGAGGAGGTCGAGTTTTTCTGCGAAGAGGTCGTCGTAGTCTTCGAGCTTAAGGCCGAAGAGAGGGAAGGATTCGATGAAAGAGCCGCGGCCTGCGATGATTTCAGCGCGGCCATTGGAGATGAGGTCGAGCGTTGCGAACTCCTGAAAGACGCGGACGGGGTCGGCTGCGCTGAGGACAGTGACGGCACTGGTGAGGCGGATGTTTTTCGTAATAGATGCTGCGGCGGCGAGGATGACGGCGGGAGCGGAGTCGAGATATTCGCTGCGGTGATGTTCGCCGAGGCCGAACTGATCGAGGCCTACTTCGTCGGCGAGCTTGATCTCTTCGAGGAGATGCGCGATGCGCTGCTGCGCGGTGACGATGTGGCCGGTGATGGGGTCTGGAACCAACGCGGCGAAGCTGTCTATTCCGATCTGCATCTTTTTATTCCTCTTGATTGATTGTCTCTTAGAGGTTGATGCGAAGGGAGGAGATTCGATTTGGACGGCGGATCTTCACGAAAACGAAACGACAAGAATACAAACACAGGTACAACGGCAAAGAATGTGGGGTCTCTCCACTGCGCTGTTCACGATGAAACTGTGAACAGCCTCGGTCGAGATGACGAGGTTTTTGCTGTATGGAAAATGGCGATGACGACAGAAGGGATAAAGGCAACAGCAGATCCCCTGCGGGAATGACAACAAGAAAGACAAAGACAAAGACAAATGCAACTGCAATTGCAAGGGCAAAAATGCGGTGGCTTCGGGGATTGATCGCGGAGTTTTTGGCGGCTAAAACCTGAATTTTCTCGGAACTTATGAGAAAAATGTACCTGTTTTCGAACAAAACCGAGAAAAACCGGAAAAAACCTGTGGAAACCGAAGAAAGGGAGTTGACAAAGCGCGCGGAAAGGCTGAAGGTGAATTGCGGTACGGTTCTCCGCACCCGCATGAACATTGGTGATTTCGCATCGCAAAACTGGATGCGCTTTACGAAAACTTTATGCGGGCAAGGCGAGCAGACCTTAGACTCTATATCGAAAGTAAGAAGGAGCAATACATGGCAAAGGGAATGACAAAGACAGCGCTGGTTCGCCACCTGGCGGAGAAGCTCGAACTGACCAACAAGCAGACCGCAGGTTTCCTGGAACTGCTGGCAGAGACCGCAGTAAAAGAGACCAAGAAGAATGGCGAGTTCACCATTCCTGGTATCGGCAAGCTGGTAAAGGCAGAGCGTAAGGCGCGTCTTGGCCGTAACCCGCAGACGGGTGAGACCATCAAGATCAAGGCCAAGACCGTGGTGAAGTTCCGCGTGGCCAAGGTTGCAAAGGACACGATCGCACCGGTGAAGAAGTAGTTCAACTGCGACGCTGATGTCGCCGATCGGCGCGAACCTGTCGCATGCGAAAGGCCCTCCCCGATTGATGCGCCTCAGAATCTGCTGATGTGTGTAACGAGAACCAACCCGCTGTGTCCACGATTTGCATCGTTGGCGCGGCGGGTTTTTTAATTTACAGCAAAGACAACTGCGTGCTGCGCGCACGGCGCGATCTGCCATCGAGGCTGACGCGCCTTCGGCGCATTTTCTTTTAGCGTTTCGGGAGGAAGGCTCGGATGATGAGCGAGATGCCCAGTGAGATGAGGACGCCCTTGATGATGAGGACTGAGTTGTAGCGCCAGCCTAGAGTTGCGAAAGAGACGAAGACACCCCACATGTAGATCTCGGATAGAAGAGCTTTGAACCACGTGGTTTGTGTCGCGGAGGCGGGGACTCGCGCGGTGAGTGAGGGGAAGAGGCGAGGGACTTTGGCGCAGTAGGCGAGGTAGGGTTCGCCGAGTTTTGCGGCGAGGAAGGACTCTTCTGCATTGATGAGGCGCAACTGGATAAAGGCGATTGCGAGGATGCAGAAGATGGCTCCGCTGGGTGGCATGAGGAGCGCGAGCGCAAAGGTGTGGAAGAAGGTGCCGAGGTAGAGTGGGTTGCGGAGATGACGATAGGGGCCGTCCGCCATCACGTTGTCGCCGTGCATTGTGCCAGCCTTGACGATGGATGGGTCGAGGTAGGCTGAGGCCCAGGTGCGCAGGAATGCTCCTGTGAGGGCGCAGAGAATGCCGAGGATGAGGACCGCGATGGTTGCAGCGCTGAAGCCGAGCCAACCACTGCGTGCGGGCGACGCCGCGAGGAACTGCCAGGTGCGAATGGAATCCAGGTGCAGGAAGATGTTCCACGGGGCAATGAAGCCGAGCACGTAGATAATGACACCCAGAAGGAAGCGGAGACGAAACTCCAGCGCTGTTGCTTTCATGTTGGTTCTAGAATTTCTTTCCTACTGCTTGTGAGTTTCGTCTTTGTAGACGGTGCCTGACTTCATGACGAAGTTGACGTGCTGGAGGATTTTGACGTCTTTGAGTGGATCGCCATCGATGGCGATGATGTCGGCCCATTTGCCGGGTTCGAGCGTGCCGACGCGGTCGGTCCACCCCATGAGATCCGCCGCGTTGATGGTGCCGGTCTGGATGCCTTGCAAGGGTGACATACCAAACTGATTGACGTAGACATCCACCTCATGTGCGTTGAGTCCGTGCGGATAAACAGCGGCGTCAGTGCCGAGTGCGATCTTTACGCCAGATTCGATGGCGTGACGAATGTTCGCCTTCTCGACTACGCTGACGTCCTTCATCTTTTGTGCGTACAGAGGAGGAAGGTTGGCATACTGCCGGGCCCAGTCGATGAGATAGGCCGTGGGAACGAGGTAGGTTCCCTTTTTCTTCATCAGAGCGATGTCTTCGTCGTTGATGTAGCTACCGTGTTCGATGGAATCGACACCGGCTTCGGTGGCGAAGAGGATGCCCTGGGCGCCATGGGCGTGGGCTGCAACCTTGCGGCCGAGACGATGCGCGTCAGCTACGATGGCCTGCATCTCTTCGAGGGTGTATTGCGATGCTTGCGGATCGTCTCCTTTGGAGAGGACGCCGCCGGTGGCGCCGATCTTGATGAGGTCGGCTCCGTACTTGATATTTTCGCGGACCTGGTGCTGAACGGCGGGGATGCCGTCGGCTACGCCCTGGCCGTGGACATGGTACTCAAACGGGAGAAGATTCTCGTCCATGTGTCCGCCGGTGATGCCGAGTGCGGGACCGGAGACCTGCATGTGCGGCCCGGGAATGTGGCCTGCGTTGATCTCGTCGCGGAGGGCGACGTCGGTGTAGTCGTTCGCACCAACGTTGCGGACAGTGGTGAAGCCGGCTTCGAGCGTGACCTTTGCGTTTTCGACGCCGATGATCGCCTCCTTGGCTGGCGTCATGGACAGTTCAAAGTAGGGATCAAAGTTCGCGGAGGCGCCGGTGAGGTGGGTGTGGACATCGATCAGGCCAGGCATCACGGTGTAATGCGTGAGGTCGATCTCGGTGTCACCTTGCTGCTTTGGCGTGGATGCTGTGGGTGCAACCGCGGTGATGCGATCGCCGGTCACGATGATCGTCTGATCTGCGGGTTCGGCCCCGGTCTTTACGTCGAGCAGATGGCCGGTGCGCAGGAGAGTGCGTGGGGCTGTTTGGGCGCCAGCAGAGAAAACTGCAATTTGTAACAAAACAAGGAACATATAATGTTTCACGTGGTTCGCTTTACGCATACGCAGTCTCCTTGACGTGTCTTCGAGAATCTCCGGCGTGTTGAAATGGTCTGGCCTGAATTTATGGGTGCGAGTGATCGTAACGTACGGCGTATTCGAGCGGCTAGTCGCCGCCTAGCGCGGTGAGGATGGAGTCAAAGTCTTCGAGGCCGGAGTATTCAATAATGACGCGGCCCTTGCCGTTCTTGTCCTCGATGCGAACCTTGAGACCCAGAGTGCGGCGAAGGCGATCCTGAGCCTCGCGGACATTGGGATCCTCGGGTTGGGTGTCGGCCTTCGACTCCTTCTTCTCTTTCGCCTCGGGGTTGATGAGACCCTGCACGTAGGTTTCGGTTTGACGGACGGACATGGACAGCGCCATGACCTTTTGCGCGGCTGCGGTGATTGCTTCGGGCGAATCGAGCGCAAGGAGGGTGCGGGCGTGGCCGAAGGTGAGGTCGCCGGATTCTACTTTCTGTTGGATTGAATCCGGTAAACGTAACAAACGAAGGAAGTTAGCTACGCTGGCGCGCTCTTTGCCGGTGCGGATAGCCATCTGCTCCTGGGTCATCTTGAAGTCGTTGCTGAGGCGTTGATAGGCACGCGCCTGCTCGATGGGGTTGAGGTCGGCGCGCTGAAGATTTTCAACGATGGTCATTTCGAGCGTCTGCTCGTCGGAGACCTGGCGGACGATGGCCGGAATGGTGGTTTTGTTTGCTTTTTTGCTGGCCAGCCAGCGACGTTCGCCAGTGATGAGCTGGTATCGACCTCCGCTGAGTGGGCGGACGACGATGGGTTGCACCACGCCTGAGGCTGCGATGGACTGCGCCAACTCGGACAGTTTGGCCTCGTCGAAGTGACTGCGGGTTTGGTAGGGGTTGCGGTCGATCTGGTCGAGGGGGATCTCGAGGGGTTTGCCGGTTGGCTCGGTTACTGGTAGAGGCGGGGGCGGTGGTGCAGCTGGACGCTGGGGTAGGAGGGATTCAAGGCCCTTGCCCAGGGCTCGGCGTTTGGGATCTGCTGTGGCGGTTGGCATGGTTGCGGCTTTCCTGGTGGATTTCTAATTTAACTGAAGAAATGTCTCCTGCCGGACGGGCCCACTGCGCGTGGAGCGGCCACTATGTGGCTTTTAACTTTGCTTGGATTGCCAGAAGCGAGGCTTTTTTTCTGGTTTGTTGAATGATTTGAGAGCACTGGCTGCGGCTGCGGCGGCTGCCTTGCGACGCTTTTCTTCGGGACTGGCCATGTTGTTGCGAGATAGTAGCTCGAGCGCCAACTCACGATAAGCCTCGGAGCCGCGTGACTTGGGATCGTAGAGCGAAACGGGTTTTCCGTGGCTAGGGGCTTCGGCCAGACGGATATTGCGGGGGATTGTCGTTTTGAGGAGCTTGTCGGTGAAGAAGGACTGAAGATTCTCCGATACCTGCTGGGAGAGGTTGGTGCGGTCGTCGTACATGGTGAGGAGAACGCCCTCGAGCGCAAGGCCGGGATTGAAGGCCTGGCCGACACGGTCAAGGGTGCTCATCAGCTCGGAGATGCCCTCGAGAGCAAAGTACTCGGCTTGCATGGGGACCAGGAGGCTGTCTGCGGCGACGAGTGAGTTCAGGGTGAGGAGATCGAGCGCCGGGGGGCAATCGAGGAGGATGAAGGGGTAGTCGGCGCGGATAGGCTCGATGGCGTCGCGGAGCTTGAATTCGCGGCGCTCAAGGGCGATGAGCTCAATCGTGGCTCCGATGAGGTTTTTGCTGCTAGGGATGAGCTTCAGGGAGTCGATGTCGGTGGAGAGGAGGGCTTCGGCGATCGTGGTCTGGCCGACCAGAATGTCGTAGATGCTGAGGCGAGAGTCTTCGCCGTCCTTTGCCCGCGCGAAACCGAGGCCACCGGTGGAGTTGGCCTGGGGGTCGCAGTCGATAAGAAGCGTGTTCAGGCCTTCGAGGGCGAGCGCCGCAGCTAGATTGATCGCGGTGGTGGTCTTGCCGACTCCGCCCTTTTGATTGACGACGGCAATGACCTTGGAGGTCTTCGGGGGGGATTTCTGGTCAGCGGAGCTGGATGCTGCGTCAGACTTGGGTGTGAGTTGTTCAGTCGTCATTTGCGGTAGTTGAAGGGTATCGGGCTGAGGCCGAGGTGGCAATGGGAGTGGTCTGTGCAGAACGAGCGGCGGCTGTGGAGAACTTGTGGGATACCGGATTTAGGGCCTAGATTGAGCGGTTTCTGGAGGCCCGGTGTGGAAATCTTTGTTCCACGTGGAACGGTTAATCGCGGGTTCCGCGGAGGAGGATGCTGGATTGAGTGGTAGGGATCGGGATGGGTTTTTGAAAGGTGAACCCGGTGGGTGGGATTGGTGGAAGTCCTGTCAAGAGAAGGAGATCGTTGCTGGCGCGGGGGGCGGCAGCGGACAGGGCGGCGACCATGTTGTCTACCGCGCGAAGGGTAACCGTATGAAACTGAATGGTTTGTGGCATAGTTTCGACGCGGGCTGCCCAGATTTCGGCTTTGAGGCCGAGGGTTCTGACTGCTTCTTGAATGAAGGTTGATTTCTTATTTTGGGATTCTGCAAGGGTTACGGCAATCTCGGGGCGCAGGATGGCGATCGGGAGGCCGGGGAAACCTGCTCCGGAGCCGAAGTCGAGTAATGTATTGGCTTCGGAAGCCAGATGGAGGCCGGCGAAGAGGCTCTCCCCGAAGTGGCGGCGGACGATCTCTTCTGGATCACGGATGGCAGTGAGGTTGGTGCGGGCGTTCCACTTGAGGAGGAGTTCGAGGTATGCCGAGAGCTTTGGGAGAATATCCGGAGGGGGAGACGGAAGAAATGGGGCCAGGATGGTAGCGATCCTGGCCTCTGAGAGCGTTGGCATAGGAATATCAGTATCTCAAAGAGGGTGGAGGCATGTTCCACGTGGAACGTCGCGGATTTGGTCCGGAGGCTCAGGCGACGGAGGTGTGGATGGCGCGTGGGGTCCAGGCGGCGGCTTGCGCAACGAATCGGTCGAAGAGAGTCCGGGAACTTTGGCTGATGTCGTAGCTGCGCTCGGGGTGCCACTGGACGCCGAGTACGAAATGCGACGTGGAACCTTCGCTGGCCTGGCCGCCCTCGATCGCTTCGATGACACCGTCCTGCGGACATCGTGCGGCGACGCGAAAGCCATCCCCGGGAATGCCGACAGCCTGGTGGTGGCTGGAGTTGATGGGGAGGCGAAGAAAGTCATCTTGTTCGGGGGCTTCGCTGAGGTCCAGAAATGAGCCAAGGAGGGAGTCGGGGGCAATTGCGGCTGAGTGGGCTATCGCTACGCTTTTGCCGGCAGCGTGGTTGACGGGGAGGATGGAGAGGTCCTGCACCAGAGTGCCGCCTCGCCAGACATTCAGGAACTGGAGGCCAAAACAGATCGCGAAGATGGGTTTATAGAGGTTGTGGGCGTCCTGTATGAGGAGTTCGTCTACATTCTCCCGAGCAGCGTCGGCAGGAGAGCACTCCGGGATCGGTTCCTGGCCATATTTTTGTGGGTTGACGTCGGCGGGGCTTCCTGGGAGGAGGACGGCCTGACAAGTGTTGATGAGATTGGCGATGGTGGTAGGCGTGGCGTCGACCGGAATTTCCACTGGGAAGCCGCCACTGCGCTCAACGGCTGCGGCGTACTGGGGCCAGGAGCGTTGGTTGTAGGCGAGGTCGGTACTTGTCGGGACGGGAATGGCGATGCGGGGCTTCATGGCAGGTTAATCATACGACTTGTCGCCGTGTTCCACGTGGAACATCTTTGACGGGACGGTTAGTCGTTTTTGGGGTACTGGGAGTAGGTGGTTGAGATGGATTCGTAGAGCCGCTGGGTGAGGGCATCTGCGTCTCGGGCATTGAGGCCCGCTGTGGGGATCGGGTCGCCTACTACGACGAAGATGGGGCGTGGTTGAAGCGCGTAGACGTGTATTGGAAGGAGCTCGTACGTTCCGATGAGCGTCAGGGGGACCAAGGGGACCTGGGCCTTGATCGCCATATAGGCGCATCCGGACATCATCGTCTGGAGCTGGCCGGTGGCAGTGCGGCCACCTTCAGGAAATAGGACCAAGGGGAGGCCTTGTTTGAGAGTGGCGACGCCGCGGTTCAGGCTGGCGACCAGGGATCGCGGGCTTTGGGAATCAACGGGAACCTGGCCGGAGCGGTTGAGGTACCAGCCGATGAACGGGACCTTCCAGAGCGACTGCTTGGCGAGGATGCGGAACTGAAAGGGAAGTTTGGCAAAGAGGACAGGGGTGTCCATGTAGCTGAGGTGGTTGGAGGCGTAGACCGCGTTTTCGTGTTCGTGTAGCTTTTCACGACCAACGATTTTCACCGGCGAAAGGCTGATCAAGAGCAGAGTGCGCGCCCAGAGGTGGGCAATGGCGTGCTGCTGGCGGCCGGACTTATCCCACAGACCCGCCAGGAGAGATATGCAGCCGAAACCTGCAGTGGCGAGAGCTACAAGAGGGATGGCAACGAGGTAAGACAGCCAGCGGAGTAGGAACGGTGGCTGCTTTGAAAGGAAGGGCAATGGACCAGCCGACTCCTCGGCGGCCAGAGTAGGCGACGGCTTCGGTTCGGCTGATACTGTTGCGTCGTCCGCCAAGGGAGAATCGTTCATAGCTCTCCGGCGAGGCGGCGGATCTCGCCTACTAAATAGACGGAGCCGGTGGCGATGATGAGGCCATTGGCAGGGGTTACGGCGCGGGCCTGGGCAAGAGCGGCGGCGAGGTGAGGGGCAGCGTGAGCCGGGATGTCGAGGGTATGTGCGGCGGCGAGGAGATCCTCGATACGGGCCGCGCGGGGATTGTCGATGGGGGCGAAGACGATGTGGTCTTTGCGGCGCTCGGGATCGCCTGAGGACGGGTCGAAAAGGGGAAAGAGGATCTGGGCCATCTCGTTGAGATCCTTATCGCGGAGACAGCTGAAAAGGAGGGTACGAGGCTGGGCTTCGGGAAGCTGCGCGATGGCGGCACGGAGGGTCCAGGCACCGGCTGGATTGTGTGCAACGTCGAGCAGCAGGCTTGGACCGCTGGAGAAGGTCAGGAGCTCGAGCCGCCCGGGCCACTGCGTGTTTCGAATTCCCGCTTCGATATGAGCATTGGAGATATTGTAACTGGATTGGTTGCTTTCTAGGAATAATTTGTAACCGCCTTGGTTACGTAGCTCGACGGCAGCGGCGATTGCCAGGGCGATATTGCGTTGTTGGTGGTGCCCGGAGAGCGGCGAGTTGACTTCGAGGGGTTCTCCGTCGATCGTGACCCGGTAATGATTGGCCGGGAGGGGTGTTGCTGTTTCGTGGCTGTGCAGTTCCAGGTCGTGACGTGGAACGCCTGGGGTCTGGCGGGGGATGTAGTTGGCAGCGTTGATAGCGCGGAGATTGAGGGTGACGGCTGCCTCGCCGATGGCTTGATTGGCCTCGGGATGCTGGGGGAGCGTGATGAGAGTGCCGCCTGGACGAAGGATGCCGGCTTTTTCACGGGTTATCTCGGCGATGGTGTTGCCGAGGTAGTCCTGGTGGTCAAGGGCGATGTCGGTGAGGACTGAGAGGATGGGGTCGACTATGTTGGTGGCGTCCAGACGCCCTCCGAGACCCACCTCGAGGATGGCAATGTCTACCGGGGTTTTTTCCGCCTGCGCGGCTCGCTCTCCTGCGAAGTAGAGGAACCCTACGGCGGTGAGGACCTCGAAGAAGCTGGGCGGGTAGGGTAGGTCGCCGGAATCGACGAGGAAACGGGCAGACTCGTCGACATGGAAGTAGAGGCGGGCGAAGTCTTCGTCGGAGATATCGTGCCCGTCGATCTGGATGCGCTCGTTGACCCGGACGAGATGGGGCGAGGTGTAGAGGCCGGTACGGTAGCCGGCAGCGGTGAGGATGCTGCTCAGCGTGGCGGCTGTAGAGCCTTTGCCATTGGTTCCGGCGATCAGAACCGAGGGAAACGAAATTTGCGGGTTGCCGAGAGCCCCGGCGAGGACTCGCATGTGGGCGAGATCGAACTTTCGGCGCGGAGTGTTGGGCGTTGCAGGGGCAAGCTCGTGGCCCAGAGCGTAGAGATGGTCGACCGCTGCGGCGTAAGACATGGGGTTATTTTAGGCGATTGCCTGGATTTGAGTAGTTTGGCCGGGGAGTCGGGAGGCGAGAGCACTGGCGTTACACGGTCGTGCCGCCGATAACACCAAGGTGGGATATCGAGGGAGGTTCGACGGGCGGATAGTGGGGTATCAACAGTTGCAACATGCAATGTTTTGCACTTTAGACTGCCGGTTCAAAACCTCGAAGGGCTACGAAAGGCCCAGAGGAAAAAGGAGATGTTATGCGTGTAGCACTCGGTATCGCGTTTGCAATGGTCGCCGTCGCCCCGTTTTTTGGTCGGTGGAGGGCGAATGTCTGGCTTAAGAAGCATGTCCCCGCGGAACGTACCATGAAGAGTGTCCCGGAGATCGCCTAACTAAAACAGCCCCACCTACCGATAAACAAAACAGGACCGTTGCCCATGGGGGTACGGTCCTTCTGTTTTAAGCAATCGGGCTATCTCAGGTGATTAGCTCTCTCGTTCGATAGTTGGGAACTGCCCTTATTTTAAGGATAAAAAAATGCGGACAGCTATCGCTGCCCGCCAAATAGTCTTGGGTTGTTGCGGCAAGAGGGCTAACGAGCTATCTCTCTTGCCTCTTTCTGGAGATCATGACGACTTTGGAGATCTCGCTGGGGATTCTTCTTGCGGGCCCTGCCAGCATAGCGGTCCTGGTGAATTTGGGAGAGCCCGTCCAGCCGGGCAGCCGAAAGAGGTCGAAGGGATGGGCGGCGGCTGTTTTTTCTCCGCCTTGCTCAGGGGTGTGATGGTCGCCAAGCTCTCCGAGGACGATGGAGCGCATGGTGGCACGTTCGGGGGAGGAAGCTAGCTCCCAGTAGAGGCGGAAGCCCTGACCGCAGACGGGACAGTGGATGTCCTGTCGGAATTCGGATCTTCGGAGTAAAACCTGCATGTTGCCGTCCTGTGGACTAATTGCCCGTATATCTGGACACCAAACATCATTACCGTAGCCCGAGTTGTTGGAACGGGCTATAGCACGGTTGTCCGACGGTATGGTTCGGTAGTAACTCTCTCGTCAATGACCGGCAGAGGGTCTGTCAGTCGCCTGACTACAAGGACCTGTCTCGACGCAATTTACGACAACCATCTATTCTTGAAGGTGTGAGCGAACAGACGATCAAGATTCAGCTTCCGGATGGTTCAGTGCGCGAGGTTTCGCGCGGTACGACAGCCTATGACGTGGCGACAAGCATTTCGCCGCGACTGGCTGCAGCAGTTGTGGTGGCGCGGATTCGCCCACTCACGCCGGTGGCAGCAGGGGTGACCGAGACTGAAGAGACTTCGGAGGCCGCAATGTACGGCGGCGCGGAAGGCGGCGAGCGGCTGGTGGATTTGGCTGCGCCTCTGACGGAAGATGTCGCGTTGGAGTTGCTGAAGGAGAGCGATGAGGTTGCGCTGAAGGTGGTGCGGCACTCCGCGGCTCACGTCATGGCGACGGCGATTCTCGAACTGTTTCCTGAGACCAAGCTTGGACATGGGCCGGCGACGGATTCGGGATTCTTCTATGACGTGTACCGCGAGACGCCGTTCAGTGACGGGGATCTCGCTGCGATTGAGACGCGCATGGCAGAAGTTGTTGGGCGCGATGAGAAGTTTATGCGCGAGGAGGAGTCGCGTGAGATGGGGCTGAAGGACTACGCAGAACAGGGCGAGTTCATGAAGGTTCACTTCATCGAAAAGTTCACGCAGCCGGGCGACGAGATCTCGCTCTATCGCAATGGAAAGTTTGTGGACTTCTGCCGAGGGCCGCATGTGCCTTCGACGGGTCGGGTGAAGGCGTTCAAGGTGACCTCGGTCGCGGGCGCCTATTGGCTGGGTGATGAGAAGAATCAGCAGCTGCAACGCATCTATGGCACTGCATTCTTCAACACGAAGGATCTCGACGCTCACTTCAAGCGGTTGGAGGAGATCAAGGCTCGCGACCACCGTGTGCTGGGCAAGCAGCTCGATCTTTTTTCCATACAGGAAGTCGCGGGATCGGGGCTGATCTTCTGGCATCCGAAGGGCGGCCTGATTCGCAAAGAGATGGAAGATTGGATGCGCGAAGAATGTATCCGTCGCGGTTACGATATGGTCTACACTCCGCATATCATGCGGCGGGATCTTTGGAAGATCTCCGGGCATGAAGGCTTCTATTCGCAGAATATGTATCCGCCTATGGAGCTCGACGACGCGGAGTATCGGCTGAAGCCGATGAACTGCCCCGGGCACATTCTGATCTACAAAAATTCTCCGCGCAGTTATCGCGACTTGCCAGTCCGTTATGCGGAACTCGGAAATGTGTATCGCTACGAGCGGAGCGGAACCATGCACGGGCTTCTGCGGGTGCGCGGCTTTACGCAAGATGATGCGCACATCTTCTGCACGCCGGAGCAGGTGGTCAGCGAGATTGAAGGATGCCTCGATTTCGCCGAGGTTGTATTGAAGACCTTCGGGTTCGACGAATACCGTGTCGAGCTCTCGCTGCGCGACCCGAATAAAGCAGGCGAGTTTGTGGGTAATGCCGCCGATTGGGAGAAAGCTGAGTCAGCGCTGAAGAACGTCCTGACAAATCGTGGCGTGGCCTTCAAGAGCATCCCCGGTGAGGGTGCGTTCTACGGTCCGAAGATCGATATCAAGCTTGTAGACGTGCTGGGACGGCTATGGCAGTTGTCTACTGTCCAGTTCGACTTCAACCTGCCCGCGCGCTTCGAGCTTGAGTACAAGGGCGAAGATGGGGAGTTGCATCAGCCGGTGATGGTGCATCGTGCGCTCTTTGGTTCCGTGGAGCGTTTCTTCGGTGTGTTGATTGAGCACTATGCCGGTGCGTTTCCGCTGTGGCTGGCCCCGGTGCAAATCGGTATCGTGCCCATCTCAGAAAAACATGTGGAGTATGCCTCTGCGGTCAAGGCGAAGCTCGAAGCCGCGGGACTGCGTGTCGAACTCGATGAACGAAATGAAAAGATGAATGCGAAGATCCGCGAGTTCACATTGCAGAAGGTGCCGTTTGTGTTGGTGATGGGCGATAAGGAAGCGGCTGCGGAGGCGGTCAGCGTGCGGACTCGCGGCAAGGGCGATGAAGGAAGTGTTGCGCTTGCCGACTTTATTGGGAGAGCCAAAGGGCTGGTCGCCTCAAAGACGGTTGCACTCTGAGTTTTAGCCGGGGAGTTGATGATGGCTTCGCTTTCTGACGAGGATCGCACAGCAGCGATTGCAATTCTCGAGCAGTTGCGTGCGAAGATTGCTGGCGTCGCCGGTGAGGATCGCGAACGGCTGTTTCAGCTGCGACGATACATTCTGAAGCGGCTGGAGTTCGATGAGAGTGGAACACCGACACAGCGTCGCAAACTGAAAGACGCGAAGCGCAAGAGTCAGCTTGGACTATGCGCTTTGTGTCAAACGGCGTTGCCGGAACGTGGCGCGGAGCTTGATCGGTTTCGAGCAATCGAAGGGTATACTGCAAGGAATACCCACTTGGTTTGTCATAGCTGTCATCAGAAGGCTGAAGCGGAACGCGGCTTCACATGATGTCGAGAGATATGATTCTCGAGAATCCATAATTGTAGACCTGGCTATCAGGTGCCGACAGCCGGGAGACTAATCGCCGCCGAGATCGCGCATCTGTTGGCTGACAAAGGTTTAGATTGAGTCGGTAGGCTGACCGACGGTACAATCTACAGGGGACCGATGTTTACGATTAGCGATAGTGTTCATATCAATGCTCCGATCGAGAGATGCTTCATGCTTTCGACCAACATTGAGTTGGTGGGAAAAACGCTGGGCATGAAACCGATCGAGGGCAAGACCAGGGGAACGATTGTGGAAGGCGACAAGCTCCTTTGGGCAGGATGGAAGTTCGGTTTTCCCCAAATGCACGAGAGCCTCATCACCAGATATGAACGGCCTGTGTTTTTTCAGGACACGATGGGACGTGGACGCTTCAAGAGATTTCAGCACGATCACCACCTCTTCTATATGGATGGACGTACGGTGTTGAACGACAAGATTCGGTTCACACTGCCGCTTTCCTGGGCGGGAAGGATTGTTGCACGCACGATCCTTGTGCCATATATCTCCCGTGTGCTGCGGCGCAGGATGAAGCTGCTGAAAAAGATTGCTGAAGGCCAGGAGTGGCGAAAATACCTGCCGGAAGAGACGCGAGCGGATTAGGACTGCGCCTCGACTTTAATTCGTCTTTTGATGATGACTTCGAGAACAGGTGCGCATCTCACTAGTCTGAGGGACGTCTCGATGAAAGCTATTGTCCTGCATGAGTATGGTGGACCGGAGAATTTGAAGTATGAATCAGTGCCCGACCCTGTGGCTGGCCCGGGTGAGGTGTTGATCAGGGTCGCCGCGAGCAGCGTAAATCCCATCGACTACAAGCTGCGCAGCGGAGAGGCAAGGTCGTATTATCCGTTGGAGCTGCCAGCGATTATCGGGACAGACTTTTCCGGAATCGTGCGGGAAGTAGGCGAAAAGGTCAGCGGTTTTAAAGCCGGCGACAAAGTGATGGGCTTCGGATCAAAAGCCTACGCTGAGCTGGTGACGGCGAAGGCGACAGATCTGACACTGGTTCCGGAAAAACTGGACCTCATCCATGCAGCAGCACTGCCTCTTGTGACTGCGACCGGAGAGCAGCTGATTACGCGGGGCACCAAGATTCAGTCTGGTCAGACGGTGCTCGTCTCGGGCGCTCTCGGTGGTGTTGGACGGTCAGCAGTATGGACCGCGAAGAAGGCGGGCGCCATTGTGATCGCCGGCGTGAGGAAGGCGCAACTAAAACAGGCCGAGACTCTTGGAGCAAGCCAGGTTCTCGCTCTGGATGACTCTGCGGCGATGGAGAAGCTCGGGTTTATCGACGCGGTAGCCGACACAGTGTCAGGCAAGACGGCGGAAATGTTGCTGGCTAAGGTAAAGCAAGGTGGAGTCTTCGCGTCGGTGGTCGGTTCTCCTGCAAATGCGAAGATGCATCCGACCGTCAAGATCGAGGAGGTCTATGCTGTGCCGGATGCTAAGACGTTGCGAACTATGGCAGAAGATCAGGTTGCTGAACGGTTTGTGATTCCAGTCGACAGGATGGTTCCGCTGTCCGACGCAGGAGAGGCTCAGGCGGCTGCGGCTAAAGGTGGGATTGGAAAGATATTGTTGCTGGCGTAAGCTACTCCTGCTAGGCCGCACCCAAGAGCAATGGTGACAGACCCATGGAGACGATTCGTTCAGAGACCTGGATCGATGCACCGATAGAACGCTGCTTCCTGCTTTCCCTGAGTATTGATCTTCATGTTGCGTCGGCGCGTTCTTCCCGAGAACAAGCGATTGAAGGGGTGACCACCGGCCTGATCAGCGAAGGCGAAACGGTGACGTTCCGTGGCCGGCATCTCGGCTTGAGGCTGCAACACAAGAGCCGTATTGCGGTGATGCGACCCTATTCGTACTTTCGCGATGTCATGGTTTCGGGTGTGTTCTCGCACTTCGAGCATGACCATCACTTCGCGGCCATGGATGACGGCACTCGCATGCGGGATGAGATTCGATTCATTCCTCCTTTGGGGAAGCTGGGCCGGATTGCGACGAAGGGCCTGGTGAGGCGTCACGTTGCCGCCTTCCTGACGGAGCGGAATATAGGGATCAAACAAGTGGCGGAGTCTGAGGACTGGCACCGCTACCTCGATGGACAATCCGTGACCGTTGCCTTAGCTCCTGCGAAAGAAGGATGGGAGCCAAGCAGTCTGATGCCGCGCTCGCAGAGCTGACCGTATCGATGCGTGAGAACCGAGCCTTCGCTAACGTCGGCCTTCGCTAACGACGACGGAAGCTATTACGAATGGCGCGGGTACGATCTTCCGTCGCAAGCGGCTGCGCGGGCGCGGGACCCTCCGGATAGAGAACAACGAAGCGCCTTGGGCCTTCGCCGGAGGAGGCCGTCGGCAGGCCGGACTTCGCCAGGGCAAGGTGGACCATCCGGCGTTCGCGCGAGGTCATGGGCGGGAAGGAATAGGGCCGGCCAGTAGCGCGAACTTGTTCGATAGCCGTTTGAGCTGCAAGTTGGAGTTCCCTGTCGCGGTTAGCTTTGAAGCCTTCAGCATCGAAGAAGATGAGATCGTGCTCTTCCGGTTCGAGTCCAAGGATCTTTGCCGCGATGTGCTCAATGGCGTGGAGAAGTTCGCCGTTTCGGGCAAGAAGGAGGGGTGTATCTGTGCCGGTAAGCTCGACGCAGATTAGAGGTGAATGTTCTGAAGCATGAGAGACAGAGGAAGTCTCGCCGAGTGGCACATCAGCGTTGGGTTGCACGTGGCCGTTGCAGGCAAGGATGTGGGATTGGAGGTCGAGATTTCCTGTGTCCGTCAAGACTTTCAGAAAGTCTGCGATCTTTTTCACCACACGACCCTGATCCATCAGGGGATTCGTCATTTTTCTTAAGACCGATTTCGAGCTGATGAAGTTTCAGCTATTTCAAATTTGATTCTTTCAAAAGTAGTACCACTTTCAAATGGTACTACCTCATCGAGATCCAAGAGATTGTGGTAAAAGGTCTACCGTTTTCCCGAAATGGTAGTCGGTGTCCCTGCCTTGCGGCGGGCACGTTTGGCAGCGATCTCGCGCATCTCGCGGCCGAGGCTGGTGCGATTCATCACCGACTGCTGCGCGATACTGATGAGATTTCCGATCGTCCAGTAAAGGGCGAGACCCGAGGCGTAATTCCAGGTCATGTATCCGGTCACAGCAGGCATCATGAACGCCATCATTTTCTGTTGCTGAGGATCAACTCCCGGCGAAGGTGTATAGAACTGCACCAGGAACTGACTGATCACCATGACGATAGGAAGAACGTGGTAAGGATCAGCTGCTGCGAGATCGGGGAGCCAAAGCCAATGCGCCTGACGAAGCTCCACCACCGATCGCAGCATGGTGTAGAAAGCGAACAGAAGCGGCAGCGTAATCAGCGTGGGGATACACCCGCCGAACATATTAACCCCGTTATCCTTCTGCAGCTTCATGATTTCGACATTCATCTCGCTGCGCTTGGGATCGGTCGCTTTGTATTTCTTGTAACGCTCCTTGATTGCGTCCATCTGCGGCTGTATGCGCTGCATCTTGAGTCCACTTTGCATCGTCTTGATGCGGAATGGAAGGATGAGGCAGTTGATGAGCACCGTCAGTATGATGATCGCCCAGCCCCATGAGCCAGGCCAGCTTGCAACCAAGTGGTTGTGAATGAACTGAAGTGAGAGGAAGAGATACTTGCCGATGGGGCCGAAGAAGCCGAAGTCGAGCAGTGGTTCGAGCGTCATCGTATTGCCCGTGGCGTGGATGCCGCGTAGAACGTTCACAGCCTTGGGCCCGGCGTAAACGCGTGTCTGCGTGCGGCCGCTGGTATCGCCTAAAGCAGCACCGAGGATCGGCACTTCAATCGCTCCCTTGGATGATCCACCGACGCCAAGTCCTGTGCGCCGAATGGTCTTTGCCACGTCGAGCTGGTTGTGCAGCATCGCCAGAGTCGCAGTGTCAGGCGAGTCAGGCAGGAAGATCGCAGCGAAATAGGTGTCGCTGGTGCCAGCCCAATCGAAGGGTCCATTGAGCGTGTCGCCACCGGAGACTTTCTTTGGAGCAAGGTGCTCTTCCTTGCCGTTGCGCGCAATGTCCAGCTGCGCGCCTGCATACGCGGCCGCATTGTCCTGATCGCCGAAGCCGCCGGGCCAGTTGATCAGCGCGCGAACCGGCGCGCCGTTCCGCGTGACCTCAACGTCGGCATGCATCACATAGGTCTCGTCGAACGAGAAGGTTTTGCGAACCGTAGTCGCGCCGTCTGAGTAGTTGAAGGTGAGGCTTGCAGGAGCAGCAAGCGACCCCGAGGCCGACGGCACATACAGCGCACTACTGAGAGCCGAGGTCAGCGCCGAATCGTAGGTATACAGCGACAGCGGAAAACCAAACTTCTGCGCGGCCTCGGTGTGCACGAGATTCAACGGTTTGCCGTCCGAGTCCTTATACTTCTTCAAAACCCAGCTCAAAACCTGACCACCGCGATTCGTAAACGTGATGCGGTAGAGCTCGTTCTCGACCGAAGTGGTCGCTTCAGCCTGTGCATGAACCGTCGCAAGCCCGGGGGCGGAGCCGGTCGCTCCGGCTGCGGTGGAAGCACCCTCAGAGGTAGGAGCAGCAGATTGTGCAGGAGTCTGCGCCCCGCCGGCAACGGGAGCGCTATGGCCAGCATTAGGCGAGGCTGTTTGCGGATTATTCTTAGCGCGGAAGTACTGCAGGCCAAAGAAGACCGTAACGAGGACGAACATCATGACGAGGAGCGATTTATTGTCGCCGCCGCCCTGTTGATTGGGGTTTTTGAACTCTGCCAAAAGAGACTTCCTATTCTTTGCTGAACGTGAGGCCGCCTCCGCAGACTTCGGAGACGCTATTCCTATGATAAATGGTCTGTGGAAATAGGTGCGGCAACACTATCCGAAGGCTCGAGAGGGACAGGGTCCAAGCCGCCCTTCGCAAACGGATGGCATCTCCCGATCCGCCGAAGCGCTAGAAATGATCCCTTCAGCACTCCGAATCGAACCAGCGCAACATACGCATATTCAGAGCAGGTAGGAAGATAGAGGCACTGGCTTGGACTGAAGACGTGCAGTACGGGCGAAACAATTCCTTTGTAGAGGCTGTAAGCGACGCGGACGGCAAGACTGGGATGAGGGTCATTCATCGGCTTAGTGCGCAGACTTACCGCTAGCTTTTTGAATAGCGCGGAAGACGGTTCCTACCTCGCGCTCGAGTATCGCAAAGTCGAGATCGATCACGCTCCGGCGCGGGTGCAGAACTACGTCAACCGGCGTGCTGAGTGTCGCAAGATTCTTGCGAACAGCCTCGCGCATGCGCCGCTTGATGCGGTTGCGATCAACGGCCTTTCCCATCACCTTCCCTACCGTCAGACCCACGCGCGGACCTGCTGCGTCGCGTAACGGAGTTCCATCAGGGCCCAGAAGTGGCCGCACCGTGAAGAAGTAGCTCATCTGTTTCGCAAACTGTTTGCGACTGCCCTTGTATACGCGCTGATAGTCGGCGTGTTTGCGGAGGCGAAAAATAGGTTTTACAGTTGCAGTCATCGGCTTGAAGAGCAATACTCGCACTTCCAATGATACAAGCGCCCCGACGAAACTCTTCGATCTATCGGTAGACGCGAAGAAGCCCGCCTTGGTTCGGCGGGCTCCTCGCGATCATCTCAACTATTTCTTGTTGCTCGAGGAAGAGGTGTCTCCGCTCTTCACAGTCGTCTCTTGTCCGGGCTTCTTCGTCGTTGTGCTGCCCTGGTTGCTTCCTTGAGAAGGATTGTTGCCTTGAGTTCCCTGGTTTGGCTGATTCATGTTCTGCGCCATAAGATTCTCCTTTGCCGGCCGTCGACCAACGTCGCAACCCAGCCGACACGAGATAGGAGGCCTGTTACAGATGGATGGTTGCCCAGAGAAAATAGGCGCTATGTGCGGATAGACGCTGGCTTAGTCGGCAATGATCGAGACCGGCATAGAAGCCACCTCGATTGAGAGAGATGACAGCGGCAGCCTGTTGTCGAAAAGACACAGACGACCGAAGACGAGCGACAGCTGTCCTCGATGGTCTGTTGAACCACTAAAATTTTTGAAATTGTCTCTCGCTGAAAGTTCTAAGAAGCCACGTTTTGCGATGGCAGAAGAAGATAAAGAACTTTGAAGGCGATAGCCAGCTTGCGGCTAACTCGACCTTATTCGAAAGAACTAGTCGCGGAAACCTGCGCTGACGGCGATCTTGTGACGGCCCTTGGCGCGACGGCGGTTGAGGACTGCGGCGCCTGCCTTGGTCTTCATGCGAGAAAGAAAGCCGTGGGTCTTGGCGCGATGGCGGCGATTGGGTTGAAAAGTACGCTTCGGCATGACAAAAAACTCCTGCGCAGGGTAGAACACCTGCTCAAACTTTTAGGCTGTTGCAACAATCTCTGAGTATACCCGATTGGACGCGATTTTCACAGCCCTTCTTGCTGCGTCGTTTGTGTCACCGAAGACTCTAAATTTTTCACCCGGACGACGGGAGACGAAATAAGATTGGAACCTCGAAGCGAGTGAATGATCCATCGGAGCGACTCGACTGCGTGAGGCTCACAGGAGTAACGTACAAGCATTCCGGCTAAAAAGTGATATTGAAACCCGGTCGCGCAAGCGCATCGGTCCCGCAATTCTTTTATTATAGAAAGCTGCGCTGGCTCAAAAACAACCGCCAGTTGCACCGCATTTGTTCGTTTATTCAGTTCTTCACCTCTTATGGTGCAACCTTCATTTTTTGATTCGGCGCACCGAAAAACGGCATCTTTTCCGTGCTACTATCGAACCCGATTCGCAAGACGTTTTTCTGCAAGCCCAGCCGTTCCGCACTCTGATTCATGTTGAACTACTCCTCTCCGCAACCAGTTACCACGGGTTACTCGGCGGAGAGAATTTCTGGCAACACTAGGCCGACTTCACTTGTCCCCAAGGGGGCAGGAATGGACTTCTGTTTGCTGCTTATCGTGTCAAGCTGCACGACTGATGTAAGTGCCACGTCTGGTTTGGAACAGGAAACAAGACAAGGAAACTAAAGAATGTCATTCGTTCCGACGGCTACAGCCGTACTGAATTATTGGGTTCGTATTCTGGCTGCTCTTGAGAAGAAGATCAACCGCCAGTCTTATGAGACATGGCTCAAGCCGACTCGGTTTTCACATCTTGAGGGCAAGAAGCTCTTCGTGCGGATTCCCTCCACGGACTTTCAGCACATCGGCGATCGCTATGCCGACCTCATCCAGGAAGCCATCGATAACCTCGGACTTGACGTCGACTCGGTTGCCTTCACCACACCGGAGCAGGATCCGCGGGTACCCAAGGTGCGTGAGGACGGCGGCTTTGCTCCTGTGCCGAGCCACAGCCAGAACGCGCCCAAGCAGCGGCTGGGCGGATCGGCGAGCTCCGTCTCAGGGCCAGCGCCGGAGCAGGCTCGATTCGACTGGAGCGCAGCCTCCCAGCTCAACCCACGCTATCAGTTCGACGCGTTCGTCATCGGCAGCGGCAACCAGTTCGCAACGGCAGCGGCTCAAGCTGTAGCAGAGCGGCCTTCGAAAGCCTACAACCCGCTATTCCTCTACGGCGGCGTTGGTATGGGCAAGACTCATCTCATGCATGCCATTGGGCATGACGTGAAGCGTCGGCAGCCGCACGCGTCCATCAGCTACGTAAGCGGCGAAAAGTTTACCAACGAGATGATCAACTCGGTCCGGTACGACAAGATGACCGGATTCCGCGACAAGTTCCGCAACGTCGATGTGTTGTTGATCGATGACATTCAGTTTCTCGCCGGCAAGGAGCGTACGCAGGAGGAGTTCTTCCATACGTTCAACACGCTGCACGAGAGCATGAAGCAGATCGTGATCGCGAGTGACCGTCCACCGAAAGAGCTTGCCGACTTTGAAGATCGTCTGCGGTCGCGTTTTGAGTGGGGTTTGATTGCCGACATTCAACCACCGGATCTCGAGACCAAAGTTGCGATTCTGCAGAAGAAAGCTGAGAGCGAACAGACGCAGTTGCCCACCGATGTTGCGATGTTTATCGCTTCCAACGTGCGGACCAACGTGCGCGAGCTTGAGGGCGCGCTGGTGCGGCTGATCGCATGGTGCAGCATGCACGGCGTGGAGATTACGCTTGCTGTCACGCAGCAGTGCCTGAAGCAGTTCATCGATACGCAAGTGCGGAAGATCACGATCGAGACGATTCAGCGTACTGTGGCTGAACAGTTTGGTATGCGTGTTGCGGAGTTGAAGCAGAAGAATAATTCGCGGCAGATAGTGGTGCCGCGGCAGATTGCGATGTACCTGGCCAAGCAGTTGACTGAGGCATCCCTGCCCGAGATTGGACGGCAGTTTGGGGGCAAACATCACACCACCGTGATGCATTCGATTGCGAAGATTGACGAGCAACGCCGGGCCGACAAGGATCTGAACCGCACTATCAACAAGCTGATGGAGACGCTTAGCTAACCCCGATGTCCTGCCGGACAGCCCTCCTGCGCGGAGCGCGGCCACTTCGTGGAGTGTGTACCGGTCTCGGCAGGACTATCTGCATCAAGCCTCCCGTTGGTCGGCAACAATCTACTTCCGACCAACGCGAAGCAATTACAAGTCACGAAGTGACCGCCGCCCGCGTAGGGAGCCCGTCCGGCAGGACACACCCTAGAACAAACTACTTCTGTAGGTATTTGGCCGGGATGGGGTTGGTTGGGGATTCGGCGTCCCAAAAGATGTTGACGACCCAATAGCGGTCCCCATCCTTGAGCAACTGGAAGCTATTGATACCGCGAGCGAAGGGCGTGGGGTCGGACGGGTTGTGGCGGGACTCGTAGGTGCTCCAGACCTGGACGATATCGCCGAACTGCTCTATCTCGTTGTGGATTGAGCGCTCGAAGAACCCGTTTGTAGCCATGCGAGCCTGGCTGCGGGCGATATAACCGTCGATGGTGAGAACGACCACGTCAGCGTGGCCTGTAGTTGGAGAGCTAGTTACCGGGATGAGCCGCGCGTCGGGAACAAAGAGGGAGCGCATGCGGTCCCAGTCTCGTTGCTGTTCCTTGGGGCCGGAGATAACGCTGTAGACGGCGTTGAGGATTGCCTCGGGCGATTTGACGTCCTCGGGCTTGGCCTGGGGCCAGTCGCTTTTAGTTGCGATCGAACCAATCAAAGGAGGAGGGGCCGCGGAGGTCTGCGCCGATGCGGCGACGGTCGTGAGTGTGATTAATAGAAAGGTGGACGCGATTCGGTTCGCTGGCTTCACGGAAGCTCCTTGAATGATAGAGCTACTTTACTGCGACGCGAGAGGTTCTGCTCGGCGGAGGAGCAGATGTCGCGGATTCGCTGGATCGTGGGTTGAACTGGGAACATAGAGCGAACGTCTCCTCCAGGTGCTCGATAAAGACACGTACTTTGGCCGAGACTCGGCGGCTGGCGGGACGGACGGCTAGAATCGGGACCGTGCGCTCAAAGGGCGTCAGCAGTCGGAGGACAGTACCTTCTCTGAGCTCTGCAGCGAACAGCCACGCTGGCGCCTGGGCGATTCCAAGATGCTCAAGGACACCCATCCTCATCTGTTCGATATCGCTGGTTCGAAAGACGCCGGTCGGGACAACACGTTTGGCGTCTTGTCCAGAGCCGAAGCTCCAAGGCTTCACCGCGCCGCGTTCGGTGAAGACGATCCCTCGATGATTGCCGAGATCTTCCGGCGACTCCGGGGCGCCGTAGCGTGTGAGGTATTGAGGGGTGGCGACGAGAATGATGATCGTCTGAGCGAATCTTCGTGCGACCAGAGTGGAGTCTGGCAGATCGCCTGAGTGGATGGCGAGATCGAACCCGTCTTCGACGATTGTTGTGGGACTCTCGGAGGCGGCCATCTCGACTGCCATGTCTGGGTAGGCCGCGAAAAACGCTGGCAATTTTGACACCATATGGAGACGGGCAAAGGTGGGGGGAACGGTAATTCGGAGAAGACCCTTTGGGGCGGTCTGGCCTCGACCAATTCGTGAGGTTGCGCTTTCAAAGTCGTCGAGAATGCGCAAAGAGGACTCGAAGAAGTCACGACCTGCCTCAGTCAATGAGATGGAACGGGAGGTGCGGTGAATCAGCTCAGTGCCGAGCTCGTCTTCGAGAGCGGAGATCTGCTTGCTGACGGCTGGCTGACCAATGCCACGTTCTTTCGCGACAGCAGAGAAGCTCCCTTTTTCGATCACCCGAACGAACACCTGCATTGCGTCGAATTTGTCCACACGAACCTCCCTATTCCCCTATGGAATGGATTGTATTTTCCGGAATAAGATTCGCGAGCCTTTTATCTGAGAAATCCGCCTGCATCTGGGCTTCTTCGCTCTACCTCGGGCGTCTCGACAGACTGATCAGTCTCACAGTTATTTCTGTACCGACTCGAATGCATTCCTCGATGGAATGGCTCCTATTCCCCGGAATACCAGATCTACTTCCCACGACCAGACATCAGATAGCTGCTCTGAAAGTAGAGAGCAGTTCCAAAATCAACGGACTGCCGAAGCGTTTATAGAAATACAAAGGAGATTTGATGTCTAAGTTAAACAACAAGGTAGCACTGGTAACGGGGGGGTCACGCGGTATTGGAGCTGGGATCGCCAAGCGTCTGGCGGCCGATGGAGCGAACGTAGCTATCACCTACACGAAGGGAGCGGACGCGGCTCAGGCGGTCGTCAAGGAGATTGAAAGCACCGGTCGAAAGGCGATCGCGATACAGGCGGACGCAGCTGATCCCGCCGCCGTGAAGGCTGCGGTTGAAAAGACCGTCGGAACACTCGGCCGACTTGATGTGCTTGTGAACAACGCCGGAACGGCCATTCCGAAGACGTTCGAGGAGACCACGCTCGAGGAGATGGATCGCGTGATCGATATCAACATTCGCGGAGTGTTCGTTGCGACGCAGGCGGCGCTGAAGCACATGAAGGACGGTGGCCGCATCATTATGATCGGCTCGTGCGTGGGCGAGCGCATGATGACACCCGGACTTGTTCCTTACTCGGCGACAAAGGGCGCTGTGAAGATGTTCACGCAGGGGCTGTCCAGAGAGGTTGGGGGCCGGGGCATCACGGTCAACAACGTTCAGCCGGGTCCGATCGACACGGATCTTAACCCCGCCGCGGGCGATTGGGCGGAGCCACAGGTGGCTGCCACAGCGCTCAAGCGCTACGGACATGTGGACGAGGTAGCCGCGCTGGTTTCGTTCGTCGCCAGTCCCGAAGCGTCTTATATCACCGGAACGAATCTGACCGTTGATGGCGGTACAAACGCCTAATTGGCAGGGCGGCGCGGTGACTATGGATGGCTGCCGCCGCCCCTCAATTTTTTCTCGATAACTACAACTGGCAGGGAAATCATGACAACACTGAAAGGTAAGACTGCGCTCGTCACGGGTGCATCAAGAGGAATCGGTCGTGCGACGGCTGTTGCGCTTGCGAGGGCCGGCGCACATATCCTGGCTCACTATGGCCGGTCGGCTCAGGAAGCAGAGTCACTCGTTACCGAGATCCGAGCGAACGGTGGACTTGCAGATGCACTCTCCGCGGATCTGGCAACAACGCAGGGGGCTGCAATGCTCGCTGAGCAGGTACGCTTAATCGTCGGCGATCGTCTGGATGTGGCTGTGCTGAATGCCGGAATCAGCAAGGCGGCGCGTATCGCTGATTACACGCTCGAGGATTTTGACAATCTTTTCGCCACGAATGTCCGGGGCCCGTTCTTTTTGGTGCAGCAGCTTCTCCCAATGCTTGGTGAGGGCTCTAACATTACGGTGATCTCTTCCCTTGGGGCCCGTACGGTTGTGGGCAAACCCGGCGTAGATAGCCCCTCCATTCTTGCTTATGCTTCGACGAAAGGGGCGATCGAGACACTGGTGAAGAACTGGGCCGCTATTCTGGGGCCGCTAGGCATACGTGTGAACGCTGTTGCACCCGGCGTGATTGACACGGATATGTCAAATTTTACAAAGACAGAAGCTGGTCGCGAGGCCGCGCTAGGGATGCAAGCGCTGAAACGACTCGGCAAGCCCGAGGACGTTGCCGACGTGGTCGCTTTTCTGGCGTCCGATGGCGCACGTTGGATCACGGGAGCCAGTATCCCGGTTGACGGCGGCTCGAAGCTCTAGCGCAGGATGGGAGATCAGACAGGCCGCCGTCTTCTGATCTTTCGGCATAGGCAAGGTTTGGCTGCCGATGAATTTGAACAGGCAGATCTGATCAGCGGTGGTAGCTGGCGACGAGCTCGGCCCTCACGAGAAGGTGTCCAATCATGACCCGCAACGCTTCTTTCGCTGTTGCATCGGGTGGCAGGCTGAGTTTCGAATCCAGTGCGTAGAGCACGAAGCCATAGTGGTGGGTAGCTTTCATGGGTGGGCAGGGTCCGCCGTAGCCAAAGTTGCCGAAGTTATTTTTCCCCTGTTGAGTCCCGTCGGGAAGCTGTTTCTGTTTAGGAGTGCCCTCTGGCAGTTCACGTCTGTCTGAAGGAATGTTGTAGGCGACCCAGTGGACAAAATGCACTAAGGAGTCACGGTCGGTCGCGATCAGGGCGAAGCTTTGGGTACCTTCGGGAGGAGAGGTCCAGGACAGTTCAGGGGAGATTTCCGCACCGTCGCAGGTGAATTTGCTCGGGATCGTATCGCCGGCGAGACTCGAGCTGGTGAGATGCAGGGACGAGTTGGCCATTTGGGGTTGAGGCTCCCTGGGGCATGCGTCATCGCCAGGAAGAGTGCCGTCGCCACGGCTATGACCACGAGAGCTCCGGTCAGAAAAAATGCTCGTGATCGCGTCACAGATCATTCCTCCTCGTTGTCCCTTGCTGTGGCGCAATGTGGTCCGAACCTCAGGGCTGGATCAACTTGCTGCAAGAGATGGATAGACTATCGCATTCTGCGCTACCAGGTGATGTACACGCCTTTGCGGATCCATTGGGGACTGACTATCTGCTGCATCATGAAGTCGGCTACGTCTTCGCGTGAGATGCGGCTGCCGTTGGGCGGGAGGGCGTCACCGTCGATGCGGTAGTGGCCGTGAGCAGGCGCGTTGGTGAGCATGGGAGGCATGACCATGGTCCAGTCGAGGCCACTGCGGGAGAGATTGTTCCACTGCGAGATCTGCGAGGCTACAGGCCACTTGAGGAAAGTGTTGTAGACGATGTTCTGGACGATCCAGCGACGCCAGGCGGGCTGCTTGTCGAGCGAGGTGGGGAGAGCACCGGCAGAGCCGAGGACGATGATGCGGCGGACAGGTTTCGGCTGAGTGCTCGTCTGTTGCATCGCGGCGATGATCTGGGGGACGGCGCGTTCAAGGACGTCTTCCTTCTTGAGGGAGTTTGCACCGAGGGCGGAGAGAACGACGTCGGCGCCTTCGATGGTTTGGGATACCGGCGCTGGATCGAAGGCACTCCCCTGGATAGCGTGGATGTGATCGCGTTGGGGAAAGGTTTCTGGCGCGCGAAGGAGAGCTGAGACATCGAACCCAGCGGCGAGACAGCGCTGGGTGAGGAGTTTTCCTGTGGCTCCACTGGCTCCGAAGAGGGCGACTTTCATTGCTGGCTCCTTTCGGTTCGAAACTGATTATCCTCTTCTGTGAGACGCGGATGTGAAAAAAGTGGTTGGGATAACCTCCTCGTTTTGTATCATTTGGTGAATATTCCCACCCTTGGTACCGGGTCTTCTCACAAGTCGAAATGGAGTGCTGTGAAGAAGTGGGATAAGACGGCGGTCGGGTCGATGATTGAGGCCAGTCTTCCTGAATGTGCGGTTCAGCGCGGCAGGTTTTCTAAAACGCGAACGTGGCTTAAGTATCTATTTATGAGGTTGATGGGAAGGATATCCACTTTTCAAGCGAGAACGGCTACTGCTACTAGTATTTTTCTCTTTTTCTCTTGTTTCTTAGAAGCAGTAGCAGCGTCGTTCAGGAATTCAAGCCGGTTTCGGCGTCGCACACAACGACCTTGGTTTCCACAAAGAAATCTGTCGCGTTGAGGACGGGTTCGCCCCTAGAATCAAGCAGGACTGGTGAAGGCTAAGATGCATCGTGTGTTCGATTCAGTGTAAAGTTTTGCCAGCACTAACCTACCGAGATGGAGAGACCGACCGTGACCAGTGCGACCCAGGAGCCCGAGATGACTTTGCCGACCGAGACGAGCGCAACGCCAGCCCCAACCGGCAACCTCGAGATCACGGTCTCCCGCGCCGAGCTGCTGCGCGAGTTGACCGCTGCCCAGAGTGTGGTCGAACGGAAGACAACTATTCCGATTTTGTCGAACTTTCTGTTTGAGGCGACACAGGGCGCAGGTGGCGACCGGTTGACGATTACTGCGACGGACCTTGACCAGAGCCTGCGGACCAGCTGCGCGGCCAAAGTGAAGAAAGCCGGTGCCTGCACGATTCCCGCACGCAAGTTGTATGACTACATCAAGCTACTGCCCGAGGGTGAGATCTCGATCAAGTTGATGGACAACCACTGGGTGCAGATTCGCGCGGGGCGATCAAACACGAAGATGGTGGGGATGGCGCGAGCGAACTTTCCGCAGGTGCCTGAATTTCCGACTAGTGGCGCGGTGAAGATCTCGGTGCCTTCGCTGAAAAACATGGTGTCGAAGACTATCTTTGCGATCTCGAACGAAGAGTCTCGCTATACGCTGAATGGCGCCTTGCTGGTACTGAAGGCAGAAAGCATGGCGATGGTTGCCACCGATGGACATCGGCTGGCGCATATCGAAAAGCTTGGAGAGACGCTGGAGGGTGTGTCGGGGGAGAAGAAGACGCTGATTCCGCGTAAGGCCCTGAGTGAGCTTTCTTCGCTGCTAGGTGCGACAGAGGCCGAGACACTCGAGTTTGGCGATGACGAACAGACGCTGTTCTTCAGAGTCGGCGGACGGGTGCTGACGAGCCGCAAGCTGACTGGACAGTTCCCGAATTACGAAGCGGTGCTGCCGCGGGATAATAACAAATTCGTGATTGTCCGTTGCGAAGATTTGATGGGGTCCATTCAGCGTGTGGCGCAGTTTGCCGACGAGCGGAGCGGGGCTATCAAGATTCGTCTGGAGCAGAATGAACTGAAGCTTTCATCTTCGAGTACGGATGCGGGTGAGTCAGAAGATACGATCGAGACGCCTTACAACTACGATCCGCTGGTTGTTGGATTCAACAGCCAGTATCTTATCGATTTTCTGAAGGCGATTGGCAACACGGGCGAGGTGCGGCTGGAGTTTAAGGATGCTCAGAGCGCTGGGCAGATGCGACCCGAAGATGCGAATGAGGATGTGAAGTATAGGTACATTCTGATGCCTATGAGGATCTGAACATCTAAAGCGCCAGAAAGGTTTGAAAAATAACCCATAATTTGGCCAAATGGCCAGCTTATGGGTTATTTAATGATGCTGTTTCAAATAGTAGCGTGAATCCGCCGCCATATTTCATACGAAAGCGACTCCGCGGAAGCCATGCAGCGTCTCAGTCAGCAATTGGGGGCTTAACAAGTAATACGTCGGTAGCTAGGGAAACCGTTTACGATGCTGACTCTACTTACGAACAAGTGTGGGTGACATGAGCGGCTTGGTGATTTCGAGAGGTGCTCCGCTCACAATCAGGCTTCTTCGATTGATTTCCCTTTTGAAGTCAAAATCAAGATAGAGGTCTGGTGTAATCGGCGATTGCGTCAGGCTCGCAGCAGGGCCGAGATAGAGCAACGCATCTCCTACCGCCCGAGGGCTTTGATCTTCCGTTACCAGGAGGGCTTTCGTCCCTTTAGCTTCTGTCGCAAACACACGGGTTCGCCACGGTTCCATGGTTTTGCTCGAAACTATCAGACTCCGCTTTGTTTTGCGATCCCATATATGGAGCTACTACAAAGAAGGCTCTTGGATAGCTCTGCTCAACCAAAGGTTTCAGTGCCTCCGAACCAAAGAAGTGAAGCGACCCATAGATGACTAAAGCCTTCCGGTGCTTTGCGAGAATCTGAGACTTTATAAGCTCGGCAGGATACCGATCACGTTGCGACATTTGCGTCAGATCCGCCGGAGTTTTGATTTTCGACCAATCGATCGGTGGCTCACCAAGCCAGATGTGGATACGCTCAGAAAGTGGCAATCCCTCGTTTACTGCTCGAACCTGGGCAAAAAAGTTAAGATATCCGAGCGCAGTAACGGTAGGGACCCAACCAACGGTATCGGTCCATACCCTCCGCAGCTGCTCGTACGGGATGTCCTCACCGGCGATATAGCGATCTATCGTGTCCTGCTGAGCGGCCCCGCCGAACTCCACCACGACGTTATCAATTTCCTCAGTGAATCTCGGATCTCGGATTAGATCAACATAGAAATCTTCTTCTTGAGCGAGGCCATGCCAATCAGCCATACCGACGATTGAGTGAGATTGAAACGCTACAAAAATTCCGTCAACAGCAGGCACAATTTACGGAGGTCGAGAGGCTAAAGTCTGGGCTTGTTCACCTACGAGACTGCCGGAAACGAGGGTTCCCCCAAGCATGGCCATCAGAAACCCCATCCGTATGCCGGTCACGTGTACCTCATTTTCGCTTGTAGTGGGTTAAGTCGGTCGTCACACAAACGCTATCGGTCTGTATTACAGACGCTCCGCTTTCTTCCGCGTTAGCCTGTTCTCACCAGCCTGGAACAATTTCGGTGGGATATCTCTACCCACTGTTCCTCGCACTGCAGCCTTGCGCGAGCGATCTCTAAGTTCATTGAGGCGATTTTCGTACCGCTCAAAAGCCGCTGCCACAGCTTCCCTCAACCTGTTTTCCTGAAAGTAGTGTTCGTAGCCTCCGAAATCTGGATGCAGCAGCTGTAATGCTGACCGGACCTCCATTGAGACGATTGTTTGATCTGCGTTCTCTGCGGCCCCAAGTCCTTCCTCAGTGACTGTGAAAAAGCCTTGGCCGTTGTCCCGGATGTAACCGTGAGTCACAAGGTAGGTCGACGGGGCTTCGAGTAGATAGTTCTTTCACTCGCCCCGTTTCCGTCGCCGCTGGTGCACGCGACATGTACAAGAAGCGCTACAACGTTGCGGCCAGCCGTGCGCAGGATCAGCTTGGATAGTCCACTCGATGGACCGCCAGTCGAATCTCACCGCTGCCGATTTACGCCGCCGGCTGCTCGATCATGCACACGATCCCGCTGCGTCGATGGACAAGGTCGGGACATCATCGGTTGGAGTTGATTCCGAGTTCGAGCGGCTCGTTATGAAGGACCTTAAGATAAAAGGGTTCCGGTTCACCCCCTCAGTGGAAGGTCGAGAGCTATCGAATCGATCTGATCGTCGAGGGTGTGAAGGAACGCCTTGCGGTCGAATGCGACGGGGATCGATTCCATACACTTGAGACTCTTCAATCTGACATGGAGCGGCAGGCCGTATTGGAGCGCCTCGGGTGACTACCTCCTTGAGAGATTTCGCAAGCGCTTCTCTCGATGTAGAGCACATTCGGTGTGAGCGAAACAAGATGGAAAGCTCCGTATTTATCCTCCTGCACCTGAAGCGACTCAACTGATGGTCAGAAAGGTTCAGACCGAACTCCAGCTTTGGCTTTCTAAAACCGGTCGGCATGGGCAACCCATGATTCGCCGAAGGTTCTTCCTCGAAGACAGCGGGATGATGTGCCCTGATGTTGCTTACGTTGCTTCAAGTTTTGCAAAAAAAGCCTCGCTATAAATATGCCAAGCATTCTCAGGCTGTGTCCCCATTTCGTGGTCGAAGTTTGTTCTCATCCACGAGAGCTTCGCCCGTTGAAGGACAAGATGCTTCAATGGGTCGCAAACGGCATTGAACTCGGATGGCTTATGGTGCCTCAAGAGCAATGCGTATTCATTTACTCGCCCGGTTCCGAGCCGGAAATTGTAGATGGGGATTTTGTCGTCGGAGACGGACCAGCCGAAGAGTTCTTCATCTTTCTCGACGATGTCTGGCGGTTGGATGTTTACAAGAGATTTTACTAATCTGCCAACTATCTTTGCATCCACTCTGCATGCGTTATGACACAGGTGCAACGGAAGAAGGATCGAGAACCCTCAATGATCGACGCAGACATGTTCCACACAACTGCGCTGTATCTTGACCTGGAATGGACGTGCTGGGATGCGCCACCGCAACCGGGGATGCAGCCCGAAATCATCGAGATTGGATTAGTAGAAATGAACCTGGACACTCTCGACATCATTCAGGAAGGCACGTACTTTGTTCGCCCTCGTCGTTGGGAGATCAGTTTAAAGTGTGCGAACTTGACCGGGATCACAGCTGACGATGTTCGGAGTGCTGCTCCTCTCAGTGAAGTTCTTGGCGTCCTCACTAGGAAGTTCGAGCCGCAAAAGAAGCCTTGTTGTACCTGGGGTGACGATGTCTCTGTAATTGCCAAGACCTGCCAAGGCCTCGGGCTTGTCCGCCCTTTTCGTCATCCGATCGGCCTGGCAAAGGTGTTTCAGGGCGCGTTTGCAATCAAAGAGCAGAAGAGCTTGAGCGCGGCCATCCAGATGCTGGACTTGGAGTTCGACGGTGTTCCGCATGGCGCATTACCAGATGCTCGAAACACCGCGCGAATCCACGCATGTATCCTTCGCCGAATGCGGGGGGAGCCGGAACTCTCTTCGCCCAACGCGATCAAGAGACATGAAATTGCGTCTTTGAGTCCATTTGCTGAAAAGCTAAAGGCGATAGTTGGTGCTCAGTGATTGGGTGTGCAGTGCGGAGGGGCTCGAAGCGTCCCATGTTGGCCTGCTCTCTCGCCAACGGAGTAGAATCTCGCTGATTAGAGGCATGCGATAGGACGAGGCGCAATTATGAGAAATAACTTCATAGCGTTTATGGGCGGCGTCACCGGAGCAGGATTATTCGGCAAATTGCGACGACCTGGGGCTCCTACAGAGTTTATCGATTCCCGAACCGTTGAGGATTATTTAGCCGGTGGCGAATTCGAGGAGACATTGCAGCTTTGGTTACGAGGTGCCTGCGAAGGAAAGCCACCCGATTTCCACGGAGAAGAGAAAAGAGGATTGAGAACCCGCTAATCACGGGGTCGCAATCCTTTGTGGCAATTTCGGCGTTTTGGGCAAAGCGAAGTTGCCGAAAACTCCGTTTTTGTGGAGGAACAGTAGAACAGTCTCAATGGGAGGGTTGGAAGTTCAACCCTGCCGAGGGCGAGCGTTTCCCACTGGGGCGTGAAAAAGAAATCGCCCGAGGAGGCTTAAAACGGGATTTCCGACGTAGCGGTGCAGCAGCAAGGGCATCGCGCTTGGCTCGATTCCTCCCGAGAAAGCAATTCCCCATCCCTAGGTCCGCTCCGTTTCGCAGATCGGCAAGGAAGCGAGGAGCGTGAGAGAAGTCGTAGCTGTCGTTGGCGTCGACAATCAACACGTAATGCCCGCGCGCGGCGTCGGCGTCCAGCGCCGCGCCATATCCGCGGGATGCGTTGAAGCGGGGATGTGGGAGTCGACATGGAAGCCCTCATGGAATTACGCGGCGTCGGGAGATCCCGGTCAACCAAAGGCTGCGGCCGCAGTCGGTGGCGTAGACCACACTTTTAGAGTCGCTATCCCAGGAAGACTCGATCTGATTGCAGGGAATGTCCGCCACCCGCCGCGTTGCGCCTGTCTGCTGATCACGGATCCAAAGGTTCCACATGCCGTTGTCCAGCTGGCTATAGGCCATCCAGCGACCGTCCGGCGACAAGGCCGGGTAGCGAGATTCGCCAAGCTCGAGTCGGGTGTTTGAGTGGCTTTGGTCGGTCAGATAAATTTGCGGAGGTTCCCCGTCCTCGACGCCGGAAATCGCATACGCGCGTCGCGAAGCAAACGCGGCTTCGTAGACGTTGATCGAAGGAGGCGTAAGAGCGACTTGGTTCGAGCCGTCGGACTGAAGCGAAGGCTGGACCATGAGCCTTCCCCTGCCGTGATCGTTGCGCACAAAAGCGAGGTCCTTACCGTCGACAGAAAACATCGGGTTCCGTCCTCCTTGGAGGATTGTCTTTGTTGGATTCCGGGGATCGACGATTGCGGAGTCCTGATTGCGCGCCTTCTCAACGAGTAATTGCTGAGTGCTGGCCGCGAACGAGAGATCATCGCCGGCAGAGGAATCGATTCTTGTCGAATCCCCTTCGGTGACCAGACGATAACCTTCAAACGCGGAACCAATATAGCGTGTTCCGGCGCCATACACGACCGGATCAACATCGAACAGAGATGGAGTTTTAAGCGCAATCCGGTAGGCATACTCCTGGCGGACCCCTCGTTGAAGATGAAATGTCGACTGGATACTGGACAGCGTAGCCACGGTCATCAAGCCTGCCCAAGCGTAATGCGTCCAGTCCCATCCTCCCTTATCATCGCGGCCTGACCACAGAAGAGCGTAAATCCCCAGGAGCACGGCCAGCATGAGGGGGAGTCGCGGAACACGAAGTAAAATGGCCGGTCCCATCGCGTGGTTGGGGCTGGGCATGGGAAATCCGATGCCCAGATAGCCAATTAGGAGAGCGATGAGCCAGCCGACGGACCGGCGCTCGATCAGCAGAGCGCTAAGCACACACACCGGAAACACCATCAGTACGAAGTGATAGGAGGCCGGCATGGTGGAGATCGCAAGGGATGCGGCCAGCAATCCCACCCATTCAAGAATGATCCGTCGCGGCATCAGGTCTTTCCGGCGGATCAGCAAAATAGCGGGGGCTAACATCAGCATCTGTAAAGCTGGCTGCAAGACCGAATAAACGAGAGGGGAGTTATGCCAAGGATGTGGATTCCACTCCGGCTCGTTGAGGAACAGATAGTGCAGGAGTGTCGATATGGACGCCGCAGAAGTGACATAGGGGGACCCGCCTTCGCCGTGCAGCGTCCAAGGCAGAATCTCATGCAGATAGGTACGATGAACGTTCCAGCCAAAAACGGCGATGGATATAGCTGCGATCATAGTTCCGGTGACTAATGCCGATCCGAGAGCGCGCCAGTTTCTCCGTTGCAAGAACAATGCGAGGAATAGTACGGGAAATATCTTACAGGCTGCGGCAATTGCGATTAGCGCACCTGAGAGCAAGTAGAATTCTTTGAGGTAGGCCCAACAAGCTGCGACGATCAATACAAGGAGAAACAAGTAATACTGCCCGAAGAGCATATTGCGGTGCAGCGGAAAACTGAGTGCGCAGACGAGAGCGATACGCTGATATGACAAACCCGTCAGCGAACGCAACAACCAACAGAGCGGAACTAAAAGGGCCAGGTTCACGAGCATCCACACGTGCTTGGCGGCGAGGGCGGGCATCTCGCTTATCGGCCACATGATCAATGTGGAAAATGGAGTAGTTGGAATGAGCCCGATGATCGGATCATCGATCGATCGATGATCTTTCTCTCTCTGGAGCCATCTCCATTCATAGATTCGGGCGGTGTCGTAGTCTTCATGAACCAAGCGCGCCGTTAGATAATAGTTAGGAAAATCCGTATTCAGCTTGGACCAAGCGCGTGGCCATGTGTGCATCCCGAGATACGCAATCGCGAGCAGCAGAATGAAACGCTCCATCCACGAGGCGACGCGTCGATCTCGCAAAATTTCCATGCTACATTATGGCCGGCCGCGTTCATTGGAATTGTCAGCGTCTTGTCATTCAATGATCGTCGGATTGTCGGAGAAGAGAGGGAGAGATCTTCCATATGCCCCAAAGATAAACACGGAAGCCAGCCCGGAAACTTCTTCCGGGCTGGCTTCTTGGTGTTGGTTTTGCCTCTTGGCGACCGTCAATTAACGATCTGAGTCACCGCATTAGCCGCGACTGGAACAAAATTACTGTTAGCGGTGCAGGTCGCGTTGATAGTGCTGGAGGGATCGGGCCTCTGGCGGCGTTGGACAAAGGTGGCGGCAATGGTTGCTTCAGGCGAAATCCTCTTGCTGGTCAAAATTGTCTCAATTCACGGCCGGGTTTCCGACCGTCTCCTAATGATACTGGTGGGAGATCCCTTTTCTCGCTGTGATCGCTAAGGTGCCGCACCGATGGCAATAGTTGATTCGGCGAGCTCCATCACGTCTCACCATCTTCGCCGACCAGCTCTTCACGAATGCCCCGAAACGGTCGAGCGACTTAGAGAAATTGCCTCAGACGACGGCGAAGCCCAGGCGGAAATGCGAGGGCACATCGAAGCAATCGCCTGGTGCTATCAGGATCCCATGCTCGGCGGCGGACTGCCAGAACCGGCGGTCGCTCGCTCCGCTCACCAGCCAGGGGAACGCGGCCCAGATCGGCCCGGGGCTCGCGGCGAGATTGAATTCTATGTCCCGTTCGTACTGGTCGAACCAAGCGTCGAGCAAGAAGGGCTTGAGTTGCATGCAGGTACCTCAGGTAAAGATCCGCAAGCCAGGGACCGGATGATTTTTAGTTTAGGAGCGATGAGAATCCAGCGTTTAAACAGTTTGCTGGCCCCTGCGTTGAGCGGCCTCGGTTCCTCAACGGAGAGCAAATGCGGATCTGTTACGACGCCGCTAAGGTGGTGACCTCATGCAACCATGCCTTTTCAGCAAATTACTAGAGAGCCCGCCGTTCGCTGGCGAAGGCAAGGGCTCGGGATGTGATCGTCTGATAAGGGCGGTCGAGCAACCGGCAAAGCGAGGGAAAGACCAAAGAATGGCAGCGACACGCACGGTCAAACTTCTCGGCTGAACCGAAGTTTGTGGGCGCGTCTGCGTAACCAAATTGCTGCTGGATTATTTCGCGCGATTTCTTCTAACGGGCAGGAATAAAAGCTCCCCCTGCCAGTTTTAGACGATACGGGGCAATCAAAATTAGATGGAAATTGATATGAATCAGTTTAAGGAAGACGAAGTGGTGCAGGAGAACGAAGGTGTTACGAAGCCCGCAGGCGATGGCATCGACCGGCGCAGTTTTGCGGGGTGCATGGCGCGGGCCGACACAGGGCTGCTGTGGTCGATGGTTAGCGGTGTGCCGACTTCGAAGCTGTTGGCGCAGACGATGAAGGGTGCTGGGACCGGAGTTGGGGAGGTAGAGGATTTTTCGTTTGTTAAATCAGCGATTGTCACATCGGATTTAACAAGGGCGCAAGAAATGGCTGACCGATCCGGATTTGATGGTCCCTGACAACAATATGAGCTTTAGCGTTCCCAAGGCAGAAGAGCGGAGGAACTTGATCGCTTATCTGAAGCAGTGACAAGAGGTTGACTCAATTGTAAAGGAGACCATATGTCGGATTGGCTGAACGATGTGATCGGCAACGATTTGATTGCAGTCTACGAAGACCATTTTTTCACCGAGGACGCTATCCTTTGGCTCCGAGAAAGACCTCGCACTTTTGGCGAGCTGCGCGCGGAAGAGATCGACTGGTTGCGATGGATGGCCGCCAACATACAAGACAAGGATATGTTGGAAAAACTGTCGACGGATCCTGATACCGATGTTCGTATGTGGGTGGCCTGCAACCCTGTAACCCCTCGATTAGTTCTCGAGACACTCGCAGAAGATCCTACCGTCTTCGTACGCAGAGGAGTTGCTCAAAACAGAAGCACACCTATGCATCTATTAATAAGACTTAACGCCGATCCGGACCTTCAAGTCCGATCGTTAGTTCTAAAAAACGCAGTAAAGAATTATGCCTGTCCTAGTCAGACAATTGAATTACTTAGATTCTTCGGTCCGCAATCATCCACCCAAACTAAGGAACAACAAGCCTGAATTTGGGCTATAGAAATAAGAGGTAGAAGTTTCTTAACGGCACCGCCGGCCCACAAGGATCGCAAGTCGGCAAACTGCGTCTCACTGTCAGCGAAGCTTGGAGGATATCCAATGAGAATGTTCAAAGATCTAGTTGGGCGATCGTCCTTTTCTGCTGCAAAGCCAATACAGATGCTGGCGGTTCTATTTATGGGATTCGCAACAGCCATCACGACGCACGCGCAAAGCACCAATCTGGTGCCCTCGGCCGGCAGTGGTTCGGAGCAGGCATTCGTGGCAACATTCACCGACCCCAACGGCGTGCAGAATGTACAGTCACTTTCTATCGCAATCGTGAACAACGCCGCTCTGGACATTCAGAGTGGGTTGCCCGCAAGTGGGTGCGTCGTAAACTTTATAGTCAGTTCAGGCATCATCCAGTTGGCACAGGACACAGGTAAATCATTCCTTACAACCACAGCTAACGCGGGAACAGACCGAACCGTGAGCAACTCTCAGTGCACCGTGTTAGGTGCTTCTTCGTCCATAACTACTTCTGTTAATACTGTGACTGCTAAGATTTTCGTGACTTTCACGGCATCATTCAGCGGTGGGAAGCAGATTTTCGTGTCGGTGGAAAATCGCAATCAGGCTGGCGGTATGAATCTTCAGACAGAGGTTGGGACTTATGATGTTACCGCGAGTGTGTCCTCCGTATTTATCTCTCCCTCCTCCGGTAGCGGCTCGGATCAGACCTTCACGACGATCTATTCGGACTCAACCTCTCACATTCAATCGGTTGGTCTGAATATCAAGAGCTCGCGCAACAATACATCAGCAGCAAACGCATGTAAGCTGCGTTATGACCCCGACACGAGTAACATTTTCCTCGTAAACGATGCCGGTACAACTTACGGTTCTCCGATCATCGCAGGGTCGGCTACTAGCCTTAGCAACAGTCAATGCACCGTATACGGTATGGGCACCTCGGCCACAACCTTTGGCACCAATGTCATAGTCTATTTTAGGGTGTCATTTTTTCCAGGGTTTATTGGCGAAAAGGTTATTACGATGGGAGGAGCCGATGAAACCGGCGCTTCTACCTTCAGCGATCTGCCGCTTGGGACTTACTTAGTCACAGCGCCATCGTCTGGCGTCCAGGAGAGTTTTGATCTAACCAGCACGGCCGTTCGCGTGGCGTCAGTCGGAATACCTGCGACCTCGACCATTACGGTAATACCGAACGAAAGCTTTAAAGGAAGAGTTCTACTGACGTGTACTGTAATTAGTCCGTCGGATGTCGTCAGCCCACCCACCTGCGGGTTTGACACCCCGCCCATCTCGGTAACGGCACCAACGACGGCCACGCTCTTTATCAACACTACTGCGACATCTACCCAAGAGTTTCACGACCCCGTTCAGCAAACCTCCTTTGTTATCGGCGGCTTGACTATGGCAGCCATCTTATTCATTCCGTTGTCGCACCGCCGAAAATGGAGAACACTGCTTAGTCTCGCAGTTGTCGCTGTCAGCGTGGGAGCCTCCACCGGCTGCGCCATCACTCACAACCAAGGCAACACCATCATCTCCAGCACAACTTACTCTCGCACGCCCCCCGGGAGCTATATCGTCGCAGTAACTGGGATAAGCGGTTCGATCACGGCAACGACAGCGGTGAGTGTCACTGTCAAGTGAGCGCCCGAGTGAAATTGACGAAGATAGGCTAGGGCTCAGGTTTGCCTGCACATACGTCCGGTTAGTTTGTGCTAGGGCCGCGATCGACAAAAATCCACTGAGTGCGACGAGCACAACTGAGTAGAAGAAGTTCTTCCCGGCTTTTGCGCTAAAAGAACTGAGGCTATTCAAAGCGAGGGGGAAGCGTCATGGAAGTACGGCTTGAAGTTACTGAGTAACACGGTGATGCAGTTCACGTACGCTCACCAAAGGCCGCGCCGATCTCCGCTATGTTCTTTGGGCGTACGAATGACGAAAGAAGAATTTGGGGAATTAACTGGAGAGGGGGTAGCCTGCCAAACGAAAGACGGGTGGATCGCCAAATTCTCTGTTGCTTGGCTTCCATATGAGGATTGGCATCCCGTTGCGGGAGCGGTCGCAAATGCACGGCTTATCGTGCCACTGGCGCGTGCGCAGGCAGGCTATGTCTTAGGTAGTGTCGTGTCTTTCGTTCTGACCAGATGAAGGAATCCTTGGCACATGTTGGGCGTGAATCATACGGCAGTCCGTCACTTGAGTCCATCCCGCAAATGTATGGTCCGCCGTCTGACTGCAAGGGAAAAGCGAGGGGGCGATAGACAGGTCTGCGCAAAATGTATTCGGCCTTTTGTTGGACATTAGAATCTCCTGGCCATGATGAGTTGCGCTGGGTGCTCTTCCTGATAAACGGGACGGTCATTGAGAACCATTTGCGGGATGAGGTTTCGAGCACCGTGGGGAACTGTTCGGTCGTCCTAGCTATCCAGTGCAGACCTTGGTGGGAACTCTAATCGTCGTCGTCGTGGTGCGGTAAAGTGGGAGCGCGATTCTGCGCTTACAAGCCGAAGTCGTCTTTTCCGCGCCTGCTCAGATGGCCATCGAGATCGTTGTGGAACGGTACTCGTCGCCGCTCGATAGCACCGCCCATGCGATGCGGGCCAGCTTGTTGGCTGCGGCCGTGATCACTACCTTGACCGAGGACCGGCGCTCAAGAGCGTTGAGCCAGGGACCGAACGGCGATCGTTCTCGCTTGACGCGGAGGACGGCGGATCGGGCACCATGCACAAGCAGCTTCCTCAGATAGCTGTTGCCGCGCTTGCTGAGGCCGAAGAGTCTGGCCTTGCCGCCGGTCGAGTGCTGTCGCGGCACAAGTCCCAGCCAAGGAGGAAAACTCCCGGCCCTTATGAAAGGCCGCTCCGTTGCCGATCGCTGCTACGATCGTGGTTGCAACCAGAGGCCCAATACCCGGGATCTGTCTGAGTCGCTGGCAGGCTGGATCGGAAGAGGCGATCTGTTCAACCTCCACGTTCATCGCAACGATCTGTCGCTCCAGATCCTTCCACTCGTTCCAGAGCAGGCTGACGAGGTTGCGCATGCGTAGGGTCAGGTTCGCATTGTTCTCGAGGATCTCTGGCACCGCCAGCTTCAGCTTCGCTGGCGTCTTTGCGAACACCATGCCACGCTCGAGCAGGAAGGCCCGTAGTTGGTTGATGACGGAGGTTCGACGGGCGACAAGGCGATCACGCACACGATGCATCGCCTGAAGGTCGAGCTGGTCGTCTGTCTTGATCGGAACGAAGCGCATGTTCTGTCGGTCCACAGCTTCAGCAATCGCTTCGGCATCGAGAAAGTCGTTCTGGTTGGACTTCACAAACGGCTTCACGAACTGAGCTGGGATCAGCTTCACATCATGGCCTTGCTCTCTCAGAGCCCGACCGAGGAAGTGAGCACCCGAACAAGCCTCCATCCCGATCAGGCAGGTCTGCAGGTTGGCGGTAAATAGGATGAGCTGCTTCTGGTTGAATTTCCTCCTCAACAGAACCTTGCCAGCTGCGTTGAGGGCTACGAGGGGAAAGGGTCGTCTTGCCAAGATCTATGCCAACCGAACGAATCTGCTGTCGATGATCCTCCTTGAACCTGCCAACAAGATCACCCACTTCAATGTGGAGATCAAGCGGCGGACCATCTCATTAACGGGGTTGTGGGAAACTACCCCGATAACCTCGTTTTTGTCTTGGGTCCATTGCCCCCGGTGACAGCAATGTTGGGTTTATCCCTTGTAAGGAATACCGATGGGATTGTTGAAGAGAGCTGTGATGTCTGTCGACCGTAACATATTTTCTTGGATTATCACGCGTGCAAATTGGTCCAAAAAATCGTCCGCGAACTCTTCGCATTTTTGCGGGAGGTGTGTACTTTAGGGTTCGTCTCCCAGTTTTCCCCTTCTCGTCTTTGGCCTGTCTTTAGGCGTGTTAGGTTTCAATTTCGGTTCCTTGAGGTTTTTCGAACGTGAGATGCTCTGTTTGTCTGCTGCGCCGTTTCTGCTCCCTTCGACACCACTCTTTTATGTTCTTCCTTTACACACCGTCCTATGCGTGCTTTTGATTGCTGCGTTTGTTCGCCGTGTGTCTCGCCCATGACTTGGACATGGCTTCTGGTCGCGATGCTTGCGATAACCGGGTGTGGTATGGAGGATCGCCGGCAATGGCGTCAGGGGCAGCGCCGATGATCACCGCGCAGCCGGCGAGCGCGAAAATCCCACTTGACAGCGCTGCGATGCTGATGGTGGCGGCGACGGGAACCGGTCCACTGAGCTACCAGTGGACGGAGAACGGGAATGCCGTTCCGGGTGCGACGTCGGCGAGCCTGACGACGGCTGCGCTGCAACTGGCGGACTCGGGCGATAAGTTCACGGTGACGGTGACCAACGCTTACGGCTCGGTCACCAGCAATGTGGCGACAGCCACGATCGGGCCGCGGTCGCCGGCGCAGCAGGATATGCGCTTCAAACATGTGCAACTCGCGCCGGCCCTGGAGGGGATCGAGGCGACCAACATTGAGGCAGTGATTCCGGGAAACATGTCTGAGGCGACTTTCCCCAGTGCGGTCGGCTCGACCCTGATGGTTGGTAACCAGGATTGCCGCACCTCCGCGAACCTGACCTCCTGCGCGTGGCACTTGCAGGAGTTTGCGGCACCCGCCGGGATACAGGGCTTTAACTCGTCATATCAGGCGGACGCGCTGACGAATCTTGATAGCGATCTAGCGGCGGTGGGTGCGAATTCCGTCTTAACGTCTCTGGACGAGCAAAATGGGCAGGGATTCGCGTATGGGGTGTTTGCGTATTCGGTGGAGACGGATCCGACGGTGTCAAACGGGTTCGCGATGCAGCGCGCGACGGTGACGGATGCTTACGCTGGCGACGACAGTGTCGGCGATGGCGGCAAAGGGAGTGGGGGTCACGGCGGCGTCAGTGAACAGCGCCGCGGGCATCGATCTGGTGGCGTATGGCTGGAGAGGTGACCAGGGTACGACGTACGACGCATAGGCGGTGTTGATTACGTACGTGACCTCGGGCCGCAGGCGCTGAGCCTGGCGCAGCAGGGCTACATCATCACAGCGGTAGGAACGGCGGACGCGAATCAGATGTTGCTGGTGGGCACGAAGGTGCATGGCGATACTCTGCCGCGCAACCTCGCCTACGCCGGTTTTCACGGGGCCGGCGGCATCTCGTCGAATGGCCAGATTGTCGTCGGACGTCTTTGGGCAACGACGCGGGGAACAACCCGAACCTGCCCGCCGTCGAGATCCTGTTGGCTCAATAGGTCAGCGCTTCTTCGGAGTGACATGAGTCACAACAAACATCAACCGTCGAGGCGCTTCGGACTGATGCGCCTGCTGCCACTTTTGCATATAGACGACAACATCGTCCCCAAAAGCGCAAAGATTGTGGGATTGGTAACACGAATTAGCCCATGCAGTCCGTTTCAATTCGATGAGCACCTTGTTCTTGTCGAAGGCCCGGCCTACGAAGCTCGGAAAGCGTGAAGTGCGGGACATCGTAGATGCCAAGATCGCTCGTGTATTCAACGGTGCCGGTAAGGAAGCCGCGGCCGAGCGTAGAGTAGGAATGAAACCGATGCCGAGTTCGCGTAGGGTAGGCATATCTTCGCTTCGACGTGGCGTTTCCAGAAAGAATACTCGGTCTGCAGCGCAGTGATTGGATCACCTCGTGGGCGCGGCGGATGGTTGTGGGGGATGCCTCTGAGGTGCTTAGCCGTGTTGCGAAATTCGCAATTCGAGGCGAAGGATCTTCGCGGGATTGGGGACCTGCGGCGCACGCGTGGGTGCGACCTATCGACGACTCTGGAACTTGTCTCTTGTTTGTCACACAGTTGTCAAATCAAGTCAAAACCCTCTTTACGTTGCTGACAAACGATGAGGGCAAAGTAGATCATTAAATCTCAAGTATGACGTTCTTCCGCTCCCGTTCACGGTTATGTCGCCCGTTACCCAGAACAGCTTTACATCTTGTGGGTCCGTAGATCGGTAGCTCGGACCTTGTAGAAAGGGGTGAAGGATGAAACCCAAACACCTGCTTCATCCAATTCAAACAGCGAAGAAGGCGAAGGCTCTCTTTACGATATGGCTCGAGATGTGGAAGTTTGCGAACCACAGCGAACTTCGTTTCAAAGGGGACCATCGCTACGATCTACAGAACGTGACCGATGGATTTGCTTCTCGCATCGATACGACAGACGATGACACGGAACTGCTTGAGCGAATCTGCGCTGCCTACAGTAAGGCGAACGAACGCCTGCAGTCTGCACCGGTGGCCTACCGGCCGACCCACCGATGGGAGCAGATACGGCAGCAGAGCCTTGGCCCGGTCGTACAGGCACTGCTCACGCGAGACATTCCGGCCTTACGGGCGATGTATCGAAATTTCTTCCGGGACGCTTGCTCCTCCGGTCTATTGGGCGCGCCGTTCGGGCTGGCGAAGGCGTACTTTGGTGGCAACATCAAAGATCTCCACCGACGCTTCTACCTAAGCCACGCCTTATATCGCTACGATTACTGGAAGGAGCAAACAGACGGCCGCTTCCCCCTTCGCGATCTCTACGGCCCTGGTGTCGGAAATCCCTTCGGTGTCCAGATTGATGGCACACACATTCACGTGGGCGCGGAGTACGCTCACTATTGCGCCCATAGAATCGATAGCATGCTCTCCGCGGGCCGAGCCACGGTCGTCGAATTCGGCGGCGGGTACGGCAACATGGCGTATTACCTGCTTCGCGACAGACCTGAACTTACCTATATCGACTTCGACGTGCCGGAGAGCATCGCACTGAGTTCGTACTACCTACTCAAAGCTTTCCCAAGCCTCGAGTTCTTGCTTTACGGCGAAGAAGAACTGACCTGCCCAGCCATCGCACGTGCTGATGTCATCCTTATGCCTGCGTTTGAGATCGCCGCGATTCCAGCTGCCAGTATCGACGTGAGCTTCAGCTCTGATGGCATCTCCGCTCTCTCGGAAGATGCCCCGAAGGCGTACCTCAAGGACATCGATCGGATAACCTGCGACAGCTTCTTCTGCATCGGTAAAAAACCAACCAGCGAATCCATCTCGGAACTCATCGCCAGAGAGCACGCATCCTTTCAGCTTGCGGAGACTCGCTCCTCCGGCTGGCACAGCCACAAGATATCTGGGGCAGGCGTAGGTGGTGAGGCTGGCCTCGCTGCTTCGACGATGTTTGAGCAACACTACCGGCGGCTACTCTCTCATGAGCCCCCCCAGGAAGTGGCTCTGGCAGGTCAGAACAGGACAGAGGTGCGAAGCCCGCCGAACTGAGGCTTCGAACCGCAATCTACAACCTATTCGCAACGAATCTGTAAGCTTGGTCAACCGCGAACGAAAGGCAGCCATCCCCTTCGTTCCATTCAGGAACCGCAATGCCTGTTACCTTAATGCCGAAACAAAAGTCCATTCTCCGCCAGCGCCGGCTGTTCAAGCCCGCGCTCTGGATCGTGATGGCAACGGCAGCTCTTTACATCATCCTGCACATTGAAGTACCCCTCCTCCGTCAATACACCGAGCGAAACTACTTCCGCACCATTCCGTTTCTCATCTTCCCCCACATCGTTGCGGGCATTCTCGCGTTACTCTGCGGGCCACTGCAGTTCTCCTACCGCCTCCGCCATCGAAGCCCAAAGTTTCATCGCGTCCTTGGGAGGGTCTATGTCATCTCCGTGCTGATAGCCGCACCGCTGGCGATCGTCCTCGCCTACAATCGCCGCATCCCCCACATGATGCCGTACTTCTTTCTGGCGAGCAGCCTGCAGGCGTCCACGTGGATCGTCACCACTGTCGCCGCGTTTCTCACTGCGCGCAATCGGCATATCCAACAGCACCGCCAATGGATGGTCCGCTCCTACGCCGTCACGTTTACCTTCATCGGCATCCGCGTTCTGGTGCAGTTTCCCTTCGCGGTCCCGCACACCGGCGCCAACTTCTCGCTGGAGATCGTCTTCGTCACCTTCATGGCGATTCTCCTCTCGGATATCGGCTTGAGCTGGCACGAACTCTTCCACCGCCGCTTATGATCCGCCCTGACTGACGTTGCGCGTTCAAGAAAGAGGCCTTTCACAGGGCGAGTGGAAAGAATTAATCAATTTCGGAGAGAGTAGGTTTAGTTCATGAAGCCGTTTCGTGAGATCAGTGCGAATCAATTGCCATCGCTTTCTCTGCCGGACGAGATGAAGGCGTGGGGTTACCTGTTGATCCGGAACGTGCTGCCTGTGGAGGATGTTACCCGGATGGTGGAAGAAATCACGCGGATCGTGTCCGCCTCAGGTTGGTTGCTGCCCGACCGAAGTCCCGCAGAACGCGTGTCCGATGTGCGTGCGGCCTGTGGTGATCCTGACCCGGCGTTCAAGCGGGTCTATGAGCAGATCTTCAACCTCCAGGCGTTCCATGCGTTTGCTCACCATCCCGCATTGCGACAGGTGATGCATCTGTTGGTGGGACAGGATCTGTTGGTACATCCCAAACCGATTGGCCGGTTGATCTTTCCCAATTGCGATCGACTGGTTATTCATGCCCATCAGGATCATCGCTCGCTCGATGGCGATGCGGAGAGCTTTACCGCGTGGATGCCGCTGCACGATTGCCCGGTAGAAGTGGGACCGCTACGAGTTATGGAAGCTTCACATGTCTACGGTCTTCAAGGTGTTGATCCGACAACCGGCATCATTGCGAAGGAGACGGCGCACGGAGGCGAGTGGGTGGGTGGCCCCATCTATGCCGGGGATGTGCTGATCTTTCATAGTTTGACGGTGCATGCGGCTACGCCGAATACCTCCACCCAGCTGCGCATCTCGATAGATTGCAGGTTTCAAGACGCTCGGCGCTCGGTAAATCCCGCGAACTTTGTCTTTCCGGGAAGCAGCAACGAGAAGTCGTGGGAGACGATCTATGCCGGATGGCCGTCGGAGGAGTTGAAGTACTTTTGGAAGAAGATGCCGCTACTGTTCGAACCATCCAGGGTAACGCTAGCGAAGTTGGCCAATACGGAGGCGGAGCCGAGGCTGCGGGCGCGGTATGCCAGAATCCTGGATCAGCTCGAAGCTCAGGGCTTGAGTTGAGATAAGTCGATTCATACTCTTGTATGCGAATATCCAAACGGCCTAGCTCCGAAAGAGCGCCAGAGTTCCTTGGACAGGCAGCATCGCGAGCATCCATTTGAGCTTGTGAAAAGATCGTCGTGCCATCACCAATATCCTATCCTGACGGAAACGTAGTTCCCCGAAAGTCGGCCATGACAACAGGATCGCCCGCGATCAAGCATCCACCCGTCTTGTCATGCTGCTTAACAAAATGGGGCTCAGGAAGGGATCCGCCTCAGTGAAATACCGCTGCGAATGAGCGCAGATTATTCTCGGCGACTGCAATTAGTAGTTCGGGTCGGATAACCGGCAATCCGGAAACTATTCCCTAGTACCCGAAAAGTCCCCTAATTTAGGGCTTCTCAAGTATTCTTCGCTCCCGTTCGACTGCCTCGCGGATTGCTCTTGTAATCAAGTCGGGCTCATCGATAGGAACCATATGCGAGCTGTGCCAGGCTATGATCTGTTTACTCGTTCGTGACAATGCCAAGAGTTTCCTTTGGAGTGCTCTGTAGTCTTGGCTTTCGTTGGAGGTGTTAATAACCCATAGGGGCATATCTCCTAGAGGGTATCGGCGTTCACCTGTCACCTCACTTATAAGAGCGAAGCAATCAGCCGCCATCTCCGGACCAGGCCGAACCGGGTGCTGAGAGAGAGCCCACATGTGAAGCTCCTGATCACGTGCCGGCAATCGGCTGAAGTTTGAATCATCTTCAAAGCCCATAACAATAGGCGCCTCGGAAAGAAGTACCGGCGGACTATAGCGGTGCGATGAACCCTGAGAAGGTGAAACATGAGGCGGAGCGCTTTTGCCGAGATCGGGGAGAAATGCGTGGTCCACGATAATCATCCCGGCAATATTGTCAGGGTAACGGGCGGCGTAGATTCGCTCCCAAAGGGCGCCTACGGAAAATCCGACGAGGACATAAGGACCGTGGATAGGCATTTTTGTAAGAAGCCTATGGATCTCGTCGACTCTGTCCGTGCATGTAGGGGTCGTTTTTTCTATAGGCGTTTGATTGGAGTTCTGAGACGGCGGAATCAATGTCGGGGTCTGGAAAGGGTCGCTCCATGCGTTCCCTGATGGATCGAAGGTGCAGACCCGCGTCCACTTCGCGACTTCAGGTTGAACCAGTCCCCAATCGAAGGAGAAAGCTGCGCCCACAATCATCACCGTTGGGCTCCCTTCGCCGATGCAGTACAAATGCACCCTATAGCCTCCTACGTCAATTAGAGTGCCTGGGACCGGTGGCTTCGATTGATTCGTAATTTGAGTTGTGGCCGTTGAACCGGTGGCCAAGAGAAGAGCTACGCAGGTGCCTATAAGAAGCGAATTAGAACTGAGGCGCGAGCAAGCTGCCTTTAAAAGCGATCCTCGTAGACCTCTCATGACGTCAACTATCCTCCAGCGCACTCGGTAAGAACACCCATTCGATCATTTTCCTAGGGCTTCTCTATATGCATAACGCGGTTTTCGATCGCGCCAAGCAGTAACCTTTCCGAACCCTGTGTGGAAAGAGCAGCATTAGAGCGGACGACGCCGTCTCGAACTACGATCCCAGCCGGAAACGAGTCGGCGTGAAAAACGTTCAATTCTGATTCAGGTATCACCAGAACGGCCACAGTCGGCGGAAGCGTCCTTTGCCACTCACGCAAAGCGTCAAGTATCTGGTCTGAAGGTTATATCCTCCCGTCCCGTGTTGGCACTCCAAGAGGTGATTGCATAGATCCGGTTTTGCGCTGAATATTTCGCCAGATCCCGCACAACACTGGGGGCACTTGGAGACCAAAGGGTGAAAGGCATCAGGATCACAGTGCTGTTTGCCAGTCGAACGGTACGAGGAACCAGCCTATTTTTGTTGATTACGTATCCATGTAGTGACTTCAATGGCACCTTTGATCCGACCATCATTTGCCGAGCCAGAGCAGCCTGCATTGGCGAGAGATCCGCAGTGCCCGTCCAGTTCTTTTGCTGTGCAACGTCGATTAGCGCTTGCAAGCCAGGCGGGTTAGCGCTTACCCCCGACCCCTTTGGAAGGGCGGCACACCGCACCGCGTCCGAGAACAAAACACTTGAGGAGGCCCCTACGTCTTTGCCCTCAACCGCTTTTCCGCTGACAAGGAGTGGAAGCGTAATGGCACTTTGCGTCTCACACAGATGCAAAGCCAGTTTGTCGAATGTAGCATCTACGCCCTCAGCAGCATCGATGACCTGACTGGTGGCAAAGTGAATCTGCGCATCGTATGGATAATCAGTCAAAAGCGACTTAATTTCTGCCGCTGCAGAAGCCGGTTGGTTTAGACCGAGATGCGCGCGAACAAGCAGGAGCAGAGCCTGTTTTTTATTTGATGCATCGGGAAGCACCAGATATTTCGTTAGCGAAGCACGCGCCGGTTCGAACTGTTGCCCGAAAAGACACAACTCGCCCAAGGAAAGCACCTCTTTGGCGTTAGTTTCGAGGGCGGACACATCGGCCGAAAGTGCGAGGCAGTCACGAGACGCCATACCAATACCAACACCAAGTGCAAACTTATCCGCCTCGGTCAGATCATTTTGCTGCGCTCTGGCTTCATTGAGGGGCAACAGAGCAGCTTTATATGCTTCCGAAGGGGATAGATTTTTTTCTCCTCTTGTGCTTGAGCCGGAACGGCCGCCACTAGTACAGACAGCAGAAATGGGATCACGAAGAATCTCATGTTGCTAATCTTAGCCCGCTCACGAATCCGAATGACGACCCCCGGTTGTTGGGTCGGACATACGTCGGAAAATATAAAGAGCCGGTGATCACGTCTCACCTTGTAGCTCTGAGATCACAGCTGACGATCCGGAAGGGAAGCCCGCGAACTGCCTACAAAGTCACCTTTGCGACAAGTTTGGTTGAAGTTTGCCGCAAATCCCGTTTTGCGAGCACTCCGACAAGTGAAAGAACAAATCGTCATCGTTAGGATTGTCGTCGTGTCGGAATTTAGATCTAAAGGGTGAACCTATATGAAGCGTTGGCTAAGGGTTTCGCTAGTCTTTCAGTTCATTCTCGCAGCCTATTTTCAGCTCATTCTCTGGTTTCGGCTAGGGGCTTGGAACGATCAGCCAGGAAAAAGCTTCAGTGAGCTGACTCGAGAAGGGCAGGCGGCGCCAGCATTTGGCTTCGCAACTCTTATGGTGCTTCCTCTGTTGCTTTTCAGCTTGGCATTTTGGAAGCGATTGACCTGGCTTATGTGGTTAGGAGCAGGCGGGTACGGCGTATGGGCTTTGCTTCAAATTCAGAGCTGGTGGATACCTATGGCGCTGATCAACGTGCACTCAGTAACGCAAAAGCACTTGAAAGAACCTTCAAGATTTTCCCGTATCGCCGGGACATCCCGCGCCGGACGCAATGCATTTTGTATTGGATTTGCTCTTGTTTGCAGTCTTCGGAACTCTTGCAATTGGTCTATTCCAGAAACCCCGAGAAACAGTTATGACCTCTAAACAGACGAGTGCTTTGACAGATCGGCCAGGCGGCTACAAAGGACGATGCCTGAAAAGTCGAGTTGGTCAAAACCTCAGACTTTTCGGCCTCCAGTTGCTCAATCAAGAGCCTGATGCACGTCTTGAAAACGAAACCGCGGATTCTGCGAGCGTCAGAGGCCCAAAGATTGCAGATCTTCTGTGGGAGCGTTACACCCCCGTCGGCGGATACGGGTGGTCGCATTTTAGGGCAAATTGGCAACCTTTCATATTCACATTGATGAATCTGGAAACTTTGTTTTCAGCCCGCGGGGTTCTCGCTTTTACATCTTCACAACTGCTTGGACCTACAATCCCGGTCCTCTTGCAGCATCCTTATCGAACATGTGATTTCAGCTAATCAAGAACGGACACTTTGGGCCCGGTGTCATTGACGATCTATGTGGTTTCCACGCTTCTAACGATCCCAAACCGCGACGCGATGCCTTCATTCAAAAAATCATCCAGCACAGGGACTGGAATTTTGTCTCGCTAGTCATCGAGAAGAATCACTTGAACCCGGTTCTGTATGACCCCAACGATTTTTATCCACGGTTTCTAAAGATGGTGCTACGCTTCGCCCTCAAGGGACGCGTGCGACCATTAACTCAACAAGTTGATCTATACAGATACGCTGCCTATGGCTAAGAAGGAGTCCTTAGCTGTAAACGTGACGATAAAATCTGAGTGCCAAAAGCATTTAAACGGTGTTCCGTTTCGCGTTATGCACCACACCGGAGATAGCAACTACTGGATACAAGTCGCTGACTATTGCTCATGGGCGATCAATCGAAAATGGGATTGGGGAGAAACCGAAGCGTACGATCTGCTTCGCACTCGGCTTGCCGTTCCCGAATTAGCATTGACCGATAAAGGAGATGGAACCGAGTACTACTAAGCTGGTTAGCCACGGATACTGAGTGGAAGACTTACTCCGGCCAAGATATGCTTCACTTTCGAAGTTTCGGCCAACTTATGCTTCATTTTCTTAGGATCAGCCCAACCGTGCAGTTTGAAAACAAATAACTTACGGTGGCCATGTTATGCGTCAATCGGCCAGATCATGGTTCAAAGGACAGGTTTTGAGACTTCAAAGATGCTAGATCGATCAAATACAAACCCTCCAATTGAGGACCTAGATTCAATAGAAAACTTCGAAGTACATCACAGCCGCTAGTGAGAAGGCCTCCTTTGCTGGAGGCCTTTGTTGCTGACATGACATAAGGCACATTCATGGACCCGACGCCCTCAACGTCAGGTTTACATCGGACAGTGGATAAGGAATGGTGTGATACTCGCTGGCACTCCTCAGAGTCGGGCCTGATTGTGAATACTTTCTCCGAGAGGCTCTATAAATGGCGTGCCAAGACATCACTAAAGATTCTAAAGAAGTGATGGATCGTCAGCTGCGCGTATAGAGCAAACGTTCTTTACTCCAAAACCGCTGAATTTTGCTTAGAAGGCAGGAAAACATGGTATGCAAAATTTTGGACAATGCATTCCTTGACGCGTCGGAAAGAAAGATATCTTCACTGAGCACCTCTTTAGTTATTTATACGGTTGAGCGCTTATGGCCGCCGCCAGTAGGAAAAAATGATTCTCTTATAGGTGTAACCGCAAACGGCAACGGAGAATTGCAATATAAACCACCTTCGACTGCCCCAATTGGGGGCCCATTCCATCCTCCGACACCCGCGTCTTTCAGTGGAGTCGTTCCATGCAGCTTTACGCTGACCGCCGAAGACGGTTCAACATCGTTCAAAAAGGAAAATGTAACAGTACAGATCGTAGCTCCGTTAATTGCAGCTCCGTTGGGCTCTTATACAATCTCATTCGTTTCCGTAGAGCATATCTTGAAGCCACCATATAGGGATCTTTTGTACGGAAATTTCACACCAACAAGATGTCCTGATCAGCCTCAACTCGGCTCGCCACGCCCAAATTTGATTAGTGGGTTGCTCAATGACAGTCCACTTTCTCCTGTAACAATGTACGTAGATCTTCCATGAAAACACTTGAATGGACCGGACTGTAGACACCCTCTGCGGAGTCAGGCCTTCGACTATACATAAGTGTGCCAACCAGTCTTGCAGGCAATGGAACTACGTCCGCGGCCTAATTTGTTTCACGTCGAGCACATGAAGGAGATTTTCTAATAGCGTTGACTAGTGTCGTTTATTGCAGGAGGTCAACGCGGCCCGTCACGCCGCGCGAAAGGCTAGCAAATAGAGAGTAAAGACGTCGCGAATATTCTTGACTTATTACATCTATTCGGCGTAGGGGTAATCATATTCCGCCAAAACGGTGTAGGAGGAGATCATGCCTTGGACGAAAGAAGAATGTGAATTGGCTAGTGAATCGTTAAAGCAATCGGAAATCAGTTTTCAAAACGCAGAGAAGATGAAGAACAGCCCGACGAAGAATGAGCTTTTAGAATATTTTGCGACTGGAATCAAGCGTCTGCAGGCGTTAATTGAAAAAAATTGCCCCCCGAAGTAAGGCTTCACCCGCTTGGCGATCTCGGTCGGTGTCTTCACTGTTTAGGACGACCAATTGTTTTTGAAATCAGTGTGGAGAGTCAGTCCTCCATCGACATACAGCGTCTGCCCTGTGATGTAGGACGCGTCATCGCTGGCCAGAAAAGCGAATACGCCGGCGATCTCCTCTGCCGTCGCGGAGCGGCCGAGAGGGATGTGGCCCTCCACTCTCTTCCGAATTACCGGATCATCTTTCCACGAAGCGTTGAGGGGAGTGATCGTCGCTCCGGGCGCGACCGCATTGACCCGGATGCCACGATCCGAATACTCAAGTGCCAATGTGCGCGTGAGATTGCCGAGACCGCCTTTGCTGACGGAGTAAGCCAGGAACTCCGGCTTGGGATTCGTCTCGTGATTCGAGGAGGTATTGAGAATGATTCCGGACCCCTGATCGAGAAACAGCTTCAGTGCCTCACGGCTGCAAAGAAATGCGCCTCGAAGGTTTACCGCAAGCACCTTATCGAAGTCGTTTGCAGTGAATAAGTGGGAGGGGTTCTGCCGGTTGATTCCAGCGTTGTAGATCAGGATGTCGCACCCACCAAGAACATCTTTCACGTGTTCGAAGGCCGCGATGACCTGCTTCTCATCTGTAACATCGACGCGCTTTCCAAAGGCGAGCCCGGGAAATCGATCTTCCAAGGAATCCACTGTCTCGTTGATGACTGACTCGTTCACTACGTCCGTCAGAAGCACGCTGGCACCCTCTTCCAAGAAGCGCTCAGCGATAGCTCTTCCGATTCCCTGTGTGGCACCTGTGACGAAGACGCGCTTTTTGCTGATACCCTTCATGATCATCTCCTTGCTGGTTGAGCTGGACGCGAATCGCCCGATTTAGGAACAGATTCGATGTTTTAATGCGTTGCAGGAGCAGCCTTGTGAAGCCGCAATCCTTTCTCTGAAAGGGCAGTCGTCGCTGATGGTGGCGCATCGGCTTCCACCACCACGTCTGAAATCGAATCGATTTCAGACACCTTGTGTGCGGCAACGGAGTCGAGCTTTTCATTTAGGACCGCCACGGCCACCGAACCCGCTGTCGCAATCAACGCGCTCTTCATTTCGGCATCCTCAGCATCGAACGCTCCTAGCCCTTCGTTCGCATGGATGGAGCACAGGCCGAGGACGAGCAGGTCTGGGCGCATCCCCGCAACCTCACGCATGGCCCGGCCCCCGAGGGCCGCTCCAACCTCCCGATTGACGCTGCCGCCAATCAACAGTAGTTTGATCGCGGTCTTTCCCATGACGCAGGCAGCAATCGCGGGATCATGAGTGGCAACGGTGAGGGGGAGATCGTGGGACAACATACGCGCAAACGCCAGATTCGTCGAGCCTGCATCGATGTAAACGAACTGCTTCGGTCGAAGCAGCGTCCCTAGTGTTCTTCCTAATGCCTCTTTACGATTATTCGATTCGCCCACGCGCACAGCGATCGGCGTTGACGCCGTCGAAGTCACCACCGCACCCCCGTAGACGCGCTGGCAGAGGCCGCGCGCGGCAAGCTCTCGCAGGTCACGACGGATGGTGTCTTCGGAGGTCGAAAACTCCTCTGCCAAAACGGTGGAGTTTACCTGACCATCTCGGCTGAGGCGATCCAGAATCCGCCTCTCCCGATCCGCTGGGAGAGAGGAATTTTTTCCGACTCGGCTATAATCGCGCATAATCACGTATCAACCATGCAATACCAAGTATGTGTTGTCAAGGCCAGACGTTTGAGCAGCCTAGTGGAGCTGACAGGTTTGTGCGGGAACTCTGGGCTGCGACATGGATGACATGTGGTCCAATGCTAAAATTCGCGCAGAAGAGACCATTGAATGATCTGGATGAACCACAAGAGTTGCTGTGCAGGGGTTCTTTTCCTTTTCGGTGCCGTCTTGAATGCGGGACAGCATGCAAAGGCGCAGACTAATCCACCGCAAATCAAACTGTCGGTCCATTGGGAAGAACTAACGGGACCGGATTTTGTCGAGGCAATCAAACGTGCGCAGGGCACGTGCCTGTTGCCGTTCGGCATTATGGAGAAGCACGGACCACATATGCCGCTTGGAACCGATCTGATCAACGTGCGTTACGCGGCATTGCACGCGGCCGAGAATCAGTATGCCGTGGTCTTTCCGGAGTATTACTTTGGCCAGATCTCCGAAGCGCGTCATGAGCCAGGTACGGTGGCCTACAGTCGCGATCTGCAGTTGGCGTTGCTGCAAGCCACTACGGACGAGATGGCTCGCAATGGCTGCAAGAAAATCCTGATCGTGAATGGCCACGGCGGGAACGATAGTTTGGTTCCCTACTTTGCCCAGTCGCAGTTGGATAAACCGCACGATTATGTGGTCTATTTTTTCAAGGAGCGTACCCCGGCTTCCGGCGGCCCCAAGAAGAAGACAACCGTCGATGCGCACGCTGGTGAAAGTGAAACGTCCAAGATGATGGTTGTTCGGCCCGACGTCCTGCACCAGGGTCGTGCCGCGAGCGAGTCGGGTGCTGATCAGAATAGGCAACACCTGCCAGAGGGTGTTTACACCGGTATCTGGTGGTATTCCCGCTTCCCTGACCACTATGCCGGTGACGGCTCGGTTGCAACGCGTGAGTTAGGCGAATACCAAATGAACTGGTGGGTCGATGCAGTCAGCAAAGTCATCGCCGCTATCAAAGCGACGACGTGAGCCTCAAACTGCAGAACGAATTCTATGAAAAGAGCAGTCATCCGCTGGATACGAAGCAGTAATGCCCAGCGGGCTACTGAGATTCAGCTCGCAGATAACTACGTTTTACCAAGCGTTGAGGTTCGTAAAGCTCAAACGGGCGAAGGCGTCTGCGGATCGCAACATTGACCATGTCCGAAAATCGCGAGTTTCAGGCTGAATAAAGTGGGAAACTCTTTCCATGGAGTTACCCGACAAAGCCACTTGCCATCGTGCGCTACAGAGCCGTGACCCTCGTTTCGATGGCTTGATATACGTCGGAGTGAAGACGACGGGCATTTACTGTCGTCCTATTTGTCCGGCCAGGACTGCAAAATATGAGAACTGTACCTTCTATTCCTCCGCCGCCGCTGCGCAGGAAGCTGGCTACCGACCATGTCTGCGTTGCCGTCCTGAGACCGCGCCTGAATTCGCCTCCTGGCGCGGAACCTCCAACAGCGTTTCGCGGGCTCTCGCGTTGATTAGCGAAGGCGCGCTGGATGGTGAGGGCAAGAGCGTTGATGCCCTCGCCGCACGGCTTGGCATTGGAGAACGTCAGCTACGGAGGCTATTCCTTCAGCACCTTGGAGCTTCGCCGATTGCGGTGGCCCAGACCAGACGTGTCCTGTTTGCGAAACATCTGATCCACGAAACACAAATGCCCATGACTGCAATTGCACTGGCGGCGGGATTTAGCAGCCTGCGCCGGTTCAATGAGGTGTTTCACGCGCTCTTCCGTCGACCACCTAGCGCGCTGCGGCGCAAATCGTCCGCAAGCCGGCCAAATGTTGAAGCTGGTATTACGCTCACAGTACGATATCGCCCGCCATATGATTGGGAGTCCATGCTCGGCTTCCTGAGGACACGGGCTATCCCCGGCGTGGAGGTCGTAGAGAGCGACTGCTATCGCAGAACTGTTGAGATAGATGGCGCCATCGGAACTGTCCGCGTCTCCCATCTACCAAAGAAGGATAGTCTCTGTGTCACGATCCATTTCCCAACGGTTAAGGCGCTCCCCGCGATTCTGACGCGTGTGCGTCGCGTGTTCGACACGGGCGCTGACATAGAAACAATTGATGCACACCTTTCGAACGACTCTCATCTCGCTCCCTTTGTTGCACGGCGGCCAGGATTGCGAGCGCCTGGAGGATGGGATGGGTTTGAACTTGCGATTCGTGCAATTCTTGGGCAACAGATCACGGTTGGTGCAGCAAAACGGCTAGCGGGACAACTGGTAGCTCTTCATGGCAAACGTGTACCAAGATCGCTCGAAAATCACCGCAGCTTAACCCATACGTTTCCGACGGCGAAATGTCTCGCCTCGGTGGAATCGATGGGACTTGGAATGCCCGCAGCCCGTACAAAAGCGTTGAGGGCGATGGCTGAGGCGGCCTTGCGCGACCCCAATCTTTTTAGCCCGCATGGGACGATCGAAGAAGCGATTGCTCGTCTGCGCGACATTCCCGGCATTGGAGAATGGACGGCCCAATATATTGCTTTACGTGCGATTCGCGAGACGGACGCTTTCCCCACTTCAGACGTCGGCCTACTTCGCGGCATCGCAAAGGTCGATGGCGTACCGGCGACACCGGCCACACTCCTCCAACGAGCGGAGACGTGGCGGCCCTGGCGAGCCTATGCGGCGCAACATTTGTGGTCTGCCGATTCGGTCGATCTTCCGAATGAGGGCCTCGTTGGAAGGGCAGGTTCGTAGTCTCAAGGAACTTCGAAACGAAGTCTCTATCGCAATTAAGTCGCTGGGACTGACCTTCTTAACGATTATTGACAAAGAATCGGGACCCACCCTATACTCGCTTCATCGTCATGGACATCCGGAGTCTCTCATGCAGGCCAATTTAGCAGGTGCAGAGGAAGACTCAAGTCGCCGGATGGGGATAGTTGGAGCTTGCACCTCCAACATGCTCAACATGATAGGTGTAGGGCCCTTTTTAAGCATTCCTCTAGTTCTGATTGCAATGCATGGCTCTCATATTTTGCTCGCATGGCTTCTGGGCGCGGTGATTTCTCTATGCGACGGGCTTGTGTGGGCGGAGTTAGGGTCAGCCATGCCCTACTCCGGCGGGCCTTACTTCTATTTGCGTGAGGCTTTCGGCGCCCAGTCTTATGGGAAGGTCGCGAGCTTTCTTGTTCTTTGGTCGTCAGTACTTACTGCTCCGTTCCTTATCGCCTCAGGCGCAGTGGGTTTCTCGCAGTACCTTCATTATCTTTGGCCAGTCGTTAACGCAGCGGGGCTTACCGCGTTGGCAATGGCGGTTTGTCTCATCAACGTCGTGTTGCTCTATCGCAAAATCACAACGATCGGTGCAATATCCATTGGTCTTTGGATACTCGTCGCCGGAACGATTGTCTGGATCATCGTGAGCGGAGCGGACCACGTACCGTCCGCTCTAAGGGGACAGCTCGATGGTGGCTTCCCAGTGACAGACACCGCTTTTTGGAAGGGTGTGGGCGCCGCCACGTTAATAGCTGTCTACGACTATGTCGGTTACAACAACGTCTGCCTCATCGGCGGCGAGCTGAAGCGTCCCGAACGAACGATTCCGTACTCGATTATCCTCTCCATCTTGCTTGTCGCTGTTCTCTACATCGCGATGAACCTTGCCATTCTGGGTGTATTGCCGGTTCAGCAAAGCATGCACTCGACCGCAATCGTAGCCGATTACATGCAAGCGGTTTACAGCATCCAAAGTGCAAGAGTAGCCGATCTTCTTATTCTGGTCGCATCGTTCGCTTCAGTATTCGCGATTCTACTGGGCTATTCGCGTATTCCGTTCGCTGCTGCAAGCCAGGGTGAGTTCTTTAGCGTCTTTGCACGCGTGCATCCGACCAAAGGCATTCCTCACATTTCGCTCGTGATCCTTGGTTTTCTCTCCGCGTGCGCATGCATGCTTAGTCTCGACACGCTTATCAGTTTGGTAATAGTGATTCAGACGATGATCCAATTCCTTGCTCAGTGTGTTGCCGTGATTCTGTTGCGTAGGCGTCACACGGAGAAGAACTCTGTCAGATTTCTAATGCCCTTCTACCCTTTACCGGCGGTTATTGCTTTCATGGGATGGCTTCTGATTCTTATCTCCAGCGGTGCACGAAATATACTCTTTGCTTTTGCCGCCACTCTCGTCGGTGTGGCCGCCTTTCTTTATAAGTCACGCCAAGAGCAACGATGGCCTTTTGAGACGATATGACTAAACGCTGGGATATTGCCGTAGCCGGCGAAGTATACGTAGACCATATTTTTACGGACTTCGACCATGTCCCGTTGCCGGGAGAAGAGGTCTTCGCCGACCAGTATCGTCGCGAGGCTGGAGGCGGCACTGTCAACACCGCTTGCGCGTTGGCCCGCCTTGGCCACCGCACCTCTCTTTTTGGGGTGTTTGGCAGAGACGAAGAGGCATGGCTTCGGTCGAGACTCAACTCCTTCGGCGTTCATGCGGATGATGCACACTCGTCTGAGTTGCCGAATGCACTCACTGTTAGTATGTCGACGAGATCGGATCGGAGCTTTCTAAGCTACGCCGGAGCAAATAGGGTTCTCGAAGAGTACGTGGCTTTGCCTGAGACAATTGCGGCTCTGTCTAAGTCGCAGCACATTCATTTTGCAATGCCGCTTGAACTTGACCTTGCGAAACTATTACTACCCGCCCTTAGATCCGCTGGTTGCACTCTTTCCATTGACCCTGGATGGCGTAAAGACTGGTTCTTGAATCCTGACAGCCTCAATGTATTACGCATGGTCGACCTCTTCTTCCCAAACGAAGGCGAAGCACAGCTGCTTACGGGTCGTAAGGATCCCGACGACGTGTTGCGGGAATTTGCCGCGATGGGATTGGAACACACGGTGGTCAAATTGGGTCCACGGGGAGCAGTCACCTGGCGACAAAATCGCTCTTACAAAATGACCCCGCCGGATGTCCAGGTGGTAGATACTACCGGCGCAGGCGATGCGTTCGATGCGGGATTTATTGATGCGTGGCTATCTGGGGCCGATATCGAAGATCAGTTGCGAAGGGCATGTATCTGCGGCTCCTTTTCGACGCGCGCCCGAGGAGCTCTTACCGCATTGCCTTCCCGAGAAGAGATGCTGAATGTTGTGCAAGAAAACTCTATCGTTTGATATATCGGAGCCAGAAGTGTCGAATCTACGGATGGATCCCGCGTTCGCAGCGCTTGTCAAACAGCCGAGAGACGGGTTTAGCGACGTAGGGGTTCTGCGTGAAGCCACCGTTGCTGCACGGCAGGAAACGTCGTCACGTCTTTCAGACTTTGACCTTGAGATTGAAGATCGCGATATCCCCTCACACGGCGAAGAGAAGACAGTAGTACCGGTGAGAATCTATCGCGGAAGGAACGTGGCAGGTTCATCCCCGGTATTGCTCTACCTTCATGGTGGTGGTTTCTTTTGCGGAGATCTTTTTTCTGAACAACTGCAATGTGCCCAATATGCTCTGAATGCACGGTGTGCCGTCATATGTGTGGACTACAGACTCGCTCCCGAAAATCCTTTCCCAGCTGCGCTTAGTGACTGTTACCGAGCGCTTGAGTTTGTCTGGAATCATGGCGAGGCGCTAAAGCTTGATCGGGATTTCATAGCTGTAGGAGGCTCTAGCGCGGGCGCGAACCTCGCTGCTGCGGTCGCGCTTCTTGCACGCGATCGTGGCGGGCCAAAGATATGCTTTCAGCTGCTTCTGATACCGGCCTTGGATGATCGCCTGGAGACAGTCTCTGCAGTTCAATTCACCGATACGCCGGGCTTTGCTAGGTCTGAGGCAGAGGTTATGTGGCGCTGGTACCTGGGCGAAAGCCCTCAGGATGTCTCTCCTTATGCGGCGCCGGCACGAGCGAAAGACCTGTCCGGCCTCCCTGCGTCATACATCCTTTGCGCAGGCCTCGATCCACTGCGCGATGAAGGTCTTAACTACGCAAATCGTCTGACTGAATCAGGGGTTGCTGTGGAGCTCCACTTAGTGCCATCTATCCCCCATGGGTTTGCCAGTGTTCCTTCTGCAGCAGTTTCGGAACGTCTCTTGAGCGAACAACTTGCCGTGTTACGAAGCGCATTCGCTCGAGAGAGCAGCTTGTGATCGGTCAACGAGTCGTAATATGGCTCTTGACGCATTTTGTCTGAGAAAGCGCCAGCCGAACAATGCACGAGTCAAAGCAGAAAATGAGAATCGCATAATACCCATCGAGGCGCAGGATGAACAGAAATGGCGTACTAATCGGAAGCCCCGCGCTCATGCGTCGGACAAATGCGCGCACAATTCTAAGATCTTTGAAAAAGCTCGGTACCTGCTCGCGTGCAGATCTCGTCCGCGAGACAGGAATGAGTGCTCCTACGGTTGCCAACGTCATATCCGACCTCGACGATCTCGGGCTCATTCAGTGGATCGGAGAGGGCGTATCAGGTGGAGGGCGTCCGCCGGAAAACTTACGTTTCAATGCTGAATATGGTTGTCTTGCTGGGGTCGATGTCACCGTAGACGCACTTCGAATTCTACTTACTGATCTCAACGGAACTCTTCTGGAGGAGCAAAACGAAGCATTACCGAAGGAGGCACGTAGCCCCGATGATGTCATCGGAGTGCTGCGCAACTCGCTGAAGGCGATTATGCAGAGACGCAATCTGCCGTCAAAGAAGTTAGTTGCGATGACCGTTGGCGTGGCCGGCATCACAAATGCAAAAGACGGCATAGTAGTTTCTGTCAGCGATTCGAGCACATGGAGAAACGTTGCGCTCCGGAATCTGCTGAAAGAGCATTTTGCATGCGCCCTCTTTGTAGAAAACGATACTAACCTTGCCGCACTTGGCGAACACTTTCGCGGTGTAGCTCAAGCAGAAGAGAGCTTCGTCTTTATCGGGATCGGATCGGGTGTCGGCGCGGGCATATTTCTCAACGGACAGATAGTGCACGGGGCAAGTTGGTCGGCCGGAGAGATCGGTTATCTTCGAGTCCCGAACGTCTCAAGCATGCAGCCATCGCTATACGATTTTGGCGCGCTTGAGCAGGTGTTAGGCGGCCCCGGCATTTTGAGGAGCTGGAATGCAGTCAGTAGTAAGTCCGGCCAAAAAACTAAGCTACGAAAAGCGAGCAAAGTCTTTGACCTCGCGCTCGAAGGCGATCCACTCGCGCAAAAAATTGCGCTGCAACGCGCCCGCTTGCTAAAGGATGTAATCCTCAATCTCTCGCTCATTCTGAATCCAAACCTTTTTGTCGTTGGAGGGGATCTAGGCGCTCATGCGGCCCTTTTGGAGCCAACTATGGAGATGCTCCAAAAAAGCGAAGTAGCCGTGGCCAGCGTGCTTCCAAGTAGTCTTGGAAATTCAGCGGTTGCGTGGGGTGGCATAGCGGTTTCAATGCGAAATTCAGAACAAACGCTGCTGGGCAACTAACTTCGGAAGAGAATCAACAATATCCCACAAGCATCGACGGCATTTTCCTCTTTGGTTTGGTGGGTTGAGTAGTCGCGGATGCAACTGCCGACACGCGTCTCATCGCAGATTTGAGCATGTTCCTAATCAATTTTTTTTCTCGCAGGTTATTGACGCGAGATGGTTTGCAGGTGAAGCCGGTCCTTGCGAAGGGCCAAATGATTTAAAGCAAGCAACTTAAATATTTTTTGTTGACGACGCTAGATATTAACGATAGGTTCCTAAGTATCTTTTAGGACAGAAAGTTGCTTCTGACAAACGTCGCACGTACGGCTTTGTAGCTATCCGTTCTCATGCGGCAAATGAAGGATTTGACCGTCGGGGGATCGAATCGTCCCGCCAATAGGATGCCTCGGAATCTAATTTCAACCTTGATAGAGCACCAGCATTAGAGATAAAAACGGCGGCAATCAGATCGAAAGCGAAACACTTATGGGAGAGCCTTATGAGAGAGACAAGCTTTTTGGATCGACAAGCAAATATAGAGCCTTCAACGGATGTATTTGCATTTGCATTTGTTTCGTCTGTCCCTAAAGAGGCGAAGGGCTTTCTTTGGAGCCACTTATGTCTTCTTATGATGCTAATTTCGCTTGCGTTTCCGCATCTGGCGCGAGGGCAAGAACTGGCCGGAACCTTTAGCGGCACGGTTACAGACGCTAGCGGCGCAGTAATTCCCCACGCTACTATTACGATCACGCTCAACGGAGTAAGCGGGGCCTCCCGTGTCGTGCAGACCAACGAGTCGGGTAATTACACCGCGACCAACCTCGAGGCCGGCACCTACACAATCACCGTTTCAGATCCGAGCTTTGAAAACTTCACCGATCGTAATGTCGTTTTGAACGTTGCACAAAAGCGTACGGTGAACGCACAACTAAAGGTTGGAGGCCAAAGCCAGACGGTGACCGTGGAGGATAATCCGGTCGCCCTCGATACTGAGAGCAGTTCGCAGGCTGGGACGATCTCCGGAACACAGTTGCGCGAGCTAGAGCTCGTCAATCGCAACTTTCAACAGTTAGTCACGCTACAGCCGGGCGTGGTGAACTTACTCGGCGATCAACCTGGCTTTGGGGGAATCAACAGTACATCCTCAGTGTCCATCAACGGAGCACGCACGACGGCAAACAACTGGTCCGTGGATGGTGCCGACATCAACGACAGCGGCTCCAACTCAACCCTGCTTAACATTCCCAGCGTCGATGCAATTCAGGAGTTCACGTTGGAGAGAAGCTCCTATGACGCCAGTTTTGGACGCAGCGGGGGCGGCCAGGTTCTTGTAGCCACTCGATCCGGTACCAGCGCATTCCATGGATCAGCTTATGAGTTCGTGCGCACAGCCAACACCAACGCAAACAACTACTTCAACAACCAGTTAGGCGTGCCCCGTGCACCGGATCACTACAACAACTTTGGGTTTACAGTGGGTGGGCCGATATTCATTCCACACGTTTACAACACGAACAAGACGAAGACCTTCTTCTTCTGGTCAGAAGAATGGCGCAAGATCACGGAGCCGATGACAAACAACGTGGCGGCGCCTACTACTGCCGAGCTGGCAGGAACTTTCTACGAAACTCCTAGTCAGTATGCTGGAACCATAGCTGCCGTAGGAGCAGGTTGCGTTAGTTCCTATGATCCTTCCACAGGTGTCGCCGTTGCCAATCCTTCCTGCTACAGCGCCAATTCCAAGGTTTACCTGGCGCAGATTTTCAGTAAGTTTCCAGCGAACGCAACCGCCATCAATCCCTCTACTGGCTTTACCAACGGCACTGTGTTCAGCTCTTACTCTTCGTTGAACAATTTCCGGCAGGACCTGGTTCGCGTGGATCACTACTTCAACGACAAGCTGCATTTCTACGCGCGCGGCATGCAGGATGACGCTCCCAGCAACCTGCCTACCGGCCTTTGGGGCGGAGCCAACTATCCTGGAGTAGTTAATGTGGGCATCAACGCGCCGGGAAAAAATGTGGTCGCTAATCTAACCTGGACGATCTCTCCGAAGATGGTGAATGAGGTAGAGTTTGCCTACTCGCAGGGAACCATTAACGGCACGCTCTCCGGCCCTGCAAACTCTCCTTCTGTCCTCTCCTCGCTGACCAACAATCTTGCCAATCCAGACCCCTATGGTCGCATTCCCAGCGTGACCATATTGGATGGATCCGTCACTGGTGTTTCACAGGGCAGCGCTCCATACTTTGAACGAAACCTCGACCGTAATATTTTCGACAACTTCTCGGTAACTTTGGGAAATCACACCATACGTGCAGGTGTAACGGCGCAGCAGATGTTAAAGACAGAGGACGCCTCTGAAGGCAATCCGAACTTCAGCTTTAATACCTGGGGAGATTTCCTGTTGGGAAATGTCACCCAGTACTCCCAGGCCAATCGGGACATCGTTCCCGATCTGCGATTCTGGAATACGGAAGCGTATGTTCAGGATGACTGGAAGGTGAATCGCAGACTTACTCTGAACCTCGGCCTTCGCTGGACAAGATTCCCTTCGCCCACCGATGCGAAGGATACCTTGGTCAACTTTAATCCCCTGTTATACAAGCCGACTCAAGCCCCGGGGCTCGACGGCGATGGAAACTTTCTCCCGGGCCAGCTCTACACGCCGGCGACCTACGCCAATGGTTTGATCTTTCCTAAAGGAAGTGCCTGCGCGGCCGCTCAGGCTATCTCCGCACAGGTTGCCTGCTCTCCGTACGGCGGCACCGTCAATCCCAACTATAGTTGGAACTTCGGGCCTCGCGTCGGTTTTGCCTATAGTCCCTTCGGAGACGGCAAGACGGTTCTGCGCGGCGGCTTCGGTCTATTTTTCGACCGCACGCTCAACGGAGTCTGGGAGCAGAATGCATTCGGCGATCCGCCTCTGGTGCAGACCACAACAATTACCAACGCGTCGTTTGACAATCCGATAGGCCTCGGTTCTGCGGCTCCTCCCGCTTTGGGACCAAATGCGCTGACGACAACAGGCAACCCTGACTTCAAGGTTCCCTCGTATGCTTCCTACAATCTCTCGGTGCAGCAACAATTGGCCCCATCGATAATGTTTGAAATAGCCTACGTCGGGTCAGTATCACGGCACCTGTTGGGTGAATTGGATCTCAATCAGCCGACACTTTCCACTAGGGAAGATAATCCAGACTCTCCTCTCAACAACATTCGCCCCTACTTGGGCTACTCGGACTTCCATACCAGGCTGCCCATCTTCACTTCAAACTACAATTCGCTGCAGGCATCGCTTAATATTCGGACGACGCGCGACCTGACCCTCGGCCTCGCGTACACCTGGTCAAAGAACCTCTCAGATCAGGCCAACGACCGTGGTACTGCCAATACCTATGCCTATAACCCGAAGTTGGACTACGGGCCTTCTACGTTGAATGAGCCACAGATATTCGTCGCCAACTTCGTCTACAAAGCGCCCTTCTTTCGCGAGCAGCATGGCCTGACTGGCCAGGTACTTGGTGGTTGGGAGGTCTCGGGAATCACGACTTTTAACTCCGGGCTTTCTTTGACCACTTCTCAGACTACCGATCCGTTTGGCTGTGTCGCGGATGCTACAACTGCGAATGGATGCGCAGCAGGAACTTATCCCGGTGGTCTGGGGATGGTCAGTCCGAACGCAGATGTTGTCCCGCGGCCTGATCAGGTCTCTCTCGTTCACCTTACTAAGAGTCAGACCCAATGGTTCACCACCAACTCATTCGCGAATGCTCAGGGTCACTTCGGCAGTAGCGGAGTTGGAAGTTTCCTCAGCCCCGGAACCGAAAGAATTGACCTTGGCCTGTTGAAGAACTTCAGGTTCAGTGAGCGCGCCCACCTTCAACTCCGCGCCGAGGCCTTCAACCTCTTCAATCACACTAACTTCGTCGGGCCAGGTGGAGCTGCAGCCGGCGGAATCGATACTACTCTGGGAAGCGGTACGTTTGGACAAGCCTTAAGCGCTCATATACCCCGCACCATGCAGTTCAGCGGAAAGTTTTACTTCTGACGCTTTGGTCTAACGAGCGGAACCAACCCGTATCTCGATGGGTAACGATGATGCCACTTGCCCGAGTAGAAACTAGTGAGCGTGTGTCGAGAAGGCCGTCTCAGATCGCAACAACTGAGCGGCCTCTCGACAGAAAAGGATTCGTTCCTCTGTATTTTCAAATTCAGTGTGCACTGGTCGAAAAAATTCATTCGGGAGAGCTGAAGGAAGGAGATCTTTTAACGTCGGAGTGGCAGTTAGCACGTGCCTATCACGTTAGCCGGGTGACAGCGCGCGAGGCGTTACATGGCCTCAAAACTAGCGGCTATGCCTCCAGTCTAAGAGGACGCGGGACCTTCGTTACGAAACCAAAACGCGAAAAACCCCTGACGCAGCTGCGCGGCTTTACAGAGGAGATTGCGGAACGCGGCATGGTCCCAGCTTCGCGCTTGCTTGAGCAGAGAGTTATCGATGCGACCGCCGAACTTGCCGAAAGCCTCGAAGTTCAAGTGGGGTCACCGGTGATGAGACTTCGCCGCCTCCGACTGGCTGACGGCATTCCCATGGCAGTTGAGAAAACTTACATCTCACTCAGCCGCTTCCCGGGCATTCAACAGATCAACTTCGGTGAAAAGTCGCTTTATCAAACACTCCGTGACCAGTTTAGCGTGCACCTAGCTTGGGCAGCCGAGACAATCGAAATCCTGCCGGCGAACTGCGAAGAGTCTAGATTGCTAAAGATCCCTGCAAAAGCAGGTGTTTTGTCAATCTCGCGAAACACAATAACAGAGGATCGTGTGCCCATAGAGGTCACGGTGTCTCGCTATCGTGCGGACCGCTATCGTGCTCTGGTTTATATCCCTGCGACGGCGATTCGTATAGGCGCGACGGTCTACAAAGAGAATTAGCCCTGCACCTTTGCTTGGAGGTCAGCGCGGACACTCACATCCTAGCGGCTAAACGTTGCGTGCCTTGCCTCAGCAGGAGAAAATGATGTGAAGGGAGGTGCCTTGAACTACAGATTGGCAATCTGTCTGGCGCTCGCAATCAACGTCCCGAGTCTCGCCCTGCATTCGCAGGAAGTCCCAATACCAGCGGCAACTGCACCGCAACTCGATCAACACGAGAATGGAACCAAGTCTGAAGCTGCTTTGACCGCCTTATCCAAAGCTCACCCGACAGATCCAATGCCTCTCGCTCGGTTGGGTCTCCTTGAAGCCCGCCAGGGGCATCTCCCCCAGGCAATTGTCTTCTATCGCAAGGCTATGGCGCTCAAGCCCAACATGCCGGGCCTGCGATTAAACCTGGGCTTGGCGCTCTTCAAGGATGGGCAATATAAAGAAGCCATTCAGATTTTCATTCCCTTGCTCAAGTCGCAGCCGCCGTCCTCGCCGGAGAAGCAGCGCCTAAATGTTCTCATCGGAATGTCGCATTACGGTCTCGCAGAATACGCTGCTGCAGTCCCCTACCTGAAGCAGGCGGCGGATCACGACGTACAGAATCTTCCGTTGCTTCTAAGTCTTGCGCATAGCTGTTTATTGTCGAAGCAATACCCTTGCGTTCTCGATGTTTATCGCCGCATGATCGCGCAAAACGCCGAGTCGGCTGAGGCCGACATGCTCGTCGGCGAAGCATTAGACGAGATGAAAGATACCAGCGGAGCGACTAGGGAATTTCGCGCCGCAGTTCAGGCGAATCCGAAGGAACCGAACGCGCATTTCGGTTTGGGCTACCTGTTATGGACGCAACTCCAGTTTCAGGAAGCTTCCCAGGAGTTTCAAGCCGAGTTAGAAAATACCCCCGACTACCCCAAGGCAATGCTCTATCTCGCTGATTCAGATATCAAATTAAACAGGAATGAAGATGCGAGGCCCTTATTGGAAAGGGTGGTGGCGATGGAGCCCACGAACTCCATGGGCCTTCTCGATTTAGGAGTTGTCTATGCTGAGGCTAATCGCAAAGAGGATGCGTTGCGCGAATTCAAGGCTGTCGCCGCGCTCACTCCTGATGATGTAAACGTTCACATGTGGCTTGGTCGTCTCTACCGATCCACGGGGAATTATAGTGAAGCGAAAATGGAATTCGACAAAGCGAAGAGTCTCAACAGGACCACCCACGACGCGCTCATCACGGTGATGTCCAGCTCTCACGAAAAAGATAAGGTGTCCTCGTCAGAGACGCCTGCCAACTAGCCGGTCCTAACAACCAATGACGGTAATGCGGGTGCGATGAGACGGCAAGCTAGCATCCTTTCGTTTTGAGGGAGCGTGCGATCGGCTCATTGTTGGGCTGAATTATCGCATCGCCATCACTGACGAAGTTCGACCTCTGTGGCTCCTTGACCGCCTTGATTTTGGGGCGGCTCGGTGACCGTGGTGACATGGGGGTGATTGCGCAGGTATTCGCGCAGAGTTCGGCGGAGTACACCCATGCCGGTGCCGTGAACGATGCGGATTCGGGGCAGGCCGGCGAGAAAGGCGCGGTCAATGAAGCGTTCAACTTCAGTTTGAGCTTCGTCGGCGGTGCGGCCGATGACGTTGATCTCGGACGTCATATAGTCTGTGTCGTCGTTGACCGTGGCCACGGTAACGCCTCCCCGTTTACGCGCGGCTTCGAGCGGGGTGACTACCTTAACTGACTCGACTTCCGCGATGTCGTCTATGCCGGCGCGCATCTTCATGAGACCCATCGATACTTCAAAGTTTTTCGCGTCAATGACGCGGTCGACTCTTGCCTGGCGGCCAAGCGACTTCAGCTTTACGAGATCCCCTACCTTTATGCCCTTGGGGACGTGGGGCTGAGCGGCGGGGTCGTTTTTATCGGCGCGAGTCGTGTGGGCAACGACGGTGGAATTGAACTGTTCGGAAAACTCGCGACGGAGGGTCGCCATCCGTCGATCGGAGTCGCGTGCGATCTTTTGCGCCAGTGCCTTGTCATCGATGGCTTTGACGGTCTCGCGTAGTTGGTAGGCGAAGTTTTCGATCAGGGAGTTGAGTTTGGTTTCTAGCTCTTTGGTGCGAGCCTTCTGTTCGACGCGGCCTTCGACTTCGACGCGTGCCTTTTCGCGGGATAGTTCGCGCTCACGCTGTTGCATAGTCTCGCGCTCAACTGCGGCTGCGGTGAGCTGATCGTGAAGCTGATCAAGGAAGGCACCGATGTCTGCGGTCTGCGTGGTCATTTGGGCGCGGGCGGATGCGATGATGTCGGCGCCGAGACCGAGGCGGGCCGCGATGTTGAGACCAGCAGAGGCCCCTGGTACGCCGAGGCGTAATTCGTAGGTGGGGGTGAGGGTCTGTTGATCAAAACCTACGGCTGCGTTGAGGACTCCAGGGTGGTTGGCGGCATAAACTTTGAGCGAGGTAAGGTGAGTGGTGATGCAGCACCATGCATTGAGCTTGAGGAAGTGAGTTGCGATGGCAACCGCGAGAGCAGCTCCTTCTTCAGGGTCGGTGGCTGAACCTAGCTCGTCGAGCAGGACAAGCGAATTTGATGTGGCTTCGCGGGAGATGCGATCAAGATTGACGACGTGAGCGGAGAAGCTGGAAAGATTGCGCTCGATGGACTGAGCGTCACCAATGTCGGCGTAGATGCTTTCAAAGAGAGGGAGCTTCGCCTCTTCGGCAGGGACAGGGACGCCAGCCTGAGCCATCAGCGAGAGTAAGCCCAAGGTTTTAAGAGAGACAGTTTTGCCGCCGGTGTTGGGTCCGCTGATAATAAGTTGCTTGGCTTCTGGCGGCAGAATAATGGTGAGTGGAACTGGTCTGCTTGGTTCGGTCCCATCGGCTAGCGCTGCTGCGCGCATGCGGAGTTCCAGCAGAGGATGGCGAGCGGCCGTGAGGGAGAGTTCCTGCGCAAAGATGGGGCGGGAGCAGTTGAGAGTTTCGGCAAAACGTGCGCGGGCGCTGTGAGATTCGACCTCGGCGAGGATGCGGGCGCCGAGATGGATCGCGGTGGAGTTTTGACCGAGGGCGTGGGTCATTGCGACGAGGATGCGGTGTATCTCTGATTGCTCTTCGTCGAGAAGGCGAACCAGTTCATTATTTTGCTCGATGGTCTCGAGAGGCTCGACGAATACCGTCTGTCCGGAGGATGACGAGCCGTGAATGACGCCGGGGACCTTGCGTTTGAATTCGGACTTCACGGGAATGACGAAACGGTCGCCGCGAATGGTGATGAGATCTTCCTGAGTGGTACCACCTTCGCTGAGACTTTGTAGGGATCGGCGGAGACTTGCCTGGATGGCTCGATGCTGGCGCTCCATGGCGCGGCGGATGCGGTTCAGTTCCGACGAGGCATCGTCGTTGAGGCTGCCATCGGGCTCGATCTTTCCGCGCAGAAGGCGGAGTAGCGGAGCCAGATCGTAGTCGAGCAAGGGCGCAGAGAGTGCGGCGATACCTGGCCACTCGTATCGTGTTCCGTTAGGCGGCGGGTCGATGAGATTGCGCCAGGCAGCCACGCGTTCTACGACCGCGAGAAGGTCGCGGATCTCAGTTGATTCGAGGGCAGCACCTTCGATGCGGGCCTTCTCGAGCAAGGTCGTTGGGTCGAAAAGTCCATGGAACTCGAAACTGCCGCCACGGGTGAGCATAGAGCGCATCTCGGCTGTGCGCTGTTGTTGCAGGTCGATCCAGGCAAGGTCGGCGCAGGGTTCGAGCGCGAGAATCCAGGCGCGGCCCAGAGCGGAGAAGGTGCGGCTTGCGATGTACTCGCGGAGACGTGGCCACTCCAGAGCTGCTGCACTCGCTTCGTGGAGCGGGGAGGGGATGGTCGGTAATAGTTCTGCAGAGGTCACTTCTTTTATCGTACCCTTGCGGGGAACCGGGAGCAGAACGCCTGCGTAGCAAGAAGAGAGCAGGGCTGGCGTCTTGTGATGTGGAGGTGTCAGATGGTCTGTCAGGCATGTGGAGCTTCAGTAGTAGATGGGGTTTATTTTTGTTCGAAGTGCGGGGCGCAGGTTGTCGCTGCTCAACCGACTTATGCCGCATATCCGCAGCCGCCGGCGCCCGTCCTTGTACCGAGAGTCCGTCGGCATCTACAGACACTTGGGGTGCTGTGGTGTGCCTTTGGGGCGTACAGGTTTATCAGCGGCTTGATGGGCATGTTTTTCCTGCATGCCTTCGCTGGCCGTGGATTCGGAGGCTACGACTGGCCCTTCAACCACTCCCATGGTGTCTTTGGACAGCCGTGGATGGCCTCGTTGCTGCCCGTCATTGCTGTTTACACTGTGGTGATGGCAGGCCTCGCGCTGTTCGTCGGCTATAGCCTGTTGACGCGTCGACCATGGGGCCGGACGCTGGCTATCGTAGTCGGGATCCTCAGTCTGCTGAAGCCGTTCTTTGGCACTGCGTTGGGAATCTACACTCTCTGGGTGCTGGCTCCGGGAGCTTCGGGCCTGGAGTACGACGCGATCGCAGACCGAACCTGAGGGCTGGACGTAAACTGGAAGCATGAACTTTCCTGCAACGCGTTTGCGCCGTCTGCGCCGAACCGAGGCGATGCGATCTGTGGTTCGCGAGACCCACCTCCATCCCGGTGCGCTGATCTACCCGCTATTTATCTGCCCTGGCGAAGGGATACGCAAAGAGATCGGCTCGATGCCCGGTGTCTTCAATTTATCGATTGACGAAGCTATAAAAGAGGCAGAGGCTTGTGCGTCGCTCGGGTTGGGAGGGTTGCTGCTGTTTGGCTTGCCAGCGCAAAAAGACGAAGAGGCGACCGGCGCGTGGGCCGAAGACGGCATCGTGCAGCAGGCGCTACGAACAATCAAGCAAAATAAAGCGCTCGATTCTCTAGTGGCAATCGCTGACGTTTGTTTGTGCGAGTACACCCCGCATGGACACTGCGGCGTCGTTAAGCGGGATGGCGATCATTATGAGATTCAGAATGATTCGAGCGTTGTGCTGATTGCAAAGACAGCTGCATCGTTAGCTCAAGCGGGTGCGGACATTGTCGCTCCTTCGGACATGATGGACGGGCGTGTGGAAGCCATAAGAAACGCTCTCGATGCGGGCGGTCACGAACAGATTCCGATAATGAGCTACGCGTCGAAGTTTGCGTCGGCATTCTACGGTCCATTCCGTGAGGCGGCGGACTCGGCCCCGCAGTTCGGGGATCGTCGCAGCTACCAGATGGACGGTGCGAACCTCCGTGAGGCAATGCGCGAGATCGATCAGGACATAGCAGAGGGCGCGGATATGTTGTTGATGAAGCCCGCGATGCCATATCTTGATGTGATTCGTGCGGCACGGGAGCGATACGACCTTCCGATGGGCGCCTATCAGGTGTCAGGAGAATACTCGATGCTGCACGCTGCGTTTGCACGTGGATGGCTGGAGCCAGAGCGGACGATGATGGAATCGCTTTTGTCGATCCGGCGGGCCGGGGCCGACTTCATCGTGACGTACTTTGCCAAAGAAGCAGCGAAGGTGCTGGGATGACGGTGTTCTTCTAAGGCGAGTTAATAGGATCCTCAAAACTGTCTGGGGGAAGAGGCGTAATGATCGCTTCGTCGCCAAAGCGAGCACGAAGCTCAGCTAACGTCATCTCTGGCTGAGAAGGCGGCACATATCGGATGTTGTAGTTGGCAATCGTACTTGCAACGAGATAGAGCTTCGCTCCCGGAATCATCCGCCAGTAGGCCTCGCGGGGTTTCTCGGCACCCCGTTCGCGGTCGCGTTCGAGATCCTTCTGTTGGTAGCGCGCCGCTCGTTCGAGAAAGATCCCTTCGAGCTTGCCGTCCTGGTCTAGGAACCAATCGACGAGCTTGCCGCGATAAAGAATGTCGGCGGCAAGAGCATCGATCTCTACGTCAAAGTCCTGTTGGCTCCGAGGCAAGGAACGAGTGGTAAAGAGTAACTCCCACTCGGAGACGTAGGTTAGAAGAAAGTCGTCACAGAAGCGCTTCAACAGCCGGTGGATGCTCTGGTTGGTGTTGTACTCCCCGTAGCGAGAGACGATAAGACCGGAGATCCAGCCCTCGATGCCGCAGAAAAGCCACAGAAGCGCCAAAAAGCGAGCCTGTTCGAAGAACGAGCGGAGATAGGCATCCGCGAGGTGAGCACGGAGTACGATCGGGTTCGACGGCGCGAGCTCGGGGCCCGGCAACAGCGATCTAAAGACGGTTCGGTATGCCTCTGTTTTGGCAGAGCCGATGGTTAGAGTGGGATAGTGCCCCAATGGAGTCTGGATCAGGAGAATCCAGGAGAGGAGAAAGGGGACCATCGTGACCAGAAGAGAAAATACAACCTCCTCGGTACGGGTGCGCTGATATCGTCTTGCGGGAATATAGGCTGAGAAGAAGAGACGATAGATAACGCCGGGGGCGAGCAGGTAGCCGATCAGCAGAAAGCCTGCGACCAGCGCACTCATAATCTAGGCAGGCTTACGGACGATGCGGAAGCGACGCCCATGTTCATCGGTGAAAAGCGCTACTCCGTTTTTGGCCAAATCTCGGCGGGCACTGTCGATCTTTTCTGCAAATGTAGGTTCCGGCGCGGAAGCGGAGCTTGTCTCCTCGTCAAAAACGCTACTGCGCAGAGCGCTTGTCAGCCGGGCCACGTTGCTAACCATTATTTCTCCATAAAATCTTCACAGTTCTTATTATGACGCAGATGTCAAGCGCAATTGGGTCTTCTGCATGCGGCGAATCTAATAAGTACCGGAGGAATCGAATAAGATGGTGAAGTTGGTTTACCTATATGGAGTGTTCCCTTGGCAGATACGATTTATGACTTAGTGGTGCTTGGCGGCGGACCCGCCGGGTATACCTGCGCAATCCGCGCCTCACAATATGGCTTGAAGGCGGCTCTGATAGATGCGAACGACCGGTTAGGCGGAACCTGCCTGCTCTGGGGCTGCATTCCCACCAAATCGATGCTGTTTTCTGCTGAACTGTGGGATCACCTGAAGCATGCCGACCGTTACGGCATCGAAGTGACGCCACCGAAGCTTAACTGGAAGGGTGTATTGGCGCGCAAGGACGATGTAATCTCGCGTCACACGAAGGGTCTCGACTTCCTGATGAAGAAGAACAAGATCAACGCCATCAAGGGTTACGGTCGCCTGACCGGCCCTGCGAAAGACGGCGTCCACACCATCGAGGTGAAGACGGCCGATGGTAAGACCGACACCATAAAGGCCAAAAAAGTTGTTCTGGCAACGGGCTCGGACGCCCGCATGCTTCCTGGCTACACAGCAGACACGACGATTTTGACGAACTACGAAATTCTGAAGATCGACGATGCTCCCAAGTCGCTGGTCGTTGTGGGATCGGGCGCCGTAGGGGTCGAATTTGCGTCGATCTTCAAGAGCTTCGGAGCGGAAGTCACGATCCTCGAAGCGCTCCCGCGCATGGTGCCTGCTGAGGACGAAGACATCAGCAAAGAGCTGCTACGTCTTTTCAAAAAACGGGAGATCGATGTGCACCTGTCGGCAAAGGTGGACAAATTCGAAAAGAATAAAGACGGCGTCCTCGTTCACTTCACCAAGGCCGACGGAACGAGTGAGACCAAGCAGGCTGAAAAGGTGCTGGTCGCCGTGGGCCGCGCGCCGCGAACCTACGATGTAGGTCTCGACAAGGTGAAGATTACCCCCGATCGAGGTTTTATCGTCACGAACGAATGGATGGAAACGACCGAGCCAGGCATTTACGCGATCGGCGATATCGTTGCGGGCCTTCCTCAGTTAGCGCACGTCGGCAGCATGGCAGGTCTTGTGGTTGCGGCGAGAATCGCAGGCAAATACGCCAAGGCCGTGAATCGCGCTCACATTCCAGGTTGCACCTACTGCGAACCTCAAATTGCCAGTGTTGGCCTCACCGAGGCGCAGGCAAAGGAGAAGGGCTACCAGGTGAAAACCGGCAAGTTCCCATTCGTCGGCAACTCGAAGGCGACGATCCTCGATGCCCACGATGGCTTCGTCAAAGTCGTCTCCGATGCGAAGCATGGCGAGATTCTGGGCGTCCACATCATCGGCACCACCGCCACGGAGATCATCGCCGAAGCGGTTACTGCAATCCAGCTCGAAGCGACCATCGAAGAGATGATGTTCACCATCCACGCCCACCCGACGGTTGCTGAAGCCCTGCTGGATGGCTTCTCGAGCGTCGAGGGAATGGCAGTAAACGTTTAGCCTTGCGGAGTATGCGAATGACAGCCGGGCCACTGGCTCGGCTGTTTTTACAAACGGCGACGTCCCAAAAGTAGCTCATGCACATCAATCTCCTCAATCTCGGCCGCGTCCCATACAGCGAGGCTCTCGTCATCCAACAGCAGGTCATCGCCGCGCGAAAGCAAAATCTGATTGGTGACACGCTTCTAATGCTGGAGCACCCACCCGTTTTGACGCTCGGCCGCAATGCTCACCGCTCCAACGTCCTTGCCAGTGACGAAAAACTCGCGCAGCGCGGCGTCGAGCTCCACGAGATCAATCGCGGCGGCGACGTCACGTATCACGGCCCAGGCCAGCTGGTCGGATACCCGATCATCGATCTGCGTGGTGACCTACCAGGGAAAAATGGTCCCCATCTTGGCCCGGTCGATTACGTTCGTCTGCTCGAAGAGGTCTTAGTTCGCACCTGCGGCGACTTCGGTGTAATGACGCAGCGTATTTGCAAACTCACAGGCGTCTGGACAATGGCCGGCGGCAGCATCCCCGAGAAAAAAATCGCAGCGATAGGTGTCCACGTCTCTCAGGGCGTGACTTCCCACGGTTTCGCTCTGAACGTAACCACCGACTTGAGGGACTTCGAATGGATTATTCCCTGTGGTATCGCCGATCGGCAGGTAACAAGCCTCGAACTGGAGGCCGATTCCGACCGGGAACCAACAATGGAGTCGGCTTTTAACTCCGCAGCCCGCAACTTTGGCCGGGTCTTCGAGCACCAAATGCTGCGGGGCGAATCGGTTGACCAACTGCTCGCCGCGCATGTGTGAAATGACAAACATTGAGCCGTCACCGCTGTTCGCTAACCGCACCAAGCGGCCAGTTATCATCCAGCAGCCGTATAATCCCTTTTGCGTACGCCCGATCGCGGACCGGGCCGAAATAAGACGGGTTGAACCGTCCGCAACCTGTACACAGCACCTGAAATCAGGGGAGAAGAGAAATTCATGCCGACTGACGTAGTTATGCCCCAGATGGGCGAATCCATCACCGAAGGCACCATCACAAAGTGGCTCAAAAAGCCGGGCGACGCCATTCAGCGCGATGAGCCGCTCTTCGAGATCTCGACCGACAAGGTCGATGCGGAGATTCCTTCGCCCGCCGCCGGTACTCTCAAGGAGATCAAAATCTCCGAAGGCACTACGGTCCAGATCAACACAGTCGTTTGCAGCATCGATGAAGCCGGTTCGTCAGCAGCATCTACCGCTTCGCCTGCAAAAGCTGAGACCGCAGCCGCCCCAGCAGCTGACACTGTCACACCCGCTGCTGCCGACACGCCATCCGCAGCCCAGGGAAGTTCGCCCGCCGCCGCAGGTCCGGGTACCGAAGTTCTGATGCCCCAGATGGGCGAGTCCATCACCGAAGGCACGATTACCAAGTGGCTCAAAAAGGTCGGCGACACCGTCCAGCGAGATGAGCCGATCTTCGAGATTTCGACCGACAAAGTTGACGCGGAGATTCCCTCGCCAGTTGCCGGTACGCTCTCGGAAATTAAAGTTCAGGAGGGCGCTACTGTTACGATCAACACGGTCGTCGCTGTTATCGGCGGCGCAGCCGGAAAGACTGCTGCTCCAGCTGCATCGACCCCTGCACCCACGGCGACAGCGACTGCTCCTGTGGCCGCGGCTTCTTCCGCTTCAGCTGTAGCCGGCGATCGTGTCCGTTCATCTCCGCTCGTCCGCAAGATCGCAAAAGACAACAACGTCGATCTTTCGCAGGTACCCGGCACGGGAGCATCTGGCCGCATCACCAAGACGGACATCGTAAGTCATCTGGAGCAGGGCCCAAAACCTGTCGCCGCTGCGTCTGTTACTGCGCCAGCTTCCATACCTGCCGCAGCTGCCGCGAAGCCAGCCGCCCCTCAGCCCCAACCCGGCGAGCTTGTTCCGATGACCAAGATGCGCTCCATCATCGCGCAGCGCATGGTCGAATCCAAGCGCACCAGCCCCCATGTCCACACAGTCTTCAAGGTCGACATGACGCGTATCGTGAGACTTCGCGAGAAGGAGAAGTCGAAGTACGAGCAGCGCAACGGCGTCAAGCTCACGTACATGCCCTTCATCACTCGCGCTGCTATCGTTGCATTGCGCAAGCACCCGGTCGTCAACGGCTCTATCGAAGGCGAGGCGATCCGCTACAACAAGAACATCAACATCGGAATCGCCGTGGCGCTCGATTGGGGCCTCATTGTTCCCGTCCTTAAGCAGACCGAAGAAAAGAACTTCCTGGGCATTGCACGTGGCATCGTCGACGTCGCAGACCGTGCCCGCAACAAGAAGCTGGCACCCGATGAGATCTCCGGAGGCACCTTCACCTTGACCAACTCCGGCATCTTCGGCGAGCAGTTCGGAACCCCCATCATCAACCAGCCGCAGAGCGCGATCCTCGGCATCGGCGGACTCAACAAGGAAGCCGAAGTCATCACCGATAAGGACGGCAACGACTCCATTGCGATCCGTTCCATCCAGCGCTTCACCCTTGGCTTCGATCACCGCATCGTCGACGGCGCAGACGCCGGCAAATTCATGTCCGACTTCAAAGCCTACCTCGAGAACTGGTCCGAGGACATCGGCTAGTTAAGTTTTCCCTCAATAAAAAGCGCGGCAGGCTTACCTCAAGTCTGCCGCGCTTCTCTTTGTCGTATCGTCTAGAGCAACGCTTTGGCTCGCAAGACCAATTGCACCGCCTCATCCGCCGTCGCACCCACGGCCGACAGATGCCCCATCTTCCGTCCTTTGCGCGGCTTATGCTTCTCATACAAATGAAGTCTGACTCCGGGCACCGCGAGCGCCGCGTCAAACCTGGGTTCGACAGCTTGTCCATCCTTCAACCACAAATCGCCCAGCAGATTCGCAATCGCCGCTGGCTGCACAACATCTACATCCCCTAAGGGCAGATCACAAACCGCTCGCACCAGTTGCTCGAACTGACCCGTCACGCAGGCCCGCACGCTCGCATGGTAGCTGTTGTGAGGTCGTGGAGCGAGCTCATTGACCAGCAGTCTCCCATCGGTCGTACAAAACATCTCGACCGCCAACACTCCCTCCAACTGAAATGTGTCAGCAATCGCCTCAGCAATCTCCCGCGCCTGCGCCTCCAGCTCCGAAGACAGCGGAGCCGGAATCACACTCCAAGCCAGAATCTGCTCTTCATGATGATTCAGCGCAGCCGGATAAACCTTCACTTCACCATTTGGAGCACGAGCCACTAAGACGGAGATCTCTTTGTCCAGATCGACGGCTTTCTCCGCCACACCGGCCCGCTCGCCCAGTGCCTCCCACGCTCCCCTCACTTCATCCTCAAGAGAGGCCCCACCATTGAAACCCACCTTACCTTGACCGCGTCCGTCGTATCCACCAGTTGCGCTTTTGCAAAAACACCTGCCGCCAAGCGCAGCCACGGCATCCCGCAACTCATCGAGCGACCGCACCGCTCGATACTCCCCCACTGGAAATCCATTTCGTCGCAGCCAGTCTTTTTGTTCAATTCGATCCTGAATCACCGCTAGCATGGCACCGCCCGGCCGCACCGGTGCATAGCTCGCCGCGGCCTCCATGCTCGCCGGTGAAATCTGTTCAATCTCCAGCGTCACCACGTCACAACCGCGAGCGAGATTCGCCGCCTCCCGCGAATCATCCCACCCAGCCTCGATGCATCCATCCACCACAAACCGAGCCGGGCATGCCGGATCCGGATCAAGCACCAGAATCCGGTACCCCATGCCGCGGGCTGCCATCGCCGTCATCCGGCCCAGTTGTCCTCCACCAAATATCCCAATCGTCGCGCCCGGTAGAATCGGCTTTGCACTCGAAGAATCAGAGCTCACTCGCCCACTCCTTCTTCCCCAACCGCCTGCGCAAGAACTTCATCCCGCCGCGCAGCGCGCCAGGCCACCAACCTCTTCTGCAACCCAGCATCTGTAGTAGCCAGTATCGCGATAGCCAACAGTCCTGCGTTCGCAGCGCCAGAAGCCCCAATCGCCAGCGTTCCTACAGGAATCCCCTTCGGCATCTGCACAATGCTCAACAGCGAATCCATCCCTTGCAACGCGGTCGCCGGTATCGGAACACCCAGCACCGGCACCACGGTCTTCGCTGCAATCATTCCCGGTAGATGTGCCGCGCCTCCAGCCCCTGCGATGATCACCCTAAGCCCGCGTTCAACCGCAGAGTCTGCATAATCAAAAAGAAGATCCGGCGTCCGATGAGCCGACACCACCCGCACCTCGTGTGCGATGCCAAACTCCTTCAGCACCTCCACGGCGCCTCGCATAACCGCATAATCATTGCGGCTTCCCATCACAACTCCAACCAAAACACTGCTCTGCGACTCGGCGTCCATGGCCCGATTATACGGTTTCCAATGCGCGCCGCGCCCGCAGCAGCACTACGAACGGTTCGCCCACAGACTCGCGTTCAGGCACATCACCACACCGTCAATCGTCATACTCAGCCCCTGAGTGAACTTGTCCGCGTCGGCAATATGCTTCATCGTTACAGCGTCGGTGATATTGATCGCGGCCCCGACGATCTCCACGGCCGCCTTCTTCTTCTGCTCACCCGTCTCCGCTCCGAACAAAGCCTCCGTTCCTTGAATCACGCCTGGAAGCAACGCAATCGATCGTAAAAACAGCTTCAAAAAGTTCATACTCTTCTCCCCAATCTCATCTACCGCCGAAGATAATCAATTGCCAGATGGAACACCGCCAACACCGCGCCACCAGCTCCCAGAAGTCCCTTCATCCGTTGCACACTTCGCTCATGCTGCTCCACGCGATCCTCCAGTTGAGTCAATCGCCCCGGCTGCCCAATCCCTAGCACCTGCTTCATTTGGCTCTTCAGCACACTCAAATCCGCTAATACCTGCCCTTCGAACTCTGTCATCTCTCTCCTCCTTTCTTCCTTTATTCGCTCACCGGCAAATTCGTAAACACCGCACTCGAAAACCGCGAGTACAGCGGTGGTTTCGATCCATCAAACATCCGCACATAGTAGTGCTCTATCTGTCCCTCTCGAGGGATGGAGAAGCTCCGCACCGGACTCCTCAACACCAGATCCTGGTCTACTCCCGGACCAAAATCCCCATCCCGTCGTCTCACCTCAAACCCGCCACCAGCAGGGGGAGCCGTCCCCGAATCGACCTGCAGCGCAGTCCCAGTAGCGCTCACCACTTGCAACTGCTGCAGGTTCGAAAGCACGCCGCCGCCAACTGGCAGCGTCGAATTCAACGCAGTCGATGGAAGCAGCGCGTCGACAGCAATCGCCTCAGACAACGTCAACCCCAGTCCCTCAGCCCAGTCATTGGCAAACGACATGCGATAGGTCAGCATCTCCGGGCATCCCATGCCATCGGCGATCTCTACCCGCCGCACCACCACACTCATCGTCTGCCCTGCGCTCGTCACAGCCAGCACATCACCCGGCCAAACGTCCTGCGGATTCACCGCGACATAAGTTCCGGCAACTGCGGCCGCTCGGCTGGCCGAAAAACTCAGCACCGCCATCGCAGCGCTCTCGCAGTCCATCGAGCTCCGCGCAGCGGGCTTCAACACCTTTCCCAGCCACTGAGCAGTCCCGGGCATCCCGCCCTTGGCTTCCTCAGAAACGCTCGCTGCATCCTCCATCCGCGCTACGGCTCTCTGCGGCCCACGATACGTCACAGTTACAAGTTCCCCCGCCACAGGAACCCTGCCAGCAAAGAATGTAACCTTTCCTGCTGCAGATAGCGTGCAATCTACTCCTTCTCCTGCAACTCCGATCAGCCGCGTCATCCTTACGCCACTTGGCAGAGTACTCACCACCCAGCCAGATCCCGTCTGCGTAATCCTGCAGTAGCCCATCGACCCAAACAGCTGCACACTATTCACCGCGACAAAGCTGCAGCTAGACGGCGAGGTCACCACGGACCCGTCATAGAGCACCGTAGCCGGGGTATTCGAAGCTGCACCCAGATTCTGCAGTTCAAACACAAGAGACATCGGCGCTGTCACCAGTCCGCCGCCAAACGAGTTCACTACGCCATCTACCATTGCGTAGTAGGTCTGCAACACCCGTTGCACCTCAACGCAATGCAGACGAATACGCAATGTATAAATATGTCCCTGCAGCATCGGAAACACGGTCCCAACCTCGACACCATTCACAAACGGCACCACCACGGTGTTCCCGCCACTCTGTCGCACGTTGTAGCCGGCAAAGCAGTTCGCGTTCTGCGTGGCTCCCTCGTACAGCCCGCAAACCACTCCAGCGCTCGCACCACCTAGTTGCAGACTCCCCGCTTCAACCACCAACGAGCCGCCCATCTCCACCGGGTCGATCGCGGTCAGCGTCGTCTGCCCATCAAAACCATTTCCTCCCGTCATGGTAAGACCCGCGGCACTCAGGCCAAGATGCGAACCCGAATCGTTCAACTCCCATATCTGCGTATCCAGCACCGCCTCGTTGAAGCTGTCGAGAAGAAACTGCGCGGAGTTCGCTGTCTTCTTCGAACGAAACGGATCCTCCGACAGTTGAAACACAGTAGTCGTTCCATCACCAGCGAAGGTCTCAGTGACATAAGCCGTCGGCTCCATATCGCCGCTCACTGTGACATCATTCGCTAGCTCCTTCACCGACGTCGTCTTCAACGCCGCCACCTGGAGCGAACCGTCTCCATCGCTCAACGTATGGGTCACAGTTCCTGCCGGCTGCATTCCAATCGCACCGTCCAGCACGCGATACGCCGCATATGTCGCGCTTGCGACACCACCCGCATTCACCGACCAGTTCTCTGTCTGCGAAGGTTCGAAGACGCCGACGGAGAGCCCATTCAGCACCCCAGTCGTCGTAAACAAGCCAGCATCCACGCGGTTGGTTAGAGTCGTCAGTAGCTGTCCACCGCTCTGCCCCAGTCCTGCTCCACTCAGAGGCACAGTCTGTTTATCCAGCAGCCACTCATCACTTACAGCGCTCACGGCGTACCGATAGACCGGCCCTTTCAAGCCTGTCCCCGCATACACCGCCTCGGGATCCGTAGCGATATACCCGGTGAAAAGAATCGTCCCGTTTGCTGCCGTAAGCACGACGCGTCCCCGCCTCACCGGTACCGGCAAAGCAGCATCCGTCACATCCAACATTCCGCTGCATATCGACGGAGCATTCAACGTGCGTGAAATCTTCACCGGTCCATCACCGCAAAGCGCAGACGAGTAGTCCACAGCCCCCGCGCCATCCAGATTGTCGATCGTCACCTTCACTGTTTCACCGCCGCCTCTATCGGGCCTAACCCCCGCATCGCACGCACTTCATCCACGGTCAACACCCCGGCCTGCAGCAGCGTCGTCTGCATCTGCAGCTCCTGCATCTCGTCTCTGCTCTCCAGGTCGTTGAAGCAGAACTCGAACTCCCGCCAGCCCAGCTTCTTTGCGAACAGATCACGCGTTATGTGCTCTGCTACCAATTTCGCCACAGGCACAATCGCGCCCTGGAAAGCCTCGTCCGCCATCTCGCCCGCGGTCGACTGATTCACGTCACTCTCGAGGCCAAGCATCATCGGGGGCAGATCGAAGGCATTCGCAATCATGCGAATCAAAGCCTCCTGCCACTGCAGCCGCAGATCCGCATCCGTTCCACCGGCAAACTGAATCACCTCCGGCTTCTGTTCGGAGCTCAAAAACGGAACTCGCCCTGTACCTTCAATCTCATCCTGCCACCAACGAATTAGCCGGTCGTGCTCCTCGGGAGTAGCGTCGTTCAACCAGATCGCATACTGCGCCACCGAATTACTGGCAAGCTTCCCCGCATACCGGCTGGCACTCAGAAACTGGTTTACCGTTTCAAACGCAACCTCCAACCTGCCCAGACCAAACGGCGTATAGCTGCGAGGATTCAGCCTCAAATACATCAGCTCGTCGTCGAGAAGCGGAACCAAAGCTTCCTGCCCCATCCGCCCCGTAGCTTGCGCATAGCGAGGCTTGTTCGGATCGCCGTCCCACTTCGTATCGATCTGGATCGTCGCTCCATCCACCGCCCAAAGATGAAACGGTCTCTCAGGATCGCCGGTCGCTTCCATCTCCACTGCACCAAATCCCCCGACCAGCAGATCCTCCAGCACCTGCTCCCACAGCACCCGAAAGCTGTCCGAAGCATTCGGCTCTTCAAGGCACTCCCGCAGCGCCTTCATCCGAGCCTCCGCATCCTCGACCGTCACGTTGGTGTAGCCGCGCCGCACCTTCACCTGCCAGTCCATGCTCGCGATCTTGTCCTTCACCACGTTGATCGCCCGCCGAACCACAGGCGTCTCGGCAAACTTCCGCAGATTCGCAGCCGTCGGCTTCGGAAGCGCATTCTGCCCCGGCCGACCTGCCGGTCTGTAGGGGCTCAGAATCGAGGGCAGCATCGCCGTCTTCCGCTCGCCCATCCCTGCATCACCAGCCTCAACCCCTGCCAACCTCTGCCAAACATCCTTCACCATCGTCCGAACGCCCATCGCTACCCCTCTCTCTTTCCGTCTCTGCTGCAAAAAGAAAAAGGCACAGCCCCTGGGCCATGCCTACCGTTGAACATCAAATTTCCTAGATCGTCTCGCTAGAACATTGTCATTCTGAGCGAAGCGAAGAATCCCTGTATTTCGTTTCAGCCCCGAGCTCTATACCAACGCCTAGACAGTCCGTCGTCGAATCAAACCCTCAACTCCACCCGAGCCGTCTCCGCCACCCTCGCAAGATCACTCAAAGTCACCACCCGAATCTCCTGCCGCTCCATCGCCTCAACACCGAACCGATACCGCTCCATCGCCTCGTCTTCCGTATCCGACACAGCGCGCAACGGCTCCACAATCGCAGTCAGCTCCAGTCGCGCTCCCTCCACCCTCTGCACGCCTTCCACCAACTGGGGAGCCGAATAAGCCAACCCCTTCGCCGCCTCCACATCCCCTTCCAGCGACACCGCTTGAAACATCCGAATCACCCCGTTCGGCCTATATCCACAATCAATCTTCATCGGATCGCCCGCCCGCGTATAAAGCGAAGCCGCAATCCTCTTCCGCATCAGCCCCCACACTCCAGCCCGCTCAAACTCCGTCCGCATCGCCCCCGCGATTGCTGCCCGTCCGGTCCGCTTCCGCTCCGTCTTCACCTTCAACGGCTCGACATACATCTTCATCAACTGCTCAATCTCCGTCGGCAGACTCTCCGCCAGGCAAGCCCGAACCTCGGTCATCTGCACCGAGTTCGCCAGCGTATCCTCAAGAATCTCCATCACCGGCTTAATACCCGGAGCATCCCTGCCCACAGTCTTCAGCCGCTCTCCAATCTCTCCCTCCAACGCCTCCAGCAAACCAATGTCCGCATCCGCATCCATGCACTTCACCCGGGCCCAGTCCCGCGTAAAGCGCACCACCGCGCTCTCGTCGCGCCCTGCCTCCCGCAGCAGCACGCCGATATTCGCAAACTCGCCCTTCACCACATCCGGCACATATCGGATCAGGAAGAACTCGCATTGGACCCGCTCAGCCATCAACCTCCAAATTCATTACACCCACATCTACATTACGAATTTTCCCACTCCACTAACCTCAGCGAACTGCCTCGGCACCACAATTTTCCTCCCCGACGCCCACATCGGGAATGGCTTTCTATTCGAATCTCGAAACTCCCCGATCAACTCTCTCACCCGCGACCGCCGCCTCAGCATCTGCTCCATCAGCTGCTCGATGACCGCCGTATCCCCGCCATACCACTCAGGAGGAACCGCCTCTGCGATCGACCACAGTGTCTCCCCCTCCATCGCCTCCACCCGGCTTAGCCAGGGCTCAAAGCTCTCCCATCCCGTCACCCGTGCATACACCTGGTTCCTCTGGTACACCCCGCGCAACGGCGAATCTGGAAACGTCCACGCTCCCGCATTGAAACAAAACCCCTGGTCGATGAAGGTAGCCCGGTACTTCTTCTCCCGAGGCTTCCTCTCAAAGACCGCCTGCCGACCATTGCAATTGCCTGCCCACTTATCGATGCAAAGCATCCCGGCAAACTCCGCGAGATTCCTCACCTCGTCCAACTGCTGCTCCGGCAAATAGTCCACCACCTGCCCCGGCATCAACCCACCCACAAACTGCGACCCGAACTGCAGCCCTGCCGTATACCTCTGCCTCAGCCCCTTTGGCATGTCGACGAACATATCCAGCGTATTCGCCACCAGCCACTCGGTAACCTCGACCACATCGCTCATCGGCACAGTCAAACCCACCCCCGCTGCCAGCCTGGTCGCGATCAGTTCATTCGCCAGCACCCGCACGTCCTGCGGATTATTCTGAAACTTCACCACCCAAAGCTTGCCATCCGCTCCCAGCATCAGCTGGCTCTGCGCTCCACCCCGCATCCGTCGAATCGCCTGCACTGCCAACACCGCCAAGCCGAAATACCTCAGCAACAGAATAACCCGTGGGCGTTCGCACGCCTTTTTAGAGCTTCGCGTGGTCCTCCCGTTGGTCGGAATTATCGTTCTGCTCGCGACCAACGGGAGCGCCATTCAAAGCGGTACACACGCCACGAAGTGGCCGCCCCACGCGCAGTGGGCCCCTCCGGCAGGACTTCATCTCTTCCCCAGCAACTCAGCCCGAACCGCCTGCCCAATCGCCATCGCCATCAGGCAATCATCATGCGCCCCATTCACAGCCCCAGTCCTACCCCCCACCATCGAAACAAAAGTCCGGCACTCCGAAAGCAGTCTCTTACTAAAGAACATCCCAGGCGACTCCACCAGCAGCGCCCCCATCCGGCTAACCATCCCAGGCTTCGATCCCGCCGTCGTCAACCAACCCGCAACCCCGCCCTGCTCATGCACTCGCGCATACCGCTCCACGCTATCCAGATAAGCAAGCACACCAGCTCCATGGTTATTCCTCTCCACCGCAATCACCGCCCCGCCATACTCCCTAGCCAAACCCGCCGAAACCCTCGCCAAGTCCAGCGTCCCCAGCCTCTGTTGCAGCTCCGCACACTGCATTCCGGACTCTCTCTCAATCACCTGCACCGCTGCATAGTCTCCATCGGCCCCGCCCCCAGCCGTATCCACCGCAACGACATACTCCTTCCCCGCAATCGGGGGCAGCCAAATCTGCAAAGCCCCACCCCGCCGCATCTCCAAAGGCTCACCCACCGAAGCCAGCCTCTCTTCCACAGCCTCAACCTCAAAGCAACACTCCCCCGTAGCCTTGAAGCAGCTCTCCGCATCCTCCGCAAACTCCTGCGAACGCAGCCCCCGATAACTAGCCTCTAGCCCCCGACGAAACCCAATCTGCCGCGCAGTCAAACCATGCGCCGTCACCAGCCGAAGCTCATCCTCTCGCAACTCCTCAACCGCCGCGCCAACATAAGCCTCCTCCATCCACCACGGAAAAAAGTGCCGAACCACGCCGCCGTCTCGCTGACTCGCTAACCCGCCGACTCGCTGCTCCAATGATCGTCCCCACTCCTCATAAAAACATCCATAAGCCCCATTCGGAGTAGACTCCAGCACCATCTCGCCCCCAGGCGCCAACGCGGCCCGCAGCCCCGCCAACGTAGCCCCCGCATCTCCCGGCCAGCGGCTCACTTCACTGCAGTGCAGATACTGCACCGTCAAACCACGCCCGGCATTCTCATCTCCCGCGCTCACCACACGAAACTCACTATCCAGCGCCGGAAAACACATCTGTCCGGCATTCGCTTTACTCCGTCGCAGCGCACCCTCACGCAGCCCCTCCGGCAGACACTCCCAGAATCGCTGCACCATCCGAAAGATGCCCTCTGCCGCCTCTCGCGTCTGCGCCACCTGCACTGTCATCACGCCGCGAGCAGTAATCGTCTTCAAGAAAAACCGCCCCGCAACCCAGGTCGTAATCCCCATCTGCCTGGCCTTCAGCACAATATTCTGCCTGCCGCGTTCGCGTTCAAACGCCCTCTGCACAGCATTGGCTCGCAACGGCCGCTCCAAACCCGCACGATCTCGAACCTTCAACCAACCCTCAGCCACCTTCACCAAAGCGGATGGCCTTGCCTCCATCCACTTGCCCAGCGCCAACAACTCCTCCACATCCCACTGAGCTTCACTCATGCCACCAACCTCACCCTGAAAACTGCACAGCGCGGCCATCGCCCTCACAACGAGGCCGCGCCATGCGGCAACCAACTACATCTCCCAATGGCATCCCGAAACCGTCTTAGGATTCGGAACATCCCGCAGCGTCAGCGACCCATTCGCCGGCACTGGCACCACCGTACCCGCTGCAAGTCCGTTGATCACCTGCGACGAGCTGCCCGATACCACGCCCACCGTAAAGGCAGACTGCAGGTTCGTCACCGTATACGCCGCACCGCTCTGACCCGTGCAATCCGGCAGCGTCAGCGTCTGATTTGCTGATGGGTTCGACGTCACATAACCATCGCCCGCCGTCATCGCATAGGTCGCCGCGGTCACAACATGCGGGTTCGCCGCCGTAGAGCCGAAGTAGTAGTTCAGTGCATTGCTGGCCGCCGAAGCAAGCAAGAGCTGCCCTGCAGCCGTCGGATGAGTATGATCCCCTTGAAAGAAGGTCGCGTTCGTATTGGCTCCATCTGCGCCAAGCAGCGGATTCGCCGCAAAGTCGATCACGCCATCCGCGCCAATCCTCTGCGCATTCTGCAACATCAACGCATCGTAAGAATCCTTCGGAGAGTCCAGACCGGTACGCGAGATCATCGTTCCCACAAAGGCCCTGCAGCCTGCCTTCTTCACCGTCTGAACCCAGCTCGACAACCGCCCAAACACAGTCTCCGGCGCTGCAGACGAAGCAAAGTCGTTCGTTCCTGAGAACCCAATAGCTATCGAAGGTCCGTTGATCGTGCTGCAAAGCGTTCCCACTCTATTCGGCTCAGACCCCGCAATCGCGCCGAAGCTCACCCCAGTCAACCCCATATCGACAACTTGGTAGCTCGGCTGATTCGTCAACGCCAGGTTGAACGGCCACGCCTGCGTCGCCGGATCCGCGGTACCGAATCCAAACGTGATTGAATCTCCCACCGCATACAACTGGGGATTTACTTGCACCACCGGGACCGGCGTCACCGGAACCGAACGGGAGTTGATGTCGTTCAGGATCTTCTGATAGTTGCCCTGCACCGTTGCCGCACTATCCTCCGTCGCTGAAAACACCGCGCGATAGAAGATCCCGTTGAAGCCCGAACCGCTAAAGAACCCGGTGTTCGGTGCGCCAAGCAGGAAATTCCCAGAAGCCTGAGCCCCGAAAGACGCCCCCTGGAACGAATAGGGAATCTCAACTCCGTTGATGTAAAAATGGTCGACATCCCCGCTCGTTCCGTTGCCCAGCGTGACCGTCAATATATTGAAGCCCGAAATAAACAAGCTGGACATACTGCTGTAGTTGCCATTTGCAACCGTTCCAGGAGCAAATGCGGGGAGTGTCCCTTGATCCTGGCTGCTGCTCGTAATAATATTCACCCCCGCATTTCCCAAAGAGCTTCCCATTAGCATTGGAAAGCTCTGCGGAACAAACTGCGCCGCACTCGTCGGTAACGGATTCAGATAAAACGCCAGGTAGAAAGTCCGCGTGTTGTTCAGTGTCGCCGGCAGACTCACATTCTCCGGAAGACTGAAGCTCAACCCGCCATTGACCCACACCGGCGCACTAGCTCCTGAACCAAGAGTTCCGTTATTGCCGTTGCCCGTGTTGTCGGTCAGCACCGACCCTTTTCCCTCGAGAAAGTTGTAATCGGCCGTCGCGCCTGCAATCGGAGCAGCTCCACCGGACAAGCCCGTTCCAATCGACTGTCCACCCGAGCCGCTCGTTCCCGCTGGCACCGACCACGTTCCATCCTCGCGTAAATACCGCGTCGTTCCCGCCGTTGTTCCTGGATCCGGAACCGCACCGCGAGCATGAGCCGCACCAGACGCTCCGAACAACGGAAGCTGAGCCGCACCTACCGCGCCATTGAGTGTCGTCGCATTCACTGTCCCCGCATTGATCGTCCCCGCCGTGAATCCTTGCGGACTGAACTGATAGCTAAATCCTCGCAGGTTCATCCCGAGCGTACTCGTCGTCGGCTGGAAAGAAATGGTGTCCACGCTAGTGCTGCTATCCAGCTCAAACAAGTCGTAGCCGGAGTTCCACCGTCCACATCCATGCGAGTTGCAGTGAACCGAGAACACGCTCTCTTCTCCCGCCTGCACATCCATCGTCCTCTGCCAGATGCCCTGCGCCACGTACGCAAAGCCTGGCGCCGAATGAGTTCCGCCGTTGCCCAGGTAGCTCGAAGCAGGCACTGCATTGCTAACCGTCCATCCGCTTAGACCAGGCCCTGTGTTTCCCTCATATTCGACCCCCGCGGTCTGCGCCACTGTAGGACGAGGCGTTGTCTGTCCAACGAAAGCCAGATCTGCCCCCAGCTTCTGCTGATAATAATGTGGCTCCTCAATGGGATCGTTTACAGACCAGGACACTGTATTCGGTGCCAGTGTCAGTTGCCCATCCACACTCTTCGTCGCCGTATCGTAGACTCCCAGTACCTCTGCCATGGGATACAAAACGTATCCCCCCGTTATCTTGGATACCGTCCCGCCCGTGCTCGTGCTGTTCGCACCCGCCTGGGTAAACGTCAGCGTGTTCGCACCAGTCGTGGTCACCGTGAAGCTGCCGTTATAGCTCTGGTCAGCCACGCCTGAGATGTTCATACTCAATCCATTCACATCCACCGGCAACGAGCCTGCCGTCGTCACCGTCACAACCCCGCTGTTCCGCGCAATCGCCGCAATCTGCATCGTCACGTTCAGAAAGGCGCTGGTGTTATTCGGCACGCCCACAAGCGACGCCAATCCGCCCGCATAATAGAGACCTGTCGTCGAGTAAGATCCGATCACAGGAAACAGCTGCCGGATAACACCTACGGTATCTACCGTCTGTTCCAACCCATAGCCGCATAAACCACCGAAAGCAATCGTCGCTCTCGCCTCGTGAGGCTTGTTCAAAGTCAGCCGCAGATGCGTTCCATCTACCACTGAGTAGTTCACCATCTCGTAGTTGGTAGGCCCACCGGCCAAGGGCGAATCTGTAACGCAAGCCACTCCATTCGGACTAGGAACTGCAGCCGTATTCGTCGCAAATCCCGCGGTCACCCCGGTCGTCGCAATTGCAATCGTCACCGGTCCTGGAGCAGCATTGTTGGACTGAGAGGGAATTGTCGCCGCAGTCGCCAGAAATACGCTGACCGGAAAATTCGTCCCGCTGAATGTCGCGCCCTCTCCCGGTCCGCTGCCTACCTGGCCCGTTCCCCCCGTTAGCATTCCAGTCGTGATTGTCTTCGTTGGGTTCTTGTCGATCAAAAACCGCCCTTCACCTTGTGTTCCTCCAGCTGCCACCGAACCAGCCATCACCACCGTCGAACCGGGAGAACAACCAGCGCTGCATACCCCTTGGAATACGTTGAAATCCTCCTGGATCTGAATATCGAAGGGGTGTGCGCCCTCGTCCGCCTCATCGCGAAATCCTCCCGACGAGTTGATAAATTGCGATCCCATGAGGCAATCACCAACTCCATAGCAGTTGATTTGCTGTGCATCCAATATGTGCTGGCCCATCGTGTTATAGGTGCCAGTAACGCTCATGGCGTTGTAGTTGGTCTTGAAGTAAGGAACGCTGCCAATCGTCTCCGGAAACAGGTTTGACCCGCCCGTCAGGCCCTGATGACGAATCTCCAGTGCATACGAGTTCGGATCAGTGGATCCTCCCGCCGCAACTTCAGCCTGCGAGCTCCGAGTCGAAGTCACATCGATAATCTGGCCGGCATCTACCCCGTCCCCCGCGGAAGCGGTCGGATTTAAATACGTATCGCGACGTTGTCCGTTCCTGTCGTCCTCGACATGAGTCCCCCCGGCCCCGCTGTTCAACGTGCTCGCCGTGTACTGCTCTCCCACCGGATAGCTGCGTTCCACCTTCACGTCGCATCCGCTTGCGCAATCCGGGCTTGTCACCGCATTCGCAATCCCGTTGCCTCCCAGTCCACTCACATACTGGCTCGCATACTCGTCGCCGTTCAGGTTGTTCACCTGCAATTGCGTCCCAACCGGCTGCACCACAACCTGTGTCGCCGCAGGCAGTGTCGAAACCTTCTGTCCCAAACCAGCCGCAGCACCGGCTATATTCACATCGACATAGTGTTTGTCCGCCGCCTGGTTCGGAGTAGTCGGGTCGGCCGGAAGAACCAGCGGCCCCGTCATCGTATCTCCCGCCTTCTCGACAAAAGGATTGGAGCTGTCCAACGGATGCCCCGTCACTGCAGCGGCAATCGCGGTGTCCACGTAGTTCTTGCTCACCGTCTGCATCGCCACCGAAGTCGGAAGCACCGTGCTCTTGATCGTGCTTACCTGCACCGGAGCAAGGCTCACCGGAACCACCCAGAACTCCCGGCTTACACTCCCATCGTCCAGGTGATACACCGCCGTATAGTAGGTCCCAATCGGTGTTGAGCCGGCATTAGGAACCAGCGCCAGGCTCAAAGCACCATTGGTGATCGTAGCGGAAGTGCTACCAGTGGGCACCGACTGCCCACTTGCAGCCGTAAAAGCCTGCCAGCTCACAATCACGCTGCCGTTAGCCAGCGTCCCATCCCCACGATAAACCGTATCTGTAACCTGAGTAGTACCAATTGTGCTGGGTGGAGTCGCCTGCGCAGCCGCAGCCACCTTCATCACCGTCATCGCTCCCGGAACTGCCAGCAGCAGCATCCCGATCAGCGTCCATCCCTTAGGCTTCCAATGCATCGTCGTTCTCCTCGTTCCTGTTCACTCTCGTCTGCCGCGGCCAATCCCATCCGGGCACAAGTCATCTGCGCGAGTCGTTGTCGCGTTGAATTCGATTCCGCCTGTCAGTGCTTAGGGTCGTCTTCGCTAAACGGCTCGCATAGCTCCCGGCAGATAACTGCGGAAGCACAAAACCGTCTCGCCGTCGTTCGCGTCCTTCACTGGCAGCGCGCGAAACGCCCCCGCCAGCTTCACCTTCTCCAGCGGCCCGGCCAGCGTCTCGACCATCTCCGCCGCACCCTGCATCGCCTGCAACCGCGGATAGTGGTAGATCACCCTGTCTCCCTGCTCCCCATCCATCACAAACAGCGCGGACCACTCCTGAAAGAATCCGCCACCCTCGCGATCGACGAATCCCATCAGCGGACTCACCTGCATCCCCGAAGGCGGAGTCCCAGCCAGCAGCGCCGAGCCCAACTGCAGCACTCCATTCGCAATCCCCACAACCCTACCCACGTTGAGCGTGACCCGCCGAATATAGTTGATGTCGTTCGCCACAGACGCAGGCGAACTCACGTACGCAGCGCTCACCCCGCTCCCTACAAAACCCGTCTGCGCCACGTAATCTTCATCGACGGCGACCAGCTCCCCAACCTGGAACTGTGCCGCCGCCGTCGCCCCCACACTCAATGAGCTGGCCGTCGATCCAGGCACCAGCGGAACAGCCTTCGCCGCCACACCGCCGCTCCCATTCGCCGCCGCGCCAGTCGCCGTCCGCAACAGATTCATCTGTTGCGAACCCGCAGCCAACGCCAGCTGCAACTTCCCCCAGCTCTCAAACTCAAGCTCAACCGTAGCCTCCACCTGGGTCACAACCTGGCTCTGCACCACCGCAGGCGCACCAGTCGTCAGCGCTCCAATCTTCGTCGCGCTCTTCCTCGCAAACTTTGAGCACCATCCCAAATCTACCCAGGGCGACGGCGGCGAACTCAACGCAAACGTCCCGATCTGCGCCGCATCGAACAACGTCGGCACTCCCACCTCACGGTTTACCGGAGCAAAATAAGCCCTTACCCTCCGCGTCACCGGTGCCACAGCACCCACCAGACCAACCGCAGTTACAGTCGCACTCACAGCTCACCCACTTCCTGGTAGCAAAACACCACAACCGTAGCCACCCGCTCCAGCCGCTCACCGTTCACCACAGCAGCCCCAAACGCAGCATCTCCCCAGAACACGTTCGTCCCCATCGCCACCGGAGCCAGTCCCGATCCACCCGCCGCCCCAACATAGTTCATCTTCGCCACATTCTGTGGAGCCGCACTCACCGCCGACACCAACTCCGCATCCATCCCCGACAGCAACCGCCCCCGATCCATCCCCCCGTTGCCGGAGTCACCATCGGTCGCATAGCTGATCTCGCACGTCATCGTCGCCAGCGGGAGCGCCCCCTGCGTATCCACGCTAAGCCCCGTCCAGCGCAGGCAAAACGCATTCACCGGCACAGTCGCAGAAGCCAGCTCGTTCTCCTCCACCAGCACGCCAGGCCGTGTCACCCCGCGGAGCACTATCGTTCGTGCCGGATTCACCGCCGCCAGCCTGTCTCGCAGCGTGACATAAAACGTATCTCTAGCATTCTGCATTTATCTGTAACCTTTCGAGTGGCATTTACGCCGCAACTAAACCATCAACGCCAACGGAGCCCGCAACATCAGTCGATAAACGTAAGTAGCGCCCCCAAGCTCCGACTCCGAAGCCGACTCAATCTCCATCAGCACATCGTCGATCAACACCCCGAACGCCGTGGCAAACAGAACATTGGCAGCCGAATACCCCATCAAACCCACCAGCGCGTTCACCGCTGTCGCCGAAACCAGCAGCTCACTCGTAGCCGCCTTACCAGCAGCCAGCGTAGCCCGAGCCTTCCGAAACACCACCGGCTCCAGCGCCACATCCTGAAACGTAGGCACCGCGAGCCCAAGCTGCTCCGTCGTATCACCCGAGCTGGCCGGAGCCGGCATCCGCAAAAACACGCTCCGCCCCCCGCCGCACCGCAACAACACATCCGCCGCTCGCAGCGCCCTTATCGATGCATCTCGCAACTCTCCCATCGCATCACCCAAGCCGATCTGCGACATAGGGCTTCAGCAGCAGTTGCACCTGTGCATCGATCAACGATCCACTGAAGTACTGCATCTGCATCGTGTCCATCTTGCTCGATTTCACGTTCATGGCCGGTGTCGCCTGGGCATTCTTCACAATTTGCACGCACGCAACCTTCACCGCATCAGGCACAGTCACCAACCCCGACGTGTAAGTCACCTCAACCTCGTTGTAATCAATCCCAAGAAAATTTCTGGGAAATGTCAGCTCGGCCGTTGTCTGATTTACATCGACAGTTGTCACATCCAGCGCACTCCAGCTTCCGGGCACGCTGAAAGCGAACGCAATCTGTTCATGAAAAGGATCGGGCAACTCACCCCTCCGTGGCCTCGCAAACCGAACCCTCACGCCCACCAACGCAGAAGCGGCTCCCACCGCCGAAGCCAGCGGACGATAGCTCAGCCGCACTGTCTGCGCGCCATCGGTCAGCCGCATCCGCTCCACATACTGCGTCACCAGGAGACTCGGTCGCCGGCAATAAGACTCCATCAGCGCAGAAGCCATCGTCACCCAGTCATCCGTAGTCTCTGCCGTCAGTCCATACTGCACATACTCCGTCGGCAACAAATAGCCCATCGCATCCCTCTCTCAAAAAGCAACAGGGACCGGCACAAATAGCACCGGCCCCCATAGTTATCCAACAAACCAACCGAAACCGAACAAGCCCAAAGTTTAGCGGTCGACCAGAACCTGGTAGTGGGCATAGCTCGAGCCCTTCACAACGACGCCGCCAAACTTCACGACTACATACTGCGAAGCCAGCGAACCGGGAACGCCGAGTTGGAAGATGCGAGGATTCGGATCGCTCAACCAGTGGTATTCAATCAAGTCCTCGGTCACGATGTAAGCAGGTAGAACAGCCGAACCGGAACCAGGAGTACCGGTATAGCTCAGCGTCCACTCAGGAATGAGCGGAATATCACCAGCCTGCGTCGATAGTGTCTTCACAGTAAAGCCGGCCTCGATCTCCCGCGTATTCAGCACGACATTGAACTCGGTCTTCATCTCACGGTCGATCAAATCGAGCAGAACCGGGTTTGCATAGATCGCAGTGGGGCGAACACCAAACGAGCTGTTCGAAACCATCTGGGCAATCGTCGACTTGAAGCCATCGACGATGCTCTGGTTGGTACCGATCGAAACGGTATTACCACCAGCAGCAATCTGCGCACCCGCGCCAAAATACTGCGGAGTCGTAGGTGAGCTCAGGCTGGTGTCAGTGCCGTTCCAAAGGGCAACGTCATGCGTACGCAGAACGCCATCAACGGTATCGGCAAGATCCTTCGCCTGGAGATAAGCAAACTGGCTCTGCTGACGGCCAAGCTCCATATCGAACAGGTTGTAGTTGATCTGCGCGACGAGCGCCTTCAACGGAACGCTGTTCTCGATGCGAGTCGGGTTGACTAGCGGAGCGACAATGTTACGTGGATCCACAAAGCCTGTGGCAGCCGCAGGAGACGGAATCGCAGTCTCTTCAAAGTAGCGGGACGGATGGCCAGTAGCAGGAACCTGCTTGATGCGCTGACCAAAGATCCCACGGCGACGTACGAGGTCCAGAATCTCTGTCTGATACAACGGAACTTCAATCGCGCCAGGTCCAATGTAGTCTGCTGCGCCATGAATATCGGTAAACTTCGCGTTCATCTTTCTCCCTTTCAAAACAAAAAAGGCGCAGCCGCGGCCACGCCATCTAGAAACTCCATTACCGGCGCCGAAGGCGCGTCAGCCTCGATGGCAGATCGCGCCGTGCGCGCAGCACGCACTTGCTGTTGACTGTCTTTCCGTCAAATCAACCCAACAAACCAGACCGCAGCAACTGAGCCTTCACCGCAATCCTCTGCTCAATGCTCAAATTGGCAAGAGCAGCATCCACGCTACCGGCTTCCATCGTCTCCACAGCGACGCCCTGCTTCGCCAGCAGATTTACCATCGCCAAAGGAAGAGTCTTCCGTCCATGTCCAACTTCAGAAGGCACAGATGCAGCCGCTGCCTTCAACTGTGCAATCTCAGCCTCAGCCGCAGCCAACTTCTCCTCCAGCTCAGCCTCGCGCCGTCCTTCAACAGTCGCAACAATCCGGCCGATCGAAGCCTCAGCATCCAGGGCAAAATCATTCTGCCGTTGTGCCAGCCTCTCCACCGCCTGTTCCAGCAAACCCGCCGCTGCAGCCAGACGTTCAACGGTCATCCCCAGCTCGTCTTTCATATCGAGTTCCATCTCCATGCTCTCTCGCCTTTCTTTTCAGTTAATCAGTCCACCCACTGAATCTCGTTTACGCCGCAGCTTTTGTAGTAGCAGCTGCAGGGGCCAGCCCACTCTGCACATTCAGAATTGCCACCACAGCCGACACCACATTCGCGATATACGTGCTATCAGCCGTAATGCCAGCCTTCGCCAGCAGCGCAGTCACGGACTGCTCCGTCAACAGCAGCACCTCGGCCAGCTTCTGTGCACCAGTGCCACTCTGCGCACCAGAGGCAGCATACTTCTGCTCCACCAGCAGCACAGCCGTCTGAATCAGCGAAGTAGCATCGGCCACTTCATTTGCAATTGGAGCCGCAACCGGAAACAGAAGCCCAACCAGCCTCTCCACCGGAACGGCGTACTCCACAGCCCACTTCAGCCCCTTGGCAAATCCCTTTCCGATCGTCTCTATCACACTTACAAAACTCATGGTTCTCCCTTTCGTTTATGTACCGAAGGCGCGTCAACCTCGATGGCAGATCGCGCCGTGCGCGCAGCACGTACTTTTCTTTGTGAACTACCGAGCCACCGCCACGCGTCGTCCAGCCGCAGCCGGCCGCTTCACATGAAAGCTCGTACTCCGATAAGCCGCCTTCTCCCGCAGCAAAATCGCAGCTCCGGTAAAGGTAGCCCGAGTCAACGTCCAAACCTGCGCCCGCATATCCGCCACATGCGCATCCGCCAGTTCATAGCTCATCCCCATCAGATTCGAGCCAGCCCCACTCCCCTGGATCTTCGCCTCCATCTCCGGAAAGTCCCGAGCAAACAGATAGCCCGCCACCGTCAGCTTCTGTCCATCCAACTCAGCGGCTGTAATGATGCCGCATTTCTGCCGCGCATCATGTCCATCCCATCCCGCCTTGTAGTCGACAGCCATCCCCAGCAAACTCGGCAGCGCAGCCTCCGCAGCCGCACGCGTCAGCACCACCCGATGCCCCTTCGCACCGCTTGGAGCCTTATCGCTTGCCACATCTACCAGCGTCAACACACCTTCAAACGGCAACCGGTTCGGATGTCCATGCACTACCGGAAACTCCACCGCCATCGCCCGCATCTCGAGCCCTGCCGCACCCCGCAAACCATCCCGCCTGCCTGCAAGCTCCGACCATCCAGCAAGCCCAGCACTTCGCCGATGAAGCCCCTCCGAGTGTCCCATTGCACCTCCTGTATTTTGTAAAGCCCGCCCAACGACCACACCTCTGCCATCGCCCCGCGGACATGCGCGGTTGCCCTTTTTCTCAACCGGCACATCCAGCAGGACAACCCCACCACGCTATCCCGCGATCGATCCAGATCGATCAAAATAAGTTACAAATTAGAATTAGATCGAACGATATCTGTTACAAATTAGACCGAACCGCAGAACAACCCCCGACCACCCAGGAAAGCCGCACAAAACCGCCTACTTACTCCTCCGGCTCGCGAGCCATCTTCTCCAACAACTGCCCCACAACGCTCTTACCTCGCCGCTTGGACTCCACCGGCATCTCGCCTTTATCCAGGCCACCCAGATTGGCCAGCATCTTTGCATGAGCGATGCTGCCCTTCTTCGCCTCCTCCACAAACCGTTCCACAATCTCAGGCAGCGCCTCCGCCACCCGAGCCCGTGTAAACGTTCTGCAGAACTTCGGCCGCGGGCCCTTCGAAACAGCTCCACCCGCACCGCCTTCCCCGGCATCCTTTTTTCCAGCCCCCAGAACGCCACTCTCCCCGTCCAGCCCTTGTCGCACAAACCTGCCCGCCACCCGCTTCCGTTCCACCTGGTCTCCTCCCAAAAGCAAACGGGAGAGCAGCCATCAGGCGCTCTCCCGTTTCAATTCTTTACTACCTTTCCAGAATAGCAGTTGGACCATAACTAATACGCCAACTTTTCGAGAGAAATATTCGTCATCGAAACAACGACTTAGCGCCCTCAGGCCACTTTCTACCCCTTGACAACTTTTTCCTCACATCCCAAATCGGCACCGACGCCCTCACCTAAGTCCCAAAAAAGCAAACGGGAGAGCAGCCACCAGGCGCTCTCCCGTCTCAATTTTTATTCTCTTTCCAGAGTAACAGCCGGCGCGTAACTCATACGCCAACTTCAAGACAGAAATAACTGCAAATAAAACAATGACCTACGCTTTACAGGGCACCTCCGGCCTATTGACAAGCCTTTGCAGGCTCCAGAAGTTTTCGTTCCAGGAAGATCTCCGTCAGCTCATCCAGCGCGTCGGCATACTGCCGGTGCACCGACCTCAGGCTCAACCCCAGCAAACCAGCCGTCTCCGCCTGCGTAAACTCCTGCAGCGCAATTCGTCGGATCAAATGTTGTTGTCCCTCGTCGAGCTTCTTGAGACACGTCTCCACGTCATGCACGAAGATCACCACATCTTCAAAGCTGTGCACTCGGTAGCTCGTCACCTTCCCGCGAAACATCTCGCGACCCAGCAACGACGGCGCTCTTCCCGCCTCCATCGACAGCCTCACATACCGTCGCAGCATCCCCTCCGTATACTTCCGGTAGAACGCCAGCTCCGGAGCCGTCTTCTTCTGTTGCACCACCTCTGGCAGCGTCTTCACACGAGAAGGCGCAGCCGTAGCCCACACCGCCGGCAGAATCACCAAAGCTGCACTCATCGTGCACCTCCGCCAACTCCAACCGCCGCTGTACATCCCACGCTGCGCAAACTCCCGCTACGCATCTGCCGCCGCTTTCTTCCTCCAGCATGCTTGCCTCGCGGTGCCGGAAATTCAGCCAGTCGCCCAGCGCATCCCCGGCAGTACACACCGTCAGAGCTCGCACGGAGCCATAGCGCCCCGCACCCTTCACATACCTTCAAATCCATGCGCAAGTAGTTCACTTCGTTCCCTTTCAAAGCGTACTTCTCCCCCGGCGAGCCTCGATGTTTTTCAATGGTTGAGTGGGCTCGCCTAAGTTGCTATGGAACGCCGTTCGCTTGCCGCTTCGCTCTGCTGGTTCAGTCGGTCAAGGCGACAGCCTTCATCTGTCGTTTGCTTCAGTGCGGTGTCGTACCTTGGGAAAAATCGATCACCCTGTCTCCTCGCCCACACGTCTCCGAATGCGGCTCAGCTCCAGCGCCCCATGATCAGGGGCCCTCAGTCGCTCTACCGCTTCGATTCCGTATTGGGAAAGTCTCAAGGTTATAGCTTTTGACAAAAGTACTGTCAACCGCAATCTTTCCTCAGGCAAACTACTCTCGTATATCCCTCGTTAGCAGTAGTTTGAACCCGAAACTTATTGCGTCAAGCGAATATTTCGCTTTATGTTCGCCTTGCCAAATGATATGGTTCGCCGAGGGTTACCCTCCATTATGAACTTCCAAGACCTCCACGAGCTCCTTCGTCTCGAACTCCAACGACGCATCGACCGGGGCGCACTAACCGGAAGTCGCCTCGCCCAGCAAGCCGGTTTTCAGCAAGCCCACATCTCCAACTTCCTCAATAAAAAACGCGCCCTGTCTCTAGAAGGCCTCGACCGCGTCCTGGCCTCCCAGAGACTCTCCGTCGAGCACATCCTCCCCCTCGACCTCAACGCCCACGCCTCAACTTCCACCCCAGTTGAAAACAGCGACCCCATCGAAATCGTCCCCGTCGTCTCCCCCTCCGCAGCCATGGACGACGCTATCATCCCACCCGCCTCCATCATCGAAACCGTCCAGGTCTCGGCCTCCCGCCTCCACGACAACCGCGCCCGCCCCTCCACCAAACACGCCCACTGGCAACGCTTTCTCGCCATCCGCGCCGACACCCAGCAATCCGCAGCCATGGACCCGCTCCTCTCTCCCGGAGCCATCGCCGTTCTCGATCGCCACTACAACTCCCTCGCGCCCTACCGCGCCCACCAGCCCACTCTCTACGCCGTCCGTTGCGGAGCCGCACTCCTGCTGCGCTTCGTAGACTACGACGAAGGCCGCCTCATCCTTCGCCCCTACTCCCGCGACTTCCCCGTCCAGCTCCTGCCTCTCGCCTCGCACGAAACCCCAGCCGACTACATCGTAGGCCGCGTCTGCCTCATCTTCTCCGAGCTCTAAAGATCTCTACCCATGAAACGTAACCCACATCGCCCAAAGCGCCAGCAAAGCCAGCAGCAACGCAAGCGAAATGCTCAACGGCCACCTCGCGGTCATAGGCGTCTCCCCCGCGCGCAGCTTCCGTAGCGCAGAAATATGCGATACCGCCACCAGTCCCGTAGCCACCACGCCAATCACCACCAGCGTCACGCCAAAGTGAATCGCCGCTTCATGCAGCCGCACACTCTCCGGCGTATGCGCCTCCATGCGAATCGTCCGAAAGAACGCAATCATCCCCAGCCCAAAGCTGCTCATCGTCAGAGTCGTTCGAACCCACGCCAACGTCGTCCTGTCCAGCGACAGGCTGGTGCGAAATATCGCCATCTCCGTCCGTTCTCCCGCGAGCGTCACTCGCGGATCTTTCTCTCCCTCACCCATCGCCCCCGCCTCTCTCCCTGTCCGAGAAGCCTACCCAAGCTCCGGCCGAACGTCCAATCTAATAGTCCCCCCTCACACGAACCCCAACCCACGAACCCAGTGCTACCCTTTTCCCAGTCATGAACCTCCGCATCGCAGCCATCCGTTCCGGCACCGAACCCGTCCGCAAACTCACCACCGGCTCTTTCCAGCGATGGCTCGAAACACCCGTCCTCTGCCCGAAATGCGACGTCACCTACAACCTCGCCGTCGATTGGGATCAATCCTCCGACCGCTGGTTCCCCGAGACCTCGCGCCCTCTCATCACCCTTCTTAAAAAGGCGATCCACATGGGCCACAGCACCGACCACCGCGTCACACACTTCGAAACCGAAGGCGTCGTCGTCGAGAGCATCACCCCACTGCTTCCGTAAAATCCGTGATCAACCCACGAGGTTCCAGCATGAACGTATTGGCTTTGTACCGAATCCTCTACCTCGCGTGGGTCTTGTCTGAGGTCGTCATTCTCGCCATCACGCGCACCCGCCGCGGCGGTGGCGACATCCAGGACCGCGGCTCTCTCCGCATCCTCTGGCTCGTCATCCTTGTCTCTGTCTCCCTCGGCAGCTACTACGGCGATACCCACCCCCACACCATCGACCCCATCACCCCTTGGGCTCAAGCCGCCGCGCTCATCCCCTTGATCCTTGGCCTAGCCATTCGTTGGACAGCCATCGTCACCCTCGGCCGCTCCTTCAGCGCTAACGTCGCCATCCGTGCCACACAAACTCTCCACAAAACAGGTCTCTTCCGCTTCGTCCGCCACCCGTCCTACTCGGGACTCATCCTCATCTTCGCCGCCATCGCCCTGCACACCCGAAACTGGCTCGGCTTCGCGATGGTCCTCATCCCCACCGCCGCTGCTCTCTTCTATCGAATCCGCGTAGAAGAGTCAGCTCTCCGCCGCGCCTTCGGGCACGATTACGACGACTACCGCAAAACCACAAGATGTCTCATCCCAGGAATCTTCTAACCCATTAACCCCACCCGCGTTCAGCCGCCTCCCATCCCACTGGGACACATACCGACCCGCAGATCCCCGCAGAGCGCCCCTTTCGGCTCTCCGGGGAAGTCAGCCTAAGCTACCGCCAACTCATACTCCGCACTGATATCGGTCACCGAACCAACGCTGGTAACGCCCACTGCAGGCTTCTTCCAATCGCCCAGCGAACGGCTCAGCATCGATGCCGCGCAACCCTCGCCGCACAGTACAACGATGTCTCCGCGCCGCGCCAGTTCAGCATCCCACGGCATAAAAGTAATACCGCTATCGCTGACCTTCGCCAGCACCCAGTGATTGCTAGTCTTCTTCTGTACTCCACAAAGGCATGTATAAAGTGTGATTGCCGCCATTTTTTGCCTCCTATCAGTTTATGAATCTTCTCTATCCGTGTGCTACGTTTTGCATACTTGCAAGCGCAATGCCAGTCTCAACCGGTCCTGAAGAGCCTTTATTCTCAACAAACGGGCCAAATTCATCGACCGTTAACCCACCAGACCTGAGGGCAAACTCGCAAAAGAAAGGAAAACATTTTCCACTTTCGCCCAAATCGGCAGCTCAGTGGAAAAAAGGTCTGACTACAACCTTCTCGCCATAGTCAAAATTGCCTGATTCGTGTAAACGCTTCCACCTATCTGATGCAGGCCGGAACATTACGACAGCCAATACACCAATAATTTCCCGCAGCAGGGCGCCAAAAGGTAAAAATCCCCCACCCACCGGAAGAAATATCGCATGCGCCAACCCTTGGTAAACTAGAGAAATGCTCTCAAGGCTTTACGCAAAGTGGATGTACTCCTGGGAGACAGCCCTCACCACCCGCGACACCAATCGCATCGTCCGGCCCCTCGAGTGGGGCTTCGACTGGCTCCAGGACTTCAGCCCCCTCGCGCTCGCAGCCAACCCGCACCTTAGCGACTACGACCGCATGACCGCCGTCAACGCCGACATCGTCGCCCGCGCCGACGAGTTCTACAGCTACGACACCCCCACCGACTTCCGCCTTGAGCGTCGCCACCCCCAGCTCTACCCCACCAACGTCCGCCCCGAAACCCTCCAGGAAGACGCCGAGCTCCGCCGCCAGGCCGAAACCGGTGAGATCGAAGCCGCCGACTTCCTCCGCTTCACCTCACCCATCCGCACCCGCTACCCGGAGAACGACCAGGTCAACGCACGCTGGTATCCCGCGCACCCGGAGACGCAAAAAGGCAAGCCCAAACAGGCCATCATCGTCATGCCTCAGTGGAACGCCGACGCCTTCTCCCACAACGCCCTCTGCACGCTCTTCAACAACTTCGGCATCTCCTGCCTCCGCCTCTCCAAGCCTTACCACGACGTCCGCCGCCCAGCCGAGCTCGAGCGCTCCGACTACGCCGTTAGCGCCAACGTAGGTCGCACAACCGAAGCCTGCCGCCAGGCCGTAGTCGACATCCGCAGCTGCATCGACTGGCTCCAGTCACAAGGCTACGAGCAGTTCGGAGTCCTGGGCACCAGCCTCGGCAGCTGCTACGCCTTCATCGCCGCCGCCTTCGACGAGCGCCTGCAAGTCTGCGCCTTCAACCACGCCTCCACCTGGTTCGGAGACGTAGTATGGGCTGGCCAGAGCACCCGCCACATCCGCGCCGCCTTCGAGCAAGCCGGCCTCACGCAGGATCAGGTCCGCGAAATCTTCTCCATCGTCAGCCCCATGTCCTACATGGACCGCTTCGCCGCCAAGCCCAAGCGCGTCCTCATAATCCACGCCACCTACGACCTGACCTTCCCGCTGAAATATTCGCTCGACGTCCTCACTAACTTCGACGCCCTGAAGATCGACTACGTCTCGAAGGTCCTCCCCTGCGGCCACTACACCACTGGCGAAACTCCCTACAAGTACCTCGACGGCTGGTACCTCGGCTCCTTCATCTACCAATCCTTCAAACGCCTCGCGCAAACAAAAACCGCCCCATCTCTCGAGTCTCACGCAACGGTAAGCGCTCGATAGAAAGCCAATCAGTTCACCCATCCGCAAAGCCTTTCATGATCTTTTCCCCAAGATCGCTGGAAGGTCGTGTACACTCCAGAGCATATTGAGCCGAAAAAACTGAATTCCTCACCGGTGAAGCCAGCCTTCAGCCGGTCTGTCTCTGTGTCGTGTTCCTTTTCAACCGCTTGCGGGCCGCCAAAACTTAATCCGTCATTATTTTGAAATGATGAGCAAGTTTGAGCACTATCAAAGCAATCGATAGCAGATGATTCCGAGAACCAGCGCCTTACCGTTCGACCAAACAGGCCCATTTACTGCTGGATGATCCGTCACGTCCGGGATGCGAAATGTGTGTGAACCCATGGGCCAAACCTTTGTGTAGGAGCGTGCGCTAGATGATCTTCAACTCGCTTGTCTTTGTCGTTTTTTTTGCGATTGTTCTCATCCTGCACTCAATGCCTTTTTCCTGGCGAGTGAAGAAGATCAATCTCTTGATTGCCAGCTACATCTTCTACGCGGCGTGGAATCCGCCGTTCGTCATTCTGCTTTGGCTGTCCACAGTCGTCGACTGGTTCGCTGCTCGCGGACTCGCCGCGGCGGAAAACCCCTGGAAGCGCCGCGCCTGGATGATGGTCTCCATCGTCGTCAGCCTGGGACTACTTTGCTACTTCAAATACGGTCACTTCCTTCTCGATAACTTCGCCCACATGGTATCCATGGCGGGCTTCAAATACAGCCCGCCAAAGTCGAGCATCATTCTTCCCATCGGCATCTCGTTTTACACCTTCGCTACCATGTCCTACACGTTGGACATCTATCTGCGTCGGTCCGCGCCCGCTCGCAACTTCCTCGACTACGCCCTCTTCGTTACCTTCTTTCCACACCTCGTCGCCGGGCCCATCATGCGGCCCACCGAACTGGTCCCTCAATTTGAAGTTCCGCATCAGGCAACAGCGAGTCAGATGCGTTTTGGTTTGGCGCTGATGACCCTGGGGCTTTTTGAGAAGTCGGTCTTGGCCGACGGCTTTCTCGGCCCCGTGGTAGATCTCGTCTACAACGGCAGATCCGCACCCGGCTTTATCGATGCCTGGATGGGAACGTTGGCCTTCAGCGGGCAGATCTTCTGCGACTTTGCCGGCTACTCCATCACCGCGATTGGAGCAGCCCTTTGCCTGGGATTTGCCCTCTCGGATAACTTTCGCTTTCCCTATGCCGCCATCGGATTCACCGACTTCTGGCGCAGGTGGCATATCACTCTCTCGGCCTGGCTGCGCGACTACGTCTACATACCGATGGGCGGAAACAAGCGCGGCAACGCGCGAACATATTTCTCCCTGATGGCAACAATGCTGATCGGTGGCCTTTGGCATGGCGCAAGCTGGACATTCGTCGTCTGGGGCGGTCTGCACGGGCTCTATCTCTCGGTCGAACGTATGCTGCGCAAGCCGTTCCGTGGCTATCATCCGGGGCCCATCGCGGGCGCCGCGCTCGGGCTGCTCACCTTCCTGTTCGTCAACATCGCCTGGGTCTTCTTCCGCGCGAAAACATTCCCCCAGGCCATCGTGATCCTCAGAGGCATGTTCGGCAGAAATCACCATGCGGAACCCATCCTGGCGGCGATTTACCTCATTACAACGACGCTCATCATCGGGGGCTTGCTCCTCGCACACAGCCTCATGCGCAACAAGACCCTCGAGATGGCAATCGCCCGGCTGCACCCTGCAACGCTAACCGCGCTCTGGACCATCATGGCCTTCGCAGTTGTAATTCAACACGGAGAGAGCAATGGCTTCATCTACTTCCAGTTCTAGCAACATGCCTCCCACAGCCACCCACGAGAGGCTGCCCATGGGCTTGCGCCTCACCGCAGCCGACCGTCCGGGCGTGGCGCAGCCAGTTCCGGAACGCGATATTCCCCACCAGCCCTGGGGCAGGATCTCACTCGTCGTGGTGATTCTGGTGCTCTTGCTCTCCTCGCTTTGGGAGTGGCAGATGCGTCGGCTCGAGCTTGTTCCGGGAGACATGAGCAGCTCGTATGACACCTGGGCAAAACTGCGTCGCGAAGTCGATCGTCGCGATGTGCCGCTTCTGCTCATTGGCGACTCACGCATTCTCTACGACACCGACCTCGATCGCGTCCAGCAGCTCACCGGCATTCGTCCGATTCAACTGGGCATTGCCGGCGGAACTGGCCTCCTCGTCCTGGAGGACATCGCGGACGACCCTCACTTCAAGGGCCTCGCCGTCGTCGGAATGGCCGAAACCTCCTTCTTCGACAACCGCTTCACCGTCGTACGGACGAGGGAGGCGATAGAGTTGAGCAAAAAGGAGTCGCCTTCTAAGCGCGCTTCTTACCAGATCCAGCGCGTGATCGGGCCGGGCCTCGCCATGCTTGAAGAAGACTACGGACTCAGCACTCTGGTCGCTCACCTCGATCCACATTGGCGTCCTGGCGTACGAGGCCCCTACGACAACGTCTGGAAGATTGGACAACTCGCTCCGGATGGGAGTGCCCGGCTTTGGCAAAGACTCGAACACGATAAGCGTTTGAACGATCACGCCCGGACCGTCTGGTTTGAACTCTTTCCACCATTTCCGATCGACGACAAGAGCATCCAGGAGATTCTCGTGCGGTCCAAAACCGCTGTCGATAAAATCCGTGCTCGCGGCGGCGACGTAGTCTTCCTTCGCCCGCCTTCAGGGCTCGATCTGGGCAAGGTCGAATACGGCCACATTCCCAGAGCAAGGGGATGGGACCCTCTTCTCGCCTACACGCACACCAAAGGCGTTCACGCTGACGATCTTGCCAACGCACAGAACCTCAATTTGCCGGAGAGCTCTCACCTCTCGCACGCCTGCGCAATCGTATTCACCGATGCCTACATCCGAAGCGTGACTCAGCTGACGCCTATGCTTCACCTCAAACCCGACGCGCCCCCACCTCTCTCGACCCCTGACTGCGTTCCACCATCCGCGGCTAGCCTGGATCAAGCGCCCGGGAAAGTAAATCGGTAGCGAAAGGTCGGTCTGTCGGAAGTAAATCGGTTTCCCTTGTCCGAAAACGGGCTTTTCGGACAACTGACGGACACCGGGATCCCAAAATATTTATTGAAACTTGGGAACTCCCATACGCAGCAGCCGTATCATTCCTGCAGAGGGTCATCCCATGACACAGCCTCCGTATCGTCCGTCCGACGACCACGCCACCCGGCGTCTCGCCATCTTCATAGCCGTCTTTCTAGTCGTAGTAGCCGTCGGTGCCCAAACCCCGCCCCGGCAGAGCGCCACAACTGATTCTGACGTGTGCCACTGCCTCCCGTCCAAAGCGGCACTGATGATGAAGTCAGCATTTGCAAAGGCGCAGGCCCACTCCACTGCGCTGGCGACCCTTACCCAGAACTAGGTTCGGCGCCTCACGAACGCACAGAAAAGCCCCGAATGAGAGAACCACCTCGTCTGTCATTCGGGGCCTTCTGAACGTCAATCATTAACCGCACGACACCCGCTACTCAACTTTGCGCATGAAGTCACGAAAGTCTTCGTTGCGAGTCCCGCTCCACTTGGCGACAAGAAGCGGAAGAATCACCATCGTCGAGAATGCGATTCCGACATACAAAGTCTGCATAATGATCCTTTCCAATTTCTATGTCTGTTTAAACCCTTGCTGATAGTAAGAACGCCAACCGCAAACGAATGGATGCCCACCCAAAAACCTTATTTGTTCAGAATCAAAATCAAATCCAAAAACTTCAAAAAACCCACCAAAATATAGCCTTTTCCAAGGCAACCAACTACGCACAGACAACACCACCCAAAATAAAGTTGAAAATCGTGGCGCATTTTTAGACGCCAAAAAGTTCATTGCTTCGCCACCACATCAGCCACGCATTCCACCACACTCTCACCATCAAAACACCACACCCAAACACCCTCTTTTTCCAAAACACCCCTCAAAAACGCCGTAAACCACAAAACCAACCCCCCAACACCACCCACAAAAAAAAATCCAAAAACAGTGACATAAAATAACCCCATGCCCATCGACATGAATGCCCCGCTGGCCGCCGCCGACCCCGAGATTGCCGCACAGATTCAAAACGAGATAAAGCGCCAGCACGAAGGCCTTGAGATGATCGCCTCCGAAAACTTCGTAAGCCGCGCGGTTTTAGAGGCCGCAGGCACCGTTTTCACCAACAAATACGCAGAGGGCTACCCCGGAAAGCGCTACTACGGCGGCTGCGAGTACGCCGACATCGTCGAAGACATCGCCCGCGCCCGCGCCAAACAGCTCTTCAATGCCGACCACGCCAACGTCCAGCCCCACTCCGGCTCCCAGGCCAACGCCGCCGCCTACATGACCCTCCTCAACCCAGGGGACTGCATCCTGGGCCTCGATCTGGCCCACGGAGGCCACCTCACCCACGGCCACAAGCTCAATTTTTCAGGCAAACTCTACAGAATCGTCGGCTACCAGGTCCGCAAAGACACCGAAACCGTTGACTACGACGAGTTGGAAGCCACCGCAATCCGCGAAAAACCCAAGGTAATCGTAGGTGGAGGCAGCGCTTACCCGCGCCAGTTCGACTTTCCGCGCATGCGAGCCATCGCCGACAAAGTCGGCGCCTACCTCATGGTCGACATGGCCCACTTCGCCGGCCTTGTCGCCGGCGGCGCCCACCCGTCCCCCGTCCCCCACGCCCACGTAGTCACCACCACCACACACAAAACCCTGCGCGGACCGCGCGCCGGCATGATCCTCTGCAACCAGGATCTGGCCGCAGGCATTGACCGCAGCGTCTTCCCGGGCCAGCAGGGTGGCCCCCTCATCCACATCGTCGCGGCAAAAGCCGTGGCCTTCAAAGAGGCGCTGGCACCGGAGTTTGCGACCTACGCCAAACAGGTCGTCACCAACGCCAAAGTCCTCGCCGAAGCGATCGCCGCAGAAGGATATCGCATCATCTCAGGCGGCACCGACACACATGTCATGCTGATCGACGTCTTCCAGAAGGGAATGCTCGGCTCTGAGGCGGAACATGCCCTGGGAGAGGCTGGAATTACCGTCAACAAGAACGCAATCCCCTACGACACTAATCCGCCCATGAAACCCAGCGGCATCAGAATCGGTACGCCAGCGTTGACCACAAGAGGCATGAAAGAGCCGGAAATGCGCATCATTGCAGGCTGGATCGCCCAGGCTCTAGAACATCGGACCGACCCCTCGAAGCTTCGCCAAATCCGCGGTCAAGTGCTAGAAATGGCGGAGAACTTTCCTCTGTATGGCTGGCTGAGAGACAAATAGTGTTCTCGAAATTTGACGATTTCATCCGACCCAACTGATCCAGGTGGCGATTCACGGCGTTGCAAAATATTGATTCATAAGCCATCGTCAAAAAGCGATCTGCGAGTATAGTTTTCGATTGAAAGGCTAATGCTGAGTCGTGAGTAGAGAGCGCCTGAAACATCCTGGCATTCCACTAACTTTCGAGTATTCGAATGAAAGGGGATTTTATGGCGATGCAAATGATGACCTGGTTGTTCGCCATCCCCCTCTTGGGCCTCGTGACAGGGATGCGGACGATGACTGCGATGGCGGTGCTTTGCTGGTTCGCCTATGCAGGCCATCTTTCGGTAGACGACAATTGGGCAGCTTGGAGCGGAAAACTCATAACAGCAATCATCTTTACCTTGCTTGCGATAGGGGAATACATCGTTGACAAGCTACCGAAGACACCGAATCGGACTGCCCCGTTTCCGTTGATTGCGAGGCTGTTGGTTGCCGGCTTGATCGGCGCGATCACTGCTGCGGGACTGAACGGATCTGGAATGGAAGGGGTCATTTTGTGCGTGTCGGGCGCCCTTGTTGGCACCTTCGCCAGCTTTCTGATTCGGCGCGAGATTGTGACGCGACGCGGCGGTAAAGATTGGCCCGTGGCGCTTATCGAGGATGGGAGTGCAGTCTTTTGCGCAGTTCTAGCGATGGGAATTGTGACCGGCTAAACTCCTGTCGCAAATACCCCTCCCCACATCATTTGAACCAACGTAGCTTCAGCACCTCCGACCAAAGATTAAAAATCTTTGGCAAAGGTTGATTTCGTCGAGTACGATGTGCAGTACCGCAGGCGCAAACCCACTCGAAATGGGATTCTAGCTTGAGTCGGAGACGAACTGCGATGTGATTGTTCCTGCCGCAGATTTCGGCCGCGGGCAAGCACGGGAGGGTGGAGAGATGACGAAGAGCATGACGCGAACCGTACTGACGATTCTGATGTACGCGGGAGTTGCAGTCTTCCTCTTTCCCTACTTCACGGGAAGAATTTCAACCGGAGTCATCTTCATGATTGTCGGTGCCGGAGCCACCGTGGTTTTTGGGATACTTCGCTGCTACCTCACAGAAGGCGACTGCGGACGAATCCCTCATCATAGCCGCGACTGGTAACCCGCGACCTGAAGTTTCACACCAGTTTCTGTCCCGTCGAGGCAGTCAGGTCAGTGACAGATCGAGTTCGAGGACCTCGGCTATCTTTGCGGCCGCATGTGCGGCAGTACAAAGACTGGTGTCGATCGAGAGCCTGGGGTTCGACAACGAATGTCCATCAAACTCTCGAGTCGAATAGATTTGATCGAAAATCGTAACCGAAGTCAGCTTGTGATGATTAAGCCGTGATGGATTAGCTAGGCGTCGTCTCAGCTCGCTACGTGGGCAGACAAGTTCAACAAAATCCACCTCGCCGCCTCTCTTTTCAACTGTATTGGCCACGTTTCTTAGGAAGCCGGATTGCACCGTCGGTTCGGGTGCAAAGGTGAAAATGAGTCCAGGCACCTGGCCCGAAGCCGCCTGATCGAAGACAGATAGCCAGATCTCTTCTCGTAGTGCAACGAAGGCTGGCGAGCCGAACTCAAAGACCGACAGAAGCAGATCCACTGTGAGATGGTTATGGAAGAGTTTGTAGCCGGTCATCGCGGCCAGTTCGCGTGCTACTGTCAGTTTTCCCGTTGCGGGCAAACCGTATAGAAAGATCAGCTTCATCGAGTCGTACCTTCGCGCGATTACGCAGCGCCAAGTATACGAGTCCTGTCACTCAGGTGGTCGGAGCCGGTGCAGCAGATCGCAGCCATCCCTCCATCACGTCGTGCCCGACCACGCCAGCCTGTTGTTTCACAAGCTTTCCGGCAGAGAAGATGGCGAAGTTGGGGATACCGCGTACGTTGAACCTCGCGGCTAGTTGCTGATGTTTGTCGGTATCAACTTTCAACACAAGGGCCTGTCCAGCCATGTCCTTTGCCGCGCGCGCCACCTCTGGAGCGGCGGCGTGACACGGCCCACACCACTCCGCCCAAAAGTCCACCAGAACCGGAACGCGTGAAGTATTAACGATTTCGTCGAAAAGAGCTGCATCTACCTGCAGAGGTTCATCGACTGGTGGCAGCGGAGTCTTACACGCACCGCAACGGCCCGTGTCAGAGAGGTGATTTGCAGCAACACGATTTTTCTGGCCACACTGTTTGCATGTTCGGATTGCAGGCATCTTCATCACCCCTCGAATACCGATTAGATGTGTTTTCGCCTGATTCGGTCTCAGGACCTCAATTGGTCGTTTTGCGAGCGTCCCCTGCCGCGTCTGTCTGATGATCGGAAACAGGCCGTTGAATCGAAATTGAGCGGGACTCTTTCAGCTCTTTGCGAATCCCCGGACCTCGCGTGACGACATCCAGTGTGTACTGGCCTGGATCCATACCGGGAGTATCCAGTGACATCTCAACATAAGCGAGATAACCCGACCCCGAATCGACTCGGAAAGGTATCTCTTTCTCGGTTGCAATTGGGTTCGTCTTGGACCGAAGAGTGAACTTTGCAGTCCAGCTCTCGGGTTTTTGTTTGTCTATCTTTTTGGAGGGATAAATCCTCACAAAAGCATGAAGCCGATCCGTGGATGCGAACCTATCCGAAGGTTCAGGCTTGATCCGGCAATCCACCGCACGCATCGGGTCAATCTGCGAATGCGGCTGAACGTCAGCGTGATCGTCGGTCGTTCGCCGCTTCAATCCATCCACCGAACCGACCTGTTCGCGGCAGGATTTTCCGACAACTAGGCTGCTCACCTCAACACCAGTCTCCCTAGGCAGGCTGACAGTGATCTTCTGTTCCGCTGATGCAAGCACCCCTCCATTTCCGTCGTGGACCGCAATGCGCCAGAGATATTGACCAGGATGCAAACTCCCATCTCTCTCCCAGTTGACGTGGTGACCATCCCACCTCACCTGAACCGCCCGTTCCAGCACTGCAGTAGAAAGGTTGACGTCGTCCACCGATTCGACGACAGAGAGCCGTGTTGGACCTCGGCCAGCTCCCGTCCACTCGACGAGCGCGCTCATTGGAAATAACGGCTCAAGCCCCGAGCGCAGGGGAAAGTAGTCGACGTGTTGCGTAATTCGAAACTCTGTCGAACTCACAGGCTTCAAAGTCGCCTTTCTGACCTTATCCACCAACACTCTGGAAACCCCTTCGCGGTACGCCTCGGAGGACGTCCCCACAGGTGAAACCTCCATAATCGACGCGCGTAGATTACGGTCCGCAAACTTCACCTCCACGGACGGAATCCCATGGTCGCGATCCGCGGCAGTCATATCAAAGTTAAGCGAATACGTCTCGTCGAGGTCTCGATGAATCTGCGCAGCAAGCTTGTCGAGCGAGTTCGAAAAGCCGCCCAGTGTGGCATCTGCGGTCTGCATCATCAACGAGGCGCGTGCCGCAGAGTTCGCCAAAGCGCTACTAAGCCGTGGATCGAATCTCATGTTCATGGAAGGTGCAGTTCCAAGTTGTGGGCCGCCATTCGTCGAAGGAATATTCACCTGCGCCGGACGGTCTTCCGCGGCACCGCCAGCCGGCACGAACGCCTCCGGCCCGCCCACATTTGCAATATAAATATGAGCCCCCACGTGCTTCGCTACATCGACCAAAGCTTCCGGTCCATCATGCGCGAACATCTGATCGTTAAGGCCATACATCGACTCAGCCAAAGGATTCATTGCCAGAACAACCTTTGGCCCATCGAACCGCTGCATAAGACTGACCGCATCTTCCGCCTTCACCAGCCAGCTTCCATCTACCGGTCGGCCTCCAACCATCGACGCGTTCCCGGTGTACTGAAAGGGCTCGACAGCATGACTCACGAAGTCCAGATTCAGCAGTAGCTGTGATCTCCCATCGGTAAATGGAGTCAGCTTTCCATTCGAATCAAAGATTCCAACTCGCCACGGCAGCACCTCCTTCGGTTGCGACGCGAAGTATCGCGTAGCTTCACGCACTCCAATCGAATGCAACACCGGCTGGTTCGGTGGAAAGACCAGCAATACCAGCGGCGAAACCACATCAGGCGATTTTTTTGGAGCCTGCAGCCGCCCGATCCGCGGCGTTCCGTTCACAATCAGCGTGTACTCCGCCGCTTCGACATGGCTCGGCAGCACACCATCTTTGCCGACGATCTTCAGCGAAACGAGCGCCTCCGGCGCCTCAAAGAATCCGCCCCGGCGAAGTAAGTCCAGCTCACGGTAAAGGGGCGTGTTCGAGGAAGAGCCCACTGCAGGCCGAGCGGCAAGCTGCGAATTTTCGAGTGACGGCGAATCTGGAGTCGGCAACTGTGGATACGGTGATTGCTGAGCGCACGCCATAGCCGTCAGGAATGCACTTGCTGCAATCGAAATCCGTGTCGAACGCATCATGCGTCTCCATCCAGCCATCGATTCCGTTCGGCGAAATTATAATCTCGTTCCCGGGATCTGGACGGGTTACATGGCACGCGTCGCGTCAGAACACTTAGCGCTCAAAGTTATAGGAAGCCGCCGATAAGTCGCCGACGGCAGAGAACTCAGGCGCGCCGGCGATATCGAATCGAAAATTCGTAAGTAGGATTAGGCGGGAAGAGCTGAGCCACCAGGCGAAGTCGCTCGGCAAGAGCCAGCGGCGCGAGCAAAGGATACTCGCGTTCACGAAGTTCGGAGTAGTCGAAGTCCACCGAGAGCGAGAGCTGATAAATGGCGATAGCGTCTGAGAAGGAAGATTCGAGGAAGGCAGTTTTCGCCTTCTCATCGATCACGGGCTTCACCTCAGTCTGTTCCGTCTTCCCGCCAAGCGCGAGGCCGCGGTTCTCCCAGGCGTCCTGACTGGTTTCCCCCCGAACATCCGCCAAAGCCTGCCCCCAAACCAACTGCTCGAAGGCATCAGGAACGCCGATCGCATCGACAAAGGCATGACCAACATTGATAAAAAACTCAAAAGCAAGCGCGAAGCGATCTCCCAGCAAGCGGGTAGAGATGAAGATGCCCTCTGTGCCATCGTGCGTTACGTTTCGATGGCAAATCGCCTGGTCCCCCAACTCCGGCGTATAGGCAGGCGCAACCATAGTCGATTCACTCCCCCTGGCCTCACTTAGAGCCAGTGGAACAAAATAGTAGGTCTTGCGCGAGATCGCACCGGCGACAGCGGTTGGTACCGCCTGAACCATGCGCTCGAGATCCTTCTCACCCAGATTGTTATCGCCGAATGCCGCGTAACGGATGCCGTTCGGTCCCTGTCGCACCACCGCATCGCGGATCACCTGTGTCGCCTGTATCAACTCGCTCTGCACACCTTCTGCCATAAAGCAGTATTCTACTGGTATGGCGCAAGCATCGCAGAACGGAAGCTCAGCCTCGCCTCGAACCTTTGGCGCGGGCTACTTATTTGGTGTTCCCTTGGGGGACCTTGGCTGGTTTACCAGCCTGTTGATGAGCTTCGCGCTGGGATTTGCAGCTTTCTTCGCGGCAACCTTCTGCGCGATCGTCGGCATTCTCTTTTACAACACGGCAACGCACCACGCGGTCGATTTTTCGTTGACTTACAGCCGGGTCGGACTCCCTGTGGGTGTACTAGTGTTACTAGTGACGTTGCTGTATCTCGGCACCCTGTGGGTGCGTCGGCAGCTCCGCAAAAGCTAAAAATCCTCAGACAATCATCGGATATAGCGGCGGCAGCCTGTTGGTGATATCTGCTATTCTTCAAAACACTTCCTGGAGGACCACCAAGTATGTCATTTGTTCGTGCTTTTGTGCGTTGGGGCTGCTGTACGGCCGCAATTGCAAGCCTCGCCGTCCCCTCAGTCGCCGCCGACAAAAAAACGAAAGATACTGCGATTGAAACGCCTTCCTACTATGGACTGCAGCCTGCAACCGAGAGCATCGATCTAACGATGTACGCGCGCATCCGCGAAGAGGGTTTCAAGCACTCGCACGTGATGGAATTTGGTGGAGCATTGGCTGACGGAATCGGGCCGCGTCTCACCGGCTCACCGAACATGGCAAAGGCCAACGCCTGGACTCGCGACACGCTGACGAAGATTGGCCTTGAAAACGCGCACCTCGAAGACTGGGGCGAGTTCGGCATGGGCTGGCAGCAGATCAATACATGGGTGCGAATGGTCTCGCCCGACCCTGAACCTCTCTGGGCACAGGCAGCCCCGTGGTCCCCGGCGACCAATGGCCCGGTCACGGGAAAAGTCGTCTACATGAACGTGCAGGAGATGGGCGACCTCGAAAAATATAAAGGCATGCTGAAGGGCAAGATTGTTCTGCTCGGTGCAATGCGTCCCACCCCCGACGTTACGGAGCCGCTCTTTCACCGCTACACCGATGCAGAGCTGAAGGAAATGGAAACCTACGAATCGGGTGGCGGACGCTACACTCCGGGCTCGCCCGAGTTTGCAAAGTACATCGCCGAGCGCTTGAAGATGGCTGATCTTCGTAAAGCCGCCCTCAAGATGATGGCAGATGAAGGTTCCGTGGCCGTAATCACCCCAAGCCGTGATAGCGCTGATGGCGGTGGAACTGGCATCATCTTCGACGACAACGGAGCGAACCTGGCTCGCGATGCACAGAAGAAAGAAAACGCAGTCACCATTCCCAACGCGGTCATGATGATCGAGCACTACAACCGCCTCGGGCGCTTGATCGAAAATCACGTCCCAGTCACGCTCGAGCTCAACATCGAGACGAAGTTCACCGGCGACCACGAGCATGGCTTCGACACCGTAGCTGAAATTCCCGGTACCGATCCAAAGTTGAAGGATCAGATCGTCATGGTCGGCGGCCATCTGGACAGCTGGATCTCCGGCACCGGCGCGACCGACAACGGCGCGGGCTCGATCGTAGCCATGGAAGCCGTCCGCATCCTGAAGTCTCTTGGCATCAGACCAAAGCGCACCATCCGCATTGCCTTGTGGTCCGGCGAAGAGCAAGGCCTCTTCGGTTCGCTCGGATACGTCAAACAGCACTTTGGCACCTTTGCTGAACCGAAGGATCCCCAGCCCGCGTACCTGCCCGCCTTCATGCGTCAGCGCGGTCCACTGTCCACGACCAAGGAGTGGGAGACGCTCGATGCCTACTACAACCTCGACAATGGAACCGGCAAGGTACGCGGTGTCTACACGCAGGAGAACTGGGCAATCGCTCCGATCTTCAAACAGTGGATCGCGCCCCTCGCCGATCTCGGCGTTACCACCATCTCCTACCGCAACACCGGCGGCACCGATCACCTGTCCTTCGATGCAGTCGGTCTACCCGGCTTCCAATACATCCAGGATCCGATGGACTACGAGACGCGAACCCACCACTCCGACATGGACACCTACGACCGCCTGCACGCTCTAGACCTTGAGCAGGCTGCAGTGGTTGAGGCGATCTTCCTCTACAACACCAGCGAGCGCGAAGCCATGATGCCGCGTAAGCCCTTCCCTCATCCCGAATTACAAAAGCAGATGAGTGCCCCAATTCCCGGCATCTACCCGAACGCAGTCCCCGCCGTAGACGCACCGAAGTAAAAACACAAAGAACGATCGATGCGAATTTCAAGATACCCCTTCCAAGGGGTATCTTGGTTTAACGCCAACGACCGCAACCAGGGAGGGTTGACCCGTGACTGAACAGCAGACCCATGAAGGCATTAAAACCTGCACCAGCCGTTACTCTGTCGACGAAACTGTCTCCCGAATAGAGGCTCTACTCAAGGAAAAGGGAGTCAAGCTATTTACCGTCGTGGATCACTCCGGCGAAGCGGCCGTAGCGGGCATCGAGATGCACCCAACGAAGCTGTTGATCTTTGGAAGCCCCAAGGCGGGAACTCCCGTTATGCTCGCCGCGCCCAGCGCTGCGCTCGATCTTCCGCTGAAGATCCTCGTCGCTGAAGGAGCCGATGGCAAAGTGCTGCTCTCTTGGAATGATCCGGAATGGCTCCAGCGGCGACACGGCTTTTCGCAGGAATTGACTGCAAACCTGGCCGCCGCTGGAATGCTCGCAGCCAAAGCCGCGCAATAGTCCGATCCATGCAGTCCTTACCGCTCAGCGCACTTTACGTCGAAAACAATCTGCACTGTGGTCATTGACGATACCGACAGCCTGCATCCACGCGTACACGATCACAGGGCCGACAAACTTGAAGCCGCGTTTCTTCAGCGCCGCAGAGATCTCCTCAGACAACGGAGTCTTCGCCGGCACTGGCCCGCTGTTTTGAATCGGCTTGTTGCCGGCAAACTTCCAGATGTAGGTCGAAAAATCCTCTCCCGCATCAGCCATCGCTACATAGATCTTTGCTCCGTTGATGGTCGCTTCAATCTTGGCGCGGGACCGAATGATGCCCTCATTCTTTAGCAGACGCTCAATGTCTGCCTCTCCCATGCGCGCCACCTTCTTAGGGTCGAAATTATAGAAGGCCTTGCGAAAGGCCTCGCGCTTGCGCAGGACAGTGATCCAGGAGAGCCCCGCCTGAAATCCGTCGAGCATCAGCGCCTCCCACAGCACGCGGCTGTCGCGCTCCGGCACGCCCCACTCTTCATCGTGGTACGCCTGCATCAACGGATCGTTCTCAGCCCACTTGCAGCGATGGATGGCGGTGTTCTTTTTCGTCATACCATCCTCGAAAAAGGGATCAGCTGGTCGGTTGTCTTCATAAGACATAATCGCTGACGCAGACCACTTCTATCAATGTGGCGCGAAACCGTGTCGGCCATCAGAGCTTACAGCCAGGCGCTCAGCAGTCTTCCGGCGCTGCCGAGCGCCCGTAAATTATCCGCTCGACCGGCAAAGTAGCGCGCGTTGATCTCGGGGGAACCAAGATCTTCGAGGTTGTAAAAGGCATCGAGTTCCGCGGCGATCTTAGACGGCTTGAAGAATAGTTGGAACGGCTCTCCCGCTAATTGAACCCGAGACGCCAGGGAGTCATAAGCCAGCTGCTCGCGGAATGGAAGTGCCGATCGAGGTTGTCCGTAGTCCAGAACAAGGCCCGAGCCGCGCGGCCGCGAAGCGATGAAATCTATCGTTGATCGAAAGGCACCGTGAGTCAGATATGGCACCACCCCCAACCACGCAAAGAAGGTCGAGGCCTTGGGATCAAAGCCAGCAGCACGCAGTTGCGTAGGCAGATCCTGCGTCTCAAAATCAACCGGAGCGTACACAAGATTTTTGGGCGAAGGCAGCTTGCTTTCAGCCAACAAATCCCGCTTCCAACTCTGTGTCGCAGGATGATCGACTTCAAAGACACGAAGTTCGGAGTACGGGTTGCGATGCGCGAAGGTATCGAGTCCCGCTCCCAGAAGAACGTACTGAGTAACTCCCGGTGCCACCGCATCTCTGAGCATGTCTTCTGCATAGCGGCTGCGTGCCACGATAAATGCGCGCAGAGCAATAGAGAAAGGTCGATCCGGACGGATCGGCGTACGACGCAGCTCCTCGGCATATCTCTCTCCCAGGATCGCGACCGCAATTGGATCGTCGAGGACCAGTGGTTGCGCGTCATAGAGTTGATGCGCTGCACGACGCAGCGCCACGCGAAGAGCGGTACGGGATGGAACGACGGCCTGCATTCACCTTAAGTGTAACGACATCTCCCACGAACCATGTCGTTTCGCTGGTGAATAGATTGGCATTCCGAACAGAAGAAATTTCAAGCGACGATCTACCCGTTCCGCTAGGAACCCATCCAGCTCAGAGTCTGCGACAGGTAGTCTTTCATCTCCTTGCGGGGAACGATTGCATCAAGAAATCCATGTTCGAGTAAAAACTCCGAACGCTGAAAGCCCTCCGGAAGCTTCTGCCGAATAGTCTGTTCGATGACTCTGGGCCCCGCGAAACCGATCAACGCTCCCGGCTCTGCGATGTTCAGGTCACCAAGCATAGCGAAGCTCGCGGTGACGCCACCGGTCGTCGGATCAGTCATCACAGAGATGTAAGGAATCTTCGCGTCATCCATTCGGGCCAAACCCGCAGAGATCTTCGCTAGCTGCATCAGCGAAGCGATCCCCTCCATCATTCGAGCACCGCCCGACGCCGCAACAATGATCAACGGATTGCGTGTAGCTAGCGAGCGGTCCACCGCACGGGCAATTGTCTCTCCCACAACCGCGCCCATGCTTCCGCCAATAAAGGCGTACTCCATCACACTCAAAACAACATTATGTGCACCAAGCTGTCCAATTGCATTGATGATCGCGTCATTCAGGCCAGTCTTGTTCTGCGCCTCGGCAAGACGCCGCTTGTAGGGCTTCAAGTCCGTAAAGTTCAACGGATCGGTCGAACGAAGTTCTAGGTCGACCAGCTCGTAGCCGGGCTCAAGGAGATTTTCGATACGCGTACGAGCATCGATCCGAAAGTGATGACCGCAATGCCAGCACACCTTCTGATTGGCTTCGAGCTCAGCCTTAAACAGAATTTTGCCGCAGTCGGGGCAACGAATCCACAAACCCTCGGTCCGTACCGTCTTCTCCGAGTCGTTTACGATCTCGTTATCTTCGCGCTTGAACCAACTCATCCTTGCATGCCCTTTCGACCGTCGCCCTGCCTATTGTAACGACTGAACAGGGTGCGCGGTGCGTTGGTCGTTGAGTTGGAATCAGAGCGCTTCAGCGAGGCGAGAGTAGAGACCGGCATGATTGGTCTCATACAGAACCAAAAGTCTCTGCCGCATCAGGTAGTACGAAGAAGCCACTTCGTGCAGATAGAAGGGAACCCGCATCTTTTGTCTGCCGAAGAAGGTCGCCAGCATGATCTGAGTAACTGCACGACGCAGCTGCAATCCATCGCGGCGCATACGTTCGGCGATGATGATGCCTTCGTCAAAGTTCCAGCGTTCCACATAGGAAGCAAGCGCGATCAAAATTCGGCCATTCTCGCGCATGCGCTGAACCCCCTCCAGGCCGCCCAGAAGGTTCCACATCTCCTCGGGCTCCAGGTTGAGAGAATCCTTCTGCGGCACGAGGTGGTTCAGCGCCACCGTCATCACGCCTGTCGACTCAACCCGATGAAGCTTTCCCACCAACTCATCCCACGTACAGCGAGCCAATCGTCTTGCAGTTAAATAGGAATGCAGGAGCGCAGCACCTAACAAAACAGTAACCAGGGCGGTAATGACTATAGGGGCCATATGGGTTACGTGCGATCGCGGGTCTGAGTGACCTGCTGAAGATCGTACTGCACTCTACTGTGAAGAGCAACCAGATAATCCTTCATTTCTTCCGATAAAGGCGCCCGCACAGCCTCCGGTCGCCAGAAGGCTACTAGCCAATACATAAGAACCGCTATGTATAGAAAAGATGGAAAAAGCTGTACGATCCGATACTGCTGTGTCCAGCCGAGGAAGATACTAGCCAGGTCGCTAACTGCAGAAACGAACGCCCAAACCGTTAGGCCTTGGGCTAGTGCCATTACATGATTACGCCATTCCAGCCCTAACTTATTGGAAGCAAAGAGCATCGCCAGAAAAAGCTCACAGTCAAGCAAAGCGGTAAATAGATCCCCGCGAATCTCCCAGATCCCCGCAGTTGAGCCAAGCGGCGCCTTGATCGCGAGACAAAGTCCAACAGCAAAAGCCGTTCCCGTCAGCCCCCACAATACGAATGAAGAGCGTGCGTCTCGAACCCAAGTACCAGTGGGGCGTAAGACGTTCCGGGCAATCTCGAAGATGAGCCCAAGCTGGAAGAGAATATCCCCTCCGCCGGTGACCCAATAGGTGTTCCTATAGACCCTTGGAGTGCTGTACTTCGCAATAAAAAACATACCGGCCGAGACAAGGGTTGAATAAGCGACGAAGCAGGTGAAGACGGGGAATTGCTGCCACCTTTGGCGGTAGAGCAGCACGACGAGCAGGGCGGCGACGCCAACAAGGCCAGCCGCCCAGAGGATGTTTTCCAAAGTCGTAAAGTTCATTCCTGCCTCGTCGGCCTATCCCGAACGATCTTACAGCCCGGCGATGGAGATGACGATGCCTACGTAATCGCCAAGGGCCAGGGATACAGAAACCAATTGGGGATGCGGAACTGTTCCTGTGATATTCGCGAACATTGGAGCAGCGGTAGAGAAGAGGACGGCGGCGGTGAGCGCGAGGTTGCGGATAGACTTGTTCATGGGGAAGGCTCCTGAAGCGCAAATGTGCGCTTGCATCAGCGTAGGCTATGGATGCTTTCCAAATAAAGAAAAACACGCGCAAAACCTACACAAAAGAGTTATCTATTGTGGGATGGACGCTAATAGTTTCCTCATTTATGACGATCTCTGACCCTGCTAAGAGGGTTTCCCCAGAACTCTCTCAAAGACAGTTCCCGACGATTCGGTGAGAGCATTTTTGGCCAAGTGAAGCGGAGGCAACAGATACCTCGCGCAACATTGTGCCCGGCCCATGTATCGTGGGTCAAAGCCGCGGAGGTCAATTGCCGTACATCTATATCGACAAGGTCTTCCATGAACTAAGGTCGGAGCTGCTATCCGCCATGCACTCCGCCCTTGAGGCGCAGGGACGCAAAGGCCAGGTTGACGTAGACCGGCTCTATCGTGCATTCACCCGCGCGGCCGCAGGTAAATGCGCAAATCCACAACGTGTCTCCGAGAAATGTGTAGCGGAGACGTCGACCTCCAAAACTCGCAAAGCTAAAGACGCACGAATCGATGAGTAGAGATACACAACGGACAGCGAAGCTCAATGGCCTGAATGATAGGGGTGGCCTGCGAGGATAGTAAAGGCGCGGTAGACCTGCTCGGCCACAACGACCCTGGCCAATTGATGGGGCAGGGTCATGAGGCCCAGGGAGAGAAGGAGATCGGCGCGCTGTTTAGCCGCAGGAGACCATCCATCCGCTGGCCCAATGGCGAATACCACCCGTTGCGTCCCCTCATCACGAAGCCGCCCGACCTGAGCGGCAAACTCCTCGGAGCTGTACTGCCTCCCGCGACTGTCAAACAGAATCGCATAAGCACGCGTGCGGCCCTGCTGCCGTTCGATCCACTCAAGCAGCGCCTTCTCCGATTCAAACGCCTGCGATTCGCAAGGAGTATATCGAGCAATGCGGCTGACATAGTCATCGAACCACCGCCCCCCGGCCTCGAGGAGCGATCGCGTAGATAAAACCGCTGCTAGCGTTATCTTCATCCTCAGTCAGAATCTACCGCGCAACGACCGAGCTTCAAGGAATTATTTCTTTGAACTCTTCTTCGATGTCTTTTTCGCCGGAGCTTTGGCCACCGTCTTCTTCGAAGCAGTTTTCTTAGCTGCTGCTTTCTTTACAGGGGCGGCCACAGTTGCCTTCTTAGCCACCTTTTTAGCCGCGACCTTCACAACCGCTTTTTTCATCGTTGTCTTCTTGGCGCGACTTTCCTTGATCCGGGCGCTTACCTCAGCATCAAGATCGGCAACACTGATCGTGGTCGCGGATTTACGCAGCCGCTCAAGACCATAAAACGCCCGCTTCTCTGCCGAGAAGACATGAACAATGAAGTCGACATAGTCCATCAAAATCCATTCACCCTGGCGGCGCCCCTCGACAGAGTTGGGATAAACACCGAATTCGCGCTTCAGGCGAATCTCGATCTCATCCGTGATCGCCACGTTCTGCCGTTCATTGGTTCCATTGCAGATCAGGAAGTAATCGGTCAGGCCGCTCTCGGCCGGATCCAGCGCGAGAATGCGAATATCTTCAGCTTTCTTGTCTTCACACGCGGCAGCGGCGGCGAGCAGCAACTGGTTACTTTCAATTGAGGGCATGAGACTCCTTGGACTTCCATGGTAGCGGGTCACGCCTCCAGAAGCCAGCCTTTACGCGGACGATAACGACCTCGTATTCTCCCGGACGGGCGAGCTCCCACTCCGCCACAAGCGGGTTTCGAGCTAGAAGCCCGCGTTATCTCTTTCGAAGGTGAAAAAGAATTCGACCATTGGCCAGCGTCAGCTCGTCAGAGACGGAGAAGTCATCATAAAAGGCCTCGCGAAAGGACGCCTCGGTAATGTGCTCGTAGAGTGCTGCGCGGCCGCGCAGAAGCTCCTGAAACTTCGGATCCGTCGGTGGCACCCACTCCACGATCAGGTGTTGAGTGGTCAGCTTCCTGCACAGTTCGGCGATACTCTTCATTGGTACCTGGTTGTGAAGCAGCAGATGGTGCAACACCGCCAGCATCATCACGGTATCGAATTGCCCGGCACAGCGATCCAGAAAGGACGCGCTCTCACGATTCTCCCAGCCAGCCGCCGGGGTAGGATGGGCAAGATCGACACAGAGCGGAAGAATGTTCTTTCCGCTCACCTTCAGGCCCGCGAATAAACGATCGACCGCCTGCAGATCGGTGTCGATCGAGACCACCTCGGCTCCCACGTCTGCCGCCAGGTTTGAGTAAACCCCTGTATTGCAACCCACGTCGAGCGCCTTCGAAGGGCGTGCCTTCCCCAGTGCGACTCTCACAAACCTTCGCTTTTCCTCATGGTCGTCGTCGCTATAGTGGTTCGCGGTCTCAGCATAATCCGACCAGGTAGAGGATCGATGAGCCGGCGTTACCTTCCGCATCTGCTTCAATAGAGTCCCCAACGTCCTCAGCAGGATCTCTTTTGCAAGATCGGGATCTTTTACCGATCGCGCTGCTACGGCACCGGAACTGCCCTTCTTCGTCTTCGCCAACAGAGAAGGGAGCGTGACAGCCGACAGCGCAGGGCGCGTGATCCGCGAAGCAAACGAGAGCGCCGGGTAGACCTCCTCCGGTTCATATCCATCGCGACGCGTCAGTGACAGTTGCAGCGGCCATCCCAGACGTGAGTGAGCCAGCATCGGCAACAAAAAGGTCCGAACGAACTGGCCATAGGCGAGCCATATTGGTTGATTCGGATCGACACGCTCGATCGAAAGCAGATCGACGAAGACCGGTCGTGCCCCTCGGAACAGCACATTCATTGGTGTTGCGTCCTTCAGCTGCCAACCCTCTTTGATCAGATCACTGCACAGAGTCAGCGTAAGTTCCGCTGCGGCAAGCCACATCCCCGGACTCCACTCCCAGGGGTAGGATTGAAACGAAATGCGAGGATGGCGCAGCACCAAAATCTCCGCTGCCTCCGACACTACATCGCTGGCAACAAGCCGTCCCTGCGCGACCAGTTCCGAGGCAAGCGGAAGCTTAAGGAAGGCGAGAATCTCCGTGTCGAAGGGAGCGCGAACGCTCCGGTAAGCACCGTCAGGACGAACCTCAACGCTGCCCGCGGGATCGCGAAAGGTTGGGAGGGCGGGGAGTGTCAAAAATTCTGTCATCAAATATCACAAATCTACTTCTGCGCGTGCAAAGGATCCAATTCACAAGATAAAGGGGCACCCGTTAGGAGCAATATCTGTACAGACACATTTCGCCTCAAGAAAGTTTCGAGAAAAACGAAGTTCGGCCAGTAGCTAAAACAAAAAAAACAGAATGGATTCGCCTATTGGTAAAGGTGGTGGCTCTGTATGTAATCCAAAACGGCCGGCGCAATCAGATCGACACAAGGATCACCCGCCTCCAGCCTGCCGCGAAGTCCGGTAGCCGCAATATCTTCATGAACATTGTCGAGCAGGTGTACACGGCTCTGCTGATACACATCGAGCCCCAACAAAGAGAGGCTCCCAATCGTGAATCCCGGCCGGCTCACCACAATCCACTCGGCCAGTTCAAGCAGGCGTGCTGGCTGGTGCCATCGCGGCAGGCTCAGGAAGCTGTCCGCTCCCACCAGGTTGAAGCGCTTAGCCTCCGGCATCTTCCGCTCTAATTCGCTCAGAGTGTCCACCGTGTAGTTCGGCAGTCCGTCGGCCCGGGGAGCATCGATCTCCGATGCCGTAAACCGAGAATCTTCCCGGCACGCAAGCTCCACCATCGCAAGCCGGTCATCAAAAGAAGTGACCGTCCCATCAAGCTTCAGGGGCTGGCGGCCTGCAGGAGCGAACAGAACAGAATCCAGTTCGAGCGCATTCGCCGCCGCCGTAGCGATGGCAAGATGACCATGATGCGGCGGGTCGAAGCTGCCACCGAAGAGAGCTACGCGCATGAACTATTCTCTCGCGAACCGTCGCTCCTAAAACGGAAGATGGAACACGAAGCCCATGCTGACCTGTTTGATCGGATAGTTATGGCTATTGTTGCCGAAGGGATCAAGGCCCCCATAGCCGAACTCGGCGACGCGGTAGTCAAGGACGGGCAGCAGCTTGATATCCAGCCCTGCCAATCCCTCATATTCGAAGTTGTTGTAAAGGATATCCTGGCCGGTGGATGTGGTATTAGAGAGACCATAGTCGCTTCGACCAAGTCCCACCGAACCTTGAATATAAGGTTTTAGCCAGTTCTTCGGCGTATGAATGACGCCACGAACCCCACCGAGTACCGAGTAGATGCGCGCTCCATTGGCGTTGAAGTTGACGTCTGCGCCTCGCTTGGTCGTCAGAATCGTGCCGCGCAGATCCGCCCCCAGCGTGAACGGTCCAACCTTCTTGAAGTCGTAGTAGACTCCGCCCGTCCCACCCAGGGGATCGACAGTATTGGTAACCGCCTGAGATTTCCCATCTATAAATGGCGGCGGCGCCAGAGGCGATGACTGAATATTGCTCAGCCGGTCAACAGTGAACATGCCATAAACGCCGAACTGTGCGTGAGCGGAGGCGGTACTGACAAGGGCAACGGAGGCAAGAAGGAGAACTGCTTTGCGGAAACTCATGTGCCGTTAGTTTACTAGTTAGCGCGCCCCGAATGCACCGCCCGCCACGATTTGTGCCCCACACAACCTCTCCTCACCCAAAGATATCTCCTCAGTGAGCAGTCCCAACCCGCAGCTTCAACACCTCGTCCAGGATCCGTTCCGCCATCTCCACCTTGCTCATCACCGGAAACTCAACCGTCCCATCCTTCGTCAAAAAGCTCCCCGCGTTCTGCTCCGAATCGAACCCAATCCCTTCCTTCGAAACATCATTCACCACCACCGCGTCCACGCCCTTGCGCTCGAGCTTGCCGCGCCCATTCGCCACAACATCCTCAGTCTCCGCCGCGAACCCCACCACCAGCGTTCCATCCCGCCGCCGCCCCACCACCTCGCGCAAGATGTCTACCGTTCCCGCAAGTTCCAGCGAAATGGCCTGCGCCCCCTCGCGCTTCATCTTCCGGTCCGCAACATCCTTCACCCGATAATCACTCACCGCCGCAGCCATCACCACCACGGTAGCCTCGTTCAGCTGAGCCATTACAGCCGCCCGCATATCCTCCACGCTCACCACCTGCTCGACCTCAACACCCGCCGGACAAGGCAGCGTCGTCGGAGCACTAATCAACACCACCCTCGCCCCCCGCCGCTTCGCCGCCTCCGCGACCGCATATCCCATCCGTCCGCTCGATCGGTTCCCGATAAACCGCACCGGATCGATCGGCTCCCGCGTCCCACCCGCCGTCACCAGCACCATCTCGCCGGTAAAATCCCGCCGCTCCTGCCGCCACGCCTCATCTTCTGTACCTTCAGCCAACATCTCCGCAACCGCGGTCACAATCGACGCAGGCTCAGCCAGCCTTCCACCTCCTACCATCCCACACGCCAGATACCCGCTCCCCGGCTCAATCACCTTCACTCCACGCGCCCGCAGCGTGGCCACATTCGCCTGCACCGCCGAATGCTCCCACATATTCACATTCATCGCCGGAGCCACAATCACCGGAGCCGTCGTCGCCAGGTACATCGTCGAAAGAAAATCATCCGCCAGCCCATGCGCAAACTTCGCCAGCATATTCGCCGTCGCCGGAGCCACCACCAGTAGCCTCGTCGACTGCGCCGCCTGTATATGCTCCACGCTGCTATGCTCGCCCTCCGGGTCTTCCTCCGCCGAACCCGTCCCCGCCTCTTCGCTCCACAACGAGGTAATCACCTTATGCCCCGAGATCGCTGCAAACGTCAGCGGCGTCACAAACTTCTCCGCAGCAGCCGTCATCACCACATGTGGGTCATACCCGGCATCCTGCAGCAGACGCACCAGCTCCACAGACTTGTAAGCCGCAATCCCCCCACAAACCCCAACCGTAACCTTGATACGTTCTGCCTTCATATCTTCTTTTCTCTCACCATCTCGAGCACACAACTCTATCGTACCGAAGCCACTTCCGAGAACAGACCCCATCACCCGCCCTCGCCTTCGATATCATCTCCAACAAGAACTGTTGAATCGCATCCAACTAATCCGCGACATCAACTCAAGGGGCGTTCGTGAATCGTCGTAGTTTCCTGGCTTCAACCGCTGCATCGGTACTCGCCACCGCGACTGGCAATAAAGCCCTGGCATCTGTCTCCAATCCGCAGTTGTCTCGCTACACCGCACCGCCTAGAGACACTCTGAATCCGCAGGGTATCCGCACTGCAGGAATCCGCATGTTGCCCGTCGTGCAAGGCAAGTACAAGGTCTGGACCAAGCGGCTCGGTAGCGGTTCCACCAAGGTATTGCTGCTCCACGGCGGCCCCGGCTTCAGTCACGAGTATCTCGAAGCGATGGAGTCCTTCCTGCCCGACGCAGGCATCGAGATCTACTACTACGACCAACTCGGCTGCAACAACTCCGACCAGCCCGACGACCCCTCGCTCTGGACGCTCGCCCGCTACACCGAAGAAGTCGAAGAGGTGCGTCGCGGCCTGGGGCTCGATCACTTCGTCCTCTACGGCCACTCCTGGGGCGGCATCCTCGCCATCGAGTACGCCCTCAACTACCAGCAGCACCTTAAGGGCCTCGTCATCTCAAACATGACCGCTGGCACGCAGTCTTATCTCAAACGCACCGCCAGACTGAAGCACCAGTTTCTCTCCCCGGCTTCTCTCAGAACTTTGGAAGCACTCGAAGCAAAGAACGCCTACGACTCCCCCGAATACGAAAAGATCATGATGACGGAGCTCTACCCACAAATGATCTGCCGAACCAAACCCTGGCCCGAACCCGTCGACCGCGCTTTCCGTCACTCCAATCAAAAGATCTACAACCAGATGCAGGGCGTTAGCGAGTTCGTCGTCACCGGCAACCTTAAAGACTGGGAGCGCTGGGACCGCCTTCACGAAATCAAAACCAAGGCCCTCACCATCGGCGCACGCTACGACGAGATGGACCCCAAGGACATGACCAAGATGGCCACCCTCATGCCCAACGCATCCTCCTTCATCTGCCCCGACGGCAGCCATCTCTGCATGTGGGACGACCAGGCCTTCTACTTCAAAAACCTCCTAAGCTACCTGCAAACTCTATAAGCCGGCTTCAAAGCCCGGGGTACGAACACTCTAGCTAAAATTGAAGTTAACTCTAATTTGAGTTGTAACTTCAACGGGTTCGCCATTGAGCAAATAGGGCGTATAAGTCCACGTCCGGACTGCAGCAAGAGCGGCGATAGCAAGGTCAGGATCAGGAGCGGAAACAATACGAAGCGAGTGAATGCGACCGTCAGTCCCGATGATCGCAACAAAGGTCACAGTTCCTGAAATGTGGCGCATTCTAGCTGCTACCGGATAGATGGGGTTGGAGCCAGCGAGTTTGTGTCCGGCCATCACACCAGGAGCAACTCCGGTCGCACTCTTATCGATTGGAGCTAGTGCCGTCGGATCGATCGCGGGCAAAGGCATTGAAGCTGTCGTTTCAAGTTTGCTAATCCGAGCAGCAGCCTGTATCTGATTGCTTTCCTTCACGGTGACGTCTGTGGCCACATTGCGTGCCTGGAATATTCCGATGGCATTCCGAACTATGACTTGGGATCCAAAATCGTAACTCAACCGCAGAATGGTCTTATCCGTGTCAAAGCAGTATGTCGGAAACAGACCTAACGGCGGAAAAGGGATCTTGGTGATCTTCTGGTCAAGCATGATGCAGTCCAATGCCACCTTGCCGAAGTTCTCTTTGCGAAGATCGGGTGAGGAACTATCTATGTCTTCGTTTCTCGGCATTGGATGAACGATCTGATTCAGAAGGAGACTTATCAGAAAAGGAGGTGAGCTCGATCCTGTCGTTCTGCTCAGGCCTTTTTCATTGCGAATCTCCGTCGCGGTATAAGAGGGAAATTTGAAAACCAACTGAAAAGAAGTAGGGCTGATCCACCACTCCTCAATTGTTCCCTGTTCCGTTTGCTTGCCTTGTTCTCCAAAAAGCTGGACGTCAAGTTTCAAATGCCATGGCTTTAGACCCTCGGTGTCGAGAGAGCCGGAAATTTCAGCCTGGTGGAGACGTTCCGTTAGAGCGGCGTGATCTTCGGCGCGGGAGGCAGAGAATGAGGCAGAAAATAAAGTGAGACTCAGTACGAATGCTTTTAAAGCTCGGCGTATTCCCATGTCGAGCCAGTTTATAGTTCACTTCGCTCCCTGGCAATGAACTTATCCACCATAGTTGTAGGCTGGAGAATCCACGAAACAGATGAGCAGCCATTCGCTATCTCGTCGTGGCCACTGGCATAATCTTCAACGCCTCCGCTTGGCACCCTCGCAGTCCCTGACAAGAGATCGGCATAAGCCCATCCTTCGCCAGACAAACCTCGACCGCCGTCAGTCGCTCCTTCTCGCAACTCACCACCACGCTCCCTTGCGGAAACGGAGGATTCGCCTTCGCAAACAGATCGAGAATGTCTTTCGGCCTCAACGGCTCCTCATGCTTCAGATCACGCAGCTTCCTCGGAATCCTCACTGAATGAAACGCCTGATGCTCGAGCCCAAAGAACTCCTCCGGCGACATCGTTGTACAAGTCCCGTGCTTCTTCCACTCATGATCCAGCAGCGGAAGGTCAGGAGTGATATCTAAATTCAGCTCCGGCCGCACCGGTCCCGATCTCTCGCCGCAGTTCACTGGATAAGAGCCGTCATAGTTCTGCGGCCACAGCCCATGCAGCACAAACCCGCGTGGCGCTTTACACTCCGATCCCGCTCCTGGAACCGAACAGAACTCCGGCCCCCACGCAAGATTCATCAGGTAAAAATCGAACTTCCCCGGCTCACCCTTCTCCTGAGCACTGCTACGCAAACAAGAAACCACCAAAGCCAACAATGGCAGACAGACCGTCGCAAAACGCCGCACAGAGAAAGTCTTCATAAACCAACATGCTAATGCAGCATCCACGAACAACTCCAAAACCAACACGCTACAATCACCAACAGCATGATCGCTCACCTTCGCGGACGCCTCCTCTCAAAAACTCCCAATCAAGCCATCGTCGAGTGCGCCGGCGTGGGCTACGACGTCACCATCAGCGTCGCCACCTTCTCAGCCCTGCCTAGCGAAGGCACCGACGCCACGCTGCACATCCACACCCACGTCCGCGAAGATCAGATTGCCCTCTTCGGCTTCTCCGAAACGCAGGAGAAGCGCCTCTTCGAAAAGCTCCTCACCATCTCCGGCATCGGCCCCAAGCTCGCCATCACGGTCCTCAGCGGAATCGACGCCAGCCGCCTCATCACCGCCATCCGTTCCGGCGACCACGCCACCCTCACCCGCATCCCCGGCATCGGCAAAAAGACCGCCGAACGCGTAGTCCTCGAACTGAAAGACAAACTCGACGACCTCGCCATATCAATCCCCACCATCACCGGAGGCCCCGATCACGGCCCCGCAGGCGACGACGCCCTCTCCGCTCTGGTCAACCTCGGCTACCCTCGGCCCATCGCTCAGAAAGCGATCGAAACCGCCATCACCAAGGACCCCAACGCCGCCCACGACTTCGAAACCCTCTTCCGCGCCGCCATGGCCGCCATCCGCTAAAAATAAATCTCAAAAAGTTGGCGTATTTTTCGTCGCCCAAAAATCGTGCTCTTCCAGCCACGCAAAACACCACAACGTCACCACGTTTCACCATCCAAAACACCACGTTTCGCAACCACAATTTGCGAAAACCCCAGCAAAACACCCGTCCACCACAGTCAAAAAAAATACGTAGGAAAAAAGAGACGGCCTCGAAACCGTTTGAGCGATTTCGAGGCCATAGGTTTGCAGACGGCCCGTAAGCCGAATTCTGTTTTAGACGATCATTCCTCTACGCGACGCATTACTGCGGCGCTTTAGCAACCTACCCGCAAGTTTCGGCTCCCTTTCGAGTCTCTTCGCCTGGGCGCATCGGGCCGATACGCTCTTGCCGCCTGAAGAGGAGCGGCAAAATCCCTGCCTATTTGGTCTTGCTCCGTGTGGGGTTTACCCTGCCGCGTTCATTACTGGCCGCGCGGTGCGCTCTTACCGCACCTTTTCACCCTTACCCCAGGCCGCTTGCGGATTTACCGAAGTAAATCACCAACCTGAGGCGGTTCGTTCTCTGTTGCACTTGCCGTCCAGAGGTCTTGAAACCTCCGTCCCGGACGTTATCCGGCACACTGCCCTGCGGAGTTCGGACTTTCCTCCCCCGTCAAACACCTTGCGGTGAAGACGGCAGCGATCATCCAGCCGCCTGCAGCTACAAGTGTATCCCACGCCCCGAACAAAACCCCGCCCGATTGCGTATGAGTGAGCAAGGCAAATCTCGCTTTGGAGACCCCTGGCTGATAGTCTCAAGCGTACCCAAGGTAGACAGGCAATGGAATTCAAAGAGGCCGTAAAGATCGCGCTGCAGTCGCTCTGGGCGAACAAGCTCCGCTCCGTCCTGACCCTGCTCGGCGTCGTCATCGGCGTAGCCAGCGTGATCGCGGTGGTGACGCTGGTCAACGGCGCGAACACCTATGTCACCACAAAATTCGCCAGCTACGGCGCAGATGTTTTCACCGTCTCGAAGATGCCGCAGATCATTACCAGCCCGGAGGACTATCAGAGGTATCAAAAGCGTAAGAACATCCTCTATCCCGACTTTCAGTATGTGGCGGCGAACTGCAGGCACTGCATCGGGATTGGCGCGCAGCAGGCCGTGACAGGGAAGATCGTGCGCGGGACCGAGTCCACGACCGATACCAACATCCGGGGGTATACGTGGCAGATGCCTTCGCTGCAGAACCTGAACATTATGCAGGGGCGCGGGTTCACGGAGGCGGACCAGGAGCATGCGTCGCATGTGGCGATCATCGGGACCGATATTGAGGACCACCTTTTTGCAGGAGTTGATCCGCTGGGACAAGAGTTGCGGGTCGACGGCACTCCGTACACGGTGATTGGGATCAGCGAGAAACAGGGGAGCACGTTTGGTGCGAGCCAGGACAACTGGGTCGCCGTGCCGCTGACGGCGTTTCAGAAGAGCTATGGGACGGCGAAGACGCTGACGATTTATGTGAAAGCGGGTGAGGCTGGACCGGTGCTGGAGACCGCGGCGGACGAGGTGAGGGTTCTGGTGCGATCGAGCCGGCATGACGCTCCGGGAGCCGAGGATTCGTTTGAGCTGGATACGAACAATACCCTGGTGGGATTCTTCAGCATCGTGACGCGGTCGTTTGGTGCGGTGGCCGGGGCGGTGGCGCTGATTTCGCTGGTCGTCGGCGGCATCGTCATTATGAATATCATGCTGGTGAGCGTGACTGAGCGGACGCGCGAGATCGGCATCCGCAAGGCTCTTGGCGCGCGTCCAAAGGACATCCTGATGCAGTTTTTGATCGAGTCGGGGACAATGGCGCTGGTGGGCGGAGTCTTCGGCGTGATCGGGGGAATCCTGGTGGCGCAGGTGATTACGATTCTGGCAGGATTTCCTTCGACGATTGCGCTGTGGAGCGTGATTGCCGGGCTGGTGATGGCCACCGGTACGGGAATCTTTTTCGGTGTCTATCCGGCGCGAAAGGCCGCGCAACTGGATCCGATCGTGGCGCTGAGATCGGAGTGAAGCACGGGAGCAGGGAGGTCGTCGATGCGGATCGCGGATACGAAAGAAACGGTAACGATGGCTCTGGATACGCTGCGGGCAAACAAGCTGCGCAGCGGACTGACGATTCTGGGAATTGTGATTGGCGTGATGACGGTCATTATCATCTCGTCGGTGATTAACGGATTGAACTCGAGTGTGGCTGGTCTGGTGGAGTCGCTGGGGACGAATGTGATCTGGGTCTTCCGGTTTCCGGTGATTGGGGTGCGGCCTACGACAGAGATGCTGACGCGGAAGCAGTTGACCTACGAGGATGCGATGGCGATGAAGGATCTGCCGCATGTGCTGGCGGTGACGCCTGGATTGCAATATCGGGACAACAGCGGGGTGGAGGGCACCGTCGCGGTAAAGTACGGCAGCAAGATTTTGGAGGGGACGACCCTGGAGGGTGACACGGCGAGCGTGAAGGATGTGTATGAGCTCAACTTGAAGGATGGTCGCTTCTTTAACGAGAGCGACGTGGAACGGGCGGCTAACGTTGTCGTACTGGGGATCGATACGGCGGACGGGTTGTTCGGCGCGATCGATCCGGTGGGTCAGGATGTGACCATTGCGGGTATGACGTTTACCGTCGTGGGCGTGATGGACAAACAGAAACAGGCGTTTGGGGGAGGCAAGAACCCGGAGGACAACAAGGCGTTCTTCCCTGTGAGTACGTTCCATAAGATTCATCCGGAGGTACTGGATTACTGGATCAGCCTGAAGTTTGATGACCAGAAGAACAAGACGCTGGTACAGGATGAGATAGAGGAGCTGTTACGGCGCAGGCGGAAGGTGAAGAACGAGGCGCCGAACAACTTCGCGATCTTTGGGACTGATTCCTTAACTCGTTTATGGACCACGATCACAGGTGGCCTTTTCTTACTGCTGTTTGCTCTCTCCAGCGTGGCGTTGCTCGTGGGAGGGGTCGGCGTGATGAATATTATGCTGGTCAGCGTGACGGAGCGAACGCGGGAGATCGGCGTGCGTAAGGCGATCGGTGCGAGCAAGCGGACCATCCTCGCGCAGTTCACCCTGGAGGCCATAACGCTCTGCGCTGTTGGCGGTGTCATTGGCGTGCTTATCGGCAGTGCGATCGCTCTGGTGCTGCACCTTTTCTTTCCGTCGATGCTATCGGCGCTGTGGGTTGCCCTGGCCTTCGGCTGCTCGTGCGGGATCGGACTTCTCTTCGGCATTTATCCGGCGTGGAAGGCGGCGAATCTGAACCCTATCGAGGCGCTGCGCTACGAGTAGGTCACTACGGGGCGTTCCTGCTGGTCGCGAAGAGGTGTGTTCTGCCGACCATCGGGAGGCCCAGGGCGAAGCCGGTATACCTGTCACGAAGTGACCGCCGGCCCGCGCAAGGCGAACCGGAGCCCGCACACGAATATCTCGATAGACTACTGGGATGGCCCATGCAATTGAGGCGATTACGACACTGCTGACCCTTGCCGGGCTCGCTTATCTGCTGCTGGCGTTGTGGGGAACCCGGAACTTTGTACATTATTGGCGGCGCAAGAGTGTCGACGCCGGGTTTGCGCCCGATGTCACGATTCTGAAACCGGTGAAGGGCGTGGACCAACGCATGTATGCGGGGCTGGTGAGCCACTGCCGTCAGGAGTATGCGGGGAAGTTCGAGATTGTCTTCGGCGTGAGCAGCCTGAACGATCCGGCGGTGGGTGAGATTGAGCGGCTGAAGGCTGATTTTCCTGACTGTGCGATACGGCTGGTGGAGTGCCGGGAGCGGCTGGGCACTTCGGGCAAGGTGAGCAACCTGGTGCAGATGCTGCGTGAGGCGAAGTATGAACATGTGCTGATCAACGACAGCGATATTCGCGTGTCTCCCAAATATCTGACGCGCGTGATGCAGTGTTTTTCGGATGCCAATGTCGGTATGGTGACGGCTCCTTATATCGGCCGCACTGCGGAGACCGGAGGCGCGCTGACGGTGTGGTCGCGGCTGGAGGCTTTGGGAATTTCGACCGACTTTCTGCCGGGGGTGCTGACGGCGCGCAGGCTCGAGGGCGGGATTCGCTTTGGTCTGGGGTCGACGCTCGCTACCAGCAAGAAGGTGCTGGCGAAGGCTGGAGGATTGGAGCCGCTGGCGGAGTATCTGGCCGATGACTACGAGATGGGCGCGCGGATTGCGGGGGCAGGATATCGCGTGGAGCTTTCGAATGAGGTGGTCGAGACTACGGTGCCGGAGTATCACTATCGCGGGTTCAGGGACCATCAACTGCGCTGGGCGCGGTCGACTCGGGACTCGCGGAAGCTGGGGTACGTTGGGCTGGGCGTGACGTACGCGTTGCCGTGGGCGGTGATGACCTGTGTCGCGAGTGGGCTGGCGCTTTGGAGTTTTTCTTTGCTGAGTGTTGTGCTGCTCGCGCGGGTGGCGGTGGCGCTTTCGGTGGGGGTGGGGGTGCTGGGCGATGAGCAGGTTCTGCGCGACCTTTGGTTGTTGCCGGTTCGCGACTTCTTTGGGTTGGGCTTCTGGGCCTGGAGTTTTGCCGGCGATACGGTGGTTTGGCGGGGGGAGTTGTTTGCGCTGCGGGATGGGCGCATCAGGCCTGTCAGTCCTTTGAACTCGTGACGTTTCGATCTGGTTGGAACTGGACACGGGGTAATCCTTTCTTGGGGGTACCCCCCCCGGGGGGTTACCTTTGCATAAAACACCTGGAATGAGTAAGTTGCACGATTTTATTTTTGTAGATTAGTCCATTCAAAGGGGTTATCCGCAAATTCGTCTTTCTAAAGGGGTTAGCGTTGATAGATGGAAAAAGCCCTCGGACTTTTGGTCGCGAGGGCTTTCTTTGTTTTGCTCTGAATCAATGATAGCGGAATGTGTGTAACTTATGCGCCACGCGTAATTTGTTGATGGTGAATGGGATATTGGAAATTGGGGGTTGACAGATGGATTTGCCCTGAAAGATGAGGATTGGGGTGGTTTGTGGCTGCCCCGAAAAGTGAGTTAGAACGAGCAGCGTGAAATCAACCGCAGATCCCGGCGGGATGACAACAAAATGACAAGCAACGGCAGCGACAACCACAACGGTCGATCACCTTCGGGGATGACAAACAAAAAGACAAACAACGGCAACAGCAGATCCCCTTCGGGGTGACAACCAGAAAGACAAAGACAAAGACAAGGGTTAGGGCAAGGGAAAAGAGGCCTACTGCTTCTTCCCGATGACGGCGGCTATGGCCTTTCCGGCGTTGGCTGGCATGATTCGGGGGCGGGCGGAGGGAGCTACCTGGGTTGCGAGGTTGGGAGGCCAGTAAGGATCTGTGGCGGCGACGGGGCCGAGGGGGACGTCGGGGATCTTGGTGCTGATGGTGGTGTTCATGGTGTCGATAAAGGTGTTGGCGATGACAGCGTAGCCGACGTTGGTGGGATGGATGCCGTCGAGGGCGAAGAAGCCACCGAGGAAGCTGGAGTTTCCGGTGTAGCCGTTGATGGTGAGACCGTTGACGGAGACCTGATTGAAGAGGGCGTAGATGTCGACCAGCGTTGCATTGGCGGCCTTGGCCTGGGCGGCGATGACCTGATTGAAGGCCGTGACCTGGGACTGGACGGTGACGACCTCGGCGGCGGAGAGGAAGCCGGCGTCAGTGATGGGTCCCTTTTGCTGGCCGGTGAGGATGAGCGGGATCTGGGCTGTGCCGGCGGGGTTGACGAGGTCGCCGGGGACGATGCCTAGGATGCCGCTGAGAGCTGTGGTGGGAAGGCCGGTTTCGGCGGAGACTTCGCCGAGAACCAAGGCGGCGGGGGTCAGATAGGGGACTTTGGTGACGTCGGGGATGTTGGCGATGATCAGGTTTGCAGGGGCCTTGGTGGTGAGTTCGGTGATGAGGGCCTGGTACTGGCTGGTGAAGTTGGCGACTGAGGTCATGCTGGAGGGCATGCCGGTTTCGTCGGCGATGAGGGCGTCGTTATTGCCGATCCAAAGGAAGATGGTGGTGGGCTGGGCGTTGATGGCGAAGGTGGCCTGGCTGTTGGCCTGTCCGTAGCCGAGGCCGGGGAAGCCGAGGACGAGCTGGTTGAGCTGAGCCTGGGAGCCGGGGGCGGGGTTGACCTCGGGGATGGTGTTCATGACGTCGTTGAGCAGGGCGCCGGGGACGGCCAGGTCGGTGACCTGGGTGGCGAAGTTATCGCGGCCGGTGGAGGTTCCGGTGACGGGAACAATGACGGGCGGAGGTCCGAGGGAGACGAGCTGGAGGACGTTGGGCGCGCCGGGGTAGGCGATGAGAGGCTGGATGATGTTGAATCCGGCCTGGGCGGCGAGGACCGGGGCCCAGCCGTGGACTTGGGTGGTGTCGAGGAGGGAGCCGCTCTGGAAGCCGGCGGTGAGGGAGTCGCCGAGGAAGATGGTGTTGGAGAAGTTGCCGGCATTCTTTGCCTGCTGGGCCTGGAGCGAGGCGAGCTGCTTTGAGGCGCTGCTGCTGCCGTTGTCGTTGTTGCAGGCTGCGAGGGGTAGGAGGAGTGCTGCGGTAAGGCTGGAATGCAGCAGGACTGAACGGCTATTCATTTTCATGGCGACGAACGGACCCCTTGGAGAGGTCGCGGACTTAGGAAAGTTCGCGACTGTGTGTGCTTTCTGTAGACGTGGCTTTGTATCACACTCGGGGTGCGATGGGGAACAAGAGGTATTTGGGGAGGTATCTGCGGGAGCGAGCGGCGACGATAGGATAGGGATGTGAAGAGCTGGGTGGAGGTTTCGGAGCGGCGGCTGACGGAGAACTACAGGCTGCTGACGGGGGCGGCTGGGGACACGGCGGTGCTGGCGGTGGTGAAGGCCAATGCATATGGGCATGGGGCGGCGGTGTGCGCTCCGGTGCTGGTGCGGGCAGGGGCGGAGTGGCTGGGGGTGACCGAGGTGACCGAGGGCGCGACGGTCAGGGCGGCGCTCGAGACGGCAGGGATTGCGCGGAGGGAGCAGCCAGGGGTTCTGGTGATGTCGGGGCTGCTGCGGGAGGATGCGGAGGAAGTGGTGCGGCTGGGGTTGGTGCCGGTGGTTTGGCTGCGGGAGCAGATGGAGTGGTTGGCAGAGGCTGCGGGACGGCTTGGGATGGGGCCGGTGGCGGTGCATGTGGAGATCGATACGGGGATGGCGCGGCAGGGGATTCGGCCGGGCGTGGAGCTGGAGGACCTGCTGGCGTGGGTGCGGGGAGAGCCGGGGATTCGGTTGGATGGGGTGATGACGCATTTTGCTTCGTCGGAGGTGGCGGGGTCGCTGCAGACGACGTTGCAGCGGGAGCGGTTCGAGGAGGCGATTGGGGCAGTCGGGGCTGCGGGTTTGCGGCTTTCGTGGGTGCATGCGGGGAACTCTTCTACGGTGGACAATCAGCGAGGTGAGGGGAATCTCGGTTGGCTGCGTGAGCTGGCTGCGAGTGTGGGGGCGCGGTCGATGGTGCGGACCGGGATCGCTTTGTATGGGTACTGTTTGCCGATTGAGGGTGAAGGTTTGAGTGAGGTGCGGCGTGAGTTGCAGCCGGTGATGACGTGGAAGACGCGAGTGATCGGGCGGCGCGAGGTGGAGGCGGGAGAGACGGTTGGGTATAACGGAATCTTTGTGGCGGAGCACGCGATGCGGCTGGCGCTGCTGCCGGTCGGGTATGCGGATGGGTTGCGGCGGGAGCTTTCCGCGTCGAATGCGCAAGCTGGTGGGTGGGCGATGGTGCGGGGTCAGCGGGCGCCGATTGTGGGGAGGGTGTCGATGAATCTGACGATTGTGGATGTGAGCGGGATCGCGGGGGTGGGGTTGGGAGATGAGGTAGTGGTGCTGGGGGATGGTGTGACGGCGGAGGATCATGCGCGGCTGGCAGGGACGATTGCGTATGAGATTGTTTGTGGCGTGCGGGCGGCGCATCGGTGTGGGATTGCTGGCTAGATGCGCCCTGCGCGGGCGGCGGTCACTTCGTGACTTGTATACCCCTTCTGCTGGCGCTCTCGTTGGTCGCGATCAGATGATTTGGCGAAGCCGGAATAGGCGTCACGAAGTGACCGAGCTCCGCGTAGGAGGCCCGTCCGGCAGGACTTCGGTGACGAAGGCCAGCATGGCGGCGTTGAAGATATGGGGGCGTTGAAGCGGTGCGAAGTGGCTTACGCCGTTTAGGATGATGAGTTTTGCGTTGGGGATGCTGCGCGCCAGATATTCGGCGTGTTCGTGCTTGATGAATTCGTCGTGTTCGGCTTGCACGATCAGGACGGGTACGCTGATTCGGGATAAGTCTTGCGCGGTGTAGTTGGGTTGCGAGCTCATCATGATGCGGACGGCGGCGGTGAATTCGTCGAACTGGTCGGGCGTGGCGGAGAGCTGGGCGTAGTCCTTCGCGTGACGTGACAGGCAACGGAAGAGGAGCGGGTTTCGTTCGTCAATCTGTTTTAGGCCGCTGGGGTCCATGTTGCAGCCGAAAAAGAAGGCGCCCCCGATGCGTTTGGGAGCTTCATCGGCGAGGATGAGAGCGATGCATGCGCCGTCACTCCAACCGACTACGGCGGCTCGTTCGAGGTTCAGTGTGTTCATGACGGCAAGGACGTCGGAGGCCATGAGTTCGTAGGTGTGGGGGCGGGCGTCGCGTGTGCTGCGGCCGTGGCCGCGGCTGTCGATGAGAATGGCGCGGTGACCGGCGGCGAGGAGGTCGGGAAGCTGATAGCTCCAGTTGCCGCTGTGTCCGAAGCCTCCGTGCAGAAGGATGACGGGTGAGCCGGAGCCGTAGGTGGCGTACCAGATGTGGGCTCCCTCGTGTTCGACGTAACCTTGAGCATCTGGGGGCGTCGACAGTGTGGCGCCTTCGGCCTCGAAGTTCGTCAGATCGTCGTCACAGAATTCCACCTGGACCTCCCGTCGGTTTGTTGTCACAGGAGAAGTCTATCGTCAGGCGAAGGAAGCTTATTTGCGTGCATGGCATGTGGGCCGTTAACATCAGCTAAGAGAAACGAGAGGAAACACTTCATGGAATCCATCAGCACAGCGCGTCGTACCGAAGATATCGCGCTCGATCTACTTAAGTTCGTTGCATCGCAGGCTAATGTAGGAAGCAAATCCTCCGGGTCGACTGGTTTTGGTCTGCCGAGCTCGCCTAAGGGTGACGATCAGGTGACGCATCTGCTGGAGCTGTATGCCCGCTGCCGCGAGGCGGTTGAGGCTCCGGCTAAAAAGTAGTGGCGGGTACGCGGGCGCTGCGGGTTGCGGTAGTTGGGGCGGGTGCCTTTGGGCGCAATCATCTGCGGGTGCTGCGGGAGCTTCAGCAGGCGGGACAGGCGGTTGAGCTGGTCGGTGTGGTCGACCGCGATCCGGTGGCTGTGGCTGCGGCCTCGGAGAGGTTCGGTGTGCCGGGCTTTGAGACGATTGAGGCTTGCCTGACTGCGGTGGGTGGGTTGGATGCTGCATCGGTTTGTGTGCCGACAGTGCATCATGCTTCTGCGGCTGCGCCGTTGCTGGCTGCTGGTGTCGATCTGCTGATTGAAAAGCCGCTGGCAGCGAGTCTCGCGGATGCTGATTTGATTCTCGAGTTGGCTCGCAAGCATGGGCGCGTTGTGCAGGTGGGGCATCTGGAGCGATTTAATCCGGCGGTGACTGCGGCACAGCAGCATCTGCATAAGCCGATGTTCTTTGAGGCGCACCGACTGAGCATCTTTACGCCGCGTTCGCTGGATGTAGATGTGGTGTTGGATCTGATGATCCATGATCTGGACATTGTGCTGAGTCTGGTGGCTTCGCCGGTGCGCGAGGTAAGGGCGGTGGGACTGCCGGTGCTGTCGCGCAAGGTGGATATCGCGAACGTGCGGGTGGCGTTTGAGAACGGCTGCATTGCGAACTTTACGGCGAGCCGGGTGAGTACGGAGCGGGTGAGGAAGCTGCGATTCTTTCAGCCGCATCAGTATCTTTCGCTGGATTTCGCGCGGCAGGATCTGTTGATGATCGATGTGACGGCGGCTGCGGGGATGGATCCGGCGATGCTGGCTGCGTTGGCGGAGAAGGCGCAGCAGGGGGGTGCGCATCCTTCGGCGGGGCTGTCGCTGAAGAAGGTGGTGGTGGAGTTGGGGGAGCCTCTGCGACTGGAGATTGAGTCGTTTTTGAAGGCTGTGCGTGAGCGCACAAGGCCGGTGGTGTCGGGTGAGGATGGGCGCGCTGCGCTGGCGCTGGCGCTCGAGATCAACGAGGCGATTGCGGTGCATGCGGAGCGGGCGGGCCTTCGCGACTTTATGTAACTGCAAATGTTTCCCTGTTATGGAAACGGTGCTGATAGGCGGCCGCGCGCCCCAGTCCTCTATCGGGAACGGCGATGATTTCTTTACAGTGCGAACTGATTTCGAAACCCCGCAGGAGATATAGTTGGCTGGAATGACCGTTCATACCTACTGCCGCTCTATATTTCGGATCGTATTCTTTGTCTCCGCTCTGGCCAACTGCTCTGCTCAGGATGGCGGAATTTCCGCTAAAACGATGGAGGTCCCCGAAACAGTTATGGCTAAGCGTCTGGAGCATATTGTTGCGCCAAAGTTGCCCGCGGGGGCACTACAAAAGTGCTCGAACGCTATGGTGATACTGAAGGTTACCGTCGATGAAAAAGGAAAAGTGAGTGACGCGGAGTTCGTGAGCGGGTTTGACGAGCTGAAGGACTCGGCGATGGTAGCGATCAAGGAGTGGACATATAAACCTTACGAGCACCACGGACACGCAATCGCCGTGCATACCAGCGTTTCCATCTTTTATCTCGGAGATGGCGAATCCTTCCCGGTCTACATGCCCGACGGCAAAGGTGGCGTGAAGGGTGGAAACATGACCCAGTTGGCTCCTGGATGCGGGTCTGGGCCAGTCATCAAGAGGACCCCCGGTTAGCCTTTTCACCAAAATATAGCGACAGTTCTGTTATGGGTTTATTTGAAGTTGCGGTCTGAGTGTCTGAATATGAGAGCTTCTCGTGTTGTTACGTTTGCTTTGTGGGTGGGGCGCATTGCGCTGGCGGTGACGCTGCTTTCAGCTGTGGCCGATAGGTTTGGACTGTGGGGGCCGCATGGGTCGCCGCGAGCTTCGTGGGGGGATTGGACTCACTTTGTGGCTTATTGCGGAGTAGTGAACAGCTTTGCGCCGAAGGCGGTAATACCGGCGCTGGCTTGGGTTGCGACAGTGTTGGAGACTCTGTTTGGCGTGGGGCTGTTGATTGGATACAAGCTAGAGTATGTCGCGTATGGGTCTGCTGTGCTGTTTGCGTTGTTCGCGTTGGCGATGACCTGGAGCGGGGGAATTAAAGACCCGCTGAATTACTCGGTGTTTGCGGATGCCGGGGGTGCGCTGTTGTTGGGGGTGCTGGTTTCTGTGACGAAGAGCGAGAGACGGTCGGAGCGTGGCTCGTATTCTGTTGCGGATGCTGGGGCGCGCTGGGCGGAAGACTAGAGTGGGTCTCGCTGGTTAGTCTGTTCTCGAGATTTTGCTCTAGAGGAAAGCAGAGAAAAGGCGAAATAAGGGGTCTCTCCACTACGCTGTTCACGGTGAGACCGTGAACAGCTTCGGTCGAGATGACAAACGTCTTATCTGGGCGGTGTTCTTTTTGTGGAGCTTTTGTTTGGGTGAAGGAGAACTGGCTACGGCGGGAGCAAATGGGTTTCCTGCGGCAAAAGACAAGTGTTGATTAGTCGGCGAGGGTGATGACTACTTTGCCGTAGCCTAGTTTCTGCGGGATGGTTTTCGCGTAGGCGGCGGGTGCGTCTTCGAGTGGGACGGCGGCGTTGACGAAGGTTTTTAGCGATCCGGCGTCGAGTAGTTTTGCGATTTCGATGAGTTGCGTTTGGTTGGGCTCAACGATGAAAAAAGATTCTTTGACGCGAGGGTCGGAGCTGCTCTCGGCGTCGGCAGCGATGGTGATCATGCGGCCTTCGGGTTTGAGGATGGGCAAGGAGAGGTCGCGGGTCTCACCGCCTACGGTGTCGAAGACTACGTCGATGTCGCGGACGAGATCTTGAAAGCGTGAGGTTTTGTAGTCGATGATCTCGTCGGCACCGAGCTGTGTGACGAGATCGAGCGTTGGGGTAGAGGCGGTGGCGATGACGTAGGCTCCGTGGCGGTGGGCGAGCTGGACGGCGAAGATGCCGACGGCTCCTGCGCCTCCGTGGATGAGGACACGCTCCTTCGGTTGAAGTTTGGCGTGATCGAAGAGGCCTTGCCAGGCGGTGAGTGCCCCGATGGGGATGGTGGCCGCTTCGGCGTGGGAGAGCGTGGAGGGTTTGGGCGCGATGCAGGTGGGTATGGTGAGGCAGAACTCGGCGGTGGCGCCTTCGGCGAACCAGTCGTTCATGCCATAGACGGGCTGGCCGAGGGTGAGGCCGGTGACGTCTTCGCTGAATGCGGCGATGACGCCGGAGAACTCGTGGCCCGGGATGGCGTTTTTGCGTTCGGCTCCGTCCTTGGTGTGGGTGGTGGGGTACCAGACGAGTTCGGTGGGGGTGACGCCGACGGCGTGGACCAGGATCAAGACCTCTCCTTTGCCGGGTGTTGGTTCAGGGACGCGAGTGCGATGAAGGGAGATGCCTTCGGGAGCTTGGTAGAGCTGCATTGCTTTCATATGTCACCTTTTAGGCTGGAGCCGTGAACTTGGATGCGGAGGGGAGTTTGCTCGATTCAGTGACAGGAGTTCGCGTGCAGAGGTGAAGAACAGGCAACGGCGAAATACGAGGGTCTCTCCACTACGTGATTCACGGTGAGACTGTGAACCGCTTCGGTCGAGATGACGATGTTTGATTTTGGGTGTAGGAGGAGAGCAGGGGGTAACTCGAAGGCGGAGCGGACTGAGTTAGTCCATGTTTTTGACGGGGACGTTGTCGGGGATTCTTAGTTCGAACTGGTCGTCTTCGAGTTTTTGATTGAGCGTCAGCTTGGAGATGGTGATGGTGAGGATGTACTGGTCCTGGGGGCGCCTGATCTCGATCTTCATGGGGAAGGGGGTGTCGCCGAACTTCTGATAGTTGCTGTAGAAGGCACGGGTGACGACGGTGCCGTCGGGGCCGTAGATGTCCTGCTGGTATGGGAGCAGGTTGGCGCGACTAATGTGAATAACGCGAACGGTGTGTGCGGTCTGGCCCTTGGGCTGGGCAAGAAATTCGAGATCGTAGTCAGGCTCCTCGACAAGGTCCTTTGGGTTTTTTTCGTTTGCGACGACGCGCGTGTCCTGAGTAAGGGAGACGACCTGGTCGGGGCCGAGACCGTGGATGAGAAGCGAGTCGAAGAAGACGGCGGGGCGGAGATTTTCGAGGCCGTTGGTGGAGGGCTTGGTGACTTCGCTGGTTCCGGTCATGGCGAGGTTGTGCTTGGGGACCCAGAGCTTCCAGGTTTTGCCGTTGCTGACCATGTCGAGCGCCACCGAACCGAGAAAGGGCACGCGGAGCAGAACGCGGAGGTCCTGTGGCTTTCTTAGGAAGATGTATCCGCCGAAGCTGGGGTAGCTGGTTTCTTTGCCCTGACGGCCGCCGCCGGTGGTGGCGACGATTTCGATGGACGCGTTCATGGTCTGGATGGCGTCGAAGCGGGCATTGACTTGTTTGAGGAGGTCGCCGAGTTCGGCGTTGAGGACGACGTCGGCGGGGCGCGTCTTTGGGACGATGCGGGTATGGGTCAGGCATCCGGTGAGCGCCGGAGCCAGCCCAATGATTGCCATCGCCACCGCTTGTCTTATCCGCATGAGCACAAACTTCAAGTATATCTTTCCCGGCTCGGTTGCTCTTACTGGAGGCCGTGATGCGTCCGCTCTCGATTATTTCTATACGGCTTGGATGTTTCGTGGTTCCGAAGTGTTTCTCAAAGTTGAAGGTTGAACGTTAGCTGGAGAATGCTGATTCGGGCGCTAGTGTTTTTGAGCCTGGCGGTAGGACTGGACCTGTTGTGCGTGCTCCTGGAGGGTGGCTGAGAATCGGGTGTGGCCGGCGGCGTCGCTGACGAAGTAGAGGTAGTCGGTGCGGGCGGGGCGCATGGCTGCGCGCAGGGCTGCGATGCCGGGGTTGGCGATGGGTCCGGGGGGGAGGCCGGCGTGTTTGTAGGTGTTGTAGGGCGATGGGGATTGCAGGTCGGAGGCGTAGATGGTGCCGCGCCAGCGATTGTCCAGCAGGGCGGCGTAGATGACGGATGGGTCGGTGGCGAGGGGGATGCCTTTGGCGAGACGATTGACGAAGACGCCGGCTACGAGGGGGCGCTCGGCATCCTGACGGACCTCTTTTTCGATGAGGGAGGCCATGATGACGGTTTGGGGTATGTCGTGGATGAGGCCTAGCTGTGCGGTTTCCTGGTGGAAGCGGCGGACCATGGCGGAGAGAATTTGGAGTGGGGTGGCGTGGCGGGAGAACTGGTAGGTGTCGGGAAAGAGGTAGCCTTCGAGAGAGGCGGGGGGTGGGCCGTCGGTCCAGGCTGCGATGAGCTCGGTATGCTGGCGCTCGGCGGCGAGGAAAGCGTCGCGGGAGCCGAAGCCGGCGGCTTCGACTGCCTGGGCGATGTCGAAGATGTTGAAGCCTTCGGGGATGGTGAGGGCGCGGGTGTAGATTTCGCCGTGGAGGATGTGCTGGTAGACGTCGGTCATGGGGAGCTTGCGGTCGAAGCGGTACTCGCCTGCCTGGAGGCGGCCACCTTTGGTGAGGCGGAGGAGATAGAAGCCGTAACGACTGCGGATGACGCCGCTGCGCTCGAGTTGGGCGGCGATGGACTCGGTGCTGGTGCCGGGGGCGATGTCGACGAAGGTCTCGGTGGTGGGGCCGTAGGGGAGATAGATGACGCCGGCTGCGACGGCTGCGGCGATGAGCAGAAGCAGCAGAAGGGTACCGAGAAACTTCAAGTGGGTGCCTCCGGGTTTTGGTGCTTAGGGCTTGAGGATCAAGGCTTAGCTTCAGGCTTCGGTTGGGGTTGCTGAGCTTCGGTTCGGTCGCTTCATTTTACGGCTGAGCTGGGGAGGTCGTGAGCAAGTAGACTCAAATTCGTGACTACCGATGAGAATCCGATGGGTGCTGAGGATGGTGAGGGTGCTGACTCGGGCCCTTCCGGGTCTTCGGAGTCGACGGGTGCGTTGGTGGCTCGCGTGCTTGGGTTCGATGTAGGGGACCGGCGGATTGGGTTGGCGATCTCGGACCCGCTGGGATATACCGCGCAACCTCTGTTTACGCTGCATCGGGCGGGGCGGCGAGCGGATTTAAAGTCGGTGGCGCGAGTGCTTCGCAAGCATGGGGTGACCGAGGCGGTGGTGGGCAATCCGCTGTATATGTCGGGGGACCAGAGCCCGCAGGCGGCGAAGGCGCAGGCGTTTGCTGAGGATCTCAGGACGGAGTTCGGCATAACGGTGCATTTGTGGGACGAGCGGTTGACGACGACGCAGGCTCACCGTCACCTGGATGACGCGGGACATGCGGCGATGGGGCGCAAGGGGATCATCGACCAAGTGGCGGCGGTGTTGATTTTGCAGTCTTTTCTTGAGGCCAGGGCAAATGAACGGGCCCGGTCGTAGGGGTCGTTGAGTGACGACGGCGGGGCCAAGGGGTGGGTGTCGGCGTTGCGGCATCGTATAATCAAGTTTTGACCAGAGTGCGCCGCTGCGGTAAGGCGAGCGCGCTCGCCTAGTTTTAACCGGAAGGCCCCATGCCAGAACAAGTAAAGAAGAGGCTTGCAGAAGAGATTAAGTTGTTGGAGCACGAACTCACGACTGAACTGCCTGCAGAGATCAAGAAGGCCGTCGCACTGGGCGACCTGAGTGAAAACGCCGAATACCACATGGCCAAACAGCGCCAGGTCTTCGTCAACGCCCGACTGGGGCAGTTGAAGAAGCGGATGGGCGAACTGGCCATGGTGAATCTCGTCAATATCCCCAATGACAAGGTTGGGTTTGGCTCGCACGTGACGGTGTTCGATTCGAGCAAGGACGAAGAGATCAAATATCAACTGGTTACGAGCGAAGAGTCGGATGTGGCCAAAGGGTTGATCTCAACGACTTCGCCCATCGGACGGTCGTTGCTGGGGAAGCAGGTTGGCGATACCGCGACGGTGATTACGCCGAACGGCAAGCGCGAACTTGAGATTCTGAAGCTGTTGACCATTCACGACGTCGCCGACGAAGCGTAACTCAGGGCGTCGACGGGTGTCCTATACACGTTGCGATGTGGTATCAAGAAAGCGGTAAAAAGCGGGGTTTTCTCCCCCTGAGGATTAGTTTTGACCTGGACAAGCGCATTCGGCAAAGGCAGCGGCTGGCTGCTGCAGAAGATCGTGAACGGCCTTGCGCTGACCCGCATCTCGCCTAACGCACTGACGTTCATTGGTCTGGTAATCAACATCATCGCGGCGTGTTTCTTTGGGTTTGCGCGGCCCTATAACGCCAACCGGATGTTTTTGTATGCGGGTCTGATTATTATTGGAGCGGGCGTCTTCGACATGGTCGATGGGCGGGTGGCGCGGAAGACGAACCAGGTCTCGGTATTCGGCGCATTCTTTGATTCGGTGATGGATCGTTACTCGGATGTTGCGATTTTCTTTGGTCTGCTGATCTACTACGCGCGCGGTAACCGGTTGTTTTATGTGGGGCTGGTGGCGTTTGTGATGACGGCGTGCGTGATGGTGAGCTATACACGGGCACGGGCCGAGGCGCTGATTGGGACGTGTAAGGTCGGGTTTATGGAGCGGCCGGAGCGGATTGTTTGCGTGATTCTGGGGGCGTTGTGCAATCGGTGGGGCGTGATGGCTCCTGCGCTGTGGGTGCTGGCGCTGTTTGCTACGTTGACGGTGATTCACCGCATCCGCTACACCTATGTCGAGACCGAGCGCAGGAAGAAGTTGATTGCACAGGCGAAATAGTTGCCTCTGATTGCCCTGCGCGGGCAGCGGTTACTTCGTGACATGTATACCGGCTTCGCCTCGGGCCTTCCGATGGTCGGCGGAGGTATTTCCCGCGACCAACGGGAGCTCCAACCGAAGGGGTATGCCCGTCACGAAGTGACCGCGCCGCGCCTAGCGGTCCCGACGGAAGGTCACCCCTTACGACCAAATTCGCTGAATCACGTTGGTCTTTGCCAGGTCGACGATCTCGTCGCCGCGTCCGCTGAGAACACTCTTTGCCATGTAGAGGGAGAAGCCTTTCATCTGCTCGAGGCTGATGTGCGGCGGCATGGAGAGTTCCAGACGATTCACGATCACTTCGACCAATGCGGGGCCAGGGGTTGCGAAGGCGTTTTTTAACGCCGACTCGAGTTCGCTTGGCTTCTCTACGCGAATGCCGTGGATCCCGATGGAGTTTGCCATTGCCGCGAAGCTTGGGTTGTCGAGGTCGGTGGCGTAGGTGACGATGCCGCCGGCTTTCATCTCGAGTTCGACGAAGGCAAGAGCACCGTTGTTGAAGACGACCATCTTGATTGGCAGCTTTTGCTGGCGGAGGGTGAGGAGATCGCCGAGCATCATGGCCAGGCCACCGTCGCCGGAGAGCGTGACGACCTGGCGGTTGGGGAACGCTGATTGCGCGCCTATGGCCTGGGGGACAGCGCAGGCCATCGATCCGTGGTTGAAGGAGCCGAGGAGGCGACGGCATCCGTTCATGGTGAGGTAGCGGGCGGACCAGACGGTGGGGGTACCTACGTCGCAGGTGAAGATGGCGTCATCGGCTGCGAATTGGTCGATGAGTTTTGCGACGTATTGCGGGTGGATGGGGGTCTTGTCTTCGTCGGGGCCAGCGAGTTCGGTCAGACCTTCGCGAACTTTTTTGTAGTCTTTTGTCTTGGCGTCGAGATGGGCGTGATCGGTCTTTGTCGTGAGGAGAGGCAGGAGAGCGGAGAGAGTCTCTTTGATGGAGCCGACGAGACCGACATCGACTTCGGTGCGACGGCCAATCTGGTTGCCGCGAAGATCGATCTGGATGACCTTGGCGTGTTTGGGGAAGAACTGCGGATAGGGGAAGTCGGTCCCTAACATCAGTAGGACATCGCAGTCTTCCATGGCGTGGTAGCCGGAGCTGAAGCCGATGAGGCCGGTGAGCCCGACGTCGAAGGGATTGTCGTACTCGATGTACTCCTTGCCGCGGAGGGCGTGGACGATCGGTGATTTCAAGGCCTCTGCGGTAGCGATCAGCTCCTTGTGTGCGTCCTTGCAGCCCGCTCCGCCAAGGATGGTGACTTTGGCTCCTGCGTTGAGGATGTCGGCGGCTTCGCGAAGCTCGTCGTCGTTGGGGCGTATGATTGGGCGGGCGAGCCTGATGGGTGCAGGCTTGTGTTCGGGGGCGCTGTGGAGGGCGACGTCGCCGGGGATGACGATGACGGAGACGCCGGAGAGGTTGATGGCGGTGCGCATGGCGATCTCGAGGACCCGCGGCATCTGTTCGGGGATACCGACCATCTCGCAGTAGTCGCTGCACTCTTTGAAGAGATTTTGCGGGTGGGTTTCCTGGAAGTAGTTGGTGCCGATCTCGGCGCTGGGGATGTGAGCGGCGATGGCGAGTACAGGCACGCGGTTGCGATGGCAGTCGAAGAGGCCGTTGATGAGGTGGAGATTGCCGGGTCCGCAGCTTGCGGCGCAGACTGCGAGGGAGCCTGTGAGATGGGCATCTGCTCCGGCGGCGAAGGCGGCGACCTCTTCGTTGCGGACGTGGATCCATTCCATGGTGCCGTCTCGGCGTAGCGCGTCGGTGAATCCGTTGAGAGAGTCGCCGGGAAGGCCGTAGATGCGTTTGACGCCGGCAATCTTCAAGGTTTCTACGATTAGGTCAGCGATTGTCTTTGCCATGTAGTTTCTCCGGAGTGCCCTGTTGATGAATGCGCTGTTGGTGACTGGTGTTTTGGCGGTCTACGACGCGTTCGTACTGGTATTGCTTTGATTTGAAGATTTCGTTCAGATAGATGCCCTTGGACGGCGCGGCGCGAAAGGCTACAAACTCCTCCGGCGGAACGTCGAAGTACCGGTAAACACCTCTGTTTCCGCGATAGACGATGGTGAGGGTTCGGGCTTCGTCGTTGTAGGACATGGCGGCGATGACACTGGAAGGCATTAGGGGGTAGTCTCCCGTAGACTTGAGATGCAATGAGTGTTCAACCAGTTCTGTTAATTCATGGTGGTGCGTGGGCGATGCCTGACGATGCCATTGCTGCTCACGAAGATGGCATCGCGAACGCGCTTGCTGCTGGTTATGCGTTGTTGGGACGGGGTGCTGCGGCGGTGGATGCTGTGGAGGCTGCGGTTGCAGTGATGGAAGACGACGACACGTTTGACGCGGGGCGTGGATCGTTTCTGACTCAGGATGGCCGGGTGCAGATGGATGCCCTGCTGATGAATGGAGAGAATCTTCGTACTGGTGGGGTTGCGTGCGTGGAGCGACTGCGGAATCCGATACGGGCTGCGCGGCTGGTGCTGGATAAATCGCCGCATGTTTATTTTGTCGGAGTGGGGGCTGAGAGGTTTGCACGACAGCATGGGATGGCGCTTTGCGATAACTCTGATCTGGTAGTGCCGCGGGAGCGGGAGCGGCTGTATAAGGCTCAGGCGGACGAGCTGGCGGGGCTGCCGGATGTGACTTTTTCGGGGAGTCTTGAGTCGCACGATACGGTGGGGGCGGTGGCGCTTGATGTTGACGGCAATATTGCCGCGGGGACTAGCACGGGCGGAACGCTGAATAAGGCTCCGGGCCGCGTGGGGGATTCTTCCTTGATTGGATGTGGCTGCTATGCGGACAATCTTTCGGCGGCGGTGTCGCTGACGGGTTGGGGCGAGCCGATTATGAAGCTGGTGTTGGGCAAGTGGGCAGTCGATCGAGTCGCCGCCGGGGCGAGTCCTGATGAAGCTGCTCATGAGGCGATCGATTATCTGTTCAATCGGCTGGGTGGGCACGGCGGGATTATTCTGCTGGGGCCGGATGGCCGGGTGGGGATGGCGCACAATACGCCGCGTATGGCGTGGGGACTGCAGACGCAGGCTGGGAAGCAGTTGGGTGTCACTCGCAATTAGTCTTTCCGTTTTACCGAAATGGAATCGGAGAGTGAAGCAGGCCGGTCACTGTCTCCCGAGTGGCTGGCGGGAACGTCGCAGCGGGAGGAGTTGGAAGGCCCGCGCAAAGCCCGCAGAATAAGTGACGCTGGAGACGGTTCTCTAGGGGATTGATCAGATAAATCCTTTGGTCCCGGTTTCCTCTTGCGTACTGAATGGTCATTCATGTAGAACATCGCGTCGTTAAAGTTGTCAGTCGGGCCGTTGCCAAACGAGTTGGGGCCTGCTGACACAACGGGGAGCAACACGCATGTTCAAAGTCAATTCGCGGCTTTTTGTCTTCAACCCTCTGGCCGCTGTTCTTCTTCTGGTGAGTTCTTTTTCCACCGGTTTATGGGCTCAAAACATCTCAACGGCGCAGCTCAACGGCACGGTTCACGATCAGACCGGGGCCGTCATTCCGAACGCGACGGTCACGATCACAGACGACTCGAAGGGTTTTTCCCGCACGACGACTACCGATGGGCAAGGAAACTACCGCCTGCTGCTGTTGCCGCCTGGCACCTATGCAGTGAAGGCGACGGCAAAAGGCTTTAACACGTACGTCAGCGAGAAGGTGGTCTTGACCACGGGAGAACAGGGTGAGCTTCCTCTCTCACTTACAGTGGGGACGACGCAGGTTGTGACGGTGAGCTCGGGCGCGGACATCATCGAAACGCAGCGGAGCTCGCAGTCCACTACGGTCGACGAACTGCGCATCGACAACCTGCCTACGAACGGGCGTAACTACATCAACTTCACGCTGACGAATTCGCAGATTGCCCGGGATGCAGCTCCGCAGGTAGGTGCGATTCCGACCTCAGGGCTGAACTTCGGCGGCGTTCGGGCACGTTCGAATTCGATCAACGTCGACGGGGCCGATGCGGGCGATTACATCTCTGGCGGCACGCGAACGACGGTGTCGCAGGATGCGGTGCAGGAGTTCCAGATCATCACGAACGGCTTTGCTGCGGAGTATGGCAGAGCGTCGGGCGGTGTGGTGAATATTGTGACTAAATCGGGAACAAATGCCACGCATGGGAGCGCATTCGGGTTTCTGCGCAATCGCTATATTCAGGCGACGAACCCTTTTTCGACGGTGTACCAGCCGGCTTATACGCGGGTTCAGGCGGGTTTTACGCTTGGCGGCGCGATCGTCCCCGATAAAACGTTCTACTTCTTTTCGACTGAGATTACGCGGCGGCAGGAGACAGGTTTTTCGGATATCGGATCGAACAACTTTGGCTTGACGAACATCGATGTGAGCCGGTTCTACGGGGTTCCGGGTGGGGCTCTTACGATTCAGGGAACGCCGGAGCAGCAGGCATTTTTGCAGAACCCTGGCGTTCCAGCGAATACGCCTGGGATTCAACAGTACATTGCCCTGGTTGGATCGGGATCGACGCTGGCGACGACCGGGCAGAATCCCGCATTTCTGCAATCGACGATTGGGCCGAGGAACTTTGTTACTTCTGGACAGGCGACGCCCGCGTCGTTTACGCCGCTCAACAGTTTGATCGGCAACTTTCCAGTCACCGAAAAGACCGAGGTGTATTCGCTGCGGATCGATCACAAGCTGACGAGCAACCAACAGCTTGTTCTGCATGCGAGCGTGAGCCCGAGCTACATTACGGGAATCGAAGAGAGTGCGGCTAACCAGAATCTTGGCGAGAACTCTTTCTCCCGCACGGCGACGCAGAGTCTGCACGATTTTGCAATCGCGGGTCAGTACACAATCATCATCGGCAACAACAAGGTGAATGACTTGCGCTTCCAATTTGCGCGGCATCCGGTGAGATTTGCTAATACCGATTCGCCAGGAGGCAGCAGTACCGCGGTGAATATCCCTGGCTATGCGTACTTCGGCAAGACGCCATTTTCCGTTGTCGACCGGATTGAAGATCAAAATCAGCTGCAGGACAACTTTACGTACACGCTCGGCAGCCACACGCTCAAGATGGGCATCGATCTTCGGTATATTCCGATCAATCTGTTGCAGGGGCAGCTCTATGGTGGCGGCGACTATACGTTTGCGGGTTTGAATGCGACGGATGTTTCGCCTTTGCTTGAGGGGCTTCCGGGCTTCTCCGCAGTCCAAGCGTATGGGCTTGGGATTCCACAGTCGTTCGCGCAGGGCATTGGGCAAACGACGTTCAAGTATGACCTAAAGACGCTTGGCTGGTTCCTGCAGGACAGCTGGCGCGCGACCAGCAGAATGACGTTGAACCTCGGGATTCGGTATGACGTTGAGGCGTTTCCGACGCAGCTTGCTCTGAATGACAACACGAATGAAGCTGAGCGACTCTACGGGATTCGTGAGGGCATTCGTCTGGCGCCTACAAACTTTGCGCCGCGCATTGGAATTGCGTACGACGTGAGAGGCGATGCGAAGACGGTCATTCGTGCGAACTACGGGCTGTTTTACGATCGTGCGCCGGGAAATCTTGAGTCGCAGTCGATGATTTTTAACTCGACGACGGTTCCGCTGGTGATTCTTGGTGGGGGCGCCCCTTGCAGCGTCGCTAGTCCGAATGCTGCGGCGAGTCCACTTAATCTGAATGCTACGAATGCGTTTCAAGGATCGCTGGGAAATCCGAATTGCCTTGGCGCGAGCGCGGCTGGGGTCAACTACATTGCGAGTCAACAGCGGTTTGATCCTAATAACTCTAACTCGGTATTCGCAAATCAGAATTTTCTGGCAGCCGGATTTCCACTGGCGATTCTTCCCTCTGGTCTGCCAGCTGATCTGCACTATGTGACGCCTTACGTGCAGCAGATCTCGTTTGGGGTGGAGACGGATCTAGGTCACGATATGTCGCTAAACGTGGCTTTCAATTCGACGGGCGGTCGACACCTGAATCGACCCGTGAACGTGAATCCCGTGAATCCGCAGCTACTGACCGCGAACTGGCGGAACGCGGTGAATGCTGTGAAGGCACGGACCGCGGCTCCTGGGACTGCGAGTCCTACCTCGAATCCCTTGACAGTAGGAACAGCAGCAGGGGTTAACCCTTGCGGTGTCGGTCCAACGGGACCATTTGTTACACCGGCTCTGTTGAACTTCTTCCGAAAGTCAGGACTCAACACCTCGCTGGCGAGCTTCCTCGCGAATCCGAATGTAGGTGGCGGTCAGTGCGTTGCGCTGGCCAGCGAGATTGCGGCGACGGATGGGCTCGGCGTGGGCATTCCTGTTCCATTCGGCGATATGACACCGAACCTGACGACCGGAACGTCGAGCTATAACGCACTGAGCGTCAATCTGCGTAAACGCTACACTACAAATTTCGAGTTTCTGGTCAGCTACACATGGGCGCACGCCATCGACGACTCTACCGATGTTGTGTCCACGTCGGATGCGCCGCAGAGCAACTTCAATCCGAATGCGGAGCGAAGCAACTCTACTTTCGATCAGAGGCATCGCTTTGTGCTTTCGGGGGTTTATAACTCGGGCCATCTTGGGGGCTCGGGCTTTGTTCCGACGGTCTTCTCGAATTTCACCGTCGCGCCGATCTTTGAGGTCTCCTCTGGCAGGCCGTTCAATATTCTGACTGGAACGGACACGAACTTTGACTTCGATCCACTGACGGATCGGCCAAACGCCGTCGCCCCCGGTAGCGGGAACACCAGCTGCGGTACGGCCCCAGTGCTGTCGAAGTACTCTCCGACTGGGGCTTTCAATCTGCCGTGCTATGCCGATGCACCAGCGGATGCCGGTCCGTCGAGCAACTACTATGCCGGAGACCTTGGCCGCAATGTCGGTGTAAAGCCTTATACGGTGTTCACGGATTTGCGCATCGCGAAAGCGTTCACGTTTCCGCATCAGATCGCGCTGCAAGTTACTGCGGATGTCTTCAACCTGATCAACAAGAACAACACGCTGGATGTGAATCTGCTCTACACCGCGGCGGGTACGCCCACTGCTGCGTCTGATCCTCGTCAGTTTCAGTTTGGAGCCAGGGTTTCTTTCTAGTTGACGCTACAACTCAGCAGCCCCTTTTCAACCTCTAATTCCTTTTTATGAGATGTGTGAAAAGGGGCACAACCTCCTGCGAAAATAGGCGTTTGGGTCGATGAGGTTTGTCGATCGCACCGGAGGCAGAGAGGTTTGGTGCAGAGAGGTTTGGGGATGGGAAAGATACGCGCCTGCGTGACGGCGCTTGTGTTGGCGTTGGGCGGAGTTTGGGCGCGAGCAGATGCGGCGCTGCTGATGGAAGAGCCCTACGGTGAGTTCGGGGCGTTCAATCCAACTGGCCATGCGGCAATCTATCTGAATCACATCTGCGCGGAGTCCCCGACTTTGCTGCGGCCTTGTCGAGCAGGCGAGCCCGGTGCGGTGATCAGCCGCTATCACAAGATCGATGGCTACGATTGGCTGGCTATTCCGTTGGTGCCGTATCTTTATGCGGTGGAGCGGGTGGAGGATGTGCCGAAGACCGCGGATGCCGCGCTTGAGGCGAGCTTGCGTGATCAATACAGGCGAGACCATCTGCTTGCGCTTGTGCCCGATGTTGAAAAGGGCAAGAAGGTTGGTGAAGCTCCGGGAGGCGAATGGACGCAGCTTGTGGGAGCGTCGTACGACCGCAGGATCTATGGTTTTCAGATTCAGACGACCGCAGAGGAAGATGAGCAGTTCATGAATCAGTTCAACGACAACCGGAATGTTGGGCATTTCAATCTGCTGTTTCACAACTGCGCCGATTTTTCGCGGACGTTGCTGGATGTTTATTATCCGCACAGCGTGCATCGGAATTTCTTTTCCGACCTGGGAATTACGACGCCGAAACAAGTGGCACGATCACTGACGAAGTATGCCGATCAACATCCTGATCTAAAGTTTTCGACGTTCATGATTCCGCAGGTTCCGGGAAATATTAAGCGAAGCCATCCAATCGACGGCGTGCTGGAGGCGGTCGTGAAGTCGAAGAAGTACGTTGTGCCGTTGGCGATATTGAATCCTGAGGTGGCGGCGGGATTTGTGGTGGCTTACCTGACGGATGGGCGATTCAAAACACCGAAGGATGCTGCTGTCGAGGTCATACCGGGAGAGCCGACGACGCTGACTGGCGCTCCCTCTTCTGCGGGAGCGGAAGAGATGCGGCGTCCGTTGCCCGCGCCTGCAATAACCCCAGCGCCACTGGCTCCACAGAAGTAAGCGTCATCGAAGCTAGTTGACTTTGAGGTTGGCGTCGGCGTCCATGACTAGGGATTCGCCTTCGACGAGAAGGGAGTGCAGCTTCAGCGAGTCGAGCGAAAGGGAGTAACCTGTGGTTTCGGTCGAGCGACTGAGGAGTTGACGCATCAGGACGGCTGCGTTGACCTTCATCTGTGCGGGGACCTTGTGGCTCAGGAAGGGCGCGAGGATAAAGTTCAGCTCGCGGGATTCGCTGAGGCGTTCGATTCGCGCGTCGCGAAATCCGATGCTCTCCTCTTCGGCTTCAGGGATGAGCGATACGTCGGTGTCTGTGGTGAGCGAGACGCCGAGGCAGGTGCCGTGGACGGAGGTTCCGAGCTTCGATTTCGCGTGAACGTGGACGACGATGCGGTCCTGCATGAAGGTGACGTGGGGCGATTCTGCGTAGACGTAGCAGGGAGAAGTGGCGTCTCCGCGGATGTAGTAGCGGCCTTGTGGGCCCTCGAAGAGTTGGGCCCGGAGTGTACGCTCTAATGCTTTCGCGGAGACTTTGACCTCGATTGCAGAGGATGAGCGAGATGCAGAGAGCAGAAGAGCCAGGGGAAGCAGCAGGTAGAGCTGGGGTCGGCGCATGGTTGTTTTAACGATAACGGCAGATTCGACGAGAGACTATTGTTTTGCGTTTGCGGTCCGGCCTCGGATGGCTGGTAATCTGTGCTGACCATGACTCGAAAACTTTCTCTGTTCTTCGTTGCGCTCTTCGGCGTCTTGTCACAGTTTGGAAACGCCCAGCCCCGGCGCATGGTCTTGATCGATCAGGACGGTTCAGGTCCGGGCGGGTCCAACCAAATGGCAATGATGGCGCTGCTGCAATCTCCTCAGGTTGAGGTGCTTGGCATCACAATGGTGAGCGGGAACGCGTGGGAGCCGGAGGAGGTGCAGCACACGCTGCGAATGCTCGAGCTGATCCATCGGACGGACGTTCCAGTGGTTCCGGGAGCGATCTTTCCTCTGGTCCGGACGGAGGAGGAGTCGAAGATCCAGCAGCAGCTATATGGGACGTTTCCCTGGTATGGGGCGTGGGGAGATCTGGCGACGAACACTAGCCGCCAACCTTACCATGGGCCTTATGTCGTGCCGAAGTTGCAGGAGGGTGAACCAACTCTGAAGCCGTTGGCGGAGGATGCAGCGCACTTTCTCGTTCGTCAGGTACATGCGCATCCACATCAGGTCACGATCTATGCTGCCGGTCCGCTGACGAACATCGCTCTTGCAATTGCGATTGATCCGCACTTTGCCGAACTGACGCAGGGCATCCTGATTATGGGAGGAAGCCTGAGCCCGCAGACGGCAGATCCTGAGTTTGCCAACAATCCTCGTCACGAGTTTAATTTCTGGTTTGATCCTGAGGCGGCGCATATTACGTTGCGCGCGCACTGGCCGCGCATCGACCTGACGACGGTAGACATCTCGATAAAGACCGATTTTACCAAGGCAATGCTTAACGAGATTGCCAGCTCGCCGAATCCCGCTGCTAAGTATCTCGCAACTTACTCGAGTGAGTTTTACTACTTGTGGGACGAGCTTACTGCTGCTGCCTGGATCGACCCCGCGATCATTACCAAAGAGGACAAGCTGTACGTCGACGTAGATCTGACTCGCGGGCCATTCTATGGAGACACGCTTTCATGGACTGCGGCTGATAAACCTCATCTCGATCTGCAATTGGTACACGTACAAAAGGATCTCGATCTGCCGCGATTCAACAAGCTCTTCCTTGAGTTGATGAAGAGTCCGCCTCAGCAGAGACCTTCCGAGAGATAACAAGACAGCTTTCGACGGGAGCTTAATATTTCGGCCTGTATTCTTTGTGTAGGATTCTTCGTGTCGAAAGATTTTCAGCCAATTGGGAGGCTTGATGGAAAGACGTGATTTTTTGACTGCGACTCTTGCAACTTCCGCTCTCGCGCTTGCGAATCAGTCGTCTGCGCAGGTCTCCTCTGGTAAGCCGCGTGAATATTACGAGATTCGTAGATATCACCTGCAGACGGGACCGCAGATTAAGCTCACTGATAGTTACATATCGGACGCATTGATTCCTGCGCTGAATCGGATGGGAGTTGCGCCTATCGGGGCTTTCCGTCTGGACATAGGACCTGACACGCCGACACTGTATCTTTTGCTGCCGTGTTCGAAGCTCGAGACACTTGTCTCCGCTGAGTTACAGCTTGCTCATGATGAGCAGTTCATGAAGGCGGCAGAGCCCTTCTGGAATGCGCCGGCGACCGCACCCGCGTTTCAACGGATCGATAGTTCGCTTCATATTGCCTTTGAAGGGTGGCCTAAGGTGACTCCGCCGGCTGAGACTGCTGAGCATGGCAAGAGAATCTTTCAGCTGCGCACCTACGAGAGTCCCAGCAGTCAGGACCATGTTCGCAAGGTTGAGATGTTTCATCACGGCGAGTTTGAGATCTTTCAGCGTGCTGGATTTAGCCAGGTTTTTTACAGCGACACGCTGATCGGCCCTCGGATGCCAAATCTTACGTACATGCTGAGCTTTTCGGATTTGACTGATCTCAATGCGAAGTGGGATAAGTTTCGTGCGGATCCCGAATGGATCAAGCTCAGGAGTTCAGCGCGTTACAACTCCGAAGAGATTGTGAGTAATATTTCGAACCTGGTCATGAGTCCAACCGCTTATTCTCAGATCTAAGTTGTTATCGGCGTTTGTTGTTACGGTTGCTGGAACCCAGCTGCATGAAGAGGAAAGTATGGATATCAACCAACTGAACGAGCACTTTGGTCTGCCGGGCGTTCTTGCATTTCGCGCGACGGCGAGCGGACTCATTCGCGCAGACATCACGACTCCACACGCGACAGCAACCGTGTATTTGCAGGGCGCACATGTGGCGGCGTGGCAACCTATTGGACACAAGCCTGTTATCTTTACCAGCCGCAAAACCGAACTGATGCCGGGGAAGGCAATTCGTGGCGGAGTGCCGATTGCGTTCCCTTGGTTTGCGAACCGCCATGACGGAAAGACAGGTCCGTCGCATGGCTTTGCGAGGATTCAGGATTGGACGCTTGCCTTTGCCGCGCTTGCCGGAGAGGATCTGCACCTTACGTTTACGTTGGGGCCTAACGAGCTTAGCCGCAGTCTGGGATTCGATCAGTTCCGCCTGGCCTATCAGCTCACGATTGGGCGCACGCTCACGATGCAACTGACCGTGGCCAACGATGGTGGTGCGCCGCTTGTATTTGAAGAAGCTCTGCACACCTACTACGCGGTCACGGATATTCACGAGATTGCTATTTTGGGACTGGACGGTGTCAGCTATCTCGACAAAACCGATAACTTCAATAAGAAGCTGCAGCAGGGTGATGTCACAGTTACAGGTCCGACCGATCGGGTGTATCTGGACACAACTGCTACCTGCGTGCTGAAGGATCATGCAGGCAAGCGCCATATCTCGGTCGCGAAGACCGGTTCGACCACTACGGTCGTGTGGAATCCGTGGGAAGAGGGAGCGGCAAAGTTGGTTGATATGGATCCTACGGAGTGGCATGAGTTTGTGGCGATTGAAACGGTCAACGCAGCGACGGATGCGATCACGCTTGCTCCGGGCGCTACACACGCGATGCAGGCGCGGGTTTCGGTCGAGGAGATTGGTAGTTAGGACGCGCGATTTTGCGGATGGGCGGCGGTACCGATAGTCTCAGAGGGTGATGCTTATACTTGCTTCCGCTTCGCCACGTCGCCACGAACTTCTCGCTCAGGCAGGTCTCAGATTCACCGCAGAGGCCGCAAATCTTAACGAAGATCTTTTGCCGAACGAAGCTGCGGCCGCTTATGTTCAGCGGTTGGCTGAAGAGAAGGCGCAGGCAGTCTGGAACGCTCATCGGTCCTCGGATACGGCCGATGATCCGCTGGTTGTTTTGGGCGCCGATACGTGTGTCGTTGTTGAGGGACACATTTTGGGCAAACCTACCGATAGCGCCGATGCACGCCGCATGCTGGAGATGTTGAGTGGGCGCACTCATGCGGTGCTGACGGGAATTGCGGCGATCAGTGCGAAGAGGACAGTTCGGGATCTCGACATCACGCAAGTGACGTTTAACGTGATCACCGACGTGGAGATCGCGAGGTATATCGCCAGTGGCGAGCCGCTGGATAAGGCGGGCGCGTATGCGATCCAGGGATATGCGGCGCGATGGATTCCGCGGATTGAGGGTTGCTACTTCAACGTGGTCGGTCTGCCGATTGCTCGCACGATTGCGGCGCTGGCGCACGCTGAATCGGAGAGTGGGCCTGTCGTAGAGAAGGTTTAGACGGCCTGTTCACTCAATGGTTGCGATCATCGCTGCTAACAGAGCTGTTCGCGGCACAAGATGTTCGATGACGACAGACTCGTGAGCGGCATGGGCTCCGTCTCCGACTGCGCCCATGCCATCCAGCGTCGGGATGCCGAGGGCGGCGGTGAAGTTGCCGTCGGAGCCGCCGCCGGTCGAAGCTTCTTCGAGTGCGAAGCCGAGTTCTGCTGCAAGCGACCTGGCTTTCTTGAATAGTGCAACTGTGCCGGGTTTGCGTTCCATGGGGGGGCGGTTGATGCCGCCGGTGATGGTGAGTTTGCAGTCGGGATCGGAGACTTTGAGGCTGCGGAAAAGTTTGTCGACATAGGAGGCGTCGCTGGCTTTTGCGATGCGGACGTCGACCTCAGTGGAGGCAAGCCAGGGGACGACATTGGACCGCGTTCCACCAGCGATGACACCACAATTTACCGTCAGTTTGCGCTCGAGATTGGTGAATCCTGAGATAGTTTGGATGAGTTTTGCCAGTTCGAGGACTGCAGAGTGGCCGCGCTCGAAGTCCACTCCGCTGTGTGCGCCAACGCCTGTAACCTGCACATTGTATTGGCCTACTCCCTTGCGAGATGTCTTGTAGGCGAGGCCTTGGGCGGGTTCAAGAACCAGGACTACCGAGCACTGTTGGGCTAATTTCTCTGTGATGGGACGAGAAATGGTGCTCCCTACCTCTTCATCACTGTTCAAAAGGAGGATTACGGGGCGAGCTAACTTGAGCTGCTGCAGGGTTTGTATGGCGGTCAGAGCCATCACTACGCCGGCTTTCATGTCCAGTACGCCGGGTCCCCATAGCCGTCCCTTAGCTTTACGCCACGGCATCGTTTTAAGGGTTCCGAGGGGCCAGACGGTGTCGAGGTGGCCGAGGAGCAGAACTGGTTTCTGAGGGGAGCGGGCGGGGCCGAAACGAAGCTCCAAAACGTCGCCGAATTGGCGCTGTCTATGGCGTTTGGCTCGTCCTCCTAGGTTTCGGGACCAAAGTTCGACCAAGTCGACGGCTGCGTTAACTGCATGCCGGTCTTCACTTGGAGACTCCTGCTGGACGAGTTCCCGGAGTGTGCCTTGGACCCACCCCTTTTTCTTGTCGACGGTATTGAGGATCGCTGCGGAATCCATGGCCGGATGTTATAGCAATCAAAGGTGTTAGTTGAGTGATTTCCTGAGGAAAAAAGTAGTCATTCCAAAGGGGATTATGTGGCTTATTTGCCACATCGGCAGAATCGTTTTCCACTGTAATCTCACAAATGGTTTTGTCGGAGGCGCCGTTTCGTGGCTTTGGAAGCTCATTTTGAGCAGACAATCCGTTCGGAGATAGAGTTCAGCGGCATCGGCTTACATAGCGGGGCACCTGTGCTGATGCGATTGATCCCGGCGCCTGCCGGATCCGGTATCGTCTTTCGTCGCACTGACTTAGACAACTTTGAGATTGCTGCGATCGGGCGAAATGTTGCCAAGGTTAGTTATGCAACGAGCCTTATGCGGCAGAGCGTTCTGATTTCAACTACCGAACATCTGCTTTCTGCTCTTATCGGCTTTGGCGTAGATAACGTGATCGTCGAGGTGGACAATCTTGAAGTTCCGATTCTAGATGGAAGTGCTTTGCCTTACGTGCAAGCTTTTCATTCTGTGGGGCTTAAGCAGCAGAGGCGAAAACGCGAATACCTGAAGGTTTTGAAAGAGGTTGAGGTTCGGGAGGGATCGAAGTTTATCGGGGTTTACCCGGGGTCCGGGTACCGCATTCAGTATACGATTGACTTTCCGCAACCCATTGGTTATGAGACGTTTAAGGGTGACTTAGCGACCGGGGATTACGTTAAATTAATTGCTCCGGCGCGGACTTTCGGGTTTAAAGAAGATGAGGCGATGTTGCGGGATATGGGGCTGATTCGTGGGGTTTCGGACGAGAGCGCTATTATTCTTTCGCGGCAAGGTGTTGAAAATGGGCCACTTCGGTTCGATGATGAGTTTGTCCGGCATAAGGTGTTGGATTTGATTGGGGATCTGGCGTTGGCGGGGCGCAGGATTCAGGGCCGGGTGGTGGCCGAGAGGGCGGGTCATGCGATGCATACTGCTCTTGTGCAACGACTTATGCGGGACCGCTCGGCGTGGGAGCTGGCTCACGGGTATGATGAAGTGGCGGAACCGGCTGGAATGATGGGAAGGCTGCAGCCAGCTACTGTTTCGTAATTCTGTGGTGAAAACGCGTGGTTGGGCGATGGTGGATTGTGGTTTAGATGTGGTGATTTGTGTGGCTGCTGCGCACTGTTTTCAGGTGGTGTGCGGATGAAGGCTGTCGCGGCGATTGCGTTGGGGTCAAACCTCGATTCGGAATTTGGAGACCGGCAGGCGAATCTCGAACAGGCCGTCGGGTTGATTGCGGAGCTGGGTGAGGTGACCGGGGTCTCTTCGTTTTACGATACGGAACCGGTGGGGGTTTTGGAGCAGCCCAGATTTCTGAATGGGACGCTGCTGATCGAGACTGATTTGGAGCCGGTGGCTTTGCTACGGGAGTTGCTGACGGTGGAGCGGGCGATGGGGCGTGACCGGGCGGCGTCGGTGGCAAAGGGACCTCGGGTGATCGATCTCGATCTGCTGCTTTATGCGGATCGAGAGTGGGGCGATGTGGTGATGGAGACGGAGGAGCTGACGTTGCCGCATCCTGCAATGCAGGAGCGCCGGTTTGTGCTCGAGCCGCTGAAGGAGATTGCGCCGGAGTGGGTGCATCCGGTGCTGGGGCTGACGGTGGCGGAGCTGCTGGAGCGCGTGTAGGTTGGTTGGGACTGAGTTGGCTGGCAACGATTTTCTTCTCTTGCGTAACTATGGGTTAGTCCTATCGTCTACCTGACAGGACGGACACCCATGGACAATTTGTTCAACGATATTCGCTACGCGATGCGGCAGTTGGGTAGAGCGCCGGGGTTCACGGTTGCGGCAGTGCTCACGCTTGCTTTGGGGATCGGGGCCAACGCTGCGATCTTTAGCGCAGTGTATACGCTGCTGCTGCAGTCACTGCCGTTTCAGAGCGCGGATCGGATTGTGGGGATCTATGAGACGCACCCGCAGGTAGCGGCCGGAGCTGAGGTTACGTTTCCTGATTATCTGGATTGGAAGCGGCAGCAGAAGAGTTTTGAGCAGGTCTCGGCGTACTCTTCGAGCGCACCGGAGACGATGTCGTTGGTGGTTGATGGTCGGGCCGAGCAGGTGCGCAAGGTACTGGCGTCGGGAAACTTCTTTTCGCTTCTGGGTGCTATGCCGCAGCTTGGCCGCACGTTTGTGGAGCAGGATGACAGTGCGGGGAACAACCATGTTGTGGTGCTAAGTGCAGAGGCCTGGCAGCGATACTTTAGCCGCGACCCAGGTGTGATTGGGCGTGCTGTCGATTTGAATGGCTCGGCTTATACGGTGGTTGGAGTGTTGGCTGCGGGTGCTGCGTTTCCGGCAGAGGGCGAGGTTTGGCTTCCGCTCTCGTTACTGAGCAAGGAGGAGCAGGAGTCGCGGGTGTGGCATACGGTGAATGTGCTGGGGCGGTTGCGGCCTGGGGTTTCGGTCGCAGAGGCGCGGGCGGACATGCAGACGGTGGCCGGAAGTTTGGCGCTGAGCTACCCGGCTACGAATGGATCGGTGGGTGTGGCGCTGCGGCCGCTGCGTGAGCAGCTTGTCGGGGCACTGCGGCCTGCGATGTTGAGCCTAATGGGCTCGGTGGTGCTGGTGTTGCTGATTGCCTGCGCGAATGTTGCGAACCTGCTGCTGGTGAGGGCTGCGGCTGATCGTCGTCAGGTTGCGATTCGGCAGGCGCTTGGGGCTAGTACTGGTCGGTTGTTTGGCCAGTCGTTGGCGATGATGTTAATGCTTTGTGTGCTTGGAGGCGGGTTGGGGACGGCCCTTGCTGCGGTGACGCTGCCTTTGTTGAGGGTGGCGTTGTCGCATACTGCGGGGGTGGATCATGGGTTGATTCAGTCGATCCGATTGACCGTTCCGGTGCTGCTGGTCACGTTTGGGGTTTGTATGGTGATGGCGCTGGTCTTCGGCCTGTTACCGGTGATGAAGAGGCCGCGCGAGTTGGTGGATGCACTGAGGCCGGGAGACCAGAGCAGCGTGGGGAGGCGGGGTAAGAGCATATTGATGGGGGTTGAGATCGCGTTTGCGGTGGTGGTGCTGTTTCTTGGTGCGATATTGCTGCGCAGTTTTCAGAGGCTTGCGGCGGTCGATCCCGGATTTCGCACGGACCATCTGCTTAGCTTCGAGGTGACGTTGCCGGAGCCGAGATATCAGGACGAAACGCTGGAGACGAATCGGTTTTATGAACAGCTTCTGGAGAAGGTGGGACATGTGCCGGGAGTTTTGTCGGTCGCAAGCACTACGCAGATTCCACTGAAGGATTCTCTTTCTATGTCGCGCTTCCTGATTGCGGGTGCGCCGAAGCCAGCGGCGGGGACGTATCCGTTTGCGCAGCTTCGGACGGTGAGTCCTGACTACTTCAAGACGATGGGGCTGGGGCTGCGACAGGGACGGCTGTTTGAGCAGAAGGACATCGACAGGGGTACGAATCTGTTTGTTGTGAACCAGGCGTTCGTGGATCGGTATCTTGCTGGCCGAGACCCGGGGGAGACCACTCTTCTGCTGGGGGTGCTGAGTCCACAGCCAGAGAAGTTTCCGATCTATGGTGTGGTGTCGCACGCGCGAGAGGTGGGCGTGAGTGCGGACGCGACGCCGGTGATGTATACGCCGGGCTTCGGAACGCATGCGGTGGTGCTGGTGCGAACGAGGATCGCTCCTGAGAGTGTGGCGTCGGCAGCGAGTGCGGCGGTGCATGAGATCGACCCGACGCAGCCGATCTACCATGTCCAGACGATGGACGAGGTGCTGTCGGATACTGTGGCGCGGCAGAGAGTGACGGCGATTCTGCTGGATGTGTTTGCTCTGCTGGCGCTGATATTGACCGGTGTTGGGATGTATGGCGTGTTGTCGTACTCGATTGCGCAGCGCACGCGGGAGATCGGCGTTCGGATCGCGGTTGGGGCTACGCGGGGAGATGTGGTGAGGCTGGTGCTTGGTCAGATTGCGTGGCCTGTTGTGTTTGGACTGGTGGCTGGGGGAGTGGCGGCCTTTGCGATTGCGCGTGTGGTGCGTGGGTTGCTCTTTGGGACGAGTAGCTTCGATCCTGCGTCGGTGGCGATAACGGTTGGTGGAGTTGTTCTCATCGCAGTGGCGGCTGCGGTGGTTCCGGCGCGGCGCGCCGCTTCGGTGGATCCGACGGAGGCTCTTAGGGCTGAGTGAGTTCGGGTTCGGAGATGGGATTGGCGGACCTAGATTTCCGCATGTGGATCTACGCGACTGCTGGGGGCGCGGTACACTGACAGCATCGCAAGGTATGATGCGCGAGAATTTCTGATTGGAGCTTGATTATGTCTTTGATTTCGACGAATGCTGGGTTCTGGAGCCGTTTTGAGGAGCGCGTTGCGCCGTTCAACCTGTTGCAGCACCCGTTTTATCAGGCGTGGTCAAAGGGTGAGCTGACGCGCGAGGATCTGCGGGAGTATGCGGCGGAGTACTGGCATCATGTTTCGGCGTTTCCGACTTATCTGAGCGCGCTGCATTCGCGGCTGCCGGATGGGGAGATGCGGCGTGAGGTTTTGCGCAACCTTGCTGAAGAAGAGGGCGTAGATGCGGCGACGGCTCGTGCGCATAGCGATTTGTGGATGGACTTTGCTGCGGGGATGGGGGCTTCGCGTGGTGAGGTCGAAGGGCGTGCGGTGCAGCCTGAGATGACGGCACTGATGACGACGTTCCGCGAGCTGATGCAGGAGGAGAAGGCTCCGGCTGCGATGGCGGCGCTGTATGCGTATGAGTCGAAGGTGCCGGCGATTGCGACGACGAAGGCTGAAGGGCTGGCGGAGCATTATGGGACTGAGGGTGCTGCGGCGGGTTACTTTACGCTGCACCAGACGGCTGATGTTGCGCATGCGAGCGTGTGGCGCGAGTTGATTGATAAGCAGCTTGCGGGTGCGCCTGAGGATGAAGAGGCTGTGCTGGCGGCTGGAGAGCGTGCGGCGAAGGCGCTTTGGGTTGCTCTGGATGGCGTGGAGCGGCAGCGTACTGCGGTTAATTAGTTCGCTCGTTCGCGGACATCTTCTCGAGAACTTTTGAAACGCAGCGGCAGACCCGATTCACATCTGTGGAGGAGGTCTGCCAGTTGCAGACGCTGACGCGCATGGCTCTGCGGCCTTGCCAGGTGGTGCCGGTGAAGAAGGCTTCGCCGGTGGCGAGGATCTCGGCGATGATGCGATTGGTGAAGGCGTCGTGATCCTGCTCGGTGGCTTCGGCGCTGGGGTGGTGGAAGCGGAGGAGGCCCTGGTTGATTTGAGGCGTCCCGAGGATCTCGGCGTTGGGGAGAGCGCCGATGCGGGTGACGATTGCGTTGGCGTGGGTACAGGTACGGTCGATAAGGTCGGTTATTCCGGAGATTCCGAGTTGCCTGATAGCAGCGTAGGTTGCGAAGGCTCGGGCGCGACGTGAGAATTCCGGATTCCAGTCCATCTGGTCGCGGGCGTTGTTGTCGTCATGGGTTAGATAGGTGGCGTGATAGGCGAAGGAGGCGCGGTGGGCTGCTCGGTCGGCCACGAAGGCGTAGCCTGAGTCGTAAGGGACGTTGAGCCATTTGTGACCGTCGACGACCCATGAGTCGGCGGCTTCGACGCCGTGGAGGAGATGGCGGAGGCGCGGGCTTGCGGCTGCCCAGAGGCCGAAGGCTCCGTCGACGTGAACCCAGGCGTTGTGCTTTTTTGCGAGTGGGATGAGGGTGGTGAAGTCGTCGAAGGCTCCGAGGTTCAAGTCGCCAGCTTGGAGGACGACGATCGTGGGTGTTGTGGGTTCGGCTTCGAGTGCTTGCTTGAGTGATTCTTCGGAGAGGCGGCCGTTGGGGTCGGCGGGAAGCGTGGTGATGTTTTTTTCACCGAGACCGAGAAGACGAACGGCGCGGTTGACGGTGCCATGTTTCTCGGTGCTGGTGAGGATGCGGATGGTGGGAGAGCCGGAGAGACCGTTCTGCTCGACGTCCCAGTTGTTGCGCGCGAGCAGAGCGTGACGGGCTGCTGCGAGACAGGTGGTGTGTGCCATCTGCGCTCCCGTGACGAAGGCGAAGCTGGCGGTGAGGGGAAGGTGGAGGAGTTCCTTTAGCCATCGGCCTGCTGTCTCCTCGACGACGGCTGCTGCGGGGGAGCAGGCGAAGAGGCCGGCGTTTTGATCCCAGGCGGAGGTGAGCCAGTCGGCAGCGAGAGCAGCGGGAAGTGAGCCTCCGATGACCCAGCCGTAAAAGCGGCCTCCGGCGGAGTCGATGATGCCTCCTTCGACGCCTGAGACGAGATCGTTGAGGACGGTCTTGGGTGCTATGCAGGCTTCGTTGAGAGGGAGGTCGAGCCTTTCACGGAGAGTGGCGAGCGAAGCGGGGGCGTTCACGGGGCGGTGGTCGTCGGGGGAGAGGTGATCGAGCGCATGGGCCAACGCGAGCGTCAGGGCAGAGCTAAAGATGGAGCTGTTGTCTTCCATGGCGAGATTTTAGCTGGATTATTGAGGGGACACTCGGTTTCGTGTCTCAGGACCTGTCTAGAAAACTGTCGAGAATGGGGGATCTGCTCAGGCAGAACGAACGACAAAGGCAAAAACAGAGACGAAATACGGGGGTCTCTCCACTCCGCCGTGCGATGATACCGCACGGCTTCGGTCGAGATGACGAGTTTTTTTACACGGTTTCAGATGGCGTTTCTTTTTGACAGGTTCTCAGAGGGTGGGTTGAGTTTGAAGGGGTGGGTGGTCTGAACTTTTCTTTGCGTGCTGGTTGGCGTTTAGAAGCGCATGAACTGGCTGGATTGCTGGCGATGCCAGTTCGTTAGCTGCTGCAGGGCCTGGGCAAGGGAGGTCACGATGATGTTGGGTTTGCCACTGCCAAAGCGTTCGATGAGTTGTTCGGGGGTCTGGTCGGGATCGTTGGGGGAGTTCCAGAGGCCTACGATGATGCGGTTGTTGGGCAGGTGGGAACGGACGCGCTGGCAGATGGCGCGGGCCTGGGAGAAGGCGAAGGGGGGTAGCGCCGAGATGAAGACGACGGTGGTGGGCTCGGCGGCGAGGGAGTCGAGAATCTCGCCTGCGACGGAGGCGGCGGAGAGGAGGAGGGTGGGGTGAGAGGCGCGCTCCATGAGCTGGCCGAGCATGAGGGTGGTGAGCTCGTCGGCCTGATCGCTGACGGAGATGCAGACGACGGCGAAGTCGTTTTCGATCTGGCGTGAGATGCGCTTTGGGGTTGCCGGAGAGGTGTCGGCTGGCTGCTTCTGATGGTAGTCGGTAAGTTCGGCGACGATTTCGCCGATGGTGAGGAAGAAGAAGTCGGATCGCTTGTCGTCGAGGTTGCCCTGGTGTCGGTCTTGTTCTACGAGGGCGAGAGCCGGGATGAGGACGGAGTCGTATAGCTCGACGAGGGGCTTGCCATCGAGGAAACGATTGGCGACGGCGCGGGCTTCCTGCTGGTCCATGGCGAGGAGGCGCTCGTAGAAGAGGGCTTCGGCGGAGAGCTCGGCGTCGGTGCCGAGGAGGGTATGGAGGAAGGATAGCTGGGGGACGTGGCGGCCCATAACGACGATACAGACGGTGAGCGGGGTGGAGAGGATGAGGCCAGGCCATCCCCAGAGGAGCGCCCAGAAGATGGCCATCGCGAGGAGGGCGAGGGAGGAGATGCCGGTGCGGGTGCTGTAGAGCCAGGGTTCAACGAAGTTGGTGGCGGTGAGTTCGAGCGCGAGGAAGAGGCCGAGGATGAGGATGGGCGGCCACCAGGTGGTGGAGATGGCGACCGAGACGATGAGGGGAAGGGCGAGGCTGGTGGCTGTGCCGACGTAGGGGACGATGCGGAGGATTCCGGCGAGGGCTCCCCAAAGGGTGGCGTCGGGTACGCCGATGAGATAAAGGCCTCCTCCGAAGAGGATGCCATAGGCTGCGTTGACCGCTAACTGGAAGACAAGATATTGGCTGATGCGGGTGGCGGCCTCTTGCAGGGCCTGGGTCATGAGGTTGATGCGTCCCATGCCGGCGAGCAGGAGGATGCGGTGGCGGAGTTCCTCGCGTTTCATGAGGAGGTAGATGGAGAAGACGATGACGACGCCGACTGTTCCGATGGGGCGGAGGAAGCGCATGAGGAGTTCGGCGGTGGTTTGAAGCTGGGTGCGGTCGGGGTCGATGATGCGGACGGGTTGGACTTGTGTAGGTGCCTGGGTAGCGGTGGGCGGAGCAGTTGTGGTGATGTCGCCGCTGATGCCTTCGACCGCGTTGAAGGCCTTCTCGAGGGATTGTTCTGCGGGGGAGTGGACGGTGGCCAGCTTGCGCTGGATATTGAGGCGATAGGCCGGGAGATCGTTGGCTACGTTGAGAAGCTGGCGAGAGACTACGTAGCCGACGCTGAAGATGCCGATGAAAGCCACGATGCAGGTTAATGCGACGGCCAAAACGCGGGGTACACGGCGGCTTTCGAGGCGGCTGACGGCGGGAGCCAACAGGAATGACAGGGTAAGGGCGAAGGTGAGGGGAATGAGGAGATCGCGTGCGAAGTAGAGGATAAGGACGGTGACTGCGAGCACAAGCACAGGCTGAGTCCGGGAGATTTCGGCGGTGCTGACGCGGGGCATTGGAATGAGGGACCTCGTGGACTGCCGGATGGCTTGAGCTTACGCGGGCAAGGATACATCATCGAGCTGACGGCTGACGGATGTTTGCAACACGGGAGGACTAGACTCTTGGTTGCAGATTTGTGGAGGAGTGACGATGGAGAGTACGCGAACGTTGAGTGCGAAGGAGAGCTTTGTTTTTGGACAGCAACGGCGGAAACAGATGCGGCGTATGCATCATCGGACTTGGACCGCGAAGCAGCGGAAAGAGAATCCGCTGAAGCTGCTGGAGGTATCGACGCGTGGACGCGTTCCTGCGCTGGTGGCACTGAAGAACCAGTTGATGGCGGCGTCGCCGTTTGCATATTTTCGCGGGGCGGTGCCGGTAATGGCGTATGACCTGTCGCTGATGCCGAACACGGGGATCTGCAATCAGCTTTGCGGAGATGCGCACGTGAGGAACCTGGGGGCATTTGCAGCGCCGGATGGGCGGCTGGTCTTCGACATTAACGATTTTGACGAGACGATTGTGGCGCCGTTCGAGTGGGATGTGAAACGGATGGCGACGAGTCTGGTGCTGGCGGGACGTGGGGCGGGAGCCAAGAGCTTGCATTGCAGGGAGGCTGCGACAGTGTTTCTGGAACAGTATCGGATGAAGATGCATGCGTTCGCGAGGATGCCGGTTTTGGACGTGGCGAAGTACCAGGTGCATCGGCTGGGACAGGTGTCGCCCGTAGCGGGGATTTTGCTGATGGCGGAGCGAGCTACGCCTAGACATACGCTGCTTACGCTGACCGAGGTGGAGGAGCAAAAGCCAGTTGTGAAAAAAAAGGTGAAGAGTAGCAACGTTGCGAAGCCGGTGGAGCGGCCGGAACGGGTGTTTCGGACGATTCCGCCGAATCTGAAGCGGTTGACAGGGGGCGCCGCGGAGCAGGTGGTGGATGCCCTGACGCTGTATGCTCAGAGCCTGCAGCCGGAGCGAAGACACTTTCTGGCACAGTACAGGCCGATGGATGTTGCGTTCAAAGTTGTGGGGACGGGTTCGGTGGGGCTGCGGGATTATGTGATTTACATGGAAGGCAAAGGGCCGAAAGATCCTCTTTTTCTGCAGGTGAAGGAGGAGGTTCCGTCGGGGTACGCGCCGTATGTGGCTGGCGAGTTGAAGGGGAGGAAAGCAAAGCTGCACCACGGACAGAGAGTGGTGAATGGGGAGCGCGCGATGCAGTTGCAGTCGGATCCGTTTCTGGGATGGACGACGATGGAAGGCAGAGACTATCTAGTGAGGCAGTTGAACGATCACAAGGCTTCGATTCAGTTGGAGAATTTGAAGTCGGTTGGACTGCTGGAGTATGCGGGAGTGTGCGGGGAGATGCTGGCGCGAGGTCATGCTCGGGCTGGCGATAGTGCGATGGTCGCAGGATACCTGGGGACGTCGCCTCGGTTTGATAAAGCAGTTACGGCGTTTGCGGAAGCTTATGCAGACCAGACGGAGCTGGATTGGAAGCAGCTGGTGAAGTCGCTGAAGAAATGATGTGAGTTGAAGGACGACGTGAGGATTTTCGTCTACAGTTCAGATACGTTGTGAGAGGTAAGTATGATTCGTCTTTGGCGAGTCTCGGTGAGCCTGTTGTTCGTCGCATCCCTGTCGTCGGCGCAGGAGATGCACGACCACAGCATCCCCGAAAGATTGGGAGAGGTATCGTTTCCGATCTCGTGCGCGCCTTCGGTGCAGGAACAGTTCAACCGTGGCATAGCTTTGCTGCACTCCTTCGCCTACGCCTCTGCGGAACAGACATTTCAGGGTGTAGGGCGAATGGACCCGCAATGTGGCATGGCGCACTGGGGTGTGGCCATGACTTATTTCCATCAGGTTTGGTCCCCGAACCTGCCTCCTCCAGCGTTTCCGATGGGACAAAAGGAGATGCTGGAGGCGACGCGTCTAGGCGCAAAGTCTGACCGGGAACGGGGGTTCATCCATGCGCTTGGGGCGCTCTATCGAGAGTCCAACGGGCTCACCTCCAGCATGCGTACCGTTGCCTACGAACAGGCGATGGCAGAGGTCGCCAGGAAGAATAGCAGGGATGTCGAGTCACAGGTGTTCTATGCGCTGGCTCTTTTGGCCAATGCATCTCCAACTGATAAAACGCACGCGAAGCAAAAGCAGGCAATCGATCTTCTGCAGCCGCTGAACCGCGAGTACCCGAACCATCCGGGAATCGCTCACTATCTTATCCACGCCTGTGACAGTCAGGAGCTTGCCGAACGTGGTCTGCCTGCGGCGAGAGCCTACGCGCAAATTGCTCCCTCGGCACCTCATGCGTTGCATATGCCATCGCATATCTTTACCAGGCTGGGCTTGTGGAACGACTCCATCGAGTCCAATCTCGCCTCAAGGCAGGCCGCGCACCAGCATGGCGATACCCTGGATGAGCTGCATGCGATGGACTATCTCGTCTATGCCTATCTGCAGACGGGAGGCGACAAAGAGGTCAGCCAGGTCGTTCAGGACATGAAGGCGATGCCGAAATTGAATATGAGCAACTTCGGAATAGCCTATGCGGCCACCGCTATTCCCATCCGCGATGCAGTCGAGCGAGGTCGATGGGACGACGCCGCAAGTATCTCTGTCCCGACAGGCGCACCGCCTTCGGTTGTCGCGATCGCGGTGTGGTCCAGGGGAATGGGACTAGCACGGACTGGACATGTGAAGGACGCGCGCGAGAACGTGGATCGACTTCGGCAGATCGAGGCGCAGCTCCGCCTCTCGGGTGATAACTATTGGTCCACCCAGACCGGAGTTTTGGCGAGCGAAGTCATGGCGTGGGCCGCGCAGGCTAGTGGCGACCCACATCAAGCGTTGGTGTTGCTGCGCGCCGCAGCCGATCAGGAGGATGCCATCGAAAAGCAGCCGGTGACACCGGGACCGATTTTGCCTGCCCGCGAACAGCTTGGAGATTTGCTCCTGCAGGAGAAACAATCCGAGCTCGCGCTAAAGGAGTTTCAGACAGCACTCGCGGAGGCTCCGGGGAGACGTGGGGCATTGCTGGGCATCGCCCGGGCTTCGCAACATAACGATCGAGCGGAACTCTACTGATGTTTCCTGCGTTGGCTAACTCATGGTGAGAACGACGCGGAATTGTGCGTGGCCACTCATCATTCGTGCGTAGGCTTCGCCGGCTTTTTCCAGCGGATAGGTTTCGATCATGGGACGCACGCCGGTAAGTTCGGAGAAGCGCAGGGTGTCTTCGGAGTCGGATGGAATGCCTGAGGCCCATCCCTGAATAGATTTCTGACCGGTGATGAGTTGTACCGGTGTTACCTCAATGGGATCAAATGACACACCGATCACGATGAGTTTGCCGTTTGGTCCCAGACCGTCGATCAACTCGGATATCGACTTCGAGTCTGGCGCTGTTGCGATAATCACCTTCGCTCCGCCGTGCTTTTGCAACTCCTCCGATGCCTTCGTCGCTTTGCTGTCGATGTAGAGAGTTGCGCCAAGCTTCTTCGCAAGCGGCTCGTTTTCCGGGCCACGTCCGATGGCTGCGACCTTGTAGCCAAACTTGTTTGCGAATTGAACTCCCAGGTGCCCCAAGCCGCCGATTCCCTGCACCGCGACAAGGTCACCAGGGAGAGCACCGCTGTGCCGAAGGGCGTTATAAGTGGTAATTCCGGCGCAGAGCAAAGGCGCTGCTTCAACGTCGCTCAGGCTGTCGGGTATTGCGACCAGCGCCTCCTCGGGGGCCACCATGTATTGCTGATATCCGCCGTCATAGCTAATGCCTGGAATCTTCATGTTCTTACAGTTGCCAAAGTCCCCGCGCCGGCATTCGGAGCACGTATTGTCGTGACCGCCGTGCCAGCCGACGCCGACACGCTGGCCCTTCTTCCACGCGGAGACGCCGTCACCCAGTTCATCGACGACGCCTGCTACTTCGTGTCCTGGAATCCGGGGATACTCAATGCCGGGCCAGAAACCTTCAACGGTGAGGGCGTCACTGTGGCAGACGCCACAGGCCTGCACCTTGATCCGCACGTGTCCTGCGCCGGGCTTGGGGATTTCGCGTTCGACGATCTCGAAATCGGTCTTGGGCTTGGGAATCTGCGCTACCTTCATGGTTCCTGCTGCGACTGACGTTGTAGCCATAGATCCTCCTGGTTGAACTTGCAATCATGGTTGAAAAGCACTTACCGGCTCGACTGGAGGCGGAGGGCTAGCGCCGCCGTACCCAGCGGCCAGGGTTCTGAATTCTTCCGAACACGGCTGTTCGATGCGGCGCTTGTGGAAAGTGATGCGGGAGAATTGGATTCGGCCAACAATCAGGGTTGTAGCACGGCCCTGGGGGTACGGGTGACGTATTGGGTGACGATGAGGCCGATGAGGAGCATGGAAGCGGCGACGTAGAAAGGTGCGCCGGGAGTGCGGACGATGGCGCCGATGCCGATGGACTTGCTGAAGATGTAGGTGAAGAAGCCGGGGCCGGCAAGTCCGGCGATGCCGCGCAGGCCGTTGATGGCTCCCTGAAGCTGGCCTTGTTCGGAGGGGCTGGTTTTGCGGGAGAGAAGACTTTGAGCGGAGGGCCAGGTGAAGGACATGAGATTAAGGAAGGGGATGCCGATCCATACGAGGAGGCCGGTTTTGGAAGAGCCGATCATCGAATAGCCGAGAGCTCCGCCTATGAGGCCGATAGTCATTGCGCCGCGCTCGCCTAATTTGGCTACGACGGGTTTGATGAGGAACGCGCCATAGATGACGGTGAAGACTCCTACCACGGCCAGCGAGAGGCCCACGGTGCGGTTGGTCCAGTGGTAGCGATAGTCGTCGTAGATGACGTAGACGTTCATAAGGACCTGCTGGGCGATGTAGCCGAGCAGAAGGATGGCGGCGATGCCGATCATGCCGCCGTGGCGGAGCAGGGTGAGCGAGCCGACGGGGTTGGCCCGTGTCCAGGAGAAGGGGCTGCGGTTTTCTTTGGAGAGGGATTCGGGCAGGACGAAGAGGCCGTAGAGACCGTTGATGAGGGAGAGGGCTGCGGCGGCCCAGAAGGGCAGGCGAGGGTTGATGTTGCCGAGCAGGCCGCCGATGGCGGGACCGAGAACGAAACCAAGTCCGAAGGCTGCGTTCAACATGCCGAAGGCTGCGGCGCGACGCTCGCGTGGTGTGACATCAGCCATGTAAGCCATCGCGGTGGGGATGCTGGAGGAGGTGAGGCCGGAGATGACGCGGCCGAGGAAGAGCCAGTTGAGAGCGGGAGCCCAGGCCATGAGGACGTAGTCGAGACCGAGGCCGAAGTTGGACAGCAGGACAACGGGGCGGCGGCCGAAGCGGTCGGAGAGAGACCCGGCGATGGGGGAGAAGAAGAACTGCATGGCGGCGAAGACAGTGCCGAAGAGACCGAGCATACGGGCGGCTGAAGAGGTGTCGCCGCGGAGGAAGCCTTCGATGAGGCGGGGCAGGACCGGGGCGATCATGCCGAGGGCGAGCATGTCGAGGGCGACGGTGAAGAAGATGAAGGTGGCTGCGGCGCGACGGCCTGAGGGTGGGACGGGTGGGAGGGTCGCGTTGGCGGTGAGGTCGGCGGAGACGAGCTCGGGCTCGGTCATCATGGGATCCGGTGTTGCGTTTTGAGGCGGCGGATTTTGAGACGACTCAGCCATGCGATTGATGGCAGTCTACGTGAGTTTTATTGCGGTTTATTGGATATTTCGGCGCTATCTGTTGTGGGTGAGTCTTGCGCAGTGGCGATCGCGTCTGTAATAGAGGTTGTTGGGATTTGACCAGAATTGTGTTGTCGGCGTGCTTTACTGGTGCGGGGTGTCCCTATTGAGTTTTGTGTCGTACAGGCTAGGGGATGACAGGTTAATGCGTTTTGTTGCTGGAGTGATGGTGTCGGTCTGTCTGCTAGGCGTTGGGAGCCTGGGCGCCCAGAGTTCGAATGCGGCGAAACAGGTTGTGGACTCGATGCTGACCCATGAGAGTGATCCGGCAGAGCATCGCAATCTCTATATGTATCTTTCGGAAGAGCGGTCGGAGCGGACGGGCGGGCATCTGTGGCGAGAGCGCGTGGTGGAGACCTCGGTGGGTAAGGTGAGGCTGTTGCTGGCTGAAGATGGCAAGCCTCTGAGCGGAGATCGCGCGACGCTAGAGAGAGCAAAGCTGGCGCAGATTGAGTTGCATCCTGAGGAGTTTCAGCGGCGGGCGCAGGCGACGAAAAGCGACGAAGACCATGCAGAACAGATGCTGACACTGCTGGGAAAGGCCTTTCTGTTTAACGACCCTCGGGTTGATGGGAGCGACCTGGAGATTGGGTTTCGACCTGATCCTGCGTACAAGACGCAGTCATTGGAGGAGCGTGTGCTGCATGCGATGTCGGGTACGCTCCTGGTGGATCAGCGGACGTTACAGCTGCACATGATTGAAGGAAAGATGCCTCAGGATGTGAGTTTGGGATATGGATTGCTTGGAACGGTCCATGCGGGTAGCAGCTTCAATACGACGCATGAGATGGAGCCGGGTGGGGATTGGAAGGACGCTGTGGTGAATACCGCGATTGAAGGAAAGGCGATGCTGTTCAAAGAGATTGGCAGGAACGAGCATATGATCCACAGCGAGTTTCAGCAGCTGCCGCCGGATATCAGCGTGGCGCAGGCGGTGGAGATGCTGGAGCGGTAATGAGGTCGACTGGTGTCAGGCGGCGGCTACGCGTTGGATGAGATTGTTCTGTTCTTTTTGGGATTCGGCGCCGATGGTGAAGGCGTCCAGTACTCCGGTGCCGAGGGCGTAGCGGATGGCTTCAGCGGGCTTGTCGCGGAGGTCACCTTGTCCGAGAATCTTCATGCCGATAATTCCCTTCCCTTGTGCGCGCATCTGCTTGATCACGCTGATGACGGTGGCGGGGTCTGCGTCCATATGGGAGCCGATAGGGTTGAGCCGGACGAGATCGACCTCGACCCACGGGGAGGCTGCAGCGGCCTTTAATGCTGGAAGGCTGTGGCAGGAGACGCCATGTGCGCGGATGACTCCTTTTTGCTTCGCTTCGGAGAGGACGTCCATGACTCCGCGGTAGCGTGTCGTCCAGTCGCCTTCGGTGACACAGTGGATGAGAACGATGTCGATGTAGTCGACGCCTAGCTCTTTGCGAAAGCGGTCAAGGTCGGCGCGAACGCCGGCGGCGTCGCGGGTGTCGGTCTTGGTGAGAACGACTACCTTGTCGCGAGGGATGTGTTTGAGGGCTTCGGCGACGTAGGGGTGGCTGCCGTAGGAGTCGGCGGAGTCGAAGAAGCGAAGGCCGTTGTCGTTGTAGCCGTCGAGGAGGAGTCTGGTAAGCGGGGATGTGCCCAGGCGGGTCTGGTTGGAGGCGCCGCCGAAGCCGATGGTGCCGGTTCCCATGGCGAGACGGCTGGTGCGGATGCCGGTCTTGCCGAGGACAACCTCGTCCTGCGCGTGGAATTTCTGGGGGAGCGGGTCCGGCTCGAGAAGAGCGGCGCGAACGATGGCGGATCGGGCGAGAAGGGTCGCTCCGAGGGTGCGGGTCGAGCGGCGAAGGAAGTCTCTCCTTAGCATGGCGCGATCTCCTTGGAGTTTAGACTACGCCGAATTGCCTTTGGGAGCAGGTGGGCAGTTGGTTGCCTTTGATGGGATCGAACTGCTGGTTGTTCTGCCGGACGGGCCCACTGCGCGTGGGGCGGGCGTTCGCACGCCTTTTTAGAGCTTCGCTTGGCCCTCCCGTTGGTCGGGATTATCTTCATTTCGGCCGACAGGAGGGCGCTGAACTAGGCTATGACTTCGAAGGGGCGCATCATGTCGTTCGCTTCGTGTTCGAGGACGTGGCAGTGGTAGAGATAGTTGCCGGTGTAGCCTTCGAAACGCACGATGATGCGAGTGATGGCCTTCGGCGGGCACTGGATGGTGTCCTTCCATCCTGATTCGCTCGGAGTTGGCGGAAGGGCGTCGCTGGTGTAACGGACTTTGTTGTAGGTGTAGTAGTTGAAGACGTCGAAACGGCGGCGGTCGAGCAGTTGGAAGCGCACGAGGTGGAGGTGCAGAGGATGGGTGTCCTCAGTGAGATTGACGAACTCCCAGATCTCGGTGGTGTTGAGTTTTGGCCGCTCGGTGACGGGCTCGTGCCAGCGCTTGTGGTTGAGCAGCATGAGCATGGAGTTGCCGACCTTATCCTGATACTCGTCCAGGGTGATGGTGCGGGTGGTGACGGCGGAGGATTCGGGGATGCGCTCGATTGTGCGAAGGTTCTTTGGAATGGAAGCAGAGGAGTTGGGCGAGGTCGTTTGGGCGGAGACGCGGAACTGGAGGATGTCGAGTCCACCGTTGCGCAGGTGTAAAGTTTTCCCGGACGATTTGCTGAAGTCGATAAGAACGTCGCCGCGTTCTGCTGGCGCGAGGATCAGGTGCGGGATGTCGGCGGAGGTGCTGAGGAGGCCTTGATCGCTGCCGATCTGGGTAATGGGCTGCTGGGTATCGAGGGAGAGATTGAAGAAGCGGCTGTTAGCTGTGTTGAGGATGCGAAAGCGGTAGGGGCGCGGCTCGACTTCGACGTGAGGACGGATTTTGCCGTTGATGAAGATGCCGTCGCCTTCGAACTCGGAGACCCAGGGGTGCTCGGGGTCGCCGGATGTGGGGTAGAAGAGTTGGCCGTCGGCGGTGATCTCTCGATCGTAGAGAATAAGCGGAATCTCGTATTTGCCGGAGGGGAGATGGAGCGAATCCTCTACCTCGTCGCGGACGAGGAAGAGACCGAAGAGACCGGCGTAGGTATTGAGACGGTTGAGACCCATGGCGTGATCGTGATACCAGAGGGTTGCGGCGTCCTGCTGAAGTGGGTAGACGCAGGTTCGACTCTTGCCGGGGACGAACCAGTCAGTGGGGTAGCCGTCGGCTTTGGAGGGGACACGAGCGCCGTGGACGTGCGTGGTGGTGCGGACGTCGGGGATATCGTGGCCGCAGCCGTGAAGGCTGTGATCGATAGGAAGGAAGTGTTTGGTGGGGAGATTGTTAACCCACTCGATCTCGAGGGGATGGCCGGATCGGGCTTCGATGATGGGAGCCAGTGGAGTTGGACTGTAGCTCCACATGAGGGTGGGCGCGACGTCGCGATGGATTTTAGCGTGGATCTCGCGCATGGTGATGCGGAGTTTACCAGGGTATGCAACTCCCATGGTCTGTGGCAGGGGGAGGGGGTCGACGAAGGGCGTCAGCTCAAGAACGTGAAGCATCGGGACGGTCTTGCCGGGAGCGTCAGGGATGGTTGTGCGCGGTGTCTGGTGCATGTCGCCCATCTGGACGAAGCTCTTTGCGAAGCTGTGGCGGGAACCATGGAGGAGGCCAAGGGCGGCGGTTTGTTGCAGGAAGCGTCGGCGCGACGAGCTGGAATCAGACAACGGGTGGGCTCCGGAGTGATGTAGCGAGCAAAAAAGCACGCACTCCGCGGGGGAGTGCGTGCTTTCAAGGATACGAACTGAATGTGACGGTTATGTAAAAAGCGACCTTAGTTGCCGTTGGCGGCTAGACCCGTGTTTGGATTGAGGACGACGACGTTGGGATTTGGAACGACCGCGCCATTGGTGAAGTTGAACATGTTGTTCAAGCTTCCTGCGACGGCATCGAAGGATCCGCTGCCGATACGAGCGCTCGACAGGAAGGTGTCTTCGATGAATTTGGTGATGGAGGACTGGTCGGTTACGGTGTGATCTACGTAGTTCGCCTGAGACCAGGGGGAGATGACCAACAGGGGCAGACGAGGACCGTAGCCGCAGCGGCCCTGGACGGGGTTGGTGGTGGCGACACCGGCAAGCGCGTTGGATCCGTTGGCGGTGCTAGTGCTGCAGACGCCAGGGCTGGTGAATGCATCCTGCGCGGAGTTGGAACCGTTGATGATGTTGAAGAGATGGTCATACCAGCCGTCGGAGTCGTCGTACGCGATGATGATAGCGGTCGAGGACCAGAAGCTTGACGTCTGGATGGCATTGATCATGTTGACGACGAAGAACTGCTCGTCAATGGGATCGGAGTAACCGGCGTGAGCATCCTGGTAGCCAGGGGCCTTGAGGAAGCTGACGGCGGGCATGTTGCCAGCTTCGAGAGCATCGATGAAGTCATGCGTGTCGTACTGGTGGTTTGCCTGGTCGGTCGAGCCGATGGCAGCGACTGAGGTGGGACGGAGGTGATTCAGGTTCTGGGTGCTGGTGTAGTACTGGAAGGGTTCGTGGTGCTGAATGTAGTCGTTCTTCTTGGTTTTGGTGATGGCCGAGGTGGTGGTACGGTTGCATCCGGTTGAGCCATCGGGGTTGGTTACGGTTAGGTCGAATCCGCCTTCGAAGAAGCCCCAGGTTACCTTGGCAGCATTGAGGAGATCGCCGATGTTCTTACCGGTCATGCTGACAGTGCCGGAGCCGGAGCAGATGTCGCCGGTCGGGTCAGCGTCGCTGTTGAGAGTGAGACCGCCTTGGCCGTCGGCTACGGTTGCGCCGGAGTTATCGGTGTCAACTGCACCGTTGGTCTGGCCGGAGACGAGGTTGATCGCGCCGGGGGTAGAAGGACCGAAGGTCGTGCCGTAGGAATGGTCGTTGAGAGCGTAGCGCTGGGCGTAGTTCCAGAGGGCAGTGGTGGTGTTGCCGTCATAGTAGCCCATGGTGAGTCCGGTTGTAGCGGTGACCGCGGGAGCGCCAGTGGACTGAGAGAGAGTGGTGGCGTTTGGTGTACCGACAGAGAGCGGGAAGAGGTCCATCTTGCCGTTGTCGAAGGCCATCTGCTCAGGGCCGTAGTCGTGGTCCTGGTCGGCTGTGGAAGCCTGAGCGATGTCGAGACGGAATGGATTGCTGGCCCCGGCGGCGTTCAGAATGTTGCGATTGGGATTGTTGTTGAGCAGGTTAGCTGAGGTCAGGTTGACTGGAACGGGAGTGTTGGCCTTGGCGGTGAACTGCGATTTGTTGCTGGGCAGGTTGGCCGCAGATGGATAGGTGCCGAAGTAGTGATCGAAGGAGATGTTTTCGCCGAAGATGACAACGACGTGCTTGATGACGGCGGAGGAGGTCGTCGGTGTCGGGGGTGTTGGGGGCGGCGTGGTGTTGGCGTTGCCATTGCCAGCAGGCGTGCTGACCGTGCCCTGGCCGCAGCCGCTGAGAATGAGGGTCGTGGTCAACGAGAGAGCTAGAAGTTTCCGAATCATTTTTTTGAGGCCTCAAAATTGTGAAAATGGGTGCAGGAGCATTTCTAGGCCTCGAAAAGTCTCCGAATATGAATTGAAGTTGAACATCAGATGAATTAATAGGGGGTTACGGGAATACGAATGGAGTGTGAGTGTTGCTGTGAATATTTGACATGCCCATACAATTCAAAGGATGGGATTTTCATTTGAAGTAGATAGAACTGCTGAGGGTGGAGGACGCAGGGGGCGGTTGAGGCTGCCGCATGGAGTGGTGGAGACGCCGGTGTTTATGCCGGTGGGGACGGCGGCGAGTGTGAAGGCGGTGCCTCAGAGCCTGTTGGAGGAGGTTGGTGCGGGGGGAAAAGGGGCGCAGATCATTCTGGCCAATACGTACCATTTGTATCTGCGACCGGGGCATGAGCTGGTGCGGCGAATGGGGGGAGTGCACCGGTTTATGAGCTGGGAGCGTCCGATGTTGACCGATTCAGGTGGGTTTCAGGTTTTTAGTTTGAGTAAGTTGCGGAAGATTACGCCGGATGGGGTGGAGTTCCGGTCGCACCTGGATGGGAGCAAGCACTTCTTTTCGCCGGAGCACTCGATGGATGTGCAGATTGCGCTGGGGGCTGATATTGCGATGGTCTTCGATGAGTGCGTGGAGACTCCGGCGACGTGGGAGCGGACGCGGGAGTCGATGGGGCTGACGCATGCCTGGGCGCAGAGGTCGAAGGATCATTTTGAGGCGACGAAGCATCTGGTGCCTTGGTTTGAGGAGACGGACGGGAAGACGCAGAGTCTGTTTGGGATTGTGCAGGGTGGGATGTATGCGGATTTGAGGAAGGAGTCGGCGGAGCGGCTGGTGGAGATGGATCTGCCGGGATATGCGATTGGTGGGCTGGCGGTGGGGGAGCCGAGGGAGGTGACGCGGGAGATGATTGCGCGGACGCTTGAGCATCTGCCGAAGGACAAGCCGCGGTATGTGATGGGGGTGGGGTATCCGGATGAGATCGAAGAGTATGCGCGGATGGGCGTGGACATGATGGACTGTGTGCTGCCGACGCGGGCAGGGCGGCATGGGCTGCTGTTTACGTCGGAGGGCAGGCTGAATATTAAGAAGAAGGAGTATGCGGAGGATCAGGGGCCAATCGATGCGACGTGCGGATGCATGGTGTGCCGGCGGTATACGCGGGCTTATCTGCGGCATCTGTTTGCTTCGGGTGAGCCACTGAGTGCGGTGCTGAACAGCGTGCACAATATTGCTTTTTATCTGGATACGATGGAGCGGGTGAGGGCGGAGCTGGCGAGAGGAAATGTAACTAGTTGAGGTTGTTTTGTACGTAGATTCGGTAGCCTAGGGGTTTCGAGGAGCTGCTGCCTGAGTTGACCATGTGCGGGGGGATTCGCTCGACGTCGAGATGGTAGTTGGCGTTGAGGTAGTCGTTGAATTGGGGCCAGCGGGCGATTTTTTTGTAGTCGTAAGCGGGGCGTGCAGTGGGTGGGTCGCAGTCGTTGCTTGAGACGACGAAGATGGATGGGGGATTCTTTGTGATTGATTGCCAGAAGGCCTCGCGTGCGTGGTCGCGTTCTGGGCCGGGTTGGGCGGAGAGCATGTAGCAGTCATAGATGAAGCCTGTGGTCTGGACGAGGCGCATGTTGTAGAGCGTGGGAATGCAGCCGTCGGCCATGTCGAGGCATTGGACACGGTTTGCGAGACTCTGGCCCCCAAGGTGATTGAGGTCGGCCCGGAGCATGGTGTCGAACTCTTGATTGTGCCAATCCTGCCAGAGGGCGTGGGCGGTTGACCCGCCTCCAATGAACACGGCGCCGATGATGACGCCTGCCATTGCTAGGCTGGGCAAAAGCCTGTTGCTGACGTTGGGGCGAAGTTGCGAAGGAGCTGGATTGGTTTGGAGGATCGTAGTGAAGTCGATTCCGGCGAGCAGGAGCAGAAATGCTTCGGAGGGATATCGATGATAGGGAAAACCTTTTTTCTGGAGGTAGAAGGAGGCTAGTCCGAAGAGGACTGCGACTAAGAGCGAGGCGCGTTCCCAGGTGATCCAATCTTTTTTGAGGAAGACGATGGGAAGCCAGAGAAGGACTACAGGAAGCATCGTGGAGGAGATGCTGTGGACGATGAGATGCGGGTAGGATCGTGCGCCGAGGAGGAGGAAGTAGGGGAGGAGTTGAGAGAGCGTCTGGAGGAAGTTGGAGACGATGTGTTGGTGATGAAGCCAGGCGAAGATCAGGAGGATGGGGATCAGCATGCCGAGGAGTCCGCTGACGATGTGGGCGACGAATGGCCGGTTTCTTCGGCGTAGTGTGATGGCTGCGAAGACAAGGACAGTTGGGGCGAGGAAGAGGACGGAGGGTTTGATGGTGGCGGCGATGCTGCAAAAGATACCGAAGAGGGCTGTCATCCACGGTTTTGTCGTTTGGGAGGGAGACGCTCTCAGGCCCGTGAAGAGGAAGGCGTATGCGATCAGCAGGCTGACGGTCATGGTGAGGTCGCGTTGACCTAACTCGATGAGGCCGTCGCGGCCGTGGATGAGCGCGAAGAGAGACGCTGCGAAGAGTGCAGCGAAGCGGCTGTAAGGTTTGCAGATGACGAACATGGCCATGGCGGAGACGGCGAGGAGGAAGAGGTCGAAGAGTCGCCAGGTGAGTGAGTCGCCGCCGAAAAGGTGCATGACTGCGCCTTCGATCAGGAGGGTGGTGGGCATGTTGGGATCGACGATGTCGCGGTAGGGCGCCATGCCGTGATCCATGAGGAAGAAGATGTAGTGCATGAGGGCGGCGTCGCCCATGAGTGGCCAGTGCCAGGTGCGGATGACGAAGAGTAGAAGGCATCCCACGAGGAACACGGAGGCGAGTGTTCGGGTGAGTGAGTAAGACCGATCCGACATTGCTTCGATGCTCCTGTGCGTGCCGCCACTTCGCGGGCAAACCTTTATTAAAGTATCGCTCGAATGCGGGATTGGTTAGGTGAGGCGCAGGGAGGCGTGGTCTTGTTTCAGTTCGACGCAGAGTGCTTCGATGACGAGGTTGTGATCTTCGCGCTGGGGCAGACCGGAGACGGTGACGCAGCCGATGATTCCGGCGCCGGTGACGTGGATGGGGAAGCTGCCGCCGTGAGCGGCGTAGTCGGCGTCGGGCAGGTTGTAGCGTTCGCTGAAGGTGCGGCTGGTCTGCTCGAGTGCGAGCCCGATGGCGTAGGAGCTGCGGTGAAAGCGGGCGACTACGTTCGATTTGCGCTGCACCCAGCGGGGATTGTCGGGAGTGGTGCCGGCGAGAGCGGTGTAAAAGAGTGGTTGGTGGGGCTGGCCGAAGCGGCGAATATCGATCACGAGGGATTGGTTGCGGGAGAGTGCCAGTTCGCGGAGGCTTTGGCCGAGACGCCAGGCGGTGTCGTAGTCGAAGCTGGAGAAGTGGAGTTCTGCTTCCTGACGAGCGATGGCGGCGAGGTCTTCTGCGATGGGCATGAGGGCTCTTCCTTCTACTTTTCTGGTGTGCCATTTGAATTTACGATGGCAGGTGCAGAAGACAGTTTATGAGACTGCGATCGCGGTTACTTGTGGCGAATCGTTGCGGGCGGTGAGGTTAAGCTGTTGGGGTCTTTTTCAAGAGGGGTCGAGCATGACAGCGAAGGACTATCGACGGATTGCGTTGAGCCTGCCGGGGGCTTCGGAGGGGTCGCACCAGGGGCATGCCGACTTTCGGGTGGGCGGAAAGATCTTTTGTACTCTTGCTTATGAAAAGGAAGGCTATGGCGTTCTGAAGTTGAGCCCGGAGGAGCAGGCGGGCCTTGTGGAGGATGCGCCGGAGGTGTTTTCTCCGGTCCCTGGGGGCTGGGGACGTATGGGAATGACGCGGGTGAAACTGGATGCTGTCAGCTCGGATGTGTTGGAAGGGGCGTTGAAGATGGCCTGGAAGCGACGTTTGGCCAAGTGAGGGCGAGGCCGCTCGCCTTGACAGGGGGTGCCGGTTACGCGATGCTTAGGGGCTAGGCACTCTTTTCCGGAGTACGCGAAGGTGCGTCCAGTTGAGCGCGCTGGGCTGTCGGTTTGCTGCCTGGGCTGGAGATGATTGAGTTGTTGAACGGAGCTTTATTTGATGTTTGCGATGTGGTTGCAGAGTGCGGCGGGTGGACTGGGTAATCTGGGCAGTCTTGCACTGCCGGTACTGTTCTTTGTGGCGCTTTATTTTTTGATGATAGCGCCGAACCAGAGGAAGCAAAAAAAGTGGCAGGAGATGCTGGGTCAGTTGAAGACCGGCGACCGTGTGACCACCAATGGCGGTATTCGCGGCACAGTGCTGTCCGTAAAGGACGATCTGGTTGTCCTGCGGGTTCAGCCGGATGGGGTGAAGCTTGAGTTCGTCAAGAGCGCGATTGCCGCGGTAACGACGGACGAACAGGCTGCCTGAGTAGAAGATTTCAAAATAAGCTGTACTCAATATTTAGTTGTAGGCACGTGAGATTGAACCGTTAACAACGGATGAGGAAGAAATAAGGTTAGCGGCGGCGGGACTGAAAGCCAGGCCTGCGGCTGCACCCTTCAATAAAGATCATGGGCAAGAATCTGGCCGGGAAATCGGCATTCATCGTTGCGGTACTGGTGATCTTCTGTTTCGGCATCGTGGGCATTCCACATGGCGGGCTGACGCAGTCGATCAAAGATCGTATCCACCTGGGGCTCGACCTTAAGGGCGGAACACACCTTGTGCTCGAAGTGCATGTGGCTGAGGCGATTGCCTCGGCTACGGACCGGGATGTGGCGCGGCTTGAGGCCGATCTGCAGAAGGCCGGAGTTGCCGGAGCGACTGTGGGCAAGACGGATCCGTCGCGACCGCAAACAATTATTGTGTCGGGGATTCCGGCTGCGAAGCTGAGCGATGCGCGCGGCGTGCTGCAGGGCAGTGATTACGCGAATTACGACGTCGCGGCTACGGCCGATGGAAACTCTACGCTGACGATGAAGTTGGGTGCGGTGCGTGACCTCGAGACGAGGACGCTGGATACGTCGATTGAGACGATCCGCGAGCGCATCGACAAGCTGGGTGTCAGTGAACCGGTGATTCAGAAGTACGGACTTGGCGAGAACCAGATCCTGGTAGAACTGCCGGGCGTCGATGATCCCGCGCGGGTGGAAGAGATCATTCAGTCGACCGCCAAGCTTTCGATTCATGCGGTGACAGGCGGCCCTTATGAGACGGATCAGGCTGCGCTCCAGGCGAATAATGGGGTGATTCCTCCCGATTCGATGCTGGTGCATGGCACGGGTTCTGCTGGAGCGCCGGACCAGATCTGGTTGCTGAAGCGAGTGAGTGAAGTCGAAGGAACGGACTTCCGCGATGCGCAGCCGGGACAGGATCAGAACGGCCGTCCGAATATCCGCTTCAACCTGACGACCGACGCCGGGAATCGCTTTTACAACTACACGCAGGCGCATACGGCTTCGAGCGCAACGCCGGGTTCGATGGCGATTGTGCTGGATAACAAGGTTCGCGAGGTAGCAGGGATTCAGTCGGCGATTCGCGACAGCGGTGAGATTACCGGCGCGTTTACTCAGCAGCAGGCGAATGACCTTTCCCTGATGTTGCGCACGGGTGCTCTGCCGGCTTCGATCTCTTACCTTGAGACGCGGACGGTTGGGCCGAGCCTGGGCGCGGCTTCGATTCATCAGGGCATCATCGCTGCGATTGCCGGCATGCTGGCAGTCATGGTCTTCATGCTGATCTACTACCGCGGGGCGGGGATTAACGCGGATCTAGCGCTGATTCTGAACCTGGTGATTCTGCTTGGGTTCATGGGATATACCGGATCGACGTTGACGCTGCCCGGCATTGCGGGCGTGATCCTGACCATTGGTATGGGCGTGGACTCGAATGTGCTGATCTTTGAGCGCATCCGTGAAGAGCTGAGGGCCGGCAAGACGGCAGCGGCGGCGGTGCAGCAGGGGTTTGCGCATGCGTGGGTGACGATCATCGATACTCACGTGACGACGATCGTTTCGGCGATGATCCTATTCCTGTTCGGTTCGGGCCCAGTGCGTGGGTTTGCGATAACGCTGGCTTTCGGTCTGTTCGCCAACCTGTTTACCGCGGTGCTGGTATCGCGCGTGATCTTCGACGCAATCCTTCAGAAGAAGGAACGCGGCGCGGCTCTGTCTATTTAGATTTCGAGAGATTGCGGAGGCCTTTGGAGGCGCCGCTGAGGGTTCAAAAGCGTGGAACTGTTTCGTACAACGAATATCGATTGGCTCGGGAAGAAGTGGTACTTCCTTGGGTTTTCCCTGATTTTTTCTGTTCTCGGAGTGCTGAGCATTTTATTCTGGCATCACATTCCTCTAGGCGTCGACTTTAAAGGTGGGACCCAGGTGCGAGTAGCGTTCGACCAGGCGCCGAATGAGGATCATATTCGCCAGGCGATGGATCGTGCCGGTGTTCACGACGCGAGGATTCAGCGGGTCAGTGATCCCAGCGGACATGCGGCGAACAAGGTGATCATCGCGCTGCCTGAATCGACGGCGACAGATCAGTCGCACGATGCCGGACGGCAGAGTGTGGAGAGTGCTCTGAGCGCGAACTATCACGACTCGGGTTTTACGGTGGAACAGGTTGAGATTGTTGGGCCTACGGCAGGTAAGCAGCTGCAGAAGCAGGCTTGGCTTGCGACACTGTATTCGCTGATTGGAATGCTGATCTATCTCTGGTTCCGGTTTGAGCTGATTTATGGCGTCGCGGCGGTAGTGGCGGTGTTTCACGACACGCTGATCACCGTGGGTGCGTTCAGTTTGACGAACCAGGAGATAACCCTTACCGTTATCGCTGCCATCCTAACGCTTATTGGTTATTCGATGAACGACACAATCGTCGTCTTCGACCGTATTCGCGAGAATCTGGCGCTGTCGAGAAGAGAGTCATTGCATGATGTCGTCAATCGGAGCATTAATCAGACGCTGAGTCGAACTGTGATCTCGTCGGGTCTGACGTTTTTGACGGTGCTGTCGTTGTACCTGTTTGGCGGCGAAGTGCTGCATGGGTTCTCCTTCGCATTGGTCGTTGGAATTTTGATTGGGACCTATTCGTCAATCGCTGTTGCGGCACCGATGTTGGTGGCGTATCAGGATTGGCGAGTGAGCAAGGGAAAGACCGTGACGTTACCTGCGGGTAAGCGCGCCAAGGTGTAGAGATCGGCTCTTCTGCCAATGTATAGCTCGGGTGTAATAGCTCGGGAACAAAAAGAAGCGACGTGGTGTCTAAAGAAAAATAGCTCTTCTTCACAGTAAAGAGGCTGCATATGTTCGAATCCTCGTTGATGGAATCCGGTGGCCAGATCAAGACCAAGTCCAAGTACTGGATGATTGGGACCTTTATCTTCAATGGCGCGATCCTGGCAACCATGATCCTTATTCCGCTGCTGTATCCAGAGGCATTGCCGAAGACGGCAATGACTGCGATGCTGACAGCGCCGCCTCCACCACCTCCCCCTCCACCCCCTCCGCCGCCGCAACAGATCGTCAAGCCGATCAAGATGGTGTCGGAGATTGACGCAGGTCTTCATGCTCCTACGAAGATTCCGAAAGACATCAAGATGCTGAAGGAAGATGCTGCACCTCCGCCGCAGGTCGCCGGTGTTGCCGGCATGGCGGGCATGGGCAGCGGAAACGGTGTTCCTGGTGGCGTGATGGGCGGGATCGGCAATGCGCCGACGCCGGTTGTCAAAGTTGCTCCGCCAAAAGGTCCCCAGCGCGTATCGAGCGGCGTTGTCGCCGGTAACAAGCTTTCTGGTGCGAATCCGGTTTATCCGCCAATCGCAAGGGCTGCTCACGTCTCTGGTGCTGTGGTTCTGCACGCGGTGATCTCTAAGGCGGGCTCCATTGAAAAACTTGAGGTTGTCAGCGGCCCTGAAATGCTTCGGTCTGCAGCGGTTTCGGCGGTTCAAGGGTGGCGCTACAAGCCATATTTTCTGAACGGCGAGCCCACCGAGGTGGATACGCAGATTACTGTCAACTTCAACTTCGGCGGCGGCTAGACCGAGGCTGATTTCGCAATTACGTCTCTCGCGGGTCTCCCGAAGGTGTCGAACTTTTGGGGGATTCCCGGGTCAAGATTCTGAAAGTTAGAGTTCCTATCAGGAGGAAATATTCCAGTGATTCTCGCTCATCTCGCAACAACTTTCGCTCACGTTCCCGCTTCCCTCGCCCTGTACTTTGAAGAGGCGCAGGTTAGCTTCAGTGTTATGGGTCTTTGGTCCAACATGGGCTGGCTGGCTCGTTGCGTCGTTATCTTCCTCTTCATTATGTCCATCTGGTCGCTTGCTGTGATCATTGATCGGGCGCTCTATTTCTCAGCAGCCCGGAAGCAGTCGCGTGAATTTGCTCCTAAAGTTGCCGGCGCACTGAAAGACGGCCGATTGGATGAGGCGATCAAAGTTGCAGACCGCTCCAAGAAGTCTCACCTTGCTGAGGTTGTCACAGCCGGTCTTCAGGAGTTCCGCAGCTTCGGCTCAGGCGGCAACATCACTGAGGAGCAGATCGAAAGCTCCAAGCGCGCCCTCGAGCGCTCTGAGGCTATAGTTCATGCCAAGCTGAAGCGCGGTCTGGGAGGTCTGGCCACGATCGGTTCAACGGCTCCGTTTATCGGTCTTTTCGGTACGGTCGTCGGCATTTTGAATGCCTTTCAACAGATTGCAACGCAGAAGACTTCTGGTATCGGCGCAGTAGCCGGTGGTATCTCGGAGGCCCTCGTAACGACCGCCTTCGGTCTGCTCGTCGCGATCCCGGCTGTTATGACGTTCAACTACTTCACCGGTAAGGTTGAGGCCTTTGACGTCGAGATGGACAATAGCTCGAGCGAACTGGTTGACTATTTCATCAAGCAGAGCCACCGGTCGTAAAGCATAAGGCAAGCAGTAGTACTGCGGGAATCACAGATCTGATCAGGTCCTCCGGACGTCGCAAGCGAACGACGTCCGGAGGCCGGACAGGCATCGCAGGAAGGCAAATAGAGTAAATCGGACGGAGCATACGTTATGGGTATCAATAAGCGGGAGGAAGGCAAGAAGGTCAACTCCAACATCAACGTGACGCCGATGGTGGACGTGATGCTGGTGCTGTTGATCATCTTCATGGTCATCACCCCCATGCTGAACAACAAGGTCAACGTCGATCTGCCGAAGGCTGACGCCGCGGTGGTAATGGAAGATGCAAACAAGGAAGACGCGGTCGTCGTCGCTGTTACGCGCGACGGCAGGACGTTTCTTGGCGGCGACCAGGTCACGCTCGATGACCTCGGCCCTAAGATCGCAGCGAAGCTTGAGAACAAGACCAGCAAAGAGGTCTTTATGCGCGCGGATATCCGCGCCAACTACGGCAAAGTGATGGACGCGGTTGATGGAATCCGGTCCGCCGGTGTGAGCCAGCTTGGTCTGCTGACCGAAAGAACCGACGATAGTGGAACGACAACAGCCAAGAAGTAGTGATGCAAGGGTGTCGGACTCGCACTTACTGGAGCGGCAAGAGTATTTGAGGAGATTGCTATGGGAATGGGTGGTGGAAATACCGGCGGAGCGATGTCGGACATGAATGTAACGCCGCTGATCGACGTTCTTCTGGTGCTGCTGATCATCTTCATGGTCATCGTGCCGGTGACGCCTCGCGGTTTGGAAACGCTGGTTCCTCAGCCGCCGAAGGAGCACCACGATGAGCCGGAGAATGACCGGACGATCGTCGTTCAGGTGTTGTCGAACGGTGCCGCGGCGCCAGCGTACAAGATCAACGATAACTCGTTCAACAAGGCTGACCTTGAACCCAAGCTTGCCGAGATTTTTGCGACACGACAAGAAAAGGTTATGTTCGTCAAGGGCGACAAAGATCTCGACTTCAGCAAGGTGGCTGAGGTCATCGACTTCGGTCACCAAGCTGGAGTAGACAATATCGGTCTCATCACGCCTCGCGTCGAAGCCGGACAGTAAACTCGAAAAGAAAGCTCTCTTTCAGGCGGCGGACCGACGTGTCCGCTGCCTGAAGCTTTTTGCAAGTTTGGGAACACGAGTTGATCGAGTGCTCGCTCGCCCAAACATACGAGTTGGGAAGATAGCTTCATGGCATTCTCAATCGGTGGAAGCTCTGAAGGAAGTGGATTGCCCTCTCGGATCAACTCCGCTGAGCGACGTCTTGCTCGTCCTGCTCATACGGTGGAGGAGAGTTTTTTAGTATTACGCAGACGAATTCCTTCGGCGCTCTATTTGTCAGCCCTTGGACTTCTATTAGAATCTGATCTTGCTAAATAAACTCATCTTCGCCAATCTTGGTCATCGGCCGGTTCGAACGCTGCTGAGCGTGCTGGCTATCGCCGTCGAGGTGACGATGATCCTGACCTTGGTCGGTGTTAGCCATGGCACGCTCGACCAATCCGCACAGAGAGCACGTGGTGTAGGCGCTGATATCTGGTTTCGACCGCCGGGATCATCGGCCATAGGGCTGAGTTCGGCTCCGATGAGCGACAAAATTCCTGCGATGCTGATGAAGGAGCCAGACGTCACGTTTGCGATGGGGACGATGGTTCAGCCTTTGTCCGGGTTCGATGCAATGACGGGACTCGATCTGGACGATTTTCGAAAGTTGAATGGAGGATTTCACTATTTGAAGGGTGGTCCACTGGTCAACGATGACGACGTGATTGTGGATGAGTACTACGCCCAGCAGAAAAAACTTCATATTGGTGACACTCTTAATCTGGTCAATCACGACTGGAAGCTGGTGGGAATCACCGAGTCGGGAAAGCTCTCACGCATCTGTGTAAAGCTGCAAATGCTGCAGACGTTGACCGGAAATCCGGGCCATCTCAGCCAGATATTTATCAAGGTGGACGACCCGCGCAATGCTCAGGCGGTAGTCGATGCGCTACGAGTCAAGTATCACGGATACCAGATTTACACGATGGAAGAGTTCACGTCGATGCTCTCTATCAGCAACGTTGGAATGCTGAAGAGCTTTATCGGGGTCGTGATTGGAGTTGCGGTGATTGTCGGCTTCATCGTGGTATTTATGGCGATGTATACGGCAGTGCTTGAACGAACGAGGGAGATTGGGATTTTGAAGGCAGTGGGTGGAACTTCAGGGCTCATTTTAAATATCTTGTTTCGGGAGACGTTATTGCTGGCGCTGCTGGGGTCGGTAGTCGGTATTGTTCTGACCTATGGAACGCAGTGGCTGATGAAACACGCGGTACCGGCCAGCCTGGTGCAGGAGACAGTGTATGACTGGTGGCCGATTGCAACGGGCATTGCGGTTGTGGGAGCGCTGCTGGGTGCGATCGTTCCTGGGGTTAAGGCGGTCAAGCAGGATGTAACGGAGGCTCTGTCGTATGAGTGAGCCGCCGATAATCGAAGTGCGAGGTCTGACGAAGACTTACCAGCTAGGCGAGGTCGCGGTGCATGCGTTGCGTGGCGTTGATCTGGAAATCCGGAAGGGCGAGTTTGTTGCGATTATTGGTGCCTCAGGCTCGGGTAAATCGACACTATTTCATATTCTCGGCGGGCTGACGCCGATGACTTCTGGCACGGTGCACCTCAACGGCCGCGATTTGGCGGGCATGACAAATGCTGAGCGGACGGAGCTTCGCAAGACCACCGTGGGGTTCGTATTTCAGAAGTACAACCTGCTGCCGACACTCTCTGCCGAAGACAATATCCGGATTGTGAAGTACATTGGCGGCCGGGATGTGGGGTTCGACCCGGGGTTTCAGGAGATTCTCGGCCTGCTGGGGATCGCTGACAGGATGAAGCACAAACCTCGTGCGCTCTCCGGGGGGCAGCAACAAAGGGTGGCGATTGCACGAGGAATTGTGAACTCACCCGCGATTTTGCTGGCTGACGAGCCTACGGGCAATCTGGACAGCGAAAATTCGACGGCCGTTCTGAAGCTCATAAAAGACCTGAATCGCCGTCTGGGACAGACGATTTTGATGATTACTCATGATGCAGACGCCGCTTCGTATGCGGATAGGATCGTCAAAATGAAAGATGGGCGTATAGTTTAGGCCACTTAGTCTAGCTTTTCTCTGATCACTTGGTGGCTGGAATGCATCTATCTTCGAGGAGCAGTTCTAACTATGCAGAAGCTCCACGGTTGTAGTACAAAAGACCGACGTTGTACCCTCATTTGAGGAAGGGAAAAGAAAGCTGCTCTAGTCACGTTAGGACATATGCCATTACAATCAAGCGAATGCCGAAACTTGGTTAACTAGCTTTCCCTGGTCTCTGCAACAGAAACTCGCGCCCATTTTGAAGGAGATGATTCGCCCAATGAAATTCACCGCACGGATTCCGGTTACGGCCGCTTTGCTGGCGCTGCTGCTTATCACTGCAACCGGGTGTAATCGCCTGAAGGCTCGGGATCAGCTGACCAAGGGAGTGCAGGCATTTAAGAATGCACGATACGAAGAGGCTGTGAACCACTTCCAGAATTCGATCGCGCTTGATCCCGACTACGAAGATGCGAAACTGTATCTGGCCACCGCGTACTCCTACCAGGTGGTGCCAAATCTGGATACGCCGGAGAATCTGGCGATCGCACAAAAGGCTCTGGACGGGTTCAATGCTGTTCTGGCAAAACACCCTAACGACCTGACGGCGCTGAAGCAGATCGCCTCGATCAATCGCAACATCAAGAAGTTCGATGTAGCGAAAGAGTACGAGAAGAAAGTCATCGCGATTGCTCCCAATGATCCGGAAGCGTATTACACGGTGGGCTTCGTGGATTGGACATTGGCTTATAAGAACGCCATCACGATTCTTGCAGCCGACGGGCTAACCGATCAGGGCGATGGTAATCCGAAGAAGAGCAAGGGCGCGTGCCAGAAGCTGCAGGCTGCGAACACCGATCTGGTAAACGAAGGGTTGCAGTATCTCCAGAAGGCTGTCGAGCTCAACCCGACCTATGACGATGCCATGCAGTATCTCCAGTTGACCTATCGTCGTAAAGCGGATCTGGAATGTGGGGATGAAGCAGCTCGCAAGGCCGATATGGCCCAGGTCGATTCGTGGATCCAGAAGGCCATGGGCGCCCGGAAGGAAAATGAACTGAAGAAAGAAAAGGCCACACAGGGCGGCGTCTCAATGCAGTAGTCACTGTTGCTTGTCGCAAAAGTCGAGGCCTCCCCGCGAATGGGAGGCCTCTTCTGCGTGGGATGGGCTCGGTGAGGTCTCGGACTCCCATCATCCCTCTGGGGTAAAATTGCCGCTTGCGACGTTCGATAAAAAAAGTGCTGATTGCGAACCGCGGGGAGATTGCGCTGCGGGTAATTCGTGCGTGCCGGGAGGTGGGGGTGGCCACGGTGGCGGTCTACTCGGATGCCGACCGGGGGGCACTGCATGTGCTGCATGCGGATGAGGCATACCGGCTGGGTCCGGCACCTGCGGCTGAGAGCTATCTGCGTGGGGATCTAATACTGGATGTGGCGCGTCGGACGGGGGCGGATGCGATTCACCCTGGGTATGGGTTCCTGTCGGAGAATGCGGAGTTTGCGGAGGCCTGTGCGGCGGCGGGAGTGACGTTCATTGGGCCTCCGGCTAGCGCTATGCGGGTGTTGGGGTCGAAGACGAGGGCGCGGCAGGCGGCGGATGCGGCGGGAATGCCTCGTGTTCCGGGGAGCGTGACCGGGCTGGCGGATGTGGCGGAGGCGGTGCGCGTGGCTGCCGGGATTGGGTATCCGGTGATGCTGAAGGCTGCGGCCGGCGGCGGCGGCAAGGGAATGCGGGCGGTGTCGCGGGCCGAGGATCTGGCGGCGGCGTTTACGGCTGCCAGCAGCGAGGCAGAGCGGAGCTTTGGGTCGGGTGAGGTCTACCTGGAGAAGCTGGTCGAGCGGCCGCGGCATATCGAGATCCAGTTGATGGCGGATGAGCATGGGAGCTGCGTGTATCTGGGCGAGCGGGAGTGCTCGGTGCAACGACGGCATCAGAAGGTGATCGAAGAGGCTCCTTCCGCTGTTGTCGGAGAGGATCTGCGGCAGAGGATGGGCGAGGCTGCGGTCCGGCTTGCGCTTTCGGCTGGGTATGTGAACGCGGGGACTGTCGAGTTTCTGGTGGACGATAAGGAGAACTTCTACTTCCTGGAGATGAATACGCGGCTGCAGGTGGAGCATCCTGTGACCGAGATGGTGACTGGATTGGATCTGGTACATCTGCAGCTTCGCGTGGCGATGGGCGAGCCGTTGCCGCTGACGCAGAAGGATGTGCGGCTGCGCGGGCATGCGATTGAGTGCAGGATCTATGCGGAGGACCCTGAGAATCATTTTTTCCCGTCGCCGGGGTTGATTACGCGGCTGATTCAGCCGAGCGGGCCGGGGATCCGGGAGGACTGCGCGGTGTATGAAGGGTGGAATGTGCCTCTGGACTACGACCCGATGCTGTCGAAGCTAGTGGCGTTCGGGGAGACGCGAGAGCAGGCCATCGATCGGATGCTGCGGGCGCTCGATGAGTATGTGATTGGCGGGATCAAGACCAACATCGGACTGTTCCGGCGGATTTTGATGGATGAAGATTTTCGTGCGGCCCGGATCGATACGGGATATCTGGAGAGGCTGCTGGCGGAACCGGACGCTCCGGTCGAGGAGGATGTCCCTGAGGACGTGGTGGCGCTTGCGGCGGCGTTGTTTGCGGCGTCAGCGCGACGGGAGACGGCGGCGGTGGCTGATTTGTCCGAGGAGAGCCGGTGGGCTGTGGCGGGGCGGCGGGAGGGGTTGCGTCTGTGACGGTTTGGCTTGAGGTAGAGGGAGAGAAGCGGCGAGTGGAGCTTCCAACTGAGATTGGCGGCAGGGTGGAGTGCTCGGTCGATGGGCGCCCGGTTGTGGCGGATGTTAGGGTGCTGCAAGCTGGGGTGATGTCGTTGCTGATTGATGGGCGGCAGTACCGGTGTGTTCTGGATGGCGATGGGGTGGTGATTGGTGGGCGGCGGTTCGGGTTTGAGGTGACGGATCCGCGGTCTTTGCAGGGGCGACGTGGGGCTGGAGCTGGTACAGATGGGCCGCGGCCGGTGAAGGCTCCCATGCCGGGCCGGATGGTGCGGGTTCTGGCTGAGGTGGGCGATGAGGTCGAAGAGGGCCAGGCGCTTCTCGTGATTGAGGCGATGAAGATGCAGAATGAACTGAAGTCGCCGAAGACCGGACGGGTGGCCAGGATCGCGGTTGCGGTGGGAGACGCGGTGGGATCTGGCGATGTGCTGGTCGTAGTGGAGTAGTCAGGCTTCGGTCTCGTGGTGTCGGTCGTAGTCAGCATCGGTCCTCCTTCCCGTTCGTTGACCCCCTCCCCCTTTGAGGGGTATTTTGCGCGTAAATTATTTAGAATCATAGGCTTGGAAAGAGTTGGTGTCTGCAAAATATTGATTCCAGATGGTTTACCTGCAAAATATTATGAATAAAGGAGTTACTTGATAACGGTAAAGGCCCCCGATTCGCTCGGAGGCCTTTTTGTTTTCCTTGCTTCAAGTATATCGGCTGGCGCATAACTGATACGCCACGCGAATGTGCTGGATTGACGCGGTGATTTGCTGTTCAGGGGCTTGACAGGGTTTGACGGATATTGAGAGGGGAGTCTTTGGTCAGTGTTCGGATGTCGTCCGAGCGAATGCCCGAGCCTTTGCGATCAGGCCGTAGAGGATGAGCCCCCTGTTGATCACTAGATAGAAACGCTCTTGTCGTTCACTTTACGATTGCTGGCGAGAAGCCGACTTAGAAAAAACGATCGGCTAGACCAAGCCTGTCGAGCGGCGTTACGGCGGCCCAGATATCCCGTATCGCGTTGCGGCTACCGGGCCGCCCGCCGACATACTACTCATGACCGACGCACCCTTCCAGGATGCAGAGGCGTGAGCAATTTGTTGCAGCAAGTTTGTGAATCTCGTGGGAAGATATCGACGCCGAAGAATGTACAAGGTGCCGAGCAATTTGCTAAGGCAGCTTGACCACCTCGTGAAGCGGAAGGTCACGCGAGGACGCTCCGACGGATAGGGTGTAGGAACCTGGAACAGCCTTCCAAGTGTCCGTCTTCTCATCGAAGACTTGCAGCATTTTGGGATCTATGTGCACCTCAGCGACTTTGCTTTCGCCAGGTTGCAGCGCAAGATTGGCCCACCCGACCAGGCGGCGTGGTGGCTCTCCGGCTGAGGATGGCAAGGACGCATAGACCTGAGCGATTTCTTCTCCCGCTCTCTGCCCGGTGTTCTTGACCGCGAAGGAGACGGTAAGCGTGTCTGCCGCGATCTTCAGGTCTGAGTAGCTATAGGTGGTGTAGGAAAGCCCGTGGCCGAAAGGAAAGAGCACATCCTTATTCTCGGCGTCGTACCACTTATAGCCGACCTTCAGCTTCTCGTCGTAATAGATTTGGAAAGGCGGCAGGCCCGCACCCATCTCCGCCATGATCGCGTTCATGGTGTCCTCCAGTTTCAACTCGGAAGCGTCGGGCGGCTTGACGAGAACGGGGTGGGGCAAGTCGGCATCACGGAGGGGAAAGGTCGCGGCGAGCTTGCCCGATGGATTGATCTTTCCTGAGAGAACGGCGGCAATGGCCTCAGCGCCACGAATGCCGGGATACCAGGCTTCGACGATTCCGCTCACCTGGCCAGCCCATGGCATAGTTGCTGCCGTTCCCGTCTCAAGAACGACAATGGTTTTCGGGTTCGCTTTCGCCACTGCTTCGATGAGCTCGTTTTGTTTGGGATCGAGACTCAGCGTTTCAAGATCTTTCGTCTCGGCTTCCCATTGATAGCCGAACACGATCGCGACATCGGAACGGTGGGCTAACTCGCTTGCTGCGGCAAGGTCCTCGCCGGAGTTGTAAGTCACCTTCGCGTTCGGCAGAGCTGCCTGGATCGCGCTCAAAGGCGCATCACGAAGCCATGCTGGCCGGATCATAGAATCGAACGGGCCGGAGCCGGGCGGCGGAGGTGGGATGGGATTGCCGCCGGGAGAATCGACCTGAGCCGAGCCGCCGCCCGAAAGAACGCCGACATCCGCATGGCCGCCAATCACTGCAATCGTCTGCTGCTTGCTCGGATCGAGCGGTAGCACTGCGTTTTTGTTCTTAAGGAGGACGATGCTCTTCTCAGCTAGCCGTTGCGCCACCTCAAAGCCATGATTTACATCGACGACTTTCCTCTCGACAGGAAAATCAACAAGACCGGCAGAGAACTCAGCCCGGAGGATGCGGAGAACGTGATCGTCGAGTTCAGCCTGTGAGACTTCGCCTGACGTAACGGCCTTCTTCAATTCGCTGCCATAGTAGAAGTCATCGGGCTGTTCCATATCGAGGCCAGCGTGCGAGGCTTTCGCTGCACTGTGGGTTCCGCCCCAGTCGGAGACGACGAAACCGTCGAAGTTGAAATCCTTCTTCAGCACGTCTTTCAGAAGGTAAGAGTTTTCGCATGCATAGGTGCCGTTGACTCGGTTGTAGGCGCACATGACTGCGGCAGCCTTGGAAGTCTTCAGTGCGATCTCAAACGCCAAGAGGTCGGATTCACGCATAGATCGCTCGTCTATGTTGGCGTTCACTGCATACCGTCCGCTCTCCTGATCGTTGATGGCGTAATGCTTGATGTCGCCGATCACGTGCTGGTCCTGCTCGCCAAGCATGACGTTGCCGTCGAGCGTTCCCGCGAGGAGCGGGTCTTCTCCCATGTATTCGAAGGTTCGTCCGTTGCGCGGTTCGCGCGTAAGGTTCACACCGCCGCCGAGCGACATGTTGTAACCCTGCGCACGCAGTTCGGTGCCGATCAAAGCACCATATTCATACGCCGCCTTGGGGTCCCAGCTTGAAGCTGCGCCAAGGTTGCTGGGCAGTGCGGTCGCGTATCGGCCGTTCGCTTCGTCCCGCGTCACACCATAGGCTGCGTCGGCCATCTGGATTGCAGGAATGCCGAGCCGCGGAACCCCCACTGAAAACCCTGCACCACCGTTCGAATCGGAAGGACCTGGGTGTTCGCCTACCATGCCCTGACCATGAACGATGGCGATCTTCTCGTCCAGCGTCATCTCCTTCAACACCAGCGCCGCACGTTGTGCCGGAGGGAGAGAAGGGCTGCTCCATGCACGGGTTGTGGCTGGGTTTTGAGCCTGCGTGGAAAAAGAGGAGCATGCCGTCGCAACGCAAAGGCAAGCTGTAGCGAGAGCTGTGGTGCAGGTCTTTGATTTCGGCTGAAGCATCTTGTCTCCTTCGCCCTCTGCAACCAAAGGTTTGGCGGTGTGGGCGTAGTAGATCCTACACCGCTATAGAAAACACAGTGCTTGCCTCAGTGCGCCCGCTCTGCCTTGTGCTGTATGCCACCCACGCATAAACCTCAATCGGCGATTGCACGTGCGTCGCACCGACCAGGGACCCTTGGGACAGCCAAAAGAGGATCGCCACGTATATAGGTCCTCAGAAACGCGCTTCCCGTCACTTGACGATCGCTGGCGAGAAGTCTACTTAAGGGGATCGATCCGTCAAATCGGGGAGCCAACGGGCAGGAGCGGCTCGTCTGCTCCTGGCCGTGCTCGCTCTTTCGTTAGTGCGATTTAGAGATTCGGGTGTAGGTCCCGCACAGGGCTTACCTGCTCTAGAAGGGACGCGACGTGGAGAATCGTAGACTCGGCTTGCCAGCTGCCAACGATCTGCACGCCGATCGGCATTCCGTCATGGCTGGTGCCGAACCGCATGGAAACGCCCGGCAAGCCAGTAACACTCAACGGCGTTGTCGCGGACATTATTCCCAAGACGTTCACAGTCTGGCCGTTGATCAGCAACTCGGCCTGGCCGTGCTTGAAGGAAGGAGTAGGGATGACCGGGGTGAGCAGGACATCGTACTTCTGGAAGTACTCGGCATAACCATCCTTCAGCCGCTCCGCAGCTTGCGCAGCATCGATGTAGTCCGCCGCGGGAGTGTCGGGCAGCGAGAGCATGAACCTGGCCATGTCGCCAATTTCATCCTCGCTGCGGCCAGCCGTCGTCTCCACGAATCCGGGCTTCATCTCGAGGACATGCAGACGTGTGAATACATCAAGCGCAAAGTCGCGCTCAAGCGCCGGGATGCGTACCGACTCGACAGTGTGCCCGAAATCTTTAAGCGATTCAGCGGCAGCTTCCACCGTCGCCGCGGTCTCGCGGTCGACCGGGCCAAAGCCGGGTTCAACCAGCCAGCCCACACGAAGCGGACGGTTGTTGGAACTTCCAATCCCGTTATCGAACGAGATGGCGCTGCTGGAGTAGCCGTCCTGTCCGTCCGGTCCAGCGAGTTGGGAAAAAGCCAACGATAGATCGCGGATACTCCGCGCCATGGGGCCTACATGCCAGAAACGGCGCGGTTCACGCGGCCAAATGCCCGTCATGGGGACGCGTCCGTGGGTGGCCTTGAGCGAGACAATGCCGGTGTGGGCTGCCGGGCCACGCAGGGAGATCGCAAGGTCGGTACCCAAGCCAAGTGGAGACATGCCCGCTGCAATCGCCGCCGACTCGCCACCACTTGAGCCGCCCGGAGTCAGATCCAGGTTCCATGGGTTATTCGTTCGACCAGTGAGCAGATTGTCGCTTTCGACCCCGTAGGAGAATTCAGGAAGATTGGTCTTCGCAAGCAGAATGCCGCCTGCTTTCTTCAGGCGCGCAACGCTGGTCGCGTCCGTGTCGGGCGTTCGTCCTTTGAAGATGGGCGTTCCACGTTGGGTCGGCACCATCGCGGTGTCGATCGAATCCTTTACCGTGAAGGGCACCCCGTGCAGGGGTCCCAGCTCTTCTCCACGCTGGACCGCCGCTTCCGCTTTCCTGGCGAACTCCAACGCATCCTCGGCGATCGTGACGATCGCATCCACCTTTGGGTTGACGGCCTCGATGCGATCGAGGTGTGCCTTCATGACTTCGACCGGAGAGACCTCGCGTGCGCGGATCAGTTCGGCCAGCTTCGTTGCGTCGGAATAAATCAGATCAGTACTCATTGTGTGCCCTCTCTACCTGCCACTTGGCAGGTGTGGAATTGAGATTCTACCTGCCACATGGTAGATTCAGAAATTGAGAGGTTTTTTTCAATGAATGGGCGGAGAAGTGATGAGTGTAAATGCTCGTGAAGAGATCCTGGCCGCCGCGAAGCTTGCGGCTCAAGCTCACGGTTATGAAGGACTAAACTACCGGGATTTGGCTGCACAGGTCGGCATCAAAGCCGCAAGTATCTATTATTACTTCCCTAGCAAAGCCGAACTGGCTACGGCGGTGGCGAAGCGCTACTGGGAGGATGATGCAGCTTATCTCGAGTCTCTGCTGCAGAACTCCGTCACGCCGCTGGATGCGTTGCGTCGCTATCCGGAGACCTTTCGCTGGGCACTGGAGAACGACAATCGCATCTGCCTTTGCAGCTTTATGTCTGCGCAATTCGACGACCTGCCTGACGTAGTGAAGCCGGAAGTTCAAGCTTTCGCCGACGTCAACGTTGCGTGGTTGAGAAAGACATTGGTTGCCGCCAAGGTTGCCAGCCCCAAGGAAGCAGAAAAGCGAGCACGTGCTATCTACGCTGGAATCGTGGGTGCTCAACTGATGGCAAGGAGCCGCGCAGATATTGCTCTCTATGACAGCGTGATCGACAGCTACCGCGCCGCAGGATTGCTTCCCGCGTGAAGGCAGATGCGTACTGAGGAACGCGCTTCTCGGAGGTGCCGGTTACTGGCGAGGAGCCGACGTCTGAGGAGTAGTCACGGTGTCGGTGCGTATTGGCAAGGGCCCACTTGTCGACTGTGAGTTGTTTGGCTCAACTCATTCTTCGCGCAGCAGGATCATCGGGTCAACAGCGAGGGCACGCCGGGCGGGAACCAAGGCGGCGACCAGACCTACGCAAAGCATGGTGAGAATGACGCCGCCGAGGATGACCGGGTCTTTCGGCGTGGCCTGATACACGATCGACGAGAGGACACGGGTTGCGAGTACACCGAGAATCATGCCAGCGATCGATCCAATGGCAAGCAGGCGGAAAGTACGTCCGAGCGCTGCACCTAGCAGTTCTTGTTGGCCAGCTCCGAGAGCTATGCGGATACCGAGTTCGCGGAGGCGTTTGCTGACGGTGTAAGCGGCCATGCCGAAGATGCCGGTGATGGCAAGCATCGCGCCCAGCAGGCCAAGCGCACCGAGAGAGACGGTGGCTACGCGAGAGGCGAAGAGTGCGGAGTCCAGCTCGCTGTGCCAGGTTAGGATCTCGAGCGGCAGCGCTGGATCGAGGTTGCGCATCGAGTGTTGCAATGCTGCGGCAAGCTCTTGCGGGTCGCGTTGCGATCGAACAATGAGCCGGGCGTCGCTGGCAGGATGCTGGAGGAAGGAAAAGAACATGGCCGGCTTGGGATCTTCGGTCAGGGTTTCATATTTGCCGTCTTCGACTACGCCTACCACTTCCGCCCTGTCGCCGCCCCAGAACTTGAAGTGGCTACCTATGGCTTTGTCTACGGATCCGAAGACCTTGCGGGCGAATTCGCGATTCACGACCGCCACGATGGGAGCCTTGTCTTCGTCGTGCATGGTAAACGTTCTGCCGACGAGGAGAGCTGTTCCGGCAGCACGGAAATAGTCGGGCGAGACATTGAAGTTCTGGGCATCGGCTGCGGCGTTCGTCGGACGCAAATCGGTGGTGGCGTCGGCGTATACGTCGGAATCTCCTCCGCCAATGCTGAGTGGAAGACGACTGGCATATCCGACAGCATCGACACCGGGGATTGCGGCGGCGGCATCGAGCATGCGTTTCTGCATTGGCACACGCTTGTCGCCATCATATCCAGCCATCTTCAGATCGGTCTTTACCAGCATCACGTTTTTAGGCTGGATACCGTAGTTGCTTTGCAGCGAACGAGCCAGGCCACGCACAGCGACGAGCGAAGCGGTGACCAGGACAGCGCAAATGGCGATCTGCAAACCGAGCAGAACGTCGCGCAGTGTCAAGCGGCGAGCGCCGCCGACGCTTGTGGATCCGGAGCGGATGATCTGCCAGGGATCGGAGCGAAGAATCTGGCGGATAGGGACCAAGCCAAAGAACAAGCCACTGAAGACAGCCAGCAGGAAGGCCAGAGCGTAGGTGTTCACGTCAGGATTTACGGGGATGTTGATCGGGATATTCGGAATCGGCCGCCATGTGCTGAGAGCGCGCAGGATGACTACGGCTCCCGCGGTGCCACAAATACCTCCGGCCAGAGAGACCAAAACGCCTTCCGTGATGAGCTGGCGGAAGATGAGCTTGCGGCGCGATCCCAGAGCCATGCGGACTGCGATTTCGCGGGAACGGTCCGCGGCGCGCGCGGCGAACAGGCTACCGAGATTGGCGCATGCGGCAAGCAGGATAAGACCTGCGAGGAGCATGAGTCCGAACATAAAAGCGCGCGTGGGTCGACCGAGCGTGTTTCCGGCGAGTCCGGGGCGGGACAAGGAGAACTTGATGCCATCATCAGATTTGGGATAGGTTTTCGCGAGCGAATTTGCGATGGTGTTCAAGTCCGCGGTAGCTGCGGCTGGCGTTACTCCGGGCTTGAGGTGTCCTATCGCCCAGGCGCTATGGTTGCCACGCTCCTCGAGCGAAAACCAATCAGTAATTTGGGGGGAGTTAACGATGGGAGCCCAGAGATCGGGCGCGAAGAAGAGTTCGGTGCCGCGGAAGTTCTGTGGAGCAACTCCGATGACGGTGAAGGGATGTTTGTTGATCTGCACAGTGCGGCCCACTGCGGCAGGATCCCCGTTAAAGCTGCTGTGCCAGAGCGCATAGCTGAGAACGATCTCGGGCACGCTGTTCGGCCCATGTTCTTCAGAAGCATGGATGAATCGGCCAAGATAGGGCTGAATGCCGAGGGCATCGAAGTAATTGCCACTTACGGTATAGGGCCAGACTACGGAGGGATTTCCGTGGCCGGTATCGAGCCCGACGCCGCCCATGATGTTGTATAGCACCAGCGAGTCGAAGCTGCGGTTCCTGTCGCGCAGGTCGCGATAATCCGGATAGGACTCCGATGGAGATGAATCAGACCCGTAGGCGCGTTCCAGCATGAACAGCGTCTCGGCGTTCGGCACGTTGAGCGGTCGCAAGATCAAGGCATTCAAAACGCTGAACACGATTGCATTGGCGCCGATGGCGAGTGCCAGTGTGAGCACAGCGGTCAGGGCGAATCCAGGCGCTTTTGCCAACTGTCGGAAAGCGAGTCGTATATCGGCGTTCATGTTCTACCTCGTCACGCACCATCGCGTATCTTCCTTGGGCTCCCGGGCTTGTATAGGCTGTACGCGCCTATTGAGGCGGCGGTTCCATTTGGCGTTGCCAGTTTCTACCCAGGGGCTGGGCAGAGTGCCTGAAATGCGGTTCGTGCGGAAGATCCTTCGATGAGGAGCAAAGGGCTCGGATCAGTCGCCGCGGAGCACCACAAAAGTATCGTGCGAATCTCTCGATTTTCATTGGGTCTGTTGTGGGGGCGGGCTAGAATCCGAGGCGAACATTCCTGATTTGGTTTGGATGATGCAGTTCAGAACGCGACCTGTGGACGCGAGGAGAGATTTATAAGCGAAGCGGTAGCGAATGAACAGGTGGTGAAGTGTGTCTGGGCTCGTGTGGGACAGGGATTTGGCCGGGGTTTTGTGAATGCTGCTGTTGCGGGCGCTGGGTTACTCTCGTTGTTGCTTGCGGGATGTTCGCAGAAGTCTGGCGTTGAAAACGTGGGAGCGCCTGTTGCGTCGCTTCATCTGCACGGTTCGGCGTATGGTGGCGAGCAGCCGGTAAGTGGGGCGACGATTCAGTTGTATGCGGTGGGACGACGGGGGATGGTTCGGCTTCGACGCCGTTGCTGACTCAGGTTGTTACGAGCGATGCGAATGGTGAGTTCACGCTGGCCGGCGACTTTCAATGCCCGTCGGCTTCTACGCTGGTTTATTTGACGGCTACTGGTGGCAATCCCGGGTTGCCGACTGGGATGACGAATCCGCAGCTGGCGCTGATGGCTGCGCTGGGGAGTTGTGGGAGTATGGGATCTTCGACGACGATTAATGTGAATGAGCTGACGACGGTGGCGGCGGTGTGGCCGCTAGCTCCGTTTATGAGTTCGTATAGTGCGATTGGATCGGGTTCGGCGGATGCGGCTGCGCTGGCGAATGGGTTTGCGCAGGCGGCGATCTTTGCGGACACGACGACTGGCAGGGTGCCCGGGTTGAATGTTCCGAGTGGGACGACCGTTCCTGTGGAACAGATCGACACGCTGGCGGATGCGCTTGCCAGCTGTACCAACTCCAACGGAGGCGTGGCGGGGGATGGTTCGGCGTGCGGGATGCTGTTTGCGGCAGCGACGCCGCCTGGAGGAGCTGCTCCGGTGAACGTGATTGGGGCGGGGACAAATCTTGCGAATAATCCGACGCTGGACTCTTCGAGCATCTTCGGACTGGTGGGAGGGAAGTCTCCGTTCCAGCCTACGCTGACCTCAGCGCCTGGGAGTCTTGCGGTGCAGCTGGGCTCTCCTACCGGTGGACTGTCTATCTCTAGTTCTGCCCTGGTGTTTCCTGCTGCGTACCTGAACTTCCCGTCAATCGAGTCGTTCACTATCACGAACACCAGCCTGATCCCATCCGGAGTTGGAAGCTTTAGCATCGTTGGCGCTGGTGCTGCAGACTTTTCGCTGATTCCCAACTTCTCCAACCCCGGCGCCAACTGTCCTGGAGCTCCAGGTCTAGCCCCGGGAGAGACGTGCACGATGCTGATTGGGTTTACTCCTACCTCCAGCGGAGCTCGCAATGCCACCGTGTTGGTGGGAAGTTCCGCGGCGAATTCGCCTCAGTCTATTACCCTGAGCGGCACTGGGCTGGCTCATACAGGGAGTTCCGTGACTCTCTCGCCTTCGTCGCTCACCTTCTCGCTTGCAGGTGTCCCTCAACCGGTGACGGTTACGAATAATGGAATGACGCCGATAGTGATCGGACCTATCATGCTCAACCCTTCTGGATCGGAGACGAACAATTGCGGCTCATCCCTAGCGGCGCAATCGATATGCACCATACAGGTGGAAGCTACAGGAGGTGCAGGTGGATCTCAAACGGGAACGCTCACGGTCAACGACGGTGGAGTTCCGGGGACAGAAACGGTACCTATTGATGTGCAGTATCCGAGCAATATAACTTTCTATTGGTCCCCCATCGATTTTGGAAACCTCGCAGTGGGGGTGACGAGTCCAACCAATGCCAGCAATTCCATCTTTTCAGTTGAAGGTGCGGGCGTGGGGCCCGTTTCGATTACTGGACCTAATGCGGCCGATTTCTCGGTACAGCCAGTGCCGAGGCAGTTGGGGGACCACCTAGATACCTTTTTTTACGTACAGTTCACGCCTAGTGGAGTTGGTCCACGGACGGCGACGTTGGTTACGAATTATGGAAATATCCCACTAAGCGGAAATGGAATTCCAGATGGGCCATCGCTGACGATCACTCCGGCTTCAGCGGTGGTGGGCATGCTGGGAGTTGGCGCTCAGATATTTGCCCCCGCTCCCGGCTTGCAGTGGACGAATGACGGGAGTGTTGTTCTGACGTCGTCTGGAGCGATCACCGGGCCGGACGCAAGTTCGTTCAGCTTGACCGCTAGTGGAAACCTCACAATCGCGCCGACTCAGTCAGTCCCATTCACCGTTACTTTTACTCCTTCGCACGTTGGTGTCAATACTGCTACGCTTACGGTGACGGATGCCACTTCCGGTTATTCGAAATCGATTCCGCTAACCGGTTACGGCGAACCTGACGCACCATCGGTTACACCCAGCATTCTCAGCTTTGGCCCCACGGGGATAGGAGTGCAGAGTGCGGCCCAGTCTATGACAATATCTGCACCTGGCGGTGACCCGGTCTCGGTTTCTCCATACCCTGATAGCAATTTCGTTGTGTCATCCGGAACATGTGCGATCGAGACCCCATGTCAGATCAGCGTTTCCTTTAAGCCTTCCAATACTTCCTTCTATTCACTAGCCTATACCGTGACCGATCTTGTCACCGAGGAGTCGACCGGTTTCAATCTCAGGGGTTCGGGAGGTGTGGGATCGGTTTCGTTGTCGAGTTCTTCGCTTACGTTTGCGGCGCGAGATATTGCCACGACCTCGATCTCTCAGACTGTGATGTTGACCAATACTGGCGATGCGACGCTCACGATCTCAGGGATAACCTTTGCCGGGGCAAATATAGGGGATTTTCCGATTGAATCGAATACCTGTGGAAGTACTTTGACAAGCGGAGCCAACTGCGCAATTGGAATTTCATTCGACCCGACCGCTTCGGGTACGCGAACTGCGGTTTTGCAGATTATCAGCAACGCTGCGAGTTCGCCGGACATAATTCCACTGTCAGGGACTGCGAACTGAGTGCTGGTCAATGACGTGGACGCCACCGCGACTGCCGTTGCGATGAGGGAAGATCGACGACACATTCTAGCGAGCTAGCCTACCCTGACATTGAGTTCTGATTTGTATTTAGGGAATATTTGCGGTGGCTGCGGGTTTATAGAAGTAACTCCGTTTGGCTGATAGTGAGCAGCCGAATGATTGGAGTCGCTGGCGTTTCTCGTCATCTGTGTCTACTGCATGTCTCGGGTTCGTAGGCCTCGATGATCGATAACTAAAACGAATTGCGCATTGTTAATCAGTGTCGGATGCCGTAATGGCCTGACAGCGAGGTAGTAGCTGCGCCAAAAATGCGTTTTTGCTTATTTGGAACACGGAAGGTTTGTTTCAGCGAAAGAGGATGCGCTGCCGCCCAGCAGGTTGGAACGATGGTCACGAGCGTTTTCAACGACGGCACGACCTGGGATGGAAGCTAGTCGCAGGGGACACAAACGGGGACCTACCAGGAATCTATCGGGGACTTATCAAGGAAAGCGGGAGAGAACATGAAGACGAATTTGAAGACCAAAGTCCAATCTGATCGAGAAATCATCGAGGGCCTTTTGTTCGAGCCGGGCTCGAAGCGGGCAGCACACAATCAGGGAGTTTCTACAGGATATAGATTGCGGACTCTCGAGGGTTTGGAGGAGTTCTTCTGGCTCTCCGAGGTCACGAATCCGCATCCCGCGATGGTTGTCGCCGAGGTGGAAGGCCGGACCACGGTGGACGACTGGCGGCGGGCGCTTGATGAGGTGGCCGAGCGATACCCGCTGCTTTCGGTTCGTATTCGCAAGGAACGGGGCGAGCGTCCTTACTTCGAGACGGTGCCGGATGCAGAGATTCCATTGCGTGTGGTAGCGCTGGAGGGAGTGGATCTTGACTACCTGGCTGCGGAGGAGACGGTCACATCCTTTGGATATGGAGACAGTGTGCTGGCGCGTGCCACCCTGTGCCACAGTGCTGAGCGCTGCGTGATTCTGTTTTCGGCGCATCATGCGATCACCGATGGCAAGACCAATGTCCGAATCGTGGAGGACCTGGTCGCCGCTGCTTCGGGGGAGTATCTGGCACCTCGCTTTCCGGTGCTTCCAGCGCTGGGCGAGTTCTTTGGGCTCGGTGAACCTGGACCTTATGTTGAGGTCTCTGCTGCTGCGAAGGCGCCTGCGTCCTATGTGCGTTTTGATATGCCAGTGCCCAGGGTGGAACGTCATCATTTTGAAGCGAGCGATCTGAAGGCAGTGTGGGCGACTGCCAACGAGGAGGGTACAACTGTGCATGGCGCTCTGCTGGCGGCGTTCCTTCTTGCGGGGAGGCAACTTGCGGAGCGGTGGCGCACTTCGCCAGTGGTATGCCTTTCGCCGATAGATCTTCGGCCTATGTTGGAACTCTACGGCGTACCAGGTCCGATCATCGGGGTGCATCCTTCGGTGATGCAGCCGTCGGACAATCTTCCGTTCTGGGAGTTCGCCCGCGCGCTGAAGAAAGACATGTTGCCTTCACAGACCAAAGAGGTGACGGCGAAGTCGATGAAGGCCGTGCGTGACGTGTTGGACAGGGAGGGCGATCCGGATGATCCGAAGACGATCGACCCGGAGGGATTTTTCAAGCATGACCTGATGATCAGCAACTACGGCGATCCGGGGGTGAGAACCAACTTTGGAAGGCTGACGATCAGGGCGCTGTATCCGTCGGTGGTCAGTGGAGTCGGCGACACGCAAACGATCTCGATGGTCACGGTCGATGGGACACTGTACATCACTCACGCGAGCCGGCAGCCGTTCCGTTTGCTGGTGGAAGACGCGCTGGCCATTCTTCGGGATGCGTGTGCTGTCTCTTCGTTAATGAAGGGTGAGGTAAAGGCTCGGCGGTAGGTTGTCGAGGTAAGGAACGATGCGCATCTCGTGCTACGCGAGGTGCGCATTGTTTTGACAGGAGAAGCTAGGGGAGATCGACGAGTATGCGGGTGCCGGAGGTGAAGACGATATAGCTGCCCGAGACGGCTGAGGCTCCGTTGTAGGGTACGGTGGTTGTTCCTGCGTGCGGAAGGGTTTCGGTCCAGGTTGCGGCGCCGGTGGTGAGGGAGTAGATGGAGTAGGTGGCGGGGGAGTAGATGGAGTTGGAGTCGACGGTGATGAAGCCGCTTGCGAGCTGTGGAGAGGTTTGGAGCGGGGCGAGCTGCGGGAGTGCGGTGAGAGTGGTAAGCTGTGTGCCGGTGGCATCGTAGATGACGGCACCGGTGTAGGGCGGGTAGGAGTTGGTTCCGAGCGGGCCGAATGTGTTTACGAGGACTCGGTTGTTGTCGATCCAGCCTACTGCGAAGCCATTGACTGTGGCGGCGAGGGCACCGTTTTTGTAGATGTTGGTGGTGGATGTGGAGGAGTACTCTCCGGTGGAGACGGCGACGAGTGTGCCATCGGGGGAGAGAAAGATGGGAGTGCTTCCGGTGTAGACGCCGGAGGGCGGGTGATCGGACCAGACAACGGGCGAACCGGAGAGCGGCGTGACCTGGCGGGTGTAGTCGAAGTACAAGCCGTTGTAGGTGCCGAGGTATTGGCCGAGCGCGGTGCCTGAGTTGGAGAGGGTGAAGTCGAAGAGGAAGGGCGTTGCTGGGAGTTGGTCGTTGTACTCGTAGAGGAAGGTGTTGGTGAGGGTGCCTGCGGGGAATGAGTAGATGTTGAGGGTTCGGTCAGGCTCGTATTGGGAGTCTATGTCGCTGGCTTTGGCGGCGAGGACGGTTCCGTCCGTGGAGAGCGCGAGCTTTGAGCTGGTGAAGTTGATGGCATCGATTGCGGTTTGTGAAGAGGGTTCGAAGTCGAGAATTTTTCCGCTGGCGGTGGCGATGGCTACCCGATTGGGAGATGCTGCGATGCTGAAGGCGTTACCGTAGCCGAAGAAGCGCGGCGTGGTGGCGGCGCTGGGGCCGTCGAGGACGACGCCGTGCTGATTGCCGATGATCCATTGGGTGGGAGAGATGGCGGCGAAGGCAGTTTCGTAGGCGACAGGCAGGGTGAAGGCGCCGCTTAGCGTTGGTGTTGTGCCAGAGAGATCAATAGTCGACGCTGATCCTGTCCCGTAGGGAAGCACGCCGAGAGTGGAACCGGAGGGGATGATGGCGGTGTCGGCGCCGAAGGTGAAGGTGGTGGAGGGGGCCGTGGCACCAACTGAGTAGAGGCTAAGAATGTTTACAGGGTAAGTCCAGAACCAATTGGCGTAGCCGTTGAGACTTGTGGTGCTGTCGAGAGTAAGAAAGGTGCCCTGTTGAACGGAGTCGGCGGAGTAGATGTAGATATCGAAGGCAGGCGGAGTGGCGGGGGGACTGAGGTTTGGGGTGTTAGTGATGAAGTGGCTGCCGTCGGTGAACCAGGTGTTGAAGTTGGCAGTGAAGGCGGGACCTACTGAGGAGGTCCCACTGGGAACGGAGTCGGATTCGATGACGTTGGTGCCGGCAGGGCCGAGGGCGATTTTAATTTGTCCGGGTGCGGCGAAGGCTTTTGCTTTGGAGTAGTCGCCGGGGCGATTGAAGAGGAGATGGCCGTCGGTGGTGCTCCAGACGGAGAGACCGGAGGCATAGCCGGAGGCGATGTAGCTGCCGTCGGTCGCGAGTTTCCACCAGGCGTTCACGGCCGGGACAGGGTCGAGGCTGGGCGCGGTAAGGGTCGTGATGAGGCTGCCATCAGCACTGGAGTGGATCTCGACTGCATTTGCGGTGCCGATGGCCAGAACGGAGCCGGCCATGTCGGCTGGATACGGGGTGGTGATGTTCTGGACGAGCGGATCGACACTGGCGAGCTCGGCTGTTGTGGTGTAGTTCCAGAGCGCCCAATGGCCGCTGGTGTCCTGACTGAAGAGGCGGGTGGGCTGAAGGCGGAGGACGGCAAGCGAATTGGCGTGGCCGAGATCGATCAGGCTGAAGACGCTGAAACTGTTGACTGCGATCGTAAGGTTAGCGGTGGTCGAGCCTGCGGAATTTGTTGCGGTGACGGTGTAGGTGGCTTTAGCGGTGACGGTGGTGGGAGTGCCGGAGACTGCTCCTGTCGATGCGTTGAGGCTGATGCCTGCTGGAAGCGCAGGGCTGACAGTGTAGGTGGAGACAGTGCCGGTGACGCTGGGAGTGTCTGTGGTGATGGCTTGACCGACATTCGAGGTGATGGTGGTTTGCGGATAGACGAGTTTGGTTGGCGGCGCGAGGGTTACTGCGATCTGTATGGTTGCGGTGGTGCTGCCGGCAGAGTTGGCTGCTGTGATGGTGTAGGTAGCTTGAACGGTGGCGGTGGTGGGAGTGCCGGAGATTGCTCCAGTTGACGCGGTGAGGCCGATGCCCGCGGGAAGCGCAGGGCTGACGGTGAAGCTGACTGCAGTGCCTGTGACGCTGGGAGTATCGGTGGTGATGGCCTGGCCAACAATTGCAGAGATGGAGGTTTGGGGATAGACCAGATTTGTTGGTGGAGCAAGATTCACGGCGATCTGTATGGTTGCGGTGGTGCTGCCAGAGGAGTTTGTCGCGGATATGGTGTAGCCGGCCTGCGCGGTGGCGGAGGTGGGGGTGCCGGAGATTGCTCCAGTCGAAGCGCTGAGGCTGAGGCCTGACGGGAGTGCAGGGCTGACGGTGAAGCTGGTGGGAGCGCCGGTGACGCTGGGAGTGTCGGTGGTGATGGCCTGGCCGACGATTGCGACGACGTTGGTTTGTGGGTAGACCAGGTTTGTTGGAGCGGCTCCGTTTGTCGGTGGGGGGTTGTTGCCTGAAGAACTACCGCCGCAGCCTGTCATCGCGGCGATGAGAAATGCAAGGATGACGACAAAGGTAAGGCGAAGGAGAGCGCGAAACGATGGGTCTTCCTTGACCAGGAGCACAGGCTTGCTATTCATGGCGCTTAACCGATCTGATTACAGCGGAACTCTACCACTGCTCGTCTGAAATGTGCCGGCAAAGTTGCTACATAGAAAGCGTCATTCAGTCTTACAGTAAATCGTGCTCTTTTTCTGTCTTTTTGCCACACTGCGACCGGGGCAGGATGCGAAGATGTTTGTGGCGAGATTGGCAGCAAGCTGTAGTCGCAGGGATCTGCGATCATCACGATGTTTGGGAGGGTCTATGAGCGACGTTGTGGCAGTGGAGGCGCAGTCGGGGCAGCCGGCGTTGAGCCAGGTGGAGCGGGTGGTGGATACGTTTGTCGCTCCGTCGAAGACGTTCACGGATATCCTGCGGAATACGAGCTGGTGGCTGCCGTTTCTGCTGGCGGTGGTGGTGTCGATTGGGGTGACGTTCGCGATCGATCGGCAGGTCGGGTTTGGGCGCGTGGTGGAGAACGTGATTTTGGACAGCCCGAAGCAGGAAGAACAGATGCAGAGCCTGCCGCCGGATCAACGGGCGGCGAGAGTGAGTGCCATGACGGGCGGGTACAAGTATGTGACGTACGCGACGCCGGTGATTATCTTGATTATTTCGGCGATTGGGGCGCTGATTAACTGGGGGAGCTTCAATGTCGGGCTGGGAGCGAAGACGACGTTTGGGCAGATGTTTTGCGTGTGGATGTATGCTTCGCTACCGAGGCTGCTGAGCGGGCTACTGACGTTGGTTACGGTTCTGTTTGGGGGGAACGCGGAGAGCTTCAACATTAAAAATCCGGTGGGGACGAACCTGGCGTACTTTATGCCGGATGCGGCGCCGTGGCTGAAGACGGCACTGAGTTTTTTTGATGTGATCGGGATCTGGAATCTGGTGCTGCTGGTGATTGGGACCTCGATTGTGGCGAAGGTGAGCCGGGGTAAGGCTGCGGCTGTGGTGGTCGGGTGGTGGGTGATTGTGCTGGTGTTGAGCGTGATCACGGCGGCGGTGAGCGGATAGGGTCTTCTGGCCACCAACGGGTCCGCGGCCAGGATTTTGAGTTGCCTTGGGTTCGCCCTGCGCGGGCGGCGGTCACTTCGTGACATGTATACCGGCTGCGACCCAGGCCTCCCGATGGTCGGCAGAAGATTTCGCGTGCTACTGGGGCTGAGTTGGCGGCTGGAGTGAGGTGAAGGTGGCGGCGGGGAGGTTGGCTCCGTTGTAGAGGTTGGCCTGGGGGAAGTTGGGCCAGGCGTAACGGACGTACTGCGGGTTGGGAATAGCGGGGCTGGCGACGATGACGGTGTCGCCGTCGGGTGCGTGTTCGATGTGGGCGTTGGCGCGGAGGAAGACACGGTCGGCACCGGCTACTTCGAAGCCCTCGAGAGCGCCGAGTTTGGCGTGGAGGCCTTTGGAGTCGTCGAACCAGACGTGCATGGCGCCCTTGTCGGGGTAGGCGAGGCGGAAGAGAGGGCCAGAGGCGGCGATGTCTTCGTTGTAGACTAGGCGGCGAGCGAGTAGGGAGAGGCGCTCGCCTACGGCTTGCTTGTTGGCGGGGTGGACGTTGTGCTCGTTGCCGATATCGATCGTGACGGCCATGCCGGTATTGGCGAGGGAGAGGGTTTTGCGCTGGGCGTCGCGGAGTTCTCCCCAGTCTTCCTTGGGGGAACTGGCGAAGGCGGAGATCTGGACGTAGAGGAAGGGGAGGTTGCCCTGGGCCCAGTGTTCGCGCCAGTCCTCGATGAGGGTCGGGAAGAGTTTGTCGTAGAGGCCGGCGGTGCTGAGGGCGGAGTTGGCTTCGCCCTGGTACCAGATGACGCCCTTGATCGGCAGCGGAGTGAAGGGCGCGACCATCGCGTTGTAGAGGGCGGCGGGGCGCCAGGAGTCGGGGTTTGGGTGCCAGTCGCGCTCGGGCGTGGACTTGCCTTCGGCATGGGCTTGCTTGTCGAGGGCCTCGAAGCGGATCACAGTGGGCTCGCGGTCCATCTTTTCGGCTCGGGTGGCGAAGACCGGCATGAGGGAGGCGTTGGCGCCGAGGGCGTTCATGCTGGTCCAGGCTTCGGCGGGGGTGCCTCCCCAGGTGGAGTCGATGAGGCCGATGGGGATATGCTGCTGTTTGTCGGCGAGGGCTTTTTGGAGATCGCGTGCGAAGAAGTAGGCGACAGCGGAGAAGTCTTTTGCGGTGTCGGGAGTACAGATGGACCAGCCGGTGGCGGATTTGACGTCTTCGCGGGGGTAATCGGAGGCGTCCTTGTCGATGCGGAAAAGGCGGATGTCGGGGTAGTTGGCGTCCGCGATCTCTTTGTCGGCGTTTTCGATATGGGTGTCGGGCGCGAAGCCGGAGAGGGGCATCTCCATGTTGGATTGGCCGGAGGCGAACCAGAGATCGCCGAGGAGGATGTCGTCGTAGGTGATGGTGTTGGTGCTGTGGACGGTGAGAGTGTAGGGGCCTCCGGCGGGCTGTGCGGGGAGGTAGATACTCCAGCGGCCGGCGGCGTCGGTGATGGCGGTGTTGGTGAGGTTGTGGAAGGTGGCGGTAATGGACTCGCCGGGGGTGGCGCTGCCCCAGATGTGAATGGGCATGTCGCGCTGGAGAATCATGTGGCTGGAAAAGATTTTGGGGAGGGAGACTTCGGCTTGGGTGGTGAGGGTGGCGGCGAGGAGGCAGAGGGTGAGGCGAAGCTTCATTCAGGGTCTCCGACTACATTTATAACTGGGCGGCGAATGTGTTGACGATGGTGGGGTGGGGAAGGTTTCGTTTAGGTAGGTAGAGCGGGAGTTTGACGTTAAAAGCGAAATACGGGGGTCTCTCCACTACGCGCTTCGCGATGAGACTGCGAAGTGCTTCGGTCGAGATGACGATGCTTTGGATGGGAGATGAGGGAGAGGCAAGAGGCAACTGCGACTGCAAATACAGGGATCCTTCCCCTTCGGCTACGCTCAGGGTCAGGATGACGATTGTTTGAGGGAAGCGAGAAGCGAAGAGGCCCGACTTTTGCCGGGCCTCAATAATGATTTTGCTGAGAGACTATTCGGTCCAGCGTTTGAAGACGAGGGAGCCGTTGGTGCCACCGAAGCCGAAGGAGTTCGAGAGCGCGTAGTCGATCTTGGCGGGCAGAGGTTTGTTGGGGACGTAGTTGAGGCGGCACTGAGGATCGAGTTCGACGATGTTCATCGTCGGAGGAGCGATCTGGTGCTGCATGGCGAGGATGGTAATGCCGGCCTCGAGGCCGCCGGCTCCGCCGAGGAGGTGGCCGGTCATGGATTTGGTGGAGCTGACCAAGAGCTTGCCGCCGATGGCGCGCTCGCCGAAGACGTTCTCGATGGCCTTCGATTCGAGGGCGTCACCGAGAGGGGTCGAGGTCGCGTGAGCGTTGACGTAGTCGATTTGGTCGGGCGAGATGCCGGCGACTTTGAGCGCGTGCTGCATGGAGCGGTAGCAGCCTTCGCCTTCGGGGGCCATGCCAGTCATGTGGAAGGCGTCCGCAGAGAGGCCGTAGCCGAGGACTTCGGCGAGGATCTTTGCGCCGCGGGCTTTGGCAGACTCGAGCTCTTCGAGGATGAGGATGCCGGCGCCTTCGCCGACCACGAAGCCGTCGCGATCCTTGTCGAAGGGGCGGCTGGCATGCTGGGGGTCGTCGTTGCGGGTGGAGAGAGCACGCATGGCGGCGAAACCTGCCACGCCGAGTGGAGTGATGGAGGCTTCGGTGCCACCGGCGATCATGGCGTCGGCATCGCCGCGCTGAATGATGCGGAAGGCGTCGCCGATGGAGTGCGCTGAGGTAGTGCAGGCGGTTGCTGTTGCTTCGTTGGGCCCGCGTGCGCCGTACTTGATGGAGACGTGGCCGGCGGCGAGGTTGATGATGGAGCCGGGGATGAAGAAGGGCGAGACTTTGCGCGGGCCACCGGAGAGCAGGTTGGAATGTTCGCGCTCGATGACGTCAAATCCGCCGATGCCGGAGCCGATATGGACTCCTACCTGATCGTGGTTCTCTTCGGTGATCTTGAGGCCGGAGTGGGCCATCGCTTCGGCGGCAGCGGCCAGAGCGAAGTGGATAAAGCGACCCATCTTTCGGGACTCTTTTTTGTCGACGAAGAGGAGAGGATCGAAGTCCTTGACCTCAGCGGCGAAACGGACTGGATGGCCGGTTAGATCAAAGGCTTTGATCTCGGCCATACCGCTGCGACCGGCCATGAGACCTTCCCAGACCTCAGGGGCGGTTTTGCCGACCCCGCAGATCAAGCCAAGGCCGGTGACGACTACGCGACGATGCTCCATTGTTTACTTGGCCTTCTGGTTCTTTTCGATGTAGTCGACAGCATCTTTGACGGTCTTGATCTTCTCGGCGTCTTCGTCGGGGATCTGAATGTCGAAGGCTTCTTCGAACTGCATGACGAGTTCGACGACGTCGAGGGAGTCTGCACCGAGATCTTCCTGGAAGCTTGCGCCCGGGGTGACTTCCGCTTCATCCACCTGAAGCTGCTCGACAATAATCTGCTTTACCTTCTCGTCTACTGCTGCCATTTCGTTCTCCTGTTTACGTCTGGAATCTGAAGCCTGGATATTTTGTCGCTATGAGGTCGACACGGCCAATCTCAAGCATACTGAGCGCCTCAGTGAGTGTAAAGCAAAGCGGGTATGGCTGCAGAAGCTGGCGGAAGGATCTTTTTTAGTCTTCCTCGGCCGAGGCGGCCAGCAGTGGGGCGATCCCTGAGATGTCGTCGAAGCCGATGAGGTTGGAAATAGGGGCGCCGGTGTCGATGGAGGAGACGTTTTTTAGGGCTTTGTTGATAGCCCGGGTGCGGACGCCCAACTTTTGAATCGTATTCTGGACGGTGCCGACCTGGTCTTCGACCTTTTGCATGAGGCCGCCATAGTTCTCGAACTCTTTCTTGGCGCTCGAGAGGACGCGCCAGACCTCGTCGCCTTTTTTCTGAATGGCGAGGGTGTGAAAGCCCATCTGAAAGCTGGTAAGGATGGCCATGAAAGTTGACGGGCCGGCGATAGTAACGCGGCAGCTGGACTGTATCTCTGACTGGAGGCCGGGGCGGCGCACGACTTCGGCGTAGAGGCTCTCTGTCGGAAGAAACATGATGGCGTGCGGCATGGTGGTGGGAGGGTCGATGTATTTGTCGCAGATGCGTTTTCCTTCGGCGCGGATGCCACGCTCAAAGGCTCGGCCGGCCGCGGCGATCTCGTCGACGGTGCCGGTTTCGTAGGCGTGTTCGAGGCGCTCCCAGTCTTCCTTGGGAAACTTCGCGTCGATGGCGAGGAGCGTGTAGCTGTCGGGGCCGGTCTGTCCTTCGCCTGAGGGGAATTTGAGGGCGTATTCGACGGACTCAAGTGTTCCCGGTTTGATGCGGGCGTTCTTGATGTATTGCTCGGGAGAGAACATCTGCTCGAGCTGCTGGCCGAGCTGGAACTCGCCTACAACGCCGCGCGATTTGACGTTGGAGAGAACCCTCTTGAGATCTCCTACGCCGGTGGCGAGCTCCTTCATCTCGCCGAGGCCCTTCTGGACTTCGCCGAGGTGCGTGGTGACCTGGCCGAAAGATTCGGTGAGCCGCGTTTGGAGCGTGGCGTGCAGTTTTTCATCTACGGTTACGCGCATCTCTTCGAGCTTCGCGGTATTGGCATCGTTGAGTTTTGAAAGGCGGTCTTCGACGGTGAAGCGGAGCTTTTCCTGCTGGTCGTTGGCTTCGCCGGAGAGCTCGTTGAGGCGCGTGTGCAGGGCTTCGCGAGCTTCGATCTGATTGCGGTTGACCTCGGCAATGAAGTAAGTGAGGCGCTGCGCAATCGAGTCGAGGTTTTGCTGAACGGCGGTGCGGAGAACTTCGTCGGAGGTCTTATTGTCACTGCGGAAGGCGTTGAGGCCGTTCTGCAGAAGGCCGCTGAGCTCGGCGATTGTTGCGGTGATTTCGGTGCGGAGGCTGGTGAAGTCAGTGGCTGCTGCTTCGCGGGTGCGGCGGGCTTCGTCGGCGAGGTCGCGACGTATCTCGGCCAGTCCGCTGCGGAGGTGGGAGTCGAGGGCATCGTTTCTGGCGTCGAGGCGGGTGAGTTGCTCGGGAATCTGGGTGAGGCGAGGGTCCTGCGGAGTCGCCGGACTCTTGCGTAGCAGGAGGAGGATAACTGCGAGGAGAGTGACGAGATTAAGGATGAGAAGGGCAGTGGACATTCGACTTTCCTTCGCCTCAGGATAGCATCTGATTTCGGAGCTGGGGTGTGAATTCCGAGTGGAATCTGCCGATGAATATCCGGTAACGGGGACTGGGCGATAGCTGATTCTGTTGAAATGATTGATTATGGAGGGTAGGGACATGCCGATTACGAACTACAGTGTGCTGGCGGGTAAGCCTACGGCGGGGAAGGTGGTGACGGGGTCCAGTTCGCACTACCAGATCACGATGCAGGCTCCGGGTGGGCCGTTTACGGTGGCGGTTAATATTCAGTCGGTGGATGGATCGGAGGTTTTATATGACATCGTTGAAGACTTTACGCCGCCGGATCTGGCTGCGCTGACGGCGTTGCCGATGGGAATGACGGCGTTGAAGAGTGAGCCGGGTGGGCTGGCGTTGGACTTCGTGCGGAGTACTGTGAACGGCTCGCCGATGATTACGAAGGAACAGATGACTCTGTTGCCTCAGGCGAAGACGAAGCCGCAGGGGAGTGCGGAGGAGCAGATGACGCAGCGGGCGCGAACGAAGGCGCTTGAGAATGCTGTAGTGACGCTGCTGAATATGACGGTTGCGGATAAGGATGGCGTGATCTATGCGTTCGGAAGCTCGTACGCCGACTCGGGGAAGGTGGATGGGATCCACGATATTCATATGAATCAGGGAAATCCGGTGAGTGGTAAAGGGGGCGGGTTCGGTGGGGATAATGGTGTCTGGCAGGATGGGGCGCTGTTTATCAATTTGCCGTCGAAGGGTACCTGGACGGCGGTGTTTATTGCATTTCAAACGGAGAGCTGGACGACGGACGCTAGCGGGAATCCGGCTTAAAGGCGCGTGTCTTGGCGGAAGGGCCCACTGCGCGTGGGGCGGTCACTTCGTGACTTGTGTCCTTTTTTGCGGGATTAGAGATGTGGTCCTCCCTTTGGTCGGAGATGATTTTTTAGCTGGTGGCTAGGATCTGGTCAGCGATCGCGGCGGCCTCTACGGCCGGTCTCACGTCGTGGGTTCGGAGGATGTGGGCTCCAGCGAGGATGGCCGCTACGTTGGCGGCGGTGGTGGCGTGGAGGCGGTCTTCCATGGATGGGGTCGCGCCTTCGAGAAGGATCGAGAGGCTGGGGTTCTGGGCGAGAGTGTGGGCCAGGAAGCCTTTGCGAGAGACGCCGGCGAGGATCGGCATGTCGAATTGGTTGAGCTGGTCGAAGTGGGCCAGGAGTGGGTAATTTTCGTCGAGGCGTTTGCCGAAGCCAAAGCCAGGATCGAGGACGATTTTGTTGCGGGGAATGCCGGCGGTGATGGCGGCTTCGAGGCGCTCGGCTAGTTCCTTTAGGACCAAGGGAAGGACTGCTTCGGGGGGGAGTGGCGGGAGGTTGGGCCAGTCCTGTGGGCGGCCGCGGGTGTGCATGAGGATGGCTCCGCAGCCTGACCGGGCGCAGGTTTTCGACATATCGGGGTCCCAGAGATGGCCGCTGACATCATTGATGATCTCCGCTCCGGCTTCTATGGCGCGGCGGGCGGTGGCGGCGTGGAAGGTGTCGATGGAGAGGATGGTGTTGGGTTTTTGTTTGAGGATGGATTCGATGACGGGGAGGATGCGGGATTGTTCTTCGTCGGGGGTGAGGGGAGTTGCGTTGGGGCGAGTGGATTCGCCGCCCAGGTCGAGGATGTCGGCGCCTTCTTCGAGGAGCTTGAGGGCTTGGGTGAGGGCTCGCTCGGGAGCGTGTTGGGTGGAGTAGAAGTGGCCGCCGTCAGAGAATGAATCGGGCGTGACGTTGAGGATGCCCATAAGGATGGTGCGCTTGCCGAGCGGAAGTGTGCGGGTGCGGAGTTGCCAGTCGTGATGGCGGCGGGGGGCGAAGGGCATGGTTGGATTTTAGACTTGTCCTGCCGGACGGGCCCACTGCGCGTGGAGCGGGCGTTCGCACGCCTTTTTAGGGCGTCGCGTGGTCCTCCCGTTGGTCGGAATTATCTTCGTTCCGATCAACGCGAGGATCTCGCCAGCCGTCTTTGCAAGACAAGGTATACCCGCCACGAAGTGGCCGCTCCACGCGCAGTGGGCCCGTCCGGCAGGACACGCGGATGCTAGACTGCGCGGATGATGAGGCCTTTGGGATGGATAGCTGTTTGTCTGCTGGGTGCTCAACTGGTTTGGGCGCAGACGCAGGGTGTTGGATGCGATGTGGCCGTGGTGCTGAAGGATGGTCGGAGCGGGGCTTGTACCGAGTTGGCGCTGACGATTGCCGGGTTGCTGGAGGAGCCTGCGGTGGCGCGGGATCATTGGGGGATCGCTGTCGTGGGGATGAATGGTACGCCGATTTATTCGTTGAACGATGGGCAGTTGTTTCAGCCGGCTAGCAATGCGAAGTTGTTCACGACTGCGGCGGCGATGGCCTTGCTGGGTGCGAAGACGACCTATCAGACGAAGGTGTTGGCGCGGGGTGTTTTTGCGGATGGTGGCAAGTTGAGGGGAGATCTTGTGCTCGTTGGGAATGGAGATGCAAATCTGTCGGGAAGAGTTCTGCCTTATGTGGCTCCGGTGCCGGGGCAGAAGCGTGTTGCAGAGGACGTCGGGCCTGCACCTTTGCGTTATCTGGAGGAGATGGCGGATCAAGTGGCTGCGACGGGGTGGAAGAGTATCGAGGGCGACGTGATTGGGGATGACACGTTGTTTCCGTGGGAGCCTTATGCGCAGGATTGGGTAATCGATGATGCAGTGTGGGGTTATGGGGCGCCGGTGTCGGCTCTTTCGATCAACGATAACCAGATAAAAGTGACGGTGACGCCGGGAGAGGCCGTCGGGGCACCTGCGAGCGTTGTTATCGATCCGGCGATGCCTTCGTATTACACGCTGGATGTTGCAGTGACGACGGGGGCGGCGAAGAGCGGGAGCACGGTGCAGATGGAGAGGGCGCCGGGATCGAAGGTGCTGCGGATCTATGGGGCGGTTGGATTGCACGGTCAGCCGGATGTGGAGGAGATTGCGATACAGGATCCTGCTGAGTACGCGGCGACGGCTTTGAAGGGAATGCTGGAGGCTCGTGGAGTTCATGTGACTGGAGTGGCGAAGGCTCGGCATCGCGTGTTGATGGATACGCAGAGCTTCAGCCGAGAGTCGGGTCTAGTGGGGGATGCGATGAATGTATCGCCGCAGCAGAGGGTTGAGCCGGCGGATGATGCTGCGTTTGAGGCCGCTGCATCAGGGGAAGAGAAGACGTTGGCGACTCACGCATCCGCGGAGCTTCTGCAGGATGTGGTGGTGACGAACAAGGTGAGTCAGAATTTGCATGCTGAATTATTGCTTCGCCAGTTGGGATCGGCGCGAGGGAGAGATGGCACGATTGCGCAGGGAGCGCGGGTGGTGCGGCAGTTTTTGCTGGGCGCTGGAATTGATAAGGACGATTTTGTTTTCTTTGATGGGTCGGGGTTGAGTGGACATGATCTTGTTACGCCGCGGGCGACTGTGAGGCTGTTGCAGTATGCGAGTGGGCAGAGTTGGTTCGCGGATTGGAAGAGCAGTCTGCCGGTGGGCGGGGTGGATGGGTCGCTTGAAGGGAGGTTTACGAAGGCTCCGCTGAAGGGCAAGGTGTGGGCGAAGACGGGTTCGCTGGGGGAGGCGCGGACGCTGAGTGGGTATGTGGAGTGCGCGAGTGGGCGCACTGTAATTTTTTCGATCATGGTGGGGAATCACCTGCCGCAGACGAGTGCGGATCGGGATGTGATGGACAGGATCGTGGCGGCGATTGCAGCGGCGAATTGATTTCGCGGAGTGGATGAGAGAATAAGGGCATGATTCGGGTTTTTTCTTTGCTGATTTTTGTGGGGGCTTTTGTTGGATGTAAGTCGGTCGCGCCGCCTACGCCGCTAGCGGATTTGAATGCTCAGCAGATGCATGGGCATGCTGTGTATCAGGCGCACTGTGCGCAGTGTCACTATGATCGCAAGAGTGCTGCGTTGCATGGGCCGGCGTTGATTGGAGTCTTCAAGAAGCCGTATCTGCCGAGCGGCGCACCGGCGAATGATGAGCGCGTCACGGCGACGATTGTGCATGGGCGAAACCTAATGCCGGCGATGGGGAATACGCTGGACCCGCAGGATATGGATGATCTGCTGGCGTATCTGCATACTCTATGAGTGATAACGAGGAAGTAAAAAAACTTGAAGCGCGAGCGCATGGGATGTTGCCGGGTGTGGCGGGAATTTCTCTGTTTATGCTGGTGCTGACGTTGGTGAATGCGTTTGCCGCGCTGACTGGGAAGTTTGGAGTGGGGAGCGCGAAGTACGGTGTGTTGGCGCTGTGCACGCTGCTGGCTGCGGGAGTGTTTGGGTTGTTGCGGCTGCGGCGCTGGGGATGGGCGCTGGTGTTGGGTGGGTGTCTGACGCTGTGTTTGGGAAATCTGTTTGTGTTTGAGAAGACGCATGCGGGGCCTTACCTGGTGCAGGGATTGTTTGCGCTGTTGTTCTTTCTTTATCTGGTGCGGACGGAAGTGAGGGATCGTCTGCGATGAGCTGGTGGCTGCGGCATATCGGGTGGTGGCCGCCGTTGTTTGGGACGGGGATCAAGGTGACGCGGCTGGATAAGGATCTGCGGGCGATTGATGTGGAGATGCCGCTGCGGCCGTGGAATCGTAATTATGTGGGGGTGCAGTTTGGCGGTTCGTTGTTTGCGCTGACCGATCCGTTTTACATGATTATGTTGGCTACGAATCTGGGTCCGGAGTATGTGGTTTGGGATAAGGCGGCTTCTATACGTTACAAAAAGCCTGGATTGGGGCGGGTTCGGGCGGAGTTTCGTCTGACGGCGGAGAGGCTGGGGGAGATTCGGGCGGCGGTGGATCGTGAGGGGCGGACGGATGTGAGGTTTGTGGTGGAGGTGAAGGACGATGAGGGTGGGGTGGTCGCAGAGGTGGAGAGGGTGATCTATTGCGCTACGAAAATTGCGCATGAGGAGAGAAAAAAGTTGCGGGGTGGTGGTGGGTGAGGTTTTGGTGGACTTGCTGGTGTTTTTGAGGGGGGTGTGGGGAAATTGGTGTTTTGGGTGTGGTGTTTTGGTGGTGAGTTTGTGGTGGATTGATGGTGCGAATGTGGTGATTCGCCGTGTGTTTTTCTGGGGTGAAAATTACGCCAACTTTTTCGGGTTTATTTTGGGTCTACTCCACCCTTTTGCGAGGGAGCAGCAAAGGGTGAAGTATTTAGGGCTGAGCTTATGGGTTGTTTCTTCGCGGAGGAGTGCGGTTCGCTCCTTGCGCGAATGCCCATATCTCAAAATCGAGATATGGGGCACCCGGCACTCGGCTTTCGCTTACTTTGTTGCCTGGGTGTTGGAAGGAGCGGGTTGATTCGCGCTGGTTGTCGTCACCACAGTTGCGATGGGGACGCAGGGATGCGGGGTGGCTACCTGGCCGGGTAGCGTGGGGGCACCCGGAGCGCGCATCTGCCCAGAGGGGCATCCTTGCAGGAGTGGCACGGGGCGCAGATCGGCGGGCAGGGGTGGGGCTTCGGCGGAATCCTTTAGGTCATTTTGCTTTGAGCCCGGCCACGCGTAGGGAGCTACGCGGATCGGCCCGTAGCCCATCACCGGGAACTTGGTGGGTACGGTGAAATTTTTGTCTACCAGGACGTAAGCAGACTCAGGTGCCTTGCCGAGCAAGCGCTGGTCGGAGGTTAGCTGCACGATGTGATCGTTCACGGTTACAGTAAGGGTCTTGTCGTCGAAGGCTTTCTTCTGTTCGACTGCGGCGGGGAATGGGGCGTTGGAGACGACTGTGGTTCCGATGCCGGGGATGTAGAAGTAGATGTACTTGAGGTCTTTGATCTCGTAGTTGAGCGCTGCTTTGCCCGTCATTCCATCGACGGTGAGTGTTCCGCGGGCTATGGATACGGAGACTAGTTTAGGGGGCTTCTCTTTTGAGGGGTGTAGCTTCTTCCCGTTTTCGTCGTAACCGAGGTTGTCTTTGGTCTGCATGACGGGCTTGTTGTGCTCATCGAAGAGAGGGTGGCCGAACTTGTCACGCTGCTGCTTGACCGGCGGGTTGAACATCAGTTTTCCGTCGGGGTCCTGGCGTTGATTCCCTTCCTCGTCGAGCATTGGGGTTGGTGGCAGGACGACCAGAGTCATGGGCCCTGTGTACTCCTGCTTCCCTTTCTTGCCCTTGGCGGCGGATTGGGGTTGCGGTGCCGAGGCGGCGGGGGCTTCTTTTACATCTGCTGTTGGAGCAACGGTGTTCCCGGGATCGGCCGTGGGCTGGGTGGCGTCGGTTGGTGACGCTGGCGTGACCGATTGCGGGGTTGGGGAGGGCGCAGGCTGAGGTTCCTGTGCCAGAGCGCGTCCCGCCGAGGAGAATGCCAGCGCTAACGCAAGCACTCCAGAAAGTGATCCAATATTGGTCCGCACCATGAAGCTCCTCCTCCGTATCTCTCAGATGTGTAACGGTCTGGGACGCGTATTGATCCCAAGAGTCGGCTACCGAGAAGGATAGCCGTGGACTCGAAACTGCCCGATCACCCACCATGGTGATTCGCTACAACTTTGGTGCTATGCCGATCCTGGTTGTGCAATGCGAAGTTGTTCGATGTGAGGATGTGGGACGGCCTGATCCGCTTCGTTCGGGTGGGTTGGATACAATGGAAGGGATGACTCCTCCGGTTGAACAGCTGATTGCGCAGACTACCTCTGAGCTGGTGCAGATCGATCTGACGCCGCGGAAGCCTGCGGCGAAGCCGGCGTGGTTGAAGGCGAAGGCTCCGATGGGGGAGACCTTTCATAATCTGAAGAAGATGGCGCGGGAGCTGAACCTGCATACGGTGTGCGAGAGCGCGCAGTGCCCGAATATCGGGGAGTGCTGGAATCAGAAGTCGGCGACGTTCATGATGCTGGGCAATCTTTGCACGCGGCGGTGCGGGTTTTGCGCGGTCCCAAAGGGGAAGCCGGAGCCGATTGATTTCGATGAGCCACGGCGCGTGGCATATGCGGTGGCGCAGCTTGGACTGGCGCATGCCGTGATTACGAGCGTGAATCGCGATGACAATAACGTGGGCGCGGCGCGGGCATTTGTGAGTGTGATTGAAGAGATCCGGATGCAGGCTCCGGGGTGCAGGGTTGAAGTGCTGACGCCGGACTTTCAGGGGAACGAAGAGGCGCTGCGGATGGTAGTGGCTGCGCGGCCGGAGATTCTGAATCACAATATCGAGACGGTGCCGCGGTTGTATCGGGTGGCGAAGTCGGGTGGCCGGTACGAGAAGTCGTTGCGGTTTTTGCAGCATGCGAAGGAACTTGCCGCGGAGATGTTTTCGGATCGGGTTGGGGATCAGATTGTAACCAAAACAGGCATTATTGTTGGGATGGGCGAGGAGATGCACGAGCTGCTGGCGGTGTTTCGCGATCTGGCAGATCGAAAGGTGGATATTCTGACGATCGGGCAGTATCTGCGGCCGTCAAGAGATCATCTGCCGATGGCTCGGTACTATACGCCGGAAGAGTTTGCTTTCCTGAAGCATGAAGCTGTGGGGATGGGCTTCAAGCATGTGGAGAGCGGGCCGCTGGTGCGGAGCAGCTACCATGCTCAGGAGCAGGCGGAGTCGACTGGGCTGACTGTGTCAAATTCAACGCTAATTCGTACTGAACAACGATAATTCGTACCAGTACGAAATAGCGTTGTACACGGCCAGCCAGATAAGCGGTGACGAAGGTGTCAAATCTCTTACCATGGCATCCACGCCGTCTTAACGACGAGATTTTGTCTTCTTGGATTCTCAGGATTGCAGCCGGTAGTAATGTGTCCGCCAGAAGCCTTTGTGCATGGCTCGGGAACGACCAACCTGTTTCAGCGTTGGATCGGATGGCGCACACAAGTCCGATCATAGACTCCATCGCAGAGGCGATTGGAGTAGAAAAAGAACAGGTAATCGAGAGTCTTCCCTCCAGCCTTCATGGACTGTCTAGGACACCGGTCTATCGATCACCGGGGGGAGCCGCGCCTATGCCCTGGCGTCTATGCCATGGTGGGTCATACGGTCTCATGGGTAACCAGTATTGCCCAGCTTGTCTTGGGGAGAAGGGTCACCATCAACTTCAGTGGTCTATCGCCATATACACCTGCTGTTTAAGGCACAATTGCTTTCTACGTGAAAGCTGTCCTCACTGCGGAAAACCGTTTCGAAGTGCGTCTCGATTTCTCAACTCGGCCTTCGTTCGTTCAGAAAAGGACCTGCAGCAATGCGCATACTGCAATCGATCGGTCGCAAATTACGCGCCATCCGAGCGAGCGGACAAGAAAACTTTGAGGCTGTGTCACGTGCTGGCATCATTGGTCAGGAAATCCAATTGTGAGAGTTTTTTTGGGGTATTGGCGAGACTTCTCTACGTTATGTGCCGTCCGTCTACCTCAGCGAAGAACCTGAGGGCGCAAATGTTACCAGACTCACACCAAATGACTTCCAGACATCAGAGTGGCTCGCCGATGAATTTCGAATACCTCGATGTCAAATCGAGAGCCTATATGCTCGAGGCAGTTGTGAGTCTCTTCGCAGAATGGCCGAATTATTTAATTGAGACCCTTAGATCGACAAATCCATTGCATTATCATCTGCATTTATCCAATGATCTGCCGAGCTGGTACGAACGGGTGGAAAGGGTTGCAATGATTCCAAACTCTAAGCCCAAACCATCGGAGAGAGAAAAACTTCTTCAGGTTGCGACTCGACAAGGTTGGATAACGGCTGTTCAATTTGCCGAAGAGGCCCGTAATACCGCAGATTTTTTTCATGGCAGGCTCGTGTAGCCGGCACACGCACAAAGCAGCATCGCGGCTAAATTCTCGATGAGTAGTGAAGCAACCGGCAATTATCTACTTAGCAAATAAGGCTTTTACGATGAGATCCGTGGAAACCTACATCGCTCTCAAATCAAGACACCTCTTTGGCCGCGGGCACCTTATGTGCCTTTAGGTCCGATTTCGATTGAACTGCCGGACGAAGGAAACAAATCGCTGAGGAGGGCTGTCCAAATCCTTAAGCAAAGCGTTGTATCTTACAGCTCGTGACTCCCAAGCCAACGTCAACCGTTTCCGCAAGTCCGACATAATCCACATTGCCATTGCGACAACATGATGCCGCTCGACGATAGTGCGGGTTTCAAATGAAGACCGCTCACTCACAAGATGCACATCGGGACAATTGAGTCGTTCACGAATGAACTCCCTAAACCCCGACGCTGCTCGCTCCGACAGGATCAGTTTGCATTGCTGATGAAGCAACGCGTGGAAAGAGAAGCCAAATCGGGAGCTTCCGCGATGATTTAATTCGAGGCTTTTAAGGAACTCCACTGTTTCCAGGAATGACTTCTGGTCGAGTATGGGAATGGCGAGAGGTAATGCCGCACGAAGATCATCACCGCATGCGTGGCAGACGCTCATTGGCCCGGCTAACAGCAGCATAGGCCTGCCCAGTTCTCGGCGATGGAATGCTATGGTGGCCCCACACTGCCAACACCGATCTCTGAGGAGTGTATTGTGTTTTGGACAAAATGTGCAGTAAGCCACCCTCCATCGTCGACGAAAATACGGCTCATCATCTTCGAGAAGGCATTGCGAACAATACTGCACGCCAAATCCAAGGTATTTACGGTGGAACATTTGTAAGGGTAATATCCAGCGTAGTCGACCAGAGATATTTCTTGTTCGATAGAGTTTCCCTCTATAACCGTCCAACGTTGTAGCTGAAACACTCTGCCTCGGTACTCCGGTATGACGAACAAGGTTGGCTCGCAGCCATCGCGGCGCCAGCCTATCGACATCGCGATTCCAAATCTGGTGGCCGGCTCCAAAGACGCAATCGGAGAAGGCTTGTAGCTTCTGACCATTCCCGCGCGCTAGTTCTTGCAACCAAGACGACAGCAACTCGTCCTTACGTGGTCGGGGATGGACCGGCCAGTGTCTTATGTAATCCACGTGCCTCTCCTCTTCTCTGTAAAGGAGGTTTCCAGTTGAGCTCTGCTAAAAGCCTGCAATCAATTCGCTCCTTCTTCGTCTCGATGGCCTTTACCGCAACGCGCATGAGAAGCTCAGCGATTTCCCCTATGTAACCTTCAGTCAGCTCATGAATTCTTTTCGCAAATATGGGGGCTTGCAGCTCGGACGGCTCCCGTAGGGGTAGTCGGCATTCGAAGCTCTCAAGTAACTGTCTGAATTCTTCGCCATAGGTCCACCGTCGCAGCTCTTCCATCTCGAAGCGGCTTTCCAATTGCTGGTCTGGTGCAAGTGCGATTCGTGCGTCTGGTGTGCCCGTTGCGAAGACTGTCATTTGGATTTCATTGAGCAAGTTCTTAAGTGCTACTAAGAAGTTTCTCTGCTTCAGAAGAGGTCCCGAGATTGCAGTGTTCAATTCGTCGAGGAGAAGTTGGCGAGTGCCGATCTTTTCGAGAATTGTTAGTATCTGATTCCGCTTCTTCTGAACACGATCTTGAATCTTGAATGGCGCTTGGATGGCTTTTAGGATTGAGTCGTATAGGGCTCCTTCGTCGGGGCTTCTAATCTCAATGCTAATGACGGGGGCACGGATAGCATCCCCGCCTCGATTGGAGTCAATAGGATGCAATTCACCGTAGCGTTTGAGGAGCGCCGTCTTTCCTGAGTTTGGATCGGCGTAAACCAGCAGACAAGGAAGGCGGGGAGCCTTTGGTCGATTCAAGAGTTCCTCGGCTTTGTGGATTAGAAACTCTGCACGCGTGTAGGGAATCCACTGTGTCTTGAGATTCCAAACTCGTTTGATTCGTGCAGGGTTATCCCAATAGAGTGCCTCAGAGGCCATCTCGTGCAGCTCGCGCAGTTCAATCGCAGTCTCAGGCATCCTAGCTGAACCCCTTGACTCTTACGTACGGCTCGACATTGTCGGAGTCGAAATCAGATTCATTTCGTACGGCAGGTGCCACTTGTGGCCTTGGAGATGCATCCCACATCCGATGGCGTTCTGACTTGGTGCGGGCGGTTTTCGTCTTTTCAGCCGCAGCCTCCTCCTGCTCGCGCATTCGAAGGTGACGCTGTTTGATTTATTCCTCATCTACTTGCGAATCCGGGATCCCGGCTGCTCTTGCTTCACAACGGATCTGTTTCAGATCCCAAATGCTCATGTCGGGGAACGTTGAGTCCCGCGTAGGAATCTCAAAATAGTCATCCAAGTCGGGGTCATAAAACCATACCGAGTTGAGATGTGCGTAGAATCTCCTGAATCTGAACAGGCGCTTCAGCTTGGGACTGTCAGGATCAGGTGCATTAATCCAACGCCGTAGCACATCGTGGTAATAAAAGATCTTCTCAATTTCAACGCCATACCGTTGCACCGTACGTTCCTCGAATGGCGTGAAGTCTAACTGCAATCGGGTACGGTCTTTAGGATCTTGGATCCGAGATTGCACGCCTACAGCTGGGTGTTTCTCTGTCCCCTCGAAAATTCCGATTCTGTAACGTTCGAGCGGCGACATCCCGAGTTGAGAGTGTTTTTCAGCGTGGTATGCCGCAATTCTCTCTATGAGCCATTGGTTGAATTCGGTTGGCGTGAAGATTGCTTTGGCCTCGGAGTCGTATGAACCACGCCTCTTTAGGATTTGAAAACGTCGTGCCGGGAAGAGAATGAACAGCCTGGGCGAGGGTGCCGCACCAGCGTTCGATGTGACCTCCGAATTTAGGATTTTTAACTGGGCGCCAGATCAGGTCTATCTTGTGATCTTTGCAAGCAACCTTCAACATTTTCATGCGAAACGCATTGTCCCCGTGTAGAGCGGTCATCTTTCCCCAGACAGGCCACTGTGCGTCAGAGCCGAACCCCGAAAGCCATGCTTCTTTGGGAAGAATGGAATGAGCAATGCATAGTCCTGTTGACATTGCACCCGGAGGATCAATTGAACTGTAGATACCAGTGACCATTCGGCTGCAGACATCGAACGTAAGCGTCAGCCATGGCCTCTTAATTGGTTTGCGATATTTCTCATCGACCAACATGATATCGAGCAACGTATGATCGATTTGGACAACGTCCAACGGGCAATTTGCTCCGGGAAAGCTTCCAAGAATTGGATCGAACATGTGCTCTGCTGCGCGGGCTCCGTGTGACCGTGAGTATCTTTGCCTTCTCGGAATCGCCAGAAAGCGATTCCTGACGGTGCCTGCGCTCGGAATCTCCATTGGCTTGAAATTTCCAGAAACTGAACCATCGCAACAAGAATCCTTATTATTTGCCTTTTCCTGTGCATTTGCCGCGGCTATTTTGTCCCTAATTGTTCTGTAGATTTCAGTAAAGTGCTTATCTTTTGGTTTGAGTTCTTTGAATGTATTAGAAACTAGGTCTTCAGTCCGCGCGTCAAAGGTCGTCGTCCTCGCATCCGATCTTTGCTTTCGACCGAGTGAAGAAAGGGTTCCGTCTCCTTCATAAGCGGCAATCCATTTATAGAGTGCATTGGGCCTGTAGTTGAATTCGGATGCTCTCGCCTCAACATCTGCTCGTGTCCGATTCCGACTGTTCAGGAGTGGTTTAATCACCTCTAATCTGAATTCGGCTATCTCTCGCCACTCGTCTGTAGGTTTGAAGCCGGTTTGGTTGGTTTCGGAGTCAACTTCACTGTCGCGACGCGAAAGGTGCGAGATCTCCACTTCTAACCGGCCCCCGGTTACGAGATCTTTAACCTGCACACTGTCGAAACCGAAAACCGCTTCTATTTCGACTGGCTGCCCTTTATATAACGCGACTTCTCCTAGTCTAAGAGCAAGACCGTGTATCGGATGTGTCATGAGAGGCTCTCGATCTTCGAATCCATCGTGAGTGGCTTGGATAGATCCGAGTAGATTTGAAATGTTCCTACCAGAGAGAAGGTAGTAAAAGCGCATTTTCTGCCGGATTATCCGAGATCCCCGCCATCAGTTCCCGTGGGGAAGTTATCCTTACTTTATCTATCGCTGAGAGAATGAATTGTTTAGAGGCGTGATCGGTTCCGCGTCGAACGAACGGCAGGAGGAATTTCACACAGTCAAGATAGGTCGTGCGAATTTCTTTTTCGGTCAGAATCTTGAACCTGAACCCTTCCATTGCCGTTGCGTGAACTGCGGCACGATACGCTTGCCGTAATTTATTCCAATCGGCCCAAAGGGAGCGGCGGAATTTTATCTCAAAGATGGTCGGCTTCCTCAGTCCATCGATGTATTCGACCCGACAGTCGGGAGTATACCGTCGGCGTCGTCCGGATTGATCTCGCCAGTTGACACGAAGCGGTTGTACTTCAAACGCCTTTACGTCAGGATCAAATTCCAGTAGGAGCAAAAAATCACGTTCCAGACTTGCTTCGTAGCCGGCCTCGCCCACGGCTTTTTGAGCGGAGATGATTCCGGTGATGCATCTGTAATTTTTGGGAATTTTACGCACAGGCATATGGTCCTCCCTGTAGACGCTCTTCGTATTACCTAAATAGGTGCGGACAAATCGGCCGATTCTCCGTGTCTTTCAGACAACAAGTTTCGGTCGTATCCGAGTACAAACAGGTCCAACATCGAGTGCTCACGCTTAAATCGTGATGGGCTGATTTCCATCGCGGAGGAATTCCAACCTTCGATCTGAACTGCGGAGAAAAGATCCCGGAACAACAAGCCTGGAAATCAGATGCGAGCACTCGTTCACAATGATGCTTCGAAGATGATCTCTTTTCGTTATGAATCGACGGATCTCAACTCGGACGATGATCACCGCTCTCCAAAAGGCACTTCCTGCGGTGTTGTTATTCGGGAACCCCCAAAGGGAATGTGCACTATAGTGCACCCAAGGAGTAGAGCATACACGCGACTATCAGGTAATGTCCACCGATATTCGCGTGAAGTTCGGCGACCGCGTACGTCGCTTGCGCAAGAGCAAGGGCATAACGCAACTCGAATTCGCTGAGTTGCTTGGGGTGGGACGCAGCTATCTCTCACAGGTAGAACGAGGTAAACGAGACCCAGGTTTAAGGTTGGTTAAGTCAATTGCGGATGGATTCAAGATTCCACTCGCCGATTTGCTGGGAAAACTTTGATTAGAAGTAAAGCACGGATAGGCAGGGTGTTGCCCTCAACTCTGTTCATGCTTTAGCTCGAATTGGGTTGAGGGCTACAGCCTCCGACTCGGAGGCCCTTCTGCCTGGGTGGCCAATATGGAACTGATCACAGAAGAGGCACTTGTACGCCACTATTTTCTCGCCGAGTCTATCTGATGCCTTGACTGCCACACGTTCAGCGTTTGCCCAATTGTGGTATGACTGCTTGCGCCTACAACTGCGCCTTTCATGACGGCTGCAAAAGGCGACACCTGGTTGTTTGCAGTCACGTGTCATATATCTGCACCGATCGTTCCGCATTTTGGGAAAGCCCGATCGGATGACACCCGAGACTCTTGTCTGGGTACTCGGAATGCCTGAAATCTATTGATGGTCTCCTTCTAGGTCAGTGCGGCTGTCCACTCCGTCTCTTAATTTCGAAAAATGCACTATGGTGACACCCGAATTTGCGAGCTTACACGCGAACATCAGGACATGTCCACCGCTTGCCGAATCGCTCGGGGTTCGCCGCAGCCGTCTCTGCAAAAATCAAAAGCCGAAAGCGTATCATCAATAACAACAACAGCTCTTCGGGCTATAGTTGGAGGCTTATGCCGCGATCCGAACAAACCGAAATGAGCCGCGATCTTATGCCAGCCGCTAGGTCTCAGGCAGCATCACCGAAGATAACTTTGTCGGGTGAGCACGCAAGTATCGGTAAATCCGTCATCATTCGTGGAGAGGTTTCGGGCTTTCAGTCTTTGTATATCGAAGGGAAAATTGAAGGAACTATAAATTTTCCCGATAATCGTGTGACCATTGGGCGAAACGGTGAAGTTGTCGCCGATATTCTGGCGGGGGAAATCATTGTGCTGGGCAACGTGCGTGGAAACTGCCAAGCCACTGACCGCGTCGATATTCGCAGCGAAGGCTCCATAACCGGAGACGTAATTGCAGGTCGCATTTCTATCGAAGACGGAGCGTGCTTCAAGGGTGGAGTCGACCTCAGGAAGCCTGGAACGTCTGACGTGCAAAGTCATGAAAGCCAGAAGCATGTGATCGCTGTTGAGGGCTCCCCCCTCGCTGCTCATTATGACGCACAAGCCGAAAATGAAATTTCGCAAGGAAAATACCAGACGCTTGATGATGACTCCGATTTGGAAGAACTGATTCCAAGGTGGCGCTCGACTGCGCCTGACCTAACCCCTTCAGTGAAAGGGTAGAACTTAGACAATTCATCGAGATTGCCTGCCTTACGAGTCTCCGTGTCCCGGTGCGCGGGTTGCATACAATCCCTTCATTGATCGCTGGTCTGCCGAGTGGCGCTCTGACTCGCTTGCGTTTTCCTCCGAGACGTTGGCTGTTGCATCATGCGTTTTGAGTATCCGAACTATCGCCTGTTGGGGGCCAAACCAGATCGCTGCCTATAAGCGGGTTACGGCTCTCGCCAGCAGGTCGTCCATACGACAGCCTCCACGACTCGATGAGCGCGAGCAGCCTGAGCGCAGAGTTCTTCCTCTTCGGATCCGACTTTGTCATCTCAATCAATCGTTCTCTCAGTTCGGTCGCAGTGCGTGGCTGCAACGTATAGCTATTCGATTGATCTCCGTCGGGTATGCGCTCGACGAACGCCTCTTCGATGGCTTTCTGTAGACGGTATGGCAGTTCCGGGCTGTTCTCGTCATCCAGCAGGTTGAGGCGAGGTCAGCAATGCCTTATCGTCCTTGAGGTGCACAATTACCTCCGATAGGAGCTCTCTTCTCGGATGATCGAGGCTTGCATCGCAGAGCGCGAGAATCCTTGACTTCATTGCGGGATGGCGTTGGGCAGCCTCGGCAATACGCGGAGCAAGAACCACATCAAGCTTCGAGATGTTCAGGCCCTGAATGCCAGGAAGCGTTGGGTCGATGACACTGAGGAGGATCTCCCGTGATCTCACGTTGTCGAGCACGGCAATCGCATCAAGCCATTCCTGGCCGAAGCGTTGGATGCTTTCATCCGCGTGAACGATCGATAACAGAAGATCAACGGCCTCTTCACGCCTGCTGTGACCCAATGCCTTCACAACTTTGCGCAAGCCTTCAGACCGCATTCTGATGTGATCGAGGTAGTCCGCTAATGTAGCGATACCCGCCGAGGCGTCCTCGACAAAGGGCAAAACTCCGAGGGCGATGCCTACAAGCGACAGATCGTTGTCAGATTGCCACTTGCTGGTGAGTTGCTCTACATACCGCGCCACGAGTGCATAGGTTTTGTCGTTCGGCAGGATAGCGCCCGCGAAAAGCAGTACCTCGAGTGTTGGAAGCACCTTCCAGCCGTCGAGCGTGCCATTTGTCTGTAGCGGTGAAGCCAGTATGTCGAGAATTAATGTCGACGAGTTGCGCCCATCCAGAATAGCCAGAGGTCTGACAAGATCCTTCAGACGCCAGATCACGGAACCCTCGTTCGCGACTCCGCCATCTGATTGGAGAAGCTCTACGATGTGCTTGCGAACGTACCCGACGGCCTCTGCTCGCCGGCTTTCGTCGAAGCCTTTGATGCCGTCAGCCGAACGTGCCTGCCAAATCTCCTCAAGATTCCGGGTCCAGGTTGCCGAGCTGTCTATCCGGGCGGTGTTCGGCAGATCCGTTGTCATCGCCCATGCGACCAACGCCCAGGCCACTTCCAGCTCAAATATGGGCTCGGGCAATAGCTTTGCTAAGAACGGACCTTCACTTTCGGATTTCAGATGTCGGATCGCCTGGACATACTGGTTGGTGTAACGCATCGCCGAACCTTCCGCGAGGGGCGTGTGTTCGCGCCGCGCACGAGCGGCGAGGCCGAGTTGGATCCGCTGAACGTCGGCCGCCATCAGGACCTCAATGTCGTTGATGTCTTCAGGGTCGCCGACCCGGGAGATTGCGAGGGCGACGTGTGCTCGGAGTTCACCGCGCGGATCGTTCTCAACGGTGAGATGGGGCACCGAGTTCTTGAGGTACATCCGTATCGCCTGCTGAGAAGTCTCGTTCAGAACCTCGTCCAGCTCAGGATCTTTATCGCGTCCGCCTTTCCACAGATCTGCAAAGACCGTGAGCTCGTTGAGCGAAAGTTCCGGGGAGAGAGCGGCAAAGACGCCGTCTGCTGTGGTCTGCGGGGGAAGCGAGCGAAGGAAGTCCTGGAGCTGGCGCTCAATCGCTGACAGCTGCTGAGCCAGTGCGATGTTCTCAAGCTACCGTACTGCATTTGCCGCCTGTATCGATTCATGGAGAGTGACCATGCGGCGAAAGATGCGTCCGGCGAGTGTCGCGTCAGCGCCTATCCGCAAGAGACCCTGAACGCCCGGTACGCGGACTTCGAACAGATCTTCTGTCTCGAGACGAACGAGCAACTCTTCCTTCAGGTCCTCGTCGATCGTCTTGATCAACGCAGACCAGTCCGCTGCGGCGAGCACTCCCGCCCGAACATTGCGGATGAGGAACGTCGAACGCCAGGCTTGATCAGAGGACAAGGTTTCGAGCAGCAGCCTCAACTCTCTTTGTGCCAGCGCCCTCATGCGTTCCGCACTGCATCCGTCCAGATATTCCATCAACACGGAGTGGGCGTCGGCCTGTCCCAGGAGCACAGCATTTGCTGCAGCGATGTACCGCTTCTCCGGATCTGACGAGTCTCTGAGGACTTTCTTGTAAACCTCGAGGGCGCGTGAGCGAAAGATGGAGTGGACAATGCGAAGAGGTGCGCCCTCAATGGCGGTCTCGAATGTCTCGTCATCGATCTCCGTCAACAGTTTTGTTGTCTCGGCGTCAGTGTTGACCCTCATGAGATCTTTGAATGCCCTTGCGCGCACCTTGACGCTGGGATCAGTCAATACGAATGCAGCAAGCTCGTGGAGTGGGGCGCCGATATGAAGTATTGCCGACGCGAAATGGAGTCGAGCCTCCTCATCCCAGCTCCGCACCTCGTGCCGCCACTCGGGCCCGAGACTCGATAGCCGCAAAGCCCTCGTCGACCGGTAGACCTCAAAGCGCGCATGATTGCCGGACTCTTTAAGCAGGGGGATGAGCTCATCCCGGAAGAGATCCGATCCCGTTGCGGTCATAGCAGTCAACGCGTATGAGCGGCGATGGTTCTCCGGGCTCACCCAAAGCCCGCGAATACTGGCGCTCAGTCTCCCCGCGGCGTGTTCCTGCGCAGGCGCGCTCGACAGACTGTACAACTCGGCAGCAAAGATCAGGTCGATAGTAATTGTCAGATCGAGCAGTAGGGAACCAGCACGGATCACGGGGCGATCCGTGCTGTCCAGAGTCGAATCCGCAGCCAAATCCCCGGCCAGCATATACAGCGGTTCAGACCACGCGGACTGATTGATGTGTTGCTTCTGGAAGGCTCGAGCCGCCTCGGTCGTGGCAGCCTGATCCAGCGGCAGCTCCGGGTCGGCAAGCAACCGCCGTAGTTGCACCTTCAGAAACTCCGCCGCGTAATACTCCTGAAGTTGCTGGTGTTCGAACTGGTATGCCGGGTGTGGGTATTCCATCCGTTCCAGGACGTGCCGGGCGGTGAGAGCTTCAAGTACCTGGTTGCCTGTGAAGGTTCCGTCGATCAGGTCCGCGTCGCGCATTCTGCGCAAAGTCCGGATCAGCAGCTGTCTGACCTCCGCTTCGGCCAGATGGGTTTGTCCCTTGGAGGTCATTTCGGCCGCTATCGCTGTCAGGAAACTTCCAGCCTCCCCATGCAGCGGGCTGCTCTGCAAAATGGCGTGATAAGCGGGATCATTCTCGAGGAGGCGGATCACCTCGCGCAGGACACCCATTTTGGTATTGGGTACATCCTGGCCGGCAGCAGCGATCGATACCACTCGGGACAAGAAGAATGGAGTGCGTGTGAGTTCATCGAGTACAGGATCGTGGTCCAGTTTGCTCAGAAGGGCAGTAGCGATATCGGGAGTTGGGCGGGAGACATACTCAGCTCGTTGTTTGCGGGTGAGCAGCTTCAACCTCGTGCGGCCTGTGGTGCCCGGCAAGGGGGCGTTACCTGCCGGACGCGGGTTGCCACCAGCATTCCAGCCGATCTGTAGTCTCTGGCGAGGTTCGCGAGACCCGTAGTAGCTCGTTCCAGATCAGACTCTGCAATCTCGTTCCATCCGTTCAGGAGGAATATGACCGGCTGCGAACGATAGAGCCTACCCAGCATCGTCGCATCGATGGAACGGGTTCTAAAGGGCTCCATTCCAGCGATGAACTCCAGAATGTCCGCCGCACCTTGCGCCCAGGCCGGAAGGTGGATGAGAAACGCCAGAGTGCCTGCTGCCGCTCTGCGTTCGGCTATATGGGTCAAGGTCGTCGTCTTGCCACGGCCGGCGGGGGCCTCCATTGTCATTCGCAACCCCTGGAGTAGTAGATCTTCAAATTCTGCGAGCTCGACGACTGCGGCGGTCTCCTGACCTTGGCTGGAGAGACGATTTGCACTCAATTCGATGAGCGGTTCACCCTCGACTCTCGCCTTCCATGAGGCGTTCACGTCGGCGATAGCCTGGCGAGTAGCTTCGAGCGTTTCTTCGATCGCTGGAGGGATGTCTACGTGGATGTAGAGATGATTGGCACAAAGTGCAGCGTTTCCTGGAGAGAGGAGAGCGGTAATGACATGTTCACGAGACATCACGATCAGCGTGACGCCATATTGGCGTTTGACCTCCTGAACCCAGCGCTCTACTTTTCTTTTGCGCTTCTCCCCGACCTGATTGGGCGTGACGAAGTAGAGGACCCCAAGGTCCTTGAACTCATTCTGGGCTTCCTCGATGTCGCCCTTGACCTTGGATAGAGTGGCCGTAAGAGAGCAGGCAACTCCCCTGCCGCGACCATCCGGAAATTCGCCTCCGGGAGCGTAGCCGTCAAGCCCTAAATCGGCCTTCTTCTCATGGGCGACCAGCTTGTCACACTTCTGTGTAGCCAGAATCACGCCAAGCGATTGAAATCGCGATCCATCCTCGTGGTCGATCAGATCGGCCAGCGCTTGCTCGACTTGTGTCCGCAGTATGACGCCGCTCATCCAAAGATGAGTATACGGGCCGATGAGAACACACCTATGCTTTCACCGATTGGAGCCGGCCCTGTCGGGACCGGATCAGGAGCTGATGACTTGTGACTCCGTTGGCAGACCGGCTAGCCGCCAGCCCTGGAACCCGCCCTCCACATCCGTAGCTCGCCGCAGTCCGAGTTCCTTCAGCGCCACGGCGGCAAGGCTCGATGTGTAGCCCTCAGAGCAAATCACAATCACCTGCAGATCATGATCAGTTGCGATCGGCAGCCGCGCGCTGGATGACGGGTCGAATCGCCACTCGAGCACATTGCGTTCAATGATCAAGGCTCCCGGGATTGTGCCTTCGAGCGAGCGCTGCTGTTCAGGCCGGATGTCTACGAGGACCGCGCCCTTTCGAGCAACGGCATCGAAAGCGTCCAGAGGAGAGAAGCGGCGTAGTCGGGAACGAGCGGCAGCCAAAGTCTGCTCGATGGTCGGCGGCCCAGCATGTGTTGTTCCCACCCGCTCCAACGCCTGGCCGCGCAATATCAACTCATCTCCATCCAACTCGTACTCATTCATCTCACTAAGTGGAGGCGAGTACGCATGAATGCTGATGGCCGGCGCCGTGGAGGTGTTGCGAACGTCGTGCGCATAGTCAGGGCCAAATGCGCGTGGCGTGTTCGGAGGAATCATAACGGCCGGCTCGCCGGGGCGATACTCTTCCAGAGCGCCGGTGATTACGACGAACGCGCCCGAAGAGTTGCCGTGATCATGGAATCCCGTCGATTGCCCCGGCATCCAGCTGATCGCCCAGATGTCGTAGTCAGGGCCAAGGTGCATCCGTTCGTACCAGCGGCTCCCGTTGCGCAGCCGGACTCGATCCAGCCATCCGCCTGTGGCCGCGAATCGAGAAACGATATCGGCAAGTTGTTTCGGTGTTTGCGAGAGGGCAGGGGAATGGCCGTCGATCGAGGCTCCCACTATGCTGGCGTCACGGAAGACCTGTTCTTCAGTTGTAAGGTACAAGGCATTTCTCCGAAGCTGAACCGCTCGAAACAAACTCGGCCTAGATGCCGACTTGTTGGCGGATTGCTAATGAACCATCGATGAGTTCTGGGATGAGTTTTGGAGAGGGCGTATCAGAATCTCTGGACCTATCGCAGCTCACCCGAGGACGGGCTGGTAGCAGCGACAACAATGAATCAGAGGAAACGCCATACTCTGACGCTAGCATGGCCTAAAGATGGGGGTCACTAACACTTCCATATCGGAGAGAGCGGTAGAGCGCAGTCTGTCTGAGGTCGCAAGCCGTGTGTTTCGACCTCCATTGATGCACGACTTTGATTCTTGAAGAGTTTCTTGGAAAATTGCTCGCGGAGCATGTTAGCGGGAGGCCTTCCATTTCATCGCTTTCTCGAAAGTCCATTTGAGGGCCTTGCGGTCTTCCAACTTCGTCTCAAAACGACTCCAGAGGACTGGATCCTCTAGGCGGGCATCTCTGACAGTCCTTCGAGTTGGCTGTTCCCTCCATTCGCTGGAAAAAGCGCACCAGTTGCTGGTTCTCAAAACAGATTCCTGCCTGCAGTGTTCTATCACGAAGCCTGTCGATGGCTTCTCTGTAATCGGGTTCGAGGAAAAGCACCATTTCGTCAAATGTCGGCATGCACAGCGTGTAGAACTCGTCCGTGAGTGCAGCGTTTCGCAGATACCAAAGCTCTTTGTAGGATCCGTTCCATTCCCTCATTCGAACCTGCGATGATAATCTGCCTTGGCGCATTGATATTCCCAACGAAGACAGGATGTTCTGCGGTGTTTTCGGCCTCGACTAACTTAGCGACTTGCGTTTCGCTGAGTCCAACAATCGCAGATAGGCCATATCCTGTCGGATACAGCTGTTCCATTTGCTCCGCGCGCGAACGCACCAGACGCACGGCGTCCGAGAGCGATATCGAGTCTGCAGCAACCGCCGCCGAGAATGCTCCGACCGAGAGGCCCGCGACAGCCAACGGTGCAAGCCCGCTCTGTCGCAGTGCTCTTGCGGTGGCGACGCCGGCCGTCAAGATCGCCAATTGAACAGAAACTGCGGATTGCAGGGCTTCGGGCGTGTCGAGTTTCCGAACATCGAGTCCCAACACTTCGCTGACCTCAGACAAGACTTCGTCAACTGCGGGATGCCGGACAAGTTCGTGGAGCATTTGGAGCTTCTGGGAACCCTGCCCGGGAAAGAGGAGGGCAGTCTTCATTTTTCGTCCTTAATCACAGAAACGCTCCAGGGATCTGTTGCGAGTTGCCTGCTCTCGGGTAACCGTACAAGGACTTGTCCTGTCTCCTCGCGAGCATATTCTTCGAGCGAAAACCCACAATAGAGAGTCTCGACACGCACATCCACCTTTACTGCTGCTACCTTCATGACACTCCAGAGCTCGCGGGCAGTCTCTCTGGTGAATCGAGTTGGAGCGAACAGAGCGATGTCGAGATCGCTGGTCCCGGTTACCACCTGCTGGCCAGTTGCCAGTTCAAAACCAACGCTGCCCACCGGCCCCCAATCCAGTTCTGATTTATCCAGTTGTCCTTCAAGCCAGGATAGAGCTGCGAGAGCAGGAACCACGATGCGGGTGCGACATGCCATGTGAAAGGAAAGCTGTGAAGGGTGAAGTCTCTCTTTTACGTTTGCAACATCAGCGAAACCGCCCCAACGCTGCTGTCGATTGATGCCGCGTATTCCTACGGCTACGAGTCCGTCCGGAGCGATCGCTCGACGCACCACAACCCAGAGATTGCTGGCTGGGGAGGAGCTAACCCACGCCGGTTTGGCCACGTCTGCGGAACTCACAATGCCTGCTCGTAGAAGGAGAAGGTCGTGGACGCGAGGCGAATATTGATCAGTCGGAAGCATGGGCACTCAGAAGAGCCTTGCCGCAAACAGCATCCAGAGTGCCAGGGTGGCCCAGCCGAAGAGATAAGTACCGATCAATCCCGAGCTTGCAACCTCCGGAGTAGAATCGAAGCCTTTGCCGAAGACTAGGCCAAAGAAACCGCCGGGAATGGCGCTGATCACGGTGATGTTCCGCAGATCGTCGTGATCCATCCGAAATAACAGCATCATGCATAAGGCGAATAATGGCTGCCCCACAAGCTTTAGAAGTGTGGTGATTGCGACACCGCCGGTGAATCGGAAGCTCTGCGCGGAGACTACCAAACCGGTAAGGACAAGCGCAGAGCCGGTCGCGGCGCTGCCTAATGTCGTGAGTGTGCCTTCGACAAACGTAGGCAGATGAATGTCGAAGAAGGCTCCAACCAAAGCCAATAGAGGGGCCCAGACAACCGGACGAAAAAGAGCGTGAGGAAAGCTACGCAAGATCTGCGCGATGGAGATATCGCGTCCACCGGACCGCTTATCGGCTTCGAGAAGCGCCAAGGTGAGAGGCGAGATCGTGATCGATCCGATTGCGATCGACAATGCAGCAGTGATGATCGATTCGGAACCGTAGGCTCCCTTGAATAACGGAAGAGCTATTGCGGCCGAATTTGGGAAGCCAATGGTAAGAGCTAATACGGAGGCATCAGAAAGCGACAGGCTCAGCCCTCTGCGCGCCCAAATGTAGCTAATCAGATACAGGACACAGAAGACCAGCGTGATCATCAGGGCGGCGGGGACATGGCGTAGCAAATCAGCTTGCGATGAGCCAATAATCGTTGAGAACAGAGCGCAGGGAATCGCAAAGCTCATCACCAGCACGATCAGATTGCGGACATTCCGGTTGTCCATCGTACCGCGCCGGCCTGCGACATATCCGAGAAGCAGTCCGGCGAATATCGGGATGAGTGTGTCAAGTAAAACCTTCGTCACGACGGCTCCCTATGCGTTCTGCCACTGTGCTTCCAGCGCAGCGCGGACGGCAATCCCAGCCTTCCGCGTCTGCTTAGCAGCATCGGACTGAAGCCGATTGCTGAGGTCGGTTGCACCTCGGCGTGCATCCTGAATAGCGCCGATCAGCTCATGCTTGATAGCTTCGACGTCGGCCGCTGTGGGATTCTGGGGATCGTCCACGTGAAGCAATTTGTAGAGCAGTCCAAGCCTGGCGTAGTCGTGGACGTCATAAGACATCGGAGCAATCTGATGCCCAAGCTCTTCGAGTTCATCGACCGAGCGACGCGTGATTCTCGCCGCCGCTTCCTTGTGCATCGCGTGAATCACAATGCCAGAATCATCGAAGGATAGGATGCGATTCGCTTGATAGCCATGAGTAAGAAATCCGCCGGAGAAAGCTTGTCCCGCGACAAGCGAGATCACGGGATGTCCAGCCATCCGCGCCGAAGCATAGGCATCGGAGGACGCTGCCGCGGCGAAGAATATCCCGGCCGTCTCTTCGCGGCGCCCATAAGCCTGGCTCTTAACGTCGACGATCGCGATCACTGTACGCTTTTGTGCTCTGGGCTTTTCACGATCTTCGGCTATAACTCTACGCAGGTGATGAGCCAGGGTGAACGCTTCCTCGAGACCCACCTGACCATCTCGCACACACGGAAAGCGGCTGGATGGATTAGGTACGACACAAAGGAACAATGCGATCTCATCGCCGATCTGAGAATTAGAAGCGAGAACGGTTCCGGGGTCTCCGGACACCGGTTGATTGTTACCCGTCAGCGCCTCAAACCAAACCCTTCCTCGCAACCCGATGTGTTCACTCATCGCAGCCCTCCCGTTGTTGTGTTGTTCCATTCCCGGCGCAGGCTAATTGGATCGATCTGCGCAGACGTATCCAGGGCAGTGATTCGATCGCGGTAGAGCTCTACTTGTTGGCTTCTGTATTCGGGTAGAAGATCAGCCTGGACGTATTCACGGATTGTGGCTTTGATCTTCTCGGCGTCATCTTCGACGAGGGCATCTGCCAGCCCCATCCCAACACGCTGCTCTCCACCGTGAATGGCCCAGATGAGCGCTCTGTCGGAGGAATCGAATTCGTCGATACCCGACTCCTGCTCGATGACCTCAGGGCCATTGAGACCGAGTCGCGCCTCGCGTGTCATCACAACGTAGCTCGATACTCCGGCTGCAAGGGACATGCCCCCGAAGCAGCCAACTGTGCCGGCAATCAAGGTAATCACTGGAGCATGTGGACGCAAGGCGAGCACTGACGAGATCACTTCGGCTACAGCCGCTAATCCAAGATTGGCTTCCTGCAGACGAACTCCGCCGGTCTCGAGCAAAAGAATGGCAGCTGTCCTTTTACCAGCTACGGAGTCTTTGGTGGCGAGATCAAGGGCCGCGGCCATCTTTGCACCGGAGACCTCTCCGATACTGCCGCCTTGAAAAGCCCCTTCGAGAGCGATTGCCACGGCGGCCATGCCGCCGATTTTGCCCTTGATGACGATGCAACCATCGTCAAACTGTGGAGCGACACCTTGCAGAGGCAGCCAGGGAGATTCCATCCTGTCAAAGGGACCAACCAGTTCCTTCCAGGTGCCCTCGTCGAACAGGCTCTGGGCCCGTTTGCGGCCGTCAACTTCAATGAAGCTTTTACGGCTTACGAAATCCGGAATGGTACTTGTCTGGTTCATTGACTTATCACCTCCACCGCTTGTTCCAGCCGAAGCATGACGCTTCCTGGAGTTGCGCCGGCATCGTTGATCCGGATGCGTACGGCTCCGTCGAACTTTGAGAAGAAGCGATCGAATACAGCCTTCCAGGAACGCTGAAAGCCATCTACGCTGGTCGTGATCGAGACGTGGGCACCTTCGCTCTGTGCCGGCTCCATGAGAACTTCCATATCACCGGAGCCGACGACTCCAATATGAGCCTTCTTCGTGATGCGACGTTTCGCCGCCGGATAGTCGAACTCAATTTGCTCCATAGGGATCTCCCTCCGAAAGACTATTGTCCTCTTGCACTGCGTATTGACCTCGTTCCAGGGCGTCCAAAAAGAGAGTGGCGGCCAGAATATCCGCACTGCCCCCCGGAGAAATGGTTCGGATAAAAAGTTCGTGATCGAGCTGGAGCATTGCCTGATCTCCAGCGGCGCTTCCGGGACCGCCTGCGTGCAGAATGTCTGAAGCGCCCTTCTGTACGATTGTCAGTCCTTCCGCCCCGCCACGATAAAGAACGCAGGTATCATCGAGGCGAGCCATGATGTCGAGAAGCGCTGACAATCTGCTATTCGTTTCTGTGCAGCCTTTCTTTCTTGCCGCAAGCAGAGCGGGGAGGCCGATGTGAACGATGTGGGGAAAGTTTGCAATGGCTTCACCGCGTGCTCCGGTCACGCCATAACGGGCTCGAACCATGTCGCCGTGCGATACCAGTTGGGGGCGAACGCTATCCGGCAAAGATGCCAGAAGGCCGGCACCTTTCGCGATCGTGTCCGGATTTGATTCGATGTCCTGGCCTGCTGCCGTTACCAGCAGGCCCAGAATCCAGATCGCTCCTTTGTGGGAGTTGCTTCCACCAGTTACCTGAAGCATCGCGAATTCAGCAGCGCGTCCGATGGCGGCAACCTCGGTACGCAATGCATTGCTGAATGGCATGGATTGCGCAGCCCTCGCCATATCTGCAAAGAAGGGAGCTATCGCTGACGCAGATCGCCGCATAAGATCTAACGAAAGATCGGAGTGCGCTCCAGTTCCTCTTCGATCCACCAGCCCTGGCTTCGGAGTGAGTTCAGCTTCGGCGACCAGCGCCTGCCGTGCCAATTCCGCGAGATGCTCGGCGGCAAACACTTCTCGAACAGGTGCGACCTGTCGAAAAATTGGAAGCACGTTTGCCATTACCAGCTCCTGAACTTTGCGGGAGGTTGATACAGTCCACCGGACCAGGCGACCAGGTCTTCCATACTGCGGGCCGCGAGAAGGGCGCGATTTGCCTGGAGCCGCTGCACTCCAATGTCTTCCGGGTATGCAACGATGCCTTTGCGACGAAGTTCAGCCGTCTCGGCGGGCTTAGCATTCAGACCAACGGGGCTAATGCCTGCAACGGCTGCTAATGCTCGACGGCGCTCCTCGATTCCTTCCGTCTTATAGAGGTAAGCGATCCCTTCCTCAGTGACGACATGGCTGACATCATCGCCATAGATCATGATCGGCGTGATGGGCATGCCAGCTTTCTTTCCAACTTCAACCGCATCGAGCGTTTCGACGAAGGCAGGAACTCCACCTTTGGAGAAGGTCTCCAGAGTCTGGACGACAAGTTTTCTGCCGCGAGCGTTCGGGCTCGGGTTCGTTTTGAGGTCGAGCCACGCAGGTGTCGAATGACGGCGCCCGTGGGGGTCATGTCCCATGTTCGGCGCGCCCCCGAAACCGGCCAGACGGCCAGTTGTTACGGTCGATGAATTGGCATCGCCATCCATCTGCAGGGTTGCACCGATAAAGGCGTCGACAGCGTACTGTCCGGCAAGCTGGCACAACACACGGTTGGAGCGGAGACTTCCGTCACGGCCGTTAAAGAAGATATCGGGTCTGGCGCGAATGTAGTCATCCATGCCGACTTCGCTGCCAAATGAGTGGACGCTCTGGACCCAGCCGCTCTCGATGGCCGGGATAAGCGTCGGATGCGGATTGAGCGCGAAGTGCCGGCAGATTTTCCCGCGCAGTCCCAACGACTCTCCATACGTCGGCAGCAACAGTTCGATGGCCGCGGTATCGAAGCCGATGCCGTGATTGAGCGACTGGACCTGGTGCCGTTCATAGACACCACGAATGACCATCATTCCGGTAAGGATTTGAAGCTCAGTGATGTGGCGAGGGTCGCGGGTAAAGAGCGGCTCGACTGCGAAGGGTTTGTCGGCTTCCACAACAATGTCCACCCAGGACGCTGGAATGTCTACGCGTGGGAGCTTGTCAACGATCTGGTTTACCTGGACGATAACAATCGCATCGTGAAAGGCTGCGGCCTCCACAATCACCGGCGTATCTTCAGTGTTTGGGCCTGTAAACAGGTTTCCTTCCTGGTCAGCCTGTTCGGCGCATACCAACACGACGTTAGGGACAAGGTTAACGAGTAGTCGGGCATAAAGCTCAACATAAGTGTGAATTGCACCGATCTCGAGGACGCCATCCTCCAGAAGCTGGGCTACTCGAAGGCTCTGGGGTCCCGCAAACGCGAAGTCCACTTTCTTCGCGATACCGAGCTCAAAGAGTGTCAGATGCTCGGGCCGGCTGATGCTTGAAATGATGAGGTGAAGGTCGCGGATCTTCTTCGCATTGACCTGCACAAGGGACCGGGACAAAAAGTCGGCTTGTTTCTGATTGTCACCCTCCATGACGATTCTGTCACCCGATGCTATGACCGACTCAAGGGCTTCAACGATCTTTTCCTGTGCTAATACTGGCCCCTTCATCCATGGCTCGACTGACTGCATGCGTCGCGCTTTCTCATCGCGACGAGTCGTCCAGGAGACTGGACGCTGCTGCTGCGTCTGCTCACTCAAGCTGAGGTTTGTTTTCATGATGCGGTTCTCCACTCTCATTTGTTGACATGCCCTAATTTTCTAGCAAATCGGACACTCTCGCATCCGCACCGGCTTTCCACAAGATTGATATCTCATGAACGGTCAGCAGATTGATCGTCTGATAAGACTTCAGGTTGTTGTCGCGTAATAAGGTGCGCAAGGACAACCTCGCACGCAAGAGTCGCGATTTGGCAGACGCCTTGGAAATGCCCAGAGAATTAGCTATCTCCTGCATTGAATACTCCTGCGAATATCGAAGCTCCACTGCATTTCGAAGATACGGACCCAACCGAACAATTGCTTCCCTTAGCAGTTCCGATCTTTCGTGTCTCATATAGACGCGCTCAGGATCTTCCCTGAGGTCCCGCATTTCCCATCTATCATCGGATCCACAACAATGGTCGTCAACGTCGATCGACTGGTCATTGTTTGCGCGTTTCTTTCTCAAAATCGTAAGCGACGTGTTGATTGCGATTCTGGTGATCCACGACGAAAAACTCGATCTGCCTTCAAAACTATTCAGATGAGTAAATGCCTTAAGTAAAGAATCCTGGAGTGCATCCTCCGAATCTTCCCGGTTTTTGGTGATCCGATATGTCGTTCGCCGGATTGCACGGAAGTGACGGTCTCTGAGTTCAGCGAAGGCGTTGACATTTCCGTCTTGTGCGGCCACGACCAACCACTCGTCGCTCATCTCCTTTAAACTGTGGCTGATTACAGTTTCGTTGTTTGCCAGTATTGGTTGAGTCATTGGGATCGTCCATTCTTACGGTCTAACCGCAGGCGATAGCATCTTGGGCGCGCATGGATTGGATAGGCGTCGGTTGCATATAGTAGTCCGAACTACTTCGAGACCGCACGTGCAGCATTCTCAATTACATCTGCAACTTTCTTGGGATGCGACACATAGACGCAATGGCTGGCGCCCGCGACTTCGACCGTATGGCTATGAGCTCGCTTGGCATACCATCGTTCAAGGTCAGGGTTGATGGTTCTGTCTTTTGCCGCTACCAACATCCAGCTTGGTTTGCTTCTCCACGCCGCCGTCGTGATGACTGCCTTGAAATTCTCCGCCGCGTTGAGTACCTGCGATCGCGCCATGAATGCCGCCTGCTCCGCAGAAAGATCGGCTGCAAAGTACTCATGAAACTGCGCGGGATCGAGGTACGTGAATCCATCTGCCGTCTTCTTGAGCGCACTAGACTTGCCGAGGTCACTCGGAAAGCGCTTCCCGTCGTCTCCTTCGTTTTCCCCAGCGTCTGGCATGTGCGCTGCAACGTACACCAATCCGGCAACTGATGGATCCGTGCCTGCTTCCGTAATCACGGATCCCCCATAGCTGTGGGCGACAAGGATGCTCGGTCCGTCTTGCAGTGCGAGGATCCGCTTCACGGCGGTCACATCATCCAGGAAGGACGTCTCCGGCTCTTGGACGATGCTGACATTGAAGCCGTCCTTGACGAGAATGTTGTAGACGCCTTTCCAGCCCGAACCGTCCGCCCAGGCACCGTGGACGAGGACGATGTTCTTTACTTCAGACTTCTGAGCTTGTAACTTCGGTGTGCTCGATAAGGCAGCAGCACACAACATCGTGGCGAATAGGGCAAATTTATTGACCATACCTATCTCCAGTTGCTTCTTTGTTGAGTTCTGCAGCGCGTTTTCAAAGACTCAGACCGTCACTGCTGGTGAGGCTCTCATCCAACGGTTGCCTCTGATGCCTTACCCTTTGAAGAACGCAGCTTCCTTCGCCGTGCTCAAGTCCCTTGAAGATCTCGCGAACACTGTCTGTAATTTGCCATTTGAAACTCTCCTTGTCCTTTGCGATTTGTCTTCTGCGCTTTTGCAATTAGATAAGCAGGTATCGTGCCAATTGCTAAGTTGCTGAAAAAGAGCCAGCGTCATCATCAGAGTCATGCTGCACGCTCAGCAAAATGACGAGCGCTCAGCAGAACGTGCTGGAATCAAAGACTGACCGGCGACGGATGGACTTACTTTTCGAGTGGTGTGGTCCAAGGATAGACAAGAGAATTTGGGGGCAGGCGCCGCTCGTCGGGAGCGAGAGTCTTTCCAATTAGGACGATTGATGTTTCAGACCGTACTTGCTAATTTTCAAACGCCTGATTTTCGATTCAAGTGTTTGTCGCGGAATCCCGAGTTTGGCAGCCGCGCCTGAAGGTCCGGAAATGCGGCCATGGCAGTCAACGATAGCAGCTTCGATCATCCCTACTTCGCGATCTGACAGCGTCGAAAGCCCTTCGCGCGGCTGCCGAGACTCTGCCGACTCACGTTTTAGCCAGCTCTCATCAACGAAGAATGTGTCCGTTTCACCTAGAATGACCGCCCGTTCCACGACATTCTGCAATTCACGAATATTACCTGGCCAGCCGTAGGCTGTTAACTGCTCCAGTGTTTGCCTACCGATATGTCGGATTTTCTTGCCTGCCGCCTTAGCGTAACGCCCAACGAAATATTCGACGAGCAATGGAATATCCGCCGCTCGCTCGCGGAGCGGTGGAACAACAATCGGAACAACATGGAGTCTGTAGAAAAGATCCTGGCGGAAGGTTCCAGCAGCGACGGCAGCAGGCAGATCCCGGTTCGTGGCTGCTATTAGCCGGACGTCTACCGGAATCGGATGGTTGCTTCCCACTCGCTCAAACTCGCGCTCCTGTAGCACGCGCAGGAGCGCGATCTGCGTCTCCATCGGGAGATCGCCGATTTCATCAAGGAACAGTGTCCCGCCGTCAGCGGATTCAAATCTTCCCAGACGTCTCTGCAGGGCGCCCGTGAAGGCGCCTTTCTCGTGCCCGAAAAGCTCAGAGGCAATCAGTGATTGAGGGATGGCGGCGCAGTTCACACGGACGAAGGCTCTCGCTGCACGGTTCGATCTCCGATGGAGCGCGCGCGCAATCAGTTCTTTACCTGTTCCGGTTTCGCCGAGGATGAGAACGGTCGAACCCGACGGTGCGACTTTTGCCACTTGCTTCAACACCTGGCGCATGGGTTCGCAAGAACCTACAATTTCCTCAAACATCGAGAAGCGATCGATTTCTTCGCGCAACGTAACGTTCTCGTTTTGGATGCGCTGCTCCGCCACCTTGCGATCCTCGATGTCGACTGCCGTCGCATACCAGCGCACGAGGCGTCCCTCTTCGTCGCGGAAGGGGTTATAACGAAGGAGGAACCAACGATACTTGCCGTCTTTTCCGAGAACCCGCTGTTCGGTCTCAAACGGAACACCATTTAGGAGCGCGTTTTGCCGTACTTCTTTGAACATCTCGGTGTCTTCAGGATGAACGACGCGATCGCGGAAACTTTCCGCCCGCACCTCCTCAATCGACAAACCGGTGTACTCGAGCGCTACTCGATTTGCATAGACCGGCCGGCCATTGGGACCCAAGACGACAATCACTTGCGCTATGGCATCGGCAATGTGGCGAAGTTCGTGATCATCTCGCCGGCTCTTCTCCTCCGCCTGTTTTGCTGCGGTGATATCGGTCACGGCACCTACAAATTCAAGGTTCCCAGATGAGGTCGTCAACACGCGAGCGGAAATGTGGAGGTGCTTGATTGAACCGTCCGGCATCAGCAAACGGTGTTCAAGATCAAAGTCGGCTTTTGCTTCACACGCTCGGTCGAGGGTTTGCTGCACGAGATCTTTGTCGTCGGGATGAAATCGCGGCAGTATCATCTCCAGCGTAGGCTTTACCGCTCGATCGAGTTCAAAGATATTGTAGGTTTCCGCCGACCAGTAGATTTCTCCGCTGGCCACACTCCAGCCGAAGCTGCCAGTGTGGCTTATGCTCTGCCCCTCAGTGAGGAAAGCTTCGCTGCGTTGCAGATCTGAATAGAGGCTGGCGTTCTCCAGCGAAATTGCGGCTTGCGAAGCCAGGAACTGCAGCACGGCAACCCGGTCCGGCGTGAAGGCGCACGCAGTCAGATTGTTCTCCAGATAGAGTGCGCCGACAAGCTGCGCCCGCTCGACGATGGGCAGGCAGAGGATGGACCTGGAGCGATTCTGCCGCACATATTCGTCCTTTGAATACACGTCGTCGGCCGAAGCATCATCCAGAAGCACGCTCTCCTGCGTCCGGATCACGTAATGCAGCGCGGATTGAGGGAGATCAGACGGTGTAACCTGCTCCTGGCGAACGACCATCTCGATCCTGCCCGGACCAGTAGTGGCTTCGGCTTCTATCCGCGGCTCGCGGTCCCGAATCAGGATCAACAAACCCCGCTCGGCCCCGGCATGCTCCACCGCGATTCGCACGAGCTTCTCGATGAGACTGGAGAGGACCATCTCACTCGAAAGTGCCTGCGAAGCTTTAACCACAGTCTCGACGTCGAGCTGCCCTACGGGTGGCGCAATCGCGGTCGAGGAGGTGTGAGTCCGTTCGTCGCGAAGGCGCGGGTAGAGTTCGTCGAGTTGCTTTACTTTTCCGTCGGCTCCCCAACGCGCATAGAGAGACCGAGCCTCCTTGAAATACGCCTTTGCGACCTTCTCCAATCCCCGGGCTCGATAGAAACCCGCTGCCAATTCGTTGGCGAGCGCTTCGTTGTGAACAAAACCATTCGCTTGTGCGGAGCGGATGGCATCTTCGTAAAGTTTTTCGGCGTCGAGCATGCGGCCTTCGATGCGCGCAATTTCCGCCCCCACCAGAGCGGCGCGGTTTTCGAAATTCTCCGGGCAGTTTTCCGCCCATATTTGGAGCTGTTTGTAGTGAGCTTCGAGAGCATGGTAATGCTCCCGGCTTTGGGCCGCCGTTGCACAATCGCAGAACGCTGCACGGGCGAGCGCGCTGTAAAATTCATACTCTGCCGGCGCAAAATTCGGTAATGTCGCAAGCAGCGGCCGGGCCTTCAATGAGGCCTCGATGGCAGAAGCAAAGTCACCGGCAAAGAAGTGCGCTTGTAGCTTTCGGACCCAGTACCCCCAATGGGCCGCCGGCGGGTAGCTCTCCAGATGACGCTCGAACCCTATTTCGTCGAACTCTGCATGCTCAAAGGAACCGAATTTTGTCGTCAGGCCCCTGAGCGTTCGGATAAGACAGAGCTGCAGATTGGCCATGTCAGTGGCGAAACCGATCTTCGCCTTCTGTGCAAAGCGAAGGCCATTCTCGACTTCCCTTTGCACTTCAGCGAGCGGATCTCCCGTCGCGATAAGCAGGGTGTTCAGGCTGATACGGCTGTACGCTGCGTAGGTGAGGTCGCCGATTGTCTTTGCAATCTCGAAGGCTTGACGCGTCACATTACAGCAAGCCGAGAGATGCTGCATCCATGGCATGATGCCATTTGCGAAAGCGGCATAGGTCGCAGCCTGGAAGCGCTTCAAACCACGCTTTTCAACCAGATCATAGCCGAGCTGAGCGAATCGAAATGCATTCTTGTAGTCGCCGAACCTATGCCCCGCTACGAAGCTAAGCCAAACATAGTGGACACACGAACCGTCGTTGTTGCCGTGCTCGATGCTGAGACTAACCGCCCCACAGACGACCAGGGCAAAAAGATTCGTATCCGTAAACATTGCAGAGCTCAATACCTTAGTCAGAACATCCAGAGTCGCGATAGACGTGGGGTCGCTCATCAGTGGGAAGTCCATAACTTTCTCGATCTCGCGACTTCCGAGCCGTGACCAGATCCGTTCGTATTCGCTTCGTACCTGTTCCTCCGTTGGCTGGAGGGGCCAGTCGATACCGAGATGGTGCAGGTAGTCGAGGCCAATGGCGATTGCACGGTTCGTCTGAGAGATCGCCATATAAACATCGATACCCAGGCACGTGGCCATCGCTAGTTCGACGGTATTTGAGGCACGCGATCGAAGCATTTCCACGCGCTCGGCCGCGATGGCCAGCTCGCCAGTCAGGAACTCGCATTCGGCCCGCTGCAATTCCAGTTGGAAAATCAGATCGTGGTTGCGCTCCCAGGCCGCATCCGTCAAAAGCGCTTGGCCAGCGACGAAATACTGAAGAGCTGAGGCGTAGGCGGTAGACCCCTTGGCCCGTTTGCCGGCGATCAGGTTCAACTCAGCTACCTGGAAGCGCTCCTCTTCTGAAACGATGAGCTCAGCTCCGCGATTCAACTGATTGACGATCTCGAATACGGCCTCCTCACGCTTTTCAGGCGGGGTGTGCGCATGGAGCAATCGCCCGATTCGTAGATGTGCTTCAGCGCGGGCTTCTTCCGCAATAAGCGAATAGGCTGCTTCCTGTATGCGGTCGTGCGCAAACCGGTAAGAGTTCTCCGAGCGGACAATCAGCTCCTGGTGGAGAGCCTCCCATAGTTCCGCTTCGGTCTCTTGCTCGGACGCCTCAAGAACAGCAGAAAGTGTGGCGGCTTCGGCGCTGTTTCCAATGCAGGCAAATTGCTGCAGGGCCTTTTGAATTGCAACTGGAAGCCGGTTCAGTTTTGCAACCATAAGGTCTACAACGTTGTCGGTATAACCCTTAGCCCGAATGGCATCCAGATCCCAGCGCCATCGGGCATCTCTATGGTCGAAAGTGATGAGCCCCTCTTCAACCAGGGCATGGATAAACTGACGGACAAAAAACGGGTTGCCGGAAGTCTTCTCGTGCAAGAGTTGCGCCAGCAACAGCGCAGGCTGCGATTCACAATGGAGGGCATCTGCAATCAAGTGTGCCAAATCGGCGGGGCTCAGCGGCGTCAGACGGATCTCCTGCTCAGCGGCTCCGGCCTGACGGATTGCTGACAGCTTCCGCATCAGCGGATGCGCCGAGTCGACCTCGTTGTCTCGATAAGCGCCGACCACGAGAAGGTGTGCCAGATCCTGCTGGACCAGCAAATCCTCTAGAAAGTCGAGTGTTGCCACGTCAAGCCATTGCAAATCGTCGAGAAACAGGACCAGCGGATGTTCAGGGCGCGCGAAAACGCTGATAAACCGCCGAAATGCAAGATAGGAGCGAGTTTTCGCGTCTTGAGGCGGTAAAGCGGCAACAGGCGACTGCTCTCCGATGATTAGCTTCAATTCAGGGACGAGATCGATAAGGAGCGATCCATTCGGACTTAACGCCAATAGAAGGTCATCCCGCCATTTGCTCAGCTGGCCGTCAAGCTTACTCATCAGTGGGCGCAAAAGGCTCTGGAAAGCTTGCGCCACAGTTGCGTAAGGAATATCGCGCTTGTACTGGTCGAACTTGCCTGACGCAAATAGGCCACGCGGCGGAACAAGGGATTTGCGAAGTTCATTGACAACAGCGGATTTGCCAATGCCAGAGTATCCGGAGACAAGAACCAATTCCGGCCTTCCGCCGGCAACAACACGCTCGAACGCCGCAAGCAGAGCATCGACTTCGCGCTCCCTCCCGTAAAGCTTCTCGGGTATCAGCAACTGGTTTGGGACATCGTGTGTCCCCAGCTGGAACGGTTCAATGCACCCTCTCGATTCCCAGTCCCCGAAGCACTTTTGAAGATCGGCCTCAACGCCTAAAGCGGTCTGATAACGGTCCTCGGCGTTTTTGGCCAGGAGCTTCATAACGATCGCAGACAATGGCTCGGGCACTGCAGCGCGATCCCGAGGCGGTCTCGGCCGGCGTGCAATGTGGCAGTGGACCCATTCCAGGGGGTCGGCTGCGTCAAATGGCAGTGCGCCGGTAAGCATCAGATACAAGGTGACGCCCAGGGAGTAAAAATCGCTGCGGGCATCGACCGAACGGTTCATGCGGCCGGTCTGCTCGGGTGCCATGTAGGCCAGCGTGCCGGAAATAATCTCCGGCGGTGCGGGCGGCTGGAGCTCGCGGGGCAACCGCGATGCAACCCCGAAGCCAGTAAGCCATACGCAGTCGGCGTCGTCGACGAGCACGTTTTCAGGCTTGATGTCCTTATGTATGAGTCCGTGCCGATGGACTTGGCAGAGCGCCGTCGTCAAGCCGATCGCGATGCGCAGGGCGCGGGTCAGATCGAGCGGTTGTCCCTGGCCTCGCTCAAGAATCAGATCCAGAGGATCACCGCCAGGGTCTTTGAGTACGAGGATCGCTCGCCCTTCGTGACGAGTGAGCGCCAGAGGCTTGGCTGCCCATGCGGAATCGACTTCGCCTGCGAGCGAGTATTCGTGCTCCAGCCGCCGGAGACTCTGAGGCGATGGGTGTTCTGCCGCGAGCGCCACTACCAGAACGGGGGATGGGTTGTCCTGCTGCCGGCCGCGGTAAAGGGTGAAGTCCGCAGCTTCCCGGAGGGGTACGAGCACGTACCCAGAGGGCTTTGTTCCGGAAGGTGTCCTCGTCGCCACGGCTGCAGCTCCCAGATCCCGCGCGTCTTGCGAAAATGGAATCCCAAGTGGCAATGTAGTCATGTGGATCCCCCGAGCCAATTGCGCTTATGGCAGTCGCAGTCTTTCCGTATTCGAGCTTCGAATTGTCTCGGGCATTCAGGGATTGCTACGTGCCTTCGCTTGGGTCGAGCCATGTCTGCCATGCTCGATACTTTTGAAGTGAGTATCAAGGAAGGTTCGGAAGATTGTATTCCCCAAAGGAATGGATTTTCAACGCCATTGACTGGTGCGTATCGGATACCACTATTTAGGGGTTTGATGCCCAAGTATGTGTACAGCATCCAGCAATCGCCGGTGACATGACGTTCTGCTCTCCGTGCGCTTCGGGCACGTACAGCTATCAACAGCTAGCCTCAGGTTCAGCGAGCCAGGCAACTGGCTGAGTCCTCGTCATTTTGCCGAAAACGCAGCACCAAGAATCGATCTCGTCCATTTTGCTTCAGTTGTTTACGAATGGCCCTCGGCATGCCTACCCGGATGCTGCAGGAACGTGGATTCGCGAATCCGTTACCGATGATGAGTTGATAAAGAGGAGCAACTAATGACTTCTTCACCTTCCATCCGGGTTACTCGCGCTTTCAATGGGATTGGCGTTGTCTATGCTGACCGCTTCGCCAGGCGGGCCATGATCTCGTATCGGTAGCCCACGACCGCGCCCGAAAGGAATGGTCAACCAATGTTGAGGATTGAAAAGGAGTCGGACGGAGACACTACGAGCCTGCGGCTCAGTGGCCGAATTCAATCGGCCAATATCGACAACATACGGGCTCAAATGGACGATCACAACGTTCACATGCTCCTGGACTTGGGTGAGGTCACTCTTGTGGACGTTGAGGTTGTACGATTCTTGCGTGACTGCGAGGACGGAGGGATTGCATTGGTTCATTGTCCTCCTTATGTGCGCGAGTGGATTCTTCGCGAGCGAGCCGAAGGGGCACAGCCGCAGGTTTCGGATAACATCTGATTCGTTCGTGTCGTCCGGGCAATTGAACAAGGGAACATCGTCCGCTGGTATGGAACTAAGGCCGATATCGATCCCCGGAAGCGCTCCGAGGGGAAATTGCAGGAAGATGAGCAGTATGCGCGCGATCACCGATCGCTCTTCGTCAGCCCATCGTAGTCCTGGCGCAGGGCCGCATTTTCCGGCCCTCAGGCGAGGCTGCGAACCCTTGGATTTTTGACAAACGGTTGAATCGAAAATCAGGCATTTGGGAATCAATAAGTACGGTCCGAAACGTCAATCCTTCTAGTTGGGGCGGCTCTCGCTTCCATCGAGCGGCTCCTCCCATCACATTCTCTTTTCGTCTGCCCAGACCGATGCACCTCAAAAGGTGAGCCCATCCGTTGCCGGTCCAGGTTTTGATTCCAGCACGTTCTGCTGAGCATTCGTCATTTTGCTGAAGGTGAAGCATGAATCCGATGTTGACACAGTCTCTTTTCAGCACCTTCGCAATTGGCAGGATGCTTGCATCTATAAATTCCGAAAGTGCGGGAGACAGATCGCGAACAAGATGACACGGTGATTGCAATCCCTGAATGCGAAAGGAGAATAGATGAAGAAAGCACCCACCGACTTAGAGCAGCCGACCTTCAGAGTTGAATCCGACAGCATCGGCGAGGTGAGAGTATCGAGCACCACACTCTGGGGGGCACAGACCCAGCGATCGCTCGAGCATTTCAGCATCGGGAAAGATCTGATCCCCCGCGAAATGATCTCAGCCTACGCGATACTGAAGAAGGCAGCCGCCAACGCAAATCACGAAGGCGGCAGGCTTGATAGCGAGCACCACACACTCATTGTTCAGACCTGCGATGAGTTCCTTGCCGGCAAGCATCAGGATATGTTTCCACTGCACGTCTGGATGACAGGCAGCGGCACGCAATTCAACATGAACGTGAATGAAGTGATTTCCAACCGCTGCTGCCAGCTCGCGGGCACTCCGCTTGGCAGTAAGACACCAGTCCATCCTAACGACCACGTCAACATGTCGCAGTCCTCAAACGACTCGTTCCCCACTGCGATGAACATTGCGGCGGCGGTGAATGTGAAAGAGCTGCTTATACCCGCGGTGACTGCACTGCACGATGCAATCGGATCGAAAGCCGAGCAGTGGAAAGACATCGTGAAGATCGGCCGCACACATATGCAGGATGCCACCCCACTCACGCTGGGGCAGGAGTGGTCGGGATATGTCGGAATGTTGAGCGAAGATCTCGAACGCATTGAGGATGCTCTGAACGGTGTGTATCGCCTTGCTCTGGGCGGAACAGCCGTTGGGACCGGAATCAATGCCGCCCCAGACTTCGGCGAGGCGGCTGCTGCCGAAATTGCGAAGCTCACGGGCCTTCCCTTTGCTAGCGCGCCGAACAAATTCACCGTGCAGGGCGCTCACGATGCACTTGTTCAACTCTCGGGCACGCTCCGCACTCTGGCGGTTTCGCTCTACAAAATCGCAAACGACATCCGGTTGTTATCGTGCGGCCCGCGCGCGGGTTTCGCTGAATTGGTGATTCCGTCGAACGAGCCAGGCTCGTCCATCATGCCCGGTAAGGTGAACCCTACCCAGGCCGAAGCACTGACCATGGTTGCGGTGCAGGTGATGGCCAACGATGTAGCGGTTGGATTTGGTGGTGCAGGGGGCTACCTGGAGATGAATGTGTACAAGCCTCTGATCATCTTCAATATCGCTCACTCGGTCACGATTATGACCGACGGGTGCACAAATTTCCGGAAGTTCCTTATCGAAGGAACAGAGCCGAATTTGAAGGTGATCAAGGAGTACGTAGAGCGCTCCCTGATGTTGGTCACTGCGCTCGCGCCCGTAATCGGGTATGACAAGGCCTCTCAGATTGCCCATTACGCGCTCGACCACGAGCTCACTCTGAAGCAGGGCGCACTGAAGCTCGGCTTCGTAACAGAAGAGGAATTTGACCGCGTTGTGGATCCAGCCAAGATGGTCCGCCCGTACGTTGCAAAAAGCTGAAAGAACAACATCGCCAATTCCTACCAGCGTTGAAAGCTTACAGAGCGAAAAAGGAGAAGTATGCCGATGTCTCACAAAAATGGAATCGATTTGCTTCGGGACTCATTCGCGAACAAGTCCACGGCGTTCACGGAAGACGAGAAGGAGCGCTACGGCCTCGTTGGTCTCGTTCCCGACGTGACAGAAACCGAAGATATTCAAGTGCAACGTGTGCTCCTGCAACTCGGCACAAAGAGCACAGATCTGGGACGCTATATCTACCTGATCGATCTTCTTGACCATAACGAGACCTTGTTCTATCGCACGATCATGTCCGATCCTGCGCGTTTTTTGCCCATCATATACGACCCAACGATTGGCGAGGCGTGCTTGAAATTTGGGCACATTTACCGCCAGCCTCGTGGTATGTATCTGTCCATTACCCGCCGCGGCAAAGTGAAAGAAATACTGAAGAACTGGCCCCAGAAGGATGTGCGGTTTATCTGTGTGACTGACGGCGGCCGAATTCTTGGGCTTGGCGATATCGGAGCGAACGGGATGGGAATCCCGATCGGCAAGCTGCAACTTTACACCGGCTGCGCTGGCGTACCGCCCCAGTATTTGTTGCCGATGTATCTCGATGCCGGGACGAACAACGAGCAGTACCTGCACGATCCTCTGTATTTGGGTCTGCGCCAGACACGCCCATCCGCCGAGGCCCTCTATTCCTTCGTCGACGAATTTGTCGAGGCGGTTCAAGAGGTGTTTCCAAAGTGTTGCATTCACTTTGAGGATTGGACCGGAAGCGATGCTGTTCATCTGCTCGAGCGCTATCGGGACAAGTACTGCGTTTACAACGATGACGTGCAGGGCACAGCGGGCATCGTGCTCGCAGGGATGATCAACGCCGCGAAGATCAAGGGAACCAAGCTCAGCGATGAGAAATATCTCTTCCTGGGCGCGAGCTCCGCTGGCATCGGCCTCGCCGGTCTTCTGTGCTCAGCGCTGGTCAAGGAAGGATTGACACTGGAACAAGCTCAGTCACAGGTCTATATGTTCGATGTCAATGGCCTGCTTGAATCGACCCGCACCGATCTATTCGATTTTCAGAAAATCTATGCCCACAAACACAAGCCAACGCGGGATTTTGTGGCGGCGATTGAAAGCATCCGGCCGACGACCATCATTGGCGTCAGCACAGTTGGTGGCACGTTCACCCAGGCGGTCGTCGAGGCAGTCTCGGGGGTTAACGAACGTCCAGTAATCCTTGCACTTTCGAATCCTACGGAGCATGCGGAATGCACGGCCGAGCAGGCATACACCTGGTCGAAGGGCAAGGCCATCTATGCCGCCGGCGTTCAATTTCCGCCAGTTCACTTCAACGGACAAACGTTCCTGCCGGGGCAAGCGAACAACTTTTACATCTTTCCTGCGGTTGGAATGGCCATCTTCGCGACCCAAGCATCTCGAGTCACCGATGAGATGTTCATTGAAGCCGCGCATGCCGTCGCAGATCAGGTGCCACCTGACCTACTGAACCAGGGGCTCCTTTATCCGCTCCAATCGGGGATTCTTGAAATCGAGATTCAGACTGCCGCGCGAGTGGCAATATTGGTGTTTGATTCAGGACTCGCACGCGTGAAGCGTCCCAAAGACATGGTCGCCTTCATTCGCGAGCACGTGTACAAGCCGGAGTATGCCGCGGAACTAGCTATTGAAACGACCCCCGCTTAGGACAGGAAGGCACAATTCCGCGCTTGTAGAACAACGAAACCTCTTCCCATGAAGACTCTAGGGGTGTCGATTTGTGAGAAGCCTCGCCGTTACACGGGATTTGGCCGTCTGCGCCACATCTGGACCCAAGGAGGACTAAATGATGGAATCCACACACAATGAAGGTGTCGTCGCTGGAACTCGCATGTCACGTATGGGCCAGGAAATTGGCTTTGGAACCATGCTGGCAATCTCCTGCCTCATCAGCTATTGGCTCATCACGAGCATCCTTGCGCGCGAGTATTCTGTATCGCGCGACAATGACCTGCTGGGAGGTATGTGGGCAGTGGTCGCGACAATCTTTGTGTTTCGATACAGAACTCTCCAGAGCGATCGCGCGGCCATATCGCGGACGCTGGCGACAGTCCTTAGCTTCGCACTCTGCTTCTTATACTTTCTAATTTTTCCGTTCAATGTCTTCGGGATGGCCGCAGTTATCTGGATCGGCACCGTCATTTTGGGTCTGATTGGCCGTTCTGAGGACATTGTCACAACAGCCATTACGACCGCCGTAGTGTTCGTTGTTGCCGGAATAAGTAGGGGGCCAGCCTGGATACAACCCATTCTCCGACTTGTCGACACCGGCGTTGGCATCCTAGTCGCCTCTCTTGCTGCACGGGTGTGGGTACTTCTCAGACAGAAAGGAGAATAGAAATGATCTTTCCGGTCTCAGCCACAAACGGTTCGGCCACTCAGAAAGGACTAAGAGTTGGTCTCTTCATTCCCTGCTATATCGACATGATCTTTCCAGAGGTCGGAATTGCTACCTTGCAACTTCTGGAGAGATTCGGACTGGATGTGCATTTCCCGCTCGGCCAGACCTGCTGTGGGCAGCCCATGTCCAATAGCGGGGACGAGTCCAACGCCGCTGCCGCGGAGCACCTTTTTGTGGAGAACTTTGCCCCGTTCGATTACGTCGTCGGACCGGCTGGGAGCTGCGTCAAACAGGTTCGATGTCACTTCGATGCCATCGAACAGACAGATGATGTCAGGCACGTTCGGCAAGAGACGTATGAGTTAGTCGAGTTCCTTCACGATATTTTGCAAGTCGACTCCTTCCCATGGGCGGAGTTTCAACACTCCGTCGCTTTGCACAATAGCTGCAGTTCCATCCGTGGCCTCGGAATCGCAAAACCATCGGAGATCATGGGCGCTCCATTCGACAAGTCAGCTGCCCTGTTGTCGAAAGTAAGAGGCCTGGTCCTCGTGCCCGTGGATCGACCGGATGATTGTTGTGGATTCGGCGGCACGTTCTGCGTAACGGACGAGGCCGTCTCCGCAAGGATGGGTCTGGACAAGGTTCACGATCATCTTCGGCACGGGGCCGAATATGTTGTCTCGCCTGATATGTCGTGCCTGATGCACCAGCAAGGGATCGCGCGGCGCGCCGGTCTGGATCTCAAATACGTTCACGTCGCGCAAGTCTTGAACGGTGGCCCATTTTAAGAGGGAGGACTTCCTGCCATGAGTAACACGAAAAAAGCTGATCCGGCAGCGGCAGCTGAGCTATTTATCCTTCGTGATCAAGTGCATGAACCGATGCACGACCGCTTCTTGTGGGCAACAATGCAGCGGCGCGATGCGCAGGCAGCAGCCATCCCGGAATGGGAGGAACTGCGCGAACTTGCCTCGAAGATCAAGGAACATACTCTCACTCACCTCGATCATTATCTCGAAGAGTTCGAGGCTAATGCCACAAAACGTGGCGCGCATATTCACTGGGCGATAGATGCAGCCGAGCACAACACGATCGTCCATTCCATACTCGAGAGCCACGGCGTGAAGGAATTGATCAAGAGCAAGTCGATGCTCCAGGAAGAGTGTCAGATGACACCCTTTCTGCAAAACCGTGGAATCAAGGTCATCGAGTCCGATCTGGGTGAGCGTATCCAGCAACTCGACGGTCAGCCGCCCAGCCACATTGTGTTTCCCTCAATCCACAAAACGCGCCGGGACGTAGCTCAATTGTTCGCACGCAAGATAGGCACGGATCCAAATAATGATGATCCGCATTTCTTGACCGAGGTCATGCGGAACAACGCGCGACCGAGATTTCTGGCAGCGGGCGCCGGCATGACAGGCGGCAATTTCGCGATCGCCGAAACTGGAACCTTCATGGTTTGCACGAATGAAGGGAACGCCGACATCGGGGCTTCAGTGCCACCGCTGCATATTGCCAGCATTGGTATTGAGAAGCTGGTTCCACGAGTGGAAGATATGGGCGTCTTTTTGAGGTTGCTTGCTCGTAGCGCGGAAGGAGAGCCGCTCACCCAATATTCTTCCCATTTCACCGGACCCAGAAAAGGTGGTGAGCTTCACATCGTGTTGGTTGATAACGGACGAAGCCGACGGCTTGGCATGCCCGATTTCTGGCATTCATTGAAGTGCATCCGCTGCGGAGCCTGCATGAACACCTGCCCGGTCTATCGTCGCAGCGGCGGTTTGGCGTATGGTGCGACTTATTCCGGCCCCATCGGAGTGATACTCGATCCTACGTTCGACGAGTTCAAGTATAGTGAGCTTCCGTTCCACTCCACTTTATGTGGATCGTGCACGGACGTCTGCCCCGTGAAGATTGATATAAGCGATCAGATTTTCAAGTGGCGCAGGGTGATGGCGAAAAAGGGATACCTCCCATTGGTAAAGCGTCTAGCATTTGCGGCTGCCGGTCGCGCCTTCGGACATCCGGAAGAATTTCGCCTGATGGAAGAAGCAGGTGGTCCCGCGCTGGGCTATGCGCCGGACTTCCTGCTGTACAACCACTCATTGAATCCATGGGGACGCGATCGGCAGCTCCCTCAACCAGCAAAGAAGACTTTCCGCGAGTGGTATCTCGCAAATCGGAGTGAGCATGGAAACGACTAGCAGTCGCGAAGTGATTTTGAAGGGGATCCGATACAGCAACCTCTTTCTTATTAAGCAAGAGGCAGAGGCTCCGCAGATACCGGTCTTTCAACGCGCTGACACCCCTCTCAAACCGGAGTTTGAAGTACATCTCCAAAAAGCTGGAGGAGTCGCTCACGATGTCTCCAGTGTGGCGGAGGTCGAGACCAAACTAGCGGTCCTTCACCCAGAAGCGATGGTGATTTGCTCCGCGGTACCGGAGATCGCCGGCACACGCAAAGTAACTGAGGTTCACGATCCACACGAGCTCGCCGACGTTGATGTTGGAATCGTCCGCGCGCAATTCGGCGTGGCCGAGAGTGGCGCCGTCTGGCTGACGCAGGAAGACCTCGTCGTCGATGCTCTAGGCTTCCTTTCGCAACACCTCATTGTTCTTCTGGATCCGAATGAGATCGTGTCGGATATGCACGCAGCATACCTTCGCGTGCGACTCGATGAAACAGCATTCGGATGCTTCATGATGGGGCCATCGGCCACAGCAGATGTGGAGGCCACCTTGGTGCATGGCGCCCAGGGCGCTCGCTCATTGAACATATTCTTCCTACCGCCCATGTAAACGGCCAGCTAACGCCAACAATGGGCAGAGTGGGTCGAACATGGAGACACCAGCTACAGACTTGTGCAGCACGCGTTGGCTGCCCCTGACAGCCGTGACCGCGGCGGTCAGGTTTGCCTCGGGCTTGCGATGCGGAACGAATGCATCGGCACGCTCTCGACGTCCGGCTCCTGCCATCACATTCTCTCTCCGTCTTCCCAGACCAACCTCAAAAGGTGAGGCCATCCGTTGCTGGTTCAGGTTTTGATTCCAGCACGTTCTGCTGAGCGTTCGTCATTTTGCTGAGCGTGAAGCATGAATCCGATGTTGACCCTGTCTCTTTACAGCACGTTAGCAATTGGCAAGATACCTGCTTATTTAGTTGCGAAAGCGCAGAAGACAGATCGCGAGAGATAAGGAGCTATTCAAATGGCAATTACATCAGACAGTGTTCGGGAGATCTTCAAGGGACTTGAGGACGGCGACGGCGCTGCGTTCTTCGAGCGGGTAGCTGATGACGTCGACTGGACAGTGATGGGCACCCACCCTCTCGCCGGTCACTACGGCAGCAAGAAGGCTTTTACGGAGGGCACTTTCGCCAAGTTGAGCCAGGTTCTCCCACACGGCGCGCAACTCCATGTGGAGAATCTGATCGTAAAGGACGACGAGGCGGTGGTAGAACTTCATTCTCTAGCGACAGCAAAGAACGGCATGCGCTTCGACAATCGCTACTGCTGGGTAGTTTATTTCCAAGCGGGGTTGATTGTGCGAGTTCGTGCCTACCTCGACTCGGCAATGGTCGCCCAATTGTTCGAGGAGAATCCGATTGCCTGATCGGCTGCGTCGATCTCCCATTCCTGCCGCCTCCAACACCAACCAGACGGAATTACGGTCGACTTGATTGATCGGCGTTGAGATCAGTTGAGAACGCTTGAAGGAACTGGTATGACTCTTCCAAAATTGCAGAAATCGATTCTTTCCCTGAAGAGCTGGTTGTTCACGCCCGCGACCAAATCGGACAGATTTACGCGTGCGGTCAACGTAGGCGCAGGCGCGCTAATCATTGATCTGGAAGACGCCGTCGCGCCATCCGCAAAGAAAGAGGCACGCGCAACAGCGCTTCGCTATCTCGCCGAAGTTCCGGCTGACCACCTTCCTTATGCGCTACGAATCAATTCGCCAGACACAAGGTTCGGGTTCGACGACCTGCAGGCGCTGCTAAGTTCATCGGGAGATCCTGATTATCTGGTCCTGCCGAAATGCGGATCGTCGGCCCTCATTGGCCTGGTACGAAACCTGCTGCAAGAAGCAGGCAAGACAGCGCAGATTATCGCGCTCATCGAGAGCGCCAAGGGAGTGGGGGCTCTCGATGAGATAGCCCGAGGAGACGCCAAGCCAGCAGCCTTGATCTTCGGCGCGGCAGACATGGCTGCGGATCTCGGGGCCAAGACAGCGTGGGAGCCGTTGCTTTGGGTGAGGTCACGCATTGTTCAGGCGGCGGCATCCGCCGGGATCGCGGCTCTGGATTCTCCCTATTTCGATATTGGAAATACCGAGGGCCTCAGGCAGGAGACGGAAGCCTCGGCAAGCCTGGGCTTTCACGGCAAATGTGCAATCCACCCGGCACAAATTGCAATCATCAATGAGGTCTTAACCCCGAGCGAACAACAAGTAGCCGAGGCACGCCAGATTCTTGTCGTGAACCAGAAGGGCGTAGGTTCTGTGGATCACCAGATGGTGGATGAAGCCGTTGCGCGCAAGGCGAGACTCGTCCTTGAACGAGCTGGAATCGCTGTTGAGAAATAAGTCTTGCCATCTGGAGCGGAAATTAACGAAAGAAACGCAACGAGAAGGAGAGGACATGGAGAAGACACTATCGGCATACCGGGAGCTAGGCCCGAAGCACTATCGCGAGACATCTGGCCTTTACTACGAGGATTTCGAAGTTGGGGACGTATTCGAGCACCGTCCGGGAAGGACGATCACAGATGTAGACAACATCTGGATGACGTTGCTGACCCTGAATGTGCAACCTGTCCATTTCGATGCCGCCTACGCCTCGCAGACAGAGTGGAAGAAGATGCTGGTGGACAGCACGTTCACCCTCGCACTCGTCACTGGCATGAGCGTCCGAACCATCAGTGCCAAGGTCGTTGCCAATCTGGGATGGGACAAAGTCAAGGCGACGCACCCGGTTTTCGCCGGTGACACGCTGTATGCGGAATCGACGGTTTTATTCAAGCGCGAATCAAAGAGTCGCCCCACGCAAGGGATCGTGACGGTTTCCACACGCGGGCTGAATCAGGATGGCAAGGAAGTGATGAGCTTCGAGCGCACGATGCTGATCTACAAGCAGGGTCACCAACCGGACTCCGCGAACTACTAGATCTCGCACAAGCCCGAGCTACGCACGAATCGTCAAAACGGGTCGGATCCGAGGAGAAATCACAATGGAACCCAAATCGCTTTATCGATCGAAGCTCACCACGCCCGCAGACGCGGTCGGGCGGATTGCCTCGGGAGCCACCCTGTCGATGGGCATGGCCATGACCGAGCCGCCGGCGTTACTCAACGCACTGGCGGACCGTGCCGCCGCGGGCGAAGTCGATGATCTGAAGATCTACTACTTTGAGTCCACGCGTATCGCTGGCGAGTCGATTCTGCGCTATGAGCTTACAGGCCGCATTCATCCCTATTGCATGTTCGTCACGGGAGTCGAGCGTGCCCTGATCAAAAAAGGGATACAGGACGGGGGGCGCAAGGTGCTCACCTACGTTCCAAGCAACTTCCATCAATCCACCCGGCTCCTGACGGAACATATCTGCATCGACACCTTTCTCGTGACCGTGTCGCCCATGGATCGCCATGGGTACTTTACCTTCGGCACGGGGAATGACTACTCCAGCAAGGTAGCTCGCGCGGCCAAGCACCTGATCGTGGAGGTGAACGATCAGATGCCGCGGGTCTATGGTTCGCTGGCGCAACTACATATCTCAGAAGTCGATGTCATCGTCGAGAACAACGCACCGTTATTGGAGTTACCAGTTCCTGAGTCGGCACCGGAGGACGCCACGATTGGCGGGATCATCGCCGAGATGGTGCCGGATGGTGCATGCCTGCAGATGGGCGTCGGTGCGCTACCAAACCTGGTCTGCACGCAACTCGCTAGCCGGAAAGATCTGGGCATCCACACGGAGGCGCTCTGCCCCGGGATGATCGACCTGATTGAAGCGGGTGTGGTGACCAACCGGCGCAAGCGGCTAAATACGGGAAAGACCGTCTTCACCTTCGCCATAGGGCAAAAGGCTATGTATGACTTCCTGGACGACAACCCATCCGTCGAGAGCCACCCAGTGGATTATGTCAACGACCCGCACATCATCGCCCAAAACGATAACGTCGTCTCGGTCAATGCCGCCTTGCAAGTCGACCTGACCGGAGCTGTCAACGCTGAACACATGCTCGGTCACCAGTACAGCGCAACGGGAGGCCAACTCGACTTTGTGCGTGGCGCTTACGCTTCCTTCGGAGGCAAGTCGATCATTGCCTGCCATTCGACTGCGGCGAAAGGCAAGGTGTCGCGAATCGTGGCTCGGCTGGACGGCCCGGTGACCACTCCGCGCACCGACACGCAGTTTGTCGTCACAGAATTCGGTTGGACGGACCTCAAAGGTAAGTCATCGACGGAGCGCGCCAAAGCATTGATCAGCCTGGCCCACCCCGAGTTCCAAGGTGAGCTCACGGCGGCGGCCAAGGGAATGCACCTGATTTGAGAAGTTCAGGACAACAGGGCAAACAACCATGCTAGATACGATTTTGAGCGCACTCCTTCCGATGGTCGTCACCTTTTTACTCGGTTTCGTGTCGGCCTGGCGACACGATTTTGGGTCAAAGGATGCCTCGACCCTGAATCGGATGGTGCTTCAATACGCAGTACCGCTGGCGCTTTTTGCCGGAACGGTTATGACGTCGCGCAAGGCACTCAGTCAGGACGTGCCGCTAATTATTACCCTGTGCGTCGGCATCATTGGCTTCTACTGTGTGGTGTTTCTGTTTTCCCGACTAGTTCTTCATATGCAAGTGAGTAGTAGCGCGCTGGCCGCGCTGACGGCTTCCGCACCAGCAGTGCCTTTCGTTGGCCCAGCCGTACTCGGCGATCTATTCGGAGGGCTCAGCGCCATTCCGATCGCAATAGCCAGCCTGGTCATCAATCTCACGGTCGTGCCAATCACGATTCTGCTTCTCGCATTGGATTCGACAGGGAGAGACTCAGAGAACAAAAGTTCTGTTCTGCAGGCAGGAAGGGATTCAGCATCGGCTCCTAAATCATACGTCTCGGTGTTCACCGGCAAACTCGTGGAAACCGTCAAAGAACCGATCGTTTGGGCACCGGTCCTCGCTTTCGTTATTGTGTTGAGCGGCCTCCGCATTCCTCAACTCATCGTCCACTCGCTTGCCCTGCTCGGCCACGCATCCGGAGGCGTCGCGCTCTTTGCCTGCGGGATCGTACTTGCATCCGGAAAGATCAAAGTCAACCGATATGTCTTGTTCTTCGTATTCCTGAAAAACATCATTCAGCCCGCCCTGGTTATGGGTGGTTTGCGATGGATGGGCTATGGCAATCCTGTAGTCAGTGAGGCTGTACTGACGACGGCCATTCCAGCCATGCCTATTGTGCTCATGCTTGCTTTGCAGTACCGCGTCGCACAGGAGGAGGCAGCATCCTCCGTGTTCCTCAGCGTAATGGGCTCGATCGTCACGATGGGAGTTTTCATCGCCCTAACGCACTAAGCAAATGACTCACCTACCAGAAAAGGAGAATCCAAATCATGACTCAAGTTGAAGCTCTCGCAAAGTATGCCGCCCGCGCTTCCTTCGACGACCTTTCGGCCGAATCACGCAGGCAGATACCAATCCACATCCTGGATTCTCTAGGCTGCTCCATCGCCGCACTGGGCGCGGGCCCGGTCGAGGCTTGTCGCGAGCAGGTCGCAGAGTTTGGTGGCAGCGGGCCAGTTGCGCTGATCGGAGGCGGAAAGGCAAACCCGATCTACGCAGCGTTCTGGCACACCGCGCTGGTGCGCTACGTCGATTTTATGGACAACTTCCTGGCTCAAACCGAAACCTGCCATACCGCGGACAATTTCGGCGTGGCGCTCACCATCTCCGACTACGTTGGCGGCAGTGGACGCGATTTGATGCTCGCAGTGGCATTAGGCTACACGGTGCAGTCACGTTTTGTTGATCACGCCAGCTTCATGAGCAGCGGCTTCGACCACACCGCGCAACTGGCCTTCTCGCACAACGCCGCCGCTGGCCGGCTACTCGGTCTGAGCGAGCAGCAGATTGGACATGCCATCGCGATGGCCGCGGTCAGCGATGCTTCTTTCGCCGTTGTTCGTGCAAAGCCGCTGTCGCAGTGGAAGGGCCTTGCATCGTCCCAGTCGGCGCTCGGCGCCATGAACACGCTGTTCCTGGCCCGTCGAGGAGTGCAAGGGCCGCTGCAAGTCATTGAGGGCCCCTTGGGCATTGATCACCTCCTGAGGATGAAGATCAACGTCGATTGGGGCAAACAGGGGTACGAGGGCGTCGTGGAGAGCACCATCAAGAAGTACAACGCGATGATCCACACCCAGTCCGCGGTCCATTGCATGGTCGAACTTGTGAAGCAGAACAAAATCGATCCCGACACGATTGTCTCGATTGAGGCAGAGGTGCGCCACGTCCACGGCTCGATCGGCCCCCGCCACCAATCGACGTGCCTCCTCAAGAAATTTCTCCCCGGCAGGAGTGAGGCTCACTCGGGATTGCGCGCGATTGAACAGTGTCACGCCAATCTCCTGCTCGAGATCCCGGATCTGTGCGCTGATCGATGACTGAGAAGTATGCAGCGCTCGTGCCGCGCGATTGAATCCATTCCAGTCTGCGACCGCACAGAAATAGCGAAGATGCCGCAATTCCATAGACTTACCCCTATCTCTATTATAGAACGCTCCGTTCGAAACAAAGCGTCGCTACCTATCGCTCAAAACCTAATCTATTTGATTGTCGGTTCCGCGCAAGAACAAATACCGGACTGCCACGGCTACGACGATGAACCTTCTTCCTTTGGAGGGAACGACTGATCATGAGAATCATAAAATTGCGCTCACGCGGCCTTATATCTTCATCATGCTCCGCACTGCTGATTCTTGTCCCCAGCTTTCCAAACATCGACATTCCTCGTGGTGTCGATGGCATTCGGCGGAAGAGATACTGCGCATCTTCAAAACCGTTATGCGGGCGGCGTCCTGCGGGTCAAAGCTCTAGGAAAAGACTGGAGCACAGCGAAACTTTCAAAACTCTAGAGCAAGATCTCATCTCTCACGCAACAACAAAAATCGAAAGGAAAGAAAATGACCACAGCATTCATTGGTTTGGATTACATACACGATATCGTGCACCCAGATGGCAAGATCTCACACACTTCAGAGCATGCACTTAGCCGCGGCGTAATCGAGAAGGCGAATCGCGCCCTCGCGGTTGCTCGTGGCAAGAGCTGGTTGACGATTCTTGTTAAGGTCGGTTTTGCGAAGGGTTATGTCGATCATCCGAAGCACTCTCCGTTCTTCGGGCGGCTGCATGAGATCAAGGCGCTTGAGATGGGATCGCCGGGATTGGACTTTCATCCCGACATCCGCGACAAACTTGCGGACCTGGTGATTGTGAAACCGCGCATCAGCGCTTTTTATGGCACATCGCTGGATGCCGCGCTGCGCGCGCGTAAAGTGGACCGAGTAGTCGTGGCGGGTGTGAGCACAGCGTGGGCGGTTCAGAGCACGGTGCGTGATGCGCATGATCGCGACTACGAGGTGTACGTGCTTGAGGACGCTTGTGCGGCGGCGACTGAGGCGCAGCATGACTCCTCAATGGAGTTGCTGGGCGCGATTGCTAAGGTGATCCGAGTGAATGATCTGGAAGCCCTCTCGTGAGTCCGAAACTACGCTACGGGTTCGAGGTAGATCGCGTAGCGGCCGCGCGTTCCGTGATGGTGCTCGCTCCCATTGTTTTGCTGGCTTTGATTTCCGGCAAGAGCATCTGGTTAAGCACTACGATTGTGACCATCTCTAGCTTTATCGCCATGGAACGATCGGGACTGGCGCCGCTTGGCGTGGTTCTGCATGGCCTGGCAATTTCTGTCGGCTACATCGCCCTTCTGGCGTCGCAGGCCACGCCTTCGTTGTTTGTGGCCTGCTGCGCCTTGCTCGCGGTGGCTCCGATTCGATTGCCAGGACAGGATGAGAGGTTGCGATCGGCGGGGAGCTTCACGTTTATTCCGTCACTTTACCTAGCCTGCGAAACAGAAGAGTGGAGTATGCGGGGAACTCCGCTGCATCGCGGGGTGCACTTTCTTCCGATGATGCTAGTGGCTCTAGTGCCGGTTCTTGTGCTATCGGCAATGGAGCATTTGAAGGATCGCGTTGCCGATACGAGCTATCGACAGCATTTCGGGAGAATGCTTCGGTGGGAGATGGAAAATGGGGCGCAGCGGTATGCCGAGGCTCTGATTACGGTGATTCTTGCCGTAGCAGTCGCAGCCGCTACAGTTGTGTGGCGGCATCTGGATCATGGGCAATGGGTAATATGGTCGGCTGCCAGTGTCATCACGGGGGACCTTGCCAGCGGGCGCAAAAAGATGTGGGACCGACTAGCGGGCGCCACGATTGGTGTTCCAGCAGGAATTGGCGCAGGGCTTTTGCTACCTCACGGCCACTTTGCGTATGGATTGGTGTCCCTCGCCGGAATACTGACGCTGGTCGCGCTGCGCCCGTATGTATTCGCTTTCGGGACGCGTTGTGCGTGCGTTTCGCTGGCATTGGTGCTAACGGGAGAAACTGCTCTCACCGCCGCAGAGCGAGCTTCACATGTGTTTCTCGGGGGCCTGATCGGGATCGCTCTGACCATCGGAGTACGAATTGTAGAACGTGCCGCCATTCGGAGGAAGGTTATGTCGACGAGATTATGCGCAGTTTGTAAGACACTTATGACAAAACTGCGATTGTGGATTCGCAGCAATGGCGGACGATGCAGCAATTGCAATCGAAAGTGTCTATTTGAACGGAACATCGGGAACTATCACAACCCTCGCGTGGACCGGCCAGCGCTCGAAGTCATTGGCGAGTTCACGACCTGTGCGGCGAAGTTGTATTGGATCGCTCTTGTCCTCACTGGTGATGAGAAGACGGCGGCGAGAACCTGCGACGAAAGCCCCGGTCAAGCAGGCTGCGAAAAAAGCGCCCGCGAAGAAGGCTGCAAAGAAAGCACTTGCAACGAAGACCATCAAGAAACCCTTGACCAGGACGGCGAGTAAAAAGTCAACCGTGAAGAAGGCTGCAAAGAAAGTCGCAGCCAAGAAGACGCCGGTTAAGAAAGCCGTAAAGCAGACTGTGAAGAAGGCTGCCCGGCAGCAAAATAACTGTGAGGAAATATGGCGCATGACAAGTCAAAGAAGAAGGCCGCGAAGATGATTGAAAAAGCGGTCAGAAAAGCTGTTAAAGAGAGGCCTAACCAAGAATGCAGTAGAGGATGCGGTAGGAATTGGTTTGTCGAAGGGCTCTGGCAAGAAAAAGGCAGTCGGCAAAGCAATCTTAGCCGAGGACGCGCACGCTGCAAAAAGAGCCTGATACAGAAACCGCACCTTCATTGTGGGTTTGATGACTCAAGGAGTTCCTTACGCAATGCCGGCTCTCGAGCTCGGGGAGCGGGGCCTCGCAGCGTCCTTAGACCACAGATAGGGTAAATTCCTGGTCTGTGTGCCTCAGCATTGTCTTTGCGGAGGGTTCGCGTTATTTGAGGAACCGCCTGCCGAAGGCGAACGTACCGGATGGCATCACGAGGTATGCGATGAACGCAGACACAGCACAGCAGTACGCGCGGTGGATTGGCGCGCTGTATCTCATCTCGATCGTGGCAGGGGGCTGGGGCGAGTCCCACGTGCCTAATACGCTGCTTATCGCCAACGACTTGGCCGGAACTGCGCAAAGGGTAGCCAGTTCGGTGGGACTTTTTCGGTCTAGCTTTGCTGCTTACCTCATCGAAGCTGCCTGCGACATTACGCTCAACGTACTGCTGTATGCGCTGCTTCGGCCCGTGAGCCGCACCCTGTCGCTGCTGGCGGCGTGTTTCGGGCTGATGGGGACAGCGGTTTTTGCCGCTGGGGAAATGCTTTATTTTGCCGCCGCGCTACCGGCTGTGGATGCCGACGTTGCCCGACTGATTTCGCCGGAGGCAAAGACGGCGCTCACCTATCTCTGCCTCACAATTTACGGACATGGCTTCGGCATTTTCGCCATGTTCTATGGCGCTGCGGCGGTGGTGCGCGGGTGCTTGATTCTGCGTTCCGGCTACTTGCCGCGCGCTCTTGGCGCGATCCTCATCTTTGGGGGCGCCAGCTTCATCGCCAAGAACTTTCTAGTTGTCCTCGCGCAGCAGTGCGACCTGCCTTACGTGATTTTCCCCATGTTCCTGGCGATGACCTCGCTGACTCTCTGGCTGCTTATCAAAGGCATCGCTCGCACGCGATGGGATGAGATGCAGACGCGGCTGCCGACTGCTTAAGATAACCGACCGTACGGATCGAATCAATGACCTAGACTTTTGATCTCCGCTCAGCTGATTGCTATCGCTGCCGAAGCGTTTCACTGCTGTCGAGAAGATGCCAGCTCGTTCTAGCGAACGACTTATCGGTACTGATCGAGTGTGGGGGAGCGCATTGACGATTTCGCAACAACTGATAACGGGCGATGACTTACGAGCTGTTCCGGAAACGAGGTTGCGCCCTTGAACTCAACACAAAGGCGTTTCTCGTCACGCAAGCACCGAAGGCAGTAAAGGGGGAAGGTGCAGGGAACGGAGAACGAGACTGTTACGAAAATCATCGATCTGCGCTGACGCGAACCTCCCGGTGATGCAACCTGCGCCATAGAAAGATGGGCAGGTTTCTCAGAATCGGTCGGAATCCAAGGAACCGACATCAGGGTTATCTGGAGATGATTTTGGATCTTCTGCAAAATGAACAGTCGACGCCGATGACCGGGGTTCTGCTGCTGATGCAGCTTTCGCAAAGTAGTATTGCTCATGGGCAAAGCTCCTGACCTAAACGACGTCACTGCATTTGTCGCCGCAGCCAAGGCTGGAACTCTGAGTGGGGCGGCAAGAGATATGGGACTCCCCACCTCGACGGTGAGCAGGGCTCTTACACGTCTAGAAGAACAGGTTGGCGTACTCCTGATTCGACGAAATCAGCGAGGATTGGTGCTTACGGATGCGGGGAAGGAATATCTGACTTCGTGTAGGCGTGCTTTGCGGTCGTTGCGGGATGGCAGTGAACTCATTGAGCGGCAACGCGTCAATCCAAGCGGATTGCTGCGGGTAGCCGCTCCCGTTTGTTTTGCGAAGAACACCCTGGCGCCGCTGCTAGCGGGCTTTCTTAAAACTTTTCCCGAAATGAGGGTGGAACTCGATCTTTATTCTTCCGGATGGGATCAAGAGGGTGAAGACGAGGTTGACGTCTACTTCAAGGTACGAACACCCAAAGATTCCGCTCGAAGATGCCACCTGTACCCCAAGCTCTTGCAAGGCCTCTTCGCCAGTCAGGATTATCTGAGTGTTCACGGCAGCCCGCGCTACCCTACAGATCTGAGCAAACATCGGTGCATCGGTCTGTTGGCCGAGACGAACTTCAACTTATGGAAACTGATGAAGGGCACCAAGACGGCCTCACCGGAACTCCATTTTGTCTTGACTGCCAGCGACCCGGAGATCCATTGTCAGCTTGCTCTCGGTGGTGTTGGTATCGCCGTGCTGCCGCTCTGGCTCGCGAAGCAACCGCACGCTGAAAAGCACCTGGTACCTGTGTTGCCTTCGTGGCGACCGATCCCTATTGCTCTTTGTGCGCTGTATTCTGGCGCCTCGCGGTTGACTCCGAAGATTGAGGTTTTCATGGACTATCTGGAGCCGTTTATCGGGACGGAGCGGGACCCGTGTCTTCGTGGAGCTCCGGCTAAGGCCTGCTTTATCAAGCCATAGCTAGTACCCAGATATGCGCTGATTTCTCCATGTTGCATGCAGGCAAACTTGTTTTGCATTTGTAGCTCGTCGTTCCGACCACGGTTACGCATCTTAAGTACTAGCTCCCGACCGCGTGGGTCAGCCGGGCACAGGAGAAATTCTATGAAGGTTTTAGCGATAGGTGGCGCCGGGCACGTCGGTTCCGAGGTTGTGAAGGAACTCTTAAAGCGCAAGGCAGAAGTCGATGTCGTGGTTCGCAAAGAGGGCACGAAGGTATCAGAAGGCGCTAACGCCGTCATTGGCGATCTCCTCGATCCGGTTTTCTTGGAGAAAGTCCTGAATGGGATAGACAAGCTGTATCTGCTCAACGCCGTCACCCCCGATGAACTAACGCAGGCTCTGATCGCCTACGCCCTCGCTAAGAGATTGAAAGTTAAGCACATCGTTTATCACTCAGTTTTCCGGGTCGATCACTTCAAAGATGTGCCGCACTTCGCCTCGAAGTTCGCGATGGAAAGTGCTCTACACACGTTTGACCTTCCGTTCACGATTATCCGTCCAAACTACTTCAGCCAAAATGATCTTGGACTCAAAGACCCGTTGACGAAGGCGGGGATTTACCCAATGCCTCTAGGTCCGGTCGGTGTTTCCACTGTGGACGTTCGGGACATTGCCGAGGCAACCGCAATTGCCCTGACTACAGCAGGACACGAGGGTAAGACCTACAACCTGAACGGCCCCGATATCGTGAGCGGCCTGGGCGCAGCCGCGATCTGGTCTGAAGTTCTCGGCAAGGAGATCAAGTATGCCGGTCATGACATGGACGAATTTGAAAAGCAGATGCGCGATAAATCTCCCGCCTGGTCCGCCTTCGATATTCGTATGATGTTCCAGGGTTACATTGAGCGTGGCTTCGTTGCAGGAGAGGACGACATAGAGACGCTGACAACGCTGCTCGGCCATGCACCTCGACGATACATAGACTTTGCCCGCGAGACGGCTGTCGCATGGCAAAGCAAACCCGTAGCGCCCGGCTTTTCTACGGCGGCGTAGTGCTCATTTGAGGTTGATCCGTGAAAGACAATTTCTTACCTGCAAACATCGCCGGCTTCGCGAGCGAGACCGCACTCGTGAACGGGGTTCGTATTCACTACTGGGTCGGAGGAGATCCGAACGGACCCCCTGTGCTGTTGTGGCATGGATTCCTGGGAACCAGCTACGTCTGGAATAAAGTAATGCCCATTCTAGCGGCGGCGGGTTACGCGGTCCTGGCTCCCGATATGAGGGGCTACGGTGACTCTGACAAACCAGCAGGCACCGAAGGATATGATGGCAGGGCGCTTGCGGCTGAGTTCCGTGCTCTGGTGCATCTACTGGGATTCGGAGCAGGTCAGCCACTTCTCATCGCTGCACACGATATGGGCGCACCTCCAGCTCTTCTTTGGGCTGCCGACTTTCCGGGGGAAGTGCGTGGACTGTTCTACATGGAAGTGCCTGTCATGCTGTCTCAGATTCTCTCGGAAATCATCTGCTACACGCCAACAGCAATGGGGAAGGGTTCGATGTGGTGGTGGATCTTGCCCCTCGCGCCCGATGTGCCGGAGCGGCTGGTCGTCGGTCATGAACGCGCTTTCCTTAAGTGGTTTTTCGAAATTGCCAGTCCTTGCTTCATTCCGCCGGAATCGGTGGACGAATACCTGCGGTCGTTCTCGGGACGCGAGGGCGTGCTTGGAACGATGGGCGTCTATCGCGCGGCCTTCAAGACGATCGAGCAGACGGAGCCGTTGCGAAAGAGCAAGGTGACAGTGCCCGTCATCGCGCTGGGCGGTGCCAAGGCTCAGGGAGACAAGGTCAGAGAGATGGTCTCGATGGTAGCTGTGAATGTGACAGGTCATGTGATCCCGGATTGCGGCCATTTCCTCCCCGAGGAGTGTCCTGAAGAGATCGCCCGGCAGATTCAAACCTTTGCGAAGTGATTGAGGTATAGCCTGCGCGGTCTTGCAACAGGAAAGAAATGAGGACAACACGATGGCAGACGATAAGACATTTCCAACGACTACGCGTCAGCTTTCAGTCTCCCTTCCCACTGAACGTACAAATGTTTGTGTCGGAGCCGACACCTATTCGATCGTTCTTAAAGGCACAGATACGGACGATAAGTTCTCTTTCATGGACATGCTTATTCCACCCGGCGGCGGCCCAATGCCACATGCCCATGAGTGCGAAGAGATGTTTTACGTCATGGAGGTAGAGGTGGCTGTCTTCTGCCACGATCGGCGCACCTTGGCGACGACTGGTTCAGCGGTAAACATTCCAGGCTGGGCTCCTCATGTCTTCCATAACCTCAGCACTGTGCCGGCGCGACTCTTCTGTGTTGTTGCGGCTGCGGGCCTGGAGCGAGAGTTCCTGGAGATCGGTCCGCGTGTCGCGACGCGCACAACCCCTCCTCCTCCGGTCTCCTCTGAAAAGAAAGCCGAGATGAAGAAGAAGATGCCTGAGATCGCGAAGAGGTACAACGCACGAATCCTTCCCCCGGATACGTTCAACCACTTAATGAGCAAAGAAGAATTGAAGTTGGTCGCAGCGGCGGACGGCGAGTGAGCATACGGAAGAGGCTTTGCTACGCAGTAGTACAGACGCTCAAAGGGAGCCGCTCTCGGTAAGAGTGGCTGCACTTCTACCGAGAGAACTCTGCAACACCACAAGGTCCAAAAAAGTTCATTGGAGACATCATGACTAGATTCAAAGACAAAGTTGTCATTGTGACGGGGGCCGGCTCTGGAATTGGAGCAGGTACGGCGCGTCGCTTTCTACAGGAAGGCGCATTTGTAGTCCTCAATGGACGGCGTAAAGAGAAGCTGCATGAAACTATCGCGGGCTTTGATGCGGCACAGTCACTTATCCATCCTGGAGATGTCTCGGATGAAGAGTACGTGAAGCGACTCGTGGAAGATACGATCACTAAGTTTGGCAAGCTGGACGTGTTGGTCAACAACGCGGGGATAGCCACCTTCGGTCCGTTCGCGCAGACCACCACAGAGCAGTGGCGGAAGACGATGGGGACTGACCTCGACAGCGTGTACTTCGCGTCTCGCGAAGCATTGCCTCACCTCTTGAAGACCAAGGGCTCAATCGTCAATCTCTCCTCCGTATCGGGTTTAGGCGGAGACTGGGGGCTGAGTGCGTACAACGCGGCAAAGGGCGCCCTCACGAACTTCACGCGCGCCCTGGCGTTGGAGTATGGCTCGCGCGGCGTGCGGATTAACGCCGTGGCGCCTAGTCTCACCACCAGTGAAGCCACTGCCGACCTTGAGAACAGCCCAGCGGTCATGACAGCGTTTACTGATCGCCTCCCGCTCGGCAGAGCCGCTACGCCGGATGAGATCGCAGGCGTGATTGCGTTTCTAGCGAGTGACGATGCGGTCTTCGTAAATGGAGTGGTTCTGCCGGTCGACGGCGGCCTCAGCGCGTCCAACGGCCAACCTAACTTCCTTTCGCTTCTGGCCAAGTGAAAGGCAAACTCATTCGCGAAATTACAGGGAGACCATCATGCAAACACTTCAGGAAGATTACTGTACGGCTTCGTGGTTGGTAGACCATCCATTCAGTGCGGAAGACCAAATTGCGATGGCCGCCATGCGCGCCATCGTCGAACCTAATAAAGGCAAGCTTCAGGGTATTGCAGCTCGAGTTCCGTTCGACGCAATCATGGAGCACGTCGCTGCGCCTGCGGGCGTTGTCTACGAAGCTGGGCGTGTTGGAGGTGTTTCGGGATGGTGGTGCCGGCCTGAAACAGCGCGGCCCGGTCAGGCCGTCATGCACATCCATGGCGGGTGGTTCAACTGGGGCTCTGCACATGCGTTTCGCCATTTGGCAGGCCATATCGCTGCTGGTGTGGGGGTAGCGGCATTTGTGCCTGATTACCGGTTAGCTCCGGAGCATCCATTTCCTGCTGCTGCCGAAGACGTGCGCGCCTGCTACTTCGGTCTGGTTGAGCAAGGTTTCTCGAAGGTCGCCATCACGGGCGACTCTGCCGGCGGCACCCTGGCGATTGGGTTGCTCGTGCATCTTGCGGCGGATAGTGCTTTTGGCGTTGAAGCGCTGGCCGGTGGAGTGGCGCTCTCGCCGGTGACCGATCTAGCTTTCTCCGGAGAGAGTTGGTCGACACGCGCTCTTGCCGATCCATACTTTACCCAGCCTCAAGCCGCCGAGTTGGTGGGTTCCTATCTGGACGGGGATGATCCGGCAGATCCAAAGGCCTCGCCGCTTTACGCCGATCTGAAGAACCTGGCTCCGATCCGTGTGCATGTCGGCAACGACGAGGTGTTGCTTGATGATTCCATCCGCTTCGTCGAGGGTGCGGTCGCGGCCGGGGTGGATGCTCGACTGGATTTATGGGAAGGGATGGTCCACGGGTATCTGGGAGGCTTGGGACGCCTGGCAGCTTCGACCGAGACCCTTCAACTCATCAGTGAGTTTCTGAACGACCGATTTGCCAGGGCGGCAAAATGAACGGCAAACGGAATCGCTTATAGACAACGGAAGGGGGAATAAGAAATGTATGACCATGTAATTTGGCCTCTCCCATTTGACCCGAAGACCTCGGCGATCTACGCGCTCAACGATATTGACGTGAACGCGCCGCCTCAAGTGGTGTGGAAGCTACTCGTCGACGCCGAGAATTGGTCGAGTTACTTTCCTGCCGAAGATCAGGTCAAGATCCTGACCGGTGAGCAGGAACTTGAGCTCGGAACCAAATACAGCCGGGTGACCGTTGGCTTTCCCATGCATCTCATCGTGACTGAATACGTGCCCGGCCGCAGGCTCGCGTGGTCGACACTTGTGGACGACGACGAGACCGGTTCGAGCGCCTATCACGGCTGGATCATCACTCCAACGGACACAGGCTGTCACCTGCTGAGCGAGGAAACGCAGCAAGGCTCCTTCTTCCTCGAGGAACTCGGGCGCAAGAATCCCGGTGCGCTCTACCGCTATCACCAGGAATGGGTTGAAAGCCTTGCTCGCGCCGCTAAGGCTCGGGCGCCCCACGCGGTGAAAGGAGATAAGACAATGGCGAAAACTGACATCGAGAAAGTTTTGACGATATTTCACGGCATCAGCGCCGGGGATGTAGACGTTGTGACGCAGCACATCGACCACAAGCGATTTGTGCAACACAATCCGTACGCGACCGACGGTGTAGAAGGGCTGACGCAATTCATCAATCAGTCGCCGCGTGACCAACTGCAACTGACCGTGGTACGGGCATTCCAGGATGGGCCCTACGTCGTTACCCAGGCTAAGGGGAAGCGATCCGGACGAAACGTCTTCTTCGACATTTTCAGGTTTGAGGATGGCCTGGTTGTCGAGCACTGGGCTTTCTCCGCCATGGACGCTCCTCCCAATCAGAGTGGACACACCCAGACCGACGGCCCAACTGAGGCAAAGCGCTCAAAGGACACAGAGAAGAACAAGTCGATTGTCCGGGAGTACTACGAGACCATTCATGTCTCTGGGGATCACAGTAAAATTCCGCACTACTTTCACGGAGATCTTTGCATCCGCCACGAACCCGGTGTTCTCGATGGAGTCACCGCATTCAAACGTGACCTCGAAGAACTCACGGAACACAGAAGCATCGAAGAGATCAAGTTTGTGTTGGACAGGGAGACTTCGTTTTCATAGCTGCCAAAGGATCGCATGAGAGCGAGCCTTGCCTCTACATCGACCTATACCGAGTTGAAGACGGGAAAATCGCAGAGCGGTGGGGATTCCCCGAAGAACCTCCTCCTCATCAGGAATGGAAAAACAACAACGGCATGCTCTAACTCAGGTACGGCGTCGGCTTCTATTTACCGATCGCCTCTAGTCAGGCGGACGAATAACCGGGGCTTCTCGTACAGTTGCCTACCGTGAAGCCAGTCTCCCGTATCACTGAAGAATTCCATCTGATATCCAATAGCTCTGAGTCCAGTACAGAATATCGTTGTTAGTTCAGCTCAAAATGCAGTCTCCAGTACGAAATAGCGTTTAATCTGACAGACTGTGTCAAATACAACGCTAATTCGTACTGAACAACGCTAAATCGTACCAGTACAAATAGCGTTGCACGCGGCCAGCCAGATTGAGGGTTATGGCGAACGCGTCAAATCTCTTGCCATGGCATCCGCGACGTCTTGACGATGAGATTCTGTCGTCCTGGATGCTTAGAATTGCCTCCGGTAATGGGATTTCTGTCAGAAGTCTTTGCGCGTGGCTTGGAATCGACGACGATTGGGTTCGGGAAATAGATTCGATGGATCCCTATAATCCGCTCGTAAACCATATTGCAGAGGCGGCTGGAGTAGAGAACGAGATTGTTGTTAAAAGCCTTCCTTCCGGCCTTTACGGACTGTTTGGGGAATCCATTTCCTCCACAGACTGGTCCTGGAATCCGCAGTGGCGCCTACGAGGAGGTACGCCACCAAACAATTTGGGCAACCAGTATTGTCCCATCTGTCTTCGGAAGTTCGGGCACTATCAGCTTTCATGGACTATCGCCGTCTATAGTTGTTGTCTGCAGCACAAGTGCTTCCTTCGAGATCACTGTCCTCATTGCGGAAAGACATTTCTAGGTGCAGCCCGGTTTTTCGACTCGTACACGGCTAATCCAAAGAGAGATCTTCAACTCTGCGCATATTGCGGCAGATCAGTCGTGAATCATGAGCCATACGAGTTAGCAGATGAGAAAACTTTGAAACTCACCTACATGCTGGACTCGTTGGTAAGGAAACCAGCCTGTGTTGACTACTTTGAAGTGTTGGTCAGACTTCTTCATGTTATGTGCCGTCCTTCTGCCTTAGCGAAGCACATGAGATCACAAATGCTGCCTAAGTCACATCAGATCACATCTAGATATTGGAGTGGCACTCCGCATAACTTCGAATATCTCGACGTGAAATCTAGAGCTTTTATGCTCCAGGCGGTAGTGAGTCTCTTCGCTGACTGGCCAGATTATTTAGTCGATGTCCTGAGATCGACGAATGACCTCCATCATTTACACCACTTGTTTATGCACAAATCCCTACCAAACTGGTACGAGAGTGCGGTGAGAATCGCAGCAACAAGGAACCGTTGTCCTAAGCCTTCCGACAGGGAGCAGTTTCTCCATACCGCGATACAGCAGGGTTGGGTGACAGCTGTTCAGTTCGCGAAAAGGACTCGTGATTCTGGGCGTTTTCTTCATTTAGAGTCTGCGTAACGCCTATGTCCGGGAATCACAACTCTGGCAGTTGAACTCGCGATCAGGATGTCCTTAATCAGCTACAGTCTTCTGTAGCTAGCGAAGCCCGAGGCCGAGAAGTCACCTGGCCCGAATGCTGGTTGCAATGAGATGCTGTCACCGAATGCAACGTTATGCTGCCACTGGCGGCATTCCCGATGCACTATTATCCTGCCACCGATATGATGAAGTCCTGCCGTCCGGTACAACCCAATCTTGCCACTTGAATGGAAGCGGTCTCGATCGCCAAATCCAGCGCTCCACGACCCTATGGCGACTCCGGTCGGAGCAACAGGCAGTAAGGTGCGGTTTGCCCGTGATTCGGGAGTAGCGACAACTTCAGATAGGTCGACTCTATCAACCTAAAGTTGATGAATACCAGTGTCTGGACGGCAGATCTGATTCCGGTCTATTGCTTGGAAAGAAGTGCGGAGGACGTGGATAACCGGTCTCTTCCGTGGATCAGAATGCGCCCCGACCGTAGTACCCTCAAGATTATGGGACGCGCAAGAGCGGACAAACACTTCAACCGGATTCTCGGTTCTTCCTCGCGGATTCCGTTGGTCAGATTTGGGGCACGCGGAATTGGCACAATTCAGCATCGCGGTCTGATTAAATGCAAGCTAGCTCATGGGCAAGGTTATAGTCTTGTCGTCCCCGATATATTGTTTTTGGGTCCGCGCGCGAGGCACTGGTTTCAACCTCTTACTTTTGGCGCGACAATCATCGGAAAACTGGACGACGACAGTCACTGCCAAATTTATGTTGATGTATCGGGTGGCCATCGTGTAAGAGTTGATTTTCGGATACAAGATTTTGTTCGACAGTTGCCGGACGGGTCGGAACTGTATCGTTGCAGTCTGACTGGTCCGCAAGATCTCGCCAGTTACCGCACGGGCCTGTCAGGTCTGGGTGCGAGTTCTGTGCCCTATCTTCAGTTGTTCCATCACACCTCTCCTGACGCCAAGCAGAAGATCGAAGCGTCGGGAGAATTCTGGGGCAGTCGATGGAACATTCAAGGCACCCACAAAAAGCTCACGAACATCGCATACGTCTACTTCACTCCCGTGGATACTATCAATCAGCCTGACGATCTAAAGCTTATTGCGATGGCATCTGATGGAATTCTGCCGTTCATAATCGACGACTTCGAGCTTCCGTCCATACTAGTGGGAGATGATTGGAAGAGTGGACTGAAGGGCAAATTCATCGAAGTTCCTGTTTACCGAGCCTCAACAGAAGGCCGAACCGTCAAGATATCGGTCAAGGTGGAAAGTACACTTCTATCGCCGCAGCATTTGCTCCGTCACGCGCCAACAGCTGGCGAAGTGTGGTACGAAGTAGCAACACATTCGTCCAGAGGGTCGGAATGATGCCATCATCGACGCTGAAGCTCTCAGGCGACATTATCGAAGCTGCATCAGTAGAAACGAAACAGCTTGACTACATAGTAGTGGGTGATGCGACAACCGTTGACGGACTTGCCGCGCCTTATGATGAGGAAGAAACCCCCTATATCTTAAAGATCGAGCGTCCTGATACCGGGAACAACATCCTCGATTTCTGGGTCAAACATGCGAACAAAGATCTTTACTCGGTTAAGAATTCAGAGATAGGAGCATTCGAAGTCGTCGGCTAAATGATTGGTCAACACTTAATATTGGCGAATAAACCCTAATTGCTTCTGTTGAGTTCGTTTTTGTCCACGTTTGATATCAGTATCGATAAAATGCGCTTCTCGTCATCTGACTCCCGGTTTGTCGGCACCCTTCCATTGCCCGCCCGAACGGCCAACGACGGGTAAGGTGCGGGTTGCCCGTCAACCGCTAGCGTTTCTGAATGCTCGAACCGAGCCCTTTCCCGAAGGGCTCGATGACATCTTAATGCCAGAATCTCGTTTACGTGTGTCGGCGATCTAAGGTTGCTCTTTGAGGCGAGGACGCACAATGGTGCGATAGCTCAGGCCTTATTGCTCACTAAGACTTAGATACCGTTCCATATTGTTAAGGCGCGCTCGGCCTTTTTCGGAACCCTCGGCTAAGTTTTGAAGATTCTGGAACAACTCGGGAAGATTGTTTATTCTCCGGAATTCTTCGATATGCCGGCGTACCTTGGCGAACTTGAAGTACATTTCGGGGCAGGCATCGTAGACGAGGTCTTCCTCGAGGGCTCCGTGAAAAACCATAGTGGCAACCATGTCTCAGTATCCGTAGACCTGCAGAACGTAAGCCGTCTGTTGATCGGCTGCAGCCATCACGGAAAGAAAATCTTCCAAAGAGCGAGGTGAGAACTTTCCGCCAACGTAACTGCGTGCGGAACGCGGCTTCCCGTTTGAGGATAAGGCACCTCGCTCGACTGTAGCTCAACTCCACCGCTCAGGTCACAGAACAAGAAAACGGGGAGCCGGTTGAACAGGCTCCCCGTATAGACCATACAGTTTCGTTAGAAGGTGATGGTTCCTTTTAATTGGATGAGACGAGGTGAAGCATCGCCACCGAGGAAAGAGCCAAGAATCGAAGTCGGTGAGCTGACAGTGGTAGTGATCGCACCGAAGTTGGCATTATTGAGGTCGTTGATTGGGGTACCGAAGTTCGGGTGATTGAAGAGGTTGAAGAACTGGGCTCCCACCTGAAGGCGGCCGGTATCCGTGTGAGGAATTGGAATCTTGAAACCCTTCAGGATGCTGAAGTCGGTATCCGTGTAGGAAGGTGCAACCGTTTGGTTACGCCGCCCCTGTCCGAATGCTGTGGGATCGACGAAGTTGCCAGGATTCGCAATCGCACACGGATTTGCTGCTACGCCGGTTGCGTTGTTGAAAACTGCACTGCCGCCGCAGCTCTTGACCCCGTTGACCTGGGCTGCCAGGAAACCAGGGAAACCCGGACCGCCGAAGTTGGAAGCCTGCAAAGCGCTGTCGACAACAGAGAACGGGAAACCGGTATGGTGGAAGACCGTACCGCTCACCTGCCAGCCGTCTGTCAGAAACTTCGGACCACGGTAGTAAGGCAGCGTATAGACGTACGACGCGGTGATGTTCTGTCGTGAATCGTAGTCTGCGTTGCCATAGTTCTGTCTCAGGTTGTTTGGGTTGATGGGAGTCAGATAATTAGCTCCAACTAAGCCGAGGCCCAGAATGCCGCCGTTCGAAATCTCGTCCAGCGCATGACTCCAGGTGTAGTTGAAATTGAGCGTCAGCGATTTCGTGTGACGAGAGACGCCGACGAGGAAACCGTTGTAATTCGAGATCGCACCATTCCCAACTTCATTGACTGCGCCGAACGAGGCGTTCGGAATGGTCGTCGGAAGTCCGGTAAAGTTGATCGGAGTTACCCCGTTGAAGCCTGGACTGCCGTTATTCACCCCGAATGCGTTCACGCTCTGGTTTTGAACCGGCTCATGATATCCGTGATTGCCGACGTAGGCGAGAGAGAGGACCGTCTGCTTTCTCGGATCAAGCGCATGCTCTACTTGAAAGCTGTATTCCTCATAGGTTGGGTAGTGCAACTTGCCCGCGGCCGTCACTATTCCAGGCGCGGCGAAGCCGGGAACGCTGCTCGAAAGCGTGTCGAAACTCGCGCCGCCCTGGAACCCAGCCTGAAAGGCCACGCTGGAGACGTTTGACATGGTTTGACCGCTGGCTGGATTGCCAGGATTTGGACTGATAAAGCTGCCATTTTTCTCGGGTCCGTTCAACGTGAAACCAACATTGGTAGGTGCATTGTTCAGGAAGTTGTCCGCCACGGTCGCGGGAAATACGTCAGTGAACAGACCAAAGCCGCCGCGGACCACCGTGCTGCTGTCCGGGCCGAACGGCGACCAGGAGAAGCCGACACGCGGATTCACCGTGATGGATTGGAAGGCGGGGAACGCCTGATGTTTGCCACTCGTCAACAGGGTCGTATAAGCAGTTGCAGTGCTCGTATTCAGAGAATTGAAGGCACCGTTCGTATAGGCATAGCAGTTTGTACCGCAAGTCGGGTTAGAGTCGTGCTCCAGGCGGACCCCAGCGGTCAAGGTCAAATTCTGGCGGAGCTTCCATGTGTCCTGGCCATAACCTGCAAGGTTATAGAGACCAACAGGCTGGGTGTTCCGGAGCGGATACTGCTGAACATATTGTTCCAGCCCCATTCCGGCTGCGAAGTCCCCGTTCTCGTCAGCTTCGACTCCGGGAGTCGTATTGATAGAGGGGCTGTAGTCCGTTACATCATCGCGCCGGAAGTAGCCGCCGAACTGGATGGTATGACGGCCATGGGTGATGCTCACGTCGTCGCTGAATTGATAGTTCGTTACGTTGCGGCCCTGTGGCCAGTTGTTGTCCTCGCCGCCCAGGGTGGTAAAACTGCCCCCAAAGTCTGTAAAGTTGAGCGCGTAAGGAACAAGCGCGTTGGCTGCAGCAAGGTTAGTGTTCGTAAACACAGCGCTATACCAGATCACACCGAACAGAAACTGGTTGGTAATCTTTGAATTAATGACATGTGTCTCTCCAAGGGTCCCCTCAAACGATGGCTGAGGGCTGTCCGCATTGAAAATCGGATTGATAGGATCGGTGTAGGTCGCTTGTACACCCTTGTCCCACTTGAAATGGCCGAAGGCCGTATCTTTATCGGTAAGCTTCAAATCCACTCGAGAGGTAAGCAGGAACTCGTGCGTGAAGTTTCCTGCCGTCGAGGTATAGGACAGCGCATTCGGGTCGGTGAGGGACTGCGTTGCCGTCGAATAGCCGGGGGCGTTTTGATAGACGCTGAATAACTGCTTGTAAAACGCCTGGTCTGCCACGGGAGCGCCAGCAATCGCTTTGGCGATGTAAGCCGGGTTGGGCGCAAACACGGTGCTGGACGATGGCAGCACCACGCGCAGACCTTCATAGTTGACGAAGAAGAAGAGGCGGTCCCTGATAATCGGCCCGCCGAATCTTGCCGCAAACTGATTGACATTGTCGAAACTCCGAGGGGTCAGAGTCGGGGTCTGGTTGCGGAAGTAGTCGTTCGCATTGAGCACGCTGCCATTCCATTGGTAGACGGCATTGCCGTGGAACTTGTTCGTTCCCGAGAGCGTGATCTCGTTCACCTGGGCGCCGCCGAGGCCACCGAATTGAGCGCCGTAAGCGTTCGATACCACATTGACCTCGGACACCTCATTGTTGCCAAGCAGCAGGTTCGAGGCACCGGAGTTACTCAGGTTCAGAAATGGATCGTTCTCGTATGAGCCATTCAAGGTGAAGGTATTCGAGGTCGCGGGTAGACCGAAGACGGAGAAGTTTCCGTCGCCGCCGGACGTATTCATAATCGCACCCGGAGAGACCTGGGCCACAAATGTCAAATCGTTTCCAGGATTAGGCAAGCTCTGCACCTGGGCTTGGGAGATCGAGGTGGAGATGTCGGCGTTCTCTGTATGGAGCAGCGACGCGGTATCACTCGACACTTCGATCGTTACATTGTTTGAACCCACCGCCAGGTGGAGGTCACCGGAAGCTATCTGGCCGATCGCTACGGTCACGGTGGTCGACGACGTCTCGAAGCCACCAGCCGTAACGGTGATCCTATAGTCGCCGGGTTTGAGCAACGGGGCACGGTAGCCGCCGTTGGAACCGGAAGTTAAGGTTTGCGTGAAACCTGTATCGCTGTTCGTTACGACAATCTTCGCATTTGGAACAACGGCGCCTGATGCATCCGTTATAACTCCCGCAATATCACCGGAGGTAGTTGATTGAGCACATAAGATAGTTGGGGTGCTTAAAACACAAATGGCGCCCGATACCGTCAACGCCATGCCTACAAGAAATTTTAGGGGCCCTTGAACTTTCATGGTTCTGTGAAAGGCAATTCACGAACCATTCAGGGTCGGCCTACAACTTTAGTTACAAACCACAATATATGTGTAGCTTGAGTGATGATGTTTATCGCACGCCTCGAAAATCAGTCGATTAGGATATCCACACATTGAAATATTCGTTTTCGTCACTCAAGTATCTCTGCTCCACCTTTCAGATACCAGATACCAGCCGGGCTAGTGACCCCAAATAACAGGAAAAGTTTCGGGAGTTAAAGGCAGGCGGCGAAATTTCGCAAATTCTGTGTTCAAGATGTCTACTAACTGTTTCTTGCAGGTCAAGTTACAGAGGAAATATACTTTCCGAACGCATAGTTATACACCGATAAAAAATCCGTAAATAAGTACATGTTTTTCCCTGAAATACATAAAATGGAATCGCTGACTAGGTTCAATGACTACTAATGCAGGTGACGGGGCAGCCACGTCTCGGATCCTATGTACGGCGGGACTTCAGCGAACAGGCGCCGCAGTCGCCAGCCGACTTCACAGGCGCAAGGGGATAGTATCCCGGATAGCTCGTGACACGGTAGCAAATCTTAGCATTGGTTCGTGTTCCGGGTGGATTGTCGGCTATCCGCACCTTACTCTCCCTGGACGTCGTCCTGATCGAACCGCAACTGCGGCACGCCGTCGGCGTGGATGATATTTTGCACACCAGGTGGCAGCATAACGTTGCATTCAGTGGGCAGCATTCCATTGCACTGGGTGGCAGCATAACTTTGCACTGGGTGGCAGAATTGATTTCATTTCAGCACGAACATCTTCGGACCCTAACGCATCTCGGTTACGACGATACAATCGGCTTCTGTGCCCCGAAGAAGCGGATGGGCGAGCCGCTATCGAAACGCTAGAATTCCTGCTGGAAACGCCGTACCGCTAAAGCTCTCCATCCAGCCCGAGCTACTGAGCACTGGCGTCCCAAGATTGGGCATACCTGCAATCAAAATGGCGGACGGTCCTGACCGGACCATCGGCCACAGGCTTCTCTACCAACAAGACCTCCACCACGAGATACCGGGCCTCCTCAGACTTTAGGTTCGGTTTCGATTGAACTGCCGGGCGAAGGAAACCAATCGTTGAGGAGGGCTGTCGAAATCCTTAAGCAAAGCGCCATATCGTACAGCTTGCGACTCCCAAGCCAACGTCAAGCTGTAACGCTAGATGATTCTTGTCCATGAGCAGTCTAGCGTTCTTGGTGAACCGATCCTGCATGTAGGCTTTCATAGTTGCTCCAGCGACGTCGCGTTGTTCGTCCATTCCGAGTCGGATTGGATCAAGCGCGCCCTCGACAGAGAAGGCAACAACAAAATCACGTACGGTAGCATGAACGACTCGATGAAAATGAACCTTTATCAAGACCGCAGCGATCTCGCTGAATGTTCCGATTGGATTCACGACCTCATTAGAGGCCTCCCAGAGCCATCGCTAAGTCGCCCAAAATTCAAACAATTGTAAGTCGGCGCGGCTCATAGACCAGTCGGGCTGCGCTGTTCTACGAACTTCACGAGGTCTTCTGTGTCGTCGTATTTCCGTGCATTGCCAATTTCATAGAGATGATATGGAGACAGAACGATTCGCACTGCGGCCGATTCATGGACCTCAATTAGTAGCTCTCGCCACTCCGCATTCTTCATACAATTCAGCAGAAAGTTGTGGTCGACGTCCGCGTGCATCAGACGACCATATCATCCTGTTGAACCCAAAGCCGTCTTCCTCTTTGAAGCAGCCTTGGTCGGAGTCTTCACTAGCCAATTCCCATCTTCGTCTCGGACTTCGCACTCGCAACGGGCTTCTTCGTAGCCGCCTTCAATTTGGCGTCTGGGGCCAAGGGAGGAATCGTTGGGTATACCTGCCTCTAGTTTGCCAAGACCGATTCCGATCACATACGTCACGACACCGTCCAAGGCTCCGATCCAGGTTATTTCGAAGCCACTGGCCCACCAAGAACGAATGGTGATGAGGGCCTTCGCCGCACCCACCGCATAGTGGGCCAAGAGAGAGACGATATCGGAACTAGTAGCCTCTTGGAGGCAGTTAATGAGTGCATTGGTCTGAATGGGCCAGTCGACAATTCACGGTTGAAAATTTATCCGCGATCGTCGCCACAACACCCGGACGTAAGGCAACTTTATGCCCGCAGGGAGCCGAATTGGGATTTGGCGATTTCTAGTGCATCTATTCTGTGATGGGTCGATGTGGCTGTCGCAAGCGCGTCAGAAACACGGAATTATGTTGCCGCGGGCACTTCTACGACTGCGGTTGGCAGAGTGAAATGAAACGTCGCGCCCCGTCCATCGTGGGATGTGGCCCACAAATTGCCACCATGCGATTCCACGATTGAACGGCTGATCGCCAGTCCCATGCCGCTGCCTTGAGGTTTCGTGGTGAAGAAGGCATTGAAGATCTCGTCCGCTTGACCGACCGGCAATCCTACTCCGATGTCGCTGACTGAGATCAGCACTTGACGGCCCTCGCCTCGTTCCGTCTTGACCGTGAGTGCTCCGCCGGTCTCCCTCATCGCCTCGATACCATTGAGCATAAGGTTCATCAGTACCTGCTGCAGTTGCACTCGATCCGCGGTGATCTTGGGAAGATCTGCGGCCAGATCCGTACGAATTGAAACAGCATACTCGTTCGCTTCGCCCCGCAGCAGCAGGACCATTTCGCCGATGACCTCATTGATCGCGACCAACTCTCGTTTGGGAGGGGCCTTCTTGTACAACGATCGCAGGCGATTGATGATTTCCGACGCAAGGGCTCCCGCTTCGATGATTTTTTCCGTTCCTTTGCGAGCTTCAGTCACTTCTGGCGGGTCGCGCTGAAGCCATCGCAAAGATGCCTTAGCATGAGCGGTTGTGACCGTGATGGGCTGTGCGAGTTCATGCGAGATGGAGGCGACCAATTCTCCCATCGTGCTGACCCTATTGGTGTGTGCAAGGTCTGCTTGGAGTTGTTCCGCACGCTTGCGATCCTGAATGTCGGTCGCCGCACCGTACCATTTCACGATCTTTCCTCGCTTGTCCCGCAGCGGCACGGCGCGGGTCAAAAACCACCGATACTCCCCGTCGGTGCGGCGGATGCGCATCTCTTCCTCGAAGGGCTCACCACTTTCGATGCTCGCGGCCAGTCGTCGTACAATTCGATCCAGATCTTCGGGATGAATAGCAATTTTCCCCACTCCCTCCGCTCTTCCAAACTGCGACAGGCCGGTGTACTCAATCACGCGTCGATTCACAAATTGAGTGACGCCGTCGGGTCCAGTAATCCACGCCATCGCCGGAATGGTCCCAATGGCTTCGCGAAGTTTTCTCTCCTCCCGCTGCACTTGTTGCACTCGGAGTTGATACAGCCCCCAAAGGAATGCCAGAAATGCAGCCACGCACGCCAATCGGAACCTGTAAGTTTGATAGTAGGCCGGGGCGACGTTCAAAGCGACCGCAGTTTCTGGCCCGTTCCACAGCCCCTCGCTGTTGCTGGCGACTAGCCGGAATCGATAGGAACCGGGCCCAAGGTTCGTGTAAACGGCTTCCCGTGCTGCAACCGGCTGGCTCCAGCTGCTGTCGAAACCTTCCAGAAAATATCGAAAACGAATCCGCGTGGGCACCGCAAGGCTCAGCCCAGTGTACTCAAAGGTGATCCGCCTTGGAGATGGAGGAATTTGAACGAGGGCGGCGAGGTTTGCGGTGTTGTAATCGGCAGTGATCGTTTCGATGTGGGGCAGCGCAGGAACCGAATTGTCTTTGATCTGGGATGGATCAACAACCGAGAGGCCGCTGCTGAGTGAAAACCAAATCCTGCCCGCTGAATCCGAGACCACCGATCGGCTCCGTTTCACTCCTTCAGTGCTCTCGAGACCATCGGCCTCGTCATACTCGCGAACATCGACTGCTTTCACAACACCGCTTAGCAGTTTGTCGCGTAGAACGCGTAAAACATGATCTGAGGTCGCGATCCAGAGCCAGCCGTGTTTGTCTTCTTCAATACCGAATATTGGGGCTCGTAGGGACTCAGGTACTCCGCGGGGAACGTGCACCTGCTCATCACTGAGGTAAGCGAGACCTTCGGCTGTTCCTATCCACAAGATTCTCGTTGAATCCTGCAGGAGGCAGTTGACATCCTCGGAGGGTAAGCCGTTGTTGGCGGTAAAGGTTCGCGACCCCTTCTGCGACATGGCGCTGACGCCCTTCGGAGTCCCAAACCACATTGTTCCGTCAGGGCCCTCGGCAATCGAGGATATTGTGTTTGCCGCTAACCCGTTTGTGGTCGAGTAATTTATGAAATGACCATTCTTTAGTTTGCTTACACCATTACTGAGAGTCCCTAACCAGACGGCTCCATCACCACTCTGATGGACCGCGTACACACTGTTTTGTGCGAGGCCATCTGCCTGCGTGTAGGTCTTGGCCGTCAGCGACTTGCCGGAGTAGCTCAGATGGGTGAGTCCACCCTGTTGTCGTCCCACCCAGACGTCATCTTTGCCATTGCCGGCGAGGGAGTAGACAACATCGTTGGCGATCCCATCGGCAGTGACAACCGCACTTTTTCCTTCCTTCAGCCATCGCAAACCACCTTGAATGGGCGCAACCCAAGTGCGGCCGCCGGAGTCAACGTGTACAGGTCCCATAGTCCGTGATTTCAAATTGGGAAGAGAGTACGTAGCGAAGGCGCTGTCTCGAAGTCGCTCCAGGCCGCGCGCGCTACCGATCCATATGATTCCCTCCCGATCTTCGAACAGCGCAGTAACCGGTCCGGTGTCGTGACTACTCAGCAAAGAAAACCCGTTGGCGTTGTACCGAATCAGTCCGTGACTGGTGCCAAACCAGATGTTCGAGTCCCGGTCGCGAAGAGTGGACCGTACGTCGAGATTGAGAAGAGAGGACGGTACGCCTGCCGAACTAAGCGCTGTCCCATTCCAGCGCAGCACGCCCTTCGTCGTTCCGACCCACAATTCTGAGTTTTGAAGAGGAAGAATGCAGTTGATCTTCGTATCAACCCGCCGATTCAACGCGCTCAAGACGCGGCCATCTTGAAGATAAAAGAGCCCTCGACGCTCCGTGCCAAACCAGATTTTTCCGTCGTCAGTCTGCGCCATGGTCACCACCAGCGAGGTGAGCGCCGGCTGGCGATCAGGCATCATGCCATAGGACCAATTGAAAGGAGGTGAGTGTTGGTCAGAAGCCTCGCCGCTCGCAGCCTTTGCAGCGTCGACGGGAAGTGTTGCGGGTGACACGGTTCGCAATTTGTTGTCACGGTATGTAAGGGTTCCCAGAGGTAACGACGAGAGCAAAAGTGCACCCGACGTCCCCCGTGCAATTGCCGTTGTGCCGTTCTCAGCCTCACCGCGCATGAGCTCGAAGTTCCCATTGTTATAGCGAAAGACCTGAGTGTTTTGCAGCAGGATCCAGAGGTTATCGCTTGCGTCAACCAGGAGCGATCGTACAGGGCCAATCAGAATTGGATCGGGATGGGCCCGCTCGAACTTGTGAAAATTCAAACCGTCAAAACGAACCAGGCCTTTGTCCGTTCCAACCCAGAGATAGCCATCGGAAGTCTGTGCGATGGCCGTTATATATCCGCCCGGCCAACCTCTCTCAGGTCCCCAGGAGTCTTGGAGATATTGCGACACAGTCCGAGTGGGATCGAGCGCGGATGCCGGCGCAGCGAAGCAGATGGCCGTGAGTCCGGCGATGACGCACCTGAGTAGCCAGCATCCGCCAAGACTCACGGAAGGTACTCAAACCTCTCAACCACAACCTCGCTTGCCTTCTGCATAGGATTTTTGTCGCTCGCAACGATGTAAAAGATCAGGCGGGGTTTTGCGTTACCCGGAAGCGGTATGCCAGATGTGAACTCATGTTCAGAAACGAGTTGCGCTCCGGCACCCGCAGATCTTCCGCGAAACGTTTTGAAAGTTGCATGTCCAGGTTCCCAGCGCAGGACATAGGTCAACGTGCCTGAGGGCGCAGCAAAGGTGAACACGTTTCCAGGGGTGTAGAACGGTTGAACCACATATTGTGCATTGTTCTTATTGGCAGCGTCACCCCAACGACTGACCTCTACGTCCATCTCGCGATAGCGTTGCTCGCCTGCCAAGTCCTCGAAGGTATACAGGGTGAAGACCGCAGCGGGCTCTATGTGAGAAGTATCACGCAAAGTTACCGAATACGTGCCGTACCCGAGACTGCGATTCAGGAATATTTCTGCACAAGACCACCTGTCCCCTTTCTTCTTGATCAGCATGTGGAGCGCCCCGTTCGCATCGGTCCATGCATTTTCTGCATCGAAGAGGTTGTTCGTGCCTCCCTTGTCATTCGCAATCATGCGAACGCCCCAGTCATAGCCGCTGAACTTAAGCGATCCGGTCGGGTCAAGTTGCGGCGGTCCAACGCCCTTCACAATTGTCACGAGAGCGACGGAACCCCCTTGGGTCGGAGCTACATCCATCTCGGGCTGAGGATAGTAATCGCGATCCACCAATAACGCAGCATACTCAAATCCCAGATGAGTTTCCGTGCTCCACGTAGAGTCCGCTTTGATGGGAATGAAGGGACGATCGGGCCATGGCTGCACCCACCATGGCCCGGCGTGCGCATAAATGACAATCTGCTGCTGTGGTCGAGCGTTTCTTACCCGTCCAGAGATCGTATCGACTCTTTCTCGCCCACCTTGCGCCGCCGGCGGAATATGGGTGAACTCGATTGAAGGTCCGGAATTCACTTTATGCGACTGGCAACTGGTCAGCGCAATGCATAAAACGAGCAGCTGCGATCGCTGCAAGAAAACTGTGACCAGTCGCAGTTGCATATACCCACAGAAGAGGTCGCAATCGCCGGCGGGAACAAAGGACCGGACACGTTGGGGTGTTTTCCTCACAAGACCCATATTTTACTCGTAATCCACTACAGTGAACACGAGCTGACACGGCAGAAAAGGCCTACGCAATTTGCAAGTAGCGGGAAGTTGGCACTCCATCGCAAAATCCGGAACGCTAACTTTACGACGCGAATCCGCAATTCCGCGTCCGAGATGGAGCTTTCGAAGGAGGCATCAAATGCATTCGTACCTGCCACTCGCTCTGGGCAGTGATGGTCAGTGCCAAGCTTTGACTGTCTTCGTTATGCTCACGGTCAATTGAAGCGTTACGCAAACAGGCCGAAACAAGAAGGAGTGTCCTGCTGTTCACCATCGCCTACGTTGTGATATCGCCTCTTTCAGTCGGTTCGCTAAAAGTCTAAACTCCTCTTTCCTAAGTGAGAGTCCAGGCTTACACCGCAATTGCGTTCCGAGGCTATTCCATATTTATGTAGTGCCCTGACTGTCTGAGTAGACGGATTCTGGTATGGGTTCGTCGATATAATCGGGCTAATGTCAAAGGGCTCTGCGAGGCATGTCCCGATTGCACTTTTATCGCCGGGCCAGAGATCGTCGAGTGGTTGTTCCGAAGGGGGCATTCATGGAACATGAGCTTGTGTATATCGTGGACGATGAGCCTAGCGTCGGAGAGGCGTTGTCTGCGCTGCTACGGGCTAATGGCAAGCACGTGCAACTCTATACGTCCGGACAGGATTTTCTTGATTTTGCTCGCCGAGATTCTTGCGCTTGCCTCCTTCTCGATCTCAAGATGCCCGGCTTGGGTGGTCTGGAAGTCCAGAAGCTGATTTCGGCAACGACTTCAATACCAGTGATCTTTATCACCGGCCGAGGCGACATCCCATCAACCGTGAGAGCGATGAAGGGAGGGGCGGTGGATTTTCTCACCAAACCGGTTGATGAAGAAGCCCTTCTCGCTTCAGTTGAGCGGGCGCTGTGGCAGCATCGCGCGAGCCGTCAAAAGGCGGAGGAGCATGCCAGGCTAGTTGCCCGGTATGAATCCTTGACACTACGCGAACGAGAGGTCCTCCCGCTTTTGGCAAGAGGTTTTCTGAACAAGCAGGCAGCCTTCGAGTTGGGGATCACCGAATACACCGTCCAAATCCATCGTGGGCACATAATGCGAAAGATGGAGGCCGATTCTTTTGCGACATTGGTCAAGCTCGCGGGTAAGCTCAAAATCGGGGACGACCAACGCATCTAATGGGATACGTAAAGAGAGTGTTTCTTCAATCTTCGGTAGCGTCTCTATAGACGCAGGGGTTACCCATGAGCGTGCAGGCTCGTACGATTGCGGTTATAGATGACGATCGACGAGTTCTTGAATCGCTCGTCAATCTATTGTCTTCATTTGGATACAACGCAGAAAGCTACAAATCCGCAGAGCAATTTGTGGAATCGAGCACACTTTCTCGCATCAGTTGCATAGTCACGGATGTTGAGATGGGACAAATGAGCGGTCTCGGCCTTCTGCAACATTTGAAGAACAGCAACTGTACCGTCCCCGTGATCATCATTACCGGAAAGCCATCACAGTCGGAGGCATCTTATCTGGAGAGTGGTGCTGCAGGCTTCTTCAGAAAGCCGGTTGACGGAGATGCTCTGGTCGAATTGATCGGTTCAGTCTGTCTCTAGCTGGGTTTCGCAACCGACTCGGCGAAGTGAAGATAATGCGTTGCTTGTTGCGGGGATGCAGACCAACGGTAGTACTGAGCTGTATAACAAGCCAGTCCAAAGACCTGCATACTGTTCTCAAGCGGGTGCTTCCTCAGGTCATACCGAGGTCTGTCTATCTGCGAAGTAATAGCCGAAGTGAGAGTGGGTCAGCAAATACTGCGGATTTTCGGGATCGACCTCGAGCTTTTTGCGGAGTTGACAGATAAACGTCCGGAGGTATTCAGATCTTAGGCCGTATCTGGATCCCCAGACCGCAGCCAATAGTCGCGAATGCCTAATTGGTCGACCGGCATGGCTCATCAACTGTTGAACCAACTCGAACTCTGTCGGTGTAAGGTGAACTCGATGACCAGACTTCTTTACAGTTCGCGTTGCTGGATTCAACTCGATGTCCCCTATACACATCGTGTCTAGCTCTGTGTCCGGAGGGTTCAGTTGGATAGCGCGGGAGGATGAGACTTCGCGATTTGTTCTGGATATGAACGATTGTTCCATGTTCATCTACCTCCAACCGGGCTTAGTTCCTCATCACCCGGGTGAACCGTTTTCTTCCATAAGGGGTTCATTACTTTTCCCGAAACAAAGTTGTATTCGCCCAGGTCAGGGCTAATACCGTTCTTGCCTTTGCGACTCGTTGGAGAAGCTTTGATATCACCGCTGCCGTTTTTTGAAAACACTGGCTGGTTTGCCCACATGGGCTTAACCTTGGTAGGCGATTTGCCAGCCTCGCGTTGTACGAATCCACGTAACTTTATTCTTGCGCGTAAAAGCCTCGACTTAGCAGCGGCCTGCGAAATGCCCAGGGATAGTGCGATCTCCCTCATTGAAAGATCGCCTGAGTATCGAAGTGCAACAACATTACGAAGTTTTGAGGGAAGTTGCTCGATAGCCGATTGGATCAAGTCGGCTCGCTGTTTCTTCTCGAAGCATTGTTCCGGGTTGTCCCGGGGATCCTTGAAATCCCATTCGCTGAATGTCCCTACTTCGTCGGTGTTGTCAATCGCAATCTTTATAACACCGCGCCTCTTTCGCAACAGCATCAAGCCGGTATTGATCGCAATGCTCGTAAACCAAGTCGAGAAGCTAGCTTTACCCTGAAATGAATCAAGATGCAGGAATGCTTTCATCAGAGCCTCTTGAAGTGCATCTTCTGCATCATGCCAATTGTTTGTAATTCTATAGAGCATACGCAATATGCGTTCTGAGTGTGGCTTACTGAGTTCGACGAACGCGTGTGAGTCCCCGGAGCATGCCGCTAAAAGAAGCAACACATCACCCTGTTTGTGTTCATCATTAGCTACGGCCGAAGGACTTCCGTTCTGCTCACTTGGATTCATCAATACGACACCTTTCGCGATAGGGTGGAACGTCTAAGTGGGTGATCAGCTACTTCCTATTACGTCCACCATTGCGGTGATCTGTCTGACTGCTTCGGGGGGGACTACCGGGACATGAAATAAATCAAGGATGGCCTGACTGCCGACTACCAGCACTGTCGGTCCGGTCGTTATCTATCGGTGCTCCTCCATCGTGAGCCTGATGGTAGCGGTCGACGCATTTGTTGCCAATCACATGTTTCTACTAGTCAAGAAAAGTGTTCAGTTTGTCCATGCATATCCGTGCATCATCTTTGTGCGAGGTCAGCTTGCGAACATTTCACTTGCAGGTTCGTCCGTCGCACCATGAGCTAGATCCGCGCGAATGCGTTGTCAGCAAATGGACGTGGTCGCCGGATGACAAATCTCCAAGACGCCCCTACATAAACATGTAATTTATCTCGCTCTTCAGCGTTGCTAGCATCGACGGGTTCACAGCAGTTTTGCGCGCATGCGCAATCGTGCGAAGGCTGCGGACATCGCAAACGGCTGCGAGGGGCGATTTTGAAAGTGCAACTGCAAACCAACGGAGGAATGAACATGGGGCAAAATAACGGGACATCGAAGCGTAGTGAAAAAGGGCTTCTCACACCAGACAACTGCGTCGTGGCGCTGATCGATCATCAACCGCAGATGCTGTTCGGAACGAGTAACTTCGATCGCCAGTTGATCATCAACTGCACTGTCGCATTAGGAAAAGCAGCGCGAGTATTCGACGTGCCGGTGGTTCTGACGACTGTCGAGACGAAGAGCTTCAGCGGGAACCTGTGGCCGCAGATCCGAGCCGTGTTCCCGGGCCACGAACCGATCGAGCGTTCCTCCATGAATTCCTGGGATGACAAGAACTTCGTTGCGGCAATCGAGAAGACAGGGCGCAAGAAGATTGTGCTGGCCGGGCTGTGGACGGAGACTTGTGTGGCTCTCCCGACTGTGCAGGCGATCCACGATGGCTACGAGGTTTACGTCGTAGAAGATTGCTGCGGCGACGTTAGCCAACTTGCACACGACAACGCCATGCATCGTGTTGTCCAGGCGGGAGCAAAACCGGTCACGGCCCTCTCTGTAACCCTGGAATGGCAGCGCGACTGGGCAAACCGGGATACCTACGATGCCGTGATGGATCTTGCGAGAACGCACTATGGCGCTTATGGCATCGGCGTCGAGTATGCCTACACGATGGTTCATGGCGCTCCCGCTACGAAGTTTCCAGAATACGTTGTCCCCGCGGCGGAACTCGCACACAAATAGAGCTTGTGAGGGCAGGCGACGCCTGCCCTCTGAACAACAGAGCTTTGCTACTAAGGAAACCTTCATGGAAGTTGACACAATACTTTACAACGCGAAGATCGCGACAAATCGAGTACCAGCGTTTGTCGAAGCGGTTGCCATTACTGGCGGAACAATCAGCGCCACCGGCACAGACGAGGAGATCCTTCGTCTGCGCGGGCCAATGACAATGGTCATTGATGGAAAGCGGAGAACAGTTATCCCTGGTCTTAATGACTCCCATATGCATCCGATCCGCGGTGGACTCAATTTCAACCTGGAGTTGCGTTGGGATGGTGTGCCATCGCTCGCCGATGCACTGCGAATGCTCAAGGAGCAAGCGGCTCGGACGCCCGCGCCCCAGTGGGTGCGGGTTGTCGGCGGGTGGACGGAGTTTCAGTTTGCCGAGCGCCGGATGCCGACGTTGGATGAAATCAACGCGGTGTCCCCGGACACCCCGGTTTTCGTTATGCACTTGTACGACCGAGTGTTGCTCAACCGGGCAGCGCTACGCGCTGTGGGTTACACAAAGGACACCCCCGATCCTCCCGGCGGCGAGATTCAACACGACAAGCAGGGCAACCCCACAGGTCTTCTGTTGGCCAAACCGAACGCAAACATTCTGTACTCGACCTTGGCGAAGGGGCCCAGGCTGTCGCGTGAAGACCAGCTCAACTCATCCCGCCTCTTCTTCAGAGAATTGAATCGTTTCGGCATCACCAGTGCAATCGATGCGGGCGGTGGCTTCCAGAACTACCCTGACGATTATGGGGTCGTGAACGAACTCCACAAGAAGGGTGAGCTCTCGATTCGCCTGGCCTACAACCTGTTCACTCAGAGACCTAAGCAGGAACTTGCCGACTTCCAGAATTGGACAAAGATGACCAAGCCTGGCGATGGCGATGACTTCTATCGCGTGAACGGTGCAGGCGAGATGCTGGTCTTCTCTGCCGCCGACTTCGAAGACTTCCTTCAACCTCGGCCGGACATGGCGCCCGTCATGGAGAGCGAGTTGAAGGCGGTGATTCATCACCTCGCGGAAAACCGATGGCCTTTCCGTATGCATGCCACATACGACGAAACCACCTCTCGGGCCTTGAACGTGTACGAGGAAGTTAATCGCGAGATTCCGTTTGACGGACTGCACTGGTTTTTTGATCACTGCGAGACGATCTCCGACCGGAACATTGAGCGGATCAAATCACTTGGTGGTGGTATTGCCATTCAGAACAGGATGGCTTTTCAGGGCGAATACTTTGTCGAGCGTTATGGCGCACAGCAGGCGAAGCGCACGCCTCCAATCCAAAGAATGTTGGAGATGGGAGTTCCGGTAGGAGCGGGCACGGACGCCACGCGGGTCTCGAGCTACAACCCCTTCCTTTCTCTTTACTGGCTGGTGACCGGGAAGACTATCGGTGGGTTGAGCTTATATCCGGAGAACAACCGGTTCGATCGCGCGAAAGCGCTCGAGCTTTATACCGTTGGGAGCAGCTGGTTTTCTACAGAAGACGGCAAGAAAGGATCGCTAGCTCAAGGACAGCTCGCAGACTTGGCTGTCCTCTCCTCGGACTACTTCTCAATTCCTGAAGAGGAGATCAAGAACCTGGAGTCGGTGCTGACTATTGTCGGGGGCAAGGTGGTCTACGCGGCAGACGAATTCTCAAGCATGGCGCCTCCGGAATTGCCCGTGAGTCCGGACTGGTCCCCTGTCAAGAAATACGGTGGATATGCGGAGAGCGAGGAAGAATCGACCGTCGGGGCAGCGAGCCACGCGATGTCGCTGAACGATGGCAAGCATTCCGTCGCTCATAAGACGCACCAATGGATCTTGGGCGACAAGGGACTTTGGAGTCTCGGCTGCGATTGCCTCGCTTTCTAACTTCAAATTGAAAGGGTAAGCAATGGATCAATCTCCAGAATTGCCCAACAATGCGGGGCGTGTAAGCTTTGGTCGAGTGGCGCGAGACAGCGCGTTTGAGCTGATCCTTACCTCTGTTCTGCTTTTCGGCGTGGTCAGTATCGTGAGGTGGGTGATTGGACCGTCGCCCATCTCACGGACGATCCCCGGAATCCATGCGGAACTCTGGATCGTGGGTGCTGCTGTCGCACTTCTGCTTGCCGGGCTGATTCTCAGTCCGCCGGGAAGGGCCTCCGGGGGGCATACTAATCCGGCCATCTCGCTGGCCATGTGGCGTTTCGGAGTTTTTCCCGGAACTGGGGTCATCCCCTACACCATCGCACAATTAGTAGGTTCCGTACTTGGGGTCGTCGCCTCCCGCAGGGTGTGGGGCAATGTGGTGGCTGAACCGTCGGTAGTATATGGCGCGCTCCAGCCAGGACCGGGATGGTCGACCTGGGAGCTATTCGCAACCGAGGCTTTTGGCATGGCGGTCATCGTGTTCGTCGTCGGGCTCTGCCTCGCGGTACAGCGACTGACGCCGTTCGTGCCTTGGATTGTTGGGGCTCTCGTAGGAATCGGGATCGCGGTACTAGGAACAGCGACCGGAGGCAGTCTGAACCCTGCCCGCCAGTTTGGGCCCGCGGTCATTTCGGGACAAACACGGTTCCTATGGGTGTACTTGATAGCCCCAGTGGTGGGAGCAGCAGTCGCGGCATGGCTGAGATCGCTCATTCTGTATCGTCGAAAGGTATTGACCCATAGGCTATGCGGCATCATCGGGAATTCGGAACGAATCAAATCTAAAATACCGGTCCCGAAGTAAAGGAGATCTCAATGCGTACCACCAGATACCTTAGCGTGACCACCGTCGCCGTCCTCCTGATCTATGGAAGCGCAGGTCTTTCATGGTTGTTAGGGACTACGCCGCCGGTCGTCCACGCTTCTACGTCAACGCCGAACCCGGGAGTGGCACCGCAATACGATACAACTCACGTTTATGTCTCGCCGGAGGATTTCGATCGCTTCGTGGCCAGTCTTCTTGCGACCTTTGGAGGCACGACCACGAAACAAGGCGTCTTTACCGTGACGCCAACTCCGAGCAGCACGATGTCGCAACTGGTCTTGACACCAGTAGGAAGCGTGTCGGTGTTTGGTTTTAAGACACCAATACCCTATCCATTCGGCGCGGAGCGGACAGGTTATTTGGTGACGGATCTGGATGACGCGACCCGAACTGCAGTCGAGGATGGAGCAGATGTGCTTGTGAGCCCATTTAATGATCCGATCGGACGCGATGTCGTCATCCAATGGCCGGGCGGCGTGAATATGCAGCTGTACTGGCATACCACCGCTCCGTCCTACAAAGCGCTCCAGACAATTCCGGAAAACCGGGTCTATGTCTCCACCAACAAAGCGGAGGCATTTCTTCGGAGCTTCCTGGACTTTTCTCACGGCAAAGTGGTTTCAGATGACCCGCACGCGCCCGGCGTAGAGATCGGACGGCCGAAGGACATCTATCGCAGAATCCGGATCGAATCGTCCTTCGGCAAGTCGACCGTGCTCGTAACGGATGGTCATATTCCCTATCCTTACGGACGCGAGACGACCGGCTATGAGGTCGCAAACCTAACGGATACCCTTGCCAAGGCAAAGGCGGCCGAAGTAGAGATTCTGGTCCCTCCCTACACTGCGGATCAAAGGAATGCGGCCCTCGTTCAATTTCCTGGCGGGTATATTGCCGAGATCCACTCGTCCTCAAGCAAATAGAGTCCGCCCGTTGATAGAGTGTGTTTGATGAGAATTGTTCTAATCCTGGCGGCGGCCCTCTTGATTGGAGTGCCGAGATCCAATGCCCAGGCAGTGGCAACAGCCCCATCTGTAATCCAAGATCGGAGTTACGAGCTGCTGAGGGAGGATGAGGACTGGAGTTTTTTGCGCGACAGAAGTCTCCGGGAGGACTTTTGGGACCCCATCAAATACATCTCGCTGCGCAAGAACGCCGATGACTGGTACATGACCATGGGCGGCGAAGCCCGCGAGGTCTGGGAGCAGATCGGAAACGACAACTGGGGCGAATCTCCTTATTGGAACGGTTACCTCAATGAAAGGTACATGCCCTATTTCGATTTGCATTATGGCAGCCATGTCCGTACTTTCATCGAACTGAAGAGCGGATTAAATTCATTCCGTAGAGGCGGCCCGCGTCCCATCGATGAAAAGAAGCTCGACTTTCAGTCAGCGTTTCTGGAACTCAGTAGTTCGTCAAATTCGAAATCGATCGAGCTCCGAATCGGAAGGCATGAGCTTGAGTACGGCTCCGGGCGCTTGATTGATGTGCGGGAGGGCCCAAACGTCCGGTTGAGCTTCGATGGCTTTATGGTGAAGAGCAGAATCGACTCCTGGCAAGTGGATGGCTTTGCTCTGCGTCCGGACGAGGACAACCCTGGGTTCTTCGACAATGCACCGGAAAATACCGTTAGTTTTTGGGGTCTGTATGCCACTCGGTCTTTGCCCCACAAAGCTTCCTTAGACCTGTACTACTTAGGCTTGGATCGGAAGGCGGCGACCTTCCAACGCGGCACAGCGCATGAGGTCCGCCAATCCCTGGGCGCCAGGATATCTCGCCCGATAGCCACCGAGCGTCCAGGATGGGACTTTGACGATGAGGGCCTCTGGCAGTTTGGCACATTTGGCTCGGGGAATATTCGGGCATGGACGATCGCGACTGAAACCGGCTACCGCTTTCCGACTGTACCCTTGAAACCGCGTTTCAGCGTGAGGGCTGATATCTCGAGCGGAGATCATCCAAGCTCGAATACCCTCGGGACCTTCAATCCGTTATTTCCAAAAGGCAACTACTTTGGCGTGCTTGCCACAACGGGTCCCGGCCCCATCAATTTCATTGACGTTCATCCTCACATCGAAACGGCGCTTCCGCATAGTGTGTCTGTGTCTATCGACTGGATTTTTCAGTGGAGACAGAGCCTTGAAGATGGCGTCTACGCTGTGCCGGGGTTCCTGATCAGGGCCGCCGATGGTAGTCATGCACGATTCGTCGGACATAGGCCCGGCACTGAGATTCGATGGCAGGCGAATCGCCACCTCTGGTTTCAGGCGGATTACGGGATCTTTTATGCGGGCTGTTTCCTGAAGGAGACGCAACCTGGGCGCAACCTCAACTACTGGGCTCTGTGGACCGGCTACAAGTTTTAGTCTGACGAGGAGAGGGTTGATTTATGCGGAAAGCGCTACCGTGAAGCCAGTATCCTGTATCGCTGAAGAATTCTATCTGGCATCCAATACCTCTGAATCTAGTACAGAATATCGTTGTGAATTCGAGCTTGAAATGGGCTCTCCAGTACGAAATAGCGTTTAGTCTGACAGGTTGCTGGTGGTGGTGGCTGTGAAATAGAGGCTGTGAAATAGAACGCTACTTCGTATTGAGCAACGCTAATTCGTACCAATACGAAGTAGCGGGTCTCGCCGCTGATAATTGGATGTGAGATACGAAGATTTACTTCGGTAGCGACATCGTCTTACGGATAACGAAAGTCGTTTTTGATGATTCGGAACTCTGACCGGGTTGGGCGCTCCCCAAGGTTAGTTGATAGGTGCCCGGTAGAATGGATCGCTGCCCGAGATCATCAACGCTTGAAAGAGAACGGGGAGCAAGCACGAGCGACACACTGCGGTGCTCTCCAGGATTCAGATGCACTCGTTGGAATCCCACGAGTGTCCGCACAGGTCCATTCACCTGGGGAGTTTTCAGGTAAGCTTCGACTACTTCGTCTCCTTCTCGGCTTCCGGTGTTGGTCACCGCCACGGTTGCTGTAAGTGGATTGCCCGCATCAAGCGACGTCGCTGAAAGAGAGATCTGGTCGTACTTGAACGTCGTGTAGCTCATTCCGAATCCGAATCCCCAAAGCGGTTCCCCAGAAAAGTATCGATAGGTGCGGTTCTTTAAGGAGTAATTCGTGAATGCGGGGAGATCTTCGGTTGCTGCATAGAAGGTTACCGGAAGCCGGCCGGCGGGGTTGTTTAGGCCAGCGATGGTTCGTGCAATAGCCGTTCCGCCATCAACACCGGGGTACCACGCTTGTATGATGGCGTTCGCGTGTTGCTTGGCCCATCGAAGCGCAAGCGCACTCCCACTCAAAGAGACTATGACCACTGGCTTCCCTGTGGCAGCAACAGCTTCGAGCATGCGCTGCTGCGATGCAGGTAAATCGATGTTGGTGCGGTCCCCTCCGCTAAAACCCTCAATTTTAATAGGCATCTCTTCTCCTTCTAACTGCGGAGAGAGGCCCACGAAGACAACAACGACATCGGATTGCTTCGCAGCCGTTACGGCTTCGTCGAGCTGTGCCTGCGCAGGCGCTTGCCATTTTAGCGTTAGTCCTCCGCCAGCGCGCTCGCCCAAATGGCTATAAAACACCTCAATGTTATGCGGCCTGGTATCGTCAAAATTTAACTCAAAGTTCGCGGGCTTGGACCCCGACATCACCGGAGGTGCAGTTGGAGAGGCGCCCGACTGCACGGAGAAGGCACCCATCTCCAGCTTTCCTCCGTTCAGGTTTCCTTCGAGCAAGACTTTTCCGTCAAAGACCACCCGGTAGCTTTCTTTGGGAGAGTAAGGAAAGCTCTGACCGCCTTCGAGCTTAAATCTGTATTTACCAGATGCAGGCATCTGGATTTTCCCGCTCCAACGAACAGAATAGTCGTGGGTCGCAACTTCGGGCGTTGGTGGCGAGTCGCGCCAATCGTATTGAATCTCGTGATCGGTCCGGATAGCCACAGGCCGTCCCGTCCAGTCTGCTGTCGCGAAAAACTCCGTCTTCAGACCCTCGACAAAAACAGTGCGAGGTACGGGAACCTCCGCTCCATCGGCCAGCGACGCGCCCTGTGCGTAATGAATCTTCGCATGCGGGAACTGTTGCTCTATACCATCCAGTGGAGAGACAGGATGCAACGCTGTACCGTTGTAGTTCCCCTCCAAAGAGACCAATAGATCCGCGGTCGGTCCTATAACAGCGATTTGATTGGGGCTCTTCTCCAACGGCAATAATCCATCATTCTTCAAGAGCACAAGCGATTCTTCTGCTGCCTTCAACGCAATCGCGCGATGTTCGTCTGATGCATTTACCGAATACGGAATGGCGTCGTAAAGGCCCGAAGTATCGAACATTCCAAGTTGGAATCGCGCCGTATAGAGTCTTTGCGCAGAGCGTGTCAACAGATCCTCTGGAACTATCCCTTGGCGAACGGCTGCAGCCAAGGTATTAAAGCCCGGCGACCAGATGCTGCAAGACAAATCAGTGCCTGAGCGGATTGAAAGGGCTGCAGCGTGCAAGATATCTGGAGCATTGTGATGTCCGTTCGTGACATCTACGATCGCTGCGCAGTCGGAAACAACGAAGCCATTGAAATGCCACGCCTCACGCAGATGCTGCTTAAGCAGCATGTCGTTCGCGCAGGCCGCAACGCCGTCCACAGCATTGTAGGCACACATTACTGACTTCACATGTCCGTCGACTACAGTAGAACGAAACGCAGGCAGGTAGGTTTCTTCCAGATCCCGCGGCTCGATCTTCGCGTCGAAGACGTGGCGCTGCGACTCTGGACCACTGTGTACGGCAAAGTGTTTACTCGTTGCAATCGCCTTAGGATGCTCGGGATCAGATCCTTGCACGCCGGTAATGAAAGCTACGCCCATCTTGCCAGTGAGAAACGGATCCTCTCCGTAGGTCTCCTGTCCTCTGCCCCAGCGTGGGTCGCGAAAGATATTAATATTCGGCGACCAAAACGTGAGCCCATAGAAGATTCGATGATTGCCCTCTCGCTGCGCCTGGTTGAACTTCGCACGTGCTTCTGTAGAAATAACATCGCCAATCTGTTGAACGAGCGCCGTATTCCATGTGGCTGCCAAACCGATCGCTTGTGGAAAGACTGTGGCAAATCCCGAGTTTGCGACTCCATGCAGAGCTTCACTCCAGGTCTGATAGTCCGGCACCCCGAGCCGGGGAATGGCGGTGGCCCAATCTTCCAGTTGTGCGGCTTTTTCGTCGAGCGTCATGCGGCTGACCAAGTCAGCGGCTCGTTGCTGTGCAGGAAGATGGGGATCTTGATAGGGGAGACGATCTGCTGTCTGACTGAATGCGTAGGGACCAAGCGAAATAGCGAGCAGTGTCATGCCGAATCTGTGCATATGTAAGACTCCGAGCCTTGCAATGAATTTTGAACGGGCGCCCACTTCGATCAAGGCTTCTTGCCAAAGCAACCTGGCTAGCGGGTGCTCTCAATTTCAATAATTGACGCGAGCAATCCTGAATATTTCAACTCTTAAGTCTTCATTCGGTCTTCACTCCGCGGCCAAAATCTTTTTGTATAGAAACCCCCCAAAATAGAGAGAAGGAGACCCCACCAAAATGTGGGATGAAGTTGGAACAAGACTGTATGTGCTTCTCGTCCTGTCGCCCAGGCCCAAGCCCCGTAGGGGAGAAGTACGATGCCATAAAGAAGAGTTAGAATGCCTACAAAAAACCAAATAGAGAGTAAATCGCCACGCCCGGTGCCTTCTGCCATGAGGGTGCCCCTTTATTTACAATTCGGCCCTAGAAAAAAATGAGATTGAGAAAGACGAAAATTACTGCAACTACGCCGGCCCAAAAGATGGGCTTTTGCAGAAGAGTTCTTGACCCATCGTCCGGAATAGCTGTTGCGCCGTAGACGAGTCCATTCAATTCACTGTCAGATTTTGGTTTGGTAACAAGGCTTACCCCGATCGTGATGACAACGCAAAGAATCCAACTCCATAAAGCGCGATACATATTTTCGGCCATAGGTTGCGCATCTGAGGAGAGTGCAATGCGTGAAAGGGCCTGCTTCCCCCCCACGTGCACGTAAATAAACATTGCGATGGATCCTATTGTGCCTGCTAAGAGACCCCAAAACCCACCCTCTTTAGTAGCACGTTTCCAAAGCATGCCGAGGATAACTGTTCCAAATAGCGGTGCGATAAAGAAGCTAAAGAGCGCCTGGACATAGTCCATAATTGAGGTTGCGTGTGCAACGAGGTAGGCGGTCAGGATCGAGATCAACATACCTACGACTGTTGACCATCGCCCCATCGCGACATAATGCTTATCGCTCGCTTTTTTGTTTATATAGGCGCCGTAGAGATCATAGGTCCACACGGTTGAGAAGGCGCTGACATTTCCAGCCATGCCGCTCATAAATCCTGCCACCAGCGCGGTGATGCCAAGCCCTAAGAGACCTGGTCCGCAATATCGGATGAGCATGAGTGGAAGTACTTCGTCGTAGGCGTGCTGCCCGGTAATTTTTGCGACATCGCCAGGAACTAAATGCATCAGGCTTCCGTCTGCATTTTTTAAAACGGCAAGTGCCAGCAAACCTGGAACTATCACGATAAGTGGGACCGCCATCTTGAATGCTGCGCCTATTACCGGCGCCAACTTAGCGGAGCGCAAGTTATTAGCAGAGAGCACACGCTGCACTACAAGAAAATCGGTGGTCCAGTAACCAAAGCTAATGACGCCACCCAGGCCAAAGACTATTCCCGTCCAGTGGATGCCCATCGGATTCGATTTAAAGCTACCCAACGTAGACCAAAGATGCGTGTAATCGTTCGATCCCACGTTTGCTGCGATTTGAGCTTTGAGATTCGTCCATCCTCCAGCCTCAATAAGGCCAAGGATCGGAATTAGGGCTGCACCAGCCCAGATCAAAACAAACTGTAAAACTTCGTTAATGATCGCCGAGCGGAGACCGCCCAGCATTACATAAATTGCAACTGTAATCGCACCGACCCATATCGAAAACGTCATATTCCAGCCAAGTACGGTTTGCATTACTACGGCCATGGCATACATATTCACGCCCGACATCAGGATGGTCATAAAAGCAAAGCAGGCAGCCGAAAGACCCCGGGCACCCTCGCCAAATCGCAGCTTGAGATACCCCGGTACAGAGTGGGTTCGTGAAATGTAATAGAACGGCATCATCACAATGCCGAGAAAGAGCATTGCCGGAATAGCCCCGATCCAATACCAATGCATCGCTAAAATACCGTACTGATAAGCAGAGCCCGCCCATCCCATGAGCTCCAGTGAACCTAAATTCGCCGAGACAAAGCTCAGCCCGGCAATCCACGCGCTCATTTCACGGTTTGCAAGGAAGAATTCCTCGCTCGTATTGGTAGAACCTTTTACATAGAATCCGATAAAGATGACGACAGCAAAATACAGCACCAAGATGAGGACATCCAGCGGCACAAGATGAGTCAGTTGCGAAGAGGCGAATAGAACTGCCGCTGAGGCCAAATGCATTTAAAGACTCGCCTACTTTAGATTTTTTACGCGCCTCGAAATATATGAGCATGCACGTGTCATTGTCAATGAAAAGTACCGATCGAAATCAATACTCCGTCGAGAATCTGCGACCCGTTTTCGTGGGTATGACAATCAAATCTATGATCGGTAGAGTTCTCGCAGTCGTTCGTTATATCGATGACGAGATAAATCATACTGAGCACGAAAAGTCGCTCGCCGTTCGGAGGTCGAGTGTCCATCGATACGGACACACCGATCCGTTACGCTCTGAAATGTTTGGGCGATCCCATTCATTCGACTAGAAGCTACCATCGCCTGGATTGCCGCTCCGAGACAGCCCGACTCTTCTTCGGCTGGCACACTGATTTGAGCGCCAGTTGCATCAGCGAGTAGTTGCCTCCAGGCTGAGGAACGAGCCCCTCCTCCAATGACCTGGATAGACTCTGCCCGCTTTCCAGCGAGCACAAGGTCCAACCCGTTCAGGAGACCGAAGGTCACTCCCTCAACAGCGGCGCGAAGAAAATTGGGCTTGGTGTAATTGGTCGTAGAGATGCCGACCAGCGATCCCCGCGCATTGGGCATATCAGGAGTGCGCTCACCGTTGAGAAAAGGCAGAAAGGTCAGACCACCTGCTCCCGGTTCGGTCAGGTCGAGAGCCGTGTCGATGTCTGCCAAGGTCTTGCCTATAAGGGCAACCGTCGCGGTCACTACGTTTGTAGCATTCATCGTGCAGACCAGGGGCAACCAACCACCGGACGAGGAGCAGAACGGAGCGACATTGCCGGTTGGGTCTCTGGGAGCTCTCTCGCTGAACGAATATACGGTGGACGAGGTTCCGAGGCTTAGCGTGACGTTGCCCTCGCGAACGTTTCCAGTTCCGATTGCGCCCATCATGTTGTCGCCTCCTCCTGAGGAGACAACGGTGGTCGATGGCAATTTTAGTTCTGCAGCAACCTCCGGTCGTATCCGACCGACAACATCGTCGGAGCCGATCAGGCGTGGTAGAGCGGCGAAGAGTTGTCCGGTGCCACCGTCGATAAAGTCCAGGATTTCACGCTGCCACGTCCGGGTGTTCACATTGAAAAATGCAGTTCCGGAAGCATCCCCGGGTTCAGCGCAAACCTCACCAGTGAGCCAGAAGTTCAGGTACTCGTGCGGTAGGAGAATGTGACGTATACGAGTGAAGTGCTGCGGCTCTTTTTGTTTCAACCACAGGAGCTTTGAAACTGTGTAGCCTGTGAGCGGAACGATGCCGAAGCGGCGAAACCACTCCGAACGTCCGCCGAACTGTTGAATCAATTCCTCGTTCTGAGCGGACGTTTCCGTGTCGTTCCATAGTTTTGCCGGTCGAATGACCTGATGGTTCTCGTCCAAGACCACTAAGCCGTGCTGTTGCCCTGAGACTCCAATTGCAATGACGCGATCTGCCGCGGGAGCGATCGCTTCCGATACTGCGAGTCGTAACGCGCTAATCCACCACTCTGGGTTCTGCTCTCGAGCCCCAGATTCACGTTCGATAATCTGATGTCGTGCATAGCCATGACCGCATGGAAATCCATTTGCATCGACCAAAAGAGCCTTTGTACCTTGAGTTCCGCAGTCAATTCCGAGATACATGATTATCCTGTCATTTGCGAGTGCGGCGATCGCAAAAGTAGCGCGCCGCTTCAGTTATAGAATCTACAGTATTTTTCGCAGACGACACCTAATTGAGCCGACGGTCAAGAGGTTGGCTTTCACACTCAGTAAGCGTCATCTTTTCTGAATGCTAGTGGGCGAAGCAGGTCGTACGGCGGGTTGCTCTTTTCGTCTCTCGTCAGCCATCGATCATAGTTGCACGTCTCGACGATTACAGGCATTCGCGTACTCACGCCATCTAATAAATTGTTAGATTGCGTGGTGATGATGCTGTAACTGAGGATCTCTTGATCGTTTAGAGGATTCTTCCATGAGTCCCACAGAGCGGCGAGCGCAAATGGCTTTCGGTCTGTCATTTCCACGGCGTAGAATTTTCTATCCAGGTCAGAGTCTTTCCACTCATAGAAGCCTGAGACGGGTACGAGGCACCGTCCGTTATATAGCGGGTCAAGCCACATTGATCGCATCGATAACGTTTCAGCTTTAGCATTCATCGTGGCAGACCCTCGAAATTGCGACAGAGACTTGGCGAAACGAGGAATCATGCCCCACCGCATTGTGACAAGCTGGCGACTCCGTGAGGACGGTATTTCTAAAATGACAGGCTGAAATGTCGTGGGGTTAACATCGCACCTTTCCTGAGGAAATATCGCCGAGTTGTCCGTCGTACTGAGACCGGCCAACGGTTCCGTTCCCGATTCATGAAATGAACGATAGTACCTTCTGCACATCCGGAAGGTCTCCTTTCACGCGTCGTCTGCTCGTCACCGTGTAAGTAACTAATCGAGCTATCTAGTCACCACAACGGAAGATACAGTGTGTGCACGTATCGAATACGAGGGTCCGTCAATTTGCGCTTGACAGCCAACCCCGAAGACCGATACTATTCGCGGCGCAATCATTAAAACGTTATAGCACGATTTATTTCGCTGGGGAAACAATTATCAAAACGTCCAAGAGCTTTTGTAATTGGACCGTGCAGATACCGGAGATTCCTCTGAACTTTTCGACTGACGGTTGCCGCTGGACGTTCGAATCTAGCTGCTTTCTAGGCTTTAAAATTGGCCACATTTCAAAGAATTGCCTGTTTTTCTACTACGAACCCAACGCATTTCAATTTCAAACTGAAAGCCAACGTATGGGTGCACTAACCACATATTTTTGTTTGCCCGAAATAACACTACGTAAGACTTTTGAGGCTAGGACGAGGAGAGAGTTATGAAATTTTTCACAAGCGCTTTGAAGTTCTTTATGTTCGTCGTTTGTACGACGCTCCTGGCAGGAGCCCAAGAGATCACCGGAATTGTGACGGATCCGTCTGGAGCCGTTGTTCCGAACGCCACGATAAGCGCAACGCAGCGGGCGACAGGAACCGTTCGAACAACGCAATCAGGTCAATCCGGCCTTTACGACCTCTCGGGATTAGAGATCGGAATCTATGACTTGAAAGCTACTTCCCTTGGATTTAAGACCTTCTCAACATCGGGGCTTGTACTGAACGTTGCGCAAACGCTCCGGGCGAACATCACGTTCTCCGTGGGAGCAGAGTCGCAAACGGTAACAATTGAGGCCAACGCTCTTCAGGTTCAATCGGAAACCAATGAGGTCAGCTCTCTCATCACGGGAAAACAAATCGAGCAACTGGCGACGAATGGCCGCAATGTGATTTCACTGACGACTTTGGGAACAGGCGTCTCCACCACCAACCCATCCTTCAATGGTGTTACCGCGCAGGGCAGCAGTTTCAATCTGAGTTTTAACGGCATGCGTCCGGACCATAACAATTGGCTCATTGATGGTGGCGAAGTTTATGACCGCGGGAGCGGAGGCAAACTGGATGTAATGCCATCTCCGGATGTAATCGCCGAGTTTCAGATACTGGGTAGTAACTACAGTCCTGACTATGGAATTTCGTCGGGCGGCACTGTAACCATGATTCTCAAATCTGGTACTCATGATTTCCACGGCGGGTTGTGGGAGTTCAACCGCAACGATGCCTACGACGCGAACAACTATTTCTCGAAACAGGCCGGACAACCGAAGCCAGAACTCCGTTTGAATATTTATGGAGGAGACATTGGAGGCCCGGTTTGGATTCCCGGCCTCTACAATAAGGATCGCAAGAAGACCTTTTTCTTCTGGAGCGAAGAGTGGCGTAAGTTTGTTCAGGGCGCCAATCCGAACGCTGCGCAAACGATCCCTGCTTCGAATTTCCCTGTTGCGGGACAGGATCTGAGCTATACAGATTACGTCGCAAACAATGCTGCCGTGCTGCCTCTGGTTCCGGTGACGACGGATCCGGCCAAACTGGCGCAATACAGCTCATTAGGCCTGACGGCCGGGCAGCCCTTTGCGCACACATGTTTCAGCGCGACTGCCTGTGTCTCAACGATTCCTCACCAACTGTTTGACTCCAATGCCGTCCTCTTCATGGGAACCGGGGCAATTCCAATGCCTAACGCTCCTGGCAATCAGTACATTGCTTCCCCAAAACAGCCTACAGATGTCAGAGAGGACGTCGTCCGAGTTGATCACAACATCAACGACAAACTTCACCTCATGGGTCATTGGATTCACGATCAAATGTCGCAAACTATCTTCCCAGTTATGTGGAGTGGCGACAGCTACCCCACGGTAGGAGATGTCTTTGCAAATCCATCATGGGCTTCCGTCATCAGTCTGGGGCAGGTTATTTCCCCAACCCTCTTGAATGAGACCGCCCTGAATGTTAATGGCAACACGATCGATATCACAAACGCAGGTATCTACCAGCAACCCGCCGGTTGGACAGCCACGGGAATTTTTACCGGTAACAATGCGCTCAATCGGCTGCCATCTGTTGCCTTCTCTGGAGTCGGGCCTGGAACCACTTACACGACCAACTATTGGCCCTGGCATAATTCCTTTCTCGACTACCAAATTCGTGACGACCTGTCCTGGACCCGAGGGAGGCACTCCTTCAAATTCGGCGCTGGTTACATGCGAATGGACAAAAATCAGCAGCAACAAGCCGATACGCAGGGTGACTACACTTTCAATGACGGAGCCTATGCGAAAGATTCCTATGTAAATTTCCTGCTTGGATTTGCGAACGGTTATACCCAGCTCCAGGCTCAGGAGACTGCTCACTGGGTCAACAACACCTATTCGGCCTATGCCTTAGATAATTGGCATGCTCTACCCAGACTTACTCTAAACCTCGGTCTGCGGTACGATGCTCTGCCACACGTCTATGAAAAGAACAATCGTACGTCGAACTTCATCCCGTCAGCCTTCAACCTTGCCAACGCTCAAGTTCCTCGATCTGATGGAACTCTAAATCCCAACGGAGCTGGATTCAGTCAACCCGCAGGAGCACCAGTGCCGTTCTATTTGAATGGCGTGGCGCTCGCAGGTCAGGGAATTCCGAGGGGGCTGGTGCAAAACTCCTACGGAACCATTCAGCCTCGCGTCGGCTTTGCCTATGATCTCTCAGGTGACGGAAAAACTGTTATCCGGTCGGGCTTTGGTATGTTCTTCGAACGCGTTCAAGGGAACGACATCTATGGGACTGACGTAAATCCACCGTTCGCCTATCAACCGTCAGTAAACGCTATCTATTTCTCCAATCCAAATCAGAGCAGCCTGAATGGAGCTCTCGCTTCATCCCCAACTTCTCCAGCGAACTTCACCAATCTGGCGTACAACTATCCGAATCCCGGAACAATTCAATTCAGCCTGGGAATCCAACGCGAAGTGGCACCGTCCGTTGTAGCGTCGGCACAGTATGTTGGCGTGACGGGTTGGCATCAGAACGTCGAACGTGCGATCAACACTCTACCTCTTAGCGACCCTGGTACCGGCTTGTTCACGGAACGCCAAGCGGTTGCAGGCGGAGAAAATGCGAACTTCTTCAGGACCTATCCCGGATGGGGTAATATCACGCAAACCGAGAACACCACCAACAGCAGCTATCATTCATTGCAGACAGCCCTGCGCATGGAAGCCAAACACGGCTTTTCCATCCAGCTCGCGTACACCTGGTCGCACGAGATTGATATCCAAAGTGGCGATCTTACCTCCTCCACTTTGTCCGGTTCGGGTGGACAAGTCTCAGATCCATTCAATCTGAACTATGACCGCGGGTCTGGCCTCTTTGATCGCCGCAATATCTTCAACGCAAACTACATCTATGAACTCCCGTTCTTCCTCCATTCGAACAGTGCCTGGGAACGTAATTTGATCGGTGGATGGCAGATCTCAGGAGTAACGGTTGCAGAGAGTGGCGTTCCGATCAACGTCAACTACGGAACCGATACCGTTGGCCTAGGAGGCGGTACCACCAATCGCCCGAATCTCGTTAGCCAGGTCGGTTACCCCAAGAAGCAGCTCGCGTGGTTCAACACCAATGCTTTCGCAGCACCTCTCGCACCCTGGGCTGGTGGCACTAATCAGGGCTACGGGAGTGCTGGTAAGGACGCGATCGTTGGCCCTGGTCTTTTCAACTGGAATCTTGCCGTCTTCAAAGAGTTTAGGCTTACCTCTCACGAAGGGCCAAGGTTCCAGTTCCGAGCCGAATCCTATAACACCTTCAACCACACTGAATTTAATAACGTTAGCACCGGATTTACCAGTGGCAACTTCGGACAAGTCACCTCGACCTACGATCCACGTGTTCTCCAGTTTGGAGCGAAGTTCTTGTTCTGATGGATCAATACATTTCAAGCGACATAACCCCGAGCAGTGGCTTTCTCTCAGCCACTGCTTTTCTTTAGCTTCACCGTTGAACCTGCAATTGTTCCGATAGCATACTTCTATATATTCCTTCGGCTCCATGATGCGTCTATTCCACAAAACTCGGCCGCTGCTTCCTTTCGTCGTATGCGCCGCAACCTTTTCGCACGCTTTCGCTCAGACACATTCCGCACCCACCAAGATGCAACAAGCTCTCGCGTATGAAAAACGGGGCGACTTCTCAGCAGCTGAGAAGATCTGGTCCGAACTCGTCACAGATAACCCCCGGAATTCGGATGCCTGGGCTCATCTAGGTTTGATAAGAGCACTCGAGGGAAACTATCCGGAAGCCGTGATCGCGTATCGAGAGGGGCTCCAACTACACTCGCATCTGCCAGGACTTGAAGTCGATCTGGGACTTGCTTTATTTAAACAGCAAAAGCTCGAAGAAGCGGTTCAACCTCTGCAGGCTGCTGTAGCCGAATCTCCCAATGACATCAAGCCAAAGCTCCTTCTCGCCATGAGCTACTACGGACTGGGGAAGTATGCCGAAGCCGTGCCCTATCTGACAGCCGCCGTCAATTCTTCTCCTGAGAATCTCCAGTTGAGAATGACTCTGGCTCAAAGCTGTCTCTGGGCAGAGCAGTATCTGTGCACGCTCGGCCAGTTTCAAGAGATTGTGAGACTAAGCCCCGAGTCGGCTCAGGCCGACATGTTGGCAGGTGAGGCTCTCGATGGGCTCAATAAAACTGAAGAAGCAATCAAACAGTTCCGCGAGGCAGAAAAGGCATCGCCTCAGGAACCCGACGTTCACTTCGGACTCGGATATTTGCTTTGGAAAGAACACAACTTCGACGAAGCAGGGGAAGAGTTCAAGCTTGAACTCAAAGATAATCCGAATCATGCACAGGCATTAACTTATCTAGCCGACATAGCGATCAAACAGAATGACGACAGCTCTGCTAGAAGTTATCTTCAGCGAGCATTCTTGCAGCCTAAAGTTATTCGGTTAAGTTATCTCGATATGGGTATCCTCGATGCTGCCGCCGGTGCTAATGAACAAGCTAAAGCTAACTTCTTGCGCGCCATTGAAATGGACCCCGCTCAAAAAGATGCGCACTGGCGGTTGGCACACCTTTACCTTTCCGTGGGGCAACGAAAAGAGGCACAGGCCGAATTCGCCAAAATGAATGAACTGGAACAGAAGGATCGAGACACGGTTGCCAGACAGATGGCACCAAAAACGCAATAGTTTACGGCCTCTCCATTATCCTTGGAAAATGCAATTTGGAAGCCATCGTACGGGCGTCGATGTTCAGTTGGTCACCTTTGCGGTTTTCTTCAAAGGAAAATCGAACTTACGACGTCTCATCGATATTGGCATCTAGTGTTGCATCTGACGAATGCTTGTTCCACGGTACTTTCAACTTATATGCTTCTTCCAGAACTTGTCGCACTTTGCTCAGGATTCAAACCAGAAGGGGTTGCTAGTGAGGTCTATCGGAAGCCCGAAACGGATTCTTACCAGTCGCGGATCGAAACGGATCGATCTGGCCTACGCGGAAGTCTCTTCCAGCGAGAAAGCACGAGAACACAATCGCGACATTATCCTGGAGCTAATCCGGTCTCGGCAACCGGTTGCTCGTGCGGACCTCTCCAGGCTGTCTGGCCTCCAACCAAGCACTATCTCGTCTATTGTTGATCAACTCATAGCCGAGCGGTGGATTATTGAAGGGCAGACAGTGCGTAGGCCACGAGGGCGGCGCCCGACGATGCTGTCATTGAATTCAAATTTGGTTACAATCGTCGCGGATGTGCGGCCCCGCCAGGCTTATCTGGCAGTAGTTGATTTCAATGGCCGTTTCCTCGCGCAGATGGCGACCCCGATTACCTCGGATCCAGAACAGTCTGTCTCTAAACTCGGCATTGCGATGCGTAGCCTTATGGACCAACACCCGGAGAAGACTTTTGAAGGCGCAGGTGTCAGTCTTCCGGGTCGAGTCGACCCGGACACGCAGCGACTAATACTCGCGCCGAATCTCAGCTGGTCGGGGTTTGATATCAAAAAAGTTCTTCAGCAGAAACTGAAGTTGCAAGTAGAGATGGACAATGATGCAAATGCATGTCTGCTCTCAGAACTTTGGTTCGGGCGGATGGATGGAGTTCGGAATGCAGTGCTCGTGAGTTTGTCAGAGGGTCTCGGAACTGCGATTCTCGCAAATGGGCAGCTCCTCTCAGGAAAAAACGGTCTGGCTGGAGAGTTCGGTCACATTCCACTTGATCCCACAGGCATATTATGTGGATGCGGATTGCATGGATGCTGGGAGACTTTCGCATCTTCCGACGCGGCGTTGCGCTTTTATGCTGAGTTAGCTCCTGATGCGCGGAAGGTGACAATCCATGATTTGCTCCAACTTACAGAGGAGGGAGACAAGCAAGCCATTCAGGCAATTTCGAAGCAAGCCAGCTTCCTGGGCAAGGGCCTCCGTCTCATCACAGCCGCAATTTCCCCTGAGGTCATTTTGATCACGGGAGCGTTGACCACCTATTGGAATCGTTTCGGGCCGATCGTTGAAAATGAGCTGCGGGCCACAATGCTCGCGGGTACTCCGCCTCGGCTAGAGATCGCGAGCGGCGGCGAATTGGCCAGATTGAGAGGTGCCGCAGCGATCGTCCTACAGCGCCACTCTGGCTATAACCGATCAACGCATCCTGTGCGCGCCAGAGCCTGAAGCAGCTTTAGATCGCAACGCCTCACGCTTAAGCTCACTCGCCGGATTTTCGCCCATCGGAGGTCAACCTCATGTTTCGGATTCGTTGCGTGCTGCTTACTACCGTGCTAGCACTATGCCGAACCCTACTTCCGGCAACTGAGAAAGATGCGGAAGGAGGAGCCTTTTACACCGGGCAATATCGAGATCTGTTCGCAGAAATCGGACACTCACCGGACGAAAGCCGCGCAAGAATAGACGCAGCCTTTCAGCAGCTCTTTCATGGTGATCAGCAGACACAGACTCTCTTCTATGAAGTTGGAGGCAATAAGCAAGGCGCTCTGGCCTACATCACGGATATAGCCAATCACGACGTGAGAACAGAGGGCATGAGCTATGGGATGATGATCTCTGTTCAAATGAACCGGAAACACGAGTTTGACGCTCTCTGGAACTGGGCCAACACCTACATGCTCATCACTGACCGTAAAGATCCTGGATTCGGCTATTACAAGTGGTCAATGAATATTGATGGCTCTCCTCATTCGTCTACGCCGGCCCCGGATGGTGAAGAGTACTTCGTAATGAGTCTTTACTTCGCCGCAAATCGTTGGGGATCGGGAAGAGGCCTATACAACTACAAAGCTCAGGCTGATCGTTTACTTCATTTGATGCGTCACCATCCGGTGATGACCGGGTCAACGCATTCAGGAATTCGCACTATCGGTCCCATGGTTGATGAGAAGCATCACATGATCCGGTTCGTGCCCGACAGTCCGAATGAAGACTTCACCGACCCCTCGTATCATTTACCCGCCTTTTATGAGTTGTGGGCTAGATGGGGACCACCCGAAGATAGAGCATTTTGGGCCCAGGCTGCAGAAACAAGCCGCCGATTTTTCGTTCTTGCGACAGATCCAAAGACGGGGCTCTCACCGGATTACGCCAATTGGGACGGATCTCGACGACCCAGCTTTAACCGATTTTCTACCGATTTCTCCTACGACTCGTGGAGGACAGCTAGCAATTGGAGTGTAGACGCATCATGGTGGGCAAAGAGTCCGGAGGAGGCAGAACTCTCGAATCGAATTCAGAAGTTCCTGTTTTCACAAGATCTCACGGAGTTTGACGATCAATACACTCTTGCAGGTTTGGCTCTCTCCCAAAGGCACTCAGTCGGTATGGTCGCCACGATGGCGGTCGCATCCCTAGCTGCAACAAACAATCACGCTAACGCTTTCGTCGAAAACCTCTGGAATTCGGCTACGCCTTCTGGCGAACAACGCTATTATGATGGGCTGCTATATCTCATGGGCCTACTCCATTGCTCAGGAAATTTTCGCATTTACGGACCTACGTACATTCGCACGGGGCTTTAGGGATTTGTACCCGAGTGATTCCGGAAAACGCGTCCCAATCGTCAGTGAGCTTCCTCGTGCAGCACACTCACCAGATCATTCTTCCAAGAAAGCTTTCCAGCAACTCCTGCTTGCCTGAACGCGGCTTAGGATTGACTCCACGTGCTTCAGTGGCTGAGGCAATCTGGTCTAAGGTCAGATCGCCCCTGAGCATCGACTGAGCCTGCGGTGTCTGCCAACCAGAGTAGCGTTCGCTAAGGATTTGGGCATACCGTCCGTCTTCCACGATCTGAGCTGCTAACAAGAACGCTCGGGCGCACAGATCCACACCTCCTATGTGGGCATGAATCAAGTCCTCCGGATCAAAACTCTGTCGCCTGACCTTCGCATCAAAGTTCAATCCACCCTTTCCGATTCCTCCGGCTTTTATCACCTGATACATAGCCATGGTTGTTGCTTGGAGATCATTCGGAAACTGATCAGTATCCCACCCTAACAAAGGATCGCCGCGATTCATATCCAGAGAGCCGAAGATACCAAGTGTTGCCGCAGTCGCAATTTCATGTTCAAAGCTATGACCAGCGAGTAGTGCGTGATTCGCTTCGATGTTGACCGCAACCTCACTCTCTAAGCCGAACTTTTTGAGCAAACCATAAACAGTGGCAACATCAAAATCGTATTGATGGGCGGTCGGTTCCTTTGGCTTCGGCTCAATGAGGATCTGGCCCTCAAAGCCGATCTTGTGCTTATATTCCACAACCAGAGTTAGAAAACGCCCAAGCTGCTCGAACTCCTGTCCCATGTTTGTGTTCAATAAAGTCTCATAACCTTCTCGTCCGCCCCAGAGCACATAGTTCTCACCTCCAAGACTCTTGGTGACATCCATGCAATGTTTGACCGTGGTTGCCGACCAGGCAAACACCTCTGGGTCAGGATTCGTGGCGGCACCGGCCATAAAACGCGGATGAGAGAATAGGTTTGCCGTACCCCACAGCAGCTTTGTTTTATGGGTGCTCATCTTGTCGGCGAGATATTCTGCCATTACGTGGAAGTTCCTGAGGGACTCCGCAAGAGAATCGCCCTCGGGAGCTATGTCGCGATCATGAAATGTATAGAACGGAAGATCGAGCACACGAAACAAGTCGAATGCCGCATCCGCCTTGTTTCGAGCCGCGTTCATGGCGTCGCTATCGAGCATCCATGGTCGTTGAATCGTGGGTCCGCCAAATGGATCACTCCCGTTCATTGCGAGACTGTGCCAATATGCGATGGCAAAGCGGAGATGCTCGGAGAGAGGCTTTCCAAAGATAACTTTACTCGCGTCATAGTAGCGATAAGCGAGCAGATTTTGCGAGTCTTCTCCCTCATATTGAACCGTAGCGAAGGCGCTAAAAATAGATTCGATCAATTTTCTCTCCTGGCGTCGATCACGAACTTACGGTGATGCATAAGGCGAAGTTGCAACTTGGCAAGAGCATTGACACGTTCTCTGCATTCGAAGGCGACTGTCAAAAAATTTTGGAGCACAACTAAATGCTATTTTCTCAGTCACAACGTCTGCGGTTCACACATTATTTCTTTATGGAGATCACTCTAGACATGGTTATAAAACCCGAGATTATCAAATGATCCTTTGAACCGATGGAACGTATTGTTTCGAGTCAATCAAGTTTATTCGATCATAGAACAATATTCTACAGACCGGCCGCAGGAAATACCTTGAAGACATAATTCCGGCTGTTCTGTTCGGTCTTCGTGCAAGTCGTCTGCACTGTCGGCCGCGCTGCTGCTTGGGTAAGCAAATTGATGGGAAGAAGAAGATTCGGAATGATCGGCTGGTTGCTGTAGCCAACGCAAACCATATGTATGCCAATGTTCGAAAGTTGAAGGACCTCCCGAAGAAGTGGCTCGATGCTTGCCGCCAGCATCGATGCGTCTGGAGCTGCTTTCGGGTGTGTCGGTCTCGCTGCATTCGCACTGGTTGTATGGCGATCGTTGACTCTCTGTAATGCGTTTGGTGCGATTGCCCTGGCTGTAACCTGCCGGGCGGCGTTGTCCTATCTACTATAGGCGACCAGAAAGAGCTGATCGCTATGACAGCTGGTAGCTCCTCGCCATCTAAACAGGAGCAGCGTCCGAATGTTGAGAGTGCGGGCGTGCAGTAGGAATTGACTAAAGAACAGGCGACAGGAAGGCTTAACGGTAACCACGTTTTCGAGGCTCACCTTCCAGCGAACAAAAGCCCTCCAGCGGAGTCATCCGCCCGGATGAATCGCTTTCTGTTGACTCACGGCCCTACCGTCTTCCTTCTTCAAACTGCCAAAGACAGTCGTCGAAAGGATCGTCAATACTCCCAGCGACAAAAGGGCCTTGTGTAGGCCATCAATCATCAAGGCCGGGTTCGACTGAGAATGCTCTGGAATGAAAAATGCCGTCGCCAATCCCGCCGTCGCAACCCCGAAGCTGATCGCCATCTGCTGCACCGTGCTGAAGATGGAGTTCGCCGCACTGGTCTCCTCCTCCGTCGTATCCGCGTAGACCAGCGTATTCATGCTCGTGTACTGCAGCGAGCTGTAAGCCCCATACAAAAACGCCAGCGCAACAATCACCCAAATCGGTGTATGGACTCCAATCGTCGCAAACACAAGAAGCAGCATACCAATGATGATCGTATTTGTGATCAGCACGCTACGGTAGCCGAAGCGCGCCAGAAGGCGAAGTATCACCCAATTCACGCCGATCGCCGCCAGTGCCTGCGGCATAAGCAGTAACCCCGACTGAATCGGTGTAAAGCCAAGACCGACCTGGTAGAGAAGCGGCAAGAGAAACGGCACACCTCCAATTCCCAGCCGCGTAAACAAGCCGCCGCCAACGGCCGCGCGGAAGGTGCGGATCCGGAACAGATTCAGTTGCAGCAACGGAAACTGAAGCGTCTTTGCATGGATCCAATAACCCGCAAGGAGCGCAAGCGACACTACCAGCAGCCCCGTGATCTCGCGCACGCCCAGCGTATGGTCGCCAAAGACCTCAAGCACATACGACAGTAGGGCGATGCCCGAGCCAAATAAAATAAGCCCGACAACGTCCAAGGGATGCGTCTTTTTTTCGCGATAGTCCGGCAGATACAGATACACCAAGACCAATCCAGCCAACCCGATCGGAATGTTCACAAAAAAGATGAACCGCCAATGAAGATAGGCCACGATCAGGCCGCCGGCGATTGGCCCAAGCATGGGAGCGACCAGCGCCGGTATCGAGACAAAGCTCATCGCGCGGAGCAGGTCCGACTTAGAGAACGTCCGCACCAGGGTCATCCGTCCCACCGGCACCATCATCGATCCGCCCATGCCCTGCAAGATGCGGCACGCGACCAGCGCATCAATATTGGTGGAAATACCGCAGAGAAACGACCCAAACGTGAACAACCCAATTGCAGCGGCAAAGACCCGCCGCGTTCCGAACCGGTCCGCCACCCACCCGCTGATTGGAATAAAGACCGCAAGGCTCAGCGTATAGCTAGCCAACACCGCTTTCATGCTGAGAGGTTTCACATCAAGCGCTGCGGAGATTGCAGGAACAGCCGTATTAAGAATAGTGGTATCCAGCGACTCCATAAAAAACGCGAACGCTACCAGCCACGGCAGCAGATGCTTACTCGCCTCCGACGGGACCTGTACGGGCGGACCCACAGCCGATAGATTGGAAGGATTCATAAGTGACTAGGACGACGATCTTTCGCGATGTTCGTGCGATGTCTTTTTCACCATGTTCGATTCAACAAAGTGACCTCTTCATCGTAACTGTTCTCCACCCTCGTCTGTTCGATCGTCGCGGCGTTGTGCCGTGAATCGGCGCATCGATTGATGGTTCACGAATAGCGATAAGGAAGAACGGACGCGCAAACTCGCCATCCCAAACCTGGGCCTTATTGCGAAGAGAGCCACGAGGTGGCAGCTAGTAGAACCGGATCAGTAGTAGACTCAACGGGCAAGCTGGACGGTTCGGCGAAGGTGACATCAGGCTCGATGCCGTTGTCGTAGCGTTGATGAGTTCGATCTGCGTCAACGGCGCTGTTGAGGAACAGCGAGGCGCCATCGGGCAACGGTAACATTTCATTGGCGCTCGAAAGTCCGAAGGTGTGAGTGCCAAAGAAACGTGTGTGTGGACGGCCTGCAAAAGAAACAGCGATAGCTTCGCCGGAACTGATGGTGCCGCTGTCAATCAATATTGCTACTGCCGGGAGGTGCGGCAACGAAAGCGGTGCGTCAACAGCGAAGTCATTCATGTTTTTTGTTCCCAGCAGCGCCTCACCGTGTTTGTACGACCATTCGGACTGCACGGTGCCGTCAGACGAGACAAATGAGCCGGCAACGCCTTCGCCAAGCACGAAACCAATTCCGGCGAGCATGGGCCACATGTTCCCTCCTCCATTGCCTCTTAGATCGATCACCCAGCCTTTCGGATGAGCGGCCGAGAGATTAGCGGCGATACTATGTAAGTTGGTCGCATAGGTGTGGAAGTCAGCGAGGTTGTCGTGCCAGTTGGAGTGCCTGGCGCCACACGCGGGAACAGAAACCCAGGCGAAGGCTCGCTTTCCGAAGTGCACCAGATGCCCATCCGGTTGCCTGCGGATGCTGAATGGCGAGGGCGGGGGTACTTTTGCTTCCCGAGCCCAAGGGCCGAGGATGGTTCTCCTCGCGGCAGTGTTACGCTTCTTATCTGCGTCGGAGAGGTCATCAGGCACGCGCAGGAAGCTGTGGTGTTCGCGCAGCTGGGTCAACACGAAGTAGATGCCTGGGTAAGTGTCGATTGAGGTTTGCGCACCTTCAGAATGAAGGAAGGCACCCTCTCGAACAGCAGCCCAATCGATCTCCTTGCTATGGAGCGCATTTTGCTGCATCAGATCCAGGGCGTGATTCAGATACTCGGCAGCGGGCTTGGAAATCGGTGCTGAGGGAGTTGAGATCTGTGAGAATGCCCAGAAGGAAGCAACGAGGAGAGCAAGGCTAAGCAAACGGTAGGGAGTGTGCATGGTAGCCGCGTGACGATTCTAAGCCCTTATAGCCAAATAAAACGCTAATTTGTATTGAGCAACGTTATTTCCAGTATTCTGCTTCGGCCTCGGAGAAGCTTCCATGCACATTTGCGAAGTTCATCCACTCGTGTGTACTCTTCGAAGAGGCTGACCCACGCGTCCTATGACCCAGGAAAGTTTTGCTTTGTCGAAGGTCTTGTCCAGCCGCCAGTTCCAGTGCCCTTACCGCTCAGGCATAGCATTAGGCCAAAAAGCCGACTGCTAAGATGGCGATCACAATGAGATAGGTCAGCGGATATGCCCATCGTCCCATGGTATGCAGCTTCACTGCCAGCTTTCGCTTCCCCTGCTTTTGCAGAAGAAACACACCCAATATCTCGAAGATGCAAAGAAAGCAAAGCGTAAAGCTGGCCAGGAAGATCGCATCCAGAAATGAGACGTAGCCGATGCGCGGCAGATCGCGCGCAATCGTAAATTCGAATGCCACCATTGACAGCATCATGGTCATCGGGATCTTTAACAGCCAGTCAAACATCTCTGCGTCGATCCAGAACACCACGCCTGGAATGAGCGCCAGCATCATAAGAGGCACGATGATCTTCCAGATGTAGAAGCCTGATCGCCGCTTCATCGGAATCTGAAACACGGCCTCGTTTGTCGACGGCAGATTGAGTCCCCCTTTTACCCTGTCTACCGTGTACTTCACTTCCCCAGAGCTCCAGCCTGAGAGTTCCGTGTCCCGGTCGCGACTTATCCCGGTCGAAGGCAAAGGCTGAGGAGCAAAGCGAACGTCTTCATCCGAAGTGAAGAAGGTGTGAAATTCAAGCCGAAGTAATTGTGTATCGAAAGGGAACCTTCGAAAGTCGAAGTTGTTCGATACGATCGAATCGAAGCGCTCCACGTATGTGACTAAACCATCTTGATCGGCAGTAAGCCAATACTGCATTGCCTTGTGTGAGATCGTATTCGCCGATTCGATGGATGGAGCCCAGATATCACCCAATCGATAAACTCTCTTCTTCTGATCCGTTGCAGCGATTGGCAAAGCAAGCCTGGGATCTTTCCATTTCGCGGTAAGGTAGCCGCTAACCTCGAACGTCTCTTTCGTCTCATCGATGGCCACAAAATTCGTGACATAGAGCGCAACGGCCACTTCAACCGACTGGCCACCAAGCGACGGAGGCTGAAGCAGCTCGACGTTCTCTGCTTTCTGTTTATCCGAGGGGTCCTTCTTAGTCGCAGCGCCCACAGTCAGCGTCGCCAGACACGACAGCATCGCTACGTAGATTATGTTTCGCCAAAAGAAGATTCGCATGCGATCAGTTCCGATAGCAGAGGAAAAGCTTATACCATTCACAATTCGGCATGACGAAACCGGCCTTTCGCCCTCTGAATGGCTTTAGCGCGACTGAGCGAGCTGACTACCCCATAGCGTGATTCATTTGAACTATCCCATTGCTGTTTCGTCCCGGCCTTTTTTCCTGCGAAGAAGCGACTTGGGCCGCTAGACGAACTGGCTCGCGCGTGCTATTGACCAACGCGATGTTCAAGATTATGCTGTCGCTATGCGCATCCTCAATGTGCTTCATTGTTGTCGCTCGTCGCAGGGTGTTCCTGTCGAGTTGAGTGGCGTTCGTTGTTGTTGCTAGCCTCTCCTCATAGCTCTCATCAGGCAAGTCTTTTGACCGCACCACCCTTTTGCTAAAAGGCGTGGCGTTGCGTCTGTTCCGCGTTGACTCGTCTGCATAACGGCAGCACATTCTCAGGAAAACCGTCTCATGGCTTCCTATCAAAAGCAAGGACTCACGTCTTAACGTACATCGGCTTTCCACTCTATTCGTGGTTCTGCTTGCGCTGAATCTGCCGGCAATCGCGCAGACCTATTGTGGTGGAGTCCGCGGCTCCATTACAGATCCCGGAGGTGCTTCTGTTGCGGGCGCTTCCATCACGCTGACAGACGAGAGTACACATCAGACACGCAACACAACTTCAGATAGCGCTGGGACCTACGCTTTCAGTGCTCTAAAGCCGTCGATATATGGCCTTCAAGTTACAGCAGGAGGATTCGGTCCTGCGGGGTGCGCCACATCGTCCTGGAAGCACAGGATTTTTGACACTCGATATTTCGCTTGCCCTGGGTACAGCAAATAGCGTCGTCCAAGTATCTGCAGATGCTCCGCTGGTAGACTCGTCGACCGCATCCGTGAGCACGGACCTGGACCAGCGGTGGCTTGAAGATCTACCCGTTCTGGGCCGCAATCCATACATTACTGCAAAGCTTTCCGGGGTTTTCGTGAATACGGGTAACCCGCAATTTATCCGCTTCGCGGACCAGAACGGTACGTCAACGACATCGGTTGCGGGTGGGCCCGTCGCTGCAAATCTTTACCTCGTCGATGGCGTACCAATCACGGACCCAAACAATCGCCCCATCGTGATTCCGACGAGCGTTTTGATTCGCGACAGGCTGAATATCCAGTTCCGCGCGCAGACCTTCAACACTTTCAATACACCTTTGTTTGCGGGCCCAAACACCGCGTTCGGAAGCGCAAACTTCGGTGCAATTACGGCGCAGGCCAACTTCCCACGCTACCTTCAGCTTGGTCTCCATATAACTTATTGACTCAGCTACGGCACTTATTAGTAGAGGAAAAAAATGCAATCAGTGCTCACTCGCAGGTCTCTTCTAAAGAACTCCAGTCTCGCCTTAGGGGCGAGTTTCCTTCCGACGTCGGCGATCGCGACCCCGATACCCGGAGAAATGATCCACCTCAACCTGAACGAAAATGCATTTGGTCCGTCACCGAACGTCGACATTGCTTTGAGAAATGAGCTGCCGCGCCTCTCCCGTTACGCTGATGTGACGGCTGCCCACACATTCGTAGAACAGATCGCAGTTTACGAACGAGTGCCCGTGGAACAAGTGGTGCTAGGAGAGATCCTGGGAGAACTGGGTCTCTATTTCGGAAGCGAGAAAGGTTCTGGCGGTGAATTTCTATAGTCAACACCTGGATACCTTGCGCTCATCAACGGCGCCTCACGGGTCGGAGGAGTTGGAGTAGGCGTGCCTCTGAACGAAAAGTATGAAAATGATTTGCCGACATTGGCGGCAAAGGTAAACGACAAGACGCGAGCCCTCTACCTAATAAACCCCCACAACCCTACAGGCACCGTAAGCGAAGACAATGCATTCAAGAAGTTTCTTCGCGACGTTTCTCAACGTGCTCCAGTAATCGTTGATGAAGCTTACCTTGAATACACTCCAGATTTCGAAACCCGTTCAGCCGCATCTTTGACTCGTGATGGCGCGAATGTCCTCGTCTTTCGCACCTTCGATAAGATTCATGGACTTGCTGGACTTCCCATCGGCTACACTCTTGTTCCGCGTGAGCTTGCCGCCACTCTGCGCAAACAGGGAATCGGGGATGCAGAGTCTCTCGGACGTCTCAATATAGCCGCGGCCTCAGCTGCTCTTGCAGACACATCCCACGTCCGCCGGACTCGATCCATAACCGTCGCTGAACGAGCCAAATGGATCTACACTCTGGATGAGCTTGAGTTACCCCATACAAACTCTCAAACCAATTTCATCTTCTTCAACTCTGGTCATCCACAATCTGAACTCGCAGCTGCAATGCGTGCTCGCGGGATCGATATTGGCCGAAGTTTTCCCCCCTATTCCAATTGGGCCCGCATCACGATTGGAAAAGTCGATGAGAATTCCTTTGCTCAACAGCAGCTACGTCAGGTGTTGAATGAGCTATCGTCGCGTTCCTAAAATCTACCGCTGAAGGCAGGTCTTCCCTTCGTTGCCGATCCACCATCCGCTCACGCTACCTATCGTCAGTCCGTCTACACTACAAGTGCGGCCAACCCGCCGGGCCTCCTCCGACCCGGTCCGCGCCAGGACGCATGAGGACCGCCCACGATGCAGCAGCCCCTCCACAGCGGAGTTTCCATTGCGATCGCTCCCCGCTTCTATATCACCGGGCGCCAGCCGCTAAGCCCCGTCGCCATCCTGTTGGCTATCGTAGCCGCCGTCGGTGCGCTCATCTCGGTGGTCTATGCTTTGGCCCACACCGGACATTCTCATCTCTCCTCCGGCAGCTCAGGACGTTCCGCTAACGCTGCAACGGAGGCAGCCTCGGCAGCCGACGAGAAAGACGATCCATCCCAGATCGACACCATCGTACTCGGCGATCCCGCGGACGCTCCTGTGCCCGCGCGCCGGGGAGACCACGTCAGCCCCGTTCATCCCACCATCCTCGTTCGTCTGCCCCGCTTCGGCGACCAGGTGGGCCTCATCCCCGACACTCCGGCCGGCCGCCTCCTCTACGATTGGCTTGCCGCCTTCAACCAAGCAAGTTACCCCGCACTGGGCAACGCCCTTCCGAATGTCGCACTCGCCTCCGCGGTCGCTGCACAGATTGAACTACGGCAGCAGACCGGCGGCTTCAATCTGCTGTCTGCCAAAGAGGTTCAGCCGGGCATCCTCGTCTTCCGACTACGCGACCAGACCACCTCGCGGACCGAGGTTCTGGGCACCCTTCAGGTGCGTCCGAACTCCAACCCCACAGCCATCGCGAGCTTCAGCCTTCGCGCCGTGAGTCTGCCGGAACACTGAAGCGATCCATCGGTCCCAACGCTGCCGACAACTGGTAACAGCGGCATTTGTCCAGGTTGTTCCTAACGTGAATCGCGAACCGGTGTGACCCTGCTGCCTACTTCATCTCCGCCACATAGGCGGGGTTCAGCGTCCCGAGGCGCGCCGCGATCGGTAACAGGGTCGGATAGAACTGCACGAAGGTCGTGTCCGCTGCTCCATGGGCCTCGTGGCAGGCATAACAGGCCGCCGTGTAAAGGATCTGTTTGGCAGGCGTCGCGCCCTGGATCTCGAAAAAGCCCCAGCCGCCCTTAAAACGCGCTGTGTCCTTCACGTGGGCTTCGAGACCCATGATCTCGTCGGTCTGAAACAGTCCCAGGCGGTTGATCGAACCCTTCGACTTTGCCCCTCGGTTCTCAAGCAGGAGGACGGTCTTATCGGGCCAGACGCCGGTGCGCTTGAATGCGGCGTAAGGGTGGGCAGGGCGAATACATTGTCGAATATATGGGCGTCGGCCACGGCAGGATGTTCACTGTAGCTCATGTCCACGCCGGCACTCAGGAACACCCAGTCGCGGTAGTCTTTCGGCACCATCAACCGGCCGTCCGCGTCGTACCTCGGTGCGTCCGGGTTCGCCGGCGCGTTGCCCGCTGCGTAGAGAAAGAGGGTTGCGGCTAATGCGGTGATGGCGGTGAGCGGGTTAGGCGAAAGGCGCATTCTGAGGCTCCTGGAAGATGCTGTTGGTGGCCGAAGCGACGGCGTTGATCGCTCGGGTGATGCCGAACCGGCCTTCGAAGGCCCTGCGGACGCCGTCGCTGAGCGTACGGCGTCGTGAGCAGTACGCGCGATTATTTCATCAGGTATGGTCCTCGAACCTCCTCCAGCAAAGACAATCTGACTCTCAAGAATTTTAGACAGTACTCGTCATGCTCAGGAACGACGTGGAGCAACGCATGGTATTGCCTGCCGCTTTGCAATGACGATCGCTAACTCGCCCAGAAGGCATTTTGTCCAAAAATAATGATCAGACCGCGCTTGTCTGAGTTGCCGATCATCGTCCAGGGTTGAGTGACGCGTTTAGCGATACTGATCAATCCACGCCTACGCCTCAGGTCGTGGATTGAAAAATAACCTTCAAGGTATGGATATGGTGCTATCATGGCCATCTTCAAACAAGGGAAACTCTGAACTGGTGGCAAAATCTTGATGTCCGGGAGAAAGGGCTGTGATGCGAGGATCGAACTCCCACTTTCCATCTTTGCTGTTTCCTAATCACCATTGCTTCTACAGCTGCTCCTCGAAGAACGAGAGGCGGTCAGCTGGGGCTCCTGAACTTCGGGACTAATGTGTAACCGCTACAGGATGCACTCTCGCAGCGAGTCTTTGAGCGCAACGAGACATAAGGCAGAAGCAGTACCAAGACAGCGAAATTGCTCCAGTTTTCTGGAGGGACAGAATGTACGCACGATCCAAGGTTCGGAGTCTCCTTTATTTCGGGGTGGACAAGCTGGGGGTACGTTACTTGCCGGATAAGCCGAAGCTCAGCGCTGATGTTGCTGCGATCGTTGCCGGGACGATCCTGTTGTTTGGGAGCGTCGGTTGCGAAAAGAAGGAAGTTGCACCACCTCCAATGCCCCCGGAGGTTGAAGTCATCAACGTAGTGCAACAGAATGTTCCCAACTATCAGGTGTGGGTGGCGCAGCTGAACGGTCAGGTAAATGCGGATATCACCCCGAAGGTGCAGGGTTATCTGTTGAAGCGCGCCTATACCGAGGGGTTCTTCGTTCACAAAGGTCAATTGCTGTACGAGATCGATCCTCGTCCTTTTATCGCGGCGCTTGACGAAGCAAAAGCGCAGGTGGCGGTTGCTGTGGCGCAGCGCACTGAGGCGGAAAATAATGTCACGCGGGACCGTCCACTTGCTGAGCAGCATGCGATACCACAGAAGCAACTGGATACGGATATCTCCACACTTGCGGCCAACGTAGCGCAGGTAAATGCTGCACAGGCAAGCATGGTTCAGGCTGAGTTGAACCTGTCGTGGACGAAGGTGTTGTCCCCGATCAACGGCCTGGCCGGTACTTCCAATTCGAACGTTGGCGACCTTGTGGGAACCACAACCAAGATGACGACCGTCTCGGATATCAATCCGATCCGAGCCTACTTCAACATCAGTGAGAGCGACTATCTTGCGAGAGCGCGGTTGATCTCGCAGGCGGTCCGCGGTGGCAAGGCACAAGGACCGTCCTTTCCGGTTGAGTTCATCCAGGCAAATGGAACTCCCTTCCCGGCGAAGGGCAAGATCATGCTAGTCAATCGAGAGATTGCATCGCAGACGGGCACGATTCAGCTTGCAGCGGACTTTCAAAACAAGGATGGCATACTTCGGCCCGGCGGCTTCGGAAATGTTCGCATTGAAACTGGAGTGACCAAAGGGGCGTTGCTGGTTCCACAGGCAGCCGTCATCGAAGTGCAATCGATGTATCAAGTTGTTGTCGTCAGTCCGGAGAATAAAGCGATGTTTCGACCGGTCAAAGTGGGAGATCGCGTTGGAACGAATTGGATCATCACGGATGGGTTGAAGCCTGGAGAGAAGGTCATCGTGCAGGGCTTCATGAAGGTGCGGGAAGGTACGCCTGTCAGTGCTAAACCATATGTCGTTGCGTCCGTGCCCGAGGGCAACTGACTATGTCGAAATTTTTTATCAACCGGCCGATCGTGGCGATTGTTATTTCGATCCTGATGGTTCTCGCGGGCGTTGTCTCGATGTTGAGTCTGCCTACCGCCCAGTTTCCAAACATTGCCGACCCGCAGATCCAGGTTATCGGCAACTACACGGGCGCGGATGCGCAGACTGTCGCACAATCTGTCGCGACGCCGATCGAACAGCAGATGTCGGGCGTCGACAACATGAACTACATGTATTCGCTGAACGCCAGCAACGGGCAGATGTCGTTGACGGTGGACTTTAACATCGACACCGTCGCAAGCACCGATCAGATTCTGACCCAGATGCGTGCCTCGCAGGCGAACTCGCAGTTGCCGAGCGCTGTGTTAAATCAAGGCATCACGGTTCAGAAGTCGACTGCGGCACCGTTGATGCTGATCGATCTCAGCTCCCCCAACAACAGTTACGACAATATCTTTCTCGCGAATTACGCGACGATCAATTTGAACGATGCACTGACGAGGGTGCCGGGCGTCGCTTCGGTATCAGTCTTTGGTGCTGGTCAGTACGCGATGAGGTGCTGGGTCGATCCGGACAAACTGGCGAGCCTGAAGATTACAGTTCCAGAGATTATCAACGCGATTCAAGCTCAGAATAACGTGAATCCCGCAGGCCAGATTGGCGGTAATCCTGCACCGGCGGGACAACAGTTCACCTACACGGTGCGGGCTCCCGGGCGTCTGCCTTCCGCGGAGGAGTTCGGTCAGATCATCGTGCGGGCGAGATCGGGCGAAGGCATACTGCGCTTGAAAGACGTAGCGCGAGTGGAGTTGGGAGCGCAGAACTACAACATGATTGGCCGCTTGAACGGCAAGCCCGCTGCGCTGATCGCGATCTACCAGGCTCCTGGGGCAAACGCGGTTGCGACTGCTGCCGGAGTTCGGGCGTTGATGTTGGAATCGAAGACGCGCTTTCCTCAGGATCTCGATTATGTGGTGGCACTCGACACGACTCTCTCAGTCACCGCCGGGATCAAGGAGATCGAACACACGCTCTTCGAAGCACTGGCACTAGTCATCATTGTCGTCTACATCTTCCTGCAGGGATGGAGAGCTACGCTCATCCCACTGCTTGCGGTTCCGGTATCGCTTATCGGAACGTTTATGATCTTCCCGCTGCTGGGTTTTTCTATCAACACGCTTTCACTGTTCGGACTTGTGCTGGCGATCGGGCTGGTGGTCGATGATGCGATTGTCGTTGTCGAAGCTGTCGAACATCACATCGAAGCCGGCATGACTCCGCATGACGCGACCATCAAGGCGATGGAAGAGGTAGGCGGCCCTGTAGTTGCAATTGCTTTGATATTGAGCGCCGTGTTTGTGCCGACTGCGTTCATTCCCGGAATCACCGGACGACTCTATCAACAGTTTGCCGTAACCATCGCAGTATCCGTTGCATTCTCGGCGTTTAATGCGTTGACACTGAGTCCTGCTCTTTCGGCCATGCTGCTGCGACCAAAGAAGGAATCTCGTGGTCCGCTGGGAGCTTTCTTTCGCGGCTTCAATCGCATCTTCGGCAGAGTGACGGATGGATACGTTGGCGCTTGCAGACACCTCATCCACAAAGCGGGGTTCGCTTTTCTGCTGTTGCTGGTGTTTGTAGTGGGCGCCGGGTATTTTGGAAACAAGACACCGGGGGGCTTTCTTCCTGATGAAGATCAGGGTTATATGTACGGCGGTTTGCAACTCCCGAACGCATCGTCACTCGAACGTACCTCAAACGCGTCAAAGGTAGTCGAAAAGATCATGATGGAGACGCCGGGCGTGAAGTATGTCAGCTCCGTAATTGGCTACAGCATGCTGAGCGGCGTGAATACTACGTACAGTTCATTCTTCTTTGTCTCTTTCAAGGATTGGGAGGAGCGCAAAACTCCAGAAGAGAGCTATGCCGGAATCAAGCGACACTTAATGGGTGCGCTTTCCAGGGTGACAGCCGGAATCGCTTTCGCTTTCCCGCCCCCGGCCATCCCGGGCGTGGGAACATCGGGTGGATTTACGTTTGTACTCGAAGATCGATCTGGCAGCCCAATTGAATTTCTCGAGAAAAACACACAAGTGTTCATGGCGGAGGCGCGCAAACGCCCGGAGCTAGCTGGAGTGATGACCACTGCGTTGTTCGGAGTGCCACAGGTGGGGGTCACCGTCGACCAGGAGAAGGTGCTGACTCAACAGGTGAGTCTGGCGAATGTTTACCAGACTCTACAGACGTTTATGGGCGGATCGCTGGTGAATTACTTCAATCGATTCGGCCGACAGTGGCAGGTCTACGTCCAGGCAGAGAGCAACTATCGAACTTCGGTGGACAATCTCGGAAAATTTTATGTGACTAACGCCACTGGGCAGATGGTGCCGTTGAGTACGCTTACGGGGAATGGCCCACGGAGCGGGCCAGAATTCGTTATGAAGTACAACCAGTTTCAGTGCGTTCAGATCAACGGGTCTGCTGCCCCCGGATATAGTTCGTCCGAAGCGATTGCGGCGCTACAGGATGTGTTCAAGAAGACGATGCCGAATCAGATGGGCTTCGACTATCTCGGCATGTCATATCAAGAGGTCAAGGCCGCACAGGGAGTCAAGCCGATTGTGGTCTTTGGGCTTTCCTTCTTTATTGTTTTTCTGATTATGGCTGCGCAGTATGAGAGCTGGACGCTCCCGCTGAGCGTTTTGCTGGGCGTTCCAATCGCGGTCTTTGGCGCTTTTGCCGCACTCTATCTGCGACGGCTCGACAATAACGTTTATGCGCAGATTGGCCTCGTGATGCTCATCGGGCTGTCTGCCAAGAACGCTATTCTCATCGTCGAGTTCGCCAAGGCGGAATATGAAGGTGGCAAATCGTTGATCGATGCTGCGCTCTCCGGCGCAAAGCTGAGGCTTCGACCGATTTTGATGACTGCGTTTGCCTTTATTCTTGGGTGCGTTCCTTTGTGGACGGCTACGGGCGCAGGCGCTATCTCGAGGCAGGTACTTGGTACGGTGGTCATTGGCGGCATGCTGGCAGCTTCATTGCTTGCGATTTTCTTTATCCCCGTTAGCTTCGATGTGGTTGAACGCTTCGGCAATCTCTTCGGCAAGAAGAAGGATCCGGAGATCAAGACAGAGTCTGCTTCTAAGGGGCCCATCACATGATCGGCACGAGAAAATTTGCGGCCGTCCTCGCGTCGGTACTTCTGTTGAATGGTTGCAAGGTAGGGCCAAACTACAAGCGCCCAGTAGTGGTGACGCCGGATCAATACCGAGGCGTGGCGCCCGACCTGACTGGCCAATCAACTGCGCAGCCATTTGCGGAGATGCAATGGGAGACGGTCTTCCAGGACGAGGCGCTGCGAGCACTCATCAAGGAAGCCCTAGCCAATAACTACGACATGCTGATTGCTGCCTCCCGCATTCTTCAGGCGCAGGCAGTGGTAGGAATAACGCGTGCCAACCAGTTGCCCAATGTCTCTGGGTCAGGAGGCGTGGATTATCAGCGCAACTCCTTCGCCCTCAATGGGCCAACTGTGGATTCGCTGGGCATCTCGCTCAATTACATCGTGGACTTCTGGGGCAAATATCGCCGTGCCACCGAAGCCGCTCGCGCACAGTTGCTCGCAACCACCTATGGACGCGATGTAGTCCAGACGACCTTGATTTCCAACATAGCAATCGCCTACTACGCGCTACGGCAATTTGACGATCAATTGGAGTTTTCGCAGAGAAACGTTGCTGCCGACACCGACATCGTACGGATTAATACTGTCAAATACACAGGTGGCGACAGCGCAATCACCGACGTATATCAGGCTGACCTGCTGTTGCAGCAGGCCCAGGCTCAGGTGATCAGTGCCCAACAATCGATCGCTCAAACTGAAAACCAGATCAGCATTCTTCTGGGACGCAACCCAGGACCGATCGCTCGCGGCATCGCTCTGGTCGATCAGCCGCATTTGGCCACTGTTCCGACCGGGCTTCCTTCAGCCCTGCTTGAACGTCGGCCCGATGTCCGGCAGAGTGAAGAACTACTGGTCGCCGCAAATGCAAACGTCGGAGTGGCCAAGGCGGCCTACTTCCCACAGATATCTTTGACGGGTCAGTTTGGAGCGGCAAGCACTGCGCTGACCAGCTTCCTCCAAGGGCCGGCGACGGTATGGTCGCTGGGTGGACAGGTACTGCAACCGTTGTATGCCGGTGGCGCGATTACTAGCGCTTACAAGCTCGCCTGGGCGCAGCGCAATGAGTCTGAGTTGACCTATAAACAGACGGCGCTCAACGCCTTTGGCGATGTAGCCAATAGTCTAGTTGGATATAATCAGGCGCGTCTTTTCCGGATGAAGATCGAAGAGCAGACGAACACCTACCAGGAGACTGCGCGTCTTGCGAACGTACGGTTTTCAGGCGGAGTAACAAGCTTCCTTGAAGTGCTTGTTACGCAACAGCAGTTTTTCACTTCGGAGTTGGCGCTGGCAGCTGCCTGGAATACTGAGATGCAGAACTACGTTCAGCTGTATCAGGCACTGGGCGGAGGCTGGCAGCCGTAGTTCCTATTGCGCGTTGTTACGCATCTCGCGAGATGTGTAGAGCGCTTGGATCAGCGTTGCAGCCAGCGCGGTCCAGCCCGTCTGGTGCGAGGCACCGAGACCGCGCCCCGTATCGCCATCAAAGTACTCACTAAATATAACCAGGTCTTTCCAATACGGATCGGTAGCGTAACGTTCCTCCCGGCCATGGCTGGGGCGGTGTCCATCCTCTCCGGGGAGGAAGAGATTCACCAGACGCCGTGCAATGTCCTCGGCAATCTCGATCAGCGTCCGCTGCTGCCCGCTGCCGGTGGGGTATTCGAGCTTGAAATCATCACCATAGACCAGCGAATAACGCTGCAACGCATTAATCAGCAGCATGTTCATAGGGAACCATACGGGGCCGCGCCAGTTACTGTTGCCGCCGAACATACCGCTGTCTCCCTCCGCAGGCGTGTAACGAACTTTGAGGCGTTGTCCCGCAAACTCTACTTCGAACGGATTGTCATGATGATGTCGTGACAGTGCGCGTATCCCATGCGGGGAAAGAAACTCTGACTCATCGAGAACACGCTGCAAAACACGTTGAAATCGGTCGCGAGGTGCGATGGCAATCCACTCCGAACCATTGACTTTTTCGTTGCCACACTTAGCGGTACTGACGTACTCCGAGAGTTCTTCCTTATTGGTCAAAAACCACTTCTTGCGTTTCTCGAAATCCTTTAACCCCGCTATCGTGTCGCGCTTCATAATGCAAACGGCGAAGAGTGGGGCGATGCCAACCATGGAACGCACTTTCAGCGATATACTGCGCCCATCGTCGTGATCTAACTTATCGAAATAGAATCCCTCTTCTTCGTCCCACAGACCGGAGCCACCAACGGAATTGATGGCGTCAATGACAGCGATATAATGCTCGAAGAATTTGCTGGCAATGTCTTCGTAGGCCTTTGAGCGGTGATGGGCAAGCTCGAGTGCGATCTGCAGCATGACCGCGCAGTACAGGCCCATCCACGCGGTGCCGTCAGCCTGATGCAGGTTTACACCGTCCGGCAGAGTGACGGAACGATCGAAAACACCGATATTGTCGAGCCCTAAGAAACCACCACCGAAGAGGTTCCGTCCCTTTTCATCGTTGCGGTTGACCCACCACGTGAAGTTCAGCATGAGCTTCTGGAAGGCGCGCTCCAGGAAGTCGAGATCGCCGACGCCGTTCTCACCTACGCCTAAACGATAAACATGCAACACAGCCCATCCGTGAACTGGCGGATTGACGTCGCCAAAGGCGAATTCATACGCGGGCATCTGCCCATTCGGGTGCATGTACCACTCGCGCAACAGCAGGAGAAGCTGATTCTTGGCAAACTCAGGATCAATCCTCGCCATGGGAATCATGTGGAATGCCGTGTCCCACGCAGCGAACCACGGATATTCCCACTTATCGGGCATCGAAAGAATGTCTCGGCAGAAGAGATGACGCCAGGCTTCCGACTTCTTCATCCGCTCCGGCGGCGGTGCAATCTGTGTGGGGTCGCCGCTCATCCATCGCTCAGCGATGAAGTAATAAAACTGCTTGCACCAAAGCAGGCCGGCAAACGCCTGTCGTGAGACGTTTCGCTCCTCTGCAGTAACTTCCTGTGGGATCCGTTGCGCGTAGAAGAAGTCCGCCTCAGACTTGCGTGTTGCGAACAGGCTTTCCGCCTGCGCGATGTCGATCCCCGCTGGTTCAATGTAAGCGAAGGTCTCAGTTTTTTTGTTAGTCGGCCCGTCGCTATCGAGGCGTACGAGACGGAGGTAAAGCGTTTGGCTGGCGCTAGGCTGCAGATCAAATCGGTATAGCAGAGCGCACTTTGTGCCACTGCCCTCCTTCACCGCGTTCTGGTCAGCGTGAACAACGTATCGATCGAAGGCGTCTTTGCTGAAATGGTCGGGGCCTCTGTAGTTTGGGTCCAGACGATGCATATTGCTATCGTTTTCGGTGAAGAGAATGCGCTCTGGCAATATTCCATTTCCATCTAAAGGTTCGAGTCGATACGCCCCCAAAATTTTGTGTTCCGCCCGTACTTGGAAGGAGCCGGTCTGCGAGATGACGGGCTTTGTCTTTCCTGTTGCCTCCAGGTTCTTCCACGACCAATTGTTGCGAAGCGTAAGCTGCGGCATGATTGTGAGTGGCGCCGCCTCCGGTCCGCGATTGTGCGCCGTGATCCGTATCAACGTATCTTCGGCGTCGGATTTGGCGTACTCAATGAAGATGTCGAAGTAGCGGTTGTCGTCGAAGATGCCTGTATCGAGCAGTTCATACTCGGGCATGTCATAGCCGCGGCGCTTGTTTTCTTCCCGTAGCTGATCGTAAGGAAAAGCAGTCTGCGGATACTTGTAGAGCGCCTTGCAGTAGCTATGCGTCGGAACCGCATCCAGATAATAAAACTGTTCTTTAACATCTTCGCCGTGATTGCCTTCGTTGTTGCCGAGGCCGAAGAGCCGCTCCTTCAGAGTTCGGTCCTGGCCATTCCAGAGCACCGTGCTGAAGCATAGACGGCACTGCCGATCCGTCCATCCCAGCAGGCCATCCTCACCCCAGCGGAAGGCCCTGAACTGCGCCATCTCGTACGGGAACGAATTCCACACGTCTCCGTTAAAGGAGTAATCCTCCCGGACAGTGCCCCACTGACGCTCCGGCAGATAGGTACCCCATCGCTGCCAATTTTTCGTGCGATCTTTGTTTTCAGCTAGACGTTGGTCTTCTGCGGTTTTCGGGGCTGTGTCGGGCATGATCCATTCTCACTCAACCATAGGCTAACAATAGACTGAACAGCGCACTATCAGCTATACGCTGTTGATGGGATAGCGCCAGCTTGCGGCAGCGTCCGGAGCGCTGCCGCAAGGTGATCAGAGCGCGGATTCATCCTGGTGGATGAATTCTTGATAAGAAAGTGGTCCGTGATTTGACGCGGCTTCAGCGGCATTCCTATACTTCTCCACGCTCCATAGCCGGTCCAAGGAGGAATTCTATGTCAAAGCGCTCGCTGCCGCTCATTCTCTTGATTGCCGCTGCCGTTCCTGGCGGGTACGCACAAGATGCATGGAAAGGTCATCAACCCACCCTCACTCCACAACATAGTGGCACGACGCAGCTGCTGATCGCCGTCAGTCCGGTGAACTCCCGAGTCGTTTGGGCAGCCGGAACCGGCGGTACTTACGTGGTTACGACCAATGGCGGTGCGACCTGGAGATCTGGTGTCGTGCCAGGCGCCGAAAGTCTGCAATTCCGCGATGTGCAGGGTGTAAGCGATCGAGTTGCCTATCTCATGTCCATCGGGGACAACACCGGGGATTTTCGCATCTACAAGACGGAAGACGCGGGCGCACACTGGACTATCCAGTTTACGAATAAGACGACGAACGCCTTCTATGACTGCTTCGCGTTCTGGTCGCCAGATCGTGGCATCGCGCACAGCGATTCGGTCAACGGAGTATTTCCGGACATTCGCACCGACAATGGCACGACCTGGCACTCGATCGCCCCCAGGATGCCACCTGCCTTGTCAGGCGAAGCTTCGTTCTCATCCAGCGGAACCTGCATCACGACACAAGGATTGCAAAACGCCTGGATTGCTACCGGGGGCTCAAGCATCGCACGGATCCTGGCGACTCGAGATGGCGGCTACACCTGGAATGCCTATGACACGCCGCTGGTGAGCAACCCCAATGCGGGCGGCCTCTCGGTGGCGTTCCGCGATCCCTGGCATGGCATTGTGGGTGGCGGCGACTTGACCAACGACAATGCTACCCAGGCCGCAACTTCGAATGATGGCGGCCAAAGATGGACGCTAACCACCAAGCCCCCCATTCCAGGAGCGATCTTCTGTCTCGCCTATGTGCGCGGTGTCGAGCGCTTCGATGATTGGTGGCATCGGGACGACTTCGGTCGTCAACACGATCGGAGCGTGGTGATCACGACAGAGACTCAGCCGGACTTCAGCTCCGGTGCAGCTGCCTGGTCTCCCGATGAAGGCCAAACCTGGTACAAGCTTCCAAACGTGAGCGGTTACTGGGGTGTCGCTTTTGCGAGCCCGGAAGCTGGATGGTTTGTCGGTAATAACGGCCAGATCCTAAAGATTAGCTTCTAAACAAGGATTTGGTTAGCGTACGAGCTGAAAAGAAGCAATGAGATCGCGCGGGCTACCCGGATAGACAGCGAAGCGTCCGCTGGCACCGGAGAAGTAGCGGCGGTCGAGGAGGTTATTTGCGTTGAAGGCGAAGCGATACTTCCAGTGTTCGTCCTTAGCTCGCTCATACGAGACTCCCGCATCCACGCGCGCATAGCCGGGCACCAGGTACGAGGTCGTCGGCGCAGCCTGCGTAATGAGCTGGCCTTGCATCCTGCTGACTCCCGAGACGCCTGCGCCGATGGAAGCACCCGTCAACAGTCCATGTGTCTGGTTGTAGCGTATCCACAGGTTTCCAGTGTGGCGCGGAACCGATTGAAGAAAGCTATCGACCAGATAGGTGTTGTCTTTCGCAATGGTCGCGTTGGTGAGCGCATATCCGGTAATCAGATCCAACTGGCGGGTCACGTGAGTCGTCGCATTGAACTCGACGCCTCGACTGCGCTGCTCGCCGAGTTGGATCGAGAAACCGGGATTGTTGGGATCGGCCGTAATAACGTTGGTCTGATTGATCTGATAGGTGGAGGCTGTCCCCTGAATCCGATGATGTGCGGTATCGAACTTGAATCCAGTCTCCAGAAGGCGCGCTAGCTCAGGCTTGAAAGCTACTCCGTTTACATCCGTTCCGGTCTGCGGCTGAAACGAGCGATTGTAGGTCGCATAAAAGGAGATTGCCTGGATCGGCTGATACGTGAGGCCGACCCGCGGAGACCAGGCGGTCGCACGGCTCGATGAACTCACCGTCACGAAGTAGCCGACGTCCTTGAGCTTCGCAATGTCGTAACGAATACCGCCGGTGACCTTCAGTTTAGAGGTAAGCGCGACCTGGTCCTGAAGATAAAGTCCACCATAACCGTCACGTGTCTGATCAATGCGCGAAGTCTTTAGGGAGCGTGGCGGCAAAGCAGCATAGTTCGGATGGTAGATGTTCAGCATCTCCGCAGGAGCTCCAGCCGGTGGCCGGGCTGTATTGGTGTCGTAGATCTCGTAGTTCAATTCGACGCCGCCGAGAAACGTATGCTGAATCCTGCCAGTGTTCATTGTTCCTGTGAGCTCATTGACCCAGTAGTGAGCCTGGAAATACTGGTTGGTCTCAAGGTCGTTGAGGGTCACAGTTTGCTGGTCTTTGGATAGTGCATTCACGACGCGCGCGTTGTAGTTTGCCCACCCAGTTGAAGAACGCTCATAACTCCGAAACGTCCAGCGTTGCCCGATCGCCTGATCGTAGCTAAGGCCCGCTTTTCCTTGCCGATAGGGATAGACGAGCGAGGGATCGGCTAAATAGCGGCTTACTGGAAGATTGGCTGGCCTTGTGCCGATTGCGATTAACCCACGATCGTTCAGATTACTTCCACCGAGGAACTCCGTGTAAAGACGGAAGCTGGTGCTTGGAGATGGTGTCCAGGTCAGAGTAGGCGACACGAACAAACGCCTTGTGAAGTTGAAGTCACGAAAGCTCTGGCTGTCCTGTCCGGACGCGATGAAACGATAGAGCAACGTTCTGTTGGCGGTAAGCGGTCCCGAGGCGTCGATGGTCGGACGCAGCAGTTCGTAGGAACCACCCTGCATCGTCACGCTGTAGTAGTGTTCCGATAACGGTTGTTTGGTCACCAGATTGACGACACCACCCGGGTCCAGTCGACCAAAGACTGTAGACGATGGTCCCTTCAGAATGTCGACGCGCTCTACATTGGAGAAGTCCGGAAACGTTGCGTTGTTCGTTGGACCATTGCGAAACCCGTCCTGAAACGTTGTATCGGTCACGAAACCACGCATGGTCACACGCTCCTGACGCCCTCCTGCATCTTCCGCGATGGTAACGCCACTCACGTTTCGCACAGCGTCCGCGAGCCGAACAACCTGCTGGTCACGTAACAGCTGCTGCGGAATCACATAGACTGCTTGTGGGATCTCTCGGATAGGAGTGTCCGTGCGTGTCGCCTCGTTGCTTTCGTTGACCTCATATCCGTTCGCACCAGCCCGAACCTCGATAGTGCTATTTTCCTGTGCAACGTTCAGCATCAGGTCCTGTGAGTTATTCCCGGTGCCCGATACTTTGAGGTACTGTTCCTTCGTCGTGAAACCCTTGGCCGCGACTGTCAGATTGTAGTTACCGGGGACGAGTTGAAAGGAGTATCGCCCCGTCGCATCGGTTGTCGCCTGAAGCTTGACTGCCCCGCAGGACAATGTCACGAAAGCATCATGCAGCATCGCACCTGATGGGTCGGAGACGAATCCTGAAAGCGGTACCTGCGACGCACTGGTTGCAACCGCACATTGGCTTGAGACATCCGGAGCTTGCGCATAGACGAAGTGAACTGAAATTGCTGCGGAGGCACCGACAAAGAGCGAGACTGCAAAGTGCTTCAATGATGACAACAGGCGGAGCATGGTTTTACCTTTCGTGCATGCGGCCGGCGGCACTGTCTGGAAGCAGTCACCAGCCACGGTTGAACCGTCTCGAGGTCATTGCGGCGCTTCGCCAAAAGACTCCGCAATGGCCCGTCCACATCTACGATTTGATTTGTTGAACTGTCAGACCCGCGCAGCCTCCTGCACCGGGGACTTCGGCTTGCTCTGACCAGCGACATTCCCATGCGAAGCTTTGCGTCTTCTCCAGGAAGCGAGTCGACGCAACGAGAGAGAAAAGCCTGTCCACACCAGCATGAATGCGCTTATGCACGCCAGCAGTGCGACGATCCTGCCCGCTGTACCGAACATCTCCCCGGTATGAACAAATCGTGCATAAAGTCTCCACCGTCGTCCCGGTGAGTTGTTAGAGAAGGACTCCACCCGAACCACATGGCCGTCTGTCCGAGCGAGAACGACTTGCATACGCTGACGTGGATCGCTGCCATCTCCTTCGTCGAGCCTGAAGGCTACATTCGGGTCCTTGTCGGAGGGAAGCCGCATCTCCAAGCTCTGCCACTTCGCATCCTGCGTCATTGCGTCTCGGATCGCCAGATCGAGCGACGCAAACTTGTCAGCAGGTAACGGCTTCGCTCTCCTCTGTTCTGTTTCAGCCCTCTCCGTGGGACGATCGCCCGCGGCTCTATAGAGGAGAGCGTTTGCCCACGGATAGGCCATGATGGTGCCTGATAGAGCGATCACCGCGAGCGGAGTGGCCATCCAGAAGCCAAACACGTTATGCCAGTTCCACTCCCTCGCTCGGCCACGAAGATCTCGTCGGAAAAATACGGCGGGTCGAAGGTGCTGCCAGGCCAGCTTTCTTGGGAACCAAATCACGAGGCCGCTAAGAATCATGAACACAAACGCAAAAACGCAAAAATCCTTGATGCTTCGCAACCGTTCATGCCTTACACCATTGAGCGCGACCCAACGATGCAAATCTCTTACGCTCGAAAAAAAACCGCGCAGTTTTCCCGCTCCGTTGCCAATCACTTGTCCATCACAGCTATTTACCAGGACGACTGAATCCGCCCCAAACGATACTTCGCCGGGGCGGTGCGGATCGGAGAAGAGGACAAGAGAAGTTGCTGAACCAGGTCGATAATTCGAAGCGTTCTTCAATAGATCGGAAGGAGCTACGCACGGACCTTGAGTGGGCGACGCGACCTGAGCGCTCTTTTCCGCGAAGGCAACAATCTGCGGTTGGAAAGTGAGAATCGATCCGGTAACGGCAAGAAAGCCGATGACTAAACCGATGATGACCCCGACACTGAGGTGAACCCAGAACAGCAATCGACGGAGGGTCATCGCGCGACCGCCGATATTAGCCGGCCGGAATGCCCGACATACTTCATCTGTCGTAGAAGCTTCCTGCACACTATCGTCGCCAAGCCAAAGCCTCCCTCGATACCCAGGTGACGGCTCGCTCGGCTATACTGCAAGCAATCGCCAGCCTTCGGGTTGTCGGTCTCGAACCTCCCTTGGTGCTTCGCCAAAAAGACAGCCGGGGGAGGTTTTCCGGTTCATTTCCAATCTACGACAGCTTTAGTCCGATTTCAAGTTTGTGTCAGCCCCGGCAGCTTCTGCACCGACTCATTCGAAAGTTAAAGTTTCGAAAGACTTAGCCTCAAATCCGACAAATGGTTTTTTCGGACAGGTATAGTTGCGCAGCCACCTGACTCGATCTACGCAACAACTTGCCAGGAGTCTTTGCGGGATGGAGATGTCGTTATGGTTTGGTCAAGCGTGCGCGCTAATGACTTGTCGATGAGTGCAAAAGGAGATGCTTGCATGCATGTACTGGGGACTAGGAGCCGGGAGATCGGTGCGCTGCATTGGTCTGTTGCGATGTTGGTCTGGATTTGCTTTGGTGGAATTGCCGTTGGACAGCAGATCGTCGCGAGTCGGGGCGACGCTACGGTGTTGATTGAGCCCTATGCGGCGAATGTGGTGCGGGTAAGTTTGAGTTTGCGACGGAACGATGCGTTGGCTGGGCCCGGGTATGGGATCTCTGCGAAGGCGGCGGGAGCGGGGTGGGTCACGGAGTCGACCGAGGGGGGCGATGCGCTCCGGTCTTCGCGCATGGTGGTGACGGTCGCGCCGGCGGGTAGGCGTGGGCCTGAGTCAGTGGCGGGGGTGAAGGGAACGCAGGCAGATATTGCCAAGTTTTTTAATGGGTCTACGCCGGGAGTGAGGATTTCGATTAGGACGCCGGAGGGGGCGTCATTGCTGGAGATGCAGGGATGGCAGATGTCGGTGCCGAACCATAAGGACGGAAACGCGGATATTTTGTATGACCGTCGGCCTAAGGATGCGCCCTTCTTTCAGGTAGGGGCCACGTTCGCTTCGCCGAAGGACGAGCACTACTACGGTCTGGGACAGAATCAGGAAGGGTATCTCGATCGGCGGGGGCATGTGGTTCGCTGTGCGCATGACTACAACGCTCCGGCGGGGCAGAGCGTATGTGTTCCTTTTTTAGTTACAAATAAAGGATATGGAATCGTCTGGGACAATCCTTCGGCCACGACGGTATCGTTTGGGTTTAATGATGTGACGCGGTGGACTTCGGATGTGGGTCAGAGGGTTTCGTTCTTCGTGATTGCAGGCAAGACGTATGACGAGATCTATGCAGGGTATCGGCTGCTGACGGGAGATGTTCCAATGCTGCCGAAATCGGCGTATGGGTATATCCAGTGCAAGCAGAGGTACACGAGTCAGGAGGAGGTGATGGCTGTGGCGCGAGGGTATCGCGCGCGGCATCTGCCGATCGATGACCTGGTGATCGACTGGTTTCACTACACAAAGATGGGTGAGATGGATATGGATCCGGCGCGTTGGCCTGATCCCATCGCGATGAACGAGCAACTGCATGCGATGAACTTTCATACGATGATTAGCGTGTGGCCGCGGTTCGTGCCCGAGAGCCGTTACTACGAGACGGTGTTGAAGAATGGGTGGTTCGAGGCGTTGGCAGATGGGACGCCGACAAATGGGCTGCCGTACGATCGCGCTGGGTCGGATATTGATTCGACGAATCCCGCGGCGGCGAAGTGGTTCTGGGGATTGTGAAAGAGAACTATGTTGCGAAGGGGTTCGATTCGTTTTGGGCGGATGAGACGGAGCCAGACCTGCCGCCGAATGGGAGCTATTGGAATATCGGACCGGGGACGCAGTACTTCAATGTGTTTCCGCTGTTTCATACGGCGGCGTTTTATGACGGGTTCAGAAGGGATTTAAAGACGCGGGCTTTGATTCTGGCTCGTGATTCTTATCTCGGGGCGCAGCACAATGGGGCGATCTTCTGGTCTTCGGATATCAATGCGAACTGGGATACGTTGAAGCGGCAGGTCCCGACGGGGATTAATTTTGTCGCGTCGGGGATGCCTTACTGGAGCACGGATATTGGCGGCTGGCAGTATCTGCCGGCGGTGCACAAGCCAGAGCGGACGCCATTGATCGCTCCTTCGGATGCGCGTGCAAATGTGGGCGGGTATGACGACTATCCGGAGTTGTATGTGCGGTGGTTTGAGTATGGAGCGTTTCAGCCGAACTTTCGGAGCCACGGAAGCCGGCCGCAGAATGAGGTGTGGTCGTATGGGAAACAGGCTGAGCCTATTCTCGAGAAATATCTCAAGTTGAGATATGAGCTGATGCCGTATATCTACTCGCTCGCGCATGGAACGCACGAGAATGGCGCGCCGTTTATGCGTGGATTGTTTATGGACTTTGGCGGTGATCCGAAGGTGGTCGATGTTGGCGATGAATATATGTTTGGGCCGTCGCTATTGGTCGCTCCGGTAGTGGAGCAGGGCGTCACTTCACGCGAAGTGTATCTGCCGGCTGGGACGGATTGGTATAACTTCTGGACGAATGTGCGGATGCACGGCGGGCAGACGGTGACGGTGGCCGCGCCGATTGATGTGATTCCGCTGTTTGTGAAGGCAGGGTCGATTCTTCCGCTAGGCGAAGCGGTGGAGAGTACGAATGAGCGGCAGAGGGTCGCGAAGGTGAAGGTTTATCCAGGTACGGACGGGGACTTCGAGCTGTATCGCGACGATGGGACAACGTATGAGTACGAGAAGGGGAAGTCGGAGCTGACGCAGTTTCATTGGTCGGATGGGGCAAAGAAGCTGACGCGATCGGGGGCGAAGGCAGAAGTGGTATCGGAGGACGGATTGGTGGAGGTTGTCGGCGTGGGGCATTAGCTTTGGTTTTGTTGGGAGTCCTGCCGGACGGGCCCACTGTGCGTGGCGCGGCCACTTCGTGGCGGGTATTACCTTGTTCCGGGGGCTTCCATTGGCCCTCCGTTGGTCGGGTTCAGGATGGTGCGGCTTCGGCCGTACCACTCTGTTCTTGTGCTAGTCGGCGCTCATCGGACGTAAGATGATTGGACGCTGGGCTAAGGGTTTTCGTTAAAGGGGGATCGTGTTATGGGGCAAGTTGAGATTTCACCGAGATTGGGGCTGAGTCAGTTGGCGCCGCGGCTGGTGCAGTCGGAGATCCGCGCGATGAGCGTGGCGTGCGATGCGATGGGTGGAGTAAATCTGGCACAAGGAGTGTGCGATACCGAGGTGCCGGAGGTTGTGTCCGAAGGAGCGATTCGCGCGATTCGGGATGGGTTCAATATCTATACGCGCCTGGACGGGATTGTGCGTCTGAGAAAGGCGATTGCGGGGAAGGTGGAGCGAACGCTGGGGATCGTAGTCGATCCGGAACGCGAGGTGCTGGTGACCAGTGGGGTGACGGGCGCGTTTCAGGCCGCTGCGATGGCGCTACTGAATCCGGGCGATGAGGTGCTCGTGTTCGAGCCGTTCTACGGGTATCACGTGAATACGCTGAGCTCGCTGCGTGTGGCGGCGGTGGCGGTGCCGTTGGCCGCGCCGGACTGGGGGCTCGATCTGAAGGCGGTGCGGGCGGCGATTACACCCAAAACGCGGGGGATGGTGATCAATACACCTTCAAATCCTTCGGGCAAGGTGTTCACACGGGTGGAACTGGAGGGATTGGCGAAGATAGCGGAGGAGTTCGATCTGTTCTTGTTTACGGACGAGATCTATGAGCACTTCGTTTATGGAGGAGCAACACATCTGAGCCCGGCGTCGATTCCAGGGATGCGAGAGCGGACGATTTTGATGTCGGGTTTTTCGAAGACGTTTTCGGTGACGGGATGGAGAGTGGGATACCTGATTGCGGACGCGCGATGGCTGGGGTCGATTGGGTACTTTCATGATCTGACGTATGTGTGTGCGCCTGCGCCCATGCAGCAGGGCGTGGCAGATGGGGTGGAGCAACTTGGCGACGATTTTTATAGCGGGCTGGCGCTCGAGCACGAGGTGAAGCGCACGATGATCGTGGACGCGCTGCGGGAAGCGGGAATGAGGCCGCATGTTCCAGATGGCGCTTACTACGTGCTGGCTTCTGCGGCGGCCCTGCCGGGCGCGACAGCGGCTGAAAAAGCGAGAGCTCTGCTGGCGAAGACGGGAGTGGCTGCAGTGGCGGGGTCGGCTTTTTTCAGGCCGGGCAGGGGAGAGGATCTGTTACGGTTTTGTTTCGCGAAGAAAGATAAGGATCTGGCAGAGGCTTGCCGGAGGCTGCGGACCATGGGGTCGCCTGCAGGTCTATAAGATGAAGAGGTATGCCGTCTTTCTCCGAAGTGACGCGGATTGAAGCCGCGATCAAGAATAAGAACTCGAAGGAGCTGGAGTGGTCGCTCTGGTACTGCCGGATGCGGCAATCAGTGCCCAGTGCGTTGCCCGGGGATGTGAAGTACTGGCGGGGGATCGAGGTACTGGTGAAGGACGCGCTGGCGCCTCCCGTAGCCGCGAAGATTTATCCGGCGAAGAAGAAGAAACCCAATCGCGGGCTAGGGCTAGGGCCTGTCGAGACTGATGAGAAAGGGAGTTAGACATCAACGCTTGTGACATCGGAACTGCCAATTTGGGGAACCACGGATATGGAGCGGCGCAGCGGTTTTTGTCGGCCTGCCTCGCACGGTTGGTTACGTCTCTGTAAAATATCGAGTGCAGTAGAGGAGAACGTATGGCATCAGCAATGGCAGGGATTGAGGCGTTGAAGGGGACACATCAGCAGCTGAAGGCGAAGATGGAGAGCACGGTGGAGGACTTTCGCGGGCATCTTCTCTCGGCGCGGACCGGGCGGGCGAACGTGCATATGCTCGACCAGATCAAAGTGGACTACTACGGCACGGACACGCCTGTGGCCCAGATGGGCCAGGTGTCAACGCCGGAGCCTACGCTGATCCTGGTGCAGCCTTACGACGTAGGAATGGTTTCGGCGATTGAGAAGGCGATTCGTACGTCGGGGACGGGACTGAATCCGATGACCGATGGAAAGGTGATTCGCGTGCCTGTGCCGCCGATGACCGAAGAGCGGCGCAAGGATGTGGTGAAGCAGCTGAATAAGACGCTCGAGGATCACAAGACGGCGATCCGCAATATCCGCCGCGACGGGAACGATCAGATCAAGAAGGCGGCGAAGGACAAGCTGATCTCGGCTGATGATGAGAAGCGAGCGAACGAAGAGGTTCAGCAGTTGACCGACGTGGAGATCAAGAGGATTGAGGACCTTTTCAAGGCGAAGGAAAAAGAGATCATGACGGTCTGAAGTTTTCAGATGGTGAAAGATCTGGTAATCGAGTGGAAATGGACGGCCTTCACTGCACCTGGTGGAGGCTGTCTTTTTGTGAGGATGGGTTCGCATCGAGTTGTTCGTTGCGAGAGATGCGAACTCGCTGGCCTCGTGCCCTCATGAATATGCGGCTTTTGCAGTCAGAGCAGATCCAGGGGAAGTAGCCGAAGAAGGGGAAAAGGCTCTCTTCGAGGAGGCCGACGCGCTTTGTCCTTGAGAGTTTGCCATGGTGGCATTTTGTGCATTGCATCGGTGTCTCCGCTCGGCCTCGCGTGCACAGCCACAAGCTGGTTAGAAGTACGGTGGAGAACGCGGGGTTGGATTGGTGGATTGAGATTTTTGTAAAAAGAAATTGGGCGTGGAGGCTGGCGGGGGTCTGAAAGCTGTGATGCTTTCAATGTTTGTGCCGATGATTGGATCAGCCGTCCTCACCGTGCGGGATGTGCGAGATATTGGAGGCGGGCGTGGACGAATTCGAGGGCCGGGAGTTGGAAGGACAGGAAGAGCGGCGAGGAGTGGCGGCCGAGGGGATCGTCGACAGGCGGGAGCATACGCGCTATGCCGTGGATGCCTGGGCCGAGGTGATGGTGAAGGATGGAACCATGCTGTTTCGCGGGCGGGTGCTGGATGTGAGCGCGGGCGGGTGCTACATCGAGACCGAAGCTCGACTGCGGCTGGCCCCGGGAACGCCAGTGGAGATCGTGTTTCGGGCGCATGACCGGGTGTTGAAGTGTGATGCGACCAGCAGGATGGTGAGGACTAGGGGAGCTGGATTTTTGTTTGAGGCCATGACGCCTAAGGTGCGGGCGGGGCTTGAGGGACTGATTGCAGAGCTGAGCCGGGAGGCTTAGCTGGTGGTGTGATCGACGATGATCCTCCAGCCGTCGGTGGTCTTTTCTAGAACCAGGGAGAAGATACCTCCAGCGTTCCCACCATCTTTTTTGGCTCGGTCGAGATGGTATTTGCCGATGCAGACGGCAAAGTTTTCATCGAGAGGGTGGACTTCGAGGTCGGTGAAGGAGAGGGTTCCCATGGCGGCCCGGGTCGGGTAGTCGCGCTTGTACTGGTCAACCATACCGGCGTAGCCGCGGGAGAGCTGGTGGCCAATGAAGAGAGTGTCGGGGGAGTCTTTGTAGCCGCTGGCGAAGGCGGTGAGGTCGCCTTTGTTCCAGGCAGCCTCTTGGGCGAGGAGGACCTTGATGACATCGAGTTCTTGGCGGGACGCGGTGTGGAGAGGGTCTGCGGCGGTCTGCGCGGGAAGGGTAACCGGCACGAGAAGGACAAGAAAGACGGCAGCAAGGCGAATAGAAGATTGCAGTGTCATGAGAACCTCGATGGGGAAGCTGTCTGATCTGGCGCTGCTTCGTGCCGTTGCTTCACAGGACGCTTGTCAGGTTGGATTGATAGTAGACCATGTCAGTAAAAGATTTGGCTTCGTAATCTCTTCTACAGTAACTTTTCGAGCACTCTTCGAGGGAGTCTTCGATCTCTATCGGGACGGAGTGAGGATTGCCGGTTATTGTTTTGACAAAGGTATTGATGAAACGAGCGAACTCAGCGCGATTGCCTGGTCTGGACACGTTGCGAGCCGTCGCAATTGTGGCTGTAATGCTGTATCACCTGGAGTCGTTTCTCCCTGAGAGGATGACGGCTGTCGCGCAGTTTGGATGGATGGGTGTCGATCTGTTCTTTGTGTTGAGCGGATATCTGATCGGGACGCAGTTGTTGAGGCCATACTCTACTGGCGAGAAACCTTCCATCTGGGAGTTTTATCGGCGGAGAGCGTATCGGATTCTTCCCGCCTATCTTGTTGTTTTGTGGCTCTATTTTGCGTTTCCCGCGTGGCGAGAGTCTCCGGCCCTGCCGCCGCTGTGGCAGTTCTTGACGTTTACGGTCAATCTGCTCTTCGTCGACTTTAGCCATCATGCTTTTTCGCATGTCTGGTCGTTGTGCGTGGAAGAGCACTTTTATTTAGTGCTTCCGCTGTTGGTAATCTGGCTGATGCGGAGACCATCGTTGCGGAAGACGGTGCTTGTGATCGGAGCTGTTGTTCTGTTCGGGATCTGCTATCGCGGCTACGAATTGTTACCGTTGATTGCGCCATCAGGATGGAGCGGTCGCGGAGTTTCCGACGACTTCGGAACGTTCTATTACAGATACCTTTACTATCCGACTTATTCACGACTTGACGGCCTGGTTGTGGGCGTGACGCTGGCATTGGTGCGGCTGTTCAGACCAGGATGGTGGGAATGGATGACCAGCAGAGGACATGAGGCGCTAGTGTTGGGATTGGCGCTGACCGGGTCTGTCTGTTGGATGTTTCGCAATGATGGAATGGCAGACGCAACTAAGATTGCGGCCTGGGGTACGCTGGTTGGCTATCCGCTGCTGGCGGCTGGGTTGGGATTGCTTGTGGTTTCAAGCGTGAGCAGCAATGGGTGGCTGAGCAGGTTTCATGTACCCGGAGCGAAGTTGCTGGCGACTCTTGCCTTCAGTCTTTATTTGACGCATAAAGAAGTTGCGCATCTGGACCGGACGTACCTGCCGTCGCTTACCGAGGCCCGCGATGCGAAGACTGTCGTGATTTATGCGATGACGTGTTTGCTGGTGGCTGCTTTGTTGTATGGGTTCGTGGAGCGTCCATTCCTGATACTGCGGGATCGCTTCGAGCGGAAGAAGACCCAGAGCGTCGATGTGGAGATGCTTCGCGAGCCGGCGCTTTAGCGCAGGTTAGACGTTGGAGAGGATGCGTCTTCCCGAGGCTTAACTCCCGCGGTCGGCGTGACCCAGATGACAGTGACGAAGGCGCAAAGGCCGAGAGCTATGTGCGGGTGGTAGAACGCCGACGGAATCGCGACAAGGTAGGTGAAGAGTGAGTACAGATGCTTGTGCTGGACTGAGGTGTCCTGAGTTTCCAGCTTGCCCGCAAGACGAAGGCGCCGCGCGATTGACAGCCGGAGAAGAAGAAAGCTGAAGCCGGTGACGACCATCGAAGACGCGTAGAGGGCGACGGAAAAGGAGTCCAACTTCTTTTCGAGGACGTAGGACGTGAAGAAGGGCAGGAGCGAGAGGCAGAAGAGGAAGAACAGGTTGGCGTAGAGAACCAGTTCATCAGCCTCGTCTGTGCGGTGGCAGAGATGATGATGATTTATCCAGTAAATGCCGGTGAACGCGAAGGAGATACCGTAGACGGCGAGGGTGGGGAGCACGGCGTAAAGTCCAGCGATGCCGTCCTGATGAGGGACTTTGAGCTCGAGCACCATGATGGTGATGATGACGGCGATGACTCCGTCGGAGAAGGCTTCGAGGCGGGCTGGAGTGGCGAGATGATGTTTCATCGTTTGCCTGAGGCTGATTTTTGGCGTTGGGAGCAGCATACATCGGCGATTGGCGCGGATGTGAGGGGTGGAAGAGACTAAGATACAGAGATGGCTGAAAACCCTACTGGTACAGGTGCGCATTCGCGTGCGATGAAGGTGGTGCATGCGGTCTGTTCGCATGACTGCCCGGATTCGTGCGGCGTGCTGGTAACGGTGGATGAGCTGACCGGGCGCGCAGTAAAGGTTCAGGGCGATCCATCGCACCCGGTGACCCGGGGATTTTTGTGCGGCAAAGTAGCAAAGTACCTGGACCGCGTCTATTCAACGGATCGGCTGCTGTATCCGATGCGTCGCAAGAAGGATGTGGCCAAAGGACCTCTGCCGCAGGGGCGCGAGGCGGAGGCGTTTGAGCGGATCTCGTGGGATGAGGCGCTCGATGAAGTTGCGGAGCGGCTGAAGAAGATCGCGGCGGAGTTTGGGCCGGAGAGCGTGCTTCCTTACAGTTACGCTGGGACGATTGGACAGCTGGGATATGGGTCGATGGATAGGAGGTTCTTTCATCGGCTCGGGGCCTCTCAGCTGGCACGGACGATCTGCGCCGAGGCTGGCGGCACTGCACTCAAGAGTGTGTACGGAGTGAAGCTGGGGACAGTGCCGCAGGACTTTGCGCATGCAGGGTTGGTGATCGCGTGGGGTGCGAATATTCACGGAAATAACGTGCACCTTTGGCCGTTTATTGAAGAGGCGAGAAGGAAGGGTGCGCGGCTGGTAGTGATCGATCCATATAGAACACGGACAGCGGCGCTGGCAGATGAGCATTTGGCCATCAATCCGGGGACCGATGCGGCGCTGGCGCTGGGGCTGATGCATGTGATCCTGAGCATGGGGCTTGAGGATCGCGAGTATGTGGATGCATGCACAACTGGATTTGCGGAGCTAAGGACGCATGCGCTTCGGCCCGAATATTCGCCGGAGAATGTGGCGAGGGCGACGGGGATCGATGCAGGGACAATTGTGCGGTTGGCCAGGGCATACTCTGCGGCGGGGCGCAGCGCGGCGCGGAACACTGACGACGGCTCAAACGTTGGCGGTCCAGCGGCGATCCGGTTGAACTATGGAATCCAGAGAAGTGAGAACGGAGGCACGGCGGCCCGAGCGGTATGCATGTTGCCGCTTCTGACCGGGGCGTGGAAGTACAAGGGCGGAGGGTTGCTGCTCTCTACCTCAGGTTCATTTCCGTTCAACGAGAAAGCGCTTCAGATGCCGGAGCTGATGATGGCCAGTGCTTTGGGCAGAGCGGCGCGCGTTGTGAATATGAGTCAGCTCGGCCAGGCGCTGACGACGCTCGGAAACGATGAGAGCGATGGGCCGCGTGTGAAGGCGCTGTTCGTCTACAACTCGAATCCCGGGGCGGTGGCTCCTAATCAGAATGCTGTGTTGAGCGGGTTGCGGCGGCCGGATCTGTTCGTTGTGGTGCATGAGCAGTTCTTTACCGACACGAGCGACTATGCCGATGTGCTGCTTCCGGCACCGACGTTTCTTGAGGTAAAGGATGTGCAGGGAGCCTACGGTCATCTGTTCGCACAGGTGAACAACCGGGCGATTGTGCCGCTGGGCGAGGCACGCAGTAACGTTGCCATGTTCGGCGAGCTGGGGCGACGGATGGGATTTGAAGAGGCCTGCTTTGACGATCGTGAGGACGAGATGATCGATCAGGCGCTTGACACCGAGCATCCATGGTTTGCGGGGATCACGCGGGATCGGCTGGAACGCGAGGGGCATCTTCCGCTGCAGATGCCGCTGGATGCGAAGGGCGAGGTGTTGCCTTTCAGTACGGCGGAGTGGTTTCGCACGCCGGACGGGCGCGGACAACTGGTGCCAGTACCGGTGTTTGCTGCACCGACCGAATCTCGTGCGCACGCGTCGAAAGGGGCTTATCCGCTGGAGTTTCTGCCGAGGAAGGCGGACAACTACATGAACTCGACCTTTGCAAACATCCCTTTGCATCAGCGCATGGAGGCGCGAACCGCTGGTGTCTTGGAGATGCATGCGACCGACGCGGCGGCAAGGAAGATTGTTACGGGCGACGAGGTGGAGGTATTCAACGGGCGCGGAAGCATTACGCTGCGGGCTCTGGTGAACGCACAGGTATCTGCAGGTGTGGTGGCGGCGCGGCTGGATTGGAATAAGCTGGGTTCGGACCTCTCGGGGAACGGCGCCAATGTGAATGCGCTGACATCGGAGACGCTGACCGATATTGGCGGTGGGGCTACGTTTTATTCGACGCTGGTCGAGGTCCGAAAGGGGCACGATGGTATCCGATGAGGCGGTGTTGCCCGGGCTCGAAGAGATCGAGTCGGCGGCGGAGTTGATCTACCAGTCGATGCCGGCTACGCCGCAGTACAGTTGGCCGCTGTTGAATGAGCGGGCTTCGAAGATCGCAGGCGCAGTTGAGGTTTGGGTGAAGCACGAAAACCATACGCCAGTGGCGGCGTTTAAGGTTCGCGGTGGGCTGGTGTATATGGATTGGCTCCGGCGCGAGCGGCCCGAGGTGAAGACCGTGGTATCGGCAACGCGAGGGAATCATGGTCAGTCGATGGCGTTCGCTGGCAAGCAGCTCGGATTTCGCGTGGTGATCGTGGTGCCGTTTGGAAATAGTCCAGAGAAGAATCGGGCGATGCGGTGCCTGGGTGCGGAACTGGTGGAGTGCGGCGAGGATTTTCAGGAGGCGAGCGAGCACGCGGCTTCTCTGGCAGAGAAATTTGGATGGCATCGCGTGCCGAGCTTCGATCTGTTGTTGGTGAAGGGTGTGTCGACCTACGCGTGGGAGATGTTTACGGCTTGTCCAGACCTGGATACGTTTTACGTACCCATTGGGATGGGATCTGGTTCGTGTGGCGCGATTGCAGCGCGAAATGCGTTGGGGCTGAAGACGAAAGTCGTCGGGGTGGTGTCGAGCCATGCGCCCGCTTATGCGCTGTCGCTCGCCGACGGACATGTGATTGAGAAGGAGTCGGCAACAAAAATTGCCGACGGTGTGGCTTGCCGGAAGCCTGACGCGACGGCGTTGGAGATATTGAAGTCTGGGCTGGATCGCGTTGTGATGGTGGACGACGAGGCCGTGAAGGACGCGATGCGGGCCTATTTCGTCGACACCCACAATGTGGCTGAGGGTGCGGGCGCAATTGGGTTGGCCGCTCTGTTACAGGATCGGTCCAACGGCGGAGCACGAGTGGGGACTGTGCTGTGCGGTGGGAATGTAGACAGCGATGTGTTTGCCCGCGTGTTGGCTGATGGCGGAGCAGTCTAAGAGGCTGCCACTTGCGAGATTACCCTGAAGAGTTTTACATAGGGCAATCTTCGAGGTGCGAACATGGTTCGTTTTTTTTCGAGTCAGAGCTTTCTGGCAATCTACTCTGGATGTCTTACGGTGGTCTTCGCGGTTACGGTGCTCGCAGGATTTGCGCGGCCATGGTCTGGAAACGCGAGCTTCGACCAGATCACCGTGCGGCGAATGAATGTGGTGGAACCGGACGGGACTGTTCGGCTGGTTATCTCGGATAAAGCTGAGTTTCCGGGACTTTATCTGCACGGCAAAGAGATTAAACGAGCAGATCGGCAGGATTCGGCAGGAATGTTATTCGTCAACGACGAGGGCACCGAAGATGGTGGCCTGATCTATGGGGCCAGCAAAGATGCCGGCAACGGTCCGTCGAGCTTCAGCCATCTTAGCTTCGATCAATATGATCAGGACCAGACGCTCGTGCTGGGTGCGAGCCTTGAGGATGGGAAGAAGGCTTCGGGCGTTACGGTGAATGACGTAGGTGCGTACGTGATCACGCCGGAGTTTATCGCCGATGCGGAACGGGTGAAAGCGATGCCGAATGGTGCAGAGCGCTCGGCAGCGTGGGCAAAGTTGAATGTGAAGTATCCCTCTGCTGCAGAGCGTGGCTTCTTCGGGAGACAAAAGGACGATTCAGTTCGAGTGAGTCTACGGGATACAGCGGGGCATGTTCGTGCCGTGCTGATGGTAAAAGCGGATGGAGAACCCGCGTTAGATTTCCTGGATGGCGCGGGCAAGGTGACGAGAGAGATTAGCGGGAACAAGTAGGAAGTTTATGACGTAGACGATGAATGAGCGTGCTAGTCTGGCGCGGTCGGTTTCTGGAGTTCATTTCAACTTATATGGAGTTTGCGATGACACGTCTCTGCCTCTTGCCTGGATTGCTGTTGCTGACTTCGCTCAACGGATTTGCTTCGGGACCGGGCGACCGGGTGGCGACGGATCCCAAGAGCGTGGTTTCAGCGGAGAACGTGGCCACCTCGGCTCCGATGCCGGTGGCGGAGTTGCTGCAGACGGTGCGAATTGGGGGCGCGACATGGTCGCCCGATGGCAAGCAGATCGGATACATCAGCAACTCTTCCGGTCGGCTAAATCTTTGGGTGATGCAGGCAGATGGGACCGGTGCGCGACAGTTGCTGAAATCGAACGACCGGCAGGCAAGCCCGTCGTTTACCCAGGATGGCAAAGAGATCGTCTACCAGCAGGACAAAGGCGGCGATGAGCTGTATGACCTGTATGCGGTTTCAGTTGAGGGCGGCGAGCCGAAAAATCTGACCAACACCGATAAGACAAGCGAGAGTAGGCCGCTGTTCTCGAAAGATGGAAAGTGGCTGGCGTTTGACAGCAAAGAGAAGGTAGAACCTTCGACCAACATCGCAATTATGGAGTGGCCGGCAGGCACGGCACGGCTGTTGACGCACGAGAAAGATCCGAAGGCCTCGTGGGATGCAGCGGATTGGAGCTCGGACGGACGGTATCTGTATGCGGTACGGGAGGTGGGGACCGATGACGCGGATGTCTACCGCTTGGACGTGAAGAGTGGGACGGCGGAGAACCTGACGGCACACACTGGGAATGTACGGATGATTGCGTCAAAGGTATCTCCGGATGGGAAGACGCTGCTGATGACGTCGAATGAGAAGGGCGGCTATCAGAATGTTGTGCTGCTCGATGTTGCGTCGAAGAAGAAGCGTTGGGTGACCGATACGCAGTGGGAGGCGCAGGCCGGCGGATTTTCTCCGAAGGGAGACACTTTTACCTACATCTTGAATTCGGACGGAAGGGCGACGATCAATTTTGTGGATGTGAAGAGGCTCAAGGCGAGTGACCGAGGCATACCGGCAGGGCTGAATACTCCCGGTGCCGACCCGAGTGCGTTTCGTGAGGACGGAAGTTATTTGTTTTCGCACCAGGACTCGACGCACGCCCCGAATCTCTATCTGTTGAGTACAGGTAGCGTGGTGTCGCAAGTGACGCATAACGAGAGCCAGGTGCTGGCCTCTGCTGCGCTGCCTTCTTCACAGTTGGTGACCTACAAGAGCTTCGATGGGAAGATGATCTCGGCGTTCGTGTGGGTGCCGTTCAATGTGAAACGAGACGGAACGGCGCCCCTGGTGGTGATGCCGCATGGAGGCCCGACAGGGCAGACGCTGGACAGCTTCAGTCCGCGTGCGATTCTGCTGGTATCACGTGGCTTTGTGGTGATTGCGCCGAATGTGCGCGGTTCAACGGGCTATGGGATGGAGTTCGAAAAAGCGAATTACAAGGATTTGGGCGGAGCCGACTTGAAAGATGAGATTGCCGGCGTCGACTTTCTGAAGGCCACAGGGTTTATAGATACGAAGAAGGTAGGCATCTGGGGCGGATCGTACGGCGGGTTCATGACGCTGATGGCGATCGGAAAGAATCCCGATCTGTGGGCAGCGGCGGTGGATGAGTTTGGGATTCTGAACTGGTACACGATGCTGGAGCACTCGGACGCGCGTCTGCAGGAATATGAAAAGACGCTGCTGGGCGACCCGGTGAAGGATAAGTCTGCGTATGAGGCGAGCTCCCCATTGAAGTACATCCGGGATGAGAAGGCTCCGCTGCTGGTCCTGCAGGGCGAGCGGGATATTCGCGTACCGAAGGAAGAGGCCGAGCAGGTTGTGGAGATCCTGAAGAAAGAGGGGCGGACGGTCGACGCGGTGTACTACCCCGAGGAGGGACACGGGTTCATCAAGCGGGAGCATCAGGTGGATGAATTGACCCGGTCGGTGGATTGGTTCGAGAAGTATCTTAAAGGAGAGACGAAGACCCAGTGAGGTTGGCGATGCATGCAGCGGGGTTTCAGTGCGCAGGTTGCGGGGAGTGGGTGGAGACCACTGTCGATGAATCAGGCGGTTCGAAGCAGCAATATGTCGAGGACTGCCAGGTCTGCTGCCAGCCTAACGTCCTGACAGTGCGCTGGGATGGGTCGGCGCAGGAGTTTACGATCACGGCGGAGCTGGAAAGCTAATACGGTGGCACTTGCACCGTGCGGGTGGCAAAGCCTCTATCAATAAAGAGTGAAGAGGCCTTTGGATGCGCACTTCGTCAAACGAGCACTGCAGAATTCGTTGGTTGGATTGAGTTTGTCCGACCTGAACCGGGGCGCGAACTCGCTAACCGCTGGCCGCTCCCATATAATCAGAACTTCGCTGACTGTGCTGGCGAGCGTCATTTTAGAGCAGTGAGGGTGTGCGTATCTTTACCGTGAATCGAGAGAGCGGAAGCTCCCTGAATAGCAAGACCAAGACTGTGTGCACGCGCTCCAGACGCTCCCGCATCGCTTATGCCGCGTACATGATTGCGTTTACGGCGCTGGCCGCCACGTCGCTCTCGGCTCAGACCGGATCGTCGTCGGGCAATGTCGAGACGCTTTGCCAGCCTCAGGTGATCGGTAATCGACGCATCCCGAAGGAGTCCGTGCTGGCCCGGCTGTACAGCCGCCAGAACGACCTGTACGACCCGCTGGTGGTGGAGCGGGACTTCAACTCGCTCTGGAATACGGGCTACTTCGATGACGTGCGGATTGAGCGCATCGACAGCCCGAAGTGCGTGCAACTAATCATCTACGTGAAAGAGAAGCCAACCATTCGCGAGATCAACTACAAGGGTCTCGGCGCGGTCACGCAGTCTGACATTCTGGACCGGTTCAAGAAGGCCAAGGTTCCGCTGTCAGTTGAAAGCCAGTACGACCCCACTAAGATCAAGCGTGCCGAGGTGGTTCTCAGGGACCTGTTGGCGGAGCATGGACACCAGTTCGCTACGATCAGGACCGAAGTGAAGACGATTCCGCCGGCAGCTGTGGCGATTACCTTCAACATCAAAGAAGGGCCTACCGTGAAGGTAGGCAAGATCGCGTTTCAGGGGAACAACAACCTGAATGATCGCACGCTTCGTGCGGCGATGAAGAACCTGCGGCCGATCGGGATTCCGCACTCCATCATTCTGGAAAATCTCTTTGCGCGGACCTTCGACGCGAGCAAGCTGGACGAAGACACCGAGCGAGTACGTCAGGCCTACCGGGACCGCGGCTACTTCAAGGCTCTGACCAGCGATCCGACGACCCACATCCGCGACGCGGGCGGGATCAACCCCTTTACGTTGCATCCCTCCAAAGGAAAGCGAATCGACATTCTGATGCCGGTGGAGGAGGGCGCACGCTATAAGCTCGGCGGAATTACCTTCACCGGCAACACACACGTGCCGAACACGAAGGCATTGCGGTCGCAGTTCACGCAGAAGGACGGCGAATACTTCAACGCGACCCTGTTCGGCAAGGGGCTGGATCAGTTGCGCAAAGCCTATGGCGAGCTCGGATATATCAACTTCGTCGGAACGCCGGTGCCCCAGATCGATGAAGCGAAGAAGACGATTACGCTGAACATCGATATCGATGAGGGCAAGCCGTTCTATGTGTCGCGGATCGAGTTTACCGGCAACACCATTACGCGCGACAAGGTAATTCGCCGCGAGCTGCTGCTCGAAGAAGGACAGGTCTATAACAGCAGGCTGTGGGATATGTCGATCCTGCGCTTGAACCAGTTGAACTACTTCGAACCGTTGAAGGCGGAGCAGGATTCGGAGAGCCGCCAGAACACCGATGACGGAACGGTCGATCTGCTGCTGAAGCTGAAGGAAAAAGGTAAGAACTCGATCGGCTTGAACGGCGGTATCAGCGGATTGTCAGGAACCTTTGTTGGTTTGAACTATGAGACCAACAACTTCCTCGGTTTGGGCGAGACGCTGTCCGTGCAGGCAAATATCGGCGACTTGTCGCGCAATCTGAGCCTGGGATTCACTGAGCCGTATCTACGGGATAAGCCGATCTCGCTCGGCGCGCAGGTATTCGCCAGCAAGTATGACTTCAATCCCTCGAAGAGCCAGTCCGCGACTGGCCAGGCGGCGGGGAATCTGACAACCGCCCAGCAGTCACTTCTGACGAACTATAACCAGTCGACTACGGGTTTGACAATCTCGGCGAGTGAGCCGCTGCGGCATCTTTTTTCGCGAAGTGGTGTGACCCGTGTCGGTATTTCGTACTCGCTGTCGCGGTCTTCCGTGACGACGTTCAACCAGAATACGACCAACGTGTTTCAGTCGCTGGCCTTCCGCTCGGGCGTGGCGGGGCAGAATCAGCTGACAGGCATCATTACTTCGGTAGTGACGCCGAGCTTTACGTTCTCGAGCCTCGATCGCGCGGTTGGTCCGCATCGCGGTAAGGACTTCAACGTGTCGGTGCAGCTGGCCGGTGTCGGCGGTAATGTGAAGTACTACTCACCGATCGCCAGTTACCGTCAGTTCTTCCCGATGAAGGGGCTCAAGGTCAGCGGCGACGGCCACAATGTCCTGGGATATCGTCTCCAGCTGGCTCACACATCAGGATTCGGGGGCGAGGTTGCTCCGCCGACACATCGTCTCTACAGCGGCGGCGAGACGGATCTTCGCGGCTTCGATATCCGGTCGGTTGGACCCTACACCTTCATTCCGAATAAAGTTCAGTTCATCCTGACGAACCCTGATGGAACTTCGGTTCCGCGCGATCCCACGAACCCGGCCCTGGGTCCCGTACAGATTCCGTTGCCGATCTACCGCATGGTGTCCATTGGTGGAGATACGTCGTTCATAGCGAACCTGGAATACCGGATTCCGATCGTCAACCAGGTGACGTTTGCTTTCTTCAACGACTTCGGCATGACCTTCGACGCGCAACAGGGCCAATTGCGTCAGAGCACAGCCGGTCAGTCGTTGATCAATGGCGCCCAGTATGGATGCCCGACGATCGTCAACGGCGCCTGCTTTGGTGGCCAGTCGGTGAAGTTCCCGGACCTGCTGACGATTGTGCCAGGGACGAACTACGTTCCGCGCGACTCCCTCGGCGCCGAACTTCAGGTGATTTTGCCAGTCGTCAACGCTCCGTTCCGCATCTTCTACGCCTACAACCCGCTGCGTCTTTACAAGACCGTTCCGCAGCAGCTTGCCGTGCCGAACTCTGGCCCGGATAACGTGAATACCTTCAAGAGCTACTTCCCGAGCGATGGAGCAGGTCAGTTCAGCTATCAGCAGGCGCTGCAGTTCTACGGAGCTGACTACATTCTGCGCGAGCCGAGAAAAACGTTCCGTCTGACGGTGAGCACGACCTTCTAGTCCGGTCTGTTTATGAGCCCGCCTTCGGAGCTATTTGTCCGACGGCGGGCTTTTTCACGTTCGGGTGTTTTGGCAGCTGCCGTTTTATTGGGACGTTTGTCCTGCCGGACGAGCCTCCTGCGCGGAGTGCGGCCACTTCGTGGCGTGTATACCATCAGTCGCTGCCGCCCTCCCGTTTGTCGGGATAGACGATGAGGCATAGATCATGGCCTCGGCAAGAAAGCTTAAATCCCTAGTAGCTGCGTTGATACATGCGAGAGATGCGATCGTGCCAGCCGAGGCCATCTTCGTCCATCCAGGCCCAGAGAAAGCCAATCCCCAGCGGGCAGGCGGCGAGCACCGTGGCGAAGATGCGGCGACGCATAGCTGACCGCGTCGGGTTGTCGTCCGACAGAGTGCAGAGGCCGATGCGGGCGTAGCGCATGCCGGGGGTGGCCTCGCTGAAGGTGAAAAAGAGCAGGTGATAGAGCAGCGTAAGGACAACCAGGGTGCCGGCCGTGCCGATGGCCGCAGTCTGCAGGCTCATGGGAACGACGCTGGCGGCGAGGGCCGAAGGATTGCCCGAGAGCTTACCCACCGTGAGCGCGAAGGCCGCGACGAAGACGAAGAAGGAGGCGGTGATGATGCAGCCGTCGACGACTGAGGACATCAGGCGCAGGTTGAGCGGGGCCGCTTCGGGCCTGTGCTCGAGCTGGAAGGGGGCCTCGCGGGTTTCTACCGGAGCCGATACCGGATGGGCCGCCAGCAAAATGGAGGACCATTCGGGCGTGACAGATTCGACAACCGGGGAAGTGGAGATCTGCGCAGCTTCAACCTCGAAGATGCGGAGCTGTGCCGCAGGTACGTTGTGAGGAGCCTGGTCGGCTTCTTCGCGAAGGGGGCCCTCAGCGAGACGGGGACGGGCTTTGCGCGCGGCTACAAGCTGGCGAGGAAACTCGATAAGGTTGGCAGGAATCTCGATAGGTGGACCTGACTCTTCGAACACGGGAGCCTGGCGGAAAGCGATCTCTTCGTCGAGGGCGAGCGCTTCAGCTTCATTGGCAGCTGCGTAGGTCTCGCGAGTTTCGTAGATCAAGGGACGGCTCGGGGAGGAGACTGCTTCCTGAAAAGGAGCGCGGTTTACGTCTTCGTAGGGCTTCACGGTGAGACGGGTAGACGACGATGGAGCGTCCGCCGAAAGACTAAGCGGGAGATCTGCGACGATCAGGTTTTCTGCGGTGCCGAGTTTAGCTGCTGGTGAGGAGGGGACCGGGGCGGGCGTAGGCGGAGTGAGCGTCCACTGGTCGAGTTCGGCAAGGAGTTGATACTGTGCGTCAGCGACCGCCTGGGCACTGAGTGCTGCAACCTCTGCGGCGGCTTTGGCTTCGCGAATCGCGGCTTCAGCCTGTTCAGCGAGGAAGGTGCGGTAACTGGGGGAGTTGGCATAGCGTTCAGCGACTGCTTCGGCGATGCGGGACGAGCGTGACTTCCCCGCGTTTGGCTGCGCGATGGGAGTGACGGAGGAATTCGATTGCGGGGTACGCCGGGCGCGGTGCGCTGCAAGGCGCTCCGCTACCTGTTCCCTGAGTGCAAAGGGTGCGGCCGCTTCCGTTTCGGTCGGGGCTTCGTCAAGTGGTAGCAGGTCACGTTGTGCAGAGCTCATTGTGCTCAAATCCAAACTCGGTTCCGTAAAATCGTTTAGCCTCAAAGGGTGGCGCGTCTGACAAGTTTCAAGCCGAACGAACACGGGATGAAGATCCATTGGCAGCGCCGACTGCTTTTAGCGGATTTGCTGTCCGGCAAATTGCCTGCTTTTTCTATAGCCTTGAACGCTCGAGGAACCTGCTCCAGAAGCGTCCGCGCGACTGTTTACCTCTTGATAACTATCATGGTGCTCGCGGCAAGTCATCCACATCTGTGGGCCCAGCAGGTGACGACTCAGGCAACCCCCCTCCCAGAAGATCAGCAGTCATCATCAAGCCTGCCGGACGCACCTGGGGCCACGCAATATCCGGTGGCGGAGGTGCTGTCCGACAACGACGATACGACCGACGTAACCCTCGAGTCGGACGGCGACCAGCGCAAGACAGGAAACGTCTTCTCGCTCGACAAAAATGTAGTCATCCACTATCGCGACCGGGTAATACAGGCCGACCACATCGAGTTCAATGAGGACACCGGCGAGCTGACCGCGACCGGGCATCTGCACGTAAGCGGAGGGGCGAATCACGAGGATCTTACCGCCAGCCACGGCACGATGAACCTGAGGAACCAGACGGCAACTTTCTACGATGTGACCGGCTCGGTGGGGTTGAAGGGCGGGGGCGCGGGTCCGGGCCGCACGCTGACATATTCGAGCAGCAACCCATTTCTGTTTACCGGGCGAATGGTCGTGCGAACCGGGCCGCAATCCTACGAGATCTACGACGGAACGCTGACCACCTGCCAGCTGCCAAAACCGGACTGGATGCTCAATGCTGGGAAGTTTACGGTGGACAGCGAAAAGGCGAAGGCGCAGAACAGCATCTTTCACCTGATGAATATTCCTGTCCTGTTTCTGCCCTATGTGACCCACCCCATCGACTCGGAGCAAAGGCAGACCGGCTTCATGATTCCTGTTCCCGGGTACTCCTCGTCCAAGGGTTTCACACTGGGTGAGGAGTTTTACTGGGCGATCAACCGCAGCACCGATCTGACCGTAGGAGCGCAGTACTACTCGCTGCGCGGATGGGAGCAGTCGGCGACCTTTCGATATCGCGGGTCCGGAAATAACTTTGCGAAGGCCAGATACACCGGCCTGCTCGACCGCGGAATCGTCACGAACGGTGTGTATCTCAATCAGGGCGGCGAAGATGTTACGTTTTCTGGCCGGCATGACTTCAGTTCGCAAACCCGCGTGGCCGGCGACGTCGAATATCTCAGTTCGTATGCATACCGCGAGGCGTTCGCAGAAAACTTCAGCGTTGCCGTATCGAGCGACATCCTTTCCATCTTGTATGGCGTGCATGAGTGGGATGGATATTCGGCGTCGGGACGAGTGGACCGGTACCAGGGATTGAAACAGGCAGCTACGGCCGCAACGCCGGACGAGCCCGCAGTCGCGGAGCAGGAGGTGAGAATCTTCCATGCGCCGTCCTTGGACTTCAACACTACAGAGCATGAGATCGGCCGAACTGGATTGTTCTGGAGTATGGATGCATCGGAGGCCGGGCTGTCGCGCGTTCAGCCGGATTTTTCTACCGGAGGGCTAACGCAGCGGTTCGATCTGCATCCCGAGCTCTCCTATCCGCTGGGATTCGACGGATGGCGAATGCGGGCATCGGTCGGGGTGCGAGAGACGGCCTACAGCAGGAGCAGGCAGGTTCCCTACAACGACACCGGAATACCGGTCGAGCTTCCCGATCCGTTGAATCGAGCAGACCTGGAAATTGAGGGTGACCTGCGGGCTCCGGTGGTCGAACGGGTATTCGATTCGCCGGGAGTAGAAAAGTTCTTCGGCGGCAACGATGTAAAGCACACAATCGAGCCCGAGCTGACCTACCGCTACGTCACTGGAGTCAATAATTTCCTGTCTGTTCTGCGCTTCGACGACGTCGACGTCGTAAGCGATACGAATGAGCTGGAGTATGGAGTGACGCAGCGGTTGTTTCTGCGTCCAGTAAAAAATCGGCCCTGCAAGGAAAGGCCGGAGAGCACGGCACAGTCCCAGAACTGGGATGACGAGATCGGGATGACCCAGACCAGAGAACGGGTCGGCGATAAGAAAGATTCGCTTCCGAGCTGCGGCAGCCATCCCCTCATCAGTTGGCGGCTTGCGCAGAAGTACTTCTTCAACGAGGACTTCGGCGGTGCCGTCATCAATGGGCGACGGAACATCTTCGACACAACGCTGAACTTCTCCGGGATCGCCTTTTTGACCGAGCCTCGGGCGATTTCGCCCCTGATCTCGCGCCTGCGAGTGAGAACTTCCGCGCATATGGACGTTGAGTGGGACTTCGACCTCGATACCGGAGCGAAGAAATTTACGTCCAACAACGTGTTGGTGGACGTGCACGAGAACAACATCTTTGCCGGATTGAGCTACGCGCGGCTCAATGCTCCCGGGCGCTTCTACACTGAGGGAGTAATTTCGGCGGTCTCGAACTTCAACCAACTGCGGCTGTTGCTCGGGTATGGTTCGCCGACCAAACCAGGTCTGGGCATCGCCGGTAATGTAGGTCTGGATCTCAACGCAAACAACACCGGTCTGGTTCAATATGGTGCCGTGCAGGGGTCCTATAACTGGGACTGCTGCGGCTTCAGCGTTGAGGTTCGGAAGTACGAACTGGGCTCGGTGCGAAATGAGACGGCCGAGAGATTCAACTTCACGCTGCTGAATATTGGAACCGCGGGCAATCTGCGGCGAACGGCAAGCCTGTTTTGAGTCCTGACAGTGCGGCTTTCAGAGGGATCCGCGGCCTGTTTAACCGCCTCTGCGTGAGATAATCGAGATATTGTGCAGATTGTTGTGAAGCCGTTCCGAACCCTCATCTTTGCCCTTACGCTGGCCGCCCTCGGCTGCCATGCCCAGACGCCGACCCAGACTCCGACACCGTCTGCCGCAGACGGCTCGGGGAAGCTCTCGCCGGAGCTCGTGCGCCGTGTCGAGGTGCTGATCCGGTCGCACGCCTCTATCCCGGCCGGCTATGTCATTCAGGTAGGACCGCGCACCAAAAGCGAGGTGCCGGGCTTCGACAAAATCACCGTCTTTTTTCTCTCTGACGGCAAGTCGAGCAAGCCATCGGAATTTTTAATCTCGACCGACGGAAATACCTTGGCCCAGTTCAGCAAGTTCGATATCAGCAAGGATCCGAAGCTGCTGGTCAGTGGCGACGGGCGTCCGGCGCGCGGCGGCCCGGCAACCGCTCCCGTGCTGATCGTTGGGTTCGACGACCTGGAATGCCCCTTCTGCGCCAAGATGCATGAGCAGTTGTTTCCGGCACTGACAGAGCGCTACAAAGATCAGATTCACATCGTCTATCGCGACTTTCCGCTCGATCAGCATCCGTGGGCCATGCGCGCCGCAATTGACACCAACTGCGTCGGGGCCAAGAGCGCGACGGGTTATTGGAACCTGGTCGACTATATCCACGCACACGCCGCCGATCTGGGCGGCGCAGATAAGAGTCTCGCGAAGGCCAACGAGACCCTCGACACTCTGACACGCGATGAAGGAAAGAAGCAGAATTTGGACGCCAACGCGCTCAATGCATGCATCGCAAAGCAGGATGACACCGCGATCAAGGAGTCGATCAAGCTGGGCGAAAGCCTCGGCGTAGACTCGACTCCGGCGCTGTTCATCAATGGCGAAAAGGTGGAAGGAGCACAGCCGGTCGAAGACGTGTATCGTATGATCGATAGCGCGCTGGTTGCCTCCGGGCAGACGCCGCCACCACCGCCAACGAAGACCCCAATTCAGGCACAGCCTCAAACCCCGCCGGCGACCAAACCCGGTAACTAGCAGAAGAACGCAGGAGATCTGGATGCGGAATACCGAGGACGTGCTGAGCTTGTCGACCGATACCGAACGTACTTTTGTAGGGCGCTCTTTTCGTAGCTTCTCTGTTCCGGTAGTTCTGATTTTGGCGTCCGGGCTGCTGCCGATTGCAGGATGCAATCGCGGACACAACGCAGACGTGGTCGCAACGGTGAATGGCCACGCGATCATGCAGACTGATCTGGATAGAGCCTACAAGCTCCAGCTCGGAGACGCGGCCCAGCAACAACAGCCTTCGCAGGAACAAGCGGACTCGCTGCGTCTCAATGTTTTGCGCGAGTTGATCGACGAAGAGATTGTCGAACAGCGTGCCGCGAAGATGAATCTGACTGCTACTAATGAAGAGGTCGATGCGAAGCTGGCCGAGATGAAAGCTCCCTACACGGAGGAGCAGTTTCAGCAGCGTCTCAAAGCAAGCAACCAGACCCTCGACGATGTAAAACATTCGCTGCGCCGCAGCCTAACCATCAATAAGCTGCTCAACAAAGAGATCAACTCCAAGATCACCGTTACTGACGCCGATGTGGCCAGCTACTACAACCAGCACAAGGCCGAATTCAACCTGCTCGAAACCAAATACCATCTGGCCACGATTCAGGTGACCGATCAGCCCTCGTCCCAGCCGGGAAACCTGCAGGGAAGCAAAGCCACCAATGACGTCGAAGCAAAGAAGAAGATTCAAGCCCTGAAGAATCGCCTGGACAGCGGCGAGGACTTCGGCACCATCGCGAGCAACTGGTCTGAGCAACCCCAGACCGCGCCCAACGGCGGAGAAATGGGTTTCATCGACGAGTCGCAACTCCATTCCGATCCGATGGTTTTCGCTGCAGTGACGAAGCTCAAGGCAGGCCAGATCACCGAGATTTTGCCTTTGCTCGATGCCCAGACCAAGAGACCAGCAGGCTATGCGATCTACAAACTCATCTCACGGGATCCCGCCGGACAGCGTGATGTGAACGATCCACGCGTGCAGCAGGCGATCCGGCAGCAGCTTCGTGACGTGCGCTCGCAGCTGCTGAAGAGTGCCTATCTCGAGATGGTGCATGATCAGGCCAAGGTAGAAAACTTCTTCGCCGAACAGATCTTCAAGAACGACGCCCACTAACTCTCCAACTCAATCTCGCCACTCATTCTCTTTGGGAGGGTCTCATGACGCAGTCGCCGGTGCGGTTCGCGATTCTTGGCTTCGGCCACCATGCAGTCAAGCGACTCTTGCCGGCATTTCCCAAATGCGAGCTTGCGACGCTCAGCGGGATGTGGCGAAGGGATCACGCCGCAGCGCTCGAGAACTGCGCCGAGTTCAAAATTCCTCATTGCTTCCGGACGCGCGAGGAGCTTTGCTCTTCGCCCGACGTGGATGCTGTCTTCATCACGTCGCCAGACGCCATGCACCGCGACGATACGTTACTGGCATTGAAGAGCGGAAAGCCTGTGCTCTGCGAGAAGCCGCTGGCGATGAGCGCGGCAGAGGCCGAAGAGATGAACGCCGCCGCCAGGGCAGCGGGATTGCTCTTCGGAGTTGCGCAAAACTTTCGCTATAACCGCAGCCTGGAGTGGATGCGGGATCAGATTGCGGCAGGACGCATCGGTAAGCCGCAGCTCGCGCGTGCAGAGTACTGCTACCCGGCCAACAACTCTTCCCGAAAGTGGATTGTCGACGCGACCCTGGCCTACGGCGGACCCATCGGAGACGTCGGCGTGCACTGCATCGACGCGCTGCGTTTTGTTCTCGGCAACGATGTGGTGAGTGTTAGTACATTGGCCAGGAAGGATGCGTCTTCAGGCGAAGTAGAAGCGGTTGCCTCCCTGCAGATGGAGATGACCGGCGATGTCTTCGCAACCGTGACGACAAGCGCACGTACACCCTACCGCTCGTATGTGGAGGTGAACGGCAGCGACGGTGTGATGTACTCCGAGGGAGGCCTGACCGTCGACCGTCCCGTGCAAATCGTTGTGCGTCGGGGTGCAGACGTAGAGGAGACCGTCACCCTCGACAATGGTGACGGCTACACCCGGATGCTCGATGGCTTTGCTGCCACCCTACGCGGTGGCAACGACTTCGCGGCCACCGGTGAAGACGCCATTCACAATATGCAAGCGCTCGATGCAGCAATGAGGAGTTGGCGGAGTGGAACTCGCGAGCTCCTGTAATCCTGTCACGCAGAATGCTTTGAAAAGAGTGTCCCGGTTCACACCATTGCCAGTGAGACGACCGCACTAGCGCAGAGCAGTAGCAAGCGCCGACGTTCCGCCGTGATGCAGAATGGCGAGATCGCGCTCAGGAGCGGGCGGCATGTATCTCTTGTAGACGCTGACGTGGAAACAAGACTGTTGAAACTCCTCCTCGACGTCGACTTTTCCCTCTTGCACCAACGGAAGAAGGTAGCCGCGAAGCCAGGCGATCTCAGCCAGCGAAAGTCCGTGTTTCGCGATGTCGATCGCCTGCCCGGTGAGATGAGGCGACGCCGTATCTCCCTCGGCAGGTGCAGCGTTGCCATTGATATGCATCAGATGCTGCTGAAACTCGACCGTACGCACTGCGGAATTAACCTGGAGTGGCGTGTGAAACCGTGCGTAGTGAGCGCGAGCCAACGTGGCCAGAAACTGAGCAGTCCAGGGGCGGCAATATCGGCGACTCGTCGGGAGGCGATCGTCCACCTGCAGCGACTCATTCTCAGGCAGCGCAACCAGGAGCCTCTTGTTACGCATGTCGAGAAGATCGTCGTCGTTCTGAATCCGAGATAACCCGTCACGATCCGCAACTTCGTTCTGATGAACGAGGATCTCGTGAGAGCCTTTGAGCGGCGGAGGAACGATCAAGTGCCCACGCTTGTTGTACAGATTCGGCAGAATGACCGGAGTCGAAGCGACCTCTTCGACGCTGGCCAGTTGCGGTTTCTCTGCAGCCGGCCGAACAACACTGATCACAGGAACCGGCTTGGCCACCGAGACAGGCTTCGACGCGGTGGCGGGCTTGCGCGCAGATACCATCGGCGATTGCCGGGTCTCATTGAGTTCTTCAGGACGTGAGGTTCCGTGGATCGCGACCGCCGCCTGGGTCTCCACTGGAGTCGACGTGGCCGCTTTGAGAAAGTCCTCCGACGTCGCCTTCTGCGGCGCAGTCGCCGTCTGCGTAGGCTGCATCGCTCCCGGCGCAGGAGCACTGACAGCATGGCGCAGTCGACGCCGTGAAGGGGCTTGCGCATGCACACGTGCAGTTACAGGAGGATCGACTTTGGGACCAGCATGGTGTTTTGCGCTATGAGCCGCATGCGCCGGCTTCGCACCAGACTTCTGCTTCGTCGGATGCTTCTCCGCCGTAGCAGCAACGGTCTTTTTGTGACCCGAGGGATGATGCGTATGTTTGGCGAGGCAGCTCGCAGAAGATAAAGACAGGGCTGCAAGCGCCAGAAGGGCCGGTATGGGGGCGTTCAAACGCATCATGATTTCGGAGGCGCGGAACGCCAGAGCAATTTCTACGTTAAACGTTGGTGAGAGAACGGGTAAGTGGCGAAGTGGGTTCCGTATACTTATCGATTAACGGGGAGGAATGAATGAAGAGGTTGCCGGTGGGTTTTGGCTTGATCGCCATTGGGTTGATGGGGTGGGGACTGCAACTTGGAACAGCGAATGCCGCAGCGCAGGATGAAGCAGCCACCCCCGAGTTCTACACAACGAAGGTGCAGCCGATCTTCCAGGCGAACTGCTACAGGTGTCACGGCGGAATGAACCATCGCGGTGGCTTGAATATTCAGACGCGCGCAGGAATGCTGAAGGGCGGGCATGAGGGTACCGTGCTGATTCCCGGAGACCCGACCAATAGTTTGCTGGTGCGGCTGATCCGCCATGAGGGGCCGCCGAAGGATCCGATGCCGATGCCGCCCAAGCAGCCAAAGCTCTCCGATGCCGACATCGCCACGGTAGAAAGATGGGTAAAGGCTGGGGCCATCACGCCTGATGACGTGCAGAAGTAAAGGCCCGCATATCCTGTCCTCAAGTTACTGCCGCACATCTCCGGCAGAGACGACCAACTCCTGAAACTGGCCAGCACGGGCCCTCGAACTTCGATCTGCAGCTTATAGCGTGTGGGACGGTGTTGTTCCCGGGCCCGACTTTGGTTGCGCCCTGACGAAGAGGTTCTTGATGCGGCGCCGGAAGTAAAAAAGCACTCCGGAGATCGTCGCACTGATGCCTTGAAACAGGAGAAGACCGGAACCTGGGTCGACGTAGGCGTGTGCCTGCCGCTCGAAGGTAAAGCTGAGCGCAACAATCAGCAACACGGTAACGGCGACAAGTTTGAGAGTATGAGTCATTCTTTGGTTTCCCCTGGGGAGCTGCGCCTCGGCGTGCGCAATCTCTTTTGAAGTGAAGACGTGAAGTGCAGGCAAAAGTTTCGCTGCGATGAATATTTTCATATTACATGGCGCTGAGTCTTTTTTTGCTTGCGTTTCGCCATCGAAAGATCTACAGCGATCCTACGTTGTTACCGACAGCAAAGGTAGGATTTCTGCGTTTAAATTGCCTCAAACAAAATTTGGCGCGGGCCATATCGGAACGGGGTGGCCGAGCCTCCCGCCCCCGACGTCTGGAAGCGATGGGCACGACCTGCAGCTCGAAAAGGCGGTGGGTCTCACAATGCAGCAGCTCGCGAAGCATCCAATTCAGGATCCCGCGAAGCCGCCTGTCGGAGCTATCACAGGAAGTAGAGCCGTTCCTTGGAAGCAGAGCCGTTCCTTCGTCGTCACCGCAGCGCTATACCGACACACCCGCCGCAGTCACCACACCCTTCGCAGCCGATGCAATCTGTCCCATATCCTTTGTCGAAATGGCCATCGCCAGAACGATCACCGAAGACGCGATACTTACCGCCTTGTCGATGTCCTGAAGTTTACTCAGCGCCTTATCCGCTGCTTGGGTAGCCAGCGAAATCTCGCTCACTGCTTGATCGGCATTTGCGAGCGTAAGATTTGCCGCCTGAACAGCGAAGTTCCCCGCAGTAGTCATTAGCGAGTAGACGTAGCCCTGAAGTTGAACAATCAGAGGATCCGTCAGCTTGCTGCCCGCACGGATCGCATCCAGCCGAACCTGCCCGACCTCCACAGCGATGTCATGAAAGGCTTGCGCCAGCGCCGTCATCTGATCATCGGTCAGCGTCGTATCAACAGGCGCCGCTACCGCCTTGGCAACGACCTGCGCCGCAACTGATTTGTAAGTTTTCTTCATGGCTAATTCGACCTCGACTGAATATCTGAGAGCGCCGACTTCAGTGATTCGGCGATCGGCCCAACTTGTTTTGCCACTTCGACCATGCTCATCTTCTTCCCGGCCTCGTCCTTCAGCTTCGCATGCAGTGCCCCCAGATCGTCCATAGCTTTGGCGTAGCTCGCAACGGCGTCCTTGCGAGTCTGCAACGCAGCTTTGTCATGGGCATATTGCCGCTGCACCAGGATGAGATCAAGCCGTTCATTCGGTTGAGCACTGGCCATGGGGCCTTGATAGAAGGTGTCGAGAGCAAGTTTCTCGTTGCCCAGAAGCACGCTGCCATAGTCGCCCGTAATTACCTTCTTGAGCGCCCGCGTAAGCGATTGAACAGCAGCGTCATTGGCAATCACCAGCTGGCCAAGCTGCTTTTCGCGATACCCATGTGTCGCTGCATCCGCTAAAGCCTTCATCAGATTTTGCGCATCATTGCCTGCCGTAATCGCATTCGCAGAGAAAGCTGTGTTTGTGCTGAGAGCAGTTACATTCTCGTCGATCGTTGCGTCGTAACCCAGCGGCTTATTGGAAGAGAGCTTTCCAAGAGCATCGAAGTAGGCGATAAGCGCCTCCTGATCCTTCGCAAGATGATCGGCAAGCTCCTGATACGGTTTGCAGTCCTGTGCCTGCTCTGTCTTCGCCCGTTCAGCTACTGGCGTGTTCTCAAAAAGCGTATTCTGTCTCGCACAGGTCGCTGCGACATCGTTAGAAACCTTCGGCAGCGCGATCCGGGCCTCATCGGATAGTTTTGAGAGACCGGCAGCATCATCAAGATCGACACAGCCATTCAAAGACGCACACAGCGTCACAATCGCGAAGCTTCGCAACCAAAGAGTCCGGCCAAACCTGGGTACTGACACAAACACCTCTTTCCGGGCAGATCGAATGTATGCCAAATTTCTGAACTTTGCGTCCCGAACTGAGCTCTTCATACAGACCGAACTCAAGGCTTCGCAGGTGTCTCAGTATGAACCTGTGCCAGCCACTTCCCACTCTTGGGCTGTCGAACCCAGACAGTGACGGAGTTGTTGTCATTGATCTTCAGAGTGGGATTGTGTTCAGTGCCGCAATTGAAGGTGTTCAGCACGTGATAAGCAGTAAGCGCTGAGTCTGGAGTCAAAATGCGAACCTGCAGATCACGAAGTTCGTAAGACTCCAGCTTGCAATGTTTGAGCGTGATCAGCAGCGTGTCCAGAGCCTGAATATGTTCATCGACCTGAATGAAGTCTGTCGTGAAGAGACCTCGAACGGCCGCGAAGTCGCCTTCAGCCATGGTGGTCCAAAGATTTTGTTCCAGCTTGACGATGTCCACCGGAGCAGGCGGCTGTGGAGTCGTTGTTTGAGCAGGCGCGCTCAAAGCAAAAAGTGAGGCGAGGACGACGGGGAGGAGACGCATGGCAACCATGTTAGCGTCTGCCTCCCTCTTTTGTGGCGGGAGTTAGTTGGTGGCAGCGGGTCTCGTGCCGACATGCCGCACTGCGGCGTCGACGATTGCATAGAGCAGCTGTCCGTGGTCGGTCTTCGCTTTGGCCTTGATATATTCGCCTGTGCGTTTGCCTGCCTCCGCGTTATCGGGCAGAGTCAGACCGCGCGCCTGCGCCGAGATTCCCGCAAGCTGCTGAATGATGTCAAAGAAAGTGGCTTCATTCTTCCCGGCAAGCTGCCAGCAGTCCGACACCGTGCAGGTAAGAATCTGCTCCGTATTCCAGGTGTGGTTGGCGGTGGAGTCCGCGGCAGCCGAAGGTGTGATCGTGGGCGCCGCAGGCTGTTGAGCCGACGCAGTCAGCGTACCCGCAGAGGCCAGAGCGAAACAAAGAGCGAAGCGATGGATCATGCGCATTGGAGGCGTTCCTTTTCGTTCGTAGTTGGAGATCTAGTAGCGGTTATAGTGATTGTCGCGATTATTCTGCGCAGCCTGCCCGACGACAGCCCCAATACCAGCGCCGGCTGCACCGCCGATGATGGTTCCCTTGAGTCCGCCACCGAACACGGCTCCCAGCACCGCTCCGCCGCCCGCGCCAATCAGCGCGCCTTTGCCCGGTCCGATGCCGCCCTGATTGTTGCGGTAGTGGTCGTCATGGTAGTGACGGTCGCGATCGTTATAGTAGTTGCCGCCCCGACCGCCCTGACGCATCCCGCTGTAGTAGGCGTTGTCGTTGTTGTTGTGACGCTGCGCATAACCGGCAGTCCCAAATCCCGGAACCATGCCAGTCGCGATAAGCAGAGGAGCGAGTAGGACCGCATTTCTTATCTTGGTCATTCCAGATTAGATGCCGGATCTTTCTACCGCGTCCGCCAAATCTATTCGTTCAGGCTTTGATTCGCTAAACCCCCACTATCCGTGGGGTTAGGTTCCCACCATCGCCAAAATAGAAACAGTTCCACTAGATTTCGACCATTTACCGTCCCGAAACGTCTCTTCTTACGGTAGCTTTCAAACAGCGGGGTTGGAGGATCAGTGAAGAAATTGATTGGCAACATCTCGGGCATCCTGGTCATAGCAACGGCGCTTACCGCCTCGCCCACACCAGCGCAAACCGCCCCCGCACCCGCCCCGCACAAGCCCAGACCCTCCGCCAAAGCAACCATGGCAGTGTGGTCGCCCGATGTCCAGAAGGCCCTCGGCATCTCCTCCGACGACTTCAAAGCCGACGGCCTCAACAAGCTCACCCAGCCCCAACTCGCAAACCTGATGACCTCAGCCAAGCCCGACCCCAACAAGCATTGGCTCGTCTGCCCAGCCAGCGGAACCGCCCCCATCGGCCAGATCCACGTCCTGGTCACCGTCGCCGGCGATGACTCCACCGGCGCCATCGCCGGCCAGATCCTCCACGCCATCAGCTCCCTCACCGGCGTCCTCATCGTCGACACCCCCGCCGCCGCCGACCGCGCCCTCCACGTCGTCATCCAGGAGCAGACCACCGCCAAGCGCACCATCGGCTTCACCGCCTCCTACCTCACCGCCACCCCCTGCACCGAAGACATCGCCGGCAAGAAGACCGACGTCGAGCTCAAGGGCACACTCGGCACCTACACCGACGCGAAGGGCGCCGGTCTCGCCACCGACCTCGCCGGCATGCTCGATCAGGACCTCCAGCCCCTCCGCAGCGCCACCACCGCCCCTTCCACCCGCTGAGGTTTTTCCTCACACCAATCCGCAACAAATTGCATCTCACGGCGTGGAGGTTTTTGCCATGAAGGCTTTCCCTTGGATTCTCGCCGGTGTTGGAATTGGTGCAATCGTTACCTACGCAGTCCTAACCAGTGAACCAGAGTCCGCCTACGACGCTATCGACGACAACTTAAACGATGCAGCCCGCAAGACATTCGCCTGGGGCACCAAACAGCAGGCCAAAGGCAAGGCTGGCTCTGTAAAAGGTGCCATCAAGCAGGGTGTCGGCAATCTCACCGGCAACCAGAACCTCGCCGACGAGGGCACCGCCGACCGCATCGTCGGAAACGTAAAGGACGCCGCCGGACAAGTCGGTCAGGCCGTAGGACAAACCATCCACGACCTCAATCGCTAAAACGCCCGCTACGTAATCGTATACAGCGGGGCAAACTCCGGAATCCCCGCCGTCTGCCCCGCGATCCAGCGCAGCACATACACCTGTGCCGGATCGGTCAACGAGTGCGTCAGCGCATTCGGCACCACCTCGAAGATCGTGTGCGCCCCCAGATCCCGGTAGTAGTCGATATCCGGCTCAATCATCACGCAGCTCACCCCGCCGATCGTCTTCTTATCGTTCTCATGAAACGTCAGCTGCACGTTCGCCTCGCCAAACTGTATCTGCTTCCAGCTCGACGTCGCCCCCGGATGAAACAGCCCCGGAGCATTCTCCACCGCAAACTGCCCCGCCGCCGCCCCCACCTTCACCTGGTCGATCAGCCTCACATCACACCACCCAAAGAACCGGTCCTGCGCCGGAGCGTACGGCGCATCCCATCGCACCTCTTTGATGTAGTCCAGCGGTGTACCCTGCGACAGCGCGATCTGGCTCATCGCCTCGCCCAAATTCAGTAGGCACGCCAGCGGCTTCTCCGCCTCCACCAGCCCATCATACCGAGCCTCCCCGGCTGCCTCGCTCACATCCCCGCCAAGAAACGGAAACGCACTCTTCGCCGCTGGCCACCGCGCATTCACAAAGCTGAACCCCGGGTCCTTCGCGATCAGCATGATGTCCAGCGTCTTCACATACTGCTCCGAGAGCTTCACCGGCACGAACCCAGCCTGTTGATACCCATCCGCCGAAACCACCACCGTGTAGTCATCGAACAGGTTGTCATAGAAAGGAAGATTGAAGTCCAGCTCAGGCGACTGGAAATCCTGCCGCACCTGCTGCGTCTGTTGCCCATCAACAATCTGCACCAGAAAATTAGCCGGCTTCGAAAACAACTGCCGCGTCCCATCAAAGATCCGAAGCTGTAACTTGCTCGTCTTATCCGCCATAGCTCTCCTTTTCTAAAGGAAACCAAGTTAGCACTTATGGCCGAACTCCGTCGTCACAGTCTCATAAACGAGTCCTAAGCATCAGCGGATAGGGCAACCCCGCCGATCCATACAGAGTCGTACCTATCAGGTGAGTAGTGCGGTAAGGCTGCCCATCTGGAGGTTCTTATGATTTTTCGCAAAAACGCTTTGGCGCATCTAATGCTGGCTGGTGTGCTTTCTCTCAGCGTTGTGCCCGCTGGCTTGGCGCAAGCCACGCAAGACAGTGATGTGAACAGTTGGTCTGCGCCACGCGGCTACGATATGGCTTATCCCGAGAACGGCACCCCCAACATGGTGGCTCGTCAAGGCTATGCTGCAGGCTTCAACCAGGGCCAGGCCGACGTATCGCGCGGCCAGTCGTTCAAGCCCACGGACAACAAGGCATACGCACACGCAAAGATCCCGAAGGGGATGGACAAAGACGCGTTCAAGACAGAGTTTCGTGAAGCCTTCGTGAAGGGATACACCAACGCCTACAAGGGCCAGTAGCACTCGCGAAATACCACAACTTAAAGAAACAACAATGCCCGCTTTCGTGACCACGCAACAGTCGCGAAAGCGGGCATCTCTGTATCAGCTGTTATTTGTGATGACTCAGAGCAGCGCGAACCTTCTCCACATGCGTACCATGCACGCGGATCGCCTCATGCAGTTGATCGCCCGTCACACCAAACTCCTTCGCCCAGTAATGAATATCGGACGACATCTTCGGATTAATCTCCTTCGGATCATGCGGGCCTTTCTCCGGCTCGACGTGTTCCGCATGAGCGGTGCGAACTTTAGACTTCTCAACCTCTTCATGCTCGTGCGGCCGTGCGGGATCTGGATGAGACATGTATTCATTCCCCTTTTTGTGTTCCACAGATTAGATGCGGAAGTGGTGGTGCAGGCACACCCACTACGGAATCCTCTGCGACTTTCGTGGCAAAGTTACGAAGGTGCTACTTGTCTTATGAATGGCGACAGGGTAGCTTTCGTACTGACTTTCAACTTACTGAGACTAGGTCGTACGAAAACATGCGTTACCCCCTTGCTTCACTTTTTTTGGTTCTTTCTGGATTGGGCAATTCAGCCTTAGCGCAACAAAGTGCAGCGCCCGCTGTACCTGTAAGTGATCAAGACAAACCCCGCGTCTACGTAACCGATAGCAATTCATGGTCGACCCAAGGCTCTGCGGGTGGATCTCACGGCTCGTTCGGTGCCAGCTCTTCAGGCGGAGCACGACCGCAGACTGCTGAAATCATCAAAACCTTCGGACAGCGTTGCCCCGAGGTCACCGTCAACAACCGCGCCGACGCAAGCAACTACATCGTTGAGTTGGACCACGAAGGCGGCAAAAGCGTCTTTGCTCATAAAGACAAGATCGCAGTCTTCGTCCAGAAAACAGGCGACTCGATCTTCAGCGAATCAACTCTATCAGTCGGCGGCTCCGTTAAAGATGCCTGCACGGCACTGCTCACTCATTGGTCTGCGCACTCAAGCGAATTGAAGACTCCGCCGAATGGATTCGCTCAGCCCGTTCCCGATGGCGGACACGGTGTTGCGCCATCGTCTGTCGCTTCCGTTCAACAGTCTTCCATCACGGTGGACTCAAGCGTTCCAAACTGTGACATCGAGGTAGACGGAAATTTCATGGGCAACACACCATCGACGTTGACTCTCGCCCCGGGCAAGCACCAGATTGTTGTGAAGAAAGCGGGTTTCCAAGATTGGTCGCGAAGCATGTTGGTGGCGAGCGGCTCTGTGAGACTTAGCGCAGAAATGGTTCAGAAATAGAATTGCCGCCCATCTCGACGAGATAATACGTCGTCAAGATGGGCGGCAACAGAAGAATCAACCCACGCTTCAGAACGCTAGCAGCCGATCAAAGAATGAGCGATAGCGCCGCAACGCCTGTCTCAAATCTTCAGTAGACACGTTATCCCCGCGATCCCATTGATGCTCAAGCTCCGTGCGGGTTGCGCTGAACTGCTCCGAGATCCGCGTCACCAAAGTTGCTACAAGCTCATCCGCCTGTTTCACAGCAGTCCTCGGCTCATCCACAAAACCAATCTGAGCCTTATCCCACTTTGCGCGAAGATCATTCAACTCAGTGGTCGGGAACAGCTGTCCCGGCTGGTCCGATCCGACCGTCGAATCGACCCCTGCAGTGGTCTGTCCGACAGCCGCTCTCTCGTCATACCTGTCGTCTGTCCTTCCCACAACCCGTGGCTCCCGAACGAACACATCATCGCTTTTCTCGGTAGTTCGCCAATCCTCGTCAACAACTCGCTCATCGCGTACAAGATCATCGCGGCGATCATCGATGACCTCCGGTGCAGTCTCCGCCGGATAGATTCTTCTTTCAGAACCCGCCACCCGGTTAGCAACTTCATCTGCCGTCAATCTTGCATCATCACGAATTTCGCCAATCATGCTACCTCCTTATGGGTCGCGGCCGACACGCCCAGTAACTCGTCAAACAGGGAACGAAAGTGCACCATGGCTCTTCGCAGGTCCTCAGTCGTGGACTGGCCCTTCGCATGGCGCAAAACAATGTCGTGTGCATTCCGGTAGTTGCCGACAGTTTCGGGATAATGAACCGAGATATCCTCGGCGCGCCGATCGAACTCACTCATCGGATAGCCCCGCGAGTTCATCACATCCGTCACCAACCGATCCGCCTCATTCACCGCACCTCTGGGATCGTCCACAAACTGCTTCTGGACGAAGGTCCACTGATGGAGGTACCGATCCCGGTCGGCAGTCGGCAGGTCACGCAGCTTCAGCGCCGATACGCGCCGCTCGCGTTCCACAAGAACGTTTTCAGCAAGTCTGGGATCGCCCTGCTGACGTACGACCCGGTCATACTCCGGTCCAAACTTCTCCTTCAGCCGTGCCGAACTGTTGCGCCGGTTATACAAAACCACCGCCACAATCACCAGCAAAGCCACCACAGCAACAATCGCAATCAACACCTTCGGGTCCATAGCTCTTGGGTCCATACTTCACCCCCTTTGCATTCCTTGATGCGGGCGATACCCGACCGCGTTGTGCTGGCCGTGCGTTCATCTGTGGACATCTGTGGATTGTTGGTAGCGCGAAAGCCCTGATCATTCCTGCGAAAACAAGCGTCAACTTCGCGGACAACGCAATGGTCCACCACCGAAGAGTGATTTGTGAGGAAAGATTTTTAGCAGCAAAGAGAAGCTGATTCAGTCTCCCGCAGGAGACTTCACATCGTCAACGACTCCGCGACCGAGCAACAACGCGTGAAGCTTCTCCTCACCCAACACCCGACGAAGCTCCCTGAACCCGAACAGAGGAACGAACGCGCAAAAGATGACCAGAGCCCGCGACACCATGTCCGTCCAGTGGAGACCGTGCATAACCGTCCCCGACGGCTCACCCTTGATGAGCCTCTTCACGAACTCTTCGAGGATATGGAAGACAAGCACAAGCGCCGCAAAGATCAACGACTTGAGCAGAATAGACTGGTACAACGGCCTCTTCTCGTAGCCCCTGCCCACATGCAGCATCTCCCCAATCAGAATCACCTTGCCGATCACCAGCGCATTGATCAGCGCGAAACTATAGTTCAGAACGTCGTTGTCGACGTCGTACTTCTTCAACAGCAGCATCGTGTACGTCACAAGCGCGCAGAAGAAGAACGCCAGGTACGTGGCGATCACCACGAACTCCATAAACTCATGCTTGGCCTTCTGCTTAAAGCCAACCTTTGTCTTCTCGTTGTCGCTCATGGAAGTTCTCCTGCCGCGGCAAACCCCATCACCACAGGGCGCGCGACACCGAATCGAGAGAAGAATAGCAGCCTACCTCAGCCTCATTCCCAAAAAGGGAACAATCAAAAATAAATCCCCAAAACCTGGCGCATTTTTTAAGCTCCAAAAACTGACTGCTTAAACTCCACGTTCACCACGCAATCCACCACGTTCTCACCACCAAATCACCACGAGAAAATGCCCGTTTTTGCCAAAAACCCCAGCAAAAACGGGCACGTCCACCCACAAAATAAAAATACAAAACTACTGCAGCAAAGTTCCCTCTTCCGGCAAAGTCTTAGCCTCCTCCGGAGGAATCACCACAGCCGCCGCCACCTTATCCTGATCCTCAAGATCCAGCAGCTTGACCCCCTGCGTACTTCTTCCAGCGGACCTAACACTCTTAGTATCAATGCGAATGATCTTCCCAAACTGGCTGATCACCATCATCTCCGTAGTATCATCCACCAGCTGAATGCTCGTAACCTTGCCAATCTTGGGCGTTGTCTTCATGTTGATAACCCCTTTACCACCACGAGATTGCAGGCGGTACTGGTCAACGTCGGTCCTCTTCCCAAACCCATTCTCACTCACCGTCAAAACCAGGCAAGGCGTCAAACCCAGCTGTTTATCAAGCTTTTCAAGCTTCGCCGCAACTTCAGCCGAAGCAATCGGCGCCGCAAGTTCCCCAGGCTCGGCAAGTTCCAGCGGCTGCGCCCCGGTCGACTCGGTAGCCTCATCGATCGCCGCCTCCACCTGATCCGTAAGCCCCTTCTGAGCAGCACGTTCGAGCCGAGCCTTATTGCGCGCCTCGTTCGAAGGCGTAACCGCCGCCCCAATCACATAATCGCCCTTCTTCAACGTAATGCCACGATTTCCCGTAGCAGGCCGACCCATCGGGCGTAAGTCCTGCTCATTGAATCGGATAGCCATACCGTCATGCGTCGCCAGGAAGATCACCTGCTCACCATCCGTAACCCGCGCAATGATCAGCTCATCGTCCTTCTCAATGTTGATAGCGATAATCCCTCGTGCCATCACATTCGAAAAGTCCTTCAGTGCAGTCTTCTTCACCGTTCCGTTTCGAGTGGCAAAGAGAATGTACTTGCTCTCTTCTTCGAGATCTCGAACAGGGAGGATGGTCACAACTTTTTCACCCGGCTGCAGCGCGACGAGCGAAGCCATCGCCTTACCCTTACCGGCTGCACCAATGTCGGGAACCTCATACACCTTGAGCCAGTACACGCGCCCGGTGTTGGTGAAGCACAGCAAATACGCGTGCGTAGAGTCGATGATGAGCTGCGCAACAAAATCCTCTTCGCGCGTCTTCATCCCGAGACGCCCGGTTCCACCGCGGCGCTGCTGCCTATAAATAGAGATCGGCGTGCGCTTGAGGTAGCCAGTGTTCGACACCGTCACCGCCACTTGCTCGTCAGTAATGAGGTCTTCAAGCTGGAGTTCGGCCGTCTCATCAATGATCTGCGTGCGGCGAGCATCGCCATACTTGTCGCGGATCTCGGTAAGCTCTTTGACGATCACCTTGCGCAACTTCGCCGGAGAAGCAAGAATTGACTCGAACTCAGTGATGTTGTCGCGGACTTCAGCGAGTTCCTTGAGAAGCTCGTCGATGGAAAGCTGAGTCAGGCGGTAGAGCTGCAGTTCGAGGATAGCGTCAATCTGCTTGTAGCTGAGAATCAGAGTCCCGGTCGTGCTGAACGTCATGTCGACGCCGTATTTAGCGGGATCGAGCGTAACACCGCGAAGCTCAGTTCCGCGAAGGTTGATACGTTTGTTCGAGAAGTAGGAGAACAGATTCTCGCGTGCATCGGCGCGGCTCGAAGACTGACGAATAATCTTGATGACGTTATCGAGGTGGTCAAGCGCGATCTGGTAACCGAGCAGAATGTGTTCGCGGTCGCGGGCCTTCGCGAGAAGAAAGGCCGTCCGGCGACGAACGACTTCGGTACGGTGATCAAGAAAGGCGCGAATCGCCTGATCGAGCGGCAGTTCTTTTGGCTGGCCGTTATGAACGGCCAGGAAGATCATCGAGAACGAATCCTGCATCTGCGTATGTTTGTGCAGCTGATTCAGAACAATCTGGCTCTCTGCACCGCGCTTCAAGCCGATGACGATACGCATGCCGTCACGGTCGGATTCATCACGGAACTCGTCGCGAGCGATGTCGGTGATGACACCCTCGTTGACCAACTCGGCGATGCGTTCGATGAGCTTCGACTTATTAACCTGATAAGGAATCTCAGTGACGATGATCGCTTGACGACCGCCGGAGATATTTTCGATGCTGCACTTCGCTCGCATCATGAAGCGGCCACGGCCCGTGCGGTAAGCATTCGGGATATTCGTCTTGCCGAAGAGATAACCGCCGGTAGGAAAGTCGGGGCCGAGAACATGCTCGAGCACCAGGTCAAGATCAGACCGGTGATCCTGCGGAGACTTTTGCAGTAACGAGATGCAGGCGTTCACGATCTCAGTCAGGTTGTGTGGTGGGATATTAGTCGCCATACCGACAGCGATGCCCGAGCTACCGTTGACGATGAGATTCGGAACGCGCGCCGGCAGAACCGTAGGCTCTAGCGAAGACTCGTCGTAGTTCGGCGAAAAGTCGACTGTGTCGTAGTCGATGTCGGCGAGCATCTCACCGGCGAGCCGCGTCAGCCGGGATTCCGTATAACGCATAGCTGCAGCTGAGTCGCCATCGACCGAGCCAAAGTTCCCTTGGCCATCTACTAATAGGTAGCGAAGCGAAAATGGCTGCGCGAGCCGAACCATCGTGTCGTAGATCGCCGAGTCGCCATGGGGGTGGTAGTTACCCATAACGTGGCCCACCACCTTGGCCGACTTGGTGTACTTCTTGTTGAACTGGAGGCCCATCTCCTGCATGCCATAAAGGATGCGGCGATGAACGGGCTTGAGGCCATCGCGGACATCGGGCAGAGCGCGGCCGATGATGACCGACATCGAGTAGTCGAGATACGATCTCCGCATCTCTTCTTCAATATTGATAGAGAGCATGAACGCGGCGCCGCGGCCCTGAACGGTCGAGCCGTCTGGAGGAGATCCTGCCGGGGGTGGGTTATTTGAATTAGCGTCCTGCGGGGAGGGTGCGTTGGGGTTCTTCGGGTCCTGCGGAAACAGATCGTCAGCCATGGTGTACTTCCATGATAAATGCTTGATTTGGCTGGGTAAAGCCGCTCCCTGAGAACCAAATCTTGGACATCAGCTAGACGCAGAAAATGCGGGACTTAGAGGCTATCTAGTCCAAACTTTTAAGGCAACAAAAAAGGGACAGGCTTTTTGGCCTGTCCCTTATGTCTTTTATCGAGCGTTCTCTTAGAAGTAGAGTTTGCCAGATAGTTGAACGGTGCGAGCGTTGTTAAGGAAGACCTTTCCAGGCTGATTGAAGAAGCCACTCCCCGCCGTCTGGAAGTTGATGTAGGTTGTTGTGTTGGAAGTTTGATTGACGTTGTTTACCGTGCCCGGGGTGTACTGAGCATGATTTAGGACGTTGTAGGCCTGAGCGCCAAACTCAATCGAATAGCGCTCACGGAACGTAACCCGCTTGAGAAGCGACATGTCAAAGTTATTGATGGGTCGCGTCGGCAGCGTATTGCGTGCGCCATTCGGTAAACTACCTTTCCCGCCAGCGATGTAGTAAGCATTCGGGTCGTCGGCCACGTAGCCCACGATGTTAGCGGTGCAAGTGGTTAGTTCGGTGCCCGGGGTGCAGAGGCTATCAAGGTTGGTAGCATGTTGAGCAGAAACCGTGCTCGAAGTTCCCTTCACTCCGTTCGGGTTGATGATGGTACGGTCGATAGCGGTGCTGTCGCCGTTCAGGTTGGAGTTGATGCCGGATAGTACGGTGGCATATTCAGGCGATTCATAGGTGTAGATCGGGGCAATCGTCCAGTTGCCAACTACATTCCTTAAGAGGAATGAGTGTGCATGCTTATAAAGCTGCAAATCGTACACAGCTTCGAGGGAGATACGGTTCGTACGATCAAGAGCCGAGCGGCTATAGTCGGCCGCTACGTTCTGCGAGTTTTGCGGTCGACGCGGAGTGAGCGTGGTCGCGAAGACCTCGGCCGTCGCATCGTCCATCGTCTTGCTGTATGTGTACGAGAAGTTGGTTTGCAAACCCGCAGTAAACTGCCGGGTCACGTTTGCGACCAGCGCGTTGTAGTTAGAGCTGGAGTAAGGCTGGTACGAAGTGATTTTGCTCGTGAAGCCCGCAGCGAGGAAGGCGGGAACAATGTTGGACAACGTGTTGATTTGTGCCAGAGTGCTGGCGCCAACCGGAGCTATAACTGAAGTGCCGCCTGACAAAGATGTAGGAAGAGCATTAGAGGCATTCACACGGGGTTGGACGTTGAGTTGATCCTGAGTCGGCAGGTGGATGCCGCGGGTTCCGACGTATCCGATCTCCGCAGTGTAGTTCTTCGCAAAAGTGCGTTGGATGGTGAGGGTGTAGGTCTCAGCATATGGCACCGACTGGTTGGGAATGAAAGCTGCAGTAGCCCCACGCTGGTCAGCAAGTCCTGCGGGCGTGTTCGGGAACACCAGGATCCCGCCGTTACCCGGAGGAAGGCCGCCGTTCGCGAGAAAGTTAGGATCGCCTGGTTGAGGATTTCCAACGTTACCCACATCGTTTGTCGCCGAGTACTGAGGTGGGAACGAGAGAGTACCCAGGTTGTCGAAGAGGACGTCGTACGACAAGCCGAAACCCGCGCGGATCGAGGTCTTGTCGTCTGGAGCGAAGTTCACACCAAAGCGAGGTGCAAAGCTCCCATAGGCTGGCTTTGGCTCGGCGAAGGAGATGAGACCAGGAACGGAAGCCGCTACATTCAACGATTGAGCGCGCTCACCGACCGGGACCGACGTGAACTCGTACCGCAGTCCACCGTTAAGAGTGACCCGCGGGCTGACGCGCCAGGTGTCGTTGACATAGCCGTAGAGAGCTGTCTGGTCACCGTAGTAGGTAAGGTTTCCAGTTGAACGCTCTCCAAAGCTGGTAGGCGCTAAATCCTGTAGAAACTCTGACAGGTTATTCCATTCGTAGTCGCCTCGAGCACGTTGAGTGAAACCCTGCGGAGAGATGTACTTTCTGCCATCAAATCCAATCTTGATGGTGTGCTTGCCTTTGACGTAGCTGACATTGTCAACAACTTGATAGAGGTTCTGAATCGTGAACTGTGGAGCGTTCGGATCGGGACCAAGGTTTACGAATCCTTGATCGTCGAAGGTCAGGTTCGGGAATTGATCCAGTCCTGGATAGCTGAAGTTTCCAGCGGTGAGAGTGTTGGAGTAGCGGTTGAAACCGATACGGAACTCGTTGGTGAGGTTTGGGGTGAAGGTGTGGAATTCGCTCAGAGCAACTAGCTGATAACGGAATGGCTGTTGCGTGAAGAAGATTGGAAATGGGATCGTGTTTGCGGCAGTGTCCGTATCGGAAAGCCGATTGTAGATATAACGTCCGCGGAAGCTATCCTTATTGGAAATGGTGTAATCGACGCTTGTCGTTAGCACGTCGAAATTTGAGGGAGCACCTGCTGTGCTCTGATAATTCCCCAGGGGAATATTGGTTGTTGATCCTGAGACGGCAGAGTTTACCGTCAGAAACTGGGCCCCAGTAGATTCACTGCCGCATGCAACGTCTGCCGAAGCATCGATGCCTGTTCCATTAGGACCCGACGTCGTCGCCGCAGGGGTGTACTTCAGGTATTGTGCAACGTTGTTTGCGTTTAGACCATAAGGAGTAGCAATCGACTGGAGAGCTGTAAGACCGGCCCCAGTTGGAACGCACGAGAAAATCGCTGGATTTTGCCCTACCGAGTTCCGCTCGTAATTAGCGAAAAAGAAGAGTTTGTCCTTCAAAATCGGGCCGCCAACCTGTCCACCATAACGGTTATTGTCATAACGCGGGTTGATGGCGGGCTTGCCGCCTTCGGTTCCGCTTTCGGCGTTCAAGTTCCGGTTCTGGAAATACTCATAGATGCGTCCGTGAAACTTGTTGGTTCCGGACAGCACGTCGGTATTGAACTGACCTCCAGAAGAGTGACCGAATTCTGGGGAAAACTGATTAGTGATTAGAGTGAAACTCTCTACCGAATCGTTGGGCACATAGATGAGAGGACCAGTAACAGCCTTGTTGTTATTGTCGACGCCTTCAATGGTGAAGTTATTATTCCGCGGACGCTGTCCACCGATCGAGGGGCCGATCCCAATACCAATACCGCCGCTCGATGCTACTCCAGGGCTCAAGAGCGATGCATTCAAAACCCCAAAACCAGTCGAACCACCCGATGCAGTCGACGGCAGATCAGTAAGCTCCACATTGCTAAAAGTCTGTGTCAGGTTCGTGCTGGTCGTGTCGAGAACCGCCCCGGCCTGCGCCGAAACTTCCACAGTGGTGCTCGCGCCGATCGACAGGCTTACATTGGTCGTAGCCGTCTTATTGAGCTCAACTTCGACACCGAGCAGCGTGAACGGCTGAAAGCCAGCGGAGTTGACGACAACGTCGTACTTGCCGGGAAGAAGATTACCGGCACGAAATTCGCCCGCCGACCCAGCCTTAACCGTAGTGGCCACGCCGGTGCTTTCATTCGTAACCGTGACGGTTGCATTTGGGATGGTGGCTCCCGTGGGATCCTTTACTATACCGACCAGATCGCCACTTGTGGTCTGACCATATATAGATGGCGCGGTTAGAAGGAGTGCGAAGAGAGCAACTGCGAAAAGGGATATCCCTTTCGCGAAAAGACGCGACTGAGGAAACTCATTGAATTTCATCGGTATAACTCCGAACTGAAGGGATGCAATCCTAAAAGCAAGTGGAGTACCAAAACGGATCGATCCGGTGTCGAGTCGAATCATAGAGTTGCGGCTGAGCAAAGTTAATATTCTATGAAAATAGGTATTCGACATCCGTTTGGCCCGTCGATAGACCGGCTCCAGCTCGAACCCGGGCGTGTAGGTTTTAGCCGGGAGTGGATGGCCCCATCTGCGAGACCTTTATTCCCCCGGACTCACCGGCCATCCCCTGCACCCACCTCCGGTTACCTGGTAACCGCCTTTGAAGCTTTTTGCGTGCCCAAACCCCCGAGCGAACCCCAACCAAAAGGGACGGAGATCTGTCTCAATCCAGTTTTCGGGAGAAGAAATTCTCTATTCCATAAAACAGGATCCTCACAAGGGGTGACTTATCAGCCATGTCGCAGAAAAAATCCTTGGTTTAGCTGGCTTTTCGAGTCAGTGAAATTTCTATTTGCAATGGCCCTAAAGATGCATATGCATCAGGAACAGTGTCGCGACGACCGATTGACCCCCGCTGTGGGATTGTTCCGACCAAGACCCAGGAGAGCAGAAAAAGATGAAAAGGTTTCTTTCGATATTGATGATCCTATTCGCCGCCGTGACGTTGAGCTACGGCCAGGCCACCTCGCAAAATGGTGGATCGATCCAAGGCTCTATTACGGACCCCTCGGGCGCCACGGTGCCCGGCGCCACAGTTACGATCCTCGATGTCGGTACTGCCTCCGAAAAGACAGTTACAACCGATAAAGCCGGCTATTACAGCGTCGGTCCGCTCACGCCTGGATCATATACGGTGACTGTCTCAGGATCCGGCTTCGAAAAGCTCACCGTGACGACCGTCGTCCGTACCGGTACTGCCACTCCCGGAAGCTTCAAGCTCACCCTTGGCTCCTCGGCTGAAACAGTCGAAGTCAACGCCGGCGAACTTCAGGTCAATACCGAACAGATCGGCGTCTCCGGCGTTATCACCCGCGAGCAGATCGACTCTCTGCCGGTCAACGGCCGCAACATTCTTGATGCCGCTCAGCTTCAGCCAGGCGTTGTTCTCCAGTCCGGCCAATCGTTTGATCCCACCAAGGCAGGCTATTCGGCCATCTCGGTCAGCGGCGTCGGCGGACGTACAACACGCATTCTGCTTGACGGTCAGGACATCACCGACGAGACCGTCGGAACCACAATCTACAACGTCCCGTCGGGCGCAGTTCAGGAGTTTCAACTCAATCGCTCCACACAGGACGTCTCCGGTTCGGTAACCTCGACCGGCCAGGTACTCGTTTCGACCCAGTCCGGTACCAACAAGATTCACGGCAATGCTTTCTACAACTTCCAGGATGCCCGAGCGGGCGCCGCGGACATAGCAGGAGCTACGGCTCCCTTCCAGCGCAACCAGTTCGGCGGCTACGTTGGCGGTCCTATCATTAAGGACAAGCTCTTCTTCTTTGGCGGATACGAGCGCATCCTCCAGCACGAACTGGACGCCGCGTTGGGTGCAGCGCCCGTCTTCCAACCGATCTTGACACAGTACCCTTTTGTCCCTGCGCCGTTCACGGATAACTTCAGCGAAGCGCGTCTCGACTACAACGGCCCGAAGGGTATTCATTTCTTTGCCCGCGGCGTCTATAGTGTCAACTCCGACTTTGCTACCTTCGGCTTGGCCCCTTACCAGGTTTATGAAAACAGGGACAACGTTCCGGGAGTCGTCGGCGGAGCCGACTTTACCACCGGCCACTTCACCCACTCCTTCCGCGGCGGCTGGGAGAAGTTCCACAACCTCCTCGAGGACGGAACTGCTGCGCTCGGCAACTCCATCTATAACCCCTCCGGTCCAGCATTGGGCGGCAACGTCACGCTCTACGGTAGCTTGTTCGCAGGTCCCAACTACCTCGCCCCTCAGGGAACCTTCCAGACCGACAAGCAGTTCCGCTATGACGGTACCTGGACCAAGGGCGCCCACACCTTCAAGTTCGGCTTCGACATGAACCGCCTGGCCAGCGGCGGTTTCGCAGAGTTCTATGGTGAGTCTTTGTTCACCAGGTTGAACGCTGTACCTGGCAATCTCGTCGCTGGGGGGAATGCAGCAGACCCTCTCGCCTACATTGCAAACTACTACCGCCTCGGGAATGGCAATGGTCTCTTCTCGGAGCGACCTGGTTTTGGTCTCCCCGGCGGTCTCTCTCCCAGCTGGCGTTTTGGAGCGTATATCGGCGACACTTGGAAGGCGAGTCCGTCCCTCACATTGACCGGCGGTCTACGCTGGAGTGTGGATACGGACCGTGCCAACCAGGACCTCGCAACTCCTCTTTGCTCAAGCGTAGATCCCTCGCTGCAGTTCCCTGGATGCACCGGCAACACCCCTCTGTTTGATCAGTACCAGCAGGGCCTGGGCGTCAGAACGCATCAGCCTTACGCCAACTTCGGGCCCCAGTTCGGATTCAATTTCAGCCCTGGGGATCACAAAACCTCTCTCCGTGGCGGAATCGGTATCTTCTACGAGAGCAGCGTCTTCAACAACACCGGCAACGCACGTACAGAGTCGGTTCAATCTGACTTTCCGGCCTTCAACTACGGTCAAGCGACCAAAGGTACTAACTCCGTCGCCCTTCCAGGCTTCGGCGTTGTCACCGCTGCGCCAGATGGAACCCCTCTCTCTACCATTCTGAATGAGTCCATTCGTCAGGCTGCGCCCGAGATGAACGCCATCAAGGCTGAGTATCAAGCTAAGGTCAAAAACGTTGCAGGTACCAACCCGTCCTACATTGGAAGCGGAAACGGACTATTTGCGAACAGTATCTATGGGGGTCCATATAAGAGCCCATACTCCATTCAGTTCAACGGCGGAATCCAGCGTGAGGTCGCAAAAGGCATCGTAGTAAGTGTGGACTATGTTCATAACGCGACCCTTAAGATCCCGATCTCGCAGGACGTCAACCACAGCGGCGCGGCACGTACCCTCAACGTCTCCGCAGCGCAAAACGCTATCGCCGCCACGACCGCAGCCTTTGGTTGCTCCGGAGGCGCTTCGCAGGCGGCTATTAACTGCGCACTCGCACAAACAAACAATAGTGTTCACCCTGGAACTGGCGCTAACATTACCGACTTCGCCGGAGCTGGTCTCGATTCAGACTCTAACTATCTCGGCGGAACATCAGCTTCCTACAACGGTCTAACCGTAGCCACAGGAGCAGCGTTCCCGGGCACCAATCCGAATGTGGGTACGGGCTTGTTCATCCTCCCCATTGGACGCTCGGGCTACGACGCGCTACAGGCCGTAGTTCAGCAGCAGAAGTCACACCCTGCTCCCGGTATCGTGAGCAGCAACATTCAAATCTCGTATAACCTCTCGCGTATCGTCACCTCCAACGGATCAACTGCTCCCGACGACCAGTTCTTCGCCGGTGGCCAGTCCTTCAACAACGATGATCCCAACCGCTACATTGGCCGTAGCCCTCTGGATCACTCCAACGAGTTGAGCTTCGGCGGTAGCCTCGCTGTCAAGTACGGTCTGAACCTCGCGATGATCGGCCACTTCTTCTCTGCACCCGCCGTTTCTCTGACTCTCGACCAAACGGCTGGAGCGACAGGACAGCTCTTCCAGACAGATGTTGACGGTGATGGAACCATCGGCGATCTCGTACCAGGTACTATTCCCGGAGCCTACGAGCATCAGATCAAGGGTGCAGGTCTCAACCGGCTTATCAACAACTACAACGCAACCAGTGCAGGTTCGTTTACCCCTGCCGGTCAGGCTGTCATTGCAGCTGGACTCTTCACCCCAGGGCAGCTGAGAGCAGCGCAAGGCGTGCAGCAGGCTATCGCTGTCGGTCCGGACAAACCATGGAACAATCCTGCACTTCGCACGTTTGATCTTAGCGCCAACTATCCGATCCGCCTTGGCCGCTTCCATGAGGGTCTGAGCCTCGTTCCTGGCGTTGCGATATACAACGTATTCAACATGAGCAACTTTGGATCCATCGAGGGTATCCCGGGTAACGGGACCGCTCAATTGATCAACCAGGCCAATAGCGGACCCAACTTCAACTCTGTCCCGAATGGTTACCTCAACGGCCCTGCCGATGAAACAACCGCCAACGCGGCTCGCACCACGCGTAACTCCGGCACCTTCGACCAGGGCGGACCTCGTACCACCGAGTTCCAGCTCAAGCTCAACTTCTAACCTGAAACAGTCCTAACTCAAAGGTGGGGACTTCGGTCTCCACCTTTTTTCTTGCACTCTGTATCTCTGCCTCTTCGGGTTCTCTCTCCTAAAACGGCCCGGCACACGCTTGGAAGGAAACCTCCGAAGCTGCGCCGGGCTCGCCGGAATGCCGATTCCCGAAGCAACGGCGACGCGATCCCCATCGACGGCGAGCGATCGGTTGGGAAGCTACGCAAAAAATATTTGGAATTGATGGCGTGTTTTTAGGCAGCGTCGGAGTGACTGTCTTTTTTCCACGTTCACCACGCATTTCACCACGTTTACACCAGCAAAAAACCATCGCTACGAAGGCAGTTTTCGAAAATACCCCTGAAAACACCCACAAAAAGGCGAAACCCCGGCTTGACCGGGGCTTCGATTTTTTTTCCGCAAGGCAATTTCTTACTCGGCTTTACCTAGAGTTTTGTCTTTATAGGCCTTCTGCAGAACAAAAAATGCCTGTTTCTTGACCCCCTGATCGGAGACAAGACCTTTGCGGTTGAAGTTGTCCTGCAGCCCCGGATTGACGCGGCGGGCAGAACGGAAGTCCATCAAGAGCCAGGGACTTGTGCCGCGTAGTTGAGGGATCTTATTCAGCATCGCAATCTGATGACGATAGATCTCTGCCTGATACTCCTCAGTCCAAAGCGCGGGATGAATATCGCCGGAAGGCGCGTGGTTACCGGCTTTTGCATCGCCTCCCCACTCGCTCATGATCAGGGGCTTGTCGTAACGAATGTCCCATGTGGTGGTATCGGCCCCCTCCGCATGTTGCTCATACCATCCGATGTACTCGTTGACGCCGATAACATCAAGCGCTTTGCCCAGCGGGTCGTCGACGATCTTGTTCGAGCCAGCCGCGGTCTTTTCCGTCCGGACAAGAAGTGCGGCGGTGACAAGACGAGTCGGGTCAAGCTGATGTGCGAGATCAACCATCGCCGTGAGGTATTTGGTACGAGCCTCAGTGTTTGGCGTCTCATTCGCAACCGACCACAAAATAATAGAAGCCTTGTCGCGATCACGGCGAATCATCTCCGCGAGTTGCTGTTTAGATTTCGCGAGAACAGCGGGGTTATCGAACCGCAGGGCCCAGTAGTCTGGGATCTCTGCCCAGACCATTAGGCCGAGGCGATCGGCGGCGCGGGTCATACGTTCATCATGAGGATAATGCGCGAGGCGGACGTAGTTGCAGCCTAGTTCTTTCGCCCAGCCCAGAAGAGTCTCGACGTCCTTTTCGGAATAGGCCCGGCCGGTGCGATAGGGCGCCTCGGCGTGAATGGAGATTCCGCGAAGAAAAACAGGCCGGCCATTCAGCAGGATCTGAGTGCCGCGAGTTTCGATGGTGCGGAAGCCGATATTATCTTCGATCCTATCCGGGCCCGAAGAGATTTCAACCGTATAGAGCTTGGGATTGTCGGGCGACCATAGGCTGACGGACTTCGCAGGGATGCTGACGGCCGCACGCGAGTTCGCGTCGATAGTGGATTCGACTTTGGCTTGAAGTTCAGGAATCGTCACGGTGACCGGAGTGCCCGGAGACGCGCCTTCGACGTGGACATAGCCTTCGATAATTGAGTGGTCGTTCTTGCTCAGATGGAGATCGTAGTCATCGATGAACTGAGTGGGGACGGTGACGAGTGAGACATCGCGAGTGAGGCCGCCATAGTTCCACCAGTCGGTCTGGAGCGTGGGGACTCCGTCCGCAATGCGAGTGCTGTCGACCGAGAGGACGACAAAGTTGTTGCCGTCGTGGAGAGCGGCGGTGATATCACAGTCAAAGGGGGTAAAGCCGCCCTCGTGCTCACAGATTTTTTTTGTGTTTACCCAGACAACGGTGCGATAGTTGGCGGCGCCGACGTGTAGGAAGGTACGAGTGTTCGGAGCGGCAGTGTGCTGAAAGTCTTTCTCGTACCAGATGGGGCCTTCGTAATAGAGAAGTTCGGGGCGTTGCGTGTTCCAATCGCCAGGAACGCGAAGTGTGGGGGCGTTAGCGAAGTTGTAGTCCTGCGGATTGCCATTCGGGTCAAAGGGTGCGTTCATGAAAAAGCCATCTTTGCGCAGTTGCTGATGCAGGTTGTAGAGGCCCGTCGAATACTGGTCGACGATAGTGTGCCATTCGCCGTTGAGCGATGTGGCAGGGCGGTGGTCGATATCGACCAGCAGCGTAGTCCCTGTGGTCTGGGCATACATGGGCACTGCGAGAAGCACTGAGAAGACAAGTGTGCAGATTGCGGATTGCATGAAGTGTTCTCCGGTCGTGGTGCGCGGTTGGTGCGAGCGCTATGAAGGCCATAATACTTCGGTCTCTGAACATTGCTTGGTCATGTGCGAACCAGCTACGAGGCAATTGCCAAATGCGAGTGCTCTTTCATTGATGTGCGAACGGAAATGTTGCTAGGCCGAAACGGGGGTATCGACCTCGGCCCACGGAAGAAAGAGGGAGAAGATGGTGCCGTGGTGGATGGGGTGTTCGCTGCTGCGGTACGTGAGCTTGCCTTGGTGCCGAGTAACGATGCCGGCAGAGATCCACAGGCCAAGTCCCGTGCCGTTGAGGTCTTTGGTTGTATAAAAGGGCTCGAAGAGACGGGCCTTCACGGTAGGAGACATGCCGTGGCCGGTGTCGACGATGGTTATACGAATTCCATGGCGAGGCTCCTGGTAATCGGTTGAGTAATCGGTGGCGTCGTGGGCGCGAACGATCAGGCGGCCGCCGCCAGGACGCATTGCATCGATCGCGTTGGCGATGAGATTGTTGAGCACCTGGCGAATGTCGTTTTCGAAGCAAAGGATGGTCGTGCTGGTGGCATATCTCGCGTCGACCTGGATATGCGAGTTGGCGAGCCGACCCTGATAAAGATTGAGGACGGCATCGACGAGATCGGCTGCGCTGACGTGGGTGGCGCGGACAGCCTGGCGATGGAAACGCAGGGTCTGTGTGGCAATCTGGCAGACGCGGGAGAGCTCACTCTGTGCAGTCTGGAGGTACTGCCGGGTCGACTCGGGAAGGTCCTCAGACAGGGCGATAAGGTAGAGGAGGTTGGTGATGGCCTCGAGCGGGTTATTAATCTCATGCGAGATGGAGCTGGCGAGCCTGCCGACGGCCGCAAGCTTTTCGCTTTGGATGAGAGCAGCTTCAGCTTTCCTCTGATGCGTGACCTCGAGGACGACCGCAGCGATGGCCTCGACCGAGCCGTCCGCAGCAAAGACCGGTGAGTAGCTGACGTTGAAGGTGCGTTGTTCGCCGGGACGACCAGGCAGGTCGCCGTGCAGGAGATTGCTGCGAACCGGCCGGCCTGAAGCGGCCGTCTGGAGAAGTTCCTTGAGACCCGGAAGTTTGACGATATCGGTAATCACCTGGCCGAGAATCTTCTCCCTGGGAAGTCCGATGATCTCGACCTGACGATCATTGACGCGGAGATAGCGAAGTGTGGCGGCGTCGAAGAGAGCGAGGCCCACAGGAGCAGTCTGATAGATCGACTCAAGTTCGGCGCGCTGGCGTTCCGTCTCCTCCTGTCGCTTCTGGAGGGTTTCAGCGAACGTCTTGCGATCGTCGATGTCGATAGCAACGCCGAGCCAGTGGAGAATCTTTCCCGAGTCATCGCGGACGGCCTGCGCGCGGAGCCACCACCAACGAGAGAGGCCATCCTTGGCGCGAATAAGACGGGCTTCGAGATCGTACTCCGTTCCTGTGGCGACCGAGTGCGTCCAGGCCTCCAAGGCTTGCTGCCGGTCTTCGTGGTGGAAAGCCGTTAGCCAGTTGAGGCCATTGAGAGTTTCGATGGTGAGTCCGGTGTAATCGAGAAATCCCTGGTTAGCATAGGTAATGCTGCCGTCTGGCGCGCCCATCCAGATGGCTTGCGGGTTGAGGTCGGCAAGGACGCGGTAACGCGCTTCGCTGGTTACAAGGGCTTCTTCATTCTTTTTCCGTTCGGTAATGTCGATCGTGAGGCCCCGAAGACTGGCAGGCTTGCCGCCGACGGAGATGATCTGGCCACGATTCTCAATCCACAGAAAGCGACCATCCGCGGCCTGTACCTGACACTCCACAACAATCATGTGCCCCGTTTCAACGGCGGCTTGCACGGCAGCAGCGATTGTGGGGAGATATTCAGGAAGAAGAATGTTTCTAAAGGCGCGGGAGTCGGGGATGTCGGCCAAAGGATGGCCGAATACGGGATAAGAGCCTGCCCCGTAGATGGCTTTGCCGGTCGCGTAGTCCACGTCCCAGGTAGCGGCACGAGCGGTCTGCTGCACCGAAGCGAGAAGATCCTGCTGTCGCTTGAGAACCTGATCCGATTGACGGCGGGCGGTGATGTCGCGGAAAAAGAGGACGATGCCATCGTCGTAAGGACGGCATTGAATCGAGAGCCAGAGATTGAACGGCTCGGGGTAGAAGGCCTCGAACTCGCCCGTGATACCTTCGTCCATCGCTCGATGGTAGTGATAGCGGAACTCGCTGTGGCGTTGAGCAGCCGCAGGAAACTCCTCCCAGAGATTCTTTCCGAGTAGCTCGCCCACGGGGCTGAGCAGTTCCCGGGCACGGCGATTGAGATAGGTGAAGTTCCAATCATGGTTGAGGCTTACGACCGCGTCAGTAGTGATCTCGAGAACCTGGCGGAGCTGACGAGCGGCTGCGGCGCGAAGCAGCTCCGCGCCTTTGCGATCGGTGATATCGCTTGAGAAGATGATGATGCCGTCTTCGAAGGGACGAGCGGAGACTCGAAACCAGATATCTAGCGGTTCGGGATAGTAGGCCTCGAACTCGGTGGCGATTCGCCGCTCCATGGTGGTGCGATAGTGAGATCGAAAGGGCTCCCTCTGGTTGGAGGGGAACCGCTCCCAGAGATTCTCGCCGATAAGATTATCGGTTTTGAGAACGCTGAGTGCCGCGCGATTCGCGAAGGTGCAGATCCAGTTGCGATTGATGCAGACGATCGAGTCCGGAGAGGCATCGAAGATCAGTTGCAGCTGTTGAACGGCAGAGTCGCGAAGAGACTCGGCGCGCTTGCGGTCGGTGACGTCGCGATAATAGAGCGCCACGCCCTCTTCGGTCGGCAGGATATGCACATCGATCCAGACATCGAAGGGCGCGTAAAAGTGCTCGATATGCTGCGGCTCGCGCATCTGCATGGCAGAGCGATAGGCGCGTTCAAGAGCTGTGCCGACCGTCTCAGGAAAGAGCTGCCAGTGGGTTTTGGTGTGGATATCGGATGGCTTGATGCGGCTGATCCGAACCGCTTCCGCATTGGCATACGTGATGACCCAGTTACGGTCGAAGCAGAGGACGGCCTCTGGCAGCAGCGAGACCAGGCGCGCGAGGTTGTCGTTCTCGGCATCGCTCTCACGCCGGAACTGAGCGCGGCGGTTGAGAGTGACAGGCGCTTTGGTGACGATCGAGTCAGACATAGCGGCAAAGGTACCGACGAAGCTTCATCTTACAGAGGAATCGTTGATTGACACAGATGCTTCTGCTTGCAATGGAAGACGCGCTTCGAGTTGGTCGATCCGTGACTTCAGGGTTTCGAGGGCAGCCGACAGATTCGTAATTTCAGTCTCCAGTTGAGCTAGGCGCTGGCTTGAGCTCGCGGGCGCCTCGGCTCGCTCGACGGGGTAAGCGGCGAGGTCGGGCGAGGCCCCAAGAAGATGGGCGTAGCGGGCCTCCCGTGAGCCGGGCTGGCGAGGGAGGATCGTTACGAGCGGTCCGGTGGCCTCGGGCGTCCCCTCACTCATTGACGGGCGAGCGGAAAGGCGTTCCAGAGTGGACTGGACGGCGGTAAGGTCATCAAAAGTATAGAGGCGGTCGGCCCGGCTCCGGAGTTCTCCCGGAGTCTGGGGCCCGCGCAGCATCAGGAGGCAGATCACTGCGGTCTCGTCTCGCCGGAGGTTGAGGACCGTGCGGACGCGATGCTCGTACTTGGGAACCCGGGCGTCGCGGACCGGGTTGGTGAAGGCGAGGTCTTCGAGTGTGTGAAGCGCCTGCCGCACCTCTTCTTCGCTGAGTTCGAGGACAGGGTCGCGGCTGGACCGCTGATTGCACGCGTTGACCAAGGCGTTGAGCGAGAGGGGATAGTTCTCGGGCGTTGTGATTTCTTTTTCGATGAGCGAGCCGAGGACGCGAAGCTGAATGGGGTCGAGCTGCATGTCTATTAGGGTGCCATACCCAGGGTTGGCTTGGCTCGGCTGATAATAAAGAACTATGACAGTCGATCGGTTACCGTTTTTCGATGAAGGCCAGGTGAGAGCAGTGCTCTCTTATGACGATCTGATTCCCGTGATCCGTCAGGCACTGATGGATTTTTCTGCCGGGCGAGCGGTGCAGCCGCTGCGAACCGTGATGTCCCTGGCCGCTCACACAGGTTGGTTTGCGGTAATGCCAGCCGTATATAGGGGCGTAATGGGCGCGAAGATGGTCACGTTTTACCCCGGGAACGCCGATAAAGGTATGCATACGCATCAGGCAGTGATTCAGCTGTTTCGTGCGGATACGGGCGAACCGGTGGCCATCATGGACGGCCGGCTGATCACTGAGATGAGGACGGCGGCGGTATCGGCCGTAGCTGTTGACCTGTTAGCGCCGGTCGATGCGAAAGTGCTGGGGATTCTAGGCAGCGGAGTTCAAGCCCGCTCTCACGTTCAGGCACTCTCGCGAGTTCGGAAGTTTGAGGAGATCCGGGTTTGGAGCCGCATGGATGGCAACGCGAGAAGGTTCGCTGAGGAGGTTGGAGCACAAGTGACGACGGCGGAAGAGGCAGTGTCCGGAGCGGACGTAGTGCTGACACTGACAAGTTCGCCGGAGCCGGTTCTGTTTGGACGGTGGCTGAAGAAGGACGCGATGGTTTGCGCAATAGGAGCCGTGACGCCGAATCGCAGGGAACTCGATGACGAGGCCATGCGCGGAGCGGTAGTGGTGGAATCCCGAGAAGCAGCTCTGCGTGAGCCCGGGGATATCCTGCTGGCAAAGGCCGAGGTGAGTGCTGAGATCGGAGAGTTATTGCAGGGAAAGCAGTTGGATAGAAGAGATCGACCAGTGGTGTTCAAATCGGTCGGGATCGCGATCGAAGATATAGCATCGGCGAAACTGGTTTACGACCGGATCTCTGGAGGCGATAGCGGTAAGTATTGATGCAGATTCGTTTACGTAGCGACACAAGGCAAAGAACGGATCGGAGGACAGGTTCGTAAGTATGACACTAAAGTTACAGAAACGATATCGGCGCATTTGGATGGGTTCTATAAACTAGAAGAAGGAAATGACAAATTGCGAAGCGCATTTGTTGGTGCGCATTCGAACACTGGAAGCTCGGAGAGTCTGAATGCAGAGATCGCACGCTAAGGGCGTTGCAGCGGTTGTCGCCATCATGACGGTTCTATTTGGGATGAGTGGGTCGTCCTGGGCCCGGAGCGTGCGGACACGTGTCCACGCCGGCTTGCATAGTTCCATGCGAACCCCGTCGCGGACGAAGACGCATCCGGTGGCGATTACTGGCGAAGAAGTTGTGGCTGGAGTAATGCCGGACGAACTCTCCTCAGGAACGGCCTCAGGTGAGCTGCCCGACGACGGAAAGCCTTATCAGCTGCGGATGACGAATCTGCACACCGGCGAGAGTCTGGATGTGGTCTATAGGATCGGCGATACCTATGTGCCCGAGGCGCTGGAGAAGCTGGATTACTTTTTGCGCGATCACTACACGCAGGACGTGGTTCACTACGAGCCGAAAGAGTTTGATGTACTGCACGCTATGATGTCGCGGCTGGGGCGGGTAAATGGCATCATCCAGGTGGTCTGCGGGTATAGGACTCCCGAAACCAATGAGGCGCTGCGGCATGCGTCTGTGAAGACCGGAGTCGCCGAACATAGTCAGCACATGGAAGGTCATGCGATCGATCTTCGCGTCCCGGGAGTTTCGACGGTGCAGGTGCGGAATACGGCCCTCTCGCTCCGCGCAGGCGGGGTAGGATACTATCCTGTCTCGCAGTTCGTCCACGTGGATGTAGGGCCCGTGCGTGAATGGGCATTCGGCGTCACACCTCGCAAGCCAGCCCGGCGGGTTCATAGTGCTCACTCAGGAACCGTTACCGGCGAATAAAGTGCAAGGTTGAATATGCAAGGGCTCCGGAGCCCTTTTGTTTGTGCGCGGTGGGTTGGCTATACTTCGCCGCATGGAGTCTCTGCGGCGACAACTCAGAGGGCCAAAGTGGGGTCTGCACCTTGCCCGAAAGATCGCTGAGAAGATCGGCACGGACAAGTTCGCAGTTCGGGCATTGGTGAGAGAACTGTTCGACGGCGAGATCGAGGTGCGGAAGCGCGCGGCGGACGTAGCTAGGCGCATTACAGAAGCCGATGGCAGCCTGCTGGAGCCCTACGCCGACGAGTTTGCCGGATTGCTGGAGACTCTGCCGGTGGAGGAGTCGCGGACGCGGTGGCATCTGGGATTGGTGGTGCCGCGGGTAGCGTGCACGTGTGCGCAGCGATTGCGGGCGGCTTGGACGATGTCATTGCTGGCCGAGGATGAGAGCAACGTGGTGCGGTGCTCGGCCGTGGAGGGGATGGGGCTACTGGCGTTGCAAGAGCCTTCGTTGCGGGATGAGGCGGAGGAGATGGTGGAGAGGTATCTGCGCGAGGGGACGGTGGCAATGAAGAGCAGAGCGCGGGGGGTGCAACGGAGTTGGACGAGAGCGGAGCAGAAGAAGAGATGATGTCGCAGAGATGATCGTGGCGTTACTCAATTTTCGTAAAATAGAGGGATGAGCAAGAGCCGTTCGCCGCTATATGTCACGACATTGATCGCGGGCGCCTTTTTCATGGAGAACCTTGACGGCACGATCATCGCCACGGCGCTGCCGCAGATGGCGCGCAGCTTCCACGTGGGTGCGGTAAATCTGAACATCGGGATGACGGCGTATCTTCTGACGCTGGCGGTGTTCATACCGATCAGCGGGTGGGTAGCGGACCGGTATGGTTCGCGGTCGGTGTTTGCGTCGGCGATTGCGATCTTCACGCTGGCGTCGCTGCTTTGCGGGGAGGCGCGGACGCTGACCCAGTTCACGCTGATGCGGATTGTTCAGGGCATGGGCGGTGCAATGATGGTGCCGGTGGGACGGCTGATTGTGCTCCGCAATACGCCCAAGGAGGAGCTGACCCAGGCGATCGCATATATCACCTGGCCTGGGCTGACGGCCTTGGTGATTGGGCCGGCGCTGGGCGGTTTTATCACGACGTATGCAAGCTGGCATTGGATCTTCTTCCTGAATCTGCCACTGGGCGTGTTGGCCCTGACGCTGGCGCTGCTTTGGATTGAGAATGTACGGACGGATGAGCGGCATCCGTTCGACTGGCTGACGTTCGTACTGGGAGGATTTGCTTCGGTAGGCGTGGTGTACGCGATGGAGAAGCTGGGTGGCGAAGGAGGGCGCTGGCAGTTACCAGCGACCATCCTGGTGCTGAGCCTGCTGAGCGGTTCGGTGGCGGTGGCGGTTGGCAGGCGCAGGCCGGCGATCTCGCTGATCGACTTCGAGTCGCTACGGCTGAAGACGTACTCGCTTTCGGTATATGGGGCGAGTGCGTTTCGCGTTGCGGTGTCAGTGCTTCCGTTTCTTCTCCCCCTGATGTTCCAGATTGCATTTGGACTGAATGCATTTCGATCGGGGCTTTATCTGCTGGCGCTGTTTGCGGGCGACCTAAGCATGAAGGCGTTTGTGATTCAAGCGCTTCGCCGGTTCGGGTTTCGGCGGATTCTGCTGGTGAATGGAGTGATTACTGCTGCCTCGATGGTGTTATGTGCAACGCTGACGCCGGCGACGCCTCCCATGCTGATTGTGGCGATTCTGTTCTTTCATGGGGCATGCCGGTCCATGGAGTTCACCTGCATGACGACGCTGGCGTACACGGAGATTCCGGCGAGCAGGATGAGCCGCGCGAACGGATTTTTGAGCGCCATCATGCAGCTCAGCATGGGACTTGGTGTGGCGGTGGGCGCGATAACGTTGCGGCTGGTGGCGCATGCGCATGGACACTCCGCCGTGACGCCGCAGCTGCGGGATTTTCATATTGCAATCCTGGTGATGGCCGTGCTGGCGCTTGGACCGGTGGTGGATAGCCTGGGGCTGTCGCCGAACGCGGGCGTTGCCACAAGCGGCCATACGGAGGCGAATCTTGAGGTCAACCCAGTTTGAAGTGAGGACGAAAGGTCCGCTATGTTCGATGCGATGGTTGGTCGCGCTGAGGGTTGCGCATACGGACGCAAAGGCTGAGGGCTGCACAAACAATGTCGCTATTGGCTGAGGATGAGAGCAATGTGGTGTTCGCGGTGGAGGAGATGATTGAGAGTTTTTGCGCGAAGGAACATAGCGATGAAGTGCGGCGGGAATTAGTGAGCTATCTCGTTGAGGCCCAATAGCTATAGGAGCTTAGCCCCTTTTTGTATGTTGTGCTTCATGCATAGAAGTTGGATATTCTCTTCAGTGACTGATGTACCGCCCTTCGAATAAGGGAGGATGTGGTCAAAATGAAGATTTTGTTTCGAACCACACTGGATGCAGGCACCTCCATCTCGCTTCCAAACGGCTAATTTCACGAGTGAAGAGATAACTCGACGCTGCTCTATTGGCAGTCGTTCGGTAGACGGAAGGCTGGTTTCATCAGGAATTGAATGGAGCTTAAATTTGAAGACTCGTCGATTGCCATTCGTTTCTGTCCAGCTATCCACTAAATTGAATAGGCCGTTATAGGACCAGATACCATCCTTGATCTTTTCATATACTCGGACGCGAGCGGGCGGGGCTTCACTGCGAACATAAGCCTGAGCCGCATCGTGAAAGTAGCCATTCTGCGTAAGTCTTCCTGACCTGGTGCTGAGAGGTTGGTCGACTTGCTTGGGATATGGAATTTCTTTCGTCTTTGGCTCATCGTGTCCCTCGTAAATAAGCACGATCCCGTCCTCTTCAAGCACATCATCCTACGGGGCGCCTGGCCGATGTGAGGACAGCACAACAGAATGCGATTTCGTCGCATTGAAATTCATCCCGTTGAAGAGACAGACCTTCGCGATTACACATCTCGATATACGAGATAATTTCATTTGATTGCATGTAAGTATTATTGCCACAAATGAAGGCCGCCATTGCTGGCGGCCTTCATTGTGGGTGTCTGGTTTGGCGTGAAGCGCGTCTACTGCATGCAATGATTAGTCGCCGGAGACGGTCTCTTCGACTTTGGGTGCCGGAGCGGCCTTGATCTCTCCGAGGGAGATGAAGCCGGCGGGAGCGTCGGGCTCCTGCAGGATCTCCTTGCGGTAGAGCTTGGCCATGCGGGCGTTTTCGGCGTCCTGCTTGATCTTCGCATCGCGTGCGCGGATCTTCTCTTCGCGAGAGTTCTTCGCGATGCCGGACTTGTCGAAAGTGTCGTTGGCGGCGGCGTTGACGTGCTCGTCGTTGAGGACCAGGTCGTACTTCATCTCGGCTTCGAGACCGACCTTCTTACCACCGGCGAAGATCTCGTGACGGCCATGCTCCTCGTACCACTTGGTCAGGGTGGAAGTCATGTGCATCTTTTCGATGATGTTTCTCCAGCCCACGCCGGTGTTGTATGCGCAGAAGCTGATCTCACCCTCTTGTGTGGCGTAGGGGATGATGCACTGCTCGGTGCGGCGGAAGTCGTAGTTGAAGAGGTCCTGGAACCACATGCCGGCGATGAAGAGGAAGTTCCAGCGGTCCGCGCGGCGCTTCTCGATGTCGGCCATGGTGCGGTCCGCAGTGACCTTGCCGTAGTTCTTTCCGGTAGCGCCGAAGCACTTATCGAACTTCTGCAGCAGGTCGACGATCTTGAAGTGCGTAGGGGCCTTCGACGGGTCGTAGTTGCGCAGCAGCGCAAGCGACACACCCACGATCGAAAGGAACTTGCCGCGAGCCGCATCGTTGATCTTTGCGACATCCTTCGCGAGCTGCACGGCATCGAGGAAGGCGGTGACCGGAACGGCCTCTTTGGTCTCCTTGTCGATCATCAGAGCCATGCCGATGCCGCAGTTGGGATGGCAACCGCAGGAGAGCTGACCCCAGTCGCGGTCCGGTCCGTGCACGAGGTCGGCCCAGTCGGAGAAGGTGGACATAAACGAGATCGGGAACCAGTCGCGGGTGCTCTCACCAAGGCCAGTCTGGTCACGGACGTCGTGTGCAAGGTGCGACAGAGTGTAACGCTGCGCATGGCGACGCTCGTCGGAGATGTCTTCGTCGCGACCGGTAAAGCTGACGGGCTGGAACGAGAGGAAGTTGATCTTCTTCGGGTTGTCGAGTGCGAACTCGATAATCCGGCCGACCTGCTCGTTGTTGATGCCGTTGATGATGCAGGTGACGGGGACGATGTCCACGCCGGCCTCATGCAGGTTGTGAATGGCCTGAAGCTTCACGTCAAACGCGTTGCCAACCTTACGGTGCGAGTTCGGCGCATTGCCGATACCGTCGAACTGGAGATAGGCGTAGCGGAGGCCGGCTTCTGCAGCAGCCTTGGCAAACTCCTTGGACTTCGCGAACTCAATGCCGTTGGTCGCGGCCTGTACAGAGTTGTAACCAACCTTGCGGGCGTAGGCGACGGCGTCGAGGAAGTAAGGCGACAGCGTTGGTTCACCACCCGAAAACTGCACGCTCATCTGACGACGCGGCTTGATCGTGATCGCGTTGTCGAGCATGGTCTTGATCTCGTCCCACGTCAGCTCATGGACGAAGCCGACCTGGTTGGCGTCCATGAAGCAGGGATCGCACATCATGTTGCAACGGTTCGTCAGGTCGATCGTAAGAACCGATCCGCGGCCGTGCGTCACGGTCGAGGTGCCGTGGTTGTGCAGCTTCTCGTCGTTGTGGGCGCGAATGTCGCGGCCAGGGAAGACGTCTTCGAGGTGCTTCATCATCGGCGGGTCGATGGACATGACGTCCTCGAAGTGGCCGTGAATCGGGCAGTCCTTGACCATCAGGATCTGGCCGTCGCGCTCAATGATCTGGGCCTTGATCTCGCCGACCTTCTCGTTGAGCAGGATCTCGTGAGGCAGCTTGCCGTCAACGATCTGCTGACGAATCTCCGGGATGCACTTCGGGCAGAGAGAATCGGTCGTGCGGGGCCAGCCCAGGGGCGGCTTCTCTTTCTGATAGCTCTTCAGAAGCGGCTTATCGCTCCACCGGGGGGTGAAGCTGGCGTTGGGGCTGAACGAGTTCAGCTTGTTGAATACTGCCCAACCTGCTTTGGCTCCATAGGTGAGAGCTTTTTCCGCAATTTTTGCCTTCGGCATGTACTTTGTCTCCTGAGTGTTCGTCTAACTCTTCCAGATGTCTTCTGGATTGTTACTTAATTTCGTCTACGAAGACCGTTTTTTACACTGCTGATCCGATGCGGTTACCGCGAAGAGCAACCCTCGCTTGATCGACCTATCTGTTGCTTTTCCTGTCAGATGCAGCGGGGATCCGGTTCGACTCACCCCTTAACAGTACCCAGCTTGGGGGTCATATCGAAGCATGTGGTATCGAACGGCAAGAATCTGCATTGAACGGCAGTTTAGAGCGGCGGATGGGGGCGAAGTTTTTACGCTCAATAAGGAAAATATGTCACTGAAAGTCTGAATCTGAGGAAGCGGCCGCAGTGTCGGTGCATATCGCGTTGAGAGTTGTGATTGCAGATAGCAGCAAAACCAAGATCAACCGCCGACGCATACGAATGACTGCGTTGCCTCCATCAATAGGACGTAGCGGAACTCCACTCAAGCTTATTTGAGGTGAGTGATTTCGAGCGCCTCATCGAGAAACTCAGTAACGACAAAGCCGATTGCACCGCCGGCCATCGAGGTGCCAAAGGTCTGTGCTGTCTGGCTGAAGCTGCGATTTATATCAGGGTAGTATGCGTTGCTAAGGGCGGCTCCAAAAACGCGGCCGGAGATAAGGGAGTAGTTCGGTGTAGCATGGCCATCGTCTGCGCGGGTGATGAGAGCGCGGGTTGCGGCGTATGCGGCGCGTTTGACTACATTGTGGCCTTTGCCCATCTTGTAGTAACGCGGATCCTCATGAAAGAGCGGAGCGAAGACGACGTTGCCGAAGATGTTCTGACTGGTGTTGCGTAAAGCGGCGGCGGCCAGGCGTTCCCCGAATGCACCACTGTCGGTACCGTAGTTGGGGGTGCCGTTGATGAGTTGAGTGTATGCCGCTGAGGTAGTCCATCCGACGAGAGAGAACAGGGTAAAGCTCTGCTTGAATCCCATCACCTCTTTATCGTGCGCGGAGAGGGGTGGAGCTACTTGCCCAGGGTAGATGGTGATATCGCTGCGCGTGGCTAGAATCCTGCGTTTCACTGAGGCTGGATTGAAGGCGTCGCCTACCGGGTTCGCGAAACTGTCCGTTTCGTTGCCTGAACCGCTGGATTCGTCGGTGGAAGAGGTGCTGCTTGAGACCTCAGGAGCGTCGGGAAGAGAGAGCATGGCGTTCGTTGCGACGAGCGCGCGGGGTTGGGTTTGCGCCTTCGCGATGAGGCCCATTGAGGCAAGCAACGCCACGGTGGTGAAGATGAGGCTTTTATTGAGGAGCTTTCCTGAAGCCAGCCGTACCCTTGCAATTGTCAAAAAATAACTCCCTTACAGGCTAAATATCTCACCACCGGTTAGAGTTCAGCGACCGGCTATTGGTCGCAACCTGCATGATGAGAACTTTTGCCTACGTATAACGGACGCACAAACGTCACGGCAAGTTGTATTTACCCACTCCGCCCCATCCAAACACTTGTTACCATCCCGGCACGTAGATGCAATGACCATTGACGCTCTCTTTTCCACATCATCTAATCAATTGGTGGAGGTGCGCGCATGTCAACCGAAGAGCCGAAGCGACCGTGGGAGCAACAGTTGCGGGATGCGGCAACCCACCTGGAAGCAGATCTTAAGAACGTCGTAAAGTACATCAACGATGAAGTGGTGCCCGATGTGCGGCGCAACGGCTCAGAGGCGCTAAGAGCTGCTGCAGCAGAGTTACACAAACTCGCATCGCGAATGGACGATCATGCGCGCAGGTCGTCAACCCCACCACCGAAAGACACATCGAAGCCGTGATCACCGTCCGGCGTAGGTGTGCCGCAATGCTGTCGGCGTGTGCGCTGATAGTCAGCGGTTGCCATAAGGAGAAAACGAGAGCCTACCGGCCGCCTCCTCCGCCGTCGACGACAACTGCGTCCAGTCAAGGCAAAGTTTCGCGGGGATCGCGGACAAACCCCACAGCTGCTCAAATATCACCTCAACCGACTCCAGCCCCGATTCCAGGCAATCTTGGAAAGCCCGTCTCAAGTGAGGTAGGAATGGCGAGCTGGTATGGCCCTCCCTACGCCGGTCGAAAAGGCGCTGACGGCACGGTCTACGACCAGAACGCGATGACCGCCGCGCACCTGACTCTCCCCATGGGGACCATGGTGCGTGTGACAAATCTGACCAACAACCAATCTGTCGTGGTGAAGATCACTGATCGCGGCCCGTTCGTTCATGGACGCATTATCGATCTGTCACTTGCCGCCGCGAAGGCGACCGGAGTGTATCGCGCCGGCGTCGCCAAAGTGAAGGTGGAAGCGTTCGCAGCGCCCGTTCGTGCGAACGGCGATCCGGGCGGACACTGGTGCGTACAGGTCGGGGCCTTTGCGCGAGAATCTGACGCAATAAAGCTTAAAGAGGAGATGATTCGACGCTACGCCACGGCCAAGGTCATCGAGTTCCCCGGGCCCACCGGGCATTGGGTCAGGATCAGCCCAAAGCTGCCGAACAAAAGCAATGCAACCGAGGTGGCCGACAGCATTCACCCCAAAGATCCTGCCGCTGCGCCCTATCTGATCCGAACCGACTAGCGATGCTACTTCCGGGGCGGCGGGGGAGGATCATAGTACGGAAGCTTTTGCTGCTCCACCGTTGCACGCTTCACGCCGATGTCGTCAAAGAGCAGGCTGGGAGCAATGGTGGTCTGGGGCACCGTACCGAGCGAGTTCGAAACATAGGGGTCGTTGCCGGCGGCGACGATATCTGAGCGCAGGCTGCGGTTGTCGAGCTCATCGAAGATCGCGCCGCGAACCAGTTGGCGTGAGCCATCAGGGTGCACGAGATAGAGTAGCCGCGGAAGAAGCTCGCCACCGAGGGTCTCGACGGAGTAGACGTCGCGGCCTTGCTCCTTCGCCATACCGAGAAGACGTTGATTGAGTTCGCCTCGCGACAGAGGATGGCTCGACTTGACCAGAATGACTCCAGCGCGCGAATGAGCTGACTGTGCCGGCGCGGCGCGCCCATGGCCATTCGAGTTGTCAAAGTCTTTAATGGGCTCCCGGCCGATAAGAAAATTCTCGAGCTTGCCATTGACGACGATATCGACCGACTGTGCAGGGACACCCTCGTCATCGATCTTGTAAGCGCCAAGAAGAGCCTTCCCGTCGAACTTTGCTTCCAACGGATCATCCGTGACGCTGAGCATCTCCGGCAGAACGCGCGCCTTGAAGCTAGAAGAGTAGGCGCCAGTAGTGCGCGCAGTAGTGCCCATCTCCGGCCTGTCGGCCTCGATGTTGGGCACGAGCAGTCGGTCGATCACGTCCGAAGCAGCATCTCCGCTAAAGAGCACGGGCCCGTGATAGTCATCCGCCGAAACTACTGGAGCATTGCGAAGCTCTTCAAAGCTCTTAAGATCCTCGATGACGCGTTTACGAAAGGCACCTGCGTCTTCGAGTTCCTTCGCGTTGGCAGCGACAGTTCCGTTGTCGCGGCTCAGGCGCATGCCGTCCCCTGCCTGTCCGCCTACGCTGATCGCACCATCGTAGCCGGTGTAGCCCTGCCGCACTACGGTCCCTTCGGTGTTAACGAGATAGCGGTTGAGTGCGATGCCGCGAATGTTAGCGGTCGAGTATTGGACGTGCTCTGCGAAAGACCGAACCTGTGGGTCCGAGGCAAAGAGGCCGCTGGCCTCAACAATACGTCGCTTCCACTCTGCGCGATCAAGATCAAGCGTGACGAGGGAAGAGATCTGCACAACCGGCTTGGCTTGGGCAAAGTCGGGCTGTGCCTGCACAGATTGAAACTGCTTCAATGCAGCCTGCTTGGCAGAATAAGCTCGCAGAGCGTTTTTATAGGCGGCGTCAGTTGCCGTCCAGAGCGCATACCGCAGTGCTTCGGGGTCATTGTCCGTCGGGGCCAGTTCAACTGTGCCGTCACCACGGCTGGTGCTGCTGTCTACGGCATAGTCGCCGATGCGCACAGTGACGCGGACGATCCGCTGATGATTGTCTTCTTCGCGTGTAAGCGCACCGTAGTTGGCGACAGCTTCGTAGGAGTTCAGGTCGTCCAGGCGGTACTCCACAAAGTAGGGATGTTGCATACCCGGAAGCAACAACGCCTTCTCGCGGTCGAGCTCTACCTGCATCGCATGAATCATAGGATCGTTCGCTGCAGGCGCACTTTCAGCAATAGCCGTATTTGTAACTGCAACCGTACTCAAACAAGCGATCGACCAGAGCGCTCCATAAACAATACCGGCAACCTGTGTCTTCCGTAGTAAACCCATTACTGGCCACCCTTTCCGCCAGAGATAGAGGCCGCACCAGGCGGCGGCAGAATAGGCGGCCGCGCTGTGCCCTGAGCCTGACGCTGGGTTTCAATCTCGCTGACCAGCATCGCCGGAGCAACAGCGCTGACAGGAATACTCCCGGACTCGGCCCCGCAGATCCCGTTGAAGATATCCTGCTTATCGTTCGTCGCGAGGATACGGTTCAGTGCGGCCTGAGGCGTCCCTACGATGCTCACTCCACGTACGAGTTCATCGGGGCGGCCATCGACGTAGACGCGATAGACCACCAGCGGAATTACCTGGAAGGCTTGGGGGGAACGGCGTGTCGTAACGGCAAAGCCCGAAGAGATGTCTTCGAAGTAAAGACCGTAAGCCTTGCCTTGCTTCTTCGCTTCGGCCTTCAACATCTCGCGCAGTCCGGCATCGCTGACAGTTTTAGAGGAAGTGACAATAAGATTTCCCTGTCGGCCCGTAGGCATATGACCGGTCTCAGCACGGCCGTGGCCGTTCGAGTTCGAGAAGCTCGCGATAGGAAGACGCGACATCAGGAAGGTATCGAGAACGCCATCTTTGATCAGGTCAACGCGACGCGCCTGCTGACCTTCGTCGTCGTAGCTATAGTGTCCGCTGAGTGAAGTTCCTTGGAACTCCGCCAGCGTCGGGTCGTCAGAGACGCTAAGAAATGTCGGCAAAATCTGTTTCCCGAGCAGTTTTGTGAAGGTCTGTCCTTCGTCGTCGCCGCGTTGGCGTTGGCCTTCGAGCCGGTGACCAAGAACCTCATGAAAGAAGACAGCGGAAGCCCTGCCGCTAAGGATCGCAGGGCCGTTGAAAGGCTCGGTAACAGGCGCCTCCCGCAAGGCCTCGAGATTCTTAGCCATCGCGGCAGTCTTGTCGATGAGTGCTTTCTGGTCGGGAAGATGCGCCACCTCGTCGGCTTCGAAGGTCTCTGCGCGGAACAGGTCCATTCCATCGGCGGCGCGTGTCCTGGCGACGATAACAAGTCGCGCGACATGGTTCGGGGTCGCGACCTTAGCACCTTCAGAGGACACAAAGTAGTCCGTCTCCGTTGTCGCTTCGAGCGCGACATTGTTGTAAAAGACATCGGGATACTGTTTGAAGAGGCCGGAGAGTTCGCGCAGGCGAGACTGCCATCCTGCGGTGTCGACGACCAGCGCTGGCGAGGGTTGCAGGATCGCCGAAGCTGGCTTCTCACTAGAGAAATCGGCCGAGGCGTCCTCCTCCTTCGCGCGAACCTGTTGCTCAGTCTTCACCTTCAGATAGCCGTCGAGCGCCTTGCCGTAGCCGCGGTTGGTAGCGAACCACAGGGTACGCTCGATGGCGTCGCTGTCGTTCGCGAGCGGCAAGGGGATTGTCGTCAGGGCACTGTTCCTATGGTCGCCATGAGTATTATCTTCAGCCGCCGTGCCAAGCCGCACCTGAACATCGGCGACGCGCCGGCGATTCTCACGCGAGCCGGTGATTGCCCCGAACTGCGCAGTCATGCTCACGCTGTCGCTATCGGAGACAGCATAGCTGAGAAAGTAAGGCTTCGGTTGAGTCGCGTCCGTCGCGTTGTTGCCAAGCGAAGTCATCGCGCGATGCAACTCAGACTCCATGGTGTCGATCAGGACAGCCGCCGGAGCGGGTTCAGGACTTTTGGTTGCTGCTGCACTGTAATCGACGGAGGAGATCGCCACCCCTACCAGGCCGGCGAAACTAACGCAGGCCACTGCCACTCTTTGTCTCTTCATGGAAAAGGAAACTCGTTTCACCTGCAAAATACGCCTGTTGCCGAGTGTATCGGAAGTGACGCTATAGCGCTTAGTCTCCGTGCGGTCCGTAGTAAACCATGCTGTCTTTCCGCAGACGACGAGAGTTGGACGAAACGACGCGGGTTTTGGCGCTAGGCAGCTTAGACGCTGTAACGCCGAACACTAACCCAAACGGTCAACACAACGAACTGAGTAAGAAGGAGAGACTCCGCCAGTCCAAACGCGGCGTGCCTTCCGTTGTGCACGGTCAAAGCGATGAGCACCACGAACGTCAAGATCATGCCCAGGAACACCGCGTTCTGGCCGTAGTGGGTAGGGGTCAACGATACCGGACGACGGCCTGCGGGAAGCCTGCTGGCAACGCGGGCAGCGAAGTCGGCGGGAATCTCAGTGCGGGGTGCCGTCTCGAGAGCACGCAGAATGCGCAGGTCCTGCTCGTCATCTGCGGCCTTGTTCACGAGCTTCGAATTCATTGATTCGTCTGACATTCCGTTCTCCTCTCCTTCGTTTGACGTTGTTGGATGGCTTCACGAAGCTTTTTACGCCCACGGTGAAGGTGAGTCCGAACCGTACCGATCGGCATCCCCAACGCATACGAAATCTGCTCGTAGCTGCGTTCTTCCTGATGATAGAGGATCAGGATCGTCCGTTCAATCTGACTGAGGAGCTGAAGCTGCTCCTCCACAGTCTGCTGGAACTCGCGTTCCTCCAGCTGCTGCTCGGCGTTGCGGTCGGGGTGTGCAAGCCTCTCCTCCCAGGCTGAAGTCTCGTCCGATAGCGAAACATGGGCGCGGTCATCACGTCGCCTCCGCTTCCACTCGTCCTGCGCGACATTCACCGCGATTCGGTAAAGATAGGTTGTGATCAGTGATTCACCACGAAAACTCGGCAGCGCACGGTAGAGCCGCAAAAAGACATCCTGCGCAAGATCATCGACATGCTCACGACTGCCGGTCAAGCGCAGTAGGGTGCGAAAGACCATGGCCTGATGGTCGCGTACCAGCTGCTCGAAGGTGAGATCGGTGTCCAAGCGAGGTTAGACAATAGAGTGCTCCGAAAGTTTCATTGAAGCGAGTGAAACTTTCCGGATGCGTCCCTGTCTAACGCGGGCAGAAAGAGGAGGTAGCATATGGATTTCATGATGAGTCCCTTTATTGTGCCTGTAGCCGGTTGCGCCGTTGGCGCGGTCGCGATCGTTTCAGGTATCTGGTTCGAAGCTCAACAGCGCCGTAACAAGGCGGAACAACGCATGGCCATGATTGCACGCGGCGTTCCTATCGCCGAGATCGAGAGGCTGCTTGGCAGCGGCGACGATGAGAAACGAGTAAGAGACCCACTGCGCAGTCTAGGGAACGCGCGGCGCGCTGGGATCGTTCTCGTTTCGCTCGGTGTCGGGCTGGTTCTATTTTTTGTAGCGCTCAGCGCAGTTGTGCAAGTGCGTGAAGTATTGGCGGGAGCGGCTGTGGGTCTTATTCCTCTGGCCATTGGAGTTGGCTTTTTCGTTGACTACAACCTGCAGAAGCGCGAGCTATCGCGCTTCGGGTTGGAGGTCGGTGCCGAATCGTCAGGCGTTGGATCGGATCGGTAGCTTTCGGCACGGTCGTTCGCATTTTGCGCGAGGTATGCGAATCATGCACACTGGCTTCATTCAGAATGGAGCCTTGAATTGATGAATGTACGTGCAGCTCTGCTTCTGCTGATAGGTTTTTTTCTGGTCACGCTCCCGTCAGCTCGAGCCCTGGGAACCACCCCAACCGAGGCGCAGGCTCTGCGAGAGGCCGCGCTGAATCACACGGCTTATACCCTGCCGCCGGAGAAGCTCAAGCTCGCAAAGGAGCTGTTTCGCGACCGCACCACACTACATTTCCTGGGCGAAGGGTGGGGCATCCTCCAACTCATTCTGCTGCTCGCCCTTCGTGTACCGGCGCGAATGCGCGACGTCGCCGAGAAAATGACGAAGAACCGCTGGGTCCAATGTTTCATCTTTGTCTTTCTCTTCCTTCTTCTCATCGCTCTCCTGAACGCACCACTACGTCTTTTTGGACACCACATCGCGCTCGCGTATGGGTTGTCGGTACAGCGCTGGGGCAGCTGGTTCGCGGATCTTGGTAAAAGCTTCCTGCTCGAATGGATCGTGGCCGGGCTACTCGTGATGGTGTTGTTCTGGGTAATCCGCTGGTCGCCAAAACATTGGTGGTTCTGGTTTTGGATCCCGACGATGGTCGCCGTAATGTTCGGCGTCTTTCTCTCGCCGATTCTTGTCGATCCGCTCTTCAACAAGTTCGAGCCGTTGCAGCAATATGACCCAGCGCTGGTCGCCCAGTTAGAACGAGTCGTGGCTCGCAGCGGCGAAACCCTGCCACCGGACAGAATGTTCTTCATGCGAGCCAGCAGCAAGGTCACGAGCATGAATGCGTATGTCACTGGCTTCGGACCCTCCAAGCGCCTCGTGCTGTGGGACACCACGATCTCTGCAGCGACTCCCGACGAACTCGCTGGTGTCTTTGGCCACGAACTCGGCCACTACGCCCTGCATCACATCATCCGGGGTCTGCTCTTCAGCGCAGTGTGCCTGCTAGTCGGCTTCTTAGTGGGGCAACGAATCACCTGGTGGCTGCTCACAAAGTATGGAGGACGTTGGCAGATCCGTTCCCAGAACGACTGGGCCTTCCTGGCGGTGCTGGTATTGGTGCTAAATTTGCTGAACTTCGCCGCGGAGCCGATCGAGAACGCCTTCAGCCGATCGATCGAACATGCCGCCGACGTGTACGGACAGGAGGCGATCCACGGCATCGTCTCCGACCCGCAAACCACCACCCTGCAAGGGTTCCAGAAACTCGGCGAGAACTCGCTCGACGACCCCACACCGCATCCATTGGTCGACTTCTGGTTAGACGGCCACCCATCCATAGCATCCCGCGCCGCCTTCGCATTAGCCTATAACCCCTGGACAGCAGGGCAACATCCGAAGTACTTTCAACCATGATGAAGATCACGCCGAGCAATATTGCATCTTCCGAATGCCTCTTCTGCAAGATCGTAGCCGGAGACATTCCGGCAAACCGTGTCTACGAGGACCAGTTCTGCATCGGTTTTCCCGACATCAACCCACAGGCCCCTACCCATCTGCTCATCATCCCAAAGCAGCACATTGCTTCCACCGCAAAGGCAGAAGCGGAACACTCCCCACTCTTAGGCTCACTGATGTCCGCAGCTGCCGAGATTGCGCGAAAAGAGAAGCTGCACAAAGGCTACCGAATCGTCGTCAACACAGGCGACGATGGGGGCCAGACCGTGAACCACCTGCATCTTCATCTACTCGGCGGAAGACACATGAAATGGCCTCCCGGGTAGAAAGTCGCCAAGAGGGAAGCATTAAAAAGAAAGAGCCCGAAAGATCTCTCTCGCGGGCCCTTCACTCAACTCACTAACGCTGAACCGTAACGTTCTGGTGCCGGCTTCCGTTTACTGGTTGAAGTTCGGCTCGTCTTCTTCTTCCATTCCATAGCGGCGCAGAAGGTTCGGAAGATTCTGCGAGAACGCTGCACGCGGCATCACCGTATCGCAACCCGCTTCGACGGCCTTCGCCTTCAGGTCTCCCTGCAGATGCGACAGGAAGCCGACGATGGAGGTGCTGCGCTTGAGCTTGGTCTTCAATTTGGGAATCAACGTCAAGGGCTTGGCATTCGCATTGTTGAGGTCGAAGACGATCAGGCCAGGCCGATCTTCCTCTTCGCCACTGACCAACGCGGCAACCGCCTCCTTGTCATTCTTGACGAACGCTACCTTGACCCCGAGCTTACGTGCTGTCTCGGAGATCTTGGCGATGAAGAAGAGATCTTCGATAAAGAAGAAGATCTTCGTCGGTGCATCCTCAGCGATCGGAATCGCACGCCCCTGCGAGTAGTCGATGGGCTGGGAGTCGCTCTGGTAGCTGCGCCCACCGCCATGGCCGTTGCTGCGGCCCTGGTAGTTCCCGTTGTGTGAGTCCATTGTGGATGGCGGGGTGTCGGCGAAGTTGCCGTTCACGGCGCGATAACTATGGTCCATCGGACCGACAAAGCTGCGTGGACCGCGGGACTGCTGTTTGCCGCCGCCGCCCTTGCGTTTGAACCCGCCGCTGTTGTTACCTGGCTGGTGCGTATCGCGGTCGCGATAGCCGCCACCGTTGCTGCTGAATCCACCGCCGTTACTACCGCTGGCGACGTTGCCCGGATTCTCCGGGGAGCGCTGACGGTCACGGTCGCGAAACTTCTTCTTCCAGCGTTTGCCACTGGACGCGCCGTTTTGTTGCTGGCCGGCATTGGCCTGAAAGCCCTGTCCGCCTTGCGGTTGGAACGTCTGAGGAGCGGCTGCGCCCTGAATAGAGCCGATGGGTTGACCTGCGCCCTGCTCGCCGGATTGGCTCGCCTGCGGTGCGTCTGGACCTTTGCTCTTCCGCTTGCGGCGGCGACGGCGGCTGCTTTTGGACTGCCCCATGCCGTGCGGGACGTTCTGCCCGGCAAATTGAGCCTCTCCGTCCTGCTGGACGGGAGACATTGTCGAACCCTGGTGAGAATCTACCTCGGGTACATTCTGCTCTGAAGTCATGCTTCCACTTCCTATTGCTTTAGATCGCAATTAGCGGTTCTCTCCCACGCGACGGTCTCGTCTTCCCGTGGGACTCACGGAGGAGGAACCAAACCGGTATTGAAGCGTCGGATGAAACGGTCTCAAGTTTTACTCGAACGGACTTCTTCTATTGGTATTTGGCTGCGATCAAATCGGCAAATCTGCCGGTTACGCACAGCCTGGAGCGCCAGACAGCAGCGAATCCTTGGTTTTTCACCCTCTACCTGTTTGCGACAGAGTCCGACAAATCCGGTCTACTGTAATCCTGTATCGTTGCCGCCAAACCTACGCAATCGGTAGTTTTCTGGTGGCCACACAGCGATCGGCACCCACAGCCGGTTCACAAGGCAACTCCTAGGGTACGCTCAAAGAACGAACTTGGCAAGGGCCTCTTCTACGACTTTCTGGTAAGCCACCCAACCAATTCAAAACTTCCGCTGAAATCAGAAGGGCCGCTCCTCGAGAGCGGCCCCTCTATCTTGAATGGCCAGTCACTGGCCTCCTGAAAAACTTGCAATCGAGGAAGCGAACCTCCGGACTTTGGTCTACACCATCGATTGGGTGTAGCTTCTGCTGAGCCGGAGGCATGTCTGACACACATCGATCAAGCCAACGTGTTGCCTTTCATGAAGAAGCAATTCATTCGCCAAAAACATGAGCAGGTCATTCGTTGGCAAACTCCGAAAGCAGCTGCTAACAACCACCCCGGAAATCTGAAAAACAGAAGACTGAGGCCCGCAGGCTCCATATTTCGGTAGGCTAGGAAGATCTAACTCGATTGACCCGTCCCCGGCTGGACCCTATAATTTATCTGTTCCGGCAGCCCTCTCGTTTTGCTACCGATTTGCCCCCATGGCAGTCTGTTCAATCGAGGTAAAAGATGGGCGTGCTCTGTCTCAAGGGTGCGTTGATCGAGTGGATGGAGGGAACGGCCTAGACGGCACTCCATGTGCGCGCGAAGCCGCACGCACAAGTTTGATCAATCCCTGAAGGAGTACCACACACCGCATGATGAATCGTACCTTCGCTTTTGTTACCGCTCTCGCTGCGGGAATGTCGTCCGCTGTTGGAGTGGCCCAGACAGCTGCTCCGACCGCTCCTGCTGCCGCTCCCACCCAGTCCGCTGCGGCGCCCGCGCCAGTTGCGCCTCACGCAGTGCCAGCAAAGATCGCGACCATTGAGTTCGAGCAGGTCGCCGCTGCAACCAACGAAGGGCAGCGCGCGCTCCAGACCTTAGAGAAGAAGTACGAGCCCAAGGGCGCCGAGTTGCAGGCAAGGGCGCAGGAGATCGACACGCTGAAGAAGCAGGTGCAGAGCGCCCCGGCAACGATGACGGATGCGGAACGCGCCACTAAGCTGCGTGCCATCGACACAAAGGAAAAGCAACTGCAACGCGATGGTCAGGATGCACAGCAGGCCGTCAGCGGTGAGCAGCAGCAGGCCATTGGCGTGGTCGCGAAGAAACTTGCGCCGGTCGTCAAGAAATACGTCGAGGACAACGGCTACACCATGCTGCTCGACATCACTGGCCAGCAGGGTGGTTCCGTAAGCCTGCTCTGGACCAGCGACGGCACCGACATCTCGCGCGCGGTTCTCGAAGCGTACAACGCAGCCTCGGGAATCGCACCGCCGCCTCCGTCGGCGCCTTCTCCGACTGCTCATCCGCACGCCTCGGCCGTCCCGAAGCCCGCATTGCCCAAGCAGTAACATTGGCATGACAGAATCAGGCTGGGTGGGGTGAAAGCGATTTGAAGCCACCCCACCTAGGATCTTTGTACCAATCTATTGAACGATCGAACCGATCGAAATTCTGAAGGAGCACCACAAACCGCATGAATCGCACTCTTGTTCTTGTCTCCGCGCTCGGCGCAGGATTGATGACCACCGCAGGAATCTCTCAGACTGCCGCAGCTCCAGCTCCAGCCGCTGCTGCACCTGCTTCCGCTGCTGCAGCTGTTGAACCACAGGCCATTCCCGCAAAGATCGCCCTGGTTGCCTTTGAGCAGGCGGTCTTTGCCACCAACGAAGGTCAGCGTTCCGTCCAGCAGATCCAGGACAAGTACAAGCCGAAGAAGGATCAGATAGACACCCTCTCGAAGGAAGTCGATTCGCTCAAGGCTCAGCTGCAGAGCGCGCCGGCAACTCTTTCTGACGAAGAGCGCGCCACTCGCCTCCGTAACATCGACACCAAAGAGAAAGAGCTGAATCGCAACGCCGAAGATGCCCAGACCGCTTACAACGCGGACCTGCAGGAGGCTTACGGCAAAGTAGCAGCCAAGGTTTCGGTCACTCTTAAGGAGTACGTCAGCAAGAATGGCTACACGCTGCTACTCGATGTCAGCGGACAACAGAGCAACGTGATGTGGGCTAACCAGAGCACCGATGTGACACAGGCGATCGTGACCGCCTACAACGCATCCTCCGGTGTCGCTGCTCCGGCTCCGTCGGGCCCCTCTTCTCCAGCTCCGACGACAGCGCGTCCGCGTCCAACAACCACCCCGAAGCCCGCTGCACCGAAGCAGTAAGCTCAGAACCAAGCTGCACACTGCAACGAAGAGAGTGCTCCACGAATCCTCTCGTCCTGCGGTGTGCAGCTTTTAAAGCTCTAAGCACAGGGCTCCTGTGGAAAAACCTGTGGATCGCGGAAGCCGAAAAGCCGGACTGGCCGGTCCAAGGTTAACTTGTATAGGTCTGGGCGCTGACATAAACTTCTACTAAGTACATATAAATCAGCGCGTTGGCCAACCCTTACCAGTTTTGCTAGCGCGAATCATCCCCAGCTTTCGCCAACTAACGCTGTTTCAAGGGTTTCCACAGTTCGACGTTACGATCAAGTTACAAATTCCCGCATCTAATCGATTTGTACGAGAACATCCCCAGATAAAACCGCGCTAACTAGTCTTTTTAGACAAGAGGTTGCGTCCAAAATCGAATCCTCACCCTCAGTTGTAGCGAGGTGGTTACTCTTCTCCTACCTTGAGAACCGCGAGAAAAGCTTCCTGCGGGATATCGACTTTGCCGATCCGCTTCATGCGCTTCTTTCCTTCTTTTTGCTTCTCCAACAGCTTGCGCTTACGGCTAATGTCACCGCCGTAACACTTGGCGATTACATTCTTGCGAATGGCAGTGACCGTCTCACGAGCAATAACCTTCGAACCGATTGCCGCCTGGATGGCGACCTCGAACATCTGACGTGGAATCAGTTCGCGCATCTTCGATACCAGCGCGCGCCCACGCTGCTGCGCAAAGTCTTTATGGATGATGATCGAAAGCGCATCCACAGGATCGCCCCCAATCAGAATATCCATCTTGACCATGGGCGAAACCCACATCCCAGCCAGCTGATAGTCGAGTGAAGCATAGCCACGCGACACGGTCTTCAGGCGATCGTAAAAGTCCAGCACAATCTCATTCAACGGAAGTTCGTACGTGATTAACACACGCGTATCAGAGACATACTCCATGTTCTGCTGGCGCCCACGCTTTTCTTCGACAAGCTTCAAGATACCGCCGACGTACTCTTCGTTCGTCAGGATCTTCGCTACGATCACCGGCTCTTCGATCTGCTCGATCTCCGTGGTCTCCGGCCAGCGCGAAGGATTATCAACCTCGCGCACGCTTCCGTCCGTCATCGTGATCTTGTAGCGCACGCCCGGCGCAGTCGTGATCAAGTCGAGATCGTACTCGCGCTCCAGACGCTCCTGAATAATCTCAAGGTGGAGCAGTCCAAGAAAGCCGCACCGAAAGCCGAATCCAAGAGCAACCGACGACTCAGGTTCAAAGGAAAAGCTTGCATCGTTGAGTCGAAGCTTTTCGAGCGCGTCCCGCAGCATCGCGTGCTCGTGCGAATCAACTGTATACAGCCCCGCAAACACCATGCTCTTGATGTCTTCAAATCCAGGCAGCGCTTCAGCGCAGGGATTCTCCACCGAAGTGATGGTATCGCCGACCTTAGTATCGGCAACGTTCTTGATCGTCGCGACAAAAAAACCCACCTCGCCCGCGCTCAGTTCGGCAAGCTCAACTGGCTTCGGAGTCATCACGCCCATGCTCTCAACATCGAACATCTTGCCATTGGACATGACCTTGATCTTCATCCCCTTGCGCAGCCTGCCGTTGATGATTCGCGCCAGAACAATGACACCTCTATAGGGATCAAACCAGCTATCGAAGATCAATGCCTGCAGTGGTGCTTCCGGGTCGCCCAGCGGCGGCGGCAGAAGTGTGACGACGGCTTCCAAAATGCTTTCGACGTTGAGACCAGTCTTCGCGCTGACTGCAATCGCATCGTCTGCAGGCAGCCCGACAGATTTCTCAATCATCTCTTTGGTGCGTTCAATATCGGCGCTGGGCAGGTCAATTTTATTGATGATCGGAATGATCTCAAGCCCATTCGAAATGGCGAGATACGCATTCGCAAGCGTCTGCGCTTCGACTCCCTGCGACGCATCGACCACCAGCAGAGCGCCTTCGCACGATGCCAGCGAGCGAGAGACCTCGTAAGAAAAATCGACGTGGCCAGGCGTATCGATCAGGTTCAGCTGATAGGTCTCGCCATCGTGCGCCTTGTACATCATTCGAACGGTGTGGGCCTTGATCGTGATGCCGCGCTCACGCTCCAGATCCATCGCGTCCAGTACCTGCGCCTGCATCTCGCGAGACGTCAGGGAGCCGGTCAGCTCGAGAAGCCGGTCGGAAAGGGTGGACTTGCCATGGTCGATATGCGCGATGATCGCGAAGTTGCGGATGTGACTTGGATCCATTTTGTAGCTGGGTAGCCTCAATATCCATGTTAACACCCCGTTGCGTTCTATAAAGAGGGAACCAATCGGTCCTGCGCTTTTGAAGTCAGCGATTCAAGGCTGTCTTATCCACTCCCTCTCTACGTAAATGACCGGCACCTCGGCGGCGTGGAACCAATCTGCGCAACGGTACGTATCAACAGGTGGCGAGACTTTGTCTGGATGAGACTTCGCAGAGTCAGCCGGCACGCTCAGGCAAGCAGAATTCATCTGAGACAGCTTGCAGCCTGCTCCGATCCTGCCGGATTTTCCTGCCGAAATAGCGCTTCTACGACGGATCAAACTTTGCATCGCGGCGCAGGCCCAAACATCAAATGGACCACAGATTCCTGGGTTCCTTGCAAGGAGGAGACCATGGCAACCAAACCATCTCCGATCGAAACACTCAGTAAAATTCCTTCACGCGTTCACTCTTCCAGCGCCTTCGTGCAGGCCTTGATGAGCGCGAAGGCCATGATGAAGTTCCAACGCGCCGCGCAACTGATTACTTCCAGTCTCGATCTGGAGATGTTGCTCGATCGGGTTGTAAACGATATCGCCGACGCTATCGGCTGCGTCGAAGTTTCAGTCTGGCTGCGCGATCCTAACGGTGAGGAGATGGTGCTTCACGGTGTTCGAGGGTGCACCACCTATCGCAAAGGTGCCCGCCTGAAGATTGGTGTACGTGGCATGGTCGGCCACGTGGCCGCGACCGGTGTGACGCGCTACGCACGAGATGTCACGGTCGATCCCTACTACGTCTCGTGCGAGGTGAACACCAGGTCCGAGTTGACGATTCCACTTATGACCCGCGGCGAGGTTATTGGAGTACTCTGCGTAGATCACAAACAGATCAACGCTTTTGCCGAAGACGAGGTCTTGGTACTAGAGGCCTTGGCCGGTCACGTCGCCGTGGCGATCGAAAACGCGAGGCTCTTCCGTAACGAGCGCCTGGAGCGGGAACAATTGAAGTACGAAGCAGAAGAAGCACGCGCTGTTCAACAGTCCCTCTTCGTCAAGGCCGTCCCGCTCGTCTGTGGTTTCGCCTTTGAAACTGCGTGGAATCCCGCAGGATCTGTCGCAGGCGATTGGTTTGATCTCATCGATCTCGGCAACGAGCGCACCGGAATCGTGCTGGCCGACGTGTCCGGCAAGGGAATGCCGGCCGCGCTGTTGATGTCATCGACACGCGCCATCCTGCGCTCACTCGCAAAGCTCGATCCTTCTCCGGGAAGAACCCTCATGCAGCTCAATCAGATGCTTATGGAAGACTTTCCAACGGGCAAATTCGTCACCATGATCTACGCTGTACTCGATGCCGAATCGCGCGAGATCACCATTGCCAGCGCTGGACATCTGCGTCCTCTCCTCATCAACGGCAAGTGCTCTTTTCTTGATATCGACACCGGCCTGCCACTCGGGCTCGGGACGACCTCGTATCCCGAATACAAGCTCACCCTCCCTCCAGGCACTCAGCTCCTCTTCTATACGGACGGAATCACCGAGGCAATGAATCATAGTGACGAGGAGTATGGCGTAGATCGGTTGGTCGAACACTTCCTGCAGCCCAACGCATGCGTCGACGGTCTGATCGAGGATGTGCGAAGGCACTCTCAGTACTCGACCCACACTGATGACGCAACCGCAGTCCTCATCCGAAGTCGATAAACCGTCAGGAGCACTGACCCATAACTGACCCATATGTCCGTCGCACTACACCATCTCTCGGATAGCTGAACCCTTTTCGCAAAGCTGTCCGCGAGAGTCTGCGAATTTGCTTCTTGCACCCCTTACAATGAAAAGCGAAGATGGTGCGAATGACATTAAGGGACTTGGTGCGAACTTCGGCACTCGCGGTGATGTGTGCACCGCTGGTACTGCTGACAGGCTGTCCGCAGGAAGATGCCGCCGCGCCGGGTAATGTCCCGGTACAAGCAACAGCACCAACGATTACGCCGCCGACGAGCGCGGATGCAGCAACGACCAGTCAACCAGCCCAGTCAACCGAGCAGTCCGTCGATAGCTCGGTCCACGCCTTCAAGGCGCAGCAACTGATCAACTCCGCTGAGGCTGCCTATCGCAGCGGTGTCGACAACTATCGCGCGGGTCGTCTCGATGCGGCACGGCTGGATTTCGACTCCGCAGTCGATCTCATGCTGACCAGCGGCATGAATCTAAAGACCGACCCGCAACTCGCGGACGAGTTCGATCACCTTTTGAACGCGGTCAACTCCCTAGAGATGGCCGCCCTCAAACAAGGCAACGGATTCTCTCCCAAGATCGAAGAGGCGCCCCTCGATACTGCCGAAGACCTCACCTTCCCCGCCGATCCCGAACTGACCGCAAAATTGAAGGCTGAACTTCAGATCTCCTCCGATCTCCCTCTCGTCATCAACGACCAGGTCGCCGGCTACATCGGCTACTTCGCGAACTCCCCTTCCTTCCACGCCCACATGCTCCGCAGCATGGAGCGCGCCGGAAAATACAAGACCATGATCCTGAAGGCGCTGGCAGACAACGGCGTGCCTCAGGACTTGATCTACCTCGCCGTAGCCGAGTCAGGTTTTCAACCGCAAGTCCTCAACGCAAAATCAGGAGCAGGCGGCATGTGGCAGTTCATGCCCACCGGCGCCTACGGTCTGGCGCGCAACGGCTACTTCGATGAGCGCTTCGATCCCGAAAAATCTTCAATCGCCTACGCGAAGTACATGAAGACCCTTTACAACCAGTTCGGCGATTGGTATCTCGCCATGGCTGCTTACGACTGGGGTCCCGGCAACGTCCAGCGTGCCGTGCAGCGAACCGGCTACGCCGACTTCTGGGAGCTCTACCGCCGCAACTCGCTGCCAAAAGAAACCAGGGATTACGTCCCCAAGATTCTCGCCGCCGTCATCATGGCGAAGAACCCCGAGAAGTACGGACTCGACAAGATGGTCCCCGACGCGCCCGTCGTCTCCGATACCGTCTCCGTCGACTACGCAATCGATCTACGTCTGGTGGCCGACGTGACCGACTCCTCTCTCACAGAGATCGTGGCCTTGAATCCCAGCCTCCTGCGAATGACGACGCCACGCGACACGTCGTTCGATCTGCACATCCCAGTTGGCACCCATGATGTCTTCACCGAGCGCCTAAAAGAGATTCCTGAAGACAAACGCAGCAGCTGGCGCTTTCACGTAGTACGCCCGGGCGAGACGCTCGACGGCATCGCAACCAGCTTGCATGCCCATGTAAGCGACGTCGTAGCTGCAAATGGCGTCGCTCTGAATGATGGCGTCGATACCGGGGACGAGCTCGTCATACCCGTTACGACAGCCGCTGCAGGCACACGGCCGCAGCGATATGCCATGCGTCGCGGCGACACTTTAGTTACCGTCGCCGATCGATTCGGCGTCTCAGTAGAAGATCTGCGGCGGTGGAATCATCTGTCCTCAAAGGCCGTGCATCCCGGCACGTCTCTCGCAGTTGTCGAGCCGGTCAAGCTCGCTCCCGGCACACACGTGCGCGGCAAAGGCACCCGAAGAAAGAGCAGCGTGCATACCGCTTCGACCAGTGTTCATCAGGGTTCCGCGCATTCAGCCAGCACACACAAGAACTCGAAGTCGGCCACGTCCTCCGCTTCCGGTAAGGTGACCAGCAAGAAGAGTTCAAGCGAAGCGGAGCTCAACTCCACCACCAAAACGAAAAAGAAAGCTACACGATAAGTTTCCTCGTGAAAAAGATTGCTTGCCTTCGGTAGCGCTTGGATGCATCCTGTTGCTAGAATCTCATCCCGATATGTAAAGATGTTTCTTGTTGCATCGAAGCTGGTAAGACAACGCAGAGAGCGATAGAAGTAGAGAGCAGTGAGGGGACAACAACAATGATGTTCGACGACACCATCAAGCTTCACGCAGCTGCAGCCGATGACGATCATACCTTCGGTGACGAACCCGATGACGAACTGGATGATGTGCACAACCGCTTCAACGACGATGACGAAGAAGAAGAGGTCACGATGACCTCAGAAGATGACGATGCGGAGTCTCAGCTCGATGAAGACGACACCGACGACGATCTTCATGGAACTCATGCCGAAGACGCAAAGCTGTTCGCACTGCCGCCATCGCCAGTAGGCAGCTACGCGCCGCCGACCAAAGCGTCCGAGCTGCCAGTCAGGCAATCCGCTGCGAGCCCCGTAAAGGCGGCCGCAAAGAAAGTTGCTGCGACGCCAGCCAAGAAAGCAGCACCAGCAAAGAAGGCTGCTCCTGCGAAATCGGCGACCAAGAAGGTCAGCAAGCCAACGGCCACCAAAACGGCCGCGAAGAAGCCGGCCGCCAAGAAGGTCGCCGCCAAGAAGGTTGCGGCGAAGAAGCCCGCAGCGAAAAAAGTTCTGGCAAAGAAGGCTGCACCGAAGAAGGCCTCTGCCAAATCGAAATCTGCCGCGAAGAAAGTTAGTGCTCTGCGCGGCGGGAAGGCCACCCCTAAAAAGGCGGTCGGCAACAAGAGCACTACAAGCAGTAAAAAACTAAAGACGAGAGGTACTATGGCAACTAAGAAAGCAGCAAAAAAGGCACCAGCGAAGAAGGCAGCAGCAAAGAAGGCTCCTGCTAAGAAGGCAGCCAAGAAGGCTCCTGCAAAGAAAGCCGTAAAGAAGGCTGTAAAGAAGGCCCCAGCAAAGAAAGCCGTAAAGAAGTAAGCACGCTCCAGGCAAGCAAATAGGCCCGGACTCCTCAATTGAGAGCCCGGGCCTTTTTGCGTCTGCTGATAAATATTTACTTCTTGTCGGCGGCGATCTCAGCGAGAACTTCCGTGCTGTGAACGTTCGGATCGACCTTCTCCCAGACCTTCACCACCTTGCCATCCGGCGAAATCAGGAACGTCTCGCGATTGGCGAACTTCATCACTCCAAAGTTCTTCACCGGAACGCCGTACATATCGACAACCTTGTGATCCGGATCGGCGAGCAGCTTAAAGCTGAACGTATCCTTCGAGCACCAGGTCTTGTGACCTTCCACTGTATCCAGGCTCACGCCGAGCACGACCGCGTTCGCCGCGTCATACTTGGCCATATCGCGCTGGAAGTTGTGCGCCTCAATCGTGCAGCCGGTGGTCTGGTCCTTCGGATAGAAGTACAGCACAACCCACTTGCCTTTGTAGTCCGTCAGGCTGACCGGTTTGTCTTCCTGCGAGGGCAGGGTAAAGTTGGGTGCCACGGCTCCAGCCTGTATTGTGTCTGCCGCCGGCGCCGCATGGGCCCTGAGGCCTATGCCGCACGCCGCTGCTACGCCGATGATTACTGCGATCCAAACTGCTTTGCGCATGGTGTTTCCCCTTATGTGATTCTGTTATCTGTGGACGAGTGAAAGCCGCGAAAGTCTCGAAGACGCATATGCTGCGTTGCAATTTTATCGTTCCGGCCGTTCTCTTTACTGCTTCGTGACAATATCTTTACTTCGCGACAATGGAAATACCAGCCGCATCCGCGGCGTTAAGGATCGCTGCGGGATCGAACATCAGAGTTCTCTCTGCTTCAACAGCCAGACAGGTGGCACCCGCGGCCTTCATCGCCTCGATGGTCGCAACCCCCACCACAGGTACGTCAAAGCGCATGTCCTGATTGGGCTTAGCGACCTTGACGACAGTGAGAGCACGACGAAGAGTCGTCTCACCCCCTGAATCGAGCGTGCGAAAAAGCTCCCCCGCGCGAGAGATCGTAGCGTCGGTCCCTTCCATCGCCTCCACCGCAACGCAAGCCTGAGCTGCAACCACCACCGTCTGACCAAGATCGTACGTGGCAATAGCCTGCGCGACAGTGCGCCCATAGGCAATATCCTTCAGCTCTTCCCCATCGGGCTCCCGACGAGTCAGCACACCAGCCTTCGCCAACAGCGGCTCAAGGTACTGTGTCGACGAGATCAGTTCAATCCCCTCATCTCCGAGCACCTTCGCGATCGCACCCAGCAGCATGTCCGTGTTGCGAGTACGCAGGCTCAACAGTAGCTTCGCAAGTCTCCAGTCCGGACGAATACTGGAAAAGATCTGCTTGTGCTTCACCTGGCCCGCCATCACGGCACGAGTAACACCCTCGCCGCGTAAGGTGTCGATCAGCTTCGACAACTCGCCCAGCGACAGCCAGTGAACGCGTACGCCAGGATCAGCCGCCGCGCGATCGTTCATCTCGGGATCGGTCTCTTCCTTGATCGCCGCAACGACAACCTGCAAGCCATTCGCCCGTGCAGCATCCAGCAACAGAAACGGAAAGCGCCCGTTCCCCGCAATAAGTCCAAGTTTTTCGATTTGATCTGATCCGCTCATGGTCACGTAAAGGAGCCCTACTTTGCAGCCGCGACTTCACGAGCGAGGTAGATCGTCTTCCCCGTCTGGGCCGAGCGACGAGCCGCATCGAGAATTCGAACCACCGCGATGTTCGTATCGAGCGACGTCAGGTCGTGCTGCGGCTTCAAACTTCCCCCTAGAACGGCCGCAAGATAGTTCAGCGAATCGTTCTGCGGTGCGGTCAGTGCAGGCGCTGTTTCAACGTGTTCACCTTTTTCTCCGGTCAAGCGCATACGAAGCTTCGCGCCCGGCGCGGCATCCTCATACAGCGTATCCACATAGCCGGTCGCACCATAGACCTCCATATCCTTCCTCGCAAACGGCCAGTTCCAAGAACCCTGTAGGATCGCCTGCGCATGCGGATAGGTCAGAACGATCGTGCTGTCATCATCAACCTTCGGATAGATCTGAGGCTTCAACTGCAACGCAACAGCAGTTACAGTCGTCGGAAGCTCTCCGCGCATGATCCATGTCGCAAGATCCACCCCATAGCAACCGAAGTCAAACATCGCACCAGCGCCATTCTCCTTCGGATCGGTCAGCCACTTGAAAAACTCGGGATCGACATGAATCTCCTTCGGCCCCTCATGCCCGTCGTGAACGACCAGCTTGCGTAGATCGCCGATCTTTCCCTCTTCCAACATCTTTACTGCAGCGGTGTTCGAGTTGTACCAGGTCGTCTCGTAGTTCGTCAGAACAGGAACGTTGTACTTCTCCGAGAGCGCCTGGATGGCAAGCGCATCTTCCACCGTAGTAGCCAGCGGCTTCTCCACCATGGCGGCTATGTGCAGAGGTGCAGCCTCTTCGATAGCGGCTCGATGCCCCGCAATCGACGTGTACACAAGGATCGCCTGCGGATGCGTCTTCTTCAGCATCTCTGCTTCAGTCGCAAAGAACAGATCTTCCGACAGGTGTGTCTTCGTAATATATTTTTGACGCAGTGCGGGATCAGGATCAGAGATACCCACCAAGGTAATCTCAGGATGCGAAGCGAGGTTGTGCAGAAAACCCTGCACATGGCCATGAACGAGCCCAACAATGGCAACTCGTACAGGAGCAGCCGCCTGAGCTTGTGCGTTCACAGAAGAAAAACCTGCCACCAGAAGGGAAGCAGCGAAAATAAGACGACTCGGAACCGACGAGATCATAAGGGAAACTCCAATTTAATTCTGTATGCCAAACCCAACGGTGCACCTATTTGATGATGCCTCGCTCGCTGCCTGCGATAAAGTCCGCGAGGTAAACGACATGTTCGCCCGCGCCGCCAGAAGCGATCATCTCGCGAATAGCCGCCAGCGCATCGGAGATATTAAGTTTCGACGCAATCAGCTTGCGATACGCCGCGCGAAGCTCCTTCAATTGTTCCGGCGTAAAACCTTTCCGCTCAAGGCCCACTTTATTCAGCCCGTAAGCGTGATTGTTTCGCTCGATTGAAGTCAACGAATAGGGAAGTACATCTTGCGTAATAGTCGTTCCGCCGCCAATATACGAATACTTCCCGATTCGGCAGTACTGGTGTACCGGACAAAGCGCGCCGACGGTCGCGTAGTCCTCAACCGTCACGTGGCCCGCCAACGTAGCAGCGTTCGCGAGAATGCACCCCGTCCCAATCTGCGAGTCATGCCCGATGTGGGTGTAGGCCATAATCAGGCAATCATTCCCCACCCGTGTCATCCCACCGCCGCCCTTGGTCCCGCGCGAAATCGTCACATACTCGCGAATCGAATTGCCATCCCCAATCTCAACGCCTGTAGGCTCCCCCGCATACTTCAGATCCTGCGGCGAAATCCCAATACATGCAAACGAGAAAACCCGGTTCTTTCGCCCCATCCTCAGGTGCCCGTCAAGCACAACATGCGAGACCAGCTCACACTCTTCCCCGAGCACGACATCAGGACCCACGGTGCAGTAAGGACCAACCGTACAGCTTGCAGGAATCTGTGCCCCCGCCGCGACGATCGCTGTAGGATGAATGCTCACTCTGCCGGCGCCTCTGGTGCAGCTTTCTTCACAACCCGCGGAACCACCTGGCACATCACCGTAGCGTCGCAGACCAGCTTCCCATCCACAGTGATATTCCCCAGCATCTTCACCGCACGGCTTCTCCACTGCAAAACCGTCACCTCAATGCGAAGCTGATCCCCCGGCACCACCGGCCGTCGAAAGCGCGCATTCTCAATTCCCGTGAACACCATCAGCTTCGAGTCGCGATCCGGAATCTCGTTCAGCAACAACGCCCCGCCCGTCTGCGCAATCGCCTCGACCATCAATACCCCAGGCATAATCGGGTAGTCAGGAAAGTGCCCCTGAAAATGCGGCTCGTTGATCGTCACATTTTTGATCGCGACGATGCGCTCCTTGCGTACCATCTCGACCACGCGGTCGATCAACAAAAAAGGGTAGCGGTGCGGCAGCAAGGACATAATCTCAAGGATGTCCATCGTAGTGCGTGGCGCCGGTTGTTCGTCGTCATTCTGGTCAGGCGTAGTCTCGCTCATGGCAAAGATGAGTATAAATGCCGAACCACGTCAACCGGACGAAACGGCCCTACAAACAACTCCGCCTCACCCCGCCGGCTGCAGCTGCGCCCCAGGAGTGGACCGAGCGATCTCCAACTCTTCCGGCGTCATATCCACTGCGATCTCCGCAAACAGCGGCGTGCTCAAATACCGTTCGCCCGTATCCGGCAGCATGCACAACACGGTCGAGCCCTTCGGCGCCTCCGCACACACCCGCAGCGCCCCGGCGAAGGTCGCCCCCGACGTAATGCCCACGAAGATCCCCTCCTTCACCGCCAGCTCCCGACTCCACCGCATCGCCTCCGCGTTCTCAATCCGCAACACCTGGCTGATGCGATGCGAATCGATCGCATCCTGCGTAAGGCTTGAGATAAAATCGGGGCTCCATCCCTGCTGCGGGTGCGGAGTCCACGCCGGGTGGCCCGCCGACGCTGTCCCATCCGCATTCCGCGGCTGCGCCGTCCCACTCGAGATCATCGCCGCCACCTCCGGCTCACACACCACAATCTTCGTCTCCGGCCTCTTCTCCGCAAGCACCCGAGCCACGCCCTTCAGCGTCCCCCCCGTACCAAATCCAGTCACCCAATAATCCAGCCGGTCGCCCTCGAAATCCCTCAAAATCTCCTGCGCCGTCGTACGCGAGTGCATATCCGCATTCGCCTCATTCTCAAACTGCCGCGTCCGAAACCAGCCATGCTTCTCCGCCAGTTCGTTCGCCTTCTTCACCATCCCCAACCCACGTTCCGCAGCCGGAGTCAGCACCACCTTCGCCCCCAGAAACCTCATCAGCTTCCGCCGTTCAACGCTGAAAGTCTCCGACATCGTAACCACCAGCGGATAGCCCTTCTGCGCGCACACCATCGCCAGCCCGATGCCCGTATTCCCGCTCGTAGCCTCGATCACCGTCTGCCCCGGCTTCAGCGCTCCCGTCCGCTCAGCGTCCTCGATCACACCCAGCGCCAGCCGGTCCTTCACCGACCCCAACGGATTGAACGCTTCAATCTTCACAAACAAATCCACTCCCGCAGGAGCAAGCTTATTAATCCGCACCACAGGTGTATTTCCAACGGTCTCGAGAATATTCGCAAACTTCCGTTTCATCGCATCGCTCCTTTTTTATCTGCAGAGAGTCTACTCAGGCCCGACCATCCTTACTGCTTTTTCTTCAGCAACACATCGGGATTAAACAGATCCGGCGCAGCATCGACGTCATACTCCACCTTCAGCAAAAATGTCTGGCTCGCCATATCGCCATTGTGGTATCGAGTGATCGAGAGCGCCGTCGGCAGCCCCTGAATCGTGTGGTAATCAGCGTACTCTTCCGCATCCTCATCGAAGTCCTTGAAGGTCTCATTCCTCCACTGAAACGTCCGGCGCAGCGGAAGATGCGACGTCGAATCCAGCTCGAGCGTCACCGCGTCATTGTTGTCGCTCAGCACCGTTACCTTCTCGGCAAGCCTGCGCTCCACCATCGTGGTCCCCTCGTAAACCACCACCACGCCCGGAGCCTTCAACCACGTATTCACCACCGCTTCAACCGAGTGATCGCGGCGTCGATAAAAATCATCGACCTGATCTTTCGGCAACTCGGCCTTGCCCTTGTAGGTGACCTCATACCCCTTACCGGCCGTCCAGATCTGCACAACGTCGATCTTCTTCCCTGGAAAAAGAATGCTCTTATCGGTAATGAATCCAACCCGCGTCGCCTCAAAGCGGTTGTCAGTAGGGAACTGCCGCGTCGAAGTAAAGTCGATCACCAGACCCGTAGGCGAGCCATGAAAGAACCGGCCAAGATGTCCAAGCTCGCGAATATTGCGACGGCTCAGCCACGCGTTTCCGCCCAGCGCCTCCACCATCTCGTTGAGAAGTTTCTTCCCATGTTGCTCCGGCGTCTCTCCGTTCGGCACCACCTGCCCGGCACTAGGAATCTCGCTCGCCTGTGACCACAGCGGCTTTACCGATCCCAAACCAAGAACAAGCACAACGCCAAATCCAAGTACAACCTGCCTCATACCAGCTCCACTCATCCGGCCAGCACCGCGCCGCCGTTCACGTTAAAGATCTCGCCGGAGATGAACCCAGCGAAGGGCGTACAAAGAAACAGAACAGGAGCCGCAATCTCATCCACATCCGCCGGACGCCCCAGCGGAATCAAAGAGAGCAGCTTCTTCGAAACCTCAGGATCACTTAGAACTCCCGCCGTCGCCTCCGTTGCGACCCAACCCGGCGCCACGCAGTTGCAATAAATCCCCTCACCAATCAATTCAGTCGACAGGCTCTTCGTCAGGCTGATCAACGCGCCCTTCGTCGCCGCGTAGTCCGCATGAAAAGCCTCCCCGCGCTGCCCCGCAGTCGAACTGATCAAAACAATATGCCCTCGCGCCGAACCCACCTGCGGCTGAGCCTTCATCTGCGCCACCGCAGACCGTACCACTCCAAACACGCTGTCCAGATTCGTGCCCAGCGTCGTCCGCCACTGCTCGCTCGTCATCTCAGAGATAGGCGCATCATGCGCCGGCCACACCCCATGATTCAAAATCGCGCAGTCAATCCGCCCGAACGCCGCCACCGCAGCCTCAACCAAAGCCGCTCCATCCTCAGGCGTCGCCAGCGTCTGCTGAACCGCAAGACATACCTCACTCCCGTCGCACTCCGCTACCAAAGCCTCAGCCTGCTCCGCCGCCGAGCGGTAGTTGAACACCACCTTCGCCCCCGCCCTGCGAAACATCCGAACCGTCGCTGCTCCAATTCCACGCGACCCGCCCGTAATCAGGGCGACCTTCCCAGCCAGCGACATCGCGACCCCAGAGTTACCGTTATTCAACATAGATTCGACATATCCCATCAATCTGCTTGACGCAATTGAAGCACACACAGAGAATTCTCTACTAATCCATCCCAAGGAGTTCGTCGCCTATGAAAATCGCCGTCCTGATCGCACGCATCCTGCTTGGACTCGTCTTCTTCGTCTTTGGGCTCAACAACTTCTTCCACTTCATGCCCAATCCGACGATACCCGGCGACGCCGGCGTCTTGGCCAACATCATGTTCGCGCATGGATGGCTGACCTTCCATGGAATTCTCTACACCGTCGCCGGAGCCCTGTTGCTCATCGGCCGCTACGTCCCCGTCGGACTCGTCATCCTGGGCCCCATCCTGGTCAACGTCCTGCTGTTCCACCTGACCCTGACCGGAGGCGCAGGAATCGGACCAGGCCTCGTCTGCTCTCTCCTGGAGATCTTCCTCATCTGGGCCTACTGGCCAGCCTTCGAAGGAATCTTCACCCCAGACGGCCGCCGGGCGTAGTTAATCCGGTTATCGCGATGTTTTTGCTGTTGCCTTTCTGGTTGTCATTCCCGAAGGGAATCTGCTGTCGCCGTTTTCACTGCAATCCTCGGCATCGGAACTGTTGACGGAGACTCGCCGTACCCCTAAAAGGGGTGCAAGAGTAGGTCCTTGGACCTCTTGTTTAGTGGAGGGTACGATGCCCAAGTTAGAGACGAATGCCGAAGCGTATCCGCGATCGCTCGATTGGTTACGTTACTTCTGCGCTTTCATGCTGTACATGTACGGCATCAGCAAGCTGCTTCACCTACAGTTCAACATGCAAACCCTGCTTGCTAGACAGCCGGTCGGCTCGCTAACGGGCTATCAGCTCACATGGTTTTACTTTGGCTTCTCTCGGGTCTACGCGTCCATTCTCGGTCTAACGCAGGTGGTCGGTGCGACTCTGCTGCTCTTCCGAAAGACCACGCTCTTGGGAACCCTGGCAATGCTCCCGGTGATAGCCAACATCCTGCTCGTAAATATGTTCATTTTAGTCACTGACTACGGACCCTACCTCATCTCTGGGCTCATTTGCACGTCGTTACTTATTATCTTGTGGCACCAGCGTGCCGCTCTCGTTTTCCTTCTCTGGTCCACTCAAAGCAGAGAACCGGTGAGATCTTTGCGCACTCACCAGTGGATTCGATTAGCCATCGTATTGGCAGCAACAACCATCATGGTCTCCGGCACCATCCTTCAACACCATGTAGAGCGGCTACGAGAGCAGAACCGCCATCGCCCGGCTGTAGTCAACCCCAGTGAGTAACTAAAGTCGGATTAGCAAACGCGATCTAATAGGTGAAGATATTCACCTGTGCGGTGGTGGAGACTTGAATTCCATTGAGCCCGAACTTGATACGTGCACAGTTGTTGACCGCCACAGCGTTCTGATTGAAACCCGACCCGATCTGCGGATCAGATTCCGTTCCATCCTCCCGATAGTAGGTCCACCATTCAATGTAGGCAATCGCGGCGAACTTCGGCCCCACAGGGGGGTCTATGAAATAAGTGAGAATGTCAGACAGGGCGATGTTCGCGTAGACATTCGTTCCGCGTGGGAACGGATCCGTCGTAAATTCTATGAGGACAAAGCTGTAGGCGATCACCTCGAGCCAATAGCCCGTTACAGTCGTCAACATCACAGACCTCCAGAGATGCTCATCAATCGTTCGAGTCTTCCAGATCGTGGTTCGGCGTCGAATCATCCTCGCCGGAGCAATCGCAGAACAGAACAAGCATCACGCAGGATTTGATTGGTTTGTGCGTCCGGTTGAGCCAAAACCGAACCAGACTCCTTCTTCGCCTGCCTCGGTGGGAACCAGCGTCTTTCGGCCTACATCCACCTTGTAACGCTTACTTTTATCCAGTTCAACAGCATCCGTTGTAAGAAGGTCGATGTGTTCGGCGCTGACCTTCGAGTGATGTTGTGCACTCTTTCGTGCACGTTCTTCATCTGCCGAACCGTGATGTATACCGAGAATGCGACCAGATCGGGCATCGAAGGTGATTATCGTTGACATCGGCATACCTCCTAATAGGTGATGACATTCACAAGAGCGCTTGCGACGACTCTGAATCCCTCTAGCACCAACCAGATACGCGCACAGTTGTCGACCGCCACAGCATTCTGATTGAAACCCATCGATTGCATTTGATTAGATTCCGTTCCGTCATCTTTATAGTGGGTCCAATACGGTATGTAACCTGTCGCGGAGTACTTCGTGTTAGAGGAGTCGAGCTCAAAATAAGTGTTGAGTTCGTTCAGCGAAATGTTTGCGTACACATTCGTTCCGGGTGGGAACGGACCTAATGTGAGCTCCTGGCTCTCTATAGCGCTGGGAGCAATGACCCTGAGCCAGTAGCCGGTGATACTAGTCAACATCACAGACCTCCAGAGATACGCGAACACTTTGAGACGTCTAAATTGTGGCCCGGGAGAGCGTTGATCATGCTCGACTATGAACGCAGTGTCAAACCGGACGAAAACGCTATCCTCCTCTGCCGGCAACGTCGGTTGGTCGTGATAAATGCGCATAGCTCAAATCGTGCCAGGAGAGAGAGCCGCAGAATGCGAAAAGGGTTTACGAGAAGACCGAAAGTGGAGGAGCCTGCTGCGAACCACGTCAAGAACTACATCACTCCAAGCGGCCTCGAACGCCTGAAAGATGAGCGCCATTTTTTGGTCACCAAGGATCGCCCGGCCGTAGTGGAGGTGGTGGCGTGGGCTGCAGGCAATGGCGATCGTAGTGAAAACGCTGACTATCAGTACGGCAAGCGACGACTGCGGCAGATCGATGGGCGGATTCGTTTCCTGACGAAGCGAATCGAGGCCGCGGAGGTAGTAGATCCGGAAGCTCCTAGAACAGGGCAGCGGGCGACGAGGGTGTTCTTTGGCGCCACCGTGCGCTATGCGAATGCCGCGGGAGCCGAGCGAGTGGTGAGCATCGTCGGCACGGACGAAGTCAATCTTGATCGCAACCACATCAGTTGGGCTTCCCCACTGGGGCGCGCACTAATGAAAGCCGCAGAGGATGACGAAGTCGTTCTTCATGCGCCGGGCGGCATTGAAACCCTGAACGTGCTAAGCGTGCGATACGAGCGCATTCCTGTAGAGCCGTTCCGCGAACCACATAGTCCCGAAGTCTTCACAAAAGAGACTTGATCGCTGCCCCTCAAACCGCTCATGGTTTAGCAGCTTTGGCAGCGAGCACCTTCCGCCGTTCCGCAATCAGCCGCTTCTGCTGGGCCGCAGGCAAGGCAAGAGCCGTACGAACCTTCGGCGGCAGCTTCGCCAGAGTAAGCGCGTGCGCCGCACTCAACTCCTGCTCCCACTCCGCCTTACGAAAAACACTCCAACCCGTCACCGCGACCCAGAAGATTCGAGCCACATAAGGCGCAGGAAAGATGCCCTCGGTCTCCAGCAACTCCGGGTACCGCTCCGCTCCCGCAAGATAAGAGATGACCCGTGCCTTATGGCCGCGATCCAGATCATTCGCATCAAGCGGCAACATCACAAACATCTTGCCGCCAATCGCTTTATCCCCCAGCCAGAAAACGAGACCACCCCACTGCGGCGTCTCAACCACATGCGGCAGCGTCAGCAGGTAAGCGCGAATACGCTCGACGTCCATGCCGGCAAGTATAGCTCCAACGTCACGCAGCCTTGCGACGCGGGTTCGGTTTACCTTGCTTCTCCAGCTTGCTTGCGGCGGCAGCCTTCTGATCCGCCCGCTTCACCGCAGCCGATTTCTTTCCAGGCTTAGGCTTACAACTTCCTTTCTCCCGCGGAGCCTTCCCCGCAACCGGTTCAAAACCGGGCCAGCACCGAGAGCTTTGCTTCGCGCCAGTGGACTTGCTAGAGGAAGAGGACGTCTTCTTTGAGGAGGATTTTTTCGCCGATGTCTTTTGAGTTGTCATGCAGACTTAGAAGCGTCCCATGCATGACACGTAGCCGAAAAATGGCCACGTTTTGCTGCAATCAAGCGACAGTTTCAACGCAGTCGCAAACGAATCGCCCCTTTTGCAGTGGCAGCATCGACCACATGCCCATGCTGCGTCACCACGATCTTTCCCGCGGCAACCAAACGTCGCGCTGCTGCCCGTGCCGGCTCCATCAACCCCTCCCAGTCCCGCCGGCTCTCCAGCCCACCCACCACCTTCGCCGCCTCAGATGGACAGATCGTCTTGTTCCTCCCACGCTCCGCAAGCAGTTCCAGAATCGCCCTCTCAAGCTCCACGCCTGACTCTCCCGGCTTATGCCCCCTGCATGCATCGCTGCAATACTTGATCACATCCCAGTCCTGCTCCCAGCTCTTACGCCACTCGAAGGAGCGTCCACAGGTCTTGCAGATCTTGTCCTTATGCGGTGTAGTGCGTTCGGGTTTGCGCTCGCGGTCAGGCATAAGAGAAAGATGCAGGAAAGCCCAGAGCCCGCGCCACACATGAAAATATTTTACAAATCCGTGGCGCATTTTTCACCCTCAAAAAATGACTGCTAAAACACCACGTCAGCCATGCAAATCACCACATCTTCACCACAAAAAACCACCACCAAAAACACAAAGATCAGCAAAACCCCCTGCAAAAGACCACTTCGATACCCAACATTTTTTTTCCCGCAGAACCGCCCAAATTTAGGAGAGACTTGTACCTATCCATGACGAAACAGAAGAAACAGACCAAAAAGCAAACAACTAAGTCCACCCCCAAAAAACTCCGCATTGGCATCCTCTTCGGCGGCCGCTCCGGCGAGCACGAGGTCTCCCTCCTCTCCGCCGCCTCCATCCTCAAAGCCATCGACCAGACAAAATACGAAGTAATTCCCATAGGAATCACCAAACAAGGCCAGTGGCTCACCTCCACCGATGCCCAGCACCTTCTAGCAGGCGACACAAAACCCGCGCCGGTCCAGAAGAAACGCACCGCCACTAAATCAGTCGCACTAAGCGCCAGCGCCGCTGGCCACGAAGCCCTGGCGCAACAAAACGGCTCTCTCGCCCAATCGCTCGACGTCATCTTCCCCGTCCTCCACGGCACCTTCGGCGAAGATGGCACCATCCAGGGCCTATTCGAACTAGCCGACATCGCCTACGTAGGCTCAGGCGTCCTCGGCTCCGCCACAGGCATGGACAAGACCGTCATGAAGCAGCTATTCGCCGCTGCCGGCCTGCCTCAAACCCCCCACGTCAATCTCCTGCGCAGCGAGTGGAAGGCCGACGCCAAGCGCTGCACGAAACGCATCGAGAAGAAGCTCACCTACCCAGTCTTCGTAAAACCCGCGAATCTAGGATCTTCCGTAGGCATCAGCAAAGTTCACGACCGCAGCGAACTCGCCCCGGCCATGGATCTCGCCGCCAGCTTCGACCGCAAGCTCATCATCGAGCAAGGCGTAGGCGGCCCCGGTGCCAAACCCCGCGAGCTCGAAGTTGCCGTCCTCGGCAACGATTCCCCCGAGGCCTCCGTCGTCGGCGAGATCGTTCCCGGAGCCGAGTTCTACGACTACAACGCCAAGTACCACTCCGACGCCTCCGTCCCAATCATCCCTGCGCAACTCTCAAGGTCCGAATCAAAACAAATCCGCGAAATGGCCATAGCCGCCTTCCGCGCCTGCGACTGCGCGGGTCTAGCCCGTGTCGACTTCCTCATGGAGCCCGCCGTCAAAAACAAAAAGGGCAAAGAATCAAAAGCCGCCCGCATCTACCTCAACGAAATCAACACCATGCCGGGCTTCACCAGCATCAGCATGTACCCCAAGCTCTGGGAAGCCTCCGGCGTGCCGTACAAAGAACTGATCGATCGACTCATCTGCCTTGCCGCCGAACGCCACCAGGAAAAGCAACAGACCACCTTCGCCCGCGTCTAACAAGAAACGCATTTGGACTTACATCGCAGAGAAAGGAGGAGATTGAGCATGGATACCATCGGCAAACCCATCGCAGTCCAGCGTCGAACACCGAACTACGCCATAGCTTCCTCTCTCCTGCATCTGCTCGTCATCGCCGCGCTTATCCACCAGCGCGCCTCCTGGGTCGCACCCATCCGCCTCCCCGGCAGCCCACGTGGTACCAATCTCCTTTTGACTTATTCTCCAGGCAGAGCCCCTCTACAAACCTCCACCCCAAATCCCAAGACCCAGCCCAAGCACGCTGAGTCCACTACTCCGCTACCAACTCCGCCAACGCAAAAGCCGAAGGATTCCACAGCCTCCCCCAACACAAGCTCGCCAGCCTCAACACAGCCGGACTCTACCGCGGGCGCCGACTCCCTGGGCTCCGGCAACATCAACATCGCTCTGGTCAGCTACTTTCCCACGCCAAAGCCTGACCTGTCGACCCTCCCGCACGGCACCAAAGGCGACGTCATCCTCGACATAGTCATCGACACCACGGGCAAGATTGCCGACATCAAAATGACCAGCGGCCTTGGCCATGGAATCGACGAAAGCGTCATTGCAACCATCCAGCAGTGGACCTTTCACCCAGCTACGAAAGACGGCCAGCCCGTCGCCAGCGAGCAAGAACTCCACTTCCACTACGAAAAGTCCTGACCTCAGAATCTCAGAAAAACCACTAGATCACCTGGCTATATCTGTAACCGCCAGCCGTCATCGCCGCCAATAACTCCTCGACCTGTTCGCGCCCACGGGTCTCCATAGTAATGTCGATCGTAGTGTCGCCAAGATTCACCCCGTAATATGCCCGGTTATACAGCGTATCCACGATGTTTGCCCGATACTTGGCAATCAACAGCGTCAGCTCGGCAAGCGCCCCGGGCTTATCCAGCAGATGAATCCGCAGCCGGATCATCCTTCCATCCTGCACCAAACCGCGCTCGATGATCCTGCTCAACAGCGTCACATCAATATTTCCACCGCACACCATCACCGCAGTATGCGCCCCATTCAGCGACGTCTTCTTCTGCAGTAACGCGGCCAGCGCCGCCGCCCCCGCACCTTCAGCAAGCGTCTTCTCTCGCTCCAGCAGAACAAGAATCGCCGAAGCAATCTCATCTTCATCGACGGTCACAATCTCATCGACATAGCGTTCGACCACAGGAAAGGTCGTATCTCCCACACGCCTTACCGCAATACCATCCGCAATCGTCGTGGACGGCTCCAACGTCACCGGGTGCCCAACCGTTCGCGCCGCCACCATCGAAGGCAGCCTCGAGGTCTGCACTCCAATCACACGAACATCCGGGCGCGACTCTTTGATCGCGCAGGCAACGCCGCCAATCAACCCGCCGCCCCCGATCGGAACCACCACGGCTTCCAGTCGAGGAATCTGCTCCAACAGCTCAAGCCCAATCGTGCCCTGCCCGGCCATCACCATCGCGTCGTCAAATGGATGAATAAACGTCATCCCGTCGGCCTCGCAAAGCCTCGTCGCCTCCTCGCAAGCCTCGTCGTAGTTCGCGCCGTACAGCACTACCTCCGCGCCAAACCCCCGCGTCGCCGTCACCTTCACCAGTGGTGTCGCCAGTGGCATCACGATCAAAGCCCGAATCCCTCGTTTCGTCGCATGGTATGCCACACCTTGCGCATGGTTCCCCGCGCTTGCCGCAACTACACCACGCGCAACTTGCTCCGGCGTCAGCATCGCAATCCGGTTCAGCGCACCGCGCTCTTTAAACGAGCCGGTCATCTGCAGGTTTTCGAGCTTCAGATATACCTGCTGCCCCGTCAGTGCCGACAGCATTTGCGAGTGAGGGCAAGGCGAATAGTAGATCGCTCCACGAACCCGCTCCCGCGCAGCAGAGACGTCGGCAAGGCTGATACTCCGTTGGCTTATCGAATCCTTCACAGGCATCATGATCTCTCTTCAAACTCGCAAAACATCAATTTCTTTCTCAAACCGCACGAATCAACGCCGCTGACGAAATCGATTCGCCAGCAAAAACTCATCCCGCAGCTCCGGCGTTCGCAGATTCTCCCGCACGTGCTGCAACCTTTGCTCCAACGCCAGCAGGGTATCCGCGACTGGCCCAGTGTTCGTCATCGCTACGTCTCGCCACATGCTGTAAGGGCTGGCTCCCAGCCGCGTAGTCTCCCGCAGAGCTCGTCCTCCAATCGCAGCTATCTCCGGCGCGTCACCAAACTTCTCTTCAAGCAGCGCGGCGAGCGCAGTCGAAAGCATTTGCGGCAAATGACTCACCCACGCACAGAGCTCATCATGCCGCGCCGCATCCATATCCAGCGTCCGCGACCCAAAACAACCAACCCACCCACGCCAGTCTTTCTCGATCGTTGTCATCTCAGCTGAGACAGGAGTGAACAACCACATCGCGCCATCGAATAGTCCCGCTTCCGCCAGAAGCGCGCCGCCTGATTCCTTACCCGCCATCGGGTGCCCAGGCAGGAACCCTGCGGTCGCATCTCCATCAAACAATTGCCGCGCCAACTCCACAATCTCGAGCTTTGTGCTCCCCACATCGGTCACAAGTTGCCCCGTGTGAAGCACCGGCGCCAGCAGTTGCATCCAGTCTTTGATCGCAAGTACCGGAACTGCCAGCACAGTTACATCTGCCAACCGCGCCAGCTCGAGAGCATTCTCGCGACTCGCTGCTCTGCCGTCAATCGCACCCATCTGCACGGCAGAAGCCATCTCAAGTTGGCTCGCATCCCACCCATCGATGCGCCCACCAAAGCCAGCCGCACGCAACGCCAGGCCCGTCGAAGCCCCAATCAATCCCGTCCCGATGATGAAAACCCGCTCCATTATGCCGGACTCCTCGTCCTATGCCATCATCCTGTTCACCACCGGTGCCAGCAACTTCAGCTGTGCCATCAGCTTTTGTAGCTGCTCCGGATACAAACTCTGCGCTCCATCGCTCATCGCCTTATCCGGATTCGGATGCATCTCCATCAACAATCCGTCCGCACCAGCAGCCACACTCGCGAGCGCCATCGGAGGCACCAGATCTCGAATCCCGACGCCATGCGACGGATCGCCCAGCACCGGCAAATGCGTTAGCCTCTTCAACACTGGAATCGCCGAGATGTCCATCGTATTCCGCGTATACGTCTCGTACGTCCGAATTCCCCGCTCACACAGCATCAGATTGTAGTTGCCGCCCGACAGAATATACTCCGCGCTCAACAGGACCTCTTCGATCGTCGCTGCGATTCCTCGCTTCATCAACACCGGCTTCCTCACATGCCCAAGCTCGCGCAGCAGATTGAAGTTCTGCATATTGCGAGCACCCACCTGAAAGCAATCGATGTAGGGCAGCATCAACTCGATCTGCGAGATCTCCATGACCTCGGTGATAACCAGAAGCCCCGTCTCATCGGAGACCTCACGCAGCAGCTTCAACCCATCGAGGCCCATGCCTTGAAAGCTATACGGTGAGCTGCGAGGCTTAAAGGCTCCGCCGCGAAGAAACTTCGCTCCTGCTGCGGCCACTTGTTTTGCGCTGGTAAGAATCTGCTCCCGCGACTCCACTGAGCAGGGTCCCGCCATCACTACAACTTCCTCGCCGCCGACCACAACCCCGTTCGGAAACGTAATGGTCGTTCCCCCCGGCCGGAAGCTTCGCCCTGCCAGCTTGTACGGCGACGAGATTCGATACGCATCGTAAACTCCGGCCAACACCTTGAACTCGGCAACCTCAAAATGTTCCGGAGTTCCGACCCCGGCGAGAATCGTCTGTGCTGCCCCCGTCGTCCGGTGAACGTTGAAGCCAAGCTCCACCATGCGTTCGATCACCTGTTGTATGTTTTCTTCCGTCGCTTCGCCATGCATCGCAACTATCATTGTCTTCGCGTCACTCTCTTTACGTAACCAAATTAGATACAATAACCAAAAGATCAGCCGTCCCGGTCGACTCGGAATGCTAAAGATCCCTTCGCTGCAGCGTTCGCATCACGTCGATAATTCGCTCATAAACATGAAGCAACTCGGCGTCGGCCAACGGTCCAGGGTTCGCCTTGCGAACGCGGTCGAAGACCTCCTGCTCGCGGCGCGGTTCATAGACCGGCAAATCTGCGGTCTTCTTAAGCTCTCCAATCGCACGTGCGGCCTCCGCACGTTTGTTGATGAGCCGAACGATCTCGACATCCAGCTCATCAATCTTCTGTCTCCAGTCGGAGATATCCATCTATTCTCCTCGCAATGCAACGGAACGCGCTCAAACATGATTCGCTGCAAAGTATTTTGTACAGAACCATCCTGTATCGACAATGATAAACGCCGCATCGCGCCGCTTTGCCCAGGCATGCTGTCAGCGTTCATGTTCGCAACCCCGCGATGAACTGCCCAATGGCAGTCGCTGCTTCCTTCGCCGGACTTTTCTCGATCAGTGCTACCAACGCGCTGCCGATGATCGCCGCGTCCGCAAATTCGCCCACCGCCTTCACATGCTCAGCATTGGAGATCCCGAATCCTACTGCAATCGGCAGCTTCGTAAACTGCCGCAGTCGCGTCACCAACTCCGAAGCATCTCCGGCCACCTTCTGTTGTGTCCCGGTAATCCCAACTCGAGAGATCGCATACACAAACCCCTGCGACACCGCCGCAATCGCCTTCAGCCGAGCATCGGGACTCGTCGGAGCCGCCAGAAAGATTGGCGCCAGCCCGTTGGTCTTCATCTCCGCCAAGTACTCGCCCGCTTCCTCGACGATCATGTCCGTCAACAACACTCCATCCGCGCCAGCCTCGGCCGCCCGGGAACAAAATGTCTTCATTCCCATCCGCACCACAGGGTTCAGATAAGAAAAGAGCACCAATCCCGCCGCTGGTCTAGCCGCACGCAGCCCCTTCGCCAAGTCGAGCACATCGGTCAGCCTCACTCCTCGCGCCACGGCCCGCTCACTCGCCCGCTGAATCACCGGACCATCCGCCAGCGGATCGCTGAAGGGAACACCTAACTCAATCACATCCGCGCCGTTGTCGATCGCAGCCAGCGCGATGTCCCTGGTCGTCGCCAGGTCAGGATCGCCGGCCGTCAAATAAGCAACAATCCCCGGCTTCTTGCTAAACTCAATCGCCATCGTTCTGTCTTAACCTTTCGCTCTCTCGCTGCCCTTCAAATTAAGCTCCCGCGCCAGGATCCCCATATCCTTATCGCCGCGTCCCGACAGGTTCACCATCAACACATCCGTCTTCACCATCGTCGGAGCCAGTCGAACCGCCTCTGCCACCGCATGAGCGCTCTCGAGCGCGGGCAAAATCCCCTCGGTTCGCGACAGCGTCACCGTAGCCTTCAACGCCTCATCATCCGAGCAAGAGACGTAGCTCGCCCGTCCCGAATCATGCAGCATCGCATGCTCAGGCCCCACACTCGCATAATCCAATCCTGCAGAAACAGAATGGGTGCTGCTCACTTGCCCGGCATCATTTTGTAACACATACGAGTACGTACCCTGCAGCACGCCCGGCAAGCCACCACCAACCTTCTGGAACCGCGCCGCATGTTCTCCCAGTGCTGTTCCGCGCCCACCCGCCTCAACACCAATCAACTGCACATTCGCATCCGGCAAAAACTCATAAAACGCGCCAATCGCATTCGACCCACCGCCCACGCATGCCACAATCGCGGTCGGCAGCTTTCCTTCTTGCTCGAGCATCTGCATCCGCGCCTCGCGGCTGATCACGCGATGAAAATCCCGCACCATCGTCGGATAGGGGTGCGCCCCCAAAGCACTGCCGAGAATGTAGTACGTCGTCCGAACATTCGTCACCCAATCCCGCATCGCCTCATTGATCGCGTCCTTGAGCGTCGCCGACCCAGCCGAGACCCCGCGCACCTCCGCGCCCAGCAGCCGCATGCGGTACACATTCAACTCCTGCCGCCGCATATCCTCCTCGCCCATGTAGACGACGCACTCCAGTCCCAGCAGTGCGCAAACCGTTGCCGTCGCCACTCCATGTTGGCCCGCCCCAGTCTCGGCGATAATCCTCTGTTTCCCCATCCGCCGCGCCAGCAGCCCCTGCCCCAGCGCGTTGTTGATCTTGTGCGCTCCGGTATGCAACAGGTCCTCTCGCTTCAAATAAATCTTCGCCCCACCCATCTGCTCCGTCAGCCGCTTTGCGAAGTACAGCGGAGTAGGCCTTCCGCAGTAGTGATGCAACAGGTCATCCAGCTCAGCCTGAAACGCCGCATCTTTCTGAGCCACTGCGTACGCCTGCTCCAACTCTTCGAGCGCAGCCATCAACGTCTCCGGAACATATCTCCCGCCGTACGCGCCAAACCGCCCCGCTACCGTCGCCGTCACACCTGCTATTGAACTCGCACTCATCGCTCACTCCTGCAATCTCGCCTTACACACAACAAAAGCCGCGACTCGGAAGGGTCGCGGCTCGTATGGATGTCGAATCAACTGAAGCTACTGCTATCTCTCAGATGAAGCTACTCCGCCGATGCCGCTATTGTGCGCCAATAGCGGAGAATAAACGAAATTCGGCTGGACTGAAGAATCATCTTGGTATCAACCATACATCGTGCCCGTCGGCTCTGCAACTTGCCGATTGTCAAATCTAGATCTTCTGCACCCGCTGAACATCTCGCACCCCGGGGACCTTCCGCAGATTCTGCACCAGCTTATTCAGGTGCCGCACATCCACCGTCTCCACCACAAAGTCGACGACTACCTGGCCATCTGGCATCGGCTTCGTATCCACGCTGCGAATATTCGTCCCATCATCCGAGATGATCGCCGTAAACTCCTTCAGCATTCCCGATCGGTCATCACACAACACCGTCAGCTTCACCGGATACGTCTGAGCCTTCGTTGTTCCTGGCTCAGTCGGAGACGGCGACCACTCCACCTGAATCCTTCTATCCGACTCATACAGCAAATTCTGCACATTCGGACAGCTTCTCGCATGCACCGCCACGCCCTTGCCCCGCGTCACGTACCCCACAATCTCCTCACCACGAATTGGGTTACAACAGCGCGCCCGGTACACCAGCAGATCGTCCTGCCCCTCCACCTGCAACGAGTCAGATCCCTTCCCGAAGAAGACCCGCTTCACCGCCTCCGACATCTGCCCAACGGTATTGCCGACCCCACCCTCCGGCACCGCAGGCTCAGCCGACATCGTCGACCCCGGCTCCAACTTATTGAGCACCTGCCGCGCTGAGAACTTGCCGAACCCAACCCCCGCCAGCAACTCCGCCTGCGTTCCCAGCCCATATTCACTGGCTACTTTGTCGTAGTCAGCCTCGTGGAACTTACCCAGCGACAGCTTGTACTTCCTTGCCTCACGATCCAGCAGCTTCTTGCCGATCTCGATCGCCCGCTCTCGCTGATGTTCATTCAGCCAGTGCTTAATCTTGTTTCGTGCCCGCGAACTCTTAGTAAAGCTAAGCCAGTCGCGGCTCGGTGCATGTCCAGTCTGCGTAGAAATCTCGACGATATCGCCGTTACGCAACTTGGTCCGAAGCGGAACGATGCGCCCGTTCACCTTTGCGCCGACAGTTGTATTCCCCACTTCGGTATGAATCGCATAAGCAAAGTCAATCGGGCTTGCATCCTTCGGCAGCACCACCACTTTGCCCTTGGGAGTAAAGGTGTAAACCTCCTCCGGATACAGATCGATCTTCAGCGTCGACATGAACTCATTGGGATCGGTCATCTCCCGCTGCCATTCCATCAACTGCCGCACCCACGCGAGCCGTTGTTCGTCCTTCGCGCTTACATTGTCCGAGGCTTTGTACTTCCAGTGCGCCGCAATCCCTTCCTCCGCGACACGATGCATATCCTCCGTGCGAATCTGTACCTCAAACTGATGCCCGCCCTCCGCAATCAACGTCGTGTGCAGCGACTGGTAGAGATTTGGCCGAGGCATAGCAATGAAGTCCTTGATCCTCCCTGGCACCGGCCGCCAGATCGAATGCAGCAGCCCCAACAGCGCATAGCAATCTTGCACCGAGTTACAAATCACGCGAATCGCCAGAAGATCGTAGACCTGATCCACAGGAATCTTCTGGTCCACCAGCTTCTGCTGAATCGAATACAGCCGCTTGATTCGCGACTCCACCCGCCCCTCAATCTTGAATTCCTTCAGCTTCGCCTCAAGCTGTTTCACGATCTTCTGCAAAAACTCTTCACCCGCCCCGCGCAGCGCCTCCACTTCCGTCGACACTTGCTCATACGCATAGGGATCGGTATACCGAAACGCCAGATCTTCCAGCTCGCCGCGCAGCTTACCCATACCCAGCCGATGCGCCAGCGGAGCGTAGATATCCAGCGTCTCCCGCGCAATCTTCTGTTGCTTCTCCGGCTTCAGATGCTCGAGCGTCCGCATATTATGCAGCCGGTCCGCGAGCTTAATAATCACAACGCGAACATCGGTCACCATCGCGAGCAGCATCTTGCGAATGTTCTCCGCCTGATGGTCCTCGCGATTAGCAAACTTGATCTTCTCCAGCTTTGTTACACCCTCAACAATGTGCGCCACCTGATCGCCAAACCGCTTTGCTATCTCCGCTGAGGTAACATCCGTGTCTTCGACCGCATCATGCAATAACCCCGCCGCAATCGCCGTCGAATCCATCTTCAACTCAGCCAGCACCTGTGCCACTTCGAGCGGATGAATGATGTACGGCTCGCCACTAGCCCGCTTCTGTCCCTCATGCTGTTGCAGACAGAACGCCCACGCCTTGCGAATAATCTCCAGGTCATCCACCGGTCGGTTCTCATGCACCGTCTCCAGCAAGCGATGAAACTTCGCATCCACCGCGTGAATATCCTTCGCCGAGCTACCCGCCAGATGGCTCGCCGAAGACTCGTCCACACCCGCAATCATCAGCGCCGACGTATCAGGCGCCGCAGCCTTCTTTTTCTTCACGCGAGTGGTCGTCTCCGATGCAACCGATGGTCCCGCGACAGGAAGAGCTGCCTCCAGCTCAATCCCCATCTCGGTATGTTCCACATCCGGCTGGCTCTTCGGTTCTTCGTGCGGCTTCGGCTGCGGGCCAACCTGCGAAGAGGCTGGAGGAGCGATTGCCATAGTTCATTATAGGCTGAACCGTCAACCCTTTACAGCCATAGCGAGAGATGGGAGTTACTTAGACCCAATTGAGATCAACTCCGGCCACCTAGGCCTCCGCCATCGGAAGCGTAACTCGAAACTCCGTCCTGCCGGGCTGCGATTCGAAAGCGATCGCGCCCTCGTTATGGCGGACCAGACGCCGGGCGATATCAAGTCCGAGACCGGTTCCCTGGCCCATTGGCTTGGTTGTGAAAAACGGATCGAAGATTCGGTCGCGAATCTCGTGGGGAATCCCGGCACCGTCATCGAGGATTCGCACCACAACACTTTGGTTGTCACGATTCGCAAGGACCTGCACTCGGCCACCATTGTCCGCGGCGTCCAATGCGTTGTCGATCAGATTTCCCCACACCTGATTCAATTCGGCTGCGAAGCCCCGAACCTTTGGCACTTCGGCCTCTAGCTCCAGCGTCACATCCACCAACTTCTCACGCGCCTTCGACTGAAGTACCGTCACCGTGTTCGCCAGGCATGAGCCCAGATCCACCGGCTCAGCCACGTTCGCCTGGTCCATGTGGGTAAATCCCTTCACCGCATTCACCAGGTTCGAGACGCGAATCGCCGACTCCTGGATCTTCGAAGTCAGATTCCTCACCGCACAGCCGGCGGCCGCCCACCGCAACACCGCGTTCAATGCCGGTCGCTCAACCCCAACAGCCAGCAACTCCAGCACCTCAAAAGTCACCTCGGTGTCGGCGAGTATCTGTGCGTTCGTCGTGTCCAGTCCGTGCCCGGCAAGCCACGCTTCCATCGCCTCTTCGCGATCGCTCTGTTCCAGCGTAGACCGCACCTCATGGAGCTTTTTCGCCATGCAGGCCCTGCGAACCGCCTCCACGGTGGCAATCTGCTCATCGTTCAGCGTCTCCGCAGCCAGATCGCGTGCAGCCTCTTCGGAGTCTTTCAAACGATTCCCAAGCATCGCCGCGCAACGCTCGATCGCCGAAGCAGGATTGTTGAGTTCGTGAGCCAAACCCGCCGACAGTTTGCCCAGCGAGATCATCTTTTCGTTTTGCAGCTCACTTGAAGTAAAAAGCCGGGCGCGATCAAGCATCCAGTGCACCAAAATCGTAGTGATTTCGTGGCATTCTCGCGTCATCGACCTAAGATGCTCGCGGGGAATCGCGAAAACCTCCACCGCCTCCAGAGCACGCACATCTCCGGGCGGAGCCACCATCCGCGAATACGGCAACACACCAGTGACATCTCCTTCACGCCACTCAATAAATTTGCTCGGCCCATCGGCTCGATCGACAAACACAGCGAGTCGTCCGGCGAGAATGATGAAAAGACCCTCCACGGGGAGGCCCTTCCTGCTTAACGCGTCTCCAGTATTCAGATTTCGAAGGGACCCATGCGCAGCCAGCCACTCCAGCTCGGTCCGAGACGCTGCGCTCAGAGTTCTGTGCTCGGCCAGCCGCTCGATAAGATCACGTGCTATCACAGGCATACAACCTCCCCATTAGAGGCGAACTACTCCCAACAACATCTATCAGAGTGAGAACGGCCTTGATGTGACTCGTCCGAATCAGGAAGAAGGCCGGCATGGGTCCTAAAATCCGATACACCGCAACGCATAACTCCGGCAAACAAGCCCTTATCAGTTCACGACATTTCGGTGCTTTCAAGTTGCAATCAATTGCATTCTTCTGGTACCTTTACGGTAAGCAGATTTTAGTTACCGTAGTACCCGCATTGGGAATGCTCGCGTAAAATCCGGGAAAATAAGACGACAACCTCCCCCCAATCTCATGTCGCCTTATCTTTCACCCCCAGCCTTGTAGTCTCAGAATTTGTATGAAATTTGAGGAACGAACTTCGGCTGCCTAGGCGGCGTCATGGTAACTGCCAGGTAAGAGATAGGTCCTCCTGCGTCCAAATTGTCCCTTCCGAAATCGGGCGGCGCGCAGTCACACAAACTCGTCTTAAATCACCTTTTCTTCTCTTTTTGCCTGCTCCAATCCATGTATCCCTGAAAATTTAAGAGGTGTTGGTGCCCCGTAATAGCTTTGTTTTTCGGTCTCTAGGTCCCCTTGTATCAACGTTCACCCCCAACTTCACCATTGAATCTCCAAATAAATCCCCAAAACAAATTAGATTGCTCTTCCTGCTTGTGGATAAGCTTTTCCGGCCCAGTAGGCTGGGCAAGCTTTCTTTCCTCGCTTTGACTTGCTGCCTGGCATTCGTCTCCTCCGCCAGCGGACAGCTCACAATCATAAGTTCGTCCGCGAAGCCTGCACAGGTGGACAGTAACGATTCCAATCCAGTCGAGATTGGCGTAAAGTTCAGAGCTGATACCAACGGCTCCGTTACCGGTCTGCGCTTTTATAAGGCAACGACGAACGTCGGTACTCACGTTGGGCACATCTGGTCGAAGTCCGGAATTCTACTGGGTAGCGCAACCTTTACCAGCGAAACGAAGTCAGGCTGGCAGCAGGTAAACTTCTCCTCGCCAATCCCGGTGTCCGCAAATACCACCTATATAGCGTCCTACTTTGCACCTTCAGGACACTACTCCGTGAACGACAACTTCTTTACAAAAACAGGTATTGACAACGCGCCTCTTCACGAGCTCGCTAACGGCGTTGATGGACCCGATGGGGTGTACAAGTATGGTTCATCCAGTGGTTTCCCGACCAGCACCTATGAGTCGGACAACTACTGGGTAGACGTTGTCTACACACCCCAGACAACCGCAGCGACTCCGCAGTTGACCCTGAGTGCCACGGCACTAAATTTCGGCAGTGTAACCGTCAACTCTGCGGCTACACAGTCGCTCACACTCACCTCGTCGGGCTCCTCGGCACTGACCATAAACTCGGCAGCCATCACAGGCGCGGGCTATTCCATCGTTGGAGGCACTTTACCGACGACACTGAACCCGGGCCAGACAACTACGTTGCAGCTTCAGCTCAAGCCTACCGCTGCTGGAACCGTGACGGGCCAACTCACCATTAGCAGCAATTCATCGACCGGTAGCACATCGACCGTCTCCTTGAGCGGCACAGCGACTGCGGCAACGAAACCGCAATTGTCGGCCAGTCCCTCCTCGCTAAGCTTCGGCAGCGTTGCCACCAACTCTTCGGCAACATTATCGGAGACAATTACCTCGTCGGGCTCCTCGGCATTGACGGTCAGCTCGGCTTCAGTCACAGGCGCCGGCTTCACCCTCGTTGCAGGCAGCTTCCCTGCGACGTTGAACCCAGGTCAGGCCCTTACGCTGCAGGTCAAGTTCACGCCCACCGCTACTGGAGCAGCTACCGGTAAGCTCACGATCAGCAGTAACTCGGCGAGCGGCGCCACGGCAGTCATCTCTCTCAGCGGCACGGGCACCACCCCAGGCACTCCTCAGCTAACCGTGAGCGCGACGTCGCTGAGTTTCGGCAGCGTCGCCACCAGCTCCTCGGCGAAACTATCGTTGACACTTACTTCATCGGGTACCTCGGCAGTGACGGTCAACTCCGCGGCCATCTCAGGCGCGGGTTTCTCCATCATCGGGGGAAGCTTTCCGCTGACCCTCAATGCCTCGCAGACTGCGACAGTGAACGTGCAGTTCGCCCCGACAGCAGCCGGAGCGGAGACAGGAAAACTCACGATCACCAGCAACGCTACAAGCGGAAGCCCCGCCCTCGTAGCGTTGAGCGGCACTGGCACCTCTGTCCCACATTCGGTGAGCCTCACCTGGTCGGCGCCCCCACCGTCAGCCGCGCCGGTCGCGGGGTACAACGTCTACCGGGCAATCAGCGGGGGAGCACTGCAACTGCTGAATCAACCGCCAGATACGTCGACCTCTTATGTGGATAGTACGGTCGTCGCTGGTGCTCTTTACGACTACGTCGTAAAGAGCGTCAATTCCGCAGGTGTAGAGAGCGTTCCGTCGAACGTGATCGCCGTGACAATCCCAACCCCTTAGCTTGCGCAGACTCGACAGGCTTGCAGATCATACCGAATGCAGCCTTAAAGAGTTGGCGTAGTAGTTTCATTCAACTATCTACAATTGAGGCGACGAAAGAAATAGCCAGGCCCAGAGACCACGCTGGGCTTGGCTATTTTGTTTAGAAGAATTAGCCGAGGCCCGCTGGAATCGACAATGCCACCCGTCTACTGCAATCCATAATAACGCGGTTGCCAAAGATATAGGACTGAAGTAGTCTGAATTTCAAGAGGCAAGAAACTTCGGCGCCAGCTGTCTTTTGGCGAAGCGCTGGCCGGGGTTGAGATCGGCAATCAGTCCCGCTTGGGACGCACAAAGGATGACGCATGAGTCACAGAACGAAGTTCAAGATGCAGCGTGCCCTCGGGCTCGAGCTGCCCGGCCTCGGCAAGCCCGGCGCTCTCGACACCCGCAGCTACCCACCCGGCCAGCACGGCCAGTCAAAAAATAAGAAACTATCCGAGTTCGGCTCGCAGCTCCGCGAAAAGCAAAAGCTCCTCTTCCATTACGGTCTGCGCGAGGAGCAACTCCGCCGCTTCGTCCGCGACGCGCGCACCCTACAGCAGTCCAATTGGATCGAAAGCCTCGTAGGCCTTCTCGAACGCCGTCTCGACAACGTCGTCTTCCGCCTTGGTTTTGCCCGCAGCATCGCCTCCGCCCGACAGCTCGTCAACCATGGCCACGTCATGGTGAACGGCCGCATCCTCACCATCGGATCCGCCGTCCTCCGCCTTGGCGACTTCATCAAACTCACCGCTTACGCCAGCGACATGAAGGCCACGATCGAGTCCCGCCAGTCGCCTCGGCTCACCCTCCCCAGCTACCTGCAGTTCGCAACCGATGGAGCCACCGATCATGGCGTCTTGCGCATGCTCCCCAACTCGCAGCACGTTCCCTTTGAGTTCGACCCACGCCCGGTAGCCGAGTACTACGCAAAGCAAGGAGTCTAGCCATGTGCACTGAAGACAAACACCAAACCCTAGCCTCGTCCGCAGGACTAGGCAGCATCACGGTCTGTGGTTGTGGAACCCTCAGCCTCCACGTCGGTGGCGTTTCTGTCCGGATGGACCTCAAAGCCTTCGTCCAGACAGCCGAAATGTTCCGAATCGCCATCGCCAACCTTGAAGACCAGGCTCGCAACCTACAACCAACAACCGCGAAAGCGCCGAGCATGCTCACCCACTGAGCCGAAGACAATTTTCCGACCAACGGGAGGACCACAAAGATCATTTAGCCAAGACCGGTACACAAGTCACGAAGTGACCGCGCCACGCGCAGTGGGCCCGTTCGGCAGGACAAGGAGTTTCTGAAATTAAGAAAGAACCCCCGCAGGTGTCTTTTTGGCGAAGCGCCGCGAGGGTTCCGAGATCGGCAACCTGGAAGGCTGACGAATGCAAACAGTATAAGCGCTCGTTTACACCTTCCCGGCCAGCTGCCGCAGCACGTACTGCAGAATCCCGCCGTTCTGGTAGTACAGAATCTCCTGTGGAGTGTCAATTCTCACTGTCGCCGAAAACTCGATCGTCTTCCCCAGGTCCGACTCCGCAAACACCGTCACCACCTTGCCATCGGCGAACTTGCTATCGAGCATCGCCTTCAACTGTCCCGGCGCATCCCCAATTGCAAACACTTCCTCACCCGTCAGGCGCAGGGACTCCACATTCTGTCCCGGCAAAAACTGCAGCGGCAAAATCCCCATTCCGACAAGGTTCGACCGATGAATCCGCTCATAGCTTTCAGCGATCACAAACTTGATCCCAAGCAGCCGCGGCCCTTTCGCCGCCCAGTCGCGCGAAGACCCCGATCCGTACTCCTTACCCGCCAGAATCGCCAACGGCGTGTTGCGTTTCGCATACTCCACGCTCGCATCGTAGATCGACATCGGCACATCATCCGGCAACAACCGCGTCACGCCGCCTTCAGTCCCTGGAGCAAGCTTGTTCCTCAGCCGCACATTCGCAAACGTCCCGCGCACCATCACCTCATGGTTGCCGCGTCGAGAACCATAGCTGTTGAAGTCCGAAGGCTTCACTCCATGCTCGGTCAGATATTTTCCCGCAGGTCCATTCTGCTTGATCGAACCCGCCGGCGAAATATGATCCGTCGTCACCGAATCTCCCAGCACCGCCAGCACACGCGCCCCATGAATATCCTCGACGGGAGCAGGCGTAGCCGGCATGCCATCGAAGTACGGAGCCTTGCGAATATAAGTCGAATCCCGCTCCCATCCATACGTCTCCCCATCCGGAAACTTCAGGCTCTTCCAATTGTTATCGCCATCCGAAACCGTGCTGTACTGTCGCCGGAACATCTCCGAGTCGATCGACGAGTTCACCGCCGACGAAACTTCTTCCTGCGTAGGCCAGATATCCCGCAGAAAAACCGGCTTTCCATCGAGATCGCGCCCCAACGCTTCCTTCTCGAAATCATGGGTAATGTGCCCTGCCAGTGCATACGCCACCACCAGCGGAGGACTCATCAGGTAGTTCGCCCTTACCTCCGGCGAAATTCTTCCCTCAAAGTTCCGGTTCCCCGACAACACCGACACAGCCACCAGCCCATGGTCTTCAATCGTCTTCGAAACATCCGTGGGCAGCGGGCCCGAGTTTCCAATGCACGTCGTACATCCATACCCCACCACCTGAAAACGCAGCTTATCGAGATAAGGCATCAGTCCAGCCTTCACGTAGTAGTCCGTCACCACACGCGAACCCGGCGCCAGCGAAGTCTTCACCCATGGCGGAGTACTCAGTCCCTTCTCCACTGCCTTCTTCGCAAGCAGACCTGCGGCCATCATCACGTAAGGGTTCGAAGTATTCGTGCACGAGGTAATCGCCGCAATCACAATCGATCCATGATCGAGATACTGCTCCGGATCCACGCCGAACCTGGTGCGAATCGACACATGCGGAGCTTCGAGCTGGGGCACCTTCTCGTCCTTGATCGTAATCACCGGCACCACTGGCGCTTCTACGACCGGTGCCGAAGCTCCCACGCTGCTGCTCAAATCGCCTGAAGCCGAAGCCGTCCCGCCCTCACCCTCCCAGCGCACCATCTGCCGAATTACCTGCTTATTTCCATTCGGCCCAAGCAGCGTCGGCAACTGTTCCTTGAAACTCGCCGCCGCGCCGGACAACGCAACCCGGTCCTGTGGTCTCTTCGGCCCCGCAACACTCGATTCCACCGTCGCTAGATCCAGCGAAATCGTCGCCGAGTAAACAGCTTCCTTCGCATCCGTAGTATGAAACAGGCCTTGCTCGCGGTAGTAAGCTTCCACCAATGCAATCTGCTCTTCGCTGCGCCCTGTCAGCCGCAGATACCTCAGCGTCTCCGCATCTACCGGAAAGATTCCGCAAGTTGCTCCATACTCCGGAGCCATATTCGCAATCGTCGCTCGATCGGCCAGCGGCAGCTCAGTGATACCCGAGCCATAGAACTCCACAAACTTACCGACAACGCCCAGCTTGCGCAGCATCTCGGTTACGGTCAACACGAGATCAGTAGCAGTCGTGCCTTCCCTCAGCTTGCCCGTCAACTTAAACCCAACCACCTGCGGAACCAGCATGCTCACAGGCTGCCCCAGCATCGCGGCCTCGGCCTCAATGCCACCCACACCCCAACCCAGCACACCCAAACCATTCACCATCGTCGTGTGCGAGTCGGTCCCCACCAGCGTATCCGGATAAGCGAACACCTTCCCCTGAGCATCCGGCGTCGTCGTAAACACCACTCGCGCCAGATACTCCAGGTTCACCTGATGACAGATCCCCATTCCCGGAGGCACAGCAGAAAAATTATTGAATGCCGTCTGCCCCCACTTCAAAAACGCATACCGTTCGCGGTTCCGCTGAAACTCCAGTGCCGCATTCAGGTCATACGCCCGCTGTGTTCCAAACTCATCCACCTGTACCGAGTGATCGATCACCAACTCCGCCGGCTGCAGCGGATTAATCTTCTCCGGATCGCCGCCCAGAGCCCTCATCGCATCGCGCATCGCAGCAAGATCAACCACCGCCGGCACGCCCGTAAAGTCCTGCATCAGCACTCGCGCTGGCATGTAAGCAATCTCGCGCGAAGGCTCTGCATTTGAATCCCAACAAGCCAGAAAGTGAATATCTTCCGCAGTCACCGTGCGGCCATCTTCATGCCGCAGCAGATTTTCCAGCAAAATTCTCAGCGAGAAGGGAAGTCGTTCCAGGTCGACACCCGTCCCCTCCAGTGCTTTCAGACGAAACAGATCGTACGTGGTCTTCCCCACAGACAGGGTAGACAAGCTCTTAAACGAATCAGGATGCGATTGAGTCGGCATGGTATCTTCTCCGAGGCGCGCTCTTGGAAGCGCGATGGTTGGGGCCGTGGTCACGTCTTCGAACCGCAGACGGCAACGGCTGAAGCCTATCAAGTTTTCAGGGGAGGGGTCGAACTAGCAGCTGCGTCCGCGGTCAGGGCGACCGTGGCGAAAGCGCTTCGTGTTGGGAAGGCAGCCTGCCATCAACATAATTTTACTGCTTTTCAGCCCATCGCAGTAAAGCGCCGGCCATCCCACCAACGGGTCATTGCACGCGCGGCCCAAACACTCCCTAATCACCGTAACTCGCAGACACCACGACAGAACCCCTTCCGTTGGCGATATCGCTCTCGCCCGCGAAAACCGCAATTTGTAGAAAAGTGCATCTCATTCAAGAAGTTCGTGTTTATACCAGCAGCAGGTACGAGGAGACTGGCAGTATGTACAAATCATTTCCCAAGTTTTTTCTAGGTCTGGCACTTGGCACTGCATCACTTGCAACGGTGACACTCTCGGGCTGTCACAAGGGCGTAGAGCCCGCAGCCATCCCCGACAACTCCGGCCCCGACCCAACCGATGCCAACATGGCGCCCGTCAGCGGCGCGCAGCCCGCGCCAGCTCCGCAGCCCGCTCCGGCAAGAGTCCTCGGCATCCGCTCCCAGTCCACTCCAGAGCAAAACTCCGAGCAGTATCCTCAGCAGCCTGCCACACCGCAAAACGAGGCCATCACCGCCGCCCAAACCGCGCAGCCCGCTGACCAGAATTACGACCAGAACTACGACTACAACGCCCCCACCAACTACGACGAATCTCAGGTAGATGCCGGCCAGCAGGCCCTCGAAGAAGCGAACGAACCCCCGCCGCCGCTCCCGGTCTACCAACAGCCCGAAGCCCCCGCGCCTAATTATCTCTGGACCCCTGGTTACTGGGGATACGCTCCCGTCGGCTACTACTGGGTCCCCGGAGCCTGGTGCGCGCCGCCCTACTACGGTGCTCTCTGGACTCCCGGCTACTGGGGCTTCTTCGGCGGCCGCTACCTCTTGCATCGCGGCTTCTGGGGCTCTCACATCGGCTTCTACGGCGGCGTGAATTACGGTTTCGGCTACACCGGCAGCGGCTACCACGGTGGCTACTGGCAGGGTCACAATTTCTACTACAACCGCTCGGTCAACAACATCAACGTTACACGGGTCACCAACGTCTATAACCGTACGGTCGTGGTCAACAACACCACTATCAACCGTGTCTCCTACAACGGCGGTCGCGGCGGCATCAACGTTCGCCCCCAACCCGCCGAGATCGCAGCCAACCGCGGCCCCCGTGTCCCACCCATGTCCACGCAGTATCAGAACCAGCGCGAAGCCGCACAGAATCGCCAGCAGTTCTACAACGTGAACAAGGGCCGTCCTGCTCTGGTCGCCTCTCCGCGTCCCATCGCCGCCGTAGCGCGTCCAGCCGTTCAGCCCGTCGCCCGCCCTGGCCAGCCGGCGGTCCAACCCACCCGCCCCGGCGAAATCAATCGCCCTGGTCAACCAGCAATTCAACCCACTCGTCCAGGCCAACCTGAAAATCGTCCCGGCCAACCAGCCGTGCAACCCACTCGGCCAGGAGAGATCAATCGTCCTGGCCAGCCAGCCGTGCAGCCTACCCGACCGGGCCAGCCCGAAACTCGTCCAGGTCAACCAACAGTTCATCCGGACAATCGCCCTGCCGTGCAGCCCACTCGACCAGGCCAGCCCGAAAACCGTGCAGGCCAGCCGCAAACGCGACCCTCCCAACCCGAGGTTCGCCCCACTCAACCACAGCAGCCTCAGACGCGTCCGGTTCAGCCTCAGACGCAACCTCAGACGCGACCAGTTCAACCGCAGGTTCGCCCCGAGCAGCCACAAAACCGGCCCGCACCGGAGACTCGTCCGCAACCCCAGCCGCGTCCACAGGAGGTCCAGCGTCCGTCGCCGCCTCCCCAGCCACGCCCAGCTCCCCAACCTCAATCGCGTCCTTCACCGCAACCCGAATCACGTCCCGCGCCGCAGCCCCAGCCACGGCAGGTCTCTCAACCAAGACCGGAGTCCCAGCCACGGCCGGCCTCTCAACCAAGACCGGAGTCCCAACCACGGCCAGCCTCGCAGCCAAGACCGGAGTCCCAGCCACGGCCGGCCTCGCAGCCAAGACCTCAATCACAACCTCACTCAGAATCGGGGCACCACTAATCTCGCATCACAAGAGAGACAAAAAGGCCCGCTTTTATGCGGGCCTTTTTGGTTTCGAAGAAATGATCTCAACGCTCCTGCGAAAGATCTTCCTCCAGCCAGTCATGTCCACAATCATCGCAGTGCCACTGGTTTGCCGGTTCCACCGCCTCCAGCAAAGTCTCATTGCCCCCGCACTTCGGACACTTCGGCACGGCGAACTCCTCCGGCACGGACTCCTCAACCTCTCTCCTGAACCTTTCAGCCAGCGGCTGCGACAACACCATCGCCGCCTCTTCCGCATCCTCAGGAGCCACCACAACCCGAGTCCCACGCACATCCATCCGCGATCCATCCTGCTGTAAAACCACCGAATCAATGCCCGCCTCACGCAGCGCGAGCGAAGCCGCTGAAGCACCCTGTCCGTCTTCATACTCAAAGACGCACTCCGCAGGTGCCAGCGCGGCAAAGGCCCGCAGATCCGCCAGATCATCCTCACTCAGCACTCTCGCCTCCGAGCGCTCCGGCGCTGCCGAAACCTTCAACCCGCGCTTTGAAATCTCCGCGCGCAAAGCCTCCTGCGCCATCTCCGTCAGGTCACTGATCCCGCGAGCCAGCGCCACCAACTCACCATCGCTATAGCTCGCATAGAGCGTCATCAACTCCTGATACTGCGCCGCATCACCAATCATGCTCAGTCTCCCGCTCAACAGCTTATCGCGTCCCAGTTTGACTTCATCCGCGACCATGCCTAGCCTCGAAGTTGCGAACCAAATTCGCATCACCAAAAGCACATCAACGAATGAAGGTCTGAATGAAGGTTCTGGTAATCGGCGGTGGTGGCCGCGAGCACGCCATCGTATGGGCTCTGCTCAAATCGTCTCAAGTCACAGAGGTCCTCTGCGCTCCCGGCAACGGCGGCATCGCGGCCATCGCCCGCTGCATCCCCTGCGACGCGGCCAACCTCCACGAGCTCGTCAACATCGTCGTCATCGAGCAGCCCGCCCTCACCGTCATCGGCCCCGAGGTCCCTCTCTCCCTCGGCCTCGTCGACGAACTCACCAAACGCGGCCACCGCGTCTTCGGACCCACCCAGGCTGCAGCCCAGCTCGAATCCAGCAAAGCCTTCGCCAAAGAGTTCATGCAGCGCCACGACCTCCCCACCGCCGAGTACGGCATCTGCACCACACTCGACCAGGTCCGCGAAGAGCTCCCCCGCTTCTCCGTCCCCATCGTCGTCAAAGCCTCCGGTCTCGCCGCGGGCAAAGGCGTCGTCATCTGCGAAACTCACCTTCAAGCCGAAGCCGCCGCTGCCGAGATGTTCAGCGGCTCCCTCCTCGGCACCACAGAAGAGGCCGTCGTCCTCGAAGAGTTCCTCACCGGCGAAGAGCTCTCCTTCTTCGCCCTCTGCGACGGCACCCACGCCATCGAAATCGCCTCCGCGCAAGACCACAAGCGCGTCGGCGAAGGCGACACTGGCCTCAACACCGGCGGCATGGGGGCCTACTCCACCGACGGCATCGCCACCCCGGCCATGCGCAGCTGGCTTCTCCACAACGTCGCGCAAAAGGTAGTCGACGGCATGGGCTCTGAGGGCGAACCCTTCAAAGGCATTCTCTTCTGCGGCATCATGATGTCTCCGCGCGGCCCCATGGTCCTCGAGTTCAACACGCGCTTCGGCGACCCCGAGACCGAAGCCATCCTCCTCCGCCTCGAGACCGACATAGTCGATCTCTTCAACGCCTCCATCGACGGCACCGCGAACGAACTCACCATTAACATGCGCCCCGGCGCCAGCGTCTGCGTCATCGCAGCCAGCGGCGGCTACCCCGGAAAATACGCCTCGGGCAAACCCATCTCCGGCCTCCCCACACAAAACGATCAACCCAGCGACGACGTAGTCATCTTCCACTCCGGCACAGCCCTCAAAGACGGAAAGATCGTCACCGCCGGAGGCCGCGTCCTCGCTATCTCCGCCGCCGCCCCTGACCTCCAAACCGCCCTCGACAAGGCCTACGCCGAACTCGCAAAGATCTCCTTCGAAGGCATGCAGTTCCGCCGAGACATAGGCCACCGCGCGCTACGCCAACAACCAATACGGTAGGTGACGTTTCATCTGCCAATGTTGCTGCGTTTCATCAGCTTTCCTCCGCCTGTTGAAGCCTCCATACCTCGACACACGTCCAATCGAGCATGGACAAGAAACAGCTAGGCAACTCTGATCTCCTTCTCTCCCCCATTGGCTTCGGCGCATGGGCCATCGGCGGCGGTGACTGGGCGTTCTCCTGGGGCCCTCAGGACGATAACGACTCCATCGCTGCAATCCACAAAGCCCTCGACCTCGGCATCAACTGGATCGACACCGCCGCCGTCTATGGCCTAGGCCACTCGGAAGAGATCGTCGGCAAAGCCGTCAAATCCGCTTCGCAAAAACCCTACCTCTTCACCAAAAGTTCCATGGTCTGGGACGACAAACGGAAGATCACCAACAACCTCAAGCAAATCCGTCGCGAGTGCGAAGACAGCCTCCGTCGCCTCCAGGTCGATTCCATCGACCTCTATCAGGTTCACTGGCCCAAGCCCGATGAAGACATTGAAGAAGGCTGGACCGTAATGGCCGACCTGCAGCGCGAAGGAAAAGTTCGCTGGATCGGCGTCTCCAACTTCAGTGTCGCCCAGATGGAGCGCGCCCTCAAAATCGCTCCCATCACCTCCAATCAGCCGCCTTACTCCATGCTCAATAGAGCGGTCGAAGCCGAGATCCTCCCTTTCACCCACAAGCACAACATCGGCACCATCAACTACGCTCCCATGCACTCCGGCCTCCTCACGGGAGCCATGACCAAAGAACGCGTCGCCTCCTTTCCCAAGGACGACTTCCGCCGCAACGCAAAGAACTACCAGGAGCCGTTGCTCTCCCGCAACCTCGCCGTCGCCGACTTCCTCAAAACCATCGGCACGCGTCACAACGTCACTGCAGGAGTGGTAGCTATCGCCTGGACCATCCATAATCCCGCCATCACCGCAGCCATCGTAGGTGGCCGCAACGCCCATCAGGTCGAAGGCGTCATCCCCGCAGTCACCTTCCGGCTCACCGAAGCCGAGTACGCGGAGATCAACGCATTCCTCGCCGCGCATCCATAAACCGAACATCGAGACAGGGCTGCAACAACTACACAAGCCCCTATGCGCAGCCCTGTCGCGATCAGTTCAACATTCACGTCACGTTCGAACATTCTTATTGCATCTTTCGTAAATAAAAAAGAAGGAGAAGACCGTGACCCAACCCACACTTACAGCTCAGGAACTCATAACCTGGGTCGAAAAAACCTCCACCGGCTGGCGCAACCTATTAGCCACCCACCCAGAACTGCTCGCTGCGCCCTGCGACGTCAACAACGTTCAATCCGTCGCCCAGCTCCTGCAGCACATCGTCGCCGTTGAGCTTCGCTTCGCCGAGCGTCTCTCCGATCTCCCCGCGACTGACTACACCAAAATCCCCTACGACTCAGTCGAAGAAATCTACGCCACCCACGACCACGCCTTCTCGCTCATCAACAAGCTTCTCAGCTCCAATATGGACTGGGATCAACCCATCGAGTTTTCCACCCGCGTGATGGGCCCAGCCCGTTCCACCCCCAAAACCATTCTGTTTCACCTCCTCCTGCACAGCATTCGCCACTACGCACAACTCGCCACTCTCGCCCGCCAACAAGGCATCAAGCCCGACTGGGGAATGGACTACCTCCTCATGAACCTGGAAGCCGTGTGATCGATCCAACTCGTCAATCCACCCTAGCCGTGCAGGTTTTGACAAAGGTCGGACCACCAACTAAAGTTGCTCCCATGCGCAGAGCCAGGCCTTTTGTCCCGTTCTTGACCGTAGTTTGCATTCTTCTATCCCTCTCAAGCTTCTCGCGCGCGCAGCAGCGTCCCGCCATCACCGGCATTGCCTTTGTTCGCATGTATACGGCTGATCCCACGGCCTCCGCAGCCTTCTACGGCAAAACCCTCGGCTACGGCCACGCCGAAAATAATGGCATCACCCGCTACTCCGTCAACGATCTCCAGTGGCTCGAAGTAGAAGCTCTCCCAACGCCCGCTCCGACCAGCCGCCTCGCCGCCGTAGCTTTCACCACTCGCGACGCGGCCGCCCTCGAGCGTTATCTCAAAGCCCACAACGTCGTCATTGAGCAGCCGCTCGCTCACGGAGCCTTTGCCGTCCACGACCCCGAAGGCAACCTCATCTACTTCGTGCAGGAGGGAACCAAAGTTCCCGGTCTCCCCGTAGCCTCACCCAACGCGCCTTCCCACAGAATCATCCATTCCGGCTTCATGGTCAAAGACGCGGCTGCCGAAAACACCTTCTACCGCGACCTCCTCGGCTTTCGCCCCTACTGGCACGGCGGCATGAAAGAAGGCGAGACCGACTGGATCAGCCAGCAGGTTCCCGACGGCACAGACTGGCTCGAGTACATGCTCGAAGGCGGCTCCACTCCCTCAGCCAAAACTCTCGGCGTCCTCAACCACTTCTCTCTCGGCACTCCCCACATGCCCGACGTGGTCGCAGCTCTCGCCCGCAACCAGTGCGAAGGCCCCAACTGCGCCAAAACGCAGATGGGCAAAGACGGCAAGATCCAGCTCAACCTCTTCGATCCCGATCTCACCCGCGTCGAATACATGGAGTTCCAGCCCTCTGGCACCCCCTGCTGCTCCCCTATCCTCGGCAAGCCGCCCACCGAGACCGAAAATCGCTAGCACCTCCGCAGCAAGTCACAAATCAGGAGCATCGACCATGCCCACCCGCCGCGACTTCCTCCGTCTCTCTGCCCTCGCCACCGCCGCCGGCTGCACCCTTGGCCGCAGCAGCTTCGCCTTCGCCGCCGGCGCCCCATTCGTCTACGGCGTCCAGCTCTACATGGTCCGCAAGCAGGCCCCGCAGGATCTCGCCGGCATTCTCCAATCCATCCAGCAGATCGGCTTTACCCAGATCGAACTTTTCCCCATCGTCTACACCCACCCCGCAGCCGAGCTCCGCAAGATCGTCGCCGACTCCGGCCTCGGCCTCGCCTCGGCGCACTTCGACTACGCCAGCGTCCCCACCAAAATCGACTACGCCCACCAACTCGGCCTCGAATACATGGTCTGCCCCATGATCCCTAAAGACCAATGGAATCTCGAAGGCTTCCACAAAGCCGCCGCCGACTTCACCACCTGGGGCCAAAGCGTTCACGCTGCCGGCATGCAGTTCGCCTTTCACAACCACTGCTACGAATGGGCTCCCCAGGGCCTCACCACCGGCTTCGACGAGCTTATGAAACACACCGACCCCGCCTACGTAAAACTCGAGCTCGACATGTACTGGCTCGCCCAGGCCGGCCAGGATCCGCTCACCATGCTCACCCGCTACGCCAACCGAGTCCGTCTCCTCCACCTCAAAGACCGCATCGCCAACGCCCCTACGGGCTTCATCATGGGCCCTGAAGCCAAGCACATCACCGAGCTAGGCAAGGGAACCCTCAACTGGCCCGCCATCTTCGCTCAGGCGCATAAGCAGGGCATCCGCTACGCCTACCTCGACCAGGACGACACCGCGCTCCCCATCCTCGAAAGTCTCAAAGAAAACTTCGCCTACCTCCAAACCATCAAGGCCTAGAGCGGCCATCTCAGGTCAACAAACGCCGGTCTCAGAGTCCGAGCATCGTCTGCACTCTCTGCAGAACGTATGATTCATCCGGTGCGCGCAGATCATCAGCACGCTCCCCGTCATCGTCACGGCAACTTCATACCCGTGCGACGGCAGCCGCCCCCCGAAGAACGCACCCGCAAAGATAAACCCCAGCCCCAGCGCCATCAGCCCAAGAATGCGCCGACGCCCATGCGTCCGAAATCCGTTCACCAGCGCCATCGCCCCCAGCGCCGCGACGCCCACCGCCAGCGCACGGTGCGTCCTCTCCTCGCCAGGAATAAAACGAGCCATCACCACCGACATCGAAATCAGCACCGGCGTCACCACACAATGCACCACACAGAGCGCAGAAGCCCACACTCCCAAACTATCCGCAGAAAAGGCCGAAGCCCGCATCGAGACACTCATTTTCAAAGTTCTTTCCAGAAAGGATTAAAGACACTCTTCCATCAATCTTATTCGCTATTGATATTCTATTATCATTTACACAATTTAGTCTTCTCCCCACAGGTACAACATCAGCAGAAGAATACCTAAGCTGTAGTCACCGCAGGCAGAATCTCCGACACATCCACCCACTGCGTCGGATAGTCCCCCGTATAGCAAGCCGTGCAGAAACTCCCCGGCGACAACCCATCCACCGGCTCCCCCTTCGTACACGAGTGCGTCAGCCCAATAAGGCTCAGGTACGCCAACGAATCCGCCTCAACAAACTCGCAGATCTCCGCGACAGATTTATTCGCTGCAATTAAATCTTTCTTCGAAGGTGTATCCACCCCATAAAAACAAGGCGAAATCGTCGGCGGACAAGAGATCCGGAGATGCACCTCCGTCGCCCCTGCAGCCCGCACCATCCTAACAATCTTCCTCGAGGTCGTCCCGCGAATGATCGAATCATCGATCAGAACCACGCGCTTGCCTTCCAGCAAATTCCGCATCGGGTTCAGCTTCATCCTCACGCCGAAGTCTCTCACTCGCTGCTCCGGCTGAATAAACGTCCGTCCCACATAGTGGTTTCGAATCAGCCCAAAATTAAACGGAATCCCCGACTCCGCCGCATACCCAATCGCCGCCGTCACACCCGAGTCCGGCACCGGCACAATCAAATCCGCCGGCACACCCGACTCCCGCGCCAACTGCCGCCCCATCTCTTCGCGCGACTGCTGCACCCACCGCCCAAAGATCTTCGAGTCCGGCCGCGCAAAATAAACATGCTCGAACACACAGCTCGCCTGGTCGGTCGTCGTGTTGAAGTAGCGGCTCGTCACGCCATCTTCGGACACCATCACCAACTCACCCGGCTTCACATCTCGCTCATACTTCGCATGCAGCAGGTCGAACGCGCACGTCTCGCTCGCAAAACAAAACGTATCCGGTGCCCCGTCCTTGCCTTCGATCCGTCCCATCGCCAGCGGCCGAAATCCATGCGGATCGCGCGCCGCAAAGATGCGATTCCGCGTCATCATCACAATCGAAAACGCGCCCTCCACCTGGTTCAGCGCCTCTGCCATGCAGTCGATCAGAGTGTTCTTCGTCGAGTGCGCAATCAACTGAATAATGATCTCTGAGTCCGACGTCGTCTGAAAGATCGCACCATCGCGCTCCAGCCGCTCCCTTGACGTCCCCAGGTTGATCAGGTTGCCGTTATGCGCAATCGCAATCAGTCCCTTTGTACTCTCAACAGAGATCGGCTGCGCATTCAGCAGCGCCGAATCTCCCGTAGTCGAATACCGCGTATGCCCAATCGCAATATGTCCAGGCAGCTTTCCCAACACATCGTCAGTAAAGATCTCCGACACAAGTCCCATGCCCTTGATGTCATTCACCTGCAGCCCATCCGCGCTGGCAATTCCAGCCGACTCCTGCCCACGATGCTGCAGCGAATAGAGTCCCCAGTAAGTCATCCGAGCCGCATCAGGATGGTTGTAGATCGCCATCACACCGCACTCTTCGCGGAGCTTATCGAATGGCGCCTCGTCCTCCACTACCAACTCATCCTCAACCAGAAGATCGCTCATGCCGTCACCACCTCTGCGGCCAACTGCTCTTCCAGAGCGCCCGTCCACGATTCTTTCAGCGAAGCGATTGGTTCATCAATCACTTTCTTTCCATTGATCGAACACTCGTAGTTGCCTGCAGTCACCTCGCCCAGCCGAGCCATCCACATCTTGGGATGCTCAGTAAGCACGGCGCGAATCGCTTCCACACCGCTCGCATCGGCAGAGACAATCACCGAAGATCCTATCTCACTGAAGAAGCGCTCCTTCAACGCGAACGGCTCGCTCTCAGAGACATTCATTGCCACGCGAACTCCCAGCTCTCGTGGAAAGCAAGCCTTCGCAAACGCAACTGCCGCGCCGCCATCCGAGATGTCCATCGCCGAGACCAGCAGACCCTTCGCCGCAAGCGCTGCCAGCGCCTTATGCAGCGCGGCCTCTTCCGCGAGATTCAACAACGGCGGAGCGCCCCAAAGCTCATGCATCACCGTCTTTGCATACTCGGTCGAGCCAAACTCCCGTTCGATCTTCCGACCCTCCCCCTGAAACGCCGAGAGGAACAGAATCACATCGCCCGCCTTGCGAAACGCAGAAGGTACACCCTTCGTCACATCATCGATAATCCCAACGATCCCAAGCACTGGCGTCGGATAAATTCCTTCGCCTTTGGTCTCGTTGTAGAGCGAAACATTCCCGCCCGTCACCGGCGTTCCAAGCGCAATACAAGCCTCGGCAATTCCATCGATAGCCTGCGAAAGCTGCGCCATTATCTCCGGCTTCTCTGGATTCCCAAAGTTCAAACAATTCGTCGCTGACACCGGCATCGCGCCTGTACACGCAACCTTTCGCGCCGCCTCAGCCACGGCATGCATCGCGCCCAACTTCGGATCGAGATACGTCCATCGCCCGTTGCCCGCCAACGCCATCGCCAGTCCGCGATCGCCCTTCTCCGCTTCAGTAAACTCATGAGAATCATCTGGCAAAACCACCGGATTCGTAGAGTCCAGGCTATCGGTCGCAAGCGTCGCCTCGCCTTGCGGAGTCGACGAAGCCACCAGATCCGCCAGTTTTCCCAGCAAGCCACGATGATGCGGTGCGCCCACTGTCTTCCCCGTACCCTTGATCCGGATCACACCCGCTTCGCCACCCGGTCCCTGCACCGTGTTTGTCTGCACCATCGAGTCATACTGCTCGTACACCCAGCGCTTATCGCAGATATTGGAGCTCGCCAGCAGCAGCTTCAAATCAGCCGTCAAGTCCCGCGGCCTCTTCAACTCTTCGAGAACATGCGCCGGAGGATCGAGCGGCACCGGAGCCTTCCAAACCCCCACAGGCCGGTGATACACCGGAGCATCATCGGTCAAACTCTTATTCGGAATATCCGCCACCAGCTCCCCATGCTGCGTGATCACCATATTCGGCTTCTCCGTCACCACTCCGACGATCGAAGCATCGAGTCCCCACTTCGCGAACACATCCAGAACCTCCTGCGCTCGCGGCTTATCCGCCACCAGTAGCATCCGCTCCTGGCTCTCGCTCAACATAATCTCGTAGCTCGACATCTTCGTCTCGCGCTGCGGCACCAGATCCAGCTCCACCGTCAATCCAAGATCGCCTCTCGCGCCCATCTCGCACGTCGAGCACGTCAAACCAGCCGCGCCCATATCCTGAATCCCAAGAACCGCGCCGGTAGCCATCGCTTCCAGGCAAGCCTCCAGCAACAGCTTCTCCAGAAACGGATCGCCCATCTGCACGTTAGGCCGCTTCTGCTCCGACCCCTCCGTAAACTCCTCGGAAGCCATCGTGGCCCCATGAATCCCATCGCGACCCGTCTTAGCGCCCACATAGATCACAGGATTTCCAACGCCCGTAGCCTTCGCATAAAAAATCTCATCGCTGCGTACCAGCCCCAGCGCAAACGCATTCAGCAGCGGATTGCCCGAGTAACAAGCCTCGAACCGTGTCTCTCCACCAACATTCGGAACGCCGAAACAGTTCCCATACCCAGCCACACCATGCACCACACCCGTCGCGATCTGGTGATTCCGTCTCCGCAGCGACTCATCCGCCTCAGCCTCATCCAGAGGTCCAAACCGCAGCGAATCCATCACCGCCAGCGGCCGCGCATTCATCGTAAAGATGTCCCGCAGTATCCCACCCACACCTGTAGCCGCGCCCTGATAAGGCTCGATGTAGCTCGGATGATTATGCGACTCAATCTTGAACGCACAAGCCCACCCATCACCCACGTCGATGATCCCCGCGTTCTCCCCCGGCCCCTGCACCACGCTCCCCGGCCCGGTCTTGCGCTCGCCCGTCGTAGGCAGCCGCTTCAAATGCACCCGCGAAGATTTATAAGAGCAGTGCTCCGACCACATCACAGAAAAAATCCCTAACTCAGTCAGGGAAGGGGTGCGTTCGAGTGCTTGTTCGATGCGCGCGTACTCCTCCGGAGTGATACTGTGCTGCTTGAGCAGCTCCGGAGTAATGGTGGCTGGGGAGGGGACTTTGGCTTGCTGGGCTTGCAGATTTGGCATGGCTCGCTATTAAGATTGTCGCACGCTAAGCCCCCTGCTGCACCTTACCTCCGCTCCAGCGCCGCCCGATCCCACTTCGCCACATCCGCTGCCGCCCCATAAGCGCTCTCCAGAAACTCCATTAGCGCCTTTTCCGGAGTCGCCAGCGCCCGCACCGCGTCATACTTGAACACAAACTCCCCCAAAGCCTTATCCCAAGCCGCCTCAGCAGGCCGAATCGTCGCCTCCGACAGCCCCGCCGGCACTGGAGCCGAATAGCAATAAAACGCTGCGGCTCCATACCCACCGTTCCCCGGCCAGAACCCAGCCGAGATCACCTCATGCGAATAAGCCTCTCGCTGAATTGAATCTGCCCCCGGCCGCGGCGGCGCAGACCGGCCAGAAAACCGCGTCACCGCCAGGTCAAAGCTCCCCCAGAAAAAATGCACCGGGCTCACTTTCCCCAGAAACCCCGTCCCCCACGCACGAAACACCTTATCCGCATGCACCAGCACCTGCCAGAAGCGGTGCACATACTCCGGGTCGTACGACTTATGCTCCGTATCGATATCGAACCGCACCGGATCCGCTACCTCCACCGGCATCGGGTTTATCTTCACCGATACCCCAAGCTCCTTCAGGCATCCCAGATACTCCTCGTAAAAGTCCGCAACAGTCCGCGCCTTGAGCTTCATCACCTGCGACTTCCCCGATCCCATCCTCAAATGCAGTTCATGCGCCACAAAATCAAACTCGATATCCAGTACTTCGTCTCCATACGGTATCGCCGAGGTCCCCAGCCCCCGCGCTGTCACATACAGCGGAACATTCCACCAGTGGTTCTGCAGCGGAGTCAGCACCATCCTTGTTTTTCCCACGATCTGCGTCCACATATGCAGCGTATCGGCCGTCGCCGCCCAGTCCCCCCACGCCAACTCCGGCCACTGCGAAGCTCCACTCATAACACCTCCCGCGGTCTCACAATCCAGTAGCCGAAAGCATACGCCGCCGCCGCAGAACTAGCTCCCCGTGCTTCCAAACCCCCTCACCCCCCGCGGAGCCTCCACCAACTCACTCACCTCTTCAAAAACCGCCTCAATCCTCCTCACAATTCGCAGCTGCGCAATTCGATCCCCCGCCTTGACCTCCACCGCCGCCGCGCTCAAATTCGTCATCACCACTTTGATCTCGCCCCTGTAACCCGGATCGATCACCCCCGCCAGCGTCGTCACCCCACGCACCGCAAGCCCCGACCGGTCCTCCACCAGCGCCCCATGCGTCGAAGGGAACTCCATCGCTACCCCCGTAGCCACCGCCATCGTCGTTCCCGCCTCCAGCGTCGCCCCAGTCACCGCATAAAGATCCGCCGCCAAATCCCCAAACTCCCCCGTATGCGCATACCGCGGCAGCTGAGCCTCCGGCTGCAACTTCACCACCCGAATCCGCACCAGATCTTCCGCTCCGAACCCCATCAACCCTCCCAAAAAATCTTCCGAACCCTATTCTCACCCGAGCCAGAATTATGGCCCCATTTATCCACATCCCACATAGCATCCAACAGTTTTGTATCCCACCTTTGGGGGAGAACCCCGCGCTCATTTTTCGGCTTTTCCTCCCCTTCTCAGAGTCAAATCACTAACGAGGGACGTCTACATATGCAGTGCCCGAACCAACAGGAGAGTCGTATCGTGGCCATCAATACCGAACAGATGACTGTAGCTCCTTTGCGCCGTACAACGGCCCCTTCGCCAACCATCTGGCTGAAGCGCCTCATCGACAGCGGCACCCTTTACATCCCCCAGAACCTCAACCCCGCCCAGTTCGCCACCCTTCAGGCGATCACCCTGCTCCTCTCCCATTCCGGTTCGTACTACGCCGCCTCCCGCCTCGACGCAACCCTCGTCACCAGCGCCGCTACAGCCCCACCCGACGCCCCCGCGCCCCCCATCGCCTTTGACTACCGTCTCGGCCTGGACGAAATCGAAACCATCACCCGCACTCGCACCTGCTACTCCTTCACTGAGCTCCACACCGATCTACAGGACGCCATCCTCAGCCTAATCGCCTCCCGCGACCTCACCAGCCGCAAACTCGACCTCGCCCACTGGCTCGAAGACCTGCACTACCAAACCCTCGAACTAGCAGCCTGAAGAAGCAGATAGCAGGTTCATCCTGCTATCCGCTCCTCCAACTAGCGAACCTTCTCCTACTAAAACTCATCCGCGCTAGGCCCATAGATCGCCGGCACCTTCGCATCCTTCAGCCGCAGATAAACCGTAAGCTGTCCACGATGATGTGCCATGTGGCTCAGCGCGCCATTTGAAATCGTGACGTACCGCGGCCCCTCCGATAGCACCTGATCCCCCATCTTCAGCTTCCAAGTCTTCATCAGATGCTCCTCGGTAGTGTTCTCCAGCGACTTTCGCGAAGCCTTCAGCCCTTCCTCGAGCAGCGAAGCCAACTCAGCCCGCGTCTCCACCGCCTTCGTCTGAAATTTCTTCCCATTCCCATTCAAATCCAGCTCATCGTGATCGATCATCAGCGCCACCCATCCCGGCATCGTCGCCACCAGAGCCGCCAGCTTTCCCAGCTCCATCGACTTCTCATGCGGCTTCCACGAGTTCTGCCCTTCAGGCACCCGCTCAATCGCCTTCCGTGACGCATCTGCTTCGCTCTCCAGCTGCTCCAGAAAATATCGTTTGAACTCCATCCCACTTCCTCCTCAGAAAGCCTCTGGCTCTCAATCCATAAGTTATTCGCCAAAATATGACATGCGCTGTCATATTAAAGAAATAACTCTGAAAAAAAGAAAGGAGCACAGACAAATCGAATGAAGTCGGATCGTCTCCTCTCCACTCTTATGCTTCTTCAAGCCCACGGCCGTCTCTCCACCAGAGAAGTAGCAGAGCGCCTCGAAATCTCCCAGCGCACCGCCCATCGCGACATGGAAGCCCTCTGCACCGCGGGCATTCCGCTCATCGCCCACCGTGGTCCAACCGGTGGCTGGGAGCTACAAAAAGGCTGGCGCACCAAAGTCCCCGGCCTCGACGACGCTGAACTTCAAGCCCTGCTCATGGCCCAGCCCAGCGCCCTTGGCGACCGCAGACTCACCGCAGCAGCCCAGCGCGCCTTCGACAAGCTCATGGCCTCCATGCCCACCTCCATGCGTCTTCAGGCCCACTCCATCCAGGCTCGCCTGCACATCGACCCCACCGGCTGGAGACCCTCCCCCGAAGACCTCTCCATGCTCCCCATCGTGCAGGACGCTCTCGCCCGCGACTGCAAACTCACCTTCCTCTACACCCGCGCCGACGGCGAACTAAGTTCCCGCACCGTCGACCCTCTCGGCCTCGTCTGCAAGCAAACCGTCTGGTACCTCATCGCACAATCCTATGCCGGCACCCGTACCTACCGCATCTCTCGCATGCGCGAAGCAGTCGTGCTCGCACTCCCATCCATCAGGCCACCCGACTTCGATCTCGCCGCCCACTGGAAACAAAGCACGGCAGCTCTCAAGGACCGCCACCAAACCATCGCCACCATCCTCGCACTCTCAGACAAAGGCGTCGCCTCCATCGAGCGTTGGTGTCCCATGGTTCCTGAGCTCCACCATCGCGCAGCACGCACTCTGCAGAAGGGCTGGCGTCTCTTTCACATCGAGTTTGAAAGCTACCAGCAAGCCCACTTCGTGGTCCTTGGCCTCGGCTCCCACGCAGTAGCGGTCGCACCACCAGAACTCTGCAAAGACATCAAATCCGAAATCCGCCGCATGCACCGTGCCTCGCAACAACGTCGATAACTAAAAAGTCGAACCATCTCCATCAAACACCATCTCGCGGCTCACTCGTTCTAACAAAGCTCCCCGCTATCGCTTCCGCATCCGCAGACTCTGCCAGCTCCCATCCACAGTCCATCCACCGTCCACCGCCAGCGCCTGCCCATTCACAAACCCACTCCGCTCAGGCTCCGCCAGAAACAAAATCGCCTGCGCAATATCCTCCGGCGACGCAAACCGTCCCATAGGATTCGCCCCTTCAATATCCGCGTCGTTATAACCTCCACCCGCCTGATCCGCCACATCCATCTCCGTCTTCACCCACCCCGGACACACCGCGTTACACCGCACTCCACGCCCACCCCACTCCGCCGCAAGCGTCCGCGTCAACCCAATCAGTCCATGCTTCGAGGCGTTATACGCCGACCGATCCCCAATCCCCACCAGCCCCGCAATCGAGGCCACATTCACAATGCTTCCGCTCTTCTGCTCCAGCATCATCGCGCCAAACGCCTTCGCCAGCAGAAACGGAGCGAGCAGATTCACCTCTAGCACCCGCAGAAACGCCTTCCCCTCCACGGTCTCTGCCGGCGCAATGAAGCTAATCCCCGCATTGTTCACCAACACATCCGCGCGACCCCACCGCGAGCGCACCGCCTCCACCGCACGCTTCACCACAGCCTCATCCGAGATGTCCCCCACCACCTCTTCAACCTCAACCCCGGCCTTCTTCACCACCTCCGCCGTAGCAGCGCAAGCCTGCAGATCCATCAGCAGCAACCCGTACCCCGCCGCCGCCAAAACCTCTGCAGCCCGACGTCCAATCCCCTGCGCCGCACCAGTAACAACCGCAATCTTCATGCAAAAAGATTACTGCATGGATCGTTCGTGAGACGTCGGCGGGTTGCTACCCACAAGCCGACTTACAGTTACCAATTCAGATAGCATCTGCTTGCTGAGTCACGTTAATATCTCTGGACCCGCTTCCCCGTTACAATCGCGAGACTGTCGATTCTCAGGAGTTGCTATGTCTCACCACTTTGATACCAAGCTTGCCAAGGAAGACCCAAGTCTGAACCTCTGCGACTTTTACCTCTTCGAAGGCGTTCCTGGAACAACGGTGATGGCCATGATCGTCAACCCGGATGTGGGCTTATCGGCTTCGGACGCCCTTCACCCCGAAGGCCTCTATGCATTCCGGTTTGACCTTGATGGCGACGCGCATGAGGATGTCACGTTTAAATTTCGCTTCGCCGAACCGCGACATGCAGACGGCGAGGAGCATCTTCATGTCCAGAGTTTTGAGGTACGCAGAGCGACAGGCGACGATGCTGTTCGTGGAGCTGCCGGCGATCTCCTCGTAGAAGGCGAGACCGGGAAGGTCGCGACCAAGTCAGGTGTGCGCGCGTACGTCGGCATTGCACCAGAGCTCTTCGCAGGCGATGCTTCTGCGCTTCACGCGCTCCTCACTGCTTTCTATCAGAACCACCGATATGATGGCGACGCCTTCCAACATCCACAAAACTTTTTCGCACGGCGAAACGTAACGGCGATCGTTCTCGAGGTTCCAACTGATCTCATCGGCCAGGGGAAAGTCCATTCCTGGGCGACGATCTCACTTTATGGGCACGCACCCGAGATGCAGGTCTCGCGTTGGGGCCTGCCTCTGATTACGCATATCTTCCTCAACGATCCGACCTCACAGGATTTGAAGGAGCAGTTCAATACGTCCGCGCCGTCTGAAGATGTAGATCGTTTTTCGAAGGCCGTCGCGGACTTCACAGAGAAGATGACGACTTACGCAGGTTCTGCCGAAAACCCCTCGGAGTACGGCAGGCAAACCGCTGCTCTGTTGTGTCCCGTTACCTTGCCTTATGAGCTTGGAACGCCAGCGACCTTTGAGCGCGGTCGATTCAATGGACGTTCCCTGGGCGACGACGTAATGGATGTGATGCTGTCGCTGGCGTGCAACAAGCCGCTTGCCGACGGAGTATCGCCCGATCATGACCGCATCAGCGTTGAGTTTCCCTACTATGGAGCTCCATATACGAAAGACGAGCAGATTGGAGTAACCCCGGTGCCGCATCCCTCAAAAAAATGAAACAACAGGATCCAGCACCATATCAGTCGGTGGGAGCTACCGCGTAGGCTTCGATTTCGATGAGAATGTCTGGCCGCACAAGCGCCGGGACTATGACAAGCATGGATGCCGGACGATGGTCCTTTAGCCATTTATTGCGAATTGGCGGGTAAAGCGGGAGATCTTCACTCCGCACCAGGTACTGAGAGATCTTCACTAGATGTTCAGGGCCCATTACCGCCAGGTCGAGTAGCGCGAATACGTTCTTCCAAGCTTGTTCGGCTTGTTCCTCGAACGTTTTGGGCAGTTTTCCGTCGGGGGCAAGACCCGGAGTGCCAGAAAGAAACAGCATTCGACCTGGACTCGCTGATTCAACCGCGTCGCTGTAGTTCCCAATGTGTTTTGCTACGCCGATATCGTGAATCGTATTCTTTCGGGTCATGAGGTTTTCAAGTCTCCAATATCTCGACTAGCTGCTGAAATGGGCTTCTGCCTAGATTTGGGAATGATAAATCGCCTTTGCACCCGTCACCTGACACGCCAATCCGACGCGGCACACCGATAAATCTTGTCAAGCCCCAACATTCACGAAACCCGCTCCAGTCGCAGCTTTTCACGTTGCGTATTTCCCCATCCAACTGGGTACAATTAAAGAAGGAACCTTGTTCTGACGGAAGAGATCCGGCCGATAAGGATCACGGAGCCGCAACTCCAACAAAACAAGTATTTTGTACGTAAATTACCTGGAATCAATATTTTGCAGACACCATACCCTTGTAAACTCATCAAAACAATAGGCTTGCTTGCAAAATTCCCCCCCGAGGGAGGGGGAGGGTAGCCGAAATGAAAGGAAAGAACGCAAATTAGAACACCTATCGTTGACCCCCCTCCAGGAACGCGATACACTCATTAAGTTTGGCGCTGCAACCCATGTGTCTTCATCTCAAGGGTTGCAGGGACGACAGGCTTAGGCCCGGCGGTCATTGGAAAACAGACTGCGATGGCTTGACCGGTTGGCTTACTGTAGTGCTCCTGTATGCGCCCATGCAGCACAATCTATTTTCTGAAGAAAGCGGTCAGCATTATGCGACCCCGCTTGAGGTTCTAGTCATGTACGCAGTCATCCGCACCGGCGGCAAACAGTATCTGGTCTCCCCTGGCGAGAAGTTGAAGATTGAAACCACCGCCCACGAGAACGGCAACATCGAGTTCTCCGACATCCTCGCCGTCAGCGGCGAAGAGGGTAAGTTCGAGTCCGACCTCACCGGCGCGAAGGTTCTCGCCTCCGTCGTCGCCCACGGTCGCGGCGAAAAGATCCTCGTCTTCAAGCTCAAGCGCAAGAAGCAGTACAAGAAGATGCAGGGTCACCGTCAGAACTTCGTCGAGGTCAAGATCAACGAGATCCTCGTCAACGGCAAGAGCTTCAAGGAAGCGTAAGACTAGGCTTCCCCTAAGTTTAAGTTTGGAATTCAAGATTCAGTGAGCGCAAAGGCCCAGAGGGCAGCGCGAAAGAGGCAATCGAATGGCACATAAAAAAGGTTTAGGTTCTTCTAAAAACGGCCGCGACTCAAACGCTCAGCGGCTCGGAGTCAAGGTATTCGGTGGTCAGACGATCCTCGGCGGCGGCATCATCGTCCGTCAGCGTGGCACCCCGCTCAAGCCCGGCGCCAACGTCGGTCGCGGCAAGGACGACACCCTCTTCGCCAAGGTCAATGGCATTGTCCGCTTCCAGGACAAGGGCCAGCAGGGTCGCTTCGTAAACGTCGACCCCGCAGAGCTGACTTCAGTTCCTGTCTAAGCGCCACAGTTCACCAGCAACTGACCATCAGTCACCACGAAGTCACCACAAATTTGCATCAAGAAAACCCTGCTCAGGCAGGGTTTTCGCATTTCAAAGATCCACAATTGCCCCGCCACCACGTGAAGTACAAATCTGCGCGCACCCCGACTCACCTCTTATCATGAGAGTGATGGACAACCGCAACAGACCTAGACTCGGGAAGCTGCCAGCAGCTCGATGCTCGCCGGAATGCGTTCTCCAGGAGAGCCGGCAACCATCTCTGCCGTCGCAGCCGCAGTAACAAGCGCCCCAGTCGTGGGAGCCCGCTTGCTCTGGAAGCATTGCCGGCAAAGCACCGGCCGCCCCTGTGTCGGCTTGAATGGCACAGTGGTCTCAATCCCACACTCCGAGCACTCAGTGCGAGTCTCAGTTCGCGACAGGCCTGCCGCCGCCGGCCCCGTACCTGTCTTCAATCCGACCCCAGAACGTTTGGACTTGCATGGCTTACAACGCTTTGGGTCGTTCTTGAATTGTTTGTCGAAGAAAAAAAGTTGTTCCCCAGCGGTGAAGATGAACTCGCCGCCGCAGTCTGCACAGGTTAATAGCCGATCCAGAAATTCCATGCCGCTTCTCCCGTCCTACGGAGGAAGAACACTCAGGAGGTCGATCGTGGCTGACACCGAGGGGTCTACCTTTAGTGAAGATCGTTACTTTTGGATTTGAAGGGGCCCAGAACTGCAAGTTCTTGGAAACATCTCGTTTGCCGGTCAATGTGAGCTTATGAATAAGCTCTCTCTGCCGGGGCTAGGAGATGGCGGGAGTCCATCTCTAGCGATTGGGTGGGCCGTCTCTTCAAACTTCTCATCAGAGAAGGGGACGGCCCACTATGGTTACGGAGCTGAAACTAATCCTGCTCCTTGCGGACCTTCTTGCGATTACGCTTGCGTGCAAGCGCTTCTTTCACACGTTTCTTCTCACCTGGTTTTAGATAAAAAGAGTGACGCTTGACTTCCTTGATGATGTCTTCTGTCTGCACTTTGCGCTTGAAGCGCCGCAGGGCATTCTCAAGGGGTTCGCCTTCTTGTACTCGAACCTCTGCCAAGAAAAATACACCTCCAACCAGTCCCAATGGGGATATCTTCTAGAATACTCGTCTTTTCAGAGAAAATCACACAAATCGTTGCTAATTCAGAGCCGAGTACTGTCTTATGCCTGAACTGAATAGTTTTGCAGGCACAGCGTAAAATCTCTTCCATGATCCGTACGTTTCAAGGAATTAAACCGGTAATTTCTACCAGCTGCTATATCGATCCTTCAGCTCAGATAATCGGCGACGTTACACTCGCAGAGCAAGCCAGCGTTTGGATGAACGCCGTCTTACGTGGAGATGTCAACTCTATCCGTATTGGCGCCCGAAGCAATGTACAGGATTGCGCTGTTTTACACGGCATGCGCAATCTGTACCCGGTCATCGTTGGCGAGATGGTCACGATCGGCCACAACGCCACGGTGCACGGCTGCGTGCTTGAGGACGCAGTCCTCATCGGTATCGGTGCGACGATCCTCAACGATGCGAGGATTGGTGAAGGATCCATCGTTGCGGCAGGAGCGGTAATTCCGGAGCATACGGTGATCCCGCCGAACTCGCTGGTGGCTGGTGTTCCGGGGAAGGTGCGACGAACGCTTGGCGATGCGGATCGGGAGTTGATCCTGAAGTACGCGCAGAACTATCTGGACTACACAGCGATCTACCTCGCGGAAGCGGCTGGAGCCTAAATCGGCATAGCTTTCGCTACACTGGAGGTGATGGCTACTTTGAAGGCAGTACGCGGGACTCGGGATCTGTTACCTCCTGAGACGGGGCTCTGGAACTATGTGGAAGCAACGGCGAGAGCCGTCTTCGCACGTTATGGGTTTGGGGAGATTCGGACACCGATCTTCGAGGATACGGCTCTCTTCGCGCGTGGTGTGGGCGAGGAGACGGATATTGTCTCCAAGGAGATGTACACATGGCAGGATCGCACGCGGGCTGATAGCGATAGTGCGCAGAGCCTGACGCTAAGGCCCGAGAACACGGCTGGCGTTGTGCGCGCGTACATCGAACACAAGCTGGCCGATACTGGAATGCTACAGAAGCTGTTCTACATCGGGCCTCAGTTCCGGCGGGAACGGCCTCAGCGTGGAAGATATCGGCAGTTCTGGCAGATTGGGGCTGAGGTGCTTGGACCAGCCTGGTCCGGCGCTGATAGTGCGCTGCGCGATGCTGAAGTGCTGGAGATGCTTTCTACCTTCCTGAATGAGTTGGGTGTGAAGGGATGGAAGCTTGAGGTGAACTCGGTTGGGTCGTCGACGGATCGGCCGAAGTACATCGCTGCGTTGCGTGAGGCTTTGGCTCCTGTGAGGGACAAGATGAGTGCGGACAATCAACGCAGGGCAGAGACGAATCCGCTGCGCGTGCTGGACTCGAAGGATGCTGGCGATCAGGAGATCATCGACGGTCTGCCGAAGATCGCCGACTTTCTGGATGATGCGAGCAAGGAGCACTTTGGGCAGGTGCTTGCTGCGCTTGATGCTTGTGGAGTTGCTTATACCGTGAATCCGCGGTTGGTGCGCGGTTTAGACTACTACACGCGGACGACGTTCGAGTTCACTGTGCCTGATGGAAGTGGTTTGGGAACTCAGAACGCGCTGCTTGGTGGTGGAAGATACGACGGATTGTCGGAGTTGCTTGGCGGTCCGAAGGCTCCTGGAATCGGGTTTGCGATTGGAGAAGATCGTTTGATCCTTACGCTTCAGGCTCAGGAAGCGATGGCGAAGGAGCAGAAGCTTGATGCCTTCGTTGCTCCGATGGGAGTTGAACGGAATGCTGCTGCGCTGGCGCTTGCGCAGGAGCTTCGTCGCGCGGGACTTTCGGTTGAGGTTGGAGATGGAAGTTTCCGCCTGAAGAAGTCCTTCGAAGCTGCCGATAAGCTCGCTCGGAGAATGGTGATTGTCGGCGAAGATGAGGTTTCGTCGGGTATTCTGACGGTTAAAGACTTTAGTGCTGGAGATCAGACGAAGGTTCCTCGAGCTGAGCTTGCGAGTTTTCTGCGCGCTTAGTGAATCTGCTTCCTGATTAGCTCCTCGCGAGCGACTTCGATTTTGAAAGTGAATGAGATCATGTTGGATTTTTTAGGTAGTTTGCAGCGGACCCACATGTGTGGCGAGCTTCGCGTGGAGCAGGATGGGCAGCCGGTGGTGTTGATGGGTTGGGTGAATCGCCGGCGGGATCATGGGAACCTGATCTTTCTCGATGTGAGGGACCGGAGCGGGATTACTCAGGTCGTGCTCGACAAAGAGGTGTCCGGTGAGGCGCATGCGAAGGCTGAGGCTGCGCGGTCGGAGTACGTGGTTGCGGTGAAGGGCAAGGTTCAGCGGCGTGGTGCGGGACTTGAGAACCCGAATATGCCTACTGGCGCGATCGAGGTGGTTGCGAGTGAGTTGTTGCTGCTGAACGAGGCGAAGACTCCTCCGTTTTCGCCGGCCGATGATGCGATTGCGAACGAAGAGGTTCGGTTGAAGTATCGCTATCTCGATCTGCGACGGACGGAGATGCAATATAACTTCGCGTTGCGCAGCAGAGTTGCGATGGCGATTCGTAACTACCTTGTTGAGCAGGGCTTTCTTGAGATTGAAACTCCTTTTATGACGCGTTCTACGCCTGAGGGAGCGCGTGATTATCTTGTGCCTAGCCGGGTTCATGCAGGCCACTTCTATGCGCTGCCGCAGTCGCCGCAGATCTTCAAGCAGATCCTGATGATCTCGGGATTCGATAAATACTTTCAGATCGCTCGCTGCTTCCGTGATGAGGATCTTCGTGCGGATCGACAGCCGGAGTTTACGCAGATCGACCTTGAGATGAGCTTTCCCCAGCAGGAGAAAGTCTTTCGCGTGGTCGAGGGTTTTCTGACTGCTGCGTTCAAGACGGCTTCGATCTCGTTGACGACTCCTTTCGTGCAGATGACTTATGACGATGCGATCAAGAACTACGGGATCGACAAGCCGGATATGCGGCTGCCGGCGATGGTGTCGCTGACTGCTGAGTTGACTCCGGAGTTGCGTGAGACGTTGAAGATTGAGAAGGAGCTGCCGGTGCTTGGGTTCGTTATTCCCAAGGCAGGTACGCTGAGTGGGACGCAGAAGCGTGCTCTGGTGGAGGAGATTCGGGCTACGTTTGGTGATTGCGGCCTCGACTTTCTGGATGTGGCTCGGTTGAAGACCAACGACGCGTTTGCTCCGCTGGCTTCGACGATTGAGGCGAAGTTGAGTTCCGCGGAACCGAGTACCGGGACCGATGCTGATCTGATCATTGTTGTAACTCCCAAGATTGGTACTCCGGCGAAGTGGAACTTCGATCCGCAGTGGATCTATAAGCGGGTTGGTGCGTTGCGGTTGCAGCTTGCGGCGAAGTTCGCGGACAAGCATGGACGGTTTGTGAAGACTGGAACGGAGGCTGACTTCAAGTTTCTTTGGGTCACCGACTTCCCGATGTACGAGTGGGATGAGGAGACCAAGGTTTGGAATGCGGCGCATCATCCGTTTACCTCTCCGCATGAAGAGGACATCAAGGCGGGGCGTCTGACGAACGATAAGGGGGCTGTGCGTGCGCTTGCTTACGACATTGTGCTGAATGGAACGGAGCTTGGGTCGGGCTCGATTCGTATTCACCGGCAGGATGTGCAGGCGGAGATTTTCCGGTCGCTGGGCATGTCGGATGCAGAGGCGAAGGAGCGGTTTGGCTTCTTCCTGGATGCGCTGGAGTATGGCACGCCTCCGCATGGCGGAATTGCGTTGGGGCTGGATCGGATTGTGATGATTCTTGCGGGTGCGACTAGCCTCCGTGAGGTGATTGCGTTTCCGAAGACGGCGAAGGCGATCGACCTGATGGTCGATGCGCCTACGCCGGTGAGTGATCAGCAGATGCGGGAACTGCATTTGAAGACTGTGGTTAGAAGCTAACTGCCCACTTCGCGTGGGGCGGTCACTTCGTGACGGGTATACTCCTTTGGGTGGCGCTCCCGTTGGTCGCGATGAGAATATTTACTGCCGACCAACGGGAGGCCCGTGGCGAAGCCGGTATACGCGTCACGAAGTGACCGCTGCCCGCGCAGGGCGTTCTTTAATCCTCTTCGTTCTCGTCTCCTTCGTCGTCATCAAGATCGAGGTCGGCTTTGTGATCGTAGTTGTCAGCGATCTCGAGCGTGGCTCCGGGTTGTGCGAGGTCCAAGCCGTCGGGGGTCGATTCGACGTCACGGACGACTTTGGGCGCGTAGGGTTTGGTATTGAGGCTGGTGGCGTTGTTAGAGGCCAGTTGAAGGCCGTAGAGCAGCGCCGTGGCGCGGCGGGTGTCGAGCTTTCCAGTAGCCAAGGCGTTGACCACGACCGAGAGGGCAACTTGTACGGACTCGCGATCCTCAAGGGCGGTTAGCTCGATGTGCTGGCCGGGGACCAGGTAGCCGCGTGAGGCTTCGGTGGTGCGATAAGCTGTGTGGCGCTGGTGGAGGCGCGAGTGGAAGTAGCACCAGATGCCGTCGGTGAGCGATGGTGCCTGGCATCGAGTTCCGTTTGTTTTGATGTGGCGGCAGAGTGTGTATTGCATGCGTTCTCCCACGGGGGTACCCCCCCATATTGCCTGCGTGTAAGTCCTATGGTTGCAGTGAGATAGCGACAGTAATGGCCGCTAAATTCGTGCAACCAAAGGAGTTGCGTCCAAATTCTTGCCAGCAAAGGACTTAGGTGACATTTGCCGTTTAAAACGAAAAACCCCAGCCTGTGCTGGGGGTTCTTTTGATCTCTACATCTAGTTTAGCTGATAGTGCGGAACTAATACGCCACGCGAATCTCCTTGATTGGCGCGGGTTTGAGGCACTTGGGGGCTTGACAAGATTTTTTGATGAAGAAAGCGGCTTTGGAGCGGATCGAACGTTGGATCGTGGGTCTGCTTTTGTTTGTAACGGCGCGGGTTTAGGATGTGTGCTCAATTCATCGCAGGGCGGGCCCGCTGTAGGCAGAGATCAAGGGAGGGGATCATGACCGAAGAGCAGAGCAGACTCGTCGAGGCCAAAACGAAAGCCGTCCCATGGAAGAAGTGGGGTCCTTACCTGAGTGAACGGCAGTGGGGGACGGTGCGCGAGGACTATAGCGCGGATGGAAATGCGTGGGATTACTTTACGCATGATCAGGCGAGGTCTCGGGCGTATCGGTGGGGCGAGGATGGACTTGCGGGGGTGAGCGATGACCACCAGGTACTGTGTTTTGCGGTGGCGTTGTGGAACGGCAAAGATCCGATTTTGAAGGAGCGGCTGTTTGGGCTGACGAATAGCGAAGGCAATCATGGGGAGGATGTAAAGGAGTACTACTTCTATCTCGACAGCACGCCGACGCACTCGTACATGAAGTATCTGTACAAGTATCCGCAGGCTGCTTACCCGTATGACGATCTGCTGAAGACGAACAGGGAGCGCGGCCGCGCGGGTGCCGAGTATGAGCTGTTGGATACGGGTGTGTTCAACGAGGATCGGTACTTCGATGTGTTTGTGGAGTATGCGAAGGCGGGTGCGGAGGATCTGGGGATCAAGATCAGTGTTACGAATCGCGGGCCGGAGGAGGCGATGTTGCATGTGCTGCCGACGGTCTGGTTTCGGAATACGTGGATGTGGTCGGATCATGGCGGGAAGCCGGAGTTGAGGGGGACGCAGGGGAAGGGATACGGTGCGATCTCGGCGCACCATACGGACCCGATCTTCAGGGAGTCGCTGCCGGATTACACGTTGTATTGCGAGGGGGACGCTCCGCTGCTGTTTACGGAGAATGAGAGCAACAACAAAAAACTGTTTGGGTCAGAGAACGGTTCACCTTATGTGAAGGATGCTTTTCATAATTACGTGATTCATGGAGAGAAGGGAGCGGTGAATTCGGCGATGGTAGGGACGAAGGCGGCTCCTTACTATGTGCTGAAGGTTGGCGCGGGCGAGACGAAGGTGGTGCGGCTGCGGTTGACGCGGACGAGCGCGGAGTTGGATGCGAAGCCGTTCAAGGACTTCGATGAGGTGTTTGCGACGCGGCTGAAAGAGGCGGATGCGTTCTACGAGTCGATTACGCCGGATAAAGTGAACGCGGATCCGGATCGCGCGCTGGTGATGCGGCAGGCGATAGCGGGGATGCTGTGGAGCAAACAGTATTTTTATTACGACTTGAATTTGTGGTTGAGAGAACACAAGGTGGGGCCGTGGTGTACGCCGGAGACGCGGGAGAAGGTGCGTAACGGCGAATGGTTTCACATGTACAACGACGACATTATTTCGATGCCGGATAAGTGGGAGTATCCGTGGTATGCGGCGTGGGACCTGGCGTTTCATATGCTGGCGTTTCAGGCGGTGGACTCTGACTTTGCGAAGGCACAGTTGGAGCTGATTCTGCGGAATGATTATCAGCACCCGAATGGACAAATACCAGCGTATGAGTGGAACTTCAGCGATACGAATCCGCCGGTGCATGCGTATGCCACGATTCAGATTTACATGAGCGATAAAGAACGGAATGGGGGGAAGGGAGATCTGGAGTTTCTGTCGTATGCGTTCTCGAAGCTGCTGGTGAACTTTACGTGGTGGCTGAATCGGAAGGACCGGTCGGGGAATAATTTGTTTGAGGGTGGATTTCTTGGGCTGGACAACATTGGGGTGTTCGACCGGAGTGCGCCGCTGCCGAATGGCGGTTATCTGGAGCAGGCGGATGGAACGGCTTGGATGGTGTTCTTTAGCCAGCAGATGCTGCGGATCGCGGTGGAGCTGGCGTTGCACTACCCGGTCTACGAGGAGTTCGTGGTGAAGTTCTTCGAGCACACGATGTGGATTGCGGGTGCGATGGATCGGATGGGGAAACAGCAGGACACGATGTGGGATGACGAAGATGGATTCTTCTACGACGTGCTGCGGCTGCCGAATGGCGAGGCATTTCGGATGAAGGTGAGATCGATGGTGGGGCTGCTGCCGTTGACGGCGGTGGCGATCTTCGAAGAAGACCTGATGGAGAAGCTGCCGACGTTCCGGAAGCATGCGCAGCAGTTTCTGGCGAGGCACCCTGAGCTGGCGGAGAATCTGCATATGCCGGGGACGCCTGGATTGGCGGGGCGGCGACTGCTGGCGACGGTGAATGAAAACAAGCTACGACGAATTCTGACGAAGATGCTGGACGAGAACGAGTTCTTTGGGCCGTATGGGATTCGGGCGCTGTCGCGGTATCACGTGGATCATCCGTTCAAGTTCACCCTGAACGGGCATGAGTCTCAGGTTTCGTATGTGCCGGGGGATTCGGATAGCGGGATGTTTGGAGGGAACTCGAACTGGCGAGGACCGGTGTGGATGCCGGTGAACTTCTTGTTGTATGTGTCGCTGATGCGGCTGGGAGCGTACTACGGCGATACGTTCAAGATCGAGTGCCCGACGGGATCGGGGAAGGAGATGAATCTGTTCGAGGTTGCGCAGGTGCTGGGAGAGCGGCTGATCAGCACGTTTACTAAGGACAGTGCGGGGCAACGGCCGGTGTTTGGGAACGAGGAGAAGTTTCAGACGGATCCGCTTTGGCGTGACAATGTTCTTTTCTATGAGTACTTCCACGGCGATACCGGCGCGGGGGTTGGAGCTAGCCACCAGACGGGTTGGACGGGATGCATTGCGCGGATTATTCAGGCGAACGGGGCATTTGAGGGGAAGGATCTTGCAGACAAAAACATCGAGGAGAGGGCGATCAAGCTGGGGCTGGGCGAGAAGGATGTAGCAGCGGTGGTGGTTGCGACGGCCACGAAGTAGGGCGGTTTCCGGGAACTTTTGAGTTCCGGTTTGTTTCTTCAGCGGGGGTTGGGGCTGTTGGGATGCTTGCTGCGTTGAAAAAATCCGTGGGAATTCGTTCGTGCGGCGTAGGCAGAGCTGAGGGCGCTTCGATATAAGGACTTTATGGTCGAGGTGGAGAGATGACGATGCGGCATCGGAGTTTCGTTGCGGTTTCGTTTGTCTTTGGGGTTCTGCTGATTGGGTGCAGACGGGTTGCGCCGATGAGGATGGATTCGTCGGTTCCGGTGGCGGTTGCGATTTCGCCGGATGATGGGCGTGGGCAGAGGTTTACGGCGACGTTTCAGGACCCGAAGGGCGGGTCGCACATAGGCGAGGTTACCTTGTCGGTGATGTCTGGTGGGCTGCGGCCGGGTGAGCGGAAGAAGTGGTCCGCGAACGAGTGTTTGATTCGGTACGACGTGCTGGCACAGGAGATTTCGTTGGTGCCGAATGTGGGCGGTATGTATGGGACGCATGCGGCGAAGGCGGGCAGTTCTGCGACCTTGGAGAACTCGCAGTGCACGGTAGTGGCGGCGCAGGCTTCGTCTCAGGTTTCGGGGAAGACTTTGACGGTGAAGCTCACGGTGGAGTTTGCGCCGGAGTTTGCCGGGGAGAAGCGAGTGTATCTATCGAGCGGGGATGTGGATGGGGTTTGGAGTGCCAACTATCAGCAGGCGTTCGGTAGTTTGACGGTGGCTGATTTGAAGATGCCCTAGAGCCTGTCTAAAGGCTGATCTAAAACAGCAACGACAACTGCCAATACGGGGGTCTCTCCACTGCGCGACGGACGGTGGGACTGTCCGCCGCTCCGGTCGAGATGACGATTTTTTGAGGTTTGGATTAGATCGAGAAAACTGCAAGAGCAATTGCAAGAGGCGGCAGCTGAGAAGAGTTCTGCCTTCCCATTGATCGGATGGGTTGGAGAGTACAACGCAGATCCCCTTCGGGGATGACAACAAAAGAACAGACAACAACAAAAGAACGGACAACGGCAAAAGAACGGACAACGGCAAAAGAGCAGACAACGGCAAAAGAGCAGACAACTGAAAAAGCTCAATACTGCGGTGTCTTAGTTCATCCAGCGCTTGTCGTTTGGGTTCTTGCGGAGTTCGTCGGGGTCGACGTAGCGGCCGTCTTTATCGAAGTGGACTTCGCGATTCTGCTTGCGCATGTAGACCTCGAACTTGCGGGCGGCGCGGCGGCGCTTCCATCGGTAGTAGCGATTGCGGACGCCGAAGTATTGCTCGGACAGGCCGAAGGCGAGGCCGCGGCGTGGAGCGAATTTGACGAAGAGCGCGCCGCAGAGAGCGCCGGAGAGCTGGATGAGGGCGTTGAAGGTGTCGGCTTGCTTGAGCAGGAGGGCGACCGCGATGAGGATGTAGATCGCGACCATGTACTTGGCCTTGATGCGGAGGACGAACCAGAGGAGGAATTCCTGGTCGCCGAAGATCATGGCGATGGCGACCATGAGGCCGAAGATGCCGGACCAGGCTCCGGCAGCGCCTACGTCGGGACGCAGGCCGAGGATGTGGGTAAAGGAGATGGCGGAGGCCAGGATCGCGCCGCCGATTACTGAGGTGAGGTAGAGCTCGGCTAACCAGCGGCCGCCGAACGAGGGTTCGAGGAGGGAGCCGGTGAACCAGAGGGTGAGCATGCCGAAGAGGATGCCGAGGATGCCCTGTTCGACGAAAGAGTAGGTGAGGAGCTGCCAGATTTCACCGTGGGCGACAGCCAGGGGTTCGAGGATGAGGTGGCTGTGAAGGACCGCTTCGAGTTGCGGGGCGAGCCAGCGGAGGATCAGCAGGCCGAAGAAGGCTCCGACGTTTAGAAGGATGAGTTTGCGGGTGGTGCCTTCGAAGGCTGGGAGCGCAAGCGAGATGGGACCGGATCGGGGCATGCTTTTCTTATTTGATCATAGGCGTTGGAGATGAAAAGACATACCGAGAGGCTTGTTTAAATACCGTGTCCTGCCGGACGGGCCCGCTGCGCGCGGGGCGGCCACTTCGTGGCGTGTGTACCCCTTCGGATGGCGCTCCCGTTGGTCGCGATGAGAATTTTTAGAGGCGGTCTTCCAGCAATACCTTTACTTTGTCGCCTGTCTGCTTGCCAATTGTCTTGCGGATGTCGGCTTTTACGGGCAGTTTGTGGGTGCCGTCACCGAGCGCCATGAAAGAGCTGCGGAAGGGGTGGCCGTCGATCTTTCCGGTGACTTTGACCAGATCGCGCGTGCCGAAGAATTTGACTGAGTCGGGCCAGACCACGTAGGTCCAGCCATCTTTTGCAGGGCTCTTTTGCAGAGTGGCGGTGAAAGTTTTGTTCAACATCGGGTGTGACCTCCTGTCGGCCAGCCAGGAACTCAGTTTTGCCTTGAAGAAATACTAGTCCTGAAATGGGTGGTAGAAGAACCCGTTATTGGTTCGCTGGGCGTGTCGTTGGCGGACGCTGGCCGCGTTCGGGGGTCGGGAGGACCGCGATGCTGCGGTGGCCAGCGGGATCGACGGAGCGGACGGCGAAGACTACGTTGTCTTTGGAGACGGCAAGCTTGAGGGTGAGGGCGGCGCCTGCGCTGGCGGAGTCGGTCCAGGTGGGCTGGTCGGTTTCGCGCCAGACGACCTCGTACGTCGTGCTGGTGGGGGCGCCGACTGGGGCTTGCCAGGTGAGTTCGGTGTTATTGTCGAGGGCCGTGGTGAGGATGTGGACATTCTGCGGCTGGCCGGGAGCGGAGGCTAGAGTGGCGAGGGTGGCGGCATTCAGGCGAGCTACGTTGGCGACGTAGTTGAAGTCGACGTATTGGAGGAGATCGCCGAACTGGGTGCCGTTTTCGACGCGGACATTCTGGTGCTGGTGGTCGAAGTTCTCGGCCCACTCGGTGAAGCGGACGGCTGCGAAGCCCTCCTGATTGAAGGAGCTGTGGTCGCCGCCACGGAGGAAGCGGTCGCGACGGAAGATGAGGACGGGATGGAAGGCAGGGATCATTCGCATGAGGTTGTTGTGCACGCGGCTGCCCGGGGGGATGGGCGAGTGTTGCGAGGTGGGGTGGAAGTAGGTGGCGCCGACGTCGACGATGGCGCGGGCGAGCTCGCGGGAGGGGGAGTCGCCTTCGGCGCCGAGGGTTTGGATGGCGCGGAGCTGGTTGGGAGTGGTGTTGGCGGGGATGCCTTCGGAGAAGACGCGGACGGTGGTCTTGTCCTGAATGTTGGGGGGTGTGGTGTTGCCGGGGGTGGTGTCGCCGCCGACGATATCGTTGTTGAGGACGGCTTCGAGCTGCCAGTTTTCTTCGTGGGCGAGTTTGGCGAGGTGGGCGCTGCCGTTGAGGCCTTGTTCTTCTCCGGCGACCGCTACGAAGACAATCGCGCTGGGGAATTTGAGTTTGCTGAGGACGCGGGCGGATTCGAGGGAGACGGCGACTCCGCTGGCGTCGTCGTTGGCGCCGGGGGCGGGGTCGTGGGTGTTGGCGTTGGTGGAGTTGCGGGAGTCGTAGTGGCCGGTGACGAGGACCATGCGGGGGGCCTGGGCGGGGTCGGTGCCGCGGAGGACGGCGTAAACGTTGCTGATTTTGGTGGGCTTGGTGATGCGGGCGTTGGGTGCGGTGCTGGCTGGCTCGGTGAAGGTGTCGCGCTTTACTTCGAGGCAGTTGTTGCAGGCGGAGGAGATGGATTCGAATTCGGACTCGATCCAATCGGCGGCGGCGTTGACGCCAGTGTTGGGGGCGAGGTCGGTGTCCATGCTGGAGAGGGTGCTGCGGTTGTTGAAGGAGACGAGTTTGGTGATGGTGGCTTTGATGTGGTCGGGGGAGACCTGCGCGAGGGCGGCTGCGATGGCGGGGTCGACTGGGGCGGCGGTGATGGGGCGGCCAGTGGGGAGGGGTTGTTGGGCCTGTTGGGCGTAGAGAATGGTGCAGGAGAGGATGGCGGTAGTTGCGAGGATGGTGAGGGCCGGGCGTGCGGGGCGGTTGGGTGCAGCGATCACGAAATTTCTCCTGTGCAAAACCGAAGTGGCAAGTGAATCGTATGCTTGACGAATGGGCGGGAGGGCCGCTAAATAAATAACGAGGGCGTCCGCCGGGATGTTCCTATAATCCTATTAGACGGGCGAGTGGGCCCAAAGACCCTGGAGGCAAGATCATGGCTGTTGTTTGTCCGGAGTGCGATAACCCGATTGTGGTGGACGCCGATGAAGTGGAGGAGGGTGAGACGGTTCAGTGCGAAGAGTGCGGAATCGACCTCGAGGTGATTTCGGTAGATCCTCTGGAGCTGGCGGCTATTGACGATGCGGGCTATGACGATGAAGATGTGACACGTGCCGCCGAAGAGGACGAAGAGTAACGGCTGGTCTGGATGGAGATAGCCGTATACTGAAAGAATATGAAGAGTACTGATCGCTTGGTCCGTTCGTTTGTCGGTAAGGTGATTCTCGCGTCCTGTTCGGTGGTGATTTTGGCTGTGGGTGTGCGGGCTGTGTCTGCGGTTGCGGAGCAGCAGCGTGGGCCTGTGCAGCGGGTGGTTCAGGGTAAGGTCATCGATGGCGGCGGGGCGATTGTGAAGGGCGCGGTGGTGTATTTGAAGGACGACCACAGCCTTGCGGTGAAGAGCTACTTTTCCGATGACGAGGGTGCGTATCGGTTTGGGCAGCTGGCTCAGAATACAGATTATGAGATCTGGGCTGAGAGCAACGGGAAGAAGAGCCCGGTGAAGACGATCAGCTCGTTCGATAATAAGAATCAGTTTTATATCGATTTGAAGATTGGGAAGTAGGAGCCGCCCGCGGAAGCTGAATGAGCCGCTTCCGCGATATCGAGCTGCTACTCCTTCGTCTTCAGCTTCGCCTCGTTCTCCTGGATGAATGCTTCGATTTGAGGAGCGCTGGCGAGGATGCGGAGCCACTGTTCTTTGTATAGAGTGACCGGAAAGCGCCCCATACCATAGAGCGACACTGCTCCCTTTTCGCTTACCTTGAGGGTGATGCCGGCTTTTTCTTTAGTCTTGAGTTGGGCGTTTTCGGCCCTGAGGCGCTCGAGTTCCGCCTTCATCGCTTCTTCGTTCATTTGCTTTCCTCCTGTTTTCGGTGTTCCAGGCCGTTGGTGATGGATCGGGGGATTGACTCTCATCGACTTTCGTTTATCTGGGAAACAGCCCACCCGTGGTTTAAGTGTAAAGTCATTTATTTTGTGGTGCCAGAAGAGTGACTTGAACCCACGACCGATTAGGGTCTACGTATGGATCCGCCGCGGTTGTTTATTTTGCGGGCGATTGACGGCGAAAGCAAATGCAAGGGATACTGCGCCTTCGGCTATGCGCGGGATCAGGATGACGATATTTTTGTGAAGGGCACTTAGTCGGCGATGCCGGGGTTGGGTGGGTCGATGCCGAGCGCGGTGGCGAGGGCGATGAGGTGGTCCTGCTCCTGCATGAGGATCTCGCGGATGGATTCGCCGATGGCGTATTCGTTGAGCTCGTCGCACTGCTTGATGCGGCGGCGATAGTTGGCGATGGTTTCTTTCTCGTTTTCGAGGTCGAAGCGGAGCATTTCTTCGTTCTTTTCGGAGGTCTTGACGAGCTTGGGGGTTGCGGTGGGCATGCCGCCGAGATAGTCGATGTGATTGGCGAGGGCGATGGCGTGGGCGAGCTCTTCGGTAGCGTGGATGGCGAGTTCGTCAGCGATGTTCATGTACTGCGCGCCCTTGAGGACCTGCGAGTAATTGACGTAGGAGATGATGGCTTGATATTCGCGGGAGAGATCTTCGTTCAGATAGTCGATGAGTTTTTCGCGGGTGAGGGTGGCGGTGGGTGCGCTTTCTTTTTTGTCAGACATTTGTTCTCCAAGATTTCTGTGGTGCGCGGTCTTCGGTTTGAGATGCAGAAACGATCTCTGGAGTTTGTGACGGAATATGTGGAGATAGAGGCAGCTCGGGGCGAACAGCAGGTTCCTACACTACGCTTCGCTTCGGTCGGAATGACGAGCTAAGTGGCAGGTGCGAGGGCTTTGCTGCCCTTGCGGCTCACGATGGGACTGTGAGCCGCTTCGGTCGAGACGAACCTAATTTCTGTCAAAAGGGCTGTGGTTTGTGGACGGATGGTTACAGCGGGAGGGATTTTAGCCAGGTGCGGAAACTTGGGCCTAGGTCTTTGTTTTTGAGGGCGAATTCAACGGTGGCGCGGAGGTAGCCTTGCTTGTCACCAGCGTCGTGGCGGGTGCCTTCGTAGACGAAGCCGTAGACTTTTTCGTGCTGCAGGAGGGCCTTGATGCCGTCGGTGAGCTGGAGTTCGCCGCCGGCGCCAGGGGTGATGTGCTCGAGCATGTCGAAGATGCGCGGGGTGAGAATGTAGCGGCCGATGATGGCGTTCTGCGAGGGCGCGTCGTGGGGTTTTGGCTTTTCGACGAGGTCTTTGACGGCGAGGAGACGCGGGTTTTTGGGGTCGGGAGTGCAGTCGAGGCAGCCGTAGTTTTGAATGGCCGCGCCTTCGACGACTTCGGAGCCGAGGATGCTGGATTGGATCTCATTGAACGCTTCGACCATCTGCTTCATGCAGGGAGTGGTGGCGTCGACGATGTCGTCGGGGAGGAGGACAGCGAAGGGTTCGTCGCCGACGAGCTCTTTGGCCATGAGAACCGCGTGGCCGAGGCCGAGGGGTTTGGGCTGGCGGGTGTAGGTGATCTTGGCGAGCTTGGAGACGGAGCGGGCGACCTCGAGAAGGGCGGTTTTATTTTTTGCGGCTAGTGAGGCTTCGAGCTCGGGGCTGATGTCGAAGTGGTCTTCCATGGTGGATTTGCCGCGGCTAGTGACGAAGATGATCTCGGTGCAGCCGGCGGCTACGGCCTCTTCGACGCCGTACTGGATGAGAGGCTTGTCGACGAGGCAGAGCATCTCTTTGGGTATGGCCTTGGTGGCGGGGAGGAAGCGTGTGCCCATTCCTGCGGCGGGAAAGACTGCTTTGCGGATTTTTTGGTGGGTCATGGATTGAGTCATCAATTCCTTGGATGCAAACAGTGTTACAGAAATGCTAGCAGCATCAGATTGATATTGGGATAGCGAGATCTTATTGGGTAAAACTGCTCACCGCAGTCGCCGTGAGAGTTAGCTCAGGTATGAATGCCGTATCCAATCCTAGCGAATCGCCATACTTCGAAATGCAGCGAGTTCATTTGTCAAAAGGGAAGGGGTCCGCTGTCGGCAGCAGGTTTCTCGCGTCTGCGCATCCTTTGTACTTCCAGAAACAACTGTAGTTGAAGGCAGTGTAGCGTCGCCGGTCCTCAGCAGAGGCTTTTGGGGTCATGTGCACGGTGAACGACCAATAACGAAACACCTCAGTGGTCCCCCATCCAGCCTGGACCGGCTGTTGGGTATTTTCTCGTCCCCAGTGCTCCTGCTCTTGAAACGATACCCGAGACGGATGGACCGATCCATCCTCTATGCCAGTGCCGAACGCAGCTTCTTTCCTGACAATTACTGAGTCCTTCACATCGAATACCACGCCGAAAGTTTCGCCTGAACCTCTCCACCATCGCGGAAGTCGTGCATTGTCTATTCTTTTGTGCCATTCGCATTTGGAGGGATCGCAGGGACCATACGGCTCTGCGTTAATCTTTCCAGCTAATCGTTGTGCGTCTTCGAAAGTGGAATGCCCGAGTTGAAGCGTTTTGAGTTCGCTGAAGAGATAGCGGGCATGAATCGATGGAAAGAACAAATAGGCACTACACAGGAGTATCAACAGGCCGAAAAAAAAGACTAGCCAGCCTCTCGATACGTTACCGAAACGAGAGGCCCCAAGGTTGGTAGAACGCATCTCTAGAGGACCGGCGAGTCGTCGTGGAGCATGGCTTTGCGGACGATTTTGATGGGGGCGAAGCCCTGGCGCATGAAGTCGTCGTGGAAGGCCTGGAGGTTGAACGCTGCGCCTTGTTTCTTCATCATGTCGGCGCGGAGCTTCATGATCTCGAGCTTGCCTAAGGTGTAGTAGAGGTAGGTGGCGTCGGCGGTGCCGCGCTTGGTTTCGACGAGGCCGACGGAATGGGACTGGTAGCCGTCGGTGACGAAGAAGTTGACGGCCTGGTCGAAGGTGAATTGGCCGGTGTGGAGCTTGATGGAGTTGACGAAGCGGGCGTCGCGGAGGAGCGCGTCCTGGATCTGGCCGAGGCGGATGAGTTTGGCTTCGCGCTCATTTTGAGCTCCGGTGCCGGGTTGGCCGTAGCCCTGGTCAAGCATCATCTGCTCGGTGTAGTGGGCCCAGCCTTCGATGTTGGTGTTGGCTCCGAGGACCTTGCGGATGGTGGAGGGGAACTGCGGGGTCCAGAGGTATTGGATGTAGTGGCCGGGGTAGGCCTCGTGAACGCTGGTGGAGATGATGGTGCCGACGTTGAACTCGGACATGTGTTCGGCGATGTGCTCGGGTGTCCAGGTTTTTTCAGGCAAAGTTACGTTGAAGTAGGCCTTGGTGGAGTGGGTTTCGAAGGGGCCCGGAGGGTCCATGGAGGCCGAGGTGGTGGCGCGCATGAAGGGTGGGGTTTCTTCGAGGGTGGGCTCGACCTTGGAGGGGATGGTGATGATGTGGTGGGTGTTGATGAAGTCGATGAGGCTGGCGAAGGTGTTGTTGAAGGTTTCGAGGAGTTTGTCTGGGGCGGGGTGGATGGTGGCTAGTTCGGCGAGGACCTGCTGGGGAGTTTTGGTGGGGTCGACTTCTTTGGCTACGCGGGCGAACTCGGCCTGGTTTTTGTGCAGGTCGGCGTAGGCGATTTCGAGGAGGTGATCGAGGGGGATGTCGACCATCTCGTCGTAGGCGAGTTTTTTGGCGAAGGTGTCGGCCCCGAATTTGTAGTCGCCGTTGGAGTGGGGGAGGAGATCGGATTTTAGCCACGCTTCGTAGGCTTTGAGAGCTTCGATGACGGCTGCGTTCGACTTTGCGAAGGCGGTTTTGGTGTCGGCGTCGGTGGCATCGGTGAAGGCAGAGGGGACGTCGGTCTGGAAGAAGCTGATATCACCGTCGATTTGTTCGAGGGCTATTTCGGTGTAGATGTGGGGTGGGTTCTTTAGATTTTTGCGGGCTTCGAGAAGGGCCTGTGGCATCTGCTTTTCGCGCTCGACCAAGGATTTGAGACGCGTGTCGGCGGGGGCGTAGGGACGCTCCATGATGGCGAAGGCGGAGGCGGTGATTCCGGTGGAGTAGCTATCGGGATTCTTCTCCCAGGGACGAATGACTTCGAGGGAGAGGAGGGTGCTGCGTATGCTATTCAGGAGGATGGCGCGATCGCCGGCTACGGAGGCGTCGAGGGTGGATGGATCGATGGCTTCGACTTTCTTCTCGTAGGCGTGGAGGGCGGCGATTTGTTTTTGGATGTTTGCGGCGGAGTAGTCTTCGAGCTGGGTGTCGTACTGATGGAGACCGTCGGCGGTGCCGTTGGTGGGGGTGAAGTGGAAGTAGACGTCGGAGAAGTACTGGTCGGCGAGGTAGTTGAAGGTCTGGACGCCGCCGTCGGCTGAGAGATGCTGGGCGTGCGTTGCGGATGTGAGCATGAGAGATCCGAGCACGGCGATGAGCGAGAGGCGATAGTTGCGCATGTGATTTGAGGACAGTGTACGGCGAGAAGGGAGTGTAGGAGAAGCACGTTTTCGATATTGCCCATTCTCCGAGTGAGCGTTTCTGAGTATGCTTACGAAAGAGGTATTTGTCTTTGGCCCTGACGAGCAAACTGCGACACTCCAAACTTACCCACGTGGCTCGAAGCGGCTTGCGATGGGTTCATCGCTTGAGACATCGGGATGGCGAGCCTCTCACTTGCGAAGTTGCTCGCGGGCTCTCGTTTCGAATTCATCCGAAGGGCGAACTCACGGAGTTTTTAGCTTTGGGGCCACTCTTCGAACGAACGGAGATGAAGCTAGTCGCGAAACTGCTGAAGCCACGGATGAAGGTTGTGGATGCGGGTGCAAATATTGGTCTTTACTCTCTGCTGGCGGCCAAGTGCGTGGGAGCGGACGGTCAGATATGGGCCTTCGAGCCATCACAAACGACCTTCAAGTTTTTTGTCGATAATCTCGCCCTCAATGGGGTGAGCACGGTAGAGACGCATCGTCTTGCGCTAAGCGACGTTAAAGGAGAGCTGACGCTGCGCGCCGAACAGGGCTTTGGCGATCTGTATCGTCATCTCGACTATTCGGGGAATGCTTCGGAAGGCGATGCGGTGGAGTCTGTTGCAGTCGTTACGCTCGACGATTTCGCCTCTTCCGAGAAGATCGATCAGATCGACTTTCTTAAGATCGACGTGGAAGGCGGGGAGCTTTGCCTGCTGAAGGGAGCAAAGCAGCTGCTTTCGCGATCACCGAATGTGGTCGTCATGTTTGAAAGCGAAGAGGACTGGTGCCAGCGAAGCGGCTGCACCGCGGAAGATACGTTTGATCTGCTGAGAAGCCTGGGTTTTGGCCTATATTCCTGGTCAAAACGTAGCGAAAATTGGTCAACGGATTCGCGGGAGCTGAGCAAAAGTCGTACGGTTTGGGCGGCGCGGCGGCCTGAACTGCTTCAGGCTGCTGTCGGATAGCCTATACCGGCTCTTGCCGAGCGATGCCGTCGGGGCGGTCGAAGAGCGGAGATTCCTTTGAGGCGATGGGAATGACGTCGTAGCGCGCCATGACGTTGCCGATATATGCGAGGTTGGGCGGGTCTTCGGCTTTGAGCGCGGCGGCGATTTCGAGGAAGTACTCGGGACCGAGGCGGCCTGGGGTGAGCAGGCAGATGACGCGGGCGGTGGTCTGTTGGTCGTTGAGGCAGGAGTGGACGGTGCCGCGCGGGATGTGGAGTTGCTGGTCCGGGTGAAGGGTGATGCAGCGCTGGCCGACGGTCCAGGTGGTGATGCCGTTCATGCCGAGAACGGTTTCGTCGCAGACGCGATGCAGGTGCGGGATGCTGATGTGAGCGTGTGGCGGGATGAGGAGCTCGAAGAGGTCGGCGGCGCCTTGGGTTTCATGGTGGCTCTGGAGAAAGGTGATGCTGAGTTTGCCGATCTGGATGGGTTTGTGCATAGAACCCCTTTCCCGCCTCGATGAGCTGGACGACTTCGCTGGCTATTGATTAGGACACGGAGATGGGGAAAAAGTTACGGAGAGTGAGTGAGATCGTCTACCTGATTGTTGATGGAGCCGCTGTGATGAAGGCTTGGGTTGGTGCTGTGAATCGATAGACGTGCCGATATCCTGGGATGCTATTCTTCTGAGCGCTGCATTGCCGGGGAGTCAGGAGGCATCGTGCGAGAACGCGCGTTCTGTCTGATTGGGTCTTGGGTTGGGTGCTGGGCTCTGGGATTTTCTCCAATATGGGGACAGGTGGGCGGCGGTGTGGCTTTGGCTCCCGTGGTCAGGGAGGCGCATATCGCGGTGCAGTTGCGGGATGCGTGGGGAGAGCCGGTGAGGAGGCTTGAGGCGAGAAATTTTCAAGTGAAGCTTGTAGGGGGAGAGATCTCGACTGCTATGCAGGTGAAGGTAGAAGGTGTTCGAGATAAGCGCAGTCATGGGATTGGAGTTCCGACGAAACTGCTGGCGGTGCTTTTGACGAATGACGCTGGGGTAGTTCGCCAGTTGCCTGACAAGATGGATGCGTTATGGAAGGCGAACTGGAAGGTGAGCGTGTTGGATGCGCAGGGTCTTCAGACGCCTTATGTGTCCTCTTCCTATCAGCTCAAGTTAGAACTGGCTCATAAGGGACAGACGCATCGCAGTACTAATCTGGCTGCGGCGAGATTGACGCGGTTCAAGGGACGACGTGTTATTTTTTTGGTGACACAGCCGGGTGTACAACTGGACGACGTCATACTTGCGGAGTCACTGTTGTCTGGGGTTTCGGTGTATCACGTTGGAGGGGATCCCTGGAAGCAAGAGTTCCCTGCGGGATACTCTGACGCCGGCAACAACTCTCTTTCTTCTACCTCCTCGAATGAGGCGGTGAGCAGTGTAGCTGGAAACTCAGCAGGACCGGTGTTCGTAAGGGTGCGATATCGCGAGACTGAGGACAGAACCTTCGGAAGGGCGGTTCGCGATGCACTGCACGACGGATATGGCTATTACGACCTGACAGTGAACATGCCCGCGGATGTTAGACGGTTAGAGATGGCTGTAAACATTTCGGAGCCTACAGGGGGAACGTATTCCATTTATGCGCAGCCCTATGTTGCGCAGGGAAGATCTCCGCAGCTCACCTTGGTTGGAGCAAAGCGCTAAGGGACGTCGAGCGCGTCGAGGAGGGCGAGGGTTTCGGAGAGGACGTCTTCGGCTTTGGCAGTGGGGAGGGGCCAGCGTAAGGTGCCGTTTGGGCTGAACTGGGCGCCGCGTTTGGTGTTGCGGCTGACGAGCTTCATGAGGGTGGCGGGGTCTACCGTTTTGTTGTTGCCGTTGGTGAAGTGCGAGGGATCGGCGTTGACGGCGGCGAATTTTACGTGGAGCATCTCGACGAAGATTTTGATGGGCTGCTTCTTGTTGCCGTTTGGGTTGGGGAGTTCGACCTGGGTGCGTTTGCGGTCGAGCTGGGAGATGCCGAGTTGTTCGCAGTGGAGGCGGATTTCGCCGGCGGCGAGGAGGTTGAGGACGGTTTCGGGTGGGGTGCCGTAGCGGTCTTGCAGTTCGGCGCGAACGTCGGTGAGGTCGGCCTGGGTTTGTGCGTCGGCGATTCGCTTGTACATGCGTAGGCGTTGGTTTTCTTCGGGGATGTAGTCGGAGTCGATGCGGACGGAGATGCCGAGGTTGATGACGGTGTTGGCGTGGGCGGGTTTTTCTTCTTCGCCCTTCATCTTGCGGACGGCCTCTTCAAGCATGGTGGTGTACATCTCGAAGCCGATGGCTTCGATGTGGCCGGACTGTTCGCCGCCGAGCATGTTGCCTGCGCCGCGGAGTTCGAGGTCGAGGGCGGCTATTTTGAAGCCTGCGCCGAGGTCGGAGAATTCTTTCAATGCGGCCAGGCGGCGGCGGGCGATTTCGGTTAATTCGGTTTCGGGTGGGATGAGTAAGTAGGAGTAGGCGCGGCGATTGCTGCGGCCTACGCGGCCGCGTAGCTGGTAGAGCTCGGAGAGGCCGTGGCGGTCGGCGCGGTTGATGATGATGGTGTTGGCGAGAGGGATGTCGAGGCCGTTTTCGATGATGCTGGTGGCGACGAGGACGTCGTACTCGTGGTTCATGAAGGCGAGCATGACGCGCTCGAGTTCGGCTTCGGGGAGCTGACCGTGTCCGATGACGATGCGGGCCTGCGGGACTAGTTCGCGGATCTTGGAGGCGAGGTCGTAGATGGTTTCTACGCGGTTGTGGACGAAGTAGATCTGGCCACCGCGTTCGAGCTCCATCTCGATTGCAGTGCGGATTAGTTTTTCGTCGAACTTGGCGACGATAGTCTGGATGGCCATGCGGTCTTTGGGCGGGGTTTCGATGACCGACATATCACGTAACCCAATCAGTGACATATGTAGGGTACGCGGAATGGGCGTGGCGGACATGGAGAGCACGTCGATGGCGGCGCGCATCTGCTTGAGGCGCTCTTTGTGACGGACGCCGAAGCGTTGCTCTTCGTCGACGACGAGGAGGCCGAGGTCCTGGAACTTCAGGTCTTTCGAGAGGACGGCGTGGGTGCCGATGAGGATGTCGATCTTTCCGGCTTCAGCCTTTTCGAGGATGATCTTTTTTTCCTTCGCGGTGCGGAAGCGGGAGATCATCTCGATGTTGACAGGGAAGTTGGCGAAGCGTTTTTTGAAGGACTCGAAGTGCTGGAAGCTAAGCACCGTTGTCGGTGTAAGGACGGCTACTTGTTTGGAGTCCTGCACGGCTTTGAAGGCGGCGCGCATGGCGACTTCTGTTTTGCCGTAGCCGACGTCGCCGCAGAGGAGGCGATCCATGGGTCGGGTGGACTCCATGTCAGCCTTGATGTCGGCTATGGCGGTGAGCTGGTCGTCGGTCTCGTTGAAGTCGAAGGCGTCTTCGAACTCGTGCTGCATGTTGGTGTCGGGCGAGAAGGGCGTGCCGACGGCGGCCTGACGTTGCGCGTAGAGCTTGAGCAGCTCGGCGGTCATGTCGGCCATCGCTTTTTTTACGCGGGCTTTGGTCTTCTGCCAGGACTGAGTGCCGAGTTTATTTAATTCCGGTGGTGGGCCGGTCTCGCTGGAGCGGTACTTCTGGATGAGGTCGAGGCGCGTGAGGGGGACGTAGAGTTTTGCTTCGTCGGCGAACTCGAGGATCATGAGCTCGAGTGGGGGTTGATCGTTTTCTTCGATGACTCGGAGGCCGCAGTAGCGGGAGATGCCGTGTTCTACGTGGACGACGTAGTCACCGACGGCAAGGTCGCGGAAGTCGGAGATGAAGGCGGCGGCTTTGGATTTGCCGCGGCGGACGGGCCGAGTGGTTACGTCCGCGTCGTCGATGAGGTCTTGCGCGCCGAAGATGATGATTTGGCGGGCGGTGGCTTTGTCCAGATCCAGAATCTGAACGCCGGCGGCGATGGGGGTTTTGACGATGACGGGGATGCGAAGATCGATGGTGTTGCCGCCGAGATAGCTCGACTCGGTGTAGACGGTGGAGCTGCCCTGTTGTTCGCTGCGGGAGCCGAGGCGGTAGGGGAGTTGGTACTCCTGAAGCAGGCCGGCGAGGCGTTCTACTTCGCCTTGATTGGGTGCGGTGAGGAGGATGCGGGCTTCCTGTTTGATGAGCGAGTTGAGATTGTCGATCAGGGCTGGGATGGAGCCGTGGAAGCGCATGGTGGGGCGGGTGGCGAAGTCGACTTCGGAGAGGTCACTGCGGTCGGCGTCGAGGACATCGACTGCGCCGAGCTGGTCGAGTTCGATGCCGGAGAACTTGTGGAGGCGGTCGTCGAGGTCCCAGGGGGAGAGGTAGATGTCCTCGGGGCGAACGAGGTTGCCGATGCCGGAGCGCTCGTGACGCTGCTCAATCTTGTTCCACCAGCGCTCGCCCTGATTTTTGATCATGGCGGGTTCTTCGAGGAAGACGCGTGGGGCAACGGGGCTGGAGGCGCTGAGGAGATCGAGGAGGGTGAGGTTGGCTCCTGCTACGGGAGCGAAGAACTCCCAGCCGGGAAAGATGGTGGCTTCTCCGGTGCGGGTGCTGACGTGGGTAAGGAGTTCGGCGGGCTCTTCGCCACCTTCGATGGCTGCTCCTGCGGTGCCTGCTCGTGTGAGGCGGGCGTTGATGGCGGTGAGAAGCTTGTCGGTTACTGGTGTTTCGGTAAGGGGTAGGAGGAGTGCGCTGTCGAGGGTGGAGGCGGAGCGCTGGGTGTCGGGGTCGAAGCGGCGCATGGATTCGATCTCATCGCCGAAGAAGTCGATGCGGACGGGCCGGTCCATCTCAGGGGAGTAGACGTCGAGGATGCCGCCGCGGAGGGTGACCTGGCCAGGCATTTCGACTACGTCTACTTTGGTGTAGCCGACGGAGAGGAGGTGCTCGACGAGCATGTCGGGCATGTACTCTTCGCCGACTTTGAGATGGAGGGTAAGGGCGCGGTAGTAGTCGCGGGAGAAGAGCTTCATGCAGGCGGCTTCGACTGGCGCGATGACGAGTTTGGCTTGGCCTGTAGCAATCTTCCAGAGTGTGGCGGCGCGGGTTTCCTGAATTTCGGGGTGGGGGGAGAGATTTTCGAACGGTAGGACGTCGTGCGCGGGGAGGCGGAGGACGGATTCGGCGGAGAGCGCTCCGGTGAGTTCGCAGGCGCTGACTACGGCGGTTTGGAGGGCTTCGGCGGCTTTGTTGTCGGCGACGATGATGACGCAGGGGGCCTGCGCGGCGCGGACGAAGAAGGGGAGATAAAGGGCACGGGCGGTAAAGGTGAGTCCAGAGACACGTCTGCGCCCCGTGCCACCGCTCAGATGGCGGCGTACGCGCTCGAATGCTTCAGAGTGCTCCAGGTCTGCGAGGAGCTCGCGGACGAAGGGTAGGACCATGCTGTATTGAGTTTATCGTGAAGGCGCGGGTGGAGCAGAATCGCCTTCAGATGGTTCATCAGTGTTCGATAGCTCCGGTTGAGTTGGAGCCTGCAACGATTCGTGGGCGGCGTGGAGGAGATCGGATGCGGCGTTGTCTTCGCCGAGCTCCCAGATCATGAGACCGCCGAGCTGATGGTCGAGCGCGTAGCGAGCTTTGTGGCTGATGGAGAGCGGGTCGTCATAGGTCCAGAAGATGTCGCCGTCGAAGAGCCATGGAGTCTGCGAATCGGGATCGCGGTAGACGGTGGAGGTGGGGATGACAGAGGCGATGTAGCTGTAGGGGCGATCGCCGTGGATGGGGGAGCCCTCCTGGGCTAGTCCGTTGTCGTCTTCAGGGACCTGATGCCAGCCGTAGCCGTAAAAGGGAACTCCCATGAGGAGTTTTTCAGCGGGAACGCCGGCTTCGAGATAGGCCTCGACAGAGTGGGCGACGGTGCCACCGCTGTAGTTGGGGCTTGCGGTGAGCGGGGCGATGAAGCCGGTGGTTTCGCTCCATGGGCCGCTCATGTCATAGGTCATGAGGCCGATGCGGTCGACGAGACGGCCGATCTCGGCCATGTCGGTGCCTTCGTACATGCGGGGACTGGGCCCGACGGCAACGTTTAGGAGAAGGCCGGGACGGACGGTGTCCATCTGACGACGGAACTCTTTGAGGAGTGCGACGTAGTTGGCGGCGTCGGGCTGATGGGGGTATTCCCAGTCGATGTCGATGCCGTCGAAGAGATTGGGGATGGTGATTCCGGGGGCGAACTGGCCTTTGAGGAAGGTATCGATGCAAGAGGTGACGAAGGCTGCGCGGCTTGCGGGTTGGGCGTCGTCGGCGAAGTCGGAGGAGTGGCCCTCGAGTGAGATGAGGATGAGAAGATTGGGGAATTTGCGCTTGAGCTTCTGAAGCTGGTGCAGGCTGCCGCGAAAGGTCTGTGTGGCGGTATCAGGCACTCCGTCGACGCTCTGCTCGGCGGTGAAGGTGTAGTTGAGATCGGCGTTGGGATCGGCGATAGAGCAGTGGCCGTTGGTGACGAAGCCCTGTGCGTAGTTGATCTGATCGACCAAAGGAGAGGCGCCTGTGGCGAGGTTTTTGACGAGATATTGCGGCTGATTGTAGATGCCCCATTGTGGGAAGTAGCCGATGAGTGCTGGTTTAGAGGCTGGTATTGAAGCCGATTTCAGGGCGTGTAGGTGAGCGATTTTCGCAGTGGATTGTGCGCGCGCGCCGTTGGACTGAGAGGCGTGCACAGCCAAGATGAGGAGCAGGAGGAGGCGGGCTCTTTGTAGGAACGTCTGCACACTTTGAATAGACGAAGCGCGGAAGAAAACGCTTCAGGCATTAGCCATGGATTCGAGGCTGTGTTGGCGGCATCAATAAATGGAGTGTCTTACCGGCCAAAGTGAGTTGGAGAGGTAGATCCCCCAGAGTTTACTGTGCAGAGTGATTTGGAGTAGTATCTGGCACCCGCAGGAAATATATCCTGCGCTGCTGCCCGATTTCGACATTTTGGCATCGGACAGAATGAGTGCCGGAGGACGACCATGAATATTTTGAGGAAGCGGTATCTTTTTGCGCTTTTAGCGGTGGTGCTTCCACTGATCGCGGGATGCACCCGCCACAGCAAAAGCGAGCAGTATTACCTGATCGCCACAAATACGGCGGTGCCGTATTGGAAGGCGGCAGCGAACGGATTTGCGGCAGCGGGCTTGCAGTATGGGGTTTCGGTCGATACGCGTGGGCCAGCCGGTCTGAACCCACAGGCAGAGGTCGACGAATTCAACGCAATGGTGGCGAGGAAGCCGGCGGGGATTCTTGTGTCGGTTGCGAGCTCGCAGTTGATGGCCCCAGCGATTGATGCGGCCATAGCAGCGGGGATCCCGGTGATTACGATCGACTCGGATTCGCCGGAGAGCAAGCGGCTGTACTTTATTGGTACCAATAATCTGGAGGCTGGGCGACTGGGCGGAAGGCGCGTGGCCGCGGTGTTGAATGGCAAAGGAAACGTCGTGTTCTTTTCTAACCCGGGGCAGCCGAACCTTGACGAACGTTTGAAGGGGTACATGGATATCTTCGCCGGGTTTCCGGGAATCAAGGTGGTGGAGAACTTCGATATTAGGGCAGATCCGGGTACTGCATTGGATAAGGCGGGTGAGTACCTGGAACGGAAGGCGCCAGCGAGGGTGGATGCGTTTATCTGCCTGGATTCGCGTTCGGGTGTGAATGTGGCGGAGGCGTTCAAGCGGCGCAACATTACGGACAGATTGTTGATCGCGATGGACGTGGACTCTGACACGTTGAGACTAATTGGCGATGGCACGATCGATTCGACGATCTCGCAAAAGCCTTACACGATGGCGTATCTGGGGCTGAAGGCGCTGGATGAGATTCATCACTATCCTGTGAAGCCGATGGATCAGGACTTTGCGCTGGATCCTTATTCTCCGTTTCCGGCGTTCGTGAATACGGGAGTCGCGCTGGTGGATAAGACAAATCTGAGCGCCGTTATGAAGAAGCAAAAGGAGGCGAACCAGTAAGGTTCGAGCGGCAAGCGCATGATGCGACCGTCTGATGACGGTCGCTAGGTCCTTAGAACAAATTACCGCCCAACAGCATTGGATTAGCATCAGGCCCCCGGGATATACCTTTGCCTGCGCCGGAAATCTACGTTTTCGGCTTTGGACAGAAGTTTTGCCAGAGGATGACGATGAACCACTTTATGAGGCGACCTCTTTCTGCGCTCTTGGCGATGTTCCTTCCACTGCTTGCGGGTTGTACGCGGCACAGCAAAGACGAACATTATTATTTGGTTGCAACGAACATCAATCTGCCCTACTGGAAGGCGGCGAACGCCGGGTTTCAGAAGGCCGCGGTTCAGTATGGGGTTTCGGCCGAGATGCGCGGGCCGACCACGTTCGATCCGCAGGGCGAAGTGGCGGAGTTTCGCACGGTGGTAGCGCGAAAGCCTGCGGGGATTCTGGTCTCAGTGGCGAGCGCGGGGCTGATGGCGCCGGAGATCAAAGCCGCGATGGACGCGGGGATTCCAGTGATCACGATGGACTCCGATGCGCCGACGAGTTCGCGGCTCTACTTTATCGGGACGAACAATCTGCAGGCTGGGCGGCTAGGCGGACAGCGCGTTGCGGCGAAGCTGAATGGCAAAGGGAACGTGGCTTTCTTTTCGATTCCTGGTCAGCCGAATATTGACGAGCGATTGAAGGGTTATAAAGATGCGTTCTCGCATTATCCGGGAATCAAGATTGTCGACGTGTTCGACATGAAGGGAGACTCGGGCCTGGCGATGGACCAGACGCGGGATTATCTGTCGCGGACGGGGGCTAACAGGATTGACGCGATTGTGTGCCTTGAGGCGGCTTCGGGGAGAGATGTGGCCGAGGCATTTCGCCGGGAGAATGTGAAGGACCGGCTGCTGGTGGCGATGGATACGGACCAGACAGTGCTACAGGGCGTGAAGGACGGAACGATCGACTCGACCATCTCGCAGAAGCCTTTTACGATGGCGCTGGTTGGGCTGAAGGCTCTGGACGATATTCACCACTATCCGACAAAGCCACTGGCCCGGGACTACGCGCTGGACTCATTTTCACCGTTTCCGACACTTGTCGATACGGGAGTTACATTGGTGGATAAAAGCAATGTGGATACGCTGTTGAACATTGGGGAAGATAAGACGCCGTAATCTTCAGGCAGAGGCTCGTGAGGGTCAAACTGTGACGACGATCTTGCCGATCTGAGCGTTCGACTCCATGTAACGGTGGGCTTCGACGATCTCGGAAAAGGGAAAGGTCTTGTCGATGAGGGGCTTGAAGTTACCCGCTACGATGTGGTCGAAGATGTATTTTTTGGCTTTGGGAAACTCTACGGGATCTGCAGCGACCTCGAAGAGGGTGTAGGCCCTGATGGTGAGGAATTTGCTGAGCGCGGTGAAGAGCGGGTAAGGGGTTGGTTCGGGGGCGAGAGCACCGTACTCGAAGATGATGCCGTTTTTGGAAGAGGCTGCGGCGAGAGCTTCGACGATTTTGCCGCCGATGGGATCGAAGACGATTCGAGCGCCTTTGCCAGCGGTGATCTCTTTGACACGGGCGACGAGATCTTCTTCGTCGGAGACGATGACGTGGTCGGCACCGAGTTTGAGTAGCTCCGCTTTTTTAGCGGCGGTGCGGGTGACGGCGATGCTGGTGGCACCTTCCGCTTTGGTGATTTCAATGGCGGCGACGCCTACGCTGCTGCTGGCAGCTGTGATGAGAACGAAATCTTCCTTTTTCAAATGACCCAGCATGATGAGGCCGCCGTATGCGGTGAGGTACTGCATCCAGATGGAGGTGCCTTCTTCGTACGAGAGTTGGGCGGGGTACTCGGCGAGTGCGGCGGCAGGGACGATGGCGACTTCGCCGTAGACACCGTGGGTATTGAGGCTGAAGAGGCCGGGAACGGTGCTGGCGGTCTTGCCGATCCATGCAGGGTCGACGCCAGGACCGACCGCTTCGATGATGCCGGAGGCCTCGTAGCCGTTTTTTGCGGGGACGATGGGAGCTTCGAGATATTGGCCGTTGCGGAACATGACCTCGGCGCGATTGAGGCCGAGAGCTTTGACGCGGAGACGAACTTCACCATGGATTGGTTCGGGGAGGGGGAGTTCGTCGAACTGGAGGACTTCCGGGCTGCCGGTCTTGTGGAAGCGGACGATCTTTACGGTTTCGGGCATGTGTCTCCTCGCTCTCTGCCTTCGTTTGATGAAGGCGCTGAGAGAAGGACTCAGAAGGACGGCAGTTGGTTTGAGCGGATCGTTAGGACTTGAGAGATTCTTCTTGTTTGGGTTCGTCTTTGAGGAGAGGCGCGATGGCTTCGGCGTCGGCGTCGCCGCCGTAGATGACCTGGCCGTATTCGAGCAGGGTGACCATGCCCACGCCTCCGCAGATGTTGCCAGCTACGGCGGGGAGGAGCCAGGTGAAGTAGCTGCTCCATGCAGCTTTGCCGATGAGGATGGCGGTGAGGATCTCTCCGCTGGTGGCGATGCAGTGGGCGAAGTTGCCGAGGCCGACGACGAAGGTCAGCATCCAGATGATCATGACGGAGCCGGTGATGGAGTGAGAGCCAGAGACAAGCCAGGCTACGGTGGCGATGATCCAACCACCCATGACTCCGCTCCAGAAGATAGTACCGGCTGGGTTGTGGATGGCTTCGAGGCCGAGGCCGGCGAGCGCTTGAACGATCTCGGGTTTGAGGGCGTTGGTGAGGGCGGCTATGGCGGAGAAGGAGAGAGCGCCCAGGACGTTGGCGGGAAGGACCGTGGCCCAGAGGCGCAGGGTCTTCCAGAAGTGCTTCTTTTCGGCGAGGACGAGGGCTACGGGGTAGAGAGTGTTTTCGGTGAAGAGCTGCGACCGACCGAGGATTACTACGATGAAGCCGAGGGGGTAGAACATCTTGCCGACGAAGAAGATGGTGTGGGTGGGAACCGTTCCGGGGGTAGTGAGGAGCGCGATGGCGATGGCGTTGCCGAGTGCGGAGAGACCCATGAAGATACCGCCGGCTAGGCCGGAGATGGCGAGGGAGATGCTGGAACGGCCTAGCTCTTGGCGGGCGTTGTTGGCTACCTGCTCGTAAATGTCCTGCGCGCTGGGACGCTCGAGATGCTTTTGCGCGTCCTGGCTGGCTGGAGGCGGGGGTGGGTAGCGGCGGAGGCGGTAAGGCATATCGGTTGGATGCAGAAATGATGAGGGATGGAAGACGGGTGTCCTGCCGGACGGCCCACTGCGCGTGGGGCGGCCGCTTCGTGGCGTGTGTACCTTGGTCTGCAACAACGGTACGCTAAGGTCCTCCCGTTGGTCGGAAACGATATCCCGACCAACGGCTATGCGTCTTTATAATTTTACGTATGGTAACCGCTTTGACACCCGATCAAGAGATCCAGGAGCTGCGCGATCAGCTTCGCCACCATGAGTATTTGTATTACGTCGAAGATGCGCCGGACCTGACGGACGCGCAATACGACGCGCTGATGAACCGGTTGAAAAAGCTTGAGGAAAAGCATCCGGAGTTGGTGACTGCGGATTCTCCATCGCAACGGGTGGGGGGCAAGCCGAAGGATGGGTTTGTAAAGATGCCGCACTCGCGGCCGATGTTGTCGCTCGATAACGCTTACAACGAAGAAGAGCTACGGGCGTGGGGCCAGAGGGTGCGGGATGCTCTGCCGAGTACGGAGGCAGTGCGGTATGTGTGTGAGCTTAAGTTGGATGGTTTGTCGCTGGCTCTGCAATATGCGCCGGGTGCGGGTGGAAGTGCACATCTGGAACGGGGATTGACTCGTGGGGATGGTTCGATTGGCGAGGATGTGACGAGTAATGTGCGGACGATTCGATCGGTTCCGTTGAGTATCTCGGCCGCGAAGCTGAAGGCGGCTGGGTTGCCGCAGAGCTTTGAGGTGCGGGGGGAGGTGGTATTGCCGCAGACGGCGTTTGTGAAGATGAATGAAGAGCGCGAGGCGGCGGGACAGGCTCCGGCGGCGAATCCGCGGAATGCGGCGGCGGGAACGATACGGACGCTGGAGCCGAACATTGTCGCGCAGAGACGGTTGGATTTTTATGCTTACTTTCTCTTGAAGGATGGAGAGTTTTTGTTGTCGCAGCAGTCGACGACGCTCGAGGCCTTGAAGACGTCGGGTTTTCGCGTAAACAAGTATGCGAAGGCGCTAAAGAGTATCGACGAGGTGGTGAAGTTTATTGCGGACGCGGAGCCGCTGCGCGACACGTTGGGATATGAGATCGATGGCGTCGTGGTCAAGGTGGATGCGACGGCGCAGCAGAAGCGGCTTGGCTTTACGGGCAAGGCTCCGCGGTGGGCGATTGCTTATAAGTTTGCAGCGCGAGCGGGGATTACGAAGTTGGAAGATGTTTTATTTCAAGTGGGGCGGACGGGGAAGGTTACGCCGGTGGCTGCGCTTACTCCGGTCTTGATTGGTGGGACGACCGTGACGCGGGCTACGCTGCACAACGCGGATGAGATTGCGCGGCTCGGGGTTCGCATCGGGGATTTTGTGCAGGTGGAGCGTGGCGGGGATGTGATTCCGAAGATTGTGGAGGTGGTGGAGGATAAGGCGCATCCCCGGGGGACGAAGGAGATTCTGTTTCCGGAGTTTTGTCCTGTGTGCAAGAGCCCTTTGATGAAGGTGGAGGGAGAGGTCGATTGGAGATGTGTGAATAACTCCTGTCCGGCGCGAGTGCGGGAGGAGTTGCTGCATTGGGCGGCGCGTGGGGTGATGAACATTGAAGGGTTGGGCGATGCGATGGTGGCGCAGTTGCTGGGGCAGGGCGCGGAGCTGGGTGGCGATGCGGAGGTGGTGACGGAGGAGGGTGCTCCGGTGGTGACGCGGAAGGCGCTGATTAAGACGATTGGAGATTTGTATCGTTTGAAACGCGAGGATCTGCTTGGGTTGGAGAGAGTGGGTGACAAGACGGCGGATGCTTTGCTGGCGCAGATTGCGCGGTCGAAGGAAGCTGGATTGGCCCGGGTGTTGTTGGGTCTGGGAGTTCGGTTTGTGGGAGAGCGAACGGCGCAGTTGCTGGCGGCGCACTTCGGCTCAATGCAGGAGTTGGAGGCGGCGGCTAGCCAGGATATGGAGAGAGCGAGCCCGGCGCTGGAGGCAGTGACGGAGGTAGGGCCGAAGGTGGCACAGGCGATTGTGGAGTTCTTTGCGGTAGAGAAGAACAAGGATCTGGTGAGAGATCTGACGGCGCTGGGGCTGACCATGACGGCGGAGAAGCGGGTAACGACATCGACGCTGGAGGGGTTGACGTTTGTGTTGACGGGATCGCTGCCGAATCTTACGCGCGAGTTGGCGAAGGAGAAGATTGAGTCGGCGGGGGGGCGAGTTTCGGGGAGTGTGAGTAAGAAGACGGACTACGTGGTGGCGGGAGAGGAGGCGGGTTCGAAGCTGGATAAGGCGAATTCGCTGGGGGTGGCGGTGCTTGATGAAGTGGGATTGCTGAAGCTGCTGGAGACGGGACCGGCTAAAGATTAGGCGGGCGGGTGGTGCTTGGAGTAACGGGCTGACTGGGGCTTGGGATGGCGACTGGTTTTGGTTCGGATGGATTGGTGGTCTGCCGAGTGCTGCGGAATCCGCAGGCCTTCATGGCGGCGACTGGTTCGGGGTTCTGCATGAAGGTGTCCCATATGAGGGCGCTGCGAAGATTTTCTGCCATGAGGACACTGATGCCGAGGTCGATGCCAAGGACGTCGGGGTCGTACCAGTGGAGCTCGGGGTGGAAGGCATCGCAGAAGCCGTAGCGGCCCCATGCGTCCTGGCCGAAGTTTTCGCGTAGGGCGCGTAGGACGCGGACGCAATCGTGTGGAAGGAAGGGTAGCGAACCGGCGGCGGCACAGGGGACTACGGATCCGTCGACGGGGCCCATGAGAGGAGGGCCGCCCCAGGCGGTGTAGCCGTGTTGCCAGTCGGAGGCGGAGACGCCCCAGTAGTCGTCGGTGTAGCCACGTTTGAGGCCGAGGCAGAAGGCTTTGTGGGCGCGGGTGGCAGTGATGGAGTTGGAGAAGTAATTGGCGTAGGCGTCGCGCTTGCCGGCAAAATCGAACCAGGCGTGGGAGTACTGGTGGACGAAGAGAGGGTCGCGCCCGCTGATGTAGGAGTAGGGGCCGAAGGTGGTGGGTGGGCGGGTGAAGGCGCTCCAGGAGTCGGCGGGGATGGGGTGGGTGGGCGAACCGATGGCGAGGAGATACATCATCATGAGCTCGGAGTAGTGGTCCCAGCGCGTGGCGAGAAAGCCGGTCTCGGGGTACCAGCCCATGGAGAAGGTTTTGCCGCCGTTGAGCATCCAGGGCCAGTCGACACGGTTGTAGAGTTGTGTGGCGAGGTCGGTGATTCTGCGGTCGTTGAAGTAGGCTCGGACGGTGAGAACTCCGCAGAGGAAGATGGAGGTGTCGATGGACGATACTTCGACGTTGATGAGGGGCTTGCCTGTTTTGACGTCGCTGAAATGGTAGAAGAAGCCATGCTCGTCGGGCATTTTGTTGAGATGAAAGTCGAGCGTGGTGATGACTTGCCTTTTGATGCGATCGGTGTCGAGGTAACCGCGCTTGTCGGAGATGCAGAGGGCGCTGAGGCCGAAGCCGGTGGCAGCGATGCTGGCAGCGAAGTGCTGGTCGAACTCTCCGGTGGCGGTTTTGTTGGTGGCGCGGTCGAGGACCTGTCCTGAGGCGGGGTCGGCCTGCTCGGTGAAGTAGAGACAGCCTGCTCGTTCCATCTCTTCGAGGAAGACGAGGTCTTCGTCGGTCAGGAGCCTTGAGTAGGTGGGTTGAGATGGGGCGGCCTGCTGCGCTACGAGAGGGGAGGCTGCAAGACCTGAGAGTATGGCTCCGCCGAGGAGTTTGGTGGCGCGACGTCTCGTGATTTTAGGCGGAGTCGAGGTGCTGAAACTCATCTTCTCTATCGTACGGTCTTGCCAAGGCAGCGGACTTGTCTGACTCTGTGAATCGTGTAAAAGTACCGCGGACGTTGTAGAGCGTGTCCGGTTTTTAGTGAAAAATGTGGGTCGGACGTTCCCGTTGGTTGGATGCTGCGCGTGTGAATGTAGATGCGGGCGCGATGTTCTCGGTAGGATGCGCTGTGTTCAGGGAGCGTGGAGTTGCGTGGTTTGGATCTGGATTGAGGTCTCCACCGTCGTGGGGACGCTTTGAAGAAGGTTCAATAGAGGGGTTTTTGAGAAGTCACCGGCCTCGTATTCACCTGCGTTGGCAAGCGTTGGTCTATATGGATATTGCCGTTTCAGAAAACGAGTGTCAAGGATCAGGTGGAGGATTCAGCCACACAGGGTGCGACTTGTGACAGACTGCATGAATGCGTGGACGCGCGAAAAGATCTACGACGCCGGAACCGAAGACGCAAGAGCACAAGCCTGCGAGCCTGAAGGTATTGTCCGACCATCTTGGGCTGTCGATAGCTGCGATCTCGCGAGTCCTTAGTGGAGCGGCGGCTGCGCGTTCGATTCCGAAGGCTACGCAGGACCGGATCGTGGCAGCAGCGGAGGAACTGAACTATCGGCCGAATCTATTTGCCCGCTCTCTGCGCAATCGACGGAGTCAGACAGTCGGCGTGATTGTGCCGGAGGTAAGCGAAGGGTACGCAACCCTTGTGTTGAGTGGGATTGAATACGAACTGATGCAGGCGGATTACTTTTATTTTTTGATCAGCCATCATCACCGTGAAGAGATGATTCAGCGAAGTGAGCGGCTATTTCGGGACCGTGCTGTGGAAGGCGTGATCGCTGTGGATACGCTGCTGCGGGATCGGTGGGCGATTCCAACGGTGAGCGTCTCGGGTCATCATGAGCCGAAGGGCGTGATTAATATTGTGCTGAATCATCGGCTAGCCGCGGAGCTTGCTATCGATCACCTGGGCGGACTAGGGCATAAGCGGCTTGCCTTCATCAAGGGGCAGAGGTTTAGCTCTGATACGGAGTCGCGGTGGAGAGGAATTCGTCATGCGATGGAAAAGAGAGGGATAGCAATCGTCCCGCGGTTGGTGGCGCAGCTTGAGGGAGACCAGCCGACGCATGAACCAGGGTATCTGGCGACACAGAAGTTGCTGGCAAGTGGCGAGGCGTTTACTGCTTTGTTTGCGTTCAACGATGCGTCAGCCATTGGTGCTATCAAGGCCTTGCGAGAGGCTGGGCTGCGGGTGCCACAGGATGTCTCGATGGTGGGTTTTGATGATGTCCAGTCGGCGGCATTTCAGAATCCTGCGCTGACGACGGTGCGACAGCCGTTGCGGACGATGGGAGTTCTGGCAGCTCAGACAGTGTTGCAACAGATCGGGTTGGGGAGCGGGGGGAATGCTGCGCAACAGATCGTCGTTGACCCGGAGTTGGTGGTGCGAGAGTCAACGTGCCCTCCTGGAGCCGGTAAGAGATAGATCGGGTGGCATCGGTCTGTTGGGGTCGGTTTCCGTGCTGACAGGGCTTGAGGAGTCTGGCGCCTGGGCTCTCCGTGCGGATAGTGCAGTTCGGGATAGTGGACGTGCGGCTAACTTTTTCTGGGGTCTTAAGGGCCCGTTGCCGCTGAGGGAAATTAGGGGAAGGAAGCAGGACTGCGTTTGTGATAGCATCCGTGCTCCTCGAGATACCGGCCTCAGAAGGGGCCGAACTCGATGGTCGCCAGCGGTGGCTGCTCCTCCTTGGAGATTGTCCGGACTGCCCGTTGAGCAGATTCCATTTGTAACCGATGGTGATTGATCAGCTCAGATTGTGAAGGAGAGTCTGACATGAAGGTTTATCTGGGAAACGATATTCGTAATGTGGCCGTGGTGGGCCATGCGCATAGTGGAAAGACGACCCTGATCTGCGCGTTGTTGCATGCGTCGAAGATGACGATGACACGAGGCCGGATCGAGGACGGATCAGCGGTGACGGCGTACGACGAAGAAGAGGTGGCGCGGCGGACGACGATGTCGAATGCGGTGGCGTTCGCGGAGTGGAGCGGGATCAAGATCAACCTGATTGATACGCCTGGATTTCATATGTTTGTGCACGAGACACGAGCGGCGATGCTGCCGGTTGAGGTAGCGCTGGTCGTGGTGAATGCGCAGACGGGTATTGAGGCGGTTACGGATCGGGTGTGGAAGTACGCTGCAGAGGTCAGCCTGCCGCGCGTGCTCGCGATGAACCAGGTCGACCATCCGAAAGCTGACAGCAGAGTGGGACGGCAACGGATGATTGAACTGTTGCAGGAGAAGTGGGGACGGCAGGTTGTGCCGGTGCAGTTGCCGATCGTCGATCAGCATGGATTTCACGGTGTGGTGGATCTAGTGACGATGAAGGCATATCTGTATAAGCCAGATGGAGATGGACGGGGTGAGGTTGGTGCGATCCCGGAAGCCTTGAAGGCGGACGCGAAGGCTGCGCATGAGGCGCTTGTGGAGTTGGTTGCCGAAGGGAAGGATGAGCTGATGGAAGAGTTCTTTCGCGAAGGAACGATTCCGGAGCAGCATCTTATCGTCGCGCTGCATGAGGCGATTCGCGAGGACAGAATCTTCCCGCTGTTGTATGTGAGCGGGTTGAGAAATGTTGGGACCGACCATCTGCTGGACTTCCTGAAGGTGTATGCGCCGGCGCCGACGGAACGGGAACCGGTGGCTACGCGGGGCATACTGCACTCGTCTTCGTCGGGTGTGAACGGGAGCGGGGCTGGAGCCGATCAAGACGAGATAGTGATGCGGAAGGTGGATGACAAGGAGCCGCTGGCGCTCTATGTCTACAAGACGATGACTGATCCCTTTGCTGGGAGAATCTCGTTCTTCAAGGTCGTAAGCGGGATGATGACGACGGATAAGACAGTGCAGAACTTCACTCGGCATGAGCCGGAGAGGCTGGCGCACCTGTCGATTATGCAGGGGCGGAAGGCGGTGGAGGTGCCTGAGTTGCATGCGGGAGATATTGGAGCAGTAGCGAAGCTGCGCGTGACTTTGACTGGAGACACACTTGGCGACAAGGCACATGAGGTTTATCTGGAGCCAGTGCCGATGCCCGAGCCAGCGATGACCTATGCGATTGAACCGAAGTCTCGTGCGGATGAGGACAAGCTCGGACCTGCTTTGCATAAGTTGATGGAAGAAGATCCGATGGTGAAGTTCTTCCGTGATCCTCAGACGAATGAGTTTCTGGTGGCTGGGGCGGGGCAACAGCATATTGAAGCTGTTGTTTCGAAGCTGAAGCGGCGATACCACACGGATGTGACTTTGAAGGCGCCGAAGATACCGTATCGCGAGACGATTCTTGGCCGGGCGGAGGCGCAGGGACGATACAAGAAACAGACGGGCGGCCATGGGCAGTATGGCGATTGCAAGATCCGGATGGAGGCGATCCCGAGGGGCGGCGGCGTGGTGTTTGGCAACGAGATTTTTGGGGGGGCAATTCCAAGGCAGTATGTTCCTGCGGTGGAGAAGGGGGTTCGGGAGTCGGCGGCGCGCGGATTTCTGGCGGGATATCCGGTGGTCGACCTGAAGATCACAGTATTCGATGGCAGCTACCATGACGTTGATTCGAGTGAGATGTCGTTCAAGATGGCGGCGCGGCTGGCGTTTCGTAAATGTATGGAGCAGGCGAAGCCGGTGTTGTTGGAGCCGGTAATGCGTGTGGAGATCGAGGCGCCGGACGACTTTGCCGGGGCGTTGCTGGGGGATTTGAATGGGCGGCGTGGCCGCGTGCAGGGAATGGAGAGCGGCGGTGCAGGAACGACCGTGCGGGCCGAGGTTCCTCTGGCGGAGATGTTGAGCTATGGGACGACGCTTACGTCGATTACGCAGGGACGGGGGAGTTTCCGGATGGAGATGGATCACTATGAAGTGGTGCCCGCGTTGCTGGCGCAGAAGATCCTGGCGAACGCGAAGCAGCAGATTCACGACGACGCGGAGGAGTAGACAAGATTCGCGGCGGGCTCGACGCGTACTAATATAAAGATTCGATGAATTTCTTCGTTTGGGTGCTATGAGTGGGAGTACAGCCAGCGCGTTGGATTTTTCCGGGCCGGAGTGGCCGGGCGCTGCTGGGTGGAGACGACGCACGCTGCTGGATCTGGTTGTGGGATATGGACTGATCCTGGCAGTGATCTGGACGCCGGCGCCGTTGAGGAGCGTGCTGTATTTTGTGACGCTTGGGTGGATTGGGTATACGACGTGGAGTTCGTTTAGCGGCTGGGACGCGATGGGAGTGCGGGTTGCGGGATTTTTCCGGTCACTGTGGGTTGTGGGGGTGGCGTTATGTTTTGCGGCGTGTGCGGTGTTTGTGGCCGGGCGAATGCAGACGTTGCACGCGCCGAATACTACGTTGCGGCTGGTGCAGGGCTTCTGGGGCTATACGATTTGGTCTTTTTTTCAGCAATTCCTGCTGCAGGATTTTGTAATGCGTCGGCTGTTGAAACTGACGAACGATCGGCGAGTTGCGGTGATAGGAGCGGCGGGTTTGTTTGCGTTGGCACATCTGCCTAATCCTGTGCTGACAGTGATGACGTTGGTGTGGGGTGTGGCTTCCTGTCTTGTCTTTTTGCGCTGTCGCAATCTGTTTACGCTGGGGATGGCTCACGCAATTCTTGGTATTTGCGTTGCGGTTACTTTGCCGGCGTCGGTGCAACACAATATGCGGGTGGGGTTGGGTTACTTACGGTATCGGCCGCATGTGCGGCGTCATCTGAACCAGACGGACCACAAGGTGTCGACGGTGGTGTGGGTGATGGCTGAGGCTGCGACGCGGCGACTGTGACGCCAGGCTCTGCCGTAGAAGATGCCGGCGATGGCGGCGAGTAGAACGTAGCGCCAGTTGAAGTGGACGGCGCGCTTGTTGAAGTGGGAGAGACCGAAGAGGACACTGGTGAGTACAAGAGCCTGAGTCCGGCTGAGACGCCGTTCGAGGAGATTTTGCAGCCAGCCGCGAAAGAAGAGCTCTTCCGGGATTGCGATGAATAGGAACGTGAAGACTAAGCCGCCGATGAGCTTCCAGAGGTGGGGCCAAGTGGCGTGAACGTGAAGAAAGCCCAGGCTGAGGCCGAGGATGAGTGCGATGGGGATATAAAAAGCGCATTCACGCAGGCCAATGTGGAGATCACGTAGTCGGAGACGAAGATCGAAGCCGACGCCGTTCAGCTCGCGGATAAAGAGGAACCCGTAGATGCCGGCGTTGAGCAGGATTATCTTGTTGAAGACGGAGAGGTGAGGAGGCCATGCGGACTCGAACCAGCGTAGATCGACGGCGAGACCGAGCGTGGTGAGGATGAGATAGTCTCGCCAGTTGCCGGTTTGATTCTCGTCGACGTATCGGGCGTGCTGCAGGAGGAGCGCGACGGCGACCGGCAGCAGAGCGTAAAGAGCGAACCAGTCCCACTGAAAGCTAGATGCGGCGAAACTGATGATCAGGTAGGGAAGGCAGAGGACCGAGGGCAAAAGCAACCTGATTGGAGTTGGCAAAGACTGGATTTGTTTGCGGAGTGCATCGCCTAAGAAGGCTGTAGAGAATAAGGGAATCAGGGTGAGGATGGCCGCGAATATGTTGGGCAGAGTGAACATCTGGTGGGCTTCAGTATAGGGACTGAAGAGATGTTTTATGTATGAGTAATGGCTCGTTTGAGTCGTGTGCCACGTCTTAGGGGTTGTATTGGCGGGGTTTCTGGTGATAAAAGCATCTTCCGGGCCTTTGTTTGCTTCCAATTGAACTGGAGAACCCCTTATGGCACGTCCTTACTGGTCAGGTCAGATACAGATTTCGCTTGTTTCGTTTGGAGTCAAGCTCTTTACGGCGACGGAGTCGAAGAGCGAGATTCGTTTTCATCAACTGAGTCGCAAGACCGGTGAGCGGATCAAGCATCAGAAGGTTTCTTCCGGCGATGAAGGGAAGGTCGAGAGCTCGGACATCGTGAAGGGGTATGAGTATCGCAAGGGCGAGTACGTCATGATCGAGCCGGAGGAGATTGAGCAGATTCGAATTCCTTCGAAGCACACGATTGAGGTGACGCAGTTTGTCGATGAGGGCGAGCTTAATCCGGAGTTCTTCGAGAAGCCCTATTTTGTGGCACCGGAGAATGACGTTCAGGCGGAGGCGTTTGCGGTGGTTCGCAAAGCATTGCAGTCGATGAAGAAGATTGCGCTGGGAAAGATTGCGTTTAGCGGACGGGAACATCTGATTGCGGTCTCGGCAGCCACGGATGACAAACTGCCGGGCATGATGGCCTACACGATGCGCTATGCGGATGAGCTTCGCAACCCTAAGGAGTATTTCGAAGACATCAAGAAGGTGGCGGTGGATGAGGATCAGCTTTCGTTGGCGAAGGAGCTGATCAAGCGCAAGGCTTCGAAGTTTGATCCGGAGAAGTTCAAGGATGAGTACGAAGCTGCGTTGCGCGAGATGGTTGAGGCGAAGGTGAAGCATGCGCCGATTCCGAAGGATGAGCCAGTGCCGACATCGGGCAAGGTGATCAACTTGATGGATGCGCTGCGGAAGAGTGTGCAGGGTGATGAGGTTGCGGCTGGAGCGGGCAAGAAGAAGGCTCCGGCGAAGGCAGCGGCGGCGGAGACACAGAAGGGCATCGAACTAGTAAAGCCAGCGAAGGCGCAGAAGCCGCGTAAGTCGGCTTAGCGTTCGCCATGGCTACGAAGAAGAAAGCCAAGTCGAAGTCACCAGCGAGTGCAGCGGATGCTGTCGATGAGCAGCTAGAACGCTATCGGTCGATGCGTGACTTCGATGTAACGGCGGAGCCTAGTGGAGAAGAAGAGTCAAAAAAAACTTCAAAGAACAGGGCAGCTCAGGGATCTGGGCTGCCCTTTGTGATTCAGAAGCATGCGGCTACGCGGCTGCATTACGATTTTCGGCTTGGATGGAATGGGGTGTTGAAGAGCTGGGCAGTGGCGAAGGGGCCAAGCTACTTTACTGGAGACAAGCGGTTGGCGGTGCAGGTCGAAGACCATCCGATGGAGTACGGTGGCTTTGAGGGGATCATTCCGAAGGGTCAGTATGGCGGCGGCACTGTGATGGTTTGGGACCAGGGAACGTGGGAGCCGCAGGCGGGGTATAACGATGTCGATGAGGGACTGAGGACAGGGTCGCTGAAGTTCATCATGCACGGCACGAAGATGAAGGGAAAGTGGGCGCTGATTCGCATGGGCGGCAAGGCTGCGAATGAAAGTAAGCCGAATTGGCTGCTGATCAAGGAACACGACGAGTTCGAGCGGAAGCAGGATGACGCGGCTGTCACGGAGGAAGAGCCGAATAGCGTTGTGACGGGGCGGAGTCTCGAAGAGATTGCGAGCAACGAAGATCATGTGTGGAACTCGAAGGAGACGGCGCGGGGGGATGCCTGGTATCGCAAGGAAGCCGGTGTTGAAGTTCCGAAGAAGGCCGATGTGGAGGCGGCCACGATTAACGAGGCCGAGGCGCCTCGGAAGTCGAAGAAGATTACCGATGAATTGAAGGTGCCAGTGGGAGCGCCTAAGGAGAAACTTCCAGAGTTTATTAAGCCGGAGCTGGCATTGCAGGCTACGACTGCGCCTAGTGGTGCCGGATGGCTGCATGAGTTGAAGCTGGATGGCTATAGGATTCAGGGTCGCAAGGATGGTGACAAAGTTCAGCTGCTGACGCGAACTGGACTTGACTGGACGCACCGAATGAAGACGATTGCAGCTCTGGTGGGAGAGTTGCCAGTGGAGCGAGCGGTTCTGGATGGCGAGGTTGTCGTGTTGGCGGAGAACGGTACTACCAGCTTTGCCGATCTGCAGGCTGCTTTTCAGGAGGGTGTGAAGAAGCCGCTTAGTTATTTCATTTTTGATCTGCTGCATCTGAACGGACACAACCTGCGTGGGCTGCCGTTGATTGAGAGAAAGAGGTTGCTTGCAAAACTTCTTGAGGATAGCGGAGAGTTTGTGCGCCTGAGTGAGCATCTTGAGACGGACGGGGCTGTGGTCTTTCGCAAAGCTTGCGAGATGCATACTGAGGGGATTATCTCCAAGCGCACTGCCAGCAAGTATTCGAGTGGCCGAGGCGGGAGTTGGCTGAAACTGAAGTGCGTGCACGAGCAGGAGTTCGTTATTGGCGGATTTACTTTGCCTTCGAACGGGACTCACGGAGTTGGGGCGTTGCTGCTGGGATATTACGACGATAAGAAGTTGGTCTACTCGGGAAGAACAGGTACGGGATTTACGCAGAAGACGCACCGTGTGCTTCGTAATCAGCTTGAAGAGCTACGTCAAAAAGAGAATCCGTTCGAGAGCCCTCCGGCAGAGGCGCGACGGGGAGCGATCTGGGTGAAGCCAGATCTGGTGGCGCAGGTCAATTTTGCAACGTGGACCGCGGATAACCTCGTGCGGCAGGCTTCGTTCAAAGGGCTTCGAGAGGATAAACCCGCCAGCGAGGTTCGGCGAGAAGAACCGACAGTTGCGCCCCGAGCACGCGGTGCGAAGAATGCTTCCCACCACGCTTCTGCACCTATTGCGGCGAAGACTGAGTCTGGCGAGGAAGATGCTGCAAAGGCGGCTCCTGTGAAGGCTGCGAAGAAGAGTGCGAAGTTAACGTTGGAGAACGCTCCGGTACGGTTGACACACCCTGAGAAAGTTCTTGATGCGGAGACGCAGCTTACCAAGCAGCAGCTAGCGGATTACTACTGGGCAATCGCGTCCCATATGCTGCCGCATATCGAGGGGCGTCCAGTATCTCTCGTGCGCTGCCCTGACGGGAGCGAGAAGCCGTGTTTTTATCAAAAGCATGTGAACGCTATGCTGCCGCCTGGGATTACTTCGGTGGATGTGCCGGATAAGAAGACTGGGAAGATCGAGCCTTACATCACATTGTCTACGGCGGAGGCGCTGGCTGGACTTGCGCAGATGGGTGTGCTCGAGGTTCATCCTTGGGGATCGCGCAATGAGGATCTTGAGCATCCGGACCGTATCATCATCGATCTTGATCCGGATGCCGCGATTGCGTGGCCGAGGTTGGCAGAGAGTGCTGGGGAGGTTCGGAAAGAGCTTAAGAAGTTAGGACTCGAAAGCTTTTTGAAGAGCACTGGGGGGAAGGGGCTGCATGTGGTAATTCCGTTTGTTCCGGAGTACGACTGGGCCGTGATCAAGCAGTTTGCGCATGCGTTTGTGTTGAAGATGGAGAAGGATCAACCAGGTTTGTATCTGACGAAGATGAGCAAAGCCGCGCGGAAGGACAGAATCTTCCTGGACTACCTGCGAAACGAGCGGGGAGCGACTGCGGTGGCGGCTTTCTCTCCTCGGGCGCGTGCTGGCGCAGCAGTTTCGCTTCCGCTGGATTGGGGCGACCTGACGGCGGCAACGCGGACCGTCGTGCGCGTTGCAGATTTTGTGGAGTGGCAGGGACAACTGAAGCGCGATCCGTGGAAAGAGTTTTTGAAGTTGAGGCAGCGGATAACGGCGAAGATGTTGGAAACTCTAAAGATATCGCCGGCAGCTTAGCTAAGTCACGTGTTCGATAATGGACAGTTTGTTTCGATTGCGGACGGGCGGGAGTGCGCGGTGCTCTCTAAGTGCCTGAAAGGATGTGGTTGAGGTTGGCCTTGCGCTTGCACTTAGAACGAGCGCAATGGATATATCCAGACCAGATATAAAGCAGAAGAAGATGCGTCGGCAGTGGATCGCAGGCGGCTGCGCTGTAGTGGTGCTCGCCGCGATTGCGTTTTTTGTGACCCGGTTGAAGCCTGCGGCGCCTGAGGTTGATCGGGCGACTGTTTGGACCGATTCGGTAAAGCGTGGGCCGTTGTTGCGCCAAGTGCGTGGACCGGGTTCGCTGGTTCCGCGGGAAGACAAGATTCGGCTGATACCTTCTGAGACCGAAGCGACGGTTGTGCGAATTCGCGTATTGCCGGGTGCAAAGGTTGAGCCGGACACGATTCTGATGGATCTTGTCGATCCACAGTTGCAGCAGGAGTTGCTGGACGCGCAGTTGCAGATGAAGGGCGCGGAGGCGGACTACATCAACACGCGCGCGAAGGTGCAGAGTGACCTGATGGACCAGAAAGCCGCGGCGGCGACGGTCGGCGCAGATCATACTCAGGCTCAACTGCAGGCGCAGACGGATAAGTCGTTGTTCGATCTGGGTGTGATCAGCGGATTGACCTACAGCGCGTCGAAGGGTAAGGCCGATGAGTTGACCACGCGCAATGATCTTGAAAAGCAGCGGCTTACGCTGAATGAGAAGACGATTGAGACGCAGCTTGCAGTGCAACAGACCAAAGTTGATCAGGCGAAGGCGCTACTTGGGTTGAAGCAGAAGCAGCTGGATGCGTTGAGTGTGCGTGCGGGGATCAGCGGGGTGCTGGTTGAGCTGCCGCATCAGGTGGGCGAGCATGTGGCACCGGGAACGACGTTGGCGAAGGTGGTGCAGCCTGACCAGTTGAAGGCGAGTTTGAAGATCGCCGAGACCCAGGCGCGTGATATTCAGATCGGCCAACCGGCGGAGATCGATACGCATAACGGCGTGATCAACGGAAAGGTAATGCGAATTGATCCGGCGGTATTGAACGGAACGGTGACAGTTGACGTAGAGCTTGCTGGAGCCCTGCCGCAGGGTGCTCGACCCGACTTGAGTGTTGATGGAACGATCGATCTGGACCGGATGACCGATGTGCTCTATGTGGGCCGTCCGGCGTTCGGGAATGAGAACAGCACGATCAGTCTTTTCAAGCAGGGGGCGGACGGCAAGACTGCGGTCAGAGTTCCGGTGAAGGTAGGACGTGCGTCGGTGAACAGCATTCAGGTGCTGGAAGGATTGCAGGAAGGCGATACGGTGATTCTGTCGGACATGAGCCGGTGGGATAACACGGATCGGATTCGCTTGAATTAGACAGAGCCCAGGCGACTGCCGGGATAAAGGAGAGCAGGGATGGCGACGGATACGATGATTCAGATTGAAGACTTGAAGAAGATTTTTTACACGGATGAGATTGAAACGCATGCGCTGTCAGGTGTGCATTTGAATATTAATCGTGGAGAGTATGTGGCGATGTCCGGCCCGTCGGGATGTGGGAAGTCTACGCTGCTGTCGATCATCGGATTGCTGGATACGCCGACAGGCGGCTCGTACACACTGAACGGTAAAGCGGTCGCGAATCTTAACTTCGCAGACCGCTCGCGGATCCGTAACCAAGAGATCGGGTTTATATTTCAGAGCTTCAATCTGATTGGCGATCTGACGGTAGCTGAAAATGTCGAGCTGCCACTGACCTATCGTGCGGGTATGCCCGCGACGGAACGCAAGAAGAGGGTGCAGGAGTCGCTTGAGCGCGTGAATATGGCGCACCGGATGCGACACTATCCGGCGCAGCTCTCGGGTGGTCAGCAGCAAAGAGTAGCCGTGGCGCGGGCCCTGGCGGGTTCGCCTTCGATCTTGCTGGCTGACGAGCCGACGGGAAATCTCGACTCGAAGAATGGCGAGGCAGTGATGAAGCTGCTGCAGGAGTTGCATGCAGAGGGTGCGACGATCTGCATGGTGACGCACGATCCACGATTTGCGGCACACGCAGAGCGGCAGGTGCATCTGTTCGACGGCAAAGTTGTTGCGGAGGGTGAGCTAAATCGGCTCTTGGCGGAGGTAGAGGGATGATGACACTGATCGAGGAAATGAGGCTGTTCCTACAGCAGATGTGCGGGGCGATTGGAATGTCGGGAACTGCGATGAATGTGGTGCCGGCGGTTGTGCTTGGCGTCGTGCTCAACGTTGCTGCTATCGGCTTGGTGGAGAGCGTGAGGACGGAGGAACGACCGACTTGCCAAAAGACGACGCTGCATGCTGCGGCGCAGACAGAACTCAAGGTAATGCGGACTGTCGTGACTTCGACGTTGAAGACGATCAGCAAAGGTCAGCGGAGATGGTGTGTCGCCCGCAGTTGGGTGTCAAGTTTTCAGCGCGAGGTTGCAGACTACGTGATGGGAACCACGGGTATCCGGGTTGCTCCCATGGCTTACGAATGCGCCCGGTCGACGAAAGAGATTCAAAAAAGCAAGAGCTGTCACCTTCGGGTTGTCAGGCGGGCAGCGTAACAAAGAGGAGCCGTGATCAGTCTGATTGGGGCGGCGAAATGAATGGAGTAGAGGATGAACGGGTTGATGCAGGATGTAACGTATGCACTGCGACAGTTGCGAAAGGCGCCGGGATTCACTCTGACGGCGGTTCTGACGCTTGCGCTTGGAATTGGCGCGAACGCAGCGATCTTTACGCTGGTGCATGCGGTACTTCTGCAGAACCTTCCGGTGAGCGATCCGAAGTCGCTGGTGCGGCTGGGCGATAAAGATGATTGCTGCGTGATGGGGGGGCGTCCGGAGAATGAAGGCTACTCTCTGTTTGCCTATGATTTATATAAGCATCTGCGCGACAGCGCACCTGAGTTTGAGCAGCTGGCGGCGATGCAGGCAGGTGTTAGCCAAGGCGCTCTGACGGCGCGGCGGGGAGCGAGCAACAGCTTGTCTAAGGCCTCATCCGGTGAGTTTGTCTCGGGAAATTACTTTCAAACTTTCGGCCTTCAGTCTTATGCAGGCCGACTTCTACTGCCATCGGATGATGTGGCCGGAGCGCCGATGGCTGCGGTGCTGAGCTACAGGGCCTGGCAGCGTGATTATGCGATGGACCCCTCCGTGGTGGGCAGCATCTTCGAATTGAATACGCATCCTGTGACCGTGGTGGGAATCACGCCGCCGTCTTTTTATGGCGATCGAATGACTGATACGCCACCCGATTTTTATCTTCCGGTGACGATGGAGCCGATTCTCGATCCAGGTGCGTTGCTGAAACGCCCTGAGGCGAGCTGGCTCTATGTGCTTGGCCGGGTGAAGCCTGGCACGCAGATTGGTCCGCTACAAGAGAAGATGAGCGGTTTGTTGCGGGACTGGCTGATCCCGCAAAAGGTATATCAGAACGCGGACGGAAAAAAGGCGCTGCCGAAGTCACATATAGTTTTGACGCCAGGTGGGGTTGGGATTGCGAATATGCAGGCGGAGTACAGAAGCGGGCTGGAGCTTCTGATGGGGATCTCCGGTCTGGTACTGCTGATTGCTTGTGCGAATATTGCGAACCTGGTTTTGGTGCGGGGCATGGCGCGCCGGGCCGAGACCTCGATCCGGATGGCACTTGGCGCGGCGCGGAAGAGAATTATCCGTCAAATGCTGACTGAGAGCTTGGTGCTGGCGTGCCTGGGAGGTGTGGCCGGACTCGCGGTGTCGTATGCAGGGACGCGGATGTTGTTAGCGCTGGCGTTTCCTGATTCACCTGGACTGCCGATTCATGCGAGTCCGTCGTTGCCTATGTTGGGATTTGCGTTTGGCTTGTCGTTGCTGACTGGGTTGATCTTTGGGATTGCGCCGGCATGGATCACCTCTCACTCGGAGCCTGCAGAATCTCTTCGTGGCGCGAATCGGTCGACGAGGGACAGCGCTTCTTTGCTGCAGCGGTCATTGGTGGTGACACAAGCTGCCTTGTCGCTGGTGCTGCTGGTGGGTGCCGGGTTGCTGACGAGAAGCCTGAACAAGCTCGAGCATCAGAATTTTGGGTTGCAGACTGAAAATCGCGTGGTAATTCATATCAGTCCGGATAACGCGGGATATAAGCCGGATCAGCTGCAGGCTCTCTACGGAGAGATAGAGGATCGCTTCCGGGCATTGCCGGGAGTCGAAGGGGTGGGGTTGTCGCTTTACACTCCGCTCGAAGGAGACAACTGGGGCGAGGGCGTAACGATTCAGGGGCGTCCCGAGCCTGGGCAGAACGATCATGTTGGTGCGTCGTGGGACCGTGTGACGCCGGATTTCTTCCAGGTGATCGGCCAACGCATCTTGCGTGGGCGCGGAATTACCGATCAGGATACCGGGACTTCACCGATAGTGGCCGTTGTGAATGAGACTTTTGTGAAGAAATTTTTTCCAAATGGTGAAGACCCGATCGGCGCTCACTTCGGTCTGGATGGTGTGAAGAGCGCAGGGGAGATAGAGATTGTCGGCGTGGTGTCGGATGTGAAGTATGTGAATCCGCGCGAGGCGGTTCAGGCAATGTACTTCAGGCCGTTTTTGCAGCACGCTCCTTTGTCGGATAACGCGGATGTGCGGTCGCTCTTTGCGGGGGCGATCATGCTGCAGATGAGAGGGCCTTCGGAGGGATTGGAGGCGCAGGTGCGGCGAACTCTTGCGAATATTAATCCGAATCTGACCGTGGTCAACTTCAATACCTTCGGCGGTCAGATTGAGGGCCAGTTTACCCAGGAGAAGTTGATCGCGCGGTTGACGCTGATGTTTGGCATGTTGGCCCTGGTACTGGCTTCGGTTGGCCTCTATGGGGTGACGGCTTATACGGTTGCACGTCGAACGCCTGAGATCGGGATACGGATGGCACTCGGCGCGGGACGCGGCAACGTGGTCAGCATGGTGTTGCGTGAGGCCATGCTGCAGGCTGGAGTTGGGCTTGCAATCGGGTTGCCGGTGGCGTTACTGTGCGTTCGTTTTCTGAAGACGCAACTGTATGGAACTGGCGGGCAGGACCCCGTGGTCTTTGCAGGAGCGATCGTAGTGTTGGTTGTTTCGGCCTGCGTCGCAGGGTTGATACCGGCGCGGCGTGCGGCCTCCACTGATCCGGTCAAAGCTTTGCGGACTGAGTAGCGAAGCTGAACGCATCGGCCGTTGTGGTCGCTAATCCTAAGTTGAGTCGACGGAAGTTTTGAAACGGAGCAAAGAATGATTGAGTTGAAACAACTGGAACGGAGCTACAAGACGGGCCATACAGAGACGTGGGTGTTGCGGCGCATCAATCTCACGATCCGTGAGGGCGAATTTGTAACTGTGATGGGTCCGTCTGGGGCGGGGAAGTCTTCGCTGTTAAATGTACTGGCGATGCTGGACGATCAATGGAGGGGAGAGTTTTATTTCGCTGGTGAGGCGGTTCACGCGATGAATCGTAAACAGAGGGCCGAACTCGCGCGGCGGAGAATAGGAATGGTATTTCAGAGCTATCACCTGTTGGACGATCTGACCGTAGCGGAAAATATCGATTTGCCGCTGTCGTACAAGGATATTCCGAAGTCGGAACGGCAGGCTTTGGTGGCGGATACGCTGGATCGCTTCAACATTGTGGGGAAGAAGGATCTGTTCCCGAACCAGCTCTCGGGTGGGCAACAGCAGTTGGTGGGCATTGCGAGGGCCGTCATTCACAAGCCAAATCTTTTGCTGGCTGATGAGCCTACGGGAAATCTGCACTCAGAACAAGCGAATGAGATTATGCAGTTGTTTCGAAAGCTGAATGACGAGGGTACGACGGTAGTGCAGGTGACGCACTCGGAGACGAATGCAGGATACGGCACGCGGACGATTGAATTGCGAGATGGATGGCTTTCGCGGGATACGGCAGGTCTTGTAGCAGCCGAAGGGGCGGGGGTGCGAGCGTGAAGGGGAGTTCTTCAGTGCTTCGTTGCTTCAGCATAGTGTTTTTGCTGGAGATGCCTTTGTGGGCACAAGTGCAGCAGGCAACCGTTACCCAAACCGCACCTGCGGCGGCTCAGCCCGCGTTGCGTCTGGATATTCCGCACTCTGATAATCCGTTGAACACGTTTCGAGCCACACTTGTCCCGAGACCGAATCTGGCGAACTCGCCGCGGATCGATGCTCTGGTGAAGGATGGTGTGCTTGAGCTGAGCTTGAAGGATGCGATCTCGTTAGCGCTTGAAAACAATCTCGATATTGCGATCGCTCGATACAATATCCCGATCGCGGCGGCCGATGTTTTGCGTACACAGGCGGGCGGATCGTTTCGCGGAGTCAATACGGGCGTGGTGCAGAATACGCCTGGGGGCGGAGTAGGCGGCTTCGGCCCAGGGCCGAGTGGAGCTGGAGCTGGAGGCACTTCGGGCGGTGCTGGTGGCGCAGGTTCCGGAGCGTCCGGTCTTGTCTCGTCGACCCTCGGTGCAGGTACGAACGTCTCTTCGTATGATCCAGCAATTACGGGGACTTTCAGTATTGAACACTTTGCGGAGCCGCTGTCGAATACGGTCGTTTACGGAGTTCCAGAGCTGCAGCAAAACACGACGACGGGAAATATCGGCTATACGCAGGCATTTCCGACTGGGACTTCGATATCGGCGGTCTTCGACAACAACCGTGGAACGACAAACAGTCCTGAGAGCTTTCTTGTCCCTGCGCTGAACAGCTACTATCACATTGCACTGCAGCAGCAGTTGTTGGCAGGTTTCGGTCTCGGGCCAAACTTACGATTTTCGCGGATCGCCAAGAATAATCAGCGGATCTCGGACGAGGCCTTCAGGTTGCAGGTAGTGACGACGGTGACGCAGATCGCCAACATGTATTGGGATCTGGTTGCCGCGTATGAGGACGAAGGCGTGAAGAGCCGGTCGCTCGAGTTTGCTCGCCAGACGTTGGAGAGCGGGCGCAAACAGCTTGCACTGCAGGCGATTCCTGCGATGGATGTAATGAAGGACGAAGCTGAAGAGGCGAGCCGAGAACAAGACCTGACGATTGCGAAGACGACCTTGCAGTTTCAGGAGTTGCTAATCAAAAATGCGCTTACGAAAAACCTTGACGATCCTATTTTAGAAGCGATGCCGGTGCGGCCGACCGATCAGAGCGCGATGACGGACACGACTACGCAGGGCCCGACTGAAGATATGACGGCGCGTGCGCTGAAAGACAGATTGGAGTTGGGCGAGTCGGATATCGATCTTGAAAACAGACGGTTGAGCCGTGATGCGGCGCGCAATGCTTTGCTGCCTTCGGTCGCGTTGACTGCGTACTACGGCGGGTCGGGTCTGGCGGGATTGCAGAATCCTGAATCGGGTACGATCTCGACTTCTCCGGCAGATTTTGCCGGAGCATTGAGAACAGCCTTCAACAATAGCGCTCCTGACTACTATGTTGGAGTAACGGTGAATGTGCCGCTTCGAAACCGCGTGGCGAAGTCGGACCAATACCGTGCTGAGTTGGAGACAAGGCAGTCGGAACTGCGGTTGGAGCAGTTGAAGAAGCAGATTCGCATTGAAGTTCGGAACGCTCAATACGCGTTGGAGCAGAGTGAGGCTCGGGTGGTATCGGCCCGCAAAGGGCGCGACCTGGCGCAAAAGACCTTCGACATCACTGCGAAGGAACAGGAGCTAGGAGCGGGGTCTAACTACCAGACTCTGACGGCGCGGCGCGATCTGGCAGCGGCGGAGTCAACGCTGGTTGCGGCGATGACGGCATATCAAAAGGCTAAGATTGAGGTGGATCGCGCGGTCGGATCTACGCTGGAAGCAAACGATATTTCGATAGAATCAGCGAAGACGGGTATTGCCCCGAGTGGGCAGTAGTGCGCAGGAGCAGGTCACCATGCTGGCGGAGCGAATTGATAAGAACGAATCGGGAGCGGAAGATGCAGAGGCGTCGTGCAGGCTCCTGATTGCGGATGACCAGCCCCATATTCTAGAGGCGCTCCGGCTGTTGTTGAAGCCGGAAGGTTATCAGTTGGAGATGGTGCGAACGCCGGCGCTGGTGCTCGACGCCCTGGCGCATGAGAGCTTCGATGGCGTACTGATCGATCTTAATTACACGCGGGATACGACCTCCGGCCAGGAGGGACTGGATCTTGTGGCTCGGGTGAAGGAGATCGACGCGCAGCTTCCGGTCGTCGTAATGACGGCGTGGGGCAATATTGATCTTGCGGTAGAAGCGATGCGCCGGGGTGCGGGAGATTTCATTCAGAAGCCGTGGGAGAATGCTCGGTTGCTGAGTATTCTGCGGACTCAAATGGAGTTGCATCGCAGTCAGAAGAAAATGCGGTGGTTGGAGGCGGAGAATCGGATCCTGCGGGCACCTGGAGCTCCGGATTTCATTGCAGCTGCGGCTTCGATGCGGCCTGTGCTGGAGACTATGGCTCGGGTGGGTCCATCGGATGCGAATGTGTTGATTACGGGCGAGCATGGCACAGGCAAAGAGATTGTGGCGCAGACGCTACATCGGTTGTCGTCGCGTGCGGAGAGAACACTTGTCGCTGTAAACACGGGAGCGTTGCCTGAGGGGACTTTCGAGAGTGAGTTGTTCGGACATGTGAAGGGTGCTTTTACTGATGCTCGCGCAGATCGTATCGGGCGATTTGAACTGGCGAGCGGTGGGACGCTTTTTCTCGACGAGATTGCAAATATTCCGGTGCGGCAGCAGGCGAAGTTGCTGCGGGTGTTAGAGACGGGAGAGCTGGAGCGCGTAGGATCTTCGAAGACCCAGAAGGTAGATGTGCGAATGCTCTCTGCAACCAATGCGGATCTCCATGTAGAGTGTGCAGCGGGGCGTTTCCGCGAAGATTTATTTTTTCGTCTGAATACGGTTGAGATCAGTCTGCCGCCGCTTCGGGAACGACGTGAAGATATTCCGGCGCTGGCCGGGCACTTTATGGCGCGATATGCAGCACGTTATCGCAGACCGATTCAGGGGCTGGAACCGTCTGCGCTCCAGATGATGCTGCAGTATGGCTGGCCGGGCAACGTGCGCGAACTCGACCATACCATCGAACGTGCGGTCCTGATGGCGCGCGGAGTGCATATTGAACCCGCGGACCTGGGGTTAAATACGCAGCGGGCAGGGGCACAGAGCATGGATGAGATGAGCCTCGAGTCAGTCGAGGCAATCCTGATTCGCAAGGCGCTAGCCCGTGCGGGTGGTAATGTGAGCCATGCGGCTGATGCACTTGGATTGAGCAGAGGTGCGCTTTATCGCCGTATCGAAAAATATGGTCTCTGAAGATCCAGATGGGGAGATATCCGGCGGCAACGTGAAGCGGACCCGTATGCCGCTGGGGAGATCGGCACGACGGGTGAGTTTTGAAAAGAGACTGCGCCTATGGCTTTATCTTCCTGGGTTATTGCTGCTGCTGCTGTGCTGGCTTCAGCTCCGACAACATTCAGTCGAGACTCTTCTGCAGATTATCGTTTTGCTTGGCCTCACGCTTGGATGGACTTTTGCGGTATCCGTTCTCATGGAGCAGATCATTCGGCCGCTGCAGACGTTGGCGAACGTGGTGGCAGCGTTGCGGGAGGACGATTTTTCTTTCAGGGCCAGAGGGGGTAGGAGAAATGATGCGATGGGGGACTTGGCGCTCGAGATCAATCGACTCGCGGGAATGCTGCAGGCGCAACGTGCGGGTGCATTAGAGGCGATGGCGCTGGTCGAGCGCGTCATGGATTCGATGCAATCTCCGGTGTTAGCGTTCGATCCCGAGGGAAGATTAAAGCTGCTGAATGCGGCAGGAGAGAACGCATTCCGGCTGCAGGTCCAGATAGCGCTTGGGCGCACAGCGGCGGAGTTGAATCTGGCGCAGCTACTTGATGTAGCGGACGAAGACGTGATGTCTCTGGGGAGCGGGCAGCAGTCGGTGCGATGGGTCGTGAAAAGAACAGGCTTCCGGCTTCGCGGCATTCCGCATACGCTGTTCGTGCTGTCGGATGTGAGCGCCGCCTTAAGGGAAGAGGAGCGACTCGCCTGGGAGAGGTTGATTCGCGTTCTGGGCCACGAGATCAACAATTCGTTGACGCCCATCAAGTCGATCGCTGGGAGTCTGCGTGGACGAATCGCAACGTTGAATAATGCAACTGGGGAAACTGCTGACTTTGAGCGAGGCCTCGAGGTTATCGAGAATCGTGCGGAGTCGCTGAACCGATTTCTGCAGGCATATCGGCAGTTGATGGGGCTGCCCGCACCCCGTTTGGCGTCAGTGTCGGTAGCGGCCTTGGCGCAAAGGGTCGCACTGTTGGAGAGACGGGTCGTCGTAACCGTTGAAGGGGCGGCAGATATTGTGGTGCAGGTGGATGCTGATCATATTGAACAGGCACTGATTAATCTGGTACGCAATGCGGCCGACGCTGCGCTGAGTCCAGATGATATTGGTGAGTGTGAACCACACGTAGAAATCGTCTGGGGTACTGCAGGCTCAGAGGTCATTATCGAGGTATTGGACAACGGCCCGGGGCTGACCAACCCGAACAACCTGTTCGTTCCGTTTTATACGACCAAGCCGGGTGGAACTGGAATTGGTTTGGTTCTGGCGCAGCAGATTGCTCAGGCGCATCGGGGATCGGTGCAACTGGCGAACCGCAGGGGTGGTCACGGTGGGTGCCGGGCCGAACTTCGATTGCCGATTGCGGGATGATCCAACGCTTCTCGATTTTGTTCAAGAGAGGCCAGCTCATGGGTCAGTGGCCTTCTTGGTCCGGGTCGTTCTTTTAACGATGATGGATCGAAAGAGGATATGCAGCCGTTCATTTCCCATGCAAAATAGCACAGGATCAAATGAGGTGAAAGATGGCTTGTAAGGTCGAAGAGCTGAGACAAATTCCTCTCTTTGCGCTGCTCGACGATGAAGAGATAGCGGTGTTGGCAGCGCAGGTTGAGGTCAAAAAATTTGCCACACGGCAACGGATCTACAAGTTGGGTGAGCCGGGAAAACATGCTTATGTGATGATGTCGGGCACTGTGCGAGTGACTACAGTGGACAGGGATCATCAGGAGGTTTTGGTAGATGAACCTCGCGATGGTGAGTTTTTTGGTTTCGCTTCAATGCTCGAGGACACACCACATCAAACTACGGCATTGGCGATGGAAGAGACGACCTGCGTGGAGGTGAGCCGCGACGATATCGCTGCGCTTCTACAGCAGAAGCCAATGGCCGGAATGGACATGCTAACGGTAGTAAGCCGGCAATTTCATGCGTCACAAGAGCTTGTGCGGCTTCGAGCCAGTCGCAATTCGAATGACGTTATTGAGGAGGAGATGGGTTTTGGTGATCGCATCGCCGACTCTGTCGCGCGATTCGGAGGGTCGTGGACTTTTATCATCTTATTTGGAGCTACCCTTGTGATCTATGCTTCTGTGAACATCGCTCTGAAGGGGAGGGCATGGGACCCATATCCATTTATCTTGCTCAATTTGTTTTTGTCGATGTTGGCAGCTATCCAGGCGCCGGTGATTATGATGAGCCAAAATCGTCAGGATACGAAAGACAGAGTGCGCGGTGAGTTGGACTATGATGTGAATCTTCGGGCTGAATCTGAGATTCAAAACCTATCGAGCAAGTTGAATCTTCTTACGGAAAAAATCGGCGATGTTGATGATCTGTTGCGGGACCAGTTAAAGCTAAATAATCAGCCCGATCGAGTTCCGTAGCGGCGAGTGGATACAGACCGGGCGGCGTTGATGGAAGCGCATAGGCGTCGATCGGGCTTATCGTCGGAGCTGTTCAGATCAAAGGGACATGTCAATTTGCAGCAAGTGATAGAGAACCTAACCAATGCGATCTCAAAGATCCCATGGCCCCAGCATGCGACTGCTGCCTTGGCGAGTGCGGTCAAGGCCGAAGGTTTAACTGAACGCGATCAGGCGCTCTGGTTATCAGGCTCCGCACCACATACGACTTCTTTACGACCTTTCTACACCTTCTTTACGTATCGGCTGCTTGAATAAGAGAACGTGCGGAAGCGCGAAGTTTTCGTCCTGCGCTGGAGGCTCAATTTTGGTGACTGATCGAGACTCTGTGGTGGATTAGGACGTAAGACTTCCGGTTGGAGGTAAGACCATGTGGGATTTGGGATGTATAGGTGCCAGCGTGCTGTTTTTCCTGATCGCGATCAGCTACACAATGGGGTGTGATCGCTTGGGGATCAAGGAGAAGCAGGGATGATCGAGACATTGCTGCTTGGCTTTGTAACTGTATCGTTACTGATCTATCTGGTGTATGCGCTGCTGCGCCCTGAAAAGTTTTAAGAGGAAGTAGTTATCATGACAGCGAACGGTTGGTTCCAGATTTTCTTCTTTTTTGCACTGGTAATGGTCTGTGCAAAGCCTCTGGGTTTGTATATGGCTCGCGTCTTCGAGCATGAACGGACCCGGGCAGATGTTATTTTCCGTCCGATCGAGCGACTGATTTATCGGCTGACCGGCATCGAGGAAACGCATGAGATGGCATGGACCGAGTACGCAGTTGTCATGCTGCTCTTCAGCCTGGTTACGCTGCTTGCAACGTACGCCGTTGAGCGCTTGCAACAGTTGCTGCCCCTCAATCCTCAGCACCTCGGGGCTGTGGCGCCAGATCTTGCGTTGAACACCGCAGCATCTTTTACAACGAACACCAACTGGCAGTCATATGTGCCTGAGACGACCATGAGCTATCTGACCCAGATGCTCACGCTTGCCTACCATAACTTCTTTTCGGCGGCCGCCGGGATGGCATTGGCCGTTGCGCTAATTCGAGGAATTTCAAGGCGAGAGTCTAAAACGCTGGGAAATTTCTGGGTTGATACAACACGCGCATCCTTATGGGTGTTGTTGCCTGGCTGTCTAATCTATTCCATGCTGCTGATCTCTCAAGGTGTGGTGCAGAATCTTCGTCCTTACGATCAGGCAAAGCTCGTGCAGTCGCAGACTGCAACCGTGACTGGCGCAGATGGTAAGACGGTGACGCAGACCATAACGACGCAGAGCATTGCTCAAGGCCCGGTTGCTTCGCAAGAGGCCATCAAGATGCTTGGAACAAACGGGGGAGGTTTTTTCAATGCAAACAGCGCTCACCCGTTTGAGAACCCTACGCCGCTCTCTAACCTCATGCAGATGTTCTCTATCTTTGTGATACCCGCTGGGCTAACGGTCACTCTAGGGCGGATGACGCGAGCGCCGAAGCATGGCTGGGCAGTGTTTGCTGCGATGGCTGCACTCTTTCTTGTTGGCGTCTTCGTGGCCTACTACGCTGAGGCGCAGTCGAACCCACTCCTTCACTCAGTCGATCAGCGCGCTTCGTTAACGCAGGCTGGCGGCAATATGGAAGGCAAAGAGGTACGTTTCGGCGTCGTCAATTCTGCTTTGTTTGCGACTGTAACAACTGACGCCAGTTGCGGTGCCGTGAACTCGACGCACGATTCTTTCATGCCGCTGGGTGGTCTGGTCCCCATGGTTAACATCATGCTGGGTGAAGTGATCTTCGGTGGTGTGGGAGCCGGACTCTATGGCATGCTGATCTTCGTCGTCCTGGCTGTTTTTATTGCCGGGTTGATGGTCGGGCGCACGCCCGAATATTTAGGAAAAAAGATCGAATCCTATGACGTGAAGATGGCCATGCTGTACGTGCTCATTTTTCCGCTTTCGATCCTTGGTTTTTCGGCGGTGGCGCTCATGATGCCGAATCTTGGGCTCTCCTCGCTTGCGAACACCGGGCCGCATGGTCTTTCGGAGATTCTTTACGCCTACACCTCGGCGACTGGAAACAACGGATCTGCTTTCGCAGGGCTCAATGCGAATACGCATTGGTACAACCTGTCGTTAACCGCAGCGATGTTGATCGGCCGATTCCTGATGATCGTTCCGATGCTTGCTATCGCGGGCAGTCTTGCGAAGAAGAAGCTTGTTCCGCCATCTCTAGGAACCTTCCCTGTGCATACACCCCTCTTTACAGTGTTGTTGGTGGGTGTGGTTGTTATCGTGGGGGCACTTACCTTCTTCCCCGCGCTCTCGCTCGGTCCTGTTCTTGAGCACTTAATGATGCACGCTGGCAAAAGCTTCTAGTCCAGAAAGAAAAGCAGACAAACAATGGCAAATACCCGCAAACGCTCCCTATGGGACACCAAAATTGTACGTCGCGCGTTGATTGACGCTCTAGTCAAGCTGAGCCCGCGCACGATGATGAAGAACCCGGTCATGTTCGTAGTTGAGATCGGCAGCGTGATTACTACGATCTATCTGCTTCGCGACACCTTGTCGCATCGTGGCTCGTTTCAATTCGATTTGCAGATTACGCTGTGGCTCTGGTTTACGGTACTGTTCGCAAACTTTGCCGAGGCGATGGCGGAGGGCCGCGGAAAGGCCCAGGCCGATGCGTTGCGGCGTGCAAAGTCGGAGACGACCGCAGTGCGACTTCGCACTGATGGGACCACGGAGGAGGTTCCCAGTTCGCATCTACGAGCCGGGGATCAGGTTCTCGTTGTTGCCGGTAATATGATTCCCGGCGATGGCGAAGTGATCGAGGGCGTTGCTTCGGTGGATGAGTCGGCGATTACGGGTGAGTCTGCGCCGGTAATTCGAGAGGCTGGTGGAGACCGGTCGGCGGTGACTGGTGGAACACGGGTGTTGTCGGACCAGATCAAGGTGAGGATCACGTCGAACCCTGGCGAGACGTTCCTTGATCGCATGATTGCGCTGGTTGAGGGTGCCGAGCGACAGAAGACGCCGAACGAGATCGCTCTGAATATCCTGCTTGCCGGGTTGACGATCATCTTCCTGCTTGCGGTCGTGACGCTTCAGCCTATTGCGATCTATTCCACTGCGCCGCAGACGGTGTTTGTGCTGATCTCGTTGCTGGTGTGTCTCATTCCGACGACCATCGGCGGCTTGCTCTCGGCGATTGGGATTGCTGGGATGGATCGCCTGGTTCAGCACAATGTGCTGGCGATGTCTGGGCGAGCTGTGGAAGCAGCTGGTGATGTAAACACACTGTTACTGGACAAGACGGGAACGATTACGCTGGGCAATCGTCAGGCTGCGGAATTTATTCCTGCGCCTGGTGTAAGCAAGGATCAGCTTGCAGATGCGGCGCAGTTGTCCTCGCTTCCGGATGAGACACCGGAAGGCCGAAGCATTGTGGTCTTGGCGAAGGAGTTGTATGGTCTTCGCGGGCGAGAGTTGAGCGAGTTGCAGGCGGAGTTTGTGCCGTTCAGCGCGGTGACGAGAATGTCGGGCGTGAACCTCGATGGGCGAATTATCCGGAAGGGTTCGACGGATGCTATCGCTGCGTTTTTGAAAGAGAACGGAGGAAGTTTACCGGATGAGGTTCGGGCGGCGGTTGAGACGGTTGCTCGCAGCGGGGGGACGCCACTGGTGGTGGCTGAGAATCGGCAGGCGCTGGGTGTGATCCACCTGAAGGACATTGTGAAGGGCGGGATGAAGGAGCGGTTTGCGCAGCTTCGGTCGATGGGGATTCGGACGATCATGATTACGGGCGACAATCCTCTGACTGCGGCGGCTATTGCGCGTGAGGCGGGAGTTGACGACTTTCTGGCTGAGGCGAAGCCGAAGGACAAGATGGACCTGATTCGCCGCGAGCAGGCGGAAGGCAAGTTGGTCGCGATGACTGGCGACGGAACGAACGATGCTCCCGCGCTTGCTCAGGCCGATGTGGGTGTTGCGATGAACACCGGAACGCAGGCGGCGAAGGAGGCGGGAAATATGGTCGATCTCGACTCGAACCCGACGAAGCTGATCGAGATTGTGGAGATCGGCAAGCAGTTGCTGATGACTCGTGGCGCGCTGACTACGTTCTCGATTGCGAACGACGTTGCGAAATACTTTGCGATTATTCCCGCGATGTTTGCGGCGACGTTCCCGGTGTTGAATGCGCTGAACATCATGCACCTGAAGACACCGGAGTCCGCAATTCTCTCTGCGGTGATCTTCAATGCTCTGATTATTGTCGGCTTGATTCCGCTGGCCCTGCGGGGCGTTGGTTATAAGGCTATGTCGGCGGAGGCGTTGTTGCAGCGCAATCTGTTTATCTATGGTGTCGGTGGCCTTGTAGCTCCTTTTCTCGGGATCAAGATTATCGACCTCATCATCACTGCCATTCACCTGGCGTAAGGAATTTTTATGCGTCGCAATCTCATTACCGCTGTGCTTTATACCGTTGTGACTACTGTTCTGTTCGGTCTGGTCTATCCGTTTGTCGTAACCGGGCTGGCGCAGGTGCTGTTCCATGACAAGGCTAACGGGCAGCTCATCTATAAGAACGGAGAACTGGTTGGGTCTCGGATTATCGGTCAGTCGTTTATGGCTCCGCAGTACTTTCATTCGCGTCCCTCGTTGGCCGGCAATGGCTACGATGCTGCGAACTCGGGCGGCTCGAACCTTGGACCGACGAACAAGAAACTGGTTGACCGGGTGGCCGGGGACGTGGCGACGTTGCAGATCGATCATCCTGGTGTCGCGGTGCCGATAGACCTGGTGACGTCTTCGGGCTCGGGTCTCGATCCTCATATCACGCCGGCTGGTGCCGAGTTTCAGGTAGCTCGCGTGGCGCGGGAGCGGCATTTGAGCGAGGATGCGGTGCAGCGGCTGGTGTTGCAGCATACCGAAGGACGGCAGCTCGGGTTCCTCGGGGAGCCGCGGGTGAATGTGTTGCTGCTCAATATGGATCTCGACGAGATGGCGCCTCCGAAGTAGCGTCAGCTCACTTCGACCGAGGGTACCCCAGGGGTTGGTGTGACGAAGTTATTTGGTTATCGGGTATATAGAATTTTCGCGGATTACAAAATCGTCATTCCAGACATGTTATAGGCAAACCGCTCTTTGAAAAGAGTTATCGGATTTCAATTAAAAAAGCCCCGGCGACGGCCGAGGCTTTTTCTTGCTTGCGAAGGACGGGAGAACTGAGTGAGGCTTTCTCCGTGGAGATGATCCTGCACAGTGTTGCTTGATGTGGCGCGAGGTGGACGGTTCCTTCGAAGTGGCGGTCGGCGGGAGTGCATAATGTTGCCTTGGGCCTCGAGCATTCTTCGAGTCAGACTCTCGCATTTAAAGGCTGAAAGAAAAATATGCACAAATCTCGATTCGGACATCTGGCCGTGACTTTGGGTCTCTCTTGCTGCGTGCTGAATATGCCGTGCGTCCTGGCGCAAGGCGCTAAGATTCAAACTTCGGATTTGATCTCTCTGGATCATGTCACGAGTGCCACGGCGCTGCCGAATGGTGTGGATGTGAGAGACGGCAAGGCGCGAATTGAGATTACAGCTCTGCGTGAGGACGTTCTGCGCGTTCGAGTTTCGAAGGCGGAGAAGATGCCGGAGGATGCTTCGTGGGCTGTGCTTGGGGGCGCTCGTACGAGCTCGGCCGCGACGACCTACTCAGCGAAGGAAGAAAAAGTTGGCTTTCTGACGAAGGTGCTCGATGTGTCGGCGGACCGAGCGACCTCTCGCCTGACGATCAGCGATCGAAACGGTGGGATCTTGTTGCAGGATGCGGAGCCGGTTGAGTTTCATGGTGATCGGTTCAGGGTTTATAAGCGAATGCCGGAGCAGGAGCATTACTTCGGGTTGGGGGACAAGATTGGACCGCTCGATCGCAGAGGCGGCACGTATCAGATGTGGAACACGGATCAGTATCGTTTTCAGGAGAGCAGCGATCCTCTCTATAAAGCGATTCCGTTTTTTCTTGCGGACAACGCAGGCAGATCGTATGGGCTGTTTCTGGACAATACGTGGCGGACGAGTTTTGACTTCGGAAAAGAAGATGCGAATGCGTATTCGTTCGGTGCCGACGGCGGACCGGTTGACTACTACTTTATCTATGGCCCGAAGCCGAAGCAGGTGGTGGAGGGGTATGCGTGGTTGACTGGTTTGACGCCTCTGCCTCCGCGGTGGTCGCTTGGCTTTCAGCAATCGCGGTACTCGTATATGACTGAGGCGCGAGCGCGTGAAGTGGCAGATCGCATGCGTGCAGACAGGATTCCGTGCGATGCGCTCTATCTCGATATCGACTTTCAGGTGGGAAATGCCCCGTTCACGGTAAACCAGGAGACGTTTCCGAAGTTTCCTGAATTCGTTCAGGAGTTGAAGGACAAGCATTTCAATTTGGTGTTGATTACAGATCTTCATATTGCGGATCGAGCAAATCAGGGGTACGCGCCTTACGATACAGGCACTGCGGGAGATCACTTCGTAAAAAATCCGGATGGGTCCGTCTTTGTGGGGAAGGTGTGGCCGGGGCCTTCGGTCTTTCCTGACTTTACAAGGAAGCAGTCGCGCGAGTGGTGGGGAGCTCTTTACAAGCAGTTCTATGACGAGGGAGTTGCCGGGTTTTGGAATGACATGAACGAGCCGTCTGTGTTTGAAGTGGCTTCGAAGACGATGCCGCTCGATGTGGTGCATCGGATCGATGAGCCTGGATTCTTGCCGCGGTCCGCGAGGCATGCGGAGATTCATAACGTTTACGGGATGGAGAACTCGCGGGCGACGTATGAGGGTCTGTTGCAGTTGAAGCCGCAGCAGAGGCCGTTTGTGTTGACGCGTGCGACCTATGCGGGTGGTCAGCGCTATGCTGCGACCTGGACTGGCGATAATTCGAGTACGTGGAATCACCTTCGCATGAGTACGCCAATGCTTCTGAACCTTGGACTGAGTGGGTTTTCGATGGCGGGTGACGATATTGGCGGTTATGCGGGTTCGTCAACGCCGGATCTGCTGACGAAGTGGATTGAGGTTGGGGAGTTTAACCCGATCTATCGCGACCATACGGAGAAGTTCACTGCGGATCAAGAACCGTGGGTTGGCGGTCCGGAGGTGGAGGCGGTTCGGCGTCGATATATTGAGGATCGATATCGGTTGATGCCATATCTGTATACGCTGGCGGAGGAAAACTCACGTACCGGCGTGCCGATGATGCGGCCGCTGTTTTTGGAGTTTCCGGATGCGACTGCGGATAAGCATCCGCTCGATCTCGATGCGGGGAATCAGTTCATGCTGGGGGCGAATTTGTTGATTGCACCTGCACCTTATCCGGAGGCTCCGGATAGTTACGCCGTCACGTTTCCGCCGGTTGGCTGGTACGACTACTGGACTGGGGCGAAGATCGCGAGTGCGCCGCGTGAAGCGGTTGCGGTGAGCACGGGCGCGGCGCTTGGAGTGGGTGCACTTCAGTCGATCAAGATTACGCCGGAGGTGAATGCGCTGCCGGTATTTGTGCGGGCGGGTTCGATATTGCCATTTGCGCCGCTGGTGCAGAGCACGCAGGAGAAACCGGATGGTCCGCTTACGCTGAAGGTTTATCCGGGGGACGGGTGCGAGGGTTCGCTGTATCAGGATGATGGAATCAGCTTCGCGTACAAAGAGAAGAATTTTTTACGCGTGAAGTATAGCTGCGATTCGGGGAACAGTGGGCTGCGTCTCCGTGTCGGAGCGCGGGCGGGAAGCTTTCAGCCGTGGTGGAATGAGATCGAGGTGACGGTCTTCGATTGGAAGTCCGCGCCGGGGAAGGTTACTTATGGTGGTGAGGCGATTTCGAAGCTCCATTTTGATGAGTCGGCTCACTCGCTTACGATCACGCTGCCGGAAAAGGCAGAGGGCGGGGAACTGGAGATCACTGCGAAGTAATTTCGTTTGCTGATGTTTCGTGAGTTCTAGTGGAATCGGTAGGCGGCGCCGATTCCCAGTACCTGCGGGGTGAGGTCGTTGGGAGGAAAGCCGAACCATTTTTGATACTCATATTCCACTCGTATGTTGACCGAGTATAGAAGCCGATAGTCGACTCCTACGCCGACCGCTGCCATGTTGTAGGCGAGGTTTGCGGCGTTGCCTTGCGGAGGGCCACCGGGGGTGAGGCTGGGGACCTCCGGATAGTTGAAGATGCCGCGGCCGTACATGCCCTTCGCGAAGGGTTCGATTCTGTGAAAGTGCAGGACGTAGCGCGGGCCGACTTCAAACGTGCGTTCGTAGATGTTTGTGGTGGGATCGGGGTCGTTGATCTGGTGGAACGCGGCTTCGATTCCCCAGTGATATTTGAAGTCGAAGTTGATGTAGGCGCCTCCACCCTTGATCTTTTGCGGAACGTAGTCAGAATCGGCGTAGTTGAATTCGCCACCTGCCTGCAGGACTCCGGCGCTGGTGGCGGTGGGGAGCGCCTGGGCGTGCAGGCGGACACCGGCGAAGCTGATCAGGCAGAGCAGGGCAGAGATCTTGAGTCCGGGGAGGAGATCTGCTGTCAGCTTTGCGAATTTCTTTGAGGAGGCTTTGTTGCTCATGCGGTGTTCTCTCTTGAAGCTTATGGTTTTTACTGTGGGGACTGATCGATGTGGTATTCCACGTTTACAGTGTGCTGTATTCCATTGCTATTGGCGGTTACAACTATTGGGTAAGTGCGGTCGAAGTAACCTGCTCCGCAACCGGTGAGGGTTCCGATGGCTCCGAGCGAGGAGAGGATGAGGAGCGAGTGGATGATGAGGCGAGTGAGTTTGCGGCTGGAGCGACGCGAGTAGCGCAGGCCGAGGAGAGGCAGGAGGAAGAGGCCGAGTGCGATGTGCGAGAGCCGGCGTGAGCGATCCTGCTGTGATTCGACGGAAGCGAGCTTGCGAGTAGCGACGGTGAGGGTTATGTCCATTGGGCCAGCGTATTGATCGATGGACGACGGAGAGAAAGTGTAGGTAGCGAGGATGGGGCCGCTCGGGCTGGCGGAGAGATTGATGGTTCCGGGGTAGTAGCCGCCGAGGGGGGTGACGTGGAAGGTGTACTGACGGGTGGTGCCGTAAATGCCTTCGACGGTCTGGGCGCTGGTGAGGACGATGGTGAAGTCGAGCGGCACGATGGTGATGGTGTTCGCGCCGGATGCGGCAGATGCGGTGCTGGTGGTGAAGTCGACGTCGCCGCTGTAGACGGCTGTGATGGTATGGACGCCTACGGTGAGACCCGTGGTGGTGAATGTGGCGACGTCACTGCTGTTGAGGGTTGCTGTATTGAGCGCCGTGCCGTTATCAAAGAAGGTGACGGTTCCAGTCGGTGCTCCGGAGGTCGTTGAGGCTACGGTGGCGGTGAAAGTTACCGGCAGGGCGAAGTGGATGTCGGTTGTGCTGAGGGTCAGCGTTGTGACTGTGGGTGCTTTGTTGATGGTGAGCATTCCGTTATTCACGGTCTGCAGGTAGTCGGTGACGTTGGTTCCGGTTGCAGCAGGAATGATTGGATACTGTCCTGGCTGAGAGAGCGTGCTTGCGGAGTTGGAGAAGATTTCGGTGAAGGTATCTCCGTCAAGCATGCCGGTGACGGTACCCGTGAAGACAGGGTTCGGTTGGCCGTAGAGCCTCGTGAAGTTGTTCGCCGTGATGAAGAGCGCGGCTTGGTCGATAGTGAGGGTCCCGTTGGAATAGATGACGTTGTAGTCGCTGAGATTTGTACCGGTCGCTATGGGAATGATGGGATAGGTGCCGATTTGCGAGGAGATCGTTGCGGGCGTGCTTTCGGTGACGGTGAAGATGTCACCGTCGACTGCTCCCACTGTGGTGGCTGTGAATGTCGGATTGGGGGTCCCATATTCGCGGCTCGCGTTGGCGGCTGTGACGTTCAGGGTAGCCTGGGTGACGGTGAGAACTCCGTTGACGTAGGTCACGTTGTAATCAGCGAGGTTGGTACCAGTGGCGACTGGCACGATGGCGTAGTTGCCAACTGGTGAGGACGACGTTGCGGTCGTGCTCTCAGTGAAGACGAAGGTGTCGCCGTTGACTGCGCCGACCGGTGTTGCGGAGAAAGTCGGGTTCGGAGAGCCATAGATGCGGCTGGCGCTTCCGGCCGTGACGGTCAGCATTGCCTGGCCGATGGTGAGAGTGCCGTTGTTGTAGATGACGTTGTAGTTGCTGAGGTTTGCTCCGGCGGCTACGGGAACGATTGGATACGTGCCGATGGGCGATGCGGTAGTGGCTGTGGTCGTTTCGGTGTAGGTGAAGGTGTCGCTGTTCTCGACCCCTGTAGCCGAAGCGGTGAAGGTGGGGTTAGGAGATCCGTAGGTGCGGTTGGCGTCAGTAGCGGTGACGGTCAGTGTCGCCTTGCCTACGGTCAGAGTTCCATTGACATAGACGACGTTGTAATCGGTGATGTTGGTGCCGGTGGCTGTGGGGACGATCGGATAGGTGCCAACGGGAGACGCTTGGGTTGCAGTGGTTGTTTCGTTGAAGGTGAAGGTGTCACCATTCTGCGCGCCGACTGCGGACGCGTTGAAGGTGGGGTTTGGAGCACCGTAAGTGCGGTTCGCATCGGCTGCAGTGACGGTGAGGGTGGCCTGGGTAATGGTGAGAGTTCCGTTGTCATAGACGACGCTGTAGTCGCTGATGTTGGTGCCAGATGCCAGCGGAACGATCGCGTAGGTCCCAACAGGAGAGGTCGCGATGGCCGAAGTGCTCTCGGTGAAGGTGAAGGTATCGCCGTTCACTGCGCCAGACGCACTAGCAGAGAAGGCTGGGTTCGCTGCGCCGTATGTTCTGCTGGCGTTCGCGGCAGTGACCGTGAGAGTGGCCTGAGTGACGGTGAGAGTTCCGTTGTTGTAGACGACGTTGTAGTCGTTGAGGTTGGTGCCCGTCGCAGTGGGAACGATTGCATAAGCTCCGACTGGAGATGCCGCGGTGGCAGAGGTGCTCTCGGAGAAGGTGAAGCTATCGCCATTGACGGCGCCGATGGCTGATGCGGTGAAGGTTGGGTTCGCCGCACCGTAGGCGCGGCTGGCATCTGCTGCGGTGACGTTCAGGTTAGCTTTGCCGATGGTGAGAGTGCCGTTGACGTAGGTCACGTTGTAGTCGTTGATGTTGGTGCCTGTGGCTACCGGGGTGATGGCGTAGGTGCCAGGAGCAGACGCTATGGTTGCAGGGGTGCTTTCAGTGAAGGTAAAGGTATCGCCGTTCTGTGCTCCAGCGGCGGAAGCAGAGAAGGTTGGGTTGGCTACACCGTAAGTACGGTTTGCGTCAGCTGCAGTGACGGTGAGGTTTGCCTTGCCGATGGTGAGAGTTCCGTTGACGTAGACGACTGTGTAATTGCCGATATTAGCGCCGGTGGCAGTCGGAACGATTGAGTATGTGCCGATCGGAGAAGTCTGCGTGGCAGTAGTGCTTTCGGAGAAGGTGAAGGTGTCGCCGTTCTGTGCTCCCGTGGCTGATGCTGTGAAGGTCGGATTAGGAGTTCCGTAACTACGGCTTGCGTTGGCGGCTGTGACCGTCAGTGAGGCCTGGCCGATCGAGAGAGTTCCATTGACATAGACGACGGTGTAGTTCGAAAGATTTGCTCCGGAAGCGGTGGGAACAATGGGATAGTTTCCGATTGGTGAACTCGTCGTAGCAGAGGTGGTCTCGGAGAATGTGAAGGTGTCGCCATTAGCAGCGCCGGTAGCAGATGCGGAGAAGGTTGGGTTCGCTGCACCGTAGGCACGGCTAGCGTCGGCTGCGGTGACGGTCAGGGTCGCTTTGCCGATGGTGAGAGTGCCGTTCACGTAAGTCACGTTGTAGTCGTTGATGTTGGCGCCTGTGGCTACCGGAGTGATGGCGTAGGTGCCAGGGGCAGACGATATGGTTGCTGGGGTGCTTTCGGTGAAGGTAAAGGTATCGCCGTTCTGCGCGCCGGCTGCGGATGCGGAGAAGGCCGGGTTGGCTACACCGTAGGCTCGGCTGGCGTCGGCTGCGGTGACGGTCAGGGTCGCTTTGCCGATGGTAAGGGTGCCGTTGACGTATACGACGGTGTAATCGTTGATGTTGGCGCCCGAGGCGACGGGAACGATCGAGTAAGTGCCAGGTGCTGAAGTCGTCGTAGCAGAGGTGCTCTCAGCGAAGGTGAAGGTGTCTCCGTTCTGCGCGCCGGTTGCGGATGCGGAGAAGGCCGGGTTGGCTACACCGTAGGCTCGGCTGGCGTCGGCTGCGGTAACGGTCAGGGTTGCCTTGCCGATGGTGAGAGTGCCGTTGACGTAGGTCACGTTGTAGTCGTTGATGTTGATGCCTGTGGCTACAGGGGTTATGGCGTAGGCACCGGGGGCGGACGCTATGGTTGCTGGGGTGCTTTCGGTAAAGGTGAAGGTGTCGCCGTTCTGCGCGCCCGTGGCGGATGCAGAGAAGGCCGGATTGGCTACACCGTAGTTACGGCTGGCGTCTGCTGCGGTGACGGTCAGGGTTGCTTTGCCGATGGTAAGGGTGCCGTTGACGTATACGACGGTGTAGTTGCCGATGTTGGCGCCTGTGGCTACCGGGGTTATGGCGTAGGTGCCGGGGGCGGACGCTATGGTCGCTGGGGTGCTTTCGGTAAAGGTGAAGGAGTCGCCGTTCTGCGCGCCCGTAGCGGAGGCAGAGAAGGCCGGGTTAGCTACACCGTAGGCCCGGCTGGCGTCAGCTGCGGTGACAGTGAGAGTGGCTTTGCCGACGGTGAGTGTGCCGTTGACGTACGTGACGGTGTAGTTCGATAGATTCGCGCCAGATGCGGCGGCGGTGATCGGATAGGTTCCGATCGGCGATGACGTTGTTGCGGTTGTGGTCTCAGCGAAGGTGAAGGAGTCGCCGTTCTGTGCGCCGGCTGCAGATGCGGAGAAGACCGGGTTGACGGCGCCGAACGGACGGCTGGCATCGGCGGCGGTGACCGTGAGGGTGGCCGAGGTGATGGTCAATGTTCCGTTGACATAGACGACGTTGTAGTCGTTGATGTTGGCGCCGGTGGCAATGGGAACGATTGAGTAGCTGCCCGTGGGTGAGGTGGCGGTAGCGGTTGTGGTCTCAGAGAAGGTGAAGGAGTCGCCGTTCTGTGCGCCAGTTGCGGCTGCGGAGAAGGTCGGGTTCGGGGCTCCGTAGGCTCTGGTGGCGTTGGCAGCGGTGACTGTGAGGGTTACTTTGCCGATGGTGAGGGTGCCATTGGTTGCGGCAATGGTGTAGTTCGAGAGAGCGGTACCGACTGCAGTGGGAACGATGGGGTATGCGCCTGCGGGAGAGGTCGTTGTGGCGGTCGTGGAGAAGTTCTCAGTAAATGTGTCTCCGTTGACCGCTCCGGTAATGGTTCCTGTGAAGGTGGGATTGGCACCTCCATAGGGTCGGCTGAAGTTATCAGCGGTGACGGTCAACACGGCCGGGGTGATGGTGATCTGTGCGGTGGCGGCCTGACCGGCGTAGTCTGCGGTGTCGGTGGGGGTGAAGGTGGCGAT
>NZ_JACHEB010000003.1 GCF_014201335.1 Tunturiibacter gelidiferens
GATATGACTGTTCTTGCTGCCTGCGAGCAGATCGCCCTCCCAATGACCGGGAACAGCACGGTCCTCAACCTCCGCAGGTCTTTCGCTAATAGAGAGAGCATCGACGATCTGACCGTGGGACTTTCCGCCAGCCCGAGCGTGCCGTGAACGACGTATCAGCCGCTTGGACCTGAGGTGCTGAACCAGCTCTTTTTTCAGCACTCCACGGGCCTGGATGAATAAGCTGCGGTAGATGGTTTCGTGGGACACACGCATGCTCTCGTTGCTGGGATAGTGGACCTTCAGCCATTTCGAAATCTGTTCTGGCGCCCAGTCCAGGATCAGTTTACTGGCCACGATGGTACGCAGTTCCTCATGGTTGGCAAGAAGGCACACCTTGGGTCGCAGAGCGGACTCCCATGCCTGACGGTCGCTTCACTGGCTCGATAGAGTGGACGCCCGCCATGACGTGCCACCTCCCGGCTCACTGTCGACACAGGACGTTGCAACCTGCTGGCTATCTCCCGGATCGTCGAACCGGCTGCGATTCCTCGTGAGATGTCTTCCCGCTCGGCCAGCGTCAGAGTCCGCGGTGAACGCCGACGAGCGGGAGGAACGATCCCGCCGCGCTGCGTCAACAGGAACCGAATGGAACCATGCCCCTTACCGAAGGCTCGCCCAATGTCATGCAACGACTCGCCCGCCTTCCAGCGCCGCCACATCTCGATCCGCTGCTCAGTAGAAAGCCTGTTCCCTTTTCCTTGTGCCATAAACACCACCCTTAGAAATCGAATTCATATCAGATGGTGTGTTGCACCGACCGGTTGAGACCGCCCGACTTTGCGGGAACTACCAGCATTCGGGAGCCGAGTTGGAAAGCGCCACAATCTCAATCCATGTGCGACGAGTAGGACTACTTCAGCCGCTGGGCGCAGGGGGTTTTCGCGTGCTCCTTGCACTGGGTGCGGTAGGCGGAGTCTACATGACCATGCACGCCACGCTAGCGATACTGATGTCCGGCGGTATCGGCCGCGACCTTTGACAACGCCCTTTCTTCAAAGAAAAAGCCCGCTCTATAAGAGCGGGCTTTCACGCATCGCAGCGACTATGACTTCAGCGCAGACTCGATCGCCGAGATTACCTGTGGCGAATCCGGCGTCACGTCCGGCTCAAAGCGAGCGATCGGCTGTCCGTTGCGCGCGATGAGGAACTTGGTGAAGTTCCACTTGATCTCGCCGCCCACGTTAGGCGCCGAAGTGAGGTATTGGTAGAGTGGCGTCTTATCGTCGCCCTTTACCGAGACCTTCGCCATCATCGGAAACTTCACGTGGAACTTAGCGCTGCAGAACTGTCGGATCTCTGCATTGGTGCCGGACTCCTGGTTGGCGAAGTTGTTCGCGGGCACGCCAACGATCACCAGGCCCTTGTCCTTGTATTTCTCGTAGACGGCCTCGAGCGCGGTGTACTGCGGCGTAAATCCGCAGGCGCTGGCAACGTTGACCACCAGCAGGACTTTGCCCTCGTAGGCACCTAGCGTGGTGGGGTCACCATCGATGGTGCTCAGCTTGAAATGGTAGACGGGCGCGCCGGCATCGGCCACGGCCAAGCCGCTGAGGAACAGGAACATCAGCATCAGGTAGATCTTTCGCATGGACGACTCCAGAAAATTGTTATGTGCCCAGTGTAACTGTGCGACTTATTAGCGCACTCATCTCCGGCGCGGGCAATCCGGAGATGGTAGTCCGGTTTGCCCGTCGAGAGTTTTTAGGCGAGGCCGTTGCGGGCGATTACCTCATGATAGAAGTGAGCGCTCATCTTAGGCGTGCGCTTCTGCGTGGCGAAGTCAACGTAGTTGATGCCGAAGCGATAGGCGTAGCCGTCGGCCCACTCGAAGTTATCCATCAGGCTCCATAGGAAGTAGCCGCGAACAGGAACGCCCTCGGAGACTGCGCGATGAAGTTGCGTAAGGTAGTTGCGGAGGTACATCACGCGGTCGGAGTCGTAGACGTGACCATCCGGTGTAAGGACGTCGGTCGAGGAGGCGCCGTTTTCGGTGATGTAAATCTCCTTGACATTCCAGAGCTGCGCGGTGAGCTTCGGGCCCCAGTAGAGCGCCTCGGGACCGACGTGCAGCCAGGGGCTCATCATGTGCGGATACGACTCTGGCGGGGGGATGCGGGCGAAGCCGGCTGGTGAGTCATCCGCGCGGATGTAAGTGGGGGTGTAGATGTTGAGGCCGACAAAGTCGACAGGCGTCCCAATGGCTTTCATGTCGGCGTCGGTAAACTTCGGTGCGTCGGCTCCGGCGTGGGCGAGATAGGCGTCGGTATAGCGGCCCTCCATGATGACGGTGAGATAGCCTGCATTGACCTCGCGCATCGCCTTGGCAGTGGCGGCGATATGCTCGGGCGTTTCGATGATGGGAACGCAGGCGCTCGAATTCTCTGCAAGACCTACCTTGGTGCCGGGCTTTGCGTGTGCGCGGATTGCCTGCACTCCGAGGCCGTGAGCGAGCACAGCGTGATGCCGAACCTGATTGACGCCAGCAGGTGGAAGCTTGAGGCCGGGAGCATGACGGCCTGAGGCGTATCCATTGACGAAAGAGCTCATCTCGTTGAGCGTCATAAAGTACTTGACCCGGTCGGAGAGATGTTCGGCGACGTAGCCGGCGTAGTTGGCAAAGGCAACAGAGGTGTCGCGCGACTGCCAGCCACCTTTGTCTTCGAGCGCCTGCGGGAGATCCCAGTGATAGAGCGTGCAGTAGGGTTGAATGTCTGCTGCAAGCAGTTCGTCAACGAGGCGGTTGTAAAAGTCGAGGCCCTTTGGGTTGGGCGTGCCGGTACCCACCGGAAAGACGCGTGGCCATGCAACAGAGAAGCGGTAGGTCTTGAGGCCGAGTGCCTTCATCATCTGCACGTCTTCTTTATAGCGATGGTAGTGATCGTTGGCGACGTCTCCGTTGTCGCCGTTTTTAATCTTTCCTGGGGTGTGCGAAAAGGTGTCCCAAATGGACGGGCCGCGCCCATCTTCGTTCACTGCGCCTTCGACCTGATAAGACGCCGTCGCAGAACCCCAGAGGAAGCCTTGCGGAAAGGTTCGTGCGGTAGGTGTGGAGGGGGTTACTTCGCCGGAGGCTGATGTTGCGATGGTTGTCAGTGCTGTGGGGGCGAGTGCGGCGGATCCAAGGAGACGAGCGAAAGTGCGGCGACTAAATCGATTGAGCAAGAGATACCCCTCGTAAGACAAAGGAAAGTGTAGACGCTTGAACCATCAACTGACAACGACCGGCGATTGAAAGAGAGCTTGTGTCTGCGCGTCGCCAAGTTTTGCACGTGCATGAGATAGCGGCGCGTGCGCAGGTCCGTTTGAGGTGGTAAACTAGCTCATGTGCCGGGTCCTACGCGACGTAATCCCGCCAACCCCGCCAGGTCCGGAAGGAAGCAACGGTAACGGGTCATTACGGGCGCAGTAGGTCGCCCGGTGCACAAATCCCTCCTCCTTGGATTTCCACTCATTACATTTCGAAAATCTTCCTGTTGTGGGTAAAGTGTGTCTTTTTCAGCACCATGCTCGTCAATGGAAAGGTGACACGCGTACGCTTGTCAGAGAGAATGGTCTCCGACGGGTGAACGGCGGTTCATTTCGAATCGGTTCTCTTATTAACAGTCACACTAGATGAGGTGAGAGTTTGAGTTTGACGTTGAAACCGCAGACGCGGGTACGCGCGAAGATCAGTTCGGTGGGGACCTACGTTCCGCCGCGGTTGTTGACCAATGCGGACCTTGAAAAGATGGTCGCAACCAATGACCAGTGGATTACCGAGCGGACCGGAATCCGTGAGCGGCACATTGTGGAGCCGGGTGTTGCAACCAGCGATCTGGCGATCGAGGCGGCGAAGAAATGTCTCGCGGTTCGCGGCATTGAGGCGAGCGAGTTGGAGGTGATCATCGTAGCCACGGTGACGCCCGATATGTTTTTCCCAGCGACGGCTTGCATCGTGCAGGACAAGCTGGGCGCAAAGGGCGCATGGGGGTTCGATCTTTCGGCTGCGTGCTCGGGATTTCCCTATGCGTTGCAGGTGGGAGCCAAGCTGGTTGAGAGTGGAATGCACAAAAAGGTCATGGTGATCGGAGCGGATGTGATGAGCTCGATCATCGACTACACCGACAGGGCGACCTGCGTGATCTTCGGCGATGGCGCTGGCGCGGTGCTGCTCGAACCTTGCGAAGAAGGCGAGATTGGACTCGTCGACTACTGGCACGAGATCGATGGTTCAGGTGCTTCGGCGCTTAATATGCCCGGTGGCGGTAGCCTCCACCCGCCAACCCCCGAAACGGTCGCATCGAAGATGCATTATGTCCATCAGGATGGGCAGGCCGTGTACAAGTTTGCGGTGCGCAAGATGGCCGAGGCTGCAGAGATTATTCTGTCGCGCAATGGCTTGGTAGGGAAGGATCTTGGCTGCTTCATCCCGCACCAGGCGAACAAGCGAATCATTCTGTCGACGGCGGAGCGGTTGGGGTTGCCGGAGGAGTCGGTGATCATCAACATCGACCGGTTCGGAAACACCACGGCGGCTACGATTCCGATGGCTATGCAGACGGCTCTCGAAGAGAAGCGGTTGAAGAAGGGTGATCTTGTTTTGCTGGCCAGTGTTGGAGCTGGCTTTACGGTGGGAGCTACTCTGTTGCGGTGGGAGTTCTAACGCAGGTCCCATAAGGCTTTCGGAACGGGTGAAGAGGAGATGCTTCACCCGTTTTTACGTATTGGAGGAAGGCGTGATGATGAAGACAAATATGGTTACTGAATCGAAGACTGATCGGCGTAGCTTCCTTGCAGCTGCTCTAGCGGCTACTGGTTCGGCCCTGAGCTCCAGTGTCTGCCAAGCTGAAACCGAAGGCCAGGAGCCTCAATCTCAGGGGCATGTCACGGCAAAATCCCCACTATCCTTCGACAGCCTATATGACACATCTGTCCTGGCTACCACGCTGAAAGGCGAAGCGGCGGATCGGGTTGCACTTCGTAGACTAGTGGATTCATGGGCGCGCAGTGCCGATCGTCGTCTGGCCGAAGAGCAGTCGAACCTGTTTGTGGAGGACGGGACGATCCTGAACTACGAAGGGGATCCCGCTACCCACAAGCCACACTCAACGATAAAAGGTAGAGTTGCGATCCGCACCGCACTGGCGGTCCTCAATAAATTCACGGTCACACTGCATATGAACGGGCAGAGCGAAGTTGCGATCCAGGGAGATCGTGCTATCGGCGAAACCTACTGTTTAGCTCACGAGTTCTGGGCGGAGACCGACCAACGCAAATTCCAGACCCTGGGAATTCGTTACCACGATCAATTTCTGCGTCAGGAACATCGGTGGTACTTCGTTGAGCGGCAGGTCATCATCGACTGGTCGGAAACTCGTAACTCTCTTCCGTAGAGCAGATCGACGATCAGCATTCGACATCTCGAGAGGTTTTACTTGTATTATCTATCTAAAAGATATATAGCTCGTAGCTATGAAAACGAAGGGCGGCTCGACACCGAATGCTTTGCTTGGGCTTCTGAGCCTCAGGCCAATGTCCGGCTATGACATTCGACAGCTCATCTCGCGATCTATCGGCCACTTCTGGAGTGAGAGCTATGGGCAGATCTATCCGGGGTTGAAGCAGCTTGCGGCAGCAGGGTTAGTCGAGAAGAAGACCGAACGCAACAAGGGAAAGCCCGACCGGCATCTGTACTCGATCACACAGGAAGGGCGCGAACGGCTGCGGGAGTGGTTGAAGATTCCAGTATCAGAAGAGGTCGCGAGGAACGAACTGCTGCTGAAACTCTTCTTTGGGTCTCATGTCTCGGCCAGCGTTAATCGAGAGCATGTCATGGCAAATATGGAGTTTCATCAACGCGCTTTGAAGGTGTACGCAGCCACGGCAAAGCAGTTGCGGTTGGATGAAGCGAACGATCCGCAGCTGCCTTATTGGCTGATGACGCTGAACTACGGAAGGCACTACAGCGGAGCGGTTTTGAAATGGTGCAAAGAGACGCTGGCGGAGTTGGATGCAATAGAAAGCAAGGGAAAAAGGAGGCAGTGATGCATGCACTCGATCCGTTGTGGGTAAAGTTCTTTCTTGCGGTTCATATCGTCGCGGGGTCATCGTCGTTTTTGTTCGCTCCGGTCGCGCTCGCTACTGCGAAGGGCGGCAAGCAACACAAACGTTGGGGGATGGTCTATCTGTGGTCGATGGGCGTGGTCGCCGCAACTGCAATACCCATGGCTTTTTTCTTTCCTGTGCGTTTTCTGGCGCTTGTAGCTGTGTTCAGCTTCTACTTTGCCTTTTCGGCTTATCGCGTTCTGAGGCTGAAGGAGCTGGCGCGCGGCGGAAGCGCAGAGGCTATCGACTGGATTGCCGGGATTGTGACCTTTGCGACGAGCGCGCTGCTGGCCTGGCTTTCATGGTTTCGGCCAGCAACCATCGAAGTGATTCCAGCGGTGGGGGTGGCATTCGGATTCATCGGAATGTTCGGCTCTGCGAGGCAGATGGTCTCCTTCGTTCGCAAACCGAAGGAGAAGATGTTCTGGTGGTACACCCATCTCGGGAACTTCATCGGGAGCTATATCGCGGCGTGGTCTGCCTTCAGTGTTGTGACCTTGACGCGTGTGATTGGCAATCATTGGTACGTGTGGCTGTGGCCGACGATGGTTGGTGTGCCTGCCATCATCGTGACCACGGCCTACTATCAGCGAAAGTTTGCTCCGAGAGTAAAGGCTACGGCTTAGCTCAGGCGACGGTGTTTGAGGGTTTGGCGAGGCCATGCTTGCCGGGGTGGACGGCACGTGACGTTTTATAGAGTTTCCAGAAGGCGAAGGCGCAGCTTGCGAGGATTGCTGTCCAGATCACGATGAGAACCGGAGTCGCGTACTTCGCCGAAAGACTGTTCCAGAGATGGAGGATGTGCCGCCCGTAGTGAATGCCGAGCCACGCCGCAACAGCGTGGCGCAGGCATCGGCTGATGATGAAGGTGGTCAGGAACTTTTTGCGCGACATGTTCAGCGCGCCTGCTGCGAGAACGAAGGGACTGAGCGGCATCGGCGGGGGCATGACGGCGGGAAGCGCTACGGAGAGAATGGCGTGATTCTCCATCCACTCGCAGACGCGTTTGAAGATGCGAGGCGGAACATGCTTTTCGAGAAAGGCCATCCCTCCGGATTGTCCCACCTGGTAGCTGAACCATCCGCCAAGCCCTGAGCCTATCGTCGCGAGCAGAATGAGAAGGAACCAGCTTTGATGCTGCGCAGACATCACGATGATCATAATGTCCGTGATGCCTGGCAGAGGGAGCGGAACGAAGGAGCTATCGACAATTGAAACCAGGAAGACCCCTAGGAGTCCGAACCCGAAAAGAAAGTGAAGAAACGGATTGCGCGCAGAGTGTTGCGAAGCAGCCTTTTGCGCCGCTAGTGCGAGGTTCTTCGCGGTGATCATGGCAGCTGCGCCGATACTCATAGACATTAAGACGCGACTGAGGGAACGGAAGTCGCTGAGATTTTTGAGATTTAGTAGAGCGGCGAGTATAGCAGAGCGCTTATAGGAAGCGGAGATCGGGAAGGGCTGGAAGAACATCGACCTCAGCGGCATATTGGCGAAATAGTTTGATAGCACGAATGCAATCCGTGTTTAGAACGTAGTGGATGTTATGAGAGAGATAGTGCCGAATGACTTTTGGGCTCAGGTCGATGCGGGGAGTCCATTGTTCGACCAGCTCTTCGATGTGCAGCAGCCCGTGGTTGCGCGAGGCTTCGAGGTCTTCGACGAGTTTGGCGGCAGTAAGGCGAGGCGGCCCAAGTGCCTCAGGCCGCACGGCCCATACCGCGGCAACCCAGGGCAGGCCGGTGCGGGTATGCCACTCGTGGGCGAGATCAAACCACTCGCACGGTCCGACTTCAGCTTCGATCTGCTCGCGGCGTTCGAGGGCGAGCAGAGCCGGATCACCAATCAGAATGGCGGCGTCGGTCTGTTGCAGCATGGCGACGGGGTCGGCCTGCGCAGGCAGGAAGGCCGGATGATTGTTGGCGAACTTGCGAAAGAGGATCTCAGCATAAGCCAACGAGCTACGCGAGGCGGTGTCGGCAGACACCGTCTTCACCGTGCTGAGCGTGTGAGGAGATTTGACGATGAGCTGAATCGAACGCACTTCGTCCAAGGACGCAATCGTACAGCCAGGAACGACCGCAAGCTCCGGAGTGAGAGATGCGATTGGGATGAGTCCAAGGTCCGCGCGGTTTGCGAGCAGTTCCGCGGCGCACTGCGACGGCTGCGTGTAGTGAAGCGAGTAGTTAGTGGCCAGTTCGGCTGCGAGCGGTGCGTGTTCGAAGTCCCACATCAGCGGTGCAGGGTTCAGAAAGTTGATGGCAGCGACACGGAGCATGGAGTGTGAAGACGAAGTGTTCAAAGGACTAGTTTATTAGATGTGTGGGAGGAGCGCTCGATGCAGAGGCGAGTAGTGGCTTTTTATCAGGATGAGGAGCAGCACTGGGCGGCCCGCCTCGACTGTGGGCATGGTCAGCATGTGCGACATGATCCGCCGTGGATGGTGCGCGAGTGGGTGACGACCGAGGAGGGAAGGGCGACGCGAATTGGGAGTCTGCTGGAGTGCAAGCTCTGCGACGAGGAGGCAAAAGAGAGTTCGTAGTAGGATTCTCACGACACAGCGCAGATCATTCGGGAAGGAACCAAAAGAATGAACGCATTGTTGAAAGCTGGCCGTCTTTTCTTTGCCATATCAATGTTCTTCTTCGGCCTCGAATATTTCATCTGCGCTAGCGGGTTGAAAGGCCCGATCCCCGGCCCTCCCTAGCTTCCTGGATCGCAATTGGGAGCGGTGCTGACCGGCGGTGCATTGATCGCGGTTGCGGTTTGCATCACGACGGAAAAACTAGCGCGGTTGGCGGCGGCGCTGTTGGCTGTTGCTCTGTTTTTGGACGTCCTGTTTCTGCAGCTCCCAAGGCTCATCTCGCAGCCGCACAGTCCCGACCCCTGGACCAGCGGCTTCGAGCTCCTGGCTTTGATGGGTGGCGCCTTCGTGCTCGCTCGGATCGAGACTGCCGACGGATTCAGGCTCGAGCCGGCAAATAATATCCTGTCGTACTTAGTAACCTTTGGGCGCGTTGTATTTGCCATCGCGCTGGTGGTCTTCGCCGTACAGCATTTCCAGTATGCGAAGTTCGTTGCGACGATTGTCCCCTCATGGATCCCCGCGCGCCTGTTCTGGGCGTACTTCGTCGGAGTTGCATTTATCGCAGCTGCTCTGGCAATCGTCACCAGGAAGATGGCACGAACCGCGTCAGTCCTGTTGGGTGCGATGTTTTTTATATGGGTTGTTATTCTTCACTTGCCCCGCGTCGCAGCCAACCCGCGCAACGGGGACGAGGTCACTAGCCTTCTAGTTGCATTGGCGATGAGTGGCGTGTCATTTATTCTCGCGGAGAGTTTTGCATCCGATCTCGCCGCGTGAGATGCGATACAGTGACGGTGAGCCCTCTGTCCGGCGACGATGTTTCGAGTCACTGAATAAGAGGGCCGCAAAGCATACCGATGAAGAGGACGATGAATGGCTTTGGCGCAGCAGGATGCGGCAGTTGTAAGCGAACAGGCACGGCTGGCATGGGTGGCATTGACACTGACTCCCGGGATGGGACCCACGCGAATCTGGAAGGCGATGAATCGGCTTGGTGCAGCCGAACAATTACTTGAGGCCTCGCTTACCGAGTTGGAAGGCACCGGCATGCCCGCGCAGTCTGCGCAATTTGTCTTTGAGGGCAAGGCGAAGGCCGCTGCCGAGGACGAGTTGAAGCGCGTCGCCGAAGCCGGGGGCAGTATCTTAACTCCGGAAGACGAGGCTTACCCCGAGCGGCTGCGCGAGATCTACGATCCGCCGTCGACGCTCTGGATCCGCGGCGATGTCTCTCTGCTGGCTCGGCCGGGAATTGCAGTCGTTGGAACGCGCCAACCCTCGCCGTACGGAGCAGGAATGGCGGAGCTGCTCTCACGCGATCTGGCGAACCGGCGGATGGTGATCCTCAGCGGCATGGCACGCGGGGTAGATACCGCCGCGCACAAGGGAGCGATCGAGGCTGGAGGAAAGACCGTCGCGGTCTGGGGCACCGGAATCGACGTCATCTATCCCAAGGAGAATAAGAAGCTGGCCGAGCAGATCGTCGCGACCGGCGGGACGATTGTGAGCGAATATCCGCTCGGAACATTTCCCGCACCGCAAAACTTTCCCATCCGCAATCGCATTCTCAGCGGCATGAGCGTGGGAGTCCTGGTTATCGAGGCGGCTGAATATAGCGGAACCAGAATTACGGCGCGATGCGCAATGGAGCAGAATCGTGACGTCTACGCTGTCCCGGGCAACGTTACGAACAAGAACGCTTGGGGCCCCAACACACTGATAAAACAGGGTGCTAAGCTCACCGCCACTTGGGAGGACATATGGGAGGATCTGCCTTCTGAGATCAGGCTCGCGCTGGAAGACGAGCAGGCAGCGGCCGGAGGGGGCGCTGAATCGAAATCAGGAGGGGCTGCATCTCTATTTAACGATACGCCGCTTCCAGAGCACGAACGAATCGTCTTTGAGCAGTTACGGCACGATGAGTCCACGCAGCTGGACCAACTGATTGAGCAGTTGGAGGCGAAGTTAGGCTCCGCCGAGATATTTACCGCGCTGTTCGAACTGGAGCTTGCGGGACGTGTTCGGCAGCTGCCCGGAAAAAATTATGTGCGGGCTTTCTGAGCCGGAGTGGCAAGGTTGATTCCTGCAACTCGACGGCTCCCGCAAATATCAACCTAAGTTTAGGGTTTCGTTTGACTTGGCGAGTTATCCACAACAGGGACTCACTCGTTGAATCAAGCTGCTGTGCTATGACCTTCTCAGCCGGGTTTCGTCAGTTGAGGAATCATGATGAGATGACGGGTTTGCAGAACTCGTGTTAGGTTCGCAAGGGAACAGGGAAGTGGAACGTTTTGCTTCGGCGATGCGTTCTGGTGGATGAAGGGAACAAATGGGTAAATCATTAGTTATCGTCGAATCGCCGGCGAAGGCGAAGACGATTGGGAAGTATCTCGGCAGCGACTACGTGGTGGAGGCCTCGATAGGCCACATCATGGACCTGCCGAAGAACGACATCGGCGTGGAGCTGAAGAAGCGGACCTTTGAGCCGACGCTGATCGTGTCTCCGGGTAAAGAAAAGGTTGTGGAGCGGCTGAAGAAGCTCGCCGCGAAGGCAGATATGGTCTACCTCGCACCTGACCCCGACCGCGAAGGCGAGGCCATCGCCGCACATCTTTCCATCCAGTTGTTGCCGATGATGAAGGACAAATCGAAGGTACGGCGCGTCACCTTTAATGAGATCACGAAAAAAGCTGTGCAGGCTGCGTTTCTGCATGCTCGAGATATAGATGAGGATCTCGTCGATGCACAGCAGACGCGGCGCGTGCTGGACAGGTTAGTGGGTTACCAAGTCTCGCCGTTGCTGTGGGATAAGGTGCGGCGTGGGCTTTCGGCGGGACGTGTGCAGACCGTCGCGCTGCGCCTGATCGTCGAACGCGAGCAGGAGATTAATGAGTTCAATCCGGTCGAGTACTGGACCATCGATGCCCAACTTGAACCGACTGCAAACAAGCAGAGCTTCACGGCGCGATTTATCGGCGTCAATGGCGTTCCCGCGCGTGTCGCCAACGGAAAAGATGAAGAGGGCAAAGAACTCTTCCTCTCGAACGCGCTGCCTGATCAAGAGGCGGTTGATGAGGTTCTCAGCGAGCTGAAGATTGCGAAGTGGAGCGTCCGCTCGGTCGAGAAGAAAGAGCGGAGAAGCAATCCCAGGGCTCCGTACACGACCAGCAAATTGCAGCAGGATGCGGCTGGCCGCCTAGGCTTTAATGTGCGCCGCACCATGGGCGTAGCGCAGCGGCTCTATGAAGGCGTAGAGATTGGCGCAGAGGGCACTGTCGGTCTCATTACTTATATGCGTACCGACTCCACACGTGTAAGCGCGGACGCAATTGCAGAGGCTCGCGAGTACATCGGCAAGCTGGGACCGAAGTATCTTCCGTCGACACCGAACGAGTATCTCGGCAAAAAGCAGGTCGAGGCGCAGGATGCGCACGAAGCGATCCGTCCGACCAATGTAACGTTCACGCCCGACTCGATCCGAAAGTATCTGAGTGACGAACAGTACCGACTCTACAAACTAATCTGGCAGCGCTTTGTTTCGAGCCAGATGACTTCGGCAGTCTTCGATCAGACGACGGTTGATATTGTTGCGCAGGCCAAGCTCGCCTATGACTTCCGCGTGACCGGCAGTGTGTTGAAGTTCGAAGGCCACCTGAAGTTCGAAGAAGAAGACAAGCGTGCGCGTCAGGCAGCCAAAGATAAGGCTGCGAAAGAAGAAGCAAGGGCAAAGCCAGCCCAGGACGCAGATGCAGCCGCGCAGGCTGGCACCGAAGAAGAAGAGGATGAAGGCGAAGCCAGGTTGCCGGAGCTGAGCAACGGCGAGGCACTGCGTCTCCAGAAACTGGATCCGTTGCAGAAATTTACGCAGCCACCTCCGCGCTTCAACGAAGCGAGCCTCGTCAAGACGCTGGAAGAGAAGGGAATCGGTCGCCCTTCCACGTACGCGTCTATCATTAATACGATCCAGGATCGCGACTACGTGAAGAAGATCCAGTCGAAGTTTGTGCCGACCGAGATTGGTATCGTCGTCACGAAATTGTTGGTGAAAAACTTCCCCTACATCTTTGATACGGCGTACACCGCGACGCTTGAAGGAGAACTCGATGCCGTCGAAGAGGGCAAAGAGCGGTGGACCGATCTGCTCAACGGCTTCTACGACCACTTCGAGAAAGAATTGCTCGTCGCCAGCGACAACATGGAAGACATCAAGCGGATGGAGGAGAAGACCACCCAGGTCTGCGACAACTGCGGCAGTCCATTGATCCTGAAGTGGGGCAAGTTCGGCAGCTTCTACTCGTGCAGCAACTTCACGAAGGTCAAGCCGATGACCGTCGCGGCAGGCCCATGGAAGAAGGATTCGAAGGCCGTCCTGAAAAAGATCACAAAGGCGTTGACCTATCCAATCATCGTCAAGGCGATGACTGAAGACGTGATTGAATACTCCAAGGAGACCGACGACGCGAAGGAGCTGACCGCAGCGATCATCGAAGCCATGGAGCACGGCAAGAAGGTGACTGCTGAGCCGTTCAGCTGCGATTTCACCAAGGAGAACTTCGCAGCCAAGCCTGACCTGAGCGCGCCCGGTGCCGACGAGGTTGCAGAAGAAGAGTTCTGCGACAACTGCGGTCGCGTAATGGTTCTGCGCAACGGGCCCTGGGGCCCATTCATGGCCTGCCCCGGCTACAACGAAGATCCGCCATGCAAGACCATTCGCAAACTGAACCAGAAAGTCCAGCAGAAGCCTCCAGTTCAGCTTGAAGAGGCCTGCCCGAAGTGCGGCAAACCGCTTCTGCTTCGCAACGGCCAGTACGGCGAGTTCATCAGCTGCAGCGGCTACCCAAAGTGCAAGTACATCAAGCAGGAGCTGCTCGACGTAAAATGCCCGAAGGATGGCGGCGACATCGCAGTACGCAAAACCAAGCGCGGCGACATCTTCTACGGCTGCGTCAACTACCCCAAGTGCGACTTCGCTTCGAACCTGAAGCTGGTTAACCAGACCTGCCCGAAGTGCGACAGCGCCTATGTCCTCGAGGTCGTCAATGACAAGGGAACTTACCTTGTCTGCCCGAACAACCGAGAAGCGCTCCCGAAGCGCCGCAAGAAGAAAGGTGCTCCGGAGGAGGAGCCCACAACTCCCCCCTGCACTTATGAGAAGAAGATCGCTGGGCCGGCTCCTGCGCCGGTTCTTGAGCGGCCCGACCCGGACAAGACCCGGGCAGTCGTCGAGAGCGTAGCCTAAAAGAAGATAAGGGAGAAGATGGCAACTGCAGCTGATGCGGAACTGATTCTAAAGCTCTACGAGATGCGCCGCGAAGAGTTCCTCCGGAAGGGCCGGCGCTTTCTGGTCTTTGAGTTTCAGCCGACGACATTAGAAGAGCTACGCGCGATCTCAAGGGACGTCAAATCCGAGCACAATCCCGCCTGGAGGCAGGTTCTAAGTTACTGGGAGATGGCGGCTTCGCTCGTTCTGCGCGGTGCGCTCGACCCTGACCTGTTCCTCGATTCCAACAAAGAGGGGATCCTCCTCTACGCCAAGTTCCACCACTTCCATGCCGAGACCGAGAAGCAGAGCGGCAACCGGTTCATGGCGCACACCGCCGCCATGATCGACGCCTATCCCGCTGCCAAGGCCAGCTACGAGAGTTTTCTGAAGAATTTCGGATTGAGTAAGGCATCTGCCTAGGCTTGGCCGAACCTGCAGAACTTTCCTTTTTTGCATCATTTCTGTTACAAAGGCATGACGGCTCTGCGGCACCCGACTCTTCTCAACCTGGGAAGCCGGTCGCGTTCGCGTCCGTAACTCGTTCAAAAGAATGCAGGTAGTGGATTATGGCGAAGGCAGTTTGGAACGGCCAGACACTGGCCGAAAGCGAAACCTATGAGACAGTCGAGGGAAACATCTATTTCCCCGAAGAGTCGGTAAAACGAGAGTTTTTGAAGCCCAGTTCGACGACCTCCAGCTGCCCTTGGAAGGGCCAGGCGCGCTACTACAACATCGTAGTTGACGGCCAGGATAACCCCGATGCGGCCTGGTACTATCCGGATCCCAAGCCCGCCGCCCGCAATGTAAAACACCACATTGCCTTCTGGCGCGGTGTCGAAATCACGAAATAGTTCAAGTAAAACAGTAAGCGGGAGATGTAAATATCTCTCCCGCTTGGTTTTAGTAAGCCTGTAGGCGATCGAGCGGCAATCGAACCTGGAAGCAGGTGGCGCCAGGCTTCGACTCAACCGTGACGAATCCCGAGTGCTTATTGACGATCCGCTGGACCGTATCGAGCCCAAGCCCGAGCCCACGGCCGGGCGCTTTAGTAGTGAAGAACGGTTCGAAGATCCGCGATCGAATCTCCGGATCGATTCCCGGACCAGAGTCCCAGATCTCAACCAAAGCCATCTGGCCGCCGCCGCGGGTCAACAATCGCAGCGTACCCAGATCGCTCATGGCATCCAGAGCATTCTCGATCAACGCCGTCCAAACCTGATTCAGTTCGCTGCCATAAGCGCTCACCGGCTCGAGATCCGGATCGAACTCAAGCTCAACTTTGACATTTCTCAGTCGAGAGTTGAACATCACCAGCGTGTTTTCAAGCGACTGCGCCAGATCGACGTCCTGAATCGGCGCCTGATCCATGTACGAATAGTCCTTGATCGCGCTGATCAGATCGAAGATGCGCACCGTCGAATCGACCACCGTCTCCGCCATCCGTTCAACACGTAGCGAGCTGGCTACCGTGGCAACCGCGATTGGGAGCACCTCAGGACCCACGATCTCCGCAAGATCATCGAGCAGGTCGAACGCCAGCGTCGTCTCCGAAAGCGAAGGCGCAATCGTCCACGGATTGGGAACGTTGTGCGCGTTCAGCCACTGCACCAGCATCTCCTCACGGTCTGCGTTTGCCAGCGGATTCTGCGAGCCTTTGGGAATGTTCGAGTACGCTGACATCCGCGCACGGGCATTCTTTATCCACTCGCGATACTTCTCCGTAGTCTCATCCGGCAAACAAAGCCGACCCATACGATACTTTTGGTCGCCATATTCGCGCAGCTCCCCGAACAGGCTGGCAGCAGAGCGTTGTGCCGCCGAAGCAGGATTATTCAGCTCATGCGAGAGATTTGCAGCCAGCTTGCCAAGCGCATTCAGCTTCTCCGACTGCTGCTCCATGCGGGTCACTTCGCGCACGCGATCCAGCAACGCAGACACGGATCGCTGCCCCATCGACGGAATCGCAGCCAACATCTCCGGAAACAACGACTCATGAATATCGATAGCCCACACCGGACCCACTGAGTATCCTTCGCCGCCATAGGTCTTCATCCGCGAGTAGGGAAGTTTGCCCGTCATCGAGCCTGCACGGCCGATAAACAGAGCCGCACTCGAATGCCGCCGGCGCACCTGGACCTCTCCGCTCAGGATGAAGTTCATATTGCAGGCAGGCTCGCCCTCACGGAACACAATCGAACGATCGCCACCCATACGCTCCGTGCCCTTGGTCGCAAGCCAGGTGTACTCCTCCTCGGTAAGACCGTCGAGGGGAGTGATGGTGCGCAGCCCGGCAACGATATCCGCAATGGGAGACGGCTTAGCCGGCGGACCTGCTTCCTGGTCTACCGCAGGATTAGGAAGTGTCGGTAGGAGGCTTTCGTAGTTGTCAACAGTGGCCATTCCTGAAGCTCCTTCTGTCGCACGAGCGTCTGAATCGGTTCGTTAAATCTACTAATCTCCATTGTTACAGGAGTTTCGCTTAGCGGTCGTCCTTCGCTTACAAATTTCAAGCAAAGTCTGGTCCGATCACCACGAAAATTCGATCTTAAGGATGAGTTGAAGTCGAAACAGAGGAGGCGACACCAAATTGGATGCCGCCCCCGTCGTTTCGATTTGCAAAAATGACATTCCTTAGACGTACGGAATTACGCTTTGTGTACCTGACCGTCTTTTACGACGACTGGATCAAGGAAAGGCATTGACTTGCGAAGCTCTGCCCCCACCTTTTCGATCTGGTGGGAAGCCTCCTGCTTGCGGATGCGGGTAAACTCATGGCGGCCTGTCTCATTCTCTGCGATGAACTTCTTCGCGAAGCTTCCGTCCTGAATATCGTTCAGCAGGCCCTTCATCGCCTTCTTCACCTCAGGCGTGACGATGCGTGGTCCCGCCACATAGTCGCCCCACTCTGCCGTGTCCGAGATGGAGTGGCGCATGTACTCCAGACCGCCGCGGTACATCAGGTCGACGATCAGCTTCAGCTCATGCAGCACCTCGAAATACGCAAGCTCGGGCTGATAACCGGCCTCGACCAGAGTCTCGAACCCAGCCTTCACCAACGCACTGGTCCCACCGCAAAGAACCGCCTGTTCGCCGAAGAGATCGGTCTCGGTCTCCTCCGTAAACGTGGTCTCGAGCACGCCCGCGCGGGTGCAGCCGATACCCTTTGCATAGCTCAGCGCCAGCGCCAGCGCGTGTCCACTTTTGTCCTGCTCCACTGCGACCAGGGCAGGTACCCCCCCACCCTCGGTAAACACCTCACGGACACGATGCCCCGGAGCTTTGGGCGCCACCAGGGAGACGTCAACGCCAGCAGGAGGAGTGATGGTGCGGAAACGAATGTTGAAGCCGTGCGCGAACATCAGCGTCGCATTGGGCTTCATGTTCGGCTCAATCTCAGCGTGGTAGACCTTCGCCGCGGTCTGGTCCGGCGTAAGGTTCATAATCACGTCAGCCCACTTCGAAGCCTCGGCGACGGTATCGACCTGCAGTCCAGCCTTGCGCGCGCGATCTGCATTGGGCGAGTCCTTACGCAGACCCACGCGAACATCAACGCCGGAGTCCTTGAGATTAAGCGCGTGAGCATGGCCCTGCGAACCATAGCCGATGATGGCAACTTTCTTAGCCTGGATAAGAGAGAGGTCTGCGTCTGCGTCGTGGTATGCCTTTGCCATTGTTCTATTGTCTTCCTTTTCGTTTGTAAGGTGAATGGTAGCGACTGGTATCGAAAAATTAACTGCCGTCATTTGGTGTCGAAAAATTAACTGCCGTCATCCTGTGCGAAGCGAAGGATCCCCGTATTTGTTTTGCTTAACCTGCCCAATCTTCCCACCATCATCGGTGAGCAGATTGATAGGTTTCCCCCAATCGTTACTTAGATCCACCCAACCGGGGTTTGTCGAAATAATCAGATCTAACTTGCGTATGCGAAGCCAACCTTTCAACTGCTTCTCCCGTGCAATCGCAGCGGTCACCGTCGTGAACGTCTCGAAGTAAACCAGCTGATTAATGTTGTAGCGTGCTGTATGGCATTCAGGGTCGATTCGGTTCTTATGCTGACGCACGCGCACCGCCAGTTGGGTCGTAACCCCGATATAAAGCTTCTTGTATCCATTCGCAAGAATGTAGACATACGCGTATTCGCTCACTCAGTGCTCTTTTCAAAACCATCGAGATGCTCTCTGCATTGCACTAACCAATTAATCCTCTAACCCTCATCCCTAAACCACTCCTTAAACTGTCGTCATCCTGAGCAAAGCGAAGGATCCCTGTATTTTCTTTACGCCAGCAGGCAGTAAATACCTTCAAGCCTCATCCTCATGGACACCAGTGAACTCGTTCGGCAGAATCTCGTCTGCGTCAGGCTTTTCAGGAAACGACGTCTCGTCACTGTGGTCAGAATGAGGCGTGCCGAGAGCCTTCAGCACGCGACTGGTGTGGTGGCCGCGCCGCATCGCCATACGTCCGGTGCGCGAGACCTCAAGGATCGTGTAACCACTCTCAGTAAGCACCTGTATCAGCCCTTCGATCTTGCTGGCTGCCCCAGTCATCTCGAGCATCACCGATTCCGGCGCAAGATCGACCACACGCGCCTTGAAGACCGTCGCCAGCTCGAAGATCTGCGAGCGCGTCTTCGGCCCAGCCGCAACTTTGATCAGGCAAAGCTCTCGAATGACAGCCTCGCTGCGGCCCACCTCATCGACGTCCACCGTGATCTCAAGCTTGTACAGTGAAGCGCGAATACGATGCGCCGCATGATCGGGAGCCTCGCAGACAATCGTCATGCGCGACACCTCTGGCCGCTCACTCTCACCCACGGTCAGCGAGACGATGTTGATGTTGAGTCGGCGAAACAGCGAAGCAACTCGTGTAAGTACGCCCGGCTTGTCTGAAACATGAGCTACAAAAGTGTGAAGCATGTGTGCCTTTCAGCGGGTTCGTCGTTTAATTCGGATGATGCGGCATGGAATCAACCGGTGGTGCAGGGTACTGGCGAAGATACGTCTTCGGAACCTCATAAAGAATCAGTTCCCCCGGTTTGGCGACCGGACTCGCACTGCTGCAAAGATTGCCCGTCGTAATTCCAGTACTGATAATCGTCGCAACAGAGTAGTTCGTATAGAGTTCCTCTCGCGGTCTGCAGTCCGCATACATATTCGCGAGAATGCGCAGGATGCTGCCCTTCTTGGTATCCACGAGGATGACTCCGGTCTTGTCCGTCCCCATGGCGACCGATCCGACCTGGTCGTCCCGAAGCGCAACATTCAGCCTCTCGTTCGTTACGGGCTGATTGGTCTGCGCATTGACTACTCTGATTCGAATCTGACCCGGCTTAAGCGGCGGAGGGTCTTGCGCGCTCTGTGCCGCACCCAGAGCAGGCGCCAACGCGACAAGAAGAGACAACGCAACTGTCGTGACAGCTCCGGATTTGTTCGTTCCCAGATTCAGCATTCTTCCTTTCCCTGTACGGTTCGTGCCGCCCGAAAAAATATTCCCAAAACGTGGCGTATTTTTCGAACGCCAAAAACACGTTGCTAACGCACCACGTTTACCATGCAATCCACCACGTTCTCACCATCAAAAAACCACGTTCAGAACACGGTATTTTCCAAAATACCCCTCGAAAACAAGGGAAAAACGAAGATTCTTGCTCCCGAACCAGCCGTCATTTTTTTCTCAAAAAAACTGAAAAACTATTCGTCCTCCGCCGTCTCCAGCAGCGGATCAGCCGCAGGCCGCCGAACCATCTCATGCAGTGCTGCCCCAGGAGCAATCATCGGATAAACTCCGTCCTCTTTCTCAACCTGGAAGTTGATAAGAAACGGCTTACCGCTCGTACGCGCTTTCGTAACCGTAGGAATTACATTCTTCCGCTCACTAACATGCGCCCCATCAATACCATGCGCTCCAGCCAGCTTCACAAAGTCCGGCGACAAAATGGGCGAAGCAGCATAATTCTTCTCATAAAACGCCTCCTGCCACTGCCGAACCATACCCAAAAACCCGTTGTTAATCACAGCGATATTAATCGCCAAACCCTCTTGAACAATGGTCGAAAGCTCTGCCGCAGTCATCTGAAAACCACCATCGCCAGCGATCACCCAAACATCCTTCTCAGGACAAGCGACCTTCGCGCCAATCGCAGCAGGCAACGCAAAACCCATAGTCCCAAGGCCTCCGCTGGTGATCAGCGAACGAGGCACATCGTGCTTGTAGTATTGCGCCTCCCACATCTGATGCTGCCCTACATCTGTAACGATGACGGTCTGATCGGCGCGGCCAGCAGCATGAGCCTCGCGCCAGATGTCGTTGATCACATGAGCCGCATAGAGATGGCCGTTATCAGGCAGATTGATGATGTCACGAACAGCCGCATCACCCTTCATTGCATTGACTTCGCCGATCCAGCTTGTATCAGTCTTCTTCGGCATGAGGGGCAGAAGAAGATCGAGCGTTTCACGCAGATCGCCAATCAACGCAACATCTGCCCTAACGTTTTTGTTGATCTCAGATGGATCAATCTCGATATGTATCTTCTTCGCGTTAGGCGCGTAGTGCGCGAGATTGCCAGTAACACGGTCATCGAAACGCATTCCGAATGCGAGTAGGAGATCAGCTTGTTGAATAGCGTTGTTAACCCAGGATTCGCCGTGCATACCCATCATGCCAAGCGAGAGCGCGTGGTAGGTTGGGAAAGCTCCGAGGCCCAGCAGCGTGCTGGCCACAGGAATCTGCTGCCGTTCGGCAAAGGCGAGCACCTGTGCTTCTGCACCGGAATGAATGATCCCATGACCGGCGAGGATGATGGGTCGTTTTGCTTGCTGGATCAGTTCGATAGCTTGTTGGATGGAAGAGGATTCTGCTTGCAGCATGGGGTGAGGCCGGTAGTGCGCGGGGGCAGCCGCTTCGAAGCTGAACGTTGCGGTATTTTGCTGAGCATCTTTGGTGATGTCAATCAATACGGGGCCGGGGCGACCGCTCATCGCAATCTGAAAGGCTTCGCGCAATGCCGGCGCAATATCCTCGGCGCGTGTCACGAGGTAGTTGTGCTTAGTAATAGGTAAAGTGATGCCGGTGATGTCGACCTCTTGAAATGCGTCGGAGCCAAGAACCTTCGAGCCAACCTGTCCTGTGATGCAGATGATTGGGACCGAGTCGAGCATCGCCGTTGCTATCCCTGTGACGAGATTCGTGGCGCCAGGCCCACTGGTGGCGATGCAGACGCCGACCTTGCCGGAGGCGCGAGCGTAGCCGTCAGCCATGTGCGCGGCGCCCTGCTCGTGGCGGACAAGGATGTGATGAATGGGAAACTTGCGCAGAGCATCGTAGGCGGGAAGAATGGCACCGCCAGGATAACCGAAGACCTCGTCTACGCCCTCGCCGACTAGCGTGGCCCAAATGATTTCTGCTCCGGTGAGTTGCGGGTGTTGAGAATTCATATTTTTACCTCAAGTAGTATCCAAAAAAGGTCTGCTGTGCGCATCCTTAGGTAGTTACAGCTCCTTCGCTGGCGCTGCTTACGGTGTTGGCGTATTTGGCAAAGACACCGCGTTTGAAGCGCGGTTCGGGGGCCTTCCATGTAGCTAGGCGTTCGGCGATCTCTGCTTCTGGGACGTTGAGGGTTAGTTGGCGGTTGGGGATGTCGAAGGTGATGGTGTCGCCTTCGTGAACGGCGGCGATGGGGCCTCCCATGAAGGCTTCGGGGGCTACGTGGCCAGCCATCAGGCCGCGGGTTGCTCCAGAGAAGCGGCCGTCGGTAAGGAGAGCTACCGTATCCGAGAGCGCCGGGATGCCTTTGATTGCGGCGGTGACGGCGAGCATCTCACGCATGCCGGGGCCGCCGCGTGGGCCTTCGTAGCGGATAACGAGGACGTCGTTAGGGTTGATCTTTCCGGCTTCGACAGCGGCGTGGCAGTCGTCCTCTGACTCGAAGACGCGCGCGGTGCCGGTGTGGTGGATGCGCTCGTGGCCGGCGACTTTGATTACGGAGCCGTCGGGAGCGAGATTGCCCCGCATGATGACGAGGCCGCCGGTGGGCTTGAGAGCGTTGTCCCAGGTGCGGATGACGGGCTGGCCCGGAGTTTCTACAGCGAGAGCAGCCTCTTCGGAGAGGGTCTTGCCGGAGACGGTGATGCTGTCACCTTTGAGCAGACCCTTCTCGATGAGGCGTTGTGCGAGAAGGCGGGAGCCGCCTGCCTCCTGATAGTCCTTCGCGGCGTACTTGCCACCGGGCGAGAGGTCACAGATGAAGGGCGTATGTTCGGAGATGCGATCGAAGTCTTCCATCGTGAGAGGAATGTCGAACTCGTGTGCGATGGCGATGAGGTGGAGAACGGCGTTGGTGCTTCCGCCCGAGGCTGCGACGGCTGCGATTGCATTGTCGATGGACTGGCGGGTGACGATCTTACGCGGAGTGAGGCCAGCACGCGCGAGGTCCATGACGAGGCGACCAGCCTGTCGGGAGGACTCGTGCTTTTCGGGCGACATAGCGGGGACGCCGGTGAGGTGCATAGGTGAGATGCCGAGGAACTCGCCGGCCATTGCCATGGTGTTTGCGGTGAATTGGCCGCCGCAGGCTCCAGGGCCGGGACATGCGGCTGCTTCGAGATCTTCGAGCTGTTGGTCAGTGATCTTGCCGGCCGCGTGGGAGCCCATGCCCTCGAAGACGCTGAGGATGGTGATCTCCTTCGTAGTGCCGTCGGGTTGCTTGAGCGAGCCGGGGGCGATGCTGCCGCCATAGAGCATGAGGCCGGGGATGTCGAGACGGGCAAGGGCCATGATGGCGGCGGGCATGTTCTTGTCGCAGCCGGCGATGCAGACGATGCCGTCGAAGGAGTTGCCGCGGGCGACGAGTTCGATGGAGTCGGCGATGACTTCTCGGGAGATGAGCGAGGCCTTCATGCCCTGCGTGCCCATGGTGATGCCGTCGTGGATGGTGACGGTGTTGAACTCCATCGGTGTGCCGCCCGCCTCGCGGACACCCTGCTTGACGGCCTCGGCGACCTGGCGCAGATGGAAGTTGCAAGGGCCGATCTCGGTCCAGGTATTGGCGATTCCGATGATGGGCTTGTGCAGATCTTCTTTGGTGAAGCCGACGCTACGGAAGTAAGAGCGCGCAGCGGCGCGGGACGGGCCTTCGGTGAGGACGGCAGAATTCTTCTTCGGATTAATTTCGTTGCTCAAAGGGCAGCCTTTCAGAGGAGCTGGTTGGCGAGTCAGCGGGTCAGCGCGAATTAAGCAGCGGTCGGTCTTGGTTTCAGCCAGAATTCTGCGTTGTGTTTGCTCTCGAAGGCGTCGAGTTCTGATTCATGCCGAAGGGTTAGACCGATGTCGTCTAGGCCATTCAAGAGGCAGTATTTGCGGAATGGGTCGATGTCGAAGTCAGCGCTGAAACCCTGGTCGTCGGTGATGGTTTGGGCTTCGAGGTGGATTGTGATCTTGTGTTTTGGATTCTCTGTGGTGCGATCTATCAGGGTCTTCACATCTGTCTCAGAGAGACGGACTAGGATCATGCCGTTCTTGCCGGCGTTGGAAAAGAATATGTCGGCGAAGCTTGGGGCGATAACCGCGAGAAAGCCGAAGTCGGTGAGGGCCCAGGCGGCGTGCTCGCGGGAGCTGCCGCAGCCGAAGTTTTTTCCGGTGATGAGGATCTTCGCGTCTTTGTGATGGTGCTTGTTGAGAACGAAGTCCGGGTGAGGTTGGCCCGCATTGGGACCTTCTTGGATGCGGCGCCAATCGTAGAACAGGAAGTCGCCGTATCCGGTGCGCTCGATGCGTTTGAGAAACTGCTTAGGGATGATCTGGTCGGTGTCGACGTTGGGGCGGTCCAGAGGCACGGCGTGGCTGGTGAGTATGTTGATGGGATGCATTACTTCGCCTCCTTCTGTGCTATCTGATCTTTGAACTGCCACGCGCGAATGTCTGTAAAGTGGCCAGTGATTGCGGCAGCGGCAGCCATCTGCGGGCTGACCAGGTGTGTGCGGCCGCCGCGCCCTTGGCGGCCTTCGAAGTTGCGATTCGATGTGGATGCACAGCGTTCGCCAGGAGCGAGGATGTCAGGGTTCATGCCGAGGCACATGCTGCAGCCAGGCTCGCGCCAGTCGAAGCCAGCTTCGGTAAAGATTTTGTCGAGGCCCTCTTTTTCGGCTTGCGCTTTGACGGACTGGGAGCCGGGTACGACCATCGCGCGGACCGTAGTGGCGACGTGATAGCCGCGGACAACAGAGGCTGCGGCACGAAGGTCTTCTATGCGCGCGTTGGTGCAGGAACCAAGGAAGACGCGGTCGATCTTGATCTCTTCGATGGGTTCGCCGGAGTGAAGGCCCATGTATTCGAGAGCACGCTCGAAGGCCTTTTGATCGGCTTCGCTAGCTGCAGGGTCGGCCATCGGGACGGTGCTTTTTACGCCCGTGACCATGCCGGGTGAGGTGCCCCAACTGACAGTGGGAGTGATGTCAGCCGCGTTGAGAGTGAGCTCACGGTCGAAGATTGCTCCCGCATCGGTTACAAGTTGCGACCAGTGGGTTACGGATTCGTCCCATGCGGTGTCGGCTGGCGAAAAGCGGCGGCCCTTCAGGTAAGCGAAGGTTGTGGCATCAGCGGCGATCATGCCTGCGCGAGCTCCAGCTTCAATGCTCATGTTGCAGACCGTCATGCGGCCTTCCATCGAGAGGGTGCGAATCGCTGAGCCGGCGTATTCGACGACGTAGCCGGTAGCTCCGGCGGTGCCGATCTCGCCGATGATGTGGAGGACGATGTCTTTGGCAGTGACACCGGGCGACAATGCGCCTTCGACGTTGATGCGGAAGGTCTTGGGTTTGTCCTGCGGGAGCGTCTGCGTGGCCATGACGTGTTCGACTTCGCTGGTGCCGATGCCGAAGGCTAGCGCGCCAAATGCGCCGTGGGTGCTCGTATGCGAGTCGCCGCAGACGATGGTCATACCGGGTTTGGTGAGTCCAAGCTCGGGGCCGATGATGTGTACGATTCCTTGATCAGGTGATTGGACGTCGAAGAGTTCAACTCCGAAGTCGGCGCAGTTCTTGCGTAGGGCCTCAATCTGTTTCGATGCGATCTGGTCGAGGATGTGCAGGCGATCCTCGATGCTGCTAGTGGGAACGTTGTGATCTACCGTGGCGACAGTGCGGTCAGGGCGGCGCAGTTTGCGGCCTGCCATGCGGAGGCCATCAAAGGCCTGAGGACTTGTCACCTCGTGGACTAGATGCAGGTCGATATAGATAATGCTGGGTTCGCCTGCGGGTTCAGCGACGATGTGTTGTTGCCAAACTTTTTCGAAGAGTGTCTTGGGTGAATTTTGCAGTGTGCTCATTGTTGTGCTTTCTGATCATCCTGAGGCTTGACGGTGAATGTGTTGGCACCGATGGTTGCGGGTTGAATTTGATGCGGGGTGCCGTTGGGGTCGACGAGAATTGCGTGCGTGATCTGTTGAATCGCGGTGCTACCGGTGGGTGGCTGTGCGGTCCATCGGGCCACGCTGTGGGTTAGCGCAGGGGGGATGTGATCGGGATCGATCGGGTGATTGGCGAAGACCCAGAGGGTGTATTCGGCTCCGGGTTCGCTCGGAGTCTTGCTGTCTTTTATCCAGTCGATCGCGGCGAAGGCGACGAGGGGGTGGGGAAGTCCTAGGTCGACCCAGAGGAGACCTCGCGCCGGGCAGAAGCGGAAGACGCAGCCAGTGATCGAAAGATAGCGGTTCTCGTCGGCGAGAACCTTGTCGGGGACGGAGAGGAAGTCGAGCGCAGTCTCGTTGAGTGTCTTGTAGCCGGTCTTGGGATTGCCCCAGAAGGTTTGTGGAGCAGTGAGGTATTGGGCCAAAAATGGCCGGAAGCGGGCATCGAGGACAAGTTGGTTTTCGCGACCGTCAGCCGGCGGGGGGCCGTATTGCCATAGCCATTCCAGATTTTCTTTGGGCTGTTTTTTGTCTCTCTTGATTTGAGGCGAAGAGATCTGTGCCGTCGCCCACATTGGAGTGAGTGCCAAGACAAGGATTGCGAGTTGAATAGTCGAGCGCATTAGCGATTTCTTCGTGCGGACTTCTTTTGCGTGAAAACTATGAGGACATTAACCAAGGAGAACATGATGAGCGCCGTGATTGCCAGAACAACCAGGGGTGCGCCCTTCCGCCAGCGATAGATGAGAGCGACGGCGACCGCGCAGTTCATCAGGATGAGCTTCGTCCGCACGTTCATCGGCTCACTCATACGGCATGCATGGCCTGACGGCGGTCGATGGACTCGGCCAGGGCCTGATGTACGAGCTTGCCCATCTCCTGCGTGCTGACCGGAGTCTGTCCGGGTTGCTGACCGCGTGCAATGTCTGCGGTGCGGTAGCCGGCGTCGAGCACCTTGTTGACCGCTGCTTCGACTGCTTTAGCGTCCTGTTCCAGGTTTGCGGAGTGACGTAGGATCATCGCAGCAGTGAGGATGGCGCCCAGGGGATTGGCTTTGCCTGTGCCGGCGATGTCGGGTGCACTTCCGTGAACAGGCTCGTAGAGATTGACCGCACCACCGATGGTCGCGGAGGGAAGCATGCCGAGCGAACCGGTGATGACTCCAGCTTCATCGGACAAGATGTCTCCGAAGAGATTTTCGGTTAGCACGACGTCGAAGTTCCGAGGGATGTTCATGATGTGCATCGCCATCGAGTCGACGAGCTGGTGCTCGAGCGTAACGGAGGGGTAATCCTTTGCGACCTCGGTGACAGTGGCGCGCCAAAGCTGCGATACCTCGAGGACGTTTGCCTTGTCGACCGAGGTGACCTTCTGACGACGATTGCCGGCGAGTTCGAAGGCGACGCGAGCTACGCGCACAACCTCATCACGGGTGTATCGCATAGTGTTGATGGCTTCGTTGCTGTCGCGATCCCACCAGCGCGGAGCCCCGAAGTATAGGCCGCCTAGCAACTCGCGTACGAAGAGAATGTCGACATCTTTTGTGACTTCGGGGCGCAGCGGGGAACTGGCGCTTAGCGCGGTGTAGGCAATGGATGGCCGCAGATTTGCAAATCCTCCAAGAGCCTGGCGGATCTGCAGAAGACCGGCCTCAGGCCGCTTATCGGGAGGGAGAGCGTTGAACTTGTTATCGCCCACGGCGCCGAGGAGGACAGCATCGCACTCGAGTGCGGCGTCGAGCGTGCCCGTTGGCAAGGGCGATCCGGTCTCTGTGATCGCGGTCCCACCTATCAGACCTTCGACGAAGGTGAACTCGTGGCCGCCCATCTCAGCTACAGCGCGGAGGATATTTGTAGCCTGCTTAGTGACTTCGGGGCCGATGCCGTCGCCGGCGAGAACTGCAATTTTGAGGCGCATGACGCTCTTTCCTTTTGACGTGGGTTTAATGCGTGATAGCGATGGACTTGTCTGGTTGCAGAAGGCCAAGCAAATCCTGGTCATAGATGGATTTTTTGCGGTCGGCCAACTCCGTGAAGCGATGGTAGACATCGTCGAGCTGAGTGCGCGTGAGCTTGTGTCCTAGCTCTGTGAGGCGTTGCTCAAGGAGGCGACGGCCGCTGTGTTTGCCGAGGACCATGTTGGTTGCGGGGACACCAACTGATTCTGGCGTCATGATCTCGTAAGTGAGCGGGTTAGCCATCATGCCGTGCTGGTGAATGCCGGATTCGTGCGCGAAGGCGTTGGCGCCAACGACGGCCTTGTTGGGCGAGCACCCGAAGCTGATGAACTCGGCGAGCATCTGGCTGGTTGGGAAAAGCTGATTGAGCTTAATGTTGTTGGTGTAGGGGAGCTTGTCGCGGCGGACCATGAGGGCAGCGGCGATCTCTTCGAGTGCTGCGTTGCCTGCGCGCTCGCCGATGCCGTTGATGGTGCATTCCGCCTGGCGGGCGCCAGCGTGAATGCCTGCGAGCGTGTTCGCGACGGCCATGCCGAGGTCGTTGTGGCAATGAGTTGAGAGGATGACGTCATCGATGCCGGGGACCTTGGCGATGAGCATGCGAAAGGTGGCCGCGTACTCGTCGGGAGTGGTGTAGCCGACTGTGTCGGGAATGTTGATGGTCGTGGCTCCAGCTTGAACCGCGGCCGTCACGATCTCGATGAGAAAGTCAGGATCGGTGCGCGTGGCGTCCTCGGCGGAGAACTCGACGTCGTCGGCGAAGGTGCGGGCGAGACGGACGGACTCTGCGGCCTGGTGAAGGGCTTCGGCTCGAGAGATCTTCAACTTGGCTTCAAGATGGAGGTCCGAGGAGGCTAGGAAGGTGTGGATGCGAGCCTTGTCGGCAGGCTCAATGGAACGGGCGGCGGCTTCGATGTCTTCGCGTTTACAGCGGGCGAGTGAGGCGATGCGAGGGCCGCGAACCTCGCGGGCGATCATGCGGATAGAGTCGGAGTCGCCCTGGCTTGCGATTGCAAAACCGGCTTCCAAAACATCGACGCCCAGGTCTGCAAGCTGGTGGGCCATGCGCAACTTTTCGTCATGATGCATGGTGCAGCCGGGAGACTGTTCGCCGTCGCGTAGGGTGGTATCGAAGAAGACGATTTGATTATGCAGAGACATAGAATTTGGCTCTTTCGGTCTAGACGTTATCATAATGCATGCTTATGATGGCTTGCAGGTATATCAAAATTTCTAATTGCGGCATTCGATCTGCAAATTGCCGGCCGCGCGGAGGTAAGGTTTGGACTTAGTCCAGATGGAGACGTTTCTGGCGGTGGCAGAGGAGCGTAGTTTCTCGAGAGCAGCAGCACGGCTCCATCGTACTCAGCCAGCAGTGAGTCAGGCAATCGCCAAGCTTGAAGGAGAGCTGGGCGAGGTGCTGTTTGAGCGTTCCTCAAGGGATGGAACGCTCACGGATGCAGGTGAGGTTTTGCGGGAGTATGCCTCTAAGTTGTTGAATCTGCGAAACGAAGCGACGGTGGCCCTTACGGAGCTCAGGGAGCTTCATAGCGGCAGGTTGAACCTGGCTGCAAATGAGTACACCTGTCTTTATCTTTTGCCGCTGCTCGATGAGTTTCGACGGCAAAATCCCAGGATCAAACTCGCGGTGCAGCGAACGTTGGCCAGCAGAATCTCGGATGAGGTGCTGATGCATTCGGTGGAGTTGGGTGTGCTCTCCTTTCGCCCTGACGACACACAGGTGAAATCGATGGTTGTGTACCGGGATGAGCTAGCTTTTGTGGTGAATCCGCGACATCCATTGGCGGGGGCTGGGAAGGTGTCGATCCGGCAACTGGGAGGGCAAAACTTCATTGCGCATAACATCCCGTCGCCACAGCGGCAGAAGGTCATTCAGGCTTTCAAGCGCCACAAAACACCACTTCAGATGGGAGTGGAACTGCCGTCGTTGGAGGCGATCAAGCGGTTTGTCGAGATGGGTAATGGCGTGGCTCTGGTGCCCGGGCTGACCGTACGCACTGAACTCGAGAGCGGGGCGCTGGTGCGAGTCCAGATACCGGAGTTGCAGATAGAGCGCAAGCTAAGGCTTGTCTATCGGAAGCAGGCCAGTTTGTCCCACGCGGCGCTGGCCTTTCTCAAGGTGGTGGAAGCCTACGCGGCCGCGCATGGTGACCCCTATTGCTTCCAGGCAGACCGCGGCATCTGACCCCGGCCGTGAATTTTGTGAGAGTACGGAACCTTTGCGAAAAAAGCGCGTCTGTAGCAGTAGATTGACCACCGGAGAAACTCTTCCGGCGAACGCATTATGAGAGTGAGAATCCGATGATGACTTTATTTCGCAAACCAGTATTGCAAGCAGTTCTTTTGGCGCTGTGTACGACGGCGCTGAGCGCACTTCCCGTGATGGCACAAGACCCGGCTCCGCCCACGCAGGATCAGGCGGGCCCACCGAATGGCGGGCACCATGGGCCAGGTCAAAGGGAGGAGCATCAGATCGACTTCCTGACGAAGAAACTTAACCTGACGCCGGACCAGGTGACCCAGGTGAAGGGAATCGACGACGATTCGCGAACTCAGATGATGGCTTTGCGTCAGGACACTACGACCCCTCAAGCTGATAAGCGAGCGAAAATGATGGACATTCACAAGGCGTCGCAGGCTAAGATCCGCGCTGTGTTGACTGATGATCAGAAGACCAAGTACGACGCTTTGCAGGCGCAGATGAAGGAGCGGCACGAGAGTCGTGAGGGCGGGCAGGGAGCACCGCCACCACCGCCGCCGCAATAACGCGTTATCCACAGGAGTGATTATCAAGGCCGGACGGATGCAGATCCTCCGGCCTTCTTGCGTCGGTGGCACTTCTTCGGGCAGCGGTGCGGTTACAATGAAAATCAGTGATTACGGCGTCCCATAACTCTGCAAACGCGTTGCCTGCGGGACAGCGTAGGAAGTTATGGACGAATTCGAAGGGATCCAGCGAAGAATGAAGAAAACGATGTTGTTGTTGGGCGCGCTGATTTTGTCTGCGGCGGCCGGTTATGCGCAGGAGAGCCGGCAGGACGTGAGCGTAAGCGCCACAGCTGCGTTTGCGCCAGAGGTAACGGGAAACAGCGTGCAGAAGAATACAAGCACGACTATGGGACTTCTTGCCAGCTACCGCTATCTACTGACGCCGCGGAGCGGGCTCGAAGCGAACTATGGATATCAGCAGAATACCCAGTATTATCAGGTCTTCGGGAAGGCTAACGGCGGCATCCATACTCTGCAGCAGGAGGTCAGCCTCGCATACGTTTTCAATCTGAACTTCAAAAATTTCAACCCGTTTCTTGAAGCTGGTCCGGGCGTAATGTTTTTCTCGCCGTTCAAGGATGCCGGGTCGACCAACCTGGACGCAAAGCGGAATACCAACATCGGCGCTCTGTTTGGTGGCGGTGTGGCCTATGAGCTAAGTCCAAGCTTTGATATTCGTGTGGAGTATCGTGGATTCCTGGTGAAGACTCCAACCTTCAGTCTGCCTGGGAACATCTTCAATACCAATCGTTACGAGGTCCTCTCGACCCCGTCGATCGGTATTGCGTATCACTTCTAAGGATTGACAGATGCAATATGAAAAGTCCCGGTATTGACCGGGGCTTTTTGTATGGACCTACGAGCGTCGGGGTAAGAAGGGCTACCGGAAGTGATACGCCGCACCCACCGTGATGATGTTAGGGGTAAGACTGGAACCTGCGAAGTCGAACCATTGCTGGTACTCCCAGTCCGCGCGGAGGTAGAGGTAGGGTTTCAGTTTGTAATCTGTGCCTACGCCGATAGCGACGAGATTGTAGGCGAGGTTCGCTCGAAATCCGTCAGGGTTGACAGGGAAGTTGAAGACCCCGCGCCCGTAAAGGACTTTGCCGTAAGGAACGAACCGGCGATATTCACGAAAGTAGCGGCCGCCAATCTCGTAAGTTTTCTCATAGAGATCATTTTGGTCTTTGACGAAATGAAACTCGCCAGTCACACCAATGTGGGGAAGAAAATCGAAGTCGAAGTAAGCTGCGCCGCCGTTGAATCGATTCCCGTAGTCGGAGTCGGCCGTGGAAAAGCCGCCACCGATCTTGAGAGCTCCCGTGCGAGTTGCTGTGGGAGTGGCTTGCGCGCTCAGCATGGATGTAGCCCCCAACAGGCCCAGAAAAAGTGCAACCTTTGTCAGCACGCGAACTCCTGTCGAATTGTGTTTTCCATAGCGCAGACTGGGTAGCGCAGTGACGATCCATCAAGGTAAAGCAACGTCTTCATCATGAACAGATTCTCTAACTAGCGCAAGGTATAAGCAACACCAATTGTGTAAGCGATGGGGGAAAGCCCGTGAGAATCGAATCCGGGCCACTTCTGAAACTCAACGTCGAATGCTCTTACGTTGATGTGTCGTGTTGCGCGGATATCCAGACCACCACCGGGAGCAAATTGAAAATAGGTGAAGGTTCCCGGCTCTACAGTGCTGCCGGATTGGAAGCCGAATCGACCGAAGCCGAGCAGCACCTTGGCGTAGGGCTCAAAACGTTTGTAGTGCCATTTATACCGCGGACCGAGGAGATAAGAGTTTTCGCTGATATTGCCGGGAGTGCTGACAGAAATGTGAATGTCGCCTTCGACTCCCAGGTGTTGACCGATATCGTAGTCGCCGTAAATGGAAATGCCCTTTATATACTGCTGCGTATAGTCGGGACTGATGAAGGTTGCCCCGGCGCCAATCTGCGCCGAGCCACTTCGAGTGGCGGTAGGGACGGCTTGACCGTGTGACCAGAGAGTCAGACTGAGGACGCAGGCAAAACAGCCGATGAGGAAATGCCGCTTCAACAGTGTGCCTCCTTCTCAAACAAGGTTTTGATGCGTGCATTGTGTCAAGTGAGCTGACCCGAGACAATTAGAGCGCGGACGGTCTCAATGAACCAGAGTCCATCCACGCTCTCGGGTCTAGTTTTGTTGGGCGTTGGTTGGTGGGGGAGTGGCAGCCGGTGCAGCGGCGGCTGGTGCTGCTGTGTTGTCGGCGGGCGCAGCATTCGCCGGCGCGGCTGTCGGAGCAGCAGCAGGTTCTGCGGGCGCTTTGTAGTAGCTCAGTTTCAGGTAGACCGGTTCGACCTCGAAAGGCATCTTGTCGGCCGCGGTGAGTAAAGGCTCAAATGCCGAGTGTAGGACGAATACCTGATCGGTCCACGGGTCGAAGCGCAGGAAGCTGGCCAACGGCATGGCTGCTTGCTGCTTCAGGTCCTTCATATCCAGCTTGGGGCCCTTTGTCGTGATGGCCTGCATCCAGAAGGTCGGATCAGTATCGCTCTTGATCAAACCATCGCCGATCATCGGTTCGTTAAGAGCCTTGAGACTCTTGACTCGCTGCTGCAGCTGTTGGAGGTAGAGACTAAAGTACTGCTGGCCGCCTTCCAACTCCTTCGCGTTGAGTAACTCCATGGCTTTCTTCGCTGCTGCCGTATTATCTGCGTCTGTGTGGTGCATGGGGATACGGTTGAAGACCGTCGTTGAAGGGAAGAGCAGCCGATCATTGAAGGCGTACTTGGTGTCGAGACGGTGAGCAAGGATGATGTGAGCAATCTGGAAGGCCAGAATCGCATTGAGGTTGCCCATCTGCTGTGCGCCATCCTGGGTTACAACGCCGGTGGTATCAAGCAGGCTCTTCGAGATAACGATGGTGTTGCCGATGGCGAGAGACTCCAGCGGTTCGGTCAGCAAAGTACGACAGCGGATCGGCCTTGAGAGTGTGATGTTGTTGTAGGCGAGAATGTTGCCAGCGAGCGCTTCAAGAGTCTTGTCGAATTCACTCGGTGCATCAAGCAAGCCCGCCTGGAAGAGACGCTCCACGATGTTGTCTTCTGCCTGTTGGACCCAAGCGCGCTGGGCTCCAAGAGGGCTGACGTCCTGTGCGTCGTTGCTGACGTCTGTTGCGCCCACAACATCCATCGAGGTATTTTCGCTCTCCGGTGGAGGAACCTTCAGCACGTAGCCCCAGATATGGTTAATGGCTTTGAATTTGAGGGTGCGGGAGACGCTCTTTGGATCGCTCTCTTCAACATAAAAGGAAGTCGGGAGCCAGAGATCGGGCTGAACATTGGTGCGCCAGCTGTCGAAGTGATAGAACTCCTTCTGGTCTTCTTGGGTACCAGCGAAGTCGCCATTGAAGCGAACCACATTTCCGCTCCGTGTCTCGATCCAGATTCGACCAAAGAAGCGACCGTAGGCCTTCTTCCCTTCAATCGGCGTTACGTCAAAGACCGCCGTGGGGGTATTGCCGAGAAAGTCGTTGCGTACGTACCCAAAGGTGTAGTGCTGACGATCGAAGCTGTTGGAGTCCATCAAGAGCATCTGCACGAAGCCAGACTCATGGAAGTTCAGATGCAGACTGTTGCCGAGACCGCCGACGAAAGAGACAGAGTGCTTGAAGAATCCAAGTTTGCCGTCGTTGCTGGTGCCCTTTGATGTCTCCTTGTTTACCGCATAAGAGTTATCGCCGATAACGCTCTTGAAGTCGACGCGGCTCAGGAAGTGCTCGTCAGATTCGGGAACCTGGCCCAGAAGCGGATCAGGCTTCATGGTCTGGATATAGGTCTCGACTAGAGGAGCCCGCTCCTTGACGGTCTTGACGATCACCTTTTCGCGGACGATCGACTTGTCAATAAGTGCGTTTTGCGCGGCCGTCGGCTTGCGCGTCGTAGAGAGGTCCTCATCCATCTTTTTCTTTTTGCCAGGATGTAGGATGCCTGCTCCCGCGGGGAGAGTGGTTGCGACTAGAAATGCCAGAAGCAGACCGGCGGTAGACTGTTTCCCGAGAATCATGATTTGCGGCTCCTACGGTGACCCCTGGGGTCATCCTGAGTATGGACTAGATGCTATTTCATGCTGCGACTACGGAACAAAATTTGTTTCTTATCCAGCGAGCTGGAAAGCTACATTGACAACACCTTCCCAATCGATCGGATGACCCGAAGCATCGGTTGCGGGTTGAAATCGTGTGGCCTGCACGGCGTGGATGGCAGAGTCGCCAAGGCCGTGGCCGAGATCGCTGGTGACGCCGAGAACCTGGACAACACCAGAGGAAGAGACGCGGAGTCGAACTGAGACAACGCCTTCGATGTGAAGGTTCCGAGCCTCTTCGGTGTACTCAGGCTTGGGTTTGAAGAGAACCTTGGGTCCAGACTTAACCGTTGCGGAAGATGGACCGGAGGGCTTCGGCATCGGTGGCGGAGTGTTCTGGCCGAGGTTCACAACACCGGGCGAACGCCCCGGAGCATTCATTGATCCTGTACCGCCAGTGACTCCAAGCTTGATTCCGACGACGCCGCCTGCTGCGTTGTCTCTGCCTTTCATGTTCTGGCTGCCGGCTGAGCCGGAACCAAGATTGACAACGGTAGACTGCGCACCCATGCCATTATTCGAAGCCGGCATACCGGACATTCCTTTGTTGCCGAGATTGATAGACGTAGTGGACGGGCGATTCGAGGGCGCGATCGGGTTTGTCTGCGAACCAAGTGCGACCGCAGTTGGATGAGGAGAGTTGTTGACCACCGCGGCTGGCTGAGCCTGTGCGAGACTGACCACCTTAGGAGCCGGCGGCGGCTGAACGAGCTTTGGAGGTGCCGGAAGAACGACCGGCATCGGCTGGGCCATTTTAATCTCAGGTGGCTTGGGAACGTCGGGCAACTTCACGTCAGGCAGCTTGATTTTGGGCGGCTCGACCTTGACCACCGGAGGCGGCGGAAGTTTTGGTGGCTTGATCTTGATCGGCGGCGGCTCATCCGGCTTCTTCATCGGAATAGGCTCGGTCAACTCGGTCAGCTTGTGCCTGGTGTCGATGGTCTTTTTCGCGGCTGCTCCGATGATGATGGCGCAGAGGGCGAGGACGACGTTGAGGGCAATGGAAGTGAAGAGCGAGGACTTGCTCTGGTTGCCGTCGTTCAGGACGCCGAAGTGTGCGAACTGCATATTCTGCGGTGCTGGATCATCACTGCGAAGCGGCTTTGCCATAAAAAAGTCCTTGAAGTGCCTCGTGTCGAGGTCGGGAGAGTTACACCAGTGCTATGGAAACAGAACCGGTGCGAAGGAGGAATAACTCCGAGGTGCTATGCCGGAGAGCCCTAGTGTGATTCGAACCTGTGGTTTTTTGACTCACTGCAACTTTTGATATCACCAAGGGGAGGTTGGAGCGTTGCGTCGGCCCAACTTAAGAGACGCGAACGATAAAGGAAAAGGTTGTAGCAGGCGCCGTGCCTCAGGGAGGTGTCTCTTTTTCATGGCCGGGCTCTGCTCTTCTCTTACAGCAAGTATAGTGCCGTAAGCGTAAGTGATTGACACTGGCACTTTTGTGGTATCCAAGAAGGGTACTAGGAGACAATTGATGAAGATTCTGATAGCAGGTGGAGCAGGGTACATTGGCGGCACAGTCGCGCGGATTTTGCTGTCTCAAGGGCACGCAATTACTGTGTTCGATAATCTTTGCCATAGTAGGCGTTCGGCAGTTGCTGAAAACGCCACGTTTATCGAGGGCGATATCGCGAATCGCCCTTTGATCGAAGAGACTCTGCGTGAGGGCCGTTTCGATGGAGTAATGAACTTCGCCGCTTTGATCGAAGCTGGCGAAAGCATGAAGCGGCCAGAGATTTATTTTAGAAATAACACGGCGGCGACCCTGACGCTTCTGGAGGCGATGCTGGCGACTGGACACGACCGACTGGTGTTCAGTTCAACGGCCGCCTGCTATGGGGAACCTGAGAAGACGCCCATTCTTGAAGACGCAAAGCTACAGCCAACGAACCCGTACGGAGAGAGTAAATTGCTTGTAGAGCATATGCTTCGGTGGGTGAACTTAATCCATGGGTTTAAGTATGCCAGTTTGCGATACTTCAATGTCGCAGGGGCTATCGAAGGCTATGGAGAGGCTCATGAACCTGAGTCGCACCTGATTCCCCTGATCCTGGATGTGGCGCTCGGGAAGCGATCGAACATCAAGATCTTCGGCCGGGATTACCCCACCAAGGATGGAACCTGCATCCGCGATTACATCCACGTGCGTGATCTGGCCGAGGCGCACCTTCTGGCCCTCGCGGCGCTCAGCGACACGAAGAGCCGGCTGATTTACAACATTGGCAATGGGCAGGGATTTAGCGTCCTCGAAGTTGTCGAGTCGGTACGTCGCGTGACGGGTAGGCCGATTCCTGTTGAGGAATGTGAACGAAGGCCCGGCGACCCCGCAGTCCTCGTGGCGGGTTCGGCAAAGATCAAGGCGGAGTTGGGGTGGACGCCGAGGTTCGCGGAGCTGGACCAGATCGTGGCGAGCGCGTGGGAGTGGCACCAGAAACGATATGCGTAACAGAGTATCGAGCAGGACGTCGCGTGTCGACGTCCTGCTTCCGATGTCGCGACGGAGTAGAAGGAGAATCTCTTGATCGAAAGCATGTTTCACATGCACCTGCCGTTGCTGGAGAAGATTCTGCGACCCATGATTGTCTACATATCCCTCATCGCCTTTTTGCGGATATTCGGCAAGCGGGAATTAGCACAGCTGAATCCGTTTGATCTGGTAGTGCTGCTCAGCCTCTCAAACACTGTGCAGAACGCCATGATTGGTGATGACAACACGGTGTCGGGAGGCATAATCGGTGCGCTGTCACTCTTGACCATTAACTGGCTGCTGTCGCGACTCCTCTTCAACATGCCGAAGCTGAATAGGGCCTTCGAAGGCTCTCCGTCGGTGTTAATTCGTCACGGAGTTGTGGATTGGGAAGAGGCCAAACGTGAAGCGCTAACGGAGATTGAACTGAGATCCGTACTTCATAAACAGGGATTCAACGACTTCAGCGAAGTGGAGAAATGCGTCCTTGAACCGAATGGGAACTTCTATCTTGAAGGAATCAAGTCCATGAGCGACGATGCGCAAAGGGCCGAGTTGAGACGGTCGATCGAAGAACTGCATCTGGAGATCAAGCAGATGCGCACTGACCTGGCGGCGCGAGGAGCGTTGCCAATTTGATCGAGGGTGCTCGTTGCTGCGAGGATTTGCGGTCGCTATGACTTTGCTGAGATCTTATCCAGCGCCTTTATATAGCGTTCCGGCGGCGCTGGCAGTTGGGAGTCGCGTACGGCGGCGCGGTATCCTCCCATGTAAATCGAGTACATCACCGCTAACGCACAACCCACGCCAAAAGCGAAGCCGAGAAAGAAGCCGATCAGGGATGGCCAGTAAAAATTCACGATAGTGGGAGTCTACAGCGATGTGCCTGGTCTCGCACCAGCTCCGAGACAAGCTTGATGACTACAAAAAATATTCGGGTGCGCCCGAAGTGCACCGGGGGATAACTCCCAAGTTATTTGGCAGATGGGGTAGGCGTGAGGGTAGACGTCGAAAAGATTTTTAGTGCGTTCTTAACGGTATATTCGAGCCCCCATGCTGTGGGAATGATCACAATGATCCACGCTGCAGCTATGAGAAGAGGGGAAGACTTTTTGATGCTGGAATCTGCCATGAGATAACTCCCGAATGTAGAAAAGGGCGGAGGCAAGCACTCCGCCGGATGAGGTTAATGGGCCGGTCCGTCTGCGTAGACCAGGTTCTTGTCTTTCACCCAGTATTTCTCAGCGACCGGACGTACCATCAGGTTGGCCAGGAAGCCGACGATCAGCAGGCCGCACATAATGTGCAGGATGACTGGATAGGCGTCCTCTTTGTTCATGTGGTTTTCGACGTAGTGGTCGAGTATGCCGTTAACGATGAGGGGACCAATGATGCCGGCTGCCGACCACGCGGTGAGCAGGCGGCCGTGGATGGCAGAGACGTTGAAACCGCCGAAGAGGTCCTTGAGATAGGCAGGAATGGTTGCAAAGCCTCCGCCATACATCGAGATGACCAACGCAGCGATCGCGACGAAGAGGGGAATCGAGTTAATTTTGTCCTGCCGTGAGAAGGGAAGGAAGAAGTAGAGGATGGCGCCGAGTACGAAGAAAGTAAAGTAAGTGCCTTTGCGTCCTATGAAGTCAGAGAATGATGCCCAAAGAAACCGTCCGGCCATGTTGAAGATGCTCAGAATTCCTACGAAGCCTACTGCGGCCGTAGGACTGATCTGGCCCTTGAACAGGTCCTGAATCATGGGTGCTGCTTGTTCCAGGATGCCGATCCCGGCCGTAACATTGACGAATAGCATCACCCAGAGCAGCCAGAACTGAGGTGTCTTCCAAGCCTCTGTCACCGCGACGTTGTGACTTGAGATGAGTGCGGAATGCTTGACCGACGGCACCCATCCTTCGGGCTTCCAGCCGGTTGGTGGGACGCGTATGGTGAACACTCCGAACATCATGAAAATGAAATAGAGAATACCCATCGTAACCATGGTGTAGGGAATTGACGGCTGCCCGGCGGCTTTGAAGTGGGCCATGAGGTTGCTGGCCAGAGGCCCGCCTATCATCGCCCCACCACCAAACCCCATGATGGCGAGACCTGTGGCCAGACCAGGACTGTCGGGGAACCACTTGATGAGGGTGGATACGGGTGAGATGTACCCTAGTCCAAGGCCAATCCCGCCGATGACGCCGTAGCCAAGGTAGATCAGAGATAGTTGATGCGTGCTGGCTCCAAACGAAGCGATGATGAAGCCCGCGCCAAAGCAGATTGCGGCGTAAAACATCGCGCGGCGGGGACCCGCCTTCTCAAGCCATGCCCCGAAGAGCGCAGCGGAGATGCCCAGAAAGGCGATCGCAATCGAGAAGATGTAGCCGACTTCCTTCAGGTTCCAGGAGGAGCCGTCAGCCGCATGCAAGGCGAGGAGTGGATTCTTGAAGACCGAAAAGGAGTAAACCTGGCCGATCGAAAGGTGAATTGCGAGTGCGGCTGGTGGTACGAGCCAGCGGCTATATCCTGCGGGGGCTATAGAGCGGTCACGATCCAGAAAAGCCAGGGCCATAGAGAACCTCGGGAGTTGTTACGTCGTACATCGTCAAACCAAAAACAGTGGAAAGCCTATCGTTTCACTCAAAATCTAGATGCGGAAACCACCATACATGATTCCAAAGGCATTGGTGTCACCTAAATGTAATGCTGGGTTGCTCGGGTTGAGTTGTATAGGGTACCTTCACCTTGCTGGATGAAATTACGGAGGGCTGTGCGGGAGATGTCTGAAGAGAGTACGGATCTGGATTCAAGTCTGAGGGAGAATAGGGTATTTCCTCCGCCCGCGGAGTTCGCCGCGAAGGCTCATATCAAGAGCCTGGAGCAGTACGAGACTCTATACAGGCAGAGTGTTGAGCATCCGGAGAAGTTCTGGGGCGAGGCCGCTCTGGAACTCGAATGGTTTCGCCCCTGGACGAAGGTGATGGATGGCGAAGCAGCGCACACAAAATGGTTTGTCGGGGGCAAGCTGAACCTCTCGCACAACTGTGTCGATCGGCACGCATTGGGAGCCCGTAAGGACAAAGTCGCCTTGCTGTGGGAAGGTGAGCCGGGCGAGGTCCGCAAGCTGACCTTCGGTGAACTGCACGAGCAGGTACAGCGTTTGGCCAATGTACTGAAGTCGTTGGGGATCAGACGTGGCGATCGGGTTGCGATTTATATGGGTATGGCGCCCGAGCTGGCGATTGCGCTGCTGGCCTGTGCAAGAATCGGCGCGGTGCATTCTGTCATATTTGGGGGCTTTGCAGCCCAGGCAATCTCCGACCGCGTCAACGACTCCAGCTGTGTCGCGGTGATCACACAGGATACAAGCTATCGCCGCGGTTCCGAGGTTCAACTGAAAGCGATCGTGGACGAGGCGCTGAAGAAGTGTTCAACGGTAAGGAATGTTGTCGTTTTTCGGCGTTCTGGCTCGCCGATTAATATGCAGTCAGGTCGGGACTTGTGGTGGCACGAGGAGATGGAAAAAGCTGCACCGGAGTGCGATGCGGAATGGATGGACGCCGAGGATCCACTGTATCTTCTCTATACCTCTGGAACTACCGGCAAGCCTAAAGGTTTACTGCACACGACCGGGGGGTACGCTGTGCAGACCTATCTCACCAGCAAATACATCTTCGATCTCCACGATGATGATGTGTATTGGTGTACCGCTGATATCGGTTGGGTTACGGGCCACAGCTATGTAGTCTATGGTCCGCTTTTGAACGGCGCCACTGTGATGATGTACGAAGGGGCTCCCAACTGGCCGCAAAACGATCGATTTTGGAAGATCGTCGACGACCATAAGGTCACCGTGTTTTACACAGCGCCAACAGCAATCCGCGCTTTCACAAAATGGGGGAGTGAGTGGGTCGAGAAACACTCTCTCGCCTCATTACGTTTATTGGGCACGGTAGGTGAGCCGATCAACCCTGAGTCTTGGATGTGGTACCACCGCATGATCGGCAAGGAACGGTGCCCCATCGTTGACACCTATTGGCAGACCGAGACAGGCGCCATCATGATCGCACCGATCCCCGGTGCTGTGGCAAGCAAACCTGGCTCTGCTACGCGCCCCTTCTTTGGAATTGTCCCCGAGGTAGTTACAAAAGCGGGGAGTCCTGTTCCTGACGGTCATGGCGGACTTCTTGTCATGCGCAAGCCTTGGCCGTCGATGGCTCGAACTATCTATGGTGACCAGGCCCGCTATGAAGCGACTTATTGGAGCGAGGTTCCGGGCAGCTACTTTACTGGGGATGGTGCACGCCGCGATGCGGACGGCTACTTCTGGCTCATGGGACGCGTCGATGATGTGATCAACGTCAGTGGCCACCGGCTCGGCACGATGGAGGTAGAGTCGGCGCTTGTCGCGCATCCTAAGGTCGCAGAGGCGGCGGCAGTCGGCAGGCCCCACGAGATGAAGGGGCAGGCGATTGCCGTGTTTGTGACGCTCGAAGGAGGTCACGAGCCCAGCGAAGAGCTGCGGCAGGAGCTGCGGCATTGGGTGGCGAAAGAGATTGGGGCGTTGGCACGGCCTGACGACCTTACCTTCACCCAGGCTTTGCCGAAGACGCGTAGCGGCAAGATAATGCGACGTCTGCTGCGCGAACTCGCCACAACTGGCGAGGTGAAGGGCGATACCACGACACTTGAAGATTTTACGGTGATTGCCAAGCTGCGTGAGGGCGATGAGTGAGGCTGTCTAGAGCAGGTTGGTGCTGGGCTTGGTGGGAAGCGTGAAGTAGAAGATAGTGCCCTGGTCAGGGGCGCTGGTGGCCCAGATGCGGCCGCCGTGTTGGTTGACGATGCTGCGACATATTGCAAGGCCGAGCCCAGTGCCGCCCATCGCGCGTGAGTCCGAGGCATCACCCTGTTGGAAGCGGTCGAATATGTGTTCGAGCTTATCGGCAGGAATGCCTCGGCCCTGATCGCGAACCTCGATGAGCGCTTCGTTCTCGTCGAGATTGCGCGCGGTAAGGTGGATCTCGCTGCCCTCCGGAGAGAACTTAATTGCGTTCGATATGAGGTTGTTCAGTGTCTGCAGAATGCGATCGGGATCGGCCCAAACGTTGACGCCGTGGGCAGCAAAAAAGATGCGGATATTCGGCCGGGGGGAGCGTGTCTGTTGAACGCCCGCTGCTCTTCGCAGCAGATCTTCAGCGCTGCACATCGTCGAATGCAATTCCGTCTTGCCGCTGCTGATCCGCTCGAGATCGAGAATATCGTTTACCAGCCGCACGAGCCTGTCTGAGTTGCTAATGGCGATCTCGAGCATCTGCTGGGTCTTCTCTGGGCGATTGGTGAGCGCGCCTCCTGCAAGGAGGCCGAGTGCTCCGCGCAGCGAGGTGAGCGGGGTGCGGAGCTCGTGAGAGACAGTGGAGATGAACTCGTCTTTCATGCGGTCAAGGGCGCGCCGCTCGGTTGTATCGGTGAATGCAACGACGACACCGAGCGCCTTGAGGCCGTTGGTGTCCGGCGATTGCGAATCGATCTGTGGTCGCGCGACATACTCTACGGGGAAGCAGGTACCGTCTTTGCGCCAGAAGATCTCGTTTGAGATGCGAACGGTGGCAAAGTTGGTGAGACTCTTCCGGATGGGTGAGTCGGCAGAGGCGTACAGTGTGCCGTCTGCGCGAGTGTGGTGAATGAGCTGATGCATATTGCGGCCCAGCATCTCCTCCTGTTTGTACCCGAGCATCTGAGCGGCAGCGGAGTTGACGACCGTGACTTTGCCGTCAAGGTCGATGCCGTAGATACCATCGCCAACCGACTCGAGGATGGAGTCCGACTGCCGAGTAAGCGTACGAAGCCGGCCCTCCGCTCGAACCTGCTCGCTGATGTCGACGCCGAAACCAAGCACATATGGGGCACGTCCAGGCACGACGATGAGCTTATTCCGATAGGCAACGACGCGCATCTCTCCATCGCTGTGGGAAAGATGAAGAAGGCCCTGTGCTTCGCCGGTTTCGCCTATTTTTTTGAGGTAAGCAGGCATCCCAGCTTTCTTTTCCGGCACGATGAACTCTTCGAGATTGTGTCCGGTCATCTCCTCCACGCTGCGGCCCAATGTTTCTGCGCCGTGAGTGTTGATCGACAGTAGCGTGCCGCGAAGGTCGTGGGTGCAAACCATACCCAGCGAACCTTCGACCAACTGGCGGTAGCGGGCTTCACTCTCGCGCAAGGTGGCTTCGGCGGCTCGTTGCGTCGTTACATCGATACCGGTGGCAATGATGAATGCAACCTGGCCCTGTGTATCGGTTAGGGCGGTTGCTGACCATGCTATGCGGCGTATGCTGCCGTCACGGTTCAGCCATTGATTTTCGTAAGCGGCCGGGAAGTGGCCGGAGCGAAGACGTTCGAAGGTCTCGATCGCTTCGGGAATCTCCTGCCGAGGAATAAGTTTGTCCCACGCATAGCGGCCGACGAGGGTGGGGAAGTCGTACCCGGAGGCGTTTTCGCACGCGCGGTTGAAACGTACGATGCGGCCGGCTGGATCGAAGACGGCGACCAGCGCGCCCACGGTATCCAAAACGGCCGAGACAAAATTGCGCTCCACCGTAAGAGCGGACTCGACGCGTTGTCGTGAACGAGCCGCGCGATCCATCTGTCGAATGCGACCGTTGAGTTCCAGACGCGTGATTACCTGACGACTGAGAACGCTGAGCGCAGACGACTGGGCCGGAGTGAGCGTGCGAGCATGACGGTCCAATACGAGCAACGCGCCGATGCTGACTCCGCCGGGAGTTGTCAGCGGTGCACCGGCGTAAAACCGATAAGGACGGCCTTCGAGAAGAATGCCGTCTGGCGCATAGTCGGGGTCGTTCCGCGCGTCGGAGATCTCGTAGACCGTGTCGCCGAGAATGGTGGTCTCGCAGGGCAGGCTGCCGAGGGAGACATCGAGTGAGTCAATGCCAAATCGAGAACGCAGCCAGATGCGGTCTGAGCCTATCAGCGAGACGGCAGCGACTGGTGTGTCGCATATCTGTGCAGCCAGACTTGTCAGGTCGTCCAGGATGGGATCGGGCGCAGAGTTGAGAACCTCGTACTGATTGAGGGCCTCGATTCGCAACGCTTCGTCTTTGACCAGGAGAGCATTCATTTCGACAGTTCAATCGTAGGTTATGTGCAAATCGTTGCGCACTCCTACTTTCGTGGCAGCAACGATTTACGGCTTTGGAAGCACGCAACACTCCCCTGTCGCGGCCGGTTCATCCGCACTCGCATCCAGGGCGACCTTCCAACTGCCGTTAGGTAGTTTTTTCCAAACGGTAAAGTAGCGACCCGAGATCACCACGGGCTCTCCATTTTTGTCTTTGCTGTGGCCTTCATAGTGACCCCAGGTGAATCCCATGTCGTTCGATGGACCCATTTGAGCGCCCTGCGGAGTCCAGCTTAGCTGATAGGTTTTCGGGTCCCACTGGGCCTGTGCCGCGATAGCGGTTCTACCAAGAATCGCGGGCTTCCCGTTATTGAGAGTCACTCCGTCCTCCGCGAACCAACTGCCGAAGGCTCTGCCTCCACCTTCGGCGACTGCCTGTGAAAAACGTCCCTCCAACTCCAACAAAACCAGGGCGCCGGGTGTAAGTGTTGGCTGGGACAGAGGATTCGAGATGATTCCGGGGCTCTGGGTGAATCCGCTGTAGCCTGACGCCGCTATCGTGTCGACTCCGGCATCGCTTTGTGCGATCAGTGGAGAGGATGCGATAGCGCACAACAAGATGCTGCTGAAAGTTACGCGATGCATAGCGCATATGCTATCAGCGCTTGAAAGTGGTCTGTAGGGCATTTGCTTTCTATTGAAGACTGATATTCTTCGCACCTGATGTTAAAGACGAACTTTCAACGCATTCTGTTGCTTTCCGCGGCGATTTTACTGTCTGTCGGAATCTCCTTGGGGTTGATCTACGGAACGGGAATGCACCATGCCGGGGTCACTCTGAGGTGTGTCGCGATCATGCTCCTGGCGCTTTTTGCGCTCCAGCGCCGCTCCCTGACGCCGTGGATCTTTGTCGCGATGGTGGCGGGTGCCGAATTGGGATTCGATGCGCCGATGCTGGCAACGAGCCTTCGCGTCTTCAGCGACATCTTCCTGCGGCTCATCAAGACCATCGTGGCGCCGCTGATTCTTGCGACCCTGGTGACTGGCATTGCCGGCCATGGCGACCTGAAGAGCGTCGGGCGCATGGGCATCAAGAGCCTCATTTATTTCGAAGTGGTCACCACGCTGGCTCTTGTTATCGGTCTCGCGGCAATCAATCTCAGCCGCGCCGGAGTTGGCTTGACCCTTCCTGCAGCCACTTCCGGTGAGATGGTCTCCACCCCCCCGCCGACTCACTGGCAGGACTTCCTCCTGCACATCTTTCCGGAAAACATCGCCAAGTCTGTCGCGGAGGGCCAGATCCTCCAAGTGGCCGTCTTTGCAGTCTTCTTTGGGATTGCGCTTGCGAGTCTGGACGAACAAAAACGCGCGCCTGTGTTGCACTTGTTCGAGAGTTTCAGCGAGGTAATGTTCAAATTTACCAACGTTGTCATGTACTTTGCCCCCATTGGCGTGGGGGCGGCCATGGCCTTTACCGTAGGCCAGATGGGACTTGGAGTACTCGTCAATTTAGGCAAGCTGCTCCTCACCTTGTACGGAGCGTTAGTTGGTTTCGGCCTCCTTGTTTTACTACCCGTGGCCCTCCTATTCCGTGTTCCCGTCCGCCGGTTTCTCGCGGCTGTGGCGGAGCCTGCAACCATTGCCTTTGCGACCTCAACCAGTGAGGCTGCTCTCCCGCGCGCTATGGAGTCGATGGAGGCTCTCGGGGTTCCGCGCCGAATTGTAGCGTTCGTCATCCCTGCCGGCTACAGCTTCAACCTCGACGGCTCCACGCTCTATCTCGCTGTCGCCAGCATTTTCGTGGCGCAGGCGGCGAAAGTCCATCTCTCGCTTGGCCAGCAACTTCTGATGATGGTGACTCTTATGTTGACCAGCAAAGGAGTCGCTGGCGTTCCCCGCGCAACCCTGGTCGTGCTGCTCGCGACGGCGGCAACTTTCCACCTGCCGACTGAGCCGATCTTTGTCATCCTCGGTATCGACGCGCTCGCCGATATGGCCCGGACCACCGTCAACGTGGTTGGAAACTGCCTTGCCAGCGTCGTGGTAGCCAAATGGGAAGGAGAGTTTGGTACGGAGCCGATCTCACAGGTGGTTCTCGAAGGTATGACCGAATGACAAGATTCTGACGCTCAAAGCAAATAGCAGATGCCGAAGCACCTGCTACTCACATAGGCATGTTCGGTCTTTACATCGCCGGTGGATGGTGTGGATCGATGTGTTCTTTATCAACCTTTTTCGCTACAGGCTTGGACTTTACCGCGCCGTTCGGGTTTACCGAATCACGCAGCTCTTTCGATGGCTTGAAGAATGGAACCCGCTTGGCCGGAACGTCGACTTTGGCACCAGTCTTCGGGTTGCGGCCCGTTCGGGCGTTGCGCTGGCGCGTCCGGAAGCTGCCGAAACCGCGAATCTCGATCTTGTCTCCGGTCTTCAGCGCCCCGATGACGGCGTCGAAGAGCGTATCGACAATAACCTCCCCATCACGGCGGGTCAGGTCTCCAAGAGCGGTCACTTTATCAACAAGGTCGGCTTTCGTCATGGTGGGTTCCTTTCGTACTGGGGGGAGGGCGATAGGGGCCGTGGTGAAACAATCCGTTGTTGTTGATTGTAGACGGGATGGAGGTTAAAAGGTTGCCAAAGAAATCAAAAGTATGAAGGCTTTCATCGTTGCCCAATAAGATGCAAAATCTGTCCGTTTCGTCAGACGGTCGACAAAAAAGAGCCAGTTTTTCCCGAGGGCTCTTTCGGGTTGGCATGTTTCGATCTGGTAAAGCCTGAAGGAGCGTATCTTACTTCCACATGAAGTAAAAACCCGGAGCTTTGTTCAACATCTGGCCAGGGTTTGGAAAGAGGTCTTCTCCGTCGTCGGCGAGCATCGCGAACAGTCCTCGCTTATTTTTTGCGGGACGCACCACGTTTGGTTCCCCGGAGATTCCCGCTTCCTTTGCCGTTTCCATGAGCGCGACCTGGTAGCCGCCGACCTTGTCAATCAAGCCCAGTGGAAGCGATTGCTGCCCGGTCCAGACCTGACCCGTCGCCAGCGGTTTGATCTTATCGTCAGTGGTGTGACGCCCAGTCGCAACGTCGTGCACAAACTGCGTATACATGTTGTCGACCAGCGACTGAAAGTAGATCTCCTCCTTGGGCGTCAGATCCCGGCTCGGGTCGCCAGCGTCCTTCAACTCTCCGGCGTGGATCACCACGTTCTTTAACTTGGCCCAGCGCAGTAGATCACCGTAGTTGGTCCATTCCATAATTACGCCAATCGATCCGACAACAGAGGCATCGTTCGCGTAAATTCTGTCGCAGGCGCTCGCAATGTAGTAGGCCCCCGAGGCGCCGACTGACTCAATGGAGGCGACGACTTTTTTGTGACTCTGCTGCCGCACCCGCAGCACCTCGTGGTAGATTTCCTGCGAGGCGGCCGCTCCACCGCCGGGTGAATTGATATGGAGAAGAATGGCCTTCACCGAAGAGTCGTCGCCAAACTTGCGTAACTGACTGTCGATGGTCTCAGGAGACAGGATCGCACCGGAGATGTCGATTACGGCGATGCTGTCAGAACTGAGGCCGAGGCCGACCGAATTTCCGGTCATTGAACGCATGGTGAACCAAACCATGCCGGTGACAAGCAGGAAGACTGCAGCCAGAGAACCGGCGATAATGCCGATGTAAAACCATGCAGATCGGCGGCGCGGTGGCATGGAACCGTACGTTTGGGGATAAGGGTATTGCGGAGTCCGGGCGTAAGGAGGCGCTGGTGGCGGTGGCGGGGGGGGTGAAAAGTCTTCCTGCATGCTGTGGAGTTTAGCAGGGACCTTTGTTCCGGTGCACAGTTTGCGACTGTTGAGGCCGCAACCGCAACCAACGCGCAGCTCATGAGCGGATACATTTATATATCGGAAAATAGAGCCAAACCGAGCCCTTTATGCGTCAAATATTGCAGTATGATAAATCGGACGTCCTCTGTGTATCTCTCTGCAGTTGAAAAGAAAGTCTGACGATCGCTAATGGCACATCCACAGTTAAGTATCGTAATTCCGGCGTACAACGAGAGCGCCCGCATCGAGCATGCGTTGGAGCGAGTCTTGTCGTGTGTCGCGGAGCAGGGCTGGGATGCCGAGGTGCTGGTCGTCGACGACGGCTCAACCGACGACACTGCCGCCATTGTGCAGCGTTGGATGACCAAATATCCGCGTCTTCACCTTGTGGAGAATCCAGGTAATCGCGGCAAAGGTTACTCGGTCCGCAACGGCCTTCTACAGGCGGCGGGCGACATCGTCATGTTCACGGATGCTGACCTGTCGGCACCAATGGAAGAAGCTGAGCGTCTCATCGTCGCACTGAATAACGGGGCAGATGTGGCAATCGGATCCCGCTGGATGGACCGGACTCGCCAGACGATCCACCAACCGCTCTACCGTCAGTTCTTCGGTCGCTGCTTCAACTGGGTCACCCGAACTGTTATGGGTTTGCCATTCAAAGACACTCAGTGCGGTTTCAAGGCCTTCAAACGATCTGCGGCTCAAGTGATTTTTCGGCTGCAAACTATCGAGCGCTGGGGCTTCGATCCTGAAATCCTCTTCATCGCCCGCAAGCTAAAGTACGTGGTTCGCGAGGTGCCCGTCACCTGGGGACACGACGAACGTAGCCGTATGAGTTACCTGAGAGACGGCATCAAGATGCTCGAAGACATGGCACGCATTCGCGGTAACTTCATGGCAGGCCGGTATGACAAGGCCATTGCCGCGATGAAGGACACCAGCAGTATGGTCACACCTCAGGTCGAGAAAGTCGTCAAGGTCAGCAGCGTCGAAGCCCGTTAACCGACTCCGTGAGCACGTCGTTCCTCCTCATCGGTGAAGCGAGCGCTGCGCAGATTCTATGAGTCCCCAATTGGCTTGGAGCGAGTAGGCATGTCCGATAGCCAATGACAAAAAAACCGAAACGCAGCGCTGGACTGCTCATGTATCGGAAGCGCAGAGATGAGTTGGAAGTGCTTCTTGTTCATCCTGGCGGCCCTCTCTGGGAGAAGAAGGATCAAGGCGCTTGGACGGTTCCAAAGGGTGAATATGAAGAAAACGAAAAACCCCTCGCAGCAGCGCAGCGAGAGTTTTTCGAGGAAACTGGCTTCATTTCGAGCGGCAACTTTATTGAGCTAGGGTCCGTGCGACAAAAGAGCGGAAAAGTCGTCATTGCTTGGGCGTTTGAGGGAGACTGCGACCCAGCCCAACTTGTGAGCAACACGTGTGAGATTGAGTGGCCTCCGAAGTCGAAGAAACGCCTTGAAATCCCAGAGGTCGATCGCGGACGTTGGTTTACTATTTCCACCGCCCGACAGTTCATCCGGCTCGAACAAGTGCCACTCTTACAAATCTTAGAGAATAAAGTTGCGCCTAAGGGGCTATAACAAAGCCGGTCGACCAACGTGCCGATCTGTCGATACGGCTCGTTCAGACCTATATTCCTCAAGAATGTTTGAGAACGCTGGTGCTCGCGCCCGAACTTCCGGATTGGTGACTGGAATCCCTTTGCAGGTCTCGAGACCAGGGTGGAGTGGAGAAATAGTGAGCTGTACTCCAACTGAAGTTACGCGAGTTCTCGCCAAGTCCCTTGGCTGACCGTGGGGGGTCACCCCAATTTCTCTGTTTTATAACTTAAGAACCCCGCAACCCGTGTTCATAAAATCATCATGTTCACGTTGTGTGAACTTGATGATAGTTCGATTAGTCCTGAGAAACAGGGTTTTGGGCAATTACAAGGGGCTTTGCCGGGGACCGGACTCTTGAGGCAGTTCGGTTTCACCTTTCGGAGAAGCCAGTTCTCGGACATGTGAACAAAGCAGCAGCCACGTTAATTGAGCGGCTTGGCGATTTGTCACTCATCGAGAATCGGACTGATAATTTCCGGATAATCGACCCACAAGAGATGCATTTTGCGGTGCGGTCGATTATGTACGGGTAATTCTGACTAGCACCGATAAGGTCATTTTACGGAGTATTTAGACCGCTTTCGATCAGTGGGACATATCGGACTGATCCCTCGTCGCAGATCGGCTCCATATTTGTTTGCGAGGCTTTCCTGGCTTTCCCGGCATATTGCGTGGCCCATCTCGTGGGTGACCGCATAATCGAGGATACTTCCCGGTGGCAGACCGAATCTGCGAGCTACCATTGCCTGTCGAGAATCCACGGTTTCAAAGAGTTCCTCTTCGAACACGGTGACGCGAGCGTCGAGTTCGCTGAACGCGGGCGATTCCGTGTCCCCGCCCAATTCCTTTATCGTCTGCTTCCAGCGTGCTGAACCTGCGAGCACGAATGTCCACTGCCCCATTCTTTCAGTTGGGTATCTTTCGAGAACTTTTGCCAGCAGGGCAACGCTCTTAAGACATTGAGATGGGTCGTAGTCCGTTGTGCAGGAGAACGAGACCGCGTGCGAGAGAGAGGCAGGACGGTTTGGGAGTTCTATCGGCTGAATTCTAATTGACGTCATTTGCGCATTGAGAGAGGAAAGGCAGAGAAAGACGACAACGGTTAAGATTTTCATCGCGGGAACCTCATCGGTTCCGCCTACGTTGCCCGCTTCGACCTGCTACCTCAATGCAAGGCAGGTCATATGTCTGTCATTCAGTAAACTTTGCCTTATTACTGAGATAGCGGTAACAGTGAGGCCTCAAGCTGCGTTCACAGGGACCACACTCTTCCAGTGCGGTCTCACTGAGGAGAGACCCTACCTCAGGAGAAGCCCAAAATGATAGACTTCGTGCCACAGGTGAGCGATGACCGACCGTGCCGAGGTTTCCGGCTCAATACGGTTCGCTCCGTTTGAGCTGGTGCTCGAACCTGAAGAGCTGCGCAAGAATGGAATACGGGTCAAGGTGTCGGGACAGGCACTCCAGGTCCTTATTGTTCTGGCCTCGGAACCTGGACGACTCGTCACTCGGGAACACCTTCACAAGGTACTCTGGCCGGCAACGTCCTTTGGAGATTTCGAACACGGATTGAACGCGGCGGTAAACCGTTTACGAGAGATTCTCGGCGACTCTGCCGCGAATCCTAGATACATCGAGACAATCCCGCGGCAGGGTTATCGATTTATTGCTGCGATGAAGGTCGAAGATGAGCAGGTTGCGTCACTGCCGCATCTTGCGACTGAACCTGCAAGACCGCCTGCAAAGCTACCTCTTCGGAGGTGGTGGATTCCACTGGCTATCGCAGCATGTATCCTCATCGGCCTGGTAGGACTTCGACTTAAAACCAGGCTTGATGAAGCGTCGCGACTGTCGAGGATTCAGCGCATCTCTGTTGTTCCGCTTACGTCTCTGCCAGGCGATGTGACCTCGCCTGCCTTTTCGCCGGATGGAAGCGAGGTCGCATTCGGGTGGGACGGTGAGACGAATGGTGCAGGATACGATCTCTATGTGAAGGTAATAGGTTCCGAGAACCCATTGCGCATCACTCGGCATCCGTCCGAAAAACTATCGATAGCCTGGTCGCCGGATGGACGCACCATCGCGATCAGCCGCGTTTCAAAAGAGGGCCCTTCCGGTATCTTTCTGGTTCCGCCGACCGGTGGCCCCGAACGGAAGATTTATTCTCGAAGCTCGACGTACTGGTATGGGAATGAACTCAGCTGGTCTCCTGATGGCAAGTATCTCGCTTTCACGGACCACCCGGAAACCTCCTACCAATCGATAATCCTTTATCTGCTCTCGATGAGCACATTGAAGACGATGCCAGTGAAGACGGACTGCAAGGACTCCGTCTCACCTGCCTTTGCCCCAAAAGGCGAACTTTTGGCATGGGTTTGTTTGGATAAGTGGGGAAGCGAGTCTTTACGTCTCCTGAATTTGGGCGACGGAAGCACCACAGAGATACTGAAGGGACATGAAATGATCGGCGGTATCGCCTGGTCAAGAGGTGGCGACAACATCTTTTTCAGTTCCCCCGTGATGGGAGGTGGTCTTTGGGAAGTTGGTCTCACTCACCCGGAGCGAGCGCAAAGACTACCGATTGGACATGATGTTTCGGATGTGACCGTTAGTTTGTCCGGCCATCGTCTTGTCTATTTGCAAAGCTCGACCAATACCAATATCTGGCGGCTTGATCTTCAAGGATCTCCAGCGCAAGCGCACAAGCTAATCGTCTCCTCGGCTGAACAGGAATCAGCCAGCATCTCGCCAGATGGCAGAAGAATAGCGTTCGAGTCTGACCGTAGCGGAGTCCTTGAAATTTGGGTCTGCGATGCTGACGGATCCAACGTTCTCCAACTGACCTCCTTCGGTGTTATTGCGACCGGCACGCCACGCTGGTCTCCCGACGGAGGTCTAATCGCTTTTGACTCTCGACTCGGTGGCGAATCGAATCTCTACACGGTCGATCCGGCGGGAGGCGTTCCAGCAAAACTCAATATCGATGTATCCGACAACTCTATGCCAAGCTGGTCACCAGACGGTAAGTGGATCTATTTCATGCAGGGTGATGACACTGCCGAACCTTCCGTCTGGAGGGTACCGTCGCAAGGCGGTCATGCTGTGCAGCTTGCGAGCGTTCCAGCAGCCACACCTTTGGCGTCACCTGACGGTCAATATGTCTACTTCTTTCGAAACAAGAAGCTCTGGCGCATGATGCCAGATGGCTCTTCGCCCGAAGAGGTAAAAGGTATGCCGGAGCTAAGCTTTCAGGGAACCGAATGGTTTCCCTCCAAAGCGGGAATCTACTTCATGTCCCACGAGAACGGTAAGGCGACGATCGAGCTCTACGACACCAGAACCCAAAAGATTAGCCCTGTTTTCTCGCTCGAAAAGTCTCCTCCGTATTGGATCGGCGCAATGCCGGTTTCTCCGGATGGTAAGTGGATGCTGTTCCCACAAGTCGATGCGCATTCCAGCAATCTGATGCTCGTTGAAAACATGCAGTAGATACCAAACTATGCCGCAGGTCGCCCCCAAATACCCTCCGACGAGATGACCGACAACCGGTGGTTATAGATTGGCAGTAACAAAGGAATCACTTGCCGAGGCAGGATGCCAGATCCACATGTCGGAAGAGTCTGCTTCTCGGACTAGCTCCACCGATAGCTAGTTCAACCGGACAAGTGTCTGAGATGCCCGTTACTCGTCCATTTTGAGTTGCGGCGACATTCGGGTTGGGCGGATGGTCTACCATTCGCGAGTGGAGAAGGCGCTGTTGCCCGTTCTGAAGATTGCATCGAGAGATACAAATCAATCGTGAGCGTGGTAACAACGCCTACCGGCCACATGGACCCCAACTCCTTGGCAAAATGCGCGTAATGTCATCGTCGCCGCCATCAGAACATCACCTTGAGGGCAAATTGGTATTGGCGCGGGGTGTAATTGGGATCAGTTTGAGCGATCGATCCGAAGGCGGAGTTACCAAATGAATCGCCTGGTTGACCGTTCTGTAGGTAAAAATTGGGGGTGTTCGAGATATTGAAGCTTTCCACGCGGAACTGGACATTCGCTCGTTCTCCGATAGGAAAGTTTTTGAAAAGCGAAAGATCTACGTGGCGGAAATGGGGACCGAACAGCGAGTTGCGCTGGGCTGTCCCAATCGTTCCAAGGGGCTGAGGAGCAAATTTGGTCGTGTCAAAGAAGTGAGCCAGGGTTTTGTGACTTATTCGAGCATCCCCAAGTTGGTCGGGACGATCCTGGCCAACAGCGTTTTGCGGAGTCGCACGATTGTTGTAGCCATGGGCTACTCCGTCGCTTTCGATTGGGTTATCCGCCGCGGCGCCCGTGTTGGTAATCGTGAAGGGCTTCCCACCCTGCCAAGCGGTTATCGTATTGATTTGCCATCCTGACAAAGCTGCCTTTTTGAAGCCAGTGAACTGCTTTCCATACTGAATCTCGTAGTTCAGCGAGAGGGCGAAGCGGTTCTGAATATCGTTCTCCGCAATGCCATACTCTATCTGACGAATATGGGTTGGGTCAGCGTTACTCCACCCCTGGTTATTTCCTTGTTGAGAGAAGCCTGTGATATCGCTTAGCCCCTTAGCCCACGTATAGTTCGCATCGAATGCCAGTCCTTCAGTGAAACGACGTTGAAAGGAGGTTTGCAGTGAATTGTAATTCGATATGCCTTCGCTGGCGATGTAGCTGATGTTACCCAGATTAGAGCTTGGATGAAGCGGGTCGAGATTAGGGTTGAAGATGTGATCGAGGGGACGAGCTGCCGCAGTTGGATTTGTGATGGGATTGAACGGTGCGGGTTGATTGATGTTATTGATCGACTCCGGTAGATGTTGGCCAATATTGCCAATGTAGCCAATAGTAAAGACATTCGCACCGAACTGTTGCTCGACTTGCAGGTTGAATTGCTGAATGAGAGCTGACTTGAAGTGAGTAGCCTCAGCTACGAACGCCAACCCCGGGATGGTAGCCAGGTTTGAGAGTTGAGCTGGAGTGGGTGGCACAGGGGTTGGCAGTCCTTCGTTTAGAGTTCCAGGTGCGCCCTGAGTCGCGCAGTCTGGGTTTTGGCCTGTGCTCGAGCCGGGCACAGTGGCTTCAATCTCCACTGCAATAGAGGACTGGCAAGAGGGAGTGAAGACAGAGGTAAATGGTGCATTCTTCAGATCCGCGTTTGAGGTGTAGTTGCCGGGAAAGAAGCTTAGTCCATATCCGCCACGCAGAACGGTGGTGGGTCTCAACAAGATTGAAAAACCAATGCGCGGCGCGACATTGGAATAATCAGTCGGAATATCCACTTGGGAATTGACACCATTGACGCCAGCTATCTTCAACGCGCTAGAAACCGTAGTGGGACTAGATGTGAGCGCTTGCAGATAGTCGAAGTTCGAGATGTGATTGTGTGCTTCGGTGAAAGGCGTGAAGACGTCATAACGAATTCCAGCGAGTACGGTGAGCCTTTGGTTCACCTTCCAACTGTCTTGCACAAAGCCGCTTGGCTCGTAGCTGCGGTAGTCGGGTGGGAAGAGGTTGAAGTTTCGCTGTTCTCCTGCGAAAGCGCCGACCAGGGTCGAGGCAAGGTTATTGTTCTGTTGAGTTAATGGGTCTGGAGAACTATCGCTTGGCAGATTGAACTGATAGAAACCAACTGCAGACGCGCTTTGAACATTCCGAGCCTGTCTGCGAAGAAAAGCTAGGCCGGCTTTGATGTTGTGGTTCCCTTTGGTCCAGCTAACCGTACCGGAGTACTGAAAGGTGTTGTCGATGTCCTGCAGAGGAACAAATGCTCCATCTCCAATATCGCCGAAGGGACCGACATTGATTGGGGTCAAGGAGTCGGCAAAAGGACTGAACGCAGTCATACTCGCAGGAAAGCCGATAGCCTGATCGGCGTTCTTCCCGTAGTTGAGTGGAAGTGAGAGATTGTTGATACGCGTGAACGCTGCTCTCAGGTCAAGTAGAAGGCTGGGATTGAAGATGTGCGTGTAGCCCAATACATACTGTTGAGCTACATCTGTCGCTGGTCCGTCGAAGTTGAACCTGCCGCCGCTTATTTCCAGACCATTTACAACTCCAAAGTTCGGCGGCGTGAAGGTATCAACAGTGTTGTAGGAGAAGCGGGCGAAGAGGAGGTTTTTATCATTGATCTTGTGATCGACTCGAGCGTCGTACGTGTTGGCATTCTGTGTCTTGTTTGGACTGATGGTGAAGTTGTTGCTGAGCACAGAAGGGTTTGTGTTAGTAGGAGCCGGGAATAATTTTAAGTAGTTTAATGCGATTGGATTGATCGGTCGGTTCGCTGTGCCGTTACTCGTTGAGAGCAATGCCTGAGGCGAACCGCCGTTCAGGCTGTTAATGTCATCGTATGCAGTAATGTTTGGGACGGTGCCAGTGTCGGTCACCCCTGAAACCTGCCGTAATCCCTCGAAATCAAAATAGAAGAAAGTTTTGTCCCGGAATATTGGGCCGCCGATGCTAGCACCATATTGATTCTGGCGTAGCTCGGGTTTGTTACCGGTCGACTGAAAGAAATTGCGAGCGTCAAAGATATCGTTGCGAAAATACTCGTACACGGAGCCATGAAACTGGTTCGTTCCAGAACGAGTGACGATGTTGATGACACCACCGGCAGTACGTCCAGCCTCTGCAGCATAGCTATTCGTCTGGACGGTGATTTCCTGAATACCTTCTACATTGGGTTTGACTCCGATAGTGCCGATAATGCGTTCGTTGTCATCGACTCCATCGACCACCCAATTGTTGAGAGTATCGTCCTGACCATTAACGGAGAGACCGGCAGCATTTGTTCGGCGATCATCAGGACGGCCACCGCTGCTCAGCCCATTCCCTGGACCTTCGTTGGCGCCTGGGACGAGTTGAACCAGTTGAACGAAATTACGACCGTTGAGCGGGAGGTCCTGCACCGCTTTGGCGGTAACGGTTGAACTGACTGTTGCGTTATCAGCTTGGAGTAACGGAGTGCTGGCAGTAACTTCAATAGTGGTTGATTCTGATCCGAGTTGTAGGTGAACGTCTGCGCGTGCGCGATCACCTGCCTCCACTGCGAGATCTCTGGTAATAGCTTCCTGAAAACCTCCTGCCTTTACGGTGACGGAATAATGTCCAACAGGAAGGAGCGTGAAGTTGTAGTCGCCAGAATTGTTCGATTGTGTAGTCCGCTTCTCATTTGTACCGAGGTTGTTGAGGGTCACTGTGGCGTTAGGCACCACAGCGCCAGTGATATCGGTCACTGTTCCGAGAATGTCGGCGGTTGTTAGCTGTCCTACGACGGGTAGTGTGAAGAGTAGTGAAATTGTCAGAAGGAAGCCTAATTGGATTCCTTTCCGGAGGATTGCGCGTCCGCATTGGCCAATGCGATTCATCAGGTTGCGTTTCATAGTTAGTATCCTCGGTGCCTTTGCGAGAGTCTCTTTTCTCGATAAGCACGGAATCAACATTAGAAGCAGTCTCCGCGAAATCACAGGTCCACGTTGGATTACTTTGGCATGGCCATTCTCACTTTTGGCTCTTACTCGACTAGCAACTCTTAATAAAACTAGCTAACCTTTCTGCGCTTGAAAGGTCTCTCTTAGTTGCGGTCTTTGTTGGTAGCTTAGATAGATTGTTACGCAACGCATCGTGTTAAGACTTTCGCCCTCCGAGTCTCCAAATGACAGCGGCTTGCAAGTTTGATCTGCACTGATGGCGAAGAATAGCGCGAGAGTTTTGATAGCTCAATAGACAGGTAGGAGCGCGGTCAATGACCGGATGCGCAAACTCTCTTTCATTCCAAATCGTCGTCGTTTGACGAATAAGAATAATTATCGTTTACTAGTTCTTGATGGAGCACTCTCCCACCGTCGGAACTCGCCCTTTCCGTGAACTTTGTGCGGATCATGGGCTCACCGCGACCCACCAGCGCCAGGTTCTTTACGAGGTCATGCAGACAATGCCTGGCCACCCAAGCCCGGAAGAGGTCTACGCTCGGGTCAAGAAGCGTATCCCCGCAATCTCCCTCGCGACGGTTTACAAAAACATTCATCTCTTCGTCGAGAGGGGCGTGCTAAAAGAAGTCAGCATGCACCACGGTTCTCTACGAGTCGAGCTGAACAACCACCTCCACCACCACATGGTCTGCTCGCATTGCAAGGCCATCACCGACATCGAAGAAAAGGATCTTGGCGTCCTCCCGGCATTACAACGGTTGCCCGGTGGCTTTCAGGCGGAACGTTACGCTATCGACGTCATCGGAATCTGTGCCGCGTGCCAGAAAACGAAACGCAGCTAAATACCATCCACTCGCTAACCAATCGGGGATAGACTCCCCGGCAATGAGAACGAAGGAGCGAAAATGTCAGATGAAATGAAATGCCCGGTACCGCACGGCAACGGCCCAAGCGCGAACGTCACTGCTACAGAGACTGCCTCGCCCATGCATGGCGCTGTCACGCACAACTCGCGCAAGATCACGCGCAACGAGCACTGGTGGCCGGATCGCCTCGACCTCGCCGTCCTGCACCAGAACACCAAGCTGGCCGACCCCATGGGGCAGGACTTCGATTACGCGGCAGAGTTCAAGACCCTCGACGTCGACGCAATCATCAAGGACCTCCACGCTTTGATGACCGACTCGCAGAGCTGGTGGCCCGCGGACTACGGGCACTATGGCCCGTTCTTCATCCGCATGGCATGGCACAGCGCCGGCACCTACCGCACCCATGATGGTCGCGGCGGCGCAGGTATGGGCACGCAGCGTTTTGCGCCGCTCAACAGCTGGCCGGACAACGTAAGCCTCGACAAAGCTCGCCGCCTGCTGTGGCCGATCAAGCAGAAGTACGGCAAGAAGATCTCCTGGGCCGATCTCATGATTCTTACCGGCAACGTCGCGCTCGACTCGATGGGTTTCAAGACCTTCGGCTTCGGCGGCGGTCGGGCTGACGTCTGGGTTCCGCAGGAAGATATCTTCTGGGGCTCGGAGCACACCTGGCTCGGCAGCGATCGTTATCAGGGTGATCGTAATCTCGACAATCCTCTCGCCGCAGTGCAGATGGGTCTCATCTACGTGAACCCGGAAGGCCCTGATGGCAAGCCTGACCCTGTCGGCTCCGCACGTGATATTCGCGAGACGTTCGGCCGCATGGCCATGAACGACGAAGAGACCTTTGCTCTCATTGCCGGCGGCCACACCTTCGGCAAAGGCCATGGCGCATACGACCCGGGTCCGAACGTCGGCCCCGAACCCGAAGGTGCTCCCATCGAGCAGCAGGGCCTGGGCTGGAAGAACGGCAAGGGCAAGGGCCACTCGGAAGACACCATCTCCTCCGGCCTTGAAGGCGCTTGGACCAGCAACCCCATCAAGTGGGATATCGAGTACCTCGACAACCTCTACAACTACGATTGGGCCCTGAAGAAAGGCCCCGGCGGTGGCTGGCAGTGGTACGCCGTGAACGAGGAAGCTAACATCCCTGACGCGCACATCAAGGACAAGAAGCACCTGCCCATGATGTTCACCTCGGATCTCGCACTAAAGTTCGATCCCGCATACGAAACGATCGGCAAGCGCTTTCAGAAAGACCCCGCCGCATTCGCCGACTCATTCGCTCGCGCATGGTTCAAGCTTACACACCGCGACATGGGGCCCATCGTCCGCTACCTTGGGCCTCTGGTTCCCAAGGAACAGTTGATCTGGCAGGACCCCGTCCCCGCTGTCGATCATGAATCTATCGGCGAAGCTGAAATCGCTTCACTGAAGCAGAAGATCCTCGCATCTGGTCTCTCGATCTCGCAGCTCGTCTCGACTGCTTGGGCAGCGGCGTCGTCCTTCCGCGGCTCTGACAAGCGCGGGGGTGCGAATGGTGCGCGCATTCGTCTGGAACCGCAGAAGAACTGGGAGGTGAATCAGCCTCTCGTGCTCGCGAAGGTTCTCAGCACACTCGGAGGAATTCAGAAGGACTTCAACGCGACAGGCAGGAAGGTCTCACTCGCCGACCTGATCGTTCTGGGAGGTTGCACTGCGGTGGAAGCGGCTGCGAAGAAGGCGGGATACGACGTTACTGTTCCCTTCACGCCTGGCCGCACGGACGCTTCGCAGGAGCAGACCGATATTGCGTCCTTCGCCCCGTTGGAGCCGACGGCGGACGGCTTTCGCAACTACCTTCGTCTCGGCCACAAAGTACGCGCCGAAGAACTGCTCGTTGATCGGGCGCAGTTGCTGACTCTAACCGCTCCTGAGATGGCTGTCCTCGTAGGTGGTCTGCGTGTTCTCGGTGCCAACTTCCGCGGCTCTAAGAACGGTGTCTTCACCACGCAGCCTGAGACTCTGACGAATGATTTCTTCGTCAACCTGCTCGATATGGCGACAGACTGGAAGGCATCTTCTACTGCAGAAGGCTCCTTTGAGGGTTTGGATCGCGCGACAGGTGAGATCAAGTGGACCGCCAGTCGTGTCGACCTGATCTTCGGCTCCAACTCTCAGCTGCGGGCCATCGCGGAAGTCTACGCGTCGGCCGACTCAAAGGAGACCTTCGTGAAAGACTTCGTTGCCGCGTGGAACAAGGTCATGAACCTCGACCGCTACGATCTGCGTAAAGCGTAGTTCGTCGGTTGTACCTCAACTCCGCAAATAAAGGGGGGCTACCACAAGGTAGTCCCTCTGCATATGCAGCCCTTCAGGACAGGAGGCAACCGCCGACAATGAGAAATCGCCACATCGGACAGGGCCGAATAGATGCCGAACGCCAAGTTTCTGAGACCTTCTAAGTTATATCTTCGATCCCTTCAGTAAGGCGATAAACCACAGGCGCCGATGTTGCTGCTGGCCTAGGTGACCTCATTGCTTGCCATCTGGGAAACGACGGAGTAGACGTGAGCGTTTGGTCCACTATTTATCCAGATTCAACTCCTCCAGTGCCTGGTCGACAACCTTTGTCCACTTCGGATCGGACGATGCAGCGTATTCGTCGTGCCAATTCCACCACTTGTACGGCGAGGTCTGGGGGTAGCCCTCCGGCGAGTCCTCCCACTTCTCTTGGCGCCCTAGAGGCGTCGCGTCGAGGTAGTTCCATGTGCTCCCCATCGCCTCGTCGCCACGGTTGTTGATGAAATAGGTGCGGAATATGCGGTCTTCGTGGTGGAAGAACACGTTTGTGCCGTGCCACTCGTCCACGCCGAAGTCGGCGTCAAAGCTGTCGGTGATGGTGTACCACGGCATCGCCCAGCCCATCCTCTTCTTAAGCCGCGCGATGTCGGCCTGCGGGGCAAGCGAGGCGTAGACCAGTGTGGTGTCGCGGGCGTTCAGATGGGCGAGGTGGCCGACCTGGTCCGCTCCTAAGGAACAACCGCGGCAGGCATGATCGGGCCAGCCGAACACCCCGGGCTCGAAGAAAGCGCGATACACGATTAATTGACGTCGGCCTTCGAACAGATCGAGCAGGCTCTTTTTGCCCTTAGGCCCGTCAAATTCATACTTCTTCTCAATCGCCAGCCACGGCATGCGCCGACGCTCTGCAGCCATAGCATCACGTGCGTAGGTCAATTCTTTTTCCTTGATGAGCAGTTTCTGACGCGCTGCCTCCCACTCCTGCAGCGACACGATCGGGGGCATCTTCATGTTCGAGCGAGTTTCCTTGTTCTTTTCCATGTCTCTCCTTCCTCTCGATTCTTGTCGTTGGGTGTTGGTTTTTGCCGCGAATGTTGTTCACGACTAACACGGAGATGCCGCCAGTTGAGGAGGCTCCCGCTGCGATCCATGCCACGGTTGCGAGACACACTGGGCACATGGCTACCTGTGGGCCCGTTTTGTCTCTGAGGCCGTGCGAATTCGAACCATCAGATCTGTCCAGCCGTCGTCGACTCCGCGGTCCGCTTCGCCAATCCACCCCATCGCTCGATGGACAAACCGAACGCGGGTCAATCCGTTCTCTTCGTTGAGCCGGTACTGGATGTTGGAGACTGCCGGGGTCGACATGAAGAGCGGTCCGCATATCTCCAGAAGCGATGGCGGCTTGATCGCCTGTACAAGGCCCCAGAAGTGTCCCGTGTTGTCTCCCAGGTCGCGATACCAGCGGCCGCCTGGCCATGCCTCGAGCTTCATCGGCATCGGTTTCTCTGGGGTCGAGTTCATAGGCCCCATCTGCTCCAGAATTGCCTCGAACACGATTTCGATTGGCGCCGCAATCTGTTCATCTTTCACAATCTCGAAGGCCTGAACTACCTGTTCCTGAATCGTTGCTGTCATTACTCCTCCTTTGCTCCGATGGTCTTTGAAATGATCCGCTCCCGAGCCTTTCGCTCTGCACGCTCCTTGATCTGGCCCAATTGGTGCGTCCAGTACCGCTCAAACGTCTTTACCCAGTCGTGCACCGGCTTCAACTCGGCGGCATTTAATCGATACATCCGGTGTTGGCCGCGCTTTATTACCGACACCACGCCAACCTTTCGAAGCACTCCTAGATGCTTCGAAACGGTCGGCTGCGACATCTGCAATCGCACCACGACCTCATTTACCGCGTACTCTTTGCCGTCTGCCAGCACCGCAATGACCTCGCGACGCCGTGGCTCGGCGATTGCATTAAAGACGTCTGTTGTTGTTGCTGCACGCGCCATGTCGTTAATATATTCCTATATAAGAATATGTCAAGCAAATTTCTTACCGTCATGTTGCGAATTGACCCAGTTTTCGGCGATCAGGACCCATGCGACGGGCGCCGGTGGGCGCCGTTGATCCATGAGGAGTAATATTTCTCGCGAACAGTCGGAGAAAACGATGCCGAACCTCGCGGCTGCGAACACGAGTAAGGAAGTACTACCAGGTCTGGCCAATCCTCTTGGTGCCCACTGCGTCCAGGGAGGAGTGAACTTCAGCGTTTACTCACGAGATGCCATCGGAATGGACTTGGTGCTCTTTAATGACCCGGATTCCACACCAACGCACATCATACCGTTCAATCAATCCGTAAACCGAACCTATCACTATTGGCACTTGTTTGTTCCGGGGCTCCAGACTGGACAGACTTATGGTTACCGCGCTCGCGGCCCTGCTAATCCGGACAAGAGGATGCGATTCGACCCCGAGAAGGTGCTCCTCGATCCTTATGGCCGAGGTGTGGCAGTGCCGGCGAGCTATAGCCGTGATGCTGCAGGCCGCGAGGGAGATAATGCTTCCACCGCCATGAAGAGTGTCGTCGTTGATATGAGCGCCTATGATTGGGAGGGTGATGCGCCTCTGCGTCGGCCCGCCTCGCAAACAATTGTGTACGAGATGCATGTTGGCGGCTTCACCCGTCATGCAAGCTCTGGTGTTTCCGATGACAAGCGAGGGACCTTCGCAGGTTTAATCGAGAAGATTCCCTATTTGAAGCAACTGGGAATCACGGCGGTGGAGCTTCTTCCGGTGTTTCAGTTTGATAGTCTGGATTGCCCTCCAGGCCGTGTCAACTATTGGGGATACGCCCCGGTATCATTCTTTTCAGTCCATCGAGATTACAGCTCTCGTCGCGATCCGGTCGGCCCGGAAGATGAATTTCGTGACATGGTCAAGGCATTGCACCGCGCGGGAATCGAGGTCATCCTGGATGTGGTCTATAACCACACCGCTGAGGGCGGTCAGACGGGGCCGACCTTGAGTTTTCGTGGGTTGGCTAATGATGCGTATTACATCCTTGAAGGTGATGGTTCAGGCTACGCTAACTACAGCGGCACAGGAAATACGCTCAATGCCAATCATCCAGTTACGCGGCGAATGATCGTCGATAGTCTGCGTTACTGGGTACAGGAGATGCACATCGATGGTTTTCGTTTCGACCTTGCGTCGATTCTGGCGCGGGACTCCGCTGGCGATGTACTACCAAATCCTCCGGTGCTGTGGGACATCGAGTCGGACCCGGCGCTTGCGGGGACCAAGATGATCGCCGAAGCCTGGGACGCGGCGGGGCTTTATCAGGTGGGCAGTTTCGTTGGTGACAGCTGGCGAGAATGGAACGGCAAGTTCCGCGACGACGTGCGGGCATTCGTCCGCGGGGACGAGCGTACAGTTAAAGCTCTTGCAGACGGCCTCCTTGGAAGCCCCGACCTTTACAGCCATAAACGTCGCGAGGCCGAACAAAGCGTACATTTCGTTACTTGCCACGATGGTTTCACGCTGAACGATCTTGTCTCCTATAACGCAAAACACAACGAAGCCAATGGCGAAGACAATCGAGATGGCGGAAATGATAATCGCAGTTGGAATTGTGGTGTTGAAGGCCCAACTGATGACCGCGCCACCGAGAGCCTTCGCAACAGGCAGGTGAAGAACTTTTTCACTCTAACTCTAATGGCTATTGGGATGCCGATGATTTTGATGGGCGATGAAGTCCGCCGCTCGCAACAAGGCAACAACAACTCCTACTGCCACGATAATGAAACCAATTGGCTCGATTGGACGCTGTCGAAAAAACACGCGGATGTCCACCGTTTCGTGAGTCTTCTCAATGCAAGGCGTGCAACGCGCAATCTTGACCCAAAGGGTACTTTGACTCTGGCCGAACTGCTGCAAAGCGCAGAACGGGAGTGGCATGGTACGAAGCTTCACCAGCCAGACTGGAGTGGTTGCTCGCACAGTCTGGCATTGTCTGCGGAGTTACCACACGAGGGGCTCATCATTCATTGGATTCTGAACGCATACTGGGAGCCGCTCGATTTTGAGTTGCCTTCCGTGGACGGGGGAGGTGAAGGCCCGTGGCGACGGTGGATTGATACCACCCTTGATTCCCCGGAAGATATCGTGGACTGGCAGACGGCGGCGGGGGTTCCTGGTTTTACTTACCGCGCGGGTCCCCGGTCCGTGGTCCTGTTGTATGCCGACTTGAAGAAGCCTGGGGTGCTGGGGGGAGGCGTTTGAGCTCTGCACCCGGAGTTAACAGAGCCGAGGGATGGTGTGTGTCTCATAGCGGTTCCTCGGAGCGTGCTGGTGAATCGATTTTGAGCGGCATTAAGATTTCAAATCAAGTGCAATCTTTTAAGAATCTGAGTAGAAGTTCAAAGAATCATTCTTGTGTAACGTTTGACATGATGCGTCAGCGGTTACAGTCGAATTCCTGAGGAGTTGGCAGAAACAAGAGGAGTTAGAGGAGCCTCTTTGACCAGCCCAGGGTCGCAGACGCCGCTTCGGATCTGTTTCGAGATGTCTTTGGTATCGAGAAGACATCAGTCCGACAGGTAATAGGCGTTGCTAGCCTCCCCCTCGGTGTGCCAGTCGAGCTCGATGTCATCTTCGAAGTCGCAGAGTAGCAATTTCCGGCAGAGGCCAAGTGTTTTTGCCTAAAGTTTGCTTTCAGAGGGTGTTGTTATGAAACAGCAGCTCAGTAACTCGTCACCGAAGTGGAACGTAACTCGTATTTCTTCAAGTCTGGGGATCGAGTACCCAATCATTCAGGGCCCCCTTGGTGGTCTGTCGACGCAGCGATTGACAGCAACGGTCTCAAATTTTGGCGGTCTTGGGTCCTTCGGGGCGCATGGCTTGAACCCTTCAGCAATTAGAGATGTGATCGCTGAAATTCGTATGCTCACCTCCAAACCGTTCGCGATCAACTTGTGGGTCTCGATGGAAGATGAGGGTGCACGCACTTCCGGCAACGAGGCATTTGCGCGAAGCCTGGCATCTCTTGCTGGACACATCCGAGCTTTGGGAGGGATGCTCCCGACTTTCACACCTTATGTCCCAGTTAAGTTTGAGGACCAGGTGCGCGTCTTGCTCGATGCAAAGGTTCCCGTCTTTAGCTTCATTTACGGAGTCCCTCCGAAGGAGATTCTCGACGAGTGCCGCTCGCAGGGGATCCTTACGATCGGAACTGCGACGACACCGGACGAAGCAATGGTTCTTGAGCAGGCAGGAGTCGATGTGGTCGCTGCTTCAGGTTTTGAATCGGGCGGCCATCGCGGTTCCTTCCTGCGTCCCTCCGAGGAATCACTCACCGGAACCTTTTCGCTCGTACCTCAGGTTGTAGACTCAATTTCAGTTCCGGTTGTTGCCGCCGGAGGTATCGCCGATGCTCGCGGAGTTGTCGCAGCGTTTGCTCTTGGCGCTGAGGGCGTACAGATAGGGACAGCTTTTCTGGCGTGTGAAGAGTCCGGTGCGAGCCCACTTCACCGCAATGCGCTCCTCAGTGGAAACGCTCGCAGAACGGGATTGACCAGGGGATTCACTGGAAGGCTGGCCAGGGGAATACATAACCAATTGCTTGAGGAGCTCAATCGTCCAGGAATCGAGATTCTCCCCTATCCTTTGCAGCGGATTCTGATGAAAAACCTTACCGTCGTGGCCGAAAAAGCTGCGAAACCCGAGTTCCTTCAGCTTTGGGCAGGGCAGAGTGCAAACCTTTCTCGGCAGCGCGACGCGAAGACGTTGCTCCAGACACTGATATCCGGGGTCTCTGCCGTTACGGAATCGGTTTACAAGAACTTCGAGCGGGACAACAGATGATCGAAGGAACTCATTAGACAAATATTGGCATATTCAGCACTGGGTCTCCGATCCCATAAGACAATCACGCAACGCTGAGCAATTCAAAGAAGTGTCCACGTAGAGGGACGAGATCAGTGGAGGTATGAAACGATGAAATCAGCCCTGCGGATCCTGGCAACGCTTATAGTCATCCTCACCAGCACATTGAAGTTGGATGCCCAGCCAAAGGACAAAGCAATGGCACAGGAAGTCTTTTATCGGAGAGTGAGTGTTGATGGGCTGTCTATCTTCTACAGAGAGGCGGGGCCCAAAGACGCTCCCACCATTCTTTTACTGCATGGTCTTCCGTCGTCGTCGCGTATGTTCCAACCGCTGCTGACTCGGCTTGCGGATAACTACCATCTAGTTGCACCTGATTATCCGGGGTTCGGTCATAGTGATTGGCCCGAACCAAATCGGTTCGATTACACCTTCGATCACATCGCCTCTGTGATGGACGGCTTTACGCAAGCGCTAGGCCTGTCGCACTACACGCTTTATATGCAGGACTATGGTGGGCCGGTTGGATTTCGCATGGCATTGGCACATCCGGAGCGGGTGCAGGCTCTCATCGTTCAAGATGCGGTGGCTCACAACGAAGGTCTCGGTGCAAACTGGGCGACACGTCGCGCATTTTGGGAAGACAGGCCTGCTCATGAAGAAGCGCTGCGCAAAAACCTGCTGTCACTCGCAACGACAAAGACACGCCACATCGGAGACGACGCGAAGACTGAGCTCTATGACCCGGATCTTTGGACCCACGAGTACGCGTTTCTAAATGCGCCCGGGCAAGCGCAGATTCAAAGTGATCTTTTCTATGACTACCGCACGAACGTCGCGGCATATCCAAAGTGGCAGTCATGGTTACGGAAGGCCCAGCCAAAGCTCTTGGTCCTCTGGGGGAAGCACGATCTCTCGTTCGATCTCGGTGAACCGGAACGGTATCGCAGAGATGTGCCGCACGCGAACATTTACGTTCTCGATGCAGGGCACTTTGCGCTTGATACCAAGGCAGATGAGATTGCGGCACTCGTACGCGAATTCATGAAAACACAGTAGGGAGTCGCCAATTGCTCCTTTTGTCAATCGCCACGCTAAGAGTGCCGCGAAGGATAATTTGTTGGCCGAGCACGCAGGAAAAGATGAGCTGCCTCGTCAGCATTTTGGTACTTATTCGGATGTTCTCATCGGTTTAGAGTCGGCCCTGATCGTTTACTCGATCGACGCTGATTCCTATCTCTTCCCATAGAGCGTCGAGTGGTGTACTCTTTGTACCCATAGACACTCGAGTGGAGAGTTTGCCGTGGATCGAATGAAGAAACCAGATAGCGAGATGCTTCAAGGAACGTTGGACATGATGATCCTCAAGGCGCTCGTGATGGGGCCGGCGCATGGCCACACCATTGCGCATGTTATCGAACACACGTCAGAGGACGTGCTTCAGGTAGAACAGGGATCACTGTACCCTGCACTTCACCGGTTGGAAGATCGCGGATGGCTCGAGTCCTATTGGGGCGCAAGCGAAAACAACCGTAAAGCAAAATTCTATCGGCTTACTTCGGCGGGAAAGAAGCGGTTGGTGTTGGAAACAAATCGCTGGCGACAGATGGTACGCGCGATCGACCTCGTCATGGGGGAATAGTTGTCACGCGGAAGGGGACCGTATGAGCTTACGTAGATTTTTCAGAAGACGACGGAATGACGCAGAGGTAAGTCTCGAGATGGAAAACCATCTTACCTTGGAGTCCGATGAAAACCTCGCTCGTGGGATGAGCAAAGAAGAAGCACGACGGCAGGCCTACCTCAAGTTCGGCTCGCCGGAACGTATACGCGAGGAAGTTTGGAAGAGGAACAGCATCGCACCGCTTGAAAAAGCGCTTCGCGATATTCGATATGCATGGCGAACGTTGCATCGTAGTCCGGGATACGCGTTTATGGCGATTCTGACGCTCGGGCTGGGCATCGGCGCGAATGCTGCCATCTTTACTGTCATCAACGGAATACTACTGCGTCCACTGCCGTATGCGAATCCGAAGCAAATCGTGCACCTGGAACAAACGGCGTCGAAGGTTGGAACAGATCCGATTGGATTCTCGGTGCAGGAGATCGCCGACTATCGCCAACTGAACCATGTATTCACTGACCTGGCCGAATATCATTCAATGACTTTTACTTTGCTCGGATCGAAGGTTCCGGAGCGCGTCAGCACCGGGGTGGTTTCTGCGAATTTCTTTGATGTCCTAGGCGTGAAGCCCGTGCTGGGGCGGCTGCTCACACCGGCAGACGAGACTCAGAAGGCTGAGCCGGTTTTAGTGCTCAGCTATGCGTATTGGGTAAAGAATTTTGGCCGGGATCCGAAGATACTGGGTCGAACGTTCGTCATGAACGATCGTGTCCACACGGTAGTGGGAGTGCTGCCTTCACTTCCGGAATATCCAGACGCGAATGATGTGTACATGCCGACAACCTCATGCCCCTTTCGGTCCAACCCGAAGATGATCGCTGATAGGGATATGCGGATGTTCACGGTCTTTGGTCGGATGAAACCGGAAGTGACAGAAACGCAGGCACGGAAGGATTTGGATACGATCACGAATCGGCTCGCGCTTATCTATCCGAAATCGTACCCAATCGCTGCCGGAGTCTCAGCGCAGATGGCGGAGTTGGAGCACGAACTGACCCACGCGGCGAGGCCTACTTTTCTGACGCTTCTTGGAGCTGCCGGCCTGGTGCTCTTACTGGCGTGTGCGAACCTGGCGAATCTCGCCATTTCGCGGCAGATTCGCCGATCACAGGAGATGGCCATCCGCATGGCTACAGGCGCAAGTGCCTGGGATATCTTTCGCCAGCTTCTGACTGAGAGCCTGGTAGTCGCTTTTGCGGGCGGTGTACTAGGACTTGGCATTGCGGCGGTTGGATCGAAGCTGCTGATTGCCTACGCGGCACGAATGACACCGCTATCGGGAGAAATACACCTTGATGGTCGAGTGCTGTTCTTTGTGGCTGCTCTTTCCGTCGTTGCTGGAGTGCTGTTCGGAGCGCTTCCGGGGTTTGTGGCGAGCCGCGACCGTCTGAGCGTCCTGACTGGCTCCGGTGAAAGGTCAGTTGGAAGCAACCAGGCGACCCGAGCACGACATGCGCTTGTTGCGGTGCAGGTAGCTCTCTCATTCGTTCTACTGGTGTGTGCAGGGCTGATGCTCCAGAGTCTGCATAAACTGCTGTCTGTTGATCCGGGATTCAAGACTGCGAATGTGCTCTCCATGCGGATCAGTTTAGACTGGACCAAATATGCGAAACGCGCAGAGCTGAATCAATTTTTTCATCAAGTGCTGGGGCGCGTATCGGGGCTGCCCGGAGTCGAGAGTGCCGCAGTCAGCGTGATGGTTCCTCTAAACGGTAATGTGGGTACCATGACCGGTGGAGTACTTGTGGAGGGACGCCCAGTGGATCCAGGACAGTTGATGCCGCAAGTGGACTTTGAACTCGCAAGTTCCGACTACTTTCACGTGCTCGGTGTGCCGATCCTTGCGGGGCGCGCATTTACGGACGGAGATAGGCAAAACTCTCCGGCAGTTGCCATCGTGAACGCACGTATGGCGAAACGTTTCTGGCCCACGCAAGATCCGATTGGCCATCACGTGTCGATAGACAATGGCAAAACATGGATCACTATTGTTGGCGTGGCAAGCAGCGTCCATCAATATGAGCTTGACAAAGATTTGAGGGAAGGAATCTATCTACCGCAGGATCAGTCTCCTTCTCTAACAGACGCCCACCTTTTGGTACGCACACGTGTTGAGCCGATGCGCGCTGCCAGCCAAATTGCCGATGTCATTCACCAGATCGACCCACACCAACCCGTAACAGAGATGCGGTCGTTGGATCAGTTGCGAAGCGCGCAGTTGGGAACGCCCCGAGTCACAACGATTCTGCTGGGACTATTCGCAGCCTTGGCGTTGTTCATTACCGTCGTGGGGGTAAGTGGAACACTTGCACTCGCGGTGGCTCATAGAACAAAAGAGATAGGGATACGAATTGCCCTTGGCGCTCCGAAGGAGGAGATCCTGCACAGTGTGTTAATGCGTGGCATGTCCCCCGTAATTGCAGGAATCGCCGCGGGCGGCGTAGCGGCAATATTTTCAACGAGATTTCTGGCAAACATGTTATTTGCCATTAAACCGGACGATCCACTGACACTCGGGGTGATCGCGATTCTTCTCGCTGTCGTCGCGCTGATCGGCTGCGCGATCCCTGCACGCAACGCACTTCGAGTCGACCCGATGAAAGCGTTGCGCACAGAATAATGGTTGTCGAGGGACAAGTCTGTGCGACTGTTTCGCATCCCGCGGCTCACTTGATCACTTGCTGAAACAACCGCGCCATCGACGTGCATACCTCTTGTGCCATAAAGCCAGCACCGCCTCATTTTGTTCGCGCGATGCTGTGGCAATATCGTTTCAGTACGCCGGGACAGAAGCATACCGAAGGTGTATGGTGGCGGCGTCAGTTCCTCGGCGCCTACGCTCTGACTCTCTCTCGATTACCTGATGGCCATTTCGAAGTAGTCGCTGATTAGATCAAATCATGTCTGCTGAAAACAAGGTCTTTCAATTTCCTTGTATTAAGTATTAGGAGTGGCTTGAATCAAACTCCTTGAAAAGCTTTTTTGCATCGTTCATGGTTTTGAACCATCTAGTTCATTAACAGTGTTTGTTCCATTGCCTACTTCGAGTGAACGCCATATCGAAGGGTTGTGCGAGCGGGACACCGCCATATTGCTATCGAGGATTCTATGAGCACACCTCCAAAATCTAACCTGTTTACTCCTGTTCAGATCGGCCCCTTTACTCTGCCCCATCGCGTTGTGATGGCACCCCTCACCCGCCTGCGCTCAGAACAACCTGGCGACATTCCGGGCGATCTGATGGCGAAGATGTATGGGCAACGCGCCTCCGGGCGAGGGCTTATCATCGCTGAAGCGACTACGGTGTCGGTCCTCGGTCGCGGCTATCTCGGTGCGCCTGGCATCTATTCGGACGCACAGGTCGTTGGGTGGAAGAAGGTGACCGAAGCAGTCCACGGAAAGGGCGGACGTATATTTCTTCAGCTCTGGCACGTTGGGCGTCAGTCGCATACTGACATGACCAACGGAGTTGCGCCTGTGGCGCCGTCAGTTGTTCCTTTCGAGCAGGTTGTTGTGACAGGTGACGGATGGGTACCGGTCTCTCCGCACCGGGCTCTCAAAATTGAAGAGATCCCCGGTATCGTAGATGAGTTTCGCAGAGGTGCCGAGCGGGCGAAGGCAGCGGGCTTCGACGGTGTCGAAATTCATGGAGCAAATGGTTATCTGCTTGACCAGTTTCTTCAGGATGGTAGCAACAAACGTACCGATGTTTATGGCGGGTCGGTAGAGAATCGAGCTCGTTTGCTACTTGAGGTTACAGAAGCAGTTGTGGCTGTGTGGGGGGCAGGTCGTGTCGGCGTTCGCATAGCGCCGAGCGGAACATGGGCTTCCATGTCGGATAGCAACCCAGAGGTCACCTTCGGTTATGTGGCTGAACAACTGAACCGCTTCGATCTGGCGTATCTCCATGTTGTTGAGCCTCGGATTGTCGGCGCAGAGGCTCCGATGGAAGGTCAACCTGCAGTGGCAGCCGCGCAATTGCGCAAGATCTTCAAGGGAACAATTCTTGCTGCAGGAGGGTTTGAACCTGAGGGGGCTGCGGATATTGTCGACAAGGGTGACGCTGATGTGGTTGCATTCGGTCGTCACTTCGCCGCCAACCCGGATTTGCCCAAACGCATCGAGCTTGGACTTCCGCTCAACCCTTATGATCGCAACACCTTCTGGGGCGGAGATTATCGCGGTTATAGTGACTATCCGTTCTATGAGGATCTCGAAAACACGGCTGCTTGATGGATGTGCGAAGCATCTGGAATCGATTTGGCAATCGACTGAAGTGGTTTAGTCCTAGTTGATCGACATAATGGCCGATCTTTGGGATGGCGAGTGGTCTGGAGGAGCCTGGGCGCACTACACTAGAAGGATGATCCAGACTACTGCGCCCGTCGGGATGACGTTTTCCGAAATCGCCGCTAAGGTCGCCGAAGGAGCACGCATTGGTCAGGACGACGCGCGTTGGCTTTGGCTCAATGCATCTGATAGCGAGTTGTCCTCGCTTGCCGCGAGTGTACGCCGGAGGTTTCATGCCCCGGGTTCCTGCACGTATATGGTGATGCGGATCATCAACTATACGAACGTTTGCGTTGCGCAATGCGATTATTGTGCTTTTTACAAGCTACCCAGCGAGGACGGCGGGTATGTTCTCAGCCACGAGGCTGTATTCGCAAAACTGGATGAGTTGCTGACGCTAGGCGGAGATTTGGCGGCGTTCAACGGAGGGTTCAATCCACATCTGCCACTAGGTTATTACTGCGATTTATTCGCCGCGATCCGTGCGCGATACGGGGAAGCGTTGGAGTTCTATGCGCTGACGATTGCTGAGTTCATGTATCTTGCCGACCACGCTAGGCTGAGCCATGCTCAGGCAGCGGAGCGGTTGAAGGATGCCGGGGTGCGATGGATTACCGGAGGTGGTTCGGAGATTCTCACCGAGAATTTTCGTAGTAGGCATTCAAAGTTCAAGTACACCGTGGCGCAATACTTCGAGGCGCAGAGGGCGATCGTTGACGCGGGCCTGAAGACGACGGCAACGATGGTGATCGGATTTGACGAGAACCTTGATGAAAGGCTTGAGCACCTCGAACGCACGCGCCAGTTTCAGGACCAAACTGGCGGCCTCGCCAGTTTTCTCTGTTGGACCTTCAAACCCTATTTCACGCAGATTGGTGGTATCGAAATTACCACTGCCGAATACCTACGCCATCTTGCCCTTTGTCGGATCTACCTCGACAATATTCCGCGGATTCGGACCTCAGTGCTTACTCAAAATCAACAGGCGCTCGAAGGATTGAACTACGGAGCAGACGACTTCGATCTACCGATCGAAGATGAGGTGACTCAGAAGGCTGGTGCGACGATCAGCCTAGACTTCGATCGGATATTGGGCTATGCGCGAGAACTCGGATACTCGCCCGCGTACCGGCATGTGTCGTTGGGGAGGCCACCATGGAACATGGGGTCTTAGCTAAGTAAGGACTTTGGAGTAAGCCGTAACCTGAATGGCTGAGGTACGGCTACTTAGTTAACGTCCCACAATGATGACTGAGAAAGTGCCGGGGATCGGAGTTGGACGGTACTGTAACTCCTCAGAGACCGTGCCGGTATTCTGGCCAAATTTGGAAGTTACCAAGTAGGCCTTCGCGATCTTATGGTCTACGACCATGGTCCGAGCGCCTGGCTGAGTTTTTACCTCCTGGACCCGAGAGTATTTCAGGAGTGAGTCGCGACGAAAGATGGAAAGTGTTCCGGTGGCGTCGGCAACGAAGAGCAGGTTATGTTGTGCGTCGAAGTCGATGTCGCCGGCATTTTGCGGAGCGTCGCCAACGGCGACAACCTCACCTGAGTCTGTGCTGACACTCACTAGTTTGTGGTCCTCACAAGTGGTAAAGAGTTGATGGCGGACGCTGTCGATAGCCAGTCCATTAGGTCCTGTGCAGGGCGTCAATTGCCAAGTGGCCGAAACTTTCTTGGCGGCAACGTCGATGCGTGCGATCTCGCCGCTAGCAGGGAGCGTCACGAAGATAGCGCCTGCTCCATCGCTAATCGCCGAGCCTGGACGGCCAGCAAGTGGAATGGTGGCTGTGAGCTGATTGGTAGTGGCATCGATCATGGTCGCGGTATGACTATGTGAGTTGAAGGCGAAGATCGACTTTGAAGATGGATCGAAGACGATGGCATTGGGAACCGCGCCGGTTGGCACGGATGCGACCACGTTCAAGTTAGAGCGGTCAAAGACACGGACAAAACCGGCCGATCCGTCTGTGAGGTCCGTGACATAGCCGTACTTGCCGGAGTCGTCGAGCGCGATCTCGCGAATGTTCTTCATCCCTCCGACTTCGCCGAGGAGTTTGCCGGTCCCTGTATCGACGACCATAACGCGATCGGTACGTGGAATGTAGAGTCGATTGGCAGGTGTATCGAGCACTAGAAAACCCCATCCGCCTTTCCCGCCGAGATTCCATTGATCTTGCACATGAAATTGCGGCAATACTTTTGGGCTGGCAGCATGGAGGAGCGAGGTGAAGAGGCTCAAGCCTAGCGTAAACACGAGGGAGTAAAGGATCTTTGAAGAGAGATTTTGGGTGTTCTGGAAAGAATTGATCATTTTATTTATCAGAGGGGCTTTCGCTGAAACTGACTTCGACGGCCAGCATCGCTGACCGTCGAAGTGTTGAAATCGGCTAAAAATGACTGCTAGTTGGAAGAGAAGTGGAAGTCGTCCAGTAGATCGCCGATTGCCGGGCTATTCGTCGGGACGTAGGGATTGTTGGCTTTCTGGACTGGGTTCGGCAGGTTATCACGGCTGCGGCCGCTGATCGTCGGCAGGCCCCAGTTCTTTTCGATGAACTTCATCAGCGAAACGTGATCACCGTACTCGTGGGAAACAATGCCGCCCGTGGAGTACTTCGAGACGACAATGAGGGGAATGCGGGTACCGTCGCCGAAGAAGTCAACCGGCTGAATGTAGCCCGAGTCATAGTAGCCGCCGCCCTCGTCCCAGGTGACGAAGATGGCAGTGTCTGCCCAAAGGGCCGGGTTGGCCTTGACTCCATCGACGATCTTCTTGGTGAAGCCTTCGAAGAGATCAAGTTTGGAGGAAGCCGGGTGACCATCGTTGAAACCGCTGGGCTTGACGATGGAAACTGGCGGCAGGTTACCGGTGTCGATGTCCTCATAGAGCTCAGTCGTGTCCGCAATGTAGGTCTGGCGAGCAGACTGGGTTCCCATGAACTGTGTCTGGTACTGGAACGGGTTGCAGATGTTGCAATACTCATTGAACGAGTTCGACAGAGTTGGATCGGTTACGTAGAGATCCCAGTCTTCGCCGAAGTATTTAAAGGGAACGTTATGAGCAACGAGGTCGTCGCCGATGCTCTTCTGGGTGGTGGGAGGAATGGTAAAGACAGAATACTGCGATGCGAGGGTACCGTCGCCGTTGTAGCCAGGGTTGTAGTTGTTGACGAGGTAATAGCTGTTCGGTGCGCAGTTCGGCTTGACTGGACGCGAGAGGGACTGGAGGTAGTTGGTAACCGCCGGAACGCCTGGCTGGCTGATGTCCGCGCAGTTGACGTAGCTGCCACCGGCGTAGCCATCCTGATCCCACCAGTTGTTGGTATCGGGCTGTGGGTTTGGGTTCTCGATTTCATTTTTGGGCGGAACCGCGGCTGTGCCTTTACCGTTCGTGTAGAAGATGGAATCGCCGAAGCCGAACATGATGTGGTTTGCACCGGTTCCGCCCATGACGGACTGGTGGAAGTTGTCGCTAATCGTGTAGTCATCTGCAAGCTGTTTCAAGTAGGGAGCGTCACCTTGCGCCACGTTGTAGAAGGCCATAGAGGTGGAACCTTCTTCGGTCGTGGTGTCGTTGAAGTTCTTGGGTTGTTTCGCGCCGTTGCTGCCAGTTCCGATAGTTGTCTCAACCCATGGGAAGAGGTCATTCAAGCAGCCACTGGGGTTGTCCTGAGTCGCGTAGTCAATGTTGCAGTCAGTCTGCTGCCACATCTGGAAGAAACGGTGCACAGGGCTGTTGGTATAGGCATCGTAAGGCATCTTGGGACCAGTGAGCTGGTAGACACCCTCTCGCAGGGAGGTTGCATTAGCTATTCGGGTGTCGACCTGGCCGCCAGCGATTCCAGTCGCACCAGTTACGAGGTACTTGTTATAGGCCGGCGCCAGACCCGTATCTGCAAGCTCCGCAACCTTGAGAGTGGTAAAGGGCGCAGTCGTGGCGCTGGTTTTTTCCGGACCGCCAGCCAACGACGGGGGGAGAGTGCTGTAGATGCTCTTTTCCTGAGGGCTGTTAGTGAACTTACCGTTGTCGGCGGTGGTGCTATCGACGGCCGAAAACTGCGCAGAAAGGGAATAGTTGGGACCAGGCTTGCCGTTGGCATTGACGATGCCTTTGGAGAGAAGGTTCGAGACAGTCTGACCCGCCTTCGGCTTGTAGGTAGCATAGACGTGATCGAACGTGCGGTTCTCACCGATGATGATGATGACGTGCTTGATTGGAGTCTTTGTTGCTGGGAGGGCAGTTTGGGCGTAGGCGGATTGTGGCAGTCCCGCAAACACTTGCAGCGCAATCAACATCATGGCGCCGCACTTCAAAGTCCCGTTAGGGGCGTTGACAGTACGTTTCAAAGTAATACCTCCGGAAAACTGAGGAAGCCGTTAGGTACCGCTGGGGTGTGCAACCTCAGTGGGATAACCGTAGAGGCAAGAGTGGTGCTAACGTGTCACGCGCAAATGAAATGACCGATAATTACGCTCACGTTACTGGCTGAATTTCGTCGTAGGAAATTTCTTCTTGTTAGCGTCTATTCATACTTCAACGCCGTGGACATCGGCTCGGGCAAGCTACACCACGACTTTGTAGGGCCTCATCATCTCGTTGTCTTCGTGTTCGAGAATGTGACAGTGCCAGACGTAGAGAAGTTCGTCGCCGGGTGCCACTTGTGCTCCGTGAGGAAGATCGAAGCGCATAACAACACGAGTGACGTAACCAGGATAAGACTTGATGGTGTCCTTATGCGCAGGGCGCTCATTGCTCTCGGGCGCCATCGGCTTGCCCGTGAAAACGAGCTTGCCGGTCTGCTGGTAAGTTTGCACGTCGAAGGTCTGGCGATTCAAAACCTGGAATTGAACCAGGTGCACGTGCAAGGGATGAACATCGCCAGTGATGTTGACGAAGGACCAGATCTCAGTTGAACCCGCCTTCGGATCTTCGGTAATGGGTTCGTGCCAGCGTGCGTTCCCGAGAAGGCCTGTAATTACATAGCCATCGGACGGTCGTTCTTTTTCTGAAACCAGGAGAAGGCGCTCGCGAGTTGCGTAGGTAGGAACAAGGGGCTCGAAGGGGACGAGAGCTTCAGGTACAACGCTCGTATCCTTACCTGAGAGAGGCTTGGTCACCTTGAAGAGCATCACGTCTTCCGCAAGATACTGGCCGCCCATCGTATAGGGTGCAGGAGCATCGTTAACCAACGAGAAGGATTTACCTTCGCAACCGGAGAAGTCCACGATGATATCGAACCGTTCCGCCGGTCCAATGAGAAGGTAACGGATCTCCAGAGGAGAGGGCAGGAGACCGCCGTCGGTGCCGATCTGCTGAAAGGACGGAACATCGAAGGAGTCGTTCTGGATCTTGCCGGTCGCGTCGGAGATGAAGAGCCGAAGGTGGTAGAAGCGCGCATTCGCAGCGTTGACGATCCGGAATCGATACTTACGCGGCTCGACCTCCAGAAAAGGCGAGACTTTCCCGTTCACGCAGTTGTAATCTCCGTAGAACTCCTGGATCCAGATGGGGTGTTCTTTGGGGCCATTGACAACCTTAGGGTAGTAGAGCGAGCCGTCACGATGGAACAAGCGATCCTGCAGCATCAGCGGGATCTCGAACTCGCCCTGTGGCAGGTTGAGTGCTCTCTCCGCTTCGTCGCGAATGAGGTAAAAACCGGCCAACCCCGTGTAGACATTGAGTCGGGTGATGCCAAGGCAGTGGTCGTGGTACCAAAGGGAGGTCGAAGGCTGGCAGTTGGGATAAGAAGACGGTCGCGGATTGAACTTTGATCCACGAGGACCGTGTCCGCCCTGCTCAGTGAACCAGGCTTCCGGGTAACCGTCGTCGTCGGGCATCGTGCATGCTCCGTGCACGTGGGCAACGTTGCGGACCGCCGGGAGAGACGATTCGGCTCCGTGGATGGAATGATCGATGGGAAGCAAATGCGTGGTGGGTAACTTGCTAACCCAGTTAATACTGAGAGGCTGGCCGCTCTGAGCTTCGATGGTAGGGCCGGGCCATGAACCGTTATATCCCCATAGCGTCGTTGGTGGGAGATCTCGATGCACCTTCTGCTGGAACTGGCGCATTTCGAGATTGATGACCTCGCCCGGTCTTCCAGTTGCGCGGATAACCGGCGGTACCGGCAGCGGATCGACGTACGGAATAAGTCTGGCTCCGCTGCGAACCTGCGCCGGCGATGCCATCGCCTGCTGCATCGCGGGCACGGTTCTGCTGAGAGTAAGGCCAGCGGCGGTCGTGAGGCCACGTTGGAGAAGGCGACGTCTGCTCAGCATCCTATACGGCCGCGACTGGACGGGATCTTTGCCAGGGGAGGGTTCATTAAATATTCAATTTGGTTGTTAGCGATCTGACGCCTCAGGAAAAACACTAGCTTGATCTTGTTACGACACGATGAAGAGGCCAGATTCGGTGCCAGGACAAATAGAATGAAGAGGCATGCCGAGATCGACACTTTCCGTAGCCATCATCACGCTGAATGAAGAGGCGAATCTCGCGCGGACCCTGGCCCGCGTGCAGTTTGCAGATGATCTGGTTGTAGTCGATTCGGGCTCTACGGATCGTACGTTGGAAATTGCGAAGTACTTCGGCGCAAAGGTTTTCACGGAGCCGTGGAAGGGTTTTGCCAGGCAGAAGAACTCCGCAATCGAAAAATGCGTCGGCACCTGGGTTCTTTCCCTGGACGCGGATGAAGAGTTAACCGCCGAGCTTCAGAGAGAGATTAGCCTGATGCTCGAAGCTGATGCTGCAACCTTGCCGCAGATAGATGGCTACCGGCTTCGTCTGAGGCATGTATTTCTCGGACGCTGGATGCGGTACGGAGGCTACTATCCAGACTTGAAACTTAGACTGTTTCGTCGCCTCACACCCGCTGGCGCCGCTTGCTTCACGGATCGCCCCGTCCACGAGTCAGTTCAGATTGCGGGGAGAGTGGAGACATTGAAAAATGACTTCCTGCATCATGGCTATCCCAACCTGAACATCTATCTGGAACACATGAATCGCTACAGCAGCCTTGGCGGCCAGATTGTTGCCGCTAAAGGAAAGGTCAGTCGCTCATGGCTGGCATTTTGCTGGAACGTCGCGCTGGTTCCAACGCTCACATTTGTGTGGAACTTTATCTTTCGCCTCGGATTTTTGGATGGACGTGAAGGGCTGTTGCTCCATCTTTATCATTCCGCTTACATCAGCTGGAAGTATGCCAAGGCGTGGCAGATCGGAAGCCGGGCCGCCAGAGCGTAGTTCTTTTCCGTTATTTAACGAAAGATTGTGCGCCTTCAGGTTGAGCGCGTAGCAGATTGAAAGAGATAAACCGCAAGGATGGTCATCAGAGGCTCAAGCGGGTGGCGAAAACGAGCCTGAACGGTAACAAGGTAATAAGTAAGCGGGAGAAGCGCGAAGGCCCACGCAAAGAGGCCAGCACCAGGAATCCCTCGCTTCAGCGCAAGCGCGAGTCCCAGAATTGCAGCGAGGCTTACAAAGCTGTAGTTGAGAACACGGAAACCTTCGTTCAAGACACCCTTTTCAACCGGCTTGGGCACGCTGACCCAGTAAAAGTAAAAGCGCTTCAGAGCCAGTTGGAAGAAACGGAGTTTGTGCGTGCGGATATGTTCCCGCGCTAGCTTGCCTTCCCGCTGAACATACGCATATTCGCCCAGCCTCTTGTACTCGAGATAATCCGGACAGACATCGCAGACAGGTACCCGCGTACCGACAGTGAATCCATTGTAAGAATCCAGAACTGAATCGTGCAGCTCCGCACCGAGGTTGCCACGAATCGGAATAAATGCGTGAAACACAGTCTCATTGCGCATCATCCACGGTATGAGACAAGCAAGAAAAATAACTGCAGCAATGATAGATTTCCCGACTGCGGGTCCGAGGGCCGCTTTTTCCTTTGCAGCTCCAAGCAACATCCAGATGCCGCAGACTGGAAGAAAGAGAAGAATCGTAGAGTTGAGTAAAGCAATCATCCCCCAGAACAGCCCAAAGAGCGACCACCGGAGAAGGGTCTGAGGGTTAGGCTCTGCACGGTCTTCCCCGACACTTCGCACACGCAGCGCCAGAACAATGACAGCCGAGAACAGAAACGCCGTAAGGGCCATGTCCCAGACCCAGTGAACGGCATATTGCATCGTCGCGGGATAGAGAGCCCAGAGCCACGCGGACCATGACGCGATCTTTCGGGCCTTTCCCGTGGTCTGAAAGCATCGTGCGGCGATCTCATAGATGAGGGGGGCCGTCGCAGCAGAGAAGATGCTGTTGATGGTGAGGATGACCCAAGCCGACTGTGCAGTGTAGACGCCGAATATCTTGAAGACACCTGCAAGCAGCAGCGGATAGAGCGGGGGTACCCAGGCGGTCGGGCCGGAGTGCCCAGTGAAGGGATCTGCATAGCCGAAGCCGATAACCAGAGCGCGCGCGATGCGACCCATCTCCCAGCCAAACTGAAGATGATCTTCCGAAAGACGAATGCGATAGGTGTGGGCCGCCGTAATGTAAGCGACGCGAAGCAGAAATCCAACCCAAAAAACGGACCAGGGCGCGCGGAAGGAAGATTCTTTTTCTGATATCTGAAGACTTGTCATCCGTTGGTCCTGAGCTCAGTCACGTCCGGCGCGAGGCTGGGCAACGACAAGTCCGCGAGGCGTGGGTAGAAAGACGACGGAGAGAAGGCCTTCCGACTCCATCGATCTCGCCGCGTCACGGACGACTTTGTGGTGCGAACTGGCGTCGTGCATCAGGATGAGGCCGTCGGGATTGATTTGAGGAAGGAAGCGTTTGACCTCCTGTTCGCGAATCGGCATATCGGAGTCAGAGAAAAAAAGATCAATGCGGCCATCGACCTTCATCTCGAGGCTGGACTCATTGCGGAGCTCAATCCACGGCTTCAGCGGAGACGCTTCGAGACGCCCTTTCGCGCGTTCGTAGACGACCGGGTCGAACTCGCAACTGATGACTTTGCCGAAGCCGTTACGCTCGAGACCCTTCGCGATCCATTCGGTGGAGACGCCGAGGAATGAGCCAGTCTCAACAACCAGTCGCGGTTTGATGGTCGTCACCAGCGTCGCAAGCAATTCGAGAACCTCGAGTTCGGCAGTCATCGAATCGATCATGCTCCAATGCTCGGGATGGGGGCATTCTGGAGTGGCGCGGTGCGTTTCGGGTTGAAGTGTACCAGCGGCGCGATCATGCTGGAGCATGATCTTATGTTCCTGTTTTAGTTTCTTACTGAATAATCCCATGCAAAACTCCTAATCTTCCATTATGAGGGATTTCGATGCACCACGGAGTCCGCACCAGATATGAAGGCGAACTCCACCTGATCTGCAAAAATATGTCGCTCGCCGGACGAAATGCTCCACGAGGTGAAAAAAATGTAGATAATGGCGAGCGAGTGTACTGCCGTCGTTCCGATCGCTTTGGCTTTCGAACGAGCAAGTCAAACCGAACGGCAAGCCAGGAGAAAAGCGCTGCATGAGCAAGACGTTCGTGGGGCAACTGATATCAGAAGCAATGGCGATGTTTCTTGTCATCGCGTTCGGCGACTCGGTCGCGGCAATGTACACGCTCTACAATCCAAGCCCCTACCAGCAGGCGTACTGGGGAGTGTGCATAGCATGGGGATTGGCCGTAACGATATCGATCTACACAACCGCATCGGTGAGTGGCTGCCACGGCAATCCGGCGGTTACACTTGCGCTCGCGGTATACCGTGGATTCTCCTGGCGCAAGGTGCTTCCATATTGCCTCGCGCAAATTACGGGAGCCTTTCTCGGCGCAGGAATTGTGTATACGCTTTTCTCCCCAGTAATCGACAACTTCAACTTGACCAACCATCTCACCCGAGCCACAGGCGGCGCCGCGGGCGTCTTTTTCACCCATCCTGGCCTCGCAGTCACGCCGATGCATGCCTTTAGCGACGAGATCATCCTCACCGCATTCCTGATCTTCGGCATCTTCGCGATCACCGAACAGTACAACGAGATGGCCCCAGGTGCCAATGGAGGAGCGTTGATGATCGGCTGCCTGGTCGCTCTCATCGGCGCGTCGATGGGCTATCTGGAGGCATGGGCTCTGAACCCGGCACGCGACTTTGGACCCAGGTTGTTCTGCTTTCTTGCGGGTTGGGGTCCCGCCGCGCTGCCTTCGCCACAGAGCTACTGGTGGATCCCTATCGCTGCGCCGTTGCTAGGCGCATTCGTTGGAGGCGGAGCGTACCAGCTTCTTATCCGGCCCTTTTTACCAGCTCGGCAAAAAGCCCTGCTTGATGCAGCAAAGACGTAGCATTCGACACAAACAAATCATCTATCAGGTCCTGAGCATCCAAGGAGACAAGATGAAGTACGTACTCTCGCTCGATCAGGGAACGACCAGCTCCCGAGCTATCCTCTTCGACCACGACGGACAGATAGCGGGGACTGCTTCACATGAATTTCCCCAGATCTATCCAAGCAGTGGCTGGGTCGAACACGATCCTTTCGACATACTCACCTCGCAACTCAGCTCAGCGGTTGAAGTATTAGGCAAGGCAGGAGTCCGTCCGAGAGATGTCGTCGCGCTCGGCATTACCAACCAGCGGGAGACCACGATCGTATGGGACCGCGAGACGGGCAAGCCCGTCTACAACGCTATCGTCTGGCAGGACAGCCGTACCGGTGCCCTGATGAAGAAACTCGCCGACGATGGCGTTGAAGAAACCGTTCGTCGGAAGACCGGACTTCTGTTGAGCCCGTACTTCTCCGCAAGTAAGGTCGCATGGATTCTCGAGAACGTAGCCGGAGCGCGCGCTCGAGCCGAGGCAGGAAAACTTGCCTTCGGCACCGTCGATAGCTGGCTTGTTTGGAATCTGACCAGCGGAAAACGGCACATTACGGATCGCACAAACGCGTCGCGCACTCTGCTCTACAACATCGTTGAAGACAGATGGGACGACGACCTTCTGAAGCTATTCAATATTCCAAAAAGCCTTTTGCCCGAAGTCGTCTGGTCTAACGAACAGGTCGGACAGGTGACGACTTCACTTGGGCTTGGCGAAGTGGACATCGCCGGCATCGCGGGAGATCAACAATCGGCGCTGTTCGGACAACTCTGCGTCTCTCCCGGCGATGCGAAAAACACCTACGGGACAGGTTGTTTTTTGCTGCAGCATGCAGGCAGCAAGTTCACGCTTTCAAGCCACCGTTTGATCACAACGCTGGCATGCAGCACAGAAAGAAGGTTGACCTACGCCCTCGAAGGCAGCATCTTCATCGGCGGAGCTGTAGTGCAGTGGCTTCGGGACAACATGAAGTTTTTCCGCAAATCGTCGGAGGTCGAGGCAGTCGCCGCGTCCGTGCCTGATTCCGATGGTGTGGTCTTCGTGCCTGCGTTTACAGGCCTTGGCGCTCCCTACTGGGACGCTCAGGCAAGAGGTTTGATAATCGGGCTACAACGAGGCACCCAAATCGCGCACATCGCCAGGGCTGCAGTCGAGAGCATTGCGTTTCAGGTCGCAGACGTTCTTCAGGTAATGGATTCCGATACAAAAGATCCGTTCACGGAACTTCGTGTCGACGGCGGCGCCGCCGCCAACGACGATCTAATGCAATTTCAGGCGGACCTGCTAGGCGTACCGGTTCGCCGTCCTGCTGTCCTCGAAACGACTGCCCTCGGCGCAGCTTATCTAGCCGGTCTCTCCAGCGGATTCTGGAGTAGCATCGACGAGTTGAAGCCACATCGCAAGGCCGACACCATCTTCGAGCCGAAGACCGACAAGAAACAGATGCAAAAGCTGCAGGAGAATTGGAGAGAAGCTGTCGAGCGTTCTCGCCATTGGAATAAGGAGAGCAAATGAACCGCGATGAGATGGTAGCTCGTGTACGCAATCGTAAAGAACCCTGGGACATTGTTGTGATCGGCGGAGGAGCAACGGGAGCTGGAGTTGCTGTCGATGCAGCATCACGAGGTTACGATGTACTGCTGTTGGAGCGTGAAGACTTCGGCAAAGGGACCTCCAGCCGAGCCACTAAATTGGTTCACGGTGGCGTTCGCTATCTTGAACAGGGAAATGTCTCGCTCGTGATGGAAGCTCTGAAAGAGCGGGGGATCCTTCTGCGAAACGCACCGCACATCGTGAAAGATCTGAAGTTCATAGTTCCGAACTATTCCTGGTGGGAGGCCCCGTTCTACGGAATCGGGATGAAAGTGTACGACTTTCTTGCAGGCAAATACAGCTTCGGTGCGTCCAAAGTGCTCTCTCTCGAAGAGACGTTGAAGCTTCTGCCAACGATCCGTCAGGACGGCCTGCGCGGCGGTGTGATGTATCACGACGGACAGTTTGATGACACACGCCTCCTGATCAATCTGATGACAACTGCTGCTGAACATGGCGCGACTCTGTTGAACTACGCGGGTGTCGTTGAATTGAAGAAAGATGACGCCGGGTTCATTCAAGGGGTAGCCGCGGTAGATAGCGAAAGTGGTGAGCGCTTTGAGATCGCGGCCCGCTCCGTGGTGAATGCGACGGGCATCTTCACCGACGAAATTCGTCGACTCGCCGAGCCGACGGTCCAACAGATGATGGTTCCCAGCCAGGGCATTCATCTCGTGTTCGACCGCTCTTTCTTAGTCGGCGACACGGCGCTCCTCGTGCCTCAGACCGACGATGGCCGTGTCCTCTTCGCCGTTCCTTGGCATAACCGAACACTAGTCGGCACTACCGACACGCCAATCGAATCGATCTCCTATGAACCGCTCCCCTTCGAAGAAGAGATCGAATTCGTCCTCGAGACCGCCGGTCGCTATCTTAGCCACAAGCCCACCCGCGAAGATATTCTCAGCGTATATGTAGGAATTCGGCCGCTGGTCAAGGCAGCCGGCGCCGGCGATGGAAAAACATCGTCTCTTTCGCGCGACTACACAATTCACATTGACCACTCCGGCCTTCTCACGATCGTCGGAGGCAAGTGGACAACCTACCGGCATATGGCAGAGGACTGCGTCGACCATGCCACCACCCTTGGTCGACTAGAGGAGAAACCCTGTATCACGGCTACCATGCACATTCACGGCTACCATCAACACCCTGAAGAACTCGGCAGTTTGTCCGTGTACGGCGCAGATGCTGCAGCGATTCAACAACTGGCCAAGGAGAATCCTGAACTCGCTAAACCCCTGCATTCCGATCTGCCTTACATTGCGGCAGAGATCGTCTGGGCCGCACGCAACGAGATGTCTCGCACCCTGGATGACGCTTTGGCGCGGCGCACTCGTGCCCTCCTGTTGAACGCGCGCGCTGCAATCCAGGTAGCCCCTATGGTCGCGTCTCTACTTGCTAAAGAGCTCGGAAAGGATGCCACGTGGGCTGCCGAGCAGGTGAAAATCTTTAGCGCAATGGCCGCTCAGTACATACCACAGGGTACAAAATATCCGGCCACGCCCCCTGTGGTCTCAGCTTAGTAATTTCGGGAGCTCGAGCATTGTTTCAGCTCCAAACTTATGCGGTTGCTCTTTCGTTGATGCTCGTCACAATGGTCTGCTGGGGTTCGTGGGCCAACACAATGAAATTGTGCCCTGGCTACAGGTTCCAACTCTTCTACTGGGACTATGTGATCGGGTTGATCCTGGCCGCGCTGATTTGGGGCTTTACGCTGGGAAGCATAGGAGGCGTCGGCAGGCCCTTTGTTGCCGATCTACTGGCTGCGGATTCCTCCCACATCTCCCTAGCGGTCACCGGAGGGATTCTCTTTAATGTTGCCAATCTGCTCGTAGTCGCCGCCATTGAGATCGCTGGTCTGGCCGTTGCATTTCCCGTCGGAATAGGGCTTGCACTTGTTGTAGGGGCTATTAGCAGTTACATCATTTCGCCAAGTGGCAATGCGTTGATGCTCTTTGGCGGCATCGCGCTCGTAGTGGGAGCGATCGTTCTTGACGCAATGGCGTACCGGATACGCGAGACCGAACGGAAATCGCTGAGCATGCGCGGGTTCATCATCTGCCTGGCTGCGGGCCTCTTGATGGGTAGCTTCTATCCCTTTGTCTCACGATCCATGTTGGGCGAGGGCGCTCCTGGCCCCTATGCTGTCGCCATGTTCTTCACGATCGGCTTAGCGCTTTGCGCGGTTCCATTGAACTACCTATTGATGCGAAGACCGCTGGATAAAAGCGAGCCTGTTTCGATGAGTGGGTACTCTGCGGCGCGTGCATCGTGGCATCTTTGGGAATCCTCGGCGGAGTGATCTGGTGTACGGGTGCCACCTTCAATTTTGTGGCGTCGCGCGCACATATCGTAGGGCCGGCAGTTTCTTATTCGATTGGTCAGGGGCAACTATGATCTCTGCCGCGTGGGGAGTATTCATTTGGAAGGAATTTGCGACGGCACCCGCTCGAGCCAAAACATACTTATTTTGGATGTTTGTTCTGTTCCTCTGCAGATTGAGTGCGATTGCGCTCGCTCCTATTTATTGATGGTGTTTACGAGCTTAGGAGGTCTATGTCCGTTGAAAAGAAGGGAGTAGTCGTGGTGGGGAGCATCAACATGGATCTCGTCGCGTACTGCGCGCGGATTCCCACCGAGGGAGAGACCGTAATCGGAACAGCCTTCCAGACTCATCACGGAGGGAAAGGTGCGAATCAAGCAGTCGCTGTAGCGCGTTTGGAGTTCCCGGTCGCGGTGATTGGACGAATCGGAGATGATGCCTTCGGCGCGCAGCTGAAGGAGCACCTGGAAGATGCGGGTGTGAATGTCGACGGTGTCTCGACTTCGCGATGCAGCTCGGGTGTTGCCGTGATCGTAGTTTCTGAAGCCGGGGAGAACTGCATCGTGATCACCCCAGGCGCAAATGCACTGCTGACACCTAAAGATTTTGATGCGAACATTGAGATCCTTAGAGGCGCCGGGATAGTGCTGACTCAATTGGAGATTCCGACCGAGACGGTTCAATATCTCGCGACTATCTGCGAGCGTGAGGGCGTTCCGTTGATTCTCGATCCGGCCTGCAAAGCAATTGCCAGAGGGACTTCTCGATAAGGTGGATTGGTTGACTCCGAACGAGACGGAAGCCGCATTCTTCATCGAGAACGGAGCGGCCAAACTTCACGAGCCTGCCGTGATGGCGCAGACTTTATTGGCCAAGGGTGTTAGAGGAGTAGTCCTCAAGCTCGGATCTCGTGGCGCCTATCTTGCATCGGCTGCCGGATTAGGTGCTCGCCTGGAGCCTTTCAAGGTTCAGGCGGTGGATACAACGGCTGCGGGAGACGCTTTCAATGGTGCGTTCGCGACGGCTCTGCTGATGAAAAAAGATCCCGTCGAAAGCGCACGCTTCGCAGCCGCCGCTGCAGCGCTCTCGGTGACGCGGCCAGGAGCTCAAACCTCGATGCCGCGAATGGCCGAAGTGGAACAGATGCTGGCGGGCGCCGGAGCGAACGAGCTATAGGACGCAGACAATCAGCCGGACCCAAGATAGAGGCGTAACAGTGATTATGCTTCCTCTGTATCGTGCGGATTTCTGGTAATGGAATGAATGGTTTTATAGAGGCGTTCGGAATAGATCGCAGATAGCTCTTCGAAAGCTGCAGACGAGCCTGCCTCGGCTGCGGCTACGATTTCGTCAACCGCTGCAATCAGTTGTTCTACTGCCGGATCGAGAACGGCGACCGATGCCGCAAGTGTATTTGCGTCATCGGCTTGAAAAGCTTTACCAATTTGCGTCAAGAATGATCTTTACCTCTGGCCGAACCATGCCGCAATTAGATGCGACATGGTTCGTTCTCCTCGATACAAACTGTCTACTGGATCGATTGATCTGTCTGGTTCAGTGCTTGCTCTCGCACCAGCAAGATATAAATGACAGCCAGCGCCATCACCACGAGGGCATCGACAAAGAACCAGCCATATCCCAACACGAAAATATGACTGAGAACTATCGCGGTCATCCACACAACAGTCAATCCCGCGCCCAGTCTGGCTGTTCGCTTATTCAGGAGCAGAACTGCGACTGCTGTCTCGAACGCCCCTGACCCTAGCCGGAACACTGGCTGAGATATCAACCCATTGACCGCGTGCGACATCTGCGAAAACAAAGCCACCGAATCCGGGACCCCAGCAAACTTGAGAAAGATGGCGGCATATAGAAGGTTCGCCGACACCAACAGGCGGATTGCGAGTCTTTTATCCATGAAATCTTGCGAAATAGTCTAATAGACGCGATTGTGCTTCGTTTACCAGCGTGCCAAGTAGAGCGCCCGCATCTGAGCAGGAGGGAGCCCCGCTCCCTCCTGCTCAGTTGTTGACTTCGAACGTCACCTCAAGCATGACCGGCGCACCAAGAGGCAAACTGGCCACTCCTAGCACCGCTCGCACAGACATCTTGTCCTCTCCAAACACATCACGGAGAATCTTTGAGGCTGCGTCCGCAACGATAGGCTGGTTGTAAAAGTCTCCGTCTGTTGCCAGGTAGACCTTTACGCTGACAACCTTCGTCACGTGATCCAGTGACCCTACATGCGCCTTCGCGGCAGAAAGAGCATTCAGTGTCGCGATTCGCAAAGCGCTTCGGCCTGCTTCTGCATCGAGCTCTTTGCCGAGCCGTCCGACGTATTGAAGCTTGCCCTCCTTAACCGGAAGCATTCCACTTAAGAACAGGAGGTTGCCCGATTGCACTGCCTCGACGTATGCGCCAAGTGGGTGGGGAGCACTTGGGAGCAAGATCCGAAGGTCCTGCAGCCGGCGCTCCGCGCTAGCCGGCTGCGAGCCCTTCGGGCTTACCATTTGCCGTTGTGCGCACCGCCGTCCACGTGCAGCACCTCGCCGGTGATATTGCTCGATTCGGTGAGATAGATCACGGCGCTTGCGATGTCCTCTGAAGCGGAGATCGTGCCCATCGGGGACAACGTCTTCAGGAAATCCTTTGGATTGTCTTTGTGAAGAGGGGTGTCGACGATTCCTGGCGCTACCGCGTTGAACCGGATCTGCTCCTTCGCATACTCCGAGGCAAGATTCCGTGTGACGGCTTCGAGACCGCCCTTCGTGATCATCGGCAGAGACACCGGCAGCCCACCGTTGGGATTTTCAACCAGTGATGACGTAATGGCCACGACACTTCCGCCTCGCTTCTGAGCGAGCATCTGCGTGACTGCGAGCTGGGTGATGTGGAGGTAGCCTTCAAGATTCGTCGAAACAAGAGCTCGGAAGTCGTCGATGCTGTAGTCCGTGAAAGGCTTCGCCGAGAAGATGCCGGCGTTGTTGATGACAACATCAATCGAGCCAAACTTCTGAATAGCTGTATCGGCTACTTTTCGAGCTGTCTCAGCGAGTCCGATATCACCGTCCACCAACACTAGCTTGTCGGAAGCCTTCAACTCAGCCGATTTTGTCGCATTGCGAGAGGTGCCTACTACGTTATAGCCACGTTCCAAAAACGCCTTTACGACCGCAGCACCGATTCCCTGGGAAGCGCCCGTCACGATTACTGTCTTTTGAGTATTTGTCATTATTGCTCCTGTCACATCAATACTGCTGTTACGGCAGATGACAACATGAGGATGTTCCTCCACGTTGACGACGCCGCGCTCTGATGCGGCCATCTGCTGCGTTCAAGCTGCAATATAGATGCGAGAGGAGATTGCAACGAGGCCAGATTTGTTCTGATACCAGCTATCGCTTTACTCGATAGCTCCCAATCGGATATCAACGTTCGCAACATCTGAGATCCGACGAGTCATCGTCAGAAAAGCATTGAGTGCGCTGGTCGGATAGCGATCATGGCGTCTAACGAATACCGTCTCTACCTGCGCCTGATCTGCAGGGAGCTCATGCACCGTGACGGACTGATCTGTCCAGAGTCTATTCACTAGTACCCTAGGTAGGAGCGTTATCCCTACGCCGGAGCTGATGCAGGTGATGATTGCATCGAGAGATGCAAGTTCCATCACAGTGTAATGAATACTTAGCCCATCGAGGATCGAGCTGAGCCTCTGACGGTAAGAACAACCCTGTCGAAATACTATTGCTTTGAGGTTCTGAACTTCGCCGAGATCGCCGAGGTTCCTTATGGATAGGGGACTTACAATAACGAGTTCTTCAATGAATAGTGGTTCCTCATTCAGATCTTGGTGGTGGACAGGTCCAGCTACAAAGGCACCATCCAGTTCGTGCTCCGCGACCTGAGTAATCAGAGACGTCGTAGTTCCCGTCATGATGGCCAATTCAACCTTTGGATATTGCTGGGCATATTGGGCTACGAGTGTGGGTAGCCGCAGCCCAGCCGTGGTCTCCAGCATCCCGATACGTAGACTTCCCTTTGGAGTTCCATCCTCTTTGACCTCCGTGATGGCTTGTTCGAAGAGTACACGTATCTGGCCCACGTAGGAGATGAGGCGTAGACCAGCTTCACTGGGTTCCACACCACGACTGTGTCTGACAAATAGTTGAACACCGAGCTCGTCCTCCAGGAGGCGAATTCGAGAGGTAACATTTGATTGCACCATGTTCAGTTCAGCAGCCGCCCGGTTCATGCTGCCGATTCTTGCGACGGCCTCCACAATCCTCAAGTCATCTGCGTCCATGTGCGTCCTGCCTCCGCATGCCAGTCTAATCTCTTTCTAATCGGCCGGCTCTGTTAACCACCGGAGCCCTTCGATCTGCCACGCTCTTAGACTAGATTACGTCGTAGGAGGAATATCCATATTGAGTCCAGTAAGCTTTGGGCTCTTCCGCGGAATAGGTAATCCGCGTAATGGCCTTCACATTCTTCAAACCAAGTTTTACCGGCACCAAGAGACGGAGTGGAGCTCCATGTTCCACCGTGAGGGCCTGCCCGTTGTGGTGTGTGTAAGCAGCGTCTGCGGATGCCGAGCCGTTGCCAAGTCGACCGAGACAAAGTAAGGGTCGGGATTTCCCGAGTTGTCAGGTTGACCGACGATTCCACACGAGCCCATCTCGCCTGCGATATCGGTGGGTAGGCACGAAGCAGATCATCAAATCTTAGACCAGCCCACCAGGCGATTGCACTCCAGCCTTCGACACAAACCAACCGGGTAATTTGCTCATGGATCGAGAAGCGATTCATGAGCTTCCGAATGTCGAGACAAACGCTCAAGCCAGAATCGAGTCCCCCCAGAGTCAGGTTCCATCCCGATATATAGTCTGGGTCGGGGGCGGCTCCGTTGTAGTTGTTTTTGATCGGGGTGATCTGAGATTTTGTGCAAGTGGGAACTATGTGATTTGCCGAGTAGAGTGCTTCAGCCACGTCCTCGTCGATACGCACTGCCTTGTTCAACAGCCATTCCTTCCCGCGAGAGTCGATATTTCGTCGCACACCCAGGCGGTCAAGCGTAGCTTGTGGTAAAAGAAGTCCAGCTCCTGCCACCCCTGCCACCGCGCCGGCACCAAATAACAGAAGGTCACGGCGGGTTCGATAGCGCAGAACCAAGGGAGCCACCTCAACCATCGGGAGAGGTTGCTCTCCCAAAAAGCCTTGCGGTATTTCCACGGAGGCAGATTTCACTACAGCAGATGAAGCAGCTTCCTCCATTTGCGGTTTGTGGTCCACAGAGAGCGAGGGTGCTCCATCTGCATCAGCTGGTTGTTGTATCGCTTCAACAATCTCGGATTTCTCGATAGCCTTTGGAGCCGAAGGAGTCGTAGTTTCTGAGCCAGCTTCTGCCAACTCCTGTTTCGCAGGAACAGATGAAGCCGCTTCATCTGTTTGCTGGGCGCGCCCACTGGTGACGAGGGTTGCCCGTCCGCATTCGCGGGTTGTTCGATCGATTCCACAGCTTGGCGAGTTTCGGCGACTGGGGCGGTAGGCTTTGTATCCGCAGAACCGACCGCCTCAAATTTGACCGTTTCCAGATTCGATCCACTACCGGTCGAGGAAATGTCTTCCGATCCGAATGAATGGTCTTTCTCTTCATTGATCACTTGCGCAAACCTCCGACCGGTCTGCTTTGTTGACCAACCTACGATCATGCCGCGAAGCGTATCCCATCCGTCGGCAAGAACCAGAATGACTTGTGGCACAACAAATAAAAGGAAAAGCCACATGAGCCAGAAATGCCATACACGCGCCGCATCAAACCCTCCAAACAGCGCGGCCAGCCAATGGAGCATCGGGACCAAAAAAGAGTACCCCACGGAGACCGCAGCGCGTAAGGCCATCGAGTCGCTTCGATTGGACATAAATGCCGAAGCAATCAGCACGTCTCCGCTCACCATCGCAGAGCTTGCCGAGCACTACAAGTCGAAGGAACTCTCGGGCAGTGAAGGCAAGACACCGAAGACGAGAGAAACCTACGAACAGCACCTGAACGACTACATCGTCCCTAGGTGGGGCCGGGAACGCCTTGGAGATATCAAGGCGTTCCGCATAGAGGAATGGCTTAAATCGTTGGACAAGGCCGACGGTACTAAGTCCAAGACGAAGGCCGTATTCGGCGTGCTGTACCAACACGCTCTGCGTTATGGATGGGCAGAAAGAAACCCCATCAGAGAAGTGAGGCAGAGTGCGAAGCGTCAACAAGAGCCAGACGTACTGACTTCTGAAAAGTAAGAGCACTCTTTCGCACAATTCCGGGTTATGCGCGTGTGATGGTTGTCGTTGCGGCGGTTACGGGTCTGCGACGCGGCGAACTTGTTGGGTTGAAGTGGGAAGATATCGACTTCCACAACAGCAAACTTCATGTTCGCCGATCTGTCGTGGATCAAAAGGAAGGTCTTCCAAAGACTCAACTTTCGAAAAAGCCGGGCGCGCTAGAAGGGGCCACTAGCCTTCACGCTAAAGGAGTGGAGTCAGCAAACCAGCTACTCCAAAGCTTCGGACTGGGTTTTCGCCAGTCCGTATCGTGCGGGAAGAACCCCATACTGGCCCGGCACGGTGCTGGAGAAGGTTATTCAACCTGCCCCACGAGAAGCAGGAATTACGAAGACGATAGGATGGCACACCTTTAGGCGCACGATTGCAACACAGGTTGTGGCGAATGGAGAATCAATAAAAACTGCTCAGGAGTATATGAGACACGCCACGCCGACGATGACCCTGGGAACATACGCGCAAGCCATACCAGAGGAAATCCGAGCGGCACAGAACAGGATCGCGTCGCTTTTTGGATTGGGTACAGACGGCACAGTCGTAACTGACTGTGCCGTCTGTTCCTTTCCGTTCCCGGAATAGTTCCCAATTGCGGGGATTTTTCGTCTAAGTTGTTGATTTGATGGTGGGCACAGCAGGATTCGAACCTACGACTTCCACCGTGTGAAGGTGTGCCAAAGGTGGACGGCTGAACATTCTAAATGGGTTAATAGCCGGTGTAGTCGGTAAAAACCGGCATTCCGGGCTCTGTTTGGCATCAAATTGGCATCAACTTTCTAACCAGTGGGCGTGGGCTGACCGTGGGGGTTCAGCCCATTTTATTTGTCTTATTAGCTTGAGTGGCCCCATGTTTTGTTCACAACATCATATCGTTCACGTTACGTGAACAAGATATAATTGTGAACAAGACGGGAGAGGACAAATGGACCTAGCAGGCCGGGAATATCAAACTCTTCAAACTGCAATCGCCGCCCTTCAGGCCACCGCTGGCCTGAAGACGGTCAAGGTAGACGTCCGCCCGTTAGCCACCAACCACCCGAATCCAAGGGCTGATGCTGTATTGACGATCACCCTGAATGGGCACCAGCAGCTCTTCGTGGCAGAGATAAAAACAATCGACCGGCGGCTCGCCGTTGCCCAGATTCGGGATCAGTTGCAGACGCTCATTACACAACGCTATCCCGGGTATCTCCCACTCCTCATTACGACATTCGCAACACCCGATCTGGCTGAAGAATGTCGAAGACTTGATCTTCCCTTTCTGGACACCGCCGGCAACCTGTACCTTCCGACGGACACATTTGTGGCCGATATACGGGGCAAAGTACGCCCAGCTCAACCCTTCAAGGATAAATACCGCGCTAACAATCCTGCGGGGCTCAAGGTCGTCTTCGCCCTCCTCTGCAGACCGGCATTAGCCGGTGCTCCATACCGGGAAGTCGCCAAATTTGCGAAAGTCGCCCTTGGAGCCATCGGCCCAGTTCTCAACGACCTCACCCAACGCGGGTACCTTCAAAACGCCAAAACGCCGAATGGAACCCTTCTCAGAAAAAAGGAACTGCTCAACGAATGGGTCACCTACTATCCTGCAAACCTGCGTCCCACGCTTAGACCGCGACGATACCAGGCTGATAGAGACCAGTTGACGCACATCGGCCTCGAAGCATTCGGAGCCTATTGGGGAGGAGAATATGGCGCCGAAAAACTCACTCGCTATCTAAAGGCCGAACATTTCCTGCTCTATGCTCCCGGCACACCTCCGACCGCACTTATGACGAAAGCCCGAATGCGCTTGGCGACGGAAGGGAATACAGAGATATTGGAGATGTTCTGGCACCCGGAACTAATCGGCCCGCCTACGGACATCGCTCCACCGCTCCTGGTTTACGCTGATCTGATGGCGACCACCGATGGGCGCAACATCGAAGCAGCCAAAGAGGTCTATGAGCGTTTTCTCGAACCAATTTTTCATCAGCCCTGAACGTCCCGTAGATCCATTCACGCTCAGCATCTTGGAACTCATCGATCGGCTCCTTCGCGATGCGAAGATACGCTACATGCTGGTAGGTGCCACAGCTCGAGATCTCCTGCTCTATCACGTGTTTGGCCACGCTGTGACCCGTGCCACCTATGATCTAGACTTCGCCATTCATGTGGGCTCGTGGGAGCAGTTCGCGATTGCGAAACAGCTGTTCCTCGACATTCCGGGATTCACTGATAAAGGACGAAATGCCCAGCGGCTGTACTACCAGCCAACTGGCGCATCATTCGAAACAATCATTGATATCATTCCGTTCGGAAAGCTGGAGACCGCTGAGCGAACAATCGCCTGGCCACCCGATGCCGATGTCGTCATGAATGTGGCGGCCTTCTCGGATGTGTTCGAGAACTCGCTGCGCGTACAGGTTCGCCCAGACCTCGTCATTCCTATTGCTTCTCTACCCGGACTCATAGTCCTCAAACTCTTTGCCTGGCTTGATCGGCATGACGGGCGAGACGTCCAAGACATCCGAAGATTGATCGAAACGTATACGGACGCTGGAAATGTCGACAGACTCTACGAAGAAGAGGCTGATGAACTGGAGCGGGTTGGCTTCGACACAATTCTGGCCGGAGCTTTTCTCTTGGGAAAAGACGCGCAGCGCATAACCGACGAGAATGTGCGGTCTCGGCTTTCGACCTCTCTCTCAGGAAAGGAACTTCCTGCGCTGGTACTTCAATTAGCCCGTACGATGAGTGTCTTGGATGATCGCACTGAGTCAGCGGAAACCCTTCTCAGCGGGTTTTTTCGCGGAATGGGACTCGTCGACCTTGTAGCCCTAAAGAAATCGCGCCACAGAGCTGTCCAAACGACAGGGCTGTAAAATTTAGCAAGAGCTTTCGGCGAGACATGCATGGACAATTACACAAAGAACGCAGAGGCCATTTCTCGACTCTCCCCTGAGGAGTTCCAAGTCGCCCAGCGGAACGCAACCGAACGTCCCTTCGAGAATGCGTACTGGGATCATGATGAGCCGGGAATCGATGTGGACATCGTATCCGGCGAGTCATTGTTCTCGTCCCTCGACAAGTTCGACAGCAGCTGCGGCTGGCCAGCTTCACCAAGCCGGTCGAAGCGGACAACGTAGAGGAAGGTGCTGATGGCACTCGTGGCATGAGTCGGACAGAAGTGCGATCAAGCCACGTGATAGCCATCTTGGGCATGTCTTTGACGACGGCCCTAAAGACGCCGGCGGCCTGCGCTATTGCATAAACTCCGCGTCATTGCGTTTCATTCCTCTCGATGAGCTTGAGAGCGCGGGGTACGGTAAATATCTCGAACTGTTTGAAAAGCAAAAATAGGAGTAACGACATGGATGGATCGAACGAGCGTGCAGTCCTTGCTGGATCTGATTCGCAGCTTCCCGGGCGTAATATTCGACTCGAGTCGGATACACGGGCGGCAAAGTCGCTAACGCGACCTACCGTAATCACGAAGGCCACGCCGAAGCGATCGAAATACTCTTCGATCCTCAGCAACTCACCTATCGCACTCTGCTGGTATCGAAAGCAGAATCAACGAAGAGGAGCGGCGTGATCTCATTCTCACTATTGAATCACGTGCACCGTCATTGACATCGTCTTGTGTCCCGCACCGCAGTACACGCCGCAGTCGGTTTTGAAATCACCCACCTGATCCGGAGTGAGGAAAACATCGTTAAACTCTCCGTCCTTCATCTTCGCATTCAGGTTGAACGCATTGATCCGGAGACTATGCGGAGGCACCGATATCACTATCGGAGGCAAAAAAGACGCCAATCCAGTGGCTGCGAGTGCGGAGAATATTGAGGATGGCAAACAGAGCTTTACCTCATACTGCATGGTTTGCCACGGGCTTGACGGCCAGAACACGGGCGTTCCTTTCGCGGCGTCTGTTTCTCCACCCATCCCCTCGCTTGCCAGCGCCGAGGTTCAGTCTTATACGGATGGACAACTGAAGTGGATTATCAAGAACGGAATTGCTCCTTCGGGCATGCCTGCCTCTGACAAGGATTTTTCCGATGAGGATATATGGCGCATGGTGCTTTATATTCGGAACCTGCCGAGAGTAGGCAGCCTGGGTGAGCCTGCCGTTTATGGCGGTTCAGCGAAATAGCCACAATTCAGCAATTTCTGGTTTCACGATCCGTGTCATATACTTGCGCCCTGGTATGGCGGGATCTTTACGAATTGGCAGAGCTACTCGGGTACGCCAGCCTTTGAAGATCTCAGAACCAGGAGTTGCGGCAGGAAGCCGCAGAAAAACAACTCCATGTTTGAGAACCTCTCTTCGCATCTCCAGATCACGGAGGCGAGCGCTTCTCGTGCTCAGCTACGAGTCACTCCGTCGCTCTCACTTAACAAGCGCCTTTGACACGGTGCAGGATTAGAGTTCCATGTGCTCGCCCGCGCAATTCTTAGTGTCGAGTGGAAACCTGTCAAGGAATGCTTTCTAGTGGCCCGCAATCTTCGAGCCTATCGAGCTTCAGAGGTGCCTGCCTTTTAATCGCGATCGATTTCTCCGAAGAACGTAGAGTGTTAAGCGCAGTCGTGGTGAATGTCTCCATTTAGTACGCCGAACAGCCTCGGAGGATACTCAAGCTCTAGCATGCCAGGAATTGTGGTTCATTTATCCTGCCTTAGAGAACCAGTGCTTTATATTATGAGAACCTAGATGGACGGTGACGACAGATCACTCAGTATCGGCAATCCTTCAAAGATCTTCCCGCCAAAATTCGGGAAGACCCTGTTGACAGAGGCTCTCCTGAATCACTCGTTCTTGCGACTCCCGCGCTGAGACCTTCTGAGGAGGTTGCTCACGGTGTACAGTTCCGTCCCACGCGAGCAAATCGCCGATGCACTCGTCCATCTCCGCGGATTGTTTCGCGAGATCCGGCCCGCCAACGAAAAGGAGTATCGAGCGCGCGAGAGACGAGAAATTTTGACGAAAAACTTACTCTCGAATCTGTTTCGCACCAAGGACCATCCTACCCTCCATGTCGTTCTTGAGGTTGCAGATGCATTTTCGCTAACCCTCGATGGCGCGCACCGACTCTTTGGATATGAGTTGGAGCGCATCAGAGAATTTGATCTAAAGTTGAACGCCGGACGCACCCATGTACTCAAACAAAGTCACCCTCATCGGATTCCTCGGCAACGACGCAGAGGTTCGCACCAACAACGTCCGCAACCTGATCACTCTCTCGCTGGCAACCAAGTCTTCCTACAAGAAGGACGGCAAGTACATCGAGCACACAGAATGGCACCGTTGCATTGCCTTTGGCAAGCTCGGAGAATTCGCCGCCACCCTCAAGAAAGGCGCTCATATCCAGGTCGAAGGTGAGCTGCGTAGCCGCAAGTACACCAGCACGAAGACGAACTCGGAACAGACCATTTGGGAGATCCGGGTCAGCTCGATTCTAAAGCTGGATCGTGCCGCCAAAGCAACAGCGGAAGACGATGAAGATGTCACCGAGGAAGAAGCCTCATAGGCCCCTTCCTTGACAGAGGAAGCCCGGCAATCACCGGGCTTCTTACTCTACTAACCACCGCGCCCTACAATCGCGTTCTTCCATTGCCCCGAATAAGGTGTCGCATGAACCGAACTGCTACAGACTTTCTAACTCGTTGTTTCGCTCCGGGTGACACCATTGCTCTCTTGCTTCGCAATGAGAGCACGTCCACGACGCAGCAGCGTGTCGTGCCGTTGGAGCGTGCGCTCGCGCCTCGATACCAGGGCTGGCTGGTTCATGAAAACCACAACTCCGCGAATATCTATGTGGCAGCCAATCCGCTCTTCGCCGGCAGTCGTAGGCGCACCAAGGATTGCATCGCCTCCGTTCGTCATCTTTATATAGATATCGATGTGAATGGAGAGGCCCGTATCGCTGCGCTCCGAGCGTCTGACCTTGTGCCGGAACCGAACACAATCGTCGCAACATCAACGGGCAAGTATCAGGTTCTCTGGCGTGTAGAAGGCTTTGATTTCTACACGCAGGAGATGACTCTCAAGCTGTTGACACTGGCGTTTCATGGTGACATCGCCTGCACCGACTGTAATCGTGTTCTCCGCGTCCCCGGCTTTCGCAATTGCAAGTACGATCCTCCGCAACTCATCACCGTGGAATACGGCGCTGACGCGACATATCAGCCGGATGATTTTCGGCTATACATGCTGCGCGAGGCAGCTTGTATTCCGCCCGTCCGCACTCAATACCGGCGTCCTGACATGCACACGCATTCCGAACACGATTGGGCATGGGTGTCGCAGGAACTCGCTCACGGCAAAGATGCCGCGATACTCACTAAAGAGCTAGCTTCGCGCCGCTCCGACAAACCGAATCCGAGCTATTACGCTCAGCGCACCGTAGACATGGCTTCAGCTCGTCAGTGGCTGCTTCAAGGCACCTCCATCCAGGACGTAATTGCGTCGCTCGAAAGACGTCGTCAACTTGAAATTCCCAACGCAACTTGCTCTGCTCGTGCACGAGAGATCGCTGCTACAGCGCAGCGGATGATTGCCCGCAAATAGATCGCTCATTTCACAACTAAAAGGAGAAAAAATGCCCCTACTCGAAGTTGTCCAGACCCGCCAAGTTAGCGCTTCCATCCGCCTTACAGATTTGACCGCTACGCAGGTCGATCAGTACGCGGCGTTCATCAGAGCATCTGCCGACGAAGTCGTCGAGCAAGCCCTAGCATATGTGTTCTTGAAGGACCGGGACTTCCAAGACTTCCTCAAAACTCCTCAAGCGAAGCAGGCAACATCGACTCTTCGCATCCGCAAAGGTCCTGTCGCCCAAACAACGGAAGCGTCGCCGAAGAAGCCGACAACAGTGCCGCAGCCGGCAGTACCAACAACCGCAGCCGTGGCGGGATCGAAGGCATGATCCGCACCAATATCAGTGGCAGAACCACAACGGTGCTGCGCACCGGAAGAATATTGACACTCCATCCCTGAAAGGGTTGCGTTGGGAACCAATTTGGTTCCATTAGGAAACATGCAGATAACAAGCGAATTGCGACTGAGGGCAAATTCACGCGGTTCCATAGGAACCGCTCCTGAAGTTCGCAGCAAGAAGGACCAGCCATGCTTTCACACCCCTCTGAAATCGAAGGCCACCTCCAGCGGCTTAAGGGACGGGAGACACGCACGCAGAGCATCGCAACGCGGTTTACCCGCAGCGAGGAAAGGGCGTTATTGCGGGTTGCCGCAAGCTGCGGAAAGAACCTCCGCGAATGGGCGCGGGAAATCCTGTTGAATGCCGCGAATGAACAGCAGAGCAGCGATGGCATGGCGTTGTTTGCCGAAGTGCAAGCCTTGCGTCTCCTGCTCATCAACACCCTTGAGCCGTTGCTGCGGGGCGAAAAGATGACGCCGGAGCAATTCAAAGAAATGCTCCGGTACGTGAAAACCAATAAGCGCAAGGCGGCGGCAGACATGCTCGCCAGCTATGCAGAAGGGACATCGGAACAGCCATGACCGACACACAATGGGGGCGGAAAGAGACTATCGTCCGTCCGCCTCACTATCCCGTATACAGCTTCGGAGCCGTCTTCGTTGCACTCGCCGTCGCCGGTCTCTGCGTCTATCTCCATCTTGCTTTCGCAATGAGTCCGCTACAACGCTACTATCTCTCCTGCTATGTCGAAACGGGCTTCCTGGGCACGATGCGCCAGAGCAGCGAGTATCAGCTTGTGATGGTTGCCGACCGCCTGCATCACGTCCGGCCTGTTACCGAGGCCGATGTGCAGCCAGGTTCCACACCACAGCCGATTGGCAAGCCGATTCCACTCGCACTTTCGCCGGCTGCTCGCGCCGCAGGGGTTGTTTTTCTGTATCGCGGAGCGAAGGTCGATTACATGAATCGACCGCTCCATGACTACCTTCGCCGCTTCGTTTACGACGGAGCAACGTTCGTGGGCATCTTCCGTCTTCCTCTCTTATCAGGGCTTGCCGCGTTTCTTTTCCAGCTTCCGTTCACCGTCCGTAAAGATATTCAACGGCTCAAAGAGCTGAAGTACGGGCGACTCTTGAAAGGGCCGGTGCTCGTGTCGCCAGAAGGCTTCAACAAAGCCGTCCGAGGCGATGGCGTCGGATTCAAAACCACCGAGTCGAAGCACCTCATGCGTATCCCGCTACGTGCCGAAGGACAGCACATCGAGATCATGGGCGACACCGGCGCGGGCAAGTCCAGGCTGGTCATGCAGCTCCTCGTACAGATCAAGGAGCGCGGTCATTCTGCCATCGTGTATGACCCTGCTTGCGAGTTCGTGCAGCGATTCTATGACCCCAGCCGCGGCGACATCATTTTGAATCCTCTCGATGCACGCTGCCCCTATTGGGGACCATCGGAGGAGCTGCGCCGCCGTGCCGAGGCCAGGGCCATTGCCGCGTCCCTGTATCAACCGACCACAGACAAGAAGGGTGAGTTTTTTACCGAGACTCCGCAGAAAATTTTTGCCCATCTCTTGACCTTCGGCCCATCGCCGCAGGAGTTGGTGGAGTGGATGGCGAACCCCGACGAGATCGACCGTCGCGTCCAGAACACGGAGATGGCGATGATGATTGCGAAGGGAGCGCAGCAGCAGCGCAACGGCGTTCTAGCCTCCCTCGGTTTAATTGCCGATAGCCTGCGAATGCTTCCTCGGAAAGAGAAATCTGCGAGTCATTGGACTGCAACCGAATGGGCGGAAGAGCGCAAAGGATGGATCTTCATTACATCGAAGCCCAGCGAACGCGAGGCCCTGCGCCCGCTTCATAGCCTTTGGATTGATTTGCTTGTATTGCGTCTCTTGAATGAACCGAAAGAGAGCCAGCATCCCGTCTGGTTCGTGCTGGACGAGCTGGCGAGTCTGCAACGTCTGCCGCAGTTGCATACTGCGATCACAGAGAACAGAAAGGCGAAGAACCCGCTCATCCTTGGCTTTCAGGGCAAGGCCCAGCTTGAGATGATCTACGGTCATCTCGCTGAGGTCATGCTGTCACAGCCGGCCACCAAAATATTCCTGAAAATCACGGAGCCGAAGGCCGCCGAATGGGTGTCAAACGCCATTGGCAAAGTTGAGATCGAGCGGCTGCGGGAGACACACTCCACCGGCTTACGGGCAGGCAACAATTTCAGCGTGGAGCGCCAGGTCGAACCCTTGGTGCTTGACTCGGAAATCTCCGGGCTCCCCGACCGGCACGCTTTCCTGAAGTTGGGAAACATGGTCGCCAGATTCTCGTTTGCCTATCACGACATCCCGGCCACGCAGCCCGCGTTTGTGCCGCGCCCGCTGGACGACGATGAGCTTACCTTCGATCCAAAAACGCTCACGAAGAAGCCACCGAAGTCTGCGGATATAACCGTAACCACCGTTCCCGACGATAGCGAAGACGAGCCGGTCGAAACTGGATTCTCGTTGGGAGATTAACTATGTTGACGATCTCCAAACCGCTCTCCGCATCGCAAGCGCAGACGTACCACGCCAAGGAGTTCACGTCTGCCGAGCAGAATTATTGGAAGCAGGACGACCGGACTTTGGGCGAGTGGCATGGCAAGCTGGCTGAAAAGTTCGACCTCGCAGGAGCCGTGAGCGAGGAACACTTTGCGCGGCTCGCGGACGGCCAACACCCTCATACCGCCGAGCAGCTTGTACGCCATCGCGTCGTCCAGGAGTACGAAGGCGCGGACGGGAAGACAGTCGCGCCGGTAGAACATCGTGCCGGTTGGGACGCCACATTCTCCGCGCCCAAGTCGGTGTCCCTCACCGCGCTCGTCGGTGGGGATGACCGGGTGCGGGACGCGCACCGGGAAGCGGTGAACGTCGCTTTGAGCGAACTGGAAAGGTACACGCAGGCCCGCATCGGCGGCAACCACGCCGCCGAAACCACCGGCGAGTTCATCGCCGCAAAGTTCGAGCATGACACCGCGCGACCCGTGGACGGCTACGCCGCGCCGCAGCTCCACACCCACGCCGTCATCTTCAATGTCGCCGTGCGCGACAACGGACAGACGCGGGCCTTGCAGGAGCGCGGCCTGTTCGAGTCACAGCAGTTTGCCACTGCCGTGTATCAATCGGAACTGACCTATCGCCTGCGCAATCTCGGCTACGAAATTGAACCGGGACGCAGTGGCGCACCAGAGATCAAAGGCTACTCGCAGGAGTACCTTGACGCCTCCAGCCCCCGCAGCCGGCAGATACGCGAGCATCTGGAAAGGGCCGGCTATCAGGGACCGGAAGCCGCGCAGATCGCCGCGCACTCTACCCGTGACAGCAAAGAGATTGACTCGCCCGCCGAGGTGCTGGCCGCTCATCGGCAGATCGCCGCCGTGTTCGGCAACCAGGCAGACAAAGTTGTGATGGACGCACGGAGGCGTAGTCAGGAATATGCGCCCGAGCACGACCGGGAGAGCTCGCAACAGGTGGCACGGCAGGCCGTCACCTATGCCCGCGACCGCAGCTTTGAGCGTGAGGCCGTCACCGACGAACGCGAGCTTTACCGCGATGCCTTACGACGCGGCATGAGTGAAACAACGTACTCGGAAGTTCGTGCCAACTTCGAGTCGCGTGTCGCAGCCGGGGAGTTACAGCTCGTGCCCGGCCAGAAGCATGACAGCGGGAGGCAGTTCACCACGGCAGAGACCCTCCGCGCCGAGAAAGAAATCCTGCGCCGGATGCAACAGGGGCAGGGTCGCGCCGAGCAGATCATGCCCATACAAGCTGCCGTCGCCCATACCGAAAAGCAGCGGCATCTCAACACCGGACAGCGGTCTGCCGCCGAGGAGATTCTGACCTCGCGCGATGTCGTGCAAGGGCTGGAGGGACGGGCTGGTGTCGGGAAAACAACCCTCTTGAAATCGGTTCGTGAAGCAGCCGAAAAACGCGGCTATGTTGTCGAAGGCTTCGCCCCAACATCCCGCGCCGCCAATCAGCTCCGCGCCGCCGGTATCTCTGCCGACACCCTACAGGGTTTCCTCGTCCGTCCCGGCCAGCCGAATTCCGCCCGTCATCTTTACATGGTGGATGAATCCAGTCTTGCCAGCACGAAACAGGTCCGCGCCTTCCTCGCCAAACTGGAATCCAGCGACCGCGTGTTGCTCATCGGAGACACCCGCCAGCATCAGGGCGTTGAAGCGGGCAAACCTTTCGAGCAGTTGGTCAATGCCGGGATGAAGACCACGCAGCTTGATCAGATCGTGCGTCAACGAGCAGCCCCGGAACTGCTGAAATCGGTCGAGCATCTATCGCGTGGCGAAGTCGCAGAGGGCGTCGCCCTGTTGGAACAACAGGGGCGCGTTACGGAGATTGCCGATGCACAGCAGCGTATCGCGGCGATTGCGCGAAGCTACGCTGCCAACCCGGACAACACCATCGTCGTCTCACCCGACAATGCCTCGCGCCGTCAGATCAATCAGGCCGTGCGTTCCGAATTGCAAGCCCTCGGCACAGTCGCCGCAGAAGATCATGCGATGCGTGTGCTCGCACCGCGTTCCGATATGACCGGAGCCGACCGTACCTGGGCCGCTCGCTATGCCGTCAATGACGTACTCTACTATCCGCGCGGCAGTCAGGACATCGGCATTGAAAAGCAAAGCTATACGAAGGTCATTGCTACCCAACCAAAAGACAACCTGCTGACCGTTCAAAAAGAGGACGGAAAAGCTGTCACCTACAACCCTGCGCGGTTATACGGTGTGACCGCCTACCGCGAGTTGGAACGGGAGTTTGCTGTCGGCGACCGTTTGAGCTTTACCGCGCCGTCCAAAGAGTTAGGTGTTGCCAATCGCGACCTTGGCACCGTGCAACGCATCGACAAAGACGGCCAGCTCTCCGTAAAGATGGACAACGGCAAAGCGGTCAGCTTCGATGCCAATCAGATGCGGCACTTCGATCACGGCTACGCGGTCACCAGTCATAGTTCCCAGGGACTCACGGCGGAACGGGTCATGGTGAACCTCGATAGCCACGTTCATGCAGACCTCATCAACAAGCGTTTCGCATACGTGGCCGTTTCGCGGGGATCGCATGATGCCCATATCTATACCGATAATGCGGAGTCTCTTGTCGAGAAACTGTCTCACGATGTAGTCAAGTCGTCCGCACTCCAAACCGGACAACAATTTGCTACGGACCAAAGTGCGTCATTGCAACTGTAGAGGGCCTTGCTTGCCGTTATGGTTAACGTCCCACAACGATCTGCCCCAGCTTGGTGCGGAGGAGGGGACTTAAACTCCATGCCTCGCCGCGCTCGCACCTCAACCTGAAGATAAGTCATCACCGGGTATCCCTGAGTTCCAAGTTCCTGATTCTTATCATGGGGCTGTATCCCGGAGTATCCCCTGGTATCGCAGTTTCACTACAAAACCGCTACAAACTTTCCATCCATATAATGATTGGAAATGAACGACCCCGTGCAAGAACTGTGGCAAGTAGCGCCGACTTTGGCCGAGCTGAGAAAACTGCCCGCAGAACAGAAAGACCGACTATTTCTAGCGAAACTGGCTCGGATGAGCCGTCACGATGGCAGCGTCCTCAACAAGGGCAATTTGATGCTAGGCGGCGATCCGTATGGATTTGCCCATGGCTTTCCAGACGGAGAGAAGCAGCTCGTCAAAGAGCATCTTCTGGGCGCGCCATGGACACGGCTGGTCAATGAAGGCTATTTGGTCGATCTGAACGGTCAGGGATTTCACAAAGTCTCAATCGAGGGCCATGAATTCCTCAAGCAAGACGAAACCCCTCTGGAGCCAGCGCAAGCCATTATTTCGAGGCAGCTTCCCGCTCGTGTTGATGGCGCGCCCCGCGTCTTTCTGTCCTATTCGTGGGAGGGTGACGAGCACAAGGCCTGGGTCAGGGCGCTCGCCGAAAGGCTACAAAAGGACGGCATCCAGATTCTGTTCGACAAATGGTATCTCAAGCTCGGACAAGACAAGCTTTACTTCATGGAACAGGCTGTGACCCAAAGCGATTTTGTCGCTATCGTGTGTACCGAGAATTATGCGGAGAAGGCCAATAGTCGTGAAGGCGGCGTCGGGTACGAATCGATGATCATTACCGGCGAAGTCGCCGAACACATGCTCACCGACAAGTTCATCCCCGTACTCAGGCAAGGATCTTTCAAAACGTCGCTTCCGATTTATTTGAAGAGTCGTTTGGGGGTCAACCTCAGCGCGGAGCCATATAGCGAAGACGAGTATGAGGAGTTGTTGCGGAAGTTGCACGGGGAGACCCTTGAGGGGCCTGCGTTGGGTAAGAAGCCCGACTTCAGCAAGAAGCCCGCAAAATCAGCCTCAAGCCCAATCGCTAAACCAATCGCATCGCTTCCGACGACCTCACCGGCTGCGGCCATTATTGATATTCATCATGGAAGGAACTCCGTGTTGACCGTCGATGACCTGAGGCTCCTGCTGGCCGCAGCAGCCGATGCCGGCGGCAGAGTTATTGTCCAAAGCACCTTTGATGGATATTTCGTACAGGCCAACGGAGAGAATTTTGCAGAGGATACACCACGCTCTATCGCAGCTTGGAAACGAACACTTCGACGGCTCGTTGATATGGGTTACCTATTTCAATTGAGCGACGAAGTTTACGAAATGACTCAAGAAGGCTTTGATCGTGCCGATAACGAAGAGGCCGCTAAGCCGTTGTCGCTCTATTTATCCTTTGCAGGAGACGTGGATAACCAGTCTCTATTGATCGAGTCGAACAAGCCGATCAAAGTCAAAAGCGTTGACCTTCTGATGTCTTCGGAAGCTTCGATTACAACCATAGACGTGAATGGAAAAATCACGAATAAAACGTCTGTACTAATGGTTCATGAGAAAGTTGTTCTTCTCTTCAATGCACCGAGGCCCGACAAAAATACTTGGGATCACTCTGGCCCCGCAGCGCTGCGCATCGTTTACGTCGCGTCCGGGCGAACAAGCGATGTAGTCTTGCCGATCCTGCTTCAACCTGCAATCAAAGACAACACTCAATGGATAAAGCTCACGGGATCAAAAACCTTCCTGCAAGCATCCGGAGGGGCTGTTGCGGAGCGGAAGGAAGGGTCGTACCTTCTGAATTCCCTTGAAGACCGCCCGAATGGTATCCTTCACGCCCATTACGAGAAGCCAGGCACCGCAGGCCGTTTAAATGCGGCCATTCGACGGTGGGACGTGCAAGGTGAGGTCAGATACAGCTTCGAATCAGATCGCGGCGATGAATTTGTGGGAAGTAAGAAGGATGTCATTACAAACTTTTTCCTGTTCAATCAAGGCTTGATCCGTGAGGGCTATAGACGCATGAGTTTTATGCCCGGACCAGACCCTGATTTTCAGTCTCTGTGATGATGCCCCTATGAGCAATCTCGAAGTCACTCAGAAGTCGGCCCCTATGGCCTCACGCTATTTCCAGCCTTGGATTGGCTCGGGCTTTTCGCAGAGCCGAACGCTTTTGATCAGCGAAAGCGCCTACGATTGGCCTGGCGAAGATGGCAATATGTACACGCCCCAGCCTACGCATCCCCAGGAATCTATGGAATGGAACATCGACCATTTTGGCAAGAATCGGTATTTTAGCCAGATCAATCGCGTTCTTTGCATGAAGCCAGCGCCAACGCGTGAAGAAATGCAGTACGCATGGCAGGAACAAGCATACACGATTTATGTTCAGGAATCCGTCGGTGTGATGCCAAGTGTTCGACCAAAAGCGGCTCACTGGACTGACGCCGGCCCGCACCTTTTGACGCTGCTTGAAGAGTTACGGCCACTCAAAGTCATCATCACGGGAAGAGATGCCTGGAATCGCATGCCAGGCTGCTCAGCTCGTCTCCTAGATGACATTCAGGCGTATAGGCTCCAAGACGGCGCCTTCGTATGGTGTCTTGCCCTTCCACACCCTGCAAATCGCAACGAGGGCTTTGCGTGGGAACGCATAGGAGAGTCAATCCGGTGGTTTCGTTCAACCCAATTCCCTGAGCGATAATATCCGCGAGCAAGTTCTCTCTCATTTAGGCTAGGAGCCCATCCCGTCGGGCAATCGCCTTGGTCGAAAATCAAGCCAGACGAATAAAACCGAATGCTCGGACGTCCGTGAACTATGATGTTTATTATTTGGGGCCAGCGCAATGGGCGATTTCCCAGAATCATTATTCCGCGCGATTCCCCACATTGCTGGCGATCTTACAGCGCTGATCGGTTATGTCGTTGCTTGCTTTGCTTGGGTGATTGTTGCCATCAAGGTTCAACGCAACAAGAACCTTCTCAAACATCTCGACAAACTTCCGAAGAACCAGCGGCTGGAAGCCCTGCGCCAGGAAATGGGTGCAATTCCCATACCCGACAACATAACTGCCACTGAATTCCTAAGAGCCCGATTGCATTCTTATTATTTTTGGGCTTCCATGACATTGCTCATTCTATTGGCATTGTTGGGAGCTCTGGCCATCAGATATAGACCCACTCCTGCGATCACTCTTGCCCCGAAGGACTTATCTAGCGCTGTTTTTTCTGGATTGCAACAAGCTCAAACCAAACAAGAAGGCGAACAGGATGACAAATATATTCATGATTGGGAAACCAAGATTCGGTACTTAGATTTAGGTAGAAGTTCATCTTACTATTTACAACCTTCACAATTCGGTGCAGCGTCAGGACAGATTGAATCTGGGAAATCGCTTGGTTTGTTTTGGATCGACGCCCGGAGCCTGTTCAGGTTGTTTATCGAATTCACGAACGATCAGTCTACTGGCTATACCGTCACAAGTCTCAGCGATAGATTTAAGCCTCAGGTGCCGTTCCTCGGTGACCCCACCATTCTCTTGGGGTCGAAGCCCCTCAATTTCTTCGGAGACAGCTTCGTCTATTTTGGCGGTGGTGGATCGGGAGGAAATATCACAGTAGTGAGGATAGGCGGCGACACGAGCAATGCCGCTCGTTTTTCTTACTTCACATACGTGAGCACCTCTGAAGGGGATCAAGAGGCTTCCTACGAGCTGAGCCATGCTGCAGAGAATGACACCGACTTGATCGACAAAACACTCGATGGTGACGCCCCTATCTCAGCTGGAGGACAGGGTCCCAACCCTTTCAATTCATTTTCTGCATACACAACACCCCATGACAGAGAACGCTATTGCAACAAGGAAGAATTGAACGAAGCAACGGCGAAATACAAAGGCGATCCCTCCAAATATAGTTTCTTTTCCTACACTGAAGATCCTGAAGCGGAATTCGAAAAATGCAGCTTTCCACTTTGGTATGTAAGGCACTTTGACGTTTATCAGGACGCAATGAATGCGCGAAAAGCCATGCAATCACAGTAGAACTCGTAAAGGTCTCGCGGTTTCAGTTTTTGCGTTTGAGGTCATATTTTCTCTCCAATGCGTGAAGTTTTTCCAACCAATCAAGATCACCGGTAGAAATTGCTTGAGCTATCGCTTGCGGCAACCATGCGATTGTTGTCCACTTTTTCATTTCAGCCGACTACCACCCTCATGCTGTCATGCGTGAGGGTTATCGTGATCAGATCTAGATCGGGTGGCGGCGGCGGTTTTGGCTTAGACTTCATCACTAGACCTGGGCTTCAGCGGCAGTTAGAGCCAAGGGCGCAAATACGTGTGCCGCCGTCGCCGTTGAAAGATTCAGGAAATCACGCCGTGTGAGTTTTCTGCTCATAATGTACTCGGCTCTAATCTATAGATATTGGAATCAGAGGTCGCAAAATCCGTGTAAACCTATCTGTCCGGATGAGCGGAAGTATACAGGGCAGTACAATCATCGCTGGAGAAATATGAACGTCCAGAAAGGCACATTTCGGCTTTGGGTGGTGCTGAGTGTGCTGTTCGTGATTGTCGTTGCGGCTTTCTCCTACGACAACATCCACACCGAGTTCAGGAATGCCTACACTGACTGGAACGCAGTGGCTACCAAGTTGGGTGGCGAGAACATGGTTCCCGCCGATTGTGAGAAGGCCAGAGGAACCGCCGGAACTGACTACAACAGGAATGACGACGGTTTTTGCTGGTACGAGTTTTCCAAATTTAGGTCTCTCTATCCCGAATATAAGGATGTAAACGACAAAGAGCTGGACAGAAGGCTGTACGCCAAAGCCGGTAAGCCACTCGTTGAGTTTCACCCTTGGCAAAAGCTGGCGAAGGTCGTCTTGTTTGCCGTCGGTGTACCGCTTGGCTTCCTCGCACTGGGGTATGCGCTGTTTTGGGCCGTGGCAGGATTCAGATCTCAACCGAGCAAACAGCCTCCAAACGCTGGAGATATTTCTTGAGAAGAACCCTCACAATTTTGATGGTTGCTATCGTGTCCTTCGTCCTTGGCGTCGGATGCATGTATCTGGTCAAGCGACAGCCGAAAGCGCCCGCGAGTGATGGATGGATTACGGTATCCGTCATCGACCCGATTGGATACTCGCTTGACTATCCGATCGATACTCACCCAACACCAAAGGCAATGGGGCTGACAGGTAAGATAAAGTTCCTGACGCGTGACAACGGAAACCAGCTTGGGTTCATTCTGAAAATTCCAATCGAGCCAGTCCCGACAAAAACGCTGCCCATAAAGGACCAGCAAGAGGAGAAGCTCGCCAACGGTTTCACTTTCGGTCCGCCTGACCAGCTTCACCTTGAAGGCCAATTCGATTTCATCCTGAAAGATTCTGACGGATTCGTCCTTCAGAAAATATCGGCTACGGAGCAGAACCTCGCAGCGGGTTCTGATAATCCTACGCAAGGGACGGCAGATGGAATAATCCCGCCGTCGATAGTCGAGCGCACCAAACAGGTCCAAGCAAGCTTTCTGGTCAAGAGTTGCTATCCGTGCAAGTGAAGTGAGAACGCCCAATGGCCATAGACAACCCGTTTGACCAAGTAGAAAAGCATTACCCAGTCGGCTCCGAGGCACCGCTGGCGGAGCTAACCCTTGGCTCAGCTACTGTCGCCTTAGGCTTTCCTGCCGCCAGCCCTATCGCAATCCTCTTTGGGTTCCTCGACAGTTTCAACACTTCAAAACGCCAAGATCGCGGCGAGGCGTTTATCCGGGCGTTGATCGAACAGTTCAAAGGTCTGGAATCGTCGATCAAGAACATGAAGACCGACGTGGCTGAAGTGCAAGCAGCTCTGCGTGTGGCGATTCACAACGACATTGACGAGATGAACGACAATAAACGCGACCGGTACATCAAGATTGCCACCTCTGCGGTGTCGCTCCAAACGAAGGTCGTTGATTTGGTGGGTTTCATCCGTGATGTTGAGCAACTTGGGGAGAGGGACATTATCGGCCTGAAAGTGTTGAACCGAATCATGAACAAGCCGAGCGACTGGCAAGACGTGCAGACAACGGCCGCTACAAACCAGAAGCCAAAACTGCACCCGAATACTTTCATCCAGCGCGCCCAGGAACTATCCGTCAATATGGCCCACGCGCTAACGAATAATCCGCAACTCACGAACGGCGATCAGTTCAGCCGGGAAGAGGGCTTACAGATTTGTTTGCGGCTGCAGGGGTTTGGCCTTGCCCAGGAGATTGCAACCAGCCCGCGTGAGGTTCCGATCTCAAACTATGCTGCGCGTCTCACAGGCCGTGGCCTCATGTTGCTCAAGTTGCTTGGTGAAGACGTGCCGAACTGGAATAGATATTTTGACCAAAATGGGCCGTTATAATTTCGGAAGTTTGAGTCTGAGGAGAATGGTATGCACTCCGGTGTTGACTGGAAATCGGCACCGAAGACCGCGCAGTGGTGGGCGGTAGACGCCAACGGGGAGGCTCATTGGTTCAAGTCGTCCAACGTCACTCCACTCACTGACTTTTGGTACACGGATAGTGAGCAAGCGCCTCTGTTTGGATATGACGGTGACTGGCGCGAAAGTCTGACCAGAGGGCCATGAAATTGTTCAATTCGCGTTCTCTTTACTGATTACGTCGTCGAGGTAGGCCAAAGCTTCTTGGGCGCACTGCTCAGGTGCCTCCTGAACATCGCAAGACTTGAGTGGATACTCTACGTTGCCTTTGGAATGCGCTGCATAAGTCGAGTATGTGAACGAACTCTTGAACGCCGCAGGAGGAGAATTGGCAAAGCGCGATCCACAGAAGACAAAGCGGAATAAACTGATCCAAACAATGAAGACCGAGCTGCGAGAACTCTTGCCAACAGTTCTTGAAGAAACGGGACTCAGAGACGAGAAAGAACTAAATGCCATCATTGGCCACAAAACCGATTATGTGATCGATCTCAAGCACGCTGTAATCCTTGCGCCTGATCAGTATGAAGCACTGTGGATGGCAGGCTTCAACAAGCAGCTAGAGGAGGAAGGTGAAGCGTTCGGCTTCGGTGAGTTCTTTGCTATTGCCAGAAAGTCGAAAGCCTTTCGGCGATATCTACACATTTTCCTCAGGCGGTCATATCTGAAGCACTACGACGAGTATCACAAGGCGAGGCCTGAGGTAGAGGAAGCCGAAATTTGGATCGGACAGAACAACGCGGACTACGGGCTACTTGTAACACCGCGCTTCAAGGATGGCCGCTGGGAGAATGATAAGAGCCATATCCGGCGCTTCAAACCTCGCTACTGGACGATAGGTCACGTCCTAGAAACGGGACTCGTAGTGCCTGACAGCGCCGACCCAATGCGGTTCGCTAATGTCGGTGAGTACCTCCGTTTTTTCGAGCATGTTCTCGTTCGCCACTCAGCTTCCTCTTATCAGAGGAAAATTGCGGCAATGTACTCTCAGCTGGTGCGGGACTCCGATGACCCCCTGAATATTCCCCTTTTGATCCCAGAGCTGCGATACAACGGTCGAGAAGCAAAACACGAACATCGCCTAGATTTCTGCATCATCGATCCCGACACCTTCGATAAGGTAGGTTTCGAGCTATCGCCGTGGTCCTCACATGGACGCCTCACCAAGACCAAGGAGAAGACCACGAAAGCAGTGAATGAGGAAGCAAAAGGAAACTTCGAGAAGGAGATGCGGAAGCTGAAGAAGTATTTTCAGAAGCATGGTATTTACGCGCTCGTATACACCGACAGCGATCTGGCGGATATCACATCCGTATTTGTAGACATCGCAAAATATCTGCAAACCTCGGGGCCCGCCGCGCAATATAGCTTTGCCGAGATTGACGACTTCTTTAAGTAGGTACGTTCGCTTACTCATCCGCTACCCATCTCACTTCGAGGAGTATCGCCACGAGTGTTTTCTGCGGAGCCAACGACGATGAGGCCGAACGCAGCCAGAATGACTACCAAAAAAAGACATGGATGACCCGTCTGCGTCCCGGCATCGACTGGTTATCGTCGGCTTGGCTCATCATTCGCTTCAGTCGGATGAACCGATCTCTCTGGCGTCTATGATGAAGATGTTCCGAAGTAGCCTTGCTAACCAAATCACGCATAATGCGGGCGCGAGTTGAGAACCCCTCTCTATACGTAGAACTTGAACGGCAGTCGCGGTTCGCTTCCATCATCAAGCGGTGCTGCTATCAAAACATCCCCCACGTCGTTGGCGAACTTGATAGTCACGGGCAGCCGATCGTTGAACAGACAGGAATTGAAGTTGATCTTCGTCAGCCCCAAAATATCCTTTAACACTGTTTCAAGTCGACATTCTCCCCGTTGGACTCTTACCAGCAGAGGGTTTGGAGTTTCCGGCCCCATATACGTATCGAGCCTTGGGACATAGCCAGACGTCCACAAAAACGCTGTCGTCGAGTTCAATGGCAAGGCCGTTCCCCGAACGGTAGGATATTTTCCCATCCGGTACAGCTTTAGGTCGTCGAACGCGTCGGAAATTTGAACCCCGATGACTTTTGTCGCTGTGCCTGCCCCACCTTCGAATCCCTTCCACTCTTCATCTGTGAAGTTCGAGCCTGCATGAATGAAAAGCTCCTTCGGCGGTTCGTTGTGTTGCCGGCGATACTCATCAATCACTAGGGTCACGAGTCGTTTGGCTGCATCGTCATCCAGATGGAATTGCTTGGTGTCTGCGTGGAACCATGGCCCTAAAGCACCGCGAAAAACGATTCCTTCTCCGTTGGTGAGAAACATCTGTGCCGCGCAACAGGCATGCCGATCATTTGTTGTCAGCTCCGTTCGTTTGTAAACCAAGCCGACATAGCAGACACCAGGACGAACGTCCGCGAGCTGCCATGGGCGGCCACCACCCTTGTAGTACGCACCCGTTCCTAGCTTCCATGCGAGCGTCGCAGGATCTTCAAGCTTTCGCAGTGGCATTCCATTCGTTGTCCGGACTATTTTTGGTACATTCGATCTGCCAAAGCAAGCGAGCACGAACTACGATCCGGCGACCGGCCGACGGGGTCAAAGCCATTCCTGCCGATTTCAAACACTTCAGCTAGCGACATTTACTGAGTCAATGGAGTGCTCCCGTTCGTGAGCGGAGCATTGCATTGTAGGTGTAATTACACCTATACTTTTCAAAAGGTGAAACTGGCTATCCGATGACAAATCCGGGAGATCTCGGTTGCAGCTGTTACAAACTACGGCAGGCGTCGCGCTTGATATCGCGCACGTACGACACTTTTTTAGCTCCATGCAATATCAGTATCGGGCAGTTCGGCTTGCTGGCGACACTGGCTGCCTGTAAGGAGATTCCTCTCGCCAAACTGGCAGAAATGATGCAGATGGACCGAACTACGTTGACGCGCAATCTCTTGCCGCTCGAAAAGCTTGGGTATATAAAGAGCAAACACTCTGAGGATCGTCGGCTGCGAGCCCTGTCGTTGTCTGCGTCGGGTAAAGATGCACTTTCCAAGGCGAAGCCACGATGGCGTGAGGCTCAGCGGAGCCTGGAGGATCAACTAGGTTCCACGAACGTTGCCCTCCTCAACAGAGTCCTCGATTTCACGGTCACACAATTTCCAGCTACGACAGCATCGCGAATCCGCACGGAGCGCTCGTGAAAGGAATTGAGTTGGAGCCAGAACGTCGGATAGTCGTAACGGGAGTCGGACTTGTGAGCCCGGTTGGGATTGGAACTGAGGAGACGTGGGAAGCGCTATTGCGGGGAGACTCAGGGATCGCTCCCATCACACTCTTCGACGCATCCCGATTTGCGTGTCGATTCGCTGGAGAGGTGAAGAGCTTCACGCCCGAAACCTATGTTGATCGAAAAGATATCAAGAAGATGGGGCGGTTCATACAATTCGCCATGGCCGCATCCGAGTTCGCCTTGACCCAGGCGGGCCTCCAGATCACGCCAGAGAACGCGGAGCGAGTAGGCGTATACGTAGGAAGCGGCATCGGTGCCTTCGAGGTAATCGAACGGGAGCATGCCAAGCTCCTCACGGGCGGCCCTGATCGCGTCTCACCATTCTTCATCAACGCGACAATCGCGAATCTGGCCTCGGGACAAATCTCGATCAAATATGGAGCGACGGGACCAAATCTTACTTGCTCGACCGCCTGCACCACCGGCGCGCATGGTATCGGCGAAGCGTGGCATATCATCCGTCGGGGCGATGCTGATGCAATGATTTGTGGAGGCAGCGAAGCGGCAGTTACCCCTCTCTCAGTCGCTGGCTTTGCCGCCATGCGCGCACTTTCAACGAACAATGAGAATGCGGTGAGAGCCTCGCGCCCATGGGATTGTGAACGTGATGGATTTGTAGTGGGCGAAGGTGCTGGAGTGCTGGTCCTGGAAGAGTTGACACACGCCACACGACGCGGAGCCACCATCCTGGCGGAGCTTGTTGGTTATGCGGCAAACTCGGACGCCTTCCACACCAATGCTCCGCCTGAGGATGGCCGCGGCGTTCGGCGAGTGATGGAGTTGGCGATGAAGAGTGCTGGTATCAATCCCTCACAAGTTCAATACCTCAACGCCCATGCAACTTCGACCCCATTGGGAGACCGCGCTGAAGCTCAGGCGATTCTTGATGCCTTCGGCGATCACGCTTCAACCCTGCTTGTGAGCTCCACAAAATCCATGACTGGCCACTTATTGGGTGGTGCTGGCAGTCTTGAAGCTGGAATTACAGTGCTAGCGCTCCGTGATCAGACTGCTCCTCCGACGACCAACATCGATCACCTCGACGAGAGCTGCAGACTAAATCTGGTGCGCGACAAGGGAGTCGCAATAGTATGGAATACGCGATGTCGAACTCATTCGGCTTCGGTGGCACTAACGCATCGTTAGTGTTCCGTCGTTCTCTCCAACCATAAGGTCTGCGTCATATGAGTTAGATTTGAGTAATCGAAGAGCGGGGGCTGGCGACATTTACAGACTGGACGGTCTCAGCAAAACGATGCACGACAGATCGTCGGTCCTTCCTCCACGCCATGCCGATTCTCCATGCTGCCGCGGGCATGTTCGTAGGAAAGAATTTAATCCCCGGAACCCTCATCCGACGGAGCGCAGACGGCACCAGGCTGACCCCGAGCCCTGCTCGAACCAGATTGAGTACTGTGAACGGTTCCTGAACCTCCTGAACGACGTTTGGTGCGAACCCTGCGGTTGCACAGATGCTTAGCGCGTGCTGATAAAGGGTGCTGAAAGTGGAACGCGCAAGGAGAACAAAAGGCTCATCTCGAAGGCTAAGCAAGGGCACCTCTCTCTCCTTGAATTTCGCAGCCGCGACCACAATCAGTAACTCTTCCTTAAGCAATCGTTTGGTCTCTATCAGCGGGCTGGATACCGGAAGCCGAACGAACCCCAGGTCGATGCTTCCATCCTGAAGGGCCTCGATTTGCTTTCTGGTAGGCATGTCGTACATCTCAAGAAGCACATTCGGGTACGTTTTACGAAATGCAATCACCGCGCGTGGCAAGAGGTCATTAACGGCTGCGATACCGAAGCCTATCCGCAGATTTCCGACCTCGCCTCTCATCGCCTGCCGTCCAAATGACTCCAAAGCTGCCACGTCGCCAATGAGCAAGCGAGCACGTTCCTTCAATGCCTCTCCAGCTGGGGTTAGGGCAACGTGTCCAGTAGTCCGGTCGAAGAGACGCCCTCCAAGTTCCGCCTCAAGACGTTTTATCTGTTTGCTGAGAGCGGGTTGGGAGAGGTGAATTTTCGCCGCCGTGCGTCCGAAGTGTAACTCCACTGAGAGCGCTACAAAACTGCGTAAGGCATCCAGATCAAAGCTCATTCCAATAGGTTATCAAGACGCGGTCGACATTTCATCGTCAACTTCACCCAATAGCTACCTCAATGGGTGTATTCCATAGATATGCCCTGGTTGGCAGGGAAACCGCACGGAAACGATGCCGGTGACTCTCACCTTCCGCGACGACTTGATTGCGAGCGAGCATTGATCGATGCGTCCGGTCTCTTCGGATGTTCGTGGCCGCGCAATAACGCAATCACGTCAAAAGAAAGGAAAATCATGTGTTCCAACCATAAACAATTCACAGTGACTCTCGGATGTGCCGTAACTGTACTGACTGCGGGAATGCTGATGGTCACGCCAACCGCTCTGGGACAAATGTCGCAAATCAACAATCCCGATTGGTCGTTGCGTTCCCCCGCTATTCATTGGCCCACCGGGCATACACCGGCAGACGCCGATCTTTTCGCACATAACGAGCTGCTGATCCACTCAGCCTGCTCATCCGTCTGGCCATATCTCGTTGATGCCCAGACCTGGCCCGATTGGTATCCGAACTCACATAACGTCAAACTGTTAAACAGCTCGGACGGTAAACTTCATCAAGACACGCGGTTTGCCTGGAACACCTTCGGCGTACACATCGAGAGCCGGGTTCATGAGTTCGCCCCATCCAGCCGAATTGGTTGGTTCGGTTATGGAACAGGGATGAGCGCTTACCATACATTCCTCCTGCTCCCTGCACCGGAAGGTTGCCGCGTCGTGACAGAAGAGGTCGTAACAGGATCGGGCGCAATAGAGTTTCGCAAGACAGATCCTGGTGCGATGCATAGAGGACATGATCTTTGGCTGTCTTCATTGCAAAATGCGCTTAGCCGTTCGACGTCGGACGCGACAAAACCCCTAAGCCCGAAATCACAGGCACCTGGATTTTATCGTGCAATGCTGGGTTCATTCGAGGTCACTGCTCTTTCGGATGGCACTGCACCACGGCACGTCGATAAAATCCTCAGCAAACCTGATATTGCCGTATCAGAGTATGCGGCGGACCATGAAATGGAACCAATTGACCTTTCCATCAACGCATACCTCATCAACACGGGCGCTCATCTGGTTCTCATCGACACAGGTGCCGGAGAACTGTTCGGAGCCACAAGCGGCCTGCTCGTTACGAATCTAGAAGCTGCCGGATATCGCCCCGAGCAGATCGATACGATACTGCTGACACACATTCACGCAGACCACTCAGGCGGTCTTTCCATTGGGGGATTCCGAGAGTTTCCCAAAGCGACCGTGTATGTCGACGAGCGCGACCTCGAATTCTTTGTGACGAGGAAGGACGATTCTAATGAATCTGAAGCGCGGATCACGTCCATCAAGCAATCTCGGGCAACTGTCGGTCCTTACCTAGAGGGGAAACAGATCTCGGCGATCAAACAGAACGGAGAGATTGTTTCCGGTATCACCTCACGCAGTCAGCCGGGGCACACGCCGGGACACACTGCATTTCTGGTGCAAAGCGAAGGTCATGGGTTGCTGGTTTGGGGCGATATCATTCATTCTTCGGAGGTCCAGTTCGAGCATCCCGAGGTCACGGTGCAGTATGACGTCGATGCCGGACAGGCCGCTCAAACGCGATCACAACAGCTGCAATTGGTCTCCGATAAAGGGTGGCTTGTAGGTTCCGAGCATATTTCCTTTCCCGGGTTGGGACACGTTCGTAAGGTCGGTTCCGTATACCAATGGGTGCCGATACCCTACAGCGCGACAGTTACAGAACTCGACCCTAAGTAGGGCAAGTGAAATTCCTCGAGACCAGAATGGCCGATGTCTCGGTTGGCCTGTCCTGCAACCGAGACACGAGAGAGCCTGCTCAGAAGCGCAAAGTCGGTAGAGATTGGGTCCGCCAGATCATCCTTGCGACCTACTATCTTTGCTCTACTGCTGCGATGGCGCCTGCCCAATCCACCACCGGTGAACTGCCACATCAGGATAATCAAATTTGGCCCGAACTCGATATTTACAATAAGGTAGGATCGCACCTTGATTTAACCCTCATCTCGCAGGGAAGATTCAGCTTCGATCTGCCCAATCCTGAGATTTATGTGTTTGGGATAGACGCGAACATTCTGGTGAACAAATATCTTCTGATCACTCCTTCCTACTATTTTTACAGGTTTGATCAACCGGCGAAGAGACTTGGATACGGACAGAATCCGGTTTTGGCAGCAACGGTCGAAGTGACGAAGCACCGATACCGAATCGATGATCGCAATCGCTTCGTTGCCGTTATCGGTGGTGGTGATAGCTTCTGGGTCTATGGAAATCGTCTGCGAATCGAACAAAAATTTACACGCAGCCGGGACTTTGTATTCGCCTGGGATGAACTGTTTTATTTCTCCAGCACTGGCGCTTGGCAACGAAATCGTGCCGCTGTGGGCTTTCACAAATCCTTCGACGAGAGGCTCTCAGTTGAGCCTTACTTCCTCCACCAAACCGACGGCCACAGCCGGCCAGGCGATCTCAATACGCTCGGAATAATCTTGAATGTGAGGCTACGATGATCTCAATTTCTCGATAGCATGAAGGTTATTAATTCATCTGGACACGCTGTTTTCCTATGTCAAGGACGTTAGCCGTCGGTATCGGTTGCTGTCGCCACGTTGTACCCAATATGCCATAAAGAGCGCTGGCGCGAAAAGGCATCTTGATGTCTTTTAGATCCTTGGGATTCGTGGAGGCAAGCAACCACCAGGTTACGGGTGCCTGTGTGATATCGAAACCAGCATCGTGAAGGAAACCCAGGCTGACTCTTCCACTTTGTGCCTCAGCGTGGCGGTCCATATTGTTCTTCATGGCATGATTGGCGAAGCCAGTTACGAACCCAGGCCGGGAACGAAGACTCCGCCCGCTGTCCCTGCGATTTGAAGTGCCTTCATCCTTTCCTTAGCGGGTAATTCTCGGAGGCCTTCCTTTTCTATCGCTGTGGCAATGCCATCGGCTAGTACGGTGGCGAGTTGTGTATCGTTCTGCAGTCGTAAAGCGACTTGATAGGGCACAAGAATGATTCCACTGGGCAAAGCAAGGCCATCGCGTAGTTTTTTCTGATCGACCAATTGAAATCTGAAGTTGATCTTGCTGGGATCTCCCTCAGACAGCACGCGTTGAAAGGGGGGAATTAGCCGGGCACCAATCGCATCGACCCGCTGCTGCATGGCGTCGTCGCGGTAGGCGGGAATTCTGTGTGCATCCAGTCCGTGAATAGCCTTGCTGATATGGCGTTGACGATCTTCCTCATCGACTGCCGACGGGTCGAACTCATTCTTGTCGCGTAGCCTCTCTTCCTGCTTCGCGATGTCGTTCTTTGAAAAGGCAGCCTCGTCGGCAAGGATCGTTCCGTCCGCTCGAAGCCGACCGGAGTAACGTATCCATACATTTGTCTGCACCTCTCCAAGACCAACCATTGGTGGATTGAAGGTACTCTTTGTAGCCTTTGCGATGACGATCCGATATCCATCGGCTCGTACGATTAGCGCTCCCACACCATCAGAAGTCTGTTCTTCCGTCAGCATCCGGTCGATGACGGCAAAGCCGATGACGCTGCTGCCTACAAAACTCTTCTGTTCGACACGGGTCGCCGTCAGCGTATTTGTCTTTTTATCAAGTAAACCAAAAACTGTAACGCTCTCCCCGAGAAAGTGCTGAGGACAACTCTTCCCGCCGATGTTTTCGCTGGTGTCAAAAGTCTTGCCTTCCCCACCGCGGTCTACGCTTCCAGCTGCGTTCACCTTCACATACCCCGTAGTCGATGTGCATATGACACGAATGCCATTCATTGTGAATGTCTCAGGAGAGCCCGGATCTGTAACGAAGCCACTTAGAGATGACTGCTGTTGAGCCAGCGCATATAGCGGGACCAGAAGGGCAAACCGACTTAGGAAGGAAACGAATCGAGACATGACGTACAAACTCCGATCAATGAAGTTGGATTAACCATCGCTCTGAACGGTGGCGGAAGGATGAACATAATTGCCACATAGAGAGTCCCCGCAGGAGTATGAAGAAGGCGCCGTCCACCTACGTGGGTATTCGCTCTCAATCGGTATTACCTCTCAAAATACGAGCGGCTAGTTAGTCATCTGGATAGGTGCGATGAGCAAAGTTCGTCATGGCTCCAACACTCCTTTTTCCTCCACACAATCAGTGAAGTCGAGGAACCGCCACCCGAAGTTCTCGCCAGCTCTGGAAATTTTCCCAAATGATGTAAATGGGAAATGGCTGCTGAAATAAGTGGCGTCTCTCTCTATGACATGGCGCGCAAGCCATCGTCGAGATCGTCTGGAAGCTTCAGGAAACTCGCAGAAGATAGAAACAAGGTCCGGTTCGCACCACTCGAAGGGATGGTGCACCACATCGCCGCCGAAGACGGCCTCGGCACCCTGAAACGTAATCGATATGGCAGCATGATCGATGCTATGACCTGGAGTCGATAGAAATCGGATTCCTTCGAGAACCTCGCCGCCATCGACGATGATGCCTTGTAGCTGGCCGGCCGCCTCAATCGGGGCCATGCTATCGCTGAAAACACCGGGTAGCGGAATGCGTATTGGCGGTCCAAAGCCGGCTTCCGCTCTGATTGCCGCTATAGCTTTCTCATCGCCCGCGGTCAAAGCTGCTCCATATCGCCACTCGAGATCCGAGCAGATCACCATCGCATTGGGAAAGGTTGGGATCCAACGATCACCATCCCACCGCGTGTTCCAACCCACATGATCGGAGTGGATGTGAGTTAGCAAGACATAATCAACATCCCCCGGCTGTATGCCGACGTCCGCTAATCGCTCAAGGTATGGAGTATGCAGTTGATCCATGACCTTCAAGGTTGGACGGGCTTTATCGTTGCCAACTCCTGTATCAATCAGGATGACTTTGCCTCCAAGCCACACGACCCAGGTGTGAACACTCATGAAGACGCGACCGGTCTCAGGGTTATAGGTACTTGTATCGATTCGCTCTGGATGTTTCATTAGGACGCTCGGATCGAGCCCGGGCAGAAGCTGTGTCGCCGCAAAATCGTTCAAGTCCAGTTCGTGAACTTTAGCAATCCTCATATCACCTATGCGAAACTCGGGAACGGTCATTGTGTGCCACTTTCCTATCAAACAAAAGAGAGGGAGGAGTCTCTCTGCCCCCCTGGGTCCGAGCAGCCCTTATATAGGCTCAATAATGCGATCTTCCGGGATCGATCCCGGAACCAGACAAGGTGAGATGAAGAGGTGTCCTTGCCACGCACCGTGCAGCGTTCGGGTTGCGATGGTCAGCCATAGACCCGAGAGACCAGCCACAAGTACCCCTCCGACGACGAACAGAAACCCGATATGGGTCTGCCTCGCCAGCGCGAGCGTAGCTATCGCATAAACTCCGATCGGAAACGTGAACCCCCACCATCCGAGATTGAATGGCATTCCATGATGCAGGTAATGTCTGGTCGTGAGAAGTGCGATCAATAACCACCAGAGACCATATCCCCACAACATGGAGCCTCCGATTACGCCCAGGCCAAAGGCGACCTCTCCAATGCCTGGTAGACCGGCCGCGGGAAAAATTTGATTCGCATCGGAGCCGAGAAGGATCAGGCCGAGCGCGCCGGTACCGATAGGACCCAGCGCCAACCAGCCCGTTGCTGCCATATCACTCGGGGGTAGCTTGTGCAGCACGAGCCTCATGAGCAGAATGACCAGGACGCTCATCGCCAAAGGCACGGAGAAGGCCCATAGCGCGTAGGAGATTACGACTATCCTCAAAGCAATCTGGGGATCCGGCATGTGCATTACCAGTAACGCACCGCTGGCGGCTGAGACTTCAGCAGCGACAATCGGCAAAAGCCACACCGCTGTCATTTTTTCAAGACTGTGCTCCTGGCGTGTAAACATCATGAACGGAATCAGCACCCCGCACGCGACGGCCAGGACAACATCAACCCACCAGAGGAAGCGCGCTGCTTGCAAAGCCGGATTGCCCCACAAAGGAATACCAAAGACCACGAATCCGTTAATGATGGTCGCGAGACCCATCGGAATTGCGCCGAAGAACATCGATACCACAGAATGCCCAAAGATTCTGCGCGCCCCCTCGTAATATGCCACCCACCGGGCGAAGTAGAGGATGCTGAAAAGCAGAAAGAGTGCAATATTTAGGAACCACAGATATTGAGCGACGACATGCAGCCCGATGATGTGTATCGGAAATTGATTTAGTGCGAGCGCCAGGATGCCTGTGCCCATAGTTGCCGTAAACCAATTGGGCGTGAACTGTCGTACCATCTCGTGTTTACGATTTAGGTCATTCATAGCGCACGCTCCCATACCAACTGCGATGATGGCCAATCGGAAGTAACAGTGTTTTTTCCGAGCTAAGGATAGTGCGACGCTGAAATCCATCTTGTCTGAGGCAAACTGCGCAGCGGCTGTCGGCCTCGAAGAGGCTACTTCTCAGCGCGTTCTTTCAAGCTTGTAAGCCAGAGTTGGTGCTTGTCGTGCATCTCGCTCGGCTGATTTTTACGTAAATCGATTGCACCTGGACCCTTTACGACTTCTTCAGTGACCACATGACAACCGTGTTCGGTCTTCAGGAGAAGAAACGTGTGGTATGCGCTCATGCCAGGTCCGTCGCCAAACCATCCCAGACGACTATCCGGAACGAACTCATGAACACGACTGGAGATGGGGACACCGAACGTCTCCCAGGTAAAGTGCGTGTCTTGGCCAAGCTTGCCATCCGGGCTGTTCAGCAACTTGATGTCCTTCGAGTTCGAGTACCACGAAGGCCACTTCTCGGCATCGATAAGGTTAGTAAAGACCGTCTCGCACGTAGCGTGGATTACGATCTCGTTATGCGCGAAGAGTTCGGCCTGTTCCGGATGAAAGCCGTGAGGCCAATGAATATCTGGGTTACGTTTTGCGCCATCTGCATTGAAAGTAAGTGCTTCGTTCATTGGTGTCTTCTCCTTGTATTGTGCGTGGGCTGCCGACACTAAAGCTGTCGGAAACAAAGTAAGTAGGGCAAGGATCTTCCAGTAGTTTCTTTTTGTCATTTCTTACCTGCTTCTGTACTCCGCGCCTGAACCAGCGAGCGCAACACAACTTCTAGTTCCGTCTCGTCCTTGAGCGAGTTCCTTTCCTCGCCATCGAACTTCGATCCAGCTTTCCCTAGACCCGTAAATCATTTGCATGCGCATTGTTGGGTTGTCCATCCATTGAGAGAAAGAGCTCCTCCCATCTGTTTACGGACATTGCCTCAGCCGTGACGGACCGGACCTACGGTCAAGGCGAAGAGTTCGTCTCCCGAACATCGATACCCCACATGCCCGCCCTCTGGGCCGCTTCCAAGCCTTCCTCGGTGTTTTCGAAGACGACGCATTTGATCGGCAGAACATTCATCCGTTGTGCCGCAAACAAAAATAGGTCTGGGGCAGGTTTCCCGTGCTCTACTTCATCAGCGGTTATCACGTAGTCGAAAAGATCCCATAGTCCGGCGCTCTTCAAAGTCGCACGAACATTTCGTCGGCTGCCACCTGAGGCCACGCTTAGAGGAACTCTTCCTTTCCATGTCTTTGCGATGGAGGCTACCCAAGGAACTGGGTGAATCAGTGACACATTTTGCACATAAATGCGATCATGATCTGCGATCACCCCAAGTTTATCGATTGGAACTTTAGCTACTTCGGACTCGTACGCCTCAAGCAAGGCCGTTGCTGAGATGCCAACTCGATCTAGGTACCACGTCTTTTCCATAACCAGGTTCCGCTGTGCGAATGCCTCGTGAAAGGCCATTAGATGAATCGCTTCAGTATCTACCAACGTCCCATCGCAATCAAAAATCATGGCAGAGAAGCTGAGGCTCGCCAGCATGGTCAGTACGCTGTCTTGCTTCAACCTTTCCATATATATGGAATACACCAGTTGAAGAAAATATTGTGCAATGCAGGTTATGAAATATTGATCATGCTTTGATAACGTCTTGGAATGAGTTTGCAATTTGTGGATGCGTTGCTCTCGCCTGTTGATCGGCCTTGTTATTCCTGTACCAGCTGAGATGTTAGTCTTCGACCAAATCTGACCTAATCAAGAGGAGGATTTGGATGAGGAAGAGACGGTTCAGTGTAGAGCAGATGATTGGTGTGCTGAAGCAGGCGCAAGTAGGCGTTCCTGTTGCGGAGGTGATCCGCAAGGCGGGGATTAGCGAGCAGACGTTCTACCGGTGGAAGGCGAAGTACGCCGGCCTCGAGGTGGACGAAGTTCGGAAGATGGCTCAGTTACAAGAAGAGAACCTGCGTTTGAAGCAGCTTGTTGCAGAGCTAACGCTGGACAAGACGATGCTGCAGGATGTGCTGTCAAAAAAATGGTGAAGCCTTCGCGGCGTGGGCCGATGGTGGAGCGGTTGGTTGGAAGCTACCTGGTAAGCGAACGGCACGCCTGTCGTGTTCTACGGGTACCGCGAGCGACCTATCGCTACCGAAGCTGTCTCGACCACGGACTGAGCTGCGGATGAGGATCCGCGAGATCGCTCAGGCGAGAGTTCGTTATGGATACCGCAAGATCCGCGTGCTGTTGAACCGCGAAGGCTGGGATGTGGGCAAGTACCTGGTGTACCGGCTGTACAAGGAAGAAGGACTGACGCTGAAGAGGATGAAGCCTGCCGGGAAGCGGAAGGCATCTCGAACTCGTGAGGATCGGATCAAGCCTACGGCTCCGAACGAAGCCTGGAGTATGGACTTCGTGATGGATCAGCTGCACGATGGAACGCGGTTCCGCGCCTTGACGATCGTGGATGTGCATACGAGAGAAGCGGTAGCGATCGAAGTAGGACAGAGCCTGAAAGGAGACGATGTTGTGCGGACACTGAACCAGTTGAAGCTTGACCGTGGAGTGCCGAAGGTGCTGTTCTGTGACAACGGCAGCGAGTTCACCAGTCAGGCGATGGATCTATGGGCTTATCGCAACAGCGCTAAGCACAGGCAAAGCGGCGTCCGGGACGTCGTCCTTTCGGAAGTTTTGAGCGTATCGTTGTCTATTTTCTTGTTGTGAAGGTGAGCAGAGAATGATGTTGTCTAATTTTTATTATGTTACGCGCTCGGAGCGGCCCCGCTAATGGATATGCTGACCGTTATCTGTTACGCAACATAACTTCCAGCGCCACATATGAACTCAAGCTCGATGGCTACCGGCTGGAAGCTGTCCGGGCCGGTGGTGAAACGACGCTGTATTCACGACGTAGGAACGTCCTGAATCAGAAGTTTCCCTATATCGTTTCCGCTCTCAACTCTTTGCCGGAAGATACCGTGATAGACGGGGAGTTGGTCGCAATGGGGCCAGACGGCCGCCCGAACTTCAATCTGCTTCAGAACTTTCGCTCTGCCGAATCCCACATCACGTATTACGCCTTTGACATCCTCGTTCACAAAGGCAGAGACCTTACCTTGCTCCCGCTGTCCGAACGCCGCAGAATCCTACAATCCGTCATCAAGCCCTCTGAGCATCTCGCGTTGTCGGAGGTTTCCGACCAGACAGCGTCCCAGATGCTCAGCTTCGTCCGTTCCCACGGTTTGGAAGGAATCGTAGCCAAACGCGCCGACGGCGTGTACCAGCCCGGCATGAGAACGGGAGTCTGGTCGAAACACCGGATCAATCTCAGTCAGGAGTTCGTTATCGGTGGGTACACACCAGGAACGCACGGTCTCGATGCGCTGATCGTCGGCTTTTACGTAGATAAAGAGCTTCGCTACGCGGCGCGTGTTCGCGCCGGCTTTATCCCTGCCACGCGTAGAGAAGCCTTCGCAAAGATCAAAGACTTCACGACGACGAAATGCCCATTTGCAAATCTTCCCGAGAAGCAAGCTGGTCGATGGGGGCAGGGTTTGACTGCCGACAAGATGAAGGAATGCATCTGGCTTCGCCCGGAAGCTGTCGCCCGGATCGACTTCCTCGAATGGACGGGAGCGGATCATCTGCGCCACACGAAATTCATCGCCTTGCGGGACGATAAAGATCCACGAAAAGTTGTGAGGGAGACCTAGAAAGATGTGCGGACGGTTCAAGCGAGGTACAGACAAACAACGTGTTGCAAAAGTCTTCAAGGTAACGGCAGGATTGGATGAGTCTGTCTTTGACGAGGGCGATGACCTGCGTCCTCAGTCGATGCAGCCGGTCATTTACACGAACGAAGACGGTGAACGCCAGATTGAACTCATGCGCTGGGCATTCAAATTGCCGGATCGATTGCTGTTCAACGCCCGCTCCGAGGGCATCGACCATTCGAAGTTCTGGAGAGACGCGTTTCAAACCGGACGTTGCATCCTCCCCGGCGATGCGATCCACGAATGGCAAGAAGTTGAGAAGGGCAAGAAGAAACCGAAATACGAATTCACCGTACCGGGACAGCACCCGTTCGGTATGGCTGCGGTCTGGAAGCTCTGGAAGAATCCAAAGACAAATCATTGGGAAAAGACATTCGCTGTGCTCACGGGAGAGCCGAATGAGGTCATGGCGCCCATCCATGACCGAATGACCACCTTCCTCGAACCACACGATTACGAGGAATACCTCTCGCCATCGGAACGACCTCCGGTCCATCTCCTCCGCATCCTGCCTGCTTCCAAACTAAAGGCACGTTTGGTGGATGCGACGCCCATCAGCAATCAGCAAGTAAGTCTTTTCGATAGTCAATGACCCAGCGAATTATGCAATGCGCGGGACTGCTCATGTTGGGCAGACGCGGCGAAACTAAGGAGGTTTCCTCGGAAGACACGAATCTTGACCGAGGCCCCCGGAGTTTGCTTGTCCGGCATGAACGACCATGGTGATCGCCCTGAAAAGGCTGCGATACTGTTAAAAGGAGAAAATATGACCGCATCCCACCGCAACAACGTCAAGGTATTGGGGAACGGCGAGCGAACTCTTATGTTTGCGCACGGCTACGGTTGTGATCAGAGCATGTGGCGTCATGTCTATCCGTCATTTACCGATCAATTCCGGGTCATCCTTTTTGATTATGTCGGCTCCGGATCTTCCGACTCCTCCGCATTCGAAAAGACACGCTATAGCACCCTGCGCGGCTACGGGCAGGACGTTCTCGACATCATGGAGGAACTTGATCTGCACGAAGTTCACTTCGTAGGGCACTCCGTAAGTTCCATGATCGGCGCGCTCGCGTCCATTCAGTACCCGGACAGGTTTGCAAGTTTGACGATGATCGGTCCATCTCCCTGTTACTTCAACGTGGGCAATTATGTGGGCGGCATGGAACGCGCCGATGTCGAGAGCCTGCTTGACACATTGGAAAGCAATCACATCTCATGGTCTGCCAGCATGGCGCCCGTCATCATGGGAAATCCCGAAACCCCCGAGCTTGCGGGGGAACTTGAGGCGAGTTTCTGCCGTATGGACCCCTTCTTGGCAAACCATTTCGGACGGGTTACATTTCTTTCAGACAACCGGGCAGATCTGCCGAAGGTGACCGTCAATACGTTGATTCTGCAGTGCCAGAAGGACATAATTGCCGGAATCGCCGTCGGAGAATATATCCACGCATGCCTCCCGAACAGCCAATTCGTGCTCTTGAACGCGACGGGCCACTGCCCGCATCTGAGTGCGCCCAAGGAAGTAGTGAAGGCTCTTCAGGCGTTCCTGAACTGAACGGCAAATTCAGCTTCTCGAATGACCCCAAGTTTGCCGAGCAAGCTCTTCACACCTTGCCCAGCGGATTCGTCGTTGTCAGCAACGACGGTACTCTCCTCTACGTCAATGAGGCCTTCGCCAGTCTGTGCGGACGGGAAAACCAGCTCATCGGCACAAAGTTCGCTGAGCTCCTCTCACGTGGGAGTGCCATCTTCTACGAGACGCATTTCGCGCCCAGTCTGTACTTACGGGGTGCACTGAACGAAATCGCTTTGGAGCTTCTTCGACCGGACGGCACGCAACATCCCATCTTCGTAAACGCGGCTCATCGTCCGGCCGCTGACGGAAATCCTTCGCAACTCCATCTCACTGTCTTCAGTGCCAAGCAACGCAAACAATATGAAGCGGAGCTACTGCGCGCGAAGCGTGAATTTGAAGAAGTAGCGGAAATCGTCCGACGCTCCGCGGATGGTATTCTTCGGCTCGACTCCGAAGCTAGGATTGCGAGTTGGAACAAAGGCGCTCAGCAAATTTTCGGCTACACAGCCGACGAGGCCACAGGCAAGTCGTTCAAGTTTCTCTTTAGTCGCGAATCGTGGGATAACGTCGCTGACGCTTTAGCACGGCTGCGGCAGGGCAAGGATGACTATCGCGAAGGCATTGGTCTCCATCAATCGGGAAAGGCCTTGAATGTCTCCGTCAGCCTCTCGCCCCACATGGAAGCGCCAGGGACTTTGATCGGTGCGTCTGCCGTCATCCGCGATCTGACGGCTCAGAAACGAGTGGAGAAGGCCCTGTTGCAGAGTGAAAAACTCGCATCGGTAGGTCGTCTAGCAAGCTCCATCGCGCATGAGATAAATAACCCGCTGGAATCCGTCACGAACCTGCTGTTTATCCTCGCCTCGCGCGTTGAAGACGAAGAGACCAAGCAGTTTGTCGTTACCGCGCAAGAAGAGCTCGCGCGGGTGTCGCACATCGCCACGCACACGTTGCGCTTTCACAAACAGAGTACAAACCAAACGGAAGTAAATCTGGAGGGCTTGCTGGGTTCAGTTCTTGCCTTGTATCGAGCACGCCTGGAAAACTCCCATATATCTACGAAGGTGGACTGTCCCGGCGATCCTCGGCTCATATGCTACGAAGGCGAGTTGCGACAAGTCCTCGTCAATTTGGTAGCCAATGCCTACGACGCAATGCGCTTGGGCGGTAAACTGCTCCTTCGCGCACAGGCGTCCCGCGAATGGAAGTCAAATGCAGCTGGCATTCGCATTCTTGTGGCGGACAGCGGCATGGGAATGGAACCGGACACCTTGGCACATATTTTCGAGCCATTCTTCTCGACCAAGGGTATCGGAGGGACGGGGCTGGGTCTTTGGATCTCCAGGGATCTGGTTATGAAGAACGGTGGAACCATCACCGCCCGAAGCACAACACGACCCGGATCATCCGGAACTGTCTTCAGCCTTTTCTTTCCTTATTCGAAGTCCTAGGCGCGCTTTCCCAATATCCAGAGGCCAAGTAATTCCCCTGCCTCGAAGTCTGAGAAGGGGTGTCCAAGACACGCGAGCGTCAAGCGGCATAAGTCTCCAATTCAGCCTGCAAGTTTCAGAGACGGCCACGCCATCGCGACAAACATAAACGGCGATTGCGCGCGATCATGCAGCTTTCTGAATGGGTAGTGAGATCCGAAACACCGTGCCACTCTTTCCCTGAGCTTCGCTGCTCTTATATCGTATGGACCCACCGTGTCCGCCAACGATCTCGCGCACGACCCAGAGCCCAAGTCCATTACCGTTGGGCTTGTGACTCTTGAACGAGTCAAAGAGGGTCTCGCGGAGCGCCGCAGGGATTCCAGCCCCGTTGTCCGCCACGACGATGACCACGTCTTCGCGGTGGACCGCTACTCGGAGGTGCAGACTTCCCGAGTGCGGCAAAGCATCGATCGCGTTGAGCAACAGGTTGGTTAGTACCTGAAACATCTCGCCGCGCTTTACTGAGGCCAACGCGGCTTCAGGGTTCCGGGTCTGGACGTTAATCCTCTTCTTGGCTATCTGTTGCTGATGAAGTTTGAGCGCCGAGGAGGCTAGCTCAACCAGGTCTATCTCTTTCGCTTCTGTGTCCAGGCGAATGAAACCGAGGCTCCGGCTTGTGATATCCCCAAGCCCTCGCACTTGTAGATCCGCTTCTCCGAGATATTCGGTGGCGCGCTGGTGGTCCTGTATCAAGGTCCGCGCCAAGAAAATGAGATTCGTCAGGGCTTCCAGGCGGTTGTTGACCTCATGCATAGTCGCGCCGACCAGCCTGCCTGCTAGTGCGAGCTGATGATACCTGCGGAGATTCTCTTCGCACGCCTTGAGCTTATGACCGGGGTCCTCAAAGGAGTCGCGATCAACCATGGGCGAATCCATGGAGTATCAGAGCAATACTTGAACGCTTTAGGTTGGCTGACCGATTCGCTCATCCAGAGATCGATTTCAGTGTCGCTTACCAGACCGTTTAGCCAAACGAAAGTGATATCGAGTAGCGAGGAATGACTATCGAAACGATGGGCTAATTTGCTCCATCCTCCAGATTGGGCCACCTTCGTACAACGGACCTTCCTCACGAACGAAAGCCGGTGGATCGCCGTTTTGCAGCCAGATGTGATAATCCGAGGGCTGTTTGCCGATCATGGGAGCGACCACTCCCGCCACACCACCCAACTCAACGTGGAGCGTGAAATCGGTAGCCTTGCGCCGGAATGCTCCAACCCGAAAAGGCAGCGTTCCCATCGGCCTGATGGAAAGGTGGATGAGACGGGCCTTTTTACCCGGGGCGATATAAGCGACCTTGGTCTCGGGAGTCGTTGGGAGAATGTTCAGCAGGAGGTTTGGCGGAAGGCCGTTGGAGACGTCAGGAGGCAAATCCATGTGTTCCTTCGAGACCGTTCCGTCTTCTGCCTTGAACGTGAGATCGCCACTCGCCATGTCGATGAAGAAGTCGATCGGCTTTGGAAAGGAGGGACCGTGTTGAATGTGGTGATCGCTTATCAGTCGGAAGACGCCTTGTTGTGTGAAGACGGTAGTGTCGTCATCTACGGAGCCGTCCTTGAAGCGAAAGATCAACCTAGAGGTGACTTTCCCTCGGCTGACTACCTGGGTTGACTCGCCTGTGGCGATGGTCATACCGTCTAGTGTCTTCAGGGCCAGAAAGCCATGACTTGACCCTTGTCCGTACCGAACTGCAATAGGTTCCCCCGACAACGTAGCAACGAGGAAACATCCTAAGAGAGCCGTGAGACCGAGAGCAATAGTGGCGAAACGCATGGAATGTGCTCCCGAAGAAGATGTGGAACTGAGTTGGTAGGGTCTGATGCTGAGGAACCTGCGGGGAGCACCTCCTACCCTAAACCCCGATCATGCCATTTTTGTTGTAACCGTGCCAGAGAAATACGAAGTCTTCTGCTTGAATCTGCGCGCTTTCAATATGGTCAACAGGCATCGTCGAATCAGTATTTGGCCTTGCGTAAAAAAGCAGCAGCACATCTGGGAACCGCCATAAGGAAGTCCAAAAGGATCTTCGGAAGGGATGCAAGATCGTGAGCGATGGTCGTTTCCTGAGAACCTCCCAACATCGCACCATGTCGCATGGCGTACCAGCTAAATGCCGCTGAGACCGCAGAGAGGCAAAACGAAAGAACGAGACCGCCGCTCAGGTGCGGTGTCTTGGCGAGATGGTGGACTCCCGATTGGGCGAGCAGCATAACGCCCGGCATGCCGATCCACACTACAGCAGCGGTCGCCCAAACAGGTTCGGCTCTTCGTAGTTGCTGTGAGATCGCACCGATCACCCCGCCAGTGAGAAACGCAAATACAGCCTCCACGATGAGTGCCTTGGTGGCTTCCCCTCGTCCCGCTGGTAGGTTCGTGACGAAGAATGCCAACCCGCGCACCGTTGCAGCAAAAGCAGCAGCCTTCCAACTCCACGGCGGTACCAGACTTTGGAGAGGATGCACAGCCACCTCGTGCAGAGCATGGCGGAGATTCACGGGTGAGCTGGGAGTCTGTTCCATCGCAACTTGTTCTGATGCGGCTCGACGCACCTGAGCCAGCGATCCCATGCGCAGCAGGTGGAGACCATAGCGAAAGCATCGTGCTGTCCGGCAGCGATTTTAACCCTGCTAGGGAGGAGGAGGTGCGCCACCTCACCCGGCTCCAGCCGCTGCGCATCTTCCGCCATGTGCCACTGAAGTACCCCGTGCAGACTTCAGTTAGCATCGAGGGGTAATTCCAATGTCATCTCAAGGCGAACGTTCCAATGACGAAACAAGATACCGGTCTGATAAGACTGATAGCGATCTTCAAACTATTTAAAGCGATCACTCTTATCGCGGTTGGGTTTGGCGCCTTGCACTTGTTTCATGATGGCAATCCAGCAGACTCAGTGACCCTTTGGATCGCTAAGCTTGGATTCAATCCCGGGGGGCACTACGTCGACCTGGCCCTTGGCAAATTAGCGAACATTCCACCGAAGGACTTCAAGGATCTCGGTATCGGCAGCTTCGTCTATGCCGCCCTCTTTCTCACCGAAGGTATCGGGCTTTGGCTGGCAAAGCCATGGGCGGAGTGGTTCACGACGATCATCACCAGTTCGCTCGTGCCGCTAGAGATTTTCGAGATTTACCGCCATCCAATGGCAGCAAAGGTCATCGTCCTCCTGCTCAACATTGCCATCGTCGTCTACCTCGTACTTAGAATCCGTAAAGAGCGATCGAATCTCAGGGCGACGCATTGACAGAAGCACGAGTTCGTAGCCTAACTCCGGCTCCTCTTCTGCCGCGCAATATGGACCATCCTGAGTCAGGGAAAACGGTCCGATCTCTTGAATCTTGCCGAGTACAGGTCTGACGGAATTACTAGGGAGCACCTGGTGGTGCTCCCTACTGGTTATTCTCCGAGCCTCATCGCGAAGGCATGCTCTTTGCCGCTCGAAAGGCTAAAGCTCTGCCGACCTGTTTCCAGTCACGAGTCGAACTAGAAAGGTGAGAATCACAGCGCCGATCACCGCGATCACAATGCTCATGATGAGGCCATGATCTCCGACGCCGCCAAGACCAAGATGAGAGGAGATGAATCCTCCGATCAGTGCGCCGACGAGCCCAATCACCATGTCCATCAAGACGCCGAATCCGGAGCCTTTCATGATCTTGCCCGTTAGCCAACCTGCGACGATGCCAATGATGATCCAGGCGATGATTCCGTGTCCCATAATGTCTCCTTACCTTGGATGAAGTAAATGATCCTGCGAGGTTGAGTGTTACCGACCGTTATTTCCTTGCTGGCTTGTTTCCTGAATCCTAGAGCGATGGTGCCGCCTCGGCTTCGTCTTCTTTGCTCTTCTTCGCTGAGTATTTTTCTTTCCCAGTCTTCGGTTTCTTCGGTGCCTCTGGCTCCTGTGCGCTTTGCTTCAGGATGGGAGCACCAGCCGCCGTGATCTTCTTCGCAGCATTCAATTCTTCCTTCAGGTTCGAGTTGAGCAGCTTCACTACTTTGGTCAGGCCAAGAGCGGTAGCCATCGAGATGCATGCCTCGTATCCGGCAATCTCGTAATGCTCCGTCCGGAGAGCCGCACCGATCAGTCCGGCATCGAAGGATGCGCCTTCTTCATCCTTCTCCAAAGCACCCTTGCCCTCTTCGATCACGCCTTCCATTCCGTTACAGTGCTGGCCCGTCGGCTTTTCGTCGAGCTCACCGAAGACCTTCTTCAGCCGCTCAACCTGACCTTTGGTTTCCTCCAGATGGGCAGAGAAAAGCTGCTTCAACTTGGGGCTTTCAGCGCCTTTGGCGAGTTTGGGTAGAGCCTTTACTAGTTGGTTTTCCGCACTGTACATATCGCGAAGCTCATCAATCAAAACGTCCTTCAATGCCATACCTTGCCTCCGTGGCCTAGTTAGGCCGATAAGTATGATGCACGCGCAGCCTCGCGAGCCAAGACTAAGGTCTGACACCGGGGAACTTACTGTTTGAGGAGGGAGGAGTCTCCTCCCTATCTCCAGCCACTCCCGCGTCTTCCGCTACCCACCACAGCGGGCCCTTCCTGCCCGCAACGCCCACCCTTTAAGTAGTCCTCTGCGCTGACGCGCACCTATAAGGAAACCAAACCTCGCTAGTGGGCTCTGCCCCCCGCGCGCGTCAAGGGGTCTCCCGCAGTCTTCCGCGCTTCGCTTGTGCAGACCTCCGCTGCGCTTCGCCATTTCCGTTCCGCCTTCGGCTGCTCTTCAAGGGTGGGAGATACCCCTCCCCTTGACGCTTGCTACCCCCGCCTTCGCTAGGTGGCGTTCGGCATGTACATGCCGCGTTTCAACGCGGAAGTGCAAAAGCCAAACACCAAGGAGAAGACACCATGAGCAGCAACACCACCACCAGGAGAAGCAGCGCCGCGACCAGGCCATCGCCAACGCAACCGGGCTTCGTGTCCTCTCAGCCATCGCTGCCGCCGTTCCAGTGCGCTTGCTCAAGCGAGATCTCTTCTTCGTTCTGGAGAAGGTGGTCAGCGTCTTGGATGAGTCGCGTATCGAAACGTTGGCGCGTCAGCACGGCATCCGTCAGAAGCGGGACGAGGGGGGTATCGCAAAGACGCTGCTAGCGTTTATGCGCCGCGCCGATGAAGGCACGCTGTCTCGGCTCATGGTGGAGGCTACGATACTGCTCGCAGCTTCCCGTCATAACGGAACCAGTGTGCTCAAGGATGCGGCCACGCTTTACAAGGTGGACATCGATGCAATCGGTCAGAAAGTGAAGCAGGAGTTCGCGGCCAAGGAAAAGGCTAAGAAAGAACCTAAGCCCGTCGCCAAAGCCAAGAAAGTGGCCTAGCGCTCCATCTTCGGGGGGCGGCGGATAGCCGCCTCTCGTTTCTTATGCTTCCTAAAATCGCGCAGGAAGACACCGCTTCGGTTTCTCCCTGCAACCCACGTTCCCGCTGCCTCCGGCCCAGCGATGCATCGCCGGTATCGCTATTGCATCGAGACGGCCATGTTGCGCTGGATTGCCTGCGGAGAATATCCAAACGCCCGCCGGAATGACCGGCGCATGCGCTCTCGATTTCCGAAGCCGTTCTTCCTGGCGATCTCCTCAGCGGAGAAGCGTCCGCCTTCCATCATCAAACGGGCAGATTCTACGCGTAGTCGTTCGATTGCCTGAGCGGGGGATCGACCTGTTTCTTCTCGGAATACTCGACTGAATTGCCGCGGACTCAAAAACGCCGCCTTCGCCAAGCCGACCACTGACAAGGGCGAGCTAAGATTCTTTTTGGCATACGTCAGAGCAGTTTGTATGCGATCGGATTGTGCATCGAGATCGAGCAGCGTCGAAAACTGAGACTGCCCGCCTGCACGCCGATGATAGACAACCAATGTTCTCGCAACTGCGCGAGCTATCTCCACACCAAGATCTTTCTCCACCATCGCCAGGGCGAGATCGAGGCCCGCGCTCATGCCAGCGGATGTCCATAGCGGTCCATCGGCGATAAAGATGCGATCTTCTTCCATGGCGATCCTTGGATAGCGGCGCTTCATTTCTCTTGCAGCGTTCCAATGAGTAGTAGCTCGCCGACCATCGAGTAATCCCGCTTCGGCCAGCACCAGCGCCCCAGTACAGATGGAAGCTATCCTTTGACTCCGATGGATAGCCGATTGAAGATACTTCGCCAAGCCTTGCGTAGCGATTGGGGGTTCGATGCCGCCGGCAACGATGATTGTGTCGAACGCGCGGCGTTTGAACGACACCGTCTGAATCTGCGACCCCAGAGACGTGGCGATCGGACCGCCATCTTCTGAGAGAAGAGTGAGTTGGTACTCCGGCTTCCCAATTTGCCAGTTTGCGGTTTCGAATACGCTCGTGGCGGCGAAGTTGATGGGCGAAAATCCCGGAAACACAATAAAACCGACTTTGTGCATTCGATTTGCTCCAGGCCTAGTCTATGCCTCCGCACACTCGAATGTCCTAAAACGTTGCCTATCCGACCCAGCAGCCGTCGACACTTCAGCTACTGTTCGTTTAGGCATTGTTGGTTGGGCGATAAGAAAACGTCGCTTGCTCCTTGCCTTCCTTGAACGGAGAAAACCATGTCAAACCAGAAGATTCTGATTACCGGAGCAACGGGAGCAACGGGTAGTAGTGCCATAGAAACGCTTCTGGCGCTAAAGATACCCGTTCGAGCATTCGTTCATAAGAGAGACGCACGATCAGAGCAATTCTGTGCCCAGGGCGTCGAGGTTGTACAAGGTGATCTCTCGGATTTTGAAGCGGTCAGCGAGGCATTAACGGGAATAACCGGAGCCTATTTTGTCTATCCCATTCAGGTACCCGGCCTCTTGGAGGCTACCGCCTTTTTTGCGCAGGCCGCGCTCGAACAAGGGGTTGGTGCCATCGTGAATATGTCGCAGGCCTCAGCGCGAAGATCTGCTAAGAGTCACGCGGCTCAGAATCATTGGATTGCAGAGCGACTGCTGGACCGCTCAGGAGTTCCAGTCACCCATCTGCGTCCAACCTTATTTGCTGAGTGGATCATGTATATGGCCGGTGCCATCCGCGATAAGAAGATACTCCCTCTCGCATTTGGCGATGCCCGGTACGCCCCTGTCGCAGGAGAAGACCTCGGCAGAGTCATCGCCGCCATCCTCACGGACGCAGCCCAACACGCCGGAAAGACCTATCCGCTCTATGGTCCGAAGGAACTGAGCCAGTACGAAATTGCAGACATGCTCACGCAGGTCTTGGGGAACAAAATCACCTACATTCCCATGGAGATCGAAGCGTTCAAGATTCTGCTGAAAGAGTTGGGATTCACGACGTACTTTCAACAGCACATGGGATACGTCTGCCAGGATTGCCTCGACGGAGTCTTCTCCGGAACTAACGATCTGGTGAAAAAACTCACCGGCCGAGAGCCCCTCGAGATGATGGATTACATCGTCAAGAACGAAGCGCTGTTTCGCGCACCCGTGGCCGAACACCAATAATCTTCAAGCCTTGATCTACTGGAGGAAATTATGAAGGTAATGGCAGTCGGCACACTGAAGCCTCTCTCGCAGGAACAACGACAGCAATATCTACCGAAAGAGGTTCCGGCGACATTGCAGCTCTATCTTGACGGAAAGATTGAACAGTTCTGGCTGAGGGAGAAAGAGGTCGGCGTTATCTTCCTAATGAGTGTGGACTCGATCGACGAGGCGGACAAGCTTCTCAAAAGCCTGCCCCTCGTACAAGCCAATCTGCTGACTTTTGAGCTGATGCCGATCGGACCTCTGCTGCCTCTCGGTATGTTGATGACTACACAATCGCAATGATGCACAAAGAAGTCGCCTAGATCAGGAATGAGGCATTGCAGATGACTTCGACACTCTTTCTCGGATTCGTGGCGCTGATCACAATGTTCGTCGTCGCTATGATTGACCGCTACATCAATCGTCGGGCCGCAGTCCGTTTGCTGGCTGGTCCCCTCATATGGTTTCTCTACGCCGGCCTGATGGCACACTTCGGCATCCTCAAGAATTCAGAGATGCGCCCGCCGGGAATCGCTTTCGTCGTCGGTCCTGTTCTTCTGTTCCTCATTTTTTTCATTGTGCGACCGTCTGCCAGTGCGCAGGCCGTACTAGCCTTTCCACTCTGGCTAATCCTGGGCACGCAATGCTTTCGCATCGGCGTGGAGTTGTTCCTGCATCAACTCTGGATCGAGGGCCTGGTACCCAGGATGATGACCTTCGCTGGAGCAAACATCGACATCTATATAGGACTGTCGGCACCCGTTATCGCATGGTTGTCCACACGTGGGCGATGGGGGCTCAGATTGGCAAGTGCTTGGAACATCCTCGGGCTTCTCGCACTACTGAATGTTGTGACTCGCGCCATACTGACAGCTCCCGGACCACTCCATCTGATCCACTCAGAAGTTCCCGATCGAATGATAAGTACATTTCCGTTTCTATTGATTCCAGGATTCTTCGTGCCGCTTGCCGTCGTTCTGCATTTGCTTGCAATACGTGCTATCGGCAGTCGATTACGCGCGACGAATGGAACAAGTCCGGACGATGCGCCACGAGCCCGAGTGGGATCGCGGTCGGCATCCGTTTGAAGATCGAGAATCAGCTTTACAAATCTTGCTTAAGGAGTGTGCTATGAAGCAAAGTCTGGCTACAACAAATCAAGAAACGGTCGACGGTGAAGGCGGTCTAAAAATATTCTTTCGCTCGTGGCATCCGGACGACACGGCTCATGCGATAGTCGTCATCGTCCCTGGTTTCAACTCCCACAGCGGTTACTACGAATGGGTCGCCGAACAGTTCATTGCCGATGGTCTGGCTGTATACGCCGTTGATCTACGAGGCCGCGGGAATTCGGACGGCGAACGCTTTTATGTCGAGGCCTTTGAAGACTACGTGAGTGACGTGGAAGCGGTTACGGCGGTTGTAAAGTCGCGCGAACCGGGTCTCCCCACGTTCTTGCTCGGTCATAGTGCTGGCGGCGTTGTTGCATGCCTCTATACTCTCGATCACCAGGCCGAGCTGACCGGGCTAATCTGCGAAAGCTTTGCCCACGAGTTACCTGCTCCTGATTTTGCTCTCGCGGTTTTCAAGGGACTGAGCCATGTCGCGCCACACGCGCATATCCTGCATCTTCCAAATGGGAGATTCTCTCGTGATCTGAAAGCCGTTGAGGCAATGGATAATGATCCACTGATTGCACATGAGACTCAGCCAACCCAAACGATGGCCGCGATGGTTCGGGCCGATGAGCGACTCAAGAGGGAATTTTCTCTGATCACGCTACCGGTTCTGATCCTACATGGCACTCTTGATAAGAACACGAAGCCAAGCGGCAGCCAGCATTTTTACGACATGGCCGGTTCCACCGACAAAACTCTAAAACTTTACGAAGGTGGCTTTCACGATCTTCTCAACGACATCGACAAGGAGTCGGTCATCCTAGATATCAAGAGCTGGATCGATGGGCACCTTCCTGCGGTCGCTGGCGGCCAAGATTAAACAGTCAGGGCGTGAACATGAGAACCCGGAGAGATTTCGTCATTGCTGCGATCGGGACTGCGGCGTCCTTGAGCAGCGGTCCCGGTCGAAGTTTGGTTCTCTCGAAGGAGACCTATTCCGATCTTCTGACCGCAAAAACGAAAGGCCAACAAATGCGTGACCAAGCGGAAGACCCAAGAATCACAAGAGCGCGACTTTCCGGCCCTGAACAAGTGACCAGAAATGCGACGGTCGCCGAACTGGGAGCCGATGGGACACTAACGGTCTTGGCCAAAGGAACCAACGAATGGGTTTGTGTGCCTGGCAACGAGAATAAAATCGGCGAACCGCCAATGTGCATGAACCCAATGGGCATGCTATGGATGATGGATGCCATGCAGGGCAAACCTACGCCGACGAATAAATCTCCAGGCATGATTTACATGCTTTGCGGAGCGACGCAGAGGAGTAACACCGACCCGTCCGATAAGACGAGTCCCGCTATACCAATCGGACCCCACTGGATGATTACGTGGCCCTTTGATGCAAAGGAGTACGGGCTTCCAACTACGGTTCGCGATAAGGGCGCCTGGGTAATGTTTGCGGGCACTCCCTTTGCCTACCTCCATGTTTGCGGAACCCCTTGGGATGGCAAAGAATACAGCGAAGGGGACGAAGCTGTATGGACCATGCGCTACACTCGGCCATAGATGACGAAGCGAGCAAACGAGCGCAGAACCCATAAGTCTCCACATATCGCCTCGACTGCATTCATGTTTGCTAAGGGGCCACGCTGGATCGGAAACGGACCGGTCAAATGACGACAATAGGCCAATGCACTCATTGAGCACTCGTTAAGCGGTGTGGACGGGATCACTACCGACAAACGCTGTTGTGTTGAGTTGGGCGCGCCGCAGGCAGTAAAAGGGAAGGTGCAGAAAGAGCGACCTCCTCTTGGACCTTCCCCCTCTCAAAGACAATAAACACCGCACATCGGGACCCACTCAGGCTAGATGGCAAAAGGAGGTAGGTCTCAAGAAGCAGTGCCGGATTTAAGCAAATCTGAGTGAAAGCGGCAATACCTCCGACATCTAGCTCGGTAGAGTCGCCTTAAACGACAGACCCGCGATGGATCTTCGCTTCTGACAGACCACCGCAAAGTCGACTCACGAAGAACGGGGCGGACTCTGAATTTCCGCTCCGTCATCGGAGGGAGAACTGCTATGGACACATTGGCGCATCGCAGCCAAGATTCGAAGTCGATTAGGTTTGACGATCCAGACGAAGAACTGATTGCGTTGGCTAAACAAGGCGTCAATTCCGCGTTCTCGGAACTGTGCCGCAGACACCAGACGATGACGTATCGAGTCGTGCGGCGGATTCTCAAGAACGATGAAGACGCCGAGGACGCGCTGCAGGAGTCGTTCGTTCGCGTCTATCTCCATATCGCCAGCTTCGACGGTAGGTCGAAGTTTTCGACCTGGCTAACGAGGATCGCGATTAATACCGCACTGATGGCGATTCGGAAGCGCAATCGAATGCCTGCGTACTCAACGGATGAGCTGACCGAGGGAGAAGTCCACCGCTATCACCCTCTCTGGAGCCTTCCATTGAGCCCAGAGGTGGCGCTTCAAAGAAGTGAGACCTCAGAACTCTTACGGCTCGCCATCCGTCGTCTGCCGGCCAACCTGCGCAAAGTAACCGAAATTCGCCATGCGGAGGATCATTCGGTGGCCGAGATCGCAGGGATTACGGGACTCTCCATTGCAGCGACCAAATCCCGGCTTTTGCGAGCGCGGGCCAAACTCTCCGAGAAAATGCGGCCTATCAACCATGAAAAGCGGTCCCACTCGCGGCTGAAGGTTGCCGTGTAGCCGGGCAGGGGGCATCAAAAGAATTTCCTACGTCATCACAGCGAAGTCTGGTCCAACCAGCGGCCCGCCGGCTTGCTGCACAAGACCTCCGACCTGGAGAGTTCCCAGATCGATGATGGCGAAACCCGCCGGGGACAGCAAACTGCGAAACTGCTTCTTCGCGAGATGGTCATTTCCCGACATAAATACGACTCGCCGGCCACAAGGCACAGTCGCTCCTGACTCGAAGTTCTCCACCACCAAGGTATTGAGCGCTTTCACTAACTTTGCCCCGGGTGCCAGCTCCGAGACAATGTCGCTTGAGGCGCGTCCATGCAGATTCTCCAACCCTCCGACAATGTAGGGATTGGTCGCATCAATCAGGATGCGGTTGTCCCATGGCGGAAGAACCTGACAGCGCCTCTCTAATTCGAGCCCACGGCACCGCCAAGAGGACAACGTTGTTGGAGGCAGCCTCGGCAGCGGTGACAGCCCGCGCACGCGAACCGAGTTCACTCAACTGCCTCGCAAGGGTGTCCGGGCCGCGGCTGTTGCTGAGCTCTACCTCGTGCCCCGAAGCCAACAGGTAACGGGCAAATGCCATCGCTACCGATCCCGCACCAATCATTCCAATTGTCATTAGTAGTTCTCCTTCTGATGAGGTCTGTACAAGTCTTGATCGGAGACACAGCCTGGATTTGACCCAAGGTTCAACACGGAAGCCCGGAGATACAAGTATGTTCGGCAACTGCGATTTGGAGTGAGTCTTGGGATGGCGGTGCATCGCCAGCGAGATTCGAAAGTCTGGAAAGATAGGCCCGCCATGTCGAATGGCGGCCCGTCAGCAAGCGATACTGGCGATCTTTCGTCACAGAGATGAGGTCGGCCCTCGCGAGTTCGCGAACATGGTGCGATGTGGTCGCGGCGGTCACAGAAAGTTGACCCGAGATGCTGCCGACGATCATTGGACCGTCCCGATAAATCAGCTCGAGTATCTGAAATCTCGTTTCATCCGCGATGGCGCGGGAGATCAAATGCACTTGCGTAAGGCTCAATGCTTGCTGCGATCGCGGCATAGCGGTCTCCGGTGGGATGTTCGACGAACGGACGGGCACCACCCGCAATGGTGCCCGTCTGAACGTTAGTAAGCCTTCGCTGCGGAGAGGCCGTTTCCGAACGACCAGTCTTCGAGGTAGGTGTTCACATCGAGGGAGAGGAAAATGTCCTGCGGATTAATACCCGGACTCTTCGAAAGGTTCTCCGCGATACTGGCGTAGAGAGCGTCCTTCTCGCCGACACGTCGAGCGTCCGCCTTGATGTTCACGATCATGAAGTCATCAGAGCGCGGCACCTTCGTGACGAAGTTGCGATCAAACCGCAACTCACTGGGTTCCTTCTGTTCGAAGATCTGAAAGTGATCTCCCTCGGGCATGGCATACGACTTAACAAGGGCATCGTAGATCCCCTTGGAGACGGCGTCCAGGTATTCGGGCGATTTTCCTTTGAGCAGCGTTACGCGAACGAGTGGCATAAAGACTCCTGATTCATCGAACTGTGGAAGTACCCATGGACATAGAAGCCCGAGACGCGAACCTCCTCTGCGGAATTCCTCTAGGGACAGTCCTCCATTTAGGAGAACTGGTCCCATAGCGGGCTAGTGGCTGCCGGCGGAGGATGCCGCAGCGACCGACTCTTGATAGAACGGGTAATCGTTGTAGCCGCGCGCATCGCCGCCGTAGAAGCGCGAGCGATCGTACTTGTTTAGCGGAAGGTTGTTCTTCAGACGTTCGGGGAGGTCTGGATTCGCGGAGTAGAACCGGCCAAACGCAACAAGGTCCGCTTCGCCGCGTTCGAGGATCGCCTCAGCACTTTGACGATTGAAGCCACCAGCTGCGATGAGAGTGCCCTTGTAGACTTTGCGAAGGTGTGCGGACGCGATAGGAGCCATCTTGTCGGCGTCTTCTTTCGAGTGGTCACCGACGATGCGGGGCTCGACGACGTGAAACCACGCGAGCTCAAATTCATTCAGACGACCCGCCAAGTAACTGAAGAGGGCGTCCGGGTTGCTGTCGCCCATTTCGTTGAATTCACCGCTCGGTGTGACGCGGACACCCACTCGACCCGGTCCCCACACTGATACTGCCGCCGCGACAACCTCAAGCAGGAACCGCGTTCTGTTTTCGAGGGAACCGCCGTATGCGTCGGTGCGTTTGTTCGAGGTGTCCTCCAGAAACTGATCGAGGAGGTAGCCGTTGGCGCTGTGAAGCTCTATGCCGTCGAATCCTGCTTTCTTGGCGCGCTCAGCCGCTGCCCGAAACTCTTCAACCACGCCGGCAATCTCTCCAAGCTCCAGGGCGCGCGCGGGAGAAGCAACGACCTCGCCCTCGCGTGTTGCTGCATGCCCGGTAAATGGGACTTCAGAAGGTGCCACAGGTGCTTCACCGTTGGGCTGCAGCGAAAAGTGCGACACTCGGCCGCCATGATAGAGCTGAGCGAAGATCAAGCCGCCCTTTGCGTGGACGGCATCTGCGATCTTTTTGAACCCCGGAATGAAGCGATCGTCATGGATGCCAGGAGCGCCCTGATAGGAGTTGCCTTTTGGCGAGACCACAGAGCCTTCCATAATCAAGAGGGCATTCTTGGATGCCCGCTGCCCGTAGTGCTCTACCATGATGTCGCTCACGGTGTCGTCCGCGTTCGACCGCATGCGAGTCATCGGCGCCATCACGACGCGATGTGCCAACGTAAAGGGACCAACCGATACTTTTGAGAATAGCTTTGACGTGCTCATAAAAACTCCTTCTTGGGGGTGTCGCTAAGTGTGTTGTGTTTCAAATTCTGTTCGGGGCTAGCAACGACTGCACTGCATGTTCGCCCTAGCCAGAGGTCGAGAGAACTGAGCACCACGGCGTAGTGTGTGCATTAATGTGATGTACAAAAGCACAATAAGATCCATCATTTTCTCCTTCTCCTTTCTCAAGCGGCGATGAACCCAAAAGGGAGCCACAAGCGGTGTGTGTCGGTTGCGAATTTCTATGCGTTGGCATGAGGCAAGCGTAGACAGACGGTGCCGCACGATATAGCAACAAAAAGCTACTTTTGCGGATTTCAACTACTTGGCTTGACGCGTCTGTTTCCCTGGAAGTCTGACTCGTTGGACCATGTCTGCGAGAGTGGTTCTCGCAAGGACCTGCTCGAAACTGTTCTGCGCTTCAGGCAGGATATCCAGCATGATCTTCTTGATGTTCGAACTCGTACGGCAAGTCTTCTCCACTGGATAGTTATGTACCGCGAATGTTGCCGGTGCTTCGCTTGCTCGGTAGATATCAGCGAGCGTGATCGCCGCTGCTGGTCGAGCCAGCACACAGAATCCGTGCTTGCCGCGTGTCGCCACTACAAGTCCAGCCTTCACAAGCTTGGAGAGCGATTTCCGGACGAATGTGGGCTCAGTGTTGACGCTTTCCGCCAAAAACGCGGAGTTCACGTGCTCGTCGTTGTGGTCGGCTAACGCCGTCATGATGTGTGCAGCCACTGAGAACTGAAAGCTCGTCGTTGCCATAATGTGTTTTTGATGCTCACATTATCGTCCAGGATTCAAGCGTTCGGATCCATGGCGCTATTTCCATCCCCCTCCGAGCGCAACATAAAGCTGGACTATAGAAAGCGCCTCAACCTCTTGAGCTTGAGAAAGGCTCAACTGCGCCTCGTACAGGTCAGTGTCGGTTGTGAGCACCTCAAGATAGCTGGTGTCACCGCCAGAGTACCGAATCCTTGCCAGACGGACGGCATCCGTTGCCGATTCGACCTGCTGTGCCTTGGAGCTTCTGCGTTCCCGAACTTCGCGGTAGCTTGCTAGAGAACTTGACACATCTTTGAGGGCATTCAGGATGGTCTTTCTGTACTCCAAGAGCATCTCTTGCTGCTGCTGTTGCGATAGGTGGTAGTTGCTTCGAATCCTTCCCCCGTCAAAGACGGGTTCTGAGAGCGAAGCGGCAGCATACCAATAGGTACTCTTACCGGAGAGGACAGACTGGAGCTGACTGCTAGCCGCTCCTCCGAGGCTGCTTAGCGAGATGTTGGGGAAGAACTGAGCTTTGGCGACGCCAATCCTTGCGTTTGCCGCAATAAGGCGCTGCTCAGCCTGTTGGATGTCGGGTCTGCGTTCGAGCAATTCCGAGGGAACACCCACGGGCACCTGTCCCGGATGCGGTTGCTCTCCGACAGATAATCCGCGGGTCACGTCTCCAGGATTACGTCCAAGGAGCAGGCTCAGTATGTTCTCTTGAAGCGCGATCTGTCTGCGAAGCTCAGGAAGATTTGCTTCCGCTGCATGAAGGAGCTCCTCTGCCTGCCGGGTGTCGGCGAGGGATCCGGCACCGTACTTCTGAAGCGTCGCAACCAATTTCAGGGAATCGGTTCTTGCTTCGATTGTCTTGTTTGTAATCTCCAGTTGCGCGTCGAGGCTCCTAAGCTGAAAGTAGGCTTCGGCCACGTCTTCGACAATCGCAACCCGAGTAGCCCGCTGTGCCCAACCAGTCGCCAGCAGGTCAGCCCGAGCCGCTTCAGACTGGCGTCGATAGAGGCCCCAGAAGTCCAGGTTCCAAGCCGCTGAGGCACTCGGTCCTCCGCCATTGAAGAACGTGGCACTCTTCGCTCCGTCGGAGTTCTTGGTTGCAAACGAAGCAGGAAGCTGGAGCGCAGAATAGGATCCTCCCGCGCTCACACTCGGATATTGCTGGGAACGAGCGATACCGAGCTGAGATTGGGCTTCAAGAACTCGTTCTGCGGCGATTTTAAGGTCCAGGTTGTTATCTAAGGCTTCCTTTACGAGGGACTGGAGCGCGGGATCGCCAAAGATGGAGGTCCACTGCTGATCGGCAATGGTCGTCGTTCCTCCGGCGGCGATCTCGGGTGCAAGCGCTCCACGAAAATCGGCCGGTGTAGAGACGGTGGGGCGCTTGTAGTTGGGACCAGCTTTGCATCCCACTATGAGGAGAAGGCCCGCGAGTAACGTCGTCGATAGAAGTGTCTTTTTCATGCCTGCTGCCCTCATTGGTCTAATCCGTGGTGCGCACCGCTAATTGCGAATCTCGACATGTTCGCCCTCAGTCAGCAGGTCGTTCGGCGTGGTAACAAGCGCCTCATTGCCCTGAAGCCCGCCGATAACCTCAATCGTGGTGCCCAAATCTTTCCCTATTACCACGGGGAGGAAGTGGATGGTATGGTCCGCACTTACTGTCACCACATGGGTACCGGCATGATCAATTACCAGCGAGCTAGTTGGAATGATGGTGGACTGGCGCTGCTGAGGCAGGGTGAACTTCACTTGCGCGTACATACCGGCTAGAAGCGATCCGTCGCGATTGTCGACCTGGACTTCAGTCAACATCGTTCTCGCCGCTCCGTCCAAAGACGTCGCGTTCCGGATAATCGTGCCCGTGTACTTCTTACCCGAGCGTTCTTTGACATCCAGCAAGACAGTCTGTCCATTGGCTATGTTCATCGCCTCAGACTGCGGTACATCGATTTGAATGCGCAGCGTGTCGCTTTGGGCAATGCTGAACAACGGCTTCGGTGCATCTTTACCCGTGCTCACCAGGTCTCCTCGTTCGATGTTTCGAGCGGTAATCACACCGGAAAAGGGAGCGACGATACGCTCGAACCCTTGGATCTGTTGCAACCGGCTCACGTTGGCACTGTTTGCTGTCACGTTCGCTTCGGCGGCTGTGACGTTGGCTTCCGCGGCTGCTACATCAGCAACCCGTGCGTCGAATGTCTGCACAGCCGCATCTACGACTTGCTGCGAGATGGCATGTTGCTCTCCGAGCGGAACATCCCGTTCCTTGGTAAGGCGGCTTAGTTCTACATTCGCCTTCGCTTGCCCAAGGGCGGCTTTGGCCTGCAGAACCGATGCCTGCGCCTGTGCGAACGCTGCCCGAGCCTGGAGCAGTTGCTGATCAACTTCAGGGGCGGAGATCACCGCGAGGAGTTCGCCGGCTCTCACCTTGCTGCCAATGTCGACGTTCCGGCGTTCGACATAACCGTCGATCCGGGCATACAGATTCGCCGTGTACAACGGTTGAATGTTTCCAGGTAGAAAAAGCTCGGACGTGGGCTCTCCCTTCGCGGGGTGAGTGATGCCGACCACTGGGTGGGTAGCAGCTGCCTCGTTCACAGCTGCCAACGCTTCGCGGTCCCGTGCGAATCGCGGAAAGATGCCGATAGCGATTAGAACGAGAACAAGGACGACCGCACCGGTTACCCGGACGACAATGGCAGATCTCTTACCGGTTGCCTGCGTGGAAGTATTCATAGTCTGCTGCGTCATGCTGCCTCCTGTTGGCTGCTCGCGTTACGTCCATGGATCAGGGTGAACATCAATGGAACAAAGAAGAGAGTGGCGAATGTTGCAACGGTGAGGCCACCAATGACGGCACGCGCCAGAGGCGCATTCTGTTCACCGCCTTCTCCGAGTCCGAGGGCCATCGGGAGCATTCCGACGATCATGGCGAATGCCGTCATAATGATCGGGCGAAGGCGCGTGAACCCTGCCGTTACGGCGGCTTCCAGTGGAGCCTCGCCCTTATCGCGCATGACTTCATTTGCGAACGTGACGAGAAGAATCGAATTCGCCGTTGCGACACCGATGGACATGATCGCGCCCATGAGACTTGGCACGTTAAAGGTCGTCTGCGTGAGAAACAGTGCCCAGACGATACCTGTGAAAGCACCGGGGAGAGCACAGATGATGATGAAGGGATCGAGCCAACTCTGGTAATTGACCACCATCAGCAGATAGACCATGAGGGCGGCAAATGTCAGACCGAGACCCAACCGGGTAAAAGCTTCATTCATACTCTCGACTTGCCCTCGCACGATGATCTTCGTTCCCGGAGGAAGGTTTTTGCTCTCTTCAGCGACAATCCGTTTCACTCGGGCGGCTACCGATCCTAAGTCGCTGTCCTGGACATTCGCAAAGATGTCGAAGACCGGCTGCCCATTGTGATGGTTCACGTTCACGGGGAGCACAGCTGGAGTGATCGTCGACATGTTGCCCAATATCTCACTTCTGTTGCTGATCGTCCGTAACGGAATAGGAGTGTTTTGTAGGGCATTGATGGAATTCAGGGTCGGCTGAGGCGTTTGAGCGGCAACCCAATATGTAAAGCCCGTTTTAGGGTCAAACCAGAAGTTTGGTTGCACCGCAACGCTGGACGCCAGGGACACATAAATGCTGTTCGCCACATCTTCTTGCGTTAGACCGAATTGCGCGGCGCGAACACGATCGACGTCAACGTGGAGATCTGGTGCGTCCACGACCTGGTGCAGATGAACATCGACCGCACCTTGGACACCGGCGAGGCGCTGCCGAAGTTTGCGGGCGATATCGTAGTTCGCTGGGTCGTACCCTTGAACCTGCACATCGATAGGTGACGGTAGTCCGAAGTTCAAGATTTGCGTGACGATGTCAGCCGGTTGAAAGAAGAACGTGAGATCAGGAAACTGGTTTTGCAACTGAGAACGAAGTTGCTTCACGTACTTCTCGCTGGGACCGTGGTGTTTCTCGTCGAGCGAGATGAGGATCTCGCCGTCGGCACTGCTGATCGTTGCGCCGTCTCCGAAAGCGTAGTCAAAGGTCTCTGGAGTCAGTCCGATGTTGTCGATCATGAGATCCAGCTCTTTAGGTGGGATCGTCTTTTTGATCTCCGCCTCAACCTCGCTGAAAAGCACCTTCGTTGTCTCGACCCGAGTCCCGGGTTGGGCTCGCACGTGCAATCTGATTTGCCCAGCATCGACGGCTGGGAAGAAGTCACGACCAACCAGTGGAAGGATGAGGAACGCGGTAGACATGATCGCAATCGACGCAATGAGAGAAATCCGCTTGTGGCCAAGCACGAGCCGTAGGGTGTTCGTATAGCGGTCCTGAACCCAGGAATATCCTTCATTGAAACGATCATGCAATCGTCTGAAAAAACCGCGGTTCAGGGAGCTATCTTCTACACCTGTTTCGTGTCCGGCGATATTCTCGGCTCCTAACAGGAAATGTGCCATGACCGGAACGAGCGTCCGAGAGAGGATGTAGGAAGCAAGCATCGCAAAGACGACCGCCAGCGCCATGGGAGTGAAGAGGTACTTTGCTGGCCCGGTCAGAAACACTACAGAGACAAAGACGATGCAGATGGTCAGGGTGGAGACAAGGGTGGGAGCGGCGATCTCTGACGCACCTATGAGGACAGCTTCATAAAGAGATTGACCGTCCATATGCCTGTGGATGTTCTCGATCGTGACTGTTGCGTCGTCAACCAGGATGCCGATGGCGAGTGCGAGTCCGCCCAAGGTCATCGTGTTCATCGTTTCCCCAAAGGCACTGAGAATGATGATGGAACTCAAGATGGAGAGGGGGATCGAAATCGCAATGATTAACGTGCTGCGCCAACTTCCAAGGAAAAGAAGAATCATCAATCCAGTAAGACCGGCAGCGATGATCCCCTCTCGCAGGATACCCTTGATCGAGGCGCGAACAAATACCGACTGATCGAACAGTTCGCTGATCTTCATGCCTTTAGGGGCGGCGGCGCGAGAGGCAGGGAGGACATCATTTTTGATTTGGTTGACGATATCCAGCGTTGAAACGGAGCCCGTCTTCATGATGGGCATGAGGACCGCCGTCTTACCATTCGCCCGGACAACGCTTTGCTGCACCGACCATCCATCGCGGACGTGCGCTACATCACGCATATAAACCAGAGAGCCATTGATGGTTTTGATTGGAACATCATTGAGGCTGAGCGCCGCGATCGGACTTGAGTTTGTGCTCACGCTGTACTCCCGAGTTCCAATCTTTGCGGAGCCGGAAGGTAGCGTTAGGTTTTGCGCGTTGATCGCCGTTACAACGTCCGCAGGGCTCAACCCCTTCGCAAGAAGGGCATTCTGATCCAGGTCGACCATGATCTGGCGCGCGACACCACCAAACGGAGTCGGCAGAAGTGTTCCAGGAACAACCGATAGCTGTTGACGCATCCTGAAGAGTCCGTAATCGTACAGTTCCGACTCTGAAAGGGTGTCACTCGACAGCGAAACTTGAATGATTGGCACCGTCGAAGCACTGAACCGGAGAATCCAAGGTGGGTTTACTCCGGGTGGCATTCGGAACTTGATCGATTGCACTGCGGCGCCTACTTGCGCCATAGCCGCATCGATGTGGACTTGCGGCTGGAAAGAGATCTTGATGACGCTCGCACCCTTGATCGTCTGCGAGTCAATCGCCTTCACATCGTTGACGACTGCCATCACGAACTCGCTGAAGTTTGTGATCCGTCCTTCCATTTCTTTTGCGGAAAGGCCGTTGTACGTCCAGATGACGGTGACGACTGGAATGTCGATGTTGGGGAAAACGTCAGTCGGCGTGGTCGCGATCGACGAGACACCGAGAACCAAGATGAGGATCGCCGCAACCACGAAAGTGTAGGGGCGCTTCAGAGCGAGCTTTACTATCCACATGATAAGTTCTCCATCAGACGTAAACGTTGAAAGGTTGACAAAATGTGTTTATGAAACATGCAAAATGGAGCACGGTTTGCTGCGTGTGGACGAAACCGTGAAGCTCATCGCAACGCTACGGTTGCCACCAAGCCTGTCATTGGACTTGAGCCCTAGGGAATCGCTTGGCCGGTGGATAGAAACAAAAGCTCAGATAGAGCCGTTTTCATCGCGGATCGCGGACTCGCCTTCACTTCGAGGACAAGGACTCGCCGCTTCGGATTGAAGCGGCGAGCGCCAGGTAATGAAGAGTTAGATCTGAGCGGTGCCGCCATCGACGAACAACTCGATACCGTTCACAAAGCTGGAGTCGTTCGATGCGAGGAACAATGCGACCGTGGCGATTTCCTCCGGACGACCAATTTCCCCACGGGGCACGAGCGACGCGAACATTGCCTTCGCATCCGGACCCAAGGGATCCAGAATCGGAGTATCAATGGTCCCAGGACTCAAGATATTCACTCGAATGTTGCGCTCCTTGAGATCTACGAGCCAGGTCCGAGCGAAAGATCGCACGGCAGCCTTCGTGGCGCTGTAAACGCTGAATGCCGGGAAGCCCTTGATGCTGGCAATCGAGCCATTCAAGAAGATCGATCCGCCGTCGGTGAACAGCGGAAGCGCCTTTTGGACGGTGAACAGGGTGCCGCGAACGTTGAGATCAAAGTGCTTATCGAAGTGTTCCTCGGTGACTTCACCTATCTTCGCGAACTCTCCGAGGCCTGCGCTTGCGAAAAGGACGTCGATCTTTCCCTTTTCTTTCTTGACGATCTCGTAGAGACGATCAAGATCGACCAGCTTGGATGCATCGCCCTGGACACCGGTGACATTGCGCCCAATCGCTTTGACCGCTTCATCGAGCTTGTCTTGGCGACGGCCTGTAATGAACACATAAGCGCCTTCCTCTACAAATAGCTTGGCAGTTGCCAAGGCCATTCCTGATGTTGCCGCGGTAATGACCGCGACCTTACCGTCTAATTTTCCCATTGATTCATCCTTTCGCATTTCGAACACTGCTATCGGTTTTCCGTAGGTTGTCGACACGCATCAACATAGATTCCGAGTCTTTGGATTAAGATTCAAAAATGACCGGTCGTCTACAGCGCAACTATTTCACTACGCCGTTGCTAGGGCTAAAGCGAAGGAGCATGCGCAATCATGCCAGGTCTCCTTCATTGTGAAGCCTGACCAGATGAGCAATGATGCCAATGTTGCAAAGGTGAACTTGTAGCTGGACTTAGTCTGAATTGTCTCGTCCGTCCTGAAGGCAAGATCCAGTCGTGGATAGCTGGCTACTGGGGGAATCGTGACGCCTTGAGTTGTCACCGACCGCAGGTGCATCTCAACCAAGGCTTCATGGCGGTTCCAGACGACCTTATGTGCAAATTGTTCCACTTCGAAGTTTGCTCCTAAAACCTTGTTCAGCCTTTCGAGGGCGTTTCGACTCAGGGCTTGATGGCAGCCCGATCGGTCGTCATAGGTAGACATGAGCGTTTCTTGGTCCTGGACGAGGTCAACGCAGAGAAGGAGGGAGTCGCCGCTTTCAAGTTGGCTATGAAGATTGAGTAAAATGTCCTGAGCCTCCGGACGAGAGAATGTTCCAATGGCGGAGTTAGCCCAAATTGCCAACGTGCGGCCACCGTGCCAACGCTTGATCTGATACGAGTCCTTGATCAGGTTCGCAACCCGCGGACGAGATACGACTCCCGGAATCTTGGACGCGATGTCAAACTCCGCGAAATCCAACGCGGCCCGTGAAATGTCGACTGGCTGGTAGAGCACCGATCCTTGACTGCGGATAAGAGATCCAAGAAGCAATCCACTCTTCGCTGCCGATCCTGCCCCGAGTTCGACAATAGTAAAGGGGCGATATCCAGCAGCCATTCGAAGGACTTCGATCGCGTTGTGTTGCAACAGATCAGTCTCGGTTCGATTCGCGTGGTGTGCCGGGAGACGCGCGATTTCATCAGACAATATGACACCCCGCTCGTCGTACGGCAGCCATGGTGGAAGCGTCTTCCTCGATGCTGAAAGACCCGTGTGGGCACCACGAGCTACAGCTTGGACGACCTCCGCAGATGCGTAGTCAGCGACCATACCACTCCCTTAGCGCATCACTACCCGCGAACAGCAAGAACACGAGCAATGTGCTGATTCTTCTTTGGGTCGAGCGTACGAGTCGGATCCATCCGGCGTATTGAATGAATCAATCGCTTTCGGCGATTAGCGTCATTCCGTGTATGGGAAGATACGGCCACCGGGTTGGCTGAGAATGGTTCTAATCTCCATAAGCAAGCAGGACGGATCAATCGGCTTGGATAGGAGCCTGAAGCTGAAGCCTAGACCACGCGTTTCGCAGAGCAGATCGGCCGTCTCAGCCTGTCCCGACAGAAGCAGTACCTTACAGGTCGGCCAGCGGGATGTCATTGTGATTGCAAGATGCACGCCGCTCATTGTCGGCATTGCGACATCCGAAAGCAGAAGATGAGGAGCAGTCCGGACCGATGCGCGGAGGGCCTCCTCGGGCACAGTAAACCAGGCTGTGCTGAATCCTGCATGAGTCAGAATTAAGGAGAGAGTCATGGCGATCAGGCGCTCGTCGTCGACCACGAAGACCAGGAGCTGAGAATCGACGGATTCATCCGTAGGTGAGAGTCGCTGAAACGCCTGTGACATATCAATTGCTTTCCCCGCTGATTGGCATCTGCCAGGGAGGCATTGATGGAGATGCGAGTCTCGTGTTCAGCATGGCATGAGATTAGGGGGTGCGTGAAATGGCGTATAGACAGATCGAGTCGCTTTTGCCGGATATGAGCACCGTCCATCAGCGAGCGCGCAAACTCCCAGAAAGCTAATCGACTATCATCAGGGATGTGGAGGCCGCGTGGCAAAACGTAATGTCGGCGAGAAGATTTTCGAAGCTGCCTCTCGCAGTTTTCATGAGTACGGCTACAACGCGACTGGAATCCAAGAGATCGTAGACTCTGCAGGTGTTCCGAAAGGCAGCTTCTACGCTCACTACAAGAGCAAGGAAGCTCTCGGTCTCGAAGTCTTGAGGATTGACGCCGAGGCTACACTGAATAGTCTCGTGATGAATGGGAATTCACCGGCGCTTGACTCTCTCAAAGAACACTTCCGCCTCCTGGCTAACGATTACTACAGATTCAAATATCGATCAGGATGTTTGGTCGGCGACTTCGCGTCTGAGTTGGCGAGCAACGCGAAGTTCCGCACAGCGAGTCTTGCGTATATGAATGCTTGGGCGGCCAAGATCGAAGAGGCTCTCCGTATCGCCCAGGAAGCGAAAGAGATTCCGAAGCAAAAGGATCCTGCCGTTCTATCTCGTTTTCTTCTCGCAGCATTCTTCGGTGCAGCTCTGAGAATCAGGCTGTTGAAGTCGCTCGTGCCCTTCGAAGAATTCATTGAAATTGCGTTCGGAGACCTCTTGATCAATTCCAAACAGACAGCAGCCAAGGCGAAATAGAAGATCTCAGCGTCTGCTACCTGCTATCGTCTGGCTCAATTCAAGTGTTTCCAAGGTAGGTGCGCTGAGGCTTTCCTTCCGGCAATCGTAACGGTCGCGCGGCGAGGCATCGAAGCTCGCTATAACGAAGGTGAGGATTGCCGGAAGGGTGGTTAGTATCAAAATTCCCATGACGTTTTCTCAGTAGAAGCAGTTGATTAGAGGCCGCCACTCGCGACGACAATCTCACCTGTCAACCACGCGGAATCTTCAGAAGCGAGAAAGATCGCGACTGCTGCGATATCGTTTGGCTGGCCAGCACGGCCGAGAGGGGTCTGTGAAACCAGCCCCGTCTCAAAATCAGAGCCCATGACGCCTGTGCTGTGGGTGCCTTCCGTCTCGACAAGCCCGGGGTTGAGAGAATTGACACGGATTTTCTTCGGCGCGAGTTCCTTTGACAGGACCGACGTAATCATGTCGACTGCGCCCTTGGTCGCCGTATACACCGCGCTCGTGGCCGGCTTCAGCCGCGTGATACTGGATCCAATATTGATGACGCTGCCACCTTCGCTCAGATGCTTTGCCGCTGCCTGGGTCGTCAGCAGCAGTCCGAGCACATTGATGTTGAATTGCTTATGGAAGGACTCCTCAGTGATGGCCTCAAGCGGGGCGAATTCATAAACCCCGGAGTTGTTCACCAAGATATCCAAACGGCCGTAGTTCTTAATCGCGGCGTCGATGATGCCTGTAGCCTCGACCGCCTTCGTGACGTCGCCGGATACCGCAACAGCCTTGCCGCCAGCCGCTGTGATTGCCGCCACGACAGTCTCGGCGCCCGACTTGCTGGAAGCGTAGTTGACCACCACCGAAGCACCTTCGGATGCTAACGACTTTGCGATTGCGGCACCGATGCCCTTTGAAGCGCCCGTTACGACCGCGACTTTACCTTTGAGTTTGCCCATGATGTTTTCCTCTATCCGTTTCTTCCCCGCTCGGCTATGAGCCTCGCGTCGGACGCCCTCAAGTACGAGCTTTGTATGTGATGGGTGAGTTTTCGATAAGTTTCAATAGTTCATAACTATTGAACTAAGGAGATGATCTGGACTAGACTGACATAATGAAACCGCTCGTCCATCCCACGTTGCGAGACATCACGGTGGAGGGTATTCTTCATGCACTCTCTGACCCCGTGCGGGTGGCGATCTACGCCGATATTGTGGGCTCGGACTGTTCACAGACCTGCTCCAATTTCGTCAACATTGTGGATAAGCCGGTTCCGAAGTCCACGCTGTCCGTTCACTTCAAAGCCCTGAGACAAGCTGGCTTGATTCGCGGAGAACGTAGAGGAGTGGAGATGTATAACGTTTCGCGTTGTTCAGAGATCGACGGCCGATTCCCTGGACTGATCGCAGCGATCGTCAAGGCACATAACATTCAGTCAGAAGAAACCCGAACCCCGAAGGTAAAGCCCGGTTCTCTCAAAAAGAGGCGTTTAGAGCGCTGACGATAGCGATCCTAAGCCTCCTCGTGACCGCCGTATTGCATCAGGAGACTAGATTTGTCGATTTTAAGCATGATGCAGACGTTCAGATTTCAGTTTTAAAGCGATCACTTTAGGCATTTCTGACTCTCGCCTTCGTGCGGTAGATGCAGGGATGACAAGATCCGCCGGTTACGACGAAATGATGCAAGATATCTCGAAACATCCAGCCTAAATTCGATTCGGGTCCTGAAGACACTCTTACGGCCACGACTGAGTCGCTGGCAAGGAGTTCGTGCTGGAATCTGCATCCCGAGCCATTGAGGAGCAAACACTGATGTCGACTGCACTGCTAAGCGCGCTTGCCGGAGCGACTATACAGGATTTGTATCGCGAACTCCTTTTGCGCATAGGGGAGGATCCTTCGCGAGATGGACTGTTGAAAACCCCTGAACGCATGGAGGAGGCGCTAAAGTTTCTCACCAGCGGCTACGAACAAGACGCCCTTGAAATCCTCCACGAAGCCTATTTTGAGAGTGAATATGGAGGAATGGTCGTTGTGCGGGATATCGAGTTCTATTCGATGTGCGAGCACCATATGCTACCTTTCTTCGGCAGAGCACACATAGCCTACGTCCCGAACAAGAAAGTAATTGGTCTAAGCAAGTTTCCGAGACTCCTGAATATGTATGCCAGGAGGCTGCAGGTGCAGGAACGACTGACGGAGCAGGTAGCACATGCAATCATGCAGACGACTCACGCCCAGGGTGTGGCTGTAGTCATTGAAGCGTCGCATCTTTGCATGATGATGCGGGGAGTCGAGAAACAGAATTCGACGACTTCGACTTCGACGATGCTCGGCATCTTTCTGTCCGAGACTCAAACGCGCAGTGAACTCTTGAGCATTCTCGCCCCAAGAGGTCGCCGGTAGAGCGGCCTTTACGCCAGCCCTTCACGAATGAAAAGAGGTGCTCGAGGCCGGAAAATGACTTGCCTATTCGAAGGGGCAAATCTATCTTCGGGCAGTCGCGGCGGACTCATCCGGCGTTCCGTTGTCGGCTTGCTCTAGCTAAGTAGAGTCCCATAGGGGGATAATTCAGGTGTCCATAGGAGATTCCATGCTTTCGCCTGAGTCTCGAACACGAACCGAAGCGTTCCTTGCCGTGGAACAGCGAACACTACGGATGATCGGCGAGGGCGCGCCTCTGAAAGAGATTTTGAACGAGCTCTGCGTAGCGTTCGACACCCAAGTACCCGAGGGCCTATCCACGATCACCCTGAAAGACCCTGATGGAGAGTGGCTCATCCCGGTCGTTGGGCCGCGGATACCGAGCGTTTATGCAAAACGGTTCACACGAATGCCCATTCAGCCAGGAGGGTCTTGCAACGCATCAGCTTTTTTCAAGAAACGCGTTGTCATTTCTGATATCGCTACCGACCCTACGTGGCCCGAAGAGCATCGGCAGCCCGCAATTGACGCTGGACTAAAAGCCACCTTGTCACAACCGCTGCTCTCCTCGACGAACGATATTCTTGGAACGTTGGCGTGGTGGTACACCGAAACGCGAACTCCCTCAGCACAAGAGATCGAGTTGGTTGAGGCCGCTGGGCAGATAGTTCAGTCCACTATTGAGAGGGAACGGTCTGCCTCTTCGCTCAGAATGGCGCTCAAAGAGTCGGAGAAGTCAGCATCGGAACTCAAAACGCTCATCGACACAATTCCGACTCTCGTTTGGTGTGGGAAACCTGACGGCTCAAACGAATTCGTAAACCAGCGATGGGTTGCGTACACCGGGCTCACCGCGCAAGACCTATTGGGCTTGGGCTGGGCGAGAGTGATTCATCCCGACGATTACTTCGAACTGACGACGAAATTGACCGATTCGTTTGCCACAGCTGAAACCTTTGAGGTTGAAGCGAGGTTGAAACGGCTTGACGGCGAATATCGTTGGTTTCTCCTTCGTTTCGAGCCGGTTCCGGGGCAACTGAACAAGGTTGACAGGTGGTATGGCTCCGCTACTGACATCCACGTGATGAGGCAGGGACTGGAGACTGTACGCCAGGAGCAGGCCGAACTATGGCGGATGGTGGATTCAATCCCGGCCGCAATCCACTTCATGGATGCACAGGGAAAAGTCTTATACGTCAATCAAGCCTCGCTTGAGTACACAGGGCTGCAAGCGAAGGATGCGGACGATCCAAATTTCCGTGACAAGATTTTTCATCCTGACGATGAGAAAGCACTTCGGGACTCACGGAATAGGAGTTTCGCCGCGGGAGTTCCGTTTCAGCTTGAGACAAGGGCACGTCGGCGTGATGGCGTGTATCACTGGTTTCTTATCCACTACAAGCCTTTCTACGACGGTAGCGGGAAACTGATTCGCTGGTACGCAACCGGCACGGACATTGAAGACCGCAGAAGGGTCGAGAACATGGTTCGCAACGAGAATGTCGCGCTACGCGAAGACGTCGTTCGATCTTCCATGTTTGAAGAAATTGTCGGCTCGTCTGAAGCTCTGCGTAAAGTCCTTGTTCAAGTCTCAAAAGTCGCTCCAACCAGCGCTTCGGTCCTAATTTTGGGCGAGACGGGAACAGGAAAAGAGCTGATTGCACGCGCCATCCACAACGCGTCTCCCAGAGCGAAGAGAGCTTTCATAAAGGTGAACTGCGCTTCCATCCCCTCTGCACTGATCGCGTCCGAACTGTTTGGTCACGAGAAGGGCTCGTTTACCGGTGCTCTTCAGCGTCACTTAGGGCGATTTGAGTTGGCAGATGGCGGCACCATATTTCTTGATGAAGTTGGCGAACTCCCTACAGAAACTCAAGCTGTTCTGCTGCGCGTCCTTCAAGAACGACAATTCGAGCGAGTTGGTGGAAGCCAAACTATCTCTGTCGACGTGCGAGTCATTGCAGCGACCAATCGAGATATTGAGGCTGCAGTCGCCGAAGGGATATTCCGTCAAGACCTGTTGTATAGACTCAACGTATTCCCGATTCAGGTTCCGTCCCTGCGAGAGAGAGCTGGCGACATCCCTTTGTTGGTCGCATACCTGGTCGATCGATATGCCCACAAAGCCGGAAAGAAGCTTCGGAATATCAGCAAACAGACGATGAGCCTATTCGAGTCATACTCGTGGCCCGGCAATATTCGCGAACTGCAGAATGTGATCGAGCGCGCCGTGATCTTATGCGATTCCGAAACTTTCTCAGCCGACGAGTCTTGGTTCAAGCAGGCTTTTTCAAAGCCGGGCATGACGCGCGTTCCTCTGCTCGAAGAACTCGTGGAACGCGAACGAGGAATGATCGAAGCGGCGCTGCGAGAGTGCCATGGCATCGTAGGCGGCAAGAACGGCGCAGCCTACAGACTTGGGATTCCCCGACAGACGCTAATCTCGAAGATCAAGAAGCTGGGGATCAATCAACACCTTTTCAAGGCTGTTTAGGCCCCTTTACCCGCGCGGCGCACTGCTGTTGCGGTAGATCGGACTGATCGTCAGCGACAGAGCACGATCTCTCATCTTGGGATCGGTTCGTCTTCGCATTTCATCAAGTTGCTTGTTGAGCTGAGTTTTCGGCACCTGCCGAAATATCGGCGCGCCTGAGCGCCTGCGAGTTCCATATAAATCAATGATTTGGCGAATGGCGTCCAACCTGCAAATAGCGGGATTGAGCGTTGTCCAAACATGCTGAAAATTGAACGATCGTCTGACGGCAATGTCACGACGCTTCATCTGATTGGTCGACTCCAGGAGGAGCATATTCCAGAGCTGATTCGCGAAATCGAGAAGAGCGGCTCCGTCATCCAGATCTCCATGGCAGAAGTCGATCTCGTTGATTTGGCCGGGATACGTTTTCTTGCCAGATGTCGATCAGAGGGTATCCCTCTCCTTAATTCTTCGCAGTACATAACGGAATGGATCGATAAGGAGCTTCTATGAGCACTCCACTCGAACGGCTGATGAAGCAGGTAACCCACTAGGAAGGATCGAAGGACGCATGTATCTGACTGCATCGTACGAAGAACAAAGTCTATGCCGGATGATGCGTTCAACTTACAGCATCGTCGATCGTCCGATCCTCGTTCTGAGGGAACGCGCAACACTGCAGTCAGCTATCGCAAGAATGACTTCACAAGCGGGTTTTCCTGATCCGGTGGAGGGCTTACATTCGACTAAAGCATTTCTCATAGCGGTCCATCTCGTCGCCTCTGCTGGGGAAACGCGTGATTCCCACATGGATGGTAGAGCAGTAACGTCGGAATCTTGGACGATTGGTGGGGTGACAATCTACGACCTTGACGAAGCCCCACCGTTTTTCAGGACATGTGCATTCGACTGCGTCCACTACTACCTGCCTCGCGCGACAATTGACGCATATACAGATTCGGCTGGTTTAGCACGGATTGGAACTCTCCGTTGTCCCAAGGGTAAGTACGATCACGTCCTCTACCATCTCGCCCAGGCACTCTTGCCGATGCTCGCACAGCGCGATCTGATATGCGAGATGTATCTCAATCACTACTTGCCGATGTTATGTGCGTATCTCGTTCGGTGTTATGGATCAGTTCGGCCACCCAAAGCCCGGGGCGGTCTTGCCCCGTGGCAAAGACGGTGCGTTACTAACATGATTCGAAGCGATCTCAGGGGTGACGCGAGCATGAGCAAACTTGCAGAGACATGCGGCCTCTCGGTCAGCCATTTTGCTCGCTGCTTCCGGACGACGTTTGGAATTCCTGTTCATCGCTATGTCGTTCAGGAACGGATTGAGGCAGCTAAGAGAATGCTCTTAGACCCGGGAAATAGTCTGACGCAGATTGCGCTCGAAACCGGCTTCTCCGACCAAGCTGCTTTTGGCCGTACATTCGGCAGCCTCGTGGGGCTGACTCCTGCAAAGTGGAGGAAGGAACGTCTTTACGCCACAGTTCAGCAAAGCGCACCGATCATGGATGGAATTGAACTGCATCAGGAGGTGGCTGGGACCACGCGCTAAGAATGCTGCTTGCTGCTTCGGTTTGGTTAGTCGCAATCGGCAATTCGACGAAAGTTGGTCGCCTCCTTATGGGATAGACCGCAAGCAGGCGATTGTTCGGCTGTAATCGCAAAAGGTTTTCGCGAACGACAAGCCCCAGAACGGACGGCATTGTTCAGATCAAAAAGAGCAGGAAATATCTGCTGGGCCAGGATGCAGAGATTTGTCCCTCCCAATCGAAATCCGTCTGCAAGTAACAGCAATCGTCCTCGCCGAGGAGCTGAGTTTCACTAGGGCCCGGTGCATCATCCCAAGCAAACCAGCAGCCGCGATGATGCGCAGTGGAAGGCCGAACAGGAGAAGCAGCGTCGCGACAAAGCCATCGCCAACACGACCGGACTTCGCGTCCTCTCTGCCATCGCCGCCGCCGTTCCAGTGCGACTGCTCAAACGCGACCTCTTCTTCGTTCTGGAGAAGCTGCTAACGGTCTTGGATGAGTCGCGTATCGAGACGTTGGCGCGTCAGCACGGCATCCGTCAGAAGCGGGACGAGGGAGGCATCGCAAAGACGCTTCTCGCATTTATGCGCCGCGCCGATGAAGGCACGCTGTCCCGACTCATGGTCGAGGCGACGATTCTCCTCGCGGCCTCCCGCCATAACGGAAGCAGTGTCCTCAAGGATGCCGCTACCCTGTACAAGGTGGACACCGAAGCCATCGGCCAGAAGGTCAAACAGGAGTTCGCGGCGAAGGCAAAGGCAAAGAAAGAACCCAAGCAGGAAGCCAAACCCATTACCAAGGCCAAGAAGGCGGCCTAGCATTCCATGCTTCGAGGGGCGGCGAAGCTGCCGCCTCTCGTTTCTTTTGCGCTCAAAAATCGCGCAGGAAGACACCGCTTCGGTTTCTCCGTCGGGTAAGACAGCGGCATCTCTGCCGCTGCCTCCCCTAAGAACCGGACATGACAGTTTCCCGTCATCCGGCTCAAGCCTTGGGTAAGCCCTGCACGAAGCAGAGCCGGTCACAACACACGAGCGTTAGCGATTGCTGCCTTTCTTGAGACCCTTACGAGTCACGAAGTAGCTGCGCCAGTTCGGATCGAACGGATTTGCATTCGATCTCACTTTGATGTGCCGCACGATTGGAGTCTTGGTGGGATTTACCAGCCAAGCCACCATCGCCCGCGAACGTGGCGCGTGGCGGCACTGGAGCGGAACAGCAGTCCATAGATCAAACGCTTGTTCTGGAGTGCGAGCGGTGCCAGTTCACGCGGGAGCGTGAACACCGCATGGACGTAGCGGGGGGGCAGCAGCTCGCGTTCGCGCTGCTGAAGCCAGCGGATGCGGGCGTTGCCCTGGCACTTCGGGCAGTGCCGGTTACGGCACGAGTTATAGGAGATGGCGGTATGACCGCAACTGGAGCACCGATCGCGATGGCCACCGAGAGCAGCTGTGCGGCATCGCGTGATCGCCAGCAGTACCTTCTCATGCTGTCCGTTGATCCACTTGCGACTGCGTTCGATGAAACCCTGCCCTGCGTGGCGAACGATGTCGGCCATCTCCAGCGGAGACCGGCTTATACGCTGCGTATCGCTTCTCCCGATGTCGCGAGCTGAAGCATGTCGAGCGGACTTGCTGTTGCGCTCAGATGCTTCTTGGAGAGGTGCAGATAGATCGTGGCCTCTTCAAGATCTCGATGCCCAAGAAGGATCTGAATCGTGCGCAGATCAGCTCCTGCCTCAAGCAGATGCGTCGCGAAGCAGTGGCGCAGGGTATGCGGATGGATGTGCTTATGCTCCAGGCCGGCGCGAACAGCGGCCTCTCGACACGCCGTCCACAGCACCTTGGTCGTGATCGGCCGTCTCGACGTGTGCCATCGGTTGCCGGGAAACAGCCACTCGCTCGGCTTGTGCCGAAGCCCGCGCCAGTAAGTTCGCAGTGCTTCAAGCAGCGCCTGACTCAACATCACATCCCGGTCCTTGCGTCCCTTGCCTCCGCGGATGTGAACCACCATCCGTTGGCTGTCGATGTCGGTCACCTTCAGCCGAGCCACTTCTGCCCGTCGTGCCCCCGTGGCATAAAGCGTCATAAGCAGGATGCGTTGGAACGGCGTCTCGGTCGCATCGATCAGTCGCGCGACTTCCTGCTGGTTGAGGATCTCGGGAAGGTGGAACACCTTCTTCGGATACGGTGTCTCGGCAACGCTCCATCCTCGCTTCAACACCTGGATGTAGAGGAAACGCAACGCTGCCAACCGCTGCGTGACCGTGTTGGGAGCCAGCTTCCAGGTGCGGAACATCGCAGCCTGATACTGGCGGATGTGATCCGGGCCAAGCTTGTCCGGCGCACAATGAAAATGACGAGCAAAGTGCTCGACGGTGCGGATGTAGGCGCGAATCGTGGACGGAGCGTAGTTGCGCCGCTCCAACTCTTCCAGCATGATCTGACGTAGATGGGTCACAGAGAATCCTCCTTCTCTGCGACAAACGCTAGATCATCACCTCAACCGCTCGCCCAGCGCACGCGAATGCGTCCGCCGCACAGCGGCTTCGTTCAAAGTCGGCTTTTCGCCAGCGACCGCCAAATGAAGAAAGTGGATTTCTGGAGAAATAAGATTTAACCGTGGCACATGCGAAGAAACAGGGGCAGGATACTGGAGTGAACCCCTGTCATCGGTCCCTGCCTAACACTGCAGGGGATCTTCCGCGTCTTAGCCAGAAATTGATCATCAGAGAGTCTTCGTGGTTCTCCACGAAATGACTCCATCCCGCAGGCACATAGAGCAGATCGCCCGCACGCTGCGTGATGGAGATCGGTGTAGCCTTCGAGAACTCCGGGAAGCGCGTCGCATCCGGAGACTTTGCGTTAACCATGCTGACTCCGAAGTCTGGAAGTGCATTCGGGTTCGGATGAATCATGTATAGATAAGGAAAATCGGCTGGCGGATAGAGGAGCCATTCTTTGGCACCGAAGTATGCGAACGAGAAGTTGTCCGGGATGTCCTTGTGCAGAGCAGTCACCGTTCCCTTCTTACCCATCCACATCCGTGGCTCATTGAAAAAATACTCAGGGTAGAAAATCGGAAAAGAGACACCGAGATCCCGCGCCATCTCGACGGGTATCACGGTGCCGGCGGCATAGGCCGTCCCGGCATCGTTTACCTGCATGAAGTGTTCCCCAATGAAATTTCTTAGGGGCATCTCTTCTTCGCGGCGATTCAGGTAGCTACCTGGATCAGCCATATTGCCGAAACGGACGTTCACGGTCTGATCGCCGTAGGCCCCTTGCAGCAGACCTAAGATCTCCGCTTCAGAGAACTTTAACGCACCCAGCCGCAGCAGAAAAGGCATAGAGCGCGCTGCATACTCTTTCGAAAACGCCTCGTCACTCAGAGAATCAAGAACGTCCAGGGCGGCGAGGCGAGGCATCTCACAGGTAGCCTCACATATCTGGGGAAACCAAACAACAGGACTGTCCATCTATCTACTCCTACACATTTTTAGAATAGATCCTGGACGACTCCAGCCCGGTCTAAAGTAGAACAATCAGTGCGAGAATGTCGGTGGCTTTGGCGTCTTCTATGCAGTCTCGACCGGTTCACGGGACGGGCTCGAATATGGCTTGCCGTGTTCGAAAATCCTCACGCGCTGCCGGTGAGCAAGCTGCCGCCTTCCGTGCTGAAGTCCGACGGTGCAGCATGGCATGCCAACCGCCGCACTATCACTTCCGCCGGATTCCTTCCTGCACGCGGCTAATCGGTACCGATATGTCGGCTTGTGTTTACCAATGGCGATCTCGACTGGCGAGTACAGGGCGATGCACTCATCGAGGATCAGACGACTCTTCGTGCCGCTCTGAAACGAAGCTCTTCCGCATTTAGATCTCCGACCTCCAGGTCTCGAAAGTAAACTCTGTAGAACCCTGGTGTGGTTAGCTCAAGTGCGAGCTCTTCGAAGCGGAATACTTCGCTGATGAAAATTCTGGTCTTGTGCCAGCTGATGTCGCCACTGTTATTCACTTTTCGCAGAAGAAGCCCCTTTGGGGTATGTGAACTCCGGCAATTTGCGTGGCAGTGAGACAGAACTGGGGTGATAGAGACTGGCCGGAACTGCGTTCTTCAGGCCCTCATGTGGGCGCTCGTTATTGAAGACGTAGCGAAAATTATCGAAGCGGCTCTGCTGTGCACGAAGAGATGATGCAGGCGGTTTCGTCGTGTCCTCCTTCAGCGTGCGATGCATGCGCTCGTGGCGACCGTTCTGTTGCGGTCTGCCTGCCTGAATCCGTTCGTGAACAATCCCCAGCTTCATCCAGCCGAGCGCGAGTTTCGAAAGTCCCATGAGCCCCGTGCCCGCGAACGGCGCGCCGTTGTCGGTCCTGATTCGAGCTGGCATTCCGTACTCCCGCATAGCTGCTTCACAGATCGCTCGAACCTGGCTAAGGTCTATACGCGAGACGATCTGGCAACGAATCAAATAACGGCTGTACGCATCGGTGATCGTAAACGGATCGCATCTCTTGCCGTCGCCCGTTACGAAGTAGCCTTTGAAATCCATACACCACAGCTGATTGGGTCCCGTGACCGTTGAGAACGGCTCTGAGCAAGGCGTGATGCGTTTTCTTTCTTCTGTGGACTCGTCAAGCCCGCTCGGCTAAGGATGTCTCCGAATGTGCTAGCTGCAGGCCACACCAGTTCTGGCTGTAACATTTCCAGCCTTGCCTTGAGTTTGCGTGCGCCCCAAGACGGATGCTTGGCACGGAGCACGAGAATAGCGTTCTCCATCGGCTCAAGGGTTGCGTGCGAACAAGTATGCGGGCCGGCGACTGCGATCCACGAGCCCTTCTGGCCCGGTCTCGTTGTAACGGTTGATCCAGCGGTAGGCCGTTGGACGTGAAATTCCATACGCGCGACACAGGTCCGCCACTGACATCTCTTCCTTCTGATAACTCGATAAAAACTGCAAACGTTGATCCAAGATACAACTCTCTTTCCAGGGCATACACCATCGTCATGTGTCACCCAAACGGGGCGTGTCCGTTACCGTCGCGCTTCGCTGTAAGCCATGTCTCCGGTCTATTTCGTAACGCAAGTGCTAAGTACGCTCAGGGTGAGCGCCCCGATCACGCGGCGCGAGCGGTATCCCTAATCTTCCGTGATATTGCTCGTGATTTCGGGCTTTATAGTGAATCACCCAAATAAACAAGGGGCAGGCGGTTCATCTATCCATGGTTCGCAAAGCTCTGGACCTGTGTTTCTGACATTGCCTACCTTGGGGTCTACTCGCCACGCTTCTAAGGACACAAGAGATGGTCTCAAAAGGTCTGTGGGTGGTCTAGCGAGGTCAACTGGGGCTAACCATTTCTCATAGTCCTCGGGGCGCAGAATGACGGGCATTCTCGTATGGATAGGTTCCATGATCTCGTTAGGGTCTGTCGTGATGATGGTGAATGTCTCAAGGGCTGTCTTGCCGATGGGATCATTCCAACTCTCCCATAGACCTGCCATGCCGAAAAGCTTGCGGTCAGTCCGCGCTATCGCCCATGACTGAGTTTTCTTGCGCTGGGCGTCTAACGCCTGCCACTCATAGAACCAGTCGGCGGGGACTATGCAGTGCCGTCTCTTGAAGGCCTCACGGAAGGTTGGCAGAGTGGCGACGGTCTCTGCTCTGGCGCTGGTTGATTTGAAAGCTGCCTTGTCATCCTTCGAGAAGAAGGGAATCAGTCCCCACCGCATGAGCGTCAGTTCGCGGTCGCCTTCCTCATCGAGTCTCACCACCGGAAGGAACGTACTCGGCGCCACGTTATAGTTTGGCGCCAGGACGACCTTGGGGTCCACCTTCTTCGCGTAGAACGCTGTGGCGATGGCCTGCTTATCCGACCTTAACCCGTATCGACCACACATTTACTCCTGCGCCTCCGCCCAACCACTTTGCCACGCCTCGCTTTTGGTGTCGTCGTTCTGCCCACCCTTCTGCCCGCACTCGAAGCCCTTGTCGTAGTCGGCAACTTCCTCGTCGGTATGCTGGCGCAGCATGAATGGTTCTGCGTCTAGGGTTTCATCTACCGTGGCCACCTTTTTGAGGTCCGTTCGTTCGACAACAGCCTCACCACTGAGGCCTCCTTCGCTGTATATTTCTGACGTACGTTGAGGCAGCATTGCATCCTTTGTAGATTTCATCTCACACCTCGTTGCAGTTATCGCATCCTTCGCCGTGCTTCACGAGACCCATGTAATAGGCGGTTAGGTCTGTGATGCGATCTGACGGCTCCTCGGTGCCTAGACGGTTGACCCCTCTCCACAACTGATAAGAAACGCCTGAGCCAGCATCATCCCCTGTTCACAGGCTGGCATCTCTTCCAGTTTCCAAAGTGCAAGTAAGGCTTTGTTGTCCATTAGCGTGTCCCATGCTTCGACGAGAAGAACCGCACGACCTTGGTCAGGAAGCCACCACGTCTCTGCGCGCATTCAGCGTCAAGCTCTCTCATGCGTTTATTGAACCGGCGCATCTCTTTCGCGTGCGCTTCAGCCCTGAGATGCGCCTCTACCGAGCCACGGTCGTCTCGATCTCCGAATCCTATCGGCTTGTACTGCTTCGTGAATTTGATCTCGCGTGACACTTGTTCCTCCAACTTTATTGAATTCGTCCGTGGTTCTTGCCGATTAGCTTGTCGTATTGAAATTCGCTGAGTTCCAGAATGACACCTCCGCCACCGTTCCTGACGGCGTGTTCGAAGTTGTTCTTGCTCGACAAATCTGTAAGTGCTTTCCCGCGCTGAGCGAGTTCACGAATCTTCTCCGCGTCGGTGAAGCGTAACGTGCGGACACGTTGCTGGGTGAACTGGTTCGTGAAGTCACAGGTCCATCGCTTGTCAAAGGTGAAACGCATGTAGACGTAAGGCATCAATGCACCTTCTCCATCGCCTTCGGCATCATGCGGAAGACGCGGCTGTAGATGTCGTGTGCAAGTTCGATAGACTCCCCGACCGCGACGCCGATTGGGATCACGCGCACGTTCACTTGGTTCTGCCGCGCTAGGCGCAATCCCGCGATGATGCAGGCTCCGAGGTAGATCAGGTTTCGGTTCGGGCGAGGCAGGTGGGAGTCCGGATCGAACATGAAAATAGGGTAGGCGAAGACAAGGCGAAAGTCACTTTGGAAGTCGGAAATCTTTGGTAATTGCACTGGATTTGAGGCAGTTAGTACGGTGTAATAGGAATCCCACTAGTAAGTAGGAGTGCTCATGCCTCGTCCGTATTGGTCTGGTCGTATCCAGGTTTCCCTTGTTTCGTTCGGCGTTCAGCTCTTCACAGCAACCGAGTCGAAGAGTGCCATCTCCTTCCATCAGATCAGCCGAAGCACGGGAGAGCGGGTCCGCCATCAGAAGGTGCTCGAATCGTCCGTCGAAAAGTACAGCGATGGCCCAGCCGTTCCTGTCGAGAAGGATGAGATCGTGAAGGGCTATGAGTACCAGAAGGGACAGTACGTCATCATCGAGCCGAGTGAGCTTGAGAACCTCAAGGTGCCGTCGAAGCACGCCATCGAAGTCACTCAGTTTGTAGAAACCCACGAGCTGCTCCCCGAGTACATCGAGAAGCCATACTTCGTCGTCCCCGAAAAGGACAGCGTCGAGGCGTTCACGGTCATCAGGAAAGCTCTCCAAAAGACAGGGCGCGTAGCAATTGGCAAGGTCTCATTTTCAGGTCGTGAGAATATCGTCGCGGTGCGTGCGGCAGGCGAGGGTGAGACTGGTGGCATGATGGCCTACACACTGCGCTCGGCGAACGAGCTTCGTTCTTCACAAGAATACTTTCGCGACATCAAGCCAGCCGAGGTGAATGAAGAGTCGCTCGAACTCGCCGAGAGCCTGATCGCAAAGCGGTCTTCGAAGCTCGACCTCTCTAAGTTCGAAGACGGCTACGAGGTCGCGGTGAAGGAATTGGTAGATGCCAAGTTGAAGCATCTGCCAATACCGAAGGATGAAGGGTCGCAGCCCTCACGTGGCAACGTCGTGAACCTGATGGACGCGTTGCGAAAGAGCATCGGCGGCGACGAGGCCCAGGTCGGGAAAGCTACCAAGAAGCCCGCAGCCAGTGTGAAACCAGACACCAAGAAGGGAATTGGCCTCGTGAAGACTCCGACCAAGCCGGCGTCGAAGCGGAAGACGGCCTAAGTACTCGTGAGTTGAGCACCCGGTCGCCGGCGATCGAGTGCGCTTTGTCGTCACCTAAGTCCTGCCATGAAGGGTCTTAAGGCCTAATCAGCCGTCGCGTTTCAGGAACTTCCTTGTCGCTTCTGACGGGGTATATATCTCACCATCGATCAACATTCGCCCCGTGTACGAGCCGCCGCGTCCGGCAAATTCCCAGGCAACGTCGTGTCCATCACGAGCTAGCTTGGCCCATTTGGTCTTCTTAGCGGCATTCTGTTCTAGCCAGAAATGGCCATCGTCATCCACAAAAGAACGCAGTTGCGCATGGCCGATCAGCTCGGTCCAGGTCGACATATCTTTCAGTGTCTGCGCCACACCTGGATAATAAGGGGCGGAGAGGGATCTCGCCAGCCAGCCCGTCATTTGGGATCTTGGTAAACACCGCCGGATAATGGTTCGAACACCGGATGCAGGATGGAAGGATTGAATCGAGGAAAGCAACGAGTATGCCGGGTTGTTTGGGTGCGGTTGGCTATTTGGTGACGCCGGTTAAGTTGGTTTGTGCGCTTATCTCGATATCCCTCTACAATTCGTGACTGCATAACAACATAAAAATTGAGGGGTTCGAGAATGGCTGAAAAAACGATGGTGGATAAAGCGGGTGAGACCGTTGGCGTGGGAATAGCAATGGCGTCAGACGTAGCGGGGGCCATCAAAACAGCGATTGGCACTGGGTGACCACCGTGACCGAGGTTCTAAAGTCGACACCCGCAAAGAAGCAAGCGAAGAAAATTGTTCCGAAAAAGGCCACTAAAAAGACATCTCCCAAAAAGGCCGCGAAGAAAGTCGTGACAACGAAGCAAGCGAAGAAGGCACCCGCAAAGAAGGTCGCTAAAAAGGCTGTGGCCTCGGCTAAGAGAGTTGCGAAAAAAGCGGTAAAGAAGGTTGCAAAGAAGACGGATCGACGGCGGTGACAACGGGGAACATCTCGAGTCGCTCATCGATGAGGGCTTGACCCCCGACATGCGATCAAAACTGCCATCGTTGAGTATCTCCATGCAATGCGATCAAGGAAGTGCGCCCCTGTACACTTCCCAATTGCGGCACTAACTGCCTATTGAGGTAATACGTAATGGCTAAGAAGGAATCCGAGAAGAAAGCCCTCAAGGCGATTGATAAAGCCGTAAGGAAGGCCATCAAGAGTGGCGTCAGCGGAGGGCTCGTTGACCAAACGGTCGCCACATCCATCCATGCGGCCACCGTTAGAGCGGCAAAGAAAGCGGCTGCTCCGAAGAAGGAAGTCGTGAAAGCCGAGAAGCCCGTCTCCCCCAAGAAAGCTGCAAAGACGACGAAAAAAACGGAACAGGACGTGGACTGAGGATCTGACTCTGACGGATAATCAGAACCCGCCAAGCCGGGAATGTGATCAATCAATGTCTCGGTTTCCGAGCGTTGCTTCTGTAAGCATGCGCGACGCTCCAAACTTGAAAGGCCTTTCCTTTGAGGGAGGAGTCCCTCCCTGTCTGCCGCCGCTGGCGCGTCTTCCGCCACCCACCACAGCGGCCTGTTCCTGCCGCAACGCGACCCTGAAATCCCGTGCGCTCCTGCGCACGAATGGAAACCAAACCTGCTGAGGGCTTCGCCCTGGCGCGGCGCAAGGGTCTCCCCAATCTTCCGCGCTTCGCTTGTGCAGACCTTCGCTGCGCTCGCTCTCCGCCGTGCTCCGAGTGGGAGATACCCCTCCCTTGCGCCTTGCCGCCCCTCCTCACTCGCTTCCTCTCATTGCGGCATGTAGGTACATGCCACACGGCATGAAAGGACCAAACCGCCAAAGGAGAGAAACCATGAGCAGCGCAGCCAACACCACCGTCATCGACAGCAAGAAGCCCACCACCAAACAGGAACTCATCGCCGTCAACATCAAGCTTTTGATCGAGCAGTTGGAAGCGGGGCACTCCGAAGCTCTCACCGATTACTTCACGGCTATGAGCCGTTTTCATAACTACAGCTTCGGCAACGTGCTGGAAATCGCACGACAGATGCCAACCGCCACCCGCGTAGCTGGCTTCTGGACTTGGAAGAATCTGGGGCGTTCCGTCAATGCCGGAGCAAAAGGGATTCGCATCCTTGCACCCATGGTGGGCGCACGTCGCAAGAAAGACGAGGAAGCCGAAAAGGACGTCACCAAGCAGAACACGCGCGTTTTGCTTGGCTTCCGCAATGCCTATGTCTTTGATATCTCGCAGACGAATGGCGTAGAGCTACCGATCGTACACGAAGTGAGCGGCGACCCCGGCGAAAACATCGAACGGCTTATTGCGTTCCTGAAGGCGAACAACATCGCCGTTGCCTACAACGAGAAGATCGCGCCAGCACTAGGCATGAGCTACGGAGGCCGCATCGCACTCTTACCCGGTCAGTCGAAAGCCGAGGAGTTCTCGACCCTCGTGCATGAAGCCGCGCACGAGATGTTGCACAAAGCCGAACGCCGCACCGCAACCACCAAGACGGTACGCGAAACGGAGGCCGAGGCCGTGGCCTTTGTCGTTGGGAAGGCCGTCGGACTTGTGACCGGGAGCGCAGCCGCCGATTACATCCAGCTTTACCACGGCAACGCTTCGCTACTGGCCAAGAGTTTGGAGGTGATTCAGCAAACGGCCTCGATGATTCTCAGCGCATTGGAGCCAGCTTTAGAGCAGGACGAAGATGCCATGTCGGCAAGCAGGGAACAGCCAGAACTCGCGGAGGTTGCATAATGCAGACCCTCCTCGACATTCTCAGAAAGGCTGGTGGGTGGCACCCCGGCCTCTACGTCAAAATCGCCAACCCACCCTATAGGGAGTTGGTCATCGAGGCCATGGATGATTCTGGCCCGATGGGGCTTCCCGCGCTGTCTGTGACTCACTACGGACTACAGAATGGCGATCTCATGCGCGATCCCGAGATGTGTTTCGAACTCGGTCTTGCCGGAAGCACACACTTAAGCCCGTATTACTGGTTATGTTGAGCTCAACATAACCAGTACTGTGTGAAGCGCCGGATTATGTGAAGTGGCCTTACAACTGAGCACTCTTCCGCAGTGTTTATACGGTGCCGCCGCTTGCGTTACTTAACATAGTTGTGGACTCTTTTCGTGCCGACATCCGGTCGGCCGGAGGAGTCTATGAAGCAGTCACTGAAGAAGGGCCTCGCACTCGCTGAGTGTGTGGCCGGCTACGACCTGTATGCGCTCGAAGTGCGCGGACTTGCAGCATCAACACGCGAGATGCACCGTCGTCTTTTGCGCAGGTTCTGCGCCTTTCGCTTTGTTGAAGAGCCGGTGTTGTGGGACGCTGTTTGTTTCACGGACATCGTTCGTTTCCTGACAGCGGAGTTCGAACGCTTTCCTAACCGTGGCACGCAACGGGCTTCGTTGACGAGCATGCGCACTCTTCTGCGATATCTCGCAGAGAAGAACATGGTTCCGAAGGGATGGGATGAAGCGCTTCCCAGAACGACGACGCGCCGTCACGCACACCTTCCACGCCAGGTCTCTCGGGAGCAAGTCAGTGCGCTCTTCAGAGAGTCTCAGGGTAACAAGTGGATCGCACGTCGGGATCGGGCACTACTGTTGCTTTTTCTGCGACTCGGTCTTCGCTGCGAAGAGGTCGCTCATCTGAAGTGGGAGCACATCGATTGGCAGGCGGGATCCGTCAAGATATGCAGCCAGAAGAGCCGACGTGAGCGGGTCCTTCCGCTACCCGAGGACGTGGGGAGAGCGCTTGCCGTCTATCTCCGCACGTCTCACACCATGCCGGTGTGGATCTTCGATTCGAGCCGTGCAACATTTCCTGTCGAGATGAGGCGCCTGCATATCAAGGCGATCACGAAGTACTTCTTCAAGCGTGCAGGCGTGGTTGGAGCTTCTGCTCACGGGCTCCGTCATACCGTCGCCACGAACATGGTGAACCATGGGGCTTCATTCAAGGAAGTTGCAGACCTGCTTGGTCATCGATGGCTTTGCACCACGTTCATCTACGCCAAGCTCGACATGAAGGCCTTTGCACAGGTCGCGTTGCCGTGGCCCGGAGGTGCGCGATGACCTTTGAAGCCTTATCGCAACATCTCGATGCATTCCTTGCTTTGAAGGCGGCACGCGCCAGGCGCAACCCATATTTTGAGGGAGATCAACGCAGGCGTCTGCGGTATGAAGGAGGGCTACTCCGCAGCTTTCTCTCGCGTTGGCAACAGCACGGATGCCCATGGCCGATTCGTGCGGACTTTGCGATGGAGTGGGTGATGGAAGACTCCTCTATCGGCAAGCCCTATCGCGACGAACATAGACTGCTCGCAGTCAGAGCTTTCCTGCTGCAAGTGCGTACATTCGAAGGACGCACCGGAGTTCCACAGATCCAGTTCTGTAAGCGTTTCAAGCGTCGAACACCATACATCTTCTCCGATCAAGAGATTCAACGGATCATGAAAGCCGAGGTCCGGAAGCAGACTCCCTTCAGAGCCGCGACTGTGCGCACCATCATCGGCCTACTCGCAAGCACGGGCATTCGGATCGGTGAAGCACTGCGCTTGTCGGTGGCCGATGTAAGGCTGGAAGCAACACCGCCCCATCTCTATATTCATGACACCAAGTTTGGCAAGTCGCGCAACGTCGTCCTTCATCCATCGACCACCGCGAACTTGCAGCACTACAGGCACGAACGTGAGGTCAGCTTGCGCGGTCACCATGCAGAACCGTTCTTTACGAACACGCTTTGCAGACCGCTGATCTATAACCCGCTGCGGCATACCTTTCGGCAGCTACTCAAGCAGGTCGGCATCGTTCCGTCCGCACATCAGCGCAGACCAACGCTCCATTCCTTCAGGCACACTTTCGCCGTGAAGCGACTGACGCTCTGGCAGCGCGAAGGGATCGATATCCGGCAACAGCTGCCACGGCTATCGGTCTATCTCGGCCATTATGGTCCCGAGAGCACCTATTGGTATTTGAGCGCGACACCAGAGTTGCTGCAGGATGCCAGCACGCTCTCCGACCCAGAACAGATGAGAACAGGAGGCCGCCGATGATTCTTGCGGGTCCTCTTCTCCAGAGATACTTTACCGACTACCTCACTGCCCAACGACGGCTTAGTCCTCAGACGTTGGCGAGCTACCGTGATACATTCCGTCTTCTGTTGCAGTTCGTGCAGGCTGAACTCAAGATCGAGCCGTCTCGTCTCGCCGTCGATCAGCTTGATGCAGAGATCATTCTGCGCTTCCTCGATAGCCTAGAGCTGCGACGCAAGAACGCCGTGGTATCTCGCAACCTCCGGCTCACAGCTATCCGCTCGTTCTTTCGGATGGCGGCGCTGCATGACCCCGAGTGTGCTGGCACCGCAACTCGCGTCCTGGCCATTCCGATGAAGCGAACAGACACGAGGCTTCTCGAGTATGTCTCGCGCGTAGAGATGGATGCCATCCTCAACAACATCGACCGCAAGCAGTGGTGTGGGTGGCGGGACTACGCCCTGCTGCTGACGATGTACAACTCAGGCGCTCGCGTCTCTGAGTTGTGTGCACTACGGACAGAGCAGATCGGCATCGTCAAGAACAGCTATGTTCATCTGCATGGCAAGGGACGCAAGGAACGTGCGATTCCATTGTGGCCATCCACCGCTCGCATCTTGCGAGACTGGCTTCGTGAGAACACTCGCAGCATCGCCTTTCCAGGTATTCGCGGTGAGCCACTAAGTCGTTTCGCAGTACGGCTTTTGCTGCACAAGGCCGTAGAAGCTGCATCACCACACTGTGCCAGTCTAAAGAAGAAGCGCATCTCCCCTCACACCATTCGGCACGGAACGGCGATGGCGCTATTGGATGCTGGCGTGGATATCTCGGTCATCGCGCTTTGGCTCGGGCACGAGAGCATCGAGACCACCAACGGATATCTGCATACAAGCCTGGCATTGAAGGAAAAGGCTCTCGCCAAGGTCACACCATCGGGCTCTGCGTTCAAGCGGTTCCAACCTGACGATCGCCTAATGACCTTCCTCGCATCGCTCTGATTATGTGCAGTCGGAACGCAGATAACCCGCGTTTTGACTGCATTCTCTCGCCCCACTCAACATAATCCGGCGCTTCACACAGTACTGGCGGAACGACTATGTCGCCGTCGAGCACTGGAGCCGCAACATCGTCCGCAACCAATATGTGCATCTCGTGGAACTGCACGAACAACATGTTCACTTTGCCAAGACGTGGGACAACAATCTGCGTTTGCAGGGCTTCGCTGAAGCCTTCACGGACAAGTGCATCGTTGGCTAGTCCGCTCCTCTGGAGCGGAAGCACGTCCGGCGTGTGCCGCTCCGCGATCTCAGTTGAGCTGACGGCCTGTTTACTCTGTCGTGATATCGACGCCACGAATTACTTTGGACGACGGTAGACACAATCTGAATGAATTAGTTAGTCGGTACCGGAGAGCTTCCGGACAAGTAAACGGCGCCGCCTACGACTTTAAACCGATCATTTCAACGCGGCCATCGATATAACTCTGGACGCGATGTTTCACTTCTACACCTGCACGAAAATGTAGTTGCCTGGCTGCAGAAATCTGTAGGCGCCAGCCATATCCAGCCTTTTACGCTTCGGTTAGCGCATCGTGCGCCATCACCGAATAGAGAGACGATCTTCAGGAAGCCCAATCGTCACTTATTCAGGATGCAAAAAGTCAAGAATTAATATTTCGCTTTTGCTGCAACTTAATTGGAGAAGCCAGTGCATATTTCTAACGAAATGAAACCCTTCGCAGAAGGAGTTTCAAATAGCATTCGTAGCATTATTGCGAAAGAGAAACCTCTCTCTCGTCGTCGTCCATTCCTTGCAGTTGCCCTATCTTTCAGTATTACCGCCATCCTGAATATCTATTGTCCGCCCCTTTTCGCACAAAACAATACGTCTGGCGATATTGCAGGATCGGTAACTGACCCGACCGGGGCCACAATTCCGGGTGCCAAAGTGACAATCGTTGATAAGGCAACTGGCGCTAGCCAGGTACTCACCAGCGGTTCTAATGGAAACTTCCGCGTTTCCCTCCTCAAGCCCGACTCGTACACTGTCGCCGTTACTATGGCGGGGTTCCAGAGCATCACTCTTACTATCGCCGTGACACCAGGACAGATCGCTCAAGCTGATGTCAAACTCCCCGTAGGCTCAAGTACCACTAGCGTAGAAGTAGCCGCGACCGAGCCGCTGCTCCACACAGAAGACGCCGACCTCACTACTTCGTTCACCCAGGAGCAGGTCCAAAATCTGCCTAATCCCGGCAACGATCTGACCTTTATCGCGCAGACTTCTCCGGGTGCGATCATGAACACTCAAAGCGGCTACGGCAACTTCTCCGCCTTCGGTCTGCCCGCCACATCCAACACCTTCACCGTCAACGGCGGTTACGAGAACGATCCCTTTCTCAACCTGAGCAACTCCGGTGCCTCGAACCTCCTGCTCGGCAACAACGACGTGAGTGAAGTGACCGTTACCAGCAACGCCTACAGCGCGCAGTTTGGCGGTCTTGGTGCCACTCAAGTGAACGAGATTAGCCGCTCAGGAGCGAACAGCTTTCACGGCGATGCCACCTGGTGGTGGAACGGTAGCGTGCTCAACGGGAACGACTACTTTAACAACCTGGCGGGCACTCCGCGCCCACGCAGCAACGCTAATCAGTGGGCAGGAGCCTTCAGTGGCCCCATTCGCAAGGATAAGACCTTCTTCTTCTTTAACACAGAAGGCCTTCGCGTCATCATCCCCGTCCGCGGCACGGTCTACGCTCCCAGCCCTAGCTATATCTCCAAAACACTGGCTAACGCAGCGGCGCAGGGGCCCGCAGCCACTGCTTTTTATCAGAACATCTTCGGCCTCTACACCTCGAATCCTGCTTACGCAACGGCCACCTCAAGCCCAACAGACCCCAACAGCGTTAATTACAATGCAAACTCGGCCAACTTCGCTCACGAGTGGCTAATCACGACTCGAATCGATCACAAGTTCAACGACAAGGACACTTTGTTCGGACACGCCAAGATAGATAAAGGGGTTCAGCCTACCTTTACAAGTCTCCTGAATCCCATCTTCAACGCCGCAAGTCCGCAACCTGGTTATGAAGGTCAATTGAACGAGACACACATCTTTACTCCAAACATCACCAACCAGTTTGTCTTTGCCGCCACCTACTATCGCGCCATATTCACCAACACCAATGCGGCTGCAGCTAATGCCCTCGTCCCCTTTACTCTGCGATTTACCGATGGAGATCTGGTCAACAATTTCAACAATGCATCGGGTGAGTATTCCACGCTACCTGGTGGCGCCAACTGGGAGTTTCCGCAGGGAAGAAACGTGACGGGCTACCAGTTCGTCGACGACTTCAGCATGAACAAGGGCCGCCACACCATCAAGCTCGGATTCGCCTTCCGTCGGGATGATGTCACCGACTACGGCCCCGGCCTCAACACCACTCCGCTCATCTTGACCAGCGAGGCCAGCTTCCAGGCCGGCACCGCCGATCAGTTCATTCAACAGTTTCCAACTCATATCAGCGAACCCATTGCGCTCTACACGCTTGGCTTCTATATTCAGGATCAATGGAAGCTGGCCTCCAACTTCACACTCAACTATGGAGTGCGGTTTGAGCACAACTCCAACCCCATCTGCAGAACCGGCTGCTTCTCTCAGCTCGCTAGCAACTTCGGCTCGGTCCCCACCTCCACCGCAGTTGCCTACAGCAAGCTCATCAACACAGGCCTTGGCTCAGCTTTCCAAGACTTCCAGAAAGTTGGCTACGAGCCTCGCGTAGGCTTCTCCTGGTCTCCTTTCGGTTCAGACTCAAAGACCGTCGTTCGTGGCGGCTTCGGTATGTTTGCCGACTCATTTCCCGCGCAGATCACCGACAACCTCCTCAACAACGCGCCGAATAACATCGGCTTTACCATCCAGGGACCTGCTGGCGGAGGATCTAATTCTCCACTCTTTCCCGGAGCGCCTGGCAGCTTCCAAAGCCTCGCATCGGCTTCCAGTGTTGGTTTCCAGAACCAGTTCAAAAACGGCGGAAGCAACAACTCGCTCTCAACATCGGTTCCAGGCTTCGCAGCGCCAAACTTCATCAGCACTGTAAACAAGCTCTCCTATCCCATGTACGAGGAGTGGAACCTTCAAGTGGAACACCAGATAGGCCACAACTCCAGCTTCTCAGCCAGCTACGTCGGCAATCATGGTTACCACGAGCCGGTGAATGACAACAACGTGAATGCCTTCAATGCCGGTGCTCCAGGGTTTGCCTCACTGCCGACCTCTACTCCAAATCCAAACTTCGCTGCAGTCACTCAGGTCTACACCGGTGCAAGCTCCAACTACAACGGGGTGACTCTAAGTGCCATTCACCGCGCTAACCTTCTCACCCTACAGCTGAACTACACCTACAGTCACGCGCTGGACGAGATCTCAAACGGCGGGTTCAACGGCTTCAGCTCAAATTCCGTCTTCCCCTCGAACTCGACTAACCTTCATCAGAACTATGGCAACGCAGACTACGACGTTCGTCATTACATCAGCGGTAATTACATCTTCAATTTGCCCTCTTTACGTGGACCTAGAATCCTCACCGCCGGCTGGCAGGCGGCGGGAACCGTCTTCCACAGCACCGGCCTTCCCTTCACATTTACCGATAACATCACCGCCAGCAATCTGCCAAATCACTCCGGTCCGATCTTCGCGCAGCAGACTGTAGCTCATGTTCCGACCAAGTGCTCTGGCCATGCCATCACTCACGGCGCGAACTGCGCTGCCTCATTGGACTTCACCACCGCCACCGACTTCGGTCAACAGGAAAGAAATCAGGTCTTCGGGCCGAACTACACGGATACCGATCTCACCATTACCAAGGCCTTCGACCTTCACTTCATGGAGAGCGCTAAGTTGAAACTCGGTGTTCAGATGTTCAACCTCTTCAATCACCCCAACTTCGCCCAGCCCTCGCACGATGTGGGAGCCTGCACGTCAACTGGGCCTAACCCCTGCGCTGGTTCATCAATCGGAACAATCGATGGCACCGTCAATCCTCCAACTTCCATCCTTGGCTCCTTCCTCGGTGGAGATGCTTCGCCCCGACTCATTCAGGTCAAAGCGAACTTCAGTTTCTAATCGCGAGCGAGTATAGGAAGAGAACAATTACGAAGGAATGAGGACGGATCTCTGAACTCTTCTCATTCCTTCGTTGTGCGTCACCCATCGTGGTCTGAAGTTGATGAGCTCGGGGGCTTACAGCCATTGGATTTCGGCTTGATCGCAACCACTCCGCTGGACCATGATACGAGCCGGATGCTAAAGACGAGTCATCAGTCACGTCCCTGAGTCTGACTCCGTTACGGACGATCTGAAAGAACCCTCTAAACAAAGCTAGACACCAGGCCTGAATCCCGTCTTCGCTTCAGGTAGTTGGTACGAATGTGAAGCATTCTGGACTTTCCTGTAGAAAACTCTAGCCGTTGAGCAAGAGGAAGACAGGGTGTGTTCGCTCCCCCGAACGATAACAATCGTGACAGCACGACGCAGGTTGCTGTTCATAGATTGGATTTGGCGAATGCCTAAGGGGTCGAAATGAATAAATTGCTAAAAGGACAGGTCGCGGTCGTGACCGGGGCGGGTTCCGGTATCGGCGCAGCCGTTGCCGTTGCACTCGCAGATGCAGGTGCGACCGTCGTCGTCAATCATCCGAATGTCTCCGCGCCAGCGGAAGAGATAGTCCGCAAGATCAAGAGCAACGGTGGCACCGCGATTGCTCTTGGCGCAGACGTCAGCAAAGAGGACGAGGTAATCGCGATGTTCCGCGATGTCGTCGCGCAATTCGGAACCGTCGACATTCTGGTTGCCAATGCCGGTTTGCAGCGCGATTCACCTTTCATCAAAATGAGCCTCGCGGATTGGCAGTTCGTTTTGAATGTCAACCTTACTGGGCAATTCCTTTGTGCGAGAGAGGCCACGCGTGAGTTTCTAAGACGCGGTCCCGACCCCTCGCGATCTGTTGCGACAGGAAAGATCATTTGCATGAGCTCCGTACATCAAGTGATTCCTTGGGCTGGGCACTGCAACTATGCCACATCGAAGGGTGGCATCAAGCTCTTTATGGAGAGCATTGCGCAGGAGTTGGCCCCGCATAAGATTCGAGTCAACGCGATCGGACCAGGAGCAATCAAGACACCCATCAATCGAGTTGCCTGGGAGACGCCGACTGCCGAAGCGGCACTACGCACTTTGATTCCGTACGACCGAGTCGGAGTTCCAGAGGATATCGCGAAGGCCGCCGTATGGCTGGCCTCCGATGAGTCGGACTATGTGACCGGGACCACGCTCTTCGTCGACGGCGGCATGACCTTGTATCCGGGGTTTGCGACGGGCGGATAGCCAAGGCAGTTCTCGCTATTTGGGTTCAGCAGGCATGAACCCAAGTTCCTTCAAAAGAAGAGGGTAGGGCCATCGTGCAGAACGAACAAGCAACGTATCCCGTGCGGGAACTTTCCCCGTCGGCCACCTTGGCAGACGCCATCGCGGTGCATTGGCCCCAGTATTTGTTCGAAGGCTTGGAACTGGCGGCTTTCATGCTTTCGGCTTGCGCTTTCGGTACGCTGCTGTTCTATTCCGAATCCCGAGTCGTTGTGTGGGTGCCATCCGCTGTGCTTCGTCTCGTTCTCATGGGCATCGCGATGGGCGGTACTGCGATCGCGATCATCCTCTCTCCGATGGGGCGTCGATCCGGAGCGCATTTCAATCCCGTGGTGACCTTGACATTCTTCTGCCTAGGAAAGATGCACCGCTTGGACGCGCTTCTCTATATAACCTCTCAGTTTGTGGGAGGGGCATTTGGGGTAGTTGTTGCGAGGATTCTAATCGGCCCCCAGCTCGCCTCCCCGTCAGTACGCTATGTCGTCACAGTCCCTGGACAGTACGGCGTGCCTCTTGCCTTTCTGGCCGAGTTCTTTATGGGGCTGCTTACGATGACGGTGGTGCTTCAGAGCTCCAATCGTCCGCGTCTTTCACGCATCACCTGGTTGCTGGTTGGACTCTTGGTAGCGACGTATGTGATTGCATTCTCCCCGGTGTCCGGTTTTAGTCTCAATCCCGCTCGAACCATATCTTCGGCGTTCTTCGCCGGCGTGTGGACCGCGATGTGGCTTTACCTTACAGCTCCACTGTTGGGAATGCTTCTCGCGGCCTCACTTTATGTTCTCTTCTCCGAACCACAGGCCGTCCTCTGCGCCAAGATCTATCACGACCTTCATAGTCCTTGTCCATTTCGCTGCCGTTTTCAAAGGCTTGCACAACCGGAGTCATCCACGTCTCGTTTGTGATCCGGAGTCGGCTCTAACCACGCATCCCAAAGGGAGAATCATGGCACATCAAACGCGTTACGACATCATCATTATCGGTACAGGTGCAGGCGGAGCTACGCTGGCCAAACGCCTCGCGCCTTCAGGAATGAAGATTCTCATTCTTGAACGCGGCGACTATGTTCCGCGTGAGAAGGAAAACTGGATCTCTTTGGAGGTCAACCTCAAGGGACACTATCTCGCCAAGGAGAAATGGCGCACGAAAGACGGGGAGGTCCTTGAACCTCATACCAACTACAACGTTGGTGGAAACACAAAATTCTTTGGTGCGGCTCTCTTTCGGTTGCGCGAAGTCGATTTTGGAGAGATCCGACATGAGGCGGGAGTATCGCCCGCGTGGCCCATTTCGTACAAAGATCTCGAATCCTACTATGATGAGGCCGAGGATCTGTTCGAGGTTCGCGGTGAACGCGGCGTCGATCCTACAGATCCGCCGACCACCGGCCCCTATCCCTTTCCTGCTATTTCACATGAGGAACGGCTCGAGAGATTGAGTGCCGATTTCTCGTCCATGGGCCTCCATCCGTTCCATACGCCCTTAGGCGTGCGCCTCGACGAGCAACACCGGCGCACGAGTCGCTGCATTCGATGCAACACATGTGACGGATTTCCTTGCCTGATCCATGCAAAATCCGATGCCGAGATGATGTGCATTGAGCCGACACTTCGGATGTACGACAATGTCACGCTCTTGACTAAAGCAAAGGTCACTTCTCTCAAGACAGGCGCATCGGGTAAGGAGATTACTGGCGTCCTGTTTGAGCACGATGGGGAGCAAGTGGAGATGTCAGCAGATATTGTCGTCGTCTCTTGCGGAGCGATCAACTCGGCCGCTCTATTGCTGCGATCGGCGAATAACGATCATCCGAACGGCCTGGCAAACCGCTCAGGCGTCGTTGGTCGGCACTACATGGGGCACACCAACTCGGTGGTCATGGCTCTCTCGCTCTGCCCCAATCCTACGATCTTTCAGAAGACGCTCTCGGTCAACGATTTCTATCAGGCGTCGAGTGAGTGGGAGTATCCGATGGGACACATCTCATTTGTCGGAAAACTGGATCTCGACACACTCAAGGCGGGAGCGCCGGCGATTGCTCCTGGCTGGAGTCTCGAGTTGATGGCGAAACACTCACTCGACTTCTGGCTTACGTCGGAAGACCTGCCCGACCCGGAGAATCGAGTCACGATCAACCGTGCGGGCGAGATCGTTCTAAGCTATACGCCGAACAACCTGGAGGCCCATAAGCGGCTGAAGCATCAGTTGTCGAAGATGATGAAGAGCACCTCGTGCGAGCTTCATGGGTCCGGATGCCATCAGGGACTATTCGATAGGAACATCTTTATCGGCCAGCAAATTCCCCTTGCCGGGGTTGCTCACCAGAATGGTACCGTGCGCTTCGGCCATGATCCACTGACGAGCGCACTAGACATCAATTGCAAGGCTCACGACGTCGACAATCTTTATGTAGTCGACGGGAGCTTTTTCCCTTCGAGTGGGGCGGTAAATCCTGCCTTGACCATCGTTGCAAACGCGCTGCGTGTTGGCGATCATTTGTTAGAGCGGATGCATGCGCGCAAGGAAGTGTCAAAGGCGTTGCAGGCATGAAGCACTTATTTCTGACATTGCGTTGTCTAGCTGTTTGCATTGTGGTCGTCAGCGGTGGACGCGCCAGGGCGTCGCTTCGCGTGACCAGCGTAGGTTGTCCCTCGATCTCGACGGTCTCACTCGATCGCGCAGTCAGGTTCTACACAAAGGTGCTCGACTTTCAGCTTGTGAAGATGGAGGACTCGTCGAGTTCAGCGCGGCTCGCGCCTGCCATGTCTCTCGAAACGAAGGCCAGGACTGCGAAGCTTTCACTTGGCGACGAATGCCTGGACATCACAGAGTACAGTTCGCCGAGAGGCAAACCGTTTGCTGGTGATTCACGCGCGAATGATCTCTGGTTCGAGCATGTAGCCATCGTGGTCTCAAACATGAATGAGGCTTATGACCGACTTAAAGTGGCGCACGTTAGCTTTGTCTCGAACGTTCCTCAAACCCTACCGGCATGGAACACAGATGCGGGAGGCATATCGGCATTTTATTTTCGCGATCCGGATGGACACTATCTGGAGCTGATCCATTTTCCATCCGGTAAGGGACAGCCGAAGTGGCAAAAGCCGTCAACAAAGACATTCTTGGGTATAGACCATACCGCGATTGCCGTTTCCGACACTAACAAGAGCATCGCTTTTTATCGCGACGACCTTCATTTTCGAGTTGCCGGAAGCAGCGAGAACTACGGGGAGGAACAAGAGCACCTCAGCGGTGTGTTCAACGCGCATGTTCTCATCACCAGCCTTCGTACCGAATCAGGTATCGGAATAGAGCTTCTTGATTACGTAACTCCGACCTCCGGCCGTCCGATCCCTTCCAACCTTCGCGTAACCGATGTCGCCCGCTGGCAAATCCCGTTGGAGGTCGCACCGGGGCCAGAATCTGTCAACGCGATTGAAGACCTTTCACGCACACACTGGATCAAATTACCTGCCCGTGACGGAACTGATCGGCAAGCCGTGTGGATTAGAGATCCTGACGGCCATCTCCTGGAATTGATCAAGCGGGGCGCTCATATGGAGCCTGTCAAACAATGATCAATGAAAAGAAGAGTGCGGAAGTGGACAACGCCGAACAAACCCGTTTAGAGCAGTCAAGGCGGAAAGAAAAGCACTGGAAGCGGTGGGGACCCTACCTCAGTGAACGTGCATGGGGAACAGTGCGTGAAGACTATAGCGTCAATGGAACCGCCTGGGACTCGTTTCCGCACGATCACGCACGATCACGAGCATACCGTTGGAATGAAGACGGTCTAGGCGGAATCTGCGACAACCACCAAAACCTTTGCTTCGCACTGGCCCTTTGGAATGGCCATGATCCGATTGTGAAGGAGCGGCTATTCGGTTTGACTGGCAGCCAGGGAAATCATGGCGAAGACGTGAAGGAGTATTACTTCTATGTTGATTCGACCCCAACGCATTCCTACATGAAGTTTCTCTACAAATATCCGCAAAGTGCATTCCCTTACAACGAACTGGTGAGCGAGAACGCTCGGCGTGGAAAGCATGAGCCCGAATTCGAATTGCTTGACACTGGTGTCTTTGACGAGGACCGATACTTTGACGTTCAAGTGGAATACGCGAAAGCGGATGTCGACGACATAGCGATTCGGATTACGATAACCAATCGCGGAACCGAGGCAGCATCTCTCGATGTGCTCCCCACGCTCTGGTTCCGGAATACGTGGTCTTGGAATGGAGGTGAGGAGGTACCTCAGATCAGAGTCGCGAAGAACAAGTCAGGGCGATCTCAATTCCTTGCAAGGAAGGCTGAGTTCGATTCCTACGGGTTGTCTTTTGAAGGCAGTCCAGATCTGTTGTTTACCGAGAATGAGACAAACTACGAACGCTTATACGGTTCTTCAAACCGTTCATTCACCAAAGATGGCATCAATGATGTTGTCGTTAATGGACGGATGCAGGCTGTCAATCCGGAGAACCGCGGTAGCAAAGCCGCCGCGCGTTACAGAGTAGACCTCCAGGGCGGACAATCGACGGTCCTGCGTCTCCGGTTGACACGAGACAATGGCCTGACCGACGCCTTCGAGGGCTTCGACGCGATCTTTCAAGCGCGAGTCTCAGAAGCCGACGATTACTATGCAGCTATCATCCCTGCAGAACTCAATGATGACGAACGAAATGTCATGCGTCAGTCCCTTGCGGGCCTGTTGTGGTCCAAACAGTTCTATCACTACGTCATCAAAGAGTGGCTGGAAGGCGATCCGAAGCAGCCGCCTCCTCCATCCGAGCGAAATACAGGTCGCAACTCCAGGTGGGGTCATCTCTACAACGCAGATGTCCTCTCGATGCCAGACAAATGGGAATACCCGTGGTTCGCGGCCTGGGACCTCGCATTTCATTGCGTCGCGCTTTCGATCGTCGATGCGGATTTCGCGAAGAGCCAACTATCGCTGACGTTGCGCGAGTGGTACATGCACCCGAACGGGCAGCTGCCCGCTTATGAATGGGCTTTCGGGGACGTGAACCCTCCGGTCCATGCCTGGGCTGTATGGAGGGTATATCGAATCGAAGAACGACGTCGCGGCTCAGGTGATCTCATATTCCTTGAGTCTGCATTTCACAAACTCCTGCTGAACTTTACCTGGTGGGTAAATCAGAAGGACGCCGATGGTCTGAACGTCTTCGAAGGAGGATTCCTCGGCCTCGACAATATTGGAGTCTTTGATCGAAGCTCCCCGCTTCCCGTGGCTGGTTTGATCGAACAGTCCGACGGCACGAGCTGGATGGCCATGTACACCCTCAACATGCTTACTATCGCTTCTGAGTTGGCGCGGTACAATCCTGCCTACGAAGACGTAGCCAGCAAGTTCTGGGAGCACTTCCTCTACATCGCCCACGCAATGACTCATATCTGCGTCGACGGAAAGGGGCTTTGGGATAGTGAAGACGGTTTCTTCTACGACGTCTTGTACTCGAAGAGTAGTGATTGGGAACGGATGAAGGTGAGATCTCTGGTGGGTCTGACGCCCTTGTTCGCCGTGGACACTTTGGAATCGGCCGATCTTGACAGGATGCCAGACTTTACGCGCCGACTCAACTGGTTCGTCAAGAATCGGCCTGATCTCACTTCAAATGTCGCGCGTATGCATGGCGGCCAAAATGATCGTCTCCTCCTATCAATCATCGACGAAGAGCGCCTTCGCGCAATTCTTCGCTTTATGTTGGACGAAAACGAATTTCTATCCCCATATGGAGTGCGAGCATTGTCACGGACTCACCTCGAATCCCCGTACATCAAGCACGTCGGTGACACAGAGTATCGAGTCGACTATGAACCCGCTGAGTCCACTTCTGGACTATTCGGTGGCAATTCCAACTGGCGGGGTCCGATTTGGTTCCCCATGAACTATCTCATCATTGAGTCGCTGCAGAAATATCACTTCTATTACGGTGACAACTTCAAAGTGGAGTGCCCCACCGGCTCGGGCACGCTGATGACTCTCGCGCAAGTCTCGGTTGAGCTATCAAACCGTCTGAGCGCCATCTTTTTGAAGAATGAAGCCGGCCGGCGTCCAGTCTATGGGTCCATAGAGAAATTTCAACGCGACCCACATTGGAAAGATCTTCTGCTCTTCTTTGAGTACTTTCATGGTGACCACGGGGCGGGTGTGGGCGCAAGTCATCAGACCGGGTGGACCGGGCTCGTGGCTAAACTCTTGCAACAAAGCGGTGGTCAAAAATCTGTCGCGAGCACGCACAGATAGTGCCACTGCGTGCGCCTCTCGATGACGCGAGACCAAGTCGAATCCACTTAAAAGTTCGACAGATCATCCTGTGTTCGGTTGGGCGGACTCCACAAATTTATCCACACAGTTGGTATTGGAGGCTCTTGAGATGAGATTGGGAAACGTCTTCGCAATTGGATTGATCGCGGTCACAGGAATGGCGAGTCCAGATATGCACGGATCGGCAAAAAAGGTTGGCTTTCAAGCTCCCGGCTTTTATCGAATTACAGTGGGAGAAGTGGAGGTCACGGTTTTGTCGGATGGGACCGTACCACTGCCGATGGATCAACTGCTTACCCACACCACCCCGGCGCTTGTGGACCACACACTCACCGCGTCCTTCATCAAGGAGCCTTATGCCACCTCAGTAAACTGCTTCCTTCTGAATTTCGGTAGCAGGCTCGTTCTGATCGATACGGGTGCCGGACTTACGCTTGGTCCAACACTCAATCATCTTATGGCGAATCTTCGGGCGTCTGGGTACGAACCAGATCAGATCGACGACATCTTCCTGACGCACATGCATATCGACCATGAGGGCGGATTGACTAGCAATGGGATAAGAGCGTTTCCTAACGCGGTCCTCCATGCCGATGGCAGAGAGGCAGACTACTGGTTGAATCCGGAGAACGAGAAGCGGGCGTTGGATAGCGCCGCCAGGCATCCGTCGGACCAACAGGCCAAGTTCGTCGAAAACAACTTCGTCGAGACCCGTAAAGCGATACAGCCCTACATCGACGCGGCCCACTTCAAGTGGTTCCACGGTGGAGAGGAGCTATTGCCTGGCCTGCGTGCGATAAGCGCTGCCGGTCACACACCCGGGCATACCATGTTCGCTCTGGAGAGCGACGGTGCGCGAATTCTATTTTGGGGTGACATCGTTCACGTGGCCGAGGTGCAACTCACCACGCCCCAAGCAACAATCCTGTTCGATAGTGATCCGACACAAGCCCGAGCGGAACGTTTCAAGATGCTAAAAGAGGTTGGCTCTCAGAGGGATCTGATCGCCGGCTCCCATTTACCGTTTCCTGGCGTCGGCCATATACGGCTGTCACAACAAGATTTTACGTTCCTACCACTCAACTTTATCGGAGAACCAAGCAACGATAAGTGAACCCGATCCTGAAAGCGCAGAGCGGATCCCAAGCTGAAGATAGTCCTTTCACTATCTCTCATTAAGCGCGTCGCGTGTGTCTTACATGCTCGTCAAAAGATTCGGCCCTTGAGAAGCAGCTCGAACCCAGCGCTCAATTCGTTGCGATGCCGGATAGGCGAGTCTGCGGCTCCAAACGAATGCTGCCCGGAAAAGTCTCCCCTGATCTCGGGGCGAAACTCGAACCACGGTTTGGGGCGCAGCGTAATACCCGCGGTTGCTTCTCCGTAGGAGCCCGGAACCGCGGCTCTTGCTCCGTGAGGATCGGCAAACCATTCCAACCGCGTCTGCAACGCGGCAATCCGATTCAGTTCATAAGACGAGATAACGAACACATCCTGGCTCCCCGAGTTGTGTCCTCGGTTGGCCGGGTCATGCGGATCAGAAAAGTACCCAACCTCGAAAGCCTGATTGAAACGAGGGGTCCATACCTCGCGCGCCTGCAGTTCAGCAAGTGTCTGCCAGGTCCCAACGTGGTTTGATGCCGCAGCTAGAGGCTTCGGCCCCGTATAGACGGTTAAAAGATATTGTTGTTTCCTCTCGGTCGTCGGATGATAAATAAGTTTGGCCAGATAGCTGGGAGCGCGCCCGCGAAGAATGAAGGATGTGTTGTAGCCCATCGTCGTTCCTAGGACGATATCGGTTTGCGGGTTAGTGTGGGCGGTTGCAAATAGCGCGGTTCCACTCGAACCATCATGCGTCCAGAAATAGCCGCGGGAATAGAGCTGGTTGTAGGGTGAAAGCGTCGTCTCGACACCCGTGGGAATGTTGATTTTTCCGGCGGTCCAATCGATCCCTTCCCGAAACAGAATCGGCGTGTGCAGTTTAATGTAAGCTTGGCGGAATTCGGTACCCCATCGCGGGCCGGTCGGTCCAAAATTGTTCTGCGAGCGCAGGAGAGCAGCGTCGGAACCTGCGTAAAAATCGGTTCGAAATCCCCACGAGAGTCTCTTGGTGGTCGATCGTTCCAAAACTAGCCACGCAGCGTCGAGCATGAACTGGTTACTGAAGCGATTTGGTATCGGGGCTTCGACCACAAGCCCGCTGGCGTTGCTAACCGAAGTGAATCCACCATCCAGCCATCCAAAGGAACGAACCCTGTGTTTCTGTCCCCAATCGGAAAGGGCAACCCGACCCAACAACGGCTTCTGGTCTTCTGGGTACCTGCCGAGGGTATAGGTTTTCCGATCCGCGCCAGAGTCGTCACGCCCGGTCATCTGCCCCATTCCTTTGGGTTCAGAGGGAGTTTGCGCGGAGCATATTGCACACCACATCAGGAGAAAGATAGCTAAGGCCTGGACCCGGATTATTAGGTGTTTATTCATCATCATTTCATTGGTTTTTCAAACCGGCGTACGGCTGCGAGGCTTGCATGGGATCGAGGAGGACGCCTTCAATGCGTCCGATTGGGGTTGAGTCGATTGGAGGTGTGAGGGCCTTGAACCTTTGTCCCGCAATCCGTTGGCAAAAGTGAAAAGGGACCGGAAACCCCGGCCCCTTCGACCTTTACCGCTGCAGTAAGCACCGATGTCCGTGCTACGCGCATTGCGACAAAGAGTTGCTCTATTTGGTGGGACGCGGAACGGGAACGACTCCGACTTGTTCTTCCTTCATGTAGGCGGCACCGAAGTAGGGGAATTCCTTCCGGGTGCGGCTGAGGTCTGGGGCGACGCCATCTGCAAGTGGAGTGTTCGATGCCAACTGCAGCATGATGTCCATGACGTCATCACCCAATGGCCGACCGTTGAAAGCTGCCTGATCGAATGCAGCTTCTGTGCCGAGTTCATAAGGAAGGGCGCAGGGAAGAAGGCGGGCTACGACCTGCTTCCCGTATTCGGATGGATTGACCACCGACCCTGCATAGGTCGACATGTTTTCGGCGAACTCAGCGGTCACGCCGGCGTAGTTCGCAATGTCCTCGGCTGGTCCTGCGGCGTTGAACTTGTCGATCAGTTCTGGCTTTGAAGGATCGGTCAGGAAGATGTGGGTATACAACGGCAGTCCCCACCGCTGTACCTGCATTTCCGGTGCATGCCCATATAGCGACGATGTGGCCCACGCATGTACTTTGCCCTTTCCGATGAGCTCGTTTGGAACCTCTAGAACGATTGCAGTGACGTTCCGGTGACCGAAGAAATTTTTCCGATTTTGGAAGTGGCTGGCGTCATACCGCTTTTCTTTGTAGTACGTCTTGATCCAGCCGATGATGGCAACGGCGTCGCCAGCGAATAGATCTGGCGCCAACCCAACATAGGCACGAACACCATTCTTGGTCTCGACCTTCTCGGTCTCACCCTCAATCAGGACTTCACCCGCGGCACTGCGAGCGGCATCTTTGCCCGTTGCTCTGCGAACCTTGTAACTCTGAATGTGGGCGTGCTCTTCACCATCGGCGTGACGAGCATCACCGAACTGGAGGTTGAACGTCACGTCCTCGCGCGAGTCACCATTCAGGTCGAACCGAAACGCGTATAAGCCTTCTTTATGGAGAACATCTGGCACAGACAGACCTGCATCCGGATTGACTGTCATAGCCATTACCGTGTGGCCGGGCGCGCCCTCGAAGAGATAGAAATCGCAGACGTTGAGGCTTGGATCCTCTTTCGCAAGTTTTGTATCGAAATGATGCGACATACGTAACCTCTTTCATGAAGTGATGGCAATAGATCGGAAGGTTTAGGCGGCGGAGTCGTCCCGTGAAAAGAATGGGAACGGCGTTTGAAGGCGAACGTCTGCCTTCGGCGACCCCGGAGCGGGTGATCCGCTGAGAATGGTATCCACGACCAGGTCGGAAACTTCCTCCGGGTGCCGGCCGTTTTGAGCAGCGAACGTAAAACCGGAAGGCCACTGTGGATCGTAGTGCAGCACGTCGGGTAGCAGCCGCGAGGCGACCCGTCGGGCGTAAGCATCCGGATCGCCTGCCATTCCGCTCTTGCGCCCCTTCGCTGCAATCGCCTTGACAACGTCTTCCATGAGCATCGCGCGATCGTGCGAGGGAGAGATGTTGTGATACGACCTCGCCAAGCCGTCGTCTTCCACGAGAAGGGCGGCGATGAACGGCGATCCGACTCGCTGCCGCTGTCCCGTATGCAACACTCGCTCAGCCCATATATCCATCGCTCCTGAGCCGGCCACCGCCTTCTTTGGCACTTCGACGATCACTGCCTTGAGAACGACACCGTCTACTCCAGGCTGTGTCGCGACGCTGCCTGCAAAGATTCGACATCCATGCAGTTCCAACACTGCAGTATCCGCCACGCCGCCAGGCAACTCTACGTCCCAGCTCCGCGCTCCCGAGTGGATCGTGACCTGCGATTCCTTTTGCGCGCTCCAGTCAAATCGATTCAGACGGAGCGGCCATGTGGCCGCGATCACGGTTGTTTCCGGTTGTACTCCGGGAAATGCGTACAGGTTAGCTTTGTTTGATTTGGGAGCGTATTCATTACCGTCTGCGGACACGCCGACGACTTCGGCCAGCACCTTCGACGGCACCATGGAAGCCACGGCGCTGGCAAGAACACCGCCCAACATCGTACGGCGTGTCACGGTCGTCGTTTCGAAATTCATGCTTGCTCGTTTCATTGTGTCTCCTTTGAAGCTGGAGTTTGCAGCTGTTGACGCCCCAGCAGCGCCTCCTGCGTCCGAGCCTGACCAGGTCCATGGCGCACCGAAACTAGGCAACATCGCTTGTTCAACTAGTATTCTTCGCTCTGCAGGAGAGTCAGGCATCTACCCATTCCATAGGGACATACCTGTATTTTTCTCTAGTGCTTCGTCGGCTTTGATTGCTGCACTCTAAGTACGGCGATGGAGGGCGACAAGCAGTCCTTCAAGGATTGCCTTCAGCTCTTCAACTGTGCCCATGCACCAGTGGCGATCGATCCATGTCATCCCCAGGCTTTCAAATAACCGCTCTGTCTCCGTCTGCCTCGCTCGCAGAGGCAGCTAGGACACATTGGCGCGAGTACTTGACAGAGTTTTCGGGAACGGGTGCACTGATGTTCTGCATCTGTCTCTTCGGGACAATTCTCTATAGCAATACGTCTCCCATGGCGCGCTTTGCTCTCTCGCGGGCCGAAAACGCTGCGATTATGGGAGTGGGTGTTGCAGGGGCGACATTGCTTATCGTTCGATCGCCGTTTGGCAGACGTTCAGGAGCGCATTTCAATCCCGCGATTAGTCTGACCTACCTCTGGCTTGGTCGAATGCACCGTTGGGATGCTCTTTCGTACGTCGCGGCTCATTTTTCGGGAGCTCTGTGCGGGGTGTTCCTTGCCCGTCAATTACTTGGGCTTTCTCTATCATCCGACCCAGTTCACTATGTTGTTACCGTACCAGGAAGCTACGGGCGGGCAGCCGCCTTCATCGCGGAGTTTCTGTTGTCCGCGTTGCTAATGTGTGTCGTGCTCTTTGCCACGAACCATCGGACCCTGGCACGCTTTAGTCCGCTCTTGGTTGCCGCGGTCACTGTCTTTTATTTTGCTAAATGCTCCTCCATCTCGGGCTTCAGCGTAAATCCCGCTAGAACCCTCTCATCGGCGATCTTTGCCTGGATCTGGTGGGGGATCTGGATATACTTCATCGCTCCTTGTCTCGGAATGTTAGCGGCCGCAGGTATTTACATCCGCACCTTTGGACCGAGCCGAATTTATTGTGCGAAGGTGTTCCACGATATGCACTCAACCTGCCCGTTTCCATGCCGATTTGCACGTCTCGAGCATGAAAGGTAGCGTTCACGCTCTGCTGTCGGCCTATGTGCTGACACATGGAGATGACATGCGCCGGCCTCCGATCAGACTGCTGGCCCCTTAAGATATGCGAGAGCTGCTCGATGATGACGGAAGAGAAATGAGCAGCTCTCAGCGTCGCCAGAAGTGATTGGTGCTTTTGTTCTGTGTAAGAAGATTATTCTCTCCACCGGAAGATGCCGATCGTACCGACAATCGCGACTGTTTAATCTACAAACAGGGTGCGACCTCGTTTAGACACATGACACATCGGGTCAGTGATGCATTGGCAGCACCATCCCCAAGAGGGACATGCCGTTCCAAGCAATCTGCACACCAATGCACATCAGGATGAAGGCCATGACGCGCAAAATGCCATGTACGGTGGCCGGAGAGACTGCCTTAATCAGCTTCGGTGCATAGCCATAACAGAGGTAGACCGATGCGCTCAGAACCGCTGCGGCTAGGGCAATCCCACCATAAGCTTCGCCCTTTTCAATCAGGCTGCTAGCTGTAGCGTGCGCACTGAGCGTGATTGTTACTACCAGAGTCCCTGGCCCGGCCGTGATGGGAAAGGTGAAGGGATAGAAGATCTTGTCATTCAGATCTTCATGTTCTGTGGGCGCGCTCCCCTCGATTTCTTGATGTTTCGCACGGTTTGATGCGTTGGCGTCCTTCTCGAACAGCAGTGCCCATGCCGTTGCTGCAATGACGATCCCCCCTGTGACCTGAACAACGGGAAGGGATATACCAAAGAAGGCGAGGAGTAAGGAACCCAAAAACTCGATGACGATGAGAAATCCAAACGTCGAGAACGCAATCTTTCGCGCCAATTGGCGATAGACCGCTGCAGGCTCGTCCCTCACTAATCCAAGGAAGACTAGCGCAGATCCAATTGGATTAATGAGCGGGAGAAGAGCAGTCAGCGCGAGAATAAAAGATCTTGAGAACAACACGTTTGCACCCTCTGGGACACCTTTAAGATCGCTTCGCATCGCAAATGAACCAGTGCGACGGCAGTCCTCACCTAGGCCCGGCCATTTCACTGATCTCTTCGTTGGGAACATACACGCTGGAGTTGCCGACAACGTTCCGACGAAAACTTTCAAGGGGTTCGAGCCAATCTGACGTAACTGTGTGATCATCGTCGAAGAGAGCGCTACAAAGACAGCCCACAGACTGCAGCCCCTGGACTGTACTTTTCTATAGGATCGCAAGTCCCACCTAGAGAAATCTCTAGGCGATAGCCTGAAGAGATTGCCTACCACGATCCCTAAAACGGGTATCAGATAGCTGTGAGTACGTAAGTGGTCGGTGATGCCCAATGATCAGGCTTGCAGGCCAACCGCTCTTATTAATTGGGAGGCATTCACTTGCAAAGTACACCGATCGCGGAATACGCCCTCTTGTCCGATTGCCGTTCCTCTGCTCTAGTAAGCTTGCACTGTTCAATCGATTGGTTGTGTATGCCAGACTTCGATTCTCAGTCTGTATTTGGTCGGCTCCTCGATTCGGACTGCGGACATTGGAGTATCTGTCCAAGGGATATTGCGCAGATAAGTCGAAAGTATGTGAAAGAAGCGATGGTTTTAGAGACAACATTCGTCGTGAAATCAGGAACGGTAGTTGTTACAGATGCGATGGCCCTTGGAATGGGCGAGCGAGGACACGATCTTGGCCGTCGATCCCCACACGCTTTGTTACGCTCAGTTGTTTGCATGGACGGTCACGTACATGTCGACTTTGAATACTCCCCACGGCCAGAATACGGGCTTGTGCTTCCGCTTTTGAAGCGCGTCAGCGGAGGATTGGAAAGCCGTGGGGGATCGAGCATGTTTCTCCTTTCCACACCTCTCGATTTGGAGATAGTGGAGAGCGCTGCGCGCACCGAGTTCACGCTCAACTCAGGTCAAGCCCTTCACTTTTCCTTACAACATCGCTCGATTCTCGACGAACCTCTGTCTTCGTGGAGCCAGACGGAGATTGCTGATCACTCGTCCGATACGGTGGAGGGCTGGCAGACTTGGTCTCAGTTGCACCAAAATTATCAGGGGCCCTGGAAGGAACTCGTCGCTCATAGTGGTCGTGTGCTCCAGGCTCTTACGTACTTTCCAACAGGGGCCATTGTTGCGGCGCCCACGACCTCTTTGCCGGAATCGGTTGGTGGAGACCGAAACTGGGACTATCGCTTCACCTGGGTTCGAGATGCCAGCTTTACGCTCGAGGCTCTGTGGGTTGCGGCGTGTCCGGATGAAGCATTGAAGTTCTTCAATTTCCTTGCGGAAGCAGCCCTGACGCAGGTCCGCAAAGGCGCGGATTTACAGATCATGTTTGGAATACGTGGTGAGCACGACCTCACTGAGCGGACGCTTCCTCAAATGTGCGGATGGCGCGATAGCAGCCCGGTACGCATAGGCAATGGCGCATGGAACCAGCGCCAGTTGGACGTCTATGGTGAATTGATGGGGGCTGTCTTTTTGCTAAGGCAACATCTTAACGATCTGGACGAGCTCACCCGCGAATTTCTGGTCAGTGTCGTAGACGCAGCGGCCTCACGCTGGCAGCAAAAGGATCAGGGAATTTGGGAAATTCGCGGTGAACCGCGACACTTTCTCTATTCCAAGCTGATGTGCTGGGTTGCTCTGGATAGAGGCATTCAAATGGCCGAACTCTTGCAAGCTGCAGATAGCGTGTCTTCTTGGCGACAGACTCGAGAGGAGATTCGCGGAGCGATACTTTCGCAAGGTTGGAGCCAAAAAGTCGGATCTTTCTCGCAAGCATTTGGGACAGACGACCTGGATGCGTCCTCTTTGATGATTCCCATCGTCGGTTTTCTGCCGGCGGACGATGCGAGAGTTCTCTCCACCATCGACGCAACTGTCGCACATCTCACGGACCAGCATGGTCTTGTCTTTCGCTACGTTGCGCAAGATGGCTTGTCTGGTAAGGAAGGTTCTTTTCTTCTCTGCACCTTCTGGCTTGCACAGGCACAAGCGATGTCAGGTCAGTTAGATCGAGCGAAGGAGACCTTCGCCAAGGCCATCGGCTTTGCCAATGACGTTGGTTTGCTCTCGGAAGAGATCCTTCCAGATACGAAGGAGCTCTTAGGCAATTTTCCGCAGGCGTTCAGCCACATCGGACTGGTAAATGCCGCCTGGGCGATCTTTCAGCGTGAGAATGGAGCGTCTGAGGATGATCACGATATCACGACCAGAACCTCGACCATGGCACAGTAGTGAGCGCGGGCATTCTTCGAAGGACAAAGCGCGGAGTACTGACCATGAAGCGTAGTACCTTTTTCAAATTCGTAGCACGCCCTGGTCTTTAGGTTTAAACCTGAAGAAAACTGCAGGCCTCTTTTCATTGCTGTGGCAATAGGTTGTTAGTTTGCTGTTGCTAGGGTGCCTCTGGGCCTTCGGCATGTGTCGGTTTCGGCTCGCCACAGACATCACACTTTATGTCGCGCCTATTGCGAATGGCATGATCCAAGGCCGGATAGAAGCGGCCAGGTACAACGACCATTTATCACGTGCTCACCTTCAAAGAGAGGGCCGCATATACCTATGGAATGACCACCCCCATCGGTCAATCGGATAGAGGCCGCTTAGTCGTAGGTCGGATCAGCCTAAGAAGGCGCGTCAAAAGACTTGCGGAAGCTTTTTTGAAGATCGCGTTTCCGGGGATTCGAAGGACGATCTCCGTTCCCTCTGGTGAACCGGACACCACGAGTTTGGCTCCAATGTGAGTGGCCCGTTCGCGCATGCCGGTCAATCCGTAGTGGCCAGCCTTGCCGCTTTTCAAGATGGTTGAATCAATCCCTCTCCCGTCGTCGCGAATGCGAAGCAGAAGATTGTCGTCGTAGACGAGTTCGATGTCGATTCGATGACCATTAGAATGAAGGCAAGCATTACGAATCGCTTCGTCACCTACCCGATAAATCTCATCCCGCGCAATCGGATGCATTTCTTTACTTTTGCCTGATACCGATATATTTACGGCGATGGCCCGATTTATTGCGCAGTCCTCGAATGAAGCGCGTAGGGCTGCTGCGAGGTCATTTCCTTCGGTCGCTGAGTTGCGAAGTGAGTCTAGCGCCGCCCGTCCCTCTCTTGAAGCACGCTCCGACCAATCGGAGATACGTTGGGCGAAGTCTTTTGCCGTCGGTTCACGTATGCTCTCGTTCGCCTGATCGGCAACCATCTTTATTCCTTGAATGGTTTGCAGGAGCGTATCGTGCAGATCGCGCGCGAGACGCGTACGTTCCTCCAGTCGTTCATCGAACCGCACTTTCATCGCGGCTCGAAACTGCCGTATCTTCATCAGGTAGATCGCGTACGCCATCGCCAGCGACAAGAGGACGCACAGCAAGCGAAATAGGGCAGTCTGATACCAGGCGGGGGGAACCGTGAAATGAAGCAAAGCTCCAGCGGAACTCCACACACCATTGTTGTTGCAGGCGATCACCTGAAACGTATAGTGGCCCGGGCGAAGGTCATTGTAAAAAGCCTGGCGGCGCATTCCAGCATCGATCCAGTTTCTGTCATGTCCGACCAGACGATAGCGAAATTTCACCTTCTCCGGCACGACGTAGCTCAATCCCGCGTAGTCAATTTCAGTGTCTCGTGGCGAGATCGGGAACCGGAGGCTGGTCCTCAAGGGCACATCCTCGCGATCGACGACGATACGCTCGATATGAACGGGAGGGGCAAGTGAGTTGTACGGAATATTGCGGGGATCGATCACCTGGATGATACTGCCGTTGGCCGACCAGAGGCGCCCGTCTGGAGTGAGGGTCACAGATGTGCTGCTACCTCCAAATCTTGGATTAACACCGTCGCGGAGGTCAAAGACAGCCGATTTCAGAGTGTGACTGGGATTGTGCCACCACTGTGCAAGCTCCTCATCACTGACCCTTACGATGCCGCAAGCCATATAGAACCAGTGCGAACCTACGCGATCATCAACGATTGAAAAGCCGCTATCACAAGGCATTCCGTCTTTCGTTGTTAGGCTTCGCGCCGTTCCATTCTGATATCGGTAGAGCGTGTGTTCAACACTTGATATCCATAGAGCGCCATCGGGGTCGGATGCAAGCCCGTAGACACTTCCGTCATAGCCTTTGACGGTTTCGAATTGCCCATCGTGGAACCAGAACAGACCGTGAACATAACCACCCGCCCACAACCCGCCCCGTAGGTTGGGCGCCAAAAATAGAGTCTGATTTTCTGGCGTCTTAAATTTAGCGACGACGCGTGCTCCCTCAAGGCGATAGAGGGCCTTTTCGCGTGAGGACTGATCGATGTCTGATATCCACAGCTGATGTCGGGTGTCCTGCGTCATCGCTGCAGCATAGTGGATCTTCATTCCTTTCGGGCCAGTGGCCTCAATGAAGTCTTTGCCGCGGTATGAGAGAAGTTTCTCGCCAGCTCCCGCCCACATCACTCCTTGCGAATCGTTGTAGAGCAAGTCGGTGTAGGAATTCGAAAACTTCAAATTCGAGAAGGTTTGACCTTGATAAACATCGATGCCATGGAACGTACCAGCCCACACACTGCCGTCTGCCCTAGCTGCTACAGTGGAAGCATTTTCACTGGGTAACCCTTGGCTTGCCGTAAAGGAAATGACCGCAAGATCGCGAAATTCACCAATGCCGCCGCTAGTCACGACCCAGAGGTCGTGCTCTCTATCCTCAAAGATGCTGTATATATTATTGCCGCTGAGGCCATCAGTCGTATCGTAATGATCGAGTCTTCCGTTGCTGAGCCTGTAAAGGCCGCTGGTTTCACTCCCGATCCACAACGAACGGTTGTGGTCAAAGAGAAGACGGTTCACCGAAATCTTGCTTCCGTCGACGTTTGAGGCCTTATAACTCTTCCATATCCCATTAGAAAATTGCAGTAACCCGCCTGACTTACCGCTGTCCCGACGGCCCGCCCATATCGTGCCATCTTGATCCGCAACGAGCGCCACCACATAGCTGAACGACTTCGAATAATCGACATTTGGCAGGTGGTACGTCTGAGGCTTCGTTCCCGCTTGCCAGTGGCAGATACTGTCTTCGCTGCCAACCCAAATGGACCCTGGCCTTTCCGATGCAATGGAGAATCCGCGGTTGCAACCAAATCCATCTCTCGTACTTACACAAGAGATGTGCAAATCTCCTATCTTGCAAAACATCCTCGGTTGACCGCTCGGTTCCCAGTCGGCTTGCCCCATCCAAATGTCATTATGTGAGTCTTCGAGAAAGGGCCCGGGTAGTCTCTGCTTCTCTGGATACTGATAGACATGGCCGTTGGTCACACGCGCTAGTCCCAACTCTGTTCCCACGTACAAGCTTCCATCGCGCCCACCCAACAACTGTGAAACCTCCTGCCCAGGAAGCCGCTCGCCGACCGGAGGAGTCCAATGGGTGAAGCGCATACCATCGAATCGAGACAGGCCATTGGCTGTCCCAACCCAGATATAGCCGTCTGTTGTCTGGGCAATCGCCTTAGGGGAGCTGTCAAGTCCATTTTCGCCAATGCGCCAAATCTTGTGTCCATATTGCGCAATCAGGGTCGATGGGTTCAGCGGGTGTGCCGGACGAATACAGGCCAGAATGAGGCACACTGCTACGAGCTTAACTCCCAGCCGTGACGGAGGACAAAAAAGCGCTACATCAGTCGACGTGTTCGCTCCGTTTGTGATCCGTGCAACTGGCCATAAACGCAGGTTCTCCACAGATACCAATCCTAAGCATTCGATGGGCGGATCAACCTGTAGAAAACTCTAGCTATCGACAATTTAACGAGATTTTTCGTCAGTTCGGAGATTCTTTGGCAAGCAGGCAAGACAAGAGCATTCTGCCTCTCATCGATGAGAAAGCCAAATGCAAATTTGGCGATTGAGTTCGCTGTCTGGCCTCCGTGTTGGACAGACCTGTAGAAATATGTAGCTCCAGTCCTGTTGCTTCTAATCTGCCTGAAGCGAGCGAAATCCTTGAGAGTAAGGTTCAACACGGTAACAATGCGTTGCACCGGCCATTTGGACTGAACGCCTTTTGACTCGAGGTATGCCCACCATGGAAACCAATCGCCCAATAATCGCTTTGTTTGAGAGTCAGTCGTCATCGGTTCTCATCAGATGCGCAGATGATTCGCCGTCAATCCGCGATGAGACACAACTAATCGAATCCATCCTCGCAGGCAATACGAATCTTTACCATGATCTCGTCCGACCCTACGAAGCGCTTGTATACCGTATGGCATTTTTGATGCTTCGAAATGAAGCAGATGCCGAAGACGCTGCTCAGGAGACCTTTCTGCGGGCGTACCGCAAGCTGGCAAGCTTTCGGTCTGAATCCAAATTCAGCACATGGCTTACTAGCATTGTCCTGAACGAGGCGAAGGCCCGTTTACGGCGTCGCAAAAACGGGGTCGCCGTTTCTTTGGATTCTCTTTCGAGTCAGACGCAGTCGCTACCCGCTCGATGCATCTACGACAAACAGGAAAGTGCATTGCTGAGTCTGGAGCGAGCTGAGCTGCGATCTCATTTGCAGCGAGCGATAGCTGACCTCCCAACGATTTACCGAGAAGTGTTGCAGATGCGCCTAGTCAATGAATTTAGTGTCCGCTGTACGGCGCAGGCGCTTATGTCAACGGAAGGAGTCATCAAAGCTCGGCTTCACCGCGCCCGCCGGATGCTTCAGAGACGGTTCGATGCACCTAGGACTCGGGAGAAGACCTCGCATGCCTGCGGTGATTGTTGAACCGGCGCTCTCTGCCTGAGACCTCTGGCGCTCGGATTTGGAAGGGAAATTGGAAGATCTTCGCTTCAACCCACCTGCTCACAGACCAACACGAGTGGATATGCGGCAACGATTCGATCACGCTCGATGAGACGTAACTTGCGTTTAGGTGCACATTATTCTACGTGGGAAAAATTGGTAGATACCTATGTTTTTCTATGGGCGGCAAATTCCTCACGCCACATATGCTTACCGAATGTGCAATGCGTACGCGTATGCCAAATCACGCTGGAGGCCACTCGATACAAGTTCTGGGTATATCACAAGCTTGGCTGAGAGCGAAGGTGAAGATGAGGTAGCAGGGCAACGGGGCAACGCACGATTCCGTAGCACACGTGATTTGATCGAGAAAGCTTGGACGAGATTCGCATTATTTTGCCTCTGCTCTATGGTCGTGTCATCTTCAGCGTACGCAGCGGATCATAGCCCCTTGTTCAGTTACGCGACGCCTGTCAATGCTAAAGGGGAGTTCAGTTTTGACACTGGACTCTTTGGCCGCACCGGATCGGAGGGAACTCAGTTTTCAACTGGATCAGGGTTTGGGTATGGCCTTAGGCCGCATGTTACCCTCAACGCCTTTCTGCCTGCCATGTTCGGAACAGGCAATCTGCCAGAAAGCCGAATCATTAGTGGTTCTGAGTGGGCAACTGGCGCGTCTTGGCGCTTTCTCGACTCAGGCAGAGGTGTGGGGCGTCGGCTGGAGTCAACAGCGTCTCTAAGCGCGGTTGCTCCAGGTCCACAATCTGCTACCGGCGTACTTGGCAATCTGCATCGAGCACCGGGTGTCGCGGGATCCTTAGCAGCAGGGATGACTTCACGGAGTCAATATCTTTGGGTCGGCAGCGGTTACACCCGGTTTGCCGAAGCCTCACACGACCGGAGACCAGACACGACCTCATGGAGTGTGGCATATGGCTACCGCCCATCCAAACTGCGTCGAGGCGTGGACCAATGGGATTACCGCGGGTTTGTCGAGTTAACTGGCGAGCATACCGGAGGGGTGAAAACCGGGGGAACCATTCTGCCAAACAGCAGTTCCACCACGGTATGGCTAGGACCGTCAGTCTTGGGGATCTTTGAGGAATTCGCAGTAGAGGCCGGTGTCCAGGGTCCAATTATTCGTGATGAATCGGATGTCATTTATGGTCGTGAGCGAATTCGTTTCGGAATCAACCTCAGCTACCTCAAATACTCGTCGCGGAGTCACTCTCGTTGAAGAGATTGGTGATGAAGAAGATCGCAATTACCGGCATCCTCGCAATGTGTGCGCTGACCGCTCAGGGCCAGTATAAGCAGATCGATATGACGGTCTTCGGAATGGACTGTCCTCCGTGCGCCTTCGCAATCCGACTCTCTATGAAGAACGTCCGCGGGGTCAGCGGCGTTGATGTCGACCTGAACAAGGGACTGGTAACGATTAAATTGACTGCTAGAAGTACTGCTGAATTAAGACAGTTCAACGAGGCCGTCGAAAAGAACGGCTTCGCGCATCAAGATGCAGATGTGCTTGCAGAGGGTGTTTTATCAGGCTTGCCGACAGCGCCGCTCCTGCAGGTAACGGGAACGAACGATCGATACGCATTGGTGCCGTTCGCCCAAGGAGTCGATGTTACAGCCTTATTGGGGAAGTTGGTAATCATTCAAGGGGTGTTACCGCAATCGCCGAGAGGTAAGGTTCCGGTCGTTCTTCGATACAAGACGATCGCGGTGTCTAAATGACAGCTTCTTCGCTTTCAATGCCAGCGATCAAGCGGGTTCGTCAGGCGTCGCTGATGAACTATCTATCACTGTTTGGATCCTTCAGTACGCTCCTTTGCTGCGCCTTACCGTCATTGCTCGTATTGATGGGGATGGGAGCCACTGTAGCTTCCGCGCTCTCAGTCGCTCCATGGCTTGTGACGATGTCAAAGCATAAAGTGTGGACATTCGCTATCGCCGCCGCGCTTATTAGCATGAGCTTCATGATGACGTATTGGGTGGCTCCTCGGATCAAGGAGGGGGAAGCGTGCATAGAAGACGATCCGACCATGTGCGGGCGGGTGAGCAAGTTCAGCCGTATGCTCCTATGGGGATCGGCTACGATCTGGTCTTTCGGCTTCTTCATGGCCTACGTCCTGGGGGGCATACTCGACTGGTACCAATTTGTATGGTTTCGTCTTTTGTGTGGCTTTCTGGTGATTGCGATCGGCTGCTCGCTATATCTGTATCGGCTTCGCCTCAAGGCGGCATCGATGAAGATGCGCTTTGATGAACGGCTCGAAGAGAGGGCCCGTCTAGCGCGCGATCTGCACGATACGCTGCTACAAACCATTCAAAGCGGGAAACTTGTTGCTGACAATGCAAGGAATAATGTGCAAGAGCCCGCGGCCAAGATTGCCCTTCATCGTCTCTCATCTTGGCTGGAGCGCGCTGTCCTTGAAGGTAGAGCTGCTTTAGATTCTCTTCGTGCTTCTACAACCGAGAACAATCACCTCGCCGGATCACTACGAGAAGCTTTCAACGGCTGCAATGCCCAAATGGATTTGGAATTGTTGGTTGCCGGGGAGAGCAGGGAGATGCATCCAATCGCTCGAGATGAGGTCTACAGGATTGGACATGAAGCCATACTGAATGCCTGCAACCATTCCCAAGGTAACCGCCTCATCGTCGAACTTGTCTACGATCAAAATATGCTCTTGAGGATCCAGGATGATGGCGAAGGCATCGCCCCGCACATCCTGCAAGCTGGCAGATCGGGACATTACGGGCTGATCGGTATGCGCGAGCGGGCTGCTCGCATCGGAGCAAAGCTCACGGTTGTCAGTTCAGCAACAGGCACGATTGTCACCCTGTTCGTGCCTGGCGAGGCGATTTTCCTCGCCTGATCTGGTCTGATTCCTGCACCACAGATTTCAAGCGAGGATCGACGTCAACCAACTCTAACGTCGTTGACTACTTCGCAGCCTTCTTAGCAGAAGCAATCAAAGGATTGCTCGGTCAGCCTAAGACCCTTGCCCCTTGGCTCTTCTACGATGCGGAAGGGTCGCTTCTCTTTGAACAGATCACGGCGTTGCCAGAGTATTATCTCAGCCGAACGGAGCGCAGGGTTCTAACCGACTGCGCCCCCGAGATCGTGTCGCTAGCTTTGGGAAGGCATCCATCACAAACGGTTTCATATTGATCTCGCGCGAGTGGGAGACTACGGTAATAGAAATTTTAGTGCTTTGGTACAGCGCTCGACTGCTGCAGAAATGTAGCCACAACAATTCCAGAAGGAGTTGTTTCGCGAGGGTGCGTGATTCCGAGAATTCCGAATCCGCACTACTACTCGTCAGTTTGCGCAAGCACACCAAAGCTGGATCCCATACACCGGCCAATAGGATCTTCGCTAGAACGATTCCGATCATCCAATCACAGACCATACTGCCATTATTGGTTTTTATGCCCTAGGCATCACCCCTAAAACTTGCGGTTTTCACCTGCATAATCTGGTAATGGTTTGTTGCTAACCGGGTGTTTCGGGTTCAAGAGTTGATTAGAGCAAAATCCGGCACTACCCCGATCAGTGGACTGTGCCACCGCCAGTGCCTGGAAGGTGTGCTAACAATCCCTCAGAAGAATTCGAGTGAGGTATGCGCTTCGCAAGGCGCAATCGCTGTCTTTGCAGCGTTGATGCGCCAACCAGAGACGTTCTGGCGTTATTCATTGTTTCGTAAATGGGAATGTGAGTTTATAGAGGAGCCGCGACCAGCCGCGCCGCGAAGATCGGAAGATTACGTGTCCCGGAACGATGAGTGAGAATTTGGTCCCGTCCTTTACAGACGTCTGCAACATCAGACGCGCGCCGATCTTGGATGCACGCTCTTTCATGCCTGTAATTCCGAAGTGACCTGGTTTACCTGTTTGTATCAGGTCTGGATCGAAACCGCGCCCGTTATCGTCAATCTGAATCTTAAGGTCTCGACCGTAACTCACAGCAATCGTCATCGCTGAACCGTTGGAATGGACACAGGCATTTCGAATCGCTTCAAAAGCGATGCAATACACTTCCTCTCTGGCGACAGGATGGAGGGGGCAGACATTGCCAGTAACTGTCAGAAATACCCGCGTAGATCTGGGTGCGCATTCATCTGCGGTATGCCGAAGAACCTCGGATAACTCTTCGGACGACGTCGCATTACGAAGAGACTCGAGAGCGGCTCGACCTTCATCCATCGCCTGTGAAAGCCATTGCGAAAGCTTCGCCAGAGACAGCTTCGCCCTGGCTGGATCATCCAGGTATTCCTCTATTCCGTCGGCCACCAGCTTGCTTCCCTGAATCGTCTGTAACAGCGTGTCATGCAACTCACGAGCCAGTCTCGTTCGCTCGCTTAAGCGCTCATCAAATCTAACCTTCATGGATTTGGCGTATCTATTCATCCTGAAGAGATACAGCATAGAAGTCAGCAATATCATCGCAACTACACACAAGGCTTTAAACAACTTGGTTTGATACCATGCGGGCGGAATACTGAAGAACAGCGTTGCTCCGGCTTCGTTCCAAACCTGATCATTGTTGCAAGCGATCACGTGAAACCGATATTGCCCGGGACCTAGGTCGTTGTAAAGCGCTTGCCGTCGCGTGCCTGCTTCCTGCCAGGATGCATCTCGACCCTCAAGCCGGTAACGAAATCTCACCTGCCGTGGGTTAACGAAACTTAATGCCGTATAGTCGATTTCCAGATCACGTACCAGTGGTGGTAGACGAACTGTACCCCCGGCAGAAAACTGCTTTCCATCTGCTGCTACGCTCTCCACATGCACCGGGGGTGGAATTTCATTGCGAAACAGGTGGCTCGGATCGATCATTTGCAAGACAACTTTGTTGGCGAACCAGAGTCGTCCATCGCTTGATTGTGCGGTAGGGTTGTAGTCGGCCTTTCCAGACTGTAGGCCATCGAATGAATCGAAGACCCTCGTAATGACTATAGCTTTTGGGTCATTCCACCATTTTTGAATCTCTTGCTTGTCTATTCGAACCAAGCCGCACTCCATATAGAGCCAGAGCGCCCCTTGATGATCCCAATTCATTCCAATAGTGGCATCGCAGGGCAGGCCGTTGCGAGAGGTCAGGGTTTGAGTCATGCTATTTCGCCACGCAATCAAGCCATATGCCGTTGTGGCAAATACGGAGTCGTCGGAATTGACAGCGACTTGGCGGACCTCATCCGATTCCGAGTGCGGAAAAGTAAATACATCAGCTTGGCCATTGCGGAATCTTGCCAAGTTGCCATCTCGAAGTCCCAACCAGATTGCGCCATGTGAATCAGCCGCGAGAAGGCGTGCGGACGGAATTACTGCCGCTGGATATTCCTCGACCACCTTCAAGTTTCGGATACGGATCAACTCTCTATCCGACCCACTGACTTCAGCCCAAATGTCGTGGTTTATATCCTCGGTCATCCCTACGATGAATCGGGTCGAACTTCCATCGCTCCGAACGACGCGGCTGAACCGGCCTTGTTTGTACAAAAACAGATCAGAATCGATGCCCACCCACAATTGACCAGCGTGATCTGCGAAGAGCGCAGTCACCTCATTGCCTGGCAGGCCTGCGCCCGATCGAACAGACGATATACGACCATCCTTTATCGAGTCCAGGCTGTTGCCATTGGCAAGCCAAACCGTGTCGTCCGAAGAGACAACAACGGACACCACGTTGTCCACGCTGAGTCCTTCCCGCGTTGAAAATGTGACGACCTGCGGTCGATGGAAACTCTCAATACCACGCGTCGTAACAGCCCAAATCCCGCCTTCGCGGTCCTCATAGAAACTCCTCACTTTGTTCGCGGAGAGGCCGTCTTCCGAGCGAAATCGATCTACATGGCTGCCGTGGATGTGATAAATCCCCTGGTTCGCCGTTCCCACCCACAGTCCTCCATCGCGGTCGAGCAATAAGGCGATTACGCTCAAGGTTGAGCTATCCAAACCCGGCTCGATCAAGGGTTTCCAAATTCCGTCTCTGAACTGCTGAAGTCCCCGGCCTTTACCTTTCCAGGCCATTCCAACCCATAGCGATCGATCCGGACCCTGCGCGAGGGCCATCACGCCGTCATGCCCCTCTGAGTTCTCAAGTCCAGGCGAAAGATAGTTCGCGAAAGAATTCGGCTGCCAGCGGAAGAGGCCACGATCTGTGCCCGCCCAGAGATTTCCCGATATATCCCTGATGAGCGTAGCTGAAAGGCCCGTAAGGGTGACGCCATCTGCTTTGTCCAGACAATGAATGAGGGTGCCTGAAGCTTCACACAGTGGGGGCGATCTCTGTACGCCATCACGAGTAAACCAGATTTTCCCTGCAGGGTCCTCAAAGAGCGAAAATACCGCGTCGCCAAAATTGGGAAACTGGACTAGTTTCCCGTCCACGAAGTGTGCAAGGCCGGCTAGTGTCCCAATCCAGAGACTTCCATCCCTTACCCCGAGCAGAGAGGTTATCCAGTTCGATGGTAAGCGTTTCCCATCCGGGGATGCCCATGGCAGAAACCGTGAACCGTCAAAGCGCATTAGACCAGATCCTGTGCCGATCCAAAGGTAACCATCGCTGGTCTGTGCAACCACGCTGGGCGGCCCACTAAAGTATCCATCCTGCGTCAGCCATGCGGCGTGTGCAAACTGAGAAACATTCATGTTGGGGTCAAGGGCCCTGGCGGGAACAGACAGGACTGAAATAAGCCACATCCAGCAGAAGCTCAATACAAGCGCGCGCGAAGGATCGGCGGCATGGCGCTTTCGATCATCATCGCGTGGTCGGCAAATCTCAACGCTCATGAGACCTCTTTTACACCTTGTTTGCCATGTCTAACCAGTCTTCAAATTGCGGCGCGGCGCAACAAGCGCAACGAAATTGTCGTGCGATCCGTCTCCACGTGCTGTAGCAAAGCAATCGCCGCATCCGCGCAGCGGTAATTGTTCCTCTGTGGGATTCGAGCGATCCATACGCCGGACTGGAACTGAAAGCGTTGGGAGACGAAGGCCACACCTTTGCGGTTGCCACGTTAATCCAGTTAAGGAAGATGTGACTGGTGTGGAGACGGTTCATCGCTAAAGCAATTTGCTTAGTGGAGATCGGCTTTCGATTGGAAGGGCTCAACCAGCCAATCGCGAAGTCTCCTGGACGGATTCCTGTAGATCGCCTGCCCTGGTATGACAACGGACACAACCGTACCACTCTGAGGGGAGCTCGATATGTTGAAACTGCCTCCCATAAACAGCGCTCGCTCGCGCATTCCCGCCAAGCCAAAATGTCCCGATTTGCCGCTTCGCAGGACGTACTCGTCAACACCGCGCCCGTTGTCCCGGACCGTGAGGTGGAAGCGTCTCTTGTATTCTAGTTCGACCCATAAATCACGTGCTCCAGAGTGAGCACACGCGTTACGGATGGCTTCATAAGCTATACGATACACCTCATCGCGCGCAATCGGATGCATCTCCCGAATGGTGCCCACCGTCGAAATGCTGACAGCTATTCTGGCGCCACTAATGCAATCATCGGCCACGCGATGAAGTGCTCCTACCAAATCATTGGCCTCTACGGAGGAGCTTCTCAGGGCTTCCAATGCAGCTCTGCCCTCTATGCTCGCACGGTCAAGCCATTCAGAAAGGCGATCCAATGCGCGACCCGTTATACGTGAGTCATCCAAGTGTTCCCGCGCATTGTCTGCAACCATCTTGCTGCCTTGAATTGTTTGCAGGAGTGTGTCGTGAAGATCCCGTGCAAGTCTAGTCCGCTCCTGTAAACGTTCGTCGAAACGCTGTCTAAGAGTCTTGGCGAACCTACGCAATCGATACACATATGCGAAGAATACGATCACAAGAAATAAGAGCGCCGCTAGGGCACGGAACCAGAGAGTTTGAAACCAAGCTGGTGGCACCGTGAAGGCAAGCTCTGTGCCCCGCCAGTTGCATACCCCGTCATTGTTGCAAGCGGTAACGTGAAATACGTATGGACCCGGCTTTAAATCGTTGTAGAACGCCTGACGCCTTCGCCCAACTTCTGTCCAGTTAGTATCATGGCCAACCAGACGGTAACGAAAGTGGACTCGTTCGGGGATCACGTAGCTCAGAGCAGCATAGTCGAGTTCGATCTGACGCGTGTGCATTGGGAGTTTCAGCTGTTGAGCCAATGAAACGTCATTACCATCGACGATTAGCCGTTCGAGCTTTACCGGTGGGGGCGTTTCATTGAAGGGCAAGTGTTGCGGATCGATGACCTGGAAGTCATAATCGCTGGCGGACCATATCTTGCCATCAGGAGTTTGCGCCGGGTTTCCGTTTGAGAGATTTGGGCGTGACCCTTCGAGTGCATCGAAGACTCGGGCATGAACATGCTCGGCAGGATTTTGCCACCACGCGGCAAGATCGGAATCGGATACACGCACGATACCGCAATGGAGATAGAACCACTTGAAGCCGCGGCCATCGTCGTGGATGTTAACCCCGCTATCGCAAGGCATCCCAGAGGCGGTGGTCAAACTTCTCGCCTGACCCTCGAAGTATCGAATGAAGCCTTGCTGCGTCACGATCCAGAGAGCGCCGTCTGAATCCTCCATGAGGTTCTCGACTCTGTCGTTGAAGCCGCCCGCAACTACACGTTCAAATCGGCCGTTGCGAAACGAGAAGAGACCATGCACAGATGCGCCTATCCAAATGCCTCCCGCGGCGTTCGGCGCAAGTGCATTCATCACCTGCTTTCCCACAACGGCGGAGACTCCGATTCGGTTGATTACTTGATAGTTGCGAATCTGAATCAAGCTGGATTCGTGGTTACCCAGATTCTCAACGGATGCCCAGATGTCATGCGTGTGGTCTTCCGTGATGTAAGCTACGTATCCGCCTTTTCCAGCTGGAAATCCACGGACTGCGGAAGCGATCCGCTGATCTCGCTTAACAAAGAGTTGATCCCCGGATCCGATCCAGAGATTGTCTTGGGAATCTGTGAAAAGGAATTGCACATCTTCCAGCAGCCGGCCTTTATCGTCCCTTAGTTGAATCAGGGTCTTTCCCGATAGTTCAGCCAGTGTGTGGCTCCCCAGGTAGACCGATCCTCTGCGATCCGTTGCAACACCGTTTGCATGGTCTGCGAGCGATCCTTCACTTGCCGTAAAACTAAGAACAGCGTAATCCCTGAAGTGATCAATGCCCTTCGGGGTGACAACCCAAATTCCTCGTTCGTGGTCCTCGAAGATCGAAAGAACGTTGCGATCGCTAAGGCCATGAATCGCGCCAAAGTGATCCAAACGCCCATCGACAATTCGATACAGCCCCTTGTCGGCCGTTCCAATCCATAGAGCCCCATTCTGGTCTGGAAGGAGCGCGGATACCGAGAAGATACGGCCGTCAATTCCGGGAGCCGTGTAGCAGGTCCAATGCCCGTTTGCACGACGAAGGAGACCGGCGCCCTGGCCGCTTCGTTTTAGCCCAGCCCAGACCTCGCCATCCGTGGTGCTGGCCATGCTGGTGATCGAACTCAACCCTCTACCATTTGAGAGTGATGGAACAAGCTCGGTATCGGGTCTCGTTCCTGGCTTCCAGCGGCAGATGCCCTCGGCGCTTCCCACCCAAAGAAAACCGTCGGTGCTCGTCGTATTCGCGGCGCCCCTGACGCAGGAGAATCCTTCATTCTTCCCGAAGCAGGTGAGATCCGTCTCACCCACCTTACAGAGCGCACTTGGATTGTTGTGGGCTCCACTGATGCCCATCCACAGCCCGCCGTCACGGTCTTCAACGAATGGACCCGGCCAGCGCGGGCCTCCGGGATAGGTGTAAACGTGGCCATCTCTGATCCTCGCGAGGCCTCGGTCTGTGCTCACATAAAGCGATCCGTCACGGGCCCCGAATAAATGCCACAAGGAAATGCTGGGAAGAGACTCGCCGGGTAGTGAAGTCCATTTGGTGAACCGCATGCCGTCAAAGCGATACAGGCCATTCTCCGTACTGACCCAAATGTATCCATCCGTGGTTTGACTGAGAGCCTGCGGCGTACCCATCAAACCAGCGTCGCCCGTGCGCCACGCCCGATGGGCAAGCTGTGTAAGCCTTGTCGTAGGTTCGACAGACTGTGCTCTGGGTGGCGCGAAGATCAGCAACAGAACTGCGGCCAGGAGAGCCATATGACGTGATACGTTCGCGTTTGCTTGGACATTCATACTCTGACATTGTGTCCGTTCTGGAGGAAGGTGGTTCAAATCTGGAGCAAACCCCGCCGCAAGGCGATCGTGACCGCGTGCGTCCTGTCATTCGCCTGCAGTTTGTCAACGATATTTTTGATGTGAAAGTTGACGGTGGTCTCCGAGATACCCAACTGATCGGCGATCTGCTTGTTCTTGTTTCCTTCGCGGATCAGTTCAAGGACTTCCAATTCGCGCGGCGTCAGATCCTCCTGCCCCATGTGCTCTGCCAAACTACTGCCTACGTCGGATGGGATATGCTTACGACCCATCGACACGGTCCGGATGATCCTTAGCAGCTCATTCTTCGGCGTGCTTTTAAGGACATAGGCGGTAGCGCCAGCGCGGAGCGCACGCTGAATTTCGATATCCCCGCTTGAGGTTGTGAGCATCATAATCTTGGCGTGAGGAAACTCGCTTCGGATGGCAATCAAGGCTTCCGTGCCACTTGCACCAGGCAACCTCTGATCCATCAGGATCACATCTGGCTTGGTCCGGCGATATTCTTGAAGTGCCTCCTCGGCGGTCGATGCCTGAGCCACGGTCTCCATGTCCGCTTCGGCTGCAATGATCATGTTGAGCCCTTCACGGAATACGGGATGATCTTCAACGACCATGATGCGAATTTGTCTGGGTGTAGGCATGTTCTCCTTTCGCGATGTAACCATTATTGAACGCCCTAGCAGATCCACTTTCAAGCGATCTGAGCGCGCGATCACTCTCTCCTGCCGCTCCAGCAAGCCATGCTGACACCTGATTCAGTGCGTCTGTGGTCTCTGGCCCATCTGCCTTCCGTCGCACCTGATCAATGACGGATTTGCTGCGACGAATCATCTGCTCCAAATGCGGGTGAACCGACTTCGCAACCACAGTGCGCTGCTCAAAACGTTGAGAATACGTATAGTCGAGTACCCGTTCGTAACGGCGAATACCGCGCCGGTACATCAAATGCAGGCCCAAGCCGAGGGCTGTAACTAGAGAGATTCCGATGGAGTACAAGACCAAAATAGGGATGTGAAGCGTTTCCATTGTCCGAACCCCCTAGCGACTTCGAACTTCGCCAGTCCAGGTAGATCCGTGGTCTCATAGAAGGAGAGCCACGCTTCCTAAAATTGAACACCGACACAGTGAATCATCACGACCAAGCGTATAGAGTCAGTAGAATGCCGCAAAGTCACTTTCCACAGTGTTCTGCCTGTAGTTCTCCATAGGCCCAGCCTTACCGAAATCTTGGATCCTATTTGCGCAGTCCTCGGGTCTCAATTGACTGTCTGACCAGGGAGACTGGATTCGGCGTTCCGCTGAATCCGAGTAACAATAGCAGCTCATCCCTATGCATTGAGCTCCGATGGCGCGGCGTCTTGGGATACGCAATCAAATTATGGCAGCGACTCCATCCCCTAGAGAGGAGCTTTTGACCTTCCTCAGAATGCGCTAAAGTTCACGGTGCTTGTATCTTCAGTGCCCGAGCCAGTTGTCAGGGATCAAACCGAATCTTGGGGCCTGTAGAAAAGAACAGGTTTGGCACTCTTCGATCCGGGGGGGTGTTTCATCCACGCAGAGTCGATGCTTACTCCAGCACAGTGATTTACCTCGCCGACGGAGTCGCTTGCTTCGAGCATAATGCACTGGAGAAACCATGAAGATTCACAGAATCATTGCCCTGTCCGCAGTTCTGACGTTGCCTGGGATGACCTCTCTAGCTCAGTCGGGCGCGATCCCAGCGACCGGAACTTTCCACGGTGCCGTTCACAAGACCTCAGGCCGGGCTACGGTGTACCAGGCTACAGGAGGAACCATGCTCCGCCTCACCCATTTCTCAACCTCCAATGGTCCGAACGTACACGTCTTGCTCATCGCGGCGGAAGACGCGAAGGACGACGAAAACTTTCTCACCGAAAAAGTCGATCGAATTGACCTGGGACCGCTGAAAGGCAATGACGGCGATCAGAACTATGTCCTTCCGGCAGGAATCGATCTTGCGGCGTATAAAGCTGTTGCATTTCTTTGCGAGCGTTTCAATGCCAACTTTGGAACGGTACCGCTCGAAAAGTAGGTCGCCACGCGCGTAGCGAGATCGCTCTGCCCCCAACAATCCCAACAGGAGACTCCAATATGACTTCTTCCTCGACTACCGCTACACCAAAACGAATTGCTCTAGGTGTTATCGGAGTAGTCATTCTCGCGGGGCTTTGGTTTGCCTTTCGCCCCGAAAAGCTCTTCATTAATAAGAAGGTGAATGAAGCTCCTCCCGCCCAGGCCGCAGGTCAACTGACGCCACAGTTGACAGGCCGATTTGTAGGAGAGGTCCATAAGACTTCTGGACGCGCTAACGTGTATCAGCAAGCGGACGGCAGCCGTGTCTTGCGATTGACTGACTTTTCTACTTCCAATGGTCCCGCCGTGCACGTCTTGTTGATAGACGGGACATCCACCGACCCCTCGAAAGACTTTGCTCTGGCGGCCGTGCAGAACGTCGATCTTGGAGATCTGAAAGGAAATCAAGGAGATCAAGACTATACAGTTCCCAAGGATGTTGATCTCAAAAAGTTCGGTACGGTATCGATCTATTGTGAACGCTTTCACGCCAACTTCGGTACCGCGAAGCTCGAGGATTTCTAAGGCGTCAGTGGCTTTCTGATTCGAGTGAGATTGCTTCTTCGCTCAGGAAGCGATTCAGGCTCTCTCGGATACTGAATCAGCACGCCACTTTGCGCGTCCGTCCAGAAGAGCAAGCCTAGCCGCAACAAAGAAACGGAAAAGTCGTGATCAAATTCGATTCGAAAGAGTGCTCCGATCTGGATTCCCTGGCAGCAAAGGAGTGGTTGGTAACGAATGGTCTGGGTGGCTATGCGTCCGGCACGGTCGCGGGGATGAACACCCGGCGATATCACGGTTTGCTTGTGGCTTCGATGGACGCTCCTCTAGGAAGACTTGTCCTCCTGTCGCAGTTGGAAGAGACCCTTGTCGTCGATGGAGTAAGGTTTCCCCTATCCACCAACCTCTATTCGCAGGGTGTTGTCCATCCTTCCGGCTACCTAAACCTTGTGGGCTTCCGACTCGATCCGGATCCGGTCTTCAGTTATAGCAACGGAGAGTGGGAGATCATGCGGACGATATCGATGGTTCAAGATCAAAACACCACCATCATCGAATACGCACTTGGCAAGAAAGGCTTCGGAAAGCACTTCAGTCTCGAGATAAGACCATTCATTGCCTTTCGTGGTTATCACGCGACCACCCATGAGAATCAAGCCATAAATCGCGCGGTGGAGCAGGGAGTTGGTGTTCTAACGCTGCAACCGTACCCAGGTTTACCAAAATTGCACATCGCGCATGACCCAGCTGAAGTGCAAGTGGATGGCTATTGGTATCGACGATTTGAATACGACCGAGAACTAGAGAGGGGGCTTGACCATGAAGAAGATCTGTTAAGTCCGCTGCTCTTGACAGCAAATCTGGACAGCGAAGGTTGCTTTAGCCTTATCGCTTCGACTGAACTCCAGCCAATCTCAAGACTAGCCCAATACAAGCAGGTTGACCTCAGGCGTGGATGGAAGTCGCCCGTTCCTGCCGGTGAAAAGTCCGTGCGTTTTGACTTGATCTCCCTTCTCGAACGAGCAGCGGGACAGTTCACCATCACAAGAACGCCGTTCACATCAACGATCGCAGGCTATCACTGGTTTGGAGATTGGGGCAGAGACACGATGATCTCATTGCCCGGCCTGATGCTTGCTACGGGGGAGCATGAGCTGGCAAGGGAGATTCTGCTTCGCTACGTGCAGTATGTCGATCGGGGTATGCTTCCGAATCGGTTCCCCGACGCTGGCGAACAGCCCGAGTACAACACCGTGGATGCGACTTTGTGGTTCTTTGAAGCGATCCGGCAGTACATCTTCTATGAAAATTGCTCGACATGGCGGTCGCAAGCCACCATATTACTTAAAGAACACTTGTACGTCCCTCTTAAAGAGATCATCCGGTTTCATAGGAAGGGTACGCGCTATGGAATCCATGCGGATGAACAGGGATTTCTTTGGGCGGGCGATCCAGGCACGCAACTCACGTGGATGGATGCCAAGGATGGCGATGTCGCCTTCACACCGCGACATGGTCGGCCAGTCGAGATTCAAGCTCTTTGGTATAACGCGTTGCGTACGATCGCTTCCTTCGCGATTTTGTTGGGAGATCAGAGTGCGGCCGAAGAATATGACGCCCTTGCAGATCGCCTGCAAGAGAACTTTCTCGGCGTCTTCTGGAACGAGCAGCGTGGATGCCTATTTGACGTCGTGAGAAGTAACGAGCGTGACGCGTCCCTTCGCCCCAACCAGATCTTTCCAGTGAGTCTTCACTATCCACTCCTGACCGGACAGCCGGCGGCACGGGTCGTCCAAAGAGTGGAAGAAGAGTTGTTGACTCCATACGGTCTGCGGACGCTATCGCGAGATGACCCTCAATATCGAGGTAGCTATCAGGGAGACGTTTGGAGCCGTGACAGTGCTTACCACCAAGGAACGGTGTGGCCTTGGCTCGCTGGACCGTTCTTCTTCGCGAAGCTGGCGGTGAGCGAATCGTCGGCCGCTACGATGAACGAGATCGAACGTTGGCTCGATAACTTTACCCCGCACTTGCGCGATGCTGGACTTGGACAGGTCTCGGAAATCTTCGATGGAGACCATCCGTTTTTTCCTCGCGGGTGTATTGCTCAGGCTTGGAGTGTTGCAGAAATTCTTCGACTTGCGAATCATGTGACAGCGCGGAGTAGCTAAGGCCAAAAGTGAGTGTCCAGATCACTGACGAAAGCGTGAGTGGCGCTCAGTTGGTCAAATTTACGGTGAAAGCCCACGCTCGTTGCGACGTCGATTGAGATTGGGAAACACAAATCTTTGTGGGGCTACCTATAGGATTCTACAGGGGAATTCCAATCGCCCGTGTCTACACTGGAAGGGCTTGGCAGCGGATCGGAAATCCAAATCCGTGCCACAGTGCTTGCGAAGGTTGCTCCATGTGGAAAAGGAATAGTTGGATCGGACTTAACACTGCATCTCGATTCACCTTGCTTGGTTCGGAGCGTCCAGAGTGTCGCGAAGACACCGCAGATGCGACGGGTTGGAGACTCGGCGTGCGATTGATGATTACGGTGGCATTGTGTTGCCTGTTCCTTTTCTGCGGACGAGTGGCATATGGTCTAGATCCCTCAACGCATATCTCACAATACGGTCATACAGCTTGGCGGCTCGGTGAGAGCGGATTAGATGGCCTGCCAACTTCGATCACTCAATCTAGCGACGGCTACCTCTGGGTCGGAACTACCGATGGCTTGTTCCGATTCGATGGCATTCGCTTGACCAAATGGACTCCTCTTGCCGGTGGATCTCTACCCAATGCGGCGATTCGATCTGTATTGGGTGCGCGAAACGGCAGTCTGTACGTAGCAACCGAAGCCGGCGTAGCCCGGATAACCAACGGACGCATTTACAGCTATCCCGAGAGCCTACGGTGGGCGGGACCATTACTTGAGGACGACCAGGGGCGCGTCTCGACAGGCGATTGGGGCAATCCGTCGAATTCGAGTACGCTCTGCTCGATTGGAGAAACCCACCTGTCCTGTCAGGGCATGAAAGACGGGTTTGGTTGTATGTATGGCTACTCCCTCGCCTCGGAAAAAGCTGGATCGATCTGGATTGGCAGCGATCAAGGGATTTGCCGGTGGCGCGAAAACGCCCTCCCCGAAAACTATCTCCTACCTTCCCACGGACGGTCGGAACATACCGTTCTGGCAATGGCAGTCGATAAGGAAGGTTCCATCTGGGGTGGTATATCGACGACAGGGCAAGGTGCGGGATTACTTAAACTCACTGGAAAGGAGTGGAAGACTTTTGTCACGCCACAAGTGGATGGACGGAAGCTTGCAGTCAGATCCCTATCCACTGATAGTAGCGGCGATTTGTGGATCGGTACTGAATCGCAGGGGCTTTACCGGCTGAGCGGAGGGAAACTCGAACACTTCGCCACGACCGACGGTCTAAGCGGCGACGCCGTCAAGCAGATTTTCGAAGACAGGGAGCACACCCTGTGGGTTGTCACTGACCGAGGCATCGATAGCTTTCATGATCTTCCCGTAATTAGCTTCACTTCGCGTGAAGGCCTTTCTGGTGCGCCGAATCAACTAACCACGTCTCGAAGCGGGGACGTATGGATTGGGGCGAGTCACACACTGAATCTTCTCCACAACCAGCAGTTTTTCCACTTCACAGATCCATTCCTGAAGCGTGAAATCCACTACCTCTTTTCCGATTCACACGATCGAATTTGGGTGGGGGCAGGCCAACAACTCCTTTTATACGAGCACGGCCGGTTCACACCGGTCACTGATCGATATGGTGACAGAGTTGGCGAAGTCATAGAGATGGAGGAAGATTCCCGTCACCGACTATGGGCATCAGTCCAAAACCTGGCGGATCAGCGAGGAAACGCCCTCATTCGTATTCAGGACCTGCGTGTAGCAGAAAGCTTTTCATCGTCCGCACTTGCGGACCGCCAGATAATGAATGTTCTGGCACCGGAGCCTGGCGGGGGATTGTGGGTCGCAGGGTATTCACACGGGTTGTATCGGTTCCGTAATGGAAAATTTGATCAGATTAAGCCCGACGGCTTTGACGGCCGCATCGCTGATATGACGTCGGACCCCGACGGGGCGCTTTGGATTGCAACCCCGCAAGCTGCCATTCGTTACATGAATGGAAGGGCCCAAGCGATCAAGACCTCGAACGGTCTTCCTTGCGAGAACGTCCTGAGTGTAATAAACGACCGAGTTGGTGCCCACTGGCTCTTTATGCAGTGCGGAATCCTGCGCATCCGCGACAGTGAAATCTCCCGCTGGTGGAGCAACGCTACGAGTCAACTTACGATTACAGCCTTCACCCTCTCAGATGGCGCATTGCCCCGACTTCGAGGTGAACGGCCGTTCTTCAGCTCGGATGGACGGCTGTGGTCCGTCAATGGAAGCTCTCTCCAGATGATCGACCCAAAGCGACTTCCATCTAACGCTCTGCCGCCGCCGGTTCATATTGAACATTTGCTCGTCGGCCACACCGACCATCCCTTAGTCGGTAGTCCTACCCTTCCTGTATCCCCACAAGTGGTTGAGGTCGACTATGCGGGACTAAGTTATGTTGCGCCGGCTAAGGTGCGCTTCCGCTATCAACTGGCCGGCCATGATCGTGAATGGACTGACTCCGGGACCCGACGGCAGGCCTTTTATAACGATCTTAGTCCCGGCTATTACACATTCCGAGTGATTGCGTGCAATAACGACGGAGTATGGAACACACAGCAAGCCACCATCGGTTTCATGATTCCTCCAGCGTGGTATCAGACTATCTGGTTCAAGCTCCTATGCGTTGTTGTTGCGGCGATGCTTGCTTACAGTCTCTATCAATTTCGGATCAGACAGTATGCAACCATGCTGAAGGTCAGATTTGACGAACGGATCGAAGAGCGAACCCGGTTGGCTCGCGATCTGCACGATACGCTGCTCCAGACGATTCAAGGCAGCAAGATGGTTGCGGACAATGCTCTTGAGCGGCCGAACGACTCTGCCCGCATGCACAAGGCTCTCGATCTGGTGTCAACTTGGTTGGAACGAGCCACGCTGGAGGGGCGCGCAGCGCTTAACTCCCTGAGGAGTTCGACGGTCGACACCAACGACCTAGCTGCGGCCTTTCGCCATGCAGCAGAAGACTGTCGCATCGGTAGCACGATCCAGGTATCCCATGCCCTCACCGGGACAAGCAGCGACATGCATCCCATTGTGAGAGATGAGATTTACCGGATCGGATACGAAGCCATCAATAACGCCTGCGTCCATTCTGGAGGAAGCCTCATGACGGTTGAACTCACCTATAACCACAACGTTCAGCTGAGGATCAGAGACAATGGCAAGGGCATTGGAGAAAAGACCTTACAGTCCGGTAAGACCGGACACTTTGGGTTGGAGGGCATGCGGGAAAGGGCGGACCGTATTGGCGCCAAGCTCTCAGTATGTACGGCACCTGATGGAACCGAGGTAAACCTCCTTGTTCCCGGCTCAGTGGTTTTCAAGACTTATAGACCTACAAAACGGTCTCAACTGTTGAAGATGTTTGCCATCGGTCGGAATTCGCCACGCCACACCAGCTCCGGAGGAGGTGCTCACAATTGAGCATCGAACTGCCAAGGGCCAGAGTTGCCTCGATGAAATGTTGCATTTACGTCTGGCCTAATCCACATATTTACGATTCATTTCGGGAGTCATGGCACGCGCCATAACTCTAAAGGGAGCAAACCCAATGCAGTCATCCGACCCAATCCGCATCATGCTTGTCGAGGATCATCCACTCTTTCGACAGGGGTTGAACATCATTATCGCGTCACAACCAGATATGCAGGTAGTAGCTCAGGCGGGGTCCTCGTTGGAGGCAGTCGAAGAGTTCCGCCGTCACAAACCCGATATCACGCTCATGGATCAACGACTTCCTGGACAGACCGGCACAAGCGCTCTGGTGGCAATTCGAAAGGAGTTCGCCGCCGCTCGCGTGATTATGTTGACCACGTCGGAAGGTGACGTCGAAATCAAGGGCGCTCTTTGCGCGGGAGCTTCAGCCTATGTATTGAAAAGCACGCCGTCGGAGGAGTTATTTTCGATCATCCGCTCGGTGCATACTGGGCGCACGCATATTCCGACCGGCGTAGCCTGCCGTCTTGCCGAACATCTGGGCCAAGAGAATCTTTCAGAAGGCGAGATGGAAGTGCTCAGATTGATTCAGAGTGGCAATCGCAATAAGCAGATTGCTGAACAGCTTTCTCTATCAGAGAACACTGTGAATTTTCACGTCAAGAATGTCATGGACAAGCTGCAGGCCAATGACCGAGCACACGCCATATCCATCGCTATTCGCAGAGGCATTTTGAACGTATAGACACTGCCGTCGCGAGGTTGCTCCAACCCCTTCCGTGCGACCGTCGTATCGTGAGTCGCCCTTCCTGCCGAGTCCTGACTCAATCACCTGAGCTCGGATATTTCAGGACTCAAGACCTTACCTAAGGAAAACGATAGTGTTCCGACCGTAGCGAATGCTAGTTCGCTCTCACGCCAGAATCGACACAATATGGCTAGCTGATCGCGCGCACTCCCTTCAATTACAGGGAGAGATAGCTAGGCCCTGCGCCGCCCGTTGTGCAAGTGCGCTAACGTCACTCTTCGAACACTATTGGCCGCCACAGCAGAAAATGAGCACCCAGAAGCTACAAAGACAGGAGCGAAACATGTCGCGCAAAACTAGAATCCTTATCCTAGGCGGAGGCTTCGCAGGCGTAGAGGTAGCTCGGGTTCTGGAGCGACTTTTAGAGCCGCGGGACGCGGAGATTCGTCTCGTGAGCAGGGACAACTTTCTTCTGTTCACGCCCATGCTTCATGAGGTAGCCGCAAGCGATCTCGACATTACGACAATCGTGAATCCAATTCGAAAGATGGTCCATCAGACGGAGTTTATAGCTGCAGACGTGAACGCGATCGACTTGATTGAACAGACCGTCACGATTGCGCATGGGGCTGACCGGCATACTCACCTTCTCGGCTATGACCATGTCGTGCTCGCTTTGGGCTCCGTGCCACACTTCCGCGGAATCACTGGCTTGGAACAAAATGCGATGACAATGAAGACGCTCGAAGATGCCATTACACTTCGGAACCGGATGATCGCACATTTGGAAGAGGCCGAGCCGGACTGCTCGGAGATTACGCGAGATGCGATGCTCACAATGGTTGTTGTGGGGGGAGGATTCGCCGGAGTAGAGACTGTTTCCGGGATTTACGACTTCATGGAATCGGCTGTGCGGGCCTATCCAAATCTTTCTCCTTCAATGCTCCGGGTAGTGCTCATCCAAGCCGGTTCCCATCTCCTCCCGGAGCTTGGATCAGAACTTGGCGTATTAACCAGGGATAAGCTAGTTTCACGCGGAATCGAAGTTCTCCTAAACAGGAGACTGACAGCCGTCACCCCCGATGATGTCACGCTCGACGATGGGAGACTGATTCCTACCAAGTTCGTCGTATGGACTGGGGGAAACGCCGCGCCACCCGAGCTTGCCCACCTTACAACCGCATCAAACGGCGCAAGGGTGATCACGACCAGAACGATGCTCGTAGAGGGTCATCCCAATGTGTGGGCCTTGGGTGACTGCGCACGAATTCCTGATGGGAATGGTGGTTATTACCCGCCTACAGCCCAACACGCTTTGCGAGAAGCAAGGGTTCTTGCAGAAAACCTGGCTGCCTCCCTGCAACGTCGACCGATGAAGGAATTCACGTTTAACACAATCGGCCAGATGGCTTCAATTGGTCGTCGCAGTGGAGTTGCCCAAATCCTAGGATACAAGTGTTCCGGATTTGCAGCTTGGTTCATGTGGAGAACCGTGTATCTCACCAAGCTCCCACGGTGGGAGAAACGCATTCATGTTGCCTTGGACTGGTTTCTAGACTTGATCTTTTCCAAGGACACTGTTCAGTTCATGTCCTTCCGGGCCCTTGGTCAAGGCATTCCGGAGAAATGCTCTTTGGAAACCTCAGCGAGTAATGCCAGTTCTTCAAGCTCTCAGGCCGAGTGACACGCATCGATGCTTAAAGGCGCAACAAGTCTGGATTTCTGCCCTGGTTTTTCGATAGCGACGGGCGCGAGATATCAGCAAGACGGGACGCAGGTCTCCGGGAATAGCGAGAGGACACGACGATGGCAGTTAATCGAAGAGCACCTCGTCAACCTAGTCAGGGTGACACCTCCAGATATGCGGGAAGCACTACCCAAGCAGCCGCGCCGCCGGTTCTTTCACAGGAAATGATTCAACGCCTCGAGTTGTATGGAGAGACTGAGACATTTGACGCAAGCGTGACCCTGTTCGAAAGAGGGTCTAGAGGTGGCGATATGTTTGTCGTCATCGGGGGCAGGATAGAGCTGTTTGAAGATAAGCCAGGACATCCCGGTGTGGCATTGGCGACCCTAACAAAGGGTCAATTCAGCGGCGAATTGGATCTGCTTAGCGGGCGGGACGGACTGTTGAGTGGCCGAGCGGCGAGAGGGAGCAGAATTCTCCGCATCGATGCTCACGCGCTGCATACCCTAATGCGCACAGAGCTGGACATCGCGGACGTGATCGTCCGTGCGTGGATCGAGCGCCGAGCAAGTCTCATGCAGCGATCCCATGGAGGCGTCATTGTGATTGGACATAGCCATGACGCAGAGACCATGCGAATGCACCAATTCCTGGTACGCAACGGTTATCCCAATAAGCTTATCGAGGCCGAGTCGAATCCAACGGCGCAGATCTTGCTCGACGGACTCAATCTCGATCCTTCGGAGATGCCGGTAGTCTTCCTACCCGATCAGCGTGTCCTGAAAAATCCGAGCAATACGGTGCTAGCAGACGAGTTGGGAATCAGTAGAGTATTTGAGGCCGAGGATATTTTCGATGTTGCCATTGTGGGTGCTGGACCTTCGGGTCTGGCGGCCGCAGTCTATGCAGCCTCAGAAGGCCTCACGACGGTTGTGCTGGAAGGCACTGCTCCCGGGGGGCAAGCAGCTACGAGTTCCAAGATCGAAAACTACCTCGGTTTCCCAACAGGCATAACCGGACAGGAACTTGCTTCGCGTGCTGAAATTCAGGCGCAGCGCTTCGGAGCGCGTCTTGAGGTCGCTCGAAATGTTGTTGGCCTTAGCAGTTCCACCAACCTGCATAGACTCTGTCTTGCGGGTGGTCGCATGGTGACCTCCCGTACTGTCGTGATTGCAACAGGAGCTCGATATCGCAAGCTCCTGGTTCCTGGTTATGAACGGTATGAGCTGACCAACATCCACTATGCTGCGACGCCCATCGAAACGGCTCGCTGTATTGGCCAGGATGTAGTCGTGGTCGGCGGTGGCAACTCAGCCGGGCAGGCTGCGCTGCATCTGGCTAAGGATGCCGGTTGCACGCATCTTGTCGTACGTGGGATGACGCTTGAAGCGACGATGTCGGACTATCTTGTACAACGTATTACCTGTTCCCCCAGGATCAAATTGCATCTTCATTCCGAAATCGATGCCATCCTGGGCGACGACCGACTGCACGCTGTTCAGGTGCGAGACCGTTCCTCGGGAGCAAAGAGTGTCTTCAAAGTCACTAACATATTTGTCATGATCGGGGCAGATCCTAATACGAATTGGCTCATGGAGCATCTTGACCTCGATCACAATGGCTTTGTCGAGACAGGCAGAGCTGAATGGGAAGTGCAGTCGCGTTTCGCTACGAGTAGACCAGGGATCTTCGCGATTGGCGATGTGAGAGCCGGGTCCGTGAAACGCGTTGCCTCCGCCGTAGGCGAGGGCTCTGTAGTCATTTCGGATGTGCATCATTACCTGGAGAAGCTGAAAGGCTTCGACAGCGCGCCTATCCATGAATGACTCGATATACCCATCCCTTTCCCTTGCCACCTCTGCATTTCGAGTCAAGCCAACAGTTGCTGCGAGACTCTGCTTCCGGGCTGATGTGCACCGATATCAGTGCCTCCAAAGTTGAAACTGTAGAAACCTATAGTCTCTTCACTCCAGATTCGATGGTCGCGCCTGCGTCCTTACACCAGTACGCTCAAGGCTATGAACATCGCCTTGCGGTTGACCTCTTGTCCCAGTTTAAGCAGCCGTCGTGTCATGAAGGGATCAATCATGAAGGGTCTAGGTGCTTTGATATGCCTCTTCTGCTTTACAAGCCTTCCACTATTGGCCCAACAAAGCACCGTCAGGTTCGATCGGGGGCAACTTGTCTTCGAAAGAAAGGGATGGCGTCTTCACCTCGACCCTGGTGAGAAGCAATTCGGAGGACTTCTTGACAATGATTTCATTCAAGTCATCGGTGGAATACCGTCGCCGCGGGTTGGTCCCCCTGCAATTTTGTCGATCTTCGCTTCGGCAGACCCCCAATCAATCAGTCTGACGGTGAAGCGGGGCGACACCCCCGTTATATTTACCTTTTGGAGCGGAAAGGGTCCCAACCCTACGCCTAAGCCGATCTCCCCGACCGTTAGCAGGAGCTTCAATGCTCCTGAATTTTCTCTCAAATCTCCGGATGGCAAGACGGTCTCACTCTCGGACAATCGCAAGCACTGGACGGTCGTGAATTTCTGGGGAACCTGGTGCGGTCCTTGCATAGTTGAGTTGCCGGAAATGGAATCCATCGCGCGCACCCGGACACCGAGGATCAATGTAGTGGGTCTCGCAGTGATGGACGAAAATTCGGACATCCGGTCATTTCTCCGAAAACATCCTCTGCCCTATCCAGTAGCGAAGGCGGGAAACAAAAGTTCCCCGCTATTGCGGCGCTACGGTCTCCTTGTGCCCGGTGGCCGTCTTGGTGTCCCAGTGACTGTCATTTTGAGACCTGGAGGCGAAATTGCCTACATGCAAGCAGGAGGAACCGAGAATCATCTTGCTTCAATCATTGCGAGCTTAGTGCATGAGGACAATCAGAGGCAGACATGAAGCAAAGTTCCACGGACAGGCTGCTCACGACTGGTGTAACGAGTAACGGGAAGACCAACTGCGTTTACAAGTGCAGACCAACCCTTCAAACGCCGGACATCTAGCGGGGTAACAGCGCCCTCCAGAATATGCCGGACTTCGGCGAGGCCTTTGGCTGCAGAAGAGGCGAACCAATGATGCCGGCAGAAAGTTGTCGCGTTTGGTAAAGGTCAGCAGTCTGAGCCTGTAAAGGAACGAGAGCACCGGCCAGACCCTCTTCACGGGAACGATGCGAATAGTGAGACGAATGATAGGTTTGCTAGGAAGACTAATCGGTGAGCGACACAGCACGAAAGTGAAGGCGGCCAGCATTTACTGTGGATTGATCGTCTTCAATCTCGTCGCCTGGGGATGGGCGTTCCTCGCGTTCCGCCACTATCCGGTTCTGCTCGGTAGCGCGTTTTTGGCATATGGTTTTGGCCTTCGCCACGCAGTCGACGCCGATCATATAGCGGCCATCGACAATGTCACCCGGAAATTGATGCAAGATGGCAAACGTCCCGTTACGGTTGGTCTCATGTTTTCACTCGGGCATTCAACGGTGGTTGTAGTCGGCTCTATCGCTATTGCCGCGACTACGCTTGCTATGCATCATCGCTTAGACGGATTAAGAGATATCGGAGGGCTCATTGGAACCCTGATATCGACCGCGTTCCTCTTCGTAATCGCGGGGATCAACCTGATCGTGCTGCGGTCCATTTATAAGGCTTTCCAGAGGGTTCGTCGCGGTGCTCACTATGTTGAGGAAGACTTTGACATACTGCTTGGCAGTCGCGGATTGCTAGCTCGTCTGTTTCGACCCATGTTTCGCTTGATCCAGAGCAGCTGGCATATGTACCCGCTGGGCCTGTTGTTCGGTCTTGGATTCGATACTGCAACCGAAATTGGCTTGCTCGGCATTTCGGCGGCAGAAGCCTCCAAGGGCTTGTCCCTGTCCGCGATCCTTGTCTTTCCAGCTCTTTTCGCTGCGGGAATGACACTAATTGATACCACCGACAACATACTTATGTTGGGAGCGTATGGCTGGGCTTTCGTAAAACCAATTCGAAAGCTCTACTACAACCTCACGATTACGTTCATATCCGTTGTCGTGGCCTTTGCAGTTGGAGGGATCGAAGCTCTTGGTTTGCTGGCGGGACGTTTCCAACTCACTGGCGTCTTCTGGGGATTCGTGACGGAACTCAATGGAAACTTTGGCACTCTCGGGTACTGCATCGTCTTGCTGTTTGCTGTGAGTTGGATCGTGTCTATCGGGTTTTACAAATGGCGCAGGTTCGACAGTCTTGACTTGGCCGCCAAAGACATCTAGCCCGCGCCCAAGAATCACTTTGTGTTAGCGACGACAGGGGGCTGTATGCCCTGTGAACGGAAAGTATCGTCGATTATTTGAAAGAGAAAAGGTAGCGGCACTACACCTTCTATCTTCGCTCCGTTGATGAAGAGCGTTGGCGTTCTCACGATACCCAGAGTGTCCGCTTCCAACTGTGATTTTTTGATAACGCTGGCATCTTGTTTTGCGACGCAAGCGTGAATCGCGGAGACGTCCAGCTGACGTTGCTTTCGATTGCAAGCGCGATTGCGTCGATCTCTTCGTTGGCCTTGGCTAGAGTGCGCTCCGATCCGCCTAGGTCACTCGACACCTTATGGATCTGGTCGACTGCTTGCCCAATAAGCAGGCGCACTGTACTTCGCTCGGCAATTCGTATCAACCGCCGCTCTGATCGCCCATGGATGCCCTTCGAAGGGCATGTCTTGGTACACGACATGCACTTGCTCTCCGTATCGGTCGAGGATAGTGGGAAAAGAGCGTGATTAGGGCGCGCGCAAAACGGGCATTCCAGATCATCGAAAATGACGATTCTCACTGGTGCGGTAGATGGACCGCCGCGTCCCGGACACGTTTCATCAGAGACCGACGCGAGCGTAGTAAAAGGTTCTTCCAATTCGCGGAACTGAGCCATCTTTGTGCCGTCCTTTGAGAGGAGCAGATCGACAGGCTTTGATCGAACGCCATTGGCATATGAGTGGTTCGCATTTTCGCGACTACCACCTTCTGCTGAATGATCATGCTGACCAGATCTTCTCGCTGATGCCTTCGGGCTCTACGTGAAGACGAAGAATTTCCTTTGCGATGACTGACGATATCGCTGAGCGCGTCCGAAAGATTGGTGGGAAGACCATTCGCTCGTTGGACAATCGCGCGTCTACAAAGGGTCGCCGACAACGACGCCGACTTCGTGATCCCAGCCGACATGGGGAGCGAGCTTCATGAAGAAGAGAAGTCACTAGTTTTGCGAATGCGTGCTGTTCATACTCTCTGCGACGAAGCGGGCGATATGGCTTCGCCAGCCTCCTCGAAAACTGGATCGATCCGGCCCAACGGCGTGGTGGTTTCTGTCCGAGGCGACTCGCAGCGAATAGCATTCTTCCGGGGAGCTGCAAGTGGCGGCAGTTGTTCTGCTAGATTGGTTTCCCGCGCAACTTGAGGTCGCGGCTGTGTTGTCGCCGCAAACAACAACCTATAGAAAAATACAGGTCTGGGCCCGTGTTCTATAGGGTACCGAGTAATCCTGTAGACGCCGATCATAAAGATCGTAGGTTCTCGATTCGGCAACCGGCTCATGAAGGATCGAACGGGTATTAGGACAGGAGCCTTCCATTATGATTAGCAGGCTGTTAAAAGTCACCCCTCGTCTCCGTCTCATAGGAATTGTGCTGGGAGTTTTTGCAGCTTTGGTCGTCACGATTGTCACGACCGGAGACTGGACCAGAAATCACGTGCTGGCTTTTCAGTCAGAATCTCCGTCTCCTGTTCGCTCCGCAGTTTTCGAAGGGGACGGAAGCCTTCACCTTCCCGACGGCTATCGGCACTGGGAACATGTAGGCACCCGGATCAAGCCCGACGGACGAAGCGTTCTTGACGGCTCCGAGATTACGACGCCGCAAGTAATGGATACATACATCGTTCCTGCAGCGTTCGACTTCTTCAGGAAGAACGGGATCTGGCCGGACGGCACGCAGATCGTTAAAGAGATCAGCCTTATCAAGACTGGAAAAGACTGCGATAAAAACACTTTCGTCTGTTCCACATCGTTTGGGTCGGGGATCTTTCAGGCGAGCTATATCGGAATGGGAGTGATGGTGAAAGACAGCAAACGCTTTCCGTCTGCGCCCGGCAACTGGGGCTATTTCGCATTCCGATCAAACGGGTCGATGTACCAAGCCACTGCCACGGCCCGCCCTCAGCAGCAGTGCGCGTCCTGCCACATAAGGCTCTCATCGAATACGGACTACGTCTTTTCGAGCACACACATTGGGCTGTTACCGGGCAATTCGCAATGACGACGTTCGGACCTGATTTGTCAGCCGGCACTCGCGACGCCTACGATCCTTAGCGTCGTAGCGATCTGAGATGACTATGCCGATATTTTGCGCTTCTTTGTATCACCATCGGGGGTCTCAGTGATCAAGCGCCTCTTCCTATTGGTCCTGGTGCTCACAGTCACCGCGGGGCCCGCATTAAGCCAAGTTGATGCCGGCGTGCTCTCAGGCGTAGTGACCGATGCAACGGGTGCAGCAGTTGTCGGGGCGACAGTGACTGCCGTCAACGCTGGCACGAATGCTGCTCACACGGTGAAGACGGCGGCCAATGGCACCTACCAGTTGGGAAATCTCTCTGCCGCGGTATACAAGGTGTCTGTGACGGCTGCCGGCTTTGAGGCGCTGAAGGCTGCGGTTGAGGTGACGGTGGGTGGCCATGCGCCGCTCGATGTAAAACTCTCAGCCGCGGGTGTTATTCAGACAGTGGAGGTGGAGTCGCTGGGCGGGTCGCAGGTGAATACGGACTCGCCGGAAATCTCAGAGATTGTCAGCCCGCAGCAGGTAAGCGAATTACCGAGCTTAACCCGGAATGTATACGACTTTGTAGCGATCTCTGGCAATATCTCAAACGGCGACGCGGCGCAGGGCCATGTGCAGAATTCGGCCAGCCTCGGCGTCGGCTACTCAATTAATGGCCAACGTTCGAGTGGTACGGAGATTCTTCTGGACGGTATTGAGAACACGGAACTGTTTGACGACGTGGTGGGTCTCCCGGTTCCGATCAACTCGATCGCCGAGGTACGGGTGACGACGAGCAACTTTGGACCGCAGTATGGACGTGCCTCAGGTGGAGTTGTGAATGTGGTGACAGCAAGCGGCACCAATCAGATTCATGGAACGCTCACGGAATTCAACCGCCTTGCAGCGTATACGGCCAACAGTGTGACGGGTGCTCTGAGTGGGCAGCCGAAAGGTGGGTATACGCGAAACCAGTTCGGATTTTTTGTGAGCGGACCCGTGGTGAAAGACAAGCTGTTCTTTGCCACAGGCACGGAGTGGTTACGCGTGCGTAGCAGCGCAAACCTTCAGGCCTATATTCTGACGCCACAGGTACAAAGCTACCTGGCACCTACAGTGCAGTCATTTCTGACGCAGTATGGCCAGACGTTCTACTTTGCGAGAACTCTGACGAATGCACAGGCAGGCACGGCCTCGGACCCAAGCAATCCGAACCCCTCTCCGTTGTTTTCCGGTGTTCCAGCGACAACACCGGTGCTGGGCTTGGTGAATTACACCGTTCCCCAGGATGCAGGCGGGGGGGTGCCGGTCAACTCGTACAACTTCACCTTGCGGGGGGATTATCACTACTCTGATAAGACAAGTATCTTCGGACGCTATATCGGATACAACCTGTCGGAACCGCTGGGAGCGATCGCATATACCCCATACTCGAACTACGATATAGGTACGACTCAGAACGATTACTCCGCTCTGGCTGGCGTTACGCACAGCTTCTCGACGTCGCTCGTGACGAATGCGCGGGTTGCGTTCAGCCGGATCAGTCTCAATAATGACTCGACACCGATTGCCGTCACTACGCCAAATCTGTTTCTTGGAGCGAACGCAAATATTGGTGGTGTGGCTGTAGCACTGCCGGGTACAGGATTCCCCTTACCGTATGGCGGACCCCAGAATGTGATTCAGTGGAACCTGGATGTGAACTGGTCGAAGAAGGCCCACTCGTTCCAGTTCGGTTCGCAGGTTCTGTACATCCAGGAGAACAGGACCTTCGGCGCCTATGCGCAGGCGACAGAGCAACTGGCTGGCTCAGTCACTGGTGACACGACCGGGTATCCCGGCCTGTTTTCAGGGATTCTGGGAACCTTTTCCACTGCGATAAATCCGGAAGGAGCTTATCCGGGCCAAGCGATTACGACACCAGCAACGCAGCCCAATTTCGCCCGCAGTGACAGGTTCCATGATTGGGCGGTGTACGGACAGGATGATTGGCGCGCGACGTCGAAGCTGACAGTGAACTACGGCGTCCGATACGAATACTTTGGCGTGCAACATAACAACAGGCAAAATCTTGACTCGAACTTCTACTGGGGATCGGGTATTGGTCTGCCGCAACAGGTGCGGACTGGCGCGGTCTATACGGCCCCACAGAGTCCGATCCACGAGTTGTGGAAGCCGAGTTATGGCGCGGTGAGTCCCCGGGTCGGGTTTGCCTATGATATTTCAGGTAAGGGCACGACTTCGGTTCGTGGTGGTTACGGAATCAGCTATGAGCGGAACTTCGGCAATGTGACGTTCAACGTGATCCAGAATCCACCCAACTATGGCGTGATTGTGGAAAACAAGGTACAGGTGACAACGACAAACCTAGGAGACCTGGGGAGTTCGATCGGCCCCGTAATACTTCCAAGCACCAGCCTCCGGAATGTGTCGCAGGATATTAGGACGTCGCAGACACAATTCTGGAGCCTTGCAGTCGAGCAGCAAGTTGCCCGAAACACGGTAATCGCTTTGGAGTACGTGGGCGCGCGTGGCACACACCTATACGATATTAAGAATATCAACGGACTCGGCTCGGGCAACTATCTGCTGGGCGACCCGGATCCTGGTGCAAACTATGCTGGGCTCACCCGGCTGAATGCGACGTATTCGGATATCAACAACCGGGGCTCGGGCGGCGATTCTTACTATGAAGCTACTAATCTGCGATTCAAGACCGCGGACTTGCATCGGATGGGCCTAGGGCTGACCGCAAACTACACGTGGGGTCACCAGATCGACGATTTGAGTTCGACCCTATCGGAGACTAATGCAAATGGCGCCGGATACAACTTGGGATATACCAATCCGTTCGACCCGGGGTACGACCGCGGCACAGGCGACTTAGATGTCCGGCAGCGGTTGGTGATTGCGCCGATCTACCAGACGCCTTGGTTCAGCGGTGCTCACGGGGTGAAAGGCCAAGCGTTAGGCGGCTGGCAAGTAACGGGCATCTATACGGTACGAACCGGAACGTCGTTCACCTACTATGATTCGACGAACAACGACGGGACTTTTTTCAACATTGCCCGATACGTGCCCTCCACGCCGGTCACGCGCTGGAAATATACGAAGTCAAGGGGACAAGTAAATGCGGGCGCTAATCGGTACTACCTAACGTCAAGGCTGCCGGTCGGCCAAAAAATCGTAGATCCGAAGCTGGGTGGCTACTCAAATTGGACCTTTCCAACATACGCGCCGGAACGGAACTCATTCGTTGGACCTGGGGCGTGGAACCTCGACTTGGCTCTGAGCAAAACGTTCTATATCTGGAAAGAGGCCAACATTGAGCTGCGAGCGGAGGGTTTCGATCTACTGAACCATCACAACCTGTATGTCCAGCAAGCGTTGGCAAACGCAGCGAACTACTTTCCTTCTAATCCGGAGATTCTGGCTTCGAAGGGTGGGGTAAACGGCGCGACGAGCGAAGAACGGCGATTCGGACAGTTGGCCGTAAAGATCAACTTCTAAACTTGCCTTGGTTGCCCCGCGAAATGGTAGCGTGCGGAAAACCGCTTTGCCGCTATTCATCCACAGTAAGAGCCGTGTGCGCAGCGCACGCGTCCAGACCATGCAGCTCAAACAGTGGAAGCGCCGGCAGATGTTGGCGCGGGCTTCTGTAGCAATTTTGTGGGGCAAGCCACTGCACTTTTCTACAGGCGCGATTTTGCTCCCCTTTGCAACACTATTCGAGCACGGCAGCGACCCTCTTCTAGGCCATTGAAGAGCCGATGAATCGTTGACATTTTCATGTCGGTCCACTGGTCTTCGCATGAGGCCGCTGAATTAACTCACTCTCGATTGCTGACACCTCGTTGAGACAATCTCTTGAGGCAACCATGAGCAAGGCTTCATAAGGAGTTGTGTGAAGATCTCCAAGTACCTAGGAAGGTGGATTCTGGTTGCCCTGGTGGGATCACCTGTTACCCTTGCGGCACAGAGCACAGCATCGAGTGGGATTACTGGGGACAGTACACGGACGAGCCAGATGGACCCGCATGCAATGCCGCCTGTTTTCAAGATGTCACCGGGGGTGATGCAGGAACTGGATACAGTGGAGACAGCTCTCGCAATGGTCCCAGCAGATCCACTTTTGAAGGGTGATCCCTTCGGATTCATCACTCGACCGAGCGACAAGGGAGTGAGTTGGTTGGAAGAGAACTCACGATTGCGGCTGGGTGCCACATACACCGTCATCAATCAATATGCGACGGAGACCCCTCCTGATGTGCGGCACGATCAGGTGAGTGGACGGCTCGATTTCAACGGAAACCTGGCGGTGTACGACGGCGAGAGCACGAGCGGATCGATCGGACTCCTGGTACGTTCCGGCACGAATATCGGTATGAGTCAGCAGTTCAATTTGAGTGACGAGATGGGTTCGGGAGTCTTCTTGAATTCGCTGCAGGGCGGCGGCGAGCAACGGCCGATCACACTCAATATCCTTTACTGGAGGCAGGATTTTCTTCATAAGCGGCTTTCGATCTACGTAGGCAAGGTTCATCCAAATCAATACATTGGCCTGAGTCTTTATAATGACGATGAGACGACGCAGTTCCTGAATGGCGTGGATAATGGCAACCTCACAGTTCCTTACGCTGGTGCGTTTGCGGGTGGTGCGGCGGTAGAGTACCAATTCACTCCGCACCTGTATCTGCACAGTGTAGCCGTGGATACAGTGGGGCAACCCCAAGATGGCATTGCGACGTTGGTAGACAAGAAATATTTCGAAGCTACCGAATTGGGTTGGTTCTCGGGTAAGCCTGGAAGTGGCTTTCAAAGCCTTCGTCTTGCATTCTGGCGTGACGATACGAAGGATCTTGGGAGTGGTTTTGGAGTTGGTTTTGGCTTCGACCACGAGTACCGAAACGGCTGGGCGCCTTTTGGACGAATTGGCTTCGCAACAGATACGGGGGGACTGATCAAGCGGGCGGACGCGCTTGGTATCACGAACATAAGACCATTCGGCCGGCAGGGGGATATGTTTGGCGTTGCGATGAATTACACCGAGCCAAACCACTCTGGTAGACACCACGAAAGTCTTTTTGAAACTTTCTATCGACTACGACTGACCAATAGCATCGAGGTAGGGCCTGACCTTGAGGTGTCTATTCATCCGACGTATGCGGCGAAGGCTTACACAAGCCTTTTGCCCAGCGCGAGAATGCGAATCATCTTTTAGCTCCTCTAAGGGATATAGTTCCGAGCAGAACTGAAAGAGGAAATCGATAATTCGGCAGTTTTATAACGAACGGGAGCAGCCCGACTGCGAGGGCCGGAGGCATATGCAGATCGAAAAAGCGAAGTATGCCGACAGAACACAAGAATGTCAACATGACCGCTACGAAATTGGCGCGAATGAAATGGTGAGCCAGAAGTCCGACTGATGCTGTGAGCAGGCAAACAATGGGGAAGAGAACAGGCCGCCTCATCCATTCCGGCACTTCAGGATGTCCGAACAACTCATATGACATTACGATGAGTGGAGGGAAGAGAAGGAAGCGGAGATCCGTAGCCTGAGCAGTTACTCCCAACGCGACGACAAAGACCATAAGAGCGAGACCCCAGAAACGATCGTGAGAGATAGCTTCGAGGGAATCTATAACCTTCGACTCGTTCGCTTCGTCCGGGGAGGACGAGCCAGCACGTGCAGCATAATGTTTCCACAAGAGAAAGAGCAGGACTAATACGGCGCAGTCTACAAAGATTGCGAGAGGGTATCGCCAGCTTCGTTCGCTTAACGCCATAGGGAGAACGCCAGCAGAGATCGCAGCTACGATCGTAGACTTCATTATCTTGATAATGACGATGCTAAACCCAACGATGAGCGTTATGCCGAGGGCGCCAAAGGCCAAATGATGTGTAACGAAGATGCCAACGACCGCAGTAAGGGTGGGCGTGAGGACAAGCCGCAAAGGCTGACTCCCCCATTTGCCATGGGGGCGAGTCATGATGTCATGGGAAAGAGCTGCCAGTTCAGGAAAGAGCAAGAGCATAAAACCACTCGTCTGAGCGGCCAGAGCGACTATGCCCATAAAGACAACAGCGAGAAGTTCAGCGAAGGCCTGTATCGTTTTTCTGTTTTTAGCGATCTCCAACGACAACCTCTTCTAATGTGGATCTCGCCTTGTTGCGTTCGGTATTCCGAACCCGGAACACCCTATACCCGCGGTTTGCAGAATCGAGTCATTTAAATGACCGGTATGAGCAACGGAGGACGCGTATTGCAAAGCTTCGCATATCATCACCACCGTAGCCCTATTCCTTTCTATAGGTGTCGGCCTGAAAAAAATCAGGGAAAGAAACGTTCCCGCCGTTTGAGCGCCCGCCCGTTCCGTGGTAGGAGCGTTGGACTTTGCTTGCAAGGTGTTCCTGTGATAGCTCGCCTAATATGAACCGATGGCGGTTCGGAACGCAGGTCAGATACTTAGATCGCTTGGGGGCCAGGTGCGTAACTCGGCTATTTCAATTTGATTTTGAAGCGTTCTGCGTTCGCCAACCTGGTGACAAGTCTTTCATGGAAGCCAGGCGGCAATTCCACGGGGAGTTCCTGCGCATCCAAAATAGACACATCGTGCATTTTGACCTGAAGGGTTTTGTCATTTTCTGAACTCAACCCGAGCAGCTTTATACGTGCCAGAATCATATGATTGGTTCTCTTTTTCGCTGATTATTTGTTTAGTGTGTTTGGAATGTGACGTAGCCCCGTCGACCAGAGTTACAGCCATAGGGACTACCTCGGCCAGAAATAGACGAAATCGCACCAAACAATCTCATGAAACAAATCCGGGAGACATGCTTCGACTAAATGTTCCGTAAGGCATTCGTTTTCTGGAAGATGCGCGCTATCCTGATTTGACCTTGACCAAGAGCGAAGACAACTGCAGAAACAACCCGCGGATATTCTCGGCTCAAGACGATGGCACTCCGCCTTATTTACGACTTGCGTCTTCGGCATCTCTTCTTTGAGCCTGTCGTCTTTCAAGCCCTTACGCACAAGATCTGCTGTCGCGAAATTTGCGAAGTAGAAGTTCCTGGGCTTTATACCGCACGTCAGCTGGTAGAGTTGGGATTTCGCAAATGTTTTGGAGACTAAGTGACACGCAAGATCAAATTTACGAAGCAATACAAGCCAATGGCGTTTGGGGACAGAGACGACAAAGGATCTTTAGATGCTCATCAGAGGGCCAAGGCTGAGGCGAAAGAGACACGCCGGTACAACATGCGTATGAAAGAGCTTGAGGCCGAAGACGCACGGAGACGTGGCGGCATCTTGACCAAGGTAGTGCGTTTCTTCTCTTCCAAGCATCGAACACGGTAATGGATGCCGCTGCCCTAATGAGTCTTTGGAAGACTGACGAACTCCCTGCGTGCGATGAGGGGATGGTTCTGGCTTTGGAGTTCCTGACAAGCTGTGTGGCGGCAGTCGAAAATGGGGATGCGGCTGAGTTCAACATGCGGTTCAATACACTGTTCAACCATCAGAACAGATGCCAGAAGTGTAAAGAAATCTGATCTCTAGAAGCACCGCGAACTTCGTCGTTCCAAGTCCATCGTCTTGCCGATTTGTACCCTGAGTTCGGTCCCCTCATGGCGAAACTGAGGTGAAACAACTTTGAACCTCGAATCACTATAAAAGGAGTGTCTGCTTGGCTCTCCTAGTCATCAGAATCGTGTGCAAATTACAAGAGGTTAAAGAACATGCCAGTACAAAATGATGCCCTGCTAGCCCCCTTGGATATTCAAAGGATGCCAGCATGTGATGAAAGATTGGATCTCGCGCTAAAGTTCCTGAAGGCAGCTGCTGAGTGCGTTAACACGTGGGGTCCTGCCAGGACGAGCACGAGCCGTGCTGATCTTCTGTGGACATATAACGCGATGGTGAATCATAGTGACAAGTGTGAGAAGTGCAATGAGGTCTGAAGAACGAAGAATCCGGTCGATCTTGAAGCTGCCGAGACCGGACTTTGCCTCATGATCTATGTTCTAAGTTTTGTGGAAGTCGGCATATATTGGGTTAATCATCACTACTTGATTGATGATGTGAAACAGGTAAGCCACGCGCTACTGTGGGCCAACCTGGGATTCTTATTCATTCTGTCGCTGATTCCATTCGGAACCGCCTGGGTCGGCGAACGCGGTCTTACTCCGTTTGCGTTGTCCCTCTATCTGGTCTGTTGTGCACCGTCCGCCATTTCTTGGATTGTTCTAGCCGTGGTGGTTAGACAACGGACTCACACTTCTTTGGCTGACAGTCCGATAAAGCAGGCTGTCTCCGTGATCGTTTATCTCGGAGTAATTCCAGTGTCATACCATTCGGTTGCTATGGCGATGGTAATGCTTGGTGCCGTAGCGGTTTTATGGCTCATCCCACCACAGCGGGTTTTGAAAGTGCCGCGTAGCTGAAGATTTGGTGCTCCTGTGAAGAAAAAGATGAAACAAATGCGAGAGTGAAAGCAGGAAATACAGTCGTCCCCGGACCGCAAAGAGCAACAGACGCACGCGCCCGGCGGCAAAAGCGTGCAGATATAAAGCTGGCTGTTCATAGCTGAAAGCGCGGCGGTCAATCGAAATTAACTACCTAAGAGTTCAGTTTTGTTGATAGTGCATGGGAGTATCCTTTGGCCGCGGTTGTTACGGGATAGCCGTGACAGTGTTAGCATTTGCAAATGCTCTATCGGCTGTCTTTCAACAAAACAGATGAGGGTCTTCTGCGAGTCAGCGCCAGCACCGAACCGAGTTCGGAGCAGGTCATTTCAATGTACGACGACGATCAAGTGTTTCTCCATCTGGTCGGTTATGCTGGATTGGGACCAGAGATCGAACAGGCAATTCGAACGGCGGTTCAGATTGGTTTTGGGCCCGCGAATACCCCTTCATGCTGCGAAGAAGTCGAATTGAACGACCATCAACTCGCGCTACTTCGGCTCGGAACGGCACGTCGACTTCATCCTCCCGCTGTCTGAACGTAGGCATTGCCTTGGCGTTGATGAACCGCTCCGGGCGAGAGGCTTCTTCGTGGCTTCCGATAGCGTGTAAACTTCATCGTCGATCAGCATGCGGCCAGTGTATGAACTCCATGACCAGCAAACTCCAATGCGACTTCGTGCGCCTTGCGAGCAAGCTTTGCCCACTTACTCTGCTTGGAAGCGTTTTGCTCAGGTCAGAATTCCCTTCATCATCCACGAAGGAACGCAGCTGCGCATGACGAATTAAGTCTGTCCATGTCGATATGTCGTTAAGCGGCGGATCACTTGTGCTGTTGTAGATCGCGGTCCAACGCTGCACCGTCGAAGGGGATCACGACGACTTTGCTTCCGTGTCCGTCGTTGCCTTTTTCGTCCTCCTTCGCGACGTCAATAACGGCGAGCGTTATTGCGACGACGTGACCGTTATCGAGAAAGACGCTGGGGCGTTCCATCTTGTTCCAGTGGTTGACGGTACCGTCAGTGTAGCGGACGAAGTCTCTGCGTGGATCGTAGGCGAGGCCGCGGAAGATCCAGTTGTGTATGCCGTCGACGGAGGTGAGATGGAAGGCCTTGCGATCGTTCCAGTCATTAACGGTGATGTGGAAGAGGCCGCCACTAAACCATACAACAGGATCCTCGAGATACTCTGGTTTACGTACGGCCAGCTCCGGAATCGTGGTATAGATCGGTGGCCCTTGTATCGTGTACGGTCCGAGGATGCCGGTTTTGCTGATCCAGATGCGGCCTGAGCGTGGGACGATCTCGAAGGCGCCATCTGGGCGGACCATGATGCTGACGTTGGACATCCGTTCATGCGCGCTGAACTCGTTGGGTACGAGTATGATCTTGCCGATGTTCTTCCACGGGCCGTCGAGCGAGCCTGAGATGAAGACATCGCCGGGCCGAGATTCACTGACGACGATGGCGTAACGGCCATCAGGGAGGCTAAGGGCGGTGACGTTGTGGCCTTTACCCTCCTGATCATTGGGCCAGCAAAGGCCTTTATCGACGTAGGGTCCGATGAGACTATCGCTGACGGCGTGCACGGCCTTGGAACGGAACCAGGCGTTGTGGCCGAAGGACTGATCCCAGCGACTCGCAAAAATGTGGTACTTGCCGTCCGGGCCGTGGATGATCTGCCCATCCCAGTAGTCCCACAGCTTGATGGTGGGGTCTTCGAGGCCGTTCTTTTGATCGCGCGGGCCGACGGTGACCGAACCCCATGCAGTGGTCGAGAGTGGGGAGACGATCGGCGTGGGCTGGAAGTAGTCGATAAAGGTCTTGCCGGCACTGGCGGAGGTCTGCGCGGGGCTTTGAGCGGAGGCGGCTCCGACAACGTTTGCGCCGAAAAGGAGAGTGGGAATAGCGAGCGAGTATAAGCGCAACAGTAATCGATTAAGTGCCATCGCACATACGGTATCAGTGAAACGTCGAGATCGGCAAGGGTCTCTTATGTGAGTTAAATCGCCGGCTCTAGCTGTAGCGGTGGGTTTGCGCAGGAAAGATCTATATTTGCTATGGCTGGGATGGAAGTCAACTCTTCGAAGGCCTCTGCAACAGCGCCTCCCCCCCGCATCGTACAGTGCGGTGACGAAAGTACGCTACCGAGCACTTCACCGAATTCAACAGCTGCTTGACACTTTGCCTCCAGAAGTTATATTTGCTTAGGCGACTATGTGGATTTTGCATTCGCATACGTCAAGGCATATGTAAATGAATGGCAGCGAAGCGACCTTTCAATGTGGAACGGTCTTTCAGGCACTCGGAAATAGCAGCCGGCTTCGGATACTGAATCTCTTCGGCGAAGAGGAGATTTGTGTTTGCTATTTTGTTGAGATCCTGGGTGGCCCTCAACCGAAGATCTCTCGGCACCTAGCTAGCCTACCTCCGCAGCGCCGGTGTCATCGAAGCACGGCGAGAAGGGAAGTGGATGCACTATCGCAAGGTCATCCCGCACACACAGGGGCGGAGCAAATTTTTCCGGCAGACGCTCTGCTGGTTAAGGGAAGAGAAGGCGATGCAGGCAGACAGGGCGCGCCTCACGAAAGCTACGCTCCAGCGAAGTATGCCCTGCTCGAAGGTGCTCCACTTATCTGCGACCATCGAAGAAGCGTCCTGCGAGGCCCGTTAGTGTCCACTCGCTTCCATGATTGATTACTGAACTGCAATTGGCGCTTAGCCGTGCAGATGTCAGGTGAACCTATGATCCGATACGCGAAGACGGATGATGCGGCGCTGGTCTGTGAAATCTATAATCATTACGTTCTCGGTACGACGATCAACTTTGAAGAGGAACCCGTCTCAACAGCTGAGATGGCTCAGAGGATCGCCGAAACTTTACAGAGTTTGCCTTGGCTCGTTTATGAACAGGACAAAAGCCTTCGGGGTTTTTGTTATGCGAGCAAATGGAAAGGGCGATGCGCTTACCGCCATTCGGTTGAATCGACGGTCTACGTGCGTAACGACTCAGTTGAAAGGGGCATCGGTTCTGACCTGTATTGTGTGCTGCTGGACGAGTTGCGTCAACGAAAGTTCCATACCGTCATTGGGGGCATAGCGTTACCGAACGACGCTAGCGTGATGCTGCATGAGAAACTCGGATTCGAGAAGGTAGCTCAGTTTCGGGAAGTCGGAAACAAATTTGATCACTGGACTGATGTCGGGTATTGGCAGCTTCTTTTGTAGCTAACACTAATCTCCTTACCAGCAGCGCCATCTGAGTTGGGGGATCTCGATGATTTGACACACCGGCTTTAGTCGCCTTCCACTGTACGTGAGCTGCATTATCGACATGAGAGTACGCTGCCGGCCACCGCTTCAAAGCACTACACAGGAACTCTCCGAGATCGCGATTCAAGCTGGTTGCGGTGCGTGAACATCAGGCCGTGCGATACGCCAGGATAATCGATCAGCCTGCCATCGAAGTCGCAAGCGCGATCTTGAGATCGACTGGCGGCCCTCCATCAGCAGGTCCTTGCGCGTTCTATACGGCGCGCGAGCACATATTGATGCACAGGCATGCCGATCGATCGGAGAAACGCGGTCTTAAGGTGCAAGGCGCTGATGCCGGCCTCCGCGGCGATCTTCTGAAGCGAGAGGCCGCCAGCGTCCGCAAGATGATCTTCGATGTAGGCAAGCGTCTGCCTCAGCCTGTGTCCGCCGAGGCCGCCCGTCTGTTCGGAGGCTTCGGCGCGCGCCCACGCGATGTTTCAAGCTGCGGATCGCGCATCTGGAAGCGGATGCGTAGCTCGAGGCGGCGCGGATCGAGCTCCTGATGCACGGCCACATCATCGACAAGAGCAGTAGGCAGCGCTACGATGAGCGCGGTATCGTTGCCGTCTTGCATCGTCCACCGCGAGGCGGTGCGCGCGGGAATCAGGTCGATATCCCCGTGCACGGCCAAGCCCGTATGCGCTTGGCGTGCGCGCCTGCAGGTGATGCGTGCGGCCGCGCCCACATGGACGGCAAGCAGAACACTTCCGAACTCCGGCACATCGAGCACGCCCAGGGGTCCGAGCGAGCAATACCATCACACCGTCCTCGACGATGCCAAAAGGTGTGATCTTCGGTTTTGGCAGAGGTGCGGTGCGCGGCATCGTTCGTCTCCCGGAGAATCCGGATCGGCTGGTCTTTGCCGGACGCGGCTCCGATAAATTGGATACGGAATAAAGCGGTCCTTGGTTCCCAGTTTTGGAGCTCGCTCGCGGAAGACTTCAGATCGCTACAGACCGGTGTCAAGTCGTGATGTAAAAGCCGCAATCGATTAGCGCGGCCGATACTTTGCTGAAGATCGGCAGAGTGAAGCGAACTACTCGGCATCGAGGCGGGAGGCAACAAGCTCGAAAGGGTCACATAAAGGGCGCAGTTAAGCTAGCGGCGATCGACTGATAACGGCAATGTATGGTCCGCCGCGTGACTGCAAGGATTAGTTCGAGCGAGAAGACAAGTCTGCGGCAATGTATTCGGCCTTTGATGGAGCCGCGTGCTCCTGGCCAGGATGAGTTCCGCTGCGTGTCTGTCCTTACAAGTCGGTCGGTCGTTGAAGACCATTATCGGTACCAGGTTGCGGACACGCCGTTGTGACTGTTCTTTCGTCCTTACTGTTCCTATGCAGACCTTGGTGGGAAAGTCGTCGTAGAGCGGTAAAGTGGGAGCGCGGAGCGCTTCCAAGCCGCAGGCGTCTTTTCCGCTCTATCTCATGCTCCCGCGATGCTCACTGCTGGCCGGTAATCTTCTCCGCTGGAGAGTACGGCCCAAGCGATGCGTGCAAGCTTGTTGGCCATCGCCACGACCAGCACGTTGCGTGGCGCTCGCGCTTCGAGCGCGTTCATCCATGCTCCGATTGGGAAACGATCTCGTTTTATGCGCATCGCGGCGGCACGTGCTCCGTGGATGAGCACCTTGCGCAGGTAGATGTTACCTCGCTTGCTGATGCCCAGCAGCTTGGCCTTGCCACCGGTCGAGTACTGCCTTGGCACGAGACCGAGCCATGCGGCGAAGTCTCGTCCCTTACGGAACGCCGCGCCGTTGCCGATGGCGGCGACGATAGCCGTTGCAACGATGGGACCGATGCCTGGGATCTGGCGGATACGGCAGCAACCTGCGTCGCTCGCAGCGATCTGTTCGAGCCTGTCAGCGAGCTCATCGATCTGCTGCTCGACGCTCTTCCACTCATCCCACAATATGCCGATCATGTTGCGCATCATCGGTGTCAGCGCGTTGTCCGCGTTCTCGAGCACATCGGCCATCGCAGCCTTCAGCTTAGCCGGCTTCTGAGCGAAGACCATGCCTCGCTCCAGGAGAAAGGCTCGTATCTGGTTGATGACCGCCGTTCGCCGTGAGACGAGACGGTCCCGAACTCGGTGCATCGCCTGCAGGTCGAGCTGATCATCCGTCTTGATCGGCACAAAGCGCATGTTCTTGCGCTCGACGGCTTCGGCGATAGCCTCTGCATCCACGAAGTCGTTCTTGTTGGACTTCACAAACGGCTTCACGAACTGCGCCGGGATCAGTCGCACGTCGTGGCCTTGCTGCCGCAACGCACGACCGAGAAAGTGCGCTCCGGAGCAGGCTTCCAAGCCGATCAACGAAGTCTGCATGTCCGCAGTGAACGCCAGCAACTGCTTCTGCGTGAATTTCTTCTTCACCAGCACCTTGCCGGATGCTCCCAAAGCAGCAAGGTGAAACGTCGTCTTGCCCAGGTCAATGCCTACTGAACGAATCTGCATGTCGATGATCCTCCTTAGAAACCGCTACTACCATCCTCCGCCTCAGCGGAGGGTTACAGCGGCGGACCATCTCATTAGTCGGCTTTCTATGAGCAGGTACTGGTGTTAAGGGCCAGCGAGAAGGACCTCATGGGGTGCCCATCCTTTCGAGCGCGGATTTCACGGCGGCGTTGTCGGGGTGGCGGGCAAGGAAGGCGGTGAGGATCTCGCGAGAGCGATCGCGCTGTCCGCGGCGGTTATACAAGGATGCGGCGTTGATGGCGGCACGATCAAAATCCGGAACGAGTCGGCGGCAGCGCTCGAACTGTTCGAGCGCTTCGTCGGTCATTCCGAGGCGGAGCAGGACGGCGCCAAGATTATTGGTAGCGTCGGGATTGCTGGGGTCGAGACGGATTGATGTTTCGAGCTCTTCACGGGCGCGCTTCAAGTCGTTCTGCGCGACGAGTGTTATGGAAAGATCGAGATGAAGCTGGGCGACGCCGGGCGCGGTGGCGATCAGCTCTTCAAGGGTCTTCTGGGCTTCGGCGGCACGGTTCTGAAACTGGTAAATGCGCATCATGTTTTCGATCGCGTTGGCGTGATGCGGATTGGCAAGCGCGGCGTGGCGGAAGTCACCGAGGGCCTCGTCATACCTCTGCTCGGAGCCAGAGACTGTGCCGAGGTTGTTCCAAGCGTCTGAGTCTTGCGGGTTGAGGCGCGTTGCTTCGGTGAGGTACTTGCGGGCTTCGGTATAGAGCTTGCGGTTGAGGTAAGTGGTGCCGACGTTGAACCAGGCAAGCTGATTGTTAGGATCGGCGTCGATGGCGCGGAGAAAGGCCGACTGGGCAGCTTGGTCGTGGCCGTACCCAGAGAAGGCGATGCCGAAGGCGAGGTAGTCGTGTTGCATGGGAGCGCCGTAGTAGGGGCCGGGAAACGGCACGGCATGAGCGAGGAATTCGTTAGGCGTGCGCGGCGCGGAGCTGGCGTCTGTGATAACTTCCTGCGCAGCGACCAGGCCGTTATAAACGCGGACGATCGCGCCCTGCATGTCGAGGAGAAAGGAGACGGGCAAGGGCATGTCGCGGCGGCGATCGAAGAGGTATCGGTACTGGATGTTCCAGGGGCCGAGCTCCTTTTCAGTAGCCACGTGAATGGGGAGGGTAGAGGTTACGTAGGCGGATCGCTGCTCATTGAAAGATGCGGAGACAACGAAGAGCGCGAGGTTGGCGGTAACGAATGCCGCGGAGTTCTGTGTGAGTTGTTCGAGCTGTCTCCAACTGTCTTGATTCGCGGTGCAATCCGCGCCGAGGAAGGTGAGGAGGACTTTCGTTCCCTTGAGATCGCTGAGTTGATGGATCTCGCCGGTGGTGTCGGGAAGCTTGAGGGGGGGACCGAAGAGTGGAGCGATGAGCCATGTGGCCAGCCTTGTATCAACTTGTGCAGACAGCTGCGAAGGAGGTGGAGTTGAGGCGGTGCGCGATGGGATGGGTCGATAGAGTTCTGCCTTGAAGGTCGGCGTCCCTTCATCGATCTGAATGCGATGGTTGATTGGGAGGCCGTCGTAGCGTTCGACGTTGCCGGTGGGCCAGCGGATTGAGATGGAGATCGGTCCCGATGCGCTACCGAGGCCGAAGGATAGTTCCTTTGTGTGTTGCGAGGCGAAGCCACTGCCCGCGGAGATGAACTTAGTCTGGCGTTGCGCTCCCGACTCGATGGTGACGGTCGCGCCGATTGCGTCGCGGTTGCTGGTGTGGCCGGTGAGGCGAAGGACGATCGAGTTGCCGATGTCTTCGAGGTCGTTGCGGAATAGGCGTAGTTGTGGGCCTGTTCGGTTTTTGAGGACAAATTCCAGGCGGCCGTCGTGGTCGAAGTCACTGAGCGAAAAAGCGCGAGCGTCGTCGATGAGGTCGAGACCTACCGCGCCGGAGACCTCCGAGAACGTGCCGTCGCGGTTGTTAGCGAAGAAGACGTTGCGCTGGTAACCGCTCCAGGAGTAGCCGGAGCGGAGAAGCTCGTTGATGGCGTTCCAGGCGAGTTCGTACTCGGGCGATGCTCCGGCGGAGGTAGCGGAGCGTTGCGCGACCTGTCGCCAGAAGAAGCTCTGTAGATCATAGTGGTCGGGGCTGGAGACAAAGCCATTGGCGACGTAGAGATCCGCCCAGCCATCGTTGTCGAAGTCCCATGATGCACACGACCATGACCAGCCGCACTTGGCCGATCCGGCATGGACGGTCTGGTCGGCGAAGCTGCCATCGCCGTTGTTGCGATAGAGCGAGTTGCCCGCATTGTGCTTGCGATAGAGGGCGCGAATGGCGGGATTGACGCCGGGGAGGAACTGATCGTCGGCGGTGATGCGGTTGCCTTCGGCGAGCCACATGTTGGCGACATAGAGGTCCTGAAGACCATCGTTGTCGTGGTCGATCCAGCAGACGCTCATGCCGGGCCCGTAATCTTCGACCCCGGCTTTGGTGGCGATGTCGGTGAAGGTGCCGTCGCCGTTGTTGTGGTAAAGATTTTTGCGGCCGAAGTCGTTGGCGACATACAGATCGGGCCAACCGTTGTTGCCGCAATCGCACCAAGCGGCGGCGAAGCTAAAGCGATTGTTGTTCTGGTCCATGCCGCTCGAAACGGTGACGTCTTCGAATGTTCCGTCGCCAAGGTTACGGAAGAGGAAGTTTGGCGGCCCATTCTCCGCGTCATAGTAAGGCGCCGGAAACTGGTGATGGTTCAGGCCTTTGTAGTAACTGTAGGTGCAGAGATAGACATCAAGCAGGCCATCGCGGTTGTAGTCCACAATCGCCGCGCTGGTGAAGGTGCCTTGCGGAAGCCTGGCGAAGTGGAAGGCATCAGGGCGGGGCTCGAAGCGGCCATTGTCCACGTTCTCGAAGAGCAGCACGCCGCCGGTGCGGACGACCAGAAGGTCTTGGCGGCCACGATTCTGGAAGTCCGCGAAGAGTGCAGAGGCAGTGCCGTCCAGGATGCCGGTGCCGGAGGCGTCGGTGATGTCTTCAAGGGTGCCATCGTGTCGGTTGCGATAAAGGCGGTTAGGAAGACCAGCGGGTTGGCAGACGTAGAAGCTGTCATATCCGCTTGCATCAATGTCGCCGACGGCGATGCCGTGGTTTCCGTAAACGTCGATGCCGGTTGCGCCGTCGAGGGCGGTGCGCCATGCGTCGATACCAAGCGACAACTGGTTGCCTTGGGTGAGGCAGCGGCTGGTGATCTCGTTGAAGCCGGGCCCAATCAGGCGGCTGCGGAGTTCGGGATCGGCCCCCCAGTGTGTGACGTTCCACTTGGCTGTGTCTTCTCTTGCCCACGCGAGCTTCCACGCTCCAACGCGTTGTTCGCGTGCGCCATCGTGCGTTTTTCCGACAAGGTTATAGCGAATGTCCGTGTCGATGATTAGCGGCGAGGTCGTGGCGATGCGGATGCCGCAGAGGTCGAGCTCAAGGGTTTCGACCTTGGCGTAGGGAGCAAGGTATGTGGTTAGTCCAGCGAGAAATTTCTCCGGGCTGCTGCCCTGCGATGTCTGGAAGCTGCGGCGTTCGACGTAAAGCGCGCCAGAGTTGCGAAGTGGAACCGCTTGGAATTGAGCCATCGAGCAGGCGGTGAGCGATTCCGCGAGATGACTGCGTATAGCACCGGTTACAGGTCTCTCGGCACATATTGAGGCGACCCATGAATCCAGCACTTCGATAATGCCGACAGCATATTGCTCACAAACAAAGATGTCTGCTGCGGGATCGAGTTTGGCTAGAAAGCGTTCAAGCAGCGGAGGGTAAAGCGTCCGCGAGGTTGCCAGACATCGGAGAGATATTGGGGACGGCGGAAGCAACGGCGCGGCGCGGAGTTTGGCCGCACGCAACGCGAGAAGGATACCTCCGGAGCGAAGGAACGACCGGCGGGAGAACCACGTCGATGAGTCAGGATCGGGACGGTTCGAGGGAGGATGTGTGTCTTTGGTCATTGAGTTATTAGGTCAGGGCGTCATCGCGATGCAGCTCCGCCTGTCATTTCGCGCATTTCGATGGTGGCGTTGGCTCGGCGTTGCGCGATAAGCGCCTTGGCCTGGTCTTCTGCCTTCTGAGCGAGGACGACATTGCCGGTCTTGCGGTACAGACGTGAGAGCTGGAAGTGGATGCTGCCGTCCTGATCTCCGGGAAGTGCTAACTGATACTCGCGTATGGCAGCCTCGGTACTGCCTTCCTCGGCATCGGCGTGGGCCAGCAGGAGGTGTACTCGGGGCTGTATCTCTGGCGGTCCGGCGGCGCACTTCGCAAGATAGGGCCGGGCTTCGGCGTAGTGAAAATTGGCGGCCAGGACTTCGGCCATGAGGAGGTTTAATTGCGCGTCCTGTGGGCGGTCGGCGAGAGCGATCTTGTCGGTAGCTGCAGCTTCGTCGAGCCGGCTCGTGCCAATGTCGGCGACCACCGAGCCGAGGAGAGCGCCGGGGTCGTGAGGATCAACTTCGAGGGCCTTTCGGTATTCGCCGAGGGCACTATCCATCTGGCGCTGGTCGCGGTAGAGGTCGCCGACCATGTCGAAGGCGAAGGCTGAGCGCGGGGCGAGATCTTCGAAGCGAGCGAGGGCGGCTACGGCCATGCGCTCGTTCGATTTGATGGACCAGTAGAGGGCTTCGGGATCTTGCGGGGAACGTTTCAGAGCTTCGTCTGCCTGCGCAGCGCTGCGTTCATAGTCTCCCGCCCAGAAGGCGCAGGCCGCTGCGTCCAGCAGAGCGGAAGCGGCATCGCAGGTGGGCCATGACGCCTTACTTGGCGCGGAGCTGAGCTGCTCGTCCAGCTTTTGCAAGGCAGTTTGCGAGTTTGCGGGAATCGGAAAGAGATCAGGGTGAAACTTTAGCCAGCTTACTGTGCGCGCAAAGGTAGCGTGCTGGGACGGAGTGGCTTTGGCGAGCGCGTCGTTGTACGTGTCGGCGGCTTCAAGAGGACGGCCCTGAGCGAGAAGCTCGTCGGCGAAGAGAGCTCGGGCCCAGACAGATTGCGGCTGGGTGGTGGCTAACTCCTCGCCATCGGCGGCAATGACTCTGAGCGACGCGGTGCCAAGGCCGAGCCATGCGGCAGGGCTATCCGGAGTGAGGCGGGTCGCATTGGCAAAGGCAGACTCTGCCTCGCGGGGTTTGTTCAGGGCCGCGTCGGCTTTGGCGAGAGTGAGAAAGACTTCGGGGTCGTTGGGCTGAAGGCTGTGCGCTTTGTTGAGATAGGGCAACGCCAATCCGGGCTTGCCGGACTGGATATACCCCTTGCCGAGAAAGAGCATGGGAATATAGAGGGTGGGTCTCATCCTCAGAGCGTGTTTCAGACTGATGATGGAAGGGCCAATCTGGCCCGCTAGATACTCCATGACCCCGCGGTTGGACCAGAGCTCAGGCGTGGCAGGAGCAAGAGTTGTGGCCTGAGCGTAGATGGCTGCAGCTTCAGCGTACTTTCCGGAAGATTGAGCGGCCCGCGCCCTCTCGAGAAGTCCGTCGAGATCTTGTGCCTGGCCGCGCAAGGGACAGGCACAAAGCACACCGGCGAAGAGCGACACCGAGAACGCAACGCGCCAAATTAGTTGAGACAACCGCATCGGACGACCAATTTACCAGATTACTTTTAGAGCGAATTGAATGGATCTGGCGTCAAATGCTTGGGTTATATACCCAAACTTTCCTATACCGTCGTCCACGCCCGTATCGGGAGTAAAAAAATTCGCGTGATTCGGCAGGTTGTAAAACTCTGACCGGAACTGGAGGTTGATAGTGTCGTGGATCTGCCACACCTTCTGTATCGATGCGTCCCAATTATCATACCCAGGAGACCGCAGGTAGGAGAGATATCGGGAGGTATTGCCGGGGGTGTAGGCGGGCGCATCCTCGAAGGCTGTGGTGTTGAACCAAGTCCCGGTGCCAGGAACAATCTTACTTCCTATGCCGGGATGAGAGACATGGGGGTCCGCGATCTGTTGCGCATGTTGATTGCCGCCGAAGTAGTTCGAGTTGCTGTTCCCGGTGACGCTGAGCGGAAGTCCCGACTTGATCGTGGTGATACCTGATACCTGCCATCCTCCAATCACTGCGTTGGTGACTCGGCCAGCATTTCCGGCAAACCTCTTACCTCTACCGACAGGGAGCTCGTAGATGTAGTTCACCACCAGACTGTGGGTCTGGTCAGTTCCGTCGACAGACCTGTCGAATCCGGGATCATAGTTGTTGCGGTAGCCGGCCGAGTTACCGCGATAAGCCCAGTCGGCGGTTCCGCCGGTGTCATCAATGAACCTCGAGAAAGTGTACGAGACGAGGACGTTCAATCCTGCGTGGAAGCGGTGATTGTAGTCGATCAAGAGCGCGTTGTAGTAGGAATCGCCGATGGTAGGCTCTGACTCCTGCACGCCGCAGTACTGCGGGAATGGCTCAAGCAGATGGGCCTGCTGAATAGTGGGGGCATCGAGACCGCAGGAACTGGACTTGATGACGCCATAGAACGGATTGGGCACCATGGCGACCAGATTGGCATTGTTCGCCGCCGTGACCAGCGTGGGATCTAGTTGTGTGCGATTAATGTAGTTGGCAAGCAGATGGGTTCCGCGATTGCCAATGTAGCTCGTCGTCAGCACGTCGTTTGTGGTAAACGCATACTGCATGCCCAGCGAGAACTGCTGCAGGAGGGGAGAATGACGATTGTAGTGAACTCCTGTGCTTGCAGTATTGCCGAGGTCAGTCAAAGGCCCAAGCGAGTTGCCGGTGGGCGCCAGCAGCCCATTCGGGAAGGGGTTGCTGACGGTCGTCTTGAGGGTGAGACCTCCATTGTCGCTGGCGTCGTAGTTTGTCGCCTGGCTGAATCCAGGGCTGGCCTGGATCCCGACGAAAGAGGATGGAGGAAAGAATATCCCGTATCCGCCGCGCAATACGATGTGCGAGTTCAGTTGATCGGTAAACCCGAAGCGAGGCGCGACGTTGGTCAGATTCAGATTGTTGAGGCCGCGATTGCCAGAGGTGCTGAAGATCTCCTGGCCCGGAAGCGTCAGCCCAACCGAACTGCTGATAGGGTTGATGCCGGTGTAGTCGAAGTAGGCCTGACGGTTATGTCGCTCAGTGAATGAAGGCTGGAATTCGTAACGCAGTCCGAGGTTGAGCATGACTGTCTTCGTGACCTTGAAGTTGTCCTGACCGTAGAAGCCGATGTAATGTCTTTCGGGGGCGGTGTGGAAAGCGTTCAGGGTAGTAGGATTGCTGCTCGTTCCGCTATCCGGAGTGCCGATTAGAAGCGAAGCAAATCCATAGCCTGCAGCACCAACCGGACTCGTGTTCAGAAACTGTGAAGTGTAATCCGGCTGAAAGCTAAACTGAGTATCCGCGGGACCATTGCCGTTATTCTGCAGGACGACGTCGATGAAGCCGAAGGAGAGGTCGTGCTGCTTGAGCGTCTTGGTTGCGTCTACACTCACACTGCCGACATTGGCGATGCCGGCGCCGAAGCCGCCCTGGACCGGTCCGAGCGAAGAGCCTCCGTTGCCGACAAATATCTCCGGAAACTGGTTAGAATTGGCGTTGAGGGCCGCCGGCAGCCCAAGGGTTGTCAGATCGAACGGGTAGCCTTGGTACAGGCCGCCCTGGTTCCAGCGATGGAACCCGGCGTTTGCGCTGATCGCGGTGGTCGCATTGAAGATATGGCTGAAGCCGGTGGCGATGCTGTAGCGGTTGTTGGGGCGGATGTTGCCCGGACCTCCGGGATCGCTCGCGCCATAATAGGTGGGCGAGTTCGTCTTCTGCTCATGCTTGTTGGCGTAGCGGAAGTACATGCGGGTTGCGTCGGTGAAGTTGTGGTCGACACGGACGATGAACTCGTTTGAGGTGGTCGGCGCGGAGGCGGTCGCAAAGAAGTTGTTGCTTACGCTGCTGTTGGTCGGTGTCGGGTAGTACGAGATGAGCTTTGCGCCGACCGGGTTGATCGCTGAAGAGACGTTGTTGTTCTGGAATGGATCGCGGTAGTAGCAGGTCGGCGTTCTGCCCGGGCAGCTAACCTGCTTGCCGGTCGTGGGGTCGACGGTTCCGTCGGTCAAAACTCTTCCGGTTGCGGGATTGAAGAGCTGATTCACCTGGATGGTGTTGCCAAAGGGATCGAGAACATTCGTGGTCGCGCCGTTTACTGTTTGCGTGACCAAAGCCCCCGTCAGCAGTTGCGAGAAGTCGCCTGTCCGCATGGCGGCAGTCGGAACCGTAAACGTGCTATTAACCGGGGATCCTTGACGCAGCCCCTCGTAGGCACCGAAGATGAAGGTCTTGTTACGCTGCTTGTAGAGTCCGGGAATATAGAGCGGCCCACCGGCGGAAACACCAAACTGGTTGCGCTGGAATCTTTGTCTCGGGCTGCCGTTGTAGTTGTTAAAGTAATTGTTGGCATCCAGGTCGGAGTTCCGGATGAACTCAAAGACGTCGCCATGAAAGTTGCTGGTGCCGGACTTGGTCTGAATATTGATGACGTTCCCGGTACTGAATCCATTCTGGGCAGTGAACGAGTTGGTTTGGATCTTGAACTCGCCGACGGCCTCAACAGAAGGTACGTAGATGACGGCACCCCAGGTGCTGTCCGTATCCCAGACACCGTCTATCAGATATCCGGAGGTGCCAAAGAAGCCTCCGCCAAAGTTTAGGAATGACACGTCCTGGTCTGCTTTGCCGGACGTTCCCCCTTCGCCGAGTTGCTGACTCTCAGAGGTATTCGAAACAGAAGAGTTGAGCGTCGCAAGAGAGATGACGTTCCGAAGGTTGAGCGGAAGGTCTTCGACTTGCTTCGAGGTGATCTCGGATGAGAGGTTGGCGTCGCCGGTGTTCAGTAGAGGAGCCTGGCTCGTGACTTCGACCCGCTCAGTTTCAGCACCAATAGGAAGCAGAATGTCCTGATGGGCGGAGTGGTCCGCGACAAGGGTTATCCCTTTTTGCTGATAGGATTTGAAGCCCTTCATCTGAACCTGCAGGTTGTACTGTCCTGGTGGCAGCAGCGAGACCGTAAAGTTGCCGTTGGACTCCGTCTTAATCATACGGGAGACACCGTTGTCGGTACCCGAGACGATGACGGTCGCTCCTGAGATGACCGCGCCGGTGATGTCAGTAATAGTCCCGGTGAGGGTCGCCGAGGTGGTAAGGTCCTGAGCGACCAGAATAGGCGGCATGGTGGCGAGCGTGATAGCTGCGAAAATTGAGAAAAAGGCAATCCACACCATACCTGAAGAGCGAGAAACCTTCATTGCACGCTTCCTCCAAAAAATTCCTACTCGCTCGTCCAGAACTTTTCACGTTCCGTAACGTGACAAATGCAAGTAGGATTGCGGAAATCATTACGGACATCCGAGACAAAGCAGGCAAGGTGTAATACGGTAACCTGGCACGTAATCTCTCATTAGCGCTTTTATTTCAGTTACTTACTGGCTTGGTAGGGTACCGTCCGTTTACGCAATATCTGCTGCGGGACGGAAGGCCTGAGATTTGCGGAAGCGTCTGCAAGAACCGGAGTATGAGGGCGGCGGAACGGGAATTCAAGGAATGCTTGCGCGCACGATACGAATCTGGTGATCAGTGAAAGAGGCGTGCGTTTGGGAACCTCAATCCTCGGCATGTGACAGGTGACGCAGTTCTTGGTGGCCACCTTGCAGGCGGGTGCGGCTGAGATCAAAGTGGACGACGAAGGGGGCTGTCGACCCGGCTGACGCAGCCGTGAGCTATGGCAAGCGAGACAGTTGTGATCGTAAGCTGCACTCTCGCGGACCAAGGGCATATGGGGTTTATGACAGGCAATGCAAGTGATGCGGGCGTCGCCGGCCTTTCCCCAGCAACGGCTCTTCTCCAGGCGGTAGGGCTGAAAGCGGACTGGGATCTGGAACGAAGACGCTCGATAGAGTGGAGGCGGTAGTGTGGCAGGCGAAGCAGCGCTGCGTGGTCTCTAATGCAAGTTCGTGTCCGAGAGCGTCGTGCGGGCTGGCAGGAGGCCGTTCGGAGTGGCCGACTGTGATGTCAAGGGCGTTTAGGGCGGTGTAAGAGCTGAGGCGCGACTCGATGTAGCCGTCCTTTTGCCTGAGGAGATAGGTCTGTCAGGCCTCGCCGTTGCCGAAAGCCCAGGCGACAGCTCTGGAGTCGGAATGTGACCCGGAGGCTGAGACGGAGTTAGCCGAGAAGATGATGCCACTAGGGGTCTGCTGAACTGAGTATGAGAAGGCGCTCTCCTGAAACTTCAATGGTGAGTGGATGGAGAGTAGTGAGGCAGGTGTTGCCGCATGGTACATGGGAGTCTGGTGCTGAAGAGAGGCTATGCCGGCGTGGCAACTCGCGCAGACGGCCTCGCCTGCGTACTCGCTAGCGGCTAGATCGCCTTTGGTAGGCAAGAAAGCGGAAGCGTACATGCGCTCCTGAGTTGTGAGACTAGTAGGTGCAGCAACGATATGGGGAGTTGGGTTCGATCGGGCGTAGCAGAGGGTGACGGTTGCGATGCCTGCCACGCAGTGCAGATGGATCGCGGGCCAGAACCGCGTCACTGGGCTCGGTCTAATGGCTGGCACCCGGGTCTACCAATACGATGTGGCAACCACATCGACGGCCACCGGAGCGTTGCCTAGGACCTTAATGCGGAGGACGGCCTGCATGCTTTTTCCCTCCCAGCCGGGGGGAGCGGACTTCAGAAGGTCGTTCATTCTGTCCGGGCTGGTAACGAACTCGGCTGCGGCTTGAGTGCCAAACGAGCCGATGCCGCCAATGGAAAGCAGTGGGCCACCGGTATTCGAGTGTTGCAACCGTGATATCAGGGCGTAGTCTTCGGTCGCTGGGGTTCCGTTTTCTTCGTTGATAGTCCAGCTATGTGCGGGGTCAGCGCGATTTTCAATCCTTATGCCATCTCGAAACGAGTAAGGAAGGTCATTAATGGTCTCTAGTGTCCAAGTGTCGTTGAAGCCGCCGACGAGCACGGCAGGGGTATTGCGGATGTCACCCATGGTGATGTCCGATGCAGACCTGAGATTGTATGGCTTGTCCCAGCCCTTCATGAGGCTCACGACCTGCGTGACGGCTGCGAGATCCGCGACACTTACGAAGCAGTCCTTGACCGCCGTGAGATCGTCCGCCTGAATGGTGCCGCCCTTAGGGAGATCTACAAAGAACTCGGGGCCATTGTGTTTGATTCCATGCTCCTTTTGATAGCGGGCGAGGTACGCGGGCGTGAAGCGGTAGACGGCGTTTGATCCGACATAGACGAGGACAGGCTGGCCGGAGCGGGTCAGCGGTGCCCAGAATCTCTGCTGCAACCTATCAACGCGGACCATCCAAGCCTTCCATCCGGTGAGAACAAGCAGAACGAAGACCACTGCGGCAATAGGGATGTAAACTTTCAACCGTCCCGCCTGTGGGGGGTAGTCGACGCCGACCGGGAGAGGAGTGGCGTGATCGATCACCGCCGGCGCTTCTAAGGCTGCAGTGACTGTATGGTCTGTCGTGTCATGTGAGACGGAGTCGAGTGCGGACGCGGAGACCGGAACTGGGCTCGAACCGTGGTCCTCTCTTAGCGTGTGTTCGTAGTGAAAGGTGACCCGGTACGATCCGGGCTTGAGCTCGATGTGGACAATCTCAGGGTGTGCGTCGGAGTTGGTGTGGGAGGTGGGTTCGATGGCCTGGTAGAACTGAGCGAGGCGCTTGCGGACGTCGGCGGCACGCATACGGACGACTGGATCTTCGCTGGTGTCGTAGTTAGCAGCGCGGCCGAAGACCTCGATGCCGAGGATGCGTTCACGCAAGGAGGCGTCGTCGCCGTGCAGGGAGTGCTTGACGATGTAGTTAAGGAGATCCTGGCACTGCCTGCTGGTGCGAAAGGGCTGGCTTTGCAGAATGAGTTGCAGGGTGGCGCGAACCGCCGCATCGCTGGGCTCCAAGCGGGGTAGCGTGGTGGAAAGATTCTCTGGCGCGTGCGGCGCAGTCTGCATAGTTTTCAACCGTTCAGATAACGTAACATGCGGCAGTATACCTCCGCTGGTTAACGTCTCGCACTAAGAGATGCAAGACTGTCAGCGAAGGTCTGCCCGGTCGTTCGACTTTCAGAGTGTGGACTGTCGTCGCTGAGCGCGCGAAGCCGCGTAGGTTCGGCCAGGCGCAGAAAGTGACGACCGTGCACTGAAGCCCAAGCGTGGGGTGGACACTCTTGCACCCCTGCGAAGGGCAGAGAAAACCCGCAGACTAAGGAACGAGTGCGATGGAAGCCGGTGTAACGTTCCATCCCCGCAGATCGACCTTCATCGTTGTGGCGGCGCTTATCGTGGGATAGGCAATATCAATCGTCTTCGTCGCGCCGGGAAGCAGCGAGACGTAGTTGTCACTGTAGTAGGCGGGCAGGATGCGTAACCCGGTTGCCGCGTCCTTGAGCGTAAGCTTGGTTGCGACTGCAGCACCGGTTCCGGAGTTCACTAGTGTGATGGTCGCATGGCGTTCGCTTCCGGTTGCCGTGGAGATTTTCGCCGTGGCGGTGAGAGTTGCGGCAGGCATCTTGTTCATGCGGCGGTAGTCAGACTTGTTCGCTGCGAGCCAGTAAAAGTTGTCGGAGAGCAGCTCGCCAGCGCTATCCTTCAGTTCAAGTTTGACGAGGACAGTGCCGGCAGCTTCCAGAGCGGCTTGAAGTTCCATTGCAAGCGCGGGCGTCTCGGCGTTTGCGGCGGCGCTTAAGGTGATGGTCTTGGCGAGCAATGGCTTGCTCATTGTGTCGAAAACGCGCGCCGTGACCGTGACGTTTGTGAGTGGTACGAGCGTGTTGTTGATGATGGCAACATCGTGCGCGGGAAGGTTCATCTGAACATGAATCGGCTCCGAAGCTTTCTTTACTCCATAAAAGGAACCGTGCGTGTCGTAGTCGTGACTGTAGATTTGCCATTGTGTACTCGGCCACGCGGGCTGCGTCATCCACAGCAAACGGCCGCTGTTGGGCTGCCAGAGATGCGCGTTGAAGCCTTCGAAGACAGCGCGGTGGCCCTCATAATTGAGCATCTGCGCCTTGCGATCGAAGTCGGCAAGACTCGTCGCGGGGCCGAACTCATCATTGATCGTTTGAACAAATGGCTCAGTCGCGCCATTGCCGCCCTGATGCCAGTCATGGTAAGCCCAGTCGTCGCTGATGGGCCACTGGTCTTCTTTGGGGAGAAATGCTTGGAAGGCTTCCAGGGTTGGCGGCGAGGCGAGGCCAACTTCTACTGCAAAACCAAGAGACAGCTTGGTGAAGTATTCCTCGGGTTCTTGGTATTTGTATGGGCCGCTGTCATGCAGGTTGATCTTGTTTGAATCGGCGGAGTAGTAGCGGGTGCCATCGAGCTCGGTGATCAACTTATCGAGTCCGACATTGATCGCAGGAGGGGGAACGCCCTCATTCCGGCCGCACCAGACGGCGATCGAAGGATGATTGCGGTAGCGCGAGATAGTGTCCTTTGCGTTGGCGAGAAAGAGCTCGGAGTCGTCGGGTTCGAGATTCCAATTCTGTGTCGAGTCCCAGAAGTCATTCCGGATCAACATGCCGTATTCGTCGGCGAGCTCGTAAAAGACGTCTTCGGTGTCCTGGCCCATCCAGTTGCGGATCATGTTGACGTTGGCTTCCTTGTGCAGCCGGAAAAAAGGCTCTATGCGTTCGCGCGAGACGCGCTTGAGCATGTCGTCCATGCCCCAGCTTCCGCCTTTGACAGCGATGCGGACGCCGTTCACCTTGATGACGAGCGCAGTGCCGAGCTTCGTGTCTGCGTCTGGCTCAAGCGCGGGTGAGTCTTCCATGCCGGGAACGATAGAGGTGATCCATCCCTCGGGCGTCTCGCGAAAGCCTTCATGCGACTGCTCGATGACCGGGCCTTTTCCGAGCAGGGTAGCCACTGTGGGCGAGTCCTCGACTCGGCGAACGTGGCCGTTTGAGCCGAAGGCGCTGATCTCGTAAGTGATCTCACGGATACCGAAGCGCTCTTCCCGAATGTCGGAAGCCTTCCCACCTTGCCTAAAGGCAAGCTTCATGGTGTGCAGGTCCTGTGCGCCATAACCATTCGGCCACCAGAGCTTCGGATGCTGCACAACAAGTTGTGGGAAGTCTTTGGGAGACAGTTCGACGGAGGTGCCACCTGATGGAACAATCACAGCCTTCGAGACCTGGACATCGTCAAACGCAATCTCGACCGTGCCGCGAACGGCGGACTTGGTGTCGTTCACGAGCGGCACATGGACTGTGATCTCGGCGTTGGTTATGGCTGGATTTGAATCGGTGAGATGCGTAATGATCTGCGGTACTGCGACTTCAATTGCGCCGCTTGCGGTCAGCGCTACATCCTGCCAGATACCGATGTTGCGGTCGCGAATACCGGGAATCCAGTCCCAACCCTCAGTCGCGCCGAAAGTAGGGCCATCAAGCATCATCACGCCCCCGTTATCGCCCGAGCCTGCGCCGAGGCTCTGCTCATGCGCGATGCCAGGATGGAATGGGGGCTCTATGAATACGGCGAGATTGTTCTTCTCGCCTGGTTTGACGAACTGTGTCACGTCGAACTCTTTATGGCGGAATGCACCCAGGACGTCACCGACGCGGTTGCCATTGATAAAGATCGTCGCGCGATAGTTGACGCCGTGGAAGGTCATAGCAAGCTTCTTGCCCTTCATCGTCGCGGGCGGTGTGAAGGTGTTGCGATACCAGAAGCTATGCTTGCTGAGCGACTCGGGTATGGCCATGTTGTCGAGGCCAAAGTCCGGGTCGGGATAGACGCCACGCGCGATCAGCGTCGTCAGGACAGTACCAGGAACAACAGCGGGCATCCACTTCGCGTCATTGAAACTCGAGCCGGCGATTTCGCTGCCGGATACCTTGATATCTTCTGCGTCTGCGAGCATCCAGCCGTGGCGAAGGATGAGCGCATTGCCGTCATTGGTCGCGGTATCGGTACCCACCACCGGAGGGAGTGCCTTGGGAGCGAGGAATGGCGCAGCGCTATGCGGGAGCAGCGACGGGTCCTGCGGCGCCACCATTCCGGATGGGCCTTGGGACTGGACGGGCCATGGCCGCGAACCCTCTTCAAACGGAAGATTATCGAGACCGGCCGGTACTTTAGACATAGCTGAGACCGCATCCGAAGAGAGCGGCATTGAGCGTAGGCTGACCTGCGCGAGCAGGCCGCCGAAGTGTTTCGTGTCAGGCCAGAGAGAGCCTTTGGTTGGGGACATGACGATCGTACTCGACGAAACGCCGAGAGCGATTGTGCCCGCCGCGACTTCGGCTCCATCAGCTAGGAGGTGCGACTTGCCATCGGCGTCGACGGATACCGCCAGCGAGTGCCACACGCCGCGAGCGAGCGGAGTTGCGCCGATGAGCTCGTGGCCTTCTCCCGTCCCGCCTGCCCAGAATGCGGGGCGGCCGTCCTTCAGTGCGAGGTAGCGCGGGAAGGCCTCCCATGGATGGCCGACTCCGGCGATGAAGGCAGTCTGTGCAGGCTCATCGGACTTGAACCACAGGGACATCGACCAGCTATGCTGTGCTGATGCTATAGGCTCATGCTCATGAAGTTTTTTGCTGAGTTCGATGCCCCCCTGAAGGATATGTGCGTTGTACGGGCCATATGCTACTGCCGGTTGGGCCATGACGATAAGACTAGGCACAGCGGGACTCTGCGCCGTGCCGAGGCCGGTTGCGGCGAACGCGATGAGAGCAACTGCACCGATTCTTTTGCCCGACCTGCAAATCATGGATGCACCAATCATTAATTCATCCCTCCTGGTTGCGGTTTGGATTTGCTCTTCCAAAAGGTTACTTTTTAACGGCGAGGCGGAGCAACAGCACTCCATGCGGCGGCACACGTGCGATGTAACGGCCTTGATCAAACTTGATCGACTTGTGTGTCCATAGATCGGTTGCAACTGGGAGATACCGAAGGCCAAGATCCCGCTGATTGAGCGCGATCTGCATCGCCGTACCTCCGCGATTGAAGATCCCGACCGCCAGGCCACCATCGTCGAGCGGTTTCGCCCAGACATCTTTATCGCCCTCCTGATACAGGCGCGTGCCTTGCTTGGCGAGTGGGTCTTGATCGATTGCGATCACACTACGATTGAGCAGAATCTCTTTTGTCGATTGCAACATGGAACGCACATCGTTACCCGCTAGCAACGGTGAAGCGAATAGACTCCAGAGACTCATCTGCGTCTTGTACTCATCGTCGGTCATCTTACCGTTGCCGACCTCGAGCATGTCGGGATCGTTCCAGTGGCCGGGACCGGCGGCGGGTGCGAGATCGTTTTGCGAGAAGCCGTTGGCTTCCATGCTGTCCCACTCGTCGCGAGTGTCGCCGGTGGTGCGCCAAAGATTACCGCCAACATCCGCGCCCCATAGCTGAACCCTTCCAGTGCCGTATTCGCAGAGACTGTAGACGATAGAGCGGCCGCTGGCGAGAAGTGCGTCGCCCATGCGCTGGTAGATAGCCTGCAGATCGGCGTCTTTATAGATCTCCGCCGCGCTGCACCAGTCATACTTGAGGTAATCAATGCCCCAGTTTGCCCAGGTCTTCGCATCGAGCTGTTCGTGACCATAGCTGCCGGGGTATCCACCGCAGGTGCGGAGACCGGGGGAAGAGTAGATGCCAAGCTTCAATCCTTTGGAGTGAACGTAGTCGGCCGGCGCCTTCATGTCAGGGAACTTCTTGTTCGGCTGCAGTACGCCGTTGTCGTCCCGGACGCCCTCCCAGGCGTCGTCGATGTTGATGAAGGTGTAGCCAGCATCTTTCATGCCGTTCGAGACGATCGCATCGGCGATCTCAAGCACCACGGCATCGTTGATGCTGCCGCCGAACTGTTCCAATTATTCCAACCCATGGGCGGTGTCTTCGCGAGACCATTCGACCCCACTTTGTGCAGCGCGGGAGGAGCAAGGTAAACAGGTGGTGCAGGCACATCTGCGGGCGTCTCGGGCCTGACCATGAAAGGCCCGCCCCAGCCGAGATCGATGGAAAGGTCGCCGCCGGAAACTTTGCCCGTGCAGAAGGGCTTGATCTTATCCAATGGTGCAAAGAGTACGAAGTGTCCCTTCTCTATGGTGCCCGAGAGGTCGCCGCCATAGCCGAGGGTGTGGAAGTGACATTTGAGTGTCGTGCCATGTTGATGCAGTTCGAGGAAGAGCTTGTTATCTTCGCCGTTGTCGAACTTCTTGAATACAGCAACCCACTTGCTGAAGAGAGGTGCCTGCGCGTGAGTAATTAGAGAAAAGCAGAGAAGAATTGCAATAGTTACGCTACGCATCTACTGCGTCACCGTGGAGTAAAGGCTCGTGGGGATTGGCTGGCGATCGATGCCGGGGCCTTCCCAAAGCAGAAGAGGCTGGTCGGACACTGGCCCCGGAGGCCTCTGCGCGTTTTCGAGGCCCATCTTACGCTCAATGTGGATGTGGTGATCCCCAGCGACGAGCGCAACGCTGATGCGCATTGGTTGCACGGAGTCCCCTTCAGCGCCGCATACCTGCGGACGCACTTTGGGTGAATGCGCGGTGTATCCATCAATGCTCATCGTCGATTCCAGGCTGGTGAGTAGAGTGAATGTGTAGCCTCCGTTGGCTGGGACGTGCAGGATACGGTCAAAGTCGTTTGCTCCGGCCGCCAGACCGTCAAGAGTTACGGACGCTGAAGTAGGCCTGGTTTGAGCGATCACGACAAACTGGCTGCCCCATCCCTGTTGCGATTGTTCGCCGTTGCCGTCGATCACGTGCAAGAGTACGCGAAAGCGGCCTGACCCGTCGAGCAGCGTTCCCTTCGAATCCGGAAAGCGGTGGCGAACGCTGTGACCTTTGCTTCGTGTTCCATCGCCAAAAAGCCACTCGAAGCGGCGGCCCACGGTTGCGGGATCATCTGCCGTGAATTCGACTACTTGATTCGGCTTAAGCAAGCCTGCAGTGTAGGTGAAGTGAGCTTTGATCTGTGCCGGCTCAATCACCGGCACGGTAGCTCCATCCTGAACGTCTGTCGTTGCGCCCTCAAAACCTTGTTCGGTTGCACCGGTCAGCGTCACTTCGGATACGTCCCCCTTCAAAATCGGAGCAACCATTGCCGGACCATCCATCGCCCAGATGTCTTTGAAAGCAATATTGTGGACACTGGGGTTGGGCTGGTCGATGTTGAAGAGCGAATACCAGTCCTCCAGGCGAATGTCGCGGAAGCTGTAGTCAGTGTGGGAGCCACTGCCTTCGGGATCGGCCCAGAGTTCGAAGAACGCAAAGGGAACTTTGCAGCCGCCGTAGCCGGTGTGGATCACGTCCATGTTGCTCATGTGGAAGTGGGCGCTGTTAAACGTCTTCTGGGGCCATGCGACGCGGATGGTGTTCGAGACGCTGGTCGAAGCGATCGTGTCTTCGATGGTGATGTTGGTGACATCGTGTCCGGGAATGCGCATCAACTCGAGTTCGTACCCATCCCAGTTACCTTGCAGCGCGAAGTCGTCGTCCGAGGCGCGGAAAAAACTGTTACGAATCGTGGTGTCGCCGCCGCCAAGCCAGTCGATACCATCCTGATTGGCGTCGTTCGGATTGCCGCCAATCACCTTGATGTTGTAGATTCCAATATGGCGCGAGTCCTTCATCTGGACCTGCCAACTTCGGCTCCGCGTAATGCAGGTGATGCCGTCAAGCTCGATGTTGTGTGCGTTGTCCATCGCGATGCAGTGCCAGTTCTTCTTGTGTATCCAGCCTGTATCCGAGTACGGGTCCTGCGGACCGTCGTAGATGACGGTACCGGTTCCGAGAACGTGTACATTCTCTACCTGCCAGATATTGAGCGAGCCGAAGATGACTGCGCCTCCAGCGAGATAGATGGTGTCACCGAAATTGGCATCTATGTTTTCGTGATAGACGCCAGGGCCGTAGTAGCGGACGTCTGGCGTCGAAGCCGTGATGCCGGAGTGATCGATGGGGTTGGCGAAGAGGAACAGGATCTCAGCATCGGCGAAGTGGTCGCCTGGGCGGGTGATCGTCAGCTTCGATGGACCGGCCATGGTGAAGCTGATCGTCGCCCCGTGGCACGCAGGGCGAATGCCAAAACGCGTCGGTTGAACTTCGACGCCCTTTTTCCAGAAGTGCGGATCGTCCGCCGTTACAGAGACATTGACCGGACCGGAGGTATCAAAGTTCAGCAGGTAATAGCTAGTCGCCGCTTGCAGGACGTCCGTGCTCCGGCCGTTCAGACTCACGCGGAAGTGCGAAGAGCTTACTTCCGCCGGTACGGGATACATCCTGAGCTGTGAGGAAGCACCACCTGCGTACAATGGTTGGTTGAAAACAGTCATAAAAATCCAAATCGTTGAGAGCAGACGAAAGATCAAGTCGTTCCGTGACGCGAAAAAATGGGACATTTGCTCAGATGACTCCGGGGATGAGACTGGCGTTTAGGATGGAGCCGACTTCTGGTGCTCAGTGCCCGTATAGGGCTGTTACGGGTGAGAGATGGTGGTAGGGATGCGTCATCCTGGCATGAGTTCTCGTCTATTTTAAAGTTCTACAACCATATTCAAGTTCTACAACCGCGGCGAGAGAATTGCGAAAATGCAAGGATGCGTTACGGTCTTCATCGCCAAACAATCCTCAGGTTATTTCTGTTGATAGCTAAGCCAACCGTAGTGCTAGTTCTTAGTCAACTGGTCGGCACTGTCAGTTTCCGCAAGAGGACATCGTCGGTAGCTCATTGTTGATTGGGTGCTGCTTTCCAAAGGTGATATAAGAGCAGAGACAAGCGTGACCCTACGCAAGAGTGAAACCCTGAACAAGATATAGGTGCTGGTGTACATCAGGCATTTTGGCGGCAGTAAACGTCAAGGTACAGTACGGTAATACTTTGACGTAATCTGTAATTAAGGTAATTTCCAATAACTTCGTATGGGTAACTTACCGTAAACAATACGTACTAAAGAGAGCCAAACCGGATCGAAGCCCAGTGAATAGGAGGCCTCCTCGTGGTGCTCACGATCGCGTACAACGATCCGGGTGATGCAAGAGGCACGTTGGCGATCAGCTCGAGCGAGTTCTATTTTAGCCGCCTTGTGGCCTTCACCAGCGTCGCCTTCGACCCCTCCAAACCCCATCCAAAGCCACCGGCCGTCCAGTCTCGCACAACCAACCAGATCAGCCCTTATGGCGTGATGTTCCGTGGAGAACTCACGCAAGGACGCGATAGCTGCTCCAGGACCTCCGCCACTCTCTTCACGATCTCCTATACTTCTGCTGGTGGCCCTATCCCGTTCTACTCCAGCCCACCTTGGAGATGCCGATTTCGAGGGTGTCGACACTCTACGTGGCCTCGCAGACTAACCTGTTGTGGGACGATTGGTGGGATTCTGGAACGAGATGAGGCGGTGTGAGCCATCCGATCAACACGTGAGAATCTCGGTGCGAACCAAAGTTGCGAAGCAGCGTAGCGAGTAGGAGGCGGCTGGAAGGGGGCTCGACGGCGTGGTGGACTTCGATCGCAAGTACATCTTCCCGGCTCACCGGATCCACCTTTGCTATTCCTCCCATCGCTTTTAGAAACTTAGTTGCCAGTACGACTCGTATCATTGGAGCGCGGCTGCAGAATTTGGTTACAAGCTCAAAAGAAGATATTTCCTTCGTGGATGCTCCTGTAACAAAGCTGCAAAGATTTCGTCAGACGCTGGGGTACTTACCGCTGCAAAGATGATGTTGGCCATCCCGACGGTGGTGAAATGGAATCCACTTGCATCATAAGAGAGCATTGAGGCGTGTGAGAATGGGATCGACTGAGAATAATCTCGCCGGGTGCGCAGAGTCACCAGAGTCTGTGAGCCTCTTCGAGCAGTGCTCCTGGTTCTATGCGCTATGCCGCGAGTATCTGTTTCGCGATCAGACGACGGAGATCTCACGTTCGCTCTTTCCGTCGGCTCCTCCTCCCGGTACGAATCTACTGGAGCTTGGGTGCGGTCCGGGGTTCTATGCCTGCAAGCTGGCGCAGATACATCCGCAGATCTCGGCGGTGGGGCTCGATCTCTCGGCTAACCTTGTCGAGCGGGCGCGAGACCGGGCTGCCAGACGCTCGTTGGGAAACTGCAGCTTCTGGCGCGGCGATGCGCAGTCGCTTCCAGAGCTTCCCTTCCGCGTGGATGCGATTATTCTCTCCCGCTTGCTTCTCATCGTTCCAGACAAGATGGCTGTCCTCTCCGAGGTGTACCGCGTCCTGCGCCCTGGAGGTCGATGCTTCATCGCGGAGCCTACCTCGGGATTTCGTACCCGTATTCCGCTGAGTTGCATGTGGCTACTTTCGCGGTTCAGCAATATCCTTGCGGGAAAGTATCGAGAGCCGCAGCAGGCTGATGTGATGTCGGGGGCGGAGTTCACCGGGCTGGTAAATTCGCAGCCGTGGGCCTCCGTTGAAGTGATGCGCGATGGATGGTATCAATATGCTGTGTGCGCGAAGCCAGCAGAAGAAGACCAGCCTGGTGCGAACCTCAAAGCGACTGACTGGGGCGGTCCCACCTAGATGAGTTACCCCATCCTCAGCCCAGAAGATAAAGATCCGGCACGCGGGTCGAAGTGCGCTCTCGCGATGATGGCGAAGGCGCCCGCCCCGGCAAGGTGAAGACTCGACTCTGCCCTTCGTTGACGGCCGAGCAATCAGCTGCGCTGAATATCTGTTTTCTCCGGGACACGACGGAGAACCGGCCGTCTGGTTAGCGGCGTTGTTGTCTCAGAGGTCACCTCTGATCTCAACGAATATCGAAAATTGTCTGCGACAAATATTGTCAAAATAGCAACCAAAAGTAATGAACAACTTATCCCAATCGCCCAACTCAATCAGACCTGTCGAAACAGACGACGAGTGCGTTGAGGCAAGGAAATTTTCAGGCCATTACAAGCCTAGTCAGAGTAAGGACGGTGATGTCGTCGTCCTGGCCGAAGGCTTGCGCGGCACGCGCGATGGTCTCTGCCGATTGTGTGCTGATGGCCGCGGTGCGGTCGAAGCCGAAGAGTTCGCTGGAGGCGCTGCGAGCTTCGAGGATTCCGTCAGAAAGAAGGGTCAATTGGTCGCCAGGAGCGAGCTGCAGCGTCGTCTCAGAGTACTAGACAGTTTCAAGGATGCCGAGCGGAAGACCGGGATCGCATTGAGACTCCTTGCCATTGCGATAAGGGGCAAGTCGGCCGGCGTCGGCGAACGTGGCTTGACCGTCGGCACGACATCGAGACGGAGGCAGGTGGCGAATCCGCCGAGACCGCTATGTTTGAAGACGTGATTGAGATGGCCGAGAAGGGTCGACGGCGAATCGTTGTCATGGCCTTCGGTCGCGCCAAGCAGAATGGCCGCAGTCATGGCTGCGACCGCGCCTTTTCCATTTCCGAGCAGGATGCGCTAAGTGCCATCGGGCCGCTGGCGGCAGCGATAGAAATCTCCCGGCCTTATCAGCAATTTCAAGTTTTGGGAATTGGAGGACTGGACGAAGAGGAGCCTTAAGAAATTATTGGTGGTGACCCTAAGAAAATTAACGACAAACCGTTTCTCGGGAAGGCCGCATCGGTGGGCGCCTCTGTTGGCCTTCGCCGCATCAGCCCAAGTCCTGTGGGAGGTTAATCGTCAGTGCTCGATCTGCTTGCGCAAAGCACGACAACACTTTTCGTCTATCCAGGCGAAGGCTCACACGATCGGGAAAATGCAAACGCGATAGAAAAGCATTTCGGCTAGTCGCATCTGGTGGAACGGAGTTCGACCAATGGATCTCTTGAGCGAAAGGACGCCGCAAAGGTGGGCCGTTATTCGGACCGATGACCCATCAGCCGTTACTACGCTTCAACACGACTGGTCCGCGGGCGCAGGCGCTTTTCCTTTCAAAATCTAAAGCGTGACATCGACTTCCTCGATGCGTTCCGGCCGCACCACCATCCGCTATGACGGGCCGGTTCTCACTGGGGATGGTGTTACGCGGCGGACAAATTATGGCAACGATTAGATGCCGAGAATCTTAGTGCACGATTTCAACCAGACCAGTCTCTTTTTGGTCCCACGCAGTGGCGCCTTCTTGTTTCAGCTTGCCAGTAGCGTCGTCCCACTTGAGAGTTGTAATCTGCCTGTCTCCTTTTTCATAAGCGTAGGTTGTGCCGTCGTCGTTGTAGAGCATGAACTCTCCATTTGCTCCGGGGTACACTTTCACCTTTGCAATCGCCTGCTGACTATGCGAGCTTTCGACTGGAGCTCCCAACGGTAGGATTGATCCAGCTCTCACAAAAAGTGGAATAGTGTCGATAGGAGCCTTCACCGTAAGTGTTTGGCCGCCATGCAATCTCTCATTCGTCCAGAAGTTGTACCAGTCGGCACCATCTGGGAGGTAGACTTCGCGGGTGCTGGCTCCCTGCTCAACCACCGGCGCGACGAGCAACGCAGGACCGAACATGTACTCGTCGGTTATATTCGCAATTTTGTTGTCATGTGGAAAGTCCATGAACAGCGCCCGCATGAACGGTGCGCCGCTCTGATGAGTAAACCAGCCTAGCGAGTAGATATAGGGCATCAGCGTGTACCGCAGCTTCAGATACTTCTCAAGGATCGGCTGGGCCTCGGTTCCGTAACTCCAGATCTCGTTGTAGCGTCGAGTACCATGTGTGCGCATGGTTGGGAGAAAGGTTCCATACTCGAACCAGCGTACGTAAAGCTCTGGATAATCATCGTATTGCCCGACATTATTGCGCGCGCTTGTGGGATCAATGAGCGGTGTATGAGACGGAGTATGCCTATAGGGAAGATCTTGCCAACCGCCGATATCGTTACCCGTATAAGCAATGCCAGAGGCTGCGATATTGAGGCCAGTTGGAATCTGGCGCCGCAGACTGTCCCATGTGGGCGAAATATCCGACGACCAGAAGATTGTGCCATTTCGCTGGGCTCCGAGATAAGCGTCCCGCGAAAGCGTGAGAGAACGTTGTTGCGGCTTGTCCCGGCGAACGCCATCATAGATCGCTCCCGTGTGTGATAACGGATACACATTTAAGTACTGTGTCCCTGGGCCGATGCTCAGGTAAGCTCCGTCAGGCGGAAGGTCTGGTTCGGTTTCGTCGGCCCAGAAGAAGTCGAAACCTTTTGCAGCGATATTGTCTCGAATCAGGTTCCACCACCAAGCGGCTGCCTCGGGGTTTGTCGTATCAATGTCTGATCCGGCTTTATCGTATGGCATGCCGTCAACCGGCTTGCCCGGGGCCGGCTCGTCCGCTGTCACCGGAAGTCCGCTTGCGTAGTGTTCGAACCAGCCTTTGCTCAAGAGGAAGTCGTAATAACGTGACCCTGGTGCAAAACGTGGCCACACGCTAATCATCGACTCGACGTTGTCAGCATGTAATTGCTTATTCATGGCCACAGGATCGGGCCATGCCTGCACATCGAAGTCGTACTGACCCATCTGGGTGTAATAGAACCAGTCCACGACGACGATATCTAAGGGCAGGTGGCGTTCGCGATAGCCTTTCGCTACGGCGAGCACTTCTGCCTGCGAGCTATAACGCTGCTTGCACTGAATGAAACCGTATGCCGCCTTCGGCAGCATCGGTGTCGCTCCTGTAAGGAGCCTATAACCCTCATAGATCTCGTCGGTGGTATCTCCCGCGATGACAAAGAACGAAACCCTTCTGCCGAGCGTCGATGTCCATTTTGTTTCGCCGTCAAAGGCTGGGTAAATGGTTGTGGACGATGGGTTGTCCCATACGATTCCATATCCCTTATTTGTGACCAGAAACGGCACACAGTACGATGGAGAAGCAGGGGCCAGATAATTAGCCGCACATGTGATGGGGCGTTGCCGGTGGTCGAGGTAGCCTTCTTGATTTTCGCCTAGACCGTAGTAATGCTCGTCGTCGGCTGCCCGGAAACTTGCGCCGACGGTGTAAAGTGGCAGGTCATCCGCCTTTATTCCCCGCGCATTCTTGAGAGTGTCATCTTTTTGGTTCAACTCAGCCATCTGCCAGCCATTCATCTCAGCGAGCGAGGAACCGTCCGGCAATGTGACAGAAATGTCTGTGCCGGGCACAGAGCCTGAAAAGAACTTTGCGGTATCCGGGAGTCTTTCATTTGGACTCCTTCGGTGCTCCGGAGCAACGATTACGGTCATTCGCTGACTCTTGTAGACGTCGGCACCATCTTCCCGCACAGTGTGTATCCAGCCACTTTGCTCCGGCGTAGCCACGAAGCCGTAACCCGGACCAATCGCGGCCTCTCGGGCAATCATACTCAATGTGACACGTACGACGTTCGGCGCATAGGGCTCGATCGTGATCGTTTGACCGTTTCTCTGGAGTGGCAGTGATTGTCCGAATAAGATTGCCGGAACAGCAAGGAACAGCAACGCAGGGAACCAACGATTCATTAGCGCCTCTTGAGTGATATACCGATCTTTCGACAATACGATACTTCTGTATCGTCTGCGTCATTGAAATAGGACACGAGTACGGATGTTCGCGGGTGGAATATCGCCGAATCCACGTCTGACCTGCGGAATTAGCGCCGCTATGTTGTGGCCGCCATCACGCTCTGGAGTGCAAGATAATCTGCCGGAAGATACAGTTTCTCAATAACGTATCGAGTCTCCTTAGGAAGGCAACCAAGCTAACCCTTCTCTCGGAGGCGAACGAAGGCACCCGGTGGGGGTGCCTTCACAGCAAATCGGCCACTACTGCGCAGACGCAATCTTGATCTGCGCCAGCACCGGAACCCAGCCCGACTCAATATTCGGGTTGGGACTCGTGGCACTGTTGTAGAACTTGATCGTATTGTTTCCCCCGTTCAACTGCACATCTACCGCGAGCTCCTGGTAAGTGGTGTAGTTGACCGTATTGTCGAAGAACACCTGCTGCGCCGTTCCGCCATTGACGCTGACCTGCGCGGACCGGAACACTGCACCAGCCTCCGGGCCGGAGTAGACCTCGCCGTTGGAATATTCAATTAACATGCGATATGTTCCGCTAAACGGTACATTCACGCCATTGAACTGCACATAGTTCGCCGATCCCTGGCCGACAAATCCAACATCCGTGCCACCCGGCGCATTGCTATTGTTCTCGCGCACCGCTGTTCCGCCTAACGTGTTGTTGCTCGCTGCCGCCTCATACGTTGTCACGGTTCCAGTCGTGGAAGTTACATTGATGTAATCCAGCTGCACTCCGGTGCTCGACGAGTTTGAGCCATAGGCAATGCGGTTGATTCCCTTGATTAGATACAGCGTCACCATCTTGTCTGTCCAGCTATTAGCATTATTCGTACCGGGAAGGCTTACCGTCTCCAACTGCGGCCCATTCACATACAGGTTCAGGCTGGTGTTGCCACTGGGTGAGGAATAGCGAATGTCCACGTTGTAGAAGCCCGCATTCGGCGCTTGCACATCGAACTCCGTCACGGCCCCGTTATTGTTGACATACCCCTGAACAAAATAGGTGCCGGAGTAACCTGTGTTGCTGCCATAAGTAACTGTTGCCGGCCCAAATAGGTCGGCATACTCTGCCTCATACTTTGTGGTGCTGCTTACGTTCGAGGTACTCTTTGCCGGTGTCGCAATCAGATAATACGCTGAGGTCGACTTCGTATTTGCCACGGAGACCGCAGTATTTCCGCTCGACTCCGTGTAATCACCCTCCTGAATGTAATAAGGACCCGTTGTCGGCGCTCCGCCATCGCCCGTGCTGTCAACGCCCCACACCGTTACGTGGACTTTGCCGTTCAAATACGACTGCGAAGCAAGTCCCTGCAGCGCGACGTTGATGGTACCCGATCCGCCCCCGAAGATGACCTTCACCTGGTGTGCATTACCGTCCAGCGTCGCTACTCCCTGAAGTCCCATGGACGTCGTACTGGGTGGCGTCACCGTCAGCGTGTTGCCCAGCATTCCTCCATACCACTTGTAAAGCCACCATGCGCCGGTGGGCACATTCGGCTGCTGGGCGGCGCCAAGATAATCCAACGAGCCCGCAGTGACCCAAAACGCCAGGCACCCGTAGACTTTGCTGTTTTCAAAGCGTGCGATGTACTGCACCAGGTCGCCCGGTACGCCAAGCTCCGTGGCTTGCGCATATTCATTGATCACGATCGGAATTGGGGAGATCCCGAGGTCGCTCTCAATCGAGCGATAGTCGTTGTAGTCGGTATACCAGTTTGTGTAGGTGGCGCTGGTCAACTCATGCCAGGTCACCTGGGTCGGGAGCGCATTGTGCGCTTTGGCGTATGTCATAAAACTGCGGTATGAGTTGCTGTCGTAAAGGAAAAAGTTTGGGCCGGCAATCTTGGCCGACGGATTAATTGCGTGGATCGCATTGAAGATCGTGACCCAGTCGCTCTCCAGTCCCGATAAATTAGTAATACCGGTTCCATACTTGCCGTAGACCACACCGTCCGGTTCGTTGAATGGCACATAGATATAACTCTGAAAATTCGGGTCCGATTTCAGCCCATTTACGATGCCCTGCACCGTGCTGGTATAGCTGGCAATGCCGGGGTTCGGATAAAAGGTGGAGAAGTAATCCTGCAGATAGATCTGAGTCCCCTTTCCTCCCGAGCTCAAGAAGGAGGGAATTGTCTTGCTCACATCTCCGCCGGCATGCTGCTGGCCATTGGGTGGTTTGCCCGCGTCATACTGCGGCTTGGTGGGAGCCATTAGGTTCTGGCTTGCCAACCCATCTTCGGCCTGCCCATAGAGCCAACCCGAAGCGCCATGAAGGATGGTACCGGCGTTGGAATTTACATTGACGGTAAGTGTGGTCTGCGCGTCAGCACGGAGTGAAACCGCCAGCGGCAACAACATAAGCAGGCAACCGGACACCATGGCTCGCGGGCCATGCGCAAAACGGCGCGTTGGAAAAGCGGATACAAACATATGTGACTCTCCTGAATTAAGGTTTTTAGCGATCAATATCGTGCACGTTGGGGCTAAGCCTGCCAACCCGCAAACGCTGCATCAAAAAGCGGGGCAAGTTTGCTTGTCGAATCCGTCAGTTGGCGTCGGGAGAAAAGCATGACAGCGAATGGCAAAAGTTTATACGTTAACTGTAAGGTTTACGCCAGACCTATTTACATGCAAAGTAATACTTCTGTCAAGCAACTATTTGTTAGCCGAAGTTACCTATAAATAAAAATCGCATCTGATGGTTAAGGGCGGATGCTTGAGGAAGGGAAACTGCTTGCGATCGGGATCTCATTCGCCAACCAGGCGCTCGCCTTTGGCGTTCTCGACGAAGAGCTTGGGGTGGTCGCAGTTGAAGGGATCATCGCGGTAGTGAAGCCTATCGACTCGTCGCTGCGCGACCAGTGGAAGGCGGGCTCGAGGACGATCTCTTCGGAGGGTTCGCACACGGATTTAAAGAAACCTGCGGCGGACTTAGAGTGCGAAAGATGTCCATGACGCCGTGGTAGCAGATGTGGTCGCCGGAGCCGCAGTTGTCGTAGATGTTGTAGTCGAAGGCGGCACCAGCGTATTGGGGGGTGGAGGCGAGGGTGTCGTGGACGCGGGCATGGCGGACGACAAACTCTTGCAGGCGCTCTTTGCTATCGATGGTTTTGGTGGGGAAGGTGTGGCCGACGAACTCTGAATTTAGGTAGAGGGGATGGTGGGTCCGCGATTTTGACAAAGATGATATCTAAAAGCCCGTCGTTGTCGTAGTCGAGAAGGGCGACTCCTGATCCCATTGTTTCAAGAAGATGTTTCTTCGAGGCGTGCGATGCTTGTCCTACTAAAGCAACGTGGCTCTTGCTCCTAATATCGATAAAGCGGGCCCGGTTTGGAAGCTTGCGGCGGGGTCGAAGAATCGTTCGACTTTGAATTCGTTGCCAGTTGCGTCTCCGCGAAAGCGGTGGCGGTCAGTATTAAAAAGCAAAAATTCAGTAGGCCACCTACGAGAATGCGGACAAGTGAATGGCAAGAACATCTGTTACGCATTGTCACCTTATCAAGGTGACGACTAAATATAGAGATTAGTTGTCGATTGCACCTTGTAGCTGTGCCGTCAGAGCACAGTCGATTTTTTCATGCATTGAATGTCGGCATTCCCCTCGACTGCCATTGCTGCTTCTATGTTTGTTCAAACTCAATTCGATATAGTTGACCCTGTTCCACACCAACGGAGAATGTCTGAGGATCAGCACCAGGCAGATGTTTCTGCGGACTACCTGCAGCGTTCGAAATGTGCATAAACCTCCTGCCCTTAGGAACGCGAAATGTATGTCGTCCTGTTCGTAAGGCAAGTACCTGAGCAGACATTAGCCCATCTTTGTCCCAAGCGACGCCAATTTCCAGCCCCCCGCGAGCGCAGAGACCCTGAACGGACCCTTCTTGCCAAGCTGTGGGGAGCGCGGGCAGCAGTGCAATCTCATTTTCGTGGCTTTGTAGCAGCATTTCGGCAATACCTGCTGTGGCTCCGAAGTTTCCGTCAATCTGGAAGATACTCCCATGTCGTTCCGGATGTGTGTCAAAGAGATTGGCGCCAGTACTGTGCTCGATCAGTAACTTCAGTGAATCCCACGCCATGTCGCCATCCAAAAGCCGGGCCCACAGCCCGATGGCCCAGGCACGGCTCCAGCCTGTGTAAGCGCCCCCGTTTGCCAGTCGTCGCTCCAGCGACTTCCTCGCAGCAGCCCAAAGCTCGGGTCTACTATGCGATGTGATCTCCCACCCTGGGTAGACCGGGTAAAGATGAGACATGTGTCGTTGGCCAGGCTGGTTCTCATCGAAGTCCTTGTACCACTCCTGTAGTTGGCCGTACTTGCCGATCTGGTAGGGAGGTAGTCGCTTTATCGTTGTTTGTAGGTTCGCTGCAAACTCATGATCTATGCCAAGATCAGTCGACGCGGATACTACGTTGCTGAACAACTCACGGATCAGTGCGATGTCCATCGTGCAGCCCGCGCTGGCGTTGGCAGGAACTCCATTTGGCGCGAAGAAACTATTCTCGGTCGAAAACGAAGGGCACGTCGTCAACTGTCCTTTGTTGTCCTCGACAAGCCAACTTAGACAAAACTCCGCTGCACCTTTCATCACGGGATATGCGGTCTCCTGTAGATATTTTTTGTCGACCGTAAAGCGATAGTGCTCCCAGAGGTGCTGACATAGCCAAGGCCCGCTCATACTGAAGTTTGCCCATGTAGGATCGGCGAAGATTGTTCCCATTCCTACCGGTGCGGATTGCCGCCAGAGGTCGATGTTGTGGTGCGATACCCATCCCTTCGCGCCGTAGTTAACCTCTGCCGTGATGGCTCCGTTTTTACTCAGATCCGTCACCATATTGAAGAGTGGCATGTGGCATTCAGACAGATTAGTCGTTTGTGCATGCCAGTAGTTCATCTGCACATTGATGTTTGAGGTCCAGTTCGAACTCCATGGTGGACGAATCTCCGCATTCCAGATGCCCTGTAAGTTTGCGGGCTGAGTTCCGGGCCTCGAACTCGTGATAAGGAGGTAACGTCCAAAATTGAAGTAAAGCGCTAACAGCGATGGATCTGGATTGTTCGTCATCCCCGACACACGCTTGTCCGTCGGCAGACGAGGTGAGTTCTTCTCGTCTCCTAGATCCAGCCTCACCCGTCGAAAAAGCGTTTGATGATCGACAATATTGGCAGCGTGAAGTCGTTCATAGGGAACCTGCTGCGCTGCCTTTACATGCTTTACCGCGGAGCTTAGGACTTCAGGCAAAGGACGGTCCGGAGCTACTGCATAGCTCTTGTAGCCCGTTGCCATCCCCACCAAAAGCACGGCAGCACTCGCACCGTGGATCGCCAAACTCCCATCGGATTCCCTGGTGATCTTACCGTCCGTGACGCTCAAATCGAGCACAGCAGCGAAGTGCATCCCTTTGCCTTCGACGTCGCTGTACTGGATCGGGTTTTCGGCGAGATCGTCGGATGCAACTTGCGCCGCTGCTTCCTCGACGTTCATCTTCTGCTTTGGCCTTGGGGGATGCACGCCTCCTGCATGCCCTGCGGCGCCCGGAGGGGCAGATATCGAGGGAGGGATCCATCTCTGCGCCGATGCAGTCTCAGGAGTGAATAAATAATTGGGGGCTGATTCGCTGGGAGCTTTGCCCGTCAAATGAATTCCATTCGCACCGGCTCCCTTGACCTCTGACTTCAATTGGCTGGCCAAGCGTATTTTACAGTTGAGTTGCCCAGGCTGGCTGGACGAAAGCTTGACTGCCACCACTTGGTTTGGCATCGACGCGAAGACTTCGCGAGTGAAGATAGTACCCCCGACCTCATACATGACCGTTGCCGTGGCAGTGTCAAGATTCAATTCGCGCCGATAATTTCCCACCGTATTCCGATGCTCGAAGTCGATCAGCAGATCGCCCACCGGCTGGTATGCCTGGTTGTAAGGCCCTTGCATTTTACGACATTCGTGGTCAGCCCCCTGATAGTCCTTCTGCTCGAGGATCAGCTTTCGTATCACGGGCAAATGGTTCTTCGCGTCGGGATTGTTCCAGTCGCTTGGACCACCGGACCACAGTGTGTCCTCATTTAGGGCGATGCGCTCCTGCAGCACGGTGCCAAATACCATGGCGCCAATTCTTCCATTGCCGACTGGCAGCGCGGCTGCCCACTCAGAGGCGGGACTCTCGAACCAGATCGACACATCTTTGGCCTCAGGTTTCAGCATCGGCGATGAAGAGTGCTGAGTCTGAGCCGACGCACTACGTGTAATTTGAGTGGAAGCCAATGCTGAGCTGAGTAGCGCAATGAAGCGCCGTCGCGATGTTTCGAAGTCCATGCTAACCCCGGGGTCTAGGAACGCTGGGATACGTGGTAACTGTCGTTATAGAGGGCTCCAGCTTGACAAGCACCGAACGCATCAATTATTCGTCATAAGCAAAGTAAACGATTACTTATACGATTTGCAATCTTTCTCAATTCTTTTAGCGACCGAAGAAGGGCCTCCGAATGAATCTTTCTCTACGTACTGTTTCCTGCAGCGTCCTTGCTCTGAGCGTCTACACTTCGACGGCATTCTGCAGTCCAGTTGCCTCTCCCAGCAAGATGCTTGCTCCAACACCTCCCATGGGCTGGAACAGTTGGGACTCGTTCGGTCCTACCGTACGGGAAGATGAGGTTAGAGCCAACGCTGACGCCATGGCCGCAAAGCTCGCCAAGTTCGGCTGGCAATACGTGATTGTTGATATCGAGTGGTATCAGCCAAAAGCCAGATCTCATGGTTACATCCCACGCGGGGAAGTCACAATGGATCAATATGGGCGCTTCGTCCCGTCGCCAAATCGATTTCCATCTGCGGCAAACGATGCAGGCTTTAAGTCGTTGGCCGACTATGTCCACAGCAAGGGATTGAAGTTTGGCATTCACATCATGCGCGGAATTCCCCGCGAGGCTGTCGACAAGAACCTTCCCATCAAAGGCACGAAATTCCATGCTGCCGATGTGGCTGACAAGGTCAATGTTTGCAAGTGGAAGGACATGGAAGACACCTACGGCGTCGATATGTCCAAGCCCGGCGCGCAGGCTTATTACGACTCCATCGCAGAACTCTATGCATCATGGGGAGTGGACTACGTAAAAGCGGATGACATGAGCAGGCCCTACCGTGGCTCCGAGATCCATGCACTCAGCGTAGCACTTCGTAAGACGGGCCGGCCCATCGTCCTTAGTCTATCGCCAGGACCCGCTCCAGTTGACAAGTATGAAGATCTCAAGGAAAACGCCCAGCTTTGGCGCATCTCCAACGACTTCTGGGACCGATGGGTCGATGTTAAAAAGCAGTTCGAACTGATGAAGAACTGGGAGGGCAAGGTGCATCCCAATGGCTGGCCTGATGCCGATATGCTTCCTCTTGGCCATATCGGTATTCGTGCAGAGCGCGGTGACGATAGGCCGAGTCTGCTCACCCACGACGAACAGTACACCCTGATGTCGCTGTGGTCGATCTTCCGCTCTCCGCTTATGTTGGGGGGAGATATCCCATCAAGCGATCCTTTCACGATTGAGATCCTCACAAATCCTGAAGTGCTGGACGTCAACCAGCACAGTGACAATGGGCGTCAGTCCTTTCGAGAAAACAGCACTGTGGCCTGGACGGCAGATGTTCCCAACTCCAAGTCCAAGTATGTCGCAGTCTTCAATATTGGCGACACTGCGAAGGACATAGACCTTCCCTGGGCTTCTGTTGGAGTTACCGCCTCGAAGGCAACCGTACGCGATCTGTGGCTGCACACGAACACAAAAGATATCGCTAAGATTCATCTCTCTCTACGTCCCCACGCCAGCATGCTGTTCAAGGTCACGGCTCAGTAACCTCATTTAATGAGCTATACCCTCGGTGTCTTGATGCTGGTGGGCAGATCTTTTAAAAGATCGAAGCATTGAGCTTCGAAACGTAAGCTCATCGAGGTTCATTACCATATGAAATATGGCTCTCAGTGGCGTTTCTGGGTTTGGCTTGCTTCAGCTGTTTTCCCGTTGGGGATACTAGCTCAGTCCAGCCCGGCCTACGTTTCGATGAACACCTTGGTCCCTCTGAATCAGCAAGTCATACCCATGTCTCTTGCCGACCGCATTCGTCTTGGAGCAGTTCCGAAGCGGGGAATGTGCAGCACAGTCCCCGGTACGACAGAAGACGACGGTCTCCTCACCGGCGATGGCAAGATGTGGGTTGAAGTATTTGGAGATCCGTTTGCCGAACAGATCATCTTCCATCAGGAGAGCCTTCTTCAATCATGGAAGGGAAAACCTCTTGAGGCGCCCAAAATCGCCTATATTCTCCCTGAAGTCCGAAAGCTGATGCTTGAGGGCGAATACAAAAAAGCTCTCGACCTCTCGCTTGCGGCGGCGGAGAAGGGCGAAACAAAACCCGGGACAAACAATCTTCGACCCCATCCCGCATTCGATATGCGGATCGAGACGCCGGGCCAACATGCCGTGCAGAACTATCTGCGAACGACAGATTTTGAAAGTGGGGAAGTGAAGACTGTCTGGACCGACGAGCAGGGCCAGTGGGAACGGCGTACGTTTGTCTCGCGTCCGGACAACGTGGTCGTTCAGTTATTCACGGCTCCGAATGACGGTGCAATCAATGCGACGCTTCGGTTGGACACGTCGATTGTTATGGGCAGCGGCCGCACGGATATACCTGCAAACCGACGCGAAACGATAAGAATCGCGGATGGAGGGGGACAACCGCTGCATCTTCATGAACCGGGGACTCCGGGTATTCATTTAGATCGGAGTGTTGATGCGTCCCACTTCATTCTTCAAGGACACTACGTCGTTGATCAAGGCACGCCCGGTTATGCGAGTGTGACAAGGGTCATCGTGGATGGAGGATCTACCAACAGTGAGGGAGATGCCCTCGTGCTTCGGGGCGTTCACTCCCTTACGCTGATTACGCGTATCGAAGCCTATCAAGATTTAGAGCAGAAGGATATCAATGCACTTAAGGCTGCAGTGGATCAGATCACCCCGAACTATGGGGTGCTGCTTGCGCGTCATCGTCCAGGTCAGGCCAGCGTGATCGATCGTGTCTCAGTAAATTTTGGTGGAGACTCGCTGCACTCCATGAGCGGTGAAGAGATGCTCACCGACCAGAGAACGAGGTTTGGATATAACCCCGCATTGCTTGAAGACTTGCTCGACATGGGGCGATACTGGCTCTACTTGAGGACTGGGGATTTTACCCCGATGTGGGGGCACGTCAACGTCAATGTAAACTTGCAGATCTCCGGCGCCGTAATGGGAGATTTGCCAGAGTCGATAAAAGCATATACACACTGGGTAGAAAGTGAGCTGCCAGATGCCCAGACAAATGCCAAGAACATCTTTGGCGCCCGTGGTGCGCTCTTTGGAATTCACCCCACCCAGGAGGGAGGTCCGCTTATACATTTTGACTATGGCTGGCCTCACCACTATTGGATATCTGCTGGTGGATGGATGTACAGCCCAATCTGGGATTACTATTTGGCTACCGGAGATCGACAATTCCTACGCGAACACGTAATGCCAGGGCTTAGAGAGCTTGCCCTCTTTTACGAAGACTATTTGAAGGAGAAAGATAAGAACGGTAACTATATCTTCGTTCCTTCGTACTCTCCGGAAAACTATCCTCGCAACTCAGAGAGATCTCCTGCTGTTATCAACGCGACGATGGATATCAGTGTCTGCAGGGAAGTGCTGACACATGTCATCGAAGCCTCGCAGGTACTAGGTGAAAATGCTGAAGAGATTCCACGTTGGGAGGCCATGTTAGCGAAGCTGCCACCGTATCTTTTGGATACGGATGGTGCGTTGAAGGAATGGGCGTGGCCAATTCTAGAAGAGAATCAGGATCACAGGCATGTCTCACATCTGTATGGAGCATGGCCCGGGGATGAGTTCACCCCAGACGCAACCCCTGTTCTCGCCAGGGCATCCTCCATTGCATCCCGGAAGCGAGCGCAGGGAAATGATTCCGCGCATGGCATTTTGCATCGGGGCCTCGCCGCAGCAAGGTTGAAGGATTCGTATCTGGTGAACTTCGACTTGAAACAGATCCTCGAACAGGGATATGTCAACGCAAGCCTAACGACAATGCATAATCCATACGCAATTCCTTCCCCCGATCCGCAGGGGGCCCTTCCCACTCTCATCATGGAGATGCTGCTCTACTCTCGGCCAGGTGTTATAGGGTTGCTCCCCGCGAACCCTGATTCACTGACCGAAGGAAGTATAAAGGGAATAGTGAGCCGGACACGGGCAAAAATCGATGACCTCACGTGGAATTTAAAGACAAGAACAATAGACGTGACGATTAGCTCACAGGTGGACCAAACTATTAAGCTCTTTGTCCGGCACGGAATCGAAAGAGTTGATGCATCTTCCGGGATTCTAGTAGGTTCAGTAGTGCCTGGCTCTGTAGAATGTACTGTGCGTCTTACGAAAGCGCACCCAATTACCTTGCACTTCAATATAGGAAGTGAAGATCGCGCTGGCTGGATTAGGGCTTCAGCCCTTCTGCCGAACGACTAGCTTCAGAGTTTGACCACTACCCCTGACGGTCCTCTTGAACACAAGTGGAAGCTGCGTCCTACCAAAATCGAATTCGTGGAACCTTCAATAATTTACTTGCTTACCTTACATTCATCGTTTACTGTAACGTAAGTTCCAAGCACGGTTCTTTGGGTCATACGATATCCGAGCAACGTCTGGACAAGTCGGAGGAACTAGATGCGCCATCGAAGACTCGGTCAGACCGACCTCGAGCTGTCTATCCTCGGGTTTGGGGCTTCCCCACTTGGGAACGTATTCTCTGTGGTTGATCCGGCGGAAAGCACACGCGCGGTTCACCAGGCGATCGATTGGGGGATCAATTTTTTCGATGTATCGCCGTACTACGGCGTAACCCTTGCTGAGCAACGACTGGGAATGGCCCTTGATGGGAAACGACACGAAGTTATCCTGACAACTAAGTGCGGACGCTATGGCGCAGACGACTTCGACTTCTCCGCCCGCACGATTGTAGCCGGAGTCGATGCTTCGCTGGCACGCCTGAAAACGGACTACGTCGATCTACTTCAGGTGCACGATGTAGAGTTTGGCGATGTCGAGCAAATCGTCACAGAAACGTTACCGGCTTTACGAGGCTTGCAACAGCTAGGAAAAACACGCTACATCGGCATCACCGGCTACTCCTTGGAGACGCTCATCACGATTGCCCAACTAGCGCCGGTCGATTCGATCCTGAGCTATTGCCGTTACAACTTGATGGTGCAGGATATGGACGAAATACTGACACCGCTGGCAAAAAGCAAATCCATCGGGCTCATCAATGCGTCGCCACTACACATGGGCGTCCTCAGCCCCGGTGAGATCCCGACCTGGCATCCTGCTCCGCCCGAGATCCGGGCTGCGGGCCATCGTGCAAATGAGATATGTAAATCTCATGGGTTGCGGTTAACTGAGGTTGCGCTTCGCTTCTGCCTCGCACACTCCTATGTGTCGTCTACCCTTGTGGGCATGTCGACCGTAAAGGAGCTCGAAGAGAATCTGCGAGCCCTTGATCCCTCTGAGGATGCGAGCGTGATTCAAGAGATCATTACAGCTATCGGATCTGACTTCAACTACGTATGGCCGTCCGGCCGTATCGACTATGCTGAGTCGTCCGACCACGTCGAGACCCATGACAGATCGTATTGATGCTCATCAACATTTTTGGCACTATTCGCAGCCAGAATATGCTTGGATCGACGCGTCGATGGCGCCACTTCAGCGCGATATGTTGCCTCAGGATCTCGCGCCGGAGCTCGCAACAGCTGCAATCAATGGCGTGCTGACGGTTCAGGCTCGGCAGACGGTTGAAGAAACGATGTGGCTTCTGCAGATGGCCAATCAGTTTGACTGGATCCGTGGCGTTATTGGCTGGGCGGAGATCGCCGGCGCGAACTTTTGCGAAGAGCTTGAGATACTGACCTCGAACAAGCACCTAAAAGGGCTTCGCCACGTAGTGCAGGCAGAGCAGGATCCAAAGTTCCTTCTACGCGATGCTTTCTCTTCTGGTATCCGGGCGCTGCAAAGCACGAGTCTGGTGTACGACCTCTTGATCGTCGAGCATCAGCTTCCCAACGCAATTGAGTTCGTCAGACAACATCCGAACCAGTTGTTCGTGCTGGATCATATCGCAAAGCCTAAGATTGCCGCTGGTCTGCTCGAACCCTGGCGTACCAACCTTCGCATACTTGCAAAGGAGCAGAATGTCTACTGCAAGCTTTCGGGTATGGTCACCGAGGCTGCATGGGATTGCTGGACGATCGGAGATCTGCGCCCCTATGCGGACGTTGTGCTGGAGGCATTCGGACCGAGTCGACTTATGATTGGTTCTGACTGGCCAGTGTGCACCGTGGGGACAAGCTATCGTCGGTGGTTCTCGACGCTTGAGTCTCTGCTCCAATCGTTGTCACAAACTGAGCGAGAGCGCGTCTTCGGGGGAACCGCAATTGAAGCCTATCGACTCTCATAGCGCAGACGCAATCATTTTCAGGACGCTCGAGGATGAAGCAGCAGAACAGTCGTGAAAGGGAGCACACAGATGCAGGCACTTGTACTAAAACATGCAGGTGAAGCGACGGTAGAGACGGTAAGAGATCCTTCGCATATTGGCGGAGAGATACTGCTGAAGGTAAAAAGAGTCGGCCTGTGCGGTAGTGATCTGAACAGCTATCGTGGCAAGAACCCGCTCGTGCAGTTTCCACGCATCCTGGGCCATGAGATTGCTGCGACAATCGTCCATGACACGCCGGGGCGGCCGGATCTCGCCGCCGGGACAGATGTGACATTGTCCCCTTACACAAGCTGCGGCAAGTGTGCGTCGTGCAGACGCGGTCGTCCGAACGCATGCCAGTTTAATCAGACGCTCGGCGTACAGCGCGATGGCGCGCTCACCGAATACATTGCAGAGCTTCCGGAGAAACTCTATCCGGCAAAGCTCTCGCTCCAGGAGCTTTGTCTCGTCGAACCGCTTACAGTGGGTTTTCACGCCGTTGCGCGTGGGCGCGTAACCGCAGAGGATACGGTGGCCATCATCGGCTGCGGCGGAGTTGGCTTAGGCTCGGTTGCGGCATCCGGCTCTATCGGAGCACGTACCATTGCAATTGATGTCGATGATAAGAAGTTGGAGCTGGCGCGTAAAGCAGGGGCGACAGATCTCATCAACACCACACTTGATTCGATGCACGACCGCCTGGGTGAACTCACCGGCGGACAGGGGCCCGACGTGATCATCGAGGCTATCGGCCTTCCAGAGACATTTCGTGCGGCCGTCGAAGAGGTCGCATTCACCGGACGAGTGGTCTACATTGGTTACGCTAAAGAACCCGTAGCCTATGAGACACGCCTGTTCGTTCAGAAGGAGCTGGATATTCTAGGGTCTCGAAATGCCCTGCCGGAAGATTTCCATGCCGTCATCCAAATGCTCGAACAAGGTCGATTTCCAGTAGACGATGCTGTGACTGCGATTGTCAGCCTCGACGAAGTACCTGAGTCTCTTGCAGCCTGGAGCAGCGACCCTGCACGGTTTTCCAAGATCATGGTCCGGCTCGATTAACCTGCAAATTCGCCCCGTGCTGTCAACTCTTCAAAGAGGAATGCATGATTCCCGTCACACATCAACAAGACGCCCCCTTCACTCTCCAAGACAACCAGCCTTTAATCGGTCCAGGCCAGAAGGTTCCATTCGCTCTGGTTACCTCGTTGTTTTTTCTTTGGGGCATCCCGAACAACCTCAATGATGTGCTGATTGGCCAGTTTATGAAGTCGTTCACACTGAGCCGCTTTGAGGCTGGTCTGGTCCAGTCGGCCTTCTATCTCGGATACTTTCTGCTGGCCATGCCCGCTGCGTTGTTGATGCGCAAAGCCGGCTATAAGGTGGGTATGATTGCCGGGCTGATGCTCTTCGGTATCGGCGCGTTTCTCTTCTGGCCGGCGGCTCTTTCGATGCGTTATGAGTTCTTTCTTGGAGCGCTCTTCGTCATGGCCGGCGGCCTGGCATTTTTGGAGACAGCGTCCAACCCCTTCATTACGCAGATAGGGGATTCGTCCGGATCCGAACGACGGCTGAATCTTGCCCAGGCCTTCAATCCGTTAGGCGCGATCTCGGGAGTTCTACTCGGAACGATCTTCATCTTCTCAGGAGTTGAACTATCGCCGCAAAGCATCGCCTCTAGCAAGGCGAACCATACCTATGAGGCCTACCTCAAGTCGGAGACGCTACGCGTCGTGACCCCGTATATGGCGCTCGGAATCATCGCCTTCGTATTAGCGGCAGTCTTCCTCCTCGCCAAGTTTCCTCAGATTGCCGCAGAATCGACAGCGGCAGAGGAGAACGAAGGTCGCTTCTCCGAGCTTTTGACCAAGCGGCACTTCCTGCTGGCGGTGGCTACACAGTTCATGTATGTCGGGGCTCAAGTGGGTACGTGGAGTTACTTCATCCAGTACGTCCAGGCTTACGCCCATCAGACGCAGAAGCTTGCCGGCTTTTTTCTTACGGGAACCCTCGTTGCATTCGCCCTCGGACGATTCTCCTCTGCATGGGTTATGCAGCGAGTTCCCCCAGCAAAGCTGATGGGTAACTACGCAGTATCCAATGTTGCGTTGGTCGCACTGGCGATCGCCTTTCCAGGTTGGATAGGCCTCTGGGCCATCTTTCTTACCAGTTTCTTCATGTCAGTCATGTTCCCAACCATCTTTGCGCTGGGTCTCCGAGGCCTCGGCCCCAACACGAAGATTGGAGGGTCTCTCTTAGTAATGTCGATCATCGGGGGCGCCGTTCTGACTCCGGTCATGGGACTGGTTTCGGAGATCGGACACAGTATCGCTCTCGCTTACCTTGTGCCGTTAATTGCCTATGTATGCGTCGCTCTCTTTGCCTTTCTCGCGAATGGCCAGCGTGCGCTGAGCGAATTGGAGATCAACGCCTAGGCACTTTTATCCATATAGTCTATCGTGCGCAACCCTTTTTAATTATTTAAACTTTGGATATCAATGCCATCATCGAAAAAAAATAATCTGCATGAGAAAGGCGAGTAATGCTTACTGCACGAAGAGCACGATCGGACGAATCATGCAGCAGGGAATTCAAATTGCACCGCGCTGCACTAAGCATCCTAATGGCCTTGCTCTTTTCTTCGTCTCTGCCAGGACAGGTGGCCCCGCAATACCTGAGCACTGCCAAGCAGGGCGCAGCACAGATCGATGAGACCTGGCAGAAGGCCGTCGCGAAGTACGACAAGCAGCGTGATGCCTTGCTGACCACGGTGGAGCGGGAGTCGAAGGAAGGACCCTTTCAGCCGGACTGGCAGTCGCTAGCGAACTATCAGGCACCGGACTGGTATCGGGACGCAAAGTTTGGCATCTTCATCCATTGGGGTCTGTACTCCGTACCAGCGTATGGAAGTGAGTGGTATCCGCGCGAGATGTATCTGGAAGGGTCTTCCATCAATAGACACCATGTGGCTACTTATGGGCTGCTGACCCAGTTCGGTTACAAGGACTTCATTCCTATGTTTAAGGCCGAGCACTTCGATCCGCAGGCCTGGGCCAAGCTCTTCAAGGATTCTGGAGCACGATACGTCGTTCCTGTATTTGAGCATCACGATGGATTCGCAATGTATGACAGCGATCTCTCAGACTGGACGGCAAAGAAGATGGGCCCGCACAGGGACCTCGCTGGGGAAATTGCGATGGCGGTTCGAGCCGAAGGACTTCATCTTGGTGCGTCCTCTCATCGTATTGAGCATGACTGGTTCCTCGAAGGTGGCCGCAAGCAGGACTCTGATGTGAACGATCCGAAGTACGCTGCGTTTTACGGACCTGCTCATCCCAGGCTGGGTGACGATGGCGCCGCACTCGCAGAGGACTGGACCTATGTATCCCCAGCGTATGCGAAAGACTGGGTCGCACGAAACGCAGAGATTGTGCAGAAGTACCACCCGGACTTGATCTTCTTTGACTGGTGGATTGGTCAGCCTTCCGTGCGGCCATACGTGGCCGAGTTTGCGGCGTATTACTACAATGAATCTTCGAAACGCGGGCCGGTTGGCATCATCAACTCAAAGCTCGTCGATATGCAGAAGACCTCTGCTGTGCTGGATATTGAGCGCGGGCAGCTGTCTTCCATTCTGCCGGAGACATGGCAGACCGATACCTCAGTGAGCAACAAATCGTGGGGTTACATCGAGAATGATACCTTCAAGACGCCTGAATTTATAGTGCAGCAGCTTGCCGACGTCGTCAGCAAAAACGGTAATCTACTGCTGAACATTGGCCCCCGTTCCGACGGAACGATACCGCAGCCAGTCCAGCAGGTATTACTGGATGTCGGCGCATGGTTGAAGGTAAATGGTAATGCGATCTATGGAACGCGGCCCTGGACAAGCTTTGGCGAAGGGCCCACCAAAGTAGAAGCGGGGTCTTTTCACGATACGCAAACCAAACCTTATACAGCGCAGGACTTTCGTTTCACAACAAATGGTGAGACCTTGTACGCCATCGAGATGGCGTGGCCAAAAGAAGGCGAAGCGGTCATTCATACCTTGAGCAGCGACGTCGTGGGTGCCCGAAAGGTCAACTCAGTCAGCTTGCTTGGTGCGCCCGCGGAATTGACCTTCACTCAACGGACAGACGGATTGCATATCAAAGTGCCTGCAGAAGCTCCCGGTGAATATGCCTATGTTTATCGAATCGGCTTCGAAGATGCAAAGCACTAATAAAGTCCATCTTTGAAGATAGACGAATGGGTTTTTTGTTGAACCGAGAGCCGTCTATCGTTTAGGGGCGGCTTTGTCGGACAGTACTGCGGATGATAAAAGTACGTCGGTCCAATGCCAGCATTCTCTAGATCGCTCGCATCATCCTCACTTCAATTTAAAGCGAATTGCGAGCCCGGTCCTTTACTCTGACCCTGCAATCCGGATGAACTAAAGTGCGGACCTGTTCTGGGCAGGCATTTCACAATAGCTTCGAGCGAAGGCAATGTGGAGACGCGGAAATACCGAGGGACAGTTCTTGGCGTCATTGACATAGGCGAGGCAAGCGAGAGATAGAACTCCGTTGACGGTAATGTTTCGCCAAAGGTAAGCTTGCCGTTGACGTGGAGACCATCGCCGGGTTTCTCGCCTTAGAACGCAGTTTACCAAGCAATTTTATCTGGGAAGAACTCTGCAAATAGGTCATCGTAGTAAGGCTTGAGTTGATTGAAGTCCGGCTTGATATGTCCCTTGGAATAGAGATCATATGGATTGAACTTCAGGACCCATGGCAACATCGCGCGGTCTTGATCGTTGCAGAGATAGTCGTAGGCGCCGTGCCGATGCCAAGCGTAGAACGAGTGATAGCGCAGCATGTACAGGCTCTCCAACGGAAGGTAATTTTTCATGACCTGATAAATGTAGCCATCGTGTCCGAAGGACATCGTCACTTTGTCCAAGCCACAGTTTTCTTCGTAGATGCCCAATTTTGTCTGGTACTGCGGGTTCTGAGAGTCGGGGTTGGCGTGGAAATACTCTGGAAAAACGACTGCGTCAGAATAAGCACAGCCTGTTGGAAAGGTATCCCCCACCACCCCCCACTGCGGTTCGGCGTACAGGCAAAGGCATTTGCCGAGATCATGTACAAATCCCGTCGCCACCATCCAACGCGGATGGCCGTCTTTCCGAATCGCCTCGGAGGTTTGGAGCAAATGTTCGAGTTGCGTCAAATCGGTGTCGGGGTCGCTGTCATCGACCAAAGTGTTTAGGAATTCGGCTGCTTCCCAAATGCTCTTTTCGCCACGCGTAAGCCTGAAGTACTGATGTTCCTTATCCAACGCGTAAGCGTGAGTTTGGTAAGTGTGGTTTAGGCGGTAGAATTCGGCGACACCGGGGTCGGCTTCTGCGTCATATTGGCGGAACTCCTTCTCCGACTTACCTTCCTTATATCGTCCTTCAAGGAACTCCTCCCATTCGTCCATATCGGGCGATAACGGTTTTTTTTGAAGATCGGAGATTTGCGTTGTTGAGCTCATTAGGTGCTCCCGATGGCGATTTGCCAATAACGTTACCGCTAACGATAGTCAAAACAGAGATCATCTGGCAAGCACGGCGATTTATGAGCGGCCCGGCGTCTCGGTTCAGCGAACCTCTTTGCTTGGTTTGACGGCAGAGGTGGGTTGATCGGATGAATCGCGGATCTCGCCGTCTTCGACGCTAGATCGGACAGACCCTCCCCTCAATTACCTCGGTCGCAACCCTGCCGGGCCAGATATTGATGGATGAAGGCGATGGCCATGCTGCCTTCGCCCACGCCTCTCGATAGTCGTTTGATGTAGTTATGACGTATGTCGCCTGTGCGGAACACGGCGGGCAGGCTGGTTTGCAAAGGGAAGACTATTCACCCAGCACGAACTAGGACTTCTAACTGATGAATGGTTCCCCAGAGGCAGCGTTGACTCTTCGTGCCAAGGCTTAAGGAGCCCGCGCTGCAGGGCCTATTGGTTAAAACAGAGAGACATCATGGCCAAGCGGCCTCCAACTACTGTGATCCACTACGCACCTCTGAGAGTTCCACTTTAGCTCAGCGTGGTATGCAACGCGACCTTTTTGGTAGGTCTACTTCTTCGTCTTGACTTTCGGGCCATCTGAGTGAGCTGCGGAATTTCGCATGGTAGACAATCGAGCAATCAAAGTCGGTTCAAGAACGACCTTTTGAGGCGGCTTTGGCACTTTTGATTCGATAATTTCGAGAAGAACCTCTCCCGCCCGCCGACCGATGGCATGGCTTTGTTGATCGATGCTCGAGAGCGGTATTCGCAGGGAGGAGTCATAGTGCAAGTTGCCACATCCAATAACCGCTATGTCGTCGGGCACACTTAGCCCTTCTTCGAAAATCTTTTCCATCGCGCCTATCGCGAGAGGGTCGTTGTAACAAAAAACACCATCGGGGCGAATTTCACGCCCCAACAGTATTTGCATGGCTTGCTTTCCTTGATCGATACTGTCGGCGTCGACATGGGGACGGCTGACGACGTACTCTTTGCGATAGCGAAGCCCATGAGACTGCAGTGCCGCTTGATATCCTTGTAATCGGCCATAACCGGTGCTGTTATTTCGTCCGCTTATATGCGCGATGCGCCGGCAGCCCATCTGAATCAAGTGCTCTGTCGCGATCCGGCCTGCAGCCTCATCGTCGGTTCCAACAAAATTGGATTTGACCTTCGAAAAATTGCGATCGATCAACACGTACGGATCGTTATGGAGTGCAAGCTTGTCGATAGAAGTATTGTTCAGCGCGCAAGATGCGATTACGAGAGCGTCCAGATGGCGTGCTTGCAGTTGACGAATCTCCCGTGCTTCCAATTCAGGATCTTCTTCTGACGACGCGATGATTAAGGAATAGCCCTTCCCTCCGATCACTTGTGAGAGTGATTTTGCTATTTCCGCAAAGAAAGGATGCAGTAGATCGGGCACAATCAGTCCCACGAGGTAACTTCGACCGGTTACCAGGCTGCGTGCCAGGACGTTCGGCTGATAGTCAACTTTCTTAACGTAACTGAGTACTCTCTCGCGGGTTTCGTCGCTAATATCTGGGTGGTCGCGGAGAACTTTTGAAATGGTCACGACTGAGACCCCAAGTTCTTTCGCGATATCTTTCATGCGCATTGTCATAGGGTTAGATGTATCTAATTACCTTTACTTTACAGGAAATATTTTTGGACCATGCCTTCAGCTCGTGGAAGTAACCCCTTCATTCACCTTGTGCTTTCATTCTCAACTTCGTTACTGCGGCCAAATTATAGCCTTACAAGAGAAATCAAAGCCCAACTCGACCACTGCAAACAGACTCATTCCATTCGGCGTGCAACTATCGAAAGCATCTCTTAGACCGGCACTCTATGTGAGGTGGAATCGCGCATAGACTCCGCCATTTCGAAGAGAGGACTCTCGGTGGTCTTCTGGTAGAGATCACCATACACGACGCGGCAGATCACGACGGTAACCCGCGCACGGCGAGAGACAAAATGCACGAGAACCAGGAGATCTTTAGCGGCCTTGTTCTGAGCATCAAGGACGGTCCGCTCTCCGTGGCATAAAGTTTGTCCGGTAAATCGCAAACACACCATCGCGAAACGGAGGCAAGGCGTCGGGATGAGCTGGCGTCCAGCTGTTCATGTCGCTGATTACTAGCTGCTGGTTTGGGTCTGGACTATTCGCTGATGCTGGCGATCGCTTCAAGTTCATCAGTACCAGGGCTTGGCTCGAGATCTCTGCCACGGCCGGAGGCGCCGCGGTCGCTATCACGTTGACGGAGGCGTCGCCGGCGTTCAGGCCAGGGCTTGTAGCATGGAGCGTCAGCTTACCCTTGCCGGCCAGTTCGCTCTGCACAATGATTTGAGCCAGGCCATGGTAGGTGCTGTGTTGGGTGCCCTTCTCCGGTTCGTGGTTGGTAGGGTCGCCATTGTTCAGCCCGATGATGGCGGCAGGACCGCTAAGCGTGAAAGTGACCGGGACATCTGCTGTGGGTACCACAAGTCCTTTTGCATCGACAACCTCCACCGTAATGGGCTGTGCATCGTAGCCGTCACCGGCCAGGCTTTGGCGGTCCGGAGTCAATCGAATGGCCGCGGGAGCACCAGTTGTCTCAACGTCGAAGCGAGCGACCTCCTTGCCGCCGTTGCTCGCTCGCGCTTCCAATGTCCCGGCGCTGTACGGCACCTCAAAGGTCACCATTTCATATTTATCGACAGGCTTCTCGGCAACCGGCTTGCCGTTCAGGAACAGCGCGATAGTTTGGGCGTTCGTCGTCACCATGACCTTGATGGGCTTGCCTTCGCTGCCCGCCCAGTTCCAATGCGGAATTATATGGAGCACAGGGCGGTCGGTGATCCACTGAGCCTGGTGAATCCAGTACGCAGACTTTGGAAAGCCACAGAGGTCCATGATCCCGAAAGAGGAGCCGGCGGCTGGCCAGGAGAGTGGCTGCGGTTCGCCGCGGTAATCGAAACCAGTCCACACCATCGTGCCGAAGATAAAGGGCCGTTCGTTGACCTGCTTCCATGCGTCTCGATGCGAAAGACCCCAGGGTAGTACCTGATCGTCATATGAATCCAGCAGCATTGCTTTTCGATCCGTGGTGTACTGATCGCGAGTGATAACAGTCGACGTGTCTTCGGAACTGAACATCGGTTTAGTCGGGTTGATCCTGTGGTACTCATCGAAGTCCCGATAGACGTAGTTGAAGCCGGCGACATCCGCCGCCTGGGATGCATTGACCGGGTTCAGATCCGAGTTGCTCTGTGCCGCAGTGACCGGGCGCGTCGTGTCCAGTTCCTTGACAGATGCACTCATTCTGCGCACGAGTTGGTAGCCCATCTCTGTGCCCTGCGAGGGCTCCTCATTGAAGACGGACCACATAATGATGCTGGGGTGATTGCGGTCGCGGCGAATCATCCAGTCCAGCTGCCTGAGGTGCTCAGGGCTGGAGCCGAAGTTCCGATTCTCGTCCATTACCATCAGCCCGAGACGATCTGTTGCATCGAGGAACTCCGCGGCAGGCGCGTTGTGCGCGGCTCGATAGGCGTTGGAACCCATCTCTTTCAAGCGGCGTACGCGGAAATCCCACAGCGAATCGGGTACCGCAACTCCAACACCCGCATGATCCTGGTGGTTCGCGGTGCCCATCAGCTTCATAGGCCTGTCGTTCAGGAAGAAGCCTTTGTCGGGATCGAAACGGATGGTGCGGAAGCCGTTGTGAATCGTGAGTTCATCGAGAACCACGCCGTCCCGTTTGACCACCGTGCGCACGGTGTACAAGGTAGGTTGGTCGACCGACCAAAGTCTGGGGGAATTCACCGTGAGCGCGAACTTCGCAATCGATTCTCTTAGAGATTGGACGGTTGTCTCCGTATGACCGCTCACCACTGGTTTGCCTTCAGGATCGATTAGCGTCGACTCGACCTGTACAGTCGATAGGTTCTGTTCCGTGCTGTACAAGGTGGTTTCGATCGGAATCGACCAGGTTCCGTCCGCGCTCTTGACCGGGGCCGCGAAGACCCCGTCGGTCGCAATATGCACGGGGTTTCGTTTAACTAGCCAGGTATGCCGATACATCCCGGCGCCTTCATACCACCAGCCCTCCATAGCGTTCGCGTCCACCTGCACGCTGATCACGTTGAGCTCCTTGCCGAACCTCGCAAACGGTGTCATGTCAATGTAAATGGAGTTGTACCCCGACCAATTTCGCGCCGAGAGTACCCCGTTGACCCAGATCGTCGAGTGGGTCGCGATGCCATCAAGCTGGATCTCCAGGTGTTTTCCGTGGTCCACCGGATCCAGCCGAAAGTATCTGCGATACCAACCGACGCCACGCTGGCGATAGCCTTGGGCTAGGTTGGCGTTCCTGTCGAACGGCTGTTCAACAGCCCAATCGTGCGGTAGGTTCACCAGTTTCCATGAGGAGTCATCGTAGTCCGCTGATGCCGCGCCGGAGGAACTCCCCGCCTTCGCATTGTCGTAGGAGGGCTGGTGTCCGGTGACGATCGGAAAGGGAATGTCTCCCTCATGGAAGAGCCAGCCGCGATCAAGCGATAAGCGCTCTCGGCCGGACTGCACTATTTGGACCGAACTTTGCGCAAAAGCTCTTGTCAGGAACGGCAAGAAAAGGAGGAAGAGAATGAGGCTTAAAAACCTGACGCGGAAAGAGAATAATTTCAATGTGCGCTTCGATCCTGCGGAAATTACGTGCATTCGTGGTGTCCGTTTTCTGTCTCAGTTCGTCCGGTCCCGAGCGTCCCGGCAAGGCTTCTTTAAAGTACACTTAATAATCGATTACTTTATCGTTAAAGTAAATAGCGTTGTGATGACGAGGTCGCGGAGACGAATGGCGTGAGTTCACGCTGTTTGGGGCTCTGAACTCTAAGACTTTGATAGCTGTCTTGCCGCTCCCAAAGTTCCTCTGTATGTATCAATCCTATTGACCCTATGGTTTTACACGGTGGAAGTCGCAGGGTCGAATCCTGATCCCTCTTGGGGAGGGCACAAAATGGCACAAAACTCCGTTTTTCTGCCATTTTCATTGCACCGCCTTTCTCCGTTCGCGCGAGAATAACGCATCCACAACTCTGCTTCTACACCGCCTCACGTTTGTTTTCTATCTGACGATGGGTGTAGATCTCCATCGTCGACGAGAGGTTGGCGTGCCGCATCAGTTCTTGCGCACCTTCACGTCATTGCCACACTTTCACGTCATTGCCACACTCCGACAACAACGAACTGTAGGTGTGCCGGAAGGTATGCCAGACGATCTGTTTGGTGATCTTCGCTCGCTTTGCACGAGCCTGTAATATCTTCTGCAAAGAGGAGATCGCCCAGACCGGCATCTTTCCGAAGACTTCGGGACCGTGAAGCAACTTGAATCTCACAAAAACGCGCACACAATGAAACGGTATAGTAAAGGCCTGCTCGGAAGTCGGGCACGGGTACAGACATCTCCGCATCTATCCTTCCCTCAACCGCTTCTTCTTAAAGCCAAGAAGCTCTACCGACAACGGCCCGTGAAAAAGAGCCCGCAAGACTGAATCTCTCGATTCAACACGTTCCATGCGAAAGCCCCTGGTGAGACGTCTCCTTTATCTTGCACTGCTTCTGTATGCCAGATCCCCGTTGTGCGCACAAGGTGCCCAGAACGATCTTCTGGAGCATGCGATTGACGACGCGGGCCACGGCCGATACTCGTCCTCGAAGGCGAAGATTGAGGCCGTGATCGCGATCAACCCGAATCAGCCTGAACCTTGGTATCAGCTTGGTTTGCTCTACGGACAGATGGCGGACTACCGAAGCGCCGAGACAGCGTTCCGCCATGTACTCGTGCTGGATCCGAAGTCTGCCAAAGCCCACTGCCGGCTCGGACAAACGCTGGTAGCCGAGCCAGATGGAAAGGAGGACTGGGGGGGCGCAGTCGCTGAGTTTCGGTCTGCGCTGGCGTTGGATCCGGACTATCCAGAGGCCAACAGTCTTCTTGGGCTGGGCATGATGCATTTAGGCGACCGAGCGGCAGCGATCGCTATCCTGCGACACGCGATTCAAATGCACCCAACACAGGCTTCTGCGCACCTTAATCTGGCATTGACGCTGGAAGTCCAGCCGGATGGGCAGGATGAGGCGGTCACAGAGTATCGTGCCGCGCTCGCCGCCAAACCCGACGCGCCCGAGACAGAAGCATCGCTCGGTCAACTGCTCCTCAGTCTGGGCCGCTTGCAAGAGGCCGAGCAGGAGTTTCGCGGCGCTCTGCGACTCAATCCCGACCTGCAAGACGCAAACTATGGGCTTGCACGTGTATTGAAGGCGGACAAGAAGGCCGGCGAGGCAGCGGCCGAGTTCGACCTGGCAGTCGAGCAGCAACAGCTTAAACCTGATGGCATTCACGCAATCCGGTTGAGCAATGGAGCGCTGCAACTTGCCGCCAACGGAAATCTTCCTGAAGCGATCGTCAACCTCCAGAATGCGATTCTGCTCAAGCCGAATTACGGAATCGCGAAGTACAACCTAGGGCTCATCCTTGCTGACTCCGGAGATTTTGCAGCGGCGAAGGAGCAGCTGATCAACGCGGCTTCCTTGCTACCCTGGCAGGCGAAGATCTGGTTTGACCTGGGGCGGGTGCTGGTCAAACTCGGCGATACACGCAGGGGTATAGAGAGCGTATCTTGGGCTGTACAGCTCTCGTCCGCAAACCCGACGTTCGTAGCGGAGTTGAATCAGCTTCGCGCCGCAGACCCTCAGGCCCCCCGCGCTCTATCGGGGCCGCCGCGGTTCGGCGCAATGTCCGACACGTTTGCGGCTCGCTTCGCCTTCGCGAAGGAACTGAAGGGACGGGGTGATCTGCTAGGTGCGATCGGGGAACTACTGCGCTCCCTCCAACTCAAGCCGAACGCGCTGGACGCAAGGATCGAGCTCGCAGAGGCCTATGCGTCCCAGTCGCGTTGGAACCGCGTCGTTGAGGAATATCGCAAGGTGCTGCTGGTGGCAGGTGAAGAGAATGTGAGCGGTCATTTGGGCTTGGGTAACGCGCTTCTCAAGACCGGTCGCGCTACTGAGGCTGCCTGGCAGTTCAACGAGGCGCTTAAGCTCAAGCCGGATCTAGCGGCGGCGCGGGCGGGTCTGGAACAAGCTCATCGAAGTTCAAGCCGTCCATAAAGTTGGCGTGCGGATCTGCTTTTTGCGAAATTCAGCCGTAAAAGCAGAAAAAAGGCCCTGCGGGTTCTGTCTACAACACAGCCGCGAAATATCTTGTTGACAAGTTTGCCTGGTCTCACATAGGGTCTTATTGCCTTCGTATATGCCATAAAGTAAACAGTAACTGTAACGCTGTACACAGCATTCGGAGCTAATCGGTGTCGGCGCTGGTTGGCGGTAACTGAATACGTTTAGCCCGAACCAACATTCGGTGAGAGTTTGCAAGCAGTTGTTGAACTTATTGAAGTAAATTTCGGGAGAGCCTGTAGATGACTCAGTCAAAATGCAAAGGTCTGGCGCGCGTGAGTTCGATGTGTACTTCAAGCGGATCAAGTGGCATATCAGGAAGCAACATCGGCCTTGCGATGAAATGGCTAGCTCTTGTCACGGTGTTGCTCGTCGCAGGTAGCCTGTCCGCACAGGTAAACTCAGCGACCCTGCACGGTTTTGTCACTGATCCAACGGGCGCGGCGATCCCGGGAGTTACCATTACCGTGACCAATACCGATAGCGGCGCCGAGCGAGTCAGCCAGACCGACCGCGATGGTCAATACACCATTCCCTCCCTCCAGCCAGGCAAGTATGTCGTCGTCGCGGCATCGAAGGGCTTTAGCGCAGTACGGCAGCAGAACTTGGTGCTGGAGGTCGGCCAGGTAGCAAGCCTTGACCTATCACTGGCGATAGGAAATGCATCGGAGACCGTCACCGTCGAGACTACGACGAATTCGCTCGTGGACACAGAGACCACGCTGGGCAATGTGATTTCGGAGAAGGAGGTTCAAGACCTTCCTTTGAACGGGCGGCAGTTCTCACAACTCCTGGCTCTCTCGCCTGGTGTTGTCCCCATCGATAACTCGCAGAACGCTGGTAAGGCGCCCGGCTTCGGCGCCGGCGCGATCAGCCCCAGCGTTAACGGCCAATCCAATCGCAGTAACACATTCTTCGTGGATGGGATCATCGACTCTGACCCCTTCTTTGGCGGCTTTTCGTTCAGCCCGTCGATTGACGATATCCAGGAGTTCAAGCAGCAGTCTCATACCGACCAAGCAGAGTATGGGCTGTCTACCGGCGCAATCACTAGCATCGTGACGCGGCCAGGTGGCAACACGTTTCATGGATCGGCCTTCGAGTTTCTGCGTAACACCGCGCTGAACACACAAAACAAGTTCGCGCTCGTCAAACAACCCTACCATCTGAACCAATTTGGTGGGTCGTTCGGAGGTCCCATCCTCAAGAACAAGTTTTTCTTCTTCGCAAACTACGAAGGTGGACGCCAAAGCATCGCAGGGCAAAACTTTTACACGGTGCCTTCCGTAGCGGAGCGTGCCGGGAACTTCCAGGGCACGTTACCAGGCGGCGGTACGGCTACCATCTACGATCCATCCACATTCAATCCGACCACGTTTACGGAAACGCCTTTCGCGAACAATACCATTCCCCAAGGTAGTATCGATCCACAGATGCTGGCCTACCTGCAGGCCACGTATCCGTTGCCGAACCTTACGCCGACTGCAACGAATGCGAACAACTACACGAACAACATCGGGAATACAGTGGTTGGCGATCAAGGCAATATCCGCCTTGACTATACTCTTGGACAAAAAGACATCTTCAGCGGACGGTACAGCCAGAATGCTGCGACGATCGCCAACCCGGGAACCCTGAACTCTCAATTTGAGACCGGCTTCAACGGTAGGAACACCGGTGGAAGCTGGGTGCATACCTACACGCCGACCACGATCAGCGAGATCGTCTTTGCCTACAACAGCCTAAACATTCCCCAAGCCCAGGTGACTCCCTACAGCCAACCGGCTGTGTTTACCGCCGCTGGACTTGGAGCCGGATGGAATGAAACACCGGGCGCAATCACGGCGCAGATTATCCCGAGCATCAGCCTAAATGGCGCTAGCTACACCGGCACAAGCTCCGGCTTTGGTCCTATAGGTCCCTCCGACATCATCCAGGTTACGGGTTCGCTTTCGAAACAATTAGGCAGTCACTCGCTAAAGTTTGGCGGATCGTTCTACAGGACCGCTCTTTATACGAACTACTCCGGGAACGGTGTCACGTTCTCTAACAAGGCTACCTGGAATGCGGCTTGCCAATATGCAGGGACTAATCCAACAGCTGCCGCGCAATGCCCAACCTATAATCCGAATGCCGGGAACCTTGGGGGCGGCGGCGATCCTGTCGCGGCACTGCTGCTAAGCTTACCGATCAGCGGCACTAATGACCTTGGAAACTCCGGTGTCAATCTTCGTCAGCACATTATAGGCTTCTTCGCGGAAGACACATGGGCGGTGGGCAAGAAGTTGACAATCAACTATGGCCTACGCTGGGACTACAGCCAACCGATCACAGATACCAACAATCGGATCTCTGCGTATAACATCTATACGCACCAATACTTCATCGCTAAGGGCAATGTGGATATACCTACTACGCCTCTCCCTTCCTATGTTGTGGTGGGTCCGGGCAACACCGTCACCAAACCCAACTACACGTACTTCCAGCCGCGTTTAGGGATTGCTTATAAGATTTTGCCACATACCATTGTCCGGGCTGGTGCAGGTCGTGATTTCGACCTCTTTGGCCTGCCACTCCAGGTGGCGCAACAGTCTCGTGGTGGTTGGCCTTCGGGATACACACAGATCGCCAGTACGCAGAATTTGAATTTCTCGGGCATCTCGATCAAGTCGAACGGCACTCCGGTATCAGGTGAAAATCCCTTCTCCGGGCCCGGAGTTCTGCCGGCTGCTCCGCTCCCAGCGGGTGGTTTGGGCTTCCAGGACGCCAAGTGGCAACCTGCCTCGTCGGTACAGTGGAACTTTGTGGTCGAGCAGGACTTCGGCAAGGCTGGTGTTGTAACGCTGGGCTACGTTGGTTCCCACTCAGAGCATCAGACCCTTGCGAATCCATACAACGTCGCTCTTCCGTCAACCAATCCCGTCCACAACTACCCGGATCAGACTCTCGGATCGCCTGGAACGGATGAGGCGAGCATTGGAAACCTCAATTACCAGTCGTTCCAAGCCTCCTACCGGGTCAATCTGACGCAATCGTTGGTGCTCAACTCATCTTTTACGCTCGCGCGAACCTTCGGTCTCGCGGCATGCCTCGGCGACTTCTACCAATCCTGTGTTCAAAACCCAAATAACTTGAAGGCAGACTATGGTCCAACCGACTTGGATATTCCCGTCATCTTCTCTCTGAACGCAAGCTATAAGCTACCCTTCGGCAAGGGACAACCGTTCCTGACGAGTGGAGTAGGGAGTGCCATCTTTGGGGGCTTCCAACTCAACACCATCATCGCAGCACGTAGTGGACAGGTCATCAATCCCACCAATGGAGTCAATACAGATACAGCTAACGTCGGAGGTGGCCAACAACGAATCAACTTCGTAGGAAACCCGAACAGTGGAGCTCCTCATCAATTGGGTAACTGGTTCAATGCGTCCGCCTTCGCGTTCCCCGCAAACGGTACATATGGTACCGCAGGCATCAACTCTCTGCGTGGTCCCGGCTACGTAAGCGATGATCTTTCCCTCTTCCGGGACCTCACACTCCATGAGCGTCTCAAGTTGGAACTTCGCCTTGAAGCGTTCGACTTGTTCAACCATCCCAATCTGGGCCAGCCTAACGTTGGGTTACCGCTCGCTGCGTTCGGACAGGGAAGCTTCAATACGATCACCAGCACGGTACCCACGTCGGGGCCGGGATCAAACAGAGTGGCTCAGGTCGCTGCCAAGATCCTGTTCTGATGCGGGCTTCCGTCTTAGGCCCGCTACAGGATGCGCAAGTCTTTCCTTGGTCGTTACGCTACCGTTGGTTTGCTTATCTGTGAGACGCTGGATGTTCAGTGGGAGATTTGACTTCGGAAAGGGGCAGGCCGACGTGCTTCGTTCGTTAATCGAATGAGAGGTGAGCCTGGAAGACGGAAGTCTCACAGCAACTCGTCCCCCTGGATGACCTCACACTCGGGAAGCTTCAGTCCTGAAGGAATGTCACGATGTATGCCTGTGACACTAACTGGTTTTCGCCAGTTCTTTCGATTGTAAGCAAGCCCTCAATTTCTCTCGAGCGAACCGCACATGGATTGGCCAGACGACAACAGAGTTCTCCCCCGACCGAACCTTGAGCCCGTGCCGGTGTCGCCACACCGCATCTCTCGCAGGACCTTGCTACGTACTGGCTCAGCCTGCGCCACTCTACAAGCGCTCAGCACTCGCGGGGGTCTCCTTGCAGCGGCCCAGGCTCCACGCTATTCCTCTGAGTCACAACCCTCTCCGCTGATGCCGCCAAAGTGCCTGGTCGGCTCACGCGTGTCGTATCCTCCCTTGCTGGAGCGTTTTATTCAGAAACTGAATCCCGCAAGCGACGTGTTCCCCTCCGAAGTCTACGTAGCCACGATCAACAAAACGCTAAAGCGTTGGAGCCAGTTTCTCTGCAACGCCCCTCTCCGAGGAGACGCGATCCGTGAAAACGCTTCCCCAAAGATTATCGGCAGCTTCCTCAAGCCCTTAAGCACGTCTCCGCTGCGAACCACAGGAGTTCTTCGTGTCGAACGCTGTACGTTTTCGGACGAACTAGTAGCCGCTAACGCTTTCTTACAAGGTTGGGCATCGTGGCTTGCCCCTTTCGCCTCGATCGACGTAGCCGAGTTCGAGATCTTCGGAATACGTATTCTCAGCGACTCCCCCCTCAAGGTGGAGACGGAGATAAGTTACAACGTTGTCGGCCGGGCTACCGACGACGCCCGCGAGCAGCGCGTCGGCACATGGGTGCTGTCTTGGAGTCGGAAGGTGCCGGGTGAAGAGGATGTGTGGACCGTCGAACAATGGGTCGCCCATACGGAACTCCGCAGCCGGCTCACCGGACCAGGCTTCACCGACGTTACCTCGGAATGGATTGTTCCGAATTCTGCGGGCATGGCACAACTGAACCCCGGCATCGATCTTTGGCGGGGCGTCATCGACGGAGCCAGCGGAATTGATGTGTACGGGAACCACGGCGTCGCCGTGGGCGACATCGACGGCAGCGGATTTGATAGCTTCTATGTCTGCCAACCTTCGGGATTGCCCAATCGTCTTTATCGCAATCGCGGCAGCGCAAACTTTGAAGATATTACGGAGCACTCCGGAACCGGCATCCTCGACGGAACCGCATCGGCATTGTTTGTGGACTTCCTCAACCGCGGAAAGCAGGATCTGCTGGTAGTGCGCAGCAGTGGTCCCTTGCTCTTCCTCAATCAAGGGGACGGCCGTTTTTTGCCGCGTCCAGACGCTTTTCACTTTGCCCGTCCCCCGCAAGGGACGTTCACTAGCGCCGCGGCGGCCGACTACAACGGCGATGGTCTGCTCGATGTCTATTTCTGCGTTTACAGCTACTATCAGGGTCTGAGTCAATACTCTTTTCCTTCGCCATTCTATGACGCTCAGAATGGGCCTCCCAATTTTCTCTTCCGTAATCGAGGCGACGGAACGTTTGAGGATTTGACCGCAGCCAGCGGCATGGACAGTAACAATAATCGCTTCAGTTTCGCGGCTGCATGGTGCGACCGCAACAACAACGGCCATCCCGATCTCTATGTAGCGAACGATTTCGGCAGAAAAAATCTTTACCGCAATAACGGGGACGGAACGTTCACCGATGTCGCCCACGAAGCAGGCGTGGAAGACTACGGGCCGGGCATGAGCGCGTGCTGGCTCGACTATGACAATGACGGTCTTCAGGATGTCTATGTCGCGAACATGTGGCTCGCCGAAGGCAAGCGTATTACTGCTGACGAGCATTTTCTGCCCGAGGTCGATCCTGCGATACGCAAGATCTACCAGAAGCACAATGCCGGCAACTCGTTGTACCGCAACAAGGGCGACGGAACCTTCGAGGACAAATCAGCCGCGGGCGGTACCCTGATGGGCGGTTGGTCCTGGTCAAGTGACACTTGGGACTTTGACCACGACGGCTATCCTGATCTTTACGTAGCCAACGGTTTCGTCTCAGGCGAGGACCGCGATGACCTCCAAGGCTTCTTTTGGCGTCAGGTTGTGCAGTGCTCCGCTGTACTCGCGGAGGGCTCGCCTGACTACGAACTCGCGTGGAACGCCGTCAACGAATTGGTCCGATCCGACTATAGCTGGGCCGGATATCAGCGCAATGTATTCTTCCTCAATAACCGCGATCGCACCTTTTCCGAAGTGGGCGGCGCGCTTGGCCTGGACTTGATCGATGATAGCCGCGCCTTCGCACTCAGTGACTTCAATCATGACGGACGTCTCGAATTTGTCCTCAAGAACCGAACCGGTCCGCAGCTTCGCATCCTGCGCAACGATCTAGGGGAGATCGGAAACTCCATTGCCTTTCGACTCACCGGACACACCAGCAACCGTGACGCCATCGGCACAGTCATCACGATTGAGGCTGGTGCGATCCGCCAGAGCAAGTTTCTGTCCGCAGGTTCCGGTTTTGCTTCGCAACATACCAAGGAGTTGTTTTTCGGACTTGGATCGGCGACCGGTCCCATTTCCATCTCTGTACGATGGCCGACCGGGAAGGTTCAACACTTCACAGATCTTCCTGCCAACCATCGCGTGGAAATTGAAGAAGGGAAGCCGGACTTTCATTCGCGGCCCTTCGAAAGTCGGATCGCTCCGGCCCAGGGACCAGGGGAAAGCAAAGTCTCTGCCTCCGTGCCGAAGAGCACATGGCTGATCGAGCCACTCATTGGACCCAGCCTGGCGCTTCCCGACCTAAGCGGCCAGCATCAACAACTCAGCGCCCTGCGTGGATCTCCAGTCCTGATCAGCTTCTTCCGCCTTGATTGCGGGGAGAGCCGGCGTCAGCTCGAAATGTTGCAGCACGGGGCGGCCGACCTGGCCGCTTCCGGGATCTCCGTTCGAGCTGTTGCTTTGAAGGCCGTTGTTGACTTGGCCGAAATCAAAGACTTTGCCAAATCAGCGCGCATCTCCTTCCCTATCCTGCTGTCCGACGACCGCACATCTACCGCATGGAACATTCAGTATCGCTACCTCTTCGATCGGCGTCGCGACATCGAGCCACCGACAACGTTGTTGCTGGACGCGACCGGATCCATCATCTGCATCTATCACGATCTAGTAGATACAAAGAGTATCGTGCACGACTGGACGTCCGCACCCACGACCCCAGAACAACGGTTCGCCCGCGCCATGCCCTTTGCCGGGCCCTACTACGGCAATGCTATTCGACGGGACTACTTCACATTCGGCGTCGCTTTCATTGAGTATGGGTACACGGACGAGGCACAAGCTGCCTTCAAACGTGTCATTGAAATAGATCCTGGCTACGCCAACGCTTGGTTTAATCTGGGCACCATCTACCTCAATAACAAACAATACGACGATGCTAGAAGGTGCCTCAAAGAGACGCTCCGGCTCAGCCCATCCGACGCAGATGCGTGGAACAATCTGGGACTGATCTCCGGCGAAGAGGGCAAGTACGATGAAGCCTTGGAAGAGTTTCGTAGTGCGGCTCGTGCGAACCCTAACTATGAACTGGCTGTACAAAACATGCTGCGAATCTACCAGTTCAAGAACCTTCCTGCGGAGGCGCAAAAGGCGATGGAAGAGCTCATCGCTCTCGCCCCGCAAAACTCCGGCCTGCATCTTGGACTGGCCATGACTCTCGTCGCGCAAAACTCCATGCCGCCCGCTATCGAGCAACTGCAGACGGCAATCCGTCTCAAGCCGAACAACACTGAGGCGCGCAACAATCTCGGCGCCGTCTTCATGCGCATTGGCCGTAATCGTGAAGCTCTGGATCAATTCGAGGAGTGCCGCAGGCTTGCACCGGACTTCGACAGGCCGTACATCAATTCGGCGCTTGCCTACCGCGCCAGCGGACAGTCCACGAAGGCAAACGAAGTGTTGCAGGAGTTTCTTATCCGGCACCCTGACAACACCGATGTTCGTAACTTGCTCGAAAAGCAGGAGGCCCAGTGACTTTGCCGAGCCGATTGGCCTTGGGCCGCTGCGTGCTTCCCGTGCTTCTACTGTTGAGCCTCAACGAGGTAAGCGCGCAGACATCCGGCAGCATCTCCGGTTCCGTACGAGATTCGAGTGGTTCTATGCTGCCCGGCATTTCGTTGACACTTTCCGAAAGCGGGTCCGCCACCTCTTCGATCCATACCACCACTGATAAACTCGGCGCGTTCCACTTCGATCATATTGCGCTGGGCAGCTATCGACTCTCAACCGATCAGCCTGGAGACACCATTGCTCTGAATACACCGGTCGTACTGTCGGCCGAGACTCCTGCACTGCATCGCGACCTCACCCTTACCAGCGCGAGCGATTCCCCGAAAAAGCCGCCGCCGGCACTGCAACTGCAAGCCGCGGGGATTCGTGGCTATATCGATCCCGGGGGGTACTCGGCGCCCGCGGGCGCAGCGGCGGCCTCCAAACTCATTCAAGGCGCAGCCGATCTCAACCGCCCAAGCAATGACGCAGACCAGGATATTGATGCTGCGTGTTCGCATGAGACCACGTTACTTAAGGCCGTTTTAGATCGCCCTAACAATACCGCCGTCCATCGGCGACTCGGCCAGTATTACCTCGCCCAGCATCAGTCGGAGAAGGCTCTCGCGGAGCTCCAGCGTGCACGGATACTGGACGAGCACGATCCGGAGACACTCGTATCTCTTGCAGTAACTCTGCTACAAATGAGGCAGTTTGCAAAGGCGCACGATCTACTTGTGGCGAATGCATCAGGCGCGGATCAGGCGGAGATCCATCGCCTGTTGGCTCGTTCCGATGAGGGAGTGGGCGCCTTTCAGCAAGCCTCTCTTGAATATCAAGCTGCTGCCGCTCTTGAACCGACCGAAGCAGATTTCTACGGTGCAGGATATGAGCTCATCCTGGCCGGGTCTGCCGCTGCTGCCGTGAAGGTCTTCGATGCGGGGACCGCGCGCTATCCGGGATCTATCACGCTCCTTCTGGGCATGGGAACGGCAGACTTTCTGTTGGGCCAGAGCGCCGAGGCGACGCGCATCTTCCTGCGCTGCGCTACCCTCCATCCTGACGATTCACGGCTCTACCCGTTCTTGTCAGCGAGTTTCACCATATCGGGCACAGATCCGGATGCTGTCGAGTCCACTTTTGCCCGCTACTATCAGCTCCACCCGCAGGATGCCAACGCTGCGTACTTCTACGCGCTGATGCTTGTGCACAGGAACTCAGCCGACACCAATAGAGCTTCCGTCGATGCTGAAACTCTCTTCAAGCGGGCGATTCGACTAGAGCCCCTCTTTGCCAAGGCTCATCTTCAACTCGGCAACGTCTATTTGGATGCCCGTGATTACACCCGTGCAGCCGAAGAATTTGCGACGGCACTTCGTCTTGATCCCGGACTTTGGGAGACGCGCTACAAGCTTTCGGCAGCCTACAAACGAACTGGACAGCCCGCGCTCGCGGATCAGCAAATGCGATTATTTCTTGCGAAGAAAAGCCAGAATGCCTCGGAAGATCAAGCTTCTGGGCCACAACTAGAGGAGTTCCTCTCGGTGTTCGCAAAGCCGAACCCCAAACCTAACCCGAACGCCGCATGCGCGGTGCGAAACTAAACACTGTGGGCTCGATGCAACAAACGGGCGAGCGTGCACCGACTACGCAGTTGCTAATTGAACGCTTGCACGCGGCTGCGTAGTCACACCTAAAGATCACCGACATCTCAGGCCGTTTGATCATGAGTATGGCTGCGAGCGTCATAGGAAGACTGCCATCGGTGGTCATAGATCTCAAACCGGCGAGCGCGTAGGAAGCAATTCGCCGCTGCGCGACAGACGGCCAAACCAAGCTCCGCAATGAAGCCCCGAAGGAACAGCCAGCACGCTTAAAGATGGAAGGCGTTAGTTTCGCGGAAAGCATGTTGACATGGGCAGCATCGAGCTGAAGCTGAACAACATCATGACCTCGCCACATCGTTCCACCTTCGCGAAGCCAGACAATGCGATCCTCCTAGTTACCATCGGCTGCGTCCTGAAGCACTACGACGCCAAACCGCGAAAGTGAAACGCTTGTTGTGTCCCCACCCTTGAGCACATCGTGCATTGAATGTGGCAGCTTGACGCGTATCTCAGACCCATAGTTCGTCAGAATGAGAATCCGCGATTTTTCGTTCGACCGTATCGCCACATCCACGTCTTCCGGCATCTCAGGCAAGACTCTCGGGAGGCCGCTCACCTTGAGCATCCACTCCGCAGCACGTCTCATTGCAGCCGTATCAAGCTCTGTGCCAATGTAAGTTATCGTTCCCCGCCCAACTTTGCGTGTCACAGCCGCGGGCTGTCCGTCTAACCAGCCGTTGCTCGTTCCATAACTCATCAGAACCTGCGTCGCCTGATCCGTTATGTCAAGCTGTTCGGCCCACGTCGTATCCTGTGCATCTCCCCACATGCCGCTTACCGGCACAGGTTGATCCAGTGCGTAAAACTGCTCAACCCTCGCTCCCAGCATTGCGGCGAGTGGTCCCGGCTGCCGTTCTGGAAAGAGACTGTTGTCTTCGTCCTTCATGGCACTCCGCTGCCCCAGCACAAGATTGCCGCCTGTACGAACGTAAGCCTCCAAATTCCGTGCGGCCTCAGGAGTCAATACGTTCAACGCCGGAGCTACAACCAACTTGTACTGGGTCAGCGGCGCAGTATCCGCGACCACGTCGACCGAGCCAGCAAGTTTATGCAGCGGAGCGTAGTAGCTCAAGAGAGCATCCACCGGATCAAATGCTTTATTGTGCTTCTGCCAGTTGATGGCCCATCGACTAGAGTAGTCCTGCAGCACCGCAACCTCGGACCTCACGGTCGTTCCAGCCAGCGCTGAAGCAGCTTTCTCGAACTCTGCCCCAATCTGCTTCACCTCACCGTATAGCGGGACGGGTGTCCCATCGGCTCCGACCAGCGTACCGTGGTACTGCTCCTGTCCGTTCAGCGCGCTCCGCCACTGCCAGTACTCCACTGCCTCCGAGCCATGGCCAATCGCATTCCACGCCATCGCCCGAACCTCGCCCTTATCGAGAGCATTGTTGTCCGTCTGCCAGTTCACAAAGCCCGGCTGCGTCTCCATCACCCAGAAGTTCTTGCGCAAGAATCCGCGGGTCAAATCGTGTGTCGCGCCATTGCGCACCGGGTCCAAGTGACCCGTCCCCACATAATCGTCCCATGAGGCAAAGTCTAAATCCTGCGCCACGGTGTAGTGATCGTATGCGTCAAACCATCCCATCATGTTTGTAGTGATCATCTGTCGAGGGTCAGCATGCGCGCGAATCGCATCCAGCTGGTTTTTCTGATAACTCCGCCAAGTGTCGGAGACGAATTCTTTCCAGTTCAGCATCAGACCAGGGTTGCCCCCATGTTCTGCGATCGGAATCTGATTCCACTCCTGGTAGGTCTCACTCCAATAAGCGGTGGCCCACCGCGCATTTAGATTCTCAAGCGTCCCATACTTGGCATGAAGCCAGCTTTGAAATTGTGCCTGGGTAGTGTCTCCATAGCTCTCATTGGCGTATTCGTTGTCAATCTGCCAGCCGATCACATTCGCGTCATGACCGAACGCCTCGGCCATCTTTTCCGCGATCCTCCGACTCAGTTCGCGATACTTGGGGTCGCTCCAATCGAACTGTTGGCGATTTCCGTGCCCGTCCTTCCTTCCGTTTTCCATGGTACGCAGAGTCTCAGGATACTTCTGCGTCAGCCAAGCTGGCGGTGCGGCAGATGGCGTGCCCATCACAACCGCGATGTGATGCCTCTCCGCTGCACGCACGGCGTGCTCGAGCCATTCCAGATGAAACTCGCCCTCATGGGGCTCGATGGTGCTCCAGGCAAACTCGCCCACCCGTACAAAATTTATGTGTGCTTGTTCCATCAAGGAGAGGTCTGCGTCCCATCTGCTCTCCGGCCACTGCTCGGGATACCACGCCGCTCCAAGCCCCAGTGCAGAGCGCCGCGAATCGGTGGGCAATGCTACCTGAGCATGGACACTCAAGGCCAATAGAACAAATGCAGATCGCGCAACCCAAGACCGCAAAATCATCGAAACTCCCTCATTCGATTGCCACCGGTATTCGCTGTTCGATGCTGCCCGCGTCTCGACTACAGGTGACGGTTGATCAGATTTTCCAATTGTTCCTGCCGCCCTGATCGTGGCTGGGGATTGATGTTGCGTTCTTCGCTTCGGGCAGCGATTGCCTCCGGCGGCTCCTTGCCCGCAAGCATTGCCTTGTTCTCCGGCAGATTCCAGCCTGCATAGCGTTCGTCCACAATGTCGGCCAAACGTCCTTCCTCATGGATTTTCGCAGCGATCAGGAACGCACGAGCACACATATCCACTCCGCCGATGTGCGCATGAAGCAGATCCTCCGGCTCCGTTGACTGTCGTCGGACTTTCGCGTCGAAGTTCATTCCTCCCCGGCCGAGCCCCCCAGCCTGGATCACGTGATACATCGCAAGGGTCATCGAGTATAGATCTGTCGGAAACTGATCCGTGTCCCAACCAAGCAACGGGTCGCCGCGGTTAATATCGAGCGAACCGAGAATGCCCAGGTCAGCTGCCGTGGCAATTTCATGCTCGAAGGTGTGTCCGGCCAGCAATGCATGATTAGCCTCGAGATTCACTTTCACCTCGTTCTCCAAGCCAAACCTCTTTAGAAACCCAAATACCGTCGCCGTATCGAAGTCGTATTGATGTACGGTCGGCTCCTTCGGCTTGGGTTCAAGAAGTATCTGACCGCTGAATCCAATCTTGTGTTTGTACTCCACCACCAAGGTGAGCATGCGGCCCATCTGCTCCAGCTCGCGCTTCAGGCTGGTGTTCAACAGCGTCTCGTAGCCCTCACGACCGCCCCACAGTACATAGTTTTCGCCGCCGAGCTTCTTCGTTACATCCATGCAATGTTTAATGGTCGTTGCAGAATAAGCAAAGACTTCTGGGTCCGGGTTGGTCGCGGCGCCTGACATAAATCGCGGATGGCTGAACAGGTTCGCCGTACCCCACAGCAACCGCGTCTTTGACGACTCCATCTTCTTCGCCAGGTAATCCGACATGGTGTGAAGATTGGTAATTGACTCACGCAGGGTTTCGCCGTCGGGAGTGATGTCGCGGTCATGGAACGTGTAGAAGGGAAGATCAAGAACACGAAAAAGATCGAATGCAGCATCGGCCTTATCCTGGGCTGCCTGCATCGCATCGGTTCGGTTCATCCAGGGGCGATTAATTGTCGGCGCGCCGAACGGATCGCTACCATTCATCACCAAACTATGCCAATAAGCGACTGCGAATCGCAGATGCTCGCGGAGCGGCTTTCCCAACACTGTTCGATCCGCATCGTACCAGCGGTACGCTAGATCGGAGGTGCTCTCGGTTCCCTTATATTCCACTACTGGAAAGCTACTGAAAATTGATTGCCCCATCGATCTATCCCCCGGAAAAATGTATTTTGTGCGGAGTTTCACAGAAACTCAGTGGACCGAGTGTTCTGCTGGCCGAAACCGAACAGTGTAGAAACCGCCGAAGAGAGGCACTAGAACGCCCCTCCAGAGTGTCGGCTGTAGGTTAGCGTCGCCGCACCGAAGTCCGGGCACTTCGTGCAATATGATGACCCGCAATCAGTGATCTCCGGCCCGTAGCCGGACCTGATTAGAGCTTGGGAACAGGATATTTCTTTGCTCCCCAGGCTAATTTTCTTTCGACAGTTAAAACTCCGCGCGGAAGGTGAGTTGAAGCGAACGCGGGCTATTGGCAGTGCTGCCGACGGTCCCGAAGCCAGCATCGTGCGGGTTGTTGTCTGGATTGCCGAAAACGTGGCGGTTGAAGGCGTTGAAGGCTTCGGCACGGAACTGGAACGCTACGCGTTCGGTGATGCGAGTCCGCTTGATCAAGCCGAAGTCTTCTTCGAGATAGCCGAAGGAGCGATCGTCGGACTCGTACGCGGGCTTGTCGCCAAAGGCATAGGAGCTGGTTCTGGTGACGTTGGCGTTGGGATCGCTTACGCCGGCAGGGTTGTACCAGAGGTTCGAACCGGGTAGTGCAGGGTTGAACGATCCGTTCCTCCTGGCGCTTGAACGCAGATTTTGGCCGGGCACGAAATTGTAGCGGATGCAGTTGTCGAAACCGGGGATACTGGTTGCGCAGCCGAAGCCGAGGGGTTGGCCGCTTTGGTAGCGCTGGATGCCGCTTATGGACCAGCCGCCGATGACACGGTCGAGCACGCCGCCACTATTGCTCAGGAACATCTTGTTTTTGCCGAAGGGCAGGTCGTAGATGTAGCTAACGACGAAGATCTGCGGCGTATCCTGCGGGGAGATGGCCTTTTCTGCTTTTAGGTTAAGTGGGTTCTGAATGCTGGCGGTGTATGAGCCTCCGAGGCTGCCACCGATGATGTTACCAGTGTCGGTAAGAATCTTGGACCAGGTGTAGGAGGCAAGGAGGTTGAGTCCGTTGTGATAGCGGCGTTCCAGCTTAGCCGTCAGCGCGTTGTAGGACAGCTGGCCGTGGTTTTCGCCATAAGCACCGGTGTTAACAAGGTGATATTGAGGGAAGGGTCTGAGAGCTTGTGCGACGGTTCCCTGAAAGCCAGCGTAAGGAGCGGAGACTCCGTCGACCGGCGTATCGGAGCCCGTGAAGGGATCGCTGAGCTGGGAGCCGAGGGCGAAGTTCTGCTGCGGAATATTGTTGAGGTACAGCAGGTTGGAGCCGAGGTGAACGCCCCGCTCACCGAGATAGCCAAGGGTAAGAATCAGGTCGGTTGCGAACTGTTGTTGAACGGTTGCGGTCCAGGTCTGGTCGTAGCCAGGTTTGCCGAAGTCGCGGCGGGTGTAGTTGACGTTTTGACCGTTCAACTGACTACGGTCAAAGCTGGGGTTGGTGGGTATGTTTGGTACGCCGAAGGCTCCTGGGTTGGCGATACCGGGACTGTTGAGCGAAGCGGGATCGAGCAGCTCGCCGGCGGTGAAAGGGTTCGCGTTATTGTTGATCTGGCTGATGGAGGAATAGCCAGCAGGCACTCCGCCATAGATCTGTTGCCATTGGAGGATCGGAGCATTGAGACCGCTGTAGGCGGCGGAGAAGACTGTCTTATGATCGAGCGAGCTTGGAGACCAGGTAATACCTACGCGTGGCTCGATGTTTTTGTAATAGACGTTGGAGTAGCGGGAGCTGAAGCCGTCTTTGCCGGCGCCGCTGCCGGCGAACTCCAGCGCACCTGGAGTATTAGTGCCGGCGGCTCCTGTGTTGATGATGTCGGGATTGAACTGCGACCCAAAGTTATGAAGCTCTTTGAATGGAAGGTCAACGTCGTAGCGAAGACCGAGGGATAGGTTGAGGTCCTTGGTGACTTTGAACTCGTCCTGAAGGTAGGCAGCGCTGTATTGGCCGACGTTCCGGATGGTGACGAAGTTCTGCTTGACTGTGGCCTGAGCGACCTGACCGAGGAGGAAGCTGGCGAAGCCGTCTCCGCTGTTGGCGGTGGTAGTGGCGGTTCCGGCTGTCTGTGCGCGGCTGAAGACAAAGCTACCGCTATCGACGCTAACGAAGCTCGAGATGGAGACCGCATAACGGTATTCGCCACCGATGGTGAGGTTATGCTTGCCTTTGGTGAGGGAGATGGCATCGCTGACGTAATAGGAGTTGTCGGAGATCTTTGAGTTGAATCCGTTGTTGTTTGGATCAACATAGTCGCCGAGATTCACCCGACTGCTTTCATTGCCGGTGACGCCATTGAGGATGATGCCGGGAAAGTAATTTCCAGTGCCTCCTGGAAGTCCGACGAGTTGAGAGTAGTCTTTACCCTGCGATGGCGTGATGAAGCCTTCCTTATTGAGCACTCGTGTGAAGGCGATGAGGGCGTGATTTAGGAGGGTTGGCGAGAAAATGTGATCGTATCCGACGCGCACCAGGTGAGTAGGAAGATCCTGGGAAGTGAGGAACGAAGTAACCGGTAGCTGGAACTGCGGAAGATTGTTATTGTTCCGAACGTTGTCACGGACGTTGTATGAGACAAACACTTTGTTGTTCTGTCCGAAAGCCTGATCGATGCGAATGGATTCCGCAGTGCTGATGATGGGGTAGGTTCCGGCGAAGACAAAGTTATTGGTGAGGGCGTTGGAGGCTTGGGGGATATAGGCTGAGATGGCGGTTGCGACAGGGCTCAGCGGAGAGGTGATGATGTTGTTCGGATAAGCGGTGCGGCACTGCTGGCCATTGACGGTCCGGGTAGTGGCCGGGTTGAATACCTGTCCGGCGAGGATGGGAGTTCCGTCGCATGGATTAATGATCTGGTTGTTGTTGGCATCGAGGACGGGGGCGCCGAGATTGCCGGAGAAGTCGCCTTTGAGGTTCGCCGGGGTCGGGAGAGTGATGAGATTCGAATAGCCCTGGGTTTGACGGAACTGTTCCCACGCGAAAAAGAAGAAGGTCTTGTCGGTTCCGTTGTAAAGATGTGGAATGCGCACTGGGCCGCCGAGAGCGACGCCGTAGTTGTTCTTGTTGTCGGGCGGTGTACCGTTGCTGGAGTTGGAGCCATTCTGACCCTTGTTCAAATTGTTGAACCAGGTGTTGGCGTCGAGGGCGGTATTGCGATAAATCTCAAAGGCAGTGCCGTGATAATCGTTGGTGCCGGATTTCGAGGCATAGCTCTGGATACCGCCCGTGGTTCTGCCATACTGCGCCGGGATGCCGCCGATGAGAACCTTGAACTCACCTGTGGCTTCGACGGAGGGAAGGATCTCGTTGGCGAATCCATCGCCGAAGCTTTCTACCTGTAGGCTGGCGCCATCGAAGAGGATTTCGCTGCCGAACGCTTGGCCGCCGGAGACGCCACCCTCAAAGGTGCCCCCACTGGTTCCTGTGCCGTAGGTCGCTGGGGTGAGAAAGACAAAGTCCTGCGAATTGCGGATGGCGGAGCCGTTGGTGGATAGAGGCAAATCCAGAACCTGCTTAGGGGAGACTACTGTTCCAACGTCGGCGCTTTCGGTTTGGACCTGGGGTGCGTCAGCGTTGACCGTCACTGTCTCGGTTTCCGAACCGACGGGCAACACCACGTCGAGCGTGGTCGTGGACTGGATTTGCACGGTGACGTTGGTCTTCTCGAGCTTGCGAAAGCCCCTCGCTGTAATCGTGACGTTGTAGTTGCCGATCTGGAGGGAGGGGAAGTGATAATCCCCGGCGGAGCTACTCACGGTGGTGGCCGACTGCCCGGTGGCGAGATTGCGTGCCACAATGGCCGCTCCGGAAACGGTTGCCCCACTGGAGTCTGTGACAAGCCCCGAGATCGCGCCCTGGTTGGACTGTGCTCGCGCGTAACCGGTGATGAGCAGGAGACAAACGCTCAGCAGACCGAAGGGAGCTATAAGTTTCTTTGTGGTTCGCATTTCTTGTGGACCTCCAAAATTGGCACTGCTTTGTGGGCCTATGCGTCGTGGACCTAGTCGACCTATCCATCCTGTAGCCCGACGCTTATCGAATTTCGAATGGAAATATTGTGTTTGAGTAAAGGCTTACTCAGTTTTTCCAAACGCCGTCATCCTATTAGGTTCAAATCGGAGATGTCAATGAAGGAATTTATTTTTTTCACGTTCTTTAAGGCTGATTGATCGAATTTATGTGCAAATCGAGCTTCAACCTAGACGGTTGGGTGATGGTGCTAACCGACTGTATCTATAATGTTCGGGATGAAATCGCATGGAATCTTTCGGTGCACGTTCGTTCGCTTTCAGACCTTTTCAGAAAATCTTTACTCACAAGCCTCGACAACTAAGATGATGCTGGAGCATGCCCTTTCGAAGATCTTCGTTGATACAAAAGGTCCCTGGTTGAGATGGATTAGGTCCCTCGCTTTTCTGTCGCTGACGATTTCGGCCGTGGGTCAATCGCCGCCGATGCGGATGGGCTTGGTTGAGTTAAATGGATTTTTAGGTTCTTGGGTGTTGCATGGAGATCTTTTTGATCAAACCAGCGGAACGGTGGCTAGAGCGGAGGATTCGTTGCAGCAAGCACGGGGTCAAATAAAACGGTCTGAGTTCGCTGCTGCAGAGCAAGTCCTGCGGACGTTTTTGCAGCGTGAGCCTACTTCCGCCGATGGGCTTTATTTGCTGGGCGAGGTGTTGATGCGCAGAGATCAGCCGAAGGATTCGTTGCGGGTTTTCACCGAGGCTGCTGCAGAACGCCGGCCTACGGGCGAAGAGTTGCGCCTGGTTGGGCTGGATTACGTTCTGCTGCAGGACTTCGCCGACGCAATTCGGTGGCTGAAGCAGGCGACGGATCTCTCTCCGGACGATGCGGATACCTGGTACAGCCTGGGACGCGCGCAGTACAGCAATGGAGATTACGGCGGAGCTGAGACGTCCTTCCGGAGGGTGCTTACCTTGGATAGCCGCAGCGTAAAGGCGGAAAACAACCTGGGGCTTACACTTGCGTCTCAGAATCAGCCGGATAAAGCGATGGAGGAGTACCGTAAGGCCGAAGCACTGCAGCAGGGCTCGGCGTCACAGAGCGAACAACCGCTACTTAATCTTGGGTTGTTGCTACTGGATCGAAATCAGCCTCAGGAGGCCGCTGAAAAACTAGCGCGGGCAGCCGCGATTGCTCCGTCGTGTGCGCAGTGTCAAGAGGCGCTTGGCCAGGCTTTGCTGGCTCTCAACAGGCTGCCGGAGGCGGAAGAGGCGATGGAGAAAGCGGTCGCGCTGGAACCGAAGAATCCGCGGTTCCACTATGTACTGGGACGCGCGTACAAGCAGAGCGGCAAGGTGGAAAAGAGCAGAATCGAACTTCAGAAGAGCGCAGAGCTATATGGTTCGCATTCCACTCCGGCGCGATAGGAGACAAGTGGGTTGGTTTGATGCGCTGGCGGCGACTGAATCGGATCTATTAGGTGGGGCTTTGGGACGTCCTCGCCCGGGTCAGTTGAGGGTGGCGTTCTGTTTGATTTACGGGCAAGTTTTAGAAGCTGCCGCCGCTCATCGAGCTGGAAGTGGGAGCGACGGTCTGCGGTGGATGTAATGGCGGTTTGAATGGCATGTCCAATTCATGGGTATGCCATATGACGCTTTCATTTGCGATTTCAATGTGCTGGCGAAGGTACTCAAGTGCATAGGTGCTGGCGGTGGGGTCGTCCTTCTGGTCGGCGAAGATCGCGGCCTGTTGCTGGGCCTTGTCTTTCAGGCCCAGACGGCGGTAGAGGATTGAAAGGTTGTAGTGCGCGGCGAGGTCATCAGGATCGATCGTTTGAACCTTCTCGTACTCTGTGCGGGCGAGGTCATACTGATGCAGCTGGTAATAGGAGAAGCCAAGTTCGCGGTGGGCGTCGCGTGACTCTGGGAAGCTGGTGGCGACTTTCTGAAGGTCGGCGATGGCCTCGCTCATATTGCCCAGATTGCGCTCGACGAGAGCTTGATAGTAAAGGGCGCGGGCGCTGCCGGGAGCAAGCGTGAGAGCCTTCTGCAGATTGGGTCTAGCTTCGTCGTACTTTTCCCATTGAATTTGGACGATAGCGATGTTGGTGTAGACGTCGGCGTAGTCAGGGCGGAGCTTGGCAACGTGCTGGAAGGCGTGAGCCGAAGCGGCGTACTGCTGCGCGTCTAGCATTGCGATGCCGTAGTTGTTCCACCGCATCCATTCCTTGTTTTCAGCATCGCCGGGAGCGATTGGCCTGTTCTCCCCGACGACGAGAGTGCGGGTCTCAGCGGACATATCAACGATAGGTTGCTCATAGTGCTTATTCATGCCGAAGTCGATGAAGTGCTGATCGAAGCGCCTGTATTTGACGGTCGCCGTTATCGTGATAGGGCCGGCGGACGCGGGCGGCATAACGAACGAGTAACGCACGAGCTGCGAACGGCCGGACTGGATCGTGTTGTTGTAGGCGACGACGCGGTTTGTCCAGACCTGATGCAGATCGTTGAGGCCGCCTTTGACGTTGACGAGGCGGTTGGTGAAGCTGTGAGCACGCTCGTCTAGATTGCCGTCCGGCTTGATAAAGCCGCTTTGATGAAGAATCCTGCCTGAGGCCTCCTTGACCAGAAACTCGACCCAGGACTCGTACATGTCGCGCTGCTCGGGTACGTGACTGTGAGCTATGCCCTTGTTCTGGATGACGACGTCTGCCGTGATGGTCTCACCTGGAGCGATAGTGAATGGGGTGACACCGAGCGGTGCGACGAGCTCCTTCTCCGAGGCGCTGTCGACCATTTCGCCATGTTCCAACGCAAAAATGTCGACGTTGAAGACGCTGTTCTGCAAGAACTGAACGATGCGTGTAGCCTGCTCATCGAAGCCGTAAATTTTGGGAATAAGCGTGTTGGCCCCGAGCCAGCGATGCGATGCGAGCTGACCCTCCTTGGCTCCTGAGTCGGTGAGCGTCAGCGTCTCGCGCTGCATGTGACAGGTCTGGCAAGAGGAGACAGAATCTTTGACGTAGAAAGGCAAAGGAGACTGCTTTGCGAAGGAGGAATTCTGCCACTCGTCGTAGAGAGAGATGGCGCGCTGCCACTTGTAATCGTTCAAAGTCCGGGGCAGCGCGGCTTTGTGGCAGGTAGCGCAGAACGCAGAGGTGCGATAAAAGTCCTTCATGACGGCCTTGCTGTGGCGGTCGAGATGGGCAAGGATCTCGCCGTCAGACACCCTGCGTGTGACGGGTTGTCCGGCTTCGTCGACCAGCACGGCGGGAATGCCCATGACGTAGCTGCCCGTGCCGCGAGTGTCGATGGCCTGTATGGAATGGCAAACCGTGCAGGTTACGCCGTCCTGATCGTAGGGGCGCTTCTTCGGTCCTGCCTGCGTCACAGCACCTGAAACGAGCGCGATTGGATCATGGCAGCCTTCGCAGTGCCGGGAGAACTCGATACCTTTGGAGTCATTGAGGAGGGCGACGTTGCGGAGGTAGTAGGGAACGCGGTTGGCGTTCGAGTGAGCAGATTCGCGCCACTGTTTGTGACTTTCCTGATGGCAATGGCCACAGTAATCGGCGGTGGGAAAGAGTCTGGGGTCCAGGAACTCGCCGTTGACCGTGGTCGCATTTGACGGCAGAAACGGTAGCTCTTTTCCATAGCGATAGTTGTACTTTTCGCTGACCTTTTCCGAATAAGCACGGCGAGTAGCCGCGTCCTCCTCGACTTCGCCGCCTGCTTTTACTGCCTGCAGGTGAAGAGAAGCGGACGCCAAAACGCAGAAGCCCGCAACGAGGGCGAACCATCCCATGCACTTTCGAGCCGAGTTCGTTTTGTCAGGTATCACCGGTCGTTCATCCATCTTTATATGATCAGACGTTTTCCAGAAAATCGACCGCGGAAAAGCATTTCCGAGTCTGCTTCGCAAAGCAAAATGTCGGACCGAGAAGAATGGTAGTCGTTTTGGCTACTCTGCGCCATATCTCGGCGCAGCTATCGTCAAGTCTGCTCCGGCGATAGCTACAGCTACTTGCTGGCGTGCTCGTGAGGGTTTTGGATTCCTTTCCCTTCAACGATGGTGAAGATACGGTCAACCCCAGGCGGCACAATCTCCTCTTTGGCTCCGCTAGGCCAATGGATCTCTATCTTATCAACGCGGGCGGCAGAACCGATGCCGAAATGCGGACGCGGGTCGGACGACGAGGCATAGCTGGCTCCGCTAAATACATCTTCACGTTGACGTATACCTCCTGCGGTCAAATAGATGGTTGCGCCGGTGGAGTCCCTAGGGCTTTTTGGGCCGCCGACCAGGCGAAGCGCGATCCAGTGGTTGTGCTGCTCGGCGACATTCTGCATGAGTGCGGGAACCGAGTCGATGTTGTTGATCACCGCATCGATTTTGCCGTCGTTGAAGATATCCCCGAACGCCATCCCGCGGGAGGTCATTACCTCAGCGAGGCCTGTACCTTCTACAGCTGGAACGAGATCGAACTTCGTGCCCTGCAGATTATGAAACAGCAGCGGCCGCTGTGCCCAGGTGGTGCCCCAGGAAGTTTTGTCCACACCGCGATAGACGTGGCCGTTCACGACGAACAGATCCTTCCAGCCGTCGTTGTCATAGTCGAAGAAGGCCGTTCCCCATCCGAGGAACGGAATGGAAATTTCACCAAGATTGGCTTCATAGCTGATATCTGTGAAGTTGCCGTCGCCATCGTTGCGGTAGAGCGGCTTGTAGTCGTCGGAGAAGGTGGTGTGGTAGAGATCCAGCAGGCCGTTGTTACGGTAGTCGCCAACTGCGATGCCCATGGAAGCCGTTTCGCGCCCCTCCTTGTTCAGGGCGTAACCGGAGGCATAGCTGATGTCCTCGAAGGTTTCGTCTCCCTTGTTCAGATAGAGGTAATTCGGGGTAGAGTCGTTGGCGACGAGCAGGTCAGGGCGGCCGTCGTTGTTGATGTCTATAAACACGGCTCCGAGACCGTAGAAGGCCTGCGGATCACTAACCCCGGCTTTGACGCTGACATCGGTGAACGTACCGTCGCCGTTGTTGTGGAAGAGGTGGTCCCGTTCGCCGGGAAGTCCGCGTGGGCCGCACATCACCTTCTCACCGCGAAATTCACAGAAGCTGAGCGCCTTGCCGCCGGCGTCGAGTTGATCGCGGATGTCGTAGTGGACATAGCCTGCAACAAAGAGATCGAGACGGCCATCGCCGTCGTAGTCGCCCCATGTGACGCCGGTCGACCAGTTTCCAACTGTGACACCTGCCTTCTCGGCTACATCTGTAAAGGTGCCGTCATGATTGTTGTGATAGAGCCTGTTCTTGCCAAAGTTCGAGACGTAGAGATCGGGCCAACCATCGTTATCGTAGTCGCCGACGGCAACGCCGAAGCCCCATCGGTCGTTTTCTACACCTGCCTTCGCCGTGACATCGGTAAAAGTTCCATCGTGATTATTGTGGAAGAGAGCGGCGTGGGGCGCGCGCTCTTTACCAAGAAGCGCTTCGTCGGTGGAACCGTTGACAAGATAGATATCGAGCCAGCCGTCGTTGTCGTAGTCGAGCAAGGCGACGCCCGAGCCGACCGTATCGAGGATGTACTTCTTTTCTGGGGAACCCATTTTGTGACGCCAGGTGGTGAGTCCTGCCTTTACTGCGATGTCTTGAAAGACAATGGAGCCCGTCTTCACAAAACCGCCGGCCGTGATGGGGTGCCTTTCTGCGTCAAGGACTGCCGAATGCGCGACGCCGGTGCTGACGCCTCCCTTGGCGGGAGGTTGAGCTCCTTCCTGCTGCTTGGTGTCCTGGGTTTTCAAAGGACTTTGAGCAGAGGCGCCGGGATGTACCACAAGGGGGACTGCCAGAACCATGAACTGAATGACTCTTCGAAAAGTCATAAGCGGGGTTGCACTCTTCCTGAAGACTAAATCGCCAACGTGGGTCTTCGCGATTGCATTGCATGTGTCAGCGATCAAGATGATATAACCTTTTATAGAACCTGGGGCTGCTACTCTCCTGTACTGAATCGCGCTCTTTCCCAATGATTCTTGAACTGACGAACGCTCTTCGAAGACTAGCGCCTGGAGGACTTCGATGAACTGCTCTCCGCGGTCGATTGAAGAGGTTCATCCACCTGAAGAATTCGGTCGGACTTTACCTCACCTAACTTCTGAACGACACCACTGGGCCACCGAATTTCAATTTCCTTTGCGACTGTATCCGTTCCGAGGCCAAAGTGCGCGCGCTTATCGTTGGATGAGAGATAGCCCCCGGCGGTCGAGACGGTGACATATTGCGATCCTTTGGATGTTGTCAGCTTTATCTCTGCGCCGATGGCATCCCGGTTGCTGCGGTGGCCGACGAGGTGCAGCGTGAGCCAGTGGTTCTGCGTCGCCGTTTCATTATGCAGGAGGTGGGCGGCTCCGCCGTTTGTCGTGACGATTGCGTCGATGCGGCCGTCGTTGTCAAAATCGCCCACCGCCATTCCGCGACTGACCCAAGGCTGAGCGAAGACGCTTCCTGAAGCCTCGGACACATCGACAAAGCCGTGACCAGTGTTGCGGGCAAGAAGCATCGGCTCTTTGTAGTGAAGTTGCGGTGAAGTGAGTTCGATGGTGTCGAGATCATGTCCCTGGGCGATGAGTAGATCCTTGAGCCCGTCATTGTCGTAGTCGAGAAAGTGAAGGCTCCAGCCCGAGTGAAGGAGAGTGATGCGGCCAATACCTGACATGTAGGTGTCGTAAGTGAAGCTGCCGTCGCCATTGTTTTTGTAGAGGGCGTATCTCTGGTTGGCAAGATTGGTGATGACAAGGTCGGGAAGACCGTCGTTGTCGTAATCTTCAAAGTCGATGCCCATACCGGCGTAGGTGCGGCCCTCGCCGTCGACTGCGATCTCGGCGTTGAGCCCCATCTCCTCAAAGGTGCCATCTCCCTTGTTGCGGTAGAGGAACTCCAGCATAGAATCGTTCGCGACGGCAATATCGATCTTGCCGTCACGGTCAAAGTCGGCGAGTGCGATCCCAAGACCTTTGCCGGGGACAGAGAGGCCGATTTTTTGAGAAACCTCGGTGAAGTGGCCGTTTCCTTCATTGTGGTAGACCAGAGGAGCGATCGCGGGGAAGATGTCTGGATGGCAATAGGCGCGATAACCGTCGCGATGTTCGCCGCACCAGACGTCTTCAAAGTCCCATTTGACGTAGCGGAGGACGACGAGGTCGAGCAGGCCGTCGTTGTCGAGATCGATCCAGGCCGCACTGGTCGACCAGCCACTGCCACCTGTTCCGGAGCTCTCGGTGATATCGGTGAAGCTGCCGTTGCCGTTGTTGTGATATAGGCGATTGCCGCCATAGGCCGTCACGTAGAGATCTTCAAAGCCGTCATTGTCGAAGTCTCCCACTGCGACACCCATGCCGTAGCCGACGCCTTTGAGCCCAGAGCGCTCGGTGACATCGTCGAAGGTGCCGTCTTTTTTCTGGTGATAGAGGCGGTTCCAATGTTGGGGGCCGGACTTCTGCGGAATGGTGCCCTTTGCTGTTGGGTTGTCAAGGTGAGCTCCGTTGACGAAGAAGATGTCAAGAAGGCCATCATTGTCGTAATCGAAGAACGCGACGCCCGAGCCCATCGTCTCGAGCAAATACTTTGTCGAGGTGTGAGACGCGACGCCTTGAAATTGGGCGCCGCTGCTTTGGCTGATATCTACAAATTTGCCGGGTATCCCGGGCGGATCTTGTGTGACAACTTGAGGAGGAGGTGAGGTCTGCCCGAAGACAACAGATGCAATCGGGAAGCAGAGCGAAACCGCACTGCCGATGCACACGGATCGCGCAGCGAGAAGGATCGGGAATCGTGTTCTGAGTTTGCGGGCCTGAGATGAATCTGTTAACGACACTGTTCGCTCTTTCTGCTTCTTTAATGTGCGATTTCGATCTATTATCTCGATCTATTTCTTTGACGATTGGACAAGACTCGCCTGACAAAATCCCAGTCTTGGTCTACCTGTTTTCTTTCGCTTCGGGAGCAGGACACGACCGACTGCCGTCTTCCAACGCTGTGAGAGTATGGCGCACCTCCCCCATTCCAGGGCTATAGACCAGCACAGTTCTGAGCGTGTCTTCTGCGGCTTCTTTAGATCCAAGCATGCACTGCGCCTTGGCGAGATTCTGTCCGAGGGCGGGGATGTCAGCGTTTTGACGGAAGGCTCGCTGCCACGAATCTGCAGCCGCCTGGAGGTCACCCGCTCGGGCGAGGAGAGTCCCTAGATTCGTTGCGGCTGTCAGGTTCTCGGGATCCTTTTTCAAGACATCCTGGTAGTAGGTCTTGGCGTGAGCGTCATCCTGATTCAATTGGGCTATGATTCCGAGCGCGCGCAGCACTGCAGGGTCCTCGGGATCAGATTTTTCCGCCACACTGAGCATCTGCCATGCACGCGATCTTTCGGTAGTGAGTCCTTTAACCACAACGAGGTTGTAGTACGCCAGAGCGAGGTCGCGCGATTTGCTCGTGCTGGCTAGAATCGGAATCAGCTCCGGGGTCCGAGCCGGAACAGTTTCCAGATCGGGTTGGCCGGGGTGCTGTCGGATGCGGTGATCGGTCCATGCTACATGGGGGATGTTTTGCGCTCCGGTTTTAGGCATATGGCAACTGGTGCAGTCACGAGTTGCGACGTAGTGCTCGGCGACGTATTTGTCCTGAGCGTGACAAGTGAGACATTTGGCTCGATAGAAGTTGGTGCGCTCTTCAGCCGTTGGCGAAGCGTGAGGGTTGTGACAGGTCATGCACGACATGCCGGGCCCGCTCGCGATCCTGCACCTGCTGGACTGGAACTGCTCGATCTCGCTGACGGCGCGCTGGGTCGTGTTCTCGCCGGCATAGACGAAGTAGGACATGAAGTCGGTGAGATCTGCGCCCGGTCTGAAGTCGAGTACAGACCGGTCGCGGCGTTCGACACTTGTATCGCCTTCGAGATGACAGACACTGCAAATACTATCTCTCTTTGCAGGCGAAAGCGTGACGGGGTTGACGACAGCGGTGCGTCCGCTGGAGGCAACATGTTCGCGGCTATCCCCGTGGCAGCTCTCACAGGTTATGCCTACGTACTCGAAGGGCAGTCCGCGATAGAGATTGTCGGTTCCCTCTACCTGCTTGTTCACGCTGCTCATGTGGCAGCGCAGACAGCTTGGGTTAAGCGTGAGCGCTGCGGGGAGCTCCCGTGACCGCTGAAAGCCGGGCTTCATGGCATAGCCTTTGAGGTTTGCGTAGTACGCAATCGGACTTTCCAACAGGTATCCGTTCTTCGAATAGAGGTAGGTCAAACCGAGATGACCAGAGCCAAGGAAGTAATAAAGCCGCTCTTTGATTTTGATAGGAGGCGCCGTGGGAAGGGTATAGTCAAGTGTAGGGTGCGCCTGATTGCTTACTGTGTAAATGACGCCGGATGGAGCGTGCCGAAATGACCCTGGGGTGAGTCGTTCGCCGGCTAGTCCGCTCGCGTTGGCCATAGGTGTCTTGAGGTAAGTCTCGAATATCGTACGGTGACATTGGCTACAAACGGCATCGGCGTCGCGCACTGGTGTGGCGGCCTTGTCCTGCGGTAACCCACGCAGTGAGAAGACGGCAAGTAAGAAGAGCGGCAACGCCCGCAGCAATCTCCTTAGAAACATAAACTCACTTTCCATACAGAATGCTCGCCGAGTCTTCAAACTGCGCCTCATAAGCTGAACCACAGTTTGGGTAAAGCTTATCTCGACCTGAAAGCTAGAAGATGCAACGGTGTTTGTCAATAATGAGCAACGCTACGGGAGGCCAAAACGTATCTTGTATATTCACTACGTGGCTGTCCGAATTAAAGATGTTGGACAAAGTCTCGGTGTCTCGATCGTGACGGTCTCAAAAGCGCCTAAGAACCATCCCGATATTGCGAAGGCAACACGCGAACGAGTGATGGCGAAGATCAAAGAGCTCAACTACCGGCCGAACCCGATGGCTTGGTGCCTGGTAACTGGGCGCAGTTTTCTCGTTGGTCTCACCGTGGCGGACCTAATTCACCCCCTCTTCTCCGAGATCGCGAAATCGCTATCAAGTGCGCTGCTCAAGAAGGACTTCTTCCTGCTCGTAGCTTCCTCCGAGAGTGACGCTGTCCTCGAAGATGCCGAGATCGACCATATGCTGGCTCATCGGCTGGATGCCCTGGTGGTAGCCACGACACGGTCGCCCTCGGAGAACTGCGCAAGGTCAGCGAGAAGGGCCACCGCTGATCCTTCTCGACCGCGGCTTTCAGGATTTTCGCTCTAACTTCCTCGGATCGAATGACTACAAGGTTGGTGAGTTAGAAACGGAACATCTCATCGCCATCGGTCGCAGAAGATCGCCCACATCCGAGGTCCGGAGAACAGGGTAGGGAAGAGCCGTTTCGAGGGGTATAAGAGACTCTCGAGCGCCACAGGATTGCCCATCGATACTCGGTATGTGATCGCACCGCTCGGCTTCGGATGTAGATGGCTGGAGGTGAAAGGAGACGGCGAGTCTTCGAAGCGCTCCGTAACCCCGCGTGCAGAAAATCGAGTTACGCCAATCCATACCTGCCGCATTTGGTAGCGAGAAGACCCATGTCGCGGCCCTTCCAATGCCCGCTTAGTCGCTGCTCCTGCTGCGGGATCCCGAAGTGGGCGAAACGTCAAACAGATTAATGCCACAGTCAACTGAGTAGCGGACTCCACGCTCTCCAGTCGATGCACCAACTTTTCCGAACACATTCCGCAGCGTAGAAGCCCCAAAACCGAGCACTGAGACGCTCAGGCCGGTCGTTCCAAGATCACGATAGCGCAAAGGAGTCTCAGTCCCGAAAGGAGGTATTAGCGCGAAAAGCATAACATTTAGCGTTAACTATGTGCGCAACGCCGGAGGTTATCGCCGTCCTACAACGTGGTAAATCTAGAGTCTGACGGCTGGCAACTGCCCTCAGGTTTTTCCGAATAGAGGAGTGAATCATGAAACGCTTCTGTCTTACGTTGAGTCTTCGCCCTGACCCCGAACTCATTGCCGAATACATTGAGCATCACAGAATCGGCCGTCCGGAAATTCACAAGAGTATCCGCGATGCGGGCGTTCTAGATATTTCATTTGGAAGGAAGCCTCTTCATGATCATGGATACGACAAACGATTTCACGTTCGAGCGTAAGGCAGAGATGGACCGGCTTAATCCGGCAGTGCAGGCATGGGAGAGGCTGATGTCGAGCTATCAGAATGTCTCCTCCGAGTCAGACCCCAGCACACGCTGGAGGCAGATGGAGAGGATCTTCAAGCTGACACACACAACCGACCAACCCTCGCTTGTAGATCGCAGGGAATTTTGAACAGGAGAATCTGAACCTCATCCGTAGCGAGCTGATAGTATCCCGAGCAAGCTATCAACCAACTCGGTCAAAAGACGTGGCACCTAGTGAGCCTCCAACTCAAGCACTTGCACACTGTACGGTGGGATGGTGTGGGAGAAATTCGGCCCCTCGATTCGCTTGGACGTCTTCACCGGTTCGATCTGCGTCGGAGCGCTGATCGAATTGGTCTCTGCGTTCGTCTTGCCGCTGAGCGAGATGAGCATGGCTACTGGCGTGACCTTGTTCATACCTGAGAAGTTGATGTCTAACGCTTGTGGAAGAGACGAAGCGTTGACCATCTTGAGGTAGATCTTTCCGGTACGCGAATCACGGGTGACCGAGTAGAAGAATAGTTTGCCCTCGCCGGTAATGGAAGAGGTGGGAACTTCGTTGCCTAGATACTCTCCGAACATGCACTGCGCGTAATAGCTCGGCGCGCCGTAGCTCTTCAGCGCGTCATAACCGATCAGATCTGACTCCCACTGCATGCCCCCTGGATTCACATTCACGAACAACGGCGCGTAGGAAGCCATCACAATCAAGTCGCTGTTCCTCTCCATGCCGGTCATCCACGCCGCGTCTCCCAAGGCAGCGCCCATGTTTGTTGTGGGTGAGCCCTCCCGAGTCGCCCATTCGCCTACGAAGATCTTGGGTCCGTTGCGGTCAGTCTGGTCATAGTGCTTCACATCGTCAAAGAACTCGTCCGCGCGCCTATAGTAGTGGTCGTCGACAACATCAGGCCTCGTTCGTTTGAGTGGAGTTGTCGCGATTAGTTGGAGCTGTGGATATTTTGTTTTGATGGCTTTGTAAAACTGCGCATAGCGACCCTCATAACTGTCGGAGTGATCGAACTGGTCTTCGTTGCCGATCTCAACATAGTTCACATGAAACGGCATTGGATGACCGAGCTTCGCGCGCAGCGCACCCCATTGAGTCGAGGTATCACCGATCGCAAACTCGATCTCGTCGAGCGCATCTTGCACGTACGGAACTAGCACTGGTCCTGCCTGAATATGGTCCCCTTTGAGTGAGTAGCCGGCATAAACCGCGAGCACAGTCTGAATCTTTAGGTCCTCAGTCCACTCCAGAAACTCAAGCAAGCCCATGCCGTCTGACGACTGGTAGTTCCACGGACTGCGATGGGTAGGTCGATCAACCAGCGGACCAATTGTGTTCTTCCAATCGAACCTTTCATCAATCTGATCTCCCTCAAGATAGTTGCCGCCGGGAAGCCTTAGGAAGGTCGGATGCATGGCCGCCATCTTCTCCATCAGATCAGACCGATTGCCGTTCTCCCGATTGTTGAAGGTTGGTGGCATCAGCGAGATCAGGTCTAACCAAATCCTGCCCGTATGGCCAGCAGTGAGCAGCAGATGATTTTCAGACGACGTCTCTACTTCGCCCGTCTTGAGCGTGAACTCGTATCGCTTCCACTCTCTCGTCAATGCCGGAGTCTCCGTCGACGCGGCTGCCTTGCCAGTGTTGTCGTTGATCAGAGCCAAATTCAAAGCCCCCACAGACGCTGAGTCGGCCTTGGCATACATCGAACCCTTATACGTGGTGTTCGGACGGAGCGCTATGCCCCAGTAGCCTTCATTCCGCACGCCCGCTCTGTTCGCTGAGTCGGCCTGAGTAATCGTCAGCGCCAAACTATGGGAGAGCGCCGCACTCGGACCCTCCGCCGGATCGATCTCCATCGAAGCTCTCGAAGTTCCAAAGTGTTCGAGGTTCCAGTGGGCAACCCCTCCAAACCCATGGTCCTGAAACGTTCGGTTCCGCACGAGTTCTGCATACAGCCCCCCGTCGTAGGAATAGTTAATCTCCTCGGTCATCAACCCGTATAGAGTTGGGCTTACCGCATGAACAGGCTTGTCCAAGGCGATCTTCAGGGATCCGGGGGATGTTTGTGCTGCACAGGTTGAGACGAATGCCGCGGTAACGAGGAGAGCCGTGACTTTCCACACCAAGCGGCGCATAAGCACTGATTTTTCTAAATAAATTGACTCCACTAGCCCTCCACCTTTTCTGTTCCCGCAAAGTCACAAATGTAAAAGTATGCTTATTCTGCGAACAAACCTTCAGAGTCCAAGAAAGACAGGCTTAATATGGCGTTCAAAGAGGTTTGTGGTCACGTTCTTTGCAATGACTTCTTCATTGGCTTCGAGTGCCATTAGATACCTGTTACCCATCTTTGCCGCGACTTTGAAACCTACATGCAATAACTGTCTGAAGCTCTCGTTGTACGCGCCATTCCCTGGATCGTGCCGCAGCGTCGAGGTAAACTGCTCGCTCGTCCACTCATTGACCTTGTCCGGCGTCGGCAGCTTCGCCGGATGGATATCGATCACCGCTTCGTAAGGCGCACAAAGCTCCTCGCGGTGCGCGTAGGCTTCCCCATATATCTCCTTCGCAATCTCAAGCCCCGAGCCGCGCGACTCCGCGAGGCCGATCAACTCTTCTAGCCATGTCGTTCCCGCAGTCTTCAGATGAACTCCTGCATCGAACCGCTTGATGCTTGCGTGAATAGCTTTGTAAATCGAAAACTTGTCAGACCCGGAGTGAACGCTCAACTTCAGATTTTCCGGGAGACCGTAGGTTGTAATCGCGAACCCGATCGTCGCCAGGTCCTCCTCGAACTCTTTTGTAAACTGCGCCACATCGCCTGCGTAGTCCACGCCCTTATTGAAGCGGCCGGTGAACTTCGGCGCTATCGTCTGGATCGGGATTTCCTCGTCAGCAATCGCCGCGAGAATAATCAGTAGTTCCACTGGTGTCTGAGGCGAGTCGGTCTCGTCCATCGAAATCTCAGGCACGAAGTTTCCTTCGCCCTTCTTCTCCACGAGAAGACGGTAAATCTCGCCTGCATGTTGGATGGCCGCCAGAAATTTGTTGGCTACGCCCTCAACAAATCCTTTATCCGTCTGGAACGGTTCAGCGATATTTGGGATCGTTACTGCTCCCACAAGCTCTTGATGCCGCCCAACAAACGCGGCTACATCAGCTGGCTTTGCGGCTTCTCCAATCAAGTCCGCGACATCCAGAGTAAAAAAGTCGCAAGGCTGGATGAATCTCTCAACCGTCTTCTCGTTGATATGGTCCGCGTCGAGGAAGTATGACTTGACCCATCCCAACTCCTTTACGGCAGCGTCGGCCGCAGCCCGCGTCTGGAGTGGCTCTGACCCAATAATCAGGTGCTCTCGATTCGACTTATTCCACACCGGAACCACATCGATTCCGGCCTCTCCCGCATTGACGCATGCTTTCAGCTGCGCTTTTGCCTGGTGAGCAAATCTGTCACCGACTCCGATCGAAAACTTTGGAAGCTTCAACTGCTTGTTCATCGCTACATCCCTCTCCTATTCCACAAAGCGGTTAGTCCGATAGATCGATCACGTTGTTTCTACCTGCGACGCGGGTCATGGCTCCAAGTCTAGATTGGAAAAGCTTGATACGAGACGTGGAGCGATTGAAGCAGACGCCCTTAACCAAAGCCGCCGAGAAACTCGAACCTACTCTTGACAGCCCTGTATGGATACCCTACGATTCGTCCCAGTGAAAAGCTTTTCATGCTTCCGCATAAGAAGGTAACTTACAGGAGTCGATTTGTAAAATTTATGGTTGCGGAACAACATGTCTTCACCTTGTAAAAACTCGCCTGTTGAACTCGGCCAGTCTCTTTGCCAACCACCCTCTTGAACTCGCAAAGTCCCTTTTGCCGAGAAACCTGAATTATGCATGAGCCATGGAGCAAGCCATCGATGCGGATAGTTGCAGGAGTAGATTTTGGAACGCTGAGTACCCGCGTAACCCTGCTTGATAGCAAGACTGGTCGGCTAGGTACGGCATCTGCCGCATATCCTTTACATCGCAAGCGGGAGGATCCCGATTTCGCCACTCAGTCCCACGACGATCAGATGAACGCCCTGGTTCAAGCAATGCACAAGGTGCTTTTGGAGACCGGAATTGATGGCAATACGGTCGAGGCGCTCGCTCTGGACACAACAGGCTCAAGCGTCATTCCAGTAGATGCTCAGATGAAGCCACTAGACGACTATTATCTGTGGTGCGATCATCGTGCTGTCAAAGAAGCGCAACAGATCACTAGGCTGGCGCATTCAAGCGGGCTTGAAGCGATTCAGTGGTGCGGTGGCGTGTACTCGCACGAGTGGGGCTTTGCCAAGTTACTCCACTGGCTGCGGAATAATCCTGAGAAGCGAGCGCTCTTTGCATCCGCCTTCGAGCATTGCGACATGGTTGCCGCCACTCTGTGCGGAATCAAAAGTCCGCAGCAAGCAAAACGCAGTGTATGCGCGCTTGGGCACAAATGGCTCTGGAATCCAAAGTGGGGTGGTTTCCCGCCGCAGGAGTTTTTCACTGAAGTCGATCCCCTGTTTGCAGGAATCCGCGAAAAGCTGGCAGGTGAGGTGCTCACCTCCGATCACTTGGCCGGGACCTTGTCTCCAACCTGGGCCGAGCGCCTCGGTTTAAGCGCAGGCATTCCGATTCCAGTCGGAGCATTTGACGCGCATTGGGACGCTATCGGTGCAGGATGCCGCGAGGGAGACGTGGTCAACGTTGTTGGCACCTCCACTTGCATAATTGCAATGCAGGGCCGCACCCAGATCATCCCCGGTGTATGTGGTGTCGTACCTGGCAGCGTTCATCCAGCGTACACAGGGGTGGAAGCGGGCCTGTCCGCTGTGGGGGACATCTTCGAAGCGATCGCACGCAGGGCAGGGACCGACGTGCAAACTCTGTCCGAAGGACTTGAAGAGTACCGCGCCGGCCAGACCGGATTGATGCGGCTGTCCTGGGACAATGGTGATCGCACCGTGCTCGTCAAATCAGAACTTGGCGGTATCACGATTGGATGGAATCTTCTCCACACCGCGAAAGACGAGCTATTTGCCGCCATTGAAGGCACCGCCTTCCATACGCGCATCATTCTCGATCGACTCGCCGAGAACGGTGTTCCAATCAAACGAGTCATCAATGCCGGGGGAATCCCGCAAAACAACCCGACTCTCAATCAGGTCTACGCGGACGTGCTCAACAAGGAGGTGCTGGTTCCAGACGGGATCCCAACCAGTATCGGGTCGGGCATCTTCGCCCAACTCGCAGCGGATATCTTTCCAAGCATTGAGGACGCACAGAATCATATGTGTCTGAAGCACAAATCTTTTCTTCCGAATCCCGGCAACGTTGCACTCTATGAAGAGCTTTATCGTCTCTATCGCGGCGTCTACTTCGCATTCGGCGATGACTCCGCGTCCGCCTTTAGGCTTGCCGAAGTACTTCCCCAACTCCGCCAGTGCGCATCCAGATCGCGCCTAGAAAACTTCATACTCCCAGCTATCGAGAAACCATGACCGCCTTGGCCATCCTGCTTACTACGCAACTCACCCATCTCGCACCGATCGACATTTTGATACTGGTTCTTTATTTTGTCGTCGTACTCCTCATCGGCTTTTACGTGAAGGGGTCTACCAGGACAAGCGAAGAGTTTTTCCTGGCCGGCCGCGAGATGACAGCCTGGATCGCCGGACTCAGCTTCGTCTCGGCGAATCTCGGCTCGCTGGAGTTGATGGGATGGGCCGGAGCTGCTTACCAGTACGGAATGCTCGCAACTCACTGGTACTGGATTGGGGCCATCCCCGCGATGTTGTTTCTCGGCATCGTCATGATGCCCTTCTACTACATCTCTAAAACGCATTCAGTGCCCGGCTACCTGCAGCTTCGCTTCGGTGAGGGCGCGCGTGGAGTAAGTGCCGTCAGCTTTGCCTTCATGACCATTCTCATGTCGGGGGTCAATATGTACTCTATGGCACTGGTCATGAAAGTTGTGCTCGGATGGAATATTAGTTTCTCCATCTGGATCGGCGCAGTCACGGTCGCCATCTACGTCATGCTTGGCGGGCTGCGATCGGCCATTATTAACGAGGTGTTGCAATTCGTTCTTATATGGGCAGGGGCCGCGCTGATCCCGATTCTCGGCCTGTGGGAGGCGGGCGGATGGACAAAGCTCAAAGCCCAGATTGCTGTAAACGTCGGATCGAACGATTACACGCACCTCTGGACCACTCTGGGCTCCTTCAAAGACAATCCCATGGGCGTGCACTGGACAGGCATCGTCTTTGGGCTCGGCTTCGTCATCAGCTTCGGCTATTGGACGACTGATTTTCTCGTAGTACAGCGCGTACTGAGCGCCAACAATCTTCGCGCCGCAAAGATGGCGCCGGTGATTGGCGCTGCATTCAAAATGGCAGTCCCATTCATCGTCATCGTTCCCGGTCTTCTAGCGCTCGCAGTTCTGCGCGACCCTCATACCCATCAGATCATTCGGCTTGTCGGGGAAAATCAAGTCGATGCAGCTCATCCTTACAGCTACAACGAAGTTCTTCCTCTCATGCTGATTCGCTATTGCGGTCCTGGCCTTCTCGGTTTGGGCATCACAGCGCTCATCGCTGGGTTCATGAGTGGCATGGCGGGCAACGTCAGCGCGTTCTCCACAGTCTGGACGTACGACCTCTACGGTGCTTTCTTCAATAAGAAAGCAAGCGATAAGCACTACGTCTCCATGGGCCGATGGTCAACCGTCGTTGGTATGATCGCATCGATCGGCACAGCCTATCTGGTGATGCATGCAGCTTCCATCATGGATTACGTCCAGGCGCTCTTTAGTTTCTTCATCGCACCGCTCTTTGGCACAGTTATTCTGGGGATGCTCTGGAAACGTGCCACAAAATCTGGTGGATTTTGGGGTCTGCTTGCCGGAACCGTCTCCTCGATAGCAATGTGGCTCTACACCACATACGGCGGGCAGCAAGCTCTGGCACACATCGCATTGTCCCTGGACGCAAAACCAATGGCAGAGAATCTCTACCGCGCCTTCTGGAGTTGGCTCATCTGCGTCGTTGTCACGGTCTCGGTGAGCCTTGTTACGCGTCCTGTGCCGGAAGCTCAGCTCGCAGGCCTGGTCTACGGCGCGACGACGATTCCTGACGACGGAGCAAGCTCCCTCTGGCAGAAACCGATCTTCTGGGCAGCGATCGTCATCACGATCTTCTTTCTTTTAAACATTATTTTCTTCTAAGGTTCGGGCACGCAAGTATCGGAGATTTTCTTATGGCGGAAGGTACAGGACGTGGCGAATCACTCTCGATTTGGTTCTTCGTTGGAGGCCTCACTCTGCTCTACGGCATCATTCTTTTGCCGTATGGAGCGTATGAGTGGTTTAGTGGACATGAGAGTTCCACCGTACTCAGCAACCTTCATCCCACTTTCTGGTGGGGTCTGCTGCTGACACTCTTTGGCGGGTTTTACACCATCCGCTTTCGCCCGGTAAAGGGATAAAGCTCGACGCGACAACTGGAGACAGGACATGCGACTTACACAACTCCGCGAGGAAGTCCTCGAAGCAAATCTGGAACTGGTCCGTGGAGGACTGGTGCTCTACACCTTTGGCAACGCTTCGGGCGTCGATCGCGAGCAAGGCCTCGTCGTCATCAAACCCTCCGGTGTCGACTACGACAAACTCAAGCCCGAACACATGGTGGTGACCGATCTGGAGGGAAACATCATCGAAGGGAATTTGCGGCCCTCGTCCGATCTCGATACCCACACCCTGTTGTATCGGGAGTTTGGCGAGATCGGAGCCGTCGTTCACACGCACTCTGAGTTTGCTACCAGCTTTGCGCAAGCTGGACTGCCCATTACGGCATTCGGCACAACCCACGCGGACTACTTCCACGGGCCGGTTCCTGTCACGGCACCGCTCTCCGACGAAGCGATCGAAGGGCAATATGTTCGCGAGACAGGTGCTGCGATCGTGGCCAGATTTCGCGGAGAGGAAGACCGCGCCGCTATCGATCCTCTTGCAGTCCCTGCATGTCTCGTATACGGGCACGCCCCCTTTGTATGGGGAAGAACGCCGCACGAAGCTGCTCATAACGCTGTGGTGCTCGAAACGATCGCGCGCATGGCGTACCGCACACTCTTACTCGAGGCGAACATGCAGCAGGTGTCACAGACCCTGCTGGATCGGCATTACTTTCGAAAGCACGGTGCCAAAGCCACCTACGGACAATCAAGGAAGGAGCAGGACCTTTGAGCGGACCAATTGAGTTGACTCATCTCCTTTAATGCTTATAACTTGTCAGGAAAGCTTTTCTGGCAAAAATTTGGTTTTCCTCACTTCAAAATTGAACGTCTCGAGCCGCAAGCCTTAGAGGGGGAGCTGTGAAAGTCTCAAAGAGTCTCAAAATCTGGTTTGTTACAGGCAGTCAACACCTATATGGAGAAGAGGCGCTCACGCAAGTAGCGAACAATTCAAGAGAGATCGCCGGTTCCCTCAACGCCGGATCTATCATTCCCTACGAGATCTTTCATAAACCGACGGTAACAACTGCCGAAGAGGTCAAAGCTCTCTGCCGGGAAGCAAACGCCGATGAATCCTGCCTTGGTCTCGTGCTTTGGATGCATACCTTCTCGCCGGCAAAGATGTGGATCGCCGGCCTGATTGCGCTCAACAAGCCGATCCTGCACCTTCACACGCAGTTTAATCTCGCTTTGCCTTGGTCTTCCATCGACATGGATTTCATGAATCTCCATCAGGCCGCGCATGGAGACCGCGAATTTGGCTTCATCACGGCACGATTGAAGTTGGCCCGGAAGGTGGTCGTAGGTTTCTGGCAGGATCCCAATACGGTGCTTGAGATCGCCGCCTGGACGAGAGCGGCTGCGGGCTGGCATGAATCGCAAAGTCTGAAGGTCGCTCGCTTCGGGGACAATATGCGGGAAGTCGCAGTCACCGAAGGTGACAAAGTCGCGGCTCAAGCCCAACTGGGATACAGCGTGAATGGTTACGGAGTCGCCGATCTTGTGGAAAGGATTCAGCAGAGCTCCGAGACGGAGGTGTCAAGACTTGTAGATGCCTACCGCGAAGATTACTCCATTGCCAAAGAGCATGATCATCCGGAGGCTCTGCGCGCTGCTGCAAGAATCGAGCTGGGACTTCGCGGTTTTCTGACCGAGGGCGGCTTCGGTGCGTTCACCGATACCTTTCAGGATCTGCATGGCCTCGACCAACTGCCTGGCATAGCGGTTCAACGATTGATGGCGGATGGATTCGGTTTTGCTGGAGAAGGGGATTGGAAGACAGCCGCGCTGGTACGGACCATGAAGGTTATGGCCCTGGGCCTATCTGGAGGCACCTCCTTCATGGAGGACTACACCTACGATTTCAGCGGCACGCCGAAAGTCTTGGGTTCGCACATGCTCGAGATCTGTCCTTCCATCGCAGCCGGGAAGCCATCGCTGGAGGTGCACCCGTTAGGAATCGGAGGCAAGGCCGATCCTGTCCGGCTCGTCTTTACGGCTCCCTCAGGCCCTGCCGTCGTTGCCTCTCTCGTTGATATGGGCGATCGCTTCCGAATGATCGTCAACGAGGTGGACGTGATCCAGCCTGAGCAGCCGCTTCCCAAGCTGCCCGTAGCACGTGCCGTATGGGTGCCTAGACCAAGTCTTAAAATTGCTGCTGCAGCCTGGATCTATGCGGGAGGAGCCCATCACACAAGCTTTAGTCAGTCCCTAACCCTCGAACACCTTGAAGACTTTGCAGAAATTGCGGGCATCGAGGTGGTCGTCATCGACTCGGAGACTCGCATACGAAACTTCCGCAGCCAACTCCGGTAACGATTCTTGTGCCTCTAATCGCCCAGACTCCTAATGGAGCCTTGTCTTCTGAAAGACAGGGCTCGTGGCGTAGAGTACTTAACGTAGACGGAGGCTTACTGACTTGCCCGCATCGAAGAGTATCTCTCGGCCGAAAACACCTATCCCACGGTCCTCCAAAGGGACCAAACGGGGCATCCACGCTGTTGCGGAACGTGCTGGCGTTTCTATCGCCACGGTCTCAAGAGTAATGAATGGCGTCACAAACGTCGATGCAAAGCTCGCGCGTAAAGTTTGGAAAGCCGTTTCTGAAACGGAGTACGTTCCGAATCGCCACGCTCAGGCTTTAATCTCCGGCCGCACCCGTCTCATCGGCCTTCTGGTCCCCGATATCATGAATCCATTCTTCCCCGAGTTGATCCATGGATTCGAACAGGCAGCGACCGCTCAGGGCTTTGGAATCCTGATTGGCTCGACTCACGATGTAGCCAGTGAGACCGAAGATTGGGCAAGACGAATGTTGGAGCACGGTGTCGAAGGACTGGCACTCCTCACCTTCAAAGAAGAGGATCCTCATCTCTACGATCTTCTAAAGAAGACGCCGATGGTTCAAATAGAAGCTGGTAAAACACCGGACGGGCCCGAAATCATCGCAGTAGACTACGAAACCGGCATTCGCCAGGCGGTGCAGCACCTAGCCGCGCTCGGACATCGCGACATTGTTTTCGCGGCCGGATCGCCCGATAACTTCACTGCCGAACTTCGTCGAACCTGCTTTAGGAAAGCGATGCGCGAGATCGGAATTGTGGTTACCAATGCGATCTTCGACGAGGATCACACGCTAGAGGGCGGCATCGCGGCAGCGAATAAAATCCTCGGGCGAAAGATCCTTCCCACCGCCATGATCTGCTCCAACGACCTCATGGCTATCGGAGCCCTTAAAATTCTGCACTCCAGAGGTCTCGACGTCCCGAAAGACATGTCTCTGATTGGTCTAGACGATATTCATCTCGCGGAGTTTACTTCCCCTCCGCTCACGACGGTTCGAATTCCTCGTACACAACTTGCCGAAGCATGTTTTGATCTACTCTTCCGAAAACTAAGGCCGTACGAGGACGCGCCTACGAGACAAATTGTGTCTACATACCTTGTGATTCGAGAATCGACCGGATTTCCTCCTCATGCTTTACAGGCTGCGCCCGCCAAGGGTAAAGCACGATTATAAAAGCCGCATGTCCGCGATCCGAGCGATCGTAGAGCCGAACAAGGCTCGCTTGAAGGGACAGCTGCCTGTTCGCCTACTCTCAGAACCGCCCCCGCCGCCGTACCTGCTATGACTTGCTTGACGAGAGGAGGATCAGCCAGAGTAACGGGTTTATTGCCGCGCCATGTAGGGCGATGTGGACACATGGAGAAGATGGATTGCGGCCGGACTGAAGTTGGGACAGATGCTCATTGAGCGGCAGCAAAGAGCCTCGTCGGGTTCCGACCGGGTCAATCAAAAGCCGCATGAAGCGAGGCATTTAGATAGGCGACGAGAAGTCGACATCTATCGCAGCAATACGCAAGACCGTTGCACGCCGATGTGAAGCGGTTAGGTGAAACCGAGAATTGCTCAGATCATGAGGTAATCGAGCGGGCCCTCTCCATCTTTTGATCGATACCGTTCCGCAATCATCGGTCTTATACTCGTGCGGTCGAAATCATTTCTCCGAGGGAAACGAGTGAACAATCAAACGAATCCGAGGCGTCCGAGACGAGGCAGCTACAGGCCCAAATCGGAAACCCTGGCGCTGCTTAAGACTTCAGGCAACACAATCAACGGCGTGGGAGAGACAAAGCCTCGCAGGCCCTCCCCGTTCTTCTGGCATCCACCGCATCAGCACCCTTGGGGTGCATTGCAGATCGTAGCGCGCGAGAACTCTCGTAAATGTCCCGGCTCAGCCGAGGCGTTTCAAGCGGCATACACCTATCCGGAATTGATTCCTATCGCCGACACCCGCAACGAGGCTACGGGCGAGCAACTTACCGCAGAGCTGATCAGCTTTGCGCTTGCCCACGAGGCTGATGGCGTGGGTATCACAGCCGTGGATCCTCTTTATGTCTTCGAGGGCTATGCAATCACCGAGCCGTGGGTTGTAGTGCTTGCCCTCGCTCACAACTACGAACGGCTCAAGGAAGTCCCTTCCGACGAGACAAATGGCGTGGGTGTCTGCGACGTTGGCGACCAGTACGCAAAAGGAACGCGCTCTTCGTATGCGTTGGTGAACTGGATCCGCTCACAGGGTTATAGCGCTAACCCATATCCTGGCCCCTCAGCCAACGCTCTGGCGCTGATCCCGCCGGCGATCGCTGCGGGGCTCGGAGAGCTCGGCAAGCATGGATCGCTGATCAGTCGGTACTTTGGATCCGGCGTCCGTCTCGCCGGAGTCACAACCGACATGCCACTCATCGCCACCGGCCCCGATCGCTTCGGAGCGGATGAATTCTGCGCTACCTGTCAGGTCTGCACGACTGCGTGTCCGCCCGCCGCCATTGCCCCGCAAAAGCAAATGGTGCGCGGCGTGGAGCGTTGGTATGTTGACTTCGATAAGTGCATACCCTATTTCGTAGAAGCGGCTTCCTGCGGAATATGCATTGCAGAATGCCCATGGACGCGCCCAGAGGTGCGCCCGAAACTGCTCGCTACGATGGCACGTCGACTCGGTCAGTAAGGCTCAGGTGAGACGATAAATTGGTCAACTAGCTGGAGGACATGGCCAATCGATGAACGAGACAACCACCCGACAAGCAGCGAACGAGAGCTCTCGTCACTACGTTGGATGGAGCGTGGTGGCTGGCGCGTTTACAGGAGTGATGGTTAGCTTTGCTCCGATCGTCCCGTACACCTTCAGCCTCTTCCTGAATCCGCTCCACGCGGCGTTTGGATGGAAGCGGGAAGCCATCGGTGGCACATTCGCAGTGGCGGCGATCACCGTCGCTCTGGTTTCTCCCGGCATTGGACTTCTGCTTGATCGCTTCCCACCCCGACGCATTATCCTACCGTCGATCCTGATCTTCGCGCTGGCGCTCGCGTCGCTCAGCAGACTCGGACCAAACATCAGGCAGTTTTATTTCACATTTTTTGTGTTGGGACTGGTCGCCAATGGAACCGCGCAGTTCGCCTACGCGCGTACTGTTCTCTCGTGGTTTTACAAACACAGAGGACTTGCGCTCGCTGTAGTTCTCACCGGCAGTGGAGTTGGCTCAATCTTTATCCCGCCACTGATCCAACGGACGATCGTGCATCACGGATGGCGCAGCGCCTATTTGCTGCTGGGCGGCATCGCTCTGCTGGGCTTGCCCCTGACTGCGTTACTGGTGCGCAGCCGGCCCGATACGGTCGTAGCGCATAAAGACCACTCGTCTGCTGACGGCATGACTGTCGCCGCCGCACTTCGTACTGGACCCTTCTGGATTTTGGCCTGCATCATCATGCTCTCGGCGTTCAGCGAAAATGGCCTAGTGACGAACGTGGCAGCGGTTCTCACCGAGCACAGGATATTGGCGCAGAACGCTGCGCTCGCGCTTTCTGTACGCGGTGGCGCCGGCATCATTGGTCGACTATGCATCGGATTTCTCATCGACCGCTTCTCGCCGCAGCGCATTCAGACATTCGTTCTTCTGCTTTCGGCAGTGGGCGCTCTCATACTTGCTTTCGCGGGTACATCGCCCGTGGCGCTAATAGGAGCCGCTATCTTAGGCGTGGGTCTGGGCAGCGAGGCCGATGTCGCGCCGTATCTGCTCGCGCACTACTTTGGCCGCCGGGATTTCTCGGAAATGTACGGATTGACTTGGACAGCATATGCCATCGGCGGCGCAACAGGCCCCATGGCGATCGGACACTGGTACGATCGCGCAGGCTCCTATCAACCTCGTTTTATTGTGTATCTGGCTTGCGTGGCCTTTGCGGCCGCGGTGATGAGCCTGTTCTTGCGGCGCAGCCGGAAGCAAATCTCATACGATCCGGGCATAATGACTTCGGCAGTCGCGATTCCCCTCGAAGACTAGCCATGTATCGACTCATTCCTTCGGTGGATTAAGTACTTAAACTCGGGACGAACGCGCAATATACTGTCGCACGAGGAGAGGGGAAGCCTCCCAATCTGCGAACAGGCGGTGAATCGCGAGTCCGCCTCCAAGGGCCAGCCATATCGTCCAGACAAGCAACGCAATGGTTAGGTTGAAGCGGAGCGCGCTTCTGTTCGGTATTTTCTGGTCCAGGACTACTCGGTTTGTCGCGGAGGGTTTCGGTGTACTACTCGACATGCGCGGGTGATCTCCGATTTTTTCACCAATCAAGGATTTGGATAAGGCTAAGCGGTCGCGCTGACCATGGTCTTCGGCTCCCTGGTGGGCGGAGGCACCAGCGAAGGTGGGGGCGCGATCGCATTCCCAATCTTTACGAAACTGCTCCACATTGCCCCGCGTGATGCCCACAATTTTTCCCTCGCAATCCAAAGCGTTGGCATGGAACCGTTGACCGAAGCTGCTCGCTACAATGGCCCGGCGCATGGGGCAGGTATAGGATCACATTATGGCAACGGTGCTAGCTTGTAACCATCGCGGTTGCTGATTCGGTGACCGCAGAGTAGCCATTCTCCACGATCCTGGCGGCATTGGCGCGGTAGACATCCAATTGTTCAGGAGCCCAGGTGCCGAGCCCATCTACATAGCGGTTACACATACAGAAGAGAGCGGCGATCAGAACTGTATCGTGAATCTCCAGGTCCGTGGCGCCCGCAGCACGTGCATCAGCTATGTTATCTTCGCCCACGTACTTGCCTCCCTGCTGCACTTTGCCGGCAATGTTCAACAGGGCCTTCATCTTTGGAGAGATTTCGGCGTTCGCCCAATCTGTTTTGACAGTCTGTACCAGTTTCTCGTCCTGGCCAAGTTGTGCCGCCGCGACAGCCCCGTGAATCGTCTGACAGAAAAAGCAATCGTTGCGCCAAGAAACGTGAGTAGCGATCAACTCCCGCTCGCCGCGACTCAGAGTGCTATCACCTCTTAGGAGTACGTTAGCGAGTTCGTTGATAGGTGCGGCTGTTTCAGGACGAAAAGTCATTAGTCCAACGATGCCAGGAAACTCGCGCCCTAACTCAGCTGCTGTAGGTAATTTGATGTATGCCATTTGTCGTAGCTCTCCAGAAGTTCATATAGTCTGGGTCAACTCAAGCCTGATCCAGCGCGATAATGAGACTACTCGCATGTAGTTGCATAACGCCTCGCCCAAAAGTTTGAGAACGATCTCCTCCCTATGGAGTCTTGTCGGCTTGGTCTTATTTATCGATGATCTATGGAAGTCAACACATGTTGCTGAGACGCCCGCCTACTCAAACTGGTCCACTTTAAAGAGCCACCTTCCTGAGTCAGGCTGAGTGATAAATTCAGCAAAAAATGGGCCTTTTAGCGTCCAGAAATTCAACTTGCAACTTTTTCATGAGAGCCGGCGATGACAAAAAAACGCTTCATCGAACCAATTCTGTATCTATTCACAATCGTCTGTGTCTTGCTTTTTCAATCGTCATCTCTTCACGCGCAACAGCTCGCGACATTGAGTGTTAGTGTCTCGGATCTTACAGCCAGAGTCGTCCCGGGAGCGCATGTCACGCTTACTAATTCGGGCACGGGGCTGACGCGGACCCAGATTACAGATCATGCGGGCGTCGTTGTGGTAACCGCGCTCTCAGCGGGCGACTACCTGGTAACTGTGAGAGCGGATGGATTCAGCGACTATGAGCAGCCACTTACGCTCACGGTAGGCCAAGTCGCATCCCTCACAACGCGGCTTGGGGTTGCCGCAGTGAAACAGACAGTCGCTGTTTTCGATTCCTCCGCCAGCACGGTCGACACAGAAAAGACCGAGTCGAGTCAAGTCATCCGACCTCGTCAGATTACCGATCTTCCAAGCGCAGGTCGCGACTTCGTTGATTTCGTATTGCTTACTCCAACGGCAAATGTAGGTCGAAGCACGGCGACAGCGGCACAATCCCCTTTTCTCGAAACTGTACTTCAACTCAGCTTCGGCGGTCTCCGCGAGACACACAGCGTTTTCTTCGGACTAGATGGCACAGACTATTCAGTGAGTCTCTCCGGGGTTCAGCGTGCTAGTCCCTCGCTTGATTGGGTGCAGGAGTTCCGTGTCGTAGATGGTCCCTACGCAGGCGATAACGGCCGCAACCTCGGTGCGCTCGTGAGTACGATCACGAAATCGGGCACGAACGATGTTCACGGGGCAATCTACGAATACTTGCGCAACAATGTACTCGATGCAAACAATCCTCTTTCCGCTCCAGGTCTCAACGCTCTTCGAGTAAACCAGTTTGGAGGCGACGTAGGAGGTCCGATCCGTCATTCGAAGACCTTCTATTTCACTGGATATGAAGGTCAGCGACGTGCAGCCGCGCCTACCTTCTCGACCTTTATCCTGGGGTGTCTGGATACACCCGGCTGCATGGGGCCGGGCACTCCGAGCATCAACCAGGTTAAGGAACAGTTTGGGCTTCAACCGGAGCATCTGAACTCCGTGCTGGAAGTCGATAACTACGACAAGGCCATCGGAAAGATCACGCAGATCTTCAATGAGAAGAATGTTCTCAATGCAGGCTATATCTTTAGCGATGATCGCAAGGAGGGCGCTCCCACCGCTGCCCCCGGCCAGGGCTTACCTTCCACATATCGCAATAACCCTGTTCGAGATCAAACTCTCTACGGAAACTATGTTAGTCTCGTCAACTCAAAGTGGACTTCAGAGAGTATCCTCGACTTCGGTAATCGGGTCTTCCACCTGACACCTACAGGTGCGGGCTTCGAGCCGACCTTGAATGTTTCGGACACGTTGGTCAGCGGCGGATTTACCGGCAGCGTTTCGTATTACAAAGAGCAACACCTGGAAGCTCAGGAAAATGTGACCTACATTCGAGGAGCACATTCGTTCAAGTTCGGCGGCGGTTTCGAGCCAGTCTGGGTAGCTGCAGATACTACGTTTTTTAGCCCAGGAGCCGCCATCTTCACTCCACAAAGCTTTTTCGGAGCGGGGGAGTTTGCAGGGCCGCCATTCGGTCCGGGCACCCCGGTCCAATTCCTCTTTCTTCAACCGCGCTCCTATTTCGGGCAACAGATCCCAAATCGTCCACTGCCGTTTTCCGGGTCCCTCTATGCGGGAGATGCCGCTCCATCGTTTGTTGATGCTACAAGTCTTAAATTCTGGCATCGGCTGGCAAATTTCTACGGGCAAGATCAGTGGAAAGTGACCCCGGACCTTTCATTGACGCTGGGGTTGCGCTACGACTTCGACATCTTTCCATCTGCAACCGACGTACACGTCATCGGCAAGCTAAACCCGACAAACTATGACAATGTGCAGCCGCGCGTGGGCTTGGCCTACGCTGCCAATGGAGGTAAGCAGATCATTCGTGCTGGCTTCGGTCTCTTCAGAGGACCGTGGGACTACAGTGACTTGATGGTCGGTTGGCAGGGCGCCTCCGCATTCACCAATATGAACAACACGTTGGTTCCCGATTTTCAGGATCCTGCCAATGGTGTGGTCGGCCTTGGTCAGTCGGGAGTCGTTGGTGTCTCTGGACCGTTCCTCGCTTCTCAGGCGTTCCGCAATTTTGCCACATCGGGGATCTATCCCTCCCCTCGGATTCTTCAGCAGTTTCCCCTCGGTTACATCCAGCGCAAGTTCCCGAATCCCTATTCTGAACAAGCCAGCATTGAGGTGGAGAGTCAATTAGGACATGGCTGGATCCTGACCGAAGGCTATCAGTACATCCACGCACTAAAGCTTCCTGTCTATCTCAGCGTTAACGGAACACCCGATGGAACACTACCCGACGGCCGCCAATTCTTTATACCAGCCGACCCGCGCTTTGGCTTTGCTCTGATCGCTACGCCGACCGGATTCTCCGTCTACAACGGAGGCATTGTAAGCGTGCGCAAAAACTTTGCAGACCATTACAGTGTGCTTGCCAATTACACCTACTCGAAATCAATTGACATCGCGACTGATGTGCAGCTAACGAGTACTCCGCAAAATTATCTCGACCCTAATGGCGATCGCTCTGTCGGCGATAATGATGTCCGTCATCGCTTCGTGCTGTCCCTCCTCGCGGAAAGTCCGACGGAGTGGCCGCTCCTTCTGCGCAACTTCAAGCTATCCCTGCTAAATACGATACAGAGTCCACGCTACTTTTCCATCCTGGCGGGATTCGATGTCAACGGAGACGGGTTCCCTTTCTCCGATCGAACCGGAACTGTGGGGCGCAATTCTTACCGTGGCGCGTCGTACTACGATACCGATGTGCGGTTGCAGCGAGTCTTTCACATAACCGAGCGTATTTCGAGCGAGGCAAGCATCGAAGCCTTCAACCTGTTCAATCACGTGAACGTCCAAAATATCGACCAAGTCTATGGAGCCCCTGATTTCCTCGGTCCTGTGCCGCGTCAGTTCGGGGACAACATAGGAAGTCCTGCTAATCCTACCTTTGCGACGCCAAACTATACCAGCAACGCACGGCAGCTGCAGGCCTCCTTGCGGTTCAACTTCTAAAAGGGGAATTTTTATAGCTCATCTTGCAATTGACGAAGGTAGATGCAGATCGGGCGATGACGCTAAACCTAGAACGCGTATCTGCTATCGCTTCGAGACGCCGGGATCTGCAGATGACACTGTGCCGGCCGATGACAGGGAAGTGTTGTCCTACTCGCAGGCTGTAGCCCATGCCAATAAATGGTTCAGCGATGTCGACAAAAATCTAGCTACAGTAATTCGTCGGGGCGCCTACACGGTCCAGGACGCCGCGGATGACTGGATAGCTGCCTGGAAGAGTAGCGAAGCCTCGAAGCGTAATTCTTTGAGCAACCTGAAGCACCACATACTCCCGGAACTGGATCCCGGGAGGTGACCAAACTGACGCGCCACGAGGTTCAGAAATGGTTAGGGAATCTGGCCGAGAAGAAGCCAGTTCGCACGTTGCAACACGAAGCTGCATCAAGCAAGCTATCACCGTCGCGGCGGAGCAAAATCACTTATGCCTCCGACGACCCGGAGACTCAGCGTAAGCGCCGAGATACAGCAAACCGGATATTCAAGGACCTCAGCGCTCTTTTGACCTTCGCTTATCGCAATCAAAGGGTCGGGAGCAAGGCGGCCTGGGAGACTGTAGAGAAGTTTGAAAACGTCAACGTAGCGAAGAACGAATATATCTGACTCTCAAAGAGGCGAACGACTTCATTAAAGTTTGCCCTACTGACTTTCGCGATCTCGTTCAGGGCGCCCTAATTACTGGTTGCCGATATGGAGAGCTGTTGAAGCTCAAAGTGAGCGCTTACGACCCACAGTTGCATGCCATTTCATTGGTCCAAGACAAGACAGGCAAGGTGAAACACGTGTTTCTCACCGACCAGGAAGCGGCGCTTTTCGGGGAGCAGTGGGCCAAGTCAAACCAGCAGCCCAGAATGAAGGCAGTTTTGAAGGCAGCCGGCATCAAGAGGCACGTCCGGTTCCACGAACTCCGCCACACATTTGTGAGGCTAGCAGTCTCACTCGTGGCCGCCGTCGCTAGTCCGGGATCGTCTCTAAGGATCTGAGGATGGCGTCGCGCCGGCGTAGGAGCCTGGCGTGGTCGTCTTCAAAGAAGATCGTTTCTTTATCCACGACGACCGTTCCTGCGCCTGCGTATTCGCAAAGCAGCCCTTATTTGGAGTTGAAGTCGATCGCGATATTGAGTTGTTCCAATTCCTTGACGAGTGTTTCTCTGGTAGTCATGCCCTACATTCTGCAGTCACCTTCGGAACGGACTAATCCCTCAAAAGTCACAGATCAGTTGCGTGTGGATAAACGCGCTCAAGCGAAGGAAGTTCCCGCAAAGAAGTTGCTCTAGTCAAGTCATCCGAGATCAAAGCGTAAGCAAAGAAAGTTCTTGATACATACAACCAATGTATAAAGGCGATCGCGTAGTGAAGCACAACAACGCATGATAATCGAGCATCTACCTTAGTGAATACGCTTAACGGAGGTGGTATGAAGTTTTTGAAGAGTTGGTTATTGGGAATTGTGATTGTCCTTGCTCTGGTTACGGCATCAGCTTCACCCGCGTCAGCCCAAGTTGTTGTTCGAGTCGGGCAGGACCACCCACACCATTACCACCACAGACATCACCATTACTACCATCACAATCACCAATACTAGAGACAATGAAACCCCACCCTTTGCATACGCATTGGGTGGGTTTTTTTGCGATAAGATTGAGTCTTTTCCAGCTGTTGTAGTGTCTCTGCATGACTAAAACCAAAGTACTGCGACGATCAACTTCGCACTAATGCCAGAGCTTCGCCTTACGCTATTTTGATTTGAGGAAAACATACACAGCTGAATACAATTCCGCAAAGCCTCTGCCCTTTCCTCTCATCAGGATTGGGACAGAGGCTTCTTTTTGCATTCATGCAGGAACCACTTTCTTGATCGCTTCAGACTTAGGAATACCTGCGACAAACACGTCTGCCCGTGCCATGCACTGCGCGATGAGCCCAGTTGTAGATTGTCAACACAAGGGCGCACATAACTATCTGGCATTTGTTCCTGGACGCACTCAGCTCTCGAGATCAAAGTCGGTCGTGCACCACTCCACGGCTGCGCTTTGTTGGGGAGCTGAGTTACGTTTCTCGCGTGGGTTACAAATCGCTGCAGCTCTGCTTCTTGTTCGACAGTTAACTCATGTGACGTAATCGGCTTCAGTTTTTCGGAATGCCTATAAAGATTTTGAGTATCGAATTGCTGAAAACGATTCAACTCCGCATCGTCTGTAAATTGCAGATACGTTCTATTTACGCTTAGCTCGTCCATCGTTTCACCATGAACTCTTGTGTGAGCAAGAGGCACGCGCGAGCTTGCGTTCGCAGCTTGAGCAGCCTAGCCGCAAGATGAGAAGTCTCTCGTCTGAGGCCGCAGAGGAAAGTACCTCGCGGTGTCGCGCAAAAGAAGGTTTCGGAAACCTTCTATCCAGAATCAGCTCAGTCTGTATTGTTTTCGCTGTTAGCGCTTCTGAACTTATGTAATGTCAACTCTGCCTCTGTCCGTCTAATCGGCGGGCTCTGCAGCGGTCTCCGCCGTTGTGCCGAGCAAGCCGCGATGCAGACGATGTCGCGAGCCGAATCGGGAGTCAGAGTAGCGGTTAGTAGCACCCCCCGCTCTTCCTTTAGAGCGTTAGATCCCAGGTTTCGCTGATGACGTCGACACCGAAGCTGTGGCGGGGTTCCTCCTCGACGAGTTTGTAGCCTGCTTGGCTATAGATGTGTCTTGCGGCGGCAAGAACGTCATGTGTCCAAAGCGTAATTTTCTTGTAGCCTGCCGCACGTCCGAAGTGTGTGCACTCGTCTACCAAGGTCTTGCCGAGGCCGAGACCTCTGGCGCTCGCCTCGACGAGCAGCAGCCGAAGCTTGGCTGTGTCCTTTTCCTCGGGATGCTTTACCAGGAAGATACTGCCGACGATCTCTCCGTCGCGTTCGGCGATCCAGCAGCGTTCGCGTTTGGGATCAAAGTTGTCAATGAAATCGGCCACGATGCGTGCAACTACTGCCTCGAAGTCTGGGGTCCATCCCAACTCCTGAGTGTAGATGACCCCGTGGCGGTGTACTACCCAGCCCATGTCTCCGGCACGATGCTGGCGGAGGATGTAGGGGGCGCGTGACGGCTTAGCCTCCAATGCATTCTCAATGGAGCGCATACCGTGGAGAAATTCAACAAGTTGCTTAGCGGAGAGGCTCCGAAGAAGTTGTTCGGCTTCGTCATTCGATCGCTGGTCGAGTTCTGAGAAGACTGCCTTGCCTTGTCTTGTGAGTTTGAGTATGGACTGACGGCCATCTTCAACGGATGCTTTGCGGCCTAATAAACCCCCACTCTCAAACTTACGCAGGATGCGGCTTAGATATCCAGCATCGAGTTCAAGATCCCTAGCAATTTCCCTGGCTGTGCTCTCGGGACGGTTGGCAAGTTCATAGAGAACGCGGGCTTCGCTCAACGAGTATTCGCTGTTGAGGAGTCCTTCGCGGAGCGTTCCGATGATGCGGGTATAAAAGCGATTGAAGGCGCGAACGGCTGCGATCTGAGATTTGACGATTGTGTAGGGTTCAGCGGTGGTGGTCAATTGAGGCATCGTGTTTTCCTTAAAGATACATGCCATAGTCAACTAAAACAACTGACATTATCAACTGTTTTGGAGAGCCTCGAGAGTTTAATCTCTCGCCGCTTCCCAGATGGCCTGCGCGAGCCGAACTGGATTGGAAAAGATGGTCTCGTGACTTCCGGGGAGTTCCACAAGTCTGAATAGACCTAAACGCTCAGACAGTCGGGGATGCCACGGATAGCTGTGGGGTAATGAGATGTCCTGCTGGCAGTTGATGTAGGACCTGCCTATCGACATCTCTGAGAGAGGGCGTTGGAGTGAAATTTTGTCGGCCACAGTTCTGTACGGTTGCGGATTGAGGCGATCATAGGTAGAGCGTGCGAGTGCGATATCGGCATCGTTGATGAAGGTCTCTCGCCATACCTGAAATGGGAGCAGCAATGCCCCGTTGTTCGCGTCGGCGATCGCAGCGAAAGCTGCAGCGTGGCACGGCGGAACCAAATCGGTCAGGCTCTCTCCGTTAAGCGGGACAAATGCGTTGATGTACACGATGCGACGCAAGCGTCTTTCGAGGCGATCCGCGACTCCGGAAATTACCATGCCTGCATAACTATGACCCACCAGGCGTATATCAGTCAGATCGTTTTCTTCAATGAAATCTACGACAGACGAGATGGCGTCCTCCAACCCTATCTTGCTTCTATCGTCTTCCTCCCGGTTTCCTCGCAACGTTGGGCAGTAGACGGTGTGTCCGGCCTTGCGAAGAATGTTTGCTATCGTTTCAAAATCTTTTCCGGTATGCCATGCGGCGTGGATTAGAACCAGGGTTACGGGCATCTCTTACATCTCCACCATCGTTAACTGAGCTGATAAATGAATAATGAGGCCCGCGGCCGCTTCTCATACAACAGAATCAAACCGTCTGCTCCGATCGGCGGAAGAAGGTTGTTTCGGTTTGGAATGCCTCTTCAATCCTGTCGGCAGCAACTTCCAATCCGCGGGTTTCTGCTATGACCTTCTTGAAGTAACGAGCCCTTTCGCGGTAGCTCGGATTCTCAAACACTTCCCGGGTCACCTTTAGCATCTGTCTTCCGGTGAGCGTCGCAACCTCCAGAGATTTCCCTACTCTGTGATATTCGATTCTGGCAGCCACGCCGGGCTGGTCATAACCGATTGGAAGAGCGACCATCGGCACTCCTTGGGCCAACGCTTCAAGGGTCGTATTCAGTCCTGCATGGGTTATGCAAAGTGCGGCACGCTTCAACAGTTGGAGCTGGGGGGCTGTGCGAACGATGATTGCGTCCGGTGGAATTGGCCGCAGATCATCGGGATTGATGGAATGTCCCACTGAAAGAACGAGCTGAACCTCCGGGAGTTCTTCCGTCGCCTCAAGTATTGCCTTGTAGGCGTGGTCCAAGCCGTTGACCAAGGTTCCCAATGAGGCGTAGATCAGTGGCTTGCCATTCAACTCTTGCCAGGGAAAAGCTACAGGCTCGCGACCTTCGCCATCGTGAAGCGGACCAGCATAGTGAAATTGGGCAGGCCACGGAATGCCGGGGAAATCGAATTCCTTTGGAGTCTGGGTAATGACAGCCAGCTTGGACAGAGTCGATCCGGGCTCCTGCCAAGTGCTTCCGAGACCGGTGCTGTCGGCGTAGTGCGTCGCCTCGGCCAGTACCGGCAACAGTGTCTGTATGGCCTCGTGCACTCCCTCGATGTTCCTGGTCAACGCCTCCGAGGTGGTCTCGTGTGGCCAGTTGAAGATAAATGGCGGCGTCGTTCCCGATAAGTCAAGGTGTAGAGCACAGCAGACCTGGACGTAAGGAATGCCCATATTGATGGGAACCAATTCAAAGAAAAAGTGAATGGTATCGATCACCAGCGCCTCAACGCCTGTTTCTTCCAATGTTTGTGGAAGATGCTTTAAGGCTGCCCGAGTGAAAGGCGCGAATAACTTCTCGGATGTATAGGTCACTACCTCAATACCGTGCATCTTTGCCACCGGCGCATAGGCTTGGGTCAGCGATCCCATGGGAAATTCTTCCTCGCAATACGGGACAAAGGTCAAGCCTGCAGCCCGAACGATAGATTCGGTATCCGGAACACCGATGCATATCACTTCGTGTCCACGCGATTGTAGTTTGCGTGCAAGAGCCGTCATCGAATAGAGATGCCCTGAGGCGGGATAAGCTATAAAACCAATCTTCATGAGTATCTCTCCTGGTTAAGTGCCTGCTAATGATGAGCAGAGCAATTTAGAAGTCTGAATGCTCGGGAGCTCAGAGTGTTCTCGTGGTGGCAATCGTGTTTCTTCCCTGCTTGAAGGTAGCCAAAAAAAACAGAATAATATTTTGCAAAACTGCGATCTTTACAGAATCTCGCCACAGGATCTCGCCCATGAGTCGAAGAACATGCGACCGCATCTAAAGTTCATGGACATGGCAGAGCGAAATCCTTCGCAGCTTGCCGGCGTGCTCCCACCTGGCGCACAGATGCTTGGGACCAGCAGGTCGCTGCCCTGGGAGGGCTTCTTTATCGAGAAGCACCTTATGACGCCGGGAGAACGGGTACTCAGCGTCAGCCCCTGGCATCTCATCTCGGCGCTGGGGAAGCGTCCCGCCGTCTTTGAAGGCAAAACCCCCCATGGAGGTGTGCTGCGGTTTACCAAGCCCCCAGGTGCGCTCAATCTGGTTCCTCCCGGCACGGTCCCGGCGGTACGGCTCTGCTCGTCTTCCGAGCTCATTAGCTGTGCGGTCGACCATGCTGTCGTCGCGACCATTGCGATGGAGGAGCGCCGCAGACAAACGTCAGATCTGCTCTTCCAATGCGTGGTTCGTGACCGTGCTGCCGAACGCGTCGTGAACCTGCTATCGGAGGAAATGGAAGCCGGCGGCCCTGCGGGGCAGATGTATGCCGAGTCCCTAGTACGGGCATTGGTCAGCCGTTATCTTGCCCTTGCATCCGGAGAACGCTCCCCGCAGTCGCCCGCGTCCCGAGTGCTGCATCCCCGCCTTCTAAGGCGTCTTCACGATTGGATGGAAAGCAACCTGCATCGCGACATCTCGCTAACGGCCATGGCACACGAAGCAAAATACAGCTCGACACATCTCTTACGCTCCTTCCGTGCGTCGACAGGCTTGACTCCGCATCAATACCTGCTCGAACTGCGGGTGGCGAAGGCGGAAGGTCTGCTGCGCGGCGGGCGTCCCAGTTTGATCGATGTCGCGCTCGAGTGCGGGTTTGCAAACCAGTCTCACTTCACCCAGATTTTCAAGAGCCGCCGCGGGCTTACGCCTGGTCAGTATCGTCGCGAATTTGCCGCATAGTTTTGAGGAAATCCGGACGACGAATTCCAGCGCAGAGTAAGCGGCGTTGGGAATGCGAACCAGACCAATGGATCGGTTGCACCGTGTGATTCCTGCGCTATTCCCGGGGGCAAGGCGCCGAGGTGGATGTATCAGACGGAGCGATTGTCCACCGACGCAGCGTTAGAGGAACACAAGAGGAGCAGTTCCTCATGGCCATTTCCGCTCGCTTCAGCGGATCGATACAGTGGCAATTCCCCGCAATTAAAGTTCTTTTCGGCAAACAGCGGGCTTTTGGTAGCTCTATGCTCGCTAAGTCACTACTCTTTTTGGCGCGCCCATCGAGGTATTGATTCTGGATAACACATTATCAGGAGAGTTTCTAGAACCCTACACAAACAGAGAAACGTGACTTCTGAGTTGAAATCCCAGTACGGCTTGTTGGTTGTGGACCTGGTTCTCGCAGTTCCATTGTCACTGTCACTCGCAATAGGAAGCGGAAATGACTGGCCGTGTAGGAGGACGACTTGCGGGTTATGTGACGGCGCAGGGTATAGCTGTTCTCGGTGTCTTTCGCGACCCGAAGAAGGAAGAAAAAGCGGCAGGGGGCAAAATCGCTGCCGCTCAGCCCTCGTGCGAAAAGTTTAACACTGTCGCTTGCATCGCATGGAAACAGGTAAAAATTCTTTGAAGCTAGGAACTTTTTGGACGACATTACGTTGGAAAATCCTGATCCTCTTTTCGCTCTCCAGCGTGGTGTCAGTAATCACGGTGACATGCTTTTCTATAGCAGTCGTGAATGTGCTGATACGACGAGAGAGCGCGTACCTGATTGAGGAACGAATTAAGGTTATCGTCGAAAGCCGCAAGGGGCTTGTGGATCCGGTTCTCGACAAGATGCAGGGATGCCAGTACGCCTCCGATTCCGTCGCCTCTAAAGCCTTCACCGAACAGTTGAATGCCGCGTGGCCGGGGAGTCAAAGCATCGTTACCATCCTGTCCACGAATGCCCTCAACAACGCTCGTCCGGTGTGGTTTGACGCACCGTCCTTCGCCGGTGTTGTTGAAGATCGGGACAGTCTCGAAATCCGCTTCATGCGTACTGCGAAACGCAAGGACTGTTTCGTAAGGATTCTTGTCAGAATTCCTCTCGGTGAATCGTTCTTAAAGCAATTGTCAAACGCCTCCGGTTTAGAGATCGTAAACAGCAAGCCCGTGCTGCTGCGTCCGTACCGGAGCGATGAGGGAATTGGTGGAGAAATCAAAGCCAACTTTATGCCTGGTTCGTCGCGGCCGGTTCCTGTCGTAGTTGTTGCGCGGAATTGGGAGACCGGAGCATCAGAAAGCTGGGTGATCTGCCAGATTCGGCCCAGCTATGCACGGACCATAGAGGACCTTAGCCGTATGGGTTTGCGTAGGGCATCCTGGGTTTCTCCTCTGATCACCATCGCCTTCGCCCTGGGTCTCGCGTATACGTGCGGCATGTGGTTTTCTCTCCGCCTGAGCAAACGCATCGTCACTGTAATTGACGCATTGAGTCATGCTGCGCATCTCGTCGGAATGGGTGATTTTTCGATCAGGATTCCGCTTACCGAACACGACCAACTGGGGTCACTCGTAGCTTCGTTCAATGCAATGACCTCTCATCTTGACACTCAGTACGAGCAGGAGAATCAACGTATCGCTCTGGAGCGAGATATGTCATTGGCCCACGAGGTACAGCAATATCTTTATCCCCGCTCTGCGCCCGTCGTATCAGGCGCGACGGTGTGGGGCAGCACCACACCCGCCCGTATCGTGAGCGGTGACCTTTATGATTTCTTTTCCTGCAGCAGCAGCTCGGTTGGCCTGCTCTGCGCTGACGTTAGCGGCAAGGGAATGTCGGCTGCATTGATGATGGCGCATCTACAGGCAGTCGCACACGGCAGAATGCTTGCGCTAAATCAACCGTCCGCGCGGCCCTCGCCTTCCTCCTTCGCCGCACTACTCAATCGTGATCTCTGTGGACGTTTTGGCGACAATCGATACGCCACCATGTTTTACGGAGAATATGACTCCTGCAGTGGACTGTTACGGTATGTCAACGCGGGGCATTGTCGACCCATCTTCCTCTCAGAGGCCGGCGAAGTCACGGCTCTCCCGAATGGTGATTTGCCAATAGGTCTATTCGCGGACGCGCTCTATCAGGAGTTTCAAATCACGGTCTCTAAGGGTTGTACCATCGTTGTGTACAGCGACGGATTGATAGACGCGCTGAATGCGAATGGGGAGGAATTCGGTGAAGAGAGGCTGGGAGACTGCTGCAGATCTCTGCCGAAGGGAGCGACGGCCCAAGAGATCTGTGCACACCTATCCCAATATCTTGCCGAATGGTCAGCGGGGGTGGAACAGTTCGACGACACAACCATTCTCGTTCTGACAGTGGACTGAAGCTTTAGACTTCAGTGGATTGATTCTTTCGAAACATGGAGATCGGAGAACTCAGGGCGCAAGCGATTCGCTTCGGATCTGCGCGGAGAGTAGTCTGAGCCTGCCGTGCGAAACTCAGATCATTGAGATCACAGAGTGTGAAAAGCACGGAAGCAGTACTGACAAAATTGTCAGTTGGAGCAATCTATGGGCGTCTCAAAGAAAGAGATCTCACCATGCCCCATCGATGTGACGTTAAGCGTCATCGACGGACGATGGAAAGGCACAATCCTCTGGCGACTGCTGGACGGGCCGATGAGGACGAACGAATCGCGGAAGAGTATTCCTGAAATGACAGAGCGGATGCTCCTGCGTCATCTATGAGATATGACAGGAGCTGGGATTCTGGAACGTCATCAGGAGCAAGGATCCCCTGCGGGTGCGGTACTCGCTAGAGCCGAACGGACGGACGTTGGTCCCGGTATTGGATGTTCTGTTCGTGGGGCAGAGAACATTTGAAACGACATCGTTTCACGAACTGCCTTGCATGCGGATTTTCCCCATTATGGAAAGCTAATGCCGCCCAGCCTGCAGGTCCATAAGCGGACTGAGTTGAAGGACGTATGCCCGATCCAAACGCAGTTCGGATATCTCCCTATCAAGCAAGGGGATTGACTCTTGGCCGCCCCTGAAATAGTCGAATGACAGCTTGCATACCTGCCGCACGGTATAGCCGCCATTCTGCATCTGCTTTATTCAATATCTCCAATTCGCTCTGCTCTCCGACCTGTCGCGAGACTTGGCTTGTCGCGAAGACTCCGCGTAGCGCCACAATGAAGGCATCCAAATGCTGTCCTACAAAATACAAGCTCCTTAGCCGCCCGGTGCCAGCGGGATATGTGCCGGTTCAAGCCAAGAATCGGGGCGATCACTGCCAGCTATCAGTTGATAAACTCAAAGTATTGGACGTGATGCGATTGGCGTCTCACCCTGAGAGTTAGCATTCGGCTCGAAATCAGTGCCGAATCCGACCACTCGAATCGGAGGCGACATGCCACTGACTGAACCAAATTCTTCGTCGTCGGTTGCGCAGACTGAAGTCAGTTCCACCGGTCCATCCGCAAATTCTGACTCCTTGGCCCGGAGGCCACCCAGGAAAGCAGCCGGACGGCATGACATTGCAATCGAGCCTCTGTTGACTGCCGATGACGTTGCAAAGCGCCTCAACGTAAGCACGGATTGGGTCTGGGACCACTCATCCCGAAAAAAACCGCTCCTTCCGGTTATTCGTATGGGAGATGGCACGCTTCGCTACCGCCCAAGCCGGATTGAAGCGTTCATAGATGAACGCGAAAGAGTCTCTTCCATGGGTCGCCGAGCCAGCTAGAATGGAAGAGCCCACTGTCTTCCCCCACAGAAATTGAGGAGTCGATGGGTATCTCACACCAGACGGGTTCGATCGTCCTGCGTGGTAAGGCTTGGTACGGCTTCTACCGCAAGAAAGTGGTCGATCCTACAACCGACGACGTCCGATCCGTTCGCGTTTGCGTCCGTCTCGGCATTAAATCGCAGATGACAAAGCTAAAGGCGCGCGATGCGCTGAAGGCTGAGATTGCCAAGCAAACGGCCCAACTCGCTGACGGCAGGATTCTAAAAGATGGAACTGTCACCTTCGAATGGTTCGTTCGCAACCGCTACTTTCCGCTTCGGCAGGGAGATTGGCGACCAGAGACGGCAATAGAGAAAACGGCTCAGATTGAAATCGATTTGATTTCGAAGTTCGGCTCTCGAACAATCGAATCGATCGATAAGTTTGAGTTGCAAACGCATGTGAACCATTTGGCTAAAACGTATTGCCAAGATCGGGTGAAGCAGGCGCGCTCTTATCTCAAGTCCATCTTCGATGAAGCAATCGAGCAAGAGTTCATGGTCAAAGATCCGACCCGAACACTGAAGATTCCCAGGAATCTCCGGCCGAAGGATAAACAGATTTTGACCTGGGAACAGTTGCGAGCGGTACTAGACGCAGCATCACAGCGGGATCGCATCCTGCTGATGCTGGACATGACCGACGCGCTCCGCCCCAGCGAACTCTTTGCTTTTCGCTGGAAGTCCTTCGATGACTTGAATACGTTGTCGATCACCGAAACGATCTACCGAAGGAAGATTCGCCCCTTCGGCAAGACTCCAGGGAGCATGACGAAGGTTCATCTACCCGATGGACTTGCCGCCGAGCTCAGGCAGTGGAAGTTGGAGTGTAAGGAACCTTCCTGTGGGAGCAACCAGTGCAAGAGCCAGGCCCACAAGAAATCCTCACCGGGCGATCCTATGTTCCCGAATGCGGACGGCGGGTTCCTGGATCCGGCCAACTTCCGGTACAGAGTTCTAAAGCCCCTTCGGGAGGCGCTGGAACTTCCTACGCTGAACTTCCAGGTGCTCCGGCGGACGATCGCTACCAGAGCACAGAAACTGGGGTCGGTGAAGGATGTTCAATCGCACCTGCGGCACTCACGAGCGGATACCACCGCAAACGAGTACATGCAGGAACTTCCTGAGAGTGTGCAGCAGATGGTAGGAACGGTCTACGCGATGCTCACATCGACGGCAACGAAGCAGCAGCAGGCGGGGTAGGTTTGAGCCGGTATAACCGGTGCAGTTGATGCCAGCCGGTAAAGTTTGGCATCAAATGGCATCAAGTCTCTCTCGCCAGTATCGCTAAGTTGTTGATTTGATGGTGGGCACAGCAGGATTCGAACCTACGACTTCCACCGTGTGAAGGTGGCACTCTACCGCTGAGTTATGCGCCCGGAATGGCTTCGTCTGACCGTGCGCCATCCGTCTAAGCTTTGTATAAGATATCACTCCTCTCTCTTCAAGACCAGACTCCCGTCGAGCTAACCAACGTGTCCAAATACTTGGGAACACGCCAACGATGGCGATACAATCGACCAGCAGAATGTCCGCCCCCTCTCCACAATTTCGCCGTCAAGACCCCCAGGACCCCCTTTCGCAAGAGGCCCCGGAGGGGATTCCGCTGAAATTTGATGAAAAAGCGCAACCCAGGGCAGAAGACGGGGTTGAGGATGATATGGCTACGCTCGCGATCAACCCGAGACTCCTCGAAAACCTTCAGGCTGCGGAGACCCATCATTCGGCCAGTGACTTCGGGCAGATGGACGACGCCGCCATCATGCTCGAGTTGCGCACCGGCAACATGGCCGGGTTCGACTTTCTCATCCAGAAGTACCGGAAGCCCATTATTCACTTCATGTATCGCATGGTTCACAATCAGGCGGTCGCAGAAGAGCTTGCCCAGGAGGTCTTCCTCCGAGTCTACCGTTCCCGGGAGACGTATCGTGCCGAAGCCAGATTCAGCACCTGGCTTTACCGGATCGCGACCAATCTAGGCGTCAACTATGCGCGCGATAACCGGCACGAGCGTACCGCCTCTACCGTCTATCTCGATGAGGCCGATTCTGAGACTGGAACAACGCCAGACGTCGCTGACTCTACACCAGGCGTCGAAGCCAAGCTCTTGAGACAGGAACGCATGAATGCTATTCGCGAGCATGTGCTTGCGCTTCCTGAACGGCAACGCATGGCCGTACTTATGCACAAATATGAAGGTATGGATTACAAGCAAATAGGTGACGTTCTCAAATTGAGTGAGTCTGCCACGAAATCGCTGCTCTTCCGCGCATATCAGACACTGCGCGAAAAGTTGAAGGCTTTTGTCTAAGTTCGTTGAAGTTTTCGCGCGCATCTTTATGCGCCCTCAGTAAGGAAATTGGAAGGATCAAAAATGATCTGCAAAGATTGCCAACCCGCTATCCTCGATCTGCTTCTGGATCCGGCTGCGCCCGCCAACGCGGACGTTCGAGCCCATATTGAATCGTGCCCCGCCTGCAACCAGGAATTCAAATCAATGCAGGCTACGTTCGCTCTGCTCGACACCTGGAAGGCTCCGGATCCGTCGCCCTACTTCGATCAAAAGCTAGCTGTGCGCCTCCGCGAAGAACAGACGCTGGCTCCGGCTGGCTGGTTTGAGCAGCTGACGTCCCGCCTCGTCTTCAACACGGGACGTCAGTTTCGTCCAGCGCTCGCGGGGGGCCTTGCACTGATTCTTTTGGTGGGCGGAGGAACCTATGCTAATCTCACCGGCTTTCCGCACTCGGTTCCTGAGACTTCGGCGGCGGTTCAAGATCTGCAGATTCTCGACAAGAACGATCAAGCTCTTCAGACTATGGATCAACTCTTGCAGGACGACGCTCCAGCCGATGATTCCACATCACAACCCATCAGCTAATTGCCTGGGAGTGAGTCCGACTTCAAGAAAATTGATTGAAGGGAGATGGAACACGATAAGCTGCTCTAAACAAAAAGTTTTTATGGAACTGCAGTTCTTCTACACGCTGAAAACATGCCATCTTCCTTTCAGTTACGGCGTTTTGCTCGACTAGTTTTGGCCGGGATGCTTTTGGCATCTGCGGCGACGATTGTCTTGGCCCAGCCTGCCTATACGAATAAGCCTAGTCGCGCGCCCATCTCCCAGGCTCGACCGGCACCTGCTCCGAGTCCAGGGCAGAGTTTAGGACCAAACAGAAACCAGGAACACCTGGCGCAGTGGATGGACCGTCATAGCAACCTTTCTCTCGCCGATCAACAGCGCGCTCTGGAGAACGAGCCGGGCTTTCGCGATCTCCCGCCACCGACTCAGCAGCGGATGCGCGACCGCCTGACGCAGCTGAATAATATGTCGCCAGAGCAACGTCGCCGCATTCTTGACCGTACCGAAGCAATGGAACGGCTTACGCCTCCGCAGCGGCAGCAGGTTCGCGGTGCCATGCAGCAGCTTGGGGGGCTCCCGGAAGACCGCCGTCGCCTTGTCGCCCGAGCCTTCCGCGATCTTCGCGAGATGCCGCAGCCGCAACGGCAGGCTATCCTCAATTCGGACCGTTTTCGCGGACAGTTTTCAGATCAGGAACGAAACACACTCTCCAGTCTTCTTGCGGTCGAACCGTATCTCCCGGTCAAACGGCCAAATGACGAGCCTTCGTACGGGAAATAAGCCGGTTCTCTTTAGAGAAAGTTCGTTACGGAGTATAGCCGCCCGGAGGCGGCTATTTTTATTGCGGGAAGGGGATAGGGCTATGGGTGAGGAACACCGTCTGCTTTGTGGCCCAGCGTCTCGAGATATTTCAGGAAGCATACGATCAAGCCAATCAGGAGTTCGGCGAGGTGATCGCGAAGTAGAAGCAGATCCGAAATATCTCTGGAACGGTCTTCCTCCCCATAGTGGCTACAGTCTGCACCCGTCCCGCTCTGCTATCCATACAACTTTGGAAGAACCGGCGTAGTTCCTTTGCGTAGGGCAAAAGGGACCCCTTGACCTGCCTACCCCACTGGCCTAACCTAAGACCATGCACATGCAACACTGTTTCTGTTGTTGTCGCCGCTCCCCGCTGGCCTAACACGCGTGCTCCGGGTCTGCCGTTCAGGCGGATTCCAAATCTATACTCCAAGTTACATAATCCGTAAGAAAGAATTGAGATCTTCGATGAAGCTCTTCGCCAGCCTTTTCCTGGTTGCTCTCTCTGCCGCCGCTCAGGGTCCGAAGCAAAGCGCAATTGCCGGCCCTTGGGTGGGCTATGCTACTGTCCATGGACAGACGGTTCCTGTTCGCCTCGAGATTGGCGGCAGAGCCAATGATCTTCAGGCTGCTTTACTCAACGGCCCGGAGCGCAGTCCTGCTTCAAGCGTCACCCTTGTCGGCAATCATCTGTTGGTTAGATTCAACTACTTCGCTCGAACACTCGACGCCACGATTCAGGATGGGCGTCTGACGGGAACCTTTGGCACGATTGCCACGCGCTATCCAGTCAGTCTCAAATTCAATGGATCAGCTTGGACTTTTGCGAAAGCGGATGGTCCGGCCATTCCTGGCGATTGGGAGGTGGAGGTTAAATCCTCCAAGGGAGAGTCGGCGTGGCAGCTCCGCATTGAACCTTCGGCACAGTCGAACGAGATGAAGGCTGTCATTCAGCGCATTGATGGAGATACTGGTTCACTTTACGGAAACTGGGATGGGCATGGTTATGTGATTGGTCACTTTACTGCGGCGGGGCCAGCCCTTTACAGCGTGATCCCACAGACGGACGGGACGTTGTTGGTTTCAAATATGCTGCGAGCTGATGTGAACGAACAACAGAACCTTGTTGCGCGCAGGCCAGCACAGGCACGCGCGGCATCTCTCCCTGGCATGACGGATCCGACTCAGCAGACGACGGTAAAAGATCCCTCTGCAAGGTTTGCCTTCAGCTTCCCGGACCTTAGCGGGAAGGTCGTTTCAAATACCGATCCGCAGTTTGATGGAAAGGTTGTGATCGTTGCGATTGGCGGGTCTTGGTGCCCCAACTGCCACGACGAAGCGCCTATGCTCGAGAGCCTCTACAAACAGTTTCATAGTCAGGGATTAGAGGTTGTGAACCTGTCGTTTGAAGAGGCGGATCAACTGAAAGATCCGACGAGGCTGCGCGCTTTCATTGAGAAATATGGTCTTACCTACACTGTGTTGGTGGCGGGTGAGACGGAGCAGTTGAATGAAAAAATCCCGCAGGGCGTGAATTTGAACTGCTGGCCTACTTCCTTCTTTCTAGGGCGGGACGGCCGGGTGAGGGAAGTTCATGCAGGCTTTGCCGGGCCTGCCAATCCGCCGGCGCACGAGGCTCTGATGAAGGAGACTACGGAGCTGGTGCAGAAGCTGATTGCGGAGCCGGTCCCTACTCAGACTGCTTCTCGCTGAGCCAAAAAATAAAGTTCAAAAACGTGGCGTGTTTTCGTTGTTGGAAAACGACGTTCAACACGCCACGTTTCACCACCAATTCACCACGTTCTCACCATCAAAAAACCATCGCCAGCCATCCACATTTTCCAAAACACCCCTCAAAAACCCAGCAAAACGACTAGACCTCCACGCCTAACCAAACTTCAATTTTTTTCTAATCAAAAAACCATTCGTCAGAGAAGCATCGCCCCATTTTTCGACGACGTGTCCTGCCGGACGGGCTCCCTGCGCGGGAGGCGGTCACTTCGTGACTTGTGTACCCTGTCGGGCCCTCTCGCTGGTCGGAGAGGGGGCTAGTTTTTGAAGAAGTTTTTGGCCAGGAAGATCACGTTCGCGGGGCGTTCGGCCAAACGGCGCATGAAGTAGGGGTACCACTCCGGACCAAAGGGCAGGTAGACGCGAACCCCGAACCCCTCAGCAGCGAGGCGGCGCTGGAGGTCCCGACGGACGCCGTAGAGCATCTGGAACTCGAAGGCCGACTTGTCTACGTTATGCTCGCGAACAAAGGTTCGCATCTGCTCAACGATAACTTCGTCGTGGGTGGCGATGCCGCAGAAAACGCCTTTGCCAGTCGCTGGATTGGTGAAGGTGACGATGCGCTTCATGAGCTTGACGTAGTTGGCGTCGACGTCCGATTTGGCGGGAAAGGCGATTGCAGGGCCCTCTTTGTAGGCTCCCTTGCAGAGGCGGATGCGGATGTTTTCGTTGAGGAGACGCTCGGTGTCGGCTTCGGTGCGGAAGAGATAGGCCTGGAGGACAGTACCTACCGCGCCCGGGAATTTTATGGCGAGGCGCTCGGTCATGGCGATGGTGGCTTCGGTATAGGGAGAGCCTTCCATGTCGATGCGGACGAAGGACTGGACGTGGGCTGCGTGCTCGACCATCTCGCCTACGATGCGTTCAGCGAGGACGGGATCGAAGTCCATGCCAACCTGGGAGAGCTTTACGCTGACGTTGGCGCTGAGGCCGCGGGTGTGGATGGCGTCGAGGAGTTCGTGATAGATGTCGGCCGATTTGCGGCTTTCGGCTTCGGTGGTGACGGATTCGCCAAGGGAGTCGAGGGTGACAGCGATGCCTTCTTTGTTGACTCGTTGGCAGGCGGCTAGCGCCTCTTCTACAGACATGCCGGCGACGAAGCGTCCCGACATCTTTTTTCCCATCGCAGAGCGCTCTGAGAAAGAGCGCAAAGACTTGTTTTGAGAGAGAGCAATAAAAGCAGATCGAAGCAAAACGTAGTTCCCCTGAATTCGCCAATTGGCACGAGGTCTATTGTTTCATGCCGGGAAGGACTAATGCCAAATTGCAATTCGCTCCGCGCGGGCGGCGGTCACTTCGCGACTTGTATACCGGCTTCGTCCGGGGTTCCATCAAGTTAGTTGTCCATTCTTATGAGGTATCTGCTGTCCTGCAGATGCTGCTGGAGGTTGGCTAGGTGGAGGAGGTATTGACTGAAACCAGCTGCCATCAGTTTCATGATCTTCTCTCTCTTTCCCACGGCCGCCATCAGGTAGCAGTCCCGGCCCATGGCTGAATAGAACGCAATATTGTGACGGTGCTTGTTCTGGGCTTGAAAGAATCCGGCGTAGAGAAGAATGTGGGCTCCGGCGGACTCCATCCAGAGAGGGTTCATCGCGCTGGTGAGTTGGCGCATCCTCATCTCGGCGATTTGCGTGAGGTCTGCAAACTGACGGAACTCCTGATCGTCTGGGTTGTATTCGGGAGAGAGGACCTCACTCCGATCGATGGATTGCAGGCAAAAGTGGCCGAGGACGCTTGCCAGGTAAACGCCAGTAGAGTCGCAGATCTGGGACCAAAATCGACTCCCCATGGCTTCATGGAGATTTGCGGCCCAGAAGTTGAGGGCTTGTTGTTCCGTGACACCGTAGAGCTCATCGAAGTAGTTAGTAGATGGCATACTGCACCTCGACTCTCGATTTGCGACCGTTAGGGCATTGTTATCCACCTATCGGCCGAGTTCGAAAGAGTTTTAGTGAGATGCAGTAACTAACTGAGTACCCTCCGTAATGTTGTTTTTATTTTTACGCGGCGGCTTTCTCGATGGGTGTTGATGGTTCCTCCGAGAGTTCTTCAAGGCTTTTTCCTTTGGTTTCGGGGAGCAGGAAGATGGTGACGAGGCCGAGAACGCTGACGATTGCTGCTGCGCCTTCGGCGGCGGGTAGGCCGTGCCAGTGCATGAAGAAGGGGAGGTGAAGACGCTGAGGAAGCCACCTATTTTGCCCATGGCTGCGGCGATGCCGTGGCCGGTGGTTCTGACTTTGACGGGGAAGATCTCTGACGGATAGACGAAGGTGGTGGCGTTGGGGCCGAACTCAGTGAAGAAGTAGCTGAGGCCGTAGATGATGAGGAAGGGATAGACCAGTTTTTCGATGTTCGGGATTGCGGCGAGAAGGCCAAAGGTGATGGCCATCATGCCGAAGCCGAGAATCTGGATGATTTTGCGTCCGAGCTTGTCCATGGTGAGTGCGGCGACAGCGTAACCGGGCGCGGCAAAGAGGGCGAAGATGCCGAGTTGCGTGATGGTCTTTTGCAGGATGGTGTGATCGCCGTTCAGGGCCGAGAGTACGAGCGGGCTTGAGACGGTGTTGCCGTAGTAGGCGAAGTCCATGAGGAACCAGGCGACGCTGGCTCCTATAAGGCGGGAGAGAATCATCTTGTTGTCGATGAGGCGGTGGAAGCCGTCCCAGAAGGAGACAGAGTGGGTCTTCTTGTCGTATTGTCCGGCGGGTTTGAGTTTTCCGGATCCACCTTCTTCGTGACCGGCGGCTTTGAGAAAGCTCGGAGTCTCTTTGAGATGTCGGCGGGACCAGTAGACAGCTAGGGCGGGTAGTGCTCCGAAAGCAACGAGGATCCGCCAGGTGATGTCGTGGGAGATGTGGGTGGAGAGGAGAGTGGCTGCGAGTAGCGGGCCGACAATGAGTCCTGCTGCCTGCATAGAGAAGACAAGGCTGACGAGCATGCCACGGTGCGCTTTGCCGGAGTACTCGCTCATGATGGTGGCTGAAAACGGGATAGTCTCCGCCGATGCCGATGCCGAGGATGAAGCGGAAGCCGATGAGCTACCAGATGTTTGGAGAGAAGGCGCAGGCGATGGCGCCAGCAGCGAGGACGAGTACTTCGACGCCGTAGATGCGTTTGCGGCCAAGCATGTCGGCGACGCGGACAAAGAGCAGGGCACCGATGGCGGAGGCTAGTAGAGCGGTTGATTCGACAAGGCCCTCTTCGACTTTGCCGACGTGCCAGATGGGTTTGATGAGAGCCATGCAGACGCCGATGATGAACAGGTCATAGGCGTCAGTAAGAAGCCCATACCTGAGATGAACATGATCTTCCAATGCTCTTTGGAGATTCCGGCGTTATCCATCTCAGAAAAATCATCTTTTCTGGTGTCGATTGCTGTGGCCATGTCGCGTCACCTCCGTAGTTAGCCTTGATGCAAGGAAGTGTTAATGCGGTATGAATGCCACGTGAAAATGCCGGGGGGATGGAAAATTTAGTGGAAGTCGTGGGAGCGAAGTTCGAGAGCACTGTCAGAAAGAGCCATGAGATGCAGGGCTTTTACGTGAATGACTCCGTCTTGATTTTGTAGCGGCCCTTCGGCCATGAGGAATTTGCAGCGCGTGACTAAGATGCGCTCGCGCTCGTAAAGGTCTGGAGTGATGATGACGTTGGCTATTCCGGTCTCGTCTTCCATGGAGAGGAAGATGAATCCTTTTGCTGTGCCGGGACGTTGGCGGGCAATGATGCAACCGGCAGTGCGGACGTGTTCGCCGTCGTTGCGGGACTTTAGTTCGGCTGCGGAGAGTATGTGTTGATGGTGCAACTCAGCGCGGCGGTAGTGCATTGGATGTCTACCGACGGTGAGACCTGTGCCTGCGTAGTCAGCGATTAGGCGCTCTTCTGTGTTCATTTGTTGCAAGGGAAGAGCCTCAGAGTCTTCCTGCAGCGATGCGCGATCTTGTCGAAGGAGAGGACCCTCCAGCTTGCCGGCACGCTCTACCTGCCAGAGGGCGTCGCGGCGATGATTGATTCCGTCGAGTTTGTTGAGTGCCCCGATGCGGGCGAGGATGATTAGCTCTTTTCGGTTGAGCGCTGTAATGCGCAGAGCGAGATCTTCGGTGGAGAGGAATCGACCGTCCTGGGCTCGGGCTGCTGCGATGGCTTCGCCTGCTTGCTTTCGCAGGCCTCTTGCGTAGCCCAGGCCCATTCGTAGAGAGAGTGTGCCATCGGGTTCTTGTTCGATGGTGCAGGGCCAGTTTGATCTTTGTATGTCGATCGGCTTTATGCGCAGGCCGTGGCGTTGTGCGTCCTTTACCAAGACTGCTGGCATGTAGAAGCCCATCGGTTGATTGTTGAGGATGGCGCAGGTGAAGGCGGCGAGGTACTTCACTTTGAAGTAGGCCGAGGCGTAGGCGATGAGGGCGAAGCTGGCGGCGTGCGACTCGGGAAAGCCGTAGAGCGCGAAAGAGCTGATGTTTTCGATGATTGTGGTTTGTGTCTTTGCGTCGATGTTGTTGGCAGTCATTCCGGCGCGGAGGTTGGCTTCGAGTTTGTTCATGCGCTCCCAGGAGCGACGCATTCCTACGGCGCGGCGGAGTTCTTCTGCTTCAGCGCCGGTGAAGTTGGCGACTGTCATGGCCATTCGGAGGAGCTGTTCCTGAAAGAGGGGAACGCCTAAGGTGCGTTTGAGAACATCTTCTAGCGATGGATGTGGATAGGTGACTAGTTCCTTTTTCTGGCGGCGGCGCATGTAGGGATGCATCATTTTGCCGACGATGGGGCCGGGGCGAATAATGGCTACCTGAACGACGACATCATAAAACTCTTCGGGTTTGTTTCTTGGGAGCGAGGCCATCTGGGCGTGGCTCTCGACTTGAAACATGCCGACGGTGTCTGCTTGCTGGAGGGTCTTGTAGACGTCTTCGTCTTCCGGGAGTTGGGCGAGGTCTACTTTGTCGCCGTAGTGTTGGGGGATCAGCTCGAGGCAGTCTTTGAGGACGGCCATCATGCCGAGTCCGAGTAGATCGACTTTGATGATGTGGAGATCGACGCAGTCTTCTTTGTCCCATTGAACGACGGTGCGGCCGGGCATGGAGGCGCGTTCGAGCGGGACGACGCGGTTGAGCTGGCCCTGGCAGATGACCATACCTCCTGAGTGCTGACCCAGGTGGCGCGGGAGGCTTTGAATGCGCATGGAGAGCTCGAGATATTTGGCGATGCGCGGGTGCTTGAGATCGAAGCCGGCGTGATGGAAGGAGTGGGCCATGGTGTCGGTTTTGCCGCGCCACTCCCACTGACTGACGAGGCTGGTGAGGCGGCTGAGTGAATCCTGATCGAAGCCCATGGCTTTGCCGACTTCGCGGGCTGCGGATTTGCCGCGGTAGGTGATAACGTTGGCAGTCATGGCGGCGCCTAGCTCGCCATAGCGTTGATAGACGTACTGGATTGCCTGTTCGCGCTTGTCTTCGGAGGGGAGGTCGAGGTCGATGTCGGGCCACTCGCCGCGGTTTTCGCTGAGGAAGCGCTCGAAGAGGAGCTCCATTCCGACGGGGTCGATGGCTGTGATTTCGAGGGCGTAGCAGACGGCTGAGTTTGCTGCACTCCCTCGTCCCTGGATAAGGATGCCGTTGCGTTTGCAGAAATTTACTATGTCCCAGACAATGAGGAAGTATCCGGCGAAGCCTAACTTTGCGATGAGAGCCAGTTCGTGTTCGACTTGTTTTTTTGCTTGCTCAAGCAGGTCGGGATTATTTTTTGGGCTGTAACGGCGGAGGACTCCTTCTGCGACGCGCTTCTTCAGGAAGCTGTCCATGGTGTCGCCTTCGGGGACTGAGTATTCGGGGAATTTGTAACCTAAATCGTCCAGCTCGAAGTTGAGGCGGGAGGAGAGCTCTGCTGTGTTGTCGGTTGCGTGGGGAATGTCGCGGAAGAGTGAGATCATCTCGCGGGCGGTGCGGAGATGGCGTTGGCTGTTGAGCAAGAGAAGACGGCCTGCGTGGTCGAGATCGGTGTGATGACGGACGGCGGTGAAGATGTCCAGAATCTCCCGGTCGTATGCTGTGGCGTAGCGGACGCCATTGGTTGCCAGCACGGGCAGGTCGAGAGAGTTTGCGATGCGTACTGCGGCCTGATTGCGCCACTCGGCTTCGCGTTCGTGGTGGCGTTGCAGTTCAACGTAGACGTTTTTTGGGCCGAAGATTCTTACGAGTTTCTCTACGGTTTTGCGACCGGCCTCTTCGCCTCCTGTGGCGAGGGCTGCAGCGAGTGGACCTTCGTCTCCACCGGTGAGGCAGATGAGGCCTGAGGCGTATTGTTGGAGGTCTTGATCTGTGGCTACGCCTTCGCACTTGGTGCTCTCCCGCATTTTGAAGTGCGTGATGAGCTGACAGAGGTTCTGGTAGCCGATGCGAGATTCGCAGAGCAAAGGCAAGCGGGAGGGATCTGCGAGGTGCTGGTGCGGGAGCCATACGGGAGGTGTGAGGCGGGAGGGGAAGCCTGAGACGGCGATCTCTGCACCGATGTGGGCCTGAACTCCGTTTCGTTTTGCGCTGGTGTGGAAGCGGGCGGAGCCGTAGACTCCATTGCGATCAAGGAGCGCCATTGCGGGCATCTCGAGTTCGACGGCACGCTTGATAAGTTGTTCGGGATCGGAGGCGCCTTCGAGGAAGCTGAACGCGCTGGCTGCGTGCAGCTCGATGTAGCAGTCAGTCATAGAGCGCCGCCATCTGCCAGGAGTTTTGCGTCAGGTCACGCAGGAGGCAGCATCCTAGTAGTTCGCCATCGCGGGAACGTGCGATGAGATCCCATTGTTCGTTGCCCCAGAGCGTGGGTGCCCACCAGTCGCCGCCAGTAAGCCAAGGGCCATAGGCTCGTTCTACGGTGTACTGCTTTTCGCGAAAGAAGAATGCTTTGGGTTGGTGGCCGATCAGAGTGAGAGAGATGTTCTCTGGGGGGCGAAGCTGGCGGATAGCAACGCGCGGCTGGGTGGAGGTGACTTCTGTGCTTGATTCTGAAGGGATCGTGAAGGGTTCGATGGTAAATCCGTCTCTCTGATGTGTGTCTTTGAGCATGGCGCGGCCTACGCAATCTTCTCCGACGATGGCCCGAATGCGGGCCAGGGTTACATCGAGACGCATTGGTTCAGGGAGTTGTGGCGAGAAGAGGCCGAGCTGAACTTTGCTGGTGCTGCCGGGTTCGGCAGTGAGTGAGAGCGCGAGGATTGCAGCTTGTGGAGGGTGGTCTTCGAGGTCGAGGTGGAGGAGTTTGATCCAGAGCTGGCGATTGTTTGTGGGTAGAGCGGGCCTGACGGTGCGGGTATGCGAGGTGGCGTCTTCGAGTGAGAGGGTGATGGTGACAGAGGCGAGGGCTAGTACGCGTGTGGTTGTTCGCAGGATCAGTTGCTTCAGTAAAACGCCTACGACAAAGAGAAGGGAATCGAGTAGTTCTATGGGCGTATCAAGTTCCATGTGTTCTTCGAGGGTGAAGGCAGCTTCGAGTGGTATGAAGAGGTGATTGAGCTCGCCACGTGCCAGGAGGCGAAGGCGTCGGCCTTCCTGTCCCATTCGTGAAACGAGAGCTTTCTCTGGCAACTCGGCGAGCATCCCAAGGGTGTGAATGCCCCAGAGTGAAAATGTTTCGGCGTATTTTTCAGGAAGATCCAGGACCGTGAGGGGCAGGCGGGCGAGGGCCAGGCCCTCTTGTCCAGATGTAGTAATGGCTACCTGGTTTGACGGTGACATGCTGCGTGCGAGGCAGATGGCAGCATGAAAGTTGCTGGCTATGGCAAGGCATGCCGTGATGCCAAATAATTTCACCTGGTGCAGAAGTGTTTTCCCCATCTTTGAAGGAGAGCCCAGCAGTCTTTCGGTTCCGGCGATGTCGATCACGAGGAGAAGAGAGGTGTCATCGCTGCGATCTTCGATGCGGGGAGAAAATGTGCCTGCGCATTCTAGTAAAGCTGACTTTGCTGTTTGTTCTTCGGCGTGTGAGCGAGGCAGCACTGTGACTGATGGGAATGTATCGATCTCGACCTTTGTCATGCCGTGAGCTACGCCGAGCGCGCGTGCCTTCGTGTTGAGAGAACAGACTTGCTGCAGAGGCGCTTCGCCTTGCATCACCACGAATGGTCTTTCGCGGAGTTGTGGACGCAGACGCAGCATGGCCTGAGCGGGAAGTTCTTTTGCGTAGAGACACGCGTATAGCTCTGCTGGCCTGGTCATCGTTGACCTGCCCATGCGGTTCTGCTGTGCCAACTGGCGCTTCTGTCGCTTTGCGGCTGCTTTCGCATGGGAACGACGTTGGTTGGAGTGAAACGTTCTCGCGCTACTTCGACGCGATGCTCGATGCCGGTGAAGACGGTGGGTTCGTCGTGTAGTGCAATGGCAGGTTGCAGGCGGAGGACGAGGCCAGCGCTGCTCTTCGCACATGCGTGCTGGGTGAGGAGAAGGATGCTTGCCTGGCTTCGCTCGGCAGCGGCGCGGTACCGGAACCATGTTGCCAGGGGAATGCGCGAGGCGAACTCCGGAGCGATGCTGCCGAGATCCAACACGATCGCGCTGAATCCCCCTGCTTGAAGGAGCAGGTCGGTTACGCGGAGTGCCTGATCGATCTTTGACCAGGGTTTGAACCATGACTTTCGCGGAGTGAGTGTTCTTTGTATGCTCCTGATCGACTGTGGTGGGTTCGGTTCAAAGATTTCTTTTTCGACCTTTGTTCTGCGTTGTGGCTCGGCACATCTTGGCGCAATTGCTTCTGGCCGCAAGAGACCACTGACAGCGGTGGAGAGTCCTTTGACTTCGCCGCGTGGGTGAGGGCCAAAACCTCCGCCGTGGAGACCTTTCTTTACTGGTGGAACGATCAGATATTTCGGGGGGAGGGAAAAGCTTATTTGCGAGGATAGTGGTGTGATTGGATTTGTAACTCCACAACGCACCCATAGGAGTCTATTCAAATCGATTCCTATGGCGGATGCGGATTCGGGAGATAGTGCGTTTGAGACATCGACCCAGGCGCATACTTTGCCTGTCTGTGTGATTTGAGCTGTAAAGGAGAGCGCGAAAGATGTGCGGCCTGAACACTCAGAGCCGATGATCTCGGTGATGGCACCGAGTGGGAGGCCACCTTGCAAGAGGTTGTCGACAGTGAAGATGCCGGTAGGCGCGAGTGGGCGAATGGTCCGGGGTGCCGGCGATAGCGAGGAAGGAATCCGGTGGGCCAGGGCGGTTTCGATTTGGAGTCGTAAAGCGGCAGCGGTCGGCATATCTTCGCTTTATATTCGCCTATTGACTACCTGAGATGTCAACCGTGACCTGCACTGGTTTTGGTTCAAAAGGAGGGTGTTTGATCCTTGTTGTCGTTGATTCGCTGGCGTTTATGAGCCCATCTAATTTTTATATGGGCATGATGGTGCCTCGCGAGCCACGTTGAAGTAGCGTTCGACGGCTGCCCCATGGTTTCGAGAGCTATACGGGTTGGGTGCAGAACTTGCAGCGGGTGGCGGCTACGGGGATGTCGCCAAGGCACTGCGGGCAGGGTTTGGTGGCCGGAGGAGTGACTACTGCGGGGTGGAATTTTTTAAGCAGGTACTGGGTTGGGATTACGAGGAAGAAGTAGACGACGCCAGCGATGAGGATGAAGTTGACGATGGCGGTGAGGAAGTCGCCGTAGCGGATTTCTCCGCCGTTCATGTGGCCGACGAGATAGCCGAAGTTGGGCTTGCCGATGACGGCGCCGAGGAGCGGATTGATGATCTTTTCAGTCAGCGAGGTGACGATGGCCGTGAATGCGGCTCCGATGATGACAGCGACAGCAAGATCAATGACGTTGCCACGCAAAATGAAATCGCGGAATCCTTTGAACATGTGGTCAGTCTCCTGGTCAATTGTGCCGGTAGTCACGGCTAGTCCGGTGCGGCGAGTATATCGCAGAGTGTTTTAGGAGATGGGGCGGTTGGTTGATGAGGTGAACAGAGTGGTTGTGGGGAAGACCGCTTATTGGGAGGATGCGATCCAGCGGGCGTAAGGGTAGAGGAGGAAGAAGAGGATCATGCAGAGGGCCATGAGGTCCATGTAGATGCAGAGGATGACGCCGGCGTGATAGAAGCTCCAACGGCGTTGCATGCAACGGACGGTGTCGGCTGTGCCCGCGACGGCGAAGAGGGCGGGGAGGACGAGGAGGGGGGTGCCGTGGTTGTGGGGGAAGTCGGAGAGGCGAAGAGCGACGGCGAGACTGAAGAGAACGAGGAGGCTGCCGCGCAGAAGGGAATGGGTATGCGGATTGAGGAGGGGATGTCTCACGCGACGTGTCTAGTACAAGGATAAGTGCGTGACTGGTTTGGTGCCATCCTGGTGGGGATGGATTTGCGGGAGCGCAGTGGAGCGCATGAGGATATTGACTGCGGCAAAGCGGATTTCAGGGTGGGGCGGAGCTATTTTTTCGCTGGCGCAGGTGGCTCGGTGGATGCGGTGGTTGCGACGGGGGGCAGGTTTTTGATGGCGTCGACAGGGACTTCAAAGGCTCCGATGTGGTTGGTGGCGAGGTCGTGCAGTCCTATACGGATGAAGTAGGGGCCTTTGATGGGGACGCTGATCTCCACGTGATAGGGGATGCCAGTGTGGAGGATTTGACGATAGACGGTTGGTGAGTAGGTGGCGCGGACCGGGTTGCTTACGACGTTGATGAGGCTGCCGTCTTGATCGTAGACGTAGGTCAGGAACTGGAGAAGGGCGTGGTAGTTGCCATCGGGGGCGCGCTGGATGCTGATGGAAGAGGGGTCGGCAGCGATGTCGATGGCGTAGCGGCGGTAGGGGCCTTTTACATCGGAGGATGGATTGAGAGTGTTGTCTTTGGCTAGCTCAGTCTCCGGTTGAGTGCTGGCGGGGAGGACACGGGCTTTGAGGGTGATCTCGGTAGGTTGAGGGGCGCCACGCATCATGGCGACGTGCATTGGGTCGGTGCGGGGGGCTGCGGTGGCGGAGTCTTTTCTGGTTTTGCTGGCGAGGTGCGTGGCTACGCTGGGTCCGTTGGGGTCATTGGCGTAGTAGCCGCGGCGATAGGCGAGGGTGACGCCTGATTGCTGGAGTTTGACCTGGATTTTGCGGAAGTTGCCATTCCAATTGGTGTCGGACGGGGAGTAGGTGAGAGTGTAGTAGTGCGAGCCGGCAGCAACGGCTTTGTTGACCGCGTCGGCCAAATCGTTGTCGTTGATGAAGGCGTGGCCTCCACTGTCATCGGCCATTCGAGTCATGGTGAGATTCTCGAGGGCAGTCTCCTGATGGAATTTGATCTGGTCGGCGCCGAAGCGTGTGGGATCGTCGACGTAGATCTCTGTGGATTGAGAGACGTCCATGTTGGGAGAGGTCATGGCTCCGCGGACGTCGATGGGATATACGGCAACCTGGGCGTGAGTAAGGAGATTTGTGGTCTCGCGATACTCGTCTTCCGAGCTGCCTACGACGTTGAGAGGATAAAGGAGAGTCGGGTCAGGAAGGATATCGAGGGGGAAAGAACCTGAGAACCAAATGAGGTTTTTACGACCGGGAATGCCGGCGAGATAGCGGGCTAGCTCATTGATGGCGTCCAGGGTGTATTTGACGCGGAGCTGCAGCTGATTCGAGGATATTTCAGTATCAAATTGCTTTATCAAGGCGATGAGGTAGGGGTCGATGGCGCTAAGACCGTCACCTTTGGCGTCGTTGGAAGCCTCTGTCAGCTGATCGGCGAGTTGAGTGCTGTTACCGCCTGAGACACGGTCGATGAGCGGCGAGTTTTTGATGTTCTTGTTGTTGATAGCGGCCTTCAGGAGCTCCGGATCTGAGGTGAAGCTTTGCAGCATCCAGAGCCTGGTGGTGAGGCCGAAGATCGCCATGGGAGCGCCGGGTGTAGAGGTCTTCAGATATTTGTGGAATTGATCGTGAAGATAGATCTGGTCGAGGACTGGGGTGTTGAGTGTGTCGAGAAGCAGGATGTTGACTGCGCCGCCCGTGGGAGCGGGGGTGTAGTTGGAGAAGATGCCGGGAGGAAATACCGGCATGGGTTGAATCGGCTTGGCGGACTGAACTGAGTGCTCTTCGAAGGATTTGATCTGCTGCGGTTTGCCGCCCTCAAGGAGGGCGAAGTCGCTCGCCTTCAGGTTGCGAATCGGATTCTGGCCTTTGTCGGTGACGACTACGTCTACGACGACGAGCTGAGTGCCTGCGCGGAGGGTCGTTACTTCGGACTGTGAGGGTTGAGGAGTTTGTGCTGGCTGAGGGGCTTGTGCTGAGGATTGCGGGAGGAGATTTGCTAGGAAGAGGAGAAACAACAGGGAAGTATTGCTCAGCATGGGGCCCTCCGGTTGTGCCAACCTAGTTGAACACAACCGGAGTAGCCTTGCCAGGCAGATCAGTCGGCTAAGTTGAAGGAGGAGAGGAGGCTAGACCGTTGTGAGCTCGGGTTCGGACTGGGTGGCTATGGCTTTGATGGATTGGTTGTAGGGAGCGGTGAGGACGCCGCGCTCGGTGATGATGGCGGTGACGTACTTCGCGGGGGTGACGTCAAAGGCGGGGTTTTCGATGGCTACTCCGTGCGGGGTCATCTGCTTGCCGTTGGAGTGGGTGACCTCAGTGGCTGCGCGCTGTTCGATGGGGATGAGATCGCCGTGTGCAGTGGCGAGGTCGAGGGTGGACCAGGGGGCCGCGACGTAGAAGGGGATGTTGTGTTCTTTGGCGAGGATGGCTACGCCGTAGGTGCCGATCTTGTTGGCGACATCGCCGTTGGCAGCGATGCGGTCAGCTCCGACGATAACGGCCTGGATGCGGCCCTGACGCATGAGGGAGGCGGCCATGTTGTCGCATAGAACGGTGGTGGGGATGTTGTCCTTCATGAGTTCCCAGGCGGTGAGGCGGGCTCCCTGGAGGAAGGGACGGGTCTCGTCGGCGAAGACGTCGATCTTGTGGCCGCGCTCGATCGCGGCACGAATGACGCCGAGGGCTGAGCCGTAGCCGCAGGTGGCAAGGGCTCCGGCGTTGCAATGGGTGAGGACGGTGCCTTCTTTGGGGAGGAGTGATGCGCCGTGGGCGCCCATCTGCTTGCAGGCGGCGATGTCTTCGTCGTACATGCGGCGTGCCTTGGCGACGACGGCGGCTTTGATATCGGGAATGGTGGTGTTTTTTGCAACGAGCTCGACGTAGAGACTGCGGATCTCTTCGATGCCCCAGAAGAGGTTGACGGCGGTGGGGCGGGTCTCGGCGAGGGTCTTTGCGATGACGGCGACCTCTTCGGTGAGGGCAGGGAGGGTGGTCGCGGTGCTGCGGTCGATGCCGATGGCCATGCCCATGGCGGCAGAGACGCCGATGGCTGGGGCGCCGCGGACGATCATGTCGCGGATGACGGTGGCGACTTGTTTGTAGTCGGTGGCAAGGACGTAGGTCTCCTCGAGAGGGAGCTTGGTTTGGTCGAGGAAATTAACGCCGGTAGGGAGCCATTCGAGGGTGGGAATCATGTCCCTTCTAGTTTAGACGACTTGGGCCGGCAATGGGGCGGATGTGTGGGCCGTGAGCGGCTCGCGGGGCGTAGAAGCGCTGGCAGCAGCAGGTGCAGCGAACGGCGCAGGGCGAGGAGATTGAAGAACCGATCCTTAATGCCGCGACGGTGTGAGCGGTGGAGGGATTCCGTGTTGCAGTGGGGGCAGGATCTTCCGTTGGCGAACATCGGTTTTGAGAACATGAGGGCTCTATCGGCGACTATGTCTCGATTATTAAGCGCGTGGAAGTTGTTTCTCGCAATTTGAGGCTTTTTGCGTGGATTCTCGTCCAGAATGGGAATAAGGATGCGATCTGATTTGTGATTGTGGCGGAGGTAATTGTGAAGATTGTGAAGAAAGATGCGCTGACTAATGCTCTTCTGGCCGTGATTGCGATGGCTTTGATTGTGATTGCTTCGAGACCATATGTGTCTCCTGTACCCGTTGCGGCTGACTCGTCCCCGGCGCATGCGTTCTACATTGAGCCGGGGGTGCAGAATCTGCGGTATCCGGATGGTACGGGGCAGGTCTACGGGAAGGTCGTCGTCGATCTGCGGAGTGGGAAGATCTGGGGTTTTCCGACTGGGACTGTGGATCCTTATCCGTCGTATCCATTGGATAGCAAACCGTCGGTTTCAAAGCCTTTTGCGCTGGGGCGTTATGCGTTTGAAGACACGGAGAAATAAGAAGTTATTGCTCGCGTGGTAGGCTTCCCTTGCATGTCTACCCATACCTTTGACCTGGTTGCTTCTGCTGCTGCTGAGATGGTTCGCGAAGGCTTTCACACGGAGTTTCCTGATGGCAGCGAGGCGCAGTTGACGACGATTCGCGCAGCTGAGGGAGCAAAGCCTGATGCGGAGACACGTGATCTCCGCGGGTTGCTGTGGTCTTCGATCGATAACGATACGTCGCGGGATCTGGACCAGATTGAGGTGGCTGAGCGCGTGGGCGATGGAGTGCGCGTGAAGGTGGGAGTCGCGGATGTGGCGGGATCGGTGGGGAAGGATACGCCGCTTGATCGGCATGCTGCGGACCAGACGCAGACGGTGTATACAGCGGTGAGGAACTTCTCGATGCTGCCGACGGAGCTTTCGACGGATTTGACTTCGTTGAATGAAGGGGAAGACCGCGCGGCGATGGTGGTTGAGTTTGTGGTGGATGTAGAGGGAAAGGTCCAGGCGACGAGCATCTATAAGGCGGAGGTGCGGAACAGGGCGCAGCTTGCTTATAGCCAGGTGGGGCCGTGGCTGGAAGGGAAAGCGGGGCCGGATGCGAAGGTGGCTGCTTCTACGGAGTTGCAGGGGCAGCTGCGGCTGCAGGATGAGGCGGCGGTGAAGTTGCGGGCGCAGCGGGTGAAGATGGGGGCGCTGGAGTTCAACCGGGTGGAGGCTGATCCGGTGGTGGTGGATGGGAAGGTGCAGTCAATCGGTACGGCGTTTCATAACCGGGCGAGCGATTTGATTGAAGAGTTAATGATCGCTGCGAATGAGACGATGGCGCGGACGCTGCGGGCGGCGAAGCGGTCGTCGATTCGCAGGGTGGTGAAGTCCCCGGAGCGCTGGGCGCGGATTGTGGAGCTGGTCGGGCGGTATGGGACGGTGCTGCCGGCTCAGCCTGACTCGGGTGCGCTGAATGCGTTTTTGCAGGCACAGCGGCAGGCGGATGCGGTGCATTATCCGGATCTGTCGCTGGCGATCATCAAGTTGATGGGGCCGGGGGAGTATGTGTTGGCTCGGGGCGATGAGGAGGAGCAGCAGGGGCATTTCGGACTGGCGGCGCAGGACTATTCGCACTCGACGGCACCGAATCGGCGGTTTGTCGATTTAGTGACGCAACGGGTCGTGAAGGCAATGCTGAGTGGGGAGGCTGCTCCCTATAGCGATGAACAGCTTGGCGCGATTGCGAAGCATTGCAACGAACGGGAATCTGCCGCGCGCAAAGTGGAGCGGGCGATGTTGAAGAGAGTGGCGGCGGTGGCGCTGGCAGGGAGCGTGGGGAAGGCCTTCCATGGAGTGATCACCGGGGCGAATGATAAGGGGACCTATGTGCGGGTGTTCGATCCGCCGGTGGAGGGTAAGGTGGTGCGGGGAGAACGGGGGCTGGATGTGGGGGATACGGTCGAGGTGACGCTGCTGCATACCGACCCGCAACATGCATTTATCGACTTTGCGCATGCGTGAGTCTGGACCGAGGATTACTCGTTTGCCTCGGCGGTATGCGTTTGCTAGGTTGCGTTGCGAATGTACTTTTGTTTTGCGCGAAAGAGATCTTCGAGTTGGGTGTCGTTGAGCGTTTGCGCGGAACCCAGTTGGTGAGCGACGAGGCGGATGTGGGCGAGGTGCTCGACGGTTTCCATCTTGAGGAAGGCGTCGAGGAGCGTGGGTCCGTAGGCTACTGCGCCGTGATTGGCCATGAGGATGGCGGTGTGGTGGGGGATGAAGGGTCTGAGGCTTGCCGCGACCTCGTCGGTGCCGGTGGTGGCGTATTGGGCGAGGGGGACTGAGCCGAGGGTCATGACGGCCTCCTGGCAGAGCATCTCGTCGAGGGCGCGGCCGGCGCAGGCGAACGCGGTCGCAATGGGAGGATGGGAGTGGACGACGGCCTCGACGTCGGCTCTCATTTGGTAGACGGCGAGGTGCATGCTGAGTTCGCTGGTGACCTTTCTTGAGCCGGCGAGCTGCCGTCCCTCGAGGTCAACGATTACCATGTCGGCCGCGCGCATGAGGTACTTGCTCATGCCGGTGGGCGTGACCAGCAGGCGCTCCTGATCGAGCCGGACGGAGAGGTTTCCCGAGGTCCCTGGCATGAAGCCGAGTCGAGAGAGCCATCTACCGAACTGGACCAGTTCGCGCCGCAATTCAACTTCTGGTCGGCCGATACATTCTTCGATCATCGTTCCTCTTTCATTGCCATGAAGTGTAATCCCATTACGGTTTTCAAAGGGCATGTTTCCTCACAGGATTTCGAATGGAGATGGTTCTATTTGGATGATCGGAGTGGAAGGCGACGGAGTTTGCAGATTTCTCCAGGCTTTACCGATTTTGGCGGAGGCCATGAAGAGGTGACCGGCAGTGAGCGAGCCAACAACGCGGTGGTGGCCGACCGCTGCCAGTCCCATGGATGCGATGCAGCCACACTGTTCGCAGTCAGGGTTGCCGCCAAACTGGCAGGGGGTGATCTTGGTTGAGAGATCCGCTGAGACGGTCATAGTTGTTCGAGCGAAGATACACTCTTCAGGGCTCTTTGGTGGAGAGGAGATTTCATTTATTACAATTTCCGGCATATCAAGGACCGGATATTTTTTTCGAAGCTTGTGCAATTCGACGATGGTAGCCGTTCGTTGGGTGGGGGTGAGGATTTCGGGATCAGTGGCACCGCGCTGCGGAGTGAACAGGCTGAACCAGACCTTCGCTACGGCGGGCTGAGCGCTCCAGAACTCGAGGAACTGGTCGAGGTACCCGGGGCGATCGGCGATCTGCGCGGTGATGGTGCTGTGGATCGTGATTCTGGCGTCCTGGATATTTTTGAGGATGCGTTCGTAGGTGGCGGGCTTGCGGCGTTCGTCGTGTTCGGGTTGAAGTCCATCGATGGATACGACTACGTTGAGTTTTCGAAACCGCTTCCATTCGGGAGGAATAACGCGGAAGGCGCTAGTGACGACCTGGGTGTGGATGCCACGGGCTTCGATCTGGGGTAGGAGGAGTTCGAGCTCTCGATAGCGGACAAGAGGGTCGCCGCCGACGAGGGAGACGTGTAGGGGCTTTTCTTTGTCCAGGAGATCGAGAACTCCTTGGACGAGCTGGTCTCCCTTGAAGTCGGAGAGATCGCGTAGCTGGGTACTTCCATTGAGGTGCGCGGCGTCGAAGGCGTAACAACCTGGGCAGCGCAAAGGGCATTCTTTGGTGATTTCTATGGACAACGACGGAGCCCGACCTGCGAGAATCCTGGCCCATGCGTGGATGACTTCCGATTTCTTCATTGCTTCTCCATGATCGACTGAACGGGAAAGTGGATCAGTTTTGATAAGAGACGTAAGTGACTCAAAAGGGAGAGTCGAGCGTGCGGAGACCGATCAGACTTGGAGGGGGAGGTTGACGATGAGAAGAGGGGTGTCAGGAAGCAGACGGGATCGCATCGCCGCGATCAGGTGGGGCGCCAATGTCGAGGCTGGGTCGACTGGTTTGAAGATGGAAGACAGAGCGTGTCGAAGCGAGAGTAGAAGGCTAAGAATCTCTCTGCGCTGATGGGAGAGCAGGAGGATGAGACAAAAGATCGCGGCGAGAGCCAGAAGGCCGAACTCGCAGTCCTGTCCCCCACGGAGAAACTTGTCAAAGGTCCAGAGGTACTCCGTGATCGGCATAACAGCTACGAGGACTGCTGTGAGAAACACGAGGATTCTGCCTAGCAGAATGCAGGTTTGAGACGCAGGAGAGTATTTCCTTTCAACGGGCCCGTTCGTGATGGGTGTTAGTTTCAAAAACCCTCTCGGTCTGCTGCGATTCTACCTTGATCCGTTGGAATTGGGTTAGCAGTCGAGACGAGATTCTGCTGTAGCCTGCTGTGTCTTTGCTGTTCTGCTCATATGATGCATAAATTTGCGCTGATTTTTCTCTCATCGGAAAGTTTTTGCTTTTTATCGACAAATTCCAAACCTCACACAGCCTTTCAATGCTTTGAGTTTTCGACCTGGATCAGGACCAGGGCGTTCTGAGTGAGACTAAGGTGGAGCGTTCCGTCGCGAAGCGTGGTCTGTTCCGGGGCGGGCGATGCAGTCTCACGGTTTAGCTGCTCGGCTTGTGCGGGAGTCGGGTTTTTGGGCTTGCCCATCGCGGCCCATCGTGGCAATACATTTCCGTGGGTGTCGTCGACTCGTTGAAGCTCTACCTTCGCGTCTTGCGGGACACCTTGTAGATGGAGGTCCAGCTCGCGCGATGCTCTGTGTTGGTCTGGGTCTACCAAATTCCAGACGGCAATCACGAGGTTTCCGTTATCCATTCTGGTGACGAGGACATTGTTGGAGGAGTTGGCGAGGCGTTGATTGCCGAGCTGGTGCAATAGGCCGTAGGCGTAGTAGCTGGGTTTGTTGATGCCATCGAAGGCGCGCAGGCCAAAGTCCCCGCGGAAGGGAGTGCTGGTGGGACCGCCTTCCTCGAAGACGTCAGAGAAGGTCCAGAAGGAGAGAATGTCTACGTTGTCCTCGCACTCACGTACGGTGTTGGCCAGCGCCGGGCCAACGTAGATGGTGTCGCGTGCTTCCATCATGCCGGGAACGTTCCACTCGGTCCAGAAGAGGGGGAGATGAGGCGTGGGGGAGTGGTCGATTTCTCCGCGGATTTTCGCGACAGCTCGGCCTACGCGGTCGTCCATCGGGATGTCTTCGTTGGTGCCGAACATGTTGTGGACTGTGTCGTCGGCGTAGCCGTGGGTTGAGACGAAGTCGACGGGGACGTGGTTCTCGGCGGTGTGTTGCAGGAACTCAGGGACCCACTGGGCTGCGGCAGTGGCGGGACCGCCTACTCGGAGGCGAGGGCTGACGGACTTGAGTGTGCGAGTGGTGTGATCGTAGAGATCGAAGTACGACTCCTGTCGAGGGATGCCGTTCCAGAAGTCGATGTTGGGTTCATTCCACACTTCGAAGTACCACTGGGAGACTTCCTCGATGCCGTAACGGTCAACGAGGTGCTGGGCGAAGTTCTGGATGAGGTCATCCCATCGCTCCATGCTCTTTGGTGGCGAGACATTCTGTTTATACCAAAAGGGGTGAAGCGCGTCTGGGTTGAAGGCGAGCTTCTTGGGCATGAAACTGATTTCGACGAAGGGGCGGACGCCGCTTTTGAGCAGGCCGTCGTAGATGGAGTCGACGTAAGCGAAGTTGTAGACGGGGTTTCCATGCTCGTCCTCGTTGTAGACACCGACCTCGTCGTGCAGGATTGCGTGGAAACGAACGTAGCGGAAATCGGCTACTTTTTTTACTGCGCGAAGGTCTTCACGATAGTCTTCGCGCAGTGTGAGGATGGCGCGTCCGGAGCCGAACATCTGCTCCCAGAAGTGAGGGAACGGAGTGGTGGTTGCGTGGGCGTCGATGGTGACGACTTCATTGGTGGCTGGCTGAGGTTGAGAGAAGCATGGGCAGGCAATACAGAAAAGAATCAGAGAGAGCGAAAGGGATCGGCTTCGGCGGCTAGTCATTGTGACCTCGTTCTAAACAGCGGGGAGGGACTGGAACGGATATTCGCGTCGAAAAGGCTTGGGCCTAGAAAGGATGGTCGGCATGGGTCACTGAAAATGGTCCGCACCATGCCGGCCTTCGTTTAGACGCGGTGTTTTATTTGACTACGAGTAGAGCGAGTCCATGCGATGGCACGGTGATTTGCAGATGACCGTCTGAGAGTCGGAGTTTTTCTGCAGGCGTCATAGCACCGGCGGCTCTTAGTGTTTTTATCTGATCCTGCGTGAGGCTTCCACGTGGTCTTCCCATCGCGTCAAATGCTTTGACGACGTTTCCGTGGTCGTCATCTACTCGTAAGACTTCGACGGTTGCTTTTGACGAAACCCCTGTGAAGGTTACCTTGAAGGTTTTATCTAGTCCCTTGTTTGCGGGTGGTGGGGTGTAGGCGGCGCCGATGCCGAATGGTGGCGCGTAGTTCCAGAGGGCAACTTCGACTGCACCGTCGGTGGACTTAGTGGCGAGGGCGTCATCGTTATCGAGCTTGATCCTGCGGTCTCCAAGGCGGTGCAGCATTGCGAATGCGTTGAGTGAAGGCTTTGGAATGCTGTCTGCTGCGAGTAGGCCGAAGCCGCCGTAGAATGGCGTCCGCACTACTCCTTGTTCTTCAAAGACGTCGGAGAATGTCCAGTAGCTCATCGACTCTGTGAGGCCGTCGCATTGGCGGATGTTGTTGGCCAGCCAGGGTCCCATGTATGTCGTGTCAGTCACGTCCGGCTCGTTCGAATAGCTGGCGTTGTATTCGCTGAAGATGAGAGGCATTTTGGGATAAGGAGATGCGGCGATCTCGTCGTGTACTTTTTTTACTGCGCGATAGACCATGACGTCACGTGGGATTTGTTCGTCGGTGTGAAAGACATCTTTGGCTAGGTCGTTCGCATAGACGTGAGTTGAGGTGAAGTCGACCGGGATGTTGTGATCTTTGCAGTGTTGGAGGAATTCACTAACGTAGCCTGCCTGGGCCGTGGATGGGCCGCCCACACGAATTCGCTGGTTTACTTTTTTAAGCGCGAGTGCGGTGTGATCGTAGAGTTCGTAGTAGGTGGGCATGTTTGGACGGCCACCCCAGAAGTCCAGGTTTGGCTCATTCCATACCTCAAAGTTCCAGGTTGCGACTTCGTCGATGCCGTAGCGATCGATGAGGTGCAGGGCGAAGGCTGCGATCATTGCGTCCCAAAGAGCGTAGTCCTTGGGTGGTGACACGACTGGTTTGTAGAAGAACGATTGTGTCTGGTTCGGATCGGCTGCCATCTTGCGAGGCATGAAGCTGAGTTCGACGAAGGGGCGGATGCCATTTGCGAGAAGGCCGTCGTAGATCTGATCGATGTAAGAGAAGTTGTAGATGCCGGCGCCCTGGACTTTTTCGGGAGGGAGGCCGGGGTTTTGTGTTGTTGCGTCGGGGTCGTAGAGGCCGACTTCATCGAGAAAGATGCCGTGGAAACGGACTGATTTGAAGTCGGTTACGTTCTTCACTGTGTGGAGATCGTCGCGGTAGCTCTGCCGCAGGGAGAGGATGGCGCGACCGGAGCCGAAGGTCTGTTCCCAGAAGTGGGGGAAGGGAGTTGTTTCGGCGTGGGCGTCGATGCGAACCTGCTCTGTTGTTTGGGCGTGGAGAGCTGTTCTGCTGAAAAGGCTGAGGCTAAGTGCCGCCAGGACGAGCGCGCGGGTTCGAATCATGAGAGTTTCTCCAGGCGATGCAGCTTGTGGTGAATTCGTGGTGACAACATGGTTTTCTGGTGGTGAAACGTGGTGAATTAGCACCATGCTGACGTGGTGCGCGACCAGAAGTGACGCGGGTTTTGTTGTTTTCTGCGCGGAAAAAATATCTGGATGACGTTGCACGATAAATGAGGCAGCCACTTTTTTGGACAGAGGCTTCGACTTTGGGGTGATGGTGAAGTGAAGACAAAAGCAAAAGCAACGACGAAATACAGAGATCCTTCCCCTTCGGCTGCGCTCAGGGTCAGGATCACGACCATATAGCGCTTCGCTCAGGATGACGAACATACGGGAAACGGTGCAGAGAACGACGAATTCAGGATGTCATATTTTTCCTCTGCACCTGGAGGCGGGTCCAGGTGCAGAGGATTAGGTTGTTAGCTAGAAGCTGAAGCGGGCCTGCATATTGACGATGCGACCGGATAGGCCGTTCTGGGCCTGCCCAAAGTTTGGAAGTTGGAAGTTGGTGACCACCGAGCTGGGGGTCAGGTTGATGTTGTTGAAGAGATTGAAGGTGTCGACTCGAAATTCGATGACGGCGTCTTCTCCGATGAAGCGGGCTTTTGGAAGACCGAAGGACTTGGCGATGGTCGCATCGACGTCCTTATATCCGGGGCCGGTGAAGGAGTTGCGAGCGACGTAAGGAAGCTGCGGCAGAGCGTAGGTAGTTCCTGTGGTTGGAATGCCCGTAGCGGGGATCGCGAAGTACGGCTGAGTCGGACCTGCGTTGGGGAAGTTCAGGTTTGGCTTGCCGTTCTCGAAGGCGTCGTTGCCTGTGTTGCTTCCGGCGCCTCCGTTATAGAAGGCGGGACGGAGTGTGGAATATCCGCTGGCGGAGTAGTAGAGATTGCCGCCAGGGACACTGTAGGTTGGGGTGAAAGGGAAGCCCGTGTGCAGGTTGAAGATGCCACTGAGTGACCAGCCGTCGACGAGCTTCGAGACGAGACTGTTTCCGTGAAAGAACTTCGGCTGCCAGAGGCCGTAGATTTTGAGGGCTTTGCCGTAGTTGAAGTCGGAACGGCCATAAGCCAGATAAGGAAGGTAGGGATAGGGATCCTGATAGAAAGGGCTGGATCCGGTATCCATGGTCTTTGCGTAGTTGAACTCCGCATCGAACATGAATTGATGGGACATCTGATGTTTGAAACCCACTAGCAGGGAGTTGTTATTCGAACTGCCGGTGTTGCCGTACCGGTCAACGTTTTGCACGAGGGGATTTTGCGGTTGGCCGAGTGCGAATGCGTCGACATAAAGGAACGATTGAAGGATGAGATGACGTGTCGTGCTCCCCTGGTATCCGGCTGTCACGACGAACTGATGGCCGAGGTCGATCTGAGTGTCGAGCGAGTAGTGCTGGGTGTAGATAGTGGGTTGGTCGGCCTGGAAGTCGTAGAGAAAGGCTCCGCCTGCAATAGGAAGATTTACAGAGTTGAATCCTCCAATGGCATTGGGATTGGGAGGGTAGCCAAAGAGCGAGTTCGGATCGCTTGCAATGTTGTATACGATTCTCGGGTTAATGGCGGTAGGACTGGCGCTGTTGTACTGGGCGCCAAGAATATAGGGCGGATTGTTTCCCGAGTTGCCAGAGATGGCTATCTCAGACTGGTTATAGTTCAGACCGTATCCCCCCCGAACAACAGCTTTGCCGTGGAACATGTCAGGACTAAAGGCGAAACCGAACTGCGGACCGAAGTTACCCTTCTGGGCGTTGGTAAGGTTGCCTCCCTGACGAACCGTGAGGCCTGTGTAGGTGCTGTCCCCGGTACCAAGAACAACGACCCCGATGTTGTTCTGCTTTGATGAAAATGGTCCGAAGTAGGAGTAACGAAGTCCGAAGTTGAAGGTGAGATTGGGTTTCGCTTTCCAGTCGTCCTGAATGAAGAAGCCATAGAGGTCTTCGCGAGTGTCCTGGCGGTTGGTGGTGGGAATGCCTGTGGCGGGGTCGAAGTTGCCAGCTTCGCTGTGGGGAGCGTCGTTGAGAAAGTCCCAGATGTTGTAGAAGTTATAGAGCGGACGAGCGGAGTAGGTGGGATTGTTGAGGTAGTAGAGCCGTGTTATCTCGCCCCCGAACTTGATGGTGTGATTGGCGAGGATCTTTGTGGCTATGTCTTTGTAGGTATATGTGTGTTGATTGAGGTCGGAGGGTCCGCCTGCTCCGAAGGTGCCGAGGCTGATGCTACCGAGATTATCGATGATCCCGGTGGGCAAGCCGAAGGGCGCCTGTGGGTTTGAACTTACCTCATTAAATCGATAGCCAGCGTCGTTCGCGCGCGCTTCGTTAAGGAATGTCGGCGAGAAGATGTGATTCCAGACTAGAGAATATGCTTCATTGATCTGGTCGTGGTTAAAGAGGTTATAGGTGCGAACGGATCCGTTGAGATTGGTCATCGACAAGGGGACCCAGTAGATTGCAAATGCGATGTGATCTTTCTTCGTGACGTTTGCGTCAAGACGGCCGTTGTATTGGCTTGCGGTGCGTATTGTCGGATTGATGGTGTTGAAGAATGCGATGTCGGCTACGTCGCTAAGACCGCCACCGAAGCCGGGATTTGTTGTGCTCTGCCAGGTGAGGTCCTGGGTGCCAAGGGGCTGTTTAAGCGGCGAGCCGATATTTAGTCCTTGTCCGGGGATGGTGCGGCAGTTGATACCTTCGGCGAGGCCAGCGTCGGCGCATGTCTGATTGATCATGGACGACGCAACTACGGAAGAACCTGGGAAGGTAAGGTAGGTATTGGCGATGCTGTTCGCGGGAGCGAGGGCTTGCAAGGCAGAGGTTTCATACCAGCCTGTGCCCGGCTGAGAGGTGTTGTCGCGTTGCGTTTCGTAAGCGAAAAAAGCGAAGAGCTTGTCTTTCAGAATGGGGCCTCCGATGCTACCGCCAATCTGGTTCGCGCGTTCGCTGTCTCGCAGGAGACCACGCTCGGCCGGGGTGCCGGGGTTGAATGTGCCCGAACCGTTGTAGCGTTGATAGGCGTTGAGGCCGGGGCGGCTGGCTCGGAAGAAGAAGCTGCCATGAAACTGGTTGCTACCGGTCTTTGAGGTGAGTTGAATCTGAGCGCCGCTGAAGCGGCCGTCCTCCGCGTCGTATCCGTTTGAGATGACCTTAAGGCTACCCACGGAGTCTTCGGTTGGAGTGATGACGGAGGTTCCACCCCAGACTGCGCTGACTGTACTGATGCCATCGATGTTGATGCCGTTGGTCGAAGTCTGGCCGCCATTGGCGTTGGCTTGTGGACCGTTCTCCGTTTGGAAGATACCGGCGGCGCGGCTCGCTCCTCCAGGACCTGCGGTGCCGGGAAGCTGGTTACCGTTGCTTGAGTTGGAGGACTGCGATCCGTCACCGAAGACGCCTGGCGCGAGTTGTACGAGTTGGAAGACGTCGCGGCCGGAGGAAGGCAGGTGCTGGATTTGATTGCTGTTGACGGTACCGTTGATGGAGGCAGTCTCGGTGTCGAGCGCGGGAAGGGCGTCGCCGGAGACGGTGATGCTAGTGGTCGCTTCACCCAGCTCCAGGGTTACGTTGACTGAGTTGGGCTGCTCGGGAATGATGTGGAGGTCCTGGATGACCTGTTGCTTGAAGCCCTTTGCGGTTACGGTCAGGTTGAAGTGGTCAGGTGGAAGCGCGTTGAAGTTATAGACGCCACTGTCGTTGGAGATCGCGGTGATGGGGTGATTGGTGTCGGTGTCGGTGAGTGTGAGCGTAGCGCCAGGCACGACTTCGCCTTGCGGGTCGGTGACGGTTCCCTGGATCGACGCACGGAATTGTGCGTGAGCGGAGACTGCGCACAGGGTGAAGATGATGGCGACGAATGCCGGGCCCAGGACGTAGCGCAGGGACCTCGTGAGATGAGTAGTGTTGCTCGATCGAAAGTGTTGCATCATGCCTCCTGATTGGAAAACGTTCGGGAGATGCTCCACCGTCGATGGACGTAGCCTGAGACACGGGGGAGGATTAGGCAAACGTTTGACCAGCAGAAACTATGCACGGGTCTGCAAATGACTGTCAAGGTTGGGCTTTGCCGGTTGTGGGCACATCAACAGGTATGGAACCTGTGCTTGACGAATCTGGTTTTTAAGTGCCGTTCAGGATTTGTTCAGGATTTTGCGAAGGAGGAGATAGCTTGTTGCTCTTCGGAAAAGACTTCAAAGAGGGGCAAGAGGTTGCACATCTTCAGAGTCTGCGTGACCTGCTTGGATGGGTTTACAAGTTTCAAGGCTCCGCCAGCCTCTTTGGTCGAACTCATAATCATGACCAGAAGGCCGATGCCGCTTGAGTCCATGCGATTGACGCCGGTGAGGTTGAAGACGAACTGATTTGCTCCGTGCGCAGTGAGGTTATCTATCTTCTGTCGCAGGTTATTGACCGGGACGCCAAGGACGAGTGGGCCGCTCAACTCGACCGCCTCGATTTCTCCGTATTTCGTGACCTTAATCTCGAGCGTGTTCAAATACGGCCCCCTCTTCTTGACCGCGCAAACTCAACCACGCGAGACTGCGGCAGGATAACACTCTCGCGCGGATGCCGACATGGAAAGACGGAGGCTCGCCGCTTGATGCGGCAAGCTCTCCGCTCGGTTTGGGGCGGGAAGGTGGGGCTAGCTGTGGGTTAGATAGCCCATGCCGGCCAGGACGCCGCGCATGTAAGCGAAGCTGGCTATGACTCCGGGCATCGGGTCGTCGGCGTGTATTTCGTATTCGAGATCGACGAACCCTTTGTAGTTGGTTTTGATGAGAGCCTCGAAGATTCCTCTCACCGGCATGATGCCCTCTCCTACGGCGACCTGGCTCTCCTTGCTTTCGAAGTTGGTGAGGTCTTTCATGTGGACGTTGAACAATCGCGGACCGACCTCGTGGATTGCCTGGACCACGTCTGTGCCGGCACGGACAGTGTGGCCGACATCGATGCAGCAGCCGATTCGCGGGTCCAAATCTTTGACGGCCTTGAGGATATCGAGGGGAGAGTGCCACAGCTTGTCTTCGGGGCCATGGTTGTGGATCGCGATGCGGATGTCGTACTCCTTCACGAATTTTTCTACGCGGGGAAGGGTTGCAGGATCAGGGTCGCCGGCGACGATGACCGAGATGCCAGCGCGCTTGCAGTACTCGAACTTGCTGCGAATGTCAGCGTCGTCGTCCTTGGTGAAGTAGATGGCTCCGGCGGCGTGGAGCTTGATGCCGGCGGCGGTGTAGTCTGCGAGTGCTTTTGCCTCCTCGCTTGGATCCATGGGGAGATGATCTTTGGTGTCTTTGACGTTCAGCTCGGAGACGTTGAGCTGCTTCATGAAGCCGATCATCTGTGCGCGCGTGAAGTTGCGGAAGGTGTAGCTGGCCAGTCCGAGATGGATTGGAGACGGTGCACCCGTCGCGGGGGACGGCTGCATGGCTGATGAGGGGAGGGTGCTCGAAGTGACAGTTGCTGCGGCAAGAAGGGCGCCGGATTGAACGAAGCTGCGACGTGAGAACTTATTTGTCATGAGTGTCGTGACTCGTGCTTTCTGAAGATTTGTGCTGATGTGATCGTCGCGGATAGTGGCGATGAATATGGAGCGGCTAAATGCGGACCGCTGTTGGGTTGCAGTCCGCATACCGCGCTCGCGAGAATTAGACGTGCGGCGCCCAGCCTTTTTCGTAGTCGCGGCTCCATCCCTTCATGGCTTCGGCATCGTGAAGTACCTTGCCGTCCGTCGTGTCGAGTTGCAGCTCGCGATTGACTTCCCACGCGACGTTAGAGAGCTGCAGCATGGTGACGGCGACATTCCCGACTGATACCGGAGCGTTGAGTTTTTCTCCCTTGCGGATTCCGGCGATGAAGTTGGCGAAGTGAGCGTCGGTCATGGAGTCGCGTCCGGTGAGGTCAGTGGACGAGGTTTGATCCTTGTTTGCCTTCAACTCGCTGGTTTTGTTTCCCTTGAGATCGTAGACTTCGTAGCCGTCGCGGTCGACCAGTACGGTGCCGGTGGTGCCCATGATGGTGGATCCACGGTCGCGGCCGTAGTACTTCATCCCCTGACAGCTCTTGCCCTCCCAGGTAATCACTTTGTCGTCGTATTTGAAGCTGGTGACAAGGGTGTCGTAGAACTGCCAATCGTCCTTGAACTGGTAGCGTCCTCCGGAGGAAGCGATGCTGTTGGGCAGGTCGACGCCAAGAGCCCAACGGCAGACGTCGATCTCGTGTGTTCCATTGTTGAGGGTCTCGCCGGTACCGTAGATTTTGAACCAGTGCCAGTTGTAGGGTTGCAGGTTGTCCTTATAGGGACGGCGCGGCGCCGGGCCTTGCCAGAGGTCCCAGTCGAGCTGGGTAGGAACGGGTGCTTCCTTACCGGTCCCGATTGATTTCCTGACGTTGCTGTACCAGGCTTTTGCGAAGTAGGCTCGGCCGATAACGCCATTGTGAATTTTGTCGACTATTTCGATGGTGTGAGGAGAGGAGCGCTGTTGGGTGCCCATCTGAACAAGCTTTCCGTACTTCTGCTGAGCCTGTACGAGCATGATGCCCTCAGCAGGGTTGTGGCTGCAGGGCTTTTCGACATAGACATGTTTGCCTGCCTGCAAGCCAGCGATGGCCATAGGGGTGTGCCAGTGGTCGGGGGTGGCAATGGTGATGGCATCGACGTCCTTCTTCTGAAGGATGTGGCGAAAGTCCTGATCGGTTGCGGGAGCTTCGCCCATCTCCTTCTCGGTGTCGGTAGCGAACTTCTTCATGGTGTTGGTGTCTACGTCGCAGACATAAGCGATGCGTGCATCTTTCTTGTTTGCTTTTAGCGCGGAAAGGTGAGCATACGCACGGCTGCGAACGCCGATAACGGCAAAGTTGAGGCGGTCGTTCGAGCCGAGTATCTGGGCATAGCTCTTTGCGGTCGATCCGACGGCGAGGCCTGCTGCTCCTACTGCTAAGGTGTCGAGAAACTCACGTCTGGTAATCATTTTTTTCTCCGATGGGCTGAAACGGCCCAATACACTTTTCTCAAAAAATGGGGATCGCTGCTGCCTGTGGCAGACTAGAAAGTTCCTGAGTTGATCAAGCATTGCTTCATGCCTGCCCAACTTATGCGTGTAGAGGCCTCGGGTGTGCCAGCTCCGCGCCAGTGCGTTTCGAGGCAGACGGCGTCGCGATAGCCAACCTGCTTGAGAGCGCGGAATTGTGCGGTCCAGTCGATGTAGCCTTTGTCGACAGGGGACCAAACGATCTTGCCGGTGTCGTCCTTGACGGCATTTTTGCAATGGCAATGGTGGATACGATTTTTGGGCAGGGCATCCCAGCCAGCGGGGAAGGCGTCGAGCTCGCCGCGCATAACGGCATTGCCTGCGTCCCAGTTGAGAGCGAAGTGAGGGGACTGGATGGCATTGAGAGTCTTCGCGGCCTCGCGGCCAGTGGCGGTGTTGCAGGCGAATTCGTTTTCGATGACGAGGAGGAGACCTTGTTGGCCGACGATCTCGGCGGTGGCGCGAAGTTTTTCGTTGATGGCTGCGCGGTAGGGAGCGACGTCATCGAGACGCCAAAAGTCGAAACACCGAATCTTGTCAGTCTTGAATTGCTTGGCCAGGGAGATAGAACGGGCGAGAACTTCGTCCTGCTGCTTGTAGGCGGTTTCTGCAGCTCCGTGCATGTCGCCCTTGGAGCCGTACTGCGATTTGGGGGCGCCGGGCCAGTCTACTTTGAAGAGAGGACTGGCGATATCGGTGACCTGCAGGTTGTACTTGGCAAGAATTTTGAGGGCTTCGGCGATTTCGGCGTCGGTTGATGCCTGGAGGTTTTTGCCCCACATCTCGCGCAGTTCGACGTGGTGCAAGCCGAAGTCGTTCGCGATGACGGAGCAGGCGTGATCGAAGTCCTGAGAGATTTCGTCGGAGATGACAGCGATTTTAAAGGGGGACTGAGCTGCAGTGGGAAGACCGAAGAGAGGTCGGGCTGCGCAGGTTGCAGCAGTGATTCCTGCTCCTGCGAGAAAATTTCGTCTTGAGACGCCTGCCATGATGCTCCTATGAATGAGTAACTCCAGTGGAACTGAAGTTATTTTGATGCCGGTCTCTGTTAGACGCAGAGACCGGCAAGTGAGTCTCGCCAAGCATCGGCTAGAACAGGAAGTGCACCGACGCTTGCAGGGTGCGGCCGCCTCCTACTCCGTTCACGCTACCTTGGCCGCTGCCGACAGTGTTCGTGACTTGCCCGAAACTGGCTGACGTGCAGCAGTTATTGGTGTTGCCGAAGTTTGTATTGAAGGCGAATTGCGGGGTGTTGCTCAACTGAAACGCCTCGATGCGTGTTTCCATGGTGGCTTCTCGGAAGATGTTGAAGCTCTTGAAGAGTGAGAAGTTGTCCTGGATGTAACCTGGTCCGCGGAACTGGTTTCTGCCGGTATTCCCTTCAGTCACGCCGTTAGGCACAGAGAATGCTGTCGGGTCGAACCAGTGAGCGTTCGCACCAACCTGGTGGGTGACATGGTAGGTGCCTGTCAGATTTGCGGTTTGAGAGGTACCAGGAGTGTTGAGGCCTGCCCCGTTGGTCAGGACGGAGAAGGGAAGACCAGAGAGTACGGAGATGATTCCCGAGATCTTCCATCCTCCGAGCGCGACGTTGGCAACGCCTGAGCTAAACATGCTGTGGCCGCGGCCGAAGGGTAGCTCGTAGGTGAAGCTTTGCTCGTAGTTCAGCGTTCTGTCGAAGTCGAGTGTCGCGTAGTTTCTGTGCGGATCTGCGTAGAACAGGAGACCGCCATCATCCGGACTGTTTGCTGGGGAGACGTTATTTGAGATGTAGCCCATGGCTTTACCCCATGTGAATGCGGAGGTAAATGCCAGACTGTTTGAGAAACGTTTTGTGAGTTGTACCTGCAGCGATTGGTAGTTCGAGGAGAACGGCAGGAAGTATTGATTGGTAGCTGCTGTGCGTCCGAAGGCGATGTTCTCCGGTTGAGATGCCGACCCACCACCGAAGGTAGTGGGATTGTTGATGTTCTGAGCGCCGGAGATGTCGGTGCCGTGATTTGCAACGTATGCGAGTTGGAGGGAAAGATTTCCGCGGAAGCCCTGCTGCACGGCGACGTTCCACGATTGGGCGTAGGCATTCTTGAAGGTTTTTGGAATGTAGAAGTACGCCTGATTTTTCAGGAAGGGAGTGTTCGCTGGGATAATGCCGTTGGATGGAATGGGGATTGTAACCGGTGCGGGGAAGCCAGCCTGGAAGGTAGCTGGTGTAACTCCGTCGGGACCAATCGCAGGAGTAAAAGGGGACGAACCAGTGGGCTGGTAGCTGTTATTAGCGCGAATTGGGTAGTTGTAAGCGTAAACGTTATCGGGGAAGGGCATATAGCTGATGCCATAGCCTCCGCGGACGACGGTGTCATCGGTAACACGATACGAGAATCCTGTGCGGGGTGCCCAGTATTTGTATCGAGTCTCCATGCCAAGGTTGTCGGGATTGTCGCCGAGACCTGCAATGACGATGTTGTTCGTAGTGGGGTCGTAATTCGAGAAGCCACCAGAATTCCGCGGGGTTGCAGGGGGATAGAACTCCCAGCGGACGCCGAGGTCTACGGTTAGCTTCGAACTTGCCTGCCACTTATCGCTGGCGAAGGCAAAGAACCACCACTGCCGATAGGCCGGGAAGAAGGTGTTAAGATCACGACCCACAAGACTGGGCAGGTCGAAGAGGAAACTTGAGATGTCATTGGAGATGTTTGTCTTAGCCGCGACGCAACTAGCAGGGCCGGTCGGACAGACGTTGCTGGAAGTTTGAACATCGCCGAAGGTGAAAGCGCCGCGCGGGCTGAAGGTTTGATCCTGCAGCAAGTCGTCGCGGACACGACGGAGGTCGCCACCAAATTTGAAGGTGTGATTGCGTACGACCTTAGTCCAGTTATTGACGAAGTCGATGTTGGATTCGCCACGAATCCAGGGAACCGAAGCGGAGTATCCGATAAGGGTTCCCGAGAAGCCACCGTTGATGGTGAGACCGACTTGTCCGGAAGTAAAGGGTTGTCCAGCGATGTTTACGCCTGGAATGCCCAGGGCGTCTGCGTCGTTGGATCCGTAGTCGCTGGGTTGCGAGTTGTTCCGCAGGTGAGCGACGCCGAATCGCACTTCGGTGAAGAGGGTTGGAGAGAAGATGTGGTCGTAGTTTCCACCGGTGCTATAGGCGGTCTGAACGCCCGTACCTTCAAATCCGCCGCCAGCTGGGCCGCCTAAGAAGGCACCAAATGCGGGCGCCTGAAATGTGTTGACGCGCTGCCAACTATAGCGACCACTGAGATGGTTCTTCTCGTTGATCGTCCAATCCACTTTGGTGTCGAAGCTGTTCGTGCCTTTTGTGAAGGGAAGATTGGTGGTGTAGTTGTTGGCTGGATTGACCAGAGGTGCGTTGGGGTTTAGTTTGCCGTTGGTGAGAGCCTCGGCATTGACCATCTGCAAAATCTTAAGAGAGATCGGATTTACCGCGCTGAACGGTATCTGATTGTTCGGATAAGGGGTGCGCGGAGTCGTCTTGCCATCTCCCGTGGTAGGATCAAAAACCTGGCCTACCTTCGTGTTGCTCTTCGGATCGACAGCTCCCAGAGCCGCACTTAGATCGATATTCCCTTGAGCGTTCGGGGTGTAATAGCGCGCATCTGGGATGGTGAGGGTGTTGCTTACTTGTTCATGGTCTGAGGTGCCGAGGTAGTCGGCGAAGAAGAAGAGTTTGTCTTTGATAATGGGCCCGCCGAAGCTGCCGCCGTAGTAGTTGTACGACAGATGACCAAGGGGACCGCCGAAATAGGAGCGAGCGTTGACGGCGCTATTCTGAATAAATTCGAAGGCCGAACCGTGGAAGGCGTTCGTTCCGGATTTGAGGATGACGTTGGTTACTGCGCCAGTGGCGCGGCCTAGTTCTGCTTCAAAGTTGTTGGTGGAGATGTCAACGGTCTGAATGGACTCGGCTGGCGGGATGATGATCTGGAGGAGGCCTGTGCGCTCATCGTCGTCGATGCCTTCGATCTGGTAGAGATTGCCCATGCGCGGCAGACCGTTTGCTTCTGTCTGCAGAGTGCTTGCCGCATTGAAGAACTGAGAGTGCTGGAATGTTGCGGGCGCCATACCGGGAACCAGATTGAGGAGCGTCTGGAAGTTGCGGTTGGTGCCGAGGGGCAGGTCGGCAACCTGTCTCGCTTCAATTTTTACGCTGATGTCAGCGCGGTCGGTTTGGAGGAGAGCGGGAGCGGTTGTAACCAAGACAGTCTCAGAAACGCTGCCGGTGACCATTGCGATGTCGATACGGGTTGAGGAGTTCGTGAGGAGATCGACATTCTGATGAGTGTCCTTCTTGAACCCAGGCGACTCAGCGACAACCGAATAAGTGCCTGGTGGAAGGTCCGGGATCGTGTAGTTACCGCTTTCGTTGGTGACAGTTTGGTGAGTAGATCCTGTCGCAACTTCTACGACCGTCACCTTGACGCCGGGGACTGTCGCGCCGCTTGGGTCGGTGATCGTACCGAGAAGGGTTGCGTTGACCGCCTGGCCGAAGAGCGATGGCGATAGAGCGAGGAAGATGAGGGGAACGATGAGTCTTAGTTTCTTGAGCGTGATCACGTGAAACCTCCGAAAGGTGTTACAACTTTTCAGGCCCGGAATGGTTATTGTTTGAAGAGCGAACGAACCCTAACAGTGGCGACACGCGACAGTCAAGAAAATAAACGGGGCGTCAGCGGAAATCCCGCTGTTTCAATGGGGAACGGCTAGTGTTCTGGACGACGGAAGAGGCTTGGGACGGGGTTTATTGTTGGGAGCGGTGGAGGGCCCAGCGCTGATTGGAGGGAGCGATTAGTAGAGCGATGAAACAGAGGGCAAGAATGGAGTGTTCCAGGGAGGCACCGAAGAACTCCCAGAAAGGTGCCTGAGGACCGGGATAGTTCGAAGAGAAGAGTAACACCAGCATCATGGTCAGACCACCGACGCTTGCCCAGCGGACCAGGACTCCGGTGATAAGGCTGAGAGCGATAAGGAGTTCGGAGATGCTGACGATTGTGCCGAAGAAGATGGAGTGGGGGAGGACGATGTTTCTGAGGAAGGGACGAACGAAGGGGTAGGAGCCTTCGTTGAGGAACTGGGTGATGTATTGGGCCATTCCGATTCGGATGAATCTGGTGCTGGTGAGTTTGTACTCGGCGAAGATGAGGAAGATGAGGCCGATGGAGATGCGAAGGAAGGCGAGCGCTTTGGATTGTTGTTCCGCTGCGCTCATCTCGATTGTTGCTGAGCGATGTGAGCGGCGCGGACGTCGGAGGCGGTGAAGACGGAGTGGAAGGGGACGCCTGGGATCGCGGCTTCGATGTTGGCGCGGCCGCCCTGTTCGCGGTCTACTAGGCAGAGGACTCCGGCGACGTGCATGCCGGCTTCGCGCGTGGCTTCGATGGCGGTGATAGTGGAGCCGCCGGTGGTGCATACGTCGTCGACGATGATGACGTGGGCGCCGGGTTTGAGGAAGCCTTCGATGCGGCGGCCAGTGCCGTGAGTTTTTTCGGCTTTGCGGACGAGGAAGCCGTGGATGAGGGTGGGTGCGGGGCCTTCGTCGCTGCGTTCGTCGGGGTCGAGCTCGAGGGCGTCGGAGAGTTCGGCGATCTCTTTGTAGTCGGCGAGAGCCCAGGCGCTGGCGCTGGCGGTGTTGGAGACCAGAGGGTCGGCGCCCATGGTAAGGCCGCCTACGGCTTCGATCTTTTCCGGGTTGGGGAGGATCTCGCGGATTAGGTCGTAGAGGACGAGGCCGGAGAGGCGGCCGCCTTCGGCGTGGAGGGTGGTGATGCGGCAGTCGATGTAGTAGTCCGACTTCTGGCCGCTGGCGAGGGTGAAATCACCTAGCTTGAAGGAGTGGGTGGCGATGAGATTGAGGAGGGTCGTACGGCTGTCGGTTGGCATATCAGGGTCGATTGTAGAGCAGGTTGTGACGTTGCGATTCGGAAGGTTTACATCTCCATCGCCTGAGTATAAATTACTTGGAATCAGTAAGTTGCCATAAATGGAAGGCGGTAAAACTTCGTAACAAAGGGGTTGCGGACAAAAGCCTCATAACAAATGGGTTACAAGAGAACGCTTGCCGATTTGATTAGTGCTAGCATTACTGCCGTTTCAAATTCGGCGATGTGTCTCATAGACAGGGTGCGACATGGAGAATGGAATGTCTACAAGGCAACTCCATTTACGGAGTGGGATGTTGGGAGTCCTGCACATCGCGGTATGGTGTGCACTGCTGGTAGGTATTGTACACGGGCAAGCTTCGCAGGACCAAGTTGACGAGGCCCTTAGCCAGAAAGTCCGCAGCGTGATTGGACACCTAAAGGAGGGTGTTTACGGTCCGGCGACTCAAGAGCAGACTGCCGAGGCAGAGGCGGGACAGCTTGTTCCAATCCTCGAAGCACGGTTTGCGACGAGCCAGGATGCGGTGGTGAAGGCGAGAGTCGCGCGTGCTTTAGTGGATCTGGTTGACAAGGGCAATGCGTACTGGGACTTTCTGGTACAGCAGGCGAAGTTGGCGATTGAGAGCGATGCTCCGTCTACACAGTGCTACTCGTCAACGAACTGCACGGGACATGCAGCGTATGTAGTGTGGGCCCGCGCCCATAACGCTCCTCAAGACTCACAGGCAGAGATGGAGTTGCAATGGCTTCTGGAGGAGAGAGTTCAGGGGGTATTTGGTGATCCGAGAGGGATTTCATTACTCCGCGAAGCTCTCAAGTCACCTAACATCAACGTCGTCTGGGCAGGGGCGGACGGACTGACGCGTGCTCTTGACAAGGATTCGATTCCGTTGATTGTCGAAGCATGCAAGCGATTCCATGGAGAGGAGGTGCCGTTAATCTCGCATACTCTAAGACAATTTATGAGAGATCCTGATGCGCGAACTGCTGCTCGAGCCGGTGAGGAACAGTGTGTGCCTCCTCCGCCTCCGCTTGATCCCGCAGAGAACCTTGCCATCCTGAAGAAAACCTTTTTGAACACTCAGGATGAGCTTGATAAGGCGCGAACTGCGAGCGCTTTGATTAGCCTCGGAGACAAGGACGATATCTACTGGGATTTTCTGTTGCGGCTGGAGACATCGTTGCTGGAAGGAGAAGTCTCGTCTGCTGTGAAGAGCGATTCGCAGGGAAAGCCAATCGAGTGGCCTTCGTCAGATGAGGCGTGGGCCAAGCAGGATCGAGAGCTTAACGAGATGCTGACGTTCGTTGAAATCGTGGATGCAACTCGGGACCCCAGGGGAATACGTCTCCTTCGAAGAGCTCTTTCATCCCCTAATTCTGAGACTCAGAATATTGCGGCTAGCGGACTGGCCCGAGCGCAGGATAAGGATTCGGTTTCACTGATCATTGACGTGTGCAAGAATGCGCCGCCGGATGTGGCATCTGTTATTGCAGCGAATGCGTTGGTGTATTTCGACGATCCTCGGGCGCAGAGTGCGGCGGATCAGTACCTTTCCAAGGATGCCGCTAAATTTGCTCGCGAGGAGAAGGCGAACGGGATTGGTCCTCTTGGGCCGTGGCCTCCGAAATAGGAAGACAATCGCGTGAGCGGTTTGTCCCACTGCTATGTGCGTGGCAGTTGCACCGCACTACGTGAGGCAGGTTGTCGGAATTAGTGACTGAGTGAACTGGGAGACTTTGCTAGCGGTTCATGCGGTCGAGGTGGCGGTAGCCGCCTGTGGCGATGAAGGCGGTGAGGAAGATGGTGAAGTTGTAGCTGGCGTGGATGAGTGTTGAGGCAAGGACAGAGCGGAGGCGGATGCGGACGGCGCTGAGGATGAGCGAGACGCAGAAGAGCAAGAGAATAACGGGCCAGGTAAAGGCTGTCTGCTGTCCGTGGAGGAGGGCGAAGAGGATGCTGGTGAAGACGGCGGAGAAGACGAAGGCGGGCGTGGAGATTTTGTTGTTGGAGTGCCAGAACTCGCGGGCGGCCGGGGTGCGGGGGAGCGAGAGCCAGTCGTAGGCGATGGCTACGGCGGGAAGGAGGAAGCCGCGGAATAGGATCTCTTCAAAGAGCGGTGCGACGAGCACGCCGAAGAGGGTGACGAGCCAGACATCGGACGGGGTGCGGAAGAAGTCGTCCATGGGGATGTCTTTGGGGATGGCGATGACGGATGAGATCGCCTGGATCGCGAAGGAGAGAGTCAGGCCGAGGGGGATGAGGCGGAGCGCATTGCGTCGGGCAGCGTCGGGGTTGGCATCGATGCCGGTGATGAAGGGGCGTTTCCATAGGAGCGGGAAGACGAACCAGGAGACGGCCAGGGTGAGGATGTAGGTCAGCGCTTCGGTGCCGATGAGGAGTTTGGGTGGGATCGAAGAGATTGCCGATGCCTTGTTGCCAATTGCGGATGGTTTGGCGACGCCGAGGATGAGGAGTTGGGTGAGGAAGAGAAAGAGGCCGGTGATGGCGAGGAAGAGGAGCGCGTGACCGAGGTTTGGGATGCGGTGGGGGGCATCTTCCGGAGCGTCGTTGGGGGTGTTGTCCATGGGAGGCTGGAGGATGGCCTCGCCTTCGGGAAGGATGGGGCGGACCACGGGAGCATCGGATTGGCTGCGGGTTTGGGGCGGTGCGGGTGGGAGAAAGAACGTGGTCGGGTTGCGCACTTCGCCCGATTGGGACGAAGGGTTCTCCTGGGCTGAGGTAGCGGGGGTCGGGGTGAGATCGCTCATGCTTTTTTCGTGCGTGGGACCGGTTTTGCGGGCGGTACTTTCTTTCCGGATTCTTTGGTCGAAGATGCTGTGCTTATTGTGGACTTCTTTGCGGGTTTTGGCTTGATGCTTTTGGGGGATCTTTCAGCAGGTTTGGTAGCGCTGGCTTTGGCGAGGCCGGTTTTCTTTTCGGGGGCCGTGAATTTGCCCTTTGGTTGTTTGATCGCGTCGGCGCGGGCTGCGATGCTGGCGGGCTGGGGACCGGCGTGGCTGGTGCCGTTGCGGCTGGCGAAGTTGGAGTTGTGCGAGGTGTAGTAGCGGGCGAGGAAGCTGCCGGTGTGGGAGGCGGCGACGGTGGCGATCTGCTCGGGCGTGCCGTGGGCGATGATGCGGCCGCCGCCTTCGCCGCCCTCGGGGCCCATGTCGAGGATGTAGTCGGCGTTGCGGATGATGTCGAGGTTGTGCTCGATGATGATGACGGTGTTGCCGAGGTCGGTGAGGCGGTGGAGGACTTCGAGGAGCTTGCGGACGTCGTCGAAGTGGAGGCCGGTGGTGGGCTCGTCGAGGAGGTAGAGGGTGCGGCCGGTTTGGCGCTTGGAGAGTTCGCGGGCCAGCTTCATGCGCTGGGCTTCGCCGCCGGAGAGGGTGGTGGCGGATTGGCCGAGGTGGATGTAACCGAGGCCTACGTCGACTAGGGTTTGGAGCTTGATGTTTACTGTGGGGATGTCTTTTAAGATCGGGACGGCGTCGGCGATGGGGAGGTCGAGGAGGTCGGCGATGGAGTAGCCGTTGAACTTTACGGAGAGGGTTTCCTGATTGTAACGACGTCCATTACATACCTCGCAGAGGACGTAGACGTCGGGAAGGAAGTTCATCTCGATGCGGCGCTGGCCTTCCCCCTGGCAGGCTTCGCAGCGTCCACCTTGCACGTTGAAGGAGAAGCGGCCGGGCTTGTAGCCACGCTCGCGTGATTCGGGGAGCATGGCGAAGAGGTCGCGGATCGCGGTGAAGACGCCGGTGTAGGTGGCGGGATTGCTGCGTGGGGTTCGGCCGATGGGGGACTGGTCGATCTGGATGACTTTGTCAAGCTGATCGATGCCGATGACTTTGCCGTGCTGGCCGGGCTCTTCGCGGGAGCCGTAGAGTTCCTTTGCGAGGGAGCGGTACAGGATGTCGTTGACGAGAGTGGATTTTCCGCTGCCGCTGACGCCGGTGATGACGGTCATGACGCCGAGGGGAAAGTGGGCGGTGACGTTTTGGAGGTTGTGGGAGTGGGCGTTCTCGACGGTGACCCAGTTGTTGGTGAGAGCGCGGGGCTCGGCGCGGGCTACGATTTCGATTTTGCCGGCGAGGTATTGGCCGGTGATGGACGCGGGGTTGTCCATGATCTGCTGAGGGGTGCCGTCGGCGATGAGGATGCCGCCGTTTTTGCCGGCGCCGGGGCCGAGGTCGAGGACGTAGTCGGCTTTGCGGATGGTGTCTTCGTCGTGCTCGACGACCAGGACGGTGTTGCCGAGGTCGCGGAGGTCTTCGAGTGCGTTGATGAGTCGCTGGTTGTCGCGCTGGTGGAGGCCGATAGAGGGCTCGTCGAGGACGTAGAGGACGCCGCGTAGTTTGGAGCCGATTTGGGTGGCTAGGCGGATGCGCTGGCCTTCGCCGCCGGAGAGGGTGGCGGCGGAGCGGTCGAGCGCGAGGTAGCCAAGGCCGACGGCGTTGAGGAATTCGAGCCGCTCGATGATCTCGCGCTGGAGGCGGTCGGCGATGATGCGGTCGCGGCCGACGAAGTTCATGTTGCGGGCGGAGGTGAGGGCGCGTTCGAGGGGGAGGGCGGTGAAGTCGGCGATGGATGCGCCGTTTACGGTGACGGCGAGAGATTCGGGGCGGAGGCGGCGGCCTTTGCAGACGGGGCAGATGGTCGCGGACATGTACTGCATCATGTACTCGCGGTAGCCTTCGGATTTGGTGTCTTCGAGGTTGGAGCGGAGGTATTCGAAGATGCCGTGGAAGCCGGTGCGTCCGGCTTCGGCGCGTGGGGGGCCGTAGAGGAAGAGATTTTGTTGCTCGGTGGTGAGGTCCTCGAAGGGGGGCTTGATGTTGATCTTGGTTTTCTCGGCGAAGAGCTTGATGAGGCGGAGGAGGTAGGCGGAGCCGCTGCCGGGGCCCATGGCTCCGTCGAGGAGGGGCTTGGACCAGTCGGTGATGGTCTTGGCGGGGTCGAAGTCGTAGATGCTGCCGAGGCCGTGGCAGTTGGGGCAGGCACCGTAGTTGGAGTTGAAGGAGAAGCTGCGGGGCTCGAGGCGGGGGACGTTGATGCCGCAGTCGGGGCAGGCCATCGAGGAGGAGTAGAGGGTCTCTTCCTGCTCGCGGGTGTTGGGGTTCTGGATGCCGATGAGGACGAGGCCGTTCGCCATCTGAAGGGCCTTGGTGACGGAGGTCTCGAGGCGGCGGGTGTCGTATTTAGGCGCGGCGTTGGCGAGGGCGGCGTTGGTGTTGTCGGGTGGGAGGGGTTTGAGGATGATGCGGTCGACTACGGCTTCGATGGTGTGGTTCTTGCGTTTTTCGAGGCGCATGCCTTCGGTTAGCTCGGTCATCTCGCCGTCGATCCGGGCGCGGAAGCCTTGCTGGTCGAGGGCTTCGAGCTCTTCGCGGAACTCACCTTTTCGGCCGCGGACGATGGGAGCGTAGACGGTGATGCGTTCGCCGGGGGAGAGGGCGGCGATGCGTTCGACGATCTGCTCGGCGGACTGGCGGGTGATGGGGCGGTGGCAGTTGGGGCAGTGGGGCTGGCCTACGCTGGCGTACAAAAGCCTCAGATAATCATAGATCTCGGTGATGGTGCCGACGGTGGATCGGGGGCTGCGGGAAGTGGTTTTTTGTTCGATGGAGATGGCGGGGGAGAGGCCGTCGATGGCGTCGACGTCGGGGCGCTCCATCTGGTCTAAGAATTGTCTGGCGTACGCCGATAAGGTTTCTACGTAGCGGCGTTGGCCTTCGGCGTAGATCGTGTCGAAGGCGAGGGAGGATTTTCCGGAGCCGGAGAGGCCGGTGACCACGGTGAGTGTATTGCGCGGGATGCTGACGTCGACGTTGCGGAGATTGTGCTGGCGAGCGCCGCGGACGGTGATGTGTGTAATGCCCATGTGAGTTCTGTGGCGGTGTTCGGCCAAGTCTCTAGAATACGGCATTTTGGGGGGAGGCATTTCGGACAGGTGCGAGGGCTGGTTCGGCTGGTACAACCCCGGAATGGGAATTATGTATCCGAAGGAACAACAAGAGCCACTTTCGGGTCATTGTAATGGCACGTAAGTTTGCAACAATAGCCGAGATGTAAAAAGTTCGGTCGCCGGAAAAAGGCCAGCGACTAATGAATTCGAGGGTTGGGTGTGATGACGTCGATTATGTTGGTCTGTGCGGTGTTGGCTTCGCTGGCTGTGGGTGTTCTGGTGGCTTATGGGGTCTGTATTGCCATGTTTCGCGCATTCCACATGCATGCCCGTCAGGTGGCAGGAAACGCGGCCCGTCGAGTGGCGGCGACTGCTCAGGTCGCGAAGAGCTAAGGTTTCGATCTCTTAGAAGATAGCAGTAGCGCCTTCCGCTTCCGCCGGACGGTGCATCTCAAGTATTCGATCGACAAATCCTAAAATTCAATGGTCTCGCAGACCGAGTCTGGCCGAAATGTTTCAGGCGAGATGCTGACAGTTGCCGGTTGCTTCCTTGGAGGCTATTGAGGCGGAGTTTGCTGGCGGAGATGCTGGAGCTGCTCATAGATCTGCTGGGGAGTTTTGACTCCGTTGGGGGAGTCTGGCTGGGACGCGTCTGAAGGAGAGGACGTGCTGGGTGCGGCGGGAACGATTGGCGGCGCGGTCCTGTTGCGATCAATCGTCCCCTCGCCGACGGGCTGAGATTGTTCGGGGGCGGATTGAGAGTCCTGTGAATCGGCTTTGTCTTCGTCGGCAGCATTCGGGTTGGGTGGAGTTGGACCGCCCTGACGTGGGGTGAGGATAAGCTCTTGCACGGCGTCGCCATCGTGTTTCACGAGGATCATGTTGCTGCCTGTGCCGTCCAGGAGCTCGGCGAGAATCTGACCTGGCGCGGCGGGACCGTATCTCCCGAAGACGCGCTCATCCGTAACGCCTCCTGTGATCTTGATGCCGGTGTCATGGGAGATCTGCCGGAGGATCTGGTTGAGGCTGGAGTTGTCAGCCGAGACCGAGAGGCTGCCGTTGGCCAAGGTGACTTGAGCGCGCTTTGGCTGTTGCTGGGAGGGAGTGAGCGGGATCGTGGGCTCAATGGTGGGGGGAGTTGGCGGCAAGGTGGACGCGGCCTGAACGGGCGCGGAGGGTTTGGGCTGAGTAGTGGGAGCCGACTGCGCGGACAACAGGGCGGCGGACGCGAAGCTCGAATAGAGGATGAAACGAATTTGCCCGATGCTCTGCATGTAGTTGTAGGACGCGCTGCGGCGAAGAAATGTCATCGCCGTGAAGAGCTCTTGTACAGTTTATCGCGGATGCCCTTCGGGCAGCGAATTTCCGTGAATCGGATGGCCGTTTGCGGGGCTTTGGACGAGTCAGGTAAGGTGCTCCGTCCGTTGACGCTCTGATAGAGTTTTGGTCATGCGCGCGACGGTTGTTCCGCAGAACCTGAAACGAAGAATTCTGAAAGAGTCGCTACGCGAAGACGGGCAACGAGATGCGGCTTTTCGTCGCATGATTCGTTCGGTTCCCAAGGGCAAGGTTTCAACGTATGGCAAGGTAGCGGCGGCGGCTGGCTATCCTTTGTACCATCGTGCGGTGGCACGGCTGCTGCACCAGGCTCCTCTTCAGGGACTGCCCTGGCAGCGCATTGTCGGCGCTGGAGGCGAGATCAAGCTAAGGGGCGAAGCTGCAGCGGAACAGCGGTTCCGACTGGGCATGGAGGGCGTAAAGTTTCGCGGCAAACGCGTCAATATGGAGATATATGAACACGCGCTTCGTAGCTGGGAGACGCTGGACTAAGGCTTCGGCTGTTGGATGTGTGGGAGTAGCTGTAGACTGGGATGGCCCTTTTGCGCGTCTCAAATGGGGTATCGAGGCTCCGTAAGAGGTTGATGGTGGACGTGATGATGAGATTGAAGATTGGATTGCTGACGGTGGGGCTGCTTGTGGCCGGGGTTGCGTCCGCGGAGGTGTGCACGACACAGTCGCAGATGACGGGCGCGGAGCGAGAGGCTCTAGCTGCAGCGGCGCGTGGGCTGGCAGGGAAGGTTCAGGCCGGTGACGTGAACGGTTTGCGTGCCGCTACTGCAGCGGAATATGCCAAGGATTTTGGTGGTATTGGCGAGGTTGTGAACAGCACCGCGGCGCATGTGAAGGGTGGCTCGCTGAAGGTGGAACAGGTTTATCTGCTGGATGGGACTGAACTGAAGCGCGCTGCGGACGGGTCGGTGCCGGACGCACAGTTTTTCTGTTCGCTGAATAAGACGTCGGCGGAGGCAGATTTTATTATCTCGGGGCTGGCACCGGGGCGCTATGGGTTTGCGATGGTGGACGTTCCGGATGGCGCTGCTCCGTGGCGGTTGTCGTTTCTGCTGCGGCAGGACCAGGGGCAGTGGGTGATGGCAGGGTTTTATCCGAAGCCTTTGATGGCGGCGGGTCATGACGGGCTTTGGTACTGGACGCAGGCGCGTTCGATGACGGCGCAGAAAGAGCATTGGAATGCGTGGCTCTACTACCAGCAGGCGGAGAGTCTGCTGCGGCCTGCGAATTTTATTCAGAGCACGCATCTGGAGAAGTTGAAGGCTGAGGAGACTGCGGCTGCACCACCTGCGTTGTCGGAGGGCGTGAGTGCGGAGTCGCCGCTGGTGGTGAAGGGGCCGGATGGAGTGGAGTACCGTTTTACCGCGTTGGGTGTGGATGACTCGCTGGGTAATGACAAGGTCGACGTCACGGCGCATCTGAAGTTGGAGCAGGTGGGAGATGCGGCGACTGCGAGGAAGCATAACTCGGATGCGATGACTGCGCTGTTGGCTGCGTATCCGGAGTTGAGGAAGCCGTTTCACGGCGTGTGGATGATTGCAGAGGCTCCTGGGCAGAGTGCATTTGCGACCGAAGAGGCGATGAGCCAGATTCACTGAGGACAGTTCGCGGTCTTCTGACGAGTGTTTGATCGGGTAGTGATATGTTGAGAATCGTTTCTGCAGGACGGTAAGAGATGCAGGGTAGGATGACTCACCTTCCAGGTTAGAACTGGCACTCTATTGATAGGTAAGAAAGAGAACAATGACAAAACTAAAAAAGACACTCAGTCAGGCAATCCAGGAACGTAGAGCGACACCAAGTTTTGATGGAACGCCGATTCCGGCGGAGGACCTGCGCCAGATTCTGGATGCGGGGTTGCATGCACCGAGCGGATACAATCTTCAGCCTTGGCGGTTTGTGGTGGTGCAGTCGGCGGAGCAGAAGAAGAAGCTGCGTGGCGCGAGCTATAACCAGGGTAAGGTTGAAGAGGCCTCGGCGGTGATTGTGGCCTGCGGCGATAGTGATGGGTGGCGGAAGGATTTGGACCTGATCCTCGAGAAGGGGCGTAAGGGCGGGATGCCGGAGAGCTATGCGGCGCAGGCACAGAGCAGCGTTCCGAATTACATGTCGAGCTTCAGTAGCGGGCAGATGCAGGGATGGTTGAACAAGCAGGTGATGCTGGCGTTTACGCACATGCTGTTGATGGCCGAGGTGATGGGCTACGACACCGCGCCGATGGAGGGGTTCGAGCAGGACAAGGTGCATGAAGTGCTGCGGCTTCCGCTGAGCTATTGGGTGGTGGCGCTGCTGGCGATTGGACATGTGAATGGCTCGGACAAGTTCGATGGCGGGCGATTTGAGATGGGACATACGGTGTTTGGAGAAGAGTTTGGCAAGCCGCTGAAGGTGTAGTGCGGAGAAGACTGGGCTATGAAGCTTGCACTGCGCGTTGTGGCTTTTCTTTTGCTTGTGGTTGTCGCGGCCGGGTTGATCTTTTATCGGTATCCGCTTTGGGTTGCGGATCAGCATACTCGATTTCACCTTTGGCGCCGCGGCGTGAAGAGCGAGTACGTCGAGGCTGGGGGATACAGGCTTCATTATTTTGAGGCTGGGCCAGCGGGTGGAGGTGGGACGCCGCTGGTGCTTGTGCATGGGCTGGGAGCTCGGGTTGAGGATTGGGGGGCGATGATTCCGGCGCTGGCGGCGCAGGGATTTCATGTGTATGCGCCCGATCTGCTGGGATATGGAAGGTCGCCGAAGCCCGATGTGAGTTACTCGATCTCGCTGCAGGAGCAGACAGTGGCTCAGTTCATGCAGGCGGTGCATGTTCCCAGTGCGGATGTTGGTGGGTGGTCGATGGGTGGGTGGATCGTGATGAAGCTGGCGCTGGATCATCCGGAGATCGTGGACCGGCTGATTGTGTATGACAGCGCGGGCGTGTATTTTCCAGCTGCGTTCGAGCCGGATTTGTTTACTCCGCATGATATCGCGGGAGTGAGGAAGTTGATTTCGATGTTGACTCCGAATCCTCGGCACGTTCCTGACTTTGCAGCGGAGGCGATGGTGCGGAAGCTGCAGAGGAATGCGTGGGTATTGAATCGAAGTACAGCCTCGATGATTACGGGGAAGGATCTGCTGGATTTTCGGTTACATAATATTTCGCAGCCTATGTTGATTGTGTGGGGCTCGAAGGATGAGCTGATTCCGCTGGCTTCGGGGGAGACGATACATCGCAGCGTGCCGCAGTCTGTGTTGGACATTATCGAAGGGTGCGGGCACCTGGCTCCCGCGGAGTGTGCGAAGCCCGTGCTTGAGGGGACCGTTGAGTTTTTGCGGTCGGAGCCACCGATGCACGGTGGGGAGAGAACTTTTCCCACAGGCTATTGATCGCGATGCGTTTCGACTAGTCGGGTTGCCACTGGTAGGCGTTGGGTTGGGGCAGGCCGATGTGGGCGAGGACCCGGTGGACGAAGTTGCGAGCCATCTCTTGGGTGCTTTGCGGGTGGTTGTAGAGGGTGGGGATGGCAGGGAAGATGGTGGCGCCGGCGTCGGAGGCTAACTGCATATTGCGGATGTGGATACGGTTGAATGGGGTTTCGCGGATGCAGAGGACGAGGGGCCGGTTTTCTTTTAGGCAGACGTCGGCGGCGCGGTGGATGAGGTTTTGTGCGAGGCCGTTTGCGATGGACGCAAGGGTGCCCATGGAGCAGGGGAGGACGATCATCGCGTCGGTGGGATAGCTGCCGCTGGCGATGTTGGCTCCGATGTCGGTTTCGGCGTGTTGCTGGAGTTTGGGGCAGGGAGCGCCGAGGAGCTTTTCGGCGAGGTCGTTGCGTCCGCTGAGGTGAAGCTCTTCGGCGAAGACGCGGAGGGCACTGTCGGATGCGACGAAGTTGATCTTGGTGACGCGGGTGTCAGCGGCGAGGGCGCGGAGGATCTCGGCGGCGTAGATGCTGCCGCTGGCTCCGGTGACGGCTAACGTGATGTTGGTCGGTTCTGACACGGGTTTCATTATCGCCGATCGGTGAGGGGTACCCCCGTATTGCCTGCGTGTAAGTTATTTATTTTGAGTGGTTTGCGTGGTGTGGTCCCGTGCAAATTAGTCTAAATAAAGGACTTGCGTCCAAATTTGTCCAAACAATAGGGTTACGCGGTCTTCCTTTGGTCGGCAAAAGAAAAATGGCCCAACAATGTCTGGGCCACTGCTCTTATATTCTTCTATTTCTATTTTAGAGTATTGAGGCAAACTGATACGCCAGCTTTCGGGCGTTTATTTTTGCGGCGTAAAGCTTTTGTTTGTCAGCGTTTCGTGCGATGGATTGCGTCGGTGCGTGAGTATTGGGGCTTGACAGCAAACCGATCCGCGATGGTTTACGGACGACAGGAAATAAAAAACAAAGACGAAATACGGAGGTCTCTCCACTTCGCCGTGAGATAAAACTGCATGGCTTCGGTCGAGATGACTATGTTTAGAGAGGTTCTCAAGGGTGCGGGGCAGGAGAGCGTAATGCGTAGGCGATGAGGGTTTGGCCGTGAAGGTTATGGGTGGTGTTGAAGGCCTCGTTGCTGGCTTCTTCTTTGGCTGGGATGGTGGGGTCTAGTTCGCAGGCGGCGATCTCTTCGGTAGTGGCGTGGATGAAGCAGAGCTCGCAGGTGGCGAGGTTGACTTCGCCGTTGTCGCCATCGCTGCGCATGGGTGGGCCGAAGGTGCGGCAGAGAATAGGCCGGTGTTCGTAGAGGTCGCAGGTGCCGGTGGTCAGGTCGAGGACGGGGCAGGGTTCGTCGTTGGCGAACTCTTCGAAGAGGATGGCGGCTTCGTGGTCTTCGTTGAGGATGCCGGTGGTGAGGTCGCCGGGGAACCATGGGTCGAGGCGGGTGAGGGATTCGGCTACTCTTGCGTGGATGCGTGAGGCTCTTTCGGGGTCAGTTGTTTCGAGGATTGCCAGGCCTTCGTGAAGGCGAGCTCCGTCTTCGTGGGCGATGGGGAAGACGCCGATGCAGCATTGGGAACAGCCGGGGTGGCATACGAGGTGGCGGCCTCCGCGTTTGTAGGCGTCGGCTACTGCGGTGTCTACGATTTGGACGAATTGATCCGTGGGGAGCATGGGTTGATTATCTGCGGGCGTGATCGCGATGGATAGCAGTGGCGATAGTGGATTTGCGGCTAGATATGGCTTTTGGCGATTTCGGATATTAGATGGGGCAAAACAACTGCAACCGCAGATTCCTCCGCTTCGCTGCGGAATGACAAACAAAAGAACAAGCAACTGCAACCGCCAATCCCTTTGCGATGCAATCAGTAAGGCTTACAGAGGCAAGAGCAACTGCACGCGTGGAATAACAGTCGTGATGCTACCAATTGTGGGCTAGGTCTTCCCAGGTTTGGTTTGTTGCTTGGATCAGTTCTAATTTCTTTTCGCGAGTCCAGTCTTTCAATTTCTTTTCGCGTGCGATGGCATTTAGAACGTAGGTGAAGTGTTCGTAGTGGACGAGACGATTGATGTTGTAGCGGGCGGTGTAGGTGGCGGTGGGAGCCGTTCGGTGTTCGGCTACTCGGCGAAAGATGTTGTTGGTGAAGCCTATGTAGAGTTCGTGGGAGCGGCTGGCCAGGATGTAGACCTAAAAATGGTATTGGCGAAGCGGCATTGCGGCAGGATATCCAAAGGCAAAAGCAACTGCAACCGCAGATTCCTCCGCTTCGCTGCGGAATGACAAGAGAACAGGCAACAGCAAGGCACCGCAGATCCCTACGGGACGACAAACAAAAGAACAGGCAAAGCGGAGGCGACTGCAACCGCCGATTACTTCGATTTGCGTCGGCACGACAACAAAAGAACAGGAGCCGTTTTCGACGACGTAGTGTTAGGGGATGATACGGTCGTGGCGTAGGCGGGCGAAGAGGTCGAAGAAGCTGTCGTCGGTGGCTTGGTAGTCGAGGAAGCCTAGTTTGCGGCTTTTGCTCATGTCGGTGACGACTTCGATGGGACGGCCGAGGTCGGCGTCGGTGTGCCATGCGGAGATGAGTTGGTTGATGTCGGACTCGATGAGGTTGTGGGATTTTGCGATGTTGTGCCAGATGTCTTCGGTGCCGGCTAGTTGTTGTTCGAGTGGGGTTCCTTCTCCGGGGAAGGGAGCGGATTCGATGCCGAACCAGTCGGCGAGGCGAGGCCACATCCAGCTCCAGCGGAAGACGTCGCCGTTGACTACGTTGAAGGCATGGTCACGTGCTTGAGGTGTGGTTGCAGCCCACTCGAGATGGCGTGCGAGGAGTCTTGCATCGGTCATGTCGGTTAGGCCGTGCCACTGAGTCGCTGAGCCGGGGAAGAGGAAGGGGTGGCCGGTTTCGCGACAGATGTTTGCGTAGACGGCCAGGGTGACGCCCATGTTCATCGCGTTGCCTAAGGCGTAGCCGATGATGGTGTGGGGACGATGGACGCTCCAGTTGAAGTTGTGGCGCTCGGCTGCGGCGAAGACCTCGTCTTCCTGGGCGTAGTAGAAGTTTTCGATGTCGAGGCGGGGCTGCTCTTCGCGGAATGGTGTGGCGGGGAGTGCGCCTTTGCCATAGGCCTCGAATGGGCCGAGGTAGTGTTTGAGGCCTGTCACGAGAGCAACGTGGCGGACGGATTCAGCGGGCGCGACGGCTTCGAGGAGGTTGCGCACCATGGCGGAGTTGACGCGGATATTTTCGGCTTCGGTTGGTTGGCGGAGCCAGGTCGTGATGAAGATGTGCGAGGGCTTGAGATGAGAGACTGCAGCGCGCAAGGCGGTGGGGTCAAGGAGATCGGCGGAGATGAAGTTGACATCGTCGATGGTGTTCGAGGCGCGCCGGGCGAGGCCGTGAACCTGCCAGCCGTTGGCGAGGAGTTGTTGGGCGAGGTTGTTGCCGACGATGCCTGTGACTCCAGCGATGAGCGCGGTACGGGACATGAGAGATCCTTTGAGTCAGGTGGCTGACTATGGTTGGATGAAGCTCTTGTCTGATGCGATTCGGCGGGAGGGAATGGTGTTACAGGCACCGGTCTGGCTTGAAGATGCCTGGGCGACCGGCGCCTCGTTGCTAGACAGCTTTACGCTGGAAGGTTGTTTTCTTGGACCCAGCGAAGGAGTCCTTCGCCTTGACGGAAGCGGTCGACGAGGAGGCGAGAGATTTGTCGCCGCCTTTTGCCTGAGCCGCTGCTTTTTCGCGTGCCGCCTGGAGCTTTTGTGCTTTGGGGCTTAGCCCGCGGGTCTTGACTTCTGCTGCTTTTGGAATGAAATCACTCATAGAGAGATCGTATAACGGTCGGATGGTTTCGAACAGGGCCTGGATTAGCCTCTGTCGTGCGTGGTGCTTGTAGGTTCGGAGTTATTTGCAGGGATGCGGCTTGACGCCGGACCAGGTCCAACTGCGGATCTTCCAGCCGCTGGGCTCTGCGTGCAGGACGAAGGTTGCCTGGCCTTCTTCGGCGATTGGTTTGCCGTGCTCCTTGTAGAGGTAGACGGTGGGGATGATGACGTAGGCGAGGTCGCCTTCGATTTCGGTGCGTGTAGGAGCGTCGTACTTCACAATGCCGTCGGTGACACCTGTGGCTGTTGCGTGTTTTTCGTAGTCGGCTGCCCATGCCTGTGCGGCATTGGGGCCGGTCCAACGGTGGGGAGAAAATTCGTCGGCGATGGTGATGTTGCCTTTTTCGTATGCTGCGTAGGCGGAGGCTGTGTCGCCTTTGTTGAAGCCGTCGACGAACTGACGTATCGGCAACATTACGTCTGCTGGGGAGCGGCGATTGCTGTGGCGGCCAGCAGTGACCTGTGAGTAGCGCGAGGATTGCTTTCTTCATGAAGAACTCCGATTGACGCTGCTTATTGCATCAAATCGTGGCCAGATGCGAAGAGATTACCAGATCGATTTGAGCTCCCAGACCTGGCCTTCGCTTTCGATCGGCTTTGCGTCGTCGGGGAAGATCTGGATTTGAAGATCGTTGGCGACAGGGAATACCAGGTCGGTCATGGCGATGGTTCCGTCCTGCGCGAAGGCTTCGACGGAGGATCGGTCGACGATCAGGGTGAGGTCGTAGGGGCGAGTGGTGACCAGGGGTGCTTTGGTCCGGGTGGGGAAGTCCGGACTGACGGCTGCGCCTGAGTGGGTGCGGTCGATGTAGAACTCTTTCTTGGCGGTGTCGAAAGCTACTTCGGTCCAGTGTTGCTGGTCTGAGAAGATCTTGAGACCGAAGACGGGTTCGACGGGATGGCCGAAGTGGATGCGGATCTCGAAGGGAGGCTGGACGGTGTGTCCACTTCCGTAGAGGGCAGAGGTGTTGGTGGAGAGGGCGGAGATCTCGTAATTTTTCGCTCGGAGGGGAGCGATGAGTGGATCCTGTTTGATGGCGAGGCCCGCGGCGTCGTTGATGAAGGAGAGACGGCGAGGGATACTCATCTGTCCTCGGTAGGGAAAGGTTGGGATCTTGGAGGCGTACTGCCAGTTGCTCATCCAGCCGATGAGGACTGGCTTCTGATCTTTGGGCAGGCCGTTGTAGCTGATGGCGCAGTAGTCGTCTTTGCCGTAGTTGGTCCAACCGTAGGAGCCGCGGAGGCGCGATTGGCGGAATGTTTTGCCGTCGAAGGTGCCGAGGAAGTACTGCTCGCCGGAGCCGCCTTGAGGGGCGCCGGGATTGAGGCCGACTTTGAGAGCCCACATGCTCGCTGCGCCGTTGGAGGAGGGGATCTGGAGGAGGTCAGGGCACTCCCAGTCGCCGTCGATGTCGCCGGTGGGGCCGAAGTCGCTGAGCTGGGTCCAGACTTTGAGGTTGGAGGAGGAGTAGAAGCGGATCTTGTGTTCTTTGGGCAGGGAGACGGCCATGACCCAGTGGTGCGCGATAGGGTCCCAACTGACGCTGGGGTCGCGGAAGTCTGACATTTTAAGATCGAGGACGGGGTTGCCGGGATACTGCGCCCAGTTGCGGCCCTTGTCGAGGCTGACGGCGAGGTTTTGGGTTTGGCGGATTCCTTCAGGAGTTTGGGTGTGGCCGGTGTAGATGGCGACGAGACAGTCGCCGTGAGTGCAGAAGCCGCTGGTGTTGCCGTGATCGACGACGACACTGCCGGTGAAGATCATGGTGTTGTCATGCTCGGGGATGGCGACGGGGAGCTCGTGCCAGTGGAGGAGGTCGGTGCTGACGGCGTGGCCCCAACTCATGTGTCCCCATTGGTCGCCGTAGGGGTTGTACTGGAAGAAGAGGTGGTACTCGCCCTGGAAGAAGACGAGGCCGTTGGGGTCGTTGGTCCAGTTTTCGGCGGGGGAGAAGTGGACTTGCGGGCGGTAGGGCTGGTCGTAGTCGGGATTCTGCGCGGCTAAGGGGAGTGCGAATAGAGTGAGAGTGGCGACGCAGCGGACTAATTTGCGAAAGAAACTCTTCACCGTTGGTGCTCCATTACAGATGGATGCGGTTCTGATGTTGAAGATATTCGCTATTGCAAAAAATATCTATTCGCCGAGGACACGGGTGAAGATAGCATCTACGTTTGCCAGCTGGCGGTTGTAGTCGAAGGCGCGGGCTAGTTTTTCGGGCGAGAGGCGGGCGGTGATGTCGGGGACTTTGGCAATCTCGTCGCGGAAGATGAGGTCATTCTTCCAGGAGTTCATGGCGTGGCCCTGGACGAGGCGGTAGGCATCTTCACGGGACATGCCGGATTCGGCGAGGTCGAGCAGGAGTTGCCCGGAGAAGATGAGGCCGCCGGTGGATTCGAGGTTCTTCAGCATGCGGGTTGGGTAGACGAGGAGCTTGGCGATTAAATTTTCTGTTTTCGCGAGGAGGTAGTCGGCGAGGATGGTGGAGTCGGGGAAGACGACGCGCTCGGCGGAGGAGTGGGAGATGTCGCGCTCGTGCCAGAGGGCTACGTTTTCGAAGGCGGTTTGTGCGTTGGAGCGGATGACGCGGGCGAGGCCGGAGATCTGTTCGCTGGTAATGGGGTTGCGCTTGTGGGGCATGGCGCTTGAGCCCTTTTGTTTTTCGCTGAAGAACTCTTCGGCCTCGCGGACTTCGGTGCGCTGGAGGTGGCGGATCTCGGTGGCGATCTTGTCTAACGTGCTGGCGAGGACGGCGAGGGTGGAGATGTAGGCGGCGTGGCGGTCGCGTTGAACGACCTGAGTCGCTATCGCGACTGGTTTGAGACCTAGTTGGTTACAAATTGCTTCTTCGTGCTCGGGCTTGAGATGGCCGAAGGTGCCGACCGCTCCGGAGAGCTTGCCTACGCGGAGGTCTTCGGCGGCGGCGTCGAAGCGGGTGAGGTTGCGCTGCATCTCGGAGTACCAGAGGAGCAGCTTGAGGCCGAAGGTGCTGGGCTCGGCGTGGATGCCGTGGGTGCGGCCGATGATGGGTGTGTGCTTGAACTCGAGGGCGCGCTTTTTCAGGGTTTCGGAGAGGGCTACGATGCCGGCGCGGATGATGGCGGATGCTTCTTTGATCTGGAGGGATTGTGCGGTATCGACGACGTCGGTGCTGGTGAGGCCGTAGTGGAGCCAACGGGAGTCTTCAGGGGAGTTGATGTGCTCGGCGACGGTGGTGGTGAAGGCGATGACATCGTGACGGACCTCGGCTTCGATCTCGTTGATGCGGTCGACGGTGAAGGCGCCCTTGTCGCGGATGGCGTCGGCAGCGGACTGGGGGACGAGGCCGAACTGGGCGAGGGCCTGGGAGGCGGCTACTTCGACGGTGAGCCAGCACTGATATTTGTTGCCGTCGGACCAGATGCGGCCAAGTTCGGGGCGTGTGTAGCGGGCGATCATGTGTTTCCTTCGAGAGGTTAACGGATATGTGTTGGTTGAATGGTCTTTTGAAGCATCACTACGATGAGCGGCTCAATCAACGGCTAGAACAAAGGGAACGGCAAATACAGGGATCCTTCACTTCGTTCAGGATGACGACCTTGATATGAATTGGCTAAAAACAAACTATTGATCCGGCGAATCAATAGTGGGTGGACAGTGCCCGCTATGGATTGGCGACGCCGAAGAGTTCGGACATTTCGTCATAGAGGAAGCCTTCGCCGGGTTTGTAGGGCTGGACCCATTTGCCATCGATGACGAACTGGGGGATAGCACGCTTGCCGGTGTTGGCGATGACCAATTCGGGGGCGCCGGGTGTGTTCTCGATGTCGATCTCTTTGAAGGGGATGTTGTGAGTTGTCAGAAAGCGTTTGGCTTCGCGGCAGTCACGGCACCAGGAGGCGGAGTAGACGGTGAGATCCATAGAGTTTTATTTTACCCGGTGGCTGGCCGGGGACGGGGATTGGCTGGATTAGAATCCCTGATATGTCGCAGCTTAAGGAGCTTCTGCTCGCGCATACCGGCTACTCTGCCTGGGGGACTCAGCAGGTTCTCGATGCTTGTGCGGCTCTTACCCCTGAGCAGCGGGAAAGAGGGATGGGAGCGTCTCATTCGAGCATTCTGCAAACCTTTCGCCATGTTTATGATGCGGAGCGAGTCTGGCTTCGCAGACTGGCGGAAGTTGATAACGAGAAGCTGCCGCGCGGTTCTGCTCCTGAGCATTCCTTTGAGGAGATTGTTCAGTTGTGGCCAGGATTGTGGGATGGGTATCGACGATGGATCGATGCTGCTTCTGAGGCGGACCTTACACTGGCACTCCTGACTGTCCTGCCTGACGACGCGCGTTTCTGTGTTCCCCGGTGGCAGATTGTGCTTCATGCGATCAACCACTCTACCTATCATCGCGGGCAGATCATCACGATGCTGCGGGCGTTTGATATTACGCCTCCGAATACGGACCTGACGGCTTACTACTCGACACGCTAGAGCTTTCCTGCCCGCTGCGCGCGGGGCGGCCACGTCGTGGCGTGTATACCCTTTTCTTGCAAGTTCATGCGGTGCTGCCCCCGTTGGTCGGGATGTGGATTCATTGCTCGTGGTAGTTGCGGATGAGACCGCCATCGACGTAATACGTGGAGCCGGTAACATAGGCGGCGTCGTCGGAGGCAAGGAAGAGAGCTACGCCAGAGACTTCGTCCGGCGTTCCCATGCGGCCAAGGGGGATGTTTTTGAGGAGGGCGTCGAGCTTCGGTTTGTCTTCCATCAGCTTGGTGTTGATGGGGGTGGCGATGGCCCCGGGGGCGATGTTGTTGATAGTGATGTTGAGTGGGCCGAGTTCGACGGAGAGGTTGCGCATGAGCGTACGCATGCCGCCTTTTGAGGCGCAGTAGGAGGAGAAGTTAGGGAAGGCGAGGTCCTCGTGGACAGAGGAGATGTTGATGATGCGGCCGGGGAGCTTTGCGTCGCGCAGGCGGCGGACGAAGGCCTGGGTGAGGAAGAAGGCGCCCTTGAGATTGACGTTTAGAACGGCGTCGTAGTCGGCTTCGGTGACGTCCCAGAAGGGCGCGTTTTTTTCGATGCCGGCGTTGTTGACGAGAATGTCGCAGCGGCCGAGTTGCTGGTAGGCCTGATTGACGAGGTTTTGCGTGTCGGCGAGGTTTGTGACATCGGCTCGGACGAGGATGGCTTTGCCGCCAGCGGCTTCGGCTTTAGACGCCGTCTCCTGAGACGTCTCGATGTTGTTGCGATAGTCGACGACAACGGTGGCGCCTTCGCTGGCGAAGCGGATGGCGATGGATTGCCCGATGCCGGAGCCGGAGCCGGTGACGATTGCGACTTTGCCTGCGAGACGACCTGACATTGACGGCTCCTATTTTTTTTGGGATTTTTTGCTGGCCGATTTCGTAGCGGTTTTCTGGGTTGCTTTCTTTGAGGCTTTCTTCGCTGCGGATTTTTTCGCGGGCTTTGTGGGTTCGGGTTTTTCTTTCGCGATGATTTTGGAGAGAAGTGTCTTCGCTTTTTCGAGTTCGGCGTGGCGTTCCTGGGTTAGGTTTTTGCCGGCGCGGTTGATGTAGAAGTTCAGCATCTGCATGCCGGAAGCTGGACCTTTGGGAGAGACTTTTTTTGTGGCGAGGGCTTTGGCAATGGCGGATGCGTTCTTTTTGAAGAGGCCCTCATCGGGATGGGTGGAGTCGGTGTCTACTTTTGCGGACCACTTCTTTGTTGTCGCCATGAGTGCCTCCTTCGCTGCGTCGCGGGTCGCTGCTTCGCTTTGTAGGATGCGGGCCTGAGACTTTTCCTGACGGCGTTTGCGAAAAAAAGCGGTGAGGAGGGTGCCGCACTCTTCGGAGAGGAGGTTGGAGGTGACTTCGACTTTGTGATTGAGTTGGGGGTGGTTCATGACGGAGAGGACTGAGCCGCAGGCGCCGGCTTTGGGGTCGGGGGCGGCGTAGACGAGGCGGGAGATGCGTGCGTGGAGGATAGCTCCGGCGCACATGGCGCAGGGTTCGAGCGTGACGTAGAGGGTGCAGTCTTCGAGGCGATAGTTGCGGAGATAGAGGCCAGCCTGGCGGAGAGCGACGATCTCGGCGTGGGCGGTGGGGTCGTTGTCGCGAAGGACACGGTTCTGACCGCGGCCGATGATTTTGTTTTGATGGACGACGACGGCGCCTACGGGGACTTCGCCGTTTGCTTCAGCGTCATTGGCTTCTGCGATTGCGTCGCGGAGGTAGGCTTGGTCGTTTTCGTGCGCAGAGGTCATTGCAGGCTAGTTTAGCTTTGCATCTACTCGTTTCGATCAATAGAGACTTGGGCCGGCTTCGACTTCGAGGGTATCGAGGAAGGTTTGCATGATCGCAATGCGTGGAGTTGCGAGGGCTTTGGAGGTTTCGAGAAGGAGCTGCGAGGGGAGGGTGGTGAGGTGTTTTTTGAGAGCTGTATGGGCTTCGGTGAAGGTTTCGAAGCGGGTGTCGCTGCCTAGCTTGGCGAGGGTGCGGGTGATACCGATGGCGCCGAGTTGCTCGAGGATGTCGGCGTCGCGGGCGATGGTGGCTTCGACGGTGAGTGGTTTGTCGTGGGGTTGATGGGTGCGGATCACTTCGAGGACGGCGGAGACTTTCTCTTCGGGGAAGCAGACTTCGGTGAGTAGCGCGGGGGCTTTTTCGATGACGTAGGCTACGTGGTCCCAGGTTTTGAGTGCGGCTTCGTCTTCGGGGCGATGGCCGACGAAGACTCCGAGGTCGTGGAGCCAGACTGCGGCGAAGACTACGTCGTCATCGTAGGTGAGGCCTTGGCCGATCTGTTGTGTGAGCGCGTAGAGGCGGGGCTGATGGCCGAACTTGTGGGTCGGCTTTGCGTGAGTCGCGATATAGGTTTCGAGGGCGTTGCGGTAGGACTGATCTTTCTTGTCCTGCGTGTCTTTTGTGTCTTTGATTTCTGTAGTCTCTGTCATGGTATTCATGCTGGTTCCTGTTGGGAGAGGCAGTGGAGCGTGCCGAGGCCCCAGACCAGGTCGACGGCGTGAATGCCGACGATCTCGCGGTCGGGGAAGCAGGCGGCGATGATGTTGAGGGCGTGGCGATCGTTGGGGTCGTTGAAGGTGGGGACCAGGACGAGCGAGTTTGCGATGTAGAAGTTGGCGTAGCTGGCGGGGAGGCGCTGGCCTTCGAAGGTGACCGGGGCGGGCATGGGGAGCTCGACTATTTCGAAGGGGTCGCCTGCGAGGTTGCGGAAGCTGCGGAGGCGATCGAGGTTTTCGGCGAGGGGCAAGTGGTTTTCGTCGTGAGTATTGGGCTCGACGGCGGTTAGGATCTTGTTTTCGGCGACGAAGCGGGTGATGTCGTCGACGTGGCCGTGGGTGTCGTCGCCGGCGCAGCCTTTGTGGAGCCAGAGAACTTTTTCGATGCCGAGGTAGTCGTGGAAGGCTTGCTCGAGGTGTTTGCGGGTTTCGGCTTCGTCGCCGAGGCCGGGGTTGCGTTTCTGGATTTCGCTGAGGTGGCACTCTTCGGTGGTGAGGAGGAGGCCGGCGCCGTTGGTGTCGATGCTGCCGCCCTCGAGGACGAGGCGGTGAGGTTTGCCGTTGGCGCCTTCGATCTCGGGTTTGAATTGGGACATGTCGTAGTGCTTGGCGACGTGCTGGGGGATCTGGTCGTCACGGTGCCAGTTGTCGTACTTGGCCCAGGCGTTGAACTTCCAATTGGTGATAGCGAGTTCGCCTGCGGCATTTTTGACGAAGATGGGGCCAGAGTCGCGGAGCCAGACGCGGTCGGTCTGCCAGTGATGGAAGTGAAGGCGGGCGAGGTTGGCTCCGGCGCGGCGGAGGAGGCCGGTGGCGCGGCGCTCGGCGTCAGTGTCGTTGACTAGAATATGGACATCTTCGACGCGGGAGAGATGACGGACGATCTCTCCGTAGACCCAGGGGATGGGTTGGAATTTGCTTGGCCAATCTTCAGCGTTGTGGGGCCAGCCGAGCCAGGTGGCGGCGTGGGGAGCCCACTCTGCGGGCATGCGGTAGTTGGTCGGCGTGTCGGTCGTGCGGCTCACCTGGCTGCTCCTTCTTGGGATGTACCCCTCCCCCGGGGTCAAAAAGTGTGCAAAGTCTTCCATCCACGCGGCTTAGGCTTGGACTTCCAAGGCGTTCAAGACACGGTAGCAGCCCTGCATCACGTTTGGATGAACTGGCGTGGGCTTCGGTCGCTTGTTCGCGAAAATAGCCCGCTGATTTAAGTATAGCTGTTTGGAGGCAACTGATACGCCACGCGAATGTGCTGGATTGACGCTGGTTTTATGTAGTTTTGGGGTTGACGGAGTTATGAGCTGCGCATCGATCGAGTCCTATTAAGAATCTTATGGGATGTGGTTGGTCGAGACGCGGAGAGCGTGTTGGATGCTGGCTCGACCATCCTTCATCATCAGGAGTTTTCATGCCGTTGTTTACAGTGACGATGAGATCCGGTAGAGCCGCTGACGAAAAAGACGCGATCTCCCGGGCCATACACCAAGCGAGCATCAGCGCGGGGTATCCCCACGACGATATGTTCCAACGTTTTTTTTGTCTTGAGCAGAGCGACCTGAAAGTTGATCTCAACTATCCTGGTTTGCCGAAACCTCGAACGGAGAAGGTGCTGATGATCGAAGTCCTTGTGTCGTCCGGGACTGACGCTGCCAGAAAGGCACGCCTGCTGGCGGCCTTAGTCGAAACTCTCGAAGGTGTTGGAACAGATCCGAACGACATCATGGTGTTCTTTGGGGAAGTTGATCGTGCCAGCAGTTCCTTCGGGGGCGGCCGACTCGCATCACCAGTCGTAACCGCCTAGTCGAGATGTGGGAGCGCGGCTATCCAGTCGAGCTCTACTGTTTGTAGATTGGGGCTCCCATGGGTGCGCCCGTGGCTCCGCCATCAATAACGATCTCAGTGGCCTGAATGAAAGAGGACTCATCCGAGGCGAGAAAGACGACGGCATTGGCCACTTCGAGAGGGTCGCCCATTCGTCCGAGAGGGATGCCTCTTTCGACAACCTTGTAGAGTGTGTCTCTATCTTCATGGGTGGTCACGACCGTATCCCATATAGGGGTATCCACCGCTCCTGGGGTGACCACATTGATTCGAATTCCACGTGGAGAAAGTTCGGAGGCCATCACGCGCGCCATGGTTCTGACGGCCGCTTTACTTGCTGCATAGGCAGACAGGCCCGGCCTGCCGTTCACATTCTGGACCGAACTGTTGAAGATGATGGAAGCGCCGTCGTTCAGATAGGGCAGACACTCCTGCACGATAAAGAAGGTCGAGGTTACATTGACGCTCAAAATCTCCTCGAACGTCTCGACCGAGGTGCTGCCGAGCGGGGTGAGGGGACCGATTCCGGCGTTCGCAAAGAGGATATCGAGATTGCCGAACCGCTCGACTGTTGCTGCGATAGCTTTTTTCATGGCTATGCGGTCTGTTACATCCGCTTTCATGACGAGGACCCCGGGCCCAAGTTCTTGTACGGCTGTTTCCAGCGTCTTCTGGTTTCTGCCAGTGATCGCGACGTTCGCTCCTTCTTCCAGGAACCGCTTCGCGGTGGCCAATCCGATGCCGCTGTTGCCACCTGTAATCAGAGCTACTTTTCCCATTAATCTCATCTGACTTCCTTTCTGACGCAGGAGCATATGCGTGTCTCCGCTACATCAGCTGGCCACCCAGGAGGCGGCCCTGCTAGATAAACACTTCTGTCGACTAAATATTCCCGCGCGTCCGCAGCGAGGACGGGGACGGGGCTCTAGTCGATGAAGCGGCTGGTGATGCCGTTGTAGGCGTCGATGCGGCGGTCGCGGAGGAAGGGCCAGTTGCGGCGGGTGTCTTCCTGGAGCTTGAGGTCGATCTCGCCGATTAGGATCTCTTCTTTGTCGTGGCTGGCTTGTGCGATGACGCGGCCGAATGGGTCGGCGATAAAGCTGCCACCCCAGAACTCCAGCCCGGATTGCGGGGTGTGGTCGCCGGGGCCGCGCATCTCGACGCCGTTGTGGATGACGTCGCCGTGTTCGTGGCCTACGCGGTTGACTGCACCGACGAAGACGCCGTTGGAGATGGCGTGGGCGCGCTGGGTGATCTGCCAGGCGGAGTACTGGGCGTCGCCGTACTCGGCTTTCTCAGAGGGGTGCCAGCCGATGGCGGTGGGATAGAAGAGCGTGTTGGCGCCGCGGAGTGAGGTCTCGCGGGCGGCTTCGGGATACCACTGGTCCCAGCAGACGAGTGTGCCGATGTCCCCCTGAGTGGTCTTCATGGCTTTGAAGCCTAGGTCGCCGGGGGTGAAGTAAAACTTCTCGTAGTAGAGCGGGTCGTCGGGGATGTGCATCTTGCGGTAGATGCCCTTGATGCTGCCGTCGGTTTCGAGGATGGCTGCGGTGTTGTGATAGAGGCCAGGGGCGCGGCGCTCGAACAGACTGGCGATGACGACTACTTTTTCTTCCTTCGCAATGGCGCTGAGGCGGGCGGTGGATGGGCCGGGGATGGACTCGGCGGTGTCGAAGAGGGCGTGCTCCTCGCGCTGGCAGAAGTATTGGGCGCGGAAGAGCTCGGGGAGGCAGATGACGTTGGCTCCGGCGCGGGCGGCTTCGCGGACACGATCGGCGGCTTTGTCGAGGTTGGCTGCGGTGTCGGGGACGCAGGACATCTGGATGAGGCCGATGCGTTTGTTGGTTTTGGTCTTGCTGTTCGTTGTCGTCATGTTGATCCTGTTCAAGTTTATAGGCGTTTGCGAGCCTCGTGAGGCTGCGGGCGCCCTGCTTATTTGCAGAACGTTAATGGGGCAGCAGGACACTGCTTGTTTGGGGGCGGTGTCCTGCTGCGGGACTATGATTTGCCGGGTGTGACTGGCACGGTGCGGGCGATTGGCTCGAGGCGGTTGGAGCTTTGGAAGGGAAGCATCCAGCCGGGGTACTCGGGTGGTAGGGCGCTGACCTCGTCGAGCTGCTTGAGCTCGTCGGCGGTGAACTTGAGGTCGACCGCGGCGATGTTGTCTTCGAGCTGGTCGATGCGTTTTGCTCCGATGATGATGGAGGTGACTACGGGCTTTGCCAAGAGCCACGCGAGAGAGATGCGGGCGGGACTGCAGTTGTGGGCTTTGGCGATGGGGGCCATGACGTCGAGAATGCGCCAGGTGCGCTCCTTGTCGACGATGGGGAAGTCGAACTCGGAGCGGCGTGAGTCGGCAGGGCGCTGGTTTTCGCGGGAGAACTTGCCGGAGAGGAGGCCGCCGGCGAGTGGGCTCCAGACGAGGAGGCCGGTCTTTTCGGCTTCGAGCAGGGGGACGAGATCTCGCTCGAGGTCGCGGCCGGCGATGGAGTAGTAGGCCTGAAGGGTGTCGAAGCGGGCGAGGTTTTTGAACTGGGAGATGGCGAGGGCCTTGGCAATCTTCCAAGCCTGCCAGTTGGAGACGCCGATGTAGCGGACTTTGCCTTGTTGGACGAGGGTATCGAGTGCGCGGAGGGTCTCTTCGATGGGGGTGATGGCGTCGTTGCCGTGGATTTGGTAGAGGTCGATGTGGTCGGTCTGGAGGCGGCGGAGGCTGGCGTCGACGGCGTCCATGATGTGGCCGCGGGAGGCGCCGACGTCGTTGCGGCCGGGGCCGGTGCGACCGAAGGCCTTGGTGGCGATGACTACGCTGCTACGAGGGACGTTGAGAGTTTTGAGGGATTGGCCGAGGGCCTTTTCACTCTCGCCTTCGGAGTAGACATCGGCGGTGTCGAAGAAGTTGATGCCGGCCTCGATGGAGGCCTTGATGAGCGCGTTGGCACCGGACTGATCGACGGTGCCGATAGCGCGGAAGAGTCCGGTGCCACCGTGGAAGGTCATGGTGCCGAAACACAGCGTGGAGACGAGAAGGCCGGTGTCGCCGAGAGTCTTGTATTGCATGGGGATCCTTTTGCCGAGAGGTTCGGGCACAGGTGATTAGACGTTATGACGGGGCTGCGTGATTCAAGGTGGGGAGATACGGGGGCTTTCCCTTGACTTTTCGCGATTGCAGCTTTTTTGTCGGTGAATTTTCTGTTAGTTTTGAGTTGTAGAGCGGTCAGATCACGGTCAGGCACGCCCTCTTCCAATCACCTAAAAACATCTTTCCCAGTAGTTGCAGCAAGACGTGTATCTCATTGCAGAAGGAGTGTTATTTTGAGCGAATTTCGTGATTTTCTGGAGCTTTCCTACGGCGAACTCGAGGACCTGAACCTGGCGGCGAAGGAGCAGCGCAGGAAGCGTGTTGCGGCCGATGTGATTCGGGAAGAGCGGTTGAAGTACCTGACGGACGAGAAGCGGATCAAGGCTGTGACGGTTCTGTTCAGCGACCTTGAAGGCCGTCTGCACATGCTGGATTACGACAAGAAATTTCTAGTGAATAGTTACGACAACCTGACATTTGATGGCTCGTCGATTCGCGGATTTACGGCACAGCGGGAGAGCGATCTGCGGCTTGGGATCGACTGGACCGCGTTTTACTGGGTGCCGGCGGATGTGTTTGGCGCGGGTAAGGTGATGGTGTTCGGCGAGGTGATCGATAAGAACGGCGCGACGTACAGCGCGGATATTCGCGGAGTGCTGAAGCAATTCTCGCAGGAGCTGTTCGATAAGCAGGGCTATACGCTGAATGCGGCAAATGAGATTGAAGGGTTCCTGTTCGAGGGAATCGATGCGGAGCGGAGCTATCACGAGACGAACACCTTCGAGTATGTGAATAAGGGTGGGTACTATCATTCTCTGCCTGGCGATCCGCTGCGAGAGTTTATCGACACGACGGCCGAAGTGCAGCGGGCGATGGGCTTCGAAAATGAGAAGGACCATCCTGAGGTTGCGCCTTCGCAGTTTGAGATTAATTACAGCTACGGAGAAGTGGTGGCTGCGGCGGATCAGATTCAGCTCTATAAGCTGATCTGTCGGCAGGTCGCGACGCAGATGGGCATGACGGCGAGCTTTCTGCCGAAGCCGGTTGTGGGCGTGAATGGCAGCGGCATGCACACCAATGTCTCGATTACGAAGGGCGGGAAGAATCTTTTCTGGGACCCCAAGGGCGAGGAGAAGATTTCAAAGTTGGCATGGCAGTTTACCGATCGCATTCTGACGCATGGCAACGATATTTGCCTGCTGTTGAATGCGAGTGTGAATGCTTATCGTCGACTTGATCCACACTTCGAGGCGCCGAATCAGATCAAGGCTTCGGCTACTGATCGTGGATCGATGGTGCGGATTCCGATTGGCAATGAGAAGTCGGCGCGGGTTGAGGTGCGTTCGGTTGGGCCGGATGCGAATCCTTACCTGGTGCTGTACTCGATCTTCAAGAGCGGATTGCATGGCGAGACTTCGAGGATCAAGAACCTGCGGCAGGCGGAGCGGTATCTGCCGGATAACGTCTACACGGCTCTGGAGAACTTCCGCGGTGCAGAGTGGACAACTACATTGCTAGGTGAGGATGTGAAGGGGCGCTATGCGGATCTGAAGCAGGCTTCGGCGGATCGGTGTGCTCGGTTGTTGGGAACTATTGTGAAGGCACCTGAGGTGCAGTTCCATCATGATGTTTACAATCAGTTGCTCTGGAATAACTTCTAAAGCGAGATGAAAAATTGGGAAGGGCCGGTGAGTGTTCATCGGCCTTTTTCTTTCTAATAGGCATGGGAGAGGGTGCGTGCTAGAGTTCATAGCGATATGAACGTTCGGGCCTTGTTCTCTTTTGTGGTATTTGGATCATTGCTGATTGGTTGCGGTGGGGGAAGTACACCGGCGGTTGTAAGCCCATTGGCGGGAAATTGGCTTCTTGTAGGGCCGATGCCGACGAATGAGTTCTCGCTTCCTCCTGCTCCTCCTCAACCGAGTCCGGTAAGACTTGCGATGACCTTCGATGTAACGGGCGACCAAGTGATCGCGGGAGGTTTCGGTAATAGTTTCTGCGACAACAGTCAGGGGTCGTTCGCTTTTAGGGGCGTGGCATCAGGGATTCTTGCTAAGGATGGGACCTTTACGGCGACTCCGGCAAACAATTCTGCTGAAGCGATATTGATCAAGGGTACGGTTCCTCAGAAAAATGGAGAGCCCTGGTCCGGCAGTTACACGGTGTCTTTGAGTGGCCCAGGTACGCCTGCATGTGTTGCAAATCTTTCAGGAATATTCACAGCGACATCGTTTCCATTGGTGAGTGGAATCTATGTTGGAACCGGGAGCTTGCTGACTGGTCCGACTGGCGTTCCGAAGGCAGTGCCAGTGACACTTCAAGTGACATTGCAGCAGGGCGGTATCGTGACGAATCCCGGGAACGGAGCGGCTTCGAATTATTTCAGCAACGCTTTGCTCACAGGCAGTATCAAGGTACAGGGATCTCCTTGTTTCAGTTCGGGCGCGACGCAATCCGCGCCTGCGAGCAGTGTCATCGGGAACATGGTGAATGCAAGATTCCTGATGGATGATGGCTCTACGCTTCTCCTTGAGGGCCCGTTGACCGACGTTACGGAAGCCCATATTTCTACGGGCATCATTGTGGTCCAGGGAGGGAACTGCGGCAGTACCACTAATACTATTTTCCTCCCTGGGTTGGATCGTCAGGGTTGATTTGATCAATGGATGACTGGGCTTTTCGTTGACACAGTGATTGTGCTGTTGCATTCTGCTGCTGTTGTTCGGACGGAGGGTTTTCTGTTGGAGACGGAACGATCTTCGTTGTTTGCTCCTGCCGCGGTTGTTGGAGTCTGTTTGCTTCTGGGATTGGTGGCGGGTGGGTGGATTCTGGGGTCGGAGATTAAGGAGATCAGGCTGGCTGACCGGTATGTGACGGTGAAGGGGCTCGTGGAGAGAACCGTGAAGTCCGACATGGCGACCTGGCCGGTGAGTTTCAAGGAGGCAGGAAATGACCTTCCGCAGGTGTTTGCCAAAAGTGAAGCGGATAAGACGGCGGTGCTGAAGTTTTTTGCGGGGCAGGGGATTGCGCCCGGAGAGATCACCGTGGGGCAGATTAAAGTGACCGACAAACTGGCGAATGAGTATGGCGGGAACAACACGGGGCCGCGATACATCGTGGAGCAGACGGTGACGGTGCAGTCGAAGGATGTGGACAAGATTTCGAAGGCAGGGCAGAAGACGGCGGACCTGGTGCAGGCGGGGATCGTTGTGGGTGGCACGAATGGGCAGCAGGGTGGGATTCGATATGAATTTACAGGGTTGAATGCGCTGAAGCCGGACATGATTACCGAGGCGACTCGGAATGCGCGAGCTTCGGCAGACCGGTTTGCGGCGGACTCGGGGAGCCAGGTTGGGTCGATTCGTTCGGCGAACCAGGGAGTGTTTTCGATCTCCCCTGCGGGGAGTGGGGCGGCGCCTGATGAGGGTGGTGGGGGCGGAGATGCGGACGCGAGCATCATGAAGAAAGTGCGTGTGGTTTCGACGGTCGATTATTATCTTGTTCGATAAACGAACTGTTGTGCCGCATACCGTTTGCCACTCGTCTTGCGTGAATGTTAGCCTCGGTCTTCGATTTCTTCTCGGAGATGATGACGATGCAAACGAGCTACAACGGAATTCCAGTGCCGACAAATGGGCAGGCGATCGAGTACAACAACGGAAAGTTTACGATCCCCGATCATCCGATTATTCCGTTTATCGAAGGGGATGGGACGGGTCGAGATATCTGGAAGGCATCGCAGCGGGTGTTCGATGCAGCGGTGGCGAAGGCCTATGGTGGGAAGCGTTCAGTGGTTTGGTATGAGGTTTTGGCGGGGGAGAAGGCTTATCGCAAGACGCAGAACTGGTTGCCGGACGACACGGTGAAAGCAACCGTGGACTTTCGCGTGTCGATTAAAGGACCGCTGACCACGCCGGTGGGTGGTGGGATTCGTTCTCTGAACGTTGCGTTGCGGCAGTTGATGGATCTGTATCAGTGTGTGAGGCCGGTGAAGTACTACGCAGGCGTGCCGAGTCCTGTGAAGCATCCGGAGAAGCTGAATGTGGTGATCTTCCGCGAGAATACGGAGGATATTTATGCTGGGATTGAGTTTCGGCAGGGTACGCCTGAGGCTGACAAGTTCATCGCGTTTGTGAACGATGACATGCTGAAGGGGACTAAGAAGAAGATTCGGCTGGACTCGGGTGTGGGCGTGAAGCCGATCTCGATTACAGGATCGAAGCGGTTGGTGCGAGCGGCGATTCAGTATGCGCTGGATAACAAGCGCAAGACTGTGACGCTGGTGCACAAAGGGAATATTCAGAAGTTTACCGAAGGCGCGTTTCGCGAGTGGGGATATGAAGTTGCTTCGCAGGAGTTTCGCGACCAGACGGTGACGGAACGGGAGAGCTGGATTCTTGGGAACCTGGAGACGAATCCTAAGCTGACCGCGGAGGAGAATGCGGCGCTGATTGAACCGGGAATTGAGTTTGCTGCGAAGGAGTTTGGTGAGGAAGTTATTGCCGAGGTGAAGCAGGTGATTGCTTCGATCGGCGCTTCACACGGCGGCGGGAAGTGGAAGAGCAAGATTCTGGTGAATGACCGGATCGCTGATTCGATCTTTCAGCAGATCATTCTGCGCCCTGAGGACTACAGCGTCTTGGCGACGACGAATCTGAATGGTGATTACATTTCGGACGCGGCGGCGGCTCAGGTTGGTGGGTTGGGTATCGCACCGGGCGGGAACATTGGCGATGGGTATGCCGTGTTTGAGGCGACACATGGTACGGCTCCTAAGTATGCGGACAAGGATGTGATCAATCCTGGGTCGGTCATTCTTTCAGGCGTGATGCTGTTTGATTTTCTTGGTTGGACTGAGGCTGCGCGGTTGATTGAGTCTTCGATGGAGAAGACGATTGGGCAGAAGTTCGTGACCTACGACTTCGAGCGTGGTATGCAAGGCGCGACGAAGGCGAAGACGAGCGAGTTTGCGACGCGCATGATTGAGAATATGTAATTGAGGGGTGGGGACGGTTCGGTTGCTCGAGGACTGTCCCCATTTTGCTGGGATGAAGTTTGGTGCGGTATTCGCTCGTTCTGGGCGATATTGAGCGCATGGGTTCTGTGGGGACTCTAGAATAGAGATGAGAGCTTTAGCGAGACATAAGAGGAGAGATGATGCGGAAGAAAGTAACGATTGTTGGTTCGGGCAATGTGGGCGCGACGGCGGCGCATTGGATTGCGGCGAAGGAATTGGCTGATGTTGTGTTGCTGGACGTTGTCGAGGGTGTGCCGCAGGGCAAGGCGCTCGATCTGCTGCAGGCGATGCCGATCGAGAAGCGCGATTGCAGCATCATTGGGACCAATGATTACGCGGATACGGCGAACTCCGATGTGGTGGTGATTACGGCGGGGATTGCGCGCAAGCCTGGAATGAGTCGCGATGATTTGTTGACGACGAATCACGGGATTATGTCGAAGGTGGTTGGCGAAGTGGTGAAGGCATCGCCGAATACGATCATCATCGTGGTGTCGAATCCGCTGGATGCGATGGCGCAGACAGCGTTCAAGCATGCCGGGTTTCCTCGCGAGCGTGTGATCGGAATGGCCGGTGTGTTGGACTCGGCGCGGTTCCGCACGTTTATTGCTGAGGAGTTGAAGGTGTCGGTGGAGAACGTTACGGCGTTTGTGCTGGGTGGGCATGGTGACACGATGGTTCCGTTGTCGCGCTACTCGACTGTGGCGGGGATTCCGATTACGGAGTTGATTGCGCCGGATCGGTTGAAGGAGTTGGAGACGCGTACGGCCAATGGTGGCGCGGAGATTGTGAAGCATCTGAAGACGGGTTCGGCTTACTATGCTCCGTCGGCTGCGGCGGTGGAGATGGTCGAGGCGATTCTGAAGGACAAGAAGAAGATTCTGCCTTGCGCAGCTTATTTGCAGGGGGAGTATGGGATTTCGGGCTTGTATGTCGGCGTACCTTGCAAGCTCGGCGCGAAGGGGCTGGAGCAGATCATCGAGATCAAACTGACTCCGGCGGAGCAGGCTGCGCTGCAGAAGAGTGCGGATTCGGTGAAGGAGCTATGCACGGTCATTGGGGTGGCTTAGCGATTAGGTATTTGCTGATGCAACAAGAAAGCCCACTCGATTTGAGTGGGCCTTTTCTTGTGTTGCGAGACGCGAATTAGGCCACGCGTTCGATGGTGACGGACTCGAGGACGACTGGGGTTTTGGGGCGGTCCATACCGTCTTTGCTGACCTTGCTGATTTTCTCGACGATGTCGTAGCCTTCGACTACTTCACCGAAGATGGTGTGCTTACCAGTGAGCCAGCTGGTGTCTGCCACGGTGATAAAGAACTGGCTGCCATTGGTGTTGGGGCCGGCGTTGGCCATGGCGAGTTTGCCCTTCTCCTGGAAGCCATGCTTGGAGCCCTTGGTCTCGTCGGCAAACTTGTAGCCGGGGCCGCCCATGCCGGTGCCTTCGGGGTCACCGCCCTGGATCATGAACTGGGGGATGACGCGGTGGAAGATGGTGCCGTCGTAGAGCTTGGCGCCTTTTTTGCTGCGGCTGTTCCACTCTTTGGTGCCCTCGGCGAGCCCGATGAAGTTGGCTACGGTTTCGGGTGCGTCCTTCTCGAAGAGTTCGCAGACGACGGTTCCTTCACTGGTCTTGAATGTGGCGTAGGTGCCAGGTTTGTTAGGCATTCGAAATTCTCCTTGCGGTAGCGGGTTGATTGCTTTGTTAGATGAGAGGCGTTCCCGTTGAGATCGCGGAGGCCGGAAGATTATTTGGGTGGCGCAGCAACGGCGGCCGGTGCTGGGGGCGTCGCTGGCGGTGGAGGCATGGGTTCGCCGTCGCGCACGATGGTGACGCGATTGATGACGACTGGAGTGAGTGGCTTGTCGCTCGAGTTGCGTTCGACGCGCGAGATGGATGCGACGAGGAGTGCGGTGTGGGCGTCGCACTGGCCGAAGATGGTGTGTTTGCCGTTGAGCTGCGGGACCTCGGTTTCAGTGATGAAGAACTGCGAGCCGTTGGTGCCACCGCCTGATGGGCCGGGGCCGGCGTTGGCCATGGCAAGGATGCCGGGCTGGTCGAAGGTGAGCGAGGGGTCGATCTCATCCTGGAAGAAGTAGCCGGGGTCGCCGGTACCGTCGCCGACGCGGTCACCGCCCTGGATCATAAAGTTGGGGATGACTCGATGGAAGGTTGTGCCGTTGTAGAAGGGCTGATGGTGCATCTTCTGAAGGGTCTTAGGGTCGGTCCAGTCCTTACTCCCTTCGGCGAGGCCGATGAAGTTTGCGACAGTGTTGGGTGCCTGCTTGTCGTAGAGCTTGCAGGTGAGGCGGCCCATTGTGGTGTCGATGACGGCGGTGGGGCCGGTAGGGACGACTGGAGGTTTGATGCTGCTGGTGGTACTGGGAGCATCTGGGAGAGCATCTTCTGGGGGCGGCGGAGTCGATTGCGCTGGTGTTGACTGTGCCTGGACGGAGACGGCGAGGGCCAGGGAGAGTGCGAGAGTACGAAGCATCATGCGGTTTGTAGCTCCAACAAACAGGCTATCGCAGACGGGCGGCGGGAGCAATGTTGCTGCCTTGCGCGGCGCTTTTGGTCAAGATGTGTTTTGGGTGAGGTAGATGAAGAGAATTCCGAGTGGATGGGGACTTTTGTCTCTCCATCTTCTCGGAGCGGTCTTATTTCTGTCATTTCATTTGGAAGAGAGGAAAGCTTGTATCTAAAACATTCTCTGAGCATCACACTGGCTGGAGGAAATTACGAAATGGCGAAGTTTGCGTTGTATGCAGAACTGAAGGCTAAACCAGGGAAAGAGGCGGATGTGGAGGCTTTCCTGAAGCAAGGTGCAGAGATGGCGAAGGCTGAGGCCGGGACGGTGCATTGGTATGGATTCAAAGAAGACAAAGGCGGGATCTTTGGGGTGTTTGACACGTTCAATGATGAGGCTGGACGCGATGCGCACCTGAACGGCGAGATTGCAAAGGCGTTGATGGCGAATGCTGAGACGTTGTTTTCCGAGGCTCCGAAGATTCACAAGATCAATTTGATTGCGGAGAAGGTCTAACGTTCGTTGCGATTATGGGTTGTGATCGGAGGCAGCTTGCACTTCGCGGAAGACGCGGAGCAGGTTGCCTCCGAGTAGTTTGTGCATGTCGTCGGCGGTGTAGCCGCGAGCCATGAGGGCTGCGGTGATTTTGGGAAGGTCGGCTGCGGAGTCGATGCCGGCGGGTGGAACGGGGATGCCGTCGAAGTCGGTGCCGATACCTACATGGTCGATGCCAGCGACCTTGATGACGCGATCGAAGTGATCGATGAGTGAGTTGAAGGGGGCGCGGCCGATCTTCGCGGCGAACTCGCGATCGATCTTGTCAGAGGCCGTGTAGGGGACTGGTAAGCCTTTGGCTCTGTATTCGGCTTCGAGGGCTTTTTGCGCTTGTTTGCGCTCGGATTCCTGTGCGTTCCAGGCTCTGCGCCAGTTCTCGTCGATGAAGGCCGGAAAGAAGTTGACCATGACGACGCCGTTGTTCTTCTTCATGGCGAGGAGCATCTCGTCGGTCATGTTGCGCGCGGCGTGGGTGAGAGCGCGAGCTGAGGAGTGGGACGCGATGACGGGCGTGCGCGTGGTGGCGATGACATCCCAGAAGGTTTTGTCGGAGACGTGGGAGACGTCGACCATCATGCCGAGGCGATTCATCTCGGCGACGACTTGTTTGCCGAAGGGTGTGAGGCCGTTGTGATGATGGACTTTTTCGTCGTCGATGTCGCCGGAGGAGTCGGCCCAGTTGTTGGTATTGGACCACGTGAGGGTCATGTAGCGGACGCCGAGACGGTAGTAGTCGCGGAGGAGACCGAGATCGTTCTCGATGGAGTGGCCACCTTCGATGCCCATGAGGACAGCGAATTTTCCTTGAGCGTGGGTGGCGATGATGTCGTCGGCGGAGACGCAGAGGGCTAGTTTGTCGGGGTGTTTGCGGACTTGTTCGAGGGTGCCGTCGATGAGCGAAAGAGTGCGGTGGGCGCTGGCGTTGGCGGGGTACTGGTTGGGGTCGACCCAGATGGAGAAGAACTGTGCGTCGAGATTTCCTTGTTTGGCGCTGGAGTAGTTGAGCATGCCGCCGTTGAGGGGATCGGTGAAATCCCAGTGTTCATCGACGAATCGTTGCGGGGTGTCGGCGTGGGTGTCGATGACGATGGCGGATTGATGGACGGCTTGTGGATCAGTCATTGATTTTGTTGGGGATTTTGTTTGTGCGGCGGAGTGAAGAGTGAGGATGAGCAGGGCAGAGACGAAGATGCCGCGTTTGTGCATGTTGGGTCGCCACTCTTTCGGTCATGGATGAGCCGATTGTAGCAAGTGGGTGGTTTCGGTCTGCTTATGATTTTGTGCCGCAGTTTTCTTATTTTTTTGCGTGTGGTGGAACATGATTTTTCGTGGGGATTTTGAAAAAAAGAGTGATTTGGTATGGCGTTTTTGTGGTGTGAGTGTGGTGAATTGCGTGGCTAACGTGGTGTTGTTGCACCACATTTTTGAGCGACCAAAAAATGTGCCATTTTTTTTGAAGTTTTTTTGCCTTTTTTGATGCTCTATGGGGGCTGTCGTGAGAGCAACCTGCGGTCGGGCGATGCCATCTGTCATTGCAGAGGTGATGTATGGCACAGGGTCTCGATTCTACTAAATCCGGAGCACGTCCTTCCCACGAAGCGATTGAAGAGGGCGCTACGGCCACAGAGGTTGGAAAGACAGAAGAAAAGAAGTTGGATCATATTGGGATGGAGAGTGCGAAACGTGCTCAAAACCGGATCCACTCGAACGAAGAGACGACTCCGGGGAATTCGATTTTCTCGAAGTAGTTATTTGGGCTGAGTGGTAACGAGGCAAGGACGCACCGCGGGCCGGTGGTGCGTCCTTGTTATTTTAAGCGGTGGGATACCGAAGAACTTCGTTATGAAGCTTTGTCGAGAAGGCCGTGTGGATCGAGAACAAACTTCTTCGCGACCCCAGAGTCGAAGGCTTGATAGCCCTGCGGAGCTTCCGTGAGCGGGATGACGGTCGCGTTGACGATCTTTGCGATGGGTAGGCGATCGTGCAGAATGGCCTGCATGAGTTGGCGGTTGTACTTCAGCACTGGCGTCTGACCGGTGTAGAAGCGATGAGATTTTGCCCAGCCGAGGCCGAAGCGCAATTTGAGATTTCCGAGCTTTGAGGCTTCGTCGTGTGAGCCGGGATCTTCGGTGACGTAGAGGCCGGGGATGCCGATGCCGCCTGCGGCGCGCACCACGGACATGAGGGAGTTGAGCACGGTCGCAGGCGCTTCAGCGCCGTCCTTGCCTTGTGCCTTGGCTTCGAAGCCTACTGCGTCGACGGCGGCGTCAACTTCGGGCTTGCCGACGATTGCGGCGATGAGTTCGCCGAGGTTGTCGCTCTTGGTGAGATCGATGGGTGTGAAGCCTACGCTGGCGGCGTGTTTGAGGCGCTCGGCGTTCATGTCGCCGATCATAACGACAGCGGCGCCAAGGATCTGAGCGGAGGCCGCTGCTGCGAGGCCTACGGGGCCTGCTCCGGCGATGTAGACGATGGAGCCAACGCCTACGCCGGCGGTGACAGCTCCGTGGAAGCCGGTGGGAAGGATGTCGGAGAGCATGGTGAGGTCTTTGATCTTCGCCATGGCCTGGGCTTTGTCGGGGAATTTGATGAGGTTGAAGTCGGCGTAGGGGACCATGACGTAGTCGGCCTGGCCGCCGACCCAGCCGCCCATGTCGACGTAGCCGTAGGCTCCGCCGGCGCGTCCGGGATTGACGTTGAGACAGACACCTGTTTGCTGCTCGCGACAGGTTTGGCAGCGTCCGCAGGCAACGTTGAAGGGGACGGTGACGAGATCACCGACGGAGAGGTATTCGACGTCGGAGCCGGCTTCGATGATCTCGCCGGTGATCTCGTGTCCGAGGACCATGCCGGTGGGGGCGGTGGTGCGTCCGCGGACCATGTGCTGGTCGGAGCCGCAGATGTTCGTGGAGACGACTTTGAGGATGACGCCGTGGTCGATCTTTTTGCCGGCGGGATTCTGCAACTTGGGGAAATCAATGGACTGAACTTCAACTTTGTTCTGTCCGAGGAATACGACGCCGCTATTTTCTGCCATCACTTTACCTCTGCTGATTGGATACGCCTGCAGGAGGTTTGATGCAGGGGAAAGGGAGCGCCTGAGCGCTCCCTTAAATGGTAATGATTTATTTTTTTCTGACGAAAATCTAGAGAGCTGCTGCGCCCGCCTCTGCGACCGCGTGATCTTGATTGCCGGAACCGCCGCTGACGCCGATGGCACCGACGACTTTGCCTTCTTTCTTGAGTGGGATGCCGCCGGCGAAGATCATGACCTTGCCGTCGTTCGAGGCGTGGATGCCGAAGAACTGATTACCAGACTGGCTGTGATCGGCGAGGTCTTTGGTGGCGATGTCGAAGGCGCGGGAGGTCCAGGCCTTTTTGATGGAGATGTCGATGGAGCCGAGCCACGCGTTGTCCATACGAACGTGGGCGATGAGGTTGCCGCCGGCGTCGGCTATGGCGATGTTCATGGGTTGGCCGATTTCTTCGGCTTTCTTTTCCGCTGCGGCGATGATGCGGCGGGCGTCTGCTAGGGCGATGCTCATAAGTATTCTCCCTGGCTTGCCCTTAATGACAAGCCATGAATCCATCTTAGATGGCTAAGCATGCTGGAAAGGCTGTGGAAGATTAAAGTGACGGTGCACGCAGATTAAAAGCGAAAGACAGGGCCGACTTCGAAGCCCCAGTTGGTGGTGTTGACGTAGTTGTCGTGCGAGAGGAAAGAGAGATTCGGAGGGGTGCCGATGCCGGGCGGGTCTCGGACGGGGGAGCGATAGCGGATGACGGTCTGAGTGAGCGTGGCACGCAGCGCGTAGTGCTGGCTGAAGCGAAGATCTCCTGCGAGAGTTGCTGCTGCGGCGAAGTTGTAGTTTCGACTGGTGGGAGGATTTGGAGAGACAGTGTCGCCGTAGCCTGTGGCATGGGAATAGCTGGCGAAGCCGGGAGCCAGGGTTGCCTTGAGTGCGAAGTGCTGGCCCGAGTATCCAGAGCGCAGGCCGAGGGTGCCGCTGAACAGGGAGCCACCGACGTTGGGAGACGAGAGCGGACTGGCATGGGGCTGGGTGTCGACGTCGACTACGATGTCGAAATAACGGCGGACGAGGAAATCGGCTTCTATGCCGATGCCGGAGGTGGCGGTGCGGCAGCCGAGGCAGCCGGTGCGATTGGTCAGCAGGGAGAGAGTGGTGTAGTGAGGGAAGATCTCGATGGAGCCGCGGGGCTCTTCGTCCATCCAGCGATCGAAGTGGGTGATCATGGTGGACTGGTACTGGCCGGGGTGTTCGTAGTCTTGCCACCAGGGGTAGTGACCGCGAAGAATGTTGGCTAGAGAGCGCGGCGGATTAAGTGAGGCACGGGCGAGCTTGAGGCCGAAGTTGTTGGGATGACGGTCGACGAGTGGGTCGCTGATGTAGCGGTCGATGGCGTCTTCACCGAGTACCCAGAGTGTGCCTACGATGGGGGTGATGATGAAGTCAACCCAGCCGGTGTTGTTGGTGTAGGTGGCGTTGGTGCTGAGGCAGCTGCCTGGAACAGAGGCGGGGACGTGTTTGTTGCAGCGGATGGGATAGGTGAACCCTCCCTGGTTGAAGATGGCGGTCTCTCCGAAAGGACCAATCTCCCACTGTGTGGAGTAGGCGAGGGAGAAGAAAAAAGCGCGTTCGCGGCTGTGCCAGTAGTCCTTGTCGCGGGAGAGGCGGAGGTTGCGTCCGCGTGGGTCGTTCTGGATTTCAATGTAGCCAGCGATGGCACCTTCCATGGGATGGCCAATGTAGTTGACCGGAAAACTGTCTCCGTCGTTCCAGCGGCGCATGTTGAACTGTCCGAGAGAGGCCCAGTAGTCGGACCAGAAGGGCTTGTTGAGCAGCAGATGACGGTCGGACTGATCGGCCGTCATGATGCGGGTTGCGTTGGAGAGCATTTCGAAGGAGAAGGCCTGGAGGAGAGCGCCTTTCCAATGGAAGTGTTCGTTCGGCGGGATGTTTGGTGTGGTGGTGAATGGCGGGGTGACAATGGTGGGTAGAGAAACGGGCTCATCTGAGGAAGGAAGTGATAGAGAAGGCTGGGTGTGGGAGATGAGATGTCGAACGTTGGCTGCGGCGCATCGATGAGTGACTGCGGGGAGGCCTGGGCATGCGCGATGGCATGGTCCGGCGGCCATGCTGCTATCGCGAGCAACGCGGCCAACGCAGGGCAGAGCGAGAGTCTTCGATGTAAATGCTTTTTCACCAAGGCACAACAAATGTGAGTTAGTTTGAACGGAAGCGTTCTTTCCAAGTGTTTTGTTTTGATGCAGAGATGAAGAAATGGTTTGTTATGTGTCACGCGGGGAAAAAGGAAAAGCCTCCTGAGATGCAGGAGGCTTTTTCTTATGAAAGCGAATGCGTGTCAGCGTGCGAAGAGGTCTTTTACTTGCTGGATGAAGACGTCGCGGCCCATGTCGGAGATGGCTTCGGTGAGGGGGAGCTGTTTGGGGCAGGCCTGGACGCAGTTTTGTGCGAAGCCGCACTCCTGGATGCCGCCGTCTCCGGCTAAGGCGCGGAGACGCTCTTCTTTGAGGACGGAGCCGGAGGGATCCATGTTGAAGAGCTTGGCCTGGGCGATGGTGGCGGCGCCTACGAAGTTGGTGACATCGTTGAACTGGGGGCAGACCTCCATGCAAATGGTGCAGGAGATGCAGTTGGAGAGGGGGTAACGCTGCTCTTGAATTTGTGGGGCCTGACGGGGGCCGGCGCCGAGGTCATAGGAGCCGTCGATGGGGACCCAGGCTTTGACCTTCTTGAGATTTTCGAAGAGGACGGAACGGTCTACAGCGAGGTCGCGGACTACGGGGAATTTGCTGAGAGGGGCGAGGGTGATGGGCTGATCGAGTTTGTCTACCAGGGCGGAGCAGGCCATGCGGGCTTTGCCGTTGATGAGCATGGCGCAGGAGCCGCAGATCTCTTCGAGGCAGTTGGAGTCGTAGGTGACGGGCGTGGTGGCGCGGCCGGAGACGTCGACGGGATTGAGCGCGATTTCGCCGAGGAGCGAGGTGATGTTCATGCCCGGTCGGTAGGGTATCTCGAACTTCTCAGTGACGGAGGGGGCGTCTGGGGTGGGCTGGCGCTTGATCTCGACTTTGATGGTGCTCTGTGCCATTGCGACTGCTCCTTAGGGCCTGCAGATATCCTGTGCCTTCGGCGTGGGGGTGGGCTGGAGGCGTTTGTTGCTGAGGATCGCAGTCGCTAAGGTTGGAGCTAGAAGCTGCCGGTTTTGTGCAGGCGTTCTTTTTCCAGTGTTGCGACTGCTATGCCCTCTTCTTTGCTGATTGGAGGACGGCCCTTGAGGGCCATGGTCCGCTCGTTGGGGTGAAGGTGCGTGGTGTAGAGATACATATACGCCATGACCAGGGCGAATATGACGGACAGGGCGATGTAGACGAGATCTATGCGTTCCATGGCCGGTTAGATGGGGTTCGCGGGTTTTTGGGTAACTCGTCATAAACATCTTGTTTACTCTAGGAACGTCTGAATTCCCACTTGTGGCTGCTTGAGTTGAATACGTATGTTGCACTTGCCCAATCCATGTAGCTAATCGAGTAATGATCTGCATCGATAGCGTAGTAACTCAACGGGCCTGCGTGATGAGGATCTTTTTCCCCGATTTCTTGCAACGTCGTTGGCACGTGTCCTTCTCTTCGCTCGAATATTTCGATCTTCTTAGCTAGTGCCTCTCCTTGGTGTCGAATCGAATAGTCCTCGTAACTGACATAAAGCTGCGGTATTAACACGATGAGTAACACGACCAACCCAGTGGCGAATAATGCGACTTTGATCGGCTTCTTCATAGTTCTCTAGGCGGTGGCGTCGTAGCGGCGGGGGCGGGGGGTGATGTGGCTGATGTCTACGTCTTCCAGTTCGAAGGCGGGGGCGTCGTTTTTGTAGCTGGCTTTGGTGGTTTTGAGGAACTTTTCGTCGTTGCGTTCGGGGAAGTCTGGTTTGTAGTGGGCTCCGCGGGACTCGTCGCGGAGGCGTGCGCCCTGGACGATGACGCGGCCTAGTTGAATCATGTTCCAGAGCTGGCGGGTGAAGGCGAAGCTGGTGTTGGCCCACTGGCTCTTGTCGGATAGGTTGATGTTGCGGTAGCGGTCGAGGAGCTCGACGAGCTTGGAGTCGGCTTCGTCGAGACCGGCGTTGTAGCGGATGATGGTGGCGTGCTTAGTCATGGTGTCGCCGAGTTCGCGCCAGAGCTTGAAGGGGTTTTCGGTGCCGGGGTTGTTGAGGAGGAGGCTGTTGAACTCCTTTTGGCGCTGGAGCTCGGCGGCGTGGCCACCGTCGCCTTCCTGCGCGGGTAGGGTTTTGGCGTAGGCGATGGCTTGCGGGCCCGCGACGAAGCCTCCGTAGATGCAGGAGAGGAGGCTGTTGGCACCGAGACGATTGGCGCCATGAATCGAATAATCTGCTTCTCCGGCCGCAAAAACGCCAGGGATGTTGGTCTGCTGGTTGAAGTCGACCCAGAGGCCGCCCATGGTGTAGTGCATGCCGGGGAAGATCTTCATGGGGACTTTGCGGGGGTCGTCGCCGACGAACTTTTCGTAGATCTCGAGGATGCCTTCGAGCTTGTTGAGGCGTTCGGCGGGGAGGTGGGTGAGGTCGAGGTAGACCATGGGCTGGCCGTCGATGCCCATGCCGTGCTCGTAGACGACTTTGAAGATGGCGCGGGTGGCAACGTCGCGGGGGACCAGGTTGCCGTACTTGGGGTACCACTCTTCGAGGAAGTACCAGCGGTCGGACTCGGGGATGGATTTGGCTACGCGCTTGTCGTTCTTGTCTTTGGGGACCCAGACGCGGCCGCCTTCGCCTCGGGCGGACTCGGACATGAGGCGGAGCTTGTCTTCGCCGGGGATGGCGGTGGGGTGGACCTGGATGAACTCGCCGTTGGCGTAGAAGGCTCCCTGTTGGTAAAGTGCTGATTGAGCTGATCCGGTGCAAACTACTGAATTGGTGGACTTTCCGAAGATGGCTCCATTGCCTCCGGTGCAGACGATGATGGCGTCGGCGGGGAAGGTGCGGGTGTCCATGGTGCGGAGATCCATGGCGGTGATGCCGCGGCAGGCGCCCTTGGAGTCGAGGACGGCGGAGAGGAACTCCCAGCCTTCGTACTTGGTGACTTTGCCTTCGGCTTCGTAGCGGCGTACCTGCTCGTCGAGTGCGTAGAGGAGCTGCTGGCCGGTGGTTGCTCCGGCGAAGGCGGTGCGCTGGTAGAGGGTGCCACCGAAGCGGCGGAAGTCGAGTAGGCCTTCGGGGGTTCGGTTGAAGGGGACGCCCATGCGGTCGAGGAGGTCGATGATGGCGGGGCCCTGGGCGGTCATGTTTTTGACGGGGGTCTGGTTGGCGAGGAAGTCGCCGCCGTAGATGGTGTCGTCGAAGTGCTTGAGGACAGAGTCGCCTTCGCCTTTGAGGTCCTTGGCGGCGTTAATGCCTCCCTGGGCGCAGACGGAGTGGGAGCGCTTGACGGGGACGATGGAGAAGAGGTCGACCTTGCCGCCGGCTTCGGCGATCTTGATGACTGCGGCTAGTCCGGCTAGGCCGCCGCCTACTACGATGATTCTGGGTGTTGCTGCTGCCATTGAGTCCTCTCTCGTTTCTCAGCTTTTACAGTGAAGCCGAAAGAAAGCCAGCGATCATCGCCGTCATTCCAACTGCTCGAAGAAGTCGCACGCGGCGTTTCAGCAAAGGAGGTAGCTCATTTATGATCTGCTGATCCGCTATTGATGATCGTCGACCTGAAAGCAACGGACGAAGACCGGAAGTTTCTCTCCAATCCCGAATGGTCTTTTCTGCGAAGTAACCAAACAAAATGAACAGCCCTATTCCTGCGAACGCTAAAGCTGGGCGAGCCAACTGGGAACCGTGAATCATCGAACCTCACCCGGTTGGTCTGGGTTTGTTGAGTTTGGCGGTGGGACTGATGGTGCGGGTAGGTCGATACCGGCGGGTTGGGCGGGCATTACGTTTTCGGGGGCGTTTGGGTACTTCCAGACGACCGCGTAGATGCTGGCCAGGCCCATGAGGCAGAGGGCGAGGCCGAAGGCGGTGCAGACGTAGCCGAATTTCTTGCGGGCTTTTTCGCCCGGGGTGATGCCCCACTTGGCGGCGAAGAGCCAGATGCCGTAGGCGAAGTGCCAGGTGGTGGCGATCATCGCGATGACGTAGATGGCGAGCATCCACGGGTTCGAGAGTTCAACCTGTACTTTATGGAAGGCTGCGCCGGGGTTCTCGGGGAGGGAGATGCCGCTGAAGCGCTGTCGCCAGACGTGCTGGACGATGTAGAGGAAGGCGATGACGCCGGTGATGCGCTGGGAGACGTACATCCAGTTGCTGGCCCAGGGGTAGACGTTGACGCTGACGCGGCCGCGGAAGGCGATGAAGAGTCCGTAGAGTGCGTGGAAGGCGAGGGGGATGAAGATGAAGGCCCACTCGAGGACGCGGACCAGCGGGAGGGAGTTGAGGAACTTCACCTGCTGGGCGTAGGCGAGGGGTCCGTTGAGGGTCTCGAAGTTGGAGATGATGTGCTCGACGAGGAAGGCGCCGATGGGGACGATGCCGGAGAGGGAGTGGAGCTTGTGCCAGAGGAAGGAGTTGCCTTGGCCGGCGCGGAGTGGCTGCACACCTCTGAGGGGCTTAGCAGCAGGAGGTGCTGGCGGGACGGCGGTGGCCATGGGGACTCCTTGAAATCATGATGGATGCACTCGGTTAAGAGATGGAAAAAGTGCAGCATCGCGATTATTCCGCTGCGGGATTGGCAGCGTCAAGGAAAGTGCTTGGTTTTGTGCGGTTATCGTGATGTTTGTGCGATTTTTATTCAGGTGATCGATTACCGTTTATTCGGCTGGGGTGCAGTAGAACTCGATGCGGAAGCCGTTGGGGTCATTGAGCCAGATGTAGTTCTGTTTGCCGTGGGGGTCGATTCCGATGCCGCTGTTGGGAATGCCTGCGGTTTGAAGGTGGCCGAGGATCTGTTCGAGATGTGGGAGGGATTCGACTCCGAGGGCGATGTGGTTGAGGCCGACATGTTCCTTGTCGTAGGGCGTGGATGCTGGACTGGTTGCTTTGGTGAAGAAGAGGCGGGTGGCGGTTCCGATTTTGTAGAGGAAGATGTCTTCGTTTTCGAAGACGGGTTCGCCGAAGAGGGCGCGGTAGAAGGTTTTGGAAGCGGGGATGTCGCGGACGCGGAAGACGAGGTGGTCGATGGAGAGTGTTGGGAGCATGGCTCGAGTTTATCGCGAGGAATGGAGCCCGGAGTTCAGCTCGGAGATGAGAGCGGCGAAGGCTCGGCCGCGATGGCTGAAGGTGAGCTTGGTGGCGATGTCGAGTTCGGCCATGGTCTTGTTTTGAGCGTGGAGGTAGAAGAGGGGGTCGTAGCCGAAGCCGTAGGTGCCGCGGGGGGCGGTGAGGACTTCGCCTTCGACGGCTCCGTGACCGATGGCTAGGATTTGGCCGTTGCGGGCGGCGGCGAGGACGCAGTGGTAGCGGGCGCTGCGTTGGGTGAGTGGGATGTCGGTGAGGTTGGAGATGAGGAAGAGGTTGTTGCGCTCGTCTGTCGGTGCGTTCGCTGGATCGGTGAAGTGGTGGTCGTCGGCGTAGCGGGCGGAGCGGACGCCGGGGGCGCCGTGGAGGGCGTCGACTTCGAGGCCGGAGTCGTCGGCGATGACGATTTCGTTGGGGGCGTGGTGGGAGTAGTAGATGGCTTTGAGGCGGGCGTTGCCTTCGAAGGTGGGCTCGTCTTCGGCGGGGGCTTGGATTTGGTTGAGGTTGGCTAGGGGAGTGAGTGTGATCTCGGGAGAGGCTGTGGCGGCGAAGTCTCGGAGCTTGCCTGGATTGGTGGTGGCGACGAAGAGATTCATCTGGCTACCTTAGCGCAAATCGAGATGGGACTGGACGAAGTCGGCTCTGTCGTTTGGGGTGGTTAGTGGTAAGAGGATTGGATCGTAGCCGCAATGGGTGTAAGCCTTCATCGCTTGTTCGAAGCTGAAGAGAGCTTCTTCGAAGGTCTGTTTGCGTTCGGTGTCTGTGGTGTAGATGGCGCGCCATGGTGGAGCGAGAAAGACTTTTGCGTAGCGATGAAGGTCGCAGGCCTCTTCGATGGCGCGTTGATCTGGAAGTTTGATGATCTGCGCGTAGCCGAGTGTGTCGGGGAGACCGCGATCGAAGAAGGTTGGGTGCTGGGCGTGTTGGTGTTGGAGATACGAGGCGATGGAGCTTTCGAGCATGAGGTGGATGTAGGCGGTTGTGTCTTGCCAGGGGAGAGCGTTGCCGCCGGATTGCATCTGCTCCTGGATGATGCGGCGGGCGACCTCGGGAACACAGGCGTAGCCGCGGGATTGCAGGATGTCGAGCAAAGTTGTTTTGCCTGCACCGGGTGCTCCGCTGATGGCGATTAGATTTTTGTTCGTGGGCATGTGGTGGAGAGTCCTATTAGTTGCCGGTGATTCTGAAGCGGACGAAGGCTACTGCTCCGAAGGGGTGGGCTCCGTAGATGGGGATGAGGGGTGCGGGTGTGGTGTAGGTGGTGAATTGGGCGCCGGGAGCGGCGAGGAGGTGTGGGGCGACGCGGTAGTCGCGGTCGTAGCCGAAGGAGTAGGCGGCTACGTGGCCGATGGGGGATTCGGTGAAGTTGGGTGGGAGTGGGGAGCCGGGTGGGATGAGGAGTTCGTTGGAGCGGCCGGCGTTTTCGATGCGTGTCCAGACGTAGTTGCGGGTGCGGAAGTTGAGGAGGGATTCGAGGAGGTAGCTGTTTTCTTTGCTGTTGTCGCTTAGGGATTTTGTGCGGCCCCAGAGGAGGGTGGTGGACCAGTTGTTGGTTGCTGAGGTGCCCATGTCCATGCCGGGCATGCTGGTGGTGTTGTGATGCGTGCCGAAGGGGCGGTTGTACATGATAGAGGCGGTTTGGCGTTGCTGGTCTTCGTTGGGGTAGAGGGCTTCGGGACTGACGATGTGGGCGATGGAGTATTGGGAGCTGATGTTTTTTGTTGGCGCGAAGGTGATGCGGGAGGAGTAGCTATCGACGGCGTGGCCGTTGGGGGAGGGCTGGAAGCCCCAGCGCTGCTCGGTGGGCTCGGCGCCGTGGAAGCCAGACTCTTCGAAGCGGAGCCAGCGCCAGGTGAGGCCGCCGGTGAATACGTTGAAGGCAATGTGGGTGGAGTCCTGTTGGTGGTGGCCGAGGGCGGCGATGGGATCTTCAGATGCTGAGAGGCGGTGCGGGTAGGCGGTGGGGCCGATGGCGGGATCGCCGATAGGGGCAGCGTAGAAGCTGAGGAGGGTTTGTTTGCCGAGGCGGAGGTCGTAGAGGGCGGCGAGCTCCATGAAGAAGTCGTGAGGGTGCTGGCCGTCGATGATGGGTTTGCCGAAGGCGGTTTCGCCTTGCTGGAAGAGCTCGGGGTATTGGCGGCTGGAGATGGTTGCGGGCTCGAGGGAGAGCATGGTGCGGAGGGTGAGCTGGCCGAATTGGCCGTGGTCGCCAAGCGCGCGCATGGCCATGGGCATGAGCCAGTTGGTGGAGAAGAGCTTGTCGCCGCCGCGCACGACTTGGCCGGTGCAGGAGAGGTTGAACTGTGTGCAGGTGTCAGGGGAGGGGCTGAGGGGATCGGATGTGGAGTGCTGTTGCGTGTCGGAGATGGAGGCGGTGCCGTGGAGCATGAGCATCCAACCGTGATAGCTGCGCATGAGCATGGGGACGGGTGTGGTGGTGGGTTCGGCGCTGGTGCCGGAGGTGGTGTGGTTGAGGATGGTGTCGATGAGATTCGATGGCGGGCTCATCATGTTCATATTCATCTGCATGGTGGTGGTCTCAGGCGTGGATGCTTGAGGGGAACCCATTTGCATGCCTGGCATGTTGGGCATGGAGCTTGGATCTGTCTGCGACAGTGTTAGAGATGGTGTTAAAAAAAACATTGGAAGCAGGGTCGCTTGCAGGATGGAGCGCATGAGAATTCCTTGTCTTGATGCGTGCGTTTTGAGAGCACAGCGTGGAGGGGCGCTGTGACGCGGCTTGAGATCAAGAGGGAATCAGATACGAAGGGGAGTATATGAACGGAGTGGCGGCGGAGCGGTCCAGCGTATGACCGACGCTGTCAGCGGAGAAGAGATTTCGTTGGAAGATGCGACGACGGTGACTGCCTGGAGTTGCGGCTCGACCGGTGCGGAGACGATTGCCGATGGTTGTTCTTGTTGTGCGCTACAACAGGCGGGTTGATCGAGGGGTGATTGCTTCGGGCATTGATCGCATGAGGATTTCTTTGGTCGTGCAACCGTTACGCAGGTCGCTGTGCTGACGAGTAGGGTCAGGAGGCAGAGCAGCGTCGCGACGAGGTGCAGAGTTTTTTGCATCTTTGTGAGGTCTGACGAGGAAGCAAGGGCAGAAGATACGTCTGCCCCGAGAATTATTTTGCTGTTGCGATTGTATTCTCAAGTGAGTTTCAGTGGAAGGTCCGCGGGCTGGTGTTTGTTTTCATGCTCCAGAAGCCAGCGTTTGCGCTCGATGCCTCCACCGTAGCCGGTGAGGGAGCCGTTGGATCCGATGACGCGGTGACAAGGCACGACGACTCCGATCGGGTTGGAGCCGTTGGCGAGACCGACTGCTCTTACGGCGTTGGGTCTGCCGATTTGTTTGGCCAGCTTTCCGTAAGAGACGGTTGTGCCGTGCGGGATCTCGCGGAGTGCGTGCCATACGTCGCGCTGGAATGGTGTGCCAGCTGTTCGCACCGGGAGTTCGTTTAGCGCGGCGAGATCTCCTGCAAAGTAACGCTTCATCACGTCGGATAAGCCAGACGGATTGTCGGCTGGCTCAAGCTTGAATCCGTTGCGACCGTAGTGAAGCCGGAGGGACCTGTGCAGGCGTTCTTCATGATCTGTCCATTCAACGGCGCGTAGGTTTCCGTCATGATCGGCTACGATGATCATCTCGCCGATTGGTGTCTCGAATCGATCTGTCAGGAGTTTAAGAGGTTCAGACATGTTCTCCTCGATTTGAAGAATTTGTGTTGATGTCCTGGCGCGCCGACTTGGTTGTCAGGCGAAGTGATCCGATACACGAAGGGCACTCACCCCGTGTTGTTATCGGGCGATTCCATGAACTAAGTTTCTCACGGTGAGCATCCGATAAACTCGCGGTTTTCGGACGCCATCACTGCCTATCATTTATCGCTTGCGTCGGCGGAAATCGAACGCAAGCGGTTATTGAGAAGCTGCAGGGTGCCGTAGCAAGATGATGTCGACGCGGCGGTTTTGGGTGCGCCCGTCTTCGGTGGCGTTGCTGGCGACGGGATGAAACTCGGCGTATCCTGCTGCTGCGAGATTGGCTGGGTCGATCGGGCCGTGTTCACGGAGGAGGCGTGCGATGGCAGTCGATCGTGCGGTGGAGAGCTCCCAGTTACTGGCGAATTGTGCGGTGTGGATGGGTACGTTGTCCGTGTGGCCCTCGACGCGCAGTGGGCCCGAGGGCAAGGTGTTGGCGAGGATCGAGATCATGGGGATCGATGCCGGCCGGACCTCGGCTGAGCCGGAGGGGAAGAACCCGGCCTCGTGAAGAGAGATGACGAGACCATCGGGAGTGATACGCATGGCGATGCCGCCGGGAGGGATGCCGCCAGCGGCGACCTGCTCCGCGATGAGCTTGCGCAGGCGGGCTTCGGTCTCCTCGAGACTCTCAGTGGTGGCGGATGGCAGAGGGCGCACGATCGGTGATGAGATCGAATTGGTAATGGCTGAGGCGTTGATGTCGGTGAGCGGCGGAGTCTTCGAGTGGGCGTCGAAGGTGCCGAGTGGAGTGAATGCGGTCTGCATGGCTTCAGAGAGCTTGAGCTGCTTCTTCTTGTCCGATTGGCTGGATGCAAACAGGACGACGAAGAAGGCGAAGAGCAGCGTGATGAAGTCTGCGTAGGAGACCAGCCAGCGCTCGTGGTTGACGTGCTCGGGATGTTTTTTCTTGCTCATGCTCTCGCCTCGGCGTTCTTACCGGACTTTCCATCTTTAGGCGGGTGCGACTCGAAGAGGTAGGTGCGGAGCTTGGTTTCGATCATGCGTGGGTTCATGCCTTCGAGGATGGAGATGACTCCTTCGAGCATCATCTCCTTGATCATCTGTTCTTCGCGGTGACGGAATTTGAGCTTGCCTGCGGCGGGGAGGCAGATCAGATTTGCCATGGCGACCCCGTAGATGGTGGCGACGAAGGCGACAGCGATGCCGCGACCGACCTCATCGATGTTGGAGAGATTCTTCATGACCTGGATGAGTCCGAGGACGGCGCCGATGATTCCGACCGTAGGAGAGTAGCCGCCGGCGGCTTCGAAGACAGCGGGGATTTTTTCTTCGATCTCGGATTTGTTGTCGAGCTCGAGCTGCATGATCTTGCGGACCTCCGCGGGTTCGGTGCCGTCGACGGCGAGCATGAGAGCCTGGCGAAGGAAAGGATCAGAGACGGAAGGTAGATCTGCATCGAGCGAGACGATGCCGCTTCGGCGGGCTTTGTTGGCGAAGGTGACGATCTGGGCGAGTGTGGCTTCGCCGTTTGAGCCTTTGTGGAGGAAGACCTTCAGCGCGGCCTTGATGGCGGCGAGGAAGATGTTCATTGGGAATTGGAGCATGACGGCGCCGACGGTGCCGCCAATGACGATCATGGCCGCGGTGGGCTGGGTGATCTGGGCGATGCTGCCGCCTTCAACCATCATGCCGGCGAGAATGCCGATGAGGGCGAGAGCGATGCCGCCGATGCTGGCGAAGTCCATGGGTCTCCTCTTCCGAAGGTTAGGGTGGCTATTCCTGCGAAGCTTTGCGGTCGTGATTACGAGCAATCAGGTCGGCGTCGTGTACGGACTTTGCAATGAGAGCCTGTGCGGCTTCGGGCCAGGCCTTGCGTAAAATTGCGGCTCGAAACTCGAGAGTGAGTTGCGAGACTTCGCTGCAAGGCTCGAGGACGATGAGCTTTTCACCGGTGACTAATGTAAGGACGGTGTCGGGTGCGGCTTCTGCATATTTGATGAGGTCGCAGTTTACGGCGAGAGGACTACCGTTGAGGCGGGTCAGTTGGATCATGTGTATGAGAACTCCTCCCGGATCTTTCATCGGCACGGAAGTTGCGGCCAATAGGAAGAAGGAGGCAGGTGACCATCACGATGGAGCGAAATGAGATTTGCGTAAAGTCACCGCGGGGGACGCCGATGAGGTGGGAGAACGCGGAGCCTACCGCATGGTGAACCGGATCTCACAACTGCTTGGACAGAGTGGTGAGTTCGCCGGTCGGACACCCGGGACTGGCGTCGCGGTAACTCAAACCGAGCAGTACAGGAGCGTTTCCACATGTCCTTGGGCATTCTTACAAACGTTGCAGCAACCTATGCTGAGAACAACCTCAACCAGACGCAGAACAGTCTCCAGAATGTTCTCCAGCAGCTCTCCTCGGGTTCTCGCATCAACAGCGGCGCGGATGACGCAGCCGGTCTTTCGATCGCGGACGGTCTTACTGCGAACGAAGCTGCCCTGAACCAGTCTGCGCAGAACGCGCAGAACGGCGTGGGCTTGCTGCAGACTGCCGATGGTGCGTTGTCTCAGGTGACCAACCTTCTCGATCGCGCCGTTACGCTGGCGACTGAGGCTTCGAACGGTGGTTTGACGCTCGCTCAGTCGGGAGCTGCCGACACCGAGTTCCAGAGCATCCTGACCGAGATCGGCAATATCGGTTCCACGACGAACTTCAACAGCAGCGCTGTTTTCAACGGGGCAGCTCCGACCACTTTCGTCCTCTCTGATGGAACGTCCGCTGGAGTCACAACGATCAGTGCGGCTGCGACGGCGCTTACCGCCACAAGCATTGGTGGGGTGACCTTCTCTGCAACCGACACTCTGACTGGTGCTACCGCAGCAGCTGGACAGGCATCCGCCCAGACTACGTTGACCGATATCACCACTGCGATCGCCGGCATTTCGGCTGCTCGCGGATCGATCGGCGCGAACATCAATCAGTTGAATGCGGCTGCGAACGTTGCCAGCTCGGAAGAGGTGAACCTGTCCTCTGCTCAGAGCGCGATTCTCTCGACCAACTTCGGTCAGGCGACCAGCGATCTGGCGAAGTTCCAGGTGCTGAGCCAGACCGGTATCAGTGCTCTTGCTCAGGCGAACAGCTCACAGCAGGAGATTCTCAAGCTGCTGCAATAAGCTGCGGAAGGTGCGGCGGTCACGCGAGAAGACGTGGCCGCCGTTCTTTCGTTTTTGCAATGCTTAGCTGCTTCTAATCTTTGGAAGGCTAGATTTGGCACGATCCTTGCTTCCTGACCGTGCGAAGAAGAACGGACAAATGACATGGGTACAGTTGGATTAAGTTTCGGGTCGGCGACGAGCGGTCAGGGATTTGATGTGGCGACGACTGTCGCGCAGATTCAGGCGGCAAATCAGGCGATTGAGACCCCCTGGCAGAATCAGTTGACTGCTTTGAAGGCGCAGGATACGGTTCTCTCTTCGCTGGGAACCGATCTCTCGGCGCTTTCCACGAGCGTGCAGGCGCTGACGGATTTTGAAGGGGTCTTCGCGGAGAAGCAGGGATCCAGCTCGAATACCGATGTGCTGAGTCTAACCTCTGCCAGTTCGTCGGCCTCGGCAGGGAGCCACACGATCGAAGTAAGCCAATTGGCGCAGACTTCCTCGGATGTCTCGAGCGCAATCGCAAGTGCGAGCGATACGCTGACCGGGACAGTGACCATTCAGGGCACGGTATTCGACACCAGTACCGCAGGCAGCAACACGCTCACGGGTCTGGTTGCTGCCATTAATTCGGCAGCCATTGGCGTCAAAGCGAGCATCATCACAGACTCTTCCGGGTCGCGGTTGTCCATCGTGAGCACAACCAGCGGTTTGGCTGGGCAGTTGAGCGCAATCACAGGCACCTTGTCCGATTCTACTTCGGGCGGCAGCGCCGTCTCGTTTTCTACCGCACAGGCAGGACAAGATGCCCAGCTGAAGGTGGATGGAGTGTCAGTCACAAGCTCTTCCAACACCGTGACCACCGCGATTGCAGGGGTGAGTTTTCAACTGCTTGCGACCTCTGCGGCGCCGGTGCAGGTACAGATCACGGACGACACTACGGATATTGCTACGGCAATCAACAGTTTTGTTTCGGCGTATAACACGGTGGTCGGAGACGTCAATGCGCAGGAGCAAAATGCCGCGGGAGGAACTGCTGCAGCGCTCTTAGGAAGTCCGATCATTGCACAGTTGCAGGAGACGCTCACTGGATCTCTGTTCTCCGGTAAGGCCAGTGGCTCGATCAACAACATTACCCAGTTGGGGATCAGCGTCAATAACGACGGGACCCTGACCGTGAATGCGGACACGCTTACGAGCGTTCTTAACTCGAATCTGTCCGACGTGACAGGCTTTTTGCAGAACACGGGTAGCTTCGGCCAAACGTTGTCGACTGCGCTGGACAATATTGGAAATCAGACGCCGAACGGTGCAATCTCGCTGGCTCAGCAGCAGAACAATAGTCAGGAGACTTCGCTGAATACGGATATCACCAACGAAAATGCGCTGCTGGCGACACAGAAGACGCAGCTGACGGATGAGTTGAATACTGCGAATCAGATTTTGCAGTCCATTCCCGAGCAGCTCAATGAGGTTAACTCGGTCTTTGATTCCCTGACGGGCTTCAACCCAAATGCACAGCAGTAACGGAGGAGCAAAGATGGGCTACCAGGATCAGAGTTTGTCGAGTGCAACCGGTGTTGAACTGGTAGTCGCGCTTTATGATGGCGCGATTCGCTTCCTCTATCGCGCGATGCAGTGTGTGGAAGAGGACGATGTGCGTGGGCGGCGTATCGCGGTGAAGAAGGTGCTCGATATTCTGACGTATCTTCAGGCGCGGTTGCGTCCGGATCTTGGTGGCGCAGTTGTTGCTTCGCTGGCGGACTTTTATGCGACGATGTTCACGATGACCCTTGAGGCTTCACACCTGGAGTCGAAGGAGCAGTTTGAAGAGGTAATCGGTTTTGTTCGCAATGTTCGCGAGGCGTGGGTTGTAGTGGCACGCGATCCGGAGGCCGGCAAGGTTCTGCCGAGAGAGCTGCGGACGCGGGAGGAGAGGTTTGTGCCGCAGTCGGAGGCGTATGTGCCAGTCGGTGAGACTGCCGCGTCAGGCTGGTCAGCTTAATTTTTTGAGAGTTAGTCGGTCAGCGAGTCAGCGGTTAGGCTGTGATAGGAATCGCGAGTCAGCGAAGTTGCTTGCTTTTGGTTCAGCTGAGCTGCTTGCGCCAGATATAGCTGACCTTGCAGACTCGATGACTAGCAGACTACCTAGGTGGCTACGGCTAGTTCTTCTTCGAGGCGCTGCTTTTCAAAGAGGCTGGTGTAGTAGCCGTTGCGGGCGATGAGTTCCTCATGGGTTCCGAGTTCGGCGATGTGACCGGCTACGAGGACGGCGATCTGATCGGCGTTGCGTGCGGTAGAGATTCGGTGGGAGATGAAGACGGTGGTGCGGGTATCCATGCCTTGGCGGAGGCCGTTGAGGATGCGTTCTTCGGTGTAGGTGTCCACACTGGCGAGGGCGTCGTCGAGGATGAGGATGCGTGGTTCACGGATAACGGCGCGAGCGATGGCGGTGCGCTGTTTCTGGCCGCCGGAGAGGGTGATACCACGTTCGCCGACCATGGTTTCGAAGCCTTTGGGGAACTCGAGGATTTCGGTGCTGATGTGCGCGATACTGGCTGCGTCCTGGACTTGTTCTTGGGAGGCGTCGGGTCTGCCGAAGGCGATGTTCTGGTGAATGGTGTCGGAGAAGAGAAAAGTCTCTTGCGGGACGAAGCCGATCTGACTGCGGATGGCGGCGAGTGGGTAGGAGCGGATGGGTTCGCCGTCTACGAGAACCATCCCGGGGGCGGCGTCGTGAAGGCGTGGGATAAGGCCGACGAGGGTTGATTTTCCGGAGCCGGTGGGGCCGACGATGGCGAGTGACGATCCGGCTGGGATGCGGAGGCTGATGTCCTTCAAGACTGGTGGGGCATCCGGGTAGGCGAAGGTGAGATTGCGGAATTCGATTTCGCCGGCGATCACCTCGGCATCTTCGAAACGCTTCTGCTGTTGTGGAGTTACATCCTGATCGGTGATTGCGGGTTGTTGCTTGAGGAGCTCGTCGATGCGGACGATGGAGGCGGTGCCTCGCTGAAAGAGGTTGACGACCCAGCCTACCGCGATCATCGGCCAGGTGAGTTGCACCATGTAGACGTTGAATGAAGTGAATTGGCCCACGGAGATGTGGTGCGCGACGACTTCGTGGCCACCGACCAGAAGCGTGATCATCAGGGAGAGGCCGAGGACGAATTCGAGCGTGGGCCAGAGCATCGCCATGAGGCGAACGAGGTGCAGGCTGCGCTTGATGTATTCGAGGTTGGCGGTTTCGAAGGAGGCGATCTCTGCTTCTTCTTGGGCGAAAGCTCGTATGAGGCGTGCGCCGGAGAAGTTTTCCTGTGCCTTGGCGGAGATGTCGGAGAACATGGCTTGGATGCGCTCGAATCGGCGATGGATGCGGTTGCCGAAGTACTGCACGAGCACGGACGCGATAGGGAGAGGCACGAAGGCGAAGAAGGTGAGACGAGGGCTGATGCGGTACATGAAGGGCAGCGCGGCTGCGGTGAAGACGATGGTGTTGGCGCTGTACATGATCGCAGGGCCGAGGAGTTGGCGAACGGCGTTGAGGTCGTTGGTGGTGCGCGCCATGATGTCGCCGGTGCGATGGGTGTGGTAGAAGCTGGGAGCCTGGCGCTCGAGGTTGCTGAAGAGGTCGTTGCGGAGATCGAACTCGATCTCGCGGGAGGCGCCGATGATGACCTGGCGGGTGATGTAGAGGAAGATCGCCGATAGAACGGCGATGACGAGGAGACGAAGCGTGTGGTGGACGACCTTGGCTTCAGTGATGCCGTGCTGCATGTCGTCAATGGCATGGCCGATGACGAGGGGGATGAGTACCTTGATGGTGTTGTAGAGAATGACCGCGACCCCGCCCCAGGCGAGGTTCTTTCGGTATCGCCTGAGGTAGGGTGCTAGCGGTTTAAGTCTTTCCAGCATCTTGATTTCTGAGTGTCCTTTGGATCAGATGAGGCTATGGGGTCTCAGGGTGCGGCGGGTTGTTGGTTGGAGTTGTTGGGGTAGTTGGAGCAGTTGGTGTGGTTGGCGTTGTTTGAGTTGTTGGAGCAGTTTGAGTCGTTGGGGTGGTCGGAGTAGTCGGGGTGGTGGGAGCGGTTGGAGTCGTCGGGGTAGTCGGGGCGGTCTTTTGCGGTGATTCAGGCGCGGCTGGTGCGGCCGGAGGTGCCTTTGGCTGGGGCGGGGTGTCGGACATCGAGACTAGCTCGACGTCGAAGATGAGGTCGGCTTTGGCCGGGATGACGGGGGGGTGGCCGGTCTCGCCGTAGGCTAGCTGGTAGGGGACAAAGAGGCGGCGTTTGCCACCGACGTGCATACCCTGGAATCCAGTGTCCCAACCAATGATGACGCGGCGTGCGCCGTACGGGAAGGTGATGGGTTCGCCACCAGGATGATCGAAAGAGGAGTCAAATTTGGTGCCGTTGATGAGCCAGCCGGTGTAGTGGACGGTGTAGTATTTGCGCTCTGCGGCGGGGGCCCCGGTGCCGATTTTGGTGTCGATGTAGCGGAGGGTGAAGAGAGGCTTGGGGATGCCGACTACTTTGGGGATGTTTGGGGGCGTGGTTGCGGGCTTTGCAATGGCGGAGGTGTGATGCGGGGTGGTCGTGGTTGCTTTCGGCGTGGTTTGGGCTGTGGCGGCCGTGGCTAAAGCGGCCAGAAGGGTGATCGAGGGGAGCTTTGCAATCATTGTGGTTCCAGTTTAGGACGTTTGGGCTTGGCAAAGGTGAACGGTCGAGGATTTTCGTCTCGGCATAAATCTATTTAATAATGTGGTTGAATAGTTTTTAGTTTTGAGTTATATTCAACCGCATGGTTGAATTGACGGTTGCTTCTTTGGATTCCGTGTTTCATGCCCTTTCGGACGCTACACGTCGTGCGATTCTGCGAGATGTGAGCCGGGAGGCCAAGACGGTAGGGCAGATTGCAGAGCCCTACAACATGTCTTTGGCGGCAGTGTCGAAGCATCTGCAGGTGCTGGAACGGGCGGATCTGATTCGGCGGGAGAAGAAGGGCAACTTTCGGATGGTGCAGTTGAATGCGGATAACTTGCGGGCGGCGCAGGAGTGGCTTGCCTACTACGAAACTTTCTGGACGGGCCAGTTGGATGCCCTCCAGAATTACCTGGAGACGGCGGAGACGCCGGGAGAGGATGTGCGGAATGGCAACTCTGGAACTGGAACGGAAAAAGGATGATGGAACGGCTTTGAAGCTTGAGTTTACACGCGTGATTCGGGCGAGCCGGGCGCGGGTCTACGAGGCGTGGACGCGGCCGGAGATCTTGCAGAAATGGCATGCGCCGGGAGATATGAATTTTGTGAGCGCCACACTCGATGTGCGTGAGGGCGGAACTTACGAAGTTTTATCGCAAGGGATGATGTGTGCCAAGGAGGGAATGACGGACGAAGACAGAAAGCGTCAGGTAGCGGTTCGCGGGCAGTATCTAAGAGTGATTCCGAACGAGCTGCTGCAGTTTACGTGGAACGGGAGTTGGGCTCCAACGGAGACCTCAATGGTGACGGTGTTTCTGAGGGATGTCGAGGGAGGAACGGAGATTCGGTTGCGGCATGAACAGTTCGCTACGGAGAGCTCGCGAGATGGTCATGCGATGGGCTGGGAGAGCTTGTTTGGCAAGCTGGCCGCGGCTATCGAGGCTTGACGAGGAGAGCGGCGGCGGACGGGTGGGTCCGCTGCGGGCTCGACTGCGAACAGCTTCGGTCGACATGACGATGTTTGTGTGGAATGAAGAGCAAGGGCAACAGCAAAACAAGGACAGCAGCAGATCCCCTTCAGGGATGACAACAAGAAAAACAACAGCAAGGGCAAGGGCGAAAATGCGGGGATCTCTCCACTGCGCTGTTCACGATGAGACTGTGACAGCTCGGTCGAGATGACGATGTGTTGTGTGGAGTGAAAAGCAGAGGCAACTGCAAAACAAGGACAGCAGCAGATGCCCTTCGGGAATGACAACAAGAAAAACGGAGGCAAGAGCAGAGGCGAAATGCGGGGGTCTCCACTGCGCTGTTCACGATAAGACTGTGGACAGCTTCGGTCGAGATGACGAGCCTTTTTGATTTCGCGAGAAGTGGTGCGAGAAGCGGCGACGAGAAGAGGGTGTGCAACTCAAGTGGGGGTGCGGAGGAGTAAGTAGGCGCCTGTGATTCCGAAGAGGAGGTCGGGCGTCCACGCGGCGAGGAGCGCGGGGAGGGTGTTTACGTTGCCGAGTGATTCGAAGATGAGGGCGACGACCCAATAGGTAATCGCAAGGCCGATGGCGGTGGCGATGCCGGTGAGAGAGCCTTTTTTGCCCATCGATAAAGCGAAGGGAATGGCGATGATGGCCATGACCAGGGTGATGAGTGGGTATGCGATCTTTTTGTTGAGTTGTACGCTGAGACGCTTGGTGTCGAAGCCGGATTGTTTGAGGTCGGTGATGTAACGGGAGAGTTCGGTGTAGCTCATCTCCTGCGAGGGGATGTACTCCTTTTTGAAGTAGGTGGGCTGCTCGCGGATCTCGGGGAAGGTGGCGACGGTGAAGGGCTGATAGCTGGCGATGGTTTCGCCGGAGAAGGTGCGCTGCCAGCCGTTGTCGAAGACCCAGTTGTTGACGTGGGGATCCCACTGGGCCGAGGCGGCGAAGATGCGGCGCTGGAGAGTAAAGGTCGCGGGATCGAACTCGAAGACGGTGAGGTTGGCGAAGGTGTCTTTTTCTGCGTTGAAGTATTGGTAGTAGAAGATGCGGTAGGGTTCGCCGGCGTTGTTGGTCTGGCCGGAGATCCATTGGCGGTCGGGGCGGGAGAAGGTTTGAGTGGGTTTGTTTTTGATGATGGAGAGGAGAGCTTCCTGACGGCGGTTGGCGGCGGGAAGGTAGAGCTCGTCGAAGATGAAGAGGCCGGCGGAGATTAGGATAGTGACGATCAGAACTGGCGTGATGATGCGGTAGAGGCTGATGCCGCTGGATTTCATCGCGGTGAGCTCGGAGGTGCGGCTGAGGGAACCGAAGGTGACGAGGACCGCGACCAGGGCGCAGAGTGGAGTGACGTTGTAGAGGATGTAGGGGATGAGACTGAAGAGGTATTCGCCTACGGTGATGAGGGGCGTGCGGTTTTTGAAGATGGGGCCGATGAGTTCGAAGAAGGTGAAGATGAGGAAGAGGGTGGAGAAGGAGCTGAGGACGATGGCGAAGTTGGTGGCGTACTCGCGCATGACGTAGTCGTCGAGCAGCAGAGGGAACTGGATGCGGGAGATGCTGCGGAAGCGGCGGAGAAGCGTGGCGATGTCGTGCCTGGATCTGACGTTGGCGGATTCGTGACCATTGCTCGTGAGGCGGGTGATGAGTTTGCTGAGCCAGACGCCGATGGTGGAGACAATGCTGAGAGCGATGCCTCCGCGAGACATTTGATAAAGGAGGATGGCGCCGGCGGCAGCGAAGAGGAGGTTCGCTCCCCAGACGCCAAGGAACGGCGAGAGCTTGCCGGATTGGGCGAAGGCTACTCCTACTGATGAGAGGAAGTAGTAGATGAAGACGAGAAGGATGGTGAGGACGAAGCCGGTGGATTTTCCTCCACGCTTGGACGAGATGCCGAGCGGGACGCCGACGAGCATGAGGACGAGGCAGGCGAAGGGATACGAGAAGCGCTTGTTGAACTCGATGCGGTAGATGGAGGATTCGCGACCGCTGGTGGCTTTGATGGCGTTGGCGTTGCGCCAGAGCTCGGCGAGAGAGAGCGCCTGGATGGGCGTGTTGACGCGGCCAAGGTGGGCGTCTTCGGGAGCTTCGGTTTCGATGGGGACGTCGGTGCTGGTGAAGGTGGAGATGTTGTATTGGTTGGGATCGGTGGCGGAGGTGTCGTGCTGGCCACCGTTGAGGAGGTGGAGACGGATAGTCTGGGCGTCTGGCGTGTTGGGCGTGCCATTGACGACGACGGCCTGGTCTGCGGTGATGATGTGGGGATCGGTGGGTTCGGTGAGGTCGGCGAGGAAGACGTGGTGCCAGAGGGCGGCGCCTGCGGCGGGGGTGGCGTCCTGTATGTAGAGGACCCGATCTTTGAACTCTTCGTAGAAGACGCGGGGCTGGACCTCGAAGGAGGCCTGGGAGGATTTGAGAGATTCGCCTAGGGCGATGAGGCCACTGGCGGCGCGGGGCGCGATGTAGAGGGAGTTGAGGAGCCCGAGCGCGAGGGCGACCGCGGAGACGATGGAGACGATGCGGACGAAGTCGATTGCTCCCATGCCGCTGGCGCGCATGGCGGTTATTTCGCTGTCGGCGGCGAGGCGGGAGAGACCGAGGAGGATGCCGACCAGGACAGCCATGGGAATGGTGACGGTGAGAGCTGGCGGCAGAGTGAAGGCGATGATGCGGGCGACGTCTCCCGCTGTGGCGGAGTCGCGTACGACGAACTCGAGGATACGACCGAGATCGCGCATGAAGATGATGAAAGTAAAGAGGGCTCCGCCGAGGAGGGCGTGCGAGGTGACTTCGCGGAGGATGTAGCGGGTGATGATGCGCATTGTTTTGCTGCTTGGTGTATCTGGTTCAGTGTATCGCGTGCGCGCCTGGGTGCAGGTTGAGAGGGAAGGGGTTAGACGCGGAGCTTGGAGCGAGGCAACTCCGGCGGCGGTTATGGAGTCCATCTCAAAGGTACATAATGAACGAGAGGATTTCGCACGAGACTGGGAGTGGCCGGTGCGAAAGAAGTGTTGAGACGTGTCTGGAGTTAGAACAGCTACAACCGGGATTCAGCTTTACGATGATTCGCTGATGTCATTAGATATTTTCACCTCTGAGCGTCGTGCCGCTGAGCTTTCGCCGAGCAGGATTTTGCTGGTGGATGATGATCCGGATATGCGTGCGTTGACGCGGACGTTTCTAGAACATGAAGGGTATGGGGTTTTCAGCTCTGGCGATGCGGAGCGGGCAGCGCAGATTTTTCGCAGCGTGCCGGAGATCGATCTGCTGGTGACCGATCTTTACATGCCGGGAAAGTCAGGCATGGAGTTGGCGCGGGAGTTGAAGGAGCTGCGGAGCGATCTGCCGGTGCTGATGATCTCGGGTGGAATGGTGGATCAAGGATTGAAGACGCGTCTGGAAGAGGAAGGGTGGAGTTTCCTGGCGAAGCCCTTTCGGCTGCCGGAACTCTTAAGCACAGTGCATCGGATTCTGGCGCCGGCAGAGGCGCGGAGGTGGAAGGAGGCGCGGTAGGATTCCCTTAATTCGGGTGGGGCGTTAGTTGGGGTTCTGGGTCTGCGGTGGGTGTCGGAGCGAGAGTTTTTTCCATGAGGATAAAGTGGCAAGGCATGACGAGGATCTCTGGACGGACGTAGGGCGCTTCGCCGACGACCCGGTATCCTTTCCGCTGATACCACGCGACTAGATCTGGCCTGAGATTAACGACGGCGATCTCGATGACGCTGGAGCCTTTTTCGCAGCAGAACTCTTCGCCGATCCGCAGTAGACGCGTTCCGATTCCGGCGCCCTGACGGTCCGGATCGATCGCGATCATTCCGATATAACCGCGGTTGTCCTCGCGCAGTTCGGTATAGATCAGACCGAGCAAGCCGACTGTGTCTTCGAGCAGCAGGAAGAAGCCGTTTCGGAGATAGTCAGTGACCTGCGACGGATTGGTACGTTCGGTGCGCTTGAAGTAGTTGTCGGGGGCGAAGGCGTGGTTGATGAACGGGACCAGCAAGTCAGTGTCATCGATAGTGGCTAGTCGCACCCCGGCGACAGGATTCTCTGCTTGAAGAAGGCTCATTTTTTCCTGACTGGTTCTACGGAGGATTTGGCAGCAGACTGTCGGTTTTTTCTATGACGATTGTCTGGCTCTCGTAACGCTTTAGATGTTTCCGGATGCCCTAAGGGTTCGCGAGGAAGCGATAGCCGATGCCGCGGACGGTGACGAGGTGTTGGGGATCGGCGGGGTCGTCTTCGATGTAGCGTCGGAGGCGGACGATGAAGTTGTCGATAGCGCGGGTGTCTGTGTCTTCGTGGACTCGCCAGACATCTTCGAGAATGTCTTTGCGGGAGACGATCTGGCCTTCGCGTTGGGTGAGGTAGCGGAGGAGGTCGGCCTCCATGAGGGTGAGGTGGGTTGTGCGGTTGGGCGCGATGAGTTCGAGGGTGTCGAATCGAATGGTGCGGTGATTGAAGGCGTACTCGTCGGTCTGATCGGCGAGAGCCGGCGGTGGGGTTTCGGGGGTTGCGGTGTTCTGCCACGCGGTGCGGCGGAGAAGGGATTTGAGGCGAACGAGGAGGATGTTCAGGTCGAAGGGCTTGGCGAGGTAGTCGTCGGCGCCGGCTTCGATGCCTTCGAGGACCTCCTCGGGGCGGGCCCGGGCGGTCAGCATGAGGATCGGCGTATAGCGTTGGGCTTCGCGCAGGGCGCGGACAATGGTGAAGCCGTCGGCGCCGGGGAGCATGCCGTCGAGAACGATGGCGGCGATGTTTTCTGGAGGTTTCAGCAGGTAGGCGAGGGCAGAGTCGCCGTCGGATTCGTGATGGGTGCGGTAGCCCTCAGCCTGAAGGTTGAAGAGGAGTCCCTGGGCGAGATGTTCTTCGTCTTCAACGAGGACGATGAGTGGGGCGTTGGGTTCGGTCATGAGTCTTCCGGTTTGCTGCCTTAGTTCTATTTGTTACCTTTATGGTCACGATTTATGTAGAAGCTGTTCGATCAGCCTGCTGAGGCCATTCCATGCGATCTGAACTCCGATGCACAGAAGAATGAAGGCGACGACGCGAAGGATTCCATGGGCGGTTGAGGGCGAGATGGTGCGGGCGATTTTGGGGGCGTAGGCGTAGCAAAAATAGATGAGACCGGCGAGGAAGACTACCGCAATAAACAGGCCTACATGGGCTAGAACCTTATCCTCGAGGCTCGTCTGTTGGTTGTGAACACTGAGGGTGAGCATGACCACGATACAGCCTGGACCGGCAGTAATCGGGAAGGTAAAGGGATAGAAGGCTTTTTGCCGGAGGCTGTAAATTTCCTGGGTGGTAACAGCGGGAAGGGCGGCTTGGGTTTTTTCCGGGTTGGGGGCGCTGCTGTCCTTTTGATTAAGGAGGTCCCAGGCGATCATTGCGATGACGATGCCTCCAGAGACCTGAACGATGGGAAGAGAGATGCCGAAGAAGCCGAGCAGATACGAACCAATGAGTTCGATAACGGCTAAGAAGATAACGGTATTGATTGCGATGCGGCGTGCAAGACCGCGGTAAATATCGATAGGAGCAGCGCCGACGAGTCCGAGGAAGATGAGCGCGGAACCGAGAGGGTTGATGAGTGGCAGGAGCGCGCTGAATCCCAAGGCGAAGTATTTCCAGACTATAGGCATGGGAGATCACGAAGTTTTGGGATAACTACGAGCTTTTATGGATTGTACGTCGAGCCATTGAAGGAGTCGTGTCGCTAGCTTGAGTTAAATGCTGCCAGCGGAAGAATCGGGTGTGGCCAGGGGCAACGTGATGGTGATGGTGGTTCCCAGGCCTGGTCCGGGGCTGGTTGCGATTGCTTCGCCGCCGTGCTGGCGGGCTATGTTTCGGACGAGGAAGAGGCCTAGACCAGTACCTTTGATCTTGGCCATCGCTCGGCCGGGGACGCGGTAGAAACGGTTGAAGATGCGTTTGAACTGGTTGGCAGGGAGGCCGACTCCTGTGTCGGTGACCTTGAGGGCGACCCATGTGTAGTTGGTGATGGCGAGAGAGCAGCGGATTTCGACGCCGTCAGGAGAGTACTTGACGGCGTTGTCGAGGACGTTGATGACGGCGGTGCGGAGGTCTTCGGCGATGCCCTGGGTGAAGAGGCGGACGGCGCCGGGAATGGGGTCGAGGACGATGCTTTCTGGCGAAAGATGGTGGCGCTGGAGGGTGATGGCGATGCAGTCGGAGACGAGAGATTGCATGTTGATGAGGATGCGGTTTTGCTGGCGATGGCGCTGACCTAATTGACCGGCCTTCAAGACCTGCTCGACTGTGGCCAGGAGACGATCGGAGTCGGAGAGCATGATCTTGTAAAACTCCTGGCGTTGGGATTCTTCGATGGGGCGGCGCTGGAGGGTTTCGAGGTAGAGGCGGATGCTCGCGATGGGAGTTTTGAGCTCGTGGGTAACGGCGTTGAGGAAGGAGTCCTGACGCTCGTTACGGCGGATTTCACGGATGAGGAAGACAGTGTTGAGGACGACGCCAGCGATCAGCGCTGCAAAGAGGATGACGCCAAGGACGGCGATGGCGAGGGTACGTTTGTTGAGGACGATCCAGGTGATGTTGAGGGTGACGGCGAGGCCGACGGTGAGGACGCCCAGGGTGATGAAGGTGGCGATGGCTCCGCGGCGTCGGGTGATGTTCATGGCTTGGAGGAAGTATAGCGGGGTGATGCTCCAGACGCTTGCTTCAACGAGCTACGGAGCCGGGAGAGAGTTGATGCCTCAGTCTCGAACGAGAGTGAAATGCGGTGTTGTCGACCGGTTTGATGGTGCATACATGCTGGCTGGGGAAGGCCAACGTGTCTAGAGAAGGCAGATAGGTTCCTAAGAGCCGGAAGGTGTCGTACAAGTCGGAAAGATGTACGGCTGTTGGGTTGTCATCGGGACGGTGAAGGATGTGAGCGTTGGCTGGGGTGAGACTGTGGATCATGAGGGTGCAGACTTTCTGTGCGATGAAGGATTCCTCGTCGGACTCTCCTAGTCCATTTACGTCCATACCGGCGATGGGTATGTTGGTGAGGTGGGCGACGGCGGCGATTGTGTTTACCAAGCGTGGGTCTGACTGGCTGACCCAGACTTTTGTGGGACCGAGTCCAAGAGAGTCGAGATTAATCATTGCTTGTATGTTGTGAGCTGCTCAGGGCTGAGTTGCTTGACATAGAAATCGGAACCCAAGAGGCCGTTTTCTTCGCCGGTGAATCCGATGAAGAGAAAAGTGTGTTGGCGAGGGGCCGCGGCGAGGATCTGAAAGAGACTGGGAAGGAGTGAGGCTCCGCTCCAGTTATCGATGACGCCATCGCCCTCGTCGGCGTGATCGAAGTGAGCTCCAACGATGATGGTGGCGGGTGTGGCGCCGGGCAAAAGGCAGATGAGGTTCGGTTGTTTTCTTGACGGAACGGTCTGCTCGGTGAGGTTCGCGGGGCTGCAGCCGGATTCGAGAAAGAGTTGTTTGAGAGCGGTCTCGCGTTTGGTGTCGTTTCCTTTGTAGAAGCTGAGGCGCTGCTTGATGGTATCGACAGGGACGGAAATTCGTTGTGCTGGAAGTCGATGGCAAAGAAGGCAAATCGCGAAAATCGCGGCCAGAGCAATCTTCCAGCGAGGGTGAATGAGCTTCATGGGTTGGAGGAAGTATAGCGGGAGTTTATTGAAGGAGATAACGTCGCGCTAGATTGTCCATGATCTTTTCGGGAGCGTCGCATAGGCCTGTGTGGACGGGGGAGACCTGAATGATGGTGCTACGCGGAGAGACTAGCCAGTGGAAGCGTTCGCGTTGACTTAATTGCGAGATGGGACCGGCTGTGGGGTCTGCGGCGCAGATTCGAGCGAAGGCTTCGACGTGGTTGCGAACCAGATCGAGATCGATCTCCGGCCAGAGCGCGCGGAGGCGTTGATCGTCGAGATGGATGCGGGCTTCGAGGAAGCGCTGCTGCAGGCAGAAGACGACGATGCCAGCGTTGATGAACTCTTCGCGCTCGACGCGAGGGACGACGCGAATGACTGCGTAGTCAAATGAGATGGGCGCGAGCACGGATGGCCTCCTGGGTGAAGATGGGGGATGCGGCGAGACGCCGGGTGAGGAGATTGAGGTAGGCAGAGCGTGCTTCGGCGGGAGTTGGATGGCTGGATTGAAGCCATTCGTCGGGGACTTGCGCGAGGATGTCGGCGATGACCTGGGGATTGAGACGGCTGTTTGCATGAGCCGCGGCTTGCTCAAGGCCTGCGGCCCAGGGCAGAAGGATGTGGTGTCGGACGTCAGCGAAGGGGGAGTCGGCAAGGTGGTCGGCGTCGGGCCAGTTGTGGTGAAAGTAGAGTGCAGCGCCATGGTCGATGAAGTAGAGCTTGCTGTGCCAGTTCAAAAGATTCGCATTGCGGGCGGTGCGGTCTACATTGAGGACGAAGGCATCGAACCATACGGCGAGGGAAGCCGTGTGTGAGTCGGCTTTGTTGCCGGCTGCGGGGTCGAACATCGAAGAGCCGGGGAGATAGTCGAGGGCGAGGTTAAGTCCAACGCTGGCGCGGAGAAGGTCGCGGATTTCTTGGTCGGGCTCGTTGCGGCCGAGGGCTGCGTCGATGTCGGCGAAGACCAGTTCAGGAACACTGAGGCTGAGGATGCGACCGATTTCGCCAGCGACGAGTTCCGCGACGAGGGAGAGAGGGCCCTGGCCGGCACCGCGGAATTTGATGACGTAGAGGCCCAGGTCATCTGCCTCGACAATAGCGGGGAGAGAGCCGCCTTCGCGAAGAGCGGTGACGTACTGAGTGGCGCGGATGGTGCGAAGCATTGCTGCTTAGTGTAGCCGGGGGAGCCGCTCTGAGTGAAAGCAGCTCCCTCGGAGGATGGTTTAGCGGACTTTGAAGTCGGCGCGGCATCCGCGGTCAACCCAAAGGCCGCGACGGTCAGTGCCCCAGGTGCTGCCCTGGATGCAGGCGGAACCGCTGATTTGCCGGGCGAGGCGGACGTCACGGCTGGGGCCGATGTCGCACCAGTTTCTCTTGCCGTCATTGGAGGAGCAGGTAACGATGCGCGGGGCACCATACTGTGGCGGGGGTGGACCACCGGCGGCGACGACAAACTCAGCGCGGCATCCACGGTCGACCCATAGTCCGCGGCGGTCGGTGCCCCAGGTGCTGCCCTTGATGCAAGCAGAACCGCTGATCTGGCGCACGAGGCGGACGTCGCGGCTGGGGCCGATGTCGCACCAGTTTCTGTTGCCGTCATTGGAGGAGCAGGTGATGCGCGGCGGAGGACCATAGCCAGGCTGTGCGGATGCCGGTGTGGGGGCGATACAAGCGGCAACGATGAGGGTTACCGCTACGACGAGAAGTTTAATTGTGCGCGTCATCTTGCCTCTTTCGACATTTGGATTGTCAGGGCCCTTGAAGCGATTACGTTTCGGGATGAGAATATCCCGACCTTGAATGCTTGTCGAGGTTGGATGCGTTAAGTTGAAAGGCCGTCACCTGTGAGGATGACGGCCTTATGATTTTGTTAATCGGTCGGCTAGATGACGCCGGCTGGTTTGGGATTTTGGGGATCGAATTTGGCGATCTGAACCTTTTCTGCGAGGCCGAGTTTGCTGAGGACCCAGATGCAGTAGTAGTTGATGTCGAACTCGTACCATGCGAGACCGTGACGTGCGCTGACGGGGTGGGCGTGGTGGTTGTTGTGCCAGCCTTCACCACCGGTGAGTATGGCGACCCACCAGTTGTTGCGGGAGTCGTCTTTGGTCTCGAAGCGACGCTTGCCCCAGAGGTGAGTGGCGGAGTTGACCAGCCAGGTGGCATGGAGGCCGATGGTGACGCGGAGGAATGTTCCCCAGAGGACCATACCAACAGCGCCGGCGATGTGGCGGCCTGCGGGTGCGAGAGCTGCGCCGAGGGCGATCTGAAGCAAGGCGGTGACGACCAGCGGAACGTAGTGATACTTGCTGAACCAGACGTGGACGGGATCCTTGGTGAGGTCGGGAGCGTAGCGGCCGAGGAGAGCGGTTTCGGAGTGCAAGGCGCGGCCGGAGAGGATCCAGCCGGCGTGCGCCCACCAGGTGCCGTCGTGCGGAGTGTGGGGGTCGCCCTCGTGGTCGGAGTTCTGGTGATGAACGCGGTGAGTGGCTACCCAAAAGATTGGACCGCCCTCAAGCGCGAGGCAGCCGCACATGGTGACGAAGTACTCGACCCACTTGGGAACCCTGTAGCCGCGATGGGTTAGCAGACGGTGATAAGCCACACCGATACCGATGTTGATCGCGAAGAAATACATGACGAAGAAGACGGCCAGATTTTTCCACGAGAAGAAGAAGAGGGAAGCGGTCGCTCCGACGTGGAAGAGTCCCATTGCAATGGTGGTGATCCAGTTGATGCGGCCCTGCTGGTGTTCGCGGCCCATGCGGAGGTCCTGCTTGACCTTCTGGGTGACTTCGGCGACGGCTGGAACGACGGCGGCGAGTTTAGGCGCTTTTACCGGGGCTTCTTCGATGGTGGTGACGGGAGTCATATGTATTCGCTGTCCTTGTGTATCGGGTGCTTCTAATCTTGCTAATACTGACGCTATCAGGGGTGACGCTGGACGTGGTGTAAGACTTTTGTAATGCCACACAAAGGTGGGAGTTGATAGGCTTGAAGTATGACAAGTGGGACTAAAGTTGCACCGTTTAGCTTAAAGCCGTGGTTTAGCGAAAGAGTTTGGGGCAAGAGCGATCTGAGGCCCTGGTATGACGAGACCGGAACGAACGAATTGGTAGGTGAGGCGTGGCTGACGGGGCCACAGTGTCTGGTGGAGACGGGACCGTTTAGAGGCCAGACGCTGGCTTCGGTCGGGGAGAAGATAGGTGGGGAGTTTCCGCTGCTCGTGAAGATCTTATTCCCGGCGGATAAGCTCTCGGTGCAGGTGCATCCGGATGACGCGCAGGCGAAGGCGATGGGCGAGACTCGGGGAAAGACCGAGTGCTGGTATGTGCTGGAGGCGGACCCGGGGGCGACGGTCGCACTGGGATTGAAGCCGGGTGTCGGGGCGAAGGAAGTCGCGGCTTCTGTAGAAAGTGGGACGATGGAGACGCTGCTCGAGCATGTGCCTGTGTCGGTGGGAGACATGCTTTTTGTGGACGCGGGGACTGTGCACGCGATTGGACCCGGTGTGGTGCTGCTGGAGACGCAACAGACGAGCGATGTGACCTATCGTCTGTATGACTATGGACGGCCGCGGGAGCTGCATCTGGAGAAGGGGCTGCAGGTGATTAAGCCTAAGACACAGGCGGGAAAGGTTGCGCCGCGAAAGATGGAGGGGTTTACGAGGTTGATTGAGCAGAGATATTTTGTTGTGGATCGATTTGAGCTTGGTGCGACGAAAGAAGAGACTGTGTCGCTCGATGGAGCTGGATGTCTGGTTGGGCTGACCGGCAGAGGTGTGGTCAGGACGCCCGATGGTGAGTTGGAGTTGATTCCGGGGAAGGCTGTGGTCGTTCCGATTGGAGACCTCAGCGTTGTTGTGGAAACGAATTCTGAAGTTTCGTTCGCGCGGTGTGTGGCTCCGGTTTAGGGGGACGATGCAATGACAGGTCGAGGTGCGAAGACGGCTGTAAAACATGTCGCTCTGCTCCGCGGCATCAATGTTGGAGGGAAGAATATGCTGCCGATGAAAGAGTTGGTGAGGCTCTTTTCGGCGGCAGGCTGCGGCGAAGTGGTGACGTATATCCAGAGTGGGAATATTGTCTTTTGCGCGGAGTGCAAGGTGGTGAAGCAACTCGATCGCGTGATTGCCAAGCAGGTGGAGGAACGGTTCGGATTGAAGGTGCCGGTGGTGTTGCGGACTGCCTCAGAGCTAGACGCAGTGGTCCGCGGAAATCCATTTTTGAAGGCAGGCGCTGCGGAAGAGTTGCTGCATGTTTCTTTTCTAGCGGATCGGCCGAGCACAGATTTGGTGGCCGCGTTGGACTCTACGCGATCGGCGCCCGATGAGTTTGCTGTCGTGGGGCGCGAGATCTATATGAAGCTGGTGACTGGAGCGGCGAAGACGAAGCTGACGAATGCGTATTTCGATTCGAAGCTGAAGACCGTGAGCACGATGAGAAACTGGCGCACGGTTTTGAAGCTTGCAGAGATGACGGCCTGATTCGGTTCCCCCGGTAGAGTCGAGAGTTAGTTGAGGAAGACGCTTAGCTCGTTGGCGGCGTTACGAAGATGGTTGAGGAAACGGCTCTGCATCTCGAGGACGGAGATGCGGGGGGCGTTGCCGCTGAGGTTGAGAGTGGCGACGACGCGGCCCGAGGAGGCATAGACGGGGACGGCGAGAGAGCGGAGGCCAACTTCGTACTCCTGATCGACGAGCGCGTATCCGTTGCGACGGACGTTGCGCAGGGCGAGGCGGAGCTTTTCGACTGAGGTGATCGTGCGGGTGGTGTGCGGGGTGAGTGCGGCTTTGGCGAGGTACTGCTCGAGCTGTTCGGTGGGGAGATAAGCGAGGAGCACGCGGCCCATGCTAGTGCAGTAGGCGGGCAGCCGGCTGCCGATGTGGAGGTCGACGGCCATAACGCGATTGACCTGGGTGCGAGCGATGTAGACGATGTCTTCGCCGTCGAGTGTGGCGACGGAGAAGGATTCGCGGAGAGCGGCGGACATGCGCTCGAGGATAGGCTGGGCGGCGGCGGAGAGGGTGTTCGATGTGGTGTAGGTGTGCGAGAGGGTGAGCATCCGCGGACGGAGCGAGTAGCGTGAGCCGTCCTCTGCACCGGCAAAACCGAGCTTGGTGAGGGTGTAGAGGCAGCGGCGAACGGCGGCGCGGGAGAGGCCTGTTTTTACGCTGAGCTGCGAGATGGTCATCTGCGGGGATTGCTGAGTGAAGGCCTGAATGACGATGAGACCACGCGCGAGCGAGGTCATGAAGTTGGGGTCGCCGGTGAAGATATCAAGGGATGAAGCGGGAGTAGGTTTCGGTTCTGCGGGAGGAGCGGGCGGGAGGGAGGAATCGGGTGATGCGAGGGCTTGGCGGGGGGTGAGGCTCATTCGGGTCCCTTTCCGTAACGTTATCAAACGTAATGTTCGATAGACGGACTATCACTACGATAAACGCACGTATTCGATATCGCAAGATGTTGCGATGGATCCGGCTTCTCTATCGAAGGAGATTTTCCGAATTTAAGGACAACATGGAGCGTCAGAGCCCAAACGGCGACGCTTTTTGTTGGGTGTGTTTGGTAGGAGAGGTGCTACCGCTGGTCGAGAACGGTGAGAACGTCCGCTGGTTCCGGGCGAACCCGAAAGTCAGCGTGACCTTCTGCAAACAGGATGGTGTTGGTCTGGTCGATGACGAAGACGGCGGGGAGCGGGAGGCGCCAGCTGGCTTCTGTGGCGTTGTGATAGCTGAGGCCGGCGTTGTTAAAGGGGATGTTGATAAGAATGGACTGGTAGTAGCTGCGGAGGTCTTGAGGAATGGTGTGGGCTATGCCAAATCGCTCCGCGATAGTGGCGCCGGGGTCGGCGAGCAGAGGGTATTGCAGGCCGTGCTGCTCAAGAGTGAATGTGTTTTGGCGAGTGGTCTGCGGGGATATGGCGACGAAGATGGCACCGCGTTTGCGGAGATCGGCGTGCAGATCGCGCCAGGCTTCGAGCTCAGTGACACAGTACGGATCCCAACGGCCACGGAAGAAGTTGATGACGAGCGGGCCGAGGGCGAGAAGGTCGGTTGAACGGATAGGCTTGTGAGTGAGAGCGTCTTCGAGAGTGAAAGCCGGGGCTTGCGCCCCGGCTTTCAGTGTGTGGTCCTCGATGCCGGTGTTGAAGAGGTCTTCGGTCGCCTTTTCGGAGACGGCGAGGCGCTCGGGCTGGACGAGGGCGCGTGTATTTTGCGTGATACGGTCCAGTTGATCCTGAAGCGAGATGTTGAGAGCGGCGGTCACAACTACATTATTGCAGCTGTCTCTACGTTTTTGTTGGTGGGCTGGCTTTCAGCAACGTTCGTTTTGGCGTGGCAGGAAGTGGCGGGCTGAGACTGTTGCGCTGCGGTTTTGTTGTGACTGGGGTTGGCGGCTACAGGGGCGGCCTTCATCTCCTTGATGAGAGTGACGAGACGGGCGAAGGCCTGTTCGCGGGCGATCTTGTTGCCGGGAACGGCGTTACCGGGATCTTCGCCGGCGCGCATGAAGCCGTGACCGGCACCGTCGTAGGTGATGGGCTCATATTTTTTGCCAGCGGCTTTCATAGCGGCGCTGGTTGCGGGGATGGTGGCGCCGATTCGGGCGTCGTTGCCAGCGTAGAAGCCGTAGACGGGAGCAGTGATCGTGGTCACGTCCGAGGGGCCAGGTCCGTAGAAGACAAAGGCGGCGGAAAGATCTTTGCGGTGAGCGGCGAAGGCGAAGGATTTTCCCCCTCCCCAGCAGAAGCCGGTGACGGCGATCTTACCGTTGGCTGCGGGGAGTTTTTTGCCGTAGTCCGCTGCTGCGTCTAGGTCGGCGTTGACGACGTCGGGATCGAGGCCGGAGACGGCTTTGACGGTGGCGTCCTGATCGGGGAAGGCGTCGGAGCCGCCGCCGTTGGGACCGAATCCAGTGAGGAGGTCAGGGGCGATGACGATGAAGCCTTGCGCGGCTAATTCGTCGGCCATCTCTTTGGCCCAGTCGCTGAGGCCGAAGATCTCATGGATGAGAATGACGACGGGAGCTTTGGTCTTGACTTCGGGGTATACGACGAAGGCCTGGACGGTGCGGTCACCGTGCTTGAGAGGGACGTATTCGTGATGGCGCGGGGAGGCTTCGAGACGGGCCTTGGCCCAATCTTGCGCATGGATCGTAGCGGTGGAGAGGGGAAGGAGAAGAGCTGCGGCAAAGAGTCTAATGGCGCGAGGCATCGTGAAAGTCATGGGGAGGAGTGTAGTACGCGATGGAGGGGAGGGACAAGACGCAGCTCTTGATTTGTTGCCGAATTATTGTGAGTTCAATAAAGGCGCAGGAATCGTGCAATTTCGCAACGGCGATAGTTGGGCTTTTATACTTTGCGGATGGTGAAGTTTCAGTTGAGAGTTGCGGCGGACGATGATGTTGCTGCGATTCGTGAATTGATACAAGCCTCCGTGAGGGGGTTACAAGTGGCGGACTATTCCTTTGCGCAAAGAGAGGGGGCGCTGTCTACGGTGTTCACGGTCGATAGTCAGTTGATTACAGATGGCACCTACTTCGTTGCGATCGCGGAAGGCGGAGTGATAGCTGGATGTGGTGGATGGAGCTTCCGGAAGACGCTCTACGGCGGGGATCATCAGATGGAGAAGATTGCGCCGGAGAGATTGGATGCACGGAAGGACGCTGCGAAGATTCGAGCGATCTTTGTGCATCCGGATTTTGCGCGGATGGGCTTGGGAGGCCTGATTCTCGCCACCGCTGAAGAAGCTGCGAAGGCAGAAGGGTTCACCCGCTTTGAGATGGGTAGTACGCTGACGGGTGTCACGCTCTATGAACAGAAGGGATATCGGGAAGTCGAACGCAGGAAGGTGCCGGTGGGCGGCGGAGAGACGATCGAGGTTGTGCGTATGGTGAAAGATATCGGCGAGATCTCCCGTTGAGATGCATTTGAGGCAGGAGAACGTTTTCAATGGCTCGCCACAGTTGCTTGAGTCATTTCAAATGAACTGCTGAGCGAGCGCGAAATCAAGAAGAGGTTTTCCTCTAGGTGGCTGCGATGAAAGTTGCAAACGGACAAAGTGTTGACGTTGGCGAGAGGGTGTGTAGTCTTCAGGTAGAGGAGATCCTACTCGATGGTTGAAATGCCGCTGATTGCGAAAGGCGCTGATGAGCTTTACTTGCTGCCGGGGATGACGAATCGGCATGGCCTTGTAGCAGGCGCAACCGGGACAGGTAAGACCGTCACGCTGCAGGTGATGGCGGAAGTATTGAGTTCGATCGGCGTGCCCGTGTTTGCCGCGGACGTGAAGGGGGACTTGTCGGGTATTTCGCAGGCAGGGAAGAGTTCGCCGAAGTTCGATGCTCGGGTTACAGCGATGGGGCTGGGCGAATGGAGCTTTACGGGATGCCCGGTGGTGTTTTGGGATGTGTTTGGGAAGCAGGGACACCCGGTGCGGGCGACGGTGAGCGAGATGGGACCGCTGCTTTTGAGCCGGATTCTGAACCTGAATGACACGCAAACGGGGGTGTTGACTCTTGTTTTCAAGATCGCCGACGACAGTGGGTTATTGTTGCTGGACATGAAAGACATGCAGGCGATGCTCCAGCACGTGGGCGAAGCTGCGAAGGAATACCAGACGCAGTATGGAAATATTTCGGCGGCGAGCATAGGTGCAATTCAGCGAGGGTTGGTGGGGTTGGAGCAGCAGGGAGGAGATCTTTTCTTCGGCGAGCCAGCGTTGAACATCGATGACCTGTTGCAAGTAGATTCGAGTGGTAAAGGCGTAGTGAATATTTTGGCGGCGGATCAGCTACTGCAGTCGCCACAACTGTATGCAACGTTTTTGCTTTGGCTGATGAGTGAGTTGTTTGAGAAACTGCCGGAGGTTGGCGATCTCGAAAAGCCGAAGCTGGTGTTTTTCTTCGACGAGGCCCATTTGTTGTTCAACGATCTGCCGTCGGTTTTGCAGAATCGCATTGAGCAGGTGGTGAGGTTGATTCGGTCGAAGGGGGTTGGGGTGTTCTTTGTGACGCAGAATCCGATCGACGTGCCGGATACAGTGCTGAGTCAACTCGGGAATCGTGTGCAGCATGCGTTGCGAGCGTTTTCTCCTCGGGATCAGAAGGCGGTGAAGGCTGCTGCACAGACGTTTCGCGCGAATCCGAAGTTGAATGTGGAGGCAGTCATTACCGAGTTGGGCGTGGGTGAGGCGCTGGTTTCGTTTCTGGATGAGAAAGGGATCCCCGCGATGGTGGAGCGGGCGATGGTGTGTCCGCCGCATAGTCAGATAGGACCGATTACGCCGGAGCAGAGAGCTGCGATCATCAAGAATTCGGTGGTGGCGGGGGTGTATGAGACGGTGGTGGATCGGGAGTCGGCTTATGAGCGGTTGAAGGGGAAGGTGGGGGGTGGGGTGGCTGCTCCGGCGGGTACTCCTGCTGGTACGGGGTCGGGGCCGGGGTGGATGGAGGCGGCCGGGAGTGCGCTGGGTGGGGTGTTGGGGTCTGGCGGATCGCGGCGGGGAGACACGGTGCTGCAGGCGGCGGTGAAGAGTGCGGCTCGGACGATGGGGAGCACGGTGGGGCGGCAGTTGATCCGTGGGGTGTTAGGTTCGCTGTTAGGCGGATCGAAACGATAGACGGCGGCGGTAGGTTCGCTGGGCTACTTGGTGCAGGAGGAGCAGGTCCCGTAGACGAAGAACTCGTGGCTGGAGTACTTAAAGCCGCGGGGGAGTTTGGGGCGGGACTGCATCTCGCAGCCTTCGAGTTCGTGGACAGTGCCACAGGTGTTGCATTGGAAGTGGTGGTGGTGGGCCTTGCCTGATACCTCGTAGCGGGTGGAGTGGCCGGGGACATCGACAGGAGTGAGCCACTTGTCGTCGACCAGGCTGCCGATGTTGCGGTAGACGGTGGCGATGCTGAGGGCGTCTACCTCTTTCTGAGCCAGGGCGAGGGCTTCGTCGGGAGAGAGGGGGCGATTCGCCTCGAGGAAGGCGGCGCGGATGGCGTCTTTCTGGCGGGTGTTGCGGGTCTGGACCGTGGTTGGCATGAGCACGCTTGGCTAGCGTCTTATCGTAGCGTGTTGCGAAGATACTCTCAACTAGGTGGTTGGTTGAGAGAGCTGAGATGGCCCATTCGGTCGTGCGGAATGGGCCTGCTGCAGCTAGATAACCTTCATCAGGAGCAGGATGAGGACGATGAGCAGGATGAGGCTGATGCCGCCTCCGCCGTAGTAGCCGAGGCCAGGTCCCATGCGATAACCGCCAAAGCCGAACACCAGAATCAGAATGAGCAAAAGGATAAGCATCTTTATTTTTTCTCCGTTCGGCGAAATTTCGCCAGATGGAGGTGTGATGCTGATTTTGTTGCAGGCGTAATCGAAAATTCTTTCGCCGTTCACTTTGCTGGTACTGGGGCGATGTGGCGGTCACCCCTCCCCCTCCCCTGGGGGTATATTGCGGGTAACTTGTTTGTTTGCTTTAGCTTGCAGACAGTGGACCGCTGTAAAATATTGAAAACAAGCTGGTTGTGCACAAAATACTTGTTTTGAGAGAGTTAGAGGGAGCATGGTTCGTCTCAGACTCGATCTCTTTAGTTAGTTTTGGGGCCTCTGTTAACAGGATAGCTGGTTGGTGCGGGTGAATACGCCACGCGAAAAGGCGCGTCTGGAGCGGGTTTTCTCGTGGGTGGGATTTGACATGTTGTTTTTGGGCTGTTTTGAGGTTATTTTGCTGGCGTTTGCTGATTGGGTGGGAGCTTTCTTTAGGAGGTGCAGATGTCCCAGTGCTGGGTTTTTCGATGTGCATCGGGCATAACCTTGCTGCGTGTGAACGGTCTCACAGTTATGAATGACGGCCCAAGCAGGTGAAGCGACTTATTTAAGGAGGCAGGTGCAATGGCAAATCGAATGATTGGAGCGATAGCGTCTTGCGTGGTGTGTGGTGTGGTTCTAATCGGTGCGGATGGTGTCGGCTGGGGGCAGGGAGGGAAGGCGCTGTATCCGGCGATGGCTCCTATAGAGCAGTACCGCGTGGCGAGCGTGGCGGAGGAAGTCGCGCTGGCGCGCAGTGCGGCGAATGTTGCAGTGAGCGGTGATGCGGAGGTGATGGTGCTCGGCAGCCACGGTTATGAGACGGCGGCGAAGGGGACGAACGGCTTCGTCTGCCTGGTCGAGCGTTCGTGGGCTACCACCTTCGACGATCCTCAGTTCTGGAACCCGAAGCTGCGCGCGCCGCACTGCTTCAACGCCGCTGCTGCGCGGTCGGTGATGCCGGCGTACCTGAAGCGGACGGAGCTGGTGCTGTCCGGATTGCCGAAGGATCAGGTGGAGGCACGTATGAAGGAGGCGGTGGCGACGAAGGTCATTGGGGTGCCTGAGGAGGGAGCGATGTGCTACATGATGTCGAAGCAGGGATATTTGAACGACAGTGCCGGCCACTGGCATCCTCATGTGATGTTCTTCCTTCCGACTACGGAGGCGGCGAAGTGGGGCGCGAACCTTGATGGATCGCCGGTCTACGCCGCGCAGGGAGCTCCTGAGCCGGTGACGACGTTTATGGTTCCGGTGATGACTTGGTCGGATGGGACGGTGGAGAGATGAAGTGACGCTTTGGTGTTCACATCTCAGAATTGAGTTATGGGTATCGATAGATTCGTTCAATCGTCAACGTCGAAGCCCGCATTTCTCAAAGTATCGAACAAGACCTGCGTCGACGATTTCGCACGAACTTTCTTCGGAGGTGAGGGCTTTACTTTCGGGAGATGTATTCGTTGACGTTCCGCGAGACTCTGAATTGTAGTTACTCGAGCGATGAGCTCGAAGCCATACTTTGTAATCAGCGAATTTAAAAATCCGGGCTCTTCTCCGGCTACAAAAGAGATCATTCCTGGCAATGCAACCTTTTGATCTTCGCGCAATAAATCGAACTTGTGGACCATCGAGCGGATACTTCGTTTGAAGGTGCGAGATATGTGGGGTTTCCCGTCGCTTCCAAGAACTATTCCAGTAACCTGACGTCTTCCTTTCTTGGAAGAATGCCGGGTCTTAGCTCGATTGATTTTCAATGTTGCCGGAATAGGTAGCTCGTCAATGATGCTTTGGGCTTCATCTAAAACTGATGAAAGAACGCCAGGTTTGATGGATGAAAAAAACAGATCATCGGCATAGCGCGTGTAAACAAGACCGCGGTTATTAGCAAGCTTGCTGAGTTGAACATCTAACTGGAAGCATAAGGCATTCGATAAGGCAGGAGAAGTTGGAGCACCTATCGTGAGTTCACCGTTCCTGAACATTAGGGAAGTCACAATGGCTTTATCAATCTCAGTCCACCCTTTGAAGTTCTCTTGGTTGCTATCAACATACGCCGAGAAATCAGAATCCCTGATAGACGGGAAAAAATTCTCTAGATCAATTCGTAGGAGGTATCTGCTTTTCGTGTGGCGAGTTGCGTTGTCGTAGATGGAGATCCCTGTTCTGTATGCTGTCGCCGATTCGTGAACTGGTAATTGTCCCAATAGGTTCCGTAATAACCAGATTTGAACAGCCTTCAACTTTCTAGACGGATGGAAAATCTCACGTAACCCGCCACTCTTCTTCCTGACGATGAATTTCTTGTATTCGTAAGACGCACTACCTGCAAGATTCGCGACGAACTCCCACGTTAGCCCGAGTTCAGTCGTCATACGCTCAGCTATCATTCCTTCCCCCTGATTTGCTCCATTACATGACGGGCTGCTGGAATTGAAAGAAGCGCGGAAAGATGCTCAGACCTGAGTCCCGGCAGAGTGGCTAAAGTCATATGGTGATATGGTTTCGCGGCATTTTCTGATGTTGAGGGGAAAAAGTATGTTTCGTTTGCGACCGCAAACGAGCCCAAAATTCCCATGGCTTTTCCAAGTGCAACGACTGTTGCGACGGCAACGGTTGAAGGTGCTTCGCTTAAAATTCCTTGGCAGTAGCTTTCTACTGTCTCTATGGTCGCAGGATAGATTATCGCGATGAGATCGCAGATGAACAACAATAGTTGCTTGGGACTATCGGCGAGGTTAGAGACTTTTGCAGTGGTGGTTTTGATTCGAGAAAGTCGTTCTTCTATTTCTCCCACTGCTGTGAGGATACTGGCCAAGGGAACGTAGATCGTAGGGGCGAAGTTCGATTCAGCTTCGATCCAATGTATCGGCCCCAAAGCAATGAATGAATTTTGCGGAGGAGAATATTCAGCGTCCACTATTGCGAGAAGCTTGGGTCGTAGAGCATCGCTATTGGAGAACGCGCCTAATTCTGCAAATGTTCCGGGGCTTTCTACTATCACGATGACCAAATCTGCAAGTTTCGCGAGATCAGCCTCCATCGCTAATGCACCAAGTTTTATACGAGAAGCGATGACTTCCCAAACAGGTTCTGCGTAAAAGAACTTAGTTGTAGGAATGTGCTTATGAAGATAGGCTGCGAGCGTATCGCGAGGTGTGCTTTTTTCGCCACCACAGAGGAAAATTATTGGTTCTGATCGGCGAAATCTGTAGTGAGGATTCGTGAGAGAGGAAATCAGTCTTTCACGAACCCTCACATACTTTGGATGTTCATACCACTCAACTTGCATAACTCCCACTTCGAGCGGCCCCCGGCGCAGCCGGGGCAGAAAACCTATCAACCATAACGGGCTGGCTAAGCACCAGCCACAGACGCGAACTTGAACGTCTGTTCACACTAGGAGCACGTTTAGATTGCATTGAGGGCGCACGAAAGTCAAGAAAACTAACGCCCGAATTTTTGTTTGCCTTGCATTTGGCTCATCATGCGTTGCTGGGCTTTGATGCCGCCGCCACCGCCTAGGGACTTGAACATCTTGCGCATCTGGGCGTATTGACGCAGGAGATTGTTGACGTCCTGTACGGACGTGCCTGAGCCGCGGGCTATGCGCTTGCGGCGGTTGCCGTTGATGATCTCGTGGTCGAGACGCTCTTTCTGCGTCATCGAGTTGATGATGGATTCGACGCGGGTGAACTGGCCTTCGTCTACGTTTTCGACGGCCTGCTGCATGCCGGCGAAGGGGCCGACGGAGGGGAGCATCTTGAGGATGGACTTCATGGAGCCCATCTTTTTGATCTGACGGAGCTGGTCGCGGAAGTCGTCGAGGGTGAAGCCGTCGCCGGAGAGGGCTTTCTTGGCGAACTGCTCGGCTTTGCCGCGGTCGAGGGTGGCTTCGGCGCGCTCGAGGAGGGTGGCGATGTCGCCGTGACCCATGATGCGGGAGACGATGCGGTCGGGGTGGAAGGGCTCGAAGGCGTCGGGCTTTTCGCCAGTCCCCAAAAACTTTATCGGCGCTCCTGTCACGTGCCGAATGGAGAGGGCAGCGCCGCCGCGTGCATCGCCGTCCATCTTGGTGAGGATGGCGCCGGTGATGGTGAGGAGATCGTTGAAGGCCTTAGCGGAGTTGACGGCGTCCTGGCCGGTCATGGCGTCGGCGACGAAGAGGATCTCGGAGGGGTTGAGGAGCTTTTTGAGCTGCGCCATCTCGTCCATCAGCGACGCGTCGATCTGGTTGCGGCCTGCGGTGTCGACGATGAGCATGTCGCAGCCGAAGTTGGCGGCTTCGCGCCTGGCTTCTTTGGCTAGGCGGAGGACGGCGTCGGTGCCGGGTTTTTCTTCGGTGAGCTTGCCCTCGTAGAGCTGGGCGGAGATGGAGCGGGCTACGATGGCGAGCTGCTCGCGGGCGGCGGGACGGTAGACGTCGACCGAGACGAGCATGGGGCGGTGGCCGGCTTTTTTTAGCCAACTAGCTAGCTTGCCGGAGGTGGTGGTTTTGCCGGAGCCCTGGAGGCCTGCCATGAGGATGACGCTTGGGGGCTGGGAACTTTTTTGGAAGCGGGCAGTGTCGCGGCCCAGGAGGTTGACTAGCTCGTCGTGGACGATCTTTACGATTTGCTCGGATGGGCTGAGGGCGGTGGCGACCTTTTCGCCGATGGCGCGGGTGCGGATGTGCTCGACGAGCTCGTTGACGACGGTGAGGTTGACGTCGGATTCGAGAAGGGCGAGGCGGATCTCGCGGATGGCGTCGGAGATGTTCTCGTCGGAGATGGTGCCCTGGCCGCGGAGGGTCTTGAAGGAACGCTGGAGTTTGTCGCTTAGGTTTTCAAACATGACTGCTACAAGTTTACAGGGAATGGCGGGGAATTGCGCCCTACGCGGGCGGCGGTCACTTCGTGACTTGTATACCCCTTTGGGTGGCGCTCCCGTTGGTCGCGAGGGGCTCTAGTTGAGGAGGCCGCCTTTGGCGAAGGTGATGGTGAGATCGACCAGGTGGGTGTTGGGGTCGGCGATAGCGTCGTAGGTGGCGGAGTAGCCGGAGAGCGTTTGGAGGGCGCTGTTGTTGTGGAGGAAGTTGGTGAGGTAGGTCGCGTCGTAGAAGTCGCCGGGGTTCATGTGCCACGCGGAGTCGAATTGCTTCTGCTGCTCGGCGGAGAGGCCGAGGGCTTTGACGCTGTGGATTTGGTATTGCGGGCCGGGGTCGACGGTGATGGTGTAGGAGACGTGGTGGCTGAGATGGTCGAAGGTGGCTGGGGCTTTGACTTTTGCGTCCTGAAAACCTTTGGCGAAGTAGGCGGCCGTGATGATGGACAGGCTTTGGCAAAGGGCTGCTTCGGAGGCCATGTCTCCGGGCTTCATCTTGACTTGTTTGCTGAAGTCGGCGGTGCTGATGACGTCGGAGCCGGGCCAGTTGAGCTGAAAGAGTTGGTAGGGCTGGCCTTCTTTGAGGGTAGCGGTGAAGGCGACGTCGATGTTGTTGGGGGTTACCTGGGGTGGGGCTTGAGCGAGGTTGAGAACGGCCATGTCGAGGTAGCCCGCATCGTGGTAGGCCGAGGTGAGTGCGTTGGTGATGGTGGTGCGAGTGGTGTTGGTGTCGAAGGGCTGATCGGTCTGGCTTTTGATTACGGGGTCGAGCCTGGGCTGCATGGTGGGCGAGGCTTGAACCAGGGTGAGGGTATGGACGCGAACCTGGGGGGACTCGATGGCAAAGCCAATGGAGGTTGGTGCGGCGCCGGCTTGCGTACTGTTGGCGACTGCCACGACGTTGGCGGTGACGCCCTTTTCCGCGACCATGGTTTTGAGGGCAGAGATGATGCTGTTCTGGAAATTGCCGGTTGTAGGGATGAGGCCGATGTAGAGGGGGACGCGGGCCTTGAGTGCGGTAGTGAGTTCGGCGGGTGACCACCAGACGAAGTTGGTGAAGGTGGCGGGGAGGAGATTCGAGTCCGGCATGGGCTTCAGGGTGAAGACGAGGCCTTTTTCATTAGAGGCAAAGTTGATGTCTGAGAAGAGACCGGTGTCGCCGAGGTGCTGGGCGGCAGCTTGAAGCGCGTCTTGCGTCGAGGTCGAGCCGGGGGTGAGGCCGGTGACTTTGAGGAGGTCGGCCTGCGAGTAGGCGGGGGCTCCTTCGAAGGTGATCGGAGGAACGGTGAAGGTTTGGGCGGAGAGTTGCAGGGGGAGGACGGAAAGGCAGAGAGCGAGGAGAGTGGGCCTGAAAGTCTTCGAGCGCATTTGAATGGAAGATACCCCATGCTGCGATGGGTGAGAAGAGACTTCTTTTTAGAGAGCTTGTCCTGCCGGACGCCTCCTGCGCGGAGGGCGGTCACTTCGTGACTTGTATACCCCTTCTGTGGCGCTCCCGTTGGTTGCGAGGGGATATTTTGCGCCGACCATCGGAAGGCTCCGGGCGAAGCCGGTACACACGTCACGAAGTGACCGATCCACGCGTAGTGGGCCTGTCCGGCAAGACGCAAGTGGCGGCCTTGGTGCGTAGTCAGATTGGTTCGGGGTGTGAGTCGGAGCCGCACGGAGGTTTGGGGGGCGGGATAATTGGTCTATGCAAGATGCGGGACAAGCTTCGGGGAATGTTCGAGTTATGCGGGAGTTCGTCGCGTATCTGCGAGTGGAGAAAGGGCTTCGGCCCGCGAGTTGCGAGGCGTATCAGCGGGATTTAGAGCAGTTTGCCGAGCATGTTGAGATGCGGGATGGGTTGCTATTAGGAGCCATGCAGGCGGATGTGAGTGGATTCATGGAGGGGCTGCGGGGGCATGGGGTGGAGTCGCGGTCGATTGCGCGAAAGCTCAGCTGTTTGCGTGGGTTCTATCGCTGGCTGGTGATGGATAAGAGAATCTCTCATGACCCGACGGTCAATGTGGAGACGCCTGCCAGCTGGAAGGTGCTGCCGAAATCGCTGGCCGAGGGTGAAGTGGCGGAGATGCTGGAGCGGACTGCTGTCGCCGCGAGGAGTGATGATGCCGACGGGCTGGCGCTACGGGATCATGCGATTTTGGAGATGTTGTACGCGGGTGGATTGAGGGTGGGGGAGATCTGTGCGCTGCGGGTAGAGGATGTGCATCTCGATCAGGGGCGGGCGCAGGTGCGTGGCAAAGGCGATAAGGAAAGGATCGTGCCGCTGGGGCGGTCGGCGATGGAGGCTTTGGAGAGATATCTGGCGATGGGAAGGCCTAGCCTCGTGAAGGGCGGCCTGGAGCGGGGAAGTCACGCGGTGCAGAGAGCGCTGTTTCTGAGTGTGCGGGGACATGCGCTGACACGGCAGTGGGTGTGGGAGATGGTGCGGTCGGTTTCGGGGACAGGGAGTAAGGCTAGTCCGCATATGCTGCGGCACAGTTGCGCGACGCACATGGTGGAGCATGGTGCGGATCTGCGCAGTGTGCAGACTTTGCTGGGTCATGCCGATATTGCTACGACGCAGGTTTATACGCATGTGGCGCTGGGGCATTTGAAGAAGGTGCATCGGGAGCATCATCCGCGAGGGAAGAAACGGGCTGCGAGTTGAGGTTGGAGATGAGCAGGAGCGGTCGTGCCCGCACGATGCCCACATCTCAAAATCGAGATATGGAGCACCCGTTTGTTCGGATGTTCACTCGACGAATTGATATGCGGTACCCGGTTCGCTGTGTGTCGGTCTGATTTTGTTGATATGCGCCTGGTGCCGTTGATGTGCAGAGTCCCTGAAAGTTGAGGATCTATGCGGGAAGAAGTCAGTGAATTCGACAGATTGGCCGAGGGTTTTCTGGCGATGCTCAAGAATGAGCGCGGGGCGTCGGAGCATACGGTGCGGGCGTATGCGCGTGAGGTGCGAAGCTTTGCGGCCTATCTTGGCGACACGCTAGGCAAGGATGCGAATGTGGGTGAGGTGGAACATCTGCATATTCGCGCTTACTTGGGATTGTTATATGAGCGGGGGTTGACCAAAGCTAGTGCCGCGCGGGCGCTGGCGGCGGTGAGGAGCTGGTTCAAGTGGCTGGCGAAGGAGGGAAAGGTGGCGCAGAATCCTGCGCTGCTGGTGAGTACGCCGAAGCTGCCGAAGCATCTGCCGCGGGTGCCTAGTGTGGAAGAGGTGAATCGAGTTTTGAATTCGCTGGATGGTTCGACTGAGAAGAAGGCTGGAGGCGATGTAGTCTCCCACCCTTCGCATAGTGCGCGAAGGATGGGGCACGCGGGCGGTGGTGGTGATTCGGATGAGGGAGATGCTTCGGCGTGGCCTGAGCGGGATCGGGTGATCTTCGAGTTGTTGTATGGGTGTGGGATTCGGAACTCGGAGTTGGTGGGACTGAATATGGGCAGCGTGAAGTGGCGTGATGACGCGGTGTTGGTGAGAGGCAAGGGAAGGAAGGAGCGGCTGGTGCCGTTAGGAGATGAGGCTGCCGCTGCGTTGCGGGCGTATCTGCCGTTGCGGGAGGCGAAGCTGATGGCAGCGGGCAAAGGTGCGCTGGTGCATGAGGGGCCTTTGATGATGAACCTGCGGATGCGTGGCGATTGCAGGTTGACTACGCGGAGTGTGGGAAGGATTGTGAAGGCGATTGCGCTGAGCAGGGGACTGGCGGCGGATGTGCATCCGCATACGCTACGGCATGCGTTTGGAACGCATATGTTGGAGGAGGGGGCCGATCTGCGGGCGATTCAGGAGATGCTGGGGCATGAGCGGTTGTCGACGACGCAGCGATATACGCAGCTGACGGTGGGTCAGGTGCAGAAGGTTTATGACGAGACTCATCCTCGGGCGAAGTGATTTTTTTCTGTGGTGGTGGGAGGGCGTTTCTGCTGAGTGTTTTGGTGAAAGCGGCGTTTTAGGTGTGGTGTTTTGATGGTGGGATCGTGGTGGTTTGTGGTGAGTTTGTGGTTTGCTGATGGTGCTTTTTTCGTGGTGGGAAAAAGTGACAGGCTTGTGAGATTTATTTTTGGTTGCGTTGGTTTGGGCGCGGAGTTCGAGACTCGTTGAAACCCATGCCTCAAATCGAGACATGGGGCATCCGCATTTTTGCAACTATTTTTAGGCTGGGCCGTCAATGATCTTGCTTGGCCTTTGACTTTGCTTAGTTTTTGGCGAAGACGTAAAAGTCGGCGAAGAATGTGTTGTCGGGATGGGTGGGGTCGTAGGGGAATTCGTTGGGCGTTGTTGATTCGAGCGACCATTCGGGGTGGTGCCTGGCGATCCAGTCGGTGAATCTCCGGTGATTTACGTGCTTTTGGGGCCACTCCCTGAATTGATCTCTAATAGCGGCTGTCCTGCGGTAGCAGGGTCAGGCTTAGTCGACGCGCGATTTTATGGGAACTTCAGATAAACTATTCCCGGAGTAGCTGTTCGCTAACGACTCTTCAGGTCAGGATGGAAAAATGGGTCAAATCGAGGCTCCACGCCACTCCATTCCTGCGATCGATGTCGCCCGCGGAATAGGAATTGCTCTTGTTGTTTATGGTCATTTGAACGACGGAAGTTTTCTAAGGAACTGGATCTACCTGTTCCATATGCCGTTGTTCTTTTTTCTGAGCGGCTACCTTCATAAAGTAAAGACAGATTATCGTGGCTTCTTCGAGAAGAAGTTTATCCACCTGATGATCCCTTACTTTTCGTTTCTGCTGCTGTATGCGCCGCTCTACTATAAACAGCATCACACCGATTCTCACCGTTTGCTTCACACCGTAGGAGCATTGCTGTGGGGAGGTGATTCTCTGCGTGGCTTGCTCGCTGTGTTCTGGTTTGTAAGCTGCCTCTTCCTCACACAACAAGTGATGAATTGGCTCCTGGCACGTCACAGCTCACGCACCGTAAACATGATCACTGTGGCAGCGTTCGTTCTGAGTTTCGTGAACTTGATGTATGCGCCATGGTTCAAACTGCCCTTCGATGCTCAGGTTGTGCTTGGCGCGATGCCGTTCTTCCTGCTTGGTTACAGGGCCAGGTCTTTTGATCTGAATCGAGTATGGGTTCGACTGATCGCTCTAGTTGGCTTTGTCACTGCTGGCATCCTGGTATATAGCCATCCTTCACTCGACTATGAAATGCGGAGCGGTACGTACGGGTGGCCCGGCGTCTCGTTTGTGCTGGCAGCTAGCTGCATCCTGACTGTCCTCTTTGTGAGTGAGTTGATCAGTCGCAGCCGTTTGGCTGTCGTCGTCGTCGGATCGCTAGGCGCGCTCTCGATGGGGATCATGTTCGTCCATCTCGAAGTGCGGTCGATCCTTGGCGTGCATCGGTTGGAGAAGATGAACCCCGTTGTGTCCTTGTGCCTTGTCCTGATTGGCTCCTACTTTGTGTCCTATCTGATCTCAAAGTTCTCTTTGACGCGCGGCTTCCTGATGGGATCGCAGGCAGACGTCAAAGAGTGGCTGAATCGGCTGAACTTCACTAGTCGAAAGGCAATTGAAGAGGTTGGAAGTGTCGCGGAATAAATCAGCAGTCTCCCGAATCAGCCAGAGTTGAGGCTTACAAGATTGTGTAGCGTCTAACTTTCAGGAGTGGTCTGCTCGCCCTCTGATTTTGCTGATCGCAGCTGTTTGGACGATGAAGAACCGGCGCGGACAGAGGTCGCATCAAATCAAATGTGAATGCGAGGTAGGGGATGCTGGGACGGTTTCGGCAGGGCGTGGGGTTGGCGGCGGTGGGAGTGGTTCTGATGGTGGGGCAGGGGTGTAAGAAGAAGCCGGTGCCTGCGGTCGTGCAACCTGTGGTGCGTGCAGCGCCGCGGCCTGCACCGGTGGATTTTCCTGATGATCCTCCGACGCAATTGAATGTTGATCAGCCTGTGCATCATGCGGGGCATCGGGTTGCTCCTCCTCCGCCGGTTATGCCGGCTCCGAGGCCGTTGGTTGATCCAAATGCGCTGGCGGAGGCGCAGAGACAAAGAGATGCGACGCTGTTTCAGCAGCAGCAGGCGGCCTCTCAAAGGCAGCAGCAGGAGTTGAACGGGGTGGTGCAGCGGAGTCAGAAGCTTCAGCAGGAACAGCAGGCTGAGCCGCGAATTCAGGATCTTCCCGAGGTGCCGATTACGCAGCCGGTTGTGCCGGGGCAGGAGCCTCCGCGGATTCAAGATAATCCGAACATGCCGCAGCCGCAGCAGGCTGAGCCTGCACCGATGGATGGGAACTCTGAGCAGCAGACTGATCCTGCGCAACAGGGTCAGTCGCCACAAAACTTCTAGGTTGCTGGTTTTAGCGACTTGATATGAGCAGAATGTGGGCGGGTTCTGAGGGGGTGGCCGGGGAGATCTGGAACGATTGTTCGGGGGCTATGGAGACTACGGTGCCTGGTTCGATCGTTGTGGTGTGACCGTTCTGGGTGAGAGTTGTATTGGAGAAGGCCACCAGGACTGCGGGGGCCGATGTGGGCGGGATTGCGCAGGGGGTGGTGTCGACGCAGACGACGCGACGGACTGTGAGGTGCGGGGAGGAGAATTCGGTGGCATCGATGTTGTGGGTGAGGGTGGTGGGTGCGGGACCGCGGAATTCGACGATTTTGTCATCGAGGTGAGGGAGTTCGACGCGGAGGAAGTCTGAGGGGAGGTCGCTGAGATTTTCGATGGCGTGCCGCTCGATGATGCCTGGGCCGATGCGGAAGGCTCCGAGGTGAGTTGGGGGACGGGTGACGGTGTCGGGTTTTGGTTCGTCGTGGATGATGTTTACGGGGCCGGAGTTGTTGAGGTAGACGAAGACGGTGGGGATCGCGGGGTGGTCGTGGACGGGGACTTTTTCGTGGGGGCCGTAGTGGACGCGGATGACTTTGAAGGTGTCGTTAGTGAGGATGGTGGTGTAGTTGGGGGGGAGGCTGGGGTTTTTCTGGGCGAGGGTTGTGAGAGGACTGGAGAGGAGTAGTAAGAGGGGGAGAAACTTGTTCATGCGGGGTTCCTGTGTGATTGCTTAGGGTGTCTGGGTGTTTTGAGGGGATTGCCGTGCTGGGGACAGCAGATCCCCTTCGGGGATGACAACCAGAACGGCAAGTGCAAGTGCAAAAGCCACTGCAAGTGCAACTGCAACGCCGGTGGGTCAGTAACGGGGGATGGTTGGGTCGATGGTGCGGGACCAGGCGTCGATGCCTCCGGCGAGGGATTGGGCGTGCTCGAAACCCTGATTACGCAACCACATAGTGACGCTGAGGGAGCGGGCGCCGTGGTGGCAGAGGACGACGATAGGGGCGTCGGGATCGAGTTCAGCGTGGGCGCGGGAGGGGATCTCGCCCATGGGAATGAGGACGGAGTTGGGGAGGCTGGCGGTTTGAAACTCCCAAGGCTCGCGGACGTCTAGCAAAAGGGGTGCGTTGGGCTGCTCGCGGAGTTTGGAGAAGGCTTCTGCGGTAATTTCGGGCTCTAACATGATTTCAAGGATATCCTTATAGATGGCATGAGGCACAGGGGCCGGACGGGTCTTTGGTGACGATTGGCTAGTTTCGGCTGTTGAATGGAGCGAGTCCGGTTGGGAATATTGTTGAGCAGGGTCCATTCCGGTTGGTAAGCTTGTCGTTTTAATTGGGTATTGATGACTGCCTTGGTAGGTTTTCCTGGGTTCCTGATTTCATTGGGGTTGGAGAGTGTGTTGGAAAAGGTTTTGATTGTTGAAGATGAGGTTCACGCGCGGAGTGGCCTTACAGAGCTGATTGAAAGCTGGGGCTACAGGGCGGAGTGTGCCGCCGATGGCATGGAGGGTCTGGAGAAGGCTGTCTCCTGGGCTCCCGCGATTGTTGTGACTGATCTGAAGATGCCGCGGATGGACGGCATGGAGTTGCTGAACCGGATTGGCGAGTTGCCGCAGCGGATGGCGGTGGTGATGCTGACGGCGCAGGGTTCGATTGAGTCGGCCGTCGATGCGATGCGGATGGGGGCGTACGACTACATTCCCAAGCCGGTGGACCCGGTTCGGCTGAAGACGATTCTGCATAATGCGAGCCGACAACGTGAGGCGGACGCTGAGATGGAGGCGGAGGGGCGGCAGCAGCGGGATACAGGCGTGCTGGGGCCGATGGTGGGCTCGTCACCGCAAATGGTGGACATCTTCTCGATGATCGAGAGGATTGCGCCGTCGAATGTGTCGGTATTGGTGACCGGCGAGAGCGGGACTGGAAAAGAGCTGGTGGCGCGGGCGCTGCATGACCTGAGTGCGCGGAGGCTGAAGCCGTTTGTGGCGGTGAACTGCGCGGCGATTCCGGAGACGTTGATCGAGAGCGAGATCTTCGGGCATGAGAAAGGCGCGTTTACGGGCGCGCTCGAGCGACGTGCAGGGTGCTTTGAGCTGGCAGAAGAGGGAACGCTGCTGCTCGATGAGATTGGCGAGATGCCGATGGCGACGCAGGCGAAGTTGTTGCGCGTGCTGGAGGATCGGAAGCTGCGAAGACTGGGCAGCAAGATCGAGACGCCGGTAGATGTACGAGTGGTGGCAGCGACGAATAAAGATCCTGAGAAGGCAGTTGCGAACGGAGACCTGCGTGGTGATCTGTATTACCGGCTGAATGTTTTCAATATCCAGATGCCTCCGCTGCGTGATCATTTGATGGACGTTTCCGCGATTGCGGAGAGGATGATCGAGGATATGAACCAGCGACACCATTGCACGGTGGCTGGGCTGAAGGATTCGCTGATGATTCGGCTGGAGGGATACCAATGGCCGGGCAATGTGCGGGAGCTGCGGAATACGATTGAGCGCGCGGTGATTCTTGCGGGCTCGGGGATGCTTGGGATTGAGCATCTGCCTCCGCACTTTGGGGAGCCGGGGTTCGCTCCGCCTCCGAATAGAGTTGGCGGAGTGGAGAGCGTTTTGGTTTCGCAAGCGGCGCCGTATGAGGATGGGCAGCGACGTTTGGACGAGTCGAACTCGGTGCGGGTTGAGGTGGGGACTACGGTGGATGAAGCGGAACGACAGCTGATTCTGAAGACGCTGGTGGCGACGCATAACAATAAGACCAAAGCCGCGGAGATTCTCGGGATCAGTTCGAAGACCTTACAGAATAAGCTGAAGGAGTATTCGAACGCTGCAGTGACGGAGTAACGATGCGGCTGAAGACGAAGCTCGTGCTTGCGGCGACGGCGTTGACGTTTGCGATCGTGCTGGTGTTGTCGGCACTGTTCCTAAGCGAGTTGCTGCGGCAGAGGATCGAACAGACGGCGTCGGCGAACGATACGCTGTCGCGCGAGGTTCTGTTGGTGACGCGGTTGGTGGTGGAGGCAGGTCTGAAGGCGAACCCGCCTGTAGATCGAAGCGATGAGGCGTTGCATGCCGCAGTTGTGAACGCGTTGAGGACTCGGCCGGCGCTGGCTGATGTGATGAACGCGATTGTGCGCTACTCGCCTACGGTGCAGGACGTGAGCGTGACGGATGCACATGGGATGACGTTGTTGAGTACCGATCCGGATGCGGTGGACCAGCCGGCAGTGTTCCGGTTCAGTCTGGAGAGCGTGCAGAATGGTCCGCTCCAACGGCAGATGAGAGTTCTCTTTGGCAAGCCGCGAGTTTTGGACGTTTCGCAGTCACTGGAACGGAATGGGTTTCCATTTCTGGTGGTGCATATGGGAGTGCGGTCGACGTTTTTGAGGAACTCATACGAGCCATGGCTGCTGGATGCGCTGATCTTTGCGGCGCTGGCGGCGCTGGCGGCGATGTTGTCGGCGGGGCTACTGGCGAATGTGGCGCTGCGTCCACTGGAGGCTATCAGTGCGCGGCTGGAGATGTTGTCGCGGGCTGCAGGAGCGATTCCGGAGCGATTGGCGGAGAGCCGCGGTACGAGGACCGATGAGGTGGTTCGGGTGACGCGGACGCTGGACCGGCTGGGCGAGCAGATGCGCACGCAGGAGGCCGGCTACACGGCGCTGCAGGCGAATTTGAACCAGATGCTGGATACGCTGCGCGATGGCGTGTTGCTGTTTACGGCGGACCGCCGCGCGGTGATGGTGTCGGATGCGGTGGCTTACTTTCTGGGAGCGCCGTTGAACGAAGATCACGAAAAGCTGGTGGGGATGCGGCTGGAAGAGATCTTTGCGCCGGATAGTGTGCTGGGAGAGGCGGTGTTGGAGGCGTTCGAGGGAGGCCAGGTGAGTGCGCAGGTGATCACGCTGGAGGACGGGCGGCAGGTGCAATTCTCGCTGGATCGGATCGACGATGGGTTGAGTGGGGCGGGGAATGTGACGACGCTGTTGACGCTGCGGGATATGGAGTCGGTGGCACAACTGGGGCAGGAGATTGAGGTGGCGAGGAGGCTGGCTGCGATTGGGAGGCTGACGGCTGGGGTGGGACACGAGGTCAAGAATCCGATCAACGCGATGGTGCTGCATTTGGAACTGCTGCGCGGAAAGCTGGCGCCGGGTGGAGTTGAGGCGCTTGGCGGGGCGCAGCGGCATGTGGAGATTCTGGCGGGAGAGATGCAGCGGCTGGACAGGGTGGTGCAGACGCTGGCGGACTTTTCGCGGCCGATGGAACTGCATCTGCGGGAGCACGATCTGCGGCAGGTGGTGGGGATTGTGATGGAGCTGACGGCGGCCGAGATGCAGGAGAATCAGGTGGTCGTGGTGGTCAATGCTCCGAAAGAGCCGTTGATGGTGCGGGTGGATGCGCAACTGATGCAGCAGGCGCTGTTAAACCTGCTGTTGAACGGGATGCAGGCAATGCCGGATGGCGGAGCGATGGTAGTGCGGTTGCGACGGGATCATCAATTTGCTGTTGTGGAAGTAATTGACGAAGGAGTAGGTATACCGCCGGAGCTATTACCGCGTATCTTCGAACTGTACTTCACGACAAAACCGAAGGGCAGCGGAATCGGTTTGGCGATGACGTACAGAATTTTGCAGTTACATGGCGGAGCGATGGAGGTAAGATCCAATGCCGATCCCAATTCGGTCGAGCGAGGGACTACTTTTACGTTTCGACTGCCGATAGCGGCAGGAACGGCCACGGAGAGCAGAAAGGCCGCCGCAGCTGGAGCAGTTCACAAAGAGTTAGAGGAACGGGTTTGAAGGGTACGAGCAACATTATGCAGAAGATCGCATGGACGACTCTCTGGTTTGGTTTGACGATAGGGCTGGCAGGATGCCGGCATAAACCGCAGCTCGCTCCATTGCCGCCGGTGATGGCTCCGGTGGCGCTTGAGGAGATTCCGGAGCCGGACAATCTCCCGATGGTGGAGGCTCCTCCGGAGAATCTGCCGCCGGTGCCGGTTTCGACTGAGGCGGGAAAGCCGAAGAGGAAGAAGAAGCAGCCGCCGAAGGTTGTGGTGCCCGCTGAATCGGTGGCTGACGCGCAGGTGGCGAACGCCGCTGCTGGTCCGCCGACACCGGACGCTGCGGTCGGTGCGTTGACGGCGGGCGGCGAGACGAATCCGCAGACCAAACAGGAGGCGGAAGATCTGATTGTCTCGATTGATAAGAGGCTGAATGCGCTGCCGGCACAGAAGATTGAGGAGCAGAAGGCCCAGGTGAGTAAGGTGCGGAACTTCTGGAAGGATGCGCAGGAGGCTCTGAAGTCTGGCGATGCCGAGGGGGCTAAGACGCTGGCGACGAAGGCTAAGTTGTTGCTCGATGATCTGGAGAAGTAAGGGATAGTCGTTGTTCCACTAACAAATTTGTGAATCTCGCGCTTCGCGATCTACCTGTTATCAAAGGGTTGCGAGCTGGCGCATCCTGAGCGATGGGCGTAGTCGCTGCGCTTCGAACAGAGGCGGTGCTGGCACAGTGCGGCGAGGACTATAATTCCGGCGGGCTCCGGGCCTGCTCCCCCAAAAATCTATGTTTTCAAGAGGCGATCATGAAATCGAGGATCTCGATGTTTGTATCCGTGGCGGCGCTGTCGGCGCTGTCGTGTTGTATCCCGCGTAGCGTTTATGCCCAAAAAAACTGGAAAGCTGGCCTGGGGGCTCAAAGCAAGGATATGAGCAAACTGGCTATCGCTTTTCTTCCCAACGAGCTCTGGATCCACGAGGGCGACAACATTACGTGGACCTCCGCCAGCGGCGAGATTCATACGGTGTCATTCCTGATCGCCGGTCAGGCGTATACCGATTTCATGACGGGATGTCCGGGGTTCTCGCCCAGTGGAACGAGTTTTGACGGCTCCAAGTGCGTGAGCGCGCCTCCGTTAACGACGGGGCAAAGTTTTACCGTGAGCTTCCCTAAACCTGGCAACTATAGCCTTGTCTGTCTGGTCCATCCGCACATGACTGGAGTCATACATGTTCTCGCCGCGTCGGCGACTCTACCGCACGATCAGGCCTTCTATGACGCGCAGGGGGCGGACCAGCGGAGGAGTCTGCTCGCCGATACAGACAGGCAGAGGGACATGGATGACATGCTCTCCGCGCACGTGCTGGCAAACAAGAACGGCGTGACTGCGGGTATTGGAGAGATGAACGTGACCGGCGCTGGATTCGAGTCGCTTTCTGTTGTGCGTTTTTTGAAGGGAACGATTGAAATCCATAAGGGAGACACGATTGAGTGGACTAATTTAGACCCGGCGTTGCCGCATACGATCACCTTCGGAATGGAGCCGGCGAATCCCATTCCTCCGTCCGGCAACGTGCCCCTGACCCTGGATGCAGATGGCGTATTGCATGCCACGATTAATTCGAAGGGGGACAACGTACATTCGGGCCTTATTCTCGCGTCGCCGGAAAACCAGGTTGGCGTGCCACAGTCTCCTCCGGGCAATACGCGTTTTCGCATTACCTTTACGGAGGCGGGGACGTACAACTACATATGCGCGTTGCATGATGAGCTTGGCATGGTTGGCAAGGTAATTGTCACGCCTTATTAGCGGATGGGAAGGGGCGGCACCGATCGGCGTCGCCTCTTATCATGCGAGGTTGTTGCAAAGAGCCGCTCTGGGCGATGCGTGGCATTCTTGTTTGTAGCGACGGAACTGCTGCAGATTTAGGCGGTGGCTCCGTGGCATTTTTTGTATTTTTTGCCGGAGCCGCAGGGGCACTCGTCGTTGCGGCCAACTTTTTCGCCGGCGTGACGAGGGCCGGAGCCGTTGCTTTCGGCAGAGGCTGCGCCTACGGAACGAGCTTGCTCGAGTTCGCGCTGCTTTTTCTTCTGGAACTCGCGCTCGAGTGCGTCGATGGTGGTGGAGGGAGCGCGGTTGGGCTGGGGTGCCGGTGCATTTTGACGCGCGGCCGGAGCGTTGGTGTGTTGCGGTGGGCCGGATGGGGGCAGTGCGTTTTGAGGAGCAGCGGAGGCTAGCTGCTGTTGGGCTTGTTGGGCCTGAGCGAGAGCCTGTGCGTGGGCTTGCGCTTGAGCGAGCTGCTCGGCGGATTCGATGGGGGTGCCGTCGGGGCCGATGATCTGCATGCGGAAGAGGTGGCGTGCGGTGTCTTCCTGGAAACGCATCATCATGCCTTCGAACATCTCGAAGGACTCCTTCTTGTAGGCGACGAGCGGATCTTGTTGCGCGTAGCCGCGAAGGCCAATGCCCTCCTTGAGGTGGTCCATCGCGAGGAGGTGATCTTTCCAGAGGCCGTCGAGGACGGAGAGCATGACGATGCGCTCGTGGTAGCGCATGGCTTCGGCGCCGAGGATGCTCTCCTTGATATCGTAGCGGCCGCGGAGGTTTTGGAAGATGGCTTCGCCTAGCTCGTGGCGGTTGAGTGCTGTCGCGTCGACTTCGGTTTCTAGACGTGCGCCGAAGATGTCGTAGATCTGGGAGAAGAGAGGCTCAAGCTTCCACTCGTCGGCGTGAACTTTTTCTGGGGCGTTCTCGTCGAGGATGTTGGAGAGGATGGTGGAAGTGTAGTCCTCGGTGATGAGCTGCTTCTGGTCGACACCTTCCATGAGCTGTCGGCGGAGACCGTAGACGGCTTCGCGCTGCTTGTTCATGACGTCGTCGTACTCGAGGACGTGTTTGCGGGATTCGAAGTTTTGCGTTTCGACGGCCTTCTGAGCGGCTTCGATGCGGCGAGAGATCATGCCGGATTCGATGGGAACTCCCTCTTCCATGCCAAGGCGCTGAAGGAGCGTGGAGACCCACTCGCGGGCGAAGATTCGCATGAGATCGTCTTCGAGCGAGAGGAAGAAGCGGGAGGAGCCGGGGTCGCCCTGACGGCCAGCGCGACCGCGAAGCTGGTTGTCGACGCGGCGGGACTCGTGGCGTTCGGTGCCGAGGATGTGAAGGCCGCCTGCGCCGATGACGGATTCGTGTTCGGCTTTGGCTGCGCCATCGTGGGCTGCGGTGGCGGCGTCCCAGGCTGCCTGCGTGGTTTCAAACTCCTGTCCGGTGTAGTAGAAGCGGACCATGCCGGGACCGGCGACGGGGTTGATTGCGCCTTCGGCTGCGCTGACGGCGCGGGCCTGTTGCTTGCGGACGAGGTCCTGGCGGGCCATGAACTCGGCGTTGCCGCCGAGGAGGATGTCGGTACCGCGGCCAGCCATGTTGGTGGCGATGGTGACCATGCCGAGACGACCGGCTTGTGCGACGATCTCGGCTTCCTTCTCGTGGAACTTTGCGTTGAGGACGACGTGGCGAACGCCTTTGCGCTTGAGGATCTCGGAGAGGAGCTCGGACTTTTCGATCGATGTGGTGCCGACGAGTACGGGCTGCTTTTCGGCGTGGAGACGGGCGATCTCGTCGGCGACGGCGAAGTATTTTTCTTTCGCGGTGCGGTAGACGACGTCGGCGTTTTCGATGCGGAGCATCTTGCGGTTGGTGGGGGTGACGACGATGTCGAGCTTGTAGATCTTGTCGAACTCGGCGGCTTCGGTCTCGGCGGTACCGGTCATGCCGCTGAGTTTTTTGTACATGCGGAAGTAGTTCTGGAAGGTGATGGTGGCGAGCGTCTGGTCTTCCTTGCGGATGGCGACGCCTTCCTTGGCTTCGACGGCCTGGTGGAGTCCGTCGGACCAGCGGCGGCCGGGCATGAGACGTCCGGTGAACTCGTCGACGATGATGACTTCGCCGTCTTTGACGACGTACTCGACGTCGCGCTTGTAGAGGGAGTGGGCCTTGATGGCGACTTCGACGTGATGCTTGAGGTCCCAGTTCTCGGGGTCGGCGATGTTGCCGATGCCGAGAAGTTCTTCAATCTTCTCCCAGCCTTCGTCGGTGACGGTGATGGAGCGGGTCTTTTCGTCTACGACGTAGTCGCCGGACCAGGTTTTGGTTTCGACGGTTTCGATGAGTTCGCCAAGCTCGAGCTTGGGGATGATGATGTTGACGCGGGCGTACTTGTCGGTGGTCTGGTCGGTGGGGCCGGAGATGATGAGCGGGGTGCGGGCCTCGTCGATGAGGATGGAGTCGACTTCGTCGACGATGCAGTAGTAGTGGCCGCGCTGAACCTGATCCTTGAGCTCGAACTTCATGTTGTCGCGGAGGTAGTCGAAGCCGAACTCGTTGTTGGTGCCGTAGGTGATGTCGGAGGCGTAGGCGTCGCGGCGCTGCTGGTCGTCGAGGTCGTGAACGATGACGCCGACGGTGAGGCCGAGGAAGCCGTAGATCTTGCCCATCCATTCGGCGTCGCGTTTGGCGAGGTAGTCGTTGACGGTGACGACGTGGACGCCGCGACCGGCGAGCGCGTTGAGATAGCAGGGGAGCGTGGCGACGAGAGTTTTTCCTTCGCCGGTCTTCATCTCGGCGATCTTGCCGGAGTGGAGGACGATGCCGCCCAGGAGCTGGACGTCGAAGTGGCGCATGCCTACGGCGCGTTTGCCGGCTTCGCGAACGACGGCGAAGGCTTCGGGCAGGATGGCGTCGAGTGCTTCCTTTTCGGCGGCGATGCGCTCGTCGGCGTTCTCTGGGGTGTCGGAGATGTTTGCGATGGCCGCGGCGATGCGCTGGCGGAACTCGGCGGTCTTATTGCGCAGATCCTCGTCGGAGAGCGCCTGAATGGTCGGCTCAAGCGCGTTGATCTGCGCGACGGTTGGCTGGATGCGCTTGACGGCGCGTTCGTTACTGGTGCCAAAGACTTTTGCAATGACTGAGTTGAGCAAAACGATATCCTTCGGGGCGTATTTTGTCCCAAATACTAGTGTAAATGGTGCGGGAGGGTGGCGGGCTAACGGCTTCGCTGGCCGTTATTTACGCGGGAGAGAGTCGGGGCGCTGTTTAGGATTTCGAGCGCACGTAGACTGGGTCGCGTTTGAGGTAGGCAAAGCGGTATTTGGCGTCTTGTCCTGAGGGCGCGCAGAGGTGTCCGGCGAAAGGGGCGCGGAGGACGTTGGTGCCGATGGAGATTGCTACGAAGGCCGGGGAGAAGCACTGGCTGTTGTCGTAGACCTCGCCCGAGACCCAGTGGAGCTCGCCGGTGGCTTCGGCGTTTGCAGGGACGGCTACCGGGAGGATGACAGGGCCGGGGTGCATTCCGGGTGGGGTTTCGAGGGAGATGGGAAGTTTGGTGTGCGAATCGTCTTCGAAGACGAGCGCGGGGCTACCGGAGACGGTGCAGGTCTGGGAGCCGATGTTGCGCAGGACCAGGAGCGTGCCGGATTGCGACATGCCGTCGAAGTTGCCGCCTTCGCTGTCGAAGGAGAGAGAAAGCTGCGCGGCAGTGCATGCCAGCAGGGTTGACGCGGATTGCAGAGGGGTCGCGCTCGCTGATGAGGCGAGGACGAGCACCACTGCGACTACTACATAGACCGCGTTCGAGGCTGGTTTGGTCACTGGGAGAATTTTAGTCTTTCTTTGCTGATCTGTTGAGATGTTTTCGCAATGGTGAGAGGCGGGGCACGATGTAAGCTGGCTTGTCAGTGCGGGTTTCCGGTCAGGTGGAGCTTCTAATGCTGAATTACATGCAGAGTGGCGTGCTGGTGGTTGTGGCGATGCTGGTGTCGGTGTTCATGGTGCTGGTGCTTAATTGGGTGTGGCCGATTCCGAATCGCAAGTTGATCAATGATGTGACGGGATGGCAGCTGGGGATTCTGGGAACGACGTATGGCGTGATTCTTGGCTTCATGCTGTACACGGTGTGGATTGATTTTCGCGCGGCGGAGATCAATGCGTCGCGGGAGGCTAGCTCGGTATTGACGGTGACTCGGATCGCGTCGGCACTGCCGGTTGAGGCACGAGAGGAGTTTCGGACGCTGGGTATAAAGTATGCCGATGCAGTGGTGAACCAGGAGTGGCCGGCGATGCAGCATCAGGAGGAGAGCAGCGCTGGAGAGATGATCGAGGTGGATATGTGGAGGCTGCTTGCGGCGGTGAAGGACCAAGCCGGCTCGGCGAACAGCGTGGACCATTTGACCCAGGTGCTGAGTGATCTTTCGGAGAGACGAGGCCTGCGGGAGGAGCAGCTTCGTGTAAGGCTGCCGGTTGTGTTGTGGATTTTGCTGTTGGCGGGCGGTGGAGCGACTGTGCTGTCTTCGTGCGTGCTGGGGAACGACAATAAGTGGCTGCACTATTGCCAGGTGCTGGCGCTGACGTTTGTGGTGGCGGTGACGCTAACGGCGATTGCGGATTTGGCGAGGCCGTTTGAGGGCGCGGTGTCGGTGAGCCCGATTGCATTTGAGCGTGTGGAGAAGATGATGCAGTCGGATGCGGGGCATTAGCCGGGTTATGTTCTGCGAAGGACGAGGAGCGTCATGTCGTCGACCTGCGGGGTGCCGGAGGCAAAGGCGTGGAGAGAAAAAAGGATGTCCTGTACGGCGGCTGCGGCGGAAGGCGAGTTTTGTTTGAGCACTGCGGCGAGGAGGCCCTGCTCCTCCCATTCGGCGCCGCGAGAGTTGATTGCTTCGGTGATGCCGTCGGTGTAGATGGTGAGGGTGTCGCCAGGGTTGAAGGCGAGGGTCTGCTCTTCATAGGTAGCGTCGGGGAGCAGGCCGAGGACAGGGCCGCCGCACTCGAGCCTGGTGACCTGGCTGTCGCTGAGCAGCAGAGGCGGATTGTGACCAGCGTTGACGTAGGTGAGGGTCTGCGCCGAGGGATCGTAGACGAAGAAGACGAGTGTGGCGTAGCGGCTGGCGGAGGAGGCTTCGTAGAGGAGGCGGTTGAGGTCTTCGATGACAGCAGTGACGGGGTCTTCGCGGTGATTGATCATAAGGCTGCGAAGCGAGGCGCGGAGGGTGGCCATGAGCAGGGCGGACGCAATGCCTTTGCCGCTGACGTCTGCGACAACACAGCAGAGGAGGCCTTTCCAGGTGATGAAAAGGTCGTAATAATCACCGCCGACCTCATCGGCGCTTTTATAGGTAGCTGCGGAGTCGATGCCGGGAACGGTGGGGAGGGACTGGGGCAAGAGTCGCTCCTGGACCTCGCGGGCGAGATCGAGTTCGCGGTTGACTTTGGCACGTCTGACGGCCTCTTCGCTGAGGGACTTGACGTGGCGGGCTGTCTCGAGACCGCGGCCCATCTGTTGGCTGAGTTCACGGAGGAAGCGAAGCTCGTGGCGGAGGAAGTGTTTTCCCTCGGGTTTGGCGAGTGTGGCGAAACCGCGTAAGCCAGTGCGGCCTTCGAAGGGTATGAGGAGTTGAGCTCCGAGGGCGTCGAGGGCGGCGATCTCATGGGAGGAGGCGAGGAGTTGCCAGGCGTCGGGCGTCTGCTTTGTGAAGGGGGAGGGTCTTCGCTCGCGCTTGAGGCGGAGGATGGTGGCGGAGCTGGCGGGAAAGATGAAGCCGGAGGTAAGGTCGCGGGCGGTTCCCTGTGGGACGTAGTCGGAGTCTTCGCGAAGGAGGATGTGGAAGGAAGAGAGGTGCAGTGCGGATGAGATTTTGCGGGGGCAGGTGACGAGCAACTCGTCAAGAGAGAGTGTGCGGCCGACTTCGAGCAGGATTTCTTCGAATTGATCGCGAGAGGCATACCCGCTAGGGGTTAGCTTTTCATTGAGGAAGCGGGCTATTTTCTTCTTTAAAGAGAGAGGTCTGTCGGTCATGTCAGTTTTGGTGGAGCTGAGGCATGAATAGGTCCCCTTATTGAAGCATAGGTATCTCCGTAGTTTCAGTAGTGCTTTTTAAAAAGAGAAATACGGGAAACGAGCACGACCTTTCGCTGCGTAGTGGTTTCTACGCAGGTAGAGCGCAAGGAGTTCCGTAAGAGTGGGTTTAGATGACTAGTGGCCGCCCATGGCTTCGGGGTCGGGCTTTGCAGTTTTGGTGGGGAGACGCATGATGAATGGTAGCGGGGTAAGCAGGAAGATGGTGCACGCGAGAATGGCGAAAGCGTTTTTGTAGCTGAGCATAGAGGCCTGGCGAAGCATCTGCTGGTAGGCCTCGCCGATGGCCATCTGTGAGGCGTTGGCTGCGGACATTCCTTGCGACATCAGCATCTCTTTCATGCGGTCCATGTAGAGGTTGTAAGGAACACTGCCGCGGACGACATTGGCGGAGAGTGCGACTTGCTGGACTTGCGAGTTGCGGGCGAGATAGGTCGTAAGGAGCGCGGTACCCGCGCTGCCGCCGAGATTGCGGGCGAAGTTGGAGAGACTGGAGATCTGGTTAGTCTTGTTGGCAGGGACGCCGACGTAGTTGAGGGTGCTGATGGGGATGAAGATGAAGGCGAGGCCGATCATCTGCAACATACGCCAGAGGGTGACGGTGCCGAAGGCGGCGTTGAGGTCGAGACGGGTGAGGTTATAGATGCCTATCGCCGTGACCAGATAGCCGAGACAGACCATGAGGCGAGGGTCGAATTTGCCGAGGCTGCGACCGGCGACGAACATCATGATCATCATGACGAAGCCTGCGGGGGAGAGGACCATGCCAGCACGTTCTGCGGTGTAGCCCAGTAACCCCTGAAGGTATTGGGGGATGAGGACGGTCGAGCCGAAGAGGACCATGCCAAGGACCAATTGCAAAAAGACGGCGGTGCCGAAGTTTCGATTTTTTAATAGCTTGAGGTCGACGATGGGATCGGGATGGTGCCACTCCCAGAAGGCGAAGAAGATGAGCGTGGCGGCAGCGAGGATGGCAAAGGTGACGATCATGGGCGAACCGAACCAATCCTTCTCCTGGCCCTTGTCGAGGGTGAACTCGAGGCAGCCGACGCCGAGGGCCACGAGACCAAGGCCGAGGAAGTCAATCTTGAGGTGCTTGGCCTGCTCCATGCGCTCTTTGAGGTGTGGTGGGTCTTCGACCATGCGGTTGCTGAGGTAGAGCGAGATGAGGCCGATGGGGATGTTGATGAAGAAGATCCAATGCCAGTTGAAGTTGTCGGTGATCCAGCCGCCGAGGGTTGGGCCGATGGCGGGAGCTACGACGACAGCCATGCCGTAGACGGCGAAGGCCTGTCCGCGCTTTTCGACGGGAAATGTGTCGGCGAGGATGGCTTGTTCACTAGGGGCGAGGCCGCCGCCGCCTGCGCCCTGAAGGATGCGCGCGACGATGAGAAGAGGAAGCGTGTTTGCGATGCCGCAGAGGAAGGAGCAGATGGTGAAGAGTGCGACGCAGGTCATGTAGAAGCGCTTGCGGCCGAAGCGGTTGGAGAGCCAGCCCGAGATGGGCAGGACGATGGCGCTCGACACAAGGTAACTGGTGAGGACCCAGGTGGCTTCTTCAGAGCTGGCGCCGAGTGTGCCGGCGATGTGGGGCAGGGCGACGTTGGCGATTGAGGTGTCGAGGACCTCCATGAAGGTGGCAAGAGTGACCGTAAGGGCGATGGCCCAGGGGTTGTGGTGGGGCTTCCAGGCAGCTGGCGCGGCAGGGGCGGGCTTTGGCCGGGCGAGTGCTGGGGAGGGTGCGGTCATCGTTGCCATATCAGTCTCCTGATATGATATCAGGAGACTGATATGGCTTCTTTATATTTGAACGAGAAAAAAAGACAGGTGGAAAGGAGACGGGCGGCGCAGATGATGAAGCGCATCCTGATCCATTTTCATAGCCAGATGGACGAGGCGCTGCGTCCTCAGGGAGTTACGATAGCGCAGCTGCGTCTGTTGAAGACGGTTCGGGAAGAACCGGGGGCGTCGGGGGCTCAGTTGGCTCGGTCGTGCTATATGACTCCTCAGTCTGCGCAGTCGCTGCTGACGGGACTGGAACGAGATGGGTGGATTGTACGGAGCAAAGGGCGGGGAAACGATCGGATTCTTGCGGCTCGTGTGACGCCTGAGGGAGAGAAGCTGCTGGAGACTGCGGAGAAAGCAGCGAAGGTAATCGAAGGGAAGTTGTGGCGGGGGGTGGCGGAAGATTCGATCGAGGCTTTGAATGGAGTGTTGGAGCAATGCCTTGCGAATCTTGGGCCGGAGTCGAATGGGTCTTAGGGTTCGGTAGTGCGGCCGGCACCTGGTTGGGCAGATGCCGGCTTTGGTTTTATTGGGTTGAGTTTTTGTGGAAGAGCGCGTGGTTGATGTCGGGCCAGAACTCATGGACGAGGAAGGTTGCGGCGTCGATGCCGACGTTTTGCCCCCATCTATCTGCTGTGTTGCCGAAGTCCCGCTCGCGGGAGGGGTAGTAGAGGTTTGAGATGCCAGCTGCTGCTCCGGCACCGACGACTTCACTGATGTTGAAGGTGTCGTGACCTGCGTCATTGCGTGTGATGACGGCGCGGCTAAGAGAATATCCTGCGCGCTTCCAGAAGCCTCCGGTGCCCAGAGTGTAGTAGCGGGTGTCTTCGTGAGTGATGACAGGCACGATGAACTCGACGAAGTAGTTTTCGTTGGCCTGATCGACGAAGGCGTGCCAGTAATAGCGGCCGTATCCGGCAGCTCCCTGGCCAAACTCGGGCGTGTCGTTGGTGGCCTGGTTGTATCCTGCGACGATACCTGGAATGAAGAGAGCAGAGTAGTCGAAGCTGTCCTGCGTGGCGGTGAGGAACTTCTCTTTTACAGTCTGCGGGGGGAGATGAACGTCTACGCTGACGGCACGAAAGTTAGGAAATATGCCGAGGATGCGCTTGGTCTGCTGCCCTTCGCCTTGCGCGTCTTCGATGGTTGCGTCGTGCGATGCCAGCTGGGCCTGAGGGGCGTCGGGATAGTCGGCGTTGCTGAGTGAGGATGAGGTTTCGTCACTCACGGTTTTGAGTGTTGCTGACGTGTCCGGGAGGGAGTTTTGGTTGTTCTGTCCGTGTGCGTTTCCGCAGAAAAGATACAGCGAAAGGAACAAATTTGTGGCGCAGATGACATAGGGAGGAAGTTTTATTTTCATGGGCCCGGGTTGTGTTGTTGGTTGGTTAGACGCAGAAGTACGGCGATTTGTCTGAGATGATTCATTCCGCCGTCATTTGAATTGTCACACCTGCGAATGAGCAAAGAGACATGAGTAAGGACGCAGATTTTCCCACTGTGATCTGTGCTTATCTTTGTTTAGTTAACTGGGCCTAACGGAGGGTGGCGTGGAAGCGGAGACGAACGTAGTCGGCGATCCAATTGCCGTCGGCGTCACGCAGGGTGGGCTCGAGCAGGGCAATGGTGTTGGCGAGGGCGACTGCTCGATCGTGTGGATTGAGGCGGTCGAGGACGCCGTTGCGGAAGGTGTTGAGCCAGGACTCCATGCCATTGGATAGAGGTGTGGGGCGAGGGATGAGTTCGATGGATTGGATAGTGAAGCCGGCGGATTCGAGTAGTCGGCGATAGAGTGCAGGGGAAGGGAAGAAGCTCGCGGCGGTGGCTTCGGCGTCGATGTGGAAGGGTGCGAGTACGGCCTGGAGCGCGGTGCGGATTGCGGCGACGTTGCCTTGGCCGCCCATCTCGGCGACGAAGCGGGCCTGTGGATTTTCGCTGCGAAGTGCGCGGTGGACACAGGAGAGCATCGCCTGATGGCCAGAGGCGCCGTTGATCCAATGGAGCGCGGCGTTCGAGAAGACGGCGTCGAATTGTTGGTTGTAGGGGAGGGCGGTGGCGTCGTGATGGTCTAGAGCAAAGCTGGTGGTGCTGTGGAGGTTGCGTTCACGCGCGGCGGCGAGCATGGAGGGTGAGGCGTCGACGCCGGTGACGATGGCGCCAGTCGCGGCGAGTTGCTCGGTGAGGGCACCGTCGCCACAGCCAAGATCAAGAATGTGTTCGCCGGGTTGCGGGGCGAGGAGAGCGACGACGTCTGTGGCGAGAGTTGCGACGAAGCGGCCGTTGGCGGCGTAGGCTTCAGTGTTCCAGATCTGTCCTGTGGCGGGCGGTGCAGAGTTGCCGGGAGTCGTCATAGGGTTATTGTCCGACAGGGAGAGCGCGTCAATGAAGAAGATAAGAATTAACGACGGCCAGATAAGCGGGGCTGGATGGTTGGTCTTCGGTTGTCACAGTCTTTTGTCGGGTGATAAAGGGGGTTCTCATCGAGGTTTTTTGCGGTTCAATACTTCGAGAAGAACGACGGCTTCGTTGTGGTCTATATCCTTTGCGCCGTAGAGGAGAGTAGCGGGTGCCTTGGCGATGGCTTGATGGAGGAGCGCCATCTGTTCGGGGTTGTGTTTCAACTCTGCGTGGTAGCGGGTTTTGAATTCGGGCCACTTTGCCGGGTCGTGAGCGAACCACTTTCGCAGATCGTTGGTGGGTGCGATCTCTTTGAGCCATAGATCGACGCGGGCCTTTTCTTTGGTCAGGCCGCGCGGCCAGAGCCTGTCGACGAGAATGCGGGTGCCGTCTTCTTCGGAGGGTTCCTCGTAGACTCGTTTGATTTGGACGGTCAAGGTTGATTTTTTCTTTCTGGTGAAATCAGGAGCCGTAGCCGCGGTGCTTCATGGCGGCTAGTTCCTCGTTGCTGGGCCAGGAGATTGTCAGGAGAAAGACAGAGTCGCTCTTGGCTTCTACGTCGTGCCGGATGGAGGCGCCGAGGGTGAAAAGGGTTCCGGTGGGGAGATCGTGCGGCTTGCCGTTGACGGAGACGCGGATCTGGCCTTTAAGGATGTGAAGCGAGAGGGTGCCATCGGCGTGATGCTCTTTCATGCGGACGTCGCTCTGCATGGAGATGAGGACGACCCTGAGGTCGTGCTTCTTGAATAGGGTCTTGGAGTAGAGGCCGGCTGGCCAGGGTTTTTTTTGCTCGGCGTCGGCAATCTCTCTGGCGAGGTCGAACTGCGCGATCTTGTCGATCATGTTGCCGTCTTGCTGGGAGGTTGTCATGGCAGACGCTCCTTTGTTTTGCTGAGAGTCTACTCCTCTCACTGGGAGAGAGGCGACGGTGAATAGGTTGTGAGGCGGGGTGGGCGGTTGTTGCCTATACTTATGTTTCGCTGCGGTAGTGGATTGCGGCGGGCGGAAGAATGTTTTTGAGGAGTGGATCAGTGACTACGACGATGACGGCGGCGGTTGCGTTTGGGCAGGGGAACAAGACGCGGTTTGTGGAGGAGTTGAAGGCGTTGTTGCGGATTCCTTCGGTGTCGACGGCTCCTGAGCATGTGGAGGATGTGCGGCGAGCTGCGGAGTTTGTTGCGGCAGAGCTGGAGAGGATTGGCATGGAGAATGTTCGACTGATCGAGACGACTACGGTGAAGCGGAAGGGGCATCCGCTGGTGTATGCGGACTGGCTGCATGCGGCGCCGGGAGCCGATGGGAAGGCGAAACCTACGGTGCTTTGCTATGGGCACTACGATGTGCAGCCGGCAGAACCGTTGGATGAGTGGAAGACGCCGCCGTTTGACCCTACGGAGCGCGATGGGAATATCTATGCTCGCGGTGCGGTGGATGATAAAGGGCAGATGTGGATGCATGTGAAGGCGCTGGAGTCGTTAATGGCTGCTGGTGGTGGAAAGCTGCCGGTGAATGTGCGGGTGATCATTGAAGGCGAGGAAGAGGTTGGAGGCGAGGGAATCGCTGCGTTTGTGCGTGAGCACGGGGATCATTTGAAAGCCGATGTTGCGCTGGTGAGCGATACGGAGATGTTTGCGCCGGAGCTGCCGACGCTGTGTGTTGGGCTTCGCGGGATGATCTATACGGAGATTGAGGCGCGCGGGTCGAAGGTAGATCTGCACTCTGGAATGTATGGCGGGGCGGCACCGAATCCGTTTGTCGCGCTGGCGCAGGTGATTGCGAAGTTGAAGGATGAGAATGGAAAGATTCTGATTCCGGGATTTTATGACAAAGTGCAGAAGCCTACGGCTGATGAGTTGAAGGCCTGGAAGGCGCTGCCGTTTGATGAAGAGCATTACCGCGAGACGGAGGTGGGGTCGAGCGTGTTGACGGGAGAGCCGGGATTGAGTGTGCAGGAGCGGACGTGGGCGAGGCCGACGCTTGATGTGCATGGAATGCCGGGTGGATTTGTTGGAGTTGGAGCGAAGACGGTGATTCCTGCGAAGGCCTTGGCGAAGGTGAGCATGCGACTGGTGCCGGATATGACGCCGGCGGAGAGCTTTGCGAAGTACAAGGCATATGTGGAATCGATTGCGCCTAAGGGAGTGCAGCTCGAGGTGCGATTAATTCATGCCGGAGATCCGATTGTAGTGAGCACCGATAACGTTTACGTGAAGGCTGCGACCGAGGCGATGCGTGAGGTGTTTGGGAAGGAGACCGTGTTTGTGCGTGGGGGAGGATCGATTCCGATTGTCGGAGATTTTGTGCGCGAACTGAAGATTCCGACCGTGATGATGGGGTTTGGACTGCCGGATGACAACCTCCACGCGCCGAACGAGAAATTTCACTTGGCGAACTTTCATCGGGGGATCGAGTCGATTGTGCGGTTTTTGAGTGGTGTCGCTGCTTGATGCGGGAGGGCTTGCCTCCGGTTGGTGGGTATGTGCTGGCTGGGGGTAAGAGTTCGCGCATGGGGAGCGATAAAGCGCTCTTGGAACTGGCGGGGAAGCCGCTTGTGCTGCATGCGACGACGAAGCTTCGACGGCTATGCGCAGAGGTAAGCATTCTCGGTAGCGATTCTGCGCTTGAGCGATTTGCGCCACTGGTGCGGGATTTGCACCCGGGATATGGACCGATGGCGGGGATAGAAGCTGCACTTCTGAATTCGAAGTTCGACTGGAATTTGGTGCTGCCAGTGGATGTGCCATTTCTGCCTACGGCTCTGTTGGATGACTGGCTTTGGTCGGTGCTCCATCGTCCGATTCGGGATATCAAACTTGCGATGCTCTCGGTTGATAGCTATCCCCATCCGGCGTTATTGATAATTCATCGACAGATTGTGCCTTACCTGACAGCTTCTCTGGAGCGCGGCGAGTTGAAGTTGCTTCCGGCGCTTCGATCGGCGTGCGATGAGATTGCAGCCAAGCTTAAAGTGAAGAGCAAGAACGTTTTTGTGGAGATGCAATGGGATGATCCGTTCGCTCCTGTGATGAAGGATGACAGCGAGCCGTGGCGGACACTGACGAAGGCTCAACGGGAAAACCGGTCGCTGTGGTTTGTGAACCTGAATACTCCGCAGGAGTTTGCAGATGCGGAACGGCATATCGATGCACTGGATACTTAGCAACAGGCGATGGGTTAGGCTAGATTTGCGTTGAGATTTGGGTGCTGGGAGTGGTGATTATGGCTGAGCCGGATAAGAAATTTGAGGGAGAACAGGTTGAGGTGACCGCGGATACGCCGCTGATTGAGAGCGTGTCGGAAGATGTGTCAGCGGAGGTGGGCGACTTTATTCAGCAGGCGGCTCAGCAGAACGAGGCGGCTGCGGACGCTTTGCCGGATGTGAAGAATAAACCTGGACCGTATATCTCGTTCGAGCATGTGTACAAGTCGTTCGGCGAGTTTGTGGTGCTGGAGGACGTGAGCTTCTTTGTCTATCCGGGTGAGACGCTGTGCATTCTCGGACGAAGCGGTGTGGGTAAGTCGGTTTCGCTGCAGATGCTGCTGGGTTTTTTGAAGCCGGATAAAGGAATGATCAAGGTCGCGGGGGAGAATATCTGTGGCTTCAAGGAGAGAGAGTTACAAGAGATTCGGCGGAAGGTGACGATGGTCTTTCAGAATGGAGCGTTGTTCGACTCGATTACGGTGGGGGAGAATGTCGCTTTTCCGATGCGCGAGCGCGGAGAGATGGCGGAAGACCAGATACTGCAGGTGGTGAAGGGTTTGCTGGAGATGGTGGGTGTGGCGGGGATGGAAAGCCTGCTGCCATCTGACTTATCGACCGGGATGAAACGGTCGATTGCGATTGCGCGGGCATTGGCGTCGCAACCCGAGGCGGTGCTGTACGACGAGCCTACAACTATGGTGGACCCTCTGATGGCACATCTTCTTGGAGACTTAATCGAACGGCTAAAACAGCAGCTGCACCTGACCAGTATCGTCGTGACGCATGATATGCGGCTGGCGAAGAAACTGGCCGATCGAGTTGTGTTTTTGAGTGCAGGGAAGGCGATTTTCTTTGGAACGATGGGAGAGATGGAGCAAAGTCAGGATCCGATCCTTCAGGAGTTCCTGGCGCTTGACGAGTTGGTTACCCCGGTCTAGGAATTGTGCTCAAGATGCACGTTTTCTGGCTAAATCGAGTCCAGTGAATGCTTATTTAGATGATGCAAAGTGTTGCAGTACCTGTTGCCAAGCCCTTGTCTGAGACGTATGCTCGAAATAACACCAGTAATTCAAGTGACCCGCAGAAACTGTAGCGATTTGTTTTTTGATCGGCGGTATTCCTGAGCTTCGGTTCAGGCATCCTACCGACTTAAGGCCCAGGATTTATGAGTTGAAAGGCGTTCGCTATGGCGACACCGGATTATCTGCAGCAGGTCATTGTCTCAGAGAGAAAATTCGCGGGCAATGGAAGACGCGCGTCGAGAGCTAGCGGCGTATTCCGCAGGCCATCGATCACGAGTACGGTCTGGGCGTCCCTTGATCTTGTGACGGTGGTGATTGCTGCGCTCATGGCCTTGCGGTTTCGTGTACAGCCGCCTGCTGATGTCTCTACTCTGCGTGTGTTGCCGCACCTCATCAAATCTTCTCCCAATCTTTTGCCCTTCTACATCGGCTGGTATGGGATCTGTCTGATCTTCTTTACGCGGTCGTATAACCTGTACGGAACGATTCAGCACCATAGCGCGTTACATGAACAGAGGATGACGATTCAAGCCTCGTTGACTTCGGGGCTGCTCTTGTGTGGGACGCTTTACCTGTCGAGTGGCGAGGCGATCTCGCGGATCGTGGTTGCGTTGATGGTGTTGTTTACGACGGTGATGCTGTGCCTGCGGCGCGCGTTGTGGCGGCGGATGGTCTACCGGCGATTCCGTGCGGGGATCGAGACGCGAAATGTTTTGATCGTGGGAGCAGGGCGTGTTGGGCATGCTCTGAGGAACCACATCGACACACTGCAGCACCTGGGATTTCGCTTCAAGGGCTTTGTTGCCTTGACCGAACGCGAGGCTGAGTCCGGCAATGCGGACGTGGTGGGGGATGTGCGGAACTGCTTGTCGCTGGCGCGGTCACTGTTTGTGGATGAGATCTTCTTTTCTGTTCCGGCTGAAGAGAAGATGGTCATCAGCATGGTAGAGGAAGCCCGGATAGCGGGTATCGATGTCCGTGTGGTTCCGGATATGTATGACGGCCTGGCGTGGAATGCAAGGGTGGAGTATGTCGGTCAGTTTCCAACGATTCCGCTGCATCGCAGGCATTTTCCGATAGGCGGCTTCATGTTGAAGCGGGTGCTCGATACTTCTGTATCAGTGATTGGTCTGTTGGTAACTTCGCCGATTATGCTGGCGATTGCTCTTGCGATCCGGCTGGATTCCCCTGGACCGATTTTTTATAAAGCACAGAGGATTGGCCGAAAAGGACGCACGTTCTCCTGTTACAAATTCCGGACGATGGTGCAGAACGCGGACAAACTCAAGGCGGATCTGGAACATATGAACGAGCGCGACAGTGTGCTGTTCAAGATCAAGAAAGATCCGCGGATTACAGGGGTCGGTAAAGTTTTGCGAAAGTATTCGCTGGACGAACTGCCACAGTTCTATAACGTGCTGAAGGGCGATATGAGCCTGGTTGGACCGAGGCCCCCGATGGCGGCCGAGGTGGAACAGTACGATCTTTCGCATCTGCGGCGGTTGGACGTGTTGCCAGGCATTACCGGATTATGGCAAGTGGAAGCACGGCAGGATCCTTCGTTCGACAGCTATATCTCGCTCGATACCGCCTATGTGGAGAACTGGAATCTGATGATGGATCTTCGCATTCTGGCACGTACCGTGGGTGTGGTATTGAGCGGGACAGGCTCCTAAATCGTTTTTCCTGGTGAGATTTGCAGATGCCGTTTTTCCCCGGAAAACCGGTATTGGGAGCTGCGGCTCCCCTTTACGCCAACACGAAAAAATGATCAAAGCGGTAGACTTGAAGAGTGAAGATAGCGCTTGCCCAGATCAACCCGACGGTGGGTGACTTCGCCGGGAATGCGAAGAAGATTCTTGAATATGCGTCTCGTGCCGAAGCTCTAGGCGTGGGTCTTGTGGTCTTTCCTGAACTGGCCGTGTGTGGATATCCGCCAGCGGATCTTTTGGAAAAGGCATCGTTTGTTGCGCGGGCCGAGGAGGTGGCGGCTGAGCTTGCACAGTGGACCACGGGTGTGGGGCGACCGGCGATTCTGTGCGGAACGGTGATGGCCACCAAAGCGAGTGTGGGCAAGCAGGTGAGGAATGTCGCGGCGCTGCTTGACGGGGGCAAGTTGAGCTTCGTGCAGCAGAAGATGTTGCTGCCGTTTTACGACGTCTTCGACGAGCAGAGATACTTTGAGCCTGCAGTGGAACAGGCGCTGGTCTGCGTACGCGGTGAACCGCTGGCCATCACCGTCTGTGAGGACGCGTGGAACGACAAGAGTTTCTGGCCGCGGCAGATGTATCCGGTGGATCCGGTTGAGAAGCTGATGGGGCAGTGGGAAGCGCAGTCGCAGGACCTGGTGGGCCGCCAGCGGGTTATTTTAAATATCTCAGCCTCGCCGTATTGGCAGGGAAAGCAGCAGGTGCGCCAGAGCATGCTGGCGGCCCTGGCGCGGCGGCATGGTGCGTTTGTGGCGATGGCGAATCAGGTGGGTGGAAACGACAGCCTGGTGTTTGACGGCACATCACTGGTGATTCGGCCGGATGGCGAGGTGGTGGCGCAGGCTGCTTCGTTTGCCGAGGATCTGATTGTCTTCGATATGGAGGATGGAGCGGCTGGTGCAGTCGAGAAGCCGGTGGATGAAGTTGCGGCGATGTGGGATGCGCTGGTGCTTGGGACGCGGGACTATGTGAGAAAGTGTGGATTCAGCAAGGTGCTGGTGGGGCTGAGCGGAGGGATTGATTCGGCGCTAGTGGCAGCGATTGCCGTGGAGGCACTGGGGAAGGAGAACGTGATCGGCGTGGGCATGCCGACGGAGTACTCGTCGCTGGGCTCCATTGAGGACGCGAAGAATCTGGCGAAGAATCTTGGCGTGAGGTTTGAGTTGCTGCCGGTTCATGATGTGTTCGCGCAGTTTCAATTTTTGTTGCAGCCGCTGTTTAAGGGAACGCCGTTTGGACTTGCGGAGGAGAATCTGCAGCCGCGGATCCGCGGGACGCTGTTGATGGCGCTGTCGAATAAGTTCGGCGCGCTGGTGTTGACGACTGGGAATAAGAGCGAGATGTCGACGGGATACTGCACGTTGTACGGTGACATGGTAGGGGCTTTGGCCGTGATTGGCGATGTGATGAAGACGCGGGTTTATGCGCTGAGCCGGTATGTGAACCGTACGAAGGAGGTTATACCGTGGGAGACGATCTCGAAGCCTCCGTCGGCAGAGTTGCGTCCGGGGCAGCAGGATACGGACTCGCTCCCACCGTATGAGGTGCTCGATCCGATACTCGAGGCGTATGTGGAACGATATTGTTCGGCGGAGCAGATTGCCGAGGAGCAAGGCGTGGATGTGGCGCTGGTGAGATCGGTTCTGCAGCTGGTGGAGAAGAGTGAATATAAGCGGCAGCAGGCGGCTCCGGTGTTGAAAGTTACGAGAAAGTCGTTTGGAATGGGGCGGCGATTTCCCATTGCGGTCAAAGTTCAGGTGTAATAGAGGAGCTGCGCGCAAGGCGGCGGCGGAGGATGGTGTCTTTGAAGATTTCACAGTGGATGTTGGCAGGATTGGTGGCGGCTCTATGCGTTACGGTAACGGCTGGTGCGCAAACAGGGGCGGGAGCGGCGGCACAGTCGGCTCCGGCAGCGCAGTCGGCACCGGCGGCGCAGAAGGCTGGCGCTCCGTTGCAGTTGCAGAGCCTGGGACAGCAGACAAAGGCAGATCCGTTTCCGCCTGTGAATGAGAAGTTCTTTACGGCTTCTACGCCGACGGTGGATACGGTCAACGGTTTTTTGAAGGCGTTGTGGGGATATGATCCGAACCGCATCTGGCGGGTCGAGGCGATTCAGACTACGGCTGCTCCGAATGTGAGCAAGGTGGTGGTGTTCGTGTCGGACAAGACTCCCAACGCAAAGGTTCAGCCGACGGCGTTTTTTGTGATGCCGGATGGAAAGCATGCCGTTGCAGGAGATGCGGTGGTGCCGTTTGGCGTGACTCCGTTTGCGGACCTGCGTAAAACGTTGCAGGCTCGTGCAGATGGTGCGACTCGTGGCGCGACGAGCAAGGATCTTCTGCTGGTGGAGTTTGCGGATCTGCAGTGCCCGCATTGCAAGGAAGCTCAGTCCACGATGGAACAGCTGGTGAAAGATTTCCCGAACGCGCGTGTTGTGTACCAGAGCTTTCCGTTGGTGGATCTGCATCCGCTCGCGTTCAAGGCAGCGGCGTATGGGTATTGCGTGCAGAAGCAAAAGAACGATGCGTACTTTGTCTACTCCGCAGCGGTGTTCGATACGCAGGGCGCTTTAACTCCGGAGACCGGGGACCAGACGCTGAAGGACGCGGTAACCAAGGCTGGACTGGATCCTGCGGCGATCGATGCTTGTGCGGCGACTCAGGCGACCAAGGACCAGGTGAATGCTTCGATCAAACTCGCGCAGGATGTCAATGTCGAGCAGACACCGATGCTTGCGGTGAATGGGCATCTGTTGCCGCTGACGGGGATTCCGTACGAGACGCTGAAGACGATTGTGTCGTACCAGGCATCGCTTGATGGAGTGAGCACGGGAGCGACTGGACCGGCGGTGGGGAGCAGTTCGAATCCGCCGACTTTAGGCAAGTAAGTAGAGGTTGTTTTGAGAAGCCCCGGTCTGATGACCGGGGCTTTTTCTTGTTTAGCTGGGAAAATTGTTCAGCGGTGGCGGTCGCCGATGAGTTTGACGGCGGCGAGAAGCAGGGTGAGGAAGCCTGTGGGGAGGCAGCCCATGGCGAGCATCAACGAGAGCCAGCCGAGGTTTGTGTGGGGCCCTTGGTGACGGGTGATGCCGCCGAAGCTGGTGAAGATGAGTGCGGCTGCGATGACTCCGGTGCCGAAGATGAGGAAGCCGGTACGGAGGAGCTTGCGGGTGTCTGGCTGCATAGGGACGGTGCATGGTGCTGGGTGATTCGGTTTTGCGTTGGCTGTGAAATCAGCAATTAGTGGATTAGGGCCTGCATGGCGTAGACGATGACTCCGGTGATGGAGACGTAGAGCCAGATGGGGAAGGTGTAGCGCGCTAGTTTTTTGTGCGCGGGAAAACGGCCGGTGAGCGAGAGAAAGAACGTGATCAGGATCATCGGCAACGCGACGACGGAGAGGAAGATGTGCGAGGCGAGAAGCTTCCAGTAGAAGGGCCACCAGGAGCTGAGACGATTGAAGTGGGTTTCGCCGTGGAGGGTGAAGTTGGTGAGGTAGGAGACGAGGAAGATGGTGGAGAAGAAGAACGCTGTGAACATGGCCGCGCGATGTTGCGGGATGCGGCGGGCACGGATGTAGCCGAAGCCAATGATGAGCGCGATGGTGCAGAGCGCGTTGAGAACCGCGTTGAGCAGGGGGAGCGAGCGGAGATGAGTGCCTGTGACATCGAGTGGCGCGTGAAAGTAGACAAGGTAGCAGATGAGCGCGCTAGCCGCGGCGCTGACGAGGATGATGGTCGCGATGATGCTGGGCGGGGTGCGGAGGTTGGAACCGGGATTCTTGTTCGGTAGTGCAGTTTGCGTGGGCATTTAGAAGAGCAGACGTCCTTTAGCGTCGAGCATCATGGCGGCCAGAAGAAGTGGAAGATAGAGGATCGACGCGCGGAGGAGGTTGCGAGCTGCGACGAGCGAGGTTTCGGAGGTTGGGTCGCGGAGGATGCGTGCGAAACGGATGGTGTACCAAAGGTAGCCGGCGCCAAGAAGGCTTGCGGCTGTGGCGTAGAGATGTCCGGTGGTGTGGAGCGCTGCAGGCCACAGGCTGACCGGGATCATGAGAACCGCGTAGAAGAGAGCCTGGATCACGGTGCTCTGGGCGGCGTAGCGGGTGTTCGGAAGATTCGGGGTGAGGCGGATTCCTGCGCGGGCGTAGTCTTCGCGGTACATCCAGCCGATGGCCATGAAGTGCGGAAACTGCCAGACGAAGAGAATGGCGAAGAGGGCGACGCCGGGCCATTCGATGACACCGCGTGCGGCGGTCCAGCCGATGAGCGGGGGAAGAGCGCCGGGGAAGGCACCGATGAAAGTGTTGATGGTGGTAACGCGCTTGAGCGGGGTGTAGATGGCGACGTAGCCGATGGCGGTGAGCAGCGTTAAGGTGCCGGTGAGGAGGTTGGTGGTGTAGGCGAGATAGAGAGAGCCGAGAAAAGTGGCTGTAAAGCCGAGAATGAGGCCGTGAGCGAGGGAGATGCGGCCAGCTGCCATGGGACGGTCGGCGGTGCGGCGCATGAGGGAGTCGGATTTTCGCTCGAGTGCCTGGTTGAGCGCGCTGCTGCCGCAGGTGACTACCGCGATTCCTACCAGCGCTTGCAGAAGACCTGCGTGGAAGGGACTGATTCCGCTGCGGAGACTGCCGAGATAGAAGCCGGCTCCAGCGGTAATGATGACCATGGTGGAGATGCGCAGTTTGAAGAGGGTGGCATAGTCGGCGAGCAGCGAGTGCGGCTTCGCGGGAGCGAGGACGTGATCGGTTGTCGCGGAGGTAGCCACAGTGTAAGGATAACGCGTTTGGGGCGACGCGACGGGGTGACGTCGCCCGAGTTGGCGCTATTCGGCAGACTCTCCGTGGGGGGCTTCGGCGGCGCTGGACTGCTTGGCCTGAGGGCGGAGGAGAGGGAAGAGGATGACGTCGCGGATGGATTTGGAGTTGGTGAGAAGCATTGCGAGGCGGTCGATGCCGATGCCTTCGCCCGCTGTGGGGGGCAGGCCGTAGCCGAGGGCGCGGACATAGTCTTCGTCCATCTGGTGGGCTTCCTGATCGCCGCGGGCTTTCTCGGCCATTTGCTGCTCGAAGCGGGTGCGCTGGTCGTCGGGATCATTGAGCTCGGAGAAGGCGTTGCCGACCTCGAAGCCGCCGATGTAGAACTCGAAGCGCTCGACCCAGTCGGGTTCGTCGGGCTTGTTCTTGGAGAGCGGACTGACGGCCAAGGGGAAGTCGTAGATGATGGTGGGCTGGATGAGCGGCTCTTCGATGCCCATCTCACCGCCTCGTAAGGCTTCGGCCCGCAGCTCGAAGAGGTCGGAGATGGCTTTGCCGTAGGGTGCGCCTTTGTCGAGCACGAACTCTCGAACGAAGTGACAGTCCGCGCCGAGGCGATTGAGGGCTCGATCAAAGGATGACTTTTCGGGATCGGCAAACTTCTCGCCTTCATACAAGAGCGCTCTGAACTTTGCATCCGATGAAAAGTCTTCTATGGTTGGCTCGATGGGCGCGTTTGGTGGCCACCACTTCATGATGGCCTCGCGCATGGAGAGTTTTGTCCATTTGCCTAGATCGATCTCGTGGCCGTTGAAGTGGGTGATCGTGGTTCCGTTGACTTCATTGGCGACATAGATGATGAGTTCTTCGCTGAGCTTCATCAGGTCGTGATAGTTCGCGTAGGCCTGGTAGAACTCGAGCATGGTGAACTCGGGGTTGTGGCGGGTGCTGATGCCTTCGTTGCGGAAGTTGCGGTTGATCTCGTAGACGCGGTCCATGCCGCCGACGACGAGGCGCTTTAGGTAGAGTTCGGGCGCGATGCGGAGGAAGAGGTCGAGATCGAGCGCATTGTGATGCGTGGTAAATGGCTGAGCAGCTGCGCCTCCGGCTACTTGATGCATCATGGGGGTTTCGACTTCGAGGTAGCTGCGTTGGTCGAAAAACTTGCGGATGGCGCGGAGGATCGCGGCACGCTTGACGAAGACCTCGCGGACGTTCGGGGTCTCGGGTTCGGCCGGCTCGGTTTGCGCTTCGCCTGAGGTGGAGGGCTTGGATGCGCCGGTGTTCATGAATAGGTCTACGTAGCGCTGCCGATAGCGGAGTTCGGTGTCTTCGAGGCCGTGGTACTTGTCGGGCAGGGCGAGCATTGCCTTGGTGAGAAAGGTAATCGCGGGCAGGTTGTCGAAGCTGCCGACGTGGACGGTGAGCTCGCCGGTGCGGGTGCGGAAGAGGCGGCCGCGAACGCCGACGTGGTCGCCGAGGTCCAGGAGTTTATAGAGCGCGAAGGTGTTTTCTCCGACGTCGTCTTTGCGGACGTAGATCTGGAAACGCTGGCCACCTTGCTGGAGTTGCGCGAAGCCGGCTTTGCCCTGGACACGAATAGCCATGATGCGGCCGGCGATGCTGACGTTGATGTGATCCGCGTCGAACTGTTCGGCACTTAGTGAGTCGTAGGCAGCGCGAAGTTCGGGGATCGTGTGGCTGAAGGCGTAGTGATTCGGGTAGGTCGCGTCGGCGTGGCTGAGGCCGTCGAGTTGGCCGAGGGCAGCAATCTGCTGGAGCTTGTCGCGGCGCTGCTGGTAAAGGTTTTTTTCAAACTCAGACTCGTACACAGGGATTCCTTTAGCTTGATGTTGCGGACATCTCAGTATAGCGAGGCGACCCCGGAGGTTCTTATCGAGAGAGAAGTGTGCCATCAGGGGGCGTGCGTGGTGTAATAGTCCTGCTATGGCGGATGAGGGAGCAGGGAAGAGCGGGAATGGCGCGGGCGGCGGAGGGAAGGGTGCGCTGGGCGAGCTGGTGAAGGCGGAGTCGATGATTCAGCTGGCGATTGCGCTGCCTGCTGGGTGCGTGATCGGGTGGCTGGTGGGGAGTTGGCTGGATCGGCACTTTCATCAAAGCTGGATTTCGATTGTGGGGATTTTACTGGGGGCTGCGGCGGGTTTCGTGCAGATCTTCAGGACGGCTTCGCGGTACATCAAGCGTGGATAACGGGTTGGGCGAGGGCGATTTTGTGAGAACGTTGGAGAGCTTCAGTGACGCGGACTTCAAGCGGACGATCTGGAGCGCCATGCGGTTGCTGGTAGTGATTACTGTGGTTGCAGCGCCAGTGGTGTGGTGGAAGATGGGGTGGCAATCTGCGGTTTTGCTGCTCGTAGGGTCTTTGATCTCGGGGTCGGGCTTGTTCGAGTGGTTGCGGCTGATGACTGCCGTGATGGTGAGGATGGACGGCGGGGGGAAAGCGAAGCCGATGGGACTGATTTTGTTCGGTTTCTTCCTGCGACTGGGGCTGACCGTGGTGCTGCTTTATGTTAGCCTTAAGATTCTGAATGGTTCGGTCTACGCGCTTGCCGCTGGCCTCGCTCTGGGTGTGTTTGCACTGACGGTCGAGGGTTTGAGGCTTATGAAAGCGTGGACGGTTTAGGCCGGGCGTTCGCAGATTACGTTTCGCAGAAGCTTATTTTTTATGCCGACACAGACACTCTTCACCCAATTTTTGAATCAGCACTTCGGTGCGTTTACGACCTCGTTTCTGCAGGCGCTGCACGTGCAGCCGAAGTATCCGGCGTATCCGATTACGGATGCGTTTGCGATGGAGCTGCTGGTGTTTCTGGTGCTGATCGCCTACTTCATTCTGGTGCGGATGACGCTGAGCGTCGAGAAGCCTGCCGGTGTGCAGCATCTGGCGGAGATTACCCATGAGTTTGTCTCGGAGCAGGGATCGCAGATTATCGGGCACGGGTCCGAGCGGTTCACAAGCTACCTGACGGCTTTGGGTCTGTTCATCCTGTTGGCGAACCTGATGGGGATTATTCCAGGGTTGAAGTCACCGACTGCGTATGCGGTCGTTCCTCTGGGATTTGCGCTTGTTACCTTCGTCTACTACCACTACCACGGTATTCGGGAGAATGGCTGGGCGTACATCAAACAGTTTCTGGGGCCGGTGTGGTGGTTGTACCCGCTGCTGCTGCCGATTGAACTCATCTCGCACCTTGCGCGCGTTCTGTCCCTCACGGTTCGTCTTTACGCCAATATGTTTGCGGGCGATTTGGTAACGCTGGCCTTCTTTTCGTTGGTGCCGGTAGGAATTCCGCTGATCTTTCTTGGACTGCACCTTGGCGTTGCCGTGGTTCAGGCTTATGTGTTCTTTCTGCTTGCGGCGATTTATCTCTCGCTGGCAACGGCGCACGACCACTAGTGCTTCGCATGGCCAAGGCTTTCCAGCTTTCGGCCACTAAGTTTCGCTGCGTTGGGGCCTCCTCTCGCAGTGTGCAACAACGCCGCATAGCGTGAGGGTGCCAGCACGGTGAGCATCAACCACCCACTGGCGGCGTATCCACGGAGGCAGGAGTAACACCATGAAGAAGTTGCAATATCTGTTTATGTCGTTGGCCGCGCTGCTTTTTGCGACGCCGGCTTTTGCGCAGGGCGCTGCCGCTCCAAGCCCCGGAGCCCAGTGGGTTCCGTTGGCTGCCGGTCTTGGCATGGCGCTGGCTGCTGGTCTTTGCGGTCTCGGTCAGGGTAAGGCGACCGCGTCGGCAACCGAAGCGCTGGCGCGCAACCCGGGCGCTCGTCCTGGAATCTTTATCTTCCTGATTCTCGGCCTTGCGTTTATTGAATCGCTCGCGCTGTTTACCTTCGTCATCATCTTCTTGAAGGTTCAGTAAGCTTCTAGATTGTTGTTGGGAATGGCCTCCGCTTCTGCGGGGGCTTTTTCTTTTTTGATTGGGTGTCCTGCCGGACGGCCCCGCTGCGCGCGGGGCGGTCACTTCGTGACTTGTATACCCCTTCGGCTGGGCCTCCCGCTGGTCGGCAATCATAATTCCGACCAACGGGAGGACAACTGTAGCTTGGTCCGCCGGAGCTGGTACACGCGTCACGAAGTGACCGCAGCGGGCCCGTCCGGCAGCAGAATGTTATTTCACGTCGTAATTCAGCTGGAGGTTGCAGCTGTCAGGGGAGGCAGCGCACTCCTGTCGACCTTGTTCGATCAAGGTCGAGTGGCTCGCATACTCAGCGAAAGAAACGGCCCCGCCAGGCAGGATGCCGAGAGCACCCGTCGCCACTGCGGCAAGCGCAATACCGATCGCTGCAGGGACGCTGATGCGTCGAAGCTGATTGAGGCGTGTGCTCTCGCTGCCGGGCCGGGTATAGACGGCGGCTAGCAGGCGAAGATAGTAGAAGCAGGCCACGCCACTGTTGAGCAGGCCGATGACGGCGAGCCACATGTTGCCGCCGTGGATAGCCGCGGAGAAGACGTAGAACTTGCCGAAGAATCCGCCAGTGAAGGGGATTCCGATAAGGGAGAGCAGGAAGAAGCTGAGCAGTGCGGCGAGATAGGGGCGCTTCTGGCCGAGGCCGGTGAAGTCGTCGATGGTTCGAGCGCGCTCATCGTAGCCGGCGACCTGGGTGACAACCGCGAAGGCACCGACGTTCATCGCGGCGTAGGTGGCAGTGTAGAAGCAGGCTGCGGCGATTCCGTCGAAGGGGAACGCGGTAAAGGCGACTAACAGGTAGCCGGCGTGGGCGATGCTGGAGTAGGCGAGCATGCGCTTGACGTCGCGCTGCATCAGTGCACCGAGGTTGCCGACGGTCATCGACAGGGCAGCAAGAACCCACATCAGGATCGCCCAGCGATGCTGGTAGAGAGGGAAACTAGTGAAGGTGATGCGGAGAAGCACGGCGAATGCTGCGGTTTTGGGAGCGGTCGACATGAGGCCGACAACCGGTGCTGGTGCGCCCTGGTAGACATCGGGAGTCCAGACATGGAAGGGGGCAGCCGAGACCTTAAAGCCGAGGCCGATGATAATCAGGGCTAATGCCGTGAAGGCGAGGGCTGGAGTCGCGGTGGTTTCGAGGCCGTGGGCAATGGCGTATATGTTGGTGGAGCCGGTGGCTCCGAAGGCCAGGGCTACGCCGTAGAGGAAGAAAGCGGTAGCGAAGGAGCCCAGCAGGAAGTATTTGATGGAGGATTCGGTGCCGGTGGCCTGGCCCTTGCGGAAGCCGCACATGATGTAGGTCGAGATGGACGAGATCTCGAGGCCAACGAAGACCATGAGGAGCTCGACCGAACAGGTCATCAGCATCATGCCGACGGCTCCGAAGAGGGTCAGGGCGAAGTACTCGCCGGCGTGGCTGGCGTTGCCTTCGAAGAAGTCCAATGAGCCGAGGAGAGTGACTAGGACGACCGACGCGATGACGAAGTGGAAGAGGACGGAAAAGGCGTCAACCTGGATCGTGCCGGAGAAGGCATGGATGGTGCCGAACTGAATCTGGTACCAGCTGGCGATGAGAGACCCGACGGCGCCGGCGATGGCAAGCCAGCCAAGAGGTTTGCGGCTGGAGCCAGGCTTCAGGCATGGCTCTGTCAGCATGACGAAGACGCCGACGAGGGTGAGGATGAGTTCGGGAAGGAGGGCCAGAACGTTGGATGACATTTACTTCGTGGCCTCCTGGGCGGCGGGTATCTGCGGCTGGGCATCAGTCGGGCTCAAGGAAGCGGCAGGCTCAACGGGCTGGGGATCCTGCGCGAGGTAGGTTCCGGCCGTGTCGATGGCTCGTAGCCAATAAGGGGATGCGACGCCCATGGCCAGCATAACTGCGATGAGGGGCCAGAGAGCGAGATGCTCGCGCCCGGTGACGTCGGGGACTGGGACATCTGCGGTGTTCTCATTCAGGTCGCCATAGAAGACACGCTGAATCATCCAGAGCATGTAAGAGGCGGTCAGGATGACGCCGGTGGTGCCGAGAACCGTCCAGCCGATGTGGTGGGTGACGGTTGACTGCATGGCGCCGGTGAGGACGAGAAATTCGCCGATGAAGCCGTTGAGCATGGGAAGGCCGATGACGGACAGGGTGGTAATCACGAAGAGAGTCACCATCCAGGGAAGCTTTGCTGCGAGACCTCCGTAGTCGCGCATGTCGTAGGTGCCGTAGCGCTCGAAGAGGATGCCGAGCAGAATGAAGAAGGCTCCAGCTCCGATGCCTTCGTTGAGAGTGGCGTAGATGCCGCCGTCCAGACCTGCGATGGTGAAGGTGAAGATGCCCAGAACAACAACGCTGACGTGTCCGAGTGCTCCATAGGCGGCGAGTTGCTTGAGGTCTTTTTGGACAAGAGCGATGAGCGCGCCATAGACGATGCCGATGGCTCCGAGGGCAATCATGAGCGGGGCGATGTGGCGGGACTGCTCGGGGAAGATGCCGAAGGAGAAGCGCAGGATGGAGTAGAGTCCAAGCTTGCCGACCAACACCATAACGGCGGCGGTGGGGGCTTCGGAGATGGCGTCCGTGAGCCAGCCGTGGAGAGGGAAGACAGGAACTTTGACGGCGAAGGCGATCAGGAAGGAGAGAGAGGCGAGCCACAGGGCAGCTTCATTGCCGGAGATGTTGTGCGTGGCGGCAAGCTGGGCGAGCTCAGGGAACTGAAAGGTGCCGGTGCGCGCGTACAGCCAGAGCATGCCTACCAGCAGGATGGCTGAAGGGATGAAGGCGTAGAGGAAGTACTTGATAGCGGCTCGGCGGCGATTGGCAGTGCGGCCAAAGGTGGCGATGAGCAGAGCCATCGGGACCAGCGAGAGTTCCCAGAAGGCGTAGTAGAGGAAGAGGTCGAGCGAGACGAAGATGCCGAGCATCGCGACCTGTTGTAGGAGGAAGAGGGTGTAGAAGAGCTTTTTGCGGTCGCCGATGGTGTTCCATGAGACGAGGACGCCTAGTGGGGCGAGGAAGCCGGTGAGAACGATGAGCCACATGGAGAGGCCATCGACGCCGAGGTGATAACGGATGGCGGGGGAGCTGATCCACGCGGAGTTCTGCTCGAACTGGAAGGTGCCTGGGGCGGCTGAGTAGTCGAAGTACGCGGGCAGGTGCAGGGTGCAGAGAAAGGTGATCAGGGTGACGGCGAGAGCACCCCATTGCATCAACCTGCCTTTGTCTGGCAGCAAGGCCAGCAGTACCGCGCCCGCGAGCGGGACGAAGGTGATGATGGTCAGGATGGTGTGGTCGATATTCATCGGTTCCTTTAGGTGTTGCAAAAGCAAAATGCCGAATGAAGCGGGTCCTTCTTTAGTGCATCCAGATGGAACGGCCAAAGATCATGACGAGCAGGACGGCGGCTGCTCCAAGTGCGAGCCAGCCAGCGTAAGAGCGAATGTTTCCGGACTGAACGCGGCGAACGAGAGAGCTTAAGCCTCGAGTGGTTGCGCCGGCGGCTGAGCCTGAGCCGTTGATGATGCCGCCGTCGACGAGACCGCCGAGGAAGAGGCGGCTGAACATGAGCAGCGGTGTGATGACGAGGGCGCTATAAACTTCGTCGATGTAGAACTTGTTGAGGACGAAGTTGTAGAGGGCTGGAGCGCGCCTGGCGATAGCTGCGGCGGTGCCGGGCTTCTTGTAGTAGAAAACGAATGCAAAGAAGAAGCCGATGGCTACGACGAGAACTGAGACCGCAGCGAGTCCCAGCTCGGAGCCTGGGCTTGTGGTTGCGGCTTCGACAACTGTGCCGGTGCTGAAGACGGGCTGGAGGAAGTGTTCGATCTCGTTATGGCCTCCCATCGCGGCGGGAATTCCTACCCACCCGCCGATGATCGACAACAGAGCGAGGATGGCGAGAGGTACGGTCATGATCGCGGGCGATTCGTGAACGCCGTGGGTGTGGTTGTCTTCGTGGTCGGCGACAATGACGGTGTGGGAGTCGGAGTGTGTGTGAACAGCTGCTCCGTGGGCGTGGAGATCGGTGTGTTCCTCAAAGTGCTCGGGTCCGAAGAAGGTTTTGAACCACAGACGGAACATATAGAACGCAGTCATACCGGCTGTTACGAGGCCCACGAACCAGAGCAGCTTGCCGATAGGGTTGGTTGAGACAAAAGCTTGATAGAGGATCTCGTCTTTAGAGAAGAAGCCGGCAAGCGGCGGGATGCCTGAGATGGCGAAGACGCCCATCGTCATGGTCCAGAACGTTACGGGGATGCGCTTGCGGAGGCCGCCCATCTTGCGCATATCCTGCTCGCCTGAGAGAGCGTGGATGACGGAACCAGCAGAGAGAAAGAGCAGTGCCTTGAAGAAAGCGTGAGTGAGGAGGTGGAAGATGCCTGCGGTGTAGGCTCCGACTCCGCAGGCCAGGAACATGTAGCCGAGCTGCGAGACGGTGGAGTAGGCGAGAACACGCTTGATGTCGTGCTGCACCATCCCGATGCAGGCGGCGAAGATGGCTGTTGCGGCTCCGATGATAGCGACGACGCCGAGAGCGTAGGGGCTGCGGTCGAAGAGGACGTGGCAGCGGGCGACCATATAGATGCCGGCCGTGACCATCGTTGCCGCATGAATGAGGGCGGAGACGGGAGTGGGGCCTTCCATTGCATCGGGAAGCCAGACGTAGAGCGGGATCTGCGCGGATTTGCCGGTTGCGCCGAGTACCAGAAGGAGGGCGATGGCAGTGATAACACCGCCATTCCAGTCGGGATTGACGCTGATGGCCTGGAAGACGTGGGTGAAGTCCAGAGAGCCGAACTCACGAACGATGAGGAACATCGCCAGCAGGAATCCAAAGTCGCCAATGCGGTTGACGATGAAGGCTTTCTTTCCGGCGTTGGCGGCGGAGTCCTTCGTGAAGTAGAAGCCAACGAGCAGGTACGACGCAAGGCCGACACCCTCCCAACCGACGAAAAGGAGGAGGAAGCTTTCGGCGAGGACCAGGACCAGCATGAAGAACATGAAGAGGTTGAGGTAGGCGAAGAAGCGCCAGTAACCCTCTTCGTGGGCCATGTAGCCGGCAGCGTACATGTGGATGAGGAAGCCTACTCCAGTGACGACACCGAGCATAATGAGGGTGAGGTGATCGACGGTGAAGGCGAAGTCGATTTGTAGGCCGGTGATTGCGATCCATGGTTTGCTGACGACACGGAGGACTTCGGGGGCGCCATCGGCCTTCATGGTGATCCAAAGCCAGGCGACGAGGATGGCGGGAATCGCAGTGCAGATGAGGGCTACGGCGGTAACAAGCGAGCGCGGAAACTTACGGCCAATGGTTCCGTTGATTAAGAATCCAACGAAGGGGACGATCGGGATGAGCCAGAGGTAGTCAGAAGGCATAGAGGTCACGATTTCATCAGGTCGATCTGATCGACGTTCAGTGTCTGGCGGGTGCGGAAGATGGCGATGATGATGGCGAGGCCGACGGCAGCCTCGGCTGCAGCGACCACCATCACGAAGAAGACGAAGATTTGGCCGGAGACCTGGTGCCACATGTGCGCGAACGCAACGAAGGTGAGGTTGACGGCGTTCAGCATGAGCTCAATCGACATGAAGATGGTGATGAGGTTGCGCTTGATGAGGAAGGCGGCGACGCCGACGGAGAAGAGCGCGGCAGCGAGGATAAGGTAGGCGGCGATGGGGACTTGCGCGGCTGCAAAAGAGTTCATGGCGGCTACTGCTCCTTTCGCGCGAGCACGACGGCTCCGAGAATGGCGACCAGGATCAGGATGGAAGTGACTTCGAAGGGGAGAAGAAGCTTGGTGAAGAGCAGGGTGCTGATCTCGGCGATGTTGCTGGTGACGTGGTTCAGATAGCCGCCGATGTTTGAGGAGCCGAGGGCGTGGCGCTCTGAGAGGAAGACGAAGCTGAGCAGGCAGAAGATCGCGGCGGCGCCTGGGAAGCCGACAATGTAGGCCGCGCGGCTGCCGTGGGTGCGTTCTTCTTCGCCGGCGTTGAGCAGCATGATGACGAAGACGAAGAAGACCATGATGGCGCCGGAGTAGACGATGACCTGTGAGGCGGCGAGAAACTCGGCTCCGAGCGACCAGTAGAGGACGGCGAGCGACATCATGACGACGACCAGCGAGAGAGCGCTGTTGATGGGGTGACGCTGCAGAAGGAGATTGATTGCTCCTGCTGCGGCCAGCCCGCCAAAGATGAGGAAGAGTGCCAGTTGCATGATGTTCCGCGATTCCTTTTTGGATCTCTTGAATCGTTTGAGACGCTTGAAACGGAGCAGACAGCGTTAGGGGCTATCTGCTGATTGTAAAACAGCTTGTTGCTACCTTCGGTGAAGCTAACTGCGTAAAGCCATGACCAGGCTGGTGACGACGATATTGGCCATGGCGAGCGGCAGGAGAAACTTCCAGCCGAAGCTCATGAGCTGGTCATAACGGAAGCGAGGCAGCGTGCCGCGCACCCAAATATAGAGCAAAAGAAAAAACAGAACCTTGGCGATGAACCAGAGTATGGGAAAGACTGCGGTCAGAAATGGGCCGCCGAAGTTGTCGGGGAGGAGATGACCGAGAGGACTGGAGGCGCCGCCGAAGAAGAGCAGGCTCGCCACACAGGCGACGGTGATCATGTTGGCGTACTCAGCCATGAAAAACATGGCGAACTTCATGGAACTGTATTCGGTGTGATAGCCGGCGACGAGTTCGGATTCAGCTTCGGGAAGGTCGAAGGGAGCGCGGTTGGTTTCGGCGTACGCAGCCATGAGGTAGATAAAAAACGCGACGAACTGGAAGCCACCGAAGACATTCCAGCTGAGCATGCCGTGGGCACTTTGGCTGTTGACGATGTCACGCAGGCTGAGAGATTGGGCGCGGAGGACCACGCCGACCAATGAAAGTCCGAGGGCAAGCTCGTAGCTGATCATCTGCGAGGTGGCGCGGAGGCTGCCGAGAAGCGCGAATTTGTTATTCGACGACCATCCGGAGAGCGCGATTCCATAGACGCCGATGGATGTGATGCCGAGGATCACCAACAGGCCGATGTTGAGATCGGCAATTTGAAAGATATCGACTCCCGCGACGTGCGTGACCTGACCGAAAGGCACTACGGAGATGGAGATGAGCGAACAGGCCAGCGCGATGATGGGAGCGATGATGAAGAGAGGACGCTCGGCTGCGATTGGCAGGAGATCTTCCTTGAGGAAAAGTTTGATGCCGTCTGCCATCGGTTGCATCAGGCCGAAGGGCCCGACGCGGGAGGGTCCCCAGCGGTTCTGGATGCGGCCCAAAAACTTTCGCTCCAGCAGGACTGTATAGGCGACCGCCATCAAAGTGAGGACGAGCACCACCACAACCTTGAGGATGCTGAGCAGCAGAAATGTCTGAAATGGGCTGAGGTGGCTCACGGCGGTCGGTTGGGCTCCTATAGTTGTGTGCGTCTGCTAGTTTAGTGTTTTTAGTCGGCTGCTGGTTGGATCTGGGTGAGTCCGGTTGGAGGACGAAGGCTCTCGTTGTGCTGCAGGTCGGAGAGCATGGTGGAGTAGCGGCCCAGGGTGCCCGAGGTAAACAGTGTATCGTTCGCTGGAAGGACGAGGTCGCGGCGGCTGCCGATTTGAACGAGGCCGTTGGAGGATGCAGCAGGTTGAAGATGCTGATCGTTGCCACTGAGCAACTGGAGACGCAGCAGGTTGTATCCCGGGACCAGGCGCTGGATCTCATCGAGAATGGCGAAGGGGTCGAATGGGCTGAGCTTAGGCTCCATGTTGTTCGCGGCGAGCCACACGGCATGGCGGTCTGCTTCGCCGGAATGAACACCGCGAGACTGGCCCATGTCGGCGCGAGTGCCCTTGCCGAAGGGAATCAGTTCGCGCATGTTCGCACCCATCTTGTCGGCGATGCGAACGATCATCTCGAAGTCGGTGCGGACACCGGCGCGGTCACCCGCCTTGCTGACTAGCTGAAGGTCGCCGTAGCTGTTGGTGACAGAACCGGATTTCTCGTAGAGATTCGCCGCCGGAAGGATGACATCTGCCAGTACGGCGGTCTCAGTGAGAAACATGTCCTGCACGACGACGAAGGTGTCCTTCAGAGAGGCTGGATCGATGCCGTAGCGGGAGACGGGATTGGATCCGACGACGTAGAGGGCCGAGAGATCGCCGCGTTCCGCTGCTTCAAAGATCTCGATCATGTCGAGGCCGGGAGCGGCAGGAGTGTTGTACTCGGCGAACGTGGTGTTGCCTGCGAGCGGGGTGTATCCGGGTAGCAGATCAGGAAGCAGGCCCATGTCGGCTGCGCCGCGAGAGTTGGCGTAGTCGGAGATCAAAGCAAACTTTGCTCCGGGGAGGGTAAGGCCAAAGTCGATGAGCTTCTTGAGGTCTTTACCGCGCAGCTCCGAGCCAATGAGGATTAGCAGATTCTCTTCAGCTTTGATGGCTTCGCGGAATGTCGTCAGAGCATCGGTGTCGCCTACAGCTTCGCTGCCTGCGGCGGCGTCTCCAGCGAAGTAAGAGGCGAGGGCACTGTAGCCGAACGGAGCGAGATGGAGAAAACTCTTGGCCTGGCGGCGGAGCTTGATCTCGGCTGAGTTCGCAACGTAGAGACGACCGCGGTGGTTGCGCACATTCGTGCGGATGTTCCACGCTGTACCGGGAGCCTGAATCGTGGGATCGCCGCCCACCAGCAAAATCGCTGATGCAGTGAGAGTGTCCCTGAGCGAGGCGGTGCGGTCGGTGTTACCGGCCAGAGACTGCGCGAAGGAAACATAGTCGGCTGTGCGGTGGTGATCGATGTTGTTGGTGCCGAGGACAGTGCGCGCGAACTTTTGCAGGAGGTAGGCTTCCTCGTTCGTCGTGCGGTTCGAGCCAATGACGCCGATGCTCTTGCCGCCGCGCGTGTCGCGGAGTTCGCGTAGCTTCTTTCCGACGTGGTCGAAGGCCGTCTCCCAACTTACCGGCTTCAGTTCGCCATTAGGCTGGCGAACGAGCGGCTGGGTGATTCGGGTTTCGTTGTTGGCGAAGTCAAATGCGTAACGGCCCTTGTTGCAGAGAAAATCGTTGTTGATTCCGGACTTGTCGCGGTTATCGCCGCGGACGATTTCGCTGCCGTCGGAGGTGGAGCGGACGCCGAGGGTGGTCTTGCAGCCGTCGCCGCAGTGGGTGCAGACGGTCGAGACGTGGTTCATCTCCCAGGGGCGAGTCTTGTATCTATATGTTCCAGAGGTGAGGGCGCCAACGGGGCATGCGTCGATGCACATACCGCACTGTTCGCAGTCCACGTGAGCGAGGTCGTCGGGTGACATCTGAGCAGGGACGTTGGGGGCAATCACCGAAGAGCTTCCACGAGCCTGGATGCCAAGGGCGAAGACGTCCATGCCTTCGCCGCACATGCTGATGCAGCGGTAGCAGAGGATGCAGCGTGGGCGGTCGTAGTAGACAACGGGCGACCACTTTTGCTCTTCGCGGTGGTGCTTTGGCTCGGCGTAGAAGCTTTCGGCGGCGCCGTACTTGAAGGTCATGTCCTGCAACTCGCACTCGCCACCAGCGTCGCAGACGGGACAATCAAGGGGATGGTTGCCGAGGAGTAGTTGCAGAGTAGCTTTGCGGGCCTGAGCGATTTCGGGAGTCTCAGTCTGGACGACCATGCCTTCAGAGACTGGGGTGGTGCAGGCGGTCTGGAGTTTGGGCATCTTCTCGATGCGGACGACACACATACGACAAGCGGCCTTCAGCGAGATGCCAGGGTAGTAGCAGAAGGCGGGAACCTCGATGCCGTTGGTCTTGCAGGCTTCAATGAGGAAGGTGCCTGCGGGGGCGGTGAGTTGTTTGCCGTCTACGGTGAATTTTACGTCTGGCATTAATGTGCTCCGACCAGTTGTTCTACGGTGATGATGGGGGTTCCGGCCTTGTTGCCTGCGATGTAGTCTTCAAACTCTTTGCGGAACTTCTTGACGAAGGCGATGGTAGGCATGGCTGCTGCGTCACCGAGCGGGCAGAAGGTGCGACCCAGCATGTTTTCGGCGAGATACTGAACGTTGTCGACATCCTTCTTGTTGCCGCCGCCGTTGTAGACGCGGGTGAGGGTCTTCTTGATCCAATCTGTGCCCTCGCGGCAGGGAATGCACCAGCCGCAGGATTCGTGCTGGTAAAAAGCGATGGTGCGCAAAGCGAATTCGACGATGGAGACGGTCTCGTCGAGCACCACAATGCCGCCCGAGCCGAGCATGGTGCCGGCCTTGCCCATTTGATCGAAGTCCAGGCCTACATCGATCTCTTCGGGCAGCATGACCGGGCAGCTTGAGCCGCCGGGAACGATGGCCTTCAGTTTTTTCCCGTCTTTTATGCCGCCTGCTACGTCATAGATCGCTTTACGGAGCGAGTAACCCATGGGAAGCTCATAAACGCCAGGCCGCTCGACATGGCCGCTAATGCCAAAGAGGCGTGTGCCCCCATTTCGCTCGCTGCCAAGTTTGGCGTAAGCCTCGCCACCCATCAGCAGGATGTGTGGGGCATTGGCGATCGTCTCTGCGTTATTAATGACGGTAGGCCCACCATAAAGACCAACCACTGCAGGGAAGGGTGGCTTGATGCGAGGCACCCCACGCTTGCCTTCGAGCGACTCCATGAGCGCAGACTCTTCGCCAACCTCATACGCTCCGGCTCCCGTCTGAGTGATGACGTCAAAGTCTACCCCGGTCCCAAAGATGTTCTTGCCTAGGAAGCCCTTCGCGTAAGCGTCGGCAACGGCTTTTTCGACGATCTTAAGCAGATAGCGGTACTCGCCCCGCAGATAGATGAAGCCGAGCTTGGAGCCGATGGCGAGACCGGCAATCATCGTGCCTTCAATGACGGAGTGGGGATCGTGCAGGAAGAGGACGTGATCTTTACAAGTGCCGGGCTCGGATTCGTCGCCGTTGACCAAGACGTACTTCGGCTTCTCCGATTGCTTCGGGACGAAAGACCACTTCATGCCCGTCGGAAATCCAGCACCACCGCGGCCGCGCAGACCACTGGCCTTCATCTCGTTGATGATCCACTCTGGTCCCTTAGCGATGGCTTCCTGAACAGCCTTATAGCCGTCGAGTTCAACGTACTTGTCGATGTCGGCGGCACCCTGGCCAAAGCGACGGGAGACTACCTTGACTTCATCGGGATGCGAGACGAGTGTTGGCATTTACTTCACGTCCTTTCCCTGGCCGTCGCGATACATCTGGAAGAGGACATCCACCTTCTCAGGCGTGAGGTCATCGTGGAAGTCGTAATTGATCTGAATAGCGGGTGCCCAGCAACAGGCTCCGATGCACTCAACTTCTTCCAGAGAAAAGACGCCGTCCGATGTCGTTTCTTTATGTCCGATGCCGAGTTTGTGTTTGCAGTGGTCGAGGATCTCGTAGCCACCACGGAGCATGCAGGAGATGTTGGTGCAGACCTGCACGTTGTACTTGCCTGCAGGCTTGGTGCGCAGCATGGAGTAGTACGAAAGCACGTTGCGAACGTCCAACTCCAGAAGGCCGATGCGTTCCGCAATCTCCGCGATCACAGCATCGGAGACGTAGCCGACCTCATCCTGCGCGTAGAGCAGCATGGGGACGAGCGCAGAGCGCCTGAGCGGGTAGATGGTAACGAGTTTGTCGAAGCGGGCGGCCAGCTCCGGCGAAAAGATCGTATTGGCTATTTCACTCACTCTGCATCATCTCCCGCGCCAGCCGTTCGGCGGCAAGGTCCATCTCTTCGGCGATACCGTTCAGTTTAACCGTTCCATCTTCCTGCATCTCGAACGTGGAACGACCACCGTCACTCAATTCCATCATCTCGTGCGTGAAGCGAAGCCATCGGCTTGCCACACGAAGTGTAATCTCTTCAGCTCCAACTTCGACTACTGCGTGATGCGTGCTATTCATTCCGTGGGCGGCGGCGTAAGACCGAAGCAGTGAAGCCCACGAGGTCCAAAGTTCAGCTCTGAGGCGTGCTTCGAGCATCAGAGGTTAGCGGTCGATCTCGCCAAGAACGATATCGATCGATCCGATGACGGCGACGACATCGGCGAGGAGACGGCCTTTGCACATGGTTTCAAGCGCCTGCAGCGTGGCGAATCCCGGGTTGCGCATATGCACGCGATAGGGCTTGGCGGTTCCGTCGGAGACGACGTAGTAGTTCATCATGCCGTGTGGCGCTTCGACGGAGCTGGTCGCCTCACCAGCAGGAACACCAAAACCTTCGGTCACAATCTTGAAGTGATGGATGAGAGATTCCATCTGGGTCTTCATCTGTTCGCGGTTGGGAAGGATGATCTTCGGTGCGTCCGCTACGATGGGTCCTTCGGGAAGACCGTCGAGAGCCTGAAGACAGATCTTGACCGACTCACGAAACTCCTGCATGCGGACTATGTATCGCGCCCAGACGTCGCCAACATCCGAAACCGGCACGTTGAACTGGAACTTCTCGTAGCCGGAGTAAGGCATGTCGCGGCGGACGTCGAAGTCGACGCCGGAAGCGCGCAGAGGCGGTCCGGTCACGCCCAAGGCAATTGCGTCTTCTGCCGAAAGGTGGCCGACGCCCTTGAGGCGGTTCATCCAGATCGGATTCGTCTGCAGTAGGCCTTCATACTCCTCTACGTGCGCGGGGAAGTTTTTGAGGAAGGTACGGATCTTGGCGTAGATATCTCGCGGCGGTTCGACGCTGAGGCCGCCGACGCGGACGTAGCTGGTCATCATGCGCTGTCCCGCTACTGCTTCGAAGATACGCAGCAGGTCCTCGCGCTCACGGAAGCAGTAGAGGAAGACGGTGAGCGCGCCGATATCCATGGCGTGGGTGCCGAGCCAGACCAGGTGCGACTGGATACGTGTGAGTTCGTTGAACAGGACACGAAGATACTGTGCACGCTCGGGAATCTCCAGCCCCAACAACTTCTCAACCGCAAGAGCGTAGGCGAGATTGTTGGTCATGGGACAGAGATAGTCGATGCGGTCGGTCATGGGGACTACCTGCTGGTAAAACTTCGCCTCGCAGGTCTTCTCGATGCCGGTGTGAAGATAACCAATGTCCGGGGCCAGCCCGACGATGGTCTCGCCATCGACTTCGATGACTAGCCGGAGAACGCCATGGGTCGACGGGTGTTGCGGACCCATGTTGATGATCATGGTCTGATCGCTGGGGGGAGGGTTCTGGCGATTCCGCGCTGAGTTGGCGATCAAGTCGTCAATGCCCGGGTTAATAGCATTAACAGGCGTCACTCCGGGAAGTTCTTCAACAGGGGGAGTCATTAGCGGTAGCCCTCCACGGGGTAGTCCTTGCGTAATGGATGCCCCTTCCAGTCTTCCGGCATCATGATTCGACGAAGGTTGGGATGGCCACTGAAGTGAACCCCAAAGAGGTCGAAGACTTCGCGCTCATAGAAGTTGGCGGCGGGCCATACCGAAGTAATGCTGTCGAGGGAAGGCCCCTCCCCATCGAGTCGAACGACAAGGCGAATCCGCTGCTTCAACTTGTGCGAAAGAATGCTGTACGAGATCTGAAAGCGCGGCTCGGAGGGGTACCAGTCGACCGCGGTGACATCCTCAAAGAAGTTGTAGCCAGCTTGTTGAACCGCCGTCGCCGCCGCGATGATGTTCTCGCGAGCCACAGTAATGGTGAGTTCGCCTCGGTCGAATTTGGCATCGGTTGCAAGGTCGGCGAGGGCCTTTACAGCCGCGTTCTCAGGATGCGCCTCGAAGACGGCCTGTTTGCCTTTGATGGCAGAGGCTGGATCGTACATTAGAGGTCCCCTTTATCGTTCGCCCAGTCCAAAATGCCTTTCTTCCAGACGTAGAACAGACCTACAGCAACGAAACCGAGGTAAACGAGCATCTCGTAGAAGCCGAACATGCGTGAGCCGGTAATGGCGGGTAGGCGACGGAAGATCACGGCCCAGGGAAGCATGAAGACGGCTTCGACATCGAAGAGGATGAACAGCATGGCGACCATGTAGAAGCGGACGGTGAAGCGGCCGCGCGCGTCGCCGATCGCGTCCATTCCGCACTCGTAAGCTTGGGCCTTGGTGCGTGAATTTTTATGTTTTCCAACGAAAAACGAGGCGCCCACCATGCCAACAGCAAGTCCGAGGGCGACCAGGACCTGAAGCACGAGTGGAAGGTAGTTCCAAATGTAGGGGTAACTGTGCATGGCCATCTTCGACTCTAAGATTGCGGCTGGCAAGTGTCAAGCGATTGTCGGGATGGTGTGCGGCTATCGAAGTAATGCTATGTACATATTGATCAAATGATTACCGAACAATGCGCTCACCAGTCCACCAATGCAAAGAAAGCTCCCGAAGGCGAGTCTTGAGGTCGCTCCAGCCCTGCCACGTGACAAAAGAACAGCCCCATAGACCGCAGCAGCCAGGGTTCCGACGAAGAGCGAAAGGATCGCCGGCCAGAAGCCAAGGAACGCGGCGATCATGGCGAGCAGCTTCACATCGCCAAGGCCCATGCCATCGCGATGACGGATCGCTCGATAGGCCCAACGGACAAGCAGAAGCAGAAGTGCGGCTCCACAGATGGCTGCTACGCGACCGAAGATGAGGCTCTCGGGGCCAGTGAAAAATAAATTGCCGTGGTCCGTGACGCCGCCTGGACTGGTGAGCTGAATGTGGTGATTGCTCAGGACGACCTGATCTTCGTTTGGCCCGAGGAAGAGCGCCTGCGTGCAGATAAGAAAGAGCGCAATGGCAATGCCGCCAAGCGTGAAGGAATCAGGGAGAGTCATGGTTTGCCAATCCATGACCATAAGCCCGATGAGCAGAAAGCCGAGGATCAGAAGTCCAGCTTCTTCGATCCCAAAGTTGATATACCAGCCGGCTAGATCGCGAGGGGGCGCTACACGGAAGGAGATGGTCCTGGCGATACTTATCGCTATTTGCAGAAACCAAACCGCGACAGCAAGTTCGACTAAGAGATAACGCCATGGAATTGCCGCCTGGCAATCGCGGCAGCGTGCTCTCAGGAAAAGCCAGCTAAGTATGGGAATGTTGTCATACCAGCGAATGGCAGCGCCGCATTGCGGGCACTTGGAACGAGGGCGGACTACCGATTGGTGTTGTGGAAGACGTGAAATGCATACATTCAAAAAACTACCGAAGAGAAGTCCGATGATTGGAAGCCCGATAATGCAGACCAGCGAAACGGTTTGAATAATGCCAGCTGTATCCACTGAATGAGTATACGGTTTTGCGACCGTGCCTACAGAACATGCTAAAAGCGGAAGTCCAGACCTAAGCCTCGTCAATCGAAGACTTTGCACTAAAAAGTATGGGTAGGCGCTATGCCTAGAAGTCCACGTGCATCCGGACAGATTCAACCAGCACGGGACCGCGGTCTTTGTTGTAGCCGGGATGATCTATGAACTGAAGGTCAAGCGCGTAGTAGAGTCCGCGCCACGCGTGCATGTTGTAGTAGCTTTCGAGGATGTCCTCGCGGGCATAGTTCAGGTTGCCGTCGCCCAGGAGAAAACCCAGGCCGCCCAGCTTCAGATACTCCTGATGATCTTTTTTGATGGCGTTCGAGACGAATGCCAATCCGACCTTGTCGTTAGGCCTGGACCACCTGCGGCCGGAGTAGTCGCCACCAAACTCTACAGTCTGATCGACTTCGGTATAAGCAAAAGACTCATGCTGGCCTTCGTTCCATCCGAAGCGGCCAAACATCCGTATGTTCTCGGTTAGCTCCTGTTCGAAGTTCAAGGTGAAGCCGTACTTCACCTCGCTGAACTTCTCAACGTTCTGGATGACTGGCCGCGTGCCCACCCCGGCAAGAAACTCCTTATTAGCGTCACGATACAAACCCATGTCAGCGTGGTTCACGTAGCTCAAGATGCGGAGAGCGCCTTTGCGTTCGGCCGGTTGCAGACTGCCCAGAAGCGATTTGCGAAGCTCGAACTCCCAGTTCTGTCCGCTGGCACGGCGCAGTGCCCAATCCAGATCGATGCCATTGGCCACGGTGGGCATCAGTGCGAGAGCGTATCGCGCGGACCATACTTTGTCGTCGTACTCGCTGACGACGCCGTAGGTGTAGCCCCGAGTGTCGGCGGCATAGTCCCAAGCGCCGTTATTGTCGACGGTCCAGTTCATGAACTGCAGGTGGCTATCGCTGCCGATGCTGTTGATGTCGAGAAAGTCGGGTAGGCTCATCTTGCCAACATGAAACTCCAGGCGGCGCTCCGGCACCTCGGTGGCAAGAGAAAACTGTGTTCGGGTGTTCGGTACCATCTTGTCGGTAAAGCCGATGGTCTGGTGAACCTGCGCGCGGGCCATGTAGGGCGTCGAACCAAGATTAGGATTGCGGACGACATCGAGATTGGTAAAGCCCGCGAGGCCCAAGGCTTCACTGTCGCCTCTGCCACCCGCGGACTCAAGATCAAAGAGGCCGTCCATCGCGAACTTTGGGTTACGGATCGCCTGCGCGGCGAGATAGAGCGTGCCAAGCAGAGAGGTCTTGTATTCGCCGCGCGGTAGCAGGCTGTTGGGACCCTGATAAGGGGAGTGAAAGGGCCCATGCGCTTGAAAGATAATGTTCGCCTGACCGCCGATGAGGAAACGTGAATCTTTCCAGTGCGGAAACATGGTCGGCGTCGTGTCGTCATCCGGGTCCGTCGATTTATCCGCCTCAACGGAGGGAGCCGGAGCGTCGATCTGTGGGGCCTGCGTGTCTGTTGCGGACGGGGCCTGCGCGGCCAGAATAAGGGGGGCTAAGAGCCACAAGATGTACGCGCCCACAAGCAGGCAGCTTCGGTTGAGGTTCCGTGTCATTGAACTGTTATCTTCAGGCCTGAAAGTGAACAGAATGCAAATTGTTCAGGCGAATGAGACCCTTTCGAAGGCGCGATGGTCCGGGGCGTGAATTGTTTTTGCTTGTTCCCTCGAGATAGTATACCCCGGTAGGGTACACAGGAGTTGAGTAAATGTCTCATACCAAATCCGCTCAAATTAAATTGCTAAACCGAGTCAAAAAAATCCGTGGTCAGATAGATCGCGTAGATCGTACCCTGGCTTCAGAGGATCATGATTGCGCAGAAGTGCTAATGCTGCTCGCGACGGCGCGTGGCGGAATCAACGGGTTGATGGCTGAGGTTCTTGAGGATCATATCCGGCTGCATCTGCTGCGGGATGGACACGCCCCTCTAACTCCGGAGTTAGGCGAAGATTTGATCGACCTAGTCCGGGCTTATCTGAAATGACAGAGATGCTTTGTCTTTCAACATCACGAGACTCAGCGCTTCATCGCTGCACTGAAACGTGACTCAGTTGGACTTCGCTCCAACGACGACCAAACCAATTCCAGCCAGCAACGCCACCGTGCTAAGGATAGGAGACAGTGGGAGCGTGTCCTGAGTTTTATGTGAGATTTGAACCGGCCCTGCGTCGACAACTTTCTTCTCGTGGGTAAACGAGAGTCCGCCGGTAGCGTACCCGATGATTCCAAGGACGATAAGGAGAATTCCAACAATGGTTGTTGCTTTCATAGGTCGACCTTTCTTCTTTGAGCGAGGATCGCGACTTCCAGCTCTGATGCCGACTACAACCTGTGCAGATGTATGTCGCTGCAGCTTTGCAGGCACACTTGCATGCAACCGAGCCTCGGAGTAATCTGCTTTTACACGGGAAAGGAGGATGGTCCAGCCTATGAAAATTGACAGTAGTAGTTGCACAACAATACGTGAGGTGACTGAGGCTTAGAGCGTCCATAGCTCTAGTCCTGGCGGTCTTTGTAGTCGAAAGTCCACGCCGAGGCCAAGTCCGAGTATGGACGCCTCAGGTCAATCTCAACAGTTCACCGCCAGACGGCTCGCTGCTCTCTTTAGAGTGCGAGCCGTTTGCGTTTTACCCGCATCCTAACGGTAGGATATTAATCATGAAACCTCTGGTGATTGCAGGACGAGCCTTTCAGTCGCGGTTGATCGTTGGTACAGGAAAGTACAGAGATGGCGCTGAGACCCAGGCTGCCATCGAAGCCTCGGGAGCTGAGATGGTGACCGTCGCGGTCCGCCGGGTTAACCTCGACCGATCGAGTGAGTCTCTCCTCGATTTCATCGATCCCAGGCGCTATTTTCTGCTGCCCAATACGGCCGGGTGCTACACCGCGGACGAGGCGATTCGCGCTGCACGTCTTGGGCGCGAGGTGGGGCTGTCGGATTGGGTCAAGATCGAGGTCATTGGGGATCAGCAGACGCTCTATCCCGACGTGCAGGCGACACTCGAGGCGACCCGCGTACTGGTCAAAGAAGGCTTTACCGTGTTGCCCTATACCTCGGACGATATTGTCTTCGCCAAGCGGCTGATCGACGCGGGTGCAGCGGCCGTCATGCCTCTCGGTGCGCCCATTGGCAGCGGGCTCGGACTGCAGAATACGGCCAATCTGCGCATTCTGCGGGAGCTGATCACTGAGGTCCCGTTGATCGTAGACGCAGGAGTGGGAACCGCCTCCGATGCTGCCGTTGCAATGGAGTTGGGATTCGATGCCGTATTGATGAACACCGCAATCGCAGTCGCCAAAGACCCTTTGTTGATGGCCGAAGCCATGCAGCATGCGGTTTTGGCGGGGCGGCAAGCCTTTCTGGCAGGCAGAATGCCGCGCAAGCTTTATGCCACCGCTAGTTCGCCGCTTGAAGGAATTTCTCGCTAGTGAGCAACAATCCTGCGGTGGACTCAACTTCGATAGTCCGAAGCTGCCGCGAGATGCAGTAAACTTCGCCCATGCGAGTCTTCGGCATTGATTGCGGAACGGAGTTTACCGGCTACGGGGTCGTGGAGGTAGATTGCGACGCCCGCATACCGCGTCTCGTTCACCTTGCTGCCGGTACGATTCGGCTCAACAAGAAAGAGAAGACACCGCAACGGCTCGCGCAGGTTTATGCCGAACTGACGGCACTGATGACCCTGCATCAGCCCGAGGTCATCGCTATTGAAGAAGTTTTCTTTTCGGCGAACGCAAAGTCTGCGCTCAAACTTGGCCAAGTGCGGGGCGTAGCGATGTTGGCAGCAGCAACCTGCGGGATGCCGGTGGTCGAGTACGCCCCGCTCTCGATAAAAAGCTCGGTGGTTGGCTACGGATTGGCCGCTAAAGAACAGGTGCAGTTCATGGTCAGGCGTCTGCTGAACAACGAAGACGCCTTTGACTCCGCGGATGCTGCAGATGCGCTTGCAATCGCGATCTGTCACATTCATACTGCGCAGACGCTTCAACTGCAGGGCGCGCGCTGATGAGAGCAATAGCGCGCATGGTGCTCGGCACTGCACTCTCTTTATGTTTCAGTTTCGTGGCCACTGCTCAAACGTCTGAAGTGCCTACTCCGCCCGTCACCACGAGTTCGCCTGAGGTTAGCTTCAAGTTCGACCGCGTAGGATTGCCGGTCCCACAGTTCACTCTGCGGATCCATGAGAACGGTGTGGGAACCTATCAGGCGGATCAGGCAGAGATTCCAGCAACGCCGACAGCGATGCGAGGCCAAGCAGCGCAACACGTCGACCGGCCAATCAATCTGACCTCCGGCACCGTTGCAAAGATCTTCAAGGATGCAAGGGAACTGAATCGCTTCAATGTTGAATGCGCTTCAAAGGCTAAAAATATAGCCGATACGGGCACCAAGACGCTCACATACGCCGGTTCGGATGGGTCGGGATCATGCGTTTACAACTATTCCGAGAACAAGACTGTTCAATCATTGACCGACATCTTCCTTGGAATCGTCTCCACGTTGGATGAGGGCCGTAAGCTGGAGTTTCTGCATCGATACGATCGTCTCGGCCTCGATGCGGAGATAAACTCCTTCGCGGATGAGGTGAAGGAGGGGCATGCGATCGAGTTGGGGACGATCTCGCCGACGCTGGCCGCAGTTGCAGACGACACTGCAGTGATTCAGCGCGTTCGACTAAAGGCCGCAAAGATGCTGGAGCTGGCGGCTGAGGGCAGCCATTGAAGATTCAGTAAGCCCTGCAGGTACAGTCAGTTCAGTTGTTACGAAAGACGAGTTGCGACAGAGACCGGTAAAGCTCTGCCATCGGCTCCAGTGCAAGCGATTCGGCACGTGCCTGCGCTGGAATACTGGCGGGCCACGTGGCGGAGAGTTGTTCGGCAGTGTGTCCCGCGGCGCGAAGATTGTTCTGCAAGGTCTTGCGCTTCTGTGCAAAGCACTGCTTCAGAAATTTGTTGAACCCTTCAGGATCTACTCCTAACTCAGTAAACCGTTGCGCGAAGTGAAGTCGCAAAACTGTAGAGTAGACGTCGGGAGGCGGCGAGAACGCGGACGGCGGCAGAGTAAAAAGGTGGTCGACCTGTGCGTTCATTTGAGCCGTCGCAGAGAGTAAGCCATAGTCCCTGACTCCGGGAGCAGCCGAGACACGATCCGCCACCTCTCGCTGCATCATCAGAACGGCGCGTGCGAGAGTGCCTGCGCTCCCAACCGCGAACAGTTGCAGCAGAATATCCGAAGTGATGTAGTACGGCAGATTGCCGATCACGTCCGCCGTCTCCCCTGTGGGCACGAGCGATTGCAGGTTTGTCTTCAACACATCGCATTCAAGAACCTGTACCTGCGGTTGGTCGCGAAAACGGAAGGTCAATTCGGCTGCAAGTGCCCGGTCGAGTTCCAATGCAATGAGCTTGTAGCAACGTCCTGCCAGAATGTCGGTAATCGCCCCATGACCGGGGCCAATCTCGATAACGGTCCGCTTGCTAAGATCACCAAGAGCATCGACGATAGCGTGACGGGCAGTGTCGTCGACAAGAAAATTTTGTCCCAGCTTCGGCTTACGTTTCATCTGCATCCAATGTTTGCGGTTTGTTCCTGTGCTCTTCTATAGACTAACGGTTTGGTTGGAAAGATAAGGACGAAGGTATGCATATTGTTTTCGCGGCGTCGGAGTGTTCCCCCTGGGCAAAGTCGGGCGGTATGGCGGATGTGGTGAGCGCACTTCCCCGTGCCCTGGCCAAACTTGGCCATCGTGTGAGTGTTTTTCTGCCCTACTATCGTCAGGTTGCAAAGGCTGTGCCGAAGCCTAAGGTTGTCTTGCCTAGTATCACGATTCCGTTTCCTTCGTATAACCGCTTCGTTCGGATTCTTGACGGAGGTATAGCCGGAGAAGTTCAGACGTATTTCGTCGATTGCACCGAATTCTTCGATCGCGAAGAATTTTACGGCACGCCCTCCGGCGACTATCCCGACAACGCGGAACGCTTCGGACTTCTCTGCCGTGCTGTCATAGAAGCCTCAAAGATACTCGGCGTTCCAGACGTATTTCACGTGCATGACTGGCAGGCGTCGATGATTCCGATCATGTTGGGATCCATCTATTATTTCGATCCAGTCCTTCGTCACGTTCCCACAGTTCAGACCATTCACAATGCCGGTTTTCAGGGGTGGTTTTCTCCACGAACCATCGAAAAGCTGCTTCTGCCCTGGGATTTGTATACGGTTGACAAACTCGAACACTTCGAAAAAGTTGATTTCTTGAAAGGCGGCGTCGTGTATGCCGATGCCATCACGACGGTGAGTCGGAAGTACGCCGAAGAACTTCAGACGACCGAGTTTGGAAACGGACTTGATGGAGTGTTTCGGAAGCGAAGCGGAGATCTCCTCGGAATTACAAACGGCATCGATTCTGACGAATGGAATCCTGCGACCGACTCCCATATCGCGGCCCACTACACGGCACAAAACCTCGCGGGAAAAAAGGAGTGCCGCCGCGATCTGCTTCACGCTTTTGGATTCGAAAATGTCGGCGATGACACCGCCGTTATCGGAGTCGTCTCCCGCTTCGCCACGCAAAAAGGCTCCGACTTCATTGTCGAAATCATGGATCGGCTGGCGAAGGAAGACATGGTGTTGGTGATACTGGGTAGTGGCGAAGAGTACTACGAGCGTCTGTTGGTAGAGATGGCCGAGCGCCATCCCGCAAAGGTGCGCGTGCAGGTGAAGTTTGACAATGTTATGGCGCACAAGATCGAAGCCGGCGCCGATATCTTCCTTATGCCCTCCCGCTACGAGCCTGGCGGCCTGAACCAGCTCTACAGTCTCAAGTACGGAACTATTCCTGTCGTCCGCGCGACGGGCGGTTTGGACGACACTATAGACGAACAGCCAAACGGCGAGGGCAATGGCTTCAAGTTTTGGGGCTATAGCGCGGACGCATTCCTCGAGGCAGTTCAACGTGCTCTCGGAACCTTCCGCAACAAGGAGCAGTGGACGGCAATGATGTTGCGGGGAATGATGCAAGACTTTTCATGGGACAAGCCGGCCGCCGAATATGTGCGCGTCTACGAGCGTGTCATCACCAATCGCAGTTAGGCGGTTCGTCTTCGTTGCAATAGATAATGCAGCGGAACTCCCAACAGGATGATGCCAGTTCCGATGACGGAGTTCCGCGGCTGATCTGCAAATGAAAAGACCAGCAGCACAGTCGCCGCAAGAATGAAGAGGGCGGGTAGCACCGGGTACCCCCATATGCTGTAGGGGCGAGCAACATCTGGCTCGCGATGGCGGAACACAAAGATCGTGCTCGCGGTCAGCATGTAGAAGAGCCATTCACCGAAGATGGCCAGCGAAAAGAGCGCCTGAAACTTGCCGATGGCCAGCAGCAGCAGTGAACTCAGCACTGCCTGGAGGATCAATGCTGCGGATGGTGTTTGAAATCGTGAACTAACGTGCGCCAACTGCTTGAAGAAAAGCCCGTCGCGGGCGGCTGCAAACGGCACACGTGCTCCGGAGAGCGAAGATCCTACAAAGGTCGCGCAGATACTGACTGCCATCCCGATCGACACCAGTGTTGCTCCCCATTGTCCGGCGACCAGGCGCATCGCGTCGGCGGCGGGTCGATCCGCAGTGGCAATTGCTGCTGCGGGCAGTACATATTGAATAGCCGCATTGGTCAGCATGTAGAGCGCCCCGACGATGGCAACGCCTCCGACCAATGCCAGCGGCATGCTCCGTTGTGGCTTCTGCACCTCGCCAGCCATGGTCACGACGTCGCTCCATCCGTCATAGGCCCAGAGAGCAGCGACTAGCGCGATCATGAAACCGGTAAAGCCTCCGCGCGCTCCCGTAAAGTTAGTGCTGAAGTTTTGCCACGATCCATGCGCGCCGGCTGCTCCGAAACAGAAACCTGCGATTACGACAATCAGCGCACCTTTGAGCCACGTGAGCAGAAGCTGTACATTGGCGGATCTTCTCGTCCCGATGATGTTGAGACCAGCAATCAGCCAAGTCACCGCGATAGCGAAGATCTGCCCCCAGTACAAATGCAGAAAGGCTGGCTGCGCGAAAAGACTGAAGAATGCAAAGGTGCCCAGCACCCGCGCCAATCCTGCGGCGATGGTAGCAAGCGATGCGGGTTTGGCTACCGTGATTTGCGTCCACATATATAGGAAGCCGGTAAGGTCTCCGTAGGCCTCGCGAAGGAAAGCGTATTCGCCGCCATAGCGTGGTCGCGCAGCAGCGATCTCGGCATAGGTCATTGCGCCGAAGAGCGAGAGCAGACCACCCACGATCCACACGACGTAAACCATGCGGGACGAGCCGACCGCCGCCATCATCTCTCTGGGCACCAAAAAAATCCCGCTGCCGATAATGATGCCCACGACAATGGAGGTTGCGTGGGATGCGTTCAAAACGCGAGGCAGCTCAGACTGGCTTTTTGGCATCGGTTTTGGGAGAGTAGCATACCCGCGCTGTCATCCCGCAAATAACTGCAGCTTCCACGGCGTCCGACATTTCAGACGGGCTGGGCGCTAGTTGAGATCGAAACGAGATATTACAACTCGGGTGGGGCGCAATAAAACATCTTACTTATAAGATGAGAGACGAACTTTCCTGGAGTGAACTATGGACTGGACACCTGGTGGCGGACTCAGTGGGGACATCGAAGACAGACGTGGTTCCTCTGGCGGAGGCGGCGGAGGCTTTGGCGGCGGTGGGATCGGCATCGTCGGCTTTTTGTTCCTTCTAGTCATCAGCCTTGTCACAGGACGTAACTACATCGGCAGCTATCTGTCTGGGCATAGTGCGTCTCCCTCCACACAGCAGAGCGCACCTTCCGCAGGCAATCGGCCGGTGACCTCTGAATCTCCTCAAGAGAAGAGAGCGGCGCAGCTTGTCTCCTGGACGCTGGACGATGTGCAGAATACCTGGACGAAGCTTCTGCCCACGCAGACGGGAAAAAACTACCAGCGCTCCACTCTGGTGTTATTCCGCGGACGAACTTACTCAGGCTGCGGTACTGCTCAGTCGCAAAGCGGTCCGTTCTACTGCCCGGCAGATGAAAAAGTCTACATCGACCTTAGTTTCTGGGATGAATTGAGACGGCTCGGCGGCAGCAATGCGGACTTCGCTCAGGCCTACGTCGTTGCTCACGAGCTAGGCCACCATGTGCAGGATCTTCTCGGCATCGAACGACAGGTCAGGCAGCTATCCGCCCAACACCCATCGGAGAGAAATCGTCTCTCCGTGGATCTTGAACTTCAGGCTGATTGTTTCGCCGGTGTGTGGGCGCACAGCACGGCGCAGCGTAACATCGTTCACGACTCTGATATCGCGGCTGGTCTGCAAGCAGCAGCCTCGGTTGGCGACGACCATATCCAGCGCCTGGAACGAGGGACGGTAAGCCCTGAGAGCTTCACTCACGGATCTTCCGCGCAACGCGTTGGCTGGTTCAAGCGTGGTTTCCAGCAGGGAACCATCGCAGCCTGCAACACCTTCAAAACTGGCGGTGCAGTTCCGCCGACAGACAGCGCTGAGTAGCCTCAGGAAGCTTCGTTCAACACGGGAAGTACCGCTTTGCCTGAAGCTTCCGCTGCAAAGTAGTTACGAATCTTCTCCGCAGTCGCTGTATTCACCACTGCAGTGAGCGCGTCGGGTCCAGCCTGCTTGATCCCACGCACGCTGCCGAAGTGTTCGATCAACCGTTGCCGGGTTCTCGGCCCAACACCAGGTATTGCGAGCAATTCGCTGTCGCGGTCGCGCATCTGGCGTCGCTTGCGATGGTAGCTCACGGCAAATCGATGACTCTCATCGCGAATTTTCTGCATCAGGTGCAACACCGGAGAGCGTCGATCCAGCACCACAGGTTCATTCTCCTGCCCGTATACGTAGATGATCTCTTCCCGTTTTGCGATTGAAGCAAGAGGCTGCAGTGTGACGCCGATCTCCTCGAGCGCCGAATACGCTGCATGCAACTGTCCGAGCCCTCCATCGATCAGGATCAAGGAAGGGAAGGGCTTCTTGTCTTCTTGCAGCCGTTTGTAACGGCGTTGAATAACTTCGCGCATGCTGGCAAAATCATCGACGCCCGTGACTGTCTTCACCTGAAATTTTCGGTAGTCGGACTTTTTCATCGCGCCATCTTCCCACACAACCATAGAAGCCACCGTTTCGGCGCCCTGAATGTGCGAGATGTCGAAGCATTCGATCCGGCGCGGTAGCTCTTCCAGCGTGAGCGCGTCCTGCAACGCCTCTTGAATCGCTTTCATACCCGGCTGCAGCACTCGGAACCGCTGATCGTACGACTGCTTCGCATTTTGACAGACAAGATCGACGAGCGAGCGCTTTTCACCACGTTGCGGAGCAAGAATCTCAATGCGTTTGCCCGTCCGCTCAGTGAGTGCCTCCGCCAAAAGCGCCCGATCGGGAAACTCTACGGGAACGAGAATGGACCGTGGCACATAACTCTGATCGAGATAAAGTTGCTTCAGCAACGCGGAAAAAAACACCGCCGGACTGAACGCCGCTCCGAGCTCCGACACGGCAGCATGCTGGACGACGGGAATGCCCTCTCCAATCTCCGGCGCGGTAGTCGCAGGATCGGGTTCCATGCGCGGCAGCGCCTCCAACTCATCCAACTCCGCAATGGCCTCCGTCACCGCATCCGGCGCGGATTCCGGGAGATCCTCCCAGAAGAAGTCGCGCCGGTCCACGATCTTTCCGCTGCGCATGTGGAACAGGTTCACCGCCAGCATCTCGTTCTCGAAGTGGTAGCCGAAGACGTCGGCGTCTTCATTATCGGTGCCGGCCATTCGCTGTTTGTCCTGCATCTGGTGTACGGTGACGATTTGATCGCGCAGGCGCGCAGCCGTCTCGAACTGCTCCGCCTCCGCCGCAGCCTCCATCCGTCTAGTCAGTGCCTGCTCGAGTTCATTCGGACGCCCCTCCAGAAAGAGCTGTACGTCGCGAATGGTTTCGCGGTAAGTCTCCGGCGTCGTCAGTCCCTCCAGGCACGGCCCCAGGCAGCGCTTGATGTAGTACTGCAGGCACGCCCGCGGATGGTATCGCGATAGATCGACCTTGCAGCTTGGAATCAGGAAGCTGCGATGGATCAGATCGACGAGCCGATACGCGAGGTTTCCTGGAAAGTAGGGACCGTAGTAGGCCCCGCCATCCTTGCGCAATCGGCGGGTCACGAAGACCTTCGGATAGCGATCGTTCATCGTCAGCTTGATGTAGGGGTAGGTTTTATCGTCCCGCAGCAGGATGTTGAAGCGCGGCTTCTTCTGCTTGATGAGGTTGTTCTCGAGCGCTAGCGCCTCATGCTCATTCGCGACCGTGATGTACTCCACATCGACGGCCTCCCGCATCAGGGAGCCTGTTTTGGCGTTGGCCTGCGAAGCCTCCAGAAAGTAGGAACGCACCCGCGCACGCAGGTTTTTCGCCTTACCCACATAGATAACCTCACCCTCGGCGTTTTTATAGAGATAACAACCAGGCTGGGTGGGGAGAGTTCGAATTTTCTGGTGAAGATCCATGCGTGTCGATCAAAGTCCGCATCTTAGTGTAGATGCAGGTTTATAAATCTGCGTGTGCACAGGTTTGCTCAGTAGATTTGACGCGGCAACCTATCAAAAGTTCCCGGATAGCGCTTACAGGGAGAGTAGTCCAAACGTGCCGATCGTTGTAAGTGTAATAAAATGTTATGGTTGAAGGCGTTTTGAGATTGGCATTCCAATTGCAGCTTTCAACCGTTGTGGATGAAGTTATTGGAACGCCTTACTAACCAGGAGAGTGAAAGAAATGAACTCCAAGAATCAGAGACGAATGAAGATTAAATCTGCCTCAGCCGTTATGTTCGCCAGTGCCTTCGCGTTCACCTTCACGGTTGGCTGCTCGACCAAGAACTATGTCAAGTCCCAAACCGCGCCTATCATCCAGCAGACTAACGACCTCGATACTAAGACCGCCGCTGACCATCGCAATATCGTTGACACCGATGAGCGGGCCAAGACCGGAATCGCCGGCGCACAATCTGCCGCCGATACAGCCGATCAGCATGCTCTCGCAGCGGGTCAGTCCGCGGATGCGGCAAATCAATCCGCCAAGGAAGCTTACAACCGGGTCGACAGCCTAAGCGGTGTCGTCGCGAATTTGGACAACTACAAGCAGATCTCGGATGTGAGCGTCACGTTTGCCTTTGACAAGTATGTCTTGACCGCGTCTGACAAGAAGCAGCTTGATGATTTGGCTGCAAACCTCGGCAATACCCGTGGTTACATTCTTGAAGTGACTGGCGGAACGGACTCGGTTGGTGATGCGCAGTATAACTACCAACTCAGCCAGCATCGTGCCGACGCAGTCGTCAACTATCTCTCCTCCAAATACAACATCCCGCCGCACAAGTTCTACCTGATTGGCATCGGCAAGGACCAGCAGGTTGCGAGCGACAGCACAGCCGAAGGTCGCGCGAAGAATCGTCGTGTCGACATCAAGCTGATGACCAACATGAGCAACGATCAGCCGAGCAATGCCTCCGCCACCAAACCGAACGGGCAAATGTAATCAAAACTATCCGCAAGACCAAACGCGCCGGCATCATGTCGGCGCGTTTGCTTTTAATCCCTCACAAGCTTCGATAGTGATCTACGTCTTGAGCTTTCGATAGACAATCGCCAAGAGCACAGACGCCAAAATGACCCAGACAAGCTGGTACCAATAGAAAAACGGAAAACCCCAGAGCGCCGGCGTCGAACGCGCATAGACAATCGGGAAACAAAGGCCGAGATAGGGCAGTAGAAGCAGCAGCACCCATCGGCTCCTGCGTGGCCTTGATTCAGCTTTTCCTTCGGGCTCAGGCGTCATGGTGCAAAGCATAATGCATTTGTCTCGAAGGTGGGAAGCCAATCACTTCGGGTAAGTCATCGGGTAAAGTTGAAGATATGGCCGAGTCCACCCCCCAGAATCTCCCGCCGAGGGCCGCTCCCGACGACACAGACCCGATTGCAGAGGCGATAGCGATCATGGCACGGCTGCGCGCTCCGGATGGCTGCCCCTGGGACCGCGAGCAGACCTTCGACTCTATCAAGCGACACACGCTCGAAGAGACCTACGAGGTCTTCGACGCCATCGAACGCCGCGCCTGGCCCGACCTCAAGGATGAACTTGGCGATCTTCTCCTCCAAGTTCTCTTCTACGCGCAGATGGCCTCTGAAGCCGGTCACTTCGACATCCATGACGTAGCTGAAAATCTGAATGCCAAGCTCATTCGCCGTCATCCCCATATCTTTGCCGATGCTGAAGCGGCTGACGCCAATGCCGTTCTGCGCAACTGGGAGCAGATCAAGCAATCCGAAAAGAAAGCATCGCAATCCACGCAAACCTCGCTGCTGGACGACATGCCTCGTTCGATGCCGGCCTTGATGGAGGCGGGTAAACTCGGCTCCCGCGCAGCGAAAGTGGGATTCGACTGGCCTAACACCGACGGCCTCTTCGACAAGCTGCGGGAGGAGATCGGCGAACTCAAGGCGGAACTCGATCCGCCCTCAGCGGCTGGGTCCACAACCGCGATCGAAGCAGAGCTGGGAGACATTCTCTTCACAGCCGTCAATCTCGCCCGACATCTCAAGATCGACCCCGAATCGGCTCTGCGCGCCACCAACGCAAAGTTTCGTCGCCGCTTCGCCGCAATGGAGGCCGCCGCAGGCAGCAGTGCCGCTCTGGCAGCCTCCACTCCGGATCAGCTCGAAATACTATGGAATCAGGCGAAGAACGCCGCCACAGAACCGACAAGGTCATGAACGCCAACCCCCAACCTGCAATCCACATTCAGTCTCTTAGCAGCCTCGAACACTTTGAGCGTTGTGTCGTTCTCCAACTCGAAGTCTGGGGTTACAGTGACGGCGATGTGATCCCGCGGCGTGTCTTCGTCGTCGCTGAGCGCATCGGCGGACAGGTTCTCGGAGCCTTCGACGGTGATACCCTCGTCGGATTCGCCATGTCCTTGCCGGGCTATCGCGACGGCAAACCCTATCTCCACTCGCACATGCTTGCTGTACTGCCGCAGTACCGAAACTCCGGCATCGGTCGCCGCCTCAAGCTCGCCCAGCGCGACGATGCCATCGCACGCGGCTTCGATCTCATGGAGTGGACCTTCGATCCCTTGGAGATCAGGAACTCGCATCTGAACATCAGCCGTCTCGGCGTCATCGTGCGGCGCTATCAGGCCGATTTCTATGGTCCCTCATCCTCCCCATTGCAGGGAGGCCTCCCGACCGATAGGCTATATGCGGAATGGTGGCTGCGCTCCAGTCGTGTAACCGATCTGCTAAGCGGCGAGCCTCAGCCTCAACAGGTCTTCGAACGCATTACCGTCCCGCACACCATCTACCAGTGGAAACAGGACCCCCAGCAGCGAAGCCTTGCGCGGTCCCTGCAGAGCAATAACCGCGCGGCACTCGAATCGGCATTCCAACGGGGTTTGGCCGTAGTTGGCTACGAACGGGATGCTCAGGGTAATGGCAATTTCCTCCTCGGCCTCTGGAAATAACACCCGGCAGATCTGATATATCAGGACCCCACCGCAGTACAATTTCATTGAGCCCCGCGCACCAGACCCGCCCCGATCCAATAATTCGGAAAGACAGGACTGCAATGCTCAACATCGATGCGATTCACCTCCGCGAGATCAACCTGCCGTTAGCTCATCCCTTTGAGACCAGCTTCGGCCTCACCACCGGCCGCCGCATCCTCCTTGTAGAACTCGAATCAGAAGGCCTCACCGCATGGGGCGAGTGCGTCGCCGGCGAACACCCTTACTTCAGCGATGAGACTGTCGATACCGCCTGGATCATCACTGAGTCGGAGCTTGCCCCTCGCCTGCTCGAGGCTGATGTAGAGAGCGGCGGCAGTTGTCCTGATATCTTTCGCCAGGTCCGCGGCCATCGTATGGCCAAGGCTGCGCTGGAAAATGCCGTCTGGGATCTCGAATCACAGGTGAAGAGTGTCCCGCTCGCCGACCTCCTCGGCGGAACCCGCGACGTAATTCCCTGTGGCGTCTCGATTGGCATCCAACCCTCGCCCGCCCATCTGATGGACAAGATTGCCACCGAACTCGCCGCCGGCTATCAGCGCATCAAGTTGAAGTGCAAGCCAGGCTGGGACGTGAAAATCTTCGAAGCCGTCCGCGACCGGTGGCCCGATATCACGCTCAGCTGCGATGCCAACTCCGCCTACCGCATGAGGGACGTCGAAGACATCGTCGAATGGGATCGTTTCGATCTGCTCATGATCGAGCAGCCTCTCTGGTACGACGACTTCTACTTCCACTCCATGCTGCAGAAGCGTCTGCTCACCTCCATCTGTCTCGACGAATCCATTCGCAACCGCCGCGACGCTCTCGCCGCAATCGACATGGAGTCCTGTCGCATCATCAACATCAAACTCGGCCGCGTCGGGGGCTTCAGCGAAGCAATCGCCGTCCATAATGCCGCAGTGGAGCGCGGTATTCCGGTCTGGTGCGGAGGCATGCTCGAGACGGGCATCGGCCGGTCGCACAATATTGCTCTCTCATCGTTGTCGAACTTCTCGCTGCCGGGTGATGTCTCGGCCTCCAGCAGGTACTGGGAGCAGGACATCATCGAGCCGGAGGTCACGGTGAGCGATCGAGGGGAGATCACCGTACCAACCACACCAGGCAGGGGCTTCGAGATACGGCGCGATCGAATCGAAGCGCTCACAGTCCGCCGGCAAACGCTCCATGCGAAGGCCCGCGTGACGGCCTGACAGATCTCGTTATCGATTCGGTAGCGGCGTATCTAACATCATACGAATAGCGTCCTGGTAGCTCATCGGCCCTATCATTTGAAAGTCGCTGCCGGTTGATTCGGTATGAACGTTGACTGTCTTCAGCATGAGAGCACGCACGCTGAGCCGCATCGAAAAGTAAGTGAAGATCCATCGATTGCTGCCAGCGTCAGCTTGATTCAGCTCCAGTTTGCCCCCGGGATAAATATGGGCGAGCATGCCCCAGCCGAAGTTCACACCACGCGAGATCGTCCCTTCCATGCGAACCAGGTAACGCGACTTGGCATCGATCCACACCCTTCCTTCGAGACCGGTCAATGCCTCTGCTTCTGTGTTTGGCGGATTGAACTTAGGGTTCGGCTTGTAGTCGATTACGATCTCTAACGCGCCTTTATTTTTTCCTGACTGCGGCTGTCCCGGTACGTAAGTAAAAATTGCTGAATCAGCCATCAAAGGCACCAACTTATCCGCCATTTTGCGGTCCGATTCGCTATTCCGGATATGCCGGTAGAACGCTGACGGCGACGCGATCATGTCGTTCAGGCGCTCCCGCTCCGCCTTATCCTGCTCATCGGTCAGCGGTTTTCCATCTCTCATGATCAACCGCGCCACCGTTCCCTCTTTACTCTCAACGACGTCACGGACTACATCGCCCTTATCACTGATTGTGTGAGTGCGATATCGAAAATAGGAGTCAGTATGATGAAGCGCTTTCAGCTCGTTCGCCGACGCGTCGACGATCCAGGAGCGCGGCGGTATCGACAGCAAGGATGCTTCGCCTACACCTTTTGTCGTAGCACCACCCTGCGCCCGTGCTGGCCCCGCAGCTACCGACAACAGCAGCAGGAGAGATCCGATAACGACCCGGTAGCGTGACCTCCTTTGTTCCAAAACTGCCGTGAATTGTGGCCCGCCCGCCGAAGCTGCTTCCCGCGCATCCACCTTAGCCATTACCAACCCATACCTCTCATCTCCCCATTCTATGGGTCTTTCATAAGACTCACGGAGCCCGGCAAAGTATTCGCGGTTTGCCTCTCGGCATGAGCTTGGGTATAGTTCGGGCAAGGTATACATGCAGCAGGCAGGACCTCAAGGGAGAAAAAAACGTCTATGAAACCAGCAGAGGGTTCCACCGTCATCGGTAAGTCGGTCGTCATCCGGGGACAACTCTCCGGAGATGAGGACCTTTACATCGACGGAGACATCGAAGGAACCATCACGCTCAAGGACAGCGGTTTGACCATCGGGCCCAACGCACGCGTTCGCGCCGATATCACCGTCCGCGACGTCACCGTATTCGGTCATCTTACAGGCAACGTGCATGCCACAGGCCGAGTAGACCTGCGCCAGTCCGCAATCGTCAACGGGGACATCCTCGCAGGTCGGCTCAGCATCGAAGAGAGTGCTGTTCTGAAGGGGAGTGTCGAACTCAAACAAGGCTCCGGAACGCAATCCAAGTCCTCAACTTCGGCCGCAACACCTTCTGCGCCAGCCGAGCCGAGCGCTCCTTTGTTCACTCAACCACAGGCATAGAACCAGAAAGGGAAGCGGGCTCATGCGCAGCCTTTTCGGCAGTAGCGAGAGTACAAGCAGTCCACGAGGCGGCGACACCGGTCGCATTCCTCGGCATTCCAGTGGATGGAAAGAGTTGATGAAGCACCTGCAGACGCAGGATTCACTACGCATCCTCGACATTGGACCCACTTCGTCCACCAACATCAACTACATCACCAGCCTCGGGCACAGCATCTACATGGCGAGCGTCGTCGACGAAGCGTCGAAACCGGAATGGCTCACTCCCGCCAAAGACGGCGAGCCACCCAGCTTCGATGTCGATCGATTTCTTGAGAGCAATCTCAACTTTTCCGGCCGCGTATTCGACGTCGTCATCTTCTGGGACACAGCAGATTATCTTCCGGAGCCTCTCATTGCGCCCGTACTGTCCCGTATCCACAAGGTGCTTCAACCTGGCGGTCTTATGCTTGCTTTCTTCCACCAGACAAGCAGTCCGGAGACATACTTCTGTCGATATCATCTGACCGATACCGACGTAGTGGAGATGCAGCGTGCGGGGAACTACCCATTGCTCAACGTCTTCAATAATCGCAAGATTGAAAACCTGCTCAGTGAGTTTAGTAACTTTCGATTCTTTCTCGCAAAAGACAGCCTTCGCGAGGTCATTATCACTCGATAAGGATACGGCTACTTGCCGGTCTTTGGCCGGACGTTAGTTAGTGCGGAGAAGAGAAGGCGCCTCAATTCGAGGCGCCTTCGCTTTTTCAAGGAGCAATTCTTACGGAGCTATCCCTTCGAATTCTGCTTCCGGCGCTCGGCCCAGCGCTTCTTCATCGCATCGGCGATTCGTTTGCGGCCCTCAGGGCTCAATTTGCGTTTGCGAGGGGTCGTAGCTGCTGATGCAGCGGCAGCGGCATTCTTGCTCCCTTTGGGACGGCCAGGCCCGATGCGCTTAGTTGTTGCCGTCGTTCCGGCCAATAACGCACGTGCCTGCTGTAGCTTTGCTATCTGGCCATCAATCTCGGCAATGATACGGCTAACTTCCACGTGTTACCTCCAATGGCATTGGTAGATCGACTTACTCGGGGATACTCTGCCGACCGATTCTTATTGCCACCTCATGACAATACATAAGTAGCTAAGATGATGCAAACAATAAGTAACTCGTCCGTCTATTTAGTTTTGACGGTGTTAGCTTCATGGTCGTCGGTTCTATGTGCCGTTTTCGAAGCGCGAATCGCATACCCAGGTCCTGCTTCATCCAGCTCCTCGTGCCGCGCCCCCCCGAGGCCACGACGGTGATGAGACTCATCGATGCACCTTTGCAGATCTTTCAGCGTTCCTTGTTTGTCTCGTGCAAACTCAGTCGCCATGCGGGTCAGCGCGTAGGTAAGGATGTCACTGTGATGCAGGTCCTCCATATCCGGCGCACGCCGAATATTAAGCCAGAGACGATGCACCAGCTGTACTTCGTGCGGTTCGATGGTAGGTGCGTGCGGCCCGATGTGGAAGCTAAGTGACTCGCCATCCGGTTTGATGACATAAAAAGTAAATTGCCGCTTCGGCTCAGGGAGTGCCTCCCATGCCTGACCAACATGGTAGGCCTGCTCCTCAGCTGTAAGTTTGGTCGAGAGTCCAGAGACCACGGCCGCTGCATCCAGTGAGTTAGCCGTCTGCACCAGCGCCGAAAAGATATCTCCGGCAGGAACTACCAGCAGAGAGATATGCTTCCCGAAGCTTTCAGCTACCGAAACAGCTTTGGTAAACAGCATCTGTTCATGCTCGCTGAATAACTGCTCCGACGCATCGACATACTCCGGTCCTCCGGCACCCATCATTCGGGCAGCCAGCACCACCAGGTCTTGATCGTCCGTATTTGTATGCGTCAAAGCCCACTTCAGAGCGAAAGGCGCGGCCGAATCGCGCATCGTCACCACTACCGCACCCGGTCGAATGTCAAGCGCTTCACGACCCACGTTATCCTGGTGCTCGAGCTGAAAATGCTCTTTCATCTGCAGCGTAGTCAGATCGTGGCGACGCTTGTTATCTCTCTCCGAGAGAGAAAAAATGACAAAGAATGCAGCAGCAAAAATAACTCCACTTACCGTAGCAACCGATTTCGTAAATAAATTAACAATTGCAGTCGTAAGCAGAACCAGGAAGACACAAAGTAGTCCCAGAGGGATTTCTGTCTTTCCGATTCGAATATTCAGGGGCACCTTCCAGCCACGTTCACCCTTGTACTTCCAGCGCAGCACAAGCATCGCAAGGGCGTTGAAGGTAAAGCTCCAGATCACGCCAAACGCGTAGGCTTCGCCCAACATGATGACGTTGCCTCGAGTCACAAAGATCGTGAACATCTGCAGTCCGGCAACCAGGTTGACGATGCGGAAGCTGGTTCCATATTTGCGCTGTGGCTTGCGAAACCAATCTGACAGCACCCCATCCTCGGCCACGCGCATCAGAACGCCAGTCGAACCGACGATTGCGGTATTCACCGCTCCACCAAGAATCAGAAACCCGACGATAACCACAAAGACACGGAAGCAGATCCGCACTGCCAGCGGACCCACCATGAACATTGCCATCCCGGCGATCAAATTGTCGCGATACACCGGCACCCGCACGGCGTCGGGAATCAACATCACCGCCAGCAACGTGCCAATGCCGGTAAAGATGAAGCTGTAGATCGCAATTACAATCGCTGCACGCTTCAGGTTCTTCAGCTTCGGATGTTCGATCTCGCGGTTCACCTGCGCCAGGGATTCCTCACCGCTCATTGCAAGCACGGAGTGCCCGAACGCCATCAGTACGCCGAACAAACCCAGCGTCCGCATAAATCCTGTGTGCTTCAGAAATCCAAGAGCGTCCGCACTGAAGTGAAGGTTGTCAGGAGTCGGCCAAGGCGGTAGATGCGCCCCGACATGGATCGCAGAAAATACTCCCCACGAAAGCAGGATCACAACCATCACGGTCGTGATCTTCATCACCTTTAGAGCCTTATCGCTGGACTCTTCAATCCCTTTAGTGTTCTGCCACCAGAAGTAGGTAGTGACCAGCGCGGCAATCGCAGCAGAAGTTCCATTAACCGGCAACTGCCGAGCCGATCCGCTCGAATGCAGCACCAGCCTGCTGGCCCAGTGATGCGTCGCACAAAGCCGGAGCAGCTCGTTCAGCAGACCCACAATGTACTGCCCGGCCGAGACGCCCGAGATTGGCCCTGTCAGAATGTAGTCGAACATCAGCGCCGAGACGCTCAGCTTCGCAAAAGTCCCGCCCAGCGCCTCTTTCACAATCCGGTAGACGCCGCCCCGCGTGAACATGCTGCAACTCTCTACATAAACCGCGCGCACCGCAAAACTGAACAGCATCACGCCGAGAATGAACCACGGCGCAGCCTTCCCCACCGCCTCTTCCGCGATGCCGCCTGCGTAAAACGCCGAAGACCCCAGGTCGTTCAGCACAATTGCAGCAGCCCGCCAGAACGAAATAAAGGTGAGCATGACCGACGACGCCACCACCAGGCGGACGCGGTTCGATTGTGGCTTATTGATAGTTTGTTTAGATCCCATTATGGTTTGCTGTTTGATAACGCGAACAGCCAGCGATACTGAATAACTTCAGCACGTGCGACCGCCACTCCCCAACCTCAAGTGGAACACTGCCAACACCCACCGGCAAGAGCAGAGTATGATCCTGCTTCCGCCGTTGACAGCTATTCTTCATCCCCCAGCAACTCCTTCAAATCTTCTGCAAAACTCACCACAATCACGACTGCAGACCCCGCCATCCCGATGAAGAACAGCGGAACAACGATCTTTGCAACGAGATGAATGACAAAATCCATGCGCATCCATTGTATCTCTCAAACAGCTGAAAACTAACTGGAAATTGTCACCTCAATGTTAGACTTCAGACGCGATGCGACTTATCCCCCTGCGACTTTGGGCCATGGCTGTGCTCTCGGGCGTCCTCCAGGTTTTACCCTTCCCAATCGCGGGCCCAGTGCCAGTCTGGCGAACCACCTTTTGTTGGATCGCACTACTACCCCTGATCTGGGCCATTCTCGCTAACGACAAGAACGACAACCCACTTACCCTCCGCCAGGCAGCAGCCATAGGCTATCTCTGCGGCTTCGTCTGGTACATGGGCAACTGTTACTGGATCTACCAGACCATGTATCTCTACGGCGGCCTTGCCAAGCCTATTGCCGCCGGCATTCTCATCCTCTTTTGTCTATACCTCGGCCTTTATTACGCTCTCTTTAGTACGTTGCTCGCCGCCTATCGAAGCCGCTTCGGCCGTCAGGCCGCATTGATATTCGTACCCTTCGCATGGGTGGCCGTAGAACTCGCCCGTGCCCGTATCACCGGTCTCCCTTGGGATATTCTCGGCATCGCTCAAGTTGATAACCCGATGTTGATCCACCTCGCGCCCATTACAGGAGCCTACGGCCTCTCTTTCGTCATCGCGGCGGTCAACGCTCTATGGCTCCTTCGCATCCGCCTCCGCGAGCGCCGCTACACCCGGCCTCTGCTCACCACGGCCGGAGTCATCATCGTCGTTGTCTACATCATCGGGCTTCGCCTCATCGCAAACCCAAAGCCGTCGCCCACCACCGCAACAGCCACCCTCGTACAGGAGAATCTCGAGGTAGGAGCCGCCAACACCGGCCCGCAGCCGACAACCCAGCAGTTCCTTGACTCTTTCTCCTACCTCAGCCACTACCCCTCAAAGAAATTTCTTCTGGGAACGCCCGAACTCCCCGGCACTCAGACGGTCTATCTCCTCCGTCCCCGCGCTGATGAAACCGACGACACCATTCCCGCCGCCACCAATCTAATCGTCTGGCCAGAATCTCCAGCGCCCTTTGAAGACATCGACCCGCAGTTTCGCTCTGCAATGTCGGCTCTGGCACGATCAGCGCAAGCTCCCATCATCGTCGGCAACATCGGCTTCGAACCAAATCCCGCGAACAAATCCGGCTACACGCCCTACAATCGCGCTTCCTTCATCGATCCCGACGGCGCCTTCGTCGGCCACTACGATAAGATGCACCTCGTCCCCTTCGGCGAGTACGTTCCCTTCAAAGAGTTCTTCTTCTTCGCCAAAAATCTGCTCAACGAAGTAGGCAGCTTCGAGCCCGGTGCACACCGCACCGTCTTCTCTACCGGCGGCCATACCTACGGCGTCTTCATCTGCTACGAATCCATCTTCGGCGACGAGATTCGCCATCTCACCCAGCAGGGAGCAGACGTCCTCATCAACATCTCCAACGATGGCTGGTACGGCAACACCAGTGCCGCATGGCAACACCTCAACATGGTTCGCATGCGCGCCATCGAAAACCATCGCTGGATCCTCCGCGCCACCAACACCGGAGTCACCGCGGCCGTCAACCCCTACGGCCGAGTCGTATCCGCCTTGCCGCGCCATCTGCGATCCAGCCTCCGCGTCCACTTCGGCTATGAGCACGACCTCACCTTCTATGCCGCTCATGGCGATCTCTTCGCTTACGCCTGCGCTCTTGTCACCGCTTTCGGCTTAGCCTTCAGCCTTAAATCGAAATTCACGTAAACTAGAGATCATGCTTAGCGATCTCGAATACTCCTACTCCCCGGTCCGCGACAAAGTGCGCGATCTGCGGGAGTATCTTTGACTCGGCCCGACTCCGCCGCGAACTCGCCGTCATTGAAGAAAAAATAGCCGATCCCACTCTCTGGGCCGACGCCTCGCGTTCGCAACCGCTCATGCGGGAACGTAAGCGCATCGAAACCCTTCTCGCCGACGACGCCGAACTCGCTCGCCGCTCCGACGACATCGAAGCCTACTTCGAACTCGCTCGCGAAGGCGAAAACACCGAGCCCGACCTCGTCCGTGAGATTCCCGCGTTAGTCGATTTCTCTGAAAAGCTCGAATCCAAGACCATGCTCTCCGGCGAAACCGATCCGCTCAATGCGATCGTCACCGTACATCCGGGCGCCGGTGGAACCGAGTCCCAGGACTGGGCCGAGATGCTCATGCGCATGTATATCCGCTGGGGCGAGCGCCAGAGCTTCAAGGTTGAGATCAACGAAGTTCAGGATGGAGACGAGGCCGGCATTAAATCCGCCACCTTCACCATCTCCGGCGACTTCGCCTTCGGCCTTCTCTCCGGCGAAACCGGCGTTCATCGCCTCGTCCGCATCTCGCCCTTCGACTCCGCCAAGCGCCGCCACACCAGCTTTGCCAGCGTCTTTGTCTCGCCCGAGATCGACGACACCATCGTCATCGACATCAAGACGGAAGACCTCCGCATCGACACCTATCGCTCCGGGGGCAAAGGCGGCCAGCACGTCAACACCACCGACTCTGCCGTTCGCATCACCCACATCCCCACAGGCCTCGTCACTGGTTGCCAAAACGAGCGCTCCCAGCACAAAAATAAAGAGCGAGCCATGAAGATGATGCGCTCGAAGCTCTACGAGTACGAGCTCGATAAAAAGAAAGCCACGGCCCGCAAGCTTGAAGACTCCAAACTCGACATAAAATTCGGCTCGCAGATTCGCAGCTACGTCTTGCAGCCCTATCGCATGGCGAAAGACCTCCGCACCCGCGTCGAAGTCGGCGATGTCGACAGAGTCCTCGACGGGGACCTCGAGCCCTTCATCCGCGGCTATCTCCGCATGCGTCGCGAAGGCAACTTTCCAGCAGAGGCCGTGGAGGATGACGACGTCGCATGACATCTGTCACTCCATAGCGTGACAAGCAGCACTATTGCAGCAGGAAGGGACAAGGGATACTCACTCAAGTTGACGTAAGGCATCCAAAACTTCACCTCGGAGAATCCCTTGTTAACCACGGCCTCAAACAAACTCGACTACGGCGTAGATGCACCTGCCGTCATGCGCAACTTCTTTCTCATCGGCTCTGCTTTTCTGCTGGTGGCCATCTTCTCTCCTCCCATTCTCCATATCGGCCCCGTCGATTTGAATGCTCGCAGCTTCTATTGGCCAGCCGGCTTTCTCCTTGCCGAAGGATTTCTCTTCCTCCTTTACGTCAAGGTCGGCAAGTTCCGCCACCGCGATTTCATGCTCAGCCTGCACCCATGGCGTGGTGACGAAAACGTCCTCGACGTAGGCTGCGGCCGAGGCCTTCTCCTCGCAGGAGCAGCCAAACGCATCGCCGCTCTCTCTGGCACCGGGCACGCCACGGGCATCGATGTTTGGTCCAACGTCGACATGGGCGGCAACTCTGCCGTCGCCACCCAACGCAACCTCGGCCTCGAAGGCATCTCCGACTACTGCACCCTCCTCAGCCAACCCGCGCAGGAGATGTCCTTCCCCGACGCCACCTTCGACGTAGTCGTCTCCAACCTCTGCATCCACAACATCTACGATCAGCCAACCCGCCGCAAAGCCCTGCAGCAGATCGTCCGCGTCCTCAAGCCGGGAGGTGTCGCTTTAATCTCCGATTACAAGCTCACTGAGGAGTACGCCACAGAGTTTCGTAACGCAGGCCTCGCAGTAGAAAAGAAACGAGGCAGCTTCCTGACGACCTTCCCACCCCTCACTGTCGTCATCGCCCGCAAACCAATGTAACCGCTCGGCCTCCGTCGCATCCAACAAGGGAGTACCGGGAGGCATATCGAAGTGAGCGGATCCAAACCGACGATCAAGGCAGCTGATTCAAAACATACGCCAGACGAAAACGAGCCATTGCGCAAGCAGTTGATTGCACTTTTAGACGGCGGCCAGGCTCACGCCACATTCGATGAAGCCGTCCGAGACTTCCCAGCCCAACACCGCGGCACCGTTCCGCCCAATCTTCCCTACTCCGCCTGGCAGCTCCTAGAGCACCTGCGCATTACTCAGCGCGACATCCTCAACTTCTCCGCGCCTCCCACCGGCGGCTACCACCCCATTAAATGGCCCGACGACTACTGGCCAAAGTCCCCGCAGCCGCCCGCGACCAACTCCTGGGAGCAGTCGATCGCCATCATCGCCTCCGACCTCGATCACTTCAAAACCCTCATCCAAAACCCCAACTCCGATCTCTTCAAACCTTTCCGTTGGGGCGAGGGCCAAAACCTTCTTCGCGAAGCTCTCCTCGTCGCCGACCACACCGCCTATCACCTCGGCGAACTCGTCGTTCTCCGCCGCGTCCTGGGCGCATGGCACAAGTAAAGGCACACAATGAATGAACCGGAGGTCATCCGAAGCACTCTAGGCACCACCACACCAGAAAACCCGCGCACCATTGCCGTCATTGGTCTCTCGGAAGACTCCGCCAAACCCAGCCATTACGTCTCCGCCTATATGCAGCAGCACGACTACAAGATCTACCCCATCAATCCCGCTATCCCTGAGGTCCTCGGCGAAAAATCCTATGCCTCTCTCTCAGACCTCCCCATCAAGCCGGATATCGGCAATGTCTTCCGCCTGCCGAAGTTCATTCCCGCCATCGTCGACGAGATGATTAAGCTCGGCCTCCCCAACCTCTGGGTTCAGCAGGGAATCGTCAACCGCGAAGCCGCCGCCCGTGCAGAAGCCGCCGGCATCCACGTAGTCATGGATCACTGCATCATGGTCGAACACCGTCACTTGACCCCCAGGTGACAGACGCCCCTGTCCCAAGGTCCTACAATTGAGATTGAATGAATAACGTAAGCAAGTTCTCCGCCTTCCTGCTCCTCGCCTGCGCCTCCCTGTTTCTCGCACCCGCGCGCGCCCAGCTCCAGGTCGTCGGCGACGGCGGCCCCGGCCCCATCAAAGCCCAGCATCTCACCGCCGAACTCGTCTCCCTCTCTCCCGACATCGCCCCCGGCGGCACCCTCCAGGTCGGCCTGGTCCTCACCCTCGAAGAGCATTGGCACGTGTACTGGATCAACGCCGGCGACTCCGGCGAGCCGCCCAAAATCACCTGGACCCTCCCCGAAGGCATTACTGCCGGCCCCATGCTCTTTCCCATCCCCAGCCGCCTTCCCCTCGGTCCGCTGATGGACTTCGGCTACGAAGACGAAGTCGCCTTCCCCGTGCAGCTCACCGCCGCCAGCTCTCTCAAGCCCGGCCCCACCCACATCGACGCCAAGGTTACCTACCTGGTCTGCCGCGAAGTCTGCATCCCCGGCAAAGCCCACCTCGGCCTCAACCTCAACGTGGTCCCCGAAGCCGCTGCCGCACAGCCCGTCGGGGCCCTCGGCGAAGCCCTCGGCCTCATCCCCAAGCCCCTCCCACCCGACGCGAAACTAACCGTCACAGGCGGCAAAACTGACTTCGTCCTCAACTTCACCACCGGCGGCCGCGAGACCAACGCCGAGTTCTACCCCGCCGATCAAGACCAGATCGCGAACGCTGCCCCCCAGCAGATCGAGCCAACCTCCGACGGCGTTCGCCTACGCGTCCGTCGCTCCGAAGACCTGAAAACCCTCCCCGCCCAGCTCCACGGCGTGCTCAAACTCTCTGACAACGAAGCCTACGACGTCACCGCTCCCGTCACCCCCGGCGAAGTCGCCCCCTCCCCCGGCAGCAAAGTTGCAGGTAGTCCCGCAACCAGCAGCGTCACAACGATCAGCGCCATAGGCCTAGCGTTCGTCGGCGGCATCATTCTCAACCTGATGCCCTGTGTCTTTCCCGTTCTCTTCCTCAAAGGCCTCGCTCTCGTTCAGTCCTCCGGGCAGGAGCGTAAACACCTCCGCAGTCACGGCCTCGTCTACACGCTCGGCATTTTGGTCTCCTTCTGGATCATCGTCGCCGCCCTCCTCATTCTCCGCGCCACCGGCAGTCAGGCCGGATGGGGCTTCCAGCTTCAATCCCCAACCTTCATCGCCGTTCTTGCCGCGGGCCTCTTCTTCTTCGCCCTCTCGCTCGCCGGTCAGTTCGACCTCGGCCTCTCCCTCACCAGCGTGGGCGGCGGCCTCGCGCAGAAGCAGGGCTACGCCGGCAGCTTCTTCACCGGCGTCCTCGCCACCATCGTAGCCACGCCCTGCACCGCGCCGCTCATGGGAGCCGCCATCGGCTTTGCTCTCGCGCAACCAGCAGGAATCACCTTCGCCGTCTTCACCGCCCTCGCCCTCGGCCTCGCCACACCTTATCTCCTCCTCAGCTTCCAACCCGCCTGGACCCGCATCCTCCCCCGTCCCGGCGCATGGATGGAGATCCTCAAGCAGCTGACCGCCGTCCCTCTCTTCGGCACAGCAATCTGGCTGGCCTGGGTCTACGGCAACCTCCACGGCGGCAACAGTCAGGGCGTCGACCACCTCACCCGTCTCCTCTGGTGCTTCCTCGCACTCGCCATCGCAGGCTGGGCTCTCGGCAAATGGCCGGCCAATTGGAAGAGCGCCATCGCCGCCCTCCTCATCGCCGCCGTTGGCCTAGCCATCCCCCTCTACCAGCCCAAAGACACCAGCCTTGTCTGGGCCCCGTACTCGCAGCAATCCCTCGACCAGGCCCGCGCCGCCGGCCATCCTGTCTTCATCGATTTCACCGCCGCCTGGTGCCTTAGCTGCCAGGTCAACGAGCGCGCCGTCCTCAAATCCGCCGACGTCCAGCACCAGTTCAGCAAAAATAACGTCACCCTCCTCAAGGCCGACTGGACCCAGTACGACCCCGAAATCACCAAGCAGCTAGCCTCGGTCAACCGCAGCGGCGTCCCCACCTACGTCATCTATCCAGCGATCAAAAACTCCTCTGCCGACGTCCTACCTGAGCTACTCACCAAAGACATCGTTCTCACTGCCCTCGAAAAGGACGTGAAGCAATGACGACCGAATCCACACAATCCGACGAGCAAAAGATCCGCGACCTCATCAACGCCTGGGGCGAAGCCTGCGAAGCCGGAGACCTCACCGCCCTGATGCAACTCATGGCCGAGGACGTCGTCTTCCTCACCTCCGGCAGCGCGCCCATGCGCCGCAAGCAGTTCGCCGAAGTCTTCTCCGCGATGGGTGTAATCATGGACCTCACCTGCCGCTCCAACGTGCAGGAGATCACCATCAACGGCGACCTCGCCCTCTGCTGGAATCTCCTCGAAGTCTCTTTCACCCGCGTAGAAGGCGAAACTCGCAAACACGCCGGCAACGTCCTCACCGCCCTCCGCCGTGGCGCCGACGGCCAATGGCGCATCTGGCGCGACGCTAACCTACTCACCCTCGTCTGACGGTATCTTGATTGAAGATTTTTCTTCGATCATCACAATGACTCGGATCGAAGACGAAATCACGCAAATGTTTGGTATGCCGGTTTCGACAGGAGAGTGAAGGTGAGTGGCAAGGCACGGCTCAAGTCCAATGCCGAATGGCAGCAGTGGGGAAAAGACGACCCCCTGTGGGCAGTCTCCTCATGGTCGAACAAGCGAAAAGGCGAGCAGCTGCCCTGGACCGACGAGGAGTTCTACGCGCTTGGCGAATCTGACTTCAAGGATCTCTTTCACCACTGGCAGCACTACGGCGTCAATCTCGAGAGCTGTTTAGAGATAGGCTGCGGCGCTGGCCGTCTGACCCGGCAGCTTGCAGACGCATTCCATCATGTCTACGCCGTCGATGTCTCCGAGGATATGATCGCTTACGCTCGAAAGTCCGTCGGCGCGAATGTGGAGTTTTCAGCAATCGATGGAATGCACCTGCCGCAACTCGATTGTTCCGTCGAAGCCGTCTTCTCCGCCTTCGTCCTTCAACATCTGGACGACGTCGAAATTGGATTCTCCTACTTCCGCGAGTTCCACCGCGTCTTAGCGACTGGAGGAACCCTGATGATTCAGCTCCCGCTCTATCATTTCCCCTACCGCTCAAAAACGATGCGGGCTCTCACGCAAACCATGCACAGTCTCACTCGTCGCCTCGGCAATATCCGCGCCGATAGAAAGCGACGCGCCGGCATCAAGATAATGCGAATGACCTCATACCCCGTTCAACCCCTGTATGACTTCTTGACATCCATAGGCTTCAAGGACATCCAATTCAGGTCATTTCCAGTGAGAAGTAACGGCGATCTCCACTCCTTCGTCTTTGCAACAAAGTAGACAGCTGCCACATCGCCGTCAGATCTTGAACCACACCCGCGCGGCCTCTTTTAGCTGCTCTTCGCTCAACGAAGCCTTGGTCTGTCCCACCGACCACTTATGCCCAAACGGATCGGTGAACTGACCATAACGGTCGCCCCAGAACTGATCGGCCAGCGGCATCGTTACACTGACACCACCTGCCACCGCCCGCTCCCAGAAGGTGTCCACATCGGCCATCTGCAGATGAATCGTCACCGGGGAGCCGCCCAGCGCCTCTGGCGTCGACGCCTTGCCTCCCCTCATCTCGGGGAAATCATCCGAAAGCATGATGCTTCCATCGTTGATCACAAGATGGGCATGCGTAATCTTGGTTGACTCCGGCACGTGATGCCGCACGATCTCCATGGCGCCGAGCGCAGTTTTGTAAAACTCGATCGCAGCTGCGGCGTCAGGAACAACCAGATAAGGAATAAGCGGAGGGTACGATTCCAAGCGAGCACCTCAAGAAAGCGAATCCGGGAACCGGCTTAAACTATCACGTTACGACTCCCGCTTTCGTCCCTTGGTCTGTGAAATCTTGATCTGTGAAATCTCTTCCATCCGCTGCGCCAGCAGCTTCTCCCGCCCCTCATTGGTCGGGTGATAGTAGCGACGCCCCGCCAGCCCCGCCGGCAGGCATTCCATATCCGCCACGCGCCCCTCCACATCATGCGCGTACTGATAGTCCTTGCCGTAGTCGAGCGACTTCATCAACTTCGTCGGCGCATTCCGCAGATGCAGCGGCACAGGCTCCGCAGCCGTCGCTTCAATATCCGCCTTCACCGCACCATAAGCCGTATAAACCGCATTCGACTTAGGCGCGAGCGCCAGATAAACCACCGCCTGCGCCAACGCCAACTCTCCCTCCGGATGCCCCAGAAAGTGCATCGCATCCCGCGCGCTCAAACAAAGATTCAACGCCTCAGGAGCGGCCAACCCAATATCCTCTACCGCCATCCGCACAATCCGCCGCGCGCAATACATCGGATCTTCGCCCGCCTCAAGCATCCGTCCCAGCCAATACATCGCCGCATCTGGGTCCGAGTTCCTCACGCTCTTATGCAGCGCAGAAATAATGTCGTAGTGCTGCTCGCCCTTTTTGTCATACAGCAACACTCTGCGCTGCAAAGCCTCCGCAGCCAGCGCCTTCGTAATCAGCTTCTCCCCACGCCCCTCCGCAAGCTTCGCCGCCACATCCAGCGCATTCAAAGCATTCCGTGCGTCCCCACTCGAATAAGAAGCAATCGTGGCCAATGCCTCCTCATCCGCCTCCACGCCACTCGCTCCCAGGCCACGCTCAACATCCGTTAGCGCCCGCCGCAGCAGCCCCACCACCTGCTCCTCCGTCAACGCCACCAGCGTATAAACCCTGCATCGCGACAGCAGCGCAGCATTAATCTCAAAAGAAGGATTCTCCGTCGTAGCCCCGATCAGCCGAATCGTCCCCCGCTCCACATACGGCAGAAACGCATCCTGCTGCGCCTTATTGAACCGATGAATCTCATCGACAAACAGAATCGTCCGCGACCCAAAGCTCGCTGCTTTCTCCGCCTCCACCATCACATTCTTAATCTCTTTAATCCCACTCAACACCGCAGAGAACTCAATAAAACTAGCCTCAGTCATCTGCGCAATAATCTTCGCCAGCGTAGTCTTCCCAGTCCCCGGAGGACCCCAAAAAATCATCGACGTAGGATCATCACCCTCAATCGCCAACCGCAGCGGCTTCCCCGGCCCCAGCAGATGATCCTGCCCCACATACTCACCAAGCGTCCGCGGCCGCATCCTCTCCGCCAGCGGCGTCTGCCGTCCACGCGCAGCCGGAGCACTCATCGGACTAGCATCAAACAAACTCATTCAATCCCTCGGACCCAACAAAATCGTCGTCTATCAATCTCTGTAAAATCGTCGTCTTTCAACCCCGGCAAGATGATCGTCATCTCGACCGGAGGCGGCGTACTTGCCGCCGCAGTGGGGAGACCCCCGTATTTCGTCTTTGATGCACCATCACAGCAATATCAAATACCCCTCTGCCGACTCGCCTCATACAACAACAACGACCCCGCCACCGCCGCGTTCAAGCTCTCCACTGGCCCAGGGCAGGGAATCGTCACCCGAGCATCACACATCTTCATCCACTCCACCGCCAACCCACTGCCTTCATTCCCAATCATCACCGCGCAGGCTGCAGTAAAATCCATCTCCTGCGCGGCAATCACACCAGAATCCTCCGCACCCACAGCAGCAATCAACCGAACCCCCCGCCCCTTCAACTCTGCAACTTCCGTAGCCGTCACCCCAACCACCGGCACGCGAAACACGCTCCCCACACTAGCCCGCAGCGCCTTCTGATTCCACGCACTCACCGTCCCCGGCGTTGTCAGCACTCCACTAGCCCCAAACGCCTCCGCCGAACGCACCAGCGTCCCCAGATTCCCCGGATCCTGCACTCCCGCCGCAATCAAAATCAAAGCCGCCCCCGCGCCATCAAACAAGTCCGCCAAAGTCCTCACCGGAGGCACCATCAAAGCCGCAACCCCCTGCGGCGACTGCGTCTCCACCACACTCCCAAACACCTCATCCGTCAGTCGCAGCACCTCCACCCCACGCGGCACAATTCCCGGAACCGCGCGCCGCTCACTCACAAACACGCTCTTCAGCACCATCCCACTCCGCAGAGCCTCTTCCAGCAGATGATCCCCTTCAATCGCAACCATCCCACCACTCAACCGCGCGTGGCCCTGAAACGCCGCTCGCAGCTGCTTCACCCGCGCATTTGCCCTGCTCGAAACCACCAACTCCGGAGTCTGCATCTCCCAAATCTTACGCCGTCGCGCACCTCTCACCCTCTCCGCTGTTCTTGAGTCCACAGAGGCGGTATGCTAAGGTGCGAGACTGCGGCATCGCCAGCAGCACCCGGCCCAACCGGACCGGTTATCCGGCACAGGAGCAAGATTTGACGGCCGAAACACTCCGTATCCATCCCGACGAGCCCGAACCAGCGCTCATCGACTACGTCGTCGCCAGCCTCAACAATGGCAACGTCGTTGCCCTCCCTACCGACACCTTCTACGGTCTCGCCGTCGACCCCGTCAACCTCCAGGCCGTCGATCGCATCTACGACCTCAAAGCCCGCGCCCGCCACAAACCCCTCTCGCTCCTCATCGCCGAGGTCGCCCAGGCCTACGAGCTCGCCCGCCAGCTCGACTCCGCCTTCGATCGCCTCGCCGAAAAGTTCTGGCCCGGCCCACTCACCATCGTCGTCAAAGCCGGCTCCAAACTCCCCCTCCGCGTCACCGCCAACACCGGCAACCTCGCCCTCCGCGTCCCCGAGGCCGCCATCCCCCGCGCCGTAGTCACCCGCCTCGGCCTGCCCATCACCGCCACCTCCGCCAACCTCGCCGGTCACCCCGAATGCGCCTACGCCACCGGCGTCCGCGAGCAACTAGGCGACAAGATTCCCCTCATCGTCGACGGCGGGCCCACCGCCCGCACCACCGCCACCACCATCGTCGATCTCTCCGGCGGTGGCAACTCCTGGATGATTCTCCGCGAAGGCGCCATTCCCACCCACGAGATCGCCCTCGCCCTCCAGCACTAGCAATCTCCCTTCAGCCGAACCTTCTACAACTTTTGCGTCGAGCGTCACAGGCCCGACCCTGTAGACTAGCTCGATGCAAAAGTTGAACTCTCTGGCATAGCCTTGGGCCCTCGCACGCTCTCTGGGGAAAACATGATCGCGCCTCAATCCAATCTGCGCAGCGGAAGCACCACACGCGGTCTTCTCCTCCGCCGCCTCTTCGCGCTCTTTCTGATCATCGCCACCGCCTGGTGCATCTGGGTCTACGTGCAGATCGACAACGTCGCCAGCCAGGACAACGCCCAACCAGCCGACGCCATCGCCGTCTTCGGCGCAGCCGAGTACTCCGGCCATCCCTCGCCTGTCCTCCACGCCCGCCTCGATCACGCCGTCGAGCTCTACCGCAAACAGATCGCCCCCCTCGTCATCACCCTCGGCGGCGGAACCGACAAAGACTCCGGCAACACCGAAGGCGGCGTAGGCCGCGACTATCTCCTCGCCAACGGCATTCCCTTCGCCAACATCATCGCCGAGACCCGCTCCATCGACACCGAACAACAGGTCCATCGTCTCGCCGCCATCGCCCGCGAAAACAATCTCCACCACATCGTCGTCGTCTCCGACGGCACCCATCTCTTCCGCATCCGCAAGCTCTGCGAGGACGCCGGCCTCGATGTTTACACCTCACCCCGCCCCTCGCTCGGCCACATCAGCAACTACGATCTCTTCATGCGCTACGTGCACGAGATCATCAGCTACACCGCCCTCCGTCTCAACGTCAACGTAGGCTTCCTCCACAGCTGGCTCGAAGGCAAACCCGAAGTCTAGGACGGCAAACTCGCGTCTAGTCTGCTATTGCCTTTCTTGTTGTCATCCCCGAAGGGGATCTGCTGTTGCCTCTCTCCCAACCCACAAACTCCGTCATCTCGACCGAAGCAATCGACAGTTTCACCGTCGATTGCGCAGTGGAGAGACCCCGTATTCGTCTTCACTTTGTCGAAGCGTATGAACCCATGAAAATCACAGCCACAACCGAGCCAACCCCGCCGCAAACAGCGTTGAGCAAAAGTTAACCAGATCATTCCCCAGCCATCCTCGCTCCTCAACCGTCGCCCCCAGCACACTGTCGAACGCCAACCCCGCACAAGCACAGACAAACACCACCACACCATCTCTCCAGCGCACAAGACCCGGCAATCCCACCATCACCACCAAACCCGCACCCACCACACCCGCCAGAGTCCCGGCGACACTTACGCCCCCGTCTCTCCCCGCGGGCACCCGTCGAAACTTCGTGATCAACCACGTCGTTCCACCCAAGGCCTGCCCAATCTCCGACGACAGAGTATCCGCGGTAGCCTCTGCCAGCGCCGCCAAACATGCGCCGTCCCATCCCAGCGCGGCAAAAAGCGCGGCCACACCAAGATTCGCCACAACCTGCGAAGCCCTCCGCCCGCTCCTCGCTTCCGCCAACCCGCGCGCCTCTTTCTTCCTCCTCCCATACCTGGTCGCACCAAAGGTCAGTACAAACAAAACAATCAAAGCCGACAGCGACGGCCGCGCAAAAAAAACACCCGAACCCCTCAGCGACAGAGTCAGGCACACCAGCAGTCCCACGCCAGCCGCAGGTAGCGTCGCCGAACGCATCGCCCACACCAAAGCCGCAAACGCCACACTGAAGGCAACAGGGAAGCGAGGCAGCCCCCCCTGCGCCGACAACACCAAACCAACACAACTCCCCACCGCCGCCAACACCAGCGCAGGAACCACCACCACAACCAGCCACAGGGACTGCATCCGGTCCCGCGCCCGCGGAATCGCCTTCCCCCAGTGTGTATCTCTCGCGCCCCCTTGTATTTCCTCGTCCATTCCGGCCTCACGTCTCTTCGTGATTTACAATCGAACCTTGAGCATAGCCAACACCAGCACCAACGCGGGAGCAGTTTTGCACTTAGCAGCCATCGAAGCAAAAGCAACCACCCAGTCGCGGCCACACCAGAACCCGGTTCGACCTCGAGCCCTCCGGTCTAAACTCAGCCTCGCAGCGATCCTTGCCGTTCTGGCACCGGGTCTGGGATTGATCACCGGTTGCGGCAACAACTACCGCCCCGTCGTCAGCGCCATCAACCCTGTCGGCCCCGCCGCCCAGCCGCAAAAGTTCGCCGTAGCGATCTCCAGCACCGGCACCCCGGCCAATCCCACCCCCGGCCTGCTGACCTTCGTCGACTTCTCAGGTGACACAATCCTGATCACCGCTAACGTGGGCGTGGATCCCTATTACCTCATCCTCAATGGTGGCAACAGCACTACCACCTCCACCAGCGGCACCACGGTCGCCTCCAACGCCAGCCTCGGCTTCACGCTCAACAGCGACCACACCTTCACCAGCTTCGACATCGACACCACCCTGCTCACCAGTCAGATCCTCCAGACCACGCTGCTTCCCGGCGCCAATCCTGTTGCGATCCTTCCCACGACTCTGAGCACCTATGTCACCGACCCCACGATCCACCCGGGCCAGGGTGTCATCTCCCAGTTCACCGGCACTCCCCTCGCCCTGCGCCAACAGCTGAATCCCGCTCCCCCCATCTCTCCCTGCCCGGCTTCGACGCCCTTCACTCCTGTCTACACCGTCGGTATCCCTGCCGCGCCTCGCGTCTATGCCATCAGTAAGCCCGTCGGTAGCGGCTGCGTCGGTCAGGTCTCCACAATCGAAACCTCAAGCAATACCATCGATCCCACTGCGCTTCCCGTCGGTCTGAACCCCGTCTACGGCGTCATGAGCGGCGACGCCAAACGCGCGTTCATTCTCAACCAGGGTGACGGCACAGTCTCGGTGATTAACGTACAAACCAACGCGCTCGATATCGTTCCCACAACTCCCCCGGGCACCACCAACCCGATCGCACTCTGCGTCGCCCCGGCATGTACGAACCCCGCAACTGTCAACCCGCTCTGGGCAGACTTTGCCCCGGTCCGCAATGAGTTGCTCGTCGCAAATGCAGGCGATGGCGTCAATCCAGGATCGCTCAGCGTGATCAGCATCCCACTCTGTTCGGCAACCGCTCAGGTCGGCAATCCTAACTGCGATCTCACCAATCCCGTCGACGCGATAGGCTTCGGCACTGTCGTTGCGACGGTCCCTGTCGGTGTAAACCCCGTCATGGTAGGTGTCCTGCAAGACACTGGCAACAGCCGCGCCTACGTCATCAACAGTGGCAATCCAAATCTGCCCTGCGCCGCACCGGGCGCTGCAGTCACAGCCGCCACCACCACTTGCTCCGTCTCCGTGATTAACCTCAGCACCAATACGGTCTCAGCTACGATCCCACTTCCCCTCAGCATCAGCACCGACGCAGCGACACCGGCCAAAAACGGTCATCCGAACTACATCGCCGTCACCAGCGGCACTCCCACCGGCAAGGTCTACGTCGTATCGCCGGACTCCAACTTCATGACCATCATCCGCACCGATATCGACGCCATCGACACCACCGTCGCGTTGCAGGGTGCAGGCGTCGCCGTTCGTATCACGCAACCCTAATCAAAAGACTCGAACAAAACATCAAGCTCGCAACAAACCAGTCAAAAAAAGAAGCCATCCGCAAAGGATGGCTTCTTTCGGGTAGTGGCTCAGTTTGAATATTCTTGTTTCGCTAGTCTTCGACGCAAAGACCCCAACTGTAGCCAAAATAAGTATGCGATGGCAAGCATGGGAATAGTAAAGTGCCACTTTTGATTGGGATGCATTATGCATAGCACCAGTCCCCCAACCAACAGGAAGAGCCAGGCCGCAACAGAGATCGCATCAAGAAAAATGAAGAGCTTTTTCATGAAATCGCAAACTGACTCACTACTCTTTTTCGTTTCCGCAAAAAAGGAAAGGTTCGGTCCATTATCCGGCAGCTCCCACCAGAATGATCGGCAGAGTCGGTGTCGTCGCGCCACCTTCGTCCTCTACCGTCACGCCGAAAGCCTTCGCTTCCACGCCCTTTGGCAGCGGCGGCAGAATCACGCTGGCATTCCCACGCGCATCCGGACGGAACGTACCCGCCGGAATCGGATTCTGTCCCGTGGCCGGAATCAGCCATAGCTCATACGTCTTCGACGGTTGCAACGGAGTCAGATTAGTCGCCGTAAAGATCAGCGTTCCCTTGCTGGCAACATACGTGGCTCTCCCCTGCGGAACAGCCGGAGGCGCTCCCTTCACGTTCAGAGTCACTCGCTGCGCCGTACTGTCTGTCATCGCGTCGAGAACCTGCCGCGCCGCCGCCTCATCCGCAGTTAGCTGATCGATCCTGCCTGCCTGTTCGGTGACTGCGCTTCGCAGTGTCTCACGTTGCTTATAAAGATCGCCCGCAACTAAAGACAGACCGGCAGCAACCGCCCAGCCGACCCACGGCAGTACCTTGCCCGCAAATCCGCGCTTCGGCAGCTCCTCCTCGCTCGAGTAGATGCTCCCAGCACCGCGTCCAAATCCTTCGGTCGCAGCTACGCCTTCACTCGCAACTGTTGAAGCCGCAGTCTCGACAGGTCGATCAATAGGAACTGCCTTCTTCTCGCGCGCCACTTGCTTCATCAACCGCTCGCGTGCCTGCGCAGGCGGCAACTGCATATCCACCGTATGGGCATACGCCGCAAGATCGCCTTGAATCTCCGCCAACTCGCGCCGTGCGTCCTCGGACTGCTCCACATAGGCGGCAACCTCTGCCATCTCTTCCGGTGGAAGCAGCTGCATGGCAAACAACGCCAGATCTTCTGATGTGATACGCCGTGGCTCGCTCATGCTGGGAACGCCTTTCTCAGCGAGGTCAGCGCGCTGCGGATTCTTGTCTTAACAGTCCCTAGTGGATCGCCCGTCATCTCCGCAATCTCGGAGTGCGTCAACCCATCGAAAAATGCCATCTCCAGCGTCTTCCGCTGCTCCACCGGCAGCAGCGTAATGACCTCCCGCGCCTTCTCCATCAAACTGTTTCGTTCCGCTTCGTCCGCAAGATTGTAGTTCGAAGCCAGTGCAATATCGTCCACTGACTCGGCCGGCCGCTTTCTACGAAGCGCGTCGATCGACCGATTTCTCGATACCACCGCGAGCCAGCCGCCAAGGCTGCCGCGAGTTGCTACAAACCCATCAGGATTACGCCAGATCTGCATGAATACTTCCTGTAGGACGTCTTCCGCCGCCGCAGGATCTCTCAGGACCCTTAGCGCGACCGAGTACACAATTTTTGAATAGCGGTCGAACAGCGCCGCCATCGCGTACTCGTCCCCCCTCTGCACAAGGGCAAGCAGGGCAGCATCGTCCTGCCCCGAGGGCGGTGGTGAATTCACGAGTCCCGTTTCTCTGTACATAAAACGCACCCACTACTGTTGCAGATTGCTCAAACCGTTAACTATTTAGGTCGACTCATGCAACCCATGTAACCATAAAGAATGATTTTGCTAAACATTCACCAGAGCTACTTTACCCGAAAAGAAGAAACAGCACAGTCGGTATCTTCTTCCACTGGCGAAATTGCAATCTCATTCTCATAAAGCAACGCGCTAACTTCGCACTCAGCAACACCCATGAAAGATCCCAACGCATGAGCAATCCCACACCACCCCAACGCAACAAATCACCAAAGCTCCGCATCGACAAGCTTCTCGTCGATCAAGGGCACGCCGCCTCACGCGAGCGCGCACAAGCTCTCATCCTCGCCGGCCGCGTTCTCGTCGACGAGCAGCGTATTGACAAACCAGGCACCCCCGTCTTCTCCGACGCCGTCATCCGCCTCCTCGGCTCCGATCTCAAATACGTCAGCCGCGGCGGCCTCAAGCTCGAGCGCGCCCTCGCCCACTGGGCCATCGACCTCACCAATCTCGCCTGTGTCGACATCGGCGCCTCCACAGGCGGCTTCACCGACTGCATGCTCCAATCCGGCGCACTATCCGTCTTAGCCGTCGACACCGGCTACGGCCAGATCGCCCAAAAGCTCCGCGACGACCCACGCGTCACCCTCCGCGAGCGCACCAACGCCCGCCTCCTCACTCCAGGCGAACTCCTCACACCTAACGAGCACCCGCCAGCGTTCATCGCAATGGACGTCTCCTTCATCTCCGCGACGCTAGTTCTCCCCGCCGTCCTCGCGGCTCTCGGCACTCCCACTCAACCGTGGCAAGGCACCACCGTCATCCTAGTCAAGCCGCAGTTCGAAGCCGGTCGCGCCAACATCGGCAAAGGCGGCATCGTCCGCGACCCCGACGCCCGCCAAGCCGCAATCGAGCGCGTCCGTGACTGCGTCCTCGAGCAGCACGGCACCAGCATCGACCTCATCGACTCGCCGATCCTCGGCATGGAGGGCAACCACGAATACCTCCTCTACGCCCGCTTCCTCTAGTGTCCCGATCAGCCATATTTGCGCCGACCAACGGGAGGCCACGGGGCGAAGCCGGTATACGAGTCACGAAGTGACCGCCGCCCGCATAGGGCACATCTGGCACATCTAGTGCTTCCCAAGCAAACCACCCAAAGCATTGCTCAGAGGATCAGCAGCGTTCCCCTTCTTCTGCCCCGTCGCGCCACCCAGCAGACCCTTCGCCGCATTCGCTCCCACCGCCCCCGCGAGCCCCGCCACATTCGGGCTAAACGTAGGATTGCTCGTAGTCCCGCCAATGGCGACAGGGATGCCATTCTTCAATACCCCTCCAGCAATCCCTCCCAGCGCCGCACCGCCTGCACCACCAGCACCTCCACCCGGAATAAATCCAGAGAGAGCACCAATCGCCCCCGCCGCGCCGCCGCCGGAGCTAGCCTGCTGTGTCCCTCCTCCGCCAACCGACAAACCAGTCAGCTTCAACACCACATTGTAGGCCAGCGCGCCACCAGCACTCACGCTCCCAGCGCCCGTCGCCGTCCCCACTCCAGCTACATCCAGCGCAATATTATCCGTCCGAATATTTCCGCCCTCCTCACGCACATTCATACTCAGCGAGCGGATATTTGTGCCGGATCCAGTTGCAGAAGTAATCCGCCCTCCCGTAAACGAAGAAAGAGCCTGCAGCTTCGATCCCAGATCAAACCCCGCAAGCTGCGTATTATTAATCTTCACCGGCCCACTAATCACTGGAGTAGCCGTCGTGCCCGTTACCACCAGATCCGTCGTCAGCGTCCCTCCCTGCAGTCGCGAACCCTGCGGCAGATGCACTCCCAACGCAGGTAAAAACGCCTCCAGCTCATTGATCGAAACACCATTACCGACAACCTTCAAATTCAGTGCCGTCGTAGGCCCGCTCGACTGATACGTTCCCGCAACGTTGATCACTGCGCTGCCAATCGTAATCACCGCCTGCTGCAAATTCCCGCTCATCGCCTGTTCATTCTGCGCCAGCGTGAACTGCAACTGCACCGGCTTAGCCGAAGGCACACCATCCTTCGCGAGCTTGATTCCAACAACCGTCGCCGCTCCCTGCGCATTCAACACCTGACCATTCGACTGAATCTTCGCCTGCACATCCGCCACACCACTAATCCCCGCATCCGGAGGCACAAATCCAGCCGTGCCAATCTCGACATGCTTCAGACTCACTGTTGCATTCAACGGAGTGCTCGCATTGTTCTCCTGGTTGAACGGACCCGCGGTTCCACTCGCGCTCACGCTCCCGCCATTCGGCAACTGCCCACTCAAGCTAAACGGTGAAGCACTCTTCGGCGACAGATTCGTCAGCTGAGCATTCACCTGGCTATACACCGCAGTCCCTTGCTTCCCCGCCGTCGCCAGCGTAATCGTTCCATTCTTTATCTGCGCATCATCCACAGAGAGGCTATTCAACATCGACGCCCCCTCCGCATTCGGATCTTTCGGTTTCGGCTGCTTCGGCCCACTACTCTGCACCAGCGTCAGCTTCGGAGTATCCACCACCAGCTTCGTCACATGCATCTGCGTGCCGCTCCACGCCGCATCCAGCACCAGGTTGTCGATCGTCCCGGTAACGCCATCGGATGCTTCCACAAATCCTGCTGCCAGCGGATCGAGATGCTTAATCTCAAGATGCCCCGAAAAAGGCGTAGCCGAAGCATCCGTCTGATTAATCGGCCCCGCCGACCCCTTCAACTCCACCGTCCCGCCCGCCGGCAAACCAGCCGAAGCCTCAAACGGAAACGACTTCGTAAACGCAAAATCCTTCACCTTCAAATTCAAATTTTCATAAACGCGGCTTGTCGCACTCGCAGCCCCGCTCGTTCCCGGACCGGCGGCCACAGTGATGCGCCCATTCTCAATATTCACCTCGCCTACAGACAGATTAGGAAACGCCTGCTTCGTCTCGTCGCTTTGAGCAGTCTGCTGACTATTGTTCCCAATCGTCGAGTAGTTCCACGTCCCATTCGCCGCACGCAACAGCTGTATCTTCGGCGACTCCATCGAGAACCCCCGAATAATTACCTGTTTATTGAAGATCAAAGGAAACAGCTCCACCCCGATCTTCAACGTATCTGCCTGTATGAAGGGCTGCGTGCTGAATCGCGGATCGTCCGCAACCACCGTATTCTCCGCCTTCAGGCTACCCGACAGCACCGACAGGTCTACCTTCCCAATCGTCACCTTCCGCCCCAGCGACTTTGTCAGCGTCGACTCAATCTTTGCCTTGAAGCTATCCGTGTTGAGGAACAGCGGCACACAAATTGCCGCAAGGACGATCAGCGCCAGAATGGCACCCACCGCAATCAGGACCAACCGAACCGGTTTTCCCATGCCATCACCTCGTCCGTACCGTATCTAATTGTGATGCGACCGATAAATTCGATGTTGCACGGCCAATCGTGAAAGGACTTTCCTGCCCGGGATTTCACCGCCGAGTGATATTATCCTGTTCCTAACCCCCACACTTGCACTTCCCGTATGGAGGACCACTCAGCGAACCTTCAACGTCAGAGCTAGAGGTTACGTCTCATGGCGACACGAAGCGACCGCACTGTCTTGTTAGTAATACTGGGGCTATCCGCCGCAACCCTCTTCGCGCAGGACGCACCTGTCACCCCAGCGCCCAAGGTGCAAGCTGCGGCCCCCGCCACAGCACCCTCCGCAAGCGACGCCGACGCTCTCGCCAAAGCCACACAAAACCCCGTAGCCAGCCTCATCAGCGTTCCCATCCAGAACAACTCCAACTTCGCCGTGGGACCCTATAACCGCACCCAGGACATACTCAACATCCAACCCATCATCCCCGCTCGCATCAGCGAAAACTGGATGCTCATCTCCAGAATCATTCAGCCAATCGTCTGGCAGCCGTACGCCGCTGAAGCCACCGGCGGCGAGTACGGCATCGGAGACATGAGCCCAACCTTCTTCCTCTCTCCCGCCAAGCCCGGAAAGATCATCTGGGGCGTGGGCCCAGCGATGGTCTTTCCCACCGCAACCAGCACCACCCTCGGCCAGGGAAAACTAAGCTTCGGTCCCTCCGTCGTCGCTCTCATCCAACCCGGACACTGAACCTTAGGATTTCTCGTCAACAACGTCTTCTCCGTAGTCGGCTCCTCGCATCGCCCTTCCGTCAACCAAATGACGCTGCAATACTTCATCACCTACAACCTGAAAAAAGGCTGGAACATCAACAGCGGCCCCATCGTCACAGCCAACTGGCATAACGGAGCCGAAGGCGATGCGGCAGACGGAGACGACACCACCCCAGGCGGCCGATGGACGATACCCTTCGGCGGCGGAGTCGGTCGCGTCATGCGCCTTGGGATGCAGCCAGTCAACCTCTCAGCAAACTTCTACGGCAACGCCGTCCACCCTCCCGGCGCATCCTCCTGGGGAATGCGACTCCAGATAGCTCTCCTCTTCCCAAAGAAGCCATAAGCCTGTGCACCAGGACAAAAGGGAAAACAAAACATAAGCTGCACGGAGGTCAACTACAAAGAGTCGTCATCCTGAGCGGAGCGAAGGATCCCTGTATTTGTTTTTGCTTTTACCCCGTCACACGCCGCAACATCGTAAGGTAAAACGGCACCTCTACACCAACTTTTGAAGCGTAGTGTGTCGCAGCAGGCACATGTTGGCTACACTCGTTGCTACAGTAACAATGACGGAAAGGAAAGGGAGAGTCTTCGGTGCATATTTCGTCGTTCAGTCGCTCAGACTTTGCATTATCTTCGGAATGCTGATGTTGGCTATGGCTGTGATTGGAACGTGCACGGGAAAGCTCCCAGGTCGCTTTGGCGATGTATCTTATCGAACCAAAGATCCAAAGCGGTATTGGTCGGCGCTCGCAGGGTATTACCTCAGAAGTATTGGTTTCATTGGATACTACCTGTACAACGTCCACCCATTCGCAAACTAACCGCCACCATCACCCAACGCCCGGCATCCAAAAACCCGACCGACTCTCACTCGCAGATCCTCTACGTACCATTGCCATCATCCAGTTACACTAGAGATCAATGCTCCAGGCCGCCATCATTTCCAAGCCGCTCAAGCCGGAACTCGCCGGCATCCTCCGCGACCTCATCGCGTGGCTCGATGCCCGCCACTATCACTACCTCCTCGATCCCGACAGCGCAGCCTACGTCTCAGGCGTCCATTCCATCCCACGCGTCGATCTCCCCAAACACAAGCCGAATCTCGTCATCGTCCTCGGCGGCGACGGCACTCTCCTGGCCGCAGCACGAGCTTTCGCCCGCACCACCACCCCTATCCTCAGCATCAACCTCGGCTCTCTCGGCTTCCTCACCGAGATCCCCCTCACCGAGCTCTACGCCACCCTCGAAGCCTGGTGCGACAACTGTGCCGAGATCGAAGTCCGAAGCATGATGCGCGCCGAGATCATCCGCGACGGCCGTCTTGTCAAACAGTGGGACGCCCTTAACGACGTCGTCGTAGCCAAGGGAACCATCGCCCGCATGGGCGACTTCTCGGTCGAGATCGATGAGCAGGCCGTCGCCACCTTCCGCGCCGATGGCATCATCGTCTCTACGCCCACCGGTTCCACAGCCTATAACCTCGCCGCCAACGGCCCCATCGTCATGCCCAGCGTCAACGCCATGCTGGTCACCCCTATCTGTCCTCACCTGCTCACTATCCGCCCCATCGTCGTTCCCGGCGACTCCGTCGTCAGCGTAGAAGTGGTGGGAGTCCCCAACGAGATCTACCTCACCGTAGACGGCCAGGAGGCGGTCCAGCTCAAGCTAGGGGACCACGTCCGCTGTCAACGGTCCGACGCAGCCGTCCGTCTCCTCCGTCACCGTCCCAACGGGCTCTTCAGCGTCCTCCGCTCGAAGCTCAAATGGGGCGAGCGCTAAAGCCGACCAACGGGAGGCCCAAAGCAAATCACTTGGCAAGAAAAGGTACACAAGTCACGAAGTGACCGCTCTCCGCGCAGGAGGCCCGTCCGGCAGGACACCCGCGCAGCGAAGCAAGCGACAAAAAATAAAAAAAACCTGGCGCATTTTTAGCCGGCAAAACACTGATTGCCAAAACACCACATCAGCCACGCAATCCACCACACCCACACCACCAAAACACCACAACAAAACACACCTTTTCGCCAAAACCCCCAGCAAAAACGCGCCCGCACCACAAAACAAAATTATCTCCGCAAAGTAACCATCGGCCCACCGACAGGGTGACAAAAAACCTTCCCATGACTCAGCGCAATCCGTCTCTGCGCCAACCCCGCCATCTCCGGATCGTGGGTCACCATCACAATCGTGTGGCCATTCCTATGCAAATCCTGCAGCAACTCCGCCACAATCGTCTGATTCGCCGCATCCAGATTCCCCGTAGGCTCATCTGCCAGCAAAATCGGCGGATTATTAATCAGCGCCCGCGCAATACAAACTCTCTGCTGCTCTCCACCCGAAAGCTCACTCGGCAGATGCGACACCCGCTCCCCCAAACCCACCCGCACCAGCGCCGCTCGCGCCTCAGCCTCATCCGTCATCGAGTGAAAATACTGCGCCAGCATGACGTTTTCAATCGCCGACAAATAAGGAATCAAATGAAACTGCTGAAAGATAAAACCAATCTTGTCCGCACGAAATCGATCCAGTTCGGTCGCCGTCATCGAAGCCACATCGACGTTATCGATCTTCAACTGCCCCGCCGTAGGCCGGTCAAGACACCCAATCAAATTCACCAGCGTACTCTTACCCGAACCCGAAGGCCCCGTAATCGCAACCCACTCGCCCGCGACAATCGAGAACGTAGCATCCGCCAGCGCCCGCACCGTACTGCCATGCCCGGCGTACTCTCGCGTCACATTCTTCAACGCAATCACGGCGCAGTCGTCGCGAGTCTCTCCATGTGGATCGACCAACGGCCCGGTCTGTATCTTAGCTTCGCTCACACTCTCTATCCTCTCACTCGCCCTTCAACAGCGCAGCCGGCTGCAACCCACGCAGCACACGAGCAGGGAACAGCGCCGCCATCGCAGCAATCGCCACATTCAGCAGCAGCACCAACGGCAATACTGACAGATGCGGCAGCGTCGCCGTATGAAAATTCCCCTCACTAATCGCCCACGCCGCCGCAGACCCCACCACAAACCCCGCAGCCACACCCGCTAACGCAAGCACCAGCGCCTCAAGCAAAAACATCCCCATCAACTGCATCTGCGATCCACCCAGCGCCTTCATCAACGCAAAGTCGCGCCGTCGCTCCAGCACACTCGCTGAAAGCGTCGCCAACACGCTCACCGCCACCGTCAGCGCAATCAACAGCACCGCACCATACATTAGTGCATGGGTCCGATCCACGATCTTCGACTCGCCTTCAACAAGCTGACGCACTGGCTGCACCTGCATCTCCGGCAGAGCCTTCCGCAGCCGCGCCATCGTGGTCTCCACGCTCGCCGCCCCACCCGGCACCTGCAACTCAATCACGCTCGGTCCCACGCCCGTCCACGTCGTAAACGCAGCAAGCGGCATGTAAATGCGACTATCTTCATCGCCACCAGTCTTGATCCGTCCCACTCCACGCAGTGTCACGGAGTGTCCCGCATAAGTAAGCGCAACCGCGTGCTCATTGCCCACAAACTGAGCCGCCCGCTGCCCAAGCAACGCAACATCCTCAGCCGCAGATTCAGGCCAAGCATCCACCTGCCACCATGAATCCAGCCGCCTCACAGCAGCAAAATCCGTACCGGCCACCACCACCGGTGTATCCGTATCCGTCGTAGCCACGGCGTACGCAAACTCCGCCGCCAGCGCATCCGCACCAGCCGTCTCTCTCACTTTTGCCAGAGCATCTCCACTTAGTCGCGCGAAAGCGGGAGCCGTAATCACCACGTTCGCGCCGAAGCTACGAAATTCCTTATGCAACTTCGCGTCGAGATCGGCATAGAGTGTCAACAGCGCCGTCGCCACACCAGCCGACACTGTCATCGCCACCAGCGCCGACACACTTCGCGCCCTGCGATGCACCAGCGACCGCCGCAACATCCCGAACAAGCTCAGCTTAGCCATTACGCATCCGCTCGCAGAATCGCCGAAGGCTCCATCCGCAAAGCCGCACGAATCGACGGCGTGCTTCCAGCAATCGCCACCACCAGCGCCAGCGCCACCACCACCGGCAGCAACACCGGAATCAACACCGCCTCCGCAGCACCACCATCACCCGCAAAGATCCTCGCGCCCAACCACGCTGCAAGCCCCGAGCCAAGCAGATAGCCCATCGTCCCGGCAAGCACCGCCAACAACCCAGCCTCCGCATAGAACAACAGGGCAATCGAGCCTTTACTCGCGCCGAGCGAACGCATCAACCCAATCTCCCCACGTCGCTCAAGAATCGCCGTTGCCATCGCAGCGCTCACCGCAAACCCCGCAGCCAACAACGCCGCCGCACTGATCAGCCACATCAGCCCGCTAATACGCTTCAGCACATTCCCTTCACTCTGCTCTACTCGCCGCACCTGCTCCGCCTGCGCTCCAGGAATCGCTTCGCGAATCTGATAAGCAATCGAGTTCGCATAAGGCCTGCAGTACCAAATCTCCCGTTGCTTTGGCGGCAGGGAATCAGGATCGACCCGCGCAAACGCATCCTCTGGCTTCGTCCGCGCACTTACTTCGACACGCCGCACAGCGTCGTTCGCTCCAGCAAAAAGCTGCGCGTCCTGTAACGACAAAAGGATCTCGCTATCGGTCCCATCGCCCGTAGTCACAATGCCAACTATGTTTGCGGTGAGTGATATTGGTTGGCCGGCATTGCCCGCCATGCCCTGCAAACGAAAACTGTCACCAATCTTTAGTTCCATCTGTTTCGCGAGAGTTGCTCCGACGACGACGTCCCTACTGTGTACCAGCGGCCATGTTCCTTGCAGCCGCCACCAAGGGTGCAAGGCCTGAGCTCCAGTCTTCAAAGTTCCGAAGTCATGATCGAACCAGTATCCGACGGTCCTAGCGGGGAACAGCCGACCATCCTCTTGTCGAGTGGCCGTAAGCTGCAGCGGCAGCTCTGGACTAACGCCCGTAATATTGTTAGCCCAAAAAATCGTCTTCAACTTCTCTAAATCAGACTCCTTCAAATAAACCCCACCGCTCGCTGGCTTCACATCCACTCCGCCTACCTTCACATCCAGCAGATCGGCCTTCGGGTACACAACGATGTTGGCTCCATACACCGCCAACTCCTTATGAATCCGATCCCCAATCGTAGTAGCCAGCGCCAGCATCGCCGTTACAGCAGTAGTCCCAAGCAGTATCGCCACACCCGCCAGCATCTTGCGCCGACGCTGTCTGCGAAAGCTCTCCATGAGCAGCCGAAAGAACATTACCGTTCAAACACCGGCGCAAGCGCCCGCAGGTCCTCCGCCTGAATCACCAACTGCCCACCACCCACAGTCGACTTCAGCGGAATCGGATTACATCCACCCTTCGTCCCCATCGAATTTGCATTCAGCGGCGAAGCGCACATCTTGCACGTGATCCCCTGATCGCCGATATAAAACCCAACCGGCCCACAGATCTGGCACGCATCCGCAACGGAAACAATATTCCCATCCGGCTTCCTGAACAGCAGAAACCGTATCTCCACATTCCCGCCCTTGCCATCGTCGAGATGCACGCCATAGCGATGCAGCTTGTCATCATTGACATCAGCCGTAGGCACCGTCACCTGCGAACCCACCAGCGTCACCGCTGCTGTCGGCGAAAGCGCAGTAGAACTCTTCGCGTAGATAAACTCCGCGGTCGACAGAAAGATGAAAACAAAGCTCGTCGCAACCACGGCTGTCATCCACATCTTCTCGCGTCTCTGCGTCCACTCTGCCCGTCGCTTATCCGCAGGAGTAGCGTTTGCGGTCAGAACCGCAGGCAACCGCCGCCTGTACTCCATCAGCATCATCAACCCGGCCAGTGCCAGCATCGTGACGAAAAAGAAAAGATCATTACGCACAATCGGCCCGATCAAACGCATCTCTGTCGGGCTCGACGGGAGCACGCCATTCTCGCTCAGCTCATGCAGCCCACTCACAATCAGCTGAAACGCCACAAAGTAAAGAATGACTGTCGTGACACGAAAAAAACGCTGCAGGTTAATCTTTACGCTGCCGCGAATAAACAGCACTCCAAACACAACCGCGACCGCAATCCCCAGCAACGTTCCGGTGAAGCTCAGCAACTCCGTCGAGTTCAGCGTCACCGCCGACAGAATCAGCACCGTCTCAACGCCCTCGCGAAGTACCAACAGAAACACAAAGAAAAACAGCCCAGCCTTCGACACCCCCGCCGTGCCGGTGTATTGCGAAATCTTCTCCTCGATCGACCCCTTCATTGTGCGTGCGGCCTTATGCATAAACCAGACCATGCTGATGACGAACACCGCTGCCGCCAACATCACCCAGCCCTCAAATACGTCGGTGTTGAAGTTGCTCCGGGCGATCACCACCGCTCCCGCCACACTCGCGGCAATCGCCGCTCCGAGTGCCCAGAAGACCGTCCGCTTCAGCTCCGACCGCCCGATCTTGGACAGGTAGGCGAAGACAATGCCGACGATCAGCGATGCCTCGACCCCCTCGCGGAGCGTGATGATAAATGCCTGTAACATAACGTCTTTCTCTTCCTGGCGGCACTCCTGAAAGCCGGCAACCGCCAACCCCGAGCGCCTCTCTACGAGGTTGGAGCTGCCCCCTCGTTCCAGTATCTAGTGTATTGAGGACTAATTTGGTCGTCAATCAAAGCGCCTCGATTATCCGCCGCAATTTTCTTACCCCAGTAACAAATGTCGCCGGTTATCCTTGCGGGATGTCTCCCCGCGCACGGTTTCGTCTCCTCTGGCCCCTCCTTCTCCTCCTCCCGATTGGTCTGATCGGAGGTTGCTCCCGAAAGGTCGCACAAACAGGGCCACCGCCCGCCACCATCCTTCTCATTCGCCACGCAGAGAAGCTCACCGACGGCCGCATTGATCTATCGCCCATCGGCTTCGAACGCGCTCGTCTCCTGCCCAAAGTCTTTGCCTCCGGCGCAAGACCTGATCTGCCAACGCCTCAAGTCCTCTTCGCCACCCGCGAGAGCCCACACTCCAACCGGCCCATTCAGACGGTGACCCCGCTTGCTGCCGCACTCCACCTGCCCATCGATGACAGCTTTAAGGACAATGACTATCGCGCCCTGGCATCCACTCTTCTCAGCGGCAAGTACGCGGGCAAAGTAGTACTCGTAGTCTGGCATCACGGCAAGATCCCCCAACTCGCTACCGCCCTCGGTGCGACTCCGCCCTACAAGCCCTGGCCTGAGCAGCAATACGACCGCATCTGGCGCATCGACTACGTCAACGGGAAAGTCACGATCCAGGATCTCCCCTACGCGCTCATGCCCGGCGACTCCCAATAAACCACCGGGCTATCGAACCGAACGGCAGGCACGACGTATCCTCTAAAAGAATGACCGACCTGCCAGAAAGCCTCTTTGCCAATCCAGTGTGGAGCGCCCTGCACACCAGACATCGCCACTTCGCTCACACTATTGGAGACGCCTGCCGCTATCCTGCCGACGTCGCTCCCTTCGCGGCTGTAGCTTCTCCGAGCGCAGACGCCCTCCTCCAACTTCACTCTCTCCTCGCGCCCGGCGAATCCGTCTGGATCATAGGAGAAAGCTACCCCCAAGCCTCGGAACTGACCTTCGAAAAGACCCTGCTCTGTCTCCAGATGGTTCTTCCTGCAGATATCGCACCCCCAGCGCCAACCATTGAAATCCTTCCGCTCTCCAGCGACCACGCACCCGAGATGGTGGCCCTCACCGACCTCGCATTTCCCGGCTTCTTCCGCGCCAAAACCTGCGAGATGGGTTCTTACTTCGGCATTCGCTCCAACGGGCAACTGATCGCAATGGGCGGCGAGCGCCTCACCCTCGACGGCTATCCCGAAATCAGCGGCATCTGTACACACCCCGATCACCGCGGCAAAGGCTATGCGGAAAATCTGATCTGGCATCTTGCGAGAAGCCATCGTCGCGAAGGGCTCGTCTCCTGGCTTCATGTCAGCGCCACCAATCAGCGTGCCATCGACCTCTATCGACGGATGGGATTCACTGAGGTCCGTAAAGTCACGCTCCACCTCGTCTCTCGCAAAGACTGGCGATACCGGTTGGGTAACGGAGACGTCTAAACTTTGAATAGTTCGAGGGCCCGTCCCTCCGCGATTCGGAAGTTCGATCTCCGCAAATAGAGTCGAAAATCCCGTCGACGTGAACCACCGCCAAATGAGACGATCAGAATATGTCGGAAGAACGTAAGAGCCGCACGGTGGCCATTGTCATGGGTTGCATCTGGATGATGATGCTTGCCGTCTTGTCGTTCCTGCCCAATCACGACAAGCTCCTGTTGCACACAAGCGGGCACTATCATCGTTGGGGCCATCTGGTGGCCTTTCTTATCGTGACCCTCCTGCTCGCCGGCAGCGTAACTTCATTGAGGGTTCGATTCGCCCTGGCGGCTGTTATCGTGTCCTTCGGATTTTTCTTGGAATACGTCGAGCACATTGTCTACACCAACGCACTCGAGCGATCCGACATCCGGATAGACACACTTGGCGTTGTCTTCGGGCTGATCGTCGTACTCGTCCGCGAAGAGTTCATCCGTATGCGGCGATTCGACTAGGAACAGGAAGCCCGCCACGAAAGAGTCAGTGGTTGCGATCCGTTACAAGTCTGAGCTTTTGCGATTGAATGGTGCGCCCGGAAGGATTCGAACCTCCGACCCTTTGGTTCGTAGCCAAATGCTCTATCCAACTGAGCTACGGGCGCACATTGCGTGGGTTGCAACCTTTTAAAGATATAGGAATTTCCCCCTTCTATCAAGCTGCCGCCCTAATCTCCGCACCAAGGTTTATGACATGACAAACACTGTCTACATAGCCTGAGAATGGCACAGTAACAGAGGCAACCATCCTGCCACCATCTGCTGCAAACAGGGTATTGCAGGAGTAATCAAATGAAATCTGTAAAAGAAAAAGCTGTCTCCTCTTCTCCGAGTATGCAACTCAGGCCTGGCGACTTGCGACTTCACGCAACGTCAAAACCTAAGCTGGTTCATGTCGGTCCCCTGGAGGCTTTTACCAAGCTCCGCGGAATCCAGGCCGACATGCAGATACCAATGAAAACCTTCGGCCCCGATCAGGGCGAAATTCATTGGAACGACGGCAGCGGACGGATCGCTGACCTCATCAACGTAACGGTCACTATCATCCGCCTGACCAATCCAAACACGGGCCTTGTCTCAATCGAGATGTCTCTCGAATACCTCATCACCTCGGATGGGGCACGCACGCCGGATGGCCGCCCGTTCCCGGGGGCGACTCATGACTTCGATCCTGGCCGGGAGGATTACAACCTCTATCACAATATCTACTTCCGAAACTCCTCAGGCGGGCTCGTCTACCATTGGGCACTCGATAAAGACTTTGCGCTTGTCTGCGGCTGGAACAGGCAGCATCGCTTCCATCAAAATATCGAGACAAACCAGCTGGACTGGTTCGACCTGGTCTCTCAATATCAATGGGAGGTAGGCGGCGCTTTCTATCGCTGTTGAACCTTCCACATCCAAAGTCAACGAGGGGCCGGGCAATTTTCTGGACCCTCGTCTATCTAATAGTCTCTAGAAATCTGGCGCGCGAATTTCCTCTTCAAGCCGCTCGGTACAGAGCTAAAGCTCCGCCAGCTATGCAAACGTTTTGAGAAGTAACTTCAAGATGTCTTTCAGCGGCATGACTGTTAGCAGCAGAGGCGTCAACGGAAGCAGACTCGCGAGCACCAGGTGCAACAGGGTTCGAGGATCGACGGGGAGGGGCTTCATCTTTTCGACGTAACCGTAACTGTTGCCAAGGTCTGCCAATGACTGGATGTCGGCGCTGCCCAGCAACGGTTCCTGCTCCGGAGTTTTATGTTCGATCCACTTCTGGTGAAAGGAGCCCGTATAGGCAGTTGCCAACGCGCCGTATTGATGGAGCCCAACGCGTTTTGTCTTGAGCAAGACTCCTGAAAAAACCATAAGTGGTCCAATAACGATAAGAAGAGCAATTACTACATAGGAAGCAATCGTAGGTGCGAATGTGGCTAAGGGAATATGGTCATAGACGATCTCTCGAGCGAGCACGCCCGTGCTCCCCAGAGAAAAAGCAAAGAGGATCATTCCGAAGAATCGTTGTGCCTCGCCTACAAAACCTAACCCTGCAGCCTCATCCGGATGGGTAGGAAAGAGTTGCAGATCCAGCTTGCAAACTCGGCTTAGAAACTGAAACCAGAGGAACAATCTCCAGAGCCAACGTAAAACAAGAAATTGATAGAGAGGCATGCAGAATCCGACTAACCAATAACCGGCCCATGTCAGGGTGCCGCCGGTCTCAGCAATATTTCGATACCAGGTGGAGACGTGATTCGGCATCGATCTAAAAGACACCCACGAAAGGGTATAGGCAAGGGCCAGAATGACGATCTCGGCAACCACGGAATCGCGCAAGCGCAGGCCGCGATCAACGAGCGCATCAAATCGCTGAAAGTCCTTCTCTTTTATTACTCCCGAGGTAACGAAATGCGCAGCAGCCCCAGCGATGCGAGGTCCCAGCACGTTTTCCGCCAACAGGAGCAAAGGCACGGCAAGGAGGAAGCGTGAGTAGGTGCTGAAATCACGAAGAAACGGAACAGGAACGTTGTGCCCAAAGGCTAATCCTTGCATTCCAGCCAATATCAGAAGCGGCAACCACGTGACCAACGCGGCTACCAGGGCCCTTCGTTTGAGGTAGGGAGATCCATCTTTAATCAGCCCGACGCGCTTCTGCAGGGTAAATAACGGTCCACCTTCCATAAGCAGGAAGGGGCGCGCAGCAAGATTGGCGCTTTCGTCCAGAATTCCTCCTGACGGCTCAACTCCTGAACTCACAAATTCATGCGAACGGGACGATATTACACTCATACAGCGGGAGATGCGGCTCCATTCGTCCTCATTCGGCTCGGATCGACGGTGGTAACCCTGCTCTCAATTAGAGCGTCATGTCGCCAATTGCAGTCCCCGTAAATATAGACATGAACGCTTCCGACCCATCTGCTACGAGGAGGCAAGAACAGGGTTCGCCGAAAGGGAAGCGTCATCACCACCAGCTATTCGCAAGAAGGCGTCGTTGATGGTGTCCGTGGTGTTTTTGGCGGAGATATGAAGGCGGCGAGTCGCCTTCGAGGCTGTCTGACACAGCTTGTATTTGTTATCGACGGTTTCTCTGGCACGAAAAATGAGTTCTGAGCGCACAATTAGCCTCCACTTACGTTGCGGCGTTCAGGATCAATTCTGCTGAGTTCGCGGGTGAGATGCTGTCGTCGCTTTAGAAGCGAGATTAGTCGATGAGAAGCGAGATTAGGCGATGATCGAAAATGGCTCAAAGGCGATTGATTGTGATCGCAACAAACGCTTATGACTTTAGCTAGACGGAAGTATTTCTATTGTACGCCTATCGCCACCCTTTGACGCGTCTGACGAAGAGAGTTCGCTAATTGCCAATTATTGGGCGAACAATAGGAATCACCGCCACGCGTCAAAGTATTGGTTGTGCAAAGTGCTGCTTGTCGGCAGACTTACACGTATCTCAGTACCTATATCAGGTCCACTCTATCCGTTTCGTTCAACGATTTAGCGAGAGATGTAGAGATCCAGACCATTCCTCAGATCTCCCCTTGTGCTGGAGAAAGAAAGCGTCATAGCCAGATTTCTCTGACATGCCTAGTGAAATCCCCACAGTGACGCCGCAACGCTTATGCCGTGACAATCTAAGTTATTGATATTGATGGCGCCCGGAGAGATTCGAACTCCCGACCCTTTGGTTCGAAGCCACGGGTTATCCTTTGTTTTCAATAGTATCCAACAAAAACGAATGATATCCAGACCCAACGAAATCGCGCGGTTTCGCTACCTAGGGTTATTAGCTTTCCCCTATTCCTTCCCTCATTTTTTTGGGTGGGACTAACGGATCGAAGAGTGCAATCCTTGGAATGACCCCGGCGAAGCGGGCAGCCTTGTTGATCGACCGAAGCAGAATGCCATGGGAAAGGTGGCTCAAGATTATGCGGTCGCTCAAAGCGGTGAATCGGTATTGAATGCCTAACCAGAAGAAAGGAGATCACTCATATGTCGGAGATATTGATCACGGGAGCAGGCTCAGGATTTGGTGAAGGAACCGCTCTGGGATTGGCGCAAAAAGGGCACAACGTAATAGCAGCTGTTCAGACCTGGCCACAAGTGACAGCTTTGCGGGAAAAAGCCAGCTCGCTCGGCCTCAAAACACTGAGCGTCGAGAAACTCGACCTGCTCGCGATTCAGGGATTTGGTTCGATTCCGATGCGATCATTGACCGCTGACCGAATTCGCAGCCAAGGTATCGCTCGGTCGTTTGAACCGAGACATGTCCCAGAAGGAACTGGATCTGCTCCAGTTCGCCTCCTGAAGCATGGCACAGACGAGCACACGTCCCTCGCAGGTCATGAGGGGCCAGTTTAGGCATCCCGATTCTTTTCGCGCAATCCTTCACAATGTGCCAGATCGACTTTTCCGTCATGCAGTCTCCCCATGTTCGCCCCATCCTGGTGACCCTACGAAAGATCCTGCCTCGGCAATTTCGTCTGCTGGCGCAACAGTCGCCAACTCTTGTGCCAACCCCGGACGACATGAGAGTACCACCGCAGAAACGGCAATCGACGAAGCGAGAAAGTGCATGAACGTCACGGGCAGCACCTCAATGTAGCAACGATGTCAGGATTGTAGCCCGTGCCTGACGAGCGACCATTGCCTGTAGGCGTCGCTTATTAGAACTTATCTGCTGATTCGTTCGATGAGATAACGGGTTTTTCGGACACTAGGCTTCGCCCGTACTCACTGAAACGACCGTTTCAGCGGTTTCCATCCCGTTTTGTTTACTCTCCGTTTAGTCTGAATTGAGGTTCCTCGAAACGAGGGTTATCGGAAACTTAGATCCGAAGTTGCCGCAAACCGGACTTTGAGGGAGCTTGTAGAATTGTGGCGGAGCCGCCGGGGCTGGGCCCTCCCGTACACAAGCCGGACAAGTGTCGTGCGAGTCGGTGATGGCGTTCTCCGGTGCAGCCAATCCGATCACGGGTATCAGCCCCCATTCTTAGTTGCCGAAAACCAGACTTTCCGGGAACGGGGTTTCGTCTAACGCCTAGGTATACTAAGCTCAAAGTCCTTCAGGGCTGTCTTTGCTGGAGATTCACCTTTTGCTCATTGTTGGGCCCGGTCGGCAACGCTGGCCCCTTCGGAATGTGTCGAGCCATCTGCCACAGTGATAGGTCCGAACTGAAATTTTCGCAACCCTGTTTAGGAGCCCGATGCTGAAAGTAGCTGCATCTCTTAACTCGCTTTTCGCTTCGTCACTTTTTACTTGGCGTCGCGGCATTTTGATCGGCGCGCGGCGATCAAGCCGCTTGGTGATGCTCCGGTCGGGATGCATCCAGCTTCTCACCGCCACCCTGGTACTGCTCGTGATGACAGCCTGCAGCGGAGGAGGAGGAAGTAGCAACTCTGCTCAAAGCCCCACCCTCACGAAGCAGCCCGCGAATCAGGCTGTAACTGTGGGACAAACTGCGACGTTCAGCGTTACCGCCACAGGAACCGTGCCGCTCACTTATCAGTGGTTCGACAACGGGACAGCGATCCCAGGAGCCACTTCGAGCACGTACACCACTGCTGCGACGGTGATCGCAGACAATAATTCGCAGTTCACGGTGACTGTATCCAATGCTGCTGGATCGACCAAAAGCAATCCTGCCACGCTCACGACAATGATTGGCTTGCCAGCGATTACGACGCAGCCGACGAGCGTGAATGTTTGCAACAGTGCCTCGATAACGCTATCCGTAGTAGCACTCAACGCAAGTACCTACCAGTGGTCTTTTAACGGATCGCCGATTGCCGGCGCCACCAGCTCGAGCTACTTCATCGCTAGCGCCACTGCAACCAATGCCGGCAGCTACACCGTCACGGTTACAAATGCTGCGGGCAGCGTCACCTCACAAGCGGCCACGGTCCTGGTGGGAACGTCTATTACGTCGAATCCTGTAAGCCTTTCGATCGCACAAGGCCAGACCGCCACATTCTCCGTTGCGGCTGCGGGAGACGCTCCCTTTAGCTACCAGTGGTACCTCATCGCTCCCGGCGGTTCGACTGGAGTTGCGATCGCTGGTGCCACCTCGAGCACCTATACGACCCCGGTAGAGGGACTTAGTTCCAGCGGCTCGCAATACTACGTCAGCGTGACGGACGCCTGCGCGACCATTCTTACCAGCACCTCCGCTACCATCACAGTCACTCCAGGCAATGTGCCCCCCACAATCACCACGCCACCTGTCAGCCAAACCGTAGCCATTGGCAGCACCCCAACATTGACCGTGACCGCTGTCGGACCTCCTACGCTCACCTACCAGTGGTATCGCATCCCGGCGGGAAGCAACACCGGCACCGCGATTACGGGTGCAACCGCGGCCGCTTACACTGTGCTGGCTGCAGATACTACCGCCACCAACGACCACGATGCCTACTACGTCATCGTATCGAACAGTTACGGGCAGGCCACCTCTCCAATCGCCATCCTTGTGATTGGTAATGGAATCCAGATCACGAAGCAGCCGGTAACCGCATACGTCAGCGCCGGAGGATCGGCTACGTTCTCGGTAACGGCTACTTCTGCCCTCCCTCTGACGTATCAGTGGTTCGAGGCCGCGCCCGGAACCTCCAGCTTCTCCGCGATCTCAGGGGCAACGAGTGCGACCTATACCCAGCCTTCGACGGCAACCACCGATTCTGGCTCGGTCTTTCATGTGGTCGTCAGTAACGGATCTTCTGCTTCTGTAACCAGCAGTCCAGCTTCACTCTTCGTTGGAGCTCTTCCAGCTATCGGCAGCCTTTGCTCCGGTTGGCTCCCGAATGGCAGTGCGCTACCACCTTCCGCTTCCTGCACCGTTCAACTTACCGCGGCTACGACCTTTCAAAGCGGTCAGATCGTTTGGCCTAACCTCATCTCTACCGGCAACCTTCAAGTCAGTTTCACTTTCACGACCAGTAATTCGAGCCCGACTCCAGCAGACGGCTACACCATGACCTTGGCCGACCCCTCTCGCGGAGCAACGACCACCAGTGTCGGAATGGACGGAGGCGGGCTGGGAGCTGAGGGAATTCCCGGAGTCGTGGTCGCCTTCGATGACTATCATGATCTCAACGATCCACCTGTTCCTTACGTCGCAGTAGGTAGAGGAGAGGTCAGTCAATGGGAAAATCCGTACTTCATCGTCAATACAAATGTCCCTCCACTCGCCACCGCCGCAGCCACGGTGTCGCATAACTATGTCGTCTCAATCGTGCAGGGAATGATGACTGTCACGATGGATGGGCTGCAGCTTTTTTCCGGCAGCGTCAACGTTCCTCCCGTCGCCTACCTCTACTTCACCGCATCTACCGGCGACAACTTCGAACAGGCAGTCATCAGCAACGTCTCGGCCACAGTCACCGCACCGTCAAACTAGCGGACGAGGGGAATCCAAAGATGGCGGGTGAGCCATTCACCAGCGCAACCAATATCTCGTGTGCCTCATTTTGTACCAAACGTTGCCGTCCGGCGTTCTGACTGGAATGTCGTCATGGTGATCTTCGGGACAGAGGGGTAGGGACTTAAGCAATTCAGGCTCGAGCGCGAAGTTCGTCGCAAGAGCGCCGGACTTCTCACCTACACAGTGGTTGCCACCACCGCAGCTCTGTTCCTGCTCGTCTCCAAGTATGGCTCACGGACGTCCTTGCTCCCGGCCTGGCCGTGCTCGACCCTCTTGTGTCGCCGCCCAGACCCCTGAGAAGCTCAAGCAGGCTCCTGCCGGCCCCAAGGGGGCTGTTCGTATACGGAGAAACCTCGGTAAGCTTTATGTGGCGGGATTAAAGTTGGCGTGATCTATGACCTTTCAAAACCGGGTGCATACAGGATTCGCAACGGTCGTTACGACGAATCGGATATAACGCCGGGACAGAAACCCGGCCATTTACCTATCGTTCACTCAACCCGGCTGACGATCTTCGAGAATCCTTTAGCAGGTTCCTCAAAATTGGCCGAGTGAACATCCCGGGAGACGAGGTTTGCGGCAAGTTCACTCTCGGAGGGCAGCCCGCAGCTCGAAATTGCGATAAGACGACTTTTAGAAATGTATTTTTCGATTGCGGTCGAGTGAAACGGTCCTGGGTGCGAAAGTTCTCCTGCGTCCCGACCACTCTCTGCGAAAGAAATCAAGCGACGTCCCTGTGGATGGCACACCCCTATTGCTAATCGGGCCTTGCGTGAAAGAAGCTTGTTGCACACATTTTCGTCCCTTATCTGAGGCTGTGACTCTGGATATGCGAATTAAATCGATTTGCCTGCTCTTTCTCTTTGACCTGTCGCTCCAACCGGCGCACGCGCAAGGCACCGTGCCAACCTTCGAGCACTCCGTAGGCCAGAGTTCCTACACTCTCTCAGGCCGCGACCCAGGTCAGGGAAGGGCCACCACCATCCCTACCGTGCTCGTTCCCATCGCGCTCTCCTTCGACGCGAAACACTTGGCAGGAAAGCCTTTCGTCATGGACGCAGCCTCTGACGTATCGCCCGTCCTCCGCTCCCCCATCTTCTCCAAGTTCGCTTTCGCAGCCGGTAACACCACTCAGTATGCCGACGCAATGTTGCGCTCCACCTTCCCCAAAGCCGATGGATGGCACACGCTGCTAGGAGAACCCAAGATAAAACCGATCAAGATCACTGTTCCCGTCGGCTACGGCTACATCATTACCTCGAAAAGCAACGGCGGCTCTTTCGCGGTTGTCGACATCGAGTTTCTCCAGCGAGAGCTTTTCAAGCAGCTTCCCAAACAGGATGGCAAGCTCGTCGTTGCCGTGACACATAACACCACTTACTACACCGAGGGCGACGCAACGCTCTGTTGCTCATGGGGAACACACGGAATCGACTCCGCCACCGGGAACTCCTTCGTCCTCGGTTCGTATCTCCGTGCCGCCCCGGCCGTGGTCGAAGACAGCGACGTGCAGCCACT
>NZ_JACHEB010000004.1 GCF_014201335.1 Tunturiibacter gelidiferens
GGCGACAACATTCAGCTGGAGATCACGCTGCATACGCCAGTCGCGATGGAGAAGGGTCTGCGCTTCGCTATCCGCGAAGGTGGACGCACCGTCGGAGCTGGAACCATCAGCGAGATCATCAAGTAAAGAACGTGCACAGAGAAGTCTTTTCGTTGTTGCTGTTTTGAAAATCGAGGGCTGCCGGTACGTGCAGAAGTTCATGGCCGGCAGTTACTCCAAACGATCTTTGAGTAGCGTGAAAGAGACCTAAAATGGCTGGACAGAGAATCAGAATTCGTTTGAAGGCATATGACTACCGCGTGCTGGATACGTCGACCGGCGAGATCGTCGAGACAGCGAAGCGCACCGGAGCTCAGGTTGCGGGTCCCATTCCGCTACCGACCATGAAGAACAAGTACTGCGTTCTTCGCTCGCCCCACGTTGATAAGAAGTCGCGCGAGGCCTTCGAGATTCGTACGCACAAGCGATTGATCGATATCCTCGAGCCGACCCAGCAGACCGTAGATGCGTTGATGAAGCTGGATCTGCCTGCAGGTGTTGACGTCGAGATCAAGACGGTTCAGAAGTAAGAATCTTTCGGCGAAATGTTTCTGCTTTCGCTTATTAGAAGTATTAACCCGGCAGTGCTGAGCTGAAGTTCAGCATGATGAGGAAAGGAAGCTCCAATGTCAGTAGTAGGAATTCTCGGAAAAAAAGTCGGCATGACGCAGATCTTCGACGAGCGCGGTGATATTCATCCCGTGACCGTTCTGAAGGCTGGTCCTTGCGTGATCACTCAGCTGAAGACTCTTGCGAAGGATGGCTATGAAGCCGCGCAGATCGGCTACGTCGACTTCGTCAAGGCCTCCAAGGTCAACAAGGCGATGACCGGTCACTTTGCCAAGTCGGATGTTCCTCCGGTCAGGATGATCCGGGAGGTCGGCCTCGAAGCCGTGAAGACTGTTGAAGGTGAAGAGAAGGTCACGGCCAAGGCTGGCGACCGCATCCTGGTCGATATCTTCAACGACGAGCGGTTTGTCGACGTGATCGGAACCTCAAAAGGTCGTGGTTTTGCTGGTGTTATTCGTCGCCACGGATTCGGCGGCGGTCCCAAGTCGCACGGTCACATGTTCCAGGTGCAGGGTTCGATCGGAGCTTCGTCGTTCCCGTCTCGCGTATTCCCTGGCCAGCGTATGCCAGGCCATATGGGGGATGCGCAGATTACGGTTCGCAACCTACGTATTCGTGGGATCGATCTTGATGACAACCTTCTGCTTGTTGAGGGTGCTGTGCCTGGTCCACGTGATGGTTTCGTGCTGATCTCGAAGGCTAAGGCTCCGCCGCGTGAGCGTCGTGGATTCGCTGGAGCTGCAACAAAGGACGCTTTGAAGGCTTCCAAGAAGGCAGCACCGAAGAAGAAGTAAAGAGAAAAGCAAGAGAAGTCTTTTTGGTTGTAAAGCTTTTTTTAAACAAAGTTTTTGCTCGCCGCATCGATGGCGAGCGCAAAGAGAGAAGAACGATGGCAAACATCAACGTAGTAAATCTCGCTGGAGCCAAGGTCGGAGAGTTCGAACTCGTCGACGAGGTCTTCGCGGCAGAGATCAACGATGGGCTTCTTTGGGAGTCGGTCAAGCACTATCGTGCCGCTCTTCGACAGGGAACCGCAGCCACCAAGAACCGCAATCAGGTTTCCGGTGCGGGTAAGAAGCTTTGGAAGCAGAAGGGAACCGGGCGCGCACGTGTCGGTTCGATCCGCACCCCGCTTTGGCGTGGTGGTGGTACGGTCCATGGACCGAAGCCGCGCAGCTACGAGTACGCCTTCCCGCAGAAGAAGCTGATGGGCGCTCTCCGATCCGCGATCTCCGCGAAGATCAACGATGGCAAGTTCACCATCGTCGACTCGTTCGAGGTTGCCGAAGCGAAGACCAAGCACTTCCGCACCGCGCTGAACAAGCTCGAAGCAGGCAAGACGACTCTGTTGGTTGAGAGCAGCCGCAAGCTTGACGAGAAACTCTATCTTGGCTCGCGCAATCTGGCTGGCGTGGAGTTGGTTCTCAGCTCCGAGGTTCATCCCTACGATCTGCTCCGTTACGAGCACGCTGTGTTCTCGAAGGACGCCATCGAGGCTCTTCAGGAGACTCTCAAGAAGTTTGTATCGAAGCGCAGCAAAGCCGCCGCGCAGAAGGAGGTTGCGTAAATGCCAACCCTCTATACAGTCATTCGCCGCCCCCTCATTACCGAGAAGGGCATGACCGTCAAGGAGACGCAGAACACTCTGGTGTTTGAAGTCGCATTGAAGGCCACCAAGACCGAAGTCAAGCAAGCTGTTGAAACACTCTTCAAGGTCAAAGTTACTGGTGTTCGTACCTCGACCGTTGAGGGCAAGGAGCGCCGCCGGGGTAAATTTGCCGGTTTTCGCCCCGATTGGAAGAAGGCTTACGTTCGCTTGAAAGATGGCGAGAAGATGCCGGAGTACCTCAACAGTCTCTAAGCGCGAGTTTGTTTCGCAGCAACAGAATTCAGGACCGAAGCGCAGCTAAGCGATTAGCAGCGCGGGCAAGGGAATAAAGACGATGCCGATCAAATCATTTCGACCGATTACCCCATCACTCCGCTTCGCGACGAAGCTTGTCAACGATGACATCACGACGGACAAGCCTCACAAGCCGTTGCTCGGAGTCAAGCAGCGCACCGGCGGCCGCAACAACAATGGTGGCCTCACGATGCGTCACCACGGTGGCGGTCACAAGCAGAAGCTGCGCCTCATCGACTTCAAGCGCGATAAGTTCGGGATCCCCGGCACGGTCGCGACAGTTGAGTACGATCCGAACCGCAGCTCCCGCATCGCACTGATCCACTACGCGGACGGCGAGAAGCGCTACATCATTCAGCCGATTGGTCTCACGGTTGGGCAGTCGATCATGAGCGGCCCCGAGGCCGACATCCTCGTCGGCAACGCTCTGCCGCTGAAGTTCATCCCGACCGGAACGATTGTGCACAACATCGAGCTTCGTCCGGGCAAGGGTGCACAGATGGCTCGCTCAGCCGGCGCCCAGGTCAACCTGATCGCGAAGGAAGGCGATTACGCTCTTCTCAAGCTGCCTTCCGGCGAGACCCGCAAGGTTCTTGTCGAGTGCATGGCGACCATCGGTCAGGTTGGCAACACCGACCACGAGAACGTCACGATCGGCAAGGCGGGACGTAATCGCTGGAAGGGTATTCGCCCATCCAACCGCGGTGTCTCGATGAACCCTGTCGATCACCCGCACGGTGGTGGTGAAGGTAAGACCTCGGGCGGTCGTCACCCAGTAACGCCTTGGGGCCAGCCGACTCGTGGATACAAGACCCGCAACAACAAGCGTACCGATGTGTTCATCGTGAAGCGCGGTACGAAGTAAAACAACGGCTTTTCAGCAAATGTATTTGTTCTAGTTTTGGTTCCGCAGCAAAGGGCAACACCAAGTCTCGCAAACAAGAGATTCGTCGTATCCAGCATCGCAACAAGAAAGTCGGAGCTTAGCAAAATGTCACGTTCAGCAAAAAAAGGTCCTTTCATTGACGATCACCTCATGAAGAAGATTGTGGGGATGAACCAGGTCAATGACAAGAAGGTACTGCGCACTTGGTCGCGCCGGTCCACGATTCACCCGGACTTCGTCGGTCACACCATTGCCGTGCACAACGGTCGCAAGTTCATTCCGGTGTACGTGACGGAGAACATGGTGGGCCATAAGCTCGGAGAGTTTTCGGCAACCCGCACCTTCAAGGGCCACTCCGCGCGTGCGGCTGAGACCTCCGCGAAGCCCAAATAAATCTGGGCTGATCGTTTGCAGTTAGGTAAGACCGCGAGCCCGCGGCAACGGTTGTCGGGCAGCGAAGCAGAAGTTTTGAAGGACGAAGATTATGGCTAAGGCAGCAGAAAAAATCAGAGAGTTCCGCGCAGAAGCTAAGTTTCAGCGCACCAGCCCGCAGAAGGCGAAGCTTGTCCTTGATCTGATCAAGGGACTACGCGTCGAGCAGGCGCTCAATACCGTTCACTTCAGCACCAAGCGAATGGCGCCCGTGGTTGAGAAGGTTCTGCGTTCGGCGATTCAGAACGCGACTTACGTCTCGCAGGAGCAGGGGCTCGATGTAGACGTCGATAACCTCTACGTCCGTACCGCGATTGCGAACGAAGGTCCGCGCATGAAGCGTATCCGCCCTGCCCCAATGGGCCGCGCGTTCCGCTACCAACGCAGACTCGCACACATCATCGTGACGGTTGCGGAGAAGAAGTCGGCCACTGCGATCAGCGCAGCTGCTGATGCAACTCCGACTCCGGCAGCTAAGAAGGGCACCAAGAAGGCAGCCACCAAGACCGCGGCGAAGAAGCCCGCAGCCAAGAAGGCAGCCGCCAAGAAGCCAGCAACGAAAAAGGCCGCGAAGTAAGCGGGTTTCTTGTAAACTTAAAGTTTTGCACTACCGCCTACCGGCTCAACCGGAGAGGGCACGGAGTAAAGGGAAGCTATGGGACAGAAAGTCCATCCGTATGGGTTGCGCCTCGGCATCAACAAGCCGTGGAAGTCACGCTGGTTCGTGGAACGCGGCTATGACAAGCTGTTGGTCGAAGACGTCAAGCTGAAGGCTGAGCTGCGCGAGAAGCTGAAGGCTGCCGGTGTCAGCTCGGTTGAAGTCGAGCGACCAGGCAATAAGCTGCGCCTGATCATCCGCACTGCGCGTCCGGGCATCATCATCGGCCGCAAGGGCGCCGAGATCGACAAGCTCAAGGCCGATATTCAGAAGCGCACCAGTCGCGAGGTCTTCATCGACATTCTCGAGGTCAACAAGCCAGAGCTCGATGCTCAGCTGGTTGCCGAGAACATCGCGTTGCAGCTCGAGAAGCGCGTTAGCTTCCGTCGTGCGATGCGTAAGTCGGTTGACTCGGCGCTCCGCTTCGGTTGCAAGGGTATCAAGGTCCGCGTCTCCGGTCGTCTGAACGGAAACGAGATCGCCCGCTCCGAGTGGTATCTCCAGGGTCGTCTGCCGCTGCACACGCTGCGCGCTGACATCGACTACGGTTTTGCCGAAGCGCACACCACCTACGGCATCATCGGCGTCAAGACCTGGGTCTATCGCGGCGATATCTACGAGCAGAAGAAGCGTCGCGACCAGGGTGTTACGACTGGCGCATTCGCAAGCTAAGTGTTTCCCGGCCTGGCCGGAGTTTCCGGGGAGCGTGTTGAACGTATCCCTGAAAGAGTGAAGAGGGTTTCTTATGTTGATGCCAAAGAAGGTTAAGTTCCGCAAGCAGCAGCGCGGACGAATGAAGGGCAAAGCGTGGCGCGGCTCCGATCTCTCCTTCGGCGACTTCGGCCTGAAGGTGATGGAGTGCGGTTACATCACCGACCGCCAGATCGAAGCCAGCCGTATCGCGATGACACGTTTCATCAAGCGTGGCGGCAAGGTTTGGCTCCGTCTGTTCCCGGATAAGCCGATCACCAAGAAGCCTGCTGAAACCCGTATGGGTAAAGGTAAGGGCGCTCCGGATCACTGGGTTTGCGTTGTTCGTCCGGGCCGCATCCTGTTCGAGATGGAAGGCGTCACTCCGGAACTAGCCAAAGAGGCGATGCGTCTCGCGGCTCACAAGCTTCCGCTCAAGACCAGCTTCGTACAGCGCCACGATGTGAAGGCGACGGTTGTCGCTAAGTAGCTTTTAGTAGTGAAGGAAAAAGACAATGGAATTCGAAAAGATTAGCAATCTCAGTGACGAAGAGCTCAAGAGCGAGCAGGCCAAGGCCGGCGAGCAGCTCTTCCGCATCCGCTTCCAGAAGAGCCTCGGCAATAACGAAGGCATCAAGAAGCTGCGGACGCTCAAACTGGACATCGCCCGCATCAAGACCGTCGAACGGCAGCGCACTCTGGCTGCCGAAAAGGCCGCTAACCCCGTCGTCGCCAACGTTGCGCCGGCCAAGAGCACTCGCACCGCCCGCAAGAAAGCGAAGAAGGACTAATCATGGCAGATACAACCAACACGGCAGCCGCAACTCCCGAAGCTCAGACCTCGCGTCGCAATGAGAAGGTGGGTCTGGTCGTCTCGACCAAGATGCAGAAGACGATCGTCGTCGAGATCGAGATGCGCAAGGCGCACCCCAAGTACAAGCGCGTGATGAAGTCGAACAAGAAGTTCTACGCGCATGACGAGCAGAACTCGGCACGCGTCGGCGACGTTGTTCGCATCCGCGAGGCGCGTCCTCTGTCCAAGCTGAAGCGCTGGTCTCTCGAGGAGATCGTTCGCCGCTCTTCGCTTGCGCTGGCGGAAGAAAAGTCTGCGGCCGCTGTCGCTGCCGAAGCTAAGTAACTTTTAGCGTTTATTGAAGTTCAAGCCTGGGGCATGAGCCCCCGGCCGTGTCACCGCAGTAGATAGCCAGGAGAAGAACGATGTCAGTACAAATGAGAACAATGCTTGACGTAGCCGACAACTCCGGCGCGCGCAAGTTGCAGGTGATCCTGCCCCTCGGTGGTGGTCTCGGCAAGAAGGCAGGCCTCGGCGACGTCGTCACCGCAGCTGTCAAAGAAGCCTCTCCCGATGGCACCGTCAAGAAGGGTAAGGTCGTCAAGGCGGTGATCGTCCGGACGCGCAAGGAGTATCGCCGGCGCGATGGGACGTACATCCGCTTCGACCAGAACGCCGCTGTCGTCATCAATGATGCCAACGAGCCTGTCGGAACCCGCGTATTTGGACCCGTAGCCCGTGAGCTTCGCGAGAAGAAGTTCCTCAAGATAGTCTCGCTCGCGCCAGAAGTCATCTAGTCAATTTCTATTTTTCTATCGGAGTCCGACTCCGTGGTTTCACGATCGTCGAGGAAGAGAGAAGAGTTATGGCAGGCATCAAGATCAAGCGGAATGACAAGGTCGAAGTAATCGCAGGCAAGGACAAGGGCAAGCAGGGCCGCGTTCTTCGTGTCATCGCTGAAAAGAATCGTGTCCTGGTTGAGGGCGTCATGATGGTGAAGAAGCACGTGAAGCCAAACCCCCAGCGCAACATCAAGGGTGGTATCGCGGAGCAGGAGGCCACCATTCACATCTCGAACGTCATGCTGCTCGATGGCGATGGCAAGAAGACCCGCGTCGGATCGCGTTTCGAGGGTGACACGAAGGTTCGTTTCTCAAAGACCAGCGGCGCAACGATCGCAGAGAAGAAGAAATAAGCAAAGTTTGTTTCATGTAGCAGCAGTTCAAATCCTGTAACAACGGTTCACCCCACGCATCGGTACACGGGCTCCAACCCAACCCGGAAATCGTGGAGAAAGCGAAGAAAAATCATGGCAGCACGTCTGAAACAGAAGTACGAGAACGAGATCAAGCAGGCGTTGGGCAAAGAGCTCAACATCACCAACGCCATGGCGATCCCGAAGCTCGAGAAGATCGTCATCAACATGGGTCTCGGCGAAGCCACCCAGAACGTCAAGATCATGGATCCCCTAGTGGCCGATCTCGCCTCCATCGCTGGCCAGAAGCCTGTGACGACCAAGGCGAAGAAGTCCATCGCCGCCTTCAAGGTGCGCGAGGGCATGCCGATTGGTGCGATGGTCACCCTTCGCGGCGATACGATGTACGAATTTCTTGACCGCCTCATCTCGATCGCTCTTCCCCGCGTCCGCGACTTCCGCGGCGTTTCTTCGAAGAGCTTCGATGGCCGCGGCAACTACACCCTTGGCCTCCGCGATCAGCTGATCTTCGCTGAGATCGACTACGCCAAGGTCGACAAATTGAAGGGTATGAACGTCACCATCGTCACGACGGCGAAGGACGACAACGGTGCCCGCGCCCTGCTGAAGAGCTTTGGTATGCCCTTCCGCGTTGGAGCATAGTTCACGAAGCCAGGCCCACGGGCCTCGAACAGATTTGCACAAAAGATAGAGAGCAAAACACATGGCAACTACAGCAAAGCGCGTCAAAGACGCAAGGAAACCGAAGTTCAAGTCTCGCCAGCACAACCGCTGCCAGCTCTGCGGTCGTCCTCGCGCGTTCCTTCGCAAGTTCGGCGTATGCCGTCTCTGCTTCCGTTCGCTCGCCCTCAAGGGAGAAATTCCGGGCGTTGTGAAGTCGAGCTGGTAGAATAAAAGAATTCGTGTGCGGCCTAAGTCGCGCACTTACTCCAGAGACCTCATCAGGGCGTCAGCTTATGGTGCAGAAGTCTGGACGTATCACCCGAAACAGACATTCCCGCTGGTTCTTGCGAGAGACACTCGTGAGCGAACGGGGGATGAAGGAGAATGAATGAACCTCACCGATCCAGTAGCAGACTTTTTGACTCGCATCCGTAACTCCATCCGTGCGCGTCACCAGAAACTCGACGTCCCCGCATCCAAGCTCAAGGCCGAGATTGCCCGCATCCTCAAGGAAGAGGGCTATATCGCGAACTACAAGCCGACCGAAGAGAATGGCATGAAGGTTCTTCGCGTTTACTTGAAATACGGCCCGAACAACGAGGCTGTTATCCGCGATCTGCAGCGTGTGTCCCGTCCCGGTTGCCGTGTGTACCTCGGCCGTGACGAGATCCGTCGCGTTCAGGGTGGTCTTGGTATCTCCATCATGACGACCCCTAAGGGCGTTATGACAGGTCGTCAGGCGCGTCGCGAAGGTGTTGGCGGCGAGATCCTCTGCGAAGTTTGGTAGTTCAGAATTAGCTTTCGTCATCTTTGCGATGGCAAGATAGAAAAGTTTTATCGGCTGCAGTGGAACGATCAGCATGAAGTGCTATCGCGACTCGCAAGCCACAAAAGGGATTTGTTATGTCACGTATTGGTAAGAAGCCGATCGCTCTACCCGCCGGCGTCAAGTACACGGTCAGCGAAAACGGCAACACCGTCCTGGTTGAAGGCCCCAAGGGCAAGGTTACTGCGATGCTGCCTGGCGGCATCACTCTCGTTCAGAAGGATGGTCACCTGGTTACGGAGCGTCAGACCGATAAGCAGGCTGCATTTCATGGACTCGCCCGCGCATTGGTTTTCAATGCAGTCACCGGTGTTACCACAGGTTGGACGAAGGATATCGACATCGTCGGTATCGGATACCGCGCTGAGTTGAAGGGCAAGAACATGGTGGTCTTCACCTTGGGCTACTCTCACCCCATCGAGTTTCCGCTCCCGACTGGCATTTCGGTTGAAATCGATGCGAAGCAGACGCACCTCACTGTCTCCGGCATCGATAGGCAGAAGGTAGGTCAAATTGCTGCCGACATGCGTTCCCTCCGCAAGCCCGACCCTTACAAGAACAAGGGCGTCCGCTACACCGGCGAGAAGCTGAAGAAGAAGGTCGGAAAGACCGGAGCCAAGTAGTCTGCGCTGCATGAGGAGTGAGCTGTGATAATTCACTCCTTATGCAGCCACCTAACATTAGTTTCAACAACCGAACGTCCTCAGTACTCTGGGTACGCTATTAGGAAGGAAAGTCAATCATGATTAATCCACGTCAGCGCAATGTGATCCGCCAGCGCGTTCACACCCGCATCCGCGAGAAGATGTCAGGTACCGCCGAGCGTCCGCGCCTCAACGTTTATCGCTCGCTCAACCACATCTACACGCAGCTCATTGATGATCTCAACGGAGTTACGATCGCCTCTGCCTCTTCCATGGGGAAGAAGACCGAAGAGAAGAAGTATGGTGGCAACATTGTCGCGGCTGCTGAAGTCGGCAAGCTGATCGCCGAGCGCGCCAAGGAAAAGGGCATCAAGAAGATTGTGTTTGACCGCGGTGGCTACCTGTATCACGGCCGCGTGAAGGCCCTCGCCGATGCAGCCCGTGAAGCGGGTCTCGATTTCTAAGGTTCCCACGGCGCCCTGATTGGCCGCCAGAAAGCTGGATAAGACATTATGGCAATGAAGAAAAAAATCGACGCGAACCGCCTCAACCTGAAGGACGAGGTCGTTTCGATCAACCGCGTCACCAAGGTCGTCAAGGGCGGTAAGAATATGTCCTTCGCCGCGCTGGTCGTCATCGGCGATCCGGCGGAAGGCGTAGTTGGCTACGGTTCAGGCAAGGCCAAAGAAGTTCCCCAGGCAATCCGCAAGGGGATCGAGTCGGCCAAGAAGAATCTGCACAAGGTCAATTTGACCGAGAGCACGATTCCTCACCAGGTTCTGGGCCACTTTGGCGCCGGCCAGGTGATGCTGAAGCCAGCTCCCGAAGGTACGGGCGTTATTGCTGGCAAGACGGTTCGCGCTGTGATGACCGCCGCTGGCGTGCAGAACGTGCTGACCAAGAGCCTCGGCTCGGCGAACCCACACAATGTCATCAAGGCTACGTTCGACGCTCTCATCCAGCTTCGCAATAAGGCCGAAGTCGCCGCCCTGCGCGGCAAGACGGTGGAAGAGCTCTAAGCTCAACCCTGTTTCAACAGATCTACAGGAGCTCTCTCATGGCTGACAACAACGCAATCGCCAAAATCAAGCTGCAGTACTTCCGTTCCAAGATCTGCACCCCGGTTAAGCACAAGCTCGTCATCAAGGGCCTCGGCTTTACCCGTCTGAACCAGATCGTCGAACGCGAAGACACACCATCCATTCGTGGCATGGTCGCAAAGGTTCCACATCTCGTCCGCGTCGTCGACTAATCGCGATTCGGCATAACCTACCAAACCCGTCAGGGCAAATTCATAAGCGAGTCGGCGAAGGGCAGAAGCTGCTTCGTCGGCGTTAAGCGAGGAAATAATGGCAATTCGTAATCTCTCCAATCTGCGCGCCCCTAAGAGGGCAAATGAAAACAAGAAGCGTGTCGGCCGCGGTATGGGTTCAGGCATGGGTAAGACATCAACCCGCGGACACAAGGGTCAGGGTTCCCGCTCGGGTTCCTCGCTGATGCGTGGCTTTGAAGGCGGTCAGATGCCGCTTCACCGCCGTCTGCCGAAGCGCGGCTTTACCAACATCTTCCGCGTTGAGTATCAGGTCCTCGGGCTTGATCGCGTTGCCGAGATCGTCGCTGCCGAGAATGTCACCGAGTTCACTCTCGACAAGATCATCGAGCTTGGCTTGCTCCGCAAGAAGGGCGCATTGATCAAGGTGTTGAATAACGGAGAGATCAAGACCGCTGTGACGGTTCACGCACACAAGTTTTCGAAGACTGCGCAGGAAGCGATCGAAAAGGCCGGCGGCAAGGCCATCCTCATTGGCTAAGTAGCATTTAGAATGATTGGCAGGCGAGGGCAATCGCCCTCGCATTGCCGTTTCACAGATCCCCAGTTTTACCCGAGGTTCCTGCACCCGATGTTCGAGAAAATCGCAAACATCTTCAAAATTCCTGATCTCCGCAAGCGTGTGCTCTTCACGCTTGGCATGCTGGCCGTATATCGCCTCGGCTCGCATATTCCTACCCCCGGTATCAACGCCGACATGCTCGCGCAGTTCTTCAATCAGAACTCCGGATCGGCACTCGGCCTCGTCGATCTCTTCTCGGGTGGAAACCTCCGGAAGCTGACAGTCTTTGCCCTCGGGATCATGCCGTACATTACGGCTTCGATCATCTTCCAGTTGCTCACCGTCATCTATGAGCCGCTTGCGAAGTTGCAGAAGGAAGGCGAACTCGGCCGCCGCAAGATTACGCAGTGGACGCGCTATGTGACCGTACTGCTTGGCATCGTGCAGTCATTTGCGATTGCTCTGACGCTGACCAACACAAGCACGGGCCAGTCGATGGTCACGATCTCCCGCGCAGCGTTCATCCCGCTGTGCGTCATCACTCTGACATCAGGCACTGCCTTCATCATGTGGTTGGGCGAGCAGATTACCGAGCGCGGCATTGGCAACGGTATGAGCTTGCTGATCTTCGCCGGTATCGTCGTGGGCCTGCCGAAGGGCATCGAGAATCTGTATGAGAAGGTTCGCGACAACGCGTGGGGAGCGCTAACACCGATCGCGGTTGTTCTCCTGGTTGTCGGCATGATCGCCGTGGTTGCGTTCATCGTCTTTGTGGAGCGTTCCGAGCGTCGCATCCCGGTTCAATACGCCAAGCGAATCGTTGGCCGCAAGATGATGGGTGGCCAATCCACGCACCTTCCACTCAAAGTGAACTCCGGCGGCGTGATGCCGGTCATCTTCGCCAGCTCGATTCTATCGGCGCCCTTGCTCTTTTCTGGCGCTCACATCTTCGGTTACTCGCTGCAGGACTCGTCCTTCTTTGGTCCGATCCTGCGGGCTCTGGCACCTGGTGAGCCATGGTACGAGCTGCTGCAGATGGTCGCGATCATCTTCTTCGCTTACTTCTACATCTCGATCGTGTTCCGTCCAGACGACATCGCCGATAACATGCGGAAGTACGGCGGCTTTATTCCAGGCATTCGTCCCGGCAAGCGCACGGCCGACTTTATCAACGATGTGCTGACCCGCATTACCCTGGTTGGCGCACTCTATCTCATCATCATCACGATTATTCCGCAGTTGCTGATCAGCGGAATACACTTCAACCACATCTGGCTTATCGGCTCGGTCTTCGACCGCCTGCCAACCTGGATGACTAACGGTCTTGGCGTCAACTTCTACTTCGGCGGAACCAGTCTGCTGATCGTTGTCGGCGTGGCTATGGATACCGTTCAGCAGATCGAATCGCAGCTCATCATGCGTCACTATGACGGCTTCACTCCCAAGAGTGGCCGCATCCGTGGACGCAAGAGCTGGTAGGAAGTTATCGCATTGACGACAAGCATCGTATCTGAGCCCGAGACGGCCCCGGCGGACAAGAACTTCCTGCCTGGGCCGGTACTCCTTTTAGGCGCGCCCGGCGTGGGCAAAGGGACCCAGGCTAAGGCTCTGATGGCTGCCTATGGCATCCCTCAAGTCTCGACTGGTGACATTCTTCGTGGCAATATCTCCAAGGGGACGGAGCTTGGCAAAGCCGCCAAGGCGCTCGTGGATCAGGGCATACTTGTCTCCGACGACCTCGTGAATCAGATGGTCGCGGGCCGGCTGAAGCAGCCTGATACGCAGCGCGGTTTTATTCTCGACGGTTTTCCGCGGACTTTGAATCAAGCGACCTGGCTTGATGCGCAGCTGTCCGCTGATACCAGCACTTTGCCCGTGGTTGCGATCAGCATCGTCGTCGAGTACGAGCAGCTGCTCCATCGCATCACTGGCCGCCGGATTTGCGGAACGGACCACATCTACAACATCTACTCGAATCCTCCGAAGGTCGCCGGCATCTGTGATATTGATGGCTCAGCTCTGGTTCAGCGTCCTGATGACTCTGAGGCTGTCTTCGCAGAGCGTATGAAGACCTTCGAAGCCCAGACGGCTCCTGTGGTGGAGCACTATCGCAAGCAAGGCCGCTTCGAGATCGTGGATGGAGATCGTGCAGTGGAAGACGTCACGGCTGGAATTAATGCCGCTCTCCATCGCCTTCGCCAAGCGCCAAATCAGTAACACTTGAGACGAACTGCACTATGGCTATCATGATCAAAACGGCACAGGAGATCGAGAAGATGCGGATCTCCGGTAAAGCTCTTCGCCAGGTCCACAACGCGATTGCGCCCCACGTCGTTCCCGGCGCTTCGACGATGGATCTCGAGGAAATTGCCGTCAAGAAGATCGCGGAGTTGGGCGCGATCGCGGCCTTCAAGGGATATCACGGCTTTCCTGCTGCTCTGTGCACTTCGGTTAATAACGAAGTTGTTCACGGTATGCCGAACGCCAAGCGGATTCTGGCCGAAGGCGATATTCTCTCGATCGACTGCGGAGTCATTATCGACGGATACTATTCCGACGCCGCTGTGACCTATCCGATCGGTAGGGTCAGCGCGGAAACGACCAAGCTTCTTGAAGTGACGAAATCCTCTCTAGAGAAGGCGATTGAGAAGTGTCAGGTAGGCGGACGCTTGGGCGATATCTCCGCGGCCGTTCAGGAACTCTGTGAAGCCGAAGGTTTTGGGGTTGTCCGGGAGTTCGTCGGGCATGGGATTGGACGTGCCATGCACGAAGATCCTCAGGTTCCGAACTTTGGCGCTGCAGGCAAGGGCCCTCGGCTAAAGGCGGGGATGGTACTGGCGATCGAGCCGATGATCAACGCCGGTGGACCTGAAGTACGCGTTTTGAAGGATGGATGGACGGCGGTGACCATCGATGGCAGCTATAGTGCCCACTTTGAGCATACGGTGGCCATCACGAAAGATGGCCCCCAGGTGCTAACCCGCTAGGAAAATAGACCCATTCTGGGGTACTATAAGAGATGCGGTGTGCGCAAGTGTATCGCATGGTAACTCTGGGTTGAGGAAAATGCTCAACTCATACAAGAAGTTGTGGAGATAAAAGGGGTTATCCTCTTCACCTCCAAAGGAGATCGTTTGTCGAAGGAAGATGCAATTGAAGTGATGGCGGTGGTTGTCGAAACCCTGCCGAATGCGATGTTCAAGGTCGAGCTTGAGAACAAGCACCAGGCCCTTGCACACGTCTCCGGACGTATGCGCAAAAACTTCATCCGTATCCTCCCCGGCGACCGCGTCGCGATTGAGCTCAGCCCATACGATCTCAACCGCGGCCGCATTGTCTACCGCTACAAGTAGGCATCGGCTACGGGAGCCCATCCCGTCTCCATCAATGGGTTGCTCAAGCGCATTTGCACTTGGGATAAGTCAGGGCATTTTCGCCCTGGCATACAGGTCGCTTGTCGAAAGGAATTAAATCCTTGAGACGCGTCCTCTGTTTGTCGGGTTCATGTTGCATAAAAGAAGGGAATCACAATGAAGGTTCGTGCCTCAGTAAAGAAGATGTGTGACAAGTGCAAGGTCATTCACCGCCGTGGCGTGGTGCGTGTTATCTGCGAGAACGCGAAGCACAAGCAGCGTCAGGGCTAAGACCATAAAGGTCTTTGCAATACCCAGCAGTACCGGCCCCGTCGGGCTAGTTAGCCGAAATCAAGGCTTGCGTTGAACCCGACGGACTCGCCGCAAACAGGCAATCCCGCTCTCGTGGCGAAGCTACGAAGCTCAACCGAAAAGGAACCCCATGGCACGTATTGCTGGAGTCGATGTCCCTAATAACAAACAGGCGCGCATCGGTCTCACCTACATCTTCGGAATCGGCGACTCTCGCGCCGCCAAGATTCTCGCGAAGGCGGATGTCGATCCGGTCGCGAAGGTCGGCACGCTCGACGAGGACGCGCTGAACCGCATCCGTCAGGTTATCGAAGCCGAGGGCCAGATCGAAGGCGATCTCCGCAAGGACATCTCGCTCAACATCAAGCGCCTCATCGAAATTCAGTCCTACCGTGGCCTCCGCCATCGCCGCAGCCTTCCTGTCCGTGGCCAGCGCACCCACACAAACGCTCGCACCCGCAAAGGCCCACGTAAGGGAACCGTTGCCGGTAAGAAGAAAGCGACGAAATAAGACATGGCGAAGACACAGAATACGAAGGGCGCAGCAAAGCCCGGCAAGAATAAGAAGTTCAAGAAGCGCGAACGCAAGAATGTTCCATTTGGTCTCGTCTTCATTCAGGCGTCGTTCAACAACACGATCGTTACCATCACTGACCAGATCGGCAACACGCTGAGCTGGAAGTCGTCCGGTTCGCTTGGCTTCCGTGGTTCTCGTAAGGGGACTCCGTTTGCAGCGCAGCAGGCCGCCGTCGGTGCAGCCAACGCAGCCCGTGACCACGGTGTCCGTTCGGTCGATGTGCGTGTCTCCGGTCCCGGCTCCGGCCGTGAGTCCGCGATTCGTGCTCTCGCAACCACCGGTATCGAGGTGCGCAGCATCCGCGACGTTACGCCCATGCCGCACAACGGTTGCCGTCCGCCGAAGCGCCGCCGCGTTTGATCTGTGGCACTTCTGATGAAGTCCGAATGCGCGCGCTGCAATGCAGATCTCGATGCAAACGGAATAGCCTTCATCTGTAGTTATGAGTGCAGCTTCTGTGCAACATGCGCTCAGGTTTTGAATGCAATCTGTCCCAACTGCGGCGGTGAGCTTGTTCTCAGGCCCCGCCGCACGCAAGACGTTACAACAACTGGATCGTGAAGAAGCGCTGCTCGCGCGTAAAGCGATCGTCACCCGAAGTCAGGAGTTATAAAAATGGCACGTTACACCGGACCCGTCTGCCGCCTCTGCCGCCGCGACGGCACCAAGCTCTTCCTCAAGGGAACCAAGTGCTTCTCGGAGAAATGCCCCGTCGAGAAGCGCAACTTCCCCCCAGGCCAGCACGGCCAGTCCCGCAAAGTGAAGAAGGTTGTCGGCTACGGTCTGCAGCTCCGCGAAAAGCAGAAGGCAAAGCGCATCTACTTCACGCTCGAGACTCAGTTCCGCGCTTACTACCAGAAGGCTTCGAACAAGACCGGCGTCACCGGCGAACTTTTGCTGCAGCAGCTTGAGACTCGTCTCGACAACGTCGCCTACCGTCTTGGTTTTGCGATGAGCCGCCGCCAGGCCCGTCAAGTCGTCCGTCACGGTCACCTTCAGGTCAATGGCCGGAAGGTCAACATCCCGTCCTTCCAGGTGAAGGTTGGCGATGAGATCGCAATCCGCGAGGGTTCGAAGGCTTTGGTTATGCTCGAAGAGGCGAAGAATTTTGCCGCCGGTCAGAACCAGGTTCAGTGGCTCGACATCAATCGCGACAATCTCTCCGGCAAGGTCATCGCTCTGCCGAAGCGCGAGGACGTCAACCTGCCCGTCAATGAGCAGCTGATCGTCGAACTCTACTCGAAATAAAGTCACCTTCAGTTTTCGTCTTGGACCTTGGTCCAGACTTAAGCGGTTTGTTTCGAAGACTTTGAAACACTTTATCCGGGGTGGGGGTCACACCTCACTCCGGCGTTGTAAAGCACAACCTAACCCGCAACAGCAACACCCCGCCATCTCGCAGAATGCATCGCGAGTGAGCCGGAAAAGGAGAAACACATGCTTTGGAGAGGTTTTCAAAAGCCCAAGCGTCTCGCAGTCGACACCGAAACCCTTACCGAAAAATACGGTAAGTTCTCCGCTCAGCCCTTTGAGCGTGGCTTCGGTACCACCATTGGCAACGCGCTCCGCCGCACCCTTCTGTCCTCGATCGAAGGCGCTGCCGTCACCGCTGTTCGCATCGAAGGTGTCCTGCACGAGTTCCAGTCCATCACCGGCGTCGTCGAAGATGCGACCGACATTATCCTGAACCTCAAGCAGATTCCGTTCAAGCTTGCTGGTGAAGGCCCCAAGGCTCTCTATCTTCGCGCCGACCAGGCCGGCGTCATCACCTCCGGCATGATCGAAGCTGATGGCGACGTCGAGATACTCGACAAGAACGTCTACATCTGCACCGTCTCCGAAGGTGGCAAGATCGACATGGAGATGCGCCTGAAGCGCGGCCGCGGCTACATCTCGGCTGATAAGAACTTCGACGGCGACCTCGGCCTTGGCTTCATTCCGGTCGACTCTGTCCACTCGCCCGTTCGCAAGGTTAACTATCTCGTCGAGGCTGCACGTCTCGGTCAGATCACCGACTACGACAAGCTCACGGTCGAGATCTGGACGAACGGCACCGTTCTTCCTGCGGATGCGCTCGGACTCTCCGCGAAGCTGCTGAAGGATCACATGACCATCTTCATCAACTTTGAAGAGGAGATGGAAGCCGGTCACGACGGCCTGCACGATGGTCCAGCCCTGCGTAACGAGAACCTCAACCGCTCGGTCGAAGAGCTTGAGCTCTCCGTCCGGAGCTACAACTGCCTGAAGAACGCCAACATTGCCACCATCGGCGAGCTCATTCAGAAGACCGAAGCTGAGATGCTGAAGACCAAGAACTTCGGCCGCAAGTCCTTGAACGAGATCAAAGAGATCCTCGCGCAGATGGGGCTGTCCCTCGGCATGAAGATCGACGAGAATGGCAACCCGCAGCCCGGACCCACCTCCGTTCTGCCCGCAGCCACCCTCGCCGCCAGCTTCGGCAACTTTGATGACGATGATGACGAAGACGAAGATGAGGACGAAGACCTCGACCTCGTCGGCAGTGAGCCAGAGAACTTCTAACCAAGCTTGCGGCGGTGGAATCAACTCCACCGCCGCAGCCTCTAGATGAAAACGCGAGCGCAAGCCGCGTACAGCAAAGCCCTCGGGCAGCTTTACCCGCGCAGTGTTTCAACAGAGCGCACATTCTAAGCAGTACCGACTCACGGCCAATGCCGAGTCGAAGGAGATCATCGATGCGTCACCGTAATGCAGGATACAAACTAGGCCGCAACACCAGCCATCGCCGCGCCATGCTGCGCAACCTCGTCACCTCCGTCATCCTGATGGACCGCGTCGAGACAACCATCACTAAGTGCAAAGCCACTCGTCCTCTCATCGAGAAGATGATCACCCTCGGCAAGCGCGGCACTGTTCACGCACGCCGTCAGGCCGCTGCTTACCTGATGACGCCTGAGTCGGTCGACCGCCTCTTTGCGACCGTGGCTCCGCGCTACGCTGCACGCCAGGGTGGCTACCTCCGGATCACTCGCCTCGGAGCCCGTAAGGGTGACGCCGCCGAGATGGCTTACATCGAACTCCTCGGTGCCGAGCATGAGCTCAACGAAAAGGCTCAGAAGCGCTCAGAAGCCCGTACCAAGAAGCGCGAAGAGCTTGCCAAGCAGATGGAAGAGCGCGGCGAAGGCGAAGCCGGCGACCCGAACGCAGAAGCATAAAGTTAAGCGAAAATATTGAGCAAAGAGGCGCACCTTGTGGGTGCGCCTCTTTCATTTTCGCAATGCCAGAAGAAATTAGCCGCTGTGTACCATGACACGGTTTTTCCCGGCGCGCTTGGCAGCGTAAAGAGCCTCGTCAGCGAGCTCCACCAACTGAAATCCGCTCTCGAGCGACTCGTTCACGGAAGCCATTCCCACACTGATGGTCAGTGGCTCATTCTCCCAGTCTTCGGTAGCGACTCGCTGCATGACGCGCCGGGCGAGTCCCATGGCGCTCTCTTCTCCGCTCTCCGGCAGCAGAACCACAAACTCCTCGCCGCCATATCGTGCAGGCAAGTCGGGCAGCCGCACCGTCGTTCGCAGGATCATGCCAAGGCGACGCAGGACTTCATCGCCGGCTGCGTGGCCCCATCTGTCGTTGATCGTCTTGAAGTTGTCGACGTCGATCAACAACACCGAAAGCTCTCGCTTCCTCCGCCGCGCGAGCGAGAACTCCATTATCAGCCGCTCTTCAAAGGATCTGCGATTACGCAATCCTGTGAGCTCGTCGGTGACGGCTAGCTTCCGTAACTGATCATTGGCATCTTCAAGTTCGCGGTGGTAGCGTTCCAGCTCGGCGTGATGAGCTACCTCCTCCGAGACATCCACGGCTACTCCGGCCAGCAACACGTTTCGTGCAGAATCATGACAAGGAAACTTGAAAGATCGCAACGAACTGACCGATCCGTCTGAGTTCCGGATAAGCTCCTCGGTCTCGACCATCTTTCCGCCGGCCATGACCTCGAGATCATGAGTTCGCATCGACTTTGTGAGTTTTCTCGACCAGAGCTGCTCGTCGGTCCGCCCCAGCCACGCGTACTCACTTACGCCAAATCTCTGAGCGAAGCTGCGGTTGTAAAACAGCAATCGTCCAGCAGCATCCTTGATATAGCTTAGGAACGGGCTCGCGTTCATAAACGCGCGAAAGAGCTCTTCACTTGCCTTCAGTCCCGCGCTCGCTCTTTCTTTGTCCGCCAGCGCTTGTTCCAGCGCTTTGCGTTGCACCACTGCTTCCAGCCGAAGACTGATCTGCCGCCCCAGAATCTCGAGCGCTTCCATCTGATCCTCACTTAGGATCCGGGGAGCCATATCAATCACGCAAAAGGTCCCCATCGGCTCATCGTCTGAGTTATACAACCCGACGCCGGCGAAAAAACGGATCGCCGGATCCCAAGTCACCAGAGGATTGCTCGAAAATCGCGGATCCGTCAGGGCGTCGTTCACCATGAAGAGGCCATTCTGCCGGACTGCATGCGCGCAGAAGGCTACCTCTCGCGGTGTCTCTCCCATCTTCAGATCGTCAGACGCGCGAAACCACTGGTGCCGCTCATTGAGGAGCGTCACCAGGCCAATTGGAGTTCCGCAGAGACAGGCAGCAAGTCGTACAAGTTCGCCACATTCAAACTCTGGCTGGGAGTCCAACAAATCACGTGTCCAGATCGCCCTTAAACTAGCGGCTTCGGCTTCTGTTCGACGCAACGTCATCTATCACCGTAAAATCAAAATAAGAATAACTTTGGTGACTTGCATACGCCAGAAGCAATTTCAAGTGCTTACGAAAGTAACCCGACGTCTTATTCCCATTGTGGGAATAGAAGGTGAAGATAATCGATTTATCTAGAGGTCAGACCAAAAATCTTCTCGTTTTGGGCCCTTACCTTGCTGATACCTGCCCCCTGCACTAATCTAGAAACAATCATGTATGAAGACTTCAAAGTAACCGACCGCTGGACCGGAGAAGACCTTCACTGCGTTTGGAAGGGGACGATGGTGGCTATCGCGACGCGGCATGCCGATGCCACCGACATCCGCTTCGCCGTCAACGACAGACCCGTCTGGATCTCTATGCCGAACCTGGCGTGGGTCGAACAGAAGCGTCGTACCGGCTTCGTCATTACGGATTATCTTGCGGCTCAGGCCGCCGGGCGGTATCTGCTGCACGCCGTCAAGTCCGGTTACGACAATGGCCGGGAGATGTACACCATGACGGTCGATGAGGTTCTCGAACACGCCAGCGCCGTCGTAAAAGAAGCTGGCCGCACCGACAATCTTCCCAGCCTTCCCGTCATCAACCCGGATATCCGGGCCGAGGACGAGTTGGGCATTCATCTTCCAGGCGAACCAGCATAACCTCCCAGGGGTTTGGCCCATGTTCTCGCGCCGCCGATTTCTTGTCCTGTTTCCTGCCTTTACGGCGTCGGCACGTGCCTTTGCGACGTGGCCTACACGCAAGAAGAAAGCCGCGCCAGCTCCGGTTTATGTCTTCTTCGGAACCGACACGACTAAAGGAGTGTCCAAAGGTATCTACCGGTCAACCTTTGATTCAACCCATGGCCAGTTATCTTCGCCAGAGTTGGTTGCAGCCACGGCCCGGCCATCCTTTCTTGCGTTGGCGCCTCCTGGTTCGGGCCACAGCGCGCTTTATGCGGTCAATGCGATTAATGATCCCGCTGCGACCGTTACGACCTTTGCGCTGGACCCGGGAACATGCAACCTTCGTCAGATCGGCCAGGTGCCCTCCGGAGGAGCCGGGCCGGCTTGTGTCTCGGTGGACTCTACCGGCCACGCCGCGTTCGTGGCTAACTACACCGGTTCCTCTATCTCTTCTTATCGAATTCAGTCCGACGGCACGCTTAGTCAGCCGGTAGAACGCCTCGATTTTAAGAATCGTCAGAAGTTCGGAGAACCTGGACCGAACTCCGCCCGCCAGCAGGATCCGCATCCCCACTGCGTCACCATCTCACCGGATGATCGCTTCCTCCTGGTCTGCGATTTAGGCACAGACCATATCGCAGTTTTTTTTATTCATCCCGAAACTGGCACGCTCTCCGACCCACACCTGTTCACCAATGAGCGTCCGGGTTGTGGACCACGCCATGTCGTCTTCCACCCCAATAGCCGGTGGGTCTACTGCATCAATGAGATGGAATCCAGCATTGATCGCTGCCTCTGGACTGCGACGCGTTTCAGTAATACGCCGCAAGGCCTTTTGGTTAATTCCACTTTCTCGATCAAGACCATCGCGCCCGAATTTCCCTCCGACAAGAACACGGCTGCTGAACTTGCAGTCTCTCCTGACGGCAATTTTCTCTACGCCAGCAATCGCGGGGAGAACACACTGGTTGTTTTCTCAATCAGCACGAAGAATGGTGATCTTACGCTTGTGCAGCGGATCTCCTGTGGCGGCAAGACTCCTCGCCACTTCACCCTGGACCCGACAGCACAGTGGGTCATCTGCGGGAACCAGGACTCCGCAAACGTGACGGTCTTTCGTCGTGATTCCGCAACCGGGATGCTCTCTGGCCCGGTGCAGACCCTCGCTCTGGACTCGCCTCTGTTCACCCTCTTTGCCTAGACGTAAACAGAGGCGTCGCGTCTTGTTAGCTCTTAGGCAACGTCGCCATGTCGATCACGAACCGGTACTTCACATCCGATTTCAGCACCCGTTCATACGCTTCATTCAGCTTGTCGACTGAGGTAAGTTCAATGTCGGAGACGATGTTGTGGTCTGCGCAGTAGTCGAGCATCTCCTGGGTTTGATTCATCCCTCCGATGCCCGATCCGGCGAGAGAGCGCCGATTGGCCACAACAGAGAATGGAGCGACTGACAACGGGATTTCAGGAAGGCCAACGAGACAGAGAGTTCCATTCAAACGCAAGAGGTTCAGGTACTGATTGACGTCGTGCGGCGCTGAGACGCAATCGAGGATGAAGTCGAAGCTGCCCGTGTGCTTGCCCACGGCGGCAGCATCTTTCGTCACGACTACCTCGTCTGCGCCTAGCTTCTTCGCGTCTTCGATCTTGTTTTCGGAGGTGGTGAATTGGACTACGTGCGCGCCAAACGAATGAGCGAACTTCAGGCCCATGTGACCGAGCCCGCCCAGGCCTATAACGCCTACTTTGCTGTTCTTGCCCACCTTCCAGTGGCGAAGCGGTGAGTAGGTTGTAATTCCTGCGCAGAGGAGGGGAGCCACTGCTGCGAGATTAAGCTTCGGCGAGACTGTGTGGACGTAGTACTCGTGCACAACGATGTTGTTGGAGTAGCCACCATAAGTGACCTGGCCTGAGTAATCGCTTTTGTTATAGGTTTCGACTGCGCCCTTCAGACAATATTGCTGCTCGTCTGCCTTGCAGTTCTCGCATTCGCGGCAGGAGTCGACGATCACTCCGACAGCGGCCAGATCGCCTACCTTGAACTTCTTCACGTCACGTCCAACAGCCGTCACGTGCCCGACGATCTCATGTCCCGGCACCATCGGATAGATGGACCCGCCCCACTCATCCCGCGCCTGGTGAATGTCCGAGTGACAGATTCCGGAGTAGGCAATCTCTATCACTACATCGTTCGCGCCTGGCTCACGCCGTTCGAAGCTAAAAGGAGCCAATGGCGACTTCTTATCGTGTACAGCATATCCGCGTGATTTCATTTCTCAATCCTCAATTGTCCGAACTGGATGCCAAGCATTTATTGGAGACGGTTGCCACTGATCGGAGTCTTCGCCTCACTTTGTCGAATTACTCGTCGTAGTGCAGCAGACTCAGTACGTCATACTGTTGGAATTTATCGCGGCCCTTCAGGAAGTCGAGCTCGATCGCAAAGCCAAGTCCGGCGATCTCGCCGCCCAGCTGTCGCACGAGCTCGACCGTTGCCTGCATTGTGCCACCAGTTGCCAGAAGATCGTCCACGATGACGACACGCTCTCCCGGCTGAATAGCATCCAGATGAATCTCCAGGGAGTCAGTGCCATATTCGAGATCGTAGGTGACGCGGGCGGTTGGGGCAGGCAGCTTCTTCGGCTTGCGAACGGGCACGAAGCCGGCGTTCAGCCGGTAGGCCAGTGCTGGTCCGAAGATAAATCCGCGCGCCTCGATTCCCAACACAAGATCGATCTCTTTTCCGATGTAGTACTGTGCGAAAGCGTCGATCAATGTGGCGAACCCCGCCTTATCCTTCAGCACGGTCGTAATGTCGTAGAAGAGAATTCCAGGCTTCGGAAAATCGGGTACAGTGCGGATCAGAGTCTTCAGTGGTTCGCAGTTAATCGGTAGTGTCATCAGTCCTTACCAGGCTCCTTCGATCTCAAATGGCCCGAGCTGCGCGCCTTCGCTCTCGACCAGTTCCTGTTCCTCTACGGCATCAACGCGGCTGCCGCGCGAACCCTTTCGCAGCGCATCCTTCAACTCAGTAAGCTCTTCAGGTTTACCCGCCGCGACGATCTCGACGTGACCCTGATCTGTGTTTCGGACCCATCCCCGCAGTCCGAGCTCCGCTGCCTCCTGGTGTACGAACCAGCGAAATCCGACTCCCTGCACGCGACCCTTTACGAGGTAATGGAACACCATGGAGCCTCCAGTGTCGCAGAGCGGATACACGCACGCAAGGCGTTGAAGACGAAAGAAAAGGCGGAGCCAGGGACTCCGCCTTTTCTGTAAACGATCTTGTTACGCCCTGCTCATGTAAGCGCCTTCTGCAGTATCCACGCGGATCTTTTCACCTTCGTTGATAAAAGCAGGTACCTGCACGACGAGTCCTGTTTCGAGCTTTGCAGGCTTGGAGACCGACGACGCTGTCGCGGACTTGATTCCCGGCTCAGTCTCCATGACTGTCATCTCGACTACGCCTGGGAGCTCAATGCCGACAGCCTTGCCGTCGTGGAAGCTTACGTTGATCGAAAGATTGGGCAGCAGATAGTCAACGGCATCGCCGAGCGTGTCGCGCTTCAGCATCGTCTGCTCGAATTTGTCATCCATGAAGTAGTACTCATCGCCGTCGTTGTACAAAAACTCCATCTTCACTTCGTCAACGATTACGCGATCAATTGGGTCCGGCGAGCGAAAACGCTCGACGAACATTGCGCCAGTGCGCACGTTGCGAAGTTTGGCCTGGATGAAGGCCCGAAGATTGCCGGGGGTGCGGTGCTCCACCGAGAAAACCAGGTGAAGATCGTCCTTGAACTTGATAACCATGCCCGGGCGCATCTGCGTTGCGGGAATCGACATAAGAGAAAACCCCTGATCTGTGCTGAATTCAGCTGTTTTGGTGTGGGCGTCGACGATATCTGCCAGCGAGCCTACAACCTTTTAATTGTAGCGCAGCGAGCCTGTTTTCGGCTCTGTCGGACCAGGAATGCCGGGGCGATCAACTTCCAAAGATCTTTCGGAAGAATCGTCCAATTGCATGTCCGAAACCGTGCCGTGGAGGGGTTGCGGCAGGAGTGCTGGCCGCCGTCTGACTCTGAGGGGCAGTTGCCGTCGCGGTGGTGGTCGCGCTCTTTGCCTCGGGAGTCGCCGGCGGCGGCGTGGTGCTATCCGGACTGTCGCCGGAGTTCAGCGTCGCGGAAACCTGCTCGTGCAATGCACCGGCGGGCGCCTCCGGGACCGGTGCCGGGGCTAACCCCGCGCTTATAGCTGCTGGAAAAGGGTGCAGTTCCGCCGCAGTCTTCGCATCACCCGTGGTTCCGGCATTGCCGGCGTTTAGAAGCGCATCGGCAACTGTCATCGCAGGCTCCGGAGGACATCCGCACGAGGAGCTTTCATGATCGACAACCTCTTTGAGGCTGCCGTGTTCGAACAGCACATGCTGTCCCGCCTTCAGTTCGTACGACGCCTCGCCGAACTGGTCCGCAATGTTGAGCACGGGTGCCTGGGCTCCGCGATTCTCTACGCAGGTATCGCCATTCTTCGTTACCCGGAGCTGCAAATCGAGAGGCCCGTCCCCACGCATCGTAAACCGCAGATCCGGCGTCATCACCATATCCCTCGTCGTCGCGGCCATTTGTACTTCGATGGCCCCTCGATCGAGCGCCAGCATCAGCGGCGCAGAACCAGCGGCGTCTTGTCCTGAGGTCAGATGTAGCCCGCTGGTGGCGCATACGCGCACTGTTCCACCACGTTTCAACTCAATCTCAGCCGTGTGGTCTCTTGCCGTGACGGTCGTATTCCCCACGAGAATCGCGCGCCCGTTGTTTATCTCAAGCGCCCCGGCGATGTTGGCGTTCTGCACGCCTACTGTGCCAATCGGCTGCTGAGCCCACGCAACTCCGCACCCGATTGTGAACACGAGAATCAGCCGACGCACCATCATCGCCCCACGCTACATCTTCAGGAAGTTTTGAATGATTTGTTTGCCGTGGATGGTCAGCACGCTCTCGGGGTGGAACTGCACCCCTTCGATTGGCAGCTCCCGATGCCGAAGCGCCATAATGGTCTCCCCATCCGCGGTCCGCGCCGAAACCTCGAGTTCCTCGGGCAGTCCTTCGTCGGTCACGATCAGCGAGTGGTACCGCGTGCAGGTCATAGCAGACGGAATGCCTTTGAAGATGGTCTTTCCGTCATGCTCGACCTCACTGGTCTTGCCATGCATCAGCTTGGGTGCGCGCACTACATTGCCGCCAAACGCTGCGCCGATCGCCTGGTGCCCCAGACAGACTCCAAGAATAGGCACCCTGGGCCCACCTGCCTCGGCCAAAGAGGCGAAGTGCTTGATCAGCTCGATGCTGATCCCCGCATCCTGCGGCGTGCAAGGGCCCGGCGAGATCAGGATCCTCTCCGGCCGGAGTGCCTCAACCTCCGCCGGCGACAGCTCATCGTTGCGCCGAATCACCATCTCGGCTCCAAGCTCACCCATGTACTGCACCAGGTTGTAAGTAAACGAATCGTAGTTGTCCAGAACGAAGACCATAGCAATCTTTAAATTCTACGCCCGAGGCAGTGCGCAATTGTCGAATTCGACGGTTTGTCGGGCTAGCCTAAACAAACTATTGTTTCTTGCCAAAAAGTTTCGAGAGTTTCTTCTTTATTGTCGCGGCGTTGCCTTTCATCAGGCCGTTCACGTCAGCGGTGATGACGGGCTCTTCTGCCGTGCCAGTGATGCTGATGGGGATACCAGTCGCAGTCGAAGGTTTGGCGGTGTCAGACGTGCTGTTTAGCTTTGTAAGGAGATTTACGCCGACCTTATTTAGACCTTTCGCGCTCGTAACCTTAGAGATCAAGTGGAAGTCGAGCGCTCCAGAGGGTGACACCGTGCCGCTGCCGGTAGACTCGCCGAGCGCAGGAAGGACCGAGTAAATCTTCGTGCTCTCGCTGCCTGATTTGGTGATGCGCACGTTGGCCCGGGAGATATCGATGACAGTGGTATCGCCAGTTTTGATGCCACCCAAAGCGGCGATACCAGCGATCTTGGAACCGAGGTCGTACCCTACCAATTTTGTATTTTTGATTTCATAGGAGCCAACGATGACGTTGTCTGTTGGGGAGCCCTTGATGGTGAAGTCGGCGGACAGTGTTCCGCCCTTGAGGGTGGCACCGTTTGGGAGCTTTACGCCGACGGCTGGCATAAGCGCCTGCAGATCATTGATGGGGACACTTTGAGCCAGCAGCTTGAGGTCGAAGACCGGAACGTTTGCGGCGAGTTGATAGTTGCCCTTGATGTGAATTGCAATCGCGCCGGTCTGAAAGACGAGATCGGAGACTTGGCCACTGTTGCTTCTGAGTGAGTGGACAACCTGATAGCTGACATCAATAGGGTACGGAGCTGCCTTGCCTCCCTTGAGGAGGATGAGCTGTTCAGCGTGGACTTTGCCGTCGCTGGTGACATTTACGCCGTCTGAGGCAATGTGCGCATCGAGGCCGCCGATCATGGAGATCCCGGCCGCTGGGTCAACATAACCGGCGGCGACAGGGTCGAGATGCTGAATTTTGACCTGTGTGTTGAAGGTGGTGAAGGCGGCGTCTTGCGGATTGATAGGCCCGACGGTTCCCGAGACTTCTACCTTGCCGTCGCCGGGCAGCGAAGCACTCACCGTAAACGGAAAGGCCTGGCCTAAGGAGAAGTGCTCCAACTCGACGTAGAGATGGTCGTAGACCTGGGGATTTTTCTGCAAGGGCAGGGTTTCCATCTTGGCGTTGCCGTCTTTGATGGTTATCTGATCGACCGGGAGATCAGGCAAAGTGGTCGATCGAGTGGTGTTCAGAGAGTCTGTGCCGTGGCTCAGGGTAGAGAAATTCCAGGTTCCATCCTCGGCGCGGATCAGATGGATTTGGGGGGCATCGACCTCGAAACTTCGCACGAGCAGCTCATGGTGGAAGATCAGTGGCTTCATCTGAACGCCAATGTGCAATCGTTTCGCAGTAAAGAATGGAGTCTGGCCGAACTTAGGATCTTCGGCTATGGCGAGATCGTTCGCTACTAGGCTTCCTTTCATGACGGAAAGGCTCAAATCGCCGAGGGTGACCTTACGGGAAAGTGCTGCGCTGAGCCTACTCTCGACGATAGGACGAAACGTGTTGGCGTTCACGAAGAGGGGCACGGCCGCCGCTACGACTATCGGTAGTGCGCTAGCTGCAGCCAAAACGATCTTGACCGATTTCTTCACGAATCCTCCGTTGTGGCAAAGCCGCACCCCATTGTCACCGACTTTCCTCACCTGAAGGGTTTGATTGGCGGGAAAAGGTTAAAGACAATCCCGCTCTTGCCGGAAAGGTTCGACCAAAATCGAACTTCGGGTGGTCAGAATTAGTCCTGAGAAGCCGGCTTCCTCGAAGGTAATGCCGTTATTTCCGCAAGAAGGGGTGATCGGCAGCTTTCACTATAGACTCTGACAATTGCGTGGACTGACGTGACTCAAGCATCGATCTCTAAACTCCCCGCGCCCGTTCGATCGCCCTTACCACCGCTCGCGCCTTATTCACAGACTCCTCAAACTCCTTCTCTGGAACCGAATCTGCCACGATCCCCCCGCCCGATTGAAAGTGCCCCTGCCTGCCGTTCATGAATAGTGTCCGAATCGCGATGCAGGAATCCAGATTCCCGCTGAAGTCTGCATAGAGAACGCTGCCGCCGTAGACTCCGCGCCGTGCCGGCTCCAGCTCTTCGATGATCTCCATCGCTCGGATCTTCGGTGCGCCGCTGAGCGTTCCGGCAGGGAAGCAGGCGCGAAACGCATCCAGCGCCCCCAGCTCCGAACGCAGGGTGCCTTCCAGCGCACTCACCAGATGCATCACATGGCTGTACCGCTCCACGAACATCAGATCCTTCACCTTCACCGACCCAAACTCACTCACCCGTCCAACATCATTCCTCCCGAGGTCGACCAACATAATGTGCTCGGCCACCTCCTTCTCATCCGCGCGCAGATCAGCTTCCATTGCGCGGTCCTCCACCTCATCGGCACTGCGCGGACGTGTCCCTGCAATTGGTCGATACTCCACCTCGCGCCCGTGCACACGCACAAGCAGCTCAGGCGAAGACCCCACGATATGTGCAAGGTGCCCCTTCTTCGCGGTCTTTTCCTCCAGCCCGAAGCGCAAAAAATACATGTAGGGCGAAGGGTTCACGATGCGGAGTGCTCGATAGATTTCAAACGCATCGACTCCAGGGACACAATCGAACCGCTGCGAAATAACACATTGAAACACGTCGCCAGAAGCGATGTACTCTTTCGTCTTCTCGATGGCCTTCAGAAACGCAGCCTTCGGAGTTCTCGAGGTTATTTTGAGCTTGCCTTCCGGCCGATTCTTCTTTCGGATTGGCAGCGCACTCGCCAAGCGTTTTTCCATCTTGTTCAGCCGACGCACGGCCCGTTCGTAGGCGCCTTCGCGAGGCTCTCGCGTCAGGTCCGCCGTCACCATCAGGTGAATCTCCTTCTTCACGTGATCGAAGGCCAGCACCTGGTCGAAGAACATCAGGCATGCGTCCGGCACTCCGAGCTCATCCTTGGCCAGCGAGGGCAACTTCTCAATCTGCCGCACGACGTCGTAAGCAAAGAACCCAACCGCACCTGCCGTAAACGGAGGCAGACCCGGCAATCGCGCCGGAGTGTGCCCACTCAGAGCCCGCTTTAGCTCCTCAAAGATATCTCCGTCGAACCTATGCTCGCGCCGTCCTTCGCGAACCGTGATGCGTGTTCCCCGCGCCGTCATCTTTTTGTAGGGTTGGATGCCGATGAAGGTGTAACGACCGACATGCTCGCCACCTTCGACCGATTCAAGCAGAAACGCCTCTGGCTCTTCCGATGCGATGCGCAAAAACGCCGAAACCGGAGTTTCGAGGTCTGCCGTTACTGTCCGATAAACGGGCACCAGCGAATGGTTACGACTTAGTTTCAGAAATTCGCGAGCGGGGGGAAGGGAATTGGAGTCGAAAGAAGGCATAGCTACATCCATCATAAATGCAGGTTTATCCGTGTTTAATGTCCGGCGGCCTACTCTTGACGACAGTGGCTCCTCCCCCATCCGTTCGATTGCACATCGTCGTTCGACGAGCCTATACTCCTCGAGTTTGGCCACAGACCGGTCTGGCACAAGCTTATCCTGCTTCCAGTGAGGCAAAACGATGGCCGGAGAATCGCTGATACCAGCAACAGAACAAAGGACAGTAAAAATGCAGACCCTTACGCTCGAGCAGGAGACTAATCCCTGGGAAGCCCAGGCCGCTCGGTTCGACTTCGCCGCACAAAAACTCAATCTCGATCAAGGCATCTGGAAGGTCCTTCGGTACCCCTCCCGCGAACTCATCGTTCACATCCCCGTAGGCATGGATGACGGCTCTATCGAAGTCTTCACCGGCTATCGTGTTCAGCACTCGGTTGCCCGCGGCCCCGCAAAGGGCGGCATACGCTACTCTCCAGACGTCTCTCTTGACGAAGTTCGCGCTCTAGCCTCCTGGATGACCTGGAAGTGCGCGGTCGTTAATATCCCCTTCGGCGGAGCCAAAGGCGGCGTCATCTGCGATCCCAAAAAGATGTCCCAGGGTGAACTCGAGCGCATGACTCGCCGTTACACCGCCGAACTCATCGAATTCATTGGACCGGAAAAAGATGTTCCCGCACCCGACATGGGCACCGACGAGCAGACCATGGCCTGGATCATGGACACCTACTCCATGCACATGCGTCAGACCGTCAATGCCGTTGTCACCGGTAAGCCAGTCAACCTCGGCGGCTCTCGCGGTCGCAAGGAAGCTACTGGCCGTGGCGTCTCCGTTGTCTGCGACGAGGCGATGAAGCATCTCGAGATGTCCATTGACGGATGCCGCGTCATCATTCAAGGCTTCGGCAATGTCGGCTCCAACTCCGCCAAACTGCTCGCGCAGAAGGGTTACACGATCATCGGCATCGCCGAGTACGACGGGGGACTTTACAACCCAAATGGAATCGACATCCCGGCCCTGATCGAGCACCGCAAGAATGCCGGCACCATCAACGGCTTCACCGAGGCCGAGGCCGCCGACAAACGCGAGCTGCTCACGTATAACTGCGAGATTCTTATTCCAGCAGCGACCGAAAATGTCATCACCAGTAAGAACGCCGACCGCATTCGCTGTAAGATCCTCTGCGAAGGTGCCAATGGCCCCACAACCACGGTGGCCGACGAGATCCTGGCTGACAAGCGAGTCTTCATCATCCCCGACATCCTCGCCAACGCCGGCGGCGTTACTACCAGCTACTTTGAATGGGTGCAGGACCGCATGGGGTATTTCTGGACTGAGGCCGAGGTCAACCAGCGCCTCGATAGCATCATGACGGAGAGCTTCAGCGACGTCGTGACCTACGCGCAGAATCACGGGGTCAACAACCGCATCGCCGCTTATATGCTCGCAATTGACCGCGTAGCTTACACCACCAAGCAGCGCGGTATCTACGCTTAACTCTTGAATCGCCAGAGTAAAAGAGGTAGCCCACGAGGCTGCCTCTTTTTATTTGCAGTAACTGCCGCTTCGATTTTCAGAGCAGCTTCTCCTTTACCGTGAGCTTTACTTTGACCGTCACGATGCTCGCAACCTGTCCGGCCTCGGTTCCAATAACTCGAATCGTATAGCTTCCCGGCTTCGTCCCGAGATCCGTGCAGGTTGCACATCCTGTTATCGAAGCAATTCCGAAGATCGCAACGACCGCAGCCAGCAGACTCTTGATCGCCCGTCTTCGCTTACCGGGTATGAGTATGACAATAAAAGCTGCGAGGGTCGTACTCGCAAACGGCAGACTGGCCGTCCTCGATTCGGAGTCCGCGACCGCGCATGATCGCGGAGGCATTACGCTCAGTTGCATCGTTGTCGTCCCGCCGCCTCCAGGAATCGTCTGTGTTTGAAACGCACACGTCGCCTCTGTCGGCAGATCTCCGCACGACAGCTGCACGGGTTTCGTAGATCCAACCTCAGGAATCACCGCGACTTGCAGGTTCACCGTTCCGCCCACTGACGTGGTCGTAGAACCAGTTACAGAAATATTGAACTTGTCAGTCGTCGTCGCAAGCGGTAGCACCGTTACCGTCACTGGTGCTGAGGTAGATCCTAGATGGGTCGCATCGCCCGAGTACGCCGCCGTCAACGTATGTGTCCCTACGGAGAATCCGGAGCCTGCACTCGGCGGGCAACTGGCCGCCTCCGTCACAGCAATCGTACAAATATTTGTTGTGCCATCGAAAAAAGAGATCGTTCCGGTCGGTGTGCTTCCATCACTCGCTGTGACCCGCGCAGCACCACTTACCACCTGTCCCAAGTAGATCGTCGATGGTGTCGAAAGGCTAAAGACTGCGATGGTTGGGATCTTCGGAACAGCAGTTGTCTTAATTCTGTTCAGTAACACTGTGATCCCGCCGTTGGTCACACCGCCGCTCACCGGTGTCGTTAGGCTCCTGATCGTGGCATTCGCGAGGACCGTACCGCCGTTCGCAATCACCAGATCCGTATATCCATCATTGTTTACATCGCCTGCCGAGATGGAGTTGATTCCCATTCCTGCCAGAAGGTGCTCTTCTTCACCAAAGACTCGTCCGCCCAGATTGTTCTGAACACTGACCACGTATCCGTCGCTCATGATCAGATCCGGACGTCCATCGCCATTCACATCGGCCACGGCCAGTTGGTAGAAGTTTCGCGACGGAGACATCACGACGGGAGCTTCAAAGCCCCCATCGCTGTTGCCGTACCAGATATAAATCGCGTTCGACGCAGCCGCCGTGGGATGAGCGTGATCGGCCTTGGAGTTGTCATACGCTACGATCACATCCTGATTGCCATCCCGATCGAGATCTTCGGTCATCGATGCTACCTGCACAAGACCAGCGACAAGCGGCGCTCCCGGAAGATTCACAACCTGAGGGCCAGGGGTCGCACTCACCTGTGAGGTCGTCGGTGTGGCTCCACCAGAGAACGTTCCATCTCCATTCCCGTGCAGCAGCAGCGCTTGCGAAGCCGCCACAGTCAAGATTGCATCTAGATTCTTCGAACCGCTGTACTCTCCCAAAGCTCCGCTCAGTGCAGGTTTCCCTGCCGCAAACGCGCGTGAGCTTCCAAGATTTCCATCCGCGTCTCCAAACAGAATCGCGATTCCTTCAGGCGAATCGACTGCCACATCGAGAACGCCATCGTCATTAAAGTCTCCAGACGCAAAGCTTGTTCTGCCCGGTCCCGCGTTATAGATCCCACCCAGCATCAGATTCAAGTCGCTCTTCTCCACCAACACGCTCATGCCTGCCGGAGTCGCCGTATAAAAGATGTGTTGTCCTGAGGCACCGGTTACCGCGACCAGACGTCCTCCTAGACCTGTCGTCGCGTCGGCGTTCCCACTTCCGCCCTCGGATTCTGCCGAAAAATTTCCATCTGCGTTTCCGTGAAAGATCTCGATCTGCCCATCGACGCCCTCCAATACAAGGTCGGGATGCCCATCGTCATCCAAATCCTGCAGCAGCATGCTCTGCGCAGCACTCGACCCCCCATAAAGTCCCGCAGGTGTCAGTAGTCCATCGGCCGAGCCAAGAAAAACATCTGCAACGCCACCTGTGACAGACTGAATGACCAGATCGGCGTGACCATCCCCATTCAAATCCGAAGTCATCATTGGCCCGACGCCATTCGGAAGTTGCGTTCCGACAATCTTTACCAAGATGCCGTTTTCGTCGCTTGTCAATGTGATCAACGAAGGGTTCGCAGCGTCTTCCACCAGCAGATCCATGTACCCCGTATCGTGCAGCTGCGCGCCCTTCACGTAACGGAACAGAGGTGCATTCGTTCCTAAAATTGCGAAGGTTCCAACCTCCTGTGCGGATGCAAATGTCCCATCGCCGTTCCCCAACGCCAGATACGCTTTCCCAAGCCCAACCGCACCCCACACCCATGCCAGGTCCGCGTGCCCATCATGATTGAAGTCTGCAACAGCAATCGACGCCCCCGCTGTCGGGATCGTCTGGCCGGCGGCGAAGGTTCCATCTCCGTTACTTAACAAAACATGAGTCGTCGATGCGGTGCGGGTAGCACCGTAATCGGTATAGATCAAGTCCGTCCTGCCGTCCCCGTTCAAATCTGCCGCCACAATCCCGGACGGCCAATTCCCCGTCGCGATCACCAAAGGTTGCTGAAATTGTTGGGCCATTGCAGCCATGGCCAGTAGGCTCAGAGCGCATACGGTGATTGTCTTGGGCAGAACGCTTCGCATCAGCATGTCGCACGCTCGAACTGTCTTCTCTATCGGCGTCTTTAGGCGAAGGTAGAGGGCGGCTCTGAGGGGAAAGGAGTTATGCAGGAACCACCGTCTTCAGCAGAGGTCAGTGGAGCTTTTAGGATTGTCTCGGCCAGCATGGGACTTCCCCTAAACCCTCCCAGCCGTCTCACCGATAACTCTCAAGAAAGTCTGGCTCTCTGCTGGACAACCTGAATCGTGACAAAGACATACCGGCGGGAGCGTCGGCTTGCTTTTCTCCATGGCATTCACGCCCTGCAACTTCCGGTCAGCGTGATCCTTTCCCACTTTCGCGCGTCTTACTGTGGCAGAATGCTATTGTCGGTGCCTCTGCCGCGAGCCGCGTAACCTCTCGATGAATCTGCCAAACTCCATTACGATGAGCCGTATCGCATGCGTCCCGCTGCTCATTTGGATACTCTCGCCCGCGTTCCCCTTTACCGTCGCTCACGGCGCGACGGGATTGCGTGGAGGCGAACAGGAGATCATCGCCAGCATTGTCTTCATCCTCGCCAGCATTACCGACGGTCTCGACGGCTATCTCGCCCGCAGACGCAAACAGATCACCACCATGGGCATGCTTCTCGACCCCCTCGCCGACAAGCTCATGATCACCGCCGCCTACATCATCCTGGTGGCTTACAACCCCCGCATCGTGCCACCCTGGATCGCGGTCCTGGTTATCGGCCGCGAGTTCCTGGTCTCTGGCCTGCGCAGCATCGCCGCGACGGAAGGCTTCACGATCGAAGCCAGTGAGATCGGCAAGCTGAAGACTGTCATTCAGATCGTCTCCGTCGTCGCGGCCATCCTCGCACACCGATGGGACTACTGGAACTGGGGCGGGTACATCGTCGGCGTTCACTTCATCGCCGTCACCGCCATCTACTGGATGACCATCGTCTCGATCATCTCTGCGGTCGACTACTTCATCGGCTTCTGGAAGAAGATCGACCACGCCTCCGACAAACGCCGCAAGCGCCGCAGTTTCGTCCTAAGCCGTAAGCCCAAACCGGTACCGCCAGCAGAGCATCCCTCCCGCATCTCCTAAGTTCTGGCGGAGTTGCAGTTGAACGAAAATTGATGTGGTCTGGATCTCGGGCCTGTGGCATACTGCTGGTGTTGGAGCGCCCTCCGCTCGACGCACGACCGGGCCTTGTTCTCGGATCGAATCGTCTCCAGCGAACAACACCTATCCGAGTCAATTGTGATGCTTTGCAGGCTTTGCTCATCAGCGAGGAGCCATGCCTCCCATTCCCTAAACCGCCTCTCGCGAGAGGCCCTGGAGAAGTCACATGTCTGACGAAATCATCGCCATCATCATTACTGTCGCCATCATCGGGCTCTTGTTCGCTTGGGCGCCATTCCTGAACTTTATCTGCCCACCGTGTGGCCGCTTCCTCGCACAACGTCGCATGGAAAAGGAAACGATCGAGAATAAGAAGATCAGGAAGTCATCCACTGTTGCTGCGATACGGCACTAAGAGGAGATTCGCACTTTACTGCAGGATTGGAATCCCCGCTATTCTACGTGACCACTCCTCGGGACCTGTCGTATGCACGCTGGTCCCCTTGGTGTCGACGGCCACGGTCACAGGCATGTCCTGAACTTCGAACTCGTAGATCGCTTCCATTCCGAGGTCCGCGAACGCCAGCACCTTCGAGCTCTTGATCGCTTTCGAGACCAGATACGCCGCGCCACCGATTGCAATCAGATACACCGACTCGAACTCGCGAATAGCATCGATTCCAGCAGGGCCACGTTCTGCTTTGCCGATCATGCCCAACAAGCCGGTCTCAGCCAGCATCTGCCGTGTGAACTTGTCCATGCGCGTCGCTGTCGTCGGCCCCGCAGGCCCAACGGCTTCGTCACGCACAGCCTCCACCGGCCCAACGTAGTAGATGAACCTGTTCTTGAAATTGACGGGCAGCTTTTCGCCTCGCGTCAGCATGTCAGTCATTCGTTTGTGGGCAGCATCGCGTCCGGTCAACAGCTTGCCTGACAGTAGAATGACCTCGCCGGGCTTCCATCTCTTCACATCCTCATGCGTAACGGTATTTAGATCGACCCGCCGTGCCGTATGGACGTCATACTCGAGCTTCGGCCACGCATCCAGTTTCGGCGGATCTACCATCACCGGCCCGCTTCCATCCAGCTTGAAGTGGAGATGCCGTGTCGCCGCGCAGTTTGGAATCATCGCCACTGGCAGGTTCGCCGCGTGCGTTGGAAAATCCATGATCTTCACATCCAGCACAGTCGTCAGGCCGCCCAGCCCCTGCGCGCCGATCCCCAACCGATTGACCTTGTGATACAGCTCAATTCGCAGCTCTTCGATCTTCGTCTTGGCCCCCCGAGCGATCAACTCCTGCATATCGATCGGGTCCATCAGCGACTCTTTCGCCATCACCATCGCCTTCTCCGCAGTCCCTCCAATTCCGATCCCGAGCATCCCCGGTGGACACCAACCCGCACCCATCGTCGGCACTGTCTTCAGCACCCAGTCCACCAACGAGTCGGACGGATTGAGCATCGCAAACTTGCTCTTCGCCTCCGAGCCTCCGCCCTTCGAGGCAACCGTTACGTCAACATCCCCGCCTCCCACCAGCTCCACCACCACCATCGCCGGGGTATTGTCCCCCGTATTTCTCCGCGTAAAGGCCGGGTCTTCAAGGATGCTCGGCCGCAACACGTTGTCAGCATTCCGCCAAGCTTCGCGCACGCCTTCATCGACCATCTCCTGCATCGTCATCATGCCACCGATGCCAGGTTCCCAGCGGACATCCATCCCCACCTTCACAAACGCCGTCACAATTCCCGTGTCCTGACAGATTGGCCGATGACCCTCGGCGCACATGCGGGAGTTGATCAAAATCTGCGCCATCGCATCTTTAGCGGCGTGGCTCTCTTCCATCTCGTAGGCTCGTGCCAGGTTCGTAATGTAGTCCACCGGGTGATAAAAGCTGATGTACTGCAGCGCATCGGCCACACTCCGGATAAAGTCGTCCTGCTTGATCGTCGCCATTACAAACTGCCTCCACGATGATTCCGCTACAGTATTTTACTTGCGCTTCAGCATCTCTGGCCTGAGGGAACCTTCGTGAACTCATGACCCAAGATCAACTCAGCCCAAAACAAAACGGGTGCAGCGAGATCTCTCGCCACACCCGTCCCAAAAATCAACGACCTCTTACTTGATCTTTCCGAACCGATACACAATACCGACGTTGACGCCAAAGTTGTTCTGGATCGTGCTCTGCGGCCCATGCGTCAGATCCAACGGATCGAGCCGAAAGAAAGTCGCCAGGTACGTCGGAGAAACTCGGAACGCGATATTCGGGTAGAAGTTGTAGTCGAAGTTGGCGCCCAGGGCGAAGGCAGGCTTGGTCGCGTCCTGCCACACCCCGATATCTTTCGACTGAAAGCCTTTGGCGTCACCGTCAAACTTGCCCAGTGCAGCTCCGCCCTCGCCGGTCACCGTCACCGCGATCTTCTCTTTCGCGTACACCCGATATGCCACTCCGCCCAGGAATGGATACTGCGAGATCTGCGGATTGAAGGGAAGGGTAACGGGCGAGCCAAGATTATTCGCGATCTTCGCGTTTCCATACGCGCCGCGAACCTCGCCGATAATACCCAGCTTCGGATTGAGGAAGTATGTCCCCGTCATCCAAAACGTGACCTCATTGTTCCTCTGCAGTAATGAGCCAGACTTGAACCGCATGTAGCCGCCACCCCCAGCGACTTCATATCGATGGTCGTACGTCTCTGCTGTCGTCCTCGCGATGCGGGCCTTGCGATTGGCGCTCGACTCCCGTCGCGTCCTATGCGTTACCTGTGCCTGTACAGCAACTGCCCCGCTGGCCATCAACCCCGCCAGCAACAATCCTGCAACCTTCTTTACACTCGACCTGAAACCGAACATCAACGATTACTCCTGCACAAGCTTGGCTTTGCTATTGTGGAACTTAAGACCTGCTGGCTGGAAACCCAACTGCGGCCATCCCCTTATTAGAACATCCGCCGCGCCTCAAAGCGGCCCTCACCCCGAAGGAGTTTCCTCAAGATGGCGAAAAAAAGCAGCAGCGGCGGCGGTTTTGGCAAGGTCTTTCTCGGTTTTCTGCTGGGAATCGTGACCGTCGCCCTGGGACTTTTTGCCTATCTCAAGTTCGGCCCGCTACCGGTCGCCGTTGCCGACGCGCCGCTCCCCTTCGAAAAGCAGATCGTCGGGCTCCCTCTGGATGCACGCATCGAGCGCGAGTCCAAGGCCGCTCCATTCGGTATCAGCGAAGATGTCTTCGAATCGGGAGCACACATCTATCGCGCTCAATGTGCCAGCTGCCACGGCACTCCCGGCCGCGATGTACCGTTCGCCAAGGCAATGTTCCCCACCGCGCCGCAGCTCTGGAAAAAGCACAAAAATAGCGACGTCGTCGGCGTCAGCGATGACGAACCCGGGGAGACGTACTGGAAGGTGGCCAACGGCATCCGTCTCTCCGGCATGCCGTCGTACAAGCACGTGCTCTCCGACACTCAAATGTGGCAGGTCAGCCTGCTTCTCAAAAACGCTGACAAAGAGCTGCCCGGCCCAGTCGCCCAGATCCTCGACTCGCCGACTCCTTAAACAACATTCACACGCACTAAGGGTCCAGCGCATGGGCGCGAAACGTCTCGCGCCCATGCAGCCACGCTACTTCAGCGTGTAAGTCACACCGGTCACGAATTGGAAGCTGTTGTTCTTATACCCAAACGCCGGATTGCTCAGATAGTTATCCTGCAGATCGAGATTGAGGCTGAAGCGTTTGTACGTGGGCAGCAGCAATCCAGCCTCAAAGATAGCGGAATAGATGCTGGGATCGTTCCATGCCGGGATAAACGTCCCGGACTCTGTGAACAGTATCTTGTGCGGCAGATTGCGATGATACAGCTCTGAGAAACTCGATCCAATCAGATCGTTGCTCGTCGTAGGAGGCACGAAGTTCTGTCGTTCATAGTGAATATCGGCCTTCACATCGAACTCCTGAACCGGTGTTTTGATCACCGTATAGCCGATACCAGCGCCGTAGATCTGTTGCAGGTTCAGTCCTTGCGCGAAGTTGTGATCGTACGATAGCCCTACCAACCCGTAAAGCCGCGGCGTGAAGTACTTATCGTGCTCAGCGTCTGCGTGGAAGATATTGGTCTTCGCTACGGAGTCCGGCGTCGGAGGGTTCGTTTGCGGAACCGTGGGCTGAGTCAATTTGCCGTAGGTCTCCAGCACATCGATAGTGTCGCGGGTCCGTGGCGGCAGAAACGAAACGGAAGGAACGAGCCGTATCAGGTTGAGTGCCGCAGTGAACGTCTCTCCCGTGTTCGTCGATTCGACCAACGTCACTCCCCCGGTCACTCCTCCTGTCCAGTCCTGGAAAATTCCCGGATTTCCGGAAACCTCCTTGGTGTAAGTCGCGTCATCGATGAGGGCGGCAAGATCCTTCACCGGAACCGTTTCAACGGTGCTGGAAGAGGTATCATCCGACAGGGCGATCACGCTGTCCTGATAGGTAATCGTTGCCGGCTTCTTGGAGGTGCGGGTGACCTCTTCACCGTTCCTCAACGCGACGAACTTCCCCGCGGTGTGCAGCTCCTTGATCTTGTCCGCAGTCACAGTGATCTCGCCAACCACGTCGCTCTTAAAAACGAAGGAGTCGCCGGTCGCTCGCTCCAGCGTGCCCGTCAACTGATCGCCATTGGTAAACACGATGACATCGGGACTCGGTTTGGCCGCAGGGCTCTGGGCCCATGCCTGCGGTGCCACGTGTAACAGGGTGCCGGTGATCAGGCTCAAGACAAACAGACTGTGCCACTTACCGCGCCTGCTGCCAGGGGTAGTTTCGTAGTTTGGGCTCATCCGTTAAAAATAGCCTAGCCTGTGGGGAAGTCGAGGAACTTCCGAGGTAAATATTGCAACCGGTTGTTCGTGTCATTGAAAAGTGTTGCGTCTCTTCGGGTTTTTCAGACCCCGAAGAGTCTGTCTGCCAGGCCGATTGCTGCGTCGCACCGACTCCTCCTGCCCCACCACAGTGCCGATCTCGCCAGGTCAGAAAAAAGCCAACCGAGTAGACCTCTGACTGTAAACTCCACGATCCGCGTCTCTTCGGGCTGACCCGATTGGTGCGACCACTCGTCAAACCTGGCGAAGTGAAGCTTCACGAGAAACCTCTCGCACAGAAAATAGTGCACCTCCTCGGAGAAGAAAGTGTTGCCAATCGTACTTCAATAGGCATACTATCCGTTTCGGTTCGGCGGAGTTTGCGACAAATGGCATACTTCTCAGGGCCAAGAAACCTATTGAAATGAAGAGTTCCCTCAAAATTTTCGTATCGGTTTGAGTTACATAACCAACTTCCTGATGGGGCAGTTAGACCCCTCAGCGTGCTCGGAAGGATATAAATTATGGCATGGTACGCGTATTGCGTCGCAGAGAGACAAGCATTTCCAGAACTTTGCCGCCACCGCCGCCCGATGCCCCTGACCAACGTGTCGGGGCTCTTCGGTAATCAAACGTTTCTCTTTCCTGCCAGCGACTTGGCGGTCATCGTCTCCGAGCACAGCCCCGAAGACACTGCCCGGCTCGACCAGCAGGCCGCCAAAGACCACGCCCGCGTTGTCGCAGACTGTTTCAAACTTTCCACCGTCCTACCCTTCCGTTTTGGCACGACTTTTCAGGATGACGACGCCCTGCGCCGCTCCGTTCGCTCCAACCAGCGTCACTTCCAGGCCAATGTCGAGCGTCTCCGCGGCAAGGCCGAGATGCACCTCAAGGTCCTGGTCGACGATATCTGCCCCGGTAACGCCGCACGCGACATGACAGTGGGTCAGCAGTATCTGACCAGCCTGCGCGAGAGCGCCAGCCGTCAACGCGAGCGTCAGTCCAAGGCCCGCGCGCTCTCCATCCAGATGCATCGCATGTTTCTGCCTCTGGCTGAAGAGATCACCTGCAAACGCATGGATACCGGCAAAATGCTTCTCGACATCGCCCACTTGATCGACAATAAGACCGTGGAACGGTATCAGAACAAGTACACCTCAGCCACGCTTGAGCTCAAGGACTGCCGCATGCAGCTCTCTGGCCCCTGGCCACCGTATCACTTCGTGCATCGCACCACGCCGCAGCATCAGCACAGCGCATAAAAAAAGGCACTTAAGAAAACGGCGACCCTTCCTCCATCGAAGAGTCGCCGTTTTCTTTGTTCATCCCAGCAAGCCTAATCTTTTCAGCGTCTTATCGTTCATTAAGAAGCCGAGCGCGCCATCTCAAGCAATAGCCTTCTGGACACCCTTTGCTTCCGCCGCCGCATCGCATGATATAACCGCCAAGCGTAAGCAAAGTTTTGCGCGCCTGCGCCATAAGCTCTGTACGGCAAGGAGATCGTGAATGAATCGCAACAAGAACCTCTTTACTGCCCTATTGGTTTCTGCCGGACTTTGCGGATCGACATCGGTAACGTTACACGCCCAGGAGCCGAACCCCACCGCCCAGACGGTTCCCGCTCAAGACTCAAATGAGATCAAGAAACAGGACAACGGAATCTATATCTATCGCGTGAAGGTGGTTCAGCGCGACCTCGACGCCGTCAACTACCTACATCGCAGCGGTTCGACCAATATTGGGTTCAAGGGCACTGCGCTCCTTCCGCTCGCCAAAGGTCAGGCGAAGGTCACCAGTGAACGCGGCGGAATCCATATTGAAGCCCGATTTCAGGGTCTTACTCCAGCCAACGGTTTCGGTCCCGAGTACCTGACCTACGTCCTATGGGCAATTACTCCAGACGGTCGCCCCAATAATCTGGGCGAGGTTCTCCCCTCGAACAATAAAAACAACATCGAAGTTACGACCGCGCTGCAGTCCTTTGGAATGATCGTCACCGCGGAGCCCTACTTCTCCGTAACCCAGCCGAGCGATGTTGTGGTGCTGCAAAACGTAATTATCAACGACAAGACCACAGGCGTGCTGGAAAAAGTTAACGCACACTACTCTCTGCTGGCGCGCGGCTCGTACGCGCAGACCGAAGGTTCTACCTCGAACCTCAACCCCATCACCCGGAATGAAAAGTCTCCGCTAGAGCTCTATCAGGCCAACAACGCCATCCGCATCGCACAGGATGCCGGCGCCGACAAGTACGCTGCCGATATCATGGCGGAGGCAAAGCAGGATCTTCGTAACGCCACCGACATCGATCAGAATAAAAAAGCCGATCGAAGGCTGGAGATCACTTTTGCCCGCCAGGCCGTGCAGCGTGCCGAAGACGCCCGTCTCGTCACTCTACGCAAGCAGGCAGCGGAGCGTCAGTTGAACGCCGACAACGCTAAGCGTGATGCCGAGGCCGCAGCACAGCAGTCGCAGCTACAGGCTCAGCAGTCTCAACTTGAAGCTGAACGCGCCCGTGCCGCCCAGGCTGAAGCGGACGCAGACCGCGCTCGTGCGGAAGCCGCCGCTGCCGAAGCGCAAGCCCGCGCCGCCGCCGCCAACAAGAGCGCAACAGACGCAAACGCCGTTCGCGAGAAGCTGCGTTCTCAACTCAATAGCGTCCTTGCCACCAGCGAATCGGCGCGCGGCCTCATCGTCAACATGTCCGACGTCCTCTTCGATACAGGCCGGTACACCCTCAAGCCCAACACGCAGATCAGTCTGGCGAAGGTCTCAGGAATTCTGCAGGCCTATCCCGGTCTAAAGGTCCAGGTTGAGGGTTACACCGACAGCGTCGGTAGCGATGCATACAACCAGAAGCTCTCCGAAAACCGCGCCGACGCCGTCCGCGATTTTCTGGTCACACAGGGAGTACAGCCGGATAACATCTCGGCCACAGGTTATGGCAAGGCCAAACCTGTAGCGGACAATGCGACTGCACAGGGTCGATCCCAAAACCGTCGGGTCAACCTTGTCGTCTCGGGAGACGCCATCGGAGTAGAACAAAGCAGCCCTGATGCCACGCCCGCTCCGGCAACTCCTCAGTAAACTTCTCTGTTGAAAAGCAAGAAGGGCCGCTCGTAACGGCCCTTCGTTTTGCCAGCCCAAAATGTCGACACTCAAACAAGCCGCTCAACGCCACGGCGCAGTCGCGGCTGAACCACCAGCTTACCACTCGTCACAGCAGTCAAAACTCTACATGTGGATTGACCAACCAAGTTCCGAGAGCTTCTCTTCGATATCGGCAAGCGCAACGGTAAGAGCGGATCGCCGGTGCGGGCTTGAAGTCCGCTCCGAAAGGATACGTTCCCGCTGAAGTTCCAGCGCCTGTCGCTTTCGTTTACGTTCTGCCACCTCGGCATTGTCATTTGCGGTGACAGGCTTCGGAGCGGCAGCCTGATTTTGCTGTTCTTCCACGGATTTACTCTCCCATCCTCGCGACATAATGTTCATTCTACGCTGCGGTATATCAATATATAAATAGTTTCGCCGCTTTAGCCTGCCCGTATCTTCCGAATCAATCAACATCCAAATGCATCAGAGGAACCATGCACGCATACCCAGTCCAGAAATTCGGCATTGACCACCTCCGTCCCATCGATCTGCCTACGCCACAAGCAGAGCCGGGCAAGGTCCTGATCAAGGTTCACGCGGTCTCTCTCAACTATCGCGACCTGATGGTGGTTAAGGGCCTCTACAACCCAAAGATGGCTCTCCCACGCATCCCCTGTTCCGATGGTGCGGGAGAGGTCGTCGCCATCGGCGAAGGCGTCACACGAGTCAAAGTTGGCGACCGCGTCTGCGGCATCTTCATGCAGCGCTGGCTCGACGGCCCGCCGACCGCCGAAAAATCAAAAGACGCACTTGGCGGCGACGTAGACGGCATGCTCACCGAATACGCTTTGCTTCACGAACAGGGAGTCATTAGCTTCCCTGAACACTTGTCCTACGACGAAGCCGCGACTCTGCCGTGCGCCGGCGTCACTGCGTGGAACGCACTACATCACGCCGGAGATCCCGCCAATCCAATTGAACCCGGCGCAACGGTCGTCATTCAGGGCACTGGCGGTGTCTCCATCTTCGCGCTGCAATTCGGAAAACTTCTCGGAGCCCGCGTTCTCGGCACCTCCTCCAGCGAAGAAAAATTATCCCGTGCCCGCTCTCTCGGTCTCGACGAAGGGTGCAACTACAAACAGCGCCCCGACTGGTCCAAATGGGTCTCCGAGACTACTGCAAATAAAGGGGCAGACCGCATCATCGAAGTGGGTGGCGCCGGCACCTTCGGACAATCTCTACGTGCAGCCCGCGTCGGTGGAACCATTGCGCAGATAGGCATCCTCTCGGGCGGTTCCACCACAGACCCAGTCGCTCTTACCCCCATCCTGCACAAGCAACTGCGCGTGCAGGGCATCTACGTCGGCTCCCGCGCGATGTTCGTGCAGATGAACGCAGCCATCGCACAGGCCCGTCTGCACCCGGTGGTCGACAAAGTCTTCGACTTCGAGCAATCCGCCGAGGCGTTTGCCCACATGGAATCCGCCTCGCACTTCGGCAAAATCGTCATCCGCGTCACGCCCCAACAGTAGGCGCTGGCAACTTCTGGATGCAACATATTGACGACGCGAAACAGTCAGCGACTGGACGATCCGGATCGCGCCATCACGTTGCATATAATCGCAGAAGCGCCGCAGGAGTGAAGCTCAGTGATAGTCGAGATCGAAGGCCTCCAGAAAATCTATGACGGCAGGCAGCGAGTCGTCGCCGTCGACGGTATCGACCTCAGCGTGCGCGAGGGTGAGCTCTTCGGTCTTCTCGGCCCCAACGGCGCCGGAAAAACCACCACCATCAGTATCTGCACCACCCGCGCTCTGCCCACCTCGGGTCGCGTCCGCATCGCAGGAATCGACGTCGTCCAGACCCCAGCAGTCGCCCGTCGCTTCATCGGTGTCGTGCCGCAGTACAACACCCTCGACCGCGCCTGCACGATCTTTGAAAACATCAACTTTCACTGCCTCTACTTTGGTTTCTCCCGCGCCGAGGCTGACGACCGCACCAACCAACTCCTCGCGCAGTTCCACCTCACCGAACGCGCTGGTGCCTATCCCGCCCAGCTCTCCGGCGGCCTCGCTCAACGAGTTCAGATAGCCCGAGCCATCGCTCACCACCCCAAAGTTCTTTTCTTAGACGAGCCCAGCGCAGGCCTCGATCCGCAAAGCCGCATCGCCATGTGGGACGCCGTTCGTAATCTACGCGAAGAGGGAATCACCGTCGTCCTCACCACCCATTACATGGAGGAGGCCGATGAACTCTGCGACCGCGTCGCCATCATCGATCACGGCAAGATCCTCGTCCAGGACACCCCCACCGCACTCAAAGGCTCCGTAGGAGCGCAAAAAGTGTACGAGCTCTTCCTCCGCAGCCAAGACAATATCCCGACCCTCGTTCAGCAGCTTCAGCGACTCGCCGGAGTAGCCAGCGCAGAGCCCACCGCCAAGGGCGTCCGCGTCCTCGCACACGGCGCAGAAGGCCTTCTCTCCGACGTCGTTCGCGAAGCGGACCCCTACGGCCTCCGCGACCTCACCATCACAGAAACCAGCCTCGAGACCGTCTTCATCCGTCTCACCGGCCGCGACCTCCGCGAATAGCGCAGGGCGGCATCGAGAAATCGAGAGAGATCTATGACTCAACTGGCAGAAGCCGCAAATACCAGCACGCCGCTGAACCGCCCGAAGATCCGCGCCGCTCAAAGTTCGAAGCTGACGCAATACGGACGCGCCTTCGTTGGTCTCTTCCGCCGGGATCTGCACGTTCTTCGCCGCGAGCTGTTCCCCTTCGTAATTCGCGTTTGCATGAACCCTCTACTTTTTCTCTTTGTCTTCACCTACGTCATCCCACACATGAACGCCGGCGCCGCGATGAACCCCACTGCGACCATGGCCGGCAACGCATTTTCGACCGTTCTTCTTCCCGGCCTCATGGCCGTCGCCATCATGTTCTCCGGCATCGCAGCCGTTGCCCTTCCTCTCGCGCAAGAGTTCGGCATCACACGCGAGATCGACGATCGCGTGATGTGCCCGCTACCCGTACCGTTCGTAGCGATCGAAAAAATCTGTTTTTCAGCCGTGCAAAGCGTCATCGCCGCCTGCATCGTCTACCCGCTGGCTTACTACGTTCCGGCCACGCATCCCACTACTCATGTCAGCAGCTGGCCGTTTCTCATTCTCATCGTCGCCCTCGCCAGCCTCACTGCCGGTGCGCTCGGTCTCACCATCGGTACCAGCGTCAAACCGCAACAGATCGGCCTCATCTTCGGCGTAGTCGTCATCCCGATCACGTTCCTGGGCTGTGTCTACTACCCCTGGGCCGCGCTGACTCACATTCGTTGGCTCCAGATCGGCGTTCTTATCAACCCCATCGTCTACATGACCGAAGGCCTCCGCGCATCGCTCACGCCAACGCTGCCTCACATGAATCCTTACATCATCGTCGGCATGCTCCTGGTCTCGCTATGCCTCCTCACGACGCTGGGGATCAGAGGATTTCTCCGCCGCGTCATCGGCTAAGCCACCAAATATCCTAAGCCACCGCTTCTAGCTTGCGTCGCAGATCTGCCGCGATCAACTTGCCGTGAAAGCGTCCATTTTCGATGAAGATTTCGCTCGTCCGTTCTCCAGCCACAATCACTCCAGCCGCATAAATGCCCGGAACATTACTCTCCAGCGTCGCCGGATTGCACACCGGGCAGCGGTCATTCGCCTTATCCAACTTCAGCCCAAGTCGTTCAATGAAATCGAAGTCCGGATGATATCCCGTCAACGCAAACACAAATTGATTTGCAATCGTTATCTTCCCCCTTCGAGTAGCAATCGTAACGTCATCTTCTGTGATGTTGGTCACGGCGCTATCAAAATAGGCATTCACCTCACCGTTCTTAATCCGGTTGTTGATATCGGGCAAAATCCAGTACTTTACGCTCTTTGAGATCTCCTTGCCCCGATGCACGAGGGTCACCTTCGCGCCATGCCGCCACAAGTCGAGCGCCGCAATCGCCGCGGAGTTTTTGCCTCCGATCACCAGCACCTCGAGCCCATAGTAGGGGTGCGGCTCATGATAGTAGTGCTTCACCTTGCCAAGATCCTCACCCGGAATTCCAAGGTAATTCGGAAGATCGTAGTATCCGGTCGCGATCACGAGCTTCCGCGCACGATGCTGTATCGGCCGTCCAAACTGATCCACCGTATGAACCGTAAAATTTTCATCGCGACCATCCACCCGCTCGACATTCTCATACTGCCGAACGTCCAGCCTGTAGAACTCGGCGACCTTGCGATAGTATTCGAGCGCCTCACTGCGATTGGGCTTCTGATTCGGGCTGGAGAAGGGCATATCCCCGATCTCCAGCAGTTCCGGCGTCGTAAAAAAGGTCATATGTGCTGGGTAATGAAACAGCGAATTACATAGGCAGCCTTTATCGACCATCATCGCTGTAAAACCGGCTCGTTGCGCCTCAATCGCGCAAGCCATACCCGTCGGTCCCGCGCCAATCACCAGCAAATCTACAATCTTCGAATTCGCGCCGTCGCTCATTTCTTCATTTTACTGAAGCCTCGCGACCAGCCACTCTTATCGCTAGTTATCCAGTACCACCAGTTTGTGGGCAATCGCAAACAACGCCAGCTCCAACCGCGTAGAAACGCCGGTCTTGTCGAAGATATTCGAAAGATGCCGCTTCACAGTCTCTTCGCTGATCGTGAACTGCTTCGCCACGTCCTTGTTGCTGCAGCCTTCCACGATGCAGGTCACAACCTCCAGTTCCCGTGGCGTCAAACCGTACGTTTTGCGTTCCGGCACAGCCGCGGCCTTCTTCATTAGCTCGTTCAGTGCCGCCACAAGGTTCGCAACGCGCTCTCCGCCGATCCAGTAGTCACCAGAAAGCACCGCCCGCAGCGAGCGAGAAAGATCGCCCGCAACAGCATCCTTCAGCACAATCCCGCGAGCCCCAATCTGCAATGCTTCGATAATCTGCTGCGTCGAGATCGTACTCGTAAGCATAATGATCTTCACACGTGGCGACTTGCTCATAATCGCTCGCAGCGCCTCGAGCCCAGGCAGTCGCGGCATCTGCAGATCGAGCAAGAGAATATCCGGCTCCAGCTCCAGCGTCTGCGTAATCGCCACATCGCCATCTTCTGCCTCGCCTACTACCTCGAAGCCTACTTCGTTCTCCAGCATGTTCTTCACGCCGAAGCGCACTACCGGATGATCATCGGCAACAACGATACGGATCGGTGTCGCTGCGACTACTGCATCGTCAGATTTCTTTATCGATTCCTTCATCGTGGCATTATCTCCCGACAACTCGTTGATCCTACTTTAGTTGCTTTCGCGTGCGATCAGAATACGCCGCAGCCGTTCCGACGCGGCCACGAATTCCTTCAACGTAGCTACATCGTCATCACGCAAACCCCGCTCCTCCATTGACGTTGCAAGTCTTTGCAGCTCAACAGCCCCCACCATTCCGCACCCCCCTTTGAGCGCATGTGCCTCTTTTCTATAGGTGGCATCGTCGCCCACAGATGCTGCCTCCTTCATCCGTTCAACCCTTACCTGCGCATCTTTACGGCAAAGCGCATACAACTCTTCCAACTGCGATTCCCTCATCGATCCCGCGAGCTTCGCGTACACACCCTCATCCAGCACAACATCGTCCGCGTCGGCCGGTCTATCTTCCACTCGAATTAAACCACTGGAAATCGTAGCTGTCAGCGTCTCCATCGTAAAAGGTTTCAGCAGAAACCCATTGAACCCCCGCCCCACTCCCTCCTCCAGTTCACTTCCACTCATTGCCAGCAGCATAGTCCCAGCTCCACACAGACTGCGCAGCTGCCGAGCGAGTTCATCCCCTGCAATCCCGGGCATCTGTATATCCGTCAGCACCACCTCCGGACGCACGCGCTGCACCTGCTCCAGCGCAGCATCGCCCGAGTCCGCCGCCTCTACCTCGTACCCAGCGCCCGTTGCCAGCAGGGAAAGCACCTCCCGACTCAACTCATCATCATCCACAATCAAGATCCGAACGGCCATCCCTGTCCCTCATCCTCAGCGCAAAGAGTATCAACTGACAGACTCCAGTACCAATCCCGTACGCGATAGCGGTAAAGTAGTTGCCATGGCTTCGGAGGATATGCAGGACGAGCAGCATCAGGACCGCCCAAAGGAGCCCACCGAGCAAGCCAAGATGGCCGCGACCCTCGCCGCCCTGTCCCTCCGCGTCCAGAATCTGGAGCAGCAACTGGCAGAACTGCGCTCCACCCCCTCTTTCAAAGCGCGCAAACTCTCTACCCCACCGCCACCTGCCCCTGTCGGAACATCCACAGGAAACCTCCTACCGAACTTCACGCAAAATCTTCCTAAATCGAGCGGCGCGCTTGAGAACCGCATTGGCTCTCAACTCTTCAGCCGCATCGGCATTCTGGCGCTGCTCATCGCGACTACCCTCTTTCTCAAGTGGGCCATCGACAACCACTGGATCGGGCCCATTGGCCGCATTCTCGCCGGCCTGGCCGCAGGCGCAGCGGTCGTCCTCTGGTCCGAGCGCTTCCGCCGTCAAGGCTTCAACGCATTCTCCTTCTCGCTGAAGGCCATTGGCAGCGGAGCCCTTTATCTCTCGCTCTGGGCTGCCTTTCAGCTCTACCATCTGCTCCCCGCCGCCGTAGCTCTTCCAACCATGATCCTGGTCACGGCATGGAACGCCTACATGGCCTGGTCACAAAACAGCCAGATCCTCGCCGTCTACGCGCTCGTCGGAGCTTTCGCAACCCCATTGCTCCTCTCCACCGGCGGCAACCATGAAGTCTTTCTCTTCACCTATATCCTCGCCATCGATATCGCCACGGTCTGCCTCGTACGTCTTAAACCCTGGTCGCGCCTTCTCATCGGAGTTTTTCCCGCCACCGTTGCCTTCTTCATCGCGTGGTACGTGGAATGGTTCAACGGCTACAACACGCCAAAGCCGCTCGCCACCACAACGATCTTCATCGCGCTGTATTTCGTCACGTTCCTGATTCCATCCATTCGCAACCCGCAAAACGAAAAACGTATATCCTCTCCGATTACCGAAATCCTGCTCCCCTTAGCCAACGCCGTCTTCGCTGCTCTGGCGTTCTACGCGGTCCTGCAGGACACAGGCAATCACGATCTCCTCCCCTGGCTCGCAGTTATCTTCTCCGCCCTCTATCTCGGATTGATGCGACTGCCCCAGCCTCGCGTTACCTCAGCCGTCCATCTCTCCCTCGCTATCGTCTTCCTCACAATCGCCATTCCCCTCAAGGCAAGCGGCCGCTGGATTATCGTAGGCTGGCTCGCTGAGGGCGCGGCTCTCCTGTGGGTCGCGGCTCGTCTCACACGCCCAACATCAGACGACGCCACCTTCACGGCCCCACGCATCCTTCGTCGCCTCGCGACCACCGCGCTCGTACTAGGAGTCTGCGGCCTCCTCGTCGAACCTTTCTGGCTCAACGAACGAATAGCCATCGCCTTCTTCAATCTTCGTTTCGCGACTGCGCTCTTCGGCCTCGCCGCTCTCGGCATCTCCGCTTTCGTCGCCCACCGCCCCCTTCATCTTGACAAGCATCACGAGGGATCCTTCCCAAGCTGGCTGCTCATCGCAGGGTCCTCCATAGCAGCCTTCAATTTCATTGCCATCCTGTCGTGTCTCCGCGAGCTCGACTCTGCATGGAGCGTCTCTGTCGCCAACCCCGAGGCTGATCTCCAGAAAGCTCTCGCTATGTCCGCCTTCCTCATGCTCTACGGAGCCGCATTACTGGCCCTGGGCTTCTGGAAACGGTCCGCCTTCATCCGCTGGCAGGCTCTCCTCCTGTTGGTCTTTACCATCGGCAAAACCTTCCTCTATGACCTGCGCAATCTTAGCCAGGGCTATCGTGTCCTCAGCTTCCTCGGCCTTGGAGCCCTATTGATGGCCATCAGCTTCGCCTACCAGAAAGACTGGCTTGCCCTCCGCCTTCCAACCCCGGTTCGAGCACCGCACACACAGGAAGGAGTCGATCAGTGAAGTCAGCGATTTTTCTGACCCTCCTTCTCTGGCAGACAATCACAACTCCAGAGCCGGCCGATCCTCACTACTTCCGCTACCAGCGAACCATCACCCTACCGACAGGTCCCGGTCAAAGCTGCGCGGTGCTCGATCCCGCTCTCTTCCCCCACGCCGCCCCGTCGCTCAAAGATCTCCGCCTTTATCAGGACAACCGTGAAATTCCCTACGCCATCACGCTAAGCGAACCCCAGCAGCCCGACAGTGACACCGCCACCATCCGCAATCTCGGCCTTCGCGGTCGCAACATCGTCTTCGATCTCGAGATGCCGAATCGCCCCTACACCGAGCTCATCCTCGACCTGCCCGCTCAAGACTTCATCGCCACCGCTACGGTCTCCGGCACCCGCGACCCCACCTACGCAAACCAGACCCGTCTCGGAGAGTTCACCCTCTTCGATCTCACCTCACAGCGCCTCTCCCGTAGCACCACCATTCACCTGCAGGAGACCAGTCTCCCTTACGTCCACATCGAGCTGGCCATCTCTCCGGCAACCGGCACACACACTTTAGACACCTCGCCCCAGGCGCTGCAAAAGATGGTGCAGTCCGTCACCGTCCCCCCCAGTCGCGAAGCACAGTCTCTCTACACCACAGCAGCCGAAGCTACTTCCATCACACAACGCGGTCGCCAAAGCATATCCACCTTCAGTCTTCCGGAACGCATTCCCATCGAACGCATCTCCTTCGCTCTTGCTCCGAACTTCAAAGCTAACTTCAGCCGCGATGTCAGCATCTCCGACCACCCCATCGCCACAGCGAACCCGGCAGACTCGCTCGGCGAAACTCTCGCCGGCACCATCCTCCGCGTTCACCTCACCCAGGCAGGTCGCGAGATTCGACAGGAACGACTCAGTGTCCCGGCAACGCTAGGCTCCAATATGCAGAGCGCTGCGACAGTCGAAGTCGCAGTGAACAATGGTGACGATACACCGCTCCCCATCACCGCGATCCGCCTCGAGGCACGCCAACGCAAGATCTGTTTCGATGCCCCCGCCGCTCAGCCGCTCACCCTCTTCTACGGAGACGCCGCCCTCACCGCACCCCAATACGACTACACCCGCCTCTTCTCTCCGTCCAGCGAGTTTCACACTGCCAAACTAAACCCTGAGCAACTCAACCCTGCCTATCGAGATCGCCCCGACGCACGCCCTCTCACCGACCGCCATCCCCACCTACTTTGGGTCGCGCTTCTCATCGTGATCTGCATCCTCGCTATCATCGCCATCCGCTCGTCAAAGACAGTCCACCACTAATCGGAGCCTTGTCTAATAATCCGACTAGCGAATCGCCGCATCGACCTCGTTGATCCAGTTCGGCGACTTCAGAATCTCACGCGGCTTCGACCCATCCGCTGGCCCAACCAACCCGTCGTTGTACATCAGGTCGATCAGGTGAGCTGCGCGCCCATATCCAATCCGCAGCCTGCGTTGCAGCAGGGAAGTGCTCGCCTTGCCAAACTCGAACACTAACCGAACAGCATCGTCGTACATCGGATCATTGTTGTCCCCATCGTCTCCGCCATCGCCATCCTTGCCGGTGGGGTTATCTTCTTTCGGGCCTTCGAGGAACCCATGCACATACTCCGCTTCACCCTGCGCCTTCCAGAAAGCCGTTACCGCCGAGATCTCTTTCTCCGTCACAAACGGAGCGTGCACGCGCTGCACACGGCTTGTCCCCGGCGGCAGATAAAGCATATCGCCGCGTCCCAACAGGCTCTCCGCGCCATTCGAATCGATGATCGTCCGCGAGTCCACCTTCGTCGCCAACCGGAAGCTCATACGTGTGGGCACATTCGCCTTGATCAGCCCCGTGATGACATCCACCGAAGGCCGTTGAGTCGCGAGCACAAGATGAATTCCAACCGCACGCGCCATCTGTGCCAGCCGGGTAATCGACTCTTCCACATTCGCCCGATCCAGCATCATCAGGTCTGCCAACTCGTCGATGATGATGATGATGTAAGGCAGCGGCTCCTGATTCACATCTTCGAACAAATACTCGCTGCCATGATCGAAGAGCTTGTTGAACTGATCGATATTCCTCACGTGGTTCGCCGCCAGCAGCTTCAGCCGCCGCTCCATCTCGCGCACGGCATTTCTTAGCGCATTTGCCGCCAGCTTCGCCTCCGTGATGATCGGCGTAAACAGATGCGGAATCCCCTCGTACATTCCCAGCTCCACGCGCTTCGGGTCCACAAGAATCATCCGAACCTGCTCGGGTGTGCTCTTGAACAGCACGCTCATGATCATCGCGTTGATCGCGACCGACTTACCCGAACCCGTCGAACCCGCGATCAGCACATGCGGCATACTCGCTAGATCAGCAGTAACGATGCGCCCGTTGATGTCTTTGCCCAACGCAATCGCGAGCCTGCTCTTGCTCTGCGCAAAGCTCTCACACTCGACAACGTCCCGAAGCCAGATCGTCTCCCGCTCATGATTGGGCACCTGGATTCCAACCGTGCTCTTCCCCGGCATCCGCTCAATCAGAATCGACTCTGCCGCCATCGCAAGGCAAAGATCGTCGGCCAACCCAGTAATGCGAGCAACCTTCACCCCAGCCTCAGGCTTGAACTCAAACGTAGTCACCACCGGTCCGGGATTGATCTGCGTCACCTGCCCATCAACGCCAAACTCAGCCGACTTCTCCACCAGCACCCGCGCCTCTTCGCGCAGCGCGTCCTCGCGAACAACAGCGTGCTCTTCACTCCGATAAAGCAACGAAGACGGCGGCAACTTATACCCCCGCACGCTCTTCGGCACAATCGTCACCGGCTTGATGTCTGCATCCGCTCGCTTGCCAAACGAGATACTCTCCGGCAGTGCCGCCAGCGGAGCCATCGCAGCGGCAGCAGGGGCATGAGGCGCAGCAAAAGAAGTTCGAGTCTCCTCAACCCTCTTCACCGCGCGAATCGGAGCAGCCACCTTCGCCGCAGCTGGCTGCCGCCATTCGTCTTCGCGGCCGAAACCACCAAAGTTCGACTCATCATCAATCGCATGCACCGGCGCAGCCGCTTTCGCCAGCACCTCCGCAAACGGAGCCGCCGCCGCAGCAGCCGTGCCGAACGCAGTCACCGGAGGAGCATCCACCAGCGTTCTCGGCATCGCCTCAAAGATCGAAGGAGTATGTCCCGGAGCAATCTCCTCAGGCACAATCGAAATAGGCTCAACCCGCTTCTTCCTGCTCAACCAACCAAACAGTCCGCCCAGCAGAGTCGTCGGCTCCGGCTCTGGCTGCGCTCTCCTTCGCTCAGCATCTTCAGCAAGCTCCCGAGCCCGTCGCGCCCTCGCGTCTGCCTGCTCACGCTTGCTTCCATACGACTCCTCAAAGGAAACCTCCGCACCGGCGCGCCTGCTTCGCCGCTGCACCCACCACTCCCACAATCGCTGCAGAAACCCAAACCGGATCGTCGCCCACTCCCGTGCCGTGTTGAACGTAAATGTCGTCGCAAGATATAGCGACACCGCCACCATCAGCGTCAGCACAATCGCCGCCCCAGGCAGATTCAGATAGTGCACCATGAAATCCGCCAGCAGCCTGCCCGTCGTCCCTTCCACCGGCAACGAGCCGCGCCACATCATCTCACCCGGCAACAACGCGATCGCCGCCGGCCCAAACACCACCCACATCCCCAACCCAATCGTCTTTGCCAGCGGAGACCCTGCCGGTCGGGACCGCATCCAGCAAACACCCAGCCGTCCCAGCACCAGCGGAAGAAAGAACGCCGCGACCCCAATCAACTGCAGCATCGCATCCGCCAGGTACGCCCCGACCATCCCCGTCCAGTTATGCGCAGGCCGACCCTTCACATACTGTCCCACCGTGTCGAACGAAGGATCGGTCGGCGTATAACTGGCCAGCGCCAGCAGCAGCAGCCCCGCACCCACCAGTACGACCATCCCGAGAATCTCATTCAGGCGGCGGTTGCGCGTCGGGGTCGAAACAAGTCTCAGAGTTTTCATTGGGGGAGCCTTCATGTGAGAGGGGACGCGCGGACTCATTCGACCCGGCGCGCAAAATCTCAACGCGCCGTCCGATCCAAACCAAGCCCGCAAATCACCAGAGCACCTTTGATTATCCCAGACCACCTCTAAGCCCACGCACAAAAACCTCGCTTCGGGTATCCACATACAAACCCACAGGCCAACCATGCATCTATCCTTCCATATTCACCGCCGGGCCCATTTCACCCGGCGGTCCTTAGAATCGGTTGGCAGGGGAGCGGGATTTTCGCGATTTCTCTTGCTTGCCGTCGGCGGAGGAGAATCGCGCACAGCCGACGGACCCTGCTCCAACCGAACAAAATTCACCCCAGGATTGAGGTTTCCAAATGGCTACAGATTCAGGCAAACAGCACGAGATGCAACGCTCGCTCGACTCCCTCATCAGCACACTCCTCGACAGCCAGAAGGGCTTCGCCGACATCGGCGAGCACCTTAAAGACGAAACTCTCAAGCGCTATTTCCTGGCCGAATCTCTCAAACGCGCCAGCTTTCGCGGCGATCTCGAGGAGATTCTCCATCAGAACGGCGTTCACGACATCAAAGAGTCCGGTACCACCGCCGGCACCCTTCACCGTGTTTGGGGTGACCTCAAAGCCAAGCTTGGCGGCGGCGACCATACGCTCCTCGAAACAGCCGAGCAGGGCGAAGATGAAGCCAAAAAAGCCTACGCCGACGCGCTCAATCAGGATCTTCCGCTACCTGTTCGCCAACTTGTTGCAGAACAGCAGGCACACATTCTCACCTCGCATGACTACGTAAAGAGTCACCGCGACGCACTTGTATCGAAGTAACCAGGGCGTACCACTCGACGTCGGGCAGCAGGGGTCATCCCCGCTGCCCGCTTTTTTGCTAGCCCTAGAAAACTAAACAGCCGAGACATGTAACAAGAGGGAAGTGATCCAGCATGATTGGCCGCATTCTCCTGGCCGTTCTCTTCATCGTCGCCGGCAGCCTTCACTTCCTTCATCCCGCCATCTACCTCAAAATTATTCCGCCCTGGCTGCCTGCGCACCTTGCCATCCTTTACATCAGCGGCGCAGCAGAGATTCTCGGAGGCATAGGCCTTCTCTTCCCACAAACGCGCCACGCTGCAGCCTGGGGATTGGTAACTTTGCTCATCGTGATACTGCCAGCCAATATCTACATGGCGACAGCCCACCTGCCAGCACCCGGCATCATGGGCCAAACTTGGGCGCAGTGGCTGCGAATTCCTCTTCAGCTTCCCCTCGTCTTCTGGGCGTGGTTTTATACCCGCACGCCATAACGAAAAAGGCTTCGCGCATGGAGATGTAACCACACGCGAAGCCTTCCCTGCGTTTACAACTGCGGATTAATACCCCGCGTGATACAGCCCAAACACGACCACCGACGCCACCAGGCAATAGATGCCGAACAGATACCAACGTCCCTCCTCCAGCCAACTGCTCAACCACCTCAGCGCCACCAGGCCAGCCAGAAACGCGAACACAGCCCCAAGCAGTCCCATCACCATGCTTCCATGCAGATCGATCGTCGTACCCGCTGCCTGCGCCGCATGCGAGGCTTTGACCAACCGCATCACCTCGCGCCCGACCGCAGGAGGCGTCAGCACCACCGCCAACGCAAAGCTGAACCGCTCCGCCCGCTCCTTGCTGGCACCGGCCAACATACCCGTCGAGATGGTAGCTCCCGAACGAGAAAATCCACGAAACGGCAGGCACAAGCCTTGGATCGCACCGATCCATCCCGCCTGTCGCATTGTCACGCTGTCACCGTAGACCTGCTCATGCGCGCCCATGCGCCGCTTCTCCATCAAGCCAGCAAGCAGAATCAGCAACCCGGCCGCAGCCAACGCGGGAGCAATCAAATCCAGCCGCCCAAACAGCAACTCGATCTCTCCCTTCGAAGCCCCTTTGAACGCCGTCTTCTCAATCGCCTTGACGATAACTTCACCAATCACGGCGGTCAGCAGCGAAGCCCAGATCAACCGTATCAAGAAGCGCTTGAAGGCATCGCCACTCGAAAAATAAGTCTTCTTCCACTGCTTCCAAAAGTAAACAATCACGGCGAACATCGTGCCCGTGTGCAGCATCACCAGTAGCAGCGTCATCTGTGGCGTCGTGGGGTCCAACCCCAACAGCTTTTCGGCAACCACAACGTGAGCAGAACTAGATACAGGCAACAACTCCGCAAGACCCTGCACAATGGCAAGGATGATGACATGAAGAATCGACATGACTCCATCCTAAAGGGTCAGCATGTGTAAACGGTAAATCGCTGGGCGGGTCTCGCCACAAATGTCCCGACAAAGATACCGTCTAGTCCCGGTCGCTCCCATAGATAGGGATCCCTTGCGACACTCTGAACGCCAGACTCTCACCCCGCGCCGCAAACTCTGACTTTGGGTATCGGGACTTCAAGTCCATCGCGAGCGCCTGCATCCTCTTCGCCGCCTCGTCAGACTTCTTCTTATCCTCCTGTACCAGGTACATCGTCACCACCACACCCTGCCGGTACACCGCGTTGTATAAGGCCTCCGCCGCCTTTGGTCCATCCGCATACTGTTGTGCATACTTCACATACAGCCCCGTCTCCATCTCTGGACACTTCGGCAGCCCCTGCCAATCTCCGCACAATTTGTTATCCAGCAGATCAAACGCCGCCCGCGCCGCAAACTCGCTCCCCGGATACACCTTCATCACCTTCTTCAACTCACCTTCGTAAATCTGCGGCCGCAGATAAGCCTCCTGCTCCTTCGCGCTCGGCAGCGTGCTGACATCCAACTTATCGAGCTGCCATCGAATGTCCGCCGCCCTCCATGCCGCCTCACCCGCCAGCGGCGAACTCGGAAAATATTCTGCCACCCGCTTATAAAGCAGATGAGCCGAAGCAGCCGCCCCCTTGGGCGCGTGCGGTCGCTCTGCCTCGTCCTCAAAGTTCGCCGCCGATCCAAACAGAATCACATCTCCACTAGCCGTAGCCGGGCCTAGAATCCCCTTGTCCCTAATCCACCCTGACGCGGGCATAACATTCGCGTCTTCGCCGAATATCGGCTTACTGCTGTCATCCTCATTGGCAGCGTCATTGATATCGGTATTCGCGAACACCTTTACCCACGGCCCGCTGCGTTCCACAATCTGTATCTCGTGGCCCGGTGTTACCAGAGAAATCTTTTGCGCATCTGCATCCGACGCGACATACACATTCGCATCATGCAGCACAGTCGCGATCGCCGTCCGATCATAGTCCTGACCCTTCCCCTTCTTCTGTCCCAATGCGGTGACGCCTGCCGTCAGCATCACCACCCCAACACTCAACGCCGCACATCGCCGAATAGAAAAAATCTGCATAGACCTCATTTAGACGCCGCCATAGTTTGCCGGGCAGCAAGACAGCGTCCAGTCTAAACTTTGCCCCGCCGTTACGAACCAATATCGCCACCGACTTCTCGAAGACTGCTTCACTATCCCCATATGCATCAAATCCATAGACTAAAGAAAGCAGCAGCTAAGAAGAACGCCCCCGCTTTATGACACTGCAAACAGAAGACTATTCGAGCCTGAAGCGAAGGTTGATCCTTCGCGACTCCCTGACCTTCCTCAGTCTTGTGCTCATCACCGTAGTCCTGTTTCTCATCACCTTCTTCCTCTTTCGATCCTTCGCGTCCCACCGCCTGGAACTCGGTCAGCGCTGGTCCGCTCGAGGCCAGGCCGCCATCAACTCCAGCCATCCCGACCAGGCCATCGTCGCTCTCCGCACCGCACTCTCGTATGTCCCCGGCCAGCGTTCCTACGAGCTTCTCCTAGCCCAGGCCCTCGGCGACGCCGGCTACACCGAAGAGTCCTACAACTACTTCCTCGGCCTCTGGGAGACCGAACCCGGCAACGGCTTTATCAATCTGCGTCTCGCGCATCTCGCTGCAAAGAAGAGCGATGTTCAGACCGCCGTCAACTACTACCGCGCCTCCATCTATGGCACCTGGGAGGGAGATGGCGTTCTCCGACGCCGTGACGTCCGCCTCGAACTCGCCCAATACCTCATCGCCCATCACGAACTCAGCAACGCCCGCACCGAGCTCCTCATCGCCGGAGGCAACGCTCCCGATGACGTCCCCGTCTCCCTAACCATCGCGCAGCTACTGGAGCAAGCCAACGCTCCCCACGATGCCCTGAACTACTATCACAAGGTCCTCGCGTTGGAGCCGAAAAACCCCACGGCGCTCGAATCTGCCGCGCGCCTCGAATACGACTCCGGCCACTTCGACGATGCCCACCGCCTCATGGAGCAGGCCATGCACGAACGCGAGGCCGCTACCTCCAACCAGGAAACAATCTACCCCAGCGACAAGGAAATGCTCGACGAATCCACGCGAATCTTCGCCCTCGCACCTCTGAAGAAGCTCCCAAACAACGAGCGTGTCACGCGTATCCTCCAAGCCCGCGCTTTGGCAAAGAAACGCTTCGACGCCTGTAGCGCTCAAGTCTCCACCGCCAGCGGCCTCCCAACGCCGTTGCAGGATCTCACCACAAAATGGGGGAGCAAAGACGCCACCAGCAACCGCGTCGTTCTCCTCAACGATCCCACCCAGCAGGATGCAACCATGCAGCTAGTCTTCGATACCGAAACCCAAACCAGCAAGATCTGCGGCGCACCCACCGGAGACGACGCCCTTCTCCTGCAACTCGCTAAATTCCCCAAAGCGATGGAGCCCTAAGCGAAGATGGAAACCAATCCCACCATCGTAGAGACCGAACCAGTGGCAGCATCAACCCCCCGCGAGGATATGATCGCCCGCATCGCTCCCGGCCGAGAGGAGCGTGTCTTCCTCGTCCTATCCATCTTCATCGGCGTGATCTCCGGCCTGCTCGTCGTCTCCTTCCGCATGGCCATCGAGTGGCTCAGCGTCCTTCTCCTCGGCTCCTCTCCCAACCCGCACCAGCCGCGCCTGCTCTACATCCCTGCCGCCGCAGGCTTAGTCATCGCCCTCTTCACCCGCTACGTCTTCCCCAATGTCCGAGGCAGCGGAATCAACCAGACCAAGGCCGCCCTCTACATCAACAACGGCTACATCTCCTTCCGCACCGTCATCGGCAAATTTCTCCTCTCTGCCCTCGCCATCGGCAGTGGCCACTCTCTCGGCCCCGAAGACCCCTCCCTCCAGATCGGAGCCGGCGTCGCCTCCCTCATCAGCCGTCGCTTCGGCATGTCGAAAGAAAGGCTCCGCATCTTCGCTCCCATCGGAGCCGCCGCCGGACTCGCCGCCGCCTTCAACGCTCCCATTTCAGCCATCCTCTTTGTCATCGAAGAGGTCATCGGCCAATGGAGCGCCGCCGTCCTCGGCTCCATCGTTCTCTCCGCCGTCGCCAGCGTCGTCGTCGCCCGCTCCTTCTGGGGCACGCAGCCCATGTTCCGCATTCCGGTCGTCGACCTCCGCGACTCACGCGAACTCCTCGCCTACGCCGCCCTCGGAGTCGTCGGCGGCTTCGCCTCTCTTCTCTTCGCCCGCTGCCTCAGCTACCTTCGCCCCAAACTCCGCAGCCAACCACAGTGGTCACAGCTTCTCCAGCCCGCCGCAGCCGGACTCCTCGTCGGAGCCATTGGCTACTTCGGACTAGTCCAGGTCATGGGCGCCGGTTACGAAGCCATCGATCAGGCCATGCATGCCCAGTTCGCCTGGAAGATGCTCCTCCTCCTCGCGCTCTTCAAAATCATCGCCACCACCCTCTCCTTCTCAAGTGGCACCCCCGGTGGAATGTTTGCCCCCACGCTCTTCATCGGAGCTATGCTCGGCGCCGCAGTAGGCACCTTCGAAAAAATCTACTTCCCGCACCTCACCGGCACCATCGGCTCTTACGCGTTGGTCGGAATGGGCGTCCTCTTCGCCGCATTCCTTCGCGCCCCTCTCACCTCCGTCTTCATGGTGCTCGAGGTCAGCGGCAACTACTCCATCGTCCTGCCGGTCATTCTCGCCAACGCCATCGCCTACCTCATCTCCCGCACCCTCCAGCCCGTCCCTATCCTCGAGCAGTTCACCCACCAGGACGGCCTCGACCTCCCATCCATGGAAGAGCTTCGCGAAGAGAGCAACCTCCACCTCGAAGACGCCATGCAGCCCGTTACAGTCCCCGTTCTTCAGGGTAGCGAAACCATCGCCGACACGCTGCTCTCGCTCGCCCAGTACGAGGACCTCAAATCCATCCCCGTCATCCTCGTCCACTGCCTCGATGGCCTCTGGTATGCCGCAAAGAGAGAAGAGCTCGAAGCCCTGGGGGAAATGATAGACAACGCCGCATCACAGATCGAGCCAAACTCCGAAAAAGTACTCGGTGAGTCCGCCACCCTAGCCGAACATCTCGGCCCCGAACGCACTCCCATCCTCTTCCCGGATCTGCCCCTCTCAAGCGCCCTGCCGCACTTCCAGCGCTGGCCGCTCCTTCCCATCACCAACCGCGCCATGCGCGGCTCCCTCGAAGGCACAATCACGCTGCAGGAAGTCCTAAACCGCTACCAAAAACATAATCAGCATTGATCCCGACCAACGGGAGGACCAATCGGTAGGCAAGTCACGAAGTGACCGCCCCGCGCAGCGGGCCCGTCCGGCAGGACTAAGCCTTCGCGACTAACTCCGTCTCCAACTGCTTCCGCAGCTCCGGCTCCAGGTTTCCTCCACTAAGAATCACCGCAACCTTCCGAACCTTCGGCAACTCCTCCGCATGAAACAGCGCCGCAGCCAGCGTCACCGCTCCACTAGGCTCCGGCACCAGCTTGGTAGCACCCAACATCACGCGCATCGCAGTCAGTATCTCGCCCTCCGACACCGTCACAATCCCATCCGCAAACTTCATCACGTGCGCGAAGTTCAACACCCCCATACTCTGCGTGCGCAACCCATCCCCAATCGTCCGCGCAGTATCAGCCGCAGGCCACTCTACCAGTGTCTTCGAGTAGAAACTCTCCTTAGCATCCGCCGCCAACTCAGGCTCCGCACCCCAAACCTGCACCCCAGCACTCACCAATCCCGCCTGCGCCGCCAGCTTCACCGAAGTAGCCGTCCCACTCAGCAACCCGCCACCGCTCACAGGCGAGATCACTAGCTCAACTCCCGGCAGCTGTTCCACAATCTCCAACCCACACGTAGCCTGCCCGGCGATAATCTGCGGCGCATCATAAGGAGGAATCATCGCGTACCCAAACTTCGCTACCAACTCCTCCGCCTTCAACCTCCGCTCCGACGAAGCCGGCCCCACCTCAACAATCTCCGCGCCCAGAGCCCGTGTAGCTGCCTTCTTCACCTCCGGAGCATTCCTCGGCATCACAATCACTGCCTTCGCCCCCAGTGCCCGCGCCGCATACGCCACCCCCTGCGCATGGTTTCCACTTGAGTAAGTGATCACCCCGTGCCGCAACTCCTCCGGCGACAACTGCGCCACCATGTTGTAAGCCCCACGCAGCTTGAAGCTCCCAATCGGCTGCTCACTCTCCGCTTTGATATAGAGATCAAACTGCGGCTCCGGAAATTTTTCCATCCGCAACCGAGCCCGCTCCACGCGATACAGCGGTGTCCTCACCGCAACCCCGGCAATCCGCTCCTTCGCTGCCCGAATCTCCTCCAACGTCACAAACTCGCTCATCCGCCCAAATCTCCTTACAGCTCCTGCCGCAAGGATAATAATAAGCGTCTGCCGCGTAGTAAGTAGAAGGGAGCACCTGACAAACACGGCGAATCACCCTCGAACAAAGTCACTAGAACACCCGCCCCAAGCCGAAGAACCACTTGCGGTGATCGCTATCCCCGATACTCGCTCCACCATAAAACGGCCCCAGCAGAGTCTTGATCACAATCGCGCCCGAGATATCGTTCGGCAGCGTCGGCGTTCCCGCAGCCCCGCCCCACACCTTCCCGATCTCATAGAACCCGGCAGCATAAATAGACTCCCCAATCACCGGATTCAGCTTCGCCAGACGGTAGAGATAACCGGTTTGCCCCAGAAAATAATCGTTCCCCAGCAGCTCTCCGCTGTCATACGCACTCAACCGCAACGCGCCGCCGAGCGAAAATCCCGCAAGCCCAAGATTCGTAGCGCCAAAACTCGTTCCCCCAGACATCGTGCCGAAGATAATTCCTTTCTCGCCCACGGGAATAAAGTGCGCTGCTCTCGAATCCCACTGCGAGTACCCACCCTCGCTAAACGGGCTCTGCGTCGAGTAGATGTACTTCGTCAAAAACTCTGTCCCTCTCGTTGGGACCTGCACATTGTCCTGCCCCAGGTACTGAAAACGCACATTACTCACAAACGGCGTCAGGTGAAAGACCTGCTCGATCGGCTGTCCCACCCGAAGCGTTTCTCCATACCACTGGTAGTCTTCCCCCATCCTCAACTCGGCCTTCGAGCTGAACCGATACCCAAGATCCACCCCAAAACCATTCCGGTTCTCGGTGTACTGCGAGAGCTCCTGGCTCCCCGAATAGAACGACGTGATGGTGTGGGAGTAGTACGCTCGTGGTGCGACAAAATACCGCTTCCCCACAACCAGCGGCTGATACAACTCCCCGCCAACTCCTGCCGCCTGCCCAATCGAGGCATCTATCCTTACCTCAGACCCCGGCCCCGTCAGCCCAAAGAACGTTGCGCGTCCGCCCAACCCAAGTTGAATATCATTCGCATCATTGGATGAAAGCGTCGGCCCTACATTCAAAAACGGAGGTCCATAGTTCGTCAGCCTCGGCCGCACCAGCAGCCCCGTCTGATCGTTCTCATCAATCATGTTGTAGCTGATGCTCGAGTAAGTTCTCGTCCCTTGCAGGTCCGCAATCGTCTCGTCAATCTTCTGTGAGTCAATCGGCTTTCCCACGTACTTGGCAAACTCATTCGCAACTTCGGCCCGCTGAGCTCCTTTCAGCTCATATACAGTCACAAACTGCGGTATAGGAATCCTTGTCCTCCGCCGCGCGTCCCGTTGCGCCACATAAGCCTGCCATTCAGCATCGTTCAAAGCATACTTCTCTAACTCCGCAGCATGCTCCTCCGCAACCTTCACGCCCTGCGGAATAATATCCTCGCTCTTCTCAAAGTCGCTCGACGTGAACTTGCTCACATCCGCCTTCAGCAGAATATTTGCGTCCTTCATACTCTTCAGCTCATTCGCCGAAACCATGATGGCCAGATTTCTGCTCGCAACACCCACCAACGAATTGAAACTCTCCTTGTTCACCGTCCCCGTATCCAGATACACCGCAATCACGATCTTTGCGCCCATGCTGCGCGCTACATCCACCGGAAAATTGTTCACCGCAGCGCCATCCGAATAAACCTGATCCCCATGCACCACTGGAGCAAACACGCCAGGAATCGACATCGTCGACCGCATCGCCTGTGCCAGCGATCCATCTTTGAACACGTGCTCGTCGCCGGTCGTAATATCGGTCGCTACGCATCGGAAAGGAATTGGCAAGTCATCAAAATTCTTCAAATCATAGTAAGGAAGCATCTCCCGATCCAGCAGCATCCCCACGCCCGACCCCGAATTCAATCCGTTCGGAAAACTAATCCCATGCTTCAAGCCAAAGTCGAGCCGGTTCGGAAATGCCAGCTTGTCTTCCTTTCGCCGATAGCTCAACGCCGGAAAGGGCACCTGCCCACTCAACACCGACGACCAGTTGATCCCTCCAACAAACGCGTCAATCTCCTGCGGACTGTTTCCCGACGCATACAGACCGCCGATCAAGCCACCCATACTTGTCCCAGCCACATCATCTACAGGGATATGGTGCGCTTCCATCCACTCAATCACACCAATATGCGCAAACCCCAGTGCCCCACCACCCTCCAGCACCAGCCCGATTGTGGGCCGCGTCGGCGGTTCAATCACAGGCTTCTGCGCCTCCACCGCTCCCGCCGACAACATCGCCGCGATCAACATCGCCGCAAACACGTGTCGGCAAAAAGCAATCCTCAACATAAAAGTCACCTTGTCCGGTCGAACCGCACCGCCGCATCGACCACGTTTCATCGGTGCGCAATTACATATCCCCGCGCTGATCCTACTATTCCCGCAGCTTGATCTGGGCCTCTAACTGATAGGGGTAATCACCACCCTAACCAGCATCAACGCATAAAAAAGCGCCCCATCAGGAGCGCTTTTTCACTGCAACAATTATGTGTCAGATCTCGAGGATGACCGGCATAATCAAAGGCCGCCGGCTCGTGCTCTTCTGGATATACCGCTTCAGATCATTGCGAATCTTCTCTTTGATCACGCCGTAGTCGGCCTTCTCCTCCGCCGAAGATCCCTCAAGCGTCCGCTGAACCACCTGCCGAGCCTCAGCAATCAAGCCTTCCTCAGGAATCGCCATCCCCCGCATCACAATCTCAGGAGGATTCTCCAGCAGCCCCGTCCGCTTGTTGATCGCGATGATTGGCAGCACAATCCCATCCTCGCTCAAATGTTTCCGATCGCGAATGACAATGTCTTCGACGACATCAGTCGAAGTCCCACCTGAATCGATGCACACTCGACCAACCGTTACCTTCCCGGTCTTCGTAGCTGAGCCCTTATCCAGCTCCAGAACGTCGCCGTCCTCCAGCAGAATTGTCTTCTCGACCACGCCCATCGATCCCGCCAGCTCCGCATGGCGCTTCAAGTGGCGATAATCTCCATGCACCGGAATGAAGAACTTCGGACGAACGAGATTGATCATCAACCTCAGCTCCTCCTGGCTTCCATGTCCGCTCACGTGGATCAACCCCGACTGTCCATCATCATGAATCACCTTCGCATCGCGCCGCTCCAGGTGATCGATCATCCGATAGATCGACTTCTCATTTCCCGGAATCACACGCGAACTCAGCAGCACCGTATCGTCAGCATCGATGTGCGCAAACTTGTGATTATTCACCGCAGCCCGGCTCAGCGCGCTCATCGGCTCGCCCTGCGTTCCGCTAATCATGATAAGCAATTTATTTGCAGGAAAATCACGAATCTGCCCCGGATTAATCACCAGCCCCTGCGGCACATCGAGATACCCAAGGTCCTGCGCAATCTCGGTCGAGTTATCGAGCGACCGCCCAATAATCGCAACCTTGCGCCCATGCTGATGCGCCAGCTCCATCGCCAGCCGAATCCTGTGAATCGAAGAAGAGAAGCAGCTAAAGAAAAGCTTCTTCTTCGTCTGCGAAAAGATCTCGTCCAGCTTCGGCCTTACCGCACGCTCGCTTGGCGTATACCCATTGCGGTCTACGTTCGTCGAGTCCTGCAACAGCGCCAGCACGCCCTGCTTGCCCAGCTCGGCAAACGCATGCAGATCGAACGGCTTGTTATCCGGTGGCGAAAGATCGATCTTGAAGTCGCCCGTATGCAGCACCACACCCACCGGCGTATGAATCGCTAGCGCCACGCAGTCCACCAGCGAGTGCGTCACCCGAATCGGCATGACCGAAAACGGCCCCAGCGTCAGCCGCTTGCCGGGAATCATCTCGTTCAAATCCGCATCATCCAGCAGCCGGTGCTCTTCGAGCTTGCCCTCGACATACGCCAGCGTGAACTCCGTCCCATACACCGGAACGTTCAGCTCAGACAGAATCCATGGAAGCCCGCCAATGTGGTCTTCATGTCCATGCGTCAAAAGGATCGCGCGAACCTTCTCGCGGTTTTCAGTCAAATAGCTGATATCCGGGACGACAATGTCCACACCCAGCAACTCTTCTTCAGGAAACATCAGACCAGCATCGATGACAATAATGTCATCCTGCCAGCGGATCGCCATGCAGTTCATACCGAACTCGCCAAGGCCACCCAGCGGAATCAACTTCAATTTATCTTGTGCCATCAATGCTTAAGCTTATCACCGCAACCTGAATCGCCCTGTGAACGAGCTTTCTACCGCGCCGCCTCCAGGACCTGAATCCCCTCCGGCCCACCAATCACTACCTTGCTCGCCATCCCCAGAAACAGCCCATGCTCCACCACTCCAACCGTCGCTTTTAGCTTCTCCGCGGCCTGTTTCGCGTCAAACCCAACCTGTGGCAGTTTGCAGTGGGCAATGTAATGCTGCCCATCCGTTACAAACGGCTTTCCATCATCATTCATCCGCAGTTCACAATCAAATCCCAGATCCTTCAGCCGCCTCATCGTCGTCTCAAACCCAAACGGCACAATCTCCACCGGCAGCGTAAACACAGCCCCCAAGGTCTTCACCAGCTTCCTCGGGTCAACGGCAATAATCAGCTTTTTACTCGCGATCGCCACGATCTTTTCCCGCAGCAGCGCCCCTCCATGCCCTTTGATCAGGTACAGCGTCCCCTCCTGCACCTCATCCGCCCCATCGATTGTCAGATCGAGCTGCGGCAGATGCGCAAAGTCACTCATCGGAATCTTCAAACCCAACGCCTGCTTCTGTGACGCCTCAGAGGTAGCAATCGCCGTAATCCGCAATCCCTCCGCAACTCTTCGCCCCACCTCTTCAATCACCAGCGCTGAAGTAGAGCCTGTCCCCAACCCCACCTTCATCCCATCTTCAACCTGCGACGCAGCCCACACCGCAGCCCTGCGTTTGGCTGCATCCGTCGAATTTGCCTGCTCAGGAGTACTCATGCCTTCCTTGATATCACGAGCAAAAAAAATCTGCACCACACCGCCAACGAATCAGCAGGAGGTCAGTGAAACAACCGCCCCGGCGGTTCTCAGCGATCGGTTCGTAAGCCGTTGAGTCTTACAGAGTTTCGTTCCACAGCGCGAGTTCGGCAGCTTGCGGCCCTTGTTCCACGCGGCTTTCCCTGCTCGCCTTCGCGCCGAATATCATCGTCGACCGGCTCTGTTCGTCATACTGCGGCCATGCAGGAAGCCCCGATGCCGCTGGAGTTTCACCACGGATGAACGCTGCCCAGGCAGTGTGCATCTGCTTGCCCAAAGCAGCTTCAGATGCAGCATCCGAAACCTGCTTATGCGGATGATTCCACACCATGCCGACATCCAACGAGTGGTAGGCATCGCCCGCAAATTTACCGCTCGTCTCTGCGAACTCCAACTCGTACACATACGCGCTACCGCCCTTCAGATGTGCCTCCGCGACACGGATAGAAGGGATCCAATACTCTTCCGCCGTAACAGCGCGAATGCGGCGCTGCTCAACGCTGAGCTGCGGATAGATCTCTTTGTATTTTTGATAAACAGCATCGAACTTCGCGACACTCGTGTTGCCGAGCTGCATCGCCGTTGCATCATTCCTCGGATGCGGCCCAATGAAGATAGCGCTCTCTTCCCGATTCGTGCCGATCAGCAGTCTCTTGCCACGAGTCGAACCGCCAGCAATCGTCTCCACGGGAAGACGCGGAATAAAACTCCCATCAATCTCAGCACGCAGCGGGAAGTGCTGCGGCCACGTATCGAGGAACTCCTGCTGAGCCTGAATCAAGCCTGCTCCCGCTGCCGTCTTTACACTCGCGATGGCGTCGCCCGATTGCTTCTGCCAGATATCTGCAAAACCCTTTGTGATCCCTGCGCTCGCCCCACGAGCCCACACGCGTTCGGCCCCACCGCTCTCGGAGATCATCTGATGAAACAGCGGCTGGGCCGATGGAATGCCCATCAAAATATCCGTCAACTTCGCACCCGCTGACTCTCCTCCAATGGTGACGCGTGCTGGATCGCCACCGAAAGCGCCGATGTTCTCCTGGATCCACGTCAACGCAGTCATCACGTCATGCAGGCCATTGTTCGCCGTTCCTGCATACTGCGCCCCGAGCAGAGGTTCAAAATCCAGAAAGCCAAAGACCCCCAGACGGTACTCGACAGAGATGCTGATGATCCCTTCCCGTGCAAAATCCGTGCCATCATAGGTGGGCTCGAAGGCGTAACCGTCCGTGAAACCTCCGCCGTGAATCCAGACAAATACGGGGAAAGGTCCTTTACCTTCGGGGGCCCAGATGTTCAGGTAGAGGCAATCTTCGCTGTGCGGTACTGTCAGCAGTTTGCGCTGCATCGGCGCGGCGGAGAACTTGGTTGCATCACGTTCGCCCTTCCACCGGTTCACCTTTACTGTAGGAAGAAAGCGCAGTGATCCCACCGGCGGTTCAGCAAACGGAACGCCACGAAAGACGCGGACACCGTCTACGCTTTCCCCACGCAGTGCTCCGCTCGGTGCGCGAACGACAGCGGAGGTGGCGTCGGGAGCCGCGAAAAGACTGCTGGTTCGGGAAGCAAATGCGGCCAACGAACCATTTACCAGGAAGCTTCGACGAGTGATCATAGGTATCGGCTTTATTTTAGCTGCCATCTCCTCAACCTAAGTCTCTTAAGCCATGTCACTCTAAATAGACAGTAGCTCCAGGGAAGGGAAGAGAATCCCATGCAGAAAGTCGCTGAACAAATTCATGGCTACACTTACGGCACATCCGAAGTTGCGACCTCACCTGTCACGCTGCAGCAGTTAGAAGCTTTAAAAGTCACCGTAGGCTTCACAGAAGAAGATCAGCGCTATCTCCAGCAAGCCGGCACCGTACTCGCAGACCAGACCAAACAGATCGTAGAGCATTGGCGCAGCGGAATCATCGCAGGTATTCCAAATCTCGCTCGCCATTCACGCTCTCCACAGAACGAACCCCTCCCCGACTACCTCGCCAAGAGCAACCTGCGATTCCAGCAATGGATCCTCGACACCTGCCTCCGCCCCTACGATCAGGATTGGCTCAACTATCAGCAGGAGATCGCCCTCCGCCACACCGCGTTGAAGAAAAACAAAACCGACAACGTCAGCTCAACTTCCTACGTCCCACTCCGCAACATCGTGGGCTTCATCTCTGTAATAAACGAAACCATCAAACCTTATCTCGCTGCGAAGAATCATTCTGCCGACGAGGTGGATCGAATGCATCGGGCATGGTGTAAATCGATCCAACTCCAGCTGGCACTCTGGACCGAACCCTACACCGACGCCCACCAGGCCCCAAACGAATGGTGAAGAAGTCAATTTTGTTGAAGAAGACGTCCTGCCGACAGGCCTCCTATGGATCGGCGCGGAAAATATCTGATCGCGACCAACGGGAGCGCTAACCGAAGGGGTATACAAGTCACGAAGTGATCGCTGCCCGCGCAGGGCGAACCCGAAGCAACACACAATCCTCAAAAGCACGGAGACACAATGTCCACACCAGAACAGTACGACGCACTCATCATAGGCAGCGGAGAAGCCGGAAAATATCTCTCCTGGCATCTCGGCTCTCAGGGCAAAAAGGTCGCCAACATCGAAGACAAGCGTCTCGGCGGAGCCTGCCCGAACGTAGCCTGCCTACCCAGCAAAAACGTCATCCACTCCGCCAAGGTCGCCTCCTTCTTCCAACGCGGCTCCGAGTTCGGCATCGTCCACGGCGACTGGCACGTCGACATGGAGGCTGTCAGTGCACGCCGCCAACGCATGATCGACGGCCTCCGAGACATGCACCTCGCGAACTACACAAAAAGCAAAGCCGAGATCGTCATGGGCTTCGGCCGCTTCATCGCCGACAAGACCATCGAAGTCGCCCTCAACGCCGGTGGCACCCGCACCCTCCGCTCCGACTACATCTTCCTCGACACCGGCTCCCGCGCCACCATCGACCCCATCCCTGGCCTCGTCGAATCCGCGCCCCTCACCCACATCGAACTCCTCGAGCTCACCGTACTCCCCGAGCATCTCCTCGTCCTCGGCGGCGGCTTCATCGGTCTCGAACTTGCCCAGGCCATGCGCCGCTTCGGAGCCAACGTCACCATCATTGAGCGCAATCCCACCCTCGTCCACCGCGAAGATCCCGACGTCACCGAAGGCCTCCACCAACTCTTCGAAGACGAAGGCATCGACATCGTCACCAGCGCCAACATCACCAGCGTCGAAGGCACCTCCGGCAAATCCGTTACCGTCTACCTCAGCGACGGCGCAAAGCTCCAGGGCTCGCACATCCTCGTCGCCACTGGCCGCACACCTAACACGCAAAACATGGGCATCGACGTCGTAGGCATCAAAACCACCCCCACTGGCCACTTTCAGGTCAACGACCGCCTCGAAACCACCGCCGCCGGTGTCTGGGCCATGGGCGACTGCGCTGGCTCACCCCACTTCACCCACATCTCCTACGACGACTTCCGCATCGTCCGCGATAACCTCGCCGGAGCCAACCGCACAACAAAGAACCGCCAGGTCCCCTCCGTCACCTTCACCGACCCCGAACTGGCCCATGTAGGCCTCAGCGAGAACGAGGCAAAGAAGCAGGGAACAGCCTACCGCCTCGGCAAGATCCCAATGGCCGCCGCCCTCCGCACTCGCACCCTCGACGAGACCCGCGGCTTCATGAAGATCCTCATCGGCTCCGACGACCGTATCCTCGGCTTCACCGCCTTCGGATCCGGTACCGGCGAACTCCTCCCCGTCATCCAGCTAGCAATGTCCGCCAACCTGCCCTACTCGGCGGTCCATAACATCATCCTCACTCATCCGAGCCTGTCAGAAGGCTTCATCAATCTCTTCAACACCGTCCCCAAGAAACCCGCATAGACAGGGTCGCAGCGGTAGCCCGTCCCGACCAGCGGGAGAGGCCACCGCAGAACGTTGCCACACAAAAAGGTATACACGCCACGAAGTGGCCGCCCCACGCGCAGTGGGCTCGTCCGGCAGGACAGGATCAAAAAATAAACTTCAAAACCATGGCGTATTTTTAGGCGCTTAAAAATACGTCGCTAAACCACCACCTCAGCCACACAAACCGCCACAAACTCACCACGCTTTACCACCACAAACTAGCGCAAAATCTCCTCTAACACCAAAGAAAGCTCAGTTTTCTCGTCCCGATATTTAACAATCACCGGAGCCGCCAAACTCAACCCCCACTCCGCGCCCTTCCCCTTAGAAACCGCCCTCGACCCCGGCACCACCACCGCCCCCTCCGGAATCACGAGCGGTTTCTCCGCCGTAGCTTTATAAATCTCGCCTTTCACCAGGTCATACACAGGCGTCCCTCGCGTCAACACAGTCCCAGCCGCCAGAACCGCACGCTTCCGCACGACGGTCCCCTCATAGACACCAGTATTCCCACCAATCAAACAATCGTCCTCGATAATCACGGGCGAAGCATTCACTGGCTCCAGCACTCCACCAATCTGTGCCGCTGCACTCAAATGCACGCGTCGACCAACCTGCGCACAACTCCCCACCAGCGCATGCGAATCCACCATCGTCCCCTCATCCACATACGCCCCAACATTGATGTACGCGGGCGGAATCACCGCAACCCCCTTAGCCACATAAGCACCAGTCCGCACACTCACGCCACCCGGCACCACCCGCACGCCGTCCGCTACCGAAAACCGCCGCACCGGATACGTGTGCCGATCAATAAACTGCAGCGTCTCTCCGCCCATCTCCACCATCGTGCCAATACGAAACCCCAGCAGAATCCCCCGCTTTACCCACCCATTCACGCGCCATCCCAGCGGCACGGAAGCATCCGGCTCCGCAGCCCTCAACTCTCCCGCTTCCAACTTCCCACGCAGCTCAAGAAAGGCTTGCTCCGCCTCGCCACTTCCCACTGCTTCCGCACCCTGCGCAAACCAATACTCAATCGCCGTTTCTAGCGTCTTCAATCTTCTCTCCGATTGTTTTGTAGTTACTGATTCGGGGCACTTTTCTCATGCGTATCCAAACGCCACACGCCATTATCTTCCCCGAAGGCGGATGTTCCACTATTCGGCTTGTAGATTTGCCATCAAAGCGATAGTAGCTAAGACCAGTCTCCCGCCCTGAGACATGCCATCCCGTCACAAAGTCATGAAATCCATTTATTTCCGCAGGTTGAACGGCCATCCCCCACTCGCTCAGTGCACCGAGGAATTGAACTTTCTTCCCTTCAACTTGAAAGAGCCACATTCCACCGTTCGCACCTTGCCCCCCGCGCTCGCATCCGACCCCGGCAGTTGCTCTCACTACACGCAGGTTCTCCTTCAGAGGAACTTCATCAAATGTCAATCCTTGGAATAAGGCATGGATAACCTCGGGACCGCACGAGTTGTCTACTTTGACTTGCGTTAACAACAGCCTTCGTATTGCAGTAATCTGACCGTTTTCCAGCCGCGCGGTTCTCGTTTTGGTCTGAAGGTCATCGAAACGGAAATCCTGCCATAGCCCTTTATCTTGGGCACGCAGTGCTGTCACACAGCAAATTACCAGTACAAACAACAAACATCTTCCCTGGTATGGAATCTCTCGCCTCAAAACATCCTCAAATCTTCGCCCGTCGCAGGAACCCCAACCAACATTCCCAACTCGCCCACCATCCGCTCCAGCCGCCTTCGAGTCGCATCGGACACCGGCACCATCGGCAGCCGCAGCACATTCTCCCCCCGCCCCAGCATGTGGAGCACAGCCTTCACCGGGGCAGGGCTAGCCTCCCAAAAATGCGCCTGCATCAACCGGAAAAATTGGCGGTTGATCCGCCGCGCGTCCACCCAATCGTTCTCCAGCGCCGCCCGTACCATACGCGCCATCTGCCCCGGAATCACGTTCGAAGCCACCGACACCAGCCCCGCCCCACCCAACGCCAGCACCGGCAGGGTCAGCCCATCATCTCCCACAAACACCTTGAAGTTTCGCGGCGCGGTCGTCAGCAGCTCGGTAATCTGCGCAATATTCCCGCTCGACTCTTTCACTCCAATGACGTTCTTCAACTCCGCCAGCCGAAGCACCGTCGCCGGTTCCAAATTCGCACCTGTCCGCGAAGGAATGTTGTACAACAGCACCGGAAGAGCCGTCGCTTCCGCGATCGCCTTGAAGTGCTGATACTGCCCCTCCTGCCCCGGCCGGTTGTAGTAAGGATTGGCACTCAATACGCCCGTCAACCCATGCACCTGTGACACCTTCCGCACCCGCGCCACTACCTCATGGGTCGAGTTGTGCGTGCAGCCCGCGAACACCGGAACCCGCCCCGCCGCAGCAGCAACCACGACCTCAATCGCCCGCAACCACTCTACCTCGGTCAGTGTCGAAGCTTCCCCCGTCGTCCCGCACGGAACAAGAAAGTCGATCCCACTCTCGATCTGCCACGTGACCAGCGCATGCAGCGCAGGCTCATCCACACTGCCGTCCCTGCGAAAGGGAGTCACCAGCGCCGTTCCACAACCCATCAATTCCATAGTGACTGCAAGTTTACCCCGTCAGCGATGTTGATTTCAGCGCACCCAGTCCTCACGTCAAAATCAAAGCAAAAAAATAGCCCCGACGATCTCTCGCCGAGGCCGAGCGCTTTTTACAACAACTAGCCGCGATAGAGCTCCGACGGCACATGGAACTCAGGCGCATGCAACTCCGCCGCTCCATTCGCCGCTCCCGCGGGCATGTCCATGCATTTCACAAAAGCCGTCTGGAACTTCGCCATCTCCGACTTCGTCCCCACCGTCACCCGCACATAGTTCGGCATCGCCGACCACGTCCTGCCGACCGCAACATTCTCCTTCAACATAGCCGACTGGAACTGTTTCCCCGGACGCTTCACATCCACCATGAACATATTGCCCTGCGATCCCGGAATCACCTTATAGCCATGCTTCGTCAAAAACTCCACCGATTCCGTCCGAATATCCGCGTTGATCTTCTTGCGCAGCGGAACCAGATCCTTATCCAGCAAACTTGCGCGGGCAGCCGCAGCGCTCGAAATCGAGACGCTCGCCAGGCTCTGGCTGGGCCCACCGACATTGTTGAACCGGTCAATCAAATCCGGCCGTGCCACAACGAACCCGGCCCGCAACCCAGCCATGCCGTAGATCTTCGAGAACGTCCGCATCACAATCACATCTTTATCCTGCGGCACAAGATCGATGCACGACTCGTTATCGGAAAAGTGGGTATAGGCCTCGTCGATAATCACAACCGAACCCGCCGGCTTATTGTTCACCAACCAAACGATGTCTTCCTTGGGAGTAATCGTCCCCGTCGGATTATTCGGATTCACAATGTAGTACGCACCCGGCGAAGGATGCGCCTTCAACATTGCCTTCACATCATGCGCATACGTGGCAGTCAAAGGCACCGGATACTTCGGCGCTTTCATCGTCTCAGCCGCTCGCGGCCCCTGCTCGTAGCTCGGGTCTCCATAAACCAGCGGCTTGTCCGGTCCAATATTCGACATCAGCGCGAGATCCAACGGTCCGCTCGACCCGGGAAACAGCGCCGAATAGTCTTTTTTCAAGCCAAACTGCCCATTGAAGACATCAATCGTCTTCATGTACTCATCCCAGTGGTAACGGCCTCCCTGCGCGCCCATGCTACATATCGCCGTCAGTGCGGACTGCGCCGGTCCCAAAGGATTTTCATTCGAGCTGATCACAACCGTGTCGGCCGAAAGCGGCTGCATCCCACGCGTTCCGCTTCGTCGCGCCGTCTGCCCTGCCGCCGCAGGCGGTGTCATCGAGGCAAACGCCGGAAACGTAGTCGCCGCCGCCGAAGCAGCACCAACGATGCGCAGAAACGATCTGCGGGAAACACCTTGCGTCATATCGGAATTCATAGAAAGTTCTCCTTGAAAAGTTTCGACTAGTAGAGATGCGACACCACGGCGACAGAAGGAAGAACCAACTGAGGATCCTGAGGATCTGCTACATATTTCCTGCAAAAGCGAATCGCCTTGCAGCAACTATTCTTTGGGAACTTTGGGGTGTAGACGACCGTCGTCCGATTGAGTTTCAATTTACCGCGAATTTCCCGCAAATACTAGAAAAATTCTTCCGTTCGCAGTGGAAAAGCCAGTAACCACGCCGCTTTCCTCAACCCATTGAGAACGTTACGCGGGCGGCCTATTCGAATCAACGCCGGCCGCGTAACGCTCTCTTCGCGAACTAAACCCACTCTCCCCTGCGCATCAGTGGCTCAGCCGTTCCATCCGCGGCAACCCCATCCACGTCCATCTCGCCCGATCCGATCATCCAGTCCACATGAATCAGGCTCGCATTCGCACCCAGCGCCGCCAACTGCGCCGCATCCATCTTCTCGCCGCCGATCAAACAGGTCGAATACGCCTGCCCCAGCGCAATATGACTCGCTGCATTCTCATCGAACAGCGTATTCCAGAACAGCACACCACTCTGCGCAATCGGCGAAGAGTGCGGCACCAGCGCCACCTCGCCCAATCGGCGCGCCCCATCATCGGTGCTGATCAACCGGTTCAACACATCCTCACCAGCCGTCGCCGTAGCCTCAACGATCTTGCCGCCTTCAAACCGCACCGCAATATTTTCAATCAACGTCCCTTGGTGCGACAGCGGCTTTGACGCCTTCACAGTCCCATCCACACGATCCTTATGCGGAGTCGTAAAGCACTCCTCGGTCGGAATATTCGGCTGGCAATAAACCCCATTCCCCGCAGTCGTCCCACCACCCGCCCACAGATGGTCATCCGCCAAACCGACCTTCAGATCTGTGCCGGGACCCTTGAAGTGGAGCGCAGAAAACCTCTTCGCGTTCAGCATATCCATGCGCTTCTTCAGGCGCGCTCCATGCTCCTTCCACTCAGCCACCGGGTCGTCCACCGCAACCCGCGAGGAGACGAAGATCGCCTCCCACAACTTCGCGACAGCAATATGCTCAGGCTCCCCCGGAAACACCAGCTTCGCCCACTCCGGCGTCGCACACGCAACGATCGTCCAGTTGATCTCATGCCGCGTAATCAACTCCATCGCCGGTTTACCCGCCTTCGACGCTGCAACATTGGCCCGCGCCACCTTCGCAGGATCCTGCTTCGCCAACAGCGCCGGATTCGCCCCCGCAATCGCCAGCCGAGCCGCACCACTCCGGAAGCCCTCTGCAATCCCGTCATGCAGCCACTTCGGCGCGTAGTCGAAGCTCGCATCCGCACCGTATTCATACCGCGCCAGCACACTCGGATCATCCGAATAAAACGTAGTCACCAGCAGAGCCCCCGCCTTATACGCGTGCTCCGTAATCCGCCGCACCAAAGGAAGAGCCTCAATAGGAGCGGACATAATCAACTCCTGCCCGGCCCTCAGCCCCAGCCCAACCTTCACCGCAACCTCTGCCAGCCGGTCGAGCTTCTCGTCAAACGTCAGTTCCGCAAACTTCGTCTTCGCAACCGCTTCCATCACGCTCATAACATCTCCTCGCAACTACTAAACCTCGGTGTAAACATCCTGAAAGTCGTAGCATCCCGTTCGCGAAGCCAACCACTCCGCCGCCCTCACCGCACCCTCGGCAAACCCTCGCCGCGAAAACGCTTCATGCGTCAACACCAACCGGTCCGCATCGCTCGTAGCAGTCAGCGTATGCAATCCCATCACATCTCCCTCGCGCCTCGCCTCCACCGGCACCTCCGACACACCAGCCGCCGCCTCAACCACCTTCGCCAAGGTGATCGCCGTGCCCGAAGGCGAGTCCAGCTTGCTTGCGTGATGCGTCTCCGCAATCGAGAACGCATATCCAGCCTTCTTCAGATCGGCTCCCATCGTCTTTGCCAGGCGAAACATCACCTGCACGCCGACAGAAAAGTTGGTCCCATACAGCAGACCAGCCTGCTTCCGCTCCGCCAGCCCGCGCATGTCATTGAGCTTCTCGTACCACCCCGTGGTTCCAATCACCATCTTCGCGCCGGTAGCAAGGCACGCCCGCATGTTCTGAATCGTCGCCTCTGGCGTAGTGAAATCAATCACCACATCGAACCCCGAAACAAACGGCGGAGTCAGCGCCGAGGCTCCCGCATTCTCCTTCGCATCCAGCACATTCACACTATGCCCGCGTTCCGCCGCAACCGTTGCCACCAGTTTGCCTGTCTTTCCCATCCCCAACACCAGAACCCGCATTGATTCCTTCCTAAGCCTTGCTCTCAAGCTGAACCCGGTTCACAACATCGAACACCGTCTCATCCGGGTTCGCAAAAAAGTGGTTATGCAGACTCCGCACAGCCTCTTCCACATCTTCTTCATCAATCATGAAGCTCATGTTGATCTCGCTCGCACCCTGCGAGATCATCCGCACATTCACATGACTGATCGCCGAAAACACCTGTCCCGCAATGCCATTGTGTCCGCGAATATCCTCGCCCACCAGGCACACCAGAGCCTTGTGTCCTTCCATCTTCACATCAGCAATCTTCGCCAGCTCCGCACAGATCTCCGGTAGCTGCTGATTGCTGTCAACAGTTAGCGAGATACTCACCTCGCTCGTCGAAACCATATCGATCGCGCACTTGTACTTATCGAAGACATCGAACACCGCCTTCAAATACCCATGCGACATCAACATTCGGCTCGCAACGACATCAATAATCGTCAGCCGCTTCTTCGCCGCAATGCTCTTAAAAGGGCTCGCGCACCTCGCCGCCATCGCAGTAATCTTCGTGCCTTCATTTTCCGCATTGCGCGAGTTCAGCACCCACACCGGAATACTCTTCTGCACCGCTGGCAGAATCGTCGCCGGATGAAGCACCTTCGCGCCGAAGTAAGCCAGCTCCGCAGCCTCTTCAAAGCTGATCGTCTTCACCCGCAGCGCATCCGGGCAGATCCTCGGGTCGGTCGTCATAATTCCATTCACGTCCGTCCAGATCTCGATCGCGCCCGCGTGCATTCCACCACCTACAAGGGAAGCGGTGAAGTCGCTGCCGCCGCGCCCTAGCGTGGTCGTAATCCCATCGGCGGTCGAACCAATGAATCCTCCCATCACCGGCGTCTTCCCGGCTTGAATGAGCGGCAGCACGATCTCAGCCAGCTTCGCTTCAATCGCAGCGTCCTGCGGCACGGCCTTGCCGTAGCTAGCATCCGTAATGATGCAGGTCCGGGCATCCACATGCACGCCTTCCAGGCCCTGATGCTCCAGCGTCTCAGCCATCATCTTGCTCGACAGCCGCTCCCCAAAGCTCACAACCAGGTCGTTCGTGCGAGGCGTCAACTCTCCCACCGCAGCAATCCCCCGCAGCAGATCGTCAAGCGCATCGAACTCCTGATGCAGCACCTGCTGAACCCGTACACACCGCTGCCCATCCAGCAACGTGCTCGATGTGTCGATATGCCGATGCCTCAGCCGAGCCCCAATCGCCAGCGCTCCAGCTTTATCCCCACGGCCCGCAGCCGCAGCAGCCGACAGCAGCAGATCAGTTACCTTCGCCATCGCCGAAACAACAACGACAGCCTCCAGTCCCTTCTCCCGTCTTCCGCGAACAATCGCCGCCGTCCGCTTCATCGCCGGCGCATCTTCTACTGACGTGCCCCCAAACTTCATTACAACCAACTTCTCTCGCGCTACGCTCAAGCCGTCACCGCCACGGCCTTAGCCGAAACCGTCTGCAATGGAACTCCCAACTTATCCAACTTGCCCAGCAACGCCAGCACCTCCGCGTTCAACACCGCTGCTCCCGCCGCACCGCGAATCGTATTGTGCGACAGCACCACAAACTTCCAATCCAGGAGCGTGCACTCACGCAAACGCCCCACCGTCGCCGTCATTCCATGTCCTCGCATCCTGTCCAGACGAGGCTGCGGCCGATCCACTCCTTCGTCATACTCCACAGGCTGCTCGGGAGCCGTAGGCAGATGCTGCCCCTCCAGCGGCAGAAACTCACTCCACGCCGCCAGAATCTCCTCTCGCGTAGCCTTCTTCTTCAGCTTAATACTCACGCACTCCGTATGCCCATCCTCCACCGCCACCCGGTTGCAATGCGCGCTCACCTTCGCGTCCAGCAACTCAATCTTCGCGCCCTTCCGCTCACCCAGCAGCTTGCCGACCTCCTCCTGCAGCTTCTCCTCTTCATTCTTGATAAACGGAACCACGTTCCCCAGAATGTCGAGCGATGCCACCCCTGGGTATCCCGCGCCGCTCACCGCCTGCATCGTCGACACAAACAAACTCTCGATCCCGAACTTTTCCTCAAGAGGCTTCAATGCAAGCACCAGCCCAATTGCGCTGCAGTTCGGATTCGTGACGATATACCCACCACGCCCACCGTGGTCCTTCCGCCAGCTCTGCGTCTCCAGCAGCGCAAGATGATCCGAATTCACCTCCGGGACTACCAGCGGCACGTCCGCCGTCATCCGGAACGCGCTCGAGTTCGAAATCACCGCGCAACCTGCCGCTGCAAACTTCGGCTCAAGCTCTCGCGCAACATCAGCATCGAGCGCCGCAAAGATAATCTTCGGCAACTCAATCGCCGATCCCTCAGGAACATTCGGTTGCAACGTCATCGCCGCAATTCGCTTCGGCAGCGGAGTCTCGAGCTTCCACTTGCAAGCGTCGGCGTACGTCTTCCCAGCGCTGCGATCGCTCGCCGCCAGCCACGCAATCTCGAACCACGGATGATTGCTCAAAAGTTGAATGAATCGCTGCCCGACCATGCCGGTCGCGCCAAGAATGCCAACCCTGCGTCGTTCCATCCACTAAGAATAACTCGCGGACCGAACACCGTCACTCACCCAAAAGCCGACCAAGGAAGGCTGAGCAACTAACCCAACCAAAACAAGGTATAAAAGTCACGAAGTGACCGCGCTCCGCGCAGGAGGCCCGTCCGGCAGGACAAGGATCTAGTCGACCCGCCGCCGCGACCGCGTCATCCGATGCCCACCGCCCGCCCACACCAGCAAGGCCACCAGCAGATGCAACAGAAACCAGAAGTGGATCCCCTGATCCTGATAAATCAGATACAGCACCAGCGCCCGCGGCAGCAGCAACCAGAACAGAAGCGGAACCAAGCCCTGGAAATGAGGTGGTGTCAGATCGAAGTGAAACGGTCCCAGCAAACCCTGAAACCACGCCACGACCATCGCGAGCCGAGGCAAAAACAGAGCAAACACCAGAAACCAAAGCGGCAACGCATGAACCACGAACGCCAGATCAACCGTAAACTGCGCCGAATGCTGTGCTGCCAACACCGCCAATTCTGCAATCATCCTGCCTCCGTAGCTGTCCTTTGATCTTTGTTACGCGATCAACTTCTACTTCGCACCGAAACTGAAATCGGCCTTCGTCGTCCCCTTCGGTTCGACCGTCACCGTCATCGTCTGCTCGCCCAGCTTCTCGTGCACCGCCGCCAAAGTATACGTCCCCGCAGGCAATCCGCTAATCCCAAAATGCCCATCCGCGTCTGTGACCGCAAAAAACGGCGTAGCCGAAACATTGATAAAGGCATTCATCCAGGGATGGTTATTGCACCTCACCGGAATCATCACCTCTGGCTGGTTGAACTGCTTCACCTGCGGCGAACCCTTTGGCCCCTGCGAAATATCAATCGGCTGACTCCCAGCCACCGTCGGCATCGTGTGAATGTTATGCATCGTCGAGTCAGAGTTTCTAAACTCCACCGACCCGCCGCGTACCACCGCAATCACATGCGGCACATACTTGCATCCCACCTGGTCGAGCACCACCGGCATAGGCGTCGGGCCGCCCAACAACATCGCAGCTGGAGGCCCGTTCTTGATATACACATAAACATTCCCCAGCTTGCCGTCCTTCACCGCATACTGCTCAGCAAAGTTATCCGCAGCCGTCATCGAGCACACTGGATCCATCGACATATCGATCTTCACAGGCTCCGGAGCCTTCCCGGCAAAACGGATCGTGCCCGTCACCATCCCCAGCGCCGCCTTATCGAGTTGCACCGTCGGTGTCGGCGGCGTTATCTTCGACGTCTCTGGCACAATGTTATCGCCGCTATGCTTCACCGCGTCACTGGGCTTGCATCCACTCATCGCACCACATGCAACCGCACCAGCCACCAACCAACCGCAAATCCGCCTCATACCACCTCGCTCAAATCTCTTCCTTGAAACTGCAGCAATCGCACCACACAAAGGCCTAAGCCGCAGCCACCGGAGCTTCCATCGCAGCCATCACCGCATCGGCAAACGCCTTGGTACCGCTCGTGCCTCCAACATCCTTCGTCAGAGTCTTCCCCTCGCGATACACCTGCTCCAGCGCAGCCTGCACCCGCTCCGCCGTCGCCGGCTCATCAATGTGATGCAGCATTAGCACAGCGCTCTGCAGCAGGGCAGTCGGATTCGCCATATCCTTCCCTGCAATATCCGGAGCCGATCCATGCACTGCCTCAAAGATCGCGCATTCAGTCCCAAGATTTGCCCCCGGAACCAACCCAAGCCCACCCACAAACGCGCTGCAAAGGTCGCTCAGAATATCCCCATACAAATTCTCAGTCAGCAAGATATCGTATTGATAGGGATTCATCACCAGCTGCATGCAGGTGTTATCGACGATGTGCTCGTGATAAGCGACCTCGGGAAAACCCTCCGATACCGTCCTGCAGCACCGCAGAAACAGGCCATCCGACAGCTTCATGATGTTTGCTTTGTGAATCGCATGGATCTTTTTGCGCCCATGCTTGCGCGCATAATCAAACGCAAACTTAGCAATCCGCGTCGAACCCTTCTCGGTAATAATCTTCAACGCCTGCACCACTCCGGGCACCACCTCATGCTCGAGCCCAGCGTACAAGTCCTCCATGTTCTCGCGCACAATCACCAGATCGATATTCGGATAGTTCGTCTTCAACCCGGGCAGACTCTTCACAGGCCGAAAGTTGGCAAACAGTTCAAACTTCTGCCGCAGCGTTACGTTGATCGAAGCAAATCCACCACCAATCGGCGTTGTCACCGGCCCCTTCAGCGCAACACGATTCTTCTCGATCGAGTCATACAGCACCTTCGGAATGTACTCACCCGTCTTCTCGAACGCATTTGCTCCCGCATCGTAGGGATGCCAGTCAAACGCCACGCCCGTCGCTGCACCCGCAGCCTCAAGAATCTTCACTACCGCGCCAGAGACCTCCGGGCCAATTCCATCGCCCGGAATCAAAGTAATCCTGTGCGTCTTCTTCGCTGCCGTCATCCACTACCGCCTTTTCTTTGGGTCTTTCCCGTTCAACAACTCTTCCAGTTCTTCCTTGAACTCGCGAACATCCTTGAAGTCCCGATACACGCTCGCGAACCGGATATACGCAACCGTATCGATCTCCTTTAGACGCGTCATAATCAACTCGCCGACCTCGTTCGTCGTCCGCTCACGCTCCGGTGAATCCACCACATAGGCCTCAGTTTCATCCACAATCCGTTCCAGATTCACAGCGGCGACAGGCCTCTTCTCGCAGGCATGCAGCAGCCCACTCAGCACCTTCTGCCGGTCGAACTTCTCTCGCCGTCCATCTTTTTTCACCACCATGTAGGGGATCTCGTCGATCCGCTCATACGTCGTAAATCGCTTGTTACAGCCTTCGCACTCTCGTCGTCGGCGTATCGAATCCGCATCTTTGCTCTCGCGTGAATCGACAACTCGGTCCTGGGCAAAACCACAGTAGGGGCACTTCATCGGAATAAGTCGATTCTATCAGCGCACAACCAAGCTCTTCCCACCGACCAAAGGGAGGTCCGTGAGTCGTTCACTCGTCAAGAAAGGTACACAAGTCACGAAGTGACCGCGCGAACCGGGGTCCCCACGAACAGGTCTTGGTTCGTGGGGTGACAAGCGCAGTGGGCCCGTCCGGCAGGACAAGACTCAAGAGAAACTACCCCAAATCCCCTTCAACCACCGCAACCCCAGCCGCCTCGCTCTCCTGCGCAACCTTCTTCAAACTCACATGCTCCACCCGCGAATAGATCAACCCAGTAGGAATAATGCAAAGAAAAGTAACCATCAGCAACAAAGCACCACAAGCAGTAGCAGCCTCAAGCGGCGCACCAAAAAACGTATGCATCGCCGCAGCAGTAATCGCAATCTGAGTAAACCACCCAATAATCGGAAGCTGCAGAAGCGATCCGCCAATGCTCGCCGCCATCAAAAGCATCGTCCGCGAAAACGTAACTCCGGCCAACTCCGGCGTATTCACAAACGCGTGCAGCGTCTCCATATAGCCAAACCCGATCATCATCCACATCGTCAGCGACAGCAGTGTCACCACACCAAAGTCCCGTGCCGAAGACAAAGCATTCAGCCCATCGCGAAACCCGATGATCTTCGTAGCGATGCTCTCACCAGCCGCCTTCGAAACCAACCCAACCGTCCCCCGCGCAAACGAAGCAACGGTCCCACCCGCAACCCTCACCACACCCGCAAAGATCGCAATCGCCAGAGTAAGTCCCATGCTCAACGCGCCAGCCTTCACAAATACCTCATGATGAGGAAGGCCCTTCGGAGTGAAAGCCAGCGCCCCCGAAAAGATCAACGCCGCCGCTCCCAGATCGAACATGCGCTCAATCGTCCAGACCGCTATCTGGGAGCTCAACGGCAGATTCACTCGTCGCGCCACCAGGTAAGGCCGAGTGAAATCCGCCAGCCGTCCAAACAACGCCACCGCAGTGAATCCAATAAACTGCGAACCCAGCAGGGAAGCAGGCGAGACCTTCTTCGTCGGCGACAGAAAAACCGACCACCGCACCGCCCGCAGAAAAAATGTAACGTAAATCAGCACAATTCCAGCGACGAGGTGCCCAACGCTCACATACCGAAGCTGCCGCCAGAAGTTGGCCCAATCAAACTGCACCCTGGTCCGAAACAGCCACACCAGCACCGCCAGCGCAACCGCGCCGACTCCCCACACCACTGCGTTACGCTTGGTCATCCATCTCTCTCTTGATCCGTAGCTGGTGCTGTCTTATCGTGCCTGAGCAACCATCGCCATCTGCTTCCGGCGATTAAACTCGCGAATCACCCGCGCCACATATGCCCGTGTCTCGCGATACGGAGGCATCCCGTGATACTTATCCACCGCGCCCGGCCCGGCGTTATAGGCCGCCAGCGCCAGCGCCACATTGTCGTGATAGCGCGTCAGCATTAAATCCAAATATGCCGTCCCGCCCGAGATATTCTGCTCCGGCCGAAACGCATCTTCCACACCCATCGCACTCGCCGTGCCAGGCATCAGTTGCATCAGCCCCTGCGCGCCTGTCCGCGAAACCGCTCTTACCTGCCCGCCACTCTCAGCCCTCACCACACTCGCCAGCAGATCCTCATCAATGTTGTGCGCCGCACCCGCATGCGCCAACATCTCATGCATCTCTTCTTTCGTAGGCACTGTCATTAGCGTCACCGCAGAAGGCGCCTTCACGTCGTTCACCGGCTCCGGCAGATCCGCAACTGTCTCCACCCGAACCACCGAATCCGCCGCAACGTCCATGTAGTTCGAACTCGCGGCAGCCCCAGGTTTTTCCGCAAAATAGAGACGAACCTTATCCCCAACCGCCTCTCGCCGAACGCAATCCAGTTCAAATCCATTCTTAAGCGTCACGTGCTCTGCCGCACGCGCCAACGGGCACGCCGCAGCGATCACCGTGCTCAACACAAACGCTTTAATCCACATTGCCACCTTCAAAGCCTACCACCCCAACCCGCCATCGACCCAACTTTGAACTCCCACGATAGGGTCATCCAAGACCACCCGCCAACATCCTCTCAATCACCTCCGCCACCCCATCCTCATCATGCCGCCGCCCCATCCTCCACCCTCTGTCCCCAGCCAACGCCTTCAGATCCTCCGGAGCGTTCCCCATCAGCACCGCTCGCCCCGCAACCTCCAGCATCGAAACATCATTCCAGTTATCCCCAATCGCCAGAATCTCTTCTGCCTTCACCCCTCGCGTCTCCGCGAGCCGCAGCAGTGCCGACCCCTTGCTGCACCCCGCCGGCAAAATATCCACCATGCTCAAATCCCGCTCCGGATACTCCGTCCGATGCAACGCCGCCTCTGCCACCGAAGCCCGCTCCTGCGGTGTTATCCCGCCTCGGGCCAGGCCAATATTCTCCAGCCGCCGCACCTCGTCCTTCCGCAGCGGCGACACTCCCACAGCCGACACCCCCGGATGCTCCAAAAGCTTCGCTTCCGCCCTCCGCATCCGCTCTATCGTTCCACACAACAACATCGAGATCGGCGCCTCCCCCTCCAGCGCATCTTCAATCGGCACCACACATTCGATATAGGGCTTATTCGCCGCCACCCATTTGCTAATGCTGGCGTTCAGCTCCGCCAAGTGCTCCACCACCAGCGCCCCGCGCACATCCTCCCCATCCTCCGTCACCTTATCGAAGGTCACCACCAGCGCATTGCGAAACTCCTCCACATGCCCACACAGCCACCGCGCCGTCTCCAGCGGCAGTAACGTCCTGTCCAGCAGCTTCGCCCCGACGGTCCGCGTCACCGCTCCGTTCGAGCTGATCAGCGCGTCCTCCTCCCGCAAACCCAGCCCCCTCAGCACCCTCATCGCATACGGGTGCCGCCGACCAGTAGCCACCACCACCGTCATCCCCGCCTGCTCTGCCGCCTTCATCGCGGCCAGATTTCTTTCGCTCACCAACCCATTCGGTCCAACGAGCGTTCCGTCCATATCTACTGCGATTAAACGCATGCCCACCTCAATTTCCCTGCATATTCTCTCATCTTCGCTGTATAAGTATCCATAACCTATTCAATATCTATAATTTACGAGAAATTCACGTGACATTCATGGCCCCCTGAGCCACACTGGTAACAGACACCACAAAGGCTTGTTTATGTTTCACAAAAATGTACTAACCTCCCTTGGGAGCGTCTCACCGCAGCAAATTCCAGATTCTTCTCCCCAAACCTCCAACCAGCCTTTCAACCGAATTGCGCTGGTTCCTCCTGGCAGCGGAGCTCCGCCCCAAGCAAAACCTTCTCCGCTCTTGGATTTCATCGCCATCGCAGCTCCGCGCTGTTCTTCCTTCTTTGCCGAAGCGGCGGTTCTGGTCCTCGTCCTGGCCTTGCTCGACAGGTTCATGCTCAAGGGCCGCATGGAGCTCAACTGGGTCATCAGCGCCTTCGCCATCAGCGTCGCGCTCCTCGCGGCAAGCATCTTGACGGACTTTTCGTCCCGCCGCTGGCTCAAACGACACTGACGAGTCACTTCGTGACATCTATACTGGCTGGCCTATACCGGCTGGCCTCCCGCTGGTCGGCGGAATATCTTTTGCTCGCGACCAACGGGAGCGCCAACCGAAGGGGTATACCCGTCACGAAGTGACCGCGTCGCGCGTAGCGGTCCCGGCCGGAAGGTCACCCAGAAGAGTTTTTACGGTAACATCTAATATATGGCTGTCATTGCTTCGCTCGAGTGTTCTCGCTGCCACCATCACGTCTCTGCCGAAACCCCTCAAACTCTCTGTCCCCTCTGCGCCGGCTCACTCTACGTCCGCTACGACATGGACAAGCTCCGCCAGACCGCGAAGCGTGAAGACATTGCCACTCGCGCGGCAGCCTCTCCCGTGAGCCTCGGCATGTGGCGCTACTCCAGCGTCCTTCCCGACGTAACTCCCGTTACCCTCGGTGAAGGCTGGACGCCCATGCTCCATAGCAAGCGTTACCCCGGCCTCTACATCAAAGAAGAGGGAGCCAACCCCACCGGCACCTTCAAAGCACGCGGCCTTGGCCTCGCCGTCACCATGGCCAAACACTACGGCCTCCAGCATCTCGCCGTCCCCTCCGCAGGCAATGCCGCTGGAGCACTCGCCGCCTACGCCGCTGCCGCCGACATCAAGGCCCACATCTTCATGCCGCAGGACGTCCCGTTCGCCAACTATCTCGAAGGCATCGTCTACGGCGCCGACGTCACCATGGTCGACGGCCTCATCTCCGACTGCGCCCGCATGGTCGGCGAAAACATCAAGGCCCAGCGCGACGCCAACACTCCCGCCAATCAGGTCTGGTTCGACATCTCCACCCTCAAGGAGCCCTTCCGCGTTGAAGGCAAGAAAACGATGGGCTACGAGCTCGTCGAGCAGCTCGGCTGGCAGTACCCCGACGCCGTCTTCTACCCCACCGGCGGCGGAGTAGGCCTCATCGGCATGTGGAAGGCCTTCGAAGAGATGGAGCAGCTAGGCTGGGTAAGCGGCAAGCGCCCAAAGATGTACGCCCTCCAGGCCAGCGGTTGCGCCCCCGTAGCCAAGGCCTTCGAAGAAGGCAAGCCCGCCAGCGAGTTCTTCCAGAACGCCGCCACCTTCGCCGCCGGCCTCCGCGTTCCCAAGCCCTATGGCGACGCCATCATCCTCGACATCGTCCGCCAATCCGGCGGCGCCGCCCTCGCGTTCACCGACGAACAGATCCTGGCCAGCATCCTCGACTACGCCAAACACGAAGGCGTCTTCCTCTCCCCGGAAGGAGCAGCCGCCACCGCGGCCTACGACGCCCTCCTCGCCGCCGGCGACCTCAAGCCGACAGACAAGGTAGTCCTCTTCAACACCGGCGCCGGCCTCAAGTACACCGACATGACAGCCGAAGCCATGCACCTCAAGCGCCCCGGCACCCTCCCCACCAGCATGCCCGTAGGCGGCATCATCACTCCGCAATAATCCGTCACGTTTTTCATTCATCATCCCGCAGTCCTGTGTTCTCATCATCCTGTTCCTGAGCCGACCCGCTCATAGACACGGAGGAACACATGGCCCTCGGTCTCGCTCCCATCAAGAACGCCGCAATCGTCCTCACCACCCTCCTCAGTTTGAACGGTTGCAGCAAGCCCGCCGACAACTCCTCCAGCGGCCCCATCCCGCCCGATGCCCGCGCCATCGCGAAAGAAGCCTACATCTACGGCTTCCCCATGGCCGCCAACTACCTGACCATGTACAAGCAGGCCATCGACACCACCGGATCCGACTACCGCGCACCCTTCAACACCCTCTCCAACTCCAAAAACGTAGCCACGCCCGATGACAAATTCGTCGTCACCCCCAACTCCGACACTCCCTACTCCTACGTCTGGATGGACCTCCGCGCCGAGCCCATCGTCATCACCATGCCGAAGATCGAGAAGAACCGTTACTACACCGGCCAGCTCGTCGATCTCTACACCTTCAACTTCGCCTACCTCGGCACTCGCAGCTACGGCAACGACGGCGGCAACTTCCTCATCGCCGGCCCCGCCTGGAATGGCGGAACTCCCCCCGGCATCAAAGCCGTCCTCCACGCCCAGACGCAGTTCGCTTATCTCCTCATCCGCACCCAGCTCTTCAACGCCGCCGACATCAACAATGTCCGCAAGATCCAATCCGGCTACCACGCCGTGCCGCTCAGCACCTACCTCCACCTGCCAGCCCCACCCGCTGCCCCAGCCGTCAACTGGCCCAAGCCCACCCCCGACCTCATCACCACCCCATCTCCCGCCATCTTCCCCTACGTCAACTTCCTCCTCCAGTTCTGCCCCACCGACCCGTCTGAGACCGACCTCATGACACGCTTCGCCAAACTCAACATCGGCGCAGGCAAAACCTTCGAGCTCGCCACCTTCACCCCACCCACCCAGCAAGCCATCAACGACGGCATCGCCGAAACCAGCGCCGAGATCGACGGCATCATCAAGAAAGTCAACACCGACCAGATCTCCAGCGCCCAGATGTTTGGTACCCGCGACTTCCTCAAGAACAACTACGTCTACCGCTTCGCCGGAGCCAAACTAGGCCTCTACGGCAACTCAGGCGCCGACGCCATCTACTTCGGCTACTTCGCCGACGCCGACCACCACCCTCTCGACGCCTCAAAGAGCACCTACGAGCTGCACTTCGCCAAAGGCGGAATCCCAGAAAACCACGCCTTCTGGTCCCTCACCATGTACGACGGCAAGACCCAGCTCCTCGTCGCCAACCCACTCAAGCGCTACCTGCTCAACTCCACCACGCTCAAGTCCTACAAGTACGCCCCCGACGGCTCGCTCACCTTCTACATCCAGAAAAACTCCCCCGGCAAAGACAAGGAGTCCAACTGGCTCCCAGCGCCCGACGGCCCCTTCTACGCCATCTACCGCGTCTACATGCCCGGCGAAGCAGTCCTCAACGGCACCTGGAAGAAGCCCCAGATGCAACCCGTCCCCCTCAAATAATTCTCGACCATAGAACCCGCAATCATCCGCGAACCGCAACGATCACAAATCGCAGGAGACCCGAGATGCAAACGATCCAAACAGAGAAGTCTTTCAAACGCAGTTACAAATCCGCATCCAGGAGTCTCCTCCTGATCCCCGCCGCATCGCTTCTGCTTCTCGCAGGTTGCCAGCAAAATCCAGCCCCCGCGCCCACGGCCTCCACAGCAGCCGAAAATACAGCAGCCGAAAAACCACCACAACCCGAAATTCCCTCATGTTCCGACTGCACACCCGTCACCGCCGACAACTTCGTTCGCGCCGAGTCCGACCTTTACTTCGGCGCTCAGGCCCTCAAGCGCGGAGCCCTCGGAAAGTTTATCCATGACCGCACTCCCGCCCCGCTCGACAATCAAACCGTAATCCGGCTCAATCGCGACACCCTCTACTCCGCCGCCGTATTCGATCTCGACGCCGGCCCAGTCACCATCACCCTCCCCGACGCGGGCCAGCGCTTCATGTCCATGCAGGTCATCAACCAGGACGAGTACACCCCGATGGTCGTCTACGGCAAGGGAGTCTACACCTTCACCAAAGACAAAATCGGAACCCGGTATGGCATCGTAGCCGTACGCACTCTCGTCGACCCCAACAGCCCGCAAGATCTCGACCAGGTCCACACCCTGCAGGACGCGATCAAAGTCACACAGAAGAGCCCCGGCACCTTCGAAGCTCCGAAGTGGGATCTCGCCAGCCAGAAGAAAGTGCGCGAGGCTCTGCTCCTCCTCGCCCAGGGCCTTCCTGACACGCACTACATGTTCGGCACCAAAGACCAAACCCAGCCCGTCCGCCATCTCATCGGAGCCGCATCCGCCTGGGGAGGCAATCCTGAAAAGGACGCCCTCTATCTCAACATCGTTCCCAAGCAGAACGACGGCAAAACCGTCTACCAGCTTCACGTCGCCAACGACGTACCTGTCGACGGCTTCTGGTCCATCAGCCTCTACAACGGAAAGGGCTACTTCGAGCAAAATCCCTACAACGCCTACACCCTTGACAACCTGACCGCGAAGAAGGACAGTGACGGCTCCGTCACCGTACAGTTCGGAGGATGCGACGGCAAGATCCCCAACTGCCTGCCCATCATGTCCGGCTGGAACTACATGGTCCGCCTCTACCGTCCACGCGCCGAGATCTTAAGCGGAAAATGGAAGTTCCCCGAAGCGAAACCAATACCTTGAGCGACGCTACAGACTAGCCTCAGCCGCTTCCACCGTCGGAAAGGTCTTCAGAACCTTGTGCACCTTCGTCATCTCCAGCAGCGACACAATCCGCTCATTCGCCCCCGCCAGCAGCAGCTTCCGGCCATGGCTCTCAGCTGCCACATAGTAGTTCATCAGCAACCCCAGCCCAGCCGAATCCATATACGGACTCTCGCTCAGATCCACAATCATCACCTGCGGCGTATGGGTACGAAACTCGTTCTGAAACCCGAAGATGGAAGACAAGGTCAGCGGCCCCTCGAGCTTCAGGATCGTCGTCCCCTCGCTCTTTCCGGGCGTAAAACTATGAGTCAACGGTTGATCAAGCATAGTTGAAAGTGTAGGCAAGCCACGCCGGCCGTAGATTACAGACGTGTAAATCCTGAAACCCGCCTCATCGCTTCAGAACTCAATCACCACTTTGCCCTGAGCCCCCAACTCCACCAACGCATAAGCGTCATCAAGGTCCGCCGCGGTAAATTGCCGCGCGTTCATCAGTGGCCTCAGCTTGTCTCCCTCCGCCAGCGCAGCCGCTTCACTCAGAATCTCGCCATGATGCGCCTGCCCCAGTCCAGTCAGTAGCGGCGTCAGCGTAAACACACCTGAGTACGTCGCGCTACGAAACGAGAGCGGAGCCAGCGAGTGCGTGCTCCATCCCAGGCAACTCACCACATGGCCCGTGTAGCGCTTCACCGCAGCAAACGAAGCATCGATCGTCGCCCCTCCCACCGTGTCGTAGACCACGTCGAACCCTGCACCTCCCGTATACATCTCCACATACTGCTCCGTTGAAAGCACACGATAGTCGATTGCCGTTGCGCCAAACTCCTCAACGACCTTCCGCTTCTCCGCAGAAACCGTCGCAAATACTTCCGCACCCAGCGCCTTCGCAAGCTGCACCGCCGCATGACCCACTCCACCCGCACCCGCATGCACCAGCACCTTCTGTCCCGCATGCACCTTCGCGTGATCGACCAACCCCTCCCAGGCCGTAATCGTAATCAACGGCAACGCCGCAGCCTCGCGCATCGAAAGCGACTCAGGCTTCAGCGCAACCAGATCCTCATTCGCGACCACAAACTCAGCCAGCGTCCCCTGCAGTCCACCCACGCCGCCCACCATGCCATACACCGCATCGCCCGGCCGGAACGCCGTCACTCCCGAACCCACCTCTTCGACCATCCCAGCCATATCCAGACCAAGCACCGCAGGCAGCGGCTGCTTTGCATGAGGCGCCTTCCCCGCACGAATCTTCGTGTCCAGAGGATTCACTCCACTAGCAAGCACACGCACCAGCACCTGACCTGCGGAGGGCGCAGGGCAGGGAAGATCCACCGCCGTAAAACCTGCTTCAGGGCGTTCAACAACGTAAGCGCGCATAGCGTTCTCTCTCATCGCAAATTTGAAAAAACTGGGGGTGCCACAGTTACGTGTCACCGATGGGCGGCTTACGTCCGTCTCTCCGACTCTCTCTGACTGACGCAAACACGAGGGGTCCCGATAGCTGGAAAATCTCTTTCCCCACTCACTGCAACATAACGCACACAAATTGTTACGTTTCAATGTCAATCTGCGGAAACGGCCCGAAAAACAATAAAGGGAGAATTGGCCTTTCGATTGCACCCTTTGATATAGCAATCCAACTGCCACAACGGCAAAGCTGGCCTCATCGTATGTTCGGGCCGGACTGGCAAGCGTAAGGCAGCTTCAAACTGACGATTTATCCAGATACAGCAAGCCATCTGGATCTAAAAGAAAGGCCGTCCTCGGGAGGGACGGCTTTTCCTTGTCCAAAACTATCTCGAGCAAAAGCTGTCAACCCCTGAACTCACGAATCCCCGCGCCAGACAAGCGCATTTGCGTGGCGTATGAGTTTCCCTCAACCAGCTATACTGGTAACAGATGTAAAACAGGACCCCGGCACGAATCCGGGGTCTCTGTTTTTTTACGACATCATTTGGGCCTCGTAACCTGCACAAAACAAGTATTTTAGTCGTAACCCTTCTGTAATGAATATTTTGCAGAGGGCGTATCCGTCTATCCTGAAGACAGCAAACAACTTACGTGCAAAATACCCCGTAAGGGGAGGGGGGAGGTTCTAAAAACAAATGTCCGTTCGGCAGCAAATCCGGCCCGTGCTCACGCTCGCCCTCCCGCTCATCCTCGCCGAACTCGGCTGGATGTCCATGGGCATCGTCGACACTGTCATGGTCGGACACATGGCCAACCCCGCCCTCGCGATCTCCTCCGCCGCCCTCGGTCAGGTTCTTTACAACACCATCGCTTTTGGCATCGCTGGCATCCTCCTCGGCCTCGACACCTACCTCTCGCAGTCCCACGGTGCCGGCCATTTCGATGAGGCCAATCGCTGGCTCCTGCACGGCCTCATCCTCGCCGCGGGTCTCGCTCTCACCCTCGTACTCATCGTCTTCTGCGCTCCCATCCTCATGATGCGTCTGCCGATCGACCACGCCGTCCTCACCGGCTCAGTCTCCTTCCTCCGCGCACTCAACTACGGCACACCCGCGCTCTTCCTTTACTTCACCCTCCGCCGCTACCTTCAGGCCTTCAACCACGTCCGCCCCATCGCCGCCGCCCTGGTCACAGCAAACGTCATCAACGTCTGCGGAAACTGGCTCCTCATCTACGGCCACTCCTGGGGCGCCATCCACATCCCAGCCCTCGGAGTTACTGGCTCCGGGCTTGCCACCTCCTTCTCCCGCTGCTACCTCGCGCTCTTCATGGTCATCTCGCTCTGGCAAATCGAGCGCCGCCACCGCTACGGCCTCAGCAGCATGTCCCGCCACTTCGAGCCCCGCCGCCTCCGTCGACTCGCTCTCCTCGGAGCACCTGCTGGCGCTCAGATCTTCGTCGAAATCTCCATCTTCGCCACTGTCACCTTCCTCATCGGGTTCATGGGCCGACTTCCACTTGCCGGACACGAGATCGCGCTCAACTGCGCCAGCTTCACCTTCATGGTTCCCTTCGCCATCTCTGCCGCCGCAGCAGTCCGGGTAGGGCAGGGCATCGGGCGCAAAGCCCCCGAGGAAGCCGCCTCGGCCGGCTGGGCCGCAATCCTTCTTGGCGCCTGCGTCATGGCCTGCTTCTCCGCCGTCCTCCTGCTCTTTCCCCGAGCCATCGCCAGCAGCTTCACAATCGACAGAGGTGTCATCACCGCCACCATCCCTTTACTCCTCGTCGCAGCCATCTTCCAATTCTTCGACGGGCTCCAGATCACCGCTACCGGCTCTCTCCGTGGCGCTGGCAACACTCACGCGGGCCTAGCCGTCCACATCGTCGGCTACTGGATCATCGGTCTCCCCATCGGATACCTCTTCGGCTTCCATCTTCACTACGGAGCCGTCGGCCTCTGGATGGGCCTCTGCGTCGGTCTCATGGTGGCTGGCACCACCCTCACCCTCATCTGGAGACACACCACAAAAAAACTCGAATCCTCAAACCTGACCCACGAGCCAATCACCACCAACAACTAGCGCGCAATACGCTCAACCAGCCAGCGCCATATCCTCGCGCACCCTCGTCTTCGACCGCGTCGTCAACGTCACCGCCGAAGCAAGAATCAATCCGCCCCCCACCCACGCGCTGGGCCCCAACCGCTCCCCCAACACCAACACCCCCAGCAGACTCCCAATCAAAGGTTCCATATTCAACAGCACTCCAGCCTGCGACGCCGGAACCTGGGTCATGCCCCAATTCCACAGCAGCGTAGTCGTAGCCGTACAAAGCACTCCACTCCCCGCCAGTGCCAGCCACGCCTTCACCGATACCCCCGCCACCGGCGGCATCCCATAACGCACCGGCACCCAAATCATCAGCATTAAGGTCCCAAGCAACAACCCATACGTCGTCACCACAATATGCGAGTGCCGACCCATCAATTGCTTATTGAAAAGAATCCAGAACAGCGCAATCATCAACGAAACCACCACTAACGCATCTCCCGCCAGCGTCGCTCCACCCTTCGCATGCAAACCACCACCGAGCGCAATCAGCGCCGCCCCGCACGTTGACCCCGCCAGCGCCGCCCATCCGACCCAATCCATCCGCTCATGCGCAAACACCGCCGCCCCCACCGCTAGAATGACCGGCATCGTCCCCACCATCAGAGCAGCGTGGCTCACCGTCGTAATCGACAGTGCATAAAACTGAATCAGAAACTGCAGCGGCACCCCGAGAAACGAAGCCACCAGCAACACCCCCCACTCCCGGCCATTCAACCCCGGACGATGCGTCACCAGCAGTGGCAACAACACCACCATCGCAAACAGAAAACGGTACAGCACCATATGCGCAAAGTTCATCTCAGCAAGCGCAATCTTGCCGAAGAAAAACCCGCAACCCCACAACGAACTCGCCAGCGCACACGCCGCAAACCCTAGCGCCCGTCTCTTCTCTAAAACCACCATCCTTCCACTCTCGCACACTTAAAAGCGAAGGGGAGAGAAAGCCGAAGCCCTCTCTCCCGCAGCACCTCCAAACCTAAGCGTTTACCAGACGCGGCAGCTCTTCGCAGGCACCATCGGAGTCCCCTGCTTGCAGCCAAACGCCGCTGCAAACCCAGGCTGATTCACAATCGCGCCATTTGCGCGGAAGTGATCCGGTGAATGCGGATCCGTCAACACCTGCGTCCGCGTCTGCTCCGGCCGTGAGTTCTCGCACCAGTTCTGCGCAAAGCCGATATAGAACCTCTGCGGCGCGGTGTATCCATCCTTCTTCGCCGCCAGATCCACACCTTCCTTCTTCGCGCGATCGAGATACGCCATATAAGCCAGCACCAGCCCACCATTGTCCGCCGTGTTCTCGCCCAACGTCAGCTTGCCATTCACCTTCACATCATCAACGGCGATGAAGTTGCCATACTCATTCTCCAGGCAGTCCGTCCGAGCCACGAAGTTCTTCGTATCCTCCGGCGTCCACCAATCGCTCAGGTTGCCCTTACCGTCAAACTTCTTCCCCTCATCGTCGAAGCCATGCGTCAGTTCATGTCCAATCACCGCGCCGATATGCCCATAGTTCGTCGCATCATCCTGCTTCGGATCGTAGAACGAAGGCTGCAGAATGCCGGCAGGGAAGTTAATCGTATTCATGCTTGGATCGTAGTTCGCATTCACCGTTGGAGGCGTTAGATCCCATTCAAAGATATTCACTGGCTGCCCGATCTTCGCCAGCTGACGGTCATTCTCGAATGCGTCCGCTCGTTGCGAATTCCCCAAAGCGTCATCCGGTTTGACCTCTAGCTTGGAGTAATCTCGCCACTTGTCGGGATAGCCAATCTTGTTCGTGACTTCGTGCAGCTTCTCCTTCGCCCGCGTCTTCGTCGCAGCCGACATCCACTCAAGTTGATCGATATCCCGGCCCATGGCCGCTTCGATGTCAGCAACCATCTCCACCATCTTCGCTTTGCTATCTCCGGCGAAGTACTGTTCCACGTACACCTTGCCCAAAGCCTCGCCCAGCGCGCCATTCACCGAGTTCGAGCAGCGCTTCCAGCGCGCCGCCTGCTCCGGCTGTCCATTCAGCTTGCGCCCGTAAAAATCAAAGTTCTCCGCATCGAACTCCTTCTGCAGTCTGCCCGCATAAGTCGTCAGCACCTGGTATCGCAGATAGGCCTTCAGCGTTTCGAGGCTAGTCGCATCAATCTCCTTCATCAGTGCAGGAAAGAAATCCGGGGTTGAATTATTAATCTCGCTGACCTTTGGCGAATGCACCGCACTCTCAAATTCTCCGAACTTAAAACCCGGCATCGTGCCCTCGAACGTCGCAATCGGCTGCAGATGGTAGGTCTTCTCCGGATCCCGCATCTCCGTCACGCCCATCGATGCCTTGGCCAACTCCGTCTCGAACGCCATGATCGCCTGAGCATCCATCTTCGCCTTCTCCGGCGCGGTCCCCGCCAGCTCCAGCATCTTCGCCACATGCGCTACATACTGCTCTCGCAGCTCAACGTCTTTCGCTCCCGTGCGAAGGTAATAATCCTTCTCCGGCAACCCAAGGCCACCCTGTCCTACAAACGCAATCTGCTTCGTGGCATCCTTGAAGTCCTGCTGCTCGCCGTAACCGAAGAACGCATTCACGCTTATGCGCTGCAGCTTCCCAATCAGCGGCGGCAGTTCAGCCTTGCTCTTCACGGCATCGATCTCACGCAGCAGGGGCTCAATCGGCGTCACTCCCTTCGCTTCGATGGCGTCGGTATCCATACACGCTTTGTAGTAGTCCCCGATCTTCTGCTCATCCGGCGACCGCCCCGCCCCGCCAGCAGCCGCTTTGTTCAAAATCCCATTCAGCGACTGAGTGTTGACGTTATACAGCGCATAAAACTGATCCACGCCAGCCTGGTCCGCAGGAATCGGATGGTTCGCCGCGAACTTCCCGCAGGCAAACTTGTAAAAGTCATTGCAGGGGTCCGCCGAAGTATCCAGCGAGGTCGTATCGAACCCGGGAATCGGCAAATAGACCTCGGTCGGCTTGCTGCTGTCATTCACCAGCTTCGTCTGTGCAAATCCGGTAACGCCGGTGCCAGCCGTAGCCAGTGCAATCAATACGCTTAGCCCAGCGCGTCGTCTCGTTCTGTCGGGCACTCCCAAAGTCCATGCGTTCAACATTTCGTCTTCCTTTTCTCGGAGAATTTCTGCAGCCTTTGTATCACCAATCCAATGCAGGCCATTATTTACGCAACATCGTCTGCATACATTGGCAACGCTCGCGCGTCTGTGAAACCATTACTCGAGCGTTCTCGGTGAGCAGAGATACGCGTCCACTCCCATGACGGTTCCCATGAAGGTTTCTAAACCTCTCATTTCGACGTTGCGCCACTGCCTCTCGCTCATGGGTGCTCTTCTTTTTTTCTTCGCTCAAGCCCTCTTCGCCGCGCGCGTCGCCACTCCCGACCAGCGTCTTCCTCTGCAACCGTTCGGGTTCCAACCACTCTCCGAGCAGTTCCTCCTCGCAGGCAGCTCCATGTTGACCATCCACTACGTCGACAATGAGCATCTTCTGCTCACCTTCAGCGCCCGCCACCTTCTCACGCGGCTGCCCGACGAGCCCGAGGACGATATGGACCGCACCATCGACGCCGTCCTGATCGAACTCCCCTCCGGCCACGCCCTCGCCCGCACCACCTGGCGCACGCACGACCACGGGCAGTATCTGTGGAGCCTCGGCCACGGTCACTTCCTACTACGCATCCGCGATACCCTTACCACCTTCGCTCCCCTCGCCAACCTCTCCACCGGCAAGTCCTTTGCTGAGCGGCCATTTCTCTCCACAGAAAATCGTCGCATAGCCGCCGTCATCCTCTCGCCCGACGCCGACCTGCTCACCGTTGAGACCATCAAACGTACGCCCGCTCCGCCCAAACCGAAGACTCCCCTCTTCGGCCCCACGCCCATCGAACCGGCTCCCGAACACCCCGTCGTTCAAGTGAACTTCTATCGTCTCCATCCACCCGCCGAGCCCGCCGCCCCCATCAAAGCCGAATACGCAGGTATTGCACGATCCAGAGCCGTCGGAGGAGCCCCCATCACCGTCGCCGGCTATCTCGACACAGTCGACCAGGGCCGTCAACACTACGCTTTCGACTTCCACTCCTACACCGGTAAGGTCGACGAACTCTCTCCCTTTGACTCCACCTGCCACCCTTATCCCCTCTTCGTCAGCCACAGCGAATTCATCGTCTTCGGCTGCCGCAACAGCCATACCGTCGGCGCAGTGGGCGGCTTCAACATGCGCGGACAAGAGATGTGGGAGCAAGGCCTCTTCGGTGACTTCATCGCCCCATCGCTCGTCTTCGCTCCATCAAGCGGCCGATTCGCCCTCAGCCGGATTCTCCTGCGCAACTCCGTAGTAGCCGACCAGCCCGTTAGTCCCGACGAGATATCGTCCCAAACCGTCGTCGTCTATCAGACCGACAGCGGCAAGCAGATCCTGCACGTTGACTGCTCCCCCATCGAGCGCGCAGGACAGAACTTCGCCCTCTCTCCCGACGGCCTCTCCTTCGCTCTCATCCACGCCGACGCCATTGAGATCTATCGCCTTCCGGCGCTCACCTCCAAGGAGGTGAATGCGGTCAAACTGGCCCAGACATCTGCTCCTCCCGCGAACGATCTCCCGGTTCACTTCGCAAACCAGCCCACCCTTTCTGACGAAGAGGCCGACTCCACCGTTCAACCCGAAGCCCAGCCCGACAACGCCGTAGTCAGCCCCACCGCAGGAACCTCCGACTCCGACCAGACCTCCCAACCTGCGACCCACGCCAACGCCCCGGCCTCGAACGACCTAGGTCAGCCCCCCCCCGAGCATCCCGATCAGGCCACCACCCCACTCTCCCGCCGTCCCGCTCAGGCTACCGCCGAACCCTCCGGCCAACCCGCCCAGCCTCCCGCACAATCCCCCGACAACCCCAGCCTAGCCTCCGGTACCGCTCAGTCTTCCGGCGACCCATCCCCGGAAGCCCACCGCAAACCCCCGACCCTCTATACCCTTCCAACCGACAAGCCCTCAGACAAACCCGCAAACCCCGACCATCCCAAGGACACCCCGCAGTAGAGTCCGCTCTCCTGCCACATCGTCGCCGTTGTCCTTGTCCTGCCTTTGTCCTTGTTCTTGCCCTGTTCTTGTCTTTGTTCTTGTTCTTGCTTTTGTTCTAAGACACCCCCCACAGGAATCGTCATCTCGACCGAAGTCGCGCGGTCTCATCGCGCAACGCAGTGGAGAGACCCGTATTTCGTTTTTTGCCGTTGTTATTTGCCGTCAAGGCTTTGAGCCCGCTGACACGTGAAGCGTAGAGGAGCTCACAAAAGATAAAAGCCAGCCGCGGTCTCCCGCAGCCAGCCTCTTTAAATCTTAGCTTTTCTTGTTGTCATGCCCGAAGAGAATCTGTTGCTATCGCTTCTAAAGACGAAAATCTCAGCGCAAATAGCTGAAAACTAAGCAGCCTTCTTCGGCGCAACAGCCTTCACACGAGCATTCAAGCGGCTCTTATAGCGGCTCGCGGTGTTCTTATGCAGAACGCCCTTCTGAACGCTCTTGTCCAGAATCGAAGCGGTCTCACGGTACTGGGTGGTTGCTGCGGTGTGGTCGCCCTTGGCGATCGACTCGCGCAGAAGGCGCAACGTTCCGCGCAGCTTGCTCTTGTTCGAGCGGTTCACCGCGGTCTTGGCTACGGTCTGACGTGCGCGCTTCAACGACGAAACATGATTTGCCATAAACTCTCTTCTCTCAACCCGTACGTTTGTAGGGGAAAATGGGATGCAGGCTAGAGGCCAGCTGACGTTGCTTCCAGTCACAGCCTTGGAGCAGCGCTAAACAAGCCTGCCGCACTCCCTGCAATATCTAAGTCTACGGAAACCCAGCCATCCGGTCAACCGTCTTTACCCCAAAAACCGTCCTTTCGCCGCCAAAAAGCATCTCACATACCAAAACATGCTGGTGCCACGATCCAATCTCGGCTCCCCTTCAAAATCAATTCATCATTTGCCCCTTGACGCCATCTCCCTGACGTTCTACTCTTTGCCCATCTTCGACACTAGATTGGCACCTTTCGCCATCCCGGTCGCAGTAAAAGGGCGCAGCAAATGCGCCACCAGTCAGTGCCCGCTCTTCCCCCCTAAAAATCTCAGGTCAACCGGCCATGTACCCAACCCAGCTCCCCCTGACGGAGGTCAGCACACTACTTGATTAAAAAATCCCTGGAAATCACACCTGGCATTGAGCCCCTGTACGGGACCCACGACGAAAACCTCCGCATCCTCGAGGACAAACTCAACGTCACGATCGATCTCCGCTCCGACGCTATCCACGTTACCGGCGAAGCCACCAACGTTGCCCGCGTCGAACAAGTCTTCTCCGACTTCGACACCCTCCGAAAATCCGGCATCAACCTCCACAACGGCGAACTCCACGGCATGCTCAAACTCGTCGTCGCCGACCCCGCCACCACTCTCAAATCCCTCGTCGACGCTGGCAAGCAGCGCTCCGCCGGCGTCAAACGCATGGTTCAGCCCCGCTCGCCCAACCAGCGCAAATACGTCGAGGCCATCGAACAATCCGACATGACCTTCGGTCTAGGACCCGCCGGTACAGGTAAAACCTACCTCGCCGTCGCCATGGCGGTCAGCGCCCTCATGGCGAAAAAAGTCAGCCGCATCATCCTGGTCCGTCCCGCAGTCGAAGCCGGCGAACGCCTCGGCTTCCTCCCCGGCTCCCTCCAGGAAAAAGTCGATCCCTACCTCCGCCCCCTCTACGACGCCCTCTACGATCTTCTCGACCCCATCAAGGTTGACAAGCTCCTCGAGTCTAACGTCATCGAGGTCGCCCCACTCGCCTTCATGCGTGGCCGTACCCTCTCCGACGCCTTCATCATCATGGACGAAGCCCAGAACACCACCATGGAACAGATGAAGATGTTCGTCACTCGTCTCGGCCACAACTCCAAGGCCGTCATCACCGGCGACCTCACCCAAACCGATCTGCCCAACCCGAAGAAGTCCGGCCTCCTCGAAGCTCTCCACGTCCTCGACGGTGTCGAAGGCATTCGCTTCTGCCACTTCGAAGATGTCGACGTAGTCCGCCACCAGCTCGTCCAGCGCATCGTCCGGGCCTACGACAGCTACGGCAAGGCTCAGCAGCAGCTTCCTCTTCCCATCGGCGAAACTGCCCTACCCGACCCAAACGTCATCCAGGCCTCCAAACCCATACCAAAACCTCAATGAACACAAGCAATCTGCGATAATCAAGGACAGGGGGCGCATTCAGCCCCCTGTGACATTTAGCACCACCTGCTTCCGAGCGATGACCACCATCGAACCTCCAAGTACTCACTCCATCTCCGCGCCCCGCCGCCCCGGCCAGTTGCGCACCTTCACACGTGCCTGCCTCGCGCTGTCTCTCATAACCGGATTCGCACCCATTCTCAAAGCACAGTCCCCTCACCCCCCAGCAGGCTGGACCCTAACCTGGAGCGACGAGTTCAACGGCCCCAACGGCACATCGCCCGACCCCACAAAGTGGACCTACGACATCGGTGGCAGTGGCTACGGCAATCACGAACTCGAGTCCTACACCAACCGTCCCGCCAACGCCCATCAGCAGGACGGCCACCTGATCATCACCGCGCTCAAAGAAACCCACACCGGTCCCGACGGCATCACCCAGCCCTACACCTCCGCCCGCATCCTCACCAAGGGCCTTTTCTCCGAGCCCTACGGACGCTTCGAAGCCCGCATGAAGCTTCCCACCGGCAAAGGCATCTGGCCCGCCTTCTGGCTCCTCGGCAGCAATATCGACTCCGACCCCTGGCCTGAATGCGGCGAGATCGACATTATGGAGAACATCGGAGACCCCACCCAGATCTACAGCACCCTTCACGGCCCCGGCTACAGCCGCGACCACGCCATCCCCGCCCGCTTTATCCTCCCCGGGGGCGAAGCTGTCAACACTGCCTTCCATCTCTACTCCGTCGAGTGGGCCCCCAACGACCTAAAGTTTTTCATCGATGATCACCTGATCACGCATCGCACTCCCGCCGATCTGCCGCCCGGCACCCACTGGGCCTTCGATCATCCCTTCTTCATCATCCTGAATCTGGCAACGGGCGGGGACTGGCCCGGCAACCCCGACCAGACCACTACTTTCCCCCAGCAGATGGTCGTCGACTATGTCCGCGTCTACAAGCCGAACAACACGAAATCCAGCCAAACCGAGTCCACCCAAAAGCCTCTCGTAACGGCCGCAGCACCGAAGCCCCTTCAATGATCACCATCGAGCCACCATCAAGCCTCAAGGAAAATCTCTCACGCCCCGGCCTGACGAGCTTCCTTAACCGTGCCCGCCTCGCCGTCGGCCTCACTGGCCAGGTCGAGGTCCTGCTCGCCGACGACCCCACCCTCCGTCGTCTCAACAAATCTTTCCGCGGCAAAAACAAGCCTACCGACGTCCTCAGTTTCCCCACGCCCGACGAGATCGCAGATACGCACGCCGGAGATCTCGCCATCTCCCTCGAAACAGCAGCCCGCCAGGCCGCCACCTACAGCCACTCCCTGCGCGACGAAGTAAGAATCCTCCTCCTCCACGGTCTCCTCCACCTCTCCGGCCTCGATCACGAAACCGACAACGGACAGATGGCCGCCCGCGAAGCCACGCTCCGCACCAAACTCAAGCTCTCAAACACTCTCATCGAACGCACCACTGCACTCCCGCGAAAGTCGATGACGCGCGCCGCCAAAGAGAACTCTTCACGTTTGAAGAAATCGCAACCCAGCTCAACAAAACCATCTTCAGCCATCACTAAGAAATCGCTATCACACTCAACAAAAACATCTCCGACCCTCACTAAAAAATCGTCATCTCGACCGAAGGTGGCGCACTATGCCGCCGCAGTGGAGAGACCCCCGCACTTCGCACGAACCACCAAAAAACCCAAAGGTACGAAGATTAAAAACAAGCGAGGCGCAAAGTGACTTCCTCTTACGCCTACACCATCGCCCTCCTCCTCCTCCTAGCCATCCTGGCGCTGGCTGCCTACGTCGATCGCATCTACTCCGAGATGGGCAAGTTTCTCGCCCGCGAGTATCAGGACAACATCGACTCATGGGAGCGCGTTGTCGAACCCCGCCTCCGCCTCGGTCGCGAGTCCATCGCGCTCTCCGCCTCCGTCCTTCGTCAACTCTCGCTCGCCGCCCTGGCTCTGCTCTCCGGCCTCCGCCTCTACAGCCACACCACACTCGTCCCAACCCTCGCCCGCACCCCAACCACAGGCGAGATCCTTCGCGCCGTCTTTGAGCTTATCCTCCTCATCCTCATCTTCGATCGTCTCCTCCCCCAGCTTCTCTTCTCCCGCACCCGCGGCCTTTGGATCAGGCGCATCACCCCCATTCTCCAGGCCCTCTTCTATCTCATCCTTCCCGTCACCCTCCTCCTCGGCCTCCTCCTCTCCATCGCCGCGCTCGCCGAACCTGAAGACACCACCGAAGAAGATCATCCCTCCGAAGCCATGGACGCACTCCTCGAAGCCGGCGAAGAAGAAGGGATCCTCGAAGAGTCCGATCGCGAGCTGGTCCGCTCCGCTGTAGAGTTCGGCGACAAAGTCGTCCTCGAGGTCATGACCCCTCGCCCGGAAATATTCTCCGTCCCCGGCACCCTCACCCTGCAGGAGTTCACCGCCACCATTAACGAGCACGCCTTCTCCCGCGTCCCCGTCTACAACGGCTCGCTCGATCACGTCACCGGCATCGCCTTCGCCCACGATCTCCTGAAAGTCCTCGACGCCGAAGCCAACACCCTCACCGTCGCACAGATCCAGCGCCCAGCCGCCTTCGTACCCGAGACAAAAAGGGTGGCTGAGCTCCTCCGCGAGATGCAGCGCGAAAAACAACACATGCGCATTGTCATCGACGAGTACGGCAGCGTCGCAGGCCTCGTCACCATTGAAGATCTGCTCGAAGCCATCGTAGGCAACATAGCCGACGAGCACGACGAGCCCGAAGCCGACGACGAACCCATCCGCGAACCCAACGGCGCCTACGTCGTCTCCGGCTCCTTCGAGCTCTCGCGCCTCCGCGACCTCTTCGCAGATCAATTCGAACAACCGAACCGCAACGGACGCCCCGCCGAAGACAGCGAACCCCACGATCCCGAAGACGAGGCCTTCGAATCAGCGGAAGCCGCTCACTGGAGCGACAGCAGGGAAGACTCCGACGATGCCAAAGACATAAGAGATTTACGCGAGCCCCGCGACACTCGCGACGACCCCACAGCCGTCCGTCTTCCCGAGCACTACGAATCCACAACCCTCGGTGGCCTCGTCTCCGAGATCGCCGGCCACATCCCCCTACCCGGCGAAGTCGTCGAAGAGGACGGCCTCCGCCTCGAAGTACTAGCCAGCACCGACCGCCGCATCGACCGCATCCGAGTCAGCCTCGCCAACCTCCCCGCCGCCTAGCCGCAGCTATCGCTCGCCCTGCCGTCGCAAGTCCTTCCAGCCCAAGACAAAACACTTGTCATCCTAAGCAAAGTTGACCCGCCGTCGCTTGTTCTTCCCAACCCCAAGCGCTCGTCATCCTGAGCAACGTACTCGAAGGATCCCTGTATTTTCCGTTGTCGTTGTCGTTGTCGTTGTCGTTGCCGCTGCCGCTGCCGCTGCCGCTGCCGTTGTTGTTGCCGTTGCCGTTGCCGTTGCCGTTCTGGTTGTCATCCCCGAAGGGGATCTTCATCTCCTCCCCTCAATCAACCTGTCAAGCCCCTAAACCATCTAACCCGCTACCCACCAACGACATAAGCGTGGCGCAGCAGTTACCCACGGACCGATATACTGATCACAGTTCATAAAAGCCCAGGTACCCACCCGGGCTTCTTCTTTTTGTAAAAGGAGACTCGCTAAATCCTTTGTTTGGACGAATTTGGCCGTAACCCATTTGCTATGACGAATTTGCAAGGGTATATCTCTCGTAAACTACTAATAAATAAGCACTTACACGAAGGCGACGGGGGGGGGGTACCCTCACCAGCAGAAAAAGCAAAAGCCCCGGAGAATCCGGAGCCTTTGCCCAACCAGAGTAGAACCAAAGTCGATTAGTCGATAGAAATCTTGCGAAGCAGTTTGAAATCCGACAGCATCTTGCCCGTACCCAGCACTACCGAGGCCAGCGGATCGTCCGCGATCGAAACTGGAAGCCCCGTCTCTTCACGAATCCGCTTGTCCAGATTTTTGATCAGCGCCCCGCCACCGGTAAGCACAATGCCACGGTCGGAGATATCTGCCGAAAGCTCCGGCGGAGTTCTCTCAAGCGCAACGCGAATCGCGTTGATGATGGTCGCAATGCACTCCGAGAGCGCCTCGCGAATCTCGGAGTCTTCAATGGTGATGGTCTTCGGCACGCCCTCGATCAGGTTGCGTCCCTTGACCTCCATCGAAATAGGTTTATCCAGCGGATACGCCGAACCAAGCGAGATCTTGATCTGTTCCGCGGTACGCTCGCCGATCAGCAGGTTGTACTTCCGCTTCAGGTACGTCATCACGGCTTCGTCCATCTGGTTTCCGGCCATGCGCACGGAACGCGAGTAGACAATGCCGGCCAGCGAGATCACCGCGATATCGGTTGTGCCGCCGCCAATGTCGACAACCATGTTGCCGCCCGGCTCGGTAATCGGCAAACCCGCGCCAATCGCGGCCACCATGGCTTGTTCGACCAGGTGAACCTCGGACGCCTTGGCCCGGTAAGCCGAGTCCATAACCGCGCGCTTCTCAACCTGCGTGATCTCAGACGGAACGCCAATCACGATGCGAGGATGCACCATCATCTTCCGGTTGTGAGCCTTCTGGATGAAGTAGTTCAACATCTTCTCGGTGTGACGGAAGTCGGCGATCACGCCGTCCTTCATCGGTTTGATGGCGACTATATTTCCCGGTGTGCGGCCAAGCATCTCCTTGGCTTCTTTGCCGACAGCCTCAACCTCGTTGGTGATCTTATTCACCGCGATGATCGAAGGCTCGTTGACGATGATGCCTTTGCCGTGTGCGAAGACAAGCGTATTCGCCGTGCCGAGGTCGATAGCAAGGTCGCTGGAAAAGAGGCTGAAAAGAGACCGCATATTGTGAATGCGGGAGTAACGCATCTGAAAACTATTCGAAGACATAGGTGTTTGCGATCGATCCTAAAAAGAGACTCACACTAGTGTATTCCTTTAGCAAGCGGTATTTCAGCACCTAACCTAACCAGTTAGCATGCCTCTTCTGTGTTAGTCCCGTTATGGTTCACACTGCACCGGCAGCAGAACATGCACGGATAGATGAGAATTCTCACATGACAGTCGAGCCGTACTCTCAAGCGCGAGAAGAGGATCTTCACGTTTGGTTATAGAGCGCGGTCGCGAGAGGCCTTCTCATACTCCTGTGACATCCTTCCAGTGCGAATAGATACAATCAAATAAGCTTCAGCGATGTGGAGACAGACGAATGATTATTGGTGTGCCGAAGGAAGTGAAGGATCACGAGAGCCGCGTAGGAGTAACCCCAGCTGGTGTCAAAGCACTGGTCGAAGCTGGACACAAAGTTCTCGTAGAGCACAACGCCGGTGCATTGTCGGCCATGCCCGACGACGAATACCAGGCAGCGGGCGCCGAGATCGTCGGCTCGGCACATGATGTGTGGCGGCTCGCCGAGATGGTCGTCAAAGTCAAGGAGCCGGTCGAGAAAGAGTACAAGCACTTCCGCGAGGGTCTGGTTCTATTCACCTATCTCCATCTGGCTCCGCTCAACGACCTGACCGACGCGCTGCTTACGTCGAAAGTCACAGGCATCGCCTATGAAACCGTCCGTGATCGCACCGGCGCCTTACCGCTGCTAACCCCAATGAGCGAAGTCGCGGGCCGCATGAGCGTCCAGGTCGGCGCAGCCTACCTCGAGAAGGAGCATGGCGGGCGCGGAGTTCTCCTGGGAGGTGTTCCAGGCGTACCCCCAGGCAACGTCTGCATCATCGGCGGGGGTATCGTCGGCACGAACGCTGCAAAGATCGCGCTCGGAATGGGCGCGAAGGTCACGCTGATCGATCTGAACCTGAATCGTCTGCGCGAACTGGATGACATCTTCGGCGGCCGCCTCCACACCGTCGCCTCGAACAGCTACAACATCGAGCACGCCGTTCGCGATGCCGACCTCGTCATTGGGGGCGTCCTGATTCCGGGCGCGGCCGCCCCAAAAATCGTCACCAAAGCGATGGTGGCGAAGATGAAGAAGGGTGCCGTGATCGTCGACGTCGCGATCGATCAGGGCGGCTGCATCGAGACCGCGCACCCGACGACGCATTCGAACCCCTCGTACGAGGTCAATGGTGTGGTTCACTACTGCGTCACGAACATGCCTGCCGCTGTACCCAACACATCAACCCTCGCGTTGACCAACGCAACCTTCCCCTACGTGCTCAAACTAGCGCGTCTGGGTGCTAACGCGGCCATCAGCGAGGACAAGGGAATTGCCGAGGGCGTCAACACCTTCAACGGTGTCCTGACCTACGGCGCAGTCGCTCAGGCGCAAAAGCGCGACTGGCAGGCCGTAGCGAAGCTCGTTTAGCCGCCGTCACTGTTGCGGAATGAACGAAAAACCGATCTCAGCCGCATATAATCGTGGGGACTGAGGGGAGCGGGCCATGGGACCAACTGCGAATCGGCGAAAGATTTGGATCGTCGCTCTCGGTGCGTGCCTGCTCATCCTCTTCGTGGCTCTTGCTACTCTGAACGCTTTTAACACCCAGCTCCCCAAACCGGCGAGCAACCAGCAGACAGTGATCTTCACCGGTCTGTCGATCGTGGCGTTTCTTCTCTTCGTCGCTGTGTTGCTGCTGTTGGTTCGCAACGTACTGAAGCTGTATGCGGACCAGCGCAGCCGTGTGATGGGTACACGTTTGCGCACCCGCATGTTGTGGGGCGCAGTGCTGGTCAGTCTCGTTCCCATCGCTTCGATGTTTGCATTCAGCTATCAACTCATGAATCGCGCCGTTGACCGCTGGTTTACTCAGCCTGTCACGGATATGCGCGAAGACAGCAACAACATGGCCCTCGAACTGGCGCACTACACGACAGCGAATGCCCGCGCCGAGGCGGATTCGATCGCCGCTAGTCTGCCCGCACCACCGGCGGTTGCTCCCGTAGCCAATGAACGAGTTGCACGAGAACCTGCGTCGAGTCATAGCCAGCCGCATCGCTCGACCCACGGTTCGGCGCATGGTCCTGCGCATCCCGCCGCACCCTCTGCCTCTCATCTGAACCGTGAGGCGGTCTACGAGGTTTTGCGACAGCACGAAATTACCCTGCAAAACGGCTTTGCTATCGTCTATCGCGAGGGTCGCGTCGTTGCTACCTTTCACCTGCCACAGCGCGTCGGAGCCACCGCGCAGGTTAAGGTTTGGCTTCCCGACCAGGTGGCCGGGGCTGACACGGAGGAGGCGAGCGCTCACGCCCCCACCGACCCCATGGATGCCGCGATCCTCAACGCCGCCCAGCGCGTCGACCAGCCCGTGTTTTCGCTTGGTGCAACCGACTACGCACTGGGTGCCACTACTCTGAAACAGGGCGAGACCGTCGTCGTAGGCCTGCCTATGCCCTTCGGTATGGCTGCGACCATGACCAATCTGCGTAAGGCTGCAGACGCGTATTGGGTACTCTACAGCGAGCGTCGTCAGATCAGAGATCTCTACATGCTCCTGCTGCTGATGATGACGAGCCTTGCTCTGTTCGCCTCATGCTGGTTGGCGCTTCATCTCTCAAAACAAGTGACGAAGCCGGTTGAGGCTCTTGCGGATGCGATGGAAGCTATCGCACAAGGCGACTACGGCCACCGCGTGCAGGAGAGTGCAACCGAAGAGCTTGGGGAACTAGTGCGCAGTTTCAATCACATGGCCGCCGATCTAGAGGGCAGCCGCCGCGCAGTCGAAGAGTCCACCGTACAACTCAGCGCCGCCAACACTGCGCTTGAGGCGCGTCGCGGAGAACTCGAAACGATGCTCGAGACGATTCCCAACGGCGTAGCGACGCTCGACACGGATCGACGGATAGTCCTCGCTAACCGCGCTCTTAGCGAGATGATGGATCCGGGCGGACAGCGACCTTTCTATGGATTGGTCATGGAAGAGGTATTTCCGCCTGAGGTCTCCGAGGTACTTGACCGCCTCATTAAACGCAGTCATCGCATGGGTTCGGCTTCGAGTGAGATTGAGATTACAGGCTTTCCCAGAACGTCGGGCGACAGATTTGGCGGAACCATGAATCTCCTCGCTACAGTTGCCTTGCTCGAGATGCCTGCTGCTTCCGAACGCATGCGCCGTGAGCATCAGGGCTACGTAATCGTCCTTGAAAACGCGACCGAGCTGCTCCGCGCGCAGAAGCAGTCAGCATGGAAAGAGGTCGCCCGGCGGGTAGCCCACGAGATTAAGAATCCTCTTACTCCAATCAGCCTCAGCGCCGAGCAAATTCGCCGTCACATCGACCGCCTCGCCCGCGCCGTCGCCGACGCGATACCACCTAGCAGCGCGGAACCACCTTCCATCGCCGTCATCCGCCGATGCTCTGAGGTCATCACCTCTTCGGTTGAGAGCATGCGTTCACTCGTTGACCAATTTGCCGCTCTTGCGGAGTTCCCCACGGCTCGCCCGAAGCCTGCAGACCTCAACACGATCGTCGAAAACTCGTTGGCTTTGTTCGCAGGCCGCATGCAGACGATTCGCGTCGTCCGTAAGATGAGTCCCGATCTGCCGCTCGTCATGGCAGACCCAGAGGCCTTAAAGCGCGCTCTCGGCAATCTCATCGACAATGCCGCCGAGGCAATGCAGCAAAGCCTCTATCGAGAGCTGCAAATAAGCACCTGTCTCCTGGACAGCGGAATGGTCGAACTTACCATCGCCGACAGCGGTTCCGGTCTTACCGACGACATGCGACAGCGCCTCTTCTTGCCGTACTTCTCCACCAAGCAGCGCGGTACCGGACTCGGCCTCGCAATTGCTGCAAAGATCATCCAGGAGCATCAGGGCACTATCCGCGCGGAGAAGAATGAGCCGGCGGGAGCCAGGTTTATCGTTGAGCTTCGCCCAGCCAGTTCGCCGGACAGCGACGCCGAGGCGACAGCTGTCTTCAGTGCCTATGCCCCTTCCCAGAATGGTCATCACTCGACAGTTGAAGTCGAATCTGCCGCCGCAACCAACGGCACCAAAGCCGAAGACGACTTTGCCTCCACTCGCCCCAGAGGCCCACAATGAATCACGTACTCATCGTTGACGACGAAGCCGAGATCCGCGAGTCGCTCGAAAGCATCCTTCGAGAAGAGGACTATCTGGTCACCACCGCAGCAACAGCCGGCGAAGCCCTGGAGCTTCTTCGCGACGCCGCCTACGACGTTGTCCTTCTCGACATCTGGTTGCCCGACCGTGACGGCCTCGATACCCTCACCGAAATCCGTCAAATGGAATCGGCCAACGTTCCCGAAGTCGTCATTATTAGCGGTCACGGCACCATCGAAGCCGCAGTCCGTGCCACAAAACTGGGTGCCTACGACTTTCTCGAAAAGCCTCTCTCACTGGATCGCACCCTGATCGTTCTCAAGAACGCCATGAAGGCTCGCCAGATGCGCGAGGACAATCAGGAGTTCTCACGCCAGCTCACCAAAGGGACGGTCACAGGAAACTCTGTTCCCATGAAAGCCCTGCGACAACAGATTAAGCTAATGGCGCCAACCAACGGTCGCGTGCTGATCTACGGAGAATCCGGCGCAGGAAAAGAGCTCGTCGGTCGAGCCATGCATGCCGAGAGCCTGCGCAAAGATCGTCCTTTCGTCGAGCTAAACTGCGCTGCCATCCCCGAGGATTACATCGAGAGCGAGCTCTTCGGCTATCGCCATGGTGCGGTCCCAGGCGGACCTACCGAAAAGCGTGGGACCTTCGAGAGAGCCGACGGTGGCACCCTCTTCCTCGACGAGGTCGGGGATATGAGCCTCAAGACACAGGCCAAAGTATTACGAGCATTGGACGAGCAGCGCTTTCTTCCTGTTGGCGCCTCCCATCCCGTCCACGTCGATGTCCGCGTCATCGCAGCGACCAATAAGGATCTTGAAGAAGAGATCGCCCGCGGCAACTTCCGCGAAGACCTCTTCTATCGTCTCAATGTCATTCCGTTCTTCGTCCCACCACTGCGCGACCGCAAGGAAGACATTCCCTTGCTGGTAAAAGAGTTCCTGCAGCAATTCGGTGCGGAGTATGGACGCCCACACGTGGAAATGACCGACGACGCTCTTGCCGCTCTAAAGCAATATCACTGGCCCGGAAACGTGCGCGAGTTGCGCAATCTGGTCGAGCGGGTATTGATCCTCAATCCCAAGACGCAGCGCCTCGAACGCAAGCATCTGCCCATGCTCGTCTACCGCGACTCCGCCCGAGACGCGAACAAGAACAACGGTCGTGAAGAGTTCACCAGCCTCCTGCAGGCCCGCGAAGCCTACGAACGCGACTACATCCTGAAAAAATTAGATGAGTTCCACGGCAACGTCAGCCGCGCCGCAGAAGGCCTCGGCCTTGAGCGCAGCCATCTTTATCGCAAGATGAAAGCACTCGGCGTCAGCGTGAAAGAATAGACCCGAAACAACTCTGCGCCGTTATTTTTCTTCCGCAGCCTGTTTGGCCGCAATCTCTTCAAGTTGCCTCCGCCAGTCGAGGTCTTCAACAAAGCCTCGGCTGGAACGCCACTCTTCCTGTACCTTCACAAAGAGTTCGAGAAACACCCGCGTGCCCAGCAGAGATTCGATATCTTTCCGTGCCGCAGTGCCGATTCGTTTCAGCATCTCGCCCTGCTTGCCAATTAGGATCGCCTTCTGGCCTGTTCGCTCGCAGAAAATGGCCGCCGAGATCTTTGTCACAGGCAGCTTGCCGTCCTTCATCTTCTTCATGGAGGCGGGCTCTTCAAACTTTTCAATGACGACCGCGGTCGCATATGGGACCTCTTCGCCGGTGAGCATCAAAATCTTCTCGCGAATCAGTTCGGCGACGAGGAAACGCTCTGGCTGATCGGTGAGTTGATGCTTCGGAAAATAACGCTGACCCTCCTTCAATTGGCCTATGACCTTCTCCAACAGCAGCTCAAGCCCTTCTTTCTTTCGTGCCGAGATCGGAATCACATCCGCAAAAGAATGGAGCGTAGACCAATGCGCTATCAGCGGAAGCAGGTCTTTCTTCGGGATTGCATCCATCTTGTTGAGCACTAGAATCACCGGGCATTCGAGTTTCTTAATCAGAGAAAGAGCAAAGTCATCTTCGGCAGCTGACATTCCCATCCGCCCAGTCGCCTTTCCGCTGTCTCCTGCTCCGGGAGTCTTTGGCAAACGGTGCGTCACATCGACGATAAATAGCACCGCGTCGCGCGACTCCAATGCATCATGAACCTCCTGCATCATCCGCTTATCAAGCTGAGTATCCGGTTTGTGAATCCCCGGCGTGTCGACCAGTACCACCTGCGCAGCAGGATGTCCGGCCTCGCCTTTGGCCTTCTTCTTCAGCGACACTTCGAGCACTCCATGAATCCGTGTGCGCGTCGTCTGCGGCTTGTGCGTGACGATAGCAAGTTTCTGCCCGAGCAGGGCGTTGAGCAAGGTGGATTTACCCGCATTCGGGCGACCGATGATGGAGACGAAACCGGAGCGAAAGGCCATTCTCTTTATTATGCGCTGTCGCAGTGCCCTAATTGGCGAACCTCGGCTAAACTGGCTCCTATGAAATCCAACAAACTGCGAGCTCTTCGCAGAACCGTTCGAGGTCTGGCCCTGTTATCATCCGTCACCGCACCACTTTTCCTCTCCGCTCAAGCCGTCAATCCCTTTTCTTCGATCGAGGTTCACTCAGACCGGACCGTAACCTTCGCTTACAAAGACGGCGTAGCTACAAAGGTCGACCTGGTCGTCGGCGGACTGCCGAAGAAGCTGGCTATGAAAAAGGATGCAGCCGGTATATGGACTGTCACAACGCCGTCGCTGCCGCCTGAAATATATGGATATCACTTTGAAGCCGACGGTGACCTCCGATTGGATCCGGCCAATCCCGATACCACGATCAACCTGGTTGATACCGCGAACGAACTCATTGTGCCCGGGGACACCCCCCAACTCTGGGATGTAACCAACGTCCCGCACGGCATCTTGCACCACTACACGTACACCACTGATACCGTCCTTGGGCTGCCTCAAAACCAGAGCCGTTATTACGTCTACACCCCGCCGGGCTACGATCGGAAGGCTCCACAGCCGTATCCGGTCCTCTATCTGCTTCACGGGTGGAGTGACTCGGACTCAGGCTGGACGGCTGTCGGCCGCGCCGAACTAATCCTCGACAATCTGCTTGCGCAAGGCAAGATCAAGCCTATGGTGGTCGTGATGCCGCTCGGTTACGGGGATATGTCCTTCATTCACCAGTTCCATGTATGGGAAGATCCAGCCGCCATCGACCATAACGTCGATCTGTTCGCCAAAGCGCTGCTCACCGAGGTTCTCCCGCGTGTCGAGTCTGACTATCATGTCTCGAAGGACCGCAACGACCGCGCCATCGCTGGTCTCTCCATGGGCGGCCTTGAAAGCCTCGAGATCGGCCTCTCCCATCCGGATAAATTTGCGTGGATCGGAGGATTCAGTTCTGCCGTTCACAACCTCGAATATAGCCAGAAACTCGCGTCGCTCGATCCCAAAGCTGCGAACCTCCGCCTGCTCTGGGTCGCCTGCGGAACCGAAGACTCGCTTATCGAGCCCAATCGCAAACTCATTGATTTTCTTAAAAGTAAGAGTATGCCCGTCCAGCAGATCGAAACCCCCGGCTACCACACGTGGATGGTCTGGCGCGACAACTTGATCCACTTCGCTCCGCTGTTATTCCAGCAAAAATAGCGGTTTGGATCTTCCCAGCATTGTCTGTGAGGGCTACGGGCGGATGAGCGTCACAATGCGAGATCATGATCAGAGTTTCACCCTGGCGCAGGGTCCCGGTGAATACGATTGTGGACGGCATCACGAAAAAGTTGCACGCCGCATCCAGCACGCCACCTCCGCCTGCGCGTCACTTCGCGGATAATCAGTGCTAGCGCATGGAATCTTTCTTTACACGCTTCAAGAATGTTCTGGTCCTGGTTGCCATCCTCTTAGCCCAGACCATCGGCCTTGCCGTCCAGGTTCGCCGCCCCGTCGAATCGGGCGCCCCTGACAGCAGCAGGGTCACGCTTATTCGATACTGGGCCGTCTCCATCGTCACTCCGTTTGAGCGATTCTTCCACGGGATCGGCCACACTATTCGCTACGGATGGTCCAACTACGTAGACCTCCGCAACACTCGCCAACAAAATCACGACCTTCAGGATCAGATCGCGCGTCTCCGACTAGAACAGGCCTCGTTCGCCGAAGACGCCATGCAGGGTCATCGTCTGCAGGCACTGCTGGACTTCCAGCAGCACTATGTATCGGCCACAGTTGCTGCCCAGGTGATCGGCACCAGCGGTAACGACCTTTCGCGCGTCATCTACATCGACAAAGGTGCAAAGGACGGCCTCAAGGCCGACCAGGCCGTTATCACGCCGGACGGCATCGTCGGAAAGATTCGCGATGTCTTTCCGCACACCTCCCAGGTGCTCCTGATAAACGATCAGACCTCAGGCGCCGGCGTTCTCCTGGCCACCACGCGCATCCGTGCCATCCTCCGGGGCAGCACCACCGGTCAGATTCTGATCAACAACCTCACGCCCGACGACCGCATCAAGCCCGGGGAGCAGGTCCTCAGCTCCGGCGGTGATCAAGTTTATCCGCGAGGTCTTCCCGTCGGAATCATCGAGTCCATCAAGGTCGATCCCGATCACCAGCCCTACACGCTGATCCAGCTTCGTCCCGCCGCTAATCTGAACCAGCTCGAAGAGGTTCTGGTCATCACTGGGACTCAAGCCACACTTTCTGATCAGGCTCAAAAGGATCTTGTCACTGGAGCCGCGACCGCCGAGGCTCAGGCCGCCGACAAACAACTTGCTGACCAACAGGCAGCGGAAGCTGCCGCTCGTTCTGCCGCTCAGATCGTAGCTGATCGTCTGCCTAGCATTCACGACGACGCGACTGATGCTAAGGCCGGCACCGCAACAACGCCTGCTACCACCACGCCCCCGGTCAGCGTGGTTCCGAAACCGCTCCCCACTCTCCACTCCGACCGTTACTCGTCCGGAGCCACTCCATCGGCAGCTGATCTCAAGCCCGGCGCTCCAGAGACCAATAATCCGTCAATACCTCAGACTCCCACTCCGGACGCAACAACTCAACCGGCTACACCGAAGCCCGCGCAACCAAAGCCCCGCAAACCCCAACCTCTATCAGACCCAACTCAGCCCCCAAACCCTTAACCGTAGCAATCTCTCAAAATAAAAAATGGCCACCCGCAGTTTCACATCCCGCCGAGAGCTAGAGCAGCACAGCTTTCCCCCTGCCGTTGCGCTCCTGGTGCCGCTGGGTGCCATCCTTTTGCAGGCGCTGCTTCCCAGACCCTTTCCGCGGCTTGCCATCCTCGATCTCCCTCTGATCGTCACCGTCTTCTTCGCCGTCTCGCGCCGCAATCCCGTCGCCGGCACCCTCACCGGAGCAGCTATTGGCCTCCTCCAGGACGCCCTCACCGCCCAGCCCATCGGCGTTAACGGTATGGCGAAATCCGTCATCGGCTACATCGCCGCCAGCATAGGTATTCAGATCGACGTAGAAAACCTCACTACCCGCATTCTCATCAACTTCGGCTTCTTTCTTATCAATAGCTTCCTGCTCTTCCTCATCAACCGTCGACTCCTTGGACTCACGAACTTCCACATCTATTGGGGCCACGAACTCATTCGCGCCGCGATCAATACGGCGGTTGCCCTCCCTATCTTTTTTCTGCTCGATAACACAAAGAGGAACGAGTAAAGCCCAAATCCAATCGTCTAAAACGTACAACACAACAGTGGTAGACCCGGATCATCAACTCCAGTCGTAGACTGAAATAGCATGGAACTCACTCACCATATCGACCCGAACGACGTCGGCCCCAGCGGCAAAGCCGAAAAAGTCTCTGCGGGTAAGCTTCACGCGGCTCAGTACATCGTCGCATTCATTCTCGTCATTCTGATCACTGGCCTCTGGAGACTTCAGGTCCTCGGCGCTGATAACTTTCGCGCACTCGCCGAAGCCAACCGCATACGCAAAGTCCCGATTCTGGCCCCTCGCGGCCGCCTCTTCGATCGCGAAGGTCGTCTGCTGGTCGATAACTATCCCTCTGTCTCCTGCTACCTTCTCCGCGAACAAGTCAAGGATCTCGAAGCCGACCTTCCTCTCATCGCTCAAGGCCTCCACATTCCGGTTGAGCAGATCCAGTCCACACTGCGCCGCTACCAGATCGCCCCAAATTATCAGCCAATCCCTCTAAAGCAGGACATCTCGCCCGACGAACAGGCCTTTATCGCAGCTCACCGTGACGAGCTTCCCGAGCTCGAAACCCTCGACGAACAGCGCCGCCTCTACCCTCGTGACGGATTCGCCGCCCATCTTATCGGCTACGTCGGAGAAGTCTCCGAGCAGATGCTCGACGACCCCCGCTACGCCTTCTACTCGCCCGGCGATGTCGTCGGCCGCTCCGGCGTCGAGCAGACCTATGATGCCTTGCTACGTGGCAAAGACGGCAGCCGAGACGTCATCGTTAACAGCCACGGTAAAGAACTAGGCCACCTTGGCCAAGAGCTTGCCGTCCCAGGCAAAGACCTCAAACTCACCATCGATCTCGACCTCCAGATTGCCGCCGAGAAGGCGCTCGATGGCAAAAACGGCGCGATCGTTGCGATGGACCCGCATACCGGTGAGATTCTCGCGATGGTCTCTCGCCCTACATACGACCCCAACCAATTCTCCGTCCGCCTCACCAAAAACTACTGGAACGAGATCATCAACAATCCCGACCATCCGTTGCTCAACAAGAGCCTTCAGGCGCAGCTCGCCCCAGGAAGCACCTTCAAGATCATCATGTCGGTCGCTGGCCTCCAGGAAAATGTCGCCCAGACCATGCACGTCAGCTGCAACGGTGGCGCCGAGTTCTACGGCCACTTCTACGCCTGTGACAAACACCACGGCGCAGTCGACATCAACAACGCCATTCCGTACTCCTGCGACACCTTCTACTACACACTCGCCAACCGTCTCGGTATCGACACCATCGCGAAGTACGCGACCTCTCTCGGCCTTGGTCAAAAGACCGGCATCGACCTGCCCGACGAGGTCGCCGGCACTATGCCCTCCACAGCTTGGAAGCTGAAAACGCAGCATGACAAGTGGTTCGCCGGCGAAACCATCTCGGTCGGTATTGGCCAAGGCGCAGTCACCGCGACCCCCATCCAGCTCGCACGCGCCCTCAGTGGCGTCGCTAACGGGGGTGTTCTTCGTCGTCCGCATGTCGTCTTCGCTGACGAGATTCCACCCGACATGCTTCAAGCCATCCGCGAGTCCTTTCCGGGCTCCGGAGACGCGACCATTCCGCTGACCACGGAGAACTGGCAGCTCATCACCGACGCCATGGCCAACGTCACCAGTAGCCCCATCGGCACCGCCTACGCCGCGCATCTTGAAGGTGTCGACTTCGCCGGCAAGACCGGCACCGCGCAGGTCATCGGCCACGATGCTCTCGCCAAGACTAACAAAGGCCACAACACTGAACCCAACGCATGGTTCGTGGGCATGGCTCCACGGCGCAATCCAGACATCGTCGTCGCCGTCCTCTGGGAGCATGGCAACTGGGGCAACAACTCCGCCAAGCTCGCCTCCCAGATTATCGACGCCTTCGTCAACAAGCAGCGCAAACGCGACAACAACATCCGCGTCGCCACCACCCCCGAGCCTGCCAAGCCCGAGACCACTGCCAGCGCAACACCCACCGTGCCGAGCGCCGAATAGGACGGACCAGCCACCATGCCCCGCCTCTCCTCCTACCGCGACTTCGACTGGGTCCTTCTCGGATTCGTGCTTCTGCTCTCGCTCATCTCTGTCCTCGAGATCAAATCAGCGACGCTCCACACCAAGTTCCACGGCTTCGATCACAAGCAGATCCAGTTCCTCGCCGTCGGCTTGATCCTGATGTTCATCGTCTCGCTCATCGACTACCACCGCCTGATCGACATCGTTCACTGGGCATACGGCATCAGCATCCTTTCGTTGATCGCCGTTCTGGCCGTTGGCACCAAAGTCCTCGGCGGACGCCGCTGGATCAAATTTCCAGGCGGTATTCACTTTCAGCCATCCGAATGGGTCAAACTCGTCCTCATCGTCGCCGTCGCCCGGTACTTCTGGGGACTGGCAGGAAAGGAACTAACCTGGGGCGACATTGGAAAGGCGGCCGTTATGGTCGTCGTCCCGATGGCTCTCGTGCTGAAACAGCCCGACCTCGGCACTGCTCTGACGTACCTACCCATTCTGATCTGCGGCCTCTTCCTCGGAGGTATCCGCTTCAAACAAGTGGGTCTCGTGCTGCTTGCGCTGGCGATGATCGGGGGTGTTGCCTGGAAGAGCGGCAAACACCTCAAGCCGTACCAGCAGGCACGCATCGACGCCTTCATTAATCCCGACTCCGACCCACGCGGCTCGGGTTATCAGATCCGCCAATCCCTCATTGCGGTCGGCTCCGGTGGCATCTGGGGCAAAGGTGCCAACAAGGGGACCCAAACTCAGGGCGATTTTCTTCCCATCCCCTATACCGACTTCATCTTCGCCGCATTTTGCGAAGAGCACGGCTTCGTCGGGGCTCTCGGCGTCCTGCTCTTATATTTCCTCATCCTCATGCGCCTGATTCAAAACGCTCAGACCGCTTCCGATCTGCCCGGCAGCTTCATCATCATGGGGGTGGTCGCGGTTATCGTCTTCCAGATTGCCGTTAACGTCGGCATGGTCGTCGGCCTCATGCCCGTTACAGGGATTCCTCTGCCCTTGCTGAGCTACGGCGGTTCCTCGGTCCTGTTCACCTTTCTTTCCCTTGGCATTGTCATGAACATCCGCATGCGTCGCTTCGTCAACTAGAGGTGCATTACCGGAATCGCCTCAAAAGTTCCTCGAAAGGGAACAATTGTCAGTATTACAGAGAGGTAAATTTCCCGTTGTAGCGGCTTTAGTGCAATACTGTTAGCAACACCTGTTCGGCTGTAGATGCCGCTCAGTGTACCCCGCTACTCGGGCGCACGGTCGCCAGTCAGCGGCAACAAAAGACTTTTTAGAAGAAAAGGCCGGCCAGCCAGAGACATCGATCCGTTGGCCGGACAGGTTTTAGGGAATGATTGCATCCGGATGGCGAACGGCCCCGCCTCAAATCTCTGATTTTGAGGTTGTTCTGGTCACAAACTCCGCATGTCTCGAATTGCTCGAAGCATCCCCCCGTGTTCCCGATCTACCCGGTATCGCCCAATCCGCCCTCTCAGCGAGTGCGCCCACGGCAGAGTTGTATTCCCACCTCGCACCGGTCGTCGAGTTTCGTTCACGCGCTTCCGCAGCCCGTAATCTGTCCGCTCCACGGTGAGCCCAACCCGGCCGTAAGCCAGGTTGACTCCCGATTGTTCTCTGTCGCGTCTGCCGCTCGAACCTCAACCAGGTCGGGCAGAAAGAGCACAGCGAATGTCGAAAGAAATATACATCTCCAGTACCCCCCACGAGACTCGTCTCGCCATCGTCGAAAACGACGAACTAACCGAAATCTATTACGAGCGCGAGAACGAATACACTCTCGCCGGATCCATCTATAACGGAAAAGTTACCCGCGTTCTGCCGGGCATGCAGTCCTCATTCGTCGACATCGGCCTCGAGCGCGACGCTTTTCTTTACATCACCGACTTCATGGAGGAGGCTGGCGATTCAGCCGACTTCGACACCAACAGCGACTCTGGCCGTCGCTCCGAAGGCCGTCGCAACGGAAACGCTCCCATCCTCGAGGGCACCGTCGCCAGCCCCCCGGATCGCTTAGACCAAACCACTGACTCCGGCCTCCGTTCCTCTGAGCGGACCGATCGCGGCGACCGCAATGGCCGTGGTGACCGTGGCCGTGGTGGACGAGGACGCCGCGACCGCGGCGGTAACCGCGATCGTCAGCCCACCGCCGACCCCCTTGCGCCCACATCGCAAAATGACACGTTCAACGCCCCGGTTGCGGACTACTTCGCCGCCGACCAGCCAACAGACAACATCATCACCGACCGCACTGACGGTGGAGAGATTGGCGAAGGCGCCCCTGGTGCCGACGGCAGCCGCCGCTGGCGTGGCCGTCGCGGCCGTCGTCGTGGCCGTGGCCCAGGTCAGCGCGACGAGTCTCCGGACATCGCTGGCGCAGTCCTGGGCACTGCTCCGAGCGAATCCGCTTATGATGAAGATTCTTTCGACATCGACGGAGCCGCTGCGCCTATCTCCACTCCAACCGCCGCGGCCCACGTCCCACCTGTCTACAACGCGGTCGAAACAGCCGGCACGCCTCAGGAAAATATAGATCGCGGCAACCGCGGAAGAGACGGAAGAGACAACGACCGTCGTGACCGCAACAACCGTGGAGATCGAAATCGTGGAGACCGCGGCAACCGTGGCGATCGCGGTGGCCGTGATCGCGAACCCCGCATCCCCCGCGGTTTTGCCCCCAAAACCTCACTCTACGGCGTCGACGATTCACCTGCCTACGATCAGGCTCCCGAACTCGATGCGAACGCGCCCGAGCCCATCATTCTCCCAGGCGAATCTCTCTCCAAGTACCGCAAAGGAGGAGAAGAGTCGGTCGCTGCAGTTTCCAAGCCTGTCGACATCAATGTAATCATCCCGTCAGCTCCGGGGTTCAACATTCCTGAAGGCTGGGATGGCGGAGCTATTCTGCCCGGTGAAACTCTCTCTCGCCGTCGTCGCCAGGAAAATCGTAACGAGCCCCGCGCCGAGCATCGCCAGGAAACCACGGCTGACTACCGCAATGACAGTTCAGCGACTCCTCTGCCCCACGCTGAAGTCATTCGCGAAGCCGACGGATTCAGTGTCACAGATATCATCGAAGAACAGCCAGAAGTTGCCCTCACCGTCGCTCCTATCCCCATGGACGAGACGCTGCCAGAGGTTCTTGCAGAACCGGCCGAATACGAGCCGACCGACGCTTCCGCGTCCTATCGCATCGATCCCGCAGCGCCCAGCGAGTACCGCCAAAGCGCGCCCGTCCTGGAGGCACCTGAAGAGGTCCAGTCAGAGACCGTCATCGAGTCGCAAGTTCAGGATCACAACGCAACTCACAGCATCACTCCCGGCCCCGGCGAATCCGTTGCCCAACTCCGAGCCGAGCCCGCACACACAGACTACGAGCCATTCGACTGGCAGACACCTGCACCAACTCACGTTGAACCGGGCGAAACGGCCCCCGCACCTCATGAGCTGACCACCCTTCATGCCACCGGCGAGATGCACTCCGAAGCTCCAGTCGCTGCCTTCACTCCCGAACATGCAACTGAGACGGTCTCTCCGATTGAACACGAGACGGCGATCGCAAATCCAGCCGAATACGTCATCGCCGACGAGGCAACTCCTCAGCACTTCGCACCTGGCATCGGCACTTTCGAAGAGGAGACTCTCGACGAGGAGGACTTCAACACCACTCTTCACGCCAGCTCCATCGAAGAGATGGACGATTTCGAAGAAGAAGAGACGCTCGAAGGGGCCGCCGACCTCGGCACCATGCTCCGCGAGATGTCCATCGACCAGATCACCCGCTCTGGCAACATAGACGAAGAAGAGGAGGACGACCTCGAAGAAGAGGATGCAGTCTACGATCCTCTCATCGGCGATCTCGAAGAGACCGACGACGAAGAAGATCTCGACGAATCCGACACCGAAGAAGACGTCCTCCACGAAGAGATGGTTGGGGGCGATGAAGTATCACCCGCCAACGGCTTCGACCAGGCCCAGGCCGGGGCAGCCGCTCCTTCGCTCGACCGCAATCGCGACCAGGATCGTGGCCGTGGCCGCCGTGATGGTCGTCGTGATGGCCGCCGCGGAGACCGTTATGGCCGCAGTGATCGCGGAGACCGTAGCGATCGTCCTCGCAACACCGGAGGGGCTGGCGACCGCGAGCGTGCCAACAACGGCGGCCGCGACCGTCGTGGTGGCCGCAGTTCGATGCAGTCAACCAACCTTCCCGCTATCAGCGAACTGCTCAAGCCTGGCCAGGAGATTCTCGTTCAGATCGCCAAGGAGCCCATTGCCAAAAAGGGAGCACGCATCACATCGCACATTGCCCTTCCTGGCCGCTTCCTCGTCTTCATGCCCACGGTCAACCACACAGGTGTCTCTCGCAAGATCGACTCCGATAGCGAGCGCCGCCGCCTGAAGGAGATTCTGCTCAGCGAAAAGGGCGAGGCTGCCGGCGGCTTTATTGTCCGCACCGCCGCATCAGGAGCCACCGAAGAGGAACTCCGCTCCGACCTCCGCTTCCTCCTCAACCTCTGGGCCGATATCAAGCAGCGCTCCGAATCCTCGAAATCCCCAGCCCTCATCTACCACGACCTCAATCTCGTCGAGCGCATCCTTCGTGACCAGGTCACCGACAACTTCTCCGCTATTTGGGTCGACAGCGAGAGCGAATACGAGCGCGTTCTACGGTTCCTTCAGCGATTCCAGCCGTCACTCATTCGCCGCGTCAAGCTCTACACCAAAGAAACCCCGCTCTTCGAGCAATTCGGCATCACCGAAGAGATCAACAAGGCTCTGCGCTCTAAAGTCTGGCTCAAGTCCGGCGGCTCGATCGTCATCAACCAGACCGAAGCCCTCGTCGCGATCGACATCAACACCGGTAAGTTCGTCGGCAAGACCGCTCGCCTCGAAGACACCATCGTGAAAACAAATCTCGATGCCATCCCTGAGATCGTTCGCCAGATTCGTCTGCGCGACCTCGGAGGCATCATCATCATCGACTTCATCGACATGGACGAGCGCAAGAACCGCAACAAGGTTATGGCCGCGCTCGAAGAAGAGCTGAAGAACGATCGTGCTCCTTCGAAGGTTCTTCAGTTCAACGATTTTGGTTTGGTCGCCATTACCCGCAAGCGCGTCAAGCAGTCGCTCGAGCGCACGCTATCCACTACCTGCAACATCTGCACCGGCACTGGAATGGTCAAATCACCCGTCACCGTCTGCAACGACATCTACATCGAGATGCGCAAGATGCAGAAGCATCTCGACCGCGGCGATGTCATGCTTCGCGTGAATCCCGATGTCGTCAAACAGCTCAAAGCACCGGGCACGAAATGGCTTCAGGAGATGGAAGAGATGGTCGGCAAAACCATCCTCGTCAAATCCGATCCTAGCCTCCACCCCGAGCAGTTCGATATTCACTAGATCCTTCTTCGGAGCCTTAGTCGGGCTAAAGTTTAGTGATAAAATCTCCGAAATAGATCAAGATTCAGCCACAAAACACACGGGCGTCCGATCCTCTGGACGCCCGTAACTACGCTTTCTTCATTAGCTTGCACCGCGCCCAAAAGTAAAAACTCTGTCCTAAGTGTCATCCCAAACGACATTTCCTGCGTCATACACAACAAGCGCGTTACAGTTGGGTTCAAGCCAATGAAGAACCTCGCAGCACCAAGGGAGCTACACGAAGATGCAAACGAAGATCACTGGGAATCGCCTACACCGAATCCTTGGCCACACCGCGGCCGTCACTTTTCTCGCCGCAGCAGGGACCATGGGCCTTCACGCGCAGCAGTCCGCCGGCACTGCAGCATCTCTGCCGCCAGTCAACCTTAAGACGAGTTTCGCAGCACCACTCAATCTTTCTGCTCCAGACGACCTCGGATACAGCAGCAGCACTGGCAGCGCCGAGACTGCCAACGCTCTGGATTTCAACCTGAATAGCGATGCCAGCCAGCCACCGCCTCGTCGTCGCTACAGCCATCCAAACTACAACGACAGCCGGACCAACTCTGACGGCTCATCGAAGTACACCTTCCTTGTCGGCGGTGGCTTCACCATACCCACCGGACCGACTCACGGCGCACTCGATACCAGCTGGAAGATTCAGGCCGGCGTAGGCCGCAACTTCAACAAGACCTTCGGTGTCATCGCCCAATTCGACTACGACAACTTCGGCGTCAACACTTCAACCCTCAACAATTTGTTGGCAATCTATAACGCTCTTGGGGCAACTGATCAGAATGGCAATCCGCTCACTCAGTTGGGAGGAAATAGCCACGACTGGTCCTTTACTCTCAATCCAATCGTCAACTACTACACCTCCGATACCATGGGCGCGTATGTGGTCGGTGGAGCGGGTTTTTATCACAAGACCGCAAACTTCACCGTGCCAACGATCGGTACTGCCTGTGATTTCTTCGGCTGCTTCCAGTTTAACGCCAACTCAACCATCGACAAGTACACCAGCAATGCATTCGGTGTGAATGCAGGTCTTGGTTTCACTTACAAAATGTCTCGGTTCGCTTCAACGCGTCTCTATGTGGAAGGTCGCTACGTTTACACCTTCAACTCACAAAGAGACTTCTCTCTCGGAGACGCGAATGGCAACGGCTTCAATGTGTTTCCTCAGAACAGCGCGAAGACGAGTTACATCCCGGTCACCTTCGGTCTTCGCTTCTAACCTTGCCTGCCACGATGAAAGCACAAAGAAGAGAGACCATCGGTCTCTCTTCTTTTGTGCTTTCACTAGATAGATCGATGGCTAAAATGCGAATCCATGCTTACCGCCAAAGGATGACTAATGAAGCCGAAAGAAGAATCCCACGCCCACCCCGACTACTGTCGCAAGACTTATCAGGATCTGATGTCCGATCCCACGCTGTCGTCTCTCCCAGGCATTCGTCCACAGCACCCCTACTAAAACCGTAACCAAAGCCGCTGCTCCCAACCACGGAGAGTGTTCTCTCCCGAGAATCAGAGCCATCACATACGCACCCACCATCGTGCACATAAGCCATACTCCATCCTGGAGAAACCTGTATCTTTGCGTGATCCGGTGGCCCTGCGCGACTAGATCGGGCGAAGCCGCAGTAATGCCAAAGGTCGCCGCCATCGACAGTCCGACCGTCACCAGGTACCCAAGAACGACTGCAAGTACAAGAAAACTGCCAGTAATCATCTGCCTATTCCAGTGCCCCTGCGCCGCGGTCCTCTGGCGACTTTTCTCGAGACATAGAATTCAAGTCTATCAGCCCGATTCTCCTAAATTCCCACTGGATATGGCTTCTCGTGCATCTCCTGATCCGGATCGCGGCTCCGTTCAAACCGCCCCTGCAACAGGCTCAACAGACCGGTATACCAGTACCCGAACACAAACAGCACCAGGAACGGCACTGTAAAGAAGTTCTCCGTTGAGATTGCGTAGTAAACCGTCCATGCAAAATAACATCCAATCGCCATCTCAATCCAGGGAATTACTCCCAGTCGCTTGCGATAGACCTTTGCCTGACTCTTCTCACCCTTCTTCTTCACGCTATACTTCGGCGTCCTCGCAAAGGCGCTCTTCACTCCGAACAGCGCTTCCATCACGGCTTTGGTATTGGTGATCGTCAGCCCTACTCCCCCCAGCGCCATGACGAACGGGACGTAGACGATGGATTTGTACCAGCTCTTCGGATAAAGCTCCTTCTGGCTCACCATGTAGAACGTCGAAACCGACATCGTGCTCGCGATGAACAAAGGAAAATCGATCAGCAGCATCTGAATGTAGCCCTGCCAGCTGCGGATAATCATCGCCGGCATCAGCAACACACTCAGCACGATCATCAGCGGGTAACTGATATTTGCCGTCAGGTGATACCACGCCTCAAGCTTCGTATGCCATGGCGCATCGCTTTTCAGCACACGCGGCAAAATCTTCTTCCCAGTCTGGATCAACCCCTTCGCCCATCGCGCCTGCTGTGTCTTGAACGCAGTCATCTCGATCGGCAACTCCGCTGGACACTCCACATCCTGCAGATACTTGAACTGCCATCCTACCAACTGCGCCCTGTAGCTCAGATCGGTATCTTCCGTCAGCGTGTCGTGCTGCCAGCCGCCGGCAGTCGAGATTGTCTCTCGGCGCCACATCCCCGCCGTACCATTGAAATTAAAGAAAACTCCAGCCCGGCTTCGTCCTCCATGTTCGAGCACAAAGTGTCCGTCGAGCAGGATGGCCTCAACCTGTGTCAGGAAGCTGTAGTTCCTGTTCAGGTGTGTCCACCGCGTCTGCACCATGCCGATCTCCGGCTGTGCGAAGTGATGGATCACCTGCATCACCCACTGCCGCGGCGGTACAAAATCGGCGTCGAAGATTGCCACAAATTCGCCCCGCGCCACGTCGAGTCCTTTGTCCAGCGCTCCGGCCTTATATCCATGGCGGTTGCTGCGGTGCAGATACACAATCGGCTGCGGTTCCATTCCGACAAACCCCTGCGCATACCGCTCAACGATATCCCGTGCCACGCCGGTCGTCTCATCGGTGGAATCGTCTAGTACCTGCACCTCGAACCGGTCTCGCGGATAATCCAGCCTGCACACAGCCTCAATCAACCGTTCGATTACAAACTGTTCATTGAAGATCGGCAGTTGAATCGTCACGAATGGCAACTGGCCCTCGGCGAACCGCATCGGCGGCTCAGTCCACTTCGCCGCGTTCTTTTTGTTTCTGAAGTAGAGCCATACCAGCTGATAGCGGTGAATCCCATAAAACGCCAGAATAATCATGACGATAAAGTAGGGAATTAGCAGCGCCGTATCGAATGCATTCCATCGATAGAGATGCTCAAACGTCTTATCCGCGTAGTGAGTCTTCCAATAGTGACCGAAGCCCTTTGGACCGACCAGAAACCCGAGTTGAGACGCCAATAATCGAAGAGAAAAGTGCAGGATCGTTGCTCCACCGAAGGTTCGAGTACCCAACCGATTCTACGCGAATCGCCGCTTGAAATCTGATTCAAACGCACTCAGACGGCTCAATCAGAATCCCATTGATACCGGATAGTCGAGCCAGTCCATGGCAACTGCTTCGAGGTATCCCGAAAGCAAGGGCGGCAGCTGCCTAGTTCAAAAACATCGTTCGATAAACCGTATCGCGCTGAACCGGCTTGAAACCCGCGTCGCGAATCACCTGCCGCAGCTGTTCTTCAGTCGCGGCATTTGAGCCTTCGGCGAGCATCACACTGCCCACGTCGTTGCCTCCGAATCGTAATCCAACCTGCAGAACCTTCAGACCCTGGGTCTCGAGATTCGATTGAACGTTCCGGACGTTATCGAGATACATGCGCGAGATCGCAAGCGTCCTCAAATACTCAACCGCCGTCGCCTCCTCGAACCCCTGCACTGACGAGGATTTTGGCGCGAAGCTCCACGGTGTGAACGAGGCAAAGCCGTTCGTCTCCTCCTGCAAACTACGTACTGCTTCCAAATGATTTACGCGATGCTCCATCGTCTCGCCGCAGCCGAAGGTCATCGTCGCGGTAGTCTGCATGCCGAGCTTGTGTGCGGCGCGGTGGACAGCAAGCCAATCCGCAGTTGTCCACTTTTGGCGAGCGCCCTGTTGCACCTCTTCATCGAGAATACCCGCGTCATCACCGGGGATTGAGTCGAGTCCGGCGTCGCGGAGGCGGGCAATCGTGTCCGGCACTGTAGTTCCCGAGTGTTCCGCGATCGACAAGATTTCGCTGGCAGAGAGGGAGTGTAGCCAGATGGCAGGAAAGCGCTTTTTGATACTGCGAAAAAGCCCGTCAAACCAGGAGATTGTGAGTGCCGGGGTTACCTCACCCTGCAGCATCACGCCATGGCCGCCCCTTGCAACGATGTCGGAGATCTTCTCGCAGAGTGGATCAAAACCCGCGCCAGTTGCGGATTCTGTGTAGGTGACTCTCCCGTCGATGACATAACTTACTACGCCTTCGGGGTGCAGCCGGCGGCGTACCGCATCGGCTTCCATTCCAATTCCAATCAAGTCGTCGCTGCGAAAGCAGTCCAGAGCTTCGTTCCGGCTAATTCCCATGCTTCAATTCTACGTTTTTGGCAGAAAAAAATCTGGATGGGGAAAAGTGCCTAATTGTAGGGGGATTTTGCGTTTTTGGGGTGTTTTGCTGTGGTGAAAACGTGGTGAGATTGTGGTGAAATGTGTGGCTAACGTGGCGTTTTAACCGTCACCTTTTCGGCGCTGAACAATGCGCCACGTTTTTGAACTTTATTTTCAGCGGCCGTCAAATCCCGGACGGCTACCGGTGGAGCAACTCAACCAGCAGAACAATCACCACCACTGCCAGTACGAGCAGCAGCGAGACCCCTGCCTTCAGCCACAGGCCAAACGATGCCACGCCCTTCTCCAGCATTGCCATCCTGTGTTCGTGTTGCTCCATCGAAAGCCGCGCCCGCTTTACCTCTTCGCCTACTGCGGTGATCTGTGCGCTCTGGTCCTGCAACTGACGATAGAGCCCCAGGTGCGCCTTGGTGACTTGCCCCAAGTCGCCGCGAACCCCCTCGGCCATTGCCACCATAGCCGCCTCGCTCGCCTTCTCAGAGGCGACCTTGGACGTGAAGAACTTGTCGGCCAACGGCAACAGCCGGGATATGTGAGGGAGCAGCTCGAACAACTGTGCGATTACCTTCGGCCACATACGCTACTCCTGTTTTCTTGTTTGATTGGTGGAGACAGCAGCTCAAACCGATGCCTAATCCTAGCCCAGACACCCATTTTGCCGGTTCATGCCGAATCTTTTATTTTCAGGTTTCTATGGGGTCAACTTTGCGCGCCCCTGACGCCATCTCATCACGAGCGCAACGACCGTTACCAGCAGAATAGCCGTCACGATCCCCTGCGACCACAGACAGTAGATACACCACTTCTGTAGGACATAGGCCTCGATGTAGCTGAGAAAGGCTGCGAACAGAAACCCAATCTGGGCGAACTCGAAGACCAGCCACCAGCGGCCCATCAGAGCGAGCACGCCAATCACTGCGTAGCCTACGATGCCGAGCATCGCGACGGGAATGTGCGACCCCGCCTTCGGATCTTCGTCGAAGGTGCGGGGAGGGAAGACTGCGAACCGGCTGTGATTCACGGCACCGCAGTCAAATTTTTCGGTGACCGCACAGGGTGGCGCGAGACCGGGATCAATATAGTGGACGTGAAGCGCCATTGTCGAAACTACGATTCCAGCAACCGCTAACAGGGCAATCAGATACTTCATAGTTTAATTTTACTTGCCGTCGTTTGACTTCGTGTGCGGGCGTTTGGGGAGCCAAAATTCTTTGGTCATCCTGCCTTCATCAAACTGAGCGATTGTGCGGATTATCATGGCCTTGTGATGTCCTCTCTTAGCCGCCGCCGTTTCCTCAGCCTGCTTGGAGCCACCGGTGTGTCCGCGGCTGTTGCACCATCGATCCTCTCCGCATCCACCCCTTCAGTACATGCGCAGGAGCCATTCACTTTTCTCTTTGTCACCGATGCACATATCCAGCCTGAGCTCAATGGTGTGGTCGGCACCGATATGGCCTTCAAGAAGGCCCGTGCGGTCAAAGCGGACTTCGCCATCAACGGCGGCGACCACGTCTTCGACGCTCTTGGTGTGCCAAAGCAGCGCGCCCTAACGCTCTTCGATCTCTATGACAAGACTGAGCAGGATCTCGGTGTGAAGGTGTATCACACGATCGGCAATCACGACGTTCTCGGCATTTACCCGGCGAGCAGTGTCGCGCAGGACGATCCGCTCTACGGCAAAAAGCTCTTCGAACAGCGTTTCGGCAAGCTGTATTACTCTTTCGATCACAAAGGCCACCACTTCATCGTGCTGGACTCGATCGGTATTACGCCGGACCGCGCCTACGAGGGCCGCGTTGATGCGGTCCAACTCCAGTGGCTCGCCGCCGATCTCACTGCGCTGCGTCCTGAGACCCCCGTCATCGTCTCGATCCACATTCCCCTGGTCACGGCCTTTGGGGCGTATATCCCGGAGACGGCAGTAGCTCCGGCTCATCACGGCTTGAGTGTTGCCAACGCCAACCAGGTACTCGATCTCTTCGCCGGACACAACGTTCTCGGCGTCCTGCAAGGCCACACTCACATCAACGAAACAGTCCTGTGGAAGGGCGTCCCGTACATCACCAGCGGAGCTGTCTGCGGTAACTGGTGGCACGGCACACGTCTCGGCACACCCGAAGGATTTACGGTCGTTACCGTCGCAAACAACAAACTCACCACACACTACGAGCCCTCCGGCTTCCAGTCGGTCGCACCACAAAATACCTAGAGATCAGACTTACTTGAAGGGCGCATGATCTTCGAGGATGTTCTCACTGAATCCGATAAGCTTCGAGCTGAGCGGACATTAGGCAAACTATTCCGGCACGATGTATCGCGGTGGGCGCTGGCCGGGGGATTTGTCACTGAACTCCACATTAAAAAACGCGTGGGGCTAGCGTCGATTCGTACTCTGCACGATATCGATTTCATCGTGCCGTCTTTTGATTGCATTCCTACGGGTCTGGCTGAAGACTTTTTGTTCCGACACGTCCATCCGAACGATCCGCCAGGAAAGACGCTCTTGCAGGGCGTTGACGAAGAGACAGGAGTCAGAATCGATGTCTTCCGCGCTTACGGTTCAGTGATGGATCGGACTCTGCCAATTGAGGAAATGTCTCAAAGCCTCCGAATGATCTCTCACGAAGACCTGACAGCGAGAGCGGCAAGACTGTGTTTGGATTTGCACGAACACCGTCCTATTGCTCCGAAGTACGCGAGAGATTTTCTCCGGCTACTGGATCTTTCAACGCACGAGGATGTTGAATCGGCTTGGCAGGAGCACAGGCAAACGCACCGTCCGGAGAGCTTCGCAAGTGTGGCGGCGGAGATTCGAAGGTTGGTGGCGGTGCGACCGGAGTTGCTGGTCGATCCTGTCTACTCGACCGACGTCCATGAGATCTGCAGCCGCTGCGTGAAGACCTCCGCGTTCCCGCTGGCAGATGCTCAACGAATTCTTGAAATTCTCGGATATTGCTGAGCGTCGTCCCAACAGCCTGGGCAACAAAAATGATTAGTCTTGATATTGCTACCATGGTACATTGGTACATATGACGGAACCGAAGAACCTGGTTGAGATTGAACGGATGCAGACAGGGGTCCGCATGGAGAAACGGCTGTTGAAAGTGCTGAAGGCCGTAGCTGAGTTGAAGGACATGAGTCTCGGCGATCTGCTGGAGGGAATTGTGCTTCATGCGTTTGAAGGCAAGGCTCCGTTTTCACCGCAGACGCTGAAGGAGATCGAAAAATTGAAGGGAATCTATGGCCTGACGCTGCGTGCGTCGGACAGCCATCGATTGAAGGAGAGAAGATGAACGCAACGAAGCTACTTTCTTTCGCACTTGCAACAGGCGCAGCAGGTTTAGGACAGTCCGCTGCGAGTGCGCAGGCTGCGGCCTCGCCGGCGCATGTCCGCAACAGCTTCCAGTTCGTTGTCGCGGCCCCGCTCGGTCGTGCAGCGGGACTCTTCGGGCCGGAGGGAGAGCGGTGCTGGGCGGGCCCGCACTGGAATCCGGAGTTTCTGTATCCCCAACCGGCTCAGGATATCGAAGGAGCCGTCTTCACGGTGCAGCACGGCCCGCACAAAAGCGTGTGGGTCAATACGGTCTTCGATCCGGTGGGCGGCCGGATGCAGTACGTGTCGTTTATCCCCGATACGCTTGTCTCTACGATTGACGTGCGCCTCTCCAATCTCACTTCCTCGACGACGAAGGTCGAGGTGATCTATGTCCGGACCGCTCTCGACGCAGCCGCAAATGAAGACGTGCTCGCTATGGGGAAGCGTGACGCAGGGAGCGGGCCGGAGTGGCAGAAGGCGATCGAGGACTGCCTAGCCACGGAGCAAAGGCATGAACACCAGTAATCAGCGGCGTGTGACCGTATCAAATCGCGTAGAGATTTGAAAAAAGTGGATTGAACCTTGCCGATTCAGCGGTATGCTTGGTAGCACTTCAGACGAGGTCAAACTTCCAGAGCTGTCTCGAGCTGAGCTGTGTTCTGTGTCCAGATGCTAATTTCATCTCTCAGGAGTGATGCCATGCAGTGTCCTGTCTGCCACCACGAAGTCTCCTCCCAAAGTGCATTTTGCAGCAGCTGCGGTGCGCCCCTGGCTGCGGCGGGCGGCGCTGCCGAAGGTTCCAGTGCGCCTCCTCCACCAGCTTACACAAATGTCCCACCGGCCTACACAAATGTTCCGCCAGCCTATTCAGCGGTTCCTCCTGCGTACACTGCGGCTCCGCCGGCTGCGACCAGCACCGGGCTCTCGGAGAATGCGGCTGCGGCTATCGCGTACCTTACGATCATTCCTGCGATCATCTTCCTGGTGCTTGAACCCTACAACAAGATGCCGCTGGTGAAATTTCACTCGTGGCAGTCGATTGGGCTATGCGTTGCAGCGACTGTGTTGCAGGTGCTCATCACGATCGGGGAGGTAGCCATGCACTTCATTCCCGGAATTGTCCTGCTATTTTCGTTGATTCATCTTGTGATCGGCTTAGGCCTCTTCCTGGTGTGGCTCTTCATCATTTTGAAAGCCAGCAAGGGCGAGTGGTACAAGCTGCCGATTATTGGCGACTTCGCTGAGAAGCAGGCGCGCGCCGTTTAGCGTTCTTTGCCGCGGGGGGGGGGGGGTCCTCTCTCCGCGGGCTGAAGGCTGCGAGTCGTTTTTCCATCACGGCTATGGCGGTGGTGCTCTCGTCGATCATGACGAAGCTGCGCCCATGTTTCGCTGCGGCTGCGCCGGTGGTACCGCTGCCGGCAAAGAAATCCAGCACAGTATCACCGGCGTTTGAGTGGACGCGCACGATCCGCTCAAGAACTCCCAATGGTTTCTGGGTGGCGTATCCGGTCTTCTCTTTGCCGGTGGGCGAGACGATCGTGTGCCACCAGACGTCGGTCGGTGTCTTGCCTCGCGCTGCTTTCTTCGCACCCACCAGTCCGGGAGCCATGTAGGGGATGCGGTCGCTCTCATTCAGGTTGAAGGTGTATTGTTTCGGGTCCTTGGTGTACCAAAGAATGTTGTCGTGCTTGGCGGGCCAGCGTTTGGTCGCGCGCGCGCCGTAGTCGTAGGCCCAGATGATCTCGTTCTGGAAACACTCGCGCCCGAAGATCTCGTCGAGCATGACCTTGCAATAGTGGACTTCGCGGTAATCGATGTGGAAGAAGAGGGAGCCGGTGGCGGAGAGGATGCGGTGTGCTTCGACCAGGCGCGGTCGCAGGAAGCCGAGGAAGTCGTCGAAGCTGTCGCCGTAGCCCTGACCGCCGTCCTGCTGCTCCAGTACTTCGGTGCGGTAGCGGAAACCGCCGAATCCTATGCGGTCGCCCGCTTCGTCGCGAATGGTCTTTATCTGTTTGCGGGCCTGCCGTTTTCCTGTGTTGAAAGGGGGATCGACGTAGATCAGATCTACGGACGCGGCGGCCATCGCCTGCAAAATGTTGAGATTGTCTCCATGCACGATCCGGTTCATACCATCGTCTCCGCTCCTAACACTAACGTACCCTTGGTCTCTTCTGCTGCGACGTGTATCGTTCTCTTCGAAGGCCTGGCTGCATCGGCCAAGTTTTGATTATGTCTCCCAATCACCTCATCTACGCTATGCTGACCCACCGGGGCCGCGTCCGTCATGGTAACGAAGACACCTGTGCTGCGGCGCCTGAGATTGGGGCGTTCGTCGTCTGCGATGGTATGGGCGGCGCGGCAGCGGGAGAGGTCGCGAGCAATCTGGCTGCGGATACGTTTTTGGCCAATCTCAGGCCACAGCCGAGTAGCGGGGAAGAGATGCAGAGGCCGCAGGCTCGTCTCAACGCGGCCATTCAGGCAGCAAATCACGCCGTCTACCAGCAGTCCCGCCAGTCGCGACAGTACAACGGCATGGGAACGACTCTGGTCTCACTGCTGCACACTCCTGTAGTCAATGGAGAAAATGGCAAGGCAAGCGCTGCCCGCCGCTCGTCGACCAACCACATCAACTCCCGCTTCACCGATCCTCCGACGCTCTGGCTTGGCCACGTCGGCGACAGTCGCTGCTACCGGCAAAGGCGGGGCAAGCTCGAGCAGCTCACCATTGATCACTCGCTGGTCGAAGAACAACTTCGCGCCGGGCAGATCACCATGGCCCAGGCGGCGAGATCGCCCATGCGCAACCTCATCACACGCGCGGTAGGTTCGCAGCCCACCGTTGAGGCGGAGATTCAGAGCCACCGCCCACAGCCGAACGATGTCTACATGCTCGCCTCCGACGGGTTGACCCATGAGGTCAGCGATGAAGAGATTGCGGAGATTCTGGCCGCCATCCCTAAGCCGCAGACCAAAGACGCGCTCACCAAGGCGTGCGAAGTGCTCATCACGGTCGCAAATCGCAACGGCGGCCATGACAACATCACGGTGCTGCTGGTCGCCGTTGTTCCTGATCTTCCCCGCCTGGTCTATGCGACCCACAGTTCGCAGACCCCTCGCAAACTGCTACACTGCGAAGTCGTCTGAAACTCCCTTATGTCCGACTTGAAAACGATTGCAATTCTCGGCGCCGGCACCATGGGCAACGGCATCGCGCACGTCTGCGCCCGCTCCGGCTTCAACGTAATCCTTTACGAGCTGCAGCAGCCGTTTCTTGATCGCGGGCTTGCCGCTATCGAAAAAAACCTTGCTCGCGAAGTCGCGAAGAACAAGCTCACCCAGCAGCAAGCCGACGTGGCAAGAGCGCGCATCAACCCTACGCTCGACCGCGAAGCGCTTGGCAGTTGCAGCCTGGCAATCGAGGCGGCTACCGAGAAGTTCGCGATCAAGTCAGAGATCTTTCGCGATCTCGACCGCATTCTCCCGGCAGACGCTATCCTCGCGACCAACACCAGTTCCATCTCAATCACGAAGCTTGCCGCTGTGACGAAGCGCCCTGAAAACGTGATCGGCATGCACTTCTTCAATCCGGTGCCTGTTATGCAGCTCGTCGAGGTTATTCGTGGCCTCGCGACTTCACAGGCCACCTTCGATGCCGTTCACGCACTCTCCAAACAGCTCGGCAAGACTGCTGTCGAGGTGAATGATGCTGCCGGATTTATCTCAAATCGCGTTCTGATGCCGCTCATCAACGAGGCTATCTACTCCGTGATGGAGGGTGTGGCCACAGCCGAAGCTGTCGATCAGGTCTTCGTGCTTGGCATGGCGCATCCCATGGGGCCGCTTACCCTCGCCGACTTCATTGGTCTCGACGTCTGTGCTGACATCATGCGCGTTCTCGCAGAAGGTCTTGGAAGTCCGAAGTACAATCCCTGTCCGTTGCTGGTTCGCATGGTCGATGCCGGCTGGCTAGGTAGAAAATCAGGTCGCGGCTTTTACACCTATCCGACAGGGTAGTACCTAGATTCAATTTTGAGGTTTTATGGGACACTCGACGTTTCTAGCCATCGCGTTAGCTTCTGTCAGCTGTTTCGCTCAGTCGCCGGCTCCGCAGCCTGCTTCGTTTCTCACCGCTCTACAGAAGATGCCCTCACAAGTTCGGGGGGGAACCTTTGACCAACAAGCATTCGACGCGTCACAGGCTGAGGCCTTGGCAGACGCGAATCTCGATGTGGCCGCCGCCTGCCGTCTTCTCGAAGCTGATCTCGCGGACTCGAATTCAACGGTGAACTTCTGGGCATTTGCTTCGCTGGGTAACCTGATGCGTCGGAAGAGCAATTCGGATAGTGACCGGCAGATTTTAGGGTCTACTTTGTTCACCTGCATCGACAGGAGCAAGGAATCTTCACAGAATGTATGCGTTAGCCTCGTGACAGACTATGGCATACCAATGTCCATCCTCGCCCAATTCAAAGATGCAGCGGACCGGAAGATTGCAGATGGAACCGCCTATCCGGCACTGGCGGTTGGACTGGGACTGCTCGCGACCAGGCGGCACATTGTGAATGCCGATACCGTTCTCGCAGACTTTTTCAGTAGTCCGAGACTACCGGATACAGTTAAGGCGAAGGCGATCTTCAGTCTGCAAAACATGCCGCTTTCGGATCAGGTGCTGGATGCTGTGGCCGAGCTCTTGTCGAAGACCAAGAACGATGAGCTGAAGTTACAGATCATTCAGATATCGCAAAAGCTTGGCGAACACGCTATGGAAAGGGAGCACAATACACTGCTCGCTCTAGAGGCGAATCTGAGCGAGAACGAGCACGTCCGTCAGGCAGCAGGGTACGCCCTCCGAGCAAGCCCACAGGCCGACACGGCGATTCCGGGGATACACTGAAAGATATAAATAGAAGAGGGAGAGGACATGCCGCAGGAGTTTTATTACGAAGACTTTTACGTAGGCCAGAAGTTCCATTCGCTTGGCCAGGCCAAGGTGACCGCCGAAGAGATCAAAGAGTTCGGCACCAAGTATGATCCGCAACCCTTCCACCTGGACGAGGCTGCCGGCGAAAACTCCTTCTTCAAGGGTCTAGCAGCATCGGGCTGGCTTACTGCTGCCATCGTTATGCGTCTTCGCGTTCAGTCGATCACGGTTGCTGGCGGCATGATCGGCGCGGGCGTCGAAGAGATGCGCTGGACTGAGCCCGTTCGGCCCGGTGATTCACTCCGCACCGAGATTGAGGTCGTAGGTGTCCGCCAATCAAACTCCCGCAAGGAGTACGGCGTGGTTCGCACCCGCACACTCGCCTTCAACCAGCGCGACCAGGTGGTCATGCGCTCGACGGTCAACTTCCTCGCTCCTGTCAGACCGACCACCTAGCCGCGAACGAGCCGATTGCAATGACTAGTGAAGATCTCGCTCTTCTCAAATCCAGCATCGACGGCGTGGTTACGCTGGAGACCGTCGAGGGCGAGCAGTTCCTCGCTCAAATCCTCTTCGTCTTCGATGACGGGGATACTCCCGACGTCTTCTACCTGAAGGTCGAACCGGGTCCCGATGGCAATTTTGTCCCGATAGGAAGCGGCGGCCGTTCGACGCTTCTCGCCGATATCGCTGCGGTTCATCGACTGGAGTCCTGAAGCTGCAGCAGCGCGAACCAATCTGGTTACCTTGGCCGGATACTCACAACCAATCGGCGTATTCTTACCCAATGATGCGTATGACAGTGCTCGCCTCCGGCTCCAAAGGCAATAGCACCGTCATCGCCAGCTCCCGGACACGCGTCCTGGTCGATGCGGGCCTCTCCTGCCGCGAGCTACTGAAGCGCATGGCCATCGCCGGAGAAGACCCTACCGCACTCGATGCCATTCTCATCACGCATGAGCATCAGGACCACGTTGCTGGCCTGGCGGTGCTTGCCCGCCGCCTCCAAATACCCGTCTTCTTCACCGAGCCGACCCACCGCGCCTGGGTGCGTATGCTCACCCCTCGCAGTACGATGACCTACGCCAAGTGGCTCGATCATGTACAGCGCGAAAAGGAAGCCCGCGCTGCCACCATAACCGCAAGCACCTCGACCGCTGGTCTCGCCGCCCAGTTAGCCGCGGAGTCCGAGGCGATCGCAAGCATCTCCGCCGAGGCTGCCGCGCTCAACCGCTCAGACGACCCCAACGCGCCTCTTGAGCTTCCCATCGATCCTGACGATGAAGAGCTCTGCGGCGCTGAACTCGAGTCTGCTGCCGCACAAAAAGCTGCCTTGAAGAGCGATCCCACTCACTTGCCTGCTGTCGAGTACTTCCACTCCGGCACACGGTTTTCCATCGGGGACATCGACATCACTCCCTTCACCATTCCGCACGATGCGGCGGACCCCTGCGGCTTCGTCTTCGAATCCGAAGGAATTCGCATGGCGCTCGCGACGGACCTGGGCTACATGCCACCCAACGTCAAATCCGCCCTGAAGCGCATCGATGTTCTGTTGCTCGAGTCCAACCATGACCTCGAGATGCTCCGCGATGGGCCGTATCCCTGGTCGGTCAAGCAGCGGGTTCTGTCGCGGGTCGGCCACTTGTCGAATCATGCGACTGCGGAGTTTCTGCAGAAGGACTACGACGGTGGCGCTGCCTGGATCGTTCTCGGCCATCTCTCCGAGTCCAATAACGCTCCTGAGCTGGCGCGGCTTGCGGCGGAACAGGCTCTGTGCGATCAGCCGACTTTGCTCGGTAACCGGATTCTTTTGGCGGGACAATCTGCCCCTCTTGATCCAATCTGCCTATAACTCTTGTGTTACCAATGTTTACCCGGGGTGCCTTTTACGGTTACTGTTCGATGAATCCTTTCTTTCCCTCCGGCTGTCTAACAGGTAGAATGGTGACTATAAAGTGATGAAAAAAACAGCGTTAGCATTTCCAGTGAACCGTAGAACCCATGCCTCCGGCTGCATCGATCAGGTGGTGGGGGATATCCTTTCCGGTTGGCGCTATGACATCTCTGGTCTCTCTCCCGCCATGCGTACGGACTACGATCAGCACTTGTCCGACTGCACCCATTGCCGTCGCCGCCAACGTGTTGCCCGCACCATCGATGTTCTCCTGATCAGTGTCAGCACGCTCTCCATTGTGGCATTCCTGCTGGCGGCCGTCGTCATTCACAGAGTTGAGCTTGTCACCCACATCAATACCGTCAGGGTCCATTTGAATCAGGCACATGCCGTCGCCGTCTCGCTTGAGGCTGTCGCGATTGCCGGTCTTGTCTTCTCGACGCTTCTCTGGGTTCTGGTTGCCGTCGCGACTCCGCTTCCGGGCTTTATCGGGGGCATCGTCCAGGAGCGCATTCCCGCAGATCTTCGCGACCGCTTCACCAAAAACGCTGCCTGAGACAGTTGTGAATTGTTGAGTTGTCAGCAGCGGGAGCCTGGCTCGTCTTCCTAGAATCGCGTTAGCTTTCCGCTGCTGACGACAACTCACCGATGTCTCCCTGCATTTGATAGCGTAGAGAAACCATGTCCCCCGCTCCTGAAGGCGAAGTCCTTCCTCCGCACACCGGCGCAACGACCGATCATCCGATCCCCGACTATGAGCGAGAGGTGTCGCGCCCAAATTCCCGCGAACGCGGCTGGAACTTCCTCGCCACGCCTGGCACGTACATCCTGCTGGGCATCAATATCGCCGTCTTCTGCTACATGATTTTTCGGGGGGTCTCGCCCAGCAGCCCCACTCCGGGCCAACTGCTCTACTTCGGCGCCACAAACACAGAGTTCATTCTGCATGGCCAGTGGTATCGCCTGCTCACGGCTACCTTCGTTCACGTCGGTCTGCTTCACATCGCGACCAATATGTGGTGCCTGTGGAACCTTGGGCTGCTGGGCGAACCCCTGCTGGGTCCCTTCGGGCTGATCGCTGTCTACGTCATCACCGGCGTCGCTGGTAATCTGCTGGGTCTGTGTTCCAACGTGGTGTTTCGGGACTACACCTCGGTTGGCGCAGGAGCTTCGGGTGCGGTCTTCGGCATCGCCGGCATCCTGATCGTACTGCTTTCGAACAAAAACCTCCCGATCCCGGCGTTCGAACTTAATCGCCTTCGACGGTCCGTTATCCAGTTCGCAGTGTTGAATCTGATCATCGGCATCGGCGCCAACTTTACCAGCATTGTGCGCATCGATAATCACGCTCATATCGGCGGCTTTCTCAGCGGATTGGCGTTGGGTGTCCCGCTGGTGCCGCGCATGACCTCCGGCCGTGCCCGCTACCTTGCGCGGCAGAAGATCACCTTCGCCGCCGCCGCGTTTCTGCTGTTCCTCTTCGCGTACTTCATCACCAAGCTCAGGTAGGTTTGCTTAGCGAACTAGCAAGTCAGCGAGTTAGCAAGCCAGCGAACTTCTCGCCGACTTGCGAACTCGCTGAACTCCCGCTGACCCGCAAGATGAACGTACTCAGAACGTCAGTTTGAGGGCAAGTTGTATTAAGCGCGGGTTGTTGACGATTGAATTCACTGAGCCGAAGAACGGGGACACTGTGCCCGCAGCCGGTGAATTGAAGTTGATGTCGGCGATTGGCGATCCGTACTGTGGGTGATTGAAGAGGTTGAAGAATTCAGCGCGGAAGTTCAAGCCCATCTCACGAGGCAGGCGAAATTGCTTGATGAGTGAGAAGTCGGAGTTGACGAAGTCGGGTCCCGTGGCGGGGACACGATTGGCGTTGCCGAGTTTGCCGGGGGTGATCAACGCGCCGGTGGTGCTGTCAATTTGTTGGGCCTGAGGCGGGGTAAAGCAAGCAGAGTTGATCCACTGGTAGTGGCTATGACTTGCTGAGTGCGTATCGCAGCCGGGAACCTGGTCGGGCCGGTTGTAGTTAAAGCTGTTGCCGCCTTCATTGAAGGTAGTGCCGGACTGGTTATTGCTGTCGATGAGTGGAACCGGGAACCCGGAAGAGATCCTCTCAATCAGCGTCACCTGCCAGTTGCCAAGAAGACTGTCGGTCACAGGGCCCCAGGTGCTTCCGAACGCTTTGCCCTTACCGAATGGCAGATCATAGATGATGCTTGCAGTGAAGCTGTGATTCAGGTTGATCTGCGACAGGCCCCAGTCGAGATTTTGCCAGTTGGGGAGTGGGAAATACACCGCGCTCAACAACGAGCCCAGGCCGTCGCTTAGACCGTTGTCGTATGTCCGGGAGTAGGTGTAGGCGATCAGCCCGTAAAGACCGTGCTTAGGCGCCTTGGTCTCTGCTTTAATCTGCAGCGAGTTGTAATGTGTTTTGCCTACATCGCCAAAGAGAATGATCGAGTTGAAGTTCTCGGTGGGGAAGGGAAAGACGTAGGGTGCGCCGCCGGGCAGGCAACCGATCGTATAGGTAGAGTCGACTCCGCAAGCAGAGGGGCTGTTGACGTTGATGGCATTGCCGCTTACCAGAATGTGGCCGGCGACCGCGCCCGCGTAGCCAGCGGTGAGCAGAACATTGCCTGGTAGCTCGCGTTCCACGTTGACGTTATATTGATGAACCCTGCCGGGCTGGAAGTGGGGCGGCTGGTAGTAGAACGTGCCTTGGAAATTGTCCACAGTCCCCGGCGTGGGCGGAATCGGAAAGCCGTCGGAGAGGAAAAAGGTTCCCGAAGGTGTCTGGCCGTTAAGGGCGCAGAATGAAGTCGCAAAGGCGCAGCCCGCCCCGGCGAATTGATCCGTCTCGCCGAGGTTGGGTGGATTTTGCCACAGGCCCTGCGCGCCCTGGCTCCAGACCGAGTCGTGGTAGATGCCGAAGCCGGCGCGGAGCACGGTCTTGTCGCTTCCCGCAACCTTCCAGGCGAAGCCTAAGCGTGGTTCGTACGCACCACCGAACCTGTCGATGCCCGCCGAACGGCTCACCCCGTTCTGACCTGCGATGAGAAGCTCTCTCGTCGAAGGAATGTAGTTCGCCATCCGGTCATGGACCTCGGTGATCGGACTCGTAATGCCCCACGCCAGGCCCAGATTGAGCGTCAGCGACGGGATGATCCGCCAGTCATCCTCGACGAAGGGCCTTATGATCTTCCAGCGGCGGCCGGTGACAGCGCCATTGAATGTCTGGTCGTGGATGGCGCCGCCGCTAATCCCCATCAGCAGGTCGGCCATGGGATTGCCGCCGGCTGTACCTCCCCCGGTAAAGTTTCCGGTGACACCAGGGAGCAGAAAGCCGGATCCAAAGGCTTCTGTGCCCACATTCATCTGATTGGCCCGGAGATCGATGCCGACGTGAATATCGTGTTTGCCGCGGATCAGGTCGAGATCGTCTCTGAAGGAGTAGATATTGGTTCCACCTTGAAAGGGGGAGTAGCCGCGATCGCCAAGTGACCAATATCCACTGGTGGGCTCAACGGAAACTATACCTTGACTGTAGGAGCCTCCGGGAAGTGGGGTACCGTCCGGCGAGCAGCCAGTATTGGCATTGGGAATGCCCAGAAGGGCCGATCCGCAGGTGAAGTTACCCTGTGAGTCAATGTAGTTGAAGATGCGGTCGTACCCGAAGGTGGCCTGGTTGAGTGTGTTAGCCGCGAACACGTGACTCCAGCCGATGCCGGTATTGCGTGCGTGATTGATGAGGTTTTCATTGCTGCCGAAGGCGTTGGCTTCGGCAAGGGTGGGAGCGCCGCCGGGCGCAAAAGAGAATGCCTGGTCGTAGCTGAAACGGCCAAACAGGTTGTCCTTGGCCGTGAGCGTATGGTCCAGTCGAATATCGAATTTGGTTTCGTTCAGGATGCGGACGGGCTCGTTGACATAGTTGTAACTTCCGCCGGAAGCGTTGGGCGCAGGATAGATATTGAGCAGTCCCTGGCCAGCACTGTTAATCAGGTTTCTGGGGATCTTGCTGCAGGGGGTTCCCTGTGACTGGCTGCCGTCGGGGTTCGCGGGTATCGGATTGCCTGCGCCGTCGCATTGGAAGTAGACGTTTGGGTAGTTGGCCGGGTTGGTGGATGAGCCAGCCATATTAGGGTTGGCAATGGCTAAACCTGAGACGGGTTGACCGAAGGGGTCGGCAGAAAAGTCGCCATTGTGCATTGCCGATGAAGGAACCAGACCGGTGAAGGTGATTCCCTGGCGTTGATACTTTTGCTCGCCATCCACGAAGAAGAACGTTTTATTGTGGATGATGGGCCCTCCGATAGAGCCACCAAATTGATTCAGATTGAACTTCGGGGTTGTAGTGGCAAAAGGGCCTTTCGCGTCGAAGGAGGTGTTGCGGACGAACTCGAAGAGAGATCCGTGGAAGTTATTTGTACCCGACTTGGTTGTGACCAGCACGGTAGGGCCGGCGCGGGTACCGTATTCCGCGGAATAGCTGTAGGTGAGCACCTTGAATTCCGCGATATCGTCGATGGAAGTTAAGACGCCATAACCGCCTGCCGTCAGTTCGTTATTGTCGATTCCATCGAGGAGCCAATCGGTGCTGTTAGGACGGGAACCGCCGACCGACAGAGAGAACCCACCGCGCGCGGCCACCTCGCTGTCTGCACTGGCGTTAAAAAAGCTGCCGGTGTTGGTCTCTGCCGTAGCACCTGCGGTGAGCGTGGCGAGTTGGACGAAGTCGCGACCGTTCAAGGGAAGCTGCGACACCTGCTGCGAGGTAATGACCTGGCCGAGAGAAGCGTTCGTGGTCTCGGTAGTTACGGCGTCACCGGAGACCGTCACGGTAGAGACGACGGTTGCAGGAAGAATGGAGAAATCGAGTTCGCGGGCCTGGTCAACGTCGAGATTGAGACCTTTCGCTTCGGTGCTTTGAAAGCCGGTGAAGTCGACGCGCACAGTGTAATTGCCGACGGGGATCAAAGGAACCAGATAGTGACCGGCGCTGTCCGTTTTGGCTTCGCGAGTCAGGCCGGTGCCTTCGCCGGTGACCGTGACCGTAGCTCCTGCTATGGCCGATCCGGATTTATCGTGGACATTTCCGGAAAAACTACCGGTGGCCTGGCCATACATGGCCGGACAGATGGCAAACGCGAGAGCGAAGGCGACAACAAAAAATGAGGTTTTGAGCGAAATCATGTTCGTCAAACCTTCTATAAGGTTCGGACACTGGCCATTCCTGATTATGCGTTTCATCACAACCCCTTTCGATAACTTCGGCTAAAGGTGGTTCTTGCGTGTAGGGAAGATTGCAGCTTATAGAGCAGGGCACTACTGAGACAACGAAATTCGACAAAGAACTGAACGATTTTGAATAGGCTATCCTGCTCCTCGCAAATAACGAGAAGCTGTGGCCCAATGTGAAGCAATTGAGTCCCGGGTCCGCGTAACGCGATGATTTTACAAACTTTAAAAAATCGGAGGTACGACTAACCTACACAGAAAATTTCTGAAGTCAATCTAAAACCACATTGAGAGAGCCATCAAAAAGGTAATCAATACATCGAACGTGACGTCTGCGTGCTCTCACTTGGAATACATGCGCATACGTTCGGCGAGAGAGTTGAGTTCGCGAGAATCGCGGATTTTTTGCTGAATGCAGCACGCGATGCTCGACGCTGGCATGATAGGGTATTCGCCAATCAGGAGTACAGAGCCCTATCGCAGCCCGGTCTTATTCGCCCTTGGCCCAGAACTCTTCCAGCACGCGCGCACTCTCTTCCAGTAGCGCCTGCGCCTCTACATCAAATGCGTTCAGATGTTCGCTCTCCACATCCAGCGTACCGATTACGCGCTCGCCATGGCCGAGAATCGGAACGATAATCTCCGCACGGGTACTGTCGAACGTAGTCATGTAGCCTGAGTCATCGGCCACATTCCCCGCATTGATGGTTCTTCTTCCAGCGATCGCCCTTGAAGTGAGACCCTGGGTAATCGGAAACGCCTGATGAGAGGGAGCGGAGTATCCACTCCACGCGATATTCACCACCAGACCGCGCTGAAAGTCGACATCGTAGATCCCCACCCAGCGCCAGGAGCCTTCCTTCCGAATCGCATCCACGATTCGTTTCGCTTTGATTGCGCGGTCTGAGTCTTCGGCAGTAATGTTCCTGAGCGTACCCAGCAGTTCGCTATCCGGCACCAGTCGATCCTCCGGTCTTCGTCAGGGAAGAGGGTTGTCTTTCGCGGCAAATTATGGGGAAGGGAAGTCCCGTTAGCTGAGCGTCGTCTGGGCGAACTTCCGCACCATAGCGAGGAGCAGTCTTCGGTCGCTCTCCGACAGGTGGGCCGAGTACCGCTGCACCTGGGTCAAGAATCGAATCTCCTCTTCGCCAAGGTTCAGCCCCGACATCTCCTTGGCCATCGCCTCCTCGGCGAAGAACTCCGAGAGCTGCAGGTCAAGAGCCCGTGCGATCTTCTGCAGCGTCTCAAGGGAGGGCACTGTGTGGCCGTTCTCCACGCGCGAGAGGTAACACCGCAGAAGTCCGGTTCGCTTCTCGATGTCGCCCTGCGACATGCCCTTTTGCAGACGGTATCCGCGAATTGTCGTACCGATATTCATCGAGATCGAAAGAGCCTCAATCGACTCGTTCGCCACATCTACAGGGATAGTTTGCATGTCAGCCATTAGCCACAAAGTAAACACCCGCAACGACTTGGTCAATGACTATCTTAGGTGACCGTGTGAATCCCGAACCATCCCAGGTTCATGCAGAGGGAGTTACCGGCCAAACCCTGAAGCCTTACTTGAACCCTGCTCAGATATGGAACCGAGCCCATCATTAACGGATCAATTACTAACTCCGAAGTAATCCCGGGTTATACCCCAATCCACCGGTAGACGCTGCACAGATCCTCCGGTGAGGCTACGTGGTCGGCCGCCGCATCTTCCTCCGACATTTCCACAGTCCCGGTCCAGAGAAGCTTGAAACCTGCATGGGCGTCGAACACCTCGCCTGCCTCCGGGTTGAAGTAGATCACGTCCAGCAGACCTGGCCGATCTGCAAATTCGCTCTCCAACCGCTCGATCAAACGCTTCACCACCGGCGCCGCGAACGGGTTGAAGAGATAGAGCAGGCAAGGTCCCTCGGGAAACGAAAACTCCGTCGCATCCTGACAAAGAATCTGGACTGGACACACCGCTCGTCCCGCGCCGGTCCACACTGTGAGATTCGCCTCGGCAGTTTTGGCCAACGATGCGTTCAGTTCCACACCGATCGCCTGCCGAAACTGAAACTCGGAGGCCATCATGACCGGACGCCCCTTCCCGCAACCCAGATCGACAAAACTGTACTGAGAGATCGCTGCATGGCCCGAGTCGGCAATCCAGTCCTCCATCACCCGCCGAAACCGCGACGGAGCCATTCCGTAGTACGCGGTGTTGAACACATCGTTTTTATGTCCCGAGCGCAGGTCGCCGCCACCGATCAGCCCACTCGTATCGACGCCATAGCGCCGGTCGAACGGATGCAGCAGAGGCTTTTCCCCACCGGGTGCCTTGTCCTGGTGATGCAGCCGCCCCAGTGCGGTCCGCATCGTGCCGCGCAGCCCACGCTGGGCGAGCGACCATCGCAGCTTCGACCATGCCGTGTTGATTCTCGTCATTGCGTTATCTTGTCTGCGTCAGGAACGAAGCCCCGCCCATCTTTCATCCCTTCGCAGAAAACTCAATGCAGTTCCCACCGTAGTGCAGGATCGACAAGCGTCTGCAGCAAAAAGTTATTTTTTGGCGGCGACCAGTGGGCCAACCGGCGCAGCAGCGAGACAAAGAGCGAACGTTGCGCCACCACAATATCGACTGCCTTCTCGGAAATAAATGCATTCCGCATCGAGTGTGGTGTTCCGCCCTCGAAGAACAGTCTGTCCGTTCCAATCGCAATCTCATGTTCGATCAGGTAGGCACGAATCACCGTCCCGACAGAGTACTTCTCGAGACCCCCGCGATTCATCTGCCAGTCAATCTCGGACACTCCATGATGTCTCCTGCCGCCGAGCAGGCCCATCCACTGGCCGTCCGGCGTCTTCACTCCAACGCAAAACAGCCCGTCCAGCTCCTTCATCGTGCGGTATCGCCTCTCGAGAACGACCTCCGAGACAGGATGTGTCGACGCCGCGTTCAATTCGATCAGCTGAGCCTTGTTCAGCACACTCTTCACATCGCCCTCGAAGGTGCATCCCAACTCCGCTTCGGCCTTTCGGCGGTAGTACCTCAGATTACGCCGCGTGTGCTTGCCCATAGCTGCCAGGGTCTCATCGCCCGTCTTCTCCAGCACAATAGTTGCCCCAACTTCGCGTGTCTGTGTCGTCCACAGACGCTTCTTATCTCCCTCCGAGCCGTCGAAGCACTCCGACCATTTCTCGTTGCCTTCGCCTGCATAGCTGAGCATCACAACCTGCGCGCTATGCGCCATCAGGTAGCGACCCACACTTGCCGAGATCTTCGTCCGTTCGGTAGGGGGTGCTATCACAGCTCTACTGCCATTGAAGTCGCTCGTAGTGAAGACGCGCGACGGCATCCCGAGCACCTTGTACTCATAGACCAGGACCGCGCCCTTCAAATCTTCGGCCCGCAGTTCGGTCAGGTTTAAATCCGAGCGCTTCCCTACAAGCACGAGATAGGGGATCTTCTTCAGGTTGTCAGGTCCGGTAAGGAAGTATTCTAGGTAGTCCATTGCCCCGGTCTGTTCGCAGAGAGAACTCAGACGCACCAGCACAGGCTGAATCCGCAGAATCGCGGCTCGTCCGCGCAGAACGAAAAAGTGCACGGTGTCCAGATCGTTCCCCAGTAAATCCTTCACTTCATGACTGGTCGAAAGCATAGTGAACCGAAGATCGCTGAAAATGATGCGGGTGTTTTTTTGCTGGGCTACTGCTTCTGATGCATCTCGCCAGCTCTATGGCCGGTCATGGGGCGAAGAAAATAAAGATCTTTGGCAGATGTGTTACATGGCGGCTAAAAAGCGTACGCCAAATTCATCAATCCGGATCTTCCCAGTTCAACTGTTACTGCAGTGTTTCTGGAGCGGATTTTTCAATGCCTACCCCCTGCGTCTATAAGAAGTAATCCCAAAATAGCTCTGAACGGGCACAAAAGATAGACCTCGACATACGAAAATCCAAACCATAAATCGAGTGCTAGAAAGACTTTACAGCAAGTCAAGCACGAGACCGAAACTTAAAAAGTTCCTCCAACTGGTAACTCGACACCAGTTACCCCATGTACATGCCGCCGTTGACGTCCAATGTGTGGCCCGTGATGTAGGCTGCCTCCTCCGAGGCAAGAAACGCAACCGCATGCGCGACCTCGACATCGGTCCCAACTCGACCCAGCGGAATGAACTGCGCGTTCATCGCCTTTTGATCTTCGGTCAACACCTCTGTCATCGCCGTCTCGATAAATCCAGGTGCCACTGCATTTACCGTAATCGTCCGGCTCGCCAGCTCGCGAGCCAGCGACTTGGTCAACCCAATCAGCCCTGCCTTTGAAGCCGCATAGTTCGCCTGGCCCGCTTGCCCAGTCTCTCCCACCACAGAGGTCACATTGATGATCCGTCCCCACCGGCCCTTCACCATCTGCGACATCACCGCCTGCGTCATCAGAAATGCGCCCGTCAGGTTCGTCGTCAGAACATCGTCCCAATCCTTCCGCTTCATCCGCAGCGCCAGAATGTCCCGCGTGATTCCAGCGTTGTTCACCAGGATATTCACTGCGCCGAAGTGCGCAATCACCGCCTTGGCGCACTCCTTGATCGACTCTTCGTTCGCGACATCCAGCGCAAACGCATGTGCCTTACCGCCCGCAGCCGTAATCTCCGCAGCAACCCCCGCCAGCTTGTCGAGATTTCTCGCTGCCAGCGCCACCGTCGCTCCCGCCCGTGCCAACTCCAGCGCACATGCGCGACCAATCCCCTGAGACGCCCCGGTAACCAATGCAATACGACCAGCGTTAATGCTCATGAACCTCCTCGAACCGAACTCACCCATTATACGAAGCGCAGCTCGGAACTCCGCGAGCCAGACTAGCGGTCTTCCCGCAGCGACCAGATGTACACGCTCAACTCCCGCGCGAAGTGCAGCACTGGCGCGCGTTCCGGCAGCGCGATTCCGTGCGCAGCAGGCAGCTCATTCACGCGAATCTCCGCTTCGGCTCGCTCCAACGGCCAGGGAGGATGATGAATGTGTCCCACCAGCACCCGCCCTCCGTGCGGAGTAAACAGACAGTATCGCTCCGTCAAAAAATATTCCAGCGTACCGTCGACACTAGGCCCCGCAACCTCGCCCAGTCCGCGATAGTTCGCTTCAAACCGAACGCTCTCCCTCGTCATCAACCTTCTGCTCATGTACTCGATTGCCCCATCCGCCGAAATCTCTCGCTGCATGCTGGCCGGAAAATATGGCAGATGAAACAGCGCCCGCGCACCGGCAACAGCCAGCGCACTCGCTGCATCGAGCGAAAAAAAATATACCCCACGCAACCCTGTAATCCGCGATCGAACATACGTCCGCAGATTCAACTCGCAAAACTCCCCCGTGCTCGGAACGGTGACGCATCTCTGCCCAAACGCACGTGTCCGCACCCGATCCATCCAGAACGGCACCACACCGACCCACGCCCATCCGTCGAAGCTGTCCACTTCAAGTCCTGCCGGTACCAGCCGCGCCATCGCCTCCGGGGCAATCGGCCAATGCGCAAATAGTAGATCGTTCCATCGCTGTGCCATCCTCCACCGCCCGGCCGGCAATAGGTAAGGCCGATGCGCGAGGGAGCTCAGAACATCCATTACTCCAGCATAGTCGTCATCGAATTACTCTTCGGAAATCCACTTCGACAGGATCAAGTATCCTGAGCATCACCATGTCCGACAGCCAGAAAAACACCTTCCTCCCTCCTCCCGCCACCGAGACCGACGTCTACGCCATCCATGGTGCCGACCCCGAGGTGCTCGCCTACGCCATGGCCAAGTACTCCCGCTCCGCTCTCACCATGAAGGAGTCGCTCGCCGAAATCAGCTCCCAACGCGCCGAGCAGTTCCTCAACACCTTCTACTTCGCCTACGGCCATCGCTCCATCGCCGACCTCGCCCACATCCCCTTCGCCATCGAGCGCCTCTCCCTTCTCGCCGCCATCGAACTCGTCGACGAGACACGCTGGGACGGCCAGGAGCGCTCCACCCGTTATCAAAACTTCCGCCTCTCCGGCTGGTTCACACCAGACCTCGGCTCCGAAACCCCCGCCTTCACCGCCGCCGTCGGGCGACTCTTCACCACCTACGACAAGATCAGCGTCGGCATGCTCACCGCGCTCAAGGCCGCCATTCCGCAGCCCGAATCCATGAAGCCCGACGCTTACGAGCGCACGCTCAAGGCCCGCGCCTTCGATGTCGCCCGCTACCTCCTGCCGCTCGCAACGAACACTTCCCTCGGCCAGATCGTCAACGCTCGCACCCTTGAAACCCAGGTCTCCCGCCTGCTCACGAGCAACTTCGCCGAGGTCCGCCAACTCGGCGAAAAGCTCCGCACCGCCGCCTCCGAGCCAGCCTGGAACGTCCAGCACGGAGCCGGCGAGGTTCTCTGCGAAGAGATTGCCTCCCTCGACGCCGACTGCGGCCGACGCGCTCATGAGGCCTTCCTGCGCCCCGTCAAAACCGCGCCCACGCTGGTCAAGTACGCAACCCCCAACGACTACCAACGCGAAACCCGCAGCGAACTAGCCCACGCTGCACGCGTCCTCATGGGCACCCAGCCCATCGCCCCCTCGCCCGCGGTCGATCTCCTCGACGGCGACGAGCCCCTCGAGGTCGAACTCGCCACCTCGCTCCTCTACCCGCACTGCCACCACCCCTACCGCCAGATCAGGCATAACGTCGCGGCTCTCAGCGCCAACCAACGCGGTGAGATCGTCTCCCTCGGCACCAAACATCGAGGCCGTCACGACGAACTCCTCCGCAGCTTCTCCTCCGGCCACAGCCTTCGCTTCGACATCCTCATGGACATCGGCGGCTTCCGCGACATGCACCGCCATCGCCGCTGCGTCCAGCTCCTCCAGCCCTACACCGACCTCCACGGCTACGACGAGCCCATCTGCCCCGGTCAGCCCACGCTCGCCGAAGCGGGCCTCGCCACCGTTTACAGCGAAGCTCTCGCCGCCATCTCCACCACCTACCGCACCCTGCGCGACAGCGATGTTCCCGAGGCTGCGCAATCGGCGCAGTACCTTCTCCCACTGGCAACTCGTTGCCGTTCACTCTTCAAGATGGACTTCGCCGAAGCCCTCTACATCTCCGAACTCCGCTCCGGCGTTGCCGGCCACTTCAGCTACCGCCGCGTAGCCTGGGAGATGTACAAGGCCATCGCCCACAAACACCCATCGCTCGCCCAATATTTCCGCATCGAAGACGTCAACGAACCGGTAGATCTACTCCGGCGATAGTGCAACAACAACCAGCGAAACCAAACTAGGACGCCCCTGTCCGCGGTCGTCGCCGTTTTTTGTCTCCGGGATTTATATCGCCCGACCGAAGAAGATCCAAAAACTTCTGTACGACAATATTTGTTTCGCTGCCACGCCAGATCACGATGGCGTCCAGTTGAATGCCTTTGCCCTGCAATGGTCGAAAGACCACATCGTTGCTGTGAAGATGTTGGACACACTTGGGTACCAGCGAAACTCCCTCGCCGGCTTCAACCATCGTCAGAACGGATTGCCATGACGGCGGCGTATCTCCAATCTTCGGGGAGAACTTCGCAGTTTGGCACATCGACACGATCCCGTCGAAGATCTCCGGTGCGCCATCGCGGTAGTAAAGCACTAGTTTGTTCGACGCGAGTGCTGAAGGCGCAACCTCCGCGTTTGCCGCAAGAGGATGATCCTTCGGCAATGCGACCACGACAGGCTCGCGAAAAAGTTTTATTTGATTCACCAGATGTTTCGCCTCTGCCGAAACGCTCCGCGTGAAGCCAATATCGATCTGCCCGTTGAGAAGCGCGTCGATCTGCTCAGACGGTACCCGCTCCCTCAGTGCGAGAGTTATAGCAGGAGATTGCCGACGAAACTTGCGGATCAGTCGAGGAAGAAACGAAGCCGTTACAGGGCCACAAAGGCCAACCGTCAATTTGCCGGTAGTTCCCAGCGACGATTTCTTTGTCAGTTCAATCGCGCGTTCTGCCCGCAGCAGTATCTCACGTGCCTCCTCCCAGAAAATCGTCCCCTCCGGTGTCAGCCAAACCTCGCGCTGATTTCGATGCAGCAGCGTAGCACCCAACTCACGCTCGAGATCACGAACCTGACCGCTCACTCCCGACTGCGAGACATTCAACCGCCTTGCGGCGAGGGTGAAACTTCGGTTCTCGGCAACAGCGCAGAAGTATCTAAGGTGACGCAGTTCCATGGCAAGCAGCCTATCACCGTTCTCCTTGTACAGTTATCAGTCTTATCGATGACAGTTAGTAAAACAAACAGTGTTACTTCTAACCAGCGCTACGCTCCAATCCGCAAGACTCGTTCCGCAAGCGCTGGCGGAATGATTCCATGCAATTCAACCCCGGCGCTTAATCGAAGGAGAAAAACATGACATCGACCTATTCCCCAGCTATCTCAGCGAACACGGTGAGGTACGAAACACTCTCTGTGGATGGCATCAGCATCGCGTATCGAGAAGCGGGCGATCCCTCACACCCGAAGCTCGTTCTACTGCACGGCTTCCCGTCTTCTTCCCATCAGTATCGAAACCTTATCCCTGCGCTCGCTGACCGCTTCCACGTCATCTCGCCCGACTACCCCGGCTTCGGAAACAGCGACACACCAGATCCTTCCACCTTTCCCTACACCTTTGACAAGTTCTCCGAAGTCATCGACCGCTTTCTGGACAAAAAGGGTTTCAAGCGATTCGGAATGTTCCTCCAGGACTACGGCGGCCCGGTAGGATTTCGTATCGCCACGAAAAAGCCGGAGCAGTTGGAGTGGCTCGTCATCCAGAACACAAACGCCTACGAAGTCGGCTTCACGGATGCATGGGGTGGACTGCGCAACGCACTATGGAAGGATCGCAGCCCCGAGAACGAGGCAGCAGTTGCAGGCCTCCTCGAACTCGACACCGTAAAGGCCGTATACCTGACAGGTTCGACGAAACCAGAACTCATCAGTCCCGACAACTGGAACTCCGACTACCTTCTAACCCTGCAGCGTCCACACGGCAGACAGATTCAGCTCGACCTCTTCTACGACTATCGCACCAACGTCACACTCTATTCAAAGTGGCAGGCCTTCCTCAAAGAGCGCCAGCCGAAAACAATCATCTTCTGGGGACAGGGCGACATCTTCTTCACGCCGGCCGGCGGCGAAGCCTACCTCAACGAGCTCCCCAATGCGGAGATCCATCGCCTCAGTGCAGGACACTTCGCAGTAGAGGATTGTTTGCCCCACATCGCTCAGCACATCCATCGTTTCTATGACGCCAACGTCGCCGCGAAGAAGTAGCGGACAATAGATATCTCAACCTCATCGCATAAAAACACCCCAGCGCGAAACACAAGCCGCGATGGGGTGTTTTCTAGAATTATGTTCCTCAAAACTCAAAATTAGTGAACCGTCGAAGCGACAATGGCGGTAGCAATTACACCTGTAGCGGCTGCTGCAAGAACGTAGTTTCCATCGACATCACGCCATTCATAGCCACGCGGCGGTTCCTGCAGGTGATAGTGACGATAGTCGACCCGCTGGCCCCTATCCCAATCTTCGTGATGAATCTGGGCACCTTTCTTCCATTCGTCATGACGAACATAGTGATCGTGGTCATGATCTTCAGCGAATGCGAGGCCCGCACTAAGAGTTGCGGCCAAAGTTGTAAAGGCTAAAGCTTTGCGAAGTAGTCTCATATACGCTCCTGGACAATTCGATTCGCATAAAACATGTCGCGTTGCTTGCCTGGACCACCAGACTGCGAAGCCAAATCATCGTTAAAATTGCTTCGCTGCGTGCAACTTCTGGCTCATTGAAAACGTCTGCGCCGAGTGGCATCTTCAAGACAAAGATCATATTTATTTTGTCGATTGATAATTCGTCACCGAATAGCCGCAACGTTACTAGTCGACTATTCTTTCTCAGAAAGTAAACTGTTATCCGAATCACTCTTGAACACAATGCAGAGGTCTGTTCAATGGGAAAGTTGATGTATGAATCCCGCAGCCGCGTGCTGACGGCTGTGTGTCTTGCCTCGTCTGTTCTGCTCTTTTCTGCAGGGTGCGCTTCTGGTGGCGGATCAGGCTCGCTGCCTGCAGATACCCACGCCACACTGCTCATCACAGCGACAAACAACGCGAAGATCCCAATCTTCAAATTCAATATTCAAACTCTTACGCTTCTGGCCGACGACGGAACATCTGTCCCCATACTCACCACGCCACAACTCGTGGAGCTCGGCTCCATCAATGGAGTCGCACGTCCCCTTGTCACCATAGATATTCCTCAGAAAACCTATGTCTCCGTCAATCTGGCTTACGGCCCATCGAACTTCGTTGTAATCGATCGAAGTGCTGGTCCCGGAAATATCGACACGGCCACCTACAAATTAGCTCCTCAAACGGCTCCGACTATCGCAGTGAAATTTTTGTTGAAGACTCCGCTGGTGATCACCGGGAGCGCAATGGGCATGCTGCTCAATCTTAATATTCCGCAGTCGACGACATACACTCCATTTTTCGATGGTTCATCTACGTTGGCTCCAGGCGGGGGCGACACCACCTTCAACCCTGTCTTTTCAATCTCGGCCGTTACGCTTGCCGCAAATCCCAGCACGCTTCAAGATGGCAAGGTGGAAGATGTACATGGTCAGGTCACTGCCAACTCCGACAGCGCCCTTACGATCGCGACTGACAGCGGTAGTTCTTTCACCTTCGACACCCCTTCTTCCACGGTCTTTACAGGCGTGAGTGGCGCCACACCGCCGATTGGCAGCTACGTCGATGTGGACGCCGCACTTGAGGCGGACGGCTCCATGCTCGCTACTCACATCCAAACGGAAGCGACTTCATTGCAGTACGACATGATTGGCCAGGTCATCGATTACACATCTCAAACCTACATCGCAAGCTCGGGCCGCGAGCAACAAGGTCCCAATCTCGTTAATGAGTTCTACAGCAACTACCTCCAGATCGACATGTCTACGCAGTTCGAGATCTCGTGGCCCGGTGGCACCGCGCCAGCGGGCCTTCCATTCACGCCGACTCTGAACGCCGAATCCATTCTTCCGGGGCAAAATATCGCTACGCCAATCGAATCGCTGCAATCTGTCGGCAATGTCTATCCCGTGCCGAACATTGTCACGCTGGAGCCCCAGACCATCAATGGTACGGTCGCAGCAATCTCGAATGTGAGCGGCCAGACCTCGTACCAGATCACCTTGTTCAACGACGATCTCATTGCATTGTTCGGTTCGACGCAAACCGTTGCAGCCTACTCCACCGCCGAAACCCATACCATTACAACTTCACCTCTGTCAGTCGGTTCGGTTGCACGTGTGCGTGGACTTCTCTTCGACGACGGAGGCACACTCCGCATGGTCGCAACCGAGATCGAAGACGGCGTCCCCGGTTACGGAGCTGGTATCCCATTTTAGGACCTCTTCCGTAACATTTTATGTTCGCCTTTTATTTGCTTTTCCCGTTTTGAATGCTAGAATCCCAAATTGAAACATCAACCTCCCTCTCACCCACCGCTCAGGAGCGAAATATCGTGGCAGATGACCGCAGCAAGGCAATAGAACTGGCCCTTTCTGGGCTGGAAAAGCAGTTTGGCAAAGGTTCCATCATGCGGCTCGGCTCGAAGGACGTCGTGCCGATTTCGGTCATCTCTACCGGCTCCATCTCTTTCGACGCAGCCCTCGGTGTAGGCGGCGTCCCACGTGGACGCGTCATCGAAATCTTCGGTCCTGAGTCCTCGGGCAAAACCACCATCACCCTCCAGATCATTGCCGAAGCTCAGAAGTCCGGCGGCCTCGCAGCCTTTGTCGACGCCGAACACGCGCTCGACCCCGCATACGCCGCAAAGCTTGGCGTAGACATCGATAACCTCCTCGTCAGCCAGCCCGACTACGGCGAACAGGCCCTTGAGATCGTCGAAGCCCTCGTCCGCTCAAACGCCATCGACGTCCTCGTGGTCGACTCCGTCGCCGCTCTGGTCCCCAAGGCCGAACTCGACGGCGAGATGGGCGACTCCCACATGGGCCTCCAGGCGCGTCTCATGTCGCAGGCCCTCCGCAAGCTCACCGGAACGGTCTCCAAGTCCCGCACCTGCCTCATCTTCATCAACCAGATCCGCGAGAAGATCGGTGTCATGTTCGGCAACCCTGAAACCACCACCGGCGGCAAGGCCCTCAAGTTCTACTCGTCCGTCCGCATCGACATTCGCCGCATCGGCGCAGTCAAGGACGGCGATTCGGTTGTCGGCTCCCGCACCAAGGTCAAGATCGTCAAGAACAAGGTCGCCGCCCCCTTCCGCGACGCGGAGTTCGACATTCTCTACGGCGAAGGCATCTCTCGTGAGGGCGACGTCCTCGACCTCGCCGTACTCCACAACATCGTCGACAAGAGCGGAGCCTGGTACAGCTATCAGGGCGAGCGCATCGGCCAGGGACGCGAAAACGTCCGCACCTTCATGAAGGACAACAAGGACGTCTTCGCCCGCGTAGACGCCGAACTCCGCAAGAAGCTCGGCATCTCAGGCGTGGCCTCTGCCGACGTCCCGCCGGTTCCTGCCGACGGTCCCGTTCAGGCCAAGGAAGCCGTCCGCGCTAAAAAGTAGTCTGCAAAAGCAGGGGATCACAACAAGAAACGCCGGCGACCCAATCGCCGGCGTTTCTTCGTTCGACAAACTATCAGGAAAAACGCTGTCAAGCCCCATGCAATCCCAAACGATTGCAAACAAACCACATGTCCGTGGCGTATGAGTTATGCCAAACAATTTATACTGGAAACAGAATCAAAAAAGCCCCGAGTTTATTCGGGGCTTTTTTATGCGATCAAGCCAGCCAACGGCAATAACCCCTTTGCTTGGACGATTTTGGCTGCAAGTCTTTTAGAATGAAGATTTTGCGCACATCTAATGCCTGTAAGTTATTCAAAATAAATAGTTTACACGAAGGCAACCGGGGGGGGGTACCTTCAGAATCAGGAGAAAACCAACCCGGAGCTGGAGCGTTCCTACTCCATCCCCTCGCCGCCACCGGGACCACCTGGAGGAGGAGGCGCACCCTGACCACCGGGACCGTTATTGCCGCCCCCCATTCTCGTGCGGCGATGTTCGCGCTGCTCGGCCTGCAGCTTGGTCCACTGGTCGGGCGTCAGCACATTGCGAATGCCCAGCAACATCTTTGCGTTCGCTTTTTCAAGCTCTGCGCGAGCCTGAGCCGCCTGATCGATCTGCGCCAGGATCTTGTTCGTATCCGGAGGGTTCGCTGCCAGCATCGGCTCCATCAGAACCTCCTGCTTCTCGACATTGGCTCTGAGATCGATCAACTGCAGCCTGCTCTGCTGCAGGATGTCATCCATCTTCTTCTGCTGGTCCGGCGTCAGCGCCAGCTTCTGGATCAGGTCGGCGTTATGCCACCAGATTCCCGGAGGTCCGATGCGAAGACCGCCATGCATCCCTTCGCCTCCTCCCCAACCCCCGCGGCTGCGATCCATCCCTCCGCCGGGCTGCGGAGGGCCTCCTGCGGGTGGTTGTGCCGGCAACAAAGTTGCAGAAAGAGTCGCGAATAAAACAATCGAAAGTACAGGTTTCAAGCGCATATCAGTTTGTCCTTTGGTCTGAAGTAGAAGTCGTCGAGGTGGTCTCGTCGGTTGGGTCGGCCAGCGGCTGCATCGGCGAAGGCACATCGGCAGAAACCTTCTGGTCGATATCGGAGAGCAAAGCCTCATCCGACTCAGCGCTCTGAGCAGCCACCGCAGCAGCCTTCACCGCCTCGCGAGCAGCCGATTGCCGGTGCAATGTGATGGGAAAAAGGGCAGCGACGAAGATCACCCCCGCTGCAGCCCAGTAAAGGGGTTGCGAGAGCACGCTGTGTGGAGGCGCAATCGACGATCGCTGTGCGTAGCTCTGCGCGAACTGCTGCCGCGAGTAAGCGACCGACGCATCACGGAAGTGAGAGAGCGAATCGCGTAGGCTCTTCAACTCAGCTGAGCAGATCAGGCAAGCCTGAAGATGCTGTCCGACGACATCGGTGTCGCGATCGTCGACAGACTGTTGGGACGAGTCGGCGAGAAGAACATCGCAGAGTTGCTCGTGAGTAAGGTGGAGGTTCATAGAGAGTCCTTGAGAGCAGCGGTATGGCGAGCCCGAATGGTCGCGAGGGCGCGGTAGAGATGTGTCTTGACAGTGCTGATCGGCAAACCGGTAATACTGGCAATCTCGGAGAGCTCAAGCTCCTCAAGAAAGCGGAGAAGGAAGATGCTTCGCTGACGCTCCGAGAGCTGCGCAACACTCTCCCAAACCAAGGCCATCTGCTCGCTGGCGATCAGGCGCGATTCGAGCGAGCTGTCGCGATGCGGAACATGGGCTGAGATATCGGATACATCGACGGCGGTATCAGAGACCTTCTTCCAGAACTTGAATCGGTCTGTACGGGTGTGATCGCGAACCAGGTTCAGAGCGATGCGCATGAGCCATGTTGATATCGAGCAATCGCCGCGGAAGTTGCTGCGCGCCGACCAGGCCCGGACGAAGGTGTCCTGGGTCAGAGTCTGCGCAACATCGCGATCTCTGATTGAGACCAGATGAAACCTGAAGATTCGCTGTTCATAGGTAGCAACGATCGAATCCATGTCGTCGAGCGGAGTAGCCGGCGCCTTTTGTGCGACGAGCGTCGGCCGCTCGGTGGAGAGACTGTCGGAACTGAGAGCTTGTGATGGCATGAAGGAACCGTGGTCGTGTTACCGCCGAATGTTTTGGCTATTGGAAGAGACGCCTGAGGGTACTCGCAAGACTACAGAAAAGCGTGGATTTATTTTTTATGGAGAAAGCAAGGTATGCTGCTCATGCATGCATACCGTAAAAGCGATCTACCCCGGGACCTTCGATCCACTGACCAACGGGCACCTCGACCTGATCGCCCGAGGATCGAAGATTGTGGATCAGTTAGTGGTTGCGATCCTTCGTAACTCCGAAAAGGGGACGCCTCTGTTCACCGTTCCCGAGCGCGAAGAGATGATCACTGAGGCGACCCGCAGCTTTGGCAATGTCTCAGTTACCACATTCGACGGTCTTCTGGTCGACTTTGCCCGGCAACAAGGAGCTAAGGCCGTCCTGCGAGGTATTCGGGCCATCAGCGACTACGAGTATGAGTTCCAGATGGCGATGATGAATCGGAAGCTCGATCCTGAGCTCGAAACGCTCTTCATGATGCCTGCAGAAAAGTACACTTACGTCAGTTCAAGGCTGATTAAGGGTGTCTTTCAGCTTGGCGGCGACGTCAGCGCACTTGTGCCGCCACTAGTCGTCGAGCGCCTTAAGGCCAAGGTTCCAAACCGGCTCTAAAGGCCATGAGAAGACTTGCTCCCTTTATCTCGTGGACTAAATCTGCCAAACTAGAGATATGACCACCGCGACAGCCACGAAGATATTTGCCGACCGCATCGGCCGAATCGAAGTTTCCGCAACCATGGCGATCACAGCCGCAGCGTTGAAGCTCAAGTCTGAAGGCGTGAATCTTGCAGACTTCGGTGCGGGAGAACCTCACTTCTCCACCCCGCGTCACATCAAGGACGCAGCCATCGAGGCGATCGAGAAGAACTTCACGCGCTATACGAACGTGGCTGGCATTCCCGAAGTGCGCAAAGCGATCGTGGATCGCCACGCCTGCGACTTCGGCTCAAACTACACGCCTGACGAGTGCGTCTTCACCACAGGCGGCAAGCTAGCTCTTTTCAATGCTATTCAGGTTTTGGTTGACCACGGCGATGAAGTTATTCTTCCCGTCCCTTATTGGGTCTCTTTCAAGGACATCATTCAGTACGCGGGTGGCAAGGTTGTTTTGGTCGAGAGCAAAGAAGCAGAGAACTTCCGCATCACCGCAAAGATGATTGAGACTGCGATCACGCCGAAGACCAAGGCAATCATCCTTAACACCCCATCGAATCCTTCTGGTGCTGTGGTCGCTCCCGAGGATCTGGAAGCTATCGTCCGCTTGGCTCATAAGCATGGCATTTATGTTTTGCTCGATGAGTGCTACGTCTACCTGACGTTCACGGGAGACGTTGTCAGCGGAGGCTCATTCACTGACTGCAAAGAGCACATCGTTGTACTAGGTTCGCTCTCGAAGACCTATGCGATGACAGGTTGGAGAGCGGGTTTTGCTCTTGGTCCAAAGCCGATCATCGCGGCTATGAGCAAGCTGCAGTCTCAGAGCACTTCAAACACCGCCAGTATGGTGCAGCGAGCGTCAATTGCTGCGCTCACTGGGTCGCAGGAATGCGTCTCGGAGATGCGCGCCGACTACATCAAACTGCGTGATCAGGCTCTGGCAGGCTTCAAGACCATACCAGGCCTTACCTGCACTGTTCCGCAAGGAGCCTTTTATCTGTATCCCAATATCAGCAAGTTCCTTGGCAAGGGCGGTATTACGTCGGCATCTGATTTGGCCGCGAAGCTGTTGAGCGAGGCCCATGTTGTTGTCGTACCCGGAGAAGCCTTTGGTACCTCAGAACATATTCGGCTCTCCTACGCCGTTTCGCACGACGTTGTGGATGAAGGGGTAAAGCGCATGCGAGAGTACTTCGCATCGTTGAGTTAGCTGTTGATCTTACGTCTGGACCGCACTGCTCGTTTACAGTGCGGTCTTTTTACTAAGATGGAGGCTTATGCCCATTGAAGGCAGTAAGACGGAGCTGAAGTTCGCTCCGGTAATTCTTGCAGGCGGCAGCGGAACACGGTTCTGGCCTCGTAGCCGAAAGGCGCGTGCGAAGCAGGTGTTGGCTCTGGATGGAGAGCGCACCATGATTCAGCAGACGGTTGAGCGTCTGACTCCGCTGGTTGATCCCGCCGAAGTCTGGGTGATTACGAACAGCCTGCTGGATGACCTTATCGCCGAGCAACTTCCTGAGGTGTCTCGCGAGCATATCCTGAGCGAACCTGCGGCGAGGAATACTGCGCCTGCGTGTGCTCTTGCTGCGTTCCTGCTGGAGCCGAGTTCACCAGAGACGGTGATTGGCATCTTTCCGTCCGATCATGTGGTGAAGAATATAGCTCGGTTTGCGGAGGTGATTCGCGCTGGGATTGCCCTTGCTGCGAGTGGGGAGAAGATTGTCGTTCTTGGCGTTCCTCCGACGCGCGCTGAGACTGGTTATGGCTACATCGAACTGGGCGAGGTTGTGAAGCCTTCGCAGGTTCCTGGCTCAGTTGCGGTTCGTCGTGTGAAGAGGTTCACCGAGAAGCCTAATGCCGAGGTTGCGGAGCAGTTTGTTGCGTCGGGGAACTATGCGTGGAATGGAGGCATCTTCCTCTGGAGTGCGCGAACTCTGGCTAACGCGATTCGCGAGCATTGTCCTGCGATGGCTCCGTTGCTGGAGCGGATTGCTGTGGCTCATCGCACGTCGAAGGAGGAGTTCGAGCGCGTCTTCACCGAGGTTTATCCGCTGTGCGACAACATCAGCATCGACTATGCGGTTCTAGAGCCGCGCTCGGCTAAAGGCGAAGCAGGCGCTGAGATCTACAGTCTTCCAGGCGACTTCGAGTGGAATGATCTGGGCTGCTGGTCGGCGCTGCATGAGCATGCGTCTGGCTGTCCGCCGGAGAACGTTTCGCTGGTGAATGTGTTCGAAGGCGAAGATCCGCTTTGCATCTCGATCGACTCGAGTGGGAACTACATTCACGCTCCAGGTAAGGTGATTGCGCTGGTTGGCGTGACGAATCTTGTTGTGGTTCAGACGAAAGATGCCTTGCTGATTACGACTCGTGAACGATCGCAGGATGTTGGCAAGGTCGTTGCGGAGTTGAAGAGTGCTGGGCGGGAAGATCTCATCTAGCACTGATCTCTAATCTGCGGTCGTGGCATCAATTCATTCAGGAAAATTGAACAAACTATGGCGGAGACAGTTGTAAAGTTTGGCACTGACGGCTGGCGGGGCATCATTGCTGATGACTTCACATATGCGAATGTGCGGGTCGCGGCGGCTGCGATTGCGAACTATGTTTTAGCGAAGGAAGATGCGGCGGCCGGGGTGTGTATCGCTTACGATACGCGGTTCGGCTCGCACTCTTTCGCCAAGGTTGTTGCCGAAGTGCTGGCGGGGGCGGGCATTCCGGTGGCTATGGCCTCGGAGATTACACCGACGCCTGCGCTTTCGTACGCGGTGCGCGAGCGCAAGGCTGCAGGCGGCGTGATGATCACCTCGAGCCATAATCCAGCCGAGTGGAATGGCGTGAAGTACAAGGCCAGCTATGGCGGTTCGGGCAAGCCTTCGATCATGTCTGAGATCGAGAGCTATCTGGATAAGCCGCTGGCGAAGGCGGCGAAGCCTGCGCCTGTCGAGACGGTCGATTTCAACACGGATTACGTTGCTGCGATTGCGCGGTTTGTCGATCTCGATGCCATTCGCTCCTCTGGGTACAAGTTTTTGATCGATTGCATGTATGGCGCGGGCCGGGGGGTGGTTGCGGGCATCTTTTCGCGGGCGGGGGTCCCTTTCGTCGAGATTCGCAATGAGATCAATCCAGCGTTTCCAGGGATCAATCCGGAGCCGATTCTGCCGCATATCAAGGCTTCGCAGGTTGCTGTGGTTGCGGAGAAGTGCGATGCGGGGCTGATCACGGATGGAGATGCGGACCGGATTGGTGCCGTGGATGAGCATGGCAACGTGGTGGATGCGCACAAGATCTTTGCGGTGCTGTTGAAGTGGTTGCTCGAACGCAAGAAGTGGCCCGGCGATGTTACACGCGCCTTCAATACGACGAAGATGCTGGACCGGATCTGCGCGAGGTATGGGCGGCGGTTGCATGAGCACGGGATCGGCTTCAAGTATGTGTGCGACCTGATGCTCGAGCAGGAGATTCTAATCGGCGGCGAAGAGTCGGGCGGCATTGGCATCAGCAGGCATCTGCCGGAGCGCGATGGAATGCTGAACTCGCTGCTGCTGGCCAATGTGATGGCGGATGAGAAGAAGACGCTGGGGCAGCTTGTCGCGGCGTTACAGGAGGAGTTCGGCGAACACCAGTATGGGCGCATCGATATGCACATCGATGAGGAGCTGAAGCAGTCGGCGATTGCAAGAGCCAAGGCTTTGAAGGAGTCGGTGGGAGCGGCGGACTTTGCGGGGTTGAAGGTACTGCGGGTGGAGACGCTGGATGGAATTAAATTCTTTCTGGAGAATCCTGACTGCGCGCGGAAGCCAAATGCGGCGGAGACGTGGCTGTTGCTTCGGGCTTCGGGGACTGAGCCTTTGCTGCGGGTGTACTGCGAGAGCTGTTCTGTAGAGTCGGTGGACCGGGTGCTGGCGGCGGCGAAGACGTTTGTGCTACAGGGTCGTGGCGCTTGAGCGACGACGTCCGCGTGAAGGCGAAGGGCATTTTGTTCGATATGGATGGAGTGTTGATCAGCTCCATTGGTGCTGTGGTGCGTTGCTGGCGGCAGTGGGCGGAGCACTATGAGATTCCGAATGCGGAGGTCTACGAGGTGCCGCATGGGATGCGCGCTATCGAGGTTGTGAAGGCGCTGCGCCCGGATATCGATCCGGAGGAGGGGCTTCGGTATATCGAGGACTTGGAGATGGATGATATGGCTGACCTGGTGGTGTTGCCGGGGGCCAAGGCTCTGCTGGAGAGCCTGCCGGTGGAGCGGTGGGCGATTGTGACCTCGGCGACGAAGAGACTTATGCTGGCCCGGCTGAAGGTGGCGGGTCTGCCGATCCCGGAGCGGATTATCAGCGCGGACATGGTGGAGCGAGGCAAGCCCGATCCAGAACCGTATCGGCGTGGTGCGGAGCTGTTGGGATTGCGGCCAGAGGATTGTCTGGTGGTGGAAGATGCGCCTTCGGGTGTAGGTGCAGGTTTGGCTGCTGGTGCTCGCGTGCTTGGCGTGGTGGGGACGCACAGCGCTGAAGAATTGGTAGGTGCCCAGTGGATTGTAGGGTCGCTTGAGGGCGTAAAGGTGACCGTAAGTGCAGAGGGGCTGGAGCTTCGATTCACTCCTCTGACCTGAGTTAGAGAGAGTTCGCGTCGATAGATGGTGGGTTCTCTTGACCGACACTTGTGATTCCTCTCTTCGACTCGAGGGTCCCCCCCCATTACCTTGGCGTAAGTTGCTTTGTATCAACTACTTGCGAGACATCGTTCCTTGCAAATTCTTCATTACAAAAGTCTTACGGCTAAATTCCTCCAGCCAAAGGAGTTACGGCCAGAGTCTGCCTTGAGACGCGAAAAAGCCCCGGGGTTGCCGGGGCTTTTCTTAGTCTGAGTCAACTATAGCGAATTGAATGGAACTCATACGCCACGCGTATATAGGTGATTATGAGCTTGTTATGGGCTTTCGGGGCTTGACAAGGTTTTTCCGTCTACCAGTGAATGGAGGGGCTGAAGATGTAGTGGGTTTCGAGGAATGATGCGAGCGGGAAGAGGATCAGCATGATGGCGGTGGCCCAGTAGAAGAGCTGCAGGGGGAGGGTGGCGGAGAGGGAGGGGTGGGGGTAAGGTTCGGCTTCGCGGAAGATGAAGGCGCCGACGAGGGAGATGCCTGCCGAAAGGGCCAGGAGGAGAAGCGAGTCGATGACGCGGTCTCGAATTGCTTGGTGAGGCTGGAGTAGGAGCTGGGGGTCTTCGAGGGTGAAGAAGATGGTGTGGAAGACAGCGAAGAGGGAGAGCAGGCAGAGGAGAAGAGCTACGGGTTTGGCGAGTTCGAGCAGCATGCTCCGGCTCCGCTTGTAGTTTACTGCACAGCCATCCGGTTAATTCGCTGGACCGGCGAAGAGGATGAGATTCCCGTCGGGATCGATCACGATGAAGGTACTGGCGCCCCAGGGTTCCTTCTTTAATGTTTGACGAAAGCGTACTCCTGCGGCCTGGTAGCTCAAAAAGAGCTGTTGGATGTCGTCTGCGGTTGCGAGGGTGAGCGAAGCAGAGAGCAACTGCTCTCGCTCGCGAATATCGCCAACGAACACGGGTTCATCGATCATCCGCAGATTGAGCCGCGCATGGTCTCGGGTGACTTGGCCGAAGTGGGGTGGATCGCCGTAGACGAAGGCAACCGTGAAGCCGAGCTTATCGGTATAGAAATCGCAGGATGCTTTGATGTCTGCAACAAACAGTTGCGCTTCGGTTGAACTGAGAACAGGGCGAAGTAGAGTCTGTTCGGCTTGATGGGTCATGGCGCTCGCTCCAGCAGCTTAGTCGTGATGGAAGTAAAAGAGATTTCCGTCCAGATCCTTCACCGTGAACTGGCGCAGTCCCCAGGGTTTTCTTTCCAGAGGATCCACGATGTTCGCGCCTAACGCGGTTAATTCCTGGAACGAGGCATCGACGTCTTCAGCGAATACCCAGTGAACGGTGGGTTCGAATGGCGGTTCTCTTTTGCGAAAGAATATTGCCACGTTATCGCGTGAGACTGCGCCAATCTCTTTGTCGGGGTAAAGCCACCCGATCTGAAAGCCGAGTGCGTCTCTGTAGTGCTGCTGTGCCCGTTCGACATCGGCGACGGGCAGCTCCGGCACTGGATGACCAATCGAGTTCGTCTTCTCTTTTGCGCCCATGGAAGCTCTCCTTGCACTCCTTTATGGACCAAGACCGATTTGGCGTCAAATTGGGAGAGTGCATCAGCGTTGGAGGAGGGCTTCGACGCGGTGAAGGTCTTCTTCGGTGTCGACTCCGATGGTGTCGTGTTCGGTGGGCTCGACGTGGATGGGGATGTTGTTTTCGAGGAAGCGGAGTTGTTCGAGGCGCTCGGTTTGTTCGAGGAGGCTGGGGGGTAGGGTGGGGAAGCGCTCGAGGATGGCTTTGCGGTAGGCGTAGAGGCCGATGTGCTTCCAGTATTGGGGGGATAGGCCGTCGCGATCATAAGGGATGGTGGATCGGGAGAAGTAGAGGGCGCAGCCGTCGGTGGCGGTGACTACCTTTACGGCGTTGGGGTTGATGATGTTTTCGGGCGTGCAGAGGACTTTGAGGGTGGAGACTACGACGTGCTGCTGGGTGAAGGGGCGGAGGAGGGCGGTGAGGTGCTCGGGTTTGAGCAGGGGTTCGTCGCCCTGGATGTTGACGTAGATGTCGGCGTGGTGGTGGCGGGCGACGGCGTGGACGCGGTCGGTGCCGCTGGGGAGGTCGGGCGAGGTGAGCTGGACGGGCCATTGATTGCGGTGGCAGAGCTCGGCGACCTCGTCGGAGTCGGTGGCGATGAGGACGCGGTCGAGCTGGGGGCAGGCGCTGGCGGCATCGTAGACCCAGGCGAGCATGGGGCGTCCGGCGATGGTACGGAGGACTTTGCGTGGGAGGCGCGTGGAGGCTAGGCGGGCGGGGATTACGCCGAGGATGGTCGGCTTCACCTCGCTGCCGGTCGGCTTTTCGCTGTGGCCGGAATCAAGTATGATTGGAGATGGCTGTGCCGTGGCGATCGTTCTCTCTGACTACAGAGATGTTTGTGCCGGCATACCCCTTGAACACATGGCGGTGTAGCTCAGATGGTTAGAGCGACGGACTCATAACCCGTAGGTCGGCAGTTCGATTCTGCCCACCGCCACCAAAGTGTTATAGCGACTGCAGGCGCACTCTCTATGGATCGAGAGTATCATTTTGTCTATGTAGTATCGCCTGCGGGGAGCTTTTGCCTGCGGGATGCGTCTAACCGGTATTGTGCCGGGAACACCCCTTTTGGAGTCGCACTGAACTATGCCTAAGATCTCGAAGATTCTATTGCTTGCTGTTTCGGTTGTTCTTGTGGTCACCGTGTTTTTAGGGGTGAACTCAAACCCAGTGAGCGCTGCGAGTGAGCCGCAGGATGGTGCTTATCGGCAGATCAATGTGTATAGCGAAGTGCTGCGGCATATTCAGACGGACTATGTGGAAGAGCCGAACATCAATGCGGTGACCAATGGCGCGCTGCGTGGGCTGCTCGAGTCGCTCGATGCGGACTCGAGCTATCTGACGCCCGAGGACTATAAGGCGTTCAAGGAAGACAAGGGCGGCAAGGCGCAGGTAGGGATCAATGTTTCGAAGCGGTTTGGATACGCGACCGTGGTTTCGGTGGTGCCGGGAAGCCCGGCGGACAAGGCGAATCTGACTGACGGCGATATTATCGAGGCGATTGGGCCGCAGGATACGCGGGATATCTCGCTGGCTATGATTCAGCTGTTGCTGGAGGGCCAGCCGGGGAGCGAGTTGACGGTGTCGGTAGTGCGGCCGCGGAAGGCTGCGCCGGACAAGATTGTAATGACGCGGGTTTCGACACCGCCACCGCCGGTCGCGGAGACGATGTATGAGAACGCGTCGATTCTTTATTTGAAGCCCGGGGTGCTGGATCACGATCACGTACAGCAGATCGAAACCAAGCTGAAGGCTATGTCGAAGGCGGGGAATAAGAAGATTCTGCTGGATCTGCGAGACGTTGCTGCGGGCGATATGGCGGAGGCGACGCGGTTGGCGAACTTCTTCCTGAAGGACGGCACGATTGCGATGCTGGAGGGGCAGAAGGTCGCCAAGCAGACGTTTACGGCGGAGGCCTCGAAGGCGATCAATCCGACGGCGCCAGTGGTGGTGCTGGTGAATCGTGGGACGGCGGGGCCGGCAGAGCTGGTGGCTGCGGCGCTGCTCGATAACAAGCGGGCGGACCTGGTGGGGGAGAAGACGTTCGGTGAAGGAGCTCAGCAGAAGACGTTTGAGCTGCCGGATGGAGCGGCGCTGATTCTGTCGATCGCGAAGTACGAGTCGCCTTCGGGGAAGAAGCTGCAGGATGACGGCGTGACGCCGGGTGTGCTGGTGGCTTCGAACACCGAAGAGGCTGTGGCCGAAGAGGATACGGCTACTCCGTCGGAGAAGCAGCAGCAGACACCACTGCAGAAGCCTGCTGTGACGGTGGATGAACAGCTGACGAAGGCGCTTGATCTGCTGAAGAGCAAGGCTGCTTAGGCCTCTTTTGGGGCGCTGCGACTACGACTTTTTGGGTGGATGACGGCGTGTGGGACCATGCTAAGGTGAAGATGCGTGCAGATCCTACACAGCCGCGATCCGAAGACTCCGGCGCCTGAGGAAGTTCCTGACTGGCAACGAGCGCTTCGTCGTGCCACGTTGAATGGACCCGATTATCCGAGTCGCCGTATTGCGAGGCGGGTGGCATTTTATGTGCTGCTGGGGCTGTCGGCTGTCTTCGGCGCGCTTTGCGGGCTGATGGTGGTGTACTCGATCGATCTGCCGCAGATGGATGATCTGGCGCGCTATCACCCCAACACCACGACTGAGCTGCTGGATGTTCATGGGAAGGCGTTCGGCTCCTTTGCGCTGGAGCGTCGCGTGGTATTGCCGTATGCGGAGTTTCCGCCTGTTCTGCGAGAGGCGATCATCTCGATTGAAGACAAGAGTTTTGAGAGCAACTGGGGTGTGAACCTGGTGCGGGCTGTGGGGGCCGCGTACCGGGATCTGCATTCGAGCGGGAAGGCGCAGGGTGCGTCGACGCTGACGATGCAGCTGGCACGCAATCTTTTTCTCTCGTCGGAGAAGACGTATGGCCGCAAATTGCAAGAGGTATTTCTCTCGATGCAGATTGAGCGGCGATTTACGAAGCAGCAGATCTTCGAGTTGTATGCCAACCAGATTTACCTGGGGCATGGGACCTATGGGTTCGAGGCGGGGTCAGAGTTTTTCTTCAGCAAGCATGTCCGTGAACTGACGCTGCCGGAGGCCGCTCTGCTGGCTGCGTTGCCGAAGGGGCCGGAGGCCTATTCTCCGATCAAATATCCGGATCGTGCGATGAAGCGCAGGAATCTTGTGCTGAGCGAGATGCTAGCCGATGGCAAGATCACGAAGCGGCAGGCAGAGGCAGCGGAGACAGCGCCGCTAGGGCTGCACCTAGAGGCTCCGGCGAATAGCATTGCGCCGTATTTCGTGGAAGAGGTACGGAGGCAACTAGAGAAGCAGTACGGGGTGGAGCAGGTTCATGGTGCGGGGCTTCGCGTTTATACGACGCTTGATCTGGATCTGCAGCAGGTGGCGAATAAAGCGATCCTTGATGGCACCGCGACCTATGAGCGGCGACGCGGGTGGAAGGGAAAGTTGCCGAACGTGGTGCTCGATGGAGCGGATGTTGCGAGCTATCGTCATCCTGATTGGGCGCAGCCGATCGAGAAGGGCAGCTATGTTCATGGCGTGGTGACGACGGTCTCCGCGAAGAAGGTGACGGTAAAGCTCGGTGCGCAACAGGCAGAGCTGACGCCTGAAGACTGGAAATGGACGCAGAATCCCGACGGCGATAGCTTCCTGCGTTCGGGCGATGTTGTTTATGTGAAGGTCGAGAACGTCGCGGCAGATGGTACGCTGCGCGCGTCACTGCAGCAGGATTCGGGAGCGCAGGCTTCGATGATGGCACTGGATAACTCTACCGGCGAAGTGCTGGCGATGGTTGGGGGAAGAGACTTTGCGCTGTCGCAGTTCAATCGTGCGACCCAGGCGCAGCGGCAGGTAGGTTCGTCGTTCAAGCCGTATGTCTACACGACGGCGGTTGAGGCAGGCGCGAAGCCTACGGACATTATTGTGGATGGACCAACGACGTTTCCCACGCCGAATGGGCCTTATACGCCGCATAACTACGAGGCGGACTATAAGGGCGCGATGACCTTGCTGAATGCGTTTGCGGAGTCGAGAAATATTCCGGCGTTGAAGCTGGCGGACCGGTATGGAATTCGCAAGGTAATCGAGACAGCGCACAATTTTGGAATCACGAGCAATATTCCAGTGTTTCTTCCGGTTGCAATTGGTTCGGCTGATATTACGCTGGCCGAGCAGGTAAGCGCGTATAGCGTTTTCCCTAATGACGGCATTCGGATCGAGCCGCGATACATTCGCAAGGTGACGCAGGCGGATGGGTTGCCGCTGGATGCTACGCCAACGCAGGTATCCGAGGTGATATCGGTGGAGACTGCGCGCACGATGATGCAGTTTCTACAGGCGGTTGTGCGTCAGGGAACGGGGGCCTCGGCTTCGCAGTTGAAGCATCCTCTGGGTGGCAAAACGGGAACGACGAACGACTTTACGGATGCGTGGTTCATTGGATTTTCGCCGTCGATTACGTGTGGGACGTGGATTGGGTTTGACGACCGCGAGTCGCTGGGGGAGAAAGAGACTGGCGCACGAGCAGCGCTGCCGATGTGGATGGACTTCATGCGCGCGGCGATTGCGAATAAGCCGGATGAAGCGTTTCCGACTGCGGGAGCACCGAAGAAGAAGCTAGAGGTGCCGTTGAGTGGGGTGGCGGATGCGGCTAAGCCGGTAGTGCCCTTGGTACCGAAGCAGGCGGAGGATCCTGATGCGTCTCGCGGCGAGGGTTCCAAGCATATCGCCCTGACTGCTGCTGCGCCAGCGCCTGCAGAAGAGAGGCCTAGGGTGCCTGAAGCATCTCATTCTGTGCCGAGAGCGACTACTGTTCCGACGCGAACAACTCCGACGTTTGCTACGCCAGCGCCGGCGGAACAGAGACCAAAGGTGCCTGAAGCATCTCGTCCGGCGCCGCAGGCGGTTGCGGTTCCACCTCGTGCGGCTATGGGGCTGTCTCAGAAGCCTACGGACGAGCGGAGTGGAGTTTCGAACCCACCACCCGACATATATTGAAGTAACGTTTCGCCTTCGCGACGTCGCGGCCGATCTGTTCTTTGAGGGCTTCGGGATTGGGCCAGCGCATCTCAGCGCGTAGACGACGCAGGAACGTCAGGGTGAGTGGTGTGTCTTCGTTGAGATCGATGGGATGGAAGTTGAGCAAGTGCGACTCGACGGTGAAAGAGTCGGCGCCGAATGTGGGGCGATTGCCTACGTTGGTCACGGCGTCGAAGGTCTCGCTTGAGGCGCCCTCACCTACGGTGAGTGTGGTGATGTAGACGCCGTTTGCGGGAAGCAGCTCGGTGTATGGAGCGAGATTGATGGTGGGGACGGTGTAGCGTGTGCCGTAGCCGCGGCCCGATGCGGGTGTGCTGCAGATGGCGAAGCTGCGGCCGAGCAGAGCACGAACATGATTCATGTCGCCCTCCGCGATTATCTGGCGGACACGACTTGATGAGATGGTCTCTCCGCGCAGGTGACGAGGTGCGTAGACGCGCACTCCAAAGCCGAGTTCGCGGCCCAGAGCTTCGAGGCTTTCGACGCCTGCCTCGGCCTGATAGCCGAAGCGGAAGTTTTCACCTTCGTGCAGCTGGGTGACGTGCAAGGTGTGCGCGAGGACTTCGGTGGCGAAGGTACGTGCGGTCATGCGGGAGAGCTCATAAGTGAAGGGAATCACAAGGACTGCGTCGACGCCTGTGGCTGCGAGCAGCTGCAGTTTTTGCGGGAGGGGTGTGATGAGAGGCTGAATCGAATCGGGCCGCACGACTCGTGCAGGATGCGGATCGAAGGTAATGGCTACTGAGCGGATGCCGAGAGAGCGTGCCTGCGCTACCACTTCGGCGATAACCCACTGATGCCCGCAATGGACGCCGTCGAAGTTGCCGATGGTGGCAATGGATGGTCCGAAGTCCGATGGCACGTCTGCGAGTTGGCGGAATATCTGCATCAGGCGATCTCGAAGGTGATCTTGAGTCCGTCGTAGGCGAGGCGGATGTGGGGCGGGAGTTCGGCTTCGGTGGTGCTGTGATCGAGTTCGTGGCTCATGTGGGTGAAGAAGGCGCGGCGAGGCTTCAATTGTTCGACGAGTGCGACTGATTTGTCGAGATGCGAGTGGCTGGGATGTGGGTCACGTCGAAGCGCGTCGAGAATGAGGACGTCGAGATCCTTCAACAGCGGGATGCTCTCTTCGGGGATGTCGCTCATGTCGGTGAGGTAGGCTGCATTGCCGAAGCGGTAGCCGGTGATCTGCTCGCGGCCGTGGGTGACGGGGACTCTGCGAAAACATGCTCCGAAGAGATCGAAGCCTGAGCCGGGAGTCGGGTCGATGCGATGGACTTCGACGCGAGCGCTGGTGGGATAGCGGTCTTCTTTGCGAAAGGTGTACTCGAAGATGCGCTCCAGCGTTTTTGCGGTGGGGTCGTCCGCGTAGATAGGCAGGTGATGGTTATGACGGAAGCTGAGGGGGCGGAGGTCGTCGAAGCCGAGGACGTGGTCGGCGTGGCCGTGGGTGTAGAGGACTGCGTCGACACGGCGAATGCTTTCGCGGATGGCCTGCGCGTGGAAGTCGGGGCCTGTGTCGACGAGAACGGTGTGGTTGTTGTAGTCGAGTCGGATGGATGGACGGGTGCGGCGATTGCGGGGGTCTCCGTCGGGAGAGACGGCGGAGGTGCAGACGGCGCAGTCGCAGCCAAGGGTCGGCACCCCCATGGAGGTGCCGGTGCCGAGGAAGGTGAGGGTTGCCTCCATCGTTAGCGGACGATGCTGGGGCCGCCGATGGGGCCGGGACGACCTGCGCCGCCGGGTGCCTTGGAAGCTGCGGATCGGGCTAGCGCCTGCGTGACTTCAAGGAAGGCCATGCGGAGCTCGAATAACGCGCTCTCGAGCAGACGGGACTCTTCGGTGGAGAGATTGCCTTTGGTCTTCTCTTCGAGGACCGAGAGCATGTCGATGCTCTGGCGGGCTCCGAGGATGTCAACCTGAGGCTGTTGGCCTTCCTGCGTGGTGCCGCCGAGCTGCATGATTGAGGTCATGTAAACGGACTGGACGAGTTGATCGAAGCTCATCGCGGGCGGATGGTCCAGGCCGGGGTTGGCGGAGCGGATGGCGGTGTCGAGGCGATCTGCCGTCATCTCGTAGGCGCGCTTTGCCTGATCGGTTTGCTCGGCGGTTAGAGCTGGCGGGAGTTCTGGTTCTGCGGGTGCGTCAGGGGAAGCGGCTTGAGGCGGTGTTGCTGGTGCGGGTTCGGAAGACGTGACCACGCGCTCTTCTTTTTCTGGCGAAGGATCGGCGTCGGGGCGCAACTCACCGTCCATGGTGAATTTGCGGCGGTCGGTGACAACGAAGGGCTTGTTCTGTTCAGGCATGATCACACTCTTTCAGAAGGTTCAGATGCGGCCTGTGTTGCGGAGGCTGCAGAGAGAGAAAAGGGAAGCACAACGGGGCTTACGACTCCGCCGGGGTAGTTGATGGGAAGACCGCGGTCCAAGGCTTCGCGGCGGACGTAGCCCAGCCCGAGATGAACGGGGTGGGGCTCGCCGGGTAGGGGGATGGCGGCGATACTGGTCAACTCGCCCACTTGCTTGCCGTCCGCTGCGAGGGACGCTCCGGTGGCGGGGAGGTCACCGTCTAGACGGAAGCCGGTGAAGGTGCGGTGGACGTTGCCGCGGGAACGGATTCGTTCGACGATTTCCTGGCCGAGGTAGCAGCCTTTGGCAAAGTGCAGGGCGCGAGTTTGGTTGGTCTCCTGCGGGAGTTCGCGGTCGCGGATGTCGGTTCCGATTCGGGGAGTTCCTTCGAGGATGCGGAGCCACTCGAGGCTTTGATCTTCGCAGACGATCGCGCCGGCGGCTTGCAGCGCACGGGAGAGGGATGCAGTGGTCGCCTTGTCAGCCCAGAGCTCGTATCGCGGCACGAAAGGGCTGTATGCGTGAATGAGAGCCACTTCGCCGTTGTTCCAGGGGATTGTGCGGGTGGAAAGGGTATCGAGATCATCGGCTGCGAGGCCGATCTGATGCAGGAGCGCGGCTGCTTTTGGACCGACTACCTGTAGACCGGAGCGTGTGTTGCTGACGTCTGCGAGCTCGACATCGTCCATGATGATGAAGCGATCGAGGAGGGTGATTAAGCCCGCGAGCTGATCGGAGCTTGTCTCCATGAGTAGATCTTCATGGCTGGCGAAGATAGTGGCGTCGCCCTGGATACGGCCCTGAACGCTGAGGAAGAAGTTGTAGGTGCCCTGACCGGGTTGCAAGTCCTGGATCGAGTTGGTGACCATGCCGTTCAACCACCGAACGCGGTCTTCTCCGGTGACCCGAATCCAGCCGATGTTGTGGAGGTGAGACAGGCCAACGTTCTGCAGGAGTGCGGCGAGCTGCGGGGCCGAGCCCAGGGTTGGCGAAGCGGCGATGTCGGATTGTGCTGGCGAACTCATGGAGGAACGATGCATAAAACTTGCGTACACTTGATTATAGCGGTGGATCGAGAGGGTTATGTTGCGGGGTGTGCTTTGTGGCGGGAGCCGGAGTTCGATGGGGTTGGTCGCGGGCGTTGCGCTGTTGTCGGTCAGTTTTATAGCTTACGGGGCGCAGACGGCGACTCCCAGTGCACCTCAGAGTAACGCACCTGCCGCAAACCAACAGCCTATGACGAAGCAGCAGGCGAAAGAGCTTTTTCGCTCGGTGGATGAGATTCTTGGCTTCGTCAGTAGCGATACCAAATTGCCGATTGAACATGCCGTGAAGCGCAGACTCATCTCACGGGATCAGGTGAATCGTTACCTGAAAGAGAAGTTCGATGAGGATGAAGGCGCCAAACGCATGGAGCGATCGGAGATTGTGCTCAAGAAATTTGGGCTGCTGGATCGCGACTTTCATCTTCGAACGTTTTTGCTGTCTTTGCTGACTGAGCAGATCGCTGGTTTTTATGACAACAAGACGAAGACAGTAAACCTGCTGGACTGGATCGAGCCCGACGAGCAAAAGCCCGTGCTGGCGCATGAACTGACGCATGCACTGCAAGATCAGAAGATCGATCTGACGAAGTGGTCTGACGTGAGTCTGGAAAATACCGCCCACAATGTGCAGGAAGATAATCATCACCTGCAGGTGGATGAGGCTGACACCGCGCGCACCGCAGTGGCGGAGGGACAGGCGATGGCCGTTTTCATCGACTACACGCTGCGATCTTCGGGCAAGACGATCGCCGACGCGCCGGATCTTGCGGACCGGCTGAAGGAGCAGGTGACGGATACTGGCGGCTCGCCAGTGATGGCGCGGGCGCCGCTGCTGCTGCAGGAGTCTCTGCTATTTCCATATAGCGAGGGTTTGAGCTTTGAGCAGGCGATTCTTGTGAAAGCGGGCAAGGAGGCGGCTTTCGGTGGTGTGCTTGCGAATCCGCCATCCTCAAGCTTCGAGATTATGCATCCGGACGCCTACATGGCTCACGCACCGGTGCCGGTGATTAGATTGCCGGATATTCATCCGCTGATCGATCCGGAGTACACGCCGTACGACATTGGCGTGATGGGGGAGCTCGACGTTCGCATCCTTGCCGAGCTGTTCGGTGGGAGAGAGATCGCAAAGGCACTGACGCCGGAGTGGAATGGCGGAGTGTACTATGCGGCGCAACGCAAGTCGGCGGTGACCGAGACGGAAAAAGAGTCGACGGCCTCTATCGGGCTGCTGTATTACTCGCGCTGGAAGAATACGGACTCGGCGCGATCCTTCCTGCGTGTCTACGCGGCACAGATTCCGAGGAAGTATTCCAACGTCGCGGAGCGGAAGAAGGATGAGACTGATGATACCGAGCTTGTTTATTCCACGAATGAGGGAGATGTTTTGATCTCGCGGGTAGGAGATGGGGTATTTATCGGTGAGGGTTTCAACCTTGCGTTAGCGCGAAAGCTGCGCGACACAATCGTGAGCATGCAGCCAGAGGGGCCGATGCAGCAGGCTGGCGCGCCAATGTTGGAGCCGGCTTTTTCGATGTCACACATTCTGGCGTCGTTTGGTGCGGTGAGTGAAAGCAGCCTGCAACGTTATACTTTCAGAGGGGCGAAGTAACCGCCGGACGACGTTCGCAAAGGGAGCAACAGTATTTTGAAGAAGGCAGAGATTGGAATTATCGGGGGCAGCGGTCTGTACGGTATGCCTGGACTTACAAATGTGCGTGAGGAGCGCGTGACGACTCCATTCGGCGAGCCGTCCGATGCATTTGTGTTGGGTGAACTTGAAGGCCGCAATGTCGCGTTTCTTGCTCGGCATGGGCGTGGCCATCGTATTCTGCCAAGCGAGTTGAACTTCCGCGCGAACATCTTCGCGATGAAGATGCTTGGCGTCGATAGCATTCTTTCGGTCTCGGCGGTGGGCTCGTTGAAAGAGGAGCACAAGCCGACGGACTTTGTGATTCCAGATCAGTTTATCGACCGCACCTTTGCGAGAGCCTCTACGTTTTTCGGCGACGGCATCGTCGCTCACGTCGCGTTCGGCGATCCGGTCTGCGCGCCTCTTGCCAAGGTGCTGAAACAGGCTTGCAATACTGTTGGCGTGGTAGGCAAGCTCGGTGGGACTTATGTATGTATGGAAGGGCCGCAGTTCTCTACGCGAGCCGAATCAAATCTTTATCGGAGCTGGGGTGCGGACGTGATTGGGATGACCAATCTGCAGGAGGCAAAGCTGGCTCGCGAGGCCGAGCTTTGCTACGCAACCGTGGCGATGGTCACAGATTACGATTGCTGGCGTGAAGGCCACGATGATGTCACCGTGGATCAGATTGTGGCAGTGATGCATCAGAACGCAGACAACGCATCAAAGGTGGTGCGAGCGGCCGTTGCGGCGATGCCGGCGGAGATGACTAAGGGCTGTGCCTGTGTCGATGCGTTGAAGTATGCCATCCTCACTGATCGGAAGGCTATTCCAGAAGAGACGAAGCAGAAGCTTTCGTTGCTGATTGATAAATATCTCTGAGTCGTATCGTTTTCGTGCTCAGCATTTATGTAGCAAGAACAGTTACTAATTAAAAAGTGATCCATAAGGAGTCTATGTCAATTCTCGTTGTAGGTTCGGTGGCATTCGATAACATTGAAAGTCCTCACGGTGCCGTGAAGGATTGCCTGGGCGGCGCGGCGACACATTTCTCACTTGCTGCGAGCTACTTTACCCAGGTACGCGTCATTGGTGTGGTTGGGAATGACTTCACCGCTGAACATGAGGCGATCTTTACGCGTCGCGGCATCGATACCAAGGGGATCGAGCGCTCTGAGGGGCTTAGCTTTCACTGGACCGGCTCCTACTCGGGCAATATGGATGAAGCTAAGACCCTCGGTACCGACCTGAACGTTTTCGAGACTTTCGAGCCGAAGATTCCGGATGCGTATAAAGACAGCGAGTACCTTTTTCTGGCAAATATTGATCCCGTCTTGCAGGCCCGTGTGCGTAGCCAGATGCCGAAGGTTCGCATGGTGTGCGGCGACACGATGAATTATTGGATTGCCGATCATTCGGCGAATCTTGCCAAGGTGCTGCGCGAGTTGGATGTACTGCTGATCAACGATGGCGAGGCGCGCATGCTGGCCGGCGAACGCAATTTGGTTGTTGCCGCCAATAAGGTACTCGCGATGGGGCCGAAGACCCTCATCGTCAAACATGGCGAGTACGGTGCGACTGCTTTCTTCAGTGACCGTTCGTTTCCAGGTGGCGGCAAGGCGTTGCGTCCGTTCCGGGCACCTGCGCTTCCGCTCGCAGAGGTTGTCGATCCAACGGGCGCTGGCGATTCTTTCGCTGGCGGCTTCTATGGATACCTCGCATCGCAGCCTGCGTTAACTCCGGCGGTTTTTCGTACTGCGATGTTTTATGGCGGGGTGATGGGTTCGTTTGCCGTGGAGCGTTTTGGAACCGAGCGTCTGCAGAATGTCTCTCGCGAAGAGATCGATGAACGATTCAAGCTCTTTTTGGAGATCTCGCACCTTGAACATGCGGGCGTCTAAATCGTCTCGAACTTCTCGGCCCGGCCGATCGGCGGCATCTGGCTCCGCAGGACGTGTCGCTGATTCTGGCTCGGTGAAGTTGGACCCCGAAGCGGTAACACCGGCGACGCGGCAGGAGACGTTTCCTGTCGCGTTAGCTGCTGTGCTGTTGTCTTTCATCGCTTTGCTTCTGTCTTATTCGCACGGCTATTTGCTGTTGTCCGGCGATGCGGTCGCGCATCTTGGAATCGCAAGACGCATTCTGGATTCACACAATCCTGGGCTGGTCCAACTTGGCGGAGTGTGGTTGCCGCTGCCGCATCTTCTGATGCTGCCATTTGTGCAGAAGATGGAGTGGTGGCAGAACGGGCTTGCAGGGGCATGGCCTTCGCTGATCTGCTACATCGCCAGCGTAGCGGGTGTCTATCGGCTTGCGCGTTGGATGGTGATTCCTCGCTGGGCGCTTGCTGCAACGGCTCTTTACGCACTGAATCCCAACCTCCTTTATCTCTCGACGACAGCGATGACGGAACCGCTGTTCTTGATGCTTCTGATCTGGACGACGCTGCTGACGGTCGAGTGTGTTGCCGCCATCAAGAGCTCTCGGCGGAGTGTGGTCAGCAGCCGTCTGCTTCTGCTCGGAATCTTCATTCTGGCTGCGGTGTTCACCCGATACGACGGCTGGATCCTGGGGGCGGCGGTTTGGTGTGTTGTTACTTTCTGTTTGGCGCGCGCGCGTGAGGTGTGGCGTAGTGTCGGTCCTTCGTTTGTCATTTTCACACTTCTAGTGATTGCCGGGCCGATTAGCTGGCTCGCTTACAATCAACATTTTTTTCATGACCCTCTGGACTTTATGCGTGGGCCTTATTCGGCGGCAGCCATCGAAAAGAAGACGATGCCACCCAATGGCCATCATCATCGCGGATGGCACAATCCCGCATGGGCATTGCTCTTTTACACTCGCACCGCACAGGTCGACGCAGCGTTTTGGGAGACGGGCTTTGTCTTGATGGGTGCTGCGGTGGGCGGATTGATTTTGATAATACGTCGACGCTTCGTTCTGTCGACGCTGTTGCTGTGGATGCCGCTGCCTTTTTATATCTACTCGGTTGCGTATGGCTCGGTGCCGATCTTCATTCCGCAGCTTTGGCCACACTCTTACTACAATTCACGTTATGGGATGGAGTTACTGCCTGCGCTTGCGGTCTTTGCGTTTCTGGCTGTGCAGTGGATTGAGCGGCGATGGAGTGAGACGCAGCCGATGGCCAAGAGACTGATGCAGCCAATCGCACTTTTGCTGATTGCGCTCAATACGGTGGGGATGATGTATCGCACGCCGCTGGTGCTGAAGGAGGCGCTGGTCAATTCGACGACTCGCGTCGGCTTTGAAACAGCGCTCGCTCGTCAATTGGGAGGGTTCCCGTACGGGTCGACGATCCTGATGTACAACTCCGATCACGTTGGGGCGCTTCAGGATGCTGGGATTCCTCTTCGGATGACAGTCAACGAAGGGGACAGCGACAGTTTTCGGGCTGCGCTGGCTGCGCCTGCCGAGCATGCTGTGTATGTTGTCGCGATTGCCGGGGATCCGGTGGCCGAGGCTGTTGCCGCGCATCCAGAAGGGCTTACTGAGATGACGATTCTGTGCACGACGGGTCAGCCTTGCGCCCGTATTTATAGATCCGATCGAGCGAATAGCGCTTTGCAGAAGTGAAAGCCGTCTGTTATCCGAGAAAGCCTTGAGGCACAATAGGAGCAAATGATTCCCTTCGTCAAAGCGCACGCCTGCGGCAATGATTTTCTGATCATCGAGGAGCCACTGGCGCAGCGTCGCCATGCCGACCTCGCTCGCAAACTCTGCGCACGGAACACCAGCGTTGGGGCAGATGGAATTGAATTTCTGGAGCGAAAGTCCGACGGCGAGTTTTTTCTGCGGCTCTTCAATGCGGATGGTAGCGAGGCAGAGCTTTCCGGCAACGGCACGCGCTGCGTGGCGGCGTGGCTGGCCAGCAGTGAAGGCAGAACGGATGTGGCGCTGGGGACTCATGGCGGACTGCGTACCTGTCATGTAATTGAGTCGAACGATCCGCTGTACCTGATCGAAAGCGAGATGGGTATTCCGCGTGTGATGCAGCGCACGATTGTGCTGCCGGGTGTTGGCGAGGTCCCCGGGGCGATGGTGAATGTTGGCAACCCTCACTTCGTTCTCTTTGTCGACAGTGATGACTTCAGTGCGCATGAGCTGAGCTGGCAGGAGCTTGGGGCGCAGATCAGCGTTAGTCCTCTTTTCCCACATGGGACAAACGTTGAGTTTGTTCGCGTTGTGTCGCCGTCTGAGATTGCGTTCCGTATCTTTGAGCGAGGATGCGGGCCCACTACCTCGTCCGGGACTGGGACCTGTGCTTCGTCTGCGGCGGCGATGGTACTGCGTGGCGCGGATCGTGCATTGACTGCGGTAGCTGAAGGTGGGCCACAGCGTACCGTGTGGCCTGCGAGCGGTGATGTGATGCGGCTGACGGGGCCGGCGGAGATAATCTGCCGAGGCGAGGTCTCTGCACTGTGACACCGCCACTCATCAAGCCTCGCGCATTGCGTCCGGGAGCGACTCTTGCGATTGTGTCACCTGCCAGTGCGACTAAGCCGGAGTTGGTCGAACGCGGCGTGGCGCATCTCCGGCGACTTGGGTACAAGACCGTGCTTGGATCGCATGCACTGGATAGTGGACCACTGTACTATGCGGGGAAGCTTGAAGATCGTCTGCAAGACTTTCATGCGGCATTCGCGAATCCTGAAGTTGATGGGGTCATTTGCACGCGTGGTGGCTGGGGTTCAGCGGAGTTGCTTCCTTATCTTGATGCAGCCCTGATTCATTCGAATCCCAAGCCGTTTATCGGATACAGCGACCACACCTCGCTTCATTGCTGGCTTCACAGGGAGGCTAATCTTGTTACTTTTTATGGTCCGATGGCGGCGGCCGATTTCTCGCGGGACGATGGCCCGGAGTTACCGAGTTGGCAGCATAGCCTGACAGGCGATACCGCGTGGTCGCTCAGGACAGCGGAGGGGCTTCGTGTTCTGCGGGCTGGGCGGGCGGAAGGGGTGGTGACGGGGGGATGTCTTTCCATCTTTGCGGAGGCGCTTGGCACGCCGTATGCGCCACGTATCGAGAAGGACAGCATCCTTTTTCTCGAAGACATTGGGACCAAGCCGTATCAATGGGATCGGATGCTGCTTCATCTTCGCTATGCGGGAATTCTTGAGAAAGTGACGGGAATTGTCTTTGGGGATATGGGGCAAAATGTGTCGCCTGAGGAGACTGAGTATCTCGAGCGAGCGATTCTTCACTCGCTTGGCCAGTTTGATGGCCCGATCGGTATAGGCCTGCGGTGTGGGCATGTGAGCACATACAACGTCACGCTGCCGCTCGGCGTGTCTGCGCGGCTGGATCTGACTGAGCCGAGGAATCCGCAGATGCACCTTCTCGAAGCAGCGGTGAGCGGTTAGGCTGGAATCTCGCGACATGCAAACTTCCAAACATATTCATCTGATCGGTATCTGCGGCACGGCGATGGCGTCGCTCGCCGGGATGCTGCAGCTTCAGGGACATCGCGTGACGGGTTCCGATACGGCAGCCTATCCTCCAATGAGCGATCTGCTGGCGTCGCTCGGCATTCCGATTCATGAGCCCTTTGCGGAGAGCAATTTGAAGCCCAGGCCGGACCTGGTCGTGGTTGGGAATGCGATCTCGCGGGGCAATGTTGAGCTCGAGTATGTTTTGGATACGCGGATTCCATTCTGTTCAATGGCTGCGATTTTGCATGATGAGTTTTTGCCGGGGCGGGAGTCGCTGGTGGTTGCCGGAACACATGGCAAGACAACCACTACGAGCATGCTGGCCTGGATCTATGAGGTCGCGTCGCGGCAAAACCCTGCGCTGGCACCGTCGTTTCTGATTGGCGGGGTCGCGGAGAACTTTGGCACCAGTTTCAAGGTCCGTCCGACCAAGCCGTTTTTGCTTGAGGGCGATGAGTACGATACCGCGTTCTTCGATAAGGGTCCGAAGTTTCTTCATTATTTTCCGGACGCGTTGATTTTGACGCACGTGGAGTTCGATCACGCGGATATCTATGCCGACCTTCCGGCGGTGAAGACGGCTTTCAAGCGGCTGGTGAATCTTGTGCCTGGTCGGGGGCGGATCGTTGCGTTTGATGGCAGCGAGAACGTGAGCGACTGTGTCGAGAAAGCCTTCTGTGCCGTGGAACGATATGGTTTCGATCCCTTGTCGCACTGGCGGCTTGCGGATCTGGGGCATGAAGGAGCGTTGACCCGGTGGACGGTGACGCGTGCAGGCGTTCCGTTTGCTGATTTGAGCCTGCCGATGGCGGGTGCGCATAATGCGCTGAACGCTACTGCTGCGGCTGCTCTGGCGGCAGGGCAGGGCGTTTCGACGGAGGCGATTGTCGAGGCGTTGGCAACGTTCAAGAGTGTGAAGCGCCGGCTCGAGGTTCGCGCCATTGTCGGCGGCGTAACGATTATTGATGATTTTGCGCACCATCCCACGGCGATTCGTGAGACGCTTCGTGCGCTGCGTGAGTCTTATCCGAACCGGCGACTTTGGGCGGTGCTCGAGCCACGATCGAATACGTTGCGACGGAATGTGTTCGAGCTCGACCTGGTGGACAGTTTGGCGTTGGCGGATCGTGTTGTGGTTGCTTCTGTCTTCAAATCCGAGAACATCCCGGCGAACGAGCGATTGCACCCTGAGAACGTGGTGAGTGCTTTGAATACCCGGGGGGTGCCTGCAAGTTTGTTAGCCGATGCGGATGCGATCGTCGAAGCAGTTGTGCCGCAGTTGCACGAGGGCGACGTGGTTGCGATCCTCTCGAATGGCGGGTTCGGGAACATCTACGGGAAACTCCCGAAGGCGATTGCGGGCCGAACGACGAGGGCGTAAACCGGGTGATTTCCTGCCTCTACGGTATCCTTGAAGATGGCATGTTCGCGACCCTCAAGCTCGTCTTTGTCTATCTCGCTCTAGGTCCCATCTCAGGGATCATCGGAATTCCTTACACGCTGCTGGTTGGGGACATCACGTGGCTTTATCGGGTTGCGATGTGGATCACGAATGCAGGCGTGCGCGCAGCTGGAATTACGATCGACATCGGTGGATTCGAAAATATCCCGCCGGGCCGCAGCTGCATCTTCATGAGCAATCATGTCTCGAACCTTGATCCGCCGGTGACGATTCCACTTCTGCCTGGACGTAGCTCTGTGCTGCTGAAGAAGGAGTTGATGAATATACCGATTCTGGGCAGGGCGATGCGGATGGCGAAGTTTGTGCCGGTGGAGCGTGGCAGCCGCCGCGATGCTGCGCAGGCCAGTGTGGCGGCTGCAGTCGATGCGGTTCGGTCAGGGCTGCATATCCTGGTGTATCCGGAGGGAACGCGCTCTCTCGACGGAAGACTTTCGACCTTCAAGAAGGGGCCTTTTTTTCTGGCGCTGGAGACGAAGGCGCCGATTGTTCCTATCGCGGTCTCGGGTACGCAGACGATGATGCGGAAGGGAAGCAATGCGATTGTGCCGGGGGTGGCGCGGATTCAGCTACTGCCCCCGATTGAGCCAGCGGACTATGCGACGCGGGAGCAACTGATGCAGGCGGTCAGGAACGCGATTGCAGAGGCGCTACCGCCGGAGATGAAGCCGGCGGATTATTTGACGATGGCGTTGTAGCCGTCTGTCTGAAGGCGCTGTTTCATGGCATCGGCATCTTTCTTGGTGGGAAAGGGGCCGATCTGGACGTGGAGCAGCTTGTCCTGCGGTTCGTGATGGACGGCGACGTTGTAGCCTCGGTGCTGGAGAGCCTTGATGAGGACGTCGGCGTCTTCCTGGTGCGAGACGGCGGCTACCTGGACTACAGGTGCTCCCGGTGTGGCGGCGGTGATGGAGGTGACCGCTGCGGGCTTCAGGGTGGCAGGCCTGTTGGGAGGATCAGTACGAAAGTCTGCGGCGACGGCCTTGACCCGGGTGAGGGCAGGAGCGGGTTGGGTTGTTGTCGACGCGTCCGTGACGATCGTGGTCGGGGCTGCATCATCGGCTGGTGCTGCAGGCAAAGTGGATACGGCGTGAGTCAGGGGGCTGCCGGGCGCGGGCTTGGGGGCGCTGGACTCCGAGCTTACGGTGGGGAGCTCCGCTGCGCTGACGACAGGCGGGGTCGACCGCTTGCCGAGGGAGTATCCGAATCCGAAGAAAACCGCGCAGAGCAGAGCAAGCGCGAAGAAGATACCAAGGATAGTGGTGGTGCCAAGCGAGATCTCACGGTCCTGTCCGCGAGAGTCGCGAAGATCCTGCAAGTCATCGTCGTTCTGGTAGCGGCTGTTCACGGTCAGACCTTCTTCTCCAGCGCCGGGTCAGGCGTCATTGTCTTATTGAACAGGTTCATCAGCTCCATTGGAAGGGGAAAGACGATGGTGGTATTTTTCTCGACACCTATCTCGGTGAGGGTTTGGAGGTAGCGGAGTTGCAGGGTCATGGGCTGGGTGGCCATGAGCTGGGCGGCTTCGACGAGCTTGGCAGCGGCGTTGAACTCACCTTCAGCGTGGATGATCTTCGCTCTGCGTTCGCGTTCGGCTTCGGCCTGCTTGGCCATGGCGCGGAGCATGGACTCGGGCATATCGACTTGCTTGACCTCAACGGAGACGACTTTGACGCCGAAGGGCGCGGTGTGGCCGTCGATGATGGTCTGGATGCGGATGTTTAGGGCTTCGCGATGAGCGAGAAGACCGTCGAGGTCGACTTCGCCGAGGACCGAGCGCAGCGTGGTTTGTGCGAACTGCGAGGTTTGGTAGATGTAGTTGGCGACTTCGATGACTGCTTTGGTGGGATCGACGACGCGGAGGGTGATGACGGCGTTCACCTTGAGGGTCACGTTGTCGCGGGTGATGACGTCCTGCGGGGGGACTTCCATCGCTTCCTGGCGGAGGCTGACGCGAACGATCTGATCGAGGGGGCGGAAGATCCAGATGAGACCCGGTCCGGCAGCCGCCTGCTTGACCCGGCCGAGGCGGAAGATGACGCCTCGCTCGTATTCTTTGAGGATGTTGAGGGAGTTGGCCAGGTAGAGAACGACGATGACGATGGCAAAGAGAAGCGGGAGAGACATCATGGGTGAGACCTCTGTCGGCCAGACTGCTGCCGCCGCTGCGATTGTAAAGCAGGCGCAGCAGCGGCTCATATTGCTGGCTAGAAGCGGTAGAAAAAGCCGAATCCGGGCTGGAACTCGGTGGTGTGCTTATCGATGGTCAGGTAGTTGGTCTCGAAGTCGGGAGCCTTGAAGAACGTCTCACGAAACTCAGCGCGTGCGCCGAAGTGCTTGTTCAACATGTAGTCGCCTCCGACGTTGTAGTAGTAAGTCGCACGCGCTTGGGGCCCCAGGCCTTCGCCGCCGCCGGGGGTGGGGCGGAAGTCAGTTGTGCCGGCACCCCCACCGATGAAGGGATTGACGCCGTGGAACTGACGCTTGGGGTGAACGACGTAGCCAAAGCTGTATTCGGAGGCGTTTTGCTGGACTCCTCCTACCGGCGTAGCACCGAAGGGAGTAAAGGTCTGGGTGTAGCGGGCGTAGGCGTAGTTGAATTCGAAGCCGACGTAGGGGGAGACGGTGTAACGAATGGTGACGAGCGGGCCTACCGTGTTTCCGGGATGAAGGTTGACTGCGGTTGGAACAGTGTTGATGACAACGGTTCCGTTGGAGTCTGTGTTGATGATGGCGGAGGCGGCTACTCCGATGTCGAGACGCTGGAGTTGACGGTCCAGACCCGAGCTTGGTTGGGTGGCCTGAGCTTTGGCCGTTGATCCTGCCAGGGTGAGCAGCAGGCAAAACAAAACACTCCGAACACAGGACGAGCGGGACACATTCAAAATCAAGCAAAAACTCCCTTATCGAAACTTTCTATCCTTCCAGTCTACTCTGGCGTGGGGGTGGATGGGGGCTTGGAGGACCCGTCAAACCGGCTTTTGCGCGGGTTCCACGACGAGAACGAGGCCATCCAGATCGCGGACGGAGACCAAAGAACCGACGGCAAGTGATTCCGGGCCGCGCAGGGAGGCCTGCCAGAGCTCGCCCCGGATCTCCACCTGGCCAGTGGGACAGAGCGGGGTGCGGACGACGGCAGTGCCCCCGATCATGGCTTGCGGTCCAGTCAGGACCTTGCTGCGGCGGGCGCGGAGGGCTATCCAGGCCAGACCGAAAGAGATCGCTCCGAAGCCAAGGCCTGCGCCCAGGGCCGTCCCGAGATGAACGCGAAGCTCGGGGATGGGGCCGTCGACCAGGGTGGCCAGGCCAAAGACGAGCGATGCGATGCCTGCGATTGCGAGGACGCCGTGGCTGCCGAACTTTGCTTCGAGGAGCATCATGACGACGGCTGCGATCAGAAGAACGATGGCCGTATGGCGGACAGGGAGGAGATTCAGGCCGAAGAGACCGAGGAGAACGAAGAGTGTGCCAATAGAGCCAGGGACGACCGTGCCGGGAACATTGAACTCCAAATAGATGAGAAGGCCGCCGAGGACGAGCAGGAGAACGGCGATGTCGGGGTTGGTGAGTTTGCTAAGCAAGCGTTCGCGCAGGGAAGGAGCCGTGGCGACGATGGTGGCTCCCTGGAGATGCAGGGTTTGGGTGGTGCCGTCGAAGCGATGGATCTCGCGGCCGTCGAGAGCTTTCAGCAGGGAGCCGTCGTCGAGTGAGACGAGGTCGATGAGCTTTAGTTTAAGGGCCTCTTCGTCGCTGTAGGACTTCGAGTTGCGGACGGCGTCTTCGGCGGCTTCTACGTTGCGGCCACGGCGGGATGTGTAGGAGCGCAGGAAGGCTGCGGCGTCATTCTCGATCTTTTGTTTGAGGATGGGATCGAGCTTGGTGCCTTCGACGATGGGGTGGGCCGCGCCAGCGTTGGTTCCTGGTGCCATGGCGGCGATGTCGGCTGATTCGAGGAGGAAGAAGCCAGCGGATCCCGCTCTGCTGCCTGTTGGTGAGATGAAGATGATGACTGGGACGGGCGAGTTCTCGATGGCCTGAACCATGACGCGAGTGGATTCGAGTAGACCGCCGGGTGTGCCCATGGAGATCAAGACTGCCTGGGCGTGGATGCGTGCGGCTTCGCGGAGGCCGCGCTGAAGATAGTCCGCGGTGATGGGCTGGATGGTGTCGTGGATCGTGAGTTTGACGACGGTGCCGGGAGGGTCAGAGGCGGCGGAGAGCGTTGCTGGAAGAGCACAGCAGATCGCCATCAACAGGGTGAGGGCGAATCTGGATATGCGGGTCATTGCAAGTTCTGTCCGCGCGCCAGCAGGGCCTGCCGCATGCCTTGCGCGGCGGTATCCTTCGGCTCGAGCTGGAGTGCTTTGTTGACATTGGCGGCGGAGGCGGTTGTGTCGTTGGTCTGGAGATCGAGCCGGGCGAGAACAAGGTAGGCGGGGGCGTTGGGGTGGAGTTTGATTGAGCTCTCTGCCTCTGCGCGGGCCTCGGCTGAGTTTCCACTACGCTCACGCACCTGGGCAAGACCGGCGTGCGCCTCTGCACTGGACCCATCGGCGGCGATTGCGGTCTGGAACTCCTGTTCGGCTTCAGGAACCAATCCCTGCGCGAGATACTCGTGACCTTGCTTGGTGTACTCGGCCGCCTGTTCAGCGGGTGGCAAAGTGGCCAGCCGGATCGCACGCATCTGGTCGAGTTGAAAGGCCGCCTGCCGGAAGGAGGCTTCAGAGTAGGTGCGGCGAATGCGCTCGAGCGGATCGAAGTCGGAAGTAGTCTCGGTGGTGGCTGCGGCATTAGCGGCAGGTGGTGTGCGTCCCGCTGCGATACTGGTCTTGAGCCGTGCCGCTTCGATATCTGCTGGTCTGAGCTTCAAAGCCAGGTCAACCTCGCGTTTGGCTCCTGCGAAGTCACCCTGACGATACATCGCGACGGCGAGGTTGTAGTGGTAATCCGCGTCGTTAGGATCGGCGGTTGAGGCGCGCTGAAATAACGGAACGGCGTTGTGGCCCTGGCGACTGGAGGCGACGGCCTGATTGTTAACCACCTCGGGGAGAGGGAGCCGGCTAGCAACAAAGGCGAAGGCAGACTCAGCCTCGGCATACTTCGCGGTGTTGAAGCGCGCCAGGCCGATGTAGAAGCTGGCTTCAAGCGCGCGTCGATCAGTTGGAGCGATCTTTGCAAGCGTCGCTGCGGCCTGATCGTACTCGCGCTCCGTGTATTGCGCTTTGCCGAGAGCGAGTAGGGCTGCGGGATAGTTAGGATCGGCCACGATGGCCGCCTGAAGGCGCTTGATTCTCTCCTGCGAGTTCGCAGCATCGGTGCCGCGAATGTAATTCTCAAAGGCGCTGAGCTGGACTCCACCGGACGCCGCGATAAAGGTCTGCTGGGCTACGTTGAAGTGCGGATCGATCTGGCGGGCTACTTTCCACGCGATGGCATTTTCGACGTCGAAGAGTCGGTTGAGTTCGCTCGAATCCTGCAGCGGTGGGGATAGCTTCAGCTGATTGACCTGAAGCACCTGCGCCTGCACGGAGATGCGCCCGTTGGTGACGTTGTAACTGCCTACGATGACGAAGTCGGCGTCGAGATTTTGGGCGATGCGTATGGTGGTAGCGCGAGAGGGCCTGAAATCGACGGGGAGGCCGAGATGGTCGAGCGCGTACTGCCGGTCTTCGCGGGTGATGGTGAGGAAGCCGGCTGAGGAGAGGCGCTGATTGAGCGTGTCGGGAAAGGAGTCGCCGACCCACGCCAAGGCTGCCTGGCCGGAACGATTGTCGAAGGGCAGGACGAGGACGACGCGGCCGCCGGTCTCAGATGGTTCTGAAGACTGCGAGATTGCGGGGATGCTGCATAGCAGGAGCAGCGGGAGGAGCCAGGGCCGTTGAAGGATCGAGCGAACTAGAAGGCGCTTCGTCACAGATATGAGTATAGAGGGGTCAGGGCCTTTGCGGCAGGGGATAGCTATAGAGCAGGCAAAATTCACCCCCCATTGAGCAAGGATGCTCATCGTACTTCGGAGAGTGCGCCTCTGCCTCTCAGCATATTCATGCTGGTCGCGAGGAGCCCACTTAAATGCCTAAATCAGGGGGCAAACGCTGAGTTCAGCACTACTGTCCGTGGACCAGATATCACACCCAATAAGAATGTGAACTGCACATGCACTCACTTCAAGTCAATACGGAACGGTTGAGCAGTAATCCCAGCTGCCTCTCTGAGCGGAGGTAACTTACTTGGTCTGTTTTCGCTCACATATTTGGCAGCCGCCGATGAAAGCGCTGACGATACCTTTAGCGACTTCTCAACTATTTTGTCGGCTGAATTTGCTAATACCGTTGGGAACCGCGCATTGTGGTACTCATGGCGCTGAAATAAATGAGTGCCTCGCAACGAATTGTTTGGACTGCTCTCAAGTATTTTACCTACCGTCTTCCCCCTGATTCTGCCCCATTTCTTCAAGCCTTGGAACGCAAACAAAACACCGGAAATGGATCGATCGTCTTTGGATTTTTCCACTATTTCCGAGATTAAAATTACCTGGTCTGATGTCAGGGGTAGTTTATTGCCCGAACCGTTGAGCGGGTGTATGACCATCATCTCGAGGACGTCCAGAACGTTGGCTTCTGTGACAAAACTTTGCAGCCAATATTGTTGAATGGGAATTCTTGTCAGCCATTCGGAAGCTCGCTGTCCTTTAGCAGAATTTTTGTTCGTCACCAAGGCGATTAGAGGTGTTAGCTTGCCATCCCACATAACGTGGCTTTGCATGGATCGATGAAAATCTCTGCCGATCAACTGAGTACTCATTGACCGACCATGCTTGTCGTAATCTTCGGGAAAGGCCGCTCGGAACAGGGGAAGAATGGCGGATCTGAGCTCTTTCCATTGCATATATGTCGGTATTCTGGATTCCCGAGAACGGTGCCTCCAGAGAGATCGCCCATCCCTAATCACTCTTTGGTGTCCATACACATATCCCGATAGTGTCGTCGTGCACCGACCAGCTACCAATGAAATGAGTCCTTCAGAAAAGGTCATCTCAGTGAGTCTGTTGATAAATTCAATCGTAGTCTTCCTTCTGTCCTTTCCTGAAGAGCGAACAATCAAATCGAGTCCAACCAAGAGTGATTTTATTTGGGGAATTAGTTCATCTGAAATTCCAGAGAAGTCAGTCTCAATATTCATACCCTTCGAAGGCGAGCTCTCGTTTTGGAAAACCATTCCCGCCGAGTGAAGCAGTCCGCTCAGCTGCCAGACAGCGAATGGAGATGAGTCTATCTCAATAGGTAGGCAATCAAATATCCCCTTGAAGGCGAACTGTTCTATCAGAAGTTCATGATGCTTCTTGGTAGATTCCAGGTTCCTGAGGTCTTTGTCCGTAGATGCGGCCCAATACCATGGTCGGACGATGATCTCCGCCGGAATATCATTTAGCTTTCCTGCATGTTCAAGTTCTTCTGCAAAGCTTCTCTCCGCTTTGAGAGGCCAGCGTAGCTTCATTGTTGCTTCTATTTTTGAATCCCCAGAGTACTCGTCGAGGCCCTTGAATAGTTCCTCCGAAGAGAGTACTCGATTGCAAACCGACCAAAGCCGTTCCAAATCCGAGTAGTCCGCCCAGGTCCTGGAAGTTCCCAAAAGAACGCTAAGCTCTTGCCTAGGTCGATCGCTGTCACAGACCGCGATCAGATGAGGAAGATTCATTACCAAATCCTTCGGATGAACCCGCACGCCTCCATTTTTTGGATCGAGAGAGCTAATCAAAAACGAAAGCGCTTCTCTATGAACATGTCCAGGAGCGTTCAGTACGCCTTCCAGCAGCAGTTGATGAATAATCGTGGCTCCGTCTGATCTCCAACCATCATCACCGTCTAAATCGAGTTGGCGTGCACGAGAGAGTAGGTCGGCCCGTTCGTTGACACGTCGCAATCCAGCAAAAAAACGCGCTACCTCTTTCCAAAACGGCCTCCTGATCATTAATTCGAAGAGATCGTGAGCATTGACTTCACACTTGTCATTTATGAACGCAGCTGCAAAATATTCACGGATGGGCTGTATCTCGAATCCATATTGTGTGAGCTCTCCTTCTCCAGAGAGCGCCACTATCAAGCCAAGTCTCTCTTCCCCAATTCGAAATAACCCTTCCCCAAGATCAGTTTTTCGTCCTTCAGATTGGAACCAATCTCTGACCAGCTGGATCAATTCGGTGCGCGGCAATCGGGCCGCGGAATTTGTGCCTTCTGCTCTACTATGGATGGTGAAGCCGATAACTTCGTGTAGAGTTTCGATGTCGTCCCGATTCTTGCGAAGCTCGGGGCTCTTCTCGACATCACGGTCAATGACCGTTTTGAAATATTCGCGGTAGAGCTCTGCTCTCTTATCAGGAAATGCTTCACCCTTTAGACGAATAAAGTGAAGCAAGACTGAAAGTTGCATCGGATTTTTCACAAGGGCGGCCACATGATCTTCGCCTCTCCGTTTGGAAAACGAAGCCGTGACACGTTCTCTGTCGGCCAGATCGACGCATTGGACTTCCGTCCACCGCTCGACATACAGATTTACTCTGTTATCGCTAAGTGGTTGAAGCTGAATTCTGTTAAATCCACTGAGGGCATCGAGCCTTCCTGCTATGGCAGGTGGTCGTGATGTCACTATTACTCGGAGTTCAGCCTCCGCGGCGGTTTCCAATCGAGTTACGGTATCAACGATTTTTGCAACCACGACATCTCGCAAGGTGTCACTTCCAACTTCGTCGAGGCCGTCGAAAATCAGCAGAACGTTTTGTTTGCGAACAATCTGATGAATATCTTCAACTGTGATTACAGCGCCCCCCGAATCTTTGCTGAATGATTCGGCTAAATACTGTTCCACACTCCGATCACTTGTTCCAAGCCACTCAGCAAATAATCTCAGCTCTACACGGATTGGGAGGTGCACACGTCGCACCTGCGATGAATATCGCAAATACTCTGAATCAGACCCAGTAAGTAGAGATCTGTAGATTTGGGCGACCATTTGCGTGACCGTGCTTTTACCTTGACCTGGGCCACCTTCTAAAATAATTTTTGAAAAATGACGATTCTCGCTTGAGAGCAATAGGCTTAGCGCGCTCAGCCTAAAATACTGCTCGGGCATAAGGTTCAGAACTAGCCGTTGCTCCAAATTCACCTGCCTGAAGCGAATTACAGAGTCTCGCAAAAGCTGAGCCTTTAGCGCTAGCTTGATCGAAAGCAATATACCACCAGATGGGTCGGCCGCTATTTGGCCTACCGTCGGAACGATCCGCCCGGCAAAGATCTCGGGGAATGCAGACCAAACTGATGCTGCCTGATCAAGCCAAGCTGTGAGGTGATCCTGCCAAAGAACCTCCGCGTGAAGATCGCTTCGGTTCTTCAAATATTCCTTTCGCTTTTCATCAACCTTTTGAAAGGTGTCACGGCTCGAAGGCACGTTCGTTATCAGAAAAAAAAAGTCTACCTTGCTGTCTCCCTCGCGCGTTACGACATTCGTTGATAGCTCATCTGCGAAATCTTGGACAACTCTGGCCCGCATCGCAGATGCGGGTTGATCAGCCATTCTGTGATGTTTAACTTGAAATAGGTAACGTCCAGGGTTGACGATCGCTCTATCTCGCTTATCGAGCGGAGGGGGGACGTCCACTGCGAAAAAGACTGAATTCGGAGGTGTTTCGGCATCGCGCCCACCATCCGCACCGCGGATCGGTAATAAACGGATTCCTTCTCCATACCGCAGGACCAGTAATGCGTTCACAAGACGCTGAAACGAGATTGGATCAAGCTCATCAAAATAATACTGTGCTGGCATTATTACCTTGTTCTTTCTGGGTGCTCATCGATTGGCAGATCAAGATTCTGGCCACAGCCAGTGACGTTCAAAAATGAAAATTAGTTAAGTCCGAGTGGTTGTCCGTCCGAGCGAGTATACGCCAGTCTGCCTGTCTTCAAAACGTGTACTCGGTCACTTGTCAGACTGCTGCGCTTCCAACAAACCTATCTATTGCGACAGCAGGGTTTCGAATTTCTACTCCATCCAACAAGCTTCGCCAGCGTTTGCCAGTGCCTTGGATGCGGCACTCGCCCCTTTCTAATCTGGTCTGCGTAGCTGACTGAAACTCCGAGGCGCTTTGCTACTGAGGAACAGGACAATGACACAAGGCGAGGCTGAATCTTGGCTGAATAGAGATCGCTAGTGAGCCAAGTCGGATAATCTGTGGGATTCCAATCCCATACTGCCTGTGTATTGACCTTTTGAGTGGCCGATCTTTTGGCCTGCGCTTCGGGAAGAAGCGTGACAACACGCCCAAGACGTGCAACTTCGATCATCCGTTCAGGACGTTTCTCCTTTGCACACTCGTCGCAGTTGGTAGAACGACTGTGAATTTTCTTCCCACAACTGACGCATACGTTAGCTCGCCTGAAACTGAGTTCCCGTTCGACATTGGAGGTTACCTTCTTTTCCTGACGAGTGGCAGGCGTGAGTTGGACCGGCAGGCGAGACCGGCTCTGAGAAGTTCTAGATTTATGGATCTGTTGTGTGAACCATTCGGCAACCGGCGCAACTAGGCGAGCCCACATTGGTGCTGTCTCTGACAGCTTCGATGCGAAGGACGACGTTAGCCGACAATTTCCATCGCGCTCTTCAAAGAAATAACTACGTAGCAAGGGTTCACGTTGCAGCCAATCGAGTACAAATGCGTCCACTTCAGGTCTGATCGGCTCCATCAAATCACAGGCCAAGCTTTCACGGTACTGGGTATCAACATGAAGAACCCCGAGCCCCGGATCGAGCCCCAGCTTTGCAGCTGCTAGTCGTGCTTGTACTTCAAGGAGTGCGTAGAGGTAATTCAGGATGGCATTGACTGGATTCGTGGCACGGCGTGGTGAGGCTGTGAGCGATGAGATCCGCGATCCAAAGGTGCGCCAATGTTCAGGCACCACGCTGCAAATCTTGACGAGGAAACATGACCTCTAATCCACGCCACGTAGCCCAATAGATTTTCGCCCCTTGCGCTTCGACTGACCGAACTGCCTCAATAGACGAAGCTTCGGCAAGTTCAGACCTCCATTTCCGAATTGCCAGGGCGGCCGATTCGCTGCGAAATCCGTCCCTTACTGCCCGCTCTTGCGCCGCCAATTTTCTATCTATAAGTTCGCGACTGATCGTCAGCGCTGTTCCGTTTTGAAGAGCCAAAGCCTGGGCTCGCCGCAGTCTGACGTCGGAGGAGTGGACTGGACCTGTGGCTGCCAAGACGGATCCGTCACGATCCAGCATCGCGAAGGAAGCATCGCGGTCCGCAAGCCAACGCAGAGCTGACAGCGATACCATGCCGTCTGATCCGATCACAACGAGATGCCGAAGCCCACGATCGACACGTGAGATTCGAGAGCTTCTTCGCTTTTCGCCAAAGCCGTCTTCGAGGAGCAGATGTCCGCGATCTACCCTAACGCTGATGCCGTAGCCGGAGAGCGTCACCACTCCGCATCTAGGCTTTAGCTCTAAAGCATTGTGAGCTGATTTGCGCAGCAGAGAAAGCTGCGCTACGGTTTGAGTAGCTGCCATTGGAGTCACCTCTCCGTCGGTGGTTAGGGCTTTCCGCCTGCTAGTAACAGACGGGAAGCCCGTTTCGTTTGTCTTTCACATTATAAGGCCTAACTCTCTGATATAATTGACGTTTTTGCTATTCGAGCGCCCTTTGTTTCTGTTTCCCAATGACGAATTCAGCGAAAAAACTCGCAGCCTTACAGAATCTCTGGGACGTCTATCGTTCAACATTTGCTAGTCGATCTGACATTGCGCGTCGTTTGGATATTGCAGACTTTTTCGCTAAATGGGCCGAACAGAAAAGGCTGGCGTTTAAGAGAGATGGCGCCATGGGCAGTTTTGACGATCTTTGCAGATATGGCTGCAAAAAACTCCCACTTGCCATCGTCGTCGGGATGAAAGAACCGGTGCGATCATTTGGTGAGAAATGGCAAAAGATTATGGGCCCAACAAGACAACGCGAGCAAAAGATAAAGGCTCTGGAAAAAGCTGCAGATGCATTAGAAGAGGTGCTCAGCTCAGTCGTGGATGTGCTCACCCTGGATTTTGTCGGATCGATGAACCCTGAAAGCATTAAGGCAATTCGGAGAGCACTAATCACTCCCGATCAGAATAGTTTAAGGCCCGCTATATATAGCCATGTGCAGGATCCGGCAATTACGATCAGCGCATTAAGGACATATGCTTCAATCCTGAAATACACGACTGTTACCTCTCCTGACATGTTTGCAAGGTATTTGATCTCTGCTTATGTATGGAGGGCAACTGGTGATTTTCATGATGAAGAAGTGTCGAGTTTGATCGCTGCAGGTCGAGACGATGTCTACGATGCACAAGCACACAAGATGTGGCGCAAAAGAAACTACCAACGACTCAACGAGAGTCTTGGCTCTTTTGCGGATTTACTAGTTGATTTCGGTAAAGTGTCGGGCTAAGTAACGCTGATTGCACCAATCAGCATTTGGCGTTCTGTCACCTATGCGGTGTTCGTCGTTCAATTGCGAAATGCATAGCCAGAAGAAGAGAGCATTCCAAAGCACAACCGGCGGCACGAAAGCCTCTCAAAAGCAAAGTAAGCGCCGGACGCCCACCCTGGTCACAGAAAATTCTAAGAAGGATATCCCCCGCACATCCGAGACCCGCAACCGGGCTCTTGCAGCTCTTGGGCAGATGCGAAGGGGACATGTTTCACTATCGGAGGCGTGCCGTCTGGAGCACATCAAGCCTTCAACAGTCCGACGTTATGTGGGCAGCGCGATTCGGCAGGACAAACTTGGTGGACGCTTTCGAGCTACTTCGGGCGACACGTTCCGGCGCGATTTGCAAATTCCGACTGTGGATGGACCGACCGTCATTCAGGTGTACGGCAGCAAAAACGCTCGGTTCATCTCGAACTATCTCAACGCCGTTTCTGAATACCTAAGGACCGGCAAGCGCGAAAAACTCGACTCATTCAAAGGGAAGACCGTGAAGGTCAATGGAAAGAACGTCGAGTTGATCACTGATCCTGCCATGCTATTACCGCTTGCAGAGGCGGACGTACTCCACTTCGATCAGCTATATGCATCGGCAACGGGGCGCGGATGAATGCTGGCGTCATAATTCGTCGGTCGCCTTCGAAGGTCAAAAAGCCACACTGTGTATTGTGCGGTGGCACCGATGACGTAGAAAACCATCATCTTGGAGGACGGAACCACGTTGCTTGGTTCACGACCCCACTTTGTCGAAAGGATCATCTGCGCGTTACGGCAGCGCTTCGGCAAGCCGGAATCGATATGAGCTATGCGCCGAACACGAGAGAGCGACTTGCTCGGGCACGAAAGGCTATTGCAGTTTTTTCGTGGATGTTAGAGGAACGCTTGGACGAGTTCGAACGGAAGGAAACTCAGGAATGACACAAGAAATCTATTTGCGCGCACATACGGTTGCTCAGACAGGCAAAAAGAAAACGGGCGGTAACGCGCTCTCATTGCCGATTTGGCCTGAACGAATACTCGTCTTCGATACGGAAACAACGATCGATGCTCGACAGGAGTTGACCTTTGGGGTGTATTGGCTTTGCGAACTTAAGAGTGGAAAATATATCTGCTCCGAAGAAGGGTTGTTTCACGATGATGATCTTGACGAACGGCAGCTGACGGCGCTGAAGAAATATGTTGAAACGCAATCGGCCCAGATTGAAGTGAAGTCATTTCCTCCACGGCTGGACTTAAAGCTATATCCACGTTGGGAATTCTTAGAAAAGATCTTTTGGAAAGCCATCAAAAATGAACGGATGATTGTTGGATTCAATCTACCGTTCGATCTGTCGCGCCTCGCTGTGGAGTGGGCGAAGGCAGATGACGGCGGATGGTCTCTCATTCTTTCGCAGCGCTGCTCTAAACAAACCGGATTGTGGGAAGCTAATCCGTATCGGCCACGGGTGCGAATTACCGCAAAAGATAGCAAATCCGCTTTTATTTCGCTAACGAAACCCCAGAAGCCTGACGAATGGCCACCGAGAAGTCGCTTCCTCGATGTTCACACTTTGGCATTCTCACTATTCGGCCAATCTTTTAGCTTGGATGCACTGTGCCGCAGCCTCAAAGTTACGGGCAAGCTTAATCACGAGCCAACGGGAAGAGTCACGTCCGAAGAAATCGACTACTGCCGTGGCGACGTTCGGGCGACTGTTACGGGGCTGAACGCACTGAAACAAGAATTTGATCGCTATGAATTAGACCTTCGACCGGACCAAGCCTATTCCCCGGCATCACTGGCTAAGGCCCATCTGCGGAAGATGGGAGTTATTCCGCCTAAGGAAAAGTTCGCGCTTTCGGAACATATAAATGGAATAGCAATGCAAGCATATTACGGTGGCAGGGCAGAATGCCGTATCCGGAAAACGACTGTCCCGGTAGCCCACACGGATTTCAAGAGTCAATATCCAACGGTAAATACGCTGCTTGGGAATTGGAAAGTTCTGACGGCGGATTCTGTTTCTTTTGAACCCGCATCCCTGCAGGTACGCAAACTGCTGAAGACCGTCACACTAAGCAAGACTTTCGATCCTGCGTTCTGGAAAGAACTAAGTTTCTTCGCTCTTGTAGAACCCGATGAAGACGTTCTCCCGATTCGAACCGTTTACAACGGTCAGACCCAGAACATAGGAATCAACAAACTCAGCTCGGATACCCCGATTTGGTTTGCTGGACCTGACCTTGTTGCTTCAGCCTTACTGACAGGAAAGTCTCCGCGCATCATAAAAGCTATTCGCATGGTGCCGCACGGTACGCAAAAGGGACTTAATAGGATTTCCCTCTACGGCACAATAGACATCGATCCGCACAAAGACGACTTTTTTCGCTATGTAATCGAACAACGCGAGCGAAATAGCAGTTCAAATCGCGGTCTCGCGGGTTTTCTCAAGGTGCTCGCAAATTCCGGAAGCTATGGACTGTTTGTCGAAGTCACGCCTGATACGATACAGAAGCCAACCGCAGTGAAAGTGTTCTCCGGGGACACGCTTTTTGAGCAGCAAGGATTATCCGTCGAGAACCACGGAGCTTGGTATTTCCCTCCGCTCGCTTCACTCATCACCGCTGGAGGACGACTTTTGCTTGCGATGCTCGAAAAATCAGTGTCAGAGCTAAACGGAACTTATTTGTTCTGCGACACCGATTCAATGTGTATTGTGGCGACCGAATCTGGAGGTTCCATCGACTGCGATGGAGCTGAAGGATCAGATCAGATCCATACACTCTCCTGGAAAGAAGTAGAGTCGATTTGTAATAGATTCAGGCTGCTCAGCCCCTACGATCGCAATATAGTTTCCGATTTATTGAAGATCGAAAATGTAAATTTCAATTCTGACAAACAGCAAAGACGATTATTGGGATATGCAATTTCCGCTAAACGATACGCGCTTTTCGAACGCGTCGGTGAGGAATTAAATATCATCGATCCCAAAGCTCATGGCCTGGGATATTTATATCCGCCTGCAGACTCGGGAGCAGATAATCGCGATTGGACGTTTGCAGCTTGGGAATGGCTACTACGTAATCAATTAGGCCTAACGAACATCGATCCGGAATGGCTGGACCTTCCCGCGATGATGCGGGTTAGAGTAAGCACCCCTAACGTGCTGAAATGCGTCGACAAAATGTTGAGGCCGTTTAATTTTGTCTTGTGCCCTTTGATTGACACGCTTGTCGGTTATCCGGCAGGTATCGATCGAGACCGATTTGCATTGCTAACGTCATTCACAAAGAATCGTGATGCTTGGATGAAAGCCGACTGTATCAATATTCACGATGGAAGCCATCATTCACTTTCATTCACACAAACACCTCGATTTGACAAGGTGATCCCGCAAACTTTCAGCTACATATTGAGGCTCTATCCGTTTCATCCCGAATCTAAATCACTTGCACCCGACGGGTCGCCGTGCACTGCAGATACACGAGGGGTTTTACAACGGATTCATGTCACTGCCATGCGCACGCGCTTCATTGGTAAGGAGACAGATCGAAAGTGGGAACATGGCGAAGACTTCTCACTGCTCGCGTTCAAACCAACTGAATTTGATGACTTGGGCAAGATTGTAAAAGCATCCCCAACGTTAATCGAACAGCTCGCACCTTTGCCAATAAAGGCGGTAGCTCGAAAAGCGAACGTGGACCGCAACACAATCAGGAAGATCATGCGAGGATTGCCTGTTCGACCTGGCACTCTTCAGCGAATTGCTGCAATCTTCACGCGATTGTCGGTGTGATTTTTTTTTGAACTCGTTCTTGAAGAACTGTGTCGATTCCTAAGTTGCACACACTCGATCCCGAAGTATTGTCCTTGATCATCCTGATGCAATGATCTGAAAGTGGCTAAAGATTTCCGTATGTGGGTTACAATTCGCTAGACCCCAACAGGATCAATCACATGGATCTGATTAAACAGCTCTGGGAGTTACTTTCAAACCCTTCATTTTTCAAAACGCTGTTTGGAGGCACGCCTCCGCACTGGTATCTAGTCGGCCTCCAGCCGACTTTGATTGTGCTCATACTCGTTGCCATAATTGGCTTCATCTGGAAAAACCTAAGCGAGCCAATCGCAGCGCTGTTTAAGGCGCTCGACCAGATTAAGGCTACGCCCGCGGAACGCGAGCGGATCGCCGCCCGAACCCGCTTTGTTGACCACATACTGTCAAGCAGCAGGAAGGTGAATGAACAGGAATTATGGGATCCCAGGCGCTTCACCGAATTGGAAGCGGAATACTACTCCGGAAATATTCCCGGAGCTAGTGTCTGGATGCGAGCCCGGTCCTCGTTTGCATTTGGACCGAGAAGAGTCAAGGCGATTGCTCATAGCTTAGGGAACTCGAATGACCGTATTGCACTAGTCGAGGGCGATCCAGGATCGGGTAAGAGCGTGTTGCTGCGTGAGGTAGCGAATCGGGTTTGTTCTCGTACGGCTAAATCCTGGAAGCGCGACTCGCCTGTTGCTGTCTACTTTAACTTGAAAATGTTGGACCGAAACTCCGATCAACAGATTGATGCTGGGCTCATTCGTCAATTCATAATTGATCAGACAAAACGATCTGCAAATTCAGACCTCGCTAGCTTTCTCGAAAAGTACTTCGACGAAGGTCTTCAGAACGGGTGGTGGCTCTTTTTGCTGGACTCTTTCGACGAGATACCTGAGGTGCTCAGCGCGGACGATCTTAGCGATACAATCGATCAATATTCTCAAGCAATCGTCGACTTTGCCACAGACTTTAATAGCTGCCGGACGCTTCTTGCTACACGGCATTTCAGACGCCCAAAGAATAGCTCTCTTCCCAAATTCCGTATTCTCCCCCTCTCAGATAAGCAGCGAAACGACCTGATCCAACGTGCAGCACTCACAGAGTCAGCAGCAGAACGACTGTACAAAGGCATAGCTGCTCCTGGACCCAGCCTCCGGTACATTTGTGAAAACCCAATGTATCTTGGCCTTCTGATTGAATTCGTTAGGCAAGGTTCAAACGTTCCTAGCAGTCCTCATGAGTTGTTTGCGAGTTTTGTGCGATCCAAATTCGACGAAAAGAAAGACGTTCTACGTCAGGTTGGGATAGATTCTCTCTCTCTAGGAAAATTTGCCGAAACTGCAGCTTTTTTCATCGTTGAGGATTCCAGCCTGAGCCTAAATCCCACTCGTGAAGCTCTCTTGGCCAGGATAGGAATTTCCTACCCAACGTGGCAGTCGGCTGGGAACATGCTCGATCTGTTAGAAACGTTACGGATCTCTCGCGGGGAAGGGGATGTCGTTGACAAAGGGAACCGATTCACATTTTCGCACCGTCGATTTCAGGAGTATTTCGCCACTTGTTATGTAGTTCGAGTGCATGAATCGGTGAGTAATAATCAGCTTTTACTTGATGCCCGTTGGCGGGAGACCGCGAGCGTACTTCTCGGTTCCGAGAATGAAGACCGCGTTCTTCCTTTGCTCTCACTGTCTCAGATGTTTCTCGATGATTTTCTCGTCGCCATCCAAAAGAATGGACAGCTGGAGAAGCTCACTAAGGAAGGTACAAACGAAGAAGAGGCCATCATCCCTGCCTTTTTTGAGTGGCCTCCTGCCTCCTTGCATCTCCTATCTATTCTCCAGGATGGATTTGCTGATGACTCAGGTCGGCTCCCATCAGAAATCCGGACTAAAGTTTCTTCAATCGTTCGTTCGGGATTCTGGCGTGGGCGTCTGGAAGACCGCCGCGTAGCGCTGGAAGTTGCGGGCACTCTTCCCGATGAAGAGCTAATTCCTCTTCTACGCGCTGCCATTTCTTTCGGAAGCAGGGTTTTGGACGACATCGCCTTTCGGCAGTTGCGTAGCCTACGCTCAATTCCTAATGACGTTTCTCTGTGGATTCGCATTACTCTTCTGCGTCGAGCAGGACTCGGACAGATGGTCCGAGACCGCCGAATGATCTTCGCATTTCTAAGTCGCGTTCCCGATGATGGGCGACTTTTGAACGCAGCCACTTTGCTCTCAAGGATCTGTCTCATCGACTCAATAGGGTATGCGATATTAGCTATGGCTGCCATGGCGGATCTCAGCTTAAGGGTCCCCGTGCGACTAGGGTTGGCTACAGCCGCGCTTCTTTCACATTTATCACTGCGCCTCGGCTGGCTGCTAATCGGACGGTTCGTGGGAAACACCGTTACTATTCCGCGGAAAAGGGCCGGGTGGCGAAGGTGGATAATACCTACGATTACTTCAAACGAGAGTCAGAGACTAACAATCTGTTATACATTTGCAGTCGGAACTCCGCTCCTGTTGAGATCTTACATAATCAGCATGCCTGCAGTTTTTTTCGATTTCCCATCCGACAACAATCTCGGTTACTATGCGCTCGGGGTGGCGATCATTATTTCTCTATGGGCTCCAATGGCTACCGTAGCAGTGCTGGTTGATCGTTTTACCGCGCTCAGGTGGTGGCCGTGGTTAACCTTCTATCCTCTCCTTCAGTTAGTTTCAAGACCTGCCGCCTCACTTCGTGCTGTGAGCCAGCATATTGCTAGGTACGCTTTTTTTTATGGCTTTTTGGCGATTGAGTCACTCGCCGTGTGGTTGTTCGCTAGTTTTGGGAGGGGCCACCAAGCATATACAGTGCCGATAGATCCTATATTTGTGGCTGGCGTTCTGTTTTATGGCGGAGGTATTGGGTGGGCCGCCTTTAGATGGTGCAGAGATTGGAACCGGCTTCGAAGGTTTGAAAGTGTCCCTCAGGAACTAGCGCCAGCGGACTTTCTAAGGACGCTGGAGTTGTATAGCCTTAATTCTTTTCGAGCCCGCTTAATTCGCTTTGTAAGCGGCAACGCGCTATTGCCGAATACTGACAGATCACTCGATATTGTGCGGAACTTGGCTCTCGCCCTTGAGCGTGATCTTTCCCGGACCAATGAAGAGGTGGCTGCTACGGGTTGCGTAGAGGTTGATGAGTGGAGGTCCAACTATGTTGCGCGCCGGAAACGAACTAGACGATTCGGCTTGTCGTTTTGGGGAAAAAAAGTTCTTGATGAGTTAGTTACCCTGGAGCAGCGACTGATGGAATTGCGCCGGGCGAAGACGTAACTCCATTGGCTCGCTGGACGAAACTTTACAACACAGAGTCCACCCTCATACTTCAAGGGGATGCTTGCCACAAATCGATGGAAGAGTCGCCCTTAAATCACAAAAAAAATCATCTACCCAAGGCAGTTTTTAATTGCAGGGGGTGAATTTTCCCCTCCATATAGCTATCCCCGGGCCTTTGCGGCAGTAGGAGTGTGGCTTCGACGATACGAGGGAAGTGGAGAACAGCGGCCCACTCGCCTTTTCGGTGTGCTTCCCAGATGACTTCGCCATGAAGCAGCGTTGCGACTTCAGAGGGCGAGAGGTCGCGATGGAAGTCGAAGTATTTCGTGTCTGCGGACTCGTTCTGGCGGCCGAGGTTGATCTGCTTTGCCAAAGGCGCCCATTTCGTGGAGAAGATGAGGGCGACGTCGTAGCTTCCTGGGTCGGCTGCGGCTCTCTGGATCTGCTCGAGCGAGAAGTTCAGGATCGGAGTGGTTTTGATGGGGCGGTTGGTGTAGCCGAGTTCGGGGCGGTTCAGCTCGGAGACTGCGGGCCAGGCGGTGAGGACTATGGCTTCGGGGTAGTGAAGGTCGATGAAACGAACTGCCTGCTGATGCAGGACAACGAAGTCGCGGTAGGTGAGATTGTCCTCAGGCGCAAAGGCGTAGGGCGGGTTGATCCAGATGGCAGAGAGGAAAGCTGCGGCGCTGAGCATGGCGATGACGAGCCAGCGCTGAGGGATGCGGCGACGCCAGGTGTTGACGCAGACCAGGAGGATGAGCGGATACATCGGCAGCAGATAACGCGTCAGAAGTGCGCCGCCGAGGATGGAGAACGCGATCCAGTTCGCGAGAAGGATGACGCCGATCGCATAGAGTGCTTGCCGAGGAATAGGGGGGCGCTTATTCAAGTCAGCGACCGGGATGAAGGCTGCAGCCACCATACACACCACAGGAGCAAACATGTTCATGTGCGCGAAGAGATGTAGCAGGCGATGCCAGAGGCAAAGGAGGATGCGATAGGCGTCGAGGTTTGCGGTTGCGTTGTAGCGAAGGAACTCAGGATTGCCGAATACGAAGCCGGTTCGGTGATAGTGATACGCATACCACCCGACGAGCGGCACGATGGGTGCGAGAAGAGCGACGATCCAGCTGGAGTGGAGTTTGCGGGATAGAGGTTCGCTTCGACTTTTTGTGAAGAGAATTGCTTCCCAGAGCGCAAGAGCTACGGGAGTGACGATCGCTGTCTCTTTCGAGAGTGCGGCGAGAGAAAACATGAGCGCTGCGAAGAGTGGATTTAGCGTGGGCTTCGAGCGTGGGTCTGCGGCATCTGCGCGGTCGAAGTAAAAACCAAGCCCCCAGAGCGTGAACGCTGCGGCGAAGATGTCGGCGTGGGCGAGGGTGCTTTGCGCAAACCAGATTGGGTAGAGGGCAGTGAGTACGACCGTGACTGCGGCTACGGCTGAGTTGGTGAGATCTCTTGCAATTTTGTAGACGCCCAGCAGAGCGGCCGCTGCGACCATGCAGACCAGGGTACGGGTCCCGCTGACGACGTATCCCGAGAGATGCCACCAGCCCGCGAGAAGGATCGAAGGCAGCGGAGGGTGTGCATTGGTTACCGTGCTCTGCGGGATGAGTGTGCCCGTGCGGAAGAAGTCCCACGCGGCAGGAATGTAATAGCCTCCTTCGTCCCAGAAGTAGGGCAGGCGAAGGAGGCGGAAGTGAGAGAGATAGACCGCAACGAAGAAGAGCGGATAGAGCATCCAGAGAGGAATATTCTCGAACGGCTGGCGGTCTTCGTCGATGCTGCGATGGGGTTGCACGCTTTAGTTGATGGGGCCTTCGGTCTGGGGGAGCTGCTCGAGCGTGATCGAGCCGAACGTCTGCTCATACTGCGCCAGATTGTGGCCGAGCACGTTCCAGAGAGCCTTTGCCTGCTGAGGGCTGAGGTAGATGCCCTGAAAGTTCTTCACGTTCAACTCGTCGGGGACGTCCTGGGTCATGGTGCCGAAGACGAGGAAGAAGTCCCAGACACTCATGCGGACCTGAACACTGTTGGCGTAGCCGTCGCGATAGTTTTCGACGTTGCTGAGCTTGAGCTGGGGCTGCTTGTCTTGCGGCTGATTGGGGTTCTGCTGGCTCATCGAATCTCTTTCGGGTTTGGATTGCTGTCAATTACTGGAATCTGGTGCGGGAGAAGGGACTCGAACCCCCACGGATTTCTCCGCTTGGACCTAAACCAAGTGCGTCTGCCATTTCGCCACTCCCGCATTCTTCGAGGGCGACACCGTGATGGTGTGCGAAGAACTAAAGTGCCACCACCAGCCTATGGCAAAGGGGTGTTGTTTGCAACGTTCTGAGTGATGAAAAACGGTCAGTGCTTGATGAGCCACATGATCCAGCTGGCCGCGACGGTGCCGCCAACGAAGAGGACGAAGCAGAAGGCTCCGAAGCGGATCATCGTGCGTGGTTCGGAGCGCTGGGTGATGCCGAAGACGATCGAGGTGAAGAGGGAGAAGAGCAGAACTGCTCCGAAGTGAGAGATGGTCACGAGCGCTTCCTCCCGGTAGCCAGAGAGTGCGCGTCTACGGCGGAGATGATATTGAGCAGGCCGGCGACGACCATGAACTTTGTTCCGTAGTCGGCGGTGGCAACCTGTACCGTGACCTGGCCGAGATCGAACATGCGGGCAAGGATGTAGAGCAAGCCGTTGCCGAGGTCGCCGGCGAAGTTAAGGATGTCGAGCAGATCGCCGGTATTGGGCGAGTAGATTTTGCCTTTAAGCGCAAGGCCGATGGTGAACATGGCAACGATCGAGACCATCAGAAGGCCGCCACGGATCCATTTGCGTTGCATCAGGTGCCCTGCGCCGGGGATCAGCCAGCCCGCGATCAAGATCATCGTCGGCATTGAAGAAGATTTGCCAGTAACTCGCGTCTGCGCCTGTACGTTGGTCGTCATTGTCACTTGTCATGATATCAGTTTCCTCTGCCTTGAGATCTTGAACGGCTGAGAGCAACGTCGCCAGAATCAGTCAGGAATATATCGGAAGCTTCGTTGTTATAGAGGTATGGCTTCGTCTCCGCACCCAAACCGGCTCCTGAGCCATTCGCAACTTTCAAAAAATGAAATGGGAAAATAGAAGTCAGTATGAAAGCAATCTCAAAAATATCCTCGCTCCTCATTCTTGTTCTCTCAGCGTCAACGCTTGTTGCGCAACATCATCGTCACGATGCCGAAGGCGGCGACCCCAACGCCATCAACGCGAAGCTGGGCACCGTTCATATGCCGGTCTCCTGTCAGGCATCCGTGCAAGCTCCCTTCGAACGCGGTGTCGCGTTGCTTCACTCCTTCTGGTTTGAAGAGGCTAAAAAGCAGTTCCAGGCTGTAACTACGGCCGATCCCCAATGCGCTATGGCTCACTGGGGAATCGCGATGACCGAGTGGCGTCCTCTATGGGATGGGATGCCGGAAAACCGACGGCTCGCCGGTATCGCGGAGATCGACAAGGCGACGGCCCTTCACGCCAGGACCGACCGGGAGCGCCGCTATATTGCTGCTCTCAGCGACTATCTCCACTCCGATCCTGCGCAGAATGACAAGGCCACGCGCGCCTATGCCGACGCAATCGGTGCCCTGCACGCCGCCTATCCCGACGACGTCGAGGCGACTGCCTTCTACGGCCTTGCTCTCGTTGCCAGTAACGAACCACGCAAGGCGCTCGACGTGCTCGAACCAGGCTTCAAGGCGCATCCCGATCATCCCGGATTCGCACACTACATCATTCACGCGGCCGATAGCCCGCAATACGCTGAGGAGGGCCTACCGGCTGCTGAAAAATATGCCGCTATCGCGCCAGACTCCGCCCATGCTCTGCACATGCCCGGACATCTCTTCGCCCGGCGCGGAATGTGGCAGGAGGATGTCGACTCCAATCTGGCCTCCGTGCGCGCATCGGAGTATGCCGAAGAGCACAACCTGGGTGGGGTGGGGCATCAACTGCACGCCGACGAGTTTCTTCTTTACGCCTATCTCCAGCAGGGCAAAGATGCCGATGCCCGGCAGGTTTTGGATCGCCTGGAACCCCTGGTCGTACATCTTCGTTCACTGCCGGGCATTCAGGATGACGGCATGGCTCTCTTCATCACTTACTTCCAGGTGGAGATGCCCGGGATCTATTACATGGAACTCCACGAATGGAAGTCTGTTCTCGCCATTCAGGAGCCTGCGGGATCTATCCTTGCCGCCAGATACTATCGCTTCTGGGAGCAGGCCATCGCCGCGGGACGTCTGCGAGATGCCGCCGCTGCAGATAAAGCCGCCGCCGGCGCCCAGGCTCTCTACGATCAAATGGCGAGCGATAACAGCCCGATTGCGGCGGAAAGAGAGGCTGCCGAGGGCACCATCAAAGCGTGGCAGAGCTTCGCGCACAAAAATGACGAGGAAGCTCTTCGTCTGATTAGCGCCGCAGCCGACAGCCAGGACCGCGTCGGTCAGGCCGAAGTCGACATCCCCGCACGGGAGATGTACGCGGACATGCTGCTTACAGACAACCGTCCCGCTGAAGCTCTCGTACAGTACCGCACGGCCTTGAAGCTTAGCCCCAATCGGTTCAACGCGCTCTACAACGCTGGCCGCGCGGCTGAGGAAGCAGGGAAGCCGGAGGAAGCCAGGACCTATTTCCAGCAGCTGATGAAGACAACCGATCGTGGCGAGCATTCAGAGCGCTCGGAAGTCATCTATGCCAGAAACTTTCTGCTGAAAGCATCATCTGGCGCGATGTAATGCACCCGACTGCCAATTGTCCCAACGAATGTGTGAAGCAGCCGCATTCAAACTCGAACGAGTTCGGTTTGGATGCGGCCTGTTACTTCGGCTTTGCCTCTGCGGGCGATCATGTCGACCTCGCTGCGGATGCCGAACTCGCCGGGGAAGTAGAGGCCAGGCTCGACGGAGAAGCAGGTGTTGGGCAGGAGGAGACGTTCGTCGTGGGTTTCAAGATTGTCCAGGTGTGCTCCGTTGCCGTGGAGGACGGTGCCGATGTTGTGGCCGGTGCGGTGCGTGAACCACTCGCCAAAGCCAGCTGTGCGGATGACGTTGCGTGAGGCGTCGTCGGCTTGCCAGCCGGCGATGGGCTGGTTGGCGGTGAAGGCCTGTTGAACGACTTTGATGGAGGCGTCACGCGCGTCGCGGACCGTGTTGAAGATGAGGTGCTCGCGCTCGGTAGGCTCGCGGTCTACTACGCCGGTCCAGGTGATGTCATACCAGACGGCAGCGGGGTTGTCTTTGAGTTTGGCCCAGATGTCGATGAGGACGAAGTCGCCTTTGCGTATGGGACGGGAGTTGGCGGCGGTGGGTTCGTAGTGCGAGTCGGCGGAGTTGGGACCGGCGCTGACGTTGGGGCCGTGCTCCCAGATGAGACCCGCGCGATCCATGGCCTCCTGTAGGTATTCAACCATGGCGTGTTCGTCGGTGCCGCCAGAGCGGGCGCGCGTGCCTATCTCACTCCAGCCGGCGGCGAGGATCTCGTCGATGTGTCGCTGAGCGATGTAGTGTGTGGCGAGCTGGTCATCGGTAAGAACAGCTTCGAAGTGGCTGACCAGATCTGCGGAGGTGACGATCTCTTTTCCGAGACTGCGAAGGAGTTCGATGGTGCCCGCGTCCACCATCGAAACGTACATGATGGCGTTGCGTGGGGAGTACTGCATGGCAATCTTCGTCTGGCCGGTGAGGAGCGTTTCGAGTTGCGATTCAAGCTCCTGCCAGGAAGAGTAGACGGACTTGGTGCCGGGCAGTGTGTCGAGACGGCCAGCTTCAATGCGGTGGACGAGTTTCTTTGGTTCGCCCTGAGCGGGGATGAAGTAGAACCAGCGGCGGGTGACGTGCGCGTTCGGGTCGAGACCGAGGATGCTGTAGGCGAGGGGGTCGCGGTGGTGGTGGTCGTAGAAGAGCCAGCCGTTGAGGTCGGCGTCGCGCAGGGCAGACTGAATTGCCGTAAGGTTCATGCCCTCAATCCTAATCCGTCGAGCCCGCGGCAGTGGAGCGCCGCTTGCCCAGAGACACGCAGGGACAAAATCCACGCAAAAATTAGAGCGGCCAAAAATAAAGTTCAAATCCGTGGCGCATTTTATGTCTCGCAAAAATGCGGTGTCACAACACCACGTTTACCACGCAATCCACCACACTTACACCAAAAAACACCACGTTAAAACACCCCAATTACGTAAAACCCCCCTGTAAAAACGTCAATTCACCACCACAGGAAAAAATAGTTCGTAAGCAAACAGGTTTTTCTCGACCTCAAAAGCAGAAGAGGCCGGGATTGCTCCCGGCCTCTTCGTTGTTTGAAGCGATGAGTTATGCGTTGACTGAGTTTTCAGCGGTGGCTGCTGCTGCGGTCGCCGCGGCTTCGCGTTCCTTCTCGGCCTTCTCTGCTTTCCGGGCTGCGGCAGAGTTCTGGCCAAGTTCAGCAGCGAGGGTTTCGGTGGTGAAGGACTCGATAACGTCGCCGACACGAATGTCCTTGTGTCCTGCGAGATCGATACCGCACTCGACGCCTTGACGGACCTCGGAGACATCGTCTTTGAAGCGCTTGAGGGAGGCAATCTTGCCCTTCCATACTTCAGCGCCTTCGCGGAGCAGACGTACCTGCTGATCGCGTTTGATGAGCCCGTCGGTGACACGGCAGCCGGCGATCTGGCCGACCTTGGTGATCTTGAAGACGTTGAGCACTTCGGCGCGGCCGGCGTAGTTCTCCTTGAAGACTGGTTCGAGGAGGCCGTACATCGCCTTGGTGATCTCATCCTGCAGCTCGTAGATGATGGAGTGCAGACGAATCTCGACGTTTTCGCGCTCGGCAACTTCACCGGCCTTGCGATCAGGCCGGACGTTGAAGCCGATGACGACGGCGTTCGAAGCAGAGGCGAGCAGGACATCCGACTCGGTGATAGCGCCGACACCGGAGTGGAGGACGCGAACGCGAACCTTCTCGGTGGACATGCGCTGGAGCGAGTCTGCGAGGACCTCGACCGAACCTTGCACGTCGCCCTTGAGGATGAGGTTGAGGTCCTTCATGCCGGCCTGCTTGATCTGCTCGGCGAGGCCTTCGAGCGAGACGCGGGAGCTCTTGGCGAGTTGAGCTTCGCGCTCCTTCATCTTGCGATACTGGGCGATGCCCTTGGCCTTGTCGCGGTCTGCCATGACGAGGAATGTGTCTCCTGCATCGGGCATGCCTTCGAGGCCGAGGATTTCGACTGGTGTTGAGGGACCGGCTTCGGTGATGGGGCGACCACGGTCATCGAACATCGCGCGAATCTTGCCGAAAGTGTTGCCGACGATGTAGCTGTCTCCGGTGCGGAGGGTTCCGTTCTGTACGAGGATGCTGGCGACGGCGCCGCGACCACGATCGAGCTTGGCTTCGATGACGGTTCCGACGGCGGGACGGTCAGGCTGGGCTTTCTGTTCGTTGACGTCGGCTACGAGGCAGATCATCTCCTCGAGCTTGTCGAGGTTGATGTGCTTCTTCGCAGAGACTTCGACGAACTCGGTGTCGCCGCCCATGTTGGAGGGTTGAAGGCCGCGCGCGGTGAGCTGCTGGATGACCTTGGAGGGGTTGGCCTCGGGCTTGTCGATCTTGTTGACTGCGACGATGATCGGCACGTTGGCAGCGCGGGCGTGGTCGATGGCCTCGAGGGTCTGGGGCATAACGCCGTCGTCTGCTGCGACGACGATGACGACGATGTCGGTGACCTTGGCTCCACGGGCACGCATGCGGGTGAAGGCTTCGTGACCAGGGGTGTCGAGGAAGACGATCTCGCGACCGAAGGCGGGAGAGTCGGGCTTGGTGATTTTGACCTTGTAGGCGCCGATGTGCTGGGTGATGCCTCCGGCTTCGCCGCCTGCGACGTCGGTGGAGCGGATGGCGTCGAGGAGCGAGGTCTTACCGTGGTCGACGTGGCCCATGACGGTGACCACAGGCGAGCGGACGACTTCGACCATGCCGGTGGTGTCTTCGAGGAAGCCTTCGATGGCTTCGTTTTCGAGCTGCTCTTCGACGGAGATGATGGTTGCGTCGGCGCCGAACTGGCGGGCGACGTCTTTGACCAATTCGCCTTCGAGAGACTGGTTGACGGTGACGAAGACGCCCTTCATCAGGAGGGTCGCGATGAGATCCTTGCCACGAACATCTAGCTTCTCGGCGAGATCTTTAACGCTGATGCCTTCGGTGACCGTGATGGTGCGGGTGATCGGCACCGGCTCGCGAGAGATCTGAGCGCCGCCGAAACGTGGTGGCGGCTGGAAGCCCTTCATCGGGCCTTCCTTGGTCTTTTCGTAGCGCTGTCCACCGCGGCGTGATGCGGGGCGTGCTGCGGGACGCATTCCTGGCTTTTCGCCAGGGCCAGGCATTACGCCGGGAGGGGCACCGCCTGGTGCGCCTCCGGGACGGGCACCGAATCCGGGACGAGCAGGGAAGCCTGGACGTGCTCCGGGAGTGAAGCCGGGACGGCCTGGTGCACCGCCGGGGCCTCCTGGACCGCCGGGGAAAGTGCGGGTGGGATGCATCGGACGGCGTGCGCCGGGAGCCGTCGAGGACATCGGACGGGAGCCGGGAGCGCCGGGCGACTGAGGACGGGGACGTTCAAAGATGGGACGGCCGCGCTGTGGGGTGCCGGGAGCGACAGGAGGTGCGGTGTAGATGGGACGCGGGCCGGTCTGCGGCATGATGACACGACGTGCTGGGGGTGCGGGAGGTGTCGCCGGTGCTGCAGGTGCGGTTTCGGTCTCAGTTTCAGCTGCCGCGGCGGGCGCTGGGGTTTCTGCGGCCGGTGCGTGGGGCGCGGCTTCTACTACCGGAGTTGCCAGGACTGGAGGTTTCGGTGCCGGTGTGACTTCGGAGGCCGAGGGGGGCGGAGGTACGGGTTTCGCAACCGGCGGAGCGACAATTACTGGAGCGGCGGCAGCTACGACCGACCTGTCGGCCGGTGGAACCGCAGACGAAGAAGCCACTGGTGGGCGCGCGATGACAGGACCAGCGGGTGGCCTGCTCGCGATGGCGGGTGCAGGCGCGACGATGTTTGCGCCCTGGCGAGGTAGAGGAACGACGATGCGACGGGGCGGTGCTGCCTGAGGCTGCGCTGCTGAGGAGACCGGCGGCGTAGAAGGCGGCGCTGGCGCTGCAACAACACGTGGCGGCGTGGTCGCGGCTGGGGCGACGGTTACCGGTGGAGCGGCAACGACGGCAGTGGGGCGCGGTGGTGGCGCGGCTTTCGCGGTTGCCTCGGCTTGTTTCCGCTCGAGGATGGCCTTGAGTGCGTCGCCGGGCTTAGAGACCTTGGAGAGGTCGAACTTGGGCTTGTTGTCGGCCTGTTGCTGCCGGCTTGCACCGCTTCTTCCGCCGTTTTTGAAGTATTCCCGGACCTTTTCGGCCTGATCGGCTTCAATGGAGCTGGAATGGGTCTTTCCAGACACGCCGATTGCTTCGAGGGCGTCCAGAATAGGCCTGCTCTTTACTTCCAGTTCACGTGCCAGATCGTTAATTCGAACTTTGCTCATCCGTCCCTTTTCGCTTGCCCTGCGCGGTTAGCTCTTCATAGCAGCCTCATCGTTGCAGGAGTCTTTATTGTAAGTGCTCTCACTGGATTTCGAGACTTCACGATCCAGAGAATGCTGTGGCGCGTGGTTGTGCTGACTAACCACGATCGTTTCCATCGTCGATACCTTCATCGGAGTGCTCCTGGGCTTCGTCAACCAGGCTGTCTACGGTGTCGTTATCCAACTCGATTTGTTCTTCGCGTGCGTCGTTGTCGCTGAAGGCGTCGCTGGCCGATTCTGCCTCTTCGGCGTCGGCGATGTCTTCCGCGGAGAGGTTGTTGACTTCGTGTGCAGTGCCAACGCCGGCTTCTTCTGCGAGAAGCGCCTCAGGTGTCTTTTCCATTGATGTCTCCTCTGCTTCTGCAGCTTCGGTTTCAAATACAGCGGAGATAGCGGGGGCTGGACGCTCTTCGCCTTCTTCGTACTGGCCAAAGTAGTGGCGAACGGCGACGGAGATCTTTTCGACGGTCTTTTCGCCGATCCCGGGGACCTCTTCGAGCTGCTCGGGGGTCATGTCGGCGAGGGCTTCGACGGTGGTGATGCCGGCCGCGATGAGCTTCTCGAGGATGGCTTCGCCAAGATCGGAGACCTGCTCGATCGGGGTGGTCGGGCCGCCGCTCATAGCCTGCATCTGGCTCTCGACCTCCTGACGCTTCTCCTCTTCGCTCTTGATGTCGATCTTCCACTGGAGGAGTTTGGCAGCGAGACGGACGTTCTGGCCCTTCTTGCCGATGGCGAGCGAAAGCTGGGTGTCGTCGACGATGACCTCGATTTGTTTATCGGCGAGGTCGGTGATGGAGACGCGGCTGACTTTTGCGGGCTGCAGGGCCTTCTCGGCGAAGGTGGTGATCTCCTCCGAGTACTCGATGATGTCGATCTTCTCGCCGCGCAGCTCGCGGATGATGGACTGGACGCGCATGCCCTTCATGCCGACGCAGGCGCCGACCGGGTCGACATCTTTGTCGCGGCTCATCACGGCGATCTTGGTGCGTTCGCCGGCTTCGCGGGCGATGGCCTTGATGCTGACGGTGCCGTCGTAGATCTCGGGGACCTCGGATTGGAAGAGGTTCTGAACCAGACCCGGGGCGGCGCGGGAGACGATAACCTGTGGGCCCTTGGCGGCGCGATCGACGCGGAGGAGGACGACGCGGACGCGTTCGCCTACGGCGAATTGCTCGAGGCGGGACTGTTCGCGTTTGGGCATGCGGGCTTCGGCTTTGCCGAGGTCGAAGATGACGTCCATGGGCTCGAGGCGCTTCACGGTGGCGTTGAGGACCTCGCCGGCGCGGTGGTTGTACTCGTTGAAGACGGTGTCGCGCTCAGCTTCGCGAACCTTTTGGAAGATGACCTGCTTGGCCATCTGGGCGGCGATGCGGCCGAGGGGGGTAGTGTCTTTGTAGAAGCGCAGTTCGCCGCCGACTTCGACCTCGGGGGCGAGTTCGCGCGCTTGTTCTAGGGTCATCTGGTTTACGTCGTCTTCGACCTGTTCGGGAGTCTCGACTACGGTCTTGAAGACGTAGGCGCGGATCTCGCCGGTTTCGCGGTCCATCTCGGCGCGCATGTTTTCCTGGGTCTTGTAGTACTTGCGTGTTGCGAGCGCGATGGCGTCTTCGACGGCGCCTACCACTACGGCTGGTTCGATTCCCTTATCGCGGCTTAACGTCTCAATCGATTGATACAGAACACTTGCCATCGCTCACTCTTCCTTGCTCTTCCCCCGAGTTCCGGGGTTTGTTTCTTGTTTGTTGGTGTGACAATTTGGAGCTACTGTTTGTGCAAACAGTTCTAAATCTCCGCGACCAAATTTGCCTTTTCGACGTTTGCTAATGCGATGTCGACGGTCGATTCGGTCACAGCTTTCTTTGCCTTGCCCTTCTGCTTGACGGCAGAAAGGTCGATCGTAAGTACTCCGTCTGAAAATTTGGTCAGACGGCCTTGCCACTGCCTATTCTTGTTCACCGGTGTGAAGGTCTGGAGTTTGACCAGGCTGCCTTGAAACCGGGTAAAGTCCTCGGGGCAAAACAGCTTCCGTTCGAGTCCTGGCGAGGAGACCTCCAGGGTGTACTCGGCCCCTGGGATGAGATCCTCTACGTCAAGTACCGTGCCAAAATCCTGTGCAAATACAGCGCAATCCTCGTGGGTGACACCGGAGAGTTGTTCTACCGGAACACCTTTCGGGAGATTCGATTCAGCTTCACTGGCGGCGAGTTCGGCAAGTTTCGCCCGTTCTACCGCATTTTTTTCTACAAAGACGCGCAAGGTGCGAAATTTGACGCCGCCCTGAAACTCCACATCAACGAGTTCCAGGTTGTGTGAGGCGGCGACGCGCTCCGCGGTTGCTCGAATTTGGTCTAGCTGGACTGCCATAAGCCTTATTTCCGGTGCAATGGTCCCGTATGCACAGACGTCTTTAGAGCAAATAAAAAGTGGGCTTTAGCCCACTCATCTCTTCCGTCAAATCACCGGTGAGGTCACGGCTCTCATTCTTACGACGGAACAAAATCGTCTGCACCTCCGATGATACATCTACCTTTCCGGTAATTCAATGGCCTTGTTGGCTGGTGGCATAGGGGGGAGAGTCGAGTAGCCGCGAAACTTTGGTGAAATCAGGCCATCTAATTTGCTATGGGTCGAATGCGACTCTACAATCAATGAAATCCCGCGAAATTCAGGCTTCCTTGTAAGCCCGGCTGGTCGCCTGGAACCCAAAAACTATGATTATCTCCCCGATTCCTGAAGCCCTTACGTTTGATGATGTTCTCCTTGTGCCTGCTTATAGCGACGTTGTTCCGACCCAGGTGAGCACGCAGACGCAGCTGACACGCAATATCACGCTGAGTACGCCGCTGATGTCGGCGGCGATGGATACCGTGACCGAGGCTCGGCTGGCGATTGCGATGGCACAGCAGGGTGGTTTGGGTGTAGTGCACCGGAATTTGACGATCGAGCAGCAGGCGGGCGAGATCGACAAGGTGAAGCGGTCGGAGAGCGGGATGATTGTGGACCCGGTGACCGTGGTGCCCGATCAGACGATTGCAGATGCGCTTGAGGTGATGCGGCGGTACAAGATCTCCGGCGTGCCAGTAACGAAGAACAAGAAGCTGGTGGGAATTTTGACGAATCGCGACCTGCGGTTTGTATCGCGGACCGATCTGACGATTGATTCTGTGATGACGAAAGCGAACCTGATTACGGTGCCGGTGGGCACGACGCTGGAGCAGGCCGAGCAGATTCTGCATCAGCATCGCGTCGAAAAGCTGCTGGTGGTCAATGACGACTATGAGTTGAAGGGCCTGATTACGGTCAAGGATATTCAGAAGAAGTTGAAGTATCCGAATGCGTCGAAGGATAGCCAGGGGCGGCTGCGGGTGGCGGGCGCGATTGGAGCTACGGGGGATTTTCTGGAGCGGGCCGCGGCGTTGGTGGCGGCGAGGGTGGATGCGCTCGCGATTGATTCGGCGCATGGACACTCTTCGCGGGTACTGGAGGCGGTTGCTGCGGTGAAGAAGGCGTTTCCGCAGATTGATTTGTTGGCGGGAAATATCGCCACGTACGACGGTGCTATCGCGCTGATGGATGCGGGAGCCGATGCGGTGAAGGTTGGGATTGGGCCGGGTTCGATCTGCACTACGCGTATGGTGACGGGCGCCGGGATGCCGCAGATTACGGCTATCTCGGAGGCTTTCCGTGCGGGGCAGGAGCGGGGGATTCCAATTATTGCGGATGGTGGGATTAAGTACTCGGGTGACGTGACCAAGGCGATTGCTGCGGGCGCGAGCGTGGTGATGATGGGATCGTTGTTTGCCGGCGTGGACGAGAGTCCGGGGGAGACGATTCTTTATCAAGGGCGCTCGTTCAAGGCGTATCGCGGGATGGGTTCGCTGTCGGCGATGGCGCAGGGGTCTGGCGAGCGTTACTTCCAGGGCAAAGGCGATATGGAGGATGCTGCGAGTACGGAGCGTCAGTCGCTGACGTCTCGGGAGAACGGCGGCTCGAATCGGCTGGCGAAGTTTGTGCCGGAGGGAATTGAGGGGCGGGTGCCGCATCGTGGACCGCTTGAGGGGATGGTGTATCAACTGGTCGGCGGGTTGCGTTCGGGGATGGGTTATCTGGGATGCGGGTCGATCGCGGAACTGCAGGCCAATGCTCGATTCATCCGGATTTCAAATGCCGGTTTGCGAGAGAGCCATGTTCATGATGTGATCATCACGCGTGAGGCGCCGAACTATCATGTCGAGTAGGATTCGACTGGTGGGTGCCTATTTTGAGGTGAGCTTATGTGCAGGAATATCAAAAACCTGTTCAACTTCGATCCGCCTGTTACGGAAGATGAGATCCGCGACGCGTCGCTCCAGTTTGCGAGAAAGATCAGCGGCTTTACTAAACCGTCGAAAGCGAATGAAATTCCTTTTCATGCTGCTGTGCATGAGATATCGCTGATTTCGGCGCGCCTTCTGGCATCACTTGAGACCAATGCGCCACCGAAGGATCGAGAGGAAGAGGCAGCCAAGAAGAAGGCTCGCTCTGCTGAGAGATTTGCTGTTTGATCCCTGTGTGCTTGTCCATGACGCTTGTGCGCCAGACTTAAGGTGTCGGGTTGGTCCGGTCAAAGACCATGGCGTCGAAGCGATGACGGATGAAGAATCCACGAGTCTGGTATAGCTTGACCGCCTGCTGATTGGCCTCGGTGACTGTCAACGTGATGGCGGCAAAGCCGGCGCGGGCGAGATGGTTGGAGCAGTAATCGAGCACGGCTCGGCCAAGCCCGTGTCCGCGCCAGCCTGGTGCGATGCATAGTTGGGTGATGTGGGCGACATCGCTGGCTACGCGGGAACATAACAACATTCCGACCAGGGCACCGTTGCTGCGATCGCGGAGGACCCATGAGGCATCTGGCTCGAAGACGCCGCAGCCGGGGAATCGGACGATGTTATGCAGGAAGCGAAGTGAGCCGTGCAGAGAGCAGTATTGATCGTTGATGCGGGCGTCGATGTGGCCTAGATAGCACTCGTGGATTAGTTCGGCTGCGGCCTGATAGTGATCTGCAGACCAGCGCAGCAGATCGATGTTTGGTGGGAGATTGAGTTCGTTTCGCGTCTGTGGCGAATTTGAAGTCTTATCGAGGTCGTATTCCATGAAGAGGCGGGGATACATGGAGAAACCTGCGGCGAGAAAGGCGTCGTTGATTGAACCAGCGTCGTAGAGGAGTAGCTGCGACTCGATGCGCTGGATTCCGGGGGAGTGTTGCAGGAGCTGCAGTAGCTGGTGGAGCAGCGTCTGTGTTGTTTGAAGCATCTGCGCGGTATCGTTTCCGACGGCGAAGGCATCACCGACGACAGCTTTCTGGCCTTCGTAGACGCAGAAGGTGAAACCACAGATGCGGCCGCGGTCAAGCGCAACAAAGCCGGGCAGGATGCGAGAGTCGAGATATTGCAGGAGGAGTTCGGTGGAGCTTTGATAGTTCCAGCGAAGGCGCTGCTCCCATACGCGTGACTCGGTTTCGAGCAGAGGACGAAGCTGGCGCGCCGAGAAGTGGCGAAGGTCCAGTATCTCGAGTTGGGTTGCGACGGCCATACCTTTCGTCGAGCTTATAGGAATTTTCGAGGGATGGGTGAGTGTTAGGTCGGGCACCCGGTCAGGGCTGAATTGTGCTTGCCTGGGGGTTGGCGTAGACGCGGTAAACTTCGATGCCCTGCGATTCGTAGAGGAATAGGGGTTTGTAGACTCGCCCGGAGAGCCAATGGTCGAGGTCTGCGGCATCGCTGGCGCGAATGACCAGGATGTGTTCCGCGTCTGGAACGCCGTCGGTGCTGTAGTGGATCATGGGCTGGTTGCGATAGAAGGCGAGGCCGTAGTCCATGTCGCGCTTGATGTCAGTTGCGACGAGCTTCACGTCGGGCGCCTGCTGTTGAATTTCGCGGGCGAGTGGACGGGCGGAGTAGTTTACGTCTAGCTCTTTGCCATAGAAGCCGAGGAGGAAGACGAGGGCCGCGAGGATGGGAAGCAGGGTTACGTTGCAGACCTGCGGGATACCCCAGCGACGGATGGTGAGGAAGACGACGGCTCCGAAAGCGATGGCCGCGGTAGCTGCGATGAGCAGCCATTGCGTGGAGGGTACGAGGGTCTCGTACTTCATGTGCTGGGGCGCGAGGGCGAGCACGAAGATAAGGAGAGCGCAGGTGGCAGCGTGCGCCCAGATAAGCCATTGCGGCAGGCCGGTGCGGCGGTTTCGGTTGAGATAGTCGGCTGTGAGGATGGTCAGCGGCGGAATCGACGGAAGGATGTAGCCGGGAAGCTTTGAGCCGGAGAACGAGAAGAAGACGATGGGGAAGAGGGCCCAGAGGACGAGGAACTCGGGAAAGGCGTCGCCGGCGCGAGTGTGTCCCAGGTATCGCTGCGGATTGTGGCGTACCTTCCATTCGGCAATAGAGACTTCGATCGAGTCGACGAAGGCTCGAATGGCCATCACGGTCCAGGGCATCAGGCCAACGAGAGCAATTGCGACGTAGTACCAGAACGGCTGGTGGTGTTGGTAACGGTTGGTGGCGAAGCGCTCGAGATTATGTTCGAGAAAAAAGAGGCGGTAGAAGGTTGGGTTGCGCTTTTGGACGGCGATGTACCAGGGCAGCACCATGATCAGGTAGAGGATGACACCTGGGATCCAAATGGTGCGGCGGAGGACCGACCACTCGCGACGAAGGCCGACGAAGAGAAGGATGATTGCCAACGCGAGGAAGGGGGCTACGGGGCCTTTTGCGAGTGTTGCGGCTGCTCCGAAGAAGTAGAGATCGAAGAGCCAGAATTTTTTTCCGGTTTCGTACCAGGCGTACCAGCCGAGCATCCCGATGCAGAAGGGTGCTGCCAGCTGCATGTCGGTGGAGGCGCCACGGGCGAAGCTGACGATGGCGACGCAGGAGGCGGTGATCAAGGCTGCGTCGAGGTGCCCTCCAGGGCGGAAGCGCCGCATGTGGAGGAAGATGAGCACGACAAGGGCAAGTGCTCCCGAGGAGGAGGGGAGGCGTGCGGTCCAGTCGGAGACGCCGAACTCTTTGAAGAAGCTCATGGCGCGCCAGTAGTAGAGGGCGGGTTTTTCAAGCCATGGTTTGCCGTAGAGGATGGGAGTGACCGTTCCGCCGGCAATGCAGTGGAACGAGTTGCGAATGTCTTCCAGGCGGAGGCTGCGCGGGACCATCTTGGCGTCGACGTCGTGGCAGGCCTGGGAGTGGGCGGTGAGCATTTCGCGGGCTACCTGGGCATACCGTGGCTCATCCGCGCCTACCAGGCCGAGTTGGTCGCCTCCGAACCCGGGGACCAGACCGAAGAGCAAAAGAAAAATTGTGACGATGAAGAGGATGACGAATTCGCGAACCGTTGTGGCGGAGGGTAGCTGAAGATACTGCCGGAGCCACATCGCAGTGGCGCTGCCATTCCTTGCGCCGGACTCGGCGGGCTGTTGAATATCGTCCATTTTCCTAAGAGGAGCGAGACAAGGCTATCAGAGTCCTGTCCGAAGCTGGGTTAGGATCTGCTCGAGAGCGACCGGGAGGGGGCCATCGAGGGTGCATCCGCTGGCGTTGCGATGGCCGCCACCGCCAAAGAGTTCGGCGATACGGGCGACGTCTGTTTTACCTTTGCTGCGGATGCTGAGGCGAAATTGGTCGGCGTTAGGGACCTCCCTGAGGAAGACTGCTGATTCGACGCCGGCGATGCTGATGAGGTAGTTGACGACTCCCTCGCAGTCCTCGGCGGTGGCGCCGACGCAGTCCATGTCTTCACTGGTGACCCAGGTCCAGGCAAGATCGTCGTCGCACTGGAGATTGGAGAGGGCGGTGCCGAGCAGGCGGATCTTGCTGGCGGGGTTCGAGAGGTAGATGTCGCGAGCTATCTGGCTGGGATCGGCTCCGCAGGCGGCGAGATGATGAACCAGGGCGAAGGTGTCGGCGTTCGTGCTGGAGTAGGTAAAGGTTCCGGTGTCCGAGAGGATGCCCGCGTAGAGGCAAGTGGCCATTGAAGGCGTGATCTCGACGTTTGCAGCGACGGCGATGTGGTAAACCATGGCGGCGACGGCGCAGGCGTGCTCATCGATCCAGTTGACTGATGCAAAGGGACGGCCGCTGGCGTGGTGATCGATGTTGATAAGAGTTCGGCCTTCGAGACCGAGAAGACCAGTGCGGACGATGCCGTCGCATTCGAGGAGGATGGCGGGGGTGGCGCCGGAGGGGTCTACATCGTTCGCGGAGGGAGTGTGATGGATTCGTCCGATGTTGGGGAGGGTGCTGTAGGAGGAGGGAATGGGGTCGGCGAAGACGATATCGGCCTGGCAACCGAGTTGGTCGAGCACCTCGGCGAGGGCTAGGACGGAGCCGATGGCGTCACCGTCGGGGCGGGTGTGCGAGGCGAGGAGGAAGCGGGGATGGGAACGGAAGATCGTCAGAAGATCGTCAATCCGGGCTACGTGGGGCTTGGGCTCGAGGAGCTGTGCGTGAGGGGTCATGATTTGGGAGGCGCCCCTGAGACCGGTTCGGAGGCGGTGCGCTTCTGCTCACGCTTGCGGGTACGGGCGAGAAGCTCGTCCATGCGCCCAGTCATCTTCTCGGATCGGTCGATGGCAAAGGTCAGCTCTGGGACGTGGCGTACGCCCATGCGGTCGCGGAGCTGGGAGCGGATGTAGGCCCGGGCGGTGGTGAGACCTTCGAGGGTGGAGGCCTCCTCCTCCTCGTTACCGTGGACGGCTACGAAGATGCGGGCAGACTTGCCGCCTGGCGCGAGCACGACTTCGGTGACGTAGCTGGGGGCGATTCGTGGATCGGAGAGTTCTCCTTCGAGCATGGCTCCGATCTCCTCGGAGAAGGTGTTGGCGACACGGTTGCGATGGTAGGTTCTGGCGCGCTGCTCGGGCATATGGTTTTGACTGGGGCGAACGGTTGAGGATATCAGAGTTGGGTTGTTCCACCTAGTGCTTGAGGAGGATTCCGGCAGGATTTCCTGTGGATTGTGCTTCATTCGGGGAGGATTTCGGCGTAAGAGTCTGTGATTTCAGCACTTAGGGCGGCGGCTATGCGGTGGACTGCGTGGTCGATCTGGTGGAGTTGGCCGGTGAGATAGCTGGTGGAGGAGGAGATGGTGGCGATTCCGAGTGTGGCGCGGTTCCAGACCATGCCGTCGTCCAGCTCGGCGATGGATAAGTTGAAGCTGTGGCGGAGTTTATCTTTCATGGAGCGTAGGACCTGGCGGCGGTCTTTTAGGGACTGGGCGTGGGGAATTTCGAGTTCGATGGTGAGTTTGGCTACGGGCATGTTCTTGGTACCCCTCCCCCCTTTAGTGTATTTTGCATGGAAGTCTTTTGTTTTGTTATATCTGCGGAGGGTTAGTGGTTGCAAAATATTCCATCTAAAGGGTTTACGTGCAAAATATTGAAAATAAACGGTTTGGTGCGGATGTTTGATTTTGGTTGCTGTTTTTTGACCGTTTTCTGGCGATCGTTTTTGTCCAGTCCCCCCTCTTTTCTTTAGCGGATGAGCATCAGGTAGATGGCCATGGCTACTCCGGCAGCGGCTAGCAGGAGACCGAGGACGACGGCGTCGCGCGAGACGCGGCCAGGGCGCCAGGTGCCGGAGCTTAGCTCCTGGATTAGCTGGAAGTGACGGTAGACGGCGCTGAGGTTGACGATGACTCCGAGCGCTACCAGAAGGACGCCGGACCACAGGGAGAGTCCAGTGGTGCGGGGGGGCAGGTGGGACTCGGCGGCGGTGATCTGGCGGAGGAAGAGGCCGAAGCGGCTGACAGCGAATCCGATACCCATGAGGCCGAGGCCGGTGCGGATCCAGGCCAGGAAAGTTCGCTCGGCGGCGAAGTAGACGCGAGGGTCCTGTTCGGCGGGCTGGGCTGGATTGGGCATGGTGGGATTGTAAGGCAGCGGCAGCGAGTTCAGGTCAGTGGCGCAGGGTGTCGCAAGTTGTGGTTTTCTTGGTGGTAAGTTGTGGTCGGTTTGTGGTGACGGAGGGGAATGTGGGCATCAGATCCCCCCAATAGTGGTATCGGAAGCACACCAGTCACTAGCATTGAAAATACCTTCCTTCGCGGGATGCAATCCTCCGAGTCTTCCTTCATATTCACTTCAGCAGTATCGAGCACAGAAGACGGATCAGAGAGTTGCGAATCACTAATTCTCTGAATCGGGTGAAACAAGCCCTCCCCCGCGGCGGCATGGGCTCAGCGAAGTCGCTCAAGGTGCCGCCCGCCCACAAGTTTTGTTGGGATGCGACAAAGATCGCTCTCATAAAAAACTCTCCTAACCAGAGAGAACCAAGGCAGCTTGGCCCCTCATGCGAGGGGCCTTTTTTTATCTCGTCGGAACCGGGTGCGGAAAGTCTGTGACAACTTTCTTGCATTCTTTGCCTATATTTGCAGACCATGCGGGAATTTGATCGGCGAAGAGTTGAGGTTTGCGCGAGGAGATGGGCGGCGGCCGTTGGGTTGATAGTCTTCGGACTTCTCTGTGCAGTTTTGCTGCCTGAGGCGGCTCGGGCGGAGGGGCCAGCGGCTCATTTTGTGGGGTCGCAGAGTTGTGAAAAGTGTCACGCTGCGACGTACAACAGCTGGAAGCAGACGCGAATGGCGAATGTGGTGCGTGATCCGAAGGTACATCCGGATGCGGTGCTTGGGGATTTCAGCCATGCTGATCCGCTGGTTACGTTCGGGATCGGAGATGTGGCCTTTGTGTATGGGAGCCGATGGAAGCAGAGGTATTTCACCAAGCGGGGAGATGACTACTATCCGGAGCCGGCGCAGTGGGATGTGAAGAAGGGCCGATGGCTGCCGTATCACGCGGAGACGGGCACAGACTGGTGGCTGCCGTTTTACGGGCCGAGTAACTTCGATCGTCCGACGGGACCGACATGCGATGGATGCCACTCGGTGAACTACAACGTGGAAACCAAGCAGGTGACGGAGTGGAATGTGGGGTGCGAGAAGTGCCATGGGCCGGGCAGTCTACATGTGGCGCATCCGACGACGCAGAACATTGTGAACCCAGGGACGCTTGATTACGCGCGGGGCAATGACACCTGTATTCAATGCCACAGTCAGGGGCGGCCGCTTGCGAATCCGATTAAACGGAAGTACTTCGACTGGCCGGTGGGATTTGTGCCGGGAGAGAGGCTGGCCGATTTTTGGAGGCTGGAGGAGTTGAAGCCGGGGGCGACGAACTTCTTCCAGTACGCGGACCTGACGGCGCACAAGAACAGGATGCAGGGGAATGATTTTGTGCAGAGCAATATGTATCACCGGCAGATTCGATGCTTTGACTGCCATCAGGTTCACAGTAACGAGAATGCGTCGAACCTGATTGCGAGGGGGAATGCGGTTTGTTTGACGTGCCACACGAAAGATAATCCTGCGGGATTGAAGGGGACGGTGAGCGAACATACCCATCATGCGGCGGGGAGCAAAGGGAGCGAGTGTGTGGCGTGCCATATGCCGAAGATTGAGCAGACGATCAAGGACAATGCCGTGAGTGCGCATACGTTTCGGTTTATTAGTCCGGTTGAGACGGAGCAGTCGGGGATTCCGAATCCTTGTACTTCTTGCCATACGGATAAGTCGACTGCTTGGGCTACGAAGGAGTTGAGGGGGTGGAAGACTACTTCGCCGTGGCGGGTGGCGAATTAGTTGTTGAGGGGGTCGCCGGTTGGATGCAAGAAGAAATGCAGCGGCAAGAACAACAGCAACAGCAGATCCCCTGCGGAGATGACAACGAGAAAGGCAACAGCAACAGCAGATCCCCTGCGGGGATGACAACTAGAAATGCAACGGCAACGGCAGGGGGGTGCGCGGAGTTGCGAATGTTGGAGGAGGGGAAATCCTCTACAATTTGGGTTTGGATTGCGATTGAGGAAGTACGGAGATATGGATGAGGCGAGCGGATGTGGTGCGGCGTGTGTCTTTGGCGGTGAGTTTCGGAGCGTTGGTGGGGGTGAGTGTGAGTAGTGTACAGGGCGCGGCGATGAGCGCGAAGGATGCCGGGTTTGGGCCGTCGAACCCGTTTTATGCGAAGAGTACGCTGCCGTTTGAGGCGCCGCCGTTCGACAAGATCAAGGACAGCGACTACGAGCCGGCGATTGAAGCGGGGATGGCGGAGGAGTTGAAGGAGATTCAGGCCATTGCGGACAATCCGGCTGCGCCTACGTTTGAGAACACGATTGTCGCGATGGAGAAGACCGGTCAGCTGTTTCAGCGGGCGCAGGCTGCGTTCGATGGCGTGACGGGAGCGAACACGAATCCTGAGCTGGAGAAGTTGCAGGAGGTGCTGGCTCCGAAGCTGGCAGCGCACCGGGATGCGATTTTTCTGAATGAGAAGTTGTTTCGTCGTGTGGCAGCGGTGTACGAGGCGAGGGCTTCGCTGAACCTGAGTCCGGAGGGCCTGAGGCTGGTGGAGGTGAGGTACAGGGATTTTGTGCACGCCGGTGCGAACCTGTCGGATGCGGATAAAGAGAAGCTGAAGAAGCTCAATGCGGAGGAGTCGACGTTGTCGAACGGCTTCCGTAGCAAAGTGCTGGCGGCGACCAAAGACTCGGCGTATGCGACGACGGATAAAGGAGCGCTCGCGGGTTTGACGGCGGGAGATTTGGGCGGGGCGCAGGCGGCGGCAAAGGAGCGAAAGAAGGATGGGTATGTGCTTCCGCTGCAGAACACGACGCAGCAGCCCGTTCTTTCTTCGTTGAGTGTGCGGGGTACGCGGCAGGCGATATTTGAGAACTCCTGGACGCGGACTGAGCGCGGCGATGCGAATGACACGCGTTCGACGATTGCGAGGCTGGCGGAGTTGCGTGCGGAGAAGGGCAAGCTGCTGGGGCATGACACCTACGCAGGCTGGAAGCTGGAAGACCAGATGGCGAAGACGCCGGAGAATGCGCTGAAGTTTATGGATGCGCTGGTGGCTCCTGCGACGGCGAATGCGGCGGATGAGGCGAAGGATATTAAGGGTGTGATCGACGCGCAGAAGGGTGGGTTTTCGGTTGAGCCGTGGGACTGGGAGTTTTATTCGGAGCAGGTGAGGAAGGCGAAGTATGACATCGACGACGCGCAGGTGCGGCCTTACTTCGAGCTGAACAATGTGCTTGAGAATGGCGTGTTCTATGCGGCGGGTCAGTTGTATGGTCTGAGCTTCAAGGAGCGGAAGGATATTCCAGTTTGGAATCCGGATGTTCGCGTGTTCGAGGTGTTCGACGGGAATGAGAAGCCGCTGGCGTTGTTCTATTGCGACTACTACAAGCGCGATAACAAGAACGGTGGGGCGTGGATGAGCAGCTTCGTCGATCAGTCGAAGCTGATGGGCACGCTGCCGGTGATTTATAACGTTGCGAATCTGCCGAAGCCTGCTGCGGGTGAGCCGGCGCTGATCAGCTTTAGTGATGTGGTTACGATGTTCCACGAGTTTGGGCATGCGCTGCATGGGATGCTGGCCGATACAGAGTATCCGAGCTTGTCGGGGACATCGGTACCGCGGGACTTTGTGGAGTTTCCGTCGCAATTCAATGAGCACTGGGCGACGTATCCGGCGGTGTTCGCGCACTATGCGAAGCATTATAAGACGGGCGCTGCGATGCCGGAGGAGTTGGCTACGAAGATCAAGAAGGCAGCGGATTTCAATCAGGGCTATCTGCTGACGGAACTGGTGGCTGCGGCTGAACTGGATATGCAATGGCACACATTGCCGGTGAGCGATGGGCTGCAGGAGCCGGATGCGTTTGAGAAGGCGGCGTTGGCGAAGAAGGGATTCACGTTGAGCTATGTTCCGCCACGGTACCGGTCGAGCTACTTTTCGCATATTTGGGGCGGGGGATATGCGGCCGGGTACTATGCGTATCTTTGGAGCGAGATGCTGGATGATGATGCGTTCCAGTGGTTCCAGGATCATGGCGGGCTGACTCGGGCGAATGGGGACCGGTTCCGGAAGATGGTTCTGTCGCGTGGGAATACGGAGGATCTGGCGAAGATGTATGAGGCGTGGCTGGGGAGCGCGCCGAACGTCGAGCCGATGCTGAAGTATCGCGGACTGGTGAAGACGGCGAAGTAGGCCGCGTCAGCGAAGAATAAAACGAGGTTAGGGAATGAGCCGCTTGCGTGGGTGATGCAGGCGGCTTTTTCCTATGGGTCGACTGCGCGGTTTACGTGGCTGCAAAAGCGTCGATGAGAAGTTGCGTGCAGACGTCGAATTCTCTTCGCAATTTTGACAACTTCAGATATGCTCATTTTCATTCCAAGTTCACATAGCAAACTGAATTTCACCTGTTCCGAAGTTTAAGTTCGCAGTTGCCTCGGCGTCGTCCCCGCGGATTGGCCGTGCTGCATCTGTGTCTTTGCAAATGCCTACTTTCAGGCAAAGGACGACTTGTTTTAAGTAATGCGCTGCAACACTTAGGAGCAAGATTATGAGTAGGTGTTTCCGTTCCTTCTTCTTTGTCGTTGTGTGCCAGATGGCGTGTCTGCTTCTGGTGTGTCCCGTGTTTGGGCAGCAGACGCTCGGCGGCCTGACGGGGGTGGTGACCGATGCCCAAGGCGGGATTCTGGCTGGGACCGTTGTGACCGTGGTGGGGGATCAGACGGGGTTGACGCGGACTCAGACGGCGGGAAGCAATGGATTTTATGATTTTGCGAATCTGCCGATTGGGACTTACACGCTGACGTTTACGAAGGACGGGTTTCAGTCGCAGAAGATGCAGGGGATTCCTGTGCAAAGCGACCGGACGGGGACGGTGAATGCTCAGTTGAGCGTGGGAGCGGTGAACACCGTGGTGAGCGTGGACGCGGTGCCGCTGATGAACGCAGTGGACACGACGAATGGATATGTTCTGGATAAAGCGCAGATCGAGTCGATACCGCAACCGACGGGGAGTTTCACGGGGTTGGCGATTCTGTCGCCGGGTGTGAATGCGGAGTTGTCGGGTGGTACTGGGGCTCAGTCCGGCTTGGGGAATCTGCCGATCTGGGCGAATGGACAACGCGATACGAGTAATAGCTTCTCGATCAACGGCGTGGATGCCAGCAGTCTTTTCAATGGGAAGAGCACAAGCCAGGTTGGCTCTCAGCGCGTGATTAACAGTACGGGCGCTTCGACTACGCAGGGCGGGGCCGGGGTGATTCAGACGGTCGCATCGGTTTATCTTTCGATCGGTAATGCGATTCCTACGCCTGCGCCGGAGACGATCCAGGAGGTGCGGGTGAACGCGTCGATGTATGACGCGCAGCAAGGCTCTACTTCGGGTGCGCACATCGATGTGAATACAGCTTCGGGCACGAATGCTTATCACGGTACGGCGTATGCACGTCGTGGAACGAACTGGATCAATGCGGCGCCGTTCTTCTTCAAGAACAATCCACTGCTTGCGAATGATCCGAAGGACGAGAATCCTGAGCTGCACCGCTATATCGCGGGCGGGACTTTTGGTGGCCCGATTATTAAGAACAAGCTCTTTGGGTTTGTGTCGTACCAGCATCTGCAGGTTTCGGATCAGGAGATCGGGGACAACTTCATCAATGTACCGGTTGGGCTTTCTGATACCAATCGCGATGCGGCTGGCTTTGCGAATATGATCAATGGCCCGTTTGGGACGACTCTTACCGCTGCGAATATTGACCGGACTGCGCTGGCTTTGTTCAACTCGCCTTCGCTGCCTGGTCAGCCGGGCAAGTGGCTTGTGCCGAATGACACGGGATCGTCGAGCATGTCCGCCTCGCATCCTTACAATGCTTTCATTCCGGGCACTGGTCGCTTCAAGGCTGATATGGCGGTGGCTAATCTTGACTACAACATCAATAGCAAAGACACGCTGTCGCTGAAGTATTTCTATCAGCACGATCCTACGCTTGCTCCTTATGCCTACTCGAGCGTGCCGGGATTTACGGAACATCTCGACTCCGGCGCGCAGGTTTTTTCGATCATCAACACTTATCTGGTGAAGTCGAATTTGAGTACGACGGAGAGCCTGGGGTTCATTCGGGAGAAGACGTGGGTGGATAACGAGCAGCCATTTGGGCCGGATGCGATTCCGGGAGGTTCGCTGGGAACGGTTTCGATCAATGAGTTTGGGTCGAGTTATTTTCCTGGTGTGTCGATAGTCGATGTGCTTGGCGAGAGCGTTCGAGAACAACATGGGCTAGTCAGCACGGGCATCCTGAACATTGGGCCTAACGCGGAGGGGCAGGCTCCTAATACCGGAGCTTTCCAGAATCGATGGCAGCCGTCTGGAAATGCGATCTGGACGCTGGGCAAGCATACGGTCACGTTTGGTACGAGTTATAGCTATACGCAACTCAATACGATCGATCATCGGACGAACGCGGGCACAGTGGCTACGGACGATCTGAGTGCTTTTGCGCAGGGGTATGTGACGCCGGGCAGCTCTTCGACGCAGTTTTATGTCAGCTCGTTTCTGCAGGGCGATGCGAGCCGTTACTACCGGGCGAACCAGGTGGGGAGCTACGTGCAGGACAAGTTTCAGGTGACGCCGACGATTTCGCTTACGGCGGGATTGCGCTATGACTGGAACGGAGGCCTGTCTGAAAAGAACGGGCGGATCTTTAACTTCGATCCGACACTTTATAGCTACAACGAAGCGTCGGACACGATCGTCAATCCGGGCTTCATCATCGCCAGCAACAACAAAAACGGAACCACAGGTGTAAGCCCGACCACATTGACGGGGCGGCAGTGGGGGATTGGTCCGCGGCTGGGCGCGGCGTGGCAGCCGGAGAAGTTTGGAGGCAAGGTGGTGGTGCGGTCGGGCTTCGGGATGTACTACGACCGCGGTGAACTGTTCAGCTACTTCTCGCCTGGCTATGCGATCGGTACGGTGACTGGTGGGCCATTCGGGGCCAATCAGCAGCTTCCGTTTGTGACGGCGCAGTCCTGCCCGGTGCAGAGCCTTTACAGCTACTACATTCCAACGTGCGGCGGGGGGGGCGGTATAAATCCGCCGACATCTGCGCCTACGGCTGCGACGGGCAATCTCGCGAACCCGTATACCAACGTGCAGAATGCTCCGCCGACGAATCCGCAGTCTTCCGACCTGAGCAACTACCTGCCGAACATTGCTGGCATTGAGAATGGCGGGCAGCCGATTTCGCTTGGTGTCTACGATCGCGCGAATAAACTGCCTTATACCTTCAACTACACGCTCGATATTCAGTGGCAACCACGCAATGACCTTGCGATTACGCTGGGCTACGTTGGTAATTTGGGCAGGCATCAAGTGATTCCGGTTCCGTTCAACCAGCCTGGGATCGCTTCACCTAGTGCCAATATCCATGGTCAGAAGTATTCGTATGGTTATAACGTTGGGGGAGCCAATTTGCCCGACGGGACTGGTTACGACTTCGACTATGAGGGCGGCAACATCGATCATCGCGTTCCTTATGTCGGTTATGCGGCGGAGTCGATCTCGTACAGGGCGGCGGGTGTGGATGCCTACAATGCCCTGACGGCGCACGTTGAGAAGCGGATGAGTCACGGATTCCAGATTGCTGCCTCGTACACTTACTCGCACGCGCTCGATGAACAGAGTGGCCTGGGTCTTTTCTATAACGGCAACAACCCGTTGAACCTGCGCGATGGATATGCTTCGGCTGACTTTGACCGGACGCACGTGATCAACTTCAACTATGTTTACAGGCTGCCCGATTTTGTTCACAACCATACTGTCGAAGGCTATTTTGCGAACGGCTGGTCGTTGGTGGGGCTTACGATTTTGCAGAGTGGCCAGCCGTATAGCGTGATCGACTTCAGCGGAGCCGTGGGTAGTATTTACTACGGCGTCAGCAACGGAATTACGAATCCGATCGTTCCGCTGGCTCCAGGGTGCACTGCGAAGTCTGCGAAGACGGGTCACTCCGGGGCATTCAATCCAAATGGCGATCCGAATCTGAATGCGTTGAAGGCGTCGTGTTTCACGATTCCAATACTGCAGGCTGGCGGACTGAGCAGCGCTGTTCCGACCTCCGATCCTTATGAGACGGACTTTACGACTGGTCAGCGCAATATCTTCCGCCAGGCCTTCCAGAAGCGTGCGGATGCGTCGTTGATGAAGGTGACGAAGTTCACGGAACGGTACAGTCTCACTTATACGTTTGATGTTTATAACCTCACGAATACGAGCAGCTTCGATGTGCCAGGGAACGAGGTGGCGCAGAACGTTAACTACAACGGATTCCCAGCGGCCGGGACGCCGGTTCTCCCGACCGGTTGCAACAGCACCAGCCCAAGCACCGACACCTTTTACAACTGCCCGAGTGGGTTGGGTACTGTGACACATACGATCGGGAGCCCGCGACAGATACAGATGTCGTTGCGGTTCCTCTTCTAGAGATTGCGTTTGCAGATGAGTGTCTGTAGTGGCCTGCGCGATGAGCGTGGGCCATTTTTTTTTGAACTGAGAGTCAGGTGTTGAGTAGAGGGGGAGTTGCTTCTTTGAGGGCGGTGCCGGTGAGTTGCAGGCGTCTGGCTTCGGCGCAGTAGAAGGCGATGCGGGCGGCGGCGGTGATGTAGTCGAGGCCGGCAGTGCGGATGTTGGAGATGCAGTTGCGGTCGGCGTCGGTGCGGCTGGGAGTGGGGTTCCAGGTGATGTAGACGCCGAGGGAGTCTGGGGAGCTGAGGCCAGGGCGCTCGCCGATGAGGACGATGGAGAGTTGGGCGCGGAGGAGGGAGCCGATGTGGTCGGCGATGGCGACGCGGGCCTGGGTGGCGATGCAGAGGGGGCCGAGGGTTTGGTTTGGGGGCAGCGCGGGAAGGAGGGCGGCGAGGAGGGGGACGGCGTGGTGCTCGATGGCTGTGGCGGAGAGGCCGTCGGCGATGACGAGGAGGATGTCGCAGGGGGACGGGCGGAGGAGACCGGCTGAGGCGGGGGCCAGGGTGCGGCCGAGGTCGGGGCGGCGGAGGTAGGTGGCGCGGTCGGGGGCTGCGCTGTCGAGTGTGAGGATGGGTACGGTGAGGGACGGGATTTCGATGCGCAGGCGGTGGGTGAGGTGTTGTGGGTCGAGCGTGGCGTGGACGGCGTCGCGTGCCTGGGCGTGGGCGAGCTGGAAGTTGAGGATCTCTGTGGTGGCGAGACTTACGCCGGTGCGGCGCAGGGCGATGCGGGCGGGCGTGTAGCTGCGGAGGGAGGTTGATGGCGTGGTGGCGGGTGTTCCGGACTGGTCTATGTGTAGCTCTTTTATTTTCTTGTCGGACATAGTTGGTTGGGTCGCGAGTTGGAGGAAGTTTGTGGGACCGTGATTAGCCAGTGTACGGAAAAGTGGCGCGTGGCGTTGTGTTTATGGAGGTGCGAGTAAGATGATGGTCTGCGTTGACTGCTATGAAAGAAAGCTTGTTGGGGAGATGCTGTTGATTTCTACTTGAAGCACCGTTGGTGAGAGGGTCGTAAGGATCTGAAGTGGTTGTTCGGGGAACAGGGCCTGCTTATGTTGCGGTTTATCGGAAGTTTAATTCGCCCTTATCGTGGCACGCTGGTGGGCATCTTTCTGGCTATGCTGGTCGAGACGGTGATGAGCCTGGCGACGCCGTGGCCGTTGAAGATCATTTTGGATAATGTGGTCGGCGACCACAAGATGACTCCGTGGCTGCATCGGCTGATTGGGTCAATGGTGGATGAAGGCTTGAGGTCGCACGAGTCGAGGCTGCATGTCGCGGGTCTGGCGGCGATGGCGTTTGTGGTGATCTCGCTGCTGGGTGCGGTGGCGTCTTATATCGATAACTATTACACCGAGAGCGTGGGACAGTGGGTGGCGCATGATCTGCGCATGAAGATGTATGGGCACCTGCAACGGCTTTCACTCGGGTACTACAACACGCATGCGACGGGAACGATTCTGAGCACGATTACGGCGGATATTCAGACGATCGAGGGGTTTGCTTCGTCTTCGACGTTGAATATTCTGGTCGACCTGCTGACGATCGTCTGCATGCTGGGGTTGATGTTCTGGCTGAACTGGGATTTCACGCTGATCGCTGTGGGAGTGACGCCGTTTCTGCTGCTGTTTGTTTCGAGATTTAAGAAGGCAGTGAAGAAGGCGACGCATGAGGTTCGGAAGGAGCAGAGCGAGATTGTCGCGGTGGTGCAGCAGGGGCTGGAGTCGATGCAGGCTGTGAAGGCGTTTGGGCAGGAGGCGACGGAAGAGGCTCAGTTGCAGCTGGTGAGCCAGGCGACGGTGAGCGCTGCGCTGAAGGCAAGGAGTGTGAAGGCGCTGTTGTCGCCGGTGGTGACGATTACGGTGTCGTTGTGCACGGCGGTGGTGTTATGGCGCGGAGCGGCGTTGATTCTTGAGAAAGCGATGACGGTGGGAGAGCTGACGGTTTATTTGGCTTATCTGACGAAGTTCTTCAAGCCGGTGAAGGATCTTGCAACTACGACGAATGCAGTGGCGCAGGCTGCGGTTGGGACTGAGCGAATTCGCGAGATTCTGGATACGGATGCGGTGATTCCGGAGAAGGCAGATGGGTTGGCGCCGGAGAAGGTGGCGGGGACGATTGAGTTCGAGCACGTCGCGTTTGGATATGACCCGGCGAATTTGATTTTGACGGATGTGAGTTTCAAGATTGAGGCGGGTCAGTTTGTGGGGATCGTGGGGCCGACGGGAGCCGGGAAATCGACGGTGGTGAGTTTGATCCCGCGATTTTATGATGTGGAGTCCGGGTCCGTAAAGATGGATGGCGAGGATGTGCGCGAGTACAAACTGAAGCCACTGAGAGACAAGATCGGGTACGTGCTGCAGGATACGGTGCTGTTTCGCGGGACGATTTTAGAGAATATTGCGTTTGGGCGGCCGGCGGCGACGAGAGAAGAAGTGATTGCGGCAGCGAAGCTGGCGAATGCGGATGAGTTCATTTCGAAGATGCCGCTGGGGTACGAGACGATGGTGGGGGAGCGGGGATCGACGCTGTCGGGTGGGCAGAGGCAGCGGATTGGGATTGCGCGGGTGATGGTGCGGAACAGCCCGATTTTATTGCTGGATGAGCCGACGGCAGCGCTCGATAGCGAGTCGGAGAAGCTGGTGATCGATGCGCTGGAGAAGCTGATGGAGGGACGGACCGTAATTGCGATTGCTCATCGATTGAGCACGATACGGGATGCGAATCAGATCATTGTGATTAATGAAGGGGTTGTGGCGGAGAATGGAACGCATGAAGAACTGATGGCGGTGAATGGTATCTATGCGGCACTGCATCGTACGCAATTCGACGCCGGGTTGGACAAGGTGATGGCGTAAAGGAACGGCTAGTTGTATTGGGCGATGAGAGACTGTAAAAGAGATCAACGCCAGTTCTCGAAATAAGGGGTCAAGGGAAGAGGATTATGTCGCGCTCTTTAATTGTTTTGCCGGACGATTCTGCGAAGCCGATTCTGGAAGCCATTCATGGCGCGAAAGATTCGATCCGGATCAAGATGTTTTTGTTTTCGGATCCGAGTCTGCTGCAGGCTGTGGTTGCCGCTCACCAGCGTGGGGTGAAGGTGCGGGTGATGCTGAATCCGGAGAGGCGGGATGGCGAGAAAGAAAATGACGAGTCGCGGCTTGCGTTGACTGATGCGGGGGTTGAGGTGCTGGACAGCAACCCCTGCTTCGATCTGACCCATGAGAAGTCGATGGTGATCGATGATAAGACGGCGTTTGTCGAGTCGCTGAACTGGGAGACGAAGAACCTGACGGTGACGCGGGATTATGCGATTGTTACGACGCACAAGCACGAGGTTGAGGAGGTCATGGAGTGCTTCGACGCGGACTGGCAAAGGAAGGATTTCAAGGCGGGCGACCACTCCCATTTGATCTGGTGTATTGGGAACGGAAGGCAGCGGCTGGGGCAGTTGATTGATGAGGCGAAGCACTCGCTGTGGTTGCAGAATGAGCGGTACCAGGATCCGACAATTATTGAACACCTGGTGAGGGCGAACCAGCGTGGGGTGAAGATTCATATCATGGCGCGGCCTCCGCACAAGCTGAAGAAAGCCAAGTTGATTGAAGGCGTGAGCGGGCTCAGGGTGCTCGAAGATATTGGCGTCAAGATACACAAGTTGAAGCATATTAAGCTTCATGCGAAGCTGCTGTTGGCCGATGATGACCGCGCGATCATTGGGTCGATCAATCTTGCCCCGGGGAGCTTCGACAGCAGGCGGGAGCTGGCGATTGAGGTGAGGGACGACCACATCCTTGACCGTCTGGGAAAGACCGTTCGACATGACTGGGAGAACTCGAAGCTGCTGGATTTGAGCGATGCAGGGCTGCTGGCTGAGTTGGAAGAATATGATCCGAATGTCGCGGAGGATCTTGCGCTCGAAACGCACAAGAGTGGGAAGAAGTGCTGATTTTTTTGGCTCGCGCGGGTTTCTATCGGGTGAAGCGAGCGACTGTGAGTGCGATTGGAAGTCCCACGAAGCAGATGTGGATGACCAGTTGAATCACGAAGGCTTTTGCGGAGAACGCTCGTTTGGGAGCTCGTGAGAGCGGGACTACGACGCGGCTCATGACCAGATGAACGACAACGCCGTAGAGAGCGCCCCAGAGGATCGGTCTTTCTGCGAGCATCGGGAGTTGGCGGCTTATCGCGTAGAAGATCGCAGCAACGATGAACGCAATTGCGAAGTGAAAGAACAGGCCGAGCGTGGCAGTTTTTTTGCCGCCTTTGAACGCTGATGTGCCCAGCGTACCGCTGGCTATGCCCTGCCATAGCCTTTCAAGTGGCATACCTTGCAGCGACATGAGGGTAGAGGTTGCGGTGATGTCCAAAGCTCCAGCCAATAAGCCTGCGAGCGCGATGATCTCCATGCTATTCGTTGGATTCACGAAGAAATTTACGTCGGTTCGATCTGATTTGTTCCATTGCATGGTGGGCTGGCGTTCGGCTGCGATTGAATGCAGCTATGCGCATGACGGCTATGGAAGCATGGCGGGCAGGGTAAGGCGGTGGGGAGCTTGCGTGTTGAGCCAGGCTTCGAACTCGGGAGCGGGGCGGAGGTTGAGGAGGCGGCGGAGGTAGAGGGCGTCGTGGAAGGATGTGCTCTGGTAGTTGAGCATGATGTCGTCTGCGCCGGGGACACCCATGATGTAGTTGACGCCTGCGGCGCCGAGCATGGTGAGGAGTGCGTCCATGTCGTCCTGGTCGGCTTCGGCGTGATTGGTGTAGCAGATGTCGCAGCCCATGGGGAGGCCGAGGAGTTTGCCGCAGAAGTGGTCTTCGAGGCCTGCGCGGAGGATTTGCTTGCCGTCGTAGAGGTATTCGGGGCCGATGAAGCCTACGACTGTGTTGACGAGCATGGGGTTGAAGTGGCGGGCTACGGCGTAGGCGCGGGCTTCGAGAGTTTGCTGGTCTACACCCTGATGAGCTGTCGCGCTTAGGCTGCTGCCCTGGCCGGTCTCGAAGTACATGATGTTGGGGGACGGGTTTTCTGGTGCGCGGTTTAGGCTGCGGGCTTGTTGGTGGGCTTCTTCGAGGAGAGCGAGGTTGATGCCGAAGCTTGTGTTGGTGGCTTCGGTGCCGCCGATGGATTGGAAGAGGAGGTCGAGAGGTGCGCCCTGCTGCATGGCCTGCATCTGCGTCGTGAGATGGGCGAGGACGCAGGACTGGGTGGGGATCTCGTAGCGGCGGCGGATGTGATCGACGAGATGAAGGAGTGTTGTAAGAGCGGCTACGTTGTCGGAGACAGGGTTGATGCCGATGACGGCGTCGCCGGAGCCGAGGAGCAGGCCGTCGAGGATAGATGCGGCGATACCGGCTGGGTCGTCGGTGGGATGGTTGGGCTGGAGACGGGTGGAGAGTCGGCCGGGCAGTCCTACGGTGGTACGGAATTTGGTGATGACGTTTATTTTGCGAGCTACGAGGATGAGGTCCTGGAGGCGCATGAGTTTGGAGACAGCGGCTGCCATTTCTGGGGTTAGGCCCGGGGCGAGGGCCGCAAGGGTGGATGGGGTGGCCGCGTCGGAGAGGAGATGGTCGCGGAGATCGCCTACGGTGAGGCTGGAGATGGGGGCGAATGCGGCGGTGGCGGCGGGAGTGCGACAGGTGTCCTGGATGAGTCGAGTGACTTCGTCGGTTTCGTAAGGGATGACGGGTTCGTTGAGGAAGTGGGTGAGGGGGAGATCGGCGAGTGCCATCTGGGCTGCGACGCGTTGCTGGGCAGAGGTTGCCGCGATGCCCGCTAGCTCGTCACCAGAGCGGGCGGGGGTGGCTTTGGCGAGTAGATCGGCCAGGGAGTTGAAGGTGTAACGGACGTTCGCTACGGTGTGGGCGTGGGCCATTGGGTACTACGCTAGCAGGTTGGATCGGTTAGGTGAGGGTTTGTGTTTCGCTCTGGCGGGGATAGCGAGCAAGGTGGGTGTAGAGGCGAAATACGGGGTCTCTCCGCTGCGTTACGCGATGAGACCGCGGACTCCGGTCGAGATGACGATTTTTCGGGGACTACCGATGTGTTTCTAGTTTGATCTTCAGGACGGTGTTGAGGTCGGAGAGTCGCTGCATTTCGCGCTTGTCTTCGTCGATGTCCTGAATGGCTACGACACCGCCGGAGACTTTACCGTCGGAGTCGATCACGGGTGCGGCGGTGAGGCTTATCCAGGCGCTTGAACCGTCGCTGTGGAAGCGGAGGTACTCGGTAGGGCCGATGGATTTTCCGCCCATAAGGGCGCTGGCGAGAGGGTGATCGCCATTCGGCGTTGAGTTGGGAGCGGTTGTTGCGATGGCTTCGGGGACTATCGACATGATCGACTCTTTGCAGTAGTCGTCGATGACGGTAGCGGAGACAGCCGAGCTGCGAAGAATCTCCTCGGCTCGTGGGTTGCTCATGACGACCCGGCCGTCGGGTGCGTCAGCGATGACGATTCCGATGGGGACGGCATCGAAGATTGCCTGGAGACGGGCTTCGCTTCTACGGAGAGCTTCCTCGGCCTGTTTCTGGTCGTTGATATCTTCCACGGTGCCGTACCAGCGGATAATTTCACCATCTTTTCCGCGGCGCGGGGCGGCGCGGGCGCGCATCCAGCGCCAGGTTCCGTCGACGCGCAGAACTCGGTAGAGGACGTCGAGAGGATTGCCGGTGCGGCGGGCTTCTGCCCAGATGCGGGAGGTAGGTGCGACGTCGTCGGGATGGAGAGCGCGAATCCAACCAGTGCCGAGGGATTCCTGAATGGTGAGGCCTGTGAGGCTCTCCCATCTCTGACTGGCGTCGAGGATCATGCCTTCGGGATCGGCGGTCCAAGGGACCTGCGGGTTGAGTTCGACGGTATGTCGGTAGTGGTCTTCGCTTTCGGCGAGGGCTTGCTCGGCCTTCTTGCGTCGGGTGATATCGACGACAGAGACGGAGACTCCGATGACCTCGTCGGCCTCGTCGCGAGCAGGATGGAAGGAGATGAGATGGGTGCGTTTTTCGTTGAGTGGGTTGGGATCGGGATAGCAGATTTCCAGGTTGTTGCTGGCCTCTCCGTTGAGAGCGCGCAGGAGGTAGGGCTCGCAGAGCGGGAAGACGGAGGGCATGACCTCGGAGACATAACGGCCGAGGTGGGCGGCTACGGGCAGGTGATGCATTTCGGCGAGACGGCGGTTGACGCTGACGTATCGGAGATTGCGGTCGATGAAGCAGAGGCCGACGGGGACGCCATCGTAGATGGCGTTGAGTTGGGCGAGGCGCTGGGTGGGAAGCGCTTCGAGGCGGAGGGGGAGCGTGGAGTTGGCGATGGGCGAGCGGTGTTCGGCGGGGACGGGTGGCGGGTCGATTCTGGCGGCGAGGACGTCGGGTAGCTGTTCGGGTGGGACGGCGCGGCCGTAGAGCCACCCCTGGCCGAGATCGCAGCCTAGCCATAGGAGCATGTCGGCGATGGTTTGATTTTCTACGCCTTCTGCGACGGTAGTGAGGCTGAGGCTGTTGCCGAGACCGACGATGGCAGCGGCGATCTTGCGGCTGTCGCGGGTGTGGCCCATGGAGCGGACGAAGCTGGCATCGATTTTGAGCTCGTCGAAGGGGAGGGACTGGAGGTGGCGGAGGCTGGAGTAGCCGGTTCCGAAGTCGTCGAGAGCGAGGCGGGAGCCCTGTTCTTTGAGCTCGGTGGCAATGCGGTAGGCGTGCTCGGTGTTGCTGGCGAGGGCGCTCTCGGTGATCTCGAGGATGAGACGGTTGAGGGGGAAGCTGGCTTGCTCGGCGGCGGTGCGGATGTGTTTGGGGAGGGAGAAGTCGGTGAGCTGGGTGAGGGAGATGTTGACCGAGAGGGTGAGGTGATCTGGGATGTTTTTTGCGGCGGCGAAGACGGCTCGGAGGAGGTTTCCGGTGAGTTGACCGTTGAGGCCGGTGTCTTCAGCTAATGGAATGAATTCGTTAGGGGGAATGAGGCCGCGGACGGGATGCTGCCAGCGCGCGAGAACTTCGAATCCGCTGAGGAGGCCCGTTCGAAGTTCCACCAGCGGTTGGAAGTACGGGATGATTTCGTTCTTCTCGAGCGCTCTACGCAGATCGTTCGCGTCTTCAGCAGCCATGGCAAAGACGATACTACGGCCCGGATGTAAGTTACATAGGGAATTTTTGGCTTCTCCAGCTAGCGACGAGATCCCGGGCGGCGGAGGGCCAGTCGGGAAAGGTGAACTGGAAGCCAGCGGAGAGGAGACGACCGGGGATGACCTGACGGCTTTTTATGATGAGTTCGGATTCGGTGCGCATGAGGAAGGTGCCAATCTCGATCATCCATGATGTGGTTGGCAGACCGATGGGAGTGCCCCAGGCTTCACGGAGGATGCGAAGGAAGTCTCGGTTGGGAAGAGGATTTGGCGAGGCGAGGTTGATTGGGCCGGTGATGGTTGGGGTGGAGATGATGAACTCGATGGCGCGGATGAAGTCGACCGCGTGGATCCATGAGACGAATTGGGTGCCTGGGTGGTTGGTGCCGCCCAGGCCGTGTCGAACGAGGCTGAGGAAGACATCGAAGACTCCGCCGGGATCGGGACTGAAGGTCATAGCGCTGCGGAGGGCGACCTTGCGGGTGCGGGGTGTTTGCGTGGAGAAGAAGGCGGACTCCCAGGCTTTGGCTACGTCGATTGAGAAGTTCCAGGTGTCAGGTGCGCCGAGTTCGTTGCCGCCGAACTCGCCGGTGGCTTCGTCCATGGGGCGGCCGAGCGAGTGGCGATAGATGGTGGCGGTGCTGGCGTTGAGCCAGATGGCGGGTGGGTGGCGCAGGGAGGCGATGGCTTCGCCAAGGATTTTTGTGGAGAGGACGCGGGAGTCGAAGATGGCACGGCGGTTGGCCGGGGTGTAGCGACAGTTGACGCTGCGGCCGGCGAGGTTGATGCAGATGTCGCTCTGCTCGAGGTCGGCGACCCATGGGCCGAGGGTGAGGCCGTCCCATGGCACGATGCGCCATGGCGCGGCTTGCGGGGTGCGGCTGAACACGATGACATTGTGGCCCTTAGAGTGAAAGTGACGGGCGAGAAGGTGGCCTACTTGTCCGGTGCCGCCGGGGATGACGATCTTCATGATGACCTGTGTTTCCCGTTTGCTTCCATTGGGAGGTAGAACTTCCAGTCTGATGATTCGGCAAGTTGCTTGATGACGGCGTTGCGCTCGCGAATGAGCGCAAGCATGTATCGGCGGAGGAAGAGTTTTTCGGCCGGGAGGCCAAGGATGCGAGGCGGAGAGGCTATTCGGAAGTGATCTGTCATCTCGGTCGCGCCGGAGGGGAGCGTGTGGAAGTAGTGGTCGGCCTGCATGGAGCGGAAGATCCCTTTGTTCATGGTCACCTGGAAGTAGGTAGGCGGTTCGATGGCCGTGACTTCGTTGGTGAGGTTGTGCCAGAAGCCAAAGTGTTTGGCTCGCCAGGTGACGCGGTCAGAGAGGCCCTGGAGGCCGGAGGTGAGGCCACTTATTGCGAGAGCCTGTTCGCCGGAGTGAACGTTCCTGAGGAGATGAACTTCTACGCTGCGGGAGAGGTCGAAGCAGCGTTGAATGGGTGCTTTGATCGTCGTGGTCTCGTCGATTCGGATCATCGTTGTGGCGAGCTTTCCTCCCTGGTTAAGAGTATGTGCCGGGTGACGGTTTTCGGTTGGTGGGAGGGTAATGTTTGTTCGCGCAATTATTTTGAGGTCTTGCTAACTAATCGATTAGTTGTTCGTCTTTCCTGTGAGTAGGTTCTGTCTCCTCGTCAGGTTTGGGGAGTCGGAATATTGAGGGGATATGCCGCCAAAGAAGTCCATCACGTTGACAGAGGCTGAGTTACGGCTCATGAAGATTCTGTGGGCGCGCGGCGAGTCGGCTGTGGGGGAGCTGGTGGCGGCCATGCCGGAGGCACTGGCGTATAACTCAGTGCTCACGACGATTCGGATTTTGGAGCAGAAAGGCTACGTGCGGCACCGGCAGGAGGGGCGGGCGTTTCTCTATATACCGTGCGTTGCCGAGCAGGAAGCTAGCCGGTCGGAGGTCCGTCATATGATGCAGCGGTTCTTCGGCAACTCGCGGGAGAAGTTGTTGCTTTCGCTGCTTGGAGATGACGAGGTGACGGCGGAGGAGTTGCAACGGCTGAAAGAAGCGATTGCAGCGGCAGAGGACGACCGCGCGGGAGACGAACTGTAATGTGGATTGATTTGAACCTGTTGCATAGTGTTGAAGGTTTGTCGCGGGTGGCGGCCGGCTCGGTGGTGTCGGGATTGTGGCAGGGGCTTGTGTTGACTGCTGCAGTATGGATATGTTTGCGGTTGATGCCGAAGACGACGGCTGCGATCCGGTTTGCAGTTTGGACGGCGGTGTTTGTGGTTCTTGCGTTGCTACCGCTGTTACATGCGTATGGACTACGGGCTGGTGGCGAAGCGTCAGGGCATGGCGCGTTCGTGCAGGTAGATGTGAGATGGAGTCTTGCGATTGTGGCGTTGTGGCTCGGCGTCTCGATGGTGCGGGCGGTGAAGCTGGCGATCGGCGCTGTGCAACTACGCGTCATATGGAAGCGTGCGACGCCGGTTAAGATGAGCCTATGTTGGGATTCTGCGTTGGCTGCGGCGGAATGGCGTGGAGCGACCGTATGCACGTCGGCGGATGTAGATCGGCCTAGCGTGATCGGATTTTTTTCTCCGCGAATTCTGATTCCGGGAGAGATGTTTGAGCGGCTCACTACGAGTGAGTTGGAACAGATTGTGCTGCATGAGATGGGGCATCTGCGGCGGGCCGATGACTGGATCAATCTGTTGCAGAAGATCAGCCTGGTGATGGTGCCGCTAAACCCGGTGCTGTTGTGGATTGAACGGAGGCTCTGCTTCGAGCGCGAGCTGGCTTGTGATGATGCGGTGCTCCGGTTTACGAAGGCTCCGAAAGCTTATGCGACCTGCCTGACGAATCTAGCGGAGCAGAGGCTGGGGCGTAGGCCGGCTGCGCTTTCGCTGGGTGCGTGGGAGAGGCGGTCGGAGCTGGCACGGCGGGTGCACAGCATTTTGCGGCGGAGCGAAGGGATGAGCAAGGCGCAGGCTAGCTTGGTGATGAGTGTTCTTGTGCTAGGGCTCGTTGGTGGCGCGGCGGAACTTTCGCGTCTCCCACAGGTTGTTTCATTCGCTGGTGGCGCGGTGCCGATGCATGAAGAGGCTCAGAGCTTTTCTACTGACGCTACGAGATATCAGCCTGTCGCGTTTCATCCCTCTAGAGCGTCTGTTCCGGCAACGGGCATGGTCCACGAGACTTTGCTGAAGGCTTCTATGCCGGTGGAAACGGCTGTACAGATTCCGCAGCACAAGACTCAACCAACTGCTAAGCGGCATCGGCCGGTGCATGCGACGTCGTTGATGCGTGTGAAGCAGGATCGCGCGATGCAACAGACCCAGCAGATGGAGCGATGGGTGGTGCTGACATCGTGGGAGGAGTCGTCGCGGCCAAGGATGGTGCTTACCGTGTCGGGTGAGCGAGTGTTTTCTTCTTCGTTTGCAGCCGTGCCTACCGAGGGCGGCTGGCTGGTCATTAAACTCTAACTAAAGCTGTTCAACCCGTTTGTGAGGATCGATCATGTCGTTTGAAACTAATAAATTAGTAGGTAAAGCGGGACGGGTTGCCGTTCCTGCAGGCGCTGCCGCGGCTCTCGTGTTGGCAGCTGGGATGTTGGTTCATCACAATGGGGTTCATGCGGCTATGGTCTCATCGCCAATCTCGTCGCCGGCACCGATGGATGACAACAGTGTTTCGTCGCTGGTTGCTCTGGATAATGCCGTTGAGGCGGTTGCGGCGCGGGTTACGCCTGCGGTGGTAAACGTTGCGGTCACTTCGCGTGGCTCGGCGGAGCACCAGGTGGGTGAGGATCAGGAGGATGGTCAGGAGCAGGGACAGCAGGGACAGAGTCTGCCGCCGGGACTTCAGCAGTTCTTTGGGCAACTGCCTCCGGGGATGATGCAACAGCAGCGTCCGCAACAGCCGCAGCTCGAGCATGGGATTGGCAGCGGAATTATTATTTCGCCCGATGGTTATATTGTGACGAACAATCACGTGGTCGATGGTGCGGTGGAGATGCGTGTGACGCTGCACGATCGTCGCGTGTTGAAGGCGAAGCTGGTAGGACATGATCCGCTGACGGACCTAGCGGTGATCAAGGTAGATGCACATGATCTGCCGAGCATCGCGTGGGGTGATTCAACCAAGCTGAAGCCGGGACAGACGGTGTTGGCGTTCGGCAGTCCGTTTGGATATTTCCAATTTTCGGTGACGCGTGGAATTGTCAGCGCAGTCGATCGGCAGAACCCTTATCGCGATGATGCGCGGAAGCCTGGCGGATATATCCAGACCGATGCTGCAATCAATCCGGGCAACTCCGGTGGACCGCTGGTGAATGCTCGCGGTGAACTCGTCGGGATCAATACGTTCATCATCTCGAACGGTGGTTCGTTTGCCGGCGCTGGGTTTGCGATTCCTTCGCAGATTGTGCGATCGACAGCGGAGCAGCTGATCAAGACGGGCGCTGTGCATCATGGTTATCTCGGGATCACTATGAATGACGTGACGCCTGAGAATGCCAGCTTCTTCAACCTGAAGGAGGCAACGGGCGCGATTGTGGCGCAGGTGACGCCTGATTCTCCTGCGGCACGTGCGGGGCTGAAGAACGGCGACGTGATCGTTGAGTTGAATGGCCAGAAGATTTTGAACGGTGGCGCGCTGCAGGTTGCGGTGAGCCAGGATACTCCCGGAACTACGGTCGATCTCGGTATTATTCGAAGCGGTTCACAGCAGACGGTCAAGCTGCAGGTCGGCGAATTCCATAAAGAAGCCGAGGTCGCGAACGATAACGATAGCGCGACACCACAGAAAGCGAAGCTTGGGCTGGCTGTGGCTGAGCTGACACCGGATGTGCGGCAGCAGCTGCATATTCCTTCGCAGGTGCAGGGAGTTGCAATTCAGAGTGTTCGCCCGGGCAGCCCCGCCGATGATGCGAGCCTTGCTCCTGGTGACGTGATCCTTGAGGTCGATCGTCATCCGGTGACTTCGGCGGACCAGTTCGTGAATGCGGCGCATGCGAATCCGGATGGGAAGGATTTGCTGCTGTTGGTCTGGTCGCGAGGCGGAGCAAGTTATCGCGTGGTTCATCCTGATTCGGGGAACCAGAGCGGTATGTAGTGCGCAAGCTTTGGGGCCGCTGCAGACGATCGCAGCGGCCCTCTTTTTTTGCGCTTAGTTAGAGGTGTGGCGTTTAGTTAGAGGAGTGTCCGAGGATTTGCTCTGCGCCGTTGTAGATGTTGAAGTGATTGTCGCGAAGGAAGCCGATGAGGGTGATATCGAAGTCTTTTGCGACTTGTACGGCAAGGCTGGAGGGGGCACCTACGGCGACGACCATGGGAACTCCGCCCATGAGTGCCTTTTGCAGGAGTTCGAAGCTGGCTCGTCCGGAGAGCAGGAGCAGTGCGTTGCGGAGGGGAGTTCGGTCGGCGAGAAATTCGGCGCCGAGGAGTTTGTCGACTGCGTTGTGGCGACCTACGTCTTCGCGTACGGCGAGGAGATTGCCCGCGGCGTTGAAGAGGGCCGCGCCGTGGATTCCTCCGGTTCGATTGAAGAGGGTTTGGGCTTCACGCAGGCGTTCGGGTAGTTTGTAGAGAATCTCGGCGTCGATGTTGAAGATGTTTTTTCGCCGCGGTGGGCAGACCGTTTGAAGTGCGAGAAGAGAGGCTTTGCCGCAGATGCCGCAGCTTGAGGTTGTGTAGAAGTTGCGCTCAAGATTGGCGAGGCTTACGACGACCTCGGGTGCGAGTTCGACGCGGACTACGTTTTTGGTGGGCTGATAGGGGAGCGAGGTTTGTGTTGGGGTTGCTGCATGGACTTCGCTGAGGCTTCCGGCGGCGTAGACGATCCGAACGATGTCGTTTGGGTCGCGCACGACGCCCTCGGTCATGAGGAAGCCTGCTGCCAGGGCGAAGTCGTGGCCTGGGGTGCGCATGGTTACGGAGATGGATTTTAGGGATCGTGCGTTGAGTGGACCGTGTGCTAGTTGAATTTCAAGTGGCTCTTCGACGGCGAGTGTGTCTTCAGCGTGATGTGAGTTGAGGCCGGTGACTTTTTCGATCGCGACCTGGTGTGCGGCTCGGTTGGTTTCCGGTGTTTCTGGCTGCAGAGCGAGGGTGGGATCGGAGTCGTTCATGAGCTGGGATGTCTCTTGAGTCTTGTTTCGTGATTAGCGAAATGACTCAGCATGCGCTGTGAGGTGCCTGGTGCCTGTTGCCATCAGGTTTTCGATTTTGTCGACCGACTGAATGCCGCCTCTGGCTCCGACGGCTGTACAGTTCAAGGCGGCAGAGGCGCATGCGAAGTCGAGTTGTCGCTTGAGAGGCCAATTTTGAAGGAGGCCGTAGATGAATCCGGCGTGGAATATATCGCCTGCTCCGGTGGTATCGACTACCGAGACACAATAGGCCGGTGCGTGGTGAAGCTGTTTGCCGTCCCACGCTACGACGCCTTCTTCTCCTAGTGTGGCGGCTACCAGAGTGCATCCGTAACGATGTTGGATTTTTTGCAGTGCTTTTTCCAGGTTGGGCTCGGTGGTAAGACGGCGTGGGAAGTCTCTGCTGACGACGAGGTAGTCGACGTTTGCGATGAGTTCTTCGACGCCTGGATAGAGTTCATCGAGATCGGCGATGACCGGGATGTCGGCGGCGCGGGCCCATGTGGCTGCGAGAGTTGCGGCCGCGGTGTCGTGGCCGTCGACGTGAAGAGCTCGGGCGTTGACGATCCATTCTTGGTTAAGATCGGCGGGCTGAAGGATGAGGCGCTCGTCCCGTCTGCACAGGACGGTTCGCTCGCCGCCGGCGTCGACGAGGATTAAGGATTGTGGGCTGGCGGCCCCTGCGGCTGTGATGAGTTGTGTCTCAACGCCTGCGTGAGCGAAGGCTTCGCGGTGGAGCGCTGCGGCTGCGTCATCGCCTAGCTTTCCTACGTATCGAGTGCTCATACCCCAGCGCTGACAGGCGACGACTGTGGACGCGACTTGTCCGCCTGGTAGTACGGTTGCGGTGCGGTACTCGACTTTGGAACCTCGGGAGGGGTAGTCAGTGAGAGGGATGACGGTGTCTGTGGCGTTGAGCCCGACGCCTACCAGATCGACCTTTGACGGTTTCGTCATCTTTTCACTGTAAATGGAATGGCGGTGTCCGCGATATCGGAGGCTTGGGATGCTGTCGCTGCGCGAATTGTTTTTTTGTGCTGGAGCGCCTCATGCGGGTTAGATCTTGATAAAGATTTTGCGGCGGTAGAGTACGGCGACGAAGAGCCAGCAGACGGCTACGAATGCGATGGAGTAGAGCAGGGAAGCGAAGGGCACATTCGGGACTACCTGCTGGATTGAGCGAAAGATTGATTGCTGCAGACTGACGCCCGGATGCGTGTGAATGCTATAGAGGACGGACGCAAGCATCTCCGAGAAGGCGTAGGCGACGATGGCGTTGGTTCCGAAGATGAAGAAAGGTTTGAGAACGCCCGAGTGATCTTGTTTGGCGGGTGTTTTTCGTCGTAGATCGACGATGAAGAGGCTTAGTGCGAGGAGGGAGAGACTGAGGCCTGCGGCGAAGAGTGCGTAGGAGCTGGTCCAAAGTTTTTTGTTGATGGGGAAAGTAATGTTCCAGAGGCCGCCCAGGAGAATGCCGCTGATGCCAGCGATGGCGATGCCTGTTATTTTCTGGTTCAGCGTGTGCTGGGTGCGCAGCCAGATGCCGGTGAGGACGCCGAAGAGTGCGGTGGCGAGTGCGGGGATCGTGCTGAGGAGGCCCTCGGGGTCACGGGTATGCTCGTAGAGATGAGACGCTGAAAATAACTGGCGATCGATCCATGCGGTGAGGTTCGCGTCCCGATCGAGCAAGGGAATGTCGTGGGTGGGGACGCCGTATCCAGGGACGGGAACGAAGCGCATGAGGATCCAATAAGCGGCGAGGGCGCCGATCGCGAGAGCTGCTTTGCTACGCCAGCCGGGACTCAGGATGTAGAGCGAGGCAATGATGAAGTAGCAGATGGCGATGCGAGGAAGTACGCCGTAGAAGCGCATGGTGTGGAGATTGAAGAAAGGGAAGCCGTGTATCAGGAGGCCGAGTACGTAGAGCGTGATGGAGCGGCGCAGGACGTGGAGGAAGAGCGATTGTTTCGTGGCACCCTGGGCGAGCCTCGAAGCAGTGGAGAAGACGGTCGAGATGCCGACGAGGAAGAGGAAGGTGGGGAAGACGAGGTCGGTTGGGGTGAAGCCGTTCCAGGCCGCGTGTTTGAGTGGCCAGTAGGCCAGCTGTTCATCGCCGTTGTTGTTGACGAGGATCATGAAGGCGATGGTGAGGCCGCGCAGGAAGTCGAGCGAGAGGAGGCGTGCGGGCCGTGCGGCAGTTAAGGAGGGCCAGGGGGTTTCGGAGGGTGCGCTCATCGTTGTCATAGTTTACTGGTGCGCCTCGGATTGTTGATTGGGAGCTAGATGAAGTGTATGCGCGATGGCCAGGGCGGAATCGTATGAGTCGCCATGCGGTGTGGCAGCGTAGGTTTTCTGGCTGTGGTTCCACTGGTCCCCGAAGGCATACCAGTCGATGGCTTTCGGAGTTTCGACGGTGTCGAGCGCGGTGGAGAGCGAGTCGAAGTACATCTGCCAGCGGACCATGTAGTAATCGCTTGTCAGGCCGGCCCAGTCGCGGTTGCCGTACTCGTGAAGGCCGTATTCGCTGGCTTTGCGGTCGCCCCAGGTGGTGAGGATGGAACGGGCGTCGTAGTTGAGACGGTCAAGCTCTTCGGGGGACGAGGCCCACGGTGGGACGAAGGAGAGCCACTTGCCGAGGAGGAAGAAGGGACTGGTTTGTAGGAGTTGGTTTTGTAGCTCCATGTCGCGGAGCCACTCCTTTGTGAGTTTGGCGAAGGTGATCTTGTCTTTGGTGTCGTAGGCCTGCTTGATGAGAGGCAGGAGGCGACGGCCTTCGTTGGCCATTGTCTGTCGGGCTACGTCCACCAAATCGTATTGATAGGTTTCGGTGGAGCGGAGTGTCGGTGCGACCTGCAAAAGCTCGGTGAGGGCGGGGGCGAGGTCGGATGGGTTGTATCGCAGGACGTCGGGTGACCATGTGGCTGCGCGCGTTGCCGTTAGGGATGGTTGGGCGTTGAAGATGGAGTCCTGTGAGGCGTCGCGCTCGCCGTGTTGCGTGTTGCCGTCGGCGCGATAGCCGTAGGCGGTTTTGAGGAGAATCTGCCAGGCGCTTTGAGCGTGTGGGTCGTTCGCTCCGTAGCGGCGGATTGCGTAGGCATCGGTCCACTCCGTGAGGGTGACTGGATTGGCGTGCCAGGCCATCTCTGTATAGAGATCAAAGGCGAATGGGTTGGTGTCCATGCCTTCGGTAAAGATGGCGGTGCCTACGATGCGGCTGTTGGGTTTTGCGGACATCTTGGGGAGACGGACGGCGTAGTCGTAGAGTGGCGCTCCCATGGTGGTGCGTCCGCCGAACTCCCATAGGCCTCCGTAGAGCCAGGAGGCGCCGCGGAACTCGCGGTCACGGTCTTCGCGTGGGATGCGACCTTGTTCGATTTCGGCGATGAGGACATGGCTGGTGTCGAGGGAGGAGAGGAGCTCCTGGGTTGGATTCTGCTGCCAGCCGAGGAGCATCCACAGGGCGTTGGGATGGTCGCGCATCAGGGCTTGCTGTACTTTTTTTGCGGCTTCGGCGACAGGGACATCGCCGGCGGCGCCACCCTCCTGGAAGATTTCCATATCGTAAATTGCGGAGTCGCCGTAGAGAGCGTGCTGATGACGATAGAAGGACGCTGCGAGTTTGTCGAAGTTTGGATCGCGTGGATCCAGCCAGCCTGGGCGGGTGAATCCGTTCCAATCTCCTTGCGTGATGACGTGAGCGCCGGGGTGAAGAGAGGCGAAGTCGGCGGGGACGATACCGTAGTAGCCGGGGAGAACGGGAGTGATGCCGAGGCTGCGGAGTGAGGCGATGAGTTGTTGCGCGGAGCGGGATCGTTTCTCGAGAAGCTCCATGGAGATGGTACCCTGGAAGCAACACATGTTGCCCATGAGCTGCCAGTTCTGATGTGCAGGCTGGACGATCCAGTTGCGGATGGCCTGGTCGGAGTAGCCGGCGTCGCGGAAGGTCTGGTACAGGACGAGGTCCATGCCGCGCTCGATGAGGATGGCGTTGGTGCCGCTTAAGGCGAGGATGTCGATCTCATGTTGCCAGCGCTGTTGGTCCCAGTAAGGTGCGGAGTAGCCGTCGACGTTCTCGTTGAGGGCGTAGCGCCAGGGGTAGAGGGCTGGCTTTTCGATTGGGGCGTCAGGCGCGGGTAGCGTCAGGTTGGGAGCGCCGAGTTGAGAGCCGTTTGGAGAGATTTGTAGATGGGCGACGAACTTCAAATACCAGTTGACGCCGTATAAGAGAGTGGGTTGGGTGGCTGCTTCGACGCGGATGTGGCCTTGGATGCCGGTGATGCGGAAGTAATCTTTGCGACCAGGCTTCGGAATAAGAGCCAGTTGAAACTGCGGTGCGAGATTCGGCATAAGACGTTGAAGGACCGCTTGGGCAGGTGCGGTTGGCGATTCGGCGCGCGTGGACGCTGTCACCAGACTGGCAGCGAGGAGCGGGATCGCGAAGAACTGCTTCGGGAGCATGCACACCAATGTAGCGAAATTTGGAGGATAGCGCTCTGGAAGACTTTGAACGGGAGGAATCGGAAGTGTTGGTCTATTTGGTTTATCGCGTGTTGTAAGGGGGATGCAGGGCTTTGCTCGATGGAACCGCTTAGTATGGACAGGTGATTGGAGGTTGTTTTGAATTTTGCGAAAGAGATAAAGACGATTCCTACCGACAGCCATTTCCTGGTTCCGCTCTTTGTGCTTGTGTTGGGGATTACTCTGCTGGCGGTGTTGCATTAGTCGGTAAGTATGGCGGGTCTGAAGGGAAGCATCGAGGGAGTCGGATGGCATTGGCGGTAGAGAAGACAGGAAAGATGGGCTTGTCGCTGCATGGCCTGGGTGCCGTCTGCGGGTTGTCGGCTGGGGTTTGGTTGGGAGCGGCCGAGGCTCCAACGAAGTTGGTGAATGCAGGGTTTTCGCCGTTTTGCGATCTCGTTGTGCATGGTTGCGGGAGTGCAGGCGGTACGGCCTGGACTATCAACGAACGATGATGGCACAGGCTGGAGAGGAGTTTGGCGGAAGGAAAGAGAGGCGTCGCTGGTGGGATTACGTCATTGTTCTGACTGCGACTGCGGTCTTTGTCACGTTGGGAGCTAGAGCCGCGGTGCCCCCGCTGACAATGGACCTTCGTTGGGTCGTGATTCTGAGTGCGGTGTTGATTGCGAGTTTGGCGATGGGAGGCTGGAGCCTTTGGCGGAGGACGCGATTCAACTGAGGGCTTACTTTTGCGATTAGATCTACAACACTCTTTGGGGTGCTTGACGGAACGTGGCCGGCACTGAAGATGTTTCGTGGGTTATTGCTTCGAACTGTTGGTTTGGTTCTCAATCCTTGGATTAATGCGGGATATGACCGTGTGGTGCACACTGGAATGCCCATAGGATTTCACTCCTGTCGGCTTGCGGCTTAGATGTTCAGCACAACACCAGACGTACGAAATAGAGATAGACACGAACGATTACAAAGCTGATGATTTTGGGGGCAGGCGATTTACAAGGTAGCTCGCGGGCACATTGGCTAGTTGCGGGTCATGCGTTTTGGCTCGTTTCGACTCCGATCTAGTTTTTGAATCAGAGGGTGAGAAAAAGACGTTATGAAAGATCTTCGAAAAATAATTCTCCTGGGTGCGTTGGTGGGCGAGGTCTTTGCGGGACCATTTGGAGCGGCGCAGGAGAGAGCTAAACCAAGCCCGGCTCCGGATCTGCCTGCCCCAACTGTGCCCAAGAGCGGATCTGCGACGGCGGGCGTATTCGCTGCCGTAAAGGATTCGGAGTTGCGCCCGATCACTGCGGGAGGATTTGTTAAAGACGGGCCGGTGATCTTCAAAGATGTTGCGAAACAAGCTGGTCTGACTGGCTGGCATCACGTGATGGGAACGCCGGAAAAGAAGTACATTCTGGAGACGACCGGATCGGGTGTCGCGTTACTGGACTATGACAATGACGGCTGGCTCGATATCTACCTGGTGAACGGTTCTACCTATGATGCGATGAAGGGAACGGCGGATCCGCCACATGCTGCGCTGTTTCATAACAACCACGATGGAACATTTACCGATGTTTCCGTCAAGGCCGGAGTGACAAACGATCGTTGGGGGTATGGCGTCGCGGTGGGAGATTACGACAACGATGGCTGGCCGGATATCTATGTCTCCAACTTCGGCAAGAATCGGCTGTATCACAACAACCACGACGGAACGTTCACTGACGTAGCGGAAAAGGCAGGAGTCACGCTGGGGAATTGGTCTACCGGAGCGACGTTTGGAGACTACGACGGGGACGGTCGGCTCGACCTCTTTGTTCCCGGGTATGTTCACTACGACATCAGCCATCCGCCCGATCCTGGCACGGAGGCTGTTGGAATGAGCTACTGCCAATTTCGTGGTGTGAATACTTTGTGCGGCCCGCGTGGGTTACAAGGGGAGGGCGATCATCTCTTTCACAACAACGGCGATGGGACGTTTACCGATGTGAGTGAGAAGGCTGGTGTGTCAGATAAAGCTCGCTATTACGGCTTTACGGCGGTGTTTGTTGATATCAATAACGATGGCAAAGTCGATCTCGTAGTTACCGACGATTCGTCGCCGAACTATCTCTATATGAATAATGGAGATGGAACCTTTGAAGATGCCAGCTACTACTCTGGCTTCGCATTGAACCAACAGGGACGGGATCAGGCCGGCATGGGCCTGGCGGTTGGTGACTATCTTAACAATGGATGGATCGATCTCTACACTGGAACATTTTCTGATGATTACAAACCTCTATTTAGAAATGGCGGGGATCAGGGATTTACGGAGATAAGCCCGGAGATGGGTATCGCGGAGGTCACTTATCCCTTTTTGACTTGGGCGACTGAATTTATCGACTACGACAATGATGGCTGGAAGGATATTTTTCTGGTCAACGGGCATGTCTATCCGCAGGTTGACAAGTACGACTGGGGAACCTCCTACGCGCAGCGTCCGCTCCTGTTTCATAACATCGACAAGGGAAAGAAGTTTGAGGTGATTCCTGCGGTGATTGGAAGCGGGTTGGCAGAGGTGATTCCGGGACGGGGAGCCGCGTTCGGAGACCTGTTCAACGACGGTAAGGTGGACGTTGTCATCAATTCGATGGACCACGTGCCTTCGCTGATGAGGAACGTCAATCCGGATAACCATCACTGGGTTGGATTGAAGTTGATCGGAGGTCCAAAGAGTCCGCGAGATGCTGTGGGCGCTGCTGTCTACCTAACGGCGGGCGGGATCCGTCAACGAGCTGACGTTCTAAGTGGTGGCAGCTATGAGTCTTCCAACGATCAGCGACCGCACTTCGGGATTGGCGATGCGACCAAGGTGGATGCCGTTGAGATTCATTGGCCTAGCGGATTGGTGGAACAGATAGTCATCCCATCGGTTGACCGATTTTTCACGATTCAGGAGGGGAAGGGTGTTGTGCCCGGCCCTCCGGACGGGAAGGGCGAAACCGGCCATAGAAATCAGCAGACAAAGGGTGCTCTAGATAAGTAGAATTCGGATCAACCTTTCGCACCTACTTAGTTCGTAAGCCGACGAAAGGAAGGCTGGGAATCGATGCTGATGTTTTCGAAGTGGGCCAAGACGCGGAGGGAGTGGGTGGTCGGGAATCGACGGCGCCTCGCTGTCGTAAGGGTAACGTACGTCTCTCTGGTTTGCGTGCTGCTGGCGGCGAGTGTGTTTGCCTTTCTTCCTCGAATTCAGGCGCACTCAGATAAAAGTGAGACGCAGCAAACGATCGCAGATGAAGCTGCTGTTCGTAAGGAGTATGCGGACAAGGTTAGTAAGACCTACAACTTTGCCTTCGGGAAAGGGAACATTTCAACGCCAGGAAACGCTGCAGTACAGGGAGACACTTTCCTGGAGCCCGATGCGTTTCCTACGGCCGACTACTGCGGCCATTGTCATAAAGAGGCGTACCACCAGTGGAGACAATCGTTACATTCCAACTCATTTCGTACGCCGTTTTATCGGACAAGCGTCAATATCCTTATCAGAACTAAAGGAATTGAGTTTTCACGCCACTGCGACAGCTGTCACAATCCGATTGCGGTGCTCGGCGGGGGACTGACGCAGAGTTCGATCGTGGATCGCAAGTTCGATCAGGATGGATTGACTTGCACTACGTGCCATTCGGTGCAGAAACTGCAGTCGACGCTTGGCAACGGCGGCTATGTTATGGGTGTACCTGCCGTCCTGGTCGACGAAAACGGCACACGCATTCCGGGGTTGGTACCTGATTCAGAGATTTTGGCGCACCTTGATCGGCACTCGAAGGCTGTGATGCAAACCTTCTACCGGACGCCCGAGTTTTGCTCCGCATGCCATAAGGCTAACTTGCCCAACCCGCTTAACGATTACAAGTTTATTCGCGCGTTCACGGCGTACGACGAGTGGCAGAACTCTAAGTTCTCGCAACGAAATCCGCTCACTTTTTATCAAGCCGATTTCACCAGCTGCCAAGGTTGTCACATGAAGCGCGCGTCGAATGCGCTGCCGGAGCCTGGCGCAAAGAACGGTACCTTCGCCTCGCACCGCTGGGCCGCAGGCAACACTGCTGTTCCTTTCTACTATGGGTTTGATGAGCAGCTAGAGAAGACAGTCGAATTCTTGAAGACGGGAAACTATCTGAATGTCGATCTGTTCGGAATTCGTAAGTCGAACGATGACAAGTTGATCGCACCCTTAGGTTCGACTGCGTTCACTCTTGCGCCGGGTGAAGTCGTGCAGGCGATGGCGGTGATTCAAAACAAGAACATCGGTCATTCGCTAATTCCAGAGGTGCGCGACCTGTATGAGGCCTGGGTGGAGTTTGTAGTCACCGACTCTAATGGCAAGGAGATCTATCACAGCGGCTTCATCAAACCAGATGGAAAGCTGGACGAACGGGCACACAGCTTTACGAATCGTCCGGTCAACACGGACGGAGTGTTCGTCGACAATCACAAGGTATGGACGATCCATTCTGTTGCTTATGACAACAGCATTCAGGCAGGCAGGTCTACCCTCATTCGCTATGAGTTTCGCGTTCCTTCGGATGCGAAGGGAACACTAACGATGACTGCGAAGGTTAACTATCGACATCTTCGTCAGAGCTATCTCAACAACGTTTTCGGCGAGGATCACGTTGCATACCCGATTGTTGAGTTGGCTTCACGATCCCGGACACTCAATCTTGGGGAAAATCCCGTGAGCGCACCCGATCCGAAAGATAATGCTGACTGGATGCGTTGGAATAACCTTGGTATTTCCTATCTCGATCAATTGCAGTATAGCGATGCGATCCAGGCCTTTTCCCAGGTCGTTAAGTTGCGGCCGGACTATGCAGACGGCTACACCAATATTGGCCTTACGAATATTGAATGGGAGAAATATGCTTCGGCTCGCGGAGGTCTTGAAAAAGCTCTGGAGCTAAACCCCAATAACGCGCGGGCTCTTTATTACCTCGCGTTAGTGGAGCGACGGGCAGGAAATTCCGACGCTGAAGTAGAAGATTTGAAGAAGGTTTTAGCACAATATCCTCAATCACGGGACGCTCGTCGAGAGCTCGGGATCTCTTACTATCAACAACGCAAGCCTCAGGAGGCAATGGAGCAGTTTGAGGCATTGCAGGCAATCGACCCGGACGACCTGGCGGCGCATTACAATCTCGCGCTACTGTACCGTCGTGCCGGAATGAAGGAGAAGGCCAAGGAACAATCCGCGAAGTTTGTCACGAAAAAGATTGATCCTGGTGCTCCCACTTACTCACTTGATTTTCTCCGCAAGCATCCGGAGATCTCGATCGAAAGTTCGCCCTGGCACGTGCACAGGGACGCGCCGCATGCCGAGGCTGTTGTTGCCGGCGGAGAGCACTAAGGCATGGCTCGGCACAGAAGCGCTCTACGATAAGATACGTTCTCAACGGGTGGGAGTAGCGGTGAGTGGAGAAGTCGTGAGCAAAAAGTGTTGGATGGCAGTTGTGTTTTCGGTGATAGTCGGAACGTTCGTCTCGCCGCCGCGATGTATGGCTGAAGTGCAGTGTCCATGGTTGAATGCCGCAACGGCTGCCGGAGTTTTGGGTGGTGAAGTCCAGGCGAACGCCACTCCTCTGACCCCGCAAGGCGATACCACCTGTGAATTCAAACGCACAGATCACTCTGCTGTTTATGCGTTGACGATCGCCGTGCATACGATGGCTGTCCCCTCGAAGGACTTTGCCACGTACTTGACTCGATGTAGCGGTACTCAGGTCTCTCTGAAGGCAATTGGCAATGAGGCGATTCAGTGTGTTCCGAGTAATGGCTCGAGCAATGGAGGGGAGCAGATCATCGGCCGGGTACGAGACCGGGCGTTTGTCATTGATCTCAAGAGAAGCTCAACCAGGCAGCCTATCTCGAGCGCGAACGGCTTGAGTGAGGAGGCGAGAAATGTGGCCGAACAAGTAGCCGGAGCGCTCTTTTAGACATGTCGCCTATCGCTTGTCGTTCTGACGTCTACCTTAGATTGATGAAGGTTTGCTTTTCCTGCTATGTGGGAATGGTTTCCATCGTTCATTCGAACGCTCAGCAGAACCCTGGCACAAACGGATTAGAGAGTTCAACGCGCTCTGCCGAGAGTAGTGGTCCGATAGAGGAGACGCAGCGGCTGATCTCTCGTGGTCAGTTGAGTGAAGCGGAGACACGGCTAGATGCGTTGGCTAGTCAGCAGCCGGAACCAGCGGGAGTAGAGCGTATGCGCGGGATGATTCACTACCAGCGCAATGAATTTGCAGCCGCGAATTCGGCCTTTGAAAAAGCGATCGTACAAGATCCTAAAGATCTGCAAGCAACGCAGATGCGTGGCGTGACGCTCTATCGGATGGGACAGCCGGCAGCGGCAATTCCTCTTCTTGAACGTGCGAATACTCCCATCGCAAGCGAGAACGCCGATGGAACCTATGTTTTGGCGGTCTGTTATCTCGATGTCCATCGTTATGACGACGCGCGCCGCATCTTTGCTCAACAGTACAAGCTCCCAGCCGACTCGGCTGCATCGTATTTGTTCATGGGACGTATGCTGCTCCGCCGCAACTATCCGGTCGAGTCCGAGAAGATGACACGCAAAGCGCTCGAACTTGAACCGAAGTTGCCTCTGGCGCATCTGTTGCTGGGACAGCTTGCACTATCGCGGTCGCAGGCGGCTGAAGCTGTTGTCGAGTTTGAAGCCGAACGAAAGATCAATCCGATGGACGGAGAAGTTTATGAACGTCTGGGAGATTCCTACTTGCGAGCATTACGATATGAAGATGCCCAGCAGGCTTTGAACTGTGCCCTTCTCTTGGAGCCGAATTCAACTGCGCCATATATCCTGCTGGGGCAGGTTTTGTTGAAGCGCGACGATGCTTTGACGGCGCTTAATTATCTGTTGCGTGCAGAGCGCATGGATTCAAATAACCATCTCACTCATCTGCTGCTTGGTCAGGCTTATCGTGCTTTAGGACGCAAAGAAGACGCGACGCGTGAATACAAAAGCGCGGAGAGCATCCAGAACTCTGTCGAAAATCCAAAATAGCTTTGGCGTCATACAACGCAGAGCAAAGGACGCCTGACTATCTGCTAATTCGAATCGCAAACTGCACCACACGAGGGTCGGTTGTAGTCGACGTGATGGTGCCGAACGCGGCGGACCCGAAGCTGCCGTTGGGCTGCGAGAACTCCGGCGTGTTGGTGACGTTGAACATCTCGGCGCGGAATTCGATGTCGACCTTTTCAACGAGTCGCGTCCGTTTGATGAGGGAGAGATCGAGGTCACGATAGGCCGGGCCGCGGACTGGATTGCGGGATGCGCTGCCAATGACGAACTGTGGGGCGGTCGCGAAGGCAGAGGTGTTGAAGTAGTGTGCAGGGGAACGCAGATTAGCGGCTAGTCTCGGATTTCCGACGATGTTTGGGCGTTGAAGAGAGAAGCCGGCAAAAGAGTTGTTATTAGTGGCCTGGGTGACCGTGACCGGCATTCCCGATTGCAGCGACAGAATTGTGTTTAGGCTCCATCCACCGAGAATCGCATTGCCGATACCGCTCGATGCGAAGCGATGGCCACGACCTGCAGGCAGATCGTAGATGCCGCTGAAAGAGGTGACGTTGGGCATGTCGCCGCTGGACGAGTCACGTTCCAGATAGGGGCGAAAAGTATCTGCTGCGATGAGTGAACTTGTGTTGGGCGAGGAGAGAACGGTGGAGGAGAAGACCGAGGACGCGTCGTCGATGAGTTTGGAGTGAGTGTAGGCGAAGAGGAACGAGATGCCATGAGAGAAGCGCTGCTCGGCTTTGGCCTGAATCGCGTTGTAGTTAGTGGTGCCGGAGTTGTGGCGATAGGTAGCGACGTTCTGGAAGCGAGGATAAGGCTTGACGAGCTGCGCGGAGGCGATGGTCTTCGTATCAAGCGAACTCGAAGGGGGAAGCTGGCCGAAGTAAGGATTCGAGACTGGAGTCAGGAGGGATGGCCCCTCTGCGAGCTGAGTGGCTGTGAGCTGGTTCAGGTTGGAGTCGGGAATGCCGACGTGAATGATGTTCGAGCCTACGTACGCGACCTCAACGGAGAGATTGTTGGTCACGGCATGCTGGACGGCGAGATTCCACTGCTGGACATATCCGGAACCAGCGCCGCGATCAGCAGTATAGACACTCTGTCCAAGGCCGGCGTTTTGGTTGAGTGGGATGGGGGCGACTGAGGGACCGTGCGAGAGCGCGAATGCTGCGTTGACGCTGTCTTGGGTCTTCTGTGTGACGCTCTGGATGAATGGGAACTGTGGGACAGTGAAGGGAGTCGTGATGCCGGACTGGTCGATGAAGACAACGCCGAAGCCAGAGCGGACTACGGTCTTTTCGTCGAGCATGTAGGTGAAACCGACGCGAGGAGCTACGTTGTCGTAGTGAAGTTCGCGGGCACTGCGAGGGTTTCCATCGACGCCGACGTAGTCAAGCAGCTGGGTGCCGAGATTGAAGACAGCTCCCTGATTGTTCTTTTCAGTTGATGGATGGTGGAGGGTCCAACGTGCTCCAATGTTGAGCGTCAGACGATTAGTGGCCTTCCAGTCATCTTGTAAGAAGTATTCTTCAATATAGTCGCGAGGACGGATCGTGGCTTGTTGAAGGTCGATCTGGAAGGTGTCGACTTGACCGAGAAGGAAGCTGGCGACGGAGTTACCACTATTGGTGATTCCCTGTTGGTTGGTACCGGTGGTTGTAAAGGCGAAGGAGCCTGTGGGGTTGGGCGGCGAGACCGTGTTGAGCTGATACCACCGGAAATCGATACCTGCTTTGATCGCATGTGCGCCGCGAGTGTAGACGACGGTGTCAACCATCTGCCAGACGGAGGTTTGAAAGTCTGCGAAGGTGCTTGCAGATGGGCCAAGCTGCTGGAGGCCAGTTAAGGTAAAGAGAGGAAGTGCATTGTTGAAAGCAGCATTGGTGGGAATGCCGGGAATACCGAGCGCGTCGGATGCTGTGTTGTCGAGTTCGGGGCCAATAATATTGTTGCTGCGACGCGTGTAGCCGCCGGTGAGGTTGTTGACCAGGCGAGGGGAAAAGACGTGGTTCTCGTTGGCGACAGCTTGTTGTCCCCGTACATTGGACAGACCCGGAACGCCGCCGGTGCCGAGAGCTGCACCACTGATTAGACCGCTGCCATCAGGCAATGGGGTCACCGGCGCCTCTACCTCGTTGTAGTAGGAGTAGCGGCCAAAGGCGTGGTCGCGAGTCCCGTAAGCTCCATCGATGCGAACGTCGAATTGGTTCTGATGGTCGGCGTCATTCGCCGTGCGGGTGTAGTTATTGGCGGCTTTGCCGTTGGTTGGGGTAGGGTAGCGGGCGAGGAGAGCCTCCGCAGCGGGATCGAAAGGAATGTTAATGACGTCGCCGGGAAACTCCTGACGGACATTTTTCCCGTTAACGATAGTTGTCGTAGCGGGATTGTAGATCTTCGAGACGCCAGTGAAGATTCCGTTACGCTCGTTGACGGTTGGAATTGTAGAGGTAAGGGTGCGGCCGATGTATTGCTTGACCCCTTGGTAGTCTCCGAAGAAAAAGAGGCGGTCGTGGAGGATGGGTGCGCCAAGGGTGGCGCCGTATAGGTTGCGTCGATACTCGGGTTTGGGTCCCGTCGGGGCGAAGTAGTTACGGGCGTTGAGGTCTTCATTGCGAAGATACTCGAAAATGCTGCCGTGTACGGTGTTGGTGCCCGAGCGAGTGGCGACGTTGACTACGCCACCGTTGAAGCGACCGAACTCAGCGGGCACGTTGTTGGCTTCGATGGTGAATTGCGCAATGTCATCAAGGATGGGGAAGTAGGCGACCTGACCGGGTTCGGGCTGCAGTGCCGAGATGCCGTCGTAGATGTATTCGTTGGTGCGGGGACGGCCACCGTTGATACGAGGAAGCAGGGTGCCTGGAGGCAACTCCACACCTGGAGCCAATGTCGTGAGCTGAATGAAGTTTCGCGTGTTCAGCGGTGTGGAGGTGATGATGATGCCGGGGATTGTGGTCTGAATGGTGCTGGTTTCCGCCTGCAGGAGGGGAGCATCGCTATTGACGGTTACAACCTGCTGATCGCCTCCTGGGCTGAGACTGAGATCGAGACTCACGGTCTGTCCGATGAAGAGTGAAACGCCTTCACGATTTAGAGTCATAAAGCCTGGCGCCTTCACCGCGACACTATAAGATCCCGGATTGAGATGGATGAAAAGATAATCGCCGGAACTGGAGGTGGTTGTAGAGCGATGCAGTTTCGTTGAAGATTCGGTTAACTCCACCGCTGCATTTGCGATGGAAGCGCCAGAGGAATCGAGCACGCGGCCTTTCAAATCGGCGGCGATCTGAGCGGAGGCTATCGCATTGAGCAGGGAGAAGACGAAGAAGGCGCAAGAAAGGCGGTGAAGCTTCATGGGAATCCGCTCCTGGAAACGCAGGGTTGAGGTGCGCTCGGTGATGACAAGGATTAGCGCGAACAGTCGAGCTGAAGACTGGCCTCCCCGCACGTGTTCCACTGAATAATATGAAGTTATGCGATTTAAATCGTATAGTCAAACGATTCGCAGATCGGTCGGCTGAGCCACAGATTGTAGCTAAGAGGGATCGTCGAGGCGCTCAATCATCACGTCAGTCGACTTGATAAGAGCAGCTGCAGAATCACCCTTTTTCAATTGAAGCTCGCGCACAGCGTTTGAGGTGATGATCGCCGTGACATGTGTGTCGGCTACCGAAAGAATCACTTCGGCAAGAAGGCCTTGTATCTTGATGCTTACAACTTTGCCGGCAAGTTGATTTCTGCCGCTGACACGACGATAGCGGTGCCGCGACTCTGCGATAGGCTTCAATTTGTCTTTCATCAGAAAGGGCTTCAAGGCCTCCTCCGACAGTCGATGATGTCCGCCCGGAGTCTGAACGGTCTTCAGCTTACCGCTCAGAATCCATTGTTTGATGGTCGGATAGCTCACGCCCAACATGCGAGAGGCTTCTCGAGGCGTCAGCATTTGCTTGGTAGTCGGCATGGCCTATAGTTTTAGCACTTTTTGCGAAGCTGAGGCATCCTGAACCGCTCGCGTTTGCGAGTCAACGACGACTCTCCTCTTTCGCGGTAGTATCGAGCGGCTTCATCGATTGGAGCATGGTGGGAATAAGTTCGGACACGGTGGGATGAATGTGAACGGCGTGAGAAAGAGTAGTATAAGGGGCGCCCGCGTACATGGTGCTCAAGATACAGTGAATTGCTTCGTCTCCGCCTGTTCCGAGAATGGCGGCTCCCAAAACCCTTTTGCTTTCTGCGTCCACCAACACTTTCATGAAGCCCTGCGTTTCGCCCTTTTCTACAGCGCGTCCGACTTTCGTCATCGGGCGAGTTCCGACCAGGGCAGCGCGTCCACTCTCACGTACCTGGGTTTCGGTAAGACCAACCTGTGCCAGCGGAGGATCGATGTAAAGGGCACTCACAGGAATGCGGTCGCTGACGCGGCGGGAGGCTTTGTCGAGGAGATTGTCCGCTACGATCTCAAAGTCGTTGTACGAGGTGTGAGTAAAGGCACCTCTTCCGTTGCAATCTCCGAGCGCCCAGATCCCTGGGACAGAAGTTTGGAGCTGATTATCTACAGTTACAAATCCATGCTTATCAGACTTGATGCCGGCCGCTGTTAGTCCGAGATCGTCTGTGTTTGGCGACCTTCCAACGGCGAGAAGAATGCGCGATCCGACGACCCGAGGGTGACCGTCAAGGCAATCGAGGCCGACCGCTACTTCTCCGCCTTCGTTCTCGAGTCGGATACAGTTCGCGTCAAGGCGAAGCTGAATCCCCTCGGATTGAAGGATCTCCTGGACACCGAGAGAGATGTCTTCATCCTCGTTGGGGACGAGTCGCGACTTGCGCTCGACGACGGTCACCTCAGCCCCGAAGCGTCGGTACATCTGAGCGAACTCAAGCCCGACGTAGCTGCCTCCCACGACGATGAGATGTTTCGGAAGCTCGTCAAGGTCGAGGATGGTTGTGCTGGTAAGAAAAGGGACCTCTCGAACGCCGGGCATATCTGGAACAGCAGGCCTCGCACCGACGTTGAGAAAGATATTTTTTGCGTGAAGAACCTGGTCACCAACGCGAATCTCGTCAGGAGACTCGAAGCTCGCTGCTCCCGTAAAGACGGTGCATCGCTCCATACCGCGTAGCCAGTTTTCAACGCCGGTGCGAGACTTCATTACGATCGCGTTCTTGCGAGCCAGCACTTGTTTCATATCGACGACGACCGGCTCTTTGCGGACTACTCCGAAGTCGCTCCCGCGACGTGCGATTTGGGCTGCGTGTGCGCTCGCGACCATTGCCTTGGTGGGGGTGCATCCGACGTTCACGCATGTTCCGCCGAAGAGCTTGCGCTCGACCATGGCGACCGTCCAGCCGGCCTGAGTGAGTCGGCCCGCCAACGAAGGTCCAGCCTGTCCGGCACCGATGACAATTGCGTCGAAGTCTTGTCTCATCCGAGTCTCGCGACTACCACGATAGCAAGAATGATCGCTACGGCATCTTCCAGCAAAGCCGCAGGAAGGTCCCTTCCAAACACATCAGCGAGTTTAGTGCGCACCGCTGCGCCTCCAAGTGTACCGGCAACTGCACCGACAGCGCCGCCGACGAGGCCGATCGCTAACGATTGACGTGCAGCTCCCACGGCTGCTCCAGAGAAGGCGCCGGTAATGATCCGGGTGATGAATTGAGGGGGCACTTTGCGACTGGGTGTCTTCGGCAGTTTATCGTTGATCAACTCTCCGATAGCCAGCAACGTGAAGATGTAGGGCGTCGCTGCATAACTTAAAAAAGCGAGGGCGGTGCCTTGAAGGGGCAGAAGACCGAGGCGAGCCGCCCAACTTACTGCCGCGGGTGCAGTCAAAGCGCGAAGCCCCGCAACAATACCGATCAAAAACGCAAGCACAAGTATGAACATGAAGCTCCTGTCGTGGGAGGTTACTTAGTTTGAAAGAAAAATACCATTGCTCGCGGATCTTAGAGGCCGAGCTCAGTAAGGCTTGGGTGATCGTCTGGACGCCGGCCGAGCGGCCAATGAAAGAGGCGCTCGCTCTCCTTAATTGGAAGATCGTTAATGCAGGCATAGCGATGATGCATCAGTCCGTCCTCCGCGAACTCCCAGTTTTCATTTCCGTAAGAGCGGTACCATTGTCCAGCTGCATCATGCGACTCGTAGGCGAAACGGACCGCGATGCGGGAGCCTCCAAAGGCCCACAACTCTTTGATGAGCCGATAATCCAACTCTTTTTGCCACTTGCGAGTGAGAAACTGAATGATCTCCTCTCGCCCGGTGGCGAATTCGGAGCGATTACGCCACTTGCTGTCGAGGGAATAAGCGAGGCAGCAGTGCTCAGGGTTGCGCGTATTCCAGCCGTCTTCGGCCTTACGAACCTTCAGGATTGCTGTCTCTTTTGTGAACGGCGGGACGAGAGAGACCTTCGATTCACTACTCATTTCTGAAACTCCTTCTGGCTATGGGTCGTAAATTCTCTGTGAAAGAGAACAAGTGAGAACAACGGTGGACAACCAAATAGCTATCAAACGTATTGAGAAAGCCACGACGATAAACTTATGAGTGGTGGATCTCCCAGACCGCTTTTCTGTCCCTAATGTTACGGCCTTCGATTTGGCGGACGTATGACTGGCCGGCCTATATGTTTGCATCTCTTAATGTGCAAACTAGAGTTAGTTGAAACTATTGGGGACCATGTCTCGTCGCTTAGTTAGAGTTTTGGAGTCTTTGAAATGGGGCATATCTTTTGAAAAAAAAGAATTCAAATAGATGGCTACCAGCGTTCGCTTTTTTGATGTCGATCGTCTAGTATCGGTTGCGGAATTGGATTGCGGGCCAGGCTTTTCTCAGTTAGAGGAGGCAGTAACCATGCCAGATTCCTACTTCTCATCTCTCTCCAACTTATTCCCCAGCTCGGCGGTCCAGAGCATTGCCAGCCACTTCGGGGCGTCAGAGCGAACCGTTCTCAGCGGCATTCAATCATCGATTGCTGCTGTAGTCAGTGGTCTCGCACAGAAATCTAACGATAAGGGTTTCATCGGCCAAGTTGTTCAACTGGCAACGTCGACCCCGGAAAACGCTGCCACCTCCGCGCTCGCACACGACGCTCTCACCAACCCAAACTCCTCCTCTCTTTCCGGGGCAAACCAATTGCTCTCCAGCGTGTTCGGCGGCAAACTTGGCTCCATTACCGAAGCACTGAGCAGCCAGAGTGGGCTGCGCTCAACGGCAATTTCCACTCTGCTGTCGCTAGGCGGTACGACGGTTCTGAGCATGCTTGGGAACAAATTCCGTGACGGCAGCTTGAACGCGGGCAGTCTTCCAGGGTTCCTGCAAAAGGAGAGTGCTGCGCTGCAAGGGCATCTCCCGGTAGGATTTACCGCCGGTCCAGCTGCAGTTACTACGCACAAAGTAGACGTCAACCCCGTAGTCGCACAGACGGTACAGGTAGAAAAAAGCCGCTCTTTCTTGCCCTGGTTGCTGGGTCTGTTAGTAGCTGCACTTTTGCTGGGCTATTGGTGGCTCCACTCTCGAGCGGAGCCGGTAGCGGTTGCTACCCCAGCGCCAGTCGTTGCTCCCGTTGCTCCGAAAATCACATCTTCCAATGGAGTCGATCTGGGCTCGTTGGTCGATGTCAAGCTTTGCGATGGAAGTGTCATACGGGTTCCAGAACGTGGCATGGAGGCGAAGGTGGTCACGTTTATTGAAGACCCTGCTCACAAACCTGATAAAACTTCCTGGGTCGACTTTGACCGTCTGCTCTTCGATACGGACTCGGCTACTTTGCAGCCACAGTCGACGGATCAACTCAACAACTTCGCGGCGACGCTCAAAGCTTGCCCCGACGTCCACCTTACCGTCGGCGGCTACACCGATAACACCGGTGACGCCGCACATAACCAGAAGCTCTCTCAAGACCGCGCCAATACCGTGGTCGCCCAGTTGGAGACCATGGGGATTGCGTCCAATCGTCTGGTTGCCAAGGGATATGGCGATCACAACCCTGTAGGGGACAACTCTACCGAAGAAGGCCGCGCACGCAATCGGCGGATCTCCGTTCTAGTAACCGCTAAATAGCGAGCGAGCGTTCCTCGACGCTTGCTTTCCCATCGAGGTTCTACCTATGAATCCGTCCCTTGATAAATTGGGCGCGGTCGACACGACAGCCGTGCACGCCGAACGGGAGACCGTTATCCCGCTTTTGGAAGAACAATTCTCCGTTGCCAAACGTGTTGTAGAAACAGCACGGGTCCGTGTATCGCGAGTCACTCATGACCATCAACAGTTGGTCGATGAGCTGCTGAATCACGAGAAGGTGGAGGTCGAGCACGTTCCGGTCGACCGACCAATCGAGACTATGCCATCCATACGTCAGGAAGGCGACGTCACGATCATCCCTGTCGTTGAGGAAGTTTTGAAAGTGGAACGCTGCCTGGTGCTCAAGGAAGAGGTGCATATTCGGCGCATTAAGACGACCGAAAGGCATCAAGAGCAGGTGACGCTGCGCAAGCAGGAAGTCCTTGTCGCCCGCACTCCAATAGAACACTCTGAAGTCCCCGATTAGGAGACTCAAACCGTTGCAGTTAACCCGCGAAAGGAAACACTCATGAGCAACTTCGAAAAGATCGTGACTCTATTTGACACAGCGGAACATGCCCAAGCGGCCGAAGCGAACCTTCAGCATGCGGGCTTTTCTGATGGCGACATCAGCATTCTTAGCGGCTCGGATCTCCCCAAAGCCGGCGATGCCCTGCGCGAGCCTGGCCTCTGGCATCGCATGTTTGGCAGCGATATCGCACAGCACGAAGCGACAGTCTACGCAAAAGCAGTTGAGTCCGGCGGAGTTGTGTTGACTCTGCGCGCGGCGGAGGAAGATGTTCCCAAAGCGATGGCGATCCTGAACCAGCACAAGTTGGTCGACGTAACCGACCGTGCCGTCGATACGGGCGTCATCTCGAAGGCGTCCGCCGCAACTCTCGCGGTTCCCGCCGCGATTGCCGCTGCGGTGCCCACCAAGCCCGTCACCTCGGACCTTGGGAAGAACGAGGTGATTCGCCTCGCCGAAGAGCACCTGGAAGTGGGTAAGCGTCTGGTCGAAGAGGGAACTACGCGTATCCGACGCTTCGTTACCGAGACGCCCGTCGAAAAACAGGTGACCCTGCACGAGGAGCATGCGGAGGTTGTTCGTCGCGCTGTCAGCGACCCAGACTTCGTGAAGGATATCGACTGGTCCGATCAGACGATCGAAGTGCTGGAGACCTCCGAACAGGCAGTCGTCTCCAAGACGGCGCGTGTTGCGGAAGAGGTTGTCGTTGGGAAGACCGGCTCCGATCGGGTCGAGACAGTGCACGATACAGTGCGCCGTCAACAGGTCGAAGTTGAACGCGTTCCAGGAAAGAACCCACCAGCAGCCAGGACGTAGTTCTCGCAGATGGCCTGCCCGGACCGGAAAACACCCCGGCACCGGGCAGGGCCCATTTCGAAGGCGAGCGGATCTCAACTCATCGCACGCGGAAGCTCCGGTTTCCACGCTCTTTCGCGTATCGACAGCCTCTACTCGGCTCTCAGTCCTGGACCAGCCGAATCGTCGTTGACTCCCCATTGCCGATCGTCACCAGGTAACCCAACCGTGGAACGATTGCAACGTGAGAACGCGCCTCATCGCTTCCGCCTTCGCGGAGCTCATGCTCGACGATTGCGGCCAGCCTGGCCCTCATAAATCTGCTCTTCAATTCATCTGCCATAGGGTACCTGCTCCAACCAAGAGAGTGGGCCATTCCGCAAAACCGAGGAATGTAGATACATCATCAACGCAGTGTTAATTTTGGCTATCATACAGAAGTTGCATATAAAGTGGTGCAATAAAATTTTGGAGGACTACACTCGTATTCGACGTGACAGCCGGCGAATCGACGAACCCAACCAAAGAGCAGCCTTTGAGGCCGGGAGAGTATCCCAGTCGCGCTGCTGTCGTGGTGCTCTGGCGAGCTACTGCCTCGCAGCGCACCTACCCTCCAACAGTTGGCCATCCGAGAACATTCGGGATAGCGCCTCCTGCATCCAGAGTCGACGCGTCTGCGATTCCTCAGTTCATGTAATAACCGCCAAAGGCGGATGAATGAAGAGTATCCTCAGTTCCCTGCGGATGTGTATTTTGGGGTGGATCTCGAAGGGAATGAACCCGATCGAGCTAATTGGAGCACCGAATGGGATTTGAACCCATGAATACTGGTTTTGCAGACCAGCGCGTTAGCCACTTCGCCATCGGTGCCCTGTTCGCCACGCCAACGAAGCGTCGTGGCGAGGCAAGTCTTCCTCTACTTCGGTTGTGCCACCGTCCGTAGGTACGGCTTTACCGTTTTGTAACCGGGAAAGATCTTATCGGCATCTTCATTCGAGACTGCTGCGGTAATGATAACGTCATCGCCCTGCTTCCAGTTTGCGGGCGTCGCCACCTTGTGCTGGGCCGTCAACTGAATCGAATCGAGCACACGAATGATCTCGTCGAAGTTGCGACCAGTCGTCATGGGATAAGCGAGCGTGAGCTTGATTCTCTTATCCGGTCCAATTACAAAAACCGTTCGCACCGGTGCATTGTTGGCCGGTGTTCGTCCTTCGAACGTGTCACCCGCATCGGCCGCGAGCATGTCATAGAGCTTCGCAATCTTCAGCTCCGGGTCGCCGATCAACGGATAGTTCACCTTCGATCCACCGATCTCTTCAATATCGAGAGCCCACTTGTGGTGGTTCCCGACCGGGTCCACGCTAAGGCCGATTACCTTGGCGCCACGCCTGGCGAAGTCGCTCTCAAGATTCGCTACTGCGCCGAGCTCGGTCGTGCACACCGGAGTAAAGTCCTTTGGGTGCGAGAAGAGAACTGCCCAACTGTCGCCGATCCACTCATGGAACTGAATCGTGCCATGAGTCGTTTCTGCAGTGAAGTCAGGAGCAATATCGTTGATACGGAGTGACATGTCGATTCGCTTTCTTTGGGTTCTCCCAATTTGTCATTCTCTAATTGATTACTCGCCACATATGATTCTGGTTGCTGGGGCCTAAACGTAAAAAACCACCCGGCTCATTTGCTTTGGGTGGGTTTCTGTGCTGCTCGAAGATGCCTGCTTCGATTCGCTCATCCACACACCCACACTGGGCTACAGCAACAGCAGCAGCAGAGTGTGGTGATCGTGTTGGACATCGTCGTCATGGCTAAATGTTTTGTCCCGCTGCCAGCTAAGCTAGCATGAGGCTGGTTTGCCTCACAGCAGTCTTTCCAAACCATACTTCCGAGGAGCTTCCATGTCAAATGACGATCCTGCTGTCGCCCCTGCGCCTCTTGCCGCATACCAAACTTCGGCCTCTCGCACTTACGACTTCGCCCAGGTGGACGTCTTCGCCGAACGCGCGCTCGAAGGCAACGCGCTGGCTATCTTCACCGACGCTCGAGGCCTCTCTTCCGGCGAGATGCAAGCGTTGGCTCGCGAGACCAATCTAAGTGAAACCACCTTCATCCTCCCGCGCGCTCCGGAGATCGAACGCGAACGCGGTGTCCATGTCCGTATCTTCCTCACTACCGAAGAAGTCCCTTTCGCTGGCCATCCAACTCTGGGTACCGCCAGTTGGCTCTATTTGAATCATCCAATTTTCCGCGGCGCGGAGGAGATCACACTCGATCTTGGTGTCGGGCCGATCAGGGTTCGCTTCCGTCCGCCGCAGCCCAGGGAGATCGGCGTCTTCGGCACTATGCGACAAAACGAACCTACCTTCGGAGAGGCTCTCAACAGCTCCGACGAGCGCGCAGCCTTGGCCAACGCACTCAATATCCCCGTCGAAGATCTCGATCCAACTCTACCCGCGCAGATCGTCTCCACGGGGATGGCGTTCTGCATCGTGCCCTTGCGATCAATGAAGGTTGCGACCCGCCTCCGCATCAACGCGCAAAACTCTCGGCAATTTCTTGACCGCGTAGGCGCGAAGTTTTTCTTCTGCATTGCTTCTGCTAATGCAAACTCAGGAGCGCAATGGCACGCCCGGATGCAGTTTGATTCAGGCGAAGATCCTGCGACCGGCTCTGCCTCAGGCTGCACGATTGCCTACCTCGTGCGTCACGGCCGCGTCGCCAGCGGGCAGCAGATCATCCTGGAGCAGGGAATCGAGATGCTTCGCCCCAGCCGAATTCATCTCAGCGCGTCCCTTGAAGACAACCGCGTGACAAAAGTGTTCGTCGGTGGGCGCACCATTCCTGTTGCAAGCGGACGCCTTTTCCTGCCGTGATGCACCAGATTTCAACAGGAGCACATCATTAATCCTCAATGAATACGCACCTTTTATGCGACCGGTGGATGTGCAAGCTCTAATATTTGACGTCTTCGCTCAAACTTCGCCGCTTGCCAAGTGAGCGACTCATTCGTACTGTTGGAAAGCGTTGACGACGACGTGACATTGCAATATGAAGCGTCGTTGGAGATGATTGCTTTCGCCTGTTTTCTGACAATTTGAGTTGAGAGAAGCCCGACTGCCCCGCAGTCGCGACTCCCCAGCGCACTCCTACTGTCTGCACGCGCAGTGAGTTCGATGCCAGCATCTTTGGCATCGACACTCACTGTATCCGCAGCAGAGGGACCTTCTGCGCTTCTGGAACCGCGTGGCAACCTGTGCTGGCCTACGGCCTCTCTCGCACCCCGAGGTTCGGCAGCTTAAGCTCGCTGGACAATGGGCCCTGATCCCCTTGTGGAGCAGACGGAAGAGCTTTGCTCATTCCGTTCTTCCTCTTCCGGACCAGCGGACCCACTACGCGCCGAAGAGCTACATCGGCCGAACCACGGGTCACCTTGAACACCAGACCGGCACGCCTGCAAACCAGCAGACGCGTCAGGCTGGCTCATCAGCCGCGACCACCACAAGGTGGCATCCGGCAGAAGCGAGACTGCATGCGCCCCAAGAAGACGATTCTCTGTGTAGATGACAATGAACAAATTCTCTCAGTTCGCACCTTCCTTCTCGAAACCCGTGGCTACCGCGTAGTCGCCGCTCACAGCGCGCAGGAGGCCCTGACCGTTCTCGATCAATATCTTCCCGGCACACTGGATCTGATCCTTTGTGACCTCATCATGCCGCAGATGGACGGCAACGAATTGGTCCGTCGCGCCAAACAACTTCATCCCGGCTTGCCAGCAATGATCGTCTCCGGCACCGTCAATGCCTTCGATCGTGCTCTTCATGCCGACGTCTTTCTTCCGAAGGGTGCCTCTTCGCCGGCGGAGATGATCGAGAGAATCCGCGTTCTGGTAGCCCGCAAGCGTGGACCCAAAAAGGCTGTCCCGGCTCCCTCGCAGTCTGCGTCGCTTGGCGCATTCACCCACGCCACTGCAAGCTGACGCTCTTTCGTGCGTGGGCGCATCGTCAGAACTTGCGCAAGCAGCGGGAGGTTCAGGCTTCAACTAAACCGTACTTCCGCTGCCACTGCATCTTGAGCCGCGCCCACACCGCATCTTTTTCTTGGCTCGAAACGGCTGGGTCCGGCTCTGACGCAAACCGCGCGGCTTCTATCTTGGCCAACTCAAGCAGCGCCCGGTCGCGTATCAGGTTGGCAACGCGAAACTCCGGCATACCCGCCTGGCGCGTTCCAAAAAACTCACCGGGGCCGCGCTGCTGCAAGTCCAGCTCAGCAAGCTCAAAGCCATTTTGGGTGCGTGCCATCGCATCCAGTCGCGCCTCGGCCTGCTCACTCACTCTTCCGGCTGTCATCAACACGCAGAAACTCTTCGCCGCTCCACGGCCAACACGTCCCCGCAGTTGATGCATCTGCGCCAAGCCGAACCGCTCTGCGTGTTCGATCACCATCACCGAAGCATTTGGAACATCCACGCCTACTTCAATAACCGTCGTCGCAATCAGCACGTCGAGATCACCTCGCTGAAAGCGACGCATGGTTACATCCTTGTCGTCTGCGCTGAGACGTCCATGCAGCAGCCCAAGGCGAAGTCCACTCAATGGACCGAGGCGCAACTCCTCATACATATCCGTTGCGGCACGAAGCGCTTTCTTCGGTTCGAATAACTTCTCCGTCTTCGATGAGGTTTTTGAGCTTTTGACCCTCGTACTGCTGGACTTCATAGCTTTGGCCTTCTTGCCCGTCGTTGATTTTTCGCTGCCATTCCGCAACGCGGCGGAGGACGTTGCTCCAGCCTTCAGGCTTGCCTCAGCCGCATCGGGTTCAGGATCCCGCGGAAAGTCCAACTCCGGTTGATCATCTTTTGCCCCTTCAATTACGGGATAGACGATATAAGCCTGTCGTCCAGCTTCAACTTGTTTGCGGACGAACTTCCAGACGTCCTCTGCTCGCTCCTCTGTTGTCCGTCTGGTCACGATCGGAGTGCGCCCAAGGGGCAGCTCATCGATCACACTTGCATCGAGATCGCCGTACAGCGTCAACGCAAGCGTTCGCGGAATCGGCGTCGCCGTCATGACCAGCACATCCGGATCAAGCGCCCCCGGCTTCTTCATCAAACGAAACCGCTGCTGCACGCCGAACCGATGCTGTTCATCGACGATCACGAGACCAAGTTTGTCGAAGTCAACTTTATCTTCGATGAGCGCATGGGTCCCAATTGCGAGATCGGTCTCACCGCGAAAGATTCTTCCACGCGCCTCCCGCTTTGTCGCCTCATCGAGCGATCCGGTCAGCAGCGTCACACGATAAGGTCTTCCAGTTCGCGGCGACAGCACCTCTCCCAACAACTTCCTCGCGGAAAGATAATGTTGTGTCGCCAGAATCTCGGTGGGCGCCATCAAGGCCGTTTGGTAGCCATTCTCAATCGCGACCAGCGCCGCCTGCATCGCGACGATTGTCTTACCCGAGCCAACATCTCCCTGCAATAGCCTTCGCATTGGCTGTGGCCGGCGCATGTCGCTGGCAATCTCACCCAGTACTCGTTTTTGCGCCGCGGTAGGGTGGAAGGGAAGCACCTGCTTGATCGCTTCCCGCACCTTCACATTCGTCACAAACGCGGTCCCTTCGCGCTCTCGCATCCGCCGTCGCTTCAACTCCAAGCCCAACTCGAGATAAAACAACTCCTCGAAGATCAGACGCCGATGTCCCGGAGTTGTCGCCGACATGAGCTCTACCATAGGCGTGCCTGCCTCAGGGAAGTGCACCGCCTTCAGAGCCTTCAACCGATCCGGAAACGAGAGTCTTGCACGCATTGCTCCCGGCAAAGTTTCGACCTGTTGATGGGCCGTCGGCTCGCTGACTTGTTGCTTCCCCAGTTCCTCGAATAGCGCCCAGATAACGCGCCTCAACCACTTCGAGCCCAGCTTTGCACCCCACGCGGTAGTTCCTCCCAACGACTCGTACACTGGCACGATTCGCCCGACCTCGAGCATCGAAAACTCGGCATCTGCGCCGCCACCAGAAGGTAGGATCTCAAATTGCGGCTGAATCATCTTGAACTTGCCTGCGCTGCTTCGCGACGGCTCAAGCTTTCCGTAGAGCGCAACCATCTGCCCCACATGAAACTTATCCCGAAGATACGTGCCGCGAAACCACATGCACTTTACGGTGCTTAGACCCTGTCCTACGGTCATCTCGAACAACGGCATATGCCGTGTTTGCAGGAGCACCGCCCCCCGCACCTCGCCAATCACCGAGGCCATCGTCCCCGCCTGCAGCGCACTCATCGGCACCGGGTTCAGTCGGTCCTCATACCGAAACGGCAGGTGATAGAGCAGATCCTCCACTGTTTCAACGCCGCGCTTGGCAAGCTCGACGGCAATGCGCTCCCCCACGAGCTTCACAAATTTGATAGGTGTAGAAAGTTCCAGCACAGACCGATGCTACCAAGAACCGGGCGCGACCAAATCCTGGACTCTTCCAACAATTTCTTCGTTTTGACACGTATTGACAGGAGATATGTTGGAATAAAAGAATGCCAGGCTTTGAAGCGAATCCAGAAACGACGGCGGAGCGCAAAAACATCCTGCTGCATACGCCTCTGATGGCGCTGGCCATAGCTGCCTTCGGCATCGGCACCTCCGAGTTCATCATCATGGGCCTGTTGCCCAACCTTGCCGACGACTTTCACGTCAGCATCCCCAAGGCCGGCGTCCTGGTCACCGGCTACGCGCTCTCTGTCACCATTGGCGCGCCCATCGTAGCCATCGCCACCGCTCGTCTGGAGCGCAAGCTCGCGCTTCTCCTCCTCATGGGCGTCTTCACACTCGGTAACCTGGCCTGCGCCATCGCCCCCACCTATAACCTCCTCTTCGCCGCCCGCGTCCTCACTGCCCTCTGCCACGGAGCTTTCTTCGGCATTGGTAGTGTAGTCGCCGCGGGTCTCGTCCCCCGCAATCAACGCGCCCAGGCGATCGCCTTGATGTTCTCTGGCCTCACCCTGGCCAATGTCCTGGGAGTTCCCGTCGGAACGGCCCTAGGCCAGGCTTACGGCTGGAGATTCGCCTTCTGGGCTATCGTCCCAATCGGCCTTCTCGCGGCCACGGCGGTCTTCTTCTTCGTCCCCAAACAAGCCCCAGGCTCCGGCGGCCTGCTCCATGAGTTCCGAGTCCTCCGCAAACCACAGGTTCTGCTGGTTCTGGCCATGAGCGTTCTCACCTCGGCCTCGCTTTTCTGCGTCCTTACCTACATTGCCCCCGCGCTCGAAGCCGTCACATTGGTCTCCCCACACACCGTTACGCTTACGCTTTTGCTCTTCGGGGTCGGCATCACCGTCGGCAACTTTCTCGGTGGCACGCTCAGCGATTGGCGTCCCATGACCTTCCTCATCGGCGCACTTCTGACCCTCATAGCATCCCTTATCGCCCTCTACTACGCCGAACCCCACGTCGTTCCTGCCATTGCGATGATCCTCCTCTGGGGAGCCATTCAGTTCGCCGCCGGAGCTCCGCTTCAGTCCCGCATCGTCGACCAGGCTGCCGCCGCGCCCAACCTGGCATCGACCCTCAATCAAGGAGCCTTCAACTTCGGAAACGCAACCGGAGCCTCCCTCGGCGGCATGATGCTCACCGCTGGCTACACCTACCGCCAACTCCCAATCGCCAGCATTCTCGTCACCATTCTCACTCTTTTGCTCGCCCTCATCTCGGCGAAGTTAGACCGCAAACACCGCGACACCCAAATCGCCGAAAAGCTTTCTGTCCTCTAGCTGGTACCGACCAGAGCCTATAATTCCGTCACCTCTGGAGCGTAACTAAACGCCTCGAGGGAGCGGAGAACCTAATGACATTCGCAGAGCGCTGGTTTGAAGAAGTCTGGAACAAAGGCCGCGAAGATGCCATCGACGAGATGATGTCTCCTCACACCGTAGGCCACGGCCTCACGCATCCCGAAGGAAGGGAGGTGGACGGACTGACCGCCTTCCGCTCCTTCCACAAGTCATTCCGTTCCGCCTTTCCGGACCTTCACATCAACGTGGAAGAATCCATCATCGACGGAGACAGGACGGCGGCACGCTGCCTCGTCACTGGCACGCACACCGGGGAAGCCCTCGCCGGCAAGCTCGCCACAGGCAAACCTATCAAGTTCCATGGCATGACGATGTTCCGCGTAATAGACGGAAAGATTGTCGAGTCGTGGAATAACTTCGATTTCACCACGATGTACAAACAGCTCGAATAATTGCCCCTGCACAGAAGTAGATTCTCACGGGCTTGCCTCCGCGAAGCCACAATGTCGCTGCGTGCACCAGCGCCCGGCTGCAGAATCGCCTGATAAACTCAGCTTAGAAGAGAACCCATGTCCATCGTAGAACTGCAACATGTCCGCAAAGCCTACGACACCAAGATCGCCGTAGCCGACCTCAGCTTCACCATAGAACCCGGCAGCATGTTCGGTCTCCTCGGCCCCAATGGCTCGGGCAAAACCTCTTCCATCCGCATGATCATCGGCATCACGGTCCCCGACTCCGGAACCATCAGCCTCTTCGGCCAACCGTTTCATCGCAGCCTTCTCAAACGCGTCGGCTATCTGCCCGAAGAGCGCGGCCTCTACAAGAAGATGAAGGTGATGGATCAACTCACCTTCCTCGGCCAGCTCCACGGCCTCAGCGCCACTACTGCTTCGAAGCGCGCACATGTTTGGTGCGAAAAGCTGCAGATCACGGAAGCGATCCACAAGAAGACCGAAGAGCTCTCCAAGGGGATGCAGCAAAAGATCCAGTTCATCTCCACCCTCCTGCACGAGCCTGAGCTCATCATCATGGACGAGCCATTCAGCGGCCTGGACCCAGTCAACGCCGTCCTTCTCATGGACACCCTCGTTGACCTTCGCAAACAAGGCCGCACCATCCTCTTCTCCACTCACCGCATGGATCAGGTCGAAAAGCTCTGCGACAACATCTGCCTCATTCACAACAGCCATCTCGTACTTTCGGGCTCCATGCGTGAGATTAAGTCCCGATACCCGGTCAACCGCGTTCTCATCAACTTCACCGGCGACGACTCCTTCCTCAATCACTCCACCATCCATTCGGCAAAGAATTACGGTGGACACGCCGAGATCCGTCTCAAGGAAGGTGCCGACGCACAGGCGCTTCTTGCCGCGGCAATCGTCAAAGCCCGCGTCACTCGCTTCGAAGTGATGGAACCGACGCTTGAAGAGATCTTTATCGAAAAAGTAACCGAAACATCGCAGACCCCGCAGTCTGCAGGAGTTCACGTCAATGCATAACATCTGGCTCATCGCCAGGCGCGAGTATCTGGAGCGCATTCGCACCAAGGCGTTCCTTGTTGCTACCATCCTTATTCCGCTCCTCATGGGTGGCTTTGTCTTCGGCAGCGGCTATCTCGCATCGCGAACAAAATCCTCCGCACACATCGTCGTCGTCTCGTCCGATGCCAACTTTGCTGCTGATCTCAAGCATGAGCTTCTGACCGGGAAAAGCAGCAGCATGACGGTCGACCTCCTCGCCCCATCAACCTCAAACGGTGACGACACTCGCGCCACCCTCGATCAGAATCTGACGAGCAAGCACGGCGATCTTACCGGCTATCTCTGGATCACCCCGCCCTCGCAGAGCAACACGCGCCCGGCTTTCACATACGTTCCACGCTCGGCAGGCGACGTCACGACAGAAGACGATCTTTCGGCCGCCATCAAAAACGTCATCACTCGCGAAGGGCTCACCCGACAGGGAATGGGCGCCTCCGATATCGACGCGCTCATGGCACCAGTTGTCATCGACACGAGCAAAACCGGGGACAGCCGCACTGCCTTCGGCGCCGCCTATCTCCTCTTCTTCCTCATGTACATGGTCATCATGCTCTACGGCATGAACACGGCACGCTCCATCATCGAAGAGAAGACCAGCCGCGTCTTCGAGGTGATGCTTTCGACGATTAAGCCCGACGAGATGCTCGCCGGAAAGATTCTTGGCGTCGGCTCAGTAGGCCTCACTCAGATCGCGGTGTGGATGCTCGCTGCGGCCGCCCTCGGCGCAACCCCCTTCGCGACCAACCTGATCGGTGGAGGCCACGCTCCCATTAGCGCCACGCAGATCTTCTTCTTCGTCATCTATTTCATCTTCGGGTTTCTGGTCTACTCGAGCATCGCGGCCGCCCTGGGCGCGATAACCAACTCCGAACAAGAGTTGCAGCAACTGAACATGTTCCTCGTCCTGCCTCTGGCTTTTTGCTTCCTGATGATCTTTGTCATCACTCGCGCCCCTGATTCGACCCTCGCGCAGATCGTGTCACTGATCCCATTCTGCAGTCCTTTGCTAATGAACTTCCGCATCTCGCTCACCACCGTGCCACCCTGGCAAATTGGCCTCTCCTTTGTTCTGATGAGCCTCACCATAGTCAGCATTCTCTGGGTCGCCAGCCGCATCTATCGCGTCGGGATTCTGATGTACGGCAAAAAGCCCAACCTTTCAGAACTCCTCCGCTGGCTCAAATACAGCTAAACTGCGCCCGGGCTGATTGTGAAGCGTAAAACTCACCAGGCCCCTTGCTTGCCTCCAACCCACCACACCATACCGACGGTCAAGGTAGGCTGATCAGCCGATAACACCCCAGGCTTGTTCGTCAAAAAGTAAGGAACATTGCTCCAGTCTCTTCGATACTCCACACGCGTCAGGAAGCCCTCGCCAAATTTGTACTCATAGGTCCCGGTAAACTCCTTCAGTGCCTGAGTCGTCCCACTAAACAAGCCGCCGCGATCCGACAGATACTCCGTTCGCCCTCCCAACGCCATCTTCGGTGTCAGTTGGTAACGGGCATAGGCCGCGCCGCCATCCACATGCGATGGAGCCGAAGACTCGCCCGGTTCCGCATGCGCCCACTGCCGCTCAATCACGTAGTCGCCCTCCAGCGAAAACGTCAGCTTCGGCGTCGCGTTCCAGGTCACATAGCTGTCGAAGATGTGTATCTTCCCATCCGGCGCAGGGTTGATAGCCTGCAGGCACAGTCCCGGCTGCACGGGCGCCGTGCAATTTGTAGCAGGCTGACTATCAGGATGATCTTGTCCCAGGTAATAGTTAAAGTTCCACAAGATCTTCTTCGTAGGCTGTGCCGTAAACCCAAACAGCTCGTCTTTGAATGAGTTATTCGGCTCGGTCTGATTGGTTCCATTCACCACCCAATAGTTCAGCGCAAGCTTGTCGTTTACCTTGAAGCTGGTTCGAAGACCCGCCTGATAGAAAGGCAAGTAATTAAAAAAGAACGACCGTGAGTAGTTGACCTGGTCTTTCGTATAGTTCCCCTCGATGCCTAGCGAACTTGACCACTTGCCAAAGTCCACCGTAAGGCCCTTACCTAAGGGAACAACATAAGTCCCGTAAGCCTGAAAGATATTCCTGTAAATATCCGGCCGTGCTTCGTTCGCCGGATTTCCCTGCAAGGTTGAGGTAGCTTGTCCAAACTGCAGATCCACTCGAACTCCATACCGCCGTCCATTCGCGACATCAGGGTCAAGCGCGAACACCACATCGGCCTGGTTGACGCTGAACGCATTGCTCAGCACATCGTAGGCCCTCAAATACAACACCCGCCCGATCGGATGATCGAAGTCGTAGCCGTAATACCCATCGAACATATAGTTCAGCGTGGCGCCCCCGGGTAGCTCCGTCGGCAGGATGGCGGCAGCTGGCGAACTTTGCGCCGCCGGAGTTTGAGGGTTTGCTGTCACTGTTACCGGCACAGGAGCTGCGCCGCTGCTGGACACAGTTTCGACACTTCTGCGAATGTCTGCGGCCGGAGCAGACGTTAGCACCGCTGGTCTCAGCGACGCCATCTCTGTCGTCCCGACAGTTCGTTGCTTCTGCGACTCCGCCTCGAGCGCACTTACCCGCAAGGCGAGATCACGCACCGTCTGCTTTAGCTCCTCAACGTCGGCATTTGAGGGCGGAGCGACTGCGGTCTGTGCGTTTCCGACAATCCCGGAAAACAGAGCGACGAAAAGAGAGAAAAGGATGAGTCGATTGAAGCGGCGCATAGGGAGGCCTCTGGCGAACATGAGAATCAAACCACGGTCGCAGTAAATTGATCGTAAAGGGAGCAACAGTTTTCCCGACTTTCCCCGAATCTCTTCCATAACTTCTGCGAGCAGGGCGCGCAGGTAAACTGGACGAAGTGGCCTCCACCTACACCCTGAAGCAACGGCTTGCCCTCGTCATCGTCCCGCGCCTGGCGAGCGCTGCGATCTGTCTCCTCGGCGTGACCCTCCGGTTCGAAGATGTTCGCGACCCCGGCGCCCCGCTAGGCTTCGACGCGCCGCCGCCGGCCGTCTATGCCTTTTGGCACCGCTGCCTGCTTACCAGCGCCTGGCACTTCCGCAACCACAACATCGCCATCCTCATCAGCCCCAGCTTCGACGGGGAACTCATAGCTCGCACGGTACAACGCCTCGGCTACGTGGCCATCCGCGGCTCAAGCTCACGGTCGGGCTCTCTTGGCCTGCGCAATATGCACCGCGCCTATCTGGCAGGTCAGTACTGCGCCATCACCGCGGACGGCCCTCGGGGTCCCGCCATGGTCGCCAAACCCGGAGTCACACAACTGGCCCAGCTCGTCGACAGCCCGGTCGGAACCTTCTATGTCCTGCCCGAGCGCGCCTGGCAGCTTCGCTCCTGGGACCGCTTCCTCATCCCCAAGCCCTTCTCCCGAGTCTTCATAGGCTGGCCCCTACTAACCACCGCCGACGAGTCCTCCGTCCAAGCCGCCCTCGATCGCTCCGTCGAACTGGCCGAGTCCCGAAAGAATAATTCCCAAAAAAAAAGTTAGGGAAGTTGGCGTATTTTTCGAAGACGAAATTCACCATGCAAAACACCATCTCTTCACCACGTTTCACCATACAACTCACCACGTTTTCACCGCTAAAATTGACATAGATTGCTCGTATCCGACTTCCATTTCGACCTCCCAGAAGAGCTGATAGCCCAGTCCCCACCGGAGATTCGCGGCTCCAGCCGCATGCTCCTCTTCGACCGAAACACCGGCCGCTACCACGACAATTTTTTTCGCAATCTACCCCAAATTCTCCAACCCGGCGACCTGCTTATCCTCAACGATAGCCGTGTTTTACCCGCCCGCCTCTACGCCACCCGCGCCCGCGGCTCCCAAACCCAGCACAACTCCCCCGATCCCTCAGGCCGCATCGAAGTCCTATTAACCCAGCAACTTACCACTAACGAATGGACCGCACTGGTCCGCCCCAGTCGAAAGATTCAACAAGGCGAACGCCTCCTCTTTCATGCTCCTAACGAAGTCGGACCCGCGCTGGAAGCCGAAGTTCTCTCCGCTTCCGACTTCGGCGAACGCTCCCTCCGCTTCTCCCCAGTGCCAGACTTCCTCGCCGTCCTCAACAAAATAGGCCACATGCCTCTACCGCCCTATATCCACCGCGAGGATAGCGAGGCCGATCGCGACCGTTACCAAACGGTGTTCTCTCAACACTCTGGAAGTGCCGCCGCCCCGACTGCCGGCCTGCACTTTACGCCGGAAATTATCGCTCAGCTTAAACAAAACGGTATCCAGATTGAGACCATTACCCTGCACGTTGGTCTCGGCACCTTCCAGTCGGTTCGCGCCAAAAAACTCGAAGACATCCGCCTCCACTCCGAGCACTACACGCTTCCTCTGGCTACGGCTACAGCCATCAACACAGCACTCCGAGAGGGCCGCCGGGTCATTGCGGCTGGTACCACTACGACCCGTACACTTGAACACTGCGCCCGGACATCCGCAGGGAAGATTCTTATGCCGCACTCCGGCCAGACCAGCATCTTCATCAGCCCCGGCCACGAGTTCAAGATCGTCACCGGCCTCCTCACAAATTTCCATCTTCCAGAATCGACGTTGCTTATGTTGGTAAGCGCTTTCGCAGGAAGTCAGACTGGAAGAGAACTGATAAGGGCGGCCTATGAACACGCTATCCAGGAAAAGTACCGATTCTTTAGCTATGGTGACTGCATGCTGCTTCTCTAGGGCGCGATTTGACCGGCACCCACTCTAGTGGCCGAGGTCTTATTAGTCGGTCCGCGCTACCATCTAACAAGTCATGTCGAACATAACGAATCAAGAAAATCCAACCGCATCGTCTGCCAAGCCTCCTATCTACCTGCTTGACAGCATGGCTTTTATCTTCCGCGCCTATCACGCAATGCAGCGTCAGCGCCCGATGTCTACGCGGACCGGAATTCCTACTGCGGCGACCTATGTCTTCGTGAACATGATCAACAAGTTACGCAAAGACTTTTCTCCGCACTATCTCGCGGCGATCTACGACCTGTCCGGTCCCGTCTTTCGCGACGAGCGCGCACGCGAGATGAAGGCGGTCAAGAAGTTCAACATCACGACCCAGCAGTTCGAGGAGATCGACTACCTCGGCTACAAGGCCAATCGAACTGAAATGCCCGCCGATCTTACCCAGCAGCTCCCTTTCATCCGCCGCGCCCTGGAGGCATTTCGCATCCCGATTCTTAGTTACGAGGGATTTGAGGCGGACGACGTTATAGGAACGCTTTCCTGTAAGCTTTCTGCTCTGGGCCACAAAGTCTATGTCGTTTCGTCTGACAAGGATATGATGCAGCTCGTCAATGATGACGTGTTCATTCTCAATCCAACCAAAGACAATCTGATTCTTGATCCTCCCGGGGTTGAAGCTGCGCTTGGTGTCCCGCCCGAGCGCGTGATTGACGTGATGGCGCTCCGCGGCGATTCCATCGACAATATTCCCGGTGCGCCAGGCATCGGTGATAAAGGTTCCGTCGAGCTTATCCAGCAGTTTGGTACCGTCGAGGCCGCGCTCGATCGCGCTGATGAGGTGAAACGCAAAACGTATCGGGAATCATTACAAAATAATCGCGACAACATTCTTCTTTCAAAAGAGCTCGTTACGATTCATACAAGCGTGCCTATCGATTACGAGCTAGACGATATGCTTACCCAGCCACCCGATAATGCAGCGTGTCGCGAACTCTTCTCGGAGCTTGAATTCACAACTCTGCTAAAGGAACTGGCGCCCTCCATCGCAAACACCCCCATGTCATTCAATTTGTCACCGACGTCGGAACAAGTAAGTGAATTGCTGACCGACGCCAGATCGGTAGATGTTGCGGGAAACATCAAGGGGTTGACACTAGCCGTCTTTGAAGATGCCCGAGCTCTCGCAGAAGAAGTCTCCACGGACGTGTCTGCCGAAGAAGAGGCAGAGCCCGAACCGCTGCCGTCCATGTCTATGTCTCTCTTCGGGACTCAGGAGCCGGAGCCGCAGAACCAGCGCGTGCCGAACGTTTCGACCACTCTACAAATTGGTCTCACGACCTCAGTTGACTCCGCGATGGTCGTATCGCTCCAAGCGCTCGGCCTAAAAGAGGCGCTTGAAGACCCAACACTTCCAAAGCATGTGCATGATCTCAAAGCCGTACTCCGTGCACTTGAACCACATCAGACCGTATTGGCTGGAGTCCGCGACGATGTGATGCTCTATAGCTACCTCGTCAACCCGACGCATGGCTCTCACGTTCTTCCTGATGTCACGGCTCGCTTTACCGACCGTGCCTTACCCCGCCCCTCCAAGACGCCCAGTGACGCCGAGATTGCAAATCTCCTGCCTGAAGCTGCCAACGCTGTACATCGCCTCTCCGAGGTTCTTCGGAGCCAGATCGAATCAGCTCACCTCACGCAAATCTACGAGACGATGGATCTCCCGTTGGTCCCTGTCCTATTACGCATGGAGCAAGCTGGTGTTCGGATCAATTCTGCCGTTCTCGGCGAGATGTCCACTCGACTTGCTGTGGATATAGATAATCTCGCGGAGCGCATTTATAGGGATTCTGGACATCGTTTCAATATCAACTCGCCTAAGCAACTCGGCGACGTCCTCTTCAACAAGATGCTCCTTCCCAAGCCGATGAAGTACGGCAAGGGCAAAGTCGTCTCTACTGCTCAGGATGTGCTTGACGAACTCGCGGAACATCATGCCGTTCCCGCGCTCGTGCTCGAATATCGTCAGCTAGCAAAGCTGAAATCCACCTACATCGATTCTCTGCCACATCTCACTGATGCCATGGGGCGCATCCATACTACCTTCAACCAAGTAGGCACCGCGACTGGCCGACTTTCCAGTACCAACCCAAACCTACAAAACATTCCCATCCGTACAGCTCTCGGCCGGGAGATTCGCGCCGCATTTATCCCAGCGCAGGGCAATGTTTTGCTGTCCGCGGACTACTCGCAGATAGAGTTGCGTTTGATGGCACACTTCTCACAGGACCCTTTGCTGCTCGATGCCTACCGCACAGGCAAAGACATTCACGCATTGACCGCTAGTGAGGTCTTCGGTGTCGACATGGCCACAATGGATAAAGAGACTCGCGCCCGAGCCAAGGCCGTTAACTTCGGCATCGTATACGGCATTAGTCCATTCGGCCTGGCTGCACAACTTAACATCGACCAGAAAACCGCGAAGACCTACATCGAGATTTATTTCGACCGCTACAAAGGCGTTGAACGCTTCATCAAGGAGACGCTCGAAAGCGTGCGTCGAGATCAGTCGGTAAAGACGTATTTCGGCCGCATTCGACCAATCCCGGATATTCAATCCCGCAATCCCAACATGCGCGGATTTGCGGAGCGGACTGCAATCAATACCCCACTACAAGGTACCGCCGCCGACCTCATCAAACTGGCGATGCTCAGAATCGATCAGCTTATCCGCGACCGCAAACTCAGATCGCAGATGACTCTACAGGTTCACGACGAACTACTCTTCGATGTTGTTCCTGAAGAAGTCGAAGAACTGCAGCTGCTTGTTAAGCAAGAGATGGAACATGTCGCTGAGTTTTCGATCCCAATCGTCGCCGAGGTGGGGGTTGGCAAAAACTGGCGCGATATGAAATAGGGCCTCTTCGATTTTCGACATGCTTTTGAGAACTTCTACCGCCTTGGTAATTGTCCGACATACTTCTTTATGCGCCATCTGCCTATTGAGTGTGAATCCAGGAATCGACAGCACGTGGAAAGATGTCAGGGCGAGTTTTCCTAGGCTGTTGGCGGTAGGATTGCTAAACAAGCATATGACTGACGCACGCACTCTCCCTCCCCCAGTTTTGCTGCACATCGCCCAAATTCTCAACCTCCCAATGCAAGGCTTGGTCGCAGTGATTGCGTTGCTGGACGAGGGTGGGACTGTCCCCTTCATCGCCCGGTATCGCAAGGAGGCTACTGGAAATTTCGATGAGGTGCAGATTCGTGACATTGAGGAAAAGGTCGCTTACTTTCGCGATCTCGAGGTGCGGCGGGCGACAATTCTCGCTTCGATTGCGGAGCAGGGCAAGATGACGGACGATTTAAAGGCGAGGATTGACGCGACTCTAGATAAGAGTGAGCTGGAAGATCTGTATCTACCATATCGGCCGAAGCGAAGGACGAAGGCGACAATTGCTCGTGAGAAAGGACTGGAACCACTGGCGCTGTATCTGTGGGAGCAAAGAATCTCGGATGAACCGCTGAGCGCGATGGCTACCAGATTTGTCGATGGTGAGAAGGGAGTTGCCTCCGCTGAGGAAGCACTTGAGGGTGCGAGACACATCGTGGCGGAGATGATCAGCGAGAGTGCGGACTTGCGGAAGGTGGCGCGTGCGTTGATGTTTGATGAGGGCGTGGTGGTGAGTCGCAAGGCGCTGGATGCAGTGGATGAGCAGGAAAAGTTCAAGATGTACTACGACTATCGCGAACCGGTGGAGACGATTCCCTCGCACCGGATGTTGGCGATTCGTCGAGGTGAGAGTGCGAATGTACTTTATTTTTTGATTGAGTTGGAGGCTGCACGGGCGGTGAATGTGCTGCGTCGCGGGGTGTTGCGGGAGCAGGGGGATTGGACGCCGCAGCTGGAGTTGGCGATTGAGGATTGCTGGTCACGGCTGCTGAACTCTTCCATTCAGGGTGAACTGCGGCTGGAGTTGAAGAAGCGCTCGGATCTGGATGCGATTCAGGTGTTCCGAGATAATCTGCACCATCTGCTGCTGGCTCCGCCGGCTGGGCCGATCTCGGTGCTGGGGATTGATCCGGGGCAGAGGACCGGGTGCAAGGTTGCGGTGGTGGATGAGACCGGGAAGTTCCTGGCGAATGATGTGCTGTATCTGCATACTTCGAAGGGCGCCGCGGAGGCGGCTGGGAAGACGCTTGAGGCTCTTGTGGTAAAGCATCAGGTTCGGGCAATTGCTATTGGGAATGGAACGGCTTCGCGGGAGACGGATGCGTTTGTGCGAGAGTTCCTGCGTGAGCGTGGCCTGGAGAATATCTTCTCGGTGACGGTGAGCGAGTCGGGAGCGAGTATCTATTCGGCTTCGGATGTAGCGAGGCAGGAGTTTCCGGATCTGGATCTTACGGTGCGTGGAGCGATCTCGATCGCGCGGCGGTTGCAGGATCCGTTGTCGGAGCTGGTGAAGGTCGATCCGAAGTCGATTGGTGTCGGTCAGTATCAGCATGATGTGGATCAGAGACAGTTGCAGCAGTCGCTCGAGACGGTGATCGAGAGTTGCGTGAATCGGGTTGGTGTTGACCTGAATACTTCGTCGTGGACTTTGCTACGGTATGTTTCAGGTGTGACGGAGAGAACTGCGTTGAACATTGTCAGCTATCGGAACGAGCATGGACGGTTTCGCTCGCGGACTCAGCTGATGAAGGTTCCTGGGATTGGGGCGAAGACGTTTGAGCAGGCTGCGGGATTTCTGCGGATTCGGGATGGTGAGAATCTGCTGGATATGACTGCAGTTCATCCTGAGTCGTACGCGGTTGTGGAGCAGATTGCGGCTTCGTTGAAGGCTCCGGTTGAGGAGTTGATCAAGAGTCCGCAGTTGCTGGAGAAGGTGGATAAGAGCGCAGTTTCGGCGGGGAGTTTTACGCTGAATGACATTCTGGAGGAGTTGAAGAAGCCGGGGCGGGATCCGCGCGAGAAGTTTGTAGCGCCGAGCTTCAATGAAAGTGTCCGGGAGTTGTCGGATGTGATGCCGGACATGGTGCTTGAAGGTGTGGTGACGAACGTGACGAAGTTTGGTGCGTTCGTCGATATTGGGGTGCACCAGGATGGGCTGGTCCATATCAGCGAGCTGTCGGTGAAGTTCATCAAGGATCCATCTGAGGCGGTGAAGGCGGGGCAGATCGTGAAGGTGAAGGTGCTCGCTGCCGATGCGAAGACGAAGCGTATTGCGTTGTCGATCAAGGCGCTGCATGAGGCGGGGCCTAGAGGGCCGCGGCAAAATGCACCGAATTCGCAGGCTCCGGCGAAGGGGCAAGGAGGGCCGATGTTGAAGACACAGGTCCGCGTGAAGACGGCTGCACCCGAGCCTGTGAAGGCTCCGGTTTCTCTTGATGACAAGTTGGCGATGCTGTCCTCCAAGTGGAAGGGACGTTAGCCGTCCGTTTGGTAAGGGGGTACCCCCCCCTATTGCCTGCGGATAAGTTGTTTTGAATCAGTTGGTTGCGAGTTGTCGATGTCTGCAAAATCGTCTTAACAAAAGGGTTAGCCGCAAATTCATCATTCCAAATGAGTTATGTTCATCTTCGGTTACAAAAGAAGGCCCCGCGGATTCGCGGGGCCTTCCTCTGCTCACTAGTTCTAGTCTAGCGGATTGGATGGAACTGATGCGCAATGCTAATTCCCTTGATTGGCGCGGGTTTTGGTAAGTTTAGGGCTTGACATGCGTTTTTGCTGGGAAATTTGCGGTTGAGATTCGCTTTTTTAATGAAGGGTGAAAGCCCGAGGCGAGAGCTACAGCAACAGCAACCACAGATCCCTTCCGGGGATGACAACAAGAAATGCAACGGCAAATGCAAATGCAGCCGCAAATGCAGATCGGGAGTTCTTCCTCCTCAATCAGAATGGCAAATTTTCTTAGGGGCTAAATTTGCCCTAGAGATTGGTTGGTGCGGGCGTGCCAGATGTCGAGAAGGCTGGTGGCGATGCTGAAGATGACCGGACCAAGGATGATGCCGAGGGGGCCGAAGACCGCGATGCCGCCGAGGATGGTGATGAGAATGATGGCGGTGTGTGCGCGCAGGTGGCCGCCGATGAGGATGGGGTAGAGAATATTGTCGATGGTGCTGACGATGAGTCCGCCCCATATGACGAGGAGAGCAGCCTTGCCCCAATGGCCGTTGAGGCCGAGGTAGGTGGCGATGGGTCCCCAGACGAGGAAGGCGCCGAAGGCGGGGATCATGGCGAAGGCGGTGAGGGTGGTGGCCCAGAGTAGGACACCGGGGACGCCGAGCACCCAGAAGGCTAGACCGGCGAGAACTCCCTGGACGAGAGCGATGACGAGGCGGCCGAGGAAGGTGGCGTAGATGGTGTCGTCGACGCGATTGAGGAGTTCCGCGGTCTCGTCTTCGCGGAGGGGGATAAGGGCGCGGAGGCCATCGAGCGCGACCTGGCGGTCGCGAAAGAGGAAGAAAAGAAGGAAGAGCATGACGACAAGCTCGGTGATGAAATGGATGGAGTTTGTGAGGATCACTGCGGCTTTCCCGCCCACATAGGTGGCGGTGGTGCGGGCGGCGGTGTTGACGTCGATGGAGGCGGAGAAGGCTTCGATGCGGTTGGCGAGGGCGGGATGGTTGCCGATGTAGTCGGTGATTAGATTTTGCGCGTTGGGGTTGCGAAGAGAGACGATGGCTTTGAGGGCATGTTCACTCAGTTCCTGCATGAGAAAGAAGCCGGGGACGATGACCGCGAGGATGACGAGGATGAGGGCGACGACGGCGCAGAGGGTGCGGTTGGGAATGCGGGCGGAGAGCCAGTTGTAGGGGACTTCTGTGACGACGGCGAGGACGATGGCTCCGACGATGGCGGTGAAGAAGGGCTGGAGGATGAAGCCGCAGAGGATCAGAATGCCGATGGTGAGAAGGAAGAGAGTGATCTGCCTCCAGGGTGGGTCTTCTCGATCTTTTCTTCTGTCTTCTCGGCCTACTTGCATGTGGGTAGTGCTCTCCGATGGTCTTTGTTCGATGCGTGTCTGTTATGGGGCGAGACTAGAATACGTGCTCGCTGGTTGATTTTGTTCTGTGAATCGATGAGGAGGTTCGGCCTATGGTGCATCTGGAACCGTGGCTTGCGGTGGGTGTGTTGGTGTCCACTGCGGCTACGGACGCGGTTTATGTGATGTTCAATGCGGCGGTGTCGTCGCAGAGACGGTTGCCGGCGGCTACCTGGAGTAGTGTCTGGTATTTGTTGTCGGCATTTGCGGTGATCAGTTATACGAAGAACTGGGTGTATGTTTGCTTTGCTGCTGTGGGGTCGTGGATTGGGGCTTATGTGTCGATGACGGTGTTGCGGCGGGCTAAAGGGCCTCGGGGGCCAGAGGCTGTTTGATTTGTGGATGTGTTGAAACCGTAGGTTCCTCCGCTGCAGGGCGGAACGACAAATGGACAGGCAACGGCAAGAGTAACGACAACAGCAGATCCCCTTCGGGGATGACAGCAAGAAAAGCAACGGCGACGGCAAAGACAACTGAAAAAGCGATGGGAATGGCTAGCTGGCTAGCGTTTTTTGAGCGCTTCGAGTTCGTCGAGTGTGCGAGGCCAGTCTTTGCCCAGGAGGCGGGAGAGACTGCGGTCGGCGAGGACCTTGCCGTTGGTCTGGCATTGGGCGCAGTAGTTGGTTTCGTTGTCGGCGTAGCGGATGCGCTGGATGGGCTGGCCGCAGGTGGAGCAGGGTTGTCCGAAGCGACCGTGGACGGCCATGTCTTTGCGGAAGGCTGTGACTTTTTCGGGGAAGGCCTGGGCGGCTTCGGCATTGAGGCGATCGATCCAGAGAGTAAGCGTATCGCGGGTGGCGGTGAAGAGGCGCTGCCATTGGGCAGGATCCATCTTCGCGGTTTGCTGGATCGGTGAGAGCTGGGCGGCGTGGAGGATCTCGTCGGAGTAGGCGTTGCCGATGCCAGAGAGAATGCGCGGGTCGGTGAGAGCTCGCTTCAGGGTGCGGTTTTCGGTGGTAAGGGCGGTGCGGAAGCCTTCGAGGTCGGTGGCGAAGACGTCGATTCCGCCGGGGTCTATTTCTTGTCCGGCGGCTTCGTTGGCGAAGAGATGGAGGGAGGCTCGGCGCTTGGAGCCTGCTTCGGTGAGGACGAGGGAGCCGTTGGGGAAGTCGAAGGCGGCGAGGTTGTTGCGGCCTCCGAGCTTTGCGCCGAGAGGGCGCCAGTGGAGGCGGCCGGCGATCATGAGGTGAAGGACGAGCCAGAGGCCGTTATCGAACTCGAAGACGATACGCTTGCCGATGCGGTGCAGGGCGCGGATGGTGTGGTTTTCGATCTCTTCGATGCGGGGCTGGACGGTGCGGAGGAGGAAGGGGCTGGCGATGCGAAGGTGGGTTAGCGGCTGGCTTACGATGCGCGGGGCGAGGGCGGAGAGGTAGGCGGTGATGTCGGGTAGTTCCGGCATGTGTTTGGAGAGATGATAACGATTGCGGCGGGATTAGCTGCTTTTTTCTATGACTGAGTCGGGGTGTTGGGCGTACTCGGCCCAGGAGCCGTCGTAGAGGGTTACGTTTTGTGCGCCGGCTACTTCAAGGCTTAGGGCGACGACTGCCGCGGTGACGCCGGAGCCGCACGTGGTGGTGATTGGCTGCTGTAGGTCTACGTTTTTGGCGGCGAAGTATTCGCGGAGTTTTTCGGCTGGTTTGAGGTGGCTGTCTTCGACGAGGTCGGTGAAGGGCGTGCTGGTGGCGCCGGGCATGTGACCGGAGCTTAGGCCGGGACGGGGCTCGGGTGCGGTGCCGTTGAAGCGTGCGGCGGATCGGGCGTCGAGGACTTGCTGGTGGTGGGCGAGTCGGTCTTTGAGTTGGGGAAGGTCTGCTACGGCGTTGCGGTTGAGGTTGGCGTGGAAGGCGGCTGGGGTGCGATGGACGGGGCCGGAATCGGTGGGGAGGCCGGAGTCTATCCATGTGCGGAGGCTGCCGTTGAGGACGTAAACGTGTTGGGCGCCGAAGGTGCGGAGCATCCACCAGGCGCGGGGGGCGGAGAAGACGCCGTGCTGCTCGTAGATGACGATGGTGCTGGTGTCGGAGACGCCGAGGGCGGACATGCTGCGGGAGAAGTTCTCGGGTGTGGGGAGCATGTGCGGGAGTGGTGTGGTGTGGTCGGAGAGAGCTTCGATGTCGAAGAAGAGTGCGCCGGGGATGTGATGCTCGAGGTAACGGGCGCGGGTGTCAACCGGGGGGGTGACGCCGACGGGTGGGAGGGTGGCGTCGAGGACGACGATCGAGGGGTCTTCGAGGCGGGCGGCGAGCCAGGAGGGGGCGACGAAAGGGTTCATGAAGATAGATTACTGTGTGCGCCAGAGAGGAAATGAGCGAGGTGGTGGGGCTGGCTATGTGAATGTGGGTCAGCGGTTGGAGGAGTATCTTGGAATGTCTTTGCACATTTGCATGCAACTGTGTGCAGGGAAGCCTGCGTGATTCGCTTTGCAATTATGCATTCGAATGCATGAAGCCATTTCGACGCAGCGAGTTGCACTGGTTGGCGCTCGTTCGCGTCGGTGGATTTTCTTTGGCTGGCTAATTGCCTTTAGAAGGTCGTTCGACGTGACTCTCGAGGTAAAACGATGAAAAGAATTTTGTCTATCTTTGCGGTGGGAGTGCTTTCTCTATCTGCGCATACGGTTCTCGCTGACGGCATCGGTACATCGGTCACCGGGTCTCTTGCGTTCAGTGGAATGCCGATCAACTTCTTTGATGCTGCAAACGGGGGGGTTCCTAATGGCTTTGGCAACCATGCGGGGACAAAGGTGGCCATAGGCTCCGAGACTGAATTCGGATATAGCGACGCGGCTAATTTGGATACCGCGAATTTTACTGGCTCGACCCTCACTCTCACGGACACGGGATTTCGTGACGGCCAGGCTCCGTTTGAAATGAAATTTACAGACACCGACTTTAAGGACTTTTCGCTGATATCGAATGGTCTGGGTGTGAATTTTTCGTTTGCGGGAGATACGCTGACGGTCAAGTTCGCTGGTGGGGATTTCACGGGTAAAGAAACGACTGTGCTGTCCTATGCTCTCAATCAAACCGGCGTGACTCCAGAGCCCGGGACGTTGGCTCTGCTGGGAACCGGGATGCTCGCAGCTGCGGGCGTTGTCCGCAAAAGATTGTTTGCTTAGTCTCGCGTGACCAAATTATGGGGAGGAGCCGGGTGGCGAAGTCCGGCCTCTTTTGTCCAGGTCGACGTAGCTCCACTGAGAGCTGCTAGGACAGTTCCATTGCGAATTGTTGGGTGGGGTCGTAGGCGTTGGGTTTGGGTTCGGTGGAGAGGTCGAGGATGAGACGCTCGAGCACGAGCAGTTTGTTGGCGGGACTGCTGCGGAGTTCGAGGTCTGCGCGGGCTACGAGCCGGATGGCGCGGGTGAGCTCGCGGCGGGATTTGTAGCGGCGTGCCTGCTTGATGAGGTCTTCGGCGGCGAAGGGAGGCATGCGGAAGCCCTGCCAGAGGACCTGCCAGATGGCTCGGGGATCGCGCACGTTTTTTTCCGAGATGATGAGCATCTGGCGGAAGGTGCGCGCGAGCATGTAGAGGTGGCCGATGGCCGCGTCTTCGCCACCGTCGGAGGCGTTGAGGAGACCGTGGAGGAGGAGGAGCGCGCGGGGGCGGTCCTTGGCGGAGATGGCGTCGGTGAGTTCGTAAAGAGAGCGCTGCTTCGCGGCGAGGACCATGGTTTCTACGTCGCCGAGGGTAACGCGGTTTTTCCCTTCGACGTAGAGGAGGAGCTTTTCGAACTCGCTCGCGATAAGCATCATGTCGGCGCCGAGGGAGTCGACAAGTTCGCGGGCGGCGTCGGGGTCAAACTTTACATTGCGGGATTCGGCGGACGTGGTGACCCATTTTATGGCGTCGTTTTCATCGACGCGGGCGAGCTCGACAGTGCCGCACCAGTCGCCTAACGTCTCGCGGATCTTTTCGAAGCGTTCTTTGTCTTGATAGTCCATCTTGCGGAGGTCGGTGGGGATGCGAAGATGGTCGGCGACGAAGAGAATGAGGGCCGAAGGATTGGGCGATCGGAAGTAGGCGTCGATGGCGGAGAATTCTTCTTTTTTGCTGCCGCGACCGTAGAGAATTTTGAGGTTGCGGACGAAGAGGACCTGGAAAGGTGCCATGAGGGAAGGAGTCTGGGCGCGGTCGAGGACTTCAAAGATGCTGGTTTCGGCGAGGTCGAGGTCGTGGAGGCAGAAGTCGCGGGTGTCTTCGGGGGCGAGGGTGGCGAGGACGGCTTTGCGGCAGCGGTCGTAGAGGAAGACTTCGTCGCCGAGGAGGACGTAGGCGGGGCGGAGGGTAGCTGGGGAGGCGATCTCTGCGATGAATCGGTCGACGGAGGCGAAGGACTTGAGAGAGGCCATTAGAACGACTCCAGCATATCGCTTACGACGGCCTGGGCGAAGTCTTTTGCGACGCGGTAAACGGCTTTGTTATCTTCCTGGATGAAACCGCTGAGGTCCTGGGTGGACTGGTACTGCTCGTGATAGATGAAGCCGTCGTTGCGATAGAGGACGTGACCGTCATGGGCGGTGAGGAGAACTCTGGCGGTGATGGTGATGAGGTAGCTGGAGGACTGGCCCGTGGCCCCGTCGTAGGTGAGCGGCGCGACGGTCTGGCTGACGATGGTGCCCTTGAGGGTGGCGTCAGCGGAGTCCGAGTCTGAGGTGAGAATGCGGTACTTGGTGCGGGTGTTGAGCTCGCGGATGGTGGCCTGGGTGAAGGCCATCTCAGTGTGGAAGGCTTGCGCGTTGGTGGCGAAGACCGGGACGGCGAGGGTGCGGACGCTGGCGGGGATGTTGGTCGCAGAGCCAGCCTGGTGGTAGCCGCAGCCGGCGAGCGTGAGGAGAAGGATCGGGGTTAGGAGGCGCATGCGTCTTGTTTCTATTGTCGCATTGGTGCGGTGGCGGGGTTTTTCTGCGGAAAAAAGTTGAACGGTGGAAAAGGGTTGTTTTTATTGGGAGTTTTTGGAAAAGACGTCTCCAAAACGTGGTGTTTTGGTGGTGAGAACGTGGTGGAGTGCGTGGTGACTGTGGTGTTTTGGATGGTGAGTTTTGAGGCAAGAAAAATGTGACACGATTTTGAACTTTATTTTGAGGGGATGTGCTGGAGGTGAGTGTCTTTGAAGAAGGTCGGATATTTGAGTCCGAAGCCGAGGAGGCGGTCGATCGCAATGTGGGCGATCCAGATGAGCGCGATCGCTGAGGGGAGATGCCAGTGCTTGATGTAACCGATTAGGAGCAAGATCAAGGGCAGGGTTAGGGTGTGTACGAGGTTGTAAGTTGCGGCTCCGAGGCGAACGTTGGCCAGGTAGCCTAGCATGAAGAGGTCGGGGGTAAGGAAGAGGATGGCGAAGAGAGGCCAGCTGTAGTGGAGATGCTGGTAGGCGACGATGGGGAGGATGAGGAGGGCGGCTTCCTCGATTCGCAGGAGGACAGGGGGCTGGGTGAGCATACGAGATTTTATACGTGATCACCAGGGATTCGGTGGTGCAGGGATGGACGGATTGCATCATACGGGCAGTACGCAGAACGGAAGAACGACAAACCAGTTTTTAAGGACTTCCTATGTATCACCATGTAAAGAAGCTGATGTATACGGTCAATATCGGGGAGCCGGATGTTCGTTTCGGCAACATGTTGCTGGAGCAGTTTGGCGGAGCGAACGGCGAGCTTGCAGCAGCGATGCAATATACGATTCAGGGGTGGAACTGTGTCGACGATCTAGGGCGGAGAGATCTGCTGTTGGATATCGGGACGGAGGAGTTGAGCCATCTGGAGGTTGTCGGTGCGTTGATTCGAATGCACCTGGCACCTCTGAAGACGAATCGTGAGGCTGCGGAGGCTGATCCGCTGGTGACGATCGCAGGCGGTGGCGGCGTTGGGCTGTTCGATTCGATGGGGAACGCTTGGACCGCGAACTACCTGAAGATTACCGGTGAGCTGGATGTAGATCTGCGAAGCAACATCGCGGCCGAGGCTCGAGCGAAGATTGTGTATGAGCGGTTGATCGACCATACCGACGATCCAGGATCGATTGATACGCTGCAGTTCTTGATGACTCGCGAGATTACACACATGAAGGCGTTTCAGGCGGCGCTGGATAGCATCGAGAAGACTCCTTTCTCGGTAGGGTTGTTGAAGCCGACGCCGGGGATTGTGGACGAGTACTTCAACGGATCCACTGGTGATGGCAGTGAGGGGGAGACGGATATGCATGGACCGTGGACCTCGTCGTTTGGCCTGCATCCGGTGGAGTCGCAGATGAACGGTGGCAAGGGTCTTTCGGTTGGCGATATCGACGGGAAGATCAATGGCGAAGACAGAGGCAAGCAGGATGAGGCACAGAAGGCTACGACCTCAGTGGCTGATGAAGCTCTTGGTAAGCAGCTTGCCGGCGTTGGAAGTAATGGGCATGGATCGAGCCGGAGTTCGCGGACTCGGGAGTAAAGGCAACGGCGTGCTGCGCGCACGGCGCGATCTGCCATCGAGGCTGGCGCGCCTTCGGCGCCTTTTGGTGGAGTTGAGGAAAAGGAAATGGCAGCCTTTGTGGCTGCCATTTCTTGGTTGATTGTTTGTTTTCGAGTTTGTTATGCGGGGCTTGGTTGGCCTTCGCCGAAGCCGGGCTTGCGTCCGCTTTCTGGCTTGAGGATCTTCTGGGTTTCGCCACCGTTACCTGGGTCTACGCCGGAGAGCGCGGACTTGGCGGCGGGGAGTTCCTTGCCTTCGATGATCAACTTGATCTCGGCGGCATCCAGGGTCTCGCGCTCCAACAAGGCTGCTGCCATGCGGTGCATGATGTCCTGGTTGGACTCAAGGATGGTGTAGGCCGACTTGTAGCCGGCATCAACGAAGAAGCGAACCTCAGCGTCGATCTGCTTGGCGGTGTCGTCAGAGAAGTCGCGGTGCTGAGCGATCTCGCGGCCGAGGAAGATCTGCTCTTCCTTCTTGCCGAAGGTCATTGGACCCATCTTGGACATACCGAACTCGCAGACCATCTTGCGGGCCAGCTCTGTGGCGCGCTCGATGTCGTTGCCTGCTCCGGTGGTCATCTGCTTGAGGAAGATCTCTTCCGCGCAGCGTCCGCCCATGAGGGTGGCCATGCGGGTTTCGAGATAGTCCTTGGTGACGGTGTGCTGGTCTTCCTCGGGGAGGTAGACCGTTACACCGAGAGCCATGCCGCGGGGGATGATGGTGACCTTGTGGAGCGGGTCAGAGTGCTCACGCAACGCGGAGACCAGCGTGTGACCGGCCTCGTGATAAGCGGTGACGCGCTTCTCCTCATCGGTAAGGAGCATGGACTTACGCTCGGCACCCATCATGACCTTGTCCTTGGCTACTTCGAAGTCATACATGTGGACTGACTTTCTGTTGTAGCGGGCGGCCGTGAGGGCAGCTTCGTTGACCATGTTGGCGAGGTCGGCACCGGAGAAGCCCGGGGTTCCACGAGCGAGGATGTTGAGGTTCACATCTTCTGCCATGGGGACCTTCTTGGAGTGGACCTTGAGGACCTCTTCGCGGCCACGGATGTCGGGACGATCTACGATGACGCGACGATCGAAGCGGCCGGGGCGGAGGAGGGCGGGGTCGAGAACGTCGGGGCGGTTGGTTGCGGCGACGAGGATGACACCGTCATTGGACTCGAAACCGTCCATCTCAACGAGGAGCTGGTTGAGGGTCTGCTCACGCTCGTCGTGTCCGCCGCCGAGGCCTGCGCCACGGTGACGGCCAACTGCGTCGATTTCGTCGATGAAGATGATGCAGGGGGCGTTCTTCTTGCCCTGCTCGAAGAGGTCGCGAACGCGGGATGCGCCGACGCCTACGAACATCTCGACGAAGTCAGAACCGGAGATGGAGAAGAAGGGAACGTTGGCTTCGCCGGCTACTGCGCGGGCGAGGAGGGTCTTGCCCGTGCCGGGAGGTCCGACGAGGAGCACGCCCTTGGGGATGCGGCCACCGAGGCGCTGGAACTTCTGTGCTTCGCGGAGGAACTCGATGATCTCTTTGAGTTCTTCCTTGGCTTCATCGACACCCGCAACATCCTTGAAGGTGATCTTCTTCTGCTGCATGGAGAGCAGACGGGCGCGCGACTTGCCGAAGCTCATGGCCTTGTTTCCGCCGGACTGCATCTGGCGGAGGAGGAAGAACCAGAGGCCAAGGAGAAGGGCGAAGGGCGCGATTGAGATCAGGAGGCTAAGCCACTGGTTGGGGCTCTGGTCCTTGATGGTGATGTTGACGCCGTGATCGCGGAGCGTCTTATACATGTCGGGGTAGTTGCCCGGGATGGTGGTGTGAAAGAGATTCTTCGCGTCGTCGCGGTAGTGTCCAGTGACCTCAGCTCCGTTGACGATGACGTCCTGGATCTTGCCCTGGTCGGCGTCGTTGAGGAGGGTGGTGAGGCTGATGTTCTTTTCCTGGGTGCCGCCGGTTGTTTTGACGACAACCTGCCACAGGAAGACTAGGCAGGTGATCATGAAGACCCAGATCAGAATTTGTTTGACAGTCGAGTTCAAGCGAATTTCCTCATTTTTTTTCTAGTCTGCAGCTGCCTCGAAATCGACTGGCACTTGTCAGACAGAGTCTTCGCTAGCGAAGACGTACTACGGTTAGACGGCGGCTGTGAGGGAAGGTCCTGTGCTGGTGGGGTATTCCTGATTGTCAGCAAAAACCCTGCCTCGGTCAAGTATTTAGATTCTACTCTTGACAGAACGATTCGTGGGTCTGATGCGGGAAATAATGATGTGACTTTAGGGTGATGGGGGTTGAGCTGGTTTGGGGGTGTTCGTGCTCGGGTGGCGGGATTTTCTTGGCGGCGATGATGGGGGTTGAGAGCCGATTGCGCGCTTTGCTTGTTGGTGATGATTTGAAGGGAGTTATTTCTCGCGGTAGAGGCGAAGTTCGCGGGGGGAGCGGTCGGCGCGGAGTCCGCTGGGCAGGTGCAGGACGGAGCCGGTGCGGGCGGCGACGGTGGGGTCGGGGCGGAAACCGCTGAGGGCGAGGAGGCGGGAGGTCTCGTCGAAGGTGAGGCGGGCGCCGAGTTGGCGGGCAGCGGCGCGGAGGACGCGACGGCGGAGGGCGGGGTCGAGGGTGCGGAGGCGATCGAGTTCGATGGAGACGGCGGATTGGCTTGGGGTGGTGCTGACAGCTCGGCCACCGCCTCGGATGGGCTTGCCAGGGAGGAGGAGCTGGGGGAGGATGCGGCTGAGTTCTGATTGCCAGCGAGATTCCTCTTCGCGAGCCAGCTCGGCCATGTTGGCGAGGGTCTGGTCGAGGTTGGGATTGTAGGTGCGGAGTTGGGGGAGGAGCTCGTGACGGATCTTGTTGCGGGTGTAGGCGGTGTCGGTGTTGGTGGAGTCGGTGCGCCAGGGTTGGTTGAGTTGGGCGAGGTAGGCCTCGATGTCGGCGCGGCGGATTTGCAGGAAGGGGCGGAGGATCTTTCCTTTTGCGAGGGTGATGATGGGGTGAATGGCGCTGAGGCCTTCGGTCCAGGCTCCGCGGAGGATCTTCATGAGGACGGTCTCGGCCTGGTCGTCGAGGGTGTGGGCGGTGAGGATCGTGTCTGCGTGGCCGGAGGTGAGGAGGGTGGTGAAGAAGTCGTAGCGTAAGTTGCGGGCGGCCTCTTCGATGGTCTCGCGGGTTTCGGAGACGCGTTGCGGGACGCTGGCTTGGTGGAGATGGAGGGGGATGTCGTGGGCGATGCAGAGGTCTTCGACGAAGCGTTGGTCGGCGTCGGCCTCTTCGCCGCGTAGACCGTGGTGGATGTGCACGGCGGAGAGGCCGATGCCGAGCGACTCGCGGGCTGTGTGGAGGGTGAGGAGGAGGGCTACGGAGTCTGCTCCTCCAGAGATGGCTACGCAGAGGCGGTCGCCGGGTTGGATGTTGGTGCGGTCGAAGGGCAGGGTGGGCTTGGCAGGCATTCGACTTCATCTTACCGTCGAAAACTTACAGCGGGGATGATGTTGCGAGTGGGCCACAACGCGTAGAAGTTCGCGAGCATCTTGTATACTTCGCAGGTTATGCGAGTATTTGTGATTCTTCCGGCAGCAGGGATTGGGACGCGGATGGCCGCGGGTGGTGCGTCGAGTGCGGCGCCGAAACAGTTTCTTGAGATTTGTGGGGTGCCGGTGCTGGTTCGGTCTGTGCGGGCGTTTCTTGCGGTACCAAGAGTGGATGCGGTTTGCCTGGCGGTGCGGGCGCATGAGCGCGAGCGAGTACAAGCGCAGATGGAGGAGTACAAGCTGGGGCCTCGTGTGCACATGGTGGAGGGTGGGGATAACCGTCAACATTCCGTGGCGAATGCGCTGGCTGCGCTGGAGTGCGATGCGGACGACGTGGTGCTGGTGCATGATGCGGTGAGGCCGCTGATCGATCCGGCGACGATTGAACGGACGATTGACGCGGTGGTGAAGCATGGCGCGGCCATCGTTGGGCTGCCGGCGGTGGACACGATCAAGCAGGTGGAGCGGACGGCAGATGGAGCGATTGTGACGGCGACGATTCCGAGGGAGCGAATTGTGCAGGCGCAGACGCCGCAGGGTGCTCGGTTCGGGTTGTTGCGGGCGGCGTTTGCGGAGGCCGAGGTGGATGGGTTTTCGGGCACCGATGAGGCGAGTCTGCTGGAGCGGGCTGGAGTTGAGGTGGCTGTGGTGCAGGGTGCGGCGAGGAACTTCAAGATTACGCAGCCGGGAGATATCGAACTGGCGGAGTTTTATCTGGGGTTGGCGAAGGCTTGATAGATCTGCGTGATGGCGCTCGCAGAACGTGGGAAGATAGCTTATGGGCATGAGGATTGGTTACGGATATGACTCGCATGCGTTCAAGGCAGGCGTGCCGCTGGTAATTGGCGGGCTGGCGATTGAGCATCCCGAGGGGTTGGCTGGCCATTCGGATGGAGATGTGTTGCTGCATGCGATTACGGATGCGCTGCTGGGCGCGGTGAGTGCGGGGGACATCGGGACGTTCTTTCCGCCGAGCGATCCGCGATGGAAGGGCGCTGCGTCGAGTGTGTTTTTGCAGACGGCTCTGGAAGAGGTGGCGACAGCCGGATACAAAATTGTGAACGTCGATACGGTGCTGGTGATGGCGAAGCCGAAGATCGTGCCGATTGCAGGGGAGTTGCGGGAGAGCGTGGCGACGCTGCTGGGTGTTAAGCCGGGTGAGGTTGGGATCAAGGCTAAGACGCCTGAGGGATTGGACCAGGACCACGTCGCGGTGGCGCATGCGACGGTGCTTTTGGAGAGCTTAGGGATTCCGGAGCCCGTGGGCGCGATGGCTGCTACGGCTGAGAATGAGATCGATGTGGTGGTGAAGACGCTGGTTGGGGAGACGCGAAGTGTTTCGGCGTTGGGGCGGAAGGTGACTCCGTTTGATACGGATGATCTGACTTAGCCTGATGGTTGATTGAGCGAGTGCAGCGGCCAACTTGCTTCACCCGGCTTGCTAGCTGGCTAAGCTGTCCGGTTTTCTCTTATTGCTGCCCGGCTTTTACGATGGCGAGAGCGAATCCATCGTAGCCTTTGCTGCCGACGGTCTGGAGCGCGGTTGCGTCGAGGCCTGGGTGACTGCCGAGGTGTTCGAGAAAAGTTCGAGTTCCGGTAACGCTGGCGTCAGTACTGGTGGCGTCGAGGATTTGGCCATCGCGAATGACGTTGTCTCCGATGATGAGGGTGCCGGGACGTGAAAGTTTGAGTGCCCATTCGAGATAGTTTGGGTTGTTGGGCTTGTCGGCGTCGAGGAAGATAAGGTCGAAGGGATCGGTCTTGTCGGCGTAGAGGCGGGCGAGGGATTCGAGTGCGCTGCCGACCCTGATTTCTACGAGTAAGGATAGGCCGGCGCGCTCGATGTTTTCGGCGGCAACTCTGGCGTGTGTTGGGTCGAGCTCGAGTGTGATGAGACGGCCGAAGGGCGGGAGAGCGCGGGCCAGCCAGATGGTGCTGTATCCGCCGAGGGTTCCGATTTCGAGAATTCGCTTCGCGCCCTGAATGCGCGCCAGCAGATGAAGGAGCTTGCCCTCGTTGGGAGAGACGTCGATGGCGGGAAGCCCGGTGCGTGTGTTGGCCGCGACTGCCTCGTTGAGTGCTAGATCGGGATGGACGAGAGTGTTTGTGAGGTAGCGTTCGACGGAGGTCCAGAGATCCTGATTCATATGGTGTGAGGATAAGGGCGAGCGGCCGTGCGGGCAAATTGTGTTTTGACGGTCGGCTTGGGCTCGTGGAGATGCTAGCGTGTTCGTAGAGAGTTGTTAGCACGGGGAGTCAGGATGCGAATTTGTTCGGGATGCGGTTTGGGTTTGATGGCAGCTTTGGCTTTGAGTGGAGCGGCGAACGGGCAGACGGTGAGCGATGCGAGTTTGCAGCCTCGTGCGAGTAAGGTTGCGAGTTGCTTGCCTGGTGGCGATGCGGAGTGGCTTACGCCGGCTGAGAAGACCTGCTATGCGACTACGCCGGATTACGCGGAGACGATGACGTATCTGAAGCGTGTGCAGGCGGCCGCGCCGGGGCAGGTGCGGATTGAGCCTTTTGGGAAGACAGGCGAGGGGCGAGAGCTTGATGTGGTGGTGGTCTCGCGAGATGGAGTGTTCGATCCGGCGGCGATTCATGCGGCTAAAAGGCCGATTGTGCTGGTGCAGAACTCGATTCATGCAGGGGAGATGGACGGGAAGGATGCTTGTCTCGCGGTGTTGCGGGATATGGTGATCGCGAAGACGAAGGCTAACCTGTTGGAGCGGGCAGTGTTTGTGTTTATTCCGATCTACAACGCGGATGGACATGAACGAAGGAGCGCGTACAACCGGATCAATCAGGACGGGCCGGCGGAGATGGGGTGGCGGGGGAATGGGACGAACCTGAATTTGAACCGCGACTATCTGAAGGCAGACACGCCGGAGACGAGAGCGTTTATGGCGATGTTTCATCGCTGGTTGCCGGATTTTTTTGTAGATGACCATGTGACCGACGGCGCGGACTACCAGTACGACGTGACGTTCACGATCGACGATGGGCCGAATGTGCCGAGCGGCACGGTGAAGTGGGTGGATGAAGTAGCGACGCCGATGCTTGAGAAGTATGTGGATGCGCATGGACATCTGGCTTCGCCGACGTACATCAATCTTGTGAACGACAACGATCCGGCAGATGGGCTCGGGTTCAATGATGATCCGCCTCGGTTTTCGACGGGATATGTGATTTTGGAAGGCCGGCCAGGGATGCTGGTCGAGTTACATATGTTGAAGGATTACAAGACTCGTGTGACGGGGAACTACGAGATTCTTGCGGGGCTGATGGAGTTGATGAATCGCGATGCGGATAAGGTGATCGCGCTGAATGCCGCGGCGGATAAGGAAGCTGAGGATTTGGGGGCTCATCCGTTGAGTAATGTGAGGTACCCGTTGGCTCTGGGTTGGGGTGGGGAGACGACGCCGTTTTTGTTTCGCGGTTACAAGTACACGCGGGAGTTGAGTGCGATTTCGGGCGCGATGCGGGTGGAGTATTCGCATGAGCCGTGGAATGTTTCGCTGCCGTTCCAGAAGGGCTTCAAGGTGACGGTGGATACTAAGGTGCCCGCCGCCTACATTATTCCGGTGCAGTGGACGAAGGTGATTGATGTGTTGGCCGCGCACCAGGTGGAGATGGAGCGCACGACCGCAGCGTGGACGGGGGATGTGGAGACGTATCAGTGTGCGGGGATGGCGTGGCAGGAGCCTCCGTTTGAAGGACGGCATCCGACGTTCAATGGCGAAGCGGCGCACGATCCAGGGAAGTATGGAAGCTGCGTGGTGGTGCGGGAGAAGATGAGTTTTCCTGCGGGGTCGGCGGTGGTGAAGCTGAATCAGCGGCTGTCGAAGGTGGCGCTGGAGTGGTTGGAGCCGGCGGCGCCTGACTCTGCACTGCAGTGGGGATTCTTCGATTCGATCTTCGAACAGAAGGAGTATGGCGAGGCTTACGTGCTGGAGTCGCTGGCGCGGGAGATGATGGCGAAGGATCCGAAGCTGAAGGCGGAGTTTGAGAAGAAGGTGGCGAGCGATCCGGCGTTTGCGGGGAACTCGTATGCGCGGCTGGAGTTTTTTTATGACCGCACACCGTGGTTTGCAGCGAACCGGGTTGGGCAATATCCGGTGGGGCGGTTGCTGAGTCTTGATGGAGTGCCAGTGGCGCGGTGATTGCTGGTTGATGTTCTAAGATGGTGGCCTTTGAGGACGAGGTGAGCTATGCACGATCTTGTGGTCGATCTTGTGATTATTGCGGTGTGCGGAGCGCTGGGCGGCTTCGTGAATGTGTTCATTGGCGACTCCGGGCTTCATCTGCCGACAATCGAACAGGGTATCTTTCGCCCCGGATACATCGGTGTTGTGCTGGTTGGATTGGTTGCCGCCGTTGGCGCCTGGCTTGCGACGCAGACGGCTGCTCTGACGGGCAACATGACGCCGTCACCGCCGGTTGTGCTGAGGCTTTCTGAGTTGAGCACGGCGATTATTGTTGGTTTCGGCGGGGCGCGGTGGTTCAAGTCGGAGACTGAGAGTACGGTTTTTCGTAAAACGGCGGCGGTTGCTGCGGGGAAGTCGGCCGATAGCGAAGCAGCTGCGACGATCGCTTCGGGAACGGCATTTGAGGCGTTGTCTGCGGCGAATCGAATGTCTTGACCGTGAAGCAAGACAACATTGGGGTGACTCCGCTGATATGAAATATCGTATGTCAGAAGTGGGTGGTCGCTATAGACTCTCTCTATTCTGTTTTTTCCTTTGAGGGATTGATGAGAAGCAAGATCGTGCTGGTGCTTTGTTTGTTGATGATGGTTGGTCGAGGAGTGCTTGGGCAGGCTGCTCCGGCGTCGAGTCAAGAGGAGTTCATCAAGACCCACTACGCAAAGTTTGAATATCGGATTCCGATGCGGGATGGGGTGAAGTTGTTCGTGTCGGTGTATACGCCGCTGGCTGGCGCGTTTAAGGACGCGGGGCCGTATCCGTTTCTGATGACGCGGACGCCGTATAGCTGCGCACCGTATGGCGAAGATCAGCTGCCGAAGCGTTTGGGGCCGAGCGGGGAGCTTCTGGAGTCGGGCTATATCTTCGTCTGTGGAGATGCGCGCGGGCGGTTTGAGAGTGAGGGCGTGTTTCAGGAGATGAATCCGCATATCGACGATAAGAAGTCGAACAAGGATGTGGATGAGTCGACGGATATGTACGACACCGTTGAGTTTTTGCTGAAGCATGTGGAGAACAATAACGGCAAGGTGGGGATTACGGGGATCAGCTATCCGGGTTTCTATACGTCGGCGAGCATCATCGATTCGCATCCGGCGATCAAGGCAGCGAGTCCACAGGCTCCGATGACGAATCTGTTCTTCAACGATGATGCGTACCATGGCGGCACGTTTATGTTGTCGGCCAACTATGGGTTTTATGTTTTCTTCAAGCCGCAGAAAAATCCGACATTACCCGATAAGGGAGAGTATTCGGAGCCTAGTGGACCTGACAGTTACAAGTTTTATTTGAAGGCAGGACCGTTGGAAAATCTGGATAAGAGGTTCGATGGATCGAACTTTTTATTCCACGACCAGCTGGTGCATATGACGTATGACGATTACTGGAAGAAGCGCGATCTGTCTGTACATATGAAGAATGTTCATGCAGCGGTGATGACTGTCGGCGGTTGGTTTGACGCGGAGGATCTTTCGGGGCCATTCAAGACGTTTCATGCGATCGATGAGTTCAATCCGGGGTCAGTGAATACGCTGGTGGTTGGTCCCTGGACGCATGGTGGATGGGCTCGAGCAGACGGTGATCGTCTTGGAGATGTGACTTTTAATTCGAAGACGTCTCTGTTTTTCAGGGAGCAGATTCAGTTTCCGTTCTTCGAACACTATCTGAAGGGGCACGACGGCGGGGTATTGCCGAAGGCTTATGTATTTGAGACGGGCAGTAATGTCTGGAAAAAATATGATGCGTGGCCACCTAAGTCTGCGTCGGCGAAGACACTTTACTTTCGTGATGGCGGCAAGTTGAGCTTCGAGGCTCCTTCAGAGAACACAGGAGTGGATGAGTATGTGAGCGATCCGGCGCATCCGGTGCCGTTTGTGGGTTACACAACGGATACGGTGCCGCAACGGTATATGGACGACGATCAGCGGTTCGCTTCGCGGCGGCCGGATGTGTTGACCTACGAGACCGAGCCGCTGACCGAAGACGTGACGATCGCGGGGCCGGTGCGGCCTAAGTTGAAGGTGGCTTCTACCGGGACCGATGCGGATTTTGTGGTGAAGCTGATTGATGTCTATCCGAATGATTATCCCGATCCGCCTGCCGATGCTGTCGGCAAGCGAGTGTTGGGAGCGGCTCCGATTTTGATGGGCGGATATGAGCAGTTAGTGCGGGGCGAGCCGATGCGCGCGAAGTTTCGCGATAGCTGGGAGAAGCCAACGGCACTGACGCCAGGGAAGATGGTGGAGGTGAACTCGGAGATGCCGGATGTTAACCACACGTTCCGCACGGGGCACCGAATTATGGTGCAGGTGCAGAGCTCGTGGTTTCCGTTGGTCGATCGGAATCCGCAGACGTTCGTCGATATACCCTTCGCGAAGCCGGGGCAGTTTGTGAAGGCGACGGAGAGTGTTTATCGCAATGCTGGCGCGGCGAGTGGAGTTGAGGTGCTGGTGGTGCCGCAGCACTGATTGCTGGGAAGTCGTAGAACTGACGGGCGATCGTGAGAGTTTTCGCGATCGCCCGTTGTGTTTAACCGCGGAACGCTGGTCCACCGAAGGGCGTGCCTACGGATCCACCGTCTACGAAAAACTCGACAGCGTTGACGTAGGAGGAGTCATCGGAGGCGAGAAAGAGGATTGCTTTTGCGAGCTCTTCTACTTTGCCGAAGCGACCCAGGGGAATGGTGGAGGCGATACGCTTTGCGAGCTCACCGGCTTCTTCTGCGGAGCGTTCGTTGCGGCTCCAGATGGGGGTTTCCGTAGCGCCGGGTGCGACGACGTTGACGCGGATATTTCGTGGGGCTAGATCGCCGGCGATGGAGCGGGCCATGCCGCGGAGTCCGGCTTTGCTGGCAGCGTAGGCGGCGTAGCCGGGTTGGCCCAGGGTGCCGATGACGGAGCCGTTGAAGATGATTGAGGCGCCATCGTTGAGGAGTGGGACCGCTGCTTCGACGGTGAAGAAGGCTCCGGTGAGATTGATGCGGATGATGTTTTCGAAGACGGCTTCGTCGGTGCTGCCAGTTTTGGTCTGTCCCGCGATTCCTGCATTGGCGAAGACGATGTCGAGATGGCCGAAGTCTTTGGCGATTTTGGCGAAGAGGTCTTTGCGAGCAGCCGAGTCGGTGACGTCGGCGCGGTAGGCTTTCGCTTTTGGCCCGAGCAGCTTGACGGCTTCGTCGAGAGTCTTCTGGTCACGGCCTGTGATGGCGACTTCTGCGCCTTCTTTTATGAAGAGCTGAGCGGTGGCGAGGCCGATGCCGCTGTTTCCGCCTGTGATGAGAGCTTTCTTTCCTGCGAGTTTCATTGGTTCCTACTCCTTTACCTTCGAGGTCACTGAATTTGAGTATGGGCCGTTTGAGTTGGTGGCGACTCAGAGCTAATATTTTATACATGATGATTGTCATGCATAACGTTCTTGTAAGCATGATGCTTATCATGAATAATGTCAAGAGTGAGGATTTTGGAGGTGGTGTGATGAGATATCCGGCGGCCGAGACGGCAGAGAAACACGAGAGGATTTTGAATGAAGCGGCGCGGCTATTTCGCGAGCACGGATTTTCAGGTGTGAGCGTGAGCGAAATCATGAAGGCGACGGGTTTGACGCATGGGCCTTTCTATAACCACTTCGATTCGAAGGAAGCGTTGATGGCAGATAGCGTGCTGCATGGGATGCAGAAGACACTCGATGGACTGGAGGGGACTGAGGCATCGGCTAAGGGCAAGGCTGAGTATGTGCGGCGCTATTTGAGTAAGGCTCACATGAATGCAGGCGGCGGAGAGTGCACTATGGCTGCACTCGCGTCTGAGATTCGTCGCGAGCCGCAAGTGAAGGGGCCCTTTACGCTGCGGTTGAAGGCGATCGTGGAGGCCATGGCATCGCACTTTCCGTGGAGTTCTAAGCGGGCGGCGCGGGGCGATTCGATTCGGGCACTTTCGGCGATGGTGGGGGCACTGATTCTCGCTCGTGCTGTGGAGGATGGTCCGTTTGCGGAGGAGATCTTAAACGAAGTGCGGAAGGGCTTGGTGTGACCGCTTCCGTTTAGCTTCGAAGAGTCAGGCGTTGGCGAAGGGATGTTCTAGGGACGGGCTTTGTGCGGTGAACATCTTGCCGCCTTCTTCGGTCAGGTGCCAGTCGTCTTCGAGTCGGACGCCGAATTCGCCGGGAAGGTAGATGCCAGGTTCGTCGGAGAAGCACATACCGGGAGCGAGGGGCGTGGCGTTGCCGCGAACGAGGTAAGGCCATTCGTGGCCGTCCATCCCAATGCCGTGGCCGACGCGATGGGTGAAGTGTCTGTAGTCGGGGCCGTAGCCGGCGGCGGTGATGAGGTCGCGCGCGGCGGCATCGATGGCCTGGCATTGGACGCCGGGACGTGCAGTGGCGAGCGCGGCGGATTGGGCTTCGAGAACGATTTCGAAGACCTTGCGAGCTTTGTCGAGTTTGGCGATTGTCGGGTCACCGAGGACGAAGGTGCGAGAGATGTCGGATTGATAGCCTTCGACAGTGCAGCCGTCGTCGATGAGGATGATCTCGCCTTCGCGGATGATCTGCGGTTGCAGGGAGCCGTGGGGGAGCGCGGAGTACTCGCCAACCTGGCAACTGGCGTCGCCGGTGACACCGCAACGGGTGTAGGCGGTGTCGACGAGTTGCGAGAACTGGCGGTTGGTCATGCCGGGTTGTGCGGATTCGTAGCAGGCTTTGTAGACGGAGAGGGTGATGTTGTTGGCGAGCTGCATGAGAGCTAGCTCGGCGGGGGTTTTGATGCTGCGGCAGCCGTAGGTGATGGGGGTGGCGCTGGTGGTGGTGAGGGTGGGGCTGGTGTGGGCGATGCCGTCGGCGAAGACGAATTGGGTGCGTTCTTCGATGCCGATCTTCCCGGAGGCGAGGCCCGATTCCTTAAGGGCTTTGGCGAGGAGTTGGTAGGGGTCCTCGTCTTCGTTCCAGGTGTAGACACGGGTGGTGGAGGCGGAGGGTAGGGTGGCGGGTTTGGCTTCCATGCGTTCGCGTACGCGGCCTTCTTCAAAGACGGGGCAGACGATGAAGGGAGCGCCAGTTGCGGGGAGGGTCCATGCGAAGAAGCGCTCGGACTGGCCCCAGCGGAGGCCGGTGAAGTAGGTGAGCGACGTGCCGGTGGTGATGACGATGGCGTCGATTTTGTTCTGGTGCATGAGGGCGCGTGCGCGGTCGAGGCGCTGCTCGCGCTCGGCGAGGGTGATGGGGACGGCTTCGGCGCGGCGGTTTGTCAGGGCGGCGATGGCGGGAGGGAGTTTCTCTGATTGCTGAGCTTGTGCGGTGAGCGTGAGGGCGGGAGTGGCTGCTGCGGCGGCTAGGAGGAAGCGGCGGCGTGTGGGCATCGGTGGGAATAGTGTACGGGAGAGTTAGTGGGCTGAACTAAGATTGATGGTGAGGAATTGGCGCGATGGCGATGATTACGACGGTGCAACAGCATATTTTGCAGCAACAGCAAGCTGCCCTGAAGGCTACGGGGCGGGAGGCGTCGGGGACGTTCAGCTGGTTGCTGAGTGGGATTACGCTGGCTGCGAAGATGGTCGAGGCGAAGATTCGCTCGGCGGGGTTGAGCGATGTGCTGGGTGCGTTTGGCGCGGAGAATGTGCAGGGGGAGCAGCAGCAGAAGCTGGATGTGTACGCGAATCAGGCGCTGCTGCATTGCCTGGGGCTGCGCGATAGCGTTGCCGCGCTGGTGAGTGAAGAGGATGAGGAGCCGGTGACGTTCAACCGGGATGCGGAGACTGGGAAGTACATTATCGTGTTCGATCCGCTGGATGGTTCGAGCAATATCGATGTGAATGTGAATGTGGGGACGATCTTCAGCGTGTTGCGGAGGATGCCGGCAGAGCTGGGCACGCTCGAGGAGTCGATTCTGCAGCCGGGGTTTCGGCAGGTGGCGGCGGGGTATGTGGTGTATGGGCCTTCGACGGTGTTGGTGTATACGACTGGGAACGGCGTGCATGGGTTCACGCTCGATCCGACGATCGGGGCATTTGTGTTGAGCAACGAGAAGATGACGATGCCGGAGCAAGGGAGTTACTACTCGGTGAATGAGGCGAATGCTGCGGGCTGGCCGGAGGAGTATCGCGGGTATGTGGATATGCTGCGGACGGGGGGATTGCAGAAGGAGTACAGCTCGCGCTATATCGGGAGCCTGGTGGCGGATTTTCACCGGACGCTGCTGAAGGGGGGAGTGTTTTTGTATCCGCCAACGTTGAAGCAGCCGAAGGGCAAGCTGCGGTTGTTGTATGAGGCGAATCCGCTGGCGTTTATCGCGGAGCAGGCGGGTGGGATGGCGACAAGTGGTGCTGGGAGGATTCTGGATATCAAGCCGGAGGGGATTCATCAGCGGACGCCGTTTTGTGTAGGGAGCAAGCGCGAGATGGAGGCGCTGGTGGCGGCGGTGAGTCCGGTGGGGGTGAAGTGAAACTCTTTGTCGCAGAGGTGATTGATATTCGTGAGGAGTCGCGTGTGGCGGGACGGCAGCGATGGCAGATGGCGCTGAATAGGACGGAGTTTGGGGCTGGCAATGTGGGTGTGTTGGAGGCCGTGGCTCGTAGCGGAGCTAAGCTGGTGGTGCCGGTGCTTGGCGTGGTGATCGAAGCGGGTGAGGTGTGGCATGTGGTGGAGAAGCCACTGGCTGCGGGTACGGCCGTAACAGGGCGGGTGGGCGTGTCAGTAGAGTGATGCCGGGCGTTTCGGCCAGGACGCGCGGTTGAGTCGTAAGGGTTGTTGCTGATACACTCGGAGATGTTGTTTCGGCCGTGTTGTGCCTGCGAAAGCGGTGTGCGATGCGGGTTTGGTGGGGGGCTGTAGCTCAGTTGGGAGAGCGCCTCGTTCGCAACGAGGAGGTCAGCGGTTCGATCCCGCTCAGCTCCACCATAGAAACCAATAACCTGCCGCATGGGTAGAAAGTTTACCGATTCATTTGTGTCGTTGTTTGTGTTGTAACCCTCCCTTTTGCCCCCAAAATCATTTGCTATCGGGTTAGCCATCGACAGGGAATCGAGCGCGGTTCGTTTCTCCTGAAGACGAACGTGCGAGTAGTGCTGAAGCATCTTTGGGGAGACGTGCCCCGCAATCGACATTGCGGTGGCATCGCTGGCCTGGGACTCCGCAAGCTCTGTAATGGCGTGGTGGCAAAGGTCATGGAAGCGCAAACCTGCCAAAGGGCTTTTCGAACCTTTGATAGCTGTGTTGCACTCTTGATTGGAGCAAACGTCGGCGGGTTTCTGGAGTCGTTTGCAAGAGGGACAGAAAATCACTTGGGTGAGGTGTCTCCATGACGTGCGCCAGCTCTTCTGAGGACGTGTCGCGTCGATCTGGGCGGTTTCACAGGCGGGGAAGACGTAATGGTTCGCCTGGAGAACACGGAGGGTTTGGGCACGCCGATAGAGCGCGAGAACCACGTTCCAAGCGTCCGCATTCAAAGGGATCATGCGCTCCCCGGCATCCGTCTTGCTTCGCCGAACAGTCAAGGTGCGCTCGATCAAGTCAATGTCACGCCAGCGCAATTGTTTTATCTCGCATTCGCGCATCGTGGTATTTAGCGCGAGTGTGGCGGCCCAGGCCGCATTTTGCCACTCAGGGCGAGCAGCGGCGACCTTGAGAAGATGCAATTTTTCATCGTGCGTCAGGGCGCGGCCGATGTTCTGACGTACAGGGAGAGGGTGAATATCGTCAGAGAAATGATGCCACCGCTTCGCCTTCTTCAGCACACCCCGGATAATATCCAGTTCGCGGTTCACGGTCGCGTTCGCGATCCCTGCCGTCTTCCGGTCGCGAATATATGACTGTACTTCCGCAACCGTGATTCGGCTGACCTGAATTTTCCCCAAATGGCGATTGATTGCCTTCGCTCTCTCGCGCTCGGTTTGAATGCTGCAAGGGGCGAGGTGGGACAGCCTGTCCTCAAGAAACTGAATTGCGGCGTCGGCAAAGGTAAGTTGGGCCACGGCATTCTTGGTTGCTGAGAGTTTACCGGACTGCGCAGCGGAGATGAGGACTTTCTCCTTCGCTTGTGCCTCGCGCCAATCACTTGTTTCAAGCGACTGCCGGAATCGTTGCCCGTCAACAAAGAAATGCGTGTGCCATGTTTTACCGCGCTTTTTTAGGGACATTTTTTTCTTCCTTTCGCTTCCGTTGACGTTCGGACAAGATCGTATCTTTCTCACGATCCCAATATTCCAACTTGAGGCGATTTATGTTCCATCGCTTACAGACAACTGCGTTGCACAACGTCTGCTTCATGTGATGGGCGACAAAATAGGGATTTTGGCATTCGGGAGCTTTGCAAATGCGGAGCCGTTCCATTGGGATAGTGGCAAGGCAGACGTCCAGCAGCGTCCACATGTCCTTTACAAGAAGTTCCGCACTCCCAGAATTGAAGGTGAGGAAGCTCTGTTCGCCTAATCGAACTGACCGACCCAATTCACCAATATCGCTGATGCCCATCGATTCGAGGGTAGGAAGCTTGGCAGGAGTGGTCATATTCCACGTGTCTCGAAAAAGTCGATGCCACCCATACCATTTCTTGAGTTCGATTACGAATTCTCCTTTGACTATGGAGGTACTCAACAAGGGGCCGAACTTTTGGGTGAACTTGAGCACTCCGGAGGGCGTGTTTGGCCAATTCGCAAACCTCTCAGCCATCAGCGACGGATTATCAACGATCACATACCCTTTCGCGATCTTCCCCCGCACCTCCTCAGCCACAAGCCTTGCTTGGCCGGGCTTGGCTAGAGTTAAGAATCGCGAAATGGTCAAGCGTGTATCTAGATTCATAAAGTTGTTGTTGTATCTAGCCAAGAAGGAAAATATAACAGCAATCAGAGGAGGCACCACAATGAAAAATCAAATTTATTTGACAGTTCCTGAGACCGCAAAACGTCTCAAATGCACGACCAAATATGTCTACGATCTTCTCTATTCTGGTGCAATCGAAGCCAAAAAATACGACGGCCGATGGCAAATTCCAGATCAAGTTGTTAATGCTAGGTTGGCGAAGATGGTAGCGAAATGAACGAAAATTCGCCGAAACTGCTCAATCTTGCATCTGTGGCGGAGCAAATGGCTGTATCGCCACATACGGTTCGGAAATGGGTAAGAGATGGCAAGCTCCATCCGTTGAGAGTCTGCCGTCGATTGCTCTTTGAGCCTTCTGATATACAGCGCCTTTAGAAGCTTCGCGCTATCCCACGCTGGGGGCTCTGTGATCGAACAAAGCCAGCTGAGTACGGAGAATTTGTTGAATAAGTGCAGGGAATGGTTGCGTAAATACGTCATGATAAATAGGGCCCAAGAAACTGTTCTAGCAGTTTGGATAGTGCACACTTGGGCGATTGAGGCGGCCGATTACACCCCATACCTCCACATCACCGCCCCGGAAAAAGGCTGCGGCAGGAGCCGCCTGCTGGAAGTTCTCGAAAGTGTGGTTTCCAAACCTTGCAAGACGGGAGGGATGACCGCTCCAGCATTGGTAAGGACCGTGGACAAGGAGAAACCCACGCTCCTGCTCGACGAGATAGACGTTGTGTTTCAAGGTAACAAAGAAATGGCGGAGGTTGTTCGAGGAATTCTGAATGAGGGATTCAGACGAGGTGGAAACTTCCCTAAATGCAGCGGGGCTAATTTTGACTTGCAGGAATTTCGAGTCTTTTGTGCGAAAGCTATCGCTGGAATCGGGGAAATACCGGATACAGTCGCAAGCCGTTCCATTGTGATCTCTATGCGACGTAAAGGTGCTTCTCAGACCGTCCAAAGATTCCGAGAGCGTGAGGTGAAGTCACCCGCTAACGAGATCGAGCGCGCCCTTGAGGAATGGGCAACGGCTGTCATAGTGGAAGAATTGAGAAATGCTCGACCACTCTTTCCAGAATGCCTGACTGATCGTCAACAGGACATAAGCGAGTCTCTTCTTGCAATTGCCGACTATGCAGGAGGCGAATGGCCTATGGAGACACGGACCGCCTTGGAAATTCTCTTCAGTTCAACCGAGTCCCGGGACAATTCCATCGGGGTCCAACTACTCCTAGACATTCGTGATGTGTTTGAAGAGGGGAGCATTTCGAAGATCTTTTCCGCTGATCTCGCTTCAGCTTTATGCGAGATGGAAGGCCATCCCTGGGCTGATTTTAAAGGGAGTGAAATGGACGCGCAATCGTTGGCGCGGGAACTGAAGAAGTATCACATTACACCTCATGGGACGATACGTATTGGGACAGATACGCGTAAGGGTTACGAGCGTGACGCGTTTATACAGTCCTGGGATAGTTACTGCCCGCGGGTTGCTAATGGGGTCACAGGGGTCACAGGGGTCACAATCGTCACAAACCCTTTGCTCCGTCAGGATAGTCATGAGACGCATGATCTATCGCAGTAAACACACTCTATCCAATTAAAAGTGACGGTTGTGACGGCTGTAACCCCATTTCGCGGACGGCAGTTCTGTACCTTCAAACCTTGTCCTGTATGCCAATGCGATGGGAGTGTTTCCACCTAGAGCCTGTTTTTGGCCAACTCGGATATCTAAGCCTCTGATTTTGCTCAGTTCTCTGCGAATTGCGGAACTGATATGTGGCAGACTCTCGATTTCTGGTTCTTGGGTCTTCAATACATGGGCGTGAAATGGGAGAGCACGATTCCAGACATCAAGAATGTGGAAAAGGTGTTCTCTGGCGTTTTGAGGCTCAGGCATGTTCGGCAACAACACCGTGACCGATGAAAAGTAAAACTAGCTGCAAAAAGCGATTGACCAAGGGGCTTCATTTAGTAGATTGAGTACGACCCAATCTCTCGTCGATGGCCCGCAATCCTTTTCGTATGCAGCCTGTCGAATATGTGACGTCATCGGGCACATCCAATCCCTGAAGCTTGCCCGAGACATCATATAACTTGCTATCCGTTGCGCGAAGCATTTCTAGCATTTCCGACGCACGTTCCCTCGACGCAATTACCGCGTCTTCGACCGCCGACACCTTGCAGTTGATCTCTTTCGTGCGGATACGGAATTCTTGAAAAAAGGGAAAACACGACCAAACCGCGAATACCAGACCAATAGTAAAAAGATGGTCCTTCCCATAAGAGGCGAGACTGTCACCGGAAACGAATGCTATTGTTCCGGTCACGGATAAATAAAGGATGAGAAGAACGCCTCCACTCCGCGATACGCGTCTTACTTCCTCCCTGACTCGTTTATCAACTTCATCCGTTTTTTGAAATAGGAGAGCCATTCCGCACACCTCTAGTCCCTCGGATATCGGGCGCTCACTTTTTCGGCTTTTTCGATGAACTCCTTCAAGTGTTTCGCGCACGCCTCGGCGGTGCTCTGGATCTGGTTGGTGCGCTCCCAGCCTTGCCGACGGCATAGGCGAAGACGATTTGTGAAGAATGGGCGTCGATCACCGACATACTGGAGCTGGTCGACCCACGAGCAGAGGCTCGTGCCTGAGCATTTCGCGCGCCTTCCTGGAACCCCGGATTTCCACTATCGGTCCCATTTGTGTTGTTGATGATGACAGTGGGTTGTGGCGAGCTTCGATGGCTGAAGAGGTGTTCTCTCGCTCTCATTCAACCACTCGGGGTATTCACGCGGCTCCAGGATGACGGCCTAACGGTCATGAATCTCAGACATCTTCGCATTAGGATCATCAGTGATGATTGCGAGCGTATCTTCCCACTGTCCAGTCTTCGGATTCTTCCACGGTCCCCACAGGCCAGCCATTTCAAGGCTTTACTTTCCTTCCTACCAATCCTCTGGACGTGACCTTAGGAGCTTAGGGCTTATAGTCTCACCGCGAACGCTTAACATGCTTCATCGAGAACTTAGCCTTATCCAGGCGGTCTGCCATGGAAGGAAAGGCTGACGTTGGTCCCCTCCAAAGCAGCTCGTCAACGGTTGCATAGAGGGGAAGATCAGTCCGAAGTGTAGCAAGGTCTCGGAAGAGAAGGGCCAGCTCACGCTTACTGTTGAAAACGTCGGATAGGCTTCTTTGATTAGAGACGGTCACATGCCAATCCTGGGCGCAAGGTGGGATGGCTTCCAGCTTGCCAAATCGCGATAGGACGGCTGCAGCGGACTTTGCACCCCATCCTGGCAACCCAGGATAGCCGTCCGCTGTATCGCCCACCAAGGCGAGGTAGTCTGGAATAGAGCTTGGTTTGACTCCGAACTTCTGTATGACTCCCTGTTCATCCCGCTCTAGACGCCGGCGGCGGTCAAGTTGAACAACCCGCGTTCCCTGAACGCACTGAGCAAGATCTTTATCCGGGGTACTGATGACGACACGCTCAACTCGAATGTCTTCCCGTGCGAGGAAGGCTGCCGACGCCAGCGCGTCGTCGGCCTCATACTCTTCCATCGGCCACACCGTCACTCCGAGCGCGCACAGGGTTTCTTCCAGCAACGGGAATTGAGATAACAGCTCGGGGTCCACACCCTGCCCGGTCTTATATCCGGGCCACATTCGGTTTCGGAATGATTCAATCACATGGTCCGTCGCGACGCCGATGTACGTCCGACCGGCCTGCATCATGCCTAAAATTGAACCAATGACGCCGCGCACGGCGGCTACTTCGCGATCTTCGCTATCTCTAGCAGATGGAAGTGCATAAAAATGCCTGAAGAGCTCGTAGGTTCCATCAATCAGGTGTACTTCCATAACGCTCCTTTAAATTCATAAGGAACCATTAGGCACATGTGATCGTTACGGCGCTTATGTCATCTTCTTGTCCAAAGCTTTGGGCTTCACTTGCAAGGACCGCGGCTGAAACACGTTTCTGTAATAGCGCCGATACCCGCCCAAATCCGAACAGTTCACCTTCTTCGTTGCGAGCTTCTGTGATCCCATCAGAGATGAGCATCAATGAATCGCCCTGCCCGAGTTTGAGGTGAGACACCGTGAACTCCGGTGCGGCAATCATTCCAAGTGGGAAAGCTCCCTCCAGCGGAAGCTCTTTGCCGTTGAGATAGGGAGGCACTCCTCCCGCGTTGACCAAGGTCACCTCACCCGTAGATTCGATAGACAGTGCGATACAAGTAGCATTCGCGCCTCCTCGACCAAAGAGACGACGATTAAGAGCATTTAGGACGTTGATCGGTTCTACACTCGTTTCCGTGGCTGTGCGGATCGTGCCAACTATCATCGCTACCAGCATACCCGCCTGTAGCCCTTTCCCTGCAACATCCCCGACGACGATAAGTACGGAGCCATCTTGCGTATTCGGAATGACCTGAAAGAAATCGCCACCGACTTCGCGTGCTGGACGATAATCGCTTTCGATCGATAAGCCTGGCAGTCGGACTGTCTCTGGCAGGAGAACGCGTTGAACCTCTTGAGCTTGCTTTACATCAAGTGCGAGTTCTTGCTGACGCTGTATTGACTGCCTTAGTCTGCGAAAAAGAAGGATAAACAACACCACCATCATGAGCAGGCTTGAAATCTGACTCAATCCAATCCTGACGCCAAAGATCATGTATCGAACCGCGATGTGTAACTGTTGAAGCTCAAATCCGAAGCGGCCAATCATCAACAAAAGAACGGCTGGGAGCACGAGCCAGGCTCCCGCTGAGCGGCGACGAATTCCCCAAAGAACAATAAAAAGCATCAATCCAAACAGGGCCAGCTTCACGGCAATAGAGGACCACGAAAACCACTGGGCCGCATGAATTGATACGTAGGGATATAGAAAGCTCTCTCCTATCGCCGCAGAGAGCATGTAAGCAAGGGTGAGAAGTGCGACAGCTTTGGGAACCCAATCATGCTCCAGGCGAAACCAAATCCACCAGACGATCGCCCATCCACCTATGATCAGCGGGCCGACCACGACGTCAATCAGAAACTCGCCAGTCAGTGCGCCCAGGTGCTGACCAAATGCTTCGGCGACAATGATCACCGAATTCAGAAAGATCAACAAAAAGATCGTTCCCATCCACCTGTAGACCAAATCGGAGCGATCAAATCTTGAGAGGCTGAAGGCTATTACCGCTAAAAGCAGGAAGAGAGATCCCTCGACCATAGTCGAGACGTACGCCCGGAATAGTTGGAGCCAGCCCAAGTGATTTGCTGCTGAAACCGCTCCCGTAGTGCCGATGACCGGTGCTGTATGAATACCTCCCGCGTCTGGCTGAGTTGCGCCCGTAAACGATGCCATCCATACACGAAAAGCGAGGGTGTGTTCTGACGGGGAGTCCGCAAGAGCTGCTGGAGTCCAAGGCAGGTTGAAAAATATCGGTCGGCTTGCAAGGATCTTTGGGTATCTGCCGCTAAAATCGCCAAAGCTGCCTAGAAGAGTGCCGTCAGTAAAGAGTTCGTAGGCGTCATCTACGTAACTCGGTCCCGACAGCGCGAGCGGGCTGCTGAAATTGCTGTTGGTCACTCGGACCCGGATACGGTACCAGGCATATCCGAAGTATCCGCGGTGGCCGCGATCAGTCCACCCTTTTACAGTGCCGGAAAATCCTAGCCGCATCACGTCGACGCGCCCGTTGGCAGGCGCCAGGTCGACCGTCTCCCACTTCGAGTCGTCGAAATCAGGCCGAGCCCACAACATCTGGCCGGCGGTCGGATCTACCGGCGAATCGCCAACCGTAAACTTCCACGGCCCATAGAGCGGCACCTCGGATTCACCTAGTGTGATCTGAACTGCCTTGCCTGAAGGCTGTGTTTTGTGAAGCACCTGAGGGCGAGCAAATCGGGAAAACAAAAGACTCACCAGAAGAAAAGCAACGCGATTTGATCGTCGCACGATGATGACTCCCCGATATTTAGCAGGATTTTGAATGAATGGTACACCTGCTAACCCGATAAGAAGAGACATCTGCAGAATTTGCTTTCCAGTCAGGAAAGAGACGACGAGGATGATCAATCCTTTAGTCCCCGGGCCGAGGGGCGACGGCGGGTTTAGCTTGGAATGGTGTCGAACAGCTTTTTCATTGACACGAAGCTCACTTCTGGTTGCCAATCACGGCTCAATGAGTGACTCGGCGATTTGGCGTCAATTGGCATGAGACAAAACACTCCTCTAGAAACTCTTCCCTCCGACAGGTCGGAGTCAACTCCGATCTATCGGAGTTGATGAAAATGACGGACGCTCTTTGGCCGCACCCGAACACCTCTAAATAGAGGCCACTAGGCGCTTACGCATTTCATTGGAGGCATCGGTGAATTGGTCTTCTACGTGCTGTTCTCATGAAATATTCTCTCTGTCACATGAGAACGGCGACCCCCGTGCATGTTTTTGCTAAAAACTGCAAGGAGATTTAGGGGCTAAAGCTAGGAGACAAACATGTTCGTGCGTCGCAGCGAAGTTCCCGTGCTCGATTCACCAAAATGGTCAAACCGAGTATTTAAGGCGATACGAACTATTTCTAAGCTCGCCGCATTCGCAGCCATATTTCCGGCTGCGATGGCTTCAGGCCAGCAAGTCACTGGCGATTTGGGCTCGCCCAGCGCTACAACGACAATCGACGGAAAGCAGTTGCCGCGGCCAGATCCGCCGTTCGGCGGGGTGATCAAGCAGAGCGCTGTGGAGTCGACACCCTGGTGGGCACCGCGTATCGTGCCGCCTAAGGGTGCGCCCAATATCCTGCTGATCATGACGGACGACCAAGGGTACGGGGTCTCGGGGACATTCGGCGGTGTAATCCCCACTCCTTCACTTGACCGCGTCGCAAGAGCGGGGCTGCGCTATACGCAGTTTCATTCCACAGCTCTTTGTTCCCCGACCCGTGCCGCGCTAATTACAGGCCGCAACCATCACTCGGTAGGCACCGGCATCATTGGCGAGCTCTCCACGGGATTCCCTGGTTACAACACCATTATTCCGAAAGACGCCGCAACCATCGGTACGATTCTCAAGGGAAACGGCTACTCCACCTCCTGGTTCGGCAAGAATCACAATACCCCTGTCTTCGAAGAGAGCCCTGCGGGCCCGTTCGACCAATGGCCATCGGGTCTGGGTTTCGAATACTTCTATGGGTTTATGGGCGGGGAGACCGATCAATGGACTCCATTTTTGTTTCGGGATCACACTCAGGTCTTCCCGTGGGTGAATAAGCCGGGTTACAACCTGACCACCGACTTGGCGGATGAAGCGATCAAGCACATGCGCGATCTGAATTCGTCGGCGCCCGACAAGCCGTTTTTTATGTACTACGTGCCCGGCGGCTCGCACGCCCCACACCAACCGACGAAGGAATGGCTCGATAAATTCAAGGGCAAGTTCGACATGGGTTGGGAGAAGATGCGAGAACAGATCTTCGCCAACCAGAAGCGATTGGGTGTAATCCCGGCAGGTGCTCAGCTCACGCCATGGCCCGATAGTTTACCGAGATGGGATTCGCTTACCGCCATACAAAAGAAAATCTACGCGCGGCAGGCAGAGGCGTTTGCCGCTTACACCGCATACACAGACTATGAAGCTGGTCGTGTCATCCAGGAAGTTCAAGACGAAGGCAAGCTCGATAACACCCTGATTATCTACATCGACGGAGACAATGGGACCAGCGCTGAAGGCAGTCTCCAGGGCACACCCAATGTGATGACTGCGTATAACGGGATCCTCAGTCTTCCTGAAGTCGTACAGGCGCTGAGCTATCGGGACTGGGGTTCTGACAAGACTTACGCGCACATGGCCGCGCCGTGGGCCTGGGCGTTTGATACTCCCTTCAAGTGGACCAAGCAGATCGCCTCGCACTTCGGCGGCACCAGGCAAGGTATGGCGATCTCATGGCCCGGCCACATCAATGACGTTGGCGGGATTCGCACACAGTTTCATCATGTCATCGACATCGTGCCAACGATCCTTGAAGCCACTGGCATCCAAGCGCCTGAAGAAGTCGACGGAATAAAGCAGAAGCCCATCGAAGGCGTGAGCTTGGCCTATACCTTCGACCAGGCAAATGCTGAGGCGCCATCGAAGCGCGACACCCAATACTTTGAGTTGGCAGGAAACCGCGCAATTTATCACGACGGATGGATCGCTAGTACGACGCCGCCTGCGGGCCCGTGGGAAATGGGACTAGGCAAACTACCCGATGTCGTCAACGGTTATAAATGGGAGCTTTACAACATCAGCCAGGATTATTCTCAATTCAACGACGTAGCTGCCCAATATCCCGACAAGCTCAAAGAGATGCAGGCGCTCTTCCTGAGCGAGGCTGCGAAATATAACGTGTTCCCGATGGACAACAGAGCGTTCAGTCGTATCGTCACACCACGTCCAAGCACGGTAGCCGGCAAGACGGAGTTCACGTACACAGGTGAGGTCTCCGGCATTCCACCTGGAAATGCGCCGAGCATTCTGGACCGGGACTACACCATGACTGCAGACTTGACCATTCCCGAAGGTGGTGCAGAGGGAATGATCGTCACTATGGGCGGACGCTTCGGTGGCTACGGCCTTTACCTGTGCAGAAGCTTCAATTGGTGGAACGTTGGAAGATTCATCAAGGCCGGAGGAGTTCTGCTATTCCTCATCGGACTATTTCTGACATGGCTTGCCATGAGAAGAAAGTGGTCGATCTCTGCACTACGATTCGGTCAGACCATCATGGCGTTTGGGGCGCTTGCTGTTCTTGCGGTCTTTGCGATTGCGATCCTGGGGATAGGTAAGGGCCGACCAGTGTTTGTTTATAATTTGCTGGATCTGAAGCGCTACCTCTGGCAAGGCAGCACCATAAGTGCCGGCAAACACCAACTTGTGTTTGACTTCAAATACGATGGGCCAGGTCCAGGGAAGGGAGGCACCGGCGTGTTATCGGTTGATGGCAAGGTCCTCGATCGAAAGACAATTCCACACACAATTCCTCTTGTGGTGACATTCTTTGAAACTTTCGACGTCGGCGTGGATACTCGTACCCCGATTGATCCAAGCTACGAGCTCCCGTTCCGCTTCACCGGCAAGATCGACAAACTCACTATCAGAGTTGGCCCGTCGCAACTTTCGGAGCCGGAGAAAGTTACAGCTGCAGAAACTATCCAAAAGGATTCAGACTAAAGTCGCAATGTCCCGCTTGTTCGAGGTTTGCGGGCAACTGCTGAAGACGGCGTGAAGCATGGAAGGAATCAGATGGACCAGGATAAAAAACCGTCGGTTCTGTTCGTCTATTACAGCTTTACGCGCCAAACCCACAGAGTCGTCGAAGCCATGGCCGGGGCGTTGCGCGATCGAAATGTTGAGGTCACTGTGGCACAGATTGAATTTACAGATCGCCGCTACGCACATCGGTTCGATAAATTCCCCATGCCTGACCCTTACCTCGACGTCTTTAAAATGATACCGGCCACACTCCGCCGGGCGACAGGGTCCATCCGTATTCCGGACGGAACCACGGAGCGGGAGTACGATCTTGTCTGCATCGGTTCACCCACATGGTGGATGTCCATGAGCGTACCGGTCCGCTCGTTTTTGGAGTCCGATGCGGCAGCCAGGGTCCTGGCGGGAAAACCATTCGCCATAGCGGTTCTATGTCGACGCTATTGGCGGCACAACTTCAATAGTGTAAAAAGATTGGCAACTAAGCGCGGCGGTCTGTTTAAAGGCGGCATCCACTTTGTCTATCAAGGTGGCCAGGTACGGTCGATGCTTTCGCTTCTCAGTTATTTCGGATCGGGCGAGTATCGGTCTCGATATTTAGGCGTGAAGATCAAGCCAACGAATCTTCGGGAGTTCCAGCTTGAAGACGCCAGGGCTTTCGCGAACGAGTTGGCAAGCCAGTTGTTCGTTACTGCTTCCTAGCGGCGGTCACCCGCTTTCTCGGGAATCAGACAGGCAAGAACATGATGCACATCAGAAATGGAGATCAAGCGATGAGTCAGAACCACTTCACCCTCAGCTTTCCCCTAAAGTCGCCTGCAGATGCGAAAGCTGTGTCAGAAGAGTTGCCGCCGTTGATGACGGATCTGTTCAAAGTTGAAGATGCGATCGGCACTGTCCACTATTCGCGCTTCACGGTACTTAGAGACAGGCTTTTTTTTCTCGGCGACTTCGACGGCGAATTCGGTCAGCTCATGACGGATTTCGCCACGCACTCGGGTTCTTTATTCGATACGATCTTCCAGCATGTATCGAATCCTCCACCTAGTCCAGTCTCCGCTAATTCAAATGCGTTTGTTGAATGGGCCGCAGAACACCTTCTCGGTGCTGCAACGCTCTTCAGCGCGTATCCAGATGCGACCGTCAAGGAGATTAAAGCCTTGGCGTCGGACGCTGCTGTCGAAGCGGCTGGAGTAATCAACCCATTTCTGTTGATCCTTCCCATCAAGTCGAAGCTTGCCTACGTGGAGGTAGAGTTGCTCCTGCGTGCGAGATCGCACAAGACCCAAAAGGATCTCGCCGCCGTTGGTACACCTCACTTCGCCCAATTCGTTCCTTTAGGGAACCTCGAGGTAGGTTTCTTTACCGTATACGACGGCTCCTTTGACACATACATCGCCGATTTCACTAAATTTATAGGACCCGTCTTCGATCTCGTATTCAAATTCACCAAAGACCCACCACCGTCTCCGTGCAGAAAGTATGTTCAGGAATTCATTGACTTTGGGAAAGGGATTAATCTCAATCCTATTGGGTTTTACAAAGCCTATCCTGGGCTCAGCGTGCAAGATATTCATGCTCTGGTTGCGGATAGACAGAGCGATCCAACGGCTAAAGTCGGCACTACACATTAAAGAAGGACACTATGGACAATCCTGTGCACACGAAAGCGGGAGGCGGCTTCCTGCATAATCTCTTTGCGAAAAACGAGGAGAAGAACCATGCCGTTCCACCTGCGTCCGCGCTGAATCTTCCCGATGTCCAGGGACTTATCCTGCGCGGCTATCGAATGCCAATGGTGAGGCACTTTTTGTTGGAGGTCGGCGATCCGGCTGCTGCACGTAAACTGTTTGGCCGCTTCATCAGTGGCGACGAGTCGGACGCGCCACAGATCACAACCGCGCGGGACTGGCATATAGGCTTTGAACCGGGACCACAGGACGATCCTGAAGAAAAACCTCGTCGCAAACCCGACTACTGCCTCAACGTCGGAATAACGTGGCCGGGAATGATTGCCTTGGAGATCAGAGACAGAGTGCCAACACTCTCCTTCAAATCCTTCGGAGCATTCACTGCCGGTGCCGCTCAACGTGCCGCGCTGGTAGGTGACATTGGGCCAAGCGCTCCAGAGCACTGGGTCGGAGGCTTTGGTACAGGCACGGATCATGTTCTCGTCACCCTTCACGCCATCAGTCCCGAAGCGATGGCCACCTACAGCGACCAGCTCGCCGCCCTATTTTCAAAAGGTGATGCCTTCAGGGAGGTATGGCGGCAGGACGGCGCGGCATTGATGGAGATGAAAGACGGTCAACCTGTCCCTACTGCCAAGGTGCACTTCGGCTATACCGACGGAATCAGTATGACCACCATTCGCGGCGGTCCTGAACGATACTCTCTTGACCATCAGCAGCCCTGCGAACCTTGGCTGTTTGTGCTGATGAACGAATCTGAAAATTACTTCGTGCCGGAGCCGCACGAACTTGGATTGAACGGCAGTTTTGCGGTGTTCAAGATGATCGAGACAGACGTGGTCGGCTTCGAGGAATTCTTGCAATCAAATAAGGAAAAGATTGATCCGGAGCTCCTCGCCGCCAAGATGTGCGGCAGGTGGCGCAACGGGGTGCCGCTTGCGCTGTCACCCGACACGGACAGACCTCCTGAAGGCATCGCTGCGGATCAATTTAATAACTTCGAATATGTGAACCCCGATGGTTCGGGAGACCCCAAAGGGCTGCACTGCCCTATTGGCGCACATATGCGACGAATCAATCCCCGCGGCCAGCCGGTCACAGGCCAAGGCCAGCCGGGCGGCAGCAATAATACTCACCGGCTAATTCGTCGTGGTCTGCCCTACGGACCGATGTTCGACCCCTCTCAGCCATACGACGGCATCAAGCGCGGACTGCTCGGATATTTCATTAACTCCAACATTGAGAACCAATATGAGTTTGTGCTTGGCGAATGGGTTAACAAAGCGGAGTTTGCCGGGTCGGTGCGGCTGAATCCCAAGTCGAAAGACCCCATGGTTGGGACTCAAGACCCGGAGGAGAGCATCTTCGTTATCCCTCAGAAAAACGGCTTGCCTCCGATCAAAGTGACGGGGCTTTCAACCTTCGTTTCGACCAAGGCTGCAGCATATTGCTTTCTCCCCAGCGTCACCGCCCTCAAGTTCATATCCAGTTTGTAAGGTTCACCGGTTACTTTTCTAAAAAAGGGCGAGGACACCGCGGTGGTTTGCGAAAGGAGATGTCAATGTTGTTCTTAACCAGATGTTTCGGAGTGACAGGCAGCGACGCTGAGCGCGATCCTGGTGAAGAACAGGCGATCATCGACGAGATCACTCAAAGAGTTCTCTCACTGCAGGCAAAGTCCGCGGCCCAACAAAATCGACCGCTCGGTCGAGGAACTCATCCAAAAGGTATCTGCGTAGGTGCTGAGTTTGAAGTGTTGGACCATGCCCTAGGAAATGAGCCTGCTTTAGCTGCACGGCTTGCGAAAGGCATCTTTGCAAAGCCCGGTGTGTATCCCGCCATTGTACGTTTCGGAAACGCTGATCCCAAGATCAACTCCGATTTCAAGCCTGACGTTCGGTCGCTATCGTTTTCGGTCGACCTTACGCAGGGTGGCACAGCTCTTTCCACGACCGCCGGCCGTCAAGATTTTTCACTACAAAACGCGCGTCCGTTGCCCATCAATGACTCAAAAGCATTTCTTGCGGTCATGAAGGTACTGACGGCATCGAACCCGGGCGTTGGCCTATGGTCTCTCTCGCTCAAGGACAAGCTGAGAGCATTGAGGGCGATTATGTTGGCACAAATACAATCGCACCAAGCCATCAAGGCATACCAACAACTTCGCTATTGGAGCAACGTGCCGTTTCGCCACGGACCGATTGACGTTGTGGAATATTCGGCGACACCATCTCAAACCAACTCAGCGAATCCCTTACAGAAGAGCAATCCGAAAGCTCTCCAGGACGAGCTTATTCGTCATCTAAAGGAAGATAGCAACATGAGTAGCTTCGATTTTGGGGTTCAATTTCTCGATTCCCAAAGGATGACCTACTGGGGCAAGCGTTATGACGCAAACTTCTGGATTGAGAATGCAAGCCTGGTGTGGAATGAATCTGAGGCTCCTTTCCATAGAGTCGCAAGGCTTACTCTCATCCCCAACTCGCAACTTCCTCAGGCTGCAAGCCACGCGACATACTTCGATGTGACAGGACACTCAACTTCGGATAGCCGCCCAGTCGGGAGCATTAATCGCGCTCGTTGGCGTGCTGAGGCTGCGAGCAAGGAAGCCCGCTGGCGGGCGGCCGGCACAGGAAGTCAAAATTGAAGGTAAATGGTGCTTTCGTTACGGCACAATGGGGACGATGAAGAGGGTCACGAGCACATGGAAGCAAATGAGATCCGTTGCGCACATATTCAGGAAATCATCGCAATATTCCGCCGATGAGACATACACGGAGATAAACCATCTCTTGGTGATGTTGTAACGCTTCTAATTTCAGTTGGGTTTACAGGCTGCGTTGTTCTTAGTCTTAGCGCACGTCGTGCCGCCGGGGCCTTGAGCTACGCCTGTTCCGTTTTTCGTTTTGGCTGTACCGCCTGTAGTCGTTTTTGTGGTCGTTACACCGTTCTGATTTTTCTGAGCCACCGCAGCCTTACCGGTGTTTGGGTTGGCAGCCGCCGCCGTCGTGCCGTCGCTGCAAACGGTCTTGCCACGCGCATTTTTGACGCACTGTGCGTTCGCAGATAGACCCAGTGCGAGACAAATCGACATCGTCACCAAAACAGATTTCATTTCCGTTCTCCAGGAAGACGATTGACCTCTCGATCAGAATCTAGCCGAGTCGTCTGATCAGAGGCTATACCAACCTAGACCCGCGCGATATCAATGAAAGACATTTATCGGTTTGCACGTCGATTCGAGATTCGGGCCGAGCGCCGACCGTCTTACTGTAAGCGAAGCACTTTATCCAAGTTCATGCCAAGTCACTTCAGCACACGGGAAGTATTATCTGAAGCGGCTGCCCGGTTCCGACCTCGTCACAGCCTCCGACCCCTCGGAGTCTCCTCCGACAGGTCGGAGCTTAGGCAACGGAGATGGTGTTCGCGCATATCCCGCATTTCGGTAACTCCATATGTTGCAGCGGCTAAGCCGTGCAACGCGAATGGGAGTCGGATTGGCTTACTGATTGCTTCTACCTGTGGCATGTTCCGGATAAGTCTGAGAATGATCACTCAACCTAGTCGAGGTCACCGTCGACATATTCGCGAAGCGCCCTAGCGGTCCTCCGGTCAGCCTAAAGAATTCTAGCTGCACACCACACCGATCCCATTGGCGAACCAAAGCACAGTGGTCAAACAATTAGTTACTAGAGCGAGTTAGAGAGGAAAGAAATGAAAGAAAAATTGATTTTCATGCCATTAATTTGTCTACTCTTTACGTGTGCCGTTCGGATAGAAGGACGGGCTCAAGACCAGCACCCCATTCTGGATCAGGTTGCAAACAAGGTTATTGCGAAATACCAGAATTCTACGTGCCAACAATTGTGGGTGCAGAAGGAGCAAAAGGCGCCCCCGACACCGGCAGAACAACGCGCAATTCAGTTTCTTAAGAGTGATCCGCAGATGCGGACGATATTTATTAACAAAGTTGCAGCTCCGATTGCCAACAAGATGTTCGAGTGCGGAATGATTCCGTAACACAACCGCTTCGGCCTTCGCACACAGACTCTAGAGGGGACAGTATGACCACGTTATCACTCAGCCGTTCAATTCGGCTTGTTTTCGCATTTGGCGTGGTAGCCGTAACGACGCGCATCGCGGATGCCCAGGCTCTACGCAATTTGGCGCTTCAGTCCGCTACAGATAGCGTATCGCCACCCCCGTTGTCCTCAAAGGCACAAACAACACCGTCACTCGAACCCAAGGCGCTCGACATTCTGAAGGCTGCCAGCGCCCGACTTGCTGCGGCCCACTCAATGTCATTCACTGCGATCGTGACTTATGAAAACCCGAGTCGCTTAGGATTTCCCCTGGCTTATGGCACCAAATCGGAGGTACTTCTTCAGCGCCCTGACAAGCTTCGCGTGTTGACCCTCTTTGACGGCCCTGCTTCAGAGTTCTATTACAACGGCAAGACGATGATGGCTTTTGCACCGAAAGAGAACCTTGTCGCCGTCGCTGCAGCGCCGGCCACGGTGGACGCAATGCTCGAGACGGCATACCATTCCGCCGCTGTCTACTTTCCGTTCGATGACGTGATCGTGACGGACCCGTACAAGGACATCGCGCAGGGCCTGAGTGTGGCGTTCTACGTTGGGCAGTCCCACATTGTGGGCGGGACAACCACGGACATTGTCGCCTACGACAGTGGAGGAGTCTTTATCGAAGCGTGGATCGGGGCCGAAGATAAATTGCCGCGACTGCTGCGCGCAATCTATGATGATGATCCGTTGCATTTGCGACATGTGCTTGTGTTCAGCGACTGGAAGCTTGATGTGACTGTCCCAAATGACGCATTCAGCAGTTCGACGGCCGCAAGTGCCAAACGCATTCCGTTCGCCAGTCCGAACATATTGCCGGGCAGCCCGAGCTCAAATAATGCCGTTAAGCCCGTGACTGCACCGACAAATCCGTAAGGCAGGAGCGACTTCATGAAGAACCTAATAGCAGGTCTATTATGCGCAACGATCACCTTGATGCCATGTGAGCCAGCTTTTGCCTGGGCTCATGCGAATGCATATGGCAGTGGCTCAACTGCACATGCTGGGGATACAACGACCCGCACAAGTGGATACGGCGGAGAGGCGACTCATACAGCCGGACAGGGCACCTCGTACCAAAACAAAGAAGGCGACTCTGCATATCATGCCGAAGGGTCAGGCACAACGAGTGGGAGCAACGCTTACGGTGGCAGCGCAACTCACTATGCTGGGCAGGGAACGACTGCGTCAAATGGTTATGGCGGCAGCGCATATCATGCCGAGGGGTCTGGTACTACGACTGCCACGAATGGTTATGGTGGCTCGGCAACGCACTATGCTGGCGTTGGAACTGTGGGGACCACCTCGTCGGGTTCAACTGTATACGCAAGTGATCATTATTATGGGGGGTCGACCGCGGCGTACCATCCGCCGGTAGTCGTCAACTCTTACTCGACTGGTTGCTACAACTGCGGCGGCTGGTCAACCGCTGGTGCAGTAGCCGTTGGAGTGGCTGTCGGTGCAGTTGCTGGAGCGGCGGTCGCTTCTGCAAATTCCAGTGCGGCAGCATCCAACGCTTATGCCGCCGGCGTGGCGACAGGCGCGACAGTTGCTTCGGCGAACAACGCCGCTGCGACGAGCAATGCCTACAACGCTGGTGTTGCGGCAGGAGCCGCAAACGCTTATTCAATGGGAGAGATCGTTGCGGCAGCGCCAACTGGTTGCGCAACGCCCAATGTAGGTGGTAACACCTACTACCTATGTGGCAATACATGGCTACAACCAGCCTACGGCGCAAACGGTGTCTACTATCGCGTGGTTTCCGCTCCATAAATTGAGACTCGCGCCGAGCCCCGCAATCTGGTCATCTAGACGGGCATGCTCAGCCTCAGAGACTGCGCATCGTAACCGGCTTGTCGCAAACTGATTTTTGGGAACACGAACCGCATTGAAGGCGAGTCGGTCGGGGAATTTGAATCCCCAACGCTTCTCGATTATCTGACGCTCACCATCCTTAACACAGATGCAGGCTGAATCGAGCCCGGAGCGCATTCGACATTCGGGCCGAAGTAATGATCTTCAAGCGTAGCGGAGACATGGAGCGCCTCAGCGATCTCTGTTTCTGTCCAGCTTCGTATCGTCCGCACATTGCTCTCACCAGTAATACTAGGCAACTTTTCTCTTCTTACGTGCAACCTTTGAGGTCGCCTTTGTGGGTTTATCTTTAGCCAGACTGCTCCGAAGCGCGTCCATAATGTTGACCACCTTAGTCTTGGTCGTCACCGGTTCTGGCTCGGGAAGTGACCTCCCTTTCCGTTTTGCATCGACCAATTTCTTGACGGCTGACTCATAGTCGTTTTGATATGCGGACAAATCGAACTTTGATGTGCTTTTGGCGATCAGCTGTTTTGCCAGTGCAAGTTCATCGGCATCTACAGAAGCTTCCTTCACGCCTGAAAGGGTTAATTTGGGGTCACGCAATTCATCATCATAGCGAAGCATGTAGAGCATAAGCCCCTTTTGTTTAGGATCAAGCGGGGCGGCTATAGCCACCAGATGCTCACGTCCGCTGAAGGCAATTTCTCCGATGCCCAAGGTGTCTGTTTGAGCAAGAGCCTTTCGCATAATGCTCAGGGCCTTCGCCTGAACTTCATCCTTAGGTGTGACGAAGTAGGGTCGATCATAAAGAGCAGAAGAGATCTCGTCGGCTTTGACAAACTGCTTTATCTGCATTGTGGTCGCGGTTGGGATACGCAGGGCCTTCAGTTCATCAGGGTCTATTTCGATGTACTTGTCTTTCGCGTACTCAAACCCTTTGACGATGTCAGCCTTCTCAACTTCACCACTCTCATCAATGATCTGATGGTGGACGCGCTTATGCGTCTTGCGGTCAATCTGGTGAAATTCGACCTGTCGTCCAGGATTGGTGGCAGGAAAGATATTGACCGAGATGGAAACAAGAGAAATCTGAATCGATCCAGACCATGTGGGACGAGTTGGCATCGCATCTCCTAGCAAATAGTTGAGAATATGATGCGGAGAGTTAAGCCCGCGTCACACGGACTGATCCCCCATCAATTCCTCAATGCGCTCCACAGCAGCCTGCCAGCTTGCATGATGCTCGTTGCTTACGGTTACTTACCTACCCAAGTGCCTGCTTGACAGATATACAGGGAGTTAGGGATGCCAGCACGATTCATGCCAATATCGCCAGCAGTACATCTGCCAGATGGTGCTGTGGCGAAGGAGAAGACTGTGGATGCTGCACCTGGAACGCCTATCTGGATACTGCCCTTCTGGAAGATGGCTCCGTTGGCTGTTATTGATCCTGAACGGTCGATACTGAGTATCTTTGAGAACGAGGTTCTGTAGTTCAGAAAGAAGTCGTAAGCCTCTCCAGAGGTAGCGGGGTTTGAGTATGGGCTGTAGAAATCCACGTCGCCGTTATTTGCTGAGTTAAAGCCCATGTACCCGCCACTAAAGGGAAAGGCTGACGTGCCAGGTACTCTGCCGCCTGTATTGATATTCGTGCCGAGCAACCCACTAGCGAAGATGTCGCCAGTTGCGGGAAAAGCACCTCCTACTGCCGATCCGACTGTAATCGAACTAAAGTATTGGCTTGTTGAGATGTACTGGGCATAGATCGGTATCTGAAGGCCACCAATAGCGGTATTCTGTCCTGGGCCAATAGTCTGGAGGCCGACTCCAGTGGGAGTGAGCGGATCAGAGTAAGGCTCGACGTGAAGCTCGTTAGCTGCTCCAGTTGCTTGCCAGTTGATGAACGAGGTATACGTGTGATTGCGGATTATCTCTACGCCTTGCCCGATATTAATTCCGGAATTGTATCCCGTTACGTGAATGTAGGCAGGATCAGCCGCAGTAAAAGCGGGGCAGCCGCTCTCGCTGGGAGTTGATTTCCCACTGGCAACGAACGTCATTCCGCTGATGCTGAGCTGCTGTTGAACCGTGGTAGAAGTTGGGCCATCAATAAAGTACCCGCCGCATTGCTCCATGTGTCCGCCCAGCAACGTCAAGCGACCATTCAGAATATAGATACCAGCCTGCCCAGATTGGCCGGTGCCGTTATAGTCAATCGAACATGACATGCAGACGTATTCACTGGCTGGCATATTCGGGGCATAGAAGCCATAGGTGCCGTTGTTCAGAATCTGCATCCCGAACATATTCATGTTCTCGCCGCCGAACTGTCCGTCTACTTTGTATCCGTACTTGTTGGCACTCAAAGAGTCCGAATAGAAAGCATCTTGAAAAGCCACTCCAGCGTCCATGCCAGATTCAAAGTTTTCAATGTTAATGTTCTCGTAGGAATCCAGGAAGTCGTTATTCCCGGTCGGCGCATATACACCATTACGATCCCCGCCAAGCCAAATTCCTACTGTCCCGGCGATCAGTCCTGGTCCATACAGCTTGAGGTTTTTGATACTTCCCCACGCATAAATGGTTGTGTCCGTCCCGAAATTGCTGCCGGTGGAGATGCTCGCCCCACTGGTGATGGTTGAGGTTAAAGTGGATCCATTAAAGTCCAGAACAACGCATCGTGGCTTTTGGATTTTGGTCGATAGCGAGTAATTTCCCGGTGCAACCGTGATCTTCCCGCACGGTACCGGGAGGGCATGGATTGCGTTGTTTACCTGGGCGCCAATGTCTGATCCTGGAAAGAGGCTGGCTTCCAGCACATTGCTCTGTCGAGAAGTCACGACATTCCTCGACGGGGCTTTGATCGTGTCTGTGTAGGTCGTCGCCTGGGCGTAGATGTGCGCAACGAATAGAAGGCTGGCGATGAATAAGAGAATCTTCTTCATAATATTGTGAGGCTCTCTTTAGAGTAAGGAAATCGTCGTCGGGCATGTGCAGTTGGACACTCAGGATATACCCGTCTTCCGCCTCAAGCTCCTTGATCCGTGTGTTGTACTGACGCATCTCTCTTGCCTCAGCCTTGGCTCTGAGATGAGCCTCAACAGATCCTTTGTCGTCTCTGTCACCAAATCCCATTGGCTTGTATTGCTTCGGAGTTTTGATCTTGCTTGGCACTCGCTGTCCTCTCATGTTCAGTGCTTACTTTTGAACTCTCTGTTTGCGACTCCTAAGCCTATCGAACTGTTCCTGGCTCAACTCGATATCAATTGATCCTGGCTTCCGCTCTTTCAGTTGCTGCCTCACCAACTGAATGTCTTTGAACCGGCAGTTGGCTGATTCCATAAGACCGATGATCTTCTCTGGGTCAGGGAACTTCCAATGGTTGTCGATGAGCGTGTTTCCCTGGAGGAAGCACACGCTATATCGCATCATCGTTTCTTGGAAGAACATCCTCACGATGGGCATAGGCTCACCTGGTGGCCACGGCTCTACTCTTTCCCCACATGTCTACTGTGGCGTAAACGGCACCACAATGAAGGCATCGTGAGTAATCCGAGGTCAACGCATTTTGTCTGTTGGTCGGATCAGCCTCTTGCATGATGAGCATTGATCCGCGAGACTTTGCTCGGTTGGGAGTTTCCAGATCCGTTTAATGGAAAGAGTATAGACGAACAGAAGACGAATATACCTGGAAAATGTTATAGGAAGTGTTGGCATGCCGAAGTGGCTATTTGTCCTTATTTATCCATAACTGGCGAAAAGCATCAAACATATTTGGCGCTCCAAAATTGGGGATTTATATACTTGACTCCCTTGGCCGCTAGATCGCTGATACGATTTGGCTTAGGAGACATTACCTATGCTGAGATTCAAGGGCGTCCAATGTCAGAGCATTGGACATAAATGAGCAATCATCACGGCAATTCCGGCCCAAACCAAGACGGCGGAAAGGATCAGAAACGTAAAGTCTCTGGTGATTTGCATGTTCGTGGAGAGATAGTCGTGGATTCTCCACCAGAAGTAAAGGACGCCGCAGCCACCGAAAAGAAAGAGAGTTCCACCCGAGAGAATCTGAAGGTCCGAATAGAGGTATTTACCCTCTTCTTTGTGATCATTTACGCGGGATTGACCTTCTGGCAGGCTTGCTCCAATCAAACGATAGCCAAGCTCACGCGCAAGCAATTTCTGGCCGATGAAAGGCCCTACGTCGCCACTACCCCTACGAAAATCAATTCAGTTTCCGTTGTAGGTGGGAGATTGGCTACCGCGGTGTCGTTCTGGAACTATGGAAAATCTCCCGCGCTGCGCCTGAAAGAAACCGGACGGATTTTCTTGAACGATGGCTCCTTCGAGCAGATCAATAAGTGGTTCAAAGTAAACCTTGGAAACAGACCCTTGGATCAAGCCGATCTAGAAGGAGACCAACTGAATGAGAGCATCATCATGCAGGGTCAGCCAGACTCGAAGGTGATCGTTAGCCGCGAAGAAGCTCCCCAAGGTTTTGCCGGGCAATTTGTTGTTGCTATGCGGTACGAATACTTTGATGACGCTGGGAATCGTTATTGGACTGACGAGTGCTTTTACGCGATGCCCGGTCAACCAGCCGCCACAATTAGATGCCCACATCACAACGAAATACGCTAAACAAAGCAATTCAACTCCATACTGATTGTTGTCTCCATGACCCCACCTCTCCAATAAGAAACCCACCGTTATCAGGTGGGTTTTGCTTGCTTCTCGAACGCTTTTTTCTTGCGCGTTCGTTTCTTAGCACCCTTGCTTTTAGGCTTGGGGCGATAGCTAGTACGTTGTCCACGATCTTGTTTAGCTCGTCTGGGACCTCTGGCGTGTCTGGGTTGTCTTTCATACCATCAACCTCTCATAAGTGAGACGCATTCCAGATGTTGCCGTGATGAAGCTATCGAGTCTGTCCATCGTGTGACGTTTCACATTGCCATCGTTCAGGCGGAAGGCAAACTCTTGAACATAGCGGTCAAGGTGCTCGGGCTAGCGTGATGATAGACATCATCTAGGCCACACTTCAATACGGCCCAGACGCTCTCTATGGAGTTCGTGTTGACTCCGAGGCGAGCCTTTCCCCCAAAAAATTTTGGCCGCTAAAAACTAGTCATTGCCTCATTACAGCTCCCGGTCGGACAACTAAGACGCCATTGCCGAATACGGGCGAATCGTTTTCTCGATGTTGTTTCGGTGAGGTGGCAAGACTAGCCAGCAGATCCCCCTTTCGACGCGCTGGGGTCAATTGCAAAATTGAGTCAGCCAAGATTGTGTCGTTCTTTGTGTCGTAACCGTGTCGTCCCTACCGGTATCGGTCAGTGTCTCTCAGCATCGTTTGAGCGCCCGAGACTTAACCGTTTATGCCTGAAATCCTAGTGAACACAGCCTCTTTATGTCACTTCATCTTGCTCGGTCTCGTTCGCTGTCGGTGGGGAGCCTGAATTCGCAACGAGGAGGTCAGCGGTTCGATCCCGCTCAGCTCCACCATAGAAACCAATCCCAAAATAAAATTTGAGGCAATAAGGCACGAAATTGCGATCGGGTTCTCTGGCCGCTTTTTCTCAATCTCCATGACAACTGCTTACAATGTCTTCGAGGTGAATCATGCAAAAACGTCTAGCGGCTGCCCTTCTCTTCGCAACCAGCCTGTCCGCGTTTGCCGGAAATAAACTCGAAGGTACGACGACTCTCAAAGATTCCCAACCCTATGGGGTCAAAGATACGGAGCACAAACATCAGGGCTATGATCTTGCTTTTGACGCCAAGGGCAAAAGTTATACCTGTCGGACTGACCCGAGTAAATCTATGAACGCAACCGACTTTGTGGTTGGCACAGACGTGACTTACAAGATTGACGGCAACAAGGCAAAGATTAAGACGCCACAGAATAAAGAGGTGGAGTGCAAAATCGTTCGTGTGGAGGCCCTACAGAAGCTGCAGTAGGTGTTGCAAGAAAGCCCTTCCGCGAAGGGGGCTTTTCTTTCTAATGTGACGGTTTGTCGTCAGGTCTTCGGTTCTTTCTGATCCTTATCGTCAGCGTCTGAGTTGCCGCATCTGCGGGGCTCGCATCTATGCCCTGCGGGTCTTCTCCTGATGCAGAAGGCGGAAGGTGACGAAGATCGCGGGAACGAGGAAGATGAGCGAACCCAGCACCCACATGATGACGGCTCCTGCACGCTGGTCGGCGATTGGATCGATGTGGAAGGGGTTTGGGCGCTCGAGGTAGTAGGTGTAGACGGGGCGGTCGCAGAAGGCGAGGAAGGCGGAGAGTGCCGTGTTGACGATGTCTGCCAGGACCAAGTAGGGAAGCATGATCCAGCCAGGGTAGCGGGACGTGGTGGGCCAGGGACGGATGAGCGGCCACCAGAAGAGGATCGACGTTGCGAGGAAGCAGATGTGTTCGAACTCGTGCCAGTGTTCGTGCTCGAGGGCGAAGTCGTAAGCGGTGGGGATGTGCCAGACGAGGAAGGTGAGGTTCATCGCGAGCCACGCGACGACGGGTTTCGTGAGGAAGTGGCCGAGGGTGCGGAGCCATTTCATCCGCAGGAATGGAGCGAGCAGGCGCACGGTGATGACGTGAGGGATCCCGCGGAGGAGAGGAACCTGCGGGTAGCCGAGGAGGAGAAGCGGCGGGACGAAGGACATCAGGAGGAGATGCTCGACCATGTGGGCGCTGAGAAGGGCGTCGGCGAAGCCGTCCATTGGTGAGGCGATGGAGACCCAGATGGTGGCGATGCCGAGGTTGAACGTGACGAGGCGCCAGGTGGGGAAGAGCGCGGGTCTTGTCTTGCGGATGGCGAACCAGCCACGCGTGTAGAGGATGGCCGTGAGCAACAGCGCCGTGGTGAGGAAGATCGGAAGGGACCAGTCGTTGAAGATGGTCCGGTATTCAGGAGACATTAGGGTAAGGATAGATCGAAGCGGGGACGCGTGCTGTGTGCGGTCGGTTGAGATTGGTGGTTCGAGGAACAGGGGATCGTTCGACCAGGCGATTCACGATGAGACTGTGAATCGCTTCGTTCGGGACGACGGGTCGGGTCTTGTTTGTGGCTGAGGTTATTGCTTATTCGTTGGAGGCGTGGCTGTAGCGGCTGAGACGACGCGGCGCGAAGCATCGACGGCGGGTTGGAGGTCGTGGCCGTGCAGGGTGGTAAGGAACTTGACGAGCGCGGTGGTCTCGGAGGGGTTGAGGGCGTTGCCGTAGGCGGGCATGTTGCCGCCGCCTTGCAGGACCTGACGAATGATCTGGTCTTCGGTCATGTGGGTGGCGACGGTGTCGAGTGCGGGACCGCGGAGGCCGCCTTCACCACCGATGGAGTGGCAATTGCGACACTGCTTGTTCTGGAGGACGATTGCGCCTTCGCGTTCGAGCGGGGTGCGGTTGTGGAGGTAGGACACAGGGATGGGATCGCTGCTCCAGGCGTTCATGATGGGACTCCACGGCGTGTAGGTGCCGAGGTGCGTGAAGACGCCGAGGGAGACGGCGATGACACTGACGATGAGGACGGCGGCGGGGCGGCGTGATACATGCTTTTCGCCTTCCCCTGAGAGGAGTGGGAGCAGAATGAGAGCCGCGATACCGATGACCGGCATGATGAAGAGTACGGGAGTTTCGAGGGCAGGCGGGAGATAGGCGAGAACGGCGTAGAGCCAGAGGAAGAAGTAGTCGGGCTTGGGCGCGGTCTCGATGATGGTTGGGTCTGGTTGGCCGGAGGGGCCGAAGGGACCGAACCAAAGTGCACAGGCGATGACGGCGAGCATGATCGCTGCGGCGAAGGCGGCGTCCTTCCAGGCGGCATCGGGGACAAAGGGGATGCCGGTCTTCTTTTCCATCTCCTTATAGTCAGCGAGATAGGTCTTTTTGTTGACGAGGCGGCCGGGCATGGGATAGTCGTTGATGCCGAGACGCAGGACCATCCAGACGTGCATGCCGACCATGGCGATCAGGATGCCAGGGATAACGAAGACGTGGAGGGCGAAGAAGCGGGAGAGTGTGTTGCCGGCGATGATGGGTCCGCCGAGCATGAGACCTACGAGAGGGCCGCCTATGAGTGGGACGCGGCTGAGAATGGATGCGCCGATACCGAGACCCCAGTAAGCGTCTTGATCGAAGCGCAGAACCTGGCCGGTGAAGGCCATACCGAGCGTGAGGAGGAGGAGAAAGACGCCGATGATCCAAGTGAGTTCGCGGGGGAATTTATAGGCGCCGAAGAGGAAGACCTGCACCATGTGGATGAGGACGATGGCGACCATGAAGTCCGAGCCCCAGCCGTGCATGGCACGGAGGAACCAGCCGAGGTGGACGTTATGGTCGAGGAACTGGAGGCTGTTCCAAGCGTTGCTGGCGGTCGGTGCGTACACGAGCGCGAGAAGAACGCCGGTCATGACCTGGAGGACGAAGATTACGGTTGCGGCGCTGCCGAAGACGTACCACCAACTGGCGGTGTTGTTCGGGACCTCGTGTTCGGCCACTTCGATGAGGGGAGTGCCGAGTCCGAGGCGCGCTTCGAACCAGTTGTAGAGATCGAGGCCGCGTTGCTTTAGGTCTGGCATGAGCTGCACCTCGGCTGGGGTTGATCGATCGCGGAGAGCTTGCCTGCGGGACTGCCTTGGATGTGTGTCTCAATCTGGGTTAGAGGAGTAACGTTCTTTGCCTCGTTTGCGAGGGTCGGCATTCTGCCTGCGCTGATCATAAGGGTGCCGTTCGAGACTTTGTGCTGGTACTCGAAGAGGCCGCGTTCGGGTGGGCCGGAGGCGCGGGAGCCGTCGGCGTAGTAGGCGCCGCCGTGGCAGGGGCAGAGGAAGAGTTTGGACTGGGCGAACCAGCGGACGGGGCAGCCGAGGTGGGCGCAGTTGATGGCGAAGACCTGGAAGGTGTCGCCGGAGACGCGGCGGACCCAGGCGGGGATGTCGCCGGTCTGACCGTCCCAGTCTGTCGTGATGGGGTTTCGATAGCTGACTAGGCGGGTTTCCCCTTCAGGGAAGTTCGAGAGCGGGCCGAGGTTAATCCAGGAGTTGTCGGCGGAGGTCTTTTTCAACGCAGGGCCGAGGAGGTAGCCAACGATTGGGATGGCGAGGACGACGCCTACCGCTCCGTTGACCACGAGAGCGAGCTTGAAGAGGAAGGTGCGACGCGAGTGGCCTGCGGCAATGCTCGGGTCTTTCACCGGTTCTGCTGTGGGCTCGGTCATTGTGCGATCGGTTTGTGGGAGCTGTTCACTGGGTATCATGGCTTCCTGCTCCTGCGGTGCACTTCATTCTCTCTTTGTCTTTCATGGTTGGTATGAGTGATACGGCTGGCCTGGTTCGGCGATTCGTTTGGAGGCGAGCCAGGCAACAATGTCGGTGATCTGCTGGTCGGTGAGGGGCTGCGTGGTGACTGAGCGCCAGTCGGGCATGCCTTCGTCAGGACGGCCAGCGATGGTGATGCTGCGAAGATCCTGATTGCTAATGAGAGCGAGGTAGGACGGATTGACGATGGAGCCCAGTTTACCGGCGCCGGTTTTGAGATCGCCCGTGGAGCCTTCTCCGTCTGCTCCGTGGCAACGTGCGCAAGCTGCTGTGTAGGCTTGCTGACCGTGGTCGGCGTTAGGGGATAACGTGGCTGAGTAGGGCGGAGGATTTGCTCCGGCGAGAAGGTCTGGTGTGCCCCATTGCTGGAGGAGGCCTTGGGCGATGATGGAGACCTGGCGATCGGTTAGGGAACCGCCGGAGCTTTTGGCGAAGGCGGGCATCAGGCCACCGGGGACACCCTTTGCGGCGGTCTGTTGTATGGTCTGCTCTCCGGCAATCGCGAGGTAGACGGGGTTGGCGAGAGAGATGGCTGAGCCATTTTTGCCGTTGGCTCCATGGCAGGCCGCGCAGTTCTCTTTATAGAGAGTGGGGAAGTCGAGAACCTCGTCGGGACGAATGACTTCGGGGCCGGGTCCGGGGCGACCGTGGATGCGACTGCAGCCGATGGTCGCAATACAGGCAGCCGATAGCATGAGGGTGCCGAACACTGCGAGTCTGTGAGGGGCTGATCTCATTTGTTTTCGCTCATAGGTCTTCGTCTTTCGTGAGAGGTACATCGCTGTGAAGTCCGGCGCGAACGGCGAACGGCAGAGCTCGAAACTGCGGAGTGCGGACCTTGACCTGCAGGTTTACGATGAAGCCGCAGACAAGGCCGAAGGCGATCTGTGAGATGACAAACCACAGCCAGTTAATGCGGGCGTTGAGGACAGGGCTGATGATTCCGAGTGCCGAGTAGAGGATGCCAGTCCAGAGTAACGGAGCGACGAAGCCGGCGGTGAGGATTGGCTTTCTCGGGAACATCGGCAGCATGGCTCCGTAGAGGAGACCGATGAGGACCGAGGTGAAGGCGTGAATGCCGGTGGCCGCGAGGAGCCCTTCGAGATGAAACTGGCAGAGGAAGGCGGTGCTGGCAGATGCCCAGCTGACGAAGCCACCCGCCGCCAGGAGATTTACTGCGTACCAGATGCTGTGATATTTGAGGAGGCCGAAGAGGGCAGCGGGAACGATCATTGCTAAGCCGCCGACGATGCCGCCCTTGATGCCGGAGACGACGCTGAAGGTTTCAACTGGAAGGATCTGGCGATGCTCAGCGCTGACGGGGAGCTGCTCGCGGGTGGTGCGGGTGCTCGAGATCTTCATGACGCCGGTCTGAACGGGGACGGCGACGTGAAGTTCGTGCGGGAATATGTCGAAGAACCATCCGACGATTGCCCGGAGTGTAAGGAGCAGTCCTAGCAAGCTGATCACCCAGTGTGTGACCATGCCGGTGATTAGCAAGGCGAGACCGAGCGCGAGCACCAAGGGCCAGGGTGTCGGAGCCGGGAGGATGACGGTGTCGGATCGGTGCTCGTGTTCGTGGCCTTGCGTGGACTGTCCTTCCTGCATCGTGCTCCTCCTTTGCTGAAGTTATCTGCCCAAAACGTAGACGACGAGAAATACGACGACCCAGACAGCGTCGACGAAGTGCCAGTAGAGGGAGAGAACTTCGAGTTTTTCCGAATGCTCTTCCTTGACGCGACCTGCAAGAGAAAATGCGAGAGTGAGAGAGAGCATGATAAGGCCAACTACTACGTGAGTCGCGTGAAGGCCGACCAGAGAGTAATAGGTCGTGCCGAAGAGGTTGGTCTTGATGGTAAGGCCTTCGTCGTGAATGAGGTGATACCACTCTTTGGCGGTGGTGGCCAGAAAGATGGTTCCCAGCAGAACGGTGATCGCGAGATGGAGCGTGGTGGCGCGGTAGTTCTCTTTGCGCAGAGAGCTGACGGCAAGGTGAACGAAGATACTGCTCGAGAGCAGACAGATGGTGCCGAAGATGGGAAGCTCGAGTACCTGGGCGGGGGTTGGGCCGCTGAGGCTCTTGCCGATGTAGTAGATGTAGGCGACGACAAAGATGATGAAGATCGCGGACTCGGCGATGATCAGGCAGGCCATGCCAACGTTGCCGCGATAAGGCAGCTTCCACGGAGTTTCGACGGGTCCATCGATTGGGATTCTGCTTGCTGTCGTGATGGTTGTCATTTATTCGTAGTCCGTGTCTGGATCTTCAGGGTGCTTCAGATCCCATAGTGGCCGGCGGCTGTTGACGGTGGGCTCGATGGCGAAGTTGTAGGACGGCGGTGGAGAAGGTACGGACCATTCCAGCGTCCAGGCATCCCACGGATCGTGGCCGGCCTCTTTGCCTTTGTAGTAGGAGCGGATCATGTTGTAGACCAAAATCAGGGTGCCTACGGACTGGAAGATCGCTCCGATACCGACGATTAGGTTCAAGGTGTTCCAGCCGCGTCCATCTTCGTAGGTGTAGATACGCCGCGGCATGCCGAGGATGCCGGGGATGTGCATGAAGTCGAAGGTGAGATGGAAGCCGATGAGGAAGAGCCAGAAGTGCCACTTGCCGAGCGTTTCGTCCATCATCTTGCCGGTGACCTTGGGGTACCAATAGTAAAAGGCGCCGAAGAGAGAGAAGACGATTGCTCCCACCAGAACATAGTGGAAGTGAGCGACGACAAAGTAGGACGCGCTGAGCTGCCAGTTGAAGGGAGCTGCTGCGAGCATGATGCCGGTAAGACCAGCGATGAGGAATTGGAAGAGAAAACCGACCATGAACATCATAGGGACGGCGAAGATAATCTTGCCGCCCCATATAGTCGCTAGCCAATTGAAGATTTTGATCCCAGTTGGCACCGAGATGACCATGGTTGCGAAGACGAAGAAGGTGTTGCCGGCTGGACCGAGGCCCGCGGTGAACATATGGTGCGCCCACACGCTGAGGCTGATGAACCCGATCGCAACTGATGCCGCAACCATGGCGGGATATCCGAACATGGCTTTGCGGGAGAAGACGGGAATGATCTCGTTGGCGAAGGCGAAGGCTGGAAGGACGAGTACGTAGACCTCGGGGTGGCCGAAGATCCAGAAGAAGTGCATCCATAAGATGGCCGAGCCGCCGGCCTGGGTATCGAAGAAATGTGCGCCGAGGTAGCGATCGAAGGTGAGCATGATCTGCGCGGCGGTGAGCGGGCTGACGGCAACGAAGACGAGGCCGGACATGACGAGATAGAGCCAGGGGAGCAGAGGCATGCGGCTCATCTTCATGCCCTTGCAGCGCATGCAGAGGATTGTGGTGACGATGTTGAGCGCGGTGCCGATGCTTCCTATGCCGCTGAGAAAGACGGCGAGGGTCCAGTAGTCGGTGCTGTGGCCGGGTGAGAAGACCTTTGAGGTGAGAGGAGCGTAGGCGAACCACCCGACATCAGGCGCAGAACCTGCGGCGTAGAGTCCGCTGCCGCCGATGTAGCTAAAGTAGAGAAGGAAGCCAGCGAAGGCGGAGACCCAGAAGCTGAAGGCGTTCAGCCGCGGGAAGGCCATGTCGCGCGCGCCGATCATGAGGGGGACGAGATAGTTTCCCATGCCGAAGAGGATCGGCATTCCCATGAAGAAGACCATGGTGGTGCCGTGCATGGTGAAGAGCTGATTGAAGACCTGAGGCGATACAAAGTGATTGTTGGGAATGGCGAGCTGAATCCGCATCAGGACCGCTTCGAAGCCACCGATGACCAGAAATAGGAGCGCGTAGCAGATGTACATCAGCCCGATTTTTTTGTGATCGACGGTCGTCAGCCACTCGTAGATGACATTGAGGGGCGGCTTACCCTGGGTCTCCAGTGTCTCGTCGACTGCTTCCAATACAGGAGTTGTGGTCATACTTCGCTTCTTTCCGGTAATGGGTTAGTGAAGCTGAGTGAGATAAGCGGTGATGACGTCGAGATCGTGATCGTTCAAATGCATTGCCGGCATCAACGAACCGGGTTTCAGGGTGTTTGGATCGTTGACCCACTTCCTAAGATTTTCGGGGGTGTTCTGGATCGGTCCGGAGGCGATGGTGTCGCGGCTGGCAAGGTGAGTCAGGTCAGGTCCGAAGCGGCCGGTGGCGACTGTTCCTTTGATGGCGTGGCAGTTGATGCATGCGTTCTTCATGAAGACGGTCTGGCCCTCTGCTGCAGCGGCGTTTCCAGGGAAGTCCTGTACCGCGGGCTTCTTCTGCTGCTCGATCCAGGTGGCGAAGTCTTGTGGGGTTTGCGCGTAGACACGGAGGAGCATCTTTGCGTGCTGGGTTCCGCAGTATTGCGCACACTGGCCAAGATAGAGGCCTGTGGCCTGGGGATCGATCCACATGGTGTTGACGCGATTTGGAATCAGGTCCATTTTGCCAGCGAGACGAGGCACCCAGAAGCTGTGGGAGACGTCGGCTGAGGACATCGTCAGATAAGTTGGCGTTGGCGATGATGGATCGCTGATGGGAACGTGCAGCTCGTTGGCTGTGACGACGCCGAGTTTGGGGTAGTTATATTCCCACCAGAATTGATGGCCGATGGCGGTTACGTCCATCGCGCTTGGAGGCTTGGGAATTGCCTCGGTGACAAGGATGACGCGCGTGGTGGTGAGAAAGAGCGTTACCACAATGAGAATCGGGATGACGGTCCAGGAGAGTTCGATCTGATTGCTGCCGTAGATTTGAGCGGGTTCCCGATTGGAGTCAGTCGGCCGATGCCGGAAGCGGATGAGGGCATAGAGCAACAAGCCAGCGACGATGAGAAAGATGACCAGTGTGACGGAAAGGACCAAGATCGAAAGGCCGAAGGCTGTATGCGCAGGAGTGCCGGCTGGGTCAAAGATGTTCGTGGGAGATTGTGCGGAAGCCGTGCCCGCAATCAAAGACATGACCGCACTGCGCCAGATACGTGCAGACCTTGAGTTGGTTCTGCTGATGTCTGCGGGCGAACGTCTGGTGGAAAGAGACACGGCAGTAAGACCTCTATACGCAACAGGTTGGAGGAGCATAACTAAAGCCAAGGGTCTGAAATGATATTAAACCAATCGGGTCGATATTGATCAGAACCAGCGAACATTTTGTTTTGTTTATTACTTTCACCGCGTTAGATGGGGGAGGCCCCAAAATGGCGGCAGCTTTATAAAAGAAATTTTGGAGGTCATTCGCCGTCCTCGAACAGGGGCGGTTGGAGGCTTTCCGCGTCTCGAAAGTTACTGAGGCCGACCCCAACTAAACGAAAGCGCTGGGCGGGTTCGAGGGTGATGCGCTCTCTCAGTAGTAGAGCAATTGCGGTGAGTTCTTCGCATGACCCGGGGGGGATCGAGGGGGTGAGGCTGCGCGTGAGAATGATGAAGGCGCTCGTCTTCAGCTTCAGAACCACGGTGCGTGCGACGCGGGTGTCTTTGCGGGAGGCCGTCCATACCTTTCCAGCGAGGCGGCGGATCAACTCCTCGGTCTCTGAGAGCAGGATGTCGCGTTCAAAGGTATCTTCGGCGGAGATGGATTTGGTGGGCCTGTCGGGAACTACCTTGTTGTGATCGATACCGCGAGCGAGCTCGTAGAGGCGCATTCCGTAACGGCCAAACTGCGCTTCGAGGTGAGTTAGCTCGAGGGCTTGCAGATCAGCGATTGTTTGAACGCCGATCTGTTTTAGCCGGCTTTCGGTGACCTTTCCTACGCCGGGAATGCGTGCGACAGGGAGTGGAGGAAGGAAGGTTTGGACGTCATCGGGTTGAATGACGAAGAGACCGTTCGGTTTGCGCCAGTCAGAGGCGATCTTGGCGAGGAATTTGTTTTGTGCTACTCCTGCGGACGCGGTCAGGTTTAGTTCGTCGCGAATCTGCTGCCGGATGGTGATGGCGACTCGCGTAGCCGTGGGCAGGCCGGTTTTGTTTTCGGTGACGTCAAGATAGGCTTCGTCGAGCGAGAGCGGCTCAATCAGATCGGTGTGTCGTTGGAAGATCTCTCGGACTGCTCGGGAGACGGCGCGGTAGCGGGTGAAGTCTGGAGGCACGAAGATCGCTTCGGGACACAGCCGTTCGGCGCGGGTGGCCGGCATTGCAGAGTGCACACCGAAGCGTCGCGCCTCGTAGGAGGCAGCACAAACCACGGAGCGGTTGCCGCGCCATGCGACGACGACCGGTCGTCCGCGCAGCCCCGGATCATCCCGCTGCTCGACCGAGGCATAGAACGCATCCATATCTACGTGAACGATTTTGCGAACCATGATCCAGCCCCAATGATAGGCCCAGGGGTTGATCTCGAAGAGCGCGGACCACGGACGAGTGAAAGTCTGGGCTGATTTTTTTGCGTATAATGAGACTCGATGCGGGAGTAGTTCAGTGGCAGAACGTCAGCTTCCCAAGCTGAATGTCGCCGGTTCGATCCCGGTCTCCCGCTCCAGAATCTTTGAGACATAGAAAAGGCGTTCAAGCTATCTGCTTGAACGCCTTTTCTGTTGAAGATGAGTTGAAGTTAGCGGCTGGCGGTGTTCTTTTGCGCCAGTTTGGAGTGATCTTCCAGGGTCTGGGCTTCGGGCAGGAAGGTAACCGCTTTGGCAATCTGGGGATCCCATTCGGCGCGGACCTTGAGGCCTTCCAGTTGTCCGAACTGCGAGGTGAAGAGCTCGCTCTTGATGCTCTGCTTGATCCAGTCGCTGACGCCGGCGATGTCCGAGTCGGTGTAATCGATCTGGTTGTCCTTCAGGAAGGCTTTGAACTGCTGCATGACCGCGTCGTCAACCTGGAAGTCCTTGGTGACGGTGTGGCTGGCCAGGTAGTGCTTACTGAAGTTGAAGAAGGCGTATTTGATGAGGAGACTGTCCTGAAAGTGGTTGGACTTGAGGTTGTCGATCTTCTCGTCGGGGGTGATGCCACCGCCGCCGTAGACGGTGCGACCGGAATCGGTTAGTTTGACCTCGAGATTGCTCTTGTCCTTGGCCTTGGCGGAGTCATCGCGCACGTAGTAGTAGTCGTAGAGCGAGACGTGGTCGTAGTTGCGTTGAATGAGGCGGCCTGAAGGCGTGTAGTAGTGGTAGGTGGTGAGGGCGAGACCCGTGTTCTCGGTGATCTGAAAGACGGTCTGGACGAGGCCTTTGCCGAAAGTGGTTTCGCCGGCGATGAGGGCGCGGTCGTGATCCTGCAGGGCTCCAGAGACGATCTCGGCGGCTGAGGCAGTATTGCGGTTAACCAGAACAACGATGGGGAACTTCGGTCCCTCTTCGCCGCGAGTTGCCCGATAGACTTGGTCAGGGAAGGCGCGACCGCGTTGGGAGACGACGATCTGTCCCTTTTGCAGGAATTTGTCGGACATATTGACGGCTTCATTCAGCAGGCCACCGGGGTTACCTCGCAGATCGAGGACGAGGCCGTGGATGTCGCCGAACTTATCGAGGGCGTCGCCGACTTCATGGCTGGTGGTTTCGATGAAGCTGGAGACGTGGATGTAGCCGACGCCGGGGCTAATCAGGAAGGCGAGATCGACCGAGGGGCGAGGAATTTCGTCGCGAACGAGATCGAAGACCAGGGGACGGGCAGCGCCTTCGCGAACCATTGTGACCGAGACGTGGGTGCCGCGCGAGCCTTTGAGGAGGGTGGCGACTGCCGCGGAGTCCATGCCTTCAGTCGATTTGCCGTCGACAGTGAGGATCTCGTCACCGGGACGAATGCCGGCTTTGTAGGAGGGTGTTCCTTCAAAGGGATAGAGGACGACGATCTTGGTTTTGCCGTTGGGCGTGGGCTGGGGCTGGATGGTCATGCCGACGCCGTAGTATTTGCCGTGCTGGTCCTCGCGCATCTGAGCGAAGGCTTTGGGGTCGTAAAAGTTCGAGTGGGGGTCGAGGACGTGGAGCATGCCCGGAATGGCGCCGTCGTAGATGGCCTTGTCGGTCTTGTCGGTATTGAGGGCCTCTGCGTAGTTTTGCTCGACGAGAGAGTAGACGTTGGTGAACGAGTGGAGCGAGTCGCGCAGAGTGGACTCATCGCTGGCTGACTGGGCAGCTACCTTCTGGTTGATGAAGGAGCCGATGACGGCGCAGGTGGCGAGAAAAACGGTAGCGGAGAAGAGTGCGCGGCGGGTGCGGGGAGCCATGGGCTTGGGTTACCTCAAAAGGTGGAGACGGCGCTGAAAGATGCGCTGGGACAGACGTCCTATCTTGGACGGAGTATAGCATCTTGGGGTGAGCCTGGGCTGTGCGCGAAAGAGGGATTCGCTTGTTCCGGGCGTGGCAGTTAGAATTGGGTACGGATACCGTCCAAACCTGAATTGAGTCTAAAAAGTCAGGGCGAACGTGTTGGGCCAAAAGGGTTCTAACCCGGGATGTGGCTGGGATTTTGATGTTGGGACGTTGATAAAGATACGAGTGACAATGACCTTGAGAATTTCGCAGTTTGCGGTGGTGTGTGGGCTAGGTTTGCTGACACTGCCGGGAGTGGTGCAAGCACAGGCGCCGCGTTACCAGAGCCCGTTGAGCGTACCGAACGCGCCGCAACCCGTATATACGCTGCCCGTTACTCAGCCGATAACGCCGAACGGAACTGTGGTGGAGGATGTGGTCGTGCATGTGAACGACCAAATCATCAGCCGGAGCGATGTGGAGCGGGCGGAACAACAGCTGGCGGAAGAGGGCCGGCAGGCGGGCGCGAGTGCTGCTGATGTGGCCGACAGACAGAAGAATCTGCTGCGCGACATGATCGATAAACAGCTCCTGTTGTCGCGAGGTAAGGAGCTTGGGATCAACGCGGACGCCGATGTGATTCGCCGGTTGGACGAGATTCGCAAGCAGAACCACATGGATACGTTGGAGGATCTGGAGAAGGCTGCGCGACAGCAGGGAGTCTCGTTTGAGGACTTCAAAGCGGGTATCCGCGATAGCGTGATTACTCAGCAGGTGGTGCGGGACGAGGTGGGCCGTCACCTACAACTCACGCAGGGTCAGGAACAGGCTTACTACGAGGCCCACAAGCAGGATTTTGCGCAGCCAGAGCAGATCAAGCTGAGCGAGATTTTGATTCCTACGGCGGCTGACGCTGACGATGCCGCTGTTGCCCAGGCGAAGACCAAGGCGGAAGGTGTTGAAGAGAAGCTGAAGGCGGGTAGCAAATTCGAGGAGCTGGCCGAGGCGTACTCGGGCGGACCGACTGCGGATAAGGGTGGGGACCTCGGACTCTACAAGCGCGGAGCCCTGGCGAAGGTTTTGGAGGACCAGACGTTTGGCCTGAAGGCTGGGGAATGGACAGCGCCGATTCGGACGCGGCAGGGTTTTGTGATTTTGAAGGTGACTGACCACATTGCCCCCGGCGTGGCCCCGCTGAAAGATATTGAACCTCAGATTCAGGAAGCGATGTATTCGGAGCAGATGCAACCTGCGCTGCGGGCGTACCTGACGAAGCTGCGGGAAGAGGCTTACATCGATATCCGGGCCGGGTATGTGGACTCCGGTGCGAGCCCGAAGCAGACCAAACCGGTGTTTACGGCTTACGCTCCGCCAGTTGCGAAGAAGAAGACGGTTCAGCAGAAGAAGAGATTTGATCGGGGTACGAAGTACTCTACGGTGGCGAAGACGACTGCAACTCCCGTGGCAACTCCGGCTGCGGTTGTATCTACGACGAAGAACGGGAAGCCCGTCAAGCCGAAGAAGGTGAAGAAAGAGAAAGTCCGATTTGGACAGGCTCCGCGAAACTCATTGCCCGCTGGACCGGAGGACACTGCTTCGGGTAGCGATGTGGGTTCCGGAGCGGCATCTGCTTCGTCTGCCCCCGCGCAGGCTGCTCCAGGGACGGCGATTGCACCCTTAGAGGCGAGCGCGCAAGAGTCGAGCTCCGACGTGGGACCGAACCCCCTGGTGACGACGGCGCCTGTGGTCGGTAAGACTCGCTACAGTGATCGTGCGAAGACCGATGCCAAGAAAAAGGCGGTGAAGGCGAAGAAGGTGAAGGAGAAGACCGCCGCGGCGCCAGCACCTGCGTCGGCAGAGGAGAAGGCGACCCAGCAGACTCAAGCTGCACCGCTGGGGCTGAACGGCGATACGGCCAAGAAGAAGAAAAAGAAGAAGGTGAAGGGTGCGCCGAAGGAGCGGCTGCAGGATAAGACTCCCGTTCCGAAGGCACCGTTACAGGAGACTCCATCCAAGGCACCTGACCGTGGAACCCCGATGGAGGGAGTTCATGGAACGGGCACACCTGCTCCGAAGGCGAGCGACACGACGACGCTGCCTCCGGCGACCGCGCCTCCGGCCAGTAACCCTCCAGATGCGGGACAGCCCCCGGCTACGCCTGGATCGCCGACTCCGACGCCCCCTCCGCAGTAGGTGGGATGGTGTTCACAACGCGAGGGCTTCGGCTCTCGCGTTTCTGTCTGGGTGGGTTGGCCGAGGTGCGCGGTATTCTGGTTGGGATGAAAGATTTTTTTGTTGAAGATGCGGCGCGGTTCGATAACGCGACAGTGACGACTTACTTTGTTCTGACGTCGATGCAGGTGAGAGATAAGAAGCAGGGCGGGCAGTTCCTTGCGTTGACGGTGAGTGATAAGACGGGATCGCTTGAGGCGCGCATGTGGGACGATGTGACCGAGGCGATTGCGACCTGTGATGAAGGTTGCTACGTGAAGGTGCAGGGGGACATCTCCAAATATCAGGGGAAGTTTCAGATCACGTTGAAGAAGCTGCGGCTGGCGGCGGAGTCGGAGATTGATCCGAAGGATTTTCAGCCTTCGACGAAGTTCGATGTCGAGGAGATGTGGGGTGAGTTGCGTGGGTATGTCTCCGCATTCAAGAGCTCTGAGCTGCGGCGACTGGTGTTTGCGTTTCTCGATGATGAGCAGATTGGACCTGCGTTCAAAGCGGCTCCTGCGGCGAAGAGGCTGCATCATGCTTGGCTTGGTGGGCTGCTGGAGCATGTTTTGACGCTCGTGCGGGTGTGTGTGGCTACTGCTCCGTTTTATCCGGAGGTGGATGCGGATCTGCTGGTTACGGGGGCGATTTTGCATGATATCGGCAAGATTCGAGAGCTTTCATGGGGGTCCAGCTTCAGCTATACGCTCGAGGGGCAGATGATTGGGCATATCAGCATTGCGCAGGGGATGCTGCGGGAGAAGGTGCAGCAGTTGGCGCCGTTTCCGGAGAAGCTGCGGGTGCTGGTGGAACATATGATTTTGAGCCATCATGGGAAGTATGAGTTTGGCTCGCCGAAGCTGCCGATGACGCCGGAGGCTCTTCTTTTAAGTGCTTTGGATGATCTTGAGGCGAAGATGCAGGCGATGCGGAATGAGTTTGCAGCGGCGGTTGCTAGTGGGAAGAGTAGCGGCGAGGTGACCGATTGGGTGAGGAGTATGGATCGGCCGCTGCTTAATACGCAAGGGTATTTGAAGGACGAGTAGGTGGTTTTTTCGATTTGAATCGGAAAAATATGGAACGTGGTGGAGTGGTGTTTTTGCTGGGGTTTTGCGGATTTTGGGTGTTTTGGTGATGGTAAATCGTGGTGAGTTTGTGGTGAATTGCTGGTGAGAACGTGGTGTTTCGCCGTCATATTTTTGACCGCTAAAAATGCGCCACGATTTTGAAGTTTGTTTTTTGACTTAGCCCGTTTTGGATTAAGAGCTACGAAGAGATTGGGCTTATGGTTTATCGTGGGGCTATTTTGTCTCTCTGGTTTTGTCTAGTTCGTTGGGCGCCGGAATTCTTCGACGTGCGATTCGCCTTTGCGACCAAAGTAGATCACTTTTTTGCCGGTGAGGAAGGCCCAGTAGGCGATGATGCCTGCTGCGGCTGAGCGCTTCATGAACTCCGGGTAGCGGATTGTGTCCGACTGGGCTCCGCGAATGGCTGCGACGATGCCGGAAGCGGAGAACTGCTCCGCGATGGGTGAGAGTGGCAGGGTCGTTTTTTCGGCGTGGGTGGTGCCATCTGACATGTAGAAGGTCTCTGCGCCGGTGGCCAGGTCGCAGAGGTAGGACTCGACGCCGACCTCGGAGAGTCTGCGGACGACTTCGGGGAAGACGAGTTTGCCTGCCTGGGTTTCGGCGAGGACCTGATGAATTACGGTGGTATTCATGCGGTTCTCCTTTATTCGGTTGGGAGTTTGTGCAGGTCGTGCGCGTGTATAAGCTTTTTAAGGGTTGCGACGAGAGCTTCGCGCTCTCTTGCTGTCAGCGGATTGAAGAACTCCTGATCGTTGCTGTCGGCGATGGCTGCGAGCTTCGGAACTAGCCTTCGACCTGCGGGAGTGAGGGCGATGCGTTGGTAGCGGCGGTCGTCGTTGCCTTCTTTTCGTGAGACTAGTTTTTTGAGGACCAGTCGCTCTATCAGTTTTGAGATGGCGCCGCGGGTGAGTCCGGTCTGCTCTGCGAGTGCGCTGGGAGGGGTTTCGTCGGTGTCGTAGATGGTGCGGAGGACTACCCATTCGGCTGCCGTGACTCCGCTTTCGAGGAGTTTTCGGGCGAAGGCGTGGGAGACGTGGTTGGAGACGAAGCGCAGCCAGAATCCTGTGTGGCTTGTTAGCTCGCTTACAGATGGTTTTGCTGGCTGTTCTCTGTTCATAGAGAGAAGGTATATTGAATTAGTTTCCTAGTAAACTATTTCTGGTGAATCCTACTTGATTAAGAACAAGCAAGGGCAATTGCAGATCGCTCGGCATCAAAAGGACAAGCAAAGGCAGAGGCAACAGCAGATCCCCTTCGGGGATGACAACAAGAAAGGCAGAGGCAACGGCAAAGGCGAAATACGGGGATCCTTCGGCTCGTTGCTCACAAAGTACGTGAGCAATTTCGCTCAGGATGACGATTGTTTTAGAGGTGCGAGAGAGAACGGCAGAGACAACAGCAGATCCCCTTCGGGGATGACACCAAGAAAGGCAACGGCGACGGCAACAGCAAGGACAACAGCAACAGCAAGGACAACAGCAACAGCAAGGACAACCGCAACAACAAGGACAACAGCAGATACCCTTCGGGGATGACAACCAAAGGACAGGCAACGGCAACCGCAACCGCCGATGTCTACCGATAGGGCGAGTGTTTAGAACTTGTAGAGGGATTCTGCGTTTTTGTGGAGGACCATGTTGGCTAGTTCGGCGGCGCGGGTGGGGCTGATTTCGTTGTCGTGGAGCATGCCGGTCAGGGCCATGCCGAGAGAGTCGCGAATGTTTCGGTTGGCGATATAGGCGGCCTCTTCCCAACCCATTGAAGAGGAGTAGGGGTAGGCGTCGGTGGCGTAGAGGATTTTTTCCGGGTAGAGCTCTAGCCACTCACGTAGCCAGGCGGACATGGTGCGCGGGGGGATCATGAGGGATTGTTGGGAGAGATCGAGGTAGACGTTGGGTTTTTGCAAGAGTGCGCCGATCTCGTGGACGAAGGGCCATCCGCCGTGCAGGAGAACGAAGTTGGTTTTGCGCAGGCGTGGGTCGTTGAAGAGAGGTTCGAGCAGGAGGGGGTTGTCGCCGGCTATGGAGAAGTAACCTCCGCCGCCTGAGGTGGTGTGGAGGTGAACGGGTAGGTTGAGGCGGCCGCACTCGGCGGCGATGTAGCGAAAGAGGAAATCCTGCAGGCGCTTGTATTGGGCTTCATTTGGGTGTGGAGTGTGAAGGAGAGTTGCGTAGAGGTGCGCGGCTTCTGCTTGTGGGACGTCATCGAAGCCGAAGGAGCGCAGATAGGCGATCTCGAATTTTTCGGCTACGGCTCCGTTGGCTTTTTGTTGTTCGAGTATAGGAGTGACTACTTGTTTGAGGTAGGTGTTGAGCGTGGATGGGAGAGCTTTGAGGCCTGCCTGTTGGAGATACTGGGCGCGGAGCTTGTCTTCGAGGGGGAAGAACTGTTTGCGGTCGGGAGTGGCGGCGGCGAGGGCGGAGTTGTCGAGCGGGAAGAGGAGGGCGTCGACGTAGGGGACCCAGCGAAAGCGCGGTGGCTGAACGCCGATGCCCGTGGCTACGCGGTTGGCGAGCATGGTGGCGATGTTGGCCTTGTCGAGGATGTAGGTCGAGTAGTTGGTGGCTTTTTGTTGGCGGATCTTTTCTCGTGCAGCTTCGAGTTGCGTTAGACCTGCGGCGTCGAGAGGAGGCTGGCCGTTGAAGTTGAAAATGGCTTGCCAGGCGTCGTGGAGCGCGGGCAGGTTGGGGCGCATGCCGGCGGGGTCGGTATAGGGCTCCATGGTGTCGACGGGGAGCGCGTCGAAGTTGCGGTCGGTGGCGTAGGCGGGCGGGGACAGCATGGGATGGGCGTGGTTGTCGATGGCTGGGATGGCGGCGATCTGCGCGGCGATGGTGGGATCGATGGCGGGACTGCCGGATTGTGCGAAGGTCCGGCTAGAAGCGGCTAAGAACAGAGTCAGTATCGCGAGGAGAGTTCGTCGGCTGCGGCTCATAGAGTTGTGAGTTCGATTCTATGAGTAGGAGACAGTTTGCTGCTTCAATTCGATTCTCATGTTTCGCCCTGGCGGGCGGCGGTCACTTCGTGACGTGTATACCGGCTTCGCCCAGGGCCTCCCTCTGGTCGGTGGAGATATTTCTTCCTGTCACGCGGGAAGGCGCCCCGCTTTTGTAACGGGGCGCCCTCTTCCTTCGTTGCATCAGTTTCTAGTGGTGACCGGCGCTGCCGCCACCGTGATTGCCTCCGCCATTGCCGCCGCTGGGGTGACCACCGCCCTGATATCCGGCGCTGTGTTCGTTGGTGGGCTCGTGGCCGGCATTGCCTACGTGGCCTTGTGGGTCGTGCGCTTCATTACCCTGGAAGTGGTTGAAGGGCTGGGCACCGCGTTCCGGCATTGGACCTGCGTATCCGTGGCGAGGATCGTAGCGGTTGTCTACGTGCCCGTAGAAGCCGCCGTGGCCGTGGTACCAAGGGCCGGCGCCGATGAAGACTCCGCCGGTGAACCAGTCGGGGCCATAGTAGCCGTACGGGGCGCAGGGATATGGGGCGTAGTCAAAGTATCCGTAGGGGCATATGGGCGCAGCTCCGATGCTGATGGAGACCTGAGCGGGTGCTACGGAGACACTGCTCACCAGAGCAACTGTGAGGGCCGAGAGAGCCAGCGACTTGCATATAGACATATATTCTCCTGGATCAAGTAGTGGGATTCCTAAGGAGAACCGCTGGTTGTGTTTGAGGGCGCGATTTGGACTTGATCACGCTGGGACGAGCTGCTCGTAGACGGGGTAGTCGGTGTAGCCGCGGGCGTCGAAGGTGTAGAAGGTGTCGCGGTTGTAGGGTGTGAGCGGGAGATCTTGCTGGATGCGTTTTGGCAGATCGGGGTTGGAGACGAAGTGACGCCCGAAGGCTACGAGGTCTGCGTGTCCTGCGGCGACGATCTCTTCGGCGGAGTCGGGCTCGAAGCCTCCTGCGGCGATGATTTTGTTCTTGAAGATCTTTCGCAGTCGCATGGCGGCGGTGGGTTGCTGGCCTTCTTCGAGGACGATGTTGCCTTTGACGCGTGGCTCGATGATGTTGATGTAGGCGAGGTCGAAGCGGTTGAGCTGATCGACGAGGTAGCCGTAGAGCGCGTCGGGGTTGCTGTCATGCATACCGTTCCAGGTGCCGCCGGGTGCGATGCGGACGGCGGTGCGGTTGCCTCCCCAGACGGAGGTGACGGCTTCGAGGGCTTCGAGGAAGAAGCGGGAACGGTTTTCGATAGAGCCGCCGTAGGCGTCGGTGCGCTTGTTACTGCCGTCCTCTAAAAACTGGGCGAGGAGGTAGCCGTTTCCGCCGTGAAGTTCGACGCCGTCGAAGCCTGCGTCTTTGGCGTGCTGGGCGGCTTTGCGGTAGTCCTCGATGATGCCGGGGATTTCGTTGATGTCGAGGGCGCGGTGGGGTGAGGGTTTGACCCAGCCACTGGGCGCGGAGACGACGTGAGAGTCGTCGTCCCAGTAGGACGGATCGACCGAGGGGGCGACGGGAATGGTTCCGCTGGTTTCGACATTGGAGGAGCGGCCGGTGTGCCAGAGCTGGGCGAAGATGTGGCCGCCTTTGGCGCGGACGGCGGCGATGACTTTTTTCCAGGCTTCGACCTGCTCGTCGGAGTAGAGGCCGGGTGCACCGAACCAGCCGCGTGCGGTGGGAGAGATGGTGGTGGCTTCGGTGATGATGAGGCCGCCGTCGGAGGCGCGCTGGCCGTAGTATTCGGCCATGAGGGCGTTGGGGATGTCGCCGGGCTGGGTGGAGCGGGAGCGCGTGAGAGGCGCCATGACGACGCGATGTTTGAGCGAGAGCGGACCGAGCTGGACGGGAGTGAAGAGAGGTTTCTGGGTCTGAGCTGCCATGACGATCTCCTGTGGAGAGTGGTTGCTGGACTTCAGTGGAGTTACCGGGTGTATGGCTTAGAGGATGAGGGATGGCGATCGGACTCATTATGGCGGGGGAATTTTATGGAGTTGTAAAAAGCAGGTTTGGAGATTCGCGAGGGCCGTTGAGTGGAATCGCAGGGCAGAGCGGATGGTTGTTACAATTTAAGTTTGCCGCGCGGTATGTGAAGGGATTGATACGGGATGTTGCGATTTTCGACAGCGGGAGAGAGCCACGGGGAGAGCCTGGTGGCGATGGTGAGTGGGATGCCCGCGGGTGTGGTCGTGGAGCAGGAGTTTATCGATCGGGAGATGTGGCGGCGGCAGAAGGGATATGGCCGCGGTGGACGGATGCGGATCGAGCGCGACTCGGCGCATATTTTGAGCGGCGTGAGGCATGGAAAGACGATCGGGTCGCCGATTGCGATGGTGATTGCGAATAACGATTGGAAGAACTGGACGGACATTCTGCCGGTGGAGGCGGGGGATGCGACGAAACATAAGGCTGTCGCTTCGCCACGGCCGGGGCATGCGGATTTGGCGGGGAGTTTGAAGTATGACTTTCCGGATGCGCGGTATGTGCTGGAGCGGGCGAGTGCTCGTGAGAGTGCTGCGCGGGTGGCTGCGGGTGCGGTGGCGAAGATGCTGTTGCGTGCCTTGGGTGTCGAGGTTGCGAGTCATGTGATTCGCGTGGGGAAAGCAGAGCTTGGGCGGGCGGCGATATGGGAGGAGATTGCGGCGCTGCAGTTGAAGGATGAGGTTTTGTTGAACTGCGTGGATGCGGAGGCCGAGGCTGCGATGAAGGCTGAGGTGGATGCGGTGTTGCGGACTGGCGATACGGTGGGTGGAGTGTTTGAGGTGGTGGTGCATGGTCTGCCTCCGGGTGTGGGGACGCATGCGAATTGGGATGAGCGGATGGATGGGCTGCTGGCGCAGGCGGTGATGAGTCTGCAGGCGGTGAAGGCGGTGGAACTGGGCCGTGGGGTGACGGCGGCGGAGTCGGTGGGGTCGGCGGTGCATGATGCGATTGGGTATCAGGGTTCTGACAAGGCGTTTACTAAGTTTTCGCGGGAGCAGAATAATGCCGGTGGAGTTGAGGGTGGGATCTCGAATGGCGAAGATGTTGTGGTGCGTGGGTATTTGAAGCCGATTTCTACGCTGAGGCGGCCGCTGGGGTCGGTGAGTTTTGAGACGCGTGAGCCGGTGAAGGCAGCGTATGAGCGGAGCGATGTTTGTGTGGTTCCGGCGGCAGGTGTTGCGGCGGAGGCGATGGTTGCGCTGACAGTGGCGCGGCTGGTGGTGGAGAAGTTTGGTGGTGACTCGCTGCGTGAGATGCAGCGAAATTTCAATGGCTATTGTGAGCAGATTCGAGCGTATTGAGTGACGACTAAGGCGAGTGCGAAGGGCAAGATTCATGAGGTGGTGAAGTGGCCGGATCCGGTGCTGGCGAAGCGCGGGGAGACGGTGACGGTGTTTGACGCGAAGCTGAAGAAGCTGACCGACGAGATGTTCGAGTCGATGTATGCGGCGCAGGGGATTGGGCTGGCGGCGCCGCAGATTGCGATCTCGCAGCGGATCACGGTGATTGACGTGAGCTTCAAGAAGAATCCGGAGGAGAAGATTGTGCTGATCAATCCGGAGATTGTTGAGCGTGAAGGCAAGCAGGTGGAGGAAGAGGGGTGCCTGAGTCTGCCGGAGATTCGGGAGAAGGTTTCGCGCGCGGAGTGGGTGAAGGTGAAGGCGCAGGATGTGACGGGGGAGTGGTTCGAGATAGAAGGGACGGAGTTGCTGGCGAGGGCGATGCAGCATGAGATCGATCATCTGGATGGGGTGCTGTTTATCGATCGGCTGAGTCGGTTGAAGCGGGATTTGGTGATTCGGAAGATCAAGAAATTGATTAAGAATGGTGAGTGGTGAAGCACTGCTCCATGACGTAGCATTGCTCGAATGAGTGGAACTGTGAAGTTCGCGCTTCTTTGCGGCCTGGGCGGTGTAGCGGTACCCGTAGGCATAATGGCCTCCAATCCTCAAATCTCGACAAATGTGCTTCTCGCATTGTGGCCGACATCCATATTTGGGTTTGGTTTCAACGGGCCAACGTTCTCGCCCTTGGGGATCGTTATTGGGGCGATCGAATTAGGTGGAAATTTCCTTATTTACTCGTCGGCCGGTCTTTTGATTGCCGGAATAAGTCGGCGAATCTGGAGGAAAGAATGAAATTAGCTTTTTGTGGGACGCCGGAGTTCGCAGTACCTACGCTCGAGGCGGTGATTGCGGCGGGGCACGAGGTTGCACTTGTCGTGACTCAACCGGATCGTGCGGCGGGGCGCGGGCTGGAGGTGAATGTACCTCCGGTGAAAGAGGCAGCGCTGAAGCATGGATTGCGGGTGATGCAACCGGAGAAGGTTAAGAACAACGCGGAGTTGCGTGCGCAGCTGGAGGGTATCGCGCCGGATGCGATTCTTGTGGTGGCGTATGGGCGGATTATTCCGCAATGGATGCTGGAGTTGCCGCGGTTTGGAAATATCAATCTGCATGGGTCGCTGTTGCCAAAGTATCGTGGGGCTGCACCGATTCAGTGGGCGGTGGCTTGCGGCGAAGTGGTGACGGGTGTGACGACGATGCGGTTGGATGCGGGGCTCGACACGGGAGATATGTTGCTGGCGGCAGTGTGTCCGGTAGGGCAGGAGGAGACGGCCGTGGATGTGTATGGGTGTCTGGCTCCGTTGGGTGCGGAGTTGATGGTGGAGACGTTGAAGAGGCTGGAGGCTGGAACGATCTGTCCAGAAGTGCAGGATCATTCGCTGGCTACATTGGCTCCGATCTTGAAGCGGGAGGATGGGTTGATTGATTTTTCGCGGACGGCTCAGCAGATTTACGACCGATGGCGTGGGTTTCAGCCCTGGCCGGGGGCGCATACGACGTTGCGTGGGAAGAAGCTGATTGTGGCGAAGATGAGAGTTTGCAGTGGGCGCTCGGTTGCTCAAGGGGAGTTGTTGGTGGATGGTGAGCTGATGCTTGTTGGGTGCGGGGGCGGGACGGTGGCGGAGTTGCTTGAGGTGCAGATGGAAGGGAAGAAGCGGATGAGTGCGGCGGAGTTTTTGCGTGGGTATCAGGTGAAGAGTGGGGAACGGTTGGGACTATGAAGGACGATTCGAAGGTGGGAGTGGGAAAGCCGAAGCATTTGAAGCCTGGTGGTGCGAAGGTAGTTGCGGGTAAGGCTGGTGCGGTTCGTAAGAGGCCTGCGTCTGCGGGGCCTACGGCTTCGGTGGAGGCGGCAGTGGCGAAGATCACGCCTGCACGGCTGGCTGCTTTTGAGATCTTGAAGTTGGTTGGGGAGAACAAGGGTCATAGCGATGAGTTGTTGCACTCGGCGCGGGTGGATGGGCTGTCTCCGGAGGACCGGCACCTGACGACGGCGCTGGTGATGGGGGTGCTGCGTTGGCAGATTGCTCTGGATGCGCGGGTGCGTGGGTTGCTGCAGAGGCCGGAGCAGAGGCTGGCGGAGCCGGTTTCGATTGCGTTGCGGATGGGGGCGTTTCAATTGCTGCACCTGGAGAGGATTCCGGCGCATGCGGCGTTGAGTGAGAGTGTGGAGCTGTGTCGCGCGGCGGGGGAGCCACATGCGACGGGGATGGTGAATGCGGTGCTGCGGAAGTTAGCGGCGGCGCAGAAGCCGGGAGTGAGGATCCATGAGTCGGTGGCAGCGTTTGCGGAGAGGCTGGGGCATCCGCGATGGATTGTGGAGAGGTGGGTGGCGGCTTATGGACGTGATGTGGCGTTGAAGATCTGCGAGGCGGATCAGCAGGAGCCAGTGGAAGGGACGATGTTCGCCGAGCGGGGCGGGGATTGGCCGGTGATGGATGATGGGTCGCGGCTGGTGGGGGAGATTGCTGCGGCGGCGATGCCGGGGGCGAAGCGGGTTTGGGATTGCTGCGCTGCTCCGGGTGGAAAGACGCTGGTTTTGGCGAAGCGGCTGGGTGGCGCAGAGGTTGTCGCGAGTGATGTGAGCGCGAAGCGGCTGGCGCAGACTGAGGCGAGGCTGCGGCGGTATGCGTATGCGGAGAGGGTTGAGTTTGCGGTGGCGGATGCGGCGCAGGCTAAAGGTGTTGCTGGGGAGTTTGATTTGATTCTTTGCGATGTGCCTTGCTCAGGGACCGGGACGATGGCGGGGAATCCGGAGATTCGGCATCGATTGAAGGTGGAGGAGTTTGCTCGGCAGGCAGAGAGGCAGCGGGCGATCTTGACGGGTGCGCTGAAGAGGTTGGCGCCGGGGGGGCGGTTGGTTTATTCGACTTGCTCGCTGGAGGCAGAGGAATGTGAGGGCGTGGTCGATGCGGTTGTTGGTGCGGGCGGGGTGGTGCGAGTGCCGGTGGATGGGGTGATTGCGCAGCTTGCGGAGAATGGGGTGCTGAGTGGGGAGATGGGGTCGGCGGTGAGGGATGGGGCGCTTAGGACCCTGCCTGGGGTGCATGGGGGAGACGGTTTTTATGCGGTGATTTTGGAACGGGTGTGACTGATCGGTAGAGAGATGAGTGAAGGGCTAGCGGCAGGTTGCTCAGCTTTGCTTCGGAATAAAGACGAGAGGGCAGGCAGAGGCAACTGCAACAGCAGATCCCCTTCGGGGATGACAACCAGAACTGCAAAGGCAACAGCAAGAGCAAGTACAACAGGAACATCCGCCGATTAAAGTATTCGCTCTTGTAGAGAGTGTGTTGGGGTTTAGTCAGTGAGGGTGATGTGGACGGGGTCGCCTTTGACGACGCGATGGCCTGCGGGTGGAGTTTGGGCGATGACTGTGCCGATGGAGGAGATGGGGTGGGCGATGGGTTCGGTGAAGGATGGTGTGGTGGCGCTGGATGGGGATTGCGCGGAGAGGGGAGCGGCGGGTGGGGTTGAGCTGAGGTTGAGGTCTTCGGCGCTGGCGATGTGGAGACCGGAGGATGAGGCACGGGCAGCGGCTCCGGCGAGGGTGAGGCCGGCGAGGGAGGGCATGACGAAGGCCTGAGGGGAGCTGGTTTGTTCGGGGTCGCTGAGGAGCAGGCTGACGCGGGGGCGGTCGACTCCAACGGCGTTGGGAGCGGGAGTTTGGGCGATGACGACGCCGGGTTCGCCGGGGGCGGCGATGTGAGAGACGGTGCCGAGTTCGAGGCCTAAGCGGCGGATGTTGATGGTGGCGGTGCGCTCGGACTGGCCGATGAGGTCGGGGATGGCGACTTGTTGGGCGCCGAGGCTTTCGGTGATGCGGACGGGCCAGTCGCGGCGGACGGTGAGGCCAGGGCCGGGGGATTGGGCTAGGATACGGCCGGGTGGGGTGTTGGGAGAGTAAAAGCGGTTTTCGAGGGAGAGGACGAGGCCAAGGGCGCTGGTTTTTTTGCTGGCTTCGGAGATGGTGAGGTTGGTGAGATCGGGGACTTTGACCTCGTGGCCGTGGATGGCGAGACGCATGGTGATAAAGGCGGAGACGAGAGCTACGGTGAGCATCGCGAGTGCGCCCAGAACGATGTTGAAGAAGCGATTGATGCTTCGGGTGACTTTTCTGGGGAGTATGGGCCTCATGTGTTTTTCTGAGTATAGCGGAGGGGCGGGTGCGAGGTTGCCTTCTCTGCAGGAGGCCTGTCCTGCTGGACGGGCCTCCTGCGCTCAGTCACCCCACAAATGAAGACCTATTTGTGGGGACCCCGATTCGGCGGTCACTTCGTGACTTGTATACCTTTCTTTGCGAGAGCCGGCGTTTTGGTCCTCCCGTTGGTCGGCGTCAATATTTGAAGCGGTAACGGAGTTCGCCGAAGATTTCTCTTGGGTCGTTGAAGTGGAAGCCGCCGAAGGTGAGGCTGTTGTCGAGGAGAACTCGGCGGTTGGCTACGTTGGTGGCGGTGATGGAGGCGGTTAGTTTTTCGGTGAAGGTTTTACCGATGGAGAGATCGAAGGTGGTGTGCTGAGGCAGGTAGGGGTTGGGGTAGCGTGGGTCGGCTGGAGGGCCGTCGGGGTCGAAGCCGCCATTGGTGAAGCCGGAGCCGTAGTAGACGTTGGTGGAGGCGGTGGTGCGCCAGGGGAGCGTAGCGTTGAAGCCTACGTTGAGGGTGTTGCGCTGGTCGTGATCGACGGGGGTGTAGCCGGGGTCGACGTCGCACTCGGCTGAGGTGGGAGGCGAGCAGATGAGGCCGCCCGTGATGGCTCCGCGCTGCTCGGCGATCTGGTTGGAGTAGGCGAGGTGGAATTGGCCGAGGTTCCAGAGACGTGGGCTGCGGAGGGTCAGCTCCCAGGCGCGGATGAGGGCGCCGTCGATGGTGACGGGGAAGTAGATGCTGGAGTCGCCGATGTTGGAGTGGTCGAGGAAGTTGTTGATGCGGGTTTTGAAGGTGTCGGCGTCGAGGAGCCAGCCGCGGTAGGGGATCTGGACGCCGAACTGATGCTCTTCGTCGCGTTCGCCGTGGAGCGGGGCGAAGCTTGCGCCTGTGCTGAGGGCGAGGTTCTGGAGGCTGCAGGTTTCGTCGGCGATGGAGGCGGCGGTGCAGCCGAAGGTTAGGAGCGGCGGAGGCTGGTAGAAGCGACCGTAGAAGCCGCGGAAGACCCAGTTGAGTTTGGGGATGCGGAGAGCTACGCCGAAGCGTGGGTCAGTTTCGTTTTCGGTGAACTCACCTTGAAAGTGGGTTTGGCGCAGGCCGGCGATGAGGGTGAGCCAGTTGGTGGGTTTGTAGTTGTCGGAGATGAACTCCTCGATGACGCCGCCGGAGGCTGAGTCGGGCGTGAGGAAGGGTGCTGTGCCGCTGCCGTCGTTGAAGATCGCGCCGAAGAGGTAGTTGTCGTGCTGGCCGAAGGAGTAGAAGCCGGCCTGGACTGTGTTGCGGGCGATCTCGGTGGTGATGCTGGCTTGTGCTCCGGCGTAGGTGGAGCTGCGGTCGGAGGTGGTGGCTACGGGGATGTCGTTGGGGTTGGATTCGTAGTCGGCTCGGTTGTAGTGGAAGAAGGGTGAGACCTGGAGGACGGTGGCGGGGTTGAAGGTGTGAAGCCAGGAGAAGGCGGCGAGGGCGTCGGCTTCATGCTGGCCGTCGCGAAGGCCGCTGGACTGGAATTGCTGGTTGCCGGGGCTGTCGGGGTCGGGGTCGTAGGGGATCTGGAAGTAGTCGGCGCGGAGCTGGGTGATGAGGCGGAACTGGTCTTTCGGGGTGCGGTTGTAGAGGAGAGAGGCGAAGCCGCCGTAGCCGTTGGTGGCGTCGTGGATTACGACTCCTGTGGGTGGGGAGAGGCCGTAGTCGCTGCGGTTGCCGTTGAGGCTGGCGTAGTAGGCGAACTTTTCAGTGTGGTCGCCGAAGTTGAGTTGATCGTTGGTTTGGAGGAAGCTGCCTGCGCTGAGGACGAGCTCGGCCTGACGGTTGCGTTCGAAGCCAGTGCGGGGGACTACGTTGAAGACGCCGTAGGTGCGGTCGCCTACGTCGGAGGTGTAGCTGCCGCGTTGGATCTCGATGTAGTCGATGTCCTTGGGGTCGATCTGGGCGCCGAGGTTGCTACCGATGTTGGTGTTGGGAATCTGGACTCCGTCGAGGAGCCAGGACACCTGGTGGCCTCCGCGCATGTGGAGCATGTCGTGGGTGATGTAGGCGCCGGGGACGTAGTCGGTGATCATGGCGAGGGAGTTGGTGCGGTCGGCGCCGGGGGTTTGGGTGATGTCGTCGCGGCTGATGAGGGTGGTGGGGGTGACGGTGTTGATGTTGGCGGTGTTCGCGTCGGTAGTGACGTTAGTGGTTTGTTCGATGGTGCCGAGCTGGAGTTCGATGTGGAGGATTGGTGCGGTGTCGGAGGCTAGTGTAAGGGATTGTTTTGCTGTGTCGAAGCCGAGTTCAGAGATAGTGATGGTGTAGTCGCCGAGGGGGAGGGATGGGATGGTGAAGGAGCCGTCCTGTGCGGTGGTGGTGGATTTGGTGAAGGCGGAGTTGGTTGCGCGGAGTTCGATGTGTGCGTTGGCGATGGGGCGGTGCTGGGGGTCGTGGACGACGCCGTGGAGTTGGCTGAAGATGGTGGCTCGAGCCGTGACTACGGCGAGAGATGACAGGAGACAGAGTATAGCAAGCTTGCGCATGGAATTTTCCTCGTCAGCGGGCTGACGGAGCTGAGACTGCGGAACGGGACGGCAATGCGACGTGCTCTCGCGAATGGCGGGAGGTGTGTCGGCTGCTGGTCGGGTCGCTTAGAGGGAGAAGGAGGGAGGGCCGCGTTTTTGGCGGGAGCGATCGAAAGCTACGCGGGCGCGGGCTTCGGTCTGGGTTGTGACGGAGGGGTGGCTGACGATCTCTGCAAAGATGAGGGAGGCAGTGTGGGACGAGAGATCTCCGTGCTGAATCTGGGTGACGGCCGCTGGGTATGAAGGGCACTTTTGCGGGATCGTCGAGACGTTGTGACTCGAGCTGGAGGACTCTGTCTGGTCCATGTTCATCATGCAGTGATGTGCGCCGTTCCGTCTGCAACAGGCCGGTAGATTCGCTGCGGTGCTGGCTGTGAGAGCCAACAGCGGCGAGATCAGCGGTGCGCTGAAGAGGAGAAGTAGCGTGATACCGATTAGGCGTCGCACGGTTTCATTGTAGCGGAGGAGTGTCACGGAAGTGTCACGGTGCGCTTTGGTCGGGATACTGATCAATGAAAGGTCATCGATCCGGTATGCATCCGGCTCTCCGCCAGGTCGAGCTCTCGTTGCAGGGTGCGCAGGACTTCGTCGTCAATCTGGTCTTCATTGCGCAGCCGGATGAGCGCATCACGCTCTGCTTGCAGTGCAGCGAGAACGGCTTCGTTTCGCTGAGCGAGGTTCCTCCCTGTCGCGGTATGTTCCTGCTCCAGAGGAATGGTATCCAGACGGTGTTGATATTGATCGATCAACTCCCGAAAGATGGGGGAGGTGTCGCGATTCTTAGACCGTGCGCGATGCAGATGGATGATTGCCTCGGTGGCCAGGACACGTCGAGCTTCCTGCTCTTCCCGAGTTGAGTGCGAAGAGTCGGAGAGGCCCATGATCCGAATCAGCCAAGGGAGCGTAAGTCCCTGGATGATCAGAGTCGCGACGATGAGGCAGAACGCAAGATAGATGATCATGCTCCTTTGAGGGAAAGTCCTGCCTCCGGGGAGCATGTAAGGAAGAGACACCGCGGCGGCGAGAGAGAGTACGCCACGCATGCCTCCCCATCCGATGATGAAGACGCGTCGTGGTTGCGGTTTGTCTGGTTGAAGGTTTTGAACCCAGCGCTTTACGGCGTAGGCGAGATAGGTTTCGCCGAAGACCCAGGTCATGCGGAGTGCGATGATGGCTGCGGAGAATCCGATGCCGTACTCGAGCAACACGGTATGGCTGATGCCGACGATTTGTCCGACGACGTAAGGGAGTTGGAGTCCGATGAGAACGAAGACGATGCCGTTGAGGATGAAGGTGAGTGCGTCCCAGACTGCGGTGGCTTGCAGGCGTACCTGAGAGGACATGTACTCCGGGCTTTTGCGGCTCATGTACATGCTGCATGCGATGACGGCCATCACTCCGGAGACGTGGAGACGGGTTCCAAGGAGATAGGCGCCGTAGGAGGCGAGGATGCTGATGACGATCTCAATGGGACCGTCATCAACCCACCTTTCGAACCAAGCGATGACGGCTCCGATGGCCAAACCGACGGCTACGCCGCCGCAAGTAAGAAACACCAACTGGCCGATTCCTTCAATGAAGGAGGGCGTTCGTCCATTGAGCAGGATAGTCAGACCGAATTGCAGAGCGAGAAGGCCGGTGCCGTCGTTGACGAGACTCTCGGCTTCGAGGATATCGACGATACGCTGAGGGAGTCCGACTCTTCGCGCGATGGAGGTTGCTGCGATAGCGTCTGTAGCGGCAACCACGGCGCCGAGGAGGACACCTGATTTCCAATCGAATCCGGGGAGAAGAGAACCTGCGGCCCACGCGAGCCCGAAGATAGTGAAGAGAACAAGGCCGACGGCGAGCATGGCAATGCTGACGAAGTTGCGTTGGAACTCTCGCCAGGAGAGAGTCCATGCGGCCGAGTAAAGCAGTGGAGGAAGGAAGACGAGAAAGACCAGGTTTGGATCCAGGCCGATGCGCGGCATGCCGGGTATGAAGCTCAAGATGAGTCCAGCGACGACGAGCAGGATTGGATATGGCACTTTGAGCTGTCGGGCGAGGCCAGCGAACACCACCACGAAGACTAGGAGCAGGAGGAAAACACCCTCTTCGGCCTGTACTCCGGCACCCGTCATAGAGCGCAACCTCTGATCGGACGGTTGTGTTGCGGGGTACGCGCGCTGAGAGGGGCGGAGGGCATGGACGTATTATCTCGCGCGAACTCTGCTGGTGATGAATAAGTCGATGATGAGGGTTTTGATTGGCAGCGAGGGAAAGAGACTAGCGGCGGTTGTCGGTGGCGGGCTCGGGGTGGCTACGAGATCATCGACATATCGACTGCATCAGTCTGCGGATTGAACAAAAGAAGCTGCAGATTGATGCAGTATAGTTTGGCGTCTCGCTTTGAGAAGGCCTATGAGAGTGCGCGCTACGACGAGCGATAACAAGATGTCCAAAACCATGTGCATCGCATCGGGTGCGGGGTGGTTCGGAGACGATGGGAGGATCTTGTAGGTCCGCGAAAGGAATCTCTGGTTTTGGATTGCCCTCGCGTTCGCTCCGAAGATGTATCGGATCCACCAGCTTTGAACTTGCATTGCTAACCACACGATCTTGCCACACAGACATAACCAAATGAGCCACAGCCAACGTCTCCAATAAGCGAGTGCAAAGAGCAGGCCGGGCAGAAGCATCAGAGATGCGAAGGTGATCGCAGCGAGGGGTGCTTCTCCTGATTTGACGACGGTGATCAGCCGGTTCCCCGGCTGATCGTTCCATGCACCCAGGGGGAACCAGAGGATGAGCTGAAAATAAAATGCCAGGATCAATTGAGCTATCAACGCAGGTTTCAGATACTACATGGGAAGAGAGCGTAGCACAGGAGATTATTTGCTCAGAGTGTCTTAAGACCTTGCAGGGTTCTGATTTAGCGGCGATTGTCGGTGGCGGGCTCGGGGTGGATGAGGAGGCGGGAGACTTCGGGGCAGTCGATTTTGAAGGCGTTTTCGAGGGCGGTGATGATCTCGTGGACGCGTGACATGGGGAGATCGTCGGGGAGGGTGCAGTGGCAGTTGACCTGGATGCGGTCGGCTCCGTTGTTGTGGGCGCGGGTGACGAAGACTTCGTGAATGTCGAGGATCTCGGGGAAGGCCTGGGCGCAGCGGCGGAGACGGACTTCGAGTTGGCGGTCGCGTTCGGCTGAGGCGGGGCGCTCGATGGTGGCGGGCTCGCTTTCGATGTGGGTGAGGATGGTGGAGATCTCGGGTACTTCGCGGCGGATGTCGGATTCGAGTTGCGTGACGAGTGCGTGGGCAGCGCTGAGGGACATCTTCTCGTCGACTTCGAGGTGCTGCTCGACGTGAAGGGTGTGGTTGTACTCCTGGACGCTGACGTCGTGGATGGCGAGGTTGGAGCGGGAGGCGACGGCGCGAATGCGATCGTGGAGGCTTTCGGCGGTGTCGGCGGTGGGGATGGAGTGGACGACGACGTCGGCACCGGGAAGATGACGGCGGACGGCGGCAGTGGCGGCCATGGTGATCTGCTCGGAGCGTTGGAAGGTGAGATTGCGGGGCAGGCCGAGGGTTAGATCGGCGAAGTAGTTGGGGCCTGAGCGGCGGGTGCGGATGCGGTCGACGGAGAGGACACCGTCGATGGCGGCTACGTCGCGCATCATGTCGTCGGTCTGGGCGCGGGCTTCGATGGGGGTGGCGTCGGTGAGGGCGTCGATGGTGCGGCGGGCTAGGTTCCAGGTGACGTGGAGGATGATGCCGGCGACGATGATAGCGGCGATGGGGTCGGCTAGTTCGAGTTGAGAGATCTGATAACGCTCGCCGATGAAACTGGCGGCGAGGCCCACGAGGACGGCCATGGAGGACCAGATGTCGGTGCGGAAGTGGATGGCGTCGGCTTCGAGGGCTTCGCTTCTGGTTTCGGTGGCGATGCGGTGGAGCTTGCGGGATCGCGTGTAGTCGACGGTGATGGAGAGGAGCAGGACGAGGAAGGGCCAGATGGAGAATTTGAGTGCGAGATGTTCGCGATGGGCGATGCGGCGAATGGCTTCGGTGAGGATCCAGACACAGGAGCCGAGCATGAGAACGGATTCGATTGCGGCAGAGAGGCTTTCGATCTTGCCGTGACCGTAGGTGTGGTCGGCGTCTGCGGGGCGGTCGGAGACCTGGACGGAGAAGAGGGTGATGCCGGCGGCGATGAGATCGATGCCGGAGTGGGCGGCTTCGGAGAGCATGCCGAGGGAGCCGGTGAGGATGCCAGTGAGAAGTTTGAAGAGAGTTACGGCGAAGGCGGCGATGACGGAGAAGAGCGCGGCGGAGCGTTTCTCGCTGTGAGGGGTTGCGGCTTGTTCGGGCTGGGCCGTTGTACTCATCAGGAAGATGGTACAGGGTTTTGAAGGGGTCAGGTTTTGTGCTGGCGGCGACGTGTTTCGGCGCGTAGATAGAACATGATGGCGGCGCCGAGGAGCATGGGGAGGCTCATGAAGAGGAGGCCGCGCTGATAGTCGCCGGTGAGGTCTTTTGCGAAGCCGACGAAGTAGGGTCCGAGGAAGCCTCCGATCATGCCGATCATGTTCATCGTTGCGATGCCTGCGGCGGCTGATCGCCCTTGAAAGAAGCTTCCGGGGAGGGACCAGAGGGGTCCTTGCATGGCGTTGTAGGCGATGATGATCGTGCCAATGGAGGCTACGACGCTGATTGGGTTTGTCGACAGACTGCAGGCGAGGAAGCCGGCGGAGATGAGAAACGCCCATGGGATGACGTGCATGTAGCGCGGGTAGTTGCTCTCGGGGGTGCGGCGTTGGACGCGGTCGGAGTAGATAGCGTTGAGCAGCATGGCGGCTGCGCCGAGCAGACTGAGTGCGGCGATGATGTAGCCGACTTTTGAGGTGTTGAGGTGCGTAGCGCGCTGAATGATGTCGGGAGCGACGTAGGTGTAGGCGTAGGAGGAGCCGAGCATCAACAACATGAAGATGCCGACCTGCCAGACGCGCGGGTCGAGAAGGGCGGCGCCGAGAGCGTGGCTGTTCTCGCCGACGAGTGATGGGTCGTTGCGGACGTGATGGGTGATCCAGGTGCGCTCGTCTTCGGTGAGCCACGTGGCTTGCTGGGGGCCGTCGGGGAGGAGGAACAGGAAGACTATGCCGAGGAGAATCGCGGGGATACCTTCGACGAGGAAGAGCCATTGCCAGCCGCGAAGGCCGAGGTGGCCATCGAGGTTAAGGAGTGGGCCTGCGATGAGGCCGGTGACGACGGAGCTGAGCGGGAGCGAGATGTAAAAGCGGCTGATGGCGCGGGCGCGGAGCTCCTGCGGGAACCATTGCGTGAGGTAGAAGATGACGCCGGGGAAGAATCCGGCTTCGGCGACGCCGAGGAAGAAGCGCGCGGTGTAGAACTGCCATGGGGTGCGGACGAAGAGCATGGCGATGGCGATGATTCCCCAGGTGACCATGATGCGGGAGAGCCAGCGGCGGGCTCCGAAGCGATAGAGCAGGAGGTTTGAGGGGATTTCGCAGGCGGCGTAGCTGAGGAAGAAGAGGCCTGCGCCGAATCCGTAGACGGTGGCGCTGAAGTGGAGGTCGCGGTTCATCTGGAGTGAGGCGAAGCTGATGTTGACGCGGTCGATGTAGGCTGCGCCGTAGCCGAGGGCGATGAGAGGGATCAGGCGTCGGGTCGCTTTGCGCATGGCGGATGCGCCGATGGTTGCGTCATCTGAGACTGGAGGCCCGTCAAGAATGGGGAGCGGAGTAGAGGCCATTGGATTTCCATCTCATCGGGTGGTGGTATGTGCGGTTCAGGGCTGGGGAACTGAGGGGAATATACCACTGGAGGTGGCTTGAGAGTGCGGGTCTTGTTGTATCGTCGGCTGATTGGATAAAGGTTCTGGAGGGTTTCGATGGTGATGAAAGCTCGAAGTGTTCTTGCTGCGATTGTGCTGGCGCTGATGCTTTTCGTAGCCGTCGGTAGCTCAAGCGGTCAACAGGGAGCGCTGAGTGCTGATCAGGGGCAGGTTGTCGATACGGTGAAGGCTATCTTCGCAGCGGCTGCTTTGGATGATCTTGCGAAGTTTCATGCGGTGGTTGCGCCTGGGTTTTACCTCTACGATGCGGGGGCGCGATTCGATGGGGACGCGATCATGACGTTGATCAAGGGAGAACATGCGAAGGGGAGGCGGTATGAGTGGAACGTTACGGAGCCCGACGTGCACGTTATTGGCGACACGGCTTGGATCGCTTACGTGAATAGAGGAGGCGTTACGGATGCTTCTGGGACGGTGCCGCAGGAGTGGCTTGAGTCGGCGTTTCTTGAGAGGCGGGGCGGGGTTTGGAAGATTGTGTTCATGCATAGTACCCGCGTGCCTGCGGCTCCGCCGGCTTCGACTGTGTCGATGCGATAGTTCGTCAGGGTTTGGTGGCGTGGTAGAGGCCGGCGGTGCCGAAGGTGTAACTGGTCCAGGTGGCGTTGGTGAAGCCGGCGGCTTTGATGAGCTGGAGCATCCGTGGCGGGCGGGGGAAGCGTTCAACCGACGCGGGAAGGTAGCTGTAGGCGGCGGGTTTGCCGGAGATGAGGCCGCCAAGGCGAGGGAGGATGGATTTGAAGTAGAGATTGTAGAGTGCGCCGGTGAGGCCTTCGGGCTGGTTGGCTTCGAGGATGCCGAGTTGGCCGCCAGGGCGAAGGATGCGGTGGAGTTCGGTGAGGCCCGCTTCGTAGTTGGAGAGATTGCGGAAACCGAAGGCGGAGGTGACGAGATCGATGGAGGCGTCGGCGATGGGGAGGTGGAGGGCGTCGGCTTCGATCGGGACGATGTTGTGAGGGGCGAACTTTTCTGCGCCGCGGGAGAGCATCTGGTGGGAGAAGTCTACGGCGAGGATGGGGGCGGCTTCGGAGGTGTGGGGGCGGTGTTGGTAGAGCGCCATGGTCATGTCGCCTGTGCCGCAGCAGAGGTCGAGAGCGACGGCTTCGGGATGTTGCAGGATTGGGCGGAAGAGTTTGGCTGTGCGGTTCCACCAGTAGCGGTCGATGCCGACGGAGAGGAGGTGGTTGGCGCGGTCGTAGGTGGGGGCGATGGTGTCGAACATCTGCTGGACGGAGGTGGCGGCGGCTTGCTCGGTGGTGATGCCGGCGGGGCGAGCTCCGGTGGAGCGCTCGTGTTCGGGTTTTAACGGAGTGATGGATGCCATTATTTCATCAGAAGGCTATGACTCTAGTGATTGAAGACTATGGTTAGTCAGTGAGTTTTGACCCTGCGTTATATTGGGTCTTGTAATCGCTCGCTGGCAACTGTGCGTTGAAAGATAAGCCTGAAGGGCTGACCTTGAGTCCATGTCCCCTCAATTTCGTTACCGTCTTTACTTAGTGTCCCAATATATGAACTATGAGTAGATTTCACTGTGAACTTAAGAACATTATCGTTGAAGCTAACTTTGCTGATTTGTATTCCGTTAAAGCCTTGATTTAGGCCGTTAAGTGAACCTTCGATTCTCGTATACGTCGTGGTATTTAGATGGAGAGCGAGTTCCAACTGTTTGCCATTTTCATCTAGCTTACCCTTCCAGTCGCCGCCTATGGGAATGGGTGATAGCACTCTGTTTGACTCACTTAGCCGCCTGAACTTTAAGTTCAAGCGTTTGCCTTCTATCCAAATCCCACTGATTTCAGTGCCATCTTCATTCATCTTTCCTTCATAGGAACCCTTTACCTGAGAGACGGATAATTTGAGGGTCGTGCCGTCAAAGGTGATGGTGTCTACCGGAATCCCTGGCGAGTCCTGATCAAGGCTGTCGATCGTTGCCTCAAGGGTGCCGCTTGGCGATGAGTTGATATGGAGAACGAGACGTAGTTTTGTGCCGTCGACCTTGAAAGCTCCTTGCCAATCGCCTGCGACGGAACTTTGCGCCTCTGCTGTCAACGACCCTAAACAGATGACAGCCAGAATTAGTAGCAAGAGTACTGATTTACTGGTGTGCATTTACGAATCTCAGGGGTGCGTCAACCACTTTGCGCATCAATATGAGCATGTGGTTGGTGGCGGCTAAGAGTTCGGGCTCGGTTACGTTGCGGACGATTTGTACTTTGCCGATGGCGGTGGGGAGGATGAAGGAGCGGATGCCGCTGCGGTTTTTCTTGTCGCGGGAGGTGAGAGCTACTAGTTTTTCGGCGGTGGCTTTGAAGGTGGGGAGCGGGCCGTAGCGGAGGATGAGTTTGGTGATGCGCTCGGCTTCTTTGGGCTTGATGGTTTTGCGTGCGATGGCTACGTTGAGCGCGGCGATTGAGCCCCAGGCTACGGCTTCTCCGTGGAGGAGCTGCTGGTAGTTGGTGGCGGCTTCGATGGCGTGGCCGATGGTATGGCCGAAGTTCAGGATCATGCGGAGGCCGGACTCTTTTTCGTCTTTGCTGACGACGTCGGCTTTGACGCGGACTGAGGCGGCTACTACTTTCGTCAGAGCTTTGGTGTCGGCGTTTTTCTTTGTGTTGAGGATGGCTGCGGCGTTCTGTTCCATGTAGCGGAAGAGCTTGGCGTCGTAGATGATTCCGGCTTTGATGGACTCCTGCAGGCCGGCGCGGAGCTCGGCTGGGGGAAGGGTGCGGAGGAGGTCGGTGTCGGCGAGTACGGCTTGCGGGTGGTGAAAGCTGCCGATGAGGTTTTTCCCTGCGGCGAGGTTGACGCCGGTTTTGCCGCCGATGGAGGAGTCGACTTGCGCTAGTAGCGTGGTGGGGATTTGGACGTAGCGGATGCCGCGCATGTAGATGGCGGCGAGGAAGCCGGTGATGTCGCCGATGACGCCGCCACCGAAGGCGAGAAGGAGAGAGTCGCGGTCGGCCCCGGCGGTGGCGAGTTGCTGGGCGAGGGATTCGACGCTCGACATGCGCTTGTAGCGCTCGCCCGCGGGGTGGAAGAGGACTGTTGGAGGGTCTTTGAATGAGGCTAGGAAGGGTTTCGACCAGAGGGCCCAGATGTTGGGAGAGGTGACGATGAAGGGTCGGAAGGGTTTGCCGGGGTTGAGCTTTGTCAGGCGCGGATGGAGGGTGCGGAGTAGGCCGGAGGCGATGGTGACGTCGTATTTTGCGGAGGGCGTGTTGACTGGGATGACGGGCACAGTGTCTTCATCGTACCGCAGGTGCTTTGGTGTGCGTGTCCTGCCGGACGGGCCCGCTGCGCGCGGGGCGGGCGTTCGCACGCCTCTTTAACTTGTGTTAGGCAGGATGAAGGCTGCCGCCTCCCGTTGGTCGGCAAATGATCTAGCATCAATGTATGGAACGGTTTGATTTTTTGGTTATTGGGGCAGGTATTGCAGGGCTAAGTGCAGCGATTCGGTTAGCAGAGACGGGCACGGTGCTGGTGGTGACGAAGGAAGAGCTGGCGGAGTCGAATACGGCTTATGCGCAGGGTGGGATCGCGGTGGCGATGGGTGGGGATGAGGATGTAGCACTGCACCTCGAAGACACGATGGCGGCGGGAGATGGGCTGGTGAATCGCGAGGCGGCAGCGGTGCTGGTTTCGCAGGGGCCGCAGCGGGTTGAGGAACTGTTGGAGTGGGGGACAGCCTTCGATCGTTATCCAAAGGACAAGAACGGGGAAGAGGGCGAGTTGATGCGGACGCGTGAGGGTGCGCATAGCCTGTCGCGGATTCTGCATGCGAATGGAGATGCGACGGGGAAGGAGATTGCCGTGTCGTTGCTGCGGCATGTGCGGGAGGGTGGATTTGGTAAGGGCACGATTGAGTTGATGGAATGGACTACGAGTGTGGACTTGATTGTTGAGGGAGGACGCGTGGTGGGGGCTACGCTGCTTGATGGTGAGGGTGGACTGAGGGTGGTTCAGGCTGGGGCTGTTTTGCTGGCAAGTGGTGGGGCGGGGCAGGTTTATAGCGATACTACGAATCCTGCGGTGGCTACGGGGGACGGGATTGCGATGGCTTATCGGGCGGGGGCGGCGGTGAGCGATATGGAGTTTTATCAGTTTCATCCGACAGCTTTTAGTGAGGTGGGTGCTCCGAGGTTTTTGTTGAGCGAGGCGCTGCGGGGTGAGGGTGCGTATCTGGTGAATGCGAAGGGGGAGCGGTTTATGGAGCGGTATCATCCGCTGCTGGAACTGGCTCCGAGGGATGTTGTGGCGAGGGCGATTACGCGCGAGGGGATGGATGGGCCGGTGTATCTGGATATGCGGCATGTGAAGAAGGATCTGCATGCGCGGTTTCCGGGGATCTCGACTTTTCTGGCGAAGTATCGGCTGGAGTTGGGGAGGGATCTGATTCCGGTGCGGCCTGCGGCGCATTATTTGATGGGTGGGGTGAGAACGGATGTGCAGGGAAGAACGTCGCTGCCGGGTTTGTATGCAGCAGGTGAGGCGGCGTGCACGGGGGTGCATGGAGCGAATCGGTTGGCGAGTAATTCGCTGCTGGAGGGGTTGGTGTTTGGGGCGCTGACGGCAGAGACGATGATTGCGGAAACGCTGCGTGAGGACGGCGGTTTGGGTGTTGCACCGGCGGCTTCGAATACGGGTGTGAGTTCGGAGGCGGCGGCGGAGAAGTGGATCAAAGAGCTGCGAGAGTTGATGTGGAAGTACGCGGGGCTGCTTAGGGATGCGGACGGTTTGCGGCAGGCGAAGCGTGGACTGGATGCGTTGGGCGCAGCGATGCCGAAGGGTTTGACGCGGCGAGCGGTGGAGGCGCGGAATTTGCATGTAGTGGCTGAGTTGATCGTGGCGTCGGCGTTGGGCCGGGAAGAGAGCCGGGGGGCGCATTTTCGGAATGATTTTCCGCTGCGGGGTGAGGTGGCGAAGCACTCGGTGATGCAGCAGGGGAGGCTTGAGTTTGTTGCCTGAGGTGAGTGGAGAGCGGAGTTCGGGCGTGAAGCGTGACAGAGGTTTGCAACGTTTTGTTGTATCTGCTGCCGGGGCGATGATTAGCTTTTGTGTGGTCGCAGTGGCGATATATTACAAGATTGCGGACGTGAGGGTGAACGGTGCCTTTCATGGCGGGCCTGCTTCGCTAGCTGCTGCCATGGCTGGATTGTTCGGAGGCGGGGTCGTGGCAGTGCTGGTGCTGGTGTCTCTTTTGAGGTGGGGGAGCAGACGCGAGTTGGAGCCGTGATGAGAGCGCGGCGGTGGAGGTTTTCTTTGATGGGTTTTGATTGGGAGTTGAAGACTATTTTTTTGAAAGCAGCGAGAGCGCGATCGTTGTTCCCAGGATGACTATGATCGTTGCGAGTGATGTGAGAGGGCCGATCTCCAGGTAGTGGGCTGCGAGCATCTTGAAGGCTGCGAAGGCGAGGACTGCGGCGAGGCCGTAGTGCAGGAAGCGCAGTTTAGCGAGGAGGTGGGCGAGGAGGAAGTAGAGCGAACGAAGACCCATGACGGCCATGATGTTCGACGTGTAGGCGAGGAATGGGTGGCGGGTAATCGAAAGGACGGCGGGGATGGAGTCTAGCGCGAAGACCACGTCGGTGAGTTCGATGGCGATGAGGGCCAGGAAGAGGACCGTCATCATGCTTTGGCCGTTCTCGATGACGAAGAACTTGTCCTGACGGAGGCTGACAGGGTGGAGTCGGCCGAGCCAGGCGATCCAGCGTGGGGTGTGGGTTTCGTCTTTTTGGGCGCTTGGCAGGACCAGACGAATGGCTGCGATCAGCAGAATAGCGGCAAAGACATAGCTGACCCACTCGAAGTGAGCGAGGAGGCCTATGCCGGCGGAGATGAAGGCCCCACGCATGAGGATGGCGCCGAGGACGCCCCAGAAGAGGGCTTTGGGCTGGTGGGGGGGCTCGATTTTGAAGAGGCGGAAGAGGAGGAGAAAGAGGAAGAGGTTGTCGATGGAGAGCGACTCTTCTATAGCGTAGCCTGCGAGGTATTGGGTGGCAGACAGGCTTCCCATGGAGCGGTAGAGGAAGAGTGCGAAGGCAAGGGCAGCGGCGACCCAGAGGATGGTGGCCGCAACGGAGGTGGATTGCGTTTTAGAGGGGCCCTGATAGCGAACGTAGAGAAGCTCGACCCCAAGGAGGACGAGAATGAAGACGTGAAAGCCTATCCAATGGCTGATTGGGGTCGCAGCGAGCATCACCTTTGGATGCTACAGTGCGGAGCGGCGAAATGTATGAAAGGGGCCCGGCGGAGCTGTTCAACAAGGGAGCCGTTGGGGAGGTTCGACAGGGTGTTGACTGTCGAAGCTTGCGGCTTCGCTAATTCAGGCAGCCAGCTAGCGTGCGCCGGCGACCATTGAGTAGACCGTGTAAACGATAACTGCGAGCGCCATCCACATCAGGGAGGACAGGAACAGGCTGCGCGCAATATCGATCACATGGTGGTTCTCGAGGAAACCAGTTGCGTTGGTTGGGCGAACGGTGCGGTTGGTTAGATCTCTGTAACGGTTATGTATGTCTGCGTACGATGGTGTCTGCATGGTCCCTCCTATCGGCCAAGACTAGGGGGAGCATTAGCTGGGTACTATCCCTCGAATGCGGTAGTTTGTAACTCGTTTGGGTCACAATGGGGTCTGTTTTTGATGGGAATTGCTGGTTTTTCATCCGGTTTTTGATGACATGGTGGGCGGAATGGGATAGGATTTGGCGGTATTCGGGCCCTCTAAATCCAGGAATGGGAGCGTTTATGAAGATAGCGAACTGTTTGATGGCGGTTGCGGTGGGTCTCGTTGGTACACAGTTGGCTGTGGCCCAGGCGGCAGCACCGGCGGGCTCTACGGGGATGTGCAAGGACGGAACCTACTCGACGGCTGCGAGCAAGCAGGGCGCCTGCCGGGGTCACCAGGGCGTGAAGGAGTGGTATGCGGCCGCTCCGGCTGCGACTGCTGCTCCGGCTGCAGCGGCTAGTGCACCGGTGGCGGCTGCGAAGACTGCGCCCGCTGCGGCAACATCTGCTGCTTCGACGACCGCCACAAGCACGGCTGCGGCAGCGACTGGAAAGCAGTCACCGTCGCAGAAGGCAGCGGCCCTTCCACAGGCTGCCGGCGGTGGACCAGGCCTGGTGTGGGTGAATACGTCGAGCAATGTCTATCACTGCTATGGGTCGGACTACTACGGGAAGACCAAGGCTGGGTCGTACATGTCTGAGGCGGATGCAAAGGCCAAGGGCGCTCATCCCGACCATGGGAAGGCCTGCAGTAAATAGTTCATTTGATAGCTGGGTTTCTAGCGCCTCTGACGCCGATGCTCCGGCCTCAGGGGCGCTGGTTGATTAAGCGGATCATCTCGAGGAAGATGTCGCCGGAGATCTGCAGGGAGTGGGCGCTGATCTTGTCGAGGGTGTCCTTGTCGGTGTGGTGGTAGCCGTCGGGCATGGCGTCGGTGGTGGGGCCGTAGTGGGCGTCGATCAGATCGAGGACGGGGACGCCGCGTGCGGCAAAGGGTAGGTGGTCATCTTCTTCGGCCTCGCGGTATTTGAAGATGGAGGCGGAGTGGCCGGTGTTTTTGGCGGCGACTTTGAGCAGGTCGAGCAGCCAGGGGGTGGAGTTCTCCACGTAGTCGATGTTGAGGTCCTTGTCGGCGATCATGTCGGCGACCAGGAGGGCTTTGATTTTGGTGAGGGTGCCGTCCTGAGACCACTTGGCGGCGAGGTGGCGAGTGCCGTACAGCGAGTCGGAGTTGGACCAGGTTTTGACTGCCTCTTCGCCGTCGTCGAAGACGAGCCAGATGCAGTAGCCCTCGGGGGGATGGGCGCGGAGGATGGTGCCGATCTCGATGAGCAGGGCAGAGGTTGCGGCGCCGTCGTTGGCTCCGTAGAAGTTGATGTCGCGGAGGGGATAGTTGGTCTCGTAGTGGCTGACGAGGACGATGATGCCGTCTTTTTTGCCGGGATATTTGACGATGTAGTTGGTCATCGTCTGGAGACCGGCGGGGGTGGTGGCGGTGAAGGTGTCGGCGACGAAGTTGCCTTTGGCGGCTTCAGGGGCGAAGTGCTGCTTGAGGAACTCTTCGGCTTTGGCGTGGCCGGGAGAGCCGTTGAAGCGCTTGGGGGCTACGTCGAGGAGCTGTTTTGTGAGGGTGTAGGCGGCCTGTCCACTGAACTGCGTGGTGGCGGTCTTCTGGGCATGAATGATTGGCGTCAGAAGTGCGAAAAGTACCGCTAATGCGAGGGACCGATGGCGCCTAGACGACGGTGGCATGAGACTGCGGGTTTTAGAGTCCATAGCCGGGGATAGGGGAGCCGGTTTTGTGGCGCAGCGGTGCTGTTGGGGGCGCAGATTCGGGGGAAGGATCATGCGGCTTTATTGGCCTCTTTGGCTTTGCGGCGCGACGGGTGAACGAAATATGCGACACCCACGCCTAGGAAGTAGAGCACGAGCATGGGACTGGCGAAGAGGATCATGCTGAAGGGATCGGGCAGCGGACAGATGATTGCCGAGATGATAAAGATTACGAGGATCGCGTAGCGGATGTGCTTGAGCAGGAATTTCGCGTCGACGATGCCGAAGAGGGAGAGAAAAAATATGAGGATCGGTAGTTCAAAACAGATGCCCAGGCCTAGGATTACGGCGAGGAAGAACTGGGTGTAGTCCTCGATGGTGAGGATGGGATTGAATTTTTTGCCGAAGTCGAGAACAAGGACTTTGATGGCCCCGGGAAGGACCCAGTGGTAGCCGAACCATGCTCCTGCGAGGAAGAGCCCAATGGTTGCAGCCATGAACGGGACAACGTAGCGCTTTTCGTTGGCGTACATTCCCGGCGAGATAAAGAGCCATAGCTGGTAGAGGATGAAGGGAGATGCGAGGATCGCGCCACCGAGCAGGGCGGTCTTGAGGTAGAGGTTGAGGCCGTCGGTGGGATGGGTGAAGTTGAGTGCGATATGGAGGTCGTCGAGGGGTTTCTGGACGAAGCCATAGAGACGCTCGTGAAAGGCATAGGCGACGGCAAATCCAATGAGCAGATAGACAGTGGCGTGGATGAGGCGCTTGCGGAGCTCGGTGAGGTGCTCCATCAGGCTCATGCCGGGAAGGTCGGCGCGGTCGCTGACGGCGCTGCGTACGCTGTCGACCAGATCAGCCATGGTGAGTGGCCTCGCTGACAGTTACTTCGCTGACTGATTCAGATTCGGCCGAGTGGGGGATGGCGTTGATTACGGGGGAGAGGGCCGAGTTACTGATGGGAAGACCGGTAGATGGGGGCATGAGATTGAGGTCGCCGGAGGTTGCGATGGGAAGAGGTGAGGGGGACGGAGGCGCAGTGTGCGGGTGGTCTTCCACCAGTTCCTGAGTGAGTTGGGCGATCCGTTCGGGGGTGACGTCTGATTCTGATGCGGAGTCTGTTGTGAGTGCTGGAGACGAGGTTGTGGTTTCTCCAGCGGAGATGGCAGGGGTGACGGGAGCGGCGGCCTCCATGGCGGCGATCTTCTTGCGTTGCTCTTCCTGGTCGGCGATGCGGAGTTCGTCTTCCATTTGCATGCGGAACTCGTTCGACGCGCGACGGAACTCGCCCATGAGTTTTCCGAGTTGGCGGGCGAGTTCGGGCAGCTTCTTCGGGCCGAAGAGAAGCAGGGCTATGAAGAAGATGACGGCGCTGTCTTGAAAGCTAGGCATAAGTCAGTCCCATGATACGGCTTACGCGTGGACGGAACAAATGGATGCAGAGCGTTGAGGCTGATAAAATCTCTGGTGTAGGGCAGCAGGATGTTTTGAAGAAAGACGCATCGTCCGAATAGGGATTGCGTCTAATTGTGAACGAGCGATCGAAATGGTCGCGAGTAGCGAAGTGGTAGGAGTTGCAACACCCCCGTGGGTTGGGTGGCGGCTTGAAGGAGCCGGCACAGTGAATTCACTGCAACTCAAGCAGTGCATGCTTTCAACATCCCCGTCTCGAAGGCGAAAGATGGTATTGGCTCAAGCCTCTACCTGACGACCTTGTGAGACTGAAGGCGGAGTACTTTGAACGGACTATTGGATATTGCACCGGCTGAGGCCGTGGCGGAGACTGTTGCAGATTCGTGTTCCTTAGATCACTACCTTGCGCAGCCGGACCATACGATGGATGCCCGGATCGCTGCGGCGCGAGAAAAGCTTGGCACCGATGTGGTTCTGCTGGGGCACCACTACCAGCGGGACGAGGTGATTCGGTTTGCCGATTTTACCGGCGACAGCTACAAGCTTTCGAAGGTTGCCTCGGAGACTGATGCGAAGTACATGCTGTTTTGTGGCGTCCACTTTATGGCGGAGACAGCGGATGTGCTGGCGCGGCCGTGGCAGCAGGTGATTTTGCCGGATTTGAACGCGGGCTGCTCGATGGCCGATATGGCGGAGATCGGGCAGGTGGAAGATTGCTGGGACTCGTTGGAGGGTGTAGGGCTGACGGATGAAGCTGGCGGCGGTCTGATTCCTCTGACATATATGAACTCGGCTGCGGCGATCAAAGCTTTTTGCGGGGAGCGAGGCGGGTTGGTTTGCACTTCGTCGAACGCTCGCGGGGCGTTTGAGTGGGCGTTCGCGCGGGGCTCAAAGATTTTGTTTCTTCCTGACCAGCATCTTGGACGCAACACTGCGTTTGCGATGGGGATTTCGTTGAGCGAGATGGTCGTCTGGGATCCTTATCAGATCAACGGTGGGTTGAGCCCGGATCGGTTGAAGGCAGCGAAGGTGATTCTGTGGAAGGGACACTGTTCGGTGCATCAGCGGTTTCTGCCGGAGCATGTCGATCGCGTGCGCCGGGAGGAGCCGGGGATGCAGGTGATTGTGCATCCGGAGTGCCGTTGGGAGGTTTGCCAGAAGGCGAATGACGTGGGTTCGACGGAGCATATTATTCAGGCTATTGAGCGTGCTCCGGAGGGTTCCAGCTTCGCCGTCGGGACGGAGATTCATCTGGTCAACCGTTTGGCCAAGCGATTTGCCCCGTTGGGCAAGCGGGTAATTACGCTCGATGACTCTGGATGTTTGTGCACAACGATGTACCGGATTTCGCCGCAGCATCTGGCGTGGGCTTTGGAGAATCTTGTGGAGGGGAAGGTTGTGAATCGCATCAAGGTGGACGATGATGTGAAGCAGTGGGCGCGGGTAGCGCTCGACAGGATGCTGGAGATCAGAGTTTGAATAAGACGTTTACGTTGGGCGAGGCACAGACGCTGTTGCCAGTAGTAGAGGCTCTGCTAAGGAAGGCACAGGAAGCACAGGTCCGGGCCGAGGAGCTCGAGTACGAGATGCAGCAGTTGAGTCACAGGATTTTTCTGTCTGGCGGAATGCATGTGGATGTGAGTGTTGCTGCCCGGCGCCGGGCAGAGCACGATAAGGCTGTGCAGTCGAGCAGGGATACGCTGGCAGAGATCGATTCGATTGGGGTGCAGGTGAAGGATCTCGAGCAGGGGTTGCTGGACTTTCCCTATGTGATGGATGGGAAGACGGTGTTGCTTTGCTGGAAGCTGGGAGAACCGGCGATTACCCATTGGCATACGGAAGAAGAGGGGTTTGCCGGACGCAAGCCGCTCGATTCCAGATTCGGCAGGACGGAGCGGCTGAACTGACATTGGAAACCGATTGGGCACTTACCAATCGAATGATCGCAGTGTTGCCTTAGTGCCTGTTGGATTGATAAGAGAAAATAAGCCGCGCGAGGTATCCTTGTAGAAAGAAATTACATTGAGGTGATTGGCGGCAGATGGCTTTTTCCAATGTCAAGAGAAGTTTTCGCATAGGTTCACTGCTGAGCAGTCTTAAGCTCATCCTGATCGCGTCGATTTTCTCGCGACCGAGATATAAGACCATTGCCTATGCGCTGCTGGGGCCTTTTATCCACAATGGCGAAATCTCAATTCGCTATAGATGCTACGGGCGGTTCTACAAGAGTTTTCTTCGAACTTCTGATTTGGAGGAAGATTACCTGAGTACGCGCGAGTTGTGTGTGATTGACAGTTATCATCTCGACCACGACTTTAAACCGGACCTTGTGATCGATGGCGGCGGAAATATTGGACTATTTTCTTTACGTGCGGCGGCCACCTATCCTTCGGCGAAGATTGTTATCTGCGAACCATTGCCACGAAATATTGAGCAGATCCAGAGACACCTTGAGATGAACGGCGTCAAAGCGGAGATTTTGCCGAATTGTGTGGGCGGCACTCGCAGGACCATACCCTTTTATTGCCGAGGTGCGAATGTGAGCAGCTTCGACGGCACCGAACCCTACGAAAGAGTAATGGAGATTCCGGTCGTTCTGTTGTCCGACGCGATCGGCTCGTCCGCTGCACAAAGGATTTTGATCAAACTCGATATTGAAGGCATGGAGATAGAAGCTTTGACGGCCTTCGTGCCGACAGAGAAGAGAGCGGTTTATGTGGTCGGGGAGCTGCACAACCTTCCTGTCAACGGTCCGCTGATGAAACAAATTTTTCACGATCATGGCTGGACCTTTGAACTGGTCGACGTCGACAAAGTTACATCGGGTTTTCGGGCGTGTTCTCCTTCTGCGGTTCCGTTATTGAGCTGGACTGCTCACGCGAAGTCCAATGCGGATATATCGCTGGAGAAAGCCAGCGTATCAGGCTGACGAAATCGTTCATTACCCGTCCATGACCCTGGAGACGACCATGACTGTGATAACTAGCTTTATTGAACGATAATCTTTATTGTTTATACTGACCTCATGTTGGTGAACAAGGCCAGACCGTCTCGTGAGGTTTGCCAGAGGAACGGCATTGCAGTGACGCACCAACGGCAGGTCTTGAACGAAGTGATGAAGACGATGCATGGCCATCCGGGTCCGGAGGAGGTCGATGCACAGGTGAAGGATGAGGGTGCCGGCTATCTCGCTGGCTACCATTCACAAAAACATACATTTATTTGTGGAGAGCGGTGTCTTTCGCCAGGTGAGCATGCATCATGGTTCGCTGGGCGTGGAGATGAAGATGAATCGTATGAGCACATGGCGCGCTCAAAGAGTGGAGCAGTTACCGATATTCGATAAAAGAGCCTGGGTTGTGTAGAAGCACGGCAAACTGCCTGGGTGGATTCCTGGTGTAGCGGTATTGGCATACGTGCGAAACGCCAACAGGCATAGGGCGTTTCTTAACAAATGTAGAGGTGATCTATGGCAGAAGACTTGAAGAGCAAGCAAATGACTACCGATGCCGGGCGACCGGTTGGCGATAACCAGAACTCCATTACGGTGGGTAATCGTGGGCCGATCGTGTTTGAAGATTATCTGCTGTTTGAAAAGATGGCGCACTTCAATCGTGAGCGTGTGCCTGAGCGGGTGGTTCATGCGAAGGGCTCGGCGGCGCATGGCACGTTTACGTGCACCCATCCGGACATGGCGAAGTATACGACTGCGAAGGTGTTTGAGAAGGGCAAGAAGACTCCTACGTTCCTTCGGTTTTCGACCGTTGGCGGCGAGAAGGGATCTGCCGACTCTGAGCGCGATCCACGTGGGTTTGCGTTGAAGTTTTATACGGACGAGGGCAACTGGGATCTGGTGGGCAACAATACACCGGTGTTTTTCATCCGCGATCCTTTGAAGTTCTCGGATTTTATTCATACGCAGAAGCGTGATCCGGAGACGAACCTGAAGTCGCCGAAGATGATGTGGGATTTCTGGTCGCTGTCGCCGGAGAGCCTGCACCAGGTGACGATTCTGTTTTCGGACCGTGGCACTCCCGATGGCTATCGCCATATGAATGGATACGGCAGCCACACGTTTTCGCTGATCAACGCGAAGAACGAGTTGTTCTATGTGAAATATCACTTCAAGACGAAGCAGGGGATCAAGAACTTCACTCGCGAGGAGGCCGACCACATGAAATCCGTGGACATGGATCACTCGCAGAGCGATCTCTTCCATTCGATCGAGAAGGGCGACTTCCCGAAGTGGACGGTGCAGATGCAGATCATGCCGGAGGCTGAGGCGGAGACTTATCATATCAATCCGTTTGACTTGACGAAGGTGTGGCCTCACGCCGACTATCCTGTGATCGAGATCGGCGAACTGGAGTTGAACCGGAATCCGGTGAACTACTTTGCTGAAGTCGAGCAGGCGGCGTTCGACCCGAAGAATGTTGCTCCGGGTATGGGCTTCTCGCCGGACAAGATGCTGCAGGGGCGGCTTATCAGCTATCCAGACGCACACCGGTATCGCATCGGGGTGAACTACAATTTGCTTCCGATCAATGAGCCAAAGTGTCCTTACAACACGTACAACCGCGACGGCAGCATGCGCTTCGGTGAGAACGGCGGCAATGGTCCAAACTACGAGCCGAACAGCTTTGGTGGTCCGACACAGGATAAGAAGTACATTGAGCGTCCTGTGACCTACAACACGGCGACTGTGGGTAGGTACGACCATCGCGAGCATGATGGCGACTACTACACGCAGCCGGGTAACCTGTTCCGTCTGATGACGCCGGATGCTCAGGAGCGGCTGTGCGGAAATATTGCAGCCGGTCTGGGCCAGGTTGAGACGCGGATTCAGGACCTGCAGATCAATCACTTCTACAAGTGCGATTCAAAGTACGGTGAAGGTGTCGCCAAGGCTATCGGACGCAAGATTGAGGAGATCGTGAGGAAAGAAGAGTTGGTCCACGCATAAGTAACTGATGATGTTACGTAAAAGAGCGATCCTTTGTGGGTCGCTCTTTTGTTTACGGAAAGCCGATTCAGCTTACGGGTTGGTGTGCAGCCATAGGCGGTGGACCGGTGGGATTGGATTCAGGTTTACGGCCCGGGTTCCATTCGGGCTTCCAGTTGGAGTCGGCGAGCCAACGGATCGGATCGACCATGGAGGCGATGGCGTTGGTCATATGGGTGAAGTCGATGGTGTGAATCTCGTCGCTGGGTTGGTGATAGTCCTTGTGCAGCCCGTAGCTTGAGACAGTTTGAGCGATGATGCCCTGCTGGGCTAGAGCGTAGTTGTCAGAACGACGGAAGAAGTTCTCTTTGGGATGAGGGTCGTTTACCAGGTGGGCACCGTGTTTCGCCAGTTCGGGGCCAAGGTTCGAGCGGTCGAAGCCGGTGAGCCAAAGGGTTCCTACGGGGACTGCTGGGTCGGGGCGGCCGATCATCTCGAACTCGAGGTTGGCGACGATGCTGACGAGGGGGACTGGAGGATGCGCGAGGAAGGCTCGGTTGCCGAAGCCACCGAGTTCTTCAGAGCCGAAGAGAGCGAAGACGATGGTTCGCTTCGGGTGTTGGCCGGTGGCGAGAATGTGGGCTAGTGTCAGTACGGCGGTAGTGCCGGAGGCGTCGTCGTCGGCTCCGTTGTAGTTGGTGTCACCAGAGGCATTGGCGGGACCGATGCCGAGATGATCGAGATGCGCGGTGAGCAGGATGACCTCGTTGGGCGAGGTAGTTCCCCGCAGGATGGCGACTGCGTTCCAGGTCTCTTTTCGTGGGATGTCCTGGAACTTTGCGATGCGCTGCTGGGTTCTAGCGGGAAGGGGATTGGGGAGGGCGGATTTTTGGAGGAAGGTACCGTTATCTCCTCCGGGTTCGAGGCCGAGGGATTGGAGCTGAGAGGCGACGAAGAGGGCCGCAATGTGCTCGTCGCGTGTGGCTGAGCCGCGGCCGTGTAGTTCGTCGTCGGCGAGGAAGTTCATATCTGCGTGAACTTCCTGTTGCAGAGTGGCGGAGGGAGATGCTGTTTGTCTGGCTGCTGCGTCGAACGAGTGAGCCTGTGACGCTTGAGACTTGAAGGGAAGAGTCAGGAGCAGGATTGCGGTTAAAGGCAGAGAATATAAAAGCTTTGAGAGATACATTGCGGAAATTATAGAAGAACGTTGAATGAATTAATTCCGCATTGGCTGTGTCTGCTGCGAAGATAGAGAAAAAGGGGTTCGGTGGCGATGGAACGAAGGGGAAGGTTGCGGCGGTCGGTTGCAGTGGGTGCCGCGATGATTTTGCCGGTCTTTACTGGCTGCACGGGATTTTTTCCTCCAGTCAATAATTCTGGTGGTGGTGGAACCGGTGCAACGGGGAACCAGGTGTACGTCTTGAATCAGACGACGCAGACTGTGAGTGGATTCGCTGTAGGCACGGGGACTCTGAAGGCGGTGAACAACTCGCCGGTTAAGCTTGGGTCTCAACCATTTGCCGAGGTTGTCACTCCGAACGATGCGTTTCTTTATATTGCGGCGCAGGCATCGATCAACTTATATCTGATTAATTCCGACGGATCGTTAAGCGCGCCAAGCGGCGGAGCCCAGCAGAATGCGGTGACTGCGGCTTCGCTGGCGGTTTCACCGGATGGGCAGTGGCTGATTGCGCTGGATAGCCTTACACAGCAGCTGGACATCTACCAAATTAACTCGTCGACGGGGGCGTTGACGGCTCAGGCGCAGTCGCCTGCTACGTACGCTCTTCACGCGGGGGCTGGGACTTGGCAGCCGTCAATGGTGCAGGTGTCGCCGGATGCGACACTGATTTTCGCTGCGCTTGGTACAGGTGGTGACGTCGTGTTTTCGTTCAACACGACGACAGGCCTTGCCGCGCAGGTCCAGAGTCTGGCAAACGCGAATCCGGCCACGGGCGACTATGCATTGGCCGTCGATCCGAAGACTGCGTACTTGTACCTTGCGCGGAGCGGGACTAATGGTGGAGTTGCGGTGTACATCATTGGGTCGGGAGGGACGCTGAATTCGGTCACGGGTTCGCCGTTTGCCGCGGGAAGTGGGACGCAGTCGGTCGTACTGGATAGTACTGGGACTTATGTGTACGCGGCGAATCGTACGGAGGGCACGATCTCCGGGTATACGATTGCCGCGGGGACAACTCAGGCAGCTTTGACGTTGACGCCGCTGAGTGGGTCGCCGTATATGAGTGGGACTGTGGTGCAGTCGTTGGGGATCGACAGAACCGGCAAGTATCTGTTGGCGGCGGCGCTTGGCGGCGGCCCGGACCTGACGATGTACAGCTTCGATATTACGACTCCAGGCAAGCTGGATCCGGCTACGAGCATCAATACGGATACCGATCCTGCAGCGGCTGTCGCGGTGGCGCTCACGCATTAGCGTCTGCGTTCCTGGCTGGGCGCAGGTGTTGGAGTTGGTGCGTGGGTTATGGATTTGCCGTGGCCGCCGTTAGTATGGAGATAGTGTTGTGCTGTGCGCGGAGTTTCAGGACTATCGTTTCTTCTTCTCGACAATTCGATTTCGTGCGGTACTTTTCGCGGATTTGCAGCTTCGTAGCGGTTTCGATGGTGCTGATTGCGGGCGGGAGTGGCTGCTCGCGGCTGCGGCCTAAGCCGCCAGCGCAGTACGTGTATGTGACGGCAAAGCAGACGTTTCTGCGTGACCGGGTGGCAGCGGTGTCGAATCGTACGGCGACGGTGGAGAATGGCGATCGGCTTGAGGTGCTTGATCGCGGGCGGCGATTTGTGAAGGTGCAGACGGCCAAGGGGGAGCAGGGCTGGATCGATGAGAAGGTGATTGCGACCCAGGATGTCTTTGATCAGTTTGAAAAGCTGAAGCAGGATCACAAGGCTGATCCGGTGGTCGCCTCTGCTGTGGTGCGTGATGAGGTTTACATGCATGCCAAGCCTGGCCGCGACACGGAGAGGTTCTTTCGGCTGGCGGAGGGTGAGAAGCTGAAGCTGTTGGCGCGGGCGACGCTGGCCAAGCCTGTGCCGCCGGGAACACGGGTGGCTAAGGCTCCTCCTCCCGCTGCAACTGCGGCGACTGCAAAGGGCAGTGTGGAGAAGGGTGCAAAGGATGTTTCGACTGCCGCTGCTGCGCCGGAGCCTGTGCCGCCGGCGATGGAGGACTGGTGGCTGGTGCGAGATTCCAAGGGCGATACCGGATGGCTTTACAGCAGGATGATGGATGTGGACGCTCCCGATGCGATTACGCGGTACTCCGAAGGCCAGAGGATTGTGGGATCGTATGTTCTAACGACGGTATCCGATCCGGAGGCCGAGCAGGACGACAAGAATATTCCGATCTACGTGACGGTATTGAGTCCGTATAAGGCTGGGCTGACGTATGACTTCGATCAGGTGCGCGTGTTTACGTGGAATGTGAAAAAGCATCGTTATGAGACGGGATATCGCGACAGAAATATCGAGGGATATTTGCCCGTCGATGTGAAGATGGCGACCGATCCTTACGGAAAGTCGCCAACGGCTACTACGCCGGTGCCAACGTTCTCGTATCGAGTGTTGGCGGATGATGCGGGGCCGGTCATTCCCGATCCGGTGACCGGAGCGATTGTGCCGGGGAAGACGGTGCTGAAGACGTATCGGCTGGAGAGCAACCTAGTGCGACGGGTGCTTCCGCCGGGAACGACTGCGCCGGGGGAGGCTCATCCGGAGCCCGTGTCGGACAAAAAGAAGGCCGCGGGGGCTAAGGGCAGCAAAGGAAAAAAGAGGCGGTAGATCGGCCTGATATCGATTGCGTGCGTGAGTCGAAGTGACTATGAGCGATCAGGAGGAGCGGCTGTTTGGCGGCAATGTGGCGGATGCGGTGGTTCGCGTCGGTGCCACCGTTCGCAAGCCTGCGACAGAGGCGACGAGTAGTGTTGAAGCGTTTTTGGAACATCTCTTCGAGGTTGGATTCAGAGGGGCTCCGCGAACTTTAGGACGAGATGAGAAGGGTCGTCATGTGCTGGAGTATGTGCCGGGAGCGACTCAAGAGCCATTCTCGTACACGAGTGAGGAGTTGGGGCGCGTGGGAAGGTTGATTCGAGAGTTTCACGTAGCGGCGAAGAGTTTTGTTCCTCCGGAGGGGGCGCAATGGAAGGTTGTCATCAGGCCTGATTCGGAGGAGTTGATCTGTCACCAGGATCTTGCGCCATGGAATCTGGTGCGCAGTGGAGAGCGGTGGGTCTTTATCGATTGGGATGGAAGTGGGCCGGGGTCTGTTCTGTGGGATGTAGGTTATGCGGCGCAGAGTTTTGTGCCTTTGATCCATGGTGGAGAGCCTGCTGTGGATGCCTCACGGCTCTGCTGCTTTGTGGATGGGTATGGGCTTGATCGATCTCAACGTGAGAGGCTGCCTGAACTGATGGTCGCTCGAACGAGAGCTATGTTTGAGTTGGGCGAGCGAGCGGCGATAACCGGGGAGCAACCGTGGGCACGACTCCATGCGGAGGGAGATGGCAGTCGTCATTGGAGGCAGGCTGCGGAGTATGTCGAGCGGCATCTGGAGATTTGGAAAGATGCGCTGCTTGCGAACGTATGACCACGATGATTGCGGTCAGGCGTAGAACGCTGTGATGGCGTCGACTACAGTTTGTTGTTCATCTTCGCGCAGCTCGGGGTACATGGGAAGTGCGAGAACTTCGTGGGAGGCGGCTTCGCTGATGGGGAAGTGGCCCTGCTTGTAGCCGAGGTGAGCCAGGCTGGTTTGCAAATGCAGGGGGACAGGGTAGTAGATCTCGCTGCCGATCTTCTGATCGGCAAGGTACCGGCGAAGTTCGTCGCGGCGGGGAGCGCGGATAACGTATTGATGGAAGACGTGTCCGGCGCGCGGGTCGGTGATGGGGAGGACGACTCCTTCCTTTACAGTGTCGGCGGTGAGGTTCGCTTTGCGGAAGAGTTGATCGTAGTGGAGGGCATGCCCGCGGCGCTGCTGGTTCCACTTGGGCAGATAGCGGAGTTTGACCTCGAGGACTGCGGCCTGGATGGAGTCAAGGCGAGAGTTCCAGCCGATCTCGTCGTGATAGTAGCGGCGGCGCATGCCGTGGGCGCGGAGGATGCGGGCGTGGTCGTCAATCGCGGCTGAAGTAGTAGTGACGAGGCCGGCGTCTCCCATGGCACTTAGATTTTTTGTGGGATAGAAGCTGAAGGCTGCGGCATCGCCAAGGGCTCCTGCAGGGACTCCGTTCCATGTGGCTCCGAACGCCTGGGCGGCATCTTCGATCAGAAGGAGGTTGTGACTTTGTTTCAGTGCGGTAAATTCGTCCCAGTCGGCACATTGTCCGTAGAGGTGAACAGGTAGGACCGCTCTGACGTTTTTGCCTGCACTGGAGCGTAGGAGCTCTTCTACCGAAGCGGGAGAGAGATTGAAGGTGGTGGAGTCGATGTCGGCAAGCAAAGGCGTGGCGCCGGCACGGAGGATCGCGCTCACCGTGGCGAAGAAGCTGAAGGGGGTTGTGATGACGGCGTCGCCGGGGCCGACGTTGGCAGCAGCTAAAGCGAGCCAGATGGCATCGGTGCCGCTAGCGCAGCCGATCGCGTGGGGCACGGCACAGGCGACGGCGGCGGCGAGTTCGAAGCTGGTGACCTGGGGGCCGAGGATGAAATGTTGTGAGGTGGCGACAGCTTCGATGGTATTCAGGATCTCTTGCCGCAGGGAGGAAAACTGACGGGAGAAGTCAAGCATTGGAACGGGTTGCGGGTTACGGATGGTCACATCTGCAATGGTATATCGGTCGTATATGGCTGTAGAGATTGCCCTAGACTTTCATTCTGCGTTGCAATGCGTCTAACGAAGTATTGCGTTCGTCTCTACAATGTGACGAGGCAAGTTGATTATTGCCGTAGATGCTCGTATTGTTGACAGTCTTGGCTTTAGGCTTAGCCGTTGGATGCGCTGAGTTTTGTTCTAAAGCCGATGGGTCACGGCAAACGCTCATTGCAGTATGAACATTTTGGACAAAGGAGATCGGCCCCATGGAATCAAAGCCGGCACAGAACATTCAGGACACTTTTCTCAACACAGTGCGAAAAGACAAGAGTCCGATCACGATTTACCTGGTAAGCGGCGTGAAGCTAACGGGGAAGATACGCTCGTTCGATAAGTACTCCGTGCTGCTGGAAAACAACAGCCAGGAGCAACTGATCTTCAAACATGCGATCTCGACTGTAGTGAGTGGACGCGCGGGAGTACATGGCGATGTGCGGAGCGACGTGAAGCCAGAGTTGCGGGCGTCGGTAGGTTCGGCTCCTGCTGCTGGTTCGCCGGTGCAAGAGGCGACAGGGACCCAAGGCCGCTAGCCGTTGACAACTGAATACGGGAAGATCGATGGAGTAAAGCCCGTGAAGCGCAGCCTGGTCGCTGCGCATGAGGCGGCACGCCAGACGCGGGGCAGGCTGTCGCAGGCTGAACGTGCAGTGTTGGTGGCTGTGGAGTTCACCGGTGAACGGCGAAAGCTGACAGCGGCGGCGCGGCTGGCAAAGACTGCAGCGGCCGTGTCGGCTCAGACTGACTTGGACGGTGGTGATTTTTCTTCTGTACCTAAGGCAGCTGACCTCGACTTCGATGCTTCGCTGGCGGAGTTTGAAGAGCTTGCAAGGAGCGCGGGTGCCGAAGTCGCGGCCACTCTGATTCAGCGGCGGCCGCGGCCCGATCCGGCGACCCTGGTAGGGCACGGAAAGCTGGAGGAGATCGAGGGAGTGATTGCCTCGACCGGGGCAGATCTGGTGCTGTTCGACCATGATCTTTCGCCGTCGCAGCTGCGGAACCTGGAGGCGAAGTTGCCGTGCCGGGTAATCGATCGAACACAATTGATTCTGGATATCTTTGCAAGGCATGCCCGGACGCGGGAGGGCCAGCTGCAGGTGGAGTTGGCGCAGCTGGAGTATCAGTTGCCACGGCTGGCCGGGCGCGGAAAGGCGATGTCGCAGTTGGGCGGCGGTATCGGTACGCGCGGACCTGGTGAGACGCAGCTGGAGACGGATCGACGGAAGATCAATCTGCGGATCGATCACGTGAAAGAACAGCTGGAGTCGGTGCGGCGAATTCGCCGACAGCAGAGGCAGCGAAGAGAGGCGGTGCCGGTGCCGGTGGTTGCGTTGGTGGGCTATACCAACGCGGGCAAGAGCACGCTCTTCAATGCGTTGACCGAGGCGGGGGTGCTGGAGTCGTCGCGGATGTTTGCAACGCTCGATCCCAAACTGAGGCAGTTGACACTCCCTTCGCGAAGGAAGATTTTGCTCTCGGATACGGTGGGATTTATTCGTAACCTGCCGCATACGCTGGTGACCAGCTTTCGGGCGACGCTGGAGGAGGTGGAGCGAGCGGAACTGCTGCTGCATATTCGCGACGCCTCAAGCCCGATGGTGGAAGAACAGAAGACGCAGGTTGAGAAAGTGCTCGCCGAATTGGATGTTTCGAAGAAACCCGTTATCGAGGTGCTGAACAAGATCGACCTGGTCGGGGACCACGAAGCTATGCCCATGGGAGCTCCGGGAAGTGTGGCTGTGTCTGGCCTAAAGAAGCTTGGGCTCGATCATTTAATGGCAGCTATCGATGCGGCGCTGGTGGTGGATCCGCTGATTGAGATGCAGTTTCGCCTGCCTCAGTCGGAGGGGGCGGTGTTGGCTGCGTTGGAAGCTGGAGCTGTCGTCGAGGGGAAGCGCTTTGAGGGAAATCTGGCGTTTGTTACGGCACGAGGGCCGGCTTCGTTGCTGAACCGGTTCAGGAGATTTCGTGAACAGGTTCGTTGAGGCCAGAAAAGGCTCTTAACTAGCATAGGCCGCCTGACGGGGAGCGGAGGTGGTGTCCCCAATCACGCGACCTATGTGACCCAGATCTTAGGGTCCAGGTGGTAACTCTAAGTCTAGTCCTTTGCTTCAGGAAGTCAAAGGGAAGATGAAATTATTTGCACTGGGGCTGGGCGAAGGTGAATGCGCGAATATCGTTCAGTGTGGGCGATATTCATCAGATACTTGGTTGACACTGTTGTAATCGCTTTGCTAAAACTAGGTGTACCTCGAACTAGCATGCAGCGCCTGCGCCAGTATTTTCTGGAACACGGTAGCGGTGTGAGACCGTCACTACAGGACTTCCAAGCGGCCCCGGCCGACCCCATTCATGGATCAGATACTGAATCAACTCGGTGAACTTGTGCTCGGCTCTGTGCCGACTATTGTTCTGTTTATTTTGCTAGTGGCAGCTTATGGATTGCTGGTTCGACGACCATTGGATCGTGTGCTGGCTGAGCGGCGTGCGCGTACCACAGGCGCCATCGAGCAGGCGCGACGGGCGATTGCTGTGGCCGAGGCCGAGACTGCGGCTTACGAAGAAAAGTTGCGCAGCGCCAAGGCCGAGATATTCCAGATGCGGGATAAAAGGCTGAAGCAATGGAACGCGGAACGAGAGGCGGCGCTAGCCCAGGCGCGTCAGCATATGCATGATCGCGTTAGCGGAGCCAAGCAGGAGATTGAGCAGAGTGCGCACGAGGCGCGACTCCAAATCGCTGGAGTGAGCGAGGAGCTGAGCTCGCGGATCGTCAGTGCGTTGCTTCCAGTCGATGTACGGGCGACGGAGGTTGCGCAGTGACGATTTCTTTTGTGAAGAGGCTATTGCCAGCCACGATTTTAGCGGGTTCTTTGTTTCTGCCAGTGTGCCATCTGAAGGCGCAGGATGCGGGGGCGACGAAGGCAGCTGGACGGCACGACGACTCTCAGGGGCAGACGTCGGAGCAGGGCAAGCAAGAAGAAGATGAGAATGATAAGTATCTTCATTCAGATGCAGTTCGCGGGTTAGGTGCGAAGGTTGGATTGAGCGCAGAGCAGGCGGCTACTTGGTTTACGGTTGCGAACTTTGTAGTTCTGGCGGCGCTCGTGGGCTGGTTCCTGTTGAAGACCCTACCCAAGACCTTCCGTAATCGAAGCACGGCGATCCAGAAGCAATTGGTGGATGCTCGTACGGCGACCGAAGATGCCAATGCCAGATTGCGAAGCGTAGAAGATCGGTTGAGCAAGCTGGACGGTCAGATTGCGGCAATGCGAGCCCAGGCAGAGAAGGATTCCGCTCTTGACCAGCAGCGCATTACTGCCAGCGTAGAAGAGGAAAAGCAGAAGATTCTGGCAACGGCGGAGCAGGAGATTGCTGCCGCGACGGCGTTGGCGCAGCGTCAAATTCAGCAGTACGCAGCTGAACTTGCCATCGAGCAGGCAGCACGCAAGCTGGTGGTGACCGCAGAGACCGACCGACTGTTGGTGCAGAGCTTTGCACAACGGCTGACAGGCGATGACTCGAAGAAAGGACAAAACTGATGTCGGTTCTTTCTTTGCGGTACGCTCACGCGTTTGCCTCAGTTGCGACTTCCGCCAACCTGGATGCCGCCGCGGCAGAACAGCAGCTCGCTGACTTCAGCGGGACGCTGGCTGGCAGCCATGATCTACGCGAAGTTTTGATGAATCCTTCGATCGCGAACGAGCAGAAGCTGAAGGTGCTTGACGCAATTGCAGCGCGCATCGGGATGTTTCCGCAGGTCAGGAATTTTATTGCGGTGATTATGCATCACCAGCGTCTTGATGAGTTGAACGAGATTTTGAGTGAATACCACCTTGTCGCAGATGAGCAGGCCCACGTGGCAGAGGCGGAGATTACGAGTGCTCGCCCGCTGAATGAACAAGATCGTGCCGAACTCGAGGCTCAGGTTGTGAAGCTTGCCGGAGGGCGTGTTCGGACTACTTATTATGAGGATGCGACGCTGCTCGGCGGGGCTGTCGTCCGCCTTGGTTCCACGGTGTATGACGGTTCAATCCGCGCACAGTTGCAGCAGTTGAAACAGAAGCTTGTGAACGCATAGAACCCTAACCGGTGATGGCGCTAGTTTTTCAAGATTTGACACGAATCAAGTAGAAGGAAGACATGGCACAGATCAAGGCGGATGAGATAACAGAACTGCTTCGCCAGCAGATTGAGAACTTCGAACAGCGCATCCAGGTGGATGAGGTCGGAACGGTCATCTCACTGGGCGACGGAATTGCGCGTGTGCATGGCCTGGATAAAGTGATGGCCGGCGAGTTGATTGAGTTTCCGCATGGCGTTGCAGGTCTCGCGATGAACCTTGATGAAGATCAGGTTGGCGCGGTGCTGTTGGGTGATTACACGGAGATCAGCGAAGGCGATCAGGTGAAGCGAACCGGCAAGATCATGTCCGTGCCGGTAGGCGAGGCTCTGATCGGCCGTGTCGTGAATGCGTTGGGTCAGCCGATCGATGACAAGGGGCCTATCAATACGGACAAGTATCTGCCGGTTGAGCGTCTTGCTCCGGGTGTTATCGATCGCCAGTCGGTGCGAGAGCCGATGGCCACTGGTATCAAGGCGATCGACACCATGATTCCGATTGGTCGCGGCCAGCGTGAACTGTTGATCGGCGACCGGCAAACCGGCAAGACTGCGATCGCGCTTGACACGATCATCAACTCTGCAAAGAACAACCTGATCTGCATCTATTGCGCGGTTGGTCAGAAGCGTTCTTCAGTTGCGCAGGTGGTGCAGACGCTCGAAGAGCATGGCGCAATGGCTTATACCATCGTCGTTGCTGCGACCGCATCGGAGCCGGCTCCGATGCAGTATCTTGCTCCCTTTGCCGCTACCGCGATGGGGGAGTACTTCCGTGACAGCGGCAAACATGCGCTGGTGATCTACGACGATCTTTCGAAGCACGCTGCCAGCTACCGCGAGATTTCGCTACTGCTTCGTCGTCCGCCTGGGCGTGAAGCGTACCCCGGTGACGTGTTCTATCTCCACTCGCGTCTTCTGGAGCGCTCGTCAAAGGTTTCGGATAAGCTGGGCGGCGGTTCGCTGACTGCTTTGCCGATCATCGAGACTCAGGCTGGCGACGTTTCGGCTTATATTCCGACGAACGTTATCTCGATCACTGATGGACAGATCTTCCTTGAGACGGACTTGTTCAACTCGGGCGTGCGGCCTGCTGTCAACGTTGGTCTCTCTGTGTCGCGTGTCGGCTTCTCGGCTGCAATCAAGGCGACGAAGCAGGTAGGCGCGACCCTGAAGCTTGATCTGGCGCAGTATCGCGAGTTGGCTGCATTCTCACAGTTTGGCTCGGACCTGGATAAGGTGACGCAGCAACAGCTCAGCCGTGGACAGCGCCTGACGGAGTTGCTCAAGCAGCCTCAGTTCCAGCCGCTCAGCGCGGAGAAACAGGTTGCGATTCTCTTTGCTGGCGTGAACGGACTTCTGGATGATGTTGAAGTGAGCGATCTGCGGGCGTTTGAGGATGGCTTCTATCCTTACCTCGAGTCGGCCCAGGCTTCTATTCTGACCGATATCGCCACAAAGAAGGCCCTCGATGACGACCTGAAGGCTCGTTTGACGGCGGCGATCAAAGAGTACAAAGGAAACTTCCTTGCGGATCGCAAGGATAAGAAAGAGACGGCTGCGGCCAAGTAAACCATGGCAAACGTACTCGATTTACGGCGCCGCATCCGAAGTGTGAAAAACACGCGGCAGATCACCAAGGCCATGAAGATGGTTTCGGCGGCGAAGCTGCGACGGGCGCAGGAGCATGCGATGCAGGCGCGGCCCTACGCGCAGATGCTGATCAATGTGCTGGAGTCCCTGGTGCGCCGCACCGATATTTACAACCCGCACACTGGAAAGATTCTTCATCCCCTACTGATTGAACGCGAAGAAAAGAATGTCCTCGTCATTGTGATAGCCGGCGATAAGGGATTTGCGGGCGGCTTCAACTCGAATGTTGGCAAGGCGGCGCAGAAGTTCGTCGATAGGCGCGTGGCGAGGGGACAGAACGTCGATCTCGAGCCGATTGGTAAGAAGGCGATTGCTTTTTACAAGAGAAAGTTTCCTGCGGCGAACTACGAGAAGACGGAAGAGCACTACGACAACGATCTCGCTACTCACTATGAGAAGATTCGTCATCGCGCGGGGCAGATTGAGGTTGCCGCAGAACATCCTGATCTCTTGGCAAAGACCGATGTCAAGGCCGTTTCGGAGTTAGCGTATTCGATCATTGAACGCTATGAAAGGTCGGAGATCGACGCGGTCTATCTCGTCTACAACGAGTTCAAGTCGGTACTTGTGCAGCGAATTGTCGTGGAAAAGCTGCTGCCGATCGCTGAGCTCGGTGCGCAGAATGTTGAGTCTTCGGTTGAGCCGACTCAGGAAGAACGGGATGCGGCTGTCCGAGCGGCGCAGTCTGAGGGCATCAGCATTCATGTTCCAGAGGCGAGCGAGATGGAGGAGGAGGCCAAGAAGTTTGGTACCGCCAATGTCGACTACATCTTCGACCAGTCGCCTGAGACTCTCTTCCGGCATCTGATGCCGCGCTATGTAACCACGCAGATCTTTCACGCTCTGCTGGAGTCCACTGCCGCGGAGCACGCGGCGCGTATGACGGCAACCGATGCTGCGACGAAGAACGCAGGGGACCTGATTGACAGCCTGAGCCTCACCATGAACCGCGTTCGGCAGGCAGCAATTACGAAGGAAATTATTGAAATTGTGAGTGGTGCGGCTGCTCTGTAGTGACAGACGGCTGCAATAACGAAAAGAGACCTATGGCAGAGAATATTGGAAGAGTAATTTCGATCAGCGGACCGGCCGTTGACGTTCAATTCGAAGAATCGCACATGCCCCCTATCTTTCAGGCGATCCGCGTCGTCAGCGAAGGCTTCAATGTGCCTGCACCGCTCGATGTCGTTCTCGAGGTTCAGCAGCATCTTGGCGAAGGCCGTGTGCGTTGCATCGCGATGGTCGCCACCGAAGGTATGGTTCGCGGAATGAAAGCGATCGATACTGGGTCGGGCATTATGGTGCCAGTGGGTCGCGAGACTCTGGGTCGCGTGCTCAATGTGCTCGGCGAGCCAGTGGACGAGCTTGGTCCGGTCAACGCTAAGGTACACATGCCGATTCACCGGCAGGCGCCGGCGTTTGATGAGCAATCGACCAGCGAAGAGATGTTCGAGACCGGGATCAAGGTTATCGACCTCATCCAACCGTTCCTTAAGGGCGGCAAGATCGGTCTATTTGGTGGCGCGGGAGTGGGCAAGACCGTCATCATCCAGGAGCTGATCAACAACGTTGCCAGTCAGCATGGAGGGTTCTCGGTATTTGCGGGCGTTGGTGAACGAACTCGTGAAGGCAACGACCTGTGGATGGAGTTTCAGGAGTCCGGCGTTATTGACTTAAAGGATCTACCGAAGAGCAAAGCGACGTTGGTTTATGGACAGATGACGGAGCCGCCAGGGGCGCGTCTTCGTGTTGCGCTGACCGGCCTTACGGTGGCGGAGCACTTCCGTGATGAGGAAGGTGCGGATACGTTGCTGTTTGTCGATAATATCTTTCGGTTTACGCAAGCTGGTTCCGAGGTTTCGACACTGCTTGGCCGTATGCCTTCGGCTGTGGGGTATCAACCGAACCTTGCGACCGAGATGGGTGAGTTGCAGGAGCGGATTACCTCGACGAAGAGAGGTTCGATCACATCGGTGCAGGCTGTTTACGTGCCGGCTGACGACCTGACCGATCCGGCTCCGGCGACGACCTTTGCTCACCTGGATGCGACGACCGTGCTTTCGCGTCCGTTGTCCGAACTAGGTATCTATCCCGCTGTCGATCCGCTTGCTTCAACCTCGCGTATTCTCTCTCCCCGCGTTGTTGGGCAGGAGCACTACGATGTGGCGCAGGGCGTGAAGAAGATCTTGCAGCGGTACAAAGACCTGCAGGACATCATCGCGATTCTGGGTATTGATGAGCTCTCGGAAGAGGACAAGATCACCGTGGCGCGTGCTCGTAAGGTGCAGCGCTTCCTGTCACAGCCGTTTCATGTGGCTGAGATCTTCACTGGTATCCCAGGCGCTTATGTGAAGGTTCCGGATACGGTTCGTAGCTTCAAAGAGATTATCGAAGGCAAACACGACGATATTCCGGAACAGGCCTTCTATCTGAAGGGCGGCATCGAAGACGTGATTGCAGCCGCAGAGAAGATGAAGCAGACGGCATAACTCAATGGCAGAGACGACGAGCAATTCGGGGTTATTAACGGTTCGGCTGCTGACGCCAGACCGTGTCCTGCTGGATGCGACGGCGGAGGCGGTAGAACTGCCGTCGATGTCAGGGTATCTGGAGGCGTTGTATGGTGCTGCGCCGCTGCTTGCAGAGCTTGGCGCTGGTGAAGTGCGGCTCCATGGTGGCAGCTCGGGCGATCAGAAGTTTTTCGTGGCCTGGGGTTTTGTGGAAGTGCTGCCGGACCGGGTGACGATCCTGGCGGAGACCGCGCTGCATCCGAACGAGATCGACGTCTCTGAGGCTCAGAAGGATCTTCAAGAAGGAGAGAAACTCTGGCGTGAGGCCGGCGATGATGGCAACAAATATGACGAAGCCAACGCCGTTACGCGGGAGGCTGAAGAGAAGATCGCCTCTGCTGAGGGCAAGAGCAAGTAGTCTGTTTTGGTACTCAGGAAGTGGAAAGCCGTCCGTAAGGGCGGCTTTTTCGCATCTGAAGGCCTTCGATGATCTTGCTCCCTCTCTCAACGCTCCTACGTAGTCTTTTGCTCCTCATTCAAAGAACTAGTTTCGCAATGGCAGGCCGATGGTGTCGGTCAAATTTATGTAATTTGTCAAAATGTTGTTTGTTTACCGCAAAAAGTCAGGAAACGAGAAGCTTATTCTGGCCGAGATGAATCACATTTCCAAGTGAGATGCAGGTGAGTGCATCCTGACCCAATTCCAGGATTTCTTCAGCTTTTGATGAAGAAATCGGACTTTCCGGATCCGGTCCAGTTATGAAGCCAGAACGCCGCGTATTCAGCTCAGGCGTTGTCGAGAGAAGCAGTAGCGCCCACTTAATGATGAGCCTGGGGCGATCGAAAAAAGTAACTGATTGCCAGCTATCAAAGGAGTTGCCGATGCGTTCCGAGCTGATTTTCGATGCGCTCATTTACGAGTCCAACCGATATCTATTGTGCAGGCTTGTTGCTAAGGGAACCCGCAAGCTGCACCGACCAAACACTCGTGTGCAAGATACGACCAACGAGATGCTCGAACGCCTCAGCGAACCGGCTTCGCCGTCCAACGCGATGGTGATCGGGCGAGTACCAGCGGAGAGGCGCGCGGCTTGATGCGGTTCGGCACGTCGTTTGCAAAGAGCGTCCTCACGGAGGGCAAGAGGTGATCATGTCAACTTCATTTACAACACCGAACGGTTTTTCACGAAAGACAGGAGCTCCTACCACCTCTGGAAAGAATGTCGCTTGGTATTTGCTATTTCTCGAACATTTAGACGAGTTCGCGACCCTGGCGTGGTACCTCGTCGCGGATCACCGCTTGGTCGAAGAGGCGATTCAGCGAACGATGGTGCAGCTGGACGCAATTCCGTTCGATGTCTCGATGCCGTTGCTCGCATATAACCAGGCGCGGGAGACACTTATTACGCAGGCGATCGCCGGACTTGGGTTGGGACGCAAAGGAAGTGAAGCAGGTGCTGTGTATTTGCCGAGCACCCTTGGCGAGTTGCCTGACCTGCCGCGTTTGGCATTTATGCTAAAACTCGTTTTGCGATCCTCGGAGGTCGAAGTGGCAAAGTTTCTGGACGTCACGCCGTCCAAAGTGAGGGAGTTGGTTCAGGCTGCGATCAATCGTCTGAGCCTGCGAGTGCCCTTTTCTGTGCTGAATGGATGCTATGACGCGTGATTCGCGAGGTCCTAAAGTTAAAACACTGAACCCGGATTGCTCCGGGCTCGGGTTCGGACTCGTGCGGGAGGCGAGTGGTTAGGAAGCTTTCTTCGTCTTCGCAGCCGGCGCTGGCGTCTCTGCGACTGACTCGGCTTGTTGGCGTAGAGCATGGATGACGACGCGCAGCATCTCCTCTTCAGGGGCAGGTTTGCCGGTGAAGATCTCGAACTGACGAGCTCCCTGTTGAACGAACATCTCTATGCCGGTGATGATGGGGATGCTCTGCTGCCGCGCGAGACGGAGTAGAGGGGTTTCGAGCGGGTTGTAGACGAGGTCGAAGACCAGCTTGGTGTTGAGGTCTGCGGCTTCGAGGGTCGGTGTGCTTTTGATGCCGGCCATACCCACCGGAGTCGCATTGACGATTACGTCGAAGGTGGTTTTGGATAGGGCATCTTTCTTGATCGTCTTTGAACCGGACTGCTTGGCTAGTTTCTGCGCGGTCTCGGCGGTGCGATTGAGGATGAAGACCTCGGCTCCCTTATCGCGCATACCGAAGACGGCGGCACGAGCGGCTCCGCCGGCACCGATAACGAGAGCCTTTGCTCCGCGGAGGGACATTCGCTTCTCAATGGGGCCGGTGATCCCGGCGACGTCTGTGTTGAAGCCGTAGAGCTTGCCATCCTGACGGAGGACCGTGTTGCAAGCACCGATTTTGGCCGAGAGAGGATCGGTCTTCTCGAGGTGCGCCATGATCTCCTGCTTGAGCGGCATGGTTACGCTGAGGCCCTGAATGGGAATCTCGTGTACGAGTTTGAGCAGGTCGGCGAGTTTGTTTGCCTGAAGCGCGAGATAGACAGCGTTGACGGTCTCGCGGCGGAAGGCCGTGTTCATCATGATGGGCGAGAGCGAGCTGCGAATCGGGTTTCCGGCGACCCCGTAGACCTTCGTGGCTGCGTCGACTTGATCGATGCGATAGGTTTCGATCAGTGTGCGGGCCGCGATCTGGCCGGGGCCGGTCTCCTCGCCAGCGGTTGCTGCGGCGAAAGTGAATGCGCTGCCGGCGCGGAGTCCGAGAACGCGGGAGATGATGCCTGCATCTCCCATACAGATGCCAACGATGTTGGAGTGATCATCCATGCGTTCGATGAAGCGCATGAGGGTGACATTGTCTGTGAGGCTCTTGGCCGTGGGCACGATCTTGATGAAGTCGGGCTGAAAGGGTTCAATTCGCTTGAAGATGCCGTCAAGATCTTTGGTGGCTGCAAAGTCGTGATGGCTGATGATGAGGGCAACGCCTGTGTCCCGAAGCTTCTGAAGTTCGCCTTTCTTCAGGCTCTCAGCCGATTCGAGCTCAAGATCGACGATGTGGAAACCAGAGGTTCCCGCCTTGGAGAGAATCTCCATCTCGGCGGCGAGATTGCCTGAGAATTTGCCGCCGTTTGCCGAGCGACGACAGGTGGCGATGGCAGTGACCGCGGTGTTGTCGCTGAGGAAATGTTTCAGTTTCGGCAGGGCCAGGAGAGGCTTCTCCAGGTAGTCGAGGCGGAACTCGAGAAAGGGCGTCTCTTTGACGACAGCGGTAGCTTTTTCAAGCATCTCGGCAGGTGTGGCGCCAATGATGGCGACGCAGACTTTACCGATACGGGAACGAAGAAATTGGGGGGTTACGCTGGGCACATTCACTCTCATGTCTACAATCGCGGTATATTACAGACCCACGGGGAAGGATGCAAATTTTCGTTGAAATATTAGGAGTTTAGTTCCTGTCCTTGCAACGTTACTCGGTTTCGTCTCTTTGGATGCGCGAGGCGGGTCGAAGACACTAGAAGTAGACGCTATATCTCGAAGAATGTTACTCGTGAGTAGTTGGGGGAGGAGTGGAAACTCATACTCATGCGCGAAGTCGTAAACCAGCTATTAGCGAACATTTTGCGGCGAAATGTGAAAGATGTTTATCAAAGTAAAGGAGTTAGCGTGAGTGAAGAGATCAAAACTATGCGAAATGGGGCGTGGGAGAGGTTTGGGTGGTTGCGGCATGGTTTCAGCACCCGGAGTGGAGGGGTCTCGACGGTTTATGGGGGAAAATCGCTGAATCTGGGATGGACCAAAGAGGATGACAGGGCGTCGGTGGTGGAAAATCGACGGCAATTTGTGCGGTTTGTTGATGGTGATTTGGGGGATAAACGTGGTTCGGTGCTGGTGGGAGTGCGGCAGATTCACTCGGACATCGTAAGAGTCGTTCGGGGTGGGGATGGGGCACGGGAGGGCAGGCTTGAGACGGAAGAAGGGAAGGCGGTTCTCGATGGAGATGGGCTCATTACCAATGTTCCGGGGGTGCTGTTAGGGGTGGGGACGGCCGATTGCGTTCCCGTGCTGATGGTGGATGGGAAGAATAGAGCGGTCGGGGCGTTTCATGCGGGATGGCGGGGAACGGTGGCACAGATCGTGGAGCGGGGGGTGGCGATGATGGTGGACGAGTATGGGTCGCGGGTGGAGGATCTGGAGGCGGCGGTAGGACCGAGCATTGGTTCTTGCTGCTACTCGGTGGGCAAGGAAGTGCATAACGAGTTCCACGAGCGGTTTGGGTATGCGGCAGATCTTTTTCGAGTTGGTGTCGACGAGAATGACGCCAAAATTTATTTGGATCTGTGGGAAGCGAATCGAAGACAACTGTTGAATGCCGGAGTGGGAGAAGAGCAAATTACCGTGGTGGGGGAGTGTACGGCTTGCGAGGTCGATGCGCGAGGGGAACAGAAATACTTTTCGCATCGTGGAGAGAGGGGCGTTGCGGGGAGAATGCTGAGCGTTGTGGGTGTGGCTGGATAGCTTTGCGCTGGATCTGATGAAAAAGAGTCAGGACCACCCATGTTGAGCGATCCTGACTCCTCATTTGTCTTCGAGCTCAGTTGCGTTGATATTTTCAAAGACGCAGCCGCCTTGGTCTACTACTTTACGAATGCTTAATCCATCAATTTTCGCGTGAAGTAGGTGTACTGTTCGGCGCGGGTGTTGGCCTGTTCTTTGAGATTGGCTCCGGGGGCGTGGCCGCCTTCGATGATCTCGTCGTAGAAGAAGGGCTTGTGAAACTCTTCGAGGCGAGCGGCGAATTTGCGTGCGTGGACCGGTCCTACTCGGTCATCCTTGGTTGTAGTGAAGATGAGAGGTTCGGGGTAGTTTGTGTTGGGGTTGAGCTGGTTGTAAGGGGAAATGTAGGCGAGGAACTTTCGCTCCTCTGAGATGGTGACAGTGCCATATTCTCCGACCCAGGAGGCGCCAGCAGCAATCTGTTCGTAGCGGAGCATATCGAGTAGGGGTACTTGGATCACAACTGCATTCCACATCTCGGGGTGCTGAGTGAATTCGACGCCCATGAGGAGGCCGCCGTTGGAGCCACCGACGATACCGAGGCGACGGGGCGAGGTGATCTTGCGGGTGAAAAGATCCTGACCGACTGCCGTGAAGTCCTCGTAGATGCGCTCGCGATGGGTTTTGAGACCGGCCTCATGCCAGGCCGGACCAAACTCGCCGCCGCCCCTTATGTTAGCGAGGACGAAGGTACCGCCTCGCTCAAGCCATAGTTTGCCAAGGATGGGATTGTAGAGAGGCGTCATGGAGACTTGAAATCCGCCGTATGCGTTCATAACAGTGGGATTCGAGCCGTCGTACTTGATGTCCTTGTGGCGAACGAGGAAGTATGGGACTTTGGTTCCGTCTTTGGAAGTCGCCTCGAGCTGTTCGACGATGAGGTTGGAGGTGTCGAACTGGGCGGGGAGAGTCTTTGCGAACTTGAGAGTAGTTGAAGCCGCGTCACCCAGAAGGAGCGAGGAAGGCGTGAGGAAGCCCGTGGTCTGGACGAAGAACTTGTCGTCGGAGGTGTTGGCAGAGGCGATCTCGACACTGAGATTGTCGGGGATGTCGAGCTTCTTACGGGGCCAGGTGTTGTTTGCGTCGCGGGTGTAGACGTAGGCGCGACCTTGAACGTGGTCGAGCGTGGTGATAAGCAGGTGGTTTTTGGTCGTTGCAGAGTCCTGAAAGAACTCCTGGGATGTGGGTGTGAAGACGACGGTGGGCTTGAGGTGGACGGGATCTTTTTTGACGGCCTCGAGGTCAAGCGCTATCAATGAGCCTTGAGGGAATGTCGTGGAAAGGCCGTTAGGCTTCCAGTCTTCGTTGAGCTCGACGAGAAGCTGGCCGTCGAGCATACCGTGAAGCTGGCACTTTCCGGGAACAGAGATTTTTTTTGTTCCACCTGAGGTGTAGAACGAGATTTCACGCTCAAAGAAATTTACTCCGCGATCGATGACGACTGCGGAGTGACCTTGTCCATCGTTGATAGTAAATGGGGCGACCTGCACGTCGGTCGGCGTGCCCCGATAGACTTCCTTGGCTTGATCGAGGGATTGGCCGCGCTTCCAAAATTTGACGACGAAGGGATAGCCGGACTGGGTCATTGTTCCATCGCCCCAGTTGCGGGCAACCAGAAGAGTGTCTTTATCAACCCATGTCACATCTTGCTTTGATTTTGGCAAGACAAATCCATTCTTTACAAAATCTCCGGTTTTGAGGTCGAACTCACGGAGTGTGTCGGCGTCTTCGCCTCCGTCGGAGAGAGAGACGAGACAGAGTCCGTTGCCGGGATAGAGGCAGGTGAGCCCCTTCTGGACCCATTTCTGGTTGTCTTTGGCAGCGAGAGCGTCGTAGTCGATGACTGTGTGCCAATCAGGTTGCGAAGTCAGGTAGCTGTCGAGAGAGGTCTTACGAAGGATGCCGCGGACATGCTCGGCATCTTGCCAGGTGTTGTAGATCTCACCGACATGGAAATCGGGAGTCGGAAGCCGGGTTGGAGATTCGAGTATCTTAAGCGCGGTCTCGGCCAATGCGGCGAAGTGTGGGTCGCCCTGAAGGACCTTCGCTGAACGGGCATTTTCTTCGTTGACCCAGGCCATGGCTTTTTCGCCAGAGACATCTTCGAGCCACTGGTATTTATCAGGCTGCTCGTTGGTGTTCTGCGCATAGGTGTGAACGGAACCAAAGGTTGTTGCGATTGCGAATGCGGTAAGGATTGCGGTCTTGCGGCTCCGAAGCTGCATCTTGTCTTTCCCTTCGTGAATTGCTCGATTTGATTGGTCCCGTTACTTCCGCTAAAGCTCGGGCGTTTGCAGAGGTGCTCAGTGTAGCGCAGGATCCGTTTGTAGTTGTGGGATGACGGCAAAGCAGAGTCTAGGTCTTGCAGAGTTCCTCTGCAAGCTCTTCGCGATGGTTGAGGGCGATGGTATCGATGCGGTTGAGGACTTGCAGGTAGAAGAGCAACGCGGCGACGGCCAGCACGAGGAAGAAGGGAACCATGAGCCATGGGAGGTTGAAGGCGTTCGCCAGCAGGACTCCACCATAACCGATGCCGCAGCAGGTTGCTACGACGCCAACGGCGATGAGGGCGCTGAGCTGAGAGGTCTGCTTGCGGTTGATCTTTGAGAGATCAATTTTTTTGGGAGCGGCGAGAGAACGGAGATTGCCGACTGCACCATTGGTGAAGATCGCGAACAGAAGCCAGCAGAACGTACCGAAGGAGATGAGAAGCGATGGTGGGCTAGCGGTGAGGCTGATGACGGCAAAGATCAGAATGAGTTCGATGAAGCTCAAGAGAAAACCGATGATGTTCTTTGCGAGGAAAACGTCTCGAAGACGAGTGGGAGAGAGGAAGTAGAACTGGATTCCTGGGCCGTCCATGCCGAGGCAGTTGTACGAGAGGATGGAGACCCCGAGGACAGAGTACGCGACCGCGGCAGGAAAGACGAAGCTTCCGAAGCGGCCGCTGGTACCGATCCGGTTGGCGAAGAGGAAGACCATGAAGATAGGAGCGATGAATCCGTAGAGCTGGTTGGTGTTGCGGCGGAGGTAGAGAAACTCCTTTTGCAGGCAAGCGGAGATGGCAGGGCTAAGACCGAAATTGCTCGCGCTTGCGAGGGGAGAGGTCGAGGGATGCGGGACCGCTGCGGGAGTGTTTGGGAGGCGGACTGTTTGAGGTTGCTTGGTGACTTCGCTTAGATTTTCTCCGCGGAACTCGCGATGCATGCGTAAAGCGTAGATGGCCAGGAAGAGGCTGCTGAAAGCGACGAGGCCGACGAGCGCCGCGGAGGCGTGGAGGAAGCGTCCTTGAGCGAAGTTGGCGATTGACGTCGCTGTTAGTCCGGGAGGCAGCAATGCGGCGAGGGGTTCAACGTGGTGGAAGATCTTGAGTAGGAATGGAAGACGATTGGCGTGGTGGCGGCTGTTTTGAAAGGCAGGATTGTAGTTGAGATTGATGTACTGAAAGCCGAGGGAGGCGAAGAGGATGAATGCGGTCAGAATCTCGCGGGCGCGACGGGTGGAGAGCCAACGATCGACCCAGGAGAGGACCATTCGGGTGAAGAAGATGTTCGATAAGGCATAGATGGCGAGCAGGAGCGTGGCCCAGGGAATAAGAGATGGTCGGGCGATTGCAATTCCGATATCTGCAGCGACAAGAGCCAGGGTGCCGATGACATTTGAGGCAGAGAGCAGACCGAATAAGAGGCGTGCGGTGAGGTAGCGGGGGAAGCTGATGGGGAAGCGGATGATGGTGTTGATGTCGAAACTCAAGGCGGGCGGAGAGATGTTGAGGACCACAAGTTGCCAAAGCGCGAAGATTGCCCAGGTGAGAGCAGGAAGGAGCGTTAGTTTGTCGGCTGATATGAGGTAATAGCTGGCGAAACCTGCACCGACTATAGGACCCACGGCGATGATGCCAAGGACGGGAAAGAAGATGACGCGAGCGATGATTTCCCCGACCCCACCTTTACGACGGAAGGCGTTGCGGAAGATGCACCAGCGGAGTTGAGCCAAGGCGAGAAATTGCGCGCGGCTTTGTGCAGCGGTCCAGGGGTTGGTGTGTGGGTCTGTCAGGAGCTGCGGTGGTGGCTGCGGATTTTGAATCAGCCCAGCCATGAGAGCTCCTGTTCGGGATGGACCGCGGTGGGATCGCTGCCGACGACGCTGAGAAAGATTTGCTCGAGGGTAAGGGTTTGCTTAATGCTTCCGTTGTCTTCAGGGTTCCGCGCCTGAACGCCTGCACGGAGCTCTTCGAGGGAGCCGTTGGCGATGAGATGGCCGCGGTCGATGATGGCGATGTGGGTGCAGAGACGCTCGACGATCTCGAGGACGTGTGAGGTGAGGAAGATGGTGGCGCCGCGGGTGATCATGCCCTGGAGCATTGCTTTGAGAGTGCCGGAGGCGATGGCGTCTACGCCTTCAAAGGGCTCGTCGAGGAAGAGGATGCGAGGGCCGTGGATGACGGCAGCGGCGAGGGCTAGCTTTTTCTGCATTCCGTGAGAAAAGTCGGTGATGAGCTTTTTCGTTTCGCCGGCGAGGCCCATGAACTCGAGGAGCTCGGTAGTGCGGGTGCCGGTGGTGGCCTGGTCGAGACCGTACATGCGGCCTACGAAGCGGAGGTATTCAGCTGCTGTAAGACGGCCGAAGAGAGCTAGGCCTTCAGGGACGACGCCGATCTGGCGCTTGACCTCGATTGGGTTCGCGATGGCGTCGAGGCCGAGGATCTGGATGGAGCCAGAGGTCGGCGCGAGCAGGCCAGTGAGCATCTTGATGGTAGTGGATTTGCCTGCTCCGTTTGGGCCGAGGAAACCGAAAAACTGGCCGGGAGCGACCGTGAGGTTAACGTCCTGAACAGCAATGAAGTCGCCGAAACGACGGGTGAGGCCTGTAGTGGAGAGGGCGGGAACCATGTGTGGGAAGCATACCGCAGAGGTTGGGGGAGTAGGCATATTCCAGGGGTTCTGACAGGGGAAGGGGATGGACCGTTAGGGCACGCAAACGGTTCGAGGAGCGACAGCCAACGATTTGAGGCGGAAGGACTTTCTCACTTTTTTGCATATCGTAAAACCTAAAAGCCATCCAGAGGATGGCGACTGATGGGAGATACCGTCTAAAACTTGAGGTGAAAGGTGCAACGAATGGAGGATGCAGGGGTTGTTATACTTAAGGGTCACCTCATTTAGCCGAGCTGAGGATGTGACTGTGTTTTGGGCAGGACGCGATGCTCGGTGAGCGAGACTGCAGAACAGGTTTTGATGAGCAACATTCTTGAGACGATTAACTCTCCCGCTGATGTGAAGAAGCTGTCAATTGCGGAGCTGACTGAGCTGGCAGAGGAGATTCGGGCGCGATTGATTGTCGGGGTTGCCAAGACAGGCGGACATATTGGCCCGAACCTCGGTGTCGTCGAATTAACCCTGGCGATGCATTATGTCTTCGATACGCCGACGGATAGCTTTGTCTTTGATGTGAGCCACCAGGCTTATGTGCACAAGTTGCTAACTGGGCGAGAAAAGTTATTTCATACGATTCGGCAACCGGGCGGGTTGAATGGATTTATGCTGCGCACCGAGAGTGAGCATGACAGCTACGGCGCAGGGCACGCCGGAACAGCGCTTAGTGCGGCGCTTGGGATGGCTGTTGGCCGCGACATGGCGGGCGGAAAAGAACACATCGTCGCCTTGGCTGGGGACGCAGCGTTTACAAATGGGATCTCCTTTGAGGCGCTGAACAATATTGCGGCTCAGACCAAGCGATTGATTGTTGTGTTGAACGATAACGCATGGTCGATCGATAAGAACGTTGGAGCGATTGCTGAGTACTTCCACAAGATTGTGACGAATCCGACGGTTTCGAGCCTGCATGATAAGGCAGCGGATCTGTTGGAGCGGTTTGGCGGCAAGACGGCACGGCATGTGGTGCGTAAGGCAGAAGAGGCCGCGAAGGGATTGATCGGGCCAGGCATGCTGTTTGAGGAGTTTGGACTGAGCTACTTCGGGCCGCTCGATGGACATAATCTTCCATTGCTGATCGAGACATTCAAGTATCTAAAGCAACAGAACAGGCCAGTTGTGCTGCACGCGATTACTCAGAAGGGCAGGGGCTTTCAACCGGCGATTGAGAAGCAGAAGAAGTTTCACGGTCTTGGGCCGTATGACGCACAGACGGGAGAGACAAAGGCTGCGGGACAGAAGACCTACTCGGAGATATTTGCCGAGTCGTTGACCAAGCTGGCGGCCGCGAACGATAAGGTAGTAGCAATTACCGCTGCGATGCCGAATGGGACGGCGCTCGATCTCTTCCGGCCGCATCATCCCAAGCGATACTTTGACGTGGGGATCGCTGAGGAACATGCGGTGATTTTTGCGGCTGGGATGGCGACGAAGGGCTACAAACCCTTTTGCGCAATCTACTCGACCTTTTTACAGCGGGCCTTTGATCAGATTGTGCATGATGTCTGTCTGCAGAATTTGCCAGTGGTGTTCTGCATGGACCGCGGCGGGTTGAGCGGCGATGATGGACCGACTCACCATGGGCTCTTTGATATTAGCTATCTGCGCAGCGTTCCGAATCTCATCCACATGGTTCCTAAGGATGAAGATGAACTGTCGGACATGATGTACACGGCGATGCTACATGATGGGCCAAGCGCAATTCGCTACCCGCGTGGTACCGGTCCGGGTACTCCTGTGAAGGAGAGCCCTACGGCAATCGAGATCGGCAAGGCGGAAGTGATCCGCGATGGCGCGGATATTGCGATCTTCGGTCTTGGTGCGATGCTACCTGAGGCGGAACGGCTAGCAGAGATGTTGAAACGCGAGGGTTTTTCCGCGGCGGTCATTAACCCTCGGTTTGCGAAGCCCGTAGATCGCGAGTGCGTCGCCGAGTTCGGTAGACGATGTGGGTTGGTAATTACGTTAGAGGATCACGTGCTCGCGGGAGGGTTTGGCTCGGCTGTGATGGAGACTCTCAATGAACTTGAGTTGCAGGTGCCGGTGGTGAGGGTCGGGTGGCCGGACGCCTTCATCGAGCATGGCAAGGTGGAGTCGTTGCGGGAGAAGTATGGCCTGACGGCTGAGGCTGCGCTTGAGAGATCGAGGCCTTATTTGAACAAGATGATGGATCAGGTGCTGGCCAAGCATTCCTAGCGGGTTTGAAGTTCAAAGAGAAGGCCGCGTGACGCGGCCTTCTCTCGTTTCGGGAGCGTTTTCAAGAGATCGTTAGCAGTTCCAGAGTGCGGGTGTGGCGATATGCGAAGGTCTTTTGAAGTTGCCAGTTGATGATGCTGTTTGCGATGTTGCCTAACGTTCCGAGCGGCGGCTCATATTCCACTTTGTCGTGAAGTAGAGTGCCTGCGATCGATGGGTTGGAATTTTCTGTTCGCGTTTGTGGCTCGATGTAATGGCAGTGGTGCCAGTATGCGAAGGGGCCGCTGAGTTGTTGGTCGCAGAAGTGGTCGTTCCAGACAAACTCGGAGATTTCGGCGTTCCAGGAGACTCGTAGGGGTGCGTAGGGAAAGGGTCGGAAGCTGATTGTGAGTTTCGTGCCTGCGCCGGCTGTGAGGCTGCTGGGGGTGGGCGAAGCGATAGGCGGCGGTGCGAGGGAGATCTTTTCGATGCGGGTTTTCTGCCACGCGGGCATGAGGCGAGGGAGATTTTCAGGATTTGCGAAGAAGGCGAAGACGAGTTCAATGGGGTAGGGAAGCCACTGTTCGGATTGAAATGTGTGGCGCATGTTGAGTTGGTTATAACGTGTTGAGCGAGTGGTGCAGATGCAAAAAGGAACGATGTTTTTTGTGTGATAAGAAAATGGGCGCCTCGCGATGAGGCGCCTTGAAGGATTGCCGGAGGAAACACTTAGTTGGGCATGAGGACGGTGTCGATGACGTGGATGACACCGTTCGACTGGAAGACATCTGCGGTAGTGATGGTGGCCATGCCGCCTTTAGCGTCGGTCAGGATGATGTTGCCGCCTGACATTGTCGCGGTGAGGTCTTCGCCCTGAACAGTCTTAAGGGTGGCTTTGCCACCGCCCTTTTGAATCATCTTTGCGAGCTCTTTGGAGCTGATCTTGCCTGCCACGACGTGGTAGGTGAGGATCTTGTCCAATGTGTCCTTGTTTTCTGGTTTGACGAGTGTGTCGACGGTGCCGGCCGGTAGTTTGGCAAAGGCGTCGTCGGTGGGTGCGAAGACGGTGAAGGGGCCGGGGCTGTTGAGGGTGTCGACCAGACCGCCGGCTTTGACCGCAGCGACGAGGGTCTTGTGAATCGGCGAGTCCACTGCGTTCTCGACGATGGTCTTGGTGGGGTACATTGCAGCGCCGCCTACATCGGGATCCTTCTGGGCGTGGGCGCTGAGTGAGGTGATGGCAAGAGTGGCTACTGCGAGGGTTGCGAGCAGAGACTTCTTCATTTCGTTTTCCTTTGCGTTTCTTAGGTTCTAGAAGCTCGTTCCCTGCAGGGGCGTTCATAAGCATCTACGTCCACTTGCGTGGACTGGATTGGTTCTATTCCCATCATGCTCGTGAAAACCGAGCCAGAGTGGCAGTGTTGCGAGGTCGGTTGTGTATGCGTAATCGATCGCGAGAAGATGTTGATGATGTGAAGTTGTGCATCCTACGAAGGTGGCGTTGACAATTACCTCGAGTCCTCGTCAACTGAAGGTCGGAGCCTATGTTAAAAGTGGCCAGCAGGACGAGTCACCGGTTGACGCAGACAGAGGAGGTGGGGGACCACCCCGCCCATGCGCATGATCGTGGCTTGATGCTGATCGGTCTCTTCAAGCTGGCGAAGGCGATCTTCTTCTTCTGTATCGGTGCCGGCGCGGTTCATCTACTGCATAAGGATGTCGGCGATGAGGTGACGCGGCTGGCGTTGCGGTTGAGGTTTGACCCTGAGAGTCGGCTGGTTGCGCTGTTGCTCCATAAGGCGGATCTTATCGATGCTCATCGGTTGAGGCAGATCAGTGTGGGGACGTTCGGTTACTCTGCACTGGCTCTGACCGAGGGTATTGGGCTGCTTCTCGAAAAGGTCTGGGCTGAGTACTTGACGCTGATTTTGACGGTGTCTTTTCTCCCCTGGGAGCTGTATGAGCTGGTTCGAAGGCCCGACTGGTTTCGTCTGAGCCTGCTGATCATCAATCTAGCGGTGTTGGCTTATCTGATTTGGCTGTTGCGCCGGAAGAACCTATTGGGGAAGCGTTAGCACCCCCTCCATATACACCGCGCCCAAGTTATTTATTTTCAGTGACTTATCGGCTGGGTGCACCTCCAAATTCGTCATTCTAAAGACCTTACTTCCAAATTCCTCCAAACAAAAGGGTTAGCTCGGGCATTTGCCTCCACTTGTCAGCGGCGCAAGATCTTTTCTCTTTACTTATAAGTATAGAAGCTGGAACATAACTAATACGCCACGCGTATCTCTTTGTTGATAAATGAGATACTCAGTTTTGGGGCTTGACAGATTTTAGACGGGCGATGGATCCCGATGTCCTGGTTCTGTCTGGACGAGGGTCTTCTTGTTCTCTTATCAGGATTTGGAGAGCTGCTGATCGTTTTCGCTTTTATTTCGCTTACCAGATGGATTCAGGGCTTGCAAGTGACTCAGAAGTCATGAACCGGGAAGATAAACACTACCGGTAGTAGTTGACTCTTTAGATTGCCCAAGAGACTGAGTTATCCACATCCCGATATGGGAAATGCACAGAAGTTGCACAAATTAACTCTTTACAGGGGGGAGGCGCTCGGCGATGCTGGTGGAACGAAGTAGAAGATTTTGGAGTCTGGTGGATCAAACTAGGTTCCTGACATACAAAATTCTACGACGTGAAGTGATTTTGAACGGAATTTGAGTTGGACAAGGTATCGAGGTCGTTATGTTTCGGGGAAATCACCCAACACGCGTTGACGAGAAAGGGAGATTAAAACTCCCTGCCGAGTTCAAGCGTCGTGTGGATGAGCTGTACGGACCCCAGTTCTACATAACGAGCATGGATGGGAAGCGGGCGCAGGTTTATCCGCTGAAGGAGTGGGAGCAGATCGAGGCGTCGCTGTCGAAGATGTCCCCGATGGATCCGGTTCGGAAGAAGTTTCAGGACGTAACGAATTTTTACGGCCAGATGGCTGAGATGGACGCACAGGGCCGGGTGCTGATTCCGCAGAAGCTGCGGGAGCTGGCGAAGGTGACGGGCGAGGTCAATGTTCTGGGATCGCAGACGTTGTTGGAAGTTGTGAATGCAGAGCTGTTCGATGCTGAGATGAAGAAGGCCAGTGGAGCTGTTGAGCTGACGGATGCGGATCTGATGGCATTCGCAGACAAGACGAAGGCAGTTGCTTAGCGGTAGTTGCATAGCAGTAGAGGGAGCAAGAGCGAAATACAGGGATCCTTCGCTGCGCTCAGGATGACGAGGGGAAGATAAAAGAAGTTCAGGTTGGTGCAAGGTGGCCCCCAGGGGCAGCACAGAAGGCGGGTGAACTATGAAGAGTCCGCAACATGTGCCGGTTCTTTTAGAAGAAGTTTTGGAGTATTTGAATGTGCGGCCGGGCGGCGTGGTGGTTGACGCGACGCTGGGTCTGGCGGGGCACTCTTCAGAGATTGCGAAGAGATTGGGCGGCAAAGGCAAGTTGATTGGCTTTGACCGCGACCCGGAGGCGATGGAAAAGGCTAAAGCAAGGCTTGAGGTTTTACGGGCTGAGCTTGGAGACGAGATGCCGGAGCTGGTGCTTGAGCCGAGGGCGTTTTCGGAGGCTTCGAGCCTGATTGAGCCGGGGAGCCTGGATGGATTGCTTGCTGACTTTGGCGTGAGCAGCCTGCAGCTGGACGAGGCGCACAGAGGATTTAGTTTTCGGACCGATGGCCCGTTAGATATGCGGATGGATACGCGCAGCGGGGAGACGGCCGAGCAAGTGGTAAATCAGGAAGACGAAAACGAACTCGCCGACCTGATTTACGAATTCGGAGAGGAAAGGAGGTCGCGGAGAATCGCCAGAGCCATTGTTAGGGCCCGGCCGATTACGACTACAGCGGAATTGGCTCGAATCGTATCGGCCGAGGCCCCACCAATGAAAGGCGAGAAGATTCATCCCGCTACAAGAACCTTTCAGGCACTTCGGATTCGCGTGAATAACGAGTTAGGAGAGATTCAATCGCTGCTGAAGAGCGCGGGGTCTCTGTTGAGGCCGGGAGGAAGACTGGTGCTGATCAGCTTCCACTCTTTGGAGGACCGGCTGGTGAAGGATGCGTTCAAGGCGGCAAAGGACGCGAAGGTATTTGAGGTTTTGACGAAGAAGCCGGTGGTAGCGGCAGAGCAAGAGCAGATGAGAAATCCGCGGTCGCGCAGTGCCAAGATGAGGGCGGCCGAAAAAATTTAGGTAAGAGATTCTCTGTTGCACTGAAAATGGTGCAGTCTATATATAGAGAAAACATGTGATCGGGCCGGGGTTGTCCTACCTTCTTTCAGGCGAAAGACAACTCTGCAACAAAAAGTCCCTTCCTCCAATAGCGATCCCGGCCCGGTTCGTACGTTGAGGAGAGTGGCAAAGATTTGGGCCCATGGATTTGAGAGAGGTTTGAGAGAGGTACACGATGGCGGCTTCGGCGATGGCAGGACAACAGTTAGAGATGTTGGGTTCGCGGGCGCAGAGCCGTGCGGAGTCGCTGACGACGCGGAATCGCGAGATGTTTGAGAACCAACGGCGTGCGCGGCGTGGTCCGACGCCTGAGGTCTTCTTTACGAAGCACATCGACAATAGCCGCATTGTGAAGGCTGACGATCCAGAGCGCCGGCGCGAGATGCGTACGTTCTCTGCGGTGATGAGTGTGTTGTTCGTGCTGGTGATGGTTTATGTCTGGCAGCATTTTTCGGCGATTGAGATTGGCTATCACGTTGAGGCGCAGAAGCAGCAGGTGGAGCAGTTGCGCGAGGAGAATCGGCAGCTACGTTTGACCGAGGCGCAGTTGACGGATCCGGGCCGGATCGACAAGATTGCGAAGCAGCTTGGGTTGGGCGAGCCTCAACCGGGGCAGGTGGTGCGGCCAGAGGGTGGAGATCCGAACGCTCCGGTGCTGGCGCAGGCGAATACTGCTGCGATGCAGATTGCGCAATAATTGGACTAGCGGGTGGTTCGACTTTGCAGAGAAAGTCTGACGAAGAGGGCTCGGAAGTAAACTAACTTTGAAGCAGGGATGAGATGAACAAGGCGCCACGGCAGACGTTGACCGCTCCGATACGGAGGATCCGTTTCGCCTATGTGGCGCTGTTTTTTTGTGCCTGGACGACGTTGATTGCGGTGCGGCTGGGATGGCTGCAGGTGGTAAGGCACTCGGATTTTGTGCATCGCGCGGCGATGCAGCAGCAGAGGACTTTCGAGGTGGCTCCGCGGCGGGGGATGTTGTATGACCGCAATCTGCGGGAGCTTGCGGTGACGGTGCAGGTGGATAGCGTGTATGCGGTGCCGTCGGAGCTTGGAGATAATCGTGCGAGCGTGGCGGAGATACTGGCTGAGATTGTGCATGCTGACCCGACTGACAACTTTACGTCGCAACAGCAGATGTTGGCGCGGTTCAACGCTTCGAGAAACTTTGCATGGGTGGCGAGGAAGGTCGATCCGAGTATCGCGGATCGTCTGCGCGAGTTGAATTTGAAGGGTGTTTATTTTCAAAAGGAGTTTAAGAGGTTTTATCCGAACAATGATTTGGCCGCGCAGGTGTTGGGGTATGTCGGCACGGATGATATAGGGCTGGGTGGGTTGGAACGGCAGTTTGATGAAGATATGCACGGCGAGCCTGGCCATATGTTGACTGCGCTCGATGCGAAGCGGCATGTGTTGGGGAGTGAAGAGAGCCAGCCGATGCCGGGTGAGAATCTGGTGTTGTCGATTGACGCGAATATTCAGTACATGGCGGAGCGTGCGCTGGATGCGCAGATGTTGAAGACACGAGCGCTGCATGGGACTGTGGTGGTGCAGGATCCGCATACGGGACAGATTCTGGCACTGGCGATTTCGCCGCGATTCAATCCGAATGATCAGAAGCATATGGATTCGAGTGTGCTGCAGAACCTGGCGGTGAGTGATGTGTATGAGCCGGGGTCAACGTTCAAGCTTGTGACGTATTCGGCGGCGCTGGATGGCGCGGGGGTGCAGCCGACGGATCTTGTGGACTGTCAGAACGGGGCGATGACGATGTATGGCCGCACGCTGCATGACGACCATAGCGACCACTTTGGCGTGGTGACGGTGCAGTATGCGCTGGAGCATTCGAGCGACGTGGGCGCGGCGAAGATGGCGCTGAAGCTGGGGCCGAATAAGTTTTATAGCTACATGCGTGGATTTGGTTTTGGCGACCGGTCGGGGATTGAACTGCCGAGCGAGACGCGCGGTCTGCTGCGAGCGCCGAAGAAATGGGGATCGACGAGTATTTTGTCGATGGCGATCGGGCAGGAGGTTGGCGTGACGCCGGTTCAACTGGTGACGATGGTGAGTGCGCTGGCGAACGGCGGGGTTTACATGCCGCCGCATGTGCTGCTGCAGTCGACCGATGAGATGAAGGGTGATGCAAGATTGAAGCCAGCGGCGTTTCGGCCATCGAATCAGTTGCCGACGACGCTGCCGGATGGGGCGCATCGGGTGATCTCGGAGATGACGTCGGCCAAGATGCGCATGATGATGCAGGGGATTGTGACTGAGGGCACGGGCAAGCTGGCGGCGTTGAATGGGTACAGCTCTGCAGGCAAGACAGGGACTGCGCAGAAGATCGATGTGGCGACTCATACGTATTCACATACGAAGCTTGTGGCAAGCTTTGCGGGATTTGCTCCAGTGAGCAATCCGGCGATTTCGATCGCGGTGGTCATCGACACGCCGACGGCTGGTGGGGAGGCTGCGCACTATGGCGGAGCGGCGAGTGCGCCGGTGTTTGCTGATGTGGCGCAGCAGGTATTGGAGTACCTGGGTGTGCCGCACGATCAGCCTCTGAAGACGAAGAAGGAGTTGCAGATCGCGCAGAAGGACGCTGTTGATGACTCTCCTGCCGATAGCACGACGGACCTGAGCGCGATGTTTGACGATGTGAATAGTTTGCCGGCAGATGATCCGTTGCGCGCGCCTGCGAATGCGGCGCCTGTGGATGTTACGGCTAACGTGAAGCCGGTTGTGCACACGGCGAAAGCGCCTGGAGATTCGCCGGGGATTCTGAATCTTCTTCCAGCGAAGGTGCTTGCGGCGTTTCGGACCGAGGGGGGAGCGGGAGGGGCAGAGACCGCACGATTAACGCCTCAGAGGCCTGCTTCGACCGTTGAAACAAAGGAGAAGGATGCCGTTGTGGTGGACGCGAGCCTGCGCGTTCCTGTGCCTTTGTTTGATGGATTGGGGTTGCGGGGTGTTGTGGAGAAAGCGGGTGCGGTGGGTCTGCGCGTGCAAGCGGTGGGAAGCGGGTTGGCACGGGAACAGGTGCCAGCGGCTGGAACGATGGTCGGGGCGGGAACGGAGATCGTGGTGCGGTTCAGCCGATGATGGCTTTGTGCTGCGAAATATTCGAATTCTCGGCTAGCATCCCTTTATGAACTGGGAGACCCTTTGCAAGGGGATGAGTGCTGAGGACCGTTTTTGTGTTTCCGCCAAGCTTTCGGGGGTTCAGTATGACTCTCGGCAGGTGCGGCGTGGGGATGTGTTTGTCGCGATGAGGGGAGAGGCGACGGATGGGAATCGCTACATAGAGGCGGCTATCGGAGCGGGGGCGTCGGCGGTGGTGACGGATTCTCGCGAGGCCTATGAGAAGCTTCGCCGAGAACATGCCCAGGTTGGTGCGGCGCTCGTCGAGCGAGGACGAAGAGCGCTTGCGGAGGTCAGCTCAGAGGTGATGGGGCATCCTGAACGCAATCTTGCGCTGAGTGGAGTGACCGGGACGAACGGAAAGACCACGACTGCATTCCTGCTTGAGGCCATGCTGCGAAGTGTCGGACGGACTTGTGTGTTGATCGGGACGATTGAGACGCATGTTGGAGATGAAGTGCGTGTTTCTCCGCACACCACGCCGGAGTCTCGGGATGTGCTGGAGATTTTTGAGAACGGCGTGAGGGTTGGAGCGACGGAGGCCGTGATGGAGATGTCGTCCCATGCGCTGGAGCAGGAGAGAGTCTGGGGGCTGCCGGTGGATGTGGCGATGTTCACCAATCTGACCCAGGACCATTTGGATTATCACGGGACAATGGAGAGTTATTTCGCGGCAAAGGCCAGGCTGTTTGAAGGTGTTGGTGCGCCGACGCCGCGAGTGGCGGTGATCAATGGTGATGATCCTTACGGAAAGCGTCTCATCGTGGGGTCTCAGGCGTCTCAATTGATGACGTATGGACTTGAGTCATCGGGCGGAGACTACAGGGCGGAGGAGATCAGGCTGCTCGCGGGCGAGACGCGATTTATCTTCAAAACTCCGAAGGGGGATGCGCCGATACGGTCTTCCCTGACGGGAAGAGTCAATGTCTACAACCTGCTGGCGGCGTCCTGTGCGGCGTTGGCACGAGGGTTGACGTTAGAAGAGATTGTCGCGGGAGCGGCTTCGGGAGCCCAGGTCCCGGGACGGTTTGAAGTAGTGCCTTCGTCAAACAATCTGACGGTGGTGGTGGACTATGCTCACACAGATGACGCCTTTCGGAACTTGATTTCGCTGGCGCGGGAGTTAGTGAAGGAGAGCGGTGGCAAGGTGATTACGCTGTTTGGTTGCGGCGGGGATCGTGACAAGACGAAGCGTCCGCGGATGGGCAAGGCGGCTGGGCAGGGAAGCGATCTGGTGGTGCTGACGAGTGACAATCCTCGAAGCGAAGATCCGATGGCGATCATCGACGAGGCTCTGGCGGGGGTGAGGGAGACGGCCGCCACGTGCATTGTGGAGGAGGACCGGAGGGCGGCGATCGAGATTGCGGTTCGTGCAGCGCGGGTTGGAGATATTGTCCTGCTGGCGGGGAAGGGTCATGAGAAGGTACAGATTTTGCGGGACGGGACGGTGCCGTTCGATGATGTTGCTGTAGCTGCCGGAGTTTTGAAGGAGATCGGGTGAAGCTTACATTAGGGCAGGTTGCTGACTGGATTCATGCGGATGGTGAGTTCGACACATCGGCGGAGGCAGTGGGGTACGGGATCGACTCGCGAACGATTGGCGGTGGCGAGTTGTTTTTCGCGGTCCGCGGCGAGCGTCTGGATGGGCACGATTACGTACAGGCTGCGCTCGCAAACGGGGCTGTCGCAGCGGTGGTGAGCAATATGTGGGTGGTGCCGGCGGAGGTGGATGAGAGGCGTCTGCTGCGGGTATCGGACGGCGAAGACTGCGTGCTGCGTGCGCTGCAACAACTGGCCCACGCCGTGCGGAGGGAGTGGGGCGGAAGGGTGATTGGCGTAACGGGTTCGGCAGGGAAGACGACTACCAAGGAAGCCGTCGCACAGGTCCTGAGTGCGAAGTTCAAGGTATTGAAGTCGGCTGGCAATCTGAACAACGCGTTCGGCCTTCCGTTACAACTTCTGAAGCTGGAGCGAGAGCATCAGGTCGCGGTCATCGAGATGGGGATGAACCATGCCGGGGAGATTGCTGCGCTGGCGGAGATTGCAGAGCCGGATTGGGCGGTCGTTTCGAATGTGGGGCCCGTACATCTAGAGTTTTTTCCAGATGGGATTGCTGGAATTGCGCGGGCGAAGTATGAGTTGATTGAAGCGCTACCTCAGGATGGCATTGCGGTCTTGAACTACGACGATACCTATGTGGCGGCGTTCGGTAGAGGATTGGGAGAGCGCGCGGTGTTCTACGGGTTTGGGGAAGGCTCGAATGTCAGAGCGGTGAACGTCGCAGAGGTGGGCGCGGAGGGCGTGGTGTTTACGGTCGAGGCCAAGGGTCAGCGTGCGAGTGTGCAGTTGAAGATGTTAGGGCGTCACAACGTTCCAAATGCTCTGGCTGCGATTGCGGTCGGATTGCAGAGTGGAATGGAGCTTAGCGATTGTGCCGCGGCAGTGGGTGAGCTGCGGGCCGGGGACAAGCGTGGTGAGGTTCTGGAGTGGCGGGGGGCGACGCTCATCAATGATTGCTACAACTCCAACCCAACCGCGTTGAATGCGATGGTTGATGCGACCGTGGCAATTCCGGCGGAGAAACATATTGTTGTTGCGGGAGAGATGTTGGAGCTTGGTTTGGACGGTGCATCGCTGCATGCGGCCTGTGGTGCGCGGATGATAGAACGGGGAGTGGATTTTGTCCTCGGAGTACGTGGTCTGGCGCAGGATTTGGTGGATGCCGCGCAAGCAGCGGGCGCGAAGGGACTATTTGTAACCAGTCCTGAAGAAGCGGGTGAATGGTTGGTTGCGAATTTGAGTCCAGGCGACGTAGTGTTGTTGAAGGCCTCCCGGGGAGTGCGGCTAGAGAAGGCCTTGATGGTACTTGGGACTCCAAAATAATGCGTCGTGTTCAAGAGGCAGCTGAGTAACGATGGCGAAACGAGATCGTATGGAGCGGACTATGTCGACTAAGGGAGCACTGGTTAAGCGCGAAGCCAAGACTGCGATAAAAAAGCACGCGAAGAAGGCGGTTAAACACGCTGCGAAGAAGAGTGCCCCGAAGAAAAGCGCTAAGAAAGCTGCGAAGCAGGCGGCAGAGAGAGCTACGGGAGTGGGGGCGGTTTATGCCACCGACTATGGGCTAATGACTGCGTTTCACCATATGCAGAGAGCTTCGGTGGTGATTTCTCTGATGGAGAAGGGAACTGGGGAGGATCTGCGGGATCTTCTCGAGAGGGGAGTCAAGCTCTACCGTAAGGCCACGGATGGTGAAGAAGGAAACAGGTTTGTGCTGCGGGCGATCGGGGTTTTGCGTGCGGCGGAGCACTTGTCACTGGCCGGCCTGTATGCGGCCAGACAGAAGCACAAGCAGAAGGTTGCGTCGCCGGCACCGGAGTGGCTGGAGAAGTTTATTGCGGAGGCAGATCGCAGGTTGGAGCAGATTGAGCACGCTGAGCGCGGCAAAGGAACGGATCTTTTTCCGGTGACTGTGGAGTTGCTGCGACAGGCGGAGGATTCCGATCACGATGCTCAGCTGGCGTACGAGCTTGCAATGGCTGCTGATGCGCTGTGTTTTGCTCTGGAGAACGGGCTCTAGCGCGAATTTCGCGATTTTGTGGGCATTCGGATTGGTTCGCGGGTGAGATAACCACAGGCCGTGTGGCATGGTGCTGTTAATATAGCCGTGACTCGCAACAGAAACGGGCGTAAAGCTGCGGGTAAAAGGCGGAGACGTTTTGCTCTATTGGTTGCTGTATCAGAAGCTGTTTCCCTACTTTCGGCTGTTTCGCATCTTTCGATATCTGACGTTTCGCACAGTGTTTGCGAGTCTTACGGCGCTGCTGATCGGCCTCTTGATCGGCCCGTATGTGATCGACAAACTGCGCGAGTTTCAGATCGGACAGTACATTCGCGAAGAGGGACCGCAGTCGCACCAGAAGAAGAGCGGGACGCCGACGATGGGCGGGGTGCTGATCTGTATCTCGATCCTGGTGCCAACGTTGATGTGGTCCGATCTTTCGAATCCCTATGTTTGGCTGGTGATGTTGTCTACGCTTGCGTTTGGTGCGATCGGATTTACGGATGACTATATAAAAGTAGTGCACCGGGAGAATCAGGGACTGACTGCGAAGGCTAAGCTTGGCCTCCAATTTATCGTTAGCGCTGCGGTGGCGGCGGCGTTGGTTGTGATGGAGATTCGTGGAGGATACTCGACTCGGCTGATGGTGCCGTTTGCGAAGCGGTTCCGGCCGGATCTGGTTTGGGAGTGGATGGGCCATATCCCGCATATGCACTGGTTGGTCTTTATACCGTTCGTTGTCTTTGTGATGATCGTGATTGCGGGGGCAAGCAATGCGGTGAATCTGACTGATGGGCTCGATGGGCTTGCGATCGGTTGTACGATCATTGCGGCCGGAGCGCTGACGGTTCTGACGTATGTGAGCGGACACGTTGTGTTTTCGGATTATCTGGAACTGCAGCGGATGCCGATGGTGAGCGAATTGACGGTGTTCTGCGGGTCTATGGTCGGGGCGAGTATTGGGTTTCTTTGGTACAACGCTCACCCCGCGGAGATTTTTATGGGAGATGTCGGAAGTCTCGCGCTGGGCGGGGCGATTGGGACGGTGGCGGTTGTGATCAAGCAGGAGCTTTTGCTTCCGTTCATTGGAGGTGTGTTTATTCTTGAGGCGTTGAGCGTGATGCTTCAGGTGGGCAGCTATAAGTTAAGGAATGGCAAACGCATCTTTAAGATGGCGCCACTGCACCATCATTTTGAATTGATGGGCTGGTCCGAATCGAAGGTGATTACGCGGTTCTGGATTCTGGCGCTGGTGTTTGCATTGTTCGCGTTGACTACTTTGAAGCTGCGATGAGAGTGTTGAAGGCATGATGGATTTGAAGAACAAGCGAGTGTTGGTTGTGGGACTTGGAAAATCCGGCCTGTCGGCGGCGATGTTTCTGCGCGCGCAAGGGGCTCGGGTGACCGTGAGCGATTCGCGGAGTGCGGTGGCTTTGGCGAAGGAGATTCCTGCGTTGTTGGAAGCGGGGATTATGGTCGAGTCCGGGGGGCACGGGCTTCTGACGTTTCGGAGGCAGGATCTAATTGTGGTTTCTCCAGGTGTGCCGTTGGATACGCCGGAGGTGAAGCAGGTGGTGGCGTTTGGACTGACCGTGATTGGTGAGTTGGAGTTGGCGAGTCGCTACCTGTTAGGAGAGGTGGTGGCGATTACTGGGTCAAATGGGAAGACCACGACCACGACGTTGGTGGGGAAGATCCTGAGTGATGCTGGCGTGCCGACGCAGGTAGGGGGGAACATTGGGTTGCCGGTGATCGATCTGGTGGCGAAGAGCACGCCTGAGACGGTGAATGTGCTGGAAGTGTCGAGCTTTCAACTGGAGACCATTGAGGAGTTTCATCCATGGATTGCGGTGATTTTGAACATTACGCCAGACCATCTGGATCGACATGGGAGCTTCGAGAAGTATGTGGCGGCGAAGGAGCGGATCTTCGAGAGGCAAGGACCTGGTGATGCGCTAGTGTTGAACGGGGACGATCGCGTAACGCAGATGAGTGCGGCGCGGGCAAAGAGTGAGGTGTTCTGGTTCAGCGGGACGAAGGCGGTTCGACGCGGCGCGTTTGTGCGTGATGGCGTGATTGTTTGGGTGGAGAAGGAAGGTGGTGTGACCGAGCCGATCATGCCGGTTTCGGAGGTGCATCTCAAGGGTGCGCACAACATCGAGAATGTGCTTGCAGCGGTTTGTGCAGCTCGGCTGGCGAAGGTTTCGGCTGAGAGTATTCGAGCTTCGGTAGCGACGTTTAGGGCTGTTGAGCATCGGTTGGAGCTGGTGAGGAAGTTGAATGGAGTTGAATTCTACAACGACTCGAAGGCGACCAATGTGGACGCAACGATGAAGGCGGTGGCTTCGTTCAGCAAGGGAATTCACTTGATTCTTGGGGGGAAGGACAAGGACTCGGACTACGGGACTATGGCGGAACTGTTGAAGGAACGGGTGAAGGCTGTTTATACGATTGGTTCGGCTGCAGAAAAGATTGAGCGTCAGCTTCACGGAGTCGTGAAGATGGTGGCAGCGGGAACGATGCAGACTGCGGTGACTGAGGCGGCCAAGGCAGCTGCGGTTGGTGACGTGGTGCTGCTGTCGCCCGCCTGCTCGAGCTTCGACCAGTTTGAGAACTATGAGCATCGGGGCCGCGTGTTTCGGCAGTTGGTAGACGAACTAATTTAGCGAAGAAGTGGAAGTGATGCATGGCGAAGAGAGTTGGGGTGGATAAGTGGCTCTTCGGAGTGGTGCTGCTGCTGGTGCTATTTGGGCTGGTGATGGTGTTCTCTGCGTCGGCGGTGATGGCGCAGTCGAGTTTGGGTTCTCCGTATCCTTATGTTGCAAATCAGGCTAAGTGGGCGGTGCTTGGCCTGTTGGTAATGGTCTGGTTGATGCGCGTGGACTACCGCCGCTATAACAATCCTCGAGTTGTGTTTCCAGCAGTTACGGTAACGATGCTCCTGCTGGCGTGCGTGTTTGTTATGCCCGGTATGAATGGAGCGCACCGGTGGATCCGTGTCGCGGGTACGACTTTGCAGGCTTCGGAGTTGGCGAAACCTGTGCTGGTGTTGTTTCTGGCTTACTTTTTGCAGACTCGAATCCACCAGATGGATGACTGGAAGGGGACGATTCTGCGTGCAGTTGCCGTGCCCCTGTTGTTTACGGCCTTGATTTTAAAAGAGCCTGATCTTGGGACCGGCCTGGTGTGCATGGCGGTGACGGCGTTGATGCTGTATCTGGCCGGGGCGAAGACCAGGTACTTTGCGGTTGGTGCTGCATTGGCAGCTCCTGTTCTTTACTTCATGCTGTTTCATGTTGCGTTTCGACGGGCGCGAATGCTGGCGTTTGTGAATCCCGAGGCCGATCCTCGCGGGACGGGGTTTCACATTCTTCAGTCGCTGATCGCGGTGGGAACGGGCGGGATTCGCGGGCTTGGGTTGATGGAAGGACGGCAGAAGCTGTTCTACCTGCCAGAGGTTCAGACGGATTTTATCTTTGCGAACATCTGCGAAGAGCTGGGGCTGATTGGAGCGTTGCTGATTGTGGGGTTGTTTGTGGCGCTGGGGTATCGCGGCCTGCGGGCGGCGTTTCTTTCGACCGATCCGTTTGCGCGGTTTCTGGCTTTTGGGCTGACGACAGCGATCCTGATCCAGGCTTTCTTCAACATGAGCGTGGTGCTGGCGCTGTTGCCGACGAAGGGGATTCCTCTGCCGTTTATCTCTTCGGGAGGAACTTCGATTTTTATTACGTTGGCCAGCATGGGTGTGCTGTTGAACATTACGCGCGAGATTGATTGAGTGGCAGTGCTGCCCTGCCGGAGGGGCCCGCTGCGCGCGGGGCGGTCACTTCGTGACGTGTGTACCGTTCGTGCTTGTGATGACCGGTATCGGCCCTCCCGTTGGTCGGAGTGAGAGGTGGCTCTTGTGCGAGTTTTGATTGCTGGTGGTGGTACGGGCGGGCATGTGATTCCGGCGCTGGCGATTGCGCGGGAGTTGCGCGATGCGCATGGCGCTGAGGTGCGGTTTGTTGGTACGGCGCGGGGGCTTGAGACGCGGCTGGTGCCGGAGGCGGGGTTTCCGCTGGAGTTGATTCGCGTGGGGCAGCTGAAGAATGTGAGTGTGGTGACGAAGCTGCGGACGGTGGCGGATCTGCCGCTTGGCGTGATGCGGTGTGTGGGGCTGGTGCGGAGCTTCAAGCCGGATGTGGTGGTCGGGGTGGGTGGGTATGCTTCGGGGCCGGCGATGATGGCGGCGATCCTGTTGCGGGTTCCTACGCTGGCGTTTGAGCCGAATGCGGTGCCGGGGCTGGCGAATCGGCTGGTGGGCAAGTGGGTGACTGCTGCTGCGGTGAACTTTGATGGGACCCGATCGTTCTTTCGCGAAGCGAAGGTGACGGGAATTCCGGTGCGGCGAGAGTTCTTCGAGGTTGGTGCGAAGACAACAGGGACGGCGCGGCGGCTGCTGGTGTTTGGTGGGAGCCAGGGTGCAAGGGTGCTGAACGAGGTGTTGCCGAAGATTGCTGCGAGGCTGCTGCAGGCGATTCCAGGGTTGGAGATTGTGCACCAGACCGGCGGGCGGCATGAGGTCTCGACCAAGGAACTGTATGAGCAGGCTGGCCTGACGGCGGAGGCGCGGTTGCGAGTGCAGCCTTATCTGGACGATATGGTGGGGGAGTTTGCGCAGGCCGATCTAATGTTATGCAGGAGCGGGGCGAGCACGATGGCAGAGCTGGCGGCGGCGGGGAAGGCGTCCTTGCTGGTGCCGTTTCCGCAGGCGGCGGATGACCACCAGAGGAAGAATGCAGATGTCTTTGTGGCGGCTGAGGCGGCGGAGCTGATTGTTGAGGCGGATTTGACCGAGGATCGGCTGTTGTCGGCGTTGCGTGGGATGTTGCTGGATGCGGATTGGTTGAAGGAGATGGGAGAGCGAGCGCGGGGATTGGCGCATCCTAATGCTGTTGAGGAGATTGGGGAGATGGTGGTCGGAATTTCGCGGTGATGGATTGCTCTTGTGTTTGCTCCGGCTCGTGGCGGCTCATCATTTCTCCTTTCTCTTCTTTTATGGGGTACCCATCGGGGTTGGTATGGCTAAATTATCCATTTTCAATGACTTGCGATTTCACAGAATGCAAGATCGTCTTTCTAAACAGGTTATGGATTTTAAAAGCAGAAAGCCCCGGTGCAGTTCCGGGGCTTTCTTAATGTCCTATTTCAAGTATGGCGGTTGGCGCATAACTAATACTCCACGCGAATGTGCAGTACTGGCGCTGATTTCGTGGTGTGGGGCTTGACAGGTTTTAGATGAGAACAGCGGGCGGTGTCGAGCCTGCGAATGAGGATCGCGATAACGTCAGGAGAAAACGGACGCGGAATAAAAGAGGGCTGAGGAGTTTGTCCTCAGCCCTTTGATGATTTTGGTACTAGCGATGACCGCCGCCACCACCGCCGGCGTGTGAGCCGCCACCACCACCGCCTCCACCGCCGTGGTAGCCACCGCCGCCGCCTCCGTAAGAGGCTCCACCGCCGGTGCTGCCGTGATAGCTGCCGCCACCTCCGCTGTAACCGCCGCCGGCGTAGGTGCTGCCGTGGCTCTGTGCGGGTTGGGCGTAGCTGCGGGAGGCTCCACTGTATGCGCTGTTGCCTGTGTAGCTGCGGGCTGCTCCGCTGTAGGTGTTGCCGCCAGCGTAGTTGCGGGCTGCTCCGCTGTAGGCGGCTCCTCCGCTATAGGAGTTGTGGGCTACGTTGTTGTTGCCGAAGCCTGAGTTGGTGTGGCCAGCGTTCGATGCGAAGGAACGGCCGTTGATGCTGGAGCCGCGGTAAGCGTTTGAGGTTCCACCATGGTAGGCAACGGAGTTGACGTGGGTGAAGCTGGCTCCGCCGGGATGGCCTGAGTATCCATTATAGGAGCGGTTGTAGAAGTTGCCGCCGTGCCAGCCGCCGCCGATGTTGCAGTAGGCGCGGTTGTAGTAGAAGCGGCCGCCGCCCCAATATCCGCCGTAGAAGCCGATGCCGAAGTAGCCGAAGCCGTAGTTGATGCCACCGTAGTAGCCAACGTAGGGGCCCCAATATCCGGCATTCCAGAAGTAGCCATCGTTGAAGCCCCAATAGCCGGGGGTCCAGAGGGCTCCGGTGTAGGGAGCTGCGACCCAGGCGCCCTGAATCCATTGGTAGCCGTCAGCAGTCCAGGCCCAATAGCCGGGGGTCCAGATGTAGCCGTCGCCCGGGGCTGGGGGCTGCTGATAGTCGGGGATGGCTGGAGGGGCCTGCTCGATGCCCTGGGGGGCGCCGGGCTGAGGGGCTCCGTACTGCTGGGGGTAGGTGTTGTCCTGCTGAGCGCCGTTGGGCGGGCCACCGAATTGGGGGTCCTGCTGCTGGGCCTGTTGATCCGCGGGGGAGCCGTATTGATCGTTTTGGTTGTAGGGCTGGATCTGGGCGAGGAGCGGCATGGCCAGAGCGAATCCGGCTAAGGTTGCGACACCGAGCGAGTTTCTGAAGAGGCGGGCAAACGTCATGGCGTTACCTTCCTGCTCAGCCTTCGTTTGTCCGGTGTTGAGGTCGAGCGCGGACTTCGCGGAGAGCAAGGGTGAGTTCCAGCCCGGCTGAAGAAGCCCGGGTCAAGTGCTCAGTTGATTAGACACGAATATATTGCTTTTGTTGCTAAATGTTGATGTGGGGATTTGCTGACTGGTTCCGGATGGTTGTACCAGTTTGGTGGGATTTTTCGTTTGTTAGTGGGAGTTTGGGGTGGCGACGAAGAGTTTTTTGGGGCAGAGGACGTGGACGCCACTTTTGGTGTCGACCAACTGGGTGATGTCGACGTCGCAGGCGGTGGAGATGAGGGCGTAGGCGTCGTCGCGGGTGAGATGTGGGTGGTCCGGGATTTGCTCGGAGAGGAAGGTGATCATGTTGCGGACGGCCATCTCGGTGGCGGTTTTGAGGTCCTCGTCGAAGCCCATGGCGATGTAGGCGGTGGGAGTTTCGCCTCGTGGCCATAGGAGATGCTGATCTTTATGGACGATGAACTGGAAGGTGCCGGTTAGCTGGGTTTCGAGCGCGGTTATGTCGACTTCGCCGTTGCCCTGGCCGGCGTGACCGTCGCCTACTTCGAAGTTGGCGCCTTTGGAGTTAATAGGGATGTAGAGGGTGGTGCCTGCGACCATCTCCTTGTTGTCGATGTTTCCGGCGTGCATCCAGGGTGGGGCGGAGTTGTATTTGCCGGCGGACTCGGGTGGGGCGATGCCCATGCTGCCGAAGAAGGGGTGGAGAGGGATGTCGATGCCGGGGGCGAAGTGGCCGATCATCTTTTCGCGATCGAGAGGGATGATGCGGGTGCGGCTGTAGGGGAAGTCGTTGGGGAGGAAGCCACGGCCGGCGCCGAAGCCGTTGCAGGCCCAGGGGACGTCGATGTTGATTTTCTGGATGCGGACTTCGAGGACGTCGCCGGGTTCGGCTTCGGTGATGGCGACGGGGCCAGTGAGGATGTGGCCGCCGGGACCTCTTTCGGAGGTGGGGACCTTGGTGTAGATGTCGTCGACGTCGGAGGGAATGTCGGAGGCGGCGACGCCGAGGGCTTTGAGACGCTCGGGGGAGCCGCAGGTGGAGAGGGTTTGGATGGTGACGGTGTCGCCGGAGTGGATGGTGAGGGTGGGTGTGGCTTTGGCGGAGTAGAAGCCCCAGGCGACGGTGGTGGGAGTGGCCAGGAGGGTTTGGTTTTGCTGAGCTGGCGCGGGGAGGTTGAGTAGTGTGGCGGCGCAGAGGGTGATGAGGCGCGTTCGGTTGGCAGGCATGAATTTTATATATCACTTAGTTCGTTTTGAGGCGTCCTGCCGGACGGGCCCACTGCGCGTGGGGCGGCCACTTCGTGGCGTGTGTACCTTGTTGTAAGGTGGCTGGTTCGGTCCCCCCGTTGCTCGGAGTGAAGGATAGTGTTCCGCTGATAGAGTGGAGGATTAGCTTATTCAAGGCTTCTTGAAAGTGGAGATTGGTCAGAATGTTTGTGCCTGGACATTTTTTGTTTGCGCCATCGCAGCGGATTCACTTTATCGGGATCGGCGGGATTGGGATGAGCGGGATCGCGGAGATTCTGCTGACGATGGGGTATTCGGTCTCGGGGAGCGACTTGCGGCGGAGTTCGGTGACGGATCGGCTGCTGGGGATGGGGGCGCGGATCTTTGAGGGCCATGTGGCTTCGAATGCGGCCGCTAGTGATGTGGTGGTGACTAGCTCGGCGGTGGCGAAGGACAATCCCGAGGTGGTGGAGGCGAGGGAGCGGAAGATTCCGGTGATTCAGCGGGCAGAGATGCTGGCGGAGTTGATGCGACTTAAGTATGGGATTGCAGTGGCTGGGATGCATGGGAAGACTACGACGACGAGCATGGTGGCGGCTGTGTTGGCGGGCGGGGGGCTCGATCCTACGGTGGTGGTGGGGGGAAGGGTGAATGCGTTGGGGTCGAATGCGAGGCTGGGAAACTCGCAGTACCTGGTGGCGGAGGCGGATGAGAGCGACCGGAGTTTTTTGAAGTTGTCGCCTGTGCTGGCTGTGGTGACGAATCTGGATCGTGAGCATATGGATTGCTATCGCGATATGGAGGATGTTGAGGGGGCGTTTGTCGAGTTTATGGATCGGCTGCCGTTTTATGGGGCTACTACGGCTTGTACAGACAATTCGCTGCTGAGGACTGTGCTGCCGAGGGTCAGGCGGAAGATTTATACGTATGGCGAGAGTGTCGATGCGGATTTTCGGGTTGAGGTGCTGCCGAAGGATGAGGACTGTCACTCGTGTTTTGCGGTGAACTACAAGGGGCTGGTGCTGGGGAAGTTTCGGCTGCATGTTCCGGGCCGGCATAATGTGCTGAACGCGACGGCGGCGGTGGCGGTAGGAGTGCAGCTGGGTGTGGCGCCGGACCAGATTGCGGCGGGGTTAGAGACGTTTCGTGGGGTGGATCGAAGATTTCAGATCAAGGGTGAGGTGCGCGGCGTGACGGTGGTGGACGATTATGGGCATCACCCGACAGAGATTCTGGCTACGCTGCGGGCGGCTCGGGATTGTGGGTACTCGAAGGTGCATGTTTTGTTTCAGCCGCATCGGTTTACTCGGACTCGAGATTTAATGACGGAGTTTGCGGGTGCTTTCAAGGATGCGGATTCGGTGGAGGTGTTGGATATCTATGCGGCGAGCGAGCAGCCGATTGAAGGTATCGACGCGCAGGCGCTGGTAAAGGCGATTCGGGATAAGGGTGGGGAGCGGGTGGAGTATGCGGCGTCTGTGGCGGATGGGGTAGCGGCGCTGGTGCGGACGGCGAAGGAGGGCGACCTGATTCTGACGCTGGGGGCGGGAAGTGTATCGCAGGCAGGAGCTACGGTGCTGGAAGCTTTGGCCACAAATGGGTGAGTTCCTGAAAGGGTACATGCCGAAGATCGCAGGGAAGGGAGGGGGTTATGCGAGTTATGCTCAGGATGGCGATTCTCGCGGCCTTGCTCAGGCGTGCGACAAAGCGATGCTGTTTTGCGGGGTGGAACAACGGTGCTAGAGGCGCCTGAGAAGAACTATGCCTCGGAGACTCGGGGTTCGCGTGGTCCGCGGCGAGTGTCGGCTTCGCCGGATAGGAAGCTGCGTCGCGATCTGAGCGAAGATTTTGCCGACGATCCCTATTGGGAGGACGATGCTCCGGTGGGTCGGCGGAAGGCGGGGCTGCGGGTTCGGTTTCGCGGGATGCCCGCTACGAAGTGGGGACGGATCGCTGCGGGATGTGGGGTGTTAGTTCTGCTGGGGATTTGTGCGGGCGGTTTCTTGATGGCCAGGAGCTTTCTGTTGCACGATGAGCGATTTGTAATTCCTTCGTCTTCATCGATTGAGTTTCAAGGCAATGCGCATGTGACGCGGGCGCAGTTGCTCAGCATCTTTGGGGAGGATGTGGAACGGAACATCTTCACGGTGTCGCTGGCAGAGAGGCGCGCGGAGTTGGAGAGACTGCCGTGGGTGGCGCATGCGACGGTGATGCGGCTGCTGCCGAATCGGATGCGGGTGTCGATTGTGGAGAGGACGCCGGTAGCGTTTGTACGGCAGGGAAGCCATATCGGATTGGTGGATGCGAACGGGGTGCTGCTGGATATGCCGGCGGAGGCAAAGCCGGACGCACGGTATTCGTTTCCGGTGGTGACGGGGATTACGGCGGATGAGCCGCTGTCGACGCGTTCGGCGAGGATGAAGATCTACGAACGATTTACGGCGGAGCTGGACGGGTCGGGCGAGAAGATCTCGGAGGGGTTGAGCGAGGTGGATCTGTCGAATCCAGAGGATGTGAAGGCGCTGATCCCGGATAAGTCGAATGAGATTCTGGTTCACTTTGGCGATGTGGATTTTCTGGACCGGTACAAGCGGTTTGAAGAGCATCTGCCGGAGTGGCGGACGGTCTATCCGAAGCTCTCGTCGGTGGATATGAGGTATGAGCGGCAGGTGGTGTTGGAGATGCAGCCGGGTGCGGGTGTGCCGGTTGATTCGTCCTCGAAGGATGCTGCTGGAGTAATGGCGGCGAATTCGAAGGTGGCGTCTACATCTCAGGATGCCGGAGCCGATGCAGCCAAGGCGGTTGCAAAGCCTGCGGCGAAGGCTTCGGCTGCACATGCAGCGGCGGTGAAGGGCAAGCCTGCGACCAAGGCTCCTGCGCATGTAAGCGCCAAGAGTGAGGCTGCTTCTTCGGTGAAGGCGAAGAAGGTAGATCCGAAGGCGAAACATGTTGTCGTTGTGAAGCACCATACGGTTGTTGCGAAACCGTCGGCTGCCACAACGCAGTATCATCCTTCACAGGTGGCTCATCCATGAATCAGAAGCAGGACAATCTGATCACCGTGCTGGACGCGGGAAGCACGAAGAGTTGCGTGCTGGTGGCGGAGCTGCAGGATGGTGTGCTGCGGTATCGCGGGCATGGGGTGGAGCCGTCGCGCGGGATGCGCAAGGGATTGATAGCAGAGCTTGGGCCGGCGGCGGAGGCGATCAATCGTGCGGCGTTGACGGCGGAGCGCGTGACGAAGGCTGGAATTGAGACGGCGATTGTGGGCATCGGTGGAACGCATGTGCGCGGAGTGAACTCGCGCGGCGGCATCAGCATGGGAAGCCGGATGCGTGAGATTACACGCGAGGAGGTTCGTGCAGCGGTGGACCGTGCGCGGTCGGTGGCGCTGCCTCCTGATCGCGAGGTGCTGCATCTTCTGCCTCAGGAGTTCATTCTGGATGACCAGCCAGGGATTCATGATCCAGTGGGGATGGTGGGGAACAGGCTTGAGGTTAATCTGCATCTTTCGACTTGCTCGGGTGGCGTGGCGCAGAGCGTAATTACGTGCGCGAATCGTGCGGGGCTCGAGGTGCTGGATACGGTGTACGAGGGGATCGCCTCGGCGGAGGCTGTGTTGAGCGCCGATGAGCGGGAGCTGGGCGTTTGCATGGCCGATATCGGCTCTAGCACCACGGAGTTGGCGGTGTTTTTTGAGGGCTCGATTGCGCATACGGCTGTGCTGCCGATTGGCGGGGACCACTTTACGAATGACCTGGCGGTTGGTCTGCATGTGACGGTGGAGGAAGCGGAGTATCTGAAGAAGCTATATGGACATTGCGTGGTGACTGCGGTGCCGCAGTTGAATGAGATTGAAGTTGGCGGCAATCTTGCTTTCTCAGGCGGGCAGCCGGCACGGATGGTGAGACAGAGATTTCTGGCGGAGATCCTGGAGCCGCGTGCGCGTGAGTTGTTTACGATGCTGCGCGATAATCTGCGGCAGGGTGGTGTGCTGGAGGCGTTGGGTGCGGGCTGCGTGGTGACCGGAGGCGGCGCGAATATGGCTGGGCTACTGGATAATGCGGAGAGTCTCCTGCGAGTGCCGGCGCGGATTGGATATCCGGTGCCGCTTTCGCGTATGCCTCCGGAACTGGCTGTGCCGGAGTTTGCTGCGGCGATTGGAATGCTGCTTTATACGCATCGGACGCAGGTGCGGCGTGCAAGTGAAGAGCAGGGATTACGTGCGAAGCTGAAGGCTATTTTTGCCGGGAGCTTTTAGGCGGGTGCTGTGAAGGCCTGAATCCTGGGACGGATAGGCTTTATTTTCGGCGATTCTCCTTGGTTGAAATTTTCCAGACCAGCACGATCACAGTTTCTGCATCCAACTATGTCTGCTGCCTTGTTTCTAGCCGGCTTCTGGTCGGTTTTGACCGACTAAATGGCAGCCGTTCGCGGGCCCTGCAACAACGAAACCAGCTATGGGTGAGTTGGCATTGGCGCTTGCGAAGATTCGAAAATATCGCGACGAACAACAGACAGCAGCTCCGCTCGCTGGATGGAGCTTGCACCACACGGCGCAGTTGCTAGTGGGCGCTGCGGTGATGATTGCCGGAGCTCTTGAAGGGCGATACGGCAAGTCGGAGTTGTTCGGGGACGACATCTCCTACCTTGACGTTGCCAATATGATTCGGGCCGGGGACTGGAGAGCAGGGCTCAATCCGGTGTGGAGTATTGGATATCCCTGGCTGATCTCGATGGTAAGGCGCTGGTTTCCCGCGACTCCGCATGGAGAGCTTGCGGCGGTTTTCTGGTTGAATCTGTCGATCTACTTCGTCGCATGGATTGGGTTTTTAAGACTTCTGCGTCTGGTTGCGGGGTCTCTGCGAGGAGATCCTTTGCGAGAGGCTGATCGTCCACTGTCTCCGTTTCTTTTGATCTGTGGGGGCTGCATCTTTGTCACTGTTCAGACGGGAGTGTGTCGAGTTTCCACAATCGGTCCCGATTTGCTGGTGACCTGTATGTTCTTTTTCGCGTCCGCAGTTGCGCTGAAGGTTTTTTTGCAGCCGACCGTAGGCAATAGCGTTGCGCTGGGAGCACTGCTCGGTGTGGGTTTTCTGACGAAGGCTATTCTGCTGACTCTCGCGGGTGTGTTCTTCGGGATGATGGTTGCGTTGCAGGGACGGCGCCGTATCGTCGCACCGTTTTTTCGTGCGGTGGGGGTTTTCCTGCTTTTCGTCCTTGTGTATGGTGCGGGCCTTTCGTGGGCTCTAGGCAGGCCCACGCTGGGCGAAGCGGGAGCGTTGAATTTCGCGTTTCATGTGAATCACCTGAGCCACTGGATGGGATGGCAGGGAGGTCCGCCGGAGCTTGGGTCGCCGATCCATCCGGTGCGGATGCTTAGAAACGATCCGCCGGTCTTCGCTTTTGGCGAGCCATTCCATGTTACTTATCCGCCTCAGTTCAACATGGCGTATTGGTATGAGGGATATCGTCAGGTCTTCAGTTTAAAAAATATGGCTCGCGCTATTGTCGAAAATCTTCATGATTTGAAGTATGTGTTTCAAGAGATTCTTCCCGTTACTTTGGCCGTGATGGTGTGCTTCTGCGTTGCGTTTTTGGTTAAGAGGAGGACCCGTACCGGCGCAGCACCCTCTTTGGATCCGTGGATTGTGTACTTGCCCTCCATTGTCGGATTTTCGTTTTATCTTGTGGTTCACCTGGAAGGACGGTATGTGGCGGGATTTCTCTGCGTGATTGGAATGGCGCCGTTTCTCACGCTGGATCGCCTGCCGCTTCGCTCCTCGATACGTACGGCGGCTATTCTGCTTTTGGTTGCGGCGACGTTGTTCAACTCGACGGAGCGGTTGCATGGTGCGGTGCGATCGGCTATCGAGCGGACTGATATGCAAAGCGGCGGGCAGTGGGCCATCGCTGACTATCTGGTGAAGCTGAATTTGAAAGCGGGAGATAAGGTGGCTTCTGTAGCGCCACGAAACGATTTCCGATGCACGTGGGCCTACGCTTCCAGTTTGCATATTGTGGCAGCGATTGGGAACGATGCGTTCGATCCGCAGAGCCAGGTGCAGGATCTGCATCTATTTTTTGATCATCCCTCGACGCAGCAGCAGGTTCTAGAGTTGTTTCGAGAGCAGGGTGCTGTTGCGGTGGTTGCGACGGATATTCCGTTTGAGGTTTCGTCGCCGGGATGGCAGCACGTTCCTGGGAGCCAGGCCTGGGTACGTTTTTTGAAGCCTATTGAGATTACAAAGTAGAGGGAGCACTGAAAGGTAAGCGCAACTAACCTTCCCCTACAAAATAGAAAAATCTTGTTTGCCTGTTTACAGATTTCTTATTTAACGTTATGGTTATTTAACTTAGTTGTTAATAACAATATGGACGATCAGATTACAGCGACCTTTGCAGCATTGGCGGATCCGACGCGGAGAGCGATTCTTGCGCGTCTGGCGTTGGGAGAGTCCTCGGTGACGGAGATTGCCGCTCCGTTCGAAATGAGCATGCCGGCGATCTCGCGGCACCTCAAGGTGCTGGAGAAGGCTGGGTTGATCTCGCGCGGGCGGGAGGCGCAGTGGCGGCCCTGCAAGCTGAAGGCGGAGCCGTTGAAGCAGGCTGCGGACTGGCTGGACGAGTATCGCCGGTTCTGGGAGGAGAGTTTCGATCGATTGGACGAGTACTTGAAGACCTTACAGATAAAGGAGAAGCGAGATGCCGGAAAGAACAATGGGAACGGTAATAAGCGACGCTGAACGGGAGATTGTGCTGTCGCGCGTGTTCGATGCACCGCGCAAGATGGTTTGGGAGGCGTGGACCGATCCGAAGCAGGTTGCGCAGTGGTGGGGGCCGAATGGATTTTCGACCACGATTGAAGAGATGGATGTTAGGCCGGGCGGTGTGGAGGCAGGTGATGCATGGGCCTGATGGCACCGATTATCCGAACGAAAGTGTGTTTGTCGACGTAGTGCAGTATGAGCGGCTTGTGTACACGTTGACGGGCGGTTTCAAGGGCGGACCTGCGGTGAAGATGGAAAGACAACGATCTTTGAAGATGTAGCAGGCGGTACGCGGGTCACGATGCGCGCGTTGTTTGATTCGGCTGAGGCTCGCGACCAGAATGTGCGCGATTACGGTTCGTTTGGCAGAGGCTACTGCCAAGGTATAGACGCAGAAGGTTTAAAACACGAGGAGGAATGTGATGGGAACAGCGACGGTATCTCCGAAGGTGAGGACGCAGCATGAGCTGAACATTACGCGGGTGTTCGAGGCGCCACGTGAGTTGGTATGGAAGGCGTGGACTGATCCGGAACATATGAAGCAATGGTTTGGACCGAGGCAGTTTGAGGCGCGGAACCTGACGACGGACGTGCGTCCGGGTGGTAAGTGGAGAGACTGTCTGCATAGTGACGGTTTCACCGATAGTGCGGGCGAGTGGCGGACGGCAGATGTGTGGCAGGGCGGCGAATACATGGAAGTGGTTGAGCCGGAGAGGCTTGTCTTTACGTTTCACTGGGAAGCGGGTTCGGGTCTTCCTGAGCACGACACAGTGATTACGCTTACGTTAGAAGAGCATGGCGGAAAAACTACGATGAACTTTCACCAGGCGTTCTTCGTAACGTTGGAAGATCGAGACGGTCATATGAAGGGCTGGAATAGTAGCCTCGATAAGTTGGAAGAGTTTTTGCGCGAGGTAGAGTATGGCGGTTGAAGGAGGGGTAATGGAGGCGGGGTTGCTAGAGGTTTGTTTGACGCGCAGAGTGGCAGCCTCGCCGGATGTGGTGTTTCGGGCGTGGATCGAGAAGAAGCATCTCGCGCAGTGGTGGGGGCCGAAGGGCTTCACGAATCCAGTGTGCGAGGTGGATGCGCGCATCGGTGGAGCGATGCTGATTAATATGCACTCGCCGGAAGGCGTGGAGTCTCCGATGACTGGGCGGTTTGTGACGATCGATCGGCCGCACAGGCTGGTGTTTGTGACGGCGCCGATTGATGGGGACGGGAAGCCGATGTTCGAGGTGACGAATACGGTGACCTTCAGGGAAGTGCTTGGCGGAACGGAGATCTCGCTAGTTGCTCGTGTGACAAAGATGAAGCCTGGTGCGCCTCCGAAGCACCTTGCGGGTATGTCGCAGGGTTGGTGCGAGAGTATCGATCGGCTGGTTGATTTGGTTGTGCTGTTTTAGCTTAGTTTTGATCTGTCGGGACTGATGAGCTTCGGGTTTCCCTTCAAGCGTGCGTTGATTGAAGGAAGCCTGAGGCTTCTTTGTTTGTGGCGGTGAGCCTTTCTCAAGACTGTTGGATGTGGGCTGAGGTGAGATTTCTCCAGCCGGTTTTGCTCATCCTGAGGCGTTGACCATTTGCGAGGTCGACGAAGTATTCGTATTCGGCGCGTCGATCGTGGTGGATTTCGCTCCGCGTAGGTGCAGAGTCCCAGATGCCGGGCTGGGCGAGATGCTTTTGGTGCTCCGGTCCATTCGTCGCTCCATGGTGATTACTGGAAGCTTTCTGCACTCGTGGCGCAACCGCCGTGTCGACGGGCACGAACATTCGTCAGAGCTGGAGCGGCGTCCGTTTCAAGACGCGCTGCTTCTTTCTTCGGTTCGGCGTTGCGAGAAGCGTCAGCAGACGCAAGTTCCGTCTTGAGATCGACCTGCGAGTAGCGGTCGCAGATTCTTCGATACAAGCGCTTTGACATGGTTCGAAGGGTCTTCAGTTCTTCGACTGCGCCAAGGTTATCGAGAGCTAGCGCGTAGTCGGGCTGTGGATTCGGGATTTCTTTGAGGATGTGAGTTGCTGTTTGATAGCACTGCCGCGCCTTTTCGTAAGCATTCATGATTCTGTAAGCGGAGCTGAATAGGTGCCAGGTGATGTCGCGGCTAGTGTCGTTGAGCGGAGGAGATTCGGCCCGCAGGAGAAGATCGATGGCGTCGCGAGGCTGTCCATATTGACTCGACTTCCTTTGCGCTGACTGGGGTGGCTGGGTGAGCGCGAAGGCGACGAGAAGAGTCAGGAGGGGGAACACGAGGAATCGGGAGAGCGTTTTCATATTGTCAGCATGGGACGTGCTGGGAGGGGTTGCCATCGGTTTGCAGTAAGACTGGAGGTTTTTGCAGGGAGAGGCTGATAGTTTGCAGACTGGATGAGGGTGGGCCATGGCGAGCGCGAGTGCCTCGGCCGACGCGCGAATTTGGAACCATGCGTGGTACGTGCGGTGGAAAACGGGGGTCGTGCGTTTGGCAGGGAGGTGGGAGAATTAAACAACCTTCAAGGAGTCCTGCTGAAATGTCCAATCTGCCCGATATGCCCAACGATTCCAACGATCTTCGCATTCACTATCACGATGAGATACCGCATGGGGCGCGGATCAAAGTGATCGGCGTGGGCGGCGGCGGGAATAATGCTGTGAATCGCATGATCGCGGCCAATGTTGTGGGCGTGGAGTTTATTGCGGCGAATACCGATGTGCAGGCGCTGCAGGTTTCAAATGCTCCGGTGAAGCTGCAGCTTGGAGTCAAGCTGACGAGCGGACTTGGCGCGGGTGCGAATCCGGATGTGGGGCGACGGGCGGCGCTGGAGGATTCGGACAAGATCATTGAAGCGCTTGAGGGCGCGGATATGGTGTTTGTGACGGCTGGGTTGGGCGGTGGCACGGGGACAGGCGCTGCTCCGGTGATTGCGAGTCTGGCGAGTGAGATGGGCGCGCTGACGGTGGCTGTGGTGACGCGGCCGTTCGCATTTGAAGGCAAGCGCCGGATGCAGCAGGCTGAGCGGGGTATGCAGGAGCTGCTCGAGTCGGTCGATACCGTGATCGTGATTCCGAATGAGAAGCTGCTGGCGGTGGCGAAGGATGCTGGATTTTTTGAGAGCTTCCGGATTGCGGATGATGTGCTGCGGCAGGGTGTGCAGGGGATCTCGGACATCATTACGATTCCTGGTGTGATCAATCGCGACTTTGCCGACGTGAAGACGACGATGGCGGGGATGGGCTATGCGGTGATGGGAACCGGAGTGCGGTCGGGCGCGAATCGCGCGGTGGAGGCAGCGATGGCAGCGATGGCTTCGCCGCTGCTGGAGGCGGGAGCGATCGATGGTGCGCGTGGGATTCTGATCAACATTACGGGGTCGAGCAGTTTGAAGTTGAGCGAGGTGAACGAGGCTTCGACCATTATTCAGAACGCGGCGCATGAGGATGCGAATATCATCTTCGGTGCGGTGCAGGATGAGTCGATGGGCGATGAAGTGAAGATCACTGTGATTGCGACTGGATTCAAGCAGCAGGAGATGCCGCAGCGGCGGGAGCGCATGCTGGCGGAGGCGACGCTGCCTACGATGCGGTACGATGTGCCGATTCAGCCGCGCGTGGTGACGTCGCGACCAGCGACGATGCGGTTTGCGAGCGAGATGGAAGCGGAGCCGGTAAAGGAAGTTGCGCTTCCGTTGGGCGAGACGGATGAAGTAAAAGAGCCGATCGCGAAGATGGAGTCGAATGCAGCGGTGGAGTTGGTTCCGGTGCCAGCATCGGTGTTTGATGATGACTTCTTTCGGGCTCCTGGGGTGCGTGGTGAGAAGGTGACGGAGGTTGGGCGGAGCGCTCGAGCGAGTGAGGCTACTCACTTTCCCGCGCAGGTTCGCGTCCAACAGGAGGATATCCGAACTGTAACGGAAGGGGTGGGAGAGTCTTCGGTGCGTGTTCCGGCGTTTGGAAGTGCGGCGGTGGCGGCTGCGGAGCCGGATGAGCTTGATATTCCTGCGTTTTTGCGGCGTGGAAATTAGTGGTACAACTGATTTCAGCGAAGTAGCACGAATGGGGAACGGCGCTATCGCGACAAATCGTGTTCAATTAGTGTTTTATAAGATGAATTATGTATCGATGGCAGTTCGATTGCAGTCAAATCAATAAGAGGGATCGCCTGTGTCGAGATCACTGAAGGTTTTTGGCGCGCTCCTCTTCGGCCTTGTGCTAGGGACTGGAGTAGGTGCGAACGCGGCAACGGGGACGGCTACCGCCGGCAAAACAAAGCGGCACTCTGCTGGGACGACGCGTGTTGCGACGTCTGTGAAGGCTCATTCCGGGGCTTCGCACTCCAGCTCTGCTGCAAAGGTTGCCTCCCACGCTGTTGCAACTACGACCGTTGCGGGACGGCGTCGACATGGAGCGCGGCCTACCTTAGCGGTGCGACGGACTCGATATCAGGAGCACTTTTCGGCAAGTTCGTACGCGGACAACCTGACCTTGGGTGATGTTGTAGAGGGCGAAGATCCGTTGGTTCGCGCGGCGGCGATTGAGGCGCTGGGCAACATGAACGGCACAGCAATTGCGATCGATCCTTCGACGGGACGAATTCTGGCTATGGTTAACCAGAAGCTGGCGCTGTCGCGGGGAGCGGAGCCGTGTTCGACGATCAAGCTGACGGTTGCTTTGGCGGCGCTCGAGGAGGGAATTGTCAACAAGGACACACCGGTGAATCTGGGCGGCCATTATCACCTGACCATGACGGAGGCTTTGGCACACTCGAACAACCTTTATTTTGAGACGCTTGGACGACAGCTTGGGTTTGAGCGGGTGAAACATTACGCCAATGAGTTTGGGCTTGGCGAGCTGGCCGGCTATCAAATTCAGGGCGAACAGCTGGGGACATATCCCGACGAGGTATTACCTGCCTCGCTTGGTGGAGTGGGACGTATGTGCTCGTTTGGCGAGAGCGTTTCGATGACTCCGCTGCAGTTGGGAGCTCTAGTTTCGGCGATTGCGAATGGCGGGACGCTTTATTATCTGCAACATCCAGAGACGGCCGTGGATGTGGCAACATTCGAGCCCAAGGTGAAGCGGGTGCTGGATATTGCTCCGCTGATTCCTGAGATTTCGGTGGGTATGCAAGGCGCAGTGCAGTACGGCACGGCGCGGTCCTTGAGGGCCAACTTCAGCCAGTTTCCGGTGATGGGCAAGACGGGGACTTGCTCGAATAATGGCACTCGATTTGGGTGGTTTGGATCGTTTGCCGATACGCCGAAGGGGCGTATTGTTACTGTGTTTTTCCTCGAGGGTGGACGGCCTACTTTTGGGCCTAAGGCGGCTGAGCTGACTGGGGAGTTCTATCGGGCGCTGTGGGATAAAGATTATTTCCTGCAGAAGCCGACGGTTGAAACCAGTGGTGTTGTGGGTGCTTCCGAGTAGGTTTGACGGCTCGGATGGCGAAAAACGCTGGTGGGAATGTGGTCACAAAGTGGTGTTTTGGTGGTGGAGACGTGGTGCATGGCAGCGTGATTTCGCGCGGCAGAAAATGTGCCACGTTTCGGCATTTAATTTCCCATTTTTTATCATGGATCGTGGAATGACTTGAATTTGATGTAGGAGTCCTTTCGACCTTGGAATGCGTCTTGAGTGACGCCTCAGGTCTTGCCTACGACTTGCACTTGCCTGACGACTTGCGCTTGTCTCATGAAATGTACTTTGCCTGGTGGGACAGCGCCGTGGACATGGTTGGCGTGTCGGAATTTGGATCCGAGCACTCGATGCGGCCGCGGCGGTTGAGGAGTGCGTCTTGTCTGAGCGTCTTGGCTTCGGCGAGGGAATCGGGTAGAAGGGGAAGATGAAGATTCTTACGGCGACGGAGATGCAGGCGGTGGACCGGTGGACCGCGGAGGAGTTTGGGGTTTCTCTCGAGACGTTGATGGAGGCGGCAGGTGGGGCGGTGGCGAAGTTCTGTCTGCGGCAATACCCGGCTTTGTCGCCTGTGGTGGTGCTGTGTGGGAAGGGAAATAACGGTGGGGACGGTTTTGTTGCGGCGCGGATACTGGCACAGGCTGGGTGCCTGGTGCGGGTAGTCCTGCTGGGGCGGATGGAAGAGGTTAAGGGTGAGGCCGCGGGAGCTTTGAAGCGGCTGAGGGACGAGGTCTCGTCTGTCGTAGTGGAAGAGTTGGTGGACGAGGGTGGGTTGGCTGCATGTGGGCAGAAACTTGGCGAGGCGGAGCTTTTGTTGGATGCGCTGGTGGGGACCGGATTCAAGCCGCCACTGCGTGGGCTCGCGGTTTCGCTGAGGGAGATGGTGGAGAAATTGGAGGCGCCGGTGGTGGCGGTGGATCTGCCTTCGGGGTGGGATGCGAATTCGATGGAGCAGACGGCGGATGGGTCGTTCCGGGCTGACGCGGTGGTGACGTTTACCGCGCCGAAGATGGCGCATGTGTTCGGGCATCTGACGCGCAATGAAAAGAAGGGAGGCGTGTTCGGTCCGGTGGTGGTTGCGGGGATCGGATCGCCGGAGGATGCGGTGGTTTCGGCGAGTGGGCTCAGCTGGTCGGGTGCGTCGAAGGCGCTGGCGGAGCGGCCACGCGATGTGAATTCGAATAAGGGCAAGTTTGGGCATGTGCTGGTGGTGGGTGGGTGCTATGGAAAGGCAGGAGCGCCGGCGATGGCGTCGCTGGCGTGTTTGCGGGCGGGCGCTGGGCTGGTGACGGCGGCGGTACCGAAGAGCATTCTGGATTCGGTGACGCGGATTGCGCCTGAGTTGATGATGGTGCCGTTGGCGGAGGGGACGAAAGGCGAGGTCTCTTTTAAGAATCTGGATGGGGCGAAGCTGGATGCGTTGGTGGCGAAGATAACCGTAGTGGCGGTGGGGCCGGGACTGTCGACCGAGGGGGATGCGCCGGCGTTTGCGCGGCAGATTGTTGAGAAGACAGGGGTGCCGGTGGTGATCGATGCGGATGCTTTGAATGCATTCACGGGAAAGACGGAGTTGTTGAATGGCGAAGGACGGGTGATGGTGCTGACGCCGCATCCGGGGGAGATGGCACGACTGGCGGGGATGACGGTGCGAGAGGTGGAGGCGGATCGGGTGGGGTTGGCGCGGAGGTTTGCGACCACGCATAAGCTAACGCTAGTGCTGAAGGGGTGGCGGACGCTGATTGCGCATCCGGATGGTTCGATTGCGGTGAATACAAGCGGGAACCCGGCGATGGCGAAGGGTGGAAGCGGTGATATTTTAACTGGGATTGTGGCGGCGATGCTGGCACAGTTTCCGAAGGACGTAGCGCGGGCTGTGGAGGCGGCGGTGTATCTGCATGGGCTGGCTGCGGACTTTGCGGCTCACGCGATGGATGAGCATACGGTACTTGCAACTGATACGGTTACACATCTGTCGGATGCGTTTCGTTATCGCGTGACGGATGAGGATGGTCTGGCCTGGATTTGCGGGTTACGAAGTTAAGGTTTCTTAAGGCGAAAGCGGTGGCTTTCGGGGGCGATTCGGGAACTGATGCCGTTTGAGATGCGTTAGAGCAAAGAGAGCCGGCACTCGGCACTATTTGGGGGAACGTGTGATTCAATCTCATCGGCGACTCATTCAGCGCGGGGCCGTGGTTACGGCCTTATTGTTGATTCTTTTTCTCCAACTGCTCGGTGTGAATGTCAGATCCTCGATGAGTTGGGATGAGGGCCATCACCTGTTCGATGGGTACACGATTCTGAAGCATCGGGATTTCGGGTTGAATCCTGAGGTGCCCCCGCTGGCGAAGGCCGCGGCGGCTCTTCCCTTGCTTCCACTGCGTTTGTATGAGCCCGAACAGCATGGACGCAGCTCGCAGTTGGAGGCGTTTCTCGATGGTAAAGACTTTCTGTTTAAAAATGATGCGAATGGGCTTTTGCTCCGTGGGCGTGTTGTGATCTCTTTGTTTGCGCTGGGGCTGGCGTTGCTGGTTTTTCTGGCCGGGCAAGAGATCTTTGGGGCGACAACCGGATTGCTCGCATTGGCGTTTTTGGTTGTTGATCCAACGCTTCTTGCTCATGGAGCCCTGGTGACGACGGATGCGGCGATCACATTTTTTGTCTTTGCGGCGGTGTATGCGTGGTATCGGTACATGGGGCGACCGACGGTTTGGAAGTTGTTTCTTACCGGCGTGGTGATGGGTCTTGCCTGGGCGGCGAAGTTCACCGGCTTGTTTCTGATTCCGGCACTGGGGTTGATGGTTCTGGTTGAGTGGTTTGAGAGACCGAGTTTACGGCTGGTCTGGAAGAGGTGCGTTGGGCTGGCGATCGCGGTGTGTGTTGCCTTCGCAGTGCTGTGGGGTTGTTATGGATTTCGCTATGCAGCGCGGCCTAACGGTATGGTGCAAAATCCAGACCTTGCGAGCTATCTGCAAGATTATGCTCACGTTGCAAATCCCAAGCCCTTACGGATTCTGGCTCGAACGCATGTTCTTCCAGAGGCCTATATCTGGGGACTTGCGAATACAAAGCTTACGGAAGAGCGGGATATCAGTTATCTTTTTGGGACATTGCGCCGGCATGGAACCTGGCTCTATTTCCCGGCGGCGATTTTGATTAAGTCGACTCTGCCATTTCTTGTTTTGTTGGTGGTTGCTGTCTTCGTTTGTTTTCGCGAACCTGGGGTCCGGTGGCGTTGGCTGCTGTTGATGATTCCGGTTGTTGTGTTTCTGGGACTGGCGATTAACTCGGACATGAATATTGGGGTTCGACATATTTTACCGATCTACCCATTTCTTTATCTTGTGGGTGCGTCGGCGTTGAGTGTGTTGATCAGCCGCGATCGCAGGTGGATTGCAGTCGCTGGGGTGCTGCTTGTCTTTCAGATAGTGACTTCGCTGCGAAGTTTCCCTGGCTATATTGCTTATGCGAATGAGGCGTGGGGTGGGCAAAGGAATGTGCATCGTTGGTTGAGCGACTCGAACTCGGATTGGGGACAACAGTTGAAGACGGCGTCCGATTATTTGCGGGATAGGCACGTGACTGAATGCTGGATGGCGTACACAGCGAGTGGGGTGGCTGATGAGCGCTACTATGGCGTGCCTTGCAAGCCGCTTCCGACGGTAGTGAATCTGTGGTGGATTCCTGTACCGATGGATGTACCTATAGAGATCGATGGTCCGGTGCTGATTAGTGATGACGAGTTGGAGGGAGTGGATCTTCAGTTTGGGCAGCCCAATCCTTATGCGCAGTTCAAAGCATTGAAGCCGACGGCGATTTTAGACGGTGGGCTGTTGGTCTATGACGGACATTTTGATGTACACGCCGCTTCGAGTCTGGTGGATATGGCAAGACCGAAGAAGACGGGGACCAAACAGGAATCGGTCCAATGAGAAGATGGTAGCTGAGTCGAGGAGAGTGGCGTGAGCGTGGAGTTGCGGGAGAAGAAGCGGTTTAAGACGCGGAGTGAGGCTGGGACGTTGGCGATGGGCGAGAGGGTGGCAGAGATGTTGTTGCCTGTGCCGAAGATGTTTGTGCTGCGGGGAGATCTGGGTGCTGGAAAGACGACGCTGGTGAAGGGGATCGCAGCAGCGTTGGGGGCGGCGGAGATGGAGGATGTGACGAGTCCTACGTTTACGCTGCTGCATGAGTACAAAGGGAAGAAAGTGCGGCTGTTTCATCTGGATCTCTATCGGCTTGAGACCGAGCGTGAGTTGATGACGCTGGGGCTGGAGGAGATGGCCGAGGAACCGGATGCGCTGATACTGGTGGAGTGGGGTGAGAAGTTTCCGAGTGTGGTGGAGCGGGCGGATGGGGAGATTTTGATTGAACATGCGGGCGGAGATGAGCGCATGTTCTATGTGCGGGTGAAGGGGTAGTTGGCGGGGAGTGTTTTAGTTCGTAGCGGCAGCGGGCTGTATTACGAAGCGGGCCGTATTACGATTGGTGGGGCCAAAATCGGCTTACGAATTGACTAGGGGAGGTCCGGCGTGCGCAGAGTTTCGAGGATCGTTTTGATGTTGTGTGTGTTGGTGGGAGGAGTGCCAGGGAGCGTGAGTTTTGCGATGCAGGAACACGCTCCGCAGGCACAACAGGATGCGGTGCAACTTGCAACCCGTGAAGCGGAAGAGTGGATGGCAAAGCTTGATGCCGGCAAGTACGCAGAGTGCTGGAACGAGGCATCGGAGATGGTAAGGAACGCGGTCACGATGGAGAAGTTTGAGTCGTCTATGAAGGCTGCGCGCGAACCTATGGGAAAACTGAACAGCAGGAAACTGCAGAGTGCGTCGTATACAACACTTCTGCCGGGAGTTCCACCTGGAGAGTATGTGGTGATTCTGTATGAGACGAGCTTTGAACACAAACTGGTGGCGCAGGAGACGGTGATCATGAGCCGGGAGAAGGATAAGGTTTGGCGGGTGGCGGGGTACTACATTAAGTAGTTTTGTATGGGAGAACTCGGGAGGGCGCGGTCAATGATCGCGCCCCTTTGTTTTGGTTACTGCTTTCGATAGCGGATGGTGTTTTCTTCTTTGCCGGGGCCTTCGAGGGTGAAGCCGCATTGCTCGAGGATGCGAATGGATCCGGTGAGATGCGGGAAGGTGTGGGCGAAGATTGTTTTGACGGAGTTGGTGGCTTCGATCCAAGTGAGCATTGCCTTGGTTGCTTCGAGAGCGTAGCCGCGTAGACGGAACTCGGGGAGGATGGCGTAGCCGACCTCTGCGGCATCGTGGTCGTTTGGCCAGCGGAAGCCACCGACGGAGCCTATGAGGGTTGCGGGTTGGCCGTTGATTGGGCGAAGAAGGACGTAGCGGTGCCAGCCTATCTCGGTGGGGTCTTCGGCGAAGCGCTCCTGAAGGAGTTGGAGGACGTGAGGCTCCCAGTCGGCGTGGGGCCACTCGGAGGTGACGCGGCAGTTTAGGATTTGGCCGAGTCGGCCGTCGGATGCTTGTTCCGAGGTTAGGGAGTCGGGGGTGATTGCTACTAGTTCGAGACGTGCAGTGGTGATGCTGGATGCAATTTGAGTTGCGTGGGGCATTTGGATCTCCTGAACGATGGTGGCTGGCGCGTAGGCATGCTTGGCGTCTGTGAGGGCGCCGAGGTTGCAGGCAGCTCGATGGTTCGTTCAGGCAATCATAGGCAACGACAGCGTATCACCTGGAGTGCGTGGCTGGCTTGGTGATTCAGGGCTTGGTGGCGCGGCCGGTGAGGCGATAGATGGCGCACTCTTCGTCGCCGGTGGAGCCGTATTCTTTTTGCTGGGCGATGGCGGCCAGGTCGGCGGCGTGGTCTTCGGGAGACATGGCTACGGGACCGAGGAAGAGGCGGGTGAACGCTGGGTGGCGGTCGAGGACCGCGCGGCACTCGGAGTTGACGTAGAGGAGATCGAAGGCTGGTGCGGGGGTGCCGCGGTGTGGTGCGAATTGGGCTTCAATGCGGCGGAGGAGGAGCTTGAGGACGGGTGCCTCGAAAGGATGGAAGAGGAACGCGAGGGTCGGGGCGCGGGGGAAGTCGAAGGTGAGGGCGTCCTGCTCGAGGAGGCGGATGGGGGCGAGTGCTGGGGCGGTAGTGTCGGCGGCGTGGGTGGCAAGCCAATGCTCGAGGTTGGTTTGTGCGGTGTCGGCTAATGTGGGGTTGAGTTCGATGCCGATGACCTGGTGGAAGGGGAGTTCGCTGGCGACGAGCATGGCGCGGCCTTTGCCGGCGCCGATGTCGACGAATGTGTAGTGGTGGATGGGGTGAGGTGGGTTGGTGGCGCGCCAGAGATCGACGAGGGTGCGGAGGATGCTAGGGGCGACGCCGTAGTATGCGGTGACGTGGGCGTCGTTGGGGTGGCCGGTGGTGAGGTTGCCGGCTGCGATTAGGCCGCTGGTTTCGACACCGTGGATCTGGTCGAAGGGATGTTGTGGTGGCGGTGGCGGAGGCATCACCAGTACGGATTTGGATTTGCGTGGGGGCATGGTTTAGCGGATCTGGACCAGGTTGGGGTTGCCGTCGAGGCCGAGAGTTTTGCGGCCGGCTGGGGTGATGTTGAGTGGCGTCCAGATGGGGGATTCGAGGATAGTGGCGGTGGTTCGGCTTACCGTTTCGAGGCCGGCGAGGCGGTGTGTGATTTGAGAGATGAGTTGGGCTTGAGAGGATTCGTCGGTCTGGGTGGGGGTTATGGCGATCTCGATGATGTGCTTTTGCGGGACGCCGGGGATGTTGGTGCCGGGGGCGTCGAGGTCGCGGGTGATGGTTACGGCGTGGATGAGGCCAAGGTCGACGATATTGCAGGGGAGGACGGGATCGTAGCAGTCGCGGAGGGCCTTTAGGATGTCGGACTCGGTGAGCATCTGAGCTGATGATAGAGGACAGAGCTCTGGGGCACGTGTGAGAGGCACACGAGTGCCCGCACCTCTTGGCTCGAGGTGAGGGCACTCGTCGGCCGAGTTGTCAGCAGCCGCTGAAGGAGACGAAGGCTCCGAGCGGGTTGGGCAGGGTTGGGGTAAAGGGTTCGAATGGGAAGGATTGTGCTGTGTCGAAGCCTGCGGCTTTGGCAGCGTTGAAGTTTACGAAGGGAGTGAGCGCGGTTAAGGCCTGGTCGATCGAGGTCCAGCAGAGCGTTCTTTCGTAGCCGTTGTTATTTGGGGGAGCGATACTCTCTGCGACGCCCTGAATGCCGGTGATGGATTTGATCGGGCCGCCAAACTGCGGGGTCACGTCGCCACCTACGACACGTGCCAGAGTGCGGTGGTCGCTTTCGATTCCCATGATGCGGGCTGCGGTGACTCGCAGGTTGCGCGTGGAGAAGTTGCGCACGCCAACAAGATAGGCGGCGATAAATGCGTCCTCGAGAGTGACCAGAATGTTGAGGGTGGTCTGCGCGTCCGAGAACATTTTTTTGGGATAGAAGAACTGTGTGAAGGGGGTGAACTGGTCGGTTACAGATTGCTCGAGAAGATAGTGGGACATCTCTTCCTGGCGTGCGCCGATGAGGTAGCCCTGATCGTCGTCGGGGATTGATTTGAAGAAGGGTGAGATGTTGATGATGTTGGAGTAGGTGGTGACGGCGAGCGCTTCGGCGATCTGTGCTGCGATGAGGATGTCGCGATCGCTTTTCTTCAGATGTTCGTGTTCGTACTGCATGCTGTCTGTCTCTTCCTGTTGTTCGGCTGAGACTGTGGTGGAGAGTGCGCCGACAGCGGCGAAGGTTGCGGCTCCGGTAAGCGCGGCGCCTTTGAGAAACGATCGTCGGGAGGATGCTGATTGGCTTTCTTCTGGCGAACGGACGGCTTCGATTTCGTTGAGTGCTTTCATTGCGGTACATCTCCTGATTCAATTCCTGAAAAGTTCGTCCACGTTCGCTTCGATTTTTTGGGGGGCCCAGGGGTCACGGAGAACTTTCCGGGTGCATGGTGTACGAGACCTGGACGCCGCGTGGATGTCAGGTATTTGTGAAATTCGATGATGTCGATGAGGATGAGCTTGATTTGCGAAGAAGGGTGTGGGCGTAGAATCCAAAATCATCAGTGGTTCGTTAAGGAGGCACAATGGCGATCAGCTTTGCGAAAGATATCCGCCCGCTATTTCGGGATGGGGACATTGAGTGCATGAAGCCTGATGGGATTGCTCTGGATGATTTCGCGTGGATGCGTGTCCCCGCGAACGCGAGTCTTGTTTACGGTACGGTGTCCAATGGCTCGATGCCTCCCGATGAACCGTGGTCAGCAGAGAGTGTTTCGCTATTCAAGGAGTGGATGGACGCGGGTTATCCTGCGTAGTCCGTTTAAGCTGTTGCGAGAGGATCTGTTGCTAGTGGGTGCCGGTGGCTGCGGCTGATGGTGCGTTAGACCAGGCGAGACCGTCTGCATCGTTTCCAGCGTCGATGAGGGATTGGACCTTCCAGGTTTTTAGATCGATGGCGGCAACCTTGTGATCTTTGTTGCAGGAGACGTAGGCTACGAGGCCGTCGGGACGGATGAGAACTTCCTGCGGCTGGCTGGGGACGTCGATGGTCCGGACGATTGAGAAGTTCGAGAGATCGATGACTGCGATCTTCGCTGATTTCGAGAGACAGAGGATGAGGTAGCGGCCGTCTTGTGTGGATGCGCTGCCGTAGCCGGTGCCGGGGAGGGGAATCCATGTCTTGAGCTTGCGGGTGGTGGTGTCGATCACTGCGAGGCGGGGATTGTTCCAGTCGGAGGTGAAGAGAAGCTTGTCGTCGTTGCTGAGAGAGATGCGCTGGACTCGCGTTGTTCCGGGCTCGCCGACGGGGATGATTGCTAGTGTCTTGTGGGTGTCGAGGTCGAGGACAGAGACGCTGGCGGGGCCTACGTTGGTGGTGTAGGCGAAGCGGCCGTCGTGTGAGAGCGCGAACATGTGAGATTGCGCGGCTCCGGTGGGGATCTTGTAGAGGATTTTGAGGGTCTTCGGGTCGATGACGGTGATGGCTTCGTCGAGTTCGGTGGATACGTAAAGGAGATTGCGCCGGGTGTCGTAGACGGGAAGGTGGGGGCGGACGCCGTGGCCGAAGTCGACGGTGGCGGTGATCTTGTGGGTCGGGACGTCGATGACGAGCATCTCGTGTCCGTCGGTGCCGGGACGACCTACGCCTGCGTCGCCGTATATGGGGAGGTAGGCAGTGCGGCCGTCGGGCGAGGTGGTGACTTCGTGGCCGGTGATGCGATCTTCCCGGAGGGCAAAGGTCTGTTGGGCGGTGACAGGGTCGATGAAGGAGAGGGTGCGGTCCGTCTGATTGGCTACGAGGAGGGTACCTGAGGTTTGGGCGAAGGCGGAAAAGCTTGCGGCGGAGAGGATTGCGATGGCGAGGGACGAGGAGTGTACGCGGACGGTAAAGTGAGAAAACTTCATAGGGTGAGAGTTTACCGTCTGCGAATGGGTGGGTGTCAGTTTTTACGTTCGACGAGATATTGGGCTAGCGATTTGAGGGGCGCTGCGGCTTCGCCGAAGGGGGTGAGGGCGGCGAAGGCGTCGGCGATGAGCTCTTCGGCGTCGTGGAGGGACTGGTCTATGCCGAAGACGGCGGGCCAGGTGGCTTTGGTGGTCGCGGTGTCTTTGCCGGCGGTCTTGCCGAGCTCTTCGGAGCTTTGCGTCATGTCGAGTACGTCGTCGACGATTTGGAAGGCGAGGCCTGCTTTTTCGCCGAAGGTGCGTAGGCGAGCGATGGTGTCGGCGTAGGGGGAGTAGGCGGCGCGGTTCGGTTTGGATTCGGGCTCGTCGTTACTGTGGCCGCTGCCGGCGGAACGATGGCGAACGCTGAGGCCATAGAGGCCGCCGGAAACGATGCTGGTGGTGATGAGGGCGCCGGTTTTGGAGCGGTGGATGGCTTCGACGAGTGCGGCGGTGGGGGCGGTGCCTTCAGCTTCGATGTCCATGACCTGACCGCCGATCATGCCGGGGGGGAGCTTGGTGTCGAGGTCACCTACGCGGCCTACGCCGGTGCCGATGGCGAGGGAGATGTCGCGGAGGATGGCGACGGTTGTGGGGGATGAGATGGGAAGGCCCGCGAGGGTCTGGAAGGCGAGGGTTTGGAGGGCGTCGCCGGCGAGGATGGCGGTGGCTTCGCCGAAGACAACGTGGGCGGTGGGCTGGCCGCGGCGGAGGTCGTCGTTGTCGAGAGCGGGGAGGTCGTCGTGAATGAGCGAGTAGGTGTGGAGCATCTCGAGGGCTGCGCCTAGATCAGCGATGCCTTCGGGATAGGTTCCGGTGCCTGCGACCATTCGGGCGGCTTCCATGCAGAGGATGGGACGGAGACGCTTGCCGCCTGCGAAGGTGCTGTGGCGCATGGCGCGGTGAATGGAGTGGGGGAGAGTGTCGGTTGCGGGCAGGAGGCGTTCGAGAGCAGCATCGGTGAGCTGTGCGCCGGAGAGAAGCAGGTCTTTTACCGTGGGTTGCATCGGCTTCGATGATAAATCAGCTTGATTAATGTAGTTTGCTGTTGGGGGTTTATGTGCATGAGTTCGCAATGTTTAGGAAGGGATGGGTGGCGATTGAGATTTGCCGCGGAGGAGGAGGAAGAAGAGAGTTGAGAGCGCGAGGAGGGAGATGATGTCGCCGATAGTTTGGTCGAGGGTGTGGGCGTAGGTGATCGCGATGGTGGACGGTCCGGCGGGGATGGGGAGGGCTATGAGGCCGTCGTCGCGTTGGTCACGGGTTGAGTCAGGGGAGCCATTGAGCGTGATGGTCCAGTTTGGGTAGTCGCGGAGATTGAGGATGAGGTCTTCGGCGATGGAGGCGTTGATGGTGATGTGAAGGGAAGTGGGGCTGGGCTGGGTGTTAGTGGGGGCTTTGGCGTTGGGATCAGGGGAGAGCCAGAAGGGAGGATCTTTGGGGGCGAGGGAGTCGTTGTCGGCGGTGGTTGGGGTGTATTCGTCGGTGGGATCGGTGCCCTGGTTGGATTGGAAGAGAGCCTGGCGGGCTTTGGGGGTGTCTTCCTCGTCGCAGGATTGACGGAAGAGGGTGTAGGCAGGGTAGGTCAGAGTTGCGGCGATGAAGATTGCGATGAGTGTGCGGGTGGTGGGTTTGAGATGCAGCGGAGTGAGTGCGAGGGCAGTGGACAGGCTGAAGATGGCGGCGAGGAGTGCGAGGAAGCGCCAGGGAAATTGTAGGAAGGCTAGTTCGGGGGCGTGGTTCCAGATGACGGCGGTGACGGGTGTCAGGAGGAGGGCAATGGCTGCGGTGAGGATGGCCAGGTATACGTAGAGGTTGCGCGGCGGGGGGGGAGTTGCGGTGGTGCTGGCGAAATGCGGGGGTCTCTCCACTTCGCTTCGCTCCGGTCGAGATGACGTCTTTTTTGATGGGTCGGAGTTTGGCCGGTCGGAAGAATGCAATAGAGATTCGTCGGCGGAATTCGTTAGTCTGTGTTTTTTGCTCGACCGAGTGAGAGAGATTGCGAGGGCGGCGATCGTTACGGCGAGGAGGATTATGGCCAGGAGAGAGGCGGTGTGAAGAACCTGATCGTGTGCCAGGTCGCCGGTGCGGTGGAAGAGGAAGTTGTCCTGGATGCGCATGTTGGGGATGATGGCCATGGCGATCTGAACGAAGCGGCGTTCGTAGGCGGCGGGAACGATGTAGAAGGCGGCGAGGGCGAGGCCGAGGACCGTGCCCGCGGTGGTGTTGATGGCAATTTCTCTGCGCAGGCTGCTGGGCTTGGCTAGGCGAATGAGGGTGAGGAGCGCCAGTGCGTAGCAGCTCATGACGGCGGCGGGGGCGTTGGTGAGCCAGAGGAGGGCGATGGGAATGGCGATGCCGGGGATGGTGACGCGCTCGCGCAGGATGGCGTGGAGGAGGAGTGGGATGAAGGCGGCGGCGAGGAGTTCGGCATAGGCGGTGCGCTCGTAGGCGGTGAAGAGCATGTAGGGGTTCACCGTGTAGAGGATCGCAGCTAGAAGGGCGGCGGTGGGCGGAGCGAAGGCGCGGGCGAGGCGATGGAGCGCGAGGCCGCTGGCGGTGAGGGCTAGCCAGGTGTAGACGATGGGCGTTGCGGTGATCGGGAAGATGAGGGTGAGAATCGCGCCGAGCGTCCAGGAAAGTGGAGGGTAGAAGACGAAGCGGGGTTCGCCTGCGTTCCAGGCGGCGGTGTAGGCCCAGTGGGGGTGGAGATTTCCTTGTGTGAATTGACGGGCAGCCTCCATCCAGTTGAGAAGGTGGAAGTCGAAGTCGTGGCCGCAGGAGCAGCCGTTGAGGATGAGGGGGAGGATGGCGATGCAGGCGGCTAGAGGGATCAGGATATAAGGAAGCCGGTCGCGCTGCATGTCTTAGAGGGTATCGCAGAGTTAGATGCAGGCATTGAGTGATGTTGGGATGTTGACCGACCTCAATCGATGCGAGGGCGAGAGATCAAAGGATCGATTTCGACATTTCGTATTCGATCAGATTGGGATCGTTCGGGTAGGGCTCGGTTCTGCCAGTTGCGGTGAATCCAAGGCGCTCGTAGAAGGAAATGGCTGCGAGATTGGTGTTGGTAACCATGAGCCGAAGGGTGTGGGCTGCAGAGAGGCGAGCCCAGGATTCGATTGCGTCGACGAGGAGCTTGCCGGTGCCGGTTCGGCGGTGAGTGGAGGCAACCCACATGGAGACCAGCTCGGCGTTTTGTGGGACTTCCTTGTCGAGGAAACCGGCAGCGATGCCGCAATATTCGCCCTGGTGGTAGGCGAGGTAGCCAATGGAGTGTGGGGTGCAGAGGTTTGCGGCGCGGGTGCGCCAGTCGGCTTCAGAGAATTGAGATTCGCGGGCGTAGGTGCTGCCGAAGGCAGAGGGTGTGTCCTTGAGAGCGCGGAGACGAACTGTTTTGTAGCTGGTGGATAGCGTCGGAGTGATCTGGTGAAGAATGACCATGGGCTAATGGGCGCCGGCGGGGGGCTTGCCTGGTTTTACTTTTTTGAAGAACCAGACGATGCCGACGCAGAAGAAACAGAGGAGCGAGAGCCAGCGGAAGACGTCGACAAATGCCCAGAGGGTGGCCTGGCGGCCGAGCTGCTGGTAGAGGGAGGCCTGGGCGGGATCGGCGGCGTTCGCCTGTCCGTAGGGGTTGGTCAGGAACTGGGTCAGGCTGCCGAGGGAGTTTTGAAACTGCTGGCCGGTGCGAGGAACGGAGTTGATGATGAGGTTTTGGTGGACGTCGGCGCGGCGGGTGAGCAGGGTGGAGGCGATGGAGATTCCGATGGAGCCGCCGACGTTGCGCATGAGGTTGAAGAGGCCGCTGGCGTTGCCGATTTGTTTCGAGTCGAGTGTGCCGTAGGCGGCGGTGCTGATGGGGACGAAGATGAAGCTGAGGCCGAAGCCGGTGATGAGGATGGGAAGAAGCAGGGTGGTGGGTGAGATATCGAGGGTAACGTTGCCGAAGTAGAGGGTGGTGAGGCCGAAGGTAAAGAAGCCGAAGGTGAGGAGGTAGCGGGGGTCGACTTTATTGGAGAGATACCCGATGACGGGCATGCCGCAGACCGCGCCGATGCCGCGAGGAGCGACGGCGATTCCTGCGGTGAAGGCGGTGTAGCCGAGAAGCTCCTGAAAGAAGAGAGGGAGGATGGTGGTGGTGGAGTAGATGCCAACGCCAAACATGAAGATGAGAATGCAGCCGAGGCGGAAATTTCGGTCTTTGAGGACCTTGAGGTCGACGATGGCATCTTTGTCGCGCCAGCAGTGCCAGCAGAAGTAGATAAAAGATGTGACGAGGAAGAAGACGGCCCAACGAATCCAGGTGGCTCCGAACCAGTCGTCTTCCTGACCTTTGTCGAGGACGACCTGGAGACAGCCGGTCCAGACGACGAGGGCTGCGAAACCGTAGCGGTCAAAGGCAGGGACCCGGGCTTTGCTGATGTATGGCGGGTCGTGGACGAAGCGGCTGATCATGGCGATTGCGAGGATGCCGATGGGGATGTTGATGTAGAAGGCGTAGCGCCAGGAGTAAGTGTCGGTGAGCCAGCCGCCGAGGGTGGGGCCGAGGACTGGGGCGACGACGACCCCGAAGGCGAAGACGGCCATGGCGGCTCCGCGTTTGGCGGGTGGGAACGATTCGAGGAGGATGGCCTGGGAGAGAGGTTGGAGGGCGCCGCCGCCAGCGCCTTGAATGATGCGGGCCAGCAGCAAGATGCCGAGGGTGGGAGCTGCTCCGCAGGCGAAGCTGGATATGGTGAAGATCACGATGCAGGACAGGAGGAAGCGCTTACGGCCGAATTTGAGGGAGAACCAGTTACTGGCGGGGAGAACGATGGCGTTGGCTACGAGGTAGCTGGTGAGGACCCAGGTGGCTTCGTCGTTGGAGGCAGAGAGGGAGCCGGCGATGTAGGGTAGTGCGACCGAGGCAATGGCGGTGTCGAGCACCTCCATGAAGGTGGCGAGCATGACCGATGCGGCGATCAGCCAGGGGTTGACGCCTTGGGTCATGGAAGCGGATTCGTCGGGTGGTGCGGTCGCAGCGGAGGCCATGGTCTTCGGAGGGTCCCTTGCGCGGTGGAATGGTTGTCTCCTAAATAGAGGCAAAAAAGGAGGTAATGGATGCATTCGGGGTTTGCGCAGTGCGGTCAGCGGCGCAAAAAAGGCGGCAGGCCCGTTGGATGGAGCCTGCCGCGCTTGGTTGGTTGTGGTTTTCCGGCGATCGTCTGCCGGTTCGGTGTCGAGGGGTTTAGGAGGGGTTGCGGCCCATCGGGCCCATCGACTGGGAGACGTTGTGGTAAGAGCCCGTTTGAAGTCTTCGCGTGGAAGGGGCGTGGCGGAGCGGGGGGACTTGAACGGAATCTAGGCTCTTGGGAAGGTGGGTGGACCAGGTGTAGGTCGTGGTCGAGATATTGGTGGAGTCCGGGGTGGCGTTGCAGCCGGATAGGAGACCGGCGAGAAGTCCTGCGAGGCCCAATGAAGCGACTTTCAGGAGGCGGCGTGCGGTACGGCGTGCAGTAAGGGAAGACATGAGCAGAGCTCCAAGTGATGCATTAATTGAAGGAAGCGTAACCGGGGGCATCAAGGGCGACAATGACACCTTCGAGGGACCGTTCGGTGATGACACCGCGATGTTTTGGCGAATCACGTGTTTGGTTTATCGGACGGTTGCAGTGGGAACTGGAGGCGCGTCGGGAGTATTTTTGAGGCGGGGTTGGGGCCTTTTGTAACGGCTAAGCGGCGGCTAAAGCTATTTGGAAGAATGAGTAAGGGTTTTGAATCCAATAGGTGGCCGGGTACATCAGAATAGTTGACAATAAGTGACTCAAGGTGAGATTCTTGGGATGTCAAAAATGTTGATGGGCTGCGAGCCCAGAATGGGGATGTGGGATGGCGAAGATTATTGGAATTGACTTGGGAACGACGAACTCGTGCGTCGCGGTGATGGAAGGTGGCGAGCCGAAGGTGATCCCGAACGAAGAGGGTGGCCGGACTACGCCATCTGTCGTTGCGTTCACCAAGAGCGGGGAGCGGCTGGTGGGTCAGGTGGCCAAGCGCCAGGCGATTACGAATCCGGAGAATACGGTTTATTCGATCAAGCGGTTTATGGGTCGTCGCATGAACGAAGTTGGCGACGAGATGAAGATGGTGCCGTACAAGGTCGTTGCGAAGGGCGACAACATTGTTGTGAGCGCGCAGGGTAAGGAGTTCACTCCGCCTGAGATCTCGGCGATGATTCTGCAGAAGCTGAAGAAGGCTGCGGAGGACTATCTCGGGACTTCGGTGACCGAGGCTGTGATTACGGTTCCGGCTTACTTCAACGATGCTCAACGTCAGGCGACCAAGGATGCCGGCAAGATTGCTGGACTTGATGTGAAGCGTATTGTGAACGAGCCGACGGCGGCTGCGCTTGCTTATGGTTTGGACAAGAAGAAGGACGAGACGATTGCGGTCTATGACTTCGGTGGCGGTACCTTCGATATCTCGATTCTTGAGGTTGGCGAAGGCGTGATCGAGGTGAAGTCGACCAATGGTGATACGCACCTTGGTGGTGACAACCTCGACCAGAGGATTGTGGATTGGCTGATTGGTGAGTTCAAGGCTGATACCGGGCTTGATCTGCATGCGAAGGGCAACGAGATGGCGCTGCAGCGGTTGAAGGATGCTGCTGAGAAGGCGAAGATCGAGCTGTCGACGGCGCAAGAGTCGGAGATCAATCTCCCCTTTATTACTGCCGATGCGAGTGGGCCGAAACACCTTGTGCGGAACTTGACTCGTGCGAAGCTGGAGTCGTTGGTCGATGATCTGCTGCAGCGGTCGATTGGGCCGTCGAAGCAGGCGATGAAGGATGCTGGTGTGGATGCGAGCAAGATCGATGAGGTGGTTCTCGTCGGTGGTCAGACTCGTATGCCGAAGATTCAGCAGTTGGTGAAGGAGCTGTTCGGCAAGGAGCCGCATAAGGGCGTGAACCCGGATGAGGTTGTGGCGATCGGCGCGGCCGTTCAGGCTGGCGTGTTGGCCGGCGAAGTGAAGGATCTGTTGCTGCTCGATGTGACTCCGCTGACGTTGTCGATTGAGACGATGGGCGGTGTTGCGACGGCGATGATCAACCGGAACACGACGATTCCGACGAAGAAGACGGAGACGTTTTCTACGGCGGCTGATTCGCAGACTGAGGTTGAAGTGCATGTGCTGCAGGGCGAACGGCCGATGGCCGCGCAGAACCGGACGCTGGGCAAGTTCAAGCTTGCCGGGATTCCTCCTGCTCCTCGTGGCGTGCCGCAGATTGAGGTCACGTTCGACATCGACGCAAACGGCATCCTAAATGTAACGGCGAAGGACAATGCGACTGGCAAGGATCAGAAGATTACGATTACGAGCTCGTCAGGCCTGAGCAAGGAAGAGGTTGAGCGGATGGCGAAGGATGCCGAGGCTCATGCGGCTGAGGACAAGGAGCAGCGCGAGGCGGTCGAGGCTCGGAACGGACTGGATTCGCTGGTCTACAACATCGAAAAGATGTTGAAGGATGCGGGCGATAAGGTTCAGGAGTCGGATAAGACCGAGGTAGAGACGGCTCTGGCAGAGGCGAAGACGACTCTGGCCGGTACTCCAAGCGCTAGTGAGCTGAATGCTGCGAAGGATCGTCTAACGACTGTGAGCCACAAGCTTGCAGAGGCGATGTACAAGGCGTCTGCGGCATCAGCACCGACCGATGGTGCGACAGGTGCGACGGAAACGCATGAAGAGCCGAAGAAGGACGAAGGCGTGATTGATGCTGAGTACGTCGACGTCGATGAAAAGAAATAAGTGTAATCCGTACCGGCTGGTTTTGACGTAATAAAGGTGAGGGGCGTTCCTGATGGGGTGCCCCTCCTTTTTATCAGGCTGGCTTACGGCGATAGACGTGTAGAGTGCGTCTATCACCAGAAAGGTGTGTAGCGGTGAGCAGAAGAAACAGAGAAGATCAGTATGCAGAGACGTTTTGGATGGAGAACCTGGAACTCAATCGATTGCTTGGAGGGAAGACCATGACCGAGACGATGTGGAAGTGCGACCAGGTTCGAGCAGGCCGGCTGTACAACCGGATGATGTTCGACACCAAGGAAGAAGCGGTGAAGTTTGCCCAGCGGATGCAGCAGATGGAGCCGGATCAGATGTTTTCGATCGAGGCGATTGAGGCGCGGCAGGTCTGGAACTAATCGGCTAGACGGAGCGTGTTCGAATAACTTCGAAGCGCTTCTTGTAGCGCAGTATGGGTGATTCGAAGAATCGGTAAGAGATAGAAGCCAGCAAGACAGTGAGGATGAAGGCAAACGCGACTTCAAGTGCGTTGGTCGTCATCCTCGCTATTTGGTGGCCACTGGTGAGGCGATGAACGATGTAAATCGAGAGACGCAGCATGGCCCAGTGAAAGACGTAGAGGCCGTACGAGATCTTCCCCAGGTACACCAGGGGACGCAGTTTGCCTAGACGTGTCTCGCCGAGGAAGCTGAAGAAGAGCAGGGTGCAACCAAGGTTGACACAGAGATAGCCAGGAGCCGCTAGATGGAAGGTGACCGGGTCTGATGTTTCCTTGACCTGAAAGAGATGTTGGGCTGCACCAAGAGCAGCAAGACCGATGATGAAGAAGAGCGATCGAACCAGGGGATGCAGTTTTGGCGCACGGCCTTGAAGCGCCAGCGCAAGTAAAGCTCCTGTACTGAAGAACTGGAATTGAACGAAGCTGTTGACCCAGATCATCAGGACGGCGCTGGATCCGGCATGGCATAGGTGCGCGAGCGCCAAATAGGCGACGGCAAACATTGCGATGGAGAAGACGATGGAGCCAGAGCGATGGAGGTATTTCCGAGCAGAGGGCCAGAGGATGTAGAACTGCTCCTCTACGGGGATGCTCCAGAGCGGCGTTGAGATGGTATCTGTAAAGCCGTGGTACGCGACGTACCAGTTGCCCGCGGCGAGGAGGAAAGCCAAGAGGCGTGAGGCAGTGAAGACTCCAGATTTCAGGTGGAGCTGCAGGAGGTAGTCAGCCAGCAGAACGATAAAATAGAGGGGCCAAATGCGAAGACCCCGTCGAATGTAAAAGGCTCGTAGGTGAATGTCTCCAGATTGACTCTTTTCGCGCTCGAGCAGTTCGGTAATGAGATAGGAGCTGAGCAGGAAGAAGAGACAGACGCCAAGCGCGCCGGCGATGCGAAATGAATCGAAGATGCCGCTGGCGACCGTGACTGAGTGATAGAAGAAGACTAAAAGAAAGGCGACAAAGCGAAGGACATCAAGCTCTGGCCGGTAGAAGCTCGCATTTGTTGCGGTCAAAGAATTCCTCGTTAGGCGCTTGTGCAGACGATGGGGAGCGCCGCGTTCCAAGGAGCATAGCATGGAGGATGCAGAGGTAAAGGTCAGAGATGGCGATGCGGCCGTCGTCCTTGCTGTTTTGAAGGCAGCTATTGGATGAGAAGAACTTTCGGCAGCTTCCGGGATGCATCAAAAGAGGCTGGAGGGCGTCTGGTGGTGAATTGGGAGGCGGTTCAGGCAGTGGCAACGGCCGCTTTGGTGGTTACGAGTGCCGGTGCTATCTCTTATGCCGGGTTGCAGCTGCGACATGAGCGAGATTATCGGGCGGTTGAGAATCTTGAGAAGCAGCTTAGCTTCTTTTTGTCAGAGAAGTTTGTCTCGGTGAGGCAGACGCTGGCGGAATCTCGGCTGGAGGGCGATGAGTTGAAGGCGTGGACCCTTGAGGAGCCGCCTGTGAGCGCGTTCGAGGTGCTGGACTTTTATGAGCATCTGTCGTTGCTGGTGAAGAAGGGCCACCTAGATGTGTATGACGTGTGGCACACGTTTTATGAATGGGCGCAGCCGGTATACGTAGATATGCAGCGGCTGATCGAGAGTGAAGATAGCTCTTATACAGAGCACTACCGGGACTTGCAAAAGATGATGCGGCAGATGGATGAGATTCAGATGGACAAGATGCAAACGCAAAAGGGAGAGCATTGGGCGCTGTGGACTCCGGAGCGCATTATCGAGCACTACCGGTATGAGTTGAAGACGAGTGGCCGGCCGCGACGTGTTCGGCGGCGACATCAGACGCAAGTGACTGCGACGAGGTTGAGGGAAGATGCCTGAAGGGAATGAGATTCATCGATGGGCCGAGAGACATGCGGCTGCTTTTGCCGGGAAGATTGTTCGAGTGGATGGGCCGCAGGGACGGTTTACCGATGCGGCGATGATTGATGGACGAAAGCTGAAGCGGGTAATGGCTGTGGGCAAGCACGTTGGATATGACTTCGGGAAGGACCTGATTCTGCATGTGCATCTTGGATTGCAGGGGGATTTTACGGAGGGCTCGGGACCGCTGCCGGACGTGCGTGGTGCGTTGCGGCTGCGAATGTGGAATGACGCGGCGGTGAAGCGGCCAGTGGTGCCGGGTGTGAGCAAACGGCATGCGTGGTATTCGGACGATGATGGGACTGGACATATCGAGCCGTCGAAGGTGGCTTGGGTAGAGTTGCGTGGGCCGATGGACTGCTCCATCTACTCGCAGGAAAAGTGGGATGCGCTGCTGGAGCGGCTGGGACCCGATCCGTTGAATGGAGACGGGCCAGAGAAGATGATTGCGCGGGTTGCGAAGAGCAAGAAGGCGATTGGAGAGCTGCTGATGGACCAATCTGTGGCTGCGGGAGTGGGGAATATTTTTCGTGCAGAGTTACTGTTTCGGGCACGGCTGAGCCCGTTTACGCCGGGGAAGGAGGTAGCGGAGAGCACGCTGCGGTCGATATGGAAGGAGGCGGGCGTGTTGATGAAGGCTGGGATGGTTGACCGGAGGATCGTGACGACGAAGCCGAAGGATCGACCGCATAAGAGTGGGCCAGTGCTGAAGGAAGAGGCGCACTATGTGTATCGGCGGCAGGGTCGACCTTGCTTTATCAGCGGGACGAAGATTTTGACGAAGGTGATGGCAGGGCGCAATCTTTTTTGGTGCCCGGTTTGCCAGGATTTGAAGGCTGAATAAGGTTTAGAGATGCGCATGAGGCGCATTGGTAAGAGAATGGAAGAAGATTATGGCGACGACACAGACGAAGGACTATTACGGCACGCTGGGCGTGAAGAAGACGGCGACGGCGGAGGAGATTCGCAAGGCGTTTCGCAAAGCTGCGCGGAAGTATCACCCGGACGTGAATCCGAATGACAAGAAGGCTGAGGAGAAGTTCAAAGAGATCTCCGAGGCGAACGATGTTTTGAGTGACGACAAGAAGCGGAAGATCTACGACCAGCTTGGCTTCTACTCGGACAATATCGACCCGGCAGCGGCCGAGGCGGCTGCACGTGGCGGCTATGGCGGGGGAGCAACTTCTGCTGGGTATCGTGGCGGTGCTGGTGGAGGACGTGCAGGTCAGGAGGTTCCGTTTGACTTTGGTGGGTTCGATTTTTCGGACTTTCAGAGTGGACGTTCGGCCCAGCAGGAGTCGGGCGGCGGGTTTGGAGGCAGCTTCAAGGATATCTTCAGCGGGATGTTCAACGGAGGGAAGCAGGCCGCGCGTGGGCCGCAACCGGGGACCGATCTTGAGTACCAGGTGAGCGTCGATTTCTGGACGGCGGTGCGGGGTGGTGTAACGCGGTTGGAGATTCAGCGGCAGGAGGTTTGCCCGACGTGCAAGGGTAAGTCGACGACGGGCGGAAGTGTCGAGTGCCCTGAGTGCCATGGTTCGGGGCAGGTGACGCAGATGGGCGGCCGGATGAAGTTCAATATTCAGTGTCCGCGGTGCGGTGGTTCGGGGAAGGTGCAGAACTCGTGCCCGACCTGCGATGGCGAGGGTGTGGTGACGAAGCGGGAGCCGCTGGAGTTTCGAATTAAGCCGGGGACTCGGGATGGTCAGAGAATTCGGCTGGCGGGTAAAGGCAACGCGGGGATCAATGGCGGCCCGGCAGGTGATCTGTTTTTGATTATTAAGGCGGGGACGCATCCGGTATTTACACGTAGTGCAGATGACATATATGTAACTGTTCCGGTTACGATGACGGAAGCGGCGCTGGGAGCAAAGATTGATGTGCCGACGATCGATACCCATGAAGGTGGTGCGAGAACGCAGTTGAAGATTCCGCCGGGGACGCAGACGGGACAGAAGCTGCGGCTGCGGGAGAAGGGAGTGCCTTCGGCTTCGCGGGAGGGTGTGCGTGGCGATCAGATTGTGGAAGTGAAGATTGTCGTGCCGAAGGTGCATGATGAGCGGAGCAAGGAGATTCTGCGAGAGCTGGCGAAGCTGAATCCGGAGGATCCTCGCGAAGATTTATTTGAACGCGCATAAGTTTGCCCATTTTGCACCCCGTTCGGCATTTCGTTGCATCCAAGTTCATCAAGAAATGTTTGAGCGCACGGTTTATTTGCACTGAATGTTGTGCACCGTGATGAAATCCCCTTAGTTCGGAGGTGATTCCATGTGGCATCTGGCGCGGACGCGGATGTTCGCGGGTCTCGTGTTCTCGATCACTCTTGCTTGCGCGGGGTGGTTGCAGGCACAGAATCGAACGACTCCGACTGCGGAGGAGATCGTCAGGCGAATGCTGTTGAAGAATGACGAGCGTCAGGCGGCGCTCGAGCACTACAGGACAGACCGAACTTATCAACTGGAATATGACGGCACGGGTGGCAAGCACCACGCAGAGATGATCGTGCGGGCGGAGTATCAGGCACCCGGCCGAAAGAACTTTACGGTGTTGTCGGAGTCTGGGTCGAAGTTGCTTTGTCGGGAGGTTTTGCGGCGACTTGTGGATAAGGAAGAGGAGACATCGGAGAAGACTGACTGGCAGCGCGCGATGTTTTCCATAGACACCTACACAGTGCAACTGGTCGGTCAGGAGCAGTTAGGGGGCGTGAACACGTGGGTACTGAGGGTAGAGCCAAAGGTTTACAGCGGGGTGGCCTATCGGGGGAAGTTGTGGGTGAGCACGGACGACTTTGCGATGGTACGGGTGATGGGAGAGCCGGCGAAGAGTCCTTCGTGGATTTTGGACAGTGCTGCGTTTGACTCCTGGTATATGCGACGGGGCGACGTGTGGGTTCCGGCGAAGAATATCTCAACGACACATGTTCGGATTGGGGGGGAAGCGAAGGTGACGATCGACTATGGAAAGTATGACGTTCTGTTAACAAGACCTATCGTCGCTGCAGATCAGCATGCACATGAAGGCGCATCAGTTCAGAGTGCGGGGACACCACTTAACGCTAGTCTGACTCGTTAGAGCGTACGAAGGCGGAGTGAAGTCTAAAGTACGCATGCCGGTGAGTCTTGATGTTTATGTGCGCTTAACCCATATCGCAGTAGATGGATAAATACTGCGCTCCGGGATGGATAGACTTTGGCTGGAAGGGGCCGGGAGAACGAATTGGTTGACGAGGCTGGCGATGTATTGGGTGGACTCGGGAGCGAGACCAGCAATGCGAGCGGCGAGCCAGGCTTGCGGGGTGATGGTGATTTCGGCGCGGCCGGCGACGACGGCGTTGTAGATCTTGTTAGCGGCGCGGTTGGCTGAGGCAGCCAAGATGGGAGTCTTGGCGGAGAATTTGAACCAGCGCTCCTCTTTTTTGGTTTGGCCGGTGAAGTGGGCGTGAGCCTCTCCTTTGGTGCGCATAAGGCCCGGGCAGACGGTGGTGACGCGGATGCCCTTGTGGCGGAGTTCGGCATGAAGCCCTTGGGAGTAGCCTACGAGGGCGAACTTGCTGGCGACGTAAGGGAGCATGTGGGGCATGGCGAATTTGCCGCCGATGCTGGCGATGTTGACGATGGACGCTTGACCGTAGATGTGGTTGCGTTGGAGCAGGTGCGGAAGAGCGGAGTTGGTGGTGTAGAGCGAAGCGAAGAAGTTGGTGGCCATGGCGCGTTGGTAGGCTTCTATGGGCTGATCTTCAACGGGGCCAACTTCAATGACGCCAGCGTTGTTGATGAGGATGTCGATGTGGCCGAAGAAGCCGACAGCGTAGTCGACGAGCGTGGCCGCCTGTTTGGCGTCGGTGAGATCGGCGGGGAGCAAGAGAATATCGTCAGGATGCTTGACGGCTTTGTGTCTGAGGAGCATGTCGCGGGCGTGGGTCAGTTCGTCGGAGTCTCTGGAAACCAGGACAAGTTTTGCTCCGGAGCGGCCGTAGCGGTGTGCGAGAGCGAGACCGAGGCCTCGGGAGCCACCGGTGATGAGGACGACACGGCCGCGGTGGCGTTTTGGGGGACGCGGCATGACTGCGCGGGCAGCGGCGACGGCGCCAATTCCAGCGATGGCGCTGATTCCGGCGACTCCGGCGATGATCTGGCTGGCGTGAAGTGCGGCTCTGGCGATCTTCATAGTTAGATGAGATGCTGATTCAGCGCATGGTGAAGTTTAGTTGACTTGCATATGTTGAGAAGAGCTAGACTTCGGTAAGGCATCTGGTCAGGGTTTAGATTTCAGGGGTTGGGACTATGGCGACAAAGCGGAAGAGCAAAGGCGCGTACATGATTTCGTCGGTGGCGGAGATGTACGAGATTCATCCGCAGACGTTGCGTTTGTATGAGCGCGAGGGCTTGCTGCGGCCGTCGCGGAGTGAGGGCAATACACGTCTTTATACCGATGAGGACTTGGAGCGGCTGGAGTTTATTTTGAACCTGGCGCGTGACCTTGGGGTGAATATCGCAGGAATTGCGATCGTGCTGCAGATGCGGGAACGGATGGAGGAGATGAACCGGCAGATGCAGGGGTTCGTCGACTATGTACGAACGGAGATGTTGACGCGAATGCAGCAACAGCAGGCCCCGGGGGCTGGGTTGGTTCCGTTTCGCCGTCAGGTTGTGATTCCGGGACGGAAGGATAAGAAGACCGGCTGAAGTGCTTATCTAGGCCCTAATCGAACGAGAACGCCGCCGGGATTGATGCGGTAGCGTTCGCCACGGTAGATGATCTCTCGCCCAAAGTAGCTGGCGGCCCAACTGTAGAAGCCAAGAAGATCGCAGACGGGATAGAGCCAGAAGAAGGTGAGCGATAGCCTGTCGCGCATGATGACGAAGCCTATGAGCAGGGCCTGAAGACAGCGATTGGCAATTGCGGCAAAAAGAAGCCAGAAGCCGATGGTGGGTCGGCCGATGGCGAGGCCGGAGAAAAATGCGAGGAGACCGAACGGCATCGCGTAGGTGAGACCAGTGCCGAGATGACCGGCGGGACGGGAGCAACGTGTGTTCTTAGCCCAGCTGATCTGGTGATGCAGGCCTCCTATGAGGCTTCCATAGTTAATACAGTGATCGACGATGGCAGTTGAAAGAATGACTTTGTAGCCTTGTTCCGCGATACGGTTGCCGAGCCAGAAGTCGTCGGCGAGCAGATCTCCCATGTCTTTGAAGCCGCCGATCTGGTCGATCAGGGCCTTTCGGGTGAGGAGCGTGGGACCAAGTCCGAATTTGATGTCTTCGATCAGATTCGCCGTCAGGACGCCACTGGAGAACTCCACTGTTTGTGTGAGGGCGGTGGGCAGTGAGGAGGTGGCTGCCGGTTTTCCCCGAAAGACGCAGGTGACTAAGCCGACGGCGGGGTCGCCCAGAGGCTGCAGGATGTCATGGAGATAGGTGGGGCTGACGCGAACGTCGCTGTCGGAGAAGAGGATTATCTCGTGCTGTGCCGCTTCGACGAGGAGTGACATGGAGAAGGTCTTGGGGTTTTGCCAGAGGGGCTCGCCTGAGGCCAGGAAGCGCGCGGGAATGGATGGAAATCGCCGAGCTACTTCTTGAGCGCAGACGATTCCGGGATCGGAGAGCGATCTTGCGCAGAAGATAAGCTCAAACTTGGGATGGTTGAGGCTGAAGAAGCTCTCGAGGTTCTGCTCAAGACCCCAGTCCTTGCCGTGAAGGGGTTTTAGGATGCTTACCGGAGGGGCGTAGTTGCCTTGATCGTTGCGCCGGGAGCGGAATCGCAGGCCGCCGATGAGGGCCAGAAGAAAAGACACCCCGGAGGTCACGATGCCGAAGAAGCCAAGGGCAAATGCAACGCGGCCGATCAGGAGTGGGTTGGGGGACATGGCTTCTGTAAGGATATCGGCTCGGGTTGGGTTGTGCCACTGCGGGATGGGTTGCAGGTGATGGTGATGGAAGAACGATCAGCGGTTGGAGAGGATGAATTTACCGCCTTCGGAGGCGAGGAGGTGGACCGGGGCAAAGCGTGCAAGGTCGGCGGCACGTTGTTTGTTGAAGGTAAGCAGGAAGATGCGCTGGGAGCCGGACCAGGCTTGGCGGAGTCCTTCGTCGGTTCCGAAGATGGGTGGGGCATCGGGCCAGAAGGAGCCATACCAGGGGCCGTAGATTCGCCCGTTGACGAGGGCTGCCTGTTGGCCGGTGTAGAAGAGGATGGATGAGCCGGAGGAGAGCCAGCCATCGATGATGACGCGGTCGCCGGGCCGAATGTCGTGATTGACGGTGGCTGCGAGGGCCTTTGACCCAAGGATGGGATAGAAGCGGACGAGGCCTTCGTGTGCGGCGAGAAGGGTGAGAGTCATCGCAGCGGCGAGGACGAGATTTGCAGCGTAGGTGAAGGAGCGGCGTCGCAGGAGGTAGCTGCCGAAGCCGACGCCGAGCATGCTGAGGGAGACGGCGATGAGCGGGCCACGGAAGATTCCCATAGCGTCGCCGGTGAGGTCGAAGAGGTGGCCGAGGGAGAGGTTATAGAAGTCGGGATTGGAGTTGAGGAGGGAGGCTAGATCGGCGCCTGGAGCGGGGCGCGGTGCTGTGATTGCGAAGTATCCGCAGAGGATGGCAATGATCGTGGCAAGGGGCAGGAGGAGATAGGCGTGCCAGTGGAGGGCGCTTTCGGTGGCGGTGGCTTCGGGACGTGTTGATCGTGAGGATTGGTCAGCGCGGGCAAGGAGACCGCCGGCCAAGAGGCACAATGCCGGTATCGCGGGAATGGAGTAGTACTCTTGACGGCTTGAAAGCGAGAAGAAGCCCATGACGAGGATGCTCCATAGAAGGAGAGAGAGCGCGGCTTCGTGGTCGCGGGCGACAGAGAGCGTGTTGGCGGTGATGTTGGACGCCCGGTTGCGGAGGGTTCGAACGTGATTGGCGATCGCTCCCGGAAGGAAGACAGTCCAGGGAAGGACCCAAATGGCGAGATAGAGCCAGAAGAGCAGAACAGGAGTCTGGCCGTAGTCGTGGGGGATACGTTTTGAGAGAAATCTGGCGATGTGCTCGTTGTAGAGATAGAACCATGCCCAGCCTCCGGTGGCGGGGAGACCGAACCCAGCGGGGAGAGGGATTGCGGGTGTGCGGAGGGCGGCGAGGATGTGCCAGGGTGCTGCGAGAGCGAGGAAGACCACGGTGCTGGGGATGAGATGGAGTTTGAAGACGAGGCGGAGTTGTTTGGTGAAGGCCAGGTAGAGGAGGACGAAGCCGATAGGAAAGACAAGTCCGATGAGACCTTTTGTCAGGACATTTGCGGCCATGACGGCGGCGAAGGCAAGGCACGGTTGAAGAGTGGATTTTTGTCGCTGGGATGATGAGGTGCCGTCCGATTGAAGGCGATTGAGGGTGACGAGGAAGAGATGGACCGCCAGGGTCATCCAGAGGGCGAGGAGAATGTCTGGGATGTAGAAGCGGGTGTAGAGGTAGGGGCCGATGCTGGTGGCAACAGCGAGTGCGGCGTAGAAGCCCCCGCGTTCGGGTTTGTCGATGGGGGAGGTTGTTGCGAAGAGGCGGATGCCGAGGGCGTAGACGGCTAGGAGCAGCGCGAGGACGGCCAGGGCGAGTGGGAAGCGAGCGGCCCAGTCGTGGATGCCGAAGAGATGCATGGAACCGGCTGCCATCCAGTACATGAGGGGAGGTTTGTCGAAGAAACGAATGCCGTCGATCGTCGGAGTGACGAAGTCGTGGCGCTGGAGCATCTCGCGAGCGATCTCGATGTAGATGGAGTCGACGTCGTCGAGGAGTCCGGGGCTGAAGAGGCCGCCGATCTGAAGAATGAGCCAGAGAGAGAAGATGATGGCGAGAGAGACAGGGCTCCAGAGGCGTCGCGGGGCGGCGTTTTGGGGAGAGGGCTCGTGCACTATGGCTTCTTCGTAGAGATGGTCAGGTTGCATGGTGGTCTCTGGCTTTAGCTGGGAGCGCTTTGGCAGATCAACCGGTGCTGCAATGGGCTGCGAGGTCGTTCCGATCAGGGGGTGTCCTGTCTGGTCAGACGTTGGTTGAGGGACAGTGTGGCGGTCTCGGGATCTTTGGGTTTGCCTGAGTTGTCCACGGGGCGGTCGGTGAAGAGGGCTTTGCCGGAACTTTCGAAAAGAAGAATTTTTTTGCTGCCGAGGAGCTGGTCGACTATTTCTCGTTTTTCCATGGGGACGAAGAGAAGTTTGCGGTCGCCGTGGCCCCAGACGGTGAGCAGATCCTGCGAAGTGAGGAAGATGGGCGGTGCGTCGGGAAAAGTTCCGCCGAAGAGCATCGAGGAGGAGCGGCCGTTGACGAGATAGATCTGTCGGCCGAGGTAGAAGGCGATCGAGGAGCCGTAGGACTGATCGCCGTAGAGGAGGACTTCGGTATCAGGGGCGATGGAGTGGTTGGCTTCGAGTTGTTGAATGGTGTCGGCGAAGCTGCGGGAAGAGAGCATGGGGGCAAAGCGTGCGAAGGCTATGTGAGCTGCGATGAAGAAGGTGGTCGCGGTGAGGGCGACAGTTACAGTCGAAGCGAGGTGCCGCCGCTGGGAGCGGAGGAACCAGGCGATGGCCGGGCCAGTGAGGAAGGCTATGGCGGCGAGCGCGGCGGGGAGACGCAACGCCGCGAAGCTGGGACCGGTGAGGTCGAAGATACCGGACATGGAGAGGGTGTAGTTGCCTACGCCGCGGTGGGCGAGGACATCGCCGATGTCGGGTACGAAGGGAAGGTGACGAGAGTTCCAGAGGCCATAGATTAGCGTGATGGCGATGGCCACACCGAGCACGGTGAAGGTGGCGTGAGCAACGGTGATCCAGCGGCGCGACGCGGAGTCGAAGTGGAAGGTTTGTTCGGCGTTGCTGAGGGCGACGGCAAGGAGGAGGATGATCGCGAGGTACGCGGGGAAGGTGTAGTACTCCTGGTTGGTGGAGAGGGAGAAGAACGTCAGAACCAGGGAGGCAAAGAGGCTTAACAGCAGAGTGCTGCGTTGGGCGAGTGTGTTGACGCGGAGGAGTGGGGTACCCGATGGAGAGTTTGACTGGCGGCGGCGGAGTCCGTGGATCAGGAAGAGGACGAGTGCTGCAAAGACCGTGAAGAGATATGGAATTTTCAGGGCGTTTTGGAGGATAAGGCCGACGAAGACTATTGCGTAGGGTTGCCAATAGAAGGTTCTTGCTTCGTCGGTGGGCGCGGGATTGGAAGCGCGATAGCTCTGGAAGGCGGTGTAGGCCTGATGGATGAGTGCTCCGCAAAAGAGCGACCAAGGGAAGAGCCAGACGAGATGGAGGCTCCAGAAGAGGGAGCTGGGAAGCTTGTTGTAGTCCATCGGATAGCGTCGGCCGAGGAAGCGGAGGAAGTGCTCGTTGATGAAGTAGAACCAGAAGAAGCCGTGGCCGTTCATGCCGCCGGTGTTGCGCAGGCCAGCGAGGATATGCCAAGGAGCTGCGATGAGAAGGAAGAGCAGGATACCTGTGAAGGGTCTGAGATTGCGCCAGTTTTTGTATTCGCCGCTTAAAACGAGATAGAGGATGGCCGCGCCGGAGAAGAAGATGAGGGCCACGAGGCCTTTGGTGAGGACAGCGAGGGCGAGGACAATCCACATGACGTAGGCGTAGGCGGTTGGAGAAAGAAATGCGGGGATCTCTCCACTCCGTTGCGCTCCGGTCGAGATGACGGCTCTTTTCTCAGCATCTGCAGAAGGTGGGAGACATTGCAGGAGGCAGTAGAGGGCGATGCAGAGGAAGAGAGAGAGGAGAACTTCGGGGATGTAGTAGCGCGTGAAGAGGAAGACGCCAACGGTGGTGAGGGTCGCGACGCCGGCGTAGAAGGCCGCGCGGGCGTTGAAGGCGCGAAACGCCCAGTGATAGCCGAGGAGTGCGAGGAGAAGGACGCCGATTGCCTGCGGGAGATGCGCGGCAAAGGTATTGAAGCCGAAGAGACGGAAGCTGAGGGCGCCCAGCCAGTAGGGAAGCGGCGCTTTTTCGAGATAGCGGATGCCGTTGACACGAAGCGTGACGAGATCTCCGGAGAGTGCCATATGACGGGCGGCATTGGCGTGGGTGGCGTCGGCGTCGTCGAGCAGCGGCGGAGAGAAGAGGGCAGCGAAGAAGATGATGAGCCAGAGGCCGACGAGAACGAGGAGCGCCGTGGAGCGTCGCGGGTTGTAGGTGGCGAGCGCTGCCTCAGGTTCGGCAATTGTTTCGAGGAGTGTGTCTTTCATCATATTTTCGCTGTGCTCTTCTAGCATAAATGGCTTGCAGGGAAGATTGTTGATGACGGCACGCCGCTCAGAGAACGGCCTGCGGCATGTAATCTTCTTGTGGTGGGATTTTTGCTCCTGAGGTGATACCAGAACTATGCCTACGTTTGCCGCGATCGATATCGGATCGAACTCGTGTCGCTTGAAGATTGCCAGTGTACAGATGCATCGATTGAAGACATTGCACGAAGACCGTGAGGTCACGCGGCTGGGAGAGAGTGTTTTTCAGACGGGAGTGATCTCGCCTGAGGCGATGGCCTCGACGATTCGCGCGCTGAAGCGTTTTCATAAGGCAGTCCAGCTGCATGTCGCCGATAAAGTTCGCGTGGTGGCGACGAGCGCGATGCGAGATGCGCGGAATGCAGCGGCGTTTACCGAGTGGGTGAAGGCGACGACGGGATGGAACGTCGAGGTGATCTCGGGGCTTGAGGAAGGGCGGCTGATTCATCTTGGGGTCGTGACGCATGAGGTGGGGGCTCGAGGACGGTGTCTGCTGATAGATCTGGGCGGCGGGAGTTGTGAGGTGACGCTCTCCGATGGCGGCCGGATCAAGTCGATGGTGAGCATGCCGCTGGGAGCGGTGCGGTTGCAGGAGGAGTTTCTTCGGAGCGATCCGCCGGCGAAGGAAGATGTCGCGCGTTTGAAGCAGTTCATTGATCGCGAGTTGAAGCGGGCAGAGAAGAAGCTTGGGACGCCCAGAGTAGGGTTGGTGATTGCGACCTCGGGGACGGCGTCGGCGCTCGCGGAGGCCAGTGGGCATGTCCGCAAGGGCAGGGCGGCGAGTAAGACTTTGGCAAAGAAGCGACTAGAGCGCGTGGGGGCGCTGACTGCGGACACATCCGATGTGCGGCGCCTGGCGGATCGACTGGCGAAGATGAACAATGCGGAGCGGGAGGCAGTGCCGGGGATTGGGCCACGTCGGTCGGAGATTATCGTCGGCGGTTCGCTGGTGTATGCAAGTTTGCTGGAGCGGATGGGGCAGAAGGGATTTCGCTATTCTCCGCTGGGGCTGCGCGACGGGATGCTAGCGCAGATGCTGGCGGAGGTCGATCTACGAACGTCAGTGCACCAGAAGATCGAGAGCGAGCGATGGGCAGGCGTGCTGGAGGTTTGCGAGAGGTACGGAATCGAGCAGCGGCGAGTGGAGCCGGTGAGGCAGCATGTGGTGGAGTTGTTCAACGCATTGGCGCGGGTGCATGAGCTGCCGGAGGAGTACAGGCTGTGGCTGGAAGCGGCGGCGATGATGCAGGATGTCGGCAAGTTCATGAACCACCAGGGACATTACCGCCACACGCAATACATCATTGCGAACTCGGAGATCTTCGGATTTTCGCCGGAACAGCGGATGATTGTCAGCGCTGTGGCCCGGTATATGGGGAAGAGCCGGCCTGATCCTCTGGACCGGCCGATGCGGTGGATCCCTGTGGAAGAGCACATGAACGTGACACGAGCGGTGGTGTTGCTTCGGTTAGCGGTGGCGTTGAATCAGGACCGGGCTAGTGCGGTCCTCCAGATGAAGACGCATGTGTATCCGAAGCGTGTGTTGCTCGAGCTGGTGCCGGGGCGTGGCGGCGCGGAGCTGGAGGCGTGGTCTCTGAAGAAAGAGGCGGCTTATTTCCGCGAGATCTTTCGACGCGAGCTCTTCGTCGAGGTGGCGTAAAGGGCGCGGACGGTGCGGGGGTCCAGCAGGGCTTGCAGAGTCGCTGGACCGCGGGTGAGAACTACGCGAGCGATGGAGCCCTTGCGGAGGCGAATCTTTGCCTCAGGGCTTGAGGCTGGCACCAGAAGCGAGCCTAAGAAGGTGGTGAGGTTTGGGTTATGGCCGACCACGAGGACGTTCTCGCGGCTGGAGATTTCGCGTAGAAGCTTTTGGAAGTCTTTTACGGTGGCTGAGGGGGCGAGTGCTTCGGATTGCTGAATCGGGGCTTCGTAGCCGGTCTCGGTGCCGATCATGGCAGCAGTCTGGAGGGAGCGCTTAAGTGGGCTCGAGATGATGAGATCAAACTGTATGTTCAATGCATTCAGCACGTAAGCAAGCTGGAGACTGTGCTTTTTCCCTTCTTTGTCGAGGGGACGCTTTACGTCGAGGAGGGGATTTGTTCGGCGAAGACCTGCGCTAGCGTGGCGAAGAATGTACAAATTCATAATCTATTCACATATTACCGCAGAGCCGTTTGTGGATCATAGCGAGGGTGTGAGGGTGTGGGGAGATGTCGGGGCTATTGCGGTGATTTGGCAGGATTGTGATGGAAGACTCCGGGGTCTGGCTCGTCAAGGGAGGGGGATGCGGGTTCGGGATTTGGGATTGGGTCAAAAGGCTGGCCAGGCAAGGAGATCTGGTGAGCAGGGACTGGGTGATTCGGGTGGAGGGGGTCGATGGGGTTTACCTTGCCAACGACAGGAAGGATGGGCAGGGGCGACGGGGTGAAGGTGGGGTTCTGGAGGGCGAGAGAGGTCTCGGCTGCGCGCTGCCAGAAGCGAGTGAACAGGAGAACGAAGAGTCCGAACTGGGCGAGGAGGAAGGTTGGCCAGACTCGCGGCTGCGCGAGCATATGCATGGAAGCACGTGCAGTGAGGACGACGGCGGACGCTCCGAGGATGGTGAGAAAGAGGAATACGGGCCACGCTTGCGAAAAGTGTGCGCGGAGGGTTCGCCAGGCGGGGGCGAGAGCGCGGCGGACGCGGCGGTCAGGTTTGCCGTTATGGCGGAGATGGAGGCCGAGTTGGACCGTGTAAACCTCTACGAGATCGAAGTAGAGACGAAGGATAGACGCCACGAGGAAGATAATCACGTAGCCGACGAGGGTTGCGAAAAATGCGTGAAGTTCTACAGCATGCTTGTCGACCTGGTCAGCCCATTTGCCCTGGATAAAGACGAGAGGGCCGAGTATTAGTGCCGAGACGAGGATGGTGAGGAGGGTGATCCGGAAAAAACGCCAGAAGTGGAGCAGACCCTGGTGAAAAAGGGTGCTGAGGTGTGCAGGGCTTTTGGTCTGATAGCAGAAGAGAGTTCCGGGGACCAGGAAAAAATAGACCAAGAGGTACAGGGGGACAGAGGTAAAGGCCCCGGCGTTGCCTCCAGAAGGGCCATCCTGCAGGCGAAGAAAAGTGTTGGCTAGTGTGCTGAGGTCGAAACCGCTTGTGAGTCGTTGTGCGGCGAGGGAGTGATCCATGATGGAACTGAACTGGGCGTGAAGGCGGATGGAAAAGATCAGAGCCAGGCCCAGGTTGAAGATATAAGCCCAGATAAGCGCAGGGAAGCAGCGCAATGTGAGGAAGAAGCCATGAAGGAAGATGTTGCTACGTTCGGGCATGATGGGTTTACACGATCCAGGTGGAGAGTTGCGCCAGAAGCTGCTGGAAGCTCAGCCAGATGTTGGAGAGTTTGCGAGCGGGAATGTTGTTGGGCGTGGTGACGTAGCTGTTGTTGAAGAGATCCTTGTCGAGGAGGATGGTGTGGTCGGGGTCGATTTCGACAGAGAGGATCTTTGCGTTGCGAGTGTAAGTGAACTTGGTCCAGCGATCGAGGCCATCCCAACGTTCGCGAAGACGGGTTCCGTCGTCGAAGACGATCTCTGCGGTGACGGGGAGGACGAAATCGCCCTTGCGATGGAGGTAGACAGAGGAGAGGTACTGGACTTGCTTCTTGTCTTTGGGTTCCGGGAGCCACCATTGGGCTGGATCGGAAGAGACTTGGTCGACGGAGTAGTCGAGGATTTGAGTTCCGTAGACGGCCTGATTGAAGAAGGAGCGCAGGCTGGAGTTCGTGGCTGGAGTGGTGGCGTAGTCGGGATAGCCGGTTGAGGTGAGCGGCGGGGATGAAGGAAAGACGAGCGCGGGAGAAGCATCGGCCTCGTTGAAAGAGGTGGCTGTGGATTGGTCCGATATTGTGGAGTGCTGTCCATGTGTTGGAGGGGGGGGGACGGTGGAGATGGCCTTGCCGTCGGCTATGGCGACCTCCTCAATGGTGCGGAGGAAGTCCTCGGTTGTGGGATGAGTGAAGCGGTAGCGCATGAAGTAGGTGCGCAGGGCTTCGTCCATGGTGTCTCGACCGATGATGCCCTCGAGCGTGGTCAAGAGCGTGGCGGATTTGCCGTAAGTGATAACACCGTAGGAGTAGAAGTTGCGGAATTTGAACGCCCAGCGGGTTACCGGATCAAAGTCGGGTTCGATGAAGTAGTCATAGCGCCGCAGATCAGTGTCGCCAATGTTTGCATAGGATCGTCCGAAGACCGAGGTGTTTTGACCGAAGATGGCGGCCATGACTTTGACCTCGGTATAGGAGTTGATGCCTTCATCGAGCCACGCGTCTTCGAACTCGTTGGTGGCGACCATTCCGTACCAGTATTGATGGCCGAATTCGTGTTCGGCGGCTTGTTCGGTGAGGTAGGTGGGGTCGTACCAGGAAGTCTCTCCAGTGAAGAGGGTGGGGTATTCCATGCCTCCCATTTCGGAGTCGGGTTCGGGGTCGATGACGGTGATGATCTTGTAGGGGTAGGGACCGTAGCGATGGTCGTACTGTGCGAGGGTCTTCTGCATGACGTTGAGGTAACGAGCGCCAGCTTTGGGATGGGCAGCGAGGGCGAGGACGTGGATCTTTACAGGGCCGAGGGAGGAGAGGTAGGTTCCGTCGGTGATGGTGAAGTTGGGGCTCGCGGCCCAGGCGAAGTCACCTATGTCTTCGCCGTAGAAGCTGAGGGTCTTGGTGTTGTCGGAGTTGGTGACTTCGCCGATCGGAACGCCGCTCGCTCCGACAACGTAGCGGCGCGGAAGAGTGAGCGAGACGCGGAAGGTTGCGAAGTCGGAGAAAAATTCTGTGGAGGAGTGATATTGGTGGCAGTTCCAGGCGCCGTGCCAGAAGACTCCCGGTTTGGGGTACCACTGGCCGCCCATGATGAAGTCGCGCTTGTAGCCGTTGCGGGCGACTGAGAGCGGGAAGACGTCGTGGAAGGCGAAACGGAAGGTGATGGCGTCGTTGGGAGCGAGTGGATGAGGGAGAGTGATCTCGGTTACGGTGTGGTCTTCGGCGTTGTTGTCGTCGGGGGCGATGAAGTGCATGGCTGAGGTGAGGTCGCCGTAGCCGTCGGCTTCGATGTGGGAGATGGTGATGCTGCCGAGTTTTTCGGAGGGGTAGTTCTTGTCGTCTTCCGGGTCGAGGACTCCACCGGTGAAGTGAGTTTCTTTCGTGAAGGTGGACCGGGGGCGGAAGGCATTGAGGTAGAGGTGGAAGGGAATAGAGGTGAGGGGGTGGCCGGTGAGGTTTTTGTAGGTGAGAGTCTCGATGGCGTCGAGGGTCTTTTTGTCGGTGTCGAGTTTGGCGTCGATGTTGTAGGCGACGACCCGGGTGGAGAGTGGTTTGCCATCGGGGGAGTTGGTGGCGATGCTGGGTTGCGGAGTGGTTTGAGCGTGGGCGGTGAGTGGAAGGAGGAGTGCGGCGACGAGGAGCGGGCGGGTTCGCGGCATACCGGGATTGTAGGTGGGGTTGCGGGTTTGGGGAGGAAAAAGTTTGGGTGACGTCTATGGAGGAGTTGGGTTTAGTTGCCAGAGTTCGGTGATGAGGAGGCCTGCGAGGCGGTGTCGGTGGGCGATTCGGGTTAGGCCCGCTTGCTGGAGGGGCGAGGCGTGGTCGGGGAGTTGCGTGGTGCGGAGGCCAGTGAGTATGCGGAAGGCGAGGTAGAGGGTTCGGACGAGGATCTTTGCGGGAAGACGCATGGGGCCGGTGGGGATTTGGAAGTCGGAGACGAGCCAGACGGCTTGCGGGGAGAGAGTTGGGGCGATGCGCGTGATCAGGGTGCCGAGTTCGGGCTGGGTGAGGCAGTCGAGGAAGAAGTGCGTGACGATGAGATCGTAGGATGGGTCGAGAGGACAGGTGAGGGCGTCGGATTGATGGGTGTTGAGGCGCGCGGATGCGTTGGGGGCTAGTGCTTCGCAGCGTTCCCGGAGGAGTTGGAGCATAGTTGCGCTGGTGTCGATCGCATCGGCGTGGAGACGAGGATTTTGAGCGAGGAGTTGGGCGAGGAAGCGGCCGTCGCCGTCGCCGAGGACGAGGGCTCGCTTGCGTTTGAGGAGGCTGGGCAGGTAGTGGAGGCGGCATTGCTCGAGGGCGCGGCCGAGGGTGATGTATTCGAGCCAGCGGTAAGGGCGTGCGATGTGGTCGAAGTTGGGTTGAGTGCGCGTCATCGAGGAAGGAGGGGGAGCAGGAGGAGGGGTGTGATGAGCGCCAAGTCGGCGAGGCTTCGGAGGGTAAGGCGTGCAGTGTGGTGCCGGCGGTGATGCAAGAGGAAGAGCAAGATGGTGGAGGCTGTGACCGCGCATGGTATTGACCACGAAGCGTGACGGTCGAGCAGAGAGAATGTGGCGCTGAGGAAGATGAGGGTGGTGGTGAGAAGCGGGAGTTTGTGGAGGGCCAGGCGAGTGGCGGCATGTGCCTGGTGATCCGACGACGACGTGAGGGGGCCGTGTTCCCAGGTGTAGATGAAGAGGCAGTTGAGGCTGCACGTGGTAGCGAAGAGGACCGCTAGAGGGAACAGGGAGAAGCGGAGGTCGGGACGGCGGGCCACGGTGGGAATGAAGATGGCGGCGGCGAAGAAGATTCCAACGGCGATCTCTTTCGGGAGACGATGAGCGCTGCTGGTGGCGTGGATGAGGACGAAATAACCGAAGAGCAGACCGCCGAGGATGAGGTAGAGGTGGATGGCTCGTGGTTCAAGACGAGGGAGAAGGATCGCCAGCGTGATGGAAGCGACGAGGATGCCGGTGAGGAAGGCGCGACGGTGCCGGTGGTGGAAGTAGTGGCGCGCTTCGAGGTCGCCCCTGCTTGATGCGCCGATGAAGCGGGCGTCGAGGAGACGGTCGGCGGCGTAGAGCATCCAGACGGCGAGAAACATAGCTACGATACTGATCGCTGGGAGATGGAGGTGGTTGGCGGAGGCTATGAACCAGGTCCAAAGGGCGGCTACCGTGGGTGCGTCGAGGGAGAGGAGATGCCAGAGGGTGAGGGGATTTCTGGGGAAGGTGGTTTGATGGCTGAGAATGACCGTGCGGGGTGTTTGTGTCGCTGTCGTCACTTTCACTCTCCCTTCTTTTTGTTTGATGCACTGGTTAGGGTGTACCCCCCCCCGGTTGCCTTCGCGTAAGCTGCTTATTTTCAGTTATTTACAGCGTATACATCTCTGTAAAATCGTCATTCTAAAAGGGTTGCGGCTAAATTCTTCCAATCAAAGGGGTTACGGGTTAATGTCGAAAACCCCGGCGGTTTCCGGGGTTTTTCTCTTTGCTTTATTCATTATAGCTGGTGGCGCGGAACTCATACGCCACGCTAATATGCTTGATTGGCGCGGGTTTTTGGGGTTTGGGGGCTTGACAGTTTTTGGGGTGGGACAAGTGCTCGGGACAACAACAACAGCAGATCCCCTTCGGGGATAACAACAAGAAAGACAGGGGCGACAGCAACGACAAAGGCAACGGCAAAGCCAACGACAAAAGGAAGTCGCCTGCGTTAGGGTGGAGATATTAATTGGGCCGAGGTGGCAGGATGTCGTCCCATGTTGAATTTGTTCGTTCAATCAGTTCGATCTTTTGTGCTCTTGACCAGTGTTTGAGCTCTTTTTCGCGAGCGATGGCGCTGCGGACATAGCGAAAGTATTCACAGTAGACGAGGCGATGAATGTTGTAGTGTGTGCTGTGTGGGTTTTGGGGGACGCTTCGCGGTGTTGATTGGTTCGGCGATGAATGCTGTTTGTTGAGCCGATGTACAGGTTTTGCGAACGGCTGGATAGGATGTAGACCCAGACGTGGTATTCGCGGGGAGGCATTTGGGGAGGGTAGCAGGGGGTTTGGTTTAACAGCAACAGCAGATCCCCTTCGGGGATGACAGCAAGAAAGTCAAGGGCAACAGCAAGCGCGGAGGCAACGGCAACAGCGACGGCAATGCATTGGCAACACAACAGCAAGCTGAGGCAACGGTGGGGCTAGGCTGTGGTTTCGACTGGATGGGGGAGGGGTGTGGTGGGGACGGGTTCTTTGGCGGCGGTAGCCCATAGGCCGGGATCGATGTCGGGGAAGATGCTGTCGCGCTGTTCGATTTCGGCCAGGCGAGATTGCTGGACTTCGGTGATGGCGCCGGTTGATTCGTAGGTTTGCCAGAGAGCTTTGACTTCGTTGAACTGATCGTTGTGGGTGAGGAAGCGAATTTCGGCGTAGTCGCGGGCGGCCCCGGTGGTGATGAGGAACTGCCAGTCGGAGGATTCGAGGAGGAGAAGCTCGCGGCAGAGCTGTTGCATGATGCGCAGGCCGAGGTCAGAGGTGCGCCAGAGGCCGGCGGTGCAGACGTCGCGGGTGTAAATCTCGGCGGGGTAGATGTGGGTGTAGGTCCAGCTGGTATCGGGGTTGAGCCAGACCTGGTTGTTGCCCTCGGTTCCCCACGAGCCCTCTTGCATGGCGATATAGCCGGCGCGGGGGTACTGGTCGAGGTAGTCGGCGCAACTGATGAGCTGGATTCCTGATTCGTACTCGTGGAGGTTGCGGGCGACGGCTTCGAGCCAAAGGGAGCCCTCGAACCACCAGTGGCCGAAGAGCTCGGCGTCGAAGGGAGAGCAGAGGATGGGAGGGATGGAGTCGTTGAAGCCGGACTTCATCGCCTCGTAGACGAGATGGACGAAGTGGGAGGCGTGGGCTTTGACGCGCTCGGCGGCTTCTTGAGGGTAGTAGGGCTGCTTGTCCTTCATGTCGACCCGCGAGCCGGTGACGCGCCAGTAGCGGTGGCCGCCGGGCCAGCGTTTCTTGTGGAAGTCGAGGTATACGCCGTCGCCGGGGTAGCCGGTGTCTCCCGACCAGACCTGGAGGCCGGTGTGTGGATCGCGGGGGAAGATTGTGGTGGCGTTCTGTTTGGCGGAGGGGCCGTCGACGTAGTAGGGCTGGTAGAGGGAGCGGTGGGGCTCGTGGGTGGCGCGCTCTTCTTCGGGAGTATGGGGAAGACCGTCGCCGGGTGGATCGTAGGGCGAGCTGGTGTGACGAGACTCTTCTACGAGATGAGTGTCGACGAAGAAGAACTCGAGGCCGGCTTCGGAGAGGGCTTGTTCGACGCCGATGCGATGGAAGGCTGGGGGCGTTGGTGTGCCGTCGGAGTTGGGGACGGGTTGGCTCCAGATACCGGAGGGGCGATAGCCGCACTCGGGTGCCCAGATGCCGCGGGGGGCTTTGCCGAAGTGGCGGACGTGGGTGTCGACGGCGGTGTGTACTTGGGCGCGAATGCTCTCGTCGGTGCCGAGGAGAGGCATGTAGCCGTGGGTGGCGCCGCAGGTGATGATGTCGATGAGGCCGGTGTCGTTGAAGTGACGGAAGGCGGCGATGAGATCGCGGTTGAAGCCGTTAAAGTCGTCGAGTGCCTGCGAGAAGAAACGCTGCCAGAAGCGGGCGGTCTCGGCGAGATGAAGGTCGCCGGATTGGAGGAAGAACGCTTCGTCTTCGCGGGCGGCTACGATCTTGCGGGTGAGGTAGCGGGGGAACTCGGCGAGGAAGACCGGGTGAGAGAGCTGCTCGAGGAGGATGGGCGAGAGATTGAGGTTGCAGTTGAAACGGATGTTGTCGCGCTCGAGATTTTTGAGGACGCGGAGGAAGGGGAGGTAGGTTTCGGCGGCGGCTTCGTGGAGCCACTCGAGACCATGGGGCCACGTGCCGTGATTGACGACATAGGGGAGATGCGCATGCAGGGTGAAGGTGAGAAACCCTGCGGGGCGAGACGCATTGTCGATCGATGCCTTCGTCAAGACGAACACCTCTGGAATGACGCTGGGTAGGGCAGTCTTGTGACGGATCTTCGTCGGGCTGCAGCTTGTTAGGTCTGGACCGCGATAATGCGATTCAGGCGTTGGGATGGCAGCCCGAGTGGTCTGCCGTTCCTGTGCTAAATGTTGAGATGCAAAACTTTACTGTTGTGGCGGCTGGTCTCCTGGCCGCTGTTGCAGGTCTGGGTTCGTGCTCGTCGTGCTCTCGGTATTTTTTGTTGGAACTTTGAGAGACAAGGTGTTGGTCAGACGGAAGCGGATGAGGCTTTCGGACGGGATCTGAACTTGCTCGCCGCGGGTGATGGTGTTTGCGCCTGCACCAACACCGCCGCCGGCTGCAGCGCCGATCGCGGCTCCTTTGCCACCGCCGAGGATGCCACCGAGGATAGCACCGACGGCCGCTCCTCCACCGACTTTTTCGGCTGTGTTTTTGCCGCGGCCTTTGCCTTCGACGCTGTAGGGTTCGGTGGTGATGGCGAGTTTTTCGCCACGGCGAGTGATGCTGGTGAGTTCGACGGTGAGGAGTGAGCTTCCTTTGTAGTGGGCTGCTTCCTGCACGGCAGAGACACGGCCTGTGACGGGGGTGCCCTGACGGATGACGACGAGGTCGTCGAGGATGATGTCGGTGGCGACGGTGCCGGTGAAGGTGTCGCCCTGTTGTGTGGTGGCGCTGTCGAGGGTTTGGGTCATGCGGATGGGAATGGTGGTGTCAGGCGGAACTGTGATGTTACGGAACTCCGGCACGGGTGGTGGGGGTGGCGGCGGCGGTGGAAGTTCCTGCTGGGGTGGTGGTGGCGGCGTGGCTGCTGCTACCTGGGCGGGGGGCGGCTCGACTGGCGGGAGCTCCTGGACTACGGGGGCGGCCTTAGGCTTCGGTGCTGGTTTAGGAGTGGGGAGTTTCTTTGGCGTGGGCGGCGGAGGTGGCGGCGGAGGCGGGACAACTGCGGCGGTCATGGCAACGGGAGCCTGCACGGAGAGATTGTTGACTACGGTCTTGATGCCGACGACTTGTGCGGCGTCAGCGGCGGCGAGGGAGCGCGCTGCTTCGCTGCTGACGGTGCCGTTGAGGGTGGCGACCTTGTCCTGAACTGAGGAGTTGATCGGCTCGGACTTGAGGGCATCATCGTTGGTGAGGCGGGTTTGCAGGGCAGCGGTCAGACTGGCGTCGTCGGTGGCGACGGCGGGCGCGGAGCTCTTGCATCCGGCAAAGCTGAGTGCGATGGCGAGAGCGCCGATGCTCAGAAGAGCGCGTGTGGAGGTCAGAGAGCGGTTGACGTACATGAAACCCCTTTCGTGCGTCGAGGAGACGTACTGCGAACACTGTAAACCACTGCACAGGTATCCGATGCGGCGTCTCTGACGGAAGTTTCGAGGGAACCGGGTTTGCTCGTTTTTCGCGAAGGATGATCTTGTTGTTGAGTATTAGACGAGGCGGTTCAGGAAAGATATCAGCTTGCTCTGGGCAAACGTGGAGAGCGCGCAGGGAGGAGGTTTGCGGCAAACGACCGCGGGGAGCGGGTTGGCGCGCAACCTAATTGGAGTGCAGGGCATCTTCCTAGACACAGCAAATTTGCGGTCGCCGGGCAATTGCGGCGAGCGAGTATTTTGGAGTCGATTTCGGATCTGATGGATTGGAAATCTAAGAAGTTGAGATATAAAGGCGGAAGGCAGATTCCGAACGAAAGCCTGAAAGAGGAGAATGAGTATGTCAGATAACGACGAGAGTGTGAGTGGATTGGGTTGGTTCCTGGCGGGACTGGGCATCGGTGCCCTTGTCGGTGTGTTGTATGCGCCCAAGGCCGGGAAAGAGACGCGGGAGGATCTGGTCGCGAGCGCTCTTGATGCCAAGGATCGGGCTGCTGTACTTGCCCAGCAGGCACAGGATCGTGCGGCTGTTCTGGCGCAGCAGGGTAAAGAGCAGATGAACGAGTATGTTGATCGCGGCAAGGACTATTATGACCGCGGGCGGACGCAGTGGGCTCAGTATGTCGAGAAGGGGAAGGGCCTAGTGCAGGAGCACGCCGATAAGGTGTCTTCTGCGATCGACGCGGGCAAACAAGCGTATGTGAGCACGACGGGCGAATCCAACTCGTAAGGCGGCTCTGTCGTCGTTCGTCGTTTCTGATAGTCTAGGCCCGGTCGACGCTTGCTGGCGGCCGGGCCTTATGATTGTTATCTCGTAACTTGAGGGATTGAGAGACTTTATGGAAGCGATGCGTATCGTGATGTCGGGTATGTGGCTGCAGGACGCGGACTCTCTTTCTTCGGGGAACTCGAGGCTGTTGATGGTCTTCGTTGGAATGGTGGCGGTTGCGTTGATCGCCCAAGCGATTGCCTTGATCGCGATGGCTGTCGGCGCGGCGAAGACGAGGAAGCGCGGGCTTGAGATTTTTGAAGAGATACGCGCGAAGATGATGCCGGTGCTCGAGAACTCTCATGGGTTTATTCAAGAGACGACTCCGAAGATAAGGATCATCACCGACAACCTGGTCGAGACAAGTCATTTGGTTCGGGCAAAAGCGGTAGAGTTTGACGCGACTGCGAGTGATCTCAACTCGAAGACGCGTGCACAGGTGGATCGGGTGGATGGGATGGTGACTTCTGTTCTGAATACTACGAACGATATCTCGGAGACGGTTACGCGGGGGATTAAGGTACCGCTTCGGGAGGTCTCCGGTCTCGTGAATGGGCTGAAGGCGGGGATTGAGGTTCTGGTGGGTCGGGCGAAAGGGCCTAGCAGGAACTCACGGGATACTGATCCGGGCTGGTGAGAACTTCTTTTTTCTTCGAGGGCTGGTGACAGAAGTGGTTCGGAGTGCGTCACGGCCGTACTTTTGCTGAAGATGTGCGAGAAGCAACCGCAGATCCCCTTCGGGGATGACAACAGAAAAGCAACGGCAACGACAAAAGCAACAGCAACGACAAAAGCAACAGCAACGACAAAAGCACATCAGATCCCTTTTGGGGATGACAACAGAAAAGCAACGGCAACGACAACGAGAAGTTTAGGTGATCCAACCGCCTCCGACTACCTCGTCTTCCTGATAGAAGACGGCGGATTGGCCGGGGGTTATTGCGCGTTGGGGCTCGTCGAAGAAGGCGTGGACGGTTTCGGCGTCTACGCGGGTGAGCGTGGCCATGGCCGGGGTGTGGCGATGGCGGATCTTGATGCTGACACGGATGGGTTCGGTAAGCTCGGGGATCGAGATCCAATTGAGGCGGTTGGCGAAGAGGTCGCGGGAGAGCAGATCTTCGTCCGAGCCAACGGTGACCTGGTGTGAGTCGGGGTGGATGGCGAGGACGTAGAGCGGGTTGGGGCTGGTAATGCCTAGTCCCTTGCGCTGACCGACGGTGAAGCTCTGGATGCCTTCGTGATGGCCGATGACTTCGCCGGTGGTGGTGACGAGTTCGCCGGCGGTGTTGGGTAAGTCTTCGCCCTGCTCGTCAAGGTAGGCCTTGAGGAAGGTGTTGTAGTCGCCGCCGGGGATGAAGCAGATCTCCTGCGAGTCTGACTTCTGGGCTACGGCGAGGCCTGCGTCGGCGGCCATCTGGCGGACGGCGGGCTTCTGCATCTCTCCCAAGGGGAACATCGTGCGGCTTAGCTGCTCCTGCGTGAGGCCGAAGAGGAAGTAGGTCTGGTCCTTGGACTTGTCTTCGGGGCGGGAGAGGATCCAGCGCCGGCGCGTCTCGTCGAAGCGGTTGCGGGCGTAGTGGCCGGTGGCGATGCGGTCGGCGCCGATCTGGCGGGCGGTGGTGAGGAGCTGGTCGAACTTGAGGTGATTGTTGCAAAGGGTGCAGGGGATGGGCGTGCGACCGGCGAGATACTCGCTGACGAAGGGCTTGACGACGTCGGCTTCGAAACGCTCCTGCTGGTTGACGACGTAGTAGGGGATGTCGAGCTGCTCGGCTACGTGGCGAGCGTCGTAGACGTCGTCGATGGAGCAGCAGCGGCCTTGAACGGCTTCGGGCATGCCCTCGTGTCCGGCGAGACGGCGCTGGTTCCAGAGCTGGAGCGTGAGGCCGACGAGCTCGTGGCCCTGAGCGCGCAGGAGTGCGGCGACGGCGGAGGAGTCGACTCCTCCGGACATGGCAACCGCAATCGTGTTGTTGGGCTCAGTGGGCATGATTGTTCGGGGGCACCGCGGGATGACTTTGCTGAAATAGCCTGAGAGACATGGCGATGACGCGCGTCCTCTGACGCACTCTTTCAGTATATCAATGTGCGGAAAACGCGTTCGCCGTGGCTCGGAAGAGAGATTGCGATCGGTGTGACTTTGTGTCAGTCCGTTGAAACGATTTCAATTTGAGGCGGTGGGGTGAGTTGCCTGTGAGACTTTTCCGATCTTCGGGGAAGTGTTGGCGATTGGGTAGAGCGAGATGCTGTCGCTGGTGAGAATGGCGAGTTGTGCGCCATCGGGGGCTAAGGCGAAGGACTGCTCGGCAAGAGAGACGGCGGGATTGGTGGAGAAGAAGAGACGCTTGCCGTCGTTGGCGCGGTAAACGCTGACCTCTTGTTCCTTCAGGTCCTGCTTGTGAAAGTAGGCGCCGCGTGCTTTGGAGGTGTGGCAGCGGACAATACGGACGGCTAAGTCGTCCTCGTTGCTGCTGCTGGAGGATTGCTCGATCTCTTCGGAGGAGCCGTGACCGTTGAGCATGGGATGGCCGTCGAGACGAATGAGGCGATACCAGTTTTGAAGAGGCGACTGGGTGCAGCCGACGAGGAAGACGGAGTCCGGCAGAGGGGTGGAGATGTTGGGATGGCAGACGGAGTTGATGTTGGCGATGGTGTGCTCGGTGTGGTCCCAGCGGAGCTCGCGGATGCGCCAGCGGTCGTGACCGATGGAGTTGACGCGAATCTCTCCGGCGTCGGAGAGAACGGGCGGGGGCAGCGAGGAGCTTTGACGGGTGGTGAGCAGGAGGGCGAAGTTTTGGTCGAAGAGCTGAACGTCGATGTCTTCTTCGGGATCGATGTGGAGATCGTCGGCGAGCTGCTGGTGCATGGTGGGGGTATGGCGCTCATGCAGGGTTCCAACGGCGATGTAGCTGCCTGAGGGAGATGCGGAGACGAAGACAAGTTGGCCGGGGACGGGGGCCTCGCGCAGGACGTTGAGGTTGGCGTCGAGAAGGCGCAAATGATGGCCGAGGTGAACGAGGATCTGGCCGGGCGCGGCGTGCCAGATGAACTGAGCTTCTCCTTGAATCTGCCAGTCGACCATCTTTTTTATCTTGAGCGTGGCGGGGTCGAGGAGTACGGCTCGAACGGTGCGCATGGATTCGGTGCGGATGCCGGCGGGGAAGCGCTGGCGGAGCTTATGAGGGTCGTAGGTGAAGAGAAGGTTCTGGGCGTCGAGGTAGGTGAGGGTGGATTCGTAGTCGAAGGCGGAGTACTCGCGGGTGTCGTGGGGAACGAAACCGAAGGCGGCGGTGGAAAGGGTACGAGAGGCGTGGACTGCTGCGAGATCGGTGGAGTCGGGGACGAGGGTGCAGGGGGCTGTGCAGATGCTGGTCTCGTCGATCTCGGGTGGGGGTGGTGGCGGGAGGGGAGCGGGTTTGGGTTCGGGTGGTGGAGGGGGTGTGACTGCTGCGGTGAGGTCGGGAGGCGTGGAGTTTTCCGCGACGGATGGCTTCGCCGTAGGGGCGACCGAGCCTCGAGGCATGAGCACGAGTTGGGTGGCGCCTTCGAGGCGGATGTTGTCTTTGAGGGAGGTGAGGACGGAGGCGCCGTCGGGGCCGGTGCCTACGCTTAGTGTAAATTTCTTGAGGCCGATGACCTGTCCGGCCTGGATGACTTTGGGGGTATTGTCCTCGGAGGACTTTCCGTTGAGGCTCATGTCATCTTTGCTGGCTATGGGAGTGGCGGCGTGCGCTGAGGATCCACCGCTGCCCAGGGACATGTGAGGTTGCGTGCTTGAAGCACCGAGATTTGTGGCGGAGTCTCTGAGTGGGGCTCCCTCATCAACTTCCGGGGCGGCGATGATGGCAAAGAGAGTGAACTGAATGGGCGCGATGCGGCCGTCACAGTCTGCGTGGTCGAAGGCGATGGCGAGGCTTGATCCTTTACTTTGCTTTGTCCGCTTCTCGATGGCGACGATGTGACCGCTGACGGCGGAACCGGTGCGGAGATGGCAGGAGGAATCATTCCAGTCGACCCGGGCCTTCGCGAAGACCGAAGCTCCCAGTGAGAGCTTGTTAGCATCTACGGACGCGAGCAGTTCGGCCTGGAGGGGGACCTGTGGGTTGAGCCTGCGATCCTGCTTTTCGCGTGAAGATTGAGCGCGGCTGAAGCTTATGAGAACGGCTATGGTGCAGATACAGAGCAGAGCCCGGTGCATCATGAGGAAGCCTTCATTTTTTAGTGATGATTTCAAGTATGGCAGAAGTCTAGCTGGCTGGGATAGATGCGAGGCTATTGTTTTATGTAGGTTTTTTGTAAAAAGAAAGCCGCGGTTGGTTTCCAGTTGGGGGGAAACTCACCGCGGCGCAGGGTGCGAGAACGAAGGAGGCTATTTGCTGTTTGCCGTGGTGGGTTGGTGGGGATAGACGGCTTGCAGGGTGAGGATCTCGTAGGGCTTGATGGGGACGGTAATTACGTCTCCGGCGAGCGAGAGGTGTTCGCCTTCGGGCTTCTCCATCATGTTGGATTCGACGGCGTAGGTGGCGCCGGGGGGGATGTGGAGTTTGATTTGCGATGCGGTGCCGGCCCACTCATACATGCGGAAGACGAGAGCGTCGGAGTCTTCAGCTTTTTTGATGGCGGTTAGGGTTACGTTGGGATTTTCGACGGCGGCCCAGGAGTGCTCGGCGGGGAAAGTGCCGGTGTGGGCGAAGACTTGCGTGGCTTTGAGGGGGTCGTTGAGCTCGTAGCCGCGACGGACGGTCTGGGCTTGTTTCCAGGAGCCGGTGTGGGGGTAGATGGAGTAGACGAAGTGCTGGTGACCGCGGTCGGCGTCGGCGTCAGGCCAGGTTGGAGAGCGGAGGAGGGTGATGCGGAGGGTGTTGCCGACCGCGTCGTAGCCGTATTTTGAGTCGTTGAGGATGGAAAGACCCTGGTTGGCGTCGCCTAGGTCGGCCCAGCGCATGGCCGGGACTTCGAACTGAGCTTTCTCCCAGGAGTTGTTGCGAGTGGTGGGGCGCTCGATGGAGCCGTAGGGGATTTCGTAGGTGGCTTTCCCGGATGTGGCGGCTAGTGGGAATGCGGCTTTAAGGAGGACGTGGGATTCGTGCCACTCGACGTCGTTGGAGATATCGACGTGGTCCGATCCGGCGTCGAGGGAGATGTTTTGGGTGAACGTGGAGTTTTGCCAGTGGCGAGAGATGCGGATGGTCTTGCGGAGGGGGCTGTACCGGATGACGTGAATTGAGTCGACGTGGTCGATGATGGTGGGGGCTTTATCGAGGGTGCCGGGGTCGATGTTCCAGGCGTCGTACTGTTTTGGAGTGTCGACGAAGGCCTGAAGCTGGTTGCCGCAGGAGTTGGGTGCCAGATAGTTGTGGGTCTTCGCTGAATCGCTGATCTGAGTGATGCAGCCGGTCTTGGGATCGATGGTCAGGGTGAGCTTGTCGTTGGTGAGAGTCAGATCGGAGGGTGCGGTTTCGTAGCCGCGCGGCTGCTTGGCTGATGACGCGGTTGCGTGCAGAACGGTATACCCGAGTGCGGGGACATCGACCGTGGCGAGCACGGTGTGCTCTCGACTATTTGATCCTTCGTTCAGATCTTCGTACGAAAGCTTGTTTCCGGCGTCATCGGTAAGAGCGAGTTCACCGACCTCTGGCGTTTGGACATTGATTTGAATTGTCTCTTTGCGTGGCCAGGCGAGAGTGTTTGTGACGAGGACGGCTTCGCCGGGTTGATTCGATGTGTTGACCTGGTCTGCCAGGGTTTTGAGAGAGGCGTTGGTGATGAGTTTGTCGGCGTTGAAGACTTCTGTGAACTCGCGCTGGGCGTCTTTGTAGATGATGGCGATGCCTGAGCCGGCGGCGAGGTCGTGGAAGCCGTTGAAGGTGATTTTTTTCCAGTTTTCGGTGAGTTCGGGGTTGGGGTAAGGCTGTCCGTTTAGCCACGCCAGGGAGGCTAGTTTTTCGGCGTCGAGCGTAGCGACTTCGCTGGTGCGCATGTTGCGTTTGTGTGCAGCCTGCGTGGTGTAGACGCCGCGGTGGTATTCAAAATAGAGCTCGTCTTTCCAGGTGGGGATGCCGAGGGCTCCGTTAGCGGCGGGTGGGGCGGTGTAGCCCTTGGCGATCGATTCATAGTCCCAGATGGGGGAGTTGGAGTTGAGGTTTTTTTCTACGTTGGTGAAGTAGTTTTGTGCGGTGTGGTAGCGCATGGTGGGGACTGCGTCTTGTTTGCCGGCCGCGATCCAGTGGTCAGCCTGGTCGAGCATGGCGCGGGTGGGGCCGCCGCCGTGGTCGCCGATGCCGTAGAGATCGAGCATCTCAGTGGTGCCGGGGTTTCGGTCGGCGGACTCAGCGAAGTCGGCAGAGATGCGGGTGGGGTTTACGTTGTCGTGGACGTAATCGGTGGGGAAGTAGGTGAGGACCTTGCTGCCGTCGGGCGATTCCCACCAGAAGAGGCGGAAGGGGAGTTGGTTGGTGTCGTTCCAGTGCATCTTCTGCGTGACGAAATAGTCGAGGCCGGAGCGCTTGTAGATCTGGGGTGTCTGCCAGTTGTAGCCGAAGGAGTCGGGGTTCCAGCCGATGCGAGCGGTGACGTCGTACTCCTTTTTGAAGAGTCGCTGGCCGAGGAGGAGCTGCCGGACTTGCGATTCGCCGTCGGGCAGGTTGAGGTCGGGTTCGACCCACATGCCGCCAACGATCTCCCAACGACCCTCTTTGACGCGCTGCTTAATTTGTTCGTTGAGGTCGGGATATTTTTCGGCCATCCACTCGGTGTATTGTGCGGCGGATTGCGAAAAGGTGTAGTCGGGGTACTCGTTCATGAGTTGAAGGGCGGTGGTGAAGGTGCGCTTGACGACGTCGATGGTTTCGCTTTTGGGCCAGAGCCAGGCAGCGTCGATGTGGGAGTTTCCGGCGAGGTCGATTTTGGCTTCGGAGAGAACGGGGTGGAGGGTGGTGAGGATCTCCTGCGCATGGCGGAGAGATTTGTCGAAGGCGGCCTGGTCTGCGGCTGCGAGGGCGTTGGTGTCGATGGCGGCGACGGCTTCTTCAACTTTGGGGATGAGGTCTTTGCGTGGGGTTGCGAGCGCGGGGAGGAGGTTCGCTGCGGCGATGCATTGGATGCGGATGTCATCGGGCGATGGGCGGGCGTTGGCGGTGTTGGGTTCGATGCGGAGACTGACGCCGGAGAAGGTCTTATCGTCGACGGTCTGGAGGAGCTTGACGGCAACGAGGATCTTGTCGCCGGGCTTGGCGGGGTCAAAGAGGACGATGGGTTCGAGGTCTTCGCCGAGGGCTACGCGCCTGCCGTTGAAGTAGATGATCTCGGGGACGGCACCGTTGGCGTTCGACCGGAACTGGAAGGAGATGCGAGAGCCGGTGATGTCGTAGCCGTTGAGGGTTTTGGGGACCTCGATCTCGCGGCGATACCAGACGGCCTCGTGGGGAGCTTTGGATTTGGGTTGGACGACGGTCCAGGAGGAGTCGTCGAGAGTGGTGGATTCACCGTGGGGAATGTCGCCTACGTGGAAGCGCCATTCTTCTGCAGAAAGGGCGTTGAGGGTTTCGAGGGTGTGAAGTTTGGCGATGGCGGCGGGAGAGAGGTTTTTTTGTTCGCGAACGGGGGTGAAGGATTGGGCGAACAGCGTGGTGCAGGAGAGCAGGAGGGCGAGCGGAAGCCGGCGAAGGAGCATGAAGCCAAGGTTAGCAAAATATGAGGCTTTGGGAGAAAATCGGGCGTTTGGATGGGGAGAATCTTTGCGGCTGACGAGTTTCAGAAGTGCTGCTACTCTTTCGTGCATGATCAATCTGCGAGTGTGTTCTGCTGCTGTCTTTGGGGTGGTTTTTCTAACGGTGGGAACGGTGTTGGCGCAGAATACGCTTGCGCCGGACGCGGTGAAGGAGATCGATGACGCTGCGGCTGATGTGATGAAGTCAACTGGGGTGCCAAGCGCTTCGGTCGCGGTGGTGCAGGGTGGGAAGGTCGCGTTTGTGAAGGCGTATGGGAAGGCGCGGCTGGAGCCGGTGATGCTGGCGGAGCCGGGAATGCAGTATTCGATTGGCTCGGTGAGTAAACAGTTTACGGCGGCGTTGATTCTGCTGCTGGTGCAGGATGGCAAGGTGAAACTGGATGATCCGGTGGGGAAGTATCTGCCGGAGCTGACGCGAGCGAATGAGGTGACGGTGCGTCAGGTACTGTCGATGACTTCGGGGTATCAGGATTTTTGGCCCGAGGATTATGTGATGACCTCGATGATGCAGCCGGCGACCCCGCAGCACATTCTGGATGTGTGGGCGAAGAAGCCGCTGGACTTCGAGCCAGGGACGAAGTGGCAGTACTCGAATACTAATTATGTGATTGCAGGGCGGATTGCGGAGATCGTTGCGGGCAAGCCGTTGATTGAACAGTTGCAGGAGCGGATCTTCAAGCCGTTGAAGATGAATGGAGTGTTGAACTCGGATGCGAGCAGGTTACCGGCAAGCGATCCGACTGGGTACTACCAGCATGCGTTGGGGCCGATGCGTCCGGCGCCGCAGGAGGGCGCGGGTTGGATGTTTGCGGCGGGTGAGCTGGCGATGCCGGCTAGCGATCTGGCGCTGTGGGATATCAGTTTGATGAATCGGACGCTGCTGGCGCCCGCTTCGTATGACGAGATGTTTCGCGAGGTGAAGCTGAAGGATGGTAGCGGAACGAGCTATGGGCTCGGTGTGTTTGTAGCGGTGAAGGACGGACATCGAACGATCGCACATAGCGGCGAGGTGTCGGGGTTTGTGTCGCAGAATGTTGTGTATCCCGATGACAAGGTGTCGGTGACGGTGTTGACGAATGAAGATGCTTCGAGCGCGGCTGGCGCGTTGGCGAAGAGGATCGGTCCGCTGGTGCTTGGTGGTGATGGGGCTTCGGCTGGGACGGCTGCGGCAGAGAAGCGCGCGCTGGATATCTTTACCGGGCTGCAGAATGGAAAGCTGGACCGAACGCAGTTGACGGCGTTTTGTAATGCGTATTTCACGGAGGAGGCGGTGACGGATTTTTCAAACAGCCTGAAGCCGCTGGGGGTGCCGACCAGCTTCAAGCAGACGGATGAGGAGTTGCGCGGCGGGATGACTTTTCGGTCATTCAGCGTGAGCTTTCCGGACAGGCAGGTACGGGTGACGATTTTTGAAGAGCCGGACGGGAAGCTAGAGCAGTACCTGGTAATTCCGTCGGGAAGCTAGTCTGCGTTGAGAGGGGGCGTTACGATGAAGGATAATAGGTCGTGGTTGTGCGAGGAGTCTGGCTACTTGCGACTTGCTTTTTCGACCTTTCTTGTACCCCTCGCCCTTTTGCGGCCTTCTCCTTGAATAAATTCCTAGGATGGTAGAACAGCATGGAACTCTGGACAGAATATGAAGGAAGAACGATTGATGGAGCATTCCCTCTTACGAAGCTGATACGGCCTGAGGGCAGGAGCGCCTTCTTTTCGACGTCGGATGGTGTGGGTGGACAGACGGTCATACGGCTGATCGAATCGCACTTTGATGATGAAGAGATCCTGGTGCGGTGGCGCGGGATTCAGGTGCTGAATCATCCGAACCTGGTGAAGCTGATTCAGTTTGGCCGGGTGACGCTGGACGAGACGTCGCTGGTTTATGCAGTGATGGAGCCGGTGGACGCCAACATGGGCGAGATTGTGGCGGAGCGGCGGTTGACGACGCAGGAGACTACACAGATTGGGACGAGTTTGTTGACGGCGCTTGAGGCGCTGCACTCGAATGGGTTTGTGCATGAACATATTGAGCCGGCGAATGTGCTTGCTGTCGGTGAATCGATCAAGCTGCGCAGCGACTGCATCCGGGAGACTCCCGAGGGGCAGGAGGGTCGCGATCTGAAGAGCCGGGACGTGCGCGATTATTCGGTGGTTTTGCTGCAGGCTTTGACGCAGAGCAAGACGCTTGAAGAGGCGAAGCGGTATATGCCGCTGGCGGCGCCGTTCGACGAGATCGTCCCCAAGGGAATGAGTGGAGAGTGGGGGTTGGAACAGATTCATACGGCGTTACGGCCGGATACGGTGCAGGTAGGGGCTCGTCCGGTGGCAAAGAATCCAGTGGTAACGAAAGAGACCGGTGCAGGGATAGTGGCGCAGACCGTAGTGGAGGAGCTTCCGTCTTACCCGACGGAACGTGTTCGGGTTCCTGTGGAGGAGGAGCCGCGCGGGATCGAAGGACGGCGGCTGGCGATCGGTGTTGGGGCGATACTGCTGCTGGCGGTGGTTGCGCTCTTTGTGCATGGTCGTGCGAAGTCCGGTGCGGTGCAGGCGAATGCTGTTGTGCCTGCAGTTGCGACGGAGGGGAGTGAGGCGGTGCCCGCTCCGGCGCTGGAGACGCCGGTGGCTGAGCCTGGCTCAGTGGCTACTGCTCCTGCTGTGGCGAAGCCGGAGGCTTCTGTGCCTGCGGTGCGGACGGCGGCGACGAATAGTGCTGGGCAGTGGCGGGTGGTGGCGTTTACGTATAACCGGGAGGCGCAGGCTAAGGAGAAGGCTGCGAGCGTTGCGTCGAAGCATCCGGATCTGCGGCCGGAGGTGTTCACGCCCAACGGACGTGCTCCCTATCTGGTGACTGTCGGGGGCACGATGAACCGCGATGACGCGTTTGCGCTGCTGAAGAAGGGGCATGCGGAGGGGCTGCCACGCGACAGCTATGCGCAGAACTATCGTCGATAGACGCGGGTTCGTGGCGTCTGATCGCTAGTCACTCATGTTTTGCTGGGCGCGTTGGAAGGCGAAGTCGCTGACGTGGACCCAGCCACGGAAGGGCAGGTTGACGTCGGCGATCGCGAGCAGGACGAGCGTGATGAGCATGGTGAAACAGAAGACCTGCACCGCGTGGAGGGTTCGGTTAGCGGCGCCGAAGAGGGAGGCCGAGAGGATGGTGACGAGTCCTCCGACGAGGAGAACGGCCCAGAAGATGGTGGGGAGCCGGTAGACGCTTTGTTGGAGGCGGGTGCGGCGGTGCTCGGTGAGGGCGCTTAGCTCGGTGATTGCGTGGTCCTCGGCAAGGAGTTCTGAAGGGGACGCGGCTTTGACGGACATGAGAGTCTTCCACATGTCGCGGTTGAGGAGATGACTTTCTTCGGGGAGCTGACTGCCGTGCATCTCGGGCCAGTCATGGTTGATGACTGTGTCGGCGTAGGCGCGGGCCTGCTGCTCGAGCAGGATCCGCTGCGGAGTCGGGAGGCCCTCTGCGAGACGATAGACGTTGCGCAGCGAGTTGGCTTCGAGGTCGGCGTTCAGGTTTGCTTCGCCGAAGTTGGTCCATACGGTGTATAGCATGAAGCCGAGAATGACGGCATAGGTGGTCCCGAGGATGCCGAGCTGCCAGCCGATGAGGTCGTTATGTATGGTGCGGCTTTCGCGTGGCCAGTATCGGTTAAGCAGCGCCAGGAAGAGCATGGAGCAGATCATTGTGACGACGAGGATCACTATGTTTTGCGTGAGAGTCAGCATGTAAGGATTGAGCGTCTCCGAGTGGGATGGTCTTCACGAGCTTATCGAAGTTTGAGGGGGTTCGGACGCATTTTTTGGAGTTGACGATGTGGAGTCGCGCATGTTCGCCAGATTGCATCCAACCGAAGATTGGAGTTCAGGAGAAGGAGTTTGGTGAATTCGATGAGCGATCTTTATAAGCTGCAGGATCCGACGAAGCAGTATCCACGGCCGAAGTTCAAGAAGCAGACGCAAGCAGTTCCGGGGCTTGATAAGAAGATGACGCCCAAGGCCGATCATGGGGAGACGAGCTATCGCGGAAGCGGACGGTTACCGAATCGGAAGGCCCTTGTGACGGGCGGGGATTCGGGAATTGGCCGTGCGGCGGCGATTGCGTTTGCGAGGGAGGGTGCGGACGTTGCGATCAACTATCTGCCCAGCGAGGAGGCGGATGCGCGCGAGGTGATCGCGTTGATCGAGGCTGAAGGAAGGAAGGCATTTGCGCTGCCAGGCGATCTGAAAGATGAGAAGTTCTGCGTGAAGCTGGTGAAGGAGGCGCACAAAAAGCTGGGTGGGCTGGACATTCTGGCTTGTGTGGCGGGTAGGCAGCATGCGGTGGATAAGATCGCGGACATGACGACGAAGATGTTTGAAGAGACGTATCGGGTGAATGTGTTCGCTCTGTTTTGGATGTGCAAGGCGGCGTTGCCGTTGATGCCGGCCGGCGGGTCGATTATCACGACGGCCTCGATTCAGGCGACGCATCCTAGTCCGAGCCTGCTGGATTACGCTCCTACGAAGGCTGCGATTCTTGCATTCACCAGAGCATTGGCGCGGCAGGTGGCGGAGGATGGGATTCGCGTAAATTGTGTGGCTCCGGGGCCGGTGTGGACGCCGTTGCAGACCAGCGGAGGACAGCCGGGAAAGAAGATTCCGGATTTTGGTTCTGAGACGCCGATGAAGCGGCCGGGGCAGCCGGTGGAGATGTCACCGTTATATGTGCTGCTAGCTTCGCAGGAGTCGAGCTATGTGACGGGCGAGGTGTATGGAGCTACGGGTGGGTTGGAGGTTTCGTAGCTCTCTTGGCATATTGCAGCAAAAAGCGCCGCTCGTTGAGCGGCGCTTTTTCGTTGAGTTGATGATTTGTTAGTTCAAGTCGTTCTCTTTTTTCTCGGCTGGAATGGGTTCGGATTTGGCGAGGGGTTTCGTGATGTCGTCGAGGTAGGCGGGGGTGCCGTCTACGCGGACGAGGGTGGGGTAGCGTTCGCCGTCGTGATAGTCGATGTCGGCGGTGGTGACGAAGGCGTCGCTTTGCAGGATGAAGTGGATGGGCTCAGAGGTTCCCTTTGCCTGTTTGATTGCGGTCTTGAGCGCGTCACCGGAGAAGACGTTGCCGTTGACGGCGATGATCTTCTGGCCGGGGAAGAATTTGGCCTTGTCGGCGGGACCGTTCCAGCGAACGTCGGCAATGGCGCCGTCGCTGCTGACGCGGAAGCCCAGGGAGTACCAGACATTGACGGCGCTGCCGCGACGGCTGCCAGATTCGGCCATGGTGTGCTCGGACTTCGAGGGCTTGTCGGTGTAGACGAGCTTGTAGCCGCCGCGTTCGATGCCGGTGAGGTCGGCGTGTGGATTGAGGTTATCGATGCGCTCGTGGACGAAGGTGGCCCAGTCGTACGGCATGACCTGGTTGAGATCGGCGACTAACTCGTCACGGTTGTAAGTGACGATGAGGGGGCCGGTGTTGCCACCTTTGCCGAGGAAGATGTGAAGGAAGTCGGTGAGGGACTTCTTGTTGTCGGTCTTCTGGCGGATGAGGGTGTCGGCGTCGAGCCAGAAGAGCTCGCCTTCCTGGTAGTAGTCCTGGCCGCGCTTCCAGTTGGCCCAAGCCGGGTTGCCGCCGCGGAGGATGCTGGCAGCGATGGCGGTGTCTTCGGTGCTACGCCACTCGCGACCGGGCTTGTAATCGAGGCTGGCGGCGGAGAGCGCGAGAATTTCGCGGTACTGCTCCTGCGATTTGAGGCCGGAGCGGGCGGCGAGGACGTTGCCGAGGTATTGGGTCATGCCTTCGTAGACCCAGAGGAGCGAGCCTTGCTGCATCTTCTCGAAGTCGTCCTGGTAGAGGTTGAAGGGGCGACGGTATTTGCCGTTCCAGGAGTGAGTGAACTCGTGGGAGAGGAGGTCGGATTCGGCGAGTTGATGCATTGGGTCAGAGAAGCCTTTTTCGCCGACGCCGTTGTCGGAGGACTGGCCGTGTTCGAGGCCTTCGCCACCGGCTACGTCGGAGAGGGTGAGAAGGAAGTGGTAGACGTTGTAGTGGCGGGAGTCGTAGGCGGCTCCGGTCTCGCGGACCAGGTTGTTGAGTTCGGCGAGGAGGGCGGGTCGGAGTTTGGAGTCGTTGGGCGAGTCGGAGACTACGTCGATGTAGTGCTTTGGCGTGACCTCGGGAGCGAGGGCGAACTCATGGAAGTACTGGCCGGTGATGACGGGAGAGTCTTCGAGCTGCTCGACGGTGGTGGGGGCGTAGTGGGTGAGGCCGCCTTTGGGGTTTTGTGGATCGTAGCCGTCGGTGGGGGTGAGGGCGGTGCCGATGCCCCAGCCAGTGGGGACTTTTACGGAGGGCTGGATGGCGATTTCTTTGACGGGAGTCTTCGCGGGGTAGAGGAGGAGTTTTTCCCATTCGAGGACGGCGAGCTTGTCGCTGACGCGGGCGGTGACGATGCAATCGAGACGAGCGTGGAGCGTGGTGACGCCTGCAGGGACGGTTACGTGAAATTCGTAGAGGTCTTCATCGTCGCGGCGCCAGGGGAGGACTTTGCCGTTGGCGGTGAAGACGACGCCGGTGATGTCGTCGACGGGACCGGTGGGGCGGTGGTTACCGGGGATCCACTTGGGAGTAGTGAGAGAGACGGGGCCGGGTTGGACGGGGATATCGATCTCGGCGTGATAGAGCTTGCGGGGGGCTTCGGAGAGATCGGCGGTGATCTGGATGGGGGTCTGCTGGGCGTGGAGCAGGCCAGGAGTTCCGAGGGCGAGAAGAGCTAGAGGCAGGACGGTGATGCGGCTGATCATGAGTGGGGGCTTTTCCTCTCGAAGCGAAGGAGATTTTAGATATTAGTTAGATACGGGTAGGAGGAAGGAAAGGACGCAGGCTGTTTCTGGGTCAGGATGCATCCTCGTTCCGGGATTAGGAGTTGAGGGCGGATTCGATCGCGGCTACGACGGCGGGGTCATCGGGAAGGACTTCGGGGGAGAAGCGAACTGCGACTCTGCCGTTGCGGTCGATGAGGAACTTTTCGAAGTTCCAGAGGACGCCGGGTTCGGGGTTGGTGGTGGTGCCGTGCTGCTGGAGGAAGCCGTTGAGGTTTTCACGGAAGGCTTCGCGACCAGGGCTGGTGGCCTTGGGTTCGGCGGCGATGAGGGACTGGTAGAGGGGGTGGGTGTCGGGGCCGGTGACCGTGATCTTGGAGAACATGGGGAAATCGACGCCGAAGGTAGAGCGGCAGAAAGTCTGGATGTCCTCGTTGGAGCCGGGTTCCTGGGCGCCGAAGTCGTTGGCAGGGAAGCCGCAGACGACGAAGCCGGAGTCTTTGAAGCGGGCGTAGATCTTTTCTAGGGCGTCGTATTGAGGGGTGAGACCGCACTTAGAGGCGACGTTGACGATGAGGAGGACTTTTCCACGATAGTCGGCGAGCGAGGTGCCTTCGCCGGTGATTTTGTGGACGGGGATGTCGTAGAGAGCAGCGGTGGACATGGATTCTCCTGAAACTGTATTGAGTCGATTATAGGTGTGGCTGGGATTCCCGGAATGGCTAGTGGGGCCGATATCGTGTGAGGGTCTTTACGTCTTCTTTATGACTTTTTCGGGGGATTGGGTTGACGGAGGCGGTAGGATCTAAATCGTATGTCACTTACAGATTCGATTATTGGCAGACCTCTCGCTACGAGTGAGGAGAGGGCGGAGCACATTGGTGTAGCTGCGGGAATTCCTATCTTCGGCCTGGATGGGCTGACGAGCGCGGCGTATGGGCCTGAGGCGGCGATGACGCTGCTTATTCCGTTGGGGATCGGCGGTGTGGAGTATGGGTGGCGGATTATCGGGGCGATCCTGATTCTGCTGGCGATTGTGTACTTTAGTTATCGGCAGACGATTGCGGCGTATCCGGGTGGTGGTGGGAGCTACACGGTCGCTTCGGAGAACCTGGGGGAGAAGCCCGGGCTGCTGGCGGCTGCGGCGTTGATGATCGACTACATTTTGACGGCGGCGGTAGGGATCTCGGCGGGCGTTACTGCGCTGACGTCGTCGGTGCAGGGTACGCGATTCGCGGGGCTGCAGAGCCATACGCTGCTGATTTGTCTCATCATCCTTGTAATTCTCGCGTTGGTAAATATGCGAGGCGTTAAGGACACAGGAACGGCATTTATGCTGCCTACGTTTCTTTTCGTCAGTACTCTGCTTGCGTTGATCGTGGTTGGGATGTGGAAGACGATTCACGCGGGCGGCCATCCGATGCCGATGGCTCCGATTCCTGCTGCTCTGCCGGCCAGCGTTGGGACGCTGGGAATGTGGATGCTGTTGAAGGCGTTTGCAAGCGGATGCGCGGCGATGACCGGGGTGGAGGCGGTGTCGAACGGCGTGATGGCATTTGGCGAGCCGAGAGTGCAGCGGGCGCAGCGGACGCTGACGGTGATCATTGGGATATTGATGGTTCTGTTATTCGGGATTGCTTATCTAGCGAAGACCTATCGGGTGATGCCGATGGATCCGGATGCAGCGCATTTTCAAAGTTTGTTGAGTTTGCTGGTGACTGCGGTTTTCGGGCGCGGGTGGTTTTATTTTCTGACGATGGGCAGCGTGTTGGTGGCTCTGGCGTTGAGCGCGAACACGGCGTTTGCGGACTTTCCACGGTTGACACGCGCGATTGCGCTGCATGACTATCTGCCGCATGTGTTTATTCTGCGTGGGCGGCGGCTTCTGTACTCGCATGGGATCTACGCGCTGACGGGATTTACTGCGTTAATCCTGATTTTGTTTGGGGGCGTGACCGACCGCTTGATTCCGCTGTATGCGATTGGAGCGTTTCTTGCTTTTACGCTCTCGCAGGCTGGAATGGTGGTGCATTGGAAGAAGGGCGAGGCTCACCCGGGCCGCGGCTGGCATATGTTTGTGAACGGCATCGGTGCCGTGGCGACGGGGATCACTACGCTCGTTGTGCTGGTTGCAAAGTTCCGCGCTGGCGCGTGGGTGACGGCGCTGCTGGTGCCAGTGTTGATCGGGATCATGTGGGTGGTGAAGCGGCATTACGCGCGGGTGAAGCGCGAGATGGCGGATCTGGCGCCGTTGAACCTGGTGAATCTGCAGGAGCCGCTTGTAGTGATTCCGATGGCTCGGTGGGACCGGATCACGGAGAAGGCGATGCGATTTGGGCTGCTGCTTTCAAAGGAGATCAAGGTGGTGCATATTCACTCCGATGATGAGGAGTGCAGCCTGGAGGATATCTGGGAAGAGCTTGTGATGACGCCGATCAAGAGGGAGGGGCTGCAGGAGCCGCAGTTGGTGACGATTCCTTCAAACTATCGATTCATCATTAGTCCGCTGATGGACTACATCTTGAAGCTCGAGGAGGAAAATCCCGGGCGCAAGGTGGCGGTGCTGCTGCCGGAGCTGGTGGTGCGGCATTGGTGGGAGAACGCGCTGCATAATCAGCGGGTGCAGTTGCTGAAGTTGCTGCTGCTGGTGAGGGGGAATCAGCGAATTGTGGTGGTTAATATTCCCTGGTACCTGTGAGAATGGCTGAGGCCCGTTTTTGCTGGGGGGGGTTGAGAAAAACGGCTGTTTTGGTGTGGTGTTTTGATGGTGAATTTGCGGTGAGATGCGTGGTGGAACGAGGTGTTTCGCCGCGTGTTTTTCGGCGATGAAAAATGCGCCAAGTTTTGGGATTTATTTTTTTGACAGTGCAAAGCTGCCTCTTGCGAGGCGGCTTGCTTTGGTGGGTTAGGCGGGGATCAGGGTGGGCTTGTTCCAGGTGGGGCTCAGGTCGCGGAGGCGGGCTATGGCTGCGGGGATGAGGGCGAGGGCTTCGTCAATCTCTTCGGTGGTGGTGAGGCGGGAGAGAGAGAAGCGGATGCTGGCGCGGGCACGGGCGGCAGAGAGGCCCATCGCTGTGAGGACGTGGGAGGGTTCGGTGGCGCCGGACTGGCAGGCGGAACCTCCGCTGACCGAGAGGCCTTTGAGGTCTAGGGCGATGACGAGGGCTTCGGCTTCGACGTGGTCGAAGTAGAGGCTGGAGGTGTTGGAGACGCGAGGGGCGCCTTCGCCGTTGACACCGCACTCTTCTACCTGAGAGAGGATGCCTTGCTCGAGGCGGTCGCGGAGGGCGGCGATGTGGGTGGGGCTGTCGGCGGAGATGAGATGGGCGGGAGCGGTCGGGCGTTCGCCCGATGCCCACATCTCAGAATCGAGATATGGGGCACCGGGATCTTCGGGAGGCGTTTGCGTAAGCCAGGCCTGGGCTAGTTCTGCGGCTTTGCCGAGACCGACTATGCCGGGTACATTTTCGGTTCCGGCGCGGCGCTGGCGTTCGTGGCTGCCGCCGTGGAGCATGGGGGCGAGGCGGACGTTGCGGCGGACAAAGAGGGCGCCGATGCCCTTGGGGGCGTAAATCTTGTGGCCGGAGAGGGTGAGGAGGTCGACGTCCTTGAGTGGGCCCTTGGGGCTTAGGTCGAGCGGGAGCCGGCCCACGACCTGGACGGCATCGGTGTGGAAGAGAGCGCCAGAGGCGTGGGCGATGGCGGCCAGCGCGGCGATGGGCTGGATGACGCCGGTTTCGTTGTTGGCGAACATGACGCTGACGAGCTTTGTCTCGGGGCGGATGGCGGCCAGCAGAGCGGTGGGCTCGATGACACCTTGGGGGGTGCTGGGCAGAATGGTTACTTCTATCTTCTTTTTGGCTAGGGCCGCGGCGGCACGGAGGATCGCGTCGTGCTCGATGCTTGTGGTGATGAAGTGAGCGGGTGAGGCGGCGTGCTCCAGTGTGCCGAAGAGGGCGAGGTTGTCGCTCTCGGTGCCGCCGGAGGTGAAGACGACCTCGGAGGTGCGGCAGTGTAGGAGGCGGGCGATCTGATCGCGGGCGTGGTCGACGGCGGCGCGAGCGAACTGGCCTTGTTGATGGATGGAGCTGGCGTTGCCGTAGTGCTCGAGGAAGAAGGGACGCATGGTCTCAAAGACCTCGGGAAGAAGAGGCGTTGTGGCGTTGGCGTCCATGTAGATTCGGCGCATGGATCTATTTTACTGCGCGGAGGAGTTGTTCAGGATGACCAAGGTCGATTCGGTGATTCCGATGCGCTCTGCTGGTGCGGGAGGGATTTAACGTGATGTGTGCTATTCGTCTTCGTCCTCGCCGAGGATATTGCTGACGCGGACTATTGCGTCGATCTGCTCTGAGGTGAGTCGGGAGAGAAGATTTCGCCGGACCGATTCGGCGTGGATTGGACGGGCGTCGTCGAGCTTCTGCTGGCCGAGTCTGGTGAGCACGACGAGAACGGTGTTGTTGCCGGTGGAGCGGCGCTCGATGAGTTTTCTTGCCTTCATTCGCGTGAGTTGATGAGAGAGACGGCTTTTGTCCCAACCCATCATGTTGGCTAAGACTTGTTGGCGCATCTCTCCTTTTCCGATGGCGGCGAGACGGGAGAGGACACCGAATTCGGACCCTGAGAGACCGGTTGCGTCCGAGATGTCGCGGCCGACACGGGTAAGTACATCTTCGCCCATCAGTTTGAAGGCATGCCAGACACGGAGTTCTCGAGGGGATAGGAGTTTGTCGGACATTGGTGGGGAAAGGTTATCAGGATGTTGGTTGACATGACAGCCTGGTGAATGTAATTTGGTTGACATGACAACCTTGGCGGATAAAAAGATCGCATTTGTGACAGGAGCAAACAAGGGAATTGGTAAGGCCATTGTGAAGGGCCTGGCACGGGATGGATATGTTGTTTATCTCGGTGCTCGTGGTGTCGAGCGCGGAAGAGCAGCGGCAGCGGAGCTGGCGGGAGATGGAACGGTGCGCTTTGTTCAGCTGGACGTTACCGATCCTGCTTCCGTTCTTGCTGCAAAAGAGACGATTGAAACGGAGGTTGGCCGCCTGGATGTGTTGGTGAACAATGCGGGAATCAGCTCAGCGCCGGGATCGAGATTTCGCAGTCCGATTGAGGAGAGCGCCGATAATCTTCGGGGTGTGTATGAGACGAATGTCTTTGCCGTGGTGACGGTGACGAATGTGTTTATTCCTTTACTTCTGCGATCGAACGCGGGCCGTATTGTGAATGTAACGAGTAAGCGTGGATCGATTGGAGAAGATGGCGCGTGGGTGGGTCGGCCAAATATGACTTACTCCACTTCGAAGACGGCGTTGAATGCAATTACGGTGCATTACGCTCGAAGCCTGGCGGAGACTCCGATTAAGGTGAATGGAGCGGCGCCTGGGCATGTTGCAACGGACTTCAATGGATTTCGCGGGACGCGCACGCCGGAGCAAGGTGCTTTAGTGGCGATTCGGTTGGCACAGCTGGAGAGTGATGGGCCTACGGGTTTGGTGTTTGAAGACGATGTGCAACTGGCCTGGTGAGATCATCGGTCTTGCTTGAGCCAGACTCGTTGGGTTGTAATAACTGTTATGGAAGAACGCGAGCGGCAGGTTGTGATGGAGGAGTTGGCTTCGAGTGAAGTGAGGCTGTTGGAGTTGGTTGGTGGATTGACGGACGCGCAGTGGAGTTTTCGCGAGGCACCGGAGCGATGGTCGATTGCAGATAACATCGAGCACTTGATTGTGTTTGAAGGATTCATCCGGTCCGCGATTGCGAAGACTCTGGAGGGGACGGCCGAGCCTGAGAAGAAGGCGGAGGTTGGTGCGAAGGAGCCGTTCGTTCTTGGGATCGCGAATGGCCGGAGTAGCAAGTTGATTGCTCGGGAGGTCGTTCGTCCGACGGGGAGATGGCCGAACCGGAATGAGTTAGTTTCTGAGTTACAAAAGACCAGGGCGGTTACAGTTGCGTTTGTTGCGCAGACCGATGCGAAACTGCGCGATCACTTTTTTCCTCATATTTCGTTAGGGGATCTGGACTGCTATCAGTGGCTGATGGTGTTGGGACAACACAGCACTCGGCATACGTTTCAGATTGAGGAGATCAAGGCTGACCCGGCGTTTCCTGCTTCGTAGATTCTGCTTGGGATGATTACAGGCGGGCGATGGTGAGTACCGTGATGTCGTCGTCCTGGCCGAAGGATTGGGCGGCGTTGGCGATGGATTGAGCTGACTGAGTTGAGATGGCGGTTGTGCGGTCGAAGCCGAAGAGCTCGCCGGAGTTGCTGCGGGCTTCGACGACGCCGTCGGTGACGAGTGTGAGTTGAGTGTTGGGTGCGAGATGGCCGGTGGATTCGACATAGGGGACGGCGTCTGCGAGTCCGAGGGGAAGGCCGTTTTCGGTGATGAACTCGGAGCCGTTGAGGTAGGGGGAGATGTGCCCGGCGTTGGAGACAGTCAGGCTGCCATCGGGTGTCAGCAGGATTGCGCAACAGGTGACGAAGCCGCTGATCTGGCCATGGAGGACGCGGTTGAGGTAGGACAGAATATTGGCGGGAGAACGCATAGGCGGCTGTTGAGAGCGGCAGCCGCGCAGGGCACCCACGATGGTGCTGACGGTCATTGCTGCGCGCAGACCTTTTCCGCTGACGTCTCCGATGATGACCAATAGAGAGCCATCGTCTGATGGATGCACCTGGAAGAAGTCTCCGCCGACCTCGCTGGCGGGAATGTAGACGCTTTGGAGAGAGTAGCCGGGTATGGGTGGCGGAGATTTGGGGACGAGTAGCGATTGCACGCTGCGGGCGGCGGCGAACTCGGTGGAGAAGCGCTCTTCTTCACGGCGGGCAAGTGAGAATCGTTGGACGAGAAAGATAAGGAGTGCGAGTACGAAGATGTAGCGGAGTACATCCACAAGAACGAGTGGGTACGGCCGCTGCAGGATCGGGCCGATGAGCTTGTCTGAGAGAGAGGAATTGCCGCTGACTTGATACCAGATGTAGGCAAGGTTTGCTGCGACGGCATAGCCATAAAGGAGCGCGGATGGAGCCAGGAGCAGACGTGCTGAGGTATTGCCTCGCAGGGTGTGAAGGGAGAGCTGGATGATGATCCACAGGTAGGCAGGCAGAAGACAGACGAGCTGAAGGCTGTAGGAGACGCCGATGGAGGTGGCTTGCAGGTAATAGAGGACGAGGGAGAGGGGGCTGATGGTTGCGACGTAGCAGACGATTCGCCACGAGGGAGAGCCACGCAGCTCAAGCAGAATGGAGAAGAAGGTTACGGCGGCGATGGCTCCGATTGCGACTGCGATCTCGTCGAGAGCGCGGTAGATGAGAAATCGCATGGAGTCGTAGCCGTAGATGTTTAGCGCGGCATCGGCCGCTGCGACGAGGAGCACGACTGCGAACCAGAGATATTCGCGGTCTTTCCTGCGGAAGAGGAAGAGCGCCAAGGTGGTGAGGCCGACGAGAAAGGCGAGGAGACAATAGGAATAGACGTTGGCAAAGATGAATCCGCGCCGCGCAAGGAGAAGCTGCAGGCGTTGGGTGAGGAGCGCAGTATTTCCGGCTGCTGCTCCTGGGGAGAGGGTGCCTGCGCCACCCCAGCTGACGATGGGGCGATACTCCCAGACGCGAATTGCAATGTGGATAGAGGTTGGGTTGGTGTCTGCGCCGGGAGGAAGGGGAAGTGGAAAGATATGCGGGTCGACGGCGAAGACGGGGGCGAGGGTACGCGAGGTGGACCCTTTGCTGCCGATGAGTCTGCCGTCGGCGAAGACCTGATAGCCCGAGTAGATACGTGAGAGCAGAAGACCTTGGAGGCCAGGGCGGGGCGGGAGACGGAGGGTGAAGCGGTACCAGCCGTATTCGGTGTAGTTGGGGAAGCCCTGGCTGGTCCAGGAGCGATCTGCATGCACGAGGGGCCACGCGGAGTCGTCGAAGGAGGGGCTAGCCCATTGGGCGTCGTCGCCGGGGTGAAAACGCCAGAGGATATCGATTGAAGTGATCGGGTTGCGATCTTTATCAAGATCGAAGGTAGAGGGCGTGGCTTGCGCGGTTGCGTGGGTTGCGATGAGCGAGAGGAGAACGGCGAGGGGAATGGTCAGGCAGTGGGCCCTGAGGCGTGAGCCCGTCCAATTGAGCATGCGAGTGTCATCTCCGACCTGCATTTTGCTTTAGGGCCTGGGATTGCTTCAGGAAATAATACGTGAACCGGGCATTTCCCATGTGCGCGCTGGTTGTTTCTACTGCGGTCGGATGGGTGCGACATTCGGGATCGGCGAACCTGATAGGCTTATCGCGGTCCGTGGCTTCGGTCGCGACATAGCTAAAACTAATTGGAGAACGATGATGATGAAGAGGATGGTTGTGGCGTTAGCGCTGGCTTGTTGTTGCGCGACAGGGATGCAGGCGCAGGATGCGAAGGGGCCGAAAATCGCTCCTGGGACGATGATTGCACCGTCGAAGAGCTTCGATGGGATCCTGAGTGATTTTGAGGGCGAAATGGTGCCGCTGGCCGAGGCGATGCCGGCTGAGAAGTATGACTTTGCACCGACCGCTGCGATCTTTGTTCCGGGGCAGGGAAGTGAATATGCGACTGTGAGCACGTTTCGCAAGATGGTGCTGCATATTGCATCAGCGAATTACTTCTATGGCAGCAAGGTGGGTGGGACTAAGCCGGATGTGGATGTGAAGGCGCTGGCGAATATCAAGGACAAGGACGCGGCGGTTGCGGCGCTGAAAGCTTCCTTCGTGTTTGCGCATAAGGCGTTTGCGATGCTGACTCCGCAGAACGCGTTTGAGAGTGTGGATGGGACGAGTACGCGGGCGAGCATGGCGGGCGGATTGGTGGCGCACGCATCGGACCACTATGGACAGCTGGTGGAGTATCTGCGGATGAATGGAATTGTGCCGCCTGCCAGCAGGAAGTAGGTTTCTTGGACTGAAGATAGAAAGAGCAGCCTCTGCGGCTGCTCTTTCTTTTGAGGTGGCTTGCTATTCGCCTAGCATGATGCGCTGGATGTGATGGGCGCGGCCAGTGGCGCCGTCGCAGTTGATGAGGGCGGCGCACATTTTGGGGTTGCCCTTGGCGGGCTCGAACTTGCCGGGCATTCCTGTGAGGAAGCGGGCGAGGACTAACTCTTTTTCTACGCCGATGACGGAGTCGTAGGGGCCGGACATGCCTACGTCGGTCTGGTAGGCTGTGCCGTTGGGGAGGACGCGCTCATCGGCGGTGGGGATGTGGGTGTGGGTGCCGAGGAGAGCGGTGATGCGGCCGTCGAGATACCAGCCGATGGCTACTTTTTCTGAGGTGGCTTCGCCGTGGAGGTCGAGGAGGATGACCTTGGCGGTGATCTTGCTGAGGAGCTCGTCGGCTTTGCGGAAGGGGTCGTCGCAGGAGGACATGAAGACGCGGCACTGGAGGTTCATGACGGCGTAGGTCTGGCCGGTGGGGAGTTCGCCCTCGTAGACGCCGAAGCCGGGGGTGCCGACGGCGTAGTTGGCGGGGCGGAGGACGCGGCGGCCGCGGACGTGGGAGTCGGCGGGGACGGTCATGTACTCGAAGATCTCGCGCTTGTCCCAGATGTGGTTGCCGGTGGTGATGACGTGGGCGCCGAGATCGAAGAGCTCTTCTGCGATGGAGGGGGTGATGCCGAAGCCGCCGGCGGCGTTTTCTCCGTTGATGACGAGGAGATCGACGGCGTTGGTTTCGAGGACGTGGGGCAGGTGTTCACGGACGATGTGGCGGCCGGCGGAGCCAAAGACATCTCCGACAAAAAGGATGTTCACTATAGAAGTTTACATGTTGGTGTGGTGGAGAAATTGTGTTGAGCGAGGATGAGTCATCGAATCCTCGGCTGGGTGTGGTAGTTTTTTTGCATGGCACAGAGCGGACGGTTTCAGTTAAGCGTGCGAATTTTGGCGGTGCTGGCGAGTGAGCCGGATGCAATGCATACGTCGTCTGCAATTGCAGAGGAGCTGAAGGAGAGCGCCGTGATGGTGCGGAGGGCTTTCCTGCTGCTGCATAAGGCGGGGTTGATTGAGCAGAAGAAGGGGCCGCATGGTGGCGCGAAGCTGAAGATTCCGGCGAAGCAGATTGGGCTTGGCGATGTATTTGAGGCGTCGGCGGGCGACTGGCTGAGCATTGAGGATAAGGCTGTGAGCGCGTGGATCAAGAAGGTGCGGGGGGACGCGGTGGCGGCGATGAATGAACACTCGCTGGCTGGAGTGGTTAAGCGGCTGAAGAAGAAATAGATTCGGCGGATTGGGTTTTGTGGTTGGCCTCGGTGAAAGACCGAGGCTTTGCTGCGTTGGTGAAGAGATAGGTGAGGTCAGTACTTTGGCGGGAGGCCGGTTGCTTTGATGATGGCGCGATAGCGTTCGTCGGAGTGCAGGAAGTCGTAGGCCGGGTCGTCCTGGATCCAGAGGAGCGTCGGGTGGGGCTCCCGAAGGGCTGCTTCGAGGTACGAGAGAGTTTTTTCCTTTTGGCCAAGCTGCGCGTATTGCAGCGCGAAATCGACAGGCGAGACGTATTTCTTCAAGGCTTGTTGCTTGAGGTTGTCTATCCGCCAAAGGAGGAGGGCGGAGTAGCCGCCTTTCTGGTATGTCTGGTGGATGATTGCTGCAGTATCCTTGTCGCCGGATAGGAGCGTGGCCTTCTCCCATTCTTCCGCAGCCTGCTTCAGGTCGCCTTTGCGGCGGTAGGTGTCGCATAAGAACCAATGCAGCGTGAGATCCTGAGGCATGGTTGCAAGTCGTTGGAGATTTTCGGTTATTGCGGCGTCGTACTGTCGTGCCTCAGCGTATGCGTGGACCATGCCGTAGGGCCGTTCAAATGGATCCAGTTCCATTGCCTTTTTCTGTAGTTGAATCGCTTCCTCGTTGCGATTGAGGAGGATGTACATCTTGGAGCGGAAGTGGTATGCCTCGGCATAGCGGGGATCGAGCTCAATCGCGCGGCCGAGCTCGCGGTCGCCCTGCGTCCAGTCCCAGGGGGCAATGAGAAGCATGGCTCCAAGCACGAGGTGGGCTTCGGGGAGCGAGTCGTCGAGAGCCACCGCTTTACGTGCTGCCTCGAGTCCCGCTGCTGAATATTTGGGGTCGATCTCGCCGTCGAGGACGCCCTGACCGTAGTACATCGCAAGACCAGACCAGCCCAGGGCGTAGTCGGGTTGCAGCTCGGTCGCTTTCTTGAAGTACTTGCCGGCTTCTTCGTTATCGCCTGTGAACCAGATGTACCGCCCTCGCAGAAATGCGTCGTGGGCTTCGGGGCTGATGTAGCGAGCGGGGGCGCGTTGGGGAACGGTGGTGCCGAGCTGCTTTGCGATGGTTTGTGCAGCTTCGCCTGGGAGCGTGACGATGTCGTTCGCGTTGCGGTCGTAACTTTCGGCCCAGAGGTGCGTGTCGGTGGGGGCCTGGATGAGCTGGATGGTCATGTGGACCTTGTCGCCGGAGCGAGAGATGGAGCCTTCGAGGATGCCGTCGACGCCGAGTTCGCGGGCTATCTCGGGGAGGGGACGGTGAGCTCCTTTGTATTGCATGGCGGAGGTTCGGGAGACGACGCGGAGGGTGGAGTTTTTGGCGAGCATGGTGGTGAGCTCGTCGGTCATGCCGTCGGCGAAGTAGTTCTGGGCGGGGTCGCCGGAGAGGTTGTCGAGGGGGAGGACTGCCAGTGAGGTGATTTTGGGTGCTGTGGGGTGAAGACGGTTTCGCAGGATGCGTGCGCCGAGAGTGACGGCAAGGACGAGAAGAGTTAGACCGGCTGATGCCAAGAGCCAGAGAAGGAGACGCGAGTTGCGCGAAGGGACGGGTTCGTCTTTGCTGGAAGATACTGGTGCCTCAGGCGGCTCTTCATTGCCTGGTGGAAGATCCTGTATGGCGACGGCGCTGGTTGGCGATGGGTTGATGTCGCCTACTCTTCGGTTTCTGTTTGCCGAGGATTCGCTTTGTTGCGAGGTCGAGGCAATGGCTTCGGCGGGGACCTCGATGATGGATCCGATGAACCGGTAGCCCTTGCCGGTGACGGTTTGAACGAAGCGTGATTGCACGGGATCGTCGTTTAGGACTTCGCGGATTTTGCGGATGGCGGTGTTGATGCCGTGCTCAGTGTCGACGAAGACTTCGCGACCCCATAGGTGCTCGGCGATTTCGGTTCGGGTGACGAGGTTGCCGTTTCTGGTCGCCAAGAGGACGAGCAGCTCCATTGGCTTACGTTCCAGCTTCAGACTGCGCCCAGCCCGGTACAGCTCGAAGCGGTCGCAATCGAGTCGGAAGTCGCCGAACTTGTAGACCGAGACAGCCACAGGAGCTTACTCCTTTGTGGTGGCAGTATAGCTCCCACTCAGGAAGGGAGGCGGATCCTTTTTAGTTTCATGTAGTTGCCGCTTTACCTCAACTTCACCTCGACTTCACCTCCTCTGCATTGCGCCGGAATGATTGGCGGAGCATAACTCACTACGAGCTGGCCAAGCCGGCAAAGGAGAGATGAAATGAAGAAGCTCTATCGATCGTTGTCTGCCATGGTTGGCGCGGCAGCACTGACCATTCTGTTCGTTCCTAACGCGAATGCTATATGCGGAGTCAATCGTCCGACGCCAACGCATACTGGCTATAACTATCAAACTGGAGGAGCACATTTTCTGCTGGCGAACGATGTGCTTGATAATTTTTCACCGATTGTCGGGATGTGGCATGTGAAGTTCTTCCTGAAAGATACGGCTGGGTTCAAAGATGGCACCGAATTCGATGCAGGGTATTCGATCTGGCATGGCGACGGGACGGAGATTATGCAGTCGGGTGGCAGGCCTCCGCTTATTGGGGATATGTGCATGGGAGTGTGGAAGCAGGTTAAGTTGAATGTGTTCAAGCTGAATCATTTTGCGGCAGCTTATGACAACACTGGATTGAACCTGATTGGTCCGGCGCAAATTCAGGAACAAGTAACGCTGGATCGTGAGGGGAATTCGTTCAGCGGCCCGTTCACGATCGACCAGTACACCGAAGCTGGAAATCGGGTAGCTCACTTTCAGGGGACGATTACGGGAACTCGAATGACAGTGGATACGCCGGCTACGAGTATTTTCTGAGGGATTTTCGAATGGCTTGCGCGTCTTCACTCAAGCGACTTTGTTGGGTGAAGGCGCGTTGCTGTTGGTGTGGCTTTAGTCGTTGCGAATGTCGAGGATGCCCATGCCTACGTTGATCTCGAGTGAGCCTGCGCCGGTGCCTGGGTACACTTTGGTGACGTTGACGTGGCCGTCGGAGCCGCCGGGGCGGTGGTCGTGGAGGGTGCCAAGACCAATGTTGACCGCCATTTTGGCGTAGCTCTTATCTTTATCGAGCAGGAGATCCATCTGGCCCATGCCTACGTTGAACTCACGGTGGCCGGCGCTGCCTGCGGCGTTGAAGTTGAGGTTGCCGTAGCCGAGGTTGATCTCATTGTCGGAGTTCAGACCCATGGGTAGCGTTACGGTTACGGTTGCGTGGGCTCCCTTTGGGAAGTTGAGCTGGATGACGCCTTTGTCGGGCTGAATGCGGATGGTCTTGATGTAGTTGGCTATGTTATAGCTGCCTGATTCGGAATTAAGCAGGACTGTGAGCTTTATCTGGCTGGAGTCGGGTTGGATGTTTACGCGCAGGTCGGCGCGGCAGATGTGGAGCTTCAGCTTTGCGCTGGTGTCGAAGGGGCGTGTGAGCTCGAGGTGATGGGGCTGGACGATGTCGGCGGGGGCAGCGGTGTAGTCGTGCGTGGTGATGGGCTTGTCGGAATCGGTGCAATCCATGGATTCGGACTGAGAGTTTTGGTTGGACTGGGATTTTTGCGCAGACTGGTAGGCGTGCGCGGTTAGGGTGGCTGCGAAGATCAGGGCATAGCAGAGCGATTTGCGCAACGGCGTCTCCTGTTGCTTCGTGGTGTTATTTCGGTTTGATGGTAGATACGGTGAGGAGTGCGTTGGTTCCTTGGTCAGGGTTTGGGGCGAAGGTTTTTAAGGAGCGCTTCGGCGGTGGGTTGGGTGTTGAGGATGTCGGTGGGGGTGAGCCAGGCGCGACGGAGTTGGGTGATGCCGTAACGCATCTGGTCGAGCTCTTCGGTGGCGTGGGCGTCGGTGTTGATGACGATCTTGCAGCGGTGCTGTTTGGCGAGGCGGAGATGGAGGTCGTTGAGGTCGGCGCGGGCGGGGCTGGCGTTGTGCTCGACGGCTACGCCTAGTTTCGCGGCTTGTCTGAGGACGGTGTCGACGTTGACGGCGTACGGTTCGCGTCCCAGAACTTTGCGGCCGGTGGGGTGGCCGAGGATGCGGACGTGTGGGTTTTCGAGGGCGCGGAGGACGCGGGCGGTCATCTCTTCGGTGGGCTGGTTGAAGTGCGAGTGAACGCTGGCTACAACGATGTCCATTTGCGCGAGGGTCGAGTCATCGAGGTCGAGGGCGCCGTCGGCGAGGATGTCGACCTCGATGCCGGGGAGGATGCGAATCTTTCCTTTGAGCTCTTGCTGGAGTTCGGCGTCGACTTCGCGGATGCGCTTGATGTGGGCGAGGGCGCGGGCGTCGTCGAGGCCGTTGGTCATGGCGAGGTTTTTGCTGTGGTCGGTGATGGCAATGTAGGAGAGGCCTCGGGCGAGTGCGGCTTCGGCCATCTGGCGGATGGTGTCGCGGCCGTCGGTGGCCTCGGTGTGCATGTGCAGGTCGCCGCGGATGTCGGCTCGTGTGATGAGCTGCGGGAGGGTGTGGGTTGCGGCGGCTTCGAGTTCTCCACCGTTTTCGCGGAGCTCAGGTGGGATGTAGTCGAGATCGAGGGCATTGTAGATGTCGGCCTCGCTGGCGGCGGCTACGATGACGTTGTCTTCGAGGCGGAGGAGCGCGTACTCGCTGAGGGTAAGGCCGCGTTTGATGGCGCGTTGGCGGAGGGCTACGTTGTGCATCTTCGAGCCGGTGAAGTATTGGAGGGCGGCTCCGTAGCTGGCACGGGGGAGGAGGCGGACGTCGACCTGGAGGTTGTTGCGGAGGGTGAAGGAGACTTTGTTTTGGCCTTTGGCGATGAGCTTGTCGATGAGGGGGAGGGACGCGACGTGCTCGATTGCGGCACTGACGACGTCAGGTTCGCAGGCGGGTCCGGTGGCGAGGAGGTCGAGATCGCCGACGGTCTCGCGGCCGCGGCGGAGGGAGCCGGCGGGGATGATCTCGTCGATGCCGGGGAAGGCGCGGATGAGACCGATGATGGTGTCGGCGTGTTGCTGGGCTTTGTCGATGCGGAAGCGGCTGGAGTTCTTGCGGTGGTCTTCGATGCCTTTGAGGAGCTTGATGACGAACTTTTCGCCCATGCGCGGGAGCTTGGTGAGGTGGCCGGCCTTGGCGGCGGCTTCGAGGCCGTCTATATCACAGACTTGGCAGGAGGACCAGACGAGCGCTACGGTTTTGGGGCCCATGCCGGGGAGACGAAGGAGTTCGAGCATGGTGGGTTTGTATTTTTGCAGGAGCTCTTCGCGGAGGGGCATGGTTCCGGTGGTGAGGAGGGCCTGGATGTTTGCGAGCATGCCTTTGCCGATGCCGGCGATGGCGAGGAGCTGCTTGGGGTCGTCGGCGATGGTGGAGAGCTGGGTGGTTTGCTGCTCGACTGCCTCGGCGGCGCGGCGGTAGGAGCGGATACGGAAGGGGTCGGCGGAGTCGATTTCGAGGAGTGAGGCCGTTTCGTCGAGGAGTCGGGCGATCGAGATATTATCCATAGCTGAGCTTCAGAGGCCTCTTCGGCCACTGAGTCAGTATGCAACAGATATGAAGAGAGGATTACATGGGTCGAGTGGAGCTGCCCGATGAGCCGCTGCAGCGACCAGAGGAGGTCATATTCGTATCTCCGAATCGCTACTGCGTCTGGGTTGCTTCCTTGAGACGGGCTACCTGGTCGGCCTGCGGGCCTTTGCTCCCCTGGATGATGTCGAACTCCACTTCATCGCCTTCTTTGAGGCTCTTATAGCCCTCGCGCTGGATGGAACTGTAATGGACGAAGACATCGGCCCCATCGTCGCGGCCCAGGAAACCGTAGCCTTTTGCGTTGTTGAACCACTTGACCGTACCTTTGTATTGTGCCACTTTAGCGACTCCCTCTCTTGCGTCTTAACACGGATGGTGAACCGGGAACTGAAAGCGTTTCAGCGGTTGCACCACTGGTAAGATGTGACGCAAACATCGTTGCGGGAGTTTTCTGGAAGAGGCGCTCGCAGACCGGTTATTTGTGGATAATCACAGGTTGCTTGCGAACATGCTAAGCGGCGCAGCTGATGTTGCATGCTGGCGACAGCTCTGGGCAAATTTTTGCGTAGGACCAAAAACTGCTTCGCTCTGAAGACGTTACGATGCGGGCGTTTGACTCGGTTGATTAGAAATGACCGGCGCGACGGGCCGAGTCGTAAAGCATGAGGCCGATGAGGGTTTTGCCGTCGTGGATCTTGTTGGCGGCTATGAGAGCGAGGGCTTCGGAGAAGGGTAGGCGGAAGATTTCGATGTTTTCGTCGGGCTCGGGCGTGGCGGTGCCTTCGCGGAGATCGCGGGCGAGGTAGATTTGCATCCACTCGCCGAGAAAGCCGGGGCTGGCGAAGTATTTCGTGAGGAGGGTCCAGCGTTTGGCGCGGTAGCCGGTCTCTTCGATCATCTCGCGTTTGGCGGCGGCGAGGGTGGCTTCGTTGGCGTCGACGCGTCCGGCTGGGAGCTCGATGAGGAATTGGCCGGCGGCGTGGCGGTACTGACGGATAAGGATGATGTCGGGGTCGGCGGGGTTCTTTGACTCGTCGACGGCGAGGATGACGACGGAGCCGTTGTGGCGGATGACGTTGCGGGTGTTGACGAAGCCGCCGGGCTCTTCGAGTTTATCGGTGAAGACAGAGAAGACTTTGCCCTTGTAGGAGAGCTTCGACGAGATGAGTTTGGGCTTGCCGAACTTTGACGCCGGTTTAATGGTGGTTGCAGTTGGTGGTTTCGGGGCTTGGGTCTGGAGGGCGCTGGGCTTGGTCTGCTTTCTTTTTGCGGCCATGAGGCTAAAGTATCATCCTGCATCTAGACTTGGGTGACGGGCATCCAACGGAATGCGCGGGAAAATTGTGTCGTCTGGCTGTGGGTGGTTGCTGTTGAAGAGATTGAGGATAGGTCTGCATGAACGTTGAGTGTTATCCGATCACGGTGTTGCCGCATGCTTCGCAGATCTATCGCGACTATCTTGCGATGGCGGAGAGCGCGGGTGATTCGGCGGTGCGACGGTGGTTTGGGGCGGAGCCGTTTGCCGGGAAGTGGGTCGGAAGAGGCAAGCCGGTGAAGGATGCCGGGGCGCTGGCGGATTTGTTGGAGAAGCAGGCGGTTGAGTTTGGTGCGGGGGACGCAACTAAGGCGAATATTGCGAAGCTGAGAGCCGGGGCGAGGGCGGTGGTGACGGGGCAGCAGGTGATGCTGTTCGGAGGGCCGCTGTTGACGATCCTGAAGGCTGCGTCGGCGGTGGCGCGGGCGAAGGAGGCGACCAAGGCTACCGGTGTTGAACACGTGCCGGTGTTCTGGATGGCGACGGAGGATCATGACCTGGAAGAGGTGGATCAGGTTTCACTGCTGACGAAGACCTCGGTGGAGAAGCTTTCGATGGGTGTGAAGTTTCCTCATCATGCTGTTCCTTCCGGTGGCGTGGTGCTTGAGGGCCATATCGATGAACTGTTAGAGCAGGCGAGTGAGTTATTGGGGTATGCGCCTGTCTGTGATCTGCTTCGCGAGTGTTATGGGTCTCAGCCTGGGAATGATCACGGACCTACTTTAGGGAGTGCGTTCGGACGGCTGATGACGCGGCTGTTTGAAGAGCAGGGACTCATTGTGATGGATGCCGCGGATCGGGGATTTCATGCTCTTGGCGCAGAGACGCTACGGTATGCGATCGAACATGCGGCAGAACTTGAAGAGGCGTTGTTGAAGCGGACGAAGGAGCTTGAGTCTGGTGGATATCACGCTCAGGTCCTGGTGAATGCCGGAGCTTCACTGCTGTTTCTTTTGAGTGATCCGCAGGGAATCGGATTGTGGGATCGCGAAGCGTTGCGGCGTACACCGGATGGAATGTGGAAGGCTGGTGGACGGAGTTATTCGACGGCGGAGCTGATTGCGATTTTAGAGACGGCGTCGGAGAGATTGAGTCCGAATGCGCTGCTGCGGCCGGTGTTTCAGGATACGTTACTGCCTACTGCAGCCTATATTGGTGGGCCGGCTGAGATTGCTTATTTTGCGCAGAGTGCGGTTTTGTATGAGGCGATCCTGGGTCGGATCACGCCGGTGTTGCCGCGACTGAGTGCGACGTTGCTCGAGCCGGCGATTGCGACCGTGATGGACAAAGATGAGGTGCAACTGCCGGATGCGATGACGACAGCGGAGGCGCTGTCACAGAGGCTCGGGGCTCGTGCAATGCCGATTGAGGGGAAGCGCAAGCTGGCGGCGGCCGGGAATGCGATGGAGACGGAATTGAGTGCGCTGACCGATTATTTGGGTGGGATGGATGCGTCGCTAGGGCGGGCGGCGGAGGTGTCGGGTTCGAAGATGCAATATCAGATGAATCGGCTGCGGCGGATGGCGGCCACGTTTGAGTTGCAGAAGGAGGCCAGTCTGCGGAAGCATGCAGAGGCGATTGTGCTGAACGTGTTTCCGGGGGGACATCCGCAGGAGCGCGTGATTGCAGGGGTTTGGTTTATGGCGCGATTTGGGGATGGTCTGGTGGAGAAGCTGGTTGGGGTGGCGGAGAATCAGTGTCCGGGGCATGTGGTTGTGCGGCTGTAGAAACTTACACTTGAAGCCTCGACAGACGGCTGGAAGTAAACACAACACAAAAGCAAATACGGGAGTCCTTTTGCTTCGCTCAGGATGACGACACCGAACGAAAGCCAAAGCTCTTGTGTGGCTGACGGGTTTGACTTGCGGTCTTAGAATGGTGGTGAGGTGTTTTGCGATGGGATTGAGCGATCAGCCATTTGAAGTGATGTGTCCGGATTGTGGGGGGATGCTGAAGGTGGATCCGGTGACGCGGTCGGTGATTGCGCATAAGTCTGCTCCGAAGAAGAAGATGTTCGAGGACTTTGGCGAGGCGGCGAAGGCGTTGCGCGAGGCGGATGCGCGGAGGGATTCGATCTTTCAGCAGAGCGTGGATGCGCAGAAGAACAAGGATGACGTGATGGCGAAGAAGTTTGCGGAGGCAGTGAAGAAGGCGAAGGAGACTCCGATGACGGATCGGCCGTTGCGGGATTTTGATTTGGATTAGTTGTTGCCCCGACTGTGATGCAGCTTGTGGCCGTTTGGTGTCAATGTACGGTTGGCTTTGCTTCCGTCGCGGGAGGGGTTGCGAGAGCAGCGGCTTCGGCGGCGCAGTCGCGAGTAGGTTTCAATTCCTTAGCGCGAGCAATTTCATAGTCTGCTTTGGCCGCGTCGAGATCGGCGAGGAAGGCAAGATCTGCGTGCAGTCTCGCGACTGTGCTTGCGCCCATGATTCTGCCCTCGTTGACATCACTTTGCCAATGCACGTTGCAGACCAGCCGGCTGTCCCCGAACGAGCGTCCGCGCGCGAGAATTGCATCGGTCTGGGTCGGAGCAATTTCGGTGAGAATGAGAGCCCAGGCCCATCCGATGGCGGTGTGACCCGATGGGTAGGAGCCATCTTTCCTCAAGAAGGCTTCGTCGTTTGGCGTGCAGGTCGGATGATTGTTTTCCATAAATGGACGGCTTCGGTTGTAATGACTCTTGGCGGCGTAGGTGGAGAGTGCCGCGTCGGTAAAGGATCGCCGCAACAACACGTAGAGGTGCGGCGTGTCGACCTCGGTAATCGGAATGCCAATAGAGCAGGAAAAGGTTTCGGCTGCGTGAGGGAACGATAGATCTGCATCGCTGGTTGCCTGCTGCCAACGAGGAGAGCCTTGCAGTGCCAGGTTGGCTTTGCTGACAGCCTCGTCCAGCGCATAGACGGCGGTGCTTGGCGTGGGGGCGGGAGGAACTAAAGCCAAACTATTTGGCAACGCCGCCGGCGGCAAGTATCCGGCGAGGATGCCGGGCATAATCTCTGGGACCGAGATCAGTCCATAGGATTTTGTTTGCGAGGGAGTTGAAGGTTCCGTGGCAACTGAAGCGGGAACAGCTGCCGGGGCCGTGGGCGTATTCTGCGCTTCGGCCTGAATCGTAGACGCTACGCAGCAGAATGGAATCATCAACGTCGCAAAAAGAGTGATCTTCAAGGGCAGCCTCCAATTCACGCAATCATCATAGGGTACTTCGACTTGGTCTGAGCGCGCCTTTTTCATCTGACTCGGAGAGCGGTTCTGGCTAATCCGACTCAATTGTTGATTGCGCTCGTTCGATTAGGAATGGCGCGGTGTAAAAGGTAAACTGGAGGAATGCCACCAATCGTTAATGCGCAGGGTTTGACTAAGGCCTTTGGCGCGACGCCTTTGTTTCGTGAGATCAGTTTTACTGTGAGTGATGGAGATCGTATTGGGCTGATTGGGCCTAATGGTGCGGGCAAATCTACGCTGCTGAAGGTGCTGGCGGGTGATGAAGACGCTGATGCCGGTGACGTTGCGGTGCGGAAGCGTGCGCGGGTTGGGTATGTGCAGCAGGAGTCGGTGTTTGCGCCGGGGGTGACGGTGCGTGAGGTGTTGGAGGCTGCGCTGGTGCGCGCGAAGGTGGCCGACGGTGAGCATGAGGGACGGCTGCGGGAGACAAGTGGGCGGACGGGTTTTCCGAGTCTGGATGCGGAGGCTGCGCGGCTGAGCGGAGGGTGGAGGAAGCGGCTGGCGATTGCGGAGGCGGTGGTAACGCATCCGGATGTGCTGCTGCTGGATGAGCCGACAAACCATCTGGATTTAGCCGGGATTGCGTGGCTGGAGGAGCTGCTGAATGAGGGTAGTTTTGCTTGTGTGCTTATCAGCCATGATCGTTATTTTCTTGAGAATGTTGCGACAGAGATAGTGGAGTTGAACCGTGTGTATGCAGAAGGGCTGCTACGGGTGAAGGGGACGTACTCGAAGTTTATCGAAGGCAAGCAGGCGTATATGGAGGCGCAGAGCAAGCTGCAGGATGCGCTGAAGAATCGCGTGAAGATCGAGGTGGACTGGCTGCGGCGGGGGCCGAAGGCGAGGAGTACGAAGGCAAAGGCGCGGATTGATAATGCGCAGGATTTGATTGGGCAGTTGAAGGAGGTCAACTCGCGAGTGCAGACGTCGAGCGCGGGGATCGATTTCTCGGCGACGGACAGACAGACGAAGCGGTTAGTGGAGTTGGAGGATGTTTCGGTCGTGTTGGGGGATCGAAAGATTGTTGAGGGATTGAATTTCCTGGTGACATCGGGGATGCGCGTGGGCCTGGTGGGGCCGAATGGAAGCGGGAAGACTACTCTGCTGCGGCTGTTGACGGGGGAGTTGGAGCCTTCGAAGGGGACGATCAAGAAGGCGGCTTCGTTGAAGATTGTTTACTTCAGCCAGATGCGCGAGTTGGAGGAGGGTGTGACGCTGCGGCGAGCGCTGGCTCCGGATTCGGACTCGGTGGTGTATCAGGGCAGGGTGGTGCATGTGGCTAGTTATGCTACGAAGTTTCTCTTTACGAGTGAGCAACTGAATCAGCCGGTGGAGAGGCTGAGCGGCGGCGAGCGGGCTCGGGTGCTGATTGCGAAGCTGATGCTAGAGCCTGCGGATTTGCTGCTGCTCGATGAGCCGACGAATGATCTGGATATTGCGACGCTGGAGATTCTGGAGGAGAGCCTGCTGGAGTATACCGGGGCGTTGGTATTAGTGACCCATGATCGTTACATGTTGGATAGGGTGTCGACGATTGTGCTGGGGCTGGATGGGCGGGGTGGTTCGGAGATGTTTGCGGACTACTCGCAGTGGGAGCAGTGGCGTGGGGTGAAGGTGGAGGAGGCGATTGCTCCGGGGGCCACGGGGGTTGCGGTTTCGCCTGCTGCTGCCATTGCTTCGAATGGAGCTTCGAATTCGGGTGGGAAGAAGAAGCTTTCTTATCTGGAGGCGCGGGAGTATGCGGGGATCGAGGCGGCGGTGGAGGCGGCTGAGGAGCGGCTGCAGAAGGCGCGAGAGATGATTGAGGATCCGGCGGTGGCGGTGGATGCCGTGAAGCTGACTGCGGCGCTGGCGGAGATGGAGACGGCGCAGTCGGCGGCGGACGAACTGTATGCGCGGTGGGCTGAGTTAGCGGAGAAGGTTGGTTAGGTTCTCGGCTGAGTTAGTGTTGGGCGAGGACTCGGCGGTTGGATTCGGCCTGGACTTTGTCGAGGTCGTGATGAAGGAGCTGATTGTGCTCGACCATCAATTGTCCGCCGACGTAGACGCTATCGATGTCACGCTCTGCCGCGATGAGAACGAGGTTCGCGTAGGGGTCTTCGAGTGAGACGCCGAGGCGCTTTGGGTTGATGAGCAGAAAATCGGCGAACTTACCGGGTTCAAGCGAGCCTAGTCTGTCTTTTACGTTGAGGACGTCGGCGGATCCCATGGTGTGGAGCCAGAGGACCTGGTAGGGGCTCATGACGGTGGCGTCTTCGTACTTGTCGTGAATAGCGTAGAGGCCGGTGCGCATGTTTTCGAAGGGGTCGGCAAGATCGGCGCTGGCTTCACCGTCGACGCCCATGCCTACGCGAATGCCCATCTTGAGGTACTTCGGTATATCTGCGGTACCGGAGGCTAGACGGCCGTTCGAGAGAGGGTTCCAGGACATGGATGCGCCGGCTTTGGCGGTCTGCGCAAGGATGTAGTCGTCTGCGTGGATGAAGTGGCCGAAGATGAGCTGGTTGTTGAGCAGGCCGCTGTCCTGCATCCAGCGAAACTTGGAGCGCTGCTCTCCCTGGTCGTCGGGCGCTTCGATGTAGTGGGTTTGGTTGCCGAGGTGAAACTCTTTCATCATGGCTGCTTCCATGACGGCCTGCTGGTAGGTGTTGTTGAAGGCGGTCATGCCGCTGATCATGACACTGAGAAAATGTGAGTTGGGAGGTTGGGCGGCGGTCCAGTCGAGAAAGGTCTTGAGGCGTGCGCGTCCTTGCTCGACGGTGACGGAGGGAGATACTCGGTCGGGGCCGTAACTGTGAACGAAGCGGATGCCGGACTCCTCGGCGCCGCGGAATTGAGCCTTTTCGAATTGATTATTCAGCTCTGCGGTTTTGGCTCGGCCGCCGTAGGTGAAGTTGTAGGCGGTGGTTACGCCGTGCTCGAGATGGTCGAGCGAGCCGAGGAGAGCGAACCAATACATGTCCTCGGGCGAGGCAAGGGAAGCGTGTTTGCCGTAGAGATCGTCGATCCAGCCGGGTAGGGTTTTGTCGGCGGCTAGGCCGCGGTAGGCCGCTTGCCACAGGTGGCTGTGTGCAGAGATGAAGCCAGGAATCATGAAGTCGCCGTGGGCGTCGACGATCTTGTCGGCGTGGAGGCTGGCGGGCGGCTCGCCGACGGCTACGGCAATGATGGTGCCGTCGGGCGCGATGGAGAGATAGCCGTTGATGGGCTCGCGCTGGTTGCTGGCCATGGTCATGATGCGCGCGTTGCGGATGATGAGCTTGGGATTCGCGGCGAAGGCAGGACAGCTAACGATCGCGAGCAGGACAAGTGTCCGGCGAATGAGTTTTGGAAGATGACAGGCCATGGTTGTGTTTAGCGTGGATGACCTGTCAAGTCAATTGGAAAGTGTATTGTTCGACTTCTCGCGCGAGCGCCAGATCAAGCTGATTTTTTGTGTTTTGGATTTGCGGTGTGAGGTTTTTTGCCGAGATCATGCCAATTGGTTTCTGGCATTTCGACGCCATAGTGTTTGGCTGCGGCTTTGATGTTGGCGAAGGCTTGTTCGCGCTCGTGGTCGGTGACATCCTTGACCTGGTCGAAGCGGGCGATTGCGTTGCGGACGTGAGAGGCGTTGTTGAGAGGCTCTTTGCGCTTTTCGGGAAAGGCGTAGACGGAAGCAGGAAGATCGTTGCGTTCCTTTGCGTCGAGGGCTTTGTTGTCCTCGTGGTGTTTCCATGTTGCTTTCATGTTGTCCTCCAAGTGTGCTCCAGCGTTTCGCTGAGTCGATTGAACGCTGGAGGTTGGATGTAGGGCGGTAGGCACGGCGTTGTTGGGAGTTTCGCGATATGCTGCTGGGACTATGAAAAAACTTTTTTTGGGGATGGTTGTCAGTCTGGCAGGAGTGGCTTGTGCGGCGCAGGATGCGGGTGCGGCTAAGCACGTGACGGTGCTGCATGCGGCGAGGATGCTGGACGTGGCGGCGGGAAAGGTGGTGGCGCCGGGTGAGGTGTTGGTGGAGGGGGAGAAGATTGTTGCAGTGGGGACGCATGTGGAACGGCCTGCGGGCGCAGAGGTGATTGACCTGGGGGGCACGACACTGATGCCGGGGTTAATCGACGCGCATGTGCATTTGTTTCTGCATCCTGGGGCAGAAGATCTGCAGACGGTGCAAGAGAGCGTGCCGGAGCGGACTTTAATTGCGGCGGGGGCGGCGAAGGCGGATCTAATGGCTGGCTTTACCGCTGAGCGCGATATGGGAAGCGAGGGCGCGGGATGCGCTGATGTTGCAGTGCGGAATGCTATCAATTCGGGGTTGATTCCGGGGCCGCGGATGCGCATGAGTTGCAACGCAATTGATTTGACTGGCGGGCATGAGGACGCGATCGGGTATAACCCGGCGCAGAAGGTGCTGTCGAATGCGGACTATGCGGATTCGAGCGAAGAGATTGTGAAGGTGATGCGGGAGCAGCGGAAGGGCGGCGCGGATTTTACGAAGATCTATGAGACGGGGAAGGATTCGTTTCGGGATGGTGGGTTTCAAACGCCGTATCAGTACACCGAGGCTGAGCTTGCGGCTGCGGTGAAGGAAGCTGAGAGGGCCGGCGGTGGTGCGGGGTCGGGGCGTGGGGTGGCTGTTCATGCTACGGGGGAGCCGGGGACAGGGTTTGCAGTGGCAGCGGGGGTGGCTTCGGTGGATCATGCATACCAGTTGAGCGACGCGACGATGAAGGCGATGAAGGAGAAGCAGATTTATGCGGTGCCGACGTTTGCGATTGCGGAGTACTTTGCGGATCATGCAGCGAATCCGGCGCGGGCAGAGTGGGATCGCAATGAGCAGAAATATCATGCTGCGGAGTTCAAGAAGCAGCTTGCAGCGGGGGTGCCGATGGCGATGGGAAGCGATGTGGGGCCGTTTCAGCATGGGACGCAGGCCCGGGAGCTGGAGTTGATGGTGGAGTTTGGGATGAAGCCGGCGGCGGCGTTGCAGGCGGACCTGCTGAATGGTGCGAGGTTGTTGGGTTGGGGGGGACAGATTGGGGAGTTGAAGGCTGGGTACTTTGCGGATGTGATCGCCGTGCCGGGAGATCCGTTGGAGAATATCTCGGCGACGACGAAGGTAGTGTTTGTGATGAAGAATGGGGTCGTTTACAAGCGGCCTTGAGGTGCAGTCTGAAGGATTGCTCTCAGGCTGACCACTGCTCGTCGGCGGAGGGGCCGTAGAGTGCGGGGACGGGAATGTCGTTGAGGCGGAGATAGACGCCTAGTTGCGCGGTGTGGTGGATGAGGTGGTCGAAGCACATCTGGCGGAAGGATTGTGAGCGCGGGTTGTGGGAGATGATTTTGTCGCCGTAAGAGAACTTCCAGAGTTTTGAGAGATGCTCATCGCTCGCAGCGGCAAGTGAGGCCCGGCACTTCGCAGAGCTTTCGTCGAGTTGTTTCAGCGAATTGTCGCGTGTGGTGAACTCGAAGGACATTTGTGATCGTTTTGAGTTGGCCATGTCCATTCCGTCGTCTTCGAGGATGTAGTGGCCGAACATGAGGATGGTGGCGCAGTGCATGGCGAGCTTGCCGAAGGGCATCGATTTGTCGTGACACTTCCAGTCGTTTTTGCCTTCGGGGACGCGCTCCAGGGTGCGGCGGGTGTTGGAGACCTCGGTGTCGAAGTCCTGGAGGAGAATTTCTGAGATGGTCATGAATGGCTCCTTCGAATAGGAGTGAAGGATACAGGAATCGGGTTGCCGCCCGATTAAGACAAATGCAAAATGTGGAGGGTCCCTCCACTGCGCAGCGGACGATAAGACTGCCCGCTGCTTCGGCCGAGATGACGGTGGTTTTTGGGGTTGATTTGTTTTAGAGGCCGGTGACGTTGAAGCCGCAGTCTACGAATGTGATTTCGCCGGTGATGCCGCTGGCAAGGTCGCTCGAGAGGAATATGGCTGCGTTGCCGACTTCTAATGCGTCGACGTTCCGGTGGAGCGGGGCGCGTTGTTCGACTGCGGTAAGGATGCTGGTGAAGTCGCTGATGCCGCGCGCGGCGAGGGTCTTGATGGGGCCAGCGGAGATGGCGTTGACACGGATTTTTTTTGCACCGAGGTCGGAGGCGAGGTAGCGGACGGCGGCTTCGAGACCGGCTTTGGCGACGCCCATGATGTTGTAGTTGGGGAAGACTTTTTCTGCTCCGTAGTAGGTGAGGGTGAGGATGGAGCTGCCTTCGGCCATCAAGGGCTCTGCAGCGCGAGCGAGGGCGATGAGGGAGTAGACGCTGATGTCGTGAGCGATGCGGAAGTCTTCGCGGGCGGTGTTGAGGACGTTGTTCTTGATGTTGGGAGCGAAGCCGATGGAGTGGACGAGAATGTCGATTTTTCCGTAGGCGGATTTGAGTTGCTCGAAGACGTTGTCGATGTCGGCGTCGATGGAGACGTCGCAACGGAAGGTCTTGGTGTTGGGCAGGTCGGCGGCGAGCTCTTCGGCTTCGCGCTGGAGGCGTTCGTTCTGGTAGCAGATGGCTAGGGTGGCGCCGGCTTCGGAGAGCTTCTGGGCGATGCCCCAGGCGATGCTGCGTTTGTTGGCGAGGCCGAAGACGACGGCCACTTTGCCTTTGAGATCAATCATGATGTTCGGTGTCTCCTGTTCGAATACGCAAGATTGAGGATACCAGCGTATCCGGTGGCGCGAATACTGTTCGGCACGGTGACGCATGATGGCGCATCGTGGTCTATGCTGGATTCGCAGCTAAGGAGACCATGGGTATGTCGGAGTTTTCACGGAGACGGTTTTTGCAGACGGGTAGTGGGTTGGCGATGTCAGCGGTTTTGCCGGGTGCGGTGGCGCTTGGGGAAGAACAGGCGCAGCCAGTGGCGAGCGGGGACCGGGTGCGGTTTGCGAGCATTGGAGTAGGGATTCAAGGATCCCAGTTGCTGAGGAATGCTGTGAGTCTGCCGCAGGCGCAGTGTGTGGCGGCGTGTGATCTGTACGACGGGCGGCATACGCTGGCGAAGGAGATCGCCGGGGCGAACATCAAGACGACGCGACGGTATCAGGATATTCTCGAGGACAAGGATATTGAGGCGGTGATTGTTGCGGTGCCGGATCACTGGCATAAGCAGGTGACTGTCGATGCGATTCGCGCCGGGAAGGATGTGCACTGTGAGAAGCCGATGGCGCACACGATCGCCGAGGGCGAGGAGATGGTTGCGGCGGTGAAGGGGAGCAAGAACTTTGTGCAGGTGGGTTCGCAGAGGGTGAGTTCGAAGGTGTTTGCGAAGGCGAAGGAGTTGTATGACTCGGGCGCGATTGGAGAGGTGCATCAGGTGGAGTTGCAGCTGGGGAGGAACTCGCCTGGTGGGGCGTGGGTTTATCCTCCGCCGCTTGATCTGTCGCCGGAGACGCTGGATTGGGTGACGTGGCAGGGGACCGCGCCTAAGAAGGCGTTCGACCCGATTGCGTTTGCGCGGTGGCGTGCGTTTCATGAGTACGGCACGGGCATGGCGGGTGATCTGATGGTGCATCTGTTGACCGGAATGCAATTTGTAACTGGCATCAACGCAATTCCAGATCGGGCTTATTCGATGGGGGGGATCTATCGCTGGAAGGATGGGCGGAATATGCCGGACTTGATGGTGACCTCGTTTGAGTATGGCAATGTGCCGGTGACGGTACGGCTGACGCTGGGGACGGAGACGCCAGAGGTGACTCGGGTGATGGGGCCGAAGGGCGTTATTGAGATCTCGAATACCAACACTGTGACGCTGATTCCTGAGCTGGGCGTGGATCGCTCGCCGGCTTATGGGATCAATGGGTTTCCGGCAGCGATGCATGCGCAGTATGAGAAGCAGTGGCATGCCGAGCATGATGCGTTTCTGGCGGAGCATCCGCTGGATGACACGATGATGTGGAAGGGGCCGTCGTGGGATGAGCTGAGGCCGCACCTGGCTACGTTCTTCGATGCCGTGAGGTCACGGAAGCCTGTGGTGGAGGACGTGGTGTTTGGCCATCATGCGGCGGCGGCCTGCCACATGGCGAACGCTTCATACTTCGAGAAGAAGGTGATCTTGAAGACTGCCTAAGTGGTGAGCCAGTCGTACTGCGCGTCGGTGAGAGGGACGACGGAGAGGCGGAACTGGCGGAACAGGATGGAGTCTTTGAAGACGGAGGCGGTGCGCATGTCGGCGAGAGGCTTCTCGGCTTTGAGCCGCCTAACCGGCTTGATGCGGACTTGTGGGTTTTTGGGATCGGCGGCGTCGACGGAGACTACTTTCGCCAAGCCCACGGCCGCTTTGCCGATGTTGGAGTGATAGATGACCAGCTGTTCGCCCTTTTTCATGCCGCGGAGATAGAGCAGAGCCTGAGGGTTGGAAATACCGTCCCAGGTGGTCTCGCCATCGCGCTCGAGGTCGTCGAAGGAGTATTTGTTAGGTTCGGTTTTTAGCAGGAATGCCATTTTGTTTGTCTCTTTTCGTTGAGGTCAACAATAACTTGCGCGTGGCCGGATCTAGTTTAGCCCCCGAGATCGATGAGATTTACTTCGGCGACGGGCTGGCCGAGAAAGTTGGAGCCGAGGCGTTGGAATTTTTCGATGGAGTCGGTGGCGTAGAAGGTGCAGGTGGGTTTGGCGTCGCTGGTTCGATCGGGAAACTGCTGGGCTACGAGGGCGGCGGTGGCTCGGGCGGCGGCGTCGGCGGAGTCGATGATGGTGAGGGGGTGGCCGATGGCGTCGAGGGTTCGGTGGATGGCTTGTTCGATGAGAGGGTAGTGGGTGCAGCCGAGCAGGAGGGTTTGGGTTGCCGGGGCAGCAGCCAGGGCTTCGGTGAGGTAGATCTTCAGGACGTCATCGGTGACGGGATGGTTGGTCCAACCTTCTTCGACAAGAGGGACGAGAAGGGGACAGGCCTTTTCGCTGGCTTCGAGGCCAAGGGTGTGTAGGGCGTGGGTGTAGGCGTGGGATTGGACCGTAGCGGAGGTGGCGAGGACGAGGACGTGATGTGGGCCGACGGGGAAGCTTGAGGTGGTTAGGGCAGCTTGGGCTCCGGGTTCGACTACTCCGATGACGGGGATGGGAAGGGCTTGTTGGATGTCTTCGAGGGCCAGTGCGGTGGCGGTGTTGCAGGCGATGACGAGGAGGTCGGCGCCCTGGGTGTGGAGGAACTTTGCGCTGGAGACGGCGTACCTTGCGACAGTCTCGCGAGACTTGGAGCCGTAGGGGAGACGGGCGGTGTCGCCGAGGAAGATGTAATGCGCGTCGGGGATGAGGGGGAGAAGCGCCCGGAGTACGGTGAGGCCGCCGAAGCCAGAGTCGAAGACGCCAATGGTGAGGGACTTTGCGGTGTTTGGTTGGGCTGAGGGGCTTTCGGTCATGGCTGTTTTTATAGCTTTCGGTTATAGCTGAGGAGTTTCGGTCGGTGGGGCCGGGTGGACGGTAGTGTCGACCGCTGGGTAGGTGCGAAGGAGGTCGGCGTGACCGGCAAGGGTGTCGTGAGGCTGGCCGTCGACGAGGAAACGGATACTGGTGACCTCGGGGAGAGCGGCATGGAGAGTGCCGATGATCGATTGCAGGGTGAGGGCTTCGACCTGAATGCCTGAGGGGTGGTTGTCTACGAAAGAGCCGCGGAGATTGACGATAGCCAACTGTCTGGCTTGCGGCGAGCTAACCGGGATAGAACTCGTTGAGGGTTTGTCGGGACCGTTGGTTGGTTCGCCGAGCAGGAAGACGTCATCGACAGCGAGGCCGCTTTGGAGTGGATGTTTGGAGGTGGGGAGGGAGTAGGCAGAGAGGAGGTGATCGAGCAGGGTGCGGGCGCGGAGAGTGGGAGCCTGAGGCAGGGCGAGGGATTCGGTGGTTGGTGTGATGGAGGCGTCAGTGTCGTTGGCGAGGTAGAGGGTTACGTCTTCGGTGCTGGTGGCTGTGGGGGCAGCGATCGGGGTGGCGTCGTTGAGGGCGGCGAGGCGCTTGTGGGCTTGCTGGCAGCCGCGGAGCAGGAAGGCGGACATGAGGAAGATGCCGGCGAAGAGGCTCCAGAAGAGAATGCGCTGGTAGCGGGGGATCATCGAGTGACTCCGACCGGGGCGCCCAGGTTTCTGCGCCAGGTTGTGAGGCCGGTGGCGATGGCCTGGGCTATTTGCTGCTGGTAGTTGGCGTCGCTTACGGGGGTTGTGTCACCGTCGTCGGGGGTAAGGGGGGCGATCTCGATGGCGATGGCAGGGCAGGTAAAGTTGTCGAGAGGGCGAAGGGAGGCACGGGTGAGCAGGACGGGGAGCCTGGCGTGAAGGAGAGCGAGGCCGAGGGTGTTGGCTAAGGCCACGCTTTGGGGGATGGAGGCGGATTGAGCGGTGTCCCAGGGAATCGCGTGGCGGGTGTCAGCGTAGTTGTCGTCGGGCGGGGCGAGGTCGGAGGTGATGATGTGGATGCCGTTGCCGCCGGCGGTGGCGTGGAGGATGAGGCAGGCGGTTGGGTGGGAGTGGTTGGCTATTTCGGCGCGCTGGTCTGTGGTGAAGGCGGCTGAAGGGTCGGAGTCGCGGGTGGTGATGACGGAGAAGCCGCTGCTGGAGAGGACGGCGCGGAGGCGAGCGGCGAAGGAGAGAGTGACGGTCTTTTCGGGGAGATTGTCGGAGAGACGGGCGCCGGGATCGGAGCCGCCGTGGGCTGGGTCGAGGAAGATGACGGTGCGAGGAAGGGGCTGCTGGGCTGAGACGGGAAGGGCGGCGAGGCTCGTCAGGAATGCGAGGAGGAGGCGCGCGGCGATGGGCTTAGCGGGGAGAGTCAAGGGATAGTGTGTGGTCGCGGGTTTGATTGTAAATGGCGGATAAGGATGTGTGGGTTACCGTCAGAAGTGATGCGTGGGAAGACCAAAGCGAAATCCAAGGGTTTCTCCACTGCGGCGCTCACGATGAGACTGTGAGCGCCTTCGGTTGAGATGACGGTTTCTGATTTCACGCGGAGAGAAAAACGCCCGACACCATCCTCTGAAGTGGGTTTCCTGTCTTGTAAGGCGGGTTAGTTAGTCGAGGGCGTAGATGGCAAGGCCGCTGAGGAGTTTGGGGTAGAAGTCGGTGGATTTTTGGGGCATGACGTCGCCGGAGAGCGAGATGTCGCGGAGTTGGTCGAGGGTGATTGGCTTGATGAGGAAGGCGATGTCGGCATCGCCGCTGGTGACCAGAGCGGTGGCTTCGGAGGCCTCGCGGATGTAGCGGACGTTGCCGAGGCGGGTGATGGTGTCCTGATCGAGGCCGAGGAGCTTGTCGAGGATGATGGAGTGGAGCTGGACGACGTCGAGCTGCGCCTGGCGAGGTGAGATGCCTTTGAGGGCTTGCGCGATAACGTCGGGCTTTGGAGTCATGAGATAGTTGCCGTCGCCGGTTGCGGCGAGGAAGGCGGTGCCGTGGGTGGTGTTGAGGGCGGCTAGATCGGGGCTGTCGAGCTCTTTGACGTTAAAGAAAGCGCTGGCTTTGGTGACGAAGTCGGGCGAACTGAAGCTGGGCAGGCCGTGGACGACGCGATGAGTGGGCAGGATGGTGATTCCGGGGGCGTCCATGTTAACGAAGGTCATCATCATGGCTGCTTCGGGGAAGGCGGGGGTGGGAAGGGTGGAGCGGGTGTCTCCGTCGGCGATGACCGAGGGTGAGCCGTCCTCGTCGCCGGGGATGGGTTGTTTGAATGGGAGTTTGAGTTGGGCAGAACGCTCCTTAGCGTAGGCGACGGAGGTCTCGTAGCGGTGATGGCCGTCGGCGATGATGAGCTTTTTGTCCGCCATGGCTGTGAGGAGCAGATTGATGATGCCGGGATCGGAGATCTTCCAGAGGCGGTGGACGACGTTGTACTCGTCGGTGATGGCGAGGTCGGCTGGGGCGGTGTCCGGGCCATTGGGGCCGCTGGCGCCGAAAATTAGTTTTTCAGCGGTGAAGGCGGGGTCGGAGTAGAGCATGTAAATCTGCTCGCAGTAGGCGCGGGTGGCCTTGAAGAGGGCGAGGCGGTCGGACTTGTGCTTGGGGAAGGTCTGCTCGTGGCGGTAGACGACTTTGTCGGCGTAGTCATAGAGGTGGCCGAGGGCGATGAAGCCGCGGCGTTCGCGGGTTTCGCTCGTGCCAGGAACTTCGTAGGTCTGGGAGTAGCCGTAGACGGCAGGTTCGGACTCTTCGGCGAGGACGCGGTCGTGGCGCCAGTCGCGGAGGGTTTCGGCGGCGCGGGTGTAGACGTTGTGTGCCTGCTCGCCTGCAGGGAGGAAGTCCTGGGGATCGGTATCGCCGGGCTCGTGTTTGCCGAGAATGACGCGGATGAGATTGTAGGGGCTGGCTTCGTAGTAGCGCTGCTGCATGGCCGGGGTGATCTTATCGTAGGGCTGGGTGACGACGTCTTCCATGTTGACGCGGGCGGGGTCGTAACGGAGGGCGCGGAAAGGGTAGAGACGGGCCATGCTTCGAGGTTTCTCCAGACTTGGGATATGAGGTGATTGTACGGGTTGGAGTGTGAAAGACAGAGGAAGAAGGGTTAGGTCGAATCCGGAAGCGCACGGAGAACGTTGAGGAGACAGAAGTACGACGTTCTCACAAGGAAATGATGACAAAAGGGGTTGACACGGGGTCTATTATCTTCAGAACGCAAGAACTGATGGACTTTAGCGGTCTGGGTAAGTTGACTATCGCGGAGACGATGTGAAGTCCTCACTGAGGTTACGACTGATTGTCGTGAGGACACATGGGTGCCAAGATGGAAATCAACACGCGAAACAGAGTGGATGAGGGTAGTAGGCTGAGAGGTTCGCAGTCAGGCCGGCGGATAGCGCGGCGAGCTATCTGGGTTGTTGCGACGTTGCTCTGGGTGGGGCTATGGGCTTCGGCAGGGAGCGGAGTTTGCGGTGCGCAGGAGCAGGAGAATCCGCTGGATGTAGTGCATACGCCAACGCCTCCTCCACCGCCGAAAACGCCAGAAGAAAAAAAACCTGTCATTGAAGGAGCGGCAAATGCAGCTGCGCTGGCAACCTCGAGGCGTGACGCGCGCATTCGTGTGGACGTGAATCTGGTGCTGATTCCCGCGACCGTGACCGATCCGATGAACCGTTTGGTCACGGGGTTGGAGAAGGAAAACTTTGAAGTCTACGACAACAACATAGGGCAGGTGATTAAGAGCTTTTCGACGCAGGACGCGCCGGTGACGATCGGGGTCATCTTCGACCTGAGCGGAAGTATGTCGTCGAAGTTTGTGCGGGCGCGGAAGGCGTTGAGTGAGTTTTTGAGGACGTCGAATCCACAGGATGAGTTTTTTGTGGTGGGCTTCAACGATCGGCCAGCCGTGATTGTGGACTACACGTCGGATGTGGACGACGTCGAGGCGCGGATGGTGATGTTGAAGCCGGAGAATCGGACGGCGTTGATCGATGCGATCTATCTTGGCGTGGATAAATTGAAGCAGGCGAAGTATGAACGCAAGGCGTTGCTGATCATCTCCGATGGGGGGGACAACCGGAGCCGCTATACCGAAGGCGAGTTGCGGCGGGTGGTGCGGGAAAGCGATGTTCAGATATATTCGATCGGTATCTTCGACCAGTATGCCCCGACGACCGAGGAGCAGCTAGGGCCGCTTCTGCTGACTGATATCTGCGACATGACAGGGGGACGGATGTTCCGGGTGTCGGAACTAGGGGACCTGGGGGATATTGCTTCACGGATCAGTGCCGAGCTGAGAAATGAATATGTGATTGGGTATCGGCCTTCTGAGGTGAAGCAGGATGGAAACTGGCGTAAATTGAAGATACGACTCGTTCCGCCGCCAGGGCTTCCAAACCTGACGGTACATAATCGCCAGGGGTACTATGCACCTTCGCAGTAAGAGTTTTTCATTGGGTATGGCCGCCGCGGGGTGGTTGGCGCTGCTGCCGGGTGGGGTGGGCGGATGGGCCCAGACGTCTCCACAGACAGCCGCGAAACAACGGCCCGCATCGCAACAGCCTTCGCTGACTATCGATCGCGATCCTGTGGCTTCGCCGGATCCAGACGCGCCTGCGCAGAGCCAGACTGGCGCGCCGCAGGGTGTGGGAGCCGGTGGCGCAATCTCTCGTGAGGGCGGCAAGTACACGCTGCGACAGGATGCTTACGAAGTCCGGTTGAACGCGACTGTGCTCGATGGGAGCGGACGCTCGGTTCAGACGCTGGATAAGGACGCGTTTCACATTTATGAAGATGGCGTACCGCAGACGATCAACTCGTTTCGGCATGAGGATTTGCCGGTTTCGCTGGGGCTGCTGATCGATAGTTCAGGATCGATGTATGACAAGCGGGTTTCGGTGGATAAGGCCTCGCTGGATTTTGTAAAGCTGTCGAATCCGGAAGATGAAGAGTTTCTGGTTGACTTCTCGTGGGAGGCGTTCATCGACCAGGACTTTACGAACAATATCGACAAGCTGCAACAAGGGTTGGGATATATCAAGTCAAGCGGTGGAACGGCGATCTACGATGCGCTGGTGGCTTCTGCGGACTATTTAAGCAAGAACGCGAAACATCCGAAGCAGGTGCTGCTTGTGATTACGGATGGCGAAGACAACGCCTCGAGCGCGACACTGGAACAGACGATTCGGAGGATTCAGGATCTGGATGGGCCGGTGATCTACTGCGTGGGATTGTTGTTTGGCGACGATACCGATAAACGCGAATCGCGGCATGCGCGCAGAGTTTTGGAGACTCTCGCGGAACAGACGGGCGGAGCGGCGTACTTTCCGAAGTCGGTGAGAGAAGTGGATGCGATTGCTGCGGAAGTGGCGCAGGATATTCGCACCCAGTACACGATCTCGTATCACTCGACGAAATCGCCCACGCTGGGCGGGTATCGTGAGGTGCACGTAGAGGCGAAGTCGAAGAACTTCGGGAGGCTTTCGGTGCGGACGCGAACAGGGTACTACCCGAGAGTGGTCGCGGATGCGAGCAAAGGCGCCAGCGCGGGTTTTAGTGCAGGGAGCAAGCCTTGATCGGGTAGAGGCTATCAGCTGCAAGGTCCGGGCTGGAAAATCTTCTCTTCCTCAATTCTTTTAGATGGCAGTGTTTACCCTTTAGCGGGGGTACATCCACTACTTCAGAACTGCTGGCTTCAGAAAAGAGATTCTGATGCTTGCAGGAAAGGTATGGTCGTGAAGTGAGATGATGTCGAAGGCTTCCAGAAGGAGGTCCCAGGAAAGGCAGAGGGTTGGTTGATGAAGGTTGTGGAGAGCATATTGGAGCTGGTGGGGCAGACGCCGATGGTGCGGTTGCGGCGACTTGAGTCAGGAAGCGGCAGTGAGAACTGCGCGGAGATCTGGGCAAAGTTGGAGTATTTGAATCCTGGTGGAAGTATTAAGGACAGGGCGGCGTTAGGGATTGTGCTGGATGCGGAGCGCCGCGGAGTGTTGAAGCCGGGCGGAACGATCGTAGAGGCGACAGCGGGGAATACAGGCGTTGGGTTGGCGCTGATTGGCGTAAATCGCGGATACAAGGTGATGCTGTATGTGCCGGAGCAGTTTGCCGAGGAGAAGTGCAAGCTGATGCGTGGGCTCGGGGCGACGGTGGTGCGGACGCCAGAGGATGAGGGCATGGCAGGCGCGATTCGAAGGGCGCTGCAATTCGAAAAAGAGACGCCGGGAGCGTTCGCTGCGCTGCAATTTGAGAATCCGGCGAATCCTGATTTCCATGAGGAGACGACGGCGGTCGAGATCTGGGAGCAGATGGAAGGCCGCGTGGACGCCTGGGTTTCGGGAGTGGGCTCGGCGGGAACATTTACCGGGGTGGCTCGGTTTTTCAAGAAGAAGCGAGCGGAGACTTTGACCGTTGCCGTGGAGCCACAGGGCAGTGTGCTGGAAGGCGGAGAGCCGGGACCGCATAAGGTGGAGGGTATCGGGGTTTCATTTATTCCTGCAACGTTTGACCGCTCCGTATGTGATCGCGTGATGATGGTGATGGATGAGCCGGCGTTGGAGATGGTTAGGCGGTTGGCTGCGGAAGAGGGTGTGTTCGCGGGGTCCAGCGCAGGTGCGATGTTGTGCGCGACAGTTGACGTGGCGAAAGAACTTGGAAGAGGCAAGAGAGTGGTGACGGTGATCCCGGATTCGGCGGAGCGGTATCTGTCAAAGGGTCTGTTGGATTGATTTTTCAGATTTGAATTGATTGTGATTGTTGAGGTTACAAATGAAGGAAATGAAGAAACGACCTGGATTTGCAACGCGGGCGATCCATGATGGGCAGGCTCCGGATGAGTTGACCGGGGCGGTGAATGTACCGATCTATCTGACCTCGACGTATCAGCAGGAGGAGATCGGGAAGAACAAAGGGCATGAGTATGCGCGGCTGACTAACCCTACGCGGGATGCGTTGGAGGTGAGTCTGTGCTCTTTGGAGGGCGGAACGAGTGCTCACGTGTTCGGCAGTGGAATGGCTGCGATTACGGCGTTGTGCACGATGATGAAGTCGGGCGACCACGTGGTCTGCTCGGACAACGTGTACGGCGGGACTGGACGCTTGTTCGACAAAGTACTGACGAACTATGGGCTGACCTTTACCTACGTCGACACGAGTGTGGCGGAGAATGTAGCTGCTGCGATCACGCCGGCGACGAAGTTGGTCCATATCGAGACGCCGACGAATCCGATGATGTCGCTGACGGATATTGAGGCTGTGGCGAAGATCTGTCATGCGAAGGGTGTGGAGTTGAGTGTCGACAATACGTTCCTGTCCCCGTATCTGCAGCAGCCGATCGCGCTGGGAGCAGATATCGTGATGCACTCGACGACGAAGTTTTTGAATGGCCACTCGGATGGGCTGGGCGGTGTGCTGGTTTGCACGAAGCCGGAACACGCGGAAACGTTTCGGTTCGTGCAGAAGTGTACAGGCGGAATCATGTCACCGTTTGAAAGTTATCTGCTGCTGCGCGGGGTGAAGACCCTGGCTGTGCGGATGAAGCAGCATGATGCAAACGGGCGCGTGGTTGCGGATTTCTTAAAGAGCCATGCGAAGGTCCAACAGGTGTTTTATCCAGGATTGGCGGAGCATCCCCAACACGAACTGGCGAAGCGACAGCAGAATGGATTTGGGTCAATGATCTCGATGGAACTGGGGTCGCTGAAAAATGCGAATGCATTTGCCAAGACGTTGCGCCTCGGACTGCTCGCGGAGTCGTTGGGAGGAGTAGAGACGCTGATCTGTCATCCGGCCACTATGACGCATGCTGCGGTGGGAGCGGAGGGTCGCGCGCGTCTGGGGATTACAGATGGATTGATGCGGGTTTCGGTGGGGATTGAGGATGTGGAAGATATCGTCGCGGATCTAGGACAGGCTTTGGATCAAATTTAGGTCTTTTTGATTTGAACTGCAGGGCGCGGGCTTAAGGGTCCGCGCTCTTCTTGTTGTAGTGAGCGACGTGCCAGAGTATGCATGGATGTGATACATGTATTAGCGCAGGTTATAAAGCTTTGGAGGGTGCATGTTTGGATTAACCGATGAGCAGAAGCAGTTGCAGAGCGCAGTACGGGCCTTTGCGGAGGGCGAAGTTGGCCCGCACGTTTCGGAGTGGGACGAGAAGAGCGAGTTCCCGCACGAAGTGGTGAAGAAGCTTGGAGAGATGGGTCTGCTGGGTGTGATATTTCCCGAATCATTGGGCGGGGCCGGCATGGGCTACGTGGAGTATGTACTGGCGATTGAAGAGCTTTCGCGCGTAGACGGCAGCGTAGGGATCATTGTGGCGGCGCATAATTCGCTGTGCACGAACCACATCATGCTAGGTGGGAACGACGAGCAGAGGAAGCGGTGGATTCCGAAGCTGGCGAGTGGTCAGTGGCTTGGGGCGTGGGGTTTGACGGAGCCCGGGTCTGGCTCCGATGCTGGGGGCGCGCGCACTACTGCTGTGAAGCGTGGCGATAAGTGGGTGCTGAATGGGAGTAAGACGTTCATCACGAATGGGACGTATGCAAATTGCGCGGTAGTGCTAGCAGTAACGGATAAGGAGAAGGGAACCCGTGGAGGAATCTCGGCGTTCGTGGTGGAGCGCGGGACGAAAGGGTTTCGGTCGGGGCGGAAGGAGAACAAGCTTGGTTTGCGGGCGAGCGATACAGCAGAGCTGATCTTCGAAGACTGCGAAATCCCGGCGGAGAATCTTGTTGGTAAGGAAGGCGATGGCTTCAAAGATGCAATGCGCGTGCTCGATGGTGGGAGAATTTCGATTGCGGCGCTAAGTTTGGGGATGGCACGCGGAGCGCTTGATGCTGCGATGAAATATGCGCAGGAGAGACGACAGTTCGGCAAGACGATCAGTGAGTTTCAGGCGATTCAGTTCAAGCTGGCCGATATGGCGACCGAACTGGATGCGGCGTGGCTGTTGACGATGCGTGCGGCACAGATGAAGGACGCAGGGAAGAAAGTGACTCTGGAGTCTGCAATGGCAAAGCTGTATGCGAGCGAGGCTGCATGCAGGATCTGCGATGAAGGTCTGCAGATACATGGCGGATATGGATTCATCAAGGACTATCCAGCAGAGAAGTTTTACCGGGATGTGCGGCTGTGTCCGATTGGTGAAGGCACAAGTGAGATTCAGCGTATGGTGATTGCCCGGGAGCTGCTCGGAAAGAGCCCTAGTCGTGGCTAGTCGCGACGCCCTGTGATTCCTAGATCTGCAATCTTAGCTTCCATCTGGTGAGCAGTGCAGAGAGCGCCAGAATCAGACCAGTGAAGATGAGGCACCTCAGTACGCCGAGGAGACCGTAGTTGGCATGTTCTGCAAAGTATGTGAAGCCACAAGCGGAGACGATGAAGAAGTAGAAGTCTGGGAGCAGATAGGTGAGGAGTGTGTTCTCGCCCGCGGGGCGTGCGAATACGGCCCAGCGTACCGCTCGCCTAACGTCGCAGATCCAATAGAGGAGGGTGAAAAGCAGCACGCTGCAGCTGATGCTGTAGAGACACCAAGTTGGAGTGGCGCGGATCTTCGAGATGCCCAGGGGAGTCAGAAGCCATCCGCAGAAGAACGTGACGACACTAAAGAGGATGGCGACGGTAGACTTCTGCCGAAATGTGTTCCATCGGAGACCGTGGCTGTTCACAAAGATGCTTGAGGTGACGACGCCGGCCAGTGCGATCGATGCCATGGCACCGTTGCCCCATGGCCAGATGTACAGGGGGAGATGGCGTGGGAACGGAATCCACTTCGCCGTTAATGCGATACAAAGGATCGTCATAGCGGCGAACCACGCCAGCGGCGCCCAGTTCCATCGTCGCGTTGCGATATAGAGGATAGAGACTGCCAGGTAGGTCCAGCCGAGCAGGCCTAGAATCTCGGGGTATGACGTGGAAATCCAGGCTGCATGTCCGTCGGTCGTGGTGCGGCGAAAGATGGCAAACATCGCCACCATCAGTGCCAGCCCGGAGAATCGCAGAATTCGAAACAATGGCTGATAGCGTTCAGTGCGTGGATACACGTTCCAGAATAAGACGGCACCGCTGAGCGCGAGGATGGTCCACATTATCGGACCTATCCCCATGAGCGCTCGACTTCCCAGTTCCGCGTTCGCGAGAATAAGTCCGAGGAGGACCAAAGCGATGGTGCGGAGCATGATATGTAGCCAGAGGGCTGGCACGGATGAATTCTTACGGAGTCGATGTTCCAGAGCTATGGGGATCGTCATCCCAAGGATGAATAGAAAGGCCGGAAACACCATATCTACGTAGGTCATCGCATCGACCTTTGCAGGAGCGTGATAGTTCCACCACGGGAGACCCTTGACCTCGGCCAGTTCGTTGACAAAGATCATCAAGGTCATCGTTAGCCCGCGGAATATATCGATGGACGCGACACGTTGAGCGCGAATCGTGTTTGTTGCATTCGCTTGGAGGAGTTCCATCGATGGATTCATCGCGTCTCCGTAGTTGTTGTGGCTTCACTTCGCAGGCCCGCATTGATCGCATCAAGGAGAGTGTTGGCAGAATCACCGGTGTACTCCCAGAACATGACGCCTGCCAATTTGTGATCAATCACGTACTCGCATTTTTTCTTTAGTGATTCGGGGTCGTCATACGATATGAAAGTTTGAGTGTCGTGATTGTAAAGATATGGGGCAGATGCATCGGTGTCCCAATAGCGTGAGTAACCACTATTCTGCAGACTGATTAACGCGCTGAATGGGAGATAGGTGTTGGGTGCTTCCTTTCCAGGTTGAAAGAGTCCGTGGTTCTGATCCGGAACCTGCGTCCAGCCCTTCCCGTAGAAAGGCACGCCAAGCACGAGTTTTCCCTGAGGCACACCGGCGCTCTCATATTCGTGCACAGTGCGGTCGGCTGAGATCTTCTTCGGATCGGCTGGGTTGGTGAACAGCGGCGCATGGTGTCCGGTGGTTTTGTCCCAGCTCGGAACGTAGTAGTCGTACGACATCAGGTTGACCGTGTCCACATATCTTTGAACTTTGTCCATCTCGGTATGCTCGAGGAACTCGGTCGAGGCGCCGGTTGCGATGGACGTCACCAGATGTCGATGGAGTTTCTTTTGTTCTTTATCGAATCGTGCCCTCAGCTCTTTGAGTAAAAGTGTGTAGTTTTGCTTGTCTTCAGGACGAAATCGATGATTATCGCCGGCCATTCCGGGGTATTCCCAATCGATATCAACGCCATCGAGCTCGTATTTTTCGACGAATTTCACTGCGCTTTCGATGAAGAGCTTTCTACTCTGCTTCGTTAGAGCGATATCGGAAAAGTCGCCGGACCACGTCCATCCGCCGACCGAGACCACTACGGTCAAAGAAGAATTGTCTCGTTTTAGAGAGTTGAGCACAGCGAAGTTTTCTGCGTCGTGCGCAAAGCCCTCTACGATTTGACTGTTCTGTAGATTGGCAAAGGCGTAGTTGATTCGCGTCAACTTTGCTGCAGATACTTCCTGCGGAGCGATGATCCTATCCTTTGGAAAGATGTAAGCAATGATCTCCTTCTTCTGTGCGGGAGATATCGCTGCTCGCAGATGAAGGGTGAAGCACATAGACAGAATAAGGACAGCCAGGCAAGAAGAGAGGACGCGAAGTAATAAAGGGTTTGAAATACGCTTCATGGATTCCTGTTCTGCTGGTGAGTCAATCAGTTGATTTTACGAAGGACCTCGTAGCATCTTTTTTCGTCCACTTGTACGAAAAAAGAAGGACGGCGAAAGACTTTCGCCGTCCCAAGCTATCACTGATTCCAGGATTAGAAGACGAACTTCAATGCCAGTTGGATGTTACGAGGTTCGTTCACTGTGTTGCTGATCTGACCGAAGTTGTTTCCAGGACTGGCGTTGTTGCTCGGCGGGGCCAGGCTAACCATGTTGAAGGCGTTCAGGAAGTCGCTGCGGAATTCAATGTGACTTCCTTCGGTGATTGCGAAGTCCTTGGATAGGGCTAGGTCGATCTGCTTGTAACCAGGATCACGTTCTGAACCTACTGAGGAGTTTCCAAAGCTTGAAGCACTCTGCTCCTGGTAGGCGCAGGTTCCGTTGTCGAAGTCACTTGCGCAGGTTTGGGCTGAAGGATCAGTACCGAAATAGTTGGTTTCTGTTCGACCCCTTACGTGGAGAGAACGAAGGTGGTTGGCACGAGCCGCTCTGGCGTTCACCGCTGCCGAATAGAACGCATTTGAATTTACGGTAATGGGGAAGCCCGTGTGGAAGCTCATGATCGAACCTACTTTCCAGCCTCCAACCACCTCATCCGCAATGCGATTCATGCCACCACCGAACTGGCGTCCGCGGCCGAAAGGCAACTCGTAGTAGCCGGAGATGGAGACGTTGTGCTTGGCGTCGAAGTACGTCGGACCATAATCTGCTCCACCGTTATATGCATCCTGCCAGTACGCACTTTGCGAGTCGCCAGCGCCGCCGCCAGCACCGTAGTAGCCCAGGTTGTTGCTGAGCCCTTTACTGTAGGTCCAGTTGGCCAGGAACTCGAGACCGTGGTCGAGGCGACGCCGTCCGGTCACCTGGAGAGAACTGTAATTCATGACAGCTTCCGACTCGGTATAGCTGATGTTCGCAATCTGGCTAAGAGCCGGATTGAGAACAGACAATGTCGTGATTGGAAGAGCACACTGGAGACAGGCACGCTGGTTTCCTTCGCGCGGGTCTACCAGGTGGGTTCCGTTCTGCCCCAGGTAAGCGGCCGTCACGGAGGTGAAGTTGTCTACTTGATATTCGGTAGTGAGGTTGTACTGCTGAATCAGGGCAGGCTTCAGATTTGGCTGCCATGCGCGCACGTTACCTGCATATACTGATGGGTCGGACGGACGATAGAAGCCGTTGGTGATGCTGAGGAAGGGAGCTCCGTTGGCGCAGGGCAAGCTGTTGTTACAGGAGGCGTCGACGAAGAATGGCGGGTTAAGCGTGAGCCGCAGATTGGCTCCCGTTCCCTCCAGGAAGTTCGTGATGCCGTAGCCGCCGCGAAGTACAAACTTATCGCGGAACGATTCTGGCGACCAGGCGAAACCTAGCCTCGGCATGAAGCCCGCGTGGTAGGCATTGTAGAGGGCGCGCGGCGCGCCGTTCACACCTGCGTTGGTGATCACACCGGTGGTGATGTTTATATTTGCCTGCTTGTTATTGACTTCGATGTAAGGCTGATCGTACTCCCAGCGCAGGCCGAGATTGATCGTCAGGTTTGAGGTCAGTTTGAAGTCATCCTGCGCGAAGAAAGCGGGACGATACTGGCGTTGTCCCCAGCGACCGGTTAGAGCGCCTTGACCTTCGGAGGTTACGTTGTCGCTGAGGAAGTCGCCAACTTTGCCATTGAAGCCGAACCAACCTAGTGATCCATCGTTGCCCGAGTAGTAGCGGTTCTCCTGGTAGCGAAGCACCTGAGCACCGAATTTCAGTGTCTGTTTGCCGTGTTGCCAGGTGAGATTATCTCCGTAAGTGTAGGCGTTCACGATGCTGTCGCTATTGATACCGCCATAGGAGCCATTACCATCTTGACCAAACGGAGCGCCGATGTCATCCACTGTGCCGGAGTTGTCGCCATTGCCGATGACGAGGGTGCTGAAGCCGGGAACGAGTTGGGTTCCAGGTATGCCAAGTTTGGCGTTGCCAGTTAGACCCCAATTGCCGGAGACGTCGGTTGGAGTTTGAATGTAGCGGGTACGGCCATAGCCAGCACGCGCTTCGTTGACGATGCTGGGCGAGATCTCGTGGGTCCAGTTGAGAATGAAGCCTGTGTAGGGGTCGTTGTTGTTGGTTGGAATATCGGTAGGGAGAGCGACCTTAGAGTAACCGTCGTTCTCGCGGCCCATAGAGAAGCGACCAGAGATCGTGTCGCGCTTAGTCGCCTGCCAATCGATCTTGAAATCGCCCTGATTGTTGACGGTTGCCTGGCCCGACGAGCCGACGTAGTTTACGGACGTGTCCGTCACGGTATTGGGCTCTGGATAAAGCTCTGGGTGGGCGAAGAGATAGATTGCTGCCGGATTTGTGATACCGGGCAACGTGCGATCTGCTGCTGAGACGACCGTTCGGAGTTCGACGGTGGAGAAATGCTGGCGAGCTCCCTGGTAATCCACGAAGAAGAAAAGCTTGTCTTTGAAGATGGGACCGCCGAGAGTGCCACCGAAGATGGCACGGTTGAATGGAGCACGTGGCGCGCCGGTCAGGTTTGCAGCCCATGTATTTGCGTTCAGGTTCTGGTTTTCACCGAAGAAGAAAGCGTTGCCATGGAATCGATTGGTTCCGCTTTTGGTAACCATAACAACCTGACCGCCGTTTGCGTTGCCGTACTCAGCGGTAGAGTTGCCGGTAATGATGCGGACTTCGCCGAGTGCGTCGACGTTGGGGCTGTAGCCGATGTAGTTGTCGATCGCTTCGTTGATATCCGCTCCGTCGAGTGTGTAGTTGTTGCTCTGCTCACGGTTTCCGTTGACGTTGAACCCTCCGTTATATTGACCGCGACCCACGTTATCAAGTGCCTGAGGGTTTGGAGTGATGGCGCCAGCGACTAAGAGTGTGAGCGTGGAGAAGTTGCGGCTCTGCAACGGTAGTTCCGTAGCGGCCGCCGCAGTAATCGTGTCGCCGGTCGTTGCGTTTTCTGTATTTAGGATGGGAGCTGTGTCGGTGACGACGACATTGCTGTTTGTTCCGCCGACCTTCAAAGCTACGTTCACCTTGGCTTCCTGATCGACTTCAAGCGAAAAAGCGCTGGTGCCTTGAGGAGCGAAACTACTGGAATCTACAGTGATCTTGTATTGCCCAATCTGCAAAAAATGAAGAGAGTAAATGCCACTAGGATTGGTCACAGTCGGAGTGGCCACACCTGTTTGGACGTTAGTAGCGGTTACTTTAGCGCCCGCCACGACTGCCCCGGTCGGGTCGGTCACGGTACCGGTGATGGACCCGGTGATGGTCTGCGTGAATGCCGGTATACAGGTCACCATAACCAGCATTAGCGCTGAAAGATAACGGAAGCCGAGCTTTAGTCTCTTGTGCATCATGTTCCTCCAAAGTAAAAAGTGCAGAGCGAATTTCTTTGTCCGTACGAGTTTCGCGGTTGGCTTCCTTGGCCCATCCTGCTTACTGCGTTTTCAATCAAGTTCAAACTTCGAAATTCCCAGCTTTGCGCGTAGTCCGTACCTCAAGAACGGACAGGCCCCCGGTCATCCTTGGTCCTGTGATCTCCTTTAGGAAAACGGCAACGGCCACTCCTTGGAAATGCAGAAATCGTTCTGATTCACGGTCAAAAGAAGGCAGAATTTATTCGTAAATTGAAATGTGCGGATGCCAGATCGTATAGACAACTGTACTGAAGTGCAAGAGAAATCTTCCATGTCACGCTCGGAAACGTCCGAGAGGCGTCCTAAAGAGGCGGACTTCCTCCTCGTTCTTCGAAGCCTATTCGCGGTAAAGACTGGCGGGTCAACGAGTTCTGATTTGCTTTGGGGAACTGCTGCGACTAATTGCGGCGCTTCTCACTCAATCGTGGTGGTCGGTACGCGGATAGACGCGCGGTATCGATTGCCAAAGTACCGAGAGCAGGCGGCTTCAATTGGTATCTCGTCCGTCCTCATGATGACTCGTGAGATGGACAGCATAATTGCGTTTTTAGGGATGGAAAGCAGTTCGGACTCTTCGTGAGTTGCCGGGGAGGCTTCAAGTACCTCATCAGCCCAGGCAGCGCGAACACCGTATTTATTACGAAGCACTTTGTAAAGTGACTCTGATGTAAAGTCGGTTCGTTCGAGTCCGGGGTAATGTTTCAAAGGAATATTGGACTCTTCGATTGCCATCGGAAGGCCATCCGCGATGCGCAGCCGACGGAGTTGTAATATCGCTGAACCTTCCTCAACTCGAAGCTGTTCCGTCAGAACTCCTTTAGCCGATAGGACCGTTTGCGCGAGTAGACGTGAACTCGGCATCATTCCGCGCTGTTTCATGTCCTCCGTGAAACCTCGGAGATGCATGATGTTTTTTTCCAGCTTGGGTCGCGTGACATAGGTGCCTCGCCCTTTTTGGCTGAGTGCATAACCTCGACTCTTCAGGTTATGCAGAGCCTGCCGCGCCGTCATTCGGCTTACCCGATAGGATCGCGCTAACTCATACTCCGATGGAAGGCAATCGCCTACCAGCAGCTTACCCGTTTGGATCTGTTCTAACAGTGCCTGTTGAATCTGATAGTAAAGCGGTATAAATCCGTCTTTGTCTAGCGACGATAAAGGAGATTGGACATCGTTTTTTTCCACTCTGTCTCCCGGGGAAAGTGTTTTCTACGCAGTGTTCTTCGGTCGAAAAATGATCGATTCGCTGTTGAAGCGCATTAGTCGGTCAAGAGTTCAGCATCACTGGATAATTCGTGCGGTTCGCAGTGGGCTGGTCTTTCGGTTTGTCTGAAGATTAGCGGATGAGTATAGTCGTCCAGACAGGTCCAGGCAACGGAATTTCTTGAACGCAGGATAGAGATTCGTCGAGCGCATCGATTCGGATCTCATAACGTCTTTTTGAGGTGCAGGAAAATTACACATCTAGGGATGAAGATTTTAGTCGGCTGCTTTATCGGGACATTCACTTCTGCAGCTATGGGACAGTTGACCGTGGTCGTTGATCAGGTCGGCTATGAGGCTCGTTCGTTCAAGCGTGCAATCGTAGTTGGGACCGAGCGGGATCACCCGGAAAAGTTTTCGCTGGTAGATTCTACAAACGGCAAGATTGTGTTGACAGGCAGCCTGGTTCCCGATGGCCAGGTAGATTCGTGGGGCGGTCGCGTTTTCTGGGCCGCAGACTTTTCTTCGTGGCAGGGAATCGGCCACTATTCGGTTCAGATCCACTCGACTGCCGGAGAGGTGCGTTCCTGTGGATTCGATATCGATAACGATCTCTTGGAACGAAATACGCTTTCAAATGTTATTTTCTACTTCAAGGGGCAACGTGCCAGTGGCTTGATGGATCAGGCGGATCGACACCTTCCCCTGCCTCCGGGTCAGACAGGGTTTGTGGATGTTCATGGCGGATGGTATGACGCGACTGGCGATTACGGCATCCATCTCTCCCATCAAAATCCTACCTCCTACTTCAATCCTCAACAGGTGCCGTTGGTCGCGTGGAGCTTGTTGAAGAGTTATCGAGTTCTCGAAGCCCGACATGACGACAACTTCAGCGAATACGTGCGACGCCTGCTGGATGAAGGACTCTTTGGCGCAGATTTTCTCGTACGTATCAAGCGACCAGATGGGTCCTTCTTTGAAAGCATCACAGCACCCGGAAAAGACAAGCTGCCTCAGGATCGTGCCATTGGTAATCCCAACTGGCGAACGCAGATCAAGAAGAACGCCTCAGATTCAACGGAACATATACAAAGCGCTGAAGGACCCCACGCTTACGAGGCGAGCTTTCGTGCAGGAGGAGGTATGGCTATCGCCGCTTTGGCGCTCGCTAGCACCATGCCAATTGACGGAGACCTGCCTCGCACCACATATCTTCGCGCTGCCGAGGAAGCGTTTCAATTTCTCGATGTGCACAATCGCGAGTTACTCAACGACGGGAAGGAAAATATTCTCGATGACTACTGCGCGCTGATGGCGGCGACTGAGTTGTATCGAGCAACGAAGCAGGAGACCTATCGTGTAGCGGCCGATCGACGAGCGGTGCATTTGATGCAGCGGCTATCGACTGCTGAAGGACGTCGTAACTTCTGGCGGGCCGATGATGGTTCGCGGCCATACTTCCATCCATCCGATGCAGGCTTGCCGGTTGTCAGCTTGCTTGAGTACGCGCAGATCGCGGATCCTGCCTCACAGAAACATGTTCGCGACGCGGTGGAACGGTCGCTTCGTTTCGAACTTTCCATAACTGCTGAAGTCAACAATCCATTTGGTTATGCCAGACAACTTGTGCGAATGGGAGACGGTAAGATCCGCAGTGCATTTTTCTTCCCGCACGATACGGAGGCTGCACCCTGGTGGCAAGGAGAAGACGCTCGATTAGCCTCGCTGGCGGCTGCTGCGCGCATGGCGGCCCCGCTCTTTGACGACGATCCAGCCTTCCAATCGCAACTCCAGCAGTACGCGTGGAATCAGTTGCACTGGATTCTCGGTCGAAACCCCTTTGACGCAAGCATGCTGATGGGGAGTGGCCATGGGAACGCACCGTATATGTTTTTTCGCTCTTATAAATACACCAGCGCGCCGGGTTCTATTCTCAATGGCATTACCGCGGCAATCGACAATGAAGATGGGATTGCCTTCAACGAAGGATATGCCGTGACGGGGAAAGATGAAGACTGGCGGTGGACCGAGCAGTGGCTTCCGCATGCGGCTTGGTATCTCTACGCTGTCAGCCTTCCACATTGAGTTCAGAATGCGGAGTGCATCTAGGAACCTGACTTCCAGCGAGACTACACTTCGCGGCTCAACATTACCGCGTACGAATGAAGTTCTTCAAACCGCGCGATCGTATTTCGGGAATATTCCCCGTAGCGTGGGTCATTTAGCATCGCCGGGATCAGGAAAGCATCCGCGGGAACCATAGCGGGAGCCGTCTTATTCACAACCCCGTCGGCCAGCCCATCAATATATTCCGCTAGTCTTCGACGCATTTCGATGAGGTCAGGTTCCGTCAGAAAATCTCTGTCGTCTTCATTGTAGAGAACCGCGAACTGATTCCAAAAGAGCGTTCCTGCAGTTAGAGATGTTCGGAGAATCATCTCGCCGGTGTGGACATGCTGTTCCCGGTCCACCCCAAATTCGTAGTCCACAGCATCGTTCATCGACCGAAGCGCTACAACTGTCTTGCCCACCTGATCCCGCAGGGCATCCGCTTGTAGAAGCAGATCTTTCTGATCGCGGCGAGGTTCAATGAGACGGAGGAAACTCGCAACGGTCTTCAGAATACCCGCAAGACCCTGACGCATGACTGTGACAGTGCGCACCGGCCATATTTGATCGAAAACAAACCACATAATGAGAAGTGCGACGAGTATGCCGATAAAACGGTCACGCGCGGGAGCGAGTTCCGTGGGAGCACTAAAATCTTCAAACGCCACAAGGTAAAACGAAAACGCCATCTGTAAACCTATGTAATTGAACCTTGGTCCCCCCGCGGTCCAGGCTGAGATGAATGCAACAAATCCAATGAGAACGACCAGCGACGTAACGGAATCCATGTGCGGAAAGAGGAGAGAGATCGCTCCGAGGCCCAGAATGAGGCCGCCGATGATCGAACCCAACAGACGGAAGAAGAGTCGTTGCTTTATTGCCCCGCTGCTGCTCAACCCGGTAACCATCACGGTAGTCACCGCAGTCGAAATTCCAGGCCAATCAACAGCGTTGTAGACGATATAACAGAGAGTTGCGCATAGGCTGATCTTAAGTCCAAATGCGATCGTATCGATTCTGCCGACCGCTCCCGGAATGAAAAAGGGCGCCTTTCTTGCGGGCATCGCGACTAGCTCTTTGTTGCCTAATTGGGAAGCGTCGGTAGGCATCGTCAGAAGCGCATGAAGCGCTGCTTCGACGCGATCCAACAACGTCACACAATTCTCGGGCATAAATTGCAAGTGGCTTTCAATTTTCGGAATTGCAATCGGAATCAGTTCATGACACTGCGTAGCGATAATTGCGCACCGCCGTCTTAGCTCTGGACTATCTTCCTTAGTATTTTGCAGGCCGAAAGCCGCAGAGACATCCAGGATCTGGGAAAGCATCGTGAGGCGCAAGCGTGTTCCCGGAGGGAGGGTCCCTGCATCGAGGTCGCGTTCCGCAATTTTGTTGTATAACTCCAGCATTCCATTTGTGCCGGCTATTGCAAAGCGGGAGACGGGAAGCACTGCGGCGGATCGCTCCTCAGGTGATCCGCCTTGAGCGTATACAGTGAACATCTTCTCCAGCGCCTGGTATCGCATTTTGCGCTGTGCTTCCAATTTTTTCGCGGGGTCGCGATCGCCGAAGAGGTACTCCACCAGAACAGCACAGCCAACCGAAACTGAAAGCGTTGCGATCAACCAGAGCGAGCCTTTAACCAACTTGTCCGCAGGGGCATGACTATCCCAATTCCCAATCACGATGCAGAAGATTAGTCCCCAGGTCGATCCGAGAACGGGAAAGTTGGTCGAGGCCACAAGAACACCCGCAACGAAGGTAACGACAGCAACGCTAAGCACTCGGATCATTGGATCGCTGTCGCTGATAATGACAACGCCGAGCTCACACGCAATTGCGATCGTAACTGTGAGCAACGAAATCAGGCCGGAGCGAAGAGAAACTGTGGGACTGTCGCGCCCGACGAGGAAAATAAAGTACATGCCGAGGTAAATAGACGGCATCTGCCAGACCAACATGAGGATCAGAGCAATTATGGTCGCAAGTAAGATACGGAGACTGCTGTTGAGCCGTTCAGGCGTGGGTTGTAAATCCTCCCACAACTTTCGCCTTAGAGACTTGATCGTCCCGAGTAGAGATGTGTCGTCCATCTGCTATCTCACGACCGTCAGTGCGGTTGCACCGATACGAAACAGATCCGGATCGGGATCCTGAACTCGAACGCGAACAGGAAATCTCGTGGAGAGATGCACCCAGTTCAAAGTGCGTTCGATATTGGGTAGTCCTCCAGTAACCGCTCCATCTTCCGGAAAGACGCCGTATCCAATGCTTTCAACAATCCCGTCGAATCGTCGGTCAGGATGCCCCATGAGATACACGTCAACATGCGATCCAATGGCGATATGCTTCACTTTTGATTCACGATAGTTGGCGACAACCCACCAGGTTCGGGTATCTATCAGGGTGAACAGCGGGGTGCCGGGATGCGCATACTCACCCACAGAGATATTCATGTTGTTCACATAGGCATTGAAGGGGGCGACAACGCGGCAGCGCTCAAGATCGAGCCTCGCACTATCTACCCTGGATGCCTTTCCCGGCCTTTCGGACATCAACGTGTCAACTGTATCGATCGTATGGATAGCCTGGCCTAGCTTCGCCTGTGACTCAGCAGCCGCTGAATCTGCCTCTTGTTGACGCAGAATCGATTGAGCGAGCTGAGCTTGTGACTGAGCAAGAGCAGCTTGGGCCTCATCGTAGTTTCCTTGAGCCACGCGCACCGCGGTATTGGCCTGATCGATCTGTTCCACCGTCACATATTGTTTTTGCAGCAGCGGTTCTATGCGGTGCAGATTGTTTGTTGCCAACTTCAGCTGGGCCTCTGCAGCCGCTAACGACGCTTGAGCTCGAGAGACGGTCGCCTTTGCCACATCGATGGTGCTCCCTGCGGTTTTGACGCCGGTTCGTGAGCTGTGCACACCCGCGCGAGCAGCTTCAGCGGCGCTATTTTGGGCCGCGATTCTGCGTTTTGCATCGATGATCTGCTGCTCCAATGCCTCTTGATCAGATAACGCCTGTTGTAGGGCGTACTCATACGGACGAGGATCGATCAGAAACAGGAGATCGCCTTTCTTCACGAACGCGTTGTCTTTGACCGGCAATTCAACCAGCCTGCCGCTTACCTCGGGAGCAATTTCGATGTAATTCGCTCTCACGCTGGCGTCGTCAGTTCGTGGATGAATGTCAGTTTGGAAGATGACAAGTCCCAGAGCGACAATTGCGGTCGCAACAACACCGATAGCGATCCAGCGGCCAATCTGCTTGCGGTTGAGAGCTTCGGGAGCCTGTTCCATGGTCCTCCTTACCGGAAAAAAATCAGCCAGAGCAGGCTTGTGAAAAGTATGACGACACTCGGATAAAAGAGCGCGACCGGTCCAACCTCAGAATCCAAATTGAATCGAACCAGAAAGTGACGCACAACAAACGCGAGGGCTACTGCAATGGCTAAACAGAGCATCCAGACAGGAAAAAAAGAACCAATAATGTCGATGGATGGCGCATGGTTGCACCCTGAGCACACCAGGCATACAGCGAACAGCAAAAGTTGACGCTTTCTTCCAATGGTCATCACTTCTGGCCATCCTGTGTATGTAGTTTCGTCGCGGCCGATTTGTTTCTGAGCAGATTTCCAGTCACAAACTCTAGATCCACTGCTTCCAGAAATAGCTGAGAACGTGCCGAGACGCCAGAGAGTCGAGCCTTTGCTAACTGCCTTTCGGCAGTAACAACATCGACCAGATTCTTCACGCCATATTTATAAGCTTCCAGAGAAGCGGAATAAGAGGTGTTCGCGGAATCGAGCAAAGAGAGGGCAGCCTGTTCCTTTCTTAACGCGGTACGAAATGCAATAAATGCTGTCCAAACCTCACGTGTCGCCTGATCGTGTTTTTCCGTCATTTCATCTTGCGCCTCACGTCTCTTCGATTCGGCAATAGCCACTCCGTTTTTTCGTGCTCCTCCATCGAAGATTCGCCATTCCACTCCCAGCTCGGCGGTCCAGGTAGGTACGCTCGCGTAGCCAAGCTGACCATTGTCCGCCGTTGGCCACACTGTAGTCTGTGCGGCCGAGCCGGATAGAACAATCTTCGGGCGATACTCCGCCTTCGCTGCCCTCACCGCATCGTCGGCTGCACGAATCTCCGCAGCCTGTGCCGCCAGGTCGGGACGGTCAGATAAGGCTCGCTCGATTAGCTCATCGATGGAAAGGGTGAGCGATTCAGGCAGCGGAGTATCCTTCTCCGAATCAATAGTTATGTCCGGAGAGGGTTCCACACCTATTGCTTCGGTAAGTGTAACTCGCGAGATTTTTTCATCGCCGTCCGCAGACTCGAGGTCGAATACAGCCTGCGACGTCTCGGCACGGGCTTGAAGCACGTCAGGTAAGGTGGAGCGCCCGTTCGCCAATTGGTCTTCGGCCGCATCCTGGGTAGTCTGCGCAGTCTTCAGCGTCTCCTGCGCGGCCTGCAGTCGTTCCTGCGCGGTGAGTAGCTTGTAGTATTCGCTGGCGACACGGAAAGCAACCTCTTGGTTCGCCTGAATGAAGTTGGCTCCCGCAGCCAATTTTTCAGCGGTTGCTCCGTCTACTTTGGCCTCGCGTTTGCCAAAGTCGGTGAGCAGATATTGCATCGTGACTTCAGGCTGGATGATTGGGATCTCGACCGTCGAATATCCGCGAGGCAAGAGTGACTCAGGAAACGGTGTAATTGTTCGTTGGTCTCCGAATACCGCGAGCCCGACGAGCACAGGGTAATAGGCGCTTTTCTCGATTCCAAGCTGTTCGGCCTTCTGCCTGGCTTGCTCCCACACAATCCGAGTGCGCGGATTATTCCGTTCCGCTATATCGATCAGTTCAGCAAGCGCATAGACTCGCTTAGGATCGAGGGCTGCAACCTTCCCCGAGGGAATGGAATGAGCGGCGCACTCTGATACCGCGCGAGGCGTTGATGCCGCTCCTGCACACTGCGACAGCCCTCTTTGCTGCGCCCAAAGACACACAAAGAAAAACAGAAATGTCAGCCGGAGACTGTGTCTACAAAAAAGGTGTATCGTGTCCGTCATCTGAGAATGGTCAAGTTTACCAGTTCGTTCCCGACAGAGATATATCAGGACAAAGATGAATAGACCGCTCTCGTTACTTAACTAGAGAAAGATTTCTCAACTTCATCCGAGCGAGCGGCGAAGCACCGTTCTGGCGCGCAGTAAGCGCGATTTCGTGGCGGCTACGGAGATTCCCGCGATTTCGGCGATGTCTTTGATCGAGCTGTCGTGTACTTGTTGAATTTCGACGATGGTGCGGAGCGCTGGTCTCAGCCGATGAATTGCACGCTTCAGATGGTGTTCTCTTTCAGATCTCGCATAGTGCTCTTCCGTGTTGACCCGCCGATCGGCCACCTCCCAGTGCTGCCACGTCTCGCCCTCAACTCCTCCATCCATCGAGATCTCGGGATGAGCGCGCTTCCGGCGCAAAATCATCAACGCAGAGTTGATGGCAATTCGCGTAAGCCAGGTGGAAAAGCTCGATCTGCCATCAAAGTTTTTCAGGTGAACATAGGCCTTCAAAAAAGCATCTTGAAGTGCATCTTCCGCGTCTTGCCGATTTCTCGTGATCCGATACATTGTGCTGAAGATTTTCTTTGAGTGGCGATTCCAAAGCTCGGAGAAGGCTAAATGCTCTCCAGTCTTCGCTGCGGCGACCAACATCTCATCATTCGAGGTCTCGAGGATAGCTTGCATGCTGAGGGTGCCTGGTGAAAAGTATGAGTCCATTAGAAGACCTTTCTGTGAGAGTTCTAGAGCCAGAGTCGTTGAGGCTTGGAGTGAGAAACAAACGCCATTTCAAATACAAGACTCGATGGATAATCTAGGTATTGAAAAAACACTGTTCATCGGTGTTACTTCAGGATCCGGTTATGAGTTCTGCGTGCATTGAAATCACCTGTCAGCGTGAGGATCGCCAAGCGATGAAAGATCTTCCTCAAGCTAAGGCGTAAATCAATCCCTCGATAGCCCAAATCGTGCCCCTATGGAGTTACTCTTTCGAGGGGGACTAAAGTTACCCAAAAATAATGTGGCATGCTCCCCAAAACTGCATTCACTACGGATAAGGCTGTTTAGTTACCGCTCATTGTTTTGTCGGAGGATGAAACTACCAGTCGTCTGCCAAACATGCGGGCGTCAAGGGAGTAGGCTCCAGGGCCCAATAGCCCCAGGGAAGCTGCAACGAGGATCGATGAGATGACAGGGATGAAGTGGAGGTCCTTCGCGTCGAGCAGCATCGCAGTCTCAATCAGACAGCATGCGATGGAAGACACAGGAGTAAATAGTCCAAGACAGATTGCGATACCCAGCAGACCCAGACCGGTAGACTCCCACATGTGAGCTGCTGGACCGCCCTGCGGCAATATATTGAATAAAAGGGTTGCAGCCACAGCGATTCGCAGAAGAATCAACGCAACACCCGCCGCTCCCGTCGGGAACATCGAAAAGAGTCTCTGCACAGTCGCCGAGGCTAGTCGTGCTGTTGGAAGCTGGCAAACCCGAAGAGGGGGTATGAAAAACAACACTTTTGGGGGGGCTGTCTTTAGCTTGCCAACAGGCATCTCGCGGACCCTCAGCTAACCCAATGTGGATCTCGAAGTTTGATGTCACTTCGGCGCAGGCGCAGAGATAGAATGAGGGACGCCTCCGCCGAATCATATCGGTCAATGGTTAAAACGTTTGCGGCTGCGCTGTTCTAGGGAACGTTCGATTGGAGCCGAAGGATCGCAATGAGTGAGATACGTACAATTAGGGTGCTTACCGTCGACGATCATCCTCTCCTCAGAGCTGGAATCTCGGGTGCAATCAACGCGCAACCCGACATGTCCGTCGTGGCCGAAGCAGCAGATGGTGAGGAAGCAATTGCGTCCTTTCGAATACATCGCCCTGATGTAACCCTGATGGATATCAGGATGCCAAAGACGAATGGTATTGACGCAATCTCGGCCATCCGCAAGGAATTCCCCAATGCTCGCGTCGTCGTCCTGACCACATACGGAGGGGATATTCAGGCTCTGCGGGCTTTCAAGGCCGGGGCGGTCGGTTACCTGTTGAAAAGTATGTTGCGGACAGAGTTAATTGACACCATTCGGCTCGCTCATGCGGGTATGAGGCGGATCCCACCTGAGATAGCTCTGGAACTGGCTGAGCATGCTGGCGACGATACCCTCACTACTCGGGAGATTGAAGTGCTGCGGGACGTAGCGAAGGGCAGTTCTAACAAAGTGATTGCAGCGCGGCTTGCGATCTCCGAGCACACCGTCAAGGGCCATCTTAAGAATATTCTTTCCAAGCTCGACGCAAGTGATCGGACTCACGCGGTTATGATCGCGCTAAAGCGCGGCTTTCTCGACATCTGAGCGCAGCCGGGGGAGGCTGGATGGGCTCCGCGTAAATATCTCTGTCAATCTTTCATTCATGCGACGGCTGAATGTTTCTGGAGGCTTGCGAGATTGACAGCGCGATCTGGACCTGAAGGTCTTTCTCTCACATTGGAAGGCTCTTATTCCATAAGCGGTGATCAAGCCAATCCAGTTTTCGACCAAAAAATTGACGCGGAGATAGCAACCGAACGGTAAACTTTGGGTTAGATAACGCGAAGGCATGTCATATGACCCCGGAAATGCAGCTTTGGCTGGTTGAAGTGCGTCCAGATTGCGTGCTTCCGATAATCTCTAAAGATGGAAGAACTGTCGCTTGATTTCCCAGGGGATAAAGAATTTACACGATGAGTCCGATCAGTTTCAGGCACCTCGCCACTCTCTTGTTCTGCTTCGGCGCCTGCCTGTCGTCAGGCTGCAACGCCAAGCAGTCCGATCCCAAAAGCGAAGCTCCTCCCACGGCCATCGTTCAACCCGACGCTGACCCGAATCTGGTTCACGTCGATCACCCGGATCAATTCACGCTCGTTGCTGCGACCGACTATGCAGCCGCCTCTTCCATTCAGGTCACTGGCACAGTCAATCCCGACATCTCCCGCACCATTCCCGTAATCTCCATCGCCTCTGGCCGCGTCGTTGAGGTACACGCGCGCATCGGCGACTATGTTAAAAAGGGCCAGCTTCTCATGGATGTTCAGAGCACCGACGTCTCGGGCGCTTTTAGCTCCTACCTGAAGGCGGTCAACGACGAGCGCCTCGCCAAGGTTCAGTTCGAAAGGGCCAAGCTCCTCAACGATAAGGGCGCTATTCCCAACAGTCAGGTCGAGATCGCTCAGAACGCCGAGGATGACGCGAAAGCGGCGCTTACAGCCTCGGAAGAGCAGCTCCGCGTTCTAGGCGTCGACAAAGATCACCCCGCCGCCACTGTCAAAGTGTACGCTCCGGCCTCCGGCTTCATCATCGCCCAAAACGTTACCAACGCCGCCGCTGCCGGAGTAACCTTCGCCGGCTCGTCCAATGCCTTCACGATCGCCGACCTCTCGCATGTATGGATCATCTGCGACGTCTACGAGAACGACCTTCCAACTGTGCATCTCGGCCAGAAGGCGGACATCCGCCTCAACGCCTATCCGGACCGTGTCCTCACCGGCGTGATCAGCGACATTGGCGCCGTCCTCGATCCGCAGATCCGTACCGCAAAAGTTCGTATCCAGGTTGAAAATCCCAATACCTTAATGCGCATCGGCATGTTTGCCACTGTCACCATTCACGGGAAGAATTCGCAGACCCACGTGCAAGTCCCGGCGACCGCGGTTCTTCATCTGCATGACCGCGACTGGGTCTACACTCCTGTCGGCGATGGTAAGTTCCGCCGGGTACCGGTGCGTGGAGGCGCATCCTTACCGGGCAATATGCAGGAGATTATCTCCGGCCTTAACGCGGGCCAGCAGGTCGTCACCAACGCCCTCGCTCTCCAGAACACGGCGGATCAGTAATGATTCGAGGGCTCGTCGACTTTGCACTGAACAATCGATGGATGGTTCTCGGTCTCTCCATCCTGCTCTTCGGTTGGGGAATCGTCTCCTTCCATAACCTGCCCGTCGAGGCCTATCCCGACGTTGCCAACAACTACGTCCAGATCATCACGCAATGGCCCGGACGCGCCGCGGAAGAAATTGAACAGCAGGTCACGATCCCGCTCGAGATCGGCATGGCCGGCATTCCCCACATGACCCATCTGCGGTCGACTTCTCTCGCCGGCATCTCCAGCCTCACTCTCATCTTCGACGACGAATCCGTCAACGATTGGAATCGTGAAAAGGTCCTCGAGCGGCTCTCTCAAGTCACGCTTCCCCCTGGCCTTCAGCCTCAGATGGGCACCGACTGGAGTCCCGTCGGGCAAATCTACTGGTACACCCTGCGAAGTACCAACCCCCTCTACGACAACATGGACCTGAAGTCGCTTCAGGACTGGACAATTGAAAAGCAACTCAAATCGGTCCCCGGTGTCGTTGACGTTTCCAGCTTCGGAGGTATGACACGCGAATACCAGGTCCGCGTTGATCCCGACAAACTCGTCTCGTATGGCGTCAGTATCGGCCAGGTTGAGCAGCAACTCGCCAACAACAACACCAACGCCGGCGGCAGCTTCATTGAAGAAGGCCAACAGCAAATCAACGTCCGTGAGGTTGGTCTCTACCGAAGCACCCACGATATCGAGGAGACCGTCTTAAAGACGCAATCCGGCGCTCCGCTCCGCGTGAAAGATATCGCTACCGTCACCCAGGGCCCCAAGATCCGCCTTGGTCAGATCGGAAAATCATGCCGGTTTGGCGGCACTCCAAAGCCCCAACCGCTCAACTCCTCTACCGCCAGCGACCCATGTATCGACCACAGTGAAAAGTCGAAGAAGGACGAACACGCCATCAACCGCGAGGATGGCAAGATCATCGATGACCCCGATGTCGTCGAAGGGATCGTAGCGTTGCAAAAGGGCGATGACTCCGAGTTTGCTCTCGCAGGGATTCACGAAAAGGTCGACGAACTCAACACGCGTATCCTTCCGCCCGGCGTAAAACTTATACCCTTCCTCGACCGCAGCGACCTTCTCCACTACACCACCCACACGGTGCTGCACAACCTCACTGAAGGCATCATCCTCGTCATCATCATCCTCTTCCTCTTTCTGGGAAACGTCCGCGGCGCTCTCATCGTCTCGCTGACCATCCCGTTCTCCCTACTGTTTGCCTCCATCTGCCTCGACCTCCGTCACATCCCAGCCAATCTGCTCTCCCTCGGTGCACTCGACTTCGGCATGGTCGTCGACGGTGCCGTCGTGATGGTCGAGAACATCGTTCGGCACCTCAGCCACCAGCGCAAAGATACTCTCTCTCCAGCCGAACAAATTCGTGAGGCTGCGCACGAAGTGCAGCGGCCAGTCTTCTACGCGATTGGCATTATCATCACGGCCTACCTGCCCATCTTTACGTTGCAGGCTGTCGAAGGCAGACTCTTCCGCCCCATGGCCTGGACAGTGGCCTTCGCTCTTCTCGGCGCGTTGATCTTCTCCATCGTCATCGCACCGGTCCTGGCCAGTCTTCTGTTTCCGAAGGGTGCCTCAGAGTGGCAAAATCCCGTAATGGCGTGGCTCACCGACCGATACCGCCATGCCGCGCGTTGGGCCATCGAACATCGCTGGGTCACTCTCAGCGGAGCAGGCTTCGCGCTCGCCCTAGCCCTCTTCCTCGGTCTAAGCGGCGTCATCGGTTCAGAGTTCTTACCCCACCTTGACGAAGGCGCGATCTGGGTTCGTGGCACTCTAGCTCCCAGCACCGGCCCTACCGAGAGCCTGCGCATCATGAATCAGGCGCGTATTGTCCTATCGTCTTTTCCCGAGGTGACAAAGGTAGTCAGCCAGACAGGGCGCCCCGATGACGGCACCGACGTCACCGGCTTCTTCAACACCGAATATTTTGTTGACCTCAAACCCAAAGCAGATTGGCGTCCTCCTTTTAGACAGAACAAGGATGAGTTGATTGGTGCGATGGATCGCGAACTCGAAAAGATCCCCGGCGTCATCTGGAACTTCTCCCAGCCCATCTCCGACAACGTCGAAGAGGCCGTCAGCGGTGTCAAGGGTGAGCTGGCAGTCAAGATCTATGGAGACGACCTCAAAACCCTCGAACAGCTGGGAGATCAGATCGTCTCCATCATGAGCAAGATCAAGGGCGTCCAGGATCTCGGTCTCTTCCGTGTCATCGGTCAGCCCAACCTGAACTACTCCGTCGATCGCCTCGCCGCCGCCCGATACGGCATCAACGTTGCGGATATTCAGGATGCTATCCAGACCGCCGTTGGTGGTAACGCGGTGACCCAGGTACTGCAAGGCGAAGCGCGTTACGACCTTGTCGTCCGGTACCCTCAGCAATACCGCGACACCCAGGATGCTATTGATAAAATCCGTCTCCTTTCCCCATCTGGCGAGCGCGTTTCGCTGGCCCAGTTGACCAAAGTAAAGATGGAGGACGGCGCTGAGACCATCGGCCGAGAGGCAGGGCAGCGTTTCGTTGCGATCAAATACAGTGTCCGCGACCGCGATCTCGGCAGCACGGTCGAAGAGGCCATCGGCAAAGTCAACGATCAGGTCAAACTCCCGCCCGGCTACAAAACGGACTGGGCTGGGGAATACGAGAGCCAGAAGCGTTCTTCACGTCGTCTCATGTTGGTTCTTCCCATCACCATCCTGCTCATCTTCATCATCCTCTACTCCATGTTCCACTCCGGTAAGTGGGCCGGCCTCATTCTCATCAACGTCTCCATGGCTCCAGTAGGCGGGCTACTTGCATTGCTCTTCACCCACACCAACTTCAGCGTCTCGTCCGGCGTCGGCTTCCTCGCGCTCTTTGGCGTCTCGGTGCAGACCGGCGTCATCATGCTGGAATACATCAACCAGATGCGTGTTCGCGGCCACTCCATCGAAGAGTCCGCCATCGAAGGCGCGGTACTCCGCCTTCGCCCCATCATGATGACCATGCTCGTTGCCACCCTTGGTCTTCTCCCCGCTGCAACCTCGCACGGCATCGGGTCAGATTCGCAGCGACCCTTTGCCATGGTTATCGTTGGCGGCCTTATCGGCGCGCTCATGATCAGCGTCTTTCTTCTTCCCACCTTGTACGTCTGGATCGCAAGGCCCGACGACGTTCTGCCCACACCCGAGACGGAGTTCGAGAACTAATGCTGTTCAACCGCGCAGGCCGATCTTCAACGACTCTCACCCAAGCCACGGAAGGAGGTTCCATGATCGCAAAGTCAGATACAAGACACCGGAGCCTCCTCGCTGCTGCCTGCATTCTGTTCTTGCCCTGCGTCGGCTTCGCTCAGACTCCACAGCCTCCCAGCTCGCCCAACGCGATCACCATGCAGCAGGCCGTCGATCTGGCGCGCGCCAAGAATCCGACACTGCTAGCCGCGCAGCAGAACCTGCTCTCGGTCAAGGCTCAGGAGATCCAGGCCGGTGTCCGCGCCAATCCGTACTTCACCGCGTCCGGTGGAAACCTCACCGAAACCGACAGCAATGTCAATCCCTATAACTTCACCCTTGGCGTTGGGCGCCTCTTCGAGCGCGGAGAGAAACGCCGCTGGCGCCTCGATGTCGCCCGCTCCACTACTGTCCAGACAGACGCCCAGCTTCAACTCACCATCCAGCAGACCATTCTCGCGGTCAACCAAGCGTTCACTAACTTCGTTATCGCTAAGGCCGCCAAAAAAATCGCAGACGACAACCTCGCCGACTACAGGCGTGAACTGCAGATCAGCCATGACCGGTATATGGCCGGCGACATCGCCAAGCTCGACTTCGAGCGCCTCGACCTGCAGCTTGCCCAGTTTGAAACCGATGAATCCAACGCCATCACCGCAGCCCAGCAGGCCTCCGACCAGCTTCAGGTCCTCCTCGGAAACGACAAGCCGCGTACTGACTTCGACGTGATCGGCGACGTCGTTCCCCCTCCTATCTCCTTCACGATGGAAGACCTCGAACTGAAAGGCCTGGCTGCCCGGCCCGACCTTAAGGCCGCCATCGCCGCGGTCGCCGTCGCGGACGCCAGCGTCAAGCTGGCCTACGCCAACGGTACCGCTGACCCCACGCTGGAGGCCGACTACAACCATAACGGCGAAAATGGCCTCCCCAACGACACCGCTGCCGACAACTCCGTCGGCTTCGTCTTCAACATCCCGATCCGCATCTTTGACCGCAACCAGGGCAATAAGGAAACCGCCAAGTTCACCGCGCAGGCCAGCCGCTTTTCCGTTACCGCCGCCCACAACCAGGTCATCTCCGACGTCGACCAGGCGTACTCCGGATACTTCAACGCGAGAGTGCTCTCTGATCGCTACAACGGCCACTACCTCGACGAAGCGAAGGACGTTCTCGATATCGCGCAGTTCAGTTACCAACACGGTGGTCTCGCTCTGATCGACTATCTCGACGCCCTCCGCCAATCGCGCTCGGTCACGTCGGACGCACTCAATGCATATTCCCAGACCTGGATGGCAATCCACCAGCTCAGTTTCGCCACCGCCACCGAGATGATCCCGTAGTCGTACTAGGCCGAAACGGGTGGCATCAATTGCCAAGCGAAGGATCAAAAATAAAATTGAAAACGTGGCGTATTTTTTGCACCGCAAAAAGCGGATGCTAGAAAACCACGTTTACCACGCAATGCACCACAGTCACACCACGTTTTCACCACGACTTGCAGCAGGAAATCGTGAAAAACCCCTGCAAAACACCGCAAACTCCACAGAAAACTAAAATCTTCGGTGCGGCTCCGTTAGACCTGCGAGTTCTGAAAAGGAGAGTTGTGGATCTGCTCGTAGAAATTGCTCCGCTTGTAATTGCGAATGAAGTGCGAGCAGATATCTTCGTTGCAGGTGCCTTCAGTTGTCTGCGTCTTATGTTCGAAGCCACCAAGGAATGCGTTGGCGATATCGTGCTTGAAGTTCACGCGAGGGTACTGTGCGACGATTGTCTTCCGCAGATCATCGGGGAAAGTTTCATAGCCTATGCCAAGAACGTCGAGGCCAACCCCGTTGTAGAGCAGTTCGACCTCGATCGGCTTGTACTGTACTATGCCCGGGGTTGTGTGCAAAGAGATCGCATCCCATGCCACCTGAATACGCGCTGCCGGCACGTTATGATGCTCCAGGAACTGCCGGACGGCATTCGCACCATCGACCTCAAAACGATCCTCGGCGCTTGAGAACTTCTTCAGAAGTCCCATGTCGTGAAATGCAGCACAGACGAAGAGCAACTCCTGGTCGTAGTGCTGACCCGTCTGGCGGCCAAGTTCATTCGCCCAGAAGAACACGCGATGAGAATGGTTGAACAGCAACTGCGTACTGAACTCATGAAGGAGTCCGGTCGCTTCGCGAGTCAGCTGCGTATCGGGAACTCCCGGCTGAGCGTGCTGGAACTTTTCCTGAGGCGCGGGGACGGGCAGAATTACCTTCGGATGTCGAAAGGTAGGTCTCACTTCAGCGGTTGTTGTCTCTATAATTTTGGCTGGTGAGTTGCCGTCCGCAATTGCTTCTTGCGCAGCCGAACTGTTCGATACGGATTGTTTGGTCATCGGTTTATCTCCTATGCGGTTGTTCTCACTACGAAATCAGCTTAGATTCGATACCCGGATGCCGCCACGACATCCTTCCGACACTTTCGGACATCGTTATACGATGTTTACTTCTTTGCGCGCTTGAATCGCTCCGTGTATTCGCCCGCGGTAATCCCGATAACGCGGTGGAAAGTTCGGCGCATGGAGTCTGCGGAGCCGAATCCACAGGCCTCCGCAATTTCTTTGAGTCCCATCGACGAACTATCAATCATTTGCTGAGCCGCCTCGACCCGCAGACGATCAACGAACTGCCCCGGGTTCATCTTCATCTCTCGCAGACATACGCGAGAGAAATGTCTCGGGCTCATTCCAATTCTTTCCGCAAGTGCATCAACCGACAAATTCGCTTTCAGATTTTCGAGCATATACACCTGTAATTCGCGTAGCGGCTCAGAGGTCGTGACCTGTCGGGAGAGCATGTGGCTGTATTGGGCCTGGCCTCCGGGCCGAACCAGGAACATGACAAGCTGTCTGGCGACACTCAGAGCGGTTTGGTGGCCGTGGTCCTCCTCAACGAGAGCGAGCGAGAGATCGATTCCCGCGGTGATTCCCGCTGAGGTGTAGATGGATCCATCGCGCAAGAAGATGGGGTTGGGAAAGACGTTCACTTTAGGAAACTCACGAGCCAAACGATCACAGAATTTCCAATGGGTGACAACCCGCTTGCCGTCTAGAAGCCCTGCAGCAGCGAGCAGGAAGACGCCGGTGCAAATGGAAGCGACACGTCGTGATCGTCCAGCGGCGTCGGCGATCCAGCGTACGTAATCGAGGTCGTACTCACCGCATTCGGCGCCAGGTCCACCAGCAATGACAAGAGTGTCAATCGAACCGGACACATTGGTGGCTGAGACTGCGCCGGATAGGGTGATTCCTCGATTCGTCCTGAGTTGTCCCGTTCCATCCAAGGAGACGATCTCCACTTGATAGTCCGAAACATTCGAGAACACTTCGAGTGGACCCGTCACGTCGAGGACCTGGACCGGTGGCGGCCCACTGATGACGACCTTGCGCATGAATCCATAGTATTCCCGCGCGTCGGTCTCAGATTTCTTCGTTTCCTCCAAAGTACTTGCAGGAAAAGAGCGGAATAGTTGGGGAGAGGGTCCCAATCAACATACCCAGACGCTTACGACGGAGCTGATATTGATGACGCTACCTCCGGTTTTTCGAGGGTGGGGAAGAGCTGCTTGAGTCACCAGGATTGTTCTAAGCACATTGAGGTCAAAGAGCCGGTGAAAATGATCGTTCGTAATTTCTTCCAAAGGAATGTACTCATACGCACCCGCATTGTTGACGAGAATGTCTACTGAGCCAAAGCCTTTGACAGCTTCCTCCAGCATGCTTTGTACCTCATCTCACTTTGAAACATCTGCGCGGAGCGCAATTGCTCTACCACCAGACGCCACAATGTCGGCGACTACTTCATCCGCTTCTGATTTCTCGAGAGGATAGTTCACGATTACAGCAGCACCTTCCAGACCAAATCTGTGCGCAATCGCGGCGCCAAAACCCATTGACGCTCCGTTACGAGAGCTACTTTTCCTTTGAGCCGGCCATGACTATCTCCCGCTGAGTTTATTTTTTTAGTACTCATGTCGAACACTCATTGACCGACACAAGGTGAGCACGACTAAACCGCGGTGAGAGTCATCCGCTATAGGCTTCCGAGAAAGGTACATATCGAAGCCTACACGCGGCCCAGGGTGACCACAAATGCGCTTCGATTGCTATTAGGAAGTATCCGCATCCGAGACACGTCATGTTCCTCGGATTACTTCCGACAAGTCGACTGTGCCAAGGGGTCGAAAATCTTTTGCGTCAAAGACTGCGTCCCCTGCAACAGCCTCTCTCGATGAGCGTCTGTGCCTCGTCTTCAGGGGTGCCTTTGAGTTTTAACGTCCGATTGCTGACACGCTTCTTCAAGCGTCTCCCGAATCTATCCACTCAACTCCAGAAAGTGTTGCTACACTCTTTGAGGACAGCAACAACTAGGCTCGCTTTCGTCGGAAAGTGATGATGAATACTGGCCTTCCGAATCTGGACCGCTTCAGCGATATCGGCATAGCTAAATGCTGAATAGCCGAGATCGGAGATCAGAGTACTGGCCGTCTGAAGGATGCGATCTGCGGTTTCTCCGTGCATGCTTATGTGACTACCTACTAGTAGGATGTAATGCAAAGAATTTGATCGCCTCGGGATGAGCCTTCTCAACGCGCAGAAGGGGTGGCTCTTGTCTCGAATGCAGCCTTCCCAATGCTGGACGTTCTTGCATCGACTAGCAAGTTGATGCGAGCAATTGTCATCTCGTGCTTTATGTAGCCCTGCGAATTACATCGACGTATTGGACACAGATTGGTGGATGCGACACATGCGTCAGCTCTCTGTGCGTTGAGATAGCTAAAGCGTCTCTGGTGACTCCGTAGAGCCGAATGTCTAACGTGTGTGGTTGCTCTGTCAAGGAATCATCTCTGTCAGTATTGGCCCACCGCAAAGGAAAGAGGGAAGTCCAATGAAAACGATACAAGCGTACAAACGTGCCCCCGCACTCGAAAATTCAACCTGGTACAAGGGGCTTTTGATCAGTCAGCTAGCTGGCAACTCCGACACAGATGGTGCTTTCGATCTCGTCGAATCGAAGATGAAGAAAGGCACCGAACCGCCTCCGCACATTCACGACCGGGAAGCCGAGCTCTTTTACATCCTCGCAGGTGAAATCAAGGTGTTTGCCGATGGTCAGGTGTTTACCGTGGTAGCCGGTGAAAGCGTCTTTCTGCCGAAGAAGATCCCGCACGCCTACCTCATCCAGTCTGAGGAGTGCCACGTATTGGCCCTGATGACTCCTGGGGGATTTCTCAACGCAATTAACAAGATAAATGCTCCGGCTCGCACGATGGAGATTCCGTCCGACATGGAGACCTATGCCACAGTTGACCTGACGTCGACCATGGCGGTCTTCATCAAGTATGGTGTGCGGATGATGTCGCCGGACGAGATTGCGGAACAACTGCCGGCTTATGCGATCGCCCATTGAACGGCGACGTTCCTGGACACGGGTAGAGAAAGAGGCCGAAACCGGACATGCAGCTGGATTCCGGCGTCGCTATGGCGCTAATTTAGCTGCATGATCTACCGTCATATCGGTCCCATGAGGCGTAGGCTTAAGACACTGTCGGAATTCGCAGACTCCGGACAACCGGAGGTTCGCCATGGACATGAGCAATGGCTTGCAACTGCAGCACCTTGAAAGCTCCATCGAAACAGAGCCGAAGTACTACATGCAGCATCAGCAGTCTTTGGCCAAGGTACTTTCTCCAGGCCGATACCAGCATGGTGTGAGCCGCAATAAGCTCTTCGACTACTCTTACGGCGCCGGAGAGTTGATCGTCTGCAACCGCGGGATCGATGAGTTTGTGCGTTGGAACAGCAAGATCCAGATCCTGAAGGTTGATCTGCCGGACGAGGTCTTCCGCGCAATCGCAGAGGAAGTCGGCGCGGAGTCAGTCGAGATAAGGAGTAGCACGAAGTTCGAGGATAAGCGAGTGGATGCGCTTGTCTCGGCGATCCAGGCAGAGGAAGAAGGAGGAAGCCTTGCCGGTCGCCTCTACATGGATTCCATCGCGCAGGCGCTTGCATCGGCGTTGGTTCAACTGCGCGGGAATTTGAAACGTGGTCTTCTGCAGTACCATTGCGGCCTAACGCCGACACAGCTGTCGCGAGTGAAGCAGCTTGTTTATGGACGAATCGACCGAGAGATCTCTCTGCAGGAGATGGCCGGCGCCGCAGGACTGAGTACGAGCTATTTCAATCAAATGTTCCGAAGGTCGACAGGACAGGCGGCTCATCAATTTGTATTGAACGCCCGAGTGGAACATGCAAAAGACTTACTCAAGTCGCCGAGATTGCGAGTGATCGATGTTGCGATCAGCTGCGGATTTCAAACGTCACAGCATTTTGCAAGGGTCTTTCGCGCGGTCTGCGCTGTGACTCCGACAGAGTACCGGCGAGCACTCGGAGTAACCGGCTAACCGGCGGAGCCTATATGACTCTGCGGTGAGATCGCCCGAGAGTGCACGCACGCTGGACCGCTGAACACGAAAAAAATGCTGTGAGCAGACTCGCAACCAACGTCGGTCAACGACGGCGCGGCTTCGTGCGCAAAATATCCTGCGATATGCAGGAGAAACTCATGAACGCACTAACCCGGCATCGCGATTTATCAGAAAGTGGCTCAATGATCCTCGAAACCGTACTCAGTGACGCCTCGCAAGCGCAAGCATTTCTGCGCCCCCTCGGCTCGTTCGAAGAACTCCTGTGGCAGATGGACAAGCGCAGTCCGCTGCACGCCACCCTGGCGGCGCATGTTGATGGGTCAGCGATTGAAGAGTGGAGAAGCGCGCTTGACCAGACACGGCAACGTCATCCGTTGTGGTCGGCAGTGATCGCTCAAACCGAAGATGGCGCACCCTTCTTTCAGACAATGCACCATCCGGGAGTGGCGCTGCGGGTTCTAGAAGATGAGTTCGCCCAAGCCTGGGAGCGAGAAGTAGCCCGCGAGCTTTCCTTACGCATCGATGCCGAAAACGGCCCACTGATTCGCGCAGTACTGATGCATACCGACTCGAGCAGCATGCTCATACTGAGCGCACATCATTCGATCTGTGATGGTATGTCGCTAGCTTTCGCTATGCGAGACGTGCTGCAGGCGCTTTCAGGCTCGAAGCTCAACAAGCTCAGCCTCCACTCGTCTCAAGAGCACATGATCGGAATCTGTTCTGAACCCAGAGCGCAGAGTGGAGTGGACTGCGACCGGAAATGACATTAGCTCTGACTGTGTATCGGTCGAGCTCTTCGATCATCCCGGAAGTCCGCTCTCTCCAATTCTCATACGCTTTGACCGACGCGCTGCGGAAGCGGGTGAGACAAGAGAAGACCACAGTGCATGCGGCACTGGTGGCGGCTACGGGGATTGTGGCTAGACGAAACCCCGGGTACGGCGCGGGCCGGGACCTGCACCTCTGCTCGACGATCAGCAATCGCGGGCGCGTTGGCTCGCCTGAAGACTGCGGCGTATTCTTTACAGCGTGCGATTTTCCCCTCCCAGATAGCCCTGTGGACGGACAGGCTCAGCCTGGGGCAGAGTGAGAATGGGGTCAAGGCCGTGGCTCGGAGCCGTTGGTGGAATCGTGCAATCGGGACTGGCCGCCTATTCCGCAGGTGAAGAAGGTGGGAAGCTGTTCTTATTCGATATCCACCTATCGAATCTCGGCGCAGTTGCGATCCCAACGTCTTATGGCGCGCTTTCGCTCCGGCAGCTCTGGGGTCCTGGAGTGCTCATCGGCTTTGAAGGGGAACAGACCCTGGGCGTATCAACGATCAAGGAGAGACTATGTCTCCTTCATACAAGCCACCGTCCGTTACCTTGTTTTTTGGAGCAGATTGAATCCACCCTCAACCTGGCGTGTAACTCCTGATCGGCGACCGCAATTCATCGCTGAGCGGCCTGATTGTCAGAACTACAGAGGTCGTCCAGTGGGTCTCGATCGTCGCAGCATCCCCATCACCGACGGCATATTTGGCTGCAACACTATGTCTGGCGATCTTCGGAGCGGATGATAGGTAACGGGCAATGCCTTTCTCGCCGCCTATCCCGAATGGCTAATAACGTGGAGGCCGTGGGCTCGCCTTATCAATGAGTGCAAAATCGCCAAATCACTCATCCAGGTCTGATTAATACCGATGAGTCGGCTTAGGGAAGTGATGTCGAGATCCGTTTGTCCGTAAAATATGCTTGTCTGAAACTTGATGGTCCGCCACGTCCCGCTCCTGGTTAGTGATCAGCAGAAGGTGTTAGCAGGCCATGGTCGACTCCTGGCCGCGCGCAGGCTGGGATCGGAGACCCTGCCTGCCGTTCGCCTCAGTCACCGCATAGAGTTACAGCGCACGGCTTCCCTGATCGCCGACTACCGGTTGACCGAGAACTCCTCCTGGATCAGCGGAGCTCGGCGAGCAACTGAAGATCCTCTCCGAACTAGAACTCGATTTTGATCTGGAGGCGATTGGCTTCGAGGTTTCTGAGATCGATCTCCTCATCGAGGCCTAAGCAACGCGCCCGAGACCAATACTGATGAACATTTGCCACAAATCTCGAAGTCTGCAATGACCGTTCCCGGTGATCTAGGGGAGTTGGGCACCCGTAAGAAGCTGGACCGGAACTCAGTTATGCTGATTTATCGATGATGCCTTCTCCTCCGCCAGACTCGAAGATACGGCGTCAACTTCACATTCGAGGAATCGTTCAAGGAGTCGGGTTTCGCCCATTCGTTTATAAGCTTGCCACATCACGTGGGCTGACCGGCTTCGTCTTCAATTCTTCGTCGGGCGTAACGATAGAAATCCAGGGTCACGTCGCAGCAATTCGCACCTTTATCGAAAGTCTGGAAGCCGATCTTCCACGGCTCGCTCAGATTCTCGAACTTACCGTCTCCGAAATGGAGGTCGTGGATAGCTCAGGCTTCGACATTCTCGAGAGCCGGGAGGAGATCGGTGAGTTCACTCTGGTCTCTCCCGACGCCGGCACCTGCGACGCCTGCTGGCGCGATTTCGGCGATCCGTTTAACCGCCGCTTCGGCTATCCATTCACAAATTGCACACACTGTGGTCCGCGCTACACCATCGTCCAGGACATACCATACGATCGCGCGAAAACAACGATGTCGGGCTTCCTTATGTGCGACGCCTGCAAGGCGGAGTATGACGATCCAGCCGATCGGCGCTTCCATGCACAGCCAAATGCCTGCGCGGTCTGCGGCCCAGCGTTGTGCCTTGTCCCACGCGGCTCGTCGTCGGCTGACTGTTCCTTTGCCGAGAAAGACTCGCTTCCAGCGATTCGTGCGGCAAGGCAAATCCTGCGGGACGGCAAGATCGTGGCCGTCAAAGGTCTGGGTGGCTTTCTGCTTGCCTGCGATGCGAACAACGGCGCTGCCGTCGCCGAGTTGCGCAAACGCAAGCGTCGGCCCATGAAGCCATTCGCTCTGATGGTGCGGGATATTAAAGGAGCCCGGAGAATTTGCGCGGTGTCACCAGAGGATGAAGGCGCGCTGCAGCATCCGCGCAGGCCGATCGTAATTCTCTCTCGCGCCTCATCTGACGGAGCAGTAACGAGCGGCCTGTCGGACATCATTGCTCCAGGAAACAACACACTCGGCATCATGCTCCCCTATTCGCCACTGCACTATCTACTCTTCAGCGACTCACCGGAATCGGCGTCGGAGTTTGTCGCTCTTGTTATGACGAGCGGCAATCTGAGTGAGGAGCCGATCGTGGTCTCGAACACCGAGGCGCTCCTGCGTTTGTCAGGCATCGCCGACTGGTTCCTGTTGCATGATCGCGACATCGCCACACGAGTGGACGATTCGGTGGTTCGCACCATTGAACGAAAGGAAACGGTGCTGCGTCGCTCCCGCGGCTTCGTGCCGCAGACTATAGATTTGGGCATCGAGATGGAACAAGTTCTGGCTGTCGGCGCCGAGCTGAAAAATACTTTTTGCCTGACCCGGGGCAGACACGCGATCCTGAGTCAGCACATCGGCGATCTCGAAAACTATGAAACCATGCGCTTCTTCGAAGAGACGCTGGAGAAGATGAAGCATCTCTTCAAGGTTTCACCGAAGGCCATCGCACACGATCTACATCCCGGCTATCGAAGCACGCGCATGGCGCTCGTCTCGGGCATCGAGCGCAGGTTTGCGGTGCAGCATCATCACGCGCACATCGCCAGCTGCATGGCGGAAAACCAGCTCAGCGGAAAGGTCATCGGCGTCGCCATGGACGGCACTGGACTTGGCTCCGATGGCACCATATGGGGCGGCGAATTCCTGGTGGCAGATCTCGTTGGCTTCGAGCGTCGTGCCCACCTTCGCGCCGTACCGATGCCCGGCGGCGATGCAGCGATACGTCAGCCCTGGCGAATGGCCCTGAGCTACCTTCGGGATTCTCTTGGCTCTCAAATGCCTGACGATCTTGCGTGTTTCCGGGGCGTTCCCGCCACGCAGTTCAGGCTCGTGGACACGATGCTTTCGCGCCGCATTCAGACGGTGCAGACCTCTTCGGGCGGCCGCCTGTTCGACGCAGTAGCGGCGATGTTGGGGTTGGGGCCTGAGGTCACTTTCGAAGGGCAGGCGGCCATTGCGCTGGAGATGGTGGCGGAGCCAAGCAATACGGATCGGTACGGGTTTGATCTGGAGCAAAGTGAATCGATGGTGATAGATCTTCGTCAAACCATCGCTACGATCGTGAGGGATACCATTGCCAAAAGATCCGTAGGCGCGATCTCCGCCTGCTTTCACAACACGCTCAGCGCCGCCATCGTCGAGGTCTGCTGTCGTATCCGCAAGAGCGACGGACTGGCCCGCGTATGCCTAAGCGGCGGCGTATTTCAGAATCATCTTTTGCTGGGAGTCACGGCATTGGAGTTGCGGCGTCTGGGATTTGGAGTATTCTTGCACGCGATGGTGCCTGCGAACGACGGCGGTATTTCGTTGGGGCAGGCGGTGATAGCAAACGAGCTATTGCGTCGAGGAGACTGACATGTGCCTAGCCATTCCCGGCAAAGTGGTAGACACCTACGACCAACGCGGTCTGCGCATGGCCAAGGTCCAGTTCGGCGGCATTGTTCGCGAAGCATGCCTGGAATATGTACCGGAAACTCAGGTGGGCGAGTACGTCTTGGTCCATGTCGGCTTCGCCATCAGCCGTATCGATGAAGCAGAAGCAGGACGTACCTACCAGGCGCTGAAGGATCTTGATCAGCTCACCGAGCTGGAGTCTCCGGTTGTCGAAGAGATCACTGAGACGGACGAGCCGTCCTACCCAGCCTGGATGAACGCCGGAGATCTTCGCCGATGAAGTATCTTGATGAATATCGCAATGGGGACATAGCGGCGAAGATCGTTGCCGAGATGCGCCGGGTCCAGACCCGTCCGTGGGTTTTAATGGAGGTTTGCGGGGGCCAGACCCACTCGATCGTCAAGAATGGCCTTGACCACCTGCTTCCCGAGGGTGTCGAACTTGTGCATGGACCGGGCTGCCCGGTGTGCGTCACACCGCTTGAAATGATCGACAAGGCGCATGCAATCGCACGATCGCCCAAGGTGATCTTCTGTTCGTTTGGAGATATGCTGCGCGTGCCCGGCTCCGACGGTGACTTGTTCTCGATCAAATCTCTCGGCGGCGATGTCCGTATCGTGTACTCGCCGCTCGACTGCCTGAAGATCGCCCGCGCCAATCCGGAAAAGCATGTTGTCTTCTTCGCCATCGGGTTTGAGACCACGGCCCCGGCGAATGCGATGCTGGCGTGGCGAGCCCGCGAAGAGCAGGTTAACAATCTTTCTCTACTGGTTTCCCATGTCCTGGTGCCACCGGCACTCGAAGCCATTCTCAGCGCCACCGGAAATCGCGTGCAGGGCTTCCTCGGTCCAGGCCACGTCTGCGCCGTAATGGGGTACAGCGAGTATGACCCCATCAGCGCCCGCCACCGCGTCCCCATCGTCATTACCGGGTTCGAGCCGATCGATATCCTCGAGGGTACGTTGATGACCATCAAGCAGTTGGAAGAGGGCAGGGCCACGGTCGAGAATCAGTACTCGCGCATTCTGACTCGCCAGGGAAATCTGCCGGCGCAACAGTTGATCGGCAAAGTGTTCGGGGTCGGAGATCGCAAGTGGCGCGGCATCGGTAGTATCCCGATGAGCGGCTACCATCTGCGCGACGAGTTCTCTCGGCACGACGCCGAAAAGCTCTTCGATGTGGCGGAGATCGCCACTCTGGAACCCGAGATATGCATCAGTGGTGAGATCCTTCGTGGGCTCAAAAAACCACACGATTGCCCTGCTTTCGGTGCGCTCTGCACTCCCCAGCACCCACTCGGTGCGACGATGGTCTCGGCTGAGGGAGCGTGCGCCGCGTATTACGCGTACGGCCGTCACCTGAACCCGCAGGGAGCCGATAAGCTTCATCAGATCGTTCCCGGACCTGTTCGGGACGACGTCAGTGTCAAGCCCCGCGAGGAGCGCGAATACACTCATGCCGGCCGCTGAAGATGATTTGAAGACGGAGAAGACAATCGCTGGCGAGAGTCTGACGCCGTTCGGTTCGTGCCCTATCCCGATCTTCGACCACAAACGGATCGTTCTTGGCCACGGCAGCGGCGGCAAGCTCACCGCCGATCTGATCGACAAGATCTTCCTTCCGGCCTTTCGTAATCCGACGCTCGATAAGCTCGACGATCAGGCCGTGCTCACCATCAGGGGGGTGCGACTGGCGTTCTCCACTGACTCCTTCGTTGTCACACCTATCTTCTTCCCGGGCGGAGATATCGGTCGGCTCGCGATTCACGGTACGGTGAACGACCTTGCGATGAGCGGGGCCCGTCCGCTCTATCTGTCGGCAGCGTTCATCCTCGAAGAAGGCCTGGCAGTGGACGATCTGAGCCGAGTGGTCGAGTCCATGCGGGGCGCCGCGGCTGAGGCCGGTGTACAGCTCGTCACCGGCGATACCAAAGTCGTCAACCGCGGCAAAGGCGACCAGATTTTCATCACTACAACCGGCATCGGCGTGATCGATCACAACATCAGCATCTCGGCAGATCACGCCCGCCCCGGCGACAAGATTATCCTCAGTGGCTACATCGGCGACCACGGCATGACCATCATGAGCCAGCGCGAGGGACTCGAGTTCGAGGGTGCTATTGAGAGCGACTGCGCACCGCTTAACGGCCTCGTCTCGGCCATGCTTGCGACCGCCTCCCCCACGAACGATTTCATCCATACGCTGCGCGATCCGACCCGCGGAGGCGTCGCAACCACGCTCAACGAGATAGCCAAACACGCCAACGTCGGCATGGTGCTGGACGAGCGCACGATCCCTGTGCGCGAAACGGTCAAGGGCGCCTGCGAGGTGCTTGGCCTCGACCCGCTCTATGTCGCGAATGAGGGCAAGTTGCTCGCTCTAGTTGTTCCGGAGATGGCTGGCGCAGTTCTCCAGCAGATGCGGCAGCATCGTCTGGGCCATGACGCCGTAATTATCGGGGAGGTTGTTGAAGATCATCCTGGCATGGTGCTAATGAAGACTGAGATCGGTGGCACGCGGGTGCTCGATGTGATGTTCGGCGAGCAGCTTCCGCGCATCTGCTAATTCCGGATTGGTTGCTTCAAGATCTAATAATCCCATCGACCTCATAAAGGTTGTATTAGTCCAATAAATATGCGGGTATAAGCGATTGACAGCCAGCTTCGAGGAGGCGTACTGTCTCTGGCATTCGAGCGAGGCGGTTTCGCTCGCGGGCTCTGAATAAGAGCAAAAGTATCGCTTTGCGAAGGTGACAGGCGTGTCCTGCTTCTACCATTCCGCTTTCCCGAATTCAAAATCACAGCCCATGTGTTACGACTCCTTGGCCCTTCGCTCGGAGAGTCATCACGCTAACTCCCCCCAGAACTCAACTTCGAGCAAGCTCGCGGAGCAGGTCACAATGTCGTCCCAAGGAGAATTCCATGGTTGACTCGCCAAGCGGCATTACCAAGCCGTCACCGGTATCCGACGTCCACATTCTCTGGATCACAGCCGGTCTTAGTTGCGACGGCGACAGCGTTTCGGTGACCGCCGCCGAACAACCCTCGATCGAAGATGTTTTACTGGGTGCCATACCCGGTCTTCCCCGAGTTCATCTTCACAATCCGGTGCTTGCTTACGAGAACGGCGACGAGTTCATGCAGTTTTTTTACGATGCTGAGAAGGGTCTGCTCGAACCTTTCGTCCTTGTGGTCGAAGGCTCCATCCCCAACGAGAAGATCAAGAAAGAGGGCTACTGGGCGGCCATGGGGACGAATCATGACACCGGCCAACCTATCACCACATGCGAGTGGATCGATCGCCTCGCTCCCAAGGCGCTGGCCGTTATCGGTGCCGGCACCTGCGCAACCTACGGCGGTATCCACGCCATGGCCGGTAACCCAACCGGTGCCATGGGACTGGCCGACTACTTGGGCTGGGACTGGCGTTCGAAGGCCGGTCTGCCCATAGTCAATGTGCCCGGCTGTCCCGTCCAGCCCGACAATTTCATGGAGACCGTTCTCTACCTGCTCTACCAAGTAGCTGGTCTCGCTCCCATGATTCCACTCGACAAGCAGCTTCGCCCCACCTGGCTCTTCGGCAAGACGGTCCATGAGGGATGCGATCGCGGCTCCTACTACGAGCAGGGAGACTTCGCCACCGAATACGGTTCTTCAAAATGCCTCGTCAAGCTCGGTTGCTGGGGTCCGGTCGTCGATTGCAACGTCACGAAGCGCGGCTGGATGCGTGGCATCGGCGGATGTCCTAACGTCGGCGGCATCTGTATCGGATGCACCATGCCCGGCTTCCCCGATAAGTTCATGCCATTTATGGATGAGCCACCCGGAGGCATGCTCTCGGCTACTCTTGTCAGCGGCTACGGGCGCATGATCCGTGCACTTCGCAGCATCACCAACGCTACCGTCAACAAGGAACCGAAGTGGCGTCACAATCGTCCGGAGCTCACCACGGGCTATCGTCCAGCTCCCCCCAATGCCTAATAATCACTTGAGAGAGGATCACGCTATGGCAACGTTTCCCGATACTATCCCTGAACTCGAGGATAAGAAGCGCAATCTCGTCGAGATGAATTGGGATCCCATTACCCGTATCGTCGGCAGTCTCGGTATCTTCACTAAGATTGACTTCGCTAACAAGACCGTTGCCGAGTGTCACAGCACGTCGTCCATCTTTCGCGGCTACAGCATCTTCATGAAGGGCAAAGACCCGCGCGACGCTCACTTCATCACCAGTCGCATCTGCGGTATCTGCGGTGATAACCACGCGACCTGCGCCTGTTACGCGCAGAACATGGCCTTTGGCGTTCGTCCCCCCGCGCTTGCGGAATGGATCATCAACCTTGGCGAAGCAGCCGAGTATATGTTCGATCACAACATCTTTCAGGACAATCTCGTTGGCGTCGACTTCTGCGAGCAGATGGTGAAGGAGACCAATCCGAACGTCTGGGAGAAAGCACAGCATACGTCTTCGCCGAACGCCGACAAGCACGGCTACCGCATGATCTCCGATATTATGACTGCGCTCAACCCCTTCACCGGCACCTTCTACCGCGAGACACTCGCCATGAGTCGCTTGACCCGCGAGATGTTCTGTCTCATGGAAGGACGGCACGTCCACCCATCGACCCTCTATCCCGGCGGCGTCGGCACCGTCGCTACTATCCAACTTTTCACCGACTATTTAGTTAGGCTGATGAAGTACGTCGAATTCATGAAGAAGGTCGTACCACTGCACGACGATCTCTTCGACTTTTTCTACGATGCGCTGCCGGGCTATGAAGAGGTCGGCCGCCGCCGCGTCCTGCTCGCCTGCTGGGGCTCCTACAACGATCCAGACCACTGCGACTACCAGTACAAGACCATGGCCGAATGGGGACGCAAGATGTTCGTGACTCCTGGCGTGGTCGTCGACGGTGAACTGGTCACCAACTCGCTTATCGATATCAATCTCAACATTCGGATACTGCTCGGAAGTTCCTACTATGACGATTGGCAGGGCTCTGAAACCTTCGTACCCCGCGACCCGCTCGGCAACACCGTCGACAAACGTCATCCCTGGAACCAGACCACAATCCCACGCCCGCAGAAGCGCGACTTTAAGGGCAACTACACCTGGGTTATGTCGCCGCGCTGGCTCGATCAGCGCACTGGAGACCACCTCGCCCTCGATACCGGTGGCGGGCCGATCGCACGTCTCTGGTCGACTGCACTCTCCGGACTGGTAGACATCGGCTACGTCAAGGCCACCGGGCACAGCGTCAAGATCAATCTTCCCAAAACCGCCATGCTGCCAGAGACTGAATTCGAGTGGCACATCCCGAAGTGGTCGAACACACTCGAGCGTGACCGTGCCCGCACATACTTTCAGGCCTACGCCGCGGCTACCGCTCTGCACTTCGTCGAGAAAGCACTCGCCGAATTGAATGCCGGTCGCACCTCCACCTGGACCGAATTCAAGGTTCCGGAAGAAGCTATCGGCTGTGGCTTTCACGAGGCCGTTCGTGGCGTTCTCTCGCACCATGTCGTGATCCGCGAGGGTAAGATCGCCAATTACCATCCCTATCCCCCCACTCCTTGGAACGCTAATCCCCGCGACATGTACGGAACTCCCGGCCCATATGAAGACGCGGTGCAGAACACACCACTCTTCGAGGAGAACGGCCCCGACAAGTTCAAAGGTATCGACATCATGCGCACCGTCCGCAGCTTCGATCCCTGCCTGCCCTGCGGCGTTCACATGTATCTCGGTGACGGCAAGATCCTCGAAACTCGCCACTCTCCTATGTTCGGCGTAGCGGGGCACGAATAATGGCTGCTGCGCCTCAGTCGGATACCCAGCCGGAAGTTGTTGGTACCATCTCACCTCCACAGCGCGGCGAGTTTCGTTTGCAGACGGAGCGAGTTGAAAAACTCGCGGCACGCCTTGAAAGCGCAGGTGACCCGGAGATACGGGCGACCGCGCTCGACCTCGTGCAATCTGTCGTTGAACTGCACGGCGCGGCTCTTCAACGTCTTGTCGACTCACTCCGACAGACGCAGGCGGGTGAGCAGGCTCTAAACGAAGCGTTGGAAAACGACTTGGTCTCAAGCATGCTTCTGCTGCACAACCTCCACCCGGACGACATCGAGACCCGTGTGCTTCGCGGCATCGAAAAAGCTCGTCCTTATCTCAAATCTCACGGAGGCGACGTGGACCTTGCTGGCGTCCGCGACGGCATTGTTCACATACGCCTCCACGGAACCTGCGGTAGCTGCCCTAGTTCCTCCATCACACTTAAGAGTGCAGTCGAAGACGCGCTCTTCGAGGTCGCACCCGATATCGTCGAAGTCGTCTCCGAGAATGCCGCAACTACTGAGCAGAGCGGACCTCAACTCGTAACCATCAAGTAGGGAGAACCGTCATGGCCAAACAAGATGCACGCCCTGATACTCCAGCCCGTGCCCTCGGAATCCGCAAAGGCGAGAGCCGCGTTGACCAGCTCGCCCACCACAGCCCCACCCGCACCGCGAAGGACGCCACCGGCATCAGCCTTGAGCAGCGCGGCCCAATTAGTCCCAAGATGCCTCAGTTGCCGCCTGCCTAACCCTGGGAGCCCAGTATGAACGAACTCTCCGAACAGCAGGAACGAACTCCGGTCCCGTCATTCCTGAGGCAGGTCGCCCGCCGTCGCCCGATCTCAGACGGCGCCGAACGCTGTGAGCTCTGCAGCGCCGAACTGACACCGATCCACCAGCATTTGCTCGTGCCCCGCAAGCGCGAGATTGCCTGCTCCTGCGATGGTTGTGCCCTGCTCTTCAGCGGCCAGCCCGGAGCCCATTACCTGCGTATTCCGCGCCACATTCGCGCTCTCGCCGACTTCCAGATGCCGAATCTGCAATGGGAATCTCTCATGATCCCCATCAACCTGGCTTTCTTCTACTACGACACCGCTGGTGGCAGGATGATCGCGATGTATCCCAGTCCCGCTGGCGCCATCGAATCGCTCTTGAGCCTCGAAAGCTGGGCCGAAATCGCCGCTCAGCATCCCTCTCTCCAGAAGATGGAGTCCGACGTAGAGACTTTCCTCGTCAACCGCGTCGGCGCCATCCATGAGTACTACATCGTTCCCATCGACGAATGCTTCCATCTCGTCGGCCTCATTCGCATGCACTGGCGCGGCCTTTCCGGGGGGGGCGAAGTCTGGAAGCACATCCATGAATTCTTCGCGAGTCTACAAGCGCGTAGCACTGAAGTGAGAGAGTCTGTTGCGAATCAGCAGCCGGAGCCTACCCATGCCTGAGCTCCACTTCCAGATCGAAGGCGCTGAAGCGGTGCCTCATGCGGCCACACCGTTGATTGTACTCAAGCTGCGCATCACCAACTTTCCCGCCACTGAGACGATTCACGCCATCACTCTTCGCTGCCAGGTTCAGATCGAACCCGCCAAGCGCCGCTACGTCCCCAACGAACAAGAGAAACTGCTCGACCTGTTCGGCACACCCGAGCGCTGGGCACGTACCGTCAAACCGCTGCTTTGGATGAACACCAGCATTGCCGTCCCGCGCTTTACCGGCGAACTGCTTGTCGATCTTGAACTTCCTTGTACCTTCGACTTCAACGTCGCTGCCACAAAGTACTTCCACGCCCTCAATTCAGGCGACATCCCGGTCGCCATCATGTTCAGCGGCACGCTTTTTTATGAAGGCTCCAATGGCGCTCTACAGATCTCGCAAGTCCCATGGGACCGTGAGTGCATCTATCGTCTTCCCGTCTCTGTCTGGAAAGACATGATGGAGATGCACCATCCTAACTCTGCCTGGCTCTGCCTTCGTCGCGATACCTTCGAGCAACTCTACAACTACAAGGTCCGCCACGGTCTGCCAACCTGGGAACAAGCCATCGCCAAGGCCCTGGCCAGCGAAAACGCCTCAGCAAAACGCCCAGAGGAGGTCGAAGCATGAACTTCACCTCCGTCGAAAAGATCGCAGCAGCTGTACTTTACGAGGGATACATTCTTTATCCATACCGGCCCACAGCCATCAAGAATCGCCACCGGTGGAACTTCGGCACGCTCTACCCTCGCATCTACGCCGAGGCCCAGCGGCCCCCGGAACCGTTCAGCCTTGTCTCCGAATGCCTTCTTCTACCCGGCCACAGCGTCTCGCTCGATATCAAGGTCAGCTTTCTCCAACTGTTGCCGCAACCGCGAACAGGCTCAGACCTCGCCGATCCATCACTCGACTGGGAAGAAGCAATCGAACGTACGTCGGACCACTGCAACCTGAGCCTTACGGCGCTCCTCACCAAACCTCTTAGACTGCACATCAAGACTACGGCCGAACTCGCTGCGAGCCTCACCGTCAGTGCCCAGATGTTGCCCAGCGGCGCCTGCAAGCTGCATCTCGAACTTGAAAACATTAGCCCCCTTTCGAACGCCGCCGAAAGCCGCCGCGACGAAGCATTGCCCCAGTCGCTGGTCTCTGCACACCTCCTGTTCGGCCTGACCGGAGGAGAGTTCATCTCGCTCCTAGAACCCTCCGACCTCTACAGTGCCGATGCCAAAGCCTGCGCTAACATCGGAGTTTTCCCTGTCCTGGCCGGCGACGAACCGGACCGCTCCATCCTTCTTCTCTCGCCCATCATCATGTACGACTATCCCAAAACCTCGCCCGAGAGCGCCGGCGACTTCTTCGACGCTACAGAGATGGACGAAATGCTTACGCTACGTGTCCTTACCCTTACCGACGACGAAAAGCAGCAGATGCGTACAGGCGATCCTCGCGCTCGCCGCATCCTTGAACGCACTGAAGCTCTCACCGGCGAAGAGATGCTGAAAGCCCATGGCATCGTTCGTCCGACACGTGAAATCCGAGGAGATGCCTCATGAATCCCGACGCTCCAGATGGCTTCAGCGTCGAGTGGAATCCCTTCGCCGAAGAGAAAGCACCACCTGAGTCGGTGACCGTCTTCGGAATTGCTCTCCGCGTCGGCGATCGCGTCCGCATCTGGCCACAGAAGACCGCCGACATCATCGACATTGCCCTCACCGGCAAGGTTGGCGTGATCGAAGCCATCGAGCAGGACTTTGAAGATCAGATTCAGATCGCTGTGGTAATCGATGACGACCCCGGCCGCGAGTTTGGCATGATGCGCCAGCCCGGCCACCGCTTCTTCTTCGGCACGGAAGAGGTCGAGCCATATATAGACAACGGACAGGATGCGTTGAGAGAGGATGCTTCGGCGTGACGAAGACAATCCTCATCGCCGGCATCGGTAACATCTTCCTTGGGGATGACGCGTTCGGCGTCGAGGTCGTCCGTTCGCTATCACGCCGCACACTAGCCGGCGAGGTCCTGGTGAAAGACTTTGGCATCCGCGGCTTCGACCTCGCTTACACGCTGCTCGACCCTTGGCACACAGTTATCCTCGTCGACGCACTTCCCCGCAACGATACACCCGGCACGCTGTTCGTCCTCGAACCCGATCTCACCGGACTCGGCGATCCGGGTGCACCTGGCATGGACCTGAACCCTCATGGCATGGACCCCATGCGTGTCCTCAATCTCGCCGCTGCGATTGGTCCCATCGCGCCCCGAATCCTTGTCGTTGGCTGCGAACCCAGGGACTTTGGCGACGAACTCGAAGGCCGAATGGGGCTGTCGCCGCAGGTACAGGCCGCGGTCGAAGAAGCGTCGAACATGATCGAAGAGTTGATCGGAAGAACCCTCGCCGAAATCGAGGATCCGCCGATGCGGTTGCAGACACTCGTCCAGGTCCCAAACAGTAGCGAGGTGACATCATGACAGGAAAAATTATCTTCGGAGTACTGGGGCTGGCCGTAATCGTCATAGGAATTATGGCAGCGCCAGACATCAAGCGTTACATCAAAATCAGCACAATGTAGCCGCTCGCAACCTGATGCAGTAAGTAGGAAAGGCAGCTCATGCACGAGCTATCGATCGTTCTCAGCATCATCGATGAGATCGGTGACGAATCCGAAGCGCGCGACCTTCACGATGTAGAGGTTGTGCACCTGAAAGTCGGTGTCTTCTCGGGTGTAGACCGCAACGCGCTCCTCTTCGCATGGGAGCTCGCCTGCGAAGGCACTCCGCTCGAACGTTCGCACCTTGATATCGAGACCGTTCCGCTCGTCATCTACTGCGCTAACTGCCACCAAAACCTTACGCCTCCGTCGCTCTATCAACTTTGCTGTCCGGAGTGCGAGACGCCGAGCCAGACGATAATCAGCGGCCGCGAACTCGAAGTCGTCTCTCTGGAGGTCGCCGCATGAGCACACGAATCGTGGAAGTACGCGCCAAAATTCTCAAGCAAAACGACCTTCTCGCCCACGCGCTCCGTGAACGATTCCAGACCTCTGGCGTCAGTGTCGTCGGTCTGGTCTCAAGCCCCGGCTCAGGCAAGACCGCGTTCCTCGAAAAGCTACTCAGCGGCCTAGCACGCGATTTCCGCGTCGCCGCGTTGGTCGGAGATCTCGCAACCGAAAACGACGCCGCGCGTCTCAAGCGAGCCACACCCAACGTCCGCCAGATCACTACTGGAACCATCTGCCATCTCGATGCCCAGATGATCGAAAAAGCACTGGAAGGATGGCAGCTTGACGCCCTGGACTTTCTCTTTATTGAGAACGTCGGCAATCTCGTCTGCCCCTCCAGCTACGACCTCGGCGAAGAGCTCCGTTTTGTCATGCTCTCGGCCACCGAAGGTGAAGACAAGCCTCTGAAATATCCCACCATTTTCAACAGCTCCGATGTTGCGATCATCACCAAGATGGATATTGCTGAGGCTGCCGACTTCGATGTGACCACCGCTCGCCGAAATATCGAAAGTGTGCGCCCCGGGATGCAGATCTTCGAGGTTTCCGCCAAGACCGGATCTGGCATGCTGGACGTCTTCCAACTCCTGCACGATCAACACGCCCATTCTCGCGAGACCCGTCCGGCATTGCAGATCGAGGCGACCCAATGAACGCTCCGCTCGAAATCACGCTGATCTCCTGCGCGGTGCTCGGCTTCCGCCACGGCTTCGATATGATCTGGGGTAAGAGCTGACCTCACGGGCCGATTGTCCGATTGATTTCTTAGACTTAGGTCGCAGGGTTGTGCACTCATCGACCAGAGAATGGAGGCGCATTCTCATTCACTCCGACGATATCGCTGCTGTCTCTGCCGAGGCATTGCTCTCAGAGGAATACGCCGAGGCATTGCTCTCAGAGGAATACATTGGCAGATCCATGCCGATCACAGGACCCAAGGCTCTCTCTTTTGGCAAGGCGACTGCGACGATTGAAAGTGCAGTCGGGAAGGTTCTTAGATGCCGACCCTTTTCGGATGAAGAAGCGGGCGAGCGATATGCGAGAGTCAGCGGACCCCTAGAAGAGACACAGGCCCACCGCCTCATTCGTTTCTGTTATTGGACCTTTTTGTCGGCCCTCCCACGAGCGTTTGTGAGGACCAATCTCCGATTCACAAAATCCTCAATGAGTGCATTGGCCTTCCATGAGAAGGCCGGTCCGTGTCAAGGGCATGTAGTTGGGCAAGTCATACTATTTTCGCCTTTCGCGAATCTGGTCCTTTCTGGTGGAG
>NZ_JACHEB010000005.1 GCF_014201335.1 Tunturiibacter gelidiferens
CTGTGCGGTGGCGGCCTGACCGGCGTAGTCTGCGGTGTCGGTGGGGGTGAAGGTGGCGATGACCGGGACGGCGGGGCCGACCTGGAGGACGCCGGAGGGGCTATAGGTGAAGGTTCCGGGGATGGAGGCGGTGGCCTGCAGGGCCGTCGATCCCAAGGCAGTGCCGTAGACGGCGGTCTGGTTCTTCCAGGTGATGGTGTAGGCGGAGGCGGTGGCCTGGGTGATGGTGAGGGTACCTGCGGTGTAGGTGAAGGTGTAGTTCTTGGCGGTGAGGGTCCCGGCGGCGGCGGTGATCGGGTAGGTGCCTACGGGGCTGGTGGCGGTGTCGGTGGAGGTCAGGGCGGCGGAACCGGAGACGACGGCGGTGGTGTCTCCGTTGACGAAGCCTGCGATGGCGGCGGAGAAGGCGGGGTCAGCGGCGCCGAAGGCGCGGGTGGCGTTGTTGGCGGTGACGGTCAACACGGCCGGGGTGATGGTGATCTGTGCGGTGGCAGAGGAGCCGGCGTAGTCGAGGGTGTCGGTGGGGGTGAAGGTGGCGATGACCGGGACGGCCGGGCCTACGTTCAAGACGCCCGCCGGGCTATAGGTGAAGGTTCCGGGGATGGAGGCGGTGGCGGTGAGGCTGGTGCTGCCGAGTGCGGTGCCGTAGACGGCGGTCTGGTTCTTCCAGGTGATGGTGTAGGCGGAGGCGGTGGCCTGGGTGATGGTGAGGGTTCCTGCGGTGTAGGTGAAGGTGTAGTTCTTGGCGGTGAGGGTCCCGGCGGCGGCGGTGATGGGGTAGGAGGTCCCCGCCTTGGAAGTGGGGGTGTCGGTGGAGGTGAGCGACGCCGCGCCGGTGGTGGCGGAGGCGGTGGTGTCTCCGTTGACGAAGCCGGTGATGGTGGCGGAGAAGGCGGGGTCAGCGGCGCCGAAGGCGCGGGTGGCGTTGTTGGCGGTGACCGTCAACACGGCTGGGGTGATGGTGATCTGTGCGGTGGCAGAGGAGCCGGCGTAGTCGAGGGTGTCGGTGGGGGTGAAGGTGGCGATGACCGGGACGGCCGGGCCTACGTTCAAGACTCCCGCCGGGCTGTAGGTGAAGGTGCCGGGGATGGAGGCGGTGGCCTGCAGGGCCGTCGATCCCAAGGCACTGCCGTAGACCGCGGACTGATTGGGCCAGGTGATGGTGTAGGCCGAGGCGGTTGCCTGGGTGATGGTGAGGGTTCCGGGCTTGTAGGTGAAGGTGTAGTTCTTGGCGGCGAGGGTCCCGGCGGCGGCGGTGATGGGGTAGGTGGTCCCCGCCTTGGAAATTGGGGTGTCGGTGGAGGTGAGCGATGCCGCGCCGGTGGTGGCGGAGGCGGTGGTGTCTCCGTTGACGAAGCCGGTGATGGTGTCGGTGAAGGCCGGGTCAGCTGCGCCGTAGGCTCGGGTGGCGTTGTTGGCGGTGACGGTGAGGACCGCCGGGGTGATGGTGATCTGTGCGGTGACGGACGAGCCGGCGTAGTCGAGGGTGTCGGTGGGGGTGAAGGTGGCGATGACCGGGACGGCCGGGCCTACGTTCAAGACGCCCGAGGGGCTATAGGTGAAGGTGCCGGCGATGGTGGAGGTGGCCTGCAGGGCCGTCGATCCCAGGGCAGTGCCGTAGACCGCGCTCTGGTTGGGCCAGGTGATGGTGTAGGCCGAGGCAGTGGCCTGAGTGATGGTGAGGGTTCCGGGCTTGTAGATGAAGGTGTAGTTCTTGGCGGCGAGCGTCCCGGCGGCGGCGGTGATCGGGTAGGTGGTCCCCGCCTTGGAAGTTGGGGTGTCGGTGGAGGTGAGTGATGCCGCGCCGGTGGTGGCGGAGGCGGTGGTGTCTCCGTTGACGAAGCCGGTGATGGTGTCGGTGAAGGCAGGGTCAGCTGCGCCGTAGGCGCGGGTGGCGTTGCTGGCGGTGACGGTGAGGACTGCCGGGGTGATGGTGATCTGTGCGGTGGCAGAGGAGCCGGCGTAGTCGAGGGTGTCGGTGGGGGTGAAGGTGGCGATGACCGGGACGGCCGGGCCTACGTTCAAGACGCCCGAGGGGCTATAGGTGAAGGTGCCGGCGATGGTGGCGGTGGCCTGCAGGGCCGTCGATCCCAGGGCAGTGCCGTAGACCGCGCTCTGGTTGGGCCAGGTGATGGTTGGTGTTGCTTTGGTGATGGTGAGAGAGCCATTGACGTAGGTGAAGGAATAGTTGGTCGAGGCGAGCGTGCCGGCGGCGGCGGTGACGGTATAGAGATTCGGAGTCGAGGGGGCTGCTGGGGTAGTGGTCAGCGATGGAGAGCCGGTGGTCGCCGTTGATTGCGTGTCACCGTTGACGAAGCCGGTGATGGTGGCCGTGTAGGTGGGATCCGCCGTGCCGTAGGGGATGGTGTAGCTCGCGGCGGTGACCGTCAGCGTACGTTGATTGACGATGATTTGAACAGACGCCGTTGCAGTCGTGTAGTCGGTAGTGTCAGTGGGGGTGAAGGTGACGGTGAGAGTGTGGGAGCCTGCAGAGAGAATGGTGCCTGCGGCTGGGCTGTAGGAGAAGGTGCCTGGAACTGAAGCGGTCGCGTTCAATTGGCCGGCCGGAGCTTGAACAAGCGCAGTACCGTAGTTGATGTTGGCTGGATTCGCCCAGGTGATGACGGGGGTCGCCTTGGTGATCGAGAGCGTTCCTATTGCGAAGGTCAAATTGTAGTCTGATGACACGAGCGTTCCGAGGCCAGCGGTGATCGTGTAGTTGTTGACCGTGGTGGGGGACGCCGGAGTGGTCGTCAAAGTGGGGTTGCCGGTATATGCGGTCGAGGCGGTATCGCCGTTGACGTAGCCAGTTACGGTGTAGGTGTAAGGGGGAACGGCTGTTCCGTAGACAGCGGTTTCGTTGTTAGCCGTGAAAAGCAGAGTCTGCTTGGTGACAAGGATGTTGACCGAACCTGTGGCCGATCCATATGTCGGATTGGTTGGGGTGAACTGGACCTTGAGTGTATTGGTCCCGGCGGGAAGAACTGTACCGGCAGGCGGGGTGTAGACATAACTGCCTGGGATGACGGTCGGGGTCGCAGCGGTGTTAAGCGCCATCGCCACGATGACAACGTTACGGTTGTTCGGAAGAGTGATGCTCTGGACAGTCTTCGTGCCATCGAGTGGAATTTGGTACCCGTAGAGATAGGTCGTTCCTGCGGTGGAACTGCCGCTGCCGGTGTTTCTGATCGTCGTGGTGGAAACGATGCTTTCGCCAGTGACGGGAGTGAAGGGAGTGGTCGGTGTCCAGCTATCAAGACTTATCGTTGCGAATGCGGTGGTTCCATCGGTGTAGGTAATGGTGAAACGTTGCGAGGTCTGCCCGACTGTAGTCGCAGCGCCGATCATGGTTAGACCGGTGAAGACACCCTGAGGAAGTGCGATGGTTGTGCTTGTAACGGCGTCTGGAAGATTCGCAGGTCCGAGAGAGTAGGTCTGGCCATTCCAGGTGATGGAGGTGCCGACCTGATTGGAGGAATAAGCGTTTCCGACGTTATCGAAGCCTCCGGTTGAGAACACAGATCCATTCGACTGGAAGGCGTTGACGCGATAGTAGGAAGAGAGAGAGACGGAAGTGACGCTTGGAGTCGTCTCGGCGACAGCGTTGAGTTGTGTGGAGCTGAGCGGGGTGCCGTATGTGATTGGGGCGGGCGTTGGCCAGACGATTACGGTCGAGCTTGCTGGATTGACGAGCAGTGGTACGGATGCGGAGGCGGGGGTGTAGTTGGTTGTGTTAGTCGGGGTAAAGTTGGCGTTTAGAGTGTTCTCTCCTGTCGGCAGAACGGTGCCAGATACGGGGTTATAAACGAGATTGCCTGGGATGGGAGGAGAGACCATGTCCATGGCAAGGATCGAGACGTCCCCTGGTCCGTTGTATGCGGGAAGCGTGATGCTCGCAGCAATTTTTGTGCTATCGAGTGGAATCGAATAGCCATAGACGCAGGTCAAGTGGGCGTCCTGTCCGCCACCGGAGGTGTTGCGGTAGGGGACGCAAGTGATTTCCGACTCCCCGGGATAGTTCAGTGGGAACACCCAGTCACTCAGGCTCTGCGTAACGGTCGTGGTTGTTCCGTCGGTATAGGTGATGATGAATGGGTTGGCCGCGGTCGTGTTGTTGACCATCGCTCCAAGCAGATTAATGCTGGCATAGAATCCGGCCGGAAGGGGGATAGTCAGCGTTGTTCCTGAGCCATTCAGAGCCGCAACTGCGTCAAGGGCGTTGGCAGGTCCCAACTGATAGGTGATGTTGTTCCATGTGACGGTAGTTCCCAGCAAATTCGCCGAGTAGGAATTGCCGCTTTGGTCGAAGCCGCCGCTAAAGGTCCTGCCATCGGAGTTGATAGCGTTGAGGTTGTAGTACGAGGCCAACGGGACCGGAGTGTAAACGGCCACCGTCGCGTCGAGTTGGATGTTGCTCAACGGCGTGGGGAAGGTGATGGGCGCGGGCGACGGCCAGTTGATCTGCGGGTTTGCCTGGTTGACGACGAGGGTAACGCTGCTGGTCGCACCGTTGTAGTTTGCGCTGTTTGCGGGGCTCGGCGTGAAGGTGACGTTCAGCGTGTAAGTGCCGATTGGCAGCAGCGTATAAGGTGCGATGCTGTACGCAAATGTTCCCGCCACAGTCGTTGTTGCATTCTCTTGTGCGGGGGAGACCAGCGTGCCGTAGTTGATGGGGGCTGGAGTGGGCCAGGTGATTACAGGAGTTGCCTTCGTAACCGAATAGTTCACGGCCGTAGAGGTGCTGGCTACAAAATTCGCGTCGGTATTGGTGAGGTTGTAGCTTGCCGTGAGGCTATCGATGCCGCCGGGTAAGGACGTCACGTTGAGTGTTGCGACACCACTCGAAAGCCTGCTGGTGCCCAGTACGGTGGCGCCGTTCAAGAAGGTAATGAGTTCGTTGTCGGTTTTGTAGTTCCCTAGAGAGAAGGGTGTGAGTGTCGCGGAGAGCACAACCTGCTGGCCCAAACTGCTGGTAGAGGGATTGGCTCCAAGCAGCGTCAGTGTTGATATAGGGGTTCCGGTGAGATTTATTGTGCCGGAGGTACTGGCCTTGAAGAAGGTCTCTCCTGGATAAAACGCGTCGACCCTGTGTGTGTTGGCTGCTCCTTCAGGGACGTTGGGTGTGTTGAGAATCGCCTTCGCGGTTTGGCTTATCTGGTCGAGCAGGATCGAGACTTTACCGTTGCCCGAAGTGGGGTTTGGCGTTGGCGTCGCAATGTCTGGAAATCCATCGCCGTTGAAATCTCCTGCCAGAGTGGCGGTTCCATTGACTCCAACCGAGAAGCTGGCGGGGGTTCCAAAAGTTCCGTCTCCGTTTCCAAGCAGAACACTTTGCGTCTGATTGCCGGTTCCGGCTGGATTTACGACCGTCAGGTCGGCGATCCCGTCTCCATTGAAGTCTGCGAGAGCGATTGCGGTCGGGCCAGTTCCGGCAGCGTAGGCTACGGCTGTTTTGAAGGTTTTGGTCGCGTCACCAAGAAGGATGCTGACCGTGTTATCGCCCGAGCTGCTGATGGCGAGATCGATTCTCCCATCGCCGTCGAAGTCTCCGGCGACGAGGCCCAAGGGAGAGGTTCCGGCAGCGAACGGGGAGCCCGTGGGCTGGCTGAAACCACCTGTGCCATTGCCTTCGAGAATGGTGACGGTGTTCGAGCCTTTGTTGGTTACAGCGATATCGAGATTAGCGCCGGTGGTGTTAAAGTGCGAGACGATCAGACTGGTGGGAGTTGTGCCAACGGCGATGGGAGAGCCGGAAGCCTGATTGAAAATTCCGTGGCCATTGTTGAGAAGAATGGTGACGTTGTTGCTGGTCTGGTTTGCGATGGCCAGGTCGGCGTTTCCATCATTGTCGAAATCGCCGACAGCGACCGCGACTGGTCCGGTTCCGGCGGCGTAGTTGACTGCTGCCTGGAATCCTCCGCCTGTCTTGCCCAGGAAGATGCTTACATTGTTGCTGCCAGCGTTGGTTACCGCGATATCGAGAATGCCGTCGCTGTTGAAGTCGCCAACGGCTACACCGGTTGGGGTCGTTCCAGCGGTCAGCGCAGTTGCAGCGGCGAAGGTGCCGGTGCCAGTGCCTAGGAAGATGTTGACGACGTTTCCGGAGGCAACGGCGATGTCCAGAGTGCCGTTGTTGTTAAAGTCACCCAGAGCTGCGCCTCGCGGCGGAGTTGATGTGAAGGCTCCGGTAAACGTGGCAGCAGGGAATGTCTGCGTGCCTACTGGTGTCCCCAATGGCGCGGTGCCGAAGACGAAGTTGCCGTTCGAGGTGTCCTGGAAGGACACCGGGGCGGCAGGAGCGAGTTGCATCCCACCTTTGCTGGCCAGGACAGAAGCGGTCAGGACATAGTTGCTGACGGTGCCAGCGCTGGTGAGGGTTGTCGTAGTTGTGTAAGCGGTCCCTGTTACGGTGAGGGGTTGCGAAGAGGAGGTGCTGGTTTCAAAAAACGGATTGGTGCCGCTGAAGATGGCTTTGTAGCTGTGGTTTCCGATGGCGGGCACAAAACGCATGACTGCGGTGCCCCCGGCGGTCAGTTGTGCCGTTCCAAGGACGGCTGAGTTTACGCAGAAGGCAGCCGAAGCATCGCAGAAAGTGACCAAACCTGGGGAGATAGGTGTGCTTAAATCGGTCGTCGTAACAGTGGCTGTGAAGGTCACGACGGTTCCACTGGCAACGGAAGCTGAAGATAATGTCAGGCCCGTCGTTGTTGCGGCGCCCAGAGCAAGGCTGGCAGGCGTTGCTACAGTCGCCAAAAGCAGGGCGAGCACGGTCGAGAAAGCACGTGAGAAAGAACGCGAGCCGAACTTTTGATTGCCTAAGCAACGACTAGAGGTAGAGCAGTGTGACGACATTCGTATCTCCGTGACGACCAATGACAGACAGGAAGACTTTTCAGACAGACAGGTGCTCTTACGCAAAATTTCGGGTGGTTTGTAGCCACCTCCGATTTCGTGCGTTGTTGTCTACGAAGACTTTTTGAGCGAGAACTTTTTTGGTGTTGCTAGAGCCTGAAGAGAACCAAGAACTTTTTTGTGCCGTTCTTATCAGCCCAACGTGTTCGCCGATAGAGAATCGAATCGCATAAGAGAGTTATTGGGCCTCCTTTGCTCCTCACTAGAATCAACTAGCTGGGGATTAGCATCCATAGTCCAAAGGTGTCAGCAGAAATTCCGCAAAACGCGGGGGTTTTTTCCCAACTTGGGAAAACATTTTTTGCGGAGTCACACAGAAGTGTAGGTAGTGGTTACCGAAAGTCGGCTCGGAAGATGAGGGTGCGCTTCCTTTAAATGGAGAGGCTTAATTAAGAGGCTGCGCAAAAAAATGACAATTCCACCAAAGCACGAGTTTCGAAAAAGGGAATATAACAGCAGACAGCCCGCATCGAAGACGAGTTGTTGGGTGCCTTCGTTTATCTCCGTTGCGGCCGAGAAAGAGAGGAATCGAATGGACTCATCATCTACGCTAGGAAGCTCGGCTAAGGCCGAAGTTGTGGAGGCCAGGCTCTCGGGCTACGATCTTCTCCTTCATCCGGCACTGAATAAGGGGACCGCGTTTACGGAGGAGGAGCGAGATGCGTTTGCACTCCACGGATTGCTGCCACCGCATGTGGGTACCCTGGAGGATCAGCTGGAACGCCGCATGAAAGCTTTTGACGGAGAGACGAACAGTTTTGATCGCTACAACTTCATGCGCAACTTGCAGGATTCGAATGAGACGTTGTTCTATGCGCTGATTACTGGGAACGTCGAGAAGTTTTTGCCGATCGTGTATACCCCTACGGTGGGTGAAGGGTGCCAGCGATTCAGTGAGACCTGGCTTAAGCCGCGCGGCCTCTTTATTAGCTATCCCAACAAAAAACGTATCGACCAGATGCTGGCCGATCCACGCTATGACAAAGTGCGGTGCATCGTTGTGAGTGATGGTGAACGGATTCTCGGTCTCGGTGATCAGGGGGCCGGAGGCATGGGAATACCGATCGGGAAGATGGCTTTATATACGGCGCTCGCCGGGGTTCATCCGGAACACTGCCTGCCTATACTTCTCGATGTTGGAACGGACAACGAGGAGCGGCTGAAGGATCCTATCTATATTGGTTGGCGCAATAAGCGAGTGAGGGGACAGGAGTATGACGACTTCGTGGAAGCATTCGTGTCGGCGGTGAAGCGGCGCTGGCCACATATTCTTCTGCAATGGGAGGACTTTGCCGGCTCGAATGCCAACCGCTTGCTCGAGCGGTATCGCGACCGGCTTTGCACCTTTAACGACGACATTCAGGGAACGGCGGCGGTGGCGACGGCCACTGTGCTGGGAGCGGTACAGGCGACCGGCATTCCGATGAAAGAACAGAGAATCGGTTTCCTCGGTTTCGGTTCAGCTGGAATCGGCATTGCCAATCTGCTTCTTGCCGCGATGAAAGAAGGTGGGTTGAGCGAGGAAGACGCACATAAGCAGTTTTACCCGCTGGATAGGTACGGGTTGATCCTTGCAGGGCAGGCGGGCCTTCGGTCGGATCAGGTGCGCTATGCGCGGAAGAAGTCGGATCTGGAGGGGTGGACACTTTCCGGTTCGGAACAGGTTTCGCTTGCGGATGTGGTTCGTAATGCGAAGCTGACGGTGCTAATCGGAGTTTCGAGTCAGGCGGGGGCATTTACTGAGGAGATTGTGCGTGAGATGGCAAAGCATACAGATCGTCCGGCTATTTTCCCCTTGTCGAACCCTACATCCAAAAGTGAAGCTACCCCCGCAGACCTTACGAAGTGGACGAATGGGCGAGCTTTGATTGGCACGGGAAGCCCATTCCCTCCAACCGAGATCAACGGAAAGACCGTGGAGTTCTCCCAGACGAACAACTCCTATATCTTTCCAGGTCTTGCTCTTGGGATTCTGACGTCGAAGGCAAAGCACGTTTCGGATGCGATGATTATGGCCGCTGCGAAGGCTCTCGCGGCTCTCTCTCCGACGCTGAAGAACAGAGAAGCGTCGCTTTTGCCTCCGATCACAGACTCTCGCAAGGTCAGCCTGCCGGTTGCGGAGGCTGTTGGGAAACAGGCGATTGCGGAAGGACTTGCAGGAGTGGCTGATGAGAAGTCATTCGAGAAGGAACTCCGCCAATATGTCTGGGAACCGGTTTATCGGCCGTACGTGCGGTTGAGCAATTAGCGCAGCGGTTCAGGCCGAGAGTGGATCCGCTGACCCGGAAGGATTGGCTGCTGGCGGCTAAAGCCCGAGTGAGGTGATATATGGCTACACAAGTAGCGTATGAACTGAAGCAGGTTCCGATAGGGTTGGGTGCGACAGGGAAGCGGCGAGAAACGGACTCGATGGGTGAGGTTGAGGTTCCTGCAGATCACTACTGGGGGTCTCAGACCGAGCGATCGCTGATTCACTTTGCCATTGGGGACGACCACATGCCGAAGCAGGTGTATCACGCTTATGGCTATGTGAAGAAAGCGGCTGCTCAGGTGAATGCGGCTGGAGGGCGACTCGATCAGTGGAGGGCCGATGCGATCTCGACAGTTGCGGACGAAGTGATCACCGGAAAGTTGGATGGTGAATTTCCGCTTTTTGTGTGGCAGACGGGCTCTGGGACGCAGTCGAACATGAACGTCAATGAAGTGATCAGCAATCGTTCGATCCAACTGCTTGGGGGAGAGCTGGGGAGCAAGGTCCCGATTCATCCGAATGACCATGTGAACATGGCGCAGTCGTCCAATGACACCTTTCCGACGGCGATGCATATCGCCAGTGCGCTTGAGGTGAAGAAGTATCTGCTGCCGAGGGTGGGGGCCCTGGCGACGGCGATTGAGACGAAGGCGAAGCAGTGGCACGATGTCGTCAAAATCGGGCGAACACATTTGGAAGACGCAGTGCCCCTGACGGTCGGGCAGGAGTGGTCTGGCTATGCTGTTCAGATTCGCGATGCCATTGCATTGATTGATTACTCGATGGGAGGAATCTATCAGTTGGCTGCGGGGGGCACGGCGGTTGGTACGGGACTGAATGCTCCCCCTCACTTCGGCGAAGAGATTGCCGCGAAGATTGCGGAGTTGACGGGGCTACCTTTCATTACTGCGCCGAATAAGTTCGCGGCGCTGGGTTCGCTCGACGCGATGGTGAACGCACATGCAGCTTTGCGCTCCCTTGCTGTTGCTCTGATGAAGATTGCCAATGATATGCGATGGCTAGCTTCTGGTCCGCGTTGCGGGCTTGGTGAGTTGGTGTTGCCAGCCAATGAGCCTGGGTCTTCGATTATGCCGGGCAAGGTAAATCCGACGCAGTGCGAGGCGATGGTAATGATCTGCATTCAGGTAATCGGAGATGATTCTGCTGTGGCCTTCGCAGGTTCACAGGGCAACTTCGAATTGAATGCGATGCGACCGATCATTATCAACAACTTTCTACATTCGGCACGGATCCTTGCCGATGGGTGTGAGAAGTTCCGTGTCTTCTCGGTCGAAGGGACGACGTTGAATGAAAAACGTATCGCGCAATTTGTGCAGAATTCATTGATGCTGGTGACTGCGCTTAGCCCCGTGATTGGATACGACAAGGCGTCCAGGATTGCTCATAAAGCACTCAATGAGGAGACGACCTTGAAGCAGGCGGCGCTGGCGACTGGATGGATCGATGAAAAAACTTTTAATCGTGTGGTCGATCCGAAGACGATGGTCTTTTCAGTAACTAACATCGCGATTGGATGAAGACATTGAGGGCTCAGGCTACGATCCGAGCGCTTGTGTGTGTCGACACCAATTTGGTAGAGTCACTGCCATTGCAATCGCAAGACCGGTAGCAATTGCGGAGGTCTGAGGCATTCCAGGTTAACTGCCAATGCTGCAGGGTTAGCGGCCGCGGAAAGTTTGTATAAGGAGCCAGATGTTGAGTCCGGCGATCATGGATGCAACGGCGTAGCTCAAATATTTGAGCCAGATGTGATTGACGAATTCGCCCATCGTCTTTTGATCGCTAGTTAATGCGACCAGGGGGAATACGGCGAAGCTGAGCTGCATGCTCAAGATGACCTGACTGAGGATGAGGAGATTTGCCGTACCGCGTTCGCCATACAGGAAGGTCACGATCACAGTTGGAATAATCGCGAGAGAACGTGTGATGAGGCGGCGCAACCATGGCGCGAGCCGGAGATGAATGAAACCCTCCATGACGACCTGTCCGGCCAGCGTACCGGTGATGGTGGAGTTCTGTCCCGAAGCCAGCAGTGCGAGAGCGAACATGGTGCTTGCGCCGGAGAAGCCCAACATCGGCGTGAGGAGTTTGTAGGCGTCGCCTATTTCTGCAACCTCGGAGTGGCCACCTTTATGAAAGACCGCAGCGGCTAGCACCAGAATGGCCGCATTCACAAAGAGCGCGAGCATCAGTGCTGTCGCGGAGTCGATGTTCGCAAACCGGATTGCCTCTCGTTTTCCTTCTGACGTCCGCTTATAGTCACGCGTCTGCACGATAGAGGAGTGGAGGTAGAGGTTGTGCGGCATCACCGTCGCTCCGAGAATGCTGATTGCGATGTACAGCATCTTCGGGTCGGTGACGATAGCTGCGGACGGAATGACAAGGTTGCGCGTAATGGCCTGCCACTCGGGGCGAGAGAGGAAGATTTCGATGCCGAAGAGAACTGCGATTGTGCCGATGAGTGTGATCACCAGTGCTTCGAGGTAACGGAATCCTCGATTCTGGAGAAGCAAGATCAGCAAAACGTCTGTCCCGGTGATGAGGACGCCGATCAAAAGTGGAATATGGAAGAGCAGTTGGAGAGCAATCGCCGAGCCAATCACTTCGGCAAGATCGCATGCGCCAATCGCGACTTCCGCGAACAACCAGAGAAAGATAGCTGTAGGATGGCTGTAAGTCTCACGGCAGGCCTGCGCTAGATCTCTCTCAGAGGCGATACCGAGCTTGAGAGCGAGGCTCTGAAGCAAGATCGCCATCAGGTTCGAGATCATGATGACAAAAAGCAGAGTGTAGCCGTACCGGGAACCACCCGCGAGATCGGTCGCCCAGTTACCTGGGTCCATGTATCCAACGGAAATCAGGAAACCTGGGCCCAAAAATCCCAGGATACGCCGCCAGAACCCGCGCGACTGTGTAAGCCGGACGGAAGAAAACACGTCTGGCAGGGACGGCCGTTGCTGGTGGTCGAGCTCTAGAACAGGGGGCATGATTGGCGTCGGCACCTTATGCCTAAACATATTATGCCACAGCATGTTAACGCAGGTTAATAATTTTTATGTTGCTTAGGTTTATCACCGGTTTTGAGGCGTACCCAGACCCTGCCTGCGGCGGATTGACCCAGAGTCACAGGACCGTTAGGAGTTGCTACCAGCATCGTATCGTCGTAGTTGCGTTCCAGTACGCGAATTGTGATCTTTGGTCCAATACCAAGTTTGTGAAGAAATTCGAGGAGCCGTGAGTCGCGTTCGTATAGGCTCGCCACAACATAGTCCGTCGCTTGTTGAGCTTCAGAAAGTGCGACCAGTCCCCGCCGTTTAATTTGGTCCGGAGTTTCAGGAAGGACCTTGTTGCCGTGGGGACAATCGCCGTCTTTCCCCAATTTTTCGATGAGCTTGGCTTCGAATGCGGGCGAGATAGCGTGTTCCAGACGTTCCGCCTCCGCGTGGATCTGATGCCACTCCATGCCGAACATCTCAGAAAGCATTCGTTCTACGAGATGGTGGCGCAACGCTGTATGGTGAGCTGCCTCTCGCCCTTTCGCGCTGAGCTTCAGCGCTCCTTCTCTACCTGCCTCAAGATATCCGTCTTCTCGCAGCCGCTTTACGGCCTTGGTGACTGCGGGTGCAGAGACCTTCAGCCATTGCGCCAGCAAAGCTGGGATGACCGTGTGTCCTTCGCTCTCGGCTTCAATGATGGCCTTAAGATAGTCTTCCCTCGAAATGGTCATTCCCTGAGACATAAATGCAAGTTAACCATGGTAAACCGAATTTGTCACCGTGGGTTTCCAATTCGCAGTGGTTATATCGATAGAGTTTTGCGGGTTTGTAATGTCGCCCTTAGGGCAGCCAAGATGCTAACCACAAGGCAGTAAGTTCATCTTCTATTCATTAGCTTTCTTCAAGAGAGCTAAAATCGGTCGAACGGTCGTGTTCATTCGTCTGCGTCGTGGAAGATGTAGTCGTTGGTTAGACGGCGCGATTTCAAGTGGGCCACTCAGCATCATGCGCACTCAGAAGTGTCGTAAACCTGTTTTTTGTAACTTTGGGTTTGTCAGGCTAACCATCATTCGCTTGTCGACTATTTCAAAGCACGGATGCTTCTCCGAGACGTCCTATGGCAACCTCGTCCGAACCAGCGACGCAGTCTCCACGTAACGCGGCCGATCGCCTCGTCCTTAAGCTTCGGACGGCATGGCAGGATCTGAGGAGTTGTACTGACGGAGCAGCTCAAGCCGCGGCTGTCGGTAAGCAGGCTCCTGCCGATCTGCAGAATCTGCAGGATATGCGCGCATGGTACGAGGAAACCAGCCGGCAACTTTTGATGGCCCCTCTTGAGCGCTTTCTCAAATTGCAGCCTATTAAGAGCGCACTTGATGCGCTCAGTATGCGCGATCCGGAGATATCTACTCGCGCACTCAATGCCAGGTCGCGAATCGATAGGAAGTTGCAGCGGATCTTGATTGCGACGGCGCTTGATCTTCCCGAACTCTGGCGCATCTTCCGCGTTGGAAACAATGTTGCCGAGTCGCAGTCATGGCAGAAGCGTCGCGAGGCGCACAACAAAGAGGCTTCGGTAGTTCTCGATCACTATGCCCGGTGGGCACAAAAGGCGATAGGCGAAGAGAAAAAGAGAGAGGAAGCATCAAGAGATCCGAGAAACGACTTATGGTGGCGGCAACATCGTGCATTGCTTGAGACGCTCCAAGTCGAGATGGCATGGCGCAACCTTACGCTAACCTGGTTTTCTGCGAGCGAGACGTTGATCGGCGATGTTCATCGGGAGAGTGAAGAAGCCCGCTCGTACAAAGCCGCAACGTTGCGATGGCTTGAAGAGGGCGCACCACTCGATCTGGCTCAGGACAGTAGTTTTGCCCTCATCACACCAGAGGAACGCCTGCGCGGATGGGCTCTTCCGATTGAATCCGAGGCTCGCCTTAAGCTGGCCGAACGGACGGAATTACTGGTAGGCGGCCTTCGCCCACGGTTGAGGCGCATCGCGATTCACTCTCGATTTTTAAGGGCTTTCGATACATATGCGCGCAAACGAATGCGCGGGCTCATTGAACATTCCTGGCAGATGACCGCGCGCGTGGTGCGTGACGCGGAGCAATCGAAGGAGATTATCGCTTATTGGGGCGAAACGTCTCTGAACCGGCCAGGTGACGCATCGCAGCTCATCGAAGAGGCGCGTCAGAACGCGACGATTTCACTCGTCGAGGAGTTCACGCTGGTTCCGGTCGAAGAACTGAATCGAGAAGCGGTCGAAGCATTCTGGAGATGGCATCAGGCCGGTTCGCTCATGCTCGAAGCGAACCAGGATGGATGGTTTGCCTTCCTACGGCGTCCGCGCGCTCGGAGTTTTCTTCCGACTGCTGCGGAAATGTTGCGATTGCAAAGCCGGACAGCTCTACTACGAGGCGTCCAATGGGTAAGGAGTCGCGTAGAACGCACGATGGAGTCAGTGGGAGGCAGAGTACCGGCTCATCCCGTTTTGCCCGCGGTGATTCGACGGACAACCCTTCGGGATACCTTAGAGCTTCCGGCAGCAAAACGCGAGTTGCCTCCGCTCTATCGATTGCTCTTTCGGTTGGCTCCAGTGGAGGACCGCCGCTTTCTAGTGGGTCGCGATCAGGAGTTGGCAGGTATCGATCAGGCTGTAACAGATTGGGAGGCAGGAAGATTTGCAGCATGTCTGCTGATCGGGGCGCGAGGTAGCGGCAAGACGAGCCTGTTGAATTGCGCTGTGCGAGAAACACTTGCTGACCATCGCTTGATTCGCTCGGAGTTTAACGATCGGCTGCTCCGCCCGGAACAACTGGATGCATTTCTTCGTTCGTTGCTGGGATTGCGCGATGACGCCGATCTGCTGGAAGGGCTCGCATCGGAACGGCGCATTCTCATTTTGGAAGAAGGTGAGCGAATTTTCGTGAGAACGGTGGACGGCTTTGCAGTGGTTCATCATCTCATGCACTTGATCCATCGCACCGCTGCGACGACCTTATGGCTTATCGTGATGAACGACAGGTCGTTTCGTATGCTCGATGCCGCGACGTATCTTCATCGAGTCTTCTCACACCGGATCAATGCCATGAGCGTCTCCCGAAGCGATCTTGAAACCGCGATTCTGGAGAGGCATCGGCTCTCCGGGCTGCGGTTGGAATTCGCGCCTCCGCCGGCAGGAGATCCGAGGGTAAATCGAGCGAAGCGATGGGTTGGCATTGAGGATTCGCCACAAACTCTCTTCTTCGACTCTCTGTTGCAGCAGTCGGAAGGCATCTTTCGCTCTGCATTCGAGCTTTGGCTCAGCTCGATCGAACGCGTCGAAGGCGATACGATTCATATTCGCCAACCGCTTGATCCTTCATTCAACCTATTTCGTAGCGAGCTCGCGCAGGAAGACCATTTCACATTGCTCGTGATTCAGGAACACGGCTCACTGACTCAGGAGGAGTTAGCCGAGGTTCTGTGCGAATCGCAGGACAAGAGCCGAGGCCGGACCGAGCGCCTGACTGCCTTGGGCTTGATCGAGTTGGATCCCGAACATCCCGGGCTGCGGGTAAAACCGGAGGCGCAGCGCTTCGTAAACGATCTCTTGCGGCGAGCAAATCTGACATAAGGAATACTACGCATGCGAAACAACGAACCGAAGATACTTCCGTTGACTCAGGGGGGAGAGGCAAATGTGCTGGCTCAGTTATCCCTCGTAAAGATTCTTATTGTGGTCGTGCTGGTTGTCGCGGCATGGGTGCTTCCTAAATGGATACGTGGCCTTTTCGATGGACTCGAAAAGCATAACCCGAGGCTGAGGTTTTTTTTGCGGCAGGTGGAACCGCCTCTGCGTGTTGCAATCTGGTTTGCCGCTCTTCTTCTTTCCGCGGAGATTCTGGCTCCATCGAAGAGCGCATTTCTAGCGGCATTAGGATCTGCAGCTCTAGCGATCGGTTTGGGATTGCAGGACCTGATTAAGAATTTGATAGGAGGCTTTGTGGTCATTGTCGACCGTCCATTTCAGACGGGCGATCGAGTGGAGTTCGGAGAGGCGTGCGGTGAGGTGAAGCAGATCGGACTGCGCAGTACTAAGGTACTAGCGGACTCGGGAATGCTGGTCACGATCCCAAACGCGGACGTGCTGACCAAGCCGATATTCAACGCCAATGTGGGGGTGGCTGAGTGTATGGTCTCTGCTGAAGTGGCGCTTCCTGCTAGTGCCGATGTAGATGAGGCTTTGAAGCTGTGTCGCCAAGTTGCGGTGTGTTGCCCCTACACATACCTTGGACGTCACGTTGAAGTAGATCTGCATCAAGATAACAAACGACAGAAGATGACGCTGTTGGTGATCCAGGCATATGTTTACGATCACCGCTTTGCCTCGGCTATGAAGACGGACATCCTGCGTCGCGCCCAGCGGGAGTTTCTATCGCACGGGATTCTTGGGCATACGGAGGGCACGGCGCATCATCACGGGGAGTAGCAGCCGGCGGCAAATCGAGAGCTGACGCCGCGGCGGAAACATCTACGAGTCCGTCGCAGAATTGTCGCTTGAGGGTCGGCAACTATGGAAGAGCCGGCGTGCCTTCAGGCTGCTGCAGATGCGACACGACCTCCTTTGAAATTTCAGAGGCGGTACTTTTGATTGTCTTTTCCGGAGCGTTTTTTTCCACGACAAATTTTGCTGCGGCAACGTATGGATTCAGGGTGATCACGGCACCGGGCATGTTCTTACTTGTATTCTCTTTGGCAGCCTCATAGAGCGGCTTTTGGGGGCTGGCCAAATTGGATAGAGTCACGTACAGGTCCATCTTCACGTCGCCCGCCCCAAAACCGATGATAGCGCGCTGGCGGCGATTCCCTTCATCAACCTGGGTAAAGACACCATGCAACCAAGCGCCGGAAGTAGGTTTTGGATCGTCATTGCCCAGTCGTTGGGCTTTGTAACCGGCTTTATGCAGATCACTGACGATACTTTGCGACATCGTATCGACAAGCTTCTTAGCCTGCGCCTCTGGATCTCTTTTCTCCTTCTTGCCGGGCCTCTCCAAAATGCCGGGACGCAGATGACTTACACCTGACCCCTGGTCGACTTGGACATCCTGTGCGTCCAGATCAAAGTCGCTGACGTATACCGTCATGTCTTTCCTGAAAAGGAAGGTTGGAGGCTTTTGCGGCGCGACAGGCGATTGCGCAGGCACAACCTGAGCGGCAATGACGAGCGATACGAAGAGTAATGAGCATGCAAAAGACAGTCGGAATCGTTTCATGGCGCCTTTATATAAAGTATTTCCGAAGTACTCTGGAAAACTGGGGCCCGGCCGCTTATTGCATTGCGAAGAGTAAGGATTATAGGCAGAAAAGAAATTAAGAAGCAACATGCCTGTTGGAACCTGATCCGCACGTCGGTAGAGATGAGTTGATTTCGAGTGTGCCCTTGAAATCGCCCAGGCCCGGGGCACACGCGGTTCACGCATGGGTATCGATATTGTTGACTCTCTACAACTACTAGTGTAGATAGTCATACTATGGGAAAGCCGAACGATCTTGTGCAGGGCACGCTCGACCTACTTATTCTCAAAACTATCTCGCTCGAGCCGAAGCACGGTTGGGCCATTGCCAAACGCATTCAGCAGATCTCTAATGAGGTCCTGCAGGTGCAACAAGGGTCTCTCTATCCGGCACTTCACCGGCTAGAGCAGCAAGGGTGGATACGTGCCAAGTGGGGCGAGACAGGCACTGGTCGCCAGGCCAAATTCTATGGGCTCACCGCGGCGGGCCGAGCGCAGTTGAAACGAGAGAAGGAAAGCTGGAACCGACTCTCATCCGCCATTAGTTTGGTCATCGAAGCTGGCTAACAACCCGGGAGGTTGAGATGCGCTGGTTCGAACAATTCCGCATGGCAGTATTGATGCTGTTCCGGCGTAACAACGAAACAGCGCGACTGAACGATGAACTGCAGTTTCACCTAGAGCAGCAGATTGCCGAAAACAGATCTAAAGGTATGGGTATGGATGAGGCGCGCTCCGCAGCTCTCCGCACATTTGGCAACCCAACTTCACTTCGCGATCAGGCGCGTTCCACTTGGAGTTGGAACTGGCTGGAGATATGTTTACGAGACATTCGATACGGCGCACGTACGCTTGCGCGTTCTCCAGGTTTCGCGATCATTGCCATCCTCGTCATGGCGCTCGGCATCGGTGCCACAACTTCGCTTTTTACAATTGCGCGCGCGGTGCTGCTTAAGCCGTTGCCATTCCGTGAGCCCAACAAACTCGTAATGGTTTATGAGCACTTTCGCACCGCCATCGGCGGTGATGGCTTTAATGTCGTTTCACCACATGATTTTCGCGACTGGCGTGAGCAGACGCATGGTTTTGAGGACATGGCTGCGTGGCGTAATTACGGCTTCAACCTTACGGGCGAGCACGAGGAGTTACCGGAGGTAGTGCAAGCCGCGGGGGGATCCTGGAACCTGTTTTCGGTCCTGGGCGTACAGCCAGTTCTTGGCCGGGCTTTTACATCCGGCGAGGACCACCCGGGTGCGAATCACGTGGTTTTACTTTCGTGGAGTCTCTTTCAAAGGCGTTTTAACGGTAATGCTTCCATTCTTGGCAATTCGATTCGCCTCGACACCAATTCGTATACCGTAGTCGGCGTTCTTCCCCGTTGGTTTACCTATCCAGATCCGCGCGTTCAGCTCTGGGTGCCGTACGCCCAGACATTCACCATAGACGAGTACGCTGCGCATGATCAACATCAAAGCCATGTAGTTGCACGGCTGCGGACGGGTGTTAGCGCAGCCGTTGCGACGAAGGAAGTGAGCGCGCTGCAGTATCAGTTGTATCAGGCAAACGCATCGAAGCCGGTAGCTGAAGACGCCGTCTTTCGGCCAATGATCGACGACCTGGTGCAGGACGTAAAGACACCGTTGATCGTTCTGCTTTGTGCGGTTGGATGCATGCTGTTGATCGCGTGCCTGAACGTCTCGAATCTACTAGTTGCGCGAAGCGCAGCCCGGCGCAAAGAAGTTGCGGTACGCGGTGCGCTAGGCGGAAGCCGACTCACACTGATCCGCGAGCAGATGACCGAAAGCATACTCATCTGCGCGGTGGGAGGAGTGCTCGGATTGGTGATTTCGGTTTTGGTGACCGGCTGGTTCGCTAACCACTGGCAGGGCTTGCCGCGCGCCAATACGATTGGAGTAGACGGCAGCGTTCTTGCATTCTCGATCGGGCTGGTTTTTTTGACCGCACTGCTCGCCGGGTTACTGCCCGCGGTTTCAGCGACCGGCAGTGGAGTTTTGGCCGCATTGCAGGAATCATCACGAAGCATTGGTGGAAGCGCATCGCGCGCTGTTCTTCGAAAGATTTTGCTTGCTGTAGAGGTCGCCCTTACGGTAACTCTGCTTATTTCTGCTGGCCTGCTCTTCAAGAGTTTTCTGCATCTGCGCACCTCCGATCTCGGCTGTGTAACGGATCACGTGCTTACCATCAAGTATGGTCTGCCTGAAAAGCAGTATGACACTCGCGAAAAAGTAGCCGCTTTCCACGAGTCTTTGCTGCGGCAGTTGCGGAGTTTGCCCGGAGTCCGTGCAGCCGCCTTGGTCTCCACGCCACCTGGAGGCGGCTACGATGGCGACGACGTCTTTACTATTCCTGAGCGTCCATCGGACAAATTCAACCTGCAATACGATGCTATTTATCGCACAGCAGATCCAGAGTACTTCTCGGCCTTGCAGATCCCGCTTATCAGCGGCCGCTTTTTTACCGATCAAGAACGTCTCACGCGGGACCACTACGTCATCGTCAGTAAGCAACTTGCGAGCCAATTCTTTTCTGGTGATAGCCCGCTCGGCAAACATCTCAAAGTCGCATGGGGGAGTAAGCCTGAAGACTTCGAAATCATAGGAGTCGTCGGAGACACGCTTTACGATGTGACTCAGCCGAGTAAGGCAATGATGTACTTTCCCATCCTCTCGGGTATTCCCAGTCAGACTAGCGGGGCCACAATCGTACTTCGCGCTTCAGGCGATCCTCTCGCGTTGTCACTCCCGGTGCAGAAGCAGGTTGCGGCGCTCGATCCGGCGCTTCCCGTATATGAAGTCTTTACTATGCACCAGATTCTCGGCAACAGCACCGCGAACCAAAGCTTCAGCGCGACACTTGTACTTGCTTTCGCTGGACTGTCTCTACTGCTTGCCGCTATTGGCCTCTATGGCGTGCTCTCGTACCTTGTTGCCCAGCGAGTAACGGAGATCGGCATTCGAATTGCACTCGGTGCTCAAAAATCCGAGGTGCTGCGCCTGATTTTGCTCGACGGACTGCGTCCCGTTGTAATAGGGTCGCTGATTGGTCTTGCGGGCGGCGCGATAGCAGGAGCATTGATGCGGTCCATCCTCTACGGAACAAGCCCGCTCGATCCGTTGGTCTTCTCGATCATGATTGGCAGCCTCTTCCTTACTGCTGTTGCCGCGTGCACGCTGCCAGCTCTTCGAGCAGCGAGGATCGAACCGATGCAGGCCCTGCGGACTGAATAGTGGCTATCTTGCTGCCCTCTAAAGAGATGGCGTTTAAGTCAGGATCAAGCGCCAAAATCCGAATAATCTTTGCTAATATCGGTTCGAACAGCGGCTAGAAATGCTCCCATGTGACTGATCAATGCTCATCAGGCCGAGTGGACGTGATGATTAAATGACCGTCCTGTGTGAACTGATAAGACAGGTAGGTCTTTGCACACGAGACGATCTCGCGTGTTCGATGCCTGCACATGATGAGTCAACGAGCAGGTCTCCAGATTGCCAGTTGAGATTCCCGGGACCGCAAAGACGATGGGATGCCAAGTTTTTAGGGCCACGTAGTCTACGAGTTGATGCCTGCATTCGCACAGAACTCAATTGAAGTGAGCGCATCGGAGGAAGGACATGGCAAGTTTGAAGAACGAAGTTGAGAGTAACGACGCGACGAGCGTCGCTAGAGTCGACATGAAGTTCGAGATTGTCGTCATCCCAGTTTCGGATGTCGATCGTGCGAAAGAGTTCTACGTGAGGCTCGGGTGGCGGCTCGACGCCGACTATGCCACCGATGACTTCCGTGTGGTTCAGTTGACGCCGCCTGGATCCCAGTGCTCGGTCATCTTCGGCAAGAACGTCACCGCGGCGGCACCGGGCTCCACCCAGGGTCTGTACCTGATTGTCTCCGATATCGCGGCTGCCCGCGCCAAGTTGCTCGGTCTTGGCGTCAAAGTGAGTGAGGTGTTCCACAACGAGGGCGTGTACGCTGGCCCGGATGAGCCCTACCTGTTCGGGCGAATGCGGGTCAGCGGTCCTGATTCCGAGCATCGCAGCTATCGCTCGTTTGCCTCGTTCCAAGATCCGGACGGCAACGGCTGGCTATTTCAGGAGCTCACGACGCGACTGCCCGGTCGCATCGACCCTGCGGCGACGAGCTTCGCATCGGCCAACGATCTGGCAAATGCGCTCCGGCGTGCTGCAGCGGCCCACGGCGAGCCCGAAAAGCGCACCGGCGGGCAGCACGATGAGAACTGGCCAGATTGGTACGCCCAGTACATGGTGTGCGAGCAGTCCGGCGAAGAGCTGCCGCAATGAATCGAACACTGCTACCTGGATTAGCTAACAACTGTGCTTTGGCTTGCTGGAATCAGTAAGTCCTCGATACGAACCGGCAGATCACGTACGCGAATGCCAGTCGCGTGGTATACCGCGTTCGTGATCGCCGCGGCAATTCCAGCAAGACCTATCTCGCCGACCCCTCGAGCTCCGAGCGCGTTAAGCTCGTAGTCCGGATAGTCGAGAAAGGTGACATCGATCTCCGGCGTGTCTGCGTTTACGGCTACAACGTAATCAGCAAGGTTGTTGTTGATAGGCGCGCCCGAGCGCGGGTCATACATCGTCTCTTCAAACATAGCCATGCCGACGCCCATCACAACCGCGCCTTCTATTTGGTTGCGCGCTGGCCGTGGATTCAGGATGCGACCAGCATCAATGACAGTAACGACGCGGCTGACACGAAGTCGTGCTATCTCGGGCTGCCAAGTCACTTCGGCAAACTGCGCGCCGTACGAATGAAATGAAAACTTCGGCTTTGAAGCTCCTAAGGTACCGTCAGACTTGCCTGTGCCTGAAACGGAGTTGACGTTGGCTATCCTCAGTATCTCTGTCATAGGCACCCCAGCTGTTCCTTGCCCCTTCAGGCGGACAGTTCCGTCGACAAGTTCGATATCCTCCTGCTTCTTGCCCAGGAATGGTGACCCATTCGATTTGATGGCTGCGAGCACTAGGGCTTTGCCAGCATTCTGCGCCGCGGCGAGGACCGCCGGCGTCATCGAGGCAGTGACCCAGGAGCCCCCCGAAATCGGTCCCGGTGGAAGCGAGGAGTCGCCGAGTACGACATCGATTCTGTTGACCGGAATTCCCGTCTCGTGACTCACTACCTGAGCCATAACGGTATAGGTTCCTCCGCCAATGTCCTGGGTACCGCAGGCAACGCGCGCAGAGCCATCCTGTAGAAGTTCAACCGTCGCCTCCGTCTCAATTCGCGCTGCCAGCCACGAGCATGCTGCGACACCCCAGCCCAATGTAAGACCATCGCGCTTCATCGATCCGACCTGTGGAGTCCGCGGTGACCAGCCGAACTTCTCTGTCCCGACGGTAAGGCACTCCTTCATGTGCCGTGAAGAGAAGGGGATGTTCAAGCTCTCATCCAGCGCAGGCTCGTTCTTCAATCGTAATTGGACGGGATCCATCTTCAGCGCAATCGCCAACTCATCCATTGCCGATTCCAACGCGAACAATCCCGGCACTGCGCCGGGACCACGCATTGCGGTAGGGTTGCCGACGTTACGGCGTGTGAGGCCTCCGGTCACAAGCAGGTTGGAAGTGCTGTACATGAAAGGAGTGACTTCGCCACAACCTTCGTCGTAGTCATCGAGCATCGAAGTATGGTTGATGTAATCCTGTTGTACAGCGGTTAGTTTACCGTCGGCATCGGCTGCGAGTTGAATTCGCTGGTCGATTGCAGGCCTGTGGCCGACGCTTTGGAACATCATCTGCCGGCTTACCACTAACTTGACTGGGCGCCTAAGGTTGCGGGCACACGCGGCTGCTAACAACCCATGTGGCCACGGCCACAACTTGCCCCCAAATCCCGACCCTAAGTACCGAGTAATCACCCGCACCTGTTCTGGAGGGACACCAAGCATCTGCGCCATCACATCGCGATGATTCACAACCGCTTGCGAAGTCTCGTACAGCGTGTACCTCTGCCCGTCGTAGACTGCGACTGAAGCATGCAACTCGATCGGGTTGTGAGTCTCCACCGGAATTGTATACACCTCATCGACCTTCACCTTCGCCGCACTCAACGCGACGGCGGTGTCTCCGCGTTTGCTTTTCTCTTCAGGTTTGTCTGTGGTAAGTGAGGTTCCCAGGAGCTTGGCACCCGTGTTCGGCCTCTCTTTGTTGTAGGTCACCGTGACACTCTCGGCCGCAGCTCGTGCCTGTTCGACTGTCTGCGCGACGACGACGGCAACGTACTGGCCGTAATAACGAATTGAGTCGTCCTCAAACGGGGGGCGCTTTTCATCAATGATCATGGTGAACCCGGTTGAAGGAGGTACACGGTAAAGCTTTCCGATGTTTTCCCGATGGTATACAGCGACGACGCCGGGCATCTTCTCCGCTGCACCTGTGTCCAGGCGCGTGATTGTGCCGTTCGAAATCGTCGCGCAGACCGGCCAAGCGTAAAGCAAGCCAGGGAAGTGATGGTCTGAGGCGTACATCGCCGAGCCGCTTACTTTGAGTGGACCATCTATTCGAGGCGTCGCAACACCGATCACCTTCGACTCAGTTATCCGATCCATCGTCTCTCCTTAGGCGCCTTGACTTGCCTGGCCCAGCGCGTGCACCAAGCAGCGCTTTGCCAGCTCTACTTTGAATCCGTTCTGGCTTTGAGGTTTAGCGCCGTGAAGGGCAGCCTCGGCGGCGGCGACGAAGTTAGAGGCAGTCGCCGGTTTTCCAAGTAACATTTTTTCAGCTTCTACAGAGCGCCAGGGCTTCGTCCCCACTCCACCCATCGCGACGCGAACGAAATCGATTCTGCCGCCGTTCTGCTTCATCACGATCGCCGCAGAAGCCAAGGCAAACTCATAGGAGGCACGGTCACGAAGCTTCAGGTAGACGCTCTTTGCGCCAGCGGGCATCTTCGGTAGTGTGAGGTACGCGATCAAATCACCCGACTCCAAAACGGTCTCAAGCTGCGGAGTGGATCCGGGCACTAGGTAGAACTCCTCGATAGGTACGCTCCGCTGGCCCTTTACCCCCTCAATATGCACCATGGCGTCGAGTGCCATCAAAGCGACGTTCTGGTCGGAAGGGTTTGTCGCAATGCAGTGCTCGCTCGTACCAAGGATCGCCAGCATTCGGTTATAGCCACCGATAGCAGAACATCCCGAACCAGGTTCGCGCTTATTGCATCCTGTTGCTGTATCCCTGTAGTACACGCAGCGCGTCTTCTGGAGCAGGTTGCCTCCTGTGGTCGCCATATTACGCAGCTGGGGTGACGCACCCGACAGCAGGGCTTGCGAAAGAACCGCATACTGTTCCTTCACCGTTGCGTCCTGGGCCACGACCGCATTCTTCGCGAGAGCTCCAATCTTCAGCCCGCCGTCTGCGGTCTTCTCGATCCGGTCGAGTGGCAGACCATTGATGTCCACCAGTTTCTTAGGACGTTCGACGTTCAGTTTCATGTAGTCGATCAGATTGGTTCCACCCGCAATGAACCGCACATCCGCGCCATTTTGCGCTGCGGATGACTTCGCCTGAGCCTTCACTGCATCTGGGATCGTGCGTGCCGTCACCAGTTCGAAGAGTTCCATCGTCGGTCTCCTGTCCTACCCTATCCGCCGAACCACCTGAACTGCCGCGACGATATTCGGATATGCCCCGCAGCGGCAGATATTGCCGCTCATAGCCTCCTTTACATCGCCATCTCCGGCTCCCCAAGGCTCCTCGGCCATGGCTACGGCAGACATAATCTGTCCGGAGGTGCAATAGCCGCACTGATAGCCATCGTGCTCCACGAACGCTTCCTGCATCGGATGCAAGTGGCCTGGCTGACCGAGACCTTCGATTGTGGTAATTTCAGCGGTTTGTTGCATTGCTGCAAATGTCAGGCAACTGTTCACGCGCCGGCCATTGATATGCACCGTGCAAGCTCCGCACTGCCCGTGGTCACAACCTTTTTTCGTCCCGGTCAGATACAACGTTTCGCGTAAGGTGTCCAGCAGCGTGGCGCGGGGATCGATCTGAACCGAATATGCGTGGCCGTTCACCTTCAAAGTCACAGGCACCGTTCCTGGAATAGCGTGGCCTTCAGAGCTTGTTCTTTCTTGGGCCTCAGTGATCGCCGCAGAGATAGCCAGCGGAGCGACCCCAGTCGCGGCCGTGGCAACTCCCGCCGCTCCTATATGCGAAAGAAATGATCTTCGACTCAACTTACCTAGCGAAGACGTCGGTTCTTTTATGTCTTTCTCATCAATAGCCAAGTTCCACCTCCCGACATGGCTCTCCTGGATGCATGAAATTATCCCACATCCGGCGATGGTTGGGGTTTTTGGTAGATCGATGTCAATACCAAGGGAGCGCTGCATTTTTTAAGGCTATGCGCGAGAGAAAGAATTTCCGACTACACAATCCGCATCTCCTTGGGAGTGAAGCATCTCTGGCTGCTGCACCGAAAGTGTGGCGACTGCGGACGCGTGGATGTCAGCGGCAAGACCCGCGCGCGAGGGTTCGCATCGATATGCTCCTGAACCTGATTTGGTTTACGACGTTGATTTGTGAGGAACGAAGCTACGGTTTGCTTAGCAGCTCCATCATATAGTCAGTTGCGGCCTTATCATTCATCAGAGCGAGCTGGGACACGATGCTTCGCTTCAACTCGAGGTCCTTCTCACTGCGGGCCAACTCCACCATTCTCGGTGCATCCTGAGTAATAAATAATCCGGAGATTACCGATTTCTTGATCTTTGGGTCGCCTGTGGTTTTATAGACCTCCACGAGTGTATCGTTCGAGCGCTTGCCTTCGAAGACCGCGATCGACAGAATTGCTTCGCGCTGGAGTTCGGGTCCCATCTTCCCCATCGCCGCATCATGCAGAATGGCGTCAGCGTCGGGCGATTTGCTTTGTGCCAACACAAACAGCGCATGCTTCTTCATGGCGGGCGACCCGTTCCCATTGAGGACACCTCTCAAGAGAGGAATCGCCCGCGCCGGATCCTGATTCAGCAGCGAGTTCAAGGCCAACATCTTCAGATCCTCATCTGAACCATGTGGCGGGTTGGTGTTATCCCACATCTCCACATCTTCCACTGAGGAATCGGTCATTGCTCGCACCTGAACATTCACATTTTTCATGCTCTCAGCTAAGGCCTGGGTATCGATATGTACATTCACGGTCAACGCGGAGCAGTCTCGATTCCACTGGCTGTTCGGGTTCTGCGCGTGTAGCTGGTCGCACGTAGCCGCAGCCAACTGAGGTTTGCCCAGCTTATTCAACGAATAGGCCTTCCAGTAAACTGCCGCGTCGACGCGCTTTCCTTTCGCGTTAATCACTTTGTCGAAAGAGACGACAGCATCCTGCCAGCGATGCTCATCCATTGCTTTCGAGCCTGCCGAGTAGGCGACATCGTCCTGTAACTGTACAGGAGCGAGTTCTGGCGTGAGCGCATGAATAGAAGGCCTGCCCACCGAAAAAAGCAGTAGAGCCGAGGAGAGTGTAATTCGAGTAAAAGACGTCATTGTGCCGCTCCTTGATTTCCATCGTCGTTTTGCCGCAGGATTCTGATGTCCAACAACAATCCGCTTGTATTCATCTCCAGACGCAGCCTCCACGTGCTGTGCGGAGTTTCCGGTTCGTTGTCCAGTGTGGTCAGCACACGTCCGAGATTTTCCAACACCGCTGCTTGCGCCATATCTCCACTCTCCCTCGCCGCGTGAACATACACCGCGTTTTTCAGCAGCAAGTGATGTGCCTGTTCGCGCGTAATGTCGTCCAGCGGCCCCTGAGTGTTGTTCACCTCAGTGAGCAACCGCTCCGCGGAGTCGAGATGATCTGCAATCGCCGGATCGCGGGGCTCCGTAGTCAGAGGTCCGTGTCCGTTGATCGCCACATTCCGCCGCGTCTTCATCGTGTAGCTCCCATGCAAGGCTATAAAGATCACCACGAGGAGCGCTACCATCGCCAAGCCAATCGCGGGCCATATGAGCTTCCACCGAAGACCAACCCGCTTCGGTTGGTCGTCGCCCAATACACTCAGATTTCCACGCAACCGCTGCCAGTTTCTCTCCAGATCAAGCTTCGGGACTGGTTCGGCGGAAAACGCACGCAGCGTCTCCGCGATCGACTCCGACACAGTGGCGCATTCCACACACTCCTCCAGATGCCGGCGAGTTGCAGTCTCATTCGAGCTGTCATGTAACTGATATGCAATCAAATCCTCTTCTGAAAAATGCTTCATCGCAAACCTCCTGCAACAGGCGCGAGGGATCGCCGCAGCTTCGAAACTGCTCGAAAAACGGCCTGCTTCGCTGAGTTCACCGTGATATTCAGTGCCTCCGCAATCTCTGACATCGGAACCTCTTCCATGTGCCTCATCGTGAATGCAGCCCGCTCCATCGGAGTGAGCGCGGCCATCGCTGTTTCACGAAGGGAGGCAGCTTCCCTGCCAAGCAGCTCGCCCTCCGGCCCTGCCTGCCCGTCTGCTACACGCACCGTACCCTCTGCCGCGGAGGGCTCATCCGCAATTCGCGGCGCCCGATAGGAGAGATCGCGGTTGCGTCGTTCCACGAGATTGATAGCCGTATTCATAGTGATTCGTACGATCCAAGTCGAAAAAGCAGAGTCCTGCCGAAAACTGGGCAGCTTGTTGTAAGCGCGCAGAAACGCTTCCTGCGCTACTTCTTCCGCATCTTCTTCATTGCCGGTGATGCGAAACGCTACACGAGCCACCGACGAGAAGTGGCGATCCATCAACACACGATAGGCGTCTCGATTTCCCCCGAGCACCTCTCGGATCGCCTCTGTCTCTGCTCTATCCATTCGCCGATTAGACAACGGGTTTCCCCCCTGGTTAGGTTCCGGGAAAAAATAATCGGCGGAAATGGACGAGCGTCCATTCCGCCGTTGTCGAACCAACCCACTGGCCTAACGAATCGATGCTAAAGACTTCGATCACGCACTAATACAATTGCATGCTAGTAGCACGCCCTCAATAAAAACACGCCATCAGTCGGCTTCACCTTTTATCCGCGTGTCTTTCGCAATCCAGTTCACTTCCCAGGTTTTGCCACCATCGTCAGAGAATGCCTGCTCAAACCGACATGAATTTGGAGTTATGTCCGATATGACAAATCGAACAAGAATAGCCCGGCCATTCAGTGTTTCCTGATCGAAGAATTCACCGCGCCCGTTCTTGAACTCTCCAATTGTGGGCTGACTGAAAGTTCCGGCACGACTGCTCGCAAAATTGAGACTCCACTGGTGAGATTGGGGGTTATAAAGACGCACGCTAAGCCCTTCAAAGTGGCCTGCCGAGCCGTCGGCTTCGAGTTCGACAATATTGGCGCCTCCATTCGAGACCTTACGTACGACACTGGTACCCTCGTACCTAACCCAGGTGTACGAACCCGTTAAGGGATGTAAGAGTCGTGTTAGTTCAGTTTTCCAGGTACCGAACTCAAAGTCGAAATCGTGTTCGCCCCCGCGCTGCCCTGCAGACGTTGGCATGTCGATTACTGATTTGCCGGAGTTCGTTTGTGCCAGCCCAAGTGAAGGAGCTGAGAGGGAGATTCCGGCACATAAAACGATGCATCTCAAAACACGCTGAAATCGCTGCATTTTATCCATCCCGATTCCAAGTCTGTTATCCATGTGCTGAGAAGCTTTATGGTTTCGCCCTGGTCTGATCAGTGATCCAATTCGTCTCCCATGTTTTTCCGCCATCGGTGGAAAATGACTGTTCAAAGTGCGCTGAATTCGGAGTGATCTCTGACCAGATGAATCGGTTGTAGATGGACTTACCTTCGTAGAGTTCCTGGTCGTAAAACTCGCCGCGGCCGTCCTTGAATCCTCCAATCAACGGCGTAAGGAAAGTTCCGTCCTTGGCATTGGCCCAATACAAGCTCCATTGATGAGATTGCGGGTTATAGAGGCGCACAGTCATCCCTTCAATGTGACCTGCGGCACCATCCGTTTCGAATTCCTCCACGTCGGCGCGACCGTCCCAGGCTTTACGTGTCACCGAGGTGCCGTCAAACTCGACCCAAGTCGTCGAACCTGTGAGCGGATGAACCAGCTTCTTTAGATGAATCTTCCATGTGCCAATCTCGAAGTCAAAATCGTGTTGACCGTCCGTCACAGAGTTTTGCGCCACTGGCTTTTCACTGCCGGAAGCCGCCCGACTCGAAGCGTGGAGAGGAACCCCAAGCAAGACGGCCACGCTAAATATAAAGATCTTGATACCGCGTCGATGTGACTTCACACTCTACCTCCGAGATTCAGTCTGTTGTTCCATCGGAAACAACCTAACGGCGTATAGTGGTCTCACGCAATACCCATTCAGAACGATTTCGATATAACCACTTCCGCAGGGTAGTGAAGATGAAATTGGTTCCGAGCAGTTTTTTCCCACCAGTTGCGCTGGACCTCACGAAACAGATTCCGATGTACCGTCAGTTCTTCGAGTGGTTCCGGGATGCGATTGTCAGCGGCCAGCTGCGGCCCGGGCAACGTGTACCCTCGACTCGCGCGCTTGCTGCTGAGTTGAAGATCTCCCGAGTGCCGGTGTTGAATGCCTATGAGCAACTCCATGCCGAGGGTTATCTGCAAACACTCGTCGGTTCCGGAACCACAATCTCTAAGTCTGTTCCGGATCACGCAACAAGACCCACAGCGGCGGCTCGCAAGTCCGACGTGAGGCCTAAGTCCGCAAACAGAATTTCACGCATCGGGACGGAAGCACTTTCGACTCCGCCACAGGTTTGGCTCGACAGCCTCGGCCCCTTTCGATCCAGCTTGCCTGCCCTCGAGCATTTTCCAAATCGTATCTGGTCGAAGTTAATTTCTCGGCACTTACTCGTGCCTTCTAGGCAATTGATGGCCTACGGCGACCCGATGGGATATATGCCGTTACGAGAGGCGATTGCAGAATATATGGGTGCGGCTCGCGCAGTCCGTTGCGATCCGTCGGAAGTCATGGTTGTGACTGGTTCGCAGCTGGGGTTGCAGCTTTGCGCTAAAGTTCTCTTCAATCCGGGCGAACCCATCTGGATGGAAGACCCGGGCTATTCCGGGGCCCACCAGGCCTTCTCGAGCGCCGGCGTACGCAATTCCGGTAGATCACGAAGGAATTCTCGTCAAGGAGGGCCTTCGTCGCTGTCCAGCCGCTAACGGCGCCTATCTCACGCCATCCCATCAGTACCCAACAGGAGCCACAATGAGCGCCTCACGGCGGGTCGAGATCCTCCAGTGGGCCGCAAAGTCTGGTTCCTGGATCATGGAGGACGATTACGACAGCGAGTTTCGGTTTGAGAGCAGACCCATCGGAGCCCTCAGGGACTGGACACAAGTTCCTCGGTCATTTATTTGGGAACCTTCAGCAAGGTCCTGTTTCCAGCCTTGCGACTCGGTTATGTGGTTGTGCCCCGGAGCTTGGTTCAAGCGTTTTCGACGGTTCGAGATGCCGCAGATATATTTTCGTCAACGCTGTATCGAGCAGTCTTAACCGACTTTATCCGTGAGGGACACTTTGCTCGCCATCTGCGAAGGATGCGCACTCTCTACATGGAGAGACGTAGTGTATTAGTCGATGCAATCCACTCGCAACCTGGCGGCATGCTTCAAGTGATCGGCGCGGAGGCAGGTATGCATCTGGTCGCGTTATTGCCTCCGGGTATAGATGATCGTCAAGTCGCGAGGCAAGCCGCTCGGGATGGCATTTCCGCGATGCCTCTCTCCGTGTGCCAATTAAGAAAACAATCGAGAGGCGGACTGATCCTTGGCTATGGCGGCACCAATACAACGGAGATTCAAGACGGAGTCAAAAAACTCCGGGCAAGCCTGGACAAGCTGGCTACATAAAACACAAACAAGGTCGATCTCGATCAAGGCATTGATTAACGGAAGCCGCTTAATCTTGAGATGAATCGCCTCTCTATCCTTGATAGGATGTCTGCGCGCTTCTCGTTGTCGTCGATGTAATGCTCTGTTCATAGTCCTGCGCATATTATGGGTGCACCTTCGCGAGTTAGCCAATCGAGGAAAAAAGCATGAGCACTACTGCAACCCTCGCATCTATAGGCGATGATGGTGTTTTGAACGAGTCGCTTTCCCCCACGCTCTCGAATGTTTGGATCGACCGCGATGTCAGCTGGCTCGATTTCAACGAACGAGTGCTGGCCGAGGCGCTCGATGAGCGAACGCCATTGCTGGAGCGCGCTAAGTTTTTAGCTATCTTCACCTCGAACTTGGATGAGTTTTTCATGAAGCGCGCCGTCGTACTGCGCGAGGAAGAGACTGAGGCGAGACGTTCACTGACACGGGAGCTTCGGGACAGGCTGACCCCCATGCTTCAGCGCCAGGCAGAGTGTTACCGGCAGGTGATCATTCCGGTTTGGCTGCACATGGCGTTCATCTAATGAATTGGGACGAACTTACGCAGGCACAGCAGGACGAAGCCGCGCGCTACTTTGACTCGCAGCTGTCGCCAGCCCTTACTCCGCTGGTCGTGGATCCTGTGAATCCGTTTCCATTTCTCTCTAATCTTTAGACGTCACTGATTTTTCATCTGCGCGACACAGCACATAACGAATCGATGTATGCTCGCGTCAAAGTTCCCGAAAATTTGAAACAGTGGGTGCCGTTGGAGAGCAATGACGCACTAAATCAAAAGGTATTTGTTCCTCTGCATGAAATCATTCGGGGCAATCTCCATAAGCTTTACAGTGGGATGACGATCAGATCTGTCACCCTTATGCGGTTGACTCGCGATGCGGAGGTGGAACTGGAGCACAATTACGAAGCTGAGATTCGAGGGCTGGTTCAGGATCAGATACGCCAACGGCGTTATGAACCGGTCATCCGTCTTGAGTTCGGGCGGGGCGCCGACCCAGCGATCAAGGAGCTGCTGCGCGAGCGTTTTGGACTGGCGCCTTCAGAACTCTATGATATGCAGGAGGACTGGACTACGGGAGCCTGTTTGAGCTCATGGGCTTGCCGTTCCCAGAGCTGCGTGAAACCTTTTGGACGCCTCTCGTACCCCCGGCCTTCCAGGACGCGGGAATCTTCGCGGCCATTCAAGCCGGTGACGTGCTTGTGCATCATCCATACGAGAGCTTTGACGCCAGCGTCGAAGCGTTCATACACACTGCCGCTGACGATCCCCAGACCATCTCGATCAAGATGACCGCATATCGTATCGGTGACGATACGCCCTTTGTTAAATCGTTGGTTCGGGCCGCTGAACAAGGAAAGCAAATCGCCTGCGTCATGGAGATAAAAGCTCGCTTCGACGAAGAGCGAAATCTGCATTGGGCTGCCGAACTTGAGAGAGTAGGAGCCCATGTCACGTTCGGCATTAAGGGTCTCAAAACACACGCGAAGACGGCCCTGGTTGTTCGGAAGGAGGCCGACGGTCTGCGCTGCTATGTGCATATCGGGACCGGCAACTACCATGTGAAGATAGCGCGCCTGTACACAGACCTTGGTCTGCTGACAAGCAACCCTCTGATCACTCGCGACGTTGTGAACCTCTTTCACTATCTGACCGGCCGCGCAAACGCGCCGGACTGCACTACAATTTTGGTAGCGCCTACGATTATGCGTCCGCGTTATCTTGAGCTAATCAAACGTGAGATCGAGCATAAACTGGCCGGACGTCCGGCCAGAATTGTCGCGAAGATGAACCAGCTTGAAGATCCGGCATTGATCGAAGCGCTCTGTGAAGCCTCTCGCGCCGGCGTATCGATTGACCTTATCATCCGAGGCTTCTGCTGCTTGCGCCCCGGCATTCCCGGTCAAACGGAACATCCGTATCCGTTCCATCATTGGCCGCTTCCTCGAGCACTCGCGAATCGCTTATTTTGCCAATGGTAAGGAAGATCACCTTGAAGGTGACTTTCTCATCGGATCTGCAGATTGGATGGTTCGCAATCTCTCTAAGCGAATTGAGGTGGCGACGCCGATCCTAGCAAAGAGCCAAAGCGGAGACTTTGGGAGTTCCTTGACATTTGTCTGAGCGATAAGCGGCAAGCCTGGGTCCTCGACACTGACGGCACTTATTCGCAGTTACGGCCTGATGGAGAAGGTAGTTCCACAGGGGCCGAGGCACTGGGGACTCACAGGGCGATGATGGATCTTGCGAGCTCTTATTGTGGAGACTGCTAACAAACCTCGAGCAATTCTTGCTGAGATTCAGCAGTTTGCACAAAAGCCCAATACCCCCCTCAGATATCGCGCGTCGTAATTCGGTGGCAATTTCCTAACACGCCGAGCAAGATTTGCTGATGCGTTTTGAACGCGTGCCAGCCCAATAGAACCCTACGAGGCGCGGCAGAATGGCTGCGAGAATACCTGTCGCGAGGAGCTTAGGTCCTAATCGCAGACAAACTGGCGCTGGGGGGGATGCACTGAACACTTGCGACTGGCAACTGAGAGACACGACAAAATGCAAATTGCCTCCCACCGAGAGCAGAGTACTCCTCAAGTCCAGAATCGAACTTTCTCAAAATAACCAATTTCCGCGGTTGGTAGCATGCTGACCAATACGTCACTCCGCAGATGGTGGCCGAGAAGGGGAAGATTGATCTGGCTTTTGGAACGTAGATTGCGGTAAAGTCTGCGGTGCGTTTAGTAGCTATCCGGGCGAAGTGATTATTAAATTTGTCTCCCATAACCAAGGGCAGGACTATCATCTCGGCCGCCTAAGTTGCAACATCGCTTGTTCATATGCCGCACTCCGGGGAACAGTCATGAACTCTTCTTGAAAAGATACATGCAAGCGAGAATAGGCCGTAATCGGGACCTGTTTCGAAGGCTTTTCATGCGTGTAGAGAAGAAATGATCAGGAACTTCTTGAAAAAACTCTTCTCAATCGCGCTGTCTCTCCTGATGGTCATCGCTGCTGCGCGGTGGGAAGCAGCAGCTCAGCAACCGACAGCAGCGGCACCAGCTGTACCAGCACCCGGCGAATCTGATGTACAAGGTGCGCCCTTGTCCGCAGAGCAACTGCAACAACTCGTAGCACCCATCGCCCTTTATCCTGATGTTCTGGTCGCGCAGGTTCTTGGAGCAGCCACCTTTCCCGACGAGGTCGCTGCGGCCAACTCCTGGCTTCAGCAGAACAACAGACTTACTGGCAGCTCTTTAATGCAAGCGGTTGATAAGCAACCGTGGGATCCCAGTGTGAAAGCGCTGACTCAGTTTCCTTCGGTTATGGACAACATGGCGAAGAACCTCACTTGGACCTTTTCATTGGGAGAGGCTTATCACAGCCAGGCGGCCGATGTTATGACAGCAGTCCAGACCCTGAGGGCTAAAGCAGAAGCGGCCGGTAATCTGAGATCGGGCTCTCAGATCACTGTTGTGCAACAATCGCCGCAGGTGATTGTGATTCAGCCTACTAATCCGCAGGTCGTGTATGTTCCGCAATATAACCCTACGGTTGTCTATGGCGCCCCAGTTACGACGCTAGGCTATCGTCTGGTTTTGGCGGCGGCGGAGGTGGTTGGCGGGCCAGCGCTCGTGGCGCTGCAAGCCACGGGGGCGGTGGCTTCAGGGGTCGCAGGTAACTACAACACGGCTGCGAGTCAGGTCAGCCTTAGCCAATGGAGTTGAAAGTGATAGACGAAGTTCTGGAGGATTGAATGTCGGTTAAACACTTCAGAGTTGTGTTGGCGACTCGGCTACTCCTTCTGGCGCTCATTCCGCTCGCAGCGTGTAACAACAACAAACAACCCGAGAAACCTTCGATCAAAACGTTTGCCTCGCCTGACGATGCAGGTAATATGGCGATCGCAGCGGCGAAGTCTGGCGATCTTCGGCCCCGGTTCTGAGGACGTTCTTTACTCCGGCGACCCGGTGGACGATAAGAATAGTGCTAACGCATTTGTGGCGAAGTATGACAGGATGCACCGCTGGCGCACGATGCAAGATGGCAGCGAGGTCCTGACCGTCGGAGCTGACAACTATCCATTTGCTATCTCACTCAGAAAGAATGCTGATGGGCAGTGGTTCTTCGATACGGCTGGAGGTAAGGATGAGGTGCTGTCACGCCGAGTTGGGCGCAATGAACTTGCTGTCATCGACGTCTGTGAAGCGATCGCGGATGCAGAGGCGGAGTATTACTCGAAGCCGCACGACGGACAACCGGCGAAACAATACGCGGCAAAGTTCATCAGCGATCCAGGGAAACAAAACGGTTTGTACTGGAAACCGGAGGAGGGCAAGTCCGCGAGCCCACTGGGGCCGATGGCGGCGTTTGCGACTGACGAAGGATATAAGGCAAATCCAAACGGACATACGCCGTTCCACGGCTACTACTTTCAGATGCTGAAGGTGCAAACCGACAAGGCACCTGACGGCGCGAAGAGTACCTGGTCAATGGAAAGATGACTAACGGGTTCGCCTTCGTCGCCTATCCCGCGCAGCACGGTAATTCAGGAGTGATGAGTTTCATCATCAACCAGGATGGCGTGCTGCTACAGAAAGATCTTGGAAAAAACGCCGCGGAAACTGCAACCGAGATGACCCTGTTCGACCCGGACCCCGGCTGGGCCATCGTCCAGCAATGACTGGCACCTCAAAGCTCAACCGCCACATTTTTGGGGACAGGGGTGTTCTTATCCGGGCGTAATCCGATAGGAGAAGCATAAGCCATGACAAACGGGTGTGTTGATCGCGAAAGCCTGACCCCAAGAAACTAGGCAATAATCGATGAGTGGTCAGGCGGTTGAGGTAGATGATTTTACCGTCGCGATGACGAAGTCAAGAAACGCGCGCGTCTTTTGTGGAAGATAATTGCGAGAAGGGTGCAGCGCATAGAGAGGAAATCGCTCATCAAGCCAATCAGGAAAGACGACCTCTAAGCGTCCGCTCTCGATCAGCGTTTCGATTCCAAGCTCCAGGAGCTGTGCAATACCGTATCCGGCGAGGCAGACCGCGTGAATCGTCGCAACATCGCTGAGCAACAACTGTGCGTTCGCGTTGATTTCTATTTCTTTTCGGCCTTGCCGGAAGGCCCATTCGTAGGGGCGCCCGGTTTCAGGGTCGCGAAAATCAATTAGACGATGATTGCCTTCCTCAAGCTCGGAGGGATGCTTTGGGCGACCCGCTCTTTTCAGATAAACCGGCGATGCTACCGTAATAACTCGTGTGTCGAGCAGTTTTCGCGCTACAAGTACCGATGGACGGGGCTCGCCGAAACGGATGGCAAGGTCGAAGCCTTCTGCCACCAAATCGCCCAGCCGCTCACGTGTAATCAGTTCGAGCTTGAGTGCTGGAAACCGTTTTAAAAATCGACTCAGTTGTGGCCCAAGAAGGAGCTGCGAGATGAACGGATCCATATTGACCCGCAACGTTCCCCGAACGGCGTCTTTAGAGGTTGTTACCGAGGCCGCTGCTTCTTCCAATCCAGCGAGCAGCGGAACGATTTGTTCATAGAGCCTTCGCCCCTCTTCGCTCAATGTGACGGTGCGGGTAGTGCGTTCGAGCAGACGTACACCGAGGCGCGCCTCTAGACGGGCGATCGCACGGCTCACTCCCGACTGCGACATGTTCAGTGATTTGCCGGCTATGGCGAAGTTTCCGCTCCTCACTACAGCAGCTAGAACACCGAGTCCGTTCAGAACGCGATCATCAAATTTCATGGATTCATGATAATTAGTCATTAGCAAAATGCGAATAGTTCTGGCGCTTCGTCCTTACTGACCGAGTCAGATGTACAGGTCGTAGCAGAACGGAGAACGCAGCATTGATTCAAAGCGCTGATCCGCCATCCGGCTGCAAACTCTCAAACAGCGGTCTAAACAGTAATCAGAGGTCGACGAACCAACAAACTAACGATTGAAAGGAGAAACACAAATGTACGCAATCATGGGTATTAGTGGAAGAGTTGGAGGCGCCATCGCAGATAACCTATTGGCGCAGGGCGAGCAGATTCGCGCGATCGTTCGGAATCCTGAAAAGGCTGCACCTTGGAGGGATCGGGGAGCAGAAATTGCGATTGCTGACGTCGACGATCCCGACGCGCTGGCATCCGCATTCGCAGGAACGGATGGCGTGTTTCTCATGGTCCCGCCAAATTTTGCGCCGGCGCACGGCTTTCCGGAAACGCGCAAGACTCTCGCGGCCTATCATGCGTCTCTCGCAAAGGCTCTCCCCAAAAAAGCGGTCTACCTTTCTTCGATTGGAGCCGAACAGACCAGCGGGTTGGGGCTTATCACCAGTTCGCATCTTCTGGAGCAGACGCTCGGGGATCTGCCTATAGCCCACGCGTTCCTGAGAGCTGGCTGGTTCATGGAAAATCACGCCTGGGACGTCACTACGGCACAGTCAGAAGGAAAGATATTCTCTAATCTTTATCCCTTGGATCGCAAATTCTCGCTGGTGGCTACGGCTGACATTGGCAAGGTCGGGGCGGACGTCTTGCGCCAGGAGTGGAAGGGCATTCGGCATATTGAAGTTGCAGGTCCCGAGCAGTATTCTCCCAACGATATTGCACGAGCAATGAGCAGCGCTCTCGAACGTACCATCGAAGCGGTTGCCCTCCCACGTGAAAAGTGGACAGAGTTCTTCGTCGGGCAAGGCATGCCGGAGGGCCGGACCGAGCCTCGCGCCGAGATGGTCGATGGATTCAACTCGGGCTGGATTCATTTCGGTGTAGCGGGCACTGAACACATCACAGGCAATACCAGCCTGACGTCGGTGATTGCAAAGCTTGTGGCAAACGGAAGCCAGGAGGCATAAGCGTCCAAAGGCTCGACACCCCGGTGTCGGGCCCACAGGTCTGACAATGTCGCTTCTGTGAGCTTCATTCCTATCCAATAATTAAGAGAGGAGTATTTTGAATCCTCTGTGTGCTCTAGATGTTGGCCGCAATATACGTTAGTCAAGAGACTATTTCATAGGGCCGCATCATCTCGTTAGCGGCATGCTCAAGGGTGTGGCAATGCCAGACAAATCGGCCTGCATGTCCATCAAAGCGCACTGCGATAAGCGTAACCCCTCGCGACTCCACACGCGCCGTGTGCTTCCATCCCGCCTCCTGCTTCATGGGAGCGACCGCGGGGCCTATGTAGGCTAGCGTTCCGTCGGACAGGTAAGTTGGCACCGAAATCGGGCGACGATCCAGCATTTGAAATCGCACCTGATGCAGATGAATGGGATGGGTATCGGGGGTCAGATTGATCAATTGCCAGATTTCCGGACTTCCGCGACGAGCCTTCTCGGTAATGGGGTCGTGCCAACGGCTTCCGTTGAGCAACTTTGGGAAGGTTTGCCAACTAGATTGTCGTACTCGTAAGGGTGCGCGTGATCTCGGCCTCTTTTTCGTTAGCAGGGACGATGGCCCGAAGCTTCGTGGGAAGTGAGCTTGTATCCTTCACGGCTTTTCCGGAGACCGAAACTGAAGCACCGGCAAGATGTCGTTTCGCAAGACGATGATTGATGCGCCGCTCTCGGAGAAGTCGACGATCACGTCGGCTCGCTCTCCAGGTGCGAGTTGGAGCCGCTTGGCTCCGATTGGCGCAGCCAATAGCCCCTAGTCGGTTTCGATCTGATGAAAGCTTTGTCCGTTCTCCAGGGTCAACCGGAAGAATCGCGCGTTCGAGGCGTTCAGAATGCGGAAGCGGTAGCGCCGCGGCTCGACCTCGCAGTAGGGCAGGAGCTTTCCATTCGCCAGAAAGCAATCACCGAAAACTTCTGAAACCCATGGACCTTCGGGATTCCGCGAGGCGGAATAGTAAAGTTGCCCGTCCTTGCGAATCATTCGATCGGCCAGCATGAGGGGAACTTCGTATTTTCCACGAGGAAGATTCAGCGCATCTTCCTCGTCGCGGAGAATGTAGGCGCCGAAAAGACCGGCATACACATTCAGGCGCTCGATTCCCATGGCGTGATCGTGGTACCAGAGCATCGCCGCATCCTGAACATTAGGATAGGAATACGTTGCAGACTTTCCGGGCGGGTACCAGTTCTCCGGATAGCCGTCGCTCTCGGGTGGCACTCTGCCTCCGTGCAGATGCACGACGGCTATTACCTGTGGATTGGTTCGTTCGGCTCCGCACAATGCGTGGTCAATTGGAAAAAAGTGCTGCTCCGGTAAGGCGTTCACCCATTCCGCCTGGACAGCTTTGCCGTGACGGGCTTCGATGGTTAGTCCAGGAACAGAATTCCCATAGCCCAGACCGTTGCTGAAGGCACGTCACGGTGTTGCTTGACGGGGATGGACCGCATCTCGATCCGGTAAAAGTCGGCGGAAGACGAACGGCCGGCAGTGTCTCTCGCGACGCTGGGCGTGGCAATTGCAGGGATCGGTAATGGATCGACAAAAGGCGTGAGTGTGTAGGGCTGTATGAGGGGGGCGCTGTCGCTGCCGGCTCATGCATCCTTGTGTGGTGCTGCTCAATGAGCGACGGAAAGAAGGCCGTGGCGAGTTTGCTCGAAGGCCCTAAGAGCAGACCAGAACTCAGCTTTGATAGAAATTCCCGGCGTGTAGGGGGCATCTTCTGAAGAGAAACTCCGAGGGGAGAGCAATCTTGCTCTCCCCCCTCATTATGCCGCAACGAGTAAGCGTGACCAGGGACATATGGGCACGGTTGATTTGCGCCCCTTAGTCTTTGTCGTCGCCTTTCACTTCGCCAGTTTTTGGTTTGAGCAGCAACAGATCAGTCTTCCTGGCATGCTGGAAGTCGAACATGCTCTCGATCGATCCGGCTAGTTCATCGAACGACCCCTGCCCAATGCGCTTGCCTGCGAGCCAGTGATCCTCAACTAAGCGGATGACCGAGGTCTGGTCGGTCAATGTGTGATCGACAAAATTCTCTTTTGACCAAGGTGAAAGAACAAGGAGCGGCAAGCGAGGCCCATGGCCGCAGCGGGCCAGCGCATGGTGGTTACTGGCATCGATGCCCGGCAGAATCACTTTTTGATCTCCGCAAACTCCCTTGTCGTTGAGGAAATCTGCGATTCCATTGGAGGAGTTTACGATGGGGCCAAACTGATGGTCATACCAGCCGTCGGAGTCGTCGTAGGTCACAATGATCGCCGTCGAATCCCAAAATTTTGACTGTTCGATGAAGTTGATCGTGTTGACCAGGAACTCCTGCTCGTCCAGCGGATCGGATTCTGCGGAGTGCCCGCTCTGGATCGTCGGCGGCTTCAGGAAGCTTATCGCTGGCATGTTGCCGGCGTTCACCGCATCGATAAAGTCATGCATATCGTATTGATGGTGCGTCTCGTCGCCATCCTTGCCGATAGCTTCGACGGAAGAAGGGCGTATGTGCGTGGGATTGGCTGTCGAAGGATAATACTGAAACGGCTCGCGGTGCGGGTTGTAGTCATTGTCATCCTTCACCTTCGTGACCTTGGATGATCTGCTGCGGTTGCAGCCACTAGTGCCGTTAGGATTTGTAATCGTCAGGTCAAAGCGGCTGAAAACCATCCCCAGGTAACATGCTCTGCGCTGAGTAGATTGCCGATGTTCTTTCCGCCCAAATACGCCAGGTCTTCGGTGGGGTCCGAGCAGACATCGTTCTCCGGGTCCGGTTCGCCGATCAAGGTAATGGAGCCGTCACCGCCGTCGACTTCGTCACTGTTTCCATTGATCAGGTCGATCACGCCATTGGTTTGGCCAGATATCAGATTGACTGCACCCAACGTCGAGTCGCCGAACGTGGTTTCAAAGTTGTTGTCACTCATCGCATAACCGTTAGCGCGACAGTAAATGCAATAGAGCGATTCACATATCCTCCGGGAGGTGCAATAACGAGGCATAGTCGTGCTTCTTGAACGCCAGATGAGGCCGAAAAACAATGTAGTGTGAATTCGATCGAGTCGTTGTATCTAACCTGGCGGAGTAGCCCAGAGAAAACGCGGATGTCGGATGTTGCCCTCGGAATTTCGGGGATGGCAGTGGCTTTTTCCATCTTTGTCTCATCGGGTGCATCTTTTAAGTGGAGACACTTTGTCAAAAACTGAGGATCGACCTTTTTATACTTCCCCCACTGTACGTACCACCCATCCCAACGTGATCCTTGCAATCTGTTGCATGAGCCTGCTGATCGTGGGCATGGACGTGACGATTGTTAATGTTGCGCTGCCGGCAATCCAGAAAGACCTCCACGCTCAGCTGGCTGGGCTGCAGTGGATTCTCGACGCTCTTATACTCTGGTGGTGGCAAGCTTCCTGATGCTGGCAGGATCGGTGTCGGACCGGTTCGGACGCAGGAGAGTGTTTCAGATCGGATTGGCCGTGTTCGTTCTCGGATCACTTCTATGCAGTCGGGCTGGAACAATCGAACAACTGATCGGATTTCGTGCGCTCCAGGGATTTGGGGCGTCAATGCTGAATCCGGTGGCGTTGTCGATTATCGCAAATGCGTTTCCGAATCCGAAGGCTCGAGCCCGGGCAGTGGGTACATGGGGGGCTGTGGCAGGCCTATCGCTGGGCATCGGACCGCTAATCGGGGGAGCCCTGACCGAGACAATTGGATGGCGGTCTATTTTCTGGATCAACCTGCCGATCGGAATTACGGCAGCGCTGCTGGCGGCGCACTTTGTACCGGAGTCGAAGGCTGCACGAGCGCGTGCCTTTGACCCGGTGGGACAGATGCTGATATTGATTGGGCTGGCAACACTGACATCAGGTGTTATCGAGGGGCCGCACGAAGGTTGGGGATCAAGATTGATCCTGGGGCTCTTTATCACTGCGGGGGTGGCATTGCTTGCGTTCGTGGTATACGAACCGCGCAGGAGTGATCCCCTCCTGGACCTGCGGTTTTTCCGCAGCGTGCCATTCTCAAGCGCAACGGTCTTGGCCCTGTGTGCCTTTTCTTGTTTTGCGGGATTTCTCTTTCTGAATGCACTCTATCTCCAGCAGGTGCGCGGATTTTCACCTTTTCACACAGGATTGTTTACGTTGCCTTTGGCGATAACCATGTTGGTGGCTTCGCCATTGTCGGGACGGCTTGTGGGGAACTACGGCACGAGACCTTCTCTTGTGGCCTCAGGTGTTGGATTTCTACTAAGCGCACTCATGCTGACTAGGTTGACCCAACAGACTTCAGTAGGTTGGCTGCTCGCTGTATACGCGCTGTTCGGCGTGGGGCTCGGTATGGTGAATGCGGCGATCACAAACAGCGCGGTGGCGGGAATGCCGCTATCTCAGGCGGGCGTAGCTGCTGCGGTTGCTTCGACGAGCAGGCAGGTAGGCGCGGCGATTGGCGTCGCGGTGTCTGGAACGGTCGTAGCCGTAAGCCATGCAAACGGCACAGATTTCACTTCGGCGACACACCCTATCTGGTGGCTGATGACGACTTGCGGCGCAGCGGTGCTAGTGATCGGGTTTGCGTCGAACACGGTCTGGGCAAAAGCAAGCACAGAACGGGTGACGCACTTGTTTGAAGAACCGCACTGAAGTACCAGTATCATCATTTCCAGCGTCAGAATGTAGTGACAGGTGGTTTTTCGTCGCCGAGATGGGTTTATGAACTCGGCGAACCGTCGTTAAAGCTGGGACTCAGCAGCCTCGAGCGCGTTTGCCTCCAGAGGCACGCCAGCCCCGTTGTCAATCACTCATTAACGTCCTCTACGTCCACCGCGTGTGGCACCGCCTCCGCGACTTTGAAATTGTTCGAGCTGATCCCCCGCGCACGAGAGCGCGAATCACTTTGTAACTGCCCCATGGTGTCCGTCGGAGCTGAACTACGCGGAGTAGCTTGGGTAGAGAGGGAAGTTGGCTGGCTCTGAGTTCCTCTTCCCGCAACGCGAGGATTCGTTGAATCCAACCCGCTCACCCCGTTGCTGAAGGGGTTGTTCCTCTTTGCGCGGCTGGAGCCGAAGGATTTGCAGATCGTGATTGAGACAGTTGATTAGGATTATTTTGAACTCTGTTTTCTGCTGCCGCGTCTGGTTTGCACCGATGGATGGGTCTACCGACGTCCAGCCACCGTTGTCATACTTACTCCAGTTGCCGCTGGAATCCTTTTTATAAACATTCCCGTCAGCTCCAGCATAGATATTGTTGTTATTCGCATCCTTCGCAACAAAACCACCGTTTCCGTTAGCGCCCGAAAAACCGGCGCCAGCACTCTCTTTGGAGGTTTGGAAAGACCCAGCAGTTCCGTTGCTATTCGTTACATGCTGAGCCTGAGCCCAGTTGTCCCCGTTTGTAACTACAGAACTTCCCCACTGACTGTATTGGTTATGGCCCTGCGAAGTTGCGGCATAGGTTCCAGTCCAAGGGTTATAGCCCTGGGCATACGTATGGCCACCGTAAGCGTTTTGAGTAGTGACTGCTCGCCCGTAGGCTCCGGTACTCGGGTTATACCAGGCCGCCGTGCCTGAGGAGCCGTACGGTCCATACACGGCGTGTCCCACCCCATATGCTCCGGTATATGGGTTGTACACGGCAGCTACTCCGTAACTATACGGGTATGGGTAGTAGACAGGACATCATCCCAGTTCTGGTGAACTGGAAGTTTCGCCATACTCGGGGGCAGTTTGGCAGTCAGAGCCCACGGGCCACGCAGGTCTTTGGCTTTGAGCCAGGTCTTTTCGCTGAGTAGGTAATAGTCGGATTTGTCAAAGAAAAGATCCGAGTTAGTGTTGACGACATATTCCAGACTTGTCCCTTCAACCGGAGCCAATACAGGTTTCCCATCAACCACAAGCACTATCGCGGGCGACATCGTTACCAGAATTGACGGTACCTCCGGGCTCTCCGATATCGACCGCACCGGGTCATTCACTTTCTCCAGACTGGCAATCATTCGCGGAAGTCCAATGGTGAGCGTCGTGGTCGGATAAAGCTGATGTGCACGTTTCTGCATCTCCGCTTCCTGCGCCGCATTGAGCGAAGGAAACCATGCATCGAGCACTTGAATATCGTAGACATAAACCGTTTGCGCGCTTACGTTGGTGATCGTATCGGCTCGCCACGAGATGACACCAAGTATGGGCTTTTGTCCTTTGTCCGTCACCGAAATGGCGGTATCAGCGACCATCGTGCGGTATTTTTGCCAGGCTTTGAGTTGTAGTTGGTAGACAACCAGATGTACGTCGCCCCGGTCAAAAACTCTCGGCCACGGTGGAATGATCGTTGAGGTTTTAGCGGGCTTACTGCTTGCAGGAGCGATTCCCTGTGGAGTGGATGAGATGGCCCCAATCAGGAGGCAACTCGCAGTCGCAAAGACTAGACAGCATCTTGATCCTCTCAAAATGGTCTACCTCATTTGAGATTTGAGATTGGTGGTATCTAGCCTGTTTTCGTGACGACGAGTGTATCGGATAGAACCAACTTGTGGAATTTGTTTTTTGCTGAAAACGCTTCGGGCCGTTTGTAAATGACGATTCACTTGAAATGCCCGTACTCGCAAGGTCTTGTCACAGCGGCGCTCTTGATGCTTCCGATCGTCAAGGACGCCGATCTTTGATACGAATCAGTAAAGATAAACGCTCTCCTCGTCACTTGTCTGATAAGACTGATAATAGGTTTCACTGTGTGTGTGCGGCGCGAGTAAGAGCATCTTCTTATTGAGTCCAAACACACGGCGTACACATCGATTCTTTATCAACTCTTGACAATAAACGTGAATACCTTGTGTCGTGGATCAGGGAGATAGCAAAACGAAGTAATGGCAAACGCGACTGCAGGATTCGCACGCACCTTCCGGGCTTTTCGTTACCGCGACTTCCGCTTGATGTGGTTCGGAGCATGCGCGTCCACCATTGGGACGTTTGTGCAGCAGTTCGCACAGAGCTGGTTAGTCTATGACCTTACGAAAGACCCGTTCTATCTCGGCTTGGACCTTTTCTTGGGACAGCTCCCAATCATGATGTTCTCGCTCTTCGGCGGCGTCTTTGCAGATCGCATGGATCGCCGGAAGCTGCTCCTTGCCTCGCAATACATCCAGATGACATGCGCGTTTCTCTTGGCACTTTTGTTCGCATTCCATGTGGTAAAGGTATGGCACATTCTCGCTCTGTCATTCGTCGTCGGCCTTGGGCAGTCCTTTGGTGGCCCTGCGTATTCCTCGCTCTTGCCGACGTTGGTTGGGCCTGAGGATCTGTCCAACGCGATCGCGATGAACTCAATCCAGTTCAATCTTGCCCGAATCATTGGTCCGACGCTTGGCGGTTTGACCTACACGACGCTTGGTGCAACGTGGTGCTTCACTCTGAACGGTTTCTCCTATTTGGCAGTGATAGCCTCGCTCTTTTTAATTCAAGTGAAGTTCGTCCCTGCAAAGACAACTGACTCTGTCTTGTCGAGCATGAAAGAGGGAATTCGTTTCATACGGCAGCGGGACGGCATGAGCGCACTGGTTGTCCTGGCATTCTGTACGACGCTGTTTGGTTTTTCTCTCAACGGCTTTATTCCGGTCTTTGTTCGCGATGTGTTCCACAAAGGGCCGGAAACCTACACGCTGCTGCTCGTCTGTTCAGGCGGCGGTTCAATCTGTGGCGCTCTGGCAGTTGCGACTTCAGAAAGATTGAAGGGGCAGGGACGGCTAACCCTACTGATCCTCGCCCTATTGGGGCTGATTACAGCCGGATTCGCCGTATCGAGATGGCTTCCAGCATCCTGCACTCTGATGTTTTTCGCAGGGGCGGCAGTTATGGCATCTGCATCCTTTATGCTCTCTCTGGCGCAGCTCATCTCGACGGATGCAATGCGCGGCCGTGTCATGAGTGTCTACAACCTCGCGTTCCGCGCCGGCATTCCGCTTGGAGCTCTCGGGCTCGGAAAACTCATACCTATGTTTGGAGTTTCAAAGTCCCTGTCAGGTGCCGGCATCGCGCTAACTACCCTAAGTCTCTATTTCCTTGTCTCAAGGAAGGAAACGTTTCGTTCATCTCGTTCCGTCCGGCTCTAGCCTGGAGAGGTGACTATTGTCCGCCATCCAATCCCAGCGCTCGAACGTGACCATCGTTTCCAAGTCAGGCTCACAGGCGCGGGCTTCAGCTCAACGCAAAGAGCCGTAAGCCGACTCTCTGCGCTCGCGGCTGCGGATCCTTGGGGTTACCAACGACCCTGATGCGATCCACCGTCCACGTGCAGCACCTCCCCGGTGACGTTGCGGGCTTCGGTCAGGTAAACAATGGCATCTACGATGTCGTTGACGCTGGAGATTGTACCCATCGGCGAGAGCGTCTTTAGGAAGTCCTTTGGGTTGTTTACGTGCATCGGAGTGTCAACAATGCCGGGCGCCACGGCGTTGAAGCGGATGTGCTCCTTCGCATACTCGATCGCCAGGCTTCGCGTAGCTGCTTCAAGGCCGCCCTTGGTGATCATCGGCACGGACGCGGGTAAACCGGCGATCGGATTGACAACCTGCGAAGCGGTGATGGTGACGACGCTGCCACCTTTCTTCTGCGTAAGCATCTGCTTCACAGAGCCCTGCGTCACGTGCAGGAAACCTTTGAGGTTCACAGTCGAAAGCGCCTCGAAGTCTTCCGCCGTGAATTCCGTGAAGGGTTTGGCAAAGAAGATGCCAGCGTTGTTCACCAGAGCGTCGATGGAACCAAATCTTGTGATTGCAGTCTCCACGATCTTTGCTGCGACCGCGCTCTCTCCAATGTTTCCATCGACGAGCGCAAGTCTCTCAGACTCAACAAAGGTGCCCGACTTGCTGATGTTTCGCGAGTTTGCCACCAGGTTGTAGCCGCGGTCAAGAAACGCCTGCACGACACCCGCGCCAATACCTTGAGATGCTCCAGTTACGATGATCGTTCCCTTGCTTGCCATGCGATTCTCCTTGGTTGCGACGGTCTTACTCATCGCACACAATAAGAGATTCGCTCTACGTCGATCATGATTCGTCGCAATTTTCGATCAAATGATAGGTAATAACTATCTATTCCATGTTTATCGGAAAAGAGTCTTCTTCCGAATGGAGGGGAGTTCTTCTTCCAGGAGTTGTAGAAACAACTTGAGAGCGACTGAAGGATTACTTTTTTGCCATGCGGCTACAAAGTCGAGACGAACCTCGTCAGGCTGCAACCGGAAGAACGAGACATTGTCCGCGCGCAGGTTGCGGGCTGAAGCAGGAATGATAGCGACTCCTTCTCCGGCCTCGACAGTGGCAAGCACGGAGTTCATATTGTTCAGCTCGTTTTGCAAGCGGGGTGAAAACCCATTGTCGTTGCAGACACGAACGATTGTGTCAAAAACCGCAGGCGAGCTTGACCGCTGGAAAACGATGAACCGCTCCCCCGCAAGATCTGCGATCCGAATCCGTTTAGCTCGGACCTTGCGGGCCTTGGGTAGAGCTGCGACTAATGGTTCACTGAAGAGCAGGCGCGTATCATAATGGGCCCGACGGTCGGCCGACAGCGGACGCGTAAACGCGATGTCGATCTCGCCGCGATCAAACGCAATGTCTTGGCCTCCTGGCACATCTTCGACTAGGCGCATCGCGACGCCAGGATGACGAGCCTTGTATTTGCATATTAGGTCGGGGAGAAACAGACAGGCCGTAAATCCCATGAAGCCGATACCAAGCGTGCCGATCTCCCCTTTGGCGGCCCGTTGCGCAGTGGTTATGGAGCGCTCCGCCTGAGCAAGCGTCTTCAATGCTTCCTCGTAGAAAACCCGTCCCTCGGGTGTAAGCTTCGCGGCGCGTCCTTCGCGCGAGAACAGTTTGAGCCCTAGTTCCTCTTCGAGATCTGCGACAGCCTGGCTGATGGAGGGCTGCGCAATATAAAGGTGCCGCGCAGCTTCGCGGTAGCCCTTCCACTCGACAACTGCAGTGAAATATCGGAGATGCCGCAGTTCCATCTGATAGCTCCTTCCTATCGATTGATTAGAACATGCGGACAATCAATATTCACACCCATTGCCTTGCATCCATGCCCACCAAGTCGAACCCGGGATATGTGCCCTTTATGAACAGGAAAATTGCGCTCGTGAGCAACACGCAGTCCATGACCAGGAAGCAATCGCCATTGTCAGCACAACAGCTATGCGCCTTTCACAGATTCATGCTGCATTCGAATTTATTTGATTGCTAATTCAGACGATCCCAAAAAACCACAGTTATCTGATCTCGAAATTAAGGGTTTGAATCTCAGTGTAAGGAGATTCGTTTGTTGACCTGCCCGAAATGCTTAGCGAATAGACACCGTGTTCAAGGGACGCCGCCGGTATCAGCAACGGGACCGTGTTTTTTAGGTTCTCTTTCGACAAAGAGAACGACAGCATTTTCTTACCTGCTAAATTCGAGATGTCGCATCGATATTCGCTTGTAGCCTCACGCGGTGGAATGTCAACAAGCAGGAGAAAGGGCTTTCCAGGTTCGGTCTTGAACGCCGTTTGAACGCCACCTCGTGCGGTCTTGTCGGTCAGTGAAAAATATTGCAAGGCTTGAGGTGAGGCGGAACTACGGAGCTTCGGGATCACTAATATGTTCTGGTACAAGATGAACGAGAAGCATGCAATCGAAGCTGCAATTGCGTAACCTAAAGGTTTCCATCGATTAAGGATAGGTAAAACCTTGGGTTTAGGTGCTCTGATTCCATCCGAGATGGTCACCCTTCCAGCAAGTTGAAGAAACGCGGAGGTACTTCGCAAATCACTGGCGCATTCACCGCATCCGAAGTAGTGCTCTTCGAATTCGTCTCGTTCCGAGGCGGAGAATTCCTTCAGCAGGTATCTTTCTACAGCTTGACTCTCAATTGCTTCCCTATGATCCACAAATCACGCCCTCATTGGATGGTGAAGCTTGACCACTAAACGTTTCATTTGCCAATCAGTGATTCAACTAAAGTACAACAGTAGCGGGAATGGGTGAGGATTCGCAAACGATTTATTTTCAGTTAGTTATTCGATACCCAACGATCTAACGGGGGAGCTCGGAATGTAAATAATCCCACAGACTGCGGCGAGTAAGAGGCGAATACCGTAAAAGCGTCGAGTCGATCGCTTGAATCTCAAAAAAGCTGCTTACTCATGGAACGTCTGAAGAAGCGGTCAGAATGCGTACCCCGAAGGGAGGTCGTCCTTTTCGATCTTGAAGTTATTCCGGATAGCCCGAAGCGTTTCAGCAGGCTCGCATTCACGATACGAAAGCTCCGATCCCTTCGTTGAAAACCCAGCCTGGAAATCTGCTCGAGGCCATTTCTTTTGCAAGTTTTATATCGACACTTGAAACGAATCTCACGTAGAGCCACTATACTCGGAGACTTCAAAGCAGAGATGTCTAGTTCAATCGACAAGACGATGTTAGGGGTGGTCATCCGAGGCTAGATGTCCACAGGAGCGGAGATACAGATGGGAAAAAGAATTTTCTTATATCACGCGAATGGATTTGCGCTCGGTGGCAGGATCACCCAGCCTGTTGAACAGGAGATTAATAGTCATGCGGCCACGGCTCTCTCGATCGTGGGTGGTCTCGCCTCTGCAAAAGCAGAGAGCTATCGTCTCAAAGATCTAATCTCTTACCGTTCGGCGCACACCTATATTTCGGGAATCCAGAACAGTGACACCCTTCACAGTACCGTTGTAAATACGGTTATAGAGGATCTCAACATTCTGGATGTGATTACCGCGGATTCAGTGGTTGGCAGGCTATCGTCAACTCACGAAGACGGCAAGCCAGCCAAAATCATTCCCCTGGGTAGTACCTTCCAGAATTTGAAGATTGCGGGCAAACCGGTTGAAGTCGATCTCTTCGATAGTCTCTTTGCGCACCATTCAACGCATTCCTCTCTAGTCGATCACTTCCTCGGCAAGTGTCCAAAGAATGCCGCTTGCGCAACATCCCAACCTCCGAGTGCACTGCGATACGAATGGGGTCATCCGGTTGCAGCCATGCCAGGCGCGTTGCAGGAGCGTCTACTGGCGCCGCCCATCCCTGGTTGGCAGCAGTCTGGGGCTAATTTATATTGCAATTTGGTGCGGACGGTGCGAGAACCGAGTCCATCCGGAACCGTCAATGCACCACCTGTCCCTTATTCCCACGCCATAAAAATTCCCGATGTGGGGCGTCTCTACCTGGGTGAACTTACCTCCTCGGAAGATACAAAGCGACTTACGATGATCCGCCTCGAACTAGGGAGCCCCGTTGTTGGGAGTTTAGCGGTAGCTGGTTTGGAAACCAACGGAAAGTGGTTCCCGTAGAATGATGTAACCACATGGACTTTCAATCAGGGTAATGACCTCATCCACGGACTCTCGAACGAACGAAATGTCGAAGATGAGGTCAGCATAGGTGACGACTTCATTAAAGCAACGGCGGATAACGCTCCTCTCCTTTATTTGCTTTCTGTTCGTGGCCTGTCGCCCTGGAGTCAAGTCGACGCCAAAGCCGACCTTTGAGGACGCGGAGCTGAAGTTCTCGCAGGGTGATTTGGAATCCGCATTACATGAAGCGGACGCCACATTACAGGATTTGCACGACAAACAGTCTGATGAAGCTTGGCGGCTTCGCTTTCTCAAATCTGAGATTCTAATCTGGCAGGGATACTCCCGCGACGCGGTGAATCTGCTTACTCCGATGCCAAATGCTGTTTCTTCGCAGTCCGACCTTGCTGCGTTTCGATCTGTGTTGCTCGGATCGGCCTACAGTAATCTCCAAATGTTCGATGATGCGGACCGGGAATTTGCCACCGCCAAGACGCTAAACTCTCCGGAGGTGCGTGAGGTCACCTGCAGATTATTACTTGGCGAGGGTCGATTAGCGGCTCTTCATCATGAGCCTGCGAGATCAGACCAAATGTTCCGGCAAGCGGCTGAGATTGCCCACCAGCAGAACAAACCGGTTCTCGAAACAAGTGCATTAGGCAACCTTGGCATGTTGAACATGCAACAGCACCGTTATGCAGAGGCTGCTGATTGGTTCAATGAGTCCATATTCTTAGCTCAATCCCATAACGCGGAAATTACCGCAACAAGAGCTCTAGGCAATCTGGGGTGGGCCTATCTAAAGATGGGTGATCTGGATCGAGCTTTCGAAAGTTTTTCTCAGGCGGAGACCATATCAGAGCGGCATAGCATGATCACCGATGAGCAGACCTGGCTTATGAACGCTGCAGAGGTACAGTTTCTTCGCCGAGATCTTCCAGAAGCGGAAAAATCCTATTCACGATCTCTCGAGTTGGCGAGATCGCTGAATGATCAGCAAGAGGTGATCTATGGACTCCATGGACTAACGAAAATTGCACTCGCTAAAAGACAGTTCTCTCTTGCAGAGAGCTACAACCAGGAAGCAGCTGCTCTAGCAGATGCGATCGGTAGTCAGAACAGCAAACTCTACACGAAGCTGAACAGCGCCAACGAAGCGTTTGCAACCGCTCAATACGTCGTAGCCAATCAGCTGTTTCGGGAAGTGGTTAGTAACGCAGGCGACGATATCAGCCTGGAGGCAGATGGTTTGGACGGCCTGGGCCAGACAGAAGACAAACTCCAGCAGCCGGAATTGGCCGATAAGCATTACAGATCGGCGATTGCAGTTCTCGACAAGGAACGAAAGTCTCTTGGTCGAGAAGAATTTGAGCTTTCCTATCCTACGAACGCTAAGGACGCCTATAACGCATACATCAGATTTCTAATGGAGCGGGGTCGATCGAATGACGCTTTCGCCGTAGCGGAATTACATCGTGCCAGAACACTCACGGAGGGCCTGGAACTGCAAGGCGGTTCTAATAGACAGGCGTTGAGCGTTGCCGACACGCAGCGTGCCGCATCGCGTCAGCAACGGGTAATCCTCGCTTATTGGCTTGGGCCGGGACAGAGTTATCTTTGGGTTTGTCGGCCTGATGGTTCACAGGTATTCGTACTTCCGGGTGAAGATGAGATTAGTGCAATGGTCGAAAGACAGCACACACGACTTACTGGATCATTTAAATCCCAAAACGCGGACTATACCGACGGCCAAGAACTTTACAAAACGCTCATTGGCCCGGCGGAGCGCTGGATTACACCGCAGGCTCGGGTAACCATCATTCCTGATGGAGTTTTATGCGGATTGAACTTCGAAACCTTAACTGTCGCTTCACCGAAGCCACACTACTGGATCGAGGACGTCTTCATCTCAAATGCCAATTCTACAGTCTTGCTATCTCCAGGTGGAGGTTCAATATCGCGGCGACAGATAACGCCAAATAAAACCCTCCTTTTGATCGGGGATCCTAAAGCGCCCCAATATTATCAGCCGCTAGCACATGCCGGCGATGAAATCCGGCTCATACAGGCTCACTTTAGCCCAGAGCAAGAAACTGTTATTTCAGGCGCGGATGCGACGCCGACAGCTTATCTCAAGGCGAAGCCTGAGACTTTTTCTTTTATCCATTTTGTGGCCCATGGAACAGCAAGCCGCGTAAGCCCACTCGATTCCGCCGTCGTCCTTTCACAAGACGGCAGTTCATTTAACCTGTATGCGCGTGACATCGCAAAGATGAAGCTAAATGCCAAACTAGTGACTATCTCTGCTTGTGATAGTGCGGGCAACAGAATCTACTCATCTGAGGGATTGGTCGGACTTTCTTGGGCATTTCTTAGAGCTGGAGCACATCAAGTACTCGCCGCACTGTGGGACGTGGACGATACGTCGACTCCCCGCCTCATGAACAACTTCTACTCCGGTATAGCCGAAGGAGAAGATCCCGGAGTTGCGCTGCGGGCAGCTAAACTCGAGCTTTTACGGTCGCACACTATTTATGCGAAACCGTATTATTGGGGGCCATTCGTTCTCTATGACGGAGCCGCCATCGGAGAACCCTAGTTTGAAGTCTTTGAACCCGTCCTTCCCTCCGTTTAGCCAGCCACAAACTTATGGGGATCGATGGCAGAGATCGAACTCACCGAAAGCTGGCCCTTTTATAGTCTTCGCGATGTCGAACAGTCTGGGTCTTGGGTCCGGAAGGAAGCAGATCTCGACGCACTTTCAGGAGCTTGCCACCTAAACGATTGATCGTAAAATGGTGGCCAGAGACGGGATCGGTCTCTCGCGCCGCTAATAAAAATCTGTAACTTGCAAACTCTAAATGGTGAGGGAAGGGCGAAGAGTACCAGAATGCCCAAACGTTCTTGCAAATCTCTTTGCAAAATTTATCCTAGACCGCTCCGCGGGTCGGACTGCCCATCCAGTGAGGCGTCTTCCTGTTTCTTAGCCAGAGCACTGATGTCACACAATCTTTAGTTTGGTCATCGAAATTGCAGAGAGCTTGCTTGGTCTCATAAGCCACATGATCTGATGGATACCTCGTTCGGAAGCATCCGTCGCCACGAGCCCAACGGGTTCGCCATATCGCGAGATGAGAACGGCTTCCTGCCCGTTGACCTCGGTCCACGAGAGCGTCACACCATTCCAGAAGTGGGAGGAGAAGGCGGCGATGAACTTCGCCACTCGCTCGCGACCGACAACCGGGACACGCGCCGCTCGCACAACTCCACCGCCATCTGAGTAAGAGACAACATCCTCCGTGAAGAGGCCTTCCAGCGCGTCCAAATCTCCCTTTTGGGCAGCAACGATAAAAGCCTCCAGAAAGCGCCGTTGCTCCCCCGAACTAGCGGGGGTGCGCCGCCCGTCTGCGATATGTTTACGGGCGCGGGAGACGAGTTGTCGAGTATTTGCTTCCTCCATTTGTAGAATGTCCGCGATCTGGCGGTAGGAGTAGTCAAATGCTTCGCGCAGAACATATGCGGCACGTTCTGTGGGAGAGAGTTTCTCGAGAAGAACGACAACCGCAAGCTTTAAGGCCTCGCCTCGCTCCGCTCCTAGCGATGGATCGCTGCTCGTGTCCACCGGCTCGGGAAGCCACGTCCCCGTGTAAGTTTCGCGCCGTGACGGGGCGGACTGAATGAGGTTGATGCAAAGTCTTGTAGTTGTCGTCGCCAGAAATGCGGCCGGGTTCTCGACCACCCGCCGGTCGGTAAGCTGCCATCGTAGCCAGGCGTCCTGCACGATATCTTCGGCTTCCGCCACGCTTCCGAGCATGCGATACGCAATACCGAACAAACGCGGACGCACATCAGCAAAGGCTGAGAGGCCATCGTCATGTTTGCCGGTTTCACAGTCATGCCGGGCGGACGAATTAGGTTCCGAGATTGGTTCTTCTGCCATCGCGACGGTCATATTCTATCTCGTGGCAAACCAAGCTGGTTGGAAAGGACTTATTTTGAAAAATCGTTAGCTTTGCTTCAACTTATCGCCCGCGACCACTAACCCCTTGATTAATGACTGTTAAGCCATTCATCGGCTACATTCTCGCTAACGGGAGGGTCATCAGAATCTCCCATGATGAGTTCTTCAGCGGCCTCCGCTCGTTTTTGATCGAGACTCTGTTGGGGAGGCGAAGGAGGAGGATCTTCGAACTCCAAAATCATGCGAACATCCTCCTCTATCTCTTCGAGATAAATCTCCTCCTGCTTAGCCAGCTCTTCGTAGCAAGCATCTATCCGGATTGAAATATTCTCGTCGCTGCGCTCGTAGCTGCACATTGTTGTCATTTTTTCTTCATCTCCATGCTCTTGCTTAAAATGCATACGCCGAGTTCCTCAGTTGGCGGCGATTCTCCTCACCGAGAACAAGCTCGAGAAATCGCGAAAACCCAGCTCCGCTGCGCTTGCATCTTGTACCGCAGCGGCAAGCAGACTGCAGCCACATTGAAGTTCAAGAAACGGTCATCGTTTTACTCACAGGCATACATACCTTTTGCCTTTGCCTCTTATATCCACTAAGACCAATCGTCCTGTCGATCCGTGACAGGCTCCTCTCAAATTTTCTCCGAGAAATTTCTTTGTCATTTCGAACGCCTGCATTGTCATAGCAGCAGACAAGGTGCGGCGCCGCATCGTGGGAGGGAAGATGACTACAAGACGATTAGGAGTGTTCAGCGAAGTTGAGTTAGCGACTCATCTCTCCCCGTGTCGCGCAGAGCTTGCCTCTCCCTCCGTAACCGATGACATGATCGACCGTTTACGCAAGTACGAACAAGAGGTCAAGTTTCCGAATATACATCGTTGATCACACCTGAAGAGCAAAATGTCGATATGTTTGTCATCCTCGAAGGCGCAATCGACGTTTACACCATCGATCAGAATATGCAGCGCACTCTGCTCGTCCCGATGATCAGAATGGTACAAATCTCCTCCAGCAGGCAATCATTCGCACGCAGGGGGAGGGTTCAATCCTGAAGGACGCTCTCGGCGCGATTGGAAGGGAAAGCTATCGCCGGTTGTATATAGTGGCGGTCATCGCTACACTTCGTTCATCGTGGATTGCCCGCGCGGTTCTTGTGATCGTCGCACTCATTTGGTTGATTCCGGACTGGCGCATCGAAAAGCGTCTAGCCGTTTCCGGCAGTTTAGCGATTGGACCTCAGTGACACGGGCGACACCAGAAGGGAAAGGACTCATGAATCAATCGAACGGATCGGCCCGAAGTCACTGCCTCTCGCCCGCACGAGCAAAAATAGCGATTGATGCACCGCTTGGCCCAACGACCTATGCACGGATGTTTCCTGAGCTTCCGTCGTTTCGAGCCGATGAAGAATTTTTGCACGCGCTCGGACGCGCGGGCGGTCTCTGTGATTGCGGAGATGCCGATGATTCTCCTGATTCCTTGGCTGATACAGCGGCTGGCTGGCCTATCTTTGGTCAGTTTGTGGCCCACGACATAACGGCGGATCGATCCACTCTGCGAGCTCATACTGATACGGCAGAATTACACAATGCCCGCAGTCCAAAACTCAACCTCGAGTCTCTCTATGGTGACGGCCCAACCGGCCATCCATTCCTCTACCAACGCGACGACCCGGCGAAGTTCCTGCTTGGCCAGGACGGACCTGACATACAGCGGAACGCTGAGGGCACGGCGATTATCGGCGACCCACGCATGACTCGCACATGCTGATCTCTCAATTACACCTCGCCGTATTGAAAGCTCACAATGCGTTTGTCAACGACGCTCGTCTGGCTGGAGTGCCCAACGATCACGTCTTCGACGAAGCTGCCCGGCAGTTGCGCTGGCATTATCAGTGGATCGTTCTGCACGAGTTTCTGCCTACGCTCGTCGGACCTGCCCTTGCCGATCAGGTGCTCAAAGACGGACCGCATTATTTTCGTCCAGGTCGTGACGCTTTTATCCCGCTCGAATTTGCCGATGCGGCTTACCGATACGGCCACTCTCAGATTCGTCATCACTTTCAATTGAACTTGCTGAGTGATCCAGTCCCGCTCTTTCCTGACCTTTTGGGATTCCGTGCAGTACCGCGCCAACACGCGGTGGACTGGAAACTATTCTTCGACGCACCGCATGCAACGTCGGCACAGCGAGCCAAGAAGATTGATGGAAAACTGGTAAAAGCCTTGATTGATCTGCCGGTAGCTGTCACCGGTGAAACCGAAATCGACGCCTACCACTCTCTGGCCGTTCGTGACCTGCAACGAGGACAGGGTATTGGACTTCCGTCTGGCGAAGCCGTGGCACGTCACCTGGGGATCACTCCACTCATCGCTGACGAGGTTGGAATCGCTTCCACTGGTTGGCATGGCGAGACGCCCCTGTGGTATTACATCCTGCGCGAAGCCGACGTCTGCACAGGTGGTCATCGTCTCGGGCCGGTGGGTGGTCTGATCGTAGCTGAGGTATTGAATGGGCTCGTCGACGCAGATGCAACCTCTTTTCGCCAAAGCCATGACGAATGGCTTCCTAAGAAATCACTTAGCGAGTTACTGGCCTCCTAGGCGCGAATTACTCCGTGAGAGGTGATCCGTAAAACTCTCACTTCGCAAACGAAACAATCAGTTGTACACGCTCGCTAGTTTCTGGCCGGCCCCAATCCAAGCCTGGCTCTCCCTTCATAATTACTTTTTGATAGTTTTCCGTGAAGCGCTCGTGCGCCTTGAATAAATCCGCAGATCCACCGACATCGTGTCACAGAACTCTGCGCTGTCCGGTCTTAGTCAGTACGAATGGCAGATCGAAATTGCCGGTCGGATGAAGGGAGCAATTATGAAAATCGTAGTTATCGGCGGCACCGGTCTTGTCGGATCAAAGCTCGTTAGCAAGCTTTGTGAGCACGGACACGAAGCAGTATCTGCATCACCCAATTCGGGTGTCAACACTCTGACAGGCGAGGGGCTGGCAGACGTGCTAAAACGAGCCTCGGTAGTGGTCGATGTATCGAACTCTCCATCCTTCGACGAAGAGGTGGCGATGAAGTTCTTCAACACCGCAACGCGCAACCTCATTCAATGCGAACAAGCCGCGGGCGTTCGGCACCACGTTGCGTTGTCTGTCGTGGGAACGGATCGTCTCGCCCAAAAAAGGCCATCAGATGGGCCAAAGACGATTCGCGGATACTTCCGTGCGAAGCTCGCTCAGGAGAAACTGATCGCAGGGTCCTCCATTCCTTATTCGATTGTTCATGCGACTCAGTTCTTCGAGTTTGTCAAAAACATCGCCGATTCTTCGAGCGACGGCACGACCGTCCGACTGGCGCCTGTGCTGATCCAACCCATGGCTGCAGAAGATGTGGCCGCAGCAGTTGGACGGGCTGCCATCGGCGCTCCGGTGAACGGAATCGTCGAAGTAGCTGGTCCGGAACAATTCCACCTCGATGAATTCATTCGTCAGGGCCTCCGCTTCCGGAGCGATCCGCGTACTGTCGTTGCGGACGCTGCTGCTGGCTACTTCGGGGTCGAAGTCGACGATCGAACGCTCGTCCCTGGCAAAGATGCCAGGCTTGGTGAAGTGCGTTTCCAAGACTGGTTCGTCCAGTCGGCGAAATCGGTTGGGGGCGTCACGCCTGTTCCTACAGCGAGTGTGGCAACCACCGCCCACTAAGACAGAAGCCGAGTTCAGCCAGAACTCGGCTTCATCTCAGAACAAATAACAGAGATAAGCAAGGAGGAGATTCACTATGAAACTCGCAAAAATTCTTTTGTGTCTGGCATGGCTCGCTCCCAACTGTCTGAGTGCCGAGCAAGCCAAGGTGACGGAAGTCATGTCGAAAGATCTGTCAGATATTCCAGACAAGGAAGGTTTGATGATCACCGTAGACTATCCGTCGGGCGCCTCGGACCCCGTGCATCGCCACAATGCACACAGTTTTATTTATGTGCTGGAAGGCTCCATCGTGATGCAGGTGAGAGGCGTGAAAGAGATGACTCTGACTGCTGGACAGAGTTTTTACGAGGGACCTGATGATATCCACGTCGTCGGTCGCAACCCAAGTCAAACAAAGCCCGCAAAGTTCGTCGTGTTCCTGGTCAAGGACAAGGGCACACCCATGTTTATACCGACCAACTGAAGCCACACCTGTGGCGTTTCTAAAGTCGGTTCAAATACCTCGCAAGGCAGACTGATTCTTTTCTATGCGCGGCAGATCCAGACAGCTACGAGTAGCGGCCTACGTTAGTAAATAAACCGATACATTGGGATTTAGTGTTAGTTCATGGCTTCTTCCTTCGCTGTGGAACGTCCGCTCGCGCGGTCCGTTCTTTTCGAACGGACCGGGCGCGACTTCTAAAGTTGCTCAGGAACGCTTCTACGCCTCGTTCCAATCCGCCTTTGGGCCCGGATGGCCCGAACGCGCCGGAGTGTTCAAGAGTGGCGTACCCATGCAGGAAGGCCCAGGTAGCGACAGCAGCAGCGGTATCGTCCGGCTGCCCGGAGACGCCGCTTGCGGCCTCCAGCAGAAGGTTCCAGACGGCTTTACCAGCTCCTGCGCCATATCTCTCAGGATGGCGGTTCTGCATGACGAACGCGTAGAGCGGAAATCGTTCACGCGCAAAGCGCAGATAGGCATCCGTCATTCTTCGAAACATTTTGGCCGTATCAGCGGTTGCGGACGCAGTCCGGAACTCGCCTAGCATGATGGTCAGTATTTCTTCGGCTACCGCAACTTCCAACGCTCCCTTGTCCGGGAAGTAGCGATACAAACTCGGTGCCTTGACGCCAAGTTTCGCCGCAACGGCTCTCAACGAGAGCCCGTCGGCATCTCCATGTTCCACCAGGTGCACCGCCGTTTTCAGGATCTCTCCTGACGAAAGAAGTTTGGGGTAGGCCATTGCTTACATTGTAAGGCTTGACGCTCTTGCCCCGTAAGCTTACAGTGTAAGTCATAAACTCGTTCGTTACCGAGAACAAGATTTATAGGAGATTGAACATGTCGTTCATCGCTGGAGTTGTTCTGTTCGTTGTAGTAGTCGGGCTGGTGGATCGTCGCCTCCCTTGGCCCTCTACGAAACAGCAGGAGGTCGGCAAATGGTAGCTGGCCATTTTGGTTTCGCCGCAATCGTCAAATCTCGTGAGAAATCGACGCCTCTTTGGGCGTTAATGCTCGCGACAGTGTGGCTTGACGTCGTCTTCGTTCCGCTCCTCCTTGCTCATCGGGAGTCGGTGCAGCCTATTCACCCGGGGTACGGCGGCTTGATCATTCACGCGGACTACACGCACTCTATTGTCGGCATGCTGGCGCTGTCTGCGGCGCTGGGCGCGATATTCCTGCGTAATCACGGCAGGAGAGTTGCAATAGTGATCTCCCTGGTCAGCGCTTCTCACTGGGTGCTCGATTTGGTTGTTCATCGCCCTGACATGCCTGTGCTTCCCCGAAATTTGGGCAACCTTACACGTTTTGGCTTCGGACTTTGGAATCATCCACAAGCGGCCGCATGCGTGGAACTCGTTCTCGTCGTCGCAGGCGCTGCCACGTACTGGCGCTCGGCGATGAACGTGTCGACTAAAGCCGGAAGAAATGGAAAATTAGCGTCGCTGTCAGCAGCAATGATCGCAGTATTCGGTCTATTCGTGTTGTATCTGGACTATACGAGTTAGACGCCGTGCATCCTATAGATTCGGTCGATAAAGCCAGCCGCTCCTTAACGATTTGGACGTTATCCAGAATGACAAAGAAGTGATACGCAATGGAGAGACAGACAGTGGATACCACGATCAGAAAAGTACTTGTTCCCCGCTTCGGAGACGAAAGTGTTCTGCAGGTTATCGAGGCAAAAATTGCGAGTCCGCAGGCAGGTGAGGTGCAGGTGGAAGTACTACATTCCGTGGTCGCAGGTTCCGACGTCAATATGCGACGCGGCACGTATCCGCTTCAGAAGAAGCCACCCCTGACGCCGGGCTACAGCATGGTCGGCAAGGTGCTGGAGAATGGTGCGGGCTGCACGAAATTTGCGCCGGGAACCATCGTCGGTTGCCTCACCAAATATGGAGCGCAGGCAGAGCGGATGAACGTCCCGGAGAAGTTTGTATTACCTGTCCCGGAGGGTGTGGACCTCCGGCAAGCCACTGCGCTCATCCTGGACTGGACGACTGCCTACGGCATGCTCGAACACAGTGCCAAGGTAACGCGCGGCCAGCGCATCTTCGTTCATGGGCTCAGCGGTGCGGTAGGCATGGCGCTCCTCCATCTGGCGCAATTGCGAGGCGCGGAAGTGTTCGGAACCGCTTCGGCTAGCAAGCATGCGGAACTAAGTGCAAGCGCAGCCGTGGTGTTCGACTACAAACAAAAAGAATGGATTCGAGAAATGCGGCGTCTAGGGGGCGTGGATTCTGTGTTCGATCCGCTTGGATATCAGAGCTTTGATGAGAGCTATTCCATCTTGCGCAAGGGCGGCATCCTGGTGGGCTATGGCCAGAACTTGCCTGCTCTGACGAACGTTCCCCGGACGTCACCGGTGCCCATGGTCCTTAAGCTGTTTGCCCGCAATCTGGTTTTCTGGTCGGGTAAGCGGACCACGTTCTTCGGCTTGAACCGAGGCTCCAAACACTTTGCCTCAGATCTGGCGCTCCTTTTTCGCTGGCTTGCAGAGGGCCGTATCCGGGTGCCCATCAAGGCGGTGTTTGCGCTGGCTGACATTCAGGAAGCGCATCGCACATATGCGCGAGGCAGTGGCGTCGGTTCGATCGTGCTCGACGTTTCTTCGCACTAGCTATACACCGAGCGAATATCTGGCTTATCTAAGTTATTGATTATAAAATGGTGGCCAGAGACGGGATCGAACCGCCGACGCCGGCCTTTTCAGGGCCGCGCTCTACCACTGAGCTATCTGGCCTTGGCATTCAACGCCTTCTATCGGGGATCGCCAAGAACCACCGTGCGCTGATACTACATCTGTCGCCCCGGCTTTTCAGGGGAGCCCATCGCTGGCGGGAGCCGGCAACGCAAATGCATTCTAAGTATAGCAACCCCTAGCTGTACCGCCAACTCTCCCCGCTCGCGCTATCCTTTCTCATTACTTGAAACTAAACGCTAGGATGCCCATGCTCCTTTGTTCCCGAAGCCTTACGCCTGCATCACTTCTTTTCTGTCTCGTTATTGCCGCTCACGCGCAAGTCGCAGCGACATTATCCGCACCGGCCACTATGAAGGCAACCGCCGCGGCCGCCACGCCGCGCGAACAGAGAGCCATCAAGGCTTTCAACGCCGCAAGGGAAAGCCCACTCCAGCTCAACGCCTTTCTTACTCGCATGCCAAAGGGCGCAGACCTGCACATGCATCTCGCAGGCGCGGTCTATGCTGAGACCTACATCAAAGACGGAGCGGCTGATATTCTCTGCGTCAACCCCGCCACGCACAGTTTCTTCAAACCAGATGCCACCACCCGAAGCATCCCGCCGCAGCCCGTCTGTGGTGAAGGCAATGTTCGCGCCGAGGATGCCTTCAAAGACCAGAAGCTCTACGATGCTCTCGTCGATTCCTTCTCCATGCGTGCCTTTGTGCCCAGCGCGGGCGTCAGCGGACACGATCAGTTCTTCGCCACCTTCGACCGTTTTCGCAGTCTCAACAAATCTCATACAGGAGAGTGGCTCGACGAAGTCGCCACCCGTGCCGCGTCGCAGAACGAGCAATACCTGGAGGTCATGGAGACCCCTATCTTCACCGACCTCTCCAGGATCGTCTCCAACATTGAGTGGCCCTCCACACCTGCCGATCCAGCGCAAAATCGCACCGGCGACGCTACCGGTACCAGCCGCGAAGATCTCAGTCATCTTCGCGACACACTCCTCAACGCAGGCCTCCGCGACGAGGTAGCCGTCGATCGCAAACAATTGGACGACGCCCTCGACGCACGAGATCGCATCGAAAACTGCGGTCAACCCAGTGCTCGAGCTGCCTGTTCCGTCAAAGTTCGCTTTCTCTACCAGGTTCTCCGCGCCTTCCCCCCGCAACATGTCTTCGCACAAACTCTGCTTGCCTTCGAAGTCGCTTCGGTAGACCCTCGCGTCGTCGGCCTCAACTTCGTGCAACCCGAAGACGCCTACCTCTCCATGTCCGAATATCACCGCCAGATGCTTATGCTCGACTACCTTCACAGCGTCTACCCGAAGGTTCACATCTCCCTCCACGCCGGTGAGATCGCCCCAGGCCTCGTCGCTCCCGATGGTCTTCGCTTCCACATCCGCGAGGCCGTTGACCTCGGCCACGCCGAACGCATCGGTCACGGCGTCGACGTCATGTATGAGAACGAGCCTCAAGCGTTGCTGAAGGAATTAGCAGACCGGCACATCATGGTTGAGATCAATCTCACCTCGAACGATGTCATCCTCGGCGTCACTACGCCATGGCACCCGCTGCCGTTGTACCGTGCCGCTGGCGTTCCCATCGCTCTCTCCACCGACGACGAGGGCGTCTCCCGCATCGATCTCACCAACGAGTACACACGCGCCGCAATGGAGTTCAATCTCTCCTACTTCGACCTCAAGCAATCCGCCCGCACGAGCCTCGAGCATAGTTTTCTCCCCGGACCCAGCCTCTGGCAACAGCCTGATGCATTTACCAAAACCGTCTCTGCCTGTGCCGGACAGCCGCTTGGAGCCGCCAATCCCACCCCGAACTGCCTGAGCTTTCTCCAATCCAGCGAAAAGGCTGCTCAACAATGGGAACTCGAACATCGCTACGATCTCTTCGAGTCCAAGCTGCCTTGAGAGATCACAAGAGACAATGTGATGTTCGACAGATCACAGCAACAGTTGTGTGTTGATCCTGAATTTCTTCGTATCTTGAACGCCCGAGCTAAACTCAATCCCAGAGCCAATCCATGAAAAAAATAATTGGTGCCATCCTCCAATTCCTTCTGCTCCTCTTCGCCTTCGCCATCGGCAGCTTCGCCCATCCGTTCAATCTGCATTGGGGCCTCACAGTAACCACGCCCACCACTACGCGCTACTTTGTCGCAGATGGCCTGATCCTCATGACAGTCCTCTTCGCGCTCATTATTCTTATTGAGGCGCTCACCAAACGCCTTCGCTCGCTCGCTCTCTGGACGACCGTTGCCTTTGTCCTCGCCATGATCGTCGGCTTCATCATCAAGCTTGGTTTTGTCACCCACGAGATTTACTAACCATGCCAGCCGATGACTTCCTGAAACTCCTTACTGCCGCCCAGCAGTACCTTGACGAAGGCTCTGCCCACCTCCCACCAAACCCCGCACCCCAGCTAGGCGAATCAGCCTCTGCGATCCTCCATCAGGTCGCCGAGCGCCTGCACGACAACTATCCCTACGCCCATCCTCTCTACGCCGGACAGATGCTGAAGCCGCCCCACCCCATCGCTCGCGCCGCCTACGCGCTTGCCATGTCGGTCAATCCGAACAATCACGCCCTCGACGGCGGTCGCGCCAGCTCTGCGATGGAGATCGAGGCCGTAGCCGCCATCGCAAAGATGTTTCACTGGCCCCAGCATCTCGGCCACCTCTCAAGCGGCGGCACCTTCGCGAACCTCGAAGCCCTCTGGGTCGCTGGCCAGCTCATGCCGGGCAAAGCAATCGCCGCCTCCGATCAGGCCCACTACACTCACAGCCGCATCTCGAGCGTCCTCGGCCTGCCCTTCGTCACCATTCCCTCCGACGCTCGCGGCCGCATGGACCTCGCCGCTCTCGAGCAACTCCTCGCAACTAAAAATATCGGCACCGTGGTCGTCACCTTAGGCACAACCGCGATCGGTTCGGTCGATCCGCTCGATCACGTCCTGACTCTCCAGAAAAAGTACGAGTTCCGCATCCACGTCGATGCAGCCTACGGCGGCTACTTCACTCTCGCCTCCAACCTCTCCCCCGAGACTCGCGCCGCGTTCGACGCCATCCCCGACGCGGACTCCATCGTCATCGACCCCCACAAGCACGGCCTCCAACCCTACGGCTGCGGCTCCATCCTCTTCCGCGACCCCACCGTCGGCCGCTTCTACAAACACGACTCCCCCTACACCTACTTCTCCTCAAAAGACCTCCATCTCGGCGAGATCTCCCTCGAGTGCTCCCGTGCAGGCGCCTCCGCCGTAGCTCTCTGGGCGACCCAACAACTTCTCCCCTACACCCCCGGAGGCGTATTCGCCCGAGGCCTCGAGTCCGGCCATGCCGCGGCGCTCGAACTTCACCGACGCCTGACCGGAAGCAGTCAATTTCTCACCCCATCAAGCCAGCCTCAGCTAGACATCGTCTTCTGGGCGGCCAACGCTCCCACCCCCGAGGCTTCCTCGGTCCTCGCGCAGTCCATCTTCGACGAAGCCGCCAAAATCGATCTCCATATTGCTCTGGCCAAACTTCCGGCGCGATTTTTTCCACAAGATACATGGAAAGATACCTCCCCCAAAAACACCGAAATAAATGTGACCTGTCTCCGATCCGTACTGATGAAGCCCGAGCATCTCCTTTGGTTAGACCACTTGTGGCAACGCCTTGAGACCGCCGCAGGCACGGTTACCGGTCAATACCCCAATAGAACCAACGTAACCTAACCGGAGTTCCATCTTTTGATGGAGATCCCTTTGGTAGAATCACCTAAATTCGAAGCTCCAACGATTTCTGTCACGGATCTCGCGCAGCGCATCTCCCCGCCGATAGAAGTTGTGGCATCGCAACTCGGGCCATCGACGTACGAGATGCAAAATCGGATGAGAAAAGGATCCACCAACGCATGACTCTTCCCTCCGCTCTCACCGCTCCTTCGACACCCGATCTCTCCACCCGTACTATCGCCTATTTCTCCATGGAGATAGCTCTATCTCCCGCCGTACCCACTTACTCCGGTGGCCTCGGCATGCTCGCCGGCGACACCCTTCGCTCCGCAGCCGACACTGCCGCCCCCATGGTCGCGATTTCGCTCGTCCATCGCCGCGGCTACTTCCGCCAGAAACTCTCTGACGTAGGCCAGCAGACAGAAGCCGACGTTCCCTGGTCGCCCGATACGACCCTTCCCAGTGCCAATCGAATCATCGCCCTCACCCTGCAGAGCCGTCAGGTCCTCGTTCGCGCCTGGCGCTTCGACGTCGTAGGTGTCACCGGCCACATCATCCCCGTCTTCCTCCTCGACACCGACGTCGAAGGCAACGACCCCTGGGACCGTCGCCTCACTGACCACCTCTACGGCGGCGACACCTACTACCGCCTCTGTCAGGAGACCGTTCTAGGTCTCGGCGGCGTAGCTCTTCTCGAAGCCCTAGCCTGTAAGCCCAAGGTCTATCACATGAACGAGGGCCATGCGGCCCTTCTTGCCATCGGCCTTCTCGAAGATCACCTCGCCGGCATCCCCCTCAAAGACGCAACCGAAGCCGATATCGAATTCGTCCGTCAGCAGTGCGTCTTCACCACTCATACCCCAGTGCCCGCCGGCCACGACCAGTTCGGCGTGGATCAGATGTATCAGGTTCTAGGTCACGACCGCGGCGCCGCCATCGAACAGTTCGGCTGTCTTCACAACAGCCTCATGAACATGACCTATATCGCCCTGCGTTTCTCGCGCTTCGTCAACGGCGTCGCCATGCAGCACGGCAAGGTCTCTCAGCAGATGTTCCCCGGGTACAAGGTTTACTCCATTACCAACGGCGTTCACGCCGCCACCTGGCTCTCGCCCCATTTTCAAGAGCTTCTCGACGGCGAGATCCCCAACTGGCGCACTGACAACCAATACTTCCGCTCGGTCTACGGCATCGATCCGGCCCGCATCGCAGCTGCTCACAACAAAGGCAAGCTTCGCCTCTTCAGCACTATCGCGAAACGCGCCGGTCATCACTTCAACCCCAACGTCCTGACCCTTGGTTTCGCCCGCCGCGTCGCCACCTACAAACGCGCCAGCCTTCTCCTCCACGACCCCAAACGTCTCGTCGAAATCGCGGAAAAGATCGGCGGCCTGCAGATTCTCTACGCCGGCAAAGCCCACCCTGCCGACAGCGCCGGCAAAGGTCTCATTCGCGACGTCTTTGCCTCCGCAGCCAAACTCAACTCCTCAGCTCTCAAGATCTACTACATCGAAAACTATGACTGGGAGCTAGGCGCTCTGCTCACTCAGGGCGTCGATGTCTGGGTCAACACCCCCCGACGCCCCTACGAGGCCTCCGGCACCTCTGGCATGAAGGCCGCCCTCAACGGTGTTCCTTCGCTCTCCATCCTCGACGGTTGGTGGATCGAAGGTTGTGCCGAAAACAGCACCGGCTGGGCCATTGAAAACGGCGAAGACGAAGCCGCCGAAGCCGCCAGCCTCTATGAAAAGCTTGAAAAGTCCGTTGCCCCCATGTACGCGAATCCCGGGGCCTGGTCGCGCATGCAGCAGCATTGCATTGCCATCAACGGCAGCTTCTTCAACACTCACCGCATGCTCGCCCAGTACTTCGAAAACTCGTACTTTCCCCCGACGCCACTCTTCGCAGTCCAGACCAACTACCTTGAACACCGCCGCTCCACGGACACAGTAGTCCCCGAAGCCGCATTGGTCTAATCCGAATAAAGTCATTCCACAGGCAACGGCCAGTCGGTCGTTGCCTGTTTTCTCGCCGCGAGAAGGCGCCGAAGGCGCGTCAGCCTCGATGGCAGATCGCGCCGTGCGCGCAGCACGCCGTTGCTTGTCCTATAGGGTCTTCGAAATGTCGGACAAGAGCTAATCCCCAGCCACAACCTCAGCCACACGCCGCCCAGCCCGTCGCCTCCGTCCCATCCGTGCAAACCTGCCCCTCACACGATCAAAGAAAAGATAAACCACTGGCGTAGTAAACAGCGTCAGCGCCTGCGACACAATCAATCCTCCCACGATAGTGATTCCCAGCGGCCGCCGCGTCTCACTCCCAGCTCCGCGTCCCAGCGCGAGTGGCAACCCACCCAGCATCGCCGCCATCGTCGTCATCATGATCGGCCGAAACCGCAGCATACAAGCCTCGAAGATCGCCTCCTGCGGTGTCTTCCCATGTTGCCGTTCTGCTACCAGTGCGAAGTCGATCATCATAATCGCGTTCTTCTTCACAATTCCGATCAGCAGAATGATCCCGATCATCGCGATCACGCTCAGATCCACCTTGAACAGCAGCAGCGCCACAATCGCACCCACGCCCGCCGAAGGCAGCGTCGACAGAATCGTCAACGGATGAATAAAGCTCTCATACAAAATCCCGAGCACAAGATAAACCGCCACCAACGCCAGCAAAATCAGCCATGGCTCACTCTTCAGCGAGTCCTTGAAAGCCTGCGCAGATCCCGCAAAACCACCATGGATCGCCGAAGGCATTCCGATATCCACCCGCGCCTGCTGAATCGCCTGCGTCGCCTCACTCAGCGAAGCCCCCGGCGCCAGATTGAACGACAACGTTGTAGCCGGCGATTGCGACTGGTGATTCACCGCCAATGGAATTCTCTGCGTCTCAAAGTGCGTCACCGCCGACAGCGGCACCATCGCTCCCGTCGTACTTTTCACATAGATATTCTTCAGAGCATCAGGATCTTCCTGAAACTCCGGCGGGACCTCCAACACCACGTGGTACTGATTCAGCGGCATGTACGTCGTCGAAACCTGTGCCTGCGCAAACGCATCCGACAGCGTCGAATCGATCGTCAGCGGCGAAACTCCCAGACGGCTCGCCGTAGCCCGGTCGATCACCAACTGCCCGCGCAACCCCTCCTGCTGCTCGTCCGTCGCGACGTCTTTGATCTGAGGCAGCTGGTTCATCGCAGCCTCCAGCTTCGGCCCCCACTCGTTCAGCTCCTTCAGATTGTCCGCCGTCAGCGTGTACTGGTACTCCGTCGCCGTGTTCCGCCCACCGATACGCAGATCCTGAAACGCCTGCAGATACATAACCGCGCCCGGAACGCTGGTCATCTGCGGTCGCAGCCGGTCTACGATTACCTGCGCCGTGTCTCCCGTCTTCCTCCGCTCCGCATCCGGCTTCAGCGACATAAACATAAAGCCCGAGTTGACGTTCCCGCGTCCGCCCGCAAAGGCCGTCACATCCTCCACTCCCGGATCTTTTTCCGCAATCGCCGCCAGCGCCAACACCTTCTTCTTCAACTCGGGAAACGAAACATCCTGCTGGCCCTGCACTTGTCCGCCAATGCGACCCGCGTCCTGCTCGGGAAAGAAACCCTTCGGCACCAAAATGTAGAGATAGACGTTGAGCACAAACGTCAGCACAGTAATCGTCAGCACCAGCTTCTGGTGCTTCAACACCCACCGCAGTCCCAGCTCATACTCCGCAGCCAGCCACTCCAGCGCCCGCTCTCCCGCACGATAAAACCATCCATGCTTCCGCCAGTTGTGCGGCTCCAGAAACTTCGCGCTCAACATCGGCGTAGTCGTCAGCGACACCACCAGTGACACCATAATTGCCACCGACAGCGTTACCGCAAACTCGCGAAACAGCCTCCCCACAATTCCACCCATCAGCAGGATCGGAATGAACACCGCAATCAGCGACGTGCTCATCGACACTACCGTAAACCCAATCTCCTTCGACCCCAACATCGCAGCCTGGTACGGCGACATTCCAGCTTCAAGATGACGGCTGATATTCTCGATCACCACAATCGCGTCATCGACCACAAACCCCGTCGAGATCGTCAGCGCCATCAACGAAAGATTGTCCAGCGTATATCCCAGCAGATACATCACCGCAAACGTTCCTAGCAGGCTCAAAGGCACCGCGACCGTCGGAATCAAAGTCGAGCGCACTTCACGCAGGAACAGAAACACCACCAGGATCACGAGCAAAATCGAGATCACCAGCGTCCGCGTCACATCCTTCACAGACGCGCGAATCGTAGTCGTGCGGTCCAACGCAACATGCACCGAAATCGCCGGAGGAATCGAAGCCTCCAGCAACGGCAGCATCTTCTTCACGTTATCCACGGTCTCGATTACGTTCGCCGTCGAGGTCTTGAACACGATCACAAGGATCGCGGGCTTGCCGTTAAACACTCCGGTGCCATGGACGTCCTCAACGCTATCCACTACCTTCGCGATGTCCTCGATCCGGACGATGCCATGCGCAGTTCCTGGCCCCGCCGTCATCCCTGTCGACGCACTCGCCGTCGGAGCCGCAACCGGACTGCTCGTACCTGTCGAAGCGGCGGTGGTCGCGGTATTCGTAGTGGTCGAACCCGTCCCCCCACTCACAGCCTGCGGATTGTTCGTCAACGCGCTCGCCACTGAAGCAGGCAGCCCCGAGCTTGCTGCAGCCGAACTCACCGGCCCCCTGTCCGTTGCAACTATCAACGGAGCATACGCCGCCGCGCCAAATAACTGATCCGTCGCACTAACACTCCACCGGCGCGTATCGTCCTGCAGATATCCCTTCGGCTGATTCACATTCACTGTGCCGATCGCAGCCCGTACCGCCTCCAACCCCACGCCGTAGTGCGCCAGTTGTAACGGATTCGCCTCGATCCGCACCGACGGCTTCGAGCTGCCTCCGCAGAAAGTCTGCCCCACGCCCGGAATCTGTGCGATCTTCTGCGCAAGAATGCTGTCGCAGGCGTCGTACAACTGCGGAATATTCATCGTGTCCGAGGTCAGCGCCAGAATCATAATCGGCGAGTCCGCAGGATTCACCTTGTAATACCCCGGATTACTCGGCAGGTTTGCTGGCAACTGACTCCGCGCCGCATTGATCGCAGCCTGCACATCACGTGCCGCCCCATTCACATCACGCGTCAGATCGAACTGCAGCACAATAGAGGCCGTGCCGGTCGAAGACGACGACGTCATCTCATTGACACCCGCGATCTTCGAGAACTGGCGCTCCAAGGGCGTCGCCACCGACGAAGCCATCGTCTCCGGATCGGCGCCGGGCAAACTCGCACCCACCGAGATCACCGGAAACTCCACCTGAGGCAGACTGGCCACCGGCAGCAGGGTATAAGCCACTGCGCCCGCCAGAATCACCGCCAGCGACAACAGAAATGTCGCTACCGGCCGCCGAATAAATGGTGCTGAAAAATGCATAGCTCCCTAGTCCCTAACCATCAATCCGCCGACATCGCATGCAACTCCACATCCTTCTGAGCCTTTCGATACCTGCGCGCAATTCGATCGAAGAACAGATAAACCACCGGCGTAGTAAACAACGTCAACACCTGCGACACAATCAGTCCGCCCACAATCGTGATGCCCAACGGCCGTCGCAGCTCGCTTCCCGTGCCTGTACCCAGTGCCAGCGGCAACCCGCCCAGGAGCGCCGCCATCGTCGTCATCATGATCGGCCGAAACCGCAGCAGACACGCCTGGTAGATCGCTTCCGTCGGCGTCATCCCCTGTTCCCGCTCAGCCTCCAATGCAAAGTCGATCATCATAATCGCGTTCTTCTTCACAATGCCGATCAGCAAAATAATTCCGATCAGCGCAATCACGCTCAGATCCACATGAAACAAAAGCAGCGCCAGAATCGCGCCTACGCCCGCCGAAGGCAGCGTCGACAAGATCGTGATCGGGTGAATATAGCTCTCGTACAACACACCCAGCACGATATAAACCACGATCAACGCCGCCAGAATCAGCAACGGCTCATTCGCAATCGAAGCTTCGAACGCCCTCGCCGATCCCTGGAACTCGCCCTTCACACTCGGCGGCATATTCAGCTCCGCCTTGACCTTGTTCACCGCGTTCACAGCATCGCCAATCGACTTGCCCGGCGCAAGGTTGAACGAAATCGTCACAGCAGGGAACTGGCCCTGGTGGTTGATCACCAGCGCTGTCTGTCTCTCCTCAAAATGAGTAAACGCGGACAAAGGAACCTGCGTCCCGTTCGAGCTCTTCACGTAAATGTTCCCGAGCGCCGCCGGATTCCGCTGATACTTCGGAGCCACCTCCAACACCACGTGATACTGATTCTGCTGTGTGAAGATCGTCGAAACCTGCCGCTGCGCAAACGCATCATCCAGCGTGTCGTCGATGTTCTGCGGTGTAATCCCCAGTCGCGACGCAGTATCCCGATCGATTACAAGCTGCGCCTCTAATCCGCTCAACTGCTCATCGCTGGCAACGTCGCTGAGAATCGGAATCTGTTTCAGCCTGTTGACCATTCTGTCGGTCCACATCGCCAGCTCATCGACGTTCGCATCCTCGAGCGAATACTGATATTGCGTACGGCTAACACGATCTTCCACCGTCAGGTCCTGCAGCGGCTGCAGGAAGCACTGAATCCCATCCACCGTCGCAACCTTCGGCTCCAACCGCTGAATCACCTCCAGCGCCGTCGAACTCCTCTGCTCACGATCCTTCAGGTTAATTTGTATGCGTCCACTATTCAACGTAGAGTTCGTCCCATCGATGCCAATGAACGACGAAACGCTCTCTACATCCTTGTCCTGAAGAATGATCCTCGCCAGTGCCTGCTGCCGTGAGCTCATCGCATTGAAGCTGACAGTCTGAGGAGCCTCAGTAATCCCAAGCAGCACGCCCGTATCCTGCACCGGGAAGAATCCCTTCGGCACAATCAAAAACAAATAAACCGTCAGCCCAAACGTAGCCAGGGTCACCAGAAGCGTTGCCCCCTGGTGCCGCAAAACGAACCGCACACCAACCGCATACTTCGCAATGACGTACTCGAAGAACTCCTCGCTCTTCTTGTAGAACTTGCTCTGCTCACTCTCCGGCGTATGCTTCAACAGCTTCGCCGACATCATCGGCGTCAACGTCAACGACACCAGCGCCGAAACCAAAATTGTAACCGCGAGTGTTACAGCAAACTCGCGGAACAGTCGGCCCACAATATCGCCCATGAACAGCAACGGAATCAGCACCGCAATCAGGCTCACCGTCAGCGAAACGATCGTGAACCCAATCTGCTCTGAGCCCTTCAATGCGGCCTCAAGCGGCGAATCCCCCTGTTCGAGGTAACGCGCGATGTTCTCAATCATCACAATCGCGTCATCGACCACAAACCCCGTCGAGATTGTCAACGCCATCAGCGAAAGATTATTCAGGCTATACCCAAGCAGGTACATCACCCCAAACGTCCCGACAATCGACAGCGGCACCGCCACCGAAGGAATAATCGTCGCCGCAATCGACCGCAGGAACAGGAAGATCACCATCACGACCAGCCCAATGGTCAGCACCAGCGAAAACTGCACGTCCTTCACTGAAGCCCGAATCGTATTCGTCCGGTCCGTCAGCACCTGCAGCGTCACCGTCGCCGGCATCGACGACCGCAGCTGCGGCAGAATCTTCTGCACCTCATCCACCACGCCGATGATGTTCGCCCCCGGCTGCCGCTGGATGTTCACAATCACCGCCGGCTTCAACACCGCCTCGCGCGCCAGTTGTCCATTCGAGCGAGCCTGCGCCGCGGTCCCCATCCAGGCAGCCTGGAAAAGGTTCTCCGCACTATCGACCGCATTCGCAACATCCGACAGTCGCACCGGCGATCCATTCCGGTACGCAATAATCACATTGTTGTAAGCGGTACTCGAAGGCAGCTGATCGTTCGCACCAATCGTGTAGGTCTGGCTCGGCCCATTGAGATTGCCCTTAGCCTGATCCACATTGGTCGTGCCAATCGCCGCACGAATATCTTCGAGGCTCAGCCCATAGTTCGCCAGCGCCGTCGGATTCGCCTGGATCCGCACCGCAGGCTTCTGCCCACCGTTGATCGACACCAGCCCCACGCCCGAAAGCTGCGAAATCTTCTGCGCGATCACCGTATCCGCCAGGTCTTCCACCTTCGAAAGCGGAAGCGTATCGCTGGTCAACGCCAGCGTCATGATCGGCGCATCCGCCGGGTTTACTTTGCTGTACACCGGCGGATTCGGCAGGTCTTTCGGCAGATACGTAAACGCAGCATTGATCGCAGCCTGCACATCTTGCTGCGCAATATCAATCGACTCCGCCAAGTCGAACTGCAACGTAATCACGCTGCCGCCGCCCGAGCTCGACGAAGTCATCTGGCTCAGCCCCGGGATCTGCCCGAACTGTCGCTCGAGTGGTGCCGTCACCGACGACGCCATCACCTCCGGGCTTGCCCCCGGATAAAACGTCTGCACCTGGATCGTCGGATAGTCCACCTGCGGCAGCGCAGACACCGGCAGCTGCTCATACGCGACAAACCCCGCAAGCAAAATGGCCACCATCAACAGCGAGGTGGCCACCGGCCTGAGAATAAATGGTTTCGAAGGACTCACGAACCCTGCCTCACATTGCTCGTCGTTCCCAACTCCGCAGTCGTCGCATCTCCGCTCTTCACAGGAGCAGTCTTCGGAAACACCTTACTCCCGTTCTTCAACTTCTCCTGTCCGTCCACCACGATCTGATCGCCTGGCTTCACGCCGCCGTTCAGGATCACCTGCGTCCCCTCGGTCAGTTCCACATTCACCGTCTGCGCTTCGACATAAAAATTCGTCTTATTCTCAGGCAGCTCGATCATTGGTCCATCGGCGTCTTTCTTCGCCAGCGGATCAGCCGGAGGCTGTCCTTCCTTCAACAAATAAACAAAGTTCCCCTGCGTCCCCGTCTGCAGCGCCGAAGCTGGAATCACGACAGCATTCCGCTTCTCCTGCAGAATTAAGCGAACATTCACAAACTGGTTCGGAAACAGCGCGCCATCTTTGTTCTCAAACACGGCCTTCGCCTTCACCATTCCGGTCGTCGTATCAATCTCGTTATCGACGGTCAGCAGGCTTCCGGTCGCCAGATGCGTTGCGGCTGCGCGGTCATACGCCTCCACCACCAGCTTGTCGCCCGCGCGAGTCCGCTTCAACACCTGAGGCAACTGGTCCTCGGGTAGAGTAAAGATCACCGCAATCGGCTGCAACTGAGTCACCACCAGCAACCCGGTCGTATCGGACGCATGCACGATATTTCCAGCATCCACCTGCCGCAACCCAACCACGCCATTGATCGGCGACAGAATCTTCGTATATCCCAAATTCACCTTCGCAGCCTCAATCGCCGCACGATCAGAGGCGATCGAACCCTCCGCCTGCCCCGCCGTCGAAGCCTGCGCCTGCTGGCTCTCCTTCGAAACGACCCCCGCAGAAAGCAACGCCTCATACCTCGCAGCCTCAGCGCGAGCATTCACCGCGTTCGCCTGGTCTTTCACCAGCTGTCCCTGCGCCTGCTCCAGCGCCGCCTGGTAAGGCTTCGGATCGATCTCAGCCAGCACCTGTCCCTGCTTGACCGCCTGCCCTTCGCGCACCGGCACCTGCATCAACTCCCCATCCACACGGGACTTGATCGTCACCGTGTTGTACGCCGTCACCGTGCCAAGCGCCGTCAGAAAGATCGGCATCGTCTTCTGCTGCACCGACGACACCTGCACCGGCGTCGGCCTTTCCGCCTGCGCCGCCATCATCATCTGGACGCCGTTCTGCTCCTTCGTATTCCGGCGGATCTTCCAGATCGCCGCCCCCACCGCCGCCGCAATCAGCAGAACCACAATCCACTTCCGCGCGCCCGAGCCTTTTGGCTCCTCGGGCAACGGCTCGGGCTGTCGCAGCGTCTTCTGCGACTCAGCCGTCGTTACCCCATCGTGTCGCTCTTTTTCGCTAATCTGTGCTGACAGCATGTGATGGTCTCTGCTCTCTCGGGAAAATTCACTGCACGAACAAATTGATTACGGTGCCAGATATCTAAGAATAAATGATAATGACGTTAGTTAGCGAAGCCCTTCATCTCGTGGTGGCCATAATGGGAACTACGCAACACCGTGCACTTTGTTCCTAATATTCTAGTTAGACGTAAGGAAGGACACTTTTGCCTCTCCCGGCCCCCGCAATCGACACTGCCGCCCTGCCAGTGCTCTGCGTCGACCTAGACGGCACCCTCGTCAAGTCCGACACCCTGCACGACTCCGCGCTTGCCGTCGCCCGCCACCACCCGGCAGCCCTCCTGAAACTCCCCTCATGGCTCCTCCAGGGGAAGGCCGCCCTCAAACGCCACCTCGCCGCCACCGTCAAGCTCGACGTCGCTCATCTCCCCTACAACCGCGAACTCCTTCAATATCTTGAGCAACAGCACGCCATCGGCCGTCCCATCTACCTCGCCACCGCCGCCGACGCCAACACCGCCAACCGTGTCGCCGACCACCTGAGACTCTTCACCGGCGTCCTCGCCTCCGATGGCCAGCTCAACCTCGCCGGCAAAAACAAACTAGCCGCCTTTCGGTCCCAGTTCGGCGACAACTTCTCCTACATAGGCAACGCCACGCCAGACCTCTCCCTGCTCCAAAACTGCAAGGAGCCCATGGTCGCCAATCCCACCCCCGGCCTCCGTGCAGCCCTCCGCAAAGCCCGCCTCACCCCAGCCCGTTCCTTCGACGAGACCGTCTCCCCCTTCAAAGCTTGGCCCAAAGCCATCCGTCTCCACCAATGGGCCAAAAACGCCCTCATCTTTCTCCCTCTTCTCCTCGCCCACGCCTGGGCCCCCGGCCTGCTCGCCGGAGCCGCCCTGGCCTTCCTCAGCTTCGGCCTCTGCGCCTCCGCCACCTACATCGTCAACGACCTCCTCGACCTCGAAGCCGACCGCCAGCACCCCCGCAAGCGACGCCGCCCTTTCGCCTCCGGAGACCTCTCCGCACTCTCCGGCATCGCCGTCGTAGTGCTCTTTCTCGCGTCCTCGCTGGTTCTCGCCCTTCTCGTACCCCGTGTCATCACGACCATTTCGCCCGGCTACAGCCTCGCTCGCCCCTACCACTTCCTTCTCTGGCTCGGCATCTACCTCGTCACAACCCTCGCTTACTCGCTTCGTCTCAAACGCTCCGTCCTCGTAGACGTCATCGTCCTCTCCGGCCTCTACACCGTCCGCATCATCGCCGGTTCAGCCGCCACCGGAGTAGCCATCTCCACCTGGCTCGCCGGCTTCAGCATCTTCTTCTTCCTCTCGCTTGCCTTCGTCAAACGCTTCGCCGAGCTCGAAAACCTCCGCGAGCGTGGCGGCGTCAAGGCCGGTGGCCGCGGCTACCACGTCGCCGACATCGAACAACTTCGCAGCTTCGGCACCGCCAGCGGCTACGCGTCGGTCGTCGTCCTCACCCTTTACATCTCAAACCTCGACGCCGCCGAGCTCTACCACCACACCAACCGCCTCTGGCTCCTCGTCCCGCTCCTTCTCCTCTGGATCAGCAACCTCTGGCTCAAGGCCTCCCGAGGCGAACTCGACGAAGACCCCGTCGTCTATGCCATCACCGACCGCCGCAGTCTCTTCATGGGCGCCCTCGTCGTCCTCATCGTCCTGTCCGCGCTCTAACTCCCGCGCTCAGATCAAAATCCATTCATCCGCGTCAAAGAACTCTCCTTCCACAGCCTCCCAAGCGCATCATGGAAGCAGGAGCCATTCCATGCGTGCAGACATCGTTCCCGGAGCCATCTTTCCCGACTACGAACTAAGCGACCACACCGCAACCCGCCGCAAACTTTCCGACCTGCAGGGACAACATCCCATGGTGCTCATCTTGAGCCGCGGAGGTTTCTGTCCGAAAGATCGCCGACAGGCCGAGCTCCTCCGCCAACTCCACCCCGAGATGGAGGTGGCCTACACCCGCCTCGTCACCATCAGTACCGACAACATCTCCGAGACCAACGAATACCGCACCGGACTCGGCGCCCACTGGACCTTCCTCTCCGACGCCGGCCGCCACATTCAGAAAGATCTCGACATCGCCGAATACACCGACCCCGCCCACAATCCCATGATCCCCTACACCCTCGTGCTCGAACCCGGATTAGTCGTCTTCAAGATCTACAACGGCTATTGGTTCTGGGGCCGTCCCACCCTCGAAGAGCTCCGCCAGGATCTCCGCGCCGTCACAAAAAAAATCCGCCCCGACTGGGACATCACCGACGCCGAGCACAAAGCCGCCTGGCAACGCGGAGAAACCCATCGCTTTTACCCTTACGGAAAGACCTACGCCAAGGTCTTCGGCGAACAGGACTAAGAAGATACGTTCCGAACAGATTCGGCCAGGATCCGCCCTTCAAACCCTTTCCATGCACGCCTGAGCAGCGTCCAAGTCGCCATTTACGAACTACTTATGCGCCCCTCGATAGCATTGCCTCAGTAGTCAGAAAGGGGGGCATGCAAAATGCCCAATGTGCATGGTATCGAGTTCCACGCGAATCAATCCGAGCTCGTAAAGGATCTGGTTCGTGAACTCCTCAAAGATGGAAACTGCGCCGTATACGCGCTCGACAACATGAAGCCAAACGGCGAACTTAGAATGGCGACCACGCTGCCAACTCCAAACCGAAGAGAAGTCGGCGGAGTCTTCCTCAGGATTCGTCCCGGGATCAACCAGGCAACCATCGTCCGTCCGATGAACGCCAAGGCCGGCGATCCGCTCACAAAGCTGGCCAAGATAACCCAGGCCGAGACGCTTGAGATGATTCGCATCTGGCGAAAAGAGACCAAATCCGGTCCCATCCTCATAAAATCAACGCCAATTACAAACAAACCGCTAAACCCCACAGCCACCGGCCAACCCAGCCAGTCAGTCGTCTAGTGGAACACCCTATACGGCCCTGATCGCTCAAGGCAAAGCCAGGCATCAGGGCCATTCTTCATACTCCCTAACAATACCGTCGCGTCCCTCGATCGCAACCACTCTACGGTCAGTCTTTCATTTACTCTGAATAGGAAATGTCCGACGAAATCACAGCATTACAGCACTTCGACGACGCCTCACTCGACACCGCCTTCGCTGCCCTCGCCGAACAGGTCCGCCGCGAAACCGCCTCCCTCAGCGACCCCGAGGCCTTCCGCCTCCACTGGCTCGGCCGCAAGCAGGGACGCCTCAAGCTCATCAGCGAAGCGTGGCTCAAATCCGCACCCCCCGAAGCCAAAAGAGCTCTCGGCATCCGTTTCAATCAGCTCAAAGAGCAGATCGAAGCTGCCCTCGAAGCCCCCGCCGCCGGTTCTTCTAAAACAACAGTGCAGGGAATCGACATCACCCTCCCCGGCACCCTCCGCACCCCCGGCATCCCCCACCCGCTCCTGAAGACCATGCACGAGATCGTCTCCGTCTTCCATCATCTCGGCTACAGCACCAACCTCGGCCCCCAGGTCGAGTCCGACTTCTACAACTTCGAAGCCCTCAACTTCCCCGAAAACCACCCGGCACGCGACACGCAGGACACCCTCGTCATCGCCAGCCAGCAGTCCCGCCCCAGCCGTGACCGCCTCCTCATGCGCACCCACACCAGCCCGGTCCAGATCCGCACCATGATCGCGCAGGCCCCACCCATCCGCATCGTCATCCCCGGCAAGGTCCACCGCAACGACGCAGCCGACGCCACCCACTCTCCCATCTTCCATCAGATCGAAGGCCTCTGCGTCGACACCAACATCACCTTCTCCGACCTCAAGGGCACGCTGGACCATGCCATGAAAGCTCTCTTCGGTTCCGATGTAAAAACCCGCTTCTTCCCGAGCTTCTTCCCCTTCACTGAACCCAGTGCCGACGTCCAAATCTCCTGCATCTTCTGCGGAGGCAAAGGCTGTCGCAAGTGCAAACACTCCGGCTGGATCGAGCTGCTAGGCTGCGGAATGGTCGACCCCGCGGTCTTCGCCGCCGTCACCGCCGAGCGTCGAAAAGTAAACCCATCAGACGACGCCTACAACCCGGAAAAGATCACCGGCTTCGCCTTCGGCATGGGGGTCGAGCGCATTGCCATGATGCTCCACGGCGTCTCCGACATAGGCCATTTCTACTCCGGCGACATGCGCTTCTTAGAGCAATTCGCTTGAGCCCTGCGCGGGCGGCGGTCACTTCGTGACTTGTATACCGGCTTCGCCCGAGACCTCCCGATGGTCGGCAAAGGTATTGTTCGCGACCAACGGAAGCGCCAGCCGAAGGGGTACACAAGTCACGAAGTGACCGCCCGCCGCGCAGGCGGCCCGTCCGGCAGGACAAAGTCTTCTAACGCTGAAACGCCCTTCGAAACTCGCGAGGCGTCTGCCCCTTCAGCCCCTTGAACTGCCGATTAAAATTAGCCAGATTCCCATACCCCACCTCATCAGCAATCACCGCAATCGGCTTCTCACTATTCAGCAACAAAGCACAAGCGTGCCCCACCCGCAGGTGCGCCACGTACATCCCCATCGTCATCCGCGTCTGCCGCTTGAACAGCCGATGCAGCGAGCTCCGGCTCAACGCCCCAACCTTCACCAGCTTCTCCACCACCATCTCGTCACGATAGTGCTTATGCAGATGCGAGATCACCTTCCCAATCCGCTCCTCAGTAGCCTCCGCAAAACTCTCGCTCTGATTCGCCTCGGAAGCCAGCGGCTCACTCCCCACATCCTCCGCGAGCAACAACAAAACATTCAGCAGCCCAGTCAACCGTGCCCCCGCGCCCTGCTCAACCATCGCGGAGATAATCTCCCGCGCCTTCTCCCGCACCGGCTCAGAAAACGTCAACGCTCGCGAAGACCGCTCCAGCAGCCGCCGAATCGGCTTCAGCTCCACATGCGGATCGATCATCCCTTTCACAAACGCATCGCTGAACCAAAGCACCAGCGCCTGATGCTCCCGCTCCTTACAAACATCCTCGTTCGAGCACCACGTATGCGGAATCTTCGGCCCGATCAGCACCAGATCCCCATCGTCATACCGCGAGATGTTGTCCCCCACAAACCTCTGCCCACGACTATTCAGCGTCAGCGTCAATTCATACTCGCTGTTGTAGTGCCACTCAAACGGAATCGCAGGCAGACGCCGATCAAACAACACCCACGAAGAATCCTTCGACGTCTTGATGTGCTCCAGAAAAGGCTTCATCCCGCACCCTTCAAAATCTCATTAACCTAAAAGATCGTCCATCTCGACCGAAGCCATGCGGTCTCATCGCATGGCGCAGTGGAGAGACCCCCCGCATCTGCTGTTGCAGTTGCATTTCTTGTTGTCATCCCCGAAGGGGATCTGCTTTTGCTTTACTCTTCCGCAGTCCAGGCAAAGCCGACGCAATTATAGCCATCCCACCCGCCCAGGTGAGATTCCAGTACCAGTAATTGGCACCCAAAGCCAACAACTCCCCCTCACCCCGCTCTAAAGTTCTCTCGTAAGCAATCAGGCAAAGGATCGGAACCGAAAATGAGAACCCAAACCGCAGTCCTCGAACACAACGTCGTCGGCAAGCCCGGCGAAAACAGCCTCAACATCGAAGTCGCCCGCCAGCCCCTCCGCGAGATCAAGAAAAAGCTCCCCCTCCGCGTCCTCTCGCAAGCCGACTTCGATCACTGGCAGACCTTCGGCTACGTCGTCGTCCGCCAGGCCGTCCCCTCCGCCAACGTCGAGCGCACCCGCAACTTCCTCTGGGAGTTCCAGGAGATGGACCCCAACGAGGTCTCCACATGGAACGCCGCCCAGCTCCGCAACCACGCCATGAAGGAGCTAAACAACAGTGGCATGGTCGAGGTCTACAACCACCAGGTTCTCTGGGACAACCGCCAGGAGCCCCGCGTCTACGACGCCTTCGTCGACATATGGGACGACGAGCGCCTCTGGGTCACCATCGACCGCGCCAACCTCAACACCCCCAACCGCAGCGGCCGCGCCTTCGCGGGCTTCATCCACAACGACGTCGACACCACCCTCGACCCGCTTCCCGTCAACGTCCAAGGCGTCCTCTCCCTCGTCGACACCGACGAATCCACCGGCGGCTTCCAGTGCGTCCCCGAGATCTTCCGCAACTTCGAAGCTTGGAAGAAGACCCAGCCCGCCGACCGCGACGGCTTCAAACCCGACATCACCGGCTACGAACTAAAACCCGTCCTCATGAAAGCCGGCGACCTCCTCATCTTCAACAGCCTCCTAACCCACGGCATCCGCCCCAACACCTCAGAAGACAAGGCCCGCGTCGCGCAATACATCTCGATGACTCCGACGCCACCTGCCGACGGAGGCAACCAGGAGATCCGCCAACGCCGCATCGAATCCTGGCGCGAACGCCGCGCCCCCGAGGGCTTCGCCTTCCCCGGCGATCCCCGCGAGTGGGAGCGCACCAAATACAAAACCGCCGAACTAACCCCACTAGGCCGCAAACTCCTCGGCCTCGACCCCTGGTAGAGTCAACAGCTTTCGCTCTCTCTCCAAGGTCGTTATCCTGACCCTGAGCGTAGCCGAAGGGCAAAGATCTCTGGATTTGTTGACGGCGTTGCCTGTTCTTTTGTTGTCATCCCCGAAGGGGATCTGCGGTTGTAGTTACTGTTCTTGTTGTCATCCCCGAAGGGGATCTGCTTTTGTAGTTAGTGTTGCTCCTGCAGTCGTCCATTCAAAATGGAAACAAATCACCCCAACCGAAGCGACGGACAGCCTCACCGTCCGTCGCTTCGTACCCAGCGATAAAATCGCTCATGCCGTCCGCCCCCGACACCATAGAAAAAATATTCGCCGTCACCCCCAACATCCGTTACGTCGCTCTCTACCAACAAGGTAACCTGACATCCCGTCAACGTTCCGCTCTCTCCAGCGCCTCCGCCTCAGAATCCGACCGCTTCGAAGAGCTATTCATCAACCCAGCTCTCCTAACCCTCGCGCGCCAACGCGGCAACCTCGACTGCGGCGGCGCAAAGTTTGTTTTAGTCGGCTACGGAAACTTCTACCAGCTAGTCCTCGATCTGCCCGACGGCCACGCCTCCGTCTGCTTCGAACTAGCCTCAAACCCATTGAGCTACGCCGACACCATCCGCACAATCTGCGGCAACGCGTAACTGCCGACGAACGCTACGACACTAAGAGCACTCGTTCAGAACGTGGCCACTCTCCACTACCTACTGCCCAACCCAGCCCGCAAACTAATCAGATTCTGCGGCTGCACCCGAATCACTCCGCCCCGCGGACTATCAATATCCGCAATCAAAAAGAACGCCACCGCCACCACCACCGGCAGCACCATAAATAACCTCGGCTCCAACTGTCGAGCCCCATACCCCAGCAGCCCATTGGAAAAAATCGCAATCACAAACATCAGGCACCACGCCCCCGCCGGAATCTGGTTCCACCAAGCGGCCTGCGTGTACCCCTGCGAGTTCAGCACATCATTCATTCCACCCACCGCCAGCGCGATCACCGGCGAAGGTTGTGCATTCGCAGGCTTCGAAGCCGCAGCCCAAAGCTCATTCTGCATTCGCGCCGTCTCCGCATTTATCTGACGAAGATCCTCAGCGTCTTGCGTCTTATAAAACCGGATCCGCAGATCCGTATATTGCTTCAGCAGCGAACGCACCTGCGCTCCCTCCGCCGCCGGAAGTAGGTCCGCTCGCACGTATTCAGTCCCAATCGCATTCGCCTCAGACTCTTCGTACGACTTGCGCAGGTCATACCGCGCCGTCGCCATCGAAAAGCTGAAACCAATAATCAACCCCAGCAGCGTCAGCGTAGCCGCAAGAATCACCCCGAAGTCCGTCCGAACCGCTTCGGTAAAATCACGCCGACGCTGCCCCCGCAGCGCGCCCGCCCATGCCGCCAGCCACAACAGAAAAAATGCTACGACAAACACCACCACTGGACGGTTCAAAAATTCCCTCACGCGCTACTCCACAAATCATCAGAATCTAAACCCGCTTCTTCATCGCTGACCCAAAAAATCCAAACAGCAGATGCAGCACCGCCAGCGCCAACGCCCCAAGAAACGCCGCCTTGAACGTAGTCACCGCAAACCCCGGAACAAACTTGCTCGAGAACCACAAAATCACCGCATTCACGACAAGGAAGAAAATCCCAAACGTTAGAATCCCCAACGGCAGCGTAATAATCTTCAAAAACAAACCCAGCGTTGCGTTGAACAACCCAATCACCACCACAGCAATCAGCGCCGAGACAAAGTTGCTCACATCAAAACCCTGCACAAAATGTGCAACCACCAACAGAGCCACCGCGTTCAGAATCCAGTGAAGAAGCAAGCGAAGCATTCTCTATCCTCGTTCGGCAGAATTTGGTTATCCGGAGTACTGACCAGCATATCCGACCCCACACGTCACCGCCACAAATTCCTACCCACCGCCGTTTGAATGCAGTCACTTCGCCCCGTGATGGTCGTAGCTGATCACGCGAGAAACCTTCCACGCGCCATCCTTGTACTGCCACAGGGTAATAAACTTCGCCTCGCCAACATCCCCATGGTCCTGCGTCCCCGGATGATAAAACCGGTGCACACCAATCTCCACCGCGCCATAATCTTTCAGCGGGTACACCTCCAGCGACCCCTCCACCAGTTTCCGCGTCACCTTCCCGCAGATATTATTTTTGATCGCATCCAGAAACAGCTGCTTGCCCACCGCCAACCCAGTCTTGTCGTGATAAAACTCCAGATCGTCCACCACCAGCGTCCCCAGCTTGTCGATATCGCAGCTGTTATACGCATCGAACAACTCCTTATCGAGCGTCGTAATCGCCTTCGTCAACTCCTCCTGACTCTTGATATCCCCCAGCGCCGGAACCGCCTGCGCCCCACACGCCCCGCTCAACGCAACCATCATCAACAAGACAGAAAACTTCCTCATCGCCGCTTCTCCTCGAATGAATTCGGAACACTCATCGCAGTACGCAACACGCAAACGGAATGTTCGTCTCAGTCAGAAGAAAACACACGCCCGACCCTAGTGCGCCCCCGACGTCACCCCAATCGTCTTCATCCACACATCCACCAGATCCGGCCACCCCGTCACCGGCAGCTTCGTCCGTCGCAGCCCATACCCGTGCCCACCTTCGGCGTAGATATGCAACTCCGTCGGCACACCCGCACGCTTCAAAGCCAGAAAATATTCCACGGCATTCTCCACACGCGCTGTATAGTCGTCCTCCGCCTGCACTAGAAACGTCGGCGGTGTCTCCTTCGTCACAGGAATATCCGGATTGAACTCCATCCCCTTCTCCGCAATCGCCAGATACCCCGGATACGCCACCACCGCAAAGTCCGGCCTGCAACTCACCTCATCCGCCGCATCCACCCGTGGATAAAGCCGCTTCGCATAGTGCGTACTCACCGCCGCAGCCAAATGCGCACCCGCCGAAAACCCCAGCACACCCACCTTCTTCGGATCGATCTTCCACTCCGCAGCTCGAGCCCGCACCATCCCCACCGCTCTCTGCGCATCCTGCAACGCCTCATCCGACTTCGGATAAGGCCCAGTCCCCGGCACGCGATACTTCAACAGAAAACAAGCCACTCCCCGCGACGTCAGCCAATCGCAAACCTCGGTCCCCTCAAGATCCATCGCCAGAATGCTGTACCCGCCGCCAGGAAACACCACCACCGCCGCGCCATCTCCCACCCCCTTCGCCTCATACACCGTAATCGTCGGCACCGACACATTCCCCAGCCGCACCACCGGCTGCCCAGCAATTTTTTCGCCCTCCGCCGTCGTAGTATCTGCCTCCGGCCCTGTCGTCGTAGTCATCCCCGGAGCACCCTTCGGCCAAAGTGTCACCACCGCATGCTCTGCTCCCGCCGGCCACCTCGAACTCTGCGCCCAAATCGCACCACAACCCGCCACCATCACAAACGCCGCCGCAACTCGCCACATCCGCAAAGCCTCCAAACCACCCAGCCATCATACTTTCAACCAATCATTCTTTCGGCTTCGACAACCCAGAGTTGTCAATCCTGAACCATTCCCAAACAATGACCACCCATCGTTATTCTCGGCCATCACAACATAGGGAAAGCGTCTGTAGATGGCTGCAATCACCTCTTCAGTCTGCTCTCTACTTAGCCCCGCCACAATGCAGGTGGAACTCCATCTCCCGGTTCTTGCATAACAGCCCACCCGGCTCATCCTCACCCTGACGAAACTCCAAGCCGCTTATATCTATCCATCGAAACTGAACTGATTCGTCAATCCATCCACCGCGATTGCCGGTAGCCATGATGCCAGCGTCAGTGACCCGCAACTCTCCATCCTTGCTCCGAAACAGCATCCAAACGGATGAACCAAAAAAGAACAAACCGAAGAACAATAGGACCCAGTGCTTATCTCGCCAGACAAAATACGTCCACCCGCACGCAAATAGCGGCAGTAGCAGATTGACTGCACTTTTTGCCCCTGCGGCCTTAATCAGCAGCACATCGCCCTGTTCGACAAGTTCAATCCGCTTTGCTGGCCCAAGCCAATTCATGCGAAGAGTTTAGCCCACACGCGCCCACCACACTTCTTCTCCCGAAGGCTCAAAGTTCCCTAAACATTTAGACTAGAAGCCGTCCATCATGAATATTCTCACCGCTTGGCTGCGCACTTACGTCCCCAACATCCCGGTCGATGATCACAAGCTCGCCGAAGATCTCACCCTTCGCGGCATCGCTGTAGAAGGCATCCACGCGCTCGGCCCGAACAACGGCCACCTCTACGAGATGGACATCACCACCAATCGCGTCGACGCCATGAACCACTACGGCATTGCCCGCGAGGCCGCCACCATCTACAACCTGCCCCTCGCGCCCCTCAACATCAAACTCCCCATCGGCTCGCTCGTCGACGAGCCCTTCTCCGTCCGAATCGCCCCCGAAGCCAAAGGCCTCTGCGGCCGCTTCACCGCGCAAGTAGTCCGCAACGTAACCATCGCTGCCAGCACAGGCAAAGTCGCCGAGTACTTCACGCTCCTCGGCCAGAAACAAATCTCGAACGCCGTCGACGCCAGCAACTTCGTTCTCCTCGGCATGGGCCATCCCACCCACGCCTTCGACCTCGACAAGATAGAAGGCGGCATCGTCGTTCGCCTCGCCCACAAAGGAGAAAAACTAAAACTCCTCGACGGCACCGACCGCACCCTCGAAACTGATGACCTTGTAGTAGCCGACGAAGAGAAAGCCCTCGGTCTCGCCGGAGTCATGGGCGGCTGGGACTCCATGATCACCCCCGAAACAAAAAACATCCTCATCGAAGCAGCATGGTTCGATCAGGCAAGCGTCCGCCGCTCCTCCCGCCGCCACGGCCTCCACACCGACGCCTCCCACCGCTTTGAGCGCGGCGCCGACTTCAACGCCGCCCCCGTCGCGAACGCCCTCGTCGCCCAACTCATCCTCGAGAACGGTGGCAAACCCGAAGGCGAACTCATCGACCTCATCGATCCCGAAGTCGAAGCTCGCACCGCCTCGCGTCCTCCCATCGAACTCTCCGTCGCCCAGGTCAAACGCCACCTCGGCACCACCCTCGACCCCGCCGGCATCACCTCCGAGATCGTCGCCCAGTACCTCACCTCCCTCGGCTGCGATCTCCTCCTACACGGCCTGCGTCAGGATCAAGCCGTCTACTCCACCAAACTCCCCTCCTGGCGTCTCGATCTCGAGCGCGAGATTGACCTCATCGAAGAAGTCGCCCGCGTCTACGGCTACAACCGCTTTGCCAACACCCTCCCCGCACCTGGCATCGTCATCACGCAACCCACCGAGGCCAAAGAAGCCGCCGTCCGCACCCGCCTCCTCGCCCTCGGCTTCAGCGAATCCGTCTCCAGCACCTTCGCCGCCCAGCCCGACGCCGACCTCTTCTATCCACAAAGCAACGAGACCAAGACTCAGGGGAAGGGAACCGTCCCCATGGAGAACCCCCTCTCCGAAGAGGCCTCTCTCCTGCGCCCCTCGCTCATCCCTGGCATGGTCGCCATGCTCGCGCATAACCTCAACCGCGACGTCCGCGAAGTCCGCCTCTTCGAGCAGGGCCAGATCTTCACCGGCACCATCCCCGCCGACGGCACCTTCATCTCCGACGTCCACGAGACCCCGCAGCTCTCCCTCGGCCTCACCGCCGCCGCGGCAAAATACTCCAACCTCTACTCCGCCGAAGACGCCCCATTCTTCGAACTCAAGGGCGCCATCGAGTCCCTGCTTTCTCTCTTCACCCTGCCCGGCGGTCCCAACGCACTCACGTTCACCCCCGAAGCTCCCGCCTGGCTACAACCCGGCCGCAGCGCGACAGCGCTCTTGAACAACCAACCCATCGCCTACTTCGGTGAGGTCGCCCACACGCAACGCGAAGCCCGCAAACTCCGCCAGCCCATCTATCTCGCTCAACTCGACCTCGCCACTCTCTACGACCTGCCACTCAGAAAAATCACCGCCCACGATCTCTCCCGTTACCAGGCCGTCGAGCGCGACTTCTCCTTTGTCTTCCCCGACGCCACTCAGTGGCAAGCGGTCTCCTCCGCCATCCACGCCCTAGCGATCCCCGAACTCCAAAGCCTCAAGCCCGTAGAGGTCTGGCGCGACCAGAAAAAGTTCCCCGGCGTCTACTCGCTCCTCCTCCGCACCGTCTTCCAATCCAACGACCGCACCCTCCGCGACGAAGAGCTCACAGACTGGTGGTCCCGCATCATCGCCGCCCTCACCGCACTCGGAGGCACTATCCGCGACGGCGCGGCATCTCCTTCGTCGTAGTCATTCTCGATGTCTCCCCAACTGTCGTCATCCTGAGCGCAGCGAAGGATCCCTGTATTTGCCGTTGTCTGTTCACTTTCCAGACACCTCAAATAAATCTCAAAAACCTGTCACATTTTTTTGCGGTCGAAAACATGGCCGCCAAAACACCACATCCACCACGCAAATCACCACAGCTGCACCACAAATTCACCACATCAAAACCACACAAAATGGCGAAACCCCTTCAAATAACGGCCACTCCACCACCAAACAAAAATTAATCCGCGAAAAACACGCACCCACATAGATTCCACCCCACTTTTCCCCAGCAAAAATCCACGTCTTCCGCGTCTATACTGAAATCAATATGAGCTCCTCCACCATCTCCCCAAGCATCAGTGCCGACGAGTTCCAGGCCCTCGAACAAAAAGTCCTCCGTGCCGTCGAAGTCGTAAAGCGCGAGCGCGAAGCCCGCGCCACCGCCGAAGCCGAAGTAGCCAACCTCCGCGCCCAGCTAGCCGAACAGCAAACCCTCTCCACCATGGTCGAATCCGAACTTACCACCCTCACCAAAGAGCGTGAATCCGTCCGCCAGCGCGTCGAAAAGATGCTCCAGCAGATGGACGAACTCCTCTAACTTCACTCAAGGAGACCCGATGGCCCAGACTGCAGACCAGACCCTCGAAGCCCCGCAAGCAACCACTCCGGCGGCCGCCGAGCCCACGCAGAACCAGTCCATCGCGGTCGAAATCTACGACCAGATCTATCACCTCCGCGGCACCGATCCCGCCTACATCGAGCGCCTCGCCTCCATCGTCGACGCCAAGATGCGCGCCGTCTCCGCCCACGGAAACACCGTTGACAGCCTCCGCGTAGCTGTCCTCGCCGCGCTCAACATCGCCGACGAGCTCTGCTGTGCCCGCGATCGCAGCGACAACCTTGCCGGCACCCTTCAAAATTCGCAGCAATCCGTCCGCTCCCGCGCCGGCGATCTATCCCACCTCCTCGACGAACTCCTCGAAGACCGCAAAGTCGGCTAGTCCACACCGCCGCAACTAAAAGCTGACCTAACGAAGCGCTCCAACCCCGGGGTTGCGAATCTCATCGCATCCCGATAGCATCGAACTCAAGAACACCGGCCTGCAAAGCAGGTACGCGAACAACGCTGGTTGAACCAACATTCATTGAACAGGGGCCTGGCTCGTAGACATGGTTCGGTGTGCAGTCCTCCAGTCAGGAACGCCTAAAGAGCCACGGCAGGGTCCCGCCGTCTTAGGACGGGTTCACCAGCGCTTCGACGTACGGCCCAGTGGGTCGGTCTTCTTTTTTCTCTAGGCAGAACTCCTTCACGACGATGACGTCGAGCAAAGCGAACAGGCAACTCTAAGAGTTCATCATCCTGAACGCCCGAAGGGCCCTGTATCAAAGCCCCAACGTGTACCCCTACCTCATCCACTCCGGCCATCTCCTTCTTCCCACCTTCGGCGTCCTCGCCGCCCTTGGCCTCATGGCCGCCCTCACCCTCAGCCTGCGCACCGCCGCCATCGTCGGTCTCAACCCAGACAAGCTCTGGAACGCCGGCCTCTTCACTCTCCTCTCAGCCTTCGTCCTCTCCCGCCTCCTGATCATCGCCGCCAACCTCCACAACTTCCTCACATACCCCATCCTTCTTCTCACGCTGCCATCCCTCACCACCACGGGAATCTTTCTCACCATCCTCGCCACGCTGATCTACCTTCGCATCCGCCATCTCCCCATCCTCGAAACCCTCAACGCCTGGAGCCCCTGCGCCACTCTCATCTGGGCCTTCCTCGCACTCGGCCACTTCGCCGAAGGCAGCGACGCCGGTCTCCCCACCACCCTCCCCTGGGGCCTCAGTATCCCACCCGACCACACCCGTCTTCACCCCGTGGCGCTCTACGCCGCCATCGCCGCCGCGCTCCTCACCCTCATCCTCTTACGCGAACTCAAGCACAGCAGCCAACCCAACAACACCATAGCAACCACCCTCGCCGCCGCAGGCACCATTCAGTTCCTTCTCACCTTCTTCCGCCAGCCCTACCCTTACACCACCAGCACTCTCTACACCGCGCTCGACCCCATCCAGTGGATCGCACTCGGTATGATCGTAGTAGCGGCCGTCATCGTACTGCTGCCAGGAAAGCTGGTCACCCATGCCGTCTAAGAACATGCTCCCCAAGGGCCAGCGTCGCCGCACCGTAAAACACGAGTACCGCGCCACTCGCGGCGTAGAAGAGGTCACCCCGCCACCGATCCCCGTCCTCGAATTCGACGAAGTCGAAGAAGACTCCGACGCGGTCCGCACCTTCACCGCCGACCCAGCCGCCGCCAACCTCCGCCTCGATCTCTACCTCGCCCAGGCCCTGCCCGACATCAGCCGCGCCCGCGTCCAGCTCCTCATCGAAGCCGGCCAGGTGCGCGTCGACGGCAACCCCGCCAAGCCTAAACAAAAACTCCACGGCGGCGAATCCATCGAGATCGAAGGCTCGCCCCAGCCCGCACCACTCCACGCCGTCCCAGAGGACATCCCACTCGACATCCTCCACGAAGACAAGTACCTTGCCGTAATCAACAAACCCGCGGGCATGATGGTCCACGCCGGAGCCGGCACCACCGACGACGCCCGCAATCGTGGCACCCTCGTCAACGCGCTCCTCTTCCACTTCGCCAAACTCTCCGACGTCGGCGGCGACCTCCGCCCCGGCATCGTCCACCGCCTCGACAAGCTCACCAGCGGCCTCATCCTCGTCGCCAAAGACGACAGCACCCACCGCAAACTCGGCGACATGTTCTCCCGCCGCCAGGTCACTAAGACCTACGTAGCTCTCCTCCTTGGCCACGTCAAAAAAGACGACACCACCGTCAACCTCCCCATCGCCCGCGATATCATCCGCCGCACCCGCATGACCACGCGCCGCGCCGATGGCCGCACCGCCGTCTCTCACTTCCACGTTCTCGAACGTCTAACCACTGCCTACGGCCCCTTCACCATAGTCGAAGTTCGAATCGAGACCGGCCGCACGCACCAGATCCGCGTCCATGCCCAATCCCTCGGCCATCCCGTCGTCGGCGACACCCTTTACGGTGCTCCCCACGCAATCTCCGGCCTCGACCCCACTCTCAACCTTGAGCGAAACTTTCTCCACGCCGCGCACCTCTCCTTCACCCATCCGCAGACCAACAAACCCCTGGATCTCGCGGCTCCGCTCCCTGTCGAACTTGAGTCGTTTTTGCAAGCAATTCGCGCGAATTCGTCCACAATTGAGTAGAATCATCCGAGTGACCGCACCCAACCGAATGAATCAAGTCTCAAGCGCCAGACTCCCCGCGTCCCTACTATCCGCTCTACTCCTTCTGCCCTTCGCCGCGGCGCCTCTTCAGGCGCAGACCGCCCCAACCCAAAGGCCCGGCTGGATGCACCGCCTCTTCGCACCTTCCAGCGATCCCGCCACGCCATCCTCCTCCGAAGTCGCCCAGAACACGTCAGGCCCTGCATCCGCCCCGGCAAGCCCTGCACCTCCAACCAGCGCCTCTCCAGCCCCCCAGCGGCCGGCTGCACCGACCGCTCAAACCCCTGCTCAAGCTCCCACTCAGACCGGCCAAACTGCCTCTCCGAATGCCCCGCAGATCGACGAGCCCGTCACCACCCTCCAGGTCCAGGTCAATGAAGTCAATCTCATCTTCACCGTCATCGACAAACACGGTAAATTCATCACCGGCCTCAAGCGCGAAAACTTCGGCCTCCTCGACGACGGCCGTCCCCCTCTCGCCGTCCTCCGCTTCACTCAGCAGACCAATCTCCCCCTGCGTGTCGGCATCATGCTCGACACCTCCAGTTCCATCCGCCAGCGCTTCCAGTTCGAGCAGGACTCCGCCATCGAGTTCCTCCTCCAGATCCTTCACCTCAACGACCGTGCCTTCGTCGAGGGATTCGACATCGAAACCGACGTAGCCCAGGACTTCACTAACAACGTCGACCTCCTCAACCAGGGCATCCGCAAACTCCGTCCCGGCGGCGGAACCGCTCTATTCGACGCACTCTACAAAACCTGCAAAGACCAGATGCTTCCCCTCCAGGAGACCGGAGCCGTCCGCCGCGCCCTCATCCTCGTCTCCGACGGCGACGACAACTACTCCCGCGTCCAGGAGTCCGACGCCATCAAGATGTGTCAGCGCGCCGACACCATCGTCTACACCATCAGCACCAACATCAGCCCCAGCAAAGACAAGGGTGATGACGTCCTCAAAGCCATCTCCGACGCCACCGGCGGCCAGGCCTTCTACCCCGTCAAGCTTGAAGATGTAGCCGTCGGCTTCCGCAACATCGAAGAGGAGCTTCGCAGCCAGTACCATCTCGTCTACCGCCCCACAGACCTCAAGATGGACGGCTCCTTCCGAACCATCTACCTCCAGGCCAACGATCCACGCTATAAAGTCCGCGCCCAAAAAGGCTACTTCTCCCCCCGCCCACCACAGTAGAGTAGCCGACCAACGGGAGGCAGGGTACACAAGTCACGAAGTGACCGCTCCACGCGTAGTGGGCCCGTCCGGCAGGACATCACTCGCACAAAGCGAAACTTGCCACCCCGAGCGCCAAAGGCAAATAATGCATCCAGGGGAGAACTCCCCACAAAAATCCGGGTCCAATCAATCAGGGAGACATCCATGAAACTGCGTCCCGTCCTCTTCGCCCTTGTCCTATCCACAGCTGCCGCCATCGCACAGCCCCCCGCCGGTCCACCGCCCCCGCCTCCTCCCCTCGACATTCAGGGCGCGCTCATGAACCTTGCCGACCAGCCCGCGACTCACACCTCATTCAGCTTCGATCGCAGCATGATCCAGATCGCCCAAAACCTTCTAGAGTCGAACGGTATGGATGCCAATCGTGCTCCCGCCGCGCTCACTGGTATCTCTGTCGACAACTACCGCTATCCCCGTCCAGCGTTCTACACCCCTGAGAACATGGACGCCATCATCGCCTCCTACAACGCCGCCGGCTGGAAGCATCTCGTCAACGCCAACCAGAACTCCGCCAATACAGCTCAACCCCGCAACACCGTCACGGATCTCTGGCTACACTTCGCCGGCGCCGACATCACCGGCGTGACCGTCCTCACCCGCTCCCCACGTGACATGAGCGTCATCCAGATCGCCTGCGAACTCCGTCCCCTCGACCTCGTCCATCTCAGCGGCCACTTCGGCATCCCCAAGGTCGATCCCAGCGCAGTCATGGTCCCGGCCCCCCCAGGGCGCTAGTCCTGCCGGACGGGCCCACTACGCGTGGCGCGGTCACTTCGTGACATGTATACCAGGCTTCGCCTGGGCCTCCCGATGGTCGGCAAGATATCTCCTCGCGACCAACGGGAGCGCCAACCGAAGGGGTATACAAGTCACGAAGTGACCGCCGCCCGCGAAGGGCGCACTTAACCGCAGTAGGTTATCTTGAACTAGCCGACTGCTATGCCCATCCGCCCCCATCTGGCCACTCTGCTCGACGACTTCCGCAGCTTCGGCCACCAAAAAGCAGTTGTCCAGCACACCGGAAACCGGCGCCGGGTCACCACCTACAAAGAACTAGCCACCCAAGCTGGCCGCTTCGCCGCGCTCCTCACCACGCGCAACCTTCAGTCCGGCGACCGCCTCATCCTCTGGGCGCAAAACAGCGCCGAGTGGGTCGCCGCCTTCCACGCCTGCATCCTCCGCGGAGTCATCGCTGTCCCGCTCGACGCCTACGGCACTCCCGAGTTCGCCACTCGGATCGCATCCGATGTACGCCCCTCGTTAATAGTCGGCGACGCCACCCTCCTCCAAACCCTCCCGGCCGACTGGCCAAAACTAGCCTTCGAAGACTGGCCCGCTACCCTACCCACCGATCAAGCCGGCCCCATCCCCACCCTCTCCCACGACACGCCCCTCCAAATCCTCTTCACCTCCGGCACCACCGGCGACCCCAAAGGCATCGTCCACACCCACGGCAACATCCTCTCCAGCTTCGAGCCCATCCGCCTCGCCGCCCAGCCCTACATGCGTTACGAGCGCATCGTCCACCCCCTGCGCTTCCTCCACACCCTCCCCCTCAGCCACGTCTTCGGCCAGATGATGGGCCTCTGGGTTCCCTCCATCTTCGCCGCCGAGGTCCATTTCGAAACCCGCCTCACCGCCCCGCGCCTCATCGAAACCATCCGCCGCGAACGCATCCCCGTCCTCGCCGGAGTACCCCGCGTCCTCGCCCTCCTCAAAACCCATCTCGAAGCCGAACACCCAAACCTCCCCGCACGTCTCGCTGCGGCCCAAGGCATCTCCGCACAAAAACGCTGGTGGCGCTTCCGCGACATCCACTCCGCCTTCGGCTTCAAGTTCTGGGCCTTCGTCACCGGCGGCGGCGCCCTCCCTGGCCCAATCGAGCAGTTCTGGAACGCCCTAGGCTTCGTCCTCGTGCAGGGCTACGGCATGACCGAAACCTCTGCCCTCATCACCCTCAACCACCCCTTCAAAGTAGCCCGCGGAACCATGGGCAAACCCCTCCCCGGTCGCGAGGTCAAACTCCAGCCCGACGGAGAAGTCCTCGTCCGCGGCCCCATGATCTCCCCCGCCACCTGGTCCGGCGGCGCCCTCCAGCAACGCACCGACGAGTGGCTGGCCACCGGCGACCTCGCCGAAGCCCAGCCCACCGGAGAACTCCGTTTCCTCGGCCGCAAAAGCGAGACCATTGTCACCGCCACCGGCGTCAACCTCCACCCCGAAGACTTAGAGGCCGCCTTCGAGCCCGAGTCAGAAGTCGCAGCCTGCGCCGTCGTGCCCATCGAAACCCCAACAGGCCCCGAACCCTGCGCAGTCCTGGCCCTCCGCGGCACACCTGACCGCGCTCCCGCTATCCTGCAAAGCGCAAACACCCGCCTTGCCGAGTTCCAACGCATCCGCCGCCTGGCCGTCTGGCCCGAACCCGATCTCCCTCGAACCTCCACCGGCAAAATCAAACGCGCAGCCGTCACCACCTGGCTGGCGAGCAGGGAAGCGAACGATGGAAGATCCTCCGCCAGCGCAGGCACCGATTGGCTCCTCACTCTCATCGCCCGCATCACCGGCGAGGGCCTCCCCACCACGCAAGCTCAAAACCAAGACCTACGCCTCGCCGAAGACCTACGCCTCGACAGCCTCGGCCGCGTACAGCTTATGGCCGCGCTCGAAGAACGCCTCGGCGCCACCCTCAACCCCACCGAGTTCGACAACGTCGAAACCCTCAACCAACTCCGTCACCTGATCACACACCCTGACTACTCAGAAGACATCACCCTTCCATCAGCAACCACGCCAAACCCGAACACCTCTAACGCGCAGACCCCCGAACACCACCACCAACTCAGATCAGAACTCCCACCGCCCTCAACCCACATTTACCCCCACTGGCCGTGGTCACGCCCCATTAGCTTCCTCCGCGCCGCCTTTGTAGAGTGCATCGCGCTTCCTCTGGTATGGCTGTTCGCAACACCACTCGTCGAATCACCCCAGCCCGAAGCAGCAGCGAAGCCTCTCGCCGCAACCGGCCCCATGTTAATCATCGCGAACCACGTCACCACCTACGACCTGCCACTCCTCCTCTACGCTCTACCTCGAGCCCTCCGCTCCCACACCGCGGCAGCCATGTCTGGCGAGATGCTCGAAGACCTGCGCCGTGGCCAAAACCGGCAACCACGCTGGCTCAACCCACTCGGCCCGCCGGCATGGCTGCTCATCACCGCACTCTTCAACGTCTTCCCCCTCCCACGCCGCCGAGACTTCCAACGCAGCTTCGCCCACGCAGGCGAGGCACTCGACCGAGGCCTGAACGTCTTCATCTTCCCCGAAGGCACCCGCTCACCCGACGGCACTCTCGCCCCCTTCCGTCCCGGCATCGGCCTGCTCGTCAAGCAATCCTCTGTCCCGGTCCTCCCCATCGCGCTCCGCGGCCTCGGCGAACTCAAAACCCGCAAACGCCGCTGGTTCCGCTCCGGCACCCTTCAAATCCGCGTAGGCCAACCCATCTACTTCCCCCCCGACGCAACCGAAGCCGCCATCACCGCCCGCCTCCACGCCGAAGTAGAAAAACTCCTCGCCACAAATCAACCAGAAATCACATGACTGCAACGTTTCGATGAACTGAGGAGTCCTGGTTCGCCGCTCACGTTGTGCTCCACACCTAATCCGCGGGAACAGTGCGAGGCGGTTTCGGTAAGCGGACTCGAATCTCGGTCCCGACACCGACCTGGCTCTTCACAATCAGGCTTCCGCCGTGACGCTCCACAATCTCGTGGGAGATGTAGAGGCCAAGACCGTTTCCGAGGTCTCCTTTCGTGCTGTAAAAAGGCTCGAAGAGATGTCGCAACGCTTCATCGTTCATGCCGTGCCCGTTATCCCGGACTTTGATCTCCGTCATGCCCTCATCTTCCCTGGCACTGAGCCCGATTTGCCCACCCTCAGCAACAGCTTGAATCGCATTCGATATCAAATTCGCCATCGCTTGGGATATTTGCCCGAGCGCGCCGTAAACAAATACCTCTTCGCCGCCTTCCATCAGAATATTCACTCCGCGGTTTCTTATTTTGCCGGCGAAAAGTTGCAGCGTGTCTTTGAAAAGATACCCTGCGGTTCGAGACTGTGGTTTTTGGACGCTCTCCTTGGACCATCGAAGTGTCTGCTTCGTAATTCCTGAAATTCTCTGCAACTCACTTTCTGCCGACTCAATGTATCCGCGAGCGGTCTCGTCTTCCTTGACTCGATCGTTTAGCAGATACAAAAGGTTAATGATGGCCTCCAGCGGATTGTTGATCTCATGTGCGACCACGCTGGTCATTCTTCCCGTAAGGGCAAGTTTTTCTGTCATGCGCAGTGCAGCTTCCCGTTGCCGCCGGTCGGTCAGATCGATGCAGGTGCCTGCCCAGCCCGCTCGCGTGCCATCGGAGCGAAGGTACGGGATCGCGCGAACCAGGTTCCATCGATCTGCATCGTCAGATGGTGGATGGAATCGCACTTCCAGCTCAAAGGGAATCCCCTCCGTGACGGCGACCGTCCAAAGCTTGCCGGAGCGATGCTGGTCTTCTGCCGTCAGACGCTCCTGCTCATACCAGCGACCTTGGCTGCCAAAACCCTGTTCAATCCATTTTTGATTCACATAGGTCAGTCGCCCATCATCATCTGCCGTCCAGACTGGATGAGGCAGAGCATTGGTCAATTGCAAAAATCGTGCCTCGCCAAGTTGCACAGCTTCTTCCGCCCGTTTCAGACTGATCGTCATGATCGCCCCGCGAAACTCGGTGGCCGATTCAACCTCAACTTGAGTCCAGGGCTTGCTTCTGCCACGGACAAGCTCGCTCCAGATTTCGAATGATTTTCTGGGATTGAGCTTTTGATTCTTATCCTGAATCTTTCCAGGTTCCCCGGCCCACCGCACAGTTCGTACTACCTCCGGCCGAAACCACATGAGATAGCTTTGGCGGACATGAGATATTCGAATGGCCAGCAGACCGCTGGCAACCTCACTGAACTCCGATGCCCAATCGATCCGGCTGCCGAGATACCGGCTTTCGAATACTTCCAGCTCTGGTTTGCTGTCCATCCACTCTGCCAGCTTTTTTAGATCGTGGTGCGCTGGAGTAATCCCGAAAACCCTTATTTGCCCATCCACCACAAGTGCTGCACCCTCCGCATTGGCGATCTGGATCAGATCCGCCATCTGGTCCGCCATGGCTGCCAGGTAGTTACTCTCGCCTGCCATTTGGGCCAAAATTCGACGCTGTACCGCATGGAAGTGCACCATCTGATGCAAACGTGCTGAAGTGGAAAGGCTCGTCAATTGCGTAGCGACCAGCCTCGTCAACAGATCGCAGGCGCTGCGGATCAGGTAAGGCACCATATGCGGTTCCCGATGATGCCCGCTAATAAGCCCCCAAAGCTTTCCTTCGCAGATGATCGAGACCGACATCGAAGACATCGTGCCCATATTGCGCATGTACTCCAGGTGGACGGGAGACACACTGCGAAGGATCGAGATGGAAAGATCCAACGGCCCTATCGGCCGCGTACCGAGCCGATGCAGGGGAGAAGGAACATACGATGCATCCGGAATAATCCGCACAGTATTGAGGAGGTATAAATCGCGAGCCTGTTGCGGAATATCCGAAGATGGAAATCTGAGATCCAGATAGCTGGGAAGAGTTCCATCATTTTGCTCGCACAGGACAGTCCCATGGCCAGCCTCATCGAAACGATAGAGGAGAACGCGACTGAAGCCAGTCAGGTCCTTGATCTGTGCTGTGATCGCCTGGCAAAGCTCTGTTTCGCTGCGAAGGTTACTGAGCTTGCTGACAAAGTTTGTGAAAACCTGATTGGTCATCTCAGGATTGACAAGCCGGTCCGTCACTTCAAATTCAAGGATTCGCTCGCCGTTGACACGATGGGCCACGACGCTGAAGAATCTTCCACGCATTTGAAACGAGCCCAGGTAGGTTAGGAGACCTGTGTCATTGCTGGAGCGAATCAGGGCGTTCAGAGCTCCCAGAATCTCGCGCTCGAGTACGGTTTGGAGCAGCGCGCCAAGGATCAGTGCTAGTGGAACTTCGAGGAACTCCTCGGTGTTTTTACTCGCACCTACGACACGTTCATCGAGATCATCCAGCAAGAGGAGAAAGCCATGACGCTGAATACTCCCCGGGATACGGATTGCCTCGTCTGCGCAGCTCTGACCACTCCGACCGATGCCGTCGGGAATCACTACGTCGCCTAAAAGGCTAGCTTCCATCCACTGCCGATTTCCTATGCATCCACGTTCCAAAAGTGCTAAACATTGCCTTCGCGGAAATCACCACGGCGCCTGTCTGTTCGTCCGTTATTCGTAGCTTCAACATGTCACAGAACTCCTTCCACAATGGCCCGGTTTGAACGCCGTGACCGCGAAAATAAGAGTTACCCCGGCCTTCGGTGAGATGAAGTGCCGCTTCGACGTGGCGAGCGATAAACTGTCCACCCAAAGTTGATCCTTCCATGACATACATGGTTCCGAAGAGGCTGGGAAGATCGTTCATCTCCGGCAGCGTAGGCCGCCGCTCATCTTTCTCACCTGCGCCGAACCATGCCAGGTCTCGCCGGAGGAGAGAGGATCTCTGCCGTACCAGCAGTATCGACTGGAGCCAATCGGGTGCGACTTCGGCAGCTCGCTCCTCCCACGCTGCGACTACTCCGTAAATACGTTGGAGACACTCAACATACTCGGCTGTGTTCAACCCTTCGTGCATCAGGGGAACGGCGCCCTCGACGTTATCGTGGTCGGCTTGAGTCTCCTGCCGCAATCTCTGCATGTCCAAGTCGCTACGCTCCTCGAACACAATTCAAAATGTGCAGGTGGACCAGTTATACGCTTATTTACCTTCAGCAGCCTCGAGAGGGCATTTTCATCGGCATTCGTCGAACAATTCGTTAGCTCCGAAGACATGAAACTCACTAGCCTGTGGGTCGGCCAAAACGCGCTTGTGGAACCTGCCAAGCGTTCTGCCGTTTGCTCGGGAACTGAACGACATCACCTGATTGAGGACGATGAGAACCGACGACGAGTTGATGTTTTTCATCGATGTCTAAGATCTTGTCAAGCCCCAAAGTCCCCAAACCAGCGCCAATCCAGCAGATTCGCGTGGCGTATCAGTTATGCCCCAACCGCTATAATGAATACAGTGCACAAAGAGAGCCCCGGTCTAAACCGGGGCTCTCTTATTTTGAAAGGAGCAAACCACCCGTAACCCCTTTGCTTGGACGAATTTGGACGTAACCCCTTTGGAATGACGTTTTTGCGGGGAATGGTACCCGCTAAGTCGTTTAATCTAAAGACTTTAGACGAGGCATACCAGGGGGGGGGGGGTAGTTCCCGGAAATCAGTGCCCGTACTGTTCCACACGACGCAGCAGATCCAACTTCCGCTCTGGTGGCAGAAAGCTCGCCTCCACCGCATTCGCCGCCAGCTCTCGCATCTGCTCCAGCGAAAACTCGAACCGGCTCTGCACCAGCACGTACTCCTCCAGCAGATTGCTCCCGAACATCGGAGGATCGTCCGAGTTGATCGTCACCATCAGACCCGATTCGAAGTAGTCCTTCACCGGATGTTCGTCAAAGCTTTTGCAACAGCCAGTCCGAATGTTGCTGGTCACATTCAGCTCCAGCGGAATCTGTCTCTCTGCCAGCACCTCGAGCAACTCCGCGTCATGCTGAGCCGAAAGAGCATGCCCAACCCGCTCCGCTCCGATGTTGATCGCCGCCCAGATACTCTCCGGCCCGATCGTCTCGCCCGCGTGAGCCGTCAGCCGCAACCCCGCCGCCTTTGCCTCCGCATACGACTCCTTGAAAATATCTGCACTCCCCCGCGCCTCATCCCCACCGATACCAATCCCAACAATGCTCGGATACAGCTTCCGCAACTCAGCCGCCTTCCGAAACACCTTCACCGCCTCCTCCGCCCCAAAGTGCCGCACCGCATCGATCAGCCAATAGACGGTCGTCCCGAAATCCTTCTCGCCCCGCACCCGCCCGCGCTCCATCGCCTCGGCGTACGGTTCGACTTCCTGATTCTTCCAGTAATAGATAATCCCGAACGAGATATACACCTCGGCATGCACCACCCCCTGCGCCGCCAGGTCCCGAATCATGTTGTAAGTAATCAGCTCATAGTCCGCCGGCCTCTTCAAACGAGCCGAAACCGCCTTGAACGAGTCCATGAATCCAAGAAAATTCTCGTAAATATAGAGCTTCTTAGCTTCCTCAACCGTCAACGGTTCCGCATCATGCCGCTTGCTCAACTCCAGCAACGTATCGAGCTGAATCGTTCCTTCGAGATGCAGATGCAGCTCGACCTTCGGCAGCTTTCGCAGCCATTCAACTACGTCTAATTCAGCGTCTTGTTTCGTCTGTTTGCGCGCCATCTATCTATCCTAGACTTGTTACAAGTCTCGTTGCGCAGACCCAGCTAAACTTTCGGTACGTAAAACTCACTCCGCTTTCGGCTGTAGAAGAAGTAGATCAACAACCCAATTCCAAGCCACACGAAGAACCGCATCCATGTGATTATCGGCAATCCCATCATCAGCAGCACGCAGAACACCACCGAAAGCACCGGAATCACAGGCCCAAACGGAACCCGAAAGCGCCTTCTTCTCTCCGGTTCTCGATACCGCAGGATAATCACCCCAATCGAAACCAGAGCAAACGCGAACAGCGTCCCGATGTTCGACAGATCCGTCAGCGTCCCGATATCGAACAACCCCGCAGGAACTCCGACCACGATTCCAGCGACCCAAGTCGCAACCGCTGGAGTCCGGAACCGCGAATGCACCTTCCCGAAGATCCCAGGCAGCAGCCGATCACGCGACATGGCGAACCAAACCCGAGACTGCCCCAGCTGAAACACCAGGATCGACGAGATCATTCCCATCATCGCGCCCAGCAGAACCGCCAGCCGCACCCAGTGCAGACTATGTCCTCCGGGCTGCAACGACAGCTTCTTCAGCGCATTCACCACTGGAGCTGCATCATCCACCATGCTCTGCCACGGCACCAACCCAGTCAGAATCGTCGCCACCCCGATATACAGAATCGTGCAGACCACCAGCGTCGCAATGATTCCGATCGGAACATCCTTCTGGGGATCTCTGCACTCTTCTGCCGCGGTCGACACCGAATCGAATCCGATGTACGTAAAGAAGATGATCGAACCACCTGTCAGAATTCCCGACCAGCCGTTTGGCGAGTAAGGATGATAGAGCGTCGGTTTGATGAAGTGAGCGCCAGCGAAGATGAACAGCAGAATCGCTGCGAGCTTCAGGAGCACCATGATGTTATTGGTCCTCGCCGACTCGCGAATCCCGCGCACCAACACGACAGTGAGCAGCATGACCACCAGAAACGCCGGCCAGTCGAAGCCGAAGTGCCAGCCCGGTGGATACAAGTCGTGGCCCTGAAGGTCCTGCAATCCACCAGGAAGAAAGGCAGGAGAGATCCAACGCAGCGCCGGATGGAAACCAAACCAGTCCAGCAGATCCACCATATGCGCGGCGAACCCAACAGACACGGCCATGTTACTGCCCGCATACTCCAGAATCAGATCCCATCCGATGATCCAAGCGACAAGCTCACCCAACGTTGCATAGGTATACGTGTAAGCCGATCCCGCGATCGGGATCATAGACGCTAACTCCGCATAGCAGAGTCCAGTGAGACCGCAGACGATCGCAACCAGCACCAGCGAGATCGCAAGTGCAGGCCCTGCGCCGGGCCGCCCCGCCAGCGCTGAGTGGTGAATCAGATAGTCCAATACCGGCGCTCGCAGAACCGAAGTGGTGACAAACTTCTCACCCGCAATTGCGGTCCCTACTACTGTAAAAATGCCTGAACCGATGACCGCCCCAATACCCAGTGCAGTCAATGAGACCGGACCAAGCGTTTTCTTCAACGCGTGCTCCGGCCTCTCCGATTCTGAGATCAGTTTGTCGATCGACTTGGTTGCAAAGATTTGCCTGGCCAGCGCGCTCGCTCCTGGTTACGGATGATTGGTGCGGGGCGTTTCCGACTACACAATGCGATTTAAGAAGTACTGATCTTCCGGGTGGGGCAGAAACGGCGCCTCCGGGCGGCTCCAAGAAGAAATCAGTTACCGCTTGCTCTGACCACGAGCTGCCTTCTTGACCTTCTGCTTGTTCTCGCCACGGGCACCGGTGCGCGGACCTTTTGCTGGTGCGGCTTTACGTGCTGCGCGCTTTACCTTCTTGCGCTCTTGTGTGTCCGTGATGTTCTTGGTATTTGCCATGTATCTTTGCCAATCTTTCTCTAACTGCGATTTTCGAAACTTTAGAGGCGCTCCAGCTGGGCAAACTTCTCCACCAGCTTCTTTACGCCGTGCTGTTGAAATTGTACTGTAATCTTCGCGTCATCCCCATCGCCTTCGCGACGAAACACAATTCCTTCGCCGTATTTGGGATGCCTGACCCGCGAACCCTGCTTCAATCCAGTCTTTCCAGTCTGTTCCTGAACCTCTAACTTCGGACGCGAGATCTTCTTTCCGCGTGCGGCGAAGAAGCTGGCAATGTTGTCCATCGACTGCCCTGGGGCCGCGGTTCTATCGCTGTATCTCGCCCGGTTGTTCACTCCAGGAAGCCCAGAAGCCTGCGTCCGGGCTCGCTCACCGCTTTGGTCCTCATCTTCATAGCTGTAATGCCGCTCGTTCTCTTCGCCGTTAGGACGGCCGAACTTGTTCGCCTTGGGGTAGGGAGTCGCATACGCGCCACCGTAAGCTGAACCATAATCCGATCCGGAAAACTGTGGTCGCGCGGGCGGACTTCCCAAATCCTCCACAAGTTTGCTCGGAATCTCTTCCAGAAATCGTGAAGCGATGCTCGCTTCCGGCATATCGCTTCCATATCGTCGTCTATATCTAGCTCGGGTCATGATCAGCGTATCCATCGCCCTCGTCATTCCGACATAGCAAAGCCGACGTTCTTCCTCGAGCCCAGTTGGATCCGTCAGAGTCCGGGAGTGCGGGAAAAGCCCCTCTTCCATACCGGTCAAAAAAACCAGCGGAAACTCCAAACCTTTGGCCGCGTGCAAAGTCATTAGCGTTACTCTCGCCTCTTCACTGTAGCTATCTGCATCACTCACCAACGCTGCGTGATCCAAAAACTCATGTAGCGTCTCGCCGCGCTCCTGTGCATCCTGCGCTGCGTTTGCGAGTTCCTTCAAATTCTCGATTCGCGAAAAGGACTCTGGGGTAGCTTCTTCTTCGAGCGCTCGAATGTATCCACTTCGGTCGTTCAGGAACTTGATGAGTTCTGGTAGGGTCGCTGCATCACCCGGTTTACGAAACGCTGGCTTTTCGTCCGCCATTTTGATCTCTGCGGCCCTCTCCACTGTCGTACTTGCGGATCGTTTGAGGACTACGGGCGCGAATGGATTAAAACTCGCTGAGTCGATTCCGTGGGCAGCGTTCGAGTCTGAAGAGTTTTCGGCTGCAATCGTGGAAATCTCTTCGCTAGGGCCAAAGTCGAACCCGAAGTTGAAGCTAGTATCGAAACTATTCGCTCTCGTGTCCTCGGGTTCAAATCCGGAATTCTCTTCTCCAAAACCAAAAGAAACATCTGCTTCGGCGTCTTCAACTGTCTCCGAGAGCAGGGAAGCGTCATTGGCCGGCGCGAGATCCGAAGCTAGCTTCTCCGCAAAATCGGGCCCCAACATTGCCCGTGCATCCTCAATCAGACGTCTGAATCCACTCAAGGACTGCAACGCGCGCGCAGGTAGCAGCTTATCTTCAATGGTGTGCCCTATCGCGTCCCAAGTGCTCATCCCGCTCGATAGGGCCATTCTCTCTAACGTCTCCATGGTCGTTTTGCCAATTCCGCGAGGCGGAGAGTTCACAACTCGCGCCAGCGCGACTGAGTCGTGCACATTCTGCACCAGCTTCATGTAGCTCAGAATGTCCTTCACCTCGGCGCGGTCATAAAAGCTGAATCCTCCCACCATGTGGTACTGAATCTGGTAACGTCGCAATGCCTCTTCAACGAGGCGCGACTGAGAGTTCGTTCGATATAAGACCGCACATCTTGGCAAATCGACCTGTCCGCCGGCTTCCCTCAGATATCGCTGGACTCGATCGGCAATAAACAGCGCTTCATTCTCACCATCAGGAGCTTCGTAGTAGCCAATCAGACTGCCACCCTCTCGCGTGGTGAAGAGATTTTTACCTTTGCGCTGCGTATTCTGCGCCACAACTGCGCCCGCGCCTTCCAAAATTACCTGCGTTGAACGATAGTTCTGTTCAAGTCGTATCGTCTTTGTCTCAGGAAAATCCTTCTCAAACTCCAAGATGTTTTTTATGTCTGCGCCACGCCAGCTGTAGATTGACTGGTCCTCATCGCCCACCACACAGACGTTTGCGTCAGGACCAGCCAGTAGCTTCATCAGCTCATATTGTGGTCGGTTCGTGTCCTGATACTCATCGATCAAAAGGTATTTGTAGCGGCGGTTATACCTTTCTCTCGTCTCTCCAGACGACTTCAGGAGCCGGACGGTTTCCAGGAGTAGATCGTCAAAGTCCAGCGCATTCGCTTTAAATAATTCCTTCTTATAAATCTCAAAGATGTGAGCGATCTTCTCTTCCATGGGATTGGTGCTCGCAAGGAAATACTCCTGCGGGTCGATCATGTGATTCTTTGCCCACGAAATTCGCCCAAGCGCCACTCTCGGCTTTAGGGACTTGTCATCAATCGCCAGACGCTTCAATGCTTGCTTTACGACTGCCTGCTGATCGGTCTCATCGTAGATCGCAAAGGTTTTGGTCAGACCAACCGCTCCCACGCGCAGCGCTTCTATGTCCCGTCGTAATACACGCACACAGAAGCTGTGAAACGTAGCCAGCATCGGTTTCGTGAGGCTGCCGTGGCCCAAGATCTTGTCCACTCGCTCAGCCATCTCTTTGGCGGCCTTATTCGTGAAAGTCACAGCGAGAATGGCATCAGCGGGCACACCGCGCTCCTGAATGAGATAAGCGATGCGATGCGTAATGACGCGGGTCTTGCCAGATCCGGCGCCCGCCAACAAAAGCACAGGTCCATCCACGGACCGGATTCCCTCCTGTTGCTGAGGATTCATATTTTCTAAAAGTCGACTCAACTTCATACACTCCAATATCTATTTTAAGCTCTTCCGAGACAGGCTCTCCGCGCGTTCTAGAAAATGGCCAAAACCCCTGCTTTTATTGTTCATTTGCGAACAGCTTGTCCACTCATGGACAGCGCCAAATTTTGATTAAGACTGCAACATTAATTCGCAGATCAAAATGATTTTTTGGGGAACTAGCTTCGTCCAACTTGCGTAACTCAATTCACGACGGGCTCCCTGATCCATGGCAGAGAACTTCAGTCGAAATCTTGAAGTAACGGAGCGTAGTATGAAACGTCACAACCTCTTGACCGTCGCAGTCGTCGCTACCTCTCTCCTTGCAGTTCCGGCCATATACGCTGCTCCTGCAAGCATCTCATCTCCTGTTCATGCGATGTTTGGCAAGACGAAGACCAATAACGTTAAACTGAACCTTCGCAACGACACCGCTTCTTCTTTGCAGATCCTGGTCGGCGATAAGCCTATGACGCTTGAGCCCGGCAAGCTAGTTAACCTCGAGGTTCCAGTAGGAACACGCATCGTCGCCAACAGTGCTACTCCAAACCATGCGGTAGGATCGCTTATTGAAGAAGTAATTAAGGACCATAGCGGCGCTACAATCGCAATCCGCTAAGAAGTCTTAGACCATTGCCCTTGAAGGCCGACCGCGTTCACGCAAGATCCCGGTCGGCCGACGGCTCCCAATTAACGTCGTTCACGTCCGTCATAGGGATCTACAGCGCTACACCCCTTGATATCCTCATCGTATGATTCGCAACGTCGCAGTCTTCTGTGCGTCCTCCAATGGTCTTCATACTGTCTATCGAACCGCCGCCGAGAATCTGGGTCACGCACTCGCCATCCGCAATATCGGCGTCATCTATGGAGGCGCCAATGTCGGTCTAATGCAGGCCGTTGCCGAGGCGGCCTTAATCGCTGACGGCAGAGTGATAGGCGTCATTCCTGAGGTTCTGGTAGATCTCGAAGTGGCACATCATGGCATCACCGAACTTCACGTCACGAGCACCATGCACACGCGAAAGGCGCTCATCGGAGAAAAAGCCGACGCGTTCATCGCGTTGCCGGGAGGCTTCGGCACATTCGAGGAACTCTTCGAAGTCCTCGCTTGGCACACCCTCAAGCTCCACACGAAGCCCATTCTCTTACTGAATACACATGGTTTCTACGACAAGCTTCTCACCTTCCTTGACCACTGCGTAGAAGAAGGGATGCTCAAGCCGAAGAACCGCGAGCTCCTTCTTGTCGCAGATACAGTTGATGAGGCGCTTGTGATGCTAAAGTTGGACGACCGAAGAGCTTCTACGGCAGAATCGCACAATTGATATAGTATGACGCTAACGATGATGCGCATTCGCATTTCAAACTAGCCACAATTCCGGTCCATAGGACGAGCCCAGCCTCGCAATGCGATCCGATTTGGTTGAATAGCACGCATCCATTACGCAGGATCCGCAACTGCTCTATCTGCGTTGGAAATCTCATGCACCGTCTTCCAATTTTTGCTTCGTCATGCAGATATCGCAACGACACACCCGCCGGAGATACTCCCAGGAGTAAATTCCACTTTCGTGTCCATCGTTCCACTTGAACCGTAGCGCATACTTACCTACCGGCGTCACCTCCAACGGTCTCGCTGGAGCCTCATACATTTTCAGTAAAGTCTGATCTTTTGCCCTCGCCTCCCCCGGCAGCCTGCCCGTCTTCTCACGGTCCTCGTGGCATGTAGCGCATGGACACGCATTCCGCAACCACACGAAGTTCCACACGCTCTTGTGCCCGTCATGCCACTCGATCTCGACGCCAGTCCCGTCGGTCTTCTTCACCCGTACCTTTTTTGGACTTACCGAGCTTGTAGGCATCTCTTCGTGCTCCGCGTCTTCCCGGCGCGCCCGCTCCGCGCTGACAATACGAATTCCCTCATGACTCATAGCGCGTTCTCCCTCTGCGGTTCCCATATCGTCACTACGTCTTCAGATACCTTCACCCTTACGCCGTCCATCGGCCAACTCTCCAGAAGAAATAAGCAGCCATCACGCATCCGGTAATCACAACGATGGTACGTAGCACATTCGGATTCATTCGCCGGGCATATTGTGCCCCAACATATCCGCCAACGCCGGCGAATATCATTGAGATTAGGCAGTAACGCCAGATTATTGCGCCGCTGAATAAAAACGTGACCACGGCGCAGAAGTTAGACAAACACGCGGCAAGCACCTTGAGCGAGTTCAGTGCGTTCATCTCCTCTACTCCAAACAACGCCAGCGCGCTCATAATCAAAAAGCCAGCTCCAGCACCAAAGTAGCCGATGTAAAAGCACACTGGCAGTAGAACAAAAAACAACGGCGCCAGAGCAGGTGCTCTCTTGACATGAGGCTCAGTTGATCGTTTCCGCAGCCATTGCGACACCGGACCGCTGATTCCAAACAACAGGGAAGCGACCAGCAGAAGCCACGGCACCATATGTAGAAACGTTATTTGCCTAGTATGGAGCAGTACAACAGCGCCGCTTACACCGCCGAGAACCGAAGCCGCACATACAACCGGCAAAAGATCCCGTTTTAGATCTTCGCGTAATGCGGCGACCGAGGTTAGTTGTCCGGGCCATAGCGCGACCGTATTTGTCGCATTTGCCTGAATAGGGGCCACTCCGATTGCCAGCATAGCCGGAAAGGATACAAACGATCCGCCTCCCGCCATCGCATTCATCACACCAGCGATAAAAGACGCCGTGACGAGCCAAACGTAATTCCAATGTGAACCAAGACTCGAGATCATCCATCTTCCATTGTATCGAGTCCGGGTCGACCGTCTGAGTTGTAGTCAGACATCTCTTAGGTTTCACGGTGGTTTCACACTGCTGTTGGCATCTCCGGAGTCGCCGCAATCAGCCGACGCGTATATTCGTGTCGCGGCGTATCGCAAACCTGTTCGCACACCCCCAACTCCACCAGGCGCCCGCGCTGCATTACCGCCACCCTGTCGCATAAATATCGCACCAGGGGCATGGAATGCGAGATGAATAAATAGGTCAGTCCATATTCTCTTTGTAAGTCCCGCAGCAAATTCACAACTTGAGCTCCCACGCTTACATCCAGCGCACTCACCGGCTCATCCAACACCACAAACTCGGGTCTGAGCGCCAACGCACGCGCAATATTAATTCTCTGTCGCTGCCCGCCACTGAATTCATGGGGAAACCGTTCAAGCGCCGACTCGTCCAAACCAACCGTCCACAACATCTCTTTCAAGCGCGAAGCCAGACCTTCAAGTGGTTTCTCCCTATGAATCTCAAATGGCTCGGCGAGAATCTGCTTCACCCGCATCCGTGGATTCAACGCCGCGTAGGGGTCCTGAAATACAATCTGCATGCGTCGCCGCATTCCTCGCGTCTCGCGTGAAGTCGCGGACAGTAAATCCTGCTCTCTATACCACACCTCACCAGCAGTAGGTTCTACCAGCCGTAACAAAAGGCGTGCGACAGTGCTCTTTCCTGAACCGGATTCACCAACCAATCCCAAAGTCTCTCCCTGCCTGATCACAAACGAAACGTCGTCCACTACTCGGTGTCCCCTCCCATACTCCTTCACCAAGCCCCGAGCCTCGACCAATGCGACCGCTTCATTCGTGGACATAGCCGGATGGTAGCATTCGGCCCCGATTGGTTCACAAATACTCATGTGCCGGAATCTAAGAAGACCTGCGACCTGTCTTAGATTCAACTCGGGCTAAAGCTAAATTTGAGCAGAAGACTTAGTTTCTAAGGCGACTTTAAGGGCGCGCGAAGATCAATACGGCAAAGGTGAACTCAGATTGGTTCTTTGGATAGTGCGCAGCGAATTTCGACCGAAGCACCTATCGATATACTTCTCAGGAGGAAATATCAGATGTTTCCCTTCCTGTAGGAATTCTTAAGATTCTGCGGGTAACTATCACTTAGACCGGAGTTCTTCTAAATGTTCATGCGAAAATGTCCTGCTCTGACATACCGCGCCATCGTGGTCGGCGCGCTACTTCTGACGAGTATCCCTGGCCTCGCACAGTTCGTTGGCAACAACCCCCAAGCTGTGGACAAACGCGTGAACGATCTTCTTGCGAAGATGACGCTCGATGAAAAGATCGATCTAATCGGCGGCGACACCCCCTTCCGAACTCATGCTGTGCCGCGGTTAGGCATTCCCTACTTCCAAATGGCGGACGGTCCTGTGGGCGCGCATATTCCAGCACCAACGATTGCTTATGCCGCAGGCATCGGTCTCGCAGCTTCGTGGGACAGGACGCTTGCCGTGAGCATCGGCCAGCAACTCGGCCGCGATTCACGCTCTCGTGGCGCGGCATTTCTCCTGGGCCCGGGCGTAAACATCTATCGGGCTCCGATGAACGGCCGCAACTTCGAATACTTTGGCGAAGATCCTTTCCTCGCCAGCGCAATTGCCGTCGGTTATATCCAGGGCGTGCAGCAGGAGGGTGTTTCAGCAACCGTCAAACACTATCTAGGCAACAACTCCGAGTATCTACGCCACGATTCAGACTCAGTCATCGACGAACGGACCTTACGGGAGATTTACATGCCCGTCTTTGAGGCTGCCGTTAAGACCGCAAAGGTCGGCGCTATCATGGACTCCTACAACATCACAAATGGTGAACACATGACGCAGAACCGGCGTCTTAACATCGACGTTGCGAAAGATCAATGGCACTTTCCCGGCGTCATCATGTCGGACTGGGTCTCAACCTACGATAGTGCGGCGGACGTCAAAGGTGGTCTCGATCTCGAGATGCCCTTTGGCGTCTACTACTCCAAAGATAAATTGCTCCCGCTACTGAAAGACGGCGCCATTACCGAGGCCGAGATCGATGAGAAGGTGCGTCGAATTCTACGCGTTGCGATCGACTTTGGCTGGCTCGATAGACCACAACTGGACACCAACATACCGCGCTACAATCTCGACGGCCGCGCAGCGTCGTTGCAGGGTGCGCTTGAAGGTGCTGTCCTGCTTAAGAACGACAACGCTCTTCCTCTCGACAAAAATACTCTCAAGACGATCGCAGTCATTGGACCGACAGCAAACCAGACCATCACTACCGGAGGCGGCAGCGGCGAGGTCGTCAGTTTTGCAAATACGAATCTCTTGGTCGGCGTCAGTAACTACGTCGGGCTCCAAACCAAAGTTCTGTACGCTCGTGGTCTCCGTAGCGTTAACCAGATGTCTCGTCTGACGCGCTTTACGACCGATGCGCAGGGCACAACTCCAGGGGTCACGCACATCACCTTCGCAAAGGCGAATCTTGAAGGAGAAGTTACGGGCACGGTTACGGAAACGGCGATGCTCACCGCCGGTTCCACGCGCCGAGAGCCCGAAGAGCAGGAGCTGAACGCCCTCACTTCGCACAGGAGCGCCTCCCCTTACGTACGAAACACCACAAGCAGCCGCTGGACCGGGTATTACACACCTACCGATGCCGACAAGTTTGCTATCTTTGTCCAGACCGACGGGAAATATCGACTCCTGGTCGATGATGTAGTCGTCTTCGATAGCTCCGTAGTCCCAAAGTACATCCTCAACCAGACCACTTTGGACTTGCCCCCCGCTCCACACAAAGTGGTTCTGGAACAGCTTTCTCAGCAGATCGGATCCGTCTCCGGCATGCGCGTCGGCATCGCTCCTCTTAGCACGGTCGTAGAGAAGGATGCCCTCGAGATGGCCTCTCACGCGGACACGGTCATCCTTGCGGTTGGTTTCAACGCATCGTCCGAATCTGAAGGAGGAGATCGCACCTTCGAGCTTCCCGTCGGCCAGGAGCAGCTTATCCAACAAATCGCAGCCGTCGGGAAGAAGACAATCGTCTTCATCACCTCTGGCGGCAGCGTCGATGTTTCGAACTGGAAAGATAAGGTTCAGGGAATCTTCGAGACTTGGTACGCCGGGGAAGAGGGTGGCACCGCAGCGGCCCGACTTCTCTTTGGGCAAGACAATCCGTCCGGCCACCTGCCCATTAGCTGGGAAAAGAGGATTACGGATAATCCGAGTTACTCGAGCTACTATCCGGACCCCGGCACAAATAAGATCGTCTACCGAGAGGGAATCTTCGTGGGTTATCGCGGTTACGAGCATAACCACGTAGAGCTCCAATATCCTTTTGGATTCGGCCTCTCCTATACGACCTTCTCGTTCAGCAAACTAAAGACCACGCCGCTGATCGATGGCCACATTACTGTAACGTGCGATGTCACAAACACAGGAAATCGTTCAGGAGCAACCGTGGCCCAGCTTTACGTTGGACAAGTCTCGCCCACCGTCGACCGTCCTGTAAAAGAACTAAGGGGATTTGAACGGGTCGTTCTGCAACCAGGGGAGACCAAACATGTCTCGTTTAGTCTTGAACCTCGCAGCTTCAGTTACTTCGACGTCAAAACTTCAAGCTGGCGGGCAGATGCGGGAGCATACGATCTCACGTTAGGCGACTCGTCGCAAGACACCCAACAGAAGATGACGATCCAAATCGCAAAACCTCTGACAGTCTCTGTTAGCGAGTAGTCGGGTAAAAGGCCGACTATAAGCGTGTCTAAGGATGGTCAAGACTGTCTGCAACCGTTCGTCACCGTGGCGAGCGGTTGCAGGTAACTAATGAAGCAGTGCCCAATGCCTTGCGAGAGAACACAACCCTAGCCGGCCAACAGACTTAGCGGAGCGGCGACTCGGACCAGATTTTTTGGAAATTTATGTGTTCCACTCTGGCAAATGTCTGCGGGGAGTTGTAGAGTACCCTCCAAACACCGCAAGCCATAAATCTTCGCGATCAAAGGTGTTGAGGCACAACCGGATAGGGTGACTGCTCCGATCCGGAGAAGACAAGTGCCGCCAACTCGCGTATTTGCGAATCATGCGCGGTTCGTGGTAGATTCCCGGTTCTCAGCTATCAACTCATGTCAGTTCCTTTACTTGACTGGGCTTTGCATTCGCAGTGATCGGCGCCATAGATCTTCACGGTTCTTAGAAGGTGTCCAGTGATGAAGTCTCCGTTCTGTCTGTCACACGTTCCTCTAGCGGCCGGGCTATATCTTTGTATTTGTTACATGATCCTCCCTTGCAATGTGGCCAAGGGCGCTTTATTGCCTGCCTCGGCGAACTCCCAGCCTCTCGCGACAAACTCCACGGCGATCCAAAAGGATAGTGTAATCATCCCCGGTCCTCTCCGATCTTTTCTCCGAATGGCCGGCGTCAGTCAAAAGGTCTCCAAAGATGATGTGCTGCCCTTGTTAGCTCGAAACGTCTACCTTCGTGGCTATCAGCAAAATACTCCAACCGAATTCCTGATATTGGTTGATCGCTACGTGGCCCAGGCGAGAGAACTTCAAGTTCTGGCCGGCTCAAGCAGCACGATTCGAGTAGCCGGCTGTGACGACGCGGGTACTCTGGTTCAAATTCTCGGTTACCGACTGCGAGAGGGGTGTGGCCAGAAAAACTTCACGTTAGAGACCGCAAACCCGGAGAGAGCCTTTCTTACGATCGATTCAGGCTTTCCTCTGGTCGAGCTCGAGGAAGATCTCCAGAAGGGGATTCCCTTCACGTACCCGTATCCGGCATCTCGGGTTCCAGCCCTGTTCCATGAAGGCGATTGGGTTGGGCTCAGCCAAAACTCTAGGGCTAGGTCGGGAAGTCTCGTAGATGCGCTGTTGGGTGATCCTTCCGTAGCCCGGCTCTATTGGGCACTAGCTAAAACGGACGAACAGACAAGCAGCGCATTAAAAGACTCGCCAGGACTTAGGAAACTGCTTCCCTCTGCCAGCGTTTTGGACTTTTATGGGAGCCAGATATCTATTCGCTCTGGACAGGTCACAGTCCCCGGTGGAGCAGGTGCACAAGCTGGTTGGAAGGAACTAGTTGGCGCTAGTCCAGAGTCGCCTGGTGATTTCGTCACTAACTTGCTTGTGAGGGATAACGGCTGGCTCGCCGCCTACTTCGATGCCTTGTCGCGAGTTAGTCAGACTCAGCAAATGCATCTTACGGAACCTCCACGACTGAAAGAGCTTTACAACGTCTTTTGGAAAGCAGCTTCTGGCACTAATGCCGTCAAGGGAGTCTTTCCCAGGGCGCCCGGTCTTCTTGTGCTATTCAACCGCGTTCAATGGGAGTCCAACGGTGAACCTCACGTGCCGGGAAACCTAGAGGTATGGAAGGAGATTCTCCTCCAAAAGTCCGACTCTAAAATTGTTCACAATTGGGTCAAACGTGCCCGGAGCTGGGATCGTCCGGAACAGTTGCTTGAAACGATGACCGCCCTTTCCTCGATGGACAGCGATAGCGGACCGCTCCAAATTTATCTCACGATGAGTGAATTAGACCGCGGACGACGGCCAGACAATCGTCTTTCGCCCGAAACAGTGAGACAGCTCGCCGATCGGTTTTCAAAGCTCAACAGCTGGTATCTGGTTTTCGCCGAGTTTCCAGCTTTGAACGATGCAGGCATCGGCCTCTTCGTGAATGCAGCGGACGTGATCGACAAGATTTCCAACCAAACTCTGCGCGGTAATGCCCTCGGAGCTTTTCAGGCGAACGTTGGACTTTGGCAGATCTTAGCCCGCCAAGGACAAATTCCAGAGAGCGAACTGAATACGTCGTGGCAAAAAGTAATCGAACCGTTCGCTACGATCTCTTCCTCCACCCAACTGTTCGATGACACGCGAAAATCCCTTCAGGAACTTCTGCAGGCCGCCGGGGCGAAGGCGGACTTCTCCCAAGAACAGCTCGTTGAGCTACTTGCAGGCCCGCATCAGGCAACCCCGGACGGTCAACGCGAACACGCCGCCTTAGCCGCGAGGATCAACTCGGTTTTGGAAGACCAGCGTCTGGTTTCCCTTGACACGCTATTTTCCCTTAGTGATGGCCTCAAACAAGTTGCTGATGGGAAAGGCAATGGTGACGCCCTGCTTCCACTTGCAGCCGAGCTCCACGAATTCGACCTGCCGCGCCCTATCTTTACTAATAGCGAGAAAATCAGTTGGGCACCTCCAAACTACACTGCTCATCACGCGGAACTGCAGGTACGAACAGATTTGACGAAAGTCATCAAGGAGCATGCTTCGCCCGCACAGCTTGAAACAGCTCGTGGCCAGCTCACTCCATTTCTGCGGGACACGCTGGTCGGTTTGAACTATGCCTACTATGAACCTCCCGGCGCGCAAATGCTTCACCATAATCCGCTCTTTGTTCGATCGCATGACTTTCTTGGCCTTTCAATCCAGAGTCCGAACCGCCTCTGGAGCGCCCCTATGTTGTTGGGCATCGGAGCGCCCGCTGGCGGCGGAGCCTATCTAGTCGGATCGCTGGTAGATCTCTCTTACGCACTCGCAACAACAGAGCAGGACTTTCTTTCTCCAGAAAACGTTCAAGCTCTAATCTGGAAGGACTTAGTGCCAGAGCTTTTGGTAGGCGCCACGCTTCCGCGTTGGTGGACCGTCACTCCCGTAGAACTTCATGCGGTCACTCTTTATCAGAGATCTGGAGAAGAGTTGTTAACAGCGTCTGTGGGGAACCCACAACTCAGGGAAAAAGTGACCGCAATCTTGTCTGATCGGTTGACCTCGCAACGGCTGGGACGAGTTCAACAATCCCTCCTACGTCCTGAAGATCTGGCTGCGATGCTCCCGCGAATGACCCCGTCCGAGACGTCTTATCTCGCGGCCGAGTACGGCAATAGATTTCCGGACGAAAATGTCTCGTGGGGGCCCGCAAGTCAACAACTCCGGGAACTCCAACGGAGTTATCCGGATGAAGTAAATTGGGGGCGTCTCTCGAAAGACTTCGGTGTACCTCATCCGACGTTGGCCAGAACGAACGCCTGCCAACTGCTGAATGTAAAGCCGTTTCCTTTCTTTGGATCTTATTCAAGCCGCCTGTTCGGTGAGTCTTGGGAGTCCAGCAATTTATATTGGGCTCGCCTTGCCGATGAGATGGGTTATTCCCCTGTAGCTCTGAACAGCCTTGTTCCCGAGCTTAGTCGTCGGGCAGTCACAAAGATCTTCGCGACAGAGCCTGACGATTGGCCGGCAATTCTTCGTGCTATTCAAGAAACTGGAGAGGAATTTCGACAGGGCAAAACTGCGGGGTTACCCGGGGTCAAAGTCACTTCGACTATGTCAGTGCCGTCTGGAAACGATGCGAACACACGTTAGGAGGATTAAGGTGAAGAGAAATTTTCTGCTTCTTTGGTTAATTTCGTTCCCTTTCTGCGGGGGCGGCTTCAGTACGGCCCAGAATGATACTTCGCGCATTCGCGTAAGCGTCGTCTTGGTACAGCTGAATGTCGCAGTAACTGACGGAAAAGGAAACTACGTTAGCGGTCTCGGTCCAGAAGACTTCTCTATCACCGAGGACAAAATTCCCGAAAAGGCAGCCACATTTGAGGAAGGGAACGAACCGACCCGGCGATTGATAGACGTTCCTCCATCGAGTGGTCATTCGTCCGTCCAGAACGTAGTGTCGAAGCCCGGTGACGATCAAGCGAAGATGCCAGATCTGTGGGCCTCCGGTGCCAACGTCTTTATTCTGTTCGACACGAGCAACTATATGTACCGCGGATTTGTATTCGCCCAGGACTCTATCGCCGATTTCATCCGATCGTTGGAAGGCGTCAGCAAGGTTGCGCTCTACTCATACAGCCGTGACCTCTCCAGGGTATCCTCGCTCACCTCCGATCGGTCGCAGGTATTACGTGGCGTGCGCAACACAGTTGCCGGTGATGACGCTGCACTCTATAACAGTCTTTTGCTGACCGTTAAGGATGCCGCTCGGTTGACGGGAAAGAAAGCCATCGTTGTCTTTTCTAACGGCCCCGACAACGCAAGCCTAGTTCCCCCGGAGGATGTGGCAGAGTTAGCTCAGTCCACCGGAACAATTATTTACATGATCAGTACTCAACAGGCTGAAGATGAGCCTGTATCGACTGCCGTCTTTGAGCGAATGAGTAAGGTGACTGGTGGCAAAGCCTATTTTTCGAAGAGCTGGCGAGATGAGAAGCAGGCATTTTCCTCTATCCGGGATGACTTGGCCCACCTTTACACCCTTAGCTACTACCCGCAGCCAAACCCCAATCGAGGCTGGCGCACTATCACGGTGAAGCTTGTAGGAAAGAATCTGCAAAAATATCACATCCGGACTCGGGACGGATATCGCCTTCTCCAGCAGACGCAGGCCGCGGACAATTTACCGCTACCTGGCCCTGATGCTGTTTCGCAATGATCCCACGGGAAGGCAGATTGTGCGTCACAAGGCGACATACTTTCAACTATGAAGGACCTGTGAACTGCTTATCTGCGGTCATTTGATTTCGGCGGACCAGCCACAAAGCGATCCCTAGAACTGCCCAAGCAGTCCCCGCCCATCGTGCGGTTGGGCCAAGATTCAGCCACAGGAAGAAGCACACTACGAAGCCAGAACCGGAGAGAAGTATGGGCAGCCACGGTTTGAGTCCTTCGTACGCCACGCCAGAACTGCTGAAGCAGCGTTGACACCCATGAAGGCCAGAAGCGCGCCATAATTCAACAGCTCTGTATCGAGACCCGATCAGCACACTTACCCCGATCAACAGAAGATTGTTTTGAGGAATTCGGCGGACCGGGTTAAGCGTCCCAAAGAATCTGCGCGGCAAGGCTCCGTTCTGACCCATGGCAAACAAGAGTCTCGCTGTTCCCAGCTGCGACGCCATGCCTGACTCGATGGTAGCGATCAACAGGGCACCGTTCATCAAAACAAAGAGGAAAGTTCCGCCAGCGCGCTGTGCGACTGCCACATAGGCTGTATCAAGATCAGGGAAAGCAGCCCCACGCGGCCACATAAGTTGCGCCAAGTCCACTTCAACAGATCCAAGTAGACCTTTGATCAGACAAGTAAGAATGATCGCGCGCGGAATAGTACGCGCGGGATCCTGAGCCTCATCACTCAGGGTCGATATGCCGTCAAAGCCGATATAGGTGAGTACCGCGATCGAGGTTCCGCGAACACAGCGGGCGCGGAGAAGGTAGGATCGAGATAGAACGCGGACGAACTCACGTGCAAATGAAAGATGTACCGTAGGGCAGCGAACAAGAAGAGTGCAATCAAGATTCCAAGACCAGCAGCAACCGCGGAATTGATGCGCGCCGAAGTTTCGACGCCGCGAAGGCTGAGCGCGGTGAACAAAGCCGCGAAGAGGAACACCCACGCGACGCAACGAACCTCGGGGACGAAGTTCATCGCAGCCTTGCTGCACCAGATCGTACAGATAAGCGGATTGAGGATGTAGTCCATGCACCAGCCAGTCATATACCCGAGACCGGGATGCAACTCTTCGCTCACATACGTGAACGCTGAGCCGCCTTTCGGATGGGCGCGTGCCATTCGACCGTAGCTATAAGCGGTGAAATAGCATAGCAATAAGCGCAAAGACAATGGCCATCAGGACATGGCCGCGCGACTCCTGATAAATCACTCCGAACACCGGCATTGGCGCGGTCGGTTGTATTAGGACGATCCCGTAAAGAATGAGGTCGCGATACCGCAGGCTGCGCTTGAGCGTGACCCCTTGTCCATCATCCAGCTTGGTAGGTATTCGGCCCTCTCTTTATCACTCCGAAGCCTACTTAATTGGCCTTGAAGGGATGGTGACCGCAGTGGTGTTCCATCCCTCGATCTTCACTTTCCACTCTGCAACTTCCTTGGGGCTCGCGCTTGCAACCGTATCTGATGGGATAGACGCTGTCAGTTCGCGTTCTTCGCCTGGCATCAGTTCAATGTAATTATCCGTCCATATTGTCTGTGGGAGCTTCGCCCCGTGCTGATCCTCCAACTCGGCGGCGATTTGGAACGCCAGTGCCTTCGATGGATTGGAGAGACTCACATGAATGAGATTGCCTGAGGTGTGCGCGGTCGCTGCAATGTGTGCCGCAGGCAGGGTACCGAGCGTGGTCATATCTTCGAACGTCTTAGCTGGCGTATGGGTATAGTCCGTCTTTGCCCAGTCGAACTCTGTCAATTTGCCCGGCACCCAGTAGAAGTTTCTGCTCACAATCGCGCTTTTTGCGTTTTTCAACTCGAGCTGGACGAAGTAGGTGCCCGACTCCGGCTGAAAGATCTCCTGCGGAATGTCGATCGCCTTTACCGCGCTGTCAGGGCCAGCATCGACACTGCTTGATTTAGTGAAGAGCTCCCTTAATCCAAGATCGTACACGTGGACAACTGCAGTCAGTCCGGGCGATGCCACAAAGACGCTATTGACGACATAAACGCTATGATCGTCGTAGGAATACTGGACATGCAGCAGCTCGCAAGCCTTTTTTGTCCCATAGTAACCGCCGCCTGCGTCCAGATAATAGTCATAGAGATGCCAAATGCTCGAAGGCCACGCATTATTGAGCATCCACTGGATTACGCCGGTGGAGGTGTACTTATTGCGGCCATAGGCTTCAAACATAGCGCGCTCTCCGTCGAAGGCCATCGATTGCGCAACCTGGTTATACCTCTCCTGCGTTTGAGCCTCGCCATAGGTCGCATTCATGGCGTCGTTAAACGCATTAAGATTCTGAAATCCTTCACCGCCTGCGTGATATCCCCAAACCGCATCGCGAGGCCACTGGTGGTCGGCCGGCAACATCTTCTTTAGGCTCTCCAGCGATGGAATCGCGGGACCGGGACTAGTCTCGGTGTTGAATCCATGGGCTCCCCCATAGTGAGAATCGACGAGCCAGTAGGATGGCGCGACAAAATCATATGGTCCAGTCATCTTCACGCCACTCTGGCCGGTTACAGTGGTCGGCGTCGCCGTCGCAGAGGACAGGATGGCATTCGGCCAGTAGTTCTCCGCGAGCACTTTCAGATAGGCGGACTCCACGTCGGCTGGAGGAGGGTTGTCACTGCCATTGAGCCATGCGATCAGGCTCGGATGGCTGCGAATCCGTCGTATTTGTGATCTCAGTGAAGCGGTGGCAACGTCCAAAGTCTCTGGCGTCCACTTATTCCAGTGTTCCCAATGGTCGCAGCAGCACCATCCTGCCATCACCATCATGCCCTGCTCATCTGCGAGACGGAAGAATTCATCCGTCTCCATCTTGCCCTCAAGTCGAATCGTGTTCAGGTGCATATCATGCACCATGTGAAACTCGTCAGCCAGTCGTTCAGGCTGCTGGCGCAGAAGCATGTCCTGTGTCCATCCGGCACCGCGTATCAGAATCGGATGTTGGTTGACACGAAATAAGCGGTAACCTTTTGCCGTAAGTTCTGACGTGACTTCTCGAATACCGAAACGAATGCTTTGCTCATCTGAAACAGAGCCGTCCTGAACAAATCGGAGCGTTAATGTTTCCAGCGGATGCGCGCCTACATCGGCCGGCCACCATACTCTTGGGCTCGTGATCCGTAGCTGTGAAAAATTCTCCGGTGCGAAAGTAATCGTCTTCGTTTCGCCGGCATCCAGCATCACAGGTTGCGAAATAACTATGCCTGCTGCGGTACCCTCGAGTCGCCCTTTTGTCGGATGATCGGTTGTGTTGCTGACCTCCGCGCGAACGGTGAGCTCTGCCGCCTTCAGGGACTCATCGGGGAAATGGGTCGTCGCCATCGGCGATCGAACTACGACCGGGCCGCTCGTTATTAGCGTGACAGGTCCCCAAAGCCCCATATCTTTGTCCGGAGGGCAGGGGTTCCAGTCCACCCAGTTGATGCCAAGATCCGTCGGAGTTGGCGCGAAGGTCTCGACGGCAAGCACGTTCTCTTTGCCAGGCCTCAGCGCTTTCGTGACGTTGAATTCATAAGTACGGTAAGCGCCCTGCACCTGTGTCGAGTCCGCAATCTTCTGACCGTTCAACCAAACGTCCGCCCGGTATTTGATGCCGCCGAAGCGAATCCAAAAGGTCTTTCCGCGTTCCATAGCGGAGACGCTAAAAGCCTTCCGATACCACCAGCCGCAGCGATAAGGACTGTCGGCGGGCATGTCGAGATTGGAGAAGTTCTCCCCCTGCGGATAAGACGTGCCCGGAATCGAACGCAGGTTCGTACCAACGAAGATATCTTTGAATTCGCCCGCAGCAACCTGCACCGCAAGAACGGTTGCTGGAACAGTCGCGCTATACCAACCCTCGGTCTGCGCACTAGGGGTAGAGAGCTTCGCTCCATCGCCGTGGATTTTGCAATCGGACTGAACTGTCCAACCGGACTTGAGCGGCATGCTGCTGGTCAATGACGAATCGGCCGCACCAAATGCGGGCGCTGCGTACATATTGACGAGCCACAAAAGCGCCAGGAGAAGAGATCCCCGCAGGGACAAGTATTTTACGGATTGCTTATACAGAATCATCGACTTTGAACCCTCCAGAGCCCGTTCCAATCATGTACCAAGTGCCATGCGCTTTTTCTGGACGCCGCGCCGTGCCAAATCCCTCATGAGTCTTGGACGATAAAACCACTCGTCGAATAAAGGTATTACAACGATTGAATAAATGAATACGAGTAGCTAAGATTATTTCCAGTTGAATGTCAATAAAAACCTTTAGTTTCGAAGGTTGGTAGCCGAGTTTGTCAGATTCGCTACTTGCGTTGTCTGCCCGTCGACTCGCGCACGGTAACGGTTGGCACCAATCGCGTGTGGCCGTCGTTACCGGCGGCTTGCGCGTCTTCGCCGAGCGCATCGATTCCACGCAGTACACGCTGCGCAGCAATTCGGCCCATCTCTTCCATGGGCTGCTGCACCGTCGTCAGCCCCGGGCTGAAGAGCGCCGCATGAGGAACGTCGTCGAAGCCGATAACGGAACACTGCTCGGGTACTCCGACTCCCTGCTCACGCAATGTTCGCACCACTCCAAACGCGGTCAGGTCATCGAAGGCTGCGATCGCCGAAAATGATTTACCCGTCGCAAGCAATTGGTTAGTGAGTCGACAGCCCTCATAAAACCCGGAGAGAGGATCCAATGCATTCGGCAGGTCGACGATCAGCTGGGGCTCGATCTTCAATCCAACCTCCTGCGCAAATCGCATCATGCCATCGAAACGCTCGCTGCTGTCCTCCAACTTCATCGGACCGCGCACGAATGCAATCTTGCGATGACCCAGCTTGTACAGGTGTTGCAGTGCAGCATACCCGCCCGCCTCGTTGTCAACCATCACCGAACTCATAGAGCCAATCGGTATCGACCGTCCCACCATCACCATAGGAATGTGTTCTCGCTCGAGTTCGCCAAGCATTTCGATATCAACGAACAGCCAGTTGGCAACGATGATCAAGGCTTCGAGCCTGCGCTCAAGCATCATCTCAAGATAGCGCTCGAACTGCTTCGGTTCGTTATGCGCATCCATGATGATCGGCAGGTAACCGGTAGGCTGTAGCGTCTTGTGGATGCCTTTGAGAATGAGCGTGCAGAAGGGGTCCGAGATATCGAACACCATGATGCCGATGGTCAGGCTTCTGCGTCGACGAAGTGAACGCGCGAATGCGTCCGGGCGGTAACCGAGCCGCTTCGAGGTTTCCTTGATTAGGAGCTTCGTGTTGGCCGCTACATACCGGGAGAGCGGCGCTTCGTTGAGAACGATTGACACGGTGGAGGAGGAAAATCCGGACTCGCGCGCTACATCGGCAAGCGTGATTCTTCCAGAGTTCAAGGTTTTACGCATAAACTAATGAGCCGTTACGATAAGATGCTGAAGTTATAGCACACTCTTCCCGGTAGCACTCACCTGCCGATCTCAAGGTGAGGACCCTCCACGCATTGCCCAAGCCTAACTACACTATTGCTGCGCTGCGTTCTGCGCGTCGGCAGATTGATCTCCGGAAGGATCTTGCTGTAGGCGATCGTTGAAGGATTTCAGAAGCTTCGAGGCCATATCGAACTCTTGACGCGCCTGCGCGCGTTCTCCAAGATGAGTCAACACCTGTCCCCTCGTGTAGTGAATACTCGCGCTCTGAGGCGCAAGGGCCTCGGCATGGTCCAACATCTCCAATGCGTCGGTGTAGTGCGCTGAGTCCCGGTATAACCTGGCGAGGCCGAAGTAGGAGTTCACTAACTCGTGGTTGAGTTCAATCGCTCTGCGAAAAGACATCTCTGCTTTTTCGGGCTGCCCCAGCTTCACGTAGAGAAGACCCAGCTCTTCGTAGTTATATGCGAACTCCGGCTCAATGGACGCGTCTTTTTTCAGCGACGCCTCAGCTTCGGAATAGGCATAGCGTTCAAGGTAAGTTCGTCCCAAAAAATAATGCACCAGGGGAAGATCCGGTTTCGCTTCAGCAGCCATCTGAAATTGCTCCAGTGCCTGGTCGGTGTCATGTCCCGCCAACCACGCCTTCCCCGCGTACAAATGGAACTCCGGAGTGTTCTGTCCGATTGCAATCATTTGGTCGAAGGCCTCCTTCTGTAGCGGCGTATTGGACGACTTGTTCGCCGCAATGCTCAGCACATAGAGGTAGTTCAAGTTGGTCGACTCCTGTTTCCATAGAGGAGCCAGCGTCTCCACGGCAGCCTTATATCGATTCGTAAAAAAGTAGCACAAGCCCAGCAGATAGCTTGCCTGCAGCGAATCCGGTTCTAGTTTCAAGACCTTCGAGAATGGCTCAATAGCTGCATCAAAATCGCTTTTGCGGTAGTAGATGAGCCCAATGTTGAGTTGAATGCCTGATACTTTCGGAGAGATCGTCTCAGCCTGATGCAACTCGGCCAAGGCATCTTCCCATCGGCGCTCGCGCATGTAAATCACGCCGAGGTTGATGTGCGCTGCACCGGACTTTGGATCGAGCGCGATGACCCGTCGAAAAAGTTCGTCTGCCCTGCTGAACTCGCCGTCCTTCAACGCTTGTGCTCCCTGAGAGAAGATGGCTGCGGGGTCGTGCGTGGATGTCGCGGCGTTCTGTACAGATACGAGCATCTCCTGTTCGCGGGTTAGCAATGCCACGAGAGGAGTTGCATAGAGAGCTTGGCAGCCACCCGCGATCAGCAGGCAGAACGGAAGCAGACATCGAGATTGGACGTGGGGATTCAAGCGGCTGGAGTCTTCAAGATAATTTCAGTCAAAGATAAACCGATGAGTCGACCATCGTTCAAATCACACAAATTTTTATGCAAATAAAACTTTTTCTTGACAGACTATTCAAACGTTCTAATATGAGTGACACGCCGAGCATAGCGATATCCGATTGGGCTGCGTAGTCCGTTGCAACCGAGTTCTAGAATTTGCAGCTTCTTCATTTCCTGCGTAGTCACGGAGGCATTTAATCCCATGCGTTCCCACACTTCTTCCTTCTCTCCCACGCCAGAGACCTACACTCTCACCCATGTCTCGTCCACCGTGGCCGACCGGCCTGTCAGTGTCTCGCACCGCCGCATCCTCCGCTACCTGGTCATGGCTTTGCTTTCGCTATTACCGGCCATGTCCATTGCGCAGCAATCCAGCGCAATCAACGGCGCAGTCACAGATCCAAGCGGAGCGGCCATCCAGAATGCCAGCGTGACGCTCACGAACACGGCGCAGGGAACAAGTATCGTCGTGAGTACAAACTCTGCTGGAGAGTATTCCCTTTCCGGTCTTGAAGCCGGAACCTATAACCTTGAGATCACCGCCCCGGGATTCGAGAAGTTCGCAGCCGCTGGCATCGTCGTTCGTGTGTCACGCAAAGAGAGAGTGGACGCGCAACTCGCGGTTGGTAGCGCGTCCACCGAAGTGAAGGTTAGCGGCAGCGACTTGGGAGTAGTCCAGACAGAGTCGCCTGAGATTTCATTCACCATAACGGGAAAGCAGATCACGCAGATCGTCTTGAACGGCCGTAACTTCAGTCAGCTCGTCACCCTATCCCCAGGTGTCGTCAGTCAGACTGGCCAGGATGAGGGTGAGACCGGTGTCGCCGGCAGCGTTGAATATAGCTTGAACGGTGGCCGCCCACAGTACAACAACTGGGAGCTCGACGGCGCAAGCATCATGGACAACGGTAGCAACACCACGCTCAACGTGTACCCCAATGTCGACGCCATTGCCGAAACTCAAGTGCTTACCTCTAACTACGGTGCCCAATACGGACGCAATGCATCCGGTACAGTCCAGGCGCAGACGAAGTCCGGAACCGAACGTCTGCATGGGGACGTATTCGAGTTTCTCCGCAACGATGCATTCAACGCGCGAAACTACTTCTCTCAGACAGTTCCGACTTACAAAAAGCATGACTATGGATTTACGATCGGAGGCCCGGTCTACATCCCCCACCTCTACACTCCAGCGGAACGGAAGACTTTCTTCTTTTATTCGCAGGAGTTTCGTCACGAAAATGTACCTGGAACTTTCTTTAATCAGCAGGTACCGTCAGACGCCGAGCGTGGTGGAAACTTCTCGGATCTCTGTCCAGCCCCGGGGACCCCTGTCGATACGGTAAATTTTCCTAGTTGCCCGGTCGATCACTCGGTCAATCAGCCGATAGGTGCTTATTTCGCGAACAACCAGGTCCCGGTCGATCCCAACGGTCAGGCGCTTCTCGTGCTGATCCCGGCAGCAAACACCGGCTCAGGCACGTCTTCGTTCTTCACAGCGTCTCCCTCGCAGCTGACGACTAATCGCGAAGAGCTGTTCCGCATCGACCAGATCTTCAGCGAAAAACTGCGTGGTTTCTATCGCTTCATCTACGATTCATGGTCGACAACGAGCACACCGCCAACATTTCAGTCGGGATCGTTCCCAACTGTTCAAAACAGCTTTGCCGGCCCCGGCATCGACATGGTAGCGAGCCTCACTTACGCAGCCTCGCCAACGCTGGTCAATGAGTTTGTTGCCGACTACACCACCGATCACATCACGCTTATCAACACCACGAATAATATTGGCCGCGGCAACTTCACCGGAAACGGTTTCTTCGCCAACGGCTACGGCAACGTTCTGCCTTCAATCTCCGTACAGGGAGACGCGGCATATGGCGGCGGCTTTAGTGAGACCACAGGCTACTTCCCCTGGCAGAACTCGAACCCCACATACACGTACCGCGACGACCTCACCAAAACACTGAAGCGTCACACGCTCATCTTCGGCGCCAGTTTTATCGCGGCGCAGAAAAACGAACCCTCGACTGGAAACAACCAAGGAACATTCAATTTCAGCACTTCGTCTGCAGTGACTACGGGAAACGCGTTCGCGGATCTCCTGACCGGACAGGTTGCTCAGTTCACACAAACCTCAGCCCAGCCGAAGTACTACAACCGTTACAAAATCGTTGAGCCCTACATTCAAGACAACTGGCGCGCGACCGACAGGCTAACCCTCAACTTCGGTCTTCGCCTTAGCCTCTTTGGCACTTATCACGACATCAGCAACCAGTCCGGAAACTTCGAACCGGCGACATGGAACGCGGCGAACGCGCCAACGATCGACACAGACGGTTCGGTGACAGGCCAGGCAGGAGCACTCGTACCGGGCTCCGGAAACATCTTCAACGGCGTCGTCTCTTGCGGTCTCAACGGTGTCTACTCTGGTTGCATGTCGGGCCACCTCTTCAATCCAGCTCCGCGTCTCGGTTTTGCCTACGACGTCTTTGGTAACGGCAAGCTCTCGGTTCGCGGTGGCTTTGGGATTTATTTCGAACATACGAATGGAAATGAAAGCAACTCCGAGGCTTTGGAGGGTTCGGCTCCAGTAGTGCAGACCCCGAATAGGTACAACTTCCCCGGATACAATGTCTCAGGCGGAACCCCTCTGCAGTTCCCCCTGCAAGTATTCGCCATTCCGACTCACGCAGTCTGGCCCTACGTCCAGCAATACAACCTGGCCGTTCAGGGAGAATTGCCCAGCCACACGGTAATGCAAGTAGCATATGTAGGCAGTTTAGGAAGACATCTGCCTACGTGGTACGACCTGAATCAGCTCAGACCGCTGTCCGCATCTGAGAATCCGTATGGTCCAGGCCAGGCAATTTCAGCAAGCGACTGCAACACAAACACTGTAAATGGACAGGCGTTGACTGGCGATGCCGCAATTCGTCTCCAAATCGCTTGCGGTGCCTCTGCTGATCAGTTCCGGCCGTTTACAGGTCTCAGTAGCATCAATAACTCCGCAAACGTCATCAACTCGAGCTATGACGCCGTGCAGATCGGACTCAGCCGGTACTTCGGCTCCCTGAACGGCAGCGTGGCTTACACCTATGGTCACTCCATCGACAACGGTTCGGCCGGCGGTTATGGCAACACCGAAATCGTCAATAGCTACAACCTCGGCCAAAGCAGGGCGAGTTCGAACTTCGACGAACGACACATCCTCGCAGTCAGTCTCGTCTATGACATTCCACTCTTTACCCATCCAGGACTCCTGCACTCTCTTCTCGGAGGGTGGCAGATCTCTGATCTGACCAGCTTCCAGACCGGTACTCCATTCAGCGTCACCAATTCGATCATCGCAGACAATGCAGGCACAGGAAATTCGTTCGCCACCAGCCAAGGCAGTTCTGTTCAATCTTATCCGGACGTTGTTGGGCACCTCCACGGCGCGGTCGGTATAAGACATCCCGGGGGGCAACTCGGTCCTCGTCTCTATAACACTGATGCCTTTGCCGCGCCGCAGGGGCTAACCTATGGCAACGCGGGTCGCAACGTTCTCAACCTTCCCGCTCACACAAACTTCGATATGGGCCTGTTCAAGAACTTCGCCGTTCGTGAGGGCATGCACTTCGAGTTCCGCACAGAGGCATTCAACGTCTTCAATCACACCCAATGGAGCACGATCGACGCGACCGCAGACTGCTATGGAGCCGCCTGTGCTTCCGACGGCTTTCTAACGGCGACAGCGGCGCACAACGCACGTATCCTTCAACTAGCAGGAAAATTTGTCTTCTAATTTGCCCATGAGTTGATAAAAGCATGCGCCAAACGAAATAACATCGATCCGCCATCGGAGGATAATTCGGAATGCTGTCTGCAAGATTGTTGCTAGCTGTCTTCACGTCGACCTTGCTCTTTACAACAAGCGCAACCCTTCAGGCAGACACTCAGTTATCCATCATGCCGCTCCCGGCGCATGCGGCTCCAGGCACGGGCAGCTTCGTTGTCGACGGCACCTTTCAGGTCCGCATCGAGGGTTACACCGAACCACGCCTCGAGCGCGCAAAGGACCGCTTCCTCGCAAACCTCACCAGCAAGACGGGCATCCCCCTTTGGCTCAACGATCGCCCGGGCGGACCAAAGTTCATCATAAAAACCGAAGGACCTAGCAAAGAAATCCAACAACTGGGCGAGGACGAGTCCTATCACCTCGAGGTTTCACCAACTCAGGTGACACTCAGTGCGCCCAATCCGCTTGGTATTCTCCACGGCCTACAGACTTTTCTCCAATTGGTAGACACGACGCCGCAAGGATTCACGATTGCCGCTGTGACCATCCATGACTCTCCACGTTTCCCGTGGAGAGGCATCATGATCGACTCAGGCCGCCACTTCATGCCGCTCGAAGTCATTCGTCAGACTCTGGATGGAATGGAAGCCGTGAAATTGAACGTATTTCACTGGCACCTATCGGAGAACCAGGGATTCCGCATCGAGAGCAAGCTCTATCCGCTCCTGCAAGAGAAAGGGTCAGACGGAAACTATTACACGCAGGATCAGGTTCGTGACATCATCGCTTTCGCGCGTGACCGTGGCATCCGTGTGATTCCAGAGTTCGATATGCCAGGTCATTCCACCGCCTGGTTCGTTGGTTACCCCGACCTTGCGAGCGGCAAAAGTCCTTATCTCATAGAGCGAAAATGGGGCATCTTCGATCCGGCGATGGATCCCACCCGTGAAAGCACTTACGACTTTCTTGATGCGTTTATAGGCGAGATGACATCACTGTTCCCGGATGCTTATTTCCATATCGGTGGCGATGAGTGCAACGGCAAAGAGTGGGACGCGAACCCCCGGATTCAACAGTACATGCGCGAACATAGCCTTAAAGACAACGCCGCTTTACAGGCATACTTTACCGGCCGTGTGCAAAAACTGGTGACCAAGCGCGGCAAAATCACGATTGGCTGGGACGAGGTATTGCAGCCCGACACCCCGAAGGACGTCGTCATTCAGTCATGGAGAGGGCCAGATTCGCTCGCCCAGGCAGCACAGCGCGGCAACCGCGGCATTCTCTCCGCCGGCTACTATATTGACCTCAACCAGCCTGCGTCTCAACACTACGCTGCCGATCCCCTCACAGAGGCCGCGGCAAAACTCACTCCAGAGCAGCAGCGCAACATCCTTGGTGGTGAAGCGACCATGTGGTCTGAGTTTGTGACACCGGAAAACGTGGGAAGCCGAATCTGGCCACGCACCGCCGCTATCGCCGAGCGTCTATGGTCCCCAAAAGAAGTTACTGATATTGACTCGATGTATCGTCGGCTGGCAATCGTCTCGAACGATCTCATTCATAGCGGCCAGACTTATCAGGCAATCCATGAGCAGATGCTGCAACGTATGGTTGGAGCGAACGATGTGACCTCGCTGAAGGTTCTTGCGAGCGCCCTCGAACCGCCGAAGGAATACGCTCGCGAATCGCTGGCCAGCTACGACAGCTTCACTCCACTCAACAGGATGGTTGACGCGGTGCCTCCCGAAAGCAATTGGGCTCGCGAGTTTCACCATCTCGCTTCGCTGATCGCAGCAGGGAAGGCTAGTCCTGAGCAGTGGGCACAAGCACGCGAGTGGCTCATTCTCTGGCGAGATAACGATGCTAGGCTGCAACCGATATTGCCGCACTCCGATCTGACCGCCGAACTGGAGCCAGTTTCGCACACCCTAAATCAAACCGCGGTGATTGGTCTTTCGGCGCTTGATTCTTTGCAAAACCACAAGCCAGTGAGCGCGTCCGTCAGACAGCAACAGCTCTCTTTCCTGAAATCGGCGGAGGCTCCGCAAGCAGTTCTGCTCGATATGATCGTGCCTTCAGTAAAACTGCTATTGAATGCAACTACGCCTTGAATTGCATACACCGGCCCGGCGGTTTTCTATGATCAGGAACTGATCACCGTCAACTCCAGATTCGTTTGATACAGAGCCGCGCGTCGAGGACTCGTTCGCGCGGCTTTATTCGAACCCTATCCCCATCCCCGTCCGCGTCAGGACGCGGCTTGTTCTTTATCTCTTCCACGTTTTACTATGTCATCTCCCCAGGGACATTTTTCGACTCGACGGCACCTCTCCCGGCGATGTTGCCGCACTTCTAAGACAAGGGGGATCATATGGGACTCATCCCTTCGATCCACCGAGACAAAAGAAATCTCCTCCTGAGGCTGAGCATCGCCATACTGCTCAGCGTCTTCGCCACTACCCTCGCCGCCGCGCAAGACCTCACCCCTGGCATCACCTACGTCTGCAACGGCGAGCGCATCTTCATCGAGAACTGCAATATTCGAGATCTCTCCGACAACGCCACCTGCATGGTTGGGCATCCGGATCACGTCATGCCGAACGGACTGATGCAGTACACCACGATGACACGTGGAGCATTGAAGACGTTGTTTCCCACGTGCAAGCAGCCAACCGCGCAGCAGCTTGCCGCCTCACATGCTTTTGAGAAGAAACAGCAGGACATCTATAACGCAAATGTGCAGAAGGCGAACGACCAACTTACTGCCGCGACGCAGCCTGTCCCCATCGGACAACCGCAGAAACCCAGGACTCCAGAGGAGCGCGCAACAAACCGCGGCGTAACCTCAGGACGGCTCCCATCCTCATGCCTTGGCAACTCGCTCCTCGGCGCTTTTGGGCAGATGCTGTCTCAGGTCTTTCCCGGCGCTGACAAGCCACCCGCTCCAGGGCCAAACATGGCCGGCGTCTTCGAAGGTGCCGGACATTGGCGCCTCGACTTCATCGACGGCGGCAATCTGATCAACTGTTCCTTCCTCTCACCCAATCAAGAGAACTATACTATCGACTTCAAGAGCGATCGAACCGTCATCGTCGTCGACACCAAACCGAAGCCTCTCATGCTCACTCTTCGCGCGGATGGAACCATTGTCGGTCCCGGCCCCGTCACCATCGATGGAGTTGTAGCTGGCGGTTCCACCGGCGGCACCTCCACCCCTGGCCGCACTGAGACCCACGACGTCACAACTTATCAACCACTCACGCAGACCGACGCCCGCGTGCATGCCGGTGACTCCAACCTCACTAATGACGGCGGCTCCTACTCGCTCAAGAGCATCACCACCCAAAGTACCTACACCCCCGGCACTTACACTCCCGGACAAACAACCTTCTCTCCTCGTCGAACCATCTGCCCCGCGCTCGACCTTTCTTCTAAAGGCGCAGGGGTTGGCATACAAACAATGCAAACCGACCTGCTCAAAGGTATGTTCGGCGGCGACAAAGGCCCACCGACACCTCCGGGCATCCGCATGCATGGCATCTTCGCCGGATCAACCGGCTTCAGTGTTCAGTTCTATCCAGAATCCGTAATTCTCGGCTGCGGCCCCGACGCTGCCCGCGCCTATCCCTATACGGTCGAACCTGGCGGGACCGGAGCGGTCGTCAAAATCAACGCGCCCGACCACCCACTCACACTCGCCTTCAAATCTGACGGCTCTCTCGACCCCGGTGGCGACGGTCCCTACCAGGTTCACGGTCGCACCGTAACCGGCCAGGACAACAACGACAACTTCACCTTCGCCCCTTTCGAGCAGACCTGCAACCTCGCCCGTCTCGCTCCAAGCCAGACCATCCCCTCTGGCGGAGGATCAGCATCAACAATGGTCGCCTCCGCCACAGCCGGAGTTCCGCCTACGGCGAGGGGCCCCAGCACTCTTTCCACTTCCGGTAGCGCCCTCGGCAACGCCACCCTCGCGATCACTTCCGGATTGGCCCCACAGCCAGGCGCTCCCAATCCTCTCGCCGGTCACCCCTACACTCTGCTCCGCGACAGCTATGCCAACATCATTGCCAAGGCAGGTATGACCGTCCCATCCGGCATGTCCCCCTACAAGTTCGTCGCAAACACCTGCTCCAGCCGCACTCCTGAATGCCAAAAAATCATTGATGCCGTGAAGGCTGACGCCGCCTCCGCAGTCCGGGCCGACGCTAACGGCACTGGCAGCTTTCCTGGAGTTGCTCCCGGTCTTTACTACCTCATGATCTCAACTCGCTACAACAATCAGGCACTCGTCTGGGGCCAGCCAATTCAGCTCAACCCCGGTCCAAACTCCATAACGCTCGATCAGCGCAATGCAACTCCTATCAATTGAGACGTTGTCGGGAAGGCTCGATTGATTGGACTGCTCTGCTATTAAGGGAAGAAAAAGCGTATGAACGCTTAATAGAAACGTACCACCTTAATAATTCACTACTGAGATGGATAACTTCACGCCATCAAACTCAAACCTCGTCGAGGACGGGGTAACATTGTTATCCTCGTGGACGCAATCGCGGATGTGGTGCTGGTCCGCGCGTGTAATCAAACTCCGCAAAAACGAGGAGTAAAGTGGCGCGATGAGGAACCGAGTAATCCGAGTCACCTTGCTGGCCGCAACAATCGCTGGCGTTTCGCGCTGGGGTTGGGGTCAGGCTGGCAGCCTATCGGCCACGCCCGCGGCGAAACACCCAATGAAATTCGACGATCTTCAGCGGATGAAGCGGGTCAGCGACCCACAAATCTCTCCGTCGGGTAAATGGGTGATGTTCTCGGAAACAGAGGTCGGCCTTGATAGAAACTCGATGGTGACCCATCTCTGGGTTGTACCTCTGGGGGGAGTAGCTAACGTCGCGTCTGGAGCGCGTGAGTGGCAGATTACATCTACCAAAGAGGGAGAGTTCGGAGGCAGGTTTTCACCAGATGGAAAGATGTTGCTGTTTATCGCAAACGACAGAGAGACGGGTCGCACGCAGCTCTTTGTTGCACCTTGGGACGACACGGCAGGCAAGCCTGGTACATCCAAGCGCCTGACGAACATAATCACAGGGGTTGATGGGCCTAGGTGGTCACCGGACTCGCAGCGGATTCTGTTTACATCGCGCGTATACCCGGAGTGCAGCGACGAAGCAGCCTGGGCTGCGGAAGACGCCTGCAACAAAGCGAAGGACGAGGTAGCGGGCATCCATTCCGCTGAGACGCAAACCTCGAATCACGCTGCCCGCCAGGATCAGAATTCCGCTCCAGTATCCAAGCGCAGCCATATGCTGGTGGTGTTTGCCACGAATGGTAACGCGATACGCGACCTGACTCCGCGCCGAAACGTTGGCGACGCGGGGGTGCCTGCGTTTTCATCGGGCTCGTCCCGAGTCGGATATGAGTGGGCACCCGATTCGATGGAGGTCGCGTTTGTCGCTAACACCGACCACTCTTCGGAAGCGACCATAAGCAACAATATTTTTGTGCTGAGACTGAATGATGCTACTGCACGGCCATTGAAGCTCTCGTCCTCGCCGGGAAGCGATGATGTACCAGCCTATTCACCAGACGGAAAGTGGCTTGCGTTTCGTTCGCAGGCGTTCGCCGGACAAAAGAACGATCAGTTTAAATTGAGGCTTCTTGATCGCCGATCGGGGATAATCAGCGATACCTTGCCGAACTTCGATCGCGGTATCGACGAGTTTACATGGGCACCCGATTCGGGCTCCATCTTCTTTGCAACCCACGACCGCGGTGAGTCGCAAATCTATTCCGTTGCAGTGGCCGATGAAGACACGATCCATTACGTCCCCATGCCGACGGGCTATCTCACGCTGCTCGTGTCGCAGACGAAATACGAATCCGGCGGACTCCAGATTTCAAGCGACGGATCGTGGCTCGTCTCGACCTCTACGAAGGTTGAACGGCCGGCGGAGATCTTTCGCACCAGCCTAAGAATCTTCACCGATGACGCGCCCGAGGTGAAACAACAAAAGATAGGCCTGAAACTGGCATTGGCGGAAGACAAGGCAAACCCACCCATAGATCGTGCAGTACCAGTTGCGCCAGAAGCCCTAACTCACTTGAACGATAGGCTGCTCGAGGGCCTCGCGCTTGAGAAAATGCAATCTTTTTGGTTTGCAGCGCAAGACAACACGAAGCTGCAGGGATTTCTGATCCCGCCGCCCGCGTTCGACCCTTCGCGGAAATATCCAGTGAAGCTTTTGATTCACGAAGACCCCCATAAGGCTTGGGGAGATGAGTGGAGTTATCGATGGAACCCCGAACTGATGGCAGCTCCTGGCTATGTGGTTGTCATGGTGAATCCTCGCGGATCCACAGGATACGGGCAGGCCTTTCTAGATGGGCTCAATGGCGAATGGGGTGGGAAAGTCTATTCAGACCTGTTGAAAGGGCTCGACTATGCCGAGCAGCACTACAACTTTATTGACAAGGCGCGCGAGTGCACGCTGGGCGCGGGCTTCGGCGGATTAATGGCGAACTGGATCTTGACGCACACCAACCGATTTGCCTGCCTCGTGACGCATGATGGGATGATCAACCTGGAGAGCACGTACGGAGCAACCGGCCCAACAGATGCGAAGAGGATTCAACAGTGGTCACCGATGCCATCGATCCAAAACGCCAGGACCCCGACCCTTGTGATTCATTCGCAGCGCGACAACCGGCTTGACGTATCGGAGTCGCAACAGCTGTATACCGCGCTACAACGGCTGAATGTACAAAGCCGGATGCTGAATCTTCCCAATGACGAACATCTCGAAGATCAACCACAGAATTCAAAGCTTTGGTACGAGTCGATCGGCGACTGGTGCGACAGGTGGACGAAGACGAATCGGTATGCAACGGGTTCGACGCAGCCGGCTACGCTCGCGACAGTACCCGAGACGACGAAAACACAACCCGTCCCTGTTTCATCTCGACCGGTCGCACCGACTGCGCCAGAGTCGACGAAAACGCAATCACCGCCTACCAAGCCCGCGATTGCGACCAGCGCATCTTCGGTGCCGCCGGTTCAGCCAGCCCCTGCGCTCTCCGCGCCCACGCACATCACGATGCCGACTCCGGCTCCCGTCGTGCAGTCGAGTCCGCGCCCAGCATCCACGCCCGAGACGTCGCCACGCGCTCCCGTGCCTGAATTACCAGAAGTTTCAAAGACGAAACAGAATCCCCAGACAGCAAACCCCGCGGTTTCGCAGACGGTGCCTGCTCCATCAACGCCGCCATTGAATAGACCGCGCACGCAGCCACAGGCGCTGCCTCCACCGCTTCCCGCGCAGAACATCTCGCAAGGGTCCTTTGCGATTTCGATCAGTACTCTCGCGAACAAGTTACAAATAGGCGAGGATGCGCGCGTGATGATTACTTTGACGAATGTCTCAGATCATCCAATTCTGTTTGCCCATTGTCCGGGCACGGACAATCCAGAGTTCTCGTTTATCTTCCTGGTTCGAAACGCCGCGGGCCGCTTGATGGGAGAGAACATTGCCAACAGCTCAGGAGCTTCAGACGTCCGAACCGTAGATCACGTACCGCCGGGCGGAACAGTAATTCAGACGGCTCATCTGTCGAAGTTGGTTCACCTCAGCCAACCAGGACAGTACACCGTGCGCGTGTATCGCAAAGACGCCGACAAGAATCTAGTGGTGCAGTCAAACGAGGTTACATTGAACATCGTCTCCTCGTTGCCTATTCAATAAGGCGATTCATTCCGTCGCAAGGACCATTCCTTCTTCAACAACGAAATCTGTGGGTATAACGGAGATTCAACGGCTCTATGATCTCCTCAAAAATGAACGGCCGCAGCAACTCAAGCGAGACGTATTATGAGTGCATCCTGAAAAGGTGATTCGATGGCCCAATTGTTGTCAGTGAACGTTGGTCTCCCACGCGATATCGACTGGGAAGGGAGGGTAGTCCACACAGGGATCTGGAAGAGTCCCGTGCAGGGGCGACGTTTCGTGCGTCGACTTAGCATTGAAGGCGATGGTCAAGGTGATCTTGCAGGCCACGGGGGCGAGCATCGCGCAGTCTTCGTGTATCAAATCGACTCTTACCGCTACTGGGAAAAACAACTCGGGCGAAGCGATTTCATATTCGGACAGTTCGGCGAAAATTTCACAGTCGATGGTCTCCCCGATGATGAGGTCTGCATTGGCAATCAGTATCGGATTGGGAACGCTCTCTTCGAGGTGACGCAGCCACGCGTCACTTGTTACCGCGTGGGTATTCGCATGAACGAACCTCGTATGGCATCGCTTCTCGTCGCGCATCACAGGCCTGGCTTTTACTTCCGTGTTCTGGAAGAGGGTGATGTCGGAAGCGAGGACGAGATCGTCAAAGTTGCGGACGGCCCAATGCACATGACTGTGGCCGAAGCCGATGCACTGCTCTACCTCCCCGCACATTCCCCTGATCAACTACGCCGTGCGCTAAACATTTCCGCTTTGAGCCTTGGGTGGCAGGCATCCTTTCGGACCATGCTCGAAAAGGAGGAGCGTGGACTATCGACGGGAAATACCGGACCTGCACCGACGCACGAACCATCACCAGCGTGGCCGGGGTTCCGCAAGCTGCGGGTTTCTCACATAACCCGCGAGAGTAGCAGCGTGCTCTCCTTCGCGCTTTCGCCAACCGACGGGCGACCATTAAGCCCACCTCTCCCGGGACAGTTTGTAGTTCTTCGACTACACCCGAAAGAGCATGCGTCACCGCTGCTGCGCAGCTATTCGCTCTCCGGTACTCAAAATGCCGATTGCTACCGCGTGAGCATCAAGCGCGAAGCGAATGGTGCAGCCAGCAGCTATCTGCACACTCAGGTGCATAGCGACGACGTGCTTGATGTAAGTGCGCCCAGAGGCACTTTTACTTTGCTCCCAGGAGAGGGCCCTGTTGTCCTGCTCAGCGCCGGCGTGGGAGCAACCCCGGTATTGGCAATGTTGCATCGACTCGCCGCCGAATCCTCGCAGCGTGGAGTCTGGTGGCTGTACGGCGCGCGAAACTCCGACGATCATCCGTTCAAAAGGGAGTCACGCGATCTATTGGTGAGTTTGCAGCACGGACGGAGCCATATACGCTACAGTCGACCGCTTCCGACCGACCGTTTGGGTGCAGACTTCGATGCGCCTGGTCATCTCGACGTGACCGCAATCGAAGAGTTAAGGGTGCCCCGCACTGCCGATTTTTATCTGTGCGGGCCGACAACGTTTATAAGCGATTTAACCACGGGCCTCGTGGGATGGGAAGTTGATGCCGCACGCGTGCATGCAGAAACCTTTGGTCCCGGCGGATCGATGACCCCAGGCGTGATCGCTGCACCCGCTCGATCACCTCACCCGCCCGCCGCACCGGAAGGACTTGGGCCGCCTGTCTCCTTTGCACGCAGTGGCCTTACGGTCGCTTGGGACCAAAAATTTCAAAGTCTGCTCGAGTTGGCTGAGGCCTGTGATGTTCCCGTGAGGTGGGCATGCCGCACCGGCGTCTGTCACACCTGTGAAACCAGCCTGATATCTGGCACCGTGCGCTATCAACTTGAACCGCTCCAGGCCGCGGCCGACGGCCATATTCTGATTTGCTGTTGCAAGCCAAACGACGAGTTAGTCGTAGACCTGTGACGGTATCGCGAAGTATGTCTGCAGTGCTCGTTCGTTGTGGAATAATTGGCCAGCGGTGAGATATGTACTCTTGGCAATGAGCGCAGTACACATTCCTCAAAAAAGGAGCTCGTGGGTGAATCTCCAACTTCGCGCGGTGCGAGGCGTCGCGCATTTCGTCTCGTTGCTGTGCTTAGTAGGATTCGCGTCTGCGCAGGCGCTTAGAACGGATGATCCGGCCATAGAGTCTCGAGTCGACGGTCTACTCTCACGAATGACGCTGGAAGAGAAGATCGACCTCATTAGTGGAGACACTCCGTTCCGCACGCATGCCATTTCTCGTCTGGGCATTCCTTATTTTCAGATGGCCGACGGCCCAGTGGGTGCTCACATTCCCGCGCCAACCATCGCTTACGCCGGTGGCATTGGCCTTGCCGCCTCATGGGATCCCGATCTGGCTGAGCGGCTTGGACGCGAGTTGGGGCGCGACGCTCGTTCGCGAGGCGCGGTCTTTCTGCTCGGACCGGGCGTAAACATCTACCGTACACCAATGAACGGCCGCAACTTCGAGTATTTTGGCGAGGATTCCTTCCTTGCTGCCCGAACCGCGGTCGGCTATATCCGTGGTGTTCAAAGCCAGGGTGTAGCGGCAACGGTTAAGCACTACCTTGGGAACAACTCGGAGTATCTGCGATACGAAACCGATTCAGTCATCGATGAGCGCTCGCTCCGCGAGATTTACATGCCAGCCTTCGAGGCCGCTGTGAAACAAGCTCATGTGGGCGCCGTGATGGATGGCTATAACATCACTAATGGCGAACATATGACCCAGAATCGTGGTCTTGACCTGAATGTTCTCAAGCAGCAGTGGCACTTTCCCGGAGTCTTGATGTCCGATTGGACATCTGTTCACGATACAGCCGCAGCAGCAAATGCGGGCCTGGATCTCGAGATGCCCTTTGGGGAGTATTTCTCCAGCGAAAAACTAGAGCCACTGTTAGCGAACGGAACGATCGCTCAGGCCACGCTCGATGATAAGGTCCGACGCATCCTTCGCCTCGCCGCGACCTTCGGTTGGCTCGATCATCCAGCATTGGACCTCAGCATTCCCCGATACAATCTCCACGGCCGCGAGGTTTCGTTGCAAGCTGCGTTGGAGGGCACTGTCCTGCTGCAGAACACCTCAGCACTTCTTCCCCTCAACAAGGAGAGGGTGAAGACTATAGCTGTAATAGGACCCACCGCAGTGCAGACATTGACCACCGGTGGCGGCAGCGGCGAAGTCGTCAGCTTCGCAAACACAAACCTCATTACCGGAATCAGCAATGCGCTTGGGGACACAAAGAAGACCCTCTACTCTCGGGGGATGTACACCGTGGACCAGCTTGCACTCCTCACTCATTTCACGACCGCGATCGTCGGCGGCCAGCCCGGTCTCACAGTCGAGCACTACTCGCAGATAAACCTACAGGGGCCAGTCCAGTCCACCACGGTCGAGCCAGTTGTCTTCATTCCAGGCAGCACCCATCGCAGACCGGAGCCGCAGGAGATCAACGCTTTCTATAGCCATAAAGGCTCTGATTTTAAAGTTCCCCAGGCATCGGATCGTTGGACAGGATATTTCACGCCAGAGCAAGCGGGTCCCCACGCGGTCTTTGTGCACACCGATGGCCGCTTCCGTCTTTACTTCGATGATCGCCTGGTCTTCGACAACACTACACTTCCTAAATACATCCTGAACCAGACCACGATGGACTTGACCAGAGCCCCGCATAAAGTAGTTCTCGAAGTCAACTCACAGCGTCGAGCTTCTTCCATTGGAGTCAGCATGGGCATCGCAGATCTTGCGACTATCGTGGATCCTGATTCGATCAAGATCGCACAGATGGCCGACGCGGTTGTTCTCGCCGTTGGATTCAACAACACCGAAGAGTCAGAGGGCGGCGATCGCACCTTCGAGTTACCCTTCGGTCAGCAACAATTGATCCAGCAGGTTGCCGCAGTGAATAAGAACACCGTTGTCGCGATCACCTCGGGCGGTAGCGTGGATGTGGTTCCCTGGAAAGACAACGTGCGCGCCATCTTGGCGACGTGGTACTCGGGCGAGGAGGCAGGAAATGCATTCGCAAAACTACTCTTTGGCTACGTCAGCCCCTCGGGTCACCTTCCCATTAGTTGGGAACGAATCATCACCGATAATCCAAGCTTTGCAAACTACTACCCCGATCCTGGCACGAACAAGATCGTCTATCGGGAGGGCATTTTCGTAGGGTATCGAGGCTACGAGCATAGTCACACGACACCTCTCTATCCTTTCGGCTTTGGCCTCTCCTACACCAGCTTCAACATGTCGAACCTTACGACGCAATCGAGCGCGACAGGCCATGTCACGGCAAGCTTCGACGTCAAGAACACTGGCAACGTAACGGGGGCCACCGTAGCTCAGCTCTACGTCTCCCAGAACAACCCATCGGTTCCGCGCCCTGCAAAAGAGCTGAAGGGATATCTCCGGGTTGAGCTCGCACCGGGTGAACAGAAACATCTATCCATCGAACTCGATCCGCGCAGCTTCGCGTACTTCGATCCGTCGACCAGCGAGTGGCAGGCCGATGCCGGCTCTTACACTCTTTTGCTCGGCAGCTCCGCAGAGACGGTGCTTGCCAAAACCGTAGTGCAACTTGATCACACGGTCCGAATACCCGTTAGCGAATAGGTCGCATTCGCACTGCGGTTGTTGCCGCGATGTGCGGCGCCGCAATCAGAGCTAAATATCCAGGTTCTTCACATCTAGTGCATTTTCTTCGATGAACTTCCGGCGGCTCTCCACATCCTCGCCCATCAAAGTCGTAAAAATCTCTTCACAGGCCGCAATGTCTTCGAGCTTCACCTGCAGCAGTGTGCGCCGTTCTGGATCCATCGTCGTCTCCCATAGCTGCGGAGCCGTCATCTCGCCCAGACCCTTGTACCGCTGAACCTGATACTCCTTCTTGCCCTGTTCGATCACATACTCGAACACATCGCGTGCCGTCTGCTTCTCAACTGGGTCCTGAGACGCCTTGCTCGCTCTCTTGCTCGGCTTTACCTCCGCCACAGTTCCCGGAGCCGCAGCAATCTCAGCCACGCCCTCTTCAGAAGCAATCTCCTCAGCCTCTTCTGCAGCGGCCTCGGCCTTGGTCTTCGCCGCATACTCGATAAAGAACGGCGCCACCAGTTGCTCCTTGATCTGTGCGTGCTTGGCCAGCATCTGCCGGCTCTCCGGCGCAGAAGCCAGCGCCCAGTCAACCGTCCTCACCGCGCCTTGGGCATCGGTATAGCTCACCGAGTAGCTCCTGTGCTCCTCATCCATCACGACATCGCCAACATTTTTGAATTGATAGGTCTTCTGCATCCCCACCAGCCGCTCGCGCATGGCCTCGACCTTCGCGGGCGTTTCAAAGTCCACGCGTCGCACAGAGTCCTTACCTTCATGAGCGAACAGCTCAGCGAACGCCTGCGTGACGTCATCATTCCGCAACCGCTTCTGCACCTTATCGAAGAAGCCTAGATAGTCGTTCAGCTGTCCCATGTACTTGGTCAGGGCCGCACCTTCAAGCCGACTGCCGTCCTTGCCGTAGCGAATCACCATGCCATCGGAGGCACGCTTCACCATCACGCTTACATACTCGCGATCGTCCTTGATGTACTGCTCGAACTTGCCCTTCTTGATCCGATACAGTGGCGGCTGCGCAATATATACATGCCCGCGCTTGATCAACTCCGTCATATGCCGGAAGAAGAAAGTCAGCAGCAGCGTACGGATGTGCGATCCGTCTACGTCGGCATCGGTCATCAAAATCAACTTGCCATACCGCAGCTTACTCGCGTCGAAGTCGTCTTTACCAATGCCGCAACCCAGCGCTGTAATCATTGCGCGAATTTCTTCATGGCCCAGCATCTTGTCGTAGCGGGCCTTCTCGACGTTCAGAATCTTTCCCTTCAACGGCAGAATCGCCTGGAACTTCCGATCGCGTCCCTGCTTGGCCGTTCCACCGGCGCTCTCTCCCTCGACAAGATAAAGCTCGCAACGATCCGGCTGCCTCTCCGAGCAGTCCGCCAACTTACCCGGCAATCCGCCGCCATCAAGAGCACCCTTACGCCGAGTCAGGTCGCGAGCCTTGCGCGCAGCCTCACGCGCCCGCGCAGCATCGATTGCCTTATTGATGATCTTCTTCGCGACCTGCGGATTCTGTTCCAGGAACGCGCCCAGCCGCTCGTTCACAAACGCCTGCACCGTCCCTGCGATATCCGAGTTAAGCTTGCCCTTGGTCTGTCCTTCGAACTGCGGCTGCGACAGCTTCACACTGATCACAACCACCAGACCCTCGCGCACATCATCGCCGCTCAGGTTTTCCTTGACGTCCTTGAACAGGCCCAGCGACTGGCCCGCCGCATTGATCGTCCTGGTCAGCGCCGTCTTGAAGCCCGAAAGATGCGTCCCACCGTCAACCGTGTTGATGTTGTTGGCAAACGTAAACACCGTCTCGGAGTAGGCGTCGTTATACTGCAGCGCAATCTCCATGGCCACGTTATCCCGCTCAGCCTCCATGTAGATCGGCTTGTCATGCAGCACAGACTTGCCTTTATTCAGATGCTTGATGAACTCCGCAATGCCGCCGATGTACTTGAACTCCTGGTGCTTGAACTCTCCCGTCTTCGGGTCCGTCGTGCGCTGGTCCGTCAGATGGATCTCCAGCCCCTTATTCAAAAAGGCGAGCTCCCGCAACCGTTGCGCCAGCGTGTCGTAGTTGAACTCCGTCACCGTAAAGATCGACTTGTCCGGCAGAAAGTGGACCTTCGTGCCCTTGCGCGTCGAAGCACCCATCTTGCGCAGCTTGCTGATCGGCGCACCCTTCGAGTAATCCTGCTCCCACGCATGACCGTCACGCCAGATCTCGACGTCAAACTCCTCGCTCAGCGCATTGACGCAGCTCACACCCACGCCATGCAGACCACCCGAAACCTTGTAGTTCGAGGCATCGAACTTACCGCCCGCATGCAGCATGGTCAGCACCACCTGCACCGCCGGCATCTTCTCGCCATTGATTACCTTGTCGTCGACCGGAATCCCACGGCCATCGTCGACCACCGTGATCGAATTATCGACATGGATCGTCACATCGATCTTCGTCGCGTGCCCACCCAACGCTTCGTCGACCGAGTTATCAACTACCTCATATACCAGGTGATGCAGCCCCTGCTCGCCGGTCGAGCCGATATACATCGCGGGCCTCAGCCGAACCGCAGCCAAGCCCTCCAGAACAGTAATGTTCTCAGCCGAGTAGCCGCCACCTTCTTTTCCTTTTCCGGTAGCGTCCTTCATTTTGCCAGCTTCAAGCTCTAAAAGAGCAGTTTCGGTGGGGATTGCAGTCGATGCCATGTATCTCCGTTCAGCGGGTTGCTGAAGTTGCAGGATTTTCAGTCCGTTCCGTGTCCGCGCAATCCGCGAAAACCCGCGCCGTTACAGCGCTTTATACACGTTCCAGCCTGGTTCTCAGTCTCTTAAGTATACCACGCGGAAGGGGGCCGGAACCCCTCCGGCGTACCCACTCAGAGCCCTCCCCGAAGCACGTCTTGGCCCATCGGTAACCTCCCTCGCTGCTTCGAAAGTTGTACTCCCCTAACCCGCATGGCTTGCTATGCTTCGGCTCGTAACTCCCCCGAGGTGAACCAATGAAATTGAACCGTTTGATCGCTGTCTCGATTGTTGGATTCTCACTGCTTTCAGCCTCAACCTCAGCCTTCGCTTGTGATCACGACCACGACAGTGGTGGTAGCTCGTGGTCCTGGTTCGGCTGGTGCCACCACGACCACGGCCACGATGGCGGTGGTAATGATGGTGGCGGTAAAGGCGGCAACTGCCCCGGACACGACGGTAGCGGCGGTAGTGGCGGCGGCTCCACCACAGCCCCACCCTCGACTGGCCCCAAGGGAGGCTAATCAGCAAATAGCCCTTCCAAGTCTGACCCGTCGAGGCATACGAATGCTCGCTGGAACCCGACAATCACCCAAAATGACCCTCTTCGGAGGGTCATTTTCTTGCTCTGTGTCTGCCTTATCAAACAACTCAACCTCGCTGGCCACTCGAAAAGAGAAGGGAACAAAGAGAAGGGAACTACGATAATCAATGAAATGATCTTCCATACTGCCTCAGAAGCCGACATAGAGGAACTCGTCACCTTCGTCAACAATGCCTACCGGGGTCAAGCCGCAGAGGCCGGTTGGGCCAGCGAAGCCAAAATAATAGCCGGCCAGAGGATCGATTCCGGCATGCTCGCCTCCATGCTCACAAAGGACAACCTCACAATCCTCTTAATGAGGGACCGTGAGCACGGCCCACTTGCAGGATGCGTCTCTTTTGAGCACACCCCCGGATTCTCCGCCGGATATCTATCCATGCTTTCCATCGATCCCCAGCGCCAGGCCGAAGGCCTTGGCAGAACACTCCTGTCAAAGGCCGAAGGTGACCTAAAGGCCCAGGGCGCCGATCGCGTCAGAATAACCGTAATCTGGATTCGCAACACCCTTATCGAATGGTACGAACGCCGGGGCTACCGCCTCACTGGCGAACGCGAGCCCTTTCCTTACGGAGACCAGCGCTTCGGCGTGCCCCTCCGCGACGACCTGTACTTCGTCGTCATGGAAAAACCGCTCCCGTAGACCCGATCCTCACCTGTCTCCCCACTTAAGCCCCCGTTAAGCCTAGCGCTAACAACAGTTTGCCCGAATGCCTCTCGGATGTTCCTCTTGAACCCGTCATGCCGCCCGGAAATAGATACGAGCCGGACGTCATCCTCGTATATACTCAGTAAGTTGTCCAGAACACAGTTTTCGTCAGGAACACCATGCCAAAGTTGAAGACACACAGCGGCGCAGCCAAGCGCTTTCATAAGACAGGCACCGGCAAGTTCAAACGCGGCCAGTCTAAGATGCGCCACATCCTCACCTCCAAGGCCACCAAGACCAAGCGCAAGCTCGGCGGGTCGGCGCTTATTTCGGATGCGGATCACCACAAGGTTGCCCGGATGCTTCCCTACGCCTGATTGTCAGGCAGGGAATCATCAGTTGTTCAAGTCGAGCCGTCTAAAAGCAAAGGGCCAGCAAAGCGTTCCGGCCCCTGGAAGCGCGTTAGCGATTCCACCGAGACTTGAAGTTGCATAGCGAGTGAAGAGGCCACATCGTCGTTCTCACGAGTCCCTTCAGAACACCCACTAGTTCTGATTGAGACGAGAATGCGACCCTTACCTCCAGCCGCTTAAACGAAGTACGCAAAAGGAGAAGCAAGATGCCCCGTGTAAAACGGAGTACAAAACGCAACGATCGCCGCAAAAAGATCCTCAAGCGCGCGAGTGGTTACTTCCTCACCAAATCCAAGCTCTACCAGGCCGCTCAGGAAGCCGTCGAGCGCGGACTCAAGTTCGCCTATACCGGCCGTAAACAGAAGAAGCGCCAGTTCCGCGCGCTCTGGATCGTCCGTATCAACGCAGCCTGCCGCATCAACGGCATGAGCTACTCGACCTTCATCAACGGCCTCAAGCTCGCCGGCAATCAGCTCGACCGCAAGGTCCTCGCCGATATCGCCGCCAACGACGCAGCTGGCTTTGCCTCGCTTACCGTGCAGGCAAAGACAGCCCTGAAGATTGCAGCAGACAAGCACGCCGCAAATCGCAGCACTGCTGTTGCCTAAACGCATCAGCCGTTTCAAAAGAGGCACGGCCCACGCTGTGCCTCTTGCTTTTTAATTCCGCCATCGTCGCGAACCGGTATCCTGTCCTTATGCCAGACCCTATCGCACCAGAGGAAGCTACCTCTCAAGTGCAAGCTCCCTTCGAATCCTGGGGCCGCTACCCTACCTACGGCGCAAAGCTGCTCCCGCTCCACTGGCAGAGCGATTTTCCCGCCCTCACCGCCGACCTCCACAACGGTGCTCTCCCTGTTGGTATGGGCCGCAGCTATGGCGACGTTTGCCTGCTCAAGGACGGCAACCTCCTCGTCACCACCGCGATGAACCGCCTCATCGACTTCGACGCTGAGACCGGCCTCCTCACTGCCGAAGCCGGCGTAACCCTAGCGCAGATCCTGGACTTCGCCGTCCCCCGTGGCTTCTTCCTCCCCGTCACGCCCGGAACAAAATATGTAACCCTTGGTGGAGCAATCGCCAACGACATCCACGGCAAAAACCATCACTCCGCCGGAACCTTCGGTCGCCACATCGCGCAGTTCGAGCTCGTCCGCTCTGACGGCTCCCGAATGATCTGCTCCCCAACAGAGAACTCCGAGTTCTACTCTGCAACCATCGGGGGCCTTGGTCTCACCGGCGTTATCACCTGGGCCACCCTCCGTCTCAAACCCATCGTCTCCCGCAAGATCGACTATGAAGGCATCCAGTTCCACGGCATCGACGAGTTCCTCGACCTCACCAACCAGGCCCACGACATCGAGTACACCGTCAGCTGGGTCGACGTCACCTCCACCGGACGCAACTTTGCCCGCGGCGTCTTCATGCAGGGCGACCACTCAACGAAAAAAGACGACCTCAAACCTTCGCCCAAGCCAAAGCTTGTCTTCCCCTTCGAAGCCCCCGGCTTCGCCCTCAACGCCCTGACTGTCAGCCTCTTCAACACAGCCTTCTTTCATAAGCAGATCCACAAACGCGCTGTCGCTCTCCAGGACTACGAGCCCTTCTTCTATCCACTTGACAAGGTCCTCCGCTGGAACCGCATGTACGGCAAGCGCGGACTCCTCCAGTTCCAGTACGTCATCCCGTGGGAGCACGCCAAAGAGGGAACCGTCGCCATCCTCCACGAGGTCGCCAAATCAGGCCTCGCCAGCTTTCTCGCCGTACTCAAAGCTTTTGGTGACGTACCCTCTCCCGGCATGATGAGCTTCCCCAAACCGGGCATCACCCTCGCCCTCGACTTCCCCATCAAGCCCGACAAGAGCTTCCCCCTCTTTCAGCGCTTAGCTGACATGACCCTTGAGTTCGGCGGCCGCCTCTATCCTGCCAAAGACGCCGCCATGACGGCCCCTCAGTTCCAGGCCTTCTACCCCCAATGGCAGCACTTCGCCCAATACCGTGACCCCCTCCTTACCTCCAGCTTCTGGGAGCGCGTCACTCAAAATTCATAAGACCGGATACAGCAAGCCTATGAGCACCACCCCGCAAGCGACAACTCCACCGCGCAAGATCCTCGTCCTCGGCGCCACCTCTGGCATCGCTGAAGCCACCTGCCGCATCTGGGCCTTCCAGGGCGCAAGCCTCTTCCTCGTCGCCCGCAACGCCGAAAAACTCGCCGCAGTCGCCGCCGATCTCAAAACCCGCGGCGCCAGCTACGTCGACACCGCCGTCGCCGACCTCGACGACACCGAACAGCATCCCGCACTCCTCGCCCACGCCGTCAACTCCCTCACCGGCATGGACATTGCATACCTCGCCCATGGCGTCCTTGGCGATCAGGCCGAAGCCGAGCGTGACTTCAACACCGCTGCCCAGATCCTCCACACTAACTTCGTCGCCCCCGTATCGCTCCTCACCTGGCTTGCCAACTTCTGCGTCCAGCGTCGCGCTGGCACTCTTGCCGTCATATCCTCTGTAGCTGGCGACCGAGGCCGCAAATCCAACTACCTCTACGGCTCCTCAAAAGCCGGCCTGTCAGCATTCCTAGGCGGCTTGAGAAACCGCGTCGACCGCGAAGGCGTCACCGTCCTCACCATCAAGCCCGGCCCCGTCAAAACCGCAATGACCGCCAACATGCCGAAGAGTGAAAAGTTCGCCGACGTTGAATCCGTGGCTGAGTCTATCGTCAGCGCCATCGACAAGCGCAAAGACATCCTCTATGTCCCGTTTCAGTGGCAGCCCATCATGTTCATCATCCGCAACATTCCAGAGCGCATCTTCAAAAAGTTGAATCTCTAGCTATTGCCCTGCTGCTGTTGCGCCATCTGCTGTTGCCGCGTCGGCGGAGGCGGTTGCTCCGGTAGTTGCGTCGCCTTCTCCACCAGAATCGACCAGTCCTCAGGCACCGGAAGTTCCTGATCGAGCGACGGAGTCCCCAAACTCGGCGTCACCCTCACCGCAACGGTCAGCTCACTCGCGGCGCGTCCGCGAAAGATCCCGTGGGTAGGTGGCACATCGGAATAGTCTCGCCCGATCGCGGTACGAATATGCCGATCTCCCGCCACCAGCCAGTTCGTCGGATCGAACCCAACCCACCCCAGATGCGGAATCAACGCCTCAATCCACGCATGTGTGGCCGAACTGATCGACCGGTCCATGTCGCTCTCACCATGAAACAGATACCCGCTCACATAGCGACAGGGAATCCGCAGCTTCGACCGCACCAGCGTAATCATGATGTGCGCGAAGTCCTGGCAAACACCAGCCTTCGTACCTAACGCCAGATCGATCGGCGAATCGACATTGGTCGACTTCGGCTTGTAGTCGAAGTACTCATAGATCTGCTGATTCAAGTGATGGAGCACCATCAGCGGATCATCTCTGCGCCGCACATCCAGCTCCCGAGCCAGAGCGTCCAGCGCCGGCGTCGGCGCAGTAAACTCACTCGGCAGCAGCATCTCCCAGTAGTCGCCCTGCTCCACCATGGCGTCCAGATCCGCCCACGCGTCCGGCGCCAGAAATGCCGGGACCTGTGCCGCCGGTTGCACCTCTACCAGCGACTCGGCAACAATCACCAACTGCCCATGCATCCCAGGAATGTCGAAGTGGTGAACATGATTCGACAGATGGTCGCGATAGCTGAAGACTCTGCATCGCGGGCTCACCGAAAGATGAAACGTCAGGCAGCGCTGATTCTGATCGCTTCGCGGGTGCATCCGCGTCTCCATCATGCTCTCGCTGACTTGGTTGCTGTACAGGAACTTCGTCAGATGGCGAATCGAATAGTACATAACCTCTCCCTTTCGATTTCGCGGGATATGCTGCATCTTCTAAAACGGCCAGTTAAAGAGCCAGCCGAGCCGCCATCGGTCCTGCTGATACCAAACAATAGCAGGTAGAACGGTCGCGAACGCCGTCGGCAATAACAATTGCAGCCAAAGGTTATTCGTATGAAACACGCTCGACAACACGGTTCGAGTCGCTCCCTGCGCAAACGCGCTCAACAGGAAGATCGCCAGCGACGCTCGTCCCACCCACACCAGCGCCACGCCCACCCGGTGATTCTCAAGCACCCGCGCAAGTAGAAGAAGTGCGGCGGTCCCGGTCAGACCCAGACCGATATAGGTCCACCGATTCGGGTACCCATAGAAATAAGTAGCCGCGAACTGAAATGCAGCCACCAGCACAAAGCCAATGGCAGCCATCCACTTTGGGACACGTTCCAGCCGAAAGATCTGATGGCCGACCCACATTCCGGCAGCTACAAAGCAGAACTCCCACTGCACGCGGTTCATGATGTACGAACCGTAGGCCGGCGCTATCGCAGCCACCACCGCGAGCAAAAACCGCAGCCAGTTCGGAAGCCGAGACGTCAATAACGCCACCATAAGACAGAAGAACAACGTGAACAGGAACCAGCTCACGCTTCCGTCCGCAACGTTCATCAGAAATGTCTTCCAGTGAAAAGGAGAATAGCTTACCTGGAATCGCCCGATCACGGGACCGAGCGCCGCGGAGATGACAGCGAACAGCAAATAGGGATACAGAATCGTCTTCACCTTTTCGAGAGTGAAGTCGCTCGCTCCTCGTCGCCGAATGCTCCCCAACACAAACAGCCCCGAGACAAAGAAAAATGCAGGCATGTGAAAGCTGTAAATGAAATTTTCAGAGATTGCCATCCCTGGACCCGTCCACCAGCCCCGGTGCTCGACCCCTTGTGCCGTATGGCCATAGACGACCAGGATGATCGCAAGACCCTTCACAAGGTCCACAATATTTGATCGCTTCCCGCTGGTGATCGGCTCCAATGTTGCGGCTGCCGTCTGTCCCTGTTCGATCATCTACCCTGCCAGTGCCGCCTGAATGGAATAGTCCACGTACAACTCGTAGATCGTCTCATGAATCGCTCGACACTGAGCCTGGATACCCCCCAGGTACGCCACCACATCCTGATTCAAAATCTCGTCCACACTGCTGTAGTTTAGCGACGACTGCAGCCGCCCGCTCAACCGACGTAAGCCCTCAGCGCGGCTCCTGCCGCTGTCCCCCTGAATCTTCTCGAGCGCGCACTGCAGACTATCGATCGAAAATCGAACTGAGTGTGGAAACTCTTCATCGAGCAGAAGAAACTCGAAGATCTGCTCTGGAGTCAGGTCGGCGGTGTATACCTTGCAGTACGCCTCAAACGCGGTCGCAGAACGCAACAGCCCCATCCAGTCCAGGTACTCATTGCCATCGGTCGCCCTTTCAGGGTACCCCCACAGATCGATGTGGTACGCCTGGAGCAACAGCGCCGTCGCGCTCGCTCGCTCAATGTACCGTCCCACCTGAATAAACTGCCAGCCCTCGCCGTGATTCATCGTCGAATCGGTAACACCCTGAAACTGATGCGCAGCCTCCAACACCGACTGCAGAAACTCACTGGGTTGCGTAACTCCTGCCCCAAAGGCCTCCGACTGCGTACGATGCTGCAACTCCGGCCGCGTCACCTGCAGGTAAAGGCTGTTCAGACGATGCCACTGCTCCGTCGAAATCTGCTCTCTCACATGCCGCGAGTTCTCCCTCGCCGCAATAATGCACGACAAAATCGAAGCCTTGTTCTCCGTGTCGAAGGTCAGCGCCTGCGTCAGCGCATACGGCTCCCCGGTCCACTCGATATTCTTCGGGCCGCCCAGAGCCTGCAGCACCCTCTTCCATCGGCGCTCTGCGCTGATCGGACTCTCGTCCAGCATCAGGTTCAGATTCACATCCAGCAGCCGCGTTGTATGTTCCGCGCGCTCGAGATACCGGCTCATCCAGTACAAACTATCCGCAACCCGCGACAGCATCGACATCCCCCTTCACTGACTCAGCACCCACGTATCTTTACTCCCACCACCCTGCGAAGAGTTCACCACCAGAGATCCCTGGTTCAATGCAACCCGCGTCAACCCGCCCGGCACAATCGTCACCTTATCGCCGTACAGCACATAAGGCCGCAGATCCACATGGCGCGGCTGCAGTTCATCACCGATCAAACAAGGCGCCCGCGAAAACGAGATCGTCGGTTGAGCAATATAGTTCCTCGGATCCGCCTCAATCTTCCGCGCGAACTCCTCCTGCTCCGCCTTGGTCGACTGCGGCCCAATCAGCATCCCATACCCGCCGCTCTCACCTACCGCCTTCACCACCAGCTTGTCGAGATTCGCCAGCACGTGCTGCCGCTCCTTAGGTCTGGTCAACAAATACGTCTCGACATTCTTCAGCACCGGCTCTTCGCTCAGGTAGTACTTGATGATCTCCGGAACATACGCATACAGCGCTTTGTCATCGGCCACACCTGTCCCGAACGCATTCGCCAGCGTCACATTCCCCGCGCGGTAAGCATTGAACAACCCCGCGACTCCAAGAATCGAATCCCCACGAAACGCCAGCGGATCGATGAAGTCATCGTCCACACGTCGATAGATCACATCCACCCGCCGCAACCCAATCGTCGTGCGCATGTACACGACATTGTCATGCGTCACTAGATCGCGCCCCTCCACCAGCTCGATCCCCATCTGCCGAGCAAGATACGCATGCTCAAAGTAGGCCGAGTTGAACACCCCCGGTGAAAGCAGAACAATGTTCGGCTCCGGCCGCCCCTCGGGTGCGAGCGACCGCAGAGTCCCCAGCAGCAGCTGCGTGTACTGCTCAATCGGCCTCACGTTATAGCTGCGAAACAGTTGCGGAAAGATCCTCTTCATCACCCTGCGGTTAGTCAGCATGTAGCTGACCCCGCTCGGAACGCGAAGATTATCCTCCAGCACCACAAACTCGCCGCTCTCCAGCCGAATCAGATCCGTCCCGCACACGGCGATATAAACATTCCGCGGAACCTGCAACCCCATCATCTGCCGGCGATAGTGTTTGCAGCTATACACCACCTCACGCGGCACGATTCCGTCATCCAGAATTCGTCCCTCGTTATAGATGTCCCTCAAGAAAAGATTCAGTGCCGTAATCCGCTGCGTCAGCCCATGCTCCACCGTCTCCCACTCGGCGGCCGTAATGATTCGCGGAATCAGGTCATACGGAAAGATCTTCTCCGTCCCCTCTTCGCGTCCATACACCGTAAACGTGATGCCCTGGTTCAGAAAGCTGAGATCGGCAGACTGCTTCCTTCGTTGCAACTCCTCGGGAGGCAGCGACAAAAAGTGATCCAGCAAAGGCTCGCAGTGCCGACGCAGATCGCTCTGCCCTAGGAACATCTCATCATAGGCATGGTCCAGCAGATAGTTTTTCAGAGCCGCATGCTCGAACTGGGATGATTGAGCTGGATGCATTGGGAGCCTTGAGTATAGCGGCACATCCCCACGCCACCAAACCCAATCTCTACTTCTCCACCAGCTCCCCGTCCTTGCTGAAGTAGCTCAACTGCCGCCGATAGCACCGCTGCTTCTCCAGATCGAACGCGATGCAAGAATCAAAGGGCTTAGAGTAGACATGCAGGCTCACACACCCGCCCTTACTGGCATTCTCGATCTGGTGAATCGTCTGCAGCTTATCCACCGTGACCATTCCCGTGCCTTCCGCGCACCCCACCGTCCGCACTTTATCGATCTGCAACTCCGTCGCCCCACCCAGGCAATCGATATTCACCACATTCTGGTTCTGCGGAGCATTACAGCTCGTATGGTGAAACTCGTGCGTCAGCACCTCACCCTGGGACACCGTCATCCATCCCAGCTGCCCGTTATGCGTATGAATCGCCGTCTTCTGCCCCGGAGACCAGCAGATCGTCATCACCTCAAACAACTCATCCCGATAGATCAAATTCCGCGTATAAAAACTATCTCGCCACCAGATGTAGTGCTGAAGTGCCTCCGGCCGTAGGGTCGTCGCGGCCATATACTCCGCAATCCGATCCTTCGTAATCAGGTCCCGCTCCAACTCCTTCAGGCCCGCGACAAAATCTCCAACCGACGTATGCAGTGGATGCGTATCATCGATCGTTCTACCCTTGTTCATATGCTCACCGTACCCGGCACCAGGCTGCCGTCCCTATCAAGCATACTCCCGCAACCCACATCGACTGATCTCAACCGCATCGCAGCACCCTACCACCGCCAAACATAAGCATTCCGCTAATTCCAGCCACAATTCGCCTCTCGATTCCGTCATTTAGGCCAATTTACCCTCAACTGCTGTAAACTAGGAGAGACGCGCACTTCCCCAAAAAAACCATTATCAAGCGCCCAGACAGGATGTAAACCCGAGTGAGCAACTCAACCGCAATAGCCGTTAAGCCAATCTTCAACATCGCTATCATCGCCCACGTCGATCATGGCAAAACCACCCTCGTCGACGCCATGCTGCGCCAGTCAGGCACCTTCCGCTCCAACGAAGCCGTCGCCGACCGCGTCATGGACTCCAACGATCTTGAAAAAGAGCGCGGCATTACCATTCTCGCCAAGAACACCGCCCTCTACTATCACGATAACAAGATCAACATCGTCGACACCCCGGGCCACGCCGACTTCGGCGGTGAAGTAGAACGCGCCCTCAAGATGGTCGATGGCGTCGTCCTCCTCGTCGATGCGTCCGAAGGCCCTCTGCCTCAGACCCGCTACGTGCTCTCGAAGGCCCTCGAAGCCGGCCTTACGCCGATGGTAGTCATCAACAAGATCGACCGCCCCGACGCGCGTCCCCAGGAAGTCCTCAACGAAGTCTATGACCTGTTCATCGACCTCGACGCCGACGAGTCCGTCCTCGACTTCCCCGTCCTCTACACCAACGGCAAGCTGGGCACCGCCACCGCAGATCTTGCGACTCCCGGCACAGACCTCCAGCCCCTCTTCGAGCAGATCGTTCAGACCATCCCCGTCTCCAAAGGCGACCCCGAAGGTACCCTCCAGATCCTGGTCACAAACCTCGACTACTCCGACTACCTTGGTCGTCTCGCCATTGGCCGTGTCTTCAACGGCACCATGCGCACCGGCCAGGAGTACACCGTCGCCAAGATCGACGGCACCTTCACCAAGCACAAGATCACCAAGCTCTTCAGCTTTTCCGGCCTCAAGCGCACCGACATCGAAGAGACCCAGGTAGGCGACATCGTCGCCATCGCCGGTATCCCCGGCATCTTCATCGGCGAAAGCTTCTGCGATCTCGAGAACCCGCAGCCTCTGCCGCAGATCACCATTGACGAGCCGACGATCGCCATTCAGTTCAACGTCAACAACTCGCCCTTTGCCGGACGGGAAGGAAAGTTCGTCACCTCGCGCAATCTCCGCGACCGTCTTGAAAAAGAGCTCCTCACCAACGTCTCCCTCAAGATGCAGGACACCGGTTCCCCCGATTCGTTCAAAGTCCTCGGACGTGGCGAACTTCAACTCGGCATCCTCATCGAAATGATGCGTCGCGAAGGCTTCGAACTGATGGCAAGCCGTCCCGAGATCGTCACCAAGAAGATTGACGACGCCGTGATGGAGCCGGTCGAACACCTCTCCATCGACGTCCCCGAAAACTTCGTCGGCACCGTTATCGAGCGCCTCGGACCAAGAAAAGGCGAGATGGTCAAGATGGTCAACCACGGCTCAGGCCGCGTCCGCATGGAGTTCCGCATCCCCTCGCGCGGTCTCATCGGCCTCCGCTCCGAGATGCTCACCGAAACCCGCGGCACCATCATCATGAACTCCATCCTCGACGGCTACATCGCCTACCAGGGTGAGATTCCGCAGCGTCTCTCGGGTGCATTGATCTCCGACCGCCAGGGCACCACCACTGCCTACGCGCTCGAAGGCCTTCAGGATCGCGGCGTTCTCTTCGTCTCCGACGGTGTTGAAGTCTACGAGGGCATGGTCGTCGGCGAACACTCGCGCGACAACGATCTCGACGTCAACTGCGTCCGCGAAAAGAAGCTCTCGAACATGCGCGCCTCGGGCTCGGACGATGCCGTCCGCCTCGTGCCCTACAAGCAGCTCACCCTCGAGCAGTGCATCGAGTTCATCGCGGATGATGAGCTGGTTGAAGTTACGCCTAAGTCGTTGCGCATGCGCAAGAAGGTGCTGCAGGCTAACCGGCGTCCTCGTAAGGGCAGCAGCGAATAGTTGCTGACGAAATATGTTTGGTTTGGCGGCCGGACCTTTGGGTTCGGCCGTTGTTTTTTTTGTGGGTGGGAAGAAAAAATTATTTCGTGGTGGATGTGGCTTTTTGCAGGGGTATTTGCGAAAAGTGGGTGTTTTGGTGTCGTGTTTTTGTGGTGTGAGGATGGTGTTTTGCGTGGTGGACGTGGAGTTTAAGCATCGACTTTTTCGGCTTCTGAAAATGTGACACGTTTTTGAAGTTTATTTTCCTCTGAGTCTGGCGACTGAGGATGTGATGATCGAGTTCTACGATTGAAGCGGCGACAATGTGGTCGTAGCGTATGCCGCCGCTCAGCCTCAGCGTTCGGTGGCGACGCCGCTCTTTGAAACCTGAGATAGCTTTCGGTGCAGCAGGAAGCCAGCAATGAGAAAGTAAACTCCGCCAAAGATCGCATAGCCTCCCAGATCCTTGATATGTGTCTTTCCGTGGAGGCCGCCTAAGATAAAGGCCACACCTGCTGCAGCGGACTGTAAACCGCTTAAGATCATCGCCCACTGACCGCCCAACTGTTTCCTGCGAAAGATGCCGACTGCAAGTTGCGCAAGTCCGGCGGCGGAGGCCCAGGCACCAAATGTCACGACGGCCTGCTGAGGAGACTTGAAGACGGTGAGCAAGATTCCGATCGCAGCGAGGATTCCCAGGACGGCATTCACGTATTGTGCGGTGGGAGGGCCGGAGACGGAACGAGTCGAAGCTCTGAGGTCATATACAGTGCAGGCTACATCCCAGAGAGGGTAGAAGATCAGGAGTCCGGCTGCCAATTGAGGATGACTGATTGCGTTTACCAGGACAAGGGCAGCCCACAGCAGTTGGACTACGGTTCGGGTGAAGTAGAGGTTTCGTAGATGTGCTTGCAGGGGTTCGTAGGGCGTTGTATTTGACATGTATTCTCCTTGGCTACCTTCTAGTCGGTAGGTAAACGTTGCGAAGTATCAGTCTGTCTGCTCCGATGTCTAAAACTTAAGCTTGGACATTCGTGTAATGCGTTGTAGGTGGCGGCTTGAAATCATTCCAGTGTCAAAACTCGCGCCGACAGGATTAACAGACTACCGACTAGTAGGTAACGATTCAAAGTTTGCTGGCCGATCTGAGTCTACGAATAGGTTTTATAAGGATTGGACTCACTTTGTTGAGGTAGGGCCGGGCGAGCTGGTGGTGTCACCGATCATCGCGTGTACCGGAGGCGCGAGTGTATGCGAATCCTGATGCAGCTGGTTCGTGCCGATGATGAGGCGACGATGGTCCAAGAGCCGGGAATTTCTCTCGCAAGATGAGACAGTTAGCGCGCTCAAAGCGGAACGGAGTGGGGTCCCATCACCCCAAAGTTGTAGTGCAGTTACTAGTGGGTGACTGCATAGTTAGTGTGTCTTTTGTCTGCACGAAAGTAACTCGCACCTGAGAAGAAGCGAAGCGAAGAAGCTAGCCAAGAGGGCGTGATTATGTTTCAGAGATTTCGAATTGCTTGCGGCACGATTGTGGGTTTGCTTATTTTGGGTGCGACTCCTGTATTCGCAAACCACGTGGACAGCGCCAACGTTACGGTTACCTGCAGCTCTTTCAGCTTTTCGGTAGCGGCGTCGGAGCTTTCGCCGGGGACCAAATATGAGATCGCCTACCAGTTTGAAACATCGCCAGTCGCCGGCACTCCCATCGTGGGTTCGATCCCGCTTACGGCGACCGCGAGCCAGGTCTTCGACGCGACGATCTGGGGCTCGTTCGCTCCTCTGGTAGGAACTTACACCTTCACCGGAACCGCCTCGTTAGTGGGACATAACACGATTCCGATTCAGTTTTCGCCGACGAGCCTTACCTGCGGGCCGCAGCCTCCGCCGAAGACCTCCGGCAAGGGAATCGACACGGATAGCTTCGACGGATCTTCGATGGAAGAGGGCAATTCCGTGTGGTTCAACGCGAACTTCAGCGTAACCGGCATCCCCAAAACAGGCGGTGTCATTACATTTACCAGCTCCAAGATCGTGGACGCAGAGACCGGGGTGCCTCTCACGAATTCGGTTCCCAACGCTCAGATCACCTTCTCGCCGACAGCGTCTTGTACGTCCACAACCTTCAGTACGATGACGAATACTTGGCTCACTACCGTTCCCATGAGGGGAGACGATGAGATCTTTCTTACTGGTGTCCCTGTGCCGTCGGCCGGTCTGCGGGGCGGCACGAGGGTGAGTTGGAACGGGACCTTCGACACAGGCGGTATTTCCGGAGTGACGATCAATTGGAAGTGGGGTGCTGCGGTTTATACGAACTTTGCCACCTATCTCAACGCTCTTGACGTCAAGCCGGGGCACACGAGTGCCTGCGGACAGAACAGCGCGGATCATGCTGGAACTCCGGAGGGAGTCAACAATCAGAATCGGTTGTGGAAGCAGTTTGTGATCGGTGGGGCCACAGGGAGCGGAAGTTCAAACGCGACGGGATTGTGGGGAAATACGAACACCGTCATTCCTACGGCCGCGGTTGTTCCGGGGTCTGGGCCGAAGTAGAGAACTGCGTCGATTAGCTCGCAACGGGTGGACGATTCCGGTGCAACGTGAAGCCAACGTTGCACCGGATGTGCGTTTTCGGGAGGTGCAGCCAGACTACTTGTGAGTTTTGGCAGTGGCGAAGCGCTTGTTGATCTCGTCCCAGTTGACGGTGTTCCACCATGCGGCGAGGTAGTCGGGGCGCTTGTTCTGGTACTTGAGGTAGTAGGCGTGCTCCCAGACATCGTTGCCGAGGATGGGGTAATGGCCCTGTGAGATGGGGTTATCCTGGTTTGCCGTAGTGACGATCTTCAGCTTGCCGCCTTCGAAGATGAGCCAGCCCCAACCGGAGCCGAACTGCTTGGCGGTGGTCTCGTTGAACTGCTTCTTGAAGTCTTCGAAGTTGCCGAAGTCGGCCTTGATCTGTGCGGCGATGTCGCCACTAGGTTCGCCGCCGCCCTTGGGCTTCATGATCTGCCAGAACATGGTGTGGTTGACGTGGCCGCCGCCGTTGTTCTGGACGACTTTGCGTACGTCTTCGGGGATGCTGGCGAGGTCCTTGAGGAGCTCTTCGGGAGATTTCTTGCCGATCTCAGGGTGCTTCTCTACCGCGCCGTTCAGATTGGTGACGTAGGTCTGGTGATGCTTGTCGTGGTGGAGCTTCATCGTGGCTTCGTCGATGGAAGGCTCGAGCGCCGCGTAATCGTATGGCAAAGGTGGTAGTTCGTAGGCCACAGTAGTTCTCCTGTCGTCGTTCGTTGGTGTCAGTCAGGAGGATCCTGACCGCCTGAGTGAGTTCGATGCTGTCCGGAGGGTGCGCGATGCACTCGGGGAGTTTGCACAACCCTCGAAAATCATAGACTAACTGCGGATTAATCGCCCGTTGACGGAGGGATGTAACCAAGGTTGGAGATTTGCGCTCTAATAGATACAAATGAACGACCTAACTGCTTCTTACCGCTGGCTTGACGACGATGGACCCGCATTTGGGGCTCCTGGGCTGGAACCTCGCTGGACTTCGAGCGAGAAGGATGCTGTAGTCACCGCCTATGCGGCTTCGAGCCGTGTGTGGTTTACGGTGTCGCACGGAACCCTGAACGAGATCTATTATCCGACGATCGATCGTCCGCAGACCCGCGATATGGAGCTGCTGTTCAGCGATGGCGAGACGTTCATCCACGAAGAGAAGCGCAACTTTGAGTATGACTTTCACTACATCGATAGCGCTGCGCCTGCGGTCAGGGTTGTGGCGAGCGATCTCGATGGTCGTTACACGGTGACCAAGGAGTTCATCAGCGAACCGCATCACCCGGTAGTGCTGATGAACGTGAAGATAAGCGGAGACAAGGACGTTCTGTCGCGTCTGAAGTGCTACGCGTTGCTGGCGCCGCATCTGAACGGCGGCGGAGCGGGGAACTCGGCTCGATCGATCGATGTGGCGGGGCAGCGCTGCGTGCTGGCTTGGAAGGGCGAGACCTCGCTGGCCTTTGGCGCGAGCTGCGGTTTTATCAGGTCTTCGTGCGGTTATGTTGGTTCCAGCGACGGCTTCCAGAATCTGACCCAGGACATGCGGATGAGCTGGCAGTTTGGTCAGGCTCTCGACGGCAATCTCGCGGTTATGGGCGAGGTCGATATTGCTGAGAATCCCGAGTTTACGATCGCGATCTCGTTTGGCGACGGTCATCACGCTGCCATCGCGCAGATGATGCAAACGCTGGCGACGCCTTATGTAGATCATCAGAAGCGCTTTGTGGATCAGTGGAAGAGGGTGAGCTCGCCGGCCCGACTGGCGAAGGCGTCGACCGATGGCGGCAAGCTGATGGGAATCAGCCACAACGTGCTGCTGACGCACGAGGACAAGACCTACTCGGGCGCGTTTATTGCGTCGGCGTCGGTGCCGTGGGGGGCGTCGAAGGGTGACTCGGATCTGGGCGGCTATCACCTGGTCTGGACCCGGGATATGGTGCAGACCGCGAGTGCTCTGCTGGCGTGTGGACGGACGGATACGGCGCTGCGGGCGTTGGTTTATCTGGCTTGCACGCAGAAACCCGACGGGAGCTTTGCACAGAATTTCTGGATTGATGGAACCCCTTACTGGACGGGGATTCAGTTGGATGAGGTTGCGTTTCCGATCATTCTGGCGTGGCGGTTGTGGAAGCAGGATGGGCTGGGGAACTTCGATGTGTTTCCGTTTGTTGCAAGGGCGGCGGCGTTTCTGATGCGGTACATGCCCGTGACTCAACAGGAGCGGTGGGAGGAGGCGGCGGGGTACTCGCCCTCTACGCTGGCGGCGGTGATCGCGGGGCTGATCTGCGCGGCGGATATTGCTCGCGATCGCGAGTCGCTGGAGTTGGCGGATTATCTCGAGACGTATGCGGACTGGATTGAATCGCACCTGGATGAGTGGACGACTACGACGGAAGGGATTTTGCACCCGGATGTGAAGTATCACTACATGCGAATTCGTCCTCCGGCCAAGGGGGAGCCGTTTCATGACGAAACGATTCCGGACGGGATGATCCGAATTAATAATCGCGAGCCGGGAGAGAGGAACGTGTTCGAGGCGCGTGAGGTGATTGATGGTGGGTTTCTGGAGCTGGTGCGGTACGGGATTCGGCGCGCGGATGATCCGCTGATTGTCGATTCGCTGAAGGTTGTGGATCATGTTCTGAAGATCGAGACGCCGTTTGGGGTCTCGTGGCGGCGATACAACCATGACGGCTACGGGCAGAAGAAAGATGGAGGGCCGTACGACGGCTCAGGGCAGGGGCGGGCGTGGCCGATTCTGACAGGTGAGAGAGGTCACTACGAGCTTTGTGCGGGCAATGATTTCAGCAAGTACATCAAGGCGATTGAGCAGTTTAGTTCGGTTGGAGGGATGCTTCCGGAGCAGGTTTGGGACTATAACGATATTCCTTCGAGAGGGATGTACCGGGGGCGGTCGGCGGGGTCGGCGCAGCCGCTTGTGTGGGCTCATGCGGAGTATCTGAAGCTGCTGCGCTCGGCGGCGGATGGACGGGTGTTCGACCGGATTCAGGCGGTGGAAGATCGTTATGCGGTGCCGAAGGAGAAGCGCTCGTTTAGTAACCGCATTGAAATATTTGAGCCGGGGCGTCCGATTTCCTCATTACCTGCGGGGCATACGCTTCGTATCGTCGATCCGGAGTATTTTCGTGTCGTCTATACCTGTGACGGTTGGGCTACTACGCTTACGCTCGACTCGCGAACGGTAGGGTATTCGAGGTCTTTTGTGGATATTCCGACGGGTGCTGACCAGAGAGGCAAGATCACATTTACTCTTGCATGGTCGGTAGAGGGTCAACCGGATCGTTGGCTCGGGCGAAATATTGATGTCGCTATCAATGAGGTTCCGGCATCTACCAAGGTGTAAGGATGCAGCAAGTCCGGCCCCGCGAGTACACTGTTAGAGTTTGACCGAATTTCCAGATTCAGCACCGTGAACGGTTCACGAATCTCCCAACAAAGGTAGAGGAATAGAATGAGCGAACAGCAGGATTCGAAGCAGCACGAAATTGATCAAATCTCCATTAACGCCCTCCGCTTTCTAGCCGTCGATGCAGTTGAGAAGGCGAAGTCGGGCCACCCCGGAGCCCCGCTCGGATGCGCTCCGATCGCTTATCTGCTTTACCACAAGTTAATGAAGCACGATCCGTCCGATCCGAAGTGGATCGATCGTGACCGGTTCGTTCTTTCCAATGGACACGCGTCGGCGCTGCTCTATGGTGCGCTTCATCTTTCGGGATATGATCTGCCGATGTCGCAGCTGGAGCAATTCCGGCAGTGGGGATCGCATACGCCGGGCCACCCGGAGTTGGGTGAGGCTCCAGGAGTGGAGGTCACGACCGGACCGCTTGGACAGGGCTTCGCGATGGCAGTCGGCCTGGCGATCGCTGAGCGGCATCAGGCTGCGGTTTACAACCGCGATACGTACAACATCGTCGATCACCATACCTATGTGCTCTGCGGTGATGGCGACATGATGGAAGGCATCTCGCACGAGGCGGCTTCGCTGGCCGGAACGCTGGCTCTGGGCAAGCTGATTGTGCTCTATGACGACAACCTGATCTCGCTCGATGGACCGACCGAGCTGTCGTTCACCGAGGATGTGACCAAGCGCTTCGAGGGCTACCACTGGCATGTTCAGTACGTGGCTGACGGGAACGATCTTGTGGCGATTGAGAAGGCGATTCTTGCAGCCAAAGCGGAGACATCGAAGCCTTCGCTGATTCGCGTGCGCACAGTGATCGGTTATGGCAGCCCGAAGGCCGGCACGAACAAGGTGCACGGCGAGGCGATGGGCCCAGAGGCGACGAAGGAGACCAAAAAGAACCTTGGTTGGCCTGAGGACAAGAGCTTCTACGTTCCCGACGAGGCTCGCAAGAACTGGGACACGATCAAGCTGCGCGGTAAAGATCTGCATGCCTCGTGGACGGCGGAGTTCGAGGAGTACGCGAAGGCGTACCCGGAGCCGTCGGCTCAGTTTGACCGAACGATCAAGGCTAAGCTGGCCGATGGTTGGGAGAAGAAGATTCCGACCTTCCCGACTGAGAAGCCGATGGCAACGCGCAACGCCGGTCAGGCTGTGATGCAGGCGATTGAGAACGTGGTGCCGGAGCTTTTTGGTGGTGCAGCCGATCTGACGGCTTCGACCAAGACGATCTTCAAAGATTCACCGAGTTTTCATGTGGACCCTGCGGGACGCAACGTGTTTTTTGGCGTGCGCGAGTTCGGCATGTGCGCGGCGGTGAATGGCATGGCGGCACACGGTGGATTGATTCCGTTTGGTTCGACGTTCTTTACGTTCTCGGACTACTGCCGCAACGCGCTGCGTCTGGCTGCGCTGATGAGCTTGCACTCGCTGTTTGTTTTTACGCATGATTCAATTGGCCTGGGCGAAGATGGTCCGACCCACCAGCCGATCGAACAATTGATGAGCCTGCGTGCCATTCCACAACTCACCGACTTCCGCCCGGCGGATGCGAATGAGACGGCGGCTTGCTGGCAGTTGGCACTGGAGCGCAAGAGCGCGAGCTTCATGGCTCTGTCGCGTCAGGATCTGCCGACGATCGATGCAACGATTGCTCGTGCGGGTGCTCGCTTCGGTGCGTACGAGGTGATTTCGCATGGCAAGGATCTGATCCTCATCGCGACTGGGTCCGAGGTTGGACTGGTCACGAAAGCTGCCGAAGAGTTGAAGGCTGCAGGCATCAACGCGACTGTTGTTTCGATGCCGAGCTTCCACATCTACGACGAGCAAAGCGACGAGTACAAGGCGAAGTTGCTACCGGAAGCTACGCCGAAGCTGGCGGTTGAGGCTGGGGCAACGCTGGGATGGTACAAGTACGTCGGCCATAACGGCGGCGTAATCGGCCTGGATCGTTTCGGTGCTTCTTCGCCGGGACCGATCGCTCTGGAGAAGCTAGGGTTCAGCGTTGCGAACGTAGTGGAACACGCCAAGAAGCTGGTAAAGAAGTAGACGAAAAGGCGGGGCTGATCGCCCCGCCTTTTTATTGTTTGGCAACAAACTCCATATCTACTCAAGCCTGATTGCGACTCATTTGCGCCTTGCGGCTAGGCCCGAGCATCTTATCCTGAATACTATGAAGGCTGCTTGCAGGAGCGATGATGCTCGCCGGGGCCGAGCGAATTGTCATCGAGTTGGCCCGAGAGACGCAGCCTTTTGGAGCATTGGAGATCATGACTCAATCGATTCAACGTGTCTGGTTCATCACGGGAGCATCGACCGGATTTGGCCGACTCCTCGCCGAAGAAGTTCTCAAGTCTGGCGGTAAGGTCGTCGCGACAGCTCGAAAGCTCGACAAGGTTGCAGATTTAGAAAAGCAATATCCGCAGACGGCGAGGGCCTTAGCTCTTGATGTGACCGATGCCGGTCACGTGGATTCGGCAGTGACCCAGGCGTTTGCACAGTTCGGCCAGGTGGATGTTCTGGTGAACAATGCGGGCTATGGGGTTGCCGGTGCGATTGAAGAGGTTTCAGAGGCGGAATTTATGCCGATGTTTGAAACCAACGTCTTCGGTCTGTTGAAGGTCACCCGGGCTTTCCTGCCTCATCTTCGGAAGCAGCGTAGCGGACATATCCTGAATATTTCGTCGATCGGCGGCCTGGTCGGTGGACAGGGCATCGGCATGTACAACGCGACCAAGTTCGCAGTGGAGGGGCTGTCGGAGGCACTGGCTGCGGAGCTTGCACCACTAGGAATCCACGTCACGGTGATTGAGCCCGGTCCGTTCCGCACTGATTTTCTGGGCCGCTCCGGAGTGATCGCGAAGACGCGGATCGCGGACTACGACAAGACGGCCGCGAATATGCGGAAGTACTTTGTGGAGAATGACGGGAAGCAGCCGGGCGATCCGGTGCGGGCGGTTCAGGCAATGATTCAGGTGGTCGAATCTTCCAATCCGCCGCTGCATCTGTTGTTGGGCAAGAGCGCTCTTCAACGATTTCGGAGCAAGCTCGACAACTGGCAAAAAGAGATTGCAACGTGGGAGCAGGTGACCGCTGGAGCAGATTTTCCGGAGGGTGAGTGAGATCTTCCTCGCAAATCAAGATCAAGACGATCTTCTGGGACGTGGGCGGAGTTTTGCTCACGAACGGGTGGGATAGAGGCCAACGGACGGAGGTTCTGACCAGGGTAGGTGTAGACCTAGCGGATTACGAGGCGCGTCATGAGGAGGCGAACTACTTTTGGGAGCGTGGGCTTTCAACGGCAGAGCACTTCTTCAACCTGACGGTTTTGAATCAAAACCCGAATCTCACCTTCGGCGAATTGTGGCCACAGGTCTGCGCTGAAAGTAAGATTCTTCATCCTGAAAACTTCGATATTCTCGGGAAACTTGGCACTTCCCGTCGATATAGACTAGCTACGCTTAACAACGAAAGCCGCGAACTGAATGAACACCGGCTAGATGCGTTTCGCCTGCGGCCATTTTTTGATTACTTCATCTGCTCTGCTTACCTGCATGAGATGAAACCGCATCCTGCGATCTATCGCGCTGCGATTGAAGTCTCGGGGCATCTTGCGGAGACCGCTCTTTTTATCGATGACAACGTTGAAAACTGTATTGAAGCGAGAGCTCACGGCATGCGGGCGATTCGCTTTGAATCACCTACTCAGCTCAGAGATGAGCTTGCACAACTTGGCCTACGGGCCGCATAAGGAAGGAAAATAGATGGAACTGGGAATTATTGGACTTGGCAAGATGGGGTTCAACATGACAGAACGGCTACGTCTTGCGGGTAATATGTTCCGGATTCGGGCGGAGGGGGTTGGACGGTGACGGAGGCGATCTATCTCAACGTTTCCCGCTAGTGATTGCGGGGTCGTTGATTCGCCGTATTCGCTCGCGGGAGGAGAATAACTTTACGGATCGCATGATCTCGACAATGCGAGGAGCTTTTGGTAGTCACGACGTGAAGAAGTCGTAGTCTTGCTGGACGTGCGCGGGATGGATCTGGCACGTACTTTGAACTTCATCGCCTGGCGGTTTATTCGTGGGCATAGCGTGGAAGGTTTTGCAAGGAGCGGATTATGAGCACGAGCACAGTACCAGTTGGCGTATCGGCAGCGGCGGCAGACGCCACCAAGAAGGGTGAGCGCATTCCAGAGCCCTGCATTGTTGTTATCTTCGGCGCCTCGGGCGATCTTACAAAGCGCAAGCTTCTGCCTGCGCTTTATCACCTGGATCAGTCGGGGCTTTTGCCGAAGGATTTCGCGGTGGTTGGCGTTGCGCGTCGCGACCTGAGCGCTACGTTTAGCCCTGACATGAAGGACGGAATTATGAAGGGCGGCGGGGTTGAGGAAAATGATCCGAAGCTGAAGCCATTCATGGATCGCGTTTCCTACTTTGCGACGGAGTTTGATGATGACGCAGGTTTCGACAAGCTGAAGGCGCATTTGGCTGAGCTTGATGGCAAGTTCAACACCAAGGGCAATCGACTGTTCTATCTTGCGGTCGCTCCGGAGTTTTTTGCCGATATCACGCGCCGATTGGGCAAACATGGCATGGCCAAGCCGGAAGCCGGAGATAAGCACTGGGTGCGCGTGATTATCGAGAAGCCGTTTGGCACTGATCTTGAGTCTGCTCGCAAGCTGAACGATGAGATTAACGATGTGCTAGCCGAAGATCAGATCTTTCGTATCGATCACTATCTTGGTAAGGAAACCGTTCAAAATATTCTTGTCTTCCGCTTTGGTAATGGGATCTTCGAGCCTGTCTGGAATCGGAACTACATTGACCATGTTGAGATTACGGCTGCTGAGTCGATTGGTATCGAAGGGCGTGGGCCGTTTTATGAGAAGGCCGGCGCTGTTCGCGATGTGTTGCAGAACCATGTGATGGAGGTTCTTTCGTTTGTGGCGATGGAACCGCCAGACTCGTTTGAGGCTGGGGCGGTGCGTACTGAGAAGCTGAAGGTGTGGCGTGCGATTGAAGGGATTCCGGTCAATAACACGGTGCGTGGACAGTATGGTCCGGGCAAGGTGGATGGCAAGGATGTTGTCGGTTATCGGCAGGAAGATCGTGTCTCTCCGACCTCGAGCACTGAGACCTTTGCGGCAATTCGGGTTGAGATCGAAAACTGGCGCTGGGCCGGGGTTCCGTTCTATCTTCGCGCTGGCAAGAGGCTGGCGAAGCGCGTGACGGAAGTCACGATTGTCTTCAAACAGCCGCCACTGCACCTGTTCAAGTCCAACAGCACTGGAGACAATGTTGAGCCGAACATTATCAAGATGCGGATCCAGCCCGATGAGGGGATCTCGCTGCAGTTTGGTGCGAAGGTTCCTGGCCCGACCACGAATCTGGCGCAGGTGAACATGGCGTTCAGCTATGCGGATGCGTTCGGTAAGTCGTCGGCGAACGGTTATGAGCGGTTGCTGCTCGATGCGATGCTCGGCGATGCGACTCTGTTCGCGCACCGTGATGGTGTCGAAGCGACGTGGGCGCTGTTCACGCCAATCCTCGAGGCGTGGGCCAAGGTGGAAGGTAAGCACTTTCCTAACTATGCGGCAGGCTCCGAGGGCCCGGACTGCGCGGACGAACTTCTAGCGAAAGATGGCCGGAAGTGGCAGCCGCTGTAAAGCCTTAGCAAGGCGGCGCCACTCCAGATCAGGTCGCTGATTCTGAAAAGGTGCCGGTTTCAGCAGTTAGGCATCAAATGTTCGGTTGGACTAGCTGGACTCCGGAACGTGTGAAACTTGTTCCGGAGTTCATCCGTTTCAAGGGTTGTTCGTACTTTCATTTCATCTTTGCGAGATCTCTATGCCGCGTCCTGTTTCGGTCACCTATCGAGTATCGCCAACACCGGCGGCCACGGCTCGCGCCGGAGCACAGCTGTTTACGGAGGCTGCGGTGAAGGCTGCTGCGGCGCGTGGTCTGGCTCGCATTGCCATCTCCGGCGGCACAACGCCCAAAACAATGTTCGGCCAGCTGGCGGATCCTGCTGAGCCGTTTTTGAAGCAGGTTCCGTGGGACAAGCTCGAGCTCTACTGGGTCGACGAACGCTGCGTGCCGCCTGACAACGCAGAGTCGAACTACCGCATGACCAATGAGGCGATGCTCTCGAAGGTTCCGCTGGTGGCCGAGCGCGTCCATCGGATGGAGGGAGAACTTGCTCCTGAGGTTGCGGCGGCGCGTTACGAGTCAACGATTCGCAATTCGTTCAAGCTCGAAGGCGCGGAGACCCCTACCTTCGACCTGGTGTTGCTTGGTATGGGTGATGATGGGCATACGGCTTCGCTGTTTCCCCACACCGAGGCGTTGAACGAGATGAGCCACATCGTGGTTCCAAATCACGTTCCGCAGAAAGACGCCTGGCGCATCACGCTGACCTGGCCTGTGATCAACCAGGGCAGGGAGGTGGCGTTTCTGATTGAAGGTGCGGGCAAAACGCAGGTGCTGCACGATGTTTTTCTGGGTCCTTATCAGCCTGAGGTCCACCCCTCGCAACTGATTCGACCCGCTAGCGGACAACTGACCCTCTTGCTCGACGCGGCTGCAGCGGCTAAGCTGCCAGCACCGCCGAATTCCGGTTCGACCGGTACCTTGGAGCTTAAATAGATGATTCTCGCTGGTGATGTTGGCGGAACGAAGGTTCACCTTGCACTGTACGACTTTGCCAATGGGCGCCTGCACCCTATCCGCGACCAGAAGTTTCCGGCACATGAGTTTGGAAGCCTGGACGAGGTGGTTCTCAAGTTTCTCGCTGGCGATGGCACCAATACAACTCAAGGCAAAGATATCCTTGCGGCTTGCTTCGGATGCCCGGGGCCGGTTCGCGATGGGCGCCTGAAGCTGACGAACCTGCCGTGGATCCTGGATACCCGCGATCTGGTTAAGTCTCTTTCGATTCCTCATATCTCTTTGATCAACGACCTTGAAGCGAACGGTTACGGCATTCCCGAGCTTGCGCCGGAGAGCATCTTTACGCTGCACGATGGCGATCCGGAGGCCACGGGGCACGCGGGGCTGATGGCGGCGGGCACAGGGCTTGGACAGGCGCTGCTGATCTGGGACGGCCAGAAGCATCGCCCGATTCCGTCCGAGGGCGGCCATTCCGACTTTGCTGCACGGAGTAATCGGGAGATTGCGCTGCTTGAGTACCTCCGCAACACACTCAAAGGACGGGTGAGCTGGGAGCGGGTTGTCTCCGGCCTCGGAATCAAAAATATCTACGCGTTTCTGCGTGATGTCGAAAAGATCAACGAGCCGGGGTGGCTGCATGACCGCATGTTGTGTGAGGACCCAAATGCGGTCATCGGTCAGTGCGCTGAGGACGGTTCGAGCTCGCTGTGCTTCGAGACGATGAAGATCTTTACCGGGGCCTACGGTGCGGAGGCGGGCAACATGGCTTTGCAGGTGCTCGCGACCGGCGGAATGTACCTTGGTGGGGGCATCGCTCCGAAGATTCTGAAGACGTTGAAGAACGGCACCTTCACACAGGCCTTCATCGACAAGGGGCGGCTGTCGCCTTTGGTTGAGTCGGTTCCGGTTCGCGTGATCCTCGACGACACTTGCGCCCTGTTGGGTGCGGCGGCTTATGCTGAGGCACGGGCGTCGGAGAACTGTGGCTACTCGGAGCGCGCTGCTTCACTTCAGGCCTCTCAATCCTCCTGAGTTCCTGGTGGGGTAGCCCGGGGGTTGGTATGCCTAACTGTCCCCTTTTTACGAACTTGCTTTGCAGAATCTTCATCCCAAAAAAGGCTATAGCTAAGTTTTTCCAATCAAAGGAGATAGGGCGCAAATTTGAAAGACCCCTCTTGGGGGCCTGTTTTTTGGGGTCACTGTTTTCCATTAAAGCTGTCGGAAGGAGGACTCATACTCCGGGCCGATGTTGTTGGTTAACAAGGGGCTTTCGTTCTCCAGAGCTTGACAAAATTTGCGGGGGATGAAAATTTTTGAAGATGCTCTCTTCGCGAAGAAGATCGAGTCAGAGCAGAGAGCATGTTTCCGAAGTTGTCCGGGTTCTTCTGCCTCTCTTTTTGAGCCGCGTTTCCCCAGGACGTTCTTTCTCCAGCCGTTATACTTGTAACTGATCGCGGACCATTTTGCCTACCACTTCACTTTCCTCCCCCGAAATCTCGTCACAAGACATTCTCGATGGATCTTCCGAGAACCTTTCAGCTCCCCTCTCAACGTCTTCCTCGCCTGCGTTTGGGGGCGGACTTGACTTCTCACGACGTGCGAATCTGATCGAACTGATGGATTTGCCGTGCCCCTACGAAGAGCTTCGCTCATGTTTGCACGATATTGCGCGGGTGAACCGGCTTACGCTGGCACAGCGGCCCACACTTGGCTGGCTTCAAGAGTTAATCGCGACAAGTCCTGTTTCCTCAGCTCCGTTGCGCATTGTGGATGTTGGCTGCGGCTATGGAGATACGCTGCGGAAGATCGATCGATGGGCCGCGAAACGTGGCGTTGCCGTTAAGCTGACGGGAATCGATCTCAATCCGGATGCGATTCGGGCGGCGCGTGAGGCAACTCCGTCGAGCCAGCAGATTGAGTGGCTGGTTGGGGATGCGCTGGCCGATCATACTGATGGTCCGATCGATGTGGTGATCTGCTCGTTGCTGACACACCACCTGACCAACTCGCAGATCGTGCTGTTCCTGCGTTGGATGGAGCAGACGGCGCGGCGCGGGTGGTTTATCGACGATCTTCATCGCAAGTCGATGCCCTATCACCTGTTTCGGCTGTGGTCGCTCTTGACCGACTGGCATCCTTTTGTGAAGAACGATGGGCCGGTGTCGATTCGGCGCAGCTTTGTTGCCGAGGACTGGCAGGAATTGTGCGCTGCTGCGGAGATTAGCGGGGAGTTGGTTTCGATCAGGGAGCACCGTCCAGCTCGGCTTTGCGTGGGACGGGTGAAGTGAGTTGTTCGCAGGGAGTGGTCGCGATCAGGTTGCTTTCTCGGTGATTCGAACGTGCGCATCGGTGAGGTGAAACCCGTAATTCTTTATGTCGTCTAAACACTCACGGGTATTGATGCCGGGCGTCGGCTCTTCATCACGGTTCAGAGTTATCGACTTGAAGGAGTTCCAAGGGCCCAATTGGGACGGTAGGTTGGATCCTGTCGCATTCTCTGTGCAGCCGAATATACGGCCGGGTCCTCTAAAGAGATGAACTTGCATCGTATCTATTCTCCCTGACTGGTGCCGAGCATAGCATCGGAGATGAGACAGAGGCTAGCGCACAACGGGGCTCCTGAATTCCAAATTTTCAACAAGATGCACATTCGTTTCGAGGGCCTTTTCATGTTCGTTCGTAACACTGCTTCTATCTTTTCTGCCTTTGTTCTTTTTCTCTTCGCAACAGTTGGAGTGCAGGGCCAGCGGCTGCCGTTAGGCGTTCGCCCCGAACACTATGGCTTCACGATTACGCCGGATTTGAAGGCTGCGACCTTTAGCGGCGAAGAGACGATCGACGTGGTGCTGGATGCTCCGAGCAAGAGCATCACGCTGAACGCTGCGGAGATCAAATTTGGCGAGGTGAAGGCTTATGCTTTGCCGGTCGCTGAGTATTCCTATGGGAAGCTGGGGTCGCAGCCGAAGCCGTTGAGCCCAATTGAGGCGGATCGGCATCCGCAGACCCCGACTATCTCGCTTGATGGTGAGAAGGAGCAGGCGACGTTTACGTTTCCGGAGGAGTTGGCCGCGGGGAAGGTGACGCTGAAGATCAGCTACACCGGAGTGCTGAACGATAAACTGCGGGGATTTTATCTTTCGAAGACGAAGGTGCGTAACTATGCGGTGACACAGTTTGAACCGACCGATGCGCGGCGAGCGTTTCCGAGCTTCGACGAGCCTGCGCTGAAGGCTATGTACGACATTACGATGGTCGTCGATAGCGGGGATACGGCGATCTCGAACGCCAATATGATCTCGGATAAATCGGGGCCAGTGGCGGGGAAACATACGCTTCGATTTGCGACGACGCCTAAGATGTCCAGCTACCTGGTGGCGTTTCTGGTGGGCGACTTCAAGTGTACGGAGGGCAAGTCGGATGGTGTGCCGATTCGTGTGTGCTCGACGCCGGATAAGGTGGGGCAGACGAAGTTTGCGCTGGAGTCGGCGAAGTACGTTCTGCATTACTACGACACATACTTTGGGATTAAATATCCGATGCCGAAGCTGGATATGATCGCGTTGCCGGACTTTGAAGCAGGCGCGATGGAAAACTTCGGCTGTATTACGTATCGCGAGACTGACCTGCTGGTGGAGCCAAAGATCGGGACGATTGGTGAGAAGAAGCGCGTTGCGACGGTAGTGGCGCATGAGACGGCGCACCAGTGGTTCGGAGATATGGTGACGATGCAGTGGTGGGACAATCTGTGGCTCAATGAAGGCTTCGCGAGCTGGATGGAGACTAAGGCGGGGGCAACGTGGCACCCGGAGTGGAACTTTGCCGAGGACGATGCGCAGGCGCTGAACGATACGCTGGATCTTGATGCGCAGAAGACGACGAGAGCGATTCGCGCAACGGCCGATACGCCGGATGAGATCAATGAGATGTTCGACGGAATCTCGTATGGCAAAGCGGGCGCGGTGATCGGAATGGTGGAGAACTATCTGGGGGCGGAGGTGTTTCGGCAGGGCGTGCAGAGCTATCTGAAGGCGCATCTTTATGCGAATGCGACGGCGGAAGATTTCTGGAATGCACAGACGGCGAACTCGCACCTGCCGGTGGATAAGATCATGTCGAGTTTTGTGACGCAGCCGGGTGTGCCGCTACTGACGTTTGGCGAGCGGCAGGCTGGAGGGTTTCCAGTGACGGGAAACCGGTTCCTCTCGGAGGTGGAGACGAATCGGCCGGTGGCTGGTCGCTTGCCGGAGTGGAAGTGGACTATCCCAATCTGCCTGAAGACGGAGGGACAACCTGTCTGTCGAGCGATGACCCCGGATGCTTCACCATTCCATCCCCAGATGCTAGAGGCGGAGGGACTGCCTTTCTTCTTCGCGAATGCTGGAGCGAAAGGCTACTACCGCACGGTTTATACGCCGGCGCAGTTCGAGGCAATTTCGGCGAGGGCGGAGAGCTCGCTGACGCCGCCGGAGCGGATTGGGCTGTTGGGCGATCGGTGGGCGCTGGTGCGATCGGGAGACGTTGCAGTGGGAGATTACCTGGATCTGGTGTTGAAGTTGAAGCAGGATCCTAGTGAGGCTGTGATCGATACGGCACATCAGGAGATTCAGAAGATTGACTCGGATATCGCGACGGATGAGGACCGTGAGGAACTGGCTGCAGTGCTCAGGCGGCAGTTTGGGCCGGCGTATAGCGCGCTTGGAGGCCCGGCGAAGAAGGAGTCATATGATCGCCAGCAGCTTCGCGGGACGCTGTTCCAATTGTTGGGGGAGGCGCGTGACCCCACCGTTTTGGCTGAGGCGCAGATGCTGACGGCGCGTGTGTTCGCCGTAAACAGTCAAAAGGATAAGACGCTGGATTCCGCGCTTGCGGACGCGGCGGTGCAGATAAGCGCGGCCCATGGCGATGTGGCGCTCTATGACAAAGTGCTGGCGGTGAGCAGAAACTTCAGCGATCCGGCGCTGCAGACCGACGCGCTGCGGCTGCTGGGGCAGTTTCGTGATCCGGCGTTGGTGAAGCGGACGCTTGACCTGATTGCTTCAGGAGAGGTTCGAAACCAGGACAGCGGGACTATGCTGACGACGCTGATGCGCGACCGCGAGACCCGCGACCAGGCCTGGGACTATGTCGGGAAGAACTGGGAGCAGGTGCGGGCTCAGTTTACGGTCTCGTCCGGAGCGGAGGTGGTGGAGGCTACCGGGTCGTTTTGTACTGTGAAACAGAGAGACGAGGTGATTGGTTTCTTTGCCACACACAAGGTTGCGGCGGCGGAGAGGACTCTAGCAAAGGCGGTCGACAGTATCAACGACTGCATTGAAGTCCGGGCGGTTCAAGAGCCGAAGCTGCATGCATGGTTACAGGTTCAGGCGAAGTGAACGAAGGCGGTTTGTACAACTTAAGTCCAAGTAAAGTCGGCATATATAGAACTCGGGTCGATGGGAGGGGAGACACGGGTCAAGTCCATGGGGTGGCTGATGTTGCAGGGGCGTGGTCTTAGGTCGGGGAGGCTGGCAGCGGCCATTTGTAGACAAGGAATTAAATTATTAAGAGTACCCAAAAGTGTTATGAAGGGAGCAGGATTCTGCGTTGACTTTCAACTTTCGTAACGGTACCTTCCCAATTGAGGACACAAATGAAGAAAACCTGGTTCGTACTCGCCGGCATCGCCCTCGTCTCGTCCGTCGCTCTTCCGCTGCACGCTCAGGACGGATGCGTGAACTCCCCCGAGAATCCGACTGCAATTCTTGCAGTTGTAGGCTCAGCAGGTGCATTTTTCGTTTCGGTACGTGCTCGCATTAAGGCTCGTCGCAACTCTTCCAAGTAGCATTCCACTGGGTTTGCCACCTAACTCCTCCGGTGCGCTGCCTGGATCAAGATCTGTATGTCAACTTTACCCGCTACCGCTGAAGTCAGCCCGCTCCGATCGGCTGGAGCGGAGGGGCTGAGCGCATCCCGGGCCGCGGGGCTTGCGGCGCTTGTTGCGATCCTGGGCCTGTCCACGATCTTTTCAACCGTGGGCGCTCTATGGACCTTATGGACCATGGACGCTCTGAAATCGATTGGAATGTTTATCCCGCTGGTCAGCTTCGTGCTGGTTTTGCGGGCATGGCGTTCGCTCGGATGGGAGATGGAGGGGAGTTGGTGGGGCCTCGTCATCTTGGTGGTCACGGCGGCTGTCGTGCATGTCCGGGACCAGGCAATTCTGGTGTTTGTCTTCTCTCCGAAGTGGTCGATTTACATTCCTCCTCATTCTCTGGTGGCCTTTGCGTACGGCGCGGGGGTGGTTTTGCTGTTTGGCGGGACGCGCCTGTTTCGAGCGGCGCTATTTCCGCTGATCCTTCTGTGGTTTGTTAACCCGATTCCTCACATCTTCAACGTGCTCGTGGATCTGCCGTTGCAGCGCGCCTCGGCTCACGTAGCTCGTGCGTTCGCGATTGCGCTCGGCCAGCCGTTGAGCCCGGACCAGCTACGGCTGATGTTTACTCCGGAGTTCGGGATGTTTATCGCTCCGGGATGCAACGGGATTCGCGGCGCGGTGACGATGGGATTTATTGCGTTGATCGCGGGATATGTCTATCGCTTCCGCTGGTACGCGCATGCGACAGTCGTGGCTGGAGCCGTGCTGCTGGGTTACGTCTTCAACTTCGCGCGCCTCTGCATTCTGGTCTTGTATTATTTGGTGGCGTTGCACTTTCACTCGCTACAGAGCAAGGCTGAGATGGGAGACTATGTCATCGGAGCGTGCTTGTTTCTGGTGGGCACTATGTTGCTGTTCTATGTTGTGCGCCGTCTGAGCGAATCGCCGGGCCAGATCAAACCTCCTGCGATGAGTTCGGTATCTTCACAGGGGACAGTTCGAGGGACCACCTTCTATCCTCGCTTCGTCGGAATGCTTGTGCTGACGTTGTTCAGTTGTTACGGAGTCGCACGAGCTTACGTTCAGACCCATAGTGGCGCGGCTGCTGCTCAGAGAAAGGTGGACGATAGCGCCCTTGGACATTTTCCGGAGCGAATTGGAAGTTATACCCTGGCGCGTACCTGGAATGAGAATTTGGTTGCGGGTCCGCTCATCTACCATTGGGCGGAGTACGCGCCGGCGGATGGAGGACCCCACGTATCGGTTGGCGTGTCTCCTGTTATGGGGTCTCACGATACGTTGATCTGCCACTCCGCGCGTGGGGAGGATCCGATCTGGAGGGACCAGCTAACGATACCTACCGCTGGAGGCTCGATCGGTTTTTCGGGCTCGTTATTCAACGACGGTGCGACCCAGTATCTTGAAGCGACGACTCTGTGCAGTAGCGGTTCGTGCGGAGAATATTCGAGCGACCGCACTCACTTTGGCTTCGTCTATAGCAAGCCCACCTCTCAGGCGTTGTTATCGCAGGATGCACAACGCCCGATTCCGGTTCTGCTGAAGGTTGAGACGATTGACACAACACTGCCGGCGGAGTTGGCGCGTCAACAGATGACGACTTCTCTTCGCTCGTTCCTAGCCTTCGCCGATCTGGGCGGTCTTACAAAGCCTTACCGTCAGTAATTACAACGACCATGGAACTCTTGGCTCTCCAGTGAAAATACTTTTGCGCAACTCTCAGGGACTCTTCAAAGCGGTAATGGCTGGGGCGCTGGCTTGTTCGCTTGCCGGATGCGGTGGCGGTACAACTCCACCCCCAGTGACTCCACCACCCGTGACGCCGCCTCCCGTCACACCTCCTCCTGTTACGCCGCCTCCTGTAACCCCACCCCCTGTAACGCCGCCTCCCGTTACGCCACCGCCGGTGACTCCACCGCCTGTCAGCAACCCCGGTGTGAGTTTTTCTGGCAAGGTATTGGCGGGCTCTCAGCCGATTGTTGGAGCGACCGTCCAGCTCTACGCTGCCGCAACCACAGGGAACGGCTCAGCTGCGACGGCTCTGCTTTCAAACGCACTCACCAGCGATTCGACTGGAGCCTTTACGGTGGCTGCGGGATATTCCTGTCCGACTGCCGCCTCACAGATCTATATTATCGTTCGCGCGGGGCAGGTAGGGAGCGCCATCGCGAATCCAGCGATTACGCTGGCCAGCGCGTTCGGTGCCTGCAACCAGATTACGGCCGATTCTGAGTTCGTCATCAACGAGGTGACGACTGCTGCTATGGCGTGGGGACTTGCACAGTTCTTCGGCACTGGCGGCAATGTTGGGGCCAGTGCGACGAACGCGCAGGGATTGGCGAATGCGGTGGCAACCGTTTCGAATCTCGCGAACCTTACGACTGGAGCTTCGCCTGGAGCGACTTTTCCCACGACCGGCGCCTCTCCCGCCACGAAGGTAAACGCCGTTGCCGATCTGCTCAACAACTGTACGGCTACGGCCTCAGGTTGCGATGCGCTATTTTCTGCGACAACTCCAAATGGAGGCGCGGCTCCGGACAATACGCTGGATGCGGTGCTTAACCTCGTGCGCAATCCGGGAAGCAATGTTGTTACGCTGTTTGCGCAACTGCCTCCAAGTGGCGCGCTACCCTTTGCACCGGTGCCCTCCAAAGCTCCGGCAGACTGGACACTGTCGATCAACTATCACGGCGGGGGAATCGATAAGAACAATCCTTCGGGAGTTGGCGTGGACGCTAATGGGAATATCTGGGTGTCTACCTATACGGGTGCTGTGGCTGAGTTTTCGGCGATCGGAACACCGATGTTTCCGAGCGGCATTATAGGCGGTGGGCTACTCAAATCGGATGCGCTTGCCGTTGATCCGCAGGGGAATATCTGGGTGCCAGACGGAGGCAGTCCAAGTGTCAATGGCGATTTTGGGAGTGTGACAGAGCTGAGTTCGACGGGGCAGGTGCTCTCGGGTGCTACGGGATTCAGCGCTGGCGGCATCAGCTATCCGACGGCTATTACGGTTGATACCAACGGAACTGTGTGGATACCCGATTACGGGAACTCGCGGGTTACTTTGCTCTCGAGCGCAGGTCAGCCGCTGTCTGGAACGAGCGGATATCAGTCGCTGCAGTTCAGCTTTCCGCTTGCGGTTGCGATTGATGCCAACCATAACGGTTGGATCGCCAACTTTGGCAACGATACGGTTAGCAAGGTTTCCGCCGATGGGAGTCAGATAGCCAGCTTCGCGAGCGGCAATGGGCCGGATGGTCTCGCGGTCGATCAACGCGGTTATGTGTGGGTCGCGAACCAGACAGGAAACAGCATCACCGAGCTAGCCAACGATGGAAGTGTTGTCTCGAGCGGCTACAGCGATAACAAAGCCAGCATACTTGCTCCGCAGGGGATCGTGATCGATGGATCGGGCAATGTGTGGGTTGCGAATCTACATAGCCATGCAATTACGGAGCTGGCGGGTTCGGCTGCTGCCTCGCCTATCTTGCCTGGCGCAATCCTGTCGCCGACGGCGGGCTATGCGTCAGATGCCGGGTTCACGGAGGCGTACGCGATTGTGGCGGATGCCAGCGGCAATCTTTGGGTGACTGACTTCAACAACAACACGCTTACGGAGATTGTTGGGGTGGCGACTCCAGTGAAGACTCCTGTGCTGGGGCCGCCGCAGACGCCTTAGTTTGAGGTTTCCACGTTGCGAAGTTGAGACTACCGCCTGCCGACGATGGAGGCGGTAGCTCTTTATTTTCTTGATTGTTTGATGCTATGGCTTAATCGTGAGCATGACTGCGCCGTGGCTGGGGACGTCGGCGGAGTAGGATCCGTTTTGCTTCCCGAGGTCGTTTGCTGTCCACAGGTTTCGAACCGATGCGGGCAGGCTGTCGGGATAGCCGATGTCGGTCCATGAAACGGCGATCTTCGTAGCTGCTGGGCCGCGGTTGAGAAGGACGACGGCGCGGCTGCCATCCTTCAGCTGTTTGGACCAGATCTCCTGATCGCCTGTCTTTTTCACTCTGCGTCCCTGTCGGCCGAGTGGGTCCTGGTCGATCGCGATGACTTCTTTGTTGAGAAGGATCTCTTTGGTGTCGGCGGTCATGTTGGAGATGTCGTTGCCTGCAAGCAACGGCGCAGAGAAGAGAGCCCACATGCTGAAGTGTGCGCGAGACTCTTCTTTGGTCATGCCGCCGTTACCGACCTCGAGCATGTCCGGATCATTCCAATGGCCTGGTCCGGCGTAGGTCTCCAGCCCGTTCATCTGGTCGATGATCTGGGTAACGCCGTTGCCGCCCCAGTCTTTTTTGCAGTCCCAGCAATCTTGAATGTCTCCGGTGGCGCGCCACAGGTTTCCGATCGATCCGGCCCATAGCCAGGGTTTGGTCGATCCCCACTCGCAGATGCTGAAGACGATGGCTCGTCCGGAGTCGGCGAGCGCGTTACGCATCAAAGTGTAGGATGATTCGCTGTTCTGTCCTGGCAGGGTGTTGCACCAATCTTCTTTGAGGTAATCGACGCCCCAGTTCGCGTATTGTTTTGCGTCCTGGTATTCGTGGCCGATGCTTCCGAGACGCTTGGCGCAGGTCATTGCGCCGGCATCGGTATAAATGCCGAACTTCAACCCCTTTGAGTGGACATAGTCGGCGAGCGCCTTGATACCGGAGGGGAAGCGCTCCGCATCGGCGACTATGTTGCCGCTCGCGTCGCGGCCTGTCTGCCAGCAGTCGTCGAGGATGACGAACTGATAGCCCGCATCCTTCATGCCGCTGCTGACCATTGTGTCTGCGGTCTCGCGCACGACCTTTTCGTTGAGCCCTTTGCAGCCGAACTTGTTCCAGCTGTTCCATCCCATAGGCGGCGTCTTCGCGAGGCCGTTATCTAGGGCTCGCCCAGAGGCTGGCATCATAACGGCCGCCATGATTGCAATACACACAGTCAAAATGTAACGAACTCGACGCATTCCTTGACTCCTCTTAGAAACAGCTAAATTCATCCTGCGAACTACACGAATTCTAATCGCCCCTAGAGGAAATCGCGCGTTAGAGCGACGCAGAACGAATCAGTTTGGAAGTAATCGCTTTTCGTAACATAGGAAGCGCAGTCCTGGTCTGTACACCAAGCTAATCTCTCCGGCGAGAGAGTAGCCGAGCTTCGGAAAGAGCCGCTGGGTTGCTTCGTTCTGTGTGTTGGTGTCTACGCGGAGGACGGTGATGCCGCGCTCGACTGCGACCTCTTCCGCCTTTTGCATCAAGGCGCCGGCTGCTCCCAGGCCGCGAAAGGCGGGATCGACGGCGAGCCGATGTACAACGATCGCCGGTTCTTCGATGTCCCAGCCAACCTGGGTGTAGTCGGGATCCTGGTCCATCGTCACGGCAGCGACGCCGGCGATGTTGCCGTCCACCACGGCGACCCATAACTGATTCAGATCGATATCGCGCTGAAAAACGGCTTCGTTTGGGTACGTATTGTCCCACTGCAGATTTCCTGTCGCGCGCATCAGTGGCACAACGCGGCGGACGAGGGCTATCAGCGGTGGGAGATCATCTTTTGTTGCCGGCCGAATCTGCATCGTCTTCCCAGCGTATCAGGACGATGATGCTACATGATTCGGAAGCGTTCGCGCATGAGCCGTTGAAAGCGCGGGCGCCAGATAAGGTCGTAGGCTAACTCTTTTCCGGGGAACATGGCCAGGGCCGCTTTTCTGGTGTCCGCGATCATCTGGGCTGCTTCATCGATCGTGAGGGATCCATCCTGCGCGATCACCTGCATCACCATGTTCATCATCATCTGCATTCTGCGGATCAGCTTCTGTTCTTCTGCCCGCTCTTCAGCACTGATTGCAACAGGTTCAACATTTGGCCCATTCAACTCCATCGAAACCTCCCGATCAAGTCAGCTACTCATGGATTAGATGCGTCGACAAGCTCCCGGATTTTTCCATCCCGTCCCAGCAGAAATGTGGTCAGTCCGAACTCATCCGTTCGATACAGCTTAGCCCGAGCCTCCGCAATTCGTTCTATCACTTCGTAGCGGGGGTGACCAAATGTATTCCCTTTACCGACCGATACGACCGCGTCTTTGGGAGCGGCGGCATTGAAAAACTCCTGAGTCGTTGAGGTCCGGCTGCCGTGGTGGCCGACCTTCAGAAGAGTGACTGGTGCAATTCTTCCGTGCGCGAGCATCTCGCGTTCGCTGGGCGCTTCGGCGTCGCCCTCTAACAAAACAGAGGCGTCGCCGTACTGCATTTGCATCACCAGCGAATCGTTGTTTACGGGATCTCTGGGATTGACGTAACCGGTCTCGGGTGCCAGCATCGTGATCAGCGTTCCTCCCCAAGCGACCTGGGCGCCGGCGTAAAAGTGGCGCACGGTAACGCCGAGGTCTTTTGCTTCGTTCAGAAGCGAACGGTAGGCGTCAGAGTTCGGGTCGATGCTGACCCAAAGTTCGCGCGGGCGGAAGTTGCGGAGGATTGCGGGCATTCCGCCCATGTGGTCGCTGTGGGCGTGACTTAACGCGACGATATCGAGTCGGCGAAATCTGCGCGACCAGAGATACGGCGAGACTACTTCCTCGCCGATGTCGAAGCGGCTGGTTGCTTCTGCTGCTTCGGTGACTCCGCCGACGGGTCCGCCGGCATCGATCAGCATGGTCGCACCGTCCGGTGCTGCGATGAAGATGGAGTCGCCCTGGCCGACATCGATTGCGGTTACCTCCATCATGCCTGGCGATACGATCGCATGCTCTGGCCACAATACGATCGCCGCGACGAGGGGCAGCACAATGACCGCAGCCCACGCCCAGACGTGTGATTGCCGCACAGCCCAGCAGCAGAAGGCCCACGCGGCAACTGCCAGCATGGCAACCCACCATACCGGGCCAGGTACGCGCAGATCGGCTGCGTGAACCGAGCTGATATGGCCGATCACTCCGGTGACTCCGTGAAGCAGTAGAGCGGTCATCGCGCCGGGAAGCAAGGCGATCCAGGGGCTGACGAGAGAGGTACAAAATGTAACGACTGCAGTGGGTGCGAGAATCGCTACCAACGGCACGCTCAACATGTTTGTGAGGACCGCAAACATGGTGGCGCGGTGGAAGTAGACTGCCATCGGCAGCACCATCACCATCTCCGCGACTACGCCTATCAGGGATAGCTCCAGCGCCCAAAGAGTGCCCCGGACGATTGCTGAGGGCAATCCTCTGGCCCAGTGGCCTAAGACGTTGGCGATGGCTTCGCTCCACAGTCGGAGCATAAGACGAAACTGTGCCACGCGAGGTGGAAGGGCTGCATCACCCCAGTGATCCCAGAGGCGCTCTGCGGCGCGGGCGTAAGGCAGAAAGCTTCGTTCTCCTAACGGGATTGCAATGCCGCCGATGGCGACGATTGCGAGAAAGGTCATTTGAAAGCTGGCCTCGAATAAGGCGCTTGGAGACAGCACCAGGACCGCCATCGCCGCGGCGCCCAAGGCGTTCAGCACGTTTCGATCTCGGGTTAGCAGACGCGCGAGGAGGAAGACGGTTGTCATGAAGAGGGCTCGTTGCACTGGGGCGCCAAAACCCGTCAGTAGTGCGTAACCAAAGGTGAGGAGGATGGTGAGCAGCGTCGCGAACCAATCGCGCAACTTCAGTCTGCTGGTCAGCCAGAAGACGAGTCCGGCAAGCAGACCGACGTGCATCCCCGAAACGACAAAGAGATGGAAGGAGCCGGTGCGCTCAAATCCTACCCGCTGAGTTTTGTTCAGGCCGGCGCGGTCGCCGAACAACATCGCGTTCAGCATCCCGCCGTCGTCGTCACTAAGCCGGAGGACCTTAGGGAGTCCATGATTTGCCTTCGAATGGATGTAGCCGAGAACGCGCCCGGAAGCCCAGTTTTGCGCTGCGAAGACTCGGCACTGCCACTGTGCTGTTCGGTCAGACTGAAGAAGGGGAGCGGAGGCAGACTCTTTGAGGACCGAGACCTTCGAAGCTCGCACACTAGAGTGAGCGCCTATGCCTTGAGCGAGAAGATAGTCGGCGTACTGCCATGCTCCCGGATCACGGTAATACTCGGCTACTTTCATTCGCATGGGAGCCTGCACGAGATCACCGCACTTGAGTGTTGGAAGAGCAGAGATGCCCGGTGCAGAGCTTTGTGCTGCGAGTTTGTCAGCGACGATATTCATACGGACGCCGCCTCGGACGGGATCCATCCACGCAACGTCGGGCGTTACCTCTTCGACAGAATCGACCTGAATATCGACCGAGAGTGCGCCGACCGCTGCGGCTTCCTCGGCCTCCTCTTTCTCGGCCCACCATCCCACCTCTTTATCGTGATCGGAGTCTTCGTGCTGAGGAGCCAGCTCGCGGATTCGCACGACGTGGCCTCGAACTTGTCTGCTTAGGCCATCTGCGTAGGATTTCAAAGTGTGTTGCGTTGGAGGAGCTGGCTGCAGCTCCGCGCAGAAGAGTCCAAGCGCCATCCACAATGCTGCTAGTGGGAGGATTGCGATTCGAAGAGACCATCGCAAGCTGGCAAAGGCTAACGGGCACAGTAAGGACATGGCGAGGAGAAGGATGACGGTTGGCGCATAATTATGCGTCATCACCTCGCCAAGTGCGAACCAGCAGACTGCGGTTAGAAGAGGAGCGCGGCGGAACTGAAGTGTGGGAATACGTGCGACCGCCCTCGGCCAAAGATCGGGGTTCGGCTCGGTCGTTCTTCCGGTCTTCAAAGCTCTGCCTGCGGACCGCACTTACTAACCATTTCAACACAACACGACGATGTTTATTTGCGCAAAACTACTACTGTTTCCAGATGAAACGTCTGAGGAAACAGGTCCACGAGATGGAGTTCTTTCAGCTTGTAGCCTGCGTCAACCAACATCTTCAGGTCTCGGGCCAGAGTCGTCGGATCGCAGGAGACATAGACGATCTCGGGAGCTGAAATTCGCGTAAGGAACGAGCAAACATCGGCTCCAACACCGGCTCGTGGCGGGTCCATCACGATCAACTGGGGTCGTTCGCGTTGGATAACCGCGTGGCGGAGAAAGTCGACAGTCGTTGCTTCTACGGCGCGTTTGCCCGGTCCCTCGAAGGAGTTGATCAAATCGGCGCCGACGGTTTCGACCGCTACGACCTGCTGGAATTTCTTTCCAAGGGCGCGAGAAAATAGTCCCACGCCGGCGTATAGGTCCCACGCGAGTTGGCCGTTGCGATCTGCCGCGACAATCCGAACAAGTTCGTCGACGAGGAAGCGGTTAACTTGGAAGAAGCCGCCACGGCTTATCCAGTAGTCTTCGTCAGCGGCGCGATAGCTTAGCCCGGTTGCGCCCCAACTCTCCAGCGGGCGCGGCTTCTGTACCTGGCGCTGAGGGCCTGTGAGTTTAAGGAGAGATGTGCCAGCACCTGCGAGCTCCGGTATCACTTGTTTCAAGTGCTCACAGAATGCAGCGAGTCCCGGTTGATCCTTTCGGACGAAGAGGGTCATCTGAAGTTTCTTTTCGTCGCCGGTTGTAAAGAACTCCACTTCGACGGCATTGATTAGCCAGCGTGCAACGGAAGGTGTTTGCGCTGACACCTGCAAAAGGCTTTGTGCGGCGCGCCAAAGGATTGGAGCCGCGATAGGGCACTCGCGAATGGCTAGAAATTCGTTGGTGCCTCGACGGTTGTAGCCTACTCTTGGAGTGCCGTCCAGTTCTTCGATACGCAAGCGCATGCGGTTTCTGTAACCCCATGGTGGGCCGATGTGACTCTCGATATTTGGAAGCGCCATCAATGCGGCGCGTTCTAGGGTCTGCTGCAGGATGGATGACTTTATCTTTACCTGCGCGGAATATTCGGCGTGCTGATACTGGCATCCGCCACATTCTCCGAAGTGCGAACAAGTTGGTTTGACGCGATCCTTGGACGCAGTTAGAACCTGTGACAGCAAAACTTCATCAGACGTTTTTTTCTGTTCGACGAGCTGCACTTCGACCAGTTCGCCTGGTAGCGTAAACGGCACCAGGAGCGCTTTGCCTTCGGGCTCATGAGCCAAACCTGCACCGCCGTAGACGGATTTTTCAATTTGTAACTTCATCCGTGGCTCATATAAAAGAGGCTGAGGCGAGGTAGTTTGCAGGCTTCAAGCAATCGCTTCTGGAGAAACTGCTGTTGCACTTGTTTGATCTGGACGGCCTGCATCTTGCCGCGGTAGGGCGCGAGTTCGCGGGTTGCCTGTTCGCGCAATGTCACCAGCTCTTGTTCTGATGTCGCGTTCGTCAAAGCGGCGAAGATCTTCTCTTCGAGCACGCTGAGGGTTCGGTCCAGCTCTTCGAGCGAATGCTTTGGTTCAGCGCGCAGGCCGAGAGCGAGTGCACGTAGGCGGACGGCGACTTCAGCGGCAGTTCCGTCGGCTGGCGAATTGAGTTTCGCCGATTCGATGGCAGCAGCGTTGCCTTCCAGATAGAGTGCTACGCGTTCGGTTTCAAAGCCGCTCTCTGTTTCGGTTGCGTGATTGGACGCGGCGCCGATGGAGGCTTCCATCGCCTGTTCTACTGCTTCCATGACGCTCTGTGCACACCATGCCAGGCCGTTCACTTTGCGGGTTCTGATCGTCGCGCGCAGGACTTTTGCATCATGCTTGTCGAAGGCGTTGTCGATTCCGCGCAACACTGCTTCAATGGGGATGCCTGCTTCACGCCAGGTCTCGATTAGCGCCCAGTCGAGCGTCGAGAGCATGAGGAGGGAGCCACGACGCTGCTGAAACCGCTCCTCGATCTCTGTGAAGTAATTGAAGTAGTTCTGCATGGGCTCTTCTACATCTTAAGCCAGCGGAGGCGAGCGTGCCGAATGGGTTGCTCCAGTCAGGCTCAGCGTCTTCTGTGCCGGTCCAGATTGCGCTCGTAGATGAGGCGCAGGCCGGTAAGGGTCAGCATCTCGTCGACTGCGCCGATGTACTTCGATCCGCTGGCGATGAGCTTCGCGAGGCCGCCTGTGGCAACAGTTTTCGTGTCAGGCCCCATCTCGGCGATCATGCGTTCAAGGATGCCATCAACTAGCCCGATGTAGCCGTAGTAGAGACCGATTTGGATGTTGTCTACGGTTCCGGTTCCGATGACCTTCGCAGGTTTCTTTATGTCGATGCGCGGGAGGCGGGCGGCGCGGGAGAATAGCGCGTCGGCTGAGATGCCAAGACCGGGCGCAATTGCGCCGCCAAGAAACTCTCCTTTTTTTGAGAGTGCGTCGAAGGTCGTCGCTGTTCCCATGTCCACGACGATGCAGGGACCACCGAAACGCTCGAAGGCTGCGACGCAGTTGACGATTCTGTCCGCGCCTAGTTCGGCTGGGTTGTCGGTCAACACAGGGATTCCGGTCTTCACGCCGGGTTCGACGAAGATGGGCTTGACGTGAAAGTAGAGTTCGCAGACCTGCCGCAGGGTTGAGTCCAACGGAGGCACTACTGATGAGATGGCGATGCCGTCGACGACTCCAAACTCCAGGCCTTTCAGGCCGAAGAGGTTTCGCAACAGGATGCCGAACTCATCGCTGGTCTGCTTCGACGACGGAGTGGTGATGCGCCAGTTCGCCACGAGCTCCGACCCTGTTGCGGCTTCGCCAGTGAGGCGATACAGCCCGAGGACGGTGTTTGTGTTTCCTACATCCATGGCCAATAGCATCGTTCGAATCTCCCACGCTGTCTTTCTAGAATGGTCGAACTCCGCCGGAGAGGACGGTGTGAAATTTTCCATCGTCTCCCGTAACGCGCAGAAATCCACGCGAGTCCAACCCAGTCGTCACGCCAGTATATCCGCCCGTCTCGTCTACTCGAACACGTTTACCGCGCACCCAGGTCGAGGCTGACTCAAATCTTTCCAGCAGCTTTGGGCTGGTGGATGCGTCGCGTAGTTCGTCTTCGAGGAGCTTGATTTGTTGATCGAGAGCTCGAAGGAGTTCGATCAGTACGTGTTCGCGGGAGTACGGGTTTCCGCTCTCGCGCCGAAGCGAGGTCGCTACCGCTTCAATATCTGGGGGGAAGCTCTGGTGATTTACGTTGATGCCGATACCGACGACGGCGAATCGCAGCAAGGTTGGTGTATCGGAGTGTGAAGGGATGGCGGAGGTCTCGACGAGGATGCCACCGCACTTTTTTTCAGCGAGGAGAAGATCGTTCGGCCAGCGAATGTCGGGTTGGAGGCCGGTGATGACGGCGATTGCAGCTTGTGCCGCGAGACCGGTGGCGAGAGAGAGCCAGAGCGCGTCGACGAGTGCCATATGGGGGCGCAGGAGCACGCTGAGATAGAGCCCGTCGCCGGGGATCGAATGCCAGGCGTGTCCGCCACGGCCGCGACCTGCGGTCTGCTCGTCGGCTATCCATACGCTGCCGTGGGCCGCGCCGGCCTGTGCGGCTTCGATTGCAAGCAAGTTAGTGGAACCTACAGTTGGAAGGTGCTGCAAGCGGTCTGCAAATGCTGTGCCTGAGAGCGCGGCTGCAACTGAGGATGCGTCAAATGAATCGGCCACCCGGTCCTCAGTAAATATCCGCTGTGATGCGCATGCTTAGATCGGCCGCCGCGGCGGAGTGGGTGAGCGCGCCGACGGAGACGAAGTCCACTCCGGCTAACGCGTAATCCCGCACTGTCTTCAAATTCATGTTGCCGGAGGCTTCGACAGGAACATTTGGCAGGGTTGCGCGGATCTGCTTGATCGCTTTCTTTACCTGCGATGGCGTCATGTTGTCGAGCAGGATAGACTCTGCGCCGCCGGCGATGGCTTGGTCGAGTTCCGGCTGACTGCGGACTTCGACCTGCACGACCTGCCCAGTCTTACGGCCTTCGAGTGCGTGTTCGAGCACAATAGGGAGACCGCCGCCGAGCGAGATGTGGTTGTTCTTGATGAGGATGCCGTCCTGCAGGTCGAGCCGGTGATTGACGCCTCCTCCGCAGCAGACTGCGTACTTATCGAGTGCACGGAGGCCGGGTATGGTTTTGCGTGTGTCGAGAACTTTTGTCTTTGTTCCGGCGACGGCTTTGACGAACTCGTTGGTCAGGGTTGCGATGCCGCTCATGCGCTGCATCAGGTTAAGGATCACGCGCTCGCAGGACAGGATCGCCCGCGCGTTGTGGCGGATGACAGCGAGGGTCTGGCCCTTTTTTACTTTTACGCCGTCGAAGATCTCTGGGTGGCTGATGACTTCGAATCGGCCTACGGGGGCGGGGGACATCTTTGCGAAGATATCGAGAAAGACTGGGATGCAGCCGAGTCCCGAGACGACACAGGCCTGCTTCGCGATGATGGTTCCGGAGGCTCGCAGATCTGGGGCGATCGTTAGAGCGGTGGTGACGTCGTTGGCGACTTTGTCTTCTGCCAGGGCAGCTTCAAGGATGGTGCGAATCCGTTTGCTCTTCCAGTCCATTCTGTAATCCTAAACCTCTTGTTTTTTGCAAAAAAAATCCCTGAGGCTGACTGGGAGGATTTTTTGCTATTTATGGGCTATTTCGAGGGGGTTTTGGAGAAACTGCGTATTCGGAGTGGTATTTCGCTGGTGAGATTGTGGTGGATTGATGGTGAAACGTGGTGTTTTGGACGTGTGTTTTTGGGAGGTAGAAAATACGCCGACTTTTGAAGATTTTCCTGTGAAAAATCTTTTGTCGGGAGAGGAGGAGGATTTGTGCGTAGGTTGCCCTGCGCGGGCGGCTCCCACTGGGGGTGTGTACCGGCTTCGCCCCGGCCTCCCGATGGTCGGCTGATATCTCATCGCGACCAACGGGAGCGCCAACCGAAGGGGTATACACGTCACGAAGTGACCGCACAGCGCGTAGCGGGCTGCCTGCAACCCGTTTTTCTTTGCCTACGCCGTTGCGTAGAGGCGGCAGTGCTCGAGGTAGGCGGTTTCGTGGCTGGCGATGAGTTCGACGATGCTGCTCCACATCCAGCTCGGGGCGTTGAGGGTCTTCGACCGGTTTCTGGTCAGCTCTGCCGCCCATTGCTTGCGGGTGGCAGCGTCCATCTGGCGGGCGTGGGCTTTGCCGACAATGCAGGCAAGATAGCTGGCGGCGTTGACGGCTTCTTCGCGGGTGAGACGATCGATCTCGAGCTTGAGGTCCTGGGGCATGAGTTCGCGTAGAACGACGGGGCGCCCGAGGAACTTTGCAGCGAGCATGCGTTCTCCGAGATACGGAGACAGGTTCGATGCGCCGGTGACAACTCGCTGGGCGAAGTCTTTGGGCATGTCTGCGTTTTTGGCTGCGGGGGCGGCGGCTCGAACGGCCTCTTTGATATCGACGAGGCAGTACTCCTTGTCTTTCTTTGGCCCTACGCCGAGCAGGACCGCGTAGCGTAGGCGGCCGAGGGAGCTGCAGCCCTTCATCCAGTAGGCGGCGTCGAGCACGCGGACTTTGGCGTCGTTGTCGCGGTGTTTGAGCGAGGTGATGAGCTTGCGCGCCTCTTCGGTCTCAAAGAGTTTTGTAATTTCTTCCTTCTCCTGGTCAGAGAGCGCCCAGAAGCGATCGCCCAGCGGGATGGTTGGCTTGACGTCTTCGATGCGCTCCTGCGCCAGATGCCGCCACTCGCGATTGACAGCTTGATGGAGCACGGTCTCGACGGGGCGCAGGTTCTTTGGATCTTTCGTTGCCTTCTTAGCGCGTTGGGGGATCATGGCGCTGCAGTATCCCTGAACCATCTGCTCCATCATGAGGGCGGTGGTGACACCGGGCAGGTCGGAGCCGCGGGCAGCGGTGGCGAGTGATAGGCCGAGCCGGATGAGGTCATGCGCGGGGTTGCCGATGACGGTCTGATCGAGGTCACGGATCTCGATCTCTACTTTGCCGTCGGAGTTGGCGACGGGGCCGAGGTTGCCTACGTGGCAGTCGCCGCAGATCCAAATTGGAGGTCCCTGGGGGAGTTTGCGGGCGGAGTCGGCCTTGAGCCACTCATAGAACTGGAGTGTGTTTCCACGGACATAGGCGTGCGCAGAGCGTGCCATCTTGAGGCGGCGGCGTTCTTCGAGGATTGCTTGACGATCGGCTGGTTTGATCTCAACTACTTTTTTCCGCATCAACCAGTATTAGCAGAAAATTCACATTTGTTGTGTGTCTTGCGTGCGACATGTGCGCGTGGTGAAAGTTTTCGATAGTGATCAGTTTGATGGAATGACTCAACTTGGCGAAGAGACGAATTTCGATCCTCACCTTTTTGAGTGCAGATGATCGCTTCGCTGGAATGCACGTCGACCCGAATTCTGCATCGTTGGGAACGACCTGACATCTATTAGATGAATATCGAAGTGTCGAATTCAAGAGACGAAAGAGGAAGCATTTCATGGCGAAGCTTGCGGGTAAGGTAGCAGTGGTTACAGGAGCATCAAAAGGCATTGGCGCCTCCATCGCCAAGCACTTGGCGGCCGAGGGAGCCTCGATCGTTGTGAACTACGCTTCGAGCAAGGAGGGCGCCGACAAGGTCGTTGCTGAGATTGTCAAAGCTGGTGGCAAGGCCATAGCGGTCGGCGGCAGTGTCGCGAAAGAACCCGAAGTCATCGAGCTTCTTGCCAAGACGAAGGAGGCCTACGGCAAGGTGGACATCCTCATCAACAACGCGGGCGTCTTCGCGTTTGGCCCGGTCGACCAGATCACCCCGGAAGAGTACCACCGCCAGTACGACACCAATGTGCTCGGGGTCTTTCTAGCTACTAAGCATGCACTGCCCCTCTTTCCTGAGACCGGTGGCAGTATCGTCAACATCAGTTCGGTGGTCAGCACCTTCGCTCCTCCGTTCGGCTCGGTTTACTCGGGAACCAAGGGCGCCCTTGACACCATCACCAAGTCGCTTGCCAAGGAGCTTGGCCCCCGTAAGATCCGGGTCAATGCCATCAACCCCGGCATGGTTGAGACAGAAGGCGCAGTAAGCCTCGGTGTAATCGGCAGCGATATGGAGAAGCAAACGGTCGCAACGACGCCACTTGGCCGCATCGGACAGCCGGAAGACATCGCCCTACCGACAGTGTTCCTGGCCTCAGAGGATGCACGTTGGATCACTGGCGAGACGATCTTCGTCTCAGGTGGATCGGGTATCTAAGCCGTTTTGAAGCAAACGGAAGAGGAGAGCTTACATGCTCTCCTCTTTTTCGTTCAGACTTTCGATCTATGTGGGCTTCTAGTTCGAAGCCTTCTGTGAAATCTCTTTAAACCCAGGCGGGACAATAAAGCTTGAGGCGTTTACGGTTCGGGAAAAACTGGTCAACTGAGTATTCGTCTCCATCAACACGCTTGAGGTTGGCTGTGCTGGCGTTGCCTCCGAGTCAGAGTCAGTTGGAGGGGGATCAGGCTTCTTCTTATGGCCGAACCCTCCAAGTCCGCCGAATGCTCCTAATTTGCTGGCTATCGCGGCAGAAGTCGATTGCTGCGCGACTTCTCCTGCAGTCGGCGTCGCAGGTTGAGCATCTGCGGGAGGCAAGGGAGCTTCCGAAGCGGCCGGTAACGGTTTGCCGTCCGTGGTCATTCCCATCCTCATGACCTGGAGTACGGGAGTTCCTTGCAGCTTGGACATCTCTTTCGCCATCTCTGCCATTCCCTGACTGGCGCCCTGATACTGCGCCAGCATGGCTGGGTTGATCGCGCCAGTGAAAACCGTTCCCATCTTCAGCGCGAACTTGCGATAGAACTCCCTAACCTCGTCGTACCCCGGAATCTCGGCCGCCAGCCACATATCGTTCGTTATTGCCATGGAGCCTGTCTGCCCTGAACTCTTGTCAGTGGCATCCATATTCATGTTGAGAATCGACTCGTTCGCGTTCAACCCAGCGACTTCCCTGGATTGGCCAGTACTCCGCACGTGGACCTGGAACTTTATATCCGTATCCGCTGGTTGTTCTTGAGTTGATTTCGCAGTCTTTTGCTGTTGAGCTTTTGCCTTCTCCGCAGCGGCCTGCATCTGCTGCTTCATCTCTGCAAAGGTTGTGACCGTATATTGTCGTTTCGAGTTGTCGATATTCGTGATTGTCTCTGCATCAAGGTCGATGATCTCAGTTCGATCGGTGTTGATGTGAGCCATGCGATTGCCTTGTATTGAGACGGTTGACACAGTTGGCTCTCCCACCTGGCGAGCCTGTTTGCTGAAAGTTCCGGCCATTTTCATGAGGCCCAACATTGATCCACCTGTCATTTGCGTTGTTTCTGTATACGTAAAATCCGCATGAAGTGAGAGACTCGCACCCACAAGAATTCCCAGTACTCCAAATGTGACGACCTTCATTTTGTGTCTCCCTGTGCTGAAGTTTCTTCCCCGGCCCATGGATCTCAACAAAAGTGAACTCGATCAGAGACTTCTCGAGCTCAAGTCGAAATAAATCACGCAAGCCTTTTGAAGGCTCCCCACCTTAGCCACTAACGCCACTACACAAGGCAGTGCGAGCTATTCACAGCGGGATTATTACATACTTGTCAGGTCTCAAGGACACGTGGGCAGCGCGGGCGCGTTTCCTAAAGACGGAGTCTTGAGAATCTCCGGGGTCGTACTCTCCGAAAAGCTGACCTTTTCGGAAACTAACGTGGCTGGACGGGAGGCGATCGTTTTCGTCCCCTCGACAACTAGCGCCAGCGGAAGATGCGCAGGGAGATGGCGAAGGGGATGATGAGCCATGCCAAGAGGATGGCTACGGGCGCGATGAGCTGCTGCAGGCTCAGTCCTTGAAGCATGTTGCCGCGCATGGCGTTGATGGCGGCGGTGAGAGGCAGGGCTCGAATCAGGGGCTGGACGACTGCGGGAAAACGTGTGGAGGAGAAGAAGACTCCGGAGAAGATCCACATGGGGAACATGACGAAGTTCATGAGGCCGGAGACGGCTTCGATGGTCTTGGCGCGGGAGGCTGTGAGTAAGCCAAGGGCGGAGAAGGCCAGTGAGGTGAGAACGCAGAGCAGAGCGAGCTGCAGGATCGATCCGCGGAAGGGCACTCCGAAGACAAGTCTCGCAAAGCCGAGAAAGGCGGCGACTTCGATGACGAGCATGACCAGGCGCGAGAGGAGGAAGGATGCGAGGTACTGCCAGCGTGACATGGGCGAGGCTACGAGACGCTTGAGTAGTTTCTTTTGTCTCGCGTCTACGATGGCGAATCCCATTCCCCACATGGCGGAGCCCATGAGGTTCATGCCCAACAGGCCGGGTACTACGAAGTCGATGTAGCGGGAGCCGGTCTCGTGGACGAGTTCCTCTTTGGTGGGGAGGGCTTCGTGTCTGCCGGCTGCGGTTTGGATGGCGCGGTCGGCGAGGAGCTTTGCGGTTCGCGCGTCGGGGTTGGTGGAGTCGTACTGGTAGATGGTTGTGTCGGGTCTCTGCACGGCGAGGAGCAAGATGCGTCCTGTGGCTAAGGCTTGCGTTCCTGTGGCCTCGTCCATTGTTATGGAGGTGAGAAGCTTGTCGGTGTTGAGCGCCTGGGTTAGTTGCAGCGTGGTTGCGCCAACCTGGAGGACTTCGGGTGGACGATTGCGAAAGGCGATGCCGAGGCCGGCGGCGAGAAGGATGGGGAAGATGAAGATCCAGAAGATCGCCTCGGGCTCGCGCAGGAAGAGGCGGAAGCGCATCATCGTGAGTTGATAGAGGCTGCTGAACTCCAGATTATTCATCGCGCAGGTTCCTTCCGGTGAGGCTTACGAAGACATCTTCGAGTGTGGCCGAGTGGGTGCGGAACTCGTCGAGGTGAAGGCCTTGCGAGGCTAGTACGGAGAAGATTTTTGGCACGGCGGTGTGGAGTTCGCGTACGGAGAGCTGGTGGATGCCTGCGGTGAGGCGGTGGGACTCCACTCCGTCGATTGCAGTGAGGAGGGCTGGATCGACTGCGCCATCTCTGTTGTCGCGGCTGGTAGCGGCAAACTCTACGATGTGCTCTCCGCCGACGGAGGCGATGAGCCGCGGTGGCGTGTCGAGCGCGATGATGCGGCCGTGATCCATGATGGCGACGCGATCGCACAGGCGCTCGGCTTCGTCCATGTAGTGCGTGGTGAGGATGATGGTGCGGCCTTCCTGCTTGAGGCGGTCGAGGAGGTCCCACAGGTTGCGCCGGGCCTGGGGGTCGAGGCCGGTAGTTGGCTCGTCGAGGAAGAGCAGCTCGGGATCGCCCACGAGGGCGCAGGCCATGGCGAGGCGTTGCTTCTGGCCGCCGGAGAGTGTGCCGACGCGGGCGCTACGCTTCTCTTCGAGTTGTGCGGTTTTGATGGAATCTTCGACGGTGATGCCGCGGTGGAAGAAGCTGCGGAAGAGGCGCAGGGTTTCTTCGACGGTCATCTTCTCGGAGAACTGGGTCTCCTGCAACTGCAGGCCGATGCGTTGGCGAAGCTCGTCTGCATTGGTGCGCCAGTTGAGGCCGAGGAGTTCGACGTCGCCGCTGTCGGGTGCTGTGAGGCCTTCGCAGATCTCGATTGTGGTCGTCTTTCCTGCGCCGTTTGGGCCGAGGAGACCGAAACACTCGCCCGGCGTTACCTCTAGATCGATGCCATTCACGGCTACGACATCAGCGAACGTCTTGCGGACTCCGCGCAACAGCAGCGATGGACGGTCGGCCTGCGGCTTTGCGTTCAGCATGGAGAGGTGGCCTTTGGCTTCGAGGGTGGCAGCTTGTCGACGAGGATCTGGACAAGCTGATGGACGGAGGTTTGACCGACGTCACGGAGAGCGGCGTATTCGCTGATTTCGATGTGACGAATGCGGGGATCTTGAAGCAGTAAGCCGATCAGCTCTTTGCCTTCTTCGAGGCTGAGTCCTTGTTCGTGAGGGAAGTAGATTGCGGTCAGATCGCTTGCGCGGAAGACGTCGATATCCAGGTGCAACAGGATTGCAGCCGAGGGTGGTATCGCTGCGAGAATTTGCTGGGCCGATTGTCGAATCCCGATGCGCCGGAGATCGGCCAGAGAGGTGGACTGGATGCCTGTTTCCGGCGACTGCGAAGGGGTGGTCCAACCCACGAAGGAGACCTGCGAGGGTTTGAGCGGTGGCCCGTTCCAAAACGGAGAGTCATGGGTGAGAAACCAGACGGCACAGGAGGCGGCGCTCTGACTGCGGGAGGAGATTGGCGCTGCGTCGTCGCAGTCTCCGTCGATGTAGAGGACGTGAATGTCGTTTGATGTGGCTTTGCTTAAGGCTTGTGCAGTTCCTACGACGATGCTGCAGTCGCAACCAATCAACAGCGGAGTTTGTCCGGGCTGAGCGAGTGTTCCGGCGAGATGCTTGCTCAGCAGGTCCCAGACAATTCGTGGAGCTGGCCAGTTTCTGACGGGAGGAATGGAGTGATGGGGAAGATAGCTGGGTATCGGGAGATTGCCGGCATCGACAGCGTTGCGGCCGGCGTCGTTCAGCCGCTTTACCAGATCGGCGTCACGGTAGGCCTGAGCGTCGTTCTCGTTTCCGGGATAGAGCGATCCTGCGCGAAGTGGAACTCCTAGAACTACGTAAGTCGGAGTTGCCTGGTGTGCGTTGGGAGATGGGTGGATCGGTTGCCCTTCGGCGTGCGTGCCGTCCAGCGTGAGCCGAAGAGCAGCTGCGCCCGCTGTGGTCAGGAACTCTCGCCTCTTCATTCAGCACCTCGTTGCGGCAAAGCGGTCTGAAGACAAGTTTTACCTGATACAAGCGGGAAACGTCAGCTTTCTTTGCGGTAGAGGAGTTCGCGCATGGCTTGTCTTCTGGCGGCGTTCGCTTCACTCTCGTTCTTGCGTTCGTCGGCGTCCATGTGGCGCTTGGTAACGGGGTCTGTTGATTCTTCGGTGCTGCACTCTGGACAGCGATTGGCGAAGCCTGGTTTATCGGGTTTCAACTCGAACTCTTCGGAGCAAACGGCACAGACTTTGATCGGAAAAGGCATAATCTCCATGATAAAACGACTGCGGTTTTAGTGCGCCCTGCGCGGGCGGCGCCCACTTCCTGGGGTGTATACCGGCTTCGCCTTGGGCCTCCCGTTGGTCGGCAGGGATTTTTTTGCGGCCGCTGTTGCATTATGAACTTGACCAATTTTTACGTAAGTATTAGCTTACGGTAAGTGAATACTTACCAAGAGCGTCAATTCGATGCCCTCGGCGATGTGACTCGACGCGCTCTGGTTGAACGGCTTCGTCGCGGACCGCTGCCGGTAGGAGAGTTGGCGCAAGGTCTTCCAGTGAGCAGGCCAGCGGTCTCGCAGCATCTTCGGATTTTGAAAGAGGCGAAGCTGGTGCGTGATGAGGCGTCAGGAACGCGGCGGTACTACAGTTTGGATCCGAATGGCTTTGCGATGTTGCGAAAGTATCTGGACAACTTCTGGGGCGAGGCCCTGGAAGCATTTCAAGCGAAGGTAGAGGAGAAATGACATGCCGGAGAGACAACTGAATCCGCAGAACACGATGACGATGGATGTGGAGACGCACGAGATCGAACCCGTTCGCAAGAGCATTCGCGTGCGAGCCGATGCGGCGCGTGCCTTCCGCATCTTCACCGAAGAGATGGACAGCTGGTGGCCGAGGACGCACCATATCGGCAACTCGCCGATGAAGCGGGTTGTGGTCGAGGGCAGGCCGATGGGTGCGATCTACACGGAGCAGGAAGATGGGACGAACTGTCCGTGGGGATCGGTGCTGACGTGGGAGCCGCCTCATCTTTTTGTGATGGCGTGGCAGATAAGGCCCGACTGGCAGTACGAACCGGACCTTAGCAAGTGCAGCGAGGTTGAGGTGAGGTTTACGCCGGCGGATGACGGAACGACGCTGGTCGAACTGGAGCATCGCGGGCTGACTCGCCATGGCGTGGGATGCGCGAAGATGCGCGAGCAGGTGAACTCCGAGGGAGGATGGGGCGCTCTGCTTGGGATTTTCGCAGGCAAAGTTGGCGGGGCAGCGTGAGGGCTGCGGCATGGTTTCGCGCTGCGGCTGTGGTGATGCTGCTGTTTGCTGTGGGCCACACCTACGGTTTTCTGGCCTTCCGCCCGGATACGGCGGAGGGCCGTGCCGTGTGGGATGCGATGAATAAGGTGCGCTTCTCCGTGGGCAGCACGACATTTAGCTATGGCGGTTTTTACATTGGCTTTGGGCTGTTCATCTCTGCATTTCAGGTTTTTTGTATCTGGCTGGCGTGGACGCTGGGTGCGATGGCGCGGGCCGGGGAGATGGCGGCGCGCAGGATTGCGTGGGGAATGTTCGTGCTGCAGTGCTTTGGGACTGTGCTGTCGCTGCGGTACTTTTCCCTTGGGCCTGTGGTGCTGTCTGCGATCGCTGCGTTTTGTTTTTTGATGGGTGCGCTTTCTGTGCGGAGGACCGCTGGATGAATCGAGCGATCGCAGCCTGAGTTTATTGTCACGGGTGGGCGTTGGGTGTATCGAAACCCTCTTTCCTTCGAATTTAAAGAGCTGAAGTCCTAACTTTTTAGTTGACAGAATCTGTGCGCACGACCTATTGTCCTAATTGTTTAGGAGATCGTCATGGGTCAAGAGCCAAAAGATACCTTAACGAAGCTTGAGTTGCAGATCATGAAGGTCATCTGGCGGCTTGGGGCGAGCAACGCCGGAGCCGTGCAGGATGGCCTTGAACAGCAGCTGGCTTATACGACAGTGCAGACCATGCTCAACATCCTTACGAAGAAAGGCAAGCTGAAGCGCAGGCTCCGGGGCCGGTCGTTTGAGTACAGTGCGACGATCAGCGAAGCCGCTGCGTCACGTCATGCGGTTAGAGATCTGGTGGATCGGATGTTTGGCGGATCGAGCGAAGAACTGGTGATGAGTCTGATCAAGAGCAAGCAGATTGATGCGAAGCAGATCGCACGGCTGAGCAGGATGCTCGAGAAGAAAGGAGGCCACGAGGATGAACGCTCTTGAGAGCTGGACGTTGGGGTACCTTCTGAACTCGATATGGCAGGTGCCGATGATATTCGCGGCGGGATGGATCGCAGCGCGGATCCTGCGGCAGAGTGGGCCACGGATGGAGCATCGTGTGTGGGTGATCGCGATGATGGTTGAGGTGTTTCTGCCAGCATGTCGGATTCGCCCGAGCGACCTGATCCACGAGGTTTTGAGGATGGTGCTTCGGGGATCTGGTGCGGTGCATGATGAGGTGCGAGTTGCGATTGGAGCAGGCATTAGCTCCGGGGTGGAGATGCTGCGAGTTCCGAAGAGTGTGCTCGCGGCGGCGGTGTTGGGTTACGGATGCAGTCTGCTGTACTTCGCGGGCCGGCTTGGGTGGAGGCTTTGGAGTACGTGGTTGATGGAGCGTGAAGCAGAGCGCATGGTTTTAGCCAGCGGACCGATGACGCGGTGGAATCGATGGGGCAGCGTTTTTGGTTGCGAGCAGGCAGAGGTGGCCGTGTCCGGGATGATCTTCGGTCCGGTAACGGTGGGGATTAGAAATAGTGTGATGATCGTGCCGCCGGGATTTTTGGAGAAGATTACGGACGAGGACCTGGATGCGGTGATGGCGCATGAGTTCGCTCATATTCAGCGTCGCGATTTTGCAAAGAATCTCGCATACGGCCTGTTGTCTCTGCCTGTGGCCTATCATCCGCTGCTGTGGCTGACGCGGTCGCGGGTCGCGGAGAGCAGGGAGATGGTCTGCGATGCGATGGCGGCGAAGGCTGTAGCCGGGAGTGAGAGTTATGCACGGTCGTTGCTAAGGCTGGCGTCGTTGCTGGTGAACAACGAGCCGGATAGGACACTTCACGCCATCGGAATTTTCGATGCCAACAGCTTTGAGAGGAGAGTTATGACACTGAGCGAAGAACGTGCAGACGTAAGAGGAGTGCGGCGGTTTGTTATGACTGCTGTTTGTGGAGTCGCTGGCCTGGTAATGTGTGCATCGGCGTTGGCGCTGCGCGTGGAGGTATCTGGGCCAGCGATGACTTCGACGGCTCAGGGAACGAACTCGGCAAGGCTGACAATTCCCATTCTTAAGAATGACGCGGTCTACAAAAGGCCGCCGGTTTATCCGGTAGAGGCGAAGGCGACGAAGAACACGCTGAATGGGCCGGTTGTGCTTGCGGTCACTATCGATGAGAACGGAGTGCCTACGGACGTGCATATGAAGAAGAGTCTGCGGGCCGACTACGACGAGAGCGCACTGACAGCGGTGAAGGAATGGCGCTGGAATCCGTATCTGCTTAACGGAAATCCTGTTGCGGTGGATACGACGGTCACGGTTAATTATTTACTTGGCAAGTAAGTGGGTCGAAGCTGAAGGCTTCAAGGCTTGTCGTTATGTGCGGTTGTATCGAGGTACTTGATGAGGATCACTTCGTTGCCGATTGCGTTGTAGATTAGCTCGTCGACGGTGCCGCTTGCGAGAAGAAGACCGTATCCTCCGGCGCGCATCCCCTGTTCCTTGCGTAGCAGGATGTGGGCTGTGGGATCGGTATCGGGATTTGCGATGGCCGCGTGGGCGAGGGATTCTTTCTGGAAGCCGGTGCCGGGGTCGCGAACACGGAAGACCATGGTGCGGGCGGTGCGAATGGCGTTCACTTCGACAACTTGTTCGGGATTGAACTTTGCTCCGTGTTCCATGGCGTTCATCAGGATCTCCCGAAAGGCCTGGATGATCTCCTGTCGTGCGTCCGCGGGTAGTTGGGCGCTGAGTTCCTTTGCGAACGAGAGAAGGCGCTCGGCTGTGACGAGGCGGCAGTTGGCGCGGATGGAGACCCAACCGGGGCGGGCCGAGAGGATTTCGATGTCGTCTCGCGATTGGTTGTCGGACGCCGCCTTGGCGACCAGGGTCGCGATCTCCTGAGTATCGAAGGGAGGGGTGAAACAGCCGAAGACCCTGGCTTTCAGTGCGGCGATGACCTTATCGGGGGTGCTGTGTTGCGCCAGCACGATGCACTTCAGGTCGGGCCGGATGGAACGCATCTCTTCGAGGAGCGCGAGGTTCTCATCGATATCGCTATCGGCGCTGGTGATGACGACGTCGAAGCGCCGGGTACGCAACCGTTTCAGTGCGTCGGCGGGGCCTGCCGAATACACCGTAGGCAAGTGAGCGGCAGCGAGTTCGCGGCCGATCTCGCGGCTGATCGGGGTGTGACTTCCGATGATGAGAACTCGGCTCATGTCGTGCTCCGAGACGCGGAAACAAGTTGATTCTAGACGATCAACTTATGCGAGACCCTCGTCCGATGGTGTGATCGACCTGTTCCGTCAATTGCCCAGGGCGTCGAGGGCGGCTTTCGCTTTGTCGTAGAGGATCTTGGTTTCGGCGTGTTGTTTGCGCAGGCCGTCGACGATGTGGGCGGGAGCTTTGGACATGAAGGTTTCGTTGTTGAGTTGCTTGTCCGCGGAGGCGAGGCCCTTTTCGTACTTGGCGAGGTCTTTGGTGAGGCGCTCGCGTTCGGCGACTACGTCGATCTGGCGCTCGTAGATGACGGCTACGTCGAACTCCGCGGTGGAGCGAGCGTTGCTGCCTGTCAGGGATTCGGTGGCGAACTCTACTGCTGATACGCGTGCCATGCGCGAGAGGACGTCTGCGTTACCGTCTGCGAGTGCGAGGACGCGATTGCCTGCGTGAATGGTGATCGGGGTGGCTTCTTTTTCGGGGACGCCAAGTTCTTTGCGCAGGCCGCGTACGGTGACGATGAGATCTTGCAGGGTTTTCATCGCGCTCTCGGCGATTGGGTCGGCGGGGAAATCGGCGGCTTGTGGGTAGCGAGTGAGTGCGACGGATTTGGCGGGAGGCTTGCCTTCGTACAGGGCATGCCAGATCTCTTCGGTGAGGAAGGGCATGAAGGGGCTGAGGAGACGGAGGGCACTCTCGAAGATGCCGACGAGGGAGGCAAGTGTGAGGGCGGTGGTTGGGTTTGGTTCGGCGCCTTCGGTGAAGTCGAGACGGAGTTTCGCTAGCTCGAGGTACCAGTCGCAGAACTCGCCCCAGAAGAACTGGTAGATGGCGTTGGCGGCTTCGTCGAAGCGATAGTCGGCGAGTGCGCGGTCGACTTCGGCGGAGACGGCCGACAGGCGCGAGAAGATCCAGCGAGTTTCGAGAGGAGTGTCGTCGGGCAGCGAGGGGACGGTGCCGCTCTCGCGCATGGTCATGTTGTAGCCGGCTTCGCGGGCACGGTCGACGTTCATGAAGAGGAAGCGGGCGGCGTTCCAGATCTTGTTGGCGAAGGCGCGGTAGCCTTCGGTGCGGGCTTCCGAGAAGGCGATGTCCGTGCCGGGCGAGGCCATGCTGGCGAGTGTGAAGCGGACGGCGTCGGTGCCGAAGCGCTCGATGATGTCAATGGGATTGATGACGTTGCCCTTGGTCTTGGACATCTTCTCGCGGTTGGCGTCGCGGACGAGACCGTGGATGTAGACCTCGCGGAAGGGGACTGCATCTTTCAACTCGCGCTTGCTGCCGTCGGGCATGGGGACGTCGAGCATGAAGTGAGTGCCGAGCATAATCATGCGGGCGACCCAGAAGAAGAGAATGTCGAAGCCGGTGACGAGAAGCTGGGTGGGGTAGAAGGCGCCGAGGTCTGGCGTAAGGTCCGGCATGCCGGTGTCGGCGTTCGGGTTGGGCCACCCGAAGACGGTGAAGGGAAGCAGGCCGGAGGAGAACCAGGTGTCGAGGACGTCGGTCTCCTGCGTGATGTCGGTGGAGTTGCAGGTGGCGCAGTGAGTGGGTGTTTCGCGCGAGACCGTGATGGCGGCGCAGGCTTTACAGTGCCACGCAGGGATGCGATGGCCCCACCAGAGTTGGCGAGAGATGCACCAGTCGTGGATGTTGCGCATCCACTCGTCGTAGGTCTTGCGGTACTGGTCGGGCGTGAATTTGATGTAGCCTTTGTCGACGGCTTCGATGGCTTTGTCGGCGAGCGGCTGGATCTTGATGAACCACTGCTGTGAGAGGCGCGGCTCGATGACGACGCCGGTGCGCTGCGAGAGGCCGATGGCGTTGGTGTGCTCCTTGATTTCGACGAGCAGGCCTTGTGCTTCGAGGTCGGCGACGATCTTTTCGCGCGCGGCGTAGCGGTCGAGGCCGTGATAGGGAGAGCCGGGGAGGAGGACGTGCGCGGTTTCGTCGAGGATGGTGAGGTTGGGCAGGTTGTGGCGCTGGCCGATGGCGAAGTCGTTCGCGTCGTGCGCGGGTGTGACTTTTACTGCACCGGTGCCGAACTCGGGCTTGGCCCAGTCGTCGGCGAGGATGGGGATCTCACGGTCTGGCTGGCTGTTTATGCCGCTTAGCGGTAGACGAACGAGTTTGCCTTGCAGCGCGAGGTAACGATCGTCGGTGGGGTTTACCGCAACGGCTACGTCGCCGAGCATGGTTTCGGGGCGCGTGGTGGCGATGACGATGGAACCACTACCGTCCGCGAGCGGATAGCGGATGTGATAAAGCTTACCGAGGCGCTCCTCGTGCTCGACTTCGAGGTCGGAGACGGCGGTCTGGGCGACGGGGTCCCAGTTGACGATGTAGGCTCCGCGATAGATCAGGCCCTGCTCGTAGAGGCGGACGAAGGCTTCTTTCACGGCGGGCGAGAGCTTGTCGTCCATGGTGAAGTATTCGCGGGACCAGTCGACCGAGGCGCCGAGGCGCTTCATCTGGTCGAGGATGGCTCCGCCGTAGAGCTCGCGCCATGCCCAAACCTTTTCGACGAAGGCGTTGCGGCCAAGATCCTGACGGGTTTTACCTTCTTCTTTAAGTTGGCGTTCGACCATCATCTGGGTGGCGATGCCGGCGTGGTCGGTGCCGGGGACCCAGAGGGATGTCTCGCCGCGCATGCGATTCCAGCGGGTGAGGATGTCCATCTCCGCCTGGTTGAGCATGTGGCCCATGTGCAGGCGGCCGGTGACGTTGGGCGGCGGCAAAAGAATGGTGAACTTCTTTCGTGCGTCGTGCGTAGTTTCGGGAGTCGGAACGTCAAACAGGTGTTCTCGAACCCAGTACTCGGCCCAGCGTTGTTCAATAATGGACGGATCGTATGCTTTTGGAAGTTCCTGGCTCATCGGTGCTTTAAGGGTAGCATCCACTGGGCTTAACCGTTGGCAGGCGGAGCTTGGCCGAAGTTTCAGGAAAAGCGATTCGCCGGGATGCATGCACCGCCGTACACTAGCCTACGAGGTCATCCATGCGCAGTCTGCTCCTTGCCACTGTCCTGCTGATGCTTGCCTGTGCCCCTGCTTTCGCCCGCTCGGCGGAGGATCGCGTGAGCGTTGGGAGCGATATCTCGATTGCCGATGGCGAGTCGGCTGGAGATATTGCCTGCGCATTCTGTACCGTGCGCGTGCACGGTGAGGTAAGGGGAGACATCGCAACCTTCCTTGGATCAATAAAGGTAGATGAAGGGCGAAATATCTCCGGCGATGTGGCGTCGCTTGGCGGCGATCTGGAGTTGGGCCAGGATGCCTCGATCGGGGGCGACGTCGCGATTGCCGCGGGAGAGGCGAGGCTGGGCTCCGGAGCGGCGATTCGGGGTCAACAGACGATCCTGCCGGGACGCTTCTGGCTGCTGCTTCCTTTCGCTCCGCTATTGATTTTGGCCGGACTGATCTGGCTCGTCGTGTATATCGTTCGCCGTAATCGGTACCAGTTTCCTATGTATCCGGGGGGACGAGGCTTCTAATCCGCTTGATTTGTGTCGGGCCAAAGTGCTGGCTCAGGGAACCTGTCTTATTCTGTTTGCGTATCTGTCGGTGCACGCCGTTACCTTCCTTGGGGGAAACTTGTTGAACCTTGCGCTCCGCAGCTTCGCCTTTCTGCTTCTGTTCGCCTCGGCTGCGCTGGCCCAGTCGCCGGGCAGTCGAGCTTATATTGGCGAGGATGTCTACGTTGCCTCCGGCCAGCAGGTGCACAATGCGACCTGTATCTTCTGTTCGGTGCAGGTGGAAGGTGACCTGACTGGGCATGTCTTTGTGCTGTTCGGCAGCCTGAACGTGACCGGACACGTGGAGAAGGGTGCGACAGTTATCGGCGGAAATGCGGTCGTCGACTCGCAAGCGCGAATCGGCGGCGACATGACGGTACTCGGCGGCAACGCGGTGTATGAGAGCGATGACTCGCTGGGCGGTAGCGCCTACGTGCTGGGTGGACACCTCTCGCACGTTCCGCTGGGGCACGGGGAGACAAGAGCGCATCCGCGACTTTCGCTGGGTCCGCTGTTCTCCATCCTATTGGGAGTGCTTGTGCTGTTGCTGCTCTCTGCTTTGCTTGTGCCGCAGATACGCCGGCGGGTGATCGTGAATCAGACCTCGTGACTGGAGGATGTTGAGGCAGGAAAAAGAGGATGCGGCCAGTGGCTGCATCCTCTTTTGTCCTTTACGAAGCTGATTCGAGGGGTTAGAACGGGTTCAGCTTGGCGAGGCCCTTCTTCTTCTTGTGCTTGCTGTCGGACTCGTCGCTCTTGTCGAACTCCGGCTTCTTGTTCTTTCCGTTGGCGTTGCCGGCCTGTGCAGCGGGCTGGGTTCCGGGCTTGATATCGTTGACGGCGTCTGGGGCTGCTCCGGCCTTTTCAACCTCGGGAAGCGGCGTCGAGTTCGTTGGTCCAACCGCCTTCAGGCCGCCATCGGCAGGGACCGTGGTTCCGTTGGAGCCCGAGTTGAGAATTTCGACTCCGCCGATGTGGCTACCGGAGGAGGCTGGTGGTGTGGGTGCGGCGCCAGAGATAGAAGTTGTCGAGGAGGCTCCGCTGGCTGCACCGTCTGCCGCAGCCGGAACGTCGGAGAGTGCAAGAGGTGCGGCGGGAGCCGCCGGGGCGGCTGGCGCAGAGCTTTCTGCCGCAGCAGCACTGGTATCCGCTGGTGTCGCCGTTGCGGGCTTCGCCATGGCGGCGGGTGCGTTAGTGCCGAGCGCATCGGTGAAGTCCGACTTGATCTTGTTCACGACGTGCGGCGCGATCGTGGGAGTGGGGTCGGCCAAAGTCGGCTCGCCGTCACGAGCTGCCATGACAACGTCAGGCTGGTGGAGCACCAGCAACCGTGCCCGGTCCTGCAGACGATACTGTCGGCGGCTGTTTTCAAGCGCGACGCTGGCGGCGATCTGTTCGGGAGTGGGCTGCGGAATCTTCACGTTCATCGCGTCGAGCCGGTCCCGCGCATCTTCGACGTGGGGCGAGGCCGAGTGCTCGAGAATAACCTTGCTGTATGCGGCGATGGCCTGATCGTCGTAGATCTTTTCAAGTCTTGCTTTGCCCGCTTCGGGCAGCTTCATGGCGCGGACGTAGCGTGCTTCAGCCTCGTACGCATCGCCGAGGCCGACCAGGACGTCGTCCATGTGGCTGAACTGCGGATACGTGTCGACGACTGTCTGGTAGCGGGCGATGGTCGCGGGGTAGTTATTATGAGTCCCGTAGAAGGCAGCGATGCTTGCCTCGCGAGTTGCCATGACCTCCTGGACCTCGCGCAACCTCTGCTTGGCCTGCGGCACCAGCGTCGACTCGGGAAACTGCTGCAGCATCAGGCGGTATTCTTCTTCGGCGTGAACGGCCTTCGCGTAGTCGCGGTCGGGCTTGTCCATCTGGCGGAAGTAGATATCTCCTACGCGCATCTGGGCTTCGGCAGCCTCCGGGGCGTTGGGGAAGAAGGTGATGAAGTCTTTGTATTCCTGCTCGGCCTGGGTGAGGGCTGCGGTGCCGCCTTCTCGATACCAGCTGTCGCCAATAGCAAGCTTGGCCTTCATCTGATATTGCGAGTCAGGATAGGTGTTGAGCAGGGTCTGAAGATCGAGACGGGCGACGTCGAAGTGTCCGCGCTTGGTCGCATCGATGGCCTTGTCGTAGAGCACCTTGTCGGGTAGCTTTTGGTCCGGCATATCGGCGGGCTTGACCGACTTCTCTTTGCGCAGCTCTTTCTTGGTGTCCTTGGATTGGACGACCTTATCTTTCTTGTCGGGTGTTGTCGCGGAGATGGTTGCGCTCTCGTGTTGCTGCCCGTTGGCGTCGGTTGTCGCCTGGGACGAGCCGGTCACCTGCGCCATGGCTGCAATCGAACCGGTCAACAGACCGGCGACTGCCACTCCGGCCAATGCGCTGGCCCTTAGGTTTGGAAAGAAGGAACGCTTGTTCATCCGCTATAGACCCCATCCGCCTCGCGCACCAAGGTGCGCTCAGGCTGTATTTCATTCTAATCGTTTCGGCAGGACTTGTGCCGCGCTTATGCCACTTGTACGGAGCCGGCCGCGCGCGCCAGTTTTAGGAATTCCACAGCGTTCTGCTCGGTTTTGCCTTTGCTGAAGATGGCCGAGCCGGCGACGAGCATGTCGGCTCCTGCTTCGACGACCTGGGCGACGGTATCGTGAGCAACGCCGCCGTCGACTTCGATCCGAAAGTTGAGGCCCATCTCATCGCGCAGCTCGACGAGGTGGGCGATCTTGTCGAGCGCCAGCGGCAGGAACTTCTGGCCACCGAAGCCGGGGTTGACGCTCATGACCAGCACATGATGCAGCATCGGAAGGACTTCCACCAGCATGTCGACTGGCGTGGCAGGGTTGATTACCACGGCGGGGAGCATCCCATGCTGGACGATGTGTTGGAGCGTGCGATGGAGGTGACGGCAGACCTCCTGGTGGACGCTCATCATGTCGGCGCCAGCTTCGGCGAATGCCTGGATGAAGTCGTCGGGATTTTCGACCATCAGGTGGCAGTCGAGCGGAAGTTTGGTGATCGGGCGGAGGGCCTGGACGACGGGCGGCCCGAAGGTGATGTTGGGGACGAAGTGGCCGTCCATGATGTCGACGTGGAGAAGGGTGGCTCCGCCGCGTTCGACCAGGGCAACTTCGTCGGCGAGGTGGGCAAAGTCCGCTGCGAGGATGGATGCTGCCAGTTCGATCACGTGGGTCGCTCCTGAGTGTGAGTTTACCAGCGTCAGCGGGAGGTCGGCACCAGCTTAGCTCTCCCATTTACTTGGGAACCGATCGTTTGAATGGAGGATTTAGACAATTATGCGACGAACCATTTCGGTAAGATAGCGTCCATCTCCCATGGACCGTCGCCGCTTCGCCTATCTTTCCTCCCTCGCCCTGGCCAATGTGAAAGTGCGCATTTATGGTCAATCAACTGATAGCTCAAAGTCGACGGGTCACGTTGGTATCGCAGCTGTGGGCTTGGGTAGCATTGCGGAAGTATTTATGCACGCTGCGACAGCCTCCTCCAATGCGCGGATCACAGGCCTGGTTACCGGTCATCCCACAGAGAAGGGAGCAAAGTTCGGTGCGCTCTATAACGTGCCGAAGAACTCTATCTACACTTACGAGACCTTTGATCGGCTGAAAGACAATCCGGCCGTCGATGCTGTTTACATTGCGCTGCCTAACAGCATGCACTGCGAGTTCACGATACGGGCAGCTGAAGCGGGAAAGCATGTGCTGTGTGAAAAGCCCATGGCCATCTCGTCTGCTGAGTGCCGTCGCATGATCGAGGCGTGTCGTCACGCGAATGTCAAACTGATGATTGGATATCGCACCCACTACGATGCGACGTTTCGCAAGCTTCGGGAACTTGTACGCTCTGGCGCTTTTGGAGAGATCCAAAGCTATCACGGAGGTTTCTACGGCATGAGAAATAAGCAGCAATGGAGGCTTGATCGTTCCCTTGCCGGAGGTGGTTCTCTACTGGATCTTGGAATCTATCCTCTGAACACCGTGCGCTGGTTTACGGGCGAAGAGCCCGAATCGTACCGTGGCTTGGTGGCTACGCGTGACAAGAGCGGGGCGTATGCGAGCGTTGAGCAGAGTATTGACTGGATGGTGAAATTTCCTTCCGGCGTACTCGCCAGCGGTGGCAGTTCTTACGGCCAGAGCGGTACCAATTTCCTTGCAATCAACGGGACAATTGGACACCTTAGACTCGAGCCTGCCTTCGTCTATGGCGATGTGATCCTGAAGTACACCGGTACCTCCGGCGATGCTGACCTATCAGGAACTGGTCCCGTCTATGATCCCGACCAATTTGTCTCGGAAGCAACCCACTTTGCCGATTGCGTTCTTCATAACCGTCAGCCGTCGACCCCAGGCGAGGAAGGCCTGGCCGATCTACTCGCAATCGAAGCAATCTATGCCGCAGCAGGAAACCCAATCGCTTGAATCGATGTTCACGAGAAATCGGCTTTTTGGGCAACTTCACATCTGTAATTGCCGCAAACCCTGCCAGACTTTTCGGAAACTGGACTCCCTATGGGTGGAATGTCAGGACTAGGAGGCGTGCTTGGAGGCGTATTCGATTCCAAGAGCAGCCAAAACGACAAGAACGTTGGCCAGTAAGACGATAACGAGAACGTTGCATGCGGCACGAACTCTTGTGACGTTGAGCATCGACGAAAACCAGATTATCTCGACTGCTACGTACCAGCATAACGCTACAAGAAAGACCAGAAGCCCTGCAATCATGTGCGGTATTTTCTGAAACTCAAAAAGCAGCCCCGCGATGGAAGCAGCGAGCGCAAATGGTGCGGCAATAAAACATTGGCCGTAGAAGAGCGGACGCAAAGCCACCCGGTCAACGCGCTTGCCTTGGTGCCTTAGCAGGTCAACTGCCATCAGCACAGGAAAGATACTGAATACTACGCCACGGAACAGCAGCACATCGGTATCTTTCGAGAGAAGGCTTGAGACTTTTATCTGCGGCTGAATCACTTTACCGAGTAGATAAGCAATCAGAAGCGTGATCAGTAGAAAGATAGGCGGATTGAACGTGTCTGTGTACTGTTCTTCCTCAGGCTTAAGAAGCTCACGGTCCGAGTAACGCAGCATCTCGACAGGGTTCAGAATCGACCGAACCAAAGTTATTGGGTAAAAGATAATCCAGCCGACGACCTCATACAGGAAGTCGTCGAGGGATTTGAGCAACTTCATGAAGTCCATGCCGAGGTCCAGTCTGGTCTGAGTTGCACTCGACTTTAGCAGATTTGGCTGAGCACATAAGGTATATATGAGATGGTCTTGCCTGGAGGATATTCATGCCGAAACGAAGGAACGCTTTGTGCTGTGTTTTTCTTCTGGTCGCTTTCGGGCTGCAACCTCTGATCGGTGCCCCATGGGCAGATGCCTGTACTCGTGTCACTTATCTTGGTCCCGACGACAACGTGATCACTGCGCGTTCCATGGACTGGGCGGTCGATGTGGGGACCGATCTCTGGATCTTTCCGCGGGGCACGCAGCGGAATGGGGAGGCTGGGCCTCATTCGCTTGCGTGGACGTCGAAGTATGGCAGCGTTATCGCGACGGGGTATGACATTTCGACGACCGATGGGATGAATGAAAAGGGGCTCGTCGCGAACATGCTCTGGCTAGTGGAGTCGGAGTATCCGAAGCCGGATGGAAGCAAGCCCGGGCTCGCGATCTCGGTGTGGACGCAGTACGTTCTCGATAACTTTGCGACGGTTCAGGAGGCGGTCGATACCTTGAATACAGAGCCGTTTGTTCTGGTGACGGCGACGGTGCCGGGACAGGACCGGCTGGCGACGCTTCACCTGGCGATCTCGGATGCGACTGGAGACAGCGCCATCATTGAATATATCGGCGGCAAGCAGGTGATCCACCATGACCGCAAATATCAGGTGATGACAAACTCGCCGATCTTCGACAAGCAGCTTGCAATGGAGGAGTACTGGAGGGGAATCGGCGGCACCGTGATGCTGCCCGGTACAAATCGCGCTGCGGACCGGTTTGCCAGAGCATCGTTTTATATCAATGCGATTCCCAAAGACGAAAGCCCTGATGTGACTTTGGCGAGCGTCTTCAGCGTTATCCGAAATGTATCGGTTCCTTATGGGATTACGACGCCGGATCAGCCGAATATCTCATCGACACGATGGCGGACGGTCTCGGATCAGAAGAGAAAGATCTACTTCTTCGAGTCCGCTCTGACCCCAAATACTTTTTGGATCAACTTCAAAGATATCGACTTTTCAGCCGAGACGGGAAAGGTGATGAAACTGGATCTCGGTAAAAACCAGAGTCACATTTATTCCGGCAACGCCGTCAAGGACTTCCAGGTTGCGAAGCCGTTCAAATTTTTGGGCCTAAGCTAAAAACGTCTACGGCTTCCTATGTACCACCGGGACGGTTCTTTCAACATCGGGTCGGCCTTCGTGAAGGATCTTTGTCTTGATGTCTTTTGCTGCTTCTTTGGAGGCGTCTCTTTGGGTTTCGGCCATGGGTTTTGGATCGCCTAAAACCAGACGGGCGGCACCGCGAAGAATCTTGCGGATGGGCCAGACGCCATCGTCATTGGGAAAGAAGATCTCGCCGTTGCGTTGCTTTTCCGGGCGGTAGTACCAGCGGCGGAGGAGTGACAGGTGGTCGCTCAGCAATGCAAGGTCGCTTGAGGGCTGTGTTCTCTTTTCGAGCAGCGAGAGGACGTGCTCGGCGCGGTGCTCGGGGGAGTTGGAGGCAGTCGATTCGCCTTCGAGCGGGACAGCTTGCAGCATCAGAGGCTGTGCGAAGAGAGAACTGCCGACGCTGGTCTGCTCTCGGACGGCGCGAACCCCGAGTGTGGAGAGTCGTTCGGGGCCAACGATGCATCCGCCATCGAGCAGAAACAGAGCCGCCTCTTCTTTGTGCTCCAACCCGGCTTCTCGCTGCTGCTCTCCTGCCGTTTGTACGATGATGGCTTTCAACTTCGGGATGGGGCGCACGATCCAATCGGCGAGTGCCTGTGTGCTTTTTACCTTTTGCCATTGCGCGTGCAGCGCGGCAGCTTTTTCGAACTGCATCGCCGAGGAAGCTTCTTCGCGTTCGAGGCCGATGGAGATGATCATGCTCTCGCCGCGGGTGTCGAAGAACTTTTTCACGGCTGCAGACTCGGCGGCGTACTCCTCCGGCGTGCAGGCCTGCTTGCAGGGCTCGATGCACTTCTTCATCTCGCCGTAGACGCAACCCGGATGATCGGGATAGGGTGCGAGGTCTTCGTAGCAGCGGCGAAGTTTGAAGAGATCGAGGACGGCGTCGCAGTAGCGCTCGGCCGCAAGGCGCGAAGGGAAGGGGCCGTACATCTGCGAGAGGCCCCGCTTAGAGAGCTTGTTGGTGGAGTAGACGCGTGGGAAGGCGTTCTCTATCGTCATCCGGAGGAAGTACGGCGTGTGGAGTTTGAGCCTGCGACGTGCTTCGGTGTATCCGAACTGTGCGGCTGTTGCCTGATAGAGGACGAGCGAAGATTCGAAGGTCGAGCCCGTGACGCAGTACTCGATGCGAGCTACTTTCTCGCGGAGGTTGAGGCGCTTGGATTGCGACTCGGGGGGATCGAGCAAACGCCGCATGCGACGGCGCAGGTCTGCTGTCTGCGTCAGGTAGGGCGCGTCTTCCTTGCGTGCGCCGCAGAGAGCGAAGACGCCGGGCTCTGCGGGAATCGTGCGGAGGATCTCGTCTGCCTGGCCCGGGGTGAAGTCTAGAACGTGTTCGAAATGGAAGCTCGTTGCCACATCCAGAATTGTAGTCGCGGTTATCTTGTGGTGCGCTACAACTTACGCGCCGGAAGCCGCCGATTTTTCGTCTCCGCCGTAGGGGGTAACTATACTGCCACCATGAATCCTCTCGGTCACCGGTCAGCCGCAACGGAACCCAAACTTGAGACCGATCCGGAACTCACCGAGGTTCTTGAAGAACTCTCCGCACGCGAGCCGGTCTTTCATCGGGCGGAGTTTGGAGTGTCGCGGGAAGACTTCGAGCGAATGACGGTCGAGGAGTTTTGGGAGATAGGTGCCTCGGGTCGTCGCTACTCAAGAAACTTTGTTCTGGATGAACTGGAGAAGCGATACGCTGCGGGTCATGAAGATGTGTGGGAGACATCGGAGTTCCACTGCCGAAAACTCGCTGAAGATGTGTTTCTCCTGACCTACACACTTGTGCAGGACGGTACACGCGTCACGCGTAGATCGACTATCTGGCAGAGGATCGCTGAAAATTGGAAGATCGTCTTCCATCAAGGGACGATGGTGACGGATGGGTAGATTGCTTGTGGCTGTCAGGCGCCGGCGATCGTCATTCCCTCGATGTGGATAGTGGGGGCGGCGCTGGCTCCGCGGAAGACGAGGTCGTTGCCGATAGCGACGATGTTCTTGTACATGTCTTTGAGGTTGCCAGCAATGGTGATCTCTTCGACTGGATAGGCGAGTTCGCCGTTTTCGATCCAAAGGCCGCTGGCGCCTTGCGAGTAGTCGCCGGTGACCAGGTTAACCCCGAAGCCCATGGTCTCGGTGACGTAGAGGCCGTTCTTCACATCGCCGATGATCTGTTCGGGTGTGAGCGAGCCGGCTTCGAGAAAGAAATTGCCGGCGCCGATGCCGGGGTTGCCGGCGAGTCCGCGTGAGGCGTTGCCGGTGGACTTCATATTGAGCTTGCGCGCTGTGTAGGTGTTGCTGACGTAGTTCTTCAGGACGCCGCGCTCGACCAGTACCGTGCGGCGCGTGGGCAGGCCTTCGCCGTCGAAGGGGCGCGTGCCGAAGCCGCCGATTCCGTCGTGAATGATCGTTCCGTCGTCGATGACGGTGATGTTTTCGCCAGCGACCTGTTCGCCCAGCATGCCGCTGAAGAAGGAGGCATTGCGGTAGATAGAGTCGCCGTTGGCTGCGTCAAAGATGTTGCCGATGATCGAGCGTGCAATCTCGGGCGAGAAGACGACAGGAGCCTTTTGCGTCTTGACCTGGCGTGCGCCGAGTCGCCTCAGGGTGCGGCGTGCTGCCTCGTGGCCAATCTCCTCAGGGTTCTCGAGCTTCTCCACCGTACGTGAGTTCGAGAACCAGTAGTTGCGCTGCATGTTGCCCTTCTCGTCGTGGGCGATGGGCGCGGCAGAGAAGCCGCAGTAGCTGCGACGATACTCGCCAGTGAAGCCGCGCGAGTTCATCAGGATCTTGTGCGAGGTAGAGGTGTCGAAGTCGCCGCCGCCGGAGTTCTGAATGCGGGCGTCGTAGGCCATCGCGGCGGCTTCGGTGCGGCGCGCAATCTCGATGCGCTCGGCGGGCGGCATCTCGTTCACGTCATCGAAGTAGAGGTGCTGATCTTCTTCGATCTTGCCAAACTCCTGTGGTTCGGGAAGGCCGGCGAAGGGGTCTTCGCTGGTGATCTTCGCGAGCGTGATGGCGCCCTCGACGAGACGTTCGATGCTCTCGCTTGAAAAATCAGAAGATGAGGTACTAGCTGTGCGCTGGCCGATGAACACTCGCAGGCCAACTGCGCGCGAACCCGATTCCTTCAGGGTTTCAACTTGTCCCAGTCGCACCAGCGCCGAAAACTCATCGCCCTCGTAGACAACAGCTTCGGCATCGGTGGCTCCCGCCTTGAGTGCCTTCGAAAGTACATCGGAAGCAAGTTGTTTCAAGTCGGATGAGACTTGCGATGCTAGTTGGGACAAGTTTCAGACCTCACGAATTTCAATTTTAACGGACCGGGGTTGCGGAGGGGCGTGCCTCGCGGCCGTCAGTGGCCTTCAGGAAGTAAATACCGGCTGCACAGTACTCGGAGTCGCTTTTCAGCTTGTGTTCGATGTGTGTGGCTGGTCCGTCTTCCGAGCGCCGCTTGAACACCTTCACTGCGCCACCGCAACTCATGCAGCGAAACTCCGTGTCGTTATCTTCGAGCGCGACTGCGATGGGCTTGACCTTCCAGAACGATTCGTAACCACCGGCGGCTCTGACGCGGCGACGCTTCACTTCACATTCGTAAAATTTTTCGCGTTCGATTGCCATGAGGTACCTCGAAGTACGGGTGCGGTTGAGTCCAGCGTTGGGTCGTACTTTCAGGTATGGTGCGGAGCCCGACAGAAGCTTTGCAAAAAACGTTGCTATTCGACGGGGCGCTGGGAAGGCTTAGGTTCTCTTCCGTCTGTAGCTTTTTTAAACAGCATTCCGTTGGCGCAGTACTCGGAGTCGGCTGGGGACTTGTGTTCGACATACGGCACGGAGCCTGCTTTACCGTTGCGGCCTAACAGCTTGACCTCGCCGAAGCAGTCTTTGCAACGAAACTCGGTGTCGTTATCGACAAGCGCATCTGCCACCGGCTTTACCTTCCAAAACGGCTCGTAGCCTCCGCCGACCTTTACGCGACGGCGTTTCACTTCGCACTCATAGATCTTTTCGCGTTCGACTGCCATTATTGTCCCGTTCCCCCGACCGTCATGCGGTCGAGCTTTACTGTCGGCATGCCTACGCCAACCGGCACACTTTGCCCCGCCTTGCCGCAGGTGCCTATGCCTTCGTCGAGTGCCAGGTCGTTGCCGACCATCGACACATACTTCAATGCTTCAGGGCCGTTGCCGATCAACGTTGCCCCCTTCACGGGGCGCGTTACCCTGCCGTCCTCGATCAGATACGCTTCGCTGGCTGAGAAGACGAACTTGCCGTTCGTAATGTCGACCTGGCCGCCGCCGAAGTTGACGGCGTAGAGACCGCGCTTAACGCTCTTGATGATGTCTTCGGGCATATCTTCGCCGTTGAGCATGTAGGTGTTGGTCATGCGCGGCATGGGGATGTGGTGATAGCTCTCGCGGCGTCCGCTACCGGTGTTGGGCATGCCCATCAGGCGCGAATTGAGCTTGTCGGACAGAAAACCTTTCAGGATGCCGTTTTCGATCAACACGGTCTCTTGTGTCGGGTTGCCCTCGTCGTCCATGTTGATGGAGCCGCGTCGACCGGGCATCAGGCCGTTGTCGACCACTGTCACCTTTGGACTTGCGACCTGTTGTCCGATGAGTCCGGCGAAGGCCGAGGTCTTCTTGCGATTGAAGTCGGCTTCGAGGCCGTGACCAACGGCTTCATGCAGTAGAACGCCTGGCCATCCCGGGCCGAGAACGACCGGCATCTCCCCTGCGGGAGCTTCGATGGCGCCGAGTTGAAGGATCGCGGTTCGGGCAGCCTCGCGAGCGTAGTGTTCGGGCGATTTGTCGCCTTCGAAGAAATCCATCGTAACGCGGCCGCCGCCCCCGCTGGTGCCACGTGCTGTGTTAGTGCCGTCTTTCGCGATGACGAAGACGTTCAGGCGAGCAAGAGGCTGCGTGTCCGAGGCAAAGGTGCCGTCGGAGGCTGCGACGAGGATGCGGCGGAGTTCATCATTGAAGCCCGCGCGAACTTGCGTGATACGCGAGTCAAAGGCGCGCGCGGCTTTGTCGGCGCGTTCGATCAGGGCCAGTTTGGCAGCGATCTCGGCGTCACTGGTGGCTCCTGCGACAGGGTAGAGAGAAGGGGTGTCGGTATGGCGAAAGCCGCTCATCAGCTCTTTGGCTGGGCCGCTGGCGATCAGGGCTGCGGTGCGGGCTGCGCGGAGGAGCCGGTCGCTCGAAAGATCGTCGGTGTAGGCATAGCCGGTACGCTCGCCAGAGACGACGCGGATGCCACACCCTACGCTGATCCCCTGGCTCGCCGACTTGACCAGAGACTCATCGATACCCAGCGAGGTGGACGTAACCGACTCAAAATAAAGGTCAGCGTAGTCGCCTCCCGCTGAAAGGGCTTCACCCAGACAGCGTTCCATCAGACGTTCCGAGAGACCTAGTTTTTCGATGAAGTAGCGTTTGTGGTCGGGTGCGGGTATGGTCATCTAGATTGATTCTAGGCTTCCCCGAGAGGCCCGGCAAATGTCACTTTTGCGGAGGTGCCGCCGGAGTATGCCCGAAGGCACTTATTTTTCATGGAGATTCGTGAGATTTTCGTGCCAATTCAGCGTACGTGCGAAGGGTCCGAAGACCCCGAAACGCTGAGATCGAGCGGCAACTGCGGCAAATCGGCAGCATAGCAGTTGCCGTCGGCGGCATAAGTCTTGCTGCAGGCCCCGGTGATCGCTTTGCGTCGTGGGGATTGGGCATACTGCCAGACTGCGATATCGGGAGTTCCGCTGGCGCTGAGCGCCGGTGGCTGCAAGCTGCACCCGTTGGATGGCGGGCATGCGTCCTGGTAAACAAAGATTGTGATCTCGTGCAAATGCTGTGCGGTGACCAGCTCACGAATATGCTGCACCGTAGTGATGGTCTTGCCCGGACCGTCGCTGACTGGCTGGCCGCTGGCATAGACCCCAGGGAGATAGCCGGATTTTGAGGCCACGGTCCCTGTCCATGCAAGCAGATACGCTGATTGATCGTCGGTAAGTCGGCCGCCCTCCTCCTGATCCAAAAAGATAATGGTGCCGGTGGCGAAGTTTTCACGATGCGCTGCGACGATGGCCGCCGTGGCGTCCTTCGTTCCCAGCGAGGCAGGTGATGTTCCGGAGCGCTTCTCCCTTTTGATCTCCGCCTCAAGCCGGCCGTTGAACAGTACGAGAAAGCCGAAGCCATTACGCACCAATACCTCGCGCTTGCCGACCCAGCTAGTATGCGTTTCGCCTGGCGGATTGTTGAGCCAGTATCCGACGAAGGCGAAATAGCGGCGCAATGTGGGCAGAGTTTGGTCGCCCGGGTAGTCGTTGATGTCGAAGCCCAGATAGGGACCTGTGGTGAGAACCGAACCGAGGGGCTGCTGCGCAGAACTATGGATTACGCAAAGAAGAAGGATGAGTGGGCGTAATGCTGAGAGTCTCATAAGAGGAAGGTTCGAGGGCGCGCAAGGGAATCTTCATGGTAGGTTACACAATCCTGTGTGCTAAGTTGCTTCTTAGAGGTATGGAGGAGGGGCCATGGCGTTGACTGATATCGATCCGAAATACCCCATAGGCGATTTTGTGCCGCCCGCAACCATCTCCCCGGACGAGCGAACCGAAGCGATTGCCACGCTGGCGGAGTTACCCGAGCAACTGCGCAATGCGGTCGATGGATTGAGTTCGGCACAACTGGGAACCCCGTATCGCGAAGGCGGATGGACGTTGCGGCAGGTGGTGCACCACGTCGCGGACAGCCACATGAACGCCTATGTGCGGGTGAAGCTTGCGCTGACCGAAGATTGGCCCGCAGTCAAAAGCTATAACGAAGTCGCCTGGGCGAAGCTGCATGACATGGCAGCGCCGGTGGAGTGGTCGCTGGAGTTGGTGGAAAGTCTTCATGCCCGCTGGGTGATGTTGTTTCAATCTCTCGACGAAACCCAGTGGCAGCGTGGATATAAGCACCCCGAAGATGGCCCTGTCACCGTCGAGCTGGCAGCGCTGACCTACGCCTGGCACTCACGTCATCACGTGGCCCACATCACGCATCTACGCGCAAAGGAAGGGTGGTAGCGGGTCACCCGCGCATGTCCACCATTCAGATTGCCACGATACCAAGCGAGATCGACCGCTGCTTTCCGGTGATGCGGCAGCTTCGGCCTGCGTTGATCGCGGAAGAGTTCGTCGGCCGCATTCAGACGCAGCAGGCCGAGGGCTATCAACTCGCCTTCTTAGAATCGGACGGCACCATTGTGTCGGTGGCAGGGTTCCGCGTCCAGAATCTGTTGTGGAGCGGCAAGACGCTGTACGTGGATGACCTGATAACTGACGAAGGCGCGCGTTCGAGGGGACACGGCGAGTCCATGCTCACCTGGTTAATCGCACTCGCCAAAGAGGCAGGATGCACGACCTTCATGCTCGACTCGGGAACGCACAGGCATGACGCGCATGCGTTTTACTTTCGCCACGGTCTGCGGATCTCCGACTTCCACTTCAAGCTTCCTTTGTAGATTCTGCCGCCTGTCGCGCTTCAATTGACATGGTTGCAAATGTGCTAACGTTCGGCTATGCCGCCAAGAGCCTCCTCCGCGGAGCCCGTGCAGACGGTGGAACAAATATCCGTCGCACTTGAATCCTTTTTAGCTGAATCTCCCCGCGCCGTGGTGCTCGAAGACGGCAAGGTCCTCTTCGACATGCGCGAGGCCAAGTACAAGCTGGCGACCGAACACGGCCGTTGCACGCTGCATCTGTGGGGAGAGGATCGCAATCTGGTGCGTCGCGTCAGTGGCACGGTGCTGCGCAACGGCGTGCTGCGGCTAAGCACACATCGATTCGGCCAAACCAAGCCGCAGACGCTGGAGCTTGTAACAGATCGCGATCGCCGCACACCGTCGACACGAGAAGCGACACGGGTGAAGTATCTGCGCGTCCTCGAGCGTGTTCTGTTGCGCAGCTTTCCCGAGTTCAAAGTGGATGCACTACGCACGGCGATGGATCTCGAGAAGAGCTTCGGCCCCGCGTATGCACGTGGTTCGCTGGTGCAGGGGCAGAAGGCATGGGCCATAATCGCCGTCAACGAAGAGGAGACGCAGGCCACCGTTGACGGAATCCTGACGCTTGGGATTTTGTGGTTGCAGCATTGCCGCGAATCCGGCGATGGCCGAAAGCTGTACCAGGGATTGAAGCTGATCGTGCCGCGTGGCATGGCGGTGCTCACTTTGTCGCGGATGGCGTGGCTCAATGCAAACGTCGCGCAGTGGGAGCTGTGGGAGTTGGATCAGAAGTCGGAGGAGCTGGAGCAGCGTGATGCAGCCGATCACGGCAACCTGACCACGCGCCTGATTCATGCCCCCAACGAGCAAGCCGCACAGGAGCGATTTGCCGAGTCGAGGGAACGCGTGATGGAGCTCGTGCCCGAGACGATGCGCGAAGTAGTGGAGCAGCGCCTCCGCAGCGGCACCGAGCTTGCGTTTTTACTCCATGGTCTCGAGTTTGCGCGGGTTCGGATGGGCTATTCGGGCAACTCCTTCAACAGTGCACAGGAGATCACCTTCGGTGCCGGCGCAAACGAAACTCCGCTGACCGAAGAGAGCGAGAACGATCTGCGAGATCTGGTGGCCCGATTGTTTGCGCGGCGCATCGCAGGCGGCGACAAGCGCGATCCTCTCTACCGCATGCAGCCCGAGCGTTGGCTCGAGAGTGTGCTGCGGCGAGACGTCGAACCACTCGATGCGCGACTCGACCCGAAGCACGTTTATACGCAGGTGCCTGCATTTGCTGCGGCAGATCGCGGGATGCTCGACCTTCTCGGCGTCACCGGCGATGGAAGGCTGGCAGTCATTGAGTTGAAAGCAGACGAAGACCTTCACCTTGCCCTGCAGGGGCTTGATTACTGGGTGCGTGTGCGGTGGCATCACCTCCAGAATCCGGATAACAACACCGGGTTGGGTGAGTTTCAGCGGCATGGCTATTTCGGCGGGCTACGGTTGTCGACCGAGTCTCCTCGGCTGTACCTGGTCGCGCCTGCGCTGCGCGTTCATCCCGCGACCGAGACCGTCTTGCGATATCTTTCACCGCGCGTCGAATGGAGTCTCATAGCGCTCGATGAACGATGGCGTGCGAAGGTGAAGGCTGTCTGGCGCAAGCGAAGTACAGACACATCCTCGCCTTCGGCCCACGTTTTGCAAGGCAGAGTCTAACCGCGATCAATCGCAGTAGGCTGCAGAAGTGAGAAGCTGGTCGTCCTGCGTGAGCAACTCAGGATGAGATATCAGCCCATCTACGCGGTTCGCGAAGAAGCTTTCAATCGCGCCAAGAACTGCATCGCCATTCTTCGATTCGAAGATCTGTTTGCGTAGCGCACCACCACCGGGTACGCCGTGCGTGAACCAGCTGGCGAACTGCTTCATCTTGCCGACGCAGTCGCGATGACGCTGCTCACGTGCAACCTGTCCTGCGGCGGTGATGGCCTCCGCGCGCGCCGCTTCGGCCCGTTCTTCAATGGCAATCTCATCGACCAGCATCTGGAAGTAGGTACGGATCATCCGGTAGCGATCCTGATCGGTCGGCTGATCGTAGGTTCCGACGCCGGTAGCTTCTTTTGTCGCGGTGTACTGCGCGATCTGACGGAAGATCCAGGGATTCGACGGTGCGGTGCGCCCGATCATCACGGCGTCGCAGCCAGTCACATCGACCATCGCGGCAGCATCTTCGGGGGTGCGGATATCGCCGTTGCCGATCACAGGAATCTTCACAGCATCCTTCACCGCAGCGATGTACTCCCATCGCGCTTGGCCAGTGTAGCCATCTTCACGGGTGCGGGCGTGCAATGCTACGGCGTTGAGGCCGCAGTCTTCGGCCATCTTCGCAAGCTCGACGCAGACGATGTGCTTGTCGTTCCAGCCCATGCGGAACTTAACGGTGAAGGGAATTGAAACGGCAGCGCGGACGGTCTTGAAGATCGTCTCGATCAGCGGCAGATCGCGCAGTAGGCCTGAGCCGCCATTACACGCGACGACGCGCTTAGCCGGGCAGCCGAGATTTAGATCGACAAGGTCGAAACCAGCATCCTGCACGATACGCGCAGAGTCGGCGAGTGTTGCAGGATTCGAGCCGAAGAGCTGTGCGGAGATGGGGTGTTCGTCGTCGTAGTAGGTCAGGTAGCGTTTGCGCTTGGTCTCGCGCATGCGAGAGAGGCCGTCGGCGGAGGTGAATTCCGTCATAATGAGGCCGCAGCCTGATTGCTGGTTCGACGTGACGCTATCAACATCAGCCGACGAGTCCGCAAGACCATCTGCGGGAGTCGTGAACTGGCTGGCGTTCTTGATGAAGCGGCGAAAGACCGTGTCGGTCACCCCTGCCATGGGAGCGAGTACCGTCGCGGGAGCGATCTTCACGTTGCCGATGGTGAAGCTAGCAGGCACGCGGGAGTGCTCCGGCATTGCGTGCTCGGCCGGATCGTCCCAACGCTTCTGTTCGAGTGTGTATCGCTTCTTCATAGCAACAGCTGTTTGCGGTTCTCTTTCCTCTTTAGTTTAGACAAAACAAAGGCCCCCGCGTCTGCGGAGGCCCCTGGATGGTTTAGGCGTCCGCTTACTTCGCGGCAGTCTCGGCCTTGCCGGCGTCCGACTTGGCGAACTTGCGGCGGAAGCGTTCGACGCGACCTGCGGTATCGATCAGCTTCTGCTTGCCGGTAAAGAACGGGTGGCAGGCGGAGCAGATTTCGACGACGATGTCGCCCTTATGCGTAGAGCGGGTTTCAAACGTATTTCCGCAGGCGCACTTCACGTGGATATTGTCGTACTTCGGGTGAATACCTTCTTTTGGCATGGTAACTATCCTTTTCTCAATCTTGGGGTATGCCTGCCGGCTCGCGGATCGCTTGCAACGGAAGAGTTCACGTCACATCGAAGGGCCTGTCGCGCCGCCGCTTGCGCCTTTTCGAAGCGCTCAAGCAGTTTCCTCAGTTTAACTCAGATTCGCACAGGGGGCAATTGGATTCAGATGCTGCCATACTGAAAAGACGGCCATGAGTGAAGTTTGCACGATATGCGGTGGATCAGGGATGCGGATCCTGCAGGAGGACGGCAGGCAGTTTGTTAGAGACTGCGTTTGCCGGCTGCAGAAGCGTGCCGAACGAATGCTGGGCCGCGCCCATATCCCAAGGCGCTACGAGCACTGCTCGCTCGAGAGCTACGACACAGATTTTCCTTCTTCCAACCGGTCGCTTGGGCTCGCCCATCTTCGCGCCCGGAAGTTCGTCGACGGCTATCCCATCGAGACCGCCGGGACCGGGCTGCTGCTGACTGGGTCGATCGGTGTGGGCAAGACGCATCTTGCTGTAGGCATTCTGCAGGCGCTGGTAGCAGAACGCGGCGCAACCGGCCTCTTCTTTGACTATCGCGACCTTCTGAAACAAGTCCAAAACAGCTACAACAACAAAGTTTCAGCGACCGAGCTAGAGATACTTGCCCCTGTCTTTGACGCCGAGGTGCTGGTGCTCGACGAACTCGGCGCGTCCAAGCCAACCGACTGGGTCTGGGACACGGTCGCTCACATTTTGAACACCCGCTACAACGATCGCCGGACGACGATCATCACCACCAACTATGCCAATGCCGGTCCGCTGGGAACCGAGAGCGCCCCCCGCGGCGTGATGCGCGAGGAGACCCTCGGCGACAGGATCGGCGAGCGCATGCGTTCAAGGCTGCAGGAGATGTGTGTTGTCGTGGAGATGCAGGGCGAAGACTTCCGCCAGAAGGTCAAACGCGCCAGTTTCGCTTGAAACCAGCCGATGGATCGCTTGTTTGGGAAGCTTCCGCTGGCGAGTCTAGCTACATTTAGAGCAGCGTGAAGAGCAGGAACAAGCCGGCAGTAAGCGCGGCGAATTGGTACAGGCGATCTGCGGCGGCAGGAACCGACGCGCCCTCTCCGGCAATCGAGGCATCCGACACGTCGATCGGCAATGAGGAGAATTGCGAAATTTCCATTTGCTCGTCCATGTCTGCCTCTCCTCGCTGTATGTCGGATCTCGGTTGGCCCCAGCGATAGCAGGATCAGCCGATACCGTATAGATGATCCTTAACGCGAGAATGCACCAAAATGTTCTGCGGTGTAGATGAAAATCTGGCGAGTTTTTTGCTGAACCCCCATTGGTTCCATTTTGGGAATGCCCGACAGACGATTTACCGGCGCGCGATTCCCGTTGTCCACGGCGTGCTGCGGTATAAAATCTCGGCTTATGAACGAACAGAGTCGTCCGCTCGACAACCCGGTTAATTCACCTGATTCCTCGCGTCAGGCCCCGGTACCCCCAGGCAGTAGCCCGCAGCCTGCAATGTTCTCGAGCAAGCCTCCTGAGGGAGGCCGTCTGCCAATCGCGGCCTGGGGCGTGGCCGGATTGGTGGTCTTGGCTGTAATCCTTGGCTTGGTTTTTGCGACGCGCCACAAGTCGCAGGCTCCTCCCAATACGATCCAGCCTTTGGCCGCTTATGCCGCAGAGCTCCCTCTATCGCAACTCGCCATGAGCGAGTCCACCAGTCTCTCTGGCGGGAAGTCCACTTTTATCGACGGCCACATTCAGAACTCCGGCCCTCAGACCGTCTCCGGCGTTACCGTGCAGGTCATCTTTCGCAACGACGAGGCCATGCCTCCGCAGGTCGAAACATTGCCTCTTTCATTGGTTCGGACGCGAGAACCCTATATCGACACTCAGCCGGTCAGCGCGGCTCCCCTCAAGCGGGGTGACCAACGGGACTTTCGCCTTATCTTCGAATCGATTCCTGGCAATTGGAACACCCAAATGCCCGAGATTCACATCATTAGCGTGGACACGAAATAGGGTCACCAAGTAATAGTTACCCGGCGGTCGGGAAGATTTTGCGTAAGTTGGTTGTAATCTCCCTCATGAGCCAATATTCACAATTCCCGTAAACAACTTATTTTCAGCTATTTGATACGTTTTAGCGGTTTGGCACACTACCTGCTCTAGCAAGTGCATGTTGACGTCTGTAAAACAGGCGCAGAGTCAGGATAGGAGAGCAAGCCAAATGATCAAATCTGGAACAACTTTCGGCCTCCCGGCTATACTGCTAGGTAGTGCAATGGGCCTTTCAGCTTTCGCTCAGACAAGCACTCCCGCAGCCCAAACAACGGACTCCACAGCAGCCACCTCAACTTCTGGCACCTCAAGCTCCGCCACAACGAACGCGGATGGCACCTACGCAACCGGCAAGCCTTTGTCCGGGGATTCCAAGGAAGGCTTCTGGGGCCACATGAATCCGTTTGCCCGCAAGAAGTGGGTAAACAGACAGACTGCTCCCATCAAGGATCAGGTCAATGAGCTTGACCAACTTCAGTCCAAGAACGCCAACGATATCAAAGACGTAGACGGCCGTTCGCAGGCAGGCATCAAGAATGCTATGAACTCTGCGAACACTGCAGACCAGCACGCGCAGGATGCGGCGAATCGCGCAAACTCCGCTCAGACGCTGGCGAGCACTGCAAGCACCCGCACAGACTCCCTCGGCCACACGGTCGGTAATCTTGACCAGTACCAGACTGTCTCCTCGACCGCAGTGAAGTTCGCTCCCGGCCGCACAGCTCTTGGGCCGACCGGTAAGTCGGACCTCGACAGTCTCGCCACCACCCTGGGCAATGAGAAGGGCTACATCATCGAAGTTCAGGGCTACAGCAAATCAGGCGTTCAGACCTCGCAGGCAATGGCCGACTCGGTCGTCCGCTACCTCGTCACTGAGCATCAGGTTCCTGTCTACCGCATCTACAAAAGTGGCCTCGGCAAAAATACCGAGAAGCCAGCCGATGGAGAGCAGGCAGTTGTGAATGGCGTCAAAGTTACGCTGCTCCACAACAGCTTGGCGACGATGAGTTCCGATTCGGCATCCACCGCAGCGACAACGCCAAAGACCTCCCACACGGGAGTAAGTTCACCACAAGAGGTGAATCAGTAGCCCTCCCCCAGGACGGTGCAGTTCTCCCGCACCGTCCACAAGTTTGCCGAGATAGCGACTTAGATCGCACTCGCAAAAACCTCTCCTAACCAGAGAGAACCAAGGCAGATTGGCCCCTCATTGAGGGGCCGCTTTTTTTAACTTGTTATCTCCCGACCAACGGGAGGGCCAACATCTCTCCCCGCCACTAAAAGGGACACACGCCACGAAGTGGCCGCTCCGCGCGCAGCGGGCCCGTCCGGCAGGACATCCTTCTAACTAACGGCGGCGTGAACGGCGAGCAACTGCTCAAGCACAGCTTTCAGATGATTCAAATGAAGCGCATTGGCCCCATCGGACTTCGCCTCCGCAGGATTGTCATGCACCTCAAGAAAAACACCATCGACTCCAGCCGCGACTGCGGCCCGAGCCAGTACGGGGATGAACTCTGGTTGCCCCCCGCTGACGCCATTGCCGGCTGATGGCGTCTGCACCGAGTGCGTGCCATCGAAGACCACCGGTGCAAACCCACGCATCACGGGCAGCGAGCGCATATCCACCACCAAATTGTTGTATCCGAAGCTGGCCCCTCGCTCGGTCAGCGAAACGCGATCGTTGCCGCTCTCGCGAATCTTCTCAACAGCGTGCCGCATATCCCACGGCGCAACGAACTGGCCCTTCTTTACATTAATCGCACCACCAGTCTTCTTCGTGGCTTCGGCAGCTGCGATCAGCAGGTCTGTCTGGCGACAGAGGAAGGCAGGAATCTGCAGCACATCGACAGCCTCTGCAACAGCATCGCAATCGACGGCAGTGTGAACATCGGTCAATACCGGCAATCCAGTATTCTTTCCGACTTCACGCAGAATTCGGCAACCCTCTACCAGCCCGGGTCCGCGAAAGCTCTTGATTGAGGTGCGATTCGCCTTGTCGTAGCTGGCCTTGAAGATATACGGAACGTCGAGATCCGAAGTTATGCGCTGAATCGCATCGGCCATCTTGCGCACGTGGCCTTCGGATTCAATCACGCATGGTCCCGCGATAAGAAAAAGCTTGCCCCGGCCAACCGGGACCTGATGCGGTGTACTGCCGATGTCGAAGGAATGAGTCACATCGTTTATTTGACCATAGACGCCGCCAGCCCGCGCAACCTGAGCGAACCGCTTAGTTCTTCAGCGACCTGCCCAGCCCCGAGAGAACCAACGTCATGAACGAAAGTCCACGGCGGCTGTCTTCGCTGGTCGCACGCTTTGCAAGCTGCCACAGGCTCGGAGCCTTCTGCTCTGCCTGATGCTCTTTCGTTGCATGCGCCATCACTTTCGAGAGTTGATCGAGCACCTCTGGATCCAGTTCAGTCAGGATCTTCGCCGCGGTCAGCAGATTACGAATTGCTGCAATTCCTTCTGGCTGCGCGGCGTACTTCGACAACGTGTTGAAGATCGTATCCTTCGCACCGATCGCACCATGAAGCAGGCTCAGCAGACCCTTCCGGTGCGCCTCTTCAAGCACATCGTAGGCCAGCAGCAGCGCCTCGGCATGCTCTTCCGGAGCCTTCTCAAGCTTGCGCACAAGGTCGGCTTTGAAGTCGACCGTAATCGGTTTGAAAGCAATGGGCTTCGCCATAACAGCTCCTCAAAAGTCTGGTGCCAAAACTAAACAGTAGTGGAAGTTATCTGAACGAGTTTGTCGGCCGCAGCGGTTCCCGGCAGGTGATAATCCTTGCGCGCCCACTTGCGCTCAATCTCGAGACCAGGCTGCGGCGTACGCGTGCCATAGCGGAAGTTCCTGCGCGGCAGCGGATTCTCACCCTGCTCCGGCAACACCGTCATGCTCACCGCGGTCTCTTTGAACGCAGGCGTGTGCGTCTGGCGATCTGTAAAGCTGCTCGTCAGCTTGTTCACCGGTTCTTCGACTGAGTTCAGCGTCATATAGAGTTGCTTGCCCGTCACCCGCTCCGACACCAGCACCTGCACTCTGACCTTGCCATGCGGCGAGGTCACCTGCACATACCGGCCCGTGGTGACACCGCGCTCCGCTGCCAACTCTGGCGACACCTCAATCCAACTATTCGGCGTGATCTCTTTGATCCCTGGCGTGCGCAAGGTCATGCTGCCTTGCTCGAAGTGCTCCAGCAGACGGCCGTTGTTGAGATGCAGATCGTAGATAGAGCTGGTCTCCTCTGAAGGCGGAATGTATTCGATCGGAAAGAATCGAGCCTTACCATCAGGAAAGGGAAAGCCCTCGGTAAACAGCAAAGGCGTGTCTGTCCCGTCAGCATGTACAGGCCACTGCAGGCTGTCGAAGCCTTCCAGTCGCGAGTAGCTCACCCCAGCGAACAGTGGAGTCAGTCGCGCCACCTCATCCATGATTTCGGAAGGATGTTTGTAGTTCCAGTTCCCACCCATCCGATTTGCGATCAACTGAATAATCTCCCAGTCGGCCTTCGATTCCCCTAACGGCTCCATCGCCTTATTGATACGTTGAATGCGGCGCTCCGTGCTGGTGAAGGTCCCGTCTTTCTCAAGCGAAGCCGCTGCAGGCAACACTAGATCGGCATAGCGGCAGGTCTCGGAGAAGTTGATATCCTGCACGATAAAAAACTCAAGTTTCTCCAGCGCGCTGGCAACATAGTTGGCATTCGAGTCAGAGGTAATCGTGTCCTCGCCCTTGATATACAGCGCCTTGAGCGTCCCAGCCAGAATCGCCTCGATCATCTGGTGATTGTCTTTGCCCGTGGTGGTCGGCAGCGTGACACCCCAGTCGGCCTCGAACTTTGCAACAACATCCGGATCGTCCACCTTCTGATAGCCGCTGAACACGTTCGGCATCGATCCGTAGTCGCTCGCTCCCTGCACGTTGTTGTGGCCGCGTAGAGGGTAAGCACCAGCACCCGGCCGCATGTAATTGCCGGTCACCAGCAATAAATTCGAGAGTGCAGTAGCGGTATCCGACCCGCCACAGTGCTGCGTCACGCCCATCGCAAACAGAATGCAGGTACCATCCGCCTCCGCAATCTCATGCGCGACCGTCGTCAGCGTTGCCGCGGGAACACCGGTGATCTTTTCGGCAAACTCCAGCGTGAACGGTTCAAGCGATTTCTTGAACTCGTCAAAGTGGTTCACCCACTTATTGACGAAGTCCATCTTCGCGAGACCGCTGTCGATGATGTATTTCGAGATCGCGCATATCCACACCGCATCGGTCGAAGGGTTCGGACGGAAGAAGATATCGGCGCGCTCGGCCATCTCATGTTTGCGAAGGTCGGCAACGATCAGCCGCTGTCCACGATGCTTGTGCGAACGCTTGACCCGGGTGCACAGCACGGGATGGTTCTCCGCAGGATTCGCTCCCACAATCAACACCAGCCCAGCTTTCTCGATATCCGCAATCGATCCTGAGTCGCCACCATAGCCGACCGTGCGCTGCAGCCCCATCGTCGCCGGATTCTGGCAGTACCGAGCGCAGTTATCGACATTATTGGTCCCGATCACCGCACGCGCCAGCTTCTGCATCACGAAGCTCTCTTCGTTGGTGCACTTCGAAGAGGCAATAAACCCCAGCGCATCCGGCCCATGATCGTTCTTAATGCGTTTGAAGGTGTGCTCGATGATGTCGAGCGCTTCACTCCATTCGATTTCGCGGAAACTCTCGCCATCGCGCAGCAGCGGCTTGACCAACCTGTCGTCCGAATTAATGTGTCCCCATGCGAATTTGCCCTTCACGCACGTAGAAATCCCATTCGCAGGCCCATGCGTCGGTTCGATCTTCAGAATGTGACGCTCCTTGGTCCAGACCTCGAAGCTGCATCCCACCGCGCAATAAGTACAAACGGTCTTGGTGCGCTTCGTCCGCTCGTTGCGCATCTCCGACTCCATCTCGGAGAGCGAAAGAATCGGCCCATACCCAATCGGTGGCTCGATACCCTTCACAACTTCAATCATGTTGTTCAGCGTTACAGCTGGCAGGTCCGTCATGTAACCTGCCTCACCCAGCATCGACTTCTCCATCAGCGCATTGCACGGACACACCGTCACGCAGTGACCGCAAGAGACACAGCTCGAACCCTCGATCTGCGTCCCGCCATCCCACAGCACGCGCGGATGGTCACTCTCCCAGTCAATCGACAGCGTCTCATTCACCTGCACGTTCTGACACGACTCCACGCACCGGCCACAAAGAATGCACTGATCCGGATCGTAGCGATAGAACGGATTCGACATGTCCTTCTCATACGGCTTGTGCTTGAACTCTCGGTGCTGGTGCTTCACATCGAGGACTGCCGTCGTATTGTGGATCGTGCAGTTCTGATTGTTGTTGTCGCACACCGTGCAGTACAGCATATGGTTCTCGAGGATGCGATCGAACGCTTCACGCTGCGCAATATCAACCGCTTCACCAAGGGTCTCGACCTTCATCCCCCCAGACACTCTGGCCGAACACGCTCGAACCAACTCGCCATTCACCTTCACCATGCAGGTGTCGCAGCTCTCAATGGGCCCCATCTGCTTTACATAGCAAACCTGCGGCACAGGTTTCTGCGCATCTACGGCGGTGCGCCGATTCAGCAGATCGATCAGCAGCTCCCCGGAGCGACCAGGCACCTGTAGTCCATCAATCGTCAAGTGTGTATTCGGGGTGAACTCGGCAGGGGTATTCAGCAGTGATTTCGTAGTAGCCACAGGCCCTCTAAGATGCAAAGCGGAATAGCGGCGATGCTCCGTCTGACCACTCCGTCTCTTTCAACACTACACCCGAATTCGCGATGACAAATTCATGACACAAACACATCCAGCAAACGCTCCTGTCGCATCCAAACTGGCTCGGCTGCGACCTCTCAGGTGCCGCCAGACAACTTATTGACTGAGATCCTAAGCATCACGCGGCTCACCCCATTGTGCCTTCACGACCGCCAACCCACCTTCGGTCGTAGTAACCAAACCCTCGAGTTGCGCGTCCTCGGCCGCCTCCAGCATCTCTTTGAACTGCGGGCTCGGCCGATATCCCGCAGCAATCAAATCCCGGCCCGTCACCAGCAGCTTCGGCCGCATCTCCTCCACCGGCGCTGCCTCGTATCGTTCCTTCGCAAACTCGTACAGCTTCAAATCCCCATGCGCCGACATGCAATCCATCCAGTGCAGCGCAAGGTGTTCGTCAAACTTCGGCAGCCGCAGAAACCGCTTCAGCGTCGACTCCTTCATCTGCAGAATGTCGCCGAAGCGCATATGGTTCTTCACCAGCGCAACGATCTGTTCGGTCTCCTCATTCGAAAAACGCAGCCGTCCAAGAATAGTCTCCGCCATGCGCACTCCGACCTCCACGTGCCCATCGAAGCGGATGCGATCTCCCGGCTTCTTCGGATCTGGCGGCCGAAACGTAGCCGGTTTGCCGATATCATGCAGCAGCGCTCCCCAGGCCAGCGCAGCCGACGCGCCAGGCTTCAGCTTCTCCAGCAGCAGCAGCGTGTGCACCCATACATCGCCCTCCGGATGAAACTGCGGCGGCTGCTCCACGCCATGCATCTTCACGGCCTCGGGCAGGATATGCTGCAACAATCCCAGCTCATACAGCATCTCGAACGCTCGCCGCGCGTGTCCTTCCGTCAACATCAACGTCAGTTCATCGCGAATCCGTTCAAGGCTAACCTGCGTAATCTCCGTCGCAAGCGCCTTAATCGCCGCACTCGTTTGGACGTCGACCTCGAACTCCAACCGAGCCGCGAACCGCACCGCCCGCAGCATCCGCAGCTTGTCTTCGGTAAAACGATCCTTCGCCACGCCGATCGTCCGAACCAAATGATGCGTCAGATCCTCGCGTCCGCCAACAAAGTCGAGAATCGCCGCTTCATGTGAGTCCGCCAACGGATCGAACAGCATTCCATTGATCGTGAAGTCACGCCGCTGCACATCTTCGCGCGGATCGGTTGAAAACCTCACCGCATCCGGCCGTCTCCCGTCGCTGTACGCTCCATCATGGCGAAAAGTAGCTACCTCAGTAGCGATCTCGCCGCCGTCTTTCTCCGGCGTACAAACCAGCACCACCCCAAAGTGCGCCCCCACCGAGTACGTCTTCGCGAACATCCCCATCACAACATCCGGCGTCGCGCTCGTCGCTACATCGAAGTCCTTCGCCTCCACCCCCAGCAACAGATCGCGCACACATCCGCCCGCGAAGTAAGCCTTGTATCCCGCGGCACGCACCGCCACCACGATCTCTCGCGCTGCCTTGTACCTCGAATTGTCCTTCCACGAATCCTTCATGCCTTCCCCTATGATAGAGAGATGCCCGAAAGCCCCCATAGCGGCTCAATGAATGGCTCAAAGACCGGCCAAGCGAGCGGCCTAATCCTCGGAATCGAAAGCTCCTGCGACGAAACCGCAGCCGCCGTCGTCCGCGCCGGCACCGAAGCCCTCTCCAACGTCGTCGCCTCGCAGATGTCACTCCACGCCAACTACGGCGGTGTCGTTCCCGAACTCGCCTCCCGCGAACACCTCCGCAACATCGTCCCAGTCGTCCGCGAGGCAATGGCCCACGCAAACGTAACCTTCGCCGACCTCGACGCCGTAGCCGTAACCGAAGGCCCAGGCCTAGCCGGCGCCCTTCTGGTGGGAATCACTTACGCAAAGGCCCTCACCCTCGGCCTCGACAAGCCCCTCATCTCCGTCAACCACCTCGAAGGCCATATCCACGCCGTCCTCATGGAGACGCGAGAGAGCTCCGAATCTCCCTTACCAACGCCTCTTCTAGCGCTCGTCGTCTCAGGCGGCCACACGCACCTCTATCTAGCAAACCACCAGCAGGGAAGCGAAACCTGGACCTACCGCAACGTTGGCCGCACGGTCGACGACGCCGCCGGTGAGGCCTACGACAAGGTCGCCAAGCTCCTCGGCCTAGGCTACCCGGGCGGACCGTGGATCGACGCGCTCGCCCCCCACGGCAACCCCCGCGCCGTCCCCTTCACTTTCGCCGAGATCAAACACCGCGCTCCTCGCCCCGGGATCACCAACAAGAAAGCCCTCGCAAACACCGAAGGCCCCCACTTCGACTTCTCCTTCAGCGGCATCAAAACCGCTGTTCTTCGCTACGTCGAAACCCACAATATGCGCGACAGCATCGAATCCCGACGCGCCGCCCTCGCCGCCGATCCCACCCTCACGCCCAAGTCCGAAGCCGTAACTAGACTCTGCGATCAGCAGACCCTCGACCTCATCGCCTCCTTCCAGTACGCCGTCGTCGGAAATCTCCAGCGCCAAACCTTCGCCGCCGCCGAAGCCCTCGACGCTCGCAGCATCGTCGTCTCTGGCGGGGTCGCCGCCAACCGCGAGCTACGCCGTCGCCTCCAGGCCGAGGCCGACCGCCGCAACCTCCCCATCGCCTTCCCCTCGCTCGCTCTCTCAACCGATAACGCAGCCATGATCGCCGCCGCAGCATGGCCCAAGCTCCTCGCTCAAAACTTCGCCTCGGACGACCTCGGAGCGACTCCTCAACTCCGCCTCGGCCAGCAGTAACCCCAACTGGCACAATTTGCCCCGAGATATCAGCTAAAATCATCAGGGAACCTCAAGCGAGAGCAGTCTGCACCGCGCCACGCGCCGGCTGCGGCAGGATACTAGAGCACGTGGCAACCATAGAACTCTTCAACACCCTCGGCGGAAAGATAGAAACCCTCTCCCCCGTCGACCAAAAAGCTCTGCGAATGTACTGCTGCGGCCCCACCGTCTACGACTACGGCCATATCGGCAACTTCCGCACCTTTCTCCACGTCGACGTCCTCCGCCGCGTCATCCGCCAGCAGGGCATCCCCGTCCAACACGTCATGAACATCACCGACGTCGACGACAAGATCATCCGCAATGCCGGCGCTGCAGGCGTCCCCATCGCCCAGTACACCGAAAAGTTTGAGCGCGCCTTTTTTGAAGACCTCGACGCCCTCGCCATCGAGCGCCCCGAGTACATCTCCCACGCCACCGCGTGCATTCCTGACATGGTCTCGCTCATAGAGCAGCTCGCCGCCAAGGACATCGCCTACAAGGCCGAAGACGGCTCGTGGTACTTCCGCATCGCTCGCTTCCCCGAGTATGGCAAGCTCTCCAAAAAGGACTTTGACGGCATCGAAGACGGCGCCCGCGTCGACATCGATGAGTACGAGAAGGACGCCGCCCGCGACTTCGCCCTCTGGAAGGCTGTAAAACCCGGCGAACAGTCCTGGGACACCACGTTAGGCACCGGCCGCCCCGGCTGGCACATTGAGTGCTCGGCCATGGCCACCAAGTTTCTCGGGGACGACATCGACCTCCACGCCGGCGGCGAAGACCTCATGTTCCCGCACCACGAGAACGAGATCGCCCAGTCTGAATCGGCCTCCGGAAAACCCTTCGTCCGCCACTGGATGCACGTCCGCTTTCTGCTCGTCGAAGGCAAGAAGATGTCGAAGTCCGAGGGCAACTTCTACACCCTTCGCGATCTGCTCCTCAAAGGCTACCGCGCGTCTGCCATTCGCTTCCTGCTCATCTCCGTGCCCTACCGCCACCAGATGAACTTCACCTTCGACAGCCTCATCGAATCCACCAACGCCATCGACCGCCTGCGCACTTTCCACCAGCGCATGTTGAAGGGCGGCTTCCCCCACGGATGCGATCAGGCTCTCTCGCTGCTCACAGGCGAGGCGAGGATGGCGTACACCATCGCACTCGCGAACGACCTCAATACGGCAGAAGCGCGCGCCGCCATCTTCGATCTCGTTCGCGCCGCCAACACTGCAGCCGATACTGGAATGCTACGCAGCGAAAACGTGACAGAGATCATCGGCGTGCTCCAGCTCTTCGACGGTGTCTTTGCCGTCCTTGAAGACCGTGACGCTGCCATCACCCGCGCCGCGCTCGCCTGGGCTGAAGCAGAAGGCCGCCTCGACGAAGCCGCGCCCGAACTAGTCGCCACGCTCTCCTTCTCCGACGCCGACATCGACGCCCTCGTCGCCGAACGTACTCAAGCCAAAAAGACCCGCAACTTCGCCCGCGCCGACGCCATCCGCAACGACCTGCTTCAAAAGGGCATCTTAATCGAAGACTCAAAAGATGGCGTCCGCTGGAAGAGAAAATAAGTTTGTCGGAGTGGAATAGATGACCTTCGCACCCCGCACTCTCGTCACGACGTTCGTTCTCGCGGCCCTGTCCCTCATCGCAGCCGCGCAAACGCCCGCTCCCAACACCACCGGCTGGGAGAGTGAAGCTCTCAAACTCCGACTCTTCTATCCCTCCGACCTCGTCAAGGGCGATCCCGAAAAAATCCTTCACGATGGCCATCTCACTCTCTTCAACGTCGACAACCCAAAGCTCGCCGCCGAGACTCACTGCCTGCGTCCCGCGCTCCTGCTCGAACTTCCACAGTCGGGCCCAGCGCAAACCACTGAGACTCAGCCCGCCGAAGACGGCGCTACTCGCGTCACCGTCAAGCCAGCCGTCACGGCATCGATCCTCTTAGCCGAACTCGACATCGACTGCCTCAACGCCGAGCACGAAAGCAGCAGCACCACACTTCTCTCCGACCTCGCCGAGATCGTCATCAAGGTTCCCGGCATGAAGTCCATCGCGCAGCCGGCCTGGTATAACGTCGGCTGGCAGAAGGTTCACATGGCCGCTTCACAGGGTCAGGCGCAGCCCCCGCAACCCCCAGACTCTAAAAATCCCGCCGTCCCCCAGTCGCTCTACGCGATGGGCATCTCCACCAACTGGAACAGTCATCTTCTCGTCTGGTACTTTTCTTCGAACAACATTGACACGCTCAATCGCATCACCAAAACTACAGTCCGCTTCGGTCGCGCCGAAGCTGCGCCGCTCTACCCGCTCGCCATGGGCACCGCGGCCCCATAGCTTCCTCTAACCGTAACCACCGCTGAGGCCCATGACCAAAGATCTTCTTCCCATCGAAGCCATCGTCGAAAAACTCGCCCTGCCCGAAAAGTACGTCGAACGCCTCGGCCGCTACGGCGCCAAACTCACACTCGACTTCCTCGACGACCTCGCCTTCCCCGTACGCGGCAAGCTCATCCTAGTCACGGCAACCACGCCCACTCTCTCCGGCGAAGGCAAAACCGTCACCTCAATCGGCCTCGTCCAGGGTCTCGAAAAGATCGGCAAGAAAGCCATCATCACCTCGCGCGAGCCCTCACTCGGCCCCGTCTTCGGCATGAAGGGCGGAGCGGCAGGCGGCGGCCGCTCGCAGGTCGAGCCTGCAGAAAAAATCAATCTCCACTTCCACGGTGACTTCCACGCCATCACCTCCGCGCACAACCTTCTGGCCGCGCTCATCGACTCACATCTCTTCCACGGAAACGAACTCGACCTTGACCCCGAAGCCGTCACCTGGCCCCGCGCACTCGACATGAACGACCGTGCCCTTCGCCACATCATCGTGCAGGCCGGCGGCAAACGCGTCGGAGCCAATCGCCACACCGGCTTCCTCATCACCGCCGCCAGCGAGATCATGGCCATCATGACCCTCGCCTCCGGCCGCGAAGACCTCCGCAAGCGTCTCGCCCGCATCGTCATCGGCCAGACCCGTGCAGGCAAACCTGTCCTCGCAAAAGACCTCAAAGCCACTGGCCCCATGATGGCACTCCTGAGCGAAGCCATCCTGCCGAACCTCGTTCAAACCACCGAAGGAACACCCGCGCTGGTCCACTGCGGCCCCTTCGCCAACATCGCTCACGGCACCAGCTCTGTCATCTCGCAGCAGATGGGCCTCCGCCTCGCAGACTACGTCGTCAACGAGACTGGCTTCGCCTCCGACCTCGGCTTCGAAAAATACCTCGACATCGTAATGCCATCCTCCGGCATCAAGCCCTCTGCCGCAGTCCTCGTCACCACGGTCCAATCCGTTCGCAACCAGGGCGCAGGCGATCTCGAAGCGGGCTTCGAAAATCTGAAAAAACACATCGCCATCGTGCGCGGGTTCAACCTTCCCGCCATCGTTGCCATCAACCGCTTCCCCAAAGACACCGACGAAGAGTTGAAGTTCCTCAAGAAATACTGTGAAGCCCAGGGTGCAGCCTTCGCGCTCTCCGAAGCTTTTGTCAAAGGCGGAGCAGGCGCTGCCGCACTCGCGGAAAAAGTTGTCAGCGTCATCGCCGCCAACCCCAACGTCGCACCCACCAGCACCTACACCTCAAGCGCATCTTCGCTGGAAAAGATCACCGCCGTCGCGCAAAAAGTTTACGGCGCGGCCAACGTCGAACTCACGCCTCAAGCGGAAGAAAAACTCGCGCGCTTCACAAAATGGGGCTACGGCGAACTCCCCGTCTGCATCGCCAAGACGCAGTACTCTCTCACCGACGACCCCAAGCTGATGGGCGCGCCCACCGGCTGGACCCTCCACATCACCGACGTCGTTCTTTCCGCAGGCGCAGGTTTTCTCGTCGTCATCTCCGGCTCCATGATGCTCATGCCCGGCTTGCCCAAAGCATCCCGCGCGATGGATATCGACGTCGATGCAGCAGGCGAAATCACAGGCATGTCCTAAGCAACGAGAAGAAGGGTATACAAGTCACGAAGTGACCGCCTCACGCGCAGTGAGCCCGTCCGGCAGGACACGCCTTCAACAAAAAACTAAGCCTCCAGCCCAGCTGCAACATCTTCATCCACCACCGTCGGCGCCCCAGTCTTCATCTTCGAGCTGGTCACCAAGAACACCGCCACCAGAATCGCAGCCATACCGATGTACTCCACAACAACAAAACGCTCCTTCAGAAAAATCACCCCAAGAATTACAGCAATGACCGGATTCACATACGCATAGGTCGCCACCTTCGACACTGCCACATGATTCAGCAGATAAACGTAAGCACTGTACGTCAGAATCGATCCGAAGGTGACCAGATACAGCGTGGACGCCCAAGCCTGAAATCCCCATTGTGCCCCGTGATAACCCTTCGTCGCAAGCATCATCAACACATTGAACACACCGCCAAACAGCATCTCCCACCCCGCAACCACAAACCCTCCCAGCCGAAACGTCGACCGCCGCGAGATCACGGACGCGCTCGTCCAGCACAGTGCCCCGCCCAGCAACACCGCTGCCGCGATAATCTGCCGCGAGTCACCGCGCAGCCCCTCCCGCAGCCCAGGCCATAACAGAAATACAAGTCCGGCGAACCCCATGCAAACGCCGATCCAACCCTTCACTCGCAGTCCCTCTCCTCTGGGCAAAAAAATCTCTATCAAAGCCGCATACAACGGAATCACCGCCACGATCAGCGCCGCCAACCCGGTCGGCAGATACTGTTCCGACCAGATCACCGACGTGTTTCCGCACCCGAGCATCAGAACCCCAATCACCACCAGCCGTACCACCTCCTGACGGCTTGGCCACACCTTCATCCGCAGTAACGCTGCCCCAGCCAGCATCAGCACGCCCGCCATCAAAAATCGCGAACTCCCCAGCACAAACGGCGGCAGCACCTCCACCCCATACCGCATCGCCAGATACGTAGATCCCCAGAAGAGATAAACGCACGCAAACGACAGAAAAATCCGTGTGCGGTTTGGCGCTGATTGTGCGGGCATTCCACCATGGTAACGCGCCTCTGCCAAGGCTTCCGCGCCTGCATTCAACGCCCTCCCGGTGCTACGATAAGGAGATGGTGCTTCGTCCTGCGGCCTTACTTGTCCTTCTTTTCGTCTGTGTCTCGGCGTTCTCTCAAACTCCCGACCAGTCCTCCGCCCAGACCAATCCCAATCTTCCGCGAAGCTTCCACGACCCGGATCTGAACATCACCTACTTCTATCCAGGCCGCTTCGAACCCGACCCTGCCAGCGTCACCCAGAACACCGGTCCGGCCTCCACCAGCTCTACCACCACCGCGACGCCGAAGTGTGCCCGCTCCACCTTCTTCGCCAACGCAGTTACTCCGGCCGATACCTCCTCCTTCGTGCTCTCCACCATCGACAACACCTGTCCTAACGTCCTCCGCGGCGCCACCACGCTCGGCCCGTTCATCCGCGAGCAGATCATCCGCCAGCTCAAGCAATACGGTGAGCCCACTGTCACCCAGGAAGCTACCCGTTACACCATCGACGGCCACCCCGCCGCCATCGTTCTCGCTTCAGTTCCCATGCCACAGGCACCCGGCAAAATCCCCCAGACGACCTACGCCGCCAAGGCCTGCTTCCTCGGCAACGTTCCCGTCAAAGCAAAGAAGAAGTCCGACCCCGTCGACCCAACGCGCCACGTTCTCTGCTTCGACTTCACCACACTGCACAGCGACCTCTACCATCTTCTCTTCGCGTTCAGTCTTCAGTTCGACAACGACACTCCCCAGCCCATCGTCCCCGGCAGCGTCATCCGCTAGCACCGGGAACGATTCGCCTACTCCTCGCGAAGGAGCATGAGTGGATCGGTGGACAGCGCACGCCGCGCCGGAACCCAGCCGGCCAGCAGGCCGAGCAGTAACATCGTCAGCAAGACCCCGCCAAGCACAATCGGATCCCATGGCGTAGCTTGAGACACAAGAAACGCCAACACCTTCCCCGCAGCCAAACCCAAAAGCAATCCTACCCCTGAACCAATCGCCAGCAGTTTGCCTGCCCGTCCCAACGCTGTCTGTAGTAGCTCTCGCCGCTGTGCTCCCAGCGCAATGCGAATCCCGAACTCTCGCAGCCGCTTGCTTACCGAGTAGGAAGCCATGCCGAAGATCCCAACTACCGAGAGCATCGCGCCCATCACGCCCAACACACCTAGTGAGATCGTCGCCATACGTGGGCCAAACAAGAATGCGTCCAGCGCCTTGAACCGCGTTTGAATGTAAACCGGCAGCCCTGAATCCAGATCCCGCAGCGTGCTCCTTATTGCCGGCCCCAACTGATCCGGATCGCGGCTCGACCGCACGACGAGATAGGCCGAGTTGGATGGCCATTGCAGGATCGGAAGAAACATCACGGGCTGCGGATCTTCGGTGAGGCTTCCATACTTTCCGTCTTCCGCAATCCCCACTATCTGGATGCGCGTTCCATCCGGCATCTTGAAGTACGCGCCCATGGCTTTCGCTACCGAACCGAAGATCTTCCGCGCAAACTCTCGATTCACTACCGCAACACGCGGCTTGTCCTTGTCCTCCTGCCACGTGAAGGATCTTCCAGACACCAGCGCCGTGCCCGCCGCCTGAAAGTATTCAGGAGAGACCTTGAACATCATGGCATCCGTTGCAGCGTTCGACGGACTCAGATTCGATGTGTTGTCGGTGAAGACATTCGAGCCGGGTTGGACATCACCCAACGGAACCTGATCGGCCAATCCCACAGTCTCGACACCCGGAATCGCCGCAACAGCATCGATCATGCGTTTCTGCATAGGCGGCGCTTTGTCGCCAAGGTAGCCCGCCATATTCAGATCTGTCTCTACCAGCATGGTGTTTTGCAACTCGAAGCCGAAGTTGTTGTGCAGCGAACGCGCCAATCCGCGGACCGCAACAATGGAAGAGGTGACCAACACGGCGCAGATTGCAATTTGCACCACGAGCAGCACATCCTGGAAAGTCATCCGCAGCCCAAACCTGCCACGCTTTGTCTCGGCCACGCTGCCCTTCATCACCTCGTACGGATTGGTGTGGAGCACCTGCCTCACCGGAACCGCCCCGAACAAGAGCCCGCTTGCTAAAGCCAGCAGCAAAGCGACCGCATATACCTTCGCATCCGGGTTCACCGACATATGAAGGGGCCATCGAGAGATCGGCTGCCACACGCTCAAAGCGTGCAACAGCACCACGCTGCCCGCCAGCCCAACTGCCCCGCCCATGAGCGAAATGAGTAACGCTTCGGTAAAAAGCCCACGCAGAATCCGTTTGCGACTCGACCCAAGCGCGAGCCGTAAAGCAACTTCCCGCGATCGGTCCGCCGCGCGCGCGGCAAACAGGCTGCCCAGGTTGGCGCACGCCGCGAGCAGAATCAGTCCCGCCAATAGCATCAGCCCCGTCATAAATGTCCGCACCGGTCGGCCAATATAGTCGCCATACAGGCTCGGACGCGCCAGCTTAAAGCTCATCTTGGGATCGTCTTTGGGATAGGCCTTCTCGAGATAAGCTCCAACCGAATTCAAATCGGCAATTGCCTGCGCTGGAGTAACTCCTGCCTTCAGATGTCCTAACGTCATGAAGACCCAACGGTCTCCGCGCGCGTTCATGTCACTCACATCGATCCATTGATGGTCCACGATCGGCACAAAAAAATCCGGATTGAAAAACATCAGCGTGCCGTGGAACTCAGGCGGCGCCACCCCAATGATCGTGAACGGATGTTTGTTCAGTCTCACAACCCGGCCAAGCACAGCGGGATCGTCCTGAAAATGCGTGTGCCAGAAAGCATGCGTCAGCACGATATACGGTGCGCTGTTCGGGCCATGTTCATCGGAGCTATGGAAGACCCGACCCAGATACGGCTGCAGACCCAACGCATCGAAGTAGTTTCCGCTGGCCTCCTCCACCCACGCGCGTGATGGATCGCTACCCGTGTCCAACCCCGCCTGGGTAACGTTATAAGCAATCAGGCTCTCAAACGTGTGGTTGCGGTCGCGCAGATCGAGATAGTCCGGATAAGACGTCGCCATATCGTTACTGGACAGGCGCCACAGCCCATAGAGACTCTCGGCGTGTGGCACATTCAACGGGCGCAGAATGAACGCATTCAACACTCCAAAGACCACCGAATTCGCGCCAATGGCAAACGCCAGCGTCAGCACCGCGACCACAGTAAAGCCCGGCTTCTTCGCCATCCCGCGCAAACAGAAGCGCACGTCCTGAAGAAAGCTCTCGCCGAAGTGCACTCCAAGAGCTTCGCGCGACTCCTCTTTGAACCGCTGATAGCCCCCAAACTCGATGCGCGCACGCCTCTCAGCTTCAGCACGCGACAGCCCCGAACGCACAAGATCATCAGCGCGATGTTCAATGTGCGAACGAAGCTCCTCCTCCATGTCGCGGTCGATCGCATTGCGATGGAAGAGAGATGAGGCAAAGGAGCGAAGAGAGTCGAAGAGTCTCATGATTCCTCCGGTTGCACAGCGAGTGCGTTCGCAATAGCCGTCGCGAGCCGATTCCAACTGGCCGTTTCTTCCCGCAGCCGTTTCTGGCCCGTGGCCGTCAACTCGTAAAACTTCGCGCGCCGGTTGTTCTCCGACGTGCCCCAGTCTGCTTTCAGCAACCCCTGCCGCAGCAGCCGAAACAAACCCGGATACAGCGCCCCTTGTTCAATCAGCAGAGCGCCGCCAGAGATCTGCTCAATGCGCAAAAGCACACCGTACCCATGCAACGGCCCGAGAGACACCGCACGCAGAATAAGAAGATCGAGGGTGCCGGGAAGAAGTTGAGCCTGAACGGACAAGTCGCCCCCTAAGATGATTAGGAGACTAGACCCACTCCCCTAAGCTGTCAAGGAGAGTTTTCAAGAGCGTTTTCGTCAGCCAGCCAGGCCGCAGCGTGAAATCGCCAGTGTCCTGGCGTTGTCTCGATAAGGTATACTCACCGCCAAAGGCAGAATCCCAATGAAATCGCTGTCATCCACAGCCCGGACAAGCCGCAACGCTGGCTCCCAGTGCCGCTCCATGCGACACCAGATGCCGCGTCGGCACCTCCGCGTTCTGCCCAGTCTCACGCGACCTAGTCTCTTCGCCGGCGACTAAGCTCGAACACCCAAACAGCCGGCGAAGACCCCGCCACCAGCGCAAAACCGTTCTCTCTGCAACCACAGAGCGCCGCCGTCCCTCATCAGGAACCGGTACGAGCACGAACGGTCAGACCAAACGCACCGCTGCCCAAAGGAGAGATTCGCATGACCACCCTCACTGAAAAGACCCTCGAAGACCTGAAACAAAACTCCGCCCAGGGCGTTACTCACGCCGCCGGGGAGGCCATCCGTTCGAAGCACTACACCGAGTTCGGCCCCAGGCTCAAGACCGCCCTCCCCGGCCCCAAAGCGACCAAAATCGTCGCCGACGATGACCGCCTCATCTCCCCCAGCTACACACGCAGCTACCCCATGGTGGCCAAATCCGGCCGCGGCGTCCGCGTCACTGACGTCGACGGCAACGAGTTCCTCGACTTTGCCGCCGGCATCGCCGTCAACTCCACTGGCCACTGTCATCCCGAAGTCGTAAAGGCCATCCAGGACCAGGCTGCCGAACTCATCCACATGTCCGGCACCGACTTCTACTACGAAAACATGACCATCTTGGCCGAGCGCCTCTCTGCCATCGCCCCCATGCCCGGCCCGCACAAGTTCTACTACGGCAACTCTGGCGCCGAGGCCGTCGAGTGCGCCATGAAACTCGCCCGTTACCACACCGGCCGTCAGAACATCATCAGCTTCTTCGGCGCCTTCCACGGCCGCACCATGGGCGCACTCTCGCTCACCGGCTCGAAGCCCCAGCAGAAGCGCCGCTTCGCTCCCCTCGTCCCCGGCGTCCACCACATCCGCTATCCCTATGCCTACCGCGGCTGTCCGGACGGCACGCCAGAAGAGCAGGAAGCCTTCGCCCTCGAATGCGCCCGCTACATCGAAGACCGCCTCTTCAAAACCATCCTCCCGCCCGAAGAAGTCGCAGCGATCATCCTCGAGCCCATCCAGGGCGAAGGCGGCTACGTCGTAGCCCCCACCAACTTCCTCCAGGAGATTCGCCGCATCTGCGACCGCCACGGCATCCTCCTCATCGCCGACGAAGTACAGTCCGGCGCCGCGAGAACAGGGAAGTGGTGGGCCATCGAGCACTCCGGCGTCCACCCCGACATCGTCTGCATCGCAAAGGGCATCGCCAGCGGAATGCCTCTCGGCATCTGCATGTCGAAAGCCGAGATCATGAGTTGGGTCCCGGGCTCACACGCCAGCACCTTCGGTGGCAACCCAATCTGCATCGCCGCCGCCCTCGCCACCCTGGATATCCTCGAGCGCGAAGGCCTCCAAAACGCCGCCACCATTGGCGAAAAGATGCTCTCCCGCCTTCGTCCCTTGGTTGCCAAACACCCCACCGTTGGCGACGTTCGCGGTCGCGGTCTCATGATCGGCATCGAACTCGTCAAAGATAAACAGTCCCGCACGCCGGTAGGCCCCATGCGCGACAAGGTCGTCGATCTCGCCTTCGAGCGCGGCCTCCTCATCCTCGGCTGCGGCGAAACCACGATCCGCCTCTGCCCGCCGCTCATCGTCAACGAGCACGAAGCCAACGTCGCACTCGACATCCTCGAAGAGTGCATCACCCTCGCCGCAAAATAAACAAACCCTGGAACAGAAAAGGCCTCGACGCTCAAAGTCGAGGCCTTTTTTCTATTGCAACAATCCAAACACTGCCACTCCAGTCTGCGTCCCCACATACACTTTGCCGTTCACGATCATCGGCGTAATAAACTTGTTTCCCGTGCCGAAGCTATCGCGTCCATTCGCCGCCTGCCCACTGTTGTAGAGCTCGCGCGCCAGATTCGTCGCATCAAAAGCATGTAGCACCCCGTTACTACCCGTGCTCGATTCCAGCGCCCACACAATCCCGTTTTGTGTCCCGTTCGCCGAGATTCCCGGAGTCGTTCCAGGATAAGGAAACTTCATCGACGACTGGCTCGAATACGTCGTCAGCATTGCGTTGGTCAACGGAAACGCCTTCACCGAATCATTGACCGCGCCATAGTACAGAATGCCATTGAAGTAAGCGGGAGTGGAATAGACCAGGCCACCCAACTGCCCCCTAACTTCCTGATAGATGTTGTTGTCCTGCGGGTTGCTGGCTGGGTTGTACTTGCCCATATTGTCCCTATCGGCGAGATAGATATTCCGATCCTTGCCCGCACCAACAATCAGATGATGCACAATCCCATCCGAGTCCGTCTGATCCGGCAGAAGCAACTCGCCGCCCGATCCCAAATCAAAATCCTCTGCTGATTCCGTCGTCGTGTCGTAGGTCTGAAAGTAATCTCCAACAGCCAGCTTGCCATTCGTCGACAGTTTCAACATCCCATTGCCGTAGTCCCCCTTGATCGGAAAACCTAGTGCGTCGAAGGTCGTATCGAAAGTGCCATTCGCATCGAGGAAATAGATATTCCCGCTGCTGTCCGCCCCCAATCCATCTCCACTCATCCAGATCGATCCTTCACTACCATTCGGTGTCACGTTCAACACCTGTGTCTGTTGTAGAGTCGTCTCGCTATAACCGATCACCCACCCTGTATAAAGTCCTTTATCGCAATGCGAAGTCCAGCCGGTATAGATCGTTCCATTCAAAAGCAGAAGTCCCGCCCGCTCGGCATACTGCGCCGGGTTGAACACGACGCTGCCATTCTGGCTGTTATCCCCGGTCCCCGGATAACTCGCTATTACTTCCGTCGGACTGCCGCTCATCTCCGCTCCCGTCGCGACATCGAGCGCGTGCAGGCGCTGGTGATAGTTCTTACTCGCATCTTTCGTCATCCCGACCGTAAACAGAGCGCCGTTTGGCCCCAGCCCACGGTCAATCACCGGCGTCGAAGTAATCCCGATCTCTGGCGAAATCTGCCCACACCCGTGATCGTCGCTCGTCGTCTCTCCGCTTCCGATGATCGACGTCTTCCATATCTGCGCACCGCTATCTGCATCGAACGCATAGACGCTGTCATGTTCGGTCACTACGTACAAAACGTTGTGATACTGGCCTCCGATCGGAACATTGGCAAGATAGAGTGGCTCGCCATCCACCTTGGAGTCCACCGTATAGAATCCAATCTTCCCGAACTGTGTCGACTTCACATTGTCAGGAGTCAGAATCGTCTCTTTCGCATTCAGGCCATCGCGCGCAACATCGTAGTGATAAGTCGTCACGTCGGGTGCATTGGTCATCGGAGCAGCCTGCACCGTCAACGCGAGCGATGCCGAATGAACCAGACTTCCGGCAGTTCCCGTGAAGTTCACCGTGGATGAGCCCGCAGCCGTCAACGGCGGCACCGTCAGTGTCGTGCTCTGTGCCACTCCCGGAGTCAGCGTCAGCGTAGCCGGATTTGCCGTGACCCCACTCGGCAATCCCGTAATCGCCACCGACACCGTGCCGCTGAACGCGTTGACTCCGCTCACCGTTACACTCACCGACGCACTGGTCGTACCCGCCACAACATTCAGCGAAGCTGGCGAAAGCGTCAGCGTGTAATCCGGCTGCGGACCAGATACCATCAAAGCAACCGTAGCGGAATGGCTCAGCGTTCCCGACATTCCCGTAAGCGTCAACATGCTGCTGCCGGCAACCGCGTTCGCATTGGCACTAAGGCTCACGCTCTGCGGCGTCCCCGGAGTCAGCGTCTGCGTCGCAGGTTGTGCCGTCACACCCGCAGGCAGCCCCGTAATCGCAACTGACACTGCCCCCGCAAACGAGTTTGTCGAAATGGCGTTCACGCTAATCGTCTGTCCCGCACCACCCGCCACCACGGTGAGCGCACTCGGCGTAGCGGTCAGCGAAAAATCCCCCGCTGCCGCCGCTACAACAGTCTCAGACACCGCAATCGAGTGGCTCAGTGTTCCCGATGACCCCGTGAGCGTCAAAGTGCCGCCACCTGCAACCGCGTTCGCCCCGGCACCAACACTTACACTCTGCGCCGCCCCCGGAGTCAGGTTCAGCGTAGCCGGCTGTACCGTCACGCCGGCAGGCCCCGTAATCGCTACCGACACCATCCCCGTAAAGTCATTCGATCCAACTGCACTCACGCTCAGCTGTTGTCCCGCACCACCTGCCGTCAGCGTCAAGCTCGAAGGCGTCGCAGACAAAGTGAAATCCGCCGCAGGAGTGGCTCCAGGCCCATCGCCTGTCGCAACATGCGATCCGCTGCCGCACGACACCAGCCCCAGACAAAGCAGGGAACTCCAGCACCAGGCCAAAGCCTTCGAAGAAACACCCATGTAGCGACTCCGGTCGTCCGAAAAGCGCACATGCCACTTGCCCGCATCTGCTTTCCCATCCAACTTACGTTAAACGAGCGCGGTTTCGCTACGGATTGCATCAACTAATTCCAATCATTTTCAGACCCGCACTCCCCGCCGCGTTGTGCAGCAGCGGAGGAACGCGGAGTCTAGTACTTTACGCCCCCACCCCATACCGCTTCGCCGCCCGCTTATGCGAAAGATTCGGCCCCAGCGCCACGCGAGCCGCATTGAACTTCTCCCAATCCCCGACATCAGGCAGCGCCGGAATCGTAACCAGCTCGCGGCTATCGAACCCAGCCAGCGAAGCGTCCACCATCTCCTCCGAGCTCATCACAATCTGTTCCGGCAGATTCTGATGTCCGCCAATCCCCGCGCGGTCCCAGAACTCCGAAGCCGTCGCACCCGGCAGCACCGCCTGCACCTGAATCCCCTTGTCACCAACTTCCTTATGCAGCGACTGCGTAAGATTCAGCACATACGCCTTCGTGCCGCTGTACACCCCATTCAGCATCTCAGGAGCCACCGCGACGATCGACGAGATATTGATGATCGCGCCCTTACCTCTCGCGAGAAATCCCGGCAGCACAGCATATGTCAGCCGCGTTAGCGCCGTCACATTCAACTCAATCATGTTCTCGAGCTCATCGATCTTCGAGTCCACCAGCGAAGTCGTTCCGCCGAAGCCTGCATTATTCACCAGCGTCGTAATCGATTTATCTGATCGCAGCCGCTCCTCGACCTTGCGCAGATCGGTCTTATTCGTAAGATCCGCAGCCAGCACATCGACCGCACGCCCAGTCGCCGAACTCAGCGAAGCCGCAAGCTCCTTCAATTTATCGCCGTTGCGAGCCACCAGGATCAGGTCATAGCCGCGCCGCGCCAGACGATCCGCATAAACCGCACCGATCCCTGTCGATGCGCCAGTTACAAGAGCAGTTCCTTTGAGTGAAGCACCTGAAGTAGTCATAAATTTTCTCCGTACCGCGAATTTTGCGAACCAAAAATTTGATCCAATTCTTAGAGTAGACCGGTTGGTTAGTGGATTCAAAAAAATAACCCTGAAAATACGAATTGATCTCGCCTCAAAACGCGCTTTCAAAAAAGCGTCGAAGTCGCCGGTCCCTGGTAGTCAACCTTGATATAAATTCGAGCCGCTGCAGCCGCTGCCCCCGAGAGCTTCGCCTGCACGATGTGTCTGCCTTCCGCCGCGACCATAAAACTAGCGGCCAATGGAACGTTCGCTGTACAGGATCCGCTCTGTCGAAGCACCGGAGTAGCTCCGGCCAGCACCACCTGCAGATCGACCTGCTGCGGTGCGTCCGCATAGACGCTGAGGTTGACCCGTGTCCCCGCCGCCGGCCATATCCCACCGCCCGACCGGTAGGTACCAGGAATAACCTTTCCGCCGTACCCCAGGCTCGCGGCATCGCTATCTCCCAGATCGTCGTCCATCTCAAACTGCTGCACCGTGCGCCGCGAAGCAGGGGAGAACCCACCAGTCACACCTGCCGGGCCCCATATCGAATAAGAGAGAGGAGGCACAGCGATCTGCACCCACGCATCTTGGTTCGTCCAGATGTCGTCCGGTCGTGAGCCGCTGTAGTCGTGCAGCTGCGTGCCAGGCGCAAACGCCGTAGAGATCCATGCATCATGCCACGCGCTCCCGTCATTGTTGATCGCCACGATCGCACGCGCCCCTCGCTCCAGGATGAGTAGCTGCTGCGATTGTTGGTAACGCACAAAGTAGTCGCCGCTCTTGAACGAAAGTTTTTGGTGGCACCACACCAGGTTTTCAACCCACGGCCGCGACGGAATCGCATCAGCCGTCGTGCCGTTCACCCACGGCGCGACATTGCGAAACAGATCCGCATAAAAAAACTGCGGACTTCCGTCGACGGTTATTGCAACCGCGTACGCCAGTTGCGTGCGCGGATTGTCCGCTTCCATCCAACTCCCCACCTGGCCATCGTAGTTGTCGTGATTGTTCACGAACGGCACGGTCTTGAAGCGGTTCAGCTGCTGCTGGCTCGGCAGACTGCCCACATCGGAGTACCCATTCTGCGCCACCATATCTGCCAACGCGAAGCGAAGTGGATAGTCGAAGGTTCCCGAGCGGTTCAACGTTGCCCCGGCCCACGCATCCACATCGGAAGCAGCTCCAGTCACATACTCGCCCACACAAAAATATTCCAAACCACTCCCCATGGCGTTGTACAGCAGATCCTCAACCACCTCCGGCGGAAAGCCTTTCACATCGTCGAATCGAAAACCATCAACACCCGTCTGCTTGACGAACCATGTAAGCCACGCGCGCGCATTGGCGCGAGCAGCGCAGTTCTGATCGCCTGCGCCGGAGTCCGTGCATCGTCCCTGATAACAGAAATCGGGTCCGCCATTGCTGGCCACCCAATCTCCTGTCCCATTCCAGTGCTGCGGATTCGCATGGAAGTCCAGCCAGTTGCGCGGCCACCGTCCCGCTCCCGCGAATCCCTTGGGTTGCATCAACGTATAAGCCTCCGACGCGGTGCTCTCAAACGGCGAAGAGGGATCAAGGTCACCGCTGGCACAATGGTCCAGCACAATATCCGGATAAACTTCAAGACCGTTCGCGTGCGCCACTGCGACCAGCCGCAGAAAAGAATCCTGATCGCCAAACCGCGTATAAACAGAACGAATCTGATTCTTCAGTCCCAGATCGTAGTAGTCGAACGGTGTGTAGCCCATGTTGTTCGAAGCGGGACTCGTGTTGTCGCTCGGTCTGTCTTTACACGGCGGAGGTGTCCATATTCCATCGAATCCCATAGCGGCGATACGCGGCGCAAGCTTCGCGACAAACGTGTACCAATCATGCGGATAGTTGGTGTTCCAACAGTTCCACCAGAACACCTCCAGCACAGCTTTGCCATTCCAGGGATTGCTCATTAGGTTTTCTCCGAGAAAGTAGGGAACTCAACCGAAGTGGGCGCTCGGCCAATGGCAGAGAATATTACGATTTAAGTTTGTGCGTATCGAGTCTGTGGCCCTTGGCGGTCCTAGTGGCCTCTGTTCGTGATTGGCCCCAGGAAGGGTTTTAGTATGCGGTTCGCCAAGAAAAACGACAAGAAAAATCGAAGAGCCCAAACCGATTCGATACTCGCGTGCAAACTTTGTCTAATGAGGCTGCGAGTTGGTGGTGGTCAGTTTGAATTCACATGTTGGATCAGCGCACCCTGGCCGCACCGCTCGTCACAACAGACGCCTGATTATCTCTGAATCGATGGCTCAGAGGCCCAATAGTTGCTCCGTGCCGACACCAGCAGCTCCGGATGATGAATCAACTGCACCTTGATCGTATGCAACCCCGGCACCGAAGACGTTGGCGCAAAACTCAACACATAGCTGTTGTGAAGATGATTCGTCAAAACACCAAGATCCTGCGTCAGCTCTTGCGCATTATCAAAGCCACTCCACTCGCCACCAGATAATGTCGCAACTTCTGCCGACGTGTTCTTGCTCATCGCACCGAGAATCAAACGCAGAGGCTCGCTCAGGTTGAAGTAGGCTTTCAACTCGGCGGGGCTTCCCGAATCTCCGCCTTTTGGGTAAGTTCCAACTGTAGGCGGCGTTACATTTCCAACTGTAATCGGTGGATTTGACGGCCCCGGATTCTTGAACGCCTCCCGCGCCGCAGTCTTCTCTGCCGAAAACGTTACGCTATAAATCGCAGTGTTGGTCTCACCCACCTCCCGCACGACCTCCTTCAGCGGAGTTTTGCTCCCCACATCATGCTCCTGGCTCAGCAACAAAATCGCACGACGATTACCCGCAGGCCGTTTCTGAAGCAGATCTAATCCGTACGCCAGACTGTCGAAGATCGCGGCTCCTTGATCTCCAGTATCAGGATGATCGATCGCATAACCCCATTCCGCAACGTTCGTCGTAAAAGGAGAAGCCGCCTCCGGCTGGCTGTCGAAGTTCACAATCGACACCTCGTTCGGAGCCTCGCCCAGCAACTCCGCAATCATTGTGTCGAGATGCGCATAACTCGGGAACTGCCCCCGCGCATCTCCACCCGTCTGCATCAGCACTACCAGCGACAGCGGCCGCTTCGCCTCCTCCTCGAGCGTCACCTTCTGCGGAACCCCATTGTCCGTCAGGACAAAATCCTCCGCCCGAAGCGAGTACACAAGATCTTTATCCGAAGTCTGCACCAACGTCGGCACAACCACGAGCGTCGTCGTCGTATGCAGCGTCGTCTGCGCAAACGCAACGCAACTCCAGATACCAACAACAGCAGCGAATTTACGGAGCTTCAACTTCATCGTGTCTTAGTTAGACGAGTCAGCGGCCCATTGGAACGGGAAGGTAACGAACAATAAACATCGAGCCACTCAGTGAGCCTGTTGTAAAAATCTGAGGAAGGTCCATCCGCCAGCTCTATTTTTTCAGCAGCACATCAAACGCAAAATGAAGGAAGTTCTCAAGCGGCCTGTCGCTCTTCTCCGCCTTCATTCGCACCAGTGCTCCTTCATAGCTATTCAGCAGAAACTCAGCCAGAGCATCCGGCCGCGCGGACTTCGCCAGATCCCCTTGCTGTACCGCCTCGCGCAACACATCCGCGATACTCTTCTGCCAGCCTTCGTAGACGCCCTGCAGTTCAGATCTCAACCTCGGGCTGTGGTCCGCCACCTCCAGGCTTAGGCTGCCCACCAGACACCCGCTGATCTCCCCGCGCTGCCCATAGACCGAGATCAACTCCTCGAAGTATCGCCGCAGTCGCTTCAGTGGAGCCACCTTGCGATCCCCAAACACCCGCGCCGACCGCTCCATCTCACCACCGGCATACAGCCGAAAGACTTCCACCGCAAACTCTTCCTTGCTCGGAAAGTAGTGGTAGAACGAACCCTTGGGCACATTCGCAAGATCAAGCACCTCCTTCACCCCGGTAGCGGTATACCCGGTCGACCGAAGCCGCTCCAGACCAATCTCCAGCAGATGATCGCGAGTTGAAGGACCAGTGCTCATAACCAATTTATAATAGACTGGTCGTCTAGCGTTGTCAAAGCTTCGAATCATAGGCTGTCCGTCCGATCATGCGAAAACCTGTCAAGCCCTCAACTGATCAAAAACCGCGCCAGACGGGCAGATTCGCGTGGCGTATTTACCCTATTCCGTCCGATACAATAGATACAGAACAACTAGCCTCGACGGATGCCGTCGGGGCTTTGTCGTCTTCGCACCCGTAACCCTATGATTCTAAGTATTTTGTGCGTAACCCCTTTCGATGGAATATTTTGCAGGCACTACTATCTCGCAAGCCAAACAAAATAATAGACTTCGGCGCAAAATACCCCACCCCGGGGAGGGGGGTGGGGGTCGCCATCTCCGACAAACTCGGATCTGCGTCTAAACTGTGGAATCAGCAGATGGATCACCTAAACCGCAACGCAAAACTCGCAGCAATTCTCCTCGTCGCTACCATCAGCGCGCCACAATCTCTCCACGCTTTGCAGCACACCACCGCGCTCCAGCCCGACGGCGCGGCCCCACACCGCACCCGCCTCATCCTCAAGGACGGCAGCTACCAGGTCATCATGAGCTATCGCGTCGTCGGCGACGTCGTCCATTACATCAGCGCCGAGCGCGGCGGAGCCGAAGAGGAGATTCCCCTCTCCCTCGTAGACCTCGACGCCACCAAGCGTTGGGACCACCAGCACTCCCAGCCCACCCCCAACGCCGACAGCCCCCAACCCCCAGCCATCGACCCAGAACTCCTCAAAGAAGAAGCCGACCGCGCAGCCCTGACCCCGGAAGTCGCCAAAGACCTCCGCCTCCCCGAAGAAGACAGCACCCTCGCCCTCGACACCTACCGGGGCAACCCGGAACTGGTCCCCCTGGCCCAAACCGACAGCGATCTAAATCGAAACACAGGCCACAACATCCTCAAGGCCGCCGTGAACCCACTCTCGGCCTCCCACCAACTCGTCGAGCTCAAAGGCGAGACCTCGCCCATCCAACTCCACATCAAGGACCCCGTTCTCTACCTCCGCATCGGCGACGAAACAGTCGGCAACACCGCCGGCACGCCCCTTACCGTCGACACCCACGGCGCCACCAGCCGAGCCGCGAACGATCCCACCGGGGGCTCGCCCAACAGCCGATATGTCGTCGTCCGCGCCGACGTTCGCCGGGGCGCCCGTGTCATCGCCAGCTTCCGCATCGGCCTCCTCGGCGGAGGACAGCACCAGGAGGATGTGATCGAGACGACCTCTGAACTCCTACCCGGGGGCCACTGGCTCAAAATAACCCCCAAAGAGCCCCTCGACTTCGGTGAGTTTGCCCTCATGGAGGTCCTCTCGGACAAAGCCGTCAACCTGGGTGTCTGGGACTTCGGCGTCCACCCCGTATCCCCCGAAAATCGCGACGTCCTCAAACCCGAACCCCGGCGCGGAGTCACGCTCGAACGCCACACCCCCAACTAACTGCTATCAGATTCGAATTTGAAAAGGGAAATGACTAATTTCGCGGCACTGAATCGCGCTCGAGAAACATCTCCGAAACCGCCCGTCGAGAACCATCGATGGATCTCGTGGCCTCACCGCGTCCCATCATGCCCTTGCCTGCCACCGCGACGTTGTCCCGGGTCACTTTGGCTTCATACATCATCGTGTCCGCCGCACGCAGGATTGTCTGCACCGTATTACCATCCTCCGGGTACGTCGCCAGCCCAAAGCTTCCCGAGAGGCTGAGCGAAAGCCCAGCACCCTCCAGAAAACGCGCTCCCCTCAGGTCCTCGCACAGCGCCATTGTGGTTCCGCTTGCCGCCGCCTTCCCCATCCCTGGCAGCAGCGCAACAAACTCATCCCCGCCATAGCGAAAAGCGGCGTTGTTCGGTCCCAGGCTGCGTCTCATCAAGCCGCCAATCTCCGCCAGAAGGCGACTTCCGATCAAGTGTCCATGGGTATCGTTCACAGACTTGAAGTGATCCAGATCGACGAACATCAAACTAAATACCTGCCCGCGCGCTACCTCTTCCTCCAGCATGGTGTACAGGTGGCGGGCATTGAAGAGTCCGGTCACGTCATCCGTGATGGTCAGCTCCTGAATCAGCGTCATGGATCGTGCGTTCTGGATCGCGATTGCCGCGTAATCGCACAGAATCCGCAGAAAAGAGATTGAATGCTCCGACAGCAGATCCAGCTTGCTATTGAGCAGTTGAATCACGCCCAGGGTCTTATTTCCAGATCGGACCGGAACGCAGGCTATGGATTGAATCTTCAGGTCAGGATGTTTATTCGCAAACGCCGACCAGTGTGGATCAAGCGCGACATCCGGCACCACCAGTGGATTTCCGGTTGCTGCCACCCAACCAGCAACTCCCTCGCCGAGGGGTACACGCAACCCCTTCAGGCTCTCCGCGTTCTCTCCCACCGCGATCGCGTAATACAATTCGCCGGATTTATCGTCCACCATCAGCAGCGACCAGCGCTCAGGTCCGAAAAACTGGGCCATCTTGTTCATAATGGCTCCCAGAATCTCTTCCAGTTCGAGGCTCGAAGTCAGCGCGCGCGCAACGTCATGGAACACTCGAAGGTGATCCATTTGGCGACTTTCGATCACTTCAAACTGCCGTCTGTCCTTCAATCGCTGCCCTCATATCTATGTGCATTTTCTTGCACATTTCAGATATCAGCCTCTCACAGGTCCCCTAATAATTCAATAAAGTCCACGACAGAAAACGCACAGCGACCGCATGCTCATCCGCCAATATGAACCATATTGCGCGATGGCTTCTCAAAACCTGGTTCGCCAATATGATGGCGTGCTTCTTTGTGCATCACGATCATGCGGATATACGCGGCTAGCTCGTCATCCGTTCCGCCTCGCAGCATCTCGCCATATAAATCGTGATCGCTTTGCGAAAAAAGACAAGTCCGTATCTTTCCGTCCGAGGTCAACCTCACTCGGCTGCAGTGCCCGCAGAAGGGCCGAGTCACTGGCGCAATAATCCCTATCTCTCCCACGCCATCGTCAAAGGTGAATCGCTTCGCCGTCTCGCTGGCAGCATTTGCAGGGAGTTCAACCAGCGGGCGGTACGCATTCAATCGCTGCACGATCTCGTCCATCGAAACGACTGACTCTCTCTTCCAGCTCCGATCTTCCTCAAGCGGCATCCACTCGATGAACCGAACGATGACTCCTTCTTGCCGCGAGAACTCCGCAAACCGTTCAATCTGTCCATCGTTGAACCCACGCAGCAGCACACAGTTCACCTTGACCGGCCCAAGTCCCACCGCCTGCGCCTTACGAATCCCCGTCAGCACCTTTTCATAACTCCGCGGAACGCGGGTGATCGCGCTAAACGTCTCTGCATCCACCGCATCCATGCTGACGGTTACGCGATTCAACCCCGCATCCTTAAGGGGTTGCGCCAACCCGTCTAGCAAATGTCCGTTCGTCGTGAGCGCGATATCCAGCGGTGCGCCGTTGTCCCCGGCGAAGCTTCCATCTGGCATAAACGCCGTTCGCATCTCAGCCAGCTCACGAAGCATATCTACCAGACCCGACCGCAGCAGCGGTTCGCCTCCGGTGAGCCTCACCTTTTCCACTCCCAGTGAGACGAAGACGCGCACCATTCTCAGGTAATCTTCAATCGAAAGCTCGGTGTACTGCGCTCCTTCGTTGCCTGTCCGGCAATAGACGCACTTGTAGTTACAGCGGTCAGTCACCGAGACGCGCAGATCGGTGATGGACCTGCCAAACTTATCTCGCAGTCTGCCCTGAACCTGAAAAGCCTGCTCCTCCAGCTCCAGAATCGCGGTATTTCCATGGCCAATCATCAAGAGGCGTACCCTGTGCCATCTACTTCATTTCTATACATATCTTTAGATGCAATCACTCAGAAAGCGAATCAATATGATCAGGATTTCAGGCAGAATCAGTTGTCGACGAGACCACTGATTTCAGCCAAATGCAATCGCGCGCCAGTTCTTTGTAATGCAATGTTTTGTCGCGGTTCTCGGTAAATCTCCCCGGAACACGGCTTCAGCCGCAGCACAACTCAACGACCGGGACACATCTATCGAAAGCGCAGTCAGAGCAACAACTTCTGGACCGCAACCTTTCAAGGCGCAGAATATCAGCAACCCTGCCTTGAAGACAGAGTTTTATTGCGCACAGGTCATATATGCCATAGATGACCTGTGCGCTCTGAAATTCCGAAACTCTTAGTAGCTGATGAACTCGTTGCTGCCGCGCTTGAGCCGAATTCCGACGATGCCAAAAACCAGTGCAGCGGTGAAAGTGATCGCATTCCAGTAGACAACCGGATGGGCCCAGCCTGGGGACAAAGTCAGATCCTGTCCACTCCACAAAGTCAGCAGAGTAGCCACGATCAGGCTCTGAAAGCAAAGCACCAGAAAGAGTTGGCCACGACGACGTCGCTTATCCAGGAGCTCCACCTCATCCGGCGTTAAATTGCGTTCTTCGATTGGAAGCAGTGTATTCGCCATTGCGTTCTTGGTCTCCGGGTCTTTCCGATTCAAGTTCACTCAGACGCCGACTTACGCGTCCATCCACTTTCGTATTAAATCACAGCTGGCCCGAATCGACCGAGACGACAAGAAAAAGTCTTTTTCGGCGATCCAAATCAGCACTCAAAACTGTCAGCCTAAATGATTAAATAAACGCTACCGACTGAATCCCCACCACGTCGAAGCGCTTCCGGCATCGGACATTCTTGCAGCCCATCGGGTCATCGCGCCGAACCATGTAGCTCTGAGCCTTGGCAAAACGAGCACGGTCGCGATCGTCCGCACCCCGCGGCAGTTGAGCCTTCTTCCGCCGCACCACCCACTCGATCTGGTACTCACCCTGTTGTCCACAATGGGGACAGGTCATCACATGAGTTCGCTGTTCCGCCCGCTCATCAAAAAAATCCCGCTCTTCCATCCAGCACCTCATCCGGTCCTCGACCAATCCCGCCGGCCGAATCTCCTCTGCAATCCTGCCTGAGAAGCCCCCTCACAAGCAAGAGTCATGCATAATCACGCATGGGCCCCGAGCCCGGAATCGACGCAGGAAGGAAACCGGATGAGCAAGCCCAAAAAACAGGTCTTTTCTAAAATCAAGGCGGTGAAGGCTAACGCCCGCGAACGTGTCGGCACTCCTCCGTCAGAGCGCGTCCTGCCCGACCCCAAACAAAAGCTGGCCGCCAAGCCCAAGCACAAACGCACCCTCGCCGACTTACTTAACTCCTCAGGAGAAGATCAATGAAAGTCCTCCGCCTCGCTCCGTTTGCCCTCTGTGCTACCTTTCTCGCCATGACGGCACCCGCTCAAACAATTCAAGTCAGCAAAGAAAACCGTACGATTGCAATCACCGCGACCGACAAGGTCATCGTGCTCGCCGACGTCGCGACCATCCATATCGGATTTCTTGCCTATGGCCCGGACAGCGACTCCGCCTACGCCACCGGCTCTCACACCTCAAATGCCATCGTCAAGGCGCTCACGACCGCCGGTGTGCCGAGCGATTCCATCGAGAGCGAAAACCAGAATGTCTCCCCGGTGCAGGAGTACCAGATCGATAAACTAACGCCAGCCGAAAAGGCGCAGCGCAAGTTTCAGGTCACACAAAGTTGGACCGTCCGTACCAATGCTGACGACGCAGCCAAGGTCCTCGACGTCGCCGTGAAGGCCGGCGCCAACCAATCCGGCCAAATCGACTGGAGCCTCAAAGACGAAAACTCTTCACAGTCCGAAGCCGCCTCCAAGGCACTCCAACGTGCCCGCGTGGTGGCCACCGAAATGGCCAAAGGTCTTAACGCAACCCTCGGGGCGCTTCTCTATGCCAGCAACGAAACCCAGGCTGAACCGCCGCGACCACTGATGCGCGCCATGGGAGGCGCAGTTCCGATGGCTCAAAAGGTAGAACCTCTCGCCATCAATCCTCGTCGGATCGAAAAAACCGCCACCGTCTATGCCGTCTTCGCCATAGAATAGGCGCACCAAAGTTTCGCCAGTCCGCAACCGGACGAAAGACAGCGAGGGAAATCATGCCGATCCACACTTACCGCGAACTCAAACCCACTCCCGAAGCTGAGGCCCTGTATCGCCGCTGGCTCGCCAAGCTCAACGACGAGTTCACCCGTCAGCAATCACCCGAGCGACGCTCCGAAATTGTCCGCGACGAGCTCTACCAGATCTACTTCGGCCGACCCCACGGCGGCCACATCAAAGCTGTTCTCAACAGCGAACTCGCCATGTACTCGCTCTCAGAAAGCTTCGACCCCCGCAATATCACCCTCGAACCCGAGTACTACGGCGATGTCGACCCCGAGCAATATGCCATCCGCAAACCGCTCATCTGGTTCTGGCAGATGTTTGACCGCTCCCCCCTCGGCCTCAATCACTGGCTCGGCTTCCGCTTCCGGTGCATGCTGGGCCGCCACATCTTCCGCCATCTCGGCAAGCACGTCAAAATCTTCCACAATGTCGAGTTCACCTACGGCTACAATCTCACCATCGAAGACTCCTGCACCATCCACAAAAACGTTCTGCTCGATGATCGCGGCGAGATCATCCTGCACGAAGGCACCAGCGTCTCCGACTACGCCAATGTCTACTCGCACACCCACGACATCAATAACCAGTCCAACATCACCAACAAGGTGACTGAGCTTGGCCCACGCGCTCGAGTCACCTACCACGCCACGGTCCTGGCCGGTGCCAACATCGGCGAAGACGCCATGCTCGGAGCCATGGGCTTGGCCACCAAACCCGTCCCACAGGAGACGGTCTCGGTAGGGATCCCAGCCAAGGCAAAGACCCGCAAACAGGCTAGCCAACTCGCGGCGGAGACTCTCTAGTCAAGCTGATTGGGCCCAATCTTGCCACTGCGAATGTTATTCCGACCGCCTCTCGCAGTTCATCGCGAGGGGTGGTCGAACGCGATCACTCCATCTTTACGTTCTCATCACGCGAACTTGAGTAGACTTAGACCTGTATGAATCAGGAAGTTGTCCTCATTGTCTTTCAGGTCGTCGTTCTGGTCCTGGCCTTCAGCATCCACGAGTCCGCGCACGCCTGGACCGCCTGGCGTCTCGGCGACCCCACTGCAAAAATGCTTGGCCGCGTCACCCTCAATCCCCTCAAGCATCTTGATCCGTTTGGCTCTGTCCTCATGCCGCTGCTGGCCCTCGTCTATCACTGGCCGCTCATCGGCTGGGCGAAGCCCACGCCTGTCACCGCCCGCAACTTCAAGAACTACAGGCGCGACGATATCCTCGTCACTCTCGCGGGGCCCGCCAGCAACCTGCTGTCGGCCACAGTTGCGCTCATTTTGCTGATACTCATGAAACATGTGGTTCCCGGTGGTGTTATCGCGATTGGTACGGCGATGGCCCTGGCCTCTCACATTCCCGGTATCGCTACTGATAACCTGCCTGCGCTGTTTCCTATCGCGCTCTTTCTTTATTTCGTTATCCTGATCAATCTGCTTCTCTTCGTCTTCAACCTGATCCCCATCCCGCCTCTCGATGGCAGCCACGTTCTGCGGCACTTCCTGCCGTACAAGGCGCTTCAGGTCTATGACCGCTTCGGTATGTTCGGGATGATCATTCTGTTTCTGGTGGGCGGGAGCTTTATCTTCAGCGTCTTTTTTACTCCGCTGCTGAACACCTTCAACCACATTCTGTTCACGTTGTAGCGCCCTCTTTTTGCAAAAAAAATTAGCGAGGTCGGTGGAGTGGTTTTTTGCGCTATTTCTTGAGTTTTTGAGGGGGTATTTGGAAAAAGTGAGTGGTTGGGGGCGGTTTTTTGCTGGTGGGAACGTGGTGGGATGCGTGGCAAACGTGGTTTTTTGACAGTCGTTTTTCGAGAGCCGAAAAATACGCCAACTTTCCGAACTATTTTTCTGCCGCCTCCCCATGCCCGGTGCGGCTAATCCTCGGAGCATGCCCAACCATAGTCTGTCCCAATCATTTACCCTTGCATTTGATCGCAATGACAGAAAACACCAACGGCACCCTGACCTCCTTACGTCCCCGAGTCCTTAGCGGCATGCGACCCACCGGCCGACTCCACCTCGGCAACTACATGGGCGCGCTGTACAACTGGGTCAAGCTCCAGCACGAGTACGATTGCTACTTCTTCATCGCCGACCTTCACGCCCTGACGACCGACTACGCCGATCCGACCTCACTGCGCGAGAGCATCCGTGACGTGGCGCTCGACTTTCTCTCGGCCGGTCTCGATCCGGAGGTCTGCACGGTCTTCATCCAGTCGCACGTTCCTCAACACGCCGAGCTCTTCACTCTCTTCAGCATGTTCACGCCGCTGCCCTGGCTTGAGCGCGTCCCTACGTACAAGGACCAGCAGGAGCAGCTCCGCGAGAAGGACCTGAACACCTACGGCTTCCTCGGCTACCCACTCCTTCAAGCCGCCGACATCCTCCTCTACCAGCCGGACTACGTCCCCGTCGGTCAGGATCAGGTCGCTCACGTCGAGCTCACTCGAGAGGTCGCGCGCCGCTTCAACTCCCTCTACTGCTCGCAGCCAACCCAGGCCATCGTAAAGGCCCGCGAAGACCACTCCGACAAGGAGATCCTCACAGCAGAGCTCTCTGCGAACAACGTCGTCACTGGCATTCTGCCCGAACCAAAAGTGCTCCTCACGCCCTCTCCCAAACTCCCCGGACTTGATGGCCGCAAGATGTCCAAGAGCTACGGCAACGCCATCATGCTCTCTGAGCCAGAGGCCGATCTCCGCGCCAAGCTCAAGACCATGGTCACCGATCCGGCACGCATCCGCCGCACCGACGCCGGCAACCCGGATGTCTGTCCCGTCTTCGATCTGCACAAAGTCTTCTCAACCGAAGAGAAACAGCTGGAAGTGCGACAGGGGTGCACGACCGCAGGCATCGGCTGCATCGAGTGCAAGGGCTGGCTCGCCGATTCCATCGTTCGCGAGATCGCCCCCATTCAGGAGCGCCGTCGTGCTCTCGAAGCCGACCCCGGCCAGGTCGACGCCATCCTTTGGGACGGCTCCGCCCGCGCCCGTCACCGTGCTATCCAGACGCTTCAGCACGTTCGCCAGGCCATCGGCCTCGAGTAACGACCATGCCCGACGAAACCCTCCCTCCCGAATTCGCCCCCGACGAGCCCAGGCCCGACGAGCATCCTGTCGAAACCTCTGATGATGCAGTGTCCCCAGGCGCAGTCTCCGAAGACACGACCGATTCGCCAGTCGCAGTTTCTTCCGATGCGGTCGTCCCGGAAGCGCACGAGCCATTCGCGCTCCAACATCCGCCTGTGCCTCAACCATCGCCTGAGCCCAGGCGCCCTGCGAAGGACAAAGAAAAAGAAGAGGCATCGCAGTCTCCTTTTTCGGTGACAGTAGGCCAGGTCTATGATGGCCCGCTCGACCTTCTGCTCGACCTCATCCGCAAGCAGAACATCGATATCTACGACATTCCCATCGCGCGCATCACCAGCCAGTTCCTTGAGTACACCTACCATCTCAAGCAGGTCGACGTCGACGCAGCAGGCGAGTTCATCTACATGGCTTCGCTGCTGATCCACATCAAGTCGAAGACGCTTCTTCCTCGCGATCCTTCCGACGTTCTCAGTGGGGACCCTGAAGACCCACGCCGAGAACTGGTCGAGCGTCTCCTCGAGCACGAGCGCTTCAAAGCGGCCGCGCAGATGCTCCTCCAGAAGCAACAGATCGAAGAAGCCACGTGGACCACCTCAGGCCTGAAGAACTTCCGCCGTGACATTGGTGAAGCCGGCGCTCCCACCCTCGACGAGGACCGCGAGATTGCTGCCGACACCGTCGACCTGGTTCGCGTCTTTCAGGACATTCTCATCCGCCTTCGCGAGCGGCCCATCCTCAACGTCGACGAGGAGTCCGTCACGGTCGCGCAGATGATCGACTACGTCAAACGCCGTTTGTTGATGGAAGACAAGCCTGTCAGCCTGAAGCGCCTGCTCCATAACACCCATACCGAGCGCGCGCTTATATGTATGTTTCTCGCCATGCTGGAGCTTGTGCGTTTGCAGGCTGTTCTACTGCATCAACCGGATCTCCTTGGCGACATTCTGATCAAGAAGACCGAAAACTTCGATCAGGTTTTCACCGATCAGGCACAGGCTCGCGACGACTGGCGCTAGTGGTTGGACCTTAGCGCCTTGCCCTGCGGCGGACCGCAGTGGTAAACCACACCAGACCCGTTCCTACCAGCAGGAAGCTCGCGGGCTCGGGAATCGGCGATACCGAAGTATCGATTGCCTCAAATATCTCCTCATTCACGCCGTCTGCAAAGGCAAAGTCGCCGCCTGAATTCAGAAAGGTCTGGTCTGCCGAACCACCGTGCAGGAACGAAAAGTCCCCTTCGGTTCCAGCGTAAACTCCGTTCGGATCGCCGTTGGCGTTGCGGGCTGTCCCCAATCCGGCGAATCCCTTGTTACAGACTGTTTTGAAGGCGCTAAACCCAGCCGGGGTTGCGCTACATGGGGTTCCGTCGTCGTAGACAAGATCGGGAGCCGACGAGGAAGGAGTTCCGGCCACGCCATCGTCGTAAGTCACGTAACAAGTGAAGCTCGCTGGGCCGCATCCGAAGCTTTGAGTAATGACTACATCGCCGGCCGTGTCCAAGCCGTAGATGTTCCGGCCATTGGCGGTTCCGAGATCAAACATCGTGTAGGTATCGGCGTGGGCCGCTTTCGGGCCGAGAAAAAGGGTGCCTGCTAGGAGAGCGACCAGGGCGCTCAACCGCTGTGCAGTGATTTTCATACAATGACCCCCGAAAAGCTGAATTATAGTACCCGACTCTGCCCACAGGCGATGAACAATAGTTGTAGTGGCAGTCGAAGCGACGGACGGCCCTAAAAGCTGGCCTGTCACCGTTTCGAAGGAATAGTGCACAGCCTAACATGTCCGTTACAACCGACTGGTGAAGTGATGAACACCCTTTGAAGCGGAATCCAACTCTCACTCTCAAAAGCGGCCACACTGCAAACTATTGCAAACAATCAATCATTAGGCGGCAGCACTAGCTGTTTCTTCGGCTGGTTTGCGTTCTCCGCGAGCAAAAGAAGCATATGTTTCACGCGTCTGTAACACTCCATTCGCATTCCCGGCCTATCGTCAGCTCACGCATTCATCTTGAATCCTAGGCGAAAACATATGGCTACTCCTGTAATACACCCCACGGGCTCATTACTTGACCAGAAGATGGGAAAATCGTCGCCCGGCAAGATCGGCGGCATCATCTTTGGCATCTTGCTGCTCGGCGGTCTCGGTTACATCGCTAACCGCTTGTACTCAGATCTTCTTCCCGTCCACGAGGGCTCCTGGTTCCCCTATTTTCTGCTCGGGGTCGCCCTTCTGATCGCGCTCGGCTTTGAGTTTGTCAACGGTTTCCACGACACTGCCAATGCCGTCGCCACCGTCATCTACACCCACGCACTCGAGCCGCACGTCGCAGTCGTGTGGTCCGGCCTCTGGAACTTCATCGGCGTGCTGACCAGCTCCGGTGCGGTCGCCTTCGCCATCATCTCTCTCCTTCCTGTCGAGCTTATTTTGAAGGTGAGCAAAGGCTCCGGTTTCGCGATGGTCTTCGCGTTGTTGATCGCAGCCATTATCTGGAATCTTGCCACCTGGTGGAAGGGTCTTCCCGCGTCGAGCTCTCACACCATGATCGGCTCGATCATCGGCGTCGGCGTCGCAAACCAGTTGATGCATGGCAGCAGCGGCGTCAGTGGTGTTGACTGGGAGCAGGTCACGAAGGTCTTCAAGGCACTGCTCATCTCGCCTCTGGTTGGCTTCGGCTGCGCGGCCCTCGTCTTTCTCTTGTTCAAGGCGCTTCTAAAGGATCCACGCCTTTACTCCGCACCAGAAGGAAGCGCGCCTCCGCCGTTCTATATCCGCGCTCTGCTCGTGCTGACCTGCACAGGCGTCAGCTTCGCCCATGGCTCGAACGACGGTCAGAAGGGCATGGGTCTGATCATGCTCATCCTCGTCGGCACCGTGCCAACTGCCTATGCCCTCAACCACACCGTGGGCGCCAGCCAGGTACAGACGTTTGCTGCTGTGTCCCAGCAGGTCATCGGCGCGGTCGGGAATTATCTCGACCCGAACACGACCGTAGCGGATAGTGGTCCGGAACTTGAGAACTTCGTCAGCACTCACAAGTTCTCGCCCCACACGATGCTCGCTCTCCAGGAGATGGTTGGGGATATCCGCAACGAGGCTACCCAGTACGGCTCTCTCGGCGCGGTGCCCTCCAACATGCAGGCCAACGTCCGCAACCAGATGTATCTCACCAGCGAGACGCTGCGCCTGATGCCGAAGTACGGTCCCAATGTCAGCGCTGATGATCAGAAGGTCTTCAAGAACTACAAAGGCATGCTGGACAACTCGACCAAGTTCATTCCTCCGTGGGTCAAGGTAGCGGTCGCACTCGCGCTCGGTCTCGGAACCATGATCGGCTGGAAGCGCATCGTCGTCACCGTCGGTGAAAAGATCGGCAAGACGCACCTGACCTACGCACAGGGGCTCTCTGCCGAACTCGTCGCTATGCTGACCATCCTCGCTGCCGATCAGTACGGCCTGCCCGTAAGTACGACGCATGTGCTCTCGTCCGGCGTGGCTGGCACCATGGCTGCCAACAAGAGCGGCTTGCAGATGTCTACCCTCCGCGATATCGCGCTCGCCTGGGTCTTCACGCTGCCGGTAGCGGCGATTTTGTCCGGCTGCCTCTTCTGGCTCTTCAACGCCATCGCAAAATAGTTTCAAACAACGAAACGAAGGGTTGGCCCGCACTCAGCGGGCCCTTCGCTTTTGGGGGCGGCTGATTTTGGCGTTTTTGAAGCTGGGAACCGTTTGCGCTCGGCGCGGCTCGAGCCTTTACAGCGACTTATCCACGTCGTCCGAGCTATGACCTCGAGCGTTGGTATGCTTAGAAGTACACCAACGACACTATGAGCCTTAAAGCAAAGATCGAAGCCGTCATCTACGCCTCCGAAGAACCAGTAACGCTGGCCCAGCTCGCCGGTCTCCTCGGCCACGAAGCCCAGGCCGAGCTTGATCATCTTGACGCAGCTCAGCACTCCCTGGCGCTGGACGAGGGCGCCGACTCATCTCTCGCGTCGCTCCCTGTTGACGAGGACGACCTCAACAGTGAAGTGCTCTCGAGCCCCACCGATGGAGCCACTTCTCACGCCGAAGCGCCGACTGGGGAGGAGATCGAGGCACACTATGCCGAATCCTTTGACCGGCATCTCCACGAAGCGGCCGCACAAGAAGCTGCCCATGCACGGGCGTTACGCGAGCACAACGCTGCAGACTCTGCCGCCATGAGTTCGGCCGACGATCTCGAAGTTCGTCTCGAGGCCCATCCGGACACTCCAACCGATCTAAATGAGGTTGCCACAGAAACGTCCCCCAATGAGTCCTCGCAACTGTCCGTTGAAGCGGATCAGGAGAGACAGCCTTCCGGCGAGCACCTACCAGCAGAAAAGGACGAGAAGAAGCTCGCCCGCGAGGCCAAAGAGAAAGAGCGCCGTCTCCGCGAGTACTTCCGCAGAATCCTCGACCAGCTCATTGCCGACTATGCCACCTCGGACCGCGGCCTTGAGATCCGTGAGGTGGCCGGCGGCTATCGTCTCGCCACCAAGCCCGAGTACCACGACGCTGTCCGGGGCTTCGTTAAATCTCTCAAGCCGCCTCTGAAGCTCTCGCTTCAGGCCCTCGAAACCCTCGCCGTCGTCGCCTACAAGCAGCCTGTCACCGCCCCCGAGGTCTCGGAAATCCGTGGAGTCGACTCTGGCGGCGTGCTCGGCTCCCTGATGACGCGCAAACTGGTCGCCACCGCTGGCCGCAAACAGGTCATCGGCCGCCCCATCCTCTACAAAACCACCAGGGATTTCCTGCTCCGCTTCGGCCTCAAAGACATTAACGAGCTTCCCAGCATCGAAGAGTTTGAGAAGATGGCCGGCGAACTGGCCGAGCAGGAGGAGATTCCCATGGAACACCACGCCCCCGAGACCTCAAACGACCTCGAACGCGAGAAGAACGAGACCGAGCCCCAGGCCGACGGCGACAGCGGCGAGTCAGTAGCCGACGAAGCCATTGTCGATGGACGACTCTCCGGTCTACCACCCAACTACGACACCGACCAGCCGGTCGATGGAGAGGACTCTCCCGCGCTCGACGCCGAGATCCAGGGGGACCAGCAACGCGAATCCGAGGAAGGCTGATGACCGCTTCGAATCTCGACCCAAAACCCGATCCCCGTGACTCTCCTGACAGTCCGGAAGACCACGAGCCGGACACCGTGGCCACTCCGGAGGGCGACGCCGAAGGCCTGCCCGACGCTCCCCTCAAACCAGCCCCTGGGGGCATGCAGCGCACTCGCGCCATCGATACCAACAAGCTCTAGCGGATAAATAAAATACCCGAACCTGAAGCGCTGAAACACGGAGCCTCTGGTACGCTGTTGCCGGGTCCGACTTCACGCGATCGGAGCTTCTCCGATCTGCTCGTATCAATCCGGTCCACGGGTACTTCATGATCGCTCTGCTGACGGCAACAGCTCCCCAACCGAATCCCGAACTCTACCCGCACGTCAAAGTTGTCATCTCAATCATCGTCGGCCTTTGCATCACGGCCCTCCTAAAAGGGTTCGCGCAGTTTGTTCAGCACCCCCGCCGCAACAAAGTGTCAATCCTGCATCTCGGTTGGGCGGCGTCGCTTTTGCTGGGAGTGATCCACTTCTGGTGGTGGGAGTTTCGTCTCTCCATGATCGAGCAGTGGACGTTTGCGATTTACTTCTTCGTTATCCTCTACGCGATCCTCTTCTACTTCCTCAGCACGCTCCTCTTCCCGTCGGATCTGGCAGACTACGCGGGTTACGAAGACTACTTCCTCTCGCGTCGCTGGTGGTTCTTCGGCTTCCTTGCTGCTACCTTTGTCGCCGACGTTATCGACACCAGCCTGAAGGGCTCAGCCTACCTCCACTCGTTCGGCATCGAGTACCCCATACGCATCACCGCCAGCATCGTCCTCTGCGTCATCGCGATGATCACCAAGAATCGCCGCACGCAGCTTACCCTTCTCACCTTGTATGTCCTTTATCAAATCTCCCTGATCGTGCGCGTCTACGCCACAGAGTAGTGCAGGCGATCATTCTTCCGGATCAGGCTCGCAACCTCCGACGCGCCATCATCAACATTCCTGCGAGTCCGGAGCCCAGCAGAATGAAGCTCGAAGGTTCGGGTACAACGCTTTCATTAATCGTAATGCTGTTAATGTCGAGAGAATCTGGGTCATTCACCACATTGGGAAATACAACCGCATCGATATTGGTCCAGTTCAGGATCGGGTCTCCGGTTGTGGGATCAATATCTGTTCCGGTGTTGCCCTCATCCACAAGGACGCCTTTTCTGTATCCATAAAACTCAATACCGGGATCCAGTTCAATATTCATGGTGTTTAGCGTAAACGTCGCGCCAGACGTGGAATCGAACTCAGCAGTGTCGGGCGAGTAGGGAAGAAAGTAGGGATAAGGAGGAGGCTCGAATGGGTAGTAACCGGCGAAGATATATTCAGTTCCGGGAATGATCATGTTGTTCTGGTCCGTAAAGCCCGTGACGTAGAAGTCGTAAAAAGTCAGGGGACCAACAGGAGAAAAGAATGGGTCCGCTTGATAGGGGTTTGCCAGTCCGGCAAACGTAATCGTCTCTGAAGAACCGAATCGGCTGATGAGGATCATCGCAAACAGGATGGCGGTGACGCGGAGTGCTCTGGTCATGTTTTTCTCCCGTTGAAAAGAGCGAACCAGACACCAGGACAAGTGCGGCAAAGTCAAAGCGTAAGCGTGAACGATTCTATATCTCGCGGCCTGGAGTTCAGGACGGGATCAATTGAGTTCGCGCCGATTCTAAACCGCACCAGGCCGAAAGACCTGTGCTAAGTGTCCAACTGCTAAGTGCTGCTTTTCTGGAACTTACCCCAGCGTCAAACAGCCGAAACAACACACGATACAATCAAAGAGCACTACCGACCGCGATGAGCAGCCCCGCAGTCAGAAAGCCGGAAACACGATGACGAAGTCCCCCTCCGCTCCAAAGCCCGACACAAACGACGAACCCAAAGGCGACCGCCTCCAGAAGATCCTCGCCCAAGCCGGCATCGCCAGCCGCCGCAAAGCCGAAGAGATCATCCTTGAAGGCCGCGTTCAAGTTAATGGCGTCATCGTCAACACGTTGGGCACACGCCACGACGCACTCAAAGATCACATCCGTGTTGACGGTAAGCTCCTCCACGGCCCAGAGCAACAGCGCTATTACATGCTCAACAAGCCACGCGGATACGTCACCACCCTAGATGATCCCGAGAAGCGCCCCACCGTCATGCAGCTCATGGCGAAGCAAAAGTCCGGCCCTCACGGCGACAACGTCCGCCTCTATCCGGTAGGCCGTCTCGACTATCTCAGCGAAGGTCTCATCCTGATGACCAACGACGGCAACCTAGCCAACGCGCTCTCGAAGGCGGCGGCCGGAGTTGAAAAAACTTATTTAGTAAAAATCAGCGGCACGCCACCTGCGTCAGGCCTCGACCAGATCCGCCGCGGCATCATGATCGATCGTGGACGCCTCGACGAAGTGCGTAGCGGCCGTCGCGATCGCATCATTACCTCACCCGCAAAGGTGGAACTCGTTCGCGGCGGCGACAACCCGTGGTACGAGCTCACCCTCATCGAAGGCCGTAATCGTCAGATCAGAAAAATGTTCGAAGAGATCGGCCATCACGTCGAAAAGATTCGCCGCATCGGTTATGGTGCACTACGCCTCGACGTCCCTCCTGGCGAGTTCCGTGAGCTCACTCTCGGCGAAGTCATGGCGCTCGACCGCGCAGCAAAAGGCAAAAAGGTCGTACCAAAGAAGAAGACGCCCGAGTTCGCGCAACTCAAATCGCCCGCAAAAAAGAAGTTCTCAAAGCCACGCCGTCAGCCCACCGGCGCCAAGTCCTCAAGCCGCCCGCGCCGTCCCAATTAGCCTGTCGTCATGCAGCGTTCACTCTTTCGTAATCATATTTCTGCAACCTTCGTCTATAGGAGTACGTGTCGTGTACCCCCTGTTCTTCTAACACCTTTGATCGCTTGACACATCTCTCTCGACACGCTCAGAATACTCGCGCTATTAACCTTTCGGGTGATGACAACCGCAACCCGAGAGCATCCAATAAGTGCAGCAAGGATGTAGTCAAGGAGCAGCAGAGTGGCAATCGAAAAAGCAACATTTGGAGCAGGATGTTTTTGGGGAGTTGAGACCCGTTTCAATGAGATCACAGGTGTTATCGACACAGCCGTAGGATACGAAGGCGGAAACCTCGAACACCCAACTTATAAAGAAGTCTGTACCGACCGCACCGGCCATGCGGAGGTCGTCGAAGTCACCTTCGATCCATCCCGAGTCTCTTACGAAACATTATTGGACGCCTTTTTTGCACTTCACGATCCCACTCAGGTTAATCGCCAGGGTCCGGATTGGGGCACCCAATACCGAAGCGTCATCTTTACCCACACCAACGAACAATTTGCCCAGGCCCGCGCTAAGATCGCAGAACTTAGTGCTGCAGGCTCTTACCGCAAACCCATCGCAACCCAAGTGGTTCCTTCGACCACCTTCTGGAAGGCCGAAGAGTATCACCAGAAGTATCTCGAAAAGCGTGGCATGGTGAGCTGCCACATCTAACTTCATTTCAACTCAATCGAAAACGGCGACAACGATTCCATGTTCGTTGTCGCCGTTTTTTCGTTCTTTCTGGCGAGCCAGAAAGTTATTCCGCCCGCAGGGCAGTTGTCGGATCAACCGAAGACGCCCGTCGCGCAGGCACAATCGCCGCAACCACAGCGACCACGGCAACTAGCAAAACCACACCGGCCAGCGTGAGCGGATCCGCAGACGAAACTCCAAAGAGCTGACTCCGCAATAACCGAGCCAACAATACCGAACAGGGAATCGCCAACACAATGCCGATCCCCGCTAAGCGCAGTACATCGGTCAACACCAGACGCGATACACGCAGTCGCGAAGATCCCAACGCAATGCGAATGCCGATCTCCCGTGTGCGCTGCGCGGTCGAGAACGCAAGCACACCATAGAGACCAACTCCCGCGAGCATCGTAGCCAGCAGGCCAAACGATATGGCCAGCAGTTCGATCATGCGTTCGTTCGACAGCGTCGTGTCGATCTGTTCGTCCATGGTTCGCAGCTCATCCACAGCGAGGCCTGGGTCGATCTGTTTCATCGCCTGCCGCACCGTCGCGAAGCTCTGCTCGGGCGGCGTCGCTGTTCGAAGATAGAGATAAAGCTGGCCCGCGAACTTACACTGTTTGAGTGGCGAAAACAGTGTCGGCACTACCGCGTCGCGCAGATTCGCATGTTTCGCGTCTCGCGTAACGCCGACGATGGTCATATATTCACCCGGCTTGCCGTCTCCACCCACGACTCGTCTTCCCACGGCTGCAGCAGGGCTAGTGAAGTAGTGCTTCGCGAAGCTCTCGTTCACAATTCCTACAAGCGGATGAGTCGCATCGTCGTCTTCGGTGAAGGTGCGTCCGGCCAGCAACGGCTCTTGCATTGCGTGGAAGAAGTTCGCACTGATGTAGGGGATCTCGATCGGGAAGTCCTCATCCGGAGGAGCCGTATAGCCCTCCACCGTGGCGTCTCCGGTGTGTCCCATGTCTCCAAGCTCCTGATCAGTGGTTGCGCCGACAGCCTGCACTCCAGGCAGCGTCGCCATCGTGTCCAGAATCTGTTGGTGCAACGCCGGAATCTTCTCCTTCGCGTAACCAGAGAGCTGAGGATCGACGTGAAACGTAATCAGATGCGACGTATTGATCCCGGTATCGACGTGTCGAAGGTTTTGCATCGTTCGCACAAACAGGCCCGATCCCACCAGTAGCAAAACGCTAAGGCCGACCTGCAACGAAACAATGAGACGCCGAAAGTTCAGTGTGCCTCCGGTCGCGGTCGTCGTTTGTTGCTTCAGCGAGTTCACAATGTCCGGTCTCAACAACTGCATTCCAGGCGCGAGGCTGAACAAAACGCTCACCGCAACAGCGACCGCAAAGTTGAAGGCAAGCAATCGTCCATCAAGCGTTGTAGAAAATGCGCTCAGCTCGTCCGTACTTAGCCGCTGCACCAGCAAACGGAGACACGGACGCGCGATCAACAACCCAGCCGCACCCCCGGCAATACCGATCAGCAGACCTTCAAGTAAGAGTTGCTGGACAACACGCCGCGCATTTGCTCCGAGCGCATAGCGCAGCGAGAACTCCCGCACTCGTGCCGCCGAACGCACCAGCAGCAGACTCGCCACATTCACTGCGGCAATCAGGAGCACAAGAAACGCCATCCCCATCACCGCGTATAGCGGTTTTTGCAGCGACTCACGGCTGTATGACAGCCCCCGCGCACCGGGCGCAACGAGTAGCTGGCTCCGAGTCAGGTACTCATCAACGAAGCGCTGCGGCTTCGTTCCGATCGCCTTGAGCTCTTCCGCGCGCAATGCATGCCACAACGGCGCGATGGCCATCTGCGCGTGTTGCGGCGTCTCTCCCGGCTTTAGCCGTCCGATGATGTTCATCCATCGGTCGGTATGGTCCTGCAATCTCTTGCCTCGACCCGGAATCACTTGCTCCAACATCGACACCGGCACAAACACATTGGGCATCTGGCCCCAGACGGCGCTCTGAAATCCCGGAGCGACCACCCCCGCAATCTCGAATGGCGTCCCATTGATCGAAATCGTCTCGCCCACAACACGTGTGTCCGATCCCATATGTGTCTGCCAGTAGGGATAGCTTAGAACCACAACAGGATTGCTCCCGGGCACGGTATCGTCGCTCGCAGTAAGCAACCGACCCTGCGCAGACTTCACTCCAAGAACGCTGAAGTAGTTCCCGCTTACGATTTCTCCATCCAATAGCTCCGAGACCTTGTTTCGCGTGATCCCGACATTAACCGGTGCGGTCGCGATCAACCCATCGAATACGGCCGTTCCCTTGTCCCGAAGATCCCGGTACATCGGGTACGAAAAGGATTGCTCTGGCCCCGAGCCGTGGTCGCTTGTATGACCTGCCCAGGCCTTCCCCGTGCCGCTTAAAACCGCTAGCTGGTCCGGCTCACGCACGGGCAGCGAACGCAGCAGCGCCTGATCGAGCAACGAGAAGATAGCCGTATTCGCCCCCACACCCAGCGCGAGTGTCAGCACAGCAGTCATCATGAACCCTGGCGACCGGCGGATCTGGCGAAGCGAAAAGCGAAGGTCCTGCATCAATGAGTTCATCTCTGCCCTTTCACCCGATGACGGGTGAGGTTCTGGTTGCAGAGAGAGAATGCAGTTGGAATGCCAATCTCATGCGGGCCCAACGCCTTACAAATAAAAGAGTGGCGAATTGCGTCGAGGTCTTAGCTGTTCGTCTGCGGAACCGCCTGTTCATTTGCGGACGCGATTCATCGAGCTTGCCGCGGCTCTAGGTAGTGGGTCAATTTAAGTTCGGGGGCGACCAAGTTACCAATAACCCGTTTTTTGCTGGAACTAAGTGTGCGCTTTCGTTCCGTATACGAGCGACGGATACCACTCCCCACGGCCCCGCGGGGTCAGATCCATAAGGTCCCACATCGGCGTTAGCAAGTCGATCCCTCGTTCCTTGATCTCCGGCGACATCCTCGGATGAGCAGAATAGGAGTGCCGGACAACGCCCTCCTTATCTTTCGCGAAAACGGAGATGGTAGAGTCCTGGGCTCCCTCGGCATCTTCGCTGCCGAGATCGAATTTGAAGGTGTTCGACCCCGCGCTGAGTAAACGCAAACTGTTCCACCCGCGCGAGCGTGCATGATCGCGCACTGCCCTCGGCTCGGCAGCCATCACGACTGCAAAATCGATCTTCTGCGCAAGATGGTGGGCTACGGCATTGAATCCGTCCACCCACATCGTGCACATCGGACACGGCTTCGTCTGCTTCTTGCCGTACATCATCTGGTAAAGCACCAACGGACGCTCCGCAGCGGTAAAGAGCTCGCTTAGTTTGACTGTGCGCACGGGATCGTCGCCCCCTCCGAGATCGGCAGGCCCTTCTAGGAACTCGTATTCCCGTAACGCGGCGCCAGCCGGCAGTGCGCGGCGCAGTGCCGCCACTCGCTCCTGATGCTCCATCAGCTCAATTTCCGCCAGGCGCAACTCTTCGCGTCGGGCGAGGTACTCTGCTGACTCATTCGTAAGGTTCGTCTCGCGGTAGCTTCCGTTGATAAACTCGTGAACCACGCCACACCTCCTCAGCTTCGACCTGCGTCGCTGCAAAGTCTGCCCCTTTGGATGCATTCAACGGAGCTAATGCTAACCTGACGTCCCTGTCGCGTTACGTTCTCGAGGTAGTGTTTTCGGTGACCTCTGTCACTCAGTTCGAAACTGATTCATTGCCCCGAGCACAGCCTCAATCGTCAATCGCACTGCTAGTGTGGTATAGTTATTTTGTACTCCGGTCTAAAGGAGTGCGGGCATCGCAGGCAAAAACTCTTCATGGACTTCGGAGTTTGGCCAGAGACTGCGATTCGCCTCTTCCCACCGCTACCTTCCCGCACGTTGGAAGTCGCGCTGGTTGCTCTGGCTGGAAGACCCGTCACAGGACGAGTCTCGCCGTGCAGCAGCAGCGCTTCGATACCCGACAGCAATGCTGACTAACTGAAATCCATGATGCCACGCTGGCATCTCTGCACCCCTATGCCGCTCTACAACGCCCACTCTATTCGGGCCACCAGACAGGAAAAATTTTGACCTCAGCAACTTTAGAACAGAACGATCAGATCTCGCAGAACCAGCAGAACCCCATTCCCCAAGCCAACACAGCCGCCGCGAATCCAGCAGGCCTTCCTCTCGTTGAGGATGTTCGCTTCACCGACTTCAACATCTCCGACTCCCTCAAGAACCGCCTGACCAGCGCCGGCTTTATGATGCCGACCCCGGTTCAGGCGAAGGCTATTCCGCCGGCGCTCGAAGGCAAAGACATTCTCGCTACCGCCTCTACCGGCACCGGCAAGACCCTCAGCTTCCTTATCCCGATGATCCAGCGCATGGACGCGAACTCGATCCCCAGCACCAAGGGCAAGCGCGGTCCCATTCGCGCCCTCATCCTGCTGCCGACCCGTGAGCTCGCCATGCAGGTCCTCGAGGCCTACTGGAAGCTGGTTCCCGGCTCGAAGAGCGACGCCGTTCTCGTCTGCGGCGGTCTCTCCGAAAATAATCAGCTCGATCAGCTCGACCGCGGCCCCCGTCTCGTCGTTGCGACTCCCGGCCGCCTCGAAGACTTCCTCCGTCGTCGCGAGATCAACATCAACGCCGTCGAGATGCTCGTCCTCGATGAAGTCGATCGCATGCTCGACATGGGCTTCCTTCCCGCCATCCGCCGCATCGTCGGCGCGCTGCCGAAGACTCGCCAGACGATGTGCTACTCCGCGACGCTCGACGCCAACATCCGCGAGATCGTTCGCGACTACGTCAAGGAGCCCGTCCGCATCGAGATAGGCCAGACCTCGAAACCCAGCGACCGCGTCGAACTTCGCGTCTACACCGTCATGCAGGATCAGAAGCTCGGTTTGCTCGACCAGATGCTCCGTCAGGAAGAGGGAACCTTTCTCGTCTTCTCGCGCACCAAGCACGGCGCCGACCGCATCAGCAAGAAGCTCGAGAAGCTCGGCCACGACGCTGACGTCATCCATGGCGATCGCAGCCAGTCCCAGCGCACCGCCGCTCTCAAGGGCTTTGCCAACGGTCGCCACCGCGTCCTCGTCGCCACTGACGTTGCCGCACGCGGCATCGACGTCAACGACATCGCGCACGTCATCAACTACGACCTGCCCAATGCCTCCGACGACTTCGTCCACCGCATCGGCCGCACCGGTCGCGCCGGCAAGAAGGGCGTCGCCACCACGTTTGTCATGCCGCAGGAACGTCACGATGCTCGCAAGCTTGAGCGCGAACTGAAGATAAAGTTTGAGTGGCGCGAGGCCGATAAGAACCTTGAGAAGGAAGTCCGCAACGCACCCCTCGACACAACAGCTCAGGGACAGAACCTCATGCAGCTTGAAACTCGCTCCTGGAAGGGCAACGATCCTGTCAGTCCAATGACGACGCCCAACGCCAACTACGGCGCCAAAAAGACCGGCTTCCGTAGCCGTAGCGGCGGCGGTGGTTTCTCCGGCGGGCGCAGCTCCGGTGGCCGTGGCCCCGGTGGTCGCCCCAATAGCAACAGCCGCCCCGGCAGCAGCCGCTCCGGCCCAGCTCGCCGCGGTCAGTAACCTCCGGCACTCAGACACGAAAGACGCTTCGCTCTGTCAGCCAACCAGCCGCAGAACGGAGCGTTCGTCTTTTAACGAACATCGCGACCGACGTTGTAGTAGTTTTGCCGAAGCTGAGTAGGGCCAAAGTTTGCAGTCTTTGTAATCTGGTACAGGAGAGAATCATCGCCATGACTAACCGGCTTCTGCGTTTCGTCCTGGCGCAGGTCCTGCTCTCCCTTTTGCTTCTGCTCATCTGGTCCTGGCCGCAGATCGACGACGCCTACATCTTTCTCACATACGCCCGTCACCTTGCGTCGTCCGGTCTGTTCGCATTCAATGCTGGCGAAGTCTCCTACGGCTTCAGCAGTCCTGCGTACGTTCTTCTATTGGCTTCCACATCGAAACTCACTGGTCTTGCGGTCAGTGTCGGCATGGCAAATGTACTTGGCCTTCTTCTCTGCACCTTAGCCGCTCTCGCGATTTGGCTGCTTTGGGAAGAGTTGCATCTGCAGCTCTCCGACACTGAAATCATCGTCTCCGCTATCCTTCTCAGCGGCCCGTGGTTCTTCACCGTGTGGTTTTTCTTTGGGATGGAGACTGGCCTCGCTGTCCTAAGCATCCTTGGTCTGCTCCTGGCTCTGGCAAAACTTCGTGCGCAAGCCCGAACCCTCCCATGGCTGCTCGTCGGCATCGTCTCCGCGAGTACCCTCGCAATCACGAGGCTTGAATCCGGCATCTACATCGCCTGCGCAATCATCGTAACTCTCTTCGCGTCGCGATCGAGACGCGAGGTCCGCGACCTCATCCTCATCGCCTTCTTCAGCGGCGCTGTGGAGATCGGTTGGCTGCTCTACGCCAAACGCACGTTCGGTACCTACATGCCCTGGTCGAGCACCGCACGTCTCTTGTACTATCTGCCAACCGCATACACCCACATCGTCGCCGAACGATTCAACCATCTGGACGCGATAGCCCGAACCTTATTCGCCATCAAAGCCGCGTCGCACATGCTCTTCGATGGCCCCCTGAAGATCCTGCTCCTCGCACTCCCGCTTACTGTCGCAATTTTCTTTGCGCGTGCGAAAAGCACTCCCGACACTCTCCAATGGATGCTCCGAATTGCAATCCTTGGGTTTGTGCTTCAAATAGTTACATTTTCCTATCTCTTTCCCCTGGCCCAGAATCGCCACTTCGCTCCCTACCTCGCCTGCCTTTGGGTGCTCGTCGTGCCGCTTATCGTGCGTTCGGCACAGCGGGCGAGTCGTTCCGTTCAAAGCGCACTGGTTCTCGCGATAGTTGCCCTTTGGATCGGCGGCGCAATCCAGTATCGATTCTCAGGGGAGAAACTCGGGCCTCTTCACCGACTCGCGGCCAGAAATCTACTCCCAACCGACCGGGTCGCCGCCGAACCCATCGGCATTCTCGCATTTGAGTCGCCTGCACATATCATCGACCTCGGAGGCCTCACGGACCGCGACGCATGGCCCATGCTCGAGAAGTTCAGTAACTCCCAACTCAGCGAAGTCATCGCATGGGATCTCAGCAAGGGAGCGACCAAGCTGGTACTCAAAGCCGAGCAGTGCGGTGCAAGCGGCCAGATCTTCGGTCACTACTGCCTCATCAACGCCAGCGACGCGCAATCTTTGGTTCACGATTCGAACAGCTCAAAGCCCATAGCAACTCAACCACCTGCCCCGGAGCGCTAGTCCTTCGGCATCGAAACTCGTTAAATTACATCTAAAAAACAGGTATTTGCGGTTATGGCGAATATTCACGCCTGTAACGCGAAAATTGCCACATTCCCCAGCTAAAATGGAAGTAATACCATGATCTCAGTTTCCAATGTCACTATGCGCTATGGCTCGAAGCTCCTCTTCGAGGATGTTTCAGTCACCTTCACCACAGGCCGCCGCTATGGCCTCACCGGCCCAAACGGCGCCGGCAAATCAACCTTCATGAAGTGCCTCACGGGCGAAATCGACCCCCAGAAAGGCACCGTCGTCCGCCCCAAGAAAATCGGCGTTCTCTCCCAGGACCAGTACGCCTTCGACGCCTACCGCGTCATCGATACCGTCATCATGGGCAACAAGGGCCTGTGGGCCGCGCTTGAAGAGCGAGAGATTATCTACGCTAAGCCCGAGATGACCGACGAAGACGGCTCCCGGCTCGGTGAACTCGAAGGCATCGTCGGAGACGAAGACGGCTACGAGGCAGAGTCCAACGCCGCCGTCCTCCTGCAAGGTCTCGACATCCCCGACGAGCTCCACGAGCGCAAGATGTCCGAGCTACAGGGCGGTCAGAAGGTACGTATCCTTCTCGCACAGGCCCTATTCGGCAATCCGCAGGCGCTGCTCCTCGACGAGCCCACCAACTACCTCGACCTAGAGTCCATTCACTGGCTCCAGGACTTCCTCACTCGCTACAACGGCACGGTCATCACCATCTCGCACGACCGGCACTTCCTCAATAACGTCTGCACTCACATCGCTGACATCGACTACGAAACCATCATCACCTACAACGGTGGTTATGACGATATGGTTTTCCAGAAGACCAGCATTCGCACCCGCATCGAGAGCCAGAATGAGCAGCGCGAGAAGAAGATCGCCCAACTCAACGACTTCATCGCTCGCTTCTCTGCCGGCACACGTTCCTCGCAGGTGAACTCCCGCAAGAAAGAAGTCGAGCGGCTCGCCACAAGCGAACTGGCTCGCTCCAACATCGCGCGCCCCTTCATCAGCTTCAAGATGGAGCGGCCCTCCGGCAAAAACGTCCTCGAATTTGAAAAGGTCAACAAAACCTATCCGCAGAAGGATGGCAAGACCGAGCACGTCATCAACAACTTCACCGCTTCGGTCACTCGCGGAGATAAAGTCATCCTCATGGGCCGCAACGGGCAGGGCAAAACCACCCTCCTCAAAGCACTTCTCGCCAATGGCCCCGGCATCGAAGAGACCGACGTCTCCATCGACTCCGGCACCGTCAAGTGGGGGCACGAAGTTTCCATCGGCTACTTCGCGCAAGACCACAAAGGCTCGATCCAACTCGGCATGACCGCCTCTGACTGGCTCCACCAATTCGATCCCCAGGCCACCAAAGAAGACATCCGCGGCATCCTTGGCCAGATGCTCTTCAAGGGGGAAGAGGGTCTCAAAAAAACTGACGCTCTGTCCGGAGGCGAAGCCGCCCGTCTCCTCTTCTGCAAGATCATGCTGCAGAAGCCGAACGTCCTGGTCCTCGACGAACCCACCAACCACTTGGATCTCGAAAGCATCAACGCGCTTAATCAGGCGATTCAGAAGTATGAAGGCACCGTCTTCCTCGTCACTCATGACCAGGATCTGATCGAAGAGGCTGGCACGCGCATCTGGCACTTCGAAGGCGGCCCCACGGACTTCCACATTACCGACCACAAGGGCCCCTACGAGGAATATCAGCAGCAACTAGCCATCGCCGCAAAATAATCCCTCTTGCAAGCGCTGTCCTTCCGAATCGGCTCCGTCAAATCATTGGCGGTGCTGATCGGAGGTACGCATTATGTCGCGCAGGCAATGGATCACCTTCTCCTCAACCGCAGATATTTTTGCCTTTTTCTTACTCCTGCTTTTGTTCTCATCTCCTTCTGTGACATTCGCTCAAAGTCCTCCAGACATAGCACTCGACGAAGGTGCTCGGCAGCCCTGGCTGGATAACGAACAAGCGAGTCAGCAAGCGACACAGGTCGGTCCTGAGTCCAACCAGCAGGCGATGCATCATCTTTCCACTTACGCAGTCGTTCCTTATCCAAAGGGCTACGGAAGAGCCGATAAGCCTCACATCTCCCCTCATTCCGGCCACTACTCCGCCGGTATGCACGTCACTATCCTCGAAGGCGTCCCAAAGGCGAGCATCTTTTACACCCTTGACGGATCTGAGCCTTCCACCCTCTCCACGCCATACGTCGGGCCGATCGCCGTCAACGCGACAACCTGGATTAAGGCAATAGAACGATCGCCGATCTACTCGCCGAGCAAAGTGGCCACCACGAAGTACATCATCAAATAACTTGGAATCCCGTTCCTCTCCCGACGGCTGACCCGGAAAGTGGGATACTGGAAGGCGAACAGGAGTTTCATGCCCACCGTAGAGCCCATCAAAAACCGCGGCAAAAACGTCCTCGGCCAACCCTTGGATATCTGCGGCTGCGAGCCTATGACCGGTTTCTACCGCACCGGCTGCTGCGAGACCGGCCCCGACGATCACGGAGTCCACACCATCTGCTGCGTCGTAGACGAGCCATTCCTCGAAGCCTCGAAAGCCCTCGGCAACGATCTCAGCACCCCCATGCCGCAGTTCGGCTTCGCTGGTCTCAAACCTGGAGATCGCTGGTGTGTCTGCGCCGCCCGCTGGCTTCAAGTTCAGCAGGCTGGCGCCGCATGCCCCATTATTCTCGAAGCCACCCACGAGAACACCCTCAAGATCGTTCCCTTCGAGTTGCTCATTCAGTACGCTGTCATCCCCAGCAAACTTCATTAAAGCATTTTTCATCTCACGCAAACCCTGTCGAAAATAAGTCGGCCTGATCGTAAACAACTCATGAATAAGGCGTTTTGTAACGTTAGATTCATGCGGCGTTTACAACTGCCCTTGACAGTCCCCGCCCAAAGCCTGAGTGTTTTAAGTACTACGACAAAGTCATTTGAGGTTGCACGCGAAAGTCCCTGGGAGATACGAAACCCGGAGTCAACTAGCCGCTAACCATTTACACGCCGTCTTTTACATCGGTGTTTTTAGGAGCCAGTACGAATATGAAACTTCCTCAAGCCTGTAAAGGCCTGCTTGCGTTTGCAGCAGCCGTTCTCCTTGTCTCTCTCAGCTATCCCGCAGCCGCCCAGACCTCCGGTAACGGCAACATCGTCGGCACCGTGACGGATACCTCTGGCGCCACCGTGGCGGGAGTCTCCGTAATCGTCACCAATAACGACACAGGCATTTCGCGCTCGCTTACCACCAACGGCGACGGCTCCTACACCGCAAACTTTCTTCTCCCCGGCCACTACGAGGTCATCCTCGGCGGCGGCGGCTTCGGCAAGATCGACCGCAAAGACCTGACACTCACCGTCGGTCAGATCCTCACCATCGACGCCGCACTCCCCGCGGCCTCAGTCTCCACTCAGGTTGAGGTAACCAGCGAGTCGCCTCTCGTCGACACCGACAAGACAGAAGTCGCCCAGACCATCGGCGAACACCTCATCTCGAATCTTCCCGTTGCCACCCGTAACTGGAGCGCCTTCGTCCTCAATACCCCCAACGTCACGCAGGATGGCGGCAGCGGTCTGGTCAGCTTCCACGGGATCAGCGGCCTCTACAACCAGAACTACGTCGACGGCTCCAACAATAACCAGATGCTCTTCTCCGAGGCTCGCGGCCGCGCATCGGGTGCGCCCTACGTCTACTCCATCGACTCCATCAAGGAGTTCCAGGCCGAAACCTCGAACTACTCGGTCGAGTTCGGTCAGGCCGCCGGCGGTCAGGTCAACGCCATCACCAAGAGCGGAACCAACCACTTCCACGGCGACGCCTTCTACTACCTCCGCTATCCGGATCTGAACGCACTCGATCCCTATAACAAGTTCCAGGCTCTTCACAACAACGGAAACCCCTTCCTCCTCACGCAGCCCGTCCATCAGCAGCATCAGTTTGGCGGTTCCGTTGGCGGACCCATTATCAAGGACCGTCTCTTCTTCTTCTTCACCTACGATGGCTTCCGCAAAGTCGGTCGCGTCCTCTACTCCGACTCCAACACCATCTCCACAACGGGCGCTGGCGCATACACCGCTTCTACTACTGTCACTCCGAACCAATGCCCCGTCGTCGGCACCCCAGGCTATAAAGGAACAACAGGTATCACCACGGCCCAGTGTCTCAACGGTATCCAGTTCCTTCTCAACGTGGCCAACATCAATCCCGGCGACGCTCCACCGGCCCGTTTCCAGAAGCAGAACCTCTTCTTCCCACGCCTCGACTATCACATCAACCAGCGCAACGATGTCTTCGTCGACTACAACTTCGCCGACTATGACAGCACCTATGGCTACAGCCCAGCCAACACGTTCAGCAACAGCTCTCCCACCACCAACGGTCCCACCAGCTACCATGAGCGCTTCCTGGTCGCAGGTCTCACCACTCAGATAGGCAAGGCCTCCGTCAACCAGGTCCACTTTCAGTATGGCCGCGACCTCGAGACCGCAGGTGCGAACGCAGCCGGCCCTAGCGTCGCCACGGGTGTAGTCACCTACGGCATGCCGAACGCCCTGCCACGCGTCGCAGAGCCTGACGAGCACCGCATTCAGTTCACCGACGTCTTCTCGACGACCAAGGGACATCACACCCTCAAGTTCGGCGGCGACGTCAACCTCGTCCACGAAGTCATGATCAATCTCTTTCAGGGCGGCGGCGTCTACAACTACTCCGACACCACCAACACCGCAGCCTTTCAAGACTGGATCGCCGACGCATTCGCAGGACAGCCCGGTGACACCGACCCCTTCGCCGGCTATCACTACAACACCTTCGTCCAGACGATCGACAAGGTCAACACCGCAGCCGGTACCCAGGGTAAAGACGACTTCTGGATGAAGATGTACGACGCCTTCGCCGAAGACTCCTGGAAGATTCGCCAGAACCTCACCCTCACACTCGGCGTGCGCTACGACATTCAACTCACCCCGGCACCTGGCCTGGTCAACAACAACTTTCCTCCTATCTCCACTCAGTACAGCGGAACCATCAAGAACGTGGCCGACCGCGTTCAGCCACGCTTAGGCTTCAGCTGGGCGCCACACATCGGCACCGTTGTCCGCGGCGGCTATGGTCTCTTCTCCGCCCTCAACCAGGGCAGCACCTACTACGCCATGCGCGTTGAGAACGGTGTCGTCCAGGTCAACTACAACTACTCCGGCTGCGAAAGCCTCGTCGGCAACGTGTCGGGTGCACGATGCGCGAAGGTGCCCAGCGCGACCAACAGCTTGCAGTATCCCTTTGTGCCCTTCCCGGTCACTGGCCCTGCGCTCTCTTCGGCGGCCATTCCCACCGGAGGAACCGCACCGGCTGTCAACGGACCGGCAATCCTGGGTAGCCAGAGCTTCCACGGCCTCGATCCCAACTTCGTTCCGCCGCTGTCGCACGAGTTCCAGCTGGCGATTGAGCAGGCCATGCCCGGCAAGATGACCCTCTCGGTCGGCTATGTCGGTACCCGCGCGATGCGTCTGCCTGTCTTCCTCGACGCTAACCTCATCGGCCAGACGCCCTCCGGTGTTCGCACCTATGACGTGCTCAACGCCACCGGCGGGATTCAGGAAGTCCTCACCGTTCCTGTCTATCGCCAGGCGGACCGCCGCAATCCTAACATCACCTCAATCAACACCGGGTTCAGCTCCGCCAACACCTGGTACAACTCTCTCGCCGCAACCGTTCGCCGTCCTTTTGCAAACGGTCTTGAGGTGCTGGCAAACTATACCTGGGCGCGGGCAACCGACGACGGTCAGGTCGGCGGAGCCAACGGCACTTTCTTCGGTGGCGACACCCCACTCGATCCCAACAACATCCGTCGCGACAACGGTCCTTCGGACACCGATATCCGTAATCGCTTCACCTTGAGCTTCGTCTACCAGCCCAAGCTCTTCCCGGATAACAAGATCGTCAAATATGCAGTCGACGACTTCACGTTCTCCGGCGGCTTCATCGCCTCCGGCGGTCAGCCCATCTTCATGGGCATGAACGGCACCGTCTTCTCCGGCACTGGAACCAGCTACGGAGCCGACGGCAACATCTACGGCGGTGCTATGAGCTCCAGCTCCGGCGCTCCTACCACTGGCCGTCCCCCGCAGATCGGCCGCAACAGTATCTATGGACCGGGCTTCAACGACTTCGACTTCCGCGTTGCCCGCAACATCCCCATCCACGAGGCCATGTATCTGCAACTCTCCGCAGACGCCTTCAACCTCCTCAATCACACCATCGTCACTGGAGTGCAGGGAACCTACTCGCAGTACGCAGCGGCTTCAACCGCTGCGACCTCCGCCTGCAGCACCGCAACGGGATCGGCGACCGCCGGCACCGTTCCGGCAGGATCCGTGCTGCAGGGCTGCATCTCGCCCTTCACCGGAACCGGCCTCTCAGCCTTCGGTGTGACGTCAGGCACCAACAACAGCCTCTACGGCGCACGTCAGATGCAGTTCGGCGCGAAGTTCTTCTTCTAGCCAATCAAAACGCAACAAACAAACGCCAACAAGAAAGCGGTTCCGAGGACCAATCGGAACCGCTTCATCTTTTGGGCGATCCTAGAGATAAATTCTTTGCCGGTAGTGCTACTCTTGTGCGGAGAATTCATTCAGTTCTCAATGACCTAGATGGTGAAGCCTCGTTAGTCCTGTGAGCAATGGATGACGCAGATGCGGTCCGTTCTCACGCTCGGAAGGAGACTCCATGTTCGGGCTCGATTCGCGTGTGCTTCGCATAGTCTGGACTCTGGTCTTCTGCTATCTGCTGTACCGCTTGCGTGACACCATCTTCCTCGTCGTATTGTCGATCATCATCGCATACATGCTTTTGCCGGTCGTGGATTTCATCTACAGCAGGCTCACGCATGGACGCCATCGCGGATGGGCTCTCGCCGGCGTCTATCTTTTGATCTTTGCCCTGATTCTTTGTGTCGGCGGACTGATCGGCTACTATGCCTTCCAGCAAGCAGTTGAACTCACAAAGCAAATACCCGATCTGACGCAACCCAACGCCATCGATCACATCCATCTTCCCAAGTTCCTGAGCGATGGGACGCGCCCATCCGCGACCACCTCAAGTCCTGGATAGAAGTGCATGGCAAGGACATGCTCGAGACCCTCACCGACCTCAGCATGAAACTCCTCTCCGCAGCCGGTAGTATTGTGCTTCTGCTGATCGTCCTGCTGCTGAGTTATCTGCTTCTGCGCAACGGTCCAGATTTGCTTGAAGGAATCGTCTGCGCCCTGCCGCCGGCCTCTCGTCCGAAGTTCCAGGAGATCCTTCGCGATGAACATGATTTCCTGAAACACTGGGCCCGGTCCGTAGTCCTCTGCGCGATCATCACCGACGCGATCTACGTCATTGCCTTCAGTCTCTTGCGTGTCCCTTACAGCGTGCTCCTTGCACTGATGATGTTTCCCTTCGAGTTCATTCCTCTCGTGGGCCCGCCGCTGGCGTTCCTGATCGTTCTGATCATCGCAGCGGTCACAGACTTTCACGCCTTCGGATAGCTCATCTTCATCTTCGTCCTGGTTCGCCTTCTGGTGGACTATGTCCTTCAGCCATACTTGTTCAGCTCAGGCCAGTTTGAACTACCGCCATTCATCGTTATCGTCAGCGCCCTGCCGGCGAAGCCATTGCAGGCGTTCCCGGAGTTCTGCTGTCGATTCCGGTCTCGGCAACCATCTTGATTCTCTATCGCCGCCTCTATTGCGACACCCCTCCCGACGAACAAATCACTGAATCAGCGTCGCCCGCACGAGTTGAACTCTAGGTCCCAACGCCACAACCTGTTAGACTCCCGCGTACCCCCGGATAACTTGTCGAAGCGGAGTCCTAGAATGTTCGATTCGAACCAGTCCTACTGTTTACGTCTTGCCGAGGTCACCTTCCCCTTGCTCCTCAGCAGGCCCGCATCTACCGCCGCCTCCGACGCTCCACGCTCGCCGCGTCGCGAAGATTCTCAAGAGTCTGAAGACCCACTCAACCTGCGGCCTTCGATCTGCGACGAACTCCGTCAGCTCTTCGGCCCAAGTTGCGACTCCTGCCTCGGCTCCATCCAAAGCCTTGCCGCGGCCCTCGAACTTCGGCCGGATATCCAGTCGCGACTTGCTGTAGTAACCCAGTACACGCCAAGCAAATGGCTCCTTGAGCGCGAACTTCAGGCCTTCAGCTATTGGCCGACGCCGCCTCCAAAACACGATAGCGACTGCCCCCCGACTCCGGACGGCAAGCCTGACCCGTACGATGTGGCTCGCTGCCGCGCAGCAACAGGGCTATGTCTTTCAGGCGGCGGCATCCGCTCTGCGACTTTTAATCTCGGCATTCTCCAGGCTCTCGCGCGCCACGGACGAATCAGCAAGCTCGACTATCTTTCCAGCGTCTCCGGCGGTGGCTACATCCATCAGTTCCTTGCCAACTGGATCTACAAGGCCGGCAGCACCTCGACCGTCGAAGGGCTACTCGATCCAATTCCAAATCAACCCGAAGTCAGCCCACTTGGATACCGCGCAACCGTGCAACCAGAACCTCTGCGGTGGTTGAGACGACATTCCAACTACCTCGCCCCTCGGACAGGTGTCGTCTCCCTCGATACCTGGACCATAGCCGCAACGTGGACACGAAACACTGCACTCAACCTCGTCGTTCTTCTCTCCACCCTCTTCTTGGTTTTACTGCTTCCTCACATCGGCACCATTCCCTTCGCCGCCTCAGCGGCGCACCCTGCTCTGTTCACTCTGCTCCGTTGGATCCTCGCGATTATCTTTCTCGTCGTTGTGAGCTACCTTAGCCGTTGGCTCGCACACCTCGACCCCCCTGGCCCCCAACCCATCTTTATCAAGCTCGCCTGCGGCAGCTTGCTCGGCGCTGCAGTTCTAGTCGCCCCCTCCATCTACCAAACGATCATCCCCGGGGGAAGCATTGCTGATCCCTCAGCAAAAGCAGTCTTCCACGAGGTCGATCAACCAACCCACCTTCACTACAAGGGTTCTTTTCAGCAACAGACTCCCAACGCTGAATCACTCGAGGTCCTCGTTGATTCTCGCCAGCCGGTGCCAGCCTCTCGCCTGCGCGAACACTGGTCCGCACGACCCCTCGGTTTATGGCACGACCTAATGAATACCCGTGCCTCCACCATCCCGATACTCTTATTCACCTGTCTCTGCGGGCTGCTTCTCTCGTCCGTCTTCAGTGCTGGCAAGATTGACGTCCAGATCGCATCCGCAGTCGGGATCCTCGGCATCGCGTTTGCATACCTGCTTCTGGATGGCGTGCGCCTTCTCTTCTTTGTCGCCTGCTTTGGGGTTCCGCTCTACCTCATCCCAGCGCTTGCCGTAGCCCTGCTCCCACCGCTCCTGTTGGCCGTTCCGTTTGTTCTGATGGAAGCCGGCCTCGGTATCGTCGGTGACAAAGCCGACTCCGGACAACGCGAGTGGATGGCCCGTCTTCGAGCCCTCTCCTTCCTCTTAGGTGGAAGCTGGTTTGCCCTTACTGGCATTGCACTCCTGGGTGCTTATCTTGTGCGCACCCTTTCCAACTACACCGTAGCCAGTTACACCATCTGGATTGGATGGCTTGGCACCACCATTGCGGGCGTGCTCGCCGCGCGAAGCACACGCACCGAGACCGGCGAAACCCCAGACTCCCCATCTTCGGGACTGCTCCTAGAACTGCTCGCCAAAGTTGCGCCTCCGGTCTTTGTCCTCGGACTGCTCCTCATTCTCGCCACCTTCGTCTCTTGGAGCGTGGTTGTCCCGCACGGCACTCCTCTCCAGCGTGAGCATCGCTTCCTGCTTCTCTTCTTCCTCAGCCTGGCGATAGCCCTCTTCTTCGGGCGACGTGTCGATATCAACGACTTCTCCATGCACGCCTTCTATCGCGACCGGCTGGCCCGCTGTTATGGGGGCGCTGTCGATCTCCATCGCATTCCCAATCTCTTCACCGGCTTCACCCGAAACGACCGCAGTCTGCGTGTCCATCAGCTTCTCCCCGTCGGGTACCGCGTACTCGACGAGCAGGGAAACGCCGTACTCGATAAGGAGGGCAATCCAGTAGTCGGCACCTACAAAGGCCCGTTTCCCGTCATCTGCACCGCCATCAATCTCACCACCGGCGAGGATCTCGCCTACCAGGAGCGCAAAGCCGCGAGCTTTGTCTTCACGCCAATCTTCTCCGGCTATAACGTCGGCTGGACCGCCGCCCGCAACCACTGGAACCAGTTCAACGGGTTCGTTGACACTCCTAGCTTCGTATACGCGGAGGCCGGATCCATCACGCTTGCCACCGCGTGCGCCATCTCCGGCGCTGCCGCCAGCCCCAGCATGGGCTACCACTCCAACCCCGCCATCGCATTTCTTCTCACCGTCTTCAACGTGCGTCTCGGATGGTGGCTCCGCAATCCGCGCCGCCGTCGCATTGGCCGGGTCACTCCATATCCCATCCCTCCATCCGGCAAGCCAGATGCACTTAGCCGATTCTTCACGCTCAAACCAGGCACGCTGCCCTCGTCCCCTCGCTTCGGCCTTCTCCGCCTAGTCAATGAGCTCTTCGGTCAATCGGACGACACCACCTCTTACATCTACCTCACCGACGGCGGTCACTTCGACAACATGGGCCTCTACGAACTCCTCCGCCGCCGCTGCCGCACCATCGTCGTTTGCGACAGCGAGGCAGATCCCAACCTTGCGTTCCAAGGCATTGGCATGGCCATCCGCAAGGCCCGCCTCGACTTCGGCATCGAAGTCACTCTTGATCAAACCGCTCCGGTTCCACCAGAATCACCCGGAGACCAGTCCGTTCCAGGGCATGCCCCCTCATCCGCTGGGTCACCTTCAACGAAGACGGAGCATGACACCTCCTCGGCCAGTCCGGCGACGGCAACCTCATCCACCGATCCAGCAAAACCCTCCGCCGAAGCTTTGTCGCAGCAGCAGCCGTCGGAGGCCCCCTACGTCCTCAAAGCCCACGTCTCATCCACTGATTCTCCCGGCTTCACTGCAACCGTTTCGCATCAGCAACCCCCACCCACGGTCGAAGGCCTGTCTTCCTTCGGCGAATATCCTTCCAACTCCACCCATTGTGTCTACGGCACAATTCGCTATCCCGAGGACTCCCATCCCAGTCAGTTCGGCCACATCCTCTACATCAAGGCCTCGCTCACCGGAGACGAACCACCAGACATCCTTAACTACCGTCGCGAGCACAAGAAGTTCCCACACGACACGACGCTGAATCAATTTTTTACCGAGTCGCAGTTCGAAAGCTATCGCCGCCTGGGCGAACACATTCTTCTCTCCGACGAAACCGCGATCTCATGGATGAATCGCTATCTCCCGTCGCAATAAGGTCGAGAAAATCGATTTTGCTTGCCTTCATGGAATTTTCTGAACGTAGAGAGTTCGATGATGCTGAAATAACCATGCGTTAAATGAGACAGGGGTGAAAGAAGAAGGCGTATAGCAAGTTGATTCATCGTACGACAAGGCATATCGAAGACTGAGTGACGGCATCTGGTCTGAAAACCAGGATTGACATGCGATCGAAAGACCCCGCTGCATTGGGTAAACCTTATAGGTGCCCTTGGGAACGACTAGGCGAGGTTCGTTGATATAGCCAGAATTCTGAAGCTGCGTCCAGGCGTCATATTCAAAACCAGCACGGATCTCGCTTCTAGTCACGCCCGTAGATAGCACTTCGTTTGTAATCGCTAGTATCGCGCGATCTCTGGCATATAAGTCGTGTAGTTGGCCGACACCGTAGGCACCTAACACTAGAATCAATACCACGGTCAGTGCGGGCAAACGGCCTCCGACCTTCTGCTCATATAGTCGTAATAGACCAACCATGGCCAAGAGAATGAGGGGGATAAGATATCTATCGAATACGCTTGTTCTAGTCACTATTAAGAATATGTAAGCGACAGAGTAGGGAACAAACATTACGCCAATACTATTCCAGGTAAAATCCGTTCTTCCTTTCCAGTCTCGACGTTGTAGCTTGGAAACGTTGAGAAGAAACAGGACGAATCCGAAGATGCTGAAAATGAGTAAAAGGGTCACTACCAGGCGGAATTCATACGGAACTATATCTGGTTGTCTCCCAAGAATCCCGGATCCGCTCAAAAGCCCCCTGTTCACTGTGCCGCCCGGGAACTCACCCGCAAGAGTGAATTGGTCATTCGATATCAGCCCCAAAACTCCAATCAATACAAATACACTCGCCAGAATCGTAGCTTGACGGTGCGTTTGCCGGTCATGAAGCGGCAGCTTGGCTATGAATGCGGCAATAATTGGAAGAAGATAAAACGAGATTGCAAGGATGTTGCGAAAAATTATGTTCTGCAGTATCCCCTTAATGCGGCCGTGCGGCAGGTGTATTAGAGCGTCGGTAAGTGAGTAAGGTTGCTGACTGAACCAATGCATAGCCCAGGCGATAGCGCCGATACTAAGTACCCACAGGCCGAAGGCAACTACCGTAACACCATTTCTCCTCCGAAGGTGCCATGCGGTGCAAGGAACAACCACTAGCGCCCCCAGCCAAGCCACCTGTCGGACAGTCCCACCCGCGACATTTGTTAGAGTTGCGAATACCAACCATCCAATCGTTTTCCCCGCCGAGTTCGTCTGAATTGCACGCGTGCAGCTGTAAAAGCAAAGCACAATACAGAGAAGTGCTGGAACGTCCGACATAAAGGTGAAGGAAGCAGGCAAGAAAACTGGTGAGAGTGCAATCGCGAGAGTGCCAATCGTGGCATTCCAGGCGCTTATTCCGAGACGACAAAATAGCCGCTGAATAAGGACGATCGTCGCAAGACCAATAATCAAAACAGAGAGCCGGGCAATCAGGAAAGAAAACCCAAACTGTCTAATGAAAAATGAGCCCCAATACAGTTGCCAACCCAATATGGCAGTCGCCCACCCGTTGTAAACGATGTGCCCAGTAGTGACGAGAGCCCGCGCGCTCCAAATATAGGACCAGTCATCGTCTACGCCCATCTCGGCTACAGGATGTGCAGCAAGAATCGCAAGAACAAGAAAGAGACAACACAAAATCGGACCAAGCACGATCTGACGAATTCTTATAAACGAAAGATTATTCCACTCACCCATAACGATTTGCAGTCCCTTTTGATCAACAAGAGTTCCTTACTGTTTTCTTGCCTAATACCCTCATTCTCACGCCATAGAAATCAGACTCCAGTAGAAGGCCGTTGCCGCGAGAGGAAGTCACGGAATTGTCTCTCATCGCGCTCACGGATGCGATTGGGGGCAAATGAAGGCTTTTATGGCATTATCGTTTTCTAGAATACCCCAAAGCGCGAATGAACTCTCGCACCACTGACCTACAGAGCACCCATTAGCGATCAGACCATCTTACATCGCAGTCGATTGCACCCTGTCTGCCTATACTGGCATTCCGCGCGGCTGTCAAAACGCAAAGATAAAAAATCTCTCTGATGTCACCCAGCGTAGCTCTCGCACGGCAGTCGATCGTTAGTGCCACACTCTCAACAGCCATTTGACCTATGGGTATCCCCGATGTCCTTCGGAGAACCTTCGTTCAAAATTATCGCGTCGATAGAAATGATGGCAACTGCGACGCGTGGGTCTGTAATCATGCGGAGGTTCACTAAGATCCCCCTATCTTGCATTCGCCAAACTGACTCACGGTAACTCGAAGCGCTAACCCAAGGCACAGCGTCCGCTGTTCCGTCTCCTATAAACGAAGGAATCTACTGTATCCCGCGCCACAGCTCACATCGGCGTGGATTCGAAGCAAGGCATCGTGCACTGGGCCTGCACTTCGGCGGCCTCGGTGTAAGAGGTGTAGCTCGGTCGATGGCCGACGCCTTAGGCGACGATCTCAGAATCAGGACGCGGGGTGCTGTTTCATACGATTGCGTGCAACTCCATTCATGAAGCCCGAAGTTGCCGCAAACCCCGTTTCTGCGGCAATTCAATCTAGGATTCACAACCGCATTATTTCGTCTCGGCATGAGCCAGAGTTCCTCTGCCCAGAAAACGGAAGCGCTTACCACTGTGGTGGCAATTTACGTATGATTGCGGCCACTAGACGACTGAAGCGTCTACGCCGGCGGAATCATCCTTGGCCTAAAATAAAGGCTGATTTAGATCGATCTCCCAAGTGACAGAATATTGGGAATTAGGTCCGCAGCCAGATGGAGAGCGGACACCTGGGTGATGTGTTTGGTGGTTAAAGATGTTATTGGAAAGCATCGAAGTCAGATCCTCATAGGTAAAGTGGTCCTGCTCCGCCGCAACCATACCATCACAGCTGCTGGGATTCAGAACACCTTTCAATTCGTCGTTGAACCAGGTTTGCCCGTCTTCCAGCGCTCCCGTTAAATTATTAGAAGTCGGCCCCTGCCCGTTTGCCCACGCAACGCTCGCCTTTTGAAGCGCCTCCTCTGCGACGCCTTGCTTGGCTGAGCCTGCGTTCACAATCATGTAGTTGAAAACGAACTGATTCCCAGGTTCCAAATCGATACCCAAAAATGCCAGGTTGATCGGATAGTTGCCGCTATTGAGGTCACCCAAGTACTTGACCTGCGTTTGCGGAGCCGAAACTCCAACTTGCACTGTGAATACAAGATAGTCGGTATCTTTGTGCTTCGAGCGAGTATTTATGATTGTGGCGGATACAACACTGAAGAAGAAAGATGGCATGGTTTTCACTAACCTCCTGTCGATAGGCAACTGAAACAATCTTCGCCAAAAGTTCGGCGTCTTCAAACGGTATGGCGCGGAATTGCAGCCACTCCTTCGATTAACCGCCGAATGCAGTGCTTTGCCGTGGGACACGAATGGCGAATCGCTCTCGAACTTGGCGCTTATTCGTCATCGCGCATCCGACGTAAGTTGTTTCTGTACACAGCCCTTCCTATAGCGTTTCCCAGGCGCTCGCCCGCGACCTGATCGGTTCGAAAATGTATCCCACCGTAAACACGTGCGTCGGAGATGTCGTCGGTAATCTGCTTGAACGTCGTGTATTGCAATACGATGTCGGGCACGGTGGGATTTGACAACGTCATGAAATGGCCGCCTTCACCGTATATGCGTCTCAGAATTTCGGCGGCGCTATTAGCTGCGCTCCCGTGGTTGGAGGGATAACTCGGGAAACATGGAGTCGTGACAAATGGGGCCCAGTTGGGATCAGGATCAGTTTTCGGATTGTCGTCTGTGTCCCCAGCATGGATCGCTGTTTCGGGTCGCCAGAAATTGTAGTGATACTTGTTGAAAAATGCCGCGACCAAGCTGTCATTCATCGCCATGTTTATTAGGGCCAGCGCACGAGCATTTTCGGTCAAAGAATGCCGCCGCTCCTGCGCGACCTGCTGGACAGCCTGATTGAAGACCTGAGTTGGCGAGGCGGCGGCATAGAAGAGCGCGACATTCGCGCGATCTTGTGGTCGCTCTGTGCTGTTGATGCTTCCCACCGTCATCACCTCGTTGTAGGTTTTCGCATATTCGCGGCTCGTGAGCACTGGTGGTGGGTCTAGGAGATACTCACTAACACTCGGGATACCGAACGGAGTTATGTTTTGCCATTGGAACGCGATTCCGACAGCGACTCCATTCATAATTGGACAACTCGGTGTGGCTTGCCATTCCCCCGGAACCGGCGGCCCGGGTATCTTGAATTGCGGAGGCGACGATCCATCGTTTGCGCGCAGAGCGATCATGGCCAAAGCTGCGGCTTCACCCGTGGCAATGCCATCGGTCTTGGCTTGACCGTCCGGTATAGACGCGAGAGAGTTGGCGCGTTCGGTGTCGAGGGTCGAGGCGCTAGCTGTGAAATAGGTCCTAAGCACGCGATAGGCAGCCTGGATGGCTGCAGCCTCGGGGGATGCATCTCGCGGTGCTACGATCGTTCCAAGATAGGGATGATAATCGCCCGTGATGGCGTTCACGGATTCGAATACAGCGAGTTGTACGATTGCCGCGTATCGTGCTTGGGCGAATGGGTTCTGGCCGTTCGTGACCGCTGTGTTCACTGCGATCACGTTCCAGTCCAATACGGCATCGGCTTTCGCGACGGCAGACACGAATAGAGTTGCGATCAACATGCATAACCCGAGAACCCGGTTCTTTGTGTCGCCATCTATCTTTTTCATTGTGCTTCTCCGATTCTTCATTGGCTTTCGGTCAGTGATGATCGGCATATTTGCCGCAACGGAGGCCTGTTGTCCATATCGGAGAGTGTGTCGCGGCGTTATGCTTTGTGTCGCTCTAAAGGCAAGTGTGGGTTGCACTTGCATCAGCCTCTACCGATGTGGTGTAAAATCACTCAGCTTCCATGGGGTGTGCCATGGCTTCCGAGCCAGCTGGAGTGGAGCAACCGATCCGGGTCGGCGAGGGCTACGAGATTGACCTGCGTCCTCGGAGGCTGCGCCGTGGCAGACATGTGCTGAAGCTTGAGCGTATCCCGTTCGAGATCCTTCTCCTGTTGCTTGAACACCGGGACGAGATCGTCACCCGGGACGAAATCGTGTCAAGAGTGTGGGGCAAAGGCGTTTCCCTCGATACCGACAACAGCATCAGGGGCGCGATCCGGAAGCTTCGGCAGGCGCTGAAGGATGACGCCGAGTGCCCGCGATTCATACAAACAATCACCGGACAGGGGTATCGCTTCATTGTGCCGGTCGCTCCTCCTGAGGAAGAAAACCGGGCGGAGACACCCAGCCCTGAAGCATCAACCGTCCCCACAAGCGAGCAGAATCTCGTGTCGAAGCCCAACGGCTGGTTGCAGACCGGTGGACTGCGCTCGGTGGGAGAGCAGCAGGATCGAACCGCCGCGAAATTGCCTGCTGCGGAAAATGGCCAGGGGCAGAGGAATTGGCTTGCCCGCAGGGGGCTTTTGCTTGGAGCAGTGCCTTTGCTCGTACTGATCGCTGTCACAGCGTACATCCTCGCCCGGAACAGATCGGCTCACGCGAAAGCTCCCAAAATCACTTCCCTCGCGGTACTGCCGCTGAAAAACCTTTCCGGTGATCCGGCACAGGAATATTTTGCCGACGGCATGACCGAGGAAGTGATCGGACGCCTATCCATCATCCGTGGGCTTCGCGTCATCTCCCGCACGTCGGCGATGCAATTCAAGGACACCAGGCTCTCGGCGACGGAGATTGCCAGGAAGCTCGGAGTAGACGCGCTCGTCGAGGGGTCCGTGATGCGGGAGGGCAACCGCATTCGCGTCCACGCGCAGTTGATCCGTGCATCAACTGACGAGCACTTCTGGTCCGAGTCCTACGACCGCGAACTCGGCGACGCCCTCACGCTGGAGAGCGAGGTCGCACAATCCATCGCACAAAAAGTGGAGGTTACGGTCACAGGCGAAGAGCGCGCCAGACTTGTTGCCGCACCTCCTGTGTCGCCGGAAGCTTACGAGAGCTATCTCCAAGGTATGTTTGCCAAAGGCAACAGCAGAGCCGAGGTCGAAAAGCGTATCGCCTGGTTCGACGAGGCGATCAGGAAAGACCCGACATTTGCGCAAGCTTACCTCGGCCTGGCAGACGCGTACGGGAACCTTGGCACAGTTTTTGTCGGCGCTCCCCCGAGTGAAACGCGTCCAAAGGTGATCAACGCGGCTCGAAAGGCGCTGGAGCTAGATCCTGATCTCGCCGACGCGCATGTCCTGCTGGCAAACATGTACATGAGACAGTGGAAGTGGGCCGAAGCCGAGGCTGAATACAAGCGCGCCCTCTATTTGAATCCGAACGACGCTGCTGCGCACGACAGATTCTCTGACTGGCTGTTGTGCCATGGACGTATGGAGGAGGCGCTGGCGTGGGCCCGCCGTGCCCGCGATCTTGACCCTCTCGGAACTTCTGGCCACACCATCGCGTGGACTTTGTTGAACGCACATCGCTATGACGAGGCCATACGCGAGTTCCGAAATGTCCTGGCGGTAAGACCGGACGACCGTTTACCCCTCTGGCCTCTGGGTTGGGCGCTCATTTGCAATCAGCAAGCCGAAGGCGCAATTCCCGTGCTGGAGAAGGCGGCTTCTGTAACCGATCGCAGCCCAGGGGTTATTAGTACGCTGGTCTGGGCGTATGCCCACACCGGGCGACGAGCAGATGCACTTCGACTCCTCGGAGAATTGAAAAAGCGCCAGCAGAGAGGCTACGTTCCTGCCGGTGCCTTTGTGAATGCTTATTTGGGGCTCGGCGACAACGATGAGGCATTTGTGTGGTTTGAGCGGGCCTACGAGGAACAATCCAATATTCTGATATACATCAAGGTCTCCCCGTGGTTTGATCCTCTGCGCGGCGACCCGCGCTTTCAAGATTTGGTGCGCCGCGTCGGGCTGAACTGACCCTGGCGCCCAGCTGGAAGTTGGGAAGCTATTTCCCTTAGTTATTTGGTGGTAATTAGTCCTGATATATCGGCTTCTGCTTTCTAATCGTTCTTTCACTTGGCCGTGAAACCGGCTTATCGGACAGTGCCTGCAAAGTCGGCTTATCGGCAAATTCAATTCGGTTGTTTTCGACAACCTATATTTTGTGCACATGCAAGAGGGCAATGTTACTTCCGTATTGCCGGCAACTCACCTGGAAGTTGTAAACGACAATCGACCTCTGCCATCTTTCGCGAGTTAGTAGATGTGGTAGGCTCAATTCGCCTTCACCTCCATATCAACAAGGATTTGTCTATCTCAATGCGAGTACTTGCAGCCTTTTGGCTTTTGCTTTGCAGTTCTATTTCCTTAGCCCAACAGTACGTGCCAACCCGCAATATTCAGAGCAGCCGTCCAATCCTCTTCGAACCCAGTCCAAGCGGAGAAGTCGATGACACCGCCCTCATGGGAAGAGCGACCGGCATCACTATCCAACTTCGTCGGGCCGCCATCACTGTCAGCTTGCACGAAGCCCATTCCGACCAATTCGAGATCAAATTCGCGGGCGCACAACCGTCCGCTCCTCAGGGAACTGATCTTCAGAAGAGTGAAACCAACTATCTAGTAGGCACGGATCCAAATCGATGGCGTATCCATGTTCCCAACTATGGTCGCGTTACTTACGCGAGTCTTTACGCTGGCATCGACGCCGTTTTCTACGGCAATGGTCGGCAGCTCGAACATGACTTTATCGTCTCTCCCGGCGCGGACTACCGCCAGATCCGCATGCACTTGTCAGGCAACACATCAGCTTCCCTCGACGGCGGCGGAAGTCTGTGCATCCCCCTCGCGCACGGCTCTCTCAAGATGCAGAAGCCATTTATCTATCAGGCAGACGCTGGTAAAAAAATACAGAGGAGCGGTGCGTTTCGCCTGCTCCCTGGCGGTGACATCGGCTTCTCGGTCGCGGCGTATGATTCAAGCCGTCCCCTCATCATCGATCCCGTACTCTCATTTTCGACCTATCTCTCACCCGCGGCGGAGAATGCAAATCTCATCGCCACAGACGCTGCCGGCAACAACTATGTATCCGGATATGGATCGCTGGGTATTCCGGTCACCTCTGGCGCCTTTGCAGGATGCTCAACCTGCACCGTTAGTAATGTGGTCACCTTCGTGACCAAACTAAGCCCCGACGGAACCACACTCCTATACTCCACGGTGTTGGGTGGAAATAGTTCCGCCCAACCGACTGGCTTAGCTGTCGATGCGAATGGCAACGCGATTGTCTCAGGCTGGACGGGCGCGACAGATTTTCCTGTAAAAAACGGTCAACAGATCGCCCCGCTCAATAACGCGTACGCTGGATTTCTCGTTTCGCTTTCTCCCAATGGCTCCTCGCTTAACTATTCAACTCTGTTAAGCACCAGTCCATCTTTCAACCCAAGCTCGATGACCTATGCCAAAGCGGTTGCGCTGGATTCCTCAGGCAATGCCTACGTCACTGGAACCACAGGCAATGGATTCTTCACGACTCCTGGCGCACTAAACCAAGGAGGCGGGGGCGACCACGCCAATCAGTTCAACATCTTTCTCGCGAAGTTCAGCCCCTCTGGGGTCCTCGCATACAGCGCAGTACTCGGCGCCGCTGATCCGCAAAATGGCGGCGACGGCCCTATCGGCTCATCTGCAATCGCCGTCGATGCGACCGGAGACGCCTTTGTCTCGGGACAAGCTGGCATTCTCTGGCCCGTCTCCGGCAACGCGTACCGTACGCAAATCGCCGGCTCCATGCCATATGCGGCACCCTTTGTCACCAAAGTCGCTCCCGACGCGTCCAGCCTGCTTTACTCCACCTTCCTCGATTACGCCTACGTCGTGAACGGCATCGCAGCACTCCCCGATGGTAGCGTTTTCATCGCGGGAACTAGTCCCGGTTCCAGTTATCCAACGACTTCTGGTGCCTTCCAGCCGAGTCCGGGCGCGTCCGGAGGTTCAAGTGGCGGCTTTCTCACGCAGCTCGACCCTAATGGAACGAGCTTGGTCTACTCCACCCTGATTGGTGATTCCACATATCGACTCAACGGCCTGGCCCTCGATTCCGATGGAGATATGTGGTTAGCTGGTGAGACGCAAGACGCACAGTTTCCCATGGTCTTGCCTCTTCAGTCCTGGTTTCCGCAGTCCCAAATCTCCCTCCCCGTCGCTTCCGTGGCGACCCAGTTCGATCCGTCCGGCAAGACCCTGAAGTTCTCAACGTTCCTCGGCGGCAACGCCGTTGGATATGCAAGCAACGTCGCTATTGACAGTAACCACCGCGCGCACATTGCGGGTGCTTCCGAGTACGGCATGTACACCACAACGGGCGTGTATGCGCCCTCTGTTCCTGCGCCGGGTCCAGGATTCAGCGGCGAGACTTTTGCTTATCTAGCAGTCATCGACCCCACTGTTCCCGCTCCCGCTCTTTGTATCTCTCCCAACAACGCGATCTATTACTCCGATGTCAATGCCGGAGGATTCTCCGACCAACTGCTAACCATTACTAACTGTGGCACGCTGCCACTCACGATCAACAGCATCTCCGCGGCCGCGGCAGTCTTCACTGTCCCTGCGTCTGAAAACAACTGTCCACAAACCATTGCTGCGGCTCAGAGCTGCACCGTAGTCGTGCGTTACTCACCTACCTCTCCGGGTACGAGCAGCAACTCTACTCTGACCATTGAATCGAACGCTCCCATCCCACAGATAGTCCTATCTCTTGGCGGCAAGAGCACAGCCGCGCCAGTGGCTACGTTTTCTCCCACTTCGCTCACCTTCGCATCACAGGAAGTCGGCAGTACGTCCGCTGTGCAGACCGTAACGCTGACGAACACCGGAACCGCGAATTTAACAAACTTCATCATCGAGATCACCGGCGCAAATACGGCCTTTTCAGAGACCTCAACAACCTGCAATCTCACGCTCTCTACAGGTACCTCTTGTTCGATCAACGTCACCTTCACGCCTGCCTCGGCAGGAGCAGTGATGGCTTCGCTGGTCGTCCTTGATGCAAACGGTGTCACCTTGTCTCCTCAACCTCTCACCATCTCTGGAACCGGAACCCAGACCCCCTTTACGATCGCCACACAGACAGGCGGAAGTACTGGGACCACCGTCTCGGCTGGCAAGCCGGCAACATACTCGCTCGCGGCCCTTCCAGCGAACGGATACTCCGGTACCCTTGCGCTGAACTGTAGCAATCTACCCACGAACGCCTCCTGCACCTTCACGCCATCCACGCTCGTGGTAACGGGAGGCACGACTGCGCCCTTCACCGTAACCATCAACACGGCAGCCAGCCAAACGGGCGCTCTTTTACATGCCATGAGCCTCGGCTCGCTTGTAACAGCCGCAATCTTCTTCCTACCCTTTGGCGCAAGACGTAGGCGTGCAGCTATTCCGGCGATCCTCGTACTTCTGGTATTCGCGTCGATTTTCTCCTCCATTGGGTGCAGCAGTGGAGGGACTAGCAATAGCGGCGGAAGTGGCGGGAATTCTGGAAATCCCCCGACGCCCCCACAAACCAACGTTGCCCCGGGTACCTACACGGTTCAACTGTCCGTCTCGACAGGTACAACAACAGTTACTCAGCCGCTCACTTTAACCGTTCAATAGCCTGGCGGGCCCCATCTCAGCGAACACTTGTCATTAGGACGGCCCCGCAGTGGTTATCATTTCCGATCCCGGACGGATGACGGCAAACCGGAAGCTATCCCGTTGTGCCTCTAAAGTCGTCTTTTCGGAAACTACACGCCGCTTCTTTGGATGTGGGAGGATGGTGCGCCCGAGAAGATTCGAACTTCTGACCTACAGCTTCGGAGGCTGCCGCTCTATCCAGCTGAGCTACGGGCGCATACCTCTAGCCTAGCACGCACCGCCCCCGGTTGACAGCCTGCGGCCTCCCGGTTGAGCATCATCCTCAGCCCGCAAACATACTCCCATCAACGCCCACGAACCCAGGAAAGAGAGATTCCCCATGCAGTTCCGCTCCTTCGCCCTCGCCGCTTGTTGTACCCTACTAGCCGCCGCAAACCCTCTCCAGACGAACGCTCAGAGCGGAGGCGTCAAAATGGACGGCGCCCAATCCTCTGCCAAGCCCATCGCCAGCCCCCCGGCAACCGCCGAAGTCAGCCTCAACGGCAAGCAGGTCGTCATCCACTACAACTCGCCTCGTCTCAAGGGCCGCGCTATCGGCACCACCATCGTCCCCTATGGCCAGGTCTGGCGAACCGGAGCCAACCCCGCCACCACCTTCATCACTCCAACAAACTTGAAGATCGGCACCCTCAGCGTTCCCGCTGGCACCTACACCATCTACACCTTGCCCAGCGCCAGCCAGTGGCTTCTCATCGTCAACAAGCAGACCACTCAGTGGGGAACGGAATACTCTGAGGCACAGGATCTGGGCCGCACGCCCATGACCAGCAAAACACTCCCGGCCTCTCAGGAGAACATGTCCATCTCCTTCGAGAACACTCAAGGCGCCAACACTCAACTCCACATCAAATGGGCCACCACCGACGAGTACGTCAACGTCCAGGCGCAGTAGCGCCACCGAATCACGGCGTCTTCGCAACCATTCAGCGAAGGCGCCTCCTACTCGGCTTCCACGGCAGGGCTCTCTGCCGCCTCTCGCTCCAGCCTCAGTCGCTCCATCACCGACGAGATCAGCTCCTTCGCCCCGTTGAGGTTCATCAGCACAGCCTGCAGATCGAGCGCCGGCACCGTGGGATTCCGTGTGCTCGTGCAATAAACCCCATGCTGCCCCACCAGGATCAGCGCATCCGTCAGCACATCCAGCGTCACCGCCAGCCGCCCGCGCGCCTCCCCCATCATGAACTCATACTTCTCAAGCTCCGCCTGCCGATCGTAAAAGACGGACACGCTACCACTCCTTCGCGGCCGTATCGACCAGCACCGGCTCCGGTGCCGCAGGAGCCTTCCAGCGAAGAATCGGCTTCCTCGCCGCAGTAGTCTCATCCAGCCGCTGCACTCGTGTCGTATGCGGCGACGTCTGCACCAGCTCAGGATTCTCCTCTGCCTCCCGGGCAATCTGCTTCAGCGCATCGATCAGCAGGTCAAGCTCCTCACGGCTCTCGCTCTCGGTCGGCTCAATCATCATCGCGCCCTGCACCACCAGCGGGAACGAGACGGTATACGCATGGAAGCCATAGTCGATCAATCGCTTGCCCATATCGCCCGTCTTCACGCCGTTCTTAGCCTGCAGCTTGTCCGAAAACACAACCTCATGCAGCGACTGGGTTTTGTACGGTAGATCAAACGTGCCCTCAAGCTTCGCGCGAATGTAATTCGCATTCAGCACGGCATCCTCGGTCGTCTGCCGCAATCCATCCGGCCCATTTGCGAGAATATAAGCCAGGGCCCGCACAAACATTCCAAAGTTGCCATAGAACATCCGCACGCGGCCAACCGTCTGCGGTCGGTTGTACTCGAGCCCTAGCTTTCCATCAGCCTTCGTCACCACAATCGGCGTAGGCAGAAACGGCTCCAGAATCTTCTTGCAAGCCACCGGTCCCGAACCCGGACCACCGCCACCATGGGGCGTCGAAAACGTCTTATGCAGATTCAAATGCATCACATCGACGCCGAAATCACCCGGCCGCGTCTTGCCCACCAGCGCATTCATATTCGCGCCATCCATGTACAGCAGCGCGCCCTTCGCATGCAGAATATCCGCAATCTTATGAATGTCGCTCTCGAACACACCAATCGTCGAAGGATTCGTCAGCATCAGCGCAGCGGTATCTTCATCGACCATCCGCTCTAACTCAGCCACATCCACCATGCCCTGAGCATTCGACTTCAGATTGGCAACTTCGTATCCGCACACAGCAGCCGTCGCAGGGTTCGTCCCATGCGCCGAATCCGGAATCAAAATCTTCTTCCGCGGGTTGCCTTTGCTCTCGTGATACGCCCGAACCAAAAGGATCCCCGTAAACTCGCCATGCGCGCCAGCTGCCGGCTGCAGCGTAATCGCATCCATGCCTGTAATCTCAATCAGCGCGTCGGACAGCGTCTGCATAATCCCAAGGCAACCCTGCGACAGCGACTCCGGCTGATAAGGATGCGCCTCCGCGATGCCTTCCAGTCGCGCCACCGCCTCATTCACGCGAGGGTTGTACTTCATCGTGCAACTCCCCAGCGGATACATCCCTAGATCAATCGCGTAGTTCCACGTCGAAAGCCGCGTGAAGTGCCGAATGATCTCAATCTCGCTCAGCTCAGGCATCACGCCCAAATCCGTCCGCACGGAATCCCCCAGCAGCGCAACCGAATCCACCGCCGGCACATCCAGCTGCGCCAGCCGATACGCTTTCTTCCCCGGCGAAGACTTCTCAAACATCAAATCTTCGTTCTGATTCGTGTGCGTCGTAGCCTTCTTCGGCGTCCCTACAAACTTCTCAACTGCCATAGTTAAAACTCCTGCGCATCCGCTGCGCTTCCGGTCTCCGAGTAACTCCCCGACTCCGGTCCATCCAAATCTTCTTCCCGCAATGAAAGTCCAAACACCGTGCCATTCTCGAACTCAATCGTCAGCGCATCGCCCTCTTCCAGCGATGCCTGCACAACCTTGTCGTCGATCTGCGCGCAAAGTGCATTCCGATACTCCGGCTCTCCATAAGCCACCGAAAACTCCGGAAACAAAACATGCGGCCAGGCGTAAAACGTCAGCAGAGGAGCGTCGAATCGAAGCTGCAGAAAATCTTCAACGAACTCAACAGCCTTCAGCTCTTCGCCAACAATCGCCGAAACATCCATCGCTAAGCCTTCTTACCCGCAAGCGCCGCTGCGACAGCATCCATCTGCTTCCGTGTCGTCAACTCCGTCGCGCACCACAAACTCGCGTTCGGCCCGAGCTCTGGATACCACTTCGCCAGCGGCAATCCCCCGATAATCTTGTCGCCAAGCAGAGCCGCGTTCGTCTCCTCGGCACTCTTCGGCAGCTGCAGCACAAACTCATGAAACCGCGGCGCCCCGTCAAACAAAACCTTCGCGCCGGCAGAAGCGCCAAGCACACTCTTCAAATAAGCCGCCTTCGCAAGATTCTGCTCCGCCAGCTCCTTCATCCCCTGCTTGCCATAGACACTCAGGAAGATCGTTGTCATCATCGCAACCAGCGCCTGATTCGTGCAGATGTTCGAAGTCGCCTTCTCGCGCCGAATATGCTGCTCGCGAGTAGACAGCGTCAGCACAAACCCACGCTTGCCGTCCTTATCCTTGGTCTCGCCGATCAGCCGGCCCGGCATCTGCCGCAAGAACTTCTCCTTGCAAGCAATCACGCCGCAGTAAGGCCCACCGTATCCAACCGCTACGCCATACGACTGCGCCTCAAGCGAAACAATATCCGCCTCAGCCGGCGGCCGTACGATCCCCAGCGAAACTGCCTCCGCGATCGAAACAATCAGCAGCGCACCCTTCGCATGAGCAATCTCCGCAATCGCGGCAACATCCTCGACCGTCCCAAAGAAGTTCGGCGACTGAATCAACACACAAGCCGTATCCTTCGTAATCGCCGCATCGAGCGCCGCCACATCCACACGCCCATTCGCCGAGTACCCAACCTCAACCGTCGGAATTTCCTGGTGCTGCGCATACGTCGCAATCACCTCGCGATACTCCGGATGCACCGTCCGCGCAATCACCGCACCATCGCGGCCCGTCACGCGCACAGCCATCATGATCGCCTCAGCCGCGCCGGTCGAACCGTCATACATCGACGCGTTCGCAATCTCCATCCCCGTCAGCTCGCAGATCATCGTCTGAAACTCGAACATCGCCTGCAGCGTTCCCTGCGATATCTCCGGCTGATACGGCGTATAGCTGGTCAAAAACTCACCACGCTGCACCAGCGAATCAATAATCACCGGCCGATAGTGCCGATAGACACCCGCGCCCAGAAAGCTCGAATAACCAACCGCGTTATTCTCCGCAAACTCGCGAAAGCGATCAAGAATCTCCGACTCCCCATGCTGCCGGGGAACCGCAAGATCGCGCTTCAGTTGAAACTCCGCTGGAATCGTAGAAAACAGATCGTCGATCGATGCCACGCCAATCTCAGCAAGCATCTCCTCGCGATCCACGGGGGACTTCGGCAAATAGCGCATCTTTTAGTGTCCGGTCTCTTCGCTGGTAAATTTCTCGTAATCGGCTGCGGTCAAAAGACCATCCACCTGCTTCGCATCCGCAAGCTCAACCTTCAGCAGCCACGTCGTATTCGCGTCCGCATTGATCTTCTCCGGAGCGTCCTTCAACTCTTCATTGATCGCCGTCACCTTGCCCGACACCGGAGCAAAAAGATCAGACACCGCCTTCACCGACTCCACCGAACCGAAGCTCTTCGCCGCTTCAACCGTATCGCCCACCTTCGGCAAGTCGACAAACACAATATCGCCCAGCGAGTTCTGCGCGTAATCTGTGATCCCGATCGTGCCAATGTTGCCATCGACCTTGATCCACTCGTGTTCCTTCGTATAGCGATAGTCCGCAGGATAAGCCATTCGTCGTTCTCCGAAATCCAAAAATTAGGTTGGTAACTCAATTGTAGATGCTGCGGCTAAGCGGATTTCTTCGCCCTCTTATAGAAGGGAAGTGGAACCACCTTCGCCTTCACCATCTGGCCACGAATCTCCACCGCGACCTCAGTATCAAGAGCCGTATACTCCCCCGGCACATAAGCCATCGCGACGTTCTTCTTTAAAAATGGCGAAGGCGATCCGCTTGTAATCTCCCCAAGCCGTTTTCCGTCGATCGAAAACACGGTATAACCATCCCGTCCAATCCCGCGCTCGATCATCTCCAGCCCTACCAGCTTGCGCCCCGGCCCACCCGCTGCCTGAACCTCCAGCAGCGCCGCGCGCCCAACAAACTCCGGCTTGTCGAGCTTCGCATACCGCCCAAGCCCCGCCTCGAACACATTGATCGTGTCCGAGATCTCATGCCCATACAGCGCCATTCCAGCCTCAAGCCGCAGCGTGTTCCGCGCCCCCAGCCCACACGCCAGAATCCCAAACTCCGCGCCCGCCTCCAGCACCTCACCCCACACTCGTGCGCTCGTCGGCTCATCCGATGGAATATAAATCTCAAACCCATCCTCACCGGTATACCCCGTGCGAGCGATCATCACGTTGTACAGTCCGCACACCTGCCCCCACGTAAACCAGTAGTTCTTAATCGTGCTCAGATCCGTCGGCGTCAGCTTCTGCAACGTCTCCGCCGCTCGCGGCCCCTGGATCGCAAGCTGCGTGTAGTAGTCGCTGAAGTCGTTCACATGCACGCCTGGCATATGCCCAATCGTCCTCCGCACCCACTGAACATCCTTCTCCCGCGTTCCCGCGTTGATCACGATCAGGTAGTCGTTATCCGAAAGCTTATGCACCACCACATCATCGACAAACGTCCCATTCGGATACAGCATCGCCGAGTAGTGCGCCTGTCCCACAGCCAGCTTCGAAGCATCATTCATACAAAGGTGCTGCACCGCCGCCAGCGACCCGGGCCCACGCAGCTGAATATCGCCCATATGCGATACATCGAACACGCCCACCGCGGTCCGGACCGCCATGTGCTCCGCGATCAGCCCGCAGCAATCCACCGGCATATCCCATCCGCCGAAATCAACCATCTTGGACTTAGCCGCCCGGTGTACCGCGTTCAGTGCTGTCTTGCGAAGTGGGGCCATTGTCTCTGTCATAGCGTTACTTCCTTCTATTGTCTGAGTCCTGCCCTAAAACGATAGCATCCAGCGGCCCCATCCAACCACTCGCGCACTTACTTGCGGAGCCGACCTAATTTCCACTCTTCGTCTTCAACGCTTCAACCCGTTGCTTCAATGCGGCATACGCGGCATCGGTCGGTTGACCCTGCGTCTGCCACACCACACCTCCCCGTCTATCGACAACCAATAAATAGGCATCATCCGCCACCCCGTAGTGAACTAACGCGCGCCAACCCTCTTCATGGTCCGTAATCGGCACGATTCGCTTATGCGCTCTCTCGGGTGCCGATGATCGAATCGACCGCAACAAAATCCCACGCAAGAAACCGGGTACCGAAGCCACCACCGGAAGTTCGTAGTAAGCCACCACATTCGAAGTGCGATAGTCCCCAGCGATCTTTTGCGCCCAACCCGTCACTGCATCACGAGAACCGCGACTGAACCCCAGAACAAGAATCCCTGCGGCTTTATCCTGCAAATCCTCAGGCAGATTCACCGCCTGGTTCGCGAACGAAGTGCCGTGTACCTCCGGAATCCGCTCCGCAGCGGCAGGACCGACGACCGCTGCCCCATTCACTGCAATCAACGGGAACAACAGGCTGCGGCTAAGGTAGACCTTCACGCCACGAATCATTCGACAAGTCTACTGCTCCCACGATCCAGTCTTCGCCGCAGCAGTCAAGTCGATACGATCCAGTGAAACTTTGCCGGATGACTTGAACTACCTCTCAGTGCATCCCGCTAGGCAGTGATTTCGTCAGTCGTCCCGCATCCAGCACAAGGGTCGCTAACGCCTCGTCGAAGTTGTGGTCATGCGTCTTCTGCTTCTCCGCTGGGGCAATCGACTCCGTCAGCGCCCACAGAACATAGTGCGTCGGCCTGTCATAGATCGCTAGCCGAAACATCGGCAGTGGATCGGATGCGCCCTTCGATTTATCTGCGTTGGAAGGCCCGCTCGGAGCCGAAAGCTGCAACTCAAAGACAAGATCCGCCTCCGCCGGAGACGCGACGAGCTGGTACCGTCCCCAGCTCAGTACGTCAGCATAAAACTGGTTGAACGCCCTGTCCGGATCGCCGCTGAACGGGTGAGGGAACAGCCCGCTGTCCGCACCCGCATTTGAAAGAAAGATCTTCTTCGCACTCACCAGCGCCTGTGGCACCGGGGCCATTGTTGGAACAACAGGCTCCTGTCCAAACGCGAAATCCGCAGCCAAAACTCCAGACAAAACCGCAACAACGCCAAAGCTTGCAATCGACCGAATCCTGATCATCGTGCCCTCTCCCTGCAAGACGTATCACCGCAAAACAGCAAACCTGTCCGCGCAATCAATCAGACGCACAACAAATCTCAAATGTTTCGCCGCAAGAAAAGCTCTGCGATCTAGACCGTGACCGTCTCCCGGTATTCTCCAAACACCTTCCGCATCGCATCTGCGATCTCCCCGACCGTCGCGTAGCTCTCGACTGCATGAAGGATCTTCGGCATCAGGTTTTCCCCGCTTCGAGCTGCATCTTCCACCCTCCGCAACGCCTCCGCATGCGCACTTTTGTCTCTCCGCAAACGCAACGCCCGCACCCGCTCCACCTGCCGACCCTCCAGCGCCTCATCGATCCGCTGAATTGGCACCGCAACCTCCTGCTCGCTGGCAAACTCGTTCACCCCAACGACAACGGCCTCCTTCGCATCTACCGACCGCTGATACCCGTACGCCGCATTCTGTATCTCGCGCTGCACATATCCCCGCTCAATGGCATGCAACATCCCATACTTCCCACCCAGATCGAACCGGCCAATCGCAGCCAGATACTCCTCCGCTCGCCGCTCGATCTCATTGGTCAGCGACTCCACATAAAACGACCCAGCCAGCGGATCTACCGTCTGCGCCACCCCACTCTCATGCGCCAAAATTTGCTGTGTCCGCAAAGCAATCCGTGCCGCATTCTCCGTAGGCAGCGACAACGCCTCATCAAACCCATTCGTGTGCAGACTCTGCGTCCCACCCAGCACCGCCGCCAGTGCTTGCAGCGTCGTCCTCACCACGTTGTTCTCCGGCTGCTGCGCCGTCAACGTCGAACCCGCTGTCTGCGTATGAAACCGTAGCATCCAACTACGCTCCTTCTTCGCGCCAAAATGCTCCCGCATAATCCGCGCCCACATCCTCCGCGCCGCCCGAAACTTCGCCACCTCTTCCAGCAAATTGTTATGCGAATTGAAGAAAAAACTCAGCCGCGGCGCAAACGCATCCACATCAAGCCCTGCATCAATCGCCGCCTGCACATACGTCATCCCATCCGCCAGCGTAAACGCCACCTCCTGCACCGCCGTACATCCAGCCTCGCGCATGTGGTATCCCGAGATCGAGATCGTATTCCACTCCGGTACCTCCTTCGCGGCCCACGCAAAGATATCCGTCACCAACCGCATCGCATGCGTCACCGGATAGATATAAGTCCCGCGCGCAATGTACTCCTTCAAAATGTCGTTTTGAATCGTCCCGTTCAGCCCCGCAACATTGGCCCCGGTCCGTTTAGCCACCGCAACATACAGCGCCAGCAAAATCGAAGCAGTAGCATTGATCGTCATCGAGGTCGAGATCGTATCGAGCTCAATCCCATCGAGCAGCCGCTGCATATCCTCGATCGAGTCAATCGCAACCCCAACCTTCCCCACCTCACCCAGCGCCAGTGGCGAATCCGAGTCATACCCAATCTGCGTCGGCAGATCGAACGCCACGCTCAGCCCTTTGGTCCCATGAGCCAGCAAAAACTTATACCGTTTATTCGACTCCTCGGCGTCGCCCATGCCCGCGTACTGGCGCATCGTCCACAGCCGTCCGCGATACATTGTCGGCTGAATCCCCCGCGTAAACGGATACTCTCCCGGCTCGCCCACCGTCGCGCCCGCGTCGAAACCCGCAAGATCCTCGGCCCGATACACCAGTTCCACTGGAATTCCGGAACTGGTTTCAGGTTTCCCCGATTTGTTTTTAGTGTTTTCAGACATGCCGAACAAGTGTAACCGTCAGCCCACCTCACCGGCTCGTCGGCAACTAGCTCCGCTTACCCCTACGATTCGCCTTCACAAAGCTGCTGACGCAAAAATATCCAAACACCACCGACATCGCCACGGCCAGCAGCAGATGCATGTGCGCCTCATGGTTTCCCGCAGTCTCATGCAGCCCCCCGCGCATCTTCCACGCGCTACTGGCAGCCGAAACCGCAAAGATCCCAAAGAAGACCCCCGTCAGCTCCAGCCACAGCTGTCCCGAAAGTTTCACAAACGGCCCCCACACCGCCTCACCAAACCGCTTGCCGCCGCGCTTCAGCCCCTGCCCGGTCAGCACCACTTGCTGCGTCGTCTGCGCAGCCTTCTGTCCCATCCGAGCCGCCGTCGACTCCGCCGCAACACTCGTCGTGGCCCGTCCATCCGCAGTCTTCCGCGCGCCCGAGGGATTCGGTGCCGTCGCTGCATCCACCGCTGTCACCAACGTCTTGGCTGCCGCACGAGCTCCAAACCCCAGCGCACGTCCAAACCGAACCGAATCCATACCCAGAGTGTAGCCGTTCCCTCTGCATCCACGGAAGCCAGCAGCAGCGACCAACTTTTACTTCCTCATTTTCATCCTAAGACGCATCGTTTTTCCGCGTCACGGAATCAGACACCAAAAAGGGAGGGAGCAAACCGATGAAGAGCACACTTTGGACGGTTGTCGATCTCTGCGCCGCCGCGACCGGATTCTTGGTCTTAGGATGCCGCCACATTCTGCCTGTAGAGCTTCTCGCTCACCGACCAGACAATTTTTGGGATGACCATCCCACTGTAGTGGAAACCACTTAGACTCCATCCTCTTTTTCACCGAAGAAATCCCGTTGCAGCCCCCGCTTCTATGGGCGTATTCTTTAACCAGTGACGCCGACATACCCGCAATGCCGTTCCCGCCGGTCACCTTCGCTGGGAATACCCGATGCGTGGAGTAGTTCGAACCATAGGGAAGCCCGGAGGTGGCATTGAATCAGAAGGTCAAAAACCTGATACAGAAACTTGGCGAAGCTATCCACGAGTCCGTTTCGGAGTCAGAGGATATAGCAGGCGTCGTCAAAAACATCCGCGAACAGGGTTTTGATGTCCTCCTCATGCTTGAGGCCACTATCGGTCTCAACGAGGTTGAGGCAGAAGCCGATGAGGTCACCGACGCTGCCGACGAAGGCACCGAGGGGCCATTCACCTCAAACGACCTAGACTTTCTGAAGTCCTTGCGCATCAGCCTCGCTGAAGACGAATCAACCGACAGTCCCGAGTCAACCGGCAGCACCGAGGTCTAAGCAACGTAGTCTGAACCCCGAAGTCTAGCCAGCCTCACTTGACGAGGCCCAGGCCACATAAACCGGGCCTCGTCCCCTCCGCTCTGCCCTGTACATTCCAAAGTCAATCTCACCGTGGTAGACTCGCGTTTCCCTGTAACACGCGAGTCGCTTTGTGCATCTGACTGACGTGCTATGAAGATAAGCCGCTCAACGCAGAAGTCGGAGTTCGAAAGACTATGAAAGATACCCTAGGTGTTTTGCTCGCTGGTGGCGCTGGCGAACGGCTCTTTCCCCTCACCCGCGATCGCGCAAAGCCGGCGGTCCCCTTCGCCGGCCAGTACCGAATCATCGACATCACCCTCTCCAACTGCATCAACTCCGACCTCCGCCACGTCTACATCCTCACCCAGTACAAGGCCCTCTCGCTCAACCGTCACATCCGCGAAGGCTGGGGCACCGTCGTCGCCAACGAGCTGGGCGAGTTCATCGAGATCCTGCCTCCCATGCAGCGCGTCTCCAAGAGCTGGTATCAGGGCACAGCCGACGCCGTCTACCAGAACATCTATTCCATCGGCTCCGAAGAGCCCAAACACGTCCTCATCCTCTCCGGCGACCACATCTACAAGATGAACTACGCCCTCATGATGCAGCAGCACGTCGACTCAGGCGCCGACGTCACCCTCGCCACCCTCCCCATCGCCCCCCACGAGGTTCCCGCCTTTGGCGTCGTCGAGGTCGGCAAAAACGGTGATGTCCTCGGCTTCGAGGAAAAGCCCAAAGAGACCAAGATCCGCTCCCCCTTCAACCCCGACATGGTCGACGTCTCCATGGGCATCTACATCTTCAACACCGACATCCTGCTCCCCGAGCTCATCAAGGACGCCGAAGATCCCAACTCCAAGCACGACTTCGGCCACGACATCCTGCCCAACATCCTCGGCCGCGTCAAAATGCACGCCTACAACTTCGTCGACGAGAACAAGCAGAAGGCCCTCTACTGGCGCGATGTCGGTACCCTCGAGGCTTACTACGAGGCCAACATGGACGTCGCCGGCGTCACCCCCACCTTCAACCTCTACGACAAGTCCTGGCCCATGCGCTCGCGTCCCTATCAGTACCCGCCTGCCAAGTTTGTCTTCGGCGAACCCGGACGCACCGGCATGGCCATCAACTCCATCGTCTCCAACGGCACCATCGTCTCCGGGTCCGTTGTTCGCAACTCCGTCGTCTCCCAGGACGTTCGCGTCAACTCGTACGCCGATGTCGACTCCAGCATTATCTTCGCCCACGTCAACATCGGTCGCCACTGCCGCATCCGTCACGCCATCATCGATCGTGACGTTCATATCCCCGACGGCACCGTCATCGGCTACGACCCCAACGAAGACAAGAAAAACTACTTCGTCTCACAAAGCGGACTCACCATCGTCACCCGCGACTACTCCGTCTACGAAAACCCCGTCTCTCCCGAATTTCTCCAGCAAGGCAACACCTGGTAGAGCAGGGAACACCACAACATCGACCCACAAAACAAGAGCGGGCCGCCAATCAGGCGGCCCGTTTCTCTCTTCAAACGCAACGATAAACCGTTAGTTCTTCTGCTTCCCCAACCGATAAACCACACCACCCGAGATCGCAAAGAACTCCCGCGTCTCAGTCCCGAAGTGTTCCAGAATCAAATCCGGCGAAAGCCGAATCGCCCAGTTCTTCGATCGGTTGATATCGATGCTGCCGCCGAGCGCCGCAATCGGCTTGGTCCGGTTCGTATAAAGCCCCGTAATCTGCGAGAAGGTAGGCTGCCCTGGCTGTCCTGGCCTCAGGTCATCATCAAAGGTCCCATGCGATGCGCCGCCATACGCGTGGTAGTTGATCGCGACATATTGGTTCTTCGGTCCACGGTACTGTGCTCCCGCCATTATCATGTTCATGTAAACCAGTGGACGGCTCAGGTTGTAGGGAAGTCCCTGCGCCTGCCCAAACACCGGCGTCGTTCCCGCCTCGCCCCGATACTGCACGCCTACGCCCACATGGTTCGTGAACCAATGGTCGCCGGGAAGCCAGTACGTCGCCAGAAACTCCGCGCCACCCATATTCATTCGCTTCGGCAGCGACTGGCCCGCCTGGAAGTTCATGAAGTTGAGTCCGACATAAAACTCATACTTGTTGTCGTAGGTCACCGGCGCCGCCAACGCGATCTTCGAATTCGAGATCGGTACCGTCGTCGTTTGCGTCGCTTGCGTAGCCGCTGAAGAGGACGAGGTAGCCTGTGCCCGGCTCATCGTCGCGCCCGTCATCAACAAACCCGTTGCCAACACTCCAAACATTGCGCGTCTTCCCGTCACTCGCGCCCCAGTCACTCTCCAAGCACCACTCGTCTTCAATCGCAACATCCGTCTCCGAATCTCTTCCAGCATCTGCTCCTGCACATGTTCCAGTTACCAAGATATAACGTTCAGCCAACATCTGCCTCGGCCGCCGCCACGTATCTCTCAGTAGACTGCACCTGTGCGACAATAGTGGGTGGCAGTCGAGGCATGTGCCAGGCTGCAGGGAGAAACATATGGGCGAACTATTTACACCAACACATCTCATTGTCATTGCCGTAGTCGTTCTGGTTCTGTTCGGCGGCAAAAAGCTGCCGGAGCTCGGCAAAGGCCTCGGCGAAGGCCTCCGCGGCTTCAAAGATGGCATGAAGGGCGTCACCGACGAGGTCAACAAGCCCGCCGACACCACGCACGCCGTCACCCCCAAGCCCGAAGAGACCGTCAAGTAGGCCTCCAGCACGAACGGAAGCGCAGTCCTGATAGTGCAAAACACCGAAATTTGGTAGAAATGCGGATGCCCATGTCTCCAGTCTGAGACATGGGTTTTCAGTAAGGTCGCCAAAATCCACTCAACCAGGAAGTCGCTCTCATGAAGATCAAGTCCCCGTATCTCATCAAGCCGCACGCGCAAGTCCGGCTGTCGAAAAAATCGACCTCAGACACCGGAGACTACAAATCGGAGGAGTCCGCCGCGGCGGCCTTGGTCAAGCACCGCGGTCAGCTCGCCAAGCTTCAGGAAGTCTTCTACGCCAGTCAGGCCAAAGCTCTGCTCATCGTTCTCCAGGGCATGGACACCGCCGGCAAAGACGGCACCATCAGCCACATCTTCTCCGGAATTAATCCCCAGGGCTGCGACGTCGCCTCCTTCAAAGTCCCCACCCCACTCGAGGCCCGTCACGACTTCCTCTGGCGAGCCCACGCCCAGGTGCCACCCCGCGGCATGATCAACATCTTCAATCGTTCCCACTACGAAGATGTCCTCTCCCCGCGCGTGCACAAAATCATCACCGACAAGGTCATGCGCCGCCGCCTCGACGACATCAACGAGTTCGAGAGCATGCTCGTCGACAACGACGTTCTCATCTTAAAGTTCTACCTCCACATCTCCCGCGACGAGCAGACTCAACGCCTCCAGGCTCGCCTCGACGACAAGCAAAAACACTGGAAGCTCTCCGAAGCCGACTTCCACGAGCGCAAGTTCTGGCCGCAGTACACCGACGCCTACGAGCGCATCTTCTCCACCACCAGCCCCAAACACGCCCCCTGGTTCGTCATTCCATCCGACCACAAGTGGTACCGCAACATCGCCATCTCGACCATCCTCGTAGACGCCCTGGAAAGTCTAAAGCTCAAATACCCCGCCCCCACCCTCGACGCCTCCACCATCAAGCTTTAGCCACTACAACACCACGCTCTTACCAGCAGCTATGGTCGTTATTTCACAGCCGCTCTTGCCGTTGCCCTTGCCTGTTCTTTTGGTTGTCATCCCCGCAGGGGATCTGCTGTTGCCGTTGCTTTTGCCGTTGCGGTTGCCTTTGCTGTTGCCTTGCTGTTGCAGTTGCCTGTTCTTTTGGTTGTCATCCCCGCAGGGGATCTGCTGTTGCTTTTGCCTTACTTATCCCCACCCCGGGCCCCACCGCTAAAGCGTAATCATCACCACAGCCGCCGCCGCCACAGCCATCCCCCACCCCTGTCGCCGCGTAGGCCGTTCCCTCAACGTCCACGCCGCCAGCAGAATCGTCGACGCCGGATAAAGCGAAGCCAGCACCGCCGCCACATCCAGCCGCCCCGCCCGCGTCGCCGCAACGTAGAGCAGGTTCCCCGAAGTATCCAGCAGCGCTGTAGCCATCGCCCACACCACAATCGGCCGCGACATTCGCACCCTCACCTCATCCTTCTTTGCTCGCAGCGAAATCCACCCCAGCATCAGCGAACACACCGCAATACTCCCAATTCTGCTCGTACCCAGCGGCCAGATCACACCCGTCTTCGCCGCCGCCAGCTTCAGCGCTGTAAAGTAAATCCCAAACCCAACCCCCGCGATCACCGCCAACCAAACCGTACTCCGATCCGCCGTCTTCGCCTCCGCATTCTCTCCCGCCGCGATCAGCCAGATCGCCATCCCCGCCACCAAAAAACCAACCACCCGCAACAAACCCGGCGATCCCTCTTCACTCACCGAAAACGCCGCAGGAATCGCCGCGGCCAGCAGCCCACTCAACGCCGCCGAGGCCCCCATCGCCCCCCGCGACAGCGCAATATAAAAGCAAGCCAGCGCCACCCCCGCCGTCACGCCCGCCACCAACCCCCAGCCCAGCGCAGCCCCATGCAAAAACGCATCTCCCCGCAACCATGCTGTGAACGCCAGTGCGCTAAAGCTCATGCAATGGCTCAGCAGAATCACTCGCAGCGCCGCACCCATCGAGCCGCCGGCCTGCTTCACGCCCATGCCGCCCGAAAAATCCCCTCCGCCCCACAGCACTGCGGCGGCCAGCGCCATCAGCGCATTTCCGTGCACCAGCATCTCCATCAAATTCCGATCAGGCCTTGCCGGCCGAGTCTCTCACTTGACCGACACAATCCCCGCAGGCCGCGTATCGCCCGCCGTCGGGTAGTATCCCTTCTTCGCGAGCACCGTCAGATTCGGCCTCAGCACCTTCACCTCAAGCGTCCGGTACTTGCCATCGATAAACGGCTCATGCGTGTAGTAGCCGACCGTGTACTGCGTCCGCACCTCTTCCGCTATCTTCGCAAAGCTCGTCTCGATACCCTTCTGCCGGAACTCGCCATCGAAGTTGCCGCCTGTAGCGCTCGCATATGCAGGCAGAATATTGTCCCGCATCATCAACGGCAGGTGCATCCTGTCCAGAAATCCGACCACCGGCAGCGACGAATCTCCCACCAGCGTCCCATACACCGCAATCTTGTTCGTGTTCAGGTACTTCACTACCTGCGAAAACTTCGCCGTGCTTCCATACTCCTTGCCATCGCTGATCACATAAACAATCCGCCGCCGCCCCGTCTTGGTCTTCGCCAACGACGTCGCAGCCGCCAGAATCGCATCGTTCAGCGTATGCACATCCCGCGGAACGTTCTGGATCCCCAGAATGCTCGTTCCATGCGTCGCATTCGTATTCGGATCAGTATGACTATCCTGTCCCCCGTTGATGCTGATGTTCTGTCCCAGCGGCCCGGTCGTGTCGTAGTACAGAGGCTCGCGTCCCGGTGCCTTCGACCGGTCCAGCACCGCCGTCAACCGTGCGCTCTGTGCCCCGGTAAAATCCGTCTGCATCTTCGGTCCGTTGTTATACGTAAACACCGAAACCTCGTCATACGGCGTGAACGCTCCCTGCAATGCAGCCAGCGAATTATTCACCTTCGTCATGTTGTCGAACGTCATGCTCTGGTCGATCACCAGCGCCACCGACAAAGGAAACGGATCCACCGTAAACAGCGCCAACTGCTGCCTCAGGTTGTTCTCATACACCCGCACATCGCGCCACGTCAGCCCCGGCACCAACCGCTGCTTGCTGTCTTTCACGGTAAACGGCACTTCCACAAAGTTCACACGCGCTTGAATGACGTACTCTGGGCCCTGTCCAGTCGGAACGTTCTCCGGTGGCGGACCCTCATCCTGCTGCTTCTGCGCCGCGGTCGTCGGCAACTTATTCGGCACCGCTCCATCTTCCGCAGCAGGCGCCGAGTTATCTCCATTCGAATCCGGCGTCGTCCCAGCACCCGGCGTCACCGGTCCCACCCCCAGGCCCTGCGGCTTCGGAGCATCAGGAATCGTCTGTGGTTTTGGCCCATCGGGGATCGTCTGCTGTTGCGGCGCATCCTGCTGCGCCAGCGACAACACCGGCTGTCCAGCCATCATGCACGCCAAAGCCCCTGCCAACACACTGTTTCTCACCACAACCACGCGAAAATCCCCCATACCTTCCAGCCGGGCCTTCACAACCCAAAGCTTCACGAACTACCAGACTACCAGCGCAACATCCCCGCCGCCATCCCTATGCGTCGATCACCTCCTTGGACGCCTCCCCGCCAGCCAACGTTACGCCCCGGCCTCTCAACCCCCTAACATTTTTCCCAAGACTCCCCTCCAACTTCGTCGTCTAATACGGTATGCGCTCTCTCCGCCTCGCCGCCGTCGCCCTCGCTCTCTGCATTACCCCAGCCCTTCACGCGCAAGAGGCCGCCGAGCCCGGCGGGCCGCCCCCCGCCAGCAACGCCGCCGCCCAGCCCGTCGACATCGGTGACACCCAGACCCTTAAAGTCAACGTCAACCTCGTCAACGTCTACTTCTCCGTCCGCGACAAGAGCGGCTTCATCACCAACCTCCACAAAGACGACTGCAATATCTTTGAAGACAAAGCTCCCCAGAAGACCAAGAACTTCACCCAGGAGAAAAATCTCCCCCTCACCATCGGCATCCTACTCGACACCAGCGGTAGCCAGAAGAACGTCCTCCCCCTCGAGCAGCAGTCCGGCGCCGAGTTCCTCAAAGACGTCCTCACCCCCAAGGACGAAGCCTTCCTCATCTCCTTCGACATTAACGTCAACCTCCTCTCCGACTACACCAACAGTCCCCGTGAGATAAAACGCTCCATCGACTCCGCCGAGATCAACACCGGCGCAGGCACGGGCTCGGTCACCGGTAACGGCAGCGCCCGAGGCACCCTCCTCTTCGACGCCGTCTACCTCGCCGCCCACGACAAACTCCGCCAGGAGGCCGGCCGTAAGATCCTCGTCCTGCTCACCGACGGAGGCGACCAGGGCTCCCAGGAAACCTTGAAGTCCGCCACCGAAGCCGCACAAAAGGCCAACGCCATCGTCTACGTCATCCTCCTCTCCGACCGGGGCTTCTACGGCGGTGGAGGCTTCGGCATCAACCTCGCCGACACCGGCGAACGCGACATGCAGAAGATGGCCACCGACACCGGAGGCCGCGTCATCAACGTGGGCAACAACGGCAAAAAGCTACAAGAGGCCTTCGACCAGATTCAGGACGAACTCCGCACCCAGTACCTCGCCAGCTTCACCCCCACCAATGCCAAAGTCGACGGCACCTTCCGCACCCTCAACATCACCTGCCAACCCGGCCAGAAGATCCAGGCCCGCAAAGGCTACTACGCCCTAGCCGATGCCCAGGGCAAAGACGACTAATGCCCAACGCCTAACGCCTGCCCGGCCGTTGCTTGCTGTTGCTGTTGCCTGTTCTTTTTGGTTGTCATCCCCGAAGGGGATCTGCTGTTGCCATTGCAGTTGTCCTTGCCGTTGCCTGTCTTTTCCGTTGTCATCGTCGAAGGGGATCCGCTGTTCCACTTCCAGTCGCCGTTGCACTCCCGCGATGCCGGGCTCGTCCAAAACCTGTCAAGCCCCAAAACAACGCAACTCTTTGACCCACAAGAATATCCACGTGGCATATGAGTTAGGTCCCAACCGCTATACTGAATTGAGAAATACGAGAAGGGAAAGCTAGGCGGTCAGCGCGTAACTTATTGATAACAAGTATTTTGCGCATAACCCATTTGTATTGAATATTTTGCAGACACAACCTACCTGTAAATGATTGAATACAATAACTTTGCGTCCAAAATACCCCACAAGGGGAGGGGGGTACCCTCCCGAACCAAGGAGTCAGCATGGATTACGTAAATCTTGGCAAGACCGGCCTAAAAGTCTCACGCCTCAGCCTAGGCTGCATGTCCTACGGAGTCCCACCTGCTGGCCCCCTGCGCCCCGGCAGCCACGCCTGGGCACTCAACGAAGCCGACAGCCAGCCCTTCTTCAAACAGGCCCTCGACCTCGGCATCAACTTCTTCGACACTGCCAACATCTACACCGTAGGTTCCAGCGAAGAGCTCCTCGGCCGCTTCCTCAAAGCCAACACCAAACGCGAAGACACCGTCATCGCCACCAAGCTCTTCAACGCCATGCGCGACGACCCCAACGCGAAAGGCCTCTCCCGCAAGCAGATCTTCTTTGAGCTGGACGAAAGCCTCAAGCGCTTAGGCACCGACTACGTCGACCTCTACCAAATCCACCGCTGGGACTACGAGACCCCCATCGAAGAGACCATGGAAGCGCTCCACGACGTAGTGAAGTCAGGTAAGGTCCGCTACATCGGAGCCTCCTCCATGTACTCCTGGCAGTTCGCTAAAGCCCTCTACGTTGCCGATCTCAATGGCTGGACCCGCTTCGTCTCCATGCAGAACCACTACAACCTCCTCTACCGCGAAGAAGAGCGCGAGATGATGGGTCTCTGCCAGGCCGAAGGCATCGGCGTTATCCCCTGGAGCCCCTTAGCTCGTGGACGTCTAGCCCGTGCGTGGGGTTCAGAGACTACCAAGCGAAACGACACCGACCAGTTCGCCAAATCCATCTATACCAAAACCGAAGACGCCGACAAAAAAGTAGTCGACCGCCTTACCGAGCTAGCCGAAAAGCGGGGTGTTCCTCAAGCCACACTGGCCATAGCCTGGATGCTCAGCAAGCCCTACATCACCGCCCCCATCGTCGGCGCCACCAAACCGAATCACCTGACCGACGCCGCAGCCGCACTCTCCGTCAAATTAACCCCAGAAGAAATAACCTCACTCGAGGAGCCATACATCCCCCACTCCGTCCAGGGCTTCAGCTAAAGAAGAGCATTTCCCGACCAACGGGAGGAGTACACAAGTCGAAGTGACCGCCCCGCGCGTAGCGGGCCCGTCCGGCAGGACAAAGCAAAGAAGGAAGAAAAGAGAAAGCACAACAGATGCTAATCCCCTCAATCGACCTCATGGGAGGCCGCATCGTCCAGCTAGTCCAGGGCGAAAAGCTAAAACTAGCCTTCGACGACTTCGAATACTGGATCGAACGCTTCGCAAAGTACCCGCTAGTCCAGTTGATCGACCTGGACGCCGCAATGCGTCTAGGCAACAATCGCTCCCTCATCGAGATGATCGCGAAGCGTCTCCCGTGCCAGGTAGGCGGAGGCCTCAAAACCGCAGAAGACGGCAAACTCCTCTTAGAAGCCGGTGCCAAAAGAGTCATCTACGGCTCCAGCCTTTTTCGCCCAGCCGAACCAGACCACATTCGCCGTCACAAGCTCATCTACCTCGAGTTCGCCGAGGGCCTCAAATCCGAACTCGGCGAAGAAGCACTTGTCTTCAGCGTAGACACCAAGGGCGGAAGAGTCGCCGTCAAAGGGTGGAAAGACTCCGTCGACCTCACTCCAGAAGAAGCCATCACCTGGCTCGAAGACTACTGCGCCGCCTTCCTCTACACCCACGTAGACACCGAAGGCACTATGCAGGGCTTCCCCATCGACGTAGCCGCAATCCTGAGAGCCTGCACCGCCAAACAATTAATCGTAGCCGGAGGAATCAAAGAGCGCAGCGAAATAGAAGCCCTAGACGCCATGGGCGTAGACGCTGTAGCCGGCATGGCGGTCTACGCCGGCGCCATGGAAGCCTAGTTGTGAACCCGACCAACGGGAGGACCGGTACACAAGTCACGAAGTGACCGCGCGTCGCGCAGGCGGCCCGTCCGGCAGGACAAGTCTTTCAAATAACTAGCAAGGCAATCGAACGCTGACCCCAGCCCGCTGCAACTCCCCCTTCAACTCCCGCGAGTCCGTCACTCCAAAGTGAAAGATACTAGCGGCGAGCGCAGCATCCGCCCGACCCCTTCCAAACACCTCCACAAAGTGCCCCGCAGTCCCCGCTCCACCCGAAGCGATCACCGGAATCTGCACCGTCCAGCTCACCATCGCGGTCAACTCACAATCGAACCCACTCCGCATCCCATCGGTATCCATCGAAGTCAGCAAAATCTCCCCTGCCCCTCGATCTTCCGCCTCACGAGCCCAATCCAAAACCCGCCGCCCCGTAGCCTTCCGACCGCCACTCACAAAAACTTCAGCCTCTTCTACACCACGACCTTCAACTCGACGAGCATCGATAGCCACAATCACCGCCTGCGCTCCAAAGCTCTCACCAATCTCCCCAATCAACTCCGGCCTCGCAATCGCCGACGAGTTAATGCTCACCTTATCCGCACCCGCGTCGAACACCGCGGCAGCATCCTCCGCACTCCGAATCCCACCACCAACCGTAAACGGCACAAAGAGCGCCGCAGCCGTCCGCTTCACCGTCTCGAGCAGCGTTCCGCGCCCCTCATGTGTAGCCGTAATATCCAGCAGCACAATCTCATCCGCCCCCGCAGCAGCATGACGATGCGCCAACTCTGCCGGATCACCCGCATCCACGATGTCCACGAACTGCACACCCTTTACCACGCGCCCGCCGCGCACGTCGAGACACGCAATGATCCGTTTCGTCAACATCGGCTATCCCAACCTCTGCGGAACCGCATCAGCCACCGCAACCTGCTCCCCCTCACACACGATCCGAGCCAGCGAATCCCCATTCTCGATAACCGCACCATGCTCCACAAACCACTCCACAACCAACCCCTGCCTCGGAGCAGGCACATGAAACTCCATCGCCCCATCCGTCAAGGTACAAACCGCTTGCCCCGTCCCCGCAAGCGATCCCGCCGGCACCAGTCGCTGCACAAACGTATACGAAGGCTCTTCCGCTGCAAGTTTCAACTCATACATAAATGGCATAATCTACAACTCCAGAAAGTTCTTCAATACCTGTAATCCCACCGCGCTCGACTTCTCAGGATGAAACTGTACCCCCATCACATTGTCTTTCTCGACCACCCCCGTAAACGCTCCACCATATTCTGTAACCGCCGCTGTTGCATGCATCACCGGCGCTCGCCAGGAATGCGTGTAGTAAACATACCCGCCACTCTCCACCCCGCGCATCAATCTCGAAGCCGTCCGTATCTTCTCCAACGAATTCCATCCCACATGCGGCGACTTCAACTCCGAGCCATCAAACAGCGCAGGGAATCGCTCGCACGTCCCCTCAAAGTGGCCCAGCCCGACGAGACCTGGAGCCTCTGTTGAACCCTCAAACAGCCACTGCAATCCAACGCAGATTCCCAGAAACCACGCACCCTTCGCAACACTCTCCCGCACCGCATCCGTCAACCCAAGCTCTCGTAGCAAAGAAGTAGCTTGAAAATGGCCTACCCCAGGCAACACTACCTTCGCCGCTCCAGCTACCACCGTAGGATCCTGAGTCACCACCGTCTCACGCGCACCAAGGTAGTTCAGCGTCTTCACTACGCTGGTAAGATTTCCCGCTTTGTAGTCAATAATCGCAATCATTCAAGCAGCCTTACCATCCCACGTATGCAAAAGGAAAATTGAGCTAAAGCAATCCCTTGGTACTTGGCAACATCTCCCGCATCCGCTCATCCCGCGAGCAAGCCCCGCGCAGTGCCCGCGAAAACGCCTTGAAGATCGCCTCAATCTTGTGATGATTGCTGCGTCCATACATCGTCTTCACGTGCACATTTGCCTTGGCCCCACGCGCAAAGCCATCGAAGAAGTCGGTCAGCAACTCGCTCTGAAAATCTCCCACCAGTCGTACCTTCACCTTGTCGTCGACGACATAGGAGACGCGTCCGCTTAGATCCACCGCAGCCACAGCGAGCGTCTCGTCCATTGCCATCACAAAGTATCCGGCGCGCATGATTCCTTTCTTATCGCCCAGTGCTTTGCCAAACGCCTCGCCCAGAGCGATTCCAACATCTTCCACTGTGTGGTGCTGATCGACATCTAAGTCACCCGTACACGCCAACGTGAGATCAAACCCCCCATGGCGCGCAAATAGCTCTAGCATGTGGTCAAAAAAACGAATCCCCGTCGACACTTTGTACGCGCCCTGTCCATCGACAACGAGCTTCAAAGATATCTGCGTCTCCGTAGTATTCCGTTTGATCGTTGCGGTTCTCACACTCTTAGACATCACTCGAACTCCCTGACTCCGTCATCGATTGAATCATGCGCTGATTGTTCACGTTGGCTCTTCCAGCCAATCTCATCGAGACAAACCTTCAGCGCGGCCAGTCCTCTCGTGACATGCTCCTCGATACCAATCGTGATTCGTACAAATCCATCGCAACCTGGATCGGTCGACCTGTCTCGCAGCAGAACGCCGTGCGCGCGCATCGCTTGCACAAGCTCTCTATGTTTAGACCCAATATTCATCAGCACGAAGTTCGCGTGGCTAGGGAAGTAAGGCACGCCCAACTCCGCTAATCCACCCATCATCCGCTCACGTCCAACCCGCACCTGTTCCACATACCAGGTCAGGTAATTCTCGTCCTCCATCGCTGCCGAAAGGCAATCCAGCGCTACGCCGTTTACGTTGTAGGGAGAACTGACCTTTCGCACGTACTTCAACAGCTCCGCGTTGCCAGCCAGCATGCCAATCCGAAGACTCGCCAACCCGTAAGCCTTCGAGAACGTTCGTGCCACAACCAGGTTCGGCACGGCCGCCAAATCGTTCATCACGGACGCACCATCAAAATGGTAGTAAGCCTCATCAACCATCAGTACCGCTTGTGGCGCCGCCGCAGCAATCGCTAACAAATATTCTTTGCTCACCACCGCACCCGTTGGATTATTCGGTGAAGCAACGATGATCAGTTTCGTTCGCTCCGTAATCGCTGCCATAAAACGCTCGAAAGGAAACCCAAGTGTCGCATCGGACTGCACCTTCCTTAGGTGCGGTGTCATCATCTGGACGCTTACGTCGTACATGAAAAATGTGGGGGTCGCAATCAGCGCCTCATCCTCGGCCTCGAGAAACGCCACACACATCAGATGAATCGCTTCATCGACACCGTTAGTCAGCAGCACTTCCTCTGGCTTCAGCCCAAAGTGGGACGCGACGATCCGTTCTACAGGCTCCCTCTCAGGATACTTCGTGAGTCTTTCGCCTGTCTGTGCAAGCAATCTCTCCACTACCCGTGGAGAAGGCCCAAACGTGTTCTCGTTGAAGTCTAGACGCAGAGCTTCTCGTCCTGCCAATGGAGGATGGTACTCCGGCATCTCCTGAACAGCCCCTCGCGCCTGCACCGACTTCACTTCTGTAACAAGATTAGTAGCAATACTCATTGCATTCTCACTCTCACGCTCTCTGCATGTCCGTTTAGGCCCTCAGCTTCAGCCAGTGCGATCGCGTGCGGACCCATCCTTTTCAACCCTGCACGCGTGTACTGCTGCACTGTAATCACTTTTACAAAGTCCACTACACTCAATCCACCACGCACCCGACCCACGCGCCCCGTCGGCAATACGTGATTTGGGCCAGAGACGTAATCTCCCATCGATTGCGGAGCGTATTCCCCTACAAAAACTGATCCTGCATTTCGAATCCACTCCAGATCTGACGCCGAATCGACAGTCAAATGCTCTGGCGCGAGCCGGTTCGTCAGCTCTCGCGCTTCGTGAACTGTCGCAGTCACAAATACGCATCCTCGCGCTGCAAGTGACTGCTTCGCAATCTCATTATCTCGCGCCCGCAACTTCACCTCTACCGCGACATCTCTCGCTAACGTTTCCTTAGTCGTAATCAGCACGGCCAATGTTTCAGGATCGTGCTCTGCCTGTGCGATCAAATCAGCCGCAATTCCAGCAGCGTCCCCTGTTTCGCTGGTCACCACGATCTCCGTTGGACCTGCAGGCATGTCAATACCGCAATCATTCGAAACCAGCATCTTTGCCGCAGTCACGTAGAGATTCCCCGGTCCGACAATCTTATCGACGCGCTCAATCGTCGCCGTGCCATAAGCCATAGCCGCGATAGCCTGCGCCCCGCCAACCCGATGCAACTCGGTTACTCCAGCAAGCCATGCTGCAGCCAGCGTCTCTTTTGCGGGCTTCGGTGAACACACCACAATCCGTTCCACCCCAGCCACCTGTGCCGGCGTCACCGTCATCAACAGCGTCGAAGGCAGCGGATAGCGTCCGCCCGGCACATAACAACCAACACTTCCCAGAGGTCGCACAATCTGTCCCGTCTTCACACCGTCCACTGGCGAGATCATCCACTCCTGCGGCATCTGAGCTTCCGCGAACGCCAGAATATTTCCGCGCGCCACCATCATCGCCGCTTGCAGCGCCGGCGCAGTCGAGTCCCACGCAGCCTTCATCTCATCACGCGACACACGCAACGTCTGGTCCTTCGCAAGACCGTCGAACTCGGCTGCATACTTCAGTAAGGCTCGATCGCCGCCCCTTCGCACCCCCGCAAGAATGCTTCGCACCACTGGTTCAACGCGCGCCGTGTTCACAGCACCTCGTCGCTCCAACGACTCGATCAATGCATCTGCGGCAGCTTTGCCGCGACCAAAGGTCTTTACCAGCTTCATCACAGAACTCCATTGCCGAAACAAAACCAACTTCTAGAGCACAACCTTACTCAACGGATATTCAACAATGCCCGTAGCTCCCGCGGCCTTCAGCTTCGGAATCACCTCTCGCACCAGAGCCTCGTCCAGAATCGTATTCAGCGCCACCCATTCCTGATCACTCAGCTGAGATACGGTTGGCGAGTTCAACGCGGGCAGTACGCCGATGATCTTTTCCAGATCAATCTTTCGCGCATTCAGCATCAACCCGACTCGTCCTTGTGCTGCAATTGCCGCATTCAGCATCAACGCAATATTCTCGATCTTCTCCCGTTTCCATGCGTCTTGGTAAGCTTGTTTATTCGCAATCAACTGAGTCTCGCTCTCCATCAGTGTCTCGATAATCCGCAGCCGATTTGCCCGCAGCGACGACCCCGTCTCAGTCACTTCAACAATCGCATCCGCCAGCATAGGAGGCTTTACCTCCGTCGCGCCCCAGCTAAACTCCACGGTCACTGGAATATTCTTGCCGGCAAAGTACCGTTTGGTAAACTCAACCAACTCCGTGGCAATAATCTTTCCCGCCAGATCCTCAGGTCTCTGGAACGGTGAATCCTCCGGCACCGCCAACACCCACTTCACCTTCTGCCTGCTCTGTTTTGAGTACGTCAGACTCGTGACATACTCCACATCGGTCTCATTCTCCAGCACCCAATCATTGCCCGTCAGTCCAGCATCGAGCGCTCCATGCTCCACATAGCGCGCCATCTCTTGCGCCCTTACCAGCATGCATTCAATCTCCGCATCATCGATAGAAGGGAAGTAGCTTCTGCCATTCGCGAAGATCCTCCATCCGGCCCGCTCAAACAGCGCGATCGTCGCGTCCTGCAAACTGCCCTTAGGTATTCCAAGCTTCAATCGATTCGTCTCGCTCACCGTGCCTCCAGCGCAATATTTTTCGTAAAGCAGCTCACCGTGCCTTCGTGGCAAACCAATCCGTCACCTTCGACTTCAACTTTGAATAGCAGCGCGTCGTTATCGCAATCGGTCGACGCTTCAATCACTCTTAGCCGGTTCCCGCTGGTCTCGCCCTTCATCCAAAGCTTTTGCCGAGTTCGGCTCCAGAACGTAACAAACCCGCTTTCGAGCGTCTTCGCATAGCTCACGTCATTCAAAAAACCGAGCATGAGCATCTCACCAGTCTTCGCATCCTGAACGATGCCCGGAACCAGACCATCCATCTTCGCAAAATCAATCTTCACTGCATCTATCATCTCTGTTCTCCCCATGTACGCAAGAAAAAGGCCCGCTCGCGGTATGCGCGTCAGCGGGCCTTTCGAAATCCTTAGTAAGCGTCGTTACTTCGCCACTCCGGACACAGCCGCCAACACGCTCTTTGCGTGATGATGCGAATGGCCATGATGGAGGTGCAGTCTGCTCATCTCCCCTTCAGGGTAGCGGTCAGTCCTACAGAAGTCAACCTCACGCAGACCCGATACCCGCGCTTCCAGCCCACCAAACTCAAACTTGTTCATTGACGCAGCCCAAACACTCTCGTACTCTTCCGCTGTAAAGCATTCAGCCCAAAGTAGGAGACCCACGATGCTCAATCTTCGCCACAAACTTCTTGCCGCTGCGCTCCTGTTCGCGGTCGCGCCCATCTTCTCCGTTGCGCAGGCCTCCAAAGCCGGCACTCCAGCCGCTGCTGCAGCCACCGCGCCCTTGGACATCAATACCGCAACGCCCGACCAGCTGAAGGCATTTCCTGGAATCGGCGACGCCTACTCGAAGCGAATCATCGACGGCCGCCCCTACACCGCTAAAAATCAGCTTGTTACCCGAGGCATCCTACCGCAAGCAACCTACAACAAGATCAAGGACCAGATCATCGCCAGCCACCCCAAAAAATAACCGCCAAACTGCGCCCGATCAGGACGGGCATCCGCACAAGGATGCCCCCTCCATATAAACCCATTCTCCCGTCCGAATCTCCAAACCGCTGCTACCATCTCTCCAACTGGCCTATGCCCCAGAGATCTGCACGCATCCAATATCTTCTTCTCGCCCTCGTAGCCGCACTTGCGCTCCTGCATGCGTACGGTGGCGCACTCATGAACTTCAATCTCTTGGCACACGGCGACTCAATCGCACGCTCCCCCTTCGAAAGCGGCCTGCGCCTTGCGACCACGACCAACCTCCGGGAAGAGGCGCTCGCTGCGGGCCTTAAGCCCTTCGACACCATCCTCACGATCAACGGCCAACCGTATGCCGGTCGAAGCGTGCTCCTTGCCCAGACGCGGCGCTCCTCTCCGGGCGACCCGATGACCGTCACGTATCGCCGCGGAGCCGACGGGTCAGTCCAATCGGCTACCATCCATCTCGCCCCAAACCTACCGCAAAAGCTTTCGACTCTCGGCATCGCGGCCCGTTTGACGTTCGCAGTGCTGCCTTTTTTCTGTCTCCTTATCGGCCTCTGGGTGGTCTTCGCCCGTCCAAGAAATCCGAATGCGTGGTTGATTCTCGGCATCCTCGGCTACGTCGAGGCCCTCTTTATCAATCCAATGCAGATCGTCGGATCGTTCATTCTTCCCATCTGCTTATTTTGGAATGTGGCAGCCCAAACCGCCATGCCGGTCTGCCTCATGTTCTTCGGTATCTATTTTCCGGAGCGATCCCCACTCGACGTCAAACTTCCCTGGGTCAAATGGCTGATAGCAATCCCAATCCTTCTCCTCTCCATCACAGACCTCCTCTACTTCTACGGCGACATGTGGAACTTCGCAGCTATTCAATGGCTGGTTCCCTATCTCAACCCCATCAACGTAGTTGAAAATATCTTGAGCTTCTCGGCCGTTACCTGGTTCTTCTTCAATCTCGGTCCGAAGATTAGACAAGCCACCGGAGATGCCCGCCGACGGCTCCGCATTCTTTACTTCGGAACTTGCATTGGCCTGACGCCCTTTTTCCTCCTGCTTCTCTACTCTTTTTATAAGGGAAGCGATGTCGGCCAGGACATTCCACAATGGGTAGACCTCACTGCCTTCGTGATTCTTCTTCTCTTTCCTCTCTCCCTCGCCTACGTCGTCGTCGTTCAGCGTGCCATGGATCTCAGCATCATCATCCGCCAGGGAACTCGCTACGCCTTCGCCCGCGAAGCTCTTACAGCGGTGAGAGTCCTGCTTGCCATTTGGATGGCCTTCTCCCTCAACGATTTCTTCCGACATCCAGACCATCAACGCAGCGACATCGTCCGAATCTTCTGCATCATCGCAATCTTCTTCGCCTTCCGCTTTCTCCTCTCCAAGCGTCTGCAACAGTGGATCGACCAGCGCTTCTTCCGCGAGGCCTACTCCACCGAGCAGCTTCTCTCCGAGCTCTCCGACGAAGCCCGAAACTTTACCGAGGTCGCCCCCCTCCTCGAAACCATCACGCGCCGTCTCGGTTCCACGCTCCACATCGACCGCATCGCCGTCTTCCTACGCTCCGGCGAAAACTATCATCTCCAACTAGCCACCGGAATGCCCGTGAGCCTGAACGGCACCCAATTCTTCTCTCTTCCCGCGGCCTCCTCCACCATCACAGCGCTCAGTAGAGCTAAAACCCCGGCCAACGTCTATCGCGACGACCCCTCAAGTTGGCTCATCGATGCCACCGACGCCGAACGCAACGCCCTCAACGACCTCTCCACCGAACTCCTTGTCCCGCTTCCCGGACGCAACAGACTCGCCGGCGTCATCGCCCTCGGCCCCAAGAGCTCCGAGGAACCCTACTCCAAAACTGACCGCCAGCTCCTCCAGACCATCGCCTCCCAAACCGGCCTCGCTCTTGAGAACGCCGAGCTCTTCGAAAACCTCACCACCGAGGTCACTCAACGCGAACGCATCTCCCGCGACCTCGAGATTGCCCGCGAGGTTCAGGAGCGCCTCTTTCCGCAGACCCGTCCTGAAATCCCCGGCGTCGATCTCGCTGGCTTCTGTCGTCCAGCTCAGGTCGTAGGCGGCGACTACTACGACTTCTTTCTCCTTTCCTCAACCTCCGCAAACGAAGCCCCTCTCGCTCTCGCCCTCGGGGACATCTCAGGCAAGGGCATCTCCGCGTCCCTTGTTATGGCGAGCCTCCGTGCAAGCCTTCGCAGCATAGCCGGTCTTCGCCAGGGTGATCTCGGCACTCTCATCTCCCGTGTCAACGACATCGTCTACCAGTCCTCCACATCCAGCCGTTACGCTACCTTCTTCTACGCTGAATACGATCCGTTCACGCATCTCCTCACCTACGTCAACGCTGGCCACAACCCACCCTACGTCCTTCGCGGATCCGAAACCATCGCACTCGAGCCGACAGGAACGGTGGTCGGCCTCCTCCCCGACGCCGCCTACGCGCAGGCAACTCTCCAGCTTCACCCCGGCGACGTCCTCATCGCCTTCACCGACGGCATCTCCGAAGCCATGAACCACGCAGACGAGGAGTGGGGAGAAGACAGCATGCTCGCCTCAGCCCGACAACTCCTCGACCGTCCCGACTGCAAAACCACCGCCGATCAGCTACTGAAGTGCATCTTCGAAGCTGCCGATAAATTCACCGCCGGCGCCTCACAGCACGACGACATGACCCTTCTCGTCTGCAGCATCAGCCGCCCATCTGTCCAGTAGGCAGCTGAATCTTGCCTTCAGTCACACCTGTTTAACAAACCCGGCGTCTCAGCGCGTAACCATCTAACTCGGCAGCACATCACAATCACAGCAACTGCAGCCAGAATTTGGCGATTCGCCGTAATCCCACATATTAGTCATTTCCTTCATCCACTCCATCTCCGCCTGCGTTCTTAAATCAAGTAAAGTTGATGCAGCGCAGAGCTCTGAATCAACCTGATGCCAGCGAGTCGACGGTTCATGTTCAATCTCATTCATCTCGTCCGCTCCGCCTCTCGCGTTGCTACAGCCACCGCGACTCTAATCATCCTCACCGGCTGCGGCGCCATGGTTAGCAGTGCTCCCCAATCCCAGGTCCGTGTCGTCACCGTCTCCCCCGACGCTCCCAGACTCGACATCTATCAGGACTCCAATCCACTCGCCCACAATCTAGGCTTCGGCACCGTCACCTCTTACATTCCACTCTCCCCCGGCAGCGGCACGATCGCCGCTAACACCGCTGGAACCAGGCAACTTCTCTCTGTATCCAAAACGAACTTCGTCGCGTCCAGTCAATACACCGTGCTCATCGGAAATGCCGCCGCGAACATGCAGCAGTTCACACTCACAGATCAAAGCCAGCCCGCTCCCTCCGGCAACATCGCGCTCCGATTCATCGACCAGGCCACGCGCGTAGGCGCCACAGATATCTATCTAGTCCCCGCCGGCCAGAAGCTCACCGCCATCACTCCCCTCGTGACCAACTTTCCCTTCGGCGGTAATACCGGCTACTTGAACATCCCCACCGGCACCTACTCTTTCGTCATGTTGCCTACCGGAACCGCCCCCTCCAGCGCTATGGCCGCACCATACACCGGCCCCCAGGTCACCTATTCCGCCACGTCAGTCCACACAGTGATTCTCATCGACCAGCTGCTGCCCTCAACCCCAGGCCTTCAGGTCATTAGCGCCAGCGACTTCGATCCCGTCACCAACTGATCCCTCCCACACTCCGCACCGCAAAGCTAGATCCCCACCAAACCTCGCGCATACCCAAAGGACGTCAAAAGTCGCGCCTTTTCGAAAAAATATACTTCCCTGATTTGCCACAACACTCGCCAAAACCGCGTGTCTATTACCTTCGTAAGCTGTAGCAGCAACAACAGGGTCCAGGAACCGACATGCTCCTCCCCAAGCTTCCGCTGAAACACTGAATCCTGAATCAGCCTGCCTGGTTCTCGTTACGAAGCAAAACAAAAAGGCCGCCGAGGAATCTCCTCGGCGGCCTTTGTTTGAACCTAACGCCTAGTACCGGTAGTGATCCGCCTTGTAAGGTCCTTCCACCGGAACACTCAGGTAGTCCGCCTGCTTCTTGGAGAGCGTCGTCAGCTTTACGCCGATCTTCTCCAGGTGCAACCGTGCAACCTCTTCGTCCAGCTTCTTCGGCAGAATGTAGATTCCGATCTTGTACGTGTCCTTGTTCTTCCACAGATCAAGCTGCGCCAGTGTCTGGTTCGCGAAGCTGTTCGACATCACGAAGCTCGGATGCCCAGTCGCGCAACCCAGATTCACCAGCCGGCCCTCAGCCAGAACGAAGATACTGTTGCCGCCCTCGAACGTGTACTTGTCCACCTGAGGCTTGATGTTCAGCTTCTTCACGCCCTTCAGCGCGTTCAGCGGCTCCATCTGGATCTCGTTGTCAAAGTGGCCAATGTTGCACACGATCGCCTGATCCTTCATCAGCTTCATGTGCTCCACGGTGATGATGTCCACGTTACCGGTGCAGGTGACGTAGATATCGCCACGGCCAAGAGTCTCTTCAATCGTCGTTACCTCGTAGCCTTCCATCGCAGCCTGCAGCGCATTGATCGGATCGATCTCGGTTACGACTACTCGCGCCCCGAGCCCGCGCAGCGAAGCCGCCGAGCCCTTGCCCACATCGCCGTATCCGCAAACGACTGCAACCTTACCCGCAATCATCACGTCCGTCGCGCGCTTGATGCCATCCACCAGCGACTCACGGCAGCCATACAGATTGTCGAACTTCGATTTTGTAACCGAATCGTTTACATTGATCGCCGGAACGAGCAGGGTGCCCTTCTCGAGCATCTTGTAGAGCCGGTGGACGCCGGTTGTCGTCTCTTCCGAAACGCCGCGCCACTCCTTCGCCACATCCTGCCAGCGCGTCGGATGCTCGGCATGTACCTTCTTCAACAGAGCCTTGATCACATCCTCTTCGGTCGAGCTCGAAGGCGAACTAACCCACTTGTCGCCCTTCTCCATATCAACGCCCTTGTGGATCAGCAGCGTCACATCCCCGCCATCATCGATCACAAGCTGTGGCCCAAGCAGTCCGCCCTTCCCATCAGGGAACTTCAGCGACTCATTCGTGCACCACCAGAACTCCTCGAGCGTCTCGCCCTTCCAGGCAAACACCGGCACACCAGCTGCAGCAATTGCAGCCGCCGCGTGGTCCTGTGTCGAGAAGATATTGCAGCTCGCCCAGCGCACATTCGCGCCCAGCGCCACCATCGTCTCAATCAGCACCGCTGTCTGAATCGTCATATGCAGCGAGCCCGTCACGCGAACTCCAGCCAGCGGCTTACCCGCGGCGTACTTATTGCGGATCGACATCAAGCCGGGCATCTCCTGCTCGGCGATCTCAATCTCCTTCCGGCCAAAATCCGCCAGAGAAATATCTGCAACCTTGTAATCCACCGATCCCGCTGCCCTATCGATCGTCGCTGTCGCCATAATATGAAACCTCAAAATGCAGAATTTTTACTCAACCCAGAATACCATCGCAACCATTATTCCCCGGTGAAATAAGGACCGCAGTAATTGACACCATCGACGACTTCTCCATTATTTTCAGTAAGATGCTAGGCTCCTGTTTCGGTCGAGTCCTCAAAACATTCATTTCCTGAAACGCAAGATGAGCCAAAGAGGTGTGCCTCAGCTTCAGCTCACCATGTACTCATCGCACCTCGCGCTCCTCATGCACAGGAGGAATCACCTGCACACGTCGCGACTCGCGCAGCGAACGCCAGCCGGCAAACAGCATCAACACAAAAAATCCACCAAACCCCGTCGCCACGCCAAACGCCCCGGCCACACCCAGCAGCGTCACCCACAGCGGATCAGTCTTATCCGCAAAATAAACAAACGCGGCAACCACGTCGCCCAGTACCAGAACCAGCGAGCATAGCAACACCGCGAGACTTGCCATTAGCCACTTCTTGGCGCTGTCAGGTATCGCCTTACTCATCACGGGGCTCACGAATCACACCTCTTCCACACACGCAATTCCTCGCAGTTTCACTCCGCAGCTTACGCCCGTTCCGCCTCAAGCAGCCGCCGCTTTCTCTCAACTCCCCATCTATACCCAGTCAACTCACCACCCTTGCCCACAACACGATGACAAGGCACAGCAATCGCAACCGGATTCGCCCCACAAGCCCCTGCCACGGCGCGCGAAGCCGTCGGCGCACCCAACTGCAACGCAACCTCTGAATAGCTCCTCGTCTCCCCACGAGGAATCGCTTGCAGTGCCTTCCAAACCCGTTGTTGAAACGCCGTGGCCCTCACATCCAGCGGAAACGTAGCTGCCAGCGGATGCTCCCCAAGCTGACTAGCCACAAACGCAACTGCATCCGCAAGCCACCCCGTATTCCCCTTCGCCACCACAAGCTGCGCCTTGGAAAACTGCTCCCGCAGTCCGGCAACTAATTCCTTATCATCCTTCCCAAAAGCAATCGAGCAAATACCCACATCTGTCGTCGCCACCAGCATCCGCCCCAACGGACTAGCCGCCGTGCAATACCGAATCAGCAACCCAGCCCCACCCTCCCGCATCACTCGCGGAGTCATCCCCAACTTCGTCGCACTCTTCTCATACAATCTGCTGCTCGACCCAAACCCCGCCTCATAGATCGCATCCGTAATCGGAGCCTTCGCCTTCTTCGGCTCTCTCACCTTGGTCTTGAACCGCTCCAGCCGCGCCTCTTTCGCATACTGCCCAGGACTCACACCAAGCACACGCTTGAACCCACGCAGAATTGTCAGCCTTCCCACGCCCGTCGCCTTTGCCACATCGGCCAATCGCGTCCGTGTCTCAGAGTCCGCGTTCTCCCGCATGTACTCCGTCACAGCAGCAATCGCACCTGCCTGCGGATCCGGCCTCGCCTCGGCTCTGTCGGGCTCACATCGCAAACAAGCACGATATCCAGCCGCCTCGGCCAGCGCCGGGGTAGGGAAGAACGTCACGTTCTTCCGCGCAGGCCGCCTGCTCGCGCAGCTGGGCTTGCAATAAACCTTCGTCGACTTCACGGCATACACAAACTGCCCATCGGCACCCGCATCCCTCCCCAGAACCTGCTGCCACTGCTTCCCGGGAAAGTAGCTGGGAACCACCACATCGCTCTTCATCTCACTCGTCATCTCTATTGTCTCTATCATTCCAGTATCCTCCCATCCCGCGAAAATCCCCACACTCCGTTTCGTTCACCCAAACTCGCATCATGTATCCTCATCGCAACCCACAACAGGAGATCCCGGGATGCGTCTCTGCCTTACCGCCTGTATCCTCGCTGTTTTTGCCTCTACTGCTGCCTTTGCCCAGCCGTCAGACCCGCGCCTGAAAAACTCCTACACCTTCCAGAAAGATGGCTGGACCTACATCCATCTAGAAGGCACGCCCAGCGAAATCGGCTTCCAGCACGGCTACTTCCTCGCCACCCAAATCGCCGACAACCTCCAGACCATCGAGCTCGAGAACACCCACGAAGCGGGCAAACCCTGGCCCTACTTCCGCGCGATCGCCCACGACCAGATCATGCCCCGCATCGAACCCGAGTATCGCGCCGAACTCCAGGGCATCGCCGACGGCGTCCAGGTCGCGGGCCAAAACATCGACATCCTCGACATCGTCGCCCTCAACGCCCACCTCGAGGTCTCCGACTACTACATCCCCTGGCTCCTGAAGCAGCAAGGCAAAGCCAGTCCTCCCGCTCTCGTCGCACCCGGTCGCTGCAGCGCCTTCATCGCCACCGGCGCCGCCACCAAAGACGGCAAGATCGTCATCGCCCACAGCAACTGGTCCGCCTACATGGAAGGTGAGCGCTGGACCACGGTCTTCGACATCGTCCCCACCAAAGGCAATCGCATCCTTATGGACGGAAGCCCCGGCCTCATCCACAGCGGCGACGACTTCGGCGTCAACTCCGCCGGCATCATGATCACCGAAACCACCCTGCCCATGTTCCAGGGCTGGAACCCCTCCGGCATCCCTGAATTCATTCGCGCACGCAAAGCCATGCAGTACGCCAACAACATCGACCAATTCGTCGCCCTCATGCGCGAAGGCAACAACGGCGGCTACGCCAACTCATGGCTCGTCGGTGACCGCAAAACCAACGAGATCGCCTACCTCGAACTCGGTCTCAAGCACACACCCCTCACCCGCAAAACCACCGGCTACTTCGTCAGCGCGAACTTCCCCGTCAACCCCGATCTCATCCGCGACGACACCCCCGGCTTCGACACCCACGACATGAAGAGCACCATGAACGCACGCCATGTCCGCGCCGAAGAGTTCGTCCAGCAGCATCTCGGCCAACTCGACACCGCCCTCGCCGAGCAGTATCTCTCCGACCACTACGACAGCTACGAGCACAAAGTAGTCGCCGCCCGTCGCAGCCTCTGCGGCCACGAAGACGCCTCCAAAGACCCCGAACCCGCCTGGGACTCGCCACCGTTCTCCCCCAGCGGAGCAGTCACTGGCAAGGTTATGGACGCCACCATGGCCGAGCACATGAGCTTCACCGCCCGCGCGGGCCACCCCTGCGGCGAGGACTTCATCGCGGCACCCTTCCTCGCCGCGCATCCCGAGTTCAACTGGCAGGCGCCCGTCCTCCATGACATGAAGGCTGGCCCATGGAGCACCTTCTCTACCTCCCAGAAGTCAGCCACAGCCGCCACACCAGCCGCAGATCACACCAAGTCAGCCGCCGAATAACGTCACAGCCACCGCAAACCGTAGCCGATAAAAATCGAACTGACGCCATCGCGAAAGCCGTCAATTCGAGGAGCAGCGTTTTGCTTTAAACTCTACTCATGCGAATCCCGCACCCTTCCGCCGCACGAATCTTCTCCATCCTCTGCCTTCTCGCCACACCTTTCACCACGCACGCACAGGATCCCACCCAGGCACCCCCCTCAGCACATCCCATCCTCACAGTCACGGGCAAAGGCGTGCAGATCTACGCTTGCGAACAAACAAACTCAGGACCGCAGTGGATCTTCAAAGCTCCCGATGCCAATCTTTATGACAACTCCGGAGCGATCGTGGGATCTCACGGCGCCGGCCCCTCTTGGAGGTCGCGCGACGGCAGCAGCGTCAAAGGCGAACTCCTCCAAAAGAATTCATCGCCCGAACCCGGCGCGATCCCGTGGCTTCTCCTAAAAGCGGCCGGCGCCGACGGCTCTGGCCTCATGAAGCGCGTGGACTTCATTCGCCGCTCTGAGACCCACGGAGGCATCGCCCCCACCGCAGGCTGCGACGCCCAACACCTCTCCGCTACCACCCGCGTCGACTACTCCGCCACCTACACCTTCTACTCCGCCAAACCCTGAACCGCTCCCGCAGAGCCACGATTCGCCGACGTCACAATTGGCTCCTGCGCAATTGTGCCCGGTAGGCTAGGCACCGTCGTTCCATCCTCGCGAACCTCATAGCTGTCCACATAGAAGTTCGTCAAAATCGTATTCCCGAACGAAGTTGTAATCGCAACATCCGCTGCATCCCGACCTGCTGCCATCAAAACCCGCCCGATCCGCGGCTCATTATGCCGCGCGTCCATCGTCATCCATCGTCCGTCGAGAAACACCTCATACCAGGCACTAAAATCCCCCAGCCCGCTATAAGGCGAGCGAATATCCCCCAAGTACCCCGTCACGTAGCGCGCCGGAATATTCTGGCATCGCGACAGCGTGATCGCCAGATGCTGATAATCCCGGCACACTCCCACCCGCTCCGTAAAAACATCCATCGCGGTCTTGGTCGACCTCGCCGTCCTGTAGTTGAACATCACCTTCTCATGAACCCAGTCCCGAATCGCTGAGGCTTTGGTCCATCCCGGCGTCATCCATCCAAAGAGATCCTGAGAGATCGGTCCAAACTTGTCTACCTCGCAGTACCGGCTCGCCAACAAATACTGCAGCACCTCCGACGGCAACTCCTCCACCGGAACCTGCTTCGCGTAGGCGTTGATCGGGTCCGCAAGCCCCTCCATCTCGACAACGCTGGTCCCACTCAGACGTATCGCCCCAGCCGGCGCCATAAACCGAGAGCACCGATTCCCAAACACGTCGCGATACTCCGAGACCGGGATGGTGGTCTTCTTTTCGAGGTAAATATGCTCAACTGCCAGTTCATTGCCAGCCTTTACTTGAGGCTCAAGCGACGGATGCAGGTGCAGCATCGCCATCATGGGCGTAGGCATCGACAGATGAAATTGAATATCGTATTCAGACTTAACAAGCATCGAAAACCCTCTTTTCAACAGGGGTTGGTCTTAAGTGGGATGCAATTAGGCGATAGCCAGCAGTCTAACCCCGTCCTCCCGAAATCCCCACCACAAAAAGAAAAGGCAGGCCCGAAGGCCCGCCCACTTCAAATTCGAAACAAAATGATTTACTTCGAAGCGGTCTGCTTGACCCCAGCCTGCTCCGCGAGCGCAGCAGCCTTGTCAGTCTTCTCCCACGTAAAGCTGTCGCCCTTGCGGCCAAAGTGCCCATAAGCAGCCGTCGCCTTGAAGATCGGCTTGCGCAGATCGAGACCCTCGATGATGCCCTTCGGCGTCAGCGAGAAGTTCTTCCTGACCAGCTCTTCGAGCTTCGTCTCATCAACCTTGCCCGTGCCGAACGTATCCACCAGCACGCTCACCGGCTCTGCCACACCAATCGCGTAGGCCAGCTGCACCTCGCAACGATCCGCCAGACCAGCCGCAACGATGTTCTTCGCCACGTACCGCGCCATGTAAGCCGCCGAACGGTCCACCTTCGTCGCGTCCTTACCGCTGAACGCTCCGCCACCATGCCGGCCCATACCGCCATACGTATCGACGATGATCTTCCGGCCCGTCAAACCCGTATCGCCCATCGGTCCGCCGACCACAAACCGGCCCGTCGGATTGATGTGGTACTTCGTGTCCTCGTCCAGCAAGGCTGCCGGGATCACAGCCTGAATCACGTTCTTCAAAATATCCGCGCGCAGCTCTTCGTTTCCAACGTTCTCGGCGTGCTGGGTCGAAATCACAACCGCATCCACCCGCTTCGGTTTGTGGTTGGAGTCGTATTCCACGGTCACCTGGCTTTTGCCATCCGGCCGCAGGTACGACATCAGGCCATTCTTGCGAACCTCGCTTAGCCGGAAAGCCAGCTTATGCGCCAGCGAAATCGGCGTCGGCATCAGCTCCGGCGTCTCGTTGGTCGCATAGCCGAACATCATGCCCTGGTCGCCGGCTCCGCCCGTATCCACACCCATGGCGATATCGCCAGACTGCTTATTGATCGTCGAAATCACCGCGCAGGTGTTCGAATCGAACCCGTACAGCGCGTTGTCATACCCAATCGCGGCAACGGTCCCACGCACCAGGCTCTGAAAATCGACATAAGCCTTCGTCGTGATCTCGCCTGCGATCACCACCAGACCCGTGCAGGTCAGCGTCTCGCACGCCACGCGGCTATAGGGATCCTGCGCCAGGCAGGCGTCCAGAATCGCATCGGAGATCTGATCCGCAATCTTATCCGGATGCCCCTCGGTCACTGACTCACTGGTAAACAGAAAACGGTCGCGTTTTGACAAAATATATCCTCCAGGAAACATCTAGAACCGCACAAAGTCGACTCTTGGTATGACGTCCCTATTTTACGCGAGGATGTGATCCCCAGCCAAAGTTCGGCAGCAACCGGTTCGACCCGACCCCTGAAATGTCGAATCCAGCACTAAACGGTCTAGCAGGTAAACTTACAGCTACCTCAAGCCATAAGCCTCATAGAATCAGGCAGGTCTCGGGACGGGCTGATATTGAACATCTCAGATTCCGCATCACGCCGCAAATTCAGCTGCCTGCTTCTGATAGGTGAATCGTCCCTTCAGTTTCAGCCACTGTCTCTCGTACACCTCGTAGCTGACAACTGCGGTCACCATGGTCGCCATTAGCATCAACAAAACAAAGCAAACTCCCCCAAGTACAACAGAATGTAGACGCGACTGAAGCCACGGTTGCACCGCGGCGAGCACTGGCCAGAAGAGGATGTGGTAAACGTACATCCCATAGCTGTACCGGCCGACAAAGCGAAAGCCCGAAAGAGAACAGATCCGGTTCACGGCTCCTTCCGGCTTCAGGGCAAAAAGCACAATACAGGCGAACGTCGCAGCCAGCGCGGGGAAGCCAACCACGATCATCGGCACAGAGTGGAAATCAATTCCCCCCCATGCAATCACAATCAATAGGGTCGCAAGCGCAAACGGGAGCACTCTTTTCGCCCGAATTACCACTTCGTCGAATGGGATTGCCCGAACAGAGATCGCGCCAAGCGCGCCAAACAGCAAGCCGTCCATATGCGTCGGAAGTTGAGCGTAACACCACTCATACGCGTCCCCACGAGGCAGCCACAACAGCAAGCAGATTCGTAAAATCAATCCGCCAATAGACAACCCGCCGCATATCCACGCTAATCTGCGCCAGCTTCCAACCAGTATCACCAGCAGCGGCCACACAAAGTAAAACTGCTCCTCCACTGCCAGTGACCACAGATGCAGGAAGGACACCGCAGGGCGCACCGAACCCAGACTCGGATCAAGATTGTAAGCGATATTCCCTGCGTAAATCAGATAGGCCAGATGTCCCGTATGCCACTCAAGATGGAGCCATGGTGTCATCAGAAACAACAGGGCCAGAACAGTGTAGTAGAGAGGAAAGATGCGCAACGCCCTCCGCGCATAGAAGTTAGTGAAGTATCCGGGAAGCTCCCGCGTATCCAGCAGAATCCCGGTGATAAGAAACCCGGACAGCACGAAGAACAGATCCACGCCCATCCATCCACCGAAGCACAGTAAAAACGCAGTCTTCATCCAGATATTTCCCGCGTGGGAGGTCATTCCATAGTGACGGAAGAAGACCATCAAAAATGCGAGGCCACGAAGCCCGTCTAGGCTCGCTATATGTCTTGCTGAAAAGCGTGCTTCTCGGTTTACGATGGAACTCCCCACTCAGCTTCGACCAAATTGTAATAGTTGTGTTGAGGGGAAGCCATATCTCTTTCGCTTCGTGAAAACTTTGTGTTACGGAATCAAACGCCCGTGCAACGCGAACTTCCACACCGCCCAACCCAGAACCCCCAACATTGTCACCATGGTTCCAACGCCCATCCATCGCAGGTTCTGCTTTTGCGCGACGCCGCTTCTGTTCCTTCGGACATTTTCCGCGAACTCGGTCCAGTCGGTATTCCCGTTCTCAGTGCCGCTCTCCCGCAGACTCACCTCAAACCGTTCGATCCAGGGCGTCTCTTCCAATCCCACCGCGGTTAGGTAGCTGCGAACAATACCCTTTCGGAACACCCCGCCCGGCAACGAGTCGTACTCGCCGGCTTCAAGCGCCTCCAGGTGACGCACCGAGATCTTAGTCTCCCCGGAGATACTCTCCATCGAGACCTTGCGCCTCACGCGCTCCCGTCGTAGCTCGTCGCCGAATCGCTCCATTCGCTCCGTCCAACTGTTACCGGCACGAACCTCTGTCCAGCTCGCACCACATAATTCATCGAAGAATAGACCGGGGGATTTGTCAAAGTCAAAGCCACTTTTGGGTGATAAGCGCCTCAGCTACCATATTGGAACCACGCCGGTTAGAACCGTTACTCTCTGGTTATCCCCCGCATTCCACCTAAGGGGTATTTCTTTGACGATCCGCGCTCCCGCTCGCTATCATCGCAATAGAAGCGTCGATCGAGCGAATCCGTGACTTTTGGCGGTCCAACCTAAAGCTCCGCCCCAGTGCCCGCAGGCTTTCGGAAGCCGTTCCAGTCCCCGGTTGAGAAAGAAAACGAGTGCGTCTCCCCTTTCCCGAAAAAATTCCGATCGTCCCCGCCTTCTTCTTCGCGTTGACACTCTGCCTCATCCAGATCTCCCAAGGCACCCACGCCACCTTCGCGCTAGGGTGTTTCCTCTACATCCTCGTCGCTACACACGGATTTAATGTTGCTGGCGGGTTCACGCGGAGCTCAGGTGCCTTCATCTTCTTTAACTCAGTGCTCGGCGTCGTCGTCGGTCTCTGCATGAAGGTCTATCTTGGCGAACCCGCAGACAGCAACCTTTTGGCCCCTGAACTCACCATCAGAGTCCTGCTAGTGGGTATGTGCATGATGGTCGTAGCAATCTACATCACTCGAAGGATTACTCCCAGGCGCTCCCTTCTGGGCAGGATGGTTACGGATGCCAAGATGCAGACAGCTACCGTCGGCTGTCTCATCGCTGGAATCCTGCTTTATATCTCCTTCTTGATTTTTCCCTCTGGAAGCGGCTCTGTCCTGAGCGCCCTCAACCAGCTCAACCGCTTTTTCCCCATGGCGGTCGTCCTCGGAACTCTCAACACCATCCGTCGCAGCGGCGGCAGACGGAGCATTAACCTCCCCGCTCTCCTCGCCGGCCTCATGATGTTTTTCGTCGGCCTCTTTGGATTCTCTAAAGAGGGAATGTTTGCTCCATTTGCCGCCTGGATCCTGACCGCAGCCTCCCAACGATATAAGCTCAGCCGGCCCCAGATCGTAGGTGGGGTCATCGCCACCATCTTCATCTTTCGATATCTCGTTCCCTACGCTCAGTATGGAAGAAACTTTCGTGAAGAAAACGGTGCCAGCTACGCGACCGTGTTCAATCTCCTTGGAAATTTGGGATATGTTCGCGAGCAATACCTACAGAGCTCGGAGGATGCGTACGAGGAACGGATCCTCGGTTACTTCAACACCCCTCAGGGATTCTTCGATCGTCTCCAGATGCTCTCGATCGACGACGCTCTCATCAATGAGACGGCACTATTCGGCAAGTTTGGTGGCTACCCCATTATCTTGGCTTTCGAAAACGTTGTTCCCCACTTCATCTGGAAAGACAAGCCCCAGATCCTGATCGGAAATATCTGGGCCCACGAAGTGGGTTTATTGGGCGACGAGGACGAAACCACCGGAGTCTCCTTCTCTTCGACCGCAACGGGTTTTCACATGCTCGGTTGGATTGGAGTGTTCCTCCTCGCTCCTGCCATTTGGATTCTCCTCTTTACGATCTTTGATTCTCTCTGCGGCGATACCCGTCAGACTCCATGGGGGCTGCTGGTCATGGTTCTTTATGCTCACGCGGCCCCTGAGGGCGATATTCCGAGTCTCATCTACATCTGCTTCTACACTGGATTTGGCATCGTCTTTGCCGCAGTCGTAGGTGCTTATGTGATGCCGGTACTTGGAACCCTCTTCATCGGCCCCGAGGGAATAGAGCTTCGCCGAGCAGGGTCTATCCGAAGCATCGCTGGCCGCCTCCTTCCCCCTCCGCCGAAGCCGGATCAGCCTCACACCCCCTGACTGCTCCAAATGACCGCTCCAGGCAGCCACATCGCCCAACGGTATAGTCAAGCACCCGGAACGCATCCCTCCCTTCGCCGAGCCCATTCCCATACACTGGTACAAGAATGAATAAATTAGTTGCCGGCAATCTGGTCCACCGCCCCCTCCGTTCGCTCATCAGCTGCCTCGCCATCGCCATCGAGGTCATCATGATCCTCTCCATCACCGCCATCCTCATGGGCAAGCTCAACGGATTCAAGACCCGCCAGAACGGCATCGGCATGGATATGTTCGTCCGCCCCAACACCGCCAGCAACCTCATCGGCATGAGCCCCGCCGGAGCCTCCATCAAGGTCGCTGACGTCCTCGCCAAAATCCCGCACGTCGTCGTCTCCGCTCCCGTCAACGTTCAGATCAACAGCTCCCTCGACACCATCTACGGCATCGACTTCAAGAGTTTCGACGCGCTTCTGCCCTTCACCTTCCTCTCCGGCACTCCCTTCCAGGGCCCCGACGACGTCATCCTCGACGACTACTCCGCCGCCGGCAAAAAAGTCGGCGACCACATCAGCATCCTCAACCATCCGTTCCGAATCTCAGGCATCGTCGCCCACGGCAAAGGAGGCCGCAAGTTCGTCCCCATCGACACCATGGGCTCGCTCACCGGCACCGAAGGCAAAGCCACCATGTTCTACCTCCGTACGGAAGACCAGCCAAAGTACCAGGACGAAGTCCGCAAGGCCATCCTCGCCACGCCAGGCATGAGCACCTACAACGTCGCCACGGCCGAGGAGTACCTCTCCTCCATCTCACCCGACCGTCTCCCTGGCTTCAACATCGGCCTTCAGGTCGTCATCGGCATCGCCGTCATCATCGGCTTCCTCGTCATCTTCCAGTCCATGTACACCGCCGTCATGGAGCGCACCCGCGAGATCGGCATTCTCAAATCCATGGGAGCCTCGCGCTCCTACATCGTCGGCATCGTCCTTCGCGAAACTGGCGTCCTCGCCACCATCGGCATCGTCCTCGGCATTGCAGCCAGCTTCGCTCTCAGCGCCGCTCTCGAAGCCCGCTTCCCCACACTCGACTTCGTCATCAACGTCCCCTACGTCTGGAAGGCCACAGCCATCGCCTTCATCGGAGCCCTGCTGGGCGCACTCTACCCAGCTCTCAAAGCCGCCAGCAAAGACCCCATCGACGCCCTCTCCTACGAGTAGGCAAAAACATCCACAACTCATTGCGACAGCAATTCAAAAAATGAACCCGTGCGAGGTGTGGCACAAGTGAATGCATGGATCAATCGAGCCTATCTTTGGGTAACCCTGGCTTTGTCGATTTGGCTCCTTGTCTGGATCAGCCTCTCCTGGGCAGGCGTTCAGGATGACGCATTCATCCATCTTCGTTACGCGGACAATCTCTTCCACACCCACCTCGTCACCTACGACGGAGTCCATCCCAACTACGGCGCATCGAGCCTCCTCTACATCTACCTCTTGTCGTTCCTCCGCCCGCTTTCGGCATCTCCAAATCTCCCGCGCCTGGTCTCTAGTTGCGTTCACATTCTTCTCTTACTCGGTGTAGCCGCACTCTTCCTCCGTGCAACTCCGCGGGAATCCTCGCTCGCTCGTCTCCTTGGACTCATCGTGATGACCCTCCTCGTCGCGCCCTCCTCTGTTCGCTGGCTGGACGACGGCATGGAAACCGGAATCGCCCTCTGCTTCGTCGCTCTCATCTGCTGGCTTACCTTTCGCGAATCCGAAGATGCCTCTATCACCCCGGTCCGATACGCTGCCTACACGGTTCTGGGCTTCCTTGCCGTCTTCCTGCGTATTGAACTCATCCTCCTGTGCGGGATCGCGTCGCTCCTGATTGTGTGGAAACAAATCTTCGCCCCAAACTCGAGCTTCAACCGTCGCCTGCAATCGATCCTCAATGCAAGTCACCTGCTCCTCGGCAGCCTTCTGGCCATGCTCTTTATCGTCATCAAGATGCATCACCTGCTTCCCGATACAGCGAAAGCAAAAGCTGACGGCATCCCCGACTGGGGGACGGCCTTTAGCGTCACCGCAACGGTCCTCGCAGGCGGGCTCTCCTTTGGAGCGGGGATTTTCATCTTCTGGCTTCTGACCCTCTTCCTGCTGTGGCGCGCTTCACGGCTCTCACCGCGTGCGTTGGTCGCCAACTCCATCTTTCCCATCCTGTTTTCAATCGCGGCGATCCGGGGACAACAGATTCAGGGAGCTCGATACTTCGTCTGGTCTTTCTTTTTCTCGGCCCTGTGGAACAGTCTTGAGCTGACGCGTCACCCAATCGAGAGTGAATCAAAAAGTCCCGTACTCTTGCCGGCCTACTGCTTCCTGGCCCTCACTCTGCTTGCCCTGCCGATCGAATCGAAGGTGATGTATCCCTTCTTAAGAGATCGCGCCACTCTCGTCCGAAGCTTTCAGAACAATCACCTTGAGACTCTGGAAGGCAAACGTGGAATTGCATTCGACATAGGCCAAATCGGTTATTTCTCTCGAGCGGATATCTGCGACCTCGCCGGTCTGGTCAACGGCAGGAGCAACGCTGGCCTTACAGAAAACCAGCATCTTACACGGTGCGTCGCGACGAACCCCGACTTCCTGTTCCTCCACGCCGAGGCGGTTTACGCCATCAGCCATTACTTGCCAATCAAAGACTGGCAGCTCTGCGGGCTCTATCCCTTCCGAAGGGTGGATAACACAGACCAGCACTACCTCCTGGCACGACGCTCCGAAGCGCTCGAAATCTGCAAAGACCCTCCGCCCACGCCACCCGAACTCCAGCCCCTCTTCCAATAAGAGAAGCTCTCAACCACCGATTGATCTGTTAGAGACTCACAGCGCTGGCAGGCGCGTCCCGCGCTGACTCTCGGTCCCAATCGTGGGCAGAAACCGCTGTATCGCAATCTCGATCGTCAGAGGCGCCAGCGCCAGTGCGAACGGCAAAAAGATCCGAACCTCCTGCACTCTCCCCACTACCACCCACATTCCTAGAAAGATCAACGCCCCCACCAATACCGCCACTCCACCCGCCTCCACCTGAAACCTCCTCCGCACCGCCATCCACAAAGTCCACGCAAACGGCCCCATAAACAACACAAAAGGAATCCACGCATCCGGCGAACGCAAATTCGTAATCAGTTGAAACACCGGCGTGCTCCCATAGTTCGCCTGCGGAAACGCCCGCCGCATCAGCCAAAACTGAATTCCCAACCCAATCAACATCGCAGTCGCGCTCGTCCCTGCCTGCAGACTCCGCGACAGCACAAATCCCCGCCCCAGCGGTGTCAGGCACACCAGCAAAATCCCCAAATGCAGCGCAAACCCAACATCCGCGCGGACAAACCCCTGCACGACAGCCAGCACCAACAGACCAACAACCGCGGTCCCCGCTCCCCCCGGCACAGTCTCCGCCAGCAGCAACAGCGCCAGCGCCAAAATCCCCGCCGTAGGCAGCGTCTCCGGCCGCTGATACCAAAGCAGCCAGGCAAGATAAAACTGCACCAGCACCAAAAATCCAGCCGCCCCAAACCACCGGCCCTCAAGCGTGGCTCCGCGATATACCGCCGACCGCCGCAGCACAAAAAACAGCGTAAACAAACCAACAAAAGCCGCAATCACATCCAACACCGCCAACGTATGCCGAAGCGCCAAATGCGTATGCTGAGCCAAAAAGTAAGCCGTATCGATCACACCAATCCGATACTGGTTCGGCGCACTCGCCGTTCCTCCCACCACATCCATCCAGATACCTGGCTCTGAATGGAACGTATGACTATAGCTCCAGTAGTCCAGATAACCCGCCGACAGAACGACAAGACTCAGCAGTACGCTGACGACCTTCTTTGGGCCCTGCATCATCCGTTCCCGTCTCGCTTCCCCACTGTGGTTTGAGAGGAAGCATAGCACTCGATCCATCGTCCACGATCCCGATCGGACCTCCGCCACCAACCCTTCTGCAACGCTTTGCATCCTTTCGTACTAATTCTGTAATACCCTAAACTCTCACGACAAATTTGCGTTTAACCCAACGTACACAATGAAGCGGCCAGGCTCCATCTCGTCTCCAATACTTCGCATCGTCGAGGCTGCCCTTCTCTTCGTCTCTGCCATCTTCCTCATCCTGCACGCCTTCCACCTCAGCGCCGACTTTCCCAACCACTCCCCATGGATGGATTGGGCCAAGTACACCGATGAAGGCTGGTACGGCGACGGAGCCATCCGCCATTTCCAGCGAGGCCACTGGTACGTCCCCGGCGATTTCAACCCCGCTGCCGCCCTCCCCGTCTGGCCTCTCCTCGAAGCCGCCCTCTTCCGCTTCACCGGCGTCAGTCTCACCGCCGCCCGCGGCCTCACCGTCGCCATCTTCGGCCTCATCCTCGCCGCCTCTTATCTCCTGCTTCGCCGATGGCAAAATCTGGCAGCGACCCCAGAGCAAACCCCGAACCAGAAACCCGCCAAAACTCTAGCCCCCGCCATCGCCGTCCTCCTTCTGGCGGTAAGTCCCTTCTGCTACGTCTTCACCCGCATGGCGATCCTCGAACCCCTTCTCATCCTCCTCACGCTCCTCGCCCTGCTCGCCGCCTCCTACGCGACACCGGAGCAGGGAATTGAGCCGACTTCCCTACGAAACCGCCTCCAACAATCGATCCCCATCGTCTCTCTCGGCCTTCTTCTCCCTCTGATGGTCCTCACCAAGACCACGGCCATCTTCCTCCTCCCCGCCATCGGCTGGATCCTCTGGGCCCGCGCCGAATACCGCATCCGCCCCTTCCTCCGCCTCACTCTCCCCGCGGGAGCCCTAGCAGTCGTCACCTGGATCGCCTACTACGCCCTCATCATCCGACCCCACTTCCTCGACGACTATCGCTACCTCTTCAGCGCCAACGCCTACACCGGCATCACCCCCGGCACCGCCCTCTCGGTCCTCGGCGACACCATTACCGATGGCCTCTGGATTGGCAACATCCTCTACCCTCTGGCTCTCCTCGCCGCCTTTTCAGCTCTTATCCTCCGCCCCCGGCTCCTTCGCAACCCACTCATACCCGCACTTCTCCTCTGGGCCGCTGGCTACGCCTTCTTCCTCGCCTATCACAACAACCTCCAGCCCCGTTACTACCTCGTCCTCGCAGTCCCACTCACGCTGCTGATTCCCATCGTCTTCTCGACTCTCTGGACCAACCCGCAACCTCACTCCCAGCCCCTGTCCCCCCTCCGTCGCCTCGCGACCGCCACCATCGTCGCCGTCGTGGCCGTTCTCACCGTCACCGACGCCCGCCAGACCCTCCACTACGTCCGAACCCCCGACTACACCTTCACCACCGCCGCTGCTCAGATCCGCGAGATCGTCTCCGCCGACCACACCCACAACCCGCTCATCCTCTCCATCAGCGGCTCCAACCTCTCTCTCATGACAGGTCTGCCCTCCATCTGCGACGACTTCGGCACCATGGACCTCGCCGTCCGCGTCCGTGCCTACCACCCAGGCTGGTACGTCGCCTGGAATCAGGTCGACGATGACAAGATGGATGCCCTCGCTCCCACCTACCACCTCCAGCGAGTCGCGGCCTTCCCCGCCATGGACGACCCCGAGCGCAACCTCCTCATCCTCTACCGCTTGGACCCCGCCATCCCCGGCACGCCCCCGCGCCGCCGTCACAAAGCCAACATCCCCCGACTCCTCCAGACCAACTTCGGCCAGCAGCCCAGCCCCATTCAACTCGAGCACTAAGCCAGTCACCCCCACCACACGCTTCTCGAGAGTCACCTCACGGCTCCCGCCAAAACCGAATCTCTGCCCCTGCTCTACGGCCTCTGGTTCGCCAAGCTAAACTGCTGCTCCACAACCACGCTCGTCGCTACCGGACTCCCGCCCCGCATCCCCGGCGCAAATCGCCACTTCTGCACTGCCTCCACCGCGCTCGCATCAAGCCCATACCCGAGCGGCCGCGCTATTGCCACCCTCCGCGGCACTCCACTCGCATCCACCACAAGCCGCAGTTCAACCGATCCCTGCACCCTGTCTCGCAGCGCCGGATCGCCAAACTTCGCCTCCACCCGGTGATCCACCTTGGGTTCAATCACATCTTTCGACGGCTCCCCCGGCCCATTCATCGGATAGACTGTCTGCCCGTCCAACGCATCCTGCGGCCACGCCAGCGCCGGGTTGAAGTAATGCCGCCAGTAATCCGGCATCGCCCGCTGCATCTCCGGATCGATCCCAACCGAAAAAATCTCCGCAAACACAGCCTCCAGCCTGGTTGAATCTCCCGGGTCAGCGACCACCACCTGAATCTTCTCGTCCTTCAACACGTGCCGCTCAAACTCATGGTTGTCCGTGTTATATCGAACCGCAGCGCGAACCCCATCAAGCTCAATCTCGCCTGTCCCTCTCCGCGCCACCGTCAAAACATTCATCGCCGCCAGCGTCCAATCACCCACCTTGGGCTCTCCCCGCACCTTTCCCGCAGCGTCATACGTCAGCTCGTTGTTTAAATAAAATCCACGAAGAAACAGCGCCCGTCCCACCAACAACGAAGCAGCCGTCATCTCCGCACCCGCGACTGTTCCCTGCGTCGACTGCCCAAGCCCCGCAACCCACCCGATCATCCAAACGAAAACAATCGCCGCTTTGTTTCTACGCGTCATGCAAGTCCTCGAAAACCTCTTCCCCTGGAATGCCTGCGACAGATGCCATGCGACAGATGCCTGCAATTCGACTGAACCGTCCGGGCGACAGTTCACCATATCTGTCATTTGAGTAGGAAATTCACCCCTCCATACCGCATGAACAAGATAACCAGAATAAGCAACCATCACCGTCCCAAAAAAACACAAGACCAGACAGAACTTACTTATAGAATCTGAAAGCCTGACCTCCGGAGGCCCTTCTGCCACATCAGCGGAGCCCTTCGCGCCAACAAACCGAGGATGTTGCATGACCCCAGCTTCACTGCTGCATTTCGTTGAGGCCCTTCTTTGGTGCGCCCTCCTCTTTCTCTCCATAGCAGGCTACGGAGCCCTTCTCCTTCGTCTCTTCAACATCCGTAGCCCCTCCATCACACTCGCAGCCACCAGCGGCTTCGCCCTCGTCATCTTCCTCGGAGGCTGTCTCAATCTCCTGCACCTGATCACCGCTCCCATCCTGATAGCCCTCACCATCCTCGGCCTTCTCGCCGCAGTCCTCCTCCGCATCACCATCAACGAAACCTCTACCCCCGCCTCACTCCCGCTCCCCGAAAAAACCTCCTGGGCCTCAAGCCTCGTCCCGTTGCTCCTGATCATGACTGCCGTCGTCTTTATCATCCGCATCGCCGCCACCGTACACACCCAGTCCTATCAGGCCTCCGACGACTACAACTTCTACCTCGCCGCCCCCGCGAAGATGCTCCAACTCCACCACTACGCAGCCGATCCCTTCAGCGAGCGCCGAGTCATGTCCAGCATCGGCGGCAACTACTTCCTCCAGACCCTGGTCCTCGCCACCCTCCCCCTGACAGACGTTCAGATGGCCGACCGCGCCCTCGGCCTCCTCCTTCTAGCCTTTCTCGCCTTCGCTCTCCCCTCTGAGTTCCGCCTCTCTCCATCCCAGCGCGTCGTATTCGCTCTTCTCGTCTTCACAACACCCCAGCTCGTCTTCAACCTGACCTTCGTCCTTCTACCAAGCGCCCTCTTTTTCTCCCTCGTCTACGTCGCAGCCCACCGCAAACTCCTCGCCGAAAACTCAACCCTCCAGGCCCTTCTCCTCGGCGCGATCACCGGCGTCATCGCCACCACCAAATCCACCTACCTCCCTCACGGAGTCATCTTCGTCGCCTGCTTCGCACTCTTCCAGGCGCGTCGCCGAGGCCTCTCCTCAGGCACAAAGACCCTCCTCCTCGCCGCCCTCTCCTGCCTGATCGTCATGGCGCCGTGGATGATCGCCAACCACGCCACCTCCGGCACCTGGTTCTACCCCTCGCTCGGCAAGGGCTACCAATACAGCACCTACGGCCTCTACCCCGCACCCTCCGGAGCCGGCCTCTCCATCATCCTGCACAAAGTCGTCCCCTTCTGCGCCCCCCTCGGCCTCCTCCTCGTGCTCGAATGGTTCCTGGGCGACCGCGATGAGCAGGGCGAAGCTATCCTCTCCCTCTCCGCCGCCGCTCTCTGCGCCACCCTCCTGGTCGGCATAGGCACTGGCGGAGACTCCGTCCGCCGCTACAACTACCCCTGCATCATCCCCGCGATGCTGCTCCTCTACATCGTCTTCAGCCGCCGCCGCAACACCTTCCCCGGCTCCCGCCGCTGGCCCATCCTCCAAACCATCACCATCCTCTTCATCTCCTACACCGCCATCACCACCTGGCGAAACAAGTTCACCAACGAGTACGACCAGATCCCGATCGGTCTCAAGGCCGGCCTCCGCGACACCCCCATCGTCCCCGCCAGCGTCTCTGATGAATACGCTTCCGTCCAACGAGCCATCCCGACCGACGCAGGCACCATCGCCACCGTCACCAACAGCTTCCTCTTCGACTACCGCACCAACCCCATCAGCATCGCCGACTATCCCGGAGCCGCTAGCCTTCCCCCGGGCTGGCCCTCCCGCGGCGACGGCAACGCCCTCGCCGAGTACCTCCTTGCCCACAACCTCCGCTACCTTGTCTGCTCCTACGCCGACTTCGTAGGCCTTGACCAGGAAGCCGTCAAAGTTCTCCACGACCCCAGCCGCACCCAGTGGATTCGCAGCGAACAGGCCATCATCCTTCGCTCCCACCAGCAGTACGCCGAGCTCGCTAAAACCCGCCGCCATCTCTACGACGACGGCCAAATCTACGTCTTGGACCTGGCCGAGCAACGCTAGACGCCCTGCGCGGGCGGCGGTCACTTCGTGACATGTATACCGGCTCCGCCCGTCCCGCGACCAACGGAAGCGCCACCCGAAGGGGTATACATGTCACGAAGTGACCGCACCGCGCGCAGCGGGCCCGGCCGGCAGGCCGCCTCTCACAAACACCCGAAAACAAACCAAACAATCCTTGACGCCACCCCGAGCCACCAGTAAGATTAAATCTCGCGCAGTCTCGCGTCTGTACGTCTGTGTCACTACCGTTTCCAGGCGAGTCAGGTCAGTGAGGCATCCGTGGTGGATCCACTGGGGAGCAGCTTTCAACATAGCCGCCCCTGAAGCACCCATCCCATAGGTTTGTGCGTAGTTCAGCTTAAGCGGCTTGTTCCGCGTGTTTGGAGAGCATTTCTCCCTTCCCGCTCGTCGCCTTGCTCTGGAGCAAACGTTCTTTCGGGTTTTTTCAGTTTTTCCTATTAGCGAATCATCAACGGCACCATTTTCTTCATGCACCACGCCGAACACTGAAGACGGCAGAAACAAGGAGTAACCCAACCGATGCCTACCACCATTCCGAGTGGCAAAGACATTAAGCGCAAGTGGTACCTGCTCGATGCGAGCGGTAAGACCCTGGGCCGTCTCGCCACACAGGCCGCCTCCGTCCTCGCCGGCAAGACCAGCCCGCTCTACACCCCCTACATCGATATGGGCGATCACGTCGTGATCATCAACGCCGAAAAGATCGTGCTCACCGGCCTCAAGTCTGACCAGAAGCTCTACCGCCGCTACACCGGATTCCCCGGTGGTCTTCGCGAAGAGTCCTTCATCAAGCTTCTCGCCCGTCGCCCCGAAGCCATCGTCGAGCAGGCTGTCAAGGGCATGCTTCCCAAGTCCAAGCTCGGCCGCCAGATGGCCACCAAGCTCAAGGTCTACAAGGGAGCACAGCATCCCCACCTCGCCCAGCAGCCCGTTGCCATGGACTTCCATGCCTCCAACGCGCCCAAGGTTCTCACCTCCAAGGTCATGGTGCCGACTCATCCGGCTCACTCCCTCGAAGGCTAAGCGTCCCCTCCCGATCTTCGGGAGCTAACGAAGTTTGGGGCATCAGCCCCGGGTTTTCAAAAGTTCAAGGAGCACCATGGCAGATCTGATTCAGTACTACGGAACCGGCCGTCGCAAGTCCTCGATCGCACGCGTCTTCCTGCGTCCAGGCAGCGGCAAATTCACCGTCAACAAAAAAGAGTGTGACGTCTACTTCGTCACCGCCCAACAGCGCGCAGCCGCCAAGCGGTCGCTCGGCATCGCCGACATCGGCGAAACCTTCGACGTCATCACCACCGTAAAGGGTGGCGGCGTCATGGGCCAGGCCGATGCTGTCAAACTCGGCATCGCACGCGCCCTCATGGTATTCAACCCCGAGCTCCGTAAGGCGCTCAAGGCAGAAGGCCTCGTTACCCGCGACTCGCGCGGTAAAGAGCGCAAGAAGTACGGTCAGAAGGGCGCTCGCGCTCGCTTCCAGTTCAGCAAACGCTAATCGCGGTTGTCGTTGCTTTTCTGGTTGTCGGAAGCGTTGTTGCTTTTCTGGTTGTCATCCCCGAAGGGGATCTGCTTCTGTACTTGCTGTTGTTTTTGTTCTCAAGGTGGAAGCCGTGGCTTCAGCCCCGGCTTCCACCGCAGCACAACGGGCCCTGTTTCAAAGCGGCGAAAAGGAATCACCGCTCAGCACCACCCTCCCAGAGCATCGTGAGGCAAGGAGTCAAATCTCCCGCACGCGGGATTAATCCAGGCACCGGAGCACCGGTCCGGCTGTCTTAAACCAAGGAGCTACATTGGCAAATATCACTATGAAAGAACTGCTCGAAGCTGGCGTTCACTTCGGGCATCAGACCAAGCGCTGGAACCCCAAGATGAAGGAGTACATCTTCGGCGAGCGCAACGGCATTTACATCATCGACCTCCAGAAGACCCTCAAGATGTTCAAAGAGGCTTCGAAGTTCGTCACCGATCTCACCTCCACCGGCAAGCTCATCCTCTTCGTTGGCACCAAGCGCCAGGCGCAGGACGCCATCGCTGAAGAAGCCACCCGCGCGGGTATGCCCTACATCAACAGCCGCTGGCTCGGTGGTCTCCTCACCAACTGGGTCACCGTGCAGAAGTCCGTCAAGCGCCTCACCGAACTCGACGATATGTCGACCGATGGCCGCTACGAACTCCTCACCAAGAAGGAAGTCATCAAGCTCGAGCGCGAGCGCAAGCACCTCACGACCAACCTTGCCGGTATCAAGACCATGAAGCGCCTTCCCGACGCCCTCTTCATCGTTGACTCCAACAATGAAGCCATCGCCGTCGCCGAAGCCCGCAAGCTTGGCATCCCGGTCGTCGCAGTCGTCGACACCAACTGCGATCCCACCGTCGTCGACTACGTCATCCCCGGCAACGACGACGCCCTCCGCGCCATCCGCCTCTTCACCACGAAGATCGCCGATTCCGCCTACGAAGGCGTCCAGATGGTCTCCGAGAAGGCCTTCGCCACCGAGTCCGCTGACATTCAGCCCCTCGCAGTCTCCCCCGAGTACATCGGCGAAGATGGCGAGATCGAGCCCGGCGAGATCCACGCTGCTGCCGAGCCCGTAGAAGCTGCCGCCGACGAAGACGAAACCGTTGACCTCGCTGCAGTCCTCGGCGGAAACATCCGCAAGGCGCCCTCAGCCGCCAGCGAGCCCGAAGCAGAGACCGAGTCCATCTCCGCCCAGGCCGCCGTCTAACGCATCTCTTCGTGCCGAGAGGTCGCCACAAGGAAAGGGCAGGGCATTAGCCGTGCCGTAACCGCCTCTTGTTATTTTGGTGGGGGCGCGGGCATCCAGCCCGCGCCCCCTTTCGCAGAAACCGCCACTCCCAAGGAAACTCATCATGACTGAAACCGCCGTAAAGATCGACGCAAAACTCGTCAAAGAACTCCGTGAAAAGTCCGGCGCCCCCATGGGCGACTGCCTGAAAGCCCTGCAGGAAGCCCGCGGTGAAATGGAAGCCGCCTTCGTCGTCCTCCGCAAGCGCGGCATGGCCTCGGCCGCCAAGAAGGCTACCCGCACCACCAACGAAGGCGCAGTCGGAACCTACATCCACGCCGGCGGAAAGATCGGCGTTCTCCTCGAGCTCAACTGCGAGTCCGACTTCGTAGCCCGCACCGACGACTTCCAGGAACTCCTCCGCGACGTTGCCATGCACATCGCCGCCGTTGACCCGCGCTTCGTCAGCCGCGAGGATGTCACCGAAGCAGACCTCGAGCGCGAGAAGGACGTCTACCGCGCCCAGGCCGCTGCCTCCGGCAAACCCGCCGAGATCATCGAGAAGATGCTCACCGGCAAGCTCGCCAAGTTCTACGAAGAGTTCTGCCTCCTCGACCAGCCCTTCATCAAGGAAGCCTCGCAGACCATCGGCCAGCTCATCGCCAGCAAAGTCGCAAAGCTCGGCGAGAACATCAGCGTCCGTCGCTTCGCCCGCTTCAAGGTAGGCGCCACCGACTGGACCGTAGCCCAGGCCAAGGCAGCCACCACCGAAGAAGCCGCCTCCTAATCTGTAACCATCATCGCTACACAAAAAGCCCGGGCATCGTCCCGGGCTCTCTTGCTTTCAATCCTTTTGCCTCTGCTTTTGTCATGCCTTTTTGGTTGTCATTCCGCAGCGAAGCGGAGGAATCTGCTTTTCATCGCGCGCCACCTCCCTTGACGCCACACCCCACCTCCACTAATCTCCAACCATGCACTTCGCCTCTGCAACCCGTTATTGTTGTCCGTCCAGCCTCTAGGCTGACGACACCTCAGGGCACCACAGAACCCTCCAGATCAATCGTCAGTCGAGCATCCATAAGCGCTCTCATGTCGCTTTGCCAGCGCCGATACCCAACGACGAAATCACGGAGGCAACACCGATGCGCAGACTCACAAGTCTTTCTCTCGCCACCCTCGCCCTCATCGCACCCATCACAATCAAGGCCCAACCGGCACCGCCCGCCCCCACAAAGCCTTATCTGGTCGAGTGGGTCTACCGAGTCCAGTACGGCCACCAGGACGAGTGGTGGTCTCTCTTCCGCAAATATCAAATCGCCGCTCTCGACCGTGAGCAGCAGCTAGGTTACGTCACCAGCTACACAGTCTACGGCCCCGGTCTGCATACCTCGGAAGACAGTCGCTGGGACTACCGCGTCGTCATCACCTACAGAGACCAGCCCTCCTCCACTCACGAAGGCGAAGTTCTCCACCAACTCTTCTCCGATCAAAGAATCCTCCGCAAAGAAGAGAACCGTCGATGGGAGCTCACCTCCAACCACTACGATCTGCCCATCCACGTCGTCGATCCCCACGCGGAGTAAATCCGCACCACCATCCCACCATCAATTCACCACGACGCACCAGCGAAAAACCACCTCCAGGAGACACCATCATGAGCAAGATCCTCACCGAAGTCCTCTCCGCCAACGAATCGTACGCCTCGAGCTTCGGCAACAAAGCCAACCTTGCCCTCCCGCCAGCCCGCGGTTTCGCCATCCTCACCTGTATGGACGCCCGCCTCGACCCCGCCAAATACGCAGGCCTGGCCGAAGGAGACGCTCACGTCATCCGCAACGCCGGCGGCCGCGCCTCCGACGATGCCATCCGTTCCCTCGTCATCAGCTATAAGCTTCTCGGCACCAAAGAGTTCTTCGTCATCCACCACACCGACTGCGGCATGCAGTTCTTCACCAACGACGTCATCCGCGGCCTACTCGCCAACAGCCTCGAAACCGCAGCCCTCACCGCTGAAGGCTTCAAAGACGTGGGCAAAGGCCCCGGCTCCACCGCAGCCGAGTTCATCGAATTCCTCACCATCAAAGATCAGGCCGAGTCTGTCCTCGCCGACGTAACCCGCATCCGCACCAGCCCGCTCGTGCCAAAATCCATTCCCATCTACGGCTACATCTACGACGTAAAATCCGGCAAACTCATCGAGGTACCCGCCGCCACCACAGCAGGCCGTGCCCCTAGCTAGGCAAAAGATATCTCATCGCGACCAACGGGAGCGCCAACCGAAGGGGTATACCCGTCACGAAGTGACCGCTCCGCGCGCAGCGGTTGTCTATAAACGGAAGAATCTAACGCGAAGAAACGGAGTACTGCACGAGCACCCCATTCACAAAATCCGCCTGCACCTTCTCATCCGCGCTCTTATACGTGCACGAGGTCATCGACATCCCATTCTCCGTTCGGTCATGTGCCTCTACCGCCGGGCCAAGCATAGCCTCCACCTGCTCTCTGGTCAGGCCCTTCTTCAATCCCGACGCCTGATCCGCCCCTTGATCAGCCGGACGAGTGGCCAATCCAGTATCTCCCCCCGGGCCATTCGCATTCGGATGCCCGCCCGCCGGCCCGCCAGCCGCATTGCCAGAAAACGACACATACTGCGCCAGAGCATCCTGAATCACCTGAGGCGTCAGCGAATCCCCCATTGCCTTCGTATTCACGCGGATGTTGAACCGAGATCCACCCTGTTGGCGCTTCATGCCAACTTGGTCCGTCCTTCTCGCCGCGTCGTCCTGCGCTCTCGCTTGGTTGTAGGCATCGCGTCTCTCTCGATCCCTCCTCACACTGTCCAGCTCACGCTGCAATGATCGCCGCTTATCCGGATCGCTTTCGTTGCTGATCTGATTCTCCAGATCCTTCTCCCGGCTGCTCTTATCTGCTGGCGTAAAGTGCACTGAAGTATCCGTGTTATCTCCCGCCGTCCCATATCCCCCGCCGGCAAGCTGAAACTCGACATTGTCTTTATTCACCTTCACCTTTGTAACCATCACCGAATCGCCCCTCTGCAGCGACACGCCAAACTGCTTCATCCGGTCCCCGTAGCTCTTCGCATCCAACGGCGGCTGCCGGTTCGGATAGATATCCACCCCCTTCTGCGTGGCTGGCATGTCGATCTTCACCGTCACCTGCTTGCCTTCGAAATACGGGGAAAGGGCATCCGGGTTCTGCGCGTCTGCGCTCAAGATGCAGGCAAACATGACAACAAAGCACACCAGCCAATAAAAGCCTCTAAAGGACCGCGAGGGGCGACACATAGCTTCTCCTCCAAATCAGATATGGCGCGAGAGAAAAGGGGGCCCAGGGACGATGTGGCTGAAGTCCGAATTATCATAGCCCGTCTACACCCGATCCCTTGCGTCTTAAACACTCCGCCGCCACCAAAATCTTAGTTCTCAGCGCTGCCATAAATTCCTGTCAAGCCCTCAATGATCAAATCCCCCCGCCAATCCAGCAGAATCGCGTGGCGTATGAGTTATATCGAATCAGCTAAAATAGATTCAGAGACAGAAAAGCCCCAGATCATTCTGGGGCTTTTGCTTTTTCCTGAGTGTCGCAAACTATTGAAAGCAAGTATTTTAGGCGTAACCCATTTGGTATGAATATTTTGCAGACACCCCTCAGCTGTAACCCCAACAAAGCAAAAGACATCCTCACAAAATACCCTCAAGGGGGAGGGGGGAGGGTACCCTCACAAAGGAGAAATCCCGAACTTCGATTATCGGCTGCTTTGGAACAAACAAAAGAGGGGAGCGTAATCGCTCCCCTCTTTTGTTTCAATCGACAGCAACTACTCCCAGTGAGCCGTCCGATTCGCGTTGTCGACAATCGTATGCGCGTAATCTATCTCGCCGATCGCACGATTCCGGAGTTGACGTGCCTGCGGTACATCCTCCGCATGCTCCAGATCCCGGTGCGCCGCGGCCAGCAGTTCATTCGCCTTGCGGAACCGATCATGCGGGCTCAAACCTGTATCGATGTGAAACGGATCATTCAGACCTTTGCCATCATCGATAGAAGCTTCTTTGATCATGTTGATGGCAGCGTCAATGTGGTGAACCGCCTCATTGTCGTCGTGCTTCACCGGACCCCACGCCCATCCATCGTTCAGGTAGTGCCGCGCCGCTCGCAGATCGCTCAGCGCATGCAAGTAAGCCGGGTGTGGCCCCGGAACATCCGCCTGCACCGTCATCGGCACCGCTGCCGCCACAAAACCGGCGGTCAAAATCATCAAACGTACTTTGCTAAACATCTATTTTTCTCCTTGGGCTGCGTTGTATCGTGCCCGCACCCCATCAATACCCACCTTACCCCGCAAAGTTGTGCACAATATTTACAAGTGCATCCGAAGTGGTAAACAAATTCTGCATCGAGCCGTCTATGGCCACGAATTTAATCGCCCAATAATCTCCCCACTGCACCATGCGATACTTAGTCCTGACATGTACAAAAGAGTCCTTCTCAAGATCTCAGGCGAAGCTCTGGCCGCAGGTAAGGGTTTTGGCATCGATGCCGTTTTCATCCACAAAATCGCCGCCGAAATCGCCGCGGTTCACGCGCTCGGCTGCGAGATCGGCATCGTAGTCGGCGGAGGCAACTTCTTCCGTGGCGTCGCCCAGCAGGCCATCGACATGGACCGCGTCGCCGCCGATCACATGGGCATGCTCTCTACCGTCATCAACGCCATTGCCCTCCAGGACGCCATCGAGAAGCTAGGACTATTCTGCCGCGTGATGTCCGCCATCGAGATGCACGAGGTCGCCGAGCCCTACATCCGGCGCCGCGCCATGCGCCACCTTGAGAAGAACCGCATCGTCATCTTCGCCGCCGGCACCGGCAACCCGTTCTTCTCCACCGACACCGCCGCCAGCCTCCGCGCCATGGAGATCAAAGCCGACATCCTCCTCAAGGCCACCTCCGTCGACGGCATCTACACCGCAGACCCCAAGGTCGATGACAAAGCCACAAAATTCGACCAGATCACCTACAGCGAGATGCTTCGCCTCAACCTCCGCGTCATGGACACCACGGCAGTATCGCTCTGCCGTGACAACAACATGCCCATGATGGTCTTCAGCATGCGCGAGCCCGGCAACATCGTACGCGTGGTCAGTGGCGATAAAATCGGCTCTCTGGTCACGGCCTGAGTCGAATGCCCCGAGCAAAGTTCCTCCAACTTTTCCATTCGCGAGGAGAATCTGCTTTGCCGTTTCCGCCTCCTGTTCGCCTGACGTTGAATTTGTCATCTAAATGGCCATTCTCCGCGTCAAATCTGGGGAAACGGCTTTAGCGAATACAGCCCAGCAGCATCCAATTCAAGCAGGACCAACGTGTGAACCCAATCCTTCTGGAACCAGAGATCGAGCAGCCGCAGAGTCCTGCCCAACCACCCGCGGCCATCACCACTCGCAAACCGCCGTTGCCCGCTCTCACAGGCATCCGCACCCTGCTCGCCATCTTCATCATTCTCTTTCACTTCACACCGCCGCACCTCGGTTTTCTCTACCCCATCATCAACAATGGCTATGTCTTCGTTGGCGTGTTCTTCCTCATCTCTGGCTACGTGCTCACCTACAACTACGCCGACCGCGCGAAGACTCTGGTCAAGCGCGAGTTCTGGCTGGCCCGCTTCTCCCGCCTCTACCCTGTCTACCTGCTCGTTCTCCTCATCTCCTTCCGCATGGTGCAGGACGAGTGGCACGCCCGCTCCCACTTCGAGTTCTGGCAGGGAATGATCCTCACCCCACTTGTCCTCCAAGGCTGGAGCCCCTCCGTCGCTACCTTCTGGAACACCGTTGCCTGGACGCTGTCGAGTGAAGTCGTCCTCTATGCCGCCTTCCCCTGGCTCATTCGCATCCCGTGGCCCAAGAAGCCGGCGCACTTGATCCTTCTCCTTATAGCGCTCTGGATCGTGGGCTTAATCCCCCACTCGCTCTACCTTTGGCTCAACCCTGACCACATCGTCGGCCCAGTTGACCGTTACAGTTCCACCCAACTCATCCGGTTCCTCAAGTACACCCCACTCCCCTACGTCTGCACCTTCCTCATTGGTGTCACCCTAGGCAAACTCCAACACGCCCTGACCATCACATCACGTCAACGCCTGTTGCTCTCCTTCGTCAGCCTGGCGCTCGTCGGAATCTTCTTCTACACTCTCGTCCTTCGCACGCCATACCTCCTGATGCACGGCGGTCTCATGACCCCGGTCTTTGCAGCCCTGATGCTCGGCCTCAGCGGCCCCCATGCGATTTCGGCGCTATTCTCATGGCGTCCACTTTTGCTTATCGGCGAAAGTAGCTACTGCCTCTACCTCCTCCACTTCAATGTCTTCCAATTAATCCACACCTACCACGTTCCAGAGCGTCTGCACCTGCTCGCTTTCGATCCATGGCTCTCGTATGGGATTCTGATCCTGCTTGCTCTGGCTACCTTCTACTTTGTCGAAACTCCCGCTCGTCGCGCGATCCTTCGCCGATTTTCACACAAAGGCCGAACCCTTTCGCCTTCTTCTTCCTCCTCCTAAACGAGATCTCCGCGAGAAGCATCGACGCTGGTTCTGTCGGTTTCGCAAAGCGTTCCATCCACCAATGAGGTCATCTCAACAACCGCGCAGCAAAAAGCCCCGCGTTTGCGGGGCTTTTCAGGTAGGACAGGCTGGAATCTACTCAACAATGATCTGTGTCGGATGAGAACCATTCGCTACAGCCACCGCACAGGTAGGCAATGCGCCCGATGGGAACGGCGTATTCTGCACCTGCTTCAACGTTCCATTTTGGGGAGCCAGTTGCATCGCCGAGACGTCGCCCTCCAGGTTATTCGACGTATAGAGATAAATGCCTAAAGCCGGTTCGATCGTCACACACGTCGGACCTGTCCCGGTAGCCGTCGAAGCAGATGTAATTGCCCCCGTCGCATTGCCTGAGTTTTGGTCGATCGTATACGCGCCAACTGTGCCCGACGAGAAGTTCGCAACATACAGGAACTTGCCCCGCGGATCGACCGTCACTCCGACTGGGAATATGCCTGTCGGAAACTGGTTGTTGATCATCGGCGTCAGCGAACCATCCGCATTGGTCGTATTTCCAAACAGTACGTTTTGAGCCTGATCCGTGACATACACGAACCGGGAAGAGGGGTCTTCGGCAATGGCACTCGGCGTCGTCCCCGCGCCAAAACCAGCCGCCACTGTCTTTCCCGTAGCATCCGTCGTGATCGTTGTCCCAGGAGTAGGAGTCAAGACGCCAGTCGACATGTTCTGTGAGAAGCTGAGCAACGCAGCCTTCGGCGTAGTCGGAGTCTCTTGGTCGATAACGTACGCAAACACGGTCTGGAGGCCCGAACCTGAACCGTCCGTCAACGTGCAGGTCGGATTTCCCGCATTGTAAGAAGCCGCTGGCTCACAACGAGGACGGCTGACCACAATCCCAACCGGCGTATTGCCAACCGGAACGTAGTTGCGAGAGGTCGTCGTTCCAACCGTCGTATTTGCAACAGCCGCTCCGAGCGAGCCATCCTTGTTGATCGGGAAGATCGTCACGCCACCTGGCCCAGGCGACGCGGTCGAGTACAGCTGTTGTCCTTGTGGCCCCAACTGGTACTGGAATGTGACGTAAAGAAATGCTCCCGCCGCATCCATTGCAATCGAGGTAGCGTTGCTGCCCGTCACGTTGTAGGTGTTCTGCAGATAAATTTTTCCATCGGTTCCGATCGCATACTCACCGATCGTCGAATCGTCGTGATTGACGACATAGAGATTCAACCCGTTCGGCGAAGCCACAAGGGTCAGAGGATTTCTACCGGCCGGTATCGGTGAATCCGCCAGCGGTGTCAACGAACCGATCTGGAAGTCCACCGCGTACGCATTGATCCCACCGTTTGGAGACGAGCTCGTCAACGGTTTTGCAGTCGTCACATATACATACGCCAGCGTGTAATCACGGCTGCATGCCGTAACGCTCACCAACGCAAAAGATAAAATCGAGGCCACGGTCCCGCGGCCCATCTTATTCCACTTCATGCTTACCTAACTCCGGGGCAAATCGTTTCCGCCCGTTCCTGCTGTCCCGCTACTCAGGATTCATGTGGACACCCTGCCATGATTCTCCAGCTGCCGTCCTGCCAGCTAGTCTACGTTTCCGCTTACTGCGAGGCACGTCGCTTGTCCGGTCGCCGTGAAGGTAGATCCTCGACGTAGATCCGAGAGCGTGCCTGTCGTAGAGATCTGCTTGCCAGTCACCGTCCCATCTCCATTTGACGTATAGACGTATTGAAATGACGGATCCTCAACCATACAAACCGGTCCCGCGCCCACTGTGTATGGGTTGTTCCCGGGATCGTTCAGCTCCTGTAGCTGTCCGGTCGTCTGAATTGTGAATGCTGAAATCGAGCTGTTGGGATTTGTTGTATTGGTCGTCGACTGATTCGCAACATATACAAATTTATTTTTGCTATCAACCAGAGAATAAACCGGATTCGCCGCCGGAGAGATGTTCCCAACCGCTCCACCTGTGATCGTGTTCAACGAACACGAGGTGGCGCCGACAGTAAAGGGTAGAACTTGTCCTGGGCTGTTCGCGTTGGGGGCGCCTGCATCGGTAATATAGACGTTGCTTCCGCCTGTAATGATCGACGTCGGCCGCACCGCTCCCGAGTTGAACTTCTGCGTTGTCGTCAACGTCAGCTGCCCCGATGTCCCTACAGCGTAGGGTGAGACCGTCTGGTCGGCAGTGTTCAGCGTAAGCACGCACGAGCCAGCTACAGCCAACATTGTCGGCGTCTGCCCAACGGGGAAGTAAGTAATCTGCAGACCCGTCACTGGATCTTTGATCTGCTGGTTCAACACCAGGGTCAGCCGCCCTGTATTTGGATCAATCGAGAATACAGTGATGTCCCCATTCGAAGGAGCCGGAGGATTGGGGTCGGCCGGAGTCCCGGTCGGAGGCGGAGCCTGCTGGTCCAATACATACAGGAAATTTCCCGTCGAATCGTGAGCCGCCCAGACAGGGTTGGTCCCCTGGCTCTGGAAGCATTGCTGGAAGGTCAGCACACCCTGGCCGCCAACGCTGAACTCGCTGATGCTGCCAGCAGTGCCGCACGGCAAACCCGCGGATGGTCCGTTCCCACCGCCCCTGTTGACCACGTAAATGAAGCGGCCGCCCGGCTTCACCACGATCGACACCGGGTTTGCCCCGCCAGAGGTGAACGGCGAGTGAGGAATTGCCGTCAGATTTCCCGTGAAGTCATCGATCTTGAAACCTGCGATCTGGTTGTACTGCGTTCCAAGAACCCACATGAACCCAATCGTGCCACCACCGCACGCCGTCATGCCCAGACCCATCGCTACGGACACTACCAAGGCCATTGCTACACGGCCAATCCTGCTCAACTTCATGCGCTTCCTTAATCCTCGCCAATGAACGTCTTCCGTCCACCTTTTGCCGCGAGCAACTCTGTAGGGTACGATTCCTTCGCTTATTGTAGAAGCTGTCGCGACTTTGTGCCACTTATGGCGCTCATTCTGACTGATCTATCCTTCTCGCAGCCAGTCACCACACCATGGTTACCGCCTCATTCCAGCCCCGTAGAGAACATATCCCTCCGAAGATGGAGAAGAACTTGTCCCTCACTTACGATCGTGCTTCCCCAAAAGTCGAAGCTGCGAACAAGACAACGCATCGCAGCGCTAGTGTTCCACCAAAGAAAAGGGCTCAAGCCAAAGCCCGAACCCTTCAATGCTCGCAGCACATCTCCTAGAAGATCTTGAGATGAATCGTCAAATACTTCTTCGGATCGCTTCGAATTGTCTTCACCAAGTCTGTGCTCGCCTCGAGCAACTTATTCAGGTTCGTGTAGGCAGCGTCATCAGTCACCAGCTTGCCCAGAGTTCCACGACCATCATTTACGCCGGTAACCAGCGTATTCACCTGCGTTAGTGTGTTGCTCAGGTCCTGGCGAAACTTAGGATCCTTTAGCATCAGCCCCAGGCCGCCCTTACCAGCATCCGCGTCAGCCAGCAACGAGTTCGCGTGAGCCAAAGACGAGTTCAGATTTGTGTAAAGGGTGTCGTCCTTGATCAGCTTACCCGCGGTCCCCTTACCACTATTAATGCCATCCGCAATATTCTCTAGCTTTACAACAGTGTCATTCAAGTTGTTATAGAGAGTATCGTCGTGAAGCAGCTTACCGACCGACCCTTGCCCAGCATTCAAATTCTTCACAAGCCTCTGCAGTTGATCGACAGTATTATCCACCTTGTTAATCAGATCAGGATTATTGATCAGCTGCCCAATGGTGCCCTTACCAGACTGAATGTTGTCGACGATCACATTCGCCTTCGCCAGAATTACATTCAGACTTTCAATTGTCCCCTGGCTCGCCTTCACCACATCGGTCAAACTCGGCGTCTCCAGCGTCTTCAATACATCCCCGTCCTGCAGCGGCGGCCCGACGGCAAACTGGCTGTTGATATCCACTACCGTATCGCCCAGCACTCCCACCGTCGACAGTGAAGCTTTCGAGTCTTTCTTCAGGTTGGTGGCGAACTTTTCGTTCATCTTCATTACAACCTTCACCGGAGTCAGCTTGTGCTCGGGCGCATTATCAATTGTTACTGCTTTCACTGTCCCGATCGTCACGCCCTCCAGGTTCACTGCTGCACCTGTCTTTAGCCCGGCCGAATTCGCGAAGAACGTCGTAACCGTCAGCTTATGCGAGAAAATTCCCAGCCCCGACGAGCTCGTCATCAGGAACAGCAGCGTCACCAGCACTATCGTCGAAATCAGTACAATCACGCCCACCTTCAACTGCGACCACCGTACCTCCTGCTGGCTGGGCATAGCTCTCCTTTAAGATCGTTTTCACAAAAATCCACCGACACGGCGTTACATTGCCGCTCCCACCTCTAGCGCGATCAGGGTGTCAGTAACTAGGAGAATACATTACCCTCGCACCCCATCGACCCAAGAAAACTCCAGGGACCGCATCGCGTTAAAGTGCTCGATTTCGAATGGATGCGCGAATCGCTCGATTGGTTTCAACTTCCACAACCTATTGCCTTTCAATCCTCCGCCACCACGACCGCCATCGCCAACTCTCTGCTGTGGGTCAAGCTTAGCTGCATCCTGCGCACTCCCATCGCCCCCGCCAACTCTGCTGCACGCCCACTCAAGTGCAGCGTCGGCCGGCCATTCGCCTCGCGCCGGACTTCAAGTTCTTTCCACGTGACTCCCCGGCTGATCCCCGTGCCCAGTGCCTTTGCCCCGGCCTCTTTCGCGGCGAACCGAGCCGCAAAGCTTTCAGCCGCGTTCTTCTTCTTACGCAGGCAATAGGCGATCTCTCCTGTGGTGAAGACCCGCTCCAAAAATCGCTCTCCGAACCGGTCAATACTCACTTCGATCCGTTTCGTCTCCATCAAATCCGTTCCCACTCCCAGCACCATAAAGACCTCGCTCCCACTATCCTCCTACACCCGCGTAAATCAGCGGTACACAAACGCGACAGAACATGCAGATTCACAAATCTCTAACCCAAGTCATCTCTTTTCAACATCATCAAATCCGGATACCCACATGACCACCGTACCCCGCCTGAGACTCACGCTTCCCCCCTCCCCTTCCGATGAACACGCTATCGGCATACACACTTCGATCGGCAGAGGCTCAAAACATCCCATGCAATCGCTTGATATTCAGGGCTTCAGCTACGAAGAGCGCCAAGGTATCCTGCCCTCGCTCACCTCAGCCTTTGCAGATTGCGGAGGCTGGCTCCTCAACCGCAAAACGCTCTCTCCCACCACCATGGAGTTCCGCGTCGAGATTCAGCTCCGCGCCGTCGTCGACCTCTACGCATCCATCATCGCCTCCGGCCTCGAGCTCACCCGCGCCGGACACCTCGGCTTTACCCACCTCTGCACCTGCCGCAAAAACCTCACCGCCCCGTCTGAGTTGGGCCAGATCGTGACCATACGCTTGGAGATCAGCTTCCTCGAAGACGCCACCCTTCAGTCTCTGTTCCTCTCTGCCGGAGACCGCGCATGACCTTTCCTGCATCAGGCCTAATGCACGTCTAGCTTCCTTGGTTTCTGCCCCCACAGCCCCAACCGAAACGGAACCCCCACAGAGAACTGCAGATTCGGCGTATCCGGTGTCAGCCCCACGCCAAAGCTCAGATCGATCGTTCGCCCTGGCGCATAGACATAGCTTGTTCCCAATCGCAACGAACCCTCTACTAAGTACGACGCCGGAATATCAACTCCGTTCAATGTGGTGCTGCGTGTAAATCGCTGATCCCACCCCACCGTCATCGACACTTCTGGATTCAACGCCAGAATAGAGCCTAACTGGAAGCCAATTGCATCACCCGGGTTGAAGTGTCCTACCATCGTCGCGGCGGGGTTATTCGGATCGTTTGCTGAAATCGTGTGGGTGCCGCTCAAGTTAGCCGTATAAGAGAGATTCCCAAAGAACACCACCGGGTCGCTGGACTTTGCCACAGTCAGATTCCCCTGAATAGCATTGAACCCGGTTCCGAGAGCCAACTGGCTGCTTTGCAAGTTGTACGGATCTTTTCCCGTCGTCGATTTAAAACGCACGTTCGCCAGCATGTCTGGAACTTTTCCATGTTCGGTCGTTAGCTGCCGTGAAAGCCCTGCAGCGATATCGCCCAACCCGAAGCTGCTCGATGAGGTTTGGACGTTTGTAGCGTCCACCGTTCGAATCTGTTCATATCCATAGGGGACGACAAACTCACCTTGGAACTTATGCGGTAACCCCAGTCTCGCGGTCATACTCGGCAACAGGTAGTCTCCCCGCACGCGCTCTGAAGTGATATCGCCCACCACCAGCACCGGCAGCAACGCAAATCCATTGACCGTCAGATGGTCCGATGAGGCACTGAAATAAGAGGTAGTGTTGTCGATCTCCAGCGTCCCGGAAGGTAGCAGTAATCCGCCTCGCACAATCAAAGCCTGATCAAGTGCCTCCGTCGCCTGCCGCTCCGTGGTGTCGTAGGTCGAGGTCGACACGACCGAATTGATCACGCGACTGCTTGAAGCAGCCGGTAATGCAGGACGCTCATCAGCTCTCGCCGGGGTGGTATATCCACCATTGACGCGCCACTCCAACTCATTCATTCGCTCCAACAGATTGCGGATGATGGCATCGCGCTCTCGCAGCGCCTCCTGGAGCTTCAAATCAGTCGGATCTCTCCCCGGGGTCGTGGCCTTGGCAACCTCCTGTGGCTGCGATTGTCCTTTAGTGGGTGTTGTCTGCGCCAGCAGCGGTCCCGCGCCAACCGCCATCAACACAATGCCTGGTAAGAATCTTTGCAGCGACATTGACGCACCTTTCCCCTCAGTACAAATAGTTGCTCGGAGCGACAACCCCGATCTTGCGAGAGATCAGCGATTCATCTGGCACCAGCCCAGCCGCCGCCGGTAGATTTCTTTCCCCAATCATTCTGTCGTCCGGTGGATGTACTACGAACACAATCCCGTTCTTCCACAGCTTTTGAAACCGGTCCACTCGCATCGTCATATTGCCGAATCCCGGATCGCCCACAATCACATGTCCGGCATATATGCCCTTGATCACCACAAAGTGGTCGAACCCTTTCACTCGTATCGGGACGATGACGGAAGTTTTTTCCAGCGCAAGATCTTCAACAGTCATGCCGCTAAAAGCCTCCGCGTGGTATCCGCGAGCCTCGGCAAAGTGCTTCAGATCAAGCAAAGAAAACCCACCGCGAGAGCGCACGCGACCAGCATCCACGCGATGCAGTAGCCAAACCACGATCGAAGTCTCGGGCGTATTGTCTTTGAAGTCGTAAGTGAGCAGCGTGCTCAATGCTGCGGCGCCGCAGCTCACATCCCAACGCTGCTTCACCACGCCCTCATTACGAATCTCTTCCAGGCTTCGAATGTTCTTGCTTCCCTGCACCCCCGTCGCGGTGCCGGTATTCTGGCCGCGTGCGGGGGCGGGGAAGAGAACAACGCTAACCAATCCAGCAAAAAAAATGGATCGAAGACAGTTCATCAGTGTTTTCCGGCGCCCAGGTTGGACTGCACGATAGATCCGACCGTCGAGTTCATATTGACGTTCAAATTCAGCAGCACATTGATGTTCGAGTTCACCGCGTTGATGTTGACTAGCGAGCTCAGATTCTGTTGCGCGCTGCCGTTCAACGTCAACGTGCCCATATTGGTCGTTGAGGTCAACGGCCCGGTCAGCACCTGCAACGTACCCGCACCTGTCACCAGGCCGTTAGGTGTTGCTGCCGATCCTTGAAACTGCACGACTCCATTCGACAACCCCGCTGAAACGCCCGCTGCCGTGACTCGATCCATGGCAGCGTCGTTCAGCGGTTGGCCCGCATGCTTGGTTGAGCTTTGGGCTAGTCCTGCAGTACTCAGCAGCGCAAGACTCGCAATCACTAAAAGACGACTCATACATCCTCCTCAAAGCCGTGTACAAGGACAGCCCGGGACTCCACCACAAGTGCGGAGTCCCGCTCTGTCGTTGTTTTTAGTGAATCTGCGAGATGCTATTGACCTGAGTGAGTGACGGGATAGGATTCATGCCTGACGAATGGGCAACGTTCACGCCATTCCCAACCATGCCGCCTGCCGCATTGACGATGTTGATCGCCTTCGCATTCGACTCAGCCGATCCGGCGAGCGTCATGCTGTAGTTGTTGGTCGTGCTGATCGTCGACCCATCGACTGCGATGTTAGTCGCAGCTGCATCGGCGAGAGTGACCGCACCCTGAACGTTGTCAGTTACCGCCGTGCTCTTCACTGCAGTCAGCGACTTCGAATCCGAAGCGCTCGTCGTCAGGCTGGCAGCCTGGCTGGTAGCGAAGTCATCGGAAGAAGACACATCGTGGGTCAGAGAGGAGTTATGTGCGAGGCTGACGCTCTTTGTGCTTGATGCGTTGGACGCCTCGGCAGCCGTCGAAGACTTGGTTCCAGAAGCGGACTCAGCCTCCTGCGCGGCCTCCGAAGACGACTTGTTGGTTGCAAAGTTGTCTGTCGTTGCGCCGTTTGCTGCGAGGGTCTTGTTGGAAGCAGCGTTCAGGCTGCCGTTGAGCGAGGCGGCGCTGTTTGAAGCGGTCGTGTCTGTCGCCGAGCCGTTGCCGGTTGCGTTGAACGACGATCCACCATTCGCTGCACGAGTGTTGTTGGCTGCGCTTCCAACCGTCCCCGAGGTGCTTCCGCCACTCGAAGAAGTGTTGTTCGAAGTCGAGTTGCCAAGTGTAGAGGCGCTCCCTCCGGGATCAGCCGATGCGCCGTTCGCGGTGAATCCACCGCTTGCGGTGCCATTGGCGCTCTTTGCTGCGTTTGCCGCTGTGGTCAGAGTGGCGCCAAGCGACTGCGTCGAACCCGCCGTCAGAGAAGCGTTCGTGGCGAAGGCGTTGGTCGTGCCACTTGTCTTGCTGGCATTCGCCGCGGCGGAAGCCGACTCAGTCGCCGAGGAACTCTTGCTTGCACTGGCATTCTGAGCAAAGCTCTTGCTTGAGTCGAACGTGTCCGTCGTGCTGTTCGTCTTGGACAGATCGTTAGTGTTCGCCTTGCTGTTCGTGGTGCTGCTATTTTCGGCAGCGTCAAGGCTCGCCGAAGAGCTGCTCGTCTTGGCGACGTTCGAGCTCTTATTCACTGTCAACTGGCTGTTTTTGCCGCGGTGATAGCCGGAAAGCGTCGCCGTTGAGTCCGAACCCTGAGAGATATCGTTGCCTTGCGTAACATCGGATCCTTTGCCCGAGGTATCGCTGCTGTCATACACGTTGACACCATTGGCCACCATGGCATCGCTGGAGTTCACAATGTTGATTCCGCTCGCGCTGCTCAACACACTGCCGCTCACATCCACAGATCCTGTGTTGCTGGAGGTGACAGTCGAGTTATTCGCTGCGATCGAAGAGTCGCTCGCGCCTGCCGTGATGGTGTCCAACTGGTTGTCACGGAGCGCCTGCTTGGTCTGCTTGTCGTTCGATGGTTTGGGCTTGTTCTGGCCATAGGCGGAGCCGCCGACGAGAACCGATGCAGTAACGAGAGTGCAAGCTAATTTATTCACTTCTGCCTCCTGGGCATTGTTGGGCGAACGCGTCCGTCTGCGCAGCAGAGCCGGCTGCGTAGGGACAATTTGACGCACCAAGCTGCTCACGCGCCGTAACCGGATCGACGCAGCTGGGACATCACCGAAATGTTGGATTAAGGCTTCAACTCAAGCTGAAATGAAACCAGCGAAAAACGTAAAAAGCGTAAGACGTACATGCGATGAGGCTGCCGTTCAAGCCAATCGCGGTATCAATGCAATCCGTACGTGAAGCCCTTCATTACTAATAATTGTCGTCTCTGTTTTGCATCTATAGTGCGCAACAGATAGAGCCCGTTTCAGAAATCTTCGAAAGACCTCCGACATCGCTATATGTGCATTTCGAGTGCCAATTTGCAACCCGCATTCCACTGGAGATTTACAAGTTGTTCATTTCACATCATGCACCAACTTGCAATTTTCAAGGGAAAAGTTCCGTCGCGGCACATACCACTGCAGTAATTCTTCTGCATAGACCTGCGGTAACTTACACGCCGTCCACGCAGTAACGCCTCTATCCCGGACTAACAGGTCCTCGATCAGCGCCCAAGTTCCACGACCGTCTTCCGGTGCAGCAAACTATCAGAGTCACCAATCACCAATACGCCCGACTGCTTCCACCCATGCGTCAAGACCAGCTTCAAGCCCGTGGCGTCGCCAGCCAACTTGAAGACGGGTTGACTGATCACCGAGTCACCCGCAGCTACCTTTGCCGTGAGCCCCACTCCATTGACTCCAGTCGACTCTTTCCAACGCCGCCACTGCGCATCCACCAGATAAGCCTCCATCAAACCATCACTCTTCGCCGAACGTCCCCGATTTGTAACCCGAACTGTCACTCGCACAAGCCGCCGCTGATCGTGAATCAAAAATCCTTTCACCTCCTCTACCCCAGTCACCGTAAAACACATATTGTCGAAACACTGCGGCTGTCCGACTGCCACCACCTTCTGCTTCTGAACCAGCGAAACTCCTATCAGCACCACGAGATACATCGCCCAGACTCCGGCCAGCCACACTATTCCACGGCGCACTCGAAGCTGTTCGCCCCGCAACCGCGACAACCCAACCCCAGCAAATCCCAGGGCCGTCCAGCCTGCCAATCCCCACAGCAAAAGCTCCGCCGGCCTCACGCCCGACCCCATTCGCGATAAACTTCATAGACATACATGTCTTCTCATTCTTCCACGTTGTCCCCCCAGCCCGACCCCTCCTCCACAACGCTTCTACACTCGACGCCCGATGGCAGCACCCCAACGCCCGTCATCCTCGCCCGCGATCTGGGCAAAACCTATCGCTCCGGCAAGCTCGAGGTGCCTGCTCTCCGAAAGGTCAACTTCGCCATCACCCCCGGCGAGTTCGTTGCCATCGTCGGCCCTTCAGGCTCCGGCAAATCCACTCTCTTCTACATTCTCGGCGGCCTCACTGGAGCCACAACCGGCTCGGTCCTCATCGACGGCGTCGACTTCGCCACCCTCACCGACGCCGAGCGCACCCGCACCCGCCGTGCCAAGATTGGCTTCATCTTCCAGCGTTTCAACCTCTTACCTACCCTCTCTGCGATGGGCAACATCGAGATCGCTCACGACATCGCCAACCTCGGCGCCACCACCAAACGAGAGCTGGACCGTCCGCTCCTCACACACCTCACCGAGATGCTCGGCATCCAGGGCCGCCTCGACCATCGTCCCAACGAGCTATCCGGCGGCGAGCAACAACGCGTGGCCATCGCTCGCGCTCTCATCAACCGCCCAGCCATCGTCCTCGCCGATGAGCCCACGGGCAACCTCGACACCAAAAACTCCGACGCAGTTCTCAAGATGCTCCGCCAATCCAGCCGCGAGCTCAATCAGACCGTCCTCATGATCACCCACAACCCCGAGGCCGCCCAGATCGCCGATCGCATCCTTCACATGCGCGACGGCGAAATCACTCATATTGAGACCGTTACGCGGTAACATCCCTTCTCCATACTGCCAAAAGTAGTTACTATTTCTAATAAAAATAGTAACTACCAGCTTGGTTACTTACGCGAAAGCCCGCGAAAGTACTGCCAAATCGCATAGGACGAATCATTTTAAAATTGAAGTAGATACTGCGTCCCTGTACCATTCGCTTGTCGAACCAGATTAGCGAGTTTGCGATCTGCCGGGGGGCCCCTGTGACTTACACGTACTTCCAATCAGAAAAAGAATTTTCAGATTACTTCAGGCGAAAGCCCTTTCTTTTCTCCCACAACCTCGACTCCAACGATCTCTTCTCCACTCAATCCGTAGAAAAACTCGCCGAAATCTGGAGTCGTGACAGCACCAAATCCGGCTTCTTCTATCTCGATAGGAAATTCAGAGAGTGGGGAAGCGAGGATCACAAGGCGAGCCTCGTCGAGGCCTTTCGTCACTCCGACCTCAGCCGGATGAGGATGAAGCTCAGCTTCATTCACACTCAGCCCAGGTACGACAAGGTCCTCGAAACTATGACGCACGAGCTTTCAGAGCTCACGCATGTCGATCTCAGCAAAGAGTACCGCGCACCCATGGAGACTCTCTTCCTCACGTCTCCAAACGAATTCACTCCCTATCACATCGACAGCGAAGACAGCTTCCTCCTGCAGATCCAAGGCACCAAAACCATCTACATATTCGACGGAAGCGACAAAGAGATTCTCAAAGACCTCGATATCGAAAAGTATTGGGCGAAAAACGAGATCGCGTTCCACGAAGAGATCAGGTCGCGCGCCATGCGTTTCGATATGGAGCCAGGAACCGGCGTTCACATTCCGATGCACTTCCCGCACATGGTCGAAAGCGGCCCCACTTCCTCCATGTCGCTCAGCATCGGCTATGAATCGATTGCATTTGACAGGGATCTCTTCCGCGTAAATCACCAGCTGCGCAAACTCGGTATCAACCCAACGCCGCCGGGCAAAAGCAAGGTCATCGACAACACCAAGATGGCAGTCTTCTCTGGAGCCAGAAGCATCACCAAGAAGCTAAAGAACCTTCACCCCAAATGAGTCGTTCTGACTCGGCAGTCTTCCGGCCGGTTGCTTCGCTAGGCCACGCTCGGCAGCTTGATGTGTAACGCTGGTTTTCGCTACTCTCCAGACGGGTTTTCATCAACCCAATGCAGGTCGCAGGAACTGCAGTGCCAAGACCCGGAACCCCGAGGAAATGGCAAAGAGAATAGATAGAGCGACGCGAGAGCAGCTTTGCGACCTTTACGCTCCCACGTGATGTCGGTGGAGGTGCAGCGGGGACAGCGAGGCTGCGAGAACTCCTGTTCATCAGGAATGAAAAATTCATTCGGGATGGGTTGCGAAAGCAACGCTAGACCGGCTTCGGCGTCTGAAGCTGCAACCTGAAGGCGAATTCCCCCTATGAAGTTCGAGACCTGCCAATCGAGGCGGATGAGGTTCTCGTCTCTTAAAAAGCAGAAGATCCCCGCGGATTCGATGACTGCTCGAGCGACGATGGCCTCGGAGAGATCGCGATAGCTTCGAATGGTGACGAGTTCGCGGAAGTCGGGTGGTGCGTCTTCTTCGAGCGCAGGAGCCTCGAAGGCGAGATTTCTAGAAGCAAATTCTGCGGCCAGGGCGGAACGCGCTTCGGGAATCAAGGAATGCCAATCCGCCAGCAGGCTTCGTAATTCAACCTCAGATATGGGACGGTAGAGATCGGAGAACGTAGGTTCTGGCTCGCGAAGAAAGGGGTTGAACACGCTTGGTGATGCTATCAAACTTGTTGATCGACCAGTCAATGAGGTTCGACCGCAATTTCGAGCCGCACTACTCTTCTTCAGCCAGGTTGATGCAGTCTCAAGGTTGTGATGATATAACTCCCGCATGAAGACCGCCGGACATGGCGCAGCGCTGAATCTTTTCCTGTTATAGCGACGCTATTGCTTTTCGCGCAGCCGTTACAACCCTGACGTTGGTCGCGCCAAGCAACCGGCCCACTGTCGAATCACAAAGCGAGACAAGGAACCCCATGCCCTGGTATCAACTCGAGGACGCCAACGACCCCAAGCTCGACGCACTCGCCAAACAATACAACCTTCATCCCCTACATCTCGAAGATGCTCGTAATCATGACGAAAGCGTCAAGGTCGACTCTGGCGCCGCCTACACCTTCGCCGTCTTCAAACCCGTCCGCCTCATCCCAGACCTCGATAACCCTGGCGAAGAGATGCCCTCGTTCTCCCCGATCGACATCTTCGCCGGCAAAGACTTCCTCATCACCATTTCAGATCCCACCTGCCCAACCACCGAGCAGGCTCTGGCCCGCGCTCGTCGCGACGGTGACGACGAGCACCCCGCCAAACTCGTCTCCCTCATCCTCGACACCATCGTCGATCTTTACTTCCCCGCGATAGACCACTTCGACGACCGCATCGACCAGCTCGAAGACAAAGTCTTTGACGATCCTTCCCCCGAGATCCTTCAATCCGTCTTCGCCATCAAGCGCGAACTTATCGACCTTCGCCGTGTCCTCGTCAACACCCGTGACGCCTCGCTCCACCTTCAGCGCGACCCCAACACCATCATCGATGCTGAGAATCAGCCCTATGTCCGCGACACCTACGATCACGTCGCGCGGCTGTTGGACTCGGTCGAAACCCAGCGCGATCTTCTCAACAACACCCTCGACATCTACCTCTCGTCAGTCTCCAATCGCACCAACGAGGTCGTCAAGGTCCTTACAATCCTCGGCACCGTCGCTCTACCTGCAATCGCCATCTCCGGCGTCTACGGGATGAACCTCAAAGGTCTGCCCTTCGAAGAATCCCCTCACGGAGCCGAATGGATCATCGGCATCACTATCGTAGTCACCGGGATCCTCCTTTATGTCCTTCGCAAGCTTGACTGGCTCTAGGCAATCGTCTCCACCCCATCAACGCAATCTAGACGCCTGTTGACCAAGCAAAACTTAACAAAACTCTTGGGCCCACCCGTAGCTCATTCGGCATCTCTCTCGTTATATGACGGCAGCGCCGCCAAGGAGATTTGTTATGACCGACTATCGTGTAAGTCAAGGGGATGTTCAGGAAGATCAGCTGACCGCAGCCATCGAAAAGGTCACCGCACAGGTTCCCTCTAGTGTGTACCTCGCTCTGGCTTTGGGATCAATGGCTGTCTCTGTGGGCTTCCAGGCTGCAAAGAAACCGCACACCTCTTTATTCGTTGGCCAATGGGCCGCACCTTTCCTCATCCTCGGCATCTACAACAAACTCGTAAAACTCCACGGCTCCGACGGCACTACCCACGCCTGATCCCCAACGTGAAAAGCCCCGGCACAGAGCCGGGGCCACTTATAAAACATCGAACACACTACCAGACCACGCCATCCACCGGCGCGACAGGTTGAGGCAACTTCGTCTCTCCCAGTAACTGCCGCAGATTGATCTCAATTGTTGTCGTAATCGAAGTCAGCGGCACATCGAAAATTGTATTCTCGAACGGATCTTCCAAATCGCGTCCTATTTTATCCAGCGCCAGAAAAATAAATCCAACCAGCGTCGAACCGAGCGGCGTAGACCATCCCATACTCGTCACCAAAGCCAATGGCAGCAGCACGCAGTAGATCTGAACAAAGAGCTGCGGAAAGTAGTCGTACACCTTCGGCATCGGTGTGTTCTTAATCCGTTCCGCTCCACCTTGCGCATCCGCAAGATCATTCAGGCTCTCATCCATCGCCCGCCACTGCAGGGCGTCGATCCACTCTCGAATCTGGCACTCCAGCAGCAGTTGGCCCATCCACTCCTGAATCGTCAGAGGAACATTTTTTTCAACGCGCAGCGCCTCCAACTCGCGCTCGTCGAGCAGTGGCGCCAAGTGCGGCCATGGCTCCAGCTTTCTCAGGTGCTGACGAAGAGCATGCACATAAGCAATTTGCAGATAAACCATTCGCCGCTGCATCTGCTTCATCTCTGCAGCTTCGTCGGCTTTCACCGAGAACATTCCCGTCAGTACCTGCCGCGCCCAGCTCCGCGAGTTGTTCACAACCGAACCCCACAGAATGCGCGCCTCCCACCACCGCGCATAGGACGACTGGTTTCGAAACGCAACAATAATGCCGATTGCGGAACCAAACAGCGACAGCGGAATATGCGGCAGTGCCACCCAGTCCCAATGCAACACCTTATACGCCGCCACCACCGCCAGGTCATACAGAACCAGCAGCAGCAGTGGCTTGCCCACGTACATCAGCATCGCTCTTAGCTGTCGCCCGCGAGGAACGATCATTCGCTCTCGCCCTCAACCGCAACAGGCACAAACACGCGGCCGCCGTCTTCCGAGATCCTCACCTCGCCCTTGCCAATGTCATACACCCATCCAGAGATCGTCAGCTCCTCACGCGCCATTGCGCCCGCAACCGACGGATGCGTCCGCAGATGCTGCATCTGCAGCAGCACATTCTCCTCTGTCAGTCGCCGAAGCCGCCCCTCTTTGTTCTCGTCGGTCTCCGCCAGCGAACTCGCCACGCTCAACGCTGCATGTGCGTTCTTTAGCCAGCTCTTCACTGTTGGCAACTTCTCCAGGCTATCCGGATTCAGCAGCCCTTTCATTGCCCCGCAATCCGAGTGTCCGCATATCACTACATGCTGTACCTTCAGCGCCGAAACAGCATATTCAATCACCGCGCTCACGCCGCCCAGCATCTCGCCATAAGCCGGCACAAGGTTTCCGACATTTCGAGTTACAAATACATCGCCCGGTCGCGATTGTGTAATCAATTCAGGATCAATTCGTGAATCGGCGCAAGTCACAATCAGCGCGTGCGGTGTCTGGGGCACGCTGGCCGCCTTGATGTATTCCTGCTCATGGTTCGGATAAACCTTCGTCCGAAACCGCCGAACTCCTGCCTTCAGCTCTTCCAAAACAGCGTCCATAGCTCTCCCTTTCACAAACCGTTAGCTCTATCCTGTATTGTCGGGCCGGCCCGCGTCTATTGCTTCCACTTAATACTGCATCCAACAGCGAACCGTTGATTCGGATCGGGCCTTTTCCCTGCAATCACCGCATCCATAGCTGCACGCAGATCCTTCCCCGTCACAGGAATATCGTTCCCCGAATCGCCTCTCCGTGGCCGGCTATCATCCAACTGCCCGCGATACACCAGCGACATTCCCGCATCGAACAGAAAGAAGTCCGGCGTACAGGCTGCGTCATAAGCCCGTGCCACCTCCTGCGTCTCGTCATATAGATAAGGAAAACGAAATCCCAGCCGCTCCGCCTGCTTCTTCATCTCCTCCGGTGCGTCCTGCGGATAAGCCTCCACATCGTTCGACGAGATCGCTGCGATCGCAATCCTGCCTTCGTAGTCCTTCCCAATCCGCGCCAGTTCCTCCTCCACATGCTTCACGTAGGGGCAGTGTACGCACAGAAACATCACCAGCATTCCGTGGCATCCCGTCGCCGAGCAGTTCGCCGCGTCCGCCCGCGCATCTTCCGAGGCCGTAGCGAACACATCGTCCCGTCCCACGGCCTTCCCACTCACCACATCCATCAGCTCAAACGCTGGAGCCGTACTCCCCAGGGCCACCATCGCCGATTGTGTCTTGGACATTGCACCCTCCACTTCTTCAACGATCATAGCCAACTCTTGTTACATCACGAACCGCGGGCCAAATTACTATACCTCCATGATCATCCACACCTTCTGCTTCCGCTGGAAACCCGACACCACAGAAGCTCAAAAAGAGCGCGCCTACGACGAGATCAACGAACTCCATCTACAGATACCAGCCATCCTCGAAACCAACGTCGGTGCCAACTTCTCGCCGCGATCCCAGGGCTACGAGTTCGGCGGCGTCATGAAGTTTGCGGATCGCGAGTCGTTAGACGCCTACAACAACCATCCCGTCCACCTTCAACTTCTCTCTTGGCTCGTTCCTCTCATCGAACCCCTGGAAGTAGACTTCGAAGTCTGATCCCAGTCCAACCCAGCTCCTTCGAGATAGAACAGAACCAGCCTCAACAATTTCCCCGGTCTTCGCCGTACCCTATCCTCGAAGCAGCATGATCGTCCCTCGCACCCTCGCCGGCGGCCGCACCACGCGCCATGCTCTTCCCATCGGTCCCAACAATCTGCCCCTCTGCCGCTGGTGCGAACTCGAAATCCTCGCCAAACGCCGCCGCACCTTCTGCAGCGACTACTGCGTTCACCAGTGGCGTCTCCGCACCGACCCCGGCTACCTCCGCGATCAGGTCCTCTCCCGCGACCGCGGCATCTGCTCCGTCTGCGCGATCGACACTATCGCCGCCTACAGCGCCCTCAAGCGAGCCCGAGGCCGCGCCCGCGCCGCCGGCCTCCGCCTCTACGGCATGAAGTCCATCACCGCCCGCCGCAGCCTCTGGGACGCCGACCACGTCCGTCCCGTCGCCGAAGGAGGCGGCCAGTGCGACCTCGACAACCTCCGCACCCTCTGCCTCCTCTGCCACCGCGAAGCCACCGCCCAACTCCGCCAGCGACTCCGCCTTACCCGCGCCGTCTAAGTACGAAAAATCACGAGGAAGCAGAATTAGATAGAAGCCGTCATCCCGACCCTGAGCGGTAGTCGAAGGGGAAGGATCCCTGTATTTGCTCGTACCATTCAAATTCAAGCCGATCACCCATAATTCTGAAACTCCTTCCAGAACTCCGGCCACGGCAGGCGTGGTGAGCCGCAAACGAAAATATCCGGATGCCCCTGGCTCTCTTCGTTCTTCACACCCTCCGAGTCCCCGTTATGTCCCGCCAGCCTGCAGGAAGTAAACGCTCTGTCCGCAGCCTCGCGCGAATAGCCCACCACGATCAGCGTTGACGGCGGCACCGCAGGATATCCCCGCAGCCACGCCGAATTCGTCGCACTGATCGGCATCGGCAGCTTGTATGCAGGGCCGAGAATCTCCACTGCGCCCTCTTCTCCATAGTTGCCCACCACAACGCCAACATTACTTCGCTGCTCGGCTGGCAAAGAATCGCGAATCCCTGCTACCGCCTGTACCAGCTCATTCCACCCGAACTCCTCGCGCAGATCGCCATTATTCTTCAGCGCAAATTGCTTCAGTGGCCCATCCAAAGCCAGTGGCACCAGAACTGCATAAATAAATACTCCGTAGGCCGTCATCGCAGTAAAGCCAGCCACAAGCACAACCCGCCGCCACACTCGCGTAAGCCCAGCGACCTTTCTCTCCCAAACCACCGCGCCCATCGCCAGCAGCATCGGATAGGCCGCTGCCAGATAGTACCCCCGCCCCTTACCCACAAAAAACAGTACAAACGGGATAAGGTACATCCACCCCAGCATCCGGTACCGCTCGCTGCGCAGAAAATAAACCACCCCCGCGATCCATATAGGAGCTGTAGCCAGGTTCACGCAGATTACGAACTGGTCTTTCACAAAACCATTCGCCCGCCCTATCCTCACGTCCCGCGCATGGATTTGACGCAAAAAATCAACCGAGATAAATCCATGCCGCGCCTGCCAGAAAAAGTTTGGCGCAAAGATCATCAGCGCCACAACGAAGCCACCCCAGAACCACCCACTCGCGAAGTGACGCCGAGCCGAACTCAACACCATCCCGCCCAGGATCCCCGCGATGAAAAACAAAATCGAGTACTTGGTCATCAGCCCCATGCCGACAAACACACCAATCGCCAGCCACCATCGCGGATCCTCCGTCTTCAACAACCGAATCACGCAATAAGCGATCAACACCCACCACAGATAATCGAACGAGGAGTATTGAAACTCCGTTCCTTCGAACACCGGCAATCCTGAGGTCGCCACCGCCAGCGCCGAGGTTACCTGCGCCAGCCGCCCCCCGCCCAACTCCCGCGCCATCAGCCCCGTCACTAGAATCGCCAGCGCCTGCGCAATCACGGAAAACAGCCGCAAACCCACCATCGACACCCCAAACAACTGCAACCCCAGCCGCTCCACAAATGGAGTAAACGGCGGATATGCAACGAACCCCCAATCCAGGTGCCGCGCATCGCTCAAAAACTGAAACTCATCCCGATGAAATCCATACCGCCCATTGGTCAGCAGGTGAATCAGCATCACCGCCAACGCAATCCCAATCAGCACTAAGGTCTCTGTTCGCGCCTCCTTCCCCGAGCCAATCTCTGTCTGCACCAGAAATCCTCCGTCAGCCAAACGCTACGCAACACATTACACGCGAGTTCACTCCTTTCTGTTTTTGGTCAATTCGCGATCCCAGAACTCCTTCCGGAAAGCCGTCCTCTTTCCCACATTTCCACCCTCATCCACACCACATGCGCCTTGCCATCCGACCCGTTCGCGCCTACCCTCAAAACTGACCTATTACAGATCAGTAAATCCGCACCTATCGTGCTGATTTCGCAAAATCCACAGCAAAAACCAAGGTTTTTACCGTTTTGACACATTAACACCGCATAAATAGGGGTATTCGCACAGCCAACACAACATGTTGTGCTTTATACTTGACACACCCCATAAGGGGCGTTACTTTCACGACTGCAGCCACGCAAAAGACGGCCAAAGTTCCTTACATTTCACGACTCAGAACGCCGCCGGCTCAGCCAAGCCGGATAAATATCCAGCGCTCTACTCGTCAGTTTTACCTCCCGGTCGAACGGCTTTCGGGAGCATCGGCACCCCAGATTTTTCATCAAATTAGAAGGAGTACTCCCCATGGCCACCATTCCCAACCAGACCCAGACACAGACCGTCGCCCAGACCGCATCCGGAGCAGCCGGCTTCAAGAATCAGCGCACTCCCGGTCTGACGTTTGATCGCCACTTCACCAAGCCGGGAATCTCCCCCTACGATGAGATCGTCTGGGAGCTCCGCGACGCCATCATCCAGGACTTCAAGGGCAAGACCATCTTCGAGCAGAAGAACGTCGAGGTCCCCGCCGACTGGTCCATGACCGCGACCAACATCGTTGCCAGCAAATACCTCCACGGCCTCAACGGCACCGACGAGCGCGAATCCGGCGTCCGCGCCCTCATCACTCGCGTCGCCGAGTCCATCCGCGACTGGGGCATCGCCGACGGCTACTTCGCCTCCCAGGCCGACGCCGACACCTTCTACGCCGAGCTCGCCCACCTCCTCCTCAACCAGAAGGTAGCCTTCAACTCGCCGGTCTGGTTCAACGTAGGTTGCGACCGCCTCGAGCCCAACTCTGACGCCCAGAACTGGCACTGGAACGCCACCACCGGCAAGGTCGAGTTCTCCGTCACCGGCTACACCAAGCCCCAGTGCTCCGCCTGCTTCATCAACTCCGTGCAGGACTCACTCGACTCCATCCTCACCCTCGCCAAGACCGAGGGCATGCTCTTCAAGTGGGGCTCCGGCGCAGGCTCGAACCTCTCGAACATCCGCGGCTCCATGGAAACCCTCTCCGGCGGCGGCACCGCATCTGGCCCGCTCTCTTTCATGCGCGGCTTCGACGCCTTCGCCGGCGTCATCAAGTCCGGCGGCAAGACCCGTCGCGCCGCCAAGATGGTCATCCTCAACGCCGATCATCCTGACATCGAAGACTTCGTCCAATGCAAAGTGAAAGAAGAGCAGAAGGCCTGGCATCTCATGCAGGCTGGCTACGACGGCAGCGGTCCCGACTCCGAAGCTTACAGCTCCATCTTCTTCCAGAACGCCAACAACTCCGTCCGCGTCACCGACGAATTCATGCGTGCAGTCGAGTCCGACGGCACCTTCGTCACCCGCACCGTCAAGGAGCGCACCCCGGTCAAGGAGTACAAGGCCCGCGACCTCATGCACAACATCGCCGAAGCCACCTGGCAGTGCGGCGACCCCGGCATGCAGTACGACACCACCATCAATCGCTGGCACACCAGCAAGAACACCGCACGCATCAACGCCTCCAATCCCTGCTCGGAGTACATGTTCCTCGATGACTCCGCCTGCAACCTTGCTTCCTTCAATCTCCTGAAGTTCCTCACCCCCGGCGGACAGTTCGACATCCCCAGCTACCGCCACGCCATCGCGATCGTCACCACCGCCATGGAGATCATCGTCGACTCCGCCGGCTACCCCACCGAGATGATCTCGAAGAACTCGCACGACTACCGCCCCCTCGGCCTCGGTTATGCGAACCTCGGTGCACTCCTCATGGCCTTCGGTCTTCCCTACGACTCCGACGCCGGCCGCGACTTCGCCGCCACCCTCACCTCCATCCTCTGCGGCGACGCCTACTGGCAGTCCTCCCGCATCGCCGAAACCTGCCCGCCCCTCGGCGCAGCCACCCCCCTCACCCAGCAGGCAGGAATCGCCGGCGGAGCCTGCCCCGGCTTCTACGTCAACCGCGAGCCCTTCCTCGACGTCATCCGCATGCACCGCGCCGAGGTCAACAACATCGGCCGCTCCAAAAATTCAGCCGAGCCCTTCTTCGTCCCCCAACTCGACCAGCTCATCGAAGCCTCCCGCCACGCCTGGGACGGCGCACTCGCCCACGGCGAAAAGCACGGCTACCGCAACTCCCAGGTCACCGTCCTCGCCCCCACCGGCACCATCGGCTTCATGATGGACTGCGACACCACCGGCATCGAGCCTGACCTCGCCCTCGTTAAATACAAGAAGCTCGTCGGCGGCGGCATGATCAAGATCGTCAACAACACCGTCCCCTCAGCCCTCATCAAGCTCGGCTACGACGAGGCGCAAGTCAACGCCATCGTCAGCTACATCGACGCCACCGGCACCATCGAAGGCGCGCCCGCCATCAAGCCCGAGCACCTCGCCGTCTTCGACTGCTCCTTCAAGCCCTCCAAGGGAACCCGCAGCATCTCCTACATGGGTCACATCAAGATGATGGGCGCCACCCAGCCCTTCCTCTCCGGAGCCATCTCCAAGACTGTCAACCTCCCCCAGGACTGCTCCGTCGACGACATCGCCGAAGCCTACATGGAGAGCTGGCGCCAGGGCCTCAAGGCCGTAGCCATCTACCGCGACAACTCCAAGGGAACCCAGCCCCTCAACGTCACCGCCCAAACCGATGCCGACAAGAAGGGAACCCGCGCCACCAACGCCGTAGCCTCAACCACCGAAAAAGCCGCATCGGACAAAAACGGTGTCATCCTGAGCGAAGGCGCAGCCGAAGTCGAAGGACCTGCAGTTGCCGCCGTCAAACTTCAGCTCACCGAGGCCATGGAGACCGCCACCGCCGCCCACATCCGCATCCACAACCTCGAAACCCAGCTCAAGCAGATCACCGAAGCCGCTCTCCAGAACTCCGACGCCGCAGACTCGCAGGCACCGCCCCGCGCCGTCCGCCACCGACTCCCTGCCGAGCGCGCCTCCGTCACCCACAAGTTCGGCCTCGCCGGACACGAGGGCTACATCACCGTCGGCCTCTACCCCAACGGCCAGCCCGGCGAAATCTTCATCCGCATGGCCAAGGAAGGCTCCACCGTCTCCGGACTCATGGACTCCTTCGCCACCGCCGTCTCCCTCGCTCTCCAGCACGGCGTCCCTCTCCGTGTCCTCTGCGAGAAGTTCGCCCACACCCGCTTCGAGCCCTCCGGCTGGACCGGCAACGAGCAGATCGGCTACGCCAAGTCGATCATGGACTACATCTTCCGCTGGATCCAGATCCGCTTCCTCTCCGGACACCAGTTCGACCTCTTCGCCGGCCTAAGCCCGCAAGCCCAGAGCCAGCCACAGGCCCAGATCGCCATCCCCGTCCAAGGCACCGTCACCAGCCCGGCCAACCGCGTCGAACTCAACGCCTCCGCCCCGGCCGCTGAACCATCCTCGCCGTCTCCTTTGTTGTCATCCCGCAGCGAAGCGGAGGGATCTGCGTTTAGCACTTACGACAGCCACGAACACACCCACCCCACCACCCCACCCCAGGAGGGAATCGCGCCCGACCTCAGCGCCCGCAGCGGACTCGAATCCCCCATGTCCCTCGAAGACCGCGGCATCTACCACGCCTCCGACGCCATGAAGTCCATGTACGAGATGGGCGACTCACCCTCCTGCGCCACCTGCGGAGCCATCATGACCCGCAGCGGTTCCTGCTACCGCTGCATGAGCTGCGGCAGCACCTCCGGCTGCAGCTAAATGGCGTGACGAAGGTAGAGGGGAACTTGGAAGAAGCGCTTGGAAGCCGATTCCTACGCGGGTAGTGGATCGTATCCTACTTTGATTCAAATACTTAGCTCGTCAGGACTAGAATCGACCGCCGTGTCCGATGCGAAATTTAGCCTTATGCGTAACTTCATCGTGGAACTTCAGCCTTTTGGGTTCGGTTCCTCAGCCTTATGGGGTTCAGCCTTTCGCAGGTTGTTGAAGCAACGCAAGTTCAAGGTTATGCTCAACCCACACAACTGTACGGAACCACTTTCGATGAAAGTGGAGATCGATAAAATGAAAGTGGCTCCGTGTCGTGTAAGTAGCTGATACTAAAATATTTACTGAGTAAACCCAAAGGTGACATGAGTCTATTTTGGGGTTCACAGTCATTAAAAAATCCCATTCGGTTTCAAATGGGGCTTTTGTTTCCTAAACTCGGCCGGTGTAGGTTCAAGCCCGCATACGCGACGACGTCACACTCTAACAATCTCAATTCAATAAATTTCATTAGATCAAGCCACGAATATCCAAGCGGTTCCCAGTAACGGGAAGGGGTGTAGCTCGCGGTTACCGCACAATGAACTCTGATTTTCTTGATGACGAAGTTGAGCCTTCTTGTTGTGGAAGGCGGCAGCGTAGTGTCGGTAAGTACCTGGTATTGAAGGGTTGTCTTCTGGACCTGATCGGGATCGAACCCATGACCTCTTCCATGCCATTTTTAAACGATCATGTAACGTATTGGTTTTTGAAGGCCTCCGTCGCCCCCTGAAGGCCCCCAAAACGCCCTAAGAACCAGTTATTGTTCCCTTATTGCTCCCACACGGCCGTTATCGCTCCCACGTACTGAGCCTCTCTTATTGCCAGCAAAACGAAGCTCGATATCCGTTCTCGCGGATGTTGCATAGACCAGTTGAGCCCCCCTGACTTTCGGGCACCTGTCCGACAAGCCGGCTTTACGATGGTCCTGCTCAATGGGGTTGTTTAGGTGCTTCGAAGAGCGTAGCCATGTCCGCTTGGACAACGGCCCATCCGTTCTCTTCTCGCGGACGCTCACAAGAAGTGGGGAAGAATGCACACTAAACCCATCCTCTGCCTTCTCAGTAGGCCAGGGATGCGGAGACCGCGTGAAACCGAGGATTCGCGGGATCCCGGAGAACCGATTGTTCTGCAGCGCACCATAGCCGTTCGAGGTGGGCTCCGCGATTACAGGGACGTTCGCGAGGCCACTGAAAAAGTGAAACCCACCGCGGATGAATTCGTTGCGATTCGTTCTCGAGTACCGAAGCTGCTGATGCTCCATGTAATGGACGGTTGAGCCGAGATGTAACAATTTGCATCCCTTTCGTCAGTGATCCTGTTTGAAGTTAAAATACGCCAAATTCATGTTGCCGCCGGTCAAGATGTGGACGGTGAGAACATTCCTCCCCTTGCTAAGGCGAATCTTGAAGAACTTCGGAGCCAAGTTCCAGTGATGCCACTGACGCCAAGCCACGGGGTCTGCAGAGTCATATGTTGTTGGGACCTGCAGCGGTCCTGTTGCCTCTTTTCCATTCACGTCGATAGAGATTGTTCCGCCACGATTGGAGGTGTGAAGAAAATCGGCAGCATAAGTTCCTGCCCGCGCGGCGTCGACAGTGATGTTGAACCATTCTCCGGGTTCGGTCCAGCCAACATAGGGCAAGTCTCGAGGAGGGACAATCTTGTCAAAGGGGTTGTCGTCAAACGGATCCGGCTTCCGGTCGAACTTCGTATATGAAGTATCCACTCCCTCATGGATGCGAAACTCATTGAGGTAGGTCCCATCGGCCGGATTCAATTCTCCGCTGCCGTGATTCTTTGAGTCAGTGTCGTGATACGCCACTCCTTCGCCGCCCAGATCATAATAGGCGCACAACACCCGACCCGGTACTTTCTGTGGGCCGTCTTGATAGCGGCTGTCGCGATAGGGCATGCCCTTATATTGGCTCAAAAATGGCTGGGAAAACGCACTTGCCGCTAATACCGATGTTGCGGTCAAGCACAAGAACAAGACGTTCCTGCTCATCTTCATCTCCTCTTGGTCCCGATCAGCCCACTTGGAAAAGCTCGATCCCGTGCGCCTTTCCGAGATTGCCCGAGTACTTCTTGTCCGTTCCATTGTTCCAATGCTCATGTACGCCAAGGCTGCGGCATCGGAAGCCATCGCGTTCAGGGTCGTAGAAAGTCTTCGAAGGTGGATCATTAGCCAGAGCGGCTTCGCGAAGATAGTTGTCTGCATTCTTAATATCCACGAGATCAGGCCATTCCGAGGTCAGAAAATCGAAGCCGACCGAATCGGCCGCCACACCGTCCAACGACATGAAAATGCTGCTCGGCCACGCATCGTTGAAAGGGGCCATCTTCCATTTGCGCTTTGGTGGTCCATCCGCGTTCGAGCAACCATAGAGCCCGTCGACGATAAAGAGCATGGTCTTCTCGCCAAGATCCTTATGACCCAGGAAATCGACGAATGCGGAGTAACTTGGGGAACCGTCATGGTTGGGAGGGAAGCCGTCGTGCGCGTTTTTGCGCCAGTCGGGATTGATGCTTGTGGCGCCGAACAGATTCTTAGCACAAAGCGTCACCCCTGAACTCACATGTCCTTTTAGCAATGCCGCATCGATTAGGTAGGCGGCCTCGACGACCGTGGTATCGAGACCCGAAGCATTGCGGCTGGTAACCGAGAAAGGGATCGCGTTGGGCTTGAACTCGGCCTTCAGGCGCCCGTCGCCGCCTATATGGTCCACGAACACGACGCCAGGAAACTCACCGTAAATTTTGTCGTAGAGATTGCCGGGGATGAACCGGCTGGTATCGAAGATGGTGATCGACGATTGCGGCACTTTTCCCGGACCGGTCAACTGCCGGACGAGCGAAAGGATCAGATGGGGCGACGAGTTGAGACGGTCGATCGTGCCATGATCCGTTGTGTTGTTCAGGTTCGGTTTGATTGCGACCTTCTCGCCGGCCTTGTATCCGACGTTGCCACGATCATGAGTGCGATTGAAATAGTGGAAGATGGCGCTCCATGCCTGGGCATCGCTCCTTTGATTTGTAAGACCTCGGATGGAGCAGGAGACCATGCGATCAATTGCAGCCTGGTTGTTGTTGGCGTCCGCCCACCAGGAACCTGTTCCATCCCAAGTCACAGCCGCCGGATCGTGGGCCCAGGTGACTCGGCCGGGAACCACGCCGCGGGGAACACCCAGTGGGGAAAGCGTGGATCCGAATAAGGAAGAATGCATGCTGCTGGCAGCTGCAATAGAAAGGGCGAAATGTCGGCGCGTCATTTTCATTTGTGGCTACTCCTTCTCGGTAAATCATGTGTTCCGTGGTGCCATTGAACGGCTCGAGACGCGAGTATGCCCGTCCCTGCGCGAAGATCTGAGAAAGTGGAACGACCATGGCAGTGCGCCCACGAGGGGCCGTTGGGGATGCGTAATAAGGTTGCTAATAATTCCGGGCGTAATGGGGTCCATAGAGTCCGATTACACCACAGACATACCGCTTCTTCTCGTGGTCAGGCCGTCTTTGCTTCCCGTGCATCAGCCCCCACAACCGCTTTGCCAACAGGCTTCTTCTTGACTCCGTTGCCTATGCCCAACGATACGGCCTTCCCGACCGCATTCTCGGTTAAGCCCTTCTTCACAGCTTTCCGGACTGCTTTTTCTACTCTCTTCGCTGCCTTCTTCTTCGCCTTGTCATTCGCCATATTTCCTCACAGTTTTTACCGCCGTCCGGTCGCCTTCTTCACAGCCTTCTTTACGGATTTCTTCGCAGTTTTCTTAGCCGGAATCTTTTTGGCTATTGGCTTTTTAACGACCTTCTTCACCGGTGCCTTTTTCACAGCTTTCTTTGTCACGTTTTGTTTCGCGGCCTTCCTGGCGGGAGCTTTTTTTGCTGCCTTCTTTGCCACAACCTTCTTCGCAGAGGCCTTTCGCACAGTCTCTTTGATAGGGGCTTTCTTCGCCGATGACTTCGTCAGAACGTCGGTAACCGCGGTCACGGCTGTACCCACTGCGTTGTTGACGGAGCCTGCCACATCTTCCGCCATTGCAATTCCGTACCCGACCGCCTCTGCAGCCTTCTCCACTATTGTTTTTTCAGCCATTTTCAAATCCCTCGGTCTTTATGTACATTCGCAGTTACGAATTGTAGAGGCATATCGAGGTAAGCGCACAAATCTTTTGTTTCCTCTTCTAATTGTTTCCCCCGTAATGCCTAACAGGCGCGCGCCGCTAATTCCGCAAATTCCTTCCACCCCTCTTCGGTGCCCTGCAGAGGGTCCCGAGAAGTATTTTGCGGACGCGTCCCGACCTGCTTTACGGCACGGGTAAACAACCTTGAAAGGAGAAGCCCATGTCTACGACTCAAATCCCACTGTCTAAGCTCGCTATTTCCCCCGAAAACGCATGTAAAACCTTCAGCAAGTCAGGCATCCACGAGATGCAGGCCAGCATAAGTCGGAGGAGATCCAGAAGACGATCTTCGCCGTGGCCGCATTGTGCGAGAGGCGATCGGTTGGGAGACCCGGCTAATGATCGATGCGAATCAGAAGTGGGGAGTGGAAGAGTCCATCGTACGCATTCGTGCGTTGCAGGAGGTTCAACCGTGGTGGATGGAGGAACCGACCAGTCCGGAAGATATTCTTGGGCACGCGCGGATTCGCCGCGAGACAAAGCCCACACGCATTGCGACTGGTGAGCATTGCCACAACAAGGTGATGTTCAAACAGTTGATGCAAGCGCAGGCGATTGACGTATGTCAGATCGATAGCTGCCGCGTGGCAGGCGTGAATGAGAACCTAGCGATCATTCTGATGGCCAAGCAATTTGGCATTCCTGTCCACACGCGGGAGGTGTTGGGCTCTGCGAATATGTGCAGCATCTTTCAGCGTTCGACTTCCTGTATGTTTCAGGAACGATGCAGGAGCGGGTCATTGAATTTGTCGACCACTTGCACGAGCATTTTGTGACCCCGGTCGACGTAAGACGGGGACGATACTATATGCCGGAGACGCCAGGCTATAGCATCGAGATCAAACCTGACTCGCTGCAGACGTATGCGTTTCCGCACGGAACCTATTGGTCAGAGGAACTCGTCGGCCACTTGGCATAGATTGCAAATGAGTCTGCTATTCTGAGTGCGTTCTCGACCCTTCCCATATGGCATCTGGAAAACTCGCGAAGACTGCGTCTAAACAATCCAAGAATACTTATGCTACGCCAGCTCTGGAAAAGGGCCTGGATGTCATTGAACTGCTCGCTCACCAGCCGAGTGGCCTAAGCAAAAGCGACATTTCACGCCATCTCAATCGCACCGTGTCTGAAATATTCCGCATGCTGGTGTGCCTGGAAAAGCGAGGATACATCGCACAAAGCGACGGCGATCGTTATGCGCTCACGTTGAAACTTTTCTCCCTGGTGCAAGAGCATCCGCCGACGGAGCGATTAATCACCGAGGCTCTGCCGGTGATCCATCGTGTCACGCAACAAATGAATCAATCGTGTCACATGGGCATTATTGAAGGTGCCCAGGTTACGATTCTTGCGCAGGCGAATGCACCGACGCCAGTGGGGTTTTACGTCAAGCTTGGCTCGACGGTGGACTTGATGGAGGCGGCGTCTGGTTACGTCATTCTTTCCCATCTTAGAGAGGATGATCTTGAACGCACTCTGACCGAATGGAAGAGCATCACTGGTAAGAAGGTTCCCGAAGATCTCAAGAAACATCTTTCCCGCATTCGCCGGCAAGGGCATGAGGCCCAACCGAGTTACTTGGTTCGTGGTGTTGTTAATATCAGCTGCCCGATCTTCGATGAGCGTGCCTCGGCAATCGGAGCTCTGACAGTTCCTTACATTCAATACAACGAGTCCAAGGTAGGGCTTCCCGAGGCAAGTAGGATCCTGAAGCAGGCTTGCCTGGAGATTACTTATGCTATCGGCGGGAAACCTCCAGCGAGTTGAAGACTGCGAAACGATGCGCTTGGCGCGGGCGCGCACCGCAACCACGTCTTTTAGCGGAGAAGCCAGTTGAGTTCGAGCAAAAGGACCATAAGTATGGTCGCGAGTACCCACGTGGACCGGTACACCCGGTGATCTGACTGCAACTTTGACCACCGTGCAGAACCATCTCCAGATTCGCAATCCGACTGTACAGATACGCTGACGCACACTGCGACAACGCAGGTCGTCAGGAAGGCGTATATGGCGGAATGAAAGCTGGCGCTCATCATCGTTCCGTAGCGCAGAAAGCCTGAGACAGAAAAGATCAGGTGCAATATCGAGGCGCTCATTCCAGCAAAGAAGCCAGCGAAAGCGCCGCGGGTTGTGACGCGGGGAGAGACTATGCCGATCAGAAAAATCGCCCAGAGCGGGGTGCCGAAGATGGTAAAGATCAACTGCACTTGCTCCATGATGGAGCTGAAGTAGAACGTGATGGAGGAATCGAATACTGCGAGAGTGGCAGCAAAAACAATTGCACACCGGCTGACGAACAGGTAGTGCTCTTCGCGACGGCCCGGACGTAACTGCGTGCGATAGATGTCCTCTGTCCATACGGAAGCGAATGCCGCCACGTTAGCTGCGACCCCTGACAGGAGGCTGGCGGTAAGAGCGGTACACCCGATGCTCAGCATGACGGGACCGTATGCGCTTTGCATGAGCAGCGGGATAGCCTGCTCGTACCGTGCCGTAGTGCCGAGTTGGGTAAAGAGACGGGCTGCAACTAATCCCGGACAAACGACGAGAATGGCAAAGACGAGCTTCGCAAACCCGCTCCACAGAGGAACTTGTTGTGCGGCTAACTCCGTCCGGGCAGTGAAAGCGCGTTGCATCAGCACGAAATCGGTGCACCAGTATCCGAATCCGAGGACGAATCCCAATCCCACTATCAGCCCAAGAACATCAAATGGACTGGACACAGACGAGGTCGGCAGACCCACCCATAGGTGGCCAAGCAAGATATGGTTCGTTCTCTTAGCAATCAGCAGGTACCGAACACTTAGACAGCCGATGGGGACAAGCCCGAGAAGCACAACGGTCAGCTGCAGTATTTCGTTGTAGATAGTCGCGCGGAGTCCGCCCAAAAGGATATAAGCAAGCACGACAGTAGCAGTGGTGGCCGCTCCGGTGACGAAGCTCCAGCCGGCGGCCACCTCCAGAAATTGGGCGACAGCGAAAAGCGACACGCCAGCGAGCAGGAGCAGGGAACTGGCGACAACGCAAGCATTCAGGAGGCGCATCGGCGGCCCGTAGCGAATCTCCAGGAGCTGCGGCATACTCCGGATTGAAAGGGTACGGTAGAGTGGCAGGAATCGGAGTGCCGAAAAAACGATTGCTGGGATAGCTCCAATCAGATAGAAGTGAAACGCTAATACCCCGTACTGCGCTGCTACGGCGCTTAGCGCTATGACCTCGAATGCTCCACAGTTAGCTGCGACATAAGAGAGCACGACAATACCCGAAGGCAGGGATCGAGTCGCGTTGAGATAAGAGTTCGCCGCTCGAAATCTACGCCTCGCGGCCCATCCGATCAGAAGAGATGCTATGAGATATCCGGGCAGTAGTAGTTCCAGGATGGTCCGAGCTTCCCGTATGTTTGGAGCATCTATAAACTGGAGCATGGACGCAATATCGATCAACCCACGGCACGCTGACCTCAACATTTGCTTCACACCTCAAGCGTCAATCTACTTCCGGCGAAGGATAGCAGAAGCCTTAGGGGCGAAGTTAATATGTGGCGCTGCAAGTGGCTTAGTGTAGTTTCACCTGTGCGTTTAAGTTTTCATTGACAAACGAGATTGAGTTTCTGTATTTTTCTCCTCGAAATGTAACCGGATTCATTTTGGGATCTAAAGATGTCGATTCATGCGATTCAACCCTCTCGAGAGACAGGGGTCCCAGGAATTACTGAAGTCAGAAGCAAAGCGCCGAGGTAGCAAATCGACGGCGCATGCTGGAGGCAAATACTTATGCGAGGCGAAAACGTGGTTCTAGAATCTGAAGAGTGTCTTCTGGTGAAAGGGAAGTCATGGCCAATGGCGTGGCTGCTTCTTCTATCCCTATGCGGTTTAGCACATGCCCAGGTGGATCAGGGCGCGATCACAGGTGTCGTGCAGGACTCTTCTGGTGCGGCGATTCCAAATGCGAGGGTTACGCTTACAAGCCCGGAGACAGGATTGGCGCTGCAACGCCAAGCCAATGAGAGCGGTGTCTACGTCTTTTCTCCGATCAAGATAGGCGACTACACACTGAGTGCATCCGCTCCTGGGTTTTCGACGACGAAGGAGGCGAACCTGCACGTCGATATACAGCAGCGCCTGAACATCGACCTGAAGCTAAAAGCGGGCGCCGCAAGCGAGACAGTCACGGTGACAACTGGTGCCCCTCTCCTGGAGACGCAGGAAGCGGCGGTAGGCCAGGTCATCAGCACCGAGACGATCAACAACACGCCGCTGAATGGTCGCAACTGGGTCTACATCGCGCAATTGACGGCTGGCGTTGCTCCTCCGTTCGGAGGCACCCGCGGTAGCGGTACGGGCGACTTCGTCGCGAACGGCCAGCGCGCCGAGCAAAACAACTTTGTTCTGGATGGCGTCGACAATAACACCAATCTGATTGACTTCCTCAACGGCTCAAGCTTTGTAATGCGCCCGCCGCCGGATGCGCTCGCCGAGTTCAGCATTCAGACAAGCAACTTCAGCGCAGAGTTTGGTCACTCCGCAGGCGCCGTGATGAACGCCAGCATAAAGTCTGGAACTAACGCCATCCACGGTGATCTTTGGGAGTATCTCCGTAATACCAATCTCGACTCGAAGGACTGGGACGCAAGCACGATCTCGCCTTATCACCAGAACCAGTTCGGCGGAACGATCGGCCTGCCCTTCTGGAAGAACCATCTGTTCTACTTCGGCGACGTCGAGGCCAACCGAATCTCGGTAGCCTTACCCACCACGACCACGGTTCCAACAGCGTTGATGCGCACGGGTAACTTCTCTGAACTGCTGAATACCAGCCTCAACAACCAGGGTGTGCCGGTTCAGCTCTATGCCCCGAATTCGGGTGGCACGACGACGCTTTCCTGTAACGGTGTCAACAATGCGCTTTGCCCGAACCAGATCGATCCCGTTGCGCAGAAAATCATCAACCTGTACCCACAGCCGAACCTCGGCGTGCCGGGACTGACCTACAACAACTACCGTGTGAACCTCGCTCGGACGGATAACACGGTACAGTGGGATCAGCGACTGGACTGGAATATAAGCGCGAAGGACCAGGCCTACGTGCGTTTCAGCTACGCGCACGAGATCAAGACGAACGGTCTGCCGCTTGGTCCGGTACTGGATGGCGGCGGCTTTGGCGGTGCGAACGATACGAATCTGGCTGAAAACTTCATGCTCAGCGAGTCCCATGCCTTCACATCGAACCTCCTCAACGAGTTCCGCTTTGGCTACAACTGGATTGTCTCGCAATACCACCAACCCAACGCCAACGACTACTCCCTGGCGGCATCGCTTGGGCTGGGTGGCATTCCCAACAACGGTCCCGGGCTCGGTGGCATTCCACTAGGCTACTTCGGCTATGGCCCGATCCAGATCAACCAGTGGGGATCTGTAGGCACACAGGACGAGGCCCAGAATGTCTATCAAATTTTGGACAACGTCTCGCGCACCATTGGAAACCATTCCCTTAAGGCGGGCGTGTCGTTTCAATCGATTCGTGTCTTCGATCGCTATGCTCCGAACCCGATTGGCCAGTACTATTTCAATGGACAGTACACGGGCAAGGTGGGGAGTTCCATCACAACAGGCGCAGGTCCGGCAGATTTCCTGCTTGGGCAGATGAACTCTGCCGCCATTGCGAACAGCCCTCCGATCAATGACTCACAGTGGTACAACGCAGCCTATTTGCAGGATGACTGGAAGGTCACGCCACGGCTGACGCTCAACGTTGGCCTTCGTTATGATCACTATGAGCCATACAAGGAGAACGCAGGCAACCAGGCGAACTTCATCTCGACAGGCAATCTGGGCGTCGGTACTGGAACGGGCATCTACGAGCTTCCCAGTCGGTCACGCAATCAGGACCTCGGCGCGCCGTTCCTCGCCGTGCTGGCCAAAGATCACGTATCGCTAGAGTACAACGACAACGATCGGCTGGCGTCGGGACAGAGCGTTAACTTCGCGCCGCGTCTGGGTGCTTCGTTCCGGACCGATGAGAAGACCGTTGTCCGCGCCGGCTTCGGACTCTTCTACGGTGGTTTGCAGAGCCAGGGCAATACCAACCTTGGAACGAACTTCCCCTGGGCGAACGGAGCCAATCTCCCAACGCCGGACTGTGCTTTAGGTGCCTGTCCATCGCTGTTGTCTCAGGGCATCTCGCTGGAGAATGGCCTGGTAGCAGCCACAGGGGTTGGACTTCAGAACTTTGTGTCCTTTCCCGGTCTGCACGGTATCGATCCGAACATCAAGACGCCCTACACCATTAACTACAGCCTCGCGGTGGAGCGGTCCATCACCCCGAACCTTGCGGCGACTGTCAGTTATGTCGCCAACTCGTCCAGGCACCTCTCGACCTACTACGATCCCAACACGATACGCGGTCTCTTCGCTCCAGGTGTATCGACGCAGCAGTTCCAGCCATTCCCCGACCTCAGCGGAATCGGAACGATCCACTTCGGCGGCGACAGCAACTACAACTCACTTCAGACCAAGCTGGAGAAGCGTACGTCACACGGCCTGACGTTCCTTGCGACGTACACTTATGCGCACGCGCTCGATGACACAAGCGACGCGGGCGGACTTTCGACCGCAGTCGGCGACCGCAACATGGCACTAATTCCGTACGGACAGGAATGGACGAACTCGCCGTACGACATTCGTCACCGCTTCACTTTGAACGGAAACTATCTACTGCCGTTCGGGAAGGGGCGTGCGTATCTGAACAACTCCCGTCTCGCGGAATATACCGTCGGCGGCTGGTCCACAAGCGTGGTCTTCGCAGTGCAAACCGGCACTCCTTTCACTGTGTCGCCGAGCATCTCTACTGCGAATGGTGGAACCGCGCGTGCCCTCCTCGTCGGTGATCCTTTCAAGTCGGGTGGAACTCCAGACACGGCCAATAACCCCAGCTTGACTTCTTGTCCTACAAAGGTCAAAACACGGACGAACTGGTATAACCCCTGCGCCTTCGTAAATCCGTTGCCCGGAAACCTCATTACAGGTTCAACCGTCGTCACGGATTACGCGTCCGCTGTCGCATTTCTTGGTGGTCGCTCGAACCAGATCTACGGCCCCGGCTATTCGCGGGTGGACATGTCGTTGTTCAAGACTTTCCCCACTTTCCGCGAACAATCGCTGCAATTCCGCGTCGATGCCTTCAATCTGCTCAACCACCCAACGAATGGAAACCCAACGAATGGAACTGCTGCGACCGGTATCGGACCGCAAGCCGGTCAGATCACGGGAACGAAGTTTTTCCAGAACAACACACCTGATGCTCGCTTCCTTCAGCTCTCGTTGAAGTACGCGTTCTAACTCGCCAGGAGGGCCGGTTCTCTGTACGGCCCTCCTGGTTCCTGCATCTCTACGGAGTCTATTGTTTTCTAACCTTGCGCCCTCCGACGGTCGGAGGTATCGGCGTCTTTTGGGATGAAGCGGAGTCGAACAGATGAGGAGAGGTGGTTGAGTATCGACAGACGCAGTTTCGTGCAAGGTAGTCTGGCTCTGGTTGCCCTGCAACATACCCCCGGCGCTCTTTCGGAGAATGGCTCGACGGCAATTGCTGAAGAACTCTGGTACAAGCAGGCGGCAAGGCGCTGGCTTGAGGGGCTGCCTGTTGGCAACGGACGTCTTGGAGGCATGGTCTTCGGCGGCATTCAAAACGAGAGGATCGCGTTATCTGATTCGACAGCGTGGTCCGGCGCCACCGCAACAGGTGAGGTCAATCCAGGGGCGCTCCCGCACATCCGCGAGATACGTGAGCTCTTCTTCGCAGGCAAGTACGACGAAGCGCAGACGCTATGCAGTAAGTACCTCCCGGGATGCATGAAGAACTTCGGTACGAACCTGCCGCTGCCGGATCTGCAACTTGCATTCGAGCACGTTGACCAGCCGGTGGAGTACAAGCGATCGCTGAGCCTGAAAGATGCTATCGCTGCAGTTCGTTTTAAATGTGGCGGCGTTCAATATATGCGTGAGATTTTCGCAACCCATGCTGACGGTGTAATCGCAATACAGCTGACCGCTAGCCAACGAGGTGCGATCTCCTTTCGTATGAGCTTCAGTCAGGGCGAGATTCCAAATACCACAAGTACAGAGGGTCAAGACACATTAGTACTCAAAGGAAGCTGCTTCGAGGATAAGCACAGCAGCGGTCAAGACGGGGTAGCAATCCAGATTCGAGCCCAGGTGCTTGCCCGCGGAGGCACGATGTCCGCGATGAGCCAGGCCATCGCCGTCTCAGGCGCGGACGCCGTAATGATTCTGCTTGCTACCGGCACGAGCTTTCGCGGAGATAGCCCGGAGAAGGCATCTCGTGAGGCTCTGCGAAAAGCCTCAGCCAAGTCGTTCCGGCAACTTCGCCAGGCGCACCTTGAGGACTACCGTCCTCTGTATCGCCGCGTGTCGCTGGACCTGGGACCAAGCTCCCAAAGCGCGCGGCTGCAGCCAACAGATACACGTCGTAGGGCTATTGAGGATGGTGGTGACGATCCTGAGCTTGTTACTCTCTTCTTCCAGTACGGCCGCTATCTTACGATTGCGGGTTCCCGCGCAGACTCAGTCCTCCCGCTTGCACTGCAGGGTATCTGGAATGATGGGCTAGCCAGCAGCATGGGGTGGACCGACGACTTCCATCTAGACATCAACACTCAACAAAATTACTGGCCCACAGAGGTCTGCAATCTTTCGGAGTGTCATGCTCCGCTGTTCGGGCTCATTGAAGGTCTTGCCTCTGCGGGCAAGGCGACTGCACAGGAGATGTACGGCTCACCCGGCTGGGTCGCGCATACGGTCACCAATCCATGGGGTTATACTGCCCCGGGCGGCACAGGATGGGGCATCGTAGTGACAGCCGGCCTTTGGATCGCCACGCAGATGTGGCAACACTACGAGTTCACACGTGACTCAGAATTTCTCCGCGCCCGGGCGTATCCAGTACTCCGTGAAGCCGCTGAGTTCTTTCTCGCTTACATGGTGGAGGAGCCGAAACATGGCTGGCTTGTGACTGGACCTTCTGACTCACCAGAAAATTGGTACATCACTCCGTCCGGGCAACACGCCTCGGAATCGATGGGAAATACGATCGACCGCGTATTCGTCCACGCCTTATTCAGCATGATCGTGGAGGCCTGCGCTACGTTATCGATCGACGCCGATCTGCGCTCGCGGGTAGAGGCAGCTCGTACGAAGCTGCCGCCACTGCAGATTGGCCGGCACGGCCAGTTGCAGGAGTGGATGGAAGACTTTGAGGACGCCGAACCGAACCATCGGCACACCTCTCATCTCACGGGGCTCTATCCCGAGCATCAGATCTCGCCGCGCACCACTCCTGCCTTAGCCCGTGCAGCAGAAGTCACTATCCAGCGTCGAATGAGCGCGCCGCACTGGGAGCAGAGCGAGTGGGGCCGAGCGAACCTGGTGGTCTACTACGCGCGATTACTCAAAGGTGAAGAAGCTCACCGGCATCTCGTAGGTCTTATCGCAAAGGCAGCGGACGACAATTTAATGACCTACTCCAGTGCGGGCGTAGCCGGAGCCGATTCGAATATCTTCGCGATTGACGGCAATACAGCTGGAAGCGCTGGGATTGCCGAGATGCTTTTGCAGTCCCATGGAGGCGAGATCGAGTTACTACCTGCGTTGCCGGCAATGTGGCGAAATGGGTCCTTCCGCGGTCTCTGTGCACGAGGAAGTTACGTGGTAGCCGTGAAATGGCGCAACGGCGAACTTAGCTCAGCTACCATCACCGCGAGAGCAAGCGGGTCAATTCCGATCCGCTATCGCGACCAAGTTACTCACCTTCATCTTCAAGCCGGTCAGCAGGTCCGGTTGCGACCGCAGAGCTTTCTCGACAAAGCGCCCGACGTCGCCGACTCTCGCACCCAAACGTAGGAGTTGTATCCATGCAGTGTTGTACGGTTATTTCGGCTCTTCATCTACGTATTGCCGCTCTGGTGCTTGCTCTGTCTAGTTGTTTCACCGTCAACGTGAGCGCCCAAACTACGCCGGCGACCATCCAGTTCGATTCCACCACCGGTGTGTTTCGCATCGACGCCGCTGACAGCACCTATGTGTTCGGTATTAATGAAGTGCAGGGACTCCAGAACTTGTACTGGGGCGGACATCTCGCTGCAAGTGATCATTTCGCCGCTGCACACAGTATGCCGGAGCCTTCATCGTTCGAACTTCCAGTTACTGTCACTCCACAGGAGTATGTAGGGTGGGGAGGCGGACTCTATGTCGACCCAGATCTGAAGATCACCTTTCCTGATGGCAATCGGGATCTTGCACTGAAATACGTCTCGAATCGTATTGATGGAGATAGTCTCTCCATCGTGACGAAAGACATCTCACGCGATGTATACGTCACGCTTAACTATCAGGCCGATGGAGAGACGGGAATCCTTCGCCGCTCGGCGACAATAGAGAATCGCACCGGCGTTCCGTTCACGGTGGAGCAGATTGCAGCTGGTACCTGGAATCTCCCACGTGGCACAGACTATCGGCTTCGCTATCTCACCGGCCGCTGGGCAGGGGAGTGGAACGTGCAGGAAAGGCATATAGAGCCGGGTAAAACCGTGCTGGAGAGCCGCCGCGGTACTACCGGCGCACAAAACAACCCGTGGTTTGCTATCGACCGCGAAGGCGCAGGCGATCAAGATCAAGGTGAGATATGGTTTGGGGCGCTCGGTTGGAGCGGGTCGTGGCAAATATCTGTGGAGCAGGATCAGCTCCAACAAGTACGCGTCACCGGCGGCCAGAATGCCTTCGACTTCGCCTATCTGCTGAAGCCTCACGAAAAACTGACCACGCCCGACTTCTATGGAGGCTACTCTAGCCACGGCATCGGTGGCGCGTCCCGGCTGATGCACCGTTACGAAATCGACTCGATCTTGCCCCGTCATCCCAACCCAAACCTGCGACCCGTCGTCTATAACTCGTGGGAGGCGACTGGATTCGACGTAAATGAGGCTGGCCAGATGGTGCTCGCCGAAAAAGCGGCAAGCATCGGCGTCGAGCGCTTTGTGATGGATGACGGATGGTTCGGCGAACGCAAGAACGATCATTCCGGCCTCGGCGACTGGTACGTGAACCAGCAAAAGTTCCCCCATGGTCTCAAGCCGCTCATCGATAAGGTGAACTCGTTAGGCATGGATTTCGGTCTGTGGGTTGAGCCTGAAATGGTGAACCCAAATAGCGATCTTTATCACAAGCATCCTGACTGGGTATTGAATTTTCCGGGACGTCCGCGTACGGAGGGCCGCAACCAGTTAGTGCTCAACCTCGCCCGGCCTGATGTGCGGGCGTATGTCTATAGTTTTCTCGACAAGTTGCTAACAGAGAATGACATCGCCTTTCTCAAGTGGGACTACAACCGTAACTGGTCCGAACCCGGCTGGCCCGCGGCTGCGCCCGACTCCGAGAAGAACGTTTACGTCGACTTCACCAATAATTTCTACTCCATTCTCGTCGAATTGCGGCGGAAGCATCCGAATGTCGAGATTGAGTCCTGCTCGGGTGGCGGCAGCCGCGTTGACCTGGGTGTCATGCGCTTCACCGATGAAGTCTGGCCTTCGGACAACACTGATGCTTACGATCGACTGTTCATCCAGAACGGCTTCAGCTATGCGTACTCGCCCGGAGTCATGGCCGCCTGGGTGACGGATTCACCCACTTGGGTGAACAATCGATCGCTCTCACTCGAGTATCGCTTCTTGTCGTCCATGCAGGGGTCGCTCGGCATCGGAGCCAACCTGAACAAATGGACGCGTGAAGACGTGGACGAGGCCCGGGCGATGGTAGCTGCGTACAAATCCATTCGTGAAACGGTCCAGCGCGGTTCTCTCTACCGGCTGATTGCTTCGGAGAACAACAGCGAGCAATCCGTCACGGAGACCGTCTCACGGGATGGCAAACAAGCCGTCACGTTTGCCTTCCTTCATTCCAGCCGCGAGCTCTATCCATTTCCACTCGTGCAGCTGCGCGGGCTCGAAGAGAACGCAACCTACACGCTATCCATGATCGCCGGAAACGTTGACGACGGAACGCCCATCACTGCTTCTGGCTCATACTGGATGCATCATGGGCTTGATCTCAGACTCCGCGGCGATTTTCAGGCGGTGGCATTCACCTTGACCCGGACGAAGTAATCATGAGCGCTCATGCGCTGGGTTCAAAATAGGTATCATCAGGAGGATAATTTGCACGCGTCCACGCGTTCACGCAACCTGACTCACTATGGAAACCACAAAGCTCTTTACTGGTCCATTGCGATAACCGCATTGCTCGCCTGCGCGACGCTGCTCGGCGAGGCGCAGAAACAGATTTCCATTCCGGAGGAGATTGAGTGGACGTGGGAAGTGCGGCCATCGCACGCAGATCTGGCTCTTCCCAACGTGCTGCTGCTCGGAGATTCCATCACGCGTAACTACTTTCCTGAAGTTACGAAAGACTTGAAAGGGGTTGCGAATGTCTATCTCATGGCCGTGTCCACCTCAGTGGGGGATCCGCGGCTTCTGCGACAAATTGAGGAATTCGCAGCCATGGAGAATGTCACTTTCCGGGTGATTCACTTCAACAACGGTATGCATGGCTGGGATTACTCGGAGGCACAGTACAAAACTGCGTTGCCTGATCTGCTGCACAGTGTTGAGCAGATCGCTCCGAGTCACCATGCGTTGGTCTGGGCGACGATCACGCCCGTGCAGATCCAGGCCTTCAACGGTGCCACGAATGAGCGAATCAACGAGCGGAACCAGATTGCACAAGCGTTGTTCTCTTCGCTTGGAGTCACGATTGATGACCAGCATTCACTCATGATGAAGCACTTGGACACCTATGAGGACACAGTGCATTTTGGGCACTCTGGCGCGGCCCTTATGGGCGATCAGGCCGCCGACACGATTCGCACGGCCCTGCGGAAGTGAGGCGGCTTCCGGAAAATACTGTTCGGTGGTTTATCCCAACGACCAATGAAGAAGTTGCTCAACATCGCAGGTCTGCGTCGAAACTGTCCCTTTCGCAAGAGCCGGAGACACCGCGATGGCGGTTGTGCCTGACTCATGCCATGAAATGAAACGGCAGTTTTCCTCACCGTGCAGTCGGTTCAGGTTGATCCAGGTGTAGTAGGCCCCCATCTCAGCGTCAACCAGGGATCCGCGGGGGTCGAGCTCCTGTTCGCCATCTTCGACGGAAATCAGCTCATTCATCGGTCGGTCTGCCTGTCGAGGCGCATAGCGTAGTACTAAAGTGTCTGGACGTGCACGTCGCAACAACTCACGAGCTGTCCACTGCACGAACGTCGTGCTGAAAATCTGTGTGCCGGCTCCCTCCTTCAGTACACTCAATTCGAAGTGGCGAAGGACTTCGTCTGAACCGCCCTGAGAGTTGCCGAGTTGTGTCGGCCCCATCTGCATCATCCTGCTGCGCAGCTCTTCCGGACCAACCGAGCCTAACGAGCGTGCAGTGACCATGTATTGAAGCAAGTTGCGCCGCGTTGGCGCGAGGTCTCCGTATGAGATGGAGTTGACACCTGCTCGGGCGCCACTATCGTGTGTCTCTCCGCCGTCTACATACCAGTGGGCATAAGGAACTGGGTCAGCCTGTGCACGCTTCTCCAAAAGCGACATGACTGCCTTCAGGCCGCCTCCAGCACTGACATTTTCGAAGCAGATTCCATGCGGACGTAGATGACGAAACAGATCTTGTTCGCCGGTCGCATCGCGGCCAACGATAACGATGCAAAGTCGATCCCGGACCTTCTCCTGCTGCACACGAATCTGCGCGAGTTGATCGCCGTAAGCTGCTCCGGCCACATGAAAGGCATCCATGGCCCCCGCGCTCCATAAAAATGCTGTCATCTCTTCCACCGCACGGGAAGGCTGCGCGGCCCATCCAGTGCGTTGAAAACATGGGGCGATCGGGAGTGAATCGAAGCGAGCGAGAGTCTGCTGAAGATTGGGAAGGTCGCCCCTGTTTCTTAACGTATGCAGTTGCGCCTCTGTTTCAGCGCGTTCGACAGGGAACTGCCAGTCATAACCCATCAGCTCTCGAAGAAACACAGCGAGGAAGGCAACCGGCAATCTAGTCAACGTCGGCAGGTATCGTTGAGCGAGGTCACGCGCCTGCGAAGGGTATTTCGCGAAGTCGGACGACTGGAGCGAAGCTGGCGAGGCGATCATAGAACCTCTGTGAGTAGACTCCCGCGGCTGAATCGCGCGTTGCAGCCAAGTAAGTGTGCGAGCGTAGGCACCAGGTCCACGGACTGCACGGGACGGTCGACTGTAACGCTCTGGCGGATGTTTGGGCCCATTGCCATAAGCCAGGTGGTACGAGAGAGTGCGTCGCCGGTACGGTGATGCTGAAACCCATTGCCGCCGGGGCTCATGTCCGAGTCCCGGCCGAAATCCGGCAGTAGGAACAGATTTGTCTTGCCCGCATACTCGGGGTTGCTCTGAATACTCTTCCACAAATCCGCGCAGATGCTATCAGTTCGGGTGATTGCTTCGGTGTACAGCGAGAAGGCGCCGGAATGGGCAATGTCTATGTCATGCAGGGTGATCCAAAGCAGGCTAGGCGCTACTGTCTGCATTACGTGCTGAGCGATATAAAGCGACAACTCATCAGGGCTTTGGGACTTGCGCGCATGTGCGAGAAAATCGTCCATCGAGAGCTTCATCAACTCCGCCATTCCATGCAGCGAATCTTGACGTTTGGCTGTAAGTGGTGAAGCGATAGGCGACTCGTAGTTGTCTCGAAGCAGCTGGTCACAGTCGGCGACGGCGTGATGGTTGGCGAGGGTGAGCAGTTGCTTGGGCAGCACAACTGTCGCGCCGAGCCCATGGCCATAAAGCGTGTGATTGCTCTCGCCGATGTGGTCAAAGCCGTTGCTGGGAGCAATCACCCAAACGTCCGATGCTGGTCGTTGCCGATCCCGCCTGTAGTATTCGAAGATCGTCGGGTTGCTCGGCGCGATCGGCATGAAGTTGTCGAAAGTTTCGTAACAACCGGTTGCAAGGCCGGCGTTGGCAACATAGTGGCCTAGGATTCCCCGATTGACTACCTGGGTATAGAACGTAGCCTGTGGTATAAGCTCTTCGAGCAAACGAGGGATGTAACGTTGACCTTCAGGAGCGAACGTCTCTTCATCTCGAGCTCCGCCACCAAAGGTCACAACGATTGTCTTAGGCATAGGAGGAAGGGCTGCCGCTCGTAATGGCAATCCAAAGAACATCGCTGTAGCAGTGCCAATGCCGGCGGCTGAGCGCAAGAACTCGCGACGGCTGATCGCTCGCTCACAAGACATACGGAACATCTCTCTGCTCCACTCGCGTCCCATGTCTATCTCACTTCACTGTTCGCGCTTTGCTGTCGCTTCGCATCCCTTCGCTCGAGCCGAATACCTCGATCAGGCGCGACTCAGAGGGTGCTAGAACGACTGCAATGTTGCTTCCTGACATTGGTGTGGAGACACCGGAGGCGACATCGCGCACAACGGAGCCCTTGAATTTGGAATCGATGCGATCGAGATTCACCTGGATGGTGTGTTTCTCCTTGTCGTCGTAATTGAAGACGGCAATGTAGTATCCGTGAGCAGATTGTCGCGCGAACATCTTTGCGGCAACATCCCCTGTGTCGCCTTCCACGGGGCGAAAGACCTTCCCCTCATCGGCCACCTTCATTAGGGCGTGATTGTTGTATACCTGCAGCGCCATTGCTTGCCCGTCGGGATCGTCCGCCAGCCGCGTACTATCCAGAATCATGCCCCCGCTGATGATCGTCGATAGAAGGCGGCTTTGAGCTTCCACGAGATTGCGTGCGCCCTCATCGGCCTTGGTCCCTAATGGGATGTGGTCAGGATCGATGAGGTACAGGCTTTCGTCCGTCCACCAGGCGTACGTCAACGCATTCAACATATATTCCGTGGATTGATCTTTACCGCTAATGTGACCTTTGGTATCGCATGAGAGTCGCCTTGCGTGGCCATAGCCGGAAGGGAACAGTGGGGCAATGGAGAGACTCAAGAACATGCGCCCGGCATTCGCCTTCACGACGTCCTGCATGCCCAGGTTATAAGCCTCGGTTCCGGTTTGAATCGCAGGATCAGCGTGTACGCCTTCCAATGCGCCGTGGCTGAGAAAGTCGAGTTTGAGATATTTGAAGCCCATCTTCGCAAGCATGTCGATATAGAACTGTGTCCGCAGACGCGTGCCCGGCGCGGTTGGATCAATAGGCTTGCCGCCGTCGACCGTCGGCAAAAATGCGCCATCAGGCCCTTTAAGCAGAATGTCGCGATACCGATACTTCCCATCCGTACCCTCCACGAATGCGTCGAGATCGCCGCCCCAGGCAGCAAATGGCGTCCAATAGATACCGGGTTCGAAAACTGTGCCGTCGCTCGATTTCATCGACTTCACGGTGGCCATCGCGTCTTCAAGCGCTACTCCGTCGAGACTGGACCAAAACGCATCGAAGTTGATGTAGACCGCCTTCCGCGAGAATCCTTCAGGGCTCAGCTTGTCGTGTACGAACTGTGCGGAGCCAATGTAGCGTTGGCGATTGATCTTGTCTGCGTATGCCGCCCAACTATTCCACCCCAGCGGACGCGGACCGGCCCAGCCGAGCGGCGGATGCATTTCGGCGTTCCGTTTGCCATAAGCTTCCATACCATTGCGCCAATCACTAAACTCTCCCACCATCACGCGGGGAGACAGCACCTTCTTGCCGCTCACGACGCCATGAGCAACAAAGTCGTGCGTATCGCTCCGTTCGCCAAGCTGCCCCTGCAAACCGCCAAAGACCTCGAGGTCTTTCAACGACCCATTCTGCGCCTGCACAGTCAACGAGGTCTTCCAGACATCGTGGGTCAACGATCCAAACACAAAGCCGCGGCGGCTTGCGTTGTCGTAGATCGTCGTCACCTCGTTGCTTGTGATACGTTGGTCGGGTTGCTGTAGTGCTACAGCATTGAACCGAAACCACATGTCATTGTCATACGGTACGTGAAGCACACGCAGTGCGTCCTCATGCACGATTTGGAATGCTCCTTCCCCATGTACCCGCACAGCGACGAAGCGATTGGTCGCAACAGGGGTGGTCGAGGAATCCAGTTCAGCTTGGATCTCTACCCACGGCTTTCCGGCTGGGATATAGACACGCTGAATCAGTGTAGGCAGCCCGAGCTTAGTATGTTCGATCGTGATCTCGTGCGAGCCGCTGATGACTCTATGACCCGTATAGGTGTCAGTGGTAAGCAAACGTCCGTCTGTAAGAGTTACATTTGACGTGAGCCCCTGTAACTCGCTCCCGTCCCGCCATCTCAGAGTGATCTCTCCCGTCCTGGAATCGACCTTCACCGCGACAGTTTCCGCGTAGGGCACGTTAGAGCTCTGCGCGCGAATGCAATTGGTCGCCCCACACACGAGAGCAAGAGAGAAGACTAATGATGCCGCGGAAGTTCGATTCAGAATCATGGATGCTCTCTCAAAAAGAGGTCTGCGACCACCCGATTGCAGTCAAAGCATCAGGTCAGTCAACCTGACGACTGTTTTACACTCTAAAATGTATCCGGTTACATGCAAACTCACAATATAGCGGCGCTTTGAAGTGTGTCAACTTCGCAAAGCGTTCCTAACGGATCGTTTCGTCCGGTTTGCTCTCGACAATCGGGTAGACTGAGCGGGAGATTCATCGTCTCGATTTGAAGTTCAGCAACAGAGTTTTTGTCGCGGAGACGGAATCCATGCGCCAGAATGCCGAGAAATCAGGACCTAAAAAGCCTGCGACGATGCGAGATGTGGCGAGACACGCAGGAGTGTCAGTAGCCACGGTCTCGCGCGCTCTGGACGGCTCCTCGCTGGTGACAGAGGAGACCGCGCTCGTGGTGCGACGCGCAGTAGCGAAACTTAATTTCGTCCCAAACATCTCAGCGCGCACACTAAAGTATGGGCAGAGCCATGCTATCGGCGTTATCGTTCCGGACCTGACAAACCCATTCTTTTCAGAATTTCTTCGAGAATTTGAGGCTCTCGCCTCAGCCAACGGGCAGGTTGTTCTGCTGGCGAACGCAGAGGCCAGTGTTGGTGGAGCGCTTACATCGGTCCGTCAGTTGCTAATGAGACTTGTCGACGGAGTCGTGGTTCTACCATCGCTCGACGAACTGGAGCCGTATCAATTGCTGACGCTTCGCAAGGTTCCAACGGTGGCCATTGATAGCCGCAGAACTGGCCCTTGCTTCAGTGACGTGAGTCTGATGCATGAGGAGGGAATGAGGCAGGCGATCGGTTATTTGAAGGACCTTGGGCACCGAAAAATCGCTTTCATTGGCGGTTCATCGGGGCTCATGATCTCGAAGTTGAGGTTGGATGCCTTTCAAGCCTCCCTCAAGATGCACGGAATTACAGTCCGCCATGAGTATGTCCGCTATGGAAACTATCGTGCGGACGGAGGAGACCGTGAGTTGCGCAACCTCATGCTCCTGGCGGACAGGCCAACTGCTGTCATTGGAGTCAATGATTTGACTGCGCTGGGAGCTCTTCGGGCGGCACGTACATTGAACATCTCTGTCCCAAATGAGATCTCTATAGTCGGGTTCGATGGCATCGAACTGGACGATCTGGTATCGCCGAGTCTGACAACCATGAGCGTTTCTCGCAAGCTTATCGCCCAAAGCTGTCACGGAGCTTTGGAGGAGATGCGGGTCGGGCGAAACGGTCTCGGCAGGCAGCTATACATTCCGGTTGAACTTATCGTTCGTCAATCGACAGGCCGTCCACTTCGTAAAATGACGAAGTCTCGCTAGCTGAGCTGCTCTCGATGCAAACGAAAAAAGGCCCCTTCTATTTTCGAAGAGGCCCGAAGCGTTGAGTAACGACTAGAAGACTAGTGGCGAAATGGTGATTGAGTCCAAATCAGGAGCGTAGTTCGAGGGGTTATCGAACACGATCTGATTCTTGCCGGCCGTAAGCTGGACCTGGATAACAGTGCTCGTCGGCGTGCCAAAGCTGTATCCATTGAGGTCGAGCTCTTTGGCCGGCTGATCGTTTACGGTGACGGAGAACGACCGTGGCCCTTGCGTGAAGTAATCGATTTCAAGGTTGTAGGTACCAGCGGATGGCACCTCGACATCCGCGAATGTCACACTGTCTCCGGGCCCGCCCCCGATGTTGCCCGCCTTCGCCAGACCGGAGGCGTTGCCGTTGAACCCAGCGCTTGCAGAGCCGCTGAGCGCTGCCAGCTCCGCTTCGTAGGTTTGCGTCTCGGGATAGGGCGCGGTCCCATTTCCACTGATCACGATACGGTCGAGATCGGGAGGATAGCTGATGGGGTTTCCGAACTCGATGCTGTTGTCGCCTTTTTTCAACTTCACGGGAATCGTCAGCTTGGAGGGAACGTTGCCGCTTCCACCGCTGGAGTTGAGAGTGATTGCGGGACCTCCATTGACATTGATGATGTAAGAGCGGGTACCGTTCGTAGCCGAGTCGACTTCCATGTTGTAGACGCCGTCGCGATCGACCTTCACATCGTCGAAGAAAACGTTGTTGTTCGGGCCGATGCCGATGAAACCAACCTTCTTGCCCTCCGAGCACAGAGGACAATCGGCGACCTGGGCTGATCCGGTGAGCGTGGCCTGGTACGCCTCATAGCTGGTGGACTTGGCCGGAGGGACCTTCACTACACCGCGCACCTTTAGCAGACGAACGCCATGACCGGGGACAACGGTTGAGTATTCAAGCAGCGACGGTCCGAGCTCTGTGTGGCTCCACAGGTCCCGCGTGGTAAGCGTAGCGGCGAAGCCGAGATCGCTCCACGGCAGGCTCACGCGCGTCGGAATGGAGTTCAGGTTGAAGAGAGCAACGTAATACTCGCCATTGCCCAGATTCGACGCCCAGATCGGCGTAAAGCCTGCGCGAACCTGCTTCGCGGGATGGCCCGACTGGTCGACGGCGATCACCTCGTCGTTGCCGAGAATCTTCTTGCCTGTCGCTGACATCTTCGTTAGATCGCCGCCAATGGAGAGCGGAGCGTTGGCCATGGCCCAGAGGCTCATCGCCGTCTGCTGCTCCAGCGGGGTGATGCCATCGGTCGCGTCGTTACCGATCTCAAGAGAATCCAGATCGTTCCATCCGAGCGTGGGTCCCGCGGTCGACTCCCAACTCGGAAGATCGAGGAAGCGAACTTGGATACGATTCCACTCCGTCAGAAAGGGGCAATCTCCCTCGCACTCTACGTCGCCTTCGATGCGCCGCGCGTTGCTGGTCGCCTGCCAGTCTGCGATGTAATCCTGATCGAGCGCCCAGGATATTGTTAGCCAGATTGGACGTCCACTCTGCGCAATCGCCTTTGAAAATGCGGCTACGTCGGGGCGATTGTCGATGCTGGTGTCGTCGTTATAGGAGCCCGGCGTGACAGCTTCGAGTTTGATGAAGTCCGCACCCCACGAGGCGTAGAGATCGACAACGGAGTTGATGTACTCCTGCGCTCCGGGTTTGGTGTAGTCGATCTTGTCGCCTCCGCCGAAGGCGTTGGCGATGGTTGCCGGCTTCACAATGATGTCCTGTAGGTGATAGGGAGTTCCGAGGATAGGCTTATTGGCTGCGACCTGATCGGTGCCGACGCCAGGGTTCAGGTACATCCCGAACTTCTGCCCGTTGGCGTGAATATGCTGGATCATCGCGACGACGTCGGGGAAGCGTGTGGTGTCGAACAGCGTACGGCCATAGGCATCGGAGGCGCCGGTCCAGCCGGCATCAACGTTGATGTAAATATATCCGTGCGGCTGCAGGCCAGAGTTCCGCAGAGCGTCGGACTGCGCGATGATGCTCTCCTGGGTGAGGAAGGTCTGGGTGGGACTGATTGTCTGCTGGCTGAAGGTGCTCCAGCCGAGATACGGTCGTTGGCCCACCCCATTCACCTGCGCGTGACTTCCGGTTACGCAGGCTATGAGCGTTGTGGCAAGTAAGAGGCGAGATTTCACGATAGTTTGCATCCAGGAAAGCGGTTTTCTCAGCATTCGGGTCTCCCATTGCGAATATTTGCATGCGCCAGCCCTCACGTTTTAGTTTTCAATAGTGAGAGTTAACTTGCGCCAATGAAAAATACTCCTATAGCGAAAGATTTGGCAAGTAACTTTTCGATAAAGATGGATTGTTGACGACAAGCCGACTTTCCGGCACTAATGTTCTTGACCCGATGACGTGGAAAACGGCGGCAAGAGAGCTAAGCAAGAGGCGCAGTGCCGGGCGCGATGGTCTTGCAGCGAACCCGATCAAAGCTCTCCACTGAGACTCTGCTTTCTCTCGCTACGGCATCGCCTTGCCTAAGCCGATAGTGAGGTCGAGAAGCAGGTGTGCTCAGCTTTGCTCTGAAGCCTGTGGAAGTAAAGCGCTATATTTATGCGCCAGAGATGCCTCAGTTCTTACAGATCACTCCTCAGCATCGGATTTCCCAATAAGCGCAAACCTGGTTTGTGGCTTAAGTTGGAATTGAGAGGTTGCGTCGGTTCTTCGTGATGCATTGATTCGTTTAACCGCGGAGAAAAGCTTCGAGCTTTCGCCGCTATAGATGCGCTGTTCGCCGACCACCAGGAAGGCCAGTAATTTAGAAAATAGGGTTCACGTTTCTCCACGGTTTGTTTCCCATGACGAAATGATCAAGTGTTCGTCCGTTTTTAGCGCGCTGGCTCCCGAGAGGCTTGGCTCGTGATGCTGATCTATTACCGGGAGCCGTTGGCGAAACAGGATAATCCGCCGATAGCTAATGCACGCATTTGAGGGTCGTTCAATTGCTGTCCGATGGCAGTGCGCCCTCCATCCACGGCAAGTTTTGCGCCGTGAATGAAGCTGGAACGGTCTGCCGCCAGGAAGACAATTGCTTCAGCAATTTCCTCGGCGGTTGCCGGACGACCCGCAGGCACCTGGGCCGGAGTTGTTCGAGCTCTCACCCATCGCATCCGTACCTCCGTGCGCGTGGGCCGGGGACTCACCGCGTTCACGCGGACACCTTTTGATCCATATTCGGCAGCCCAGGTTTTCGTCAACAGATTGATGATGTTGATGAGAATAGCCAAGCGATCTCTTGCAAGCAGAGAGTTTGCCCCTCGGTATCGAGGCACTAGAGATTCGTTCGCAAGGAAACGCTGCGCCTCATCCATGAGTGTGTCTTCGGGATTCTCGCGTTAGAGAGCGAACCAATCGACCCCCGACTCTAGACCCTAAACCTCAATACGTATGATGACGTGTCAAAGCTGATAGACATTCCCAGGGAACACCGGTTCAACTGAAGCTGCCGTTCGCCCTCCGAAGTTGATGAAAACCCGACTTCGTGGGAACTAGGCGGCTGGCGATCAGTCAACACAAAACGCGTTTCTCATTACTGATCGAACCGTGATTAGAGCTTCGGGCTAGATCGAAAGATTGAACTTGGAACCGTCCATGAGGTGGTCGCGAAACAAGGTCGGCGGTTGTTATCGTGCTGGCAGCTCATTTCACCACATTCTTTGGATTCTAAGAGGAATCACCATGCTCAAGCGGTTGGCGCCGTTGTCCCTTTTCCTCGCACTGATTACCATGGCGTCACAGGCTCAAAGCAACTACGCGACATTGCGGGGAGAGGTCACCGATCCGCAACATCTACCCGTGCCCGGAGCGAAAGTGCGCATCACTTCCGACCTCACTGGCGCGGCACGCGATGTGACGACCGACAACGCGGGCCTCTATGTGGAGGGAGGTCTGCAGCCAGGCGGATATCAGGTAGAGATCGACAAGAACGGGTTCGCCACAGCCAAGCAGTCGCTGCAGCTGGAAGTGGGACAAAAGGCCACGCTCGATATTCCTCTCTCTCTTGGGCCTGTGGCACTGGCGGTCAATGTCGGTGTCAACGGCGAGTTACTTCGTACTGCCGATGCCACCGTCGGTGCAGTTGTCGATCGCGACTCCGTGCAACAGTTACCCTTGAATGGAAGGCAGCTTATCGATCTCGTCGCCACCGTGCCCGGAGCCCACGTGAGCATGGGCGCTCAGCAAGGCAATGTGAATCCCTTGTATTGGCGTCCCGGACAGTTTTCTGCCGTGAGCATTGCGGGGGCTCGGCCCAATGCGAACTACTTTTTGCTGGATGGAGCGACCAATACCGATCCCACGTTTAACACACAGAACCTGAATCCGAATCCGGACACGGTGCAAGAGTTTCAGGTTCAAGTTGGAAGTTATTCAGCCGATATGGGCGGCGCGGGCGGTGGCCAGATCAACATCGCTACGCGCTCCGGAACGAACGCATTTCACGGCACAGCGTATGAGTTTCTGCGCAATGGAGCGATGGATGCCTTCACCTTTGGCTCGATGGGCATGACCAAGCACCTGGTTCAGAACAACTTTGGAGGAGCCGTCGGCGGCCCGATCTATAAACACACGTTCTTCTTCGTGAACTATGAAGGTTTGCGCAGGTCCGCGGCAGATCCCATGACCGATACAGTCCCCACCGCAGAAGAGGCTTCGGGAGACTTCAGCGACAGTGGAGTGAACATCTATGATCCGAACTCGACGTATGCGAATTCTGCCTACAACCCTGCGCTTCCCATCAGTGCTTCAAACCCGCAGTCTCTGCGAAAGCAGTTTGAATACAACGGCAAACTGAATGTGATTCCGCCCGGCGAGCTAAATTCGGCATCGTTGATCATGCTGCGGCAATACGTGCCCCAGCCCAACCAGATGAGCGGCATGATGGGCATGACCATGAATGGGCAGCCCACAGTCGTGGGAGGTGGAAACGATTCCAACAATTACCTCGACCTGCGCAACGAGCTCCACTACACCGACCAGGGCGCCGTGCGCGTCGACCACGACTTCAACAGGGGCAGCACAGTCTTTGTCCGGTACAGTGCTCAGGGTGAACATGGATTCATGCCTGAGAACCTTCCCGGTTTCGGCTATTCTCACGACAATCTCGCGCAGCAGGGAGTGCTCGGTCTCAGCACCGTCCTGTCGTCACGCATGATAAACACCTCTACGCTGGCCATCTCGCGGCTCAGCATGGATCACACAACCGAGAGCGCGAACAAAAACGATATCGTCGATCAGTTAGGAATTCAGGGCGTAGGATTCGGCGGCCCTGGGGCCTGGGGTGCTCCTTACTTCACGGTGCAGGGATACTCGCCCTTTGGCGACAGCTACTCGGCCACGCCGATGCATGCGTGGGACACGATCATCGAGGGGCGTGATTCGCTCACTTTCCAAACCGGTAAGCACACCCTCAAATTCGGCGGCGTTTACCAGTGGTACATCTGGCCGATGTGGGGCTTCTTTCAGAATCGCGGCTACTACCAGTTCACCAGCGGCTTCACCACCGAGACGTTGACCAATGACGGCACCGGCTCCGCGCTGGCGAGCTTCCTGCTGGGCATGCCCGTAGTCAGGCAGCGGCAGGCGGGCATTCCCCAAATGAATCTGCGTCAGTGGTACGCAGATGGCTTCGCGCAGGACACCTGGAGAATCACCCCGTCGACGACCATCAATTATGGCGTTCGTTACGAGTACATGAGCGCGCTCTGGGACGTGACCTATACGAACAGTAACCTCGATCTCAGCACGGGCGTGCCGCAACCATTTATCGGCGGACAGAACGGATACCCGAGGGGACTGATGTACCCCAACGGAAAGAACTTTGCACCAAGGTTCGGCCTAGCGCAGACCTTCGGCTCCCTTGGATTGGTCTGGCATGCGGCCTACGGCGTCTTCTTCACTCCCGTCGATATGAACACCTGGTGCAATCAGCGTCACAACATTCCATACGTCTTCCCGGAGACGGCACAGAGCGACAACTACACCCCAACCGCCGCAATCGCGAACTATAACTTCGGACAACCAGTGCTCGGCAAAACAGTCGTCAGTTTCACGGCAATGAGCCTCCATCCCTCTCCGCAATACATCCAGCAATGGAGCACCTCACTCGAGAAGACCCTCGGCCAGAAGACAACCATTGAGATCGGCTACATTGGTTCAGGCGGATGGCATCTGCAACGCGCCCACCTGATCAACAATGCTCAGCCCGGTCCTGGTCTTATTCAGCCGCGGCGTCCCGTTAAATCCATGAGCTTTGTCCCGGGAACCGTTTTGCCTTCGAACATTCAGGTGTTGAACCCGGCAAGCCCACTCGTCACGCCGGTCAGCACTATTAACCTCCTCGAGAACTCGGCGCAAAGCTGGTACGACGCTGGCTACGTCACATTAAGGCATAGATATGGACGCGGGCTATCGCTCGTCGCAAACTACACCTACGCGAAAAATCTTTCGAATGCACCAGACTTCAGGTCACCTATGTATGAATCTGCAATTCCGCAGAACAACAACAATCTGGACGCTGAGAAGGGGGCGGCCTGCGATATACGTCATCGCTTTGCGCTGACCGGCGTCTACGACATCCCTACATGGAAGGAATCACGGTTTGCAGAAGTCGCGACAGAGGGCTGGCGTTTGTCCCTGATCTATCAGATACAGACCGGCTATCCGCTGACAATCTCTGTCTTCGGCGACACTGCCAATGCGGGAACGGCACTCGGCGAGAATCCGATCCGGGCAAACTATACCGGCAAACCGATGTTCGGCCAGGGCACCCGCAACGCGAACGAGTGGTTCAATACAGCAGCGTTCGCCGCTCCTTCCGCCTATACCTTCGGCAACGTGGGTCGGAACTCAGTCTATGGACCGGGTATGCAGAGCTTGGACTTCGCCCTGGTGCGGAGCTTTCCGATCACCGAGAAGGCGAACTTCGAACTCCGCGGCGAAGTCTATAACGCTCTGAATAAAGTGAACTTGGATACGCCGAACCGGTTCGTGAATACTGCAGGATTCGGAACGATCACAGATGCGATGGATCCAGCTCGCCAAATTCAATTGAGTGCTCGCATCTCGTTCTAAGCAGAGACACTCCGCAGTTGGCACAGACCATAGCCGACGTCCGGGGTGTAGACAGTCCACGTGAAATCGAGACCGCGCCGCGACTGGTGATGGGATACTTTCTTCCTCATCTTCCAGGCGAACCGTCTGCAAGCCCGAGTGATTCGAGCTGGCGATTCCAGAAACTGGTGTCAATGAATCAAATCGACGCGCTTTCTGCCTGGTCACCAGCAACTGATCCGTGGAAAATGGGTTGCACTGCATCTCGCGATAGGTCCTCGCAAGCTGCATGAGGAAGTACCCGAGCGTGGAACACGAACCAATGACTCCTCGATGAGCGCTTCGGCACCGGTCACTCCATACTGACTGTTGGCGTAAATCGAGAATCTCGAAGTGCAGACGGTCCGTAGAAAGTCCAAGTTCTCTGAGTGCCATTAGCCCTGAGATTGATCATCTGTTCTGGTGGGGGAGAGCGCTTTTGACGCAGGGAAATGGTGAAGACCGGCTTGGGAGCAGAATCTTTGCGGTGCTTCTCAAACTGGCCGAACGACCGATGTTTGGGGGCCTAGCCGATGAGGTATTTGCTCCCCGGCAACAGCGAGAGCAGCTTGAGCCCGAGATAGGTAATAACGAAAGTAGTGAATGCGATTGCGGGAATGCGCACGAACGCATTCCCGATTATGGGCGCCATGCGGGTATGAACGGCGTTGAGTACGATGATGTGCGCCAGGTACATGCCATAGCTCATGCGCGAGAGATCGTCTATCAATCTCCATAGGAGGCTGTTGCCGCGATTCGCATGAATGTTTCGGAAGAGCAGGAAGAGTCCTGCTGTCATGATCGCAACGTTCAGCGTGGTGAAGTTCCACGTCAGCTCGAGGCTCTTTACTTCGTGCTCGTAACCTAGTCTGTAGAGAAATCCTCCGGCAGTAGCGGAGTAACCCACCACAATCATGCCAATTGCGAGCCAGTCGATACGCCACGAAGGCGCCATCCAGAATCGCTTGATGTAGGCGGCCAGTACGGCATAACCAATGAAGCCTGAGAAGTAGTAGAGGGTTGGCGTTGCATTCCAATAACACTCGCCCCACACCTCTGCGAAGAAGAGGTGAATGAAGGGCAGCGTCAAGGTCACGCCCCACAGCACCAGGAAGAGTTCCATGCTCTTGCGGCTTGCCGATACGATCCACGGCGAGAACACGGGGGCGATAAGGTAGATCGCCATCAGCATGTAGACGAACCATAGATGGCCGACTTCGGTGCCGTAGTTGACGGGGATTTTGGCGATGTTGAGCAAGGCGGTCCGAAAGGTGATCGCTCCTTGCGCGTAGTAATAGAAGGCGTAGACTGCGCACCAGATCACGAAGGGAATCAATACGCGGGTGAAGCGCTTCCGGAAGAATTTACGCTCATCTTCGATGGGAAAAAGGAAGAATCCGGTAATCATGACGAACAGCGGCACGCAGACGCGTAGGAGAGAGTTTGTCCATCCCACGGCCCAAGACCCCGCTGTGTGCAATACGGTTCCGCCTGGTGATATGTACTCGAACTCGCCGGTGTGGATCTGCATGACCATGTAAATCGCAATAACGCGCAAGAGATCGAAGCCGCGATGCCGCGTGTGGACGGGAGAAGCTGAGATTTTCAAGATATGCGGGTTCCAGTCATTTGAAGATGATAGTGAAAGCCTCGTTGGCGAAAACGGTGTAATGGGAAGCTGCGAGAGAGGTTGACAGACCGCATTGTGCCCCAGTGTTAAACCAGTTGATGATAAATCGCCAAAGCACTCAGCGAACCCGATTGTGGCTTTATTGGTGATTAACGGACAATCCGGAAACTAGTCTTCTTTTTGATCGGGTAGCCTGGTGACTTCCGATTTGCCCGACAATGCGCGCACAACATCCCAAGCCGCAAATTCAGAGACAAGCAGGAACTGCTAACTACGCATCATGCGTAATGCACAATTGCGTAGTTTGGGGGAACAAAAGACCGTGTGAGCAGGGTATAAACTTTCGCCATGCCCTCCTTCTACGTAAGAATCTCCGGCATGCGTTTGCCCGGCAACTCTCCGCGTTCTTTTCTATTTTTCTGCTTCTGGAGCGCATTAACCGTAGGGGAAAGTGTGGGTCAAGAAGCACCTGAGCCGCGAAAGCCGCTCAAAGTTTCAATGCAGATAATGGCTGCGCGGCTTCTAACCACGGTGACGCCTCAATCACCGGCGATGCCTAAGTGTTTCGATCGAATGGTGACTTTAGACGTGGTTGTCCGAGAGGATGGAACAGTCGCCTCAATTAAAGTTATCGGCGGGCTCGAAGAGTTCAGAGAATCGGCAATAGAGGCGGTCCGACAGTGGACTTACAAACCCTATATGGAAGACGAAAAACCCACTGCCGTAGAGACGACAGTACTGGTTTTCTATCCAAACGTCGGACCGGCCGGTTCGCTCTTTGTTCCAGATGGGAAAGGTGGGAGTAAGGGAGGTAAATTCCTCCCATTGCCATCCGAATGCGGACCCCCGATTCAGATCAAGAAGGCACAGTGAGAATACTGATAGTGGGTGACGGGGTACCCCATATCTCGATTCTGAGATGTGGGCATTCGAGCGAAGCTCGAACCGCTGCTAAATCCAAGCGTCGCCCAATACCTTGGTCCAATTGATTCGCCTTTCCTCGTCAGGCTTAATTGTGGCTGGGTAATCGACACGGATGTACCGGAATCAGCAAGTGAGCACGGTTATCGGAATTGGAGTCGCCAATGGGCAGCGTACAAATCGAACAAAAGAGCTATGAGATGCCCCCGAAGGACGGGATGAGCATCGCGCATTTTCTCACCGTGAAGGACATCGAGCGATCGGCTCGCTACTACGAAAAGGTCTTCGGCGCTCGCATTCTGAGCCTGGGCGACGGCAACGCGCCCGGGTACCTTCAACTCGCGAATATCTGGATGATTGTGAACGTAGGAGGCGGCCCGACGGTGGACAAGCCGACGGTATCGCTCAGCGTCCCCGACCCGAATCACATCAGCAGCTTTTTGAACTTTCGCGTCGCGGACATTCAAGCATGCTATGAGTTATGGAAAAGTCGAGGAGCCGAGTTCATCACGGAGCCGCTCACCAAATACGGCGAGATCCGCTGCTACATCCGCGATCCTGACGGCTACATCATCGAGGTCGGTCAAAGCACAGATCTCCAGTACGGTTGACGCCTGGTGCCCAAGGAGGGGCAATGTCTACTTTCCATCGAGCCGTGTCGGGGTAATGAGCCGCTAAACCCACGGCTCGCCATTGCCGAATGACCAATCCGAGCGGTCAACGAAGACCATGTTGATCATGATGTCATCAGGGCGCACGGATAGCTTGCTCTTCAGTTCGTCGGCTATAAATCGGAAGAATGCAAGCTTCGAATCCTTGTCATTTCCGACAGTGCTGGTCACTTGTATCAACATGAAGTCAGGCGATCGATCCCAGCCGAGGAATTTGGGGTCGTAAATTAAATTGTCGGTTGTATGCTCGCCGATGACGATGAAGCGGTCGCCGTCCGGCGCCTTCAGGACATCGACGATCCCCCGGTACACGACGTCGGCCACAATGGCGCGATACTCGGCAGTCTTTCCTTTAAGCAGATCGATACGAGCAAACGGCATAATAGTCTCCTCTAGGTGCAGAATTGGTTGAAAGAACGTTCAGATTTCTCTTTCAAGCCGAAGCAGACGATAAGACTTCGTGCCTGACTGATGGTTCCAACTTATGATAGCCGGGTGCCCCACATATCGATTCTGAGATGTGGCGCATTCGAGCGAAGCTCGAACCCTCTTCCTCCACTCAGAATTCACTTGACGTCCTCCAAAAGCGAGCGCACCCTTATTCCACTCAAAATTCGAGAAGGGAACCCCGCATGCGCAAAACTCTCTTCCTCCTCTTCGCTCTCGCCTTGGCCTATCCAGCCGCTGCCCACGCAGACACAATTACATTCAGTGTCTCCGTCGTCGCATCAGGCTTCGCCGGATTCACTCCATTTACAAACGAACGAGTGACCTTCGCCGAAACCCAACCAGCAGACGTTGTAAATGAGGTGGTGATGGACTCCGGTGGTGGCACCCCATACAGCTTTGGTGTCTGCTTCGACTCCGGATCAACCGTAACGATCCAGAGCCTCGGCACCGGGGCTGGTCCAATACTCACCTGCGTCTTTCACAACTTTACTAACGGCTCGTACCTGATCGGCGATGGGAACGATGGACTCTCCATCGATGTTCCTCTTGCCTTCGATACCTTTCAATCTTCGGTAGGACCCCTTCCCGGCATAGCCGCCTCTAACTTCGGCGACTCCTGCGATCCTGAGGTAAACCAGCCGTGCCCACCAGACTTTGCTGGCGTGACCTTCACCTCCATCGACCCGGATACCGGAATCGCAGCGCTCATCGTCACCTCCCCAACTCCCGAGCCATCCACCTTCGTTCTGCTCGCCACGGGAACTCTCGGAGTTGGCTGTCTCCTGCGCCGCCGCAGATCCATCAAAGCCTAGACCCATCAAAGCTTAGACCCATCAAAACCTGGACTGAGCGCCCACATCTCGATCTGAGATGTGGGCGCTTCGATCCAAGCTTAATTCCCAAAACGGGGAGGCCCCAAAAATAAACTCAGAAACCATGGCGCATTTTTCGAAGCCAAAAAACTGACCGCAAAAACACCACGTTTCACCACCCAACCACCACGTCTACACCACCAAAAGACCACGATCAAAACACCCATTTTTCGCAAAAACCCCCGTAAAACACCACAAACCCCACCCAGAAAAAAATATCCGCCTTCCCACAACAAATTCAGGACGAATTCCGCACGGTTCGCCAGGACGATGAAAACAGCAGTACCCTGAAATGGAAACAAGACGCAGGAGACCATGCCTCAATCACCGCGTGAACTACTCGAAAAAGAGTTGGAGGCCGTCGTGCGAGATATCCAGACGATCGAGGACCAGATCGCAAACGATCCTCCCGACACCTCTGGCGAACTGCTCCGCCTGCGAGAGATCCAGCGGACCTATCGCGGCATCGCCGCAAGTATCAAGCAGGCCATTGCGTTGGAAAACTCACGTTCCATCGCATGAATGAGCTTCGCGTCGCTACCTGAGCAGCCGCTTCATGCAGCGCAGCGCCGTTAGCTTCCCAATGCTTCGAAGTGTTGCTCAATCTGTTCCAGAGTCTTTCCTTTGGTCTCCGGCAGGAAGAAGGTCGCGGTGATGAAGTAAATCACTGTGAACCCGGCAAAGAGAAAGAACATGGTCGAGTAGCCGTATTTACTTACGACTGGGAGAAACAGAACCGCCAGCGTGGTCGATACGAGCTGATTGATCACTAGCGCAACACTCATTCCGATGGAACGAATTCGCGTCGGCATTAACTCCGAAAGCGCAAGCCAGACGCAGACTCCGGGCCCTACTGCAAAGAAAGCGATGAACGTAAACAGCGCGAGCGCCACGAGGTATCCGTGAGCCCGGTCAGGAATTCGACCGATTCGCGCTCGTTCAATTGTCAACGGCGCAGTCCGAGCAGCGTCGAGATCAGAGAAGGGATTCTTGAAGAAGGCTTCGATCCGGGTTGCGGGAATGGAGCTTGCCCGAGTAATTCGGATGGGTTTTGCCGCAGAGTCGTCAGAACGGACGAAAGTAGTCGCCCCGGTAAAGCCTCCATAGGAGTAGATTACCGCCAGTGATGCATGGGCCCCGAGCGAGTTCGTATCTTCGTGACCGCTCGCCGCCAATAGACGATCAGCTTCCGGCTGATCGAACTTAAGGATCAACTCCTGTTTCGGCCCTACGAGAGATTGGACAGCACCGCGACACTCCAGATTAGACCTTTCCGTTTGCCAGAATAGCGTTCCGATTAGGATCAGTGTCGCCATCAGGCCTGTGCTACCAAGGATGAGCAAAAATCTGCGCCCCTTGCGATCGACGAGTGTCATTCCTACGATCGTCATCAGGAAGTTCACGCTAGTAAAGACGACATAGCCCCAGTGCGCTGCTAAATCGGAGAGACCGCTTTGCAGTAGGATGCTTGTGTTGTAGCCGATGATCGAGTTGACGCCGGTCGCAGTGTTACAGAAGAGAATCACGCAAGCAAGTACAAAGGGAATAACAAACTTTCTGCGAAAGAGGCTCTCCGTGTTCTTCTGGCCTGATCCATCCGGCATCCCGGCGTTCAGCGAACGCTCTTCCATCTCGCCGAATTCGAGCTCAGCTATTGCCGGTGTTCGCGAGCGAAGCAGGGCCGCCATTGCGCGTTCACGGTGGCCCGCGCGAAATAGATGGCGCGGCGATTCTGTGACGAAGATGCTACCGAGAACGAATAGAACTCCGGGCGGCAACGAAATCCAGAAGATATGTCGCCACGCGCGATCTTTGACTTGAAACAACGCTGCGGCATCGGACGCATGCGCCACAGCCTCAACGCGATAGCTGTAGTAGATTCCGATCAATGCTGCGGCAACGATACCAAGGGTAAGCAGCCATTGAAATATTCCGGTTCCTTTGCCGCGATTGGTTGAAGCGAGGCATTCCGCGAGATAAAGCGGAACCACCACGCCGATAAATCCGCCGCTGATGCCCTGCAGCAGTCGTCCGACAAAGAGAGGACCGTAGCCATGGGACAGCGCGATGACGGGAATGCTCACCACAAAGATGAGTCCGCTCAAGGTCATCATGGGTTTGCGACCCATCCAGTCGGCGAGCAGCCCGGCAAAGATGGTCGAGATAACACTACCCAGCAAGACAGCCGCCACAATCACCGAAAGTTGTCCGGCATTCAACCCTGAGGTCGCCTCCAGATAGGGCAGCGCTCCCCCGATGATTCCGATGTCCACCCCATATAGCAGGCCGCCGAGTCCGGCCACACATAAGAGCAAAGTGTTATAGCTGCGTTGACCTGAGGCTGATGCGGACGAGGAATTAGCTCCAGAGATCATAGGTCGTATTTGCTCCCGCCAGCAGTATCTCAGGGGTCATTTCTGCTCCCAATTTCACTTTAGATTTGGCAACAAACGCAGTGCATTGTCTCGATAGACCTTCCGCAGAACATCCTCCGGCAAGTCCATTCCATAGATGTTCCAGCGTCCTTGGCGAGATGCGTGGGTGGGGTATTCGAAATATTCGTCCGCCGTCTCCAGGAACCGATAATAGAGACGATACATTTCGACTTCCGGAACAAGATCGGCGCCGAACAAAATCCGGTCTGCAAAACGTAGAAAGAACTTCCGCGCCGAGTAGGGTTGCCGTCCCAGTTCGGAGGCCCTTGCACTGATATCCACCAGCACATTTGGATTTGCATCCAGCATCGCCGATACGCGCCGAAGATCTTCTGCATTCTCGGCAATGTGAGCGGCGACGAAAGTTGTCCCCGGATGTCTCTTAAAGACGCGATCCCGCTGGTCGAGCAACTCATGTTTGCTGAACTCGGCGCCAAAGAAGCTCCAATCCGGATGAGCAGCCAACTCCTCAAAGCGCTCGTTGTTCGCATCAATTGGAAGGAAAAAAGCCTCTGGATCTCCGATATGCATCATCACTGGAATACCAAGCTGCCCGGCCTTATCAAAGATCGGAGCAAGACGTTCGTCGTCAACGTGTAGAAGCTGTCCGCTTGCATCGCGCACCGACAAGCCGAGATCTTTCCAGAACTTAAATCCGACGGCCCCATGCTCTACCAGACGCTCAAGCCTGTCGACGCTTACGCTAACAAAATCGTCGCGCTCGACACCGGCCCAATCCATCCAGCCGATGGTCGAGAAGCGTGCAGCATCCGCCAACCGATAACGATCCATCATTCGGATCGCCTGTTCCCCCACCTTCATCGTGATGTTGACGATGTGCTCGATTCCACAAGCGTCCATGATATCCAGTACGTATTTTGGATCTTGTGCATCCAGATGATTGTGATAGTCAATGACCGGAAAGCGTGGAAGCGACACTTCATGGCGTGGCGTGGTCAGCATACAACGTGGATGAAAGTCGCTGAGTGGAAGCGTGACGTCGGCCGTTGCCGATACCATGGCGATAAACTTGTCTTGTGCTTTCTGTTCCGACATCATTCCTCGTTCTTGAGGCAGTGCTTTTTCGATTCGAGGTCTCTTTCGTCGCCGCTAGCTTCTAAATAAAGCTCCAGTATGTGGAAGAGTACGATAAGTGAACTATAAAACGAAACATATCACTATTTCTATATGTTTCGTTTTATGCTAGAAGATAATCACTTCAATCATCGAATTCGGGGCTAACGGCGCTATGTTCAACTTCCTCTCCTGTCGATTTAGACGCAAACTGTTAGGCCCGTTGCTTCCTATTCTGCTTTGTAGTGGTCCGATCGGCTTTGCTCAGGATCAGAGCCTCCCTGCCAAAGACAACACCTTACTACACGCCGGGGATATGTCCCTCAACATCGAGGTCCTCAACCATCATTTTGGCGGTCTTAACGTCCATGATGGCTTTTCCAATAGAACAATTGATCTGCCAGAATCCTTTGTCCTTGTGTTGAAAGACAAGAGTGTAGTTCGTTCAACGGAGATGCAGGTGACTCGGGCATCGGACTCAATGCTGGCAACGGACCCGCATCAGTCCCTGCGAATGTCGCGTGAAGATAGGACAGCTTCAAGCAGCGCTTGCTGGAGCTTTGCTGCGCCGCGATTCTCCGCTCGTCTTCAATGGTGCGTTAGCGTGCGTCCGGGATTGGCTTATGCCCGACAGTTGCTTAGCATCACCGCCACCACTCAGGATTTGCCCATCGCGGAGGTCCGGTTGCTTCACTTTTCCGATCCTGCGGCGCACGTCGAAGGCATGGTCAAAGGCTCCCCGGTGGTGAGCGAAAACATGTTTTTCGGATTTGAAAACCCGCTCTCAGTCAGCACAGTGCGAGACCGAGAGGTGACGACTTCTCTCTTTCGCGATCTACCTCTTCGCGCTGGCCAAAGCATTACATATTCCTCCGTGATTGGGACCTCGCGACCCGGTCAACTCCGCCGCGCCTTCCTTAGCTATATAGAGAGTGAACGTCCGCGGGCTTATCAACCGTTTTTGCATTACAACTCCTGGTTTGATCTAGGCTATGAAAACCGGTTCGACGAAAACGGAGCACTTGATCGGATCAACGCCTTCGGCCAGCAGTTGACAGTGGCGCGGCAGGTCCAGCTTGACTCTTTCCTCTTCGATGACGGATGGGACGATCCGACTACACTCTGGGATTTTAACTCAGGATTCCCGAGCGGGTTCACGAAGGCCGGGGCGGTCGCGGCTCAATACAAGGCCGGTATAGGCGTCTGGCTCTCACCATGGGGTGGTTATTCCGACCAAAAAAAGCAACGCATCGCGTACGGCCGCGAACATGGATACGAGATTCTTCACGATGGCTATGCGCTATCCGGGCCGAAGTATTTCAAGAAGTTCGAGGACACCTGTCTCACAATGATCGACCAGTACAACGTCAATCAGTTTAAGTTTGACGGGACTGGCAACGCGGACAATGTCTTTCCGGGAAGCGCCTTTGACAGTGACTTCGACGCCGCCATTCACCTCATCGAACAACTCCGCAAAAAGAAGCCAGCCATCTTTATCAATCTCACGACGGGTACGACAGCCTCTCCGTTCTGGCTTTTTTATGCTGATTCCATCTGGCGCGGTGGAGAGGATCACGACTTCTCAGGGGTCGGCACACCTCGCCAGCGGTGGATCACTTATCGCGATGCACAAACCTACAAAAATATTGTGCGAAGAGGCCCGCTCTTTCCGCTCAACTCGCTCATGCTCCATGGCATCGTCTACGCCAAACAGGCGAAGGATCTAACCACCGATCCAGGTAACGACTTCGCTGACGAAGTTCACTCCTACTTCGGCACAGGAACGCAACTGCAGGAGATGTACATCACGCCTTCGCTTTTATCGTCAACGGACTGGGACACGCTTGCCGAGGCGGCTCGATGGAGTCGTTCCAATGCCGATACGCTCAAAGACGTTCACTGGATTGGCGGTGATCCGGACCAGCTGCAGATCTACGGATGGGCAGCATGGAGCCCGCGAGAGGGTCTGATTACCCTGAGAAATCCGTCGAACGGTCCGCAGGAATTCAGCATAGATATAGCCAAAGTCTTTGAACTTCAGCCGTCAGACCCAGGGACCTACAAGGTGCGCAGTGTGTGGAAGGACAAAAGAAACAGGAACCAGAAATTCCCCACGGAGATGCGCAGAGATCAGAGACTCCCGATTCATCTCGCCCCATTCGAGGTTGTTACTCTCGAGGCCCTACCCGCCGATTAGGCAAACCGAAAGAAGAATCAGCCTGGAATACGAAGGCCGCATAAGCGGTTGTCCCTGTTCACAGGTTCAGCCTAAACGAGAGTGAGCTTAATGTTGAGATTACGAAGGGCGTCCGCTGTCTCTTTCGGAAGATTGTTGTCGGTAATGACGTGATGAATCGAAGTTGCGTCCACGATCTTCGACAAGCTCCGGCGATTGAATTTAGTCGAATCGCAAACCGCAACGATCGTCTTTGCCGCTTTGACCATCGCACGATTAACTCTGGATTCCATTACATTCGGCGTCGTAAGCCCCACCTCGAGATCAAATCCGTCGACCCCTAGAAATAGGATGTCAGCATGCATGTCGTGAAGCATCTCCTCTGCGAGCGGGCCGACCAGGGAGAAAGAGTTCTTGCGCAGGGAACCTCCGGTAAGGAGCACCTCGAAGTCAGTCCCGCTTAGCTCAGCGGCGATATTTACCGCGTTGGTGATGATGGTCAGATGCGAAAACTTCTTCAGCGTCCTGGCGATGGCCGTAGTAGTCGTCCCTGAGTCGAGCAGAACGCACTGGCCTTCCCGGATAAGGTTCACGGCAGCGACCGCTATCCGCTGCTTTTCCTGCAAGTGACGCCCTTCCTTTTCCTTGAGCGACGGATCGAAGAGCGTCCCCGACTGCGGAAGCAAGGCACCCCCATGAGTCCTCTGCAACACGCCCCTGCGTTGAAGATAGTCAAGATCCTTACGGATTGTGATTCGGGATATTCCTAGGGATTCCGAAAGGTCCTCGACCAGAACCCGACCGTGTTGCTGTGCCACCGAAAGGATATGCTGGCGACGTTCTTCGATGAGCATTTGTGTGCCACTCTCGAAGTCCACTGGAAGCACTTTTGAAGAGGCTTTCGAAGCGACTTTTCGCTGCATAGAGTTGAATTTACCAAGGTGACAACCTTCGAACAGTACCACGGAGCTTTCGAGTAGGCAATTCCCGAATTAATAGGAAAGCAAAGTCGCATTGATCTTCGAGATAAAGATTCGGTGGGTCGGATTGCAGAGGAGCGCCCTGGTTCAGCCATCGGCATAGACGCGCAGCACGTCCCGTATGGGTCTGCGATCAATGACACTGGATCACCTCTATTTGTTTGCTCCGTAGCCGTACGTATTGCGACGACAGATTGCCGCTGTACAGGCTCTCGGGTGTGGTGACCGCAGATAGATTCGAGATCAATGTGTCAACTGCTTCAGGAATTTTGGACCGATGACAATAGTTACGAATTCGGTCGCCATAGCTGTAGAGGGGCAATGGTTTTTGCTCTGCGGGAGTGCCGTCATAGTAGGGCTTCCAGTTCGCGGGCTCAGGCAGCATGGTCTTCTCAATCGAGTCGTGATGCGAATCGCGAGGCACCCTTAGTTTTTGGGCTACATCGTTCTGGTCCGGCGAGTGATACATTGCGAAATTAAGCGCAATTAAGTGCAATAAGCCAAAGCCGATATGTGAAAGATAAAAACGCTATTGACAACCATTCGGAAGTTAGGTGTAAGATGCGCCCAAGATAAAAGGTAGAGGAGAAGGATATTCAAAATGGCATTCCCAGCAGCTTCCCGATCTCACCAGCACTCTGCGTATTGGATACTCTCTTCTCTTATCCTGTTTCTATTCGCTTCGATCTCGCTTGGCGCACAAACTGGGGCCACCTACTATGTGTCCGCGAGCGGGAGTGACAGCAATCCCGGAACTCTCGCCGCCCCTTGGTTGACCATCCAGAAAGCAGCAAATACAGCTACGGCAGGCGCCACAGTGTACGTCTTCGGGGGAGTTTACACCGAGATTGTAAGCTTCCCGAATTCTGGAACGGCGAAGGCGCCAATTACATTCCAGAGCTATCCCGGACAGACGGCGATAATCGACGGGACCGGCTTAACCGTATCGGGCACGCAAGGTCTCATCACGATCTCGGGAGCCCTGAGCTACATCACCATCAGTGGGTTTGAACTCCGCAATTTGTCTACGAGCGGTGATGGGGTTCCGTGTGGTGTCTGGATTACGGGCTCGGGCACGGGGATCCATATTCTGAACAATTTGATCCACAACATCGTGACCACGACAAAGCGCGGCAACGCTTGCGGGTTGTTTGCATACGGCACATCGCAGACTCCCATCACCGAGTTGGTTGTCAGTGGCAACGAGCTCTACAACCTGAAGACCGGCAATAGCGAGTCGATGACCCTAAACGGGAACGTGACCCATTTTAAGGTCACCAACAACCTCGTTCACGACAATAACAATATCGGCATCGACATCATTGGATACGAAGGCACTGGTCCAGTCGGCTACGACCAGGCTAGTTATGGGCTGGTCAGCGGGAATACGGTCTATAACATCAGCGGAATAGCGAATCCAAGCGAAGGCCTTGAATATGACGCGGACGGACTCTATTGTGACGGGTGCGCGTACGTTACGTTCGAAAGAAACGTGATCTTCCAGGTCGACTACGGCATTGAGACAACCAGCGAGAATCAGGTTTGCCAGGCGACTGGCACTGAGTGGTCTGGCCCAAACAACACTGGAACCGCTGCCAGAGGCAAGCTTCCGTGCTACGGCATGTTCGCTACAGTACGCAACAACCTATTCTACAAGGCAAATTCCTGCGGAATGTCCATCGGCGGTTACGCGACCGCGACCAAAAAAGGCGGCGGGAGTAACGGAGGAGGCAGCAGTTACCACGATGTCTTCATCAACAACACTCTTTATGACAACGGTGCCCAACCAGGCAACTCAGATGAAGGCACGCCAAGCGGCGACTACCAGATTCAAAACCAGGTAGGCAGTTCTCAAGGAGACTATTTCGAAAACAACATTATCTACTCCGGCTCACCCAATATCTGGATCAATAGTTACAACCCAGCTTCGACGGAATACCCTGCCCCGCCCGCCACTCTTAATTGGAACCTGTACCACTCAGAGGCGGGATATGTAGAAGGAACGTCAATCTTGTGGGCTGATGTGAGCACCTACACGAGTTTTGCAAATTGGCAGAGCACGAGCGGGGAAGATGCAAACTCCGTGAACAGGGATCCGCAGTTTGTGGATCTGGGAGACACGCCTTCAAATTTTGACATCCACCCGACTTCGCCGGCCATCGGCGCTGGCAGCACCAGCCTGTCGTGCAGCGTTGGCTGGTGTGATCTCCATGGCAGCTCTCCCAACTCCATTTATGGCAGCACCGACTTCCTTGGCAATCGTCGGACGAAAGGCTCGAGCATTGACATGGGTGCCTACCAAAACACCGGAACCAGCATTCATAACAAATTGAGAGTGGATTTGACTGCGGCGACGGATACTCTCAAACCGGGTCGTTCGACCACTCTGACTGCTACGGTCTCAGCCATTCCCGGGGGCGCCGGTGTGCCGAGCGGTACGGTGAGCTACATGCTTGGCTCGACTTTGCTGGCAACGCAAACCCTGCTGCCGACCAGCGCTACGACGTCTGAGGCAAGTATGCCGATCAGTGTGTCGCAGCTTGTGCGAGGCGCCAACACGATAACAGCAGTGTACTCGGGAAATTCGATCGCGAGGTGCTGCAGTCCAGCAGAACCGCCCGGAGAAACACAAACGCCGCTTCCGGTGTACCCCAGCGCAACCTCGGCGCCCATCACTGTGTGCCGAGAGGATGATGACAGCGATGGCAAAGGAGAAATGACCAATCCATGCATCGCAGCCCGCCGCAGTGAGTAATGTACGAAGGGTCGCACGCCACTGAACCGCACTGCCCACTGGTGCTGTTTCTTGATGGTGGATGGGGCTATCTATGTGTCCGCTAACGGTCGAGAGGCTATTGGAACTCAGTGGGAGCTACCAAGAATGCCGGGAAACCAATGGACCGCATTATCGTGATATAGCTTCCGCAACACCGGCTCAGGCAATGCTAAACCTTGAACCTTGTGGCCACGGAAATCCAACGTATCATCGGTTGCAAGGAAACGCCATTCCCGCGCGTAGGAGGATTCGGATCTTCTTACCATTTGATGAACATTGTCCTGTGGGTTGAGTGTGTCGTCGGTACCGTAGATCAATCGATCTTGATATTTAGTTATGAAAGCGATCATATCGGCACGGGGTTGCATCATTAGATAAGGTATGCGAGAGGCAAGATCTACGGCAAAGTTTGGATAGCGATCCAAATGCCGAGCTACTTGGCTAAAATCTCCTTCCATACTGCCAAAGTGGGCTCCAACCATGCGAAGATCTGGATTTTTTTCAAGCACATGATCGCGTGCCAGAAGGATTGTCTCCTTGGATGGGGAATGGGGGATCTTGTACATGTACCACTCTGGATGGTCCGCAAAGTAGGAGAAGTCAGGGTCAGTAGGATTTGGAGGGGACCACGCCGTGTCAGGATCTGCAACATGTGTAACCAATGTCTTGCCGCGAGCAGCGATGTCCTTATAGATGGGCTCAAGGGAGGGATCATCCGGAAGGATGTAGTTGCCTTTGGCATCCTTGATTTCCATACCGACGTTCTTCCATAGTTTTACTGCGATGGCACCCTCATCGAAACTTTGGTTAAGCTGGCGAATTGCATCGGCGACGAAGTCACGTTGATTGAAGCGGTATGCATCGAACGTTGTACACGCGGCCGCATGGCCGTTACTGTTGCGAACGACTTCAAAGACATCCTTGCTTTCCTTTGATAAATCTTTCCTCTCAGGGGTGTTGTTATCGGCCACGACGATAATATCCAAAATATGTAGGTGAAGCTTCTGTAGCATCGCAAAGAACACTGGATCGCTCTCGTAGATATGAGTGTGGGTATCGATGGGTTCGAGCGCTGTGAACTGCAACAACTCCTGATCATTGAAAGCACCCATTACCGGCGTGGACGCAGGTTTAACCTCAGGAGTGCTTTTCGTGGATGTCTGTCTCCCAGGCCCTCCAGCAATTAACATCAAGGCCAACGGTAGCGCGAGTGTTTTCACAAAACTTACCTCATTGAGTTAGGTCGCATAACAATTTGCCAATGCTGATTTGATTCGTCTGACGCGGTGCAAACTCTAATCGTGTCTTTTCGCAAGCACACCTTCTTACCGCTCGATGACTATCTCTACGCGATGCAGACTACAATCCCGGCGTTGACCCGCTGCTCGCTGCACCGTTGTCTCGAGTCCAGGGAATCAGCCGCCCGCCCGAAGTGGAAGGGACCAGCGAAGAGGAAGAAGTTCGACACCTATCCGATTGGCTTTTTCCATATCGACCTGGCCGAGGTGCGTACGGCGGAAGGCAGACTCTATCTCTTCGACTTCATCGGTGCCTACAACTTCGCACGCCGACTCAAGACCGTCAAGGGGGGACTCCATACGAATACATCTGCACATGCAGGCAAAAAAAACTAATCGATTTACCCTCGACCAGCCCATCAAATGCCGGGACTAAATACCTGGTTAGGGTGATCAAACTCGATCACTTTGGAGACTACCAGATAGTGTCCGCGCCCATGTCAAAGATCCAACATTGATGATCGCGGAAAGTATGAGAGCCTCACAATCCCCCGACGAGTTCCCTACTCGCCTGCTTTGCAGGTAGCATCCTCTTATTCTTTTGCTGTCGAGTTAGGTTAGTCTTAAGGCGCGATTGTACGAAAATACGGAGTTGTTCAATGATGAAAGATAGCTCGATAGTGGATGATCCCGACGAGGGATCGGCGCTGGAGCCGGCAACCGCCGGATCGGCGGCTGAAATGCCGCTAGACGGAATGATGGCCGAGGAGCGGCGGACGCAGATCCTGCAGATCATCCGCAGCGCCGGCCGGGTGCGGGTGAATGGACTGGCCACCCGGTTTAATACGTCGGCTGTCACCATCCGCAGCGATCTGAACGAATTGCATCAGCGTGGCTTGGTGCTGCGCTCCCACGGGGGAGCGGTCCTTCCGGAAACAATCCTGCGGGAGTCGCCCGTACACGAGCGCCTAAAGACCCACTCGGACGAAAAGCGGCGCATCGGCGCGATGGCGGCCACGCTGATTGATAACGGCGAGACCATTATCCTGGATTCGGGCACAACGACCCTGGAAATCGCTCGGCAGATCAAGAAGAAGCCGGGCCTGCAGGTGATTACCAATGGAGTTAATATCGCCGCTGAACTGCTGGATGCGCGCGATGTGCAGGTCTTCATTGTGGGCGGAACGGTGCGCGGTGAGTCGGCGTCCATCAGCGGTCACTTCGCGGAACAAATGTTCGAGCAGTTCTCCGCCGACAAGCTTTTTCTGAGCGGAGCAGGATGCGATCTCAACTTCGGTGTAAGCGGAGCGAATTTGGAAGAGACGATGGTGAACCGGGCCATGATTCGCATTGCGCGTGAAATCATTCTGGTGGCCGATTCCAGCAAATTTTCCAAGCGCAGCATGTCGCGCATTGCGCTGTTTTCACAGATTGACACGGTTATCAGTAACACCAGCCTCGATGAAGAGGTCCAGGAAAAATTACGGGCTATCGGCTGCAATCTCATCCTGGTCTAGCTGGGCTCCCGGGAGACTAGCTAAACGCAGTCGCGTGTCCGCAGCGCCGAAGCGGGCAGTCTGTACTCAGCGTGTATTGCTGCTGCTGAATCAGACTGCCCGTTTGCTCGTGTCGACATCGAGCTATATTCGAATAAAAAGCTTCTTGCGATACATCCAGAACAGCATGAGCCAGTAGATTCCTAGGGTGAGAGTTCCGAGAACGATCGGCTCTAAGGCGCTTCCCAGCATATTCAAAAAGCCTGACCCTAGATTGGTGCGGATGCTGCTCTCAACAAATTCCTCACAGAGGTGAGCAATCAGATACGCGGCGATGGAGTTTATGCCGATCACGACGAGCGGGAATGCCAGGCCACGCTGTTTCTTGATTTCGATGACCCACGAAAAGGCTGCCAGATAGAAGAAGCACACGCCGCCGCTGAACAGCGTCCATGAAGGCGTCCAGACGCGCTTCACGATGGGGCAAACCCCGGTAAAGTGGAACAATAGGCCGGCAGCTATGAGAGCGGCGCCCGCCACCAGGAACTTCCGCATCGGAATCGCCGGCGATGCCGCCAACGACCAGCGTCCCGCGGCAACCCCGAGCAGCATCGTGGCCAGCGTCGGAATGAAGCTCAGGGTAAGATAGCCGCCGTCGTTGTACAGAAACGGACTGGTGCGGGGAAACAGGTTCAGGAACCAGATATCGAAGGCCTGGCCGAAGTTGCTGTTTATATTCCAGTGCGCTGCAAAACCGGTGAGCAGGTGTTGATGCCAGTTGTCCGGCACACCCACCGCCGCGTAGTTGAAATTCGGACCCGGCGCCGGATAAAGAGCCCATGCCAGCCAGTAGCCGAACAGGATCGCTGCCAAAGCTGTCCATTGCCAGCGCGGACGAGCGAACGTCAACAGAAAAGCAAAAGTGTAACCGAGGCCAATCTGCGTCAGGGTGTCTTCGAAGGTGAAATAAGTGATGGGGCTATGTGTGGACCGCAAGAAAATTCCCAGCGCGATAAGCAGGAAACTACGCCAGATAGTATGGCCGAGCATGTGCGCGAAAGAGGTGCCTTTCTTCTGACGGCTTCGCAGTGAGTAGGGAAGGGCAACTCCGACCAGAAAGGTAAAGGAAGGCTGGATCGTGTCATGGAGACTCATGCCCACCCACTCGACGTGGGATTGGTTGAAGGCCAGGATTCGCCACAACCGGCTGTTGGGGAACGACGGAGCTACGTGGGCAAACTGAAGGACTTCCGCCATCATCAGCAGCATGACGAAGCCGCGGTAGGCGTCCACCGCAATATTTCGCTGCCCTTTTTGCTCTTGAGTCACGAAAGTTTCCCCCATGGCCAAATCCTCAGAAAGATGATGTCTGTCGATATGGGAAGCTATATAAAAGTATCAGTATCTTTCGAATGCGGTCTATTCAATTTCTATTTTTGCGCTCTCTCATGAACCTGCCGGGTTGAACTCTCTCTGCAACTGCGGAATGCCTAGCCATCCACCTTTCACCAGAACTCGGTATCCCGCCTTTCGAACCGTCATTATTCAGGATGCTATGTCAGCCCCCCACATGGGCGATAATCTATGTAAGTTACTAATTATATTATTGTTATGAAGAGACCATGAAGAAGGGGACACGCGGCCGCAGCAGCCCCACAAACAATTGCCAGCGGATGAATGAATGTCTTGACATCGGTAGCTTCCTCCCCTAATCTCATGTCCAAGCTCAGACGTTGCGAATTCTTACGGTATTTCCGGATACTTACGATTGACGCATTGAACACGCAGACTGAATAATTCCGCGTTTCCGCAGATCCGTATTCTGTTTGCACTCCCTGGTTGTTGCCTTCGCACTGCGCTACGCAGTGTCAACACCGAATCACGCAGAGCTCATGAAGACGAGCCTGCCAAAATCAGGACCGAGGATGAGAATGAATTCTGACGAGCAGAACACTGGATTGGGATCGTGGAGCAGACGCAGGTTCGTGCAGATGGGCGCGGCCAGCGCGGTTGTGCTCGGCGCAATGAATTCAGCTCATGCCAATGCGGACGAAGCTACCACGTCCGGGACCATGATCGACGTACCGTTTGACAAGCGAAACCCCCGGGTCGCCTTTATCGGTACCGGCGGGCGCGGCACAAATTTGCTGGAGAATCTGCTTGCAGCCGATGGCCAGGTGGTTGCGTTGTGTGACCTGGTCCGCGACCATGCCGAACATGCCGCGTCGTTGGTGGTCAAGGCCGGGCAGGCCAAGCCACAGATTTTTGCGGATGATCCGTATGCCTTCGAAGCCATGCTCGCCAAAGACGACATCGACCTGGTGCTGGTTGCAACTCCCTGGAGCTGGCATGCGGAGATGGCGATTGCGGCCATGAAGCATGGCAAGGACGTGTGCATTGAAGTGCCGGGCGTGGTGACGCTCGCGGAATGCTGGAAGATCGTCGAAACATCGGAACAGACCCGCAAACACTGCACGATGTTGGAGAACTGCTGCTACGGCTATAACGAGACGCTGATTTTGCGCATGATCCACGATGGCAAGTTTGGCGATCTTCTCTACGGAGAAGGCGCATACCTACACGATCTTCGAGAAGAGCTATTTTCCGATAAAGGGGAGGGCCTGTGGCGTCGAGCCGAACATACCATGCGCGACGGCAACCTGTATCCCAGCCACGGTCTTGGGCCGGTAGCGAATTACATGAATATGCAGCGCGGCGATCGTTTTGGCTACATCGTTTCGATGAGCTCGCCGCAGCGAGGGCTCGATCAATACCGCAAGGAGCATCTGCATCCGGGCGATCCGCGCATGGAAGAGCGCTACGTGGCTGGCGACATGAACACGTCGCTCATCAAGACCGCCAAGGGCCTCACCATCACCGTTAAGCACGCTGTCGCCACGCCGCACCCCTACGACCGCATCAACCTGATTGCCGGATCGAAAGGCATCTTTCAAGACTACCCACCACGCATTTACCTTGACGGCCAAAACAAGGACGAGTCGTATATGCCGCTTGAATCATGGAAGCAATATGCGCATCCGCTTTGGGTGAAAGAGGGCCAGCTCGCCGCAAAGCTGGGCGGGCATGGCGGTATGGACTTCATCATGCTCTACCGACTGCTGCAATGCGCGCGCGAGGGTCTTCCGCCGGATATGGATGTGTATGATGCCGCTTCCTGGTCTGCCGTGGGACCGCTCAGTGTGAGTTCCGTGAGCCGTGGCAGTGCGCCGGTTGATTTCCCGGACTTCACGCAAGGTAAGTGGATGCAGCGAAACATATCTCCCATCGCCAGCCAGGCGTAACCGGATGGAGAGCGCCGGTGATTCGCCTGCGCTTTTCTCAATGCTTGTGTCGTGGATGGGGCGCGTGCTCAACGTCAACGGTAGCAGTTGCCGAAGGCACGCTTTCGCCATTGGCGTTGACTGCGCGAACCCAATAAGTTTTTGTTCCCAAATCTTCAGCCGGCTCAGTAAACTCCGGCCGTGTTAATCCGGACGCAATGATGTGCGCTGCTCCTGCCTGCGAGCTTTCAACGATGTACGTTCTGGCCTGTGCTACTGGGCTCCATGTGAGGCTGATGAACCTGCTTTGGAGCGCGGCGTGCACGTTGGCCGGCGCATCCGGCGCAGGGCCGTTGGGGAGCAATCCGTACACGCACAGCTGTCCTGTTCCAACATTCGCCGTACCAAAGCTGGCTAGGTACACTTTCCCATTGGCCACGGTGGGCGGAGACATCTTGGAGTAGTTGTTGCAGTCGTCGCGTGCCGGGTTCTCGAGAGAATTCCAAAGCTCATGATTGATGTCGTCCGCGTCGTAGGCATGCAGAATGCCGGGGCGTGACTCGTTCCATGAATCGCCGGTGGCATGAATGGCGGCCCACAGAATGCCATCCTTGTCGCCGTTGGCAGACAGGGAAAGCATGGCTCCGGGATGGCCATCGTTCTTGTCCGGCCGAATCATGAACGGCGTTTCGTCAAACTTGTTGCCGCTGAAGCGATAGGCACGAGCCCGGTCCCGCTGGCCCCAGAGGTAAAGCACGTTGCCGTTCTTGGCGCTCTTCCAATAGACCATGCTATGCAGATGGGAACTCGTTGCGGGAAAGTGCTGCACGGCGTGCTCATCGCCCAAATGGCCAAAGTGCTCGGTGTCGATGACATAGAGCACGCCCTCTTTTCCGCCGCCAATCACCAGGTGCGTTCCGGGAATCAAGACAGCTCCCGAGGAGTTGAGATCGGCGTCGATCTTGTCCAATTGAAAATGGTTGGTGGGTGTGAACCAGTCCAGCAGACGCAGGTGCGGATCAAGCTTGATGAAGCTCTCGCTGAACTGTGTAGTGCCGTTCCAGCTGCCGTTTCCGGTAATGAAATAGATGTTCCCCTTGTCATCGACGGCGGGCGCCTGGCCGGATTGCCAGATGCTCGCTTCGCTCCCTCCGGGCGATGTGTTGAACACGCCGTTCTGGGTGAGCGAGGCCGCGTCGTAGCTCATCAGGAATCCATGATACGGGTCCTTGTCGCAGTGCGACGCGTAGCCAATGAGCACATTGCCGCTGGAAAGGAAAAGTGCGGGCCGCTGGTTTTGCAGCAGCGGATCAAACCCGTGAGCTGCGATGGGTACAGGGCTATGGGCGAGATCAGCTCCGGTGGCAAGGTCCAGGGCATGGAGACGTTGGCTGAACTTGCCGCCTGCTTTCGTCAACGCGACGACATACAGGGTTGTCTTTTTCTCATCGATCACCGGGGTGCCGATGACGCCCATGCTGCCGTTGATGTCCGTGCAGCCGAAGTCCGCGTCGTTCAAGTTGGCCGGCGTTCCGAAGTTAACATGCCAGAAGGGGACGGTGGCTTTCGGATCGTTAGCGTCGAAAGCATACACGCTGTTATTGACGGTCGTTACATAGACTACGTCGTGCCATCCGCCACCTATCTTCACGTTGGTCACCAACAACGGCTGTGCGTACAGCTGATCGTCCACCACCCGCTTGAAAAGCATGCCGAACTTTGCCGCGTTGACGTCGGCAGGCGTAAGAACCGTCTCGTGCAGATTCGTGCCCGTTCGCTCGCGGTTATTGTGATTGGTAAGAACATCCACCTGGGCGGAAGCCACAGAGGGCAACGCAAAACAAGTGAGGCAAAGTACAGCTCGTGCGCACCAATGCATGCGGGTCAGATCATTTCGTTCCATAACGCCACTCCCATAGGTCATTTTCGGATGAATCCATCAGTTTTTCGATTCTCTTGCGCTTCCCCCAATCTCATGTCACAGGTCATGATCATAGAGGCGGCGCGTAGAGGAGCGCCTACACGCAGCGCATTTCGCCACAGCAGCCGGTCAGCTCTTCATCGCAACCGGACCAGAAGCGCTGGCTGGAGCGCGAACCAGCAGCAACAAACACGCAGTTGCCAGAAGCGGCATCAAACCGGCAACCAGAAACGCTGGCGCATAAGAAAAGCGATCTACCAGGATGCCGACGGCAAATGTGAAGGCCGCGCCCACCAGCCCAGCTGCCAGCCCGCTTACACCGGTGACCGTGGCCACCACGTCCTGGGGAAACAGATCGGAGGGTAGAGTGAGACCCATGGTCGACCAACTGGCGTAGCCCCACAGTGCGAAACAGATCAACCCCAATGCAAAATAGACGCTGTGTACAGAGGCAGCAGGAATCCCGGCAAGAATCGGCAGGCAACTGACGACGCATACCCAGGTGCGGGCACGCAGCACCGAGACGCCGCGGCGAATGCAGTAGCCTGAAATCCAGCCTCCCGTGAAGTTGCCAAGATCGGCGGCGATAAAAGGTATCCACGCAAAAAGGGCGATGCGCTGCAGGCTGAATCCGCGTGCATCACTGAGATATTGCGGAAGCCAAAAGACATAGAACCACCAGATAGGATCAGTGAGCGCACGCCCCAACACAATGCCCCAGACGTTGCGATTGCGCGCTAACGTGAGCCACCGTTGCACTCCGCGTTCCGTAGAAGTGGAAGGCGCGTCCTGGCCCGCGCGGATGAGCGCCACTTCCTCCTTCGTGACCCTTGGATGGCGGTCTAACGGATGGTAGACGCGCAACCAGACCGCCAGCCAGACAAAGCCCAGAGCGCCGGAGACAAGGAATGCGGAGCGCCAACCAAAGGCCAATGCGATGAGAGGAATCGCCAGCGCAGCCACGGCTCCCCCGACACTGGAGCCGCTATCAAAGATGGCCACGGCAAGGCTGCGCTCCTGGCTAGGAAACCACTCCGCAACGGTTTTGCTGGCTCCGGGCCAGTTGAATCCTTCGCCGATGCCGAGTAGAAATCGAAAAGCCGCAAACCCGAAGACGGAGCTGGCGAAGCCAGTGAGGATGTTGATCACCGACCAGAAGACGACGGCAAGAGCAAGCCCGAGGCGCGTGCCCACAGCGTCAAGAAAGATGCCGCCAAGCAGCCACGTAAGAGCATACGAGATCTGAAACGCGCCAAGAATCTTGGATAGGTCTGTATGCGTCAAGTGGTATTGCGCCGTGATCAGCGGTGCCAGCACGGAGAACGTTTGCCGGCTGATGTAATTGGTTACCGTGGAAAAGAACAGCGTCCAAACAATCCACCATCGTACGTTCCCTTTGCCGCGCGGCTTCTGCGACGCGTCAACCTCCACTATCACATTTTCAGCATTCATTGCATCTCGCTATCCCACACCTCACTCAAGAATCCAGGTGGACGCCGCCTCGTTGCTATGTAAACCAGCATTCGTCGATCAGGCAGTGGAAGCTCCAACCGGACGATCGACAATTTGCTCGTTCTGCGAATCCCAATACAGCTTCTTGCCGCTCCAGTAAGATTGCGTCGCCATGATGCAAACAAGCGAATGCGAGAATCCATGTTCGACGGTGGCGTTGGGCTGGCTCCGCGTCTGCATCGACTGGAGCCAGTTCACCAGATGAACTACGTCATCATCGTCCGGACCCAGTGAGGTCGGCGCCGGCGCCCCGGGAACCTGGACAACATGTCCGCCGTCTTTCGCGGGCCCAACGATGGGAAGATTCTTGTACGTCGGCCCACTGTCGAATGGATCGAACTCCTGCCTGCCCCCTTCGCGCGTAACCATAAACAGGGACGCGCCCTCTCCGCCGTAATTCTCGATCGTGCCATCTCGTCCATCAATTCGCGAAAAGCTGCGATAGCTGTTTCCGAAGATCGTCTTGTAGGTGTACAGAAAGCCCTTCGGATAGACGATTGCCGTCACGGCAGTATCCGGATTTTCCCGTCCATCGTTCCATGCGAAGATTCCGCCGTTGGCAACCACGCTCTCCGGATAGGCCTCGTCCGTCCACAGATGCACCAGGTCGCAACCATGGCTAAGCCACTGATCGAAGATTCCGGACGAAAAGTCTTTATACAGCCTGAATTCAAGATAGACGTGGGGATCAAATGGACGATCAGGCTTACCCAGCAGCCACCGCTTCCAATCCGTATCGTCTTCTTTCAGATGAGATGTCCGGCCATTGAGCCATTGCTTCCACTCCATGTTGACGTCCATCAGCATCTCTTTGGAATAGCCAGTGTCCGACCGAGTGAATCTCCACCGCTCTTCGTTGACATTCCACTCCTGCTCAACGTGTACGATCTTTCCGATGCGCCCCGAACGAATGATGTCCCTTACTGCAAGCGGATAGGGCTGGCTGCGATGCTGCGTTCCCATCTGTACAATTTGTTTGGATTGCTTGACAATGTTGCGCGTCTCAATGGCCTCGGAGAGTACGTTCGCAAAAGGCTTTTCAACGTAGCAATCCTTTCCGGCCTTCACCACTTCGGCACACAGCTTGGCGTGCTGGAAGTCGCCCGTGGCAATCATCACTCCGTCAAGGTCCTTCAACGACAGCATCTCTTCGGAGTACTTGAAGGTTCGCGGTTCAATATTGAACGCTTTTTTCACCTGGGCCGCGCGGTGCTCCCGTGCCATGCTCCACAGATCGCAAACTGCAACCACTTCAACGGGCATCTGCTTGGAGGCAAGGGTCACCATGTGCACATGGCCCTGGCTCCGGTCGCCGCAGCCGAGTTGGCCCAGGCGAATGCGATCGTTGGCGCCGAGAATGCGCGCATAGGATTGAGCACTCATGCCGGCAGCCAGCATTGTGACTCCAGCCTGCTTCACAAATGTGCGCCGATCGATTTCGTTTCTTGCGTTTTCAACCATTGCAATCAACTCCCGGTTTTTGATCTCTGAGTCGTGTGGAAAATCTCAAAGGAAAGGGAAGGTCTCAATCGTGCTGTGCAATCTCATCAGCGCAGCCACTTGTGTACACGGTGCAACCGCATTATGAACGGACATTAGCACATGAAAATATTCGAAAGCAAGGGAAATTTCCGAATATTGCCGAAACTTCTCTGACCGAAGAAAATACAAGAGGCCACTTCTTTCCATCTGAGGAGAAGGTTCAGAACCTACAACAATAGCTAAGGCTTGCGCAAGAAGCCTTTTAAAGAGCGCACCATTCCTGCATATGTTGTTTCTTAAATAGAGCCTGTATACGTAAGAATTGCCGGTCTTTTGCTTTTCGTGAAAATTATCTGGTATTGTGGCCTCACGTCGGCGAGTCCGGGTTTCTCGCGCAATTGGGAAAGGACCATCTAGTCATGAACGAGATAGGGAAGCACCGGGACGTGGGGCGTAGAGTCGCATGACCGATGCGGTTTCAAGGAAGAGAAAATTCGGCCTGCGAGAGATTGCTTCTGCAGCGCAGGTAAGTATTTCCACCGTTTCCCGGGTTCTGAATGGGAGCCACACCGTTGATGCTGGCATCCGCAAAAGCGTGCTTGCGGCCGCGGCCGATCTTGATGTCGACTTTTCTCAGCGAAATAAAACCAAGGCTCTGGCAATTCTTCTCAGTAATCGGGTCAAGCACCACGCATTTCACTCCAGCGTCATTCTTGGAGCTGAGGCGATCTGTGCTTCGCATAACTGGGAACTGATCTTCCAATCGCTGAATTACCCGGCAAATGTCCCCGGTAAGGATCTCCACTTGCCGAACGTCGTTCAACGGCGCGACATTGTTCGTGGAGTGATTCTGGCGGGCACAAACTCCGCAAACCTTCTCGAGTTACTCACCTCAAAAGGTGTTCCTTTCGTGGTTTTCGGCAATAACTTGATGGAAGAGGTCGAACATTCCAATTACGACGTAGTCTTCTCGGATGATATTCAGGGTGGGTCGGATGCTACCCGCTATCTCATAAGCCTGGGGCACCGCCATATCTGGTTCGTGGGCAATCTTCGTCTTCCCTGGTTCGCCCGGTGCTACGAGGGCTATCGGCGCGCAATGGAAGAAGCGCGCTTGCAGCCTCGCCACAGCACTATCGATTCAGAAGACGAGACGGATATTGGCTATCTCGGGACAAAGTCATTATTAGCTAAAGGCGAACAGGTAACTGCTATCTTTGCGGGGAATGACCCAACAGCACATGGTGTATATAAGGGGCTGCGCGATAGCGGCCTGGAGATTCCGGGCGACATCAGTGTGGTGGGTTGCGATGATACCGTTGGTTCCTGGTTGTACCCCGCCTTGACGACGATCCGCGAGTTTCCTGAGCAGTTGGGCAAACAGATGGTGGAGTTGCTGCTGAACAGGATTGCCAATCCCGGTCAACACCGCCAGCAGGCAACTCTGCCCACCGAACTTATCAAGAGAGACTCATGCCGGGCGATTTCCGCTTCCGCAAATATTTCAGTAGTAGCCGCGTCACGCAAATCGAGGAGCTAGAACCTCGATCGGCGTGACTGCGAATAAGTTGAGAGCGGTGGAACAAGCCTGATTGTATTGTTCGCTGTTGTTATCGGGAGAAAAGTACGTCGTCCAGTTCGCTGGCCGATTCCAAGTCTAAATATATTGTCGCATCCGGATGAGTGCGGAGGATCGTGGCGGGGCACTCCGTGGAGATGGCTTCTTCCAAGGCGCGGCGCACAATCATTGCTTTGCGTAAACCAGGAACCGATACGATCAGCTTTGGGACGCGCAGCAGCGTTGGAATCGTAAGTGTTATCGCGTGGTCCGGAACCTGCTCCACACTGGAAAACCATCCCTCTGCCATCTGCTGCTGGCGGCAGAGGGCGTCGAGCAGAACAATCTTGGCATCGAGAGGATCGGTGAAATCTGCCACCGGGGGATCGTTGAAGGCAAGGTGGCCATTTTCTCCAATACCAAGAAAGCATACCTGCGGGTCGGCGAGCCGAAGCTTGGCGGCATAGTTCCGGCTTGTCTGCTCCGGATCCGGCGCGCTTCCATCAATTTCAAAAAACTCTTTCATGCTCACCTTGCCCGTCAATCTTTCGCGGAGATAGCGGCGGAAAGAGGCAGGATGATCCGCGGACAGATTCACATATTCATCCATATGAAAGCCGCGAATCTGATCCCAGGGTATATCTGGAAGGCGCGTGAGCTCATTGAGAATCTCAAACTGCGAGGCACCGGTCGCAAATATAACTCCTATCGAGTTATGAGCCTTCGCTAACTCGATCAACGCTTTGCTCGCAGCCCGCGCAGCAGCCGCACCGGCTGCGTAACGGTCGGGATGAACTTCGACCGTTGCCGTTCCAACCTGGTAATACTTTGCCGGGATACTTGCTTCAGTCAACCTTGACTCCTTGGTGAGTGAGTAAGTGCGGAAATGTCATGGAACGGCACGGGCTTAAACCGGCACTGAACCCCGATACGAAGGGAGCGTCAAAAGACTCTTCACCATGAATACGTTTGAGCGGCGCATTTTGTCAAGAAAATTTTCACAAAAATAAGCTGGATTTTCTCGCCTAATGTCATCTATAGACTGCAACATTCTGTGTTTCCGAGATGAAACCGTCATCGGCGATGAAGACGAGACAGCAATCTGTAGGGACTAGGGGGATATTCGTGTAGGAGAGCAGACTTGCCTGGATTGGATATCAATTAGGCGGTTCTCTCGCGCAAACCCAACGGACTCATGGTCCAGTTCTTGCGCGGCAAGCTATGCATTTACTCGACGTCCAGAGGTCGGCGAACTTCTATCTTGTCGAGGATGCTTCGTGATAAATATTCACACCTTGAACCACCCGGTTGATGACCCCGTCCGGGCTGGGGTTATCGGGATTTAACCCGATACGCAAACTCAGATAATAGCCGAGAAGTTGTGGGCCAAGTATCTCAAACGGAGTACGCAAATCGTCGTTCGCTTCAGGAGCGATGGAGGGGATGACTTCGTCGAATAGATCCCCTCCATCGCGGGGATCGACGATTCCGACCAGGTATCCAATCTTTTTTGTGCGAAGTTCACGAATGAGGTCCACTTCGTAGCGGCGCCGGACCGGATCGCTGGATAGCAGGCACATCACCAACGTGTCGCGTTTCACAAAGGACATAGGACCATGACGAAGCCCAAGGTATGTTTCGGAGACCACAGGAAAGGCCCCGGCAGTCATCTCCAGGGTTTTGAGTCCCGCTTCCCGGCCCCAGCCAAGCAACGGTGGGGAGGACAACATCACGATCCGGTCTTGTACGCGATCTGCCACAAGCCGGCAGACGCGATCGATCTCGGGCAGCAATGCGGCGGCGCGTTTGCTGAAAGCTTCAACTGCTGCCGGTACAGAATCAGGTTGCGCCAGAGCTAGTCCGGCAAGAACGAGATTGGAAAACGCGCTGGTCATCACGAGGCTTTGGTCATTCGTCCGCGGATCAAGCACAATGAGTCCATCCAGGCCCGAGTAAGACAAGGCTCCATCTTCATTGCAGACAATTGCAAACTGTAGAACGTCTGGCCTCATCGCTCGAATTCGCTCCACGACAGCGACGCTTTCTGGACTGTTGCCCGACCGAGCCAATGAGATTACTGCCCCCACGTTCGCCAGGTGACGATCCGAATCCAATAGAAAGTCAGTCGTAGGAATGGCCGATGCGTTATGCCAAGCCGCCGCAACCGCGCTGGCCGCGTAGGCAGATGTTCCCGCTCCGGTCACAAGGATGCCTGCATTGCAAAGCTTGGCCGGCAGTTGCAGTTTTTCGGATGCTAAGAGAACGCGTTCAAGCGTGGTGGGCCAAAGGAGGGGCTGTCGAAGAATCTCCGGGAGGGTGTATATGGGGGTGCCGTGGGTGTTGCTCTCTACGTGCACGCTGGAAAGCTCTGCCATGTAAAACTCCATTCCTTGGCCCAGACAACTTAAAAGCACCGAAAATTATGTTTTGGCGCAAATAAATCGAAGTCGAAGCCTTACGTAAGAATATATGGGCATTGCGCAACCGTCAATACTTTCACTTTGCGCTTTTCGAAACCACGACTACGACTCCCAGCTCGGAAATGGTCCATCGCAAATCCGACAGGTTCGCGTGCTCAACTACCCCGTTCCCGCCAGCAGAGGCAATCGTGCTGGAGGAGATCTTGGGTGCCCTAAGAGCTTGTCCAAAAAATATGTTGAAGGTCACAGTATTCATCAGGCGTTCCTCCTTCCTGCCGAACGGCGAATCGGCCGACCATACCAGGGGGCGCAAAATCTCGATTGACACAAAAGTATTCAATTCGTAATATAGCGAAACATGAAAACGACACAATTTGGTATATATGATCAGAATTGAAACAGTACGAAAATTGACACGACGTGCTTGACTCAGGCTGACAAGGCGCGTCAGAGCTGTTCAATTCTTGCAACTGTCGATGAAAGCTTTTGAGGGCCGAGGAGCTTTGGCTATTTATTTAATAGTCCCTGGGGATGTTGGGCATTTAACTCGCCGCTTCCCGTCCTTGGAGCCCTGCTCGCAATGCCGGCAACGTCAATGCTGGCGCACCTTGTGATTTGTCTGCGAAGAACGAAGGAGTTCAAGTGAACCAATGGAATAGCCGAAAAACGTGCGTGCTGCTTGTTGTGGCCGCGATGGCTCTTGGAAGCCAAGCGTATGCAAACATGCAGGAACAATCGACCGATCACAGCGGGCCAGGGGAATTGGCTTCGATCCAGGGGAAGGAGTTGTCGGTACGAATCAACGCAGACGGTTCATACTCTATCGTGCGGCCCGGAATTCCCGATCCAGTGCTGCGGTCTGGTGTGGAAGCGGACGTAGACGGCCGTGTGATGCAATCGTCGGCCTACCCGCAGCATAAGACGGCGCGGTCAGATTTTCACGATGAATTTGGTTCGGGAACGAAACTCACGGTTACGCATACCAGCCTTGCAGGTGCGCCCGATCTGGTGTGTACTTTCAAGCTGTATCACGATCAGGCGTGGGGCGAGATTGAAGTCAAAGTGGTTAACACCGCCAGCCAAACCATCTCTGTTCAGGCAATTCGCACTCTTCACGCAGCAGGCGGTCCGGTCATCAATCTGAATGGTCCCGCGTCGGCGGACCGCATCCTGTCGGACAGTTATAGTGAGGATCGGCCTCAACTCGCGATTCGCGACCTGGCTGAAGGTCCGCACGGAGTGCACAGAGCGGTGCAAAGCCAGCTCATTTTTAACCGGGACAGCGGCGAGAGCCTGTTCCTTGGCGCACTGACGTCCGACCGGCTCTTAACCATCTTCCATCTCAAAGAGCAACCGGCTGGCGGCGACACGAAGATTCTCTCGTATGAAGCAGTGGCAACGGGCACAACGGAGATCATGAAAGGTGAATCGCTCAGGCAATCGCCTGCCTCTCAGCAAGTAAGTCTGAGCCTTCCTGTTCACTCCGGAGATAGCCTTTCATCGGAGCGCCTCATGTTCTCTGTCGGCTCCGACTACCACGCGCAGTTGGAGCAGTATGGGCGTGCGGCGGGATTGCTGCACAAGGCTCGAGTGAATACGCCGACGCCGATCGGATGGTGGAGTTGGACCGCGTATTACTTTGGTCTCAACCAGGGAGCCGCTGTTACAACAGCGCAATGGCTCAGCGAGAACCTGAAGCCCAGCGGGTATATCTACTACCAGATCGACGAAGGATACCAATACGCGCGCGGCGAGTACACAACACCCGATGTCAACTTGTTTCCGCACGGATTGGAATATATTGGCGGAGAGGTACGGCGCAATGGCCTCATCTTTGGCCTCTGGACCGCCCCGTTCGAAGTCTCCGACCGCGCGTGGGTTTATCAGAACCACAAGGACTGGCTGCTGCACAACGCCGCGGGCGAGTTGATTCATATTGGTTATGTGACCGACCACAACGATCCCCTGTATGTGCTGGATACGACCAACCCGGGAGCGCAGAACTATCTCAAGCAGACGTATAGCACGCTCCACGACTGGGGCGTTCGTTTTATCAAGATGGACTTTATGGATGACACGGCGGTCGAAGGGGCCTACCATCGTCCGAATACAACTGCCTTGGAAGCGCAGCGGATTGGCCTTGAGATCATCCGGAGCGCGGTTGGAGAAGACACGGTTCTGGATAAGGATGGCAGTCCAATGCTCAATCCTGTTGGGATCGTGGACGCGGGGCGCATCTCTCAGGACACCGGGCATACATTCGATGCCAGCCGTGATGCTGCTTCCGGTATCGCAGCACGCTACTATATGAATCGCAATTTCTTTGTCGCGGATCCGGATGCGTTCACGGTCTCTTCTCAAACGGTCGATGATCACTCATGGCACGGAGGCCGGCATCCTCTCACGCACGACGAGGCAAAGGTATCGATCGCTCTGGCCGCTGTGTCAGGAGGCATGTTTGAGCTTGGTGACGACCTGCCTACCCTCGGATCGTCCCCGGAAAGATTGGCACTGGTAAAAAATACTGACCTGATCAATATGGCTCACCTGGGCCATTCGTCCATCCCCGCTGACCTGATGACTTATGAGCAGGCCGACAAGCAGCCCAGCGTCTTTCTGCTGAAGGAGGATAAGCGCCAGTCCATTCTTACCATTTTCAATTGGACAGAAGAGGAGCGCACGCGGTCCATAGATTTCAAGGCTCTCGGTTTGAAGGAGCCCAGTGCCTATCAGATCACGGAAGTGTTCGACGATAAACCCTGCTGCGACGCTTCATCCGAAAAGATGAATCTTGTCGAGCCTCCGCATTCGGTTCGAATGTACAAACTGATCGACAAGGCTGTTGCTCCTGCGGCGCCCGCGTTTGAGGTGCATGCGGCAGCCTCAGCAAAAGCAGGAGAAACAATCGATTTCAGCGCCGAGGGAACGTCTGCGGAGGAGCCGGTGCTGACATACCACTGGGATTTCGGCGATGGAGTTACGTTAGATGGGATGAAAGTGAAACACACCTACACCAAGTCCGGAGCATACAGTGTGCGGGTGACTGCGATGGGGATCGATGCCGTCGCAAACTCCAAGACGGTTGCGGTTTCGGTCTCTGGCACCATCCCCACACGGTTTGTGCCGGCGAATAAAAAGCGCCCAAGTGAACAATAGGCATTCGTGCGGAATCTTGGACAGAGGTCCACAACACCAACAATCGAATCCTCGATGGGCGAGAATACCTGGGGCATCACGCTCGACGTGGTCTGCATCCGCAAAGAGCAACGCCTGTTCTAAGGCATAAACGATGGAGAGTATGAACTCAACCGAAGTAGTAGGAAGCAGCCTGCAGAACGGCTCTTCGGAGCAACCGGACGTTGCAATAGTCGGAGAGCTGAATCCCGATCTGATTGTCTACGGAGCGCCGCGCGAGCTGCCGGAAGAAAGGGAAGTGCTGGCCAGCGGCTTTACGCTTACCCTCGGTAGTTCCTCGGCCATCCTCGCGCATAACCTGGCGCTGTTAGGCAGCAAGGTTACGTTCAGTTCGCGCGTGGGTGGGGATGCGTTGGGAGAGATGTGTTGCCGCTGGCTGCAGGAAGCTGGCGTGCAGGTGGATCACGTGGTTCAGTCGGCCTCTGGAAGTAATACTGGGATCACCGTGATACTTCCTTTCGCAACTACTCGCCGGATACTCACTTACCCAGGTGCGATGTTTGAGATGGGAATCGACGATCTGGATCTGGACTATCTGGCAACGGCCAAACATTTTCACTTATCCTCTCTTTTTCTGCATCGCAAGTTGTCACCCGATATCCCGGAGTTATTCAGAGAGATGAAAAGGCGCGGGTTGACCACTTCTCTCGATACGAACGATGACCCTGAAGACAAGTGGGCCGGTGTGCTTGAGGACGTGCTGCCTCTGTTGGACGTGCTGTTGTGCACGGAGAGCGAGCTTGCCAAGATGGCCAAGGCTGAACCCGCCGCCGAACGCATGTCTGCGAAGGTGCCGTTGCTGGTTGTGAAGCGAGGAGCGGCGGGGGCCTCTGCGTACTTCGAGGGGCGGCGCATTGACGTGCCTTCGCTTCGAGTGGAAGTGAAAGATTCAGTGGGCGCCGGCGACACGTTTGACGCTGGCTTCCTGCACAAATGGGTTCGGAAGGCTCCGCTGGAAACGTGTATCGCCTATGGAAATCTGGCCGGAGGCTTATCCGTCACGCGTTCCGGCGGCACGGAAGCCTTCTGTGACAGGACATACCGCGAAGGTTTTTTCCAACAACATTGGCAGCAGGAAATGCTTGTTCCGCACAATTCGGGGATTCGATCCGGCGTTACGGTTGCAACTGAGCCGAGACCGGCCGCCGTCTCCAACGACAAGTTGTTTTCGCGTGTAGAACCTTCAATGGGGGACATTGCGCAAACGTCGAATATGACCTCTGCGTCTGAAAAATCCGCAGCGTCACGCAATTCAGTGGATGAGATGCGTCAGCTGCTGCGGGAGAACCGGGAAGGGAAGCGCCGAGGCATCTACTCGGTGTGCACTGCGAATCGCCTGGTGCTGGAGGCGGCATTTGCGCAGGCCGCACACGATGGAAGTTTGCTGCTCATTGAAGCGACATGCAACCAGGTCAATCAGGAGGGAGGCTACACCGGCATGGTGCCCGCTCAGTTTCGAGACTACATTCATGCCATTGCCGAGGAGATGCATTTCCCCATTGGGCGAGTCGTCCTGGGTGGAGACCATCTTGGCCCCAATCCGTGGAAGGACGAGCCTGCCAGCGTTGCCATGGAGAAAGCTTGCATCATGGTTGCCGCGTATGCGGATGCGGGGTTCAGCAAGATTCACTTGGACGCCAGCATGGCCTGCGCCGATGATGCGACGCCTCTTGCCCCCCAGGAGATTGCAGAACGTGCCGCACGGTTATGCGAAGTTGCCGAAACTGCAACGCGCAACTCCGCGGCTCGCCCGGTCTACGTGATCGGAACGGAGGTGCCTACTCCCGGCGGCGCAGTGGACGAAATGGAAATCGAAGTCACCTCAACGGAGAGCCTGCGGGAGACTCTGGAAGTCCACCGGCGAGCCTTCGAACGAAGGAACCTTCTGTCCGCCTGGGATCGGATCGTCGGCGTGGTTGTGCAGCCCGGCGTTGAGTTTGGCCACGACACTGTCGAGGACTACCAGCCAGACAAGGCCTCGCAGCTCAGCGAATCCATTCTGCAGCAGGATGGAATTGTCTTCGAGGCACATTCGACGGACTATCAGACGGCGGAGTCACTTCGCCAACTTGTGAGTGGGCACTTTGGCATTCTAAAAGTCGGCCCTGAATTGAGCTTCGTAATGCGGGAAGCAATCTTCGGCCTGGCACGCATTGAGGAAGAGTGGATTGCCGATAAACGGCGCTCCAATCTGCGGGCAATCATCGAGCAGGTGATGCTTGACCATCCCGGAAACTGGAAAGGTTACTACCACGGCGATGAGCACCAGCAGCACATTGCCAGGGCCTATAGCCTGAGCGACCGGATCCGCTACTACTGGCCGAACGCCGAGATATCCAAGGCCCTTGCAGTTCTGCTCGAAAACCTTCGCGAACACCCCGCGCCCTTGCCTTTGCTCAGCCAATATCTTCCTCGGCAGGCGGAGGCAATTCGTGCTGGGACGATCAGCAACAATCCGGTCTCTATCATTCATGATAAGGTACGGGAGTCTCTGGCGCGCTACGCAGATGCTTGTGGGTTAGCGCTTCGTGGATGACCGAGGATCCGCGCGTATGGACACAACTGTTGATCGATCCGTGGAGCCCCTTGGCCTCCGCCGCACGCTCAAGCTTCGCCACCTGATTCTTTACGGCATCATCATCATTCAGCCCACGGCGCCTATGAGTATCTACGGCGTGGTCAGCAATGCCGCGCGGGGACACGTGGTGACGACGATCCTCATTGCGATGGTGGCCATGCTGTTTACCGCTGTGAGTTACGGCAGAATGGCGCGCGTGTATCCCAGCGCCGGGTCGGCCTACACCTATGTTGGCAAGGAGATTCACCCGCTGGCCGGCTATGTGGTGGGCTGGTCCATGCTGATGGATTACATGCTGAATCCCATCATCTGCGCCATTTGGTGCAGCGCGGCGGCCCAGAATATTCTTCCCCAAATTCCTTATGCTGCCTGGGCCGTCGCATTTGTTCTTGTCTTCACCGGACTGAACCTGCGTGGCGTGCAAACGTCGAGCCGCGTGAATGCTCTGCTGGCATTGGGCATGAGCATTGTCGTCGTGGTCTTCATCGCGTATGCCATACGCTACATTGCGCTGGTGGCGCGTCCCGTGGGTGGGCAATGGCTGCTGCCGTTTTACGATCCAGCTACCTTCGCTCCCGGGCTCCTGTTTCATGGCGCATCGATTGCGGTGCTGACCTACATCGGCTTCGATGGTATCTCCACGATGTCAGAGGAAGTCGAGAACCCGCGGCGTAACATCTTGCTGGCCACGGTCATCACCTGCTTCGCGATTGGCGTCCTGTCCGCGATCGAAGTGTACCTTGCGCAGCTGGCTTGGCCGGCACGCATTCCATTCCCGGCCTCCATGGTCGACACCGCTTACGTGCAGGTCGCCCTTCGCGTCGGTGGCAAGTTTCTTTTCCAATTACTGAATGCGACGCTCTTGATCGCCAATATGGGCTCAGGTATCGCTGCGCAATTCGGCGCCGCGCGTCTGCTTTATGGAATGGGACGCACCGATGCGCTGCCAAAGCGATTCTTCGGCGTACTAGATGCGAAGACGAGAATCCCGCGCAACAACGTGCTGCTGTTGGGCGCCATCACGCTGGTCGGTACGTTTCTGTTGACCTTTGAAAAGGGCGCGGAACTGCTTAACTTCGGAGCATTCATCGCGTTCATTGGTGTAAACGCGGCGGCGCTTATTCACTACAAGTTCCGCTCCCACGAAAAGGTAGCTTTCGCGGCATTGTCGCCGCTCTGCGGTCTTGTTGTTTGCACGTTCATTTGGCTGAATCTCAATCTTGACGCCAAACTCCTGGGAGCCGCATGGGTTGGAGTCGGGCTGCTTCTCTACTTCGTGATGAAGGGAAACAAGCCGCTGGCAGCGGTGGAATGGTCGGATCCCAGCTAATTCCGACTAACCAGCGCGCCACATGATTCAGCAGTCCTGGCACGCGTTCACCGACCCCAGTCCAAAAACGGGCCCGCCGGGAACGATTCTCGACCACGGAGCTCCCACGCTGAGCGTCTCTCAGCTCGCACGCGATGGTCCCTTCAGAAGCGCTGAAGCACCTGCTGTGCTGGCGTTTCATCTCGCCTGGCGGAATTGCCAAGTTATTTGTTCGGGCCAAGTCCTGGATCTGCTGCCTCAGGTTCCCGCGAAGCGCCGAATGAGCTTGCGTGCATCGTGCAACGTTGAGGCTCATTGAATGCTCTTCAAGTTGCAGCGTACGATGCATGTTTTCGAATTGCTCCATTTTCGAGGATGCAAAGGAGTAATCAACGTATGCGCAACAAAACGAAATACATACAGAAAATATCGTTGTCGTGAGTAGGAGGTGTGGATGGGGGAGCCACCGCTAAGCCTGCATGCCCGCTACTTCTCAGCAGGTACATTGCCGCTGTCGGGAGGATTAAGCAGCGCTACTCTCAGCCAAATAAGTAAGGGGGGACAGCTTCTTCTCCACCGCGCCGAAACAAAGGGGTAATTGGCAACGCATCATACCCTGAACGGATCACCCGAGATTAATGTGTTTTTCTTCTTGACATTAACAGCCGATCAAACGTAAAAGAACAGACATGATCGAAACATTTCACAATCTAATGAAAACAAAGATTGTGTGGCTAGATCCTCGCAAGGGCGAGCATTAGTTAGCATTCTTACCAGGCCAAATATTTCAGATGAGTGAGGGACAGCAGGGATGAGACCCATTGATGAAAGCCCGAATACAGGGCGTCGACTCTTTAACGACGTGCGGTTCAAACCAGCTGTTCTGTTTTCTTCGCTATTCTTTCTTTTGCTAGCGGCCACTACGGCCTTTGGCCAATACACTACGGCGCGTCTGAGCGGCACGGTTCAGGACAACTCCGGCGCGGCAGTCCCAGGGGCATCGGTGACTGTGGAACAAACAGGAACTGGATATCAGCAGCAAGTGAAAACTGGAGACGCAGGAGAGTACCTATTTCCGAGTTTGCCCATTGGCGATTACCAGTTGACCGTTAGCGTTGCTGGTTTCAACACCTACGTGCAAAAGGGAATTGGCTTGACTGTGGGGCAGGCCGCCAGCCAGAAGGTGATCCTCACGGTTGGGGCGATAACCCAGCAAGTCACTGTGGAGGCCAACTCCAATCAGGTGACCACGGACGATGCGGCGATCACGCAGGTTATCGGCCAGAAGAGCATAGAGAGCTTGCCGATGAATGGTCGCCAGGCCCAGCAGCTTGTCTTTCTTGTTCCCGGCGCAGTGGATGTCACAGGGCAGAACTGCGGCGTTGGTTGTGAAGGGGGCATTCTTCCCGGCGAGCAATATGCAAAGGTCAATGGTGGCGGTGCCAACGGCGTTTACTACCTGTTGGACGGCGTGGACTACAACGACTTTTACATCAATGCCAATTTGCCCTTCCCCAGTCCGGATGCGCTGCAGGAATTCAATGTGCAAACCGATAACATGAGCGCCGCCTACGGAAACGCCACCGGCGGAGTTGCCAATGTTGTTACCAAATCTGGAACCGATCAGATTCACGGCGATGTCTTTGAGTACCTGCGCAATTACGCAATGGATGCCAGGAACTACTTTGCGGACTCTCCCAATCCGTTGAAGCAAAATCAATTTGGAGGAACCATCGGCGGACCTATCTTGAAAGGGAAGCTATTTTATTTTGGTTCCTATCAAGGCACACGCCAAAACACTGCGATCAATGGCCTCAATTCGCAGGTACCAACCCAGGCTGAGCGTAACGGAGACTTCTCGGCACTTCTCCCGGGCACGGTGTTGACGAACCCCAACCCGAATTCGCCTTACCAATTCAACAGCAACAACCAGATCAATCCGGCGGCATTTGATCCGACGGCGCTCTATTTGCTGAATCACATTCCTCTTCCCAACGCCCCGCAGTTGGGTCCGAACTTTTTGGTTTACAACGGTGCCCCGTCCATCCAGAATACCGACGAGTACCTTGCCAAAATCGACTTCAACATTGGCAAGCATCATCTCAGCGGACACTATTTTCAACTCAACTACAACATCCCCATCATCCTTCCGCCGACAAGCAACATTCTTGAAGGCAATTCAGAAACCCCGCAGAAGCTGGGACTGAAGAACGTCAGCGTTGTCGACATCTACACGATCTCCCCCACACTTGTTCTCAATAGCTATTTCGGATGGAGCAGCAAGACCGGTCTGACCCAGTCGGCCGCGCCTTTCAGCATTGCGGATGCGGGTGCGAATATTGCCCAACCCACCAATTTCCCGGCAACGCTCAACGTCGATGTATCTGGCGGGTTCATCGTGGGAGATCAACCCGCCACAGGAACGTGGGACAGCAGCCAGATTTCCGATCGTGAAATCGTCAGCTTCGTCAGGGGCAAAAATGAGATCCAGGTTGGCGGCGAATGGTCGCATATTCACATGCCCATGGGAAATAGCTACCAGGCGGACGGCAATTACAGCTTTGGTGGCAATCTGAGCGGAAACAATCTTTCAGATTTTATGCTTGGAGCTGCATCCAGCTTTACGCAGGCAGGCGGGCTGTATTTGGACTTCAGTGGAAACGAGTGGAGTGCCTTCTTTCAGGACACCTGGCATGCGACTTCACGGCTTACCGTGAGCGCCGGTATTCGCTGGGATCCGTTCTCTCCTTACACCGATAGCGAGGGACGCGTAGGATGTTTCGTCCCTGGAGCGCAATCGTCGCGCTATCCCAACTCACCCGCAGGTCTGATCTTCGGCGGAAGCAATCACGATCCTGGCTGCCCGGAATCTTCGATCTACAACAACTTCGGCAATGTAGGCCCCCGATTTGGCTTTGCCTATCAGTTGACGTCCGATGCCAAGACCAGTCTCCGTGGTGGAATAGGGTATTACTATCAGGCCCCGAACGGCGTAGCCTTTGAAGATGTGGTTGGCATTCCTCCTTTTGCGCCAATCGTGAATATCACCAACACGAATTTTACGAATCCTTACTCCGCCTCGGGTATAGCAAATCCTTTTCCAGGATCATTCGGACCAATCAATCCAGGCCCGTCGGCAACATTCCCTCAGGGCATCTCCTTCACGGAGATCTTCGATCGGCACTTCCGGCTTCCGCAGATCCTCTCGTATAACCTCACGCTCGAACGTCAGTTTGCCTCCAACTGGTTCATGCGTATGGAATATGTGGGAAACAAAGGAACTCATCTGGGTGGTACCGGAGATCAGGAGTCAGGGCTGCTGCAACTGAATCCCTCGGTCTACATTCCAGGCCAGTCGACGGAGGATAATATTCAGCAACGTCGTCTCTATCCGAACTTTGGCTTTATCGGTTCAATCAACTCCGGAGTGATCAGTAACTACAATGCCGGCCAGATTGAAGTGGAGAAGCGCTTGAGCTATGGCCTCTCATTCCAGACCAACTATACGTGGTCGCACGCACTGAATAACTTCGGTCCCAATGGACAGGAGTATTTGTTTGGGATCGGCGGCATCAATACATGCGGCTGCGGCCGTTCTCTTGACTACGGCCCAGACGCCGGTGACGCTAGCAACGTCTTTAGATTGTCGGGAATTTATGCCTTTCACCATGTTCCAGTCAATGGCATCACGAACCAGGTGGTTAACGGATGGAACCTGACCTTCATCACAAACTGGCAATCAGGTTTTCCGTTCACCTCATTCGCAGAGGATGATAATTCCTTCAGTGCCATGGGCAATGATCGTCCTGACATCACCGTGGCAAACATTTCGCAGACCAAGTTGAGTACCACGCGCTCCCATGCTGCGTTGATCAACGAGTGGTTCAACACTGCGGATTTTGTCCCCAATGCCATCGGCTCCTACGGAAATATAGGCAAGAATTCTATGCGCGGTCCGAGACTTTTCACCACGGACTTAGCACTGCTCAAAACCGGAAAGGTAGGGGAACGGATCAACTACGAATTTCGAGCGGAGTTCTACAACGTTTTCAACAATGTGAATTTTGGGAATCCCGATTTCGGACTAACAGACAGCAATTTCGGTCAGATCTCCTCTGCTGGCGATCCTCGGATTCTGCAGATGGCGCTCAAACTGAAGTTCTAACAAACCTCTGACGAAACAGGTGTCTGAGAGAATGTGGGTTGGCGACAATGACTCCTGCATTTCCTCAGGCACCTTCTTGCATGCGGCTTTTGAGCCACTTACAAGTCGGCTGTGGGCGGTAACATAAAGAAGTGTAAGACAGGCCAATGAAAAGACAAGTGCTGGATCCATATTCGATTGGTATGGGCGACCGCTTTGCGCACCAGGCAAAGGCGCAGCTGCAGGCCTGCATCTTGGCGTCGCATCACGGGGTCGCGATAGTTCCGGTGTGGAACAAATCGAATCGCGAACACACCATCATTGGTTCAGACCCGACGGCGACCCGCGCAGCTGCCGATGCCGCAGTGAAGGCGCTCCATTGGGACAAGCCCTATTTTTGCGACGCCGACCACATCACTCTTCAAACTGTAGATCGTTTCCTCACCCCGTGTGACTTCTACACTATCGACGTGGCAGACGAGATCGGCAAACCAGCGTCAGCCGCCGACACGGAAGATTTTGCGAAACGTCACGCAGACCTTCTGGGGACGGTTAGCCTGAAAGGCGTCGACGAGACATTCGAAGTTACGCAGGATCTCCTTCGAAACACGGCAAGCAAATTTCTTTCCGCTGTAAAAAAAGCCGGCGAGGTCTACCGCAAGATCGCGCAAGCAAAAGGGGCAGACAACTTCATCCCGGAAGTCTCTATGGATGAGACCGATTCCGCGCAAACGCCGGTCGAACTACTTATTATCCTCGCCGCGATAGCTGACGAGCAGATTCCGATTCAGACCATCGCTCCGAAGTTCAGCGGTCGCTTCAACAAAGGCGTAGATTACGTCGGAAACGTTGAGCAGTTTGAGAGAGAGATCGCGCTCGACTTCGCAGCCATCGCTTATGCCATCGAGCACTTTCGCCTGCCCGTGAATCTCAAGCCGAGCATACACTCCGGCAGCGATAAATTCTCGATCTATCCCGCCATCCATGCAACGATGAAGCGCTTCAATGCAGGCGTACACCTGAAGACCGCTGGCACCACCTGGCTCGAAGAGCTGATCGGGCTCGCAGAAGCCGATGGCGATGGGCTCGCACTCGCGAAGGAAGTCTATGCCGAAGCTTACGGCCACCGTGAGGAACTATGCGCGCCCTACGCATCGGTGATCGACATCGATCCGGCAAAATTGCCTTCTCCCGTCGAAGTGAATGGATGGACCTCGCTGCAATACACCATGGCACTCCGTCACAACCCCAGCGAGTCGCAATACAACAGCAGCTTTCGTCAGCTTTTGCATGTGGGTTTCAAGGTCGCGGCCAAGATGGGAACTCGTTACCTCGACCTATTGGAGAGCAACGAAGCAGTTGTCGCCAGGAACGTGACTGAAAACCTGTATAAGCGCCACATCGCACCAGTCTTTCTCGGCCAGCAATCATCGTAAGGCCGGTTTGATTTTGATGGACAATAGCCGTTCTCCAACCGCTTTGTCTAAAAGACTTGGTTGTCCTGTATGCGTGGGTTGGTGACTGTTTATCGTGCGAGCGAATCGAGGGCAGAATCGAACTGCTCGATTCAACGATCACTAACTGTTTACACAAGTTGGCCGAATTGGAACGGACCTTGAACGTCCTGCGCAGAGAGAGGACTTCCTCACCTCCTGCTTCCCAAAGGTCAGCTGAAGCTCCTGCAACGGATGGGGCGCTATAGGAACCTTGTTGTATACATAGACATGACCTTCCTCCGCCGCTTTCAGCTATCCATAGTTTTGTTAGCACTGTTGTCCTTAGCGTATCCGTCGCGGGCCTTCGGAGCGAATCCTGATCTGGAAACGGTGCTGAATGCTTCGCGTCAGCGTGTTGAGACAATGGACTACCGCGTGAGCGGCCGAATCACAAAGGTGGGCGCCGATGGCACACGCACGAATTACAAATTTGTCGCCAAAGCTCACTGGTTCCCCGATGGGCTGCGCCTGCTATGCGAGATCTCCGGGCCCGCTTCAGCGAAGACGATCCTTCTTGTGCACATGACAGTGAACGGGCACATGACCGTTGAGGCACTCCTTCCAGGCCAGAAATCCGCGAGCGTGGTGCCTTTCGAACATTGGAACGACCCACTCGTGGGATCAGACTTCACCTATGAAGACATGGTAGAGAACCAGTTCTTCTGGAAGAATCAGGAACTCTTGCCAGCCGAGAAGTACGGCGCACGCGACTGCTTCGTCCTTAAGAGCACCGCCGGTCCTCAAGACCGGAGCTACTACGGTTCAATGACGTCCTGGATCGACCGCACCATCATGTACCCGGTACACGTCACAAAGACGCTTCGCGGGACAGGACAGCAGAAGGAGTTCACTTACTTCGGCCTGCGGAAAGTCGGCGGTGTTTGGTCTGCGTCGCAGGTCGAGGCAAAACTGCAGGGCAAGCCCGGTTCTTCGACGATGGTCATCGAAGGGGGAACAGGAAAGGCAAATCTCAAAAGCAAAGATTTCGATCTTGGTCAGTCGGCCAGTCCGGCACCCGCAGCTCAATAACAGGAGCAGAACCTAACAAGGCCAAGTTAGCGGGTGAGATGTTGCACCCTCAGGGGACAAGCTCCTTTTCAGCCACAGCTTGAGCGCCATGCAAGCCTAGCGGCCACCAGTTCCAGTCGCCGGCCAGCTGCAACAGTGCGGGCCCGACCACCATCCGCACCACGGTAGCGTCTATCAACACCGCCGCCGCAAGCGTAAAGCCCAGCATCTGCACCACCAGAAAACTCCCTATGGTGAACGCGGTGAAGACGGCAATCATGATCGCCCCGGCGCTCGTGATCAGCCCAGCCGTCCGCGCCAACCCCTCGACTACGGCTGCCTGCTCAGACAAGCCGCGCCGACGCTCTTCAAGCACGCGTGCAACCAGAAAAACTTCATAATCCATGCTCAATCCGAAGACGATGGCAAACGCGAGAATCGGCACGATCGGGAACACGGTGCCGGTCGGCCCATGCAGTCCAAAGAGTCTGCTGCCGTGGCCCTCCTGAAAGACAAGGACCAACATCCCGAACGACGCGCCCACCGAGAGTAAATTCAGCAGAATCGCTTTGACTGCCGCGAACAAAGATCGCAGTCCGATCAGCAGAGCCAACAGACTTCCCACCACTACGCTAAGCACTACCTTCGGCAGACGCTCTTTCACAACGGAGTCGTAGTCCGCATCGAGGCCGGGAACGCCGCCAACCCGCAACACGGCACCCGGCACACCCGTGATCGCCGCCACATCAGAAGAACGAACCTCGCGCACCCACCGGATCTGCTCCGAGGGCGTAACATCGGCCTTCGGGAGTAGCTCAAGCAAGGTAGCGTGACCATCGCTGCGCAGAAAACTCTTGCGGATGGGCTCCGGCACCTGCTCAACCGCATCCGCGGTTTCAGCCATTCCTGAGAGCGACGGAAGCGATAAAACCTCCTGCGCCCTGGGATCGCTTTGGAAGTGCGCCGTCAACCGGCTGATGGCAAGCCACCCAGTTGGAGACATCGGCTGAGTCTGCGGTGGCAACTCCACGATCACACGCAGCGATTGCACGATACCCGACCGGCCCATGTGCTGCAGCGTATGCAGAGCCTGTACCGACTCGGCCGCCTCAGGGAACGAGTCATGGTCTGGAAGCCCGGTAGAGATTTTTCGCGCGTGGAATGCAAGCATCAATAGTGGAATCCCAGCGATAAGCAGAGCCGTCCACGGCCGTCGCGTTACCATGCTGCCCCATCGCACCCATCGCTCATCCGCCGCGGCGACGTCCTTAGACACCTTGCGCCCTCTGGAGGGAAGACATACCTTGGCTGAATTGATACGATGCCCCACCAGGCCAAGCACCCACGGCAGCACGAACGTGCACAGCATTACACTCAAAACCGTCACGAGTAGGCCGGCTATCCCAATCGATCGCAACTCGCTGATCGGCACCATGAGGAGCGCTGAAAATCCAATCGCAACCGTCGTGGCCGAAATAGCCAATGTGCATCCTGCCTGCCATGCGGCAATATCGGCGGCGCAGCCGGGATCACATCCATCGCACAATGCCTCGCGAAACCGGCTCACCATTAGCAAGGCATAATCGATACCCAGGCCGAGACCAAGCATCGTCGCCAAATTCTGCACCAGGATCGATAGGTGCCAATGGGGCGCCATCAGCGCAGCCGCACCTAGTGCCATCGAAATAGAGAGAAGGCCAACTCCCAGAGGCAAGAACGCCGCCACGATGCTGCCGAAGGCCAATAACAGCAGCAGCAGAGTCACTGGCATCGCACGTTCTTCGGCATGCTTCACGTCATCTGCACTCACCTTGCGCAGATCGAAATTGATAGGCGTCTCACCCGTAATCTGAAGCTTCAGACCGGGATACTGTGACCGAAGCTGACCTTCCATCCAATCTGCCTTCGCCCTAAGCTTCGGAACTAGCGCTTCGACAGTTTCACCGTGCGGGTCCAACCCCACAAGGATCAAGGCCCCGCCATTGTTTCCGGTAAATAGAGGGTCTGGCCAATCCACACTCGAGACCGCACCCGACACTCCGGCCACACTTCGCAATGAAGTGGTTAAGAAATCAAGGGCTTCCGCACTCTTTGCGGAATCGGGATCGGGGAGACCGCTAATCACCAGAACCAAGCGATTGGCATACGGAGATTGGAAACGCTGAGCCAGTTCCCGTTCGACTTTTTGGGATTCTGCACCCTCGATGTGAACCGTAGTCTCTAGCCGCCGCTCAACTTTGTAGGAAAAAGGCAGCAAAACAAACGCCATGGCAAACCCCACCATCGCCAGCCAGAATCGGCGTCGAGCGGCACCACGGCCAATCTTCCTGCTTGGAGTTTCCATAGAAGAACTACTCAATCCCTAGTCGTGCGCGAGCAATGATACGACTCCGTGATCGGGCAAATCCCATGATACCTGCGATGGTAGCCATTTCTTCACTGGAGCTCGATCCAAGTCCAGCACACTGACCACTATCGGACTCCGGCGTAGAGGTCGTGTATCGCCAACTGGATAACGTTTGAATATTTTTCATGGACAACCCGTATACGCCGATTTCACGACTATAGTCCACGGATGAGCTCAACCATCTTCGTAGGATGGATTGGCTTTAACACGAGAGTAAGATCGTGCCCCCGTTCCTTTGCTTTGTCAATCAACTTCTCTGAATCTTCCTGGCCCGAGAAGATCAACATTTTACAATTGGGTGCAACGGCCTTGACCTCAATCGCAAGCTCCACTCCATTCATCCCAGGCATCATGACATCCGTCAGCAAATAATCTGGTGCCTTCTGCTTCGCCGCCTCGAACGCCACTCGTGGGTCGGAGTATGCGATAGCGTTGAATAGATTCATCTGTAGAACGACCGCAAACATCTTGGCGATCTCCTCTTCGTCGTCAACTACGAAGACACAGGGCTGTTCTTCGAATGCATTCTCCATTGCTTCCCACTATGATGCAGATCTGCGAGATCGGCTGCTCGCGCTCGAAAGGCGGTAGTAATTCGACCCTCTCAATCGAATGGGAAGGCGCGCTAAAACAGTCCTCTACATCAGGTTAGAAGACAGATCACTATGAAGCGGCCATAGTCCAGGCTCCTGGTTTGTAGGTCTTCAAGACCGGCGAACGTCGATATTTCCTTTGACGAAGGCTCCATCCGCGATCGAGATCCTGGCTACGATTGCATCCCCACTCATCGAACCCTCGCTCCGAATGTCAAGGTGATCGCTGGCCTCGCAGCTCCCGAAAACCTGTCCAAGCACCACAATTTCATTGGCTATCAGCATGGCTGCCGTGTGGCCGTTTCGTCCCACGGTAATTGTCTGACCGGGGAGAGCAATTGAACCTTCAACGCGGCCTTCGATGTGCATAGCCTCCAGTCCCGTAACCTCTCCTTTGATGATTAGAGACTTGCCAATCAAGGTGCGATTTACATTTGCTTCCATCATGCCTATTTGCCTTCCCGAATGGTGAGATTGGATTCTGGTGTCTGAACCGCCAGTGATCTCCACAGTATCCGGACTAAATTCAGCTGGACATAACACTTTCGTGTTCGCGAAGCATGAGTGGACATTCGAATCAAGCTCGAACCCAAAATTCACTTGACGCCCCCCCAAAGCGAGCGCACCCTTACCTCACACCAATCCGAGAAGGGAACCCCTCCATGCGCAAAGCTCTCTTCGCACTCCCGCTCCTCGCCTCTGCCCTCATCCTCCCCCGCACCGCCCGCGCCGACACCACCGATCTCTTCACCCTCACCGGCGACTCCAACATCTACACCTTCACCCTTCCGCAAGAGTTCACTTTTCCTGTAGAAAACCACCTCGTCACCGTTGCCGCTCCCCGCACCACTGGAACCATCAACGGAGTCGGCGGCCAGACCTTCGATGTCGATTTCTACACCGGCATCGGCGGCACAGGCGAGAGCCTGAAATTCGGCACAGTAGGTAACCTCGCCGGTCCCACACTCATCTCCTTCGTCTCATCCACCGGCGCCTACGACACCGCCGCCATCGACACCGGCTCCTACCGTCTGATCGACTTCGCTAACTCCATCAAAGGCCCCGACTACTACTACCTCACCATCACCCCAGAGACAACCCCGCCAACTCCTCCCGCCGTCCCCGAGCCCCCAACCGTCCTCCTTCTCAGCACGGGCGCACTGGCTCTTCTGCTCGCTAGCCGCGTCACCCCGCCCACCTCCTGAACCTTCTACTTCACAATCCCAGATCAGCCCGCCGAATCATCATTCTTCGCACCAGGCAGACGCTTGATCAAAAAGTCAATTTGTCCGGCGTGGTGCGAGATATGCTCGCAAACGTGAAACCACAGACAAAAGTTATTTATCGGCCCGCCACCCCACCCAGGCTCCTTTAGAGCAGTAGTGAACCACGCATCATCCTTCTTCGCAAACTCGACTAACGTCTTTTCCCGCGCCTCACGAATCGCATCCTGATAGTAAGCAACATCATGCCCCTTGATCTGCGCGCGTCCGGCCGCACCAAGATTCATCGCCGCCCCCCACTTAGCCTCATAATCCGCCGGAAGCTTATCGAAGTTCTCATTTCCAAACGTAATCCTCTGGTAGAGAACCTCAGTAGCCGCCAGATGAAGCATCAGCGCACCAATCGTATTGGCATTCTTATCGAACAGATAATCAAGCTGCTCCTGCGTAAGATCGCGAGTCGGCCTCAACACGGCAGTCTCCATCCACGTCAGCATCGAAACCATCGTCCCGATCTGTGGCGTATACCCGGAGATCGGTCGCCCGATCATGTTGATCGTCGCCTTATCGTACGGCGGAGCCATTCGCGGCATCGGCGAGCTCTTGGCTGGCGGAGGAGTCGGAGCAGGCGATTGGGTTGTGGTTGTAGACTGCGGTGCCGCAGGTTGAGCAGTCTGCCCAAACAGCGGCACGCCTGCTGCAAGGGCACCTAGAGCCGAGTTGGCAAGAAACGTCCGGCGCGTCGAAGCATAGTGCATCGAAACCTCCTGTTTTTACGAGACACCAAGCTTACACGGCGGATGGCCATATATAAACTCAATCCGATCCTCGAACCCACACAAAGTGGCCGCCAATCCGAATGAATCAGCAGCCATCTTGAAACACAGAACTACTTCGGAAGAATTGTAAGGGCTGTTTGAGGAGCGGACCGTATGACGTTCAACGGTAGTTTGGTATGAGCTGTAGCCAAGTTGTCCGGAAGGCCAGCGATCCACGCGTTCATCGAGACATCAATGAAGTGAGGGGCAGCTAACATCTCAAGAAAGACGAGATCTTCTGTCCCCGTATTCTCAATGTAATGCGTAGCCATAATCGGCACGAAACCCACGTCGTTCGCAGAAAAATCCATCGTCCGCGCAGCAGCTCCAGTGGTGGCAATCGTCATGCGCCCTTTGCCATGAATGTAGTACTGCCACTCATCAGAGTGGGGATGCCAATGAACCTCCCGCATGCCACCCGGCTTCAGCGTCACCTGCGCAGCGCACAGCTTCTTGGCTACCGGAAACTTATCGACATCGATGATCTTTACACTACCTCCGGCCCTCACAGGATCCGGGCGCTGCTCACTCAGCTTGTACGTATATTTGTTGACCGTCTCGAGCTTATCGCCCAAAGCTCGCTTCTGCTCTTCCAGCGACGGCGGTTGGATACCCTCAAAGATATAAAGTTGCGTCTGCGGCAGCATGTTGAAGCTCTCGCGCGACCAGCCCATGTTCTTCTGAATCACCTCCGGCGGAAGGTGAACCAGAGACTCCGAGATGAGAAAAGTATCCGCCTCCGAGAATGCGCCGTCGTTGAACACCAGCAGAAACTCTGTGCCCTGCGGCCCGATCCCCTGCAGCGAATGCGGAAATCCGGCAGGGAAGTACCAAAGATCACCCGGCCCAACGTCATCGATATACATCTTGCCGTCCGGTTGCAGAATGGTGATGCGGGTCGTCCCGGTAAGTACGATCGCCCATTCATCCGACGTGTGCCAGTGCAGCTCACGAATCGAATTCGCAGTGAGGCGCATACTCACCCCGGCAATACTCTTGCTCGTAGGCAACTCACGAACCGTCACCTGATCCGTCCAGCCACCGTTTTGTACCCGGCGCGAAGCGAGGTCGAAGGAATACCATATCGGGCCCATATTCCCGTGGTCGGTAAAGGGTGGCATGTGGGAGTTGGGGTTCTCGTCTATCAGTGGCTGATTTGCCGGACCGGCGTCACTGGCGTAATCGCCCTGACGCCCTGCCAGTAGTTCCTCACGCGTCTGCGCTGTGGCCGTCAGTGTTGCCACCCCTGCTCCCGCTAAAGCCGCGGTTGTCATAAAGGCACGCCGCGATACGTGTGCGATGGAGTCAAAGGTGTTCTCAGTTGAGGCGTGTGAGTCGTCTGGAATGAGTTCGGTCTTTGGGTTCATCTCTTCTCCTTGGGTTTCGTGATCGAGTGAAGGGGCGATAACGAGCGAGCATCGCAAGCTCCGAAATCTATTGAAATCTGCGAAACATATGTCCTTTGTTGAGTGGTACTCAGGCCGGCCGTCACTTCTGCGCTAACAAAACCATGTCCTCGCTGCTTGCGCGAACGAGTTTGCTCCGATGTCAAAAACAAGTCCATAGAACGTGAAACTCGTCTCTAACAAATCTGGTTTTCTTTGCGCCAATGGCCCTTGCGACGGCAACCGCAGTGTCCCGCAGAACACGCGATCCCACATCCCCCCCAGGAGATGCGAACCAATCATCCTTTCGAGGGGGACGTACCCACAACTAAATTGGGTATCCCATTCCTGCAAACTCGGCAGGAGAGCAGTCTCCGCCTTCCCAAAACGGGCACCCCAAAAATAAAGTCACAAACCGTGGCGCATTTTTCGCCGCCCAAAAAGCGACTGCCAAAACACCACGTTTCACCACCGAACCACCACATCTACACCACCAAAAAACCGCGATCAAACACCCGCTTTTCGCAAAAACCCCCAACAAAACGCCACAGATCCCCACCAGAAAAAATATCTGCAATCCCACGCTTTTTCCCAGGACCATTTCACCGAAAGCGAGCCTCACTGACCCTCAGATTTGAGGCGGACCGGTCGTTGGCTGAGAAGTTGTCGACGGACTAGGTTTGGGCGCGGGCGCAGGTTCGGATGAAGGTGGCGTTGTTTCATCCTGAGCCGCGGGTGCCTCAGATCCTGGTACCCCAGCCTGAGAAGGTGACGTGATAGAAGAGGTTGGTTTCTGTACGGGTGTGGGGAGCGTGACAGTAGCGACCGAGGTTGGATCATCGCGCAGTTTGAAGTAAAGCGTTGCTCCGTCAGCCGGCGTCGGAACAGTGAGGTTATTTTCCGCGAAGCCAGTGGGTACGTCGGTAGGCTTGGCAAAATCCTTTGTTGCGTCAAAGGACTGCACAAGGAACAAATTACTCCCGTCTACAGTACAGGTTGGGGCGTCTGCAGTGGTGCAGTGGATCGCCGTGATCTGCGGCGCGCGGACAAGAACACCAAGAGGCGTCCAGTTCCCGGGCGTACCGTCTTCCGCAACCGGACGCATCTGTAATTTGCCAAATGCCGATTGACCGAACGCTTTCAAGGGCTCTAGCGTAGCAACGGCCGTATGGTCGTCCTGTAGTACGAGGTTGTTCGTTGCAAGGGAGAGCGTAGTGTGCACCGAGCCGTCGACGGTAGCGACTTCGATGGTCTGTGTGCGTGGAAAGGTGCCAGTAGTTTGCACCACGAAGGTGAGTTTACCCTCGAGCAGGATGTCATCCTTGTTGCCAAAACTGACAGGCAACGTGCCATCCTTCGGAGCTGATGCGGCCTTGAATGAAAGCAGCTTCAGCCCTGGACGCGCGGCTGCGGTTGATATCTTGACCGACATCGTGCGGCCGTCCTTCAGCTTGGCTTTGGCTTCGGAACCGTCGCTGGGAGAAACACCAGCGTCAGCCTGAAGATGCATCGTATTCTCGTCGTTGTCTTCGCCTCCTGGAGTGAAGATCTGTTTATCGATCTCGACGGAGACTACATCCTTAAGACCGCCGCCAGTGAGTACCGCCGTCTTATCGCCACTGTGGATTTTGACAGCATCGAGGTGAATACCGGCGGTGTACGCCGTAAGCGGAACGGTATCTCTATCCGAGTCGCCGTACTGTTGGATAGCCAGCGAATAACCGCCGGGCTGAACGGTTTTTAGCGAGACCTCTAGAGCAAGCGTGTCTTTCGCGTCCTTGCCTGTGGCAGGCTTGAAGGAGACATCTACATCTTTCGCCTTATCGCTTGCGAGAGCAATGTGCTCGACGCACGCACTTCCGTCAGCTTTAGTCGTTAGGTGATTGTCCTGTCCCGCGAGCAACTGGGCGTTGTCGACGATCTTCCAATCCTTGCCTTTGATCTGCTGGAGCGTAATTGTCGGGCCTTCAAAGGAATCGAAGCCCCAATAGCCGCGGATCGTTCCCGTGATGGTCAAATCGGTCGTCGCGCCGATCTTTGTGTCAGGCTTTACCGATAGCGCTTTATCGCCTCCAGGGTTTGCGTCGTGCAGCGGATCACTTTTCTCCTCTTTAGTCACGACGAGTCCGCCTTCGAACGCATCGGGAGTCAATGGCAGATCCGTAGGCGTGCCGGTCCGGTTAAGGTGTAGAACGAGACCGTGCGCGAAGCTGCTCGAGAAAACCAGAGGTGCGCCTTCCAGAGGGATAGTCATCTTTGGTTGCAACAAACAAGCGACCTGGTTGGGATCATGAGGATGAAGCGGCGGTAGCTTGGCCTTTTGAATGGCAGGCAAACCGATGACGATGACCGATTCGGGTTTGTGAAAGGAAGGCGGTGCATTGAGCCTCAGACTGAGCGCGGATCCTTGCGGAAAGCTTAGACCGGGAATGTACTGATATTGCGCCGTGCGTAGCATGCCGACAAGGTGAACGAGATCAACAACTGCCCCGACGTAAGCCGAGTAAAGGCCCGCTCCGACGGGCTGTGTATAGGAAGCAGCATTGATAAAATCAGAGGAAGGCCCAGTGGAGATCGCTTCGGCAATGCTTTGCCCATGTCCATCATCTAGGAGCACAGGGGCACTGGACTGGGTGAGGCAAATAACCTGTTGATCGACGGGCTGCTTGAAGCAGTCAGCGTTCGGTTTGAGCGCGAGCGTGGTTGCTAACTTTGCCGAGTGGTCCTCAATAGCCTTCTGATCGTCCTGCGGCAAGGTCTTCATCGCTGAGAGGTAACGTTCGATGCGCTGCTGCTCGAAGGATGCTTCATTTAAATCGGCGTCAGCGCGAATAAACAGACCGGGCTTGCCTTTGACAGCGGAGCGAAGCGTTTTGAAGTCGCCCCCCGTTTCAGGCGCCACAAACAGAAGGGCATCCTCAGCCCCATTGGGAACGGTGACGGTCGTCCCCTCAGCTGTTTTCTTGTTCCAGGTATCGATCTCGGTGAACCAATCGTCGGGAGGTTCATTCGTTGTGCCGCGAAGAAATGCAACGATCAGTATCAGGTGATTGGACTGGCTCGGCGGGAGGTCAGCTTTGATCCATATCCTGTCGCCCGGCTGAAGATTGGGAACCTGGGCGATGGGGAGCGTCGAAGTCCCGCGTGTAACTCGAATGTCGATCGTAGGACCGGCCAGGTCGAAGCGTGCTTTGTCGTCCGCTCGAAGAGCAGCTGCAAAGAAAATGACAAAAAGGCATGCAGCGACTTTCAGAATGTTCATCTATTTGTTGATGCGAAGGAGGCAAGACCGGGTTGCGGTAGCAATGAACCAAAGACAATTGGAAGAGCTTATAGCCTGATTTAGGCCGCCAGCATTTCAGATGCCATACTTGTCAACACACTCGCAGTTTTACGGGTTGGTCCGAACCTCGAAGAGCAACAATCAGCTTTAATCTCACAACATTTTACCCTGCAGTGTGCAGACAAACCGCTTCCGTGCTAACGTGACTGCACCCAAAGTTCGGGTGACACGAAGAACCATTACGCGTAACTCGGGCTCCGGCACCCTTCACAAATTTCCTGACCCGCGTCAGCCCTCCAAAGAGAGGCGCGATCGCTTCCCACTTGAATCTCCCACAACCTAGGAGTCCTCATGGAATCGACTTTGCGATTCATCCTTCGCATCTCTGCCCTTACACTCGCTTTTGTTCCAGCGCTCCACGCACAAGTCGGCAACGCAACTCAAACCACTCTCGCCGTCTCTCCCTCCGCAACCATTTCGACCACCAAGACCGTCACCCTAATCGCAAAAGTCTCCTCCTCCGGAGGGCCAATCCACCCTGGTGTCGTCGTCTTTTGCAATGCCAAAGCCCCGCACTGCGAAGACTCAGCCATCCTCGGCTCCGCCCAGCTCACGGCGGCAGGAACGGCCAGCCTCCCTCTACGCCTCAGTCCCAACAAGTACTCCATCAAGGCCATCTTCCGCGGAACACCCCACAGCGCGACGCCTCGCGAACCCAGCGCCTCCGCAACGCAAACGCTGACCGTCACTGGCCTCTCCCAGTCCTCCCTTTATCCCGTTACAGCCTCGCAGTCCAGTGGCCGTTACAAAATTACCGCGAACGTCGCAGGCTACGGAATCGTCCCACTCGCAGGTACAGTCACCTTCAACGACACCGTCCTCCACGGAACCCTGCTCCCCCTCGGCTCAGCCACCCTTCCCTCAACTTCACCCACAGCGCAGCTCTCACAACCATTCATCCCTGCAGTCGTTCCCGGAGATATTGGCCAAACCATCACGGGCGATTTCAACAATGACGGCCTCACCGACGTTCTAGCCTTCAACTACGACATGAACGAACGTGACCCAACCTTCGGCATGACTACCCTCACCACCTATCTCAGCAACGGCGACGGCACATTCCGCACGCTGAGCCAGCTACTCACTCTCTCCACCCCGACCTATGGCATCACCGGCGACTTCAACAACGACGGCATTCTCGATCTCGCAATAGCCGACTCCTTCGATTGTGTCGTCGTCCCCATGCTCGGCAACGGCGACGGATCCTTCACCGTCGGAACCGCTGCAAACGTCCCCACCTGCGCTGCTCCGCCCTTTCTCGCCGGAGACCTCAACCGCGATGGCAACCTTGACCTCATGCTTGTCGGAAACGGACTCTCCTCCGTCCTCTCCGGAAACGGCGATGGCACCTTCACCTTCGCGGCAACTCAACCCGGCGTGAACACCGGTTCCAATCCCGTCCTCAGAGACATCAACGGCGATGGCATCCCCGACCTCTACGTCGGATCGAACCCCATCCAAATCCTCACAGGCAATGGCGATAACACCTTCACTCCGCTTCCACCCATCCCCTATCCCCACACCGTCAACTCGCTCGACGTAGCCGATTTCAACGGTGACGGCCTCCCCGATCTCCTCGTCGCCAACAGCGACAATACCGTCGGCCTCCTCCTCGGCAGCAAATCTGGCACCTTTACCGCCGAACCCACCATCACGGTCCCCGGCTCACCGCTCGCCCAGATAGCTGCCGCCGACTTCAACGCAGACGGTAAGGCCGACGCCTTGGTCCTCTCCGCATTCAACTCAGACCCACCTGCCCTCACGATCATCCTCGGCAACGGTTATGGAGCCTTCGCCTCTTCACATCCATCCACATCCATCCTGTCCAATCAGCCCTTCGCGTTCGGCGACTTCAACGGCGACGGCCTGCCCGACGTCACGCAGGCCTTTCTGTCGGCAACTCAAGACATCAGCGTCGCTGTGAACACCGGCATCATAGCCGAGCTCACCCAGCAGATCAAACCCGCCGTCATCACCAACATCACATTCCAGGCCGATACCGATCACTCCCTCACAGCCCACTACTCCGGCTCGACCGACTACAAGCCCAGCACTTCATCTCCGTTCGATCTGCTCACCTTCCCCAACATCACCTCCAAGCTTCGGATCACCAGCACAGGCTTCATCTTCAGCCGCATCACCAACACCTTCAATGCGACCCTCACCGTCACGAACACGACGACCTCGCCGATCGCAGGCCCCATTCAAATCGGGTTCGGTAATCTTCCTCAAACGATTACCCTGGCCAATCCCACCGTACCCAAAAATGAAGGCTTCATCACCATCCCCGCAGGCCTTGCAGCGGGCAAGTCTACAACCGTGCCCATTCGCTTCAACAATCCCTTCCTCTATGCGATCAACTACACATTAGCCGCCTACACCGGAGCCTTCTGACATGAAACCAACCTTAGCCGTCTCGAAAAAACGCAGCCTCTCACGCCTCCTGGCAAAAACCTTCGCACTTGTGGCGCTCGTCTTCGCCTTCGCCTGCTCCCCGCACGCCGACGGTCTCTCGTACAACGTCTCCATCGACACCTCTTATCTCGTCTCTCCCATCGCAGCAGGCTCCTACCTCATCGATCTACAATTCAATCCCGGCCAGCTCCCAGGCACTCAACTAGCCTTCGCAGGCGCGACTGTACCCGACTGCTGCAACATCGACGGCGTGGGTCTCATCGGAGACACAAGCGACAACGCCGTCGGCGGTCCCCCGAGCTTCATCAACTTTGACAATCAATCCGCGTTGAACGAGGGGGTAATCCAGCTCGATATCGTGCCCAACACTCCCATAACCTTCGGCTTCAACATCTCCGGTCCCGCCGTGGACACGCCCAACGGAACCTCCCGCTCCGGAACTACCTTTTCGATCGGTCTATTCGACCCGTACTTCGATCCGATCCTCACCTCCGACGGCGTCATCGGCCTCGTCAACCTCAACCTCAACGGCTTTGGCACAGTTCAGACCTTCTCCCCCGCTATCACCATCACCGATCTCAATCCGCCACCACCACCGCCTGTACCTGAGCCCAGCACCCTCATCCTTCTAACGACCGGACTCACCGGTACTGTCGTCCTCATTCGCAGGAAGTCGTCACACTCGGCAACCCCACGCGTCACAAACATCTCGTTGTGAGTTCTGCCAACAGTATCGCAAGTACGAATCGCTCGAAAGTCGGCAAGCAATGCTACGGGACCGGACTGGTCGCCAAGCGAGTTAGCTGATTGGGCACCGAAAAGTACGATCCATTTAAGTGCCTATTCTACTCTGCTTCAGGACCGTGCCAGCCATTCGCCTGAGTCATCTCATAACTCGCAGCGCACGGCGTTTCTGATCGCCGACAGCCGCTTGACCGAGAGCTCCTCCTGGGATGAGTGAGTGCTCGGCGAGCAGGTCAAGATCCTCTCCGAGTTGGAACTCGATTTTGATCTGGAGCGATTGGCTTCGAAGTTCCTGAGATCGATCTCCTTATCGAAGGGCCTCAAGACGTTACCCGAGGCCGATACTGATGATCGTGTGCCCGAGATCTCTGAGGCGGCAATCACGGTTCCAGGTGACCTTTGGCAGCTGGGCAAGCACCGCGTCCTTTTTGGCAACTCGTTGATGACAACCGTTTACGACCGCCTCATGGATGGCGCGAGAGCAGTTCTTGTGATCAGTGATCCGCCCTATAACGTGGTCATCGACGGGCATGCTACTGGGCCCGGCAAAGTTCGTCATCGAGAGTTCGATATGGCATCGGGCGAGATGAACTCCACCGAATTCACGAACTTCCTCCGTAAGGCCATCATCGCAGCGGGACCACAGCGCCACCGGTTCTCTTGCCTATTACTTCATGGATTGGCGCCACATGACCGAGATTTTGTCTGCTGGACAGGAGGTCTATAAGATCAACCACCACTCAGGCACCTAGTAAACAAAATGGCGGTGGATGCAGTCCTGGGCGAAACCGCCCTCCGGCAGAATTCCCGTTAACAGGGAGTTTCGAGGGTTTATCGTAACCCTGCTAAGCCGCGGCGGCTAATATTCCCTTAAATAACATCGATTTACCCTCTGTCGAACTTTTATAGCTGGTGCACAAAACAGGGAATTAGTTACTCGGTATTAGGGAATTCAAATTCGTAATGCGGGAAGGATGAGTGACATCTTCCACTGACTTAGTGTTTCCCTCCCCATTTGACAATCAGTGGTCGTCTTACTTGGTGTCGATACCCGCCGCCGATCTATTTGTATCGCTCACCGGTCTTGCCCTTGTCTCGTGCGACCGACTAATGACTGACGAGAAGCCGACTTGTCGGTATCGACGATTGTGCAGGGGAAACTCTCCCGCATATAGCCGGTCTCTAGCGAGGTTCCGGATGCTAGTGAGCACCCCATCATCCGGGACCAGATCTGGCTAAAGAATCCCTTCCAGAACGGCCTGGCCAAGTGTTGCGACAGTTGGCCTGAAGCCGAGACGGCGACTCAACGCTCCATCTGCACGGCCCCACCACGGGTTGTTCAGCGGCCGAGCGGATGACTCGATGGTGACGCCAACGGCTCTCGCCATGTCATAAAGAGTGCTCGGCGCATCGTCCGCAATGTTGACAATACATCCGTCCATGGTCCCGGCGAGGGCAAACTCGAACGCTCTTGCGACATCACGCTGGTGGGCGAGGCTGAACGTCTGGGCCGGATGCCAATTCATCCTACTGACGATCCCGGGGACAGCGGACAGGTGCTCGTCACCGTCGCCATAAACAAAGGGGAGTCGCAGGATGCTCCAGTTCAGACCACTTTCCCGAAGCTCTTTTTCTGCCGCGACCTTGCTGGCCGGATAGGCATGTTTCGGACTTACTTCGTCTTCTTCGAGGCCCGGACGAGACGCGCTTTCGTCGTACACAAGGCAAGTGCTCGCCATGATGAAGCGTGATTGCGGAGCATACTGCTGAACGGCGGCAATCAGAGCACGTGTGCCCTCAAGATTCGCGCGCCAGATCGCGCTTTCGTCCAATGTGCGGAAGACGGCGGCAAGGTGAATAACAGCCGATACTCCCTCGACGGCCTTCTTTAATGCGGCGGCATCGAAGAGGTCGCCTTCGACGGGCGTTACGTCCGCAGGAGCATCTTTTCCCGGCCGTACAAGGGCACGGCATTCAAGACCGGCATCCACCATGTACCGCAACAGCCGCGATCCAACGAGCCCCGTCCCACCTGTGACTAGAGTTGTCATACTTGTTCTCCTTCCCAATCGTGTTCGTTCAGTCGTTTTGTTGCGCCCTGCAGCACTCTGCGGGTAATCTCAAGTTCTGCGGGATCTGCGTCGTCGAATGCCACCTTCAAGATCTGTTCGATTGGATTGGGCAACGCTTTCCAGAGCCTGCTGCCAGCACGCGTAATGTGGAGCATGCGCTGACGCTGATCTTCCGAATCGGGCGCTTGCGCAACCAGCCCCTTTCGCACCAGCGTCGCTACGACTCCACTGAGCGTGGCCCTTTCGATGTTGAGCATGTTCACGAGGTCACGCTGCATCGTCGGTCCCACGTTTGCCAGTTGATACAGCACGTACCACTGCGTGGAGCCAAGTCCATACGGGCGCAGCACCGTGTCCATCACTCCGCGCGATGCGAAGTACAACCGCTTCGCCCAGGCTCCGACAGAGTTGTGCTTCAACACTTCCTGCTGTGATTCTTTCTCGGTCATATCGTAAGCTACCTTACGTAATATCGCAAGGTACCTTACGATATGTCAAGTTAACCTCTCAACAATGGAATTTGGAGAACGTGCTTTTGGTCACTGGAAGAGCGCTTCTCATCTGCCTACTTAAGGGATGAATTGGTTCGGATAGGTTGAGAACCAACCTGTCCGAACCCTAACAAGCCAAACCATTTACGCTGTCTGTTCAAAGTTGGTGGATCGGGTAAGAGACTCCAAGTTCGAGAACTCACCCCGAAGCGCCTCCAACTCCTTTTGCACATAGTCGAAGGCATCCGATCCAAGCAAAAGATGCAGAGGCGGTTCTGGCGAAGTCAGAAATGTTGCGACGACGTGGTAGCGCCGTCAAATTGATCCTTTCAAACGGAGAGTGCAAGAGCGACACCCCGATCGCTTCACTCGTGCGCGCGGTCGTTCAGGCAAGAACATGGTGAGACTGGATAGTCTCCGGAAAGGTGAGGAACTTAGAAGAACTTGCATTGAAGGCCGGTCTCAACAAACGTTATGCCTCTCGGATTCTTCGATTAGCGGCACTGTCCCCCACGCTCTATGAAGCGGTCCTTACTGGAAACCACTCCCCCTTGCTCACTGTAGCCTCTTTTGCGAAAGATCTTCCACTAGGATGGGACGAGCAGCGTTTGGGGCAATGACGCCGCTTTCGCCGACCGTAAAGCCCCCATGTGTGTTCATCGAGTAGACATAACAGCAACCGTCACATCGGCCAGCCGGAAGCGATACCAGGTCTCGAACGGAATGCGTCTTGCGTGTGAGGCACCACATCGCTCATATCGAGCACGATGCCCTTCTTTCTGAACAACAACGCATGGCTGAGTCATGTATACCGCAGATCTTAAATATCATTCGCCGCCGCTATCGGAATTGCTGATGCAGATTGCGAACCAGCGAGTGCGCTGGTCGTATCTGTGTTGGTAACGAGAAACGCGCTTCTCGTAAGCTGAGCATCGCTGACGAGGAACTGATTTTCGGTATCGACGATTTGGCAAGAGGTAAGCGTCCCCGCACAGACGCGGTCCTTAGCGAGGTTCCGAATGCAAGTGAGCACCCCATTCCATCCGGAACCAGATCCGGCTAAAGAATTCCTTCCAGAATGGCTTGGCTGAGCGTGGCGACTGTTGGCCTGAAACGAGACTGGACTCAATGTTCCATCTGCACGACCCTACCACGAAGCGACTCCCAGTGCAAAGTTCAGAACCCGCTCGCGTTAAATCATCCTCTTAGCATCGCTAAAGCAGTTCGCTTGGCTGACGAGATTTATCACTGCATCTGAAATCTGTTGGCAATTATTAGCTCTCTCGCAATCTGTCTGTCCTACTAGCATCCTGTCCAACCCCTCAAAGATGGCGGAGCGCGGTTTACAGGCGCAATTCTCAATCCGGTAGATCCTCCCTGTTCAGATTTTTTGTGCTTGAGTTGGGAGAGTTGGGAAGCGGCACAGTGTGCCAAGCTTATAGTCAGTTTCACGAACTCGCCTGTGCTCTGAGATCCACTTGGAAAGTCGAATAAGCGCCTGCTCGTAGTACGTTTGTAGGGAGAAATTTATCAGACATACCGATTTTGACCCGGTCACCCTTGGGACTCGATTCACGTTTGATTTGCATCTCGAAATCGATGGCGCTCATGATGCCATCGCCAAACTCCTCCTCGATGAGTGCTTTCCAAGTCGTTCCGTAGGTCTGGACCAGTTCGTAGAAACGGTAGATGAGGGGTCTGTGGGAGGTAATGTGGTCAACGAACCGCGCTTTGGTGGTTCGGTCAGTATGGTAGTCTCTGCTCTCGCCATTGATGGTTCTCCATTGCGCGGATCGCGCGAGCAAGTGAAGGACGGGGCTTTTGCCCCGCCCTTCCTGTTTTTCGAAACCTCACTTGGCCACTGTGTAAGAGTGTGCACCAGTTCCAGCTAACTTTCCCCCGTCGACGATCAGATACTCGTCGCGGATGGGACGGCCTTCGAACCAGCACTCCAGGATCTCGCGCGTGCCTGCCGCATAGCGGGCCTGCGCAGAGAGCGAAGTGCCAGAGATGTGCGGCGTCATCCCATGATGAGACATAGTTCGCCATGGATGGTCTTTCGGCGCGGGCTGTGGGAACCAGACGTCGCCAGCGTACCCGGCAAGTTGCCCACTTTCGAGCGCACACCCACTGGTAAGAGGGAATGTAGTTGCGCACCAACGACAGGATCAACATGACAACATGTTCCGATACGCTAATACTGTTCGAGTACGTAACCTCCGCGACCGTGACGCCATTCTTGATCGCCGCTTCGAGATCGACGTGGTCGGATCCGATGCCCGCAGTTACTGCCAACTTGAGCTTCTTTGCTTTTGCGATTGTTTCCGGCGTCAGGTAGGCAGGCCAGAAAGGTTGTGAGATGACGATGTCCGCATCTGGAAGTCCCAATCAGCGTCGCGGTCGGGGAGTCTATCGAACTTGCACACGATATATACAGTCGCGTCTTCAGGGTCATGCCGAAGGCGATGGAGAAGGTGCATTGAGTTACGCCGGATGCGAAGATGTACACGCGTTGGTATCGGGATAAGCTTTGGGTCATGATTCCCGCACAGGCAGTTGTGAAACAGTTTCCTCGTGACCTTCAAGGAATTCCCACAACGGCAAAAATCGGCATCCTTCAACATCCAATAAGCCATCGACCAAATGTGTGGGAAAATCGACTGGAATGAAGAGCCCGTCCCTATCGAACTCAAGAGGTGCCTCGCTCTATCTAGTCCTCTTGGTTGTTCAATCGGAACGGTCCAAGAGCCTATTGAAGGCGTAAGCATGATGTACACCTTCGATAACTCTCAGGCTGAGAGCACGCACACGACTCAATACTTCGAGATCGCGGGCAATCGGGGCATCTAAGACGACGGCTATTCGGCTGGGTCATCTCACCGAGTCACAACGCGCGGCTTTCCTGATCGCCGGCAACCGCTTGACCGAAACTCCACCTGGGATGAGCGGATGCTCGGTGAGCAGCTCAAGATCCTCTCCGAACTGGAACTCGACTTTGACCTGGAGGCGATCGGCTTCGAGGTCCCCGAAATCGATCTTCTTATCGATGGTCTCAACACAGTGCCTGAGGCCGATCCCGATGATCAGTTGCCACAGATCTCGGATACGGCAATCGCAGTGCCCGGTGACTTATGGCAGTTGGGCAAGCACCCCGTTCTTTGTGGCAACTCGCTCATCACTGACGATTACATCCGCCTCATGGATGGCGCGAAGGCAGATCTTGTGATCAGCGATCCGCCGTACAACGTCATCATCGACGGGCATGTTAGCGGACTCGGCAAAACTCGTCATAGAGAGTTCGGTATGACATCGGGCGAGATGAACTCCACCGAATTTACGAACTTCCTCCGTAAGGCCATGGTCGCAGCACGGGACAACAGCACCACCGGCTCTCTTGCCTATTACTTCATGGACTGGCGGCACACGAGCGAGATTTTGTCTGCCGGACAGGAAGTTTATACGGAGTATCTGAACCTGTGCGTTTGGGCGAAAAACAACGGCGGGATTTGAAGCTTCTATCGGAGTGCCCACGAGCTAGTGTTCCTTTTCAAAAACGGAACGGGATCTCATCGAAATAACATTCAGCTGGGCAAGTTCGGACGGAATCGAACAAACGTCTGGAACTATCCGGATGCGAACACCTTCTCACGCTCAGATTCTGAAGAGAACCTCCTGGCTCTTCACCCTACCCCAAAACCCGTTGCGTTGATCGCCGATGCTATTAAGGACTGCACAGCCAGAGGGGATCTTATTCTCGATCCGTTTCTGGGCTCAGGAACTGCTGTCATCGCTGCCGAACGTTCAGGGCGCCGGTGTTACGGGCTGGAGCTCGATCCACGTTACGTCGACACGATCATTCGTCGATGGCAAAAGGCAGACAAAGCAGAGCAATTCACATAGAGACTGGCGGGACTTTCAACAGCAGAGAAAACAAGAGGGACCAATCACTATGAGAACGAAAACATGCAGGACGACTACGAAGTTGGTTATAAGAAACCGCCTAAGAATTCTCAGTTCCGGAAGGGCATTTTTGGAAACACTAGAGGCCGTCCGAGGAAATCCTTAGACCTCAGCGATCAACTGATCAGAGAATCCAGATCATTCATGACCATCCATGAAAACGGACAAAAGATAAGGATTTCGAGCAAGAACTTGTCATCAAGCAGCTGGTCAAGCTAGCGATGACCAGAGATACTCGAGCCTTCAAATTTATTTAGAAGCTCTGCAATGAGCAAGCGAGTGGGCCGCTTCGTCGGCGCCACCGCAATCCATCGAGTTCTTGAGGAACCAAGCACCTCAAGACTTGACTGACGAACAATTGAAGATGCTCATTCTTGCCAGTGTGAAACAACAGAAACAAGCGTGTGGAATGGGACAACTATCCAATGCGGAATTCATCGAAAGTCGACGAAGCTGCTGCCTTCGGCGAAGCTGACGTGGTGACTGCTCGTGATTGCGCGTTGACTAGGAACTACCATTTCTCAGTGCGATTAGTCGGCTTCCGAATGGCGCGAAGAAGAAGCCAGCTGGCGGTTCGAAACTTTGTTGCTTGCAACGCAACCGCACTTGTGACCCGAAAACGATGTCGAAGCCGATGCATAAGGCAAGCTAAGAAGGCGATGATCGCTGCCGCCCGACCACCCAATATCGTAGTCCTGAAGAGGCAGATCTTCATGATCGTCTGCCGTCTGGAGGGTGATCCCTGCTTGAGAAGATCCAAAAATTGTCTGCTGACCTCTGCTCTGCGGTTAGAGGGCAGGCACTCGTAAGAATGCCTGCCCCGTACAGCTCGAAACTTACTGGAATGCTTTGTTCCAGTTCGTCACTAGGTTATTCACGTTCAGAGTACCGATGCCTGTTGCAAAATCCCATCCCTGCTTCGAGTTGTAAGCCTTCTCGTACTCCGTGCCCGAGACCGACAATGCGCCGAAGTTACTCGACGGCCTATAGCAGTTATACGACTCGTAGTTGTACCAGATGCAGTTCACATCATTGTCGCCCTGCGTCACGTCGTAGAAGGTGCATGAGCTGTCCGCTCCTGTACCCAGCGATGAATTGCACGAGTTGTTGCCCGTCCCGCCATACTCCTGCTTCGCCAATGCATAATACACATAGTTCGGATTCCCCTGCGATGTTCCCGTCGACTGGTTCACCAACGCTTGAATCCCCGCCACGATAGGCGCCGCAAACGATGTGCCACCTGCACCCGACCAGTTCACCGGGTCACCGGTACATGGTGTACCGCCCGTTCCGGTCGCAGGCTGGCTGTAGCAGAACGCATAGTAATGACCCCACACACCGTTCGCGGCAAACAGTGATACATCTGGAATATCTCTCACACCGTCCTTCGGATTACCGAATGCACCCGCCTGATAGTTTGGTTTCGCATATCCCTCGCACGTCCCGCCGTTCTCAGGATGAGGACGGAAGATCACAGGATGTCCATAGGCACAGTTGCTTGGCCCGCCACTGCCACTCACCACCGTCTCAAAATACTCCTCCGCTAGCGGCGAATTGCAGAATCCATTCGCCCCATACGGCACGTTGTATCCCTCGACGTTGGTAATTAGCGTGCTTGCACAGGAGTCGTTCCACGGAATCTCAGGAATGTAAGACTTCGCAGATCCAAAGGTCGCATTGTTGTTCTTCTTCCAATATTGAGACACCGTTCCGGAGTATGTGTCGCTAAAGTCCGTGCCACCGACTGCAACGTTGTAGGGTGTCGTTGCAAATCCGCTCGTCGTAATCCCGGTCATGGCAAAGTCCCCACCCGCATCGCAACTGGCCGCGCCCTCGTCTCCAGAGGAGACAAACACCGACACACCCTCTGCCGCTGCCTGCTCATACGCCTCGTTGAAGCTCGCATTGCCTGCCTGACCTAGCCCCGCCTCACACTCGCCATAGCTGATGCTGACGATAGACGGCGGCAGATCCTGATCGATTAATGTCTGAAGCGCAATCAATCCCCCAAATGTAGTCTCGCTGTCCGCACACGAAGCCAGCACAATCGCTGCATTCGGAGCGGCTGCGCTCGCATATTCCGCATCTAGAATTGCCTCGCCATCGTTGCCAATTACATCGCCCGGATCCGTGCAGCCGCCCGGATGAACCTGTGTGAACGTACCCTTGGTGTACTTGGTCAGGCCGAACACACCGCGAAAGGTGTACCAGTCGCCCGTCGAATAGACATCGGTGTCCTCAATCACCACCACCGTCTGTCCCTTGCCCGTAATCCCGTTCTTGTAGACCGGTTCGAAGTTGTAGATAGTGTGAAGATCGTCTGGCACCACCAGCTGCGTCGCGCTATCCGCAGTGTAGTCAGACTTCACACCATTGGCCGCAACCGTTCTTGCTACAACCGCCTTGGATGCACCATCAATCCGTGCCGAACTGATACCCTTATTCGCCGGTTTCGGACGGAAGTCGTTCAGTGAAGAAACACCAATCACCACATTCGCCAGCGCCGCAGGTATCTGTGGATCTTGCATGTTGGACAGGTGCTTCACACCCGCAACATCGAGCGTGTGCATCTGTGCCTTGAACGCAGAGTTTACCTGTGCCGCCGTTCCAGAGAAGTCGATCACCATCCCGCTGTCCGACACGCGGTTTACCTGGAGGCCGTTCTCCTTCAGCCACTTCGTCACAGCCGCGATATCTGCCGGATTCGGTCCATACTCCTCGCCATACTCCTTAGCCGTCAGCCAATGATGAAATGCAGGATTGTTCGGCTCATGCATCGCCTGAATTCGCTCGTTCAACGCCGTCTGCCGATCCTCCGGGCGCTTCAACTGCAGCAGCATGTGGTTCAGCTTCAACCCATCCGCCACCGCACCACGATCATTCTGTGCGTTTGCCTCAGCCCGGAGATTGCCGGCCAGGGTTACCGTCTGCGTCGCTACTACGGGCGAAGTTACCAACAGCTTCGCCGCGGTTGCGCTCTGTGCAAGAGCGGAAGGTATCGGCAATGCCGCTACCGCTAGAAAGTAAAAAGTGCGGGCTAACTTTCCCTTCAAAAAACAACACTTCATGTGATCGGCCTCGATGGAACAAATCTAGGTTTGCCTGCGACGAGGTTGCAGCGGCGAACCCGTTCGGAAAGAACGCCGCATACGAATCGGTCTGTGCCGGTTCAGCACAAAACAGTTTGGTTGTTGGAGAAAATCTGATGAAAGGTTAGCGCCAGTTTCAAACGAGCGGGAAAATGCAAAGGATAATTTTGGAAGTACCCAAAAGGGTAGTTCGCCATTATGGCCTAAGTGTCGAGCAGCCCCCGCTGGATCGCGATCACCACCGCTTGTGTTCGATCGTTTGCATGCAACTTGAGTAGAATCTTCTTGACGTGCATCTTCACCGTGTTGTCGGTCACAAAGAGCAAGTCCGCGATCTCTTTATTGCTTTTTCCCTGCGAGATCAGCCCCAACACTTCGACCTCTCGATCGCTCAGCTTTCCTGATGTGATGTAATGGGTCAGCTTCTCTGCCGTCTCGGGCGAAAGAGACCGGCCGCCGGCGACCACATGGCGAACCTGTTCGGCCAGTGTTGCTCCATCAATGCCTTTGAGCAGATACCCCTTCACTCCCAGGCTGATCGCCGTATAAATCGAAGCATCGCCTTGCGCAGAGCTGAGAATGATAATGCGACCGTCCGGATGGCTCTTCAGGATAGTACGCACAACGTCGAAGCCGCTCTGGTCAGGAAGGCGAAGATCAAGCAGCATCACGTCGGGTAGCAGGGCCAAGTACATCTCAACCGCCTGACGGCCATTGGCGGCAAGACCGACGATCTTCATCTGATGGCGTGCCAGTACACCTGCCAGCCCCTCGCGCACCATGGGATGGTCGTCAACGATCAGCACCTCGATCGATCTTACAGCTTCAGCGAGTGGATTGGTCTTCAGAACTGTTCTCCTCTTGTGATCTTCGACCTCGACGCCAAGGTCTCCATGGTGACTTCGTTGTTCTTACCTGCAACGTGACCTTTGTTCCCTGGCCCAGCTTACTGTCAATGGTGAGAGTTGCGCCAATGCGTTTTGCATGAGCCTGCATGCCTCGCAGTCCAAAGTGCCCATCTCTTCCTTGACGTTGCGTGACTTCGTCGATGCCCTCGCCATCGTCTACAACAATAACCTCGAAAGAGTCTGGAGAAAAAATGATCTTCACCTCGACATGTCTTGCGTAACCGTGTCGGAAGGCGTTGGATAGAGCCTCTCGACAGATGCGGTACACCTCGTCACGAACAAGAGGATCGATCGGGCGAGGCTCCCCCGTGGTCGTCAACTGAAAGTCAGGAAGCTCGCTGAGTCTGAACTCAGCTTCTGCATGTCGTAAAACATCGACGAGGCTGTATTCTGCCACCGCAGTCGAATGAAGATTCGAAACCATATTGCGATTACGCGCTATGCTTCCACGCACCCGGTCAGCCAGCGTGCTGAGCGACGTGGAAGCCGTCTCTGGCTGATCGTTCAGTTGAAAACCCAGCAACTCGAGCTGAAACGCCACCCCGATCATGTCCTGAATAACGGTGTCATGGATCTGGTAAGCAATGCGTTCGCGCTCCGCAGTTCGTTCTTGAAAGCGAAGACTGAGGCGCTCTGCCCGGAGCAGCGTTCTTCTCCGCGTCACCTCAACCGCGATGCCCACCAGCGCAAAAGCTAGCAACGCCCGAAACCATCCTGTCTGCCAGAAGAACGGTTCCAGCCTGAGTGCAGCAGTGGCGGCCACTCCGTTCGAGACACCTTCACGATTCGTGGCAACGACCTGAAATGTATAACGGCCGGGCGGCAGACCAGTGTAGGAGACAACGCGTTCTGTTCCAGCGTCGATCCACTGCCGATCCCATCCCTCAAGTCGATAGCGAAATCGAATTTGTTCGGGAGCAATATCGGAAGGGGCGGTGTAGGCAAAAGTGATGCGATGGAGTCCCGGAGAGATCGTAGTCACATCCGCGCCAAGATGTTGATCATCTACTTGGATGTAGTCGAGCACCGCCTGCACGATTGGGTCTGGCAGGTGTGGGTTCACAACGGCGATTCCGTGCGTCGTAGCAAACCAGATGCGTCCGTCGCGTGATCGGATGGCTGTCACCTGATTGAGAGGAAGTACATCATTACTTTTGAGACCGTCGGCCCGGTCAAATACCTCAGGGATGACATGGTCAGTCTTTCCTTCAGCGAAAGCCATCCACTGTTTGCGGCTCAGGCATGCAATGCTACGCGGCGTGACGATCCAGAGATTTTCCTCCGCATCTGACACAACGTCCAGCACGAAACTACCCGGCAATCCTTCGGCCTGCGTGAGGACTTTTCCTGCACCTAGGTTCTTCCGGACAGAACCCTCATCGGACCACAATATCAAACCGCGCATTGTCGCTACTGCCAAACCATGTCCGGGCCATGCTGCGCTGAGAATGGGATGCGGTGTGTTGACCGCTGGCTCAAATCGTTCGCCGGTCCATCGTTCGAGCTGCGTGTCTGTTCCGGCCCAAAGCTTTCCTTGCTGATCGACCGCGAGATATCGTATGGAACTGTCCGTTTTTGGCTGCCCTACGTCAATGCTTGATAGCCTTTGATCCTTCAGACGGAACAGTCCGTGATGCAAAACGCTGAACCAGAGACTTCCATCGGACGTTGCTAGAGGAGTATTGACGTATCCATGCGGGATGGATGGTATTTTGGTGAACTTGGATCCCCTTCGCTCGAAGATGCCATAGTCGGAGATTGCAATCGCAGGAGTGGCTCCACGTTCGGCAAACCCGCGAATCTGACCGGCAGGAAGTCCTTGCCCACGTCCATAGAGCGTTCTCCGCCCGTCCTTGAACTCGGCGACGCCACCCTCCAGTGTTCCAGCCCAGATCCCGCCGTCTCTCTGCTCAAAAATTGCGTCTGTCTGACTCCGCCCACCACCTGGGTCATCGCTGATGGCGTAACTTGTAAAGATCCCATGATGAAATCTCTGTAGCCCGGCGATCGTCCCGATCCACACATCATGATTGCTATCTTCCAGAAGGACTCGTACGTCATCGCTGGCCAGACCGTCAGCAGTGGTCATCGCCTCGGTCTGATTGCCATATCTGCGGCTGAGTCCATGTAATCCGCCACTCGCCATCCACAGTGCTCCGCGATGATCGACCATCAAGTCGACGAAATTGCCGAGTCCAGGGTGCGGCACCAGTTTGAAGTCCCCACCATCAAAGCGAAACAGCTTATGGCCGTCGCCCGCATACATTTTGCCCGAGGCGTCTCCGAACAGAAGTTGGATACCGGGATTGTTATATCGAATTACCGAGTGATCAGCCTGTACGGCCACAACGTGTTCGCCATCAGTAATCCAGAGTATTCCGTCTTTGTTTTCGAAGAGGTCACGCACTACATGAGTATTGGATGGCAGAGGCACAGCCTCCAGCGCATCGCCTCGCGTTCGCATCAGTCTATCGTCGGAGACGATCCAGACGCCTCCATCACCGGCACGCGCAAGCGCCTGGATCAGGACATGCGAATTGCCAGGAATAGTGATCGTGACAAATCGATTGTGGGTGTAGTGAAAGAGTCCCGTGGTACTGGCAATCCACATCCCGTCATCGTTGTCCCGCACTAGCTTAAGTATTCTTTCCTGCAGCTCCGGTGGCCCGTCCTTCTCGAAGCCTCTGAAATGTACACCGTCAAACCGCGCTAAGCCGTTGAGTGTTCCTACCCATAGAAAGCCATCGGGTGTCTGCGCCAATGCTGTCACGAAGTTCTGCGGCAAACCCTGTTCGGTTGTCCAGGTAGAGAGGACCTCGTCGCGCAGGAGAGGTTCTGAATCTCTTGTCTTCATGTCTTGCGCGTTTAGGGCTAATGAGAACGCTAAGCCGACACATGCAACGTTAATCTTTCGTCTCCACCGCAAAGCTTAGCCCTTAGGGATAGTTTCTTTCGTGATTACCCTCAATACGCATTACAGACGTACAGTATAGGCGGGCCCGTCTTGCTCCCGCTTACTGGAAAGCATGATAGGAATGGCGTGTCGAATTAGGACCAGTCAATTATTTCAAGTTGATATTTTGGTTGCATTGCGCCGAGTCAACGGATCACGCCACCTGACGGTGGGGAAATTGCTGCGCACCTAGGGTCTCACTTGCTCCCTCTCTTTGGGATGGATGACCCAGGTCGAACCCAACTCCTCCGGTTTAAGGGCTTCCGTCAACGGTCGACCAACGGCCGCGCTGGGGCGGTTGATCCGTAGGAGCGAGGCGAATGTGGCCGCAATATCGACCGGCGCCACCATGGTGTGATAGGTGCCTGGGACGAACGGCTCTCCAAAGAACTCTAAGGGGACATGGCGATCGTAGTTATTAGCCGTGAAGTGTGTTGTGCCACTGCCCTTCCAGGGAAACTGGTAGGGACCAAAATTTATGTGGAGCGCCCAGCCGACGTTGGGCGAATAACTGTGGGCGATCAAACGGCTATATTGCGTGTCGGGCAGCCTCCCTTCACGCATCTGTTTGCTCGTATAGACGTGCGTGAGAACTGGAGGGTCTCTGTGACTCTCCGCGTCTTTTACATCAGTGAATTTTGCGAAAACCTGCTGCAACATATTCGCTGTTGTGTCTTCGGCCGCCTCCTCGGAGACACCAACAGCTTCAAATGCTTCCCGATTCAGCAGTAAGTAAGGGTTATCCATCAAGAGGATATAAGGCCCCTTGCCTTTGAGTGGGTACCTTTGCTCCAGCATTGCTTCGAGCGGCTTGGTGAATGATTCAGGCGGAAAGTCCAATACCGGCATCCGATATGCATCTCCGGCTTTTTGGCTTGTCGCCACGCCGTGATCTCCAGAAACTGCAACAAGAACATTTCTGAGACCTATGGTTTGATCGAGATGGGTGAAAAAGGCATTCAGCAAAGCATCCGACTGAACGATGAGGGCCTCCTGCGAAGGATCGTCCGGGCCAAAGGCGTGCCCATTGATGTCGGTAGACGAAATGGAAATCGTGATCATGTCGGTTACGCCAGCCGGGTTTTTCCCAAGTTTTTCAGCGTCGATGAGGGTCTGCGCAAAGTCGAGCTGATACTGAACGCTAGCGGAGCTCCTGCCCACCATTTCGTAAAAACTTCCTTGAGGCACGCGGCTCTTTACTCGAGCCTCCAACGAATGATTGCCGGAGTTGAAATCTTTAGCCCATTGCGGAAGATCTTTCATCCAGTACGTCGAAGTGACCCATTGACCGGTGTCGTGGTCCACCCAAAACGCGCCGTTTGTGGCGTGGCCACTCGTAAGAATCGCGGCCCGATCTTTCATAGACACACCGTAAACCCGAGAACGTCCTTGTGTCGCTAGCACAAGCTCATCTCCAAGTGTGGTAGCCATCTCCCGATGCGCGGACGCGCCCGTGAGATCTTTGGTGTTCGCCGGTGCACCGACAAGTTTATAGCGGTCATCGGCGACGGAGCTCACCTGATGTAGCGTGCCATCGGCAGAACGTTCGTACCATTCATTTAGTGGAATCTGATGAGCGTCGGTGTAAGCTCCTGTGCCGATCGTTGCGTGGCCTGCTGCCGTGACAAGATTGGCGTAATCGTAATAACAGTCTGTGAAGTGAGCTCCCTGTTTAAGAAAAAGGTTCCAACCGTTTTTCTCCTTAAATTCCGCGCGATAGCGATCAAGGTAATCGCCTCGAAACTGGTCAAACACGAGGATAATGACCAGCTTGGGCCGCGCATCGTACGCGTCAGCCGATGCTATGGGAGCGCAAACAGACAAGAGTGCTAACGAAATAAAGAGACCATATAGCTTTTTCATGCGGAAGGGCTCCCCACAGCAACGTTATATTCGTTGCTGGCTTGAAAAACGGTTTAGCGAAGTTGATCGAGCACCGCTTCATCGCAAAAACGTCGGCACTACGGCAGTGGGTGCATAGGCACTGATAATCGATTGACATGTGAAGTCTGCAGCGGATAAGGTCTCAGCACAACGTTATCGGTAACTATAAATGACTTCGTGGGAGATTGAGCTTGCGACCATTGCAAACAACGAAAGCCGTTTTGACGGATTTACACTTTTGGATTCCGTTCGCAGTTTTGGGGTTCGGATTAGGGTTACTTATCTGGCTGCATTGAACTGATGGGAAGATAAAGCGATGGCAGCAGACGTAGAAAAGGGTTTTACTCGACATGCGGAAGCTGGTTCTTTGCATACGCTGGGAGTGCTATGCGGCGTGACCGCAGGAGTCTGGTTGGGCGCGGCGGAAGCACCGACCAAGTTGGTCAATGCAGGCTTTTCTCCTTTCGCCATCTCGTTATGCATGGTAGCCGGAGTATTCACGGCTCGATGGACTTTTCCGACCTTGTTGAAGGGGACGGTTTACGTTTTTCGGGATCTTATGACATGCAAGCATCTGCTGGTATGGGCGATTCTGGCGGGGGCGCTTTGGGCGGTTGCGAATACATTAACGGTTTTTGCGATACGTGATGTTGGTCTAGCTATCGCTTTTCCGATGTGGAATACAAATGCACTAGTGGGGCTGTTTTGGGGCCGTGTACTATTTCGCGAGCTGGATGGTGCCGACGGCAAGACAATCGCTAAAGTGGTGCTTGGATCACTGTGCATTGTAGTAGCCGCGATTATGCTCGGATTTAGCACACTGCATGGCACTACAAGTCCCAGCGGCCGTCATGCGCTCGGAGGGGTGCTGGCGGCCATCGGTGCAAGCCTGATGTGGGGAACGATGTACGTTCCGTACAGAAAAGCCTACCTTAGCGGCATGAATCCGCTTTCATTTGTGACCGTGTTCACCGTCGGTGAATTAGTCACCATGTGCCTACTCACGTGGACGCTGGACGGTGGGCGTCACTCGTCAGTTTTTCAACTGGTGCGGGGAGGACACTTTCTATTCTGGCTATTTCTCGGCGGTTTTGTCTGGGTCATTGGCGACATGTTTCAACAATTCGCCGCGAAATACCTAGGTATCGGCCGCGGCATTCCACTATCGAATACTAATCAGCTTTGGGGACTAGCATGGGGGGCCCTTGTATTTGGTGAGCTTGCAACTGCAGACAACGGGCATAGACTTTTGGTGCTGGCTGGTTCGGCAGTTATGATTCTCGGCGCACTCTTCATCAGCACAGCGAAGGCGTCCGCAGCGGAGCATTCTTCCAGAAATGAGGCATTGGAACGTGAATGTGACCGGTACGGTCTGGACTACAACCGGGTATTACTGGCGCAGAGCGGAGACGAGGGGGGCCAGCCCACTGAAGGCCGTCGTTGGTGGGATTACGCCATCATTTTGACCGCGGTCGCTATATTTGTCTGTCTAGGGACCAAGGCGGTTGTACCTCCGCTCGCAATGAATTTCAAGTGGATCGTTGTTCTTGGGGCGTTCCTTCTGGTGAGTTTGGTCGGGTGCGGTTACCGTCTTTACAAGCAGACGGGATTCTCGTAGAGCTACGTCGTTCTGCTCAAAGCAATCAGGACGTCTGGTCCCGCACAGTAGACTGACGCACGACTAACCTTGGTTCCAATAGGATTGTCTTCGGAGGCAGGTCAGGATTTGTTGTCAATTCGAGAGCGAGCTCCCCTGCACGAATACCAAGTAGGTCGGGTTGCTGATCAACGCTAGTTAAGGGAATGCGCAGATGTTTGGCATAGCGCAGGTTGCCGGATCCAACGAACGCAATATCTTCCGGCGTCTTGAGCCCAGCTTCACGTGCGGCTTGCATCGCACCGATCGCAGTAAGATCGTTGTAGCAGAACACAGCATCTGGACGCTTACGCAACTTGAGGAGATCCTGCATCGCTTGATATCCAGCCTCATCACCCAACTCTTCGAAACGATTGCACGTAACTATGAGTTCTTCGCGAGTCTCCATCCGCTGGCTTTGCAGCGTGTCGCGATATCCTCTGAGGCGCTCGAGCGAAGGGCTTATCTCACGACCGCCTATGTGAGCGATGCGCTTCTTCCCAATTGAGATCAGGTGCTCGGTTGCAATACGGCCAATCTTGTAGTCGTCAGAACCGACAAAGTGGGCCGACAGATAAGGAAAGTTTCTGTCAACAAGAAGAAAAGGCGTCTTCTCATCTCCAAGTTCATAGAAGTTTTTGAGACGCGCCTGACTTGAAGCAATCAGTAGCGCATCCACGCCCCGGCTAAGAAGCGTTCGAATCTCTTGTTGCTCAAGCTCGGGGTTTTCTTCTGAGGATGCAAGCACCAGCGCCATATGGGATGCGCGGAGAACACCGGCGAGCGACTTTGCGAACTCTGCAAAAAAAGGATGAACCAGGTCGGGCACTACGAGACCCATTGTGTAGGTTCGACCACTTGCGAGGCCACGAGCCAGCATGTTTGGCTTATAGTCAAGCTCCTGCATTCGCTTAAGGACGCGTGCACGCGTTTTCTCGCCTATGTCCTGATTGCCACGTAGCACTTTGGAGACTGTAACAGTCGAAATCCCGAGGTCGCGTGCAATATCTTTGAGACGGATTGCCAAGTATGGCCCCTTCCGGCAACAGCATGCAATGGCGTCGCGAAAGCCTTGTGTCGGAACTAATAATGCTCCTATAGCCTACAGGGGCATATTGTGAGCTACAAAAAACTTCATCTCACGCTCCTCCTGTTATGCGTTCTTCCGCTTCGGAAGCCCGCTGGGTTATTTCAATTACTGGGGGACAGGATGATTTTCCGGTGAGGGCACTCCCCCAATTTTTGCGTTCGGCTCAAGCAAGCTGCTCTTGCAGACAGCCGGTGCATTAATGATGTTGCAACGCGCGGGCAAACCGTCCGCAAAACCCACGCTGTAGCCAGTCCACTTCGAAGGTTCTGACAACGGATAATCTGTACTGATCATTTGCACACCGGAATGCAAGAGAGCGTCACGACGAGTGGTGTCGTTGGTGCGGGCTGCAATTGTGCTTTCGTCGGCACGAGCCCGAACGATGTAGCCCTGGCGCACGAGTTGATCGATCAGTTGCTGACTGCCCTCGTTTTCTTCCACAAAAGCGGCGTCGGGCTTACCCGGGTCGGAGTTTGTGAATAGCACGCGACCTTGTAATAGTGGGTGGCGGGCAGTGTAAATAGGTCCGGCATTTTTTTGATCCATCAAAAAAATCACCTTGCCGCGTGACTCTGCCAGGGTCGGCCAGCGGCCGGCACGCACTGCGGCTTCCAGGGTCTGGTAGTTGCCACGCACCTTGTCCGGTAAAATCATTTCTTCGTCGGCAAAAATAGAACGGATTTCCTTATCGAGGGCATCGAACGTTTCGCTGGTAAATGGCTCGGCCTCAACGCTACCCGGTATTGACTGGGTGCGACCATGTTTGGTTTCGATCAACAGGAACAGCGGGACATGCTCCGGATGGTCCTTCGACCAAGTTCGAATTTCTTTGAGGCAATCGGTAAACAAAAGACAAGAGCTCCGCTGATTGAGATCAGGTATATGGATGACTTTAAATCCGGGTTTATCCATCTCGTTTGGATCAAAATCAGCGTCCGGCGGAAGTCCTGCTTGCTTTGTCAGTGCAACGATCTTTGGATGTGAGAACCGCCCACCATGGGGATCTTGGACAATGTCGATTTCCAGCTGCCGAACGCCACCGTTTAGCTGCGCAGTGAGCGTTGCGTGCCTATACTCCAAAGCTTCGTATTCGCGGGGATTTTGGCTATATGCGAATTTTTCCTCGCTTGGAGCAAATCCAAGGTTATAGCTGTTATGGGATCCTATTACCTGGATCTGGTTCAGGTGAATCTGAGTATCCTGATTAGAATTCGTCTGGCCCGCTAGTATCCCCGCAGTGCTGAAGACTAAGAATACAACCACACCTACACTTTTTCGCAATTGAAGGTCCTCTCCGCTCAATTATCATCGGCCAATAGCAGGCGAGAATAACTAGAATCTTGCCCTTCCTCGCTAGTTTTAAAATAAGACCTTCGCAGCAAACTGAAGTTGCCGCGACGGGAAGGCCGTCGTAATGGTTCCAAACGACGCGCCGTCAGAAATGTTTGTGTCCGGGGCCTGCCAGTTGGTGTGGTTCAACACGTTGAACGCTTCGGCTCTCAGGTCCAACTTGACTCGTTCCGTTACCAAGGGAAATTGCTTGTGGAGTCCCAGATCCGTGTTGTAGTACGCATAGGAGCGAAGGCTGTTGCGCGAAACATTACCAAAAGCAGAGGCGTTTCCATAACGAGTAAAAGATGGGTAATCGTAGCTGGTGTAGTTGCCACCTCCAGGGAGATAGCCATTCAGCCCACGGCTTTTGGTGACACCATTTACGTTGCTTGTTGGAAGCGCCGTGATTTTAGTACCTTTGAGAGGCGAGCCAGCTATGTGCTGAGGACGCAAATTGACCAGATCAGTGCTGAACAACTGGCCAATCGTAGAACCACTACTTCCGTTAAGAAGCGCCGTGGTGGTGCTACTCGAGGAACCTGAATAGATGATGTTGAAAGGTAGACCGCTTGTGATCGTATTGATGACAGTAACCTGCCATCCTCCCAGAACAGCATTCATAAATCCATTAGATTTGGCGCCAAATTGGCGGCCATGGCCGTATGGAAGGTCGTAGACGATTGAAGTAGTATTGTCGATCGGCTGATCGTAGCTGGAAGGACCGTAATCGCCGCGAGGGTTGGCGAAGTTGACTCGCGAGGTATCTCCATTATTCTGTTCCAAGTGCCCGGAGGCGAGATCGAATGCTCGGCTGTAGGTGAAAGAGTTGAGCAAATAGAGCCCGCCCATCCGCTTCTCGCCTTTGATCTGCAGCGAGTTGTAATTCGCCGGACCGCCGCCATAAGCAATTTCAATGTCACCGAAGGTGGGTACGGGCCGCCGATTCTGATACGTAGCGCATCCAGCTGGCGTTGCGGTGAGGCAGGGGGCCGCTTGATTGTAATCGGCCAAGATCTGCAAATGGGTACTCTTATTGCCGACGTAAGCGATATCAAACAGGATGCCACCTGGAAGCTCCCTCTGAACATCAAGGAAGAAACTCTGCACGTAGCCTGTTTTAAACTTGGGATCAATGTAGCGTGACGTGACGTTCAGAGGATTGAAGTACGCAGGACTAGTGAGGATGTTCGAGTAACCCTGTTGTGTCTGACGGAAGCAAAGTGTCTGGACCTGCGTATCGTTGGTGCAAAGACTAGCCGCGGTTGGATAGATAGAGTTGTTATTGTTCACCGTAGCGTTCACGACGTCCGGACCGTTGTACGTGAGATTATTCTCTCCACCAGCACGATTGAATTGCACGTAGACAATGCCGTACCCCCCTCTGAGAACGGTTTTTGGATTAAGGCTGTCTGCGAATCCAAAACGTGGCGCGAAATTATTGGTCGGTGTGTGCACCAAGGTGCGGTCATAAAGGCTGCCATTGCTGGCCGGTATGAGTGTATTGGTCGACGGGCTGAAATTCGCTAGGCGATTATCACGCTCGAACTGCGGCGTCATAATCTCATAACGCAACCCCATATTTAGCGTCAAGGATGGCGTAACCTTCATATCGTCCTGGAAATATCCCGCGTAATAACGCTGTCGCAAGTTCACAACTGTGTAGTTGGTGAGTGCGTAGGAGGAACGGTTACCAAAGAGGAAATCGGCGACGGCTTGGGCCTGTTGAATCTGGGTAGAAGTCGAGTTGCCAGCAGCGGTATCCGTGGGATTACAGGCAGTCGTCACACTGGCAGAGCAGTTCGGGAAAAATGGTACCCCGCCAACAGTTGGCCCGGCCGCATACCGGCTTGAGTAGTTGTCCTGGCCGTAGCTGGGATTAAAATCATTCACGACGGTGTGGATCAGCTGTTGTTCGTAGCCGAACTTCATCGAATGGCGTCCGAGGACCCACGTGAAGTTGACCTTGGGGTTATAGATGGTGGGATTTTGAAACTGTGGACTGGACGGCTGGTTTCCGAGCTGGGTAAATCCTATGATTGACTGCGCATTCAGACTGCGGACCAAGCTGGGATCGGTCGGTAGCCCGTCCGTGATACCGTTTTCGGCGAGTAGCGAAGCCTGGCCTTGGGTATAAGGAGTCTTGGCGCCAATGTTGCGTGTCCAGGCAAAACGAATGTCAAGTAGTTTGTTCTGACTGATGATCCAAGTGGCTCCGCCGGCGATTTGGCGATTCTGAATGTTTACGTTCGAGTTAGCATTGCCGCCGGCAGGACCGCCCACGGTGGGAGGATCAAAGATTTCGGTCTGATGTTCACTATAGCGGCCGAAGAGTTTCCATTTAGTGAAACTCTGGTCGATTCGGATATCGCCCTTGTCATCGTTGATCGTTCCGCGCGGTGCGTTGCTGTAGTTATTCGTAATGTTGTTATATGCCGGTGCGGTACTGCCATTGGCACCGGTGACATTGTTGGCCGGAAGCGCCGCGAGGACGGCAAGAGCGAACGGCGTTGATCCGGAAGCAACATTTCCGGAGGTGTATGTAGCACCCGTGAGGGGGTTGTAGAGGGGGATAGGTGCAGTTGTTCCATCCACCCTGTGCAGAAGAAACACCCCAGCTCGCTGTTCGGAATCCGGCAAAGTCACCGCAGCCTGTTGATAAGTGAAAATCTGTCTCACGCCTTCGTAATCAGCAAAGAAGAACGTTTTGTTGCGGAAGATTCGTCCACCAGTTGTAGCTCCGAACTGGTTGCGAATCAGGCCGGGCTTGTTGCCAGTTGCCGTTTGAAGAGGACCGAAGGCGTTCAGGTCGGTGTTGCGGATGTAATCCCACACAGCACCGTGATAATCGTTCGACCCACTCCGAGTAGAAACATTGATCACCGCTCCTGGCATACGACCATACTCTGCCGAATAATTATTCGACTCTACTCGGAATTCGCTGACGGCGTCGGGAGACGGAGCGATATTCTCATCTTCAAAACCTTGGTTCGAAGTCCCATAGTTACTGTTCTCCAAGCCATCAATGAGGAACTCGTTAAACGCCGAGCGTTGTCCATTAATGTTAAAAGCCGCTTCACGGCTGGAAGCAGTCTGGTTCTCGAGCATTGATTTACGAACGCCGGGCGTGAGCAATACCAAGTCCGCGTAGGAACGTCCGTTAAGCGGTAAGTTCTCCACTTCCTTCTGACCGATGACCTGGCTGCGTGAACTAGTCTCGGTTTCCAAAAGTTGGGCAGCGGCCCCAACCTCAACTACCTGATTTACCTCGCCTGGCTTGACCTGAATATCAACACGTTGACGCGAATCAGTCGAAAGGTTGAAAGTGTCGGTCTTCGCTCCTCGAAAGCCAGAAGCTTCGGTCGAAATCTGATAATCTCCGATGGGCACCGAGTTGAATTCGTACTTTCCCTCGTTATCGGTTCTCGCAGTTTGAGAGACATCGGTAGCAATGTTGTTAAGTTTGACGACGGCGTTGGGAACTACCGCGCCGCCGTTGTCACGAACATAGCCTAGCACCGAGGCGGAGCCGAACTGAGCGTGTGCGTCGTCCACGTAGAGTAGGGAATTCGCAACCCATATCAGCAGACCGAGCATCCGGATAACCGAGTTTTTGTTTCTCTTATCCATAGCAAACATCTCCAAACCTTAGCGTCGGTTGCCTCATCGATCGGGAAGGTCCCCGCTGATGTTGATTGAAACTAGATAAACGACTTCAGGGACGCGCGAACATTACTTGAGCCACAATGTTGGTGTCAACAGAAAAGTTTACCGCTAACGTTAGCCAAAGATTTTGTCCTTCAAGTTATTGAAGATAAACGTATTAATAGGGCACTTACTACAACGAAAGCGGTGAAGTGATTGAGAAAAAAGAGGGAAGAAAATTCCTCAGTCGAGCTTCGTAAAGAACAAGATGTGCGGGCGGGCTTCTGTGCAAGACAGGTTCTTTTCTTCACGCGGCGAACGTGATACCTCCGGGGACCAGAGTCACGGGGCATGTAACGACCGCGAGCGCTTTCGTCTTTGATGCAACTCCGTATGCCAAGCAACGGCAGGGCGTACTAGCAATCCACTTTGACTCCATCGACGATCAGGGTAAAAACCTGCCATTGAACGTATACGTTCGCGCTCTCGCCGATCCACTAACTGCGTGGGCAGCGAGAACGCCGAAGCCCAGTGACGAAGACCAACTCGGCACGGTGACTCAAATTGGCGGAGACTTGGTGACGCCATCCCAGAAGGGCGTGATGTCGCAGGATGGAGACATCGTGGGGTATCAGAAGCGTGGCGGCATCTACGCGCACCTGATCTCAGCATCTGGTAACAGTCCTGACAGTTGTGACGCAAGCGACACCGAGGAGTCGATGGGTTTGTTCTCTGCGTCGGCATGTGGACTGTACGGGTTTGCCGATTGTGCCCTCATAGGTACTGGAAAGACCGGAGAACATTCAACCTTGACACTGATCTCCCGACGCCGCTCACCGAAGCTATGGGCTCATAGCACTGCAGGGCAAAGAGTTCGCGAGCCGCGTTCAGGGCTTTTCCCCACGATTGGCTTCAATGCAACCGGTGTCGCCGTCGCAGACACAGGAACATCAACCGCCGCAGGAGCGCTGACCCCCTCTTCGATCTCAGACAGGTCCGCTTATGGTGGAAATCTCGTTCAGCTAGTGACCGACTTCGGCAGAACGAGCGCTCTGAGTGTCCGCAGCGCCTACTTCAGGTTATGGGCGCGGAGGAGGTGCTCCACGCTGCAAGGGAAGCTCAAGGAAACCGTCAGTTGATTGTCCGCCAAATTAGCGCACTCGCTGGAAGTCAACTGCGCTCAACGCTCGACGTTAGCTTCGCAAGCATTCTTGAGAGTGAAGCGGAGCTGGCTGTGGTTCGGGCCGAAAGCTCCGTGCAGCAACAACGCACTCGCCTCCCCACTGCCATGGGCCAGCTGAAACCTGTCACGACAACACTCGTCGCAGAACAACTTCCATCTCAGCTTCCGCTGGAACCATCATCGTTCTTGGCTCAAGCCGACTTGCAGCGTGCAGATTTGAATGCAGCCATCTCTCAACAAGATGCGGCATCCCGCTTCGCCGAATCAGAGCGGCGGCTCAGTTACCCCACACTGAACGCGCTTGGTGCTGCGGGGCAGATTCCATTCCACGACCGCACGTTGCAGGGAAACCACGCGGCAGCCGGATTCAATCTAAGTATTCCAGTTTTTAATGGTGGTCTTTTCGCAGCACGTCGTACCGAAGCAGAACTTGAGTCCGATGCCCGCACACGCGACGTGGAAGAAGTGAAGCTGGAAGTGAACGAACAGGTCCAGAACGATTGGTCGCAGGCGATGGAGGCATATAGAAGTCTCGACGTCTCGACTCGTCTGGTAGCACGGAGCAAAGAGTCACTGCGAATTGGCTCAGGCCAGATACCAGGCAGGCCTAGGCAGCATCGTGGAACTCAACGAAGCGCAACTGAGCGAGACATCCGCAGAGATCAACGCTGCCGGGGTGACCTACACCTACCTTACGGTCATTACGAAATTGGAGGTGTCGTACGCTTCTTCCGCGATCGTTATTATCCCATCGCAATGGCGGCAGCGGGAGCTCAGAACGATACAGTGGTCGGCGGCGGTTTCGTCGCAAACGCTCGATTCCCAGTCACTACCAAGGTTGACGTGGGGCTGCACGTGCTAGCGGGTGATGGAACAGGCCGCTATGGAGTCGCTCTGCTGCCGGATGTAACGGTTCATCCGAACGGTACTTTTGTTCCGTTGCGCAACGCCCAAGGGCTTCTGTCCCTTGAGTTTCATCCGAACAAAAGGCTCGATATCTTCGGATACGCAGGTTCAGAGTACGTTCAGCGGACCTTCTATGTCAGTGGTACCGGAACGCTCGTAGGTTACGCTCCTACGAACGGAAACAATGTTGGCTGCGGGACCGAAGCACTACCGACAGCTGGGACTGGCTACGCTCCCGGAGCGAGTCCGTGCCTTGGAGCAACTAGAGACATCTCACAATATTCGGCAGGTTGGGTGTATCGCATCTACAGTGGTCCGGCAGGCAAACTCCAATACGGCGCGGCATACAGCTATCTGGCTCGTAATGGATGGACGGGAGTCGGCGGCGCACCTAAAGCTACCAACAACTTCGTCTACACCAGTTTCCGCTATTACATTCCATAATTGAAAATGTACGCAAATCTATCCATGCAAAATAATGATTGTTTCAAGGCGCGCAAGCGGATCATGGTTCTGCCCGGTCGAGGTGGTGATTCCCCAGTCATCACTGAAGCCCTAGGCAACGGAACCTTTGACCTTGGATTCGTCTCGGACCCGCCACAATTAGCGAAATCGCTACTGGAATTCAAGCCAGCACTGCTTCTACTGGAGATTGATTCTTGGAGACAGCAGACGAGAGCTTTGCTATGTAAACTCGCGGACTTGAAGAACACTCAACCATTTCGAAGGGTCATTCTGTCGGAGGCTGCGACCGTAGACGATAGGGTCAGTGCCCTTGAGCTTGGTGCTGACGACTTCCTAGCCAAGCCTATCTCGCCCCGAGAACTTCTGGCCCGTCTTCAGGCGGTTCTTCGTGCAGACACAAGCTTCGCAGTCGAAGAGGACATTAGATCTTTCGGGTCACTTTCTCTTTATGGAGGGCTCATGGAAGTCTCCGTCGGTAATGATCGAAAGAAACTTAGCCTCACCGAGTTCAACTTGCTCTCGTACTTCATGGACTACCCGGGGCAGGTTCTGAGTCGTGATCGACTACTCGAAAACGTCTGGATTCCTTGGGAGATCGAGGATCGTCGGGTTGTGGACGTATACGTGCTACGTCTCCGCCAAAAGATCGAAGAGAGTGCGTTGCATCCAAGCAGACTTATCACTAGACGTGGAGAAGGATATTGACTGGTAGATCCCTTCTGTAAAACGTAGAGCCGGATGTTTAGCCTCGATCCAAGTCGTATGTTTCGATCCTCAAAGTTCTGCCGCCTTTCGTTAGAGAACTATATCCGGGCTATGACGTGCGAGAGCGAACAAGGGATAGCCTGCCCATTGGACAGATGAACTGGCTGAGTCGTCTTTGCTGAGATCGCATCGCCGACGTGAACATGCTTTGAATCAATGCCTCGATCAAAGCTGATTGGGAGGGTTGTTCTGGGCGACAATAGAGTTGTTGGGGCCTGCGCCACAGCGAGCTGTGCCGAAAACGCGACGACTACTGTAAACAAGATTGGCTTCATCTTCACTCCGCATGCCGGTGGTACCGGCGACAGACAGAGTGGACCATGGAAGCCCCTTACGCCCGACTTACATTTTCCTCACATCACAACCCATCCCCTTGCCCTCACGGCAATCGTAAGAAATCATCAGTATGGAGACTGCTGTGCAAGAGAAGCCTAAACTCGGCCGAAATCCTGATCGTCGAAGACGACCGGAAGACGGCGGACTCTCTCGTAGTGGGTTTGGAGCGCGGAGGGTTTACCCAGATAGTCATCAGCTCCGGCGTTCAAACCTGTAACGCGATCATCAATAGAGTTATGTGAGGTCAGAATCAGAACACGAAGCGTAAGAGAGTTAGCGCAAATCTGCGCAAGGATCGTCGATTTTTCTGCGGAGGCGCTTCATCTGAACATCGATTACGTTATCGATGGGGGTGAATCGTGATACTTCCTTCCAGACATCTGAATCCTACCCCGCGGATTGTGTGCAGGAGCTTGACCGGAAAAGGTATGCTGGCCAAATCGCGACAAACCAGATGGCCAGCCGGGTACGAATATTCGCGGGGCGAGTGAATGTCACTGTTCCGGCTCCCGAAGAATGCTTTTTCTAATCAGACTTGGCTACAGTATGGCGCCACTACAAGACCGCATGCTGCGGTTCTTCTTCCTCCTTTTAGTAGCGGCACCTATCGGGTTGATCTTGGCCGGTTTCGCGGGCTACCGAATCGCGAAAAGAGCGCTGTTGCCCCTTGATCTGATGGCCGCCCGAGCCGAGTCGATTACGGCAAGTAATCTGAATGATCGAATCGTAGTTGAACACCCACATGACGAGTTGGGCCATATGGCAAAGGTGCTCAACCATCTTCTGGAACGTCTGGAGCAGGCTTTCGTTCAGCTACAGCGATTTACTGCCGATGCGGCGCACGAGCTCCGCACTCCCCTATCGTCTCTCCGTGCCACAGGAGAGGTCGCTTTACAAGAAAGCCGCAATGAGTCTGGTTATCGAGAGTCAATTGGCAGCATGCTTGAGGAAACAACCCGTCTCAATCAAACGATCGACGGACTTCTTTTGCTGGCACGCGCCTTTTGCTGGCACGCGCCGAGACGACACGGTCCGACGGTACGAACACGTCGTTCTCTCTGATTGAACTTATTGATGAAATTCTTGCCCTCTTAAAGGTACTACTCGAGAGCGGCACATTACTGTACGGCACGACCGTGATGACAGTGGGGCCACGCTTCTGTTTGCAGATCGCAGTCTGGTCCGTGTGGCGCTTTTGAACGTGCTGCATAATGCAGTCAAGTTTTTCTCCCGATCAGTCAACGATTCATATTGGTTTTTCGCGCCATGACACCGATGGCCGCGTCTTTCAAAGGGTCTGTGTTCACGATAGCGGACCCGGAGTTGCAACTGGAGAAGTTACTCAGGTCTTTGAGCGATTCTTTACGAGCAACTCGCCTAACACTTCAAAGTACAGTGGATCTGGGCGCGGGCTTTCGATCGCAAAGTTGATCGTCGACCGTAACGGCGGTCAGATTTTCTTTGATATGTCAGTTGAGCACGGGGCCAAATGCTGTGTCGATCTTCCGTTGCTCTGAAGACTTCGTGAATTTCTAGATGCAGGTGGGTTCCTCTTACGCTAGTCGTGGGTAATGTCGTTGTCTTGCTCCGTGGAGACGGGTGATCCTGGGAGGAGTCGTATGAGCTTGGAAGAGAAAAGCTATCACAAAATAGGCCGCAGTGACCGCAGCTGCGAGGAGGAGAAGACCCGCGCCACAGGCCATGCCCACCCCGGTGACGAGCCAGATGGTAGCGGCGGTGGTGAGGCCGTTGACTCGATCTTCTCTTACGAAGATCAGCCCAGCTCCGATGAAGCCGATGCCTGTGACGATCTGGGCTGCGACACGAGAGGGGTCGAGGACGACCACACCAGGAGTAAGTACGTCCGTGAGGCCATACTTGGAGACAAGCAGAAAGAGAGCTGCGGTGGTGCCGACAACAGTGTAAGTTCGGAGTCCAGCACTCTTGCGGCGAACTTCGCGCTCGAGTCCGATCAATGCAGAAAGTAAGAAGGCAGTACCGAGTTCAATGAATTGCTTAAGTCCTTGCCCCGCTGTGCCGAAGATCACCATGATCACATCCTAGCCCCGGACCGGAAAGTAAGCGAAGGGGGCCAGAACTTACATTTACCACTGACAACTCACACGAAACAGGGGTCACATTTCACAACACCTCACTGACGATCCACGACTTCGCGGTGTGCCGCCATGATCCATACAAAATTCAAGCACGACCCTGGCATCGAGACATTGGGATGGTAGCCAGCAGGCAACAGTATCGCGTCACCTTCGCGAACAACCTCAATCTGTGCTGGGCTGATCTCATCTGTATAAACAAGTTGCATCCGAATGCTGGTGATGGCATATCAACATATACATAAATTTCTTCAAGCATTGCGGCGTGTTCGTGTGGTGGCCAGCTAGTCCAGTTACCGGGCAGAGACCGCGTAATACCGACGATGAGCCTGCCAGCCTGAATATTGCTGCCCAACAAGATACTGATTTCGCGGCGTGCGCCGTCGATCCCGACAACGAAATGAAGCTTTTCATCGCCCTCCACATTTTCAGCTGCAACAAACTGCAGGGGGTAGAGGCCGTCCACCGGCGCAGAACATTCCAGCAAATCGACCGTCTGTTCCGTGTGGATGGACATCAGCAATCCCTTAGGGACATACAAAGCATCGTTTCGCTTCATTGTGAAAGAATCACCATCCACAGATACGACACATGTACCCCGTAGGCAGATCAGTCCGGTTTCTTGGCCATCATTCGAGAAACAAATCTTCGAATCGGATTTATCGAGCAGTACGCGGCCATAGCTCACCAGCTTCATTGTCCATCGGAGGGTTGAACAAAAATTCTGCGCCCCCGTTCATTTGCAGTCCCGGTGTTCAACCGCTTTGTCATTGCATTTCACCTTTCCGACCGACAACCGCCAGGAATCGATACCTCTCCCGGCTGCAGAGGCAGCTCGTTGCAAAAATATCTTGCCAGACAATCTCTATTTTGGCTATAGTTAGCGGTAACTTTGTAGGCAGATCGCCAAGAGGAGCGCCATATGAGCTCAACACCGCAAATCTCCGAGCTTCACAAAAACCCATTATCCCCCGATATGGATGAATGGGAGGAGTTCCTTGAAGGACGATATAAGGAAGGTAAATCTGAAACAGAGTTTCGCCAATATGACGCAGAAGCCGATCCCGGTGTCGCCGAATTCTACCGCCTAAACCACACCTATCAAACTCACGCTTACGCGTTGGATAAAGAACATCAATACTTCTCGCTTACGCGTGGCGAAAAGAGCATTTGGGAAGCAGCCGAATTCCTAAACACATTGGTCGATGACAGCGACCCCGACACCGATTTGACGCAACTCGAACATCTGCTCCAAACCTCAGAGGCGATTCGGAGAGATGGCCATCCGCGCTGGATGGTGGCAACAGGATTCGTGCATGATCTCGGCAAATGTCTTTGCCTCTACGGCGAACCCCAGTGGGGAGTGGTCGGGGATACCTTCCCAACAGGCTGCGCTTATTCTGACGCAGTCGTTTTTCCAGAATATTTCCAAGCCAACCCCGACTCTCAAAACCCGCATTACCAGAAAAAATTGGGCATCTACGAAGAAAACTGTGGCTTGGACAAAGTGACGATGTCCTTCGGACACGATGGCTACATCTATCAGGTCATGAAAAATTACCTGCCCTTGGAGAGCGTGTACATGCTGCGGTATCACTCGTTCTATGCTTGGCATCGGCACAGCGCCTACGACTATCTGTGCAACGAGCAAGACCGCGCGATGTTGCCCTGGGTTCTGAAGTTCAACCCATATGATCTCTATTCCAAGGGGCATATCAAGCCGGACTTCAAGCAACTCAAGCCTTATTACGATGACTTATTTGCGGAATTCTTTCCGGATAAAATTGCTTGGTAAATGGCGGTCTAAGGCGAGAAGCCCCGTGATGATGTCCAAGTCAACGGCATGCTTTCCTTTGGCGAAAACACCGCCGACAATGGAATTCTGACTCTCACTTACCTCGCCGATGTCGATGACTCCAAGAAACTGAGTCTCGGCATTTCCGCGCCTTTACTCGAAGCTATCGTGAATGCCTCCCTGAACATTCCCGCACTCACTCGCTCCCCCACTTCCGCGCTACTGGAGCCCTGATCTTGTGTCTAAGATTCATTGTCCATGTTTCTGAAGGTGAGATAAGGCGTCTAATGATATCCGTGGTCAACGCAATCAATCATGTGACGCTGGCGGTTCAGGACTTGGATTCAGTGCCTATGGCAGACCCGAGCCGAGTTTATTGATCAACAGAAGGAAGCAACCATAAAGGCTGCCGGGTCTTAACAGGAAGCCCAGCACTTGTCACAGGAGGACAGAGACAAGTATCTGGATATGCGGTATGGCATGGTCAACTTCGAAGATATATCGCAACTGATTGACGAAGCGGTCGCCGACGCGGAAGTGCAGCACAAGGACGCTCAGCCCGTGAAGTCTCTGCATTATGCGTAGGAAGAAACAGGAACGCCGCATGGTGTTCAGCGCACTGAAATTTCTGTTTCTCTATACGCTGATAGTGAGCTTTTTTGAACTTCGACGCTCCACAGTACGACCACGAGTTGTATTCAGAACCATCGTGCTGCTTGGATTTCTCTTAGCGGGAATGTTTGGTTACTTCCTGCGATATCTAAGAGCGGCAGAACACATCGAAGAGATGAAGAGGTATGTAGCGCAGGAGTATCCCATAAAAGGCTCTATGAAGTGAGGCGTTCAACGATGAAACCAGCATGGACCTGTACACGCTCTACGATAGGACAGTTAGCCGGGAAAAGTCTCGGCACGCGAGATAGTGGTCTTTACAATTTCCGGATACGACGATTTTCACCTTGGAGTTGGGAACAACTGAGAGGGCCGAAGCCAACGCACCAAACCCCCTAAAACATTACGCGGAGAAAGCAGCTTCCCAAATTGTCCCTAAGAGGAATCGAGTTCCGATCACCATTTATGGATGCATCCATAACGACGACCTTCTGTTTTTATCTCATCGACGCCGACATATAGTTCGCCTCCGTCAGCATTGGCAAAAGCAGCCATCGTTTGCGTTAGCTTCGCTGGTTGAATATCCTTAGACTTTAGGTCCGCGAAATGCCCCTCAGTCGTGTTAAGGATTTTCAGCACCTGTAAATCGGTGATTGGACGGATGTCGATTGGCATTGCAACCATTCTAGAGCAGCAAGTTACGAGAGCAATACCTTGGCCAACAGAACGGCTATGCCTCTGGATGATCTAATTTTGCGAGTCTATTGAGATACTGAAGATCGCCGGCGAGCATGGAACGCCTCGGCAGTTTCTGTGTATTCCCGGCGCTCGTATCTTCCGCACATAGATCTACCCCTAGCCAATTCTCTTCCATAGACCATTACAACTTGCGGGCTGATTTTCGCCTTTGTTTCGCCTATGCTGTGGACATGGGAGAGATGAAACGAGCAATCGCGTATGAGGAGAAGCAAGGTCAGTTGAGGGACCGGTTCGCTTCTACGCTCATAATAGCCGCCTCCATAATCGCCGCTGTCCGTTTGGCTCGGGACGAGAACATAGGGGAGTCCTCCCCACGTCTCAAATCCGTCATCTTAGACTGTGTTCCCTGGCACGAATGATCTTGAACGTTATTGTGAGGTAACTATGCCACCCGTTTATAAACTCGTCGCCGCCCCCACCTGCTACCGGCGGGTGATTTCCAAGGGCACCTTGAAACAGTGACATTCATTGCCGCGACTGAGAACGAGACCCATAAATGGTGGGCTGTGAATGTCGGACCTTTGAGAATGACTTTACGAAGATCGTGCCCCCGGAACTTGCAGCAATCATCGTAGCGCGGCTACGGCGGGGTGAGATAGTCGAATTTCCGAATCAATACGAATTATCGCAAGTGAAGGGAAATTTGGTGGCTGCTTCTTGGATTGAACGGCCAATCCTCGTTGTCGGCCGTTTTTGGTGTCACAAATGCGGGAAGTGCGGTGACTCTCTGGTGACGAAGTGACTGCCAAATGGCCGAAAGTTCGTGCAAACCAGTGCAGGGTGAAAATTGGCCCATAACCGCGTCTCACATGATGATTTATACGTTTGCACCAATCGAGGCAAATCTTGCAAATACACCGATACCCGCTTTCACGGCGATAACACCAAGACTTTGCACAGATTCATCACGTTTTGTAGACGCGCTTGGCAAACACATTCCCAAGTGCCCGGGATTCTCTCCAGCCGGCTGACTTGGAGAAATCCACCCGCACAGGCCAGAGGCTTCGACCAACAATCTCTCTTGAGATTGAAATCAGCGAAAGGAAACTCAATTTTGTGCGGATTTTCGCTAGTTTCTGCGGCAGCCAATCGCTCCTCCGAGACCACGCAGGCAAAATTGCGGTGGATGCAGTCTTAGGCGAACCGCGCTCCGACCGAATTCCCGTTAACAGGGAAAAATACAGGGAGTTTCGAGGATTTGTCCTGAAGTTATTAGCCCACGGCGGCTCGCGTTCCCTTGAATAAGAGCGATTTACCCCTTATCGAAACTTTATGGTCGGTGCACAAAACAGGGAATTAATTCCTCGGTATCAGGGAATTTAAATCGGTAATTTGGGAGGGTTGAGGTGATCTCCAGCACTGACTTCGTTCTTCCCACCTCTTCATTTATGGACATCGATGATCGCTTGTATCGATAACCCGCCGCTGATCTATTTGTTTCGCTTAACGGTCTTACTCCTAGCCTTGTGCGAAGCAAATTAATAACTGACGAGAAGACAACTTGTCGGTACGCATTGGCGATTTAACACTGATTGGCAAGATCGTTGCGCTAATTAGCCCGTTATCGTTGAAGAGTCACCGTCGTATCGGGTTCGAAATAGCGAACCTACGAAACGAGCATCCAAACTCCCCAATTTTGAATGCTCTCGTATAATTCGCCTAATCCTTTCTATCGAGGCGCCCTTGCTATCGAGTGCACGTGCACTAGAGCCCACAGACGGGCTGAAATTGCTGTTTGCCACTAACGATGACGGCGCGCTACCCGAAATAGGATAGGAGCTGGCCCCGGCCTTCTTCGTCCGTTTCGCGGCAGACTCCGAGGCCCTCTTCCAGAGCCTCGCCGAACACAAACCCGAGATCCTGGTCATCGACCTCGACACGATCGTCTCGCCCGGTGCAGATGTCTTTGCCTACATCGAATCTATCCGTGCAGCTGCGCCCCACATCTATCTCACCGCCATCTCGCGCACGCACCTCAAGAATGCCCGCGCGCGTACAAAGAAGGCTGGGGCCGACGAGATGCTACAAGCTCCAATCGGTTTTCCCGAACTTCGCGACCATCTCCTCGAAGCCGCGCAACAACACCACAAACGCCTCGAAGCCATGCAACTCCGTGGTGAACTCGCGCAACGCAACTCACTTTGCGACATGATCGGCGGCAGCGAGTCCATGCAGCGCCTGTACCAGACCATTCGCCGTGTCGCCGCCAGCAACAGCACGGTTCTTCTCCGCGGAGAGAGTGGCACCGGCAAGGAACTCGCCGCACGCGCGATCGTCGATCTCAGCCCACGCCGCGACCAGCCCTTCATCAGCGTCAACTGTGCAGCTCTCCCCGAAACCCTGATAGAGTCCGAGCTCTTCGGCCATGAAAAAGGCGCCTTCACGGGAGCTCACTCCACCCATCCCGGGCAGATTGAACTCGCCGACAACGGGACTCTCTTCCTCGACGAGATCGGGTCGCTCCCGCTCGTCCTCCAAAGCAAGCTGCTGCGCGTGCTCCAGGAGAAGATGGTTCAGCGCATCGGAGCCAAGACTCCGCGCAAGATAAATTTTCGACTGCTCGCCGCCACCAACGACAACCTTGAGCAGATGGTCCGCCAGGGTCAGTTCCGCGAAGACCTCTTCTATCGCATCTGTGTCATTCCGGTCGCGCTTCCTCCACTGCGCGAGCGTGAAGGCGACATCCCGCTGCTGCTGGACCACTACCTCAACAGGTACTGCATCGCGGGAAACCTGCCGCTCAAACATTTCTCGCCGGAAGCCCTCCAGGTGCTCGAATCCAGCGCGTGGCCGGGCAATGTACGCGAGCTGGAGAATCTTGCTCAGCGCCTCGCTCTCATGGTTGACGGCGAGACCATCTCGATGAAGCACCTTCCGGAAAAAGTTCTCTACGAGAGCACCGCGAATTATGACGAGATCCTCGTTCCCCCGGAGGGCCTCGATCTTGAAGACGAGCTGACACGCATCGAGGTCGCCTACCTTCTGGCCGCACTGCGTCGGGCGGGCGGCAAGACTGCTGCCGCAGCGCTTCTGCATATCCCAGTTGAAAAGATGAAGTATCTCTGTCGCAAGCACTCCATCAACGGAGACCAGGTCAAATGATGGGTTCAAGTGGGTCAGGGGTTAAAAATTAACCCCGTGTGGTGAAAATTTACACCCCAGACACATCTTTCGACCTGGGCTGACGCTTGTAAGCTCCAAAAACTCCGTGTTTTCGTATTTCACGACTTTGGCACGCCGCTTGCAATGAGTAAAAGCACAGCTCAGCCTTAGAAAACTCTAGCTGAGCTGAAGACTTTCCAAGGAGAATGACAATGGCTATCCAGAAGAAATCGCTGACTGGCAACCTGAGCCCCGAGAAGAATTCCGCCACCACCACGAAGTCCTCACCCAAGTCGGCTGCCGCCGCTGCCCCGGTCGCCCTGTCGAAGACCGTTGCCAGCCGCTCGATTCTCTCGAAGACGATCGCCAGCCGCGCGGTCCTCTCGAAGAAGGTCGCCAGCCGCCCCGCAATTTTCTAAACGGAAACAACTCCAGAGAATCTAAGGATCGATGGAGATCATCCTGTTCTACGCTGTTCGTCTGTAACTCCGCTTTGGTTCTCTCTGCATCTGCTCCGCACGCGCACTTTCTTCATCATTCCGACGCGCACGAGGGCGGGGGCTTTCGCCTCCGCCCTTTTCTCTGCTCCCTACCAGAGCTTCCGTTCCACAAACTCCCGCATCTCGCGAGCCGCGGCCCCCCCAAGGCTCTGCCGCCGCACCACGATCTTCGCCGTTCCCGTCATTCCGTCACGTAGCGTGCCATCGTTTGCGATCATCGCATCGGCCACAAAGTACGTCAGCGTTCCCACTCCTCGAATCTTTTCATTCGTATCCAGGGCGGCATCCAGAGGCTCAGGCGTTCTCTCTACGCTCATCACTCGCGATCGCAGGACACCGAACCGCCCATCCGCCAGCAGATCCACAGGCTCTCCTCGCGCACGCGCGGCAGCGCATATTCAAGCACAAAGATTCGGGCCCGCATCTGCCCTGTAGCGCCGATCTCCGCAACTATCGTCCCTGCATCCAGGAAGCTTCCCGCCAGGTTCTTGAGACCCGCGTTCATCACCACGCCCGAGATCGGTGCACGCGGACTCAGCCGCTCCGACTCCTCCTCGGCGATCGTCCGTTCTACACCTGCACGCGCGTGTTCAGCAATCACCTCGCCCTGATCGCTATGATCGAGCTGCGCCTCCACGCGCTTCATCCCTGTCAACGCAAACTCGCTGCCGGCCCCCGCGCGCATCGAGCGCACCTCGCGGTTCTCCATCTCGATCAGAGGCGATCCTGCCGTCACCGTCTCTCCTTCACGAGCCATTACCGACACTACGCGCCCGGGGATGGTCGTGCGTACCACGGCGCGCTCTCCCGGCTCCATCACAAATCGCGCCGTCACTGTCTCATGCAACACTGGGGCGAACAGAATGACCAGCGTAGCTAACGCAGCTATCGCTACTCGTGTGCCCGTCCACCAGGCCCGCACTCGATCCTTCTTGTCCAGGTATACGGTCTGCGCAAACTGCATCAGCGTTCGAAGCCGGCCGCGAAACATCACCAGGGCGATGATTCCCGCCGGCACAAATCCCCACTGCGGACTGTACCTGGAGCACACGTTGTAGCTGAATCGCACCACCGTGAACAGCAGCCCATAACTGTAGATCCCCGAGAGCAGCGCGTATGCTACATACCCGGGCCGCCGGCGCCGCGTTACATACTCCATCTCCACCGGCAGACGAAATATCTGGCCGCGCGCCAGTCCTGAAAGGTATGCCGTCGATTTCTCCTTGATATCCGAAAACCCGATGATCTCGGAGAACGCATAGTATCCATCGAGCTTGATCAATGGATTCATGTTCACCACCACTACCGCCGCTCCCGTGAGAAGCATGATCTTGTACGCAAAGTCATGCGCTCCACTTCCGGGCGGCGTTCCCCACCACACAATCGTCGCGATCGCGCAGAAGATCATCTCCACCCATATGCCTGCGATGATCGTCACAAGCCGCTGCCATCGCGAGGCGTACACCCAGGCCTCGCTCACATCGACAAAGAACGCCGGCGTCAGGTAAACGAGGTGAAAGCCCATTCCGTGCACCTCGGCACCGTAATGTTTGCATGTGAGCCCATGCGCCGACTCGTGAAAGAAACCGAGGAACAGAAAGATTAGCCAGAACTGCGCCAGGTCCGACGCGCTCTTCTGCGTGAACGTGTAGAACTGCACCGTATCGAGACGAATCTGCTGCCAGTTCGCAAGCGAAAGCAGCAGCAGGCAGGCAAACAACGTCACGGTCAGCGCTGTGAACCACCCGCTGTACAACCACTTTGTGTACGGATAGATTCGGTTGAAGTATTGGTCCGGATCCCACGCCGAAAATTGCATGTGGGCGATGTCACCCCACTTCGACTTGCGATGCGTATGCTGGTGCCGTCCGCTCTCCAGCTTCTGCCGCAGCGCCACACTGCGCTCGAGCGGCGTCCGGTACCAGAGTTCGGCATCCTCCAGTCCGGCCGCAAACTCGCGTAGATCATCCGCGCCATAGGCCACACCGTACCGCTCAGCATGCAGAGCCGCGATCTCCTCGTAGTTTCGTACCCCATCGAAAAGTTCGATGATTCTCCACTGCGTGGGGTTGAAGCGAAACATCTTGTCTGTGCTGCGGTTCAGCACGACCATCACCGGCTCGCCGTCCTCGACGTTCGCCTTCACCACCGCTGCGGGATCCATCTTTGGAAAACCCGTGCTCACCCGTCGCACCGGCATCTCCGGCAATGCCGCGTTCAGCGCTTCGGCGAGGTTCATCGCGCGCCCGCTATCCTTATCGAGGCTATCGTTCCAGGAATCAACCCGGGGAGACGATCCTTCACCGTTGCCACGACCTCGATCGTTCCGCTTCCGGGATCTACCACCGGACTCAAGTGCGTCACCGAAGCAGGAGTGCTCTCGCCGAAGTCTGCGGTCGCCGATACCGTTACCACGTCTCCGCGCCGCAACAGCCGCGCATCCTTCGCGGGCAGCGTAAATCGCACCTCAAGTGAGGACCGTCCCACAACGCGAAACAGCTTCTCTCCCACCGTCACGTACTGTCCCTGCCGCACATAGCGCTGAGATACCACGCCGCGAAACGGCGCGACGATTTGGGTCTTCTCCAGTTCGAGGTCGATCGACCGCACATTATCCTTCGCGCTCAGCTCATCGCCGCGTTGCCGTTCCACTTCGTACTTGCTCGCCGTCACTTCGTAGACACTGTGGTCGTATGCCTCCTGTGTGCTGATCCCCGCCTTGTGCATGGCCTCTGCCCGGCGCAGGTCGGCTTCTTTCACCTGGAGCTCCGACTCCCAGTTCTTCAGATCGGCATCCACGCTCTCCGCCTTATGCTCGGCCGTCGCGCGATCCGCTTCGAGCTGCCGCGCATCGAGACGCGCCATGACCTGGTTCTTTTCTACCTCTGAGTCCACATCCACCGGCATCGCAACGATCACTCCGGCCCGCAGCGCCACCACATCCAGCTGCTCTTCCACGGTTACCGGACCCGTCACCACAATCGCACGCGGGGCGCTCGCTCTCGGCGCCGAAGCCATCACCGGCCGCACCCTCTCCGCCGGCGCCGCCGCTACCGGAGGAGGGTCCGCTGTGCATCCCGACATCCCAAAGATCACCAAAGCAGCTACAACCAGACGAACCATTCGTGCGGCCGCAGACCCACTTGGACCTTTCCGGTGCCCTGCATTCCCGGCCGCAGCCTTCCATCTTCGTTCGGCAACGCGACCCGTGCAAAGAACAGGTGCTTATCCCCCACTGTTATCCCCGAAGGGCTTACGGTATCCACCCGCCCGCGAAAGGTCGCTGATGGAAACGACTCGAGCTTTACCACCGTCTGCGCTCCCGGCCTTACCAGAGCAACATCCTGCTCCGGCACCGCGACATTCACCACCACACTTTGCGTGCTCATCAGCTCCACCACAGGATCGCCGTTCGAAAGCTTCCTCCCAACGAGGTCCTCCACATGCGGCGTCGCGACCACCCCCGCGATCTCCGACCGCAACATCGTCCGCTCAAGCCTGTCATTCAGCCGCGCTACCTCACCGCGCGCGTACTCGGCCTCCAATTGATGTTGCCCGGCTGCTGTCGCGTCGTTATCGGTCAACGCGCGATTCATCCGCGACATCGCGGTTTCATACTTCGCCTGCGCGCCGGCGAGCGTCGCCCTCTGGCCCCAGTCCGCCATCTGGAATAGCGGCGTTCCTGGCTCCACGTGATCGCCTTCGCGCACAAACGCACGCTGCACCACGCTATCTTCTTCCGCATGCACATACTCCGTCAGCGAGGGACTCACCTGCTCCTGCCCAGACACCCGCATCGGCAGCGGAACCAGCACCAGCGCCAACGCCACCAGCGCCACCGAGCCCAACAGCAGCCCGCGCCGTCGCCGCTCAATCGCCATGAATCGGCGCCGCTTCTCAATCAGGGGTTCCAGGATCCCGATGAAAGGGACCTCTTTGTACAGAGAAGCGTTTCTCAGCGCCAACGTCGCCTGGCTCGAGAGAATTTTGATGATCTCCAGGTGGAGCGCTCCGAGAAATTCCGCGTCCGAGCTCTCAAACGAAAGAATGCCCAGCCGTCCCTCATCGTCCCCCAGCGGCAGCGCATAAAAACTTCTCATCCCCGAGGTCTCGAAGTATCGCCGAAACTTCTCGCGTGTCTCTGGCCTTGTGTCGCTGATTTCGTCGCCCCGCTGCGTGACATACACCTCCGTTCCCACCCCGGCCACCCAGCTCAGCAATCCATTCAGCGCCTGCACCTCCGACGTCGATCCATCCAGCTTCGTCACTCCCGAGATTGCCTGCACCGAAATCCGGCCTTTCTGCTCCAGTGCGATTGCCGCCCGTTCGTACGGAATCACGAGCTGTGGCTGATTCACAATCGCCTCTAGCACACGCGGTAGATTCAGCGTCGAGGTGATCTCCTGCCCCACTCCTACTAGCGTCCGCAGCACTTCGATCTTCCGTTCCGCCTGGAGCAGGGAAGAGTTATGGAGCGCCTGTGCCGCCGATCCAGCCACCTGCGTGAGGGTAAACAGATCATCTTCCCCAAACTCTCGCCCGCCCGCCCGCACAACTTCCAACACACCCGTGAGCGCTTCCGCATGCAGCAGGGGCGCAGCCATCACCGACCGTTCATCTTCCTGCTGCACGAGCACCTCTTCGCCCGTCTCTCCGACTCCACCCACAATTCCTTCGCCGTCAGCGCGACGTTCTCCCAGTGCTGCCCCGTCCTCGCCTACCTGCTCCATTAAGACCAGATCGTTTTGATCCACCATCCACAGATTCACGGCATTCGCCCCGAGCAGGTCCTGTACCTTCGAGCAGATAATCGGAAGGAGCTCACGCATCTCCAGCGTCGCGTTGAAGATCCGCTCAATGTCGTACAGCTGCGTCAACCGCAGTACCGAACCGAGCCCCGCACCGCGTTCTGCCTCATACCGCTGTGCCGCGTCCAGAGCAATGGCCGCGAAGTCCGCCATCTCGGACGCCTCGTCAAGGGCCTCCTCGGTCGCGGCCTCACCAAAGCTGACAATCTCGACGCAGCCCAGCAGGCGATCGTTCAACAGAATCGGAACATAGCTCAACGCACTGAAGCTTTGGCGCACATCGAAATGTGCGAACTCCTCTCGCGCCAGATCTGTCGCTGCAAACTGCAATACTGCACGCTCTTCGGCGACCGCACTCAAGCTGCCGGCCTCCTCGTACGCAATTGCGCCCCGGCTCGCCGTAATCCCACCTACAGCGGCCTTGGCCTGCCACGTCCTCGCCGCCTCGTCCACGGTGTAAACCACCACTGCAGACCCCGGAAACAGCGCTTCGACCTCGGCTGCGAGCACGCGTGCCCGCGAAACACTCTCCAGATGCTTCAGCAGCAAGCCAGAGAGACGAATAAGACGCAATGACACTACCGTATCACTCACTCCAGGAAACTCCATCCGCCTTCGATTCGATTGATGGCTAGAATGGTATCCTGCCTCGGCCTTCCTGTGGAGCTTTCCTTCGTTACAAATATCCGCAGAATTTATATCCGGCGCATCGGCGGGCAGCACGCAGTTTCAGGAGATAGAATCCTTGACCCGATTCGAGATCGACACACTTAAGCACGGAGACGTCGAATCCATCCGCCTTCGCGGCCACCTCGTCCTCGGTCAGCCTATCGACGATCTTCGCCAGAAGATGGACAACCTTGCCAGCCGCGGCGAATTATGGGGATTCTCGCTAGTTTCTGCCGTAGCAAATCGCTACTCCGAAACCTTACGAAGGAGATGGCGGAAGAGGAGGGATTACTACTAACCACCTAACTCTACTGCTATTAGCAAGATAAGGTTTTTCATTCGACAGAGTACCCCCAAAAGGTACCCCTTTTCAAACGCAGGTGCCTTCTCTGCGCATCAAGACGTGACGCCTCGAATAATCTGTAACGTAGACAGACACATATTAAAAATGAGGTCTATAGATTCCTCCGCTCCAGTGGACTCAAGCGCAGAGGCTGTGTTGGCGGTGTGCCTGTCAAGCCCATTATTTTTGCACCAGTTTCGGGTCAATTCACTTAGAAGAAACGGGCAATTTTAGACAGAACGAGAATTATTAGAAGATATGGAACAGCGTTTTTGCTGAAAAACGTACACCCTTACTCGAGCGAAAAATGGGCTGGTCTAGAGTAGCCCAATGACGCACGAAGACGGGGTGTAACCGATGATCGCAGAACAATCGAATTTGAGCTTCTTACGCCTTCCCGCGGTACAAAAGAAAGTCCCATATTCAAAGTCATCGATCTACACGATGGTCGCAGCGGGTCAGTTTCCGGCCCCACATCGTCTAGGTGCTCGCGCCGTTGGCTGGTTGGAGCATGAGGTCGATAGCTGGATCGAAGATCGTGCCACGACGGAGCCAGATATTCCAAAGGCGCCACGTCCACCGCTGCGTACCACGCGAAGTAAATAAAAAAGGGCCGGGCGGTCGAATCCGCTACGGCCCCGGAACCTCACATGGATACCAACAAAGTATCACCGAAACCGCCAAGCACAACAAAAACACCCAGCGCCGAATTTCGGTGGAAGACTCCGAAGTACGCGCGCGTGGAGCCGGGTGTTTACGATGCCACCGTCAAAGCGGTGATCGCTCCAGAGTGGAGTGGGCGATACAAGCGTTGGATCGTCAAAGTAGTTTTCAAACTCCCTGACGGGCAAGAGGTCACTCTTTTCGTGAATATGGGGAGCGACCCTGCTGATCCTTCCATAGCGCCAAACTCCAACTATCAAAAATGGTGGACAGCAGCCAATGGCGCACCTCCGCGTGACGATGAAGAACTGCGTCCTGATGTTTTTATGCGGGGTCAAATCTTCCGCGTCGAAGTTACGGCCGCAGAGGCTTACTCAAAGGTAACCGCCATAGTCGCGGTCAATCCGCATGAGGTTGAGAGTGAGCTTGAGGGTGAGGGTGAGGGTGAGCTTGAGGATGAGGCTGAGCTTGAGGGTGATTTAAATACAAAGACATCAGGCTCAAATTCAGGCTCACTGTCACCCTCACCCTCACCCTCAAGCTCACCTAATAAAGAGAGGGTGCTCTCGCCGCCTGCGGCGAGTGAGCCGAAGGCGATAGTACTTAACAACGTATCGCCTACGGCTCAGTCGGCTAGCGCCGACGACTCACTGACTTTTCATGAGGCTTTAAGTCAGAGCGCATCCAGCTTCCAAGACGAAAACCACTGGGAGCTGAGCGCCTATCTGGAGTTCTGGAATGCAGCCTGCCCGCGATTCAAACGGGCGCAGGTGACGGATCGACGCGTTGCCAAGTTGCAAACGCTCATCGGCGACGGCATGACGACTCAGGGATTCATGGAAGCGGTCCGCAAGGCGGTGTCGTCGGAGTTATGCAAGCGACACCGGCTAACTTTCGAGTGGTTTATCAGCGATCACAATTGGCGCGACGGGCGATTCGTTTGCGCTTACCTCAACAATTGCTAACGATGCCCAAACAGGAGCGAAGAATGCCAAGTGACGACCGCAAGCCATGGCACGCATTGGTTGAAAAGGCGCTCCGCACTGCGCAGAATCGTGGAGTACCTTTCACCATCGAGCAGATGTTGAACGGCGTCGGTCTCTTCTCATGGACGTTGGACCGCGCACAGGCGATCACCTATGCGAACAAGTTGCTTGCCGAGAGCAGCGCAGAGAACCCAGCCATTGAGCGGCTCAACCGCAAGCCGTATCACGGTGCAGTGGAGCAGGCCGTCGAGATGATGATGCATCGCGGCGGCGAATCGATCTC
>NZ_JACHEB010000006.1 GCF_014201335.1 Tunturiibacter gelidiferens
GCTTTGGGGAAGGTGGAGCGCAACATTGCGTCGGCATACTGAGTGGTGTTACCGGCTGCGAAAGCGAACTTGGAGAAGATGGGGGAGCGGAGGACAGGCGCTACGTCAGAGGCTGCGTCCATGACGAAAGGCTTCCTGCCAAGTTCTTCACGTCGAAGGAGAGCGCGATGGGAATGAGCACGGTAGGAATGGTGGTGATCCTTTCCTGAACTGGATCGCGGCCCCGCAACGCAAGGCCGGATTGGCAATAGGTGTGTGTCGTCTACAGGGACGTCGCTGGATTTCTTTCGCAAAGAGTGGTCGGACGCAGGAGAACTTGCGCTCCCATGGCCAAGCAGATAAAGCGGTTGTTAACTGACTAAACTCATCTCATTTTGTTTCATGAGAGCCATCCGAAATCCGAAAGGTCGGCGATAGGTTCAGTGAACGAACAGGAGCCGAAGCCAATAGCGAAGTTCTCTCGCGCTTCTCTGATTTGTTTCGTGGATAGTTCCTGATCGCGCCATGCAAGAGCGTGACTGCTCCAGCGAAAGGCGGTAGGATCGTGTTCCTTCAACACTGCCAAAACCTCCTCTTCTGTTGCTCCGTAATAGGCGATGACCGCCGCGACGAAGACATTGATGAAACCGTTCATCAGAGCGAATGCGCTCCCCGGTTCATACGTAAGCTGTTGAACGGAACGCAAAGGATGATGCAGTCCAGCCGTTGCCTTGAAGGGGACCTTTGCTTCGGCGCAGGCGACGAGAAACTCCGCGACCTGCTCGGCGGAGGGGATGGCATCGGCAGTAACTCCTCCAGTGCGAATCTTTGCGCGCGCGTTCCCTTCCTTCAGTGCAGGAATAATTTGCCTACAATTCTTCAGCGGAAATTCAACGTAGAGAGTTGTATTTGGGGTTGCGTCTGAGAGCAGCTTATGCACTTCAACCAGATCTGCAGCCTTGGACTCGAGGACGTCAACAACTGCGACCCTCTGATCGAGCGCATATATCAGGCGAGCATCTTGCTGCGCATTGCCCGTGCTGAGTGCGCCCAGGAGCCATGGTGTCAGCTCCTCGTCGCTGCCAACTTCCATCATTGCCGCGGTGAATTCTGGCAGCCTCGCAACCGGGACGATCAAGCGTCCCAGAGCCCATGCATTTTTACCAGAGCGGTAATTGGCATAGTTCCGAATCGACGTTAGCATATCGAGGCCTGCGGGAGGAAAAAGTCCCGCGTAATCTATCAATCTGTTCAGGAATGGTTCAATTGCAGTCATTTGCTTTTTCTCTTCTCTACCTTCGTCGTCGGCGTTCCGAATTCATCCTTCCATATGCGATGCCAGTCTACCTCCTGAAAGGTCGGGTCGTTGGCAACTTGCCGAAAAGTTTCGCCGGGGCGGGCCGCGTGTCCATATTCGCGCCAAGTTCGCCTAAGTGCGACCGGAGGGCTGTCGCTATCGTCGGAAGACCAGCGACCCTGGTCGTCAAGCGAAGTTGCCGAAAACTCCGTTTTCCATGTACCAGGGCGCCTCGTTCGGATCGCCAGCCGGCTGTATCATTTCCGACTTGCTGATAGGCACCTGAACCTCTGAAATCGCCTTGTTCGATGCCTCAATGAATGACATTGCGTGTTGTCGTGAGGCGGGCCTGTGTAGTTGCTTGGCGCACCAGGTTGAAAGATGCGGCTGACGTAGATTTGTATTTTGCCGTAGACCAGATACCCTGTCCGCTTCTGGACAGGCAATTTTCACAAATGGACACTTCAAGAGCCTCTTCTCATGTAGACATTCAACAGACACCTTTGTACTTCTGTGGACATCCAACATGGCCATCTGAGTACTGTTGATGGATGCGGTCATTTAGGAGGACCTTATTCATGAAAGCCTTTTCTATGCTGTCCAGTGGATTCGTCTCGCGGTCGAAGAGATCGTATCTCTTTCTTGTTTGCCTCGCGGCATGCTGTGCGAGCGGCTTGCGACTCGATGCGCAGATCCTGACACGGGAAGATCTGCAAAGAGAGACGTCAGCGTATGAAGCAGCTTCCGGCAGCGTGAAACCCCCGCAGATGCCGGCAGTCGAGGCAGGGCGGATATGGTTACGCCTCGGCATCCTGTACCAGGACGCAGGCAGGTTTGGTCAATCCAAGATGGCCTATGAGCACGCAATGAGACTGCTCACTGTAGTGCCGATCTCCAGACCGGACCTCGCTGATGGCATTGATCGCTTGGAACGCTCTACATGGAGACCGGGAATCTAAAGGGGACCTAATATACGGGAAGCGGTCGGGTTGGAGTCGGAGTTGCCGAAGAGTTGGTATCACCTCGCTACGCTTTATCTTCGAGAACATGAGGCGGAGAGATCGCGATTGTTAGCGGCCCGGGCTTTCGACGCGTTTTCGAAGGAGAGGAACACTACTCCTGAAGACAAGATCGGCGCTCTGCTGGTTCTGTCCGGCTCTCTGTGCCAGTTGCATCGATACTCTGAAGCCATCTCGTATCTGCGGTCCGGACTAGCTATCGAACGAATCTTACGGTGCCGAACAGCTGCCAACCGGACTCAACTCATTTCTGCTGGGCTATGCGTACTGGAAGAATGGCGACGCGGTAGCGGCAAATAGCCTTATGAAGCGTGGATTAGAGATTCTGGGCAAGACGTTGGGATGGCATCCCACTCACCTAACTGTGCTCATACACTACGCGCACTTTCTTCGAGAGGCGCATGATCAACGAGCTGCCCACGATGTAGAGAAGGAAATCAAGCAGAGGCGTGCTCATTTGAGCATGGAGCCAAACGGCCAGACGATCGATATCGCTGCGCTCCTTTGAAGAAGGGCGGCTACTCCGTGTTAAGTGCCCTGCATGGGATCGATGGACACGGCACGCCGTGCGGGCAACAGAGCGGCCAGCACGGCGATCGAGGCGAGCAGAATCGCCGAGGACAGGAAGATGACGGGATTGCCGGGCTGATCTCAGAGAGGAAATTACGAACCACTCGAGCAGCGAAGAGTGCGCCTAGTCCGCCGGCGAGAAGACCTACGGCCAGCAGGCGCATCACCTGGCGCATGACGAGGTGAAAGACTTCCATGCGGGTCGCGCCGAGTGCCATTCGGAGACCAATCTCCGTCGTTCTCCGGGTCACGTTCCATATTGCGAGACCATAGACGCCAATGCCGCTTAACAACAGACCGAGGAATGCGAAGAAGCCTGACATCGCGGACAACAGCCGCTCGCGCGAGACTGAATCGAGAAAGGTCTGCTTGAATTCGAAATGGGGTGATCTCTGGACTGGACGGGGCCATCTCGTGCAACGTAGCGAGGTAAGCCGACCTCGCCGCGGCGGCGTTGCGCGCACGAATGATGAAGAAGAGATTGGCTCCGGCGTTGGTCATGCCTGCATTGCCGATAGTAATTGGAAGATAGACGATGGGTGGGGGCGATTCGCGCAAGGTGTACTTTGTGTCCTGGACGATGCCGACGATCTGGAAGTCGTGGAAGGGATAGCTGGGAGCTTTCGGGTAACGAACGATGTTACGCAGGGTTTTGCCAAGGGCCGAGGAGTTTGGGAAGTAGAGCCGAGCTGCGGCCTGGCTTATGACACAGGAGTTTCGATCGGAGTCTTTATTTTCCAGGTCACGCCCGGCGAAGATGGGTATGCCTATCGCAGAAAAGTAGTGGGAGGCTATTACGTTCGCCCTCACTTCAGTGGGCTGGGCTTGCCCGGCCTTCTCTGCAGCCACGAATTCGTCCATCCAGCGATCTCCCATGAGGGGTGAGATTGCAGCGACACTGGCCTGCTCGATGCCCGGAAGCTCCTCCATGCGCGTGGCCATGCGGTGGTAGAGGCGACGAAGGCGTCACCTTTTTCGGGGATGCGAAGGAAGTCGGTCAGCGCGATGAATACGTTGTCGGTTTTATAGCCTGAGTCCTCGGTAAGCAGATGAGTCATTGTGGCGCCGAATAACGCAGCGACCACAACCAGGGTGAGCGAGAGGGCCAACTGAAACGGGACGAAAAAACTTCCCAGCCCGGCCGCACCGAGATGCATCCGCGGATGGGAGTTGCGGAGGTCCGCGTCCATGCTGGTGCGACTTGCGGTCCAGGCGGGAACCATGCCGAAGAGGAAGGCGCAGAAAACGGCACAGGCGATGGTGACAGAGAGCACGGTCAGGTTGGGCCGCACGGAAATAGCCTGTTCCGCTTCGGCGTTGCCGAGCATATGCAAGATCCAGGGGCCACTGAGAGTGGCGAGCCAGATGCCGAGGAGAGCGCCGGGAAGGGCCAGCATGAGGCGCTCAACGAAAAGCTGCCGCATGAGGCGCGGCCGGCTTGCTCCCAAGGCTCCCCGAATCGCGAACTCCTGCCGGCGGGCGGAGGCGCGGGCGAGAAAGAGGCCGGAGAGATTGGCACAGCAGATGAGCAGAACGGCGGCGACCATCAGTTGCAGGAGTAAAAGCGGTTCCGTGTAATGGGAACGAAGCCTGCTCCAGCCAGTACTCGCGGGCCTGACTTCGAGACAGGCTCTCTCCATCTGAGGGATATGCCGCATGACTGGCGGTAGAGTTGCATTTAGGATGGCAGGAAAGAGAGCGCTGATCTCTGCTTCGGCCTGTGCGCGGGTGACGCCGGGGTTGAGACGGGCGAAGGTATCGAGTCACAGGCGGCCGCCGTCGCGCTTAGTGTCCTTGCCATAGAGAATGGTCTGGAATTCAAGCGGCAGATAGATGTCGGGATGCTCGGCGACGATGACTCCCTCGAATCCAGGCGGGGTTACGCCGACGATGGTGGCACTGTGGTCGGTCACGGTGATGTGCCTTCCAACCACGGAAGGACTGGCCTGATAGCGTTCGACCCAGATGCGATGGCTGATTACCGCGGCCAAGCCCGTCGGGTCCGCCACCCGGCTGGTCTCGGCGGGAGTAAGCAGGCGGCCCAGCGCCGGTTTTACGCCCAGAGACTCAAAAGCATTGCCGCTTACGATTGCGCCGTGTAAGTCGCAGTTGATGCCTCCATCTCTGAAGGGAAAGTCGTAGACGCACCAGGCGAAAATGCCATGAAAGGAGCGCGAATGGCTCTCGATGAATTCGATGATCGGGAGGTTGAGAGGCGCATTCCGGCCGTTCCTTTCGGCTCTCATACTGACGGTCAGCCGCACCAACTCTCCGGGGTCTGGGACAGGCAGCGTCTTCAGCAACAGGGCATGCGTCAAGGTGAAGACTGCTGTATTTGATCCAATACCCAAGGAGAAGGTAAGGATGGTAATCAGAGCGAAGCCGGGAGAGTGCCTGATCTGACGAGCTCCAAAGCGCATATCCTGAATCAGCGCATCGACGAACGGGAGTCCTCGTTGCCGGCGATAGCTTTCCTTAGTCTGGGCTACACCGCCAAATGAAGAGTACGGCCCGCCTCGCATCTTGTGGCGACATACAAATTCGAGGTGCGCAAGCAATTCTTCGTCAACCTCATCGTCGAGCTTCCTCTCGCCGAAGAAAGCAACGCAGCGGCTCCACAAAGTTTGCAGCCAGTCCATAGAGAGGACTCCTAACGAGGCGTCGTAAGGAAGCGGGCCATCGTAGCAGCGATCCGTTCCCAACTTTCAATCTCTCTTTCGATCTGCTTCTTGCCTGATCGGCTTAGGGAGTAATACTTGGCACGACGGTTGTTCTCTGAGGTTCCCCATTCGGCCGTAATCCAGCGCTTCTGCTGCAGACGAAGAAGTGCTGGATAGATGGTCCCCTGATTCAAATCGAGAGTGTCATCGCTTACCTGCTCTATCCGACGCGCTATGCCATAGCCATGCAATGGGCCCATGGACTCCAGTGTCTTCAGCACCATCAGATCTAGCGTGCCTTGTAGAACATCAGATTTGCGCTCGCCCATCTACTCCCCTGTTGGTTCTCAACAGATAGTTTGTGCTCATTTCCAGTTGAATGTCAACAGGGCACCCCTCGATTGTCTCAAGAATGTGGTTCGCCTTCGCGGAAACTAGGAACTCATTACGCATCGTCAAGGACGAGCAAACCGGAAGTTGTTCCGCAGTTCATACAAAGTCCGGTTTTCAGCAACTTCGATCTTTTTGTTTCCGAAAACTCCGTTTACAACAGCGACGCGGCTGAGGGCAACAAATCGTCTAGTGATCGTGGCCGAAATCCGCCAGTATGAGCAGACACTCACACCGCAGAATGATACGTCGCTCTGTATGTGGCTGGTTGATTTCCGTGGTCGTGAGGTCAATTGTCCCTAGTACTGACGTGGTTCGATCGAATGTACTTCCCATCTATAGGGAAGAGAATCGGCAGTTCGCCAGTTCTGGAAAGAGCGTTTGACCCAAGTTGCATCATCCCGGTAAGTTCGATGTTGGAGTGGAAGAAAACTACAACAGGCCCGAAGCCGAAGTATCGACTCTCAGTGAAAGGCCGTCATGTCCTTGGGATGGCTGGACTGTGGGGGCCGCGGAAGAACCCGAAGACGGGCCAGTGGGAAGATATTTGCGATCATCACTGACGCTCCCAACACACAGAGAGGCGCCAACGTGGTTGTTGATGTATCGAACTCTCCCTCGTTCGAGGAAACAGCAGCCCTGAATTTCTTCCTACTGCCAGTTCCACCCTGCTTCACAACGAACGAGCGGCAGGAGTTCGGCATCACGTCGCTTTGGTCCAACAAAGGGCATCGGATGCGGAGAAAACTATTCGGGGAATATTCCCGTACCAAGCTCTTCCAGGAAGAGCTGATCAAAGAACCCTCGTTTCCGCTTTCGATCGTCCACGCGACCCAGGTCTTTGATTATTTCGAAAATATCGCGGATGCTTCGCGCACGGCACGATCGTTCGATTGGCATCCGTCCTCATCCAGCCTATGGCGGCGGAAGATGTTGCCGCAGCGGTCGGACAAATCGCGATGGGCGCTCCAGTGAATGGAATCATTGAAGTGGCAGGGCCCGAGCAGTTCCGCCTCAATGAATTCGTTCTTCAGGCAAGGCTCGCAAAGCTCGGCTTCTCTTTCCTAACCCACAGAACAGAAGAAAGGCTTAGGAAATCAAACTTGAAGAGCGCAAAATTAGTCATTTGCGTGGCGTGGCTGGTTTTTGGCTGACTGAGGGCTCAGGCCGCGAAGGTGACAGAGATCATCTCCAAAGATCTCACAAATATGCTAGGCAAGGGTTCGGTGAAAACCTCGGTTGGATGGGCGAAAAGCAAATGTGGCTGGAACCCAATCTTCTGATCTTGGCTGCCGTTCTGGTTTTGATTGCAACGCAGGCATCTTCAATGAACTGAGCGCCGTAGACTCATTTGTTCGTTGCTTGGTAGCAGAACTGGATACCGATCACAGTGAGCCAAAGAGAAAGGGCGAGCCGAAGATTGCGATTGGGAATCTTCGGGGCAGCACTAGTACCGACGATGCCTCCTGCAATTCCGCCGATCGCAAGACGCAGCAGGAGCGGCCCCGCATAGTGACCGCCAATCATATGAACACCGGTTCCGACCAGGGCAATTGCGAGGCCGAAGGCGAGGTCGGTCCCAACGACCCGCGTCGCGCTGAGGTCGGTCATGCCGAGCAGAGCCACGGTGCCTAGCGCGCCCGCGCCGGAAGAAGAGAACCCGACCTCTGCACCGATGGGCAACATGGTAGCTCCAATTAGCCGGGAACGGTCTTTGCCCGGACGCGCGATTCCGGCGGACTTGAAGTGGCGAAAAATATGCCATCCAGATGTGAAGAGAATGATGGCGCCCAGCACGAAATAAAGGGCAGAGCGAGGGCCGTGAGTCGCAACGTGCTTAAACGCGATGGAGCCGATAATGACGCCCGGCAGTCCGCCGATCAACATAAATCCGAGTACACGGTAATCAATCTGGCGGCGTAGCACTTGGACCGGGACGACAATCAGCTTCACGATGGCCGAGTACGCCAGCGCTGTACTGACTGCTATTTCGACAGGCACATGTAGAAAGAGGATGAGCAGTGGAGCGGTAATGACACCCGCTCCCACGCCCGTCAGCGCGATGACCACAGCGATGAGAAATCCGATGACGAAGTCCATGAAGCCTGCCTTTCGATACAGCTACGGCTGAAGATGGATGCCGCACTCCTGCTTCTGGCCGCCCCACCGTCCGGAACGGGGATCGTTGGGGTCGGTGGGCAGGCTGGTGCAGGGTTCGCAACCGATGCTCGTATAGCCCTTGTCATAGAGATCAATCAGTGGAATTTCATGGCGGCCTGCGTAGGCCCAGACATCCTTTGCGGTCCACTCGGCCAACGGACTGATCTTACGAATGGTCTTGCCACTGGGGAGCGCGAAGTGATCTACCTCACAAAGCGACGCGCGGCTTTTTGCCTGTTCACGACGCAGGCCAGTAAACCACAGCGAATAGCCTTCCAGTGCGCCGAAGAGTGGCTTAACCTTGCGGATGCCGCAACAGCGGCTGGCGTCCGTTTGGTTGAGGATGCCGAATTGCGACTCCTGCTCTGCCACGGTGATCTCCGGTAGCACGTTGATTAGGTTTAGCTTCCATTCACGCGCCATACGGTCGCGATATTCATAGACCTCGACGAAGTGATAACCAGTTTCGAGAAAGACGACGGGCAGATCCGGCAAAAGCTGCCGCGCCATATGCAGTACAACCATGTCCTCAGCTTGAAAGCTATTCGTGAGGACGAGGTCGCGGCGATGCTTCGAGATCTCCTCTGCGATCAGCGTTTGTGCGGTAGCGATCCTGTCTTCTGTCGATGCATACGGCAACTCATTGGCCATGAAGCTCTCCCTTTGCAGGTTGGTAGGTCTCGGCCTCGATGGGGTGGATACCTGCAGATGCAAGACTCTCCAGCACATCCACCGGCAAAGCCCTTTCAAGCAGGACAATCAGCCCCAGCGATAACAAGCTGTGGAGAATCGCCGCATCGTCGATCTGCGTTCTTACCACCTGCGTGCCTGCTGCTATCAGCCGCTCTTCCACATCGCGCGAAATCACTGTACCGCGCGTATCGAGGAGCAACACCCCGCGCGGCTGCGGCCTGGATGACCCGCTTGAAAGGCTGCTTCGGATCATCCCCGCGGCCAACGTGGCGTTGGTCTGCGGATGGATCAGGATGAAGCTGCCCGAGGCGCGGTTTTCAGCATAGGCATCGGAGAAGATCGGCAGCGTCAACTCGATCTCAACGACGCCGATGTCATTCATGCCAAGTGTGCTTACAGCCTCCTCAGCCAGTGTGTGGACATTGGTGCGCTGCACAACCCGCGTGATGCGAGCACTGCGCATCGACGCGCCGTGCTTCAACAGGTACGGTCGATGTGTCTCCAGTCGCTGGTTGTCGAACCACACGAGCAAAGCTTTCAGTGAGGTCGCTTGTTGCGGAGCGCGCTGAGGCTCCGACAGAAGATCGCCACGGCTGATGTCGAGCTCGTCTTCGAGGGTTAACGCGATAGAGAGCGGGGCACGGGCTTCTTCGAGATCGCCATCGAAGGTGGTGATGGAGGCAACGCGGCTACTGCGGCCTGAGGGCAGCACGGTGATAAGGTCGCCCTTGCGAATGGTGCCTGCGGAGATCTGCCCGGCGAAGCCACGGTAATTTTGGTCGGGGCGGATGACGCGTTGGACGGGCATACGGAAGGGCTGTGTCGCAATATCGGTCCCTACGGGTACGGACTCGAGATGCTCCAGCAGCGTGGGCCCTTCATACCAGGACATCCGCGTGGAGCGGTCGACGACGTTGTCGCCTTCAAGTGCGCTGACTGGAATGGTTAGGAGAGCGTGGCTACCGACTTGTTCGACCAGCGTCTGCAACTCGGCTGTGATCTTACGGTAGACATCTTCTGAGAACCCAACAAGGTCCATCTTGTTGATGGCCGCGACTAAGTGCCGCGTGCCGAGCAGCGAAGCAATGTACGCATGTCGTCGCGACTGTGTGAGGATGCCCTTGCGCGCGTCGATCAGGATAATGGCGAGGTCTGCGGTAGAGGCGCCGGTCGCCATGTTGCGCGTGTACTGCTCGTGGCCAGGAGTGTCCGCGATGATGAATTTGCGTCGCTGCGTTGAGAAGTACCGGTATGCCACATCGATGGTGATGCCTTGTTCGCGTTCTGCGCGGAGTCCGTCGGTGAGCAACGCAAAGTCGATCGTCGGTCTCAGGCTCACCTGCTTGCCGGTGACTGCGCGTACTTGGTCTTCATACACGTTGCGCGAGTCATACAAAAGCCGCCCGATCAGCGTGGACTTTCCGTCGTCCACACTCCCTGCAGTGCTGAAACGCAACAGATCCTTCGCTGCCTCCGCCGCCAGGAACTCGTCGATGGCAAAGCCATTGTCCTCGATCTGCGGGATAGCCTCCTGCGTCGTCATCTAGAAATAGCCCTCGCGTTTCTTGATCTCCATCGATCCATCCGTATCATGGTCTATGACGCGATTTGCACGTTCTGACGATCGGAACGACACCAGCTCGGCGATGATCTTTGGAATGGTATCGGCGTCGGAGCGAATGGCTCCCGTACACGGGCTGCAGCCAAGTGACCGCAGCCGTGACCGCACCCATTGTTCTTCGCCAGGCAGGCTATTCAAGAAGCTCTGCTCCACTGGAATCAGGCTGTTGCCGCGCACGATCATGCGCCGCTCCTTAGCGAAATACAGTGGCACAATTGGTATCTCTTCCAGCAGGATGTAATGCCAGATGTCGAGCTCCGTCCAGTTTGACAGCGGAAAGACCCGGATGCTCTCACCCGGTGAGATCCGAGCGTTGTAGAGGTTCCACACCTCTGGACGTTGGTTCTTGGGATCCCACTGCCCGGCGCGATCTCGGAATGAAAATATCCGCTCCTTGGCGCGTGACTTTTCTTCGTCGCGGCGAGCCCCGCCGAAGGCTGCATCAAAACCATAGTGACGCAGGCCATCAAGCAAAGCTGTCGTTTTAAGCAATCCGCAACAGCGTTGCGTGCCCAGTGCGACGGGGTTGGCTCCGTCAGCTAACGCCTGCTCGTTGCGCCAGACACGCAGGTCGAGGCTAAGCTCGCGTGCGATCGAATCGCGAAACGCAATCATTTCGCGGAACTTATAGCCGGTGTCCACATGGAGAAGAGGGAACGGGATTGGCCCTGGAAAGAACGCTTTCTGCGCCAATCGCAGCATGACGGCAGAATCTTTACCGATGGAATACAGCATCACTGGCTTCTGAAACTCGGCGGCAACCTCGCGGAAGATGTGAATGCTCTCGGCCTCGAGCAACTTAAGATGACTCAAGCCAATCGCGGGGGTAAGAGTTTCAACCCGTTGAGCTGGTGTCGCGGGATATGCGGGATGGATAGGGGCAAGCATGCCAGGAAAATGCCTTTGAAAGGTTGTTTGAACTGAAAGAGAAAACCCACATAACCGGAACGGTGCGTGGGCGTTTGCGTCGAAGAGTTGTGCGATGGTTAAAAGTCTATCGACAACACTCACACCCACGGAGACACGCCATACCGCAACAAGCATTGCGGCGCATACAACAGGCAGTCAGGATCGCGTGAGCGTTCATTGTCTTAGCGTGGACGACTGCGGGTCATTTGTCAAGGCAAAGCGCCCCAACACTACTTGACACGAATTTCCCCTACCGCTACCTTCAGGTCAGTGATGAAGCTCTCCGCTCATATCGCCTGTTGTCTCCGTCGCATCTGTTGCGACATGACCTGTGCGTCGTGAGAGCTCTCCTGTGACCCTTCTACCCTGATCGAAAGATAGAGCGAAGCAATAACTGGATAGTCCCAAGACCACGCAAAGGCGCATTGCTTGCGTGGGTTTTTTGACCTTTGAACTCAGACGAAAACATGCCCATCGAACACAATCCGCGAAGCCTCGGCACTATGACCTCAACAGCCATGCGCTGTTGTTGACGTCTATTTGTCGCACTGCACTCTTCCCTAGCAACCAAATATCTCGACGCTCCAGCATCGAGCATTCCGCTTTGCTTCTCCGGAGGATCACCTTGTCTCGACTGTCTAATGCAATTCTATCTTCAGTTCTTGCGCTAACCCCAATCGCGATCAACGCCCAGGTCGTCGGTGGCTCTATCGGCGGTATCGTCACCGACCCCTCCGGCGCAAACGTTAACGGCGCTCAGGTCGTCATCCACAACACTGACAATGGTGCGGAGCGCGCACTAACGACCGGCACGGACGGCCGCTACATCGCACCTTCACTGCCCGCGGGTCTCTACAATTTGCTCATCAAGGCGAAAGGCTTCGGCCCTCAGCAGCGCTCAGGCGTTGCGCTCACGGTAGGCCAGGTGAACGAGGTTGATGTAGCGTTCTCAGTTGGAACTGTGACACAAACTGTGGATGTGGAAGACACACCACGGGCGGTCAACATCTCGACGCAACAGACCTCCGGCCTGGTCGACTCGCGTCAAGTGAAAGAGCTTCCGCTTAACGGCCGCAGCTACGATCAACTCCTCACGCTCAATCCAGGTACCGTGAACTACACGAACCAGCGCTCCGGTGGCGTGGGCACGTCGAATTCGTCGGTCGGCAGTATGTTCTCCGTCTCCGGCAGGCGTCCCCAGGACAATCTCTTTCTCCTCAACGGCATCGAATACACCGGAGCTTCGCTCATCAACACCACCCCCGGCGGTACGTCGGGACAACTCCTTGGCATCGACGGAATACGCGAGTTCAACGTCGTCAGCGACACCTACTCCGCCGAGTACGGCAAGCGCGATGGCGCACAAATCTCGATCGTCACCAGCGGCGGGACGAACCGACTCCACGGTTCGATCTTCGAGTTCGCGCGCAACAGCTTCTTCGACGCCCGAAATTATTTCGATGGAAACCACATTCCAGAATTCCAGCGTAATAACTTCGGTGCCGCGCTTGGCGGTCCGATTCGAAAAGACAAGCTTTTTCTCTTCGCAAACTACGAAGGCTACCGGCAGAACCTTGGTGAATCCATTGTCGCGCTGGTACCGGATTCAGCCTCTCGTGCCAAGGCTGTTGCCAGCGTCAAACCGCTGCTGAACCTGTGGCCCGTTGCGAATGGCCCGGAGATCACGACGAACGGGGTCGCCAGCGGCATCGCTACTTACACCGGTACGGCACCGCAACATATACGTGAGGACTTCGGCACCACTCGCCTGGACTATACCCTGAGCCAGAAGGACAACCTCTCTGCCATCTACACGGTCGACGATTCCTATGCCAATTCGCCCAATTCCAATCCATACTCTTATGTGGACGAGAGTTTGCGCGAGCAAGTGTTCAGCGCACAGGAACAACATGTTTTCTCACGCGGAGTGAACGTCGCCCGGGTCGGCTTCTCGCGCTCGACCTTCTATTTCTACGGATATGTTCCCGCCGAAGTGCAGGCGCTCACTCCGAGTGTGCGTCCGGGAGTGCCTACCTATGCCGTTGTCATCGCCGGCTCCACGGCCTCTAACGGGGCTTCCTCTATCACGGGTGCAGGAGCGAACGTCGGCTCCAACAACGCGATCACCCGCAACCTCTTCACCGTCGATGACCACGTGTATTACACGATCGGCAAACACACTATTCAGGGCGGCGTCTGGCTGCAGCGCCTGCAGTCCAACGACAACCTCGCGCAGGACCAATACGGACAAGCCTCCTTCGCCTCGCTCAGCACATTCCTTGCGGGCTCGGTCAAAACCTTTACCTATGCGCCCGAAACGACGGAACTCGGTTGGCGAACGCTTTTCGTCAATGGCTTCCTGGAGGACACATGGCGCATTTCGCCACGCTTTGAAGCCCGCATCGGCTTTCGTAGCGAGTCTTCGACCGGCTGGAGCGAGTCGCAGTCCCGAGCTAGCATCTACACATTTGTGAACAATGTGATCAGCACCAATCCCACCAGCGGCCTTTCCAATGCACTGACCAATAACCGGGCGCTCTTCCTGCCGGAGCCGCGCGTCGGATTCGCATGGAACATCTTCGGCGACGGCCGAACCAGTATTACAGGCGGTGTGGGTTTTCATCACTCTCTGCTCGACGCTTTGGACTATCGTCTCGATCAGGCTGCGCCCTACAACACCGTCTACTCCTACAGCAGCACAACGGTTGCCAAACCGACCAGCGGTGCCGGGCTTGTCTCTCCTTCTACCGTCGACACGGGAATCTCGACGCCTGCGCTCCTCGCTTACGATCTAAAGATCGAGCAACAGTTATCCCCGTTCACATCGATCTCCGTCGGTTATGTAGGCTCACACAGCTATCACCAGATCCTCAATGGGGACCTGAACGCGCCTGCCTATGTTGTGCTTCCCAACAGTCGGATCTTTTATCCAGCCGCTGGGACGCCTGCCTCACCGGCAGCTCCAGTCAAGGCAAACCCAGCTGTAGCCAACACCACGTCCTGGTGGTCGGGCGGCTCCGGCAACTACAACGCGCTGGTCGTGGATGTGCGTCACAACTTTGCCCATGGCCTTCAAATCCGTGGGAACTACACTTGGGCGAAGAACCTCGACGACGGCTCGGCGTGGAACACCTCGGTCTCCTCAAACACGCCTGCATTTGTCTCTGTCCCGGCGCTCCCGCAACTGGACTACGGTCCTGCTGCTACCGACATCCGCAACGCCGCGGCCATCAATGCGACCTATGAACTTCCCTTTGGCAATGGAAAAGCCTTTTTTAGCAACTCAGGTACGCTCACTCGACGCGTTGTCTCCGGCTGGTCCATAGCCTCCATCGCAAACATCCTCAGCGGTTTTCCCTTCTCCCCGCAGCTCGGGTACAACCCAACTGGTTCTGGCGATACGCGCAATCCCGTGCGGCCCGACATAAACCCGAACTTCAGCGTCCCACTCTACATCCACGGAACCACAGCTCAGCGCGCAGCGCTATATTTCAACCCCAATGCTTTCTCCGCGCCGGCTGCGGGGTTCGTGGGCGATGTGCGCCGCGACTCGCTGACTGGTCCCGGCTTTGCCAACTGGGACTTTTCCCTGCTGAAGTCCACTCAAATCAAGGAGGGCACGCAGCTTCAGTTCCGCGCGGAGTTCTTCAACATTCTCAATCACACCAACCTTCAGCTGCCCAATGAAGTTGTCTACTCATCCGGACCGACGCAGGGGACTATTGCCAATCAAAACGCTGCTGCCACCTTCGGCTCGCCAGGAGTCATCTCAGCAACAGCCAACACAAGCCGACAGATTCAATTGGGAGCGAAGATACTATTTTGATCGAATACTGAGGCCAAATTCTCAACGGAACCTTCAGCGGAAGACTGCAAGTATCAGTCCGACGGTATAGGGGGAGAAATGCTGGCAAATGGCCGGCTTGTCGGACAAGCGACGTACCGGAGTCCCCAGAAACGGGATATCCGGAAACTATGAATTGCCATAAGGAAACAGCAGGTTCCACGGAGCAGGATAAGAGCCGTCCTAGTATGGTCGTCGAAGTGACAGATTTTTGTTGTTCTCTGGATTTTCTGTGAACCGCATTTGTTGGGACTAAACTGCCCTACGGGCAATTGTTTAGGTGCCTACACTGAGTCTGCGGAGCAGCTCGCATCAACCGCCGTGATCAGAACAGGAGGATGTGAACTCCGAGAGCGATGAATACGAAGGGGACCAGGATGGTGCCGGCGCGGTTCACCGCGTTCAGGATAATTGGGTGGTTCCCAAGCCACTTCCCAATCATGCACCACAGGGCGACAAGAAACGCGTACGAGGTCAGGATCCAGCAAAGGTATTGGCGATTTACGCTGAAGAAAGGAATATAAACCGCTACGTTATCTGCCCCGTTAGACAGTGTGACCAGGGCTATCGAAATGAGGCTTTGTCGATCCCCTTGTGTTCCTTTCGTTCCGGGCGGTCTAAAGAGCAAGACGAGGTGCTTTAGCCCTAATGCCAGAGGGACCAAACCTAATGCGCGAGTCCACTGATGAGGAATTACCAGTGTCGCGAGAAGCCCTGAACAGCTCAGAAGGATAATCGCCAGAAAACCTAGATATTGGCCTGCCACGATGTTCCGCGTCGGGACGCGACGGGCGAAAAAAAATGTGAGGAGCACGATGTCATCGATGTTGGTCGCCGCAAATGTGGTGACGCTGGCGGTAACGACTGCTGCAATGGCGTTCACTCTTTCCGAGGCTAGCATACGAATCGGATTGCTCTGGAGAGAGCCAGGGAACTTCGGACAGGTGCTAACAACATCGAGGCTTGCGACTGATAAATTAGGGTCGCTACGCCAAACTTCGAAGATCGCACGGCAGGATTGGTTTGCGTTCGGTCAGTCACTCCCTCCTCTATCTTGTTCACCAGCGCATAGACACTTCGACTTTCAGAAAGACGGGAGAAAAATTATGGCACTGCACAATACGGAAGAACTCCAAGCTGCCCCAACCAGTCAGATCGAGTCCCATGTTCTGGACCACGAGACCCAGACCTACGTATTCCCCGAAGTGAAGCAGAACCCGCAAACCGTCTACCAGACCATCCACGATCAACTCATCCTCGACGGCAACTCCCAGCAAAATCTTGCTACCTTCTGCACGACCTGGATCGAACCGGAAGTGAAGCAGCTGATGGACGAGTCCGCCGATAAGAACATGATCGATAAGGATGAATATCCGCAGACCGCGGCTATCGAAGAGCGCTGCGTTCACATGCTCGCCGATCTCTGGAACTCTCCGGAAGCCGCGAGCACCATCGGCTGCTCCACTACCGGCTCAAGCGAGGCGGCCATGCTCGGTGGACTTGCCCTCAAGTGGAAGTGGCGCAAACGCCGGCGCGCCGAGGGACAATCAGCCGATGCCCCGAACCTTGTCATGGGGCCTGTTCAGGTCTGCTGGCACAAATTCTGCCGCTACTTCGACGTCGAAATCCGCGAAGTTCCCATGGAAGGCGATCGTCTCCTGCTTACTCCCGAGGAAATTCTGAAACGCTGCGACGAAAACACCATCGGCGTTGTCGTCACACTTGGCGTTACGTTCACCCTTCAGTACGAGCCGGTCCACGAGATCAGCGTAGCTCTCGACAAGTTGCATGCCGAGACCGGACTAGACGTACCTATCCATGTCGACGGAGCCAGCGGCGCTTTCCTGGCGCCCTTTATCCAGCCCGATCTTCTCTGGGACTTCCGCCTGCCCCGCGTGAAATCCATCAATGCCTCTGGTCACAAATTTGGTCTCGCGCCGCTAGGCGTGGGCTGGGCGCTCTGGCGCGAGAAGGGCGATCTGCCCTCAGAACTGATCTTCGACGTAAACTACCTCGGCGGCAACATGCCAACCTTCGCGCTCAACTTCTCGCGGCCAGGCGGCGAGATCATCTGCCAGTACTACAATTTCCTACGCCTGGGCAAAGAGGGCTATCGTGAGATCCAGACTGAATGCTCTGCATTAGGCCGCTATCTTGCGGACAAGATCGCTGAATTTGGCCCTTTCAGGATTATTTACGATGGTGAAGGCGGAATCCCCGGACTCTGCTGGGAGTTGAAGGATCCATCCTCTTCAAACTTCACCCTCTACGATTTCGCTGATCGTTTGCGTGAGCGAGGCTGGCTGGTTCCTGCCTACTCCATGCCGCCCAACCGCGAAGATCTGGTGATTCAGCGCATCCTGATCCGTCACGGCTTCACGCTGGAGATGGCTGGGGAACTTCTCATTCAGATGCGGGGCGTCCTGGACGAATTCGCCCATCATCCACCAGGAGAACTGCTGACCGTTTCGCTCGCAAGCGCTGAATCGAGCGCGCATGATCACTCGGGCCGCTAGTGTCTGGGAGAATGGGTTTTGGGAAGATGCCCGGTGCCGCCCAGGAAGCTTCGATCGCTAGCCGACTCGATCGAAGCTTTGGGTGGAGTGGAGACGGTTAAGGCGACTAGTAGGGGCGGTAGTAGCCGTAGGGGGCTGGGTAGTAGCCGTAAGGTGGTGGAGCCGGCGGGTAGCCATAGATCACGGGACGGGGCTGCACGACGACGGGAGCAGGCTGTTGGATGTAGGTTGGGGCGGGCGCCTGGGCCTGGACTACGACCACCGAGGGGTTCTGTTGGGGGTAGGACGGTGGGGGCGCGTAGGACTGCTGGACCGGCTGAGGGTAGGATCGTTCGACCGGTGCGGGCTGCTGCTGGACGGCGGGGGTGGGGTCCGCGTAGTTGAATCGGGAGATCATCTCGGGCTGGTGTTGGACCTCGGACTTGGTGGGAATGCCTACGTCGTCGAGGAGTTTGACGGTGAGACGGGTCTCGGGCTTGAGGACGGGATAGGGGCCGCGGCGCGGGAGGTTGATGAGGTCGATGGGCCAGAGGACGGGGATGAGCCATTCGACGGTGTCGCGGGTTGCGTGTCCGGTTCCGAGGATTCTTCCGTTACTGTCGACTGGATTCTTGCCAGAGTTTGCGATGACGCGGGTCGAGATGGGAATGACGGTGTCGTTACCGACTACGATGCGATCAAATCTGAGTTCCATCCAGCCTTTGCCGACAAAGTGGCCGGGATCTTTGTAGTCCTCGAAGTGGCCGACGAGGTAGCTGCCGTAGGGGAAGACGGAACGGCCGTACATTTCTGTGCGGCTGAGCTGGCAGAGGACGGCGTCGCCAAGGTGCAGGGTTTTGGAAGAGATTTTGTCGGAGACCATGCATTGCATGGATGATCCGGCTGGAATGAGCTGCTCCGCACCAGCGAAAGAGATGGGCAGAATAAGCAGCAACGAGGCAAGTATGCGCTTCATGGGGGCCTCCTCATCACACGGAGTTGCTTCCGTGTGCCTTACATCTTCGGTTCGCGGGATCGCGGGGGTTGATCTTAGACGTGCGAGAAATGTAGAGCGAGTTTTGTTGCCGAAGATATTAGCTTAATTTGCGGCGGATGCTACTTAAATTTTGCACACAGATAGAGGCTGGATGGGGGCATCGGCGCTAGTGAAGTGGGATCAGTTCTTCGATTCTGCGATGGGATAGCCCTGCCACAGGTACTCGAGAGCTTCGGGCAGGGTTTGTTGTTTTACGGCATGGTCTACGTGACCGGCGTCTTTGGCAAAGACAAATTGATATTGATATCCCTTGGCCGCTAGCACTTTGGCCATGAGTTCGTTGGCCAGAACCCAGTCGTGCATGTCGTCGCGCATGATGTTGGGGTTGAAGAGATCACGGTCGCCTACCTCCATCCAGATTCTGATGGGTTTGACTGTGCTGGCCGGGATAAGGTGTTCGTGGAACTCCCATGCGCCGTGGGGGGTGTCTGGGCTGTAGGGCCACTGCTGGTTGATGTAGGTGCCGGAGTAGGTGAGGACGCGGTGATAGAGCTCGGGGTGATACCAAGCCATAATGAGGGCGCATGAGCCTCCGGAGCTGCCGCCCATGGTTGCGCGTCCGTCGGGATCTTTGGTGAGTTTGACGTGATATTGCTTTTCGACTAGAGGGAGCACTTCGGTCTCGACGAACTCGGCGTAGCGGCCTGACATGGTGTCGTATTCGAGGCCGCGTTCGCTGCCTTGAGCATCGCCGCTGCCGTTGCCGATGGAGATCGCAATCATGACGGGAATGCGGTGTTGCGCGATGAGGTTATCGAGGGCTGTGAAGAGGGTGATGTCCGGTCCGTCGGCCCCGATGATAAAGGGCGCGGCGGTGCCGGGTACATATTGCTTTGGGAGGTAGACCGCTACTTTTCGAATGTGAAGCGCGGGGTGGCTGGTGGTGACGATAAGTTTGGCTGGGTCTTTGGGGTCGGGAGTGCCGAAGGTGCCGGGGTCGCGTGCGATGCCGGGGTAGAGCTTGCTGTCGGTGGAGCTCATGGTGAACTCGTAGATGTTTCCTTGCGGGACGGCCGGCCGGGGAGAGGTCTCGGGCGCGGGGTTGTGGGTCGGGCCGAGGATGAAGTTACCGTCCGCATGGGGCGAGGGTATGGTGCCGTCGGGCAACTCTGTTGCTGCCACGTATCCGCTGGTGTGAGGGTCGCGGGTTGGTGGGGTTGGGCGCTGGGCGATTGTCGCGGTGATGTCGATTGTCAGGAGGAGCGCGAGTGCCGTTGTCTGGAAGATGATGCGACGAGTGGGGTTGTTCCGAAGATGGGTCTTCAAGTTGGTCCTCGCGTACGGATACCTGGGTGAGCTAAGAAGTCGGGTCGGCGGTGGTTTGGAGGGTGTCGAGCAAGGTGAGGAGAATTCGGCGGAGGGCAGCTTCGCGGCCGGTGGGGTCGTACCACTCCTGCAGGGTGTGGATACCGCCGCCGGTGCCGCCGCTGCCCAGGGCGAGAGCGGGGACTCCGCGGTAGAGGGGGATGTTGGCGTCGGTGGAGCCGAGGCGGAGTTCGGTGCGGAGGGTTAGGTGGCGGTCGACGGCGCGAAGGGTGTGGAGGATCGGGGCGTCGTCGGGAAGGGAGGCGGCGGGACGGTTTCCTATGGTCTCGATGTGGAGTTTTAGTGGTGAGTTGGTGGTGGAATGTGTGGTGACGATGTCGTCGAAGATCTGGTGGACTTCGGTGGCGGCGGAGATGAGCTGGGTTGCGTCGGTGGAGCGGAGGTCGAGGAGTGCGGAGGCGGACTCGGGAATGGAGTTGATGGAGGTGCCGCCGGAGATGTGGCCGACGTTGAGGGTGAGGAGAGGGTCGGTGGGGAGGTTCAGGTTGGAGATTTGGGCGAGGGCGCGGCTTAGGAGGAGGATGGGGTTGGGGGTTCCGGCGTCGGACCAGGAGTGGCCGCCGGGGCCGGTGATGGTGACGCGGAAGCGCAGGCTGCCGAGGGCTCGGGTGACGGCGGCGCAGGTGCCTCCACCTTCGAGGATGAGGGCGGTGGCGATGCGGGTGCGGTAGGGGCCGCGTTCGAAGAGATGACGCATGCCCCGGAGGTCGCCCTCGCCTTCTTCGCCTACGTTCGCGGCGAAGAGAATGGGGATGGGGGGGGCGATGTTGGCGTGGCGAAGGGCGGCGGCGATGGCGAGGAGTGCGGTGAGGCCGGCGGCGTTGTCGCAGATGCCGGGGGCGAAGATGCGGGGGGAGTCGGTGGTTTCGACGGGGTCGATGGGGGTGTCGGCGGGGAAGACGGTGTCGAGGTGGGCGGAGAGGAGGATGCAGGGAGGGGCTTGGCCGAGTTGGCTGTCTGGTGAGGCAATGGCGGGTTGATCTAAATGCGGGGGTCTCTCCACTGCGCGGCGGACGGTGAGACTGTCCGTCGCTTCGGTCGAGATGACTTTATTTATATTTATTGGGGGTGAAGCGAAGGTTGCATCGGGTTGGAGTTCGGCGAGGGCGTTGCCAGCGCCGTCGAGGTGGATGTTGGTTAGGCCGAGGTCGTGGAAGCGATCGAGAAACCAGGCGGCGCGGGCGGATTCGCCGAAGGGTGGGGCGGGAATGCGGACCAGTTCGAGTTGCCATTGGCGGAGCTGGGGCTGGTGGAGGTGCAGCCAGTGAAAGGCGCGGTGGACTGCGGTGAGAGCGGCGAGGCGGGCTATGCGACGCTGGGCGGAGGCTGTGGCTGACATCAGTACTCGACCTCGACGAGGAAGAGTCCGCGGGCTGGGGCGGTGGGGCCGGCGGCGGAGCGGTTGCGAGCGGCGAGGATTTTAGAGATGGCGTCGGGATGGAGGCGGTTGGCGGCTGCTTCGACGAAGGTGCCGATGAGGTTGCGGACCATGTGGTGGAGGAAGCCGGAGCCGGTGACGCGGTAGATGAGGATGTCTTCCTGCTGGTGCCAGGCGGAGTGGAAGATGGTGCGGGTGTTGTCGGTGGGGATGGGAGGTAGGAAAGCGGGTTTCTTCACTTCGTCGGCAAGTTCGCCGACTTCGGTCGAAATGACAATATTACTAACACTGGAAAGGTCGTTCGTAACGACATTCTTCGTGACGATGTCTTCGGCAGCGGGTTTGTGCGTACTGTTTGCTTCTGCCGGTGCAGTTTCCTGCTGCGATCTGGTTCGGGTGGTGAGGTCGGGATCGACGGCGGCGAAGGAGGTGAAGTCGTGCGTGCCGAGGATGTGGGCGGCGGCTTGTTGCAGGGGGGCGATTTCGAGAGGGAAGCGGTAGGCCCAGACGTAGGGAGCAAGCATCGGGGGGCAGATACGGTCTTCGGGATGGGATTCGCAGGGGAGGATGCGGTACTCGTAGGTTTTGCGGCGGGCGCTGTGGCGGGCGTGGAAGTCTTCGGGGACGGGTTCGACGGAGAGGATGCGGATGCTGGGGGGAAGGGCGCGGTTGAGGGCGCGGTGGAGGTTGGCGGCAGGGATGGGTGCGATGAGGGAGAAGGTGGCGACCTGCGCGAGGGCGTGGACTCCGGTGTCGGTGCGGCCGGAGCCCTGCGGGAGTACGGTTTCGCCTGTGATGCGATGGATCGCCTGAGCAAGTGTGCCCTGAACGGTGGGGAGGGCGGGTTGAATCTGCCAGCCGTTGTAGGGGCTTCCGTCGTAGGTGAGGATGGTCTTCCAGTGAGGCATGGGCTGCTTTGGACGGTATCACGGATGGTGGGGCGAAGATGCGGTTTAACGGTTATCCAAGTGGGTTGGATTAGGGCGATGAATGATTTGATGATCGGGGCGAGTGGTTGTCAGACGCGTGATCTTTTTGCTTTGAATGAGGATGGTGGAGCTGCAACGGCACGTGCAACAGTAGATCTCTTCCGGGAATGACAACAAGAAAGGCAACAGCAAGTGCACAGCAGATCCCCTATGGGACGACAGCTGGATAGGCAAAGGCAAACAAAAGCGAGTAGGAAATCCTGAGTCCGGATGCTCATAAACTGGGGGTAAGGGTAGGGGGTTGATATACTTGGCGCATCGTATCCGAAATGAACATTTGCCGCAGATGTTGGGAACGAAGCGAGCGATGGGTGCGTATCTGTGCTCAGCCCAAGCAGCGCTTTTGAACAGCGATGCCGGGTCAGCAGGATTTTTCCAGGTAGGTTCACGGATCCGTTGTCTTTAAGAGTCGTTGGGAAGGTGCTGCGCGTCTGAGTGAGAACTGAAAAATCTGAGTAAGACTGCAAAATCTGGTTGCGAGACTGACCCTCGCGTTTTGGTGCGGGGTTGGGAAGGCTGTGAGTCCGGTGAAGGCGCCGGGCATTGCCGGTAAAACATCGAGAGGTTTCAGGAAAGAGTTGGAGAGCGAATCGTGAGATCAAAGAATATGCAGGGGGCGGCGAGCATTTCGTTGCTGCTGATGAGTCTGTGCACACAGCCGGGATGGTCCCAGCAGACGCAGAGTAGTCCGACGGCACCAGCAGCCCCGCAGGCGGTAGTGAATGACACGACGGGAACGCCTGGGTTGCCGCAGGCTCCGCAGCCGAAGCCGACCGAGCCGCTGTTTATGCGCCCTACGAGCGTCGACTACACGAAGCCGAAGAGCCATATCTGGAATCCGATTGCTCCCTATACGCCGATTAATGTTCCTACCTTCTCGATGGGGAACACGACACTGGGTAGTTTGCTAAAGGACGGGAAGATTTATCTGAGCCTGGCGGATGCAGTGACGCTGACGCTGGAGAATAACTACGATATCGGGATCTCGCGAATCAATCTGGATATCGCGGATACGGACCTGCTGCGTGCGAAGGCGGGATCGTCGCTTCGCGGTGTTTCGACGGGCCTGTTGACGAATACGATTGGCGGAACAACTACTACGATTACGACGGGCGGCGGACCGGGCGCGACGTCGGCGGGTGTGGGCGGTGGCGGTACGGGTGTGGGTGGAATCGTTGTGAGCACCAACGGCGGTGGACCTGTGCCGGAGAATCTGGATCCAGTTCTGACGGGGCAGTTGGAGTATGAGGCGTCGACACAGCCGCAGCTGAATACACTGTTCAGCGGTGGATTGTCGGTGTTGACGACGGATACGGCGACGTACAACTTCAATTATTCACAGGGATTTTTGACTGGCACGCAGTTGACGGTTGGCTTCAACAATACTCGCGTAACGACGGACAATCCTTTTAGCAACTTCAGCCCTTCGTTGACGACGAGCTTTCGCGCGACGGCTACGCAGCACCTGTTGCAGGGGTTTGGCTGGGGCGTGAATGGACGGTTTATTGTGCAGGCCAAGAATGACCGGCGGATTACTGACTCGGCATTCCGGCAGCAGGTGCTCTATACGATCAACCAGGTAGAGAACATCTACTGGGCACTGGTGAGTGCGTACGAAGATGAGCAGGCGAAGGAACGTCAGTTGGCGCAGTCGTCGCAGCTGACCTCGGACAACCGGAAGCAGTTGGAGATTGGCACACTGGCGCCGCTGGATGTGGTTAACTCCGACAGCGCGGTGGCAAGCGACAAACAGGCGCTGGTGGCTTCGAAGACTAACCTGGAGTATCAACAGTTGTTGATGAAGCAGGCGATTGTGCGAAACCTGAACGATCCGGCACTGTCGCTGGCGCCGGTGATTCCGACCGACCGTGTGGCCCTGGACAGACTGCCGGAAGAAGACCTCCAGGTTGAGGACTTGGTGAAGGTTGCTTATGCCAACAACCCGCAGATTGAGCAGGCGGTGTTGAACATGAAGAACAACGAGATCACGATCAAGGCGTTCAAGAACGGATTGTTGCCGATTGTCGATGCGTATGCTTTTTATGGAGGCAGCGCGCTGGGTGGTGCTCAGAATCCAAATGCGATCAATTTCAATACGAATGCGCCTTATGCTCCGGGAACATTTCCTTCGGTTGGTTACGGTGATGTCTTCCAGAATACGTTCAACAACAATGCTCCAGATAAGGGTGTTGGCGTGAACATGACGATTCCGATACGGAACCGGACGGCGCAGGCAGACCAGGCGCGGTCGCAGATGGAGTATCGCCAGTCGCAGATGCGGTTGCAGCAGCTCTACACGTTGATTCGCATTCAGGTGACGAACCAGCAGTATGCGTTGACCAATGACCGGGCGCAGGTGCAGGCGGCACAGGCGGCAAGAGACTTTGCGGCTCAGAGCCTGGATGCTGAGGAGAAGAAGTACAGGTTAGGAGCATCAACGACTGCGAATGTGTTGCAGCAGGCGAGGAACCTGGCCACAGCGGAGAACAACTCAATCTCCGCAACTGCGGCGTATGCTCGAGACCGGGCGCAGCTGTTTCAGCTTCTTGCCAATACGCTGGATCGGTATGCGATCAATATCGAGTCGGTAGCACAGGCAACAGGCGGCGGAGCGGGGATGCAGAATCCTGTGATTCCGGGGCTTACGGCTCCAAAGGCTCCTGAGGCGCCGAAACCGATTGATGTGGCTCCCCCACAGCAGTAGTGGGCGGCGCACGGTTGAGGAGAGGGTTCGGGCTGCGGCTCGGGCCCTTTCGCTTTTCATGAGACGGTTATGGTGAGTTGCGGTGCGCACTCTCGAAATAAAGTTTGGATTATCGGGGAAAGCTACAGGCGCCGGAATCTTCTGCGTGCTATTGCTGCGAGGCTCAGGATGCCGATGCCGAGTAGCATGAGACTGGATGGCTCGGGAATTGCCATGGGAGTGAGGCGGAAGGAGCCAATGGTGACTGGGGTGATATCGACAGAAGCGTGCGTGTCGAAGGCGCCTATGTAGTAGCCGTCGTTATCATAGACCTGAGTGGGGCTGATTCCGACCGAGCTGTCGAGATAGAGAAGGGCTTCATCAGTGAGATCGATGGCAGACGGGATGCGTGGATATGGTTTGCCAGTGAGCGTTCCGCTTGTGTCGAAGGTGGCTCCCCGGGTGGTGGGGGTGGCTGCGGCGATGATGATGAAGTTGTAGGTGTCGGCGCGGCCCGCAACGTTTGATGCCGTCAGGGTGGAGGAGAGCATCAACAGACCGATCTTTATACGCATTCATGGCCCCAGTGACCCAAACTACCGTTTACCGTAGGATGCGGTTGTTATCGCGGCCAAAGCAGATTGGCTAAGTTTCGTTTTTAGTTCGGTCAACAAATATTCGCGAGAGAGCAAATCGGTGCTGATAACACGTGCGCAGAGAAGATGGTTGAGGAGGCGTTCGCGACCTTGAGCGATGCACCGGAACTCGGTGCACGATGGGTCGGCTGATCGGTATCTCGATTCATATCGAACTTCAAGATTCGACTAGACTAATGTTCTATGGGTCATGAGAATTCTGAAGAGATCAGTGTGCACTTGAATGCGTTGGCCAAGGCGGCTTCGGCGTATCTGCGGTCTGCGATGCATCAGCCGGTGGAGTGGCAGGAGTGGGGCGAGGACGCGTTTGAGAAGGCTAAGGCTGCGGATAAACCGATTCTGCTGGATATTGGCGCGGTGTGGTGCCACTGGTGTCATGTGATGGATCGCGAGTCGTACGAGAGTGCGGCTACGGCAAAAATTATCAACGATCACTTTATTGCGGTGAAGGTGGATCGAGATGAGCGGCCCGATGTGGATACCCGGTATCAGGCGGCAGTGTCTGCGATTAGTGGGCAAGGTGGGTGGCCGTTGACTGCGTTTTTGACTCCTGAGGGGAAGCCCTACTTTGGAGGGACGTATTTTCCTCCGGCGGATCAGCATGGACGGCCCGGATTTCAGCGAGTACTGCTGACGATGGCGGAGGCGTTTCAGAATCGGCGCGATGAAGTGAATGAATCGGCCGGAAGTGTGATGGCGGCGATTGAACATAACGAATCGTTCATGGGGAGGAGTGGGAACCCGGGGCCGGAGTTGGTGGCGAAGCTGGTGGCGTCGACGTTGAAGCAGTTCGATTCGCGGTCGGGCGGGTTTGGATCGCAGCCGAAGTTTCCGCATTCGGGGGCGATCGATCTTTTGTTGGATGTGGCGTCGAGGGTGTCGACGGTTGGGGCGGAGGATGGGAGTGAAGCCGCAAAGACGGCGGCGATGGTGACGCTGCAGAAGATGTCGCGGGGTGGGATCTATGACCATCTGGCGGGGGGATTTCATCGTTACTCGGTGGATGAGCTGTGGGTGGTGCCGCACTTCGAGAAGATGTCGTATGACAATAGCGAGCTGCTGAAGAACTATGTTCACGCGTTTCAGACGTTTGTGGAGCCTGAGGCGGCGCGGGTGGCGCGCGAGATGATTCGCTGGATCGATGAGTGGCTGAGCGACCGCGAGCGGGGTGGATTTTATGCTTCGCAGGATGCGGACTACTCGCTGGAAGATGATGGCGACTACTTTACCTGGACTCGCGATGAGGCTGTCGCAGTGCTGACCGATGACGAGATGGCGGTTGCGAGCGCGTATTACGACATCGGTGAGATAGGCGATATGCATCACAACCCTGCGAAGAATGTTTTGCATGTGCGGGGCACGCTGGAGGGTGTGGCGAAGGCGAATGCGATTACGCTCGAGGTGGCGAAGGAACGGCTGGATGCGGCGAAGGCGAAGTTGTATGCGGCTCGGCTGAAGCGGCCTACGCCGTATGTGGATAAGACGATCTATGTGGGCTGGAATGGGATGATGATCTCGGCCTATGTGGAGGCGGGACGAGTGCTGGATATGCCTGAGGTGCGGGCGTTCGCGCTGAAGTCGCTGGATCGCGTGCTGGCGGAGGCCTGGGATGCGAAGGCTGGATTGGCACATGTGGTTGCGTATGGAGAGCAGGGTGGAAACGGCGCGCGGGTGGCAGGGGTGCTCGATGACTACGTGTTTCTTGGGCATGCGGCGCTGGATGCGTGGGAGCTGACCGGGGAGTTGCGATACTACACGGCGGCTGAAGCGATTATGGAGAGCGCGCTGATGAAGTTTTATGATCCGGTTGGGTGCGCGTTCTTCGATACAGAGAGTGCCGCGGAGGGTGAGACGAGGCTGGGGGCGCTGGTGACGCGCAGGAAGCCGTTGCAGGACTCGCCTACACCTGCGGGGAATCCTGTGGGAGCGGCGCTGCTGTTGCGGTTGGAGGCGCTGAATGGGCGGGCAGATTATGCAGTGAAGGCGCTTGAGACGCTGGAGACTTTTGCTGGCGTTGTGGAGCACTTTGGGTTGTATGCAGCGAGCTATGGGTTGGCGCTGCAGCGGATGGTGCTGCGGGCAGTAGAGGTGTGTGTGATTGGGGACGATGCTGCGGCGAGACGCCTTGAGGCCGTGGCGTTGGCGCGATATGCGGTGAATAAGAGTGTGATTCGTTTGCGGAAGGATCAGCTGGGAGCTTTGCCTCCTTCGTTGGCGGAGACGCTGCCACATCTGCCTGGGTTGGGTGGTGATGGGAGCTTTGCTGTGGTTTGTACGGCGAAGGGATGTCAGCCGCCGGTGTCTGGGGTGGATGAGTTAATAGAGGCTATGAATAAGGCTTTGTGAGTTGTCTCTCCGATATCACTGCTTCGCTTGTGATCTCGGAGAGATGTCCTGCCGGACGGGCCCACTGCGCGTGGGGCGGTCACTTCTTGACTTGTGTACCTTGTTTGGTTTAACCGCTGCTCCCGTTAGTCGCCATCAGAAGGTGAATTTCGCTGCGCCTTGCAGGATGCGTGGCGGGGCTGCGCTGATGGCGTCGCCAAAGGTTGAGCTGCCGATGTCGCCGTCGACCGATGACGGGCCGCTGAACTGAGTGTGGTTGAAGACGTTGAAGGCTTCGACGCGGATAAGCAGCGCCTTCGATTCGGTGATGGCTGTTCTTTTGCCGATCGCCATATCGAAGTTGTCGGTGCCCGGACCGTAGAAGAAGCGCCGTTTTGAGGTACCTGGGGTTCCGAGCGCGTTCATGCTGAAGGTGGTTGTGTCGAAGTAGCTTTTGCCGTTGCGGGGATTGTGGTTGAGCTTGAGGCCGGAACCGTTGTAGTCGGGCTCGTCGATGCTGCTGTTGTTGATGCCGTTTGGATTGGTTCCGATCAGCGAGTTGTCACCGTTGTTGATGACGGTGATGGGGAAGCCAGTGGCGAAGTGAGTGATGCCGGAGAGAGACCAGCCATTGGTGAGCCGATTGGGATGAAGGAACTGATCAAAGGGGAGTTGATATTCGTAGCTGATGACGAAGTTGTGCTTCACATCGAAGGATGAGATTGCGTAGCTGAGGGAGGGGTTGAAGGGATTGACCTCTTCGCCGAGGTTCGAGGACTGGTCGAGTGATTTGGCGTAGGTATAGGCGACGGAGAACTCGAGACGGCCGCTGGTGTGGCGGGCGCTGAGTTCGAGTGCGTTGTAGTTGGCGTGGCCCAGGGTGGATTGGAGGGCGTTGCTGCCAAAGTTTGAGCCGAGGGGGCCTCGGGTTCCGTTGACCTGGCCGCCGCCGATGGGGAAGTAGACGGTGTCTTCACCTCCAGGGCCGCAGGTGAGAGTGCCAGGTTGGACCTGGTTGGGTTGGCTGAGGCTAAGGCAGAGCGCAGGGTTGCCGGGGTTGGGTTCGATGAGGACGAGCTGGCGATGGCTGGAGGTGCCGAGGTAGCTTGCGCTGAAGACGGTGTTGGGGCCAAGCTGGCGTTCGATCGAGAGGACCCACTCTTCGGTGTAGGGAATCTTGTTGTGGATGTCGTAGCCGGGGATACCTTCGATGGGTTCGAAGGTGCTCCAGTCGATGTTGGGGTCGGGGTTGCTGCGCGAGGAGTTGAGCGGCGCGAAGGTGTAGGGGAAGGGCTGGCCATTGCTCTGGCCGTCGGCCGCGTTGACGAACGGAGTAGCGAAGAGTGGCGCCTGGGGGCTCGTGTAGGTGGTGCCGTAGGGAGCGTTGGCTGCAAGCACGCCGATGGAGAGCGCGGGGATCGCGGTATAGAAGTTGCCGTAGCTGGCGCGGATGCTGGTGGATCCGGGTGCGCCGAGGATTTTTTGAAGGAAGCTCGAATCAGATTGGGGAGACCATGCTAGACCTACGCGTGGGGCGAAGTTGCGATTGCTGATGGGAGCGAGGGTATCGGGGATTCCGGGGTCGCCGGGATAGAGGATTCCTGGAGGCGCTCCGGGAAAGACGGTGGATTGCGCGCCGGCGACGAAGGTGGAGATCTGGTTGTAGCGCTCGCTCCATGGTGTGACGCGGTCCCAGCGAAGGCCGTAGTTGAGGGTGAGGTTGGGAAGGACGTGGAAGCTGTCCTGCGCGAAGAGGCCGGCGTATTTGTTGCGGGCGTAGAAGGGATTGAGCTGGCTCTGGTTGTACTGGCTGGGGACGCCGATGAGGAAGTCTGCGAAGTCGACGCCGGTTTCGGTGCCGGTGAAGACGAAGTTGCCGTTGAACTGCGCGATGGGTGCGCCGTTGACCTGATCGGCGTGGAACTCGCCGCCGAACTTGAGGGTGTGTCGACCAATGACCTTCGAGAAGACGTCGGCGGCTTGGTAGGTGTTGTTCGCCTGAATGAGCTGGTTAGCCGCGGCGCCGGTGGAGTAGCCGTTGAAGTTTAGGTTCATGACGCTCTGGCCTTTGGGGTCGAGCGGGACGATGCTGGTGCTGCCGTCTTCGTTGACGAAGCCCTGCGAGGCGAGACTTACGTTGCGACCGCCGATGGGTTGGCCGAGGTTGGTGAGGTTGCGCATGAAGCTGAGGTGGAATTCGTTGATCGAGGAGGCGCTGAAGGTCTTGGTGTCTCCGAGAGAGAAGAGTTGGGCGCGACCTGTGGTGAGGGCATCGAAGCCGGGAACGCTGGCGCCGCTTTGCGCGACGGGGTAGGGGTTGTCGAGATTGAAGTCGTCGATGAAGTAGTAGGCGGAGATGAGTCCGATGCGGGTGTTGACGTCGAATCGTGCTCCGGCTTTGTCATCACGCACGGTCTGGTTGAAGGATGAGGTTGCGAAGGTACCGGAGGCGTTGTTTGGTGCGGGAATGTATTGGAGGAGCTTCTGCGCGGGCGTGGACCAGGCGCGCTGCGGGATGACGGCGTTGGGGAAGACGCACTGCACGGAGCTGGTGCAGCCGGGGACGTAGTAGAGCTCGCCTGCGGTTACGCCGTAGCCAAGTTTTTGAGTGAGGAGGTTTGCAAAATATGGTCCGCCCACAGCCAGGTTCAACATGTTTCCGCCGGGGCCGTTGGTGAAGTCTGACAGATTGCCGGTGCGGTCGGCGGTGGAGGGTATGCTGATGTTTCCTGTGTCGACGCCCTGGGTCTGGCGTGTGCCTTGATAGTCGATGAAGAAGAAGGCTTTGTCTTTGTGGACTGGGCCGCCGAAGGTTCCCCCGAACTGGTTTTGGCGGAAGGCGCCTCGAGCGGGAGAGAAGTAGTTGCGGGCATCGAGGTCGGTGTTGCGGAGGAACTCGAAGGCACTGCCGTGGAAGGCGTTGGTGCCGGACTTGGTGATGACGCTGATCTGGCCGCCGCTGAATTCTCCGTACTCGGCGTCGAAGTTGCTGGTGATGATGCGGAACTCGGCGATGGCATCGAGGTTGGGGACGATGGCGGTGCCGCCGTTGACATCTTCTTCGACGTCGCTGCCGTTGACGCTGAAGTAGTTTGAGAACTCGTTTTGTCCGTTGACGGAGACGGTACCGGGGTTGAGAGTGCCGGAGGGGTTGAGGATGGTGGCGCCTACGTCCTGAACGGTGCTGGAGGTGATGGAGGTGGCGGGAGCGACGCCGGCCTGGAGGGAGAGAAGGTCGGTGTAGCTGCGGCCGTTGAGCGGGACCGCAGTCATCTGGCGGCCGGTGATGACCTCGCCCATCTGCGTACTGATGGCTTCGACGTGGAGAGTGTCGTCGGTGACGCTGACGGTTTCTTTGACGCTGCCTAGCTCGAAGGCGACGTCGATGGTGAGAGCTGCGTCGGTGTCGAGGACGATGTCTTTGCGCTGATAGCTGCGGAAGCCGGGGGACTGGGCTTCAAGTTCGTAATGGCCGACGGGGAGGACGGGGAGTGTGTAATAGCCTTTGCTGTTGGCGGTGGCGTGATAGGAGAGACCTGTGCTCGTCTCGTGGATGGTGATCTCGGCTTTTGGAACTACTCTTCCTGAGGGATCCTTTGCGGTGCCGGAGATGCTTCCTGCGACGCTGGCCCAAGCGATAGAGGAACAGATAACGGCAACGATGCAGAAAGCTTTGCTGATACGGAAGACGACACGGCCAAAGTTGTTCAACATACTTCTCCTGATCTTTCTAAGAGCGCAATGCGCGAATGCGTCTACTTGATGGTGATGAGTAGGTTGACTGTGGCCTGGATCGCAGTTGGATGTCGGTGAGATATTTCTTGCAGCGTTCATTGACCGGCTTCGAAAGAAGTGCAAGTTTCGTCCTTTGGCGGGGCGGGGAGAGCCGCTCGCCATCGTGACGGATAAATCTCTACGGACAAAGGCGTCCTATAGCGGAGGGAGCCTGCAGCCTAGTCGGCTGTGATTTTCGGATTCTCGCGGCCTCCGCCAAGAGTGGCCGTGAGGGTCTATTTTGTGCGTTTCAGCCCTTCTACCAATCTGAGGTTCAATCGGCCAATGCCTTTTGAATTACGACTGCTACAGTCCGCAATCAGGTATGGCCGAAATATACGACAGAAACAGTCCTAGATACAAGCGCGGTTTGTCAGGGATTTGTAAATTGATTGTGACAGACCGATTTTTTCGACGTCGCACAGCCAGGTGATGCACGTGTGGATCGTAGTGGCTCTGTGGTTGTCTGAGGTAGTGATAACTTCAGCCGACCAATGGCTGTTGAGCGGGCGAAGCCGTCGGATTGGGGGCGCGGAGAATAAGCATGTTGGCGGGGTCGTTGCCGAGAGGGATGCCGTCTTTTTCGAAGGCCAGGATAAGGCGGCGGCGCAGCTCGCGGAGGACGCCATCGCGCTGATTGGCGCGGACGCGGATCTGGACGGGGTAGGTGACGGCGCGGCCTTCGATCTTGTCGACGCCGAGGATGACTGGGTCGGCGATGGCGATGTCTTTGAAGGCGGAGTCGTGGCGGACATCGTTGGCGACTTTACCGAGGATGGCGATGACTTTGTCGGGATTGGCGCTGGCGTCGACCGAGACCTGGAGGGTGGCGACGGCGTAGTCGCGGGAGAGGTTGGAGACGGTGGCGATCTGGCTGTTGGGGATGATGTAGAGGGTGCCGTCCCCGTCGCGGAGTGTGGTGCGGCGGAGGGAGAGGTCCTCGACTGTGCCTTTTAGACCTGCGAGTAGGACGACCTCGCCGACGTTGTACTGGTCTTCAACGAGGATGAAGATTCCATTGAGCATGTCTTTGAAGATCGACTGAGCGCCCAGGCCGATGCCCACGCCAACGATGCCTGCGGAGGCGAGGATGGGCTGGTAGGGGATGTCGAAGATATTGAGAATCTGGAGAAAAGCGATGAACCCTAGGACGCCGATAGAGGTGGCGCGAAGGATGGAGGCCATGGTTCGGAGCTGTGCGGCACGATGGAAGTTGGCCACCTGATGGTCCGCACGTGAGCGCATCTTTTTGACGAAGAAGAGAACGACGCGCTGAAGGACGAAGATGACCAGAAGAACGACGACGATCTTGGGTAGTTTGTACTGGAGAAAGAGAAGGATGTCGTTGTGCCAGTCGCGTTCGATCGTCTGGACGATGCGCTCGTCTTGCGGGGCCATGGCCAGAAGGAGCATGATTACGGCGTCTCGCTTTCGGGAAGAATACTGAGAACAGAATGCGTCAGCTGTTTGTAAGATGCAATTTAGGCAGGGACCGAGACGTGATGGGGGATGCTATGAGAATGCTTCGATTGTCTGTGGTTGGAGCGGTTTTGACGGCGATGGCTTCAGGAAACGTGAGTGGGGGACAGCTTCAGCAGATACAAAGCCAGCATTATCCTGGTCAGGCGCACCAGCCGACCGACCTTGATCCAACCACCGACCCGCACCGGTTGGAACAACAGGAAGAGGCCCGGAGCACGGAGCGACAGAAGCGGTTGGTGGCGGATACAGATAAGCTTCTGGCCCTGGCGACGGATCTGAAACAGCAGGTGGATAAGACAAATAAAAATATTCTGTCAGTGGATGTAATCAAGAAGGCAGATGAGATCGAGAAGCTGGCCCATAGCGTCAAGGAACGGATGAAGGGTTAGATGTAAATGTTGTCACTGTAGCGGTTTGTTGAGTTAGACGACGGATTATTGAGGGCTGAGCTGAGTGAGAGCCGCCGCGGCGTCGATCAGCGGGATAGAGAGGCCGGGGAGGGGGACGGCTGAGTTTCGCATGGCCGTGACGACTGTTGCTGCGCTCCAGTCTGGGTGAGCGGCGCGGAGCAGGGCGGCGACTCCGGCAGCGAGCGGGGCGGAGGCACTCGTACCCATGGCCTGGACGTAGGGAGTATGGCCGAGATTGAAGCAGCCATAGCTGTGGGTGGAGTCGGCGGGGAGGCCGTCGGCTGTGTTGGTGAGGCCTGAGCTGCAGGCGCCTTGAATCCATCCGCTGACGCCGGTGTCTGGGCCGTCGGGGTAGCTGCCGCCGGGTGCCGCGAGGGCGTTGAGAGGGGCTCCGTAGTTGCTGTAGTAGGCAAGCGCAACCGGGCCTGGCGTGCAGGTGGCGCCGGGGGTGGTGTTCTGGGCGCAGGCGGGGTTGGTGGAGGCAGCGATGGCCAAGACGCCTCGTGATTGGGCGGGAAGCTCGATATAGCGAGGATTGGAGAGGTCGATACCATCGTTGCCCCCGGAGGCGACGAGGACGACGTTGGCTTGGGCGGCGGCGTAGGTGATCTGGTTGAAGGCGGCGAGGAGGCCGGCTCCGTCGCCGGTGGTGAGATCGGCGACAGCGCCGACGGAGAGGGAGATAACGTCGGCGCGGTTGGCGATGGCGTCTTCGATGCCCTGCATTACCCAGCTGAGGAGGCCGCTTGCCTCGCCCGCTTCGCACTGGTCGTTGGGATTGGTGTCGCCGGTGATGGAGGCGGGCATGCGTTGGAGCGCTTTGATGTTGAGTATGGTCGCCTGAGGTGCGACGCCGATGATTTTGCCGGTTCCGGGACCGATGGCTCCGGCGGCGAGCGAGGCGGTCCATGTGCCGTGGCCTTGCTGGTCCTGGGGGCTGCCGTCGTCGCAGGCGCTGGGGTAGGCGGTCTGGTCCACTTCGGTGAGGTTGAGACCGAGGTTAGGGGCCAGGTCGGGATGGGATTGATCGACTCCGCTGTCAATGACGGCGATGCGGATCCCTTTGCCCATGGTGGTGTCCCAGGGACCGTGGGCGGGAGCGCCGGGGGTGTTGTTTCCGTAGCCGCCTACCTGCTGGACTGCCCAGCCCTGTGGGGTGGAGGTGTAGTAGGTATCGTAGGACGGCGGTGGGGGAGGGGGTGGTGGCGGAAGAATGATTGGAGCGGTGGAGACGATGGGGCCGTGGGTGGGGAGTCTACCGATGACCGGAGAGGTTGGGGTAAGAGGTTGTGCTCCGCTCTTGATGTCGGCGGCTTTGATCGCGACGGGTTTGAGGCGTAGACGAAGTGCGGAGATGATCCGGTCGTGGAGGACGTAGCTTACGTTGGGTTGGGCGGAGAGGACGCGGAGAGTGGTGGCGTCGTCCTGAGACGGGGGAGACTGTACGGCGGCGATGCCGAGGTGTTCGTTGCGCTGGGTGAGGCGAGCGTTAGCGGAGAGGAGGTGGGCCTCAGCGTCGGCCGGGATGGTTGCGTTGCGATAGAGGACGATGTAGCGGTGAGGAGCGACGCTGGTGGTGTCGATTTGCGCGGCGGCGAGTAGGGGAAGAAGTGGGAGAAAGAAAGCGGCCAGGCGAAAGACGCTTCGGCATAGCGGGCGCGTGTTGACCGTTCGGGGACTCGGTTTTGTGAGAGCGAATTTGATGAGAACGGACATGCTGCACCTCGTTGTTGCGCTGAGTTATGCATCGGCGCCGCAAGAATTTGCATTAGTGCCAGTACAGTTGTGTGCTATTACTTTGGTCTGTCACTTGAGCGAAATCTGACTGATCCTGCTCGATTAACGGATACATTGACCCTGTTTGATCGCACGTGCTCTAATTGCCGCCTTTGTGAAGCTAGTTGAAAGTTTGTGTTCTAAGGAGACCTTTGCATGCTTGGAGTAAGTTTTTTGGCGATGGCCGTTCAGCAGGTTCCCTATGCCCCTGCGGTTGTCGACGGTAGCGATGGACGAGTCTATCTGTGGATTGCTCTGGGAGTTGGGGTGCTGGCATTGGTTGCGGCACTGATGCTGGCGCGGGCGGTGATCGCATCGGATACGGGGACACCGGAGATGCGGGCGATCTCGGATGCGATTCGCGAAGGGGCAGAGGCGTTTTTGCGACGGCAGTATAAGACAATTGGAGCGATTGCCCTGGTGCTGGCGGTGGTGGTGTTTGTGGGGTATAAGCTTTCGCCGAGGACCTCGCCCTATGCGCTAAAGACGGTGGTGAGCTTCCTGGTGGGGGCGGTGTGCTCGGGGTTGGCGGGCTTTACTGGGATGTATTGCTCGATTCGGGCGAACATACGGACAGCTTCGGCGGCTCGGACTAGTTTGAATAAAGCGCTGCAGATGGCGTTGCGCGGCGGGGCGGTGACGGGGCTGGTGGTAGTGGCGCTTTCATTGCTGGGTGTGGGCGTGTTGTTCCTGTTCTTCGGGGGATTGGAGCATCCGCAGGCGGTGCCGTATCAGCTGGTGGGCTTTGGGTTTGGAGCTTCGCTGGTGGCGCTGTTCGCACAGCTTGGCGGAGGAATTTATACGAAGGCCGCAGACGTTGGTGCGGACCTGGTGGGGAAGGTGGAGGCGGGAATTCCGGAGGACGATCCGCGGAACCCGGCTGTGATCGCTGATTTGGTGGGAGACAATGTCGGCGACTGCGCGGGTCGTGGCGCGGACTTGTTTGAGTCGACGGCAGCGGAGAATGTGGGCGCGATGATTCTGGGCGCGGCACTGTATCCGGTGTTTGGCGTGAAGGGGATTCTGTTTCCGCTGATCGTGCACGCGATCAATTTGATTGCGAGTATTGTCGGCGTGTTTGTGGTGAGCACACGTGAGGACGAAGACCCGATGCACGCGTTGAACAAGGGGTTTTATGTGACTTCCGCGCTGGCGCTTGCTGGGTTTGCAGGTGCGGTTTATACGATGCTGAATGGGCCGCAGGTACAACCTATCTGGTTGCTCGGCTGCGGCGTGATTGGGCTGGTGACGGCATTTCTGTTTGTCTGGATTACGGAGTACTACACGGAGGCGATCTATCGCCCGGTTAAGTCGATCGTCGAGGCTTCGGTGACGGGGCCAGCGACGAACATCATCAGCGGACTGGCTGTGGGGATGGAGACGCCGGCGATGCCGGTGGTGGTGATCTCGGCGGCGTTGTTGCTGAGCTACTACTTCGGCGTGCAAGGGTTGGCCGGTGTGGCGGGGATCAGCGATTACGCGAAGGGGATCTACGGGACGGCGATTGCCACGATGGGAATGCTGAGTTGCGCGGCATACATTCTGGCGATGGATACGTTTGGACCGATTACGGATAATGCCGGCGGAATTATCGAGATGTCGAATCAGCCGCATGAGATTCGCGACAGGACGGACAAGCTGGACTCGGCGGGGAATACGACGAAGGCGTTGACGAAGGGATATGCGATCGGGTCGGCTTCGCTGGCCGCGTTTCTTCTGTTTTCGGCTTACCTAGAGGAGATTAAAACAATTGTAACCGATAAGGTTGCACTTGCTGGTGGGTACATGCCGCCGGGCTGGAGCTTTACGAATATCAATCTTGCTCAAGTGCCGGTGTTTGTGGGCGCGCTGCTGGGTGCGATGTTGACCTATCTGTTCAGCTCGCTGGCGATCAAGGCTGTGGGACGGACGGCGCAGATGGTAGTGAAAGATGTGCGTGATCAGTTCAAAGAGAATCCGGGGATCATGCTGGGATCTTCGAAGCCGGACTATGCACGTTGCGTGAACATCGTGACTGGTGCGGCGTTGAAGGAGATGGTGGTACCGGGGTTGCTGGCGGTGGGGCTGCCAGTTGCGGTGGGGCTGATCTTTCGGCACTTGAGTTCGAGCTACCAGGCTAACTCTGCGTTGTATGCGCCGGGAGCGATTCTGCCAGTGCCGGCGATCGGCGGCGTTCCGGTGAATCTGGCGGGAGCTGAGGCTGTGGCTGGGTTGTTGATGGTCGGAACAATTTCTGGCGTTTTGCTGGCGATGCTGATGAACAATGGGGGCGGCGCGTGGGACAACGCGAAGAAGTTTATCGAGACAGGGCAGTATGGGGGAAAGAAGTCGGAGGCGCATAAGGCGGCCGTGGTTGGTGATACCGTGGGCGATCCTTTCAAGGACACAGCGGGGCCGAGCCTGCATGTGCTGATCAAGTTGCTGGCTACGATTACGCTGGTGCTTGCTCCGTTGTTTGTTTAGCTGCGGTGAGGTTGGAGACGGGTGGCGTTTTGGGTTGCCCGTTTTTCTGTGATTTTTTCTTATACCTGAGAGGTTGAAAACGCTCGGGGAGCAGAGCCAGGGATGGCGGCTTCCCGGTACAATCTTGTCTGCAGCTGTGTTGCGCTGCGGCTTTTGAAGATGGTTTCAACGTAAAGGATGGGCGTATGGCAAGACAGTCTGGATCCAGTGTGCAGGAGAGCAAAAAGACGACAGCAAGCGTGGCGGAGAGTTCGCTGACGCGCGAGCAGTTGGTGGAGTTCTATCGACTGATGTATCTGTCGCGGCGCACTGATGATCGCGAGATTGTTTTGAAGCGGCAACAGAAGATTTTCTTTCAGATCTCCTGTGCGGGGCATGAGGCATTGCTGGTTGCTGCTGGCATGGCGTTGAAGCCTGGATATGACTGGTTTTTTCCGTACTATCGGGATCGGGCGATTTGCCTGACGCTGGGCAACACGGTGGAGGAGCAATTGCTGCAGGCGGTGGGTGCGGCAGACGACATAGCGAGTGGTGGCCGGCAGATGCCTTCGCACTGGTCGAGCAGAAAGTTGAATATCGTTTCGCCGTCTTCGTCGACGGCTACACAGTGTCTGCATGCGGTTGGATGTGCGGAGGCGGGGAGATTTTTCACGAAGCATCCCGAGGCTGCGAAGGAGCATGACGGCGACTATCGCGAATTCAAGGACGTGAAGTTTCATGGCGATGAGGTGGTTTATGTCTCGATCGGCGAGGGGTCGACGAGCCAGGGTGAGTTCTGGGAGTCGTTGAATTCGGCTTCGAATGGGAAGCTGCCGGTGTTGTATGTGGTCGAAGACAACGGGTACGCAATTTCGACACCTGTGGAGGTGAATACGCCGGGGGGAAACATCTCGAAGCTGGTGGCAAACTTTCCTAATTTTCACTTTGCGGAGATTGATGGGACCGATCCGATTGCAAGTTATCAGGCGATGGTGGAGGCAGTGGCTTATTGCCGGTCGGGTAAGGGGCCTGCGCTGGTGCATGGGCATGTGATTCGGCCGTATTCGCATTCGCTGAGCGATGATGAGAGGTTGTACCGGTCGGTGGAGGAGCTGGACGCGGATGCAGCGCGGGACCCGATCTCGCGGATGCAGATGTGGCTGCTGCGCGAAGGGATTCTGGATGCGGATGGGATCAACAAGCTGGAGCGGCAGGTGGATGAAGAGGTGCAGCGGGCGGCCGATCGTGCGGTGATGGCGACGCTGCCGACTGTGGCTTCGATTACGAAACATGTTTACTCCGAGCATTTGAGTTCGCAGGATGCGCGGTTCGCGACGGAGCCAATGCCGACTGCGGATGCGACAGAGCGGACGATGGCGGATCTGATCAACTGCTGCCTAAAGGACGAGATGCGGCGGGATGAGCGGGTGGTGGTGTTCGGCGAAGATGTGGCCGATGCAACGCGCGATGGAGCGTTGCGGGCGGGGAAGATCAAGGGCAAGGGTGGTGTGTTCAAGCTGACGGCGGGGCTCCAGACGGAGTTTGGCAGTGATCGCTGCTGGAACTCGCCGCTGGCCGAGGCGAATATTACCGGCCGCGCGATTGGAATGGCGGTGCGCGGGATGAAGCCGGTGGTGGAGATTCAGTTCTTCGACTACATCTGGCCGGCGATGCACCAGATGCGCAATGAGCTTTCGCTGATGCGGTGGCGTTCGAATGGAGATTTCAGTTGCCCACTAGTGATGCGCGTGCCTATTGGTGGTTATCTGACGGGTGGATCGATCTATCATTCGCAGTCTGGTGAGAGCATCTTTACGCATACGCCGGGAGTGCGGGTGGTGATGCCGTCGAATGCTCTGGATGCGATCGGACTGTTGCGGACGGCGATCCGTTGCGACGATCCGGTGTTGTTTCTTGAGCACAAGCGGCTGTATCGCGAGACATTTGGGCGGGCGGCTTATCCGGGGCCGGAGTACTGCATTCCGTTTGGAAAGGCAAAGATCGTACGTCCAGGCAAGGACTTGACTGTACTGACGTACGGTGCGGTTGTCCCACGGGCGCTGCAGGCGGCGCAGAAGCTGCATCGCGACAAGGGTGTGGATGTCGAGTTGATCGACCTGCGGAGTCTGACTCCTTACGACTGGGAGGCGATTGCGGAGAGCGTGAAGAAGACCAATCGCGTGATTGTTGCCCATGAGGATATGTTGAGCTGGGGGTATGGCGCAGAGCTCGCGGCGCGGATCGGGGATGAGCTGTTTCATGATCTCGATGCTCCGGTAAGGCGCGTGGCAGCGATGGATACATTTGTTGCGTATCAGCCGTTGCTGGAGGATGCGATTTTGCCGCAGCCGGAGGACTTGTATCGGGCGATGGCGGAGTTGGCAGCGTTTTAACGTCCCTCATGTGGATACGAATGCGACCGTTTGAGATTTTTCGCAACTGCTCGGTGGGGTTAGTGTCTTTGATTGCAGACGTCAATCTGTGACTGGCTGCGCCGCGTGATTTCGGCTGGGGCACTGTGAGGAGCTGTGATGCGATCTGGACGGAGATCTGCCGGAGTATTTTTCGGTTGCGTACGGGTTTTAGTTTCGGGCTTGTTGTGCGTGTCGATGGTGGAGCAGCCGGTGGTGGCGGCTGCGGCTTCGAAGAAAGCGGTGGTGCCCTCGGTGCCGCAGATTCAGGCAGAGCAGCGGGTGCTGCACGCGCTAAATCGATTCACTTTCGGACCCAGGCCGGGAGATGTAGCGGCGGTGCAAGCAGTTGGGGTGAAGGCATGGTTTGAGCGGCAGTTGAATCCGTCGAGTATCGATGATTCGGCGCTAGAGGCGCGGCTGGAGATGTTTCCCGCGATGCAGATGGAGCAGGCAGAGTTGATGCAGCGGTATCCGAGCCCCGCTGTGCTGCGGCAGATGATTGCAAAGGATGAGCGGCTGCCGAGCGATCCTGTAGAACATGCGATCTATGCGGATCAGATTGCGTTTTATAAGGCGGCAAAAGCGAAGAAAGAGGCTGAGCAGGCTGCGGCTAAGAACGATGGCGGTGAAGGCGGGATGGCTGTGGCGAGTGATGGCTCGATGGCCAAGGGTGCGGAGGAGATGAAGAGCAACGCGGCGTTGCCAGGGGATGGGGTGGATCCTGCCACACCAGCGGTGGCGACGCATGAGGAGCAGTTTTATTCGGGGTTGGATGCGGTGAAGGTGATCAACCTGCCTCCGGATCAGAGGATGCAGCGGATTCTGGCGATGCCCCCGGATGAGTTGGTGCGGTTTCGCAAGAGTTTGAGCAAGGCCGAACTGTTGGCTGCGACACAGGGGCTGTCGCCGATGCAGCGCGAGACGCTGGCTGCGCTGCAGGGTTCGCCACGAATGGTTGGGGCGGAGTTGCTTGAGACGCGAATGATTCGGGATATCTATAGCGAGCGGCAGCTGGAGGCGGTGATGACCGACTTCTGGCTGAATCACTTCAACGTGTATATCAAGAAGAATCAGACTGAGCCGTTTCTGTTGCCCGCCTATGAGCGGGATGTGATTCGTCCGCATGCGCTGGGTAAGTTTGAGGATTTGTTGGTGGCGACGGCGAAGAGTCCGGCGATTCTGATGTATCTGGATAATTGGCAGAGCATTGGGCCGGATTCACAGGCGGCGAAGAATGGCGGCCGGTTTGCGATGGTTGCAAAGAATCCGCAGGTGAAACAGGCGCTGAAGGATCGAGGGTTGAATGAGAACTACGCAAGGGAGTTGATGGAGCTACATACATTGGGGGTGCAGTGCGAGGTGAGCGCGGATCGCCCGGTGAGCATGCTGGATAAGACGTGTGGGCGCGGGTATACGCAGCAAGATGTGACGCAGGTGGCTGAGGTGCTGACGGGGTGGACGATTGATCAGCCGAATCGGAGTGGGACGTACCGGTTTGAGGAGCGGCGGCATGAACCGGGTTCGAAGACGGTGCTGGGGAAGAAGATTGGGGAGAGCGGTGAGGCTGAGGGGCTGGAGGTGCTGCATCTCCTGGCGACCAGTCCGGCCACGGCGCAGTTTATTTCGACGAAGCTGGCGGTGCGGTTTGTGAGCGATACGCCTCCGCAGGCGTTGATGGATCGGATGGCGAAGGCTTATCTCACTAGTGGAGGAGATATCAAGACGGTGCTGCGGACTATGTTCGATTCGCCGGAGTTCTGGTCGCCGGAGGTGTACAGGGCGAAGGTGAAGACACCGGAGGAGTTTGTGGTGTCGTCTGTGCGTGCGAGCGGGGCGGAGGTGACTACGGCTATTCCGCTGTTCCAGGCGCTGGAGAAGCTCGGGATGCCGTTGTATGGGATGCAGACGCCGAATGGGTATAGCTGGATGGCGGAGCCATGGGTGAACTCGGGGGATCTGGTGAACCGGATGAACTTTGCGGTGTCGTTGAGCAATGATCGCGTTGCTGGAGTAGAGACGGATTGGGCACGGTTGCTTAGGGAGCCGAGTTCTTTATCTGCTGGAGGCTCTGCTGCTGAGAAAGAGAGAAAGCTGGAAGCTGTGTTGCTTGGCCAGGCAGTGAGCAATCGCACGAGGGAGACGGTGCTGGCGCAGTTTCAGGATCAGACGACGCAGCAGCAGGCTGAGAAGAGTTTTGGCATAAGGGCGAATGAGCAGGAGCCGATGGCGCAGGTGTTGAATGTAAGTTCGCCGAAGCGGGTACGGCCGCCGTTTGATCGGGAAGCTGCGGGGATTGCCGGTTTGTTGCTGGGTTCGCCGGAGTTTCAGCGGCGTTAGCGAGTTGGAGGCTGGTTCTCGCTCAGCATTTTGGCGAGTGAATTGAATTGTTCCGATTTGGCAACTTCTCGGACGAGGATGCGTTTGTAACTACAGACGACGGGAAGAGCTTGGCGGAGAAGGGGCTAAGATGGCGAACATGAAGAATATGGTGGATCAGAGCGACTGGGGATGCGATCTTCATGGGCGGGACGCAGTGAGACGTGGAGTGACGCGGCGTGGGTTTATGAAGGGTGGGGCGCTTGCGCTGATTGGGACTTCGACGATTCCTGCGTTTTTGTCGCGGAGCGTTCTGGCCGAGGTGACGACGGCGGCGGCGAATAGGAAGAAGCTTGTGGTTCTGTTTCAACGGGGCGCGGTGGATGGGTTGAACGTCGTGGTGCCGTACAAGGAGAAGAACTACTATGCGATGCGGCCTTCGATCGCGATTCAGGAGAAGGATGTTCTGGATTTGAATGGATTTTTTGGTCTGCATCCAGCGATGACTGCGTTCAAGCCTCTGTACGAGCAAGGGCATCTTGCGATTGTGCAGGCGGCGGGATCGCCTGATACTACACGGTCGCACTTCGATGCGCAGGATTATATGGAGAGCGGGACGCCTGGGGTGAAGGCTACCCCGGATGGATGGTTGAATCGCGCGTTGCAGACGGAGGCTTTGACGAGCAAGCCCTCGGCGTTTCGCGCGGTGGCGCTGGGGACCCAAGTGCCGAGGACGCTGCAGGGAAAGATTCCGGCGATTGCGGTGAATAATCTGGCGGATTTCTCTGTCGCTGGAAAGGGACCGCAGACCTCGCCGATCAGCAACGCGTTTCAGGCGATGTACGACGAGAGCTCAGATGCTGTGCTGCACGGGACCGGACAGGAGACCTTTGAGGCTGTGAAGATGCTGAAGTCGGCGGATCCGTCGAGGTATCGGCCAGCGGCTGGGGTGGTTTACCCGAATACTCCGTTTGGAAATAGTTTGAAACAGGTAGCGCAGTTGATGAAGGCAAACCTCGGAGTGGAGGCTGCGTTCTCCGATATCGGCGGGTGGGACACGCATCAGAACCAGGGGAATGTGAATGGGCAGCTGGCGAATCGTCTGAAGGAGTTTTCCGAGACGATTGGTGCGTTCTGGAAGGATATGGGAGACGACGCTGAGAATGTGACGCTGGTGACGATGTCGGAGTTTGGTAGGACCGCGCGGCAGAATGGAACCGGTGGTACCGACCATGGGCATGCGAACGTGATGTTTGTGCTGGGCGGCAGGGTGAAGGGCGGCAAGGTTTATGGGAAGTGGCCCGGGCTTGCGGAGGAGCAATTGAACGAAGGAAGGGATCTGGCTGTGACGACGGACTTCCGGCGTGTGATGGGTGAGGCGGCGTACAAAACTCTTGGCACGAAGAATCTTGAGTTGGTGTTTCCGGGAGCGCAGGTTCGACCGGACGAATTTTTGAATTTTTCGCAGGTGTGAGGGAGTGAGAGGTGGTGAATGTATCCGGCGCGTCACTCTTCTGTTTATGGAATGTAAAAATGAACGAGATACAAAATAGTGGAAAAAAGACGGCAACTTTTCTTTAGATACTGCGTCTTATTGGGTGTACCACATAAACAGTCGGGCTTGCAGTTCCCACAGTTCCGGCTTCCAATATCCGCAACAAAAGAACTCCCCCACCACAAATGTAAGGCTCCCAGAACACCGGGAGCCTTCTCTCCTTTTGGACGCTTGTCAGGTATTGATCAGGCGAATCCGATCTTGCGATCGAGGGCCATCGCTCCGGCGCCGTAAAAGAAGAGCATGATGGCCAGGACGGCGAGGGCGAGGATGTAGCCGTAGAAATCGAAGTCGTGATGGATGCCGACGGTGGCGAAGGCTACCAGCATATTTACTCCAACCAGGAACGCAATCAAGCGGGTGAATAGGCCCAGGATTAGGAAGATGCCGCCGATGAATTCGGTGTAGGCGGAGACGTATCCGAGCCAATAAGGCAGGCCGAGAATGGTGACGTAGTGAGCGTAGTGGTGCAGCGCGCTAATTGGGTGAACCTTCTCATACCCGTAGATCGTCATGGAGACGCCGAGAATCAGACGCATAAGAAGCGCGCCGATAGGTTGCAGGCTATTAAGCCATTTGGTCATAAAAAATCCTTTTGAAAAGGGTACCGCGGAGGAGTGGAGGGCGAGGTGGATCTTAGCGAATGGGTGCCGCGGAAGGTACGAGTTGGGAAGCGGGTGCCGGAGGGAGATATTGGTCGAGAAAGCGGGTGAGGCTTTGGTTGTAGAGAGGGTCAGAGGAGATGGAGAGTTCCACGGTGAGTTTGGGATCGGCGGCTGTGCGATAACTTTGGTCGGCGGCAGAGGTGCGGGCGAGGAGAAGCTTTGGGGTTTTGAGGGTGGCGAGGGGCGTGGCGAGGGGGAAGTTTTCGTGGAAGAGAAGGCTTAGTGGTATGAGGCGGGAGCGGGGGTCGCGTTGGGCTGCTTTGAGGAGGTCGGCGTGGGGGGTGTCGAGGACTAAGGCGGGAATTTTAGAGTGATCGACGGCGAGTTGAGTGGCGAGAGAGGCTCCGACGCCAGTTCCGTAGGGGATGATTTGTTGCTCGGGGATGGCGCGGGAGTTGGTGAGATACTGCCAGGCGGAATCAACGTCGCGGGTCATATTTTTCTGGCTGGGGCGGGTTGGAGCGCTTTGGCCGTAGCCGCGGTAGTCAAAGGCGAAGACGTTGAGGCCAATGTTGTGGAGGCTGGAGAGAGTGGGAATGGAGTCGGCGAGGGCGCCGTCTCCGCTGGGGAGGAAGAGGATGGTGGTGTCGGCGTAGCGGGCGCGGGGAGAGGCGGGAATCCACCATCCGGTGAGCTGAGGAGTTGCGGATTCGTCAGGGCCGAAATGGATGAGTTGGTAGGGTATGCCTGCAATGAAGGCCGGCGCGGCTGAGGTGCGGTTGGGGTGCAGGACGAGCTGCCATTGGCCTTGATAGAAAAGCAGGCAGAAGGTTAGATAGCCGCAGAAGAGAGCCACGACGATGGTGATGGCGATCGCTTTCACGAGCCAGAGCGGGCTGACGACTTCGGGTGGAGCATTGGTTGGCGGGGTGTGCCTGCTTGGCTTCGGAGTGGGGCGGGGCATGAGTCGGGCTTCTGTATCGACTTTAGCATTCGCGTTTGAAGTGGTGAGTCGTTTGGGTGGGAGTCAACCTCTAAGATGGAGATAGCGGAGGATTTCGAGTGGCGCAGTGGGTGAGGCTATGTGGACTGGCGGAGGCTCCGCCGGTGGGGCGAGTGATGGAGGCAGAGGTAGAGGGTGTCGCGATTTGCCTGGCGAATTTGAATGGGGAGTTGTCGGCGCTGGATAACGTGTGTCCGCATCGGCAGGGGCCGCTGGGACAGGGTTGGATTGAGGGTGAGGCGGTGGTTTGTCCGTGGCATTCTTGGGCGTTCAATGTGAAGACGGGGCTGGCCGAGTTTCCGGCGCATGAACGAGTGGAGCTGTTTCCGCTGCGGCTGGAGGGTGGGGATGTTCTAGTGGATATCGAATAGCGGCCCGTTTGGGGAATCAAGGTCGGAACATCGACTTGATTGAGGAAAACTTTGTATGTCAGGCGAGAGAGAACGGGTTACGCTGCCTTTTAGAGACACGCCATTCGAAAGGGTGGCTCATCGAGAGGGAGTTCTTCCATGAAGTTGCGTTCGTTGTTTCTTGCTGTCGTTGCTTTTGTCGTTCTTGCCGGTGCTGTAGTACCTGCTAACGCTTCCACCTATCATCATCACCGTCATCACCATCATCATCACCACAGCTAGAGTTTGCATAGAATGTGAAAGAGCTCGGCCATTGTGCCGGGCTTTTTTGCGTGCGAAGTGATTTGCCCTGCGATGAGCGCTTTGCACTGTAAATACTGATAGAATCTATTAAATCCACTCCAGACAGGAGAGGCAATGCAGGCAATACTGGCGCTAGAAGATGGGCGCATTTTTCGGGGTAAGAGTTTTGGCGCGCGAGTGGAACGCTCGGGCGAGGTGGTCTTCAATACATCACTAACCGGCTATCAGGAGATCTTCACCGATCCCTCTTATGCGGGTCAGATCGTGGTTTTGACAAATCCACATATTGGGAACTATGGGACGACGCCTAGCGATGCGGAGTCGAAGAAGCCGTTTATTGAAGGCCTGGTGACGCGTGAGTTTTCGCCGATGAGCTCGAACTGGCGTTCGACGCAGGTGGCGGATGAGTATCTGGAGCGCTATGGGGTTCCGGTGATTGCTGAGATTGATACGCGAGCTGTGGTGCGGCATCTTCGCGCCAATGGTGTGATGCGCGGGGTGATCGCGTCGGGCGAGAATCTTGACGTGGATGCGCTGGTGGCGAAGGCGCGGTCGATCAAGAAGATGGAAGGCACCGACCTTGCGAGTATTGTGAGCACGAAGGTTGCTTATGAGTGGGACGCGAATGAGCCGAAGAATCAGACGGGCGATACGCTGCTGACGCCTGCGGTTGAGGGCGATGCGAAGCAGATGCACGTGGTCGCGTATGACTTCGGGATCAAGGAAAATATTCTTCGGATGCTGACGAGAGAGAACTGCCGCGTGACGGTGGTTCCGGCGAAGACCTCGGCTGCGGATGTGATGGCGATGGAGCCGGATGGAGTGTTCTTTTCAAATGGACCGGGGGATCCGGAGCCGTTGGAGTATGCGCAGGAGAATATTCGCGAGTTGCAGGGAAAGACGCCGATGTTCGGGATTTGCCTGGGGCATCAGCTGTTCGGACTGGCGCTGGGCGGGAAGACTTATAAGTTGAAGTTCGGTCACCACGGCGGAAATCACCCGATCATGAATCATCAGACGGGTAAGGTTGAGATCACCGCGCAGAATCATAACTTCAATGTGGATCCTGATTCGCTTCCGGATGACGTTGAGAAGACGCATACGAACTTGAATGATCAGACGCTGGCAGGTTTGAAGCACAAGACCGACCCGATGTTCAGTGTGCAATATCACCCGGAGGCGAGTCCCGGCCCGCATGACTCGCATTATCTCTTCAAGGATTTTCGGAAGATGATGGAAGAGTTCAAAAAATAGAGATTAAATAGCGCGGCTTTGGTCGCGCATTTTTTCGGCACAAAGAGATTGAGTTAGAGGAAGAAGAGAAGCCATGCCGCGTAGGAATGACATTGCGAAGATTTTGGTGATCGGCTCGGGGCCGATTGTGATTGGGCAGTCTGCGGAGTTCGACTACTCCGGAACGCAGGCTTGTAAGGCGCTGAAGGCCGAAGGGTATGAGGTGGTGCTGGTGAACTCGAACCCGGCGTCGATCATGACCGATCCTGAGGTTGCGGATAGGACGTACATTGAGCCATTGACTACCGCATATCTCGAAGAGATTCTTCGCATTGAGAAGGAGATGCTCAATCCGGATGGGTTGGGCGTGAACGGTAAGTTCGCGCTGCTACCCACGGTGGGTGGACAGACTGCGCTGAATCTTGCTGTGGATCTGGCGGATTCGGGTGTGCTGGATAAGCTGGGGATCGAATTGATTGGGGCAAAGCTGGAGGCGATCAAGAAGGCGGAGGATCGGCTGCTCTTCAAAGACGCGATGACGAAGATCGGGTTGGATATGCCGCGGTCTGCGCTGATCAATAATCTTCGCGATGGGTTGGAGTTTGCGGCGAAGATTGGATTTCCTGTTGTGATTCGGCCCTCGTTTACGCTGGGTGGTTCGGGCGGCGGAATTGCTTACAACCGCGAGGAGTTGATGGAGATTCTTTCGCGAGGGCTCGATCTTTCTCCGGTGCATGAGTGTTTGCTGGAAGAGAGTGTGCTCGGTTGGAAGGAGTATGAGCTGGAGGTGGTGCGAGATCTAAAGGATAACGTCATCATCATCTGCTCGATTGAGAACTTTGACCCGATGGGTGTGCATACGGGCGACTCGATTACGGTGGCGCCTGCGCAGACGTTGACCGATCGCGAGTACCAGGTGATGCGGGATGCGGCGATTCGTGTGATTCGCGAGATTGGTGTGGAGACGGGCGGGAGCAATGTGCAGTTTGCGGTGAATCCGCTGAACGGGCGCATGACCGTGATCGAAATGAATCCAAGGGTGTCGCGGTCGTCGGCGCTGGCGAGTAAAGCTACGGGATTTCCGATTGCGAAGATCGCGGCTCGGCTGGCGGTGGGCTACACGCTGGATGAGATTCAGAACGACATCACGAAGGCCACGCCAGCTTGCTTTGAGCCGACGATTGATTATGTTGTCGTGAAGATTCCGAAGTGGCAGTTTGAGAAATTTCCTGGTGCGGATGAGGTTCTGGGACCGCAGATGAAGTCGGTCGGCGAGGTGATGGCGATCGGCAGGACCTTCAAGGAAGCGATGATGAAGGCGGTGCGGTCGCTGGAGACGGGCAAGAAAGCTACGGCCGATGACATTGAGCCGCGCCGATTGACGCAGCGGCTGGTGACTCCACATCCGGAACGGCTGAATTATGTTCGGTACGCGTTTGAGCGAGGGATGACGGTGCGTGAGGTTGCGCACATGACTTCCATGGATCCGTGGTTCTTGTACCAGATCAAGCAGATTACGGACGAGATCAAGGCTGTCGGCGGCGTGCCGATGGCTGAGGTGACAGCGGCGCAGTTGCGTGCGGCGAAGCGGATGGGGATCTCGGATGAACGGCTGGCGGCGAGTTGGGGGTTGACCGGCGCGGAGGGTACAGCGGCCGTGCGGGCGTTGCGGAAGAAGCTGAATGTGATGCCCGTGTACAAGATGGTGGATACGTGCGCGGCGGAGTTCGAGAGCCAGACGCCTTATCTTTATAGCTGCTATGACGAAGAAGACGAAATGCCGCCGACCAACAAGAAGAAGATTCTGATTTTGGGTAGCGGGCCGAACCGGATCGGGCAGGGAATTGAGTTCGACTACTGCTGCTGCCATGCGGCATTTGCGCTGCGCGAAGATGGATACGAGACGATCATGGTGAACTGCAATCCGGAGACGGTGTCGACCGACTATGACACGAGCGATCGATTGTACTTTGAGCCGCTGACGCTGGAGGACGTGCTTGGGGTGTATGAGCATGAGGCTTCTTCAGGCGCTGAGATCGGAATGATTGTGCAGTTTGGCGGACAGACTCCGCTGAACTTGTCGCTGCCGTTGAAGAAGGCGGGCGTGCCGATTATTGGGACGTCTCCGGAGTCGATCGATCTCGCAGAGGATCGCAAGCGCTTTGGGAAGTTAATTGAGGAGTTGAAGATTCCGCAGCCTGAAGGCGCGATGGCGACGAGCGTCGACGAGGCGGTGGCTGGCGCGAATCGGGTTGGATATCCGGTCCTGGTGCGGCCTTCCTACGTGCTCGGCGGCCGCGCGATGGTCATTGCTTATGATAACGAAGCGATTGTGCGGTACATGTCGACTGCGATTGAGTACTCGCAGGAGCGGCCAGTGCTGATCGACCACTTTCTGGAAGACGCGGTCGAGTGCGATGTAGATGCGCTTTGCGATGGAGATGATGTGGTGATCGCCGGGATCATGCAGCACATCGAAGAGGCCGGAATTCACTCTGGGGACTCGTCCTGCGTGCTACCGGCGGTTGATTTGAGTGATGATGTGTTGCGCACGATTCGTGAGTACACACGCAAACTGGCGATGGCGTTGAGTGTGCGGGGACTGGTGAATATTCAATTTGCAATTCAGCGGGGAACCGTCTACGTCATAGAGGTGAATCCTCGGGCTTCGCGCACCGTGCCTTATGTTTCGAAGGCGACAGGCATCCCGCTGGCGAAGGTTGCTTCGCGGATCATGGTGGGGCGGAAACTGAAGGAGTTGCTGCCGGAGCAGGTCGCGAGTGGGAAAGAGCTGGAGACAGGCTCTCACTACTTTGTGAAGTCGCCGGTGTTTCCGTGGGGTAAGTTTCCGGGAGTCGACACTGTTCTTGGGCCTGAGATGAAGTCTACCGGTGAGGTGATGGGGGTCGCTGACAACTTTGGCGAGGCGTTTGCGAAGGCACAGATTGCCGCCGGGCAGGTGCTTCCGCTGCAGGGAACGGTGTTCCTGAGCGTAAACGATCATGACAAGGAAGGCGCGGTTTCGCTGGCGCGCGAGTTTGTGGAGATGGGATTCCACCTGGTGGCGACGCATGGGACGGCGATTGTGCTCGAGCAGGCGGGCCTGCAGCCGGAGCGCGTCTACAAGGTGAAGGAAGGCCGCCCGAACGTGGTCGATCTGATCAAGGGAGACCGGATTCAGCTGATCGTGAACACGCCGCATGGGCAGGATACTTTCTTTGACGAGAAGGCAATTCGGCGGGCTGCCGTGATGGCGAGGATTCCTACGATTACAACGCTGGCTGCTGCGCGGGCGGCGGCTGATGGGATCTCCGCACTGCAGGAAGGTACTTTGAGTGTCGTTGCGCTACAGACGCTTCATGCGAACAGGATTGCGGGTGAGGTCAGGGCGGCTGCGACGGTGGAGTAGGAGCGGGGCGCGAAACTAGTAGGGAGCTAGTAGGGGTCGTGGGCTAGCCTTGCGCCGATGGCGTAGCCGATCGTGGAAAGAGGGAGCCAGGTGCCGATTAGGAGGCCGTCCCCGCCCATGAGGCCGCTGCCGTGACGAAAGGTGAAGAAGGTGCGCCAGAGTTTGTCGACCGCTCCGCAGTTTTCGCAGAGGCCCTTGCCGGTGGGCAGATCTAGCACCCAGACGCAGACGATGGAAAATATGACCAAGCCTGAGATCCAGGTATAGGGGGCGATGTCGTTTCGCTGTACGCGGGCTATGATAGCGCCGCCTAGCATCGGGATGACGGCGGCCAGAAATGTCGTGAGTACCTTGGGCGTCGTTGAATCGGGATCTGGGTGATTGAGAGAGACGGCTACGATAACGCCCACGAGCAACACAATGGCGATGAGGGTGTGGGTGAGAAACCAAAAGGCTTCGCGGCCAAGGTCACCGAGAGATTTGCCCTGCGAGATGTCTCGTCCGTTCGTCATGGATACCAAAAGCTAGATTACTTCAATGGATGTTGTGGTGAGACGGCCTATTGTTACGTCTTTCGGGTGATGTGATTGGTGACTCAAGCGCTGGTTGAGCGATTCGCTTTTAGAATAGAGGGATGCTTCTCGATGGGCTTCAACTACCGCTGACTACACCGTTTTATCCGGACGGGCGCCTCAATCTACACAAGCTGGAACATAATGTGGCTCGTTACTCGAAGACGCCGGTGGCTGGACTGGTCGCGTTGGGTGTGACGGGAGAGCCAACGCTGCTGTCGGAGGAAGAGACGCGGCATGTATTGCGGAGTTGCGCTGTGGCGGCTGCAGCGGAGAAGGTGCTGATTGCCGGCGTGTCACGCGATAGCGTGGTGGGGACGCTGGAACTGGCGGAGTCGGCCGCTGAGTTTGGGTACGACGTGATGCTGGTGAAGCGGCCGTCGATACTTCGAGATAACGGTCGAGGGGAGCAAAGGAAGGAGCTGCTTGCTTACTTTCAGGCGGTGGCTGATCGGTCGGCGCTGCCGGTGCTGTTATATAGCTCGGCTGCAGAAGATGGCGCGGTGCTGTCAGCGGAGGTTGTGATTGAGCTTGCGGGGCATTCAAAGATTATCGGGATGGTTGAGGGTGCAGGGGACCGCGAACGGATGGAGAGGATCAAAAGAGAAACCGCGAATTTTAAGCATGATGCAACTGTGACCTCCGTATTCGCTGCCGTCACTGGAAGGATGGTGAACCGCAGTGAAGACGCAGAGGCAAAGGATTTGATTTTGGCGACTGCGTTGACGGATGGTGGAGCTGCTGTGGCCACGCCATCGAAGACGATAGCGAAGACACGAATGAAGGTGGTGGGATTTCAAATATTGGCCGGCACGACGGATGGCATGCTGGAATCGTTGCGAGGCGGCGGAGTGGGGGCGATGCCTGCGTTTGCCGCGGCTGCTCCCCAGGCCTGTTATGAGGTGCTGGCGGCGTGGAAGGATGGAGATGAGGGGTTGGCGCGGGAGAAGCAAGTGCGGCTGCGGGATGTGGCGGCAAGGATTGAGCGACAGATGGGGGTCGCGGGAATCAAATTTGGGGGTGATTTGAATGGGTACTACGGAGGGATGCCGCGCCTGCCGTTGTTGCCGCTTAGTGGGGACGAACGAGGTGAGATTGAGGCTTTGATGCAGGGGATGCGGAATTGAGGCTTAGTGTTTTGGGGTGACGGGGATTCCCATGCCGCTGAGTTTGCTGCGGGCCTGCATGGCTTCCGGGGAGTTGGGAAAGCGCTGGATGAGGGTGCGGAGTTCGCGGGTGCCGGCTTCGTTTTCTTTTAAGCTGAAGAGCGCCATGCCCTTGTGGAGATGGGAGACGGGGACCTTGTTGCTGTCTGGGTACTGCTCGAGGACTGCGTCGTAGGCCTTGATGGCTGCGGGGTATCGGCCATCCTTGAACTCGATCTCGGCCTGGTAATAGAAAGAGTTTCCAGAGAGCGGATTGTCGGGATAGTACTTGACGACATCGCCAAACTCAGACGATGCGAGAGGGTATTTGGCGGCCATGTAGTCGCCAAGTGCGGTCTTGTAAAGCTCGTCGGCGGGGGGGACTGCGGGGCCAGGGGCTTCGGCTGCCTGTGGAACGCCGGCTGAGGGTTTGCCCTTTCTCACGACGGGAGCTGCGGTTGTCGGAGGTGGTGCTGTGGTCGGAGAAGTGGGGGGGAGTGTGGCGGAGCTAGTCGGCTGCGGCATGCCAGCACTCATGGACTGCTGTTGACTCTGAACGTCCTGCATCAGTTTCTGGAGGGTCGCAATGCGGGCCTTGATCTCGTCGACCGAGTCGTTGAGAGACTGGATCTGACCGGAGACCTGGTCGACCTTTCCGCCTTGCGCTTCCTGCTGGGTCTGGAGTTGCTTGCGCATTGCGTCGACGTTTGCTCCCATCTTGTTGATGGAGTCGGCGCTCTGTTGGATGAGGTCCTTCATGGCGCCCATGCGCTCGTCGTTCGATTGTTGAAGACGGGCTACGGCATCCTGCAGGGCCTGGATCTGGGTCTGCAGCTGCACCATGTCTTTGCTGACGGCGAAGACGGGTGGCGCCGAGGAGAAGGTGACAGCTACGAAGAGAGCGGCAGACGCGAGACGGAGTCTCGATATGACGAATTTGCGGTGAAGAGTTTGCTCGGGTTTGATCATGGTAGAGCGCTCGGCTTTCTGTCTTCCGTCGAACCCCCCGCGCTGGATTGCGCGAGGACTAAAGAGTTGGGGTCAGGTTAGCAGAAACCCCTGTCCTTGAATCAGGACAGGGGAAGGGTGATCTCGGGTTGTGTTTCGGTTGGGTTAGCGGTCGAGGGAGAACTGGGCGCGGCGGTTTTGTTGCCAGCAGCTTTCGTTGTCCTCGGTGCAGAACTGTTTTTCTTTGCCATAGCTGATGACGCGCAGACGGCTGGCTTGAACGCCGGCTGAGACCAGTGCGGTGCGAGCGGCATTGGCGCGGTTTTCACCGAGGGCCAAGTTGTACTCGGCCGAACCACGATCGTCGCAGTAACCGCCGATGACGACTCGAATGGCGGGATGAGCGGTGAGATAGGCGGCTGCTTTGGATGCGGCGGCGGTTGCGTCGGGGCGCAGATCGTAGCTGTCGTAGTCGAAGAAGACGTCCTGAACGTTCTCGTGGAAAGCGGCATCAGTTCCCATGTCGTTATCTGCGGGTGGCGGTGCAGTTGGGGCGACCGGGACACGCACGGTTACGCGAACACTGGCTTCGGTAGTGCCGCCGTCGCCTTTGGCCGTGAGATGGAAGTTAGTGGAGGTAGATGGGGCAACGGTCTGGGTGCCGTTGGTATTCACGTCGCCGATGCCGTCGATGGTGACAGAGGTCGCGTTTTGTGTGCGCCAGTTGAGGATGACGGACTGGCCGAGATCGATGGCAAGCGGGTCAGCGGTAATTGTGGCAGTGGGTGCAGCGGCAGGCAGAGCGGGTGCAGGACCGAGAGCATTTGGGTCAATGCCGCTGGCTTTCTTATGGCAGCCAGTCACGGCGCCAATGGAAATAAGAGTTGCTGCGATTACCAAGGTCTTGCGAATCCCTGCGTGCATTGCGTTCATTTGATATCTCCTGCCAACGTTAATGGTTCAAAGATCTAGTTGCCTGCGAAGTGTTTCCGCAGAGACGATAAACTTTACTTCCAACTCCAGTTGGGCATGTCTGCGCCAACGCCGGTGAGTTCGTGTTTTTGTGTGCCGTCGGCCAGCATGGTCATGATCTTCATGTGGGTGGCTTTGCCGTCGGGTGAGTTCGCATAGACGATGTGACGGCCGTCGGGGGACCATGAGGGGAAGTCGCAGCGGCCGCCATCGTGAGTGAGCTGGATCCAGCGTTTCGTGGCGATCTCCATGACGTAGATGTCTTGTCCGCCGGGAGCTCCGGGGCCGTATTTACGATCCCAGGCGAAGGTAAGGAACTGTCCGTTGGAAGACCATGAGGGTGAAGTTGCGTAGCCTCCATCGGTCATACGCTGGACGTTGGAGCCGTCGATGTCCATGACATAGAGCTGAGGGAGATTGGTGCGGCCACTGATCCAGGCGAGCTGCGAGCCGGTGCGTGGATTGAAGACGGGAGAGACATCTGGGCCGCGAAAGTTGGTGATGCGGCGAGGGGAGTTTCCGCTGGCGTCAGAGATCCAGATCTCGGGATCTCCGCTGCGCGAAGAGGAGTAAGCGATGTCCTTACCGTTGGGCGACCATGCGGGAGAGAGGTTGGTTCCGCCCGCAGAGGCAAAGTTGACCATGCGATTCAGAACGAGAGAGAACATCCGGATCTGAAAACCGTCGTGGCCAAGCGATGAAAAAGCGAGGCGTGAGTTGTCCGGCGAGATGCGCGGGGAGATCGAGACGGTACCGAGATGAGTGAGAGGGTGCTGGTTGGCGCCGTCGTAATCCATCTGCCAGATCTCTTTGTTCGCACCTGTGAGCTTGACGTAGTAGATCTTCGATTCAGCGATGCCCTGACTGCCTCCGCTGAGGCGGAAGATGATCTCGTCGGCAAAGCGGTGCGCGACCTGGCGCGCAGAATCGTCGCTGGCGTCTTCGTTGTACTGCTTGGCGAGTACCTGCGGATATTGGAGGTTTTTGGCGTCGAAGAGGAAGCCGTTGCAGATGATCTTGCTGCCCTGAACGCCGAAGTTCCCGAAGGCGACCATCGCGGCGGAGGTTGGCGCGTCGGCCCACTGTTGGATTTTAATTTCGGCGGGCGCTCCTGGAATGGCTTGCGGCAGGAGACTTTTGGAGACTATGTCGAAGATGCCAGCGTTGCTGAGGTCTGCGAACAAGGTCGTATCGAAGGTGTGTTTGAAGGCCGCAGTTTGGGGATCAGCGGATGCGGGCTTGAAGTCGGCGACGGCGATGCGAATGTTAGAAACACCGCTGGACGTCTCGGTCTTGAAGCCTTCTTGCGCATGCAGAGCTGAGGCGCCGGCAAGTAGGAGGAGAAGAGTTTCAAGACATCCAATGTAAGCGCGCCAAAGGAGGGTCGTTCGTTTCAGTCTATGCATTCTGTTCCATGTTAGACGCAAAGTCGGCTGTCTGGGGTGTCTTGTCGCGGATGTGAAGGGGAATCAAAGAAATACTCGGCCAAAACCAGGATATTTTCATTGCGGATGCAGGTGGAACGTGTATTCGACGGTGATGTGATCGCCTTGCGGTAGCGGACCAAAGCCGTCGACACGCTGGACGGCGCGCATTGCGGAGAGATCGAGCGTAGGAGAGCCGCTGGGGGTTTCGATGCGCGCGTTCGAGGGGACGCCTTCGCGGTTGATGTCGAAGATGATGGTGGTGCTCTTGCCGATGGAGGTGCGCGGATCGGCCTCTGCGGTGTACCAGTTCTGGGCGACTTTGCTGTTGACGATGTTGACGTAGTAGGCGAAGCGCTGGCCGAAGGTGCGGTCTTCTACCGAGACGCTGGCGGTGCCGTTTTTCAGCTCCAGGGTTGATTGCGCGATGCGAACGCCTGCTGTTTCACCGGTGACTGCCTTTGTTGGTGGCGGAGTGACCGGCTGGATGTGTTTGGGCGGCGCGGGTGTGGGCTTATCGGCTGTCTTGATCGGTTTGGTGATTTTTTCCGGAATCGCGACTTCGTTGGGTGCCGGCGGAGGTTCGGTTCTTTCTTTCGTGATGACGGGTGCGGGACTTGGAGCCTCGGATGTGAGGACGCCTGTATCAAGTGTGCGCTGTGTGGGCGGAAGTGGCAGCGAGGAGACCATGGTGGCCTGGATGGCTCCGGCGTTGGAGGCGTTCTCGCCCCAGTTGTGGCCACTGGTGTGGAAGAGAAAGGCCCAGCCGAGGATGGCGGCGGCGATGAGACCGTGAAACACGATCGAGCCGACGAAGTTCGCGCCAAGCTTGTCGTCGTTGTCGCTGTGGCGGTCGAATGTGAGAGTCGTGGCTATGTCACCCTCCTCACTTTTGGATCGGTTGGGTGACGATGCTGATGTTGGTGATGCCGGCTTGCTTGACGGCATCCATGACGGAGGCGAAGGCTCCGAAGGGTACGCGCTCATCGGCTCGCAGGTAGATGATTCGCTTGGAGGGATCGGCTTTGCCGGTGGATCTCAGAAGCGTGGGGAGTTCGTTGACGTTGACGGGCTTGTCCTGCAGGAAGACGTTCTGTTCGCGGTCGATGGTGACGACCATGCGCTCTTCGGTTAGTTGATTTACGGAGCGCGTTTTGGGGATCGCGACTTCGACGCCGGACTGCAAGACGGGTGCGGTAAGCATGAAGATCAGCAGGAGCACGAGAACGACGTCGACCAGCGGAGTGATGTTGATCTCGGCAAGCGCGGTCTGGGTGTGCCCCTTTGTAGAGAAGGCCATCTTTAAAAGGTCCTCCTGCGCACTTCTTCCGGTTGTTGCTGCTGTTGCGACGGGTTAGGCGGACTCACCATGGCGGCGTTTTCGATGGCGTTGAGAAGTTCGCGGCCGAAGTCGTCCATGCGGGCGGCGAATTCGCGCAAGCGTGCGGTGAGTTGGTTGTAGCCGACTACGGCCGGGATCGCGACGACGAGGCCAGCCGCGGTGGTGATGAGGGCCTCTGAGATGCCAGGGGCGACGGCACGGAGGGTCGCAGCGCCTGCAGTGCCGAGGCCGTGGAAGGCATCGATGATACCCATGACGGTGCCGAAGAGGCCGATGAACGGAGCGATAGCGGCGATGGTGGCGAGCCAGGTCATGCGGCTCTCCATGGAGGTGAGGGCTTCGCTGGAGGCGGTTTGAGCGGCGCGTTCGAGTGCGACGGGGTTGCGGGGAAGGCCGCGTCCGCCGTTCTGCCGCTGGTATTCGTCGTGAATCTCAGTGAAGACGGCGACCAGCGGACTGGGTTTGAACTGGTCGGCTACGGCCGCGATCTCGCTGAGGCGAGTCGATTTACGAAAGGCGCGGAGGAAGCGCTGGCTCTGCGTATGAGCCCTGCTGAAGCTTGACCATTTTGAGAACATGATGGCCCAGGACACGATGCTGGCGAGAAGCAGGATGACCAGAACAGCGAAGGCGACGGGGCCGCTGTTGTGAATCATCTCCACGAGAGCGCTGCTGTTGGCGGCCACGGGGGGCGCGGCAGAGGGGTCTTCCTGGAGGAAGTACATTGCAAGAGCGAGGGTACAAACCATAGTTGTTGTCCACCAGAGGTTAGTGTAAATCGTGGTTGGGGAAAATGAGGCAGGGAATCGGGCCGGGGCATCCGCTGTGGTGCGGCGCTGTGGCCTATTTGGGCGCGTAAGTGATGGTTCGCGGAGAGGTTTGCTATTCTCGCGATACGTGGTTGCCTGGGGAACTTATGCTGCTGGAGTTGCGCGCGGAAAACTATGCTGTGATCGACCGTGCGGTCGCTACGTTCGGGACCGGCCTCAATTTGCTGACTGGTGAGACCGGCGCAGGAAAGTCGATTTTGATCGACGCTCTGGCGCTGCTTCTGGGTGGAAAGGCGTCGACGGACTTCGTTCGTCATGGAGAAGAGAAGGCGGTGGTTGGTTGCGTCTTTGAGTTGACGCAGGGGGCGGCTTCGATTCTTGAAGCGAATGGGATCGATTCTGAGTCGGATCATCTGCTGTTGCGGCGCGAGATATTAGCCAACGGCAAAGGGCGGGTATTTGTGAACAATCAGCCGGCAACGGTGGGGGTCTTGCGGCAGCTCGCGCCTCAGCTTGCGCTGGTTCACTCGCAAGGGGAGACGATGGGCTCGTTCGACCAGACACAGCAGCGGACCCTGCTGGATCGCTTTGGCGGAGTGAATGTCGACGGTGTGGCGGAGGCTTTTGCTGCCTGGCGAGCAACCACTGACAAGTTAAACGAATTGCAGTCGGCCGAACAGGATCGTCTCAGGATGGCGGATCTTTGGCGATTTCAGAGTAAGGAGATCGACGACGCCGGGTTGAGTGCAGAGGATGAAGATGCTCAGCTTGAGGCTGAGAAACGGGTGTTGGGGAACGCTGAGAAGCTGTACACAGCTGCGATGAGCGCGCATGAGCTGTTGTATGAGTCGGAGAGCTCTGCAGAGAGTTCGTTGGGCGCGGCGTTGAAGCATGTAGAGGAGTTGGCGCGGTACGACGCGCGGTTTCAGGAGCCTGCGCAACAATTAGCCGCGGCAAAGGCGATTGTTGAAGATGTCGATGCTGATGTGCGTGATTTTGCTGATAATGTTCACGCTGCGCCGGGACGATTGGAAGAGATTGAAGACCGGTTGGCGGCGCTAGATCGGCTGAAGCGGAAGTATGGGCAGACCTTGAAGGAGGTCATCGACTTTGGGGCGGAGGCAGCGCGACAGTTGGCTGAGGTTGAGAATCGTGATGCCCTGCTGGTTGAACTGAAGGCACAGCAGGAGCGGGATGCGCATGCCTACAAAACTGTGGCGGCGAAGCTTACCGCAGCCCGTACAGAGGCGGCGAAGCGATTGGAAAAACTGGCTGAGGCGCAGATCAATGACCTTGCGATGAGCACGCGGTTTCACGTTCGTGTGACGGCTGAGAAGGCTTCGGAGAGCTGGACGGCACATGGGTGGGATCATGTGGAGTGTTTGATTGCGACCAATGCCGGAGAGCCGATGAAGCCGCTGCATGAGATCGCTTCGGGCGGCGAAATGTCGCGCGTGATGCTGGCTCTGAAGGTGACCGTAGAGGAAGCGGGATCTGGGGGAGCGGGGCGCAAGAAGAAGCCGGTGCTTCCGCGGACGCTCGTCTTTGACGAGATCGATATCGGTATAGGCGGACGGGCGGCCGAGGCGGTCGGGCGCAAGCTGAAGACCTTATCCAAGGGCCAGCAGGTGTTGTGCATCACGCATCTACCTCAGATTGCGGCGTTTGGAGATCAGCACTTCCTGATCGAAAAGACTGAGAGAAAGGGGCGTACACAGACCGAGGTGCGCAGGATGGAGGATTCAGAGAGGACGCAGGAGATTGCGCGAATGTTGAGTGGAGCGAAGTTGACGGAGACGAGCCTTAAGCACGCGGAGCATCTGCTGCAGAGCAGCCGATAGTGTCTTTGCGCACATCCCGAAGACGCAGATCGGCATCCGAACAGGCTAAAACAGGAAGCTTAACTTTGGGAGAGTATGAGACATGCCGAACATCAACAAGTGCGCAATGAAGGACTGTCTCTGTAATGTAGCCGACGGTCAGAAGTATTGTTCTGCCTACTGCGAAGCCGCGAAGGGTGAGACTAAGCTTCAATGTGACTGTGGCCACCCAGCGTGCGCCGCTCAAAAGCTTTAGTCCGCCCGGGGGCGGGGGCGTTTCTGGGATGCAGAAAGTTACAAAAAGACTCCACTATTTGTTTGAGATTTGTGGCTTTCTGAGCCTGGAATGTTGCACCTAGGATGGTTCAATTCTGTTCCGATACGGGTTCGAACGCGGTATACTGGGAGACGTGACTACAACCACCCTTGACCACGCTGCTGTAGCTGGAAGCGGCACCGAAACGAAAACTAAACGGGTTCTCCTTCTCAAGCCACGCGGCTTCTGTGCCGGCGTTGTGCGTGCGATCGATATTGTTCAGATTGCGCTGGAGACCTTTGGCGCTCCCATCTATGTTCGCAAAGAGATTGTTCATAACAGCTATGTTGTGACCGACCTTGCTAAGAAGGGCGCAATCTTTGTCAACGAGTTGGATGAGGTGCCGGAGGGCGCGCGGGTCATCTACTCCGCTCATGGAGTTTCACCGGCCGTTCGGGAACGGGCGAAGGAACGCGGCTTGAAGGTCGTTGATGCGACTTGCCCTCTGGTGACAAAGGTTCACGTGGAAGCGATCAAGTTTGCGAAGCAGGGGTACTCGCTGGTGCTGATCGGTCATCGCGATCATGATGAGATTGAGGGCACTCAAGGTGAGGCGCCCGATGTGACGCAGGTAGTGTCGACGGTTCAGGAGGTTGCCGATCTGGTTGTGCCGGATCCGAATCGTGTGGCGTATCTGACGCAGACGACTTTGTCGCTCGATGAGGCCAAGGACATGATTCAGGCGCTCAAGAACAAGTTTCCGAATATCGTGGGACCTCACTCGCAGGATATCTGCTACGCGACGGAGAATCGCCAGGTTGCAGTGAAGAACGTAGCTCATGGAGCGGATCTCGTGCTGGTCGTCGGATCGACGAATAGCTCGAACTCCAATCGCCTAGTGGAAGTTTCGAAGAACCTGGATACGAATTCGTACCTCATCGATACGGCGGATGCTATTCGTCCGGAGTGGCTTGATGGTGTCGATACGGTTGCTGTGACGGCAGGTGCTTCTGCTCCGGAGGTTCTGGTGAAGGATGTAGTCGAGTATCTCCAATCGATGGGTTATGGCTCGGTTGATGAAGTTGAAGTGATGCCAGAGAACGTGCGATTTGGCCTGCCACCAGAGATTGTTCAGGCGATTGCATCTGCTCCTCCGGTAAATCGGTAAATGAGAGTCGTAGAACAGAGAGTCTGTTTTTCATGGGAATAACTGCAAGAAATCCGAAGGACGTCGATCAGCCGGAACAGCCTCGCTTTGGCCGGATGGATGTCGGCTTGGAACGTATTACGCAGGGCATCTCGCGAGCGAAGGATTGGTTGTTCGACCAGCAACACCCCGATGGGTACTGGTGCGGCGAGCTCGAAGCCGACAGCATGCTGGAGTCGGACTACATCTTCATGCATACGCTGCTGGGCACGGGCGAGCCGGGGCGGATGGAACGCGCGATCAATGAAATCCTGCGCCATCAGAACGAGGATGGAGGCTGGGGTCTGTTTCCGGGCGGCCCGTCCAATATCAGTTATGGGGTCAAGGCCTATCTTGCGCTGAAGCTGATGGGATGGTCGAAGGATCATCCGGTCTTGGTGAAAGCCCGTGAGTGGGTGCTGGCTCATGGCGGCGTTGTAGAGTGCAATACGTTTACGAAGATTTACCTGTGCGCGCTTGGGCAGTATGACTATGACGCAGTCCCTGCGATTCCGCCGGAAATTGTTCTCTTTCCCAACTGGTGCTACTTCAATATCTACGAGATCTCTTCGTGGTCGCGCGGGATTCTTGTTCCGCTGTCGATCATCTATGCGAAGAAGCCGTTCAAGAAGCTCGCTCCCGAACAGGGAATTGAGGAGCTTTTTGTGGGCGGCCGCAAAAATGCAAACATGCATCTGCGCTGGGATAAGAAGAAGCCGCTGGGTTGGCGGAACTTCTTTCTTGCTGTGGATCGCGTCATGCATCTGGCGGAACGAGTGCATATACGGCCTTTGCGCAAGGTGGCATTGAAACGCGCAGAAGCGTGGATGCTGGAGCGGTTCGAGAAGTCTGACGGACTAGGTGCCATTTACCCGGCGATGCTGAATTCGATCGTGGCACTGCGATGCCTAGGACGCTCGGTTGATGATCCTCAGTTGATTCGTGCGTTGGATGAGTTTGAAAAACTTGGTATCGATTGTCCTGAGGGCACGGAAGACTATTCGACTCCCACGTTCCGCATGCAGCCTTGCTTCCCGCCAGTGTGGGACACGGCACAGGCCATGTACGCGTTGGGTGAAGCGGGGGTTCGCAAAGATGACCCCCGGATGATTAAGGCTGCTGACTGGATCCTTTCGAAGGAAGTGCGTCAAAAGGGCGACTGGGCTGAGAAAGTCAAGAACGTTGAACCCGGCGGTTGGTACTTCGAGTTCAACAATGAGTTTTACCCAGATGTCGATGATACCGGGCAGGTTCTTCTTGCGCTGAATTGCGTGGATAACCCACGCGAACGGTATCAATACGATGCCTGCCAGCGAGCTCTGAAGTGGATTTGGGCGATGCAATGCAAGAACGGCGGATGGGCGAGCTTTGATCGCGACAACACCAAGATGATCTTTCAGTACATCCCGTTTGCGGACCATAACGCGATGCTTGATCCGCCGACGGTCGACATTACGGGCCGCATGTTGGAGATGTTGGCACTGTATGGTGTGACGAGAAGCGATCCGCGCGTCGAAAAAGCTATCCAGTTCATCCTGAAAGAGCAGGAGCCTGACGGGAGCTGGTTTGGACGCTGGGGCGTTAATTATTTGTATGGAACGTTTCTGGTTCTGCGTGGTCTTGAGGCGATGGGCTTCTGGAACCACGAGCCAGCCGTGCAGCAGGCAGCTGAGTGGATTCGCATGGTGCAGAATGCAGACGGCGGATGGGGCGAGACCTGCGGTACCTACGACGATCCGAATCAGCGTGGTATTGGACCGAGTACGCCATCGCAGACGGCTTGGGCTGTGCTTGGATTGCTGGCAGCCGGGGATACGCGTTCCGACTCGGTTGCGAAGGGTATTCGCTGGCTGGTGGATCGTCAGCATGAAGATGGAAGCTGGGATGAACTTGTTCCGGGCCGCAATGGCGAGAGCTACTACACCGGCACAGGATTTCCTCGTGTGTTCTATCTCGGATACCACCTTTACAAACAGTACTTCCCGCTGCTGGCGCTGACGACTTACGAGCGTGCAATGAAGAGCGGAGCGGCGCATTAGGCCGCACATTTCGAGAATTTCTGGAGGAGACACCAATGGCAGTGCCAGTCTCGCAAGCCTGGACGGTTGCAACTTATGTTTTGAAGCAGAAGCTGATGGGACGGAAGAAGTATCCGCTTGTGCTGATGCTGGAGCCGTTGTTTCGCTGCAACCTTGCCTGCGCCGGCTGTGGAAAGATCCAATATCCCGCGCACATCCTGAAGGCCGAGTTGTCGCCTGAGGAGTGCTTTAAGGCAGTCGAAGAGTGTGGGACTCCGATGGTTGCGATTCCTGGTGGAGAGCCGCTGTTGCACCCGCAGATGCCGGAGATTGTTGCAGGTCTGGTGGCGCGTAAGAAGTACGTTTATATGTGCACCAATGCTCTGCTGCTAAAGGAAAAGCTGCACCTGTTCAAACCGAGCAAGTATCTTTCGTTTTCGGTTCACGTGGATGGGCAGAGGGAGCATCATGACTTTTCGGTCTGCCGCGAAGGTGGGTACGACATCGCGATGGAGGGAATCCGGGTTGCGGTCGAAGCTGGCTTCCGGGTTACGACGAACACCACATTGTTCGACGGGGCTGATCCGAATAGCGTGCGCGCGCACTTCGACGAGTTGATGGTTGCGGGTGTAGAAAGCATGATGGTTTCGCCTGGATACACCTATGACAAGGCCCCCGACCAAAAGCACTTTCTGGGGCGCGCGCGGTCGAAGAAGTTGTTTCGGTCAATCCTCTCGAATCGGAAGAAGACATGGCGCTTCAATGCATCGCCCATCTTTATGGAGTTCTTGATGGGCAAGAAGGATCTGACGTGTACGCCATGGGGAATGCCGACGTTTAGCATCTTCGGTTGGCAGAAACCGTGCTACCTGTTGCAGGACGGATATGCGGACAGCTTCAAGGAGTTGATGGAGACGGTGCAGTGGTCGAACTATGGGACCGAGAGCGGGAATCCACAGTGCGCGAATTGCATGGTGCACTCTGGCTATGAGGCCAGTGGTGTGAACTATACCTTCAGTTCACTGAAAGGCCTCTTGCAGACTGCGAAGGGGATCTTCTTCAGCGAGTACGAAGATGAAGGCGCTATGAAGCTCCTTAACGAGTGGAAGCCGGCGAATCATGGACCTCTTGTGCAGATTGGATCGCCTATAAGTAAGAGCGCTACTGAACTTCAAGAGGTCTCAGGAGACTAACGATGGCGACCGAGACACAGGAATCCGCAAAGCTTGCGCAGTTGGCGCATGAGAATCCAGATGAGATCGAAGTAGCAGCGGGACGTGAGCGGGAACAGCTTGAGGGTTGGATTCCTGCGCTAGCAAGCGACGCTGAGATCCGCGAGGCACTCGAGAAGGCTTTTGATTACCGGGGCGATATCACGATTACGAAAAAAGATGGCTCGCAGGTGGTGGGCTATCTCTTCGATCGTCGACGCGGTGAGTCTCTATCGGACTCGTTTGTTCGTCTGATTCCGTCGAATGAAAAGATACGGGTGAGCATCGCCTATTCGGAGATTGCGGCCATTGCGTTCAGCGGCCGCGATACGGCGGCAGGTAAGACCTTCGAAGCTTGGGTGAAGAAGTACTGGGAGAAGAAGGCCGCCGGCGAACGGAACATCCAGATCGAGCCAGAGAAGCTGGACTAAGACTGCTGTCGGGCGTAGAGTTTGCCGGGTAACAGTCAGGGCTCCAGAATTGTCTGCCAGTTGGCTGGAAAGAGCGAGAGTGCGCGTATTTATTACGGGAGCGACGGGCTTCGTCGGAGGCCATGTGGCCAGGAGTTATGCAGCAGAGGGTGCAAGCCTTCGGTTGCTGACTCGGCAAACTAGTCGACTGGACTCGCTTGCTGACATCGATGCGGAGATTGTGACTGGGGATCTGCGCGAGCCGGAGAAGCTGCGGTCTGCGTTAGTCGGTTGCGATGCATTGGTGCATGTGGCGGCTGATTATCGTTTATGGGTGCGGGATCCTGACCAGATGTATGCGTCCAATGTGACGGGCACGCGCGAGCTTTTGAAGCTGGCTTGTGAAGTTGGCGTTCGGCGCGTGGTGTATACCTCAAGCGTAGCTACGATGGGCTTTAAGACGGACGGCACGATTGTTGATGAAGAGTCGCCTGTCTCGTCGGGGGAGATGATTGGCCATTACAAGCGATCTAAGTTTCTTGGGGAGATGGAAGCGATTAAAGCCGCGAAGAGTGGTCAGCACGTGATGATCCTGAACCCGACAACGCCGATTGGACCGGGTGATTCGAAGCCTACACCGACCGGAAGGATCATCGTCGATTTTCTCAATAAGAATTTTCCGGCGTATGTGGATACGGGACTTAATCTGGTGGATGTTGCCGAGGTGGCGCGCATGCATGTGGTTGCGCTGGAACGCGGGGCGCCGGGAGAGCGGTACATTCTGGGCGGCGAGAATCTTACCCTCAAACAGATTCTGGATCGCATGTCTGCCATTACGGGACTTCCTTCTCCGACGATGAAAGTGCCGCATGCTGTTGCAATGGCGTTTGCCTTTTTTAATGAAAACTTTACGGGCAAGTTGAGAGGCAAAGAGCCGCGTGCGACCGTAGAGGCTGTGCGAATGGGAAAGAAGATGATGTTTGCTTCTTCGGCAAAGGCAGAGAGAGAACTGGGATTTCAGGTGGTGCCGATCTACAACGCGCTGAGAGCAGCGATCGAGTGGTTTGTCTCCCATGGTTATGCGCCTCCCCTTGATGGACAGGCGGCATGAAGGGAAACATTGCGATTGTTGCTGCGCTGGAAGGTGAACTGAAGCCATTCGTTCATGGACCGGGCGCTAGGAAATGGAAGCGAAGACAGTCAGGTGAAGGGTGTTCGGTATGGGAGTATCGCCATAAGGATGGGTGTTGGATAGCCGCGTGTGCGGGCATGGGCGAAGTGAGGGCCGCGTTAGCTTTTGCTGAGACTGAGAAGGTTGCTGCGATTGAGGCGGTTTGCTCCGTAGGGTGGGTAGGCGCGCTGGATGGGGCGATCAAAGCTGAGTCGGTTTCAAGTGCGTCTCTGGTGGTCGATACGAAGACGGGAGAACGGTTTCGGCCGGCGGATTCGCAAACCGATTGGCCCGTACTAGCAACTACGACCCGTGTGGCTGACAATCGTGAGAAGCAGCGGTTGGCGGCGAGTTATGGAGCCGGGCTGGTCGATATGGAGGCAGCGGCTATCGCCCGGATTGCGTTGGGGAAGGATATTCCATTCTATTGTTTCAAAGCCGTATCGGATGATGCCGAAGCGCGATTGCCAGATTTCAATCCTTTCGTTGCAGAGAGTGGGCGATTGAAGATGCTGCCGTTTCTCGCACATGTTGCGGTCCGGCCAAGCTCCTGGCCGGGTTTGATGAAGCTGGGAAGACATAGTTCTGCTGCGGCAAAGAATCTTGCTGAGGCGCTTTATGAATGGCTGGACCCGAGTGGTTCGGTACGCAGATCTAACGACGACTACACTGAGAAAAGATAGGTAAGGATCGGTCATGTCACAAATAGTTCCAGAGACGATGCGTGCTGCGGTTTATCGCGGCATAAATGATGTTCAAGTTGAAACGATTGCTGTGCCCGAGATCGGTGGGGGCGAGGTGTTGGTGAAGATCCACACCTGCGGAATCTGTGGGACGGATTTGAAGAAGATTCATACGGGGTCGCATGATGCGCCACGTGTGTTCGGACATGAGATGGCAGGGACAATTGTGCGGGTAGGCGCGGGGGTTGAGGGGTTCGCTGTTGGAGATCGGGTTATGGCGTACCACCATATTCCCTGTGGCGAATGCTACTACTGCCGGAAAAAGACGTTTGCTCAGTGTGAGGTTTATAAGAAGGTCGGTTGCACGGCGGGCTTTGCGCCTGCGGGGGGTGGGTTCGCCGAATACATTCGTGTGATGGATTGGATAGTGCAGCGAGGATTGGTAAAGATTCCGGATGATGTGCCGTTTGAACAGGCCGCGTTTCTGGAGCCAGTCAACACTTGTTATAAGGCGATTCAGCTGCTTGATTTGCAGGCGGATGAGACGGTGCTGGTAGTCGGGCAGGGTCCGATTGGAATTTTGCTGGCTGCATTGGCTCGGCGAACGGGAGCTACCGTGTTGACTAGTGATCTATATGCGGAGCGGCATGCGGTGGCGGCGAAGTTTGGGCTGGATCGGTCCATCGATGCTCGTGGCGACGTAGTTGCGGCGACGAAGGCGGCTACCGAAGGGCGTGGATCGGATGTGGCGCTGCTGGCAGTTGGCAGCGATGCGCTGATAAAAGTTGCCATGGATGCAATTCGACCAGGAGGCCGGGTGATGTTGTTTGCCTCGACACAGCATGGAGCGGCGCCGTTCGATCCTGCGGCCGTTTGTATGGACGAGAAGACGTTGATGGGGTCTTACAGCGCGTCAGTGGCGATCCAGGACGATGTGACGCGAATGGTGTTCGACGGCTATCGCAATGGGTTTGATCTGACTAAACTGATCTCGCACCGATTTTCGCTGGAAGATGCTGTTGCTGCGATTGATCTCGCTTCACATCCTCAGGCTGATTCAATGAAGATCGTGATTCAACCTAAGAGCTAGTCGCGGGTTCGCTTCTTGACCTCTACGTTGAGGCGCTTGATCTTCTGGTTGAGAGTAGAGAGTGGGATCTTGAAGTATTCGGCGGCTTCGGTCTGATTCCAGTGGCAGCGTTCGAGACGATCTGAGATGATGCGGCGCTCGATCTCCTCCATGAGGTCGAAGAGGCTGGCGTTGGGCTGGTGATCGAGAAGGCTGGCTGAGTAAGTGCTGCCGGTGAGTTGGGTGGGCAGCAGGTCCGGGCTAATAGTGCGGGAGGTGGAGAGAACAACACCGCGTTCCATGGCATTTTCGAGCTCGCGAACGTTGCCGGGCCATTCGTAGTCCATGATAATGCGCATCGCTTCGGGGGAGAGGGAGCGGATTTCAGTACCGTTTTCGTCTGCGTAAAACTTGAGGAAGTGGGCGGCGAGCAGAGGAATGTCTTCGCGGCGGGAGCGCAGAGGGGGGAGCTCGAGGCTGATGACATTGAGACGGTAGAAGAGGTCTTCGCGGAACCGGCCTGCGCGGACAGCATCGTGCAGATTGACGTTGGTTGCTGCGATGATGCGGACGTCGACCTGAATCTCCTGTACGCCGCCAAGGTGCATGAAGCGGCGGTCCTGCAGGACACGAAGTATCTTGGCCTGCATGTCCATCCCCATGGTGCCGATCTCGTCGAGGAAGAGCGTGCCTCCGTTGGCGACTTCGAAAAGGCCTTTTTTCGCTGTGACCGCAGAGGTAAAGGCGCCTTTGACGTGGCCAAAGAGGGTCGATTCGAGAAGTTCGGACGGCACGGCGCCCGTGTTGACCGGAACGAAGGGGCGATCTTTGCGCGGCGAGTTGGCATGGATCGCCTTCGCGATGAGCTCTTTCCCGGTGCCGCTTTCCCCCTGAATAAGGATAGTGGAGCGACTGGGGGAGACCTGGGCGATGAGATCGAAGAGGCGAAGCATCGGCTCGCTTTTGCCGACGATGTTTTCAAAGTTATAGCGCTGCTTGAGTGTGCGCTTGAGTTGAACGACTTCTTCTTCAGCGCGATGACGGGCTACTGCGGCCCGGATGTCTGCGAGGAGCTTTTCGTTGTCCCATGGCTTCTGTACAAAATTTTCTGCGCCGGCACGAATTGCATCGACCACGTTGCCTACCGTGCCGTAGGCCGTAATCATAATGACGGGAAGGTTAGGCTGCATCTCGACGATGCGGGGGAGGAGGTCGAGGCCGCTCTCTCCGGGGAGTGCGAGGTCGAGAAGAAGCAGATCGAACTCATTGCGTGAGAGAAGTTCGAGGCCGGAGGGGCCGTCGCTCGCTGCGCTGACGGTGAAGCCCTCCAGGGTGAGCAAGGTATCGAGCGATTCGCGGATGGCTGCTTCGTCATCGATGATGAGAATGCGCGGATCTCCAACGACTCGGGCGGTGCGTTGCAGGTGGAGGGTCTCGGCGGCGAGCTCTGTAGTCTCAGACATGCATCGCCTTTCTCTCTACAACCTCGGACTCGCTCTTTGGCGGTTCTGCCAATGAGGCGGGGCGCGTGCCGGAGGAGGGGAACTCCAACTGGAAGGCGGTGCCGATGCCGATTTCGCTTTCGACATGGATCTTGCCGGCATGTTCCTGCATGATGCCGTAGCTAACGGCGAGGCCGAGCCCGGTGCCTTTATGCTCGCCCTCCTGGGGCTTAGTCTTGGTGGTGAAGAAGGGATCGTAGATGCGGTGGAGGTGCTCCTTCTCGATGCCATTACCGGAGTCCTGAATGCGGACCATGACGCGACCTGCGCCGTTGAAGGTTGCTATCTTGAGCGTTGCATTGGTGGTTCCAAACATTGCGTCTTTTGCGTTCAACATGAGGTTCAGGATCACCTGTTGCAGCTTGCCCTGGTTGCCGTGGATGCGGGCGAGGTGTGGATCAAAGTTGGTTTCGACGCGAATCTGCGCGGTCTTGAACTGATGCTCGAGCAGGGTGACGGTGTCGCGGAGGAGTTCGTTGAGGTTGAGGCTGGCAAACTCTGCTCCGCTGGTGCGAGAGAAGTTGAGTAGACCGTTGACGATCTCGGAGGCGCGGAAGGTTTGCTGGGTAATCTTTTCGAGTACAGGGGCGAGTCGTTCATCATCGCGCATGTGCTTGCTGAGCATCTGTGTGTAGCTGGAGATGACAGCGAGCGGAGTGTTGACCTCATGAGCGACTCCTGCAGCGAGGAGGCCGATGGAGGAGAGCTTTTCAGCCTGGGTAAGCTGAGCCTCGAGTTGGATGCGGTCGGTGATGTCGTCAACCAGAATGATCCGGCCGACGGCGACGAAGTTTCGTGTGACCAGAGGGGCGATGGCGATGTTGGCGACGCGCACGTTCCCGTTGGGAAGTGTGAGGCGGAACTTATAAAGAGTGTGTGTGCCATGTTCGTCACGCACACTGTTGAAACGGGCAACGAAGTCCGACGGAAGGACGGCTGAGATGGGTTGTCGGAGGACTTCGGTGCGGGACTTCGAGTACATGCCCTCCATCTGGGTGTTCCAGCTTTCAATGCGGTCTTCGAGGTCGACGGCGAAGACACCGATGTTGATGGATTCGACGATGTTTTCGTGGAATTCCTTGAGGCTTTCAAACTCGGTTATCTTTTGTTCGAGGCGCCGATAGAGTTGAGCGTTCTGGATGGCAATACCAATGTAACCGGCGAGGGATTCGAGCAGCTCCATGTCTTCACTGGAGAGGAAGTCACCGTCGTCAGTGCGGCCCAGGCCGATGACGGCTACGGTGCGAGTGCCCGCGCCTTCGCGGTTGGCAACGCGGCAGGGGAGGTAGTAGTTGAGGTCGAGGCGGCCCGCGCTTTGACGCTGCGCTTCCGGAAGGCGAAGGACCTGCTGGGGATTCTCAAGGAAGATGTGGCTATTGGCACCGGGCCGATCGAAGTCTAGAAAACGAACATCGAGGCTATGGAGTTCGGCAGACTTGAGGTTGGTGAGGCCGTGAGAGGCGGCCAGATCGAAGTGCCTCTGTGTAAAGCTGCCTCCTTCGCTCTCGGAGGCGAGGAAGACAGCTACGCGAGTGACAAGCAGGGTCTGAGGTAGGCGCTCAACGATAGAGTCGAGCAGGGCGCGGAGATCGGTTTGGGCATTGATGCCGCGGCCAAACTCGACGAGTGTTTCGCGGTAGTCGAAGCGTTTTTGATCGAAGACTCGGTCCACCCGTGCCTGAATGGCGCGCTTGAGCGGATCGAAGACGATTCCTGCGATGATGATGGCCGCGAGCAGTCCCCATACGCCGAGATTGGAGAGTCGGGAGTGAACGATCTCACCGGTGAGCGCGATGATGCCGAAGTAAACTCCGACGAGCGAAGCGGTAGCAAGGGTATAAGTAACTCCTCGCTTGAAGATGAGGTCCACATCCATGAGTCGATAACGGACGATCGCCCAGCTGAAAGTGAGAGGAAGGACAACCAGAGAGAGACCGGCCAGCTTCGCTACCTGGCTATTGACGGACCAGTCGGCGAGGTAAGGAATGACGTAGAGCAGAGTGAACGGAGTGACGGCGATGAGAGTGCCGCGGGTGAGCCACTTGAGTTGCTGACGCTCCAAAGCAGACTCGGCCCAACGATATCGGTAGCGGAAGACAATAGCGGCGATGACGTAGTAGAGGGCGAGGTATCCGAGAGCGATTTGATCGAGTCGATGGAGAAGGACCTCAGTTGCAGACCAGAAGCGAATGGCCGTGTACTGGAGACCGATAAGCAAGACCCCGGGGAGGTAGAGCAGCATACACCCGATGCTCCGGGCCAGCCGTTTGCGTTGGTCTGAGGCGAAGTTGTCGGAGAAGCTGACCGCAAAGTGCAGGAAAAGGGCCGGCTGGAGTGCCTGCGCGGCCATGTTCCCCCAATAGATGAACCAGTCGAAGGTACCCGGTTCGCCCGTCGATCGGAAGCTGTAGAGAACGAAGGAAGCAAGGCAGAAGACGTAGAAGTGGACGGACTTGGGGGCGGTCCAGCGCCGGAACAGAACGTAGATGCCAATGCACAGGTAAACGAGGGCGATGAAGCGAAGACCTTGGTTGATGGAGCGGTCTTTGGGTTCGAGAATAACTTGGATGTCAAGCTTAGTGGCGCCATGGAGATCGATGGATTGGGGAACTGGACGAAGGATCGCGTAAGTCGCGTGTGCCCAGATGCCGCTGCGGAACATCTCCCGCGTGAGCGAGGCGACGCGGGGAGTAGGTTGTTCGTTGACGTTGACGAGGATATCCCCCGCACGAATGCCGGCGCGGTGACCAGGAGAGAGGGCTGGAACTCGCTCAGCCCGGAGACCGGTGGCGGCCTCGACCCACCAGATTCCGTCGGTTGGGACGTCGAAGCCGCTCTCCCGATCGAAGTTCAGGGCCGCAAGAACGCAGGCAGCAACCGTAGCGACTGCGAGTACGACAGCCAGAATCCGGGTTTGAGAGGCGTTATTCATCAAGTAAACCGACGATATGGAAGATGGTCAGCACATCGAGGACCAAATCAAATTAGGCCTCGATGCACAGTAGGGAGGCATTTACTGTCTTTGCGCCTACAGAAAATCATAACCTATTCCGTAATAATCGAGATGTCTCCAGAACTACGCTGTAAACAAGAGATTGTTCAATTGAACTGGGCTGTGAATAAGGAATTCCTTCCAAATTGAAGCAACTCGTGAAATATGTATTTTTTACGAGTGATGCGGCTTCGCAAGTATTAACACTCCTGTAATATCAAAGGTTATGCGAAGGTGAATACCTCGCGCCTAGATGAGGCCGTAGACAATGACACAAAAAAAGACCGATCAGATTACTGAAGGTTTCGTTGTAGTTGGCGGGGTCAAGGTCCACTATCAGCGCGCGGGTTCAGGGCGGCCTCTTCTGCTGCTTCACGGTCTGGTGGGGTCGGCTAGAAACTGGCGCCTGAACATCGACTTTCTGTCTCAAGATTCCGAGGTTTACGCGATCGATTTGTTTAATATGGGTGAGTCGGAGCGGGTTCCGGGGCTGGACGCGGGACTTGAAGCGACCGCGGACCGGTTGGCTGCCTATATGGACGCGTTGGGACTGGATGAAGCTGATATAGCCGCCCATTCACACGGTGGAGCAGTGGCCATGATGTTTGCGGCTCGACATCCTGATCGAGTGCGCAGACTCATCTTGTTTGCTCCAGCAAACCCGTTCTGCGACCTGGGGTACCAGTTGATCCGGTTCTATCAGACAAGGTTTGGGATGTGGTTCGCGAAGCAGATCCCTTCTTTCCCGAGGATGTTGAAAGCTACCGCGCTCAGCAGAATGTATGGTGACCCTTCTCGGGTTACGGTCGGAGCTCTGGAGGGGTATATCGAAGGGTTGCATATTCCAGGCACGATGGATCACGTCTTGCAGATCGTGCAGCGTTGGTTCGAGGACATGGGGTTGCTACGCTCTGCCCTTGAACAGCTGGTGGCCAAGCCTACGCTGTTGATATGGGGAGATCGCGACAGAGCGGTTGGTCTACGTTCTGCGCAAGAGCTGCAGCGGATGCTTCCGCAGTCGAGCCTCATGGTGCTTCCGGGAGTGGGACACATCGCTTTTGAAGAGATGCCAGAGGTCTGCAATGTGGCGATGCGGGACTGGCTGTCGAAGCCTTTGCCATCCGAAGCCCGGGTAGCCGTGGGCCGTCATCCGGAGCCGTTCGGAGACCGTTTAGCCGAACGAGGCGTGGCCTAACTCTTTAGGTCAGGCTGTATACGCTTCGCAACCAGAGACGAATCTCCTGCTGCATGAGGTCCAGCTTCGGGTTGGGTGACTCAGTCGTTCCCTGAAAGAAATGACCTGCGTTTGCGATCCAGACCAGACGCTTTGGTTCGGGTGCTCTTTCGAAGATGCCTTCGAGGATGTCGCGTGGGCCGTATTGGTCGTGATCCCCGCTGATGAATAACTTCGGCTGCGTGCACTCGGGCAAAAATTTATAAGTGTAGTCGCGGCCTTCTGCGCGAACTGGAACGCCGAGGCCGATGACACCCTTGACCCGTGGATCTCCGCAACAGGCGCGCAGACCTACGTTGGAGCCGAATGAGAATCCGGCGAACAGGATTGGGCGGTTGAGGTTGTGCTGGATCCAGTCTAGAGCTGCGCGAACATCATCCTGTTCACCGTAGCCGTCGTCGTGAGCGCCCTCGCTAAGGCCTACTCCACGGAAGTTGAAACGAAGCACGGGAAGGCCAAAGGAAGAGAAGGCCTTCATGGCGTGGTAGACGACTTTGTTGTGCATCGTGCCGCCGCCGGCTGGGTGTGGATGGCAGACCAAGGCGGCGTAAGGGGCCGAGTCGTGACCGGTATTGAGGAGGGCCTCGAGGCGGCCGGCGGGGCCGCGAAGGTCGTCGATCGATCGTATCTGGGAGGTAGTGGTTTGCGTCATCTTCTTCAGTTTATCGGGTGCGGGCGTTATCCGTTGTTTATGAACGATGTCGTATGCTGGAGGACATGGCGATTGACCCGGTTGAACTTACTAAGAAGCTCGTAGACATTGAATCCACTACGTATCACGAGGGCCTCGCCGGTGCCTTTCTCTACGAATATCTTGGAGCACAGCGTTACGAGGTTAAGCGGACGGAGGTCGAACAACCGGATGTCGCGAACACGCCGGGAGCAGGCAGCGGAGAGCGCTTCAATGTGTACGCAGCCATGCACGGCGTCACTCCGGATGTAGTGCTGTCTACGCACATGGATACCGTCCCTCCGTTCTTCGGCTGCACAGAGGATGATGAGTTTTTGTATGGCCGAGGAACCTGCGATGCGAAGGGAATTATCGCGGCGCAAGTGGCGGCAGCGGATCGGTTGCGTGATGGAGGTATCAAGGTTGGACTTCTGTTCGTGGTGGGGGAAGAACGAGACTCGGCAGGAGCTGCCGTTGCGAACCTATCTCCGAAGGGGTCACGCTTTTTGATCAATGGGGAGCCGACCGACAATCGGCTGGCCCTGGCGTCCAAGGGTGCGTTGCGGGTTGAACTACGAGCCAAGGGTCGTATGGCTCATTCTGCTTATCCCGAGTTGGGAGAGTCGGCGATCGACAAACTGATCGAGGCGCTCCATGATGTTCTGGCAATGCCGCTCCCAGTCGAGCCGGAGATCGGCCCGTCCACTCTAAACATCGGATTGATTGATGGCGGGCGCGCTCCGAATGTGATTGCGGATAAAGCAGAGGCGCATATTCTGGTGCGGCTTGTGGGGCCGTCGGATGAAGTCAGAAGATCGATTGTAGCGGCGGTAGGCGATCGGGCGGATGTTGAGTTCAGTCTTGATCTGCCGTTCGTAAGAATGAGGAGGGTGGGGAGTCTGCCGACAATGATCGCAAAGTTTACGACCGATATTCCTAAGCTGACGGCGTGGGGTGAGCCGTTCCTGTTGGGCCCGGGCTCGATTCATGTGGCACATACACCGCAGGAGAAGATCTCGAAGCGAGAGCTGCTCGAAGCAGTCGATCATTATGTGGAACTCGCCACTAGTCTTGTTCAGAACGGATAGCCTGAGGCAAGATGCAGTCACTTCGAAAGGTTTTGGCCATCGTACTGGTGGTGGCTTTAGTCGTAATAATCGCCGCCGCCTTTGTGTATCGGAATATACCGAATCACAATACTAAACTTACTCACTTTGATACTTTGATCGTTCTGGGAAATCCTGCCGAGGCTGATGGAACACCTTCACCTGAGCAGCGGGAACGAACTCTGGAAGGGGTTCGTGAGTATAAGGCGGGCGTTGCTCCTCATCTGATCTTTACCGGCGGTGCTGCGCACAATCGGTTTGTCGAGGCAGACGTAATGAAGGCTTTGGCGGTTGCGCAGGGCGTACCGGCCAGTGACATCACGGTAGAAGACCGGGCGCAGAACACGATTCAGAATATCTACTATAGTGAGCACATCATGGAGGCTCATCATTGGAAGAGTGCGGAGGTCATCAGTTCGCCAAGCCACCTCCCTCGTGCTGGACTGATCCTTGCGCACAACTCCTTTGCGTGGCGGACCTCTGCGGCCCCGTGGCCTGCGGAGTACTCGACGCTGCAGAAGATGTTGCGTTTTGCGGTCGAGGCGGAATATTGCCTGAGACTACGGATATTTGGCTTTCCATCTTCGCGCTTTCTGCCGCAGCAAGCGTAAGCCCTGCTTTGCGGGCTATTGTCAGCCAGAGATGATGTGGAAGGGAAGGTTGTCTGGGTTGTCTTCGGCGAATACTGCGGTTTCGTCTGGATTGGCAGGATTGTAGCGAATGTTTACCAGCGGGTTGCCGGTGGCTTTTGACTCTGCCTCGCGATGGGTGAGGGCGACGCTGTGAAGGTAGCCTCCGTAGTACTCGCCATTGAGTTTGAAATGGAAGCCAGCTTCGATTTGATGCGGTGCCCCTGTGGTAGCAATCTCCTCGTCGGCGTTCAGGACCTGCCAATGGTTGATCTCCGCCTCAGTGTGTGGCCAATTGGCGGCAAGACGCAGCTTTTTGTCGCGGTTTCGGCGGCGAATCCGGCGGCTAATTGCTTCGATGAAGAAGATGCTGGCCATTGGTTATGGATTCTGATGCGGCAATTTGGGACCGCGTTTTCCTACGGGGCGTAGGGTTCTAAACTAGAAGAATGGCAGCAGAGTTTACCCACCTTCATCTTCATACTGATTACTCCCTTCTCGATGGCGCGTGTGATGTAGATAAGCTAGCCGGGCATTTGAGCAAAATTGGCCAGACCGCGGCTGCGATGACCGACCATGGAAATATCTATGGCGCTGTGCACTTCTTTGACGCTATGCAGAAGAAGGGAATCAAGCCGATTCTTGGGTGCGAACTCTATATCTGCAAAAACGACGATCATCGCGCTGCACCTGAAGGCGACAAGTATAACCACTTGCTTGTGCTTGCGGAAAACCAGGAAGGCTATCGCAATCTGGTTCGACTGACGAGCGAGGCGGCACTCCATGGGTTCTATCGGAAGCCGCGGGTGTCGAAAGATTTTCTTGCTCGGCACTCCGAGGGGCTGATCGGTTTCTCTGGCTGTCTTGCGGGTGAAGTGAATCAATTCCTGATGGATGACAAGTACGATGAGGCGAAACGTACGGCCGGTTTCTATCAGGATCTTTTTGGGAAGGGGAATTACTTTCTCGAGATTCAGGATCACGGACTCGCGCCGGACAAGGCAGTTTGCGATGCGTTGTTCAAGATGGAACGGGAACTTGATATTCCGCTAATCGCGACCAACGACAGCCACTACGTTGCTGCCGATGATTCACGTGCACATGAAATTCTGCTCTGCGTGCAGACCGCGGGCAGCATGAACGACCCGAAGCGCTTCAAGTTCGACACGCAGGAGTTTTACATCAAAAGCGCGGAGGAGATGCTGCGCACCTTCTCACAAAATCCAGAGGTTTGCACGCGGACGATGCAGTTTATCGAGCGCTGCAATGTGAAGATGGTGAAGGTCGATAATCCGTTTCCTGATTTTGTGGTGCCCGAAGGTGAGACCCTGGACAGTTACTTTGATCAGGTGTGCCGGAAGGGTTTGGAGATGCGGCTTGAAACGGCAGTGGCGCATCTTCGTGACCGGGGCCACCTGAAGAAGACGATTCCTGAGTACCATGCGCGATTGGATCGCGAGCTGAACATCATCAAACAGATGAAGTTTCCTGGCTATTTCATGATTGTTTGGGACTTTATCAGATATGCGCGCGAGCAGAATATTCCTGTAGGGCCTGGCCGTGGATCGGCTGCGGGCTCGCTAGTTGCTTACGTGATGCAGATTACGGATATCGACCCACTACAGAACGAACTTCTTTTTGAGCGTTTTTTGAATCCAGAACGCGTGTCGATGCCGGATATCGATATCGACTTCTGTATGAACCGGCGCGGCGAAGTGATTGAGTACGTCAATCGAAAGTACGGACGTGATCAGGTTGCCCAGATCATCACGTTTAATACGATGGCGGCGAAGGCGGCGATCAAGGACGTTGGACGGGCCTTGGATATGCCGTATGGCGAAGTCGACCGGATTGCGAAGATGATTCCGCCTACGATCGGCATCACGATTGATCAGGCTCTGAAGGATTCGCCTTCGCTGGCGGGCGCGTATGAAGGCGATCCGAAGATTAAAGAGTTGATCGATGCGGCGCTGCGACTGGAAGGGCTGGTGCGTGGTGCTGGCGTCCATGCTGCGGGTGTCGTGATTGCGCCGAAGCCACTGACGGAACTGGTTCCGGTGACGCGGGCAAAGAACGACGATATCGTTACAGCGTATGACATGAAGGCCGTCGAGAAGATGGGACTTCTCAAGATGGACTTCCTCGGGTTGACGACGTTGACGGTCATCGACGATGCGCTGAAGCTGATCAAATCGACGACCGGCAAGGATGTCGACATGTCGACAGTGCCGCTTGACGATGTGACGACCTATGAACAGATCTATCACCGCGCGCTGACCTCGGGGGTGTTTCAGTTTGAGTCGGGCGGGATGCGCGATGTGCTGCGGCGCTATAAGCCGAACACTGTGGAGGACCTGACGGCGTTGAATGCGCTCTATCGTCCCGGGCCTATTCAAGGTGGCATGATCGATGACTTCATCGAACGCAAGTGGGGACGTCGAGCGGTGAGCTACGAGTTGCCTGAGCTTGAGATGATTCTGCGCGAGACTCTGGGAGTGATCGTGTATCAGGAGCAGGTCATGCAGATCTCGAATGTGCTGGCGGGTTACTCGCTCGGCGATTCGGACCTGCTGCGGCGTGCTATGGGCAAGAAAGATCCTGCGGAGATGGCAAAGCAGCGCGACCGGTTTATGAGCGGCGCGGCAGCGAATAGGCATCCGAAGGATACCGCCGGGAAGATCTTCGACCTAATGGCGCAGTTTGCCGGATATGGATTCAATAAATCGCACTCAGCAGCTTACGCACTGCTGGCGTACCACACCGCCTGGTTGAAGACGCATTACCCGGTGGAGTTTATGGCGGCGCTGCTGACGAGCGAAACGTCGAAGCCAGAGAATGTCGTGAAGTACATCTCGGAGTGCCGCGAGATGAACATCTCCGTGGTCCCGCCAAATGTGCAGGTTTCGGACGCTAACTTTACGCCGATCAATGGGGCGATTGGGTTTGGGTTGGCAGCGATCAAGAACGTGGGGCATAACGCCATTGAGTCGATCATTGTGGCTCGCACTGCGCTGCGGGCAGCAGGGAAGAAGGGTTTCTCGAGCCTGTGGGAGTTCTGCGAGAAGGTGGATCTGCGGTTGCTGAATAAACGGGTGCTCGAGTCACTGATTAAAGCCGGCGCGATGGATGCGTTCGGGGGGCGGGCTACACTGTGCGCTGCTCTCGATAAGGCGATGGAGCGGGCACAGAAGTCGCAGAGAGATGAGGCGGCTGGTCAGCATGGACTGTTTGGAATCTTCGATGCTGACCTGCATCCGTCTTCCTCGAATAACGGGGAAGACGCGCTGCCAAGCGTGGCGGAGTGGGATGAACATACTCGCTTGCAGAATGAAAAAGAGGTCCTGGGATTCTTTGTCTCGGGACACCCGATGGACAAATACCGCGAGAAGTTGCGGAACATGAAGGTGGTCGATACAGCGACGGCTTGCGAGATGAAGCCTGAGCCGCAGGTGTTTCGCCGTGGACGTAGTGAGGAACCACAGAACGAGATCTCTATCGCGGGAGTCATTACGGGCCTGAAGGTGGCAAAGTCCAAGCGCTCTGGTGAGATGTATGCACAGGCTTCCCTTGAGGATACGGTCGGGAAGATCGAGTTAATCGCATTTCCTCAGGCTTATGAGAAATTGGCCGAGAAATTGAAGATCGATGTGCCGGTGGTGATCCGGGGCGTGCTACGCGGGGAAGAGGATTCCGCACCGAAGCTTGCGATTTCGAGCATTCAGGCGCTGGAGGACGTAAAGATCAAGTTGCCGGATTCGCTGCGGATCAAAGTGCCACTGCACAATCCGGACGCGGCGCTGCTGGAAAAGCTGCATGCGATCCTGATTGGTGCTCCAGGAAAAGGGAAGCTTCTGCTTGATCTTGAAGAGCCAGGGGAGTTTTGCGCGGTGCTCGAGCCTCACAACTGCCTGGTCGCCGCAGATCGACTTTTTATCGATCAGGTGGAGGAACTAGTTGGCCGCGGAGGGGTTCGCATCATCGACTAGCTGGCAATGCCATACAATCGTTATAGAAATCAGCGAAGCATACCTAGACAATGGCAGAACACGAGACCGGAAGAACAGCGCATTCCCAGGCAGTATCCGCACCAACTCCCGAAGCGTGGATAAAGACGGAGCTGGCACGGCACCCCCAGCGCCCCTACCCGATGGACTTCATTGCGGCATTGTTTACCGACTTCAGCGAGATTCACGGCGACCGCGCCTTTGGCGACGACGCTGCGATGAGCTGTGGCATGGCGCGGTTTCACGGCGAACCGGTGATGGTGATCGGGAACCTGAAGGGGCGCACCCTGAAAGAGCGGGTCGCACGAAAGTTTGGCAGTCCCGACCCTGAGGGATACCGCAAGGCTCTGCGTGCGATGAAGATTGCGGAGAAGTTTGGCCGTCCCGTCTTTACTTTTATGGACCTTGCGGGGGCCTATCCTGGAATTGGCGCAGAGGAGCGTGGACAAGCCGAAGCAATCGCACGAAATCTGTTGGAGATGTCCAGGCTGCGGGTTCCGACGATTGCGACCATTACCGGAGAAGGAGGGTCTGGCGGAGCTCTGGCGCTAGCTGTTGCCGATCGAGTTCTGATGCTCGAGAACGCGATTTATTCGGTAATCTCACCGGAGGCCTGTGCGTCGATCATGTGGAAGGACGCAAGCAAGAAGCAGCAGGCTGCAGCGGCTTTGAAATATACGGCCGGCGACGTCAAACTTCTTGGCTGTGTAGATGAAGTACTGCCGGAGCCCTGGGGTGGGACCCAGAACGATCCCGAAGCTGCGATGGTACTAGTCGACGAAAGACTGCGGGACCATCTTGCCACTCTTCGGGGTCTGCCGCTCGATACGCTATTGGAGCAGCGCTACACCAAGTTTCGTAATATAGCGCAGTTTTACACCACCGCTTAGCGGTGTACGACCGTTTCTGGAGTAGCCATCGTTGCAAGCCATCAATTCGACATATCCAGGCCGCTCTGAGCGCACCTTGCAGCTGGCACTCTTCGTAACATCTGCGACCTGGTTTCTCGCCTCGGATGTGCTGGCAGGGCGTGCAGCGCGTGGCATTTCGGGGCGGCTCAACATCGACGCCGGGCGGCCATTGCTTGAAGCGTTTTTTCTTATCTTTTTGCTGTCGGTCGGGTTCTCGATCCTACAGGCGATTGCACATCGAAACTCGAAGCTCCGCGACGTTCTTGGTCTGCCGAAGCGAGCGACGTCGCTGCGAGAGTGGATTCTTGGGGTTGCTTTGGGTTGGGGCTGTGTAGTGTTGGCCGTTCTTCCAATGGCCTTGATGGGAAAGTTGGATGTCGAGCTGTGGGCGCAACCGCGAGCGGTATGGCTACTGGCTTTGAATCTTGGAACCGTCGCGATCGTAGCTCTGGCTGAGGAGATCGCATTTCGGGGTTACCCTTTCCGTCGCTTGATTGAAGCGGTTGGACCGGTCGCGGCGACCATTGGGATGTCGCTTCTGTTTGGGCTGGGGCACGCTCTGAATCCTGGCGCGACCTGGACAAGTGTTTTCGTGACGATGTTCGCTGGTCTGCTTCTCTCAGTAGCGTGGCTGCGGACACACGGGCTATGGCTTCCCTGGGGGCTGCACTTTGCCTGGAATGCGAGCATTGGGATATTGTTTGGCCTTCCAATCAGCGGAATCAATGACTTCGCAAGTGTGGTGCAAACGCGGGCCGTTGGCCCTCTTTGGCTGACTGGTGGCGGTTACGGACCCGAAGGCGCGGGATTCACCGCGATTGTGCTATTGGTCGGAGTTGTGGTCCTGGTACGCATCACACGCGACTACGCATGGGATTACACGCATAAGCCGATTGTTGCGCGTGGATATGCATTGGAGGTTCAGCCACCTGCGGCTCATGTGGCGATGGAGCAACAGACGCCGTCGGCCGCTGCAACTTCGTTGGTCCAGATTCTGCCGGTAACGTCGCAGACTCGTTCGGCTGGGGATGAGCCGAAACTTTAGCCAACGCCGATAAGTCGCCATTGTTTTCATTCCGGGACACTTTTGCCGATTTCAAGTGGTCTGGTCGAAATTTCGTGAAGCAGCTCTTGTCAAAAGGGGAAGAGAAGGCGCAAGCTGTTGTTATCTGAGGTGCTTCAATGGCACTCTTTCAACACAGATCGGCCCTCCTCATAGGTCTCCTAGCGTTGTCGTTGAAGGCGGCTCGTAGTCAGGTCTTTGTGGTCGGTGAGGGTACGGCGACTGCAGACATCTCCACGGATTTTTCACCCACGCATGTATCGCTTCCAGATACCGTGATGACCGAGCGTGGACGCCGGGAATTGGTTAGAAATCTCGAGGCAGAACAGGGATTTGCTCATCGCGCATTGCCTGTGAGCGCGGCCGTGACCCTTCGCGCGAATGGACCGATTAGCCCTGGCGGCGCCGACTACAGGAAGCTGATCTACCAGAAGGGTGAGGCTGCGGCACTAGGCGACCGCGTCATCATTACTTCGTTGGAGATCAAACCGGACCGGATTGTGCTGGATCTTAACGGCGGACCATATGCGAAACACCGCTTTCTGAGCCATGTTCAGATCAATGACGCTCCGGTCACGCAGACGAACGGCCAGGCGGCTACCGGCTCGCGAATTACGCTGATCTTCGAAGGACATGTTCCGGAGATCTCCGCGCCTGAGGTAAAAGCGCTGTTGGAACCGGTAATCGATTTTGGAGTGAAGACCTCGGAGCAGGCCTATGCGGATACGCTTCCACCCGTATTGAAGGAAGCCATCGCTGCGCATGAAATTTTGGTGGGAATGAACCATAGAATGGTGTTGGCGGCGTTGGGCGCTCCCGAAAACAAAGTGCGTGAACAGCCGAGCGGCGATCCCAACGGGGCCCGATATGAAGAGTGGATCTATGGGCACGTTCCACAGACGATCCGATTTGTGCGGTTTGTAGGAGATCGCGTGACCGTTGTCGAAATTGCAGCATTGGGTAGGCCGGTCGAGATTCATGACAAGGACGAGATGGGTGGGTACAACTCGCCGGATGCGACGCGTGAAGTTGCTATGGGCGACAAGGCTGCCGGTGGTGCGGAGAAGACGAGCGCGCCACCCACGCTGCTGAAACCCGGTGAGGCCGCGTCGACTGGAAGCTCCAATAATAAAGTGCAGTTCCCTGATGACAAAAAGGGGGGCTCGACACCGCCGGCTTCCTCCAGTCAGCCGCCTTCGAATAATCTTGCATTGGCTCAGCGCCCACTCTAGAGCCTCCGTCGTGTAGACTTGTGAGAGAGCTTTAATCGCAGTTCTTCTCCTCCGATTCCCGCCGCGGTTCGTCCCGGACAATCTTTACGAGAAGTACCGGATGATGAGATTTTGCTTGCCCGTTACGGGGGAGCCAATTGAAACCTCCGACGCGTGAGCCGAGATATTCGTAACGTTCGTATTAGGGAGATCATGCATTATGGCGAAGATTGCCAAGACCGGCGACCGTAAGAAGGTCATGGATACTAACAAGAGCACGGATTGCCCGAAGTGCTCCAAACCAACTCGCATCGTGAAGCGCGTGAAGGACCGTGAACGCGGTACTCCGGGCGGGGTGTATATCTCCTGCTCGGCATGCGATTTCTTCGAGAAACTTTAAGCGAGCGATTCAGTAGAGCTGTATACGACAAAGAGCCCCACGTGGGCTCTTTGTCGTGTCTGGAGCTTTATTTTGTGTTCTTTTCGGGTTAGGTTAAAAATTCGTGATGAGCTGTGCACCAAAGTTGTACCGAGAATTTACTCTCCAAGACTTGACGATCGCTGCTTGCGACGGGCAGACTCGACGCTGGAAAGTAGGAACCCCGTTTTATGATGACCAGCTCGCCTGCACTTACCTCCTCTGCCTTTGCGCCTCTCCCCCATTTCAATCGTCCAACATTTCTGATGTGTCCGCCTGAGTTTTATGACGTGAACTACGTCATAAACCCGTGGATGGCGGGGAATCTGCACCAGCCTTCACGCGATACCGCGTTTATGCAGTGGAAGAATCTGTACCGGCAGCTGCAGCGAGTCGCAGATGTTCGGCTTTTGCATGCGCGGGAAGGGTCGCCGGATATGGTGTTTGTGGCGCATGCGGCTGTGGTGCAGCACGGGGTTGCGGCAGTGTCGAGCTTTGCTCATCCACAGCGGCAGACTGAAGAGCCGCATCTGCGGAAGTGGTTGCAGGACGCGGGTTTTCTGCTGTGGGATACGCCGCGGGAGACCTGCTTCGAAGGGGAAGGCGATGCACTTTTTGACGCCAATGGCGGCCATCTGTGGGCTGCGCATGGGGTTAGGACCTGCCGGCATAGCCATAAGCATGTGGCTGATGCGTGGCATACTCGTGTGACTTCGCTGCACCTTGTAGATCCGCGGTTTTATCATCTGGATTTGTGCTTTGCTCCGCTGGCTGGAGGGTATTTGTTGTACTTTCCGGGGGCATTCGACGCGGCCTCGCTGGAGAAGATCGAAGCGGCGTACGAGGCGGATAAAAGGATTGCTCTCAGTGAGTTAGAGGCTACTCAGTTTGGCTGCAATGTGATCAACGTCGGGCGAGATATTTTGATGGGTTTGGTGGAGACGGATCTGGCTAAGCGGTTGATGGAGCGTGGCTTCGATGTGACAGAGATGCCGCTGAGCGAGTTTCAGCAGGGCGGTGGGTCAGCGAAGTCGCTGGCGCTGCGGTTGAGTGATTCAGAGCTGGCTTTGGGGGCGGTTGAGGTGAAGTCGGCTACCTAAATTTTGGTTTTCGACTAAGATTTTTTTCCAGCGTGGTGAGACGGCGTTTTTGCTGGTGGTTTTCAGCAAAACGCGTATTTCGGCGTGGTGTTTTGGTGGTGAAGTTGTGGTGGTTTGTGTGGCTGACGTGGTGTTTTGACAGCGCATTTTATGTCGACTAAAAATACGCCAACTTTTTCAACTATTTTCTCTGTGATGCTTCGGCCTGAGCTATCTCGTCGAGAATGTTCTCGGCGACTGCGCCCGGGTCTGCGGCTTGCGTAATGGGGCGGCCTACGACCAGCATCGAGGCTCCCTGAGCGATGGCCTGGGTTGGGGTAGCTATGCGTTTCTGGTCGCCGATGTCGGCCCCTGTAGGGCGGATTCCGGGGATTACCAGGAGGGCGTCGGAACCGGTGGCTGCGCGGACTGATGCGACTTCTTCCGCGGAGCAGACGAAGCCGTCGATGCCGGATTGTCTGGCCAGCTTTGCGAGGCGCAGAACCTGGTCGGCGGGGGAGGCAGTGATGCCTGTGCCTGCGAGTTGGGCGGCGTCCATGCTGGTGAGGACCGTGACAGCAAGGAGGCGTGGGGAGCCGGGGGCCTTGGCGGCTTCGGCGGCGGCAGTCATCATGGCTGCGCCTCCGCTGGCGTGGATCGTCAGGAGGCTTGCTCCGGCTTTTGTAGCAGACCGGACTGCACCGGCGACGGTGTTGGGGATGTCGTGGAGTTTTAGATCAAGGAAGACGTCGAAGCCGCGATCTCTTAGTTGGCGGATCATGTCGTTGCCTGCTGCGTAGTAGAGCTCCATCCCAACTTTGAACCATTGGCAGGTTTGGCCGAGGGAGTCGACTAGTTTCATGGCTTGATAGGCGTCAGGGTAGTCGAGAGCCACGGCGAGTCGGTTCTTCGGATCGGACATGTAGATTAGTTTAACTTTTCTTGCTGTTTGATGGGTGAGGAAAGTAGGGTGGTGATAGGCCCCGCGTCGCTGATTGAGCGCGTGGGTTTGATTGGAGTAGACGTTCGCGCTTGTTGCGAGGGCAGCATCTCGGAGATCAGCTTTGAGGCTGCGAAACCGGTCCAAGCTTTGCTCGAATGCCCACTCATGCGATGAGACCGCATGAATTTGGCACCCGGCTTCTTGCCCGCGTCTGAATCGGGATAGAGCATTCGGCAGTCGATTATCACCCGGTAAGCGCAGAGAAAACAGATCTGGTGCGAGGTTTACTGACTCGACGATGGCGAGCTTGTTGCGGCCGCCAGCTTTGGAAGGTTCACCTCGAGCATGTCATCGCGAACTTCGAGTGCCGTTATCTCTTCGACTCCTGCCGGGTCAACCTTGTAAGCTACGAGCGCTGGCAGACCCTCCAAATGAAAGCAGGTGGTGTAGTGATCTTCACCGACCCAGAGGGTGTCGGAGAATCCGCTTTCATGTGGCCCTGAGGCCACCAGTTTCAGGGGTGTTGCGTTGGATGTTGTGGGCTGCAGAGTCAGGCTCAGCCCAGTCTTGTCGCACGAGGAACTTACAATGGTGCCGCGTACAACTGTCGAGTCCGCGTGAAGCGCTAATATGAGTGCAGGTCCTTCTCCGCGGGTGTCCGGTGGAAGCATATTCCAGAGATCGACTGCTTCATCGTGATCTGAGCCGTACCAGCGCGTAGCAACCATCCGGGCGTATCCTTCCGCGACCTTCGGCTGGTGACCCTGCAGCAGAATGTAGCCGGTCAGCAAGTGGTATCCCGCCCGCCATGGCTCAAGTTTTTCCGCTTCCAGCGCACTCTGGTACGCCTTGTTCATCTCTCCCAGACGCCATTCAATGAGGGCCAGCTCCACGAGCACTGGCGCGAACTTTGGCGCCTTCTCTTTGATCGCTTCAAGAGAGGTCCGGGTCTGTATTAGTTGTGGTGCGTTTTGCTTTTTGAGCGGAGTTCCAGACATCAGCAGGGCGAAGGCGGCTCGGTAACTTGACGGATCAGCGGAGACAGCCTTCTGCCATTCTGCCCGAGCTTCTTCATCTTTTCCCTCACGCCACGCGAGGAAACCGAGTTCCTCATGAGGCCCTGCGAGGGTAGGGTCGGCCGACTCCGCCGCCTGAAGCAGTATTTTGCCTGCAGCGTGATCGTGTGCCCCAATGTCGAATGAGCCCAGTTCGTAGTTTGCTTCGGCTGCGGTCAAGACTTTTGCAGGAAAAGACTTTGCATCCAGTCCCTGAACAGGCGGAAACACGCCTGCGTTCATGGCGAATCTTGAAAGGTAGTTGGAAAGCTGCTTCTCAAAGGTCTTTGAATCGCCAAAGACCTGCTGAAAGGCCTGCACCTGCGGTGTCCCTGCCTCCAGCGCCGCCATGAATTTGTTGAGTTTCGCTCCACCGCCCATATCTGGCCCGAAGGTCATGTAGTGCACTATGGCCCAGGCTTCGCCGTAAAAAAGATCCTCGCGACGCTCGTCCTTGGCGAAGCTCCGGGAGTTCGCCGTCATCATCTCTGACATAGGGAGAGGCGGGTCACTCTGCAGGTGCCTCAACCGGATCGAAGGCGCACCGACGTAGATGCGGTCGCCCTGAAAACGCGTGTAGGCGTAGAACTCCGCGAGGCCCTCATCCAACCATCTGGGGAGCCAATGCACATTTGCATGGAGAACGCTGTGCGCGTATTCGTGGAAGACTATGGCCTGGTTGAGATCGCCGAAGGTATCCAGCCGCACCAAGGCATACTGCCGCTCCCAACCTCGGAAGAACTCTCCTGCCACTCGGTCACGCTGCTTCCAAAATATGGGCGCTAGAGCATGCAGGCCCGGCTCACGCACGGCAACGACGAGCAGAGGAGCCCCGGTCTCAAGAGCAGCATTCGGGAAGCGGAGTGCAAAGACGGAGCGCATCTGCTCAAATTCTTTAGCGACGTCTCTCCCATCCCGCTCCGAGCCGTCCGTCACTACGCGGAAGTGCGGGCTCTGAACCTCGCGCCAGGTCTGGGCCGAAGTGCTGGGAGTTTGCAACAACGCAAGGCAGACAATAAGAAACGCCAAGGGCAGGCGGAAAACAAGTCGTTCAGGCATGACAGTCATTGTGGGGACGGGCTGGGTGTCCGTCAAGGAATAAGTTCGGTCCACGTTTAGAGCGAGGTTGCTTTGAGAGAAGAGCATGGGGCGATGGATTTTCGTTTTGGAGGAGGTTTGGCGATAATAGAGGTCTATGTCGAAACGTGAATTTCAAACTGAAGTTAGTCAGCTGCTGCAACTGATCATCCACTCGCTTTACTCCCATCCTGAGATTTTTCTTCGTGAACTGGTGTCGAACTCGTCGGACGCGCTGGATAAGCTGCGTCATTTGACGCTTACCGAGGACGCGTACAAGGCGCTGCCGTTCAACCCGCGTATTGATCTTGAGCTTGATGAGGAGAAGAAGACTCTGACGATCAGCGATACGGGGATCGGGATGAATGAGGAGGATTTGACTTCGAACCTGGGCACGATTGCGCGATCAGGGACGAAGAACTTTTTGTCTCAGCTGTCTGGCGATGCGAAGAAAGATTCGAACTTGATCGGTCAGTTTGGGGTTGGGTTCTACAGCGTGTTTATGGTTGCGGACAAGGTTGAAGTGGTCTCTCGCAAAGCTGGGGAGGAACAGGCCTGGCGCTGGGTGAGCGATGGCAAGTCTGGGTTTGATATCGAACCTGCAGAGCGGTCGGTTGCCGGAACTACGGTGGTGATTCACTTCAATGAGGAAGGGAATCAGTACGCAAATAGCTGGAGGTTGCAGGAGATCGTTAAGAAGTACTCCAACCACATTGCGTTTCCGATCTTTCTGACTTACGACAAGAGCGAGTGGAACGAAGCGGAGAAGAAGTCGGATAAAGTTCGCACTACGGAGCAGGTGAATGCTGCGAGTGCGCTGTGGCGTCGTCCTAAGAGCGAGTTGACGGATGAAGATTATAAGGAGCTTTACAAGTCTGTTTCGGGGGGATGGGATGATCCTCTGTTCTGGTTTCATACCAAGGCCGAGGGGAGTCTCGAGTACACGACGCTGTTTTACATTCCGGCGAAGGCTCCGCTGGATCTGTACCACGCGGAATATAAAGTCGGCGTGAAGCTGTATGTGAAGCGTGTCTTCATCATGGATGATGCGAAGGAGCTGCTGCCGCAATATCTGCGGTTTGTGCGTGGAATTATCGATAGCGAAGATCTTCCTCTGAACGTGAGCCGCGAGATTCTGCAGCAGAATAAGGTGCTGACGAGCATTCGAACGGCGAGCGTGAAGAAGATTCTTTCTGAGTTGAAGAACGTTGCTGCGAATCAGCCGGAGAAGTACCTTGAGTTTATTGCGGAGTATAACCGTCCCTTGAAAGAAGGGATTTATGGGGATTTTGCGAATCGCGAGGCGTTGATGGACCTAGTTCGGTTTAAGTCGACGAAGGTGGAAGGGTTGACCAGTCTTGCCGACGTGAAGTCGCGGATGAAGGAAGACCAGAAGAGTATTTACTACATCACGGGTGGAGCGGAGTCGCTGCTGCGGACCTCGCCTTTGCTTGAGATTTATAAGAAGAAGGATGTTGAGGTTCTCATTCTCGATGATGATTTCGATGAGGTGATCTTCTCTGGTGTTGAGAAGTATGGAGAGATCGATCTGAAGGCTGTAAATAAGTCTTCAACGAGCGAGGATTTGAAGAGCGAAGAGGAGCCTGGGAAGGCCGAGGATCTGAAACCTTTGTTGGAGATGTTGAAGAAGACGCTGGGCGATCGCGTGAAGGATGTGCGGGCATCGGTGCGGCTTGCGGATAGTCCTTCGTGTATCGTCTCCGACGAAGAGGAGCCATCGTTGAAGATGCAGCAGATGATGAGGGCGATGGGGCAGAAGGATATTCCTGCGCTGAAGCCTACGCTTGAGATTAATCCGGATCACGAGATTGTGAAGAAGCTGCTTGCGCGGTCGGATGATGCGGTGGCGCAGGATGCGGCGTGGTTGCTGTTTGATCAGGCTCTGCTGATGGAGGGAGTTGCAATTCCTGATCCTGCGGCGTTTGTTCAACGGCTCAATCGTGTGTTGAATCTTTCGGTTTAGGTTCGGATGGCGGTTGTTTGTATATGCAACCGCCACTGTTGCCTAAATTAGTAGCTGAAGTGCTCTTAGCTGTTTGCCTGCTTGAGAGATTGTGCGAGTCTTTCGATTTCGGTTGCGTCTACGTCGCCGATGACCAGGAATCGCAGGCCGTTAGACTGCCAGGTTTCGACGGTGAACGCGTTGTGAGCGCCGGCTTCGGTGGAAGCAGGGAAGGGCAGAGCCTGGCCGGGCGATGCCTGGAAGATCAGAACAGAGATCTTGTGCTGGCGCATGGCGACGATTAGCTGTGCACCCGGCTGCTGATGCAGATAGACGACACGGCCGCCCAGCAGCGTGAACTCGGTGCCGGTCAGCTCTGGCACGTTGAAGGAGAATGGGATTCGACCCTGAAACCAAGGCTTTACGGTGTGACGGTCGGTCGAGATGACGTCGAGAGGATTGGTGCTGGCGAGGGCGTTGACGTGGAGGTCGGCGACTTCGCTGAAGGCGTCCTGGCGGCGGGAGTGTTGGGTCCAGGTGAAGGCAAGGAGAAGCGTCGCTGCTAGTGCGAGAGCTGCTGGGATGAAGCGAAGCACGTTTAGACGAGGGCGGCGGGGTGGGGCTACCTGCTGTTGCAGCTTTTTCTTGAACTCGAGTGTTGGAGTGTGGTGGCCGCGGGCTGCGCGAAGGCCGTGTTTCAGCCTTGTCAGCTCGGCTATCTCGATGGCGCACTGGGGACAGGTCGCGATGTGTTCGTGCATTGCCGGGATCTGATCGGGCGCGAGTTCGCCGTCGAGGTAAGAGGCCAGGGTGATGGGGTTTTGATCACAGGGTACGGGCATCGATTGGCCTCCCCAACGGATTTGTTTTCTGTGGTTGTCGCAGGGCGGTGCGAGCGCGCGAGAGACGCGACATCACTGTGCCGATAGGAACGTCCAGGACTTGCGCGATCTCTCGGTAGGAGAGCTCCTCGACTTCGCAGAGCAGGATGATCTCGCGGTACGGGACGGGGAGCGCGGCGAGGGCCTTCAGGACGGTCTGTTGATCCTCCTGCTGAAGCAATAGCAGTTCGGGGGTGACGGTGTGTGCGGTCACGGCATTGCCTTGCGCCTCCTCCTCTTCGAGCGAAGAGGTGTTTTGCGCGGCCAATCCGGTGCGCGAGGTGTGGAATGTGTTTCGGAGGATGCGATACATCCAGGCTCTCAGATTGGTGCCTTGCTGGAAAGAACGGAATCCCTTGAGTGCTTTCGCGTAGGTCTCCTGCACCAGGTCCTCGGCGTCTGTGCGGTCGCCGGTGAGCCAGTGGGCGAAGTTATAAAGCTGATCGAACAGCGGCATTGCGAGCTGCTCGAAGAACTCAGGGTCCATCCTTCTCCCTCTTTGTGTCAGTGCGGATCATTCTATTTGCCTGAGGCTGCTTTGAGAAATCGGATGATGTCAGCGCGTTCGTCGGGTTTTGGAACATGAAATTCCATGTCGTTATCTGGAACGAGGGAGTCGGGATCGGCGAGCCATTTGTTGAGTGTCTCGTCGGTCCAGGTGATCTGTGAGGATTTGAGGGCTGAGGAGTACTTGAATGTGGGGGTGCTTCCGGCTTTCGCCCCGTAGACGTTGCGAAGGCGTGGACCTTCGCGGTCCTGATCGAGGGAGTGACAGCCTGCGCAGCGCTTTTCAAAGAGCACCTTGCCAGGGCCTGCAGCGTCGGCTGCAGGTGGTGAGCCGCTGCTGGGCTCTGGAGACACAAGCAGGAGGACGAGCGGGAACAGGAAGATGAGATAGCTCAGACTGGATGGGGGGAGGGTGCTCTGGCTTTTCTGGTGTGCGATTTGATTGGTCATTTTTTCTGTTCCTTATTTGCTGATGAGTTTTCCTGGGCGTCGGCGGCCTGATGCTTGAGGAGTTTGCGTTCGGACTTTGCCCAGTCGTAAAGGAGTTGCTGCTCGGACGTTGAAAGCCTGGCGTTTGGGTGAAGGATGAGATATTGCTTTACGGGCATCTCTCCGCTGCGGGCTTCGGAGCCGATTTTGGAGAGGAGGTCGATGCGAGTCTCGCGGTCGTATCGTTTCCACTGAGAGAGGTCGAGATGGGTGCGGCCTTGATGTACGTCCACCTCGATGAGCCAGGAGACTGGGGCGAATCGACTGTATACGGGCCAGTTGGTGTTGCTTGAGTGGCAATCGGCGCACTTGGTTTCGAGGACATGACGTACCTCGAAGGGAACATCGGCTCCTTCGAGGATAGGGTGGTGGCCGAGCGATGAGCTGGAGCGGACGTCGCCCCAGGGATGAGCGAAGGAGAGCGCGATGCTGGTGGCGAGGATGGCGATTGTTGCGAACATCTTTCCTGCGGGTTTCATAACGATGTGGGGTGTTGTGGTGCGACGGGCGCACCAGATAGGGGCGCGTCGACGATTGCGAGTTGATGATGCTGGGGAACGAAGTGAACGTCGGTGACTCCGAGGACGTCGCGGAGTTTTTCGGCAGGGACTTTCATGGGGCCCGGCGACGGCGCGGTTCCGGGAGCCGGTTGCGGGAAGGCGGTGGACATTGCGGTGTGAAAGGTTACGTTGCCTTCGACTTTTTGGAGGATTTGATGAATGTGGCCGTTGAGTACGGTGACTGAACCGAAGCGCTTCAGCATGGCGAAGGCCTGTTCGCTGTCCGAGGTTGCCCATCCCCAGTCCGGGTAGACGGTCCAGAGCGGGATGTGCGCGAAGATAACGATGGGTGCGCTGCTCTTGAGAGTGGCGATGTCCTGTTTGAGCCACTCCAGTTGGGCTTGTCCGAGTTTTCCCATGCCCTCGAGCTGGAGAACGTTGACCAGAGCTATGAAGTGAACGCCCTTGTGATCGAAGCTGTACCAGCCGCTTCCCCTGGTGTCTTTGCCATAGCGTTCAAGGTACATTTTGCCGTCGTCAACGGAGGTGTCGTGCTCTCCGGGGACGTAGAAGACCTTGCGTTTGGAGCCGAGCATCTGGGCGAGGGTATCGAACTCGGCAGGCTTCGAGGAGTGGGTGAGATCGCCCGTGTGGATGAGAAAGTCGGGGGGCGTGGCTGCTGCGTCGATCTTGTCGAGAGCTGCCTGGAACGTCCCGGTTACGTCTGGGTTTGCGGCTTTGTTGAAGCCGAGGTGGCTGTCGCTGATCTGGATAAAGGAGAAGTCTGCTGGTTTGATCAGGCGTTGCGATTGACCGAAGACTTGCGAGACGGGGACGCCTCCGGCGAAGCTCCAGATTAAGCCGGTGCCTGCCCAGGCCATGCAGCGGAGAAAGCCGCGCCGATCAATGCCATCGGAGCTGATCGAATTTTGCTGGGAGTTGGATTGTGATTGAACTGGATCGTTGTGTATTGATGTTTTGCTCATGACAGCTCCTGGGACACAGTGGTGTACACCTTGGGAACTGAGCGGAGCGATTTTTATTCCACTAAAAGTTGTCGAATAGGTGGGAGTTTTTCCTTGTCTTCGATCTCTGGGAGCAAAGACGAAATGCGGGGGTTTCTCCGCTGCGCTGTTCACGATGAGACTGTAAACAGCTTCAGTTGAAATGACGACGTTTTTGTTTGAGCGACAAGTACAAGCAAGAGCAAAACGAAATGGGTGGGGGTCTTAGAGTTGAAGTCCGTCCCATGACCAGCGTGGGATGCGGAGGCCCTTTGGCACGTCGGCGGCGGAGTGGTGATAGCGGGACATCGTTGTTGTGGTGGCCCAGGCGAAGTAGTCGTGCAGCACCCGCCGCAAAGTATCGTCGCTGGTTAGTCCGACATCGGCCAGAGCCTGGTCGAAACAGACGATTGCGCGGCGATCCATTTCATCGTGTTCTCCGTTGCCGCTGTGCATCTTGACGACGGTGGTTTCGTCGCCATAGGAATCGGAGTACGTGGTCGGGCCACCGAGTGCCTCGGCCCAGTATGCGGCGAGCCGCTCTGTATGCTGGGGATGGAAGCCGTGGCTGAACGCATGGGCGACGACCTCGTCGGCCATCACGCGACGATGCCAGGCATCGGCAAGGCGGTGTATACCGTCGTTACCACCCGCTGCCTCGAAGACAGTTTGCATTTATCAATCATCGCAAGCCTCCTGTGTCTGTGCAAGACTTTCCGGCGGCGGGATCAAAAGAAACTCTTGAAGCGGAGATTGAGTCTAACTAACCAAAGGTTTACGAACCACACCGGTCTCTTCAGTATGGGACTCTGAGCGTTCCCGAGGGTCGGTTCTTTACACGAACCCTGCCAGGATGAGAATTGCTGGAGTTCGAAACTGCTTCTCGGGAGTGTTCATGTCCACTGCGTTCCGTATTAATCCCGCTCACACTGCTGTCCTTAGCATGGATTGTCAGGCCGGCATCGTCTCCATCTATACGAAGGGTGATCAGGCCGCATTTCTTGCGCGTGCTGCCGGCGTCCTGAAGTACGCTCGCGCGTCCCACATGACCGTCATCCACGTTAAGGTTGGCTTTCGCCCGGGTCTTCCGGAGGTAAGTTCTGAGAACCAGCTATTCGGCGCGATCAAGGCTTCTCCGCAACATCAAAAATTTTTTCAGGAACCAATGGGCAGCATCGACCCTGCGCTCGGTCCCGTGGAAGACGAGATTGTTATTACCAAGCATCGTGTCAGCGCCTTCACCGGCACCGATCTCGCGATGATTCTCCGCGCCAATGATCTTGATACGCTCGTCCTCTTCGGCATCGCTACCAGCGGCGTTGTCCTCTCCACTCTTCTTGAGGCAAGCGACGCCGACTTCCGCCTCGTCGTCATCAAGGACTGTTGTGCCGATCTCGACGCGGATCTGCACAGCACGCTCATAGAGAAGCTATTTCCGTCGCGGACCACTGTCCTCTCAGCCGCTGACTTCCTCAAGCTCCAGCTTGTTGAGTAGGTTTCGCGGCGTCATCAATGGGTTCGCGTTCGCCAATGATGCGTTTCTTCGACTCTTTGCTGCGCCGCGTCGCATCGTATAGTCGGAAAGGGATCTTTGGGACGGCGATGAAGAAAAAGGCGACAAGCAAACGGGTGAGCCTGTCGGAGGAGCAGTTTCAAGCGATCGCTCGAGTGCTGGGTGATGCGCGAAGGCTTGCCATGGTTCAGCAGATTGCGGGTTCGGAAGGGATGGAGTGCAGTGCGTTGCGTGTGCATGAGTACATTAGCCCTGCGACTGTGTCCCACCATATGAAGGAGTTGAGCGAGGCGGGACTGGTGGAGATTAGGCGGTCGGGTCGGGGAGCAAATCTCTTTTTGTGCCGTTCTGTTTTCGATGCTTACGTGAGGCGTCTTGCGTCTCTTTAGTTTTTGATGAATCGGGGAATCTCTGTGGCTGGTCTCGCATCTACTTTGATAGCTGTTCAATAGTTCGATCGATATCGAAATGAGGAAATACGAGATGGGAAAGCTTACAGGTAAGGTAGCGGTTGTAACCGGAGCGTCGAAGGGAATTGGCGCAGCCATTGCGAAGGAGTTGGCGGTGCAGGGCGCGTCGGTCGTGGTGAATTACGCGTCGAGCAAAGAGGGTGCTGACAAGGTTGTCGCCGAGATCACCAAAGCCGGGGGCAAGGCGATCGCTGTGGGCGGCAGCGTTGCGAAGGCCGCAGAGATAGAGTCGCTTTTTGCTGAGACGAAGAAGGCTTATGGCAAATTGGATATTTTGGTGAACAACGCCGGCGTGTATGAGTTCGCTCCGTTGGAGGGGATCACCGAAGAAGCGATCGAAAAGATGTATGGCATCAATGTCAGGGGGCTGTTGCTGGCTACTAAGGCGGGTGTGGCTCTGTTTCCGCCAGAGGGCGGCAACGTTATCAATATCGGATCGGTCGCGAGTGACCAGACGCCGCCGATGTCGGCTGCGTACAGTGGCACGAAGGGAGCTGTCGATGCGATCACGCGTGTGCTGGCTAAGGAGTTGGGACCGAAGAAGATTCGCGTTAACGCAGTGAATCCTGGCCCTGTCGTCACTGAGGGCTTCAAGTCGGCGGGCGTTGAGGGGAGCGACTTCGAAAAGGCGATGCTGCAGGGCACACCGCTCGGCCGTATTGGCCTGCCGGACGATGTCGCCAAGGTGGTTGCGTTCATCGCTTCTGACGACGCTGGCTGGGTTACCGGTTCGCTGCTGCAGACTGCGGGCGGGATGCGGTAAGGCCTATTTGCTGAGGGGCGCTCCCGAATCGATGGATGGTTCGGGAGCGCTTTGTTGTTGGACGACGGGTGTGGTGGCGCTTCCTTTATGCTGATGGGAAGCGAATGATGCAGACAGTTTTGACGATTGCCGGATTCGATCCCTCTTCGGGCGCTGGTGTGACTGCGGACCTGATGGTTTTTGCAGCGCATGGGCTGTTTGGGACTTCGTGTATTACAAGCCTGACGGTGCAGTCGACAGTGGGAGTGCAGGCGAGTACGCCGGTGTCGGCGGAGACGGTGCGGGCTACGCTTGACTGCCTGGAGAGCGATCTGCCAGCGGAGGGGATCAAGATCGGAATGCTGGCTACGGCGGGGAATGTAGCCGCGGTGGCGGAGTTTTTGGAAAGGCTGCGGGGACACGGGGTGCGGATTCCGGTGGTGCTCGATCCGGTGATGAGGTCGAGTTCGGGCAGGGAACTGCTGGATGCCGAGGGAGTGGGTGTGCTGCGGGAGAGACTGCTGCCGCTGGTGGATTGGGTGACGCCGAATCTGGAGGAGTTGGGGATTTTGGCGGGGCGGATTGTGATGCAGCGGGGGGATATGCCGGAGGCGGCGCGGGATCTGCAGGCAATGGGGAAGGAGTTGAACGTGGTGGCGACGGGAGGGCACCTGAACCCGCCGGACGATCTGCTGATGCAGGCTGGCGGGGAGATGAATTGGCTGCCCGGGGAGCAGATTGTGAGCCGGTCGACGCATGGGACCGGATGTGCGTTTTCGAGTGCGCTGTTGAGTCGCCTCGTGTTTGGGGATGCGCCGTTGGACGCGGCGGTGATGGCGAAGCGATATGTTGCGGAGGCGATTCGAACGGCTGAGCCGAGGGGGAAGGGGCTGGGGCCTTTGAATCTTCTTTTTCCGCTGCGCAGCAAGTAGCGTTGAAAGACCCCGTCACGGGGCGTGCTGATTTGGGAACGGCGGGGGCGGCCCGGGTTTCGGGTGGGTGGTGGAATGACTCAGCCAAGTTAAGTGTTGGATCTACATCGATTGGGTCATTGCGGGGCTCTGTTTGGGCTGTTTCGATAACCCAGAGGGTTCGTGTGTTGACTTGGTTGAGGGGATATTCCGGATAATGCCGAGGCGGAGGTTCGCCGATAGGGATTAGGACGGAGGATTTGGTTCATGTCCACAGTACCGTTTCCCGGGGTCTTTCGGCCCGAACTCGTAAACCGGAGCGCGTCGAGCGTTCCAACTCTTTCGCCGGGGAATCCCGCGCCGAAGAATGCAGACCTGACGATTCATCGGATCACCAGGACACATCATGGCCGTACGCTGCTGACGCTGGGACATGCGGCCGAGTATCTTGCGAACTCGCGGCGGTATTCCATTCAGGCGTTTGACAATAAATCGGACGATGAGGCGATACACATCCTGATGGGGCTAAGCCGCACTGTGTTTGAGGATTTTGCCCAACATCCGGCTTGGAGTCGCCGCTTTTGGAATTGGGTTGTCGAGAGGGTTGTGCGGCTGCTGGATTAGCCGCGAGTGCTGCTAGGCTGGAAGAGTATGGCACTCACTTTAATTTTAAACGGCCAGTCCCGCGACTTCGAAACGCTTCCCGAGTCCGCCAACCTTGAACAACTTGTGGTCGAGCTTGGACTGAAGGGTGACAGGGTGGCGATTGAACATAATGGCGCGATCGCACCGCGCTCAAGCTGGGCTCAGACCGTTTTGAGCGGAGGCGATCGGCTCGAGGTAGTTCATTTTGTCGGTGGAGGGGTGTGAGGGGTTACTTCGTTCGCGATTTTGTTCGCCACGAGGTGCTTTAGGAGCGACTCCCAGCGATCGCCATAGTCGTCCCAACCGCCGAGAAGGCGGACTCGACGCAGGGCGGCCTCGCTCATCTGTGATTGAAGGGCGGGATCGTCGGCGAGCCGCTGCATGCGGTCGGTAAGCGCTTCGACATCGCGCACGGGGACTACGAAGCCTTCGACGCCACTGGTAAAAAGGTCTTCGCCGCCGGTGTTGGTGGAGCAGAGGACGGGACAGCCGCAGGCGAGGGCTTGACCCTGGACGAGTGCCAGACCCTCTTCGATGCTGGGGAGGACCATGACGTGGCTGGTGCTCATGAGGTGGGCGAGTTGCTCTTGCGGAAGGGCGCCGAGGAATTCGACATCTTGTTGCGGGAGGCGGTCGAGGACGGTCTTCATGTCGGGGTGAAGGGGGCCGGCGAGGCGAAGACGTTTTGCTGGATGACGAAGCTGGGCGAAGGCCTCGAGCAGGTAGGGAACTCCTTTGCGAAGGGTGACCGAGCCAGCGAAGAGGACTTCGAAGCGATCCGTGGGTGGCTCTCCGGTACGGGTGAACTTTTCGAGTCGAACGCCGTAGGGGATGACGTGCATCTTGTCGGCGGGCAGGCCCATTTCGATGAATGAGCGGGCGGCGAAGCTGGAGGGGACCGAGATGGCGTCGGAGGCGGCATAGATCTTTTCTTCGCGGAGGATGTCGCGTATGTCAGTGACTGGGCGGTCAACCCTCCAGCGGCGGTATTCTTCGGAGACGATGGCTTCCTGGTAGCGCTGATGAGAGGATCCGCGGTCGCAGATGAGGAGGCCGCCGCGGGACTGGACTTCGCGGCCGGTCTTAAGGCTGGAGCCGGAGATCGCGATGACGGCGTCAGGGGTCTCGGCGGTGCGGATTCGGCGGAGAGTCCACTCGTCGAACGAGAGCGCGTTGGCATAACTTGTTTGATCCAAGACCCATGGATGGTGAATGCCAAAGCGTTGCATGAGGATTTCCGGCGTGTGGACCCAAGGAAAGGTTTCGACGACTTCGTGGGGTAAGCCTTCGCGTTTGAGGCGTGTCCAGGGGAAGGTGGAATAGATGCGCTGTAGATGGCCACGGCGGTGAAGCTCGCGGGCAAGTTCGAAGTGGTGAAAGACCCCAAAGACCGTTTGGACGATTCTCATAGCGCCGGACGGCGGTTGACCTCAAGGTCATCGTAACAAAAGGTCATCGCCTCGCTTTTGTAACCTGTCAGGGGGCAGATTGAAGGGCGGGGTGGTGATATTTAGAAGTGAGGAATTGAGTCAGGGGTTTTTCGACGTAGAGGTAGCAGAGGGAACCAACGACCGCGACTGACAGAAAACCCAGAACCACGTTCGCGTCCGGGCCTAAATGCGCGAGGCGAGGATAGAGACGGTCGTAGCCATAGAAGACGATGAGCGTAACCAAATAGATGGAATAGGACGCGTTGCCGAGGAAGACACCGAAGCGCCCGAATGGGGATGTGATTTGTGTGGATCGGAAGACGAGCCCTGCTGTGATCATGGCGGCGGGAATGCCCCAGAGGAAGACACGATACCAACTGAGAGTACCGTCGAGAACGTACCCGGCGTTGCCGAGGTTGTAGTCGAAGAAGAAGAGGGTGGATAAAAGCCAAAGTGTTCCGATCGAGAGCAGGCCAGTACCTAGTGCATGGCGTTTGCCGAAGCGTGCGTATGCCAGACCAATGAGACAGCCAAAGATGAACTCGATGTTGAGAGGGTTGGCCAGCAGAATCAAAAGGGTTCGGTGGAAGCCGAACAGTCCACCTACAACAATGAAGGAAAGAATGGTGAGGATCGTTCGTTCGACGACTCGAGTTACACCAAAAAAAAGGTTAAGGGTGAGGAGATAGTAGAAGAACATTTCAAAGATCAATGTCCAACCGATGTAGATGAGCGGGGTTGGGATGGGGAAACGCAAGGAGGGAAGCAGAAGGTAGGAGTTTACAAGCCATGAACGCGTTAGATGGTGTTGCTTCAACTGAACCAGGACGAAGAAGAAGGAAAGTATCCAGTAGATGGGAAAGATTCGAATAAAGCGGCGAAGGAGAAAGTCGATTGCCCCGTGGGGAAGGCTCGGATGAGTGGGCCTGACGTTCATCGCGACCGTGGAGAGGATAAATCCACTGATGGCAAAGAATATGTCGACGCCGCAAGCCCCAAAGTTAGTGAGGTTGAAGAAATGAGTCTGGTGCGGAATCGCATGTGCCGAGATGGTAAAGAGGGAGTGAACGTAAACGACCAGGAGGGCGGCAATAGCACGGAGGATTTGGATCGAATCGTTCCGTTTCATCGACAGAGGCCGACCACCTTCAAAGTCAGTGGCTTCGACTCAGGGGTTTCTTTCCGAATGTAGTTACGATCACAGCAAAAAACGTGGTTCTCAATTGGAAGATCGGCGAAGGTGAGGCGCGCAATCGACAGCTTGAGCGAGAGGGAAGAGATAGCGGTCTTACGTTGCGTCAGGGCCGAGCCTCCGGGTTGTGCTTCAAAAGAAGTATAGAGTCTTCCCGATGGGATTGGACCAAACAATTACTTCCTCTGAGCGATGAGGATCGTTGACTGAACCCGGGTAGGCAACGAGCTACGGCAAAAGCGAAGAAGAAATTATTGATCGGGCCAATCCTCTTAAGCTCTCCCTATAATGGCTGCTACATGCGATACATTCGAATACTCCTCTCCGTGTTTGTCCTGTCTTCCTTGCTCTGTGCTCAAGAGCTGGTCACTCGATATTGGGGAGGAAGGCTACAGAATCAGGTTGGAGAGGCGATCAAGGGCGCAACCATCCGCCTGGTCGGAAAGGGAGGCGATCTTGTCTCAAATTCGGGGACAGATGGGCGCTTTCGATTTCCCAATTTAGCGCCGGGTGAGTACAAACTGGAAGTGACGATCGATGGAAATGTACGCCGGTTCACAGAGCCGCTAAAACTCAAAGCGGATTCGTTACCTGCTGTCGTGACTATCACGTCGGAGAACGTTGTGGCTATCGCCTTTCGTTCGGCTGAAACTGCGAAGACGGGCGGGGAGAAGCTTTCGAGCCAGACCGTAAGCGCAATTCCACTGAACAAGCGCGACTTTAGCCAGTTGCTGTTGCTCGCGGCCGGAACTATGACCGATTCGAATGGCCAGACAAATTTCACCCAGCAGTTCGCCATCAACGGGCAACGCGGCGTTGAGGCTGTCTTCGCAATGGATGGCGCGGACACGAGCGATCCTGAGATGGGAGGCGCGACGTTCAGCAACTTTAACGTCGATGCTGTTGAAGAGATCAAGTCGGTGTCGGGTTGGATGCCTGCGGAGATCGGCCGCGGTGCGGCAGGCTTTACGAATATCACTACCCGTTCCGGAAGCGGTGGATTTCACGGCTCTGTCTTCGAGTTTCTGCGGAACTCTGCGCTTGATGCGCGGAACTATTTTGATCATCCGTCGATTGCAGAACCGGGTCGGATTCCGCCATTCCAGCGGAATGAGTTTGGCTTTACGAATGGCGGCCCAATTATCCTGCCACATATCTATGACGGGAGCGGAAAGACCTTTTATTTCGGACAATATCAAGGTTTTCGCCAAGTACTTGGGACTACACAGGTGTTGCCGGTGCCAACCGCTGAACAGCGTCTAGGCGTCGATACGACCGCGTTTCCGGGCGATACGTTGAAGATCACCCCAATGCCTGAGATCGCAAAGATCCTGGCCCGCTATCCGTTGCCAAATAATCCAACGGGCTCGTATGGCGTCAATACGTATGCAGCGTCTTCCAAGGTAGTCACGAATGCGAACCAGTTTTCTGTGCGCATCGATCAGGTACTTTCTCCAAAGGCGCACCTTACTGCGAGATTCAACTTCAACAATCTCTTCGGGCCCACTACTAACCCGGACCAGACTGCGATCGATCCCAGCTTTGGTGTGGTGTATGTCGATCATCAACGCAACGGAGTTCTTACCTACAGCCAAACTGTCTCGCCGCGCTTCGCCTTCGAAAGCTCTGTCAGCTTCACCAGAACTACGCCGCAGTTCGCCACTTCGAATCACACTGACCCGGCGGTGAAGTTCAACGATGGACTGTTCGAGGCTTTCAACTCGGCGGCGGGTTCGGTTGCGTCTGCTTACGGCAACCTTTTTCTGATAAGACAGAACTTCATAGTTACCGCCGGGCGTCACCTTATCAAGGCTGGCGGGGAGTTCCGGGCTAATCGCGATACGACTTACTTTGGTACGAGTCCCAACGGGGAATACGATTTCGGTGGTGGGACCGCTTACTCGCCTGTAGATATTACTTCGCAAAGTGGAATGCATAACATTCATGTGGGCGATCCTCTTCCGGATACACTGAGTGGTCTGCTTACCGGGAGTGCTTTTGTTTACACAACAGCAGTACCGGCGCCGTACGTTTCGGGAGGGAATCACATTGGGCCCGCTGCCATCTCACGGTACGGCGGAGCGATCTACGCACAGGATACCTTCAAGATCTCCGACCGATTTGTTCTCGATTATGGGATTCGCTATGAACTCTACACTCCCATCACCGAACGCGCACACCGCACTTCAGGGTTCCTGACGAATGGACTTCATCAGGAGTATCTCGATAACCCGCAGCCGGGATATCGATTCGATTGGGATGGAGTTGCTCCTCGGGTTCAGCTTGATTGGAAGGTCAAGGACACCCTTCACATTCATGCCGGAGGGGGCCTCACAACGATTCCACCGAACATTTGGCAAGACAATTTTCTTACTGGAGCTGTCCCGTTTGTCATTTATCCCCACATCACCGCGGCTGTGGGGACGCCTCTGCTATATGGCTTCACAATTACTCCTGCGCAGCTTCCAACGTTTTACACACCGGCAGGGCAAGACGTATTCGCCAGCGGCAATCCGAAGAACGTGCCGTCGAATACGGTTCTTGACGTGGAACGATATCAGCGGGATCTCGCTGCGCTTTCGCCTGGGTCGCAGTTCACGCCGCTGAACTTGACTGGAATCGATCGCAACTTCGGCAACGGATATCTCCAGACGTGGACACTCGGCGTAGAGCGGCAGATTGGAAAGCTTACCGCAGATGCTGCGTATGTAGGCACTGCGTCGGTGAAACTGCCTCGCACTACCTTTACCAATGCTTATTCGGGAGCTACGCCGGGGTTTGCACCTTATACCAAATTTGACAGTGCAGGGAACGCCGTTGGGGGTTTCGGCACGGAGCAGCTGATCACGGGTACGGCGCACTCGACGTATCACTCGCTGCAGACGTCGCTCACGGGTACCCTTTTTCAGGGCGGCCCAGGCGTGCAGGTAAGCTACACTTGGTCGAAGGCCATCGACGACACGAGCGGGGTTGTGGCAAACGGGAATACTACCGGTGCGATCTCCAGTCCGTATCCACAAAATCCCTTTAATACCCACGCCGAAAAAGGCCCTGCCAGCTTCGACGTCACTCACGGATTCACGATGAGTCTTGCTCAGGATCTGCAGCTGGAGAAGGTCGAATGGCTGCAATCGATCAATAGAAGGGTGACTGCCGGATGGGAGTTGTTGAGTATCTCAACGATCAGCAGCGGTCTTCCGTTCACGGTTTATTCCGGTGTGCAACAAACTGGCGCAGGTTCCAATGGAGTGGATCGGCCGAATCAGATCGCTAAGGCAAATCTTTCCACAGCCAGAAAGGTGCGCGAAGATTACTTCGGACAAGGCGCAAACAATGCCAGCATCTTTTCGATCCCTATCAACCAAATTGGCGGCAGCGGACCGAATCAGGGGTTCTTCGGATCTCTTGGGAGAGATACCTTTCGCGGGCCCGCGTTTTATGATTTTGACTTTTCACTCATCAAAGACACGCCGGTTGGTAGACGATCGGGGGGCGGGGAACTGTTCGATGTGCAGTTTCGTTCGGAATTTTTCAACTTGCTTAATATTGTGGATATGGGATTGCCAGCCAATACCATTCGAGGGTCAGGCTTTGGCGTTATAAGCAAAACTGCGGGAACCTCACGGCAGATTCAGTTTTCGTTGAAGCTGCTGTTCTGACCTGCGTTATATGCGCCCGCTCGCTTTGCTAAGTCCACGTTATCGCCGGCGTTATTGACCTGTGCTGAGGCTAAGAGCAAGGATTGCTGCCGCACAGGGACTGCTTGGGCTAAATCCAGTCATCCGAGATCGAAGCGTAACCAAAGAAAAAATCCTTTAGGCATACAACCAACGCCTTCAAGCGATCTCGCAGTCAAGCACAACAGCGTAGCAATACCAGGCATCTACCCGTAGTGAAGACGATTTTATGGAGGTAGCGCATGAAGACTTTGAAGAGTTGGTTATTGGGAGTTGTGGTGGTTGTTGCACTCATTACAACGTCAGCTTCGCCAGCATCGGCCCAGGTTGTCGTGAGAGTTGGACAGGATCATCCACACCATTATCACCACCACTATCGTCACCATCATCACTATCACCACGAATATCGCTAGTAAGCGACAAAAAGCCCCATTCATTGCACGCGCATCGGTGGGGCTTCTTTTTGTTTTAGCAAAAAAGGATTAACAGGGTAGAGGCTTCCGTAAAGCTCATCCACAGTGGCTTCACTTGAATCGACCGCCGGCAATGATTTACTTCACAGAATGACCCTCTTTAGTTGAACGTACGTGCGCATCCCTCGAGCATTCCTGCCGGCAAGAAGTATACATAATATGTGTTATCGGACACTGGTGTTCTTTTCCCATTGTTGCCTAAGGATCTATATAACGACCCTTTTCATGCGACAGATACCTTGGCGCCGCAATTCGTCAGAATGTGAGGCGATGGAACGCCGACTCCTTCCTAGCCTATTTGCCAGATCGAGATAGCTTATTGAAATCCGACCGGTCCTTTACAACCTGGGCCCGATAAAACTCTGCATTCATCTGAGCAGGCTGGATTCGAACATTTGTAGCCCAGGAACTCATCGTACGAACCTCACATTACGAAGATCCTTCATCGCTGTTCACGTCTAGTGCTGACTCCTGCGTATTGGATTCCCTACCGACGACTTCCGGCTCTGCTGGTCTAACTGCGGTCCAAGCAATTGGCATTCCAAAGAAATAACAGCGGAAATCATTCAACACAAATGCCAACCATCGCTTCGCACATCACGAACTTCATGAAGAACATCCGCGGAAGATATCGCGTTTTGGGTACAACTCCGCGTCAATGGATTCTAAACCGAATAGAGCTTGCCAGAACTGGGCTGACCAGCTCTATTGACCGCTTCCAATTTTGCCGATGCCGATTCCAATTACGTAAGTTACGAGACCTTCAACAGCGCCGACGATTGTCATTTCGAGACCACTACTCCACCAGGAGCGAATGGTAATCAGAGACTTCGCGGCCCCTACGGCGAAATGTGCGATCAGTGACACGATCGCGGCAACAATCACTGCCGGGATCCCTGCCATGAAGAAGAATGGAATAATCGGGATCAACGCTCCTACTGCAGTGGAAAGCGCTCCTGAGAAAGCAGAGACCAGCGGTTTGCTGAGCCCTTCTTCGGTTGTATTCAGACGCTCACGTGCAAGGGCCTTGATCAGTTGCTCCTTGTTCTTCGCTAGTTGCTCGACAAAGCGTTCTGCATCTTCTTCCGGGAGTCCCCGGATTTTATAGCTGAGAGAAATCACCTCGCGGGCCTCAGCTTCGTTATCCTCAACGGCCTTCCGCTCTCTTGCAAACTCTGCTTCGAAGATCTGCCGCCCGCTCTTCGCGCAAGGTACGCGCCAGATCCCATGGAGAGCGCACTAGCCACCATTCCGGCCAAGCCGGCAATGAGAACAAAGTGGCTGTTACCAAGTGTCGCTCCCGAGACGCCGGAGACGATCCCGAAGATAGAGCCAAGGCCATCGTTCACGCCGTATATGGAATCACCAACCCAACCTGCCGCTTGCGGATGGCCTTCTTTCCGGGCGTTGAGGAGACGATCAAGCTCTTCCTGTGCCTGCTCAGGAGACATTGCTGGCAGGGGACGTCGCGACCGAACAAGGTTTCTCAGGGCTTGATAGTGCTCTCGTTCATCGGCGATCACTTCCTTGAGAATCGCGATGCTTGGTTCATCGCCAAGCGCCTTCAACTGCTTTCCATACTTGGCAATGTCACGACCCTCGTCGATCTCCAGGCGGCGCAAGGCGAGATCCGTTCCACCTATCTGCGTCGCCAACGAGTCAGCCTGTCCGAGTTCACTCCCCGTGTACTGGGGCACTTGTCCACCGAGTTCCATGATGCGTTCAGCCCAGAGACTGGCATGATGCTTTTCTGCGGCGGCCAGCCCTCGTAAAGCGTTCCGCCGTTGTGGATCATTCTCTCTTTTGGCTAAAGCATAGTAGGTGTAATGGCCTTCCATCTCTGCCTGCAAGTTGGCCGCCAGCGCTGCGAGTAGTCTCTTATTGTCCGAATCGGCCATCGTCTCTCCTTCGGGCCTCAGCAAATATCTATATTTAACTACCTATTCGATCGCCGATTTTCTCCCCCAATCGAAGCGTCTGCCGAGGATGCCCTTCACAATGAGATGGTCCGTACTTGCGGTGGATCCAACTCCTACTCCGATGTTTATCTCCCACTTGGGCGAAGTATTCAGATCGGTGACAACGAAGATTTGCTGTTGCTGGTAGTGCAATGAGTCGAAGGCTCCGAGGCGTCCATAATCGGCGTAGTATTCAACGCCGCCGCTCACTACTCGTGTGAAGTCATAGCTCACCTTTGCGGCCGGAGAAAAGCCGAGCCCTTGATTCACGTCGGGGCCGTGCAAGGTGCGTTCCAGTGCCGGATTCACTGCGAAATACCACCTGCCTGCGGTCTTATCAATGATGGGCCGTATCTCCCATGTCCATGTGTCCGGCGAGTAAGCGGCACGCTGGTAACCAATCTCGGTAGACAGACTGAGACCCACCGGAAGGTGCCAGCTATCAGGCGCGCGGACGCGCGGGCGTATGTGATCGCCGACCCACTGAACACCGTGACCGTCCTGTTCGCTGGTGAAAACATAGAAGCCGATCTCCGACCAACTCGTAATACCTTGGGTGAGTTCGAGCGTTTCATGCTCCTGATGATTGGTCGGGATCACACCGTTGATGTAGTACTTCTGACCTTCCGGCGTGAAGTTGGAATGTAATTCAGTCATCAACGTCTTCGGTGGAACGGTGGCTGCTCCGTAGACCTGAATTTCATAGTTACCTTGGGCCACAGCGGATCGCACGCACAAGATGGCCGCGATTGCGAGGACCGCGTTGGCAGCGAGCTTGATCGTGGAATTACGCATAGTTGAAAACCATCATGAATGCCCGGTCCATGTGATCTTGCTGGTGACAGTGAAAGAGTGTCTTTCCCGGATTATCGGCCACAAACTCTACCTCGACGGTTCCACCGGCGTGCACCAACACCACATCCTTGCGCACACCGGCGATCTCACCGCCATCTTCAAGCCGCCGAATCTCAAATGTGTGTCTGTGCAGATGAATCGGGTGATCGTCCATGCTCTTGTTTTTCATGATCAGGCGATAACGCTGTCCGGCCTGCAACAAAAGCGAGTGCTCTGGCGTTGAATTCTGCGGGTAGCCCAGACCGTTGATACGCCAGAGCTCTTCGTTACCGTGCCCCTGGAACTTTGAGTCAAAAACAAGCTCGATCTTTTTTGCGTCTTGATGTTGTGCGGCATCGCCTGCCTCTGCGAACTGGCGATAGTTCCACACAAGATCCTCCGGTTGCGTCCACACCGGCTTGCCGGAAGAGTTGGCGTATTCGATGACAACGCCCATTCCGCTGGCTTGAACATGCTTGCGGACTTCACCCAAGACCCATACGCCGGGATTGTTCATCTCGACGATGGCAGAGACGCGCTCCGCGGGTGCGAGCCGAAGCATGGAAACTGTCTGAACCTGGGCTACCGGATTGCCATCCAGCGCCACCACCTTGAAGCTGTGCCCCGAGAACGAAATCCAGTGAACCTCGGTCGGGCTGCTATTGAGAATATGCATCATGACGCGCTCGCCCTGTTTGACCTTCACTGGATCTCCAGAGCCGAGCATCTTGCCGTTTATCGTTGCCACGTCGTAGAGCGGGTTCATATAACCGTCGTCACTGCTCAGAAATTGCCCGTTCCAGTCATGGAGTCCAAGGAAGACCTCCCGATCGTAAGCAGCAGGGTTGTCACGCGCTTCGATCAGAAGGAAACCGTGCAGCCCAGCGTACTGCGCTTTAGTGAGATTCTTCCCCGCGAACGTATGCGTGTGATACCAGCGGAAACCTGCCGGCTTGGGGATCATGGTGTAACGCACAGACGCACCAGGCGCGATCATCGGTGTGCCTTCTTCCATGGCTCCGTCGATATCCGGCGGCAAGTAGAGCCCGTGCCAGTGAACGACCTCGGAATCTTTCGTGAGGTTCCGAATCTCAACAGACTGCGTCTCTCCTTCGTGCATACGGAACAACGGTCCGGGAATCTGCCCGTTGTAGGCTACGGTCCGTATGTGGTGTTTCGGCGAAGCCTCTAGGGTGTATGGCGCAATCTCAAGCGTCACGTCCGGCGCCGCAGCGGCCGCGCCCGATAGCGCGAATGATCCGAACGCCATTCCAGAAAGTTGAGTGAAACGTCTGCGTGTCAGTGGATGGGGAGACACGGAATTAAGCATAGTTCTTTGTAACTCCGATTGAGTTCAATGAAAAGCGAGTGCATCAGAACGGAATGGTCCTATTACAGTGTGCAAACAGGTGGTCGGTCAGTTAGAAACCTGGCCAACGAGATTAAGATCAATCGCAACGTCATTGTCAGCTTTCCAGATCAGAAAGTTCGGGTTCTTAAGACCCCACTGAACATAGGGAACGACGAATTGCGCCCTCGCCGTTGCCTTCGATCCATCGATGTGAATCTGCATCGGAATCGTCAGGTCGTGAGCAGTGCCGAGGAGAGTGAACACTCCGCTCACTTGAATAGTCGAGTCCCCCGAAGCAGCAATTGTTCCGTTGTATGCTTTCGGCGCGAAAGAGACGGTGGCGAACTGGTCCACCTTGAGGAGATCTTTGTTCATCTTCTTATCGCGGCTGTCGTTTCCCGTCTTGCCGCTGCCCGCTGCCACGATGACTACCCCCGATATGTTGGAAGCGGTGCGATCGAAATTGATCGATCCAAATTGAATATGAAACGTGCCGTCGACGACCTCGTGGGTCGTGTTCAGTTTCATCTTGACCTCGCTGGCATCGGAGTTGACGGCGAAGGTCTGATGCTGGGCGAGTACGGCTGGAGCGAATATGAGCGCGAGGGCTACGACTGCGAGGCATTTCATTGCATCATCTCCCCCAAAAGGGCTAACTGCCGAGAATTGTTTTGGCGTGGCTCGATTTCAGTTCGCGAACGCCTGTGGAGCCACAGCAGCGGTCTGGGTGACACGCGTGAGTCTAGCCGTTACGCGCATCGCGCCGGGCCAGACCCTGAGGCAAAACGGTAGTACAGCGCGCGCGAGTGCGTTGTTCAAGCCGTTGGCAGCGATCTCGGCAAGACGCATCTGGGGCAGCATTGCGGAGCGCAGTTTTGGCTGAAAAACCGGCGCCGGCTCCGCGGCAAGATAGGCAGCGGCGGCACGGCGAGCAGTATGCAGGGCGATGGATATGCCATCGCCGGTAAACGAAGGGATTACGGCTGCCTGATCGCCGATACAGTAGAGCCCATCCTCGGTTGCGCGGCGGATGTAGCCATACGGTATATGAGTGATGGTGATCGGTTTGTCGAGCAGCGGCTCCGCACCGTCAAGCCGCATCGCGAGATGGGGACAGTCCTGCTGCATCCTCGCAAGGAGGCCCTCCCAGCGAAGACCCCCACGTGCAAAATACCGCCGTTGCACCACACAGCAGAAATTCGTAATGCCGTCTTCGACGGGTTGGATACCACCGTAGCCTCCGGAATAGAGCGTCAACTCGGAGGCGTCCGCCAGGTCAGCGGTCTGCGCGCCGGACAGTCGGTAATACATCTTGAAGGCGACCCATTGGTGAGGGTCCTTCGGGCGACCGTGGCCACGCAGATCGTGCTTGCCCGTGGCGAGAAAGGCGGTTGGAGCTTCGTAGGTAGTGCCGTCGTCGAGCGTAGCCTGCCAGAGGTTGGCGGTCGCGTGGCTGAGCGACTGCACACTGCGACCACGCATAACACGGACTCCCGCGGCGATGGCTGTGGCGATGAGCGCTGTATCCAGCGCTTTGCGCGTGAGCGAGGCCGCGGGAAAAGGCAACGGAGCCTCCGCGGCACGTCTGGAGGCGGCAAGGCGAACGTAATAGATGGGCACAGCGCCAAGCGAGGCCACGTCGATGCCGAGCGCGTGCAGGTCCTCAAGAGCCTCACCGCTTAGAAACTCACCGCAGACTTTATGGCGCGGTGTGGGCTCGCGTTCAATCAGCGTGACGCTTCGTCCCTTTCGAGCGAGCGCGATCGAAGCCGCACAGCCTGCTACTCCACCACCGAGGATCAGTACTTCGTCTTCCAAAACATTCCCTCCTAATTCACTGGATGTTCAATCAATTTGTGGCGGGATTCCATCTTTCTAGTAGACGTCCAAAAAACAGTTCGGCACTTCATTCTGTACAAATCGTCATTTTGAAGCTGGGAGAACGCCGGCTGGACGGATGCACATGTCGACGTGAAATGATGCGGGGTTCGCAGGGTATCGTAAGGCGTCTAAGGTGTTAGGACGAGGTATTGATGAGGCGAAACGATTTCCTGGTAGCCGCTTTTTGGGCGATAACGTTGGGCACCGCAGCGCCGGCTGAACCAATTTCAGTAAGACATATTCAACGCCCGATGCATCGGTTTATGGTGGCGCGCTCCGAGGCTGGAAAAATCATCGCCAGTGGAGAGTTTTCGCAGGTCGTGCAGGGCGATGAAGTGACGATGCGCCTGACCTATCACTTTGTAGTGGGTCGATTGACGACGAGACGACGACGTGTAGGCAGCAGGGCACATTTCGGTTAGTACGCAACCATCACATACAGAATGGGCCGTTCTTCGTGAAGCCGGTCGACTTTACAGTAGAAGCTGCGACGGGCATAGCAACCAGCCGCACGGAGGACAAGAGTGGGAAGATACAAGTCGAGAGCCACCACATCGCCGTGTCGGATGATCTGGCGAATGGATTCGTTGGAACCTTGCTGCTGAATCTGCGGCAAAATGCGGCGCCGTTTCGCATCCATCCCGAGTTGGGCGGTATCGTGGGCGTGATCGCGCAGCTGATCGGCCTGCAGCCCAAAGATGTGATGGTATGGGTTTTGGACGGTCAGGAGCCTGCCGTAATGAGGATAGTCGGACAACTAGGTGGTTACGGCCCTCTGGTCAGCTCGGATCTTGAAGGAATCAGCTTCGAGAAATAGGACACCTGCAAACCCAGTTCACGAGGGCGAGATGTGGATCGCCTGGCTTTATGACATTGGTCTGAAGATCCCATGGCCTCCTGGCCAGCGATCAGTCACGTCGGGTGGTGAGTTCATGCCAGTTGAGGCCGAGGTCCACGATCAGTAGCGAGGCAAGTGTGAAGGCAATCACGCCGACTGCGGATAACACGTCGCCCAGGTGGCTCCAGTAACGCGGCCAGAGGTTGAGCACCCGGCTGGAGACGAAGGTAAAGGTAACTGCATAGGAGCGCGCCATCCATTGGCGGTGCTGTGTGATTTGGCGGTTGCGCGCGGTAATGAAGGCGGCCGTGGTGCAGACCATCCAGGCGGCGGCCTGCATGGAGGTTCCGGGAAGACCCGGGCGACCAGCAGCGAGAGCGATCCCCGTGAAGGAACCAACAAACACGGAAATGACGTAGATGCGGCCGAGGATGCGATGGAGCTTAAGGTGACGCTGTCGGATCCGCGAGGAGAAGTTGACGGGGCCGATCAGAAGAGCGAAGATTCCGGCGAGTGTATGCGGGATGAGGAGATGGCGGTCGGCAATGACCTGCAGACGGTAGCCGTGGTACATCGGATAGTCGGTGATCAGGAGCAGCTCTGAGGTAATGAAGACGAAGAGTACGGTGAGACCAAGCGAGACCCAGAGAATTGTCTTGAATCTGGAACGGGCGGAGGTGGGCGCTATCAAAGTGGAGATTGGCATTATTCGCCCCTCAGATCGTTAGACGTGACGAGATGAGCCATGAGGCCGACTGGGCCGAGAGGCTTCATATCTCTTAGCCTAACGAGACGCTTCAAAATCACGGATCTCATTTCCACCGCCCCACGCACAACCGTCCCGGCCGCCACTTCTCCACAGCCATCGCCTCTCGCGGGACCTCAGCCGTAGCGAGCAGGCGTACCCAATCCTCCTTCCGGAAGGCCCTCCGGAACGACACCGGCCCATCATGCCGCACAAGCCAGTGCCAACGCACCCACCCAAACATCCGACTATTCCACTCCGCCCGTTCCAAATCATTGATAAACCAACCTACCTGCACGGACGCTTCCATCCACTTCAGCAACGCGACGATCTCCTCGTTCTCCAGATGATGTGCCAGCAGCGAGCTCACGACGATATCGACCGGCTTCTTCGGTCGATACTCCAGAGCATCGCCGGTCACCCATTCGATTCCGAGCTCCTTTGGCGTGGACTCCGCTGCGGCACGCGCAGCATAAGGATTCAAGTCGATCCCTGTTAACTTCACAGCAATGCCCCGTCTCCGTGCCCAGCCTGAAATCTGCCGCAGTAGATCACCGCCGCCACTGCCCACATCGACGATGTGTACCGGATCACGCGATCCATGCGGCAACCGCTCCAGCCAAGCCAGCGTCGGCCGATAACCCAGCAGCCAACGATTGACCGTTTCCAGACTGCGCAGGCAGTCACGGAAGTCTTCATAACTACAGTCACCATCCATGAGCTCCGGCAACTCACGCGGAGAGGCCCGCCGACTGAAGTCGATCTGTGCATTAGACCCCATGGAAGCGCATCGTCTCCGCTGTTAGGCCCGGCCCAAACGACATCGCACACCCACGCTGCCCCGGGCGCGCTTGTTGCATTATTCGCTGCAACACAAACATCACTGTCGCCGAAGACATATTGCCGAAGCACGATAGCACTTCGCGCGACGCTGCCAGCGCATCCGTCGGCAGTTCCAGCCCCTTCTCTACCGCATCCAGAATCGACCGTCCGCCGGGATGCACCGCCCACAGATCGATGCCGTCGCGCTCCGCCATCAGTTCGCCTTCATGCAGCGCGCGGCCCAACTCTGCCGGCACCCGCCCGGAGAGCAGCATGTCGAAACCTAGCCCGCGAATCTTCCAGGTAATAAGCCCACGTGTCTTCGCCACCATTACCGCCTTGAAGCTGTCCAGCGCGAGACCCTGCTCGCGAGCAGTAATTAGGCTCGCCGCTGCACCATCGGCAAACACCAGAAAGGAGAGCACCTGCTCCAGCTCCTGCGTTTCCTGGAAGTGCAGCGTACACAGCTCCAGGTTGACCATCAGAATACCCGCCTTCGGATCTGAGCGCACTATGTGCCGCGCCAGCTTCAGCGCATTGATCGCGGCATAGCATCCCATGAATCCAACCATCGTGCGCTCCACATCCGCCGAAAGCCCGAGGTGGTCGACGATCTCAAAGTCCAGCCCCGGCGCATAGAGCCCCGTGCAGCAGGTTACCAGTACATGCGTAATACCGGAGCGTTCCTTCTCATTGAGCGCAAGCCGATCTACGGCCTTCTTCATCAGCACAGGAGCGCTCTGCTCAAACAGTTCCATACGCCGCGTCGTGTTGGGAAAGTCACCTAGCCGATAAAACTCATTCGCGTTATGCGGCGAGAATTGGCCGGAACCTTTCTGCGGATCGAGGAACGAATAGCGATGGGCGATGTCGGCGCGGCTCACCATGCGGCGGAAGACCGTACGTAGCCGCGGGTCGGCGAGCATCTTCTCTGCAAAGACGACGAAGGTGTCATGTACATCGTGCTCTGGTACGGCAGTAGCGATGCGGTTCAGGTAAGCCGTAGTCAAGCGGAATATGTCCTCAGCCCGGATAATCGAGATTAAATGTCGCGTTTGTGCGTTGGGGAAGCTGGACCACGAAGAGATGACGATCCAGCGACAGTCGACTACTTGAGAGAGCAGGCTCCGTATTCTCGATACAACCCCTAGTCATTGAGACGAGACCTTTGTTCTTTTGATAGCACTTTGCAGGAAGGTATAGGATGACGATTTGTTCATGGAGGCCGCAATCACCGGAGCGCCCCTGAATTTCGTCCGTCCACATGCTAAGTTGCGAAAGAGCGAGGCAAGATGCACGACCACGAGTGTTCTTCGGAATCGACACTCGGCGCTCCGCCAGAGCTTAAAAATTGAGAGGTCGATACTCCGAAATGACATTTGCAGCGTAGCTCCAATCCATCGCTTCATGCATCGATTCCTTGCCGCCACAGCACTTGCGGGCCTCACAGCGGGTTGGGAGTATGCGTGCCGGAAATCGATCGTTTTGCTCACCTTTACGTTAGGGGTCGTTATTCCGGCTATCGTGTTCTTTGTCTAGCCTTTCTCGATTCGTCCATCGATGAGTGACTCAGATGACCGAATCGTCATCTTGCAGCCTCCTGAAGTGTGCGAATCGCGAATCAAAATGGCTTACCATCACTCCATGCAACTCCTGCTCGTGGAGGACGAACTCGAGATCCAGCGTTTCCTCAAGCAATCGCTAACTGATGCGGGTTACGACGTGGATGCCGCCAAGGATGGGCGAGCCGCCGCTCAACTTGCGTCCGGAAAGAAGTATGACGTTCTGATCGTCGACCTTGGCCTTCCGGATCAAGATGGCATTGACCTTATTCTTCAGCTTCGACAATCTGGCGTAAGCAGCCCCGTCCTGATACTTTCGGCCAGAAGATCAGTCGACGACAGAGTCAAGGGACTGGAACAAGGTGGCGACGACTACCTAACCAAACCCTTTGCTCTCGCCGAATTGCTGGCCCGGCTGCGCAACCTCTTGAGACGAAACCTGGCTGCGAGCGAAGAAGCCTCACGTTTGCGTGTACTCGACCTGGAACTCGACTTCATTAGGCGTAGAGCATCCCGTGGCGGCGAAGTTCTGAATCTAAGCCCACAGGAGTTTGTGCTCTTAGAGTACCTTTGTCGCCATGCCGGGAGAGTTGTCACTCGATCCATGCTTCTCTCCGAGGTATGGGGAATGCGAATTCAGCCGGACACTAACGTTGTCGACGTCCATATCTACCGATTGCGCGGCAAGGTGGATGTTGAAGGCCGCGAGCCGCTGATCAAGACTTTACGAGGTATTGGTTATGTCCTCAAAGACCGCTAATCCCATCATGCACAGTGCCGCATGGCGTATCTCCCTCTGGGCAACCCTAGCCTTTGCCATTGGAACAATGCTGGTTTTTGCAATGGTCCATCGCTTCGTAGCGAACGACATTCAGCGTCGGAGCGACGCGTGGCTCACCGGAGAGGTGGCAGTACTCGGCGATGTGGCCGGGCGAACGCCAAAGGACCGCCTCTACGGCCGGGTAGTGAGAGAAGTCGCGGAACTTGCAAGTAGAGAGGTGCCAAACAAACTGCGCTCGAATGGCAATGAGAACGACTCGGTCTTCTTTCTTCAGGCCGGAGACGACGGTAATCTGAAACTTTGGGTTGGTGTGGGTGACGGGACACAGCACTTAGCCGCCATTCGCGCACTTAAGGCAGTTTCCGATGTGCCTTACGACTTGAATGTCAAGGGATTCAAGCACCCCTTTCGGGTGGCGTCGGTGCGCATGGAGGATGGAAGCCACATTTACCTTGGACTCTCGGAGCGAGACGAATTGCGTGTGCTGAGGAACCTCCGATTCCGCTTCCTCTGCCTTTGGCTGCTCATCGTTTTGTTTGGCTTTGCGATCGTCTTCTACGCTACCCGACGCATGCTCAATTATGTCCGCGAGATCACTGAGGCTGCATCCAGAATTGGACAATCTGACTTGAGCAGTAGAGTTCCAACCAACAAGCGCAACGACGAGGTAGGGCATCTTGCGTTAACGCTCAACCACATGCTCGACCGGATAGAAAGCTCAATGCACCAGCTGCACACTATTACGGAGTCGCTTGCCCACGATCTTCGTAGCCCCTTGACAGCGATTCGGGGGAAACTGGAAATCGTTTTGTCGAGCGATCTAAAAGTCGAGCAGAGTGAACCAATCGTTTCGGCCATCGATGAACTGGATCGACTAACGGAATTCCTAAATACTTCGCTCGATGTTGCGGAAGCAAGGGCTGACGCGCTGAGGTTGTCCCGCACGGAAGTCGATCTCGATGAACTGCTTCGAGTCATGCTCGATCTGTACGAGCCATGTATGTCGGAGAAAGGACTTCGGGTGGATCTGCGCAGCGCCGGTCCTGTCACGGTCCTGGCAGACGCTGCCCTTCTTCATCGAGTAATCGCAAACCTGCTCGATAACGAATGCAATCATCTGCCCGCGGCATGCACTGTTTCCATACGACTTGGAGCAAGTGAGAACACGGTGATCTTGACTGTGGAGGATGATGGCCCGGGATTTGCCTCGGAGGTCGGCCTCCAGATGTTCGAGCAGCGGGTGAAAGGAAGAGATTCGAAAGGTCGTGGGTTGGGGCTTGCATTTGTTGAAGCGGTGGTGCGCGCTCATGGAGGAAGTGTAACGGCGTCAAACCCTCCACAGGGAGGGGCTCTTCTGACAATAAACTGGCCTCGCGCTGCAGAAGAGACGGTTGATGCTCCGCACTCTCTGACATTGGTCAACAGGTAGGCGCATGCGAGTTTGGCATAAGATCTGCATGACGCTCGATATGATCAAGTGGGAGCATTCGATCATCGCGCTACGCTTCGCTCTCCCGCGATGTTGGCAGCCTCGTGCTGACCTCACGCCTATCAGCCTTTCTGGATTGTTGTTAGAAGAACCTGACACGATGAGTTAGCGACCTTCCGATGGCAAATTGTTCATCGAAGGATTCATGTGTGGCAACGGACATCAATTTTGAGCCGATATCATCTGTGTTATTTATGCTCAGATATGCCTAAGGAGGTATGCGTTGAGCGATGATGAAGACTACCCATTTAGCTATTTGCTCTGTGTCATAGGAGCGCTCGTCCTCTTCGTTCTGGGAGGATAGGTGTTCTATATTTCGTCTTCAGTAGATAGAAATGTCATGCGGAGACCTGTTAAATGAACTTCCTTCGGTCTGGAGTATTCATCTTCATTTGAGAATTTTGTAATCGACGGTCAAGGGTTGCGAGTATCAAGCTGTTTCGAACTGGCAACCGCGATTCAGCGCCAAGTCGCCACAGATTCGATCTTGGCAACTTAATTCCACAACCTCAAATCTGGACAGGAGATCAAAGCTACCGTTGCCGAGCCGATATATAACTCGGACCACTCTATCGCGGTTCCCCAAGGGGGCGACCATGATCGCAGCCGTAACTCAGGCCAAGTCAGCCCTCCGCTTCGGCCGCGCCGTGGCGCTTTATTTTGACTTCCCCGCCTCGTCCTCCCCAACGACGCAAAAAACGTCCAGGCATAGCTCACAGGGGCCGGCTCGGCGGCCGGTCAGAACCTCGCCCTCGACTCCGTTACCGCGACGATGGCAACGGCTTTGGCCAAAATGCGGTGCCTGCAACAGCTCGGGGTGATCGGCTTCATCGTCGGAACCGCCGCCGGGCAGCGCAACATTGCCGCAGGGCTCGGCTACTACGGCGCAGTTACGCCACGGCTTAGTTGCTCCTGCACAATCAATTGCAAGACACGGCGCTTGATCTCTTCGCGGGTCTGTCGTACCGATTCGATCTCTTGTCCTTTGGGATCAGGCAATGGCCAGTCATTGTGTCGAAGACCTGGAACGTACGGACATTCATCCCCACATCCCATAGTGACGAGCATGTTGGCATTCTTTGCCAGCTCTGCCGTCAGCTTTTGCGGCTTGGCGTTGCTGAGATCAATTCCCACCTCGCGCATCGCGTCCACCACTACTGGATGTACACACTCGGCAGGTTGAGTTCCGACAGAGATAGCGTGCGCCAGCTCTGGATCGGCAAGTCGGTTGAAGAACGCAGCCGACATCTGAGAGCGACCCGCGTTGTGGACACAGGCAAAAATGAATGTACGCATCCCTGATGAATGTCCTTTTGACTGGGTTTACGAGCAGCAAGTTGGGCCACAGCACTTCTTGTCCGCACCAGCTGGCCTGATGGCATATACCTTGACGCTGGCCGCGGCAGAATTGACATCGTATTCGGAAAGGAGCTTTGCCAGGTCCTCATGCAGGGGAGCAGATGTAGTAGCGTCGGAACAGCAGGACGCTGCCTCCGTCCCGGTCATCGCCGGTGAGCAGCAACCGCTCTGGTTCTCGACTTTTTTATACGCGTTGAGATCGGCACCACTGTCTACGATTTGAACGTGCTCGAAACCCGCAGCCAATAGTCCCTGGTGATAATCTTCAATCCTAATAGCTCCCGCGATACAGCCTACATACGCCGCCATGCTCTGCGCAACTTCCACTGGCAGTTCCCCTTTAAGCGCAATATCGCTGACTGCCAAACGTCCACCTGGTTTGAGCACGCGTGCGATCTCGCGGAAGACCGCGGGTTTATCGTGAGCGAGATTGATAACGCAGTTGCTGATGACACAATCGACCGAAGCATCTGCAAGCGGAAGATGGTCTATAGTTCCCAGATAGAATTCGACATTCGTATAGCCGCCGCTCTGAGCGTTCGTCCGAGCGCGTTCGATCATCTCCGGTGTCATGTCGACGCCGATGGCTTTACCTTCCGGGCCGACCAGCTTCGATGCAAGAAACACATCCAGTCCTCCGCCTGATCCCAGATCGACAACCACTTCGCCCGGACGTATGGACGCGATTGCGGTAGGGTTCCCGCACGAAAGTCCCATGTTGGCTTCGGCAGGAATCGAGGTCAGCTCTTCCGCACTGTAGCCGAAAGCCTCTGCAACCGCCTTTACTCCATGATGATTGGTGGAAAGTTCACTTTCCGCGACTGCCGCGTACTTTGAGCGCACCGCATCGAGCACCTGTTCTGTCATGAGCTCCTCCTACATATCTGTCAAAAAGAATATATTCCTGCTGGACACATCCGTCAATGCAAATATAATCGGATCATGGCAGCAAGACAGAAACCCTTCAATATCGAGCGATTCTTTCAGGCACTTGGCGACAATACCCGGTTACGGCTCTTGAATCTCATGGGCGACCAGGAGATTTGCGTCTGCTATTTCGTGGAGATACTGGATCAACCGCAGCCAAAGATTTCGAGACACCTAGCCTACCTGCGTAACGTTGGCATCGTGACTACCCGGCGTGACGGCAAATGGATGCACTATAGGATCGTCATGCCACCGAACGAAGGCGCCGCAAGGGTCCTGCGCGAAATTCTGGAGTGGTTCAAAGAAGAAAAGGCCATGCAATCCGACCGAGCAAAGCTCAGCAAAGCTTGCTGCGCGCTGGAAAAGTTCGTGACCTTGCAGGGAGCGCCGTTGCCGGCTCCTATCGAAACGTCCGCAATCTTCGCTACGAGATGAATATGTCCAGCATCCCTTACACGCAAGGTCAATTATGCGCACCGATGCCGCGCAAAAAGCTGTCCTTCCTCGATCGTTTTCTCACTCTATGGATTTTTCTCGCGATGGCAATTGGCGTTGGTCTTGGGCATTTCATTCCTAGCTCGGCCACTTTCGTGAACAGCTTTCAGTCCGGGACGACGAACATTCCTATCGCTATCGGTCTCATCATCATGATGTATCCCCCGTTAGCAAAAGTACGCTACGAAAAGCTGGGCGAGGTCTTTCGTAACCATCGTGTTCTTGGAGTATCGCTCTTGCAGAATTGGGTCATTGGCCCGGTACTGATGTTCCTATTGGCCATCCTCTTTCTTCGCGGTGAGCCCGCATACATGCGCGGGCTGATTCTCATTGGCCTCGCGCGGTGTATTGCAATGGTTCTGGTATGGAATGAGCTTGCCGAAGGCGACAGCGATTATGTCGCAGGACTCGTTGCCATGAACAGCGTCTTCCAGGTCATCTTCTACAGCATCTATGCCTGGGTATTCATCACGGTCTTGCCGAAATGGTTCGGGTTCAAAGGAGCTGTGGTCAATATTGGCATCGGGCAAATCTCCAAGAGTGTCTTTATATATCTGGGCATACCGTTCCTCGCCGGGATGCTTACCCGCTTCGTGCTGCTGCTAGCCAAGGGTGAGGAGTGGTATCGGACCCGCTTCATTCCGCGCATCAGCCCCATTACGCTTGTCGCGCTTCTGTTCACCATTCTTGTCATGTTCAGTCTCAAGGGTGACCTGATCGTGAGATTGCCCTTCGATGTGCTGCGCGTCGCCGTACCGCTTGTGGTCTATTTTCTGGTGATGTTCCTCGTGAGCTTCTGGATGGGCCGAAAGCTGGGTGCCGACTACGCGCAGACGGCAACGTTATCCTTTACCGCTGCTGGCAACAATTTCGAGCTGGCAATCGCAGTATCGGTGGCCGTGTTTGGACTCAATTCAGGGGAAGCATTCGTGGGCGTGATAGGACCACTGGTTGAAGTTCCGGCCCTGATTGGTTTGGTGAACGTTGCATTTTGGCTAAGGCGTCGGTATTTCAGCTCAGAGTCCGTGGGCCTTGTAGGCCGACCGGTAGAGCATGCCCCTAAATTCGGCGGGGCCTAAGAGCTTGACGAGGCTTCATCCCAGCTTAATGTTTCTTCTGATATCGTATCTCGATAACGAGGTTCGATAATGAAGAACGATCCCGACAACCGCGATCTGTACTCCGGCATGATTCGTCTTCACATTCTTCATCATGCGGAACACGAAGCCATTTTTGGGGCGGGAATGTCGGAGGAGCTTGCCCGGCATGGATACAAGATCAGCCCAGGAACTCTCTACCCGATCCTCCACGGTTTAGAAAAGCGCGGATATCTCAAATCAGAGGAAGAGCGGTCTGGTAGGAGTATTCGCCGCCTTTACAAGATCACGGCTTCCGGTCGGCGCGCGCTCAAGACAGCAAAGCTCCGGGTCCGCGAGCTTTTTGGAGAGTTGATTGAAGGCAAATAGCCCATTCACGCGAGATGTCCGCAGAATTCGAGGGATCGTTGTCGGCTGCCTCCTCGCAGCGAGTGGCTCTACCGTTGCCTTAGCGCAATCGTCGGTCACAGCTACTCCCGCTGTGACACCTGCTCTCACGATCGTTCAAGTCGTTCAGGATGCCGAGCAGAACTATCCTGCGATTCATGTCTCTGAGCAGGATCTCAACGCGGCTGTGGCAAATATCCGGCTAGCAAGGACTGCCTATCTTCCACGTCTCGACGGGATCGTTGAGATCAACAGGGCTACACGAAACAACGTCTTCGGCACTCTGTTTCCACAGAACACGCTGCCCAGCATGTCCGGGCCGGTAATCGGCACGAACAATGCCGGCTCCGTATGGGGGAGCGCTGCAGGGCTTCTGATCAACTGGCAGCCATTCGACTTCGGTTTACGGAACGCCAAAGTGGAAGCGGCCGCAGCAGCACGTGACCGAGCGAATGCGTCTGTTCAAAGGAGCCAGCTTGAGGTCTCAAGTGCGGCGGCGGACGCGTTTCTAACGGTTGTTGCGGCTCGTCAGACTCAGAATTCCGCTCAGGTTGCCGTCGACAATTGGGAAATCCTACGGAAAAGCATCCACGCCCTCACGGCTGCGGAGTTGCGTCCCGGCGCCGACGAATCGCGGATTGAAGCGGAAAAGGCGGCTGCGAATACTCAATTGGCTCTAGCCACAGGAGCGGTCGAAATGGGAGAGGCAACTCTCGCGAAGTTTCTCTCGAAGCCGGATGACATAACGGAACCACTTATCTCCGAACATCTTCTTGGAGAGGTCCCACTGGCAGTCGAAGATGACGGAGCATTTCATCCCGAGAGTACCCCTGCGATGCTCCAGCAACATGCGGCCGTCTCACAATCCGCTTCGGAACTTCGCGCCACAGACCGAAGCTGGGTGCCACAGTTCAATCTGGAAGCGGGAGGGTACGGCCGAGGCACCGGCGCGGAGACAAATGGACAGCGCCTGAGCGGAGCCAACGGCCTCGCTCCAACCGTAGGAAACTACGCGGTCGGGTTGAACGTTACCTTTGGCTTTCTTGATTTTGCCAATATCCACGCCCGTGAAGCCTCGCAGGCGGCCACGTTGAAGGCCGAACAATCTCGCGAGACATTGGTTGGCCGACAGCTCCAGGAGCAGTTCAGCCAAGCACGAGCCGCCTTACGGGCGATGCGCGGCGTTGCGAAGAATACTCCTATCCAGGTCGAGGCCGCTCGAACCGCTCTTGCTCAAGCCACGGCTCGTTACAAGGCCGACCTTACGTCAATCGACGATATGGCACAGGCGCAGCGGCTTGTAGTGCAGGCAGAGATGGATGATTCGATTGCACGCTTGAACGTCTGGCGTGCATTTCTTCAATTGCAGTCAGTACGTGGCGATCTTCAGCCCTTTCTTCAGGCAGCTCAGTAGTTCAGGTGATCATTTGACATGCGTTTAGTCCTTGCAGCTCTGAGTCGTCCTCTCACCGTGATCGTCGCGTTGATTGCGATCATCGCTGGATTCTTTATTGCGGTCGGGAGGATGCGCATGGACATCTTCCCAGAGGTTGGCAATCCTGTGATCTACGTCGCCCAGCCCTACGGCGGCATGACGCCCGCGCAGATGGAAGGATTCCTCACGTACTACTACGAGTATCACTTCCTCTACATCACAGGCATTCAGTCGGTGGATAGCAAGAGTGTTCAAAGCGCAGCTCTGATGAAACTGACCTTCCGCGAAGGAACGAACATGCAGCAGGCGATGGCTGAGACAGTCGGCTATGTAAATCGCGCGCGCGCCTTTATGCCGGCTGGTACAGTCCCACCCTTCATCACGCGTTTCGATCCTGGAAGTGTTGCCGTTGGTCTTCTCCTGTTTACAAGCAACAGTCACACGCAAGGCGAGCTGCAAAATATCGCTCTGAATCAGGTACGCCCGCTGTTTGCGACCCTCCCCGGCGTCTCAGCGCCTCCCCCTTTTGGCGGGAACCAGCGCACTATCGTTGTCACGCTCGATCCTGACAAACTCAAGCAATATGGTGTCTCTCCTGAACAGGCGATCGCGGCGGTAACCAGCGGTACGGTCGTATCGCCCTCGGGCAATCTCTACGATGGCACTCTGAATCGCATCGTTCGAACAAACTCGACGCTAGGCCCGGAGCTCAACGATTTGATGAGTGCTCCGATCCATCCTCGCTCTGGAGCGAACGTTTATCTGCGCGACATCGGAACCATCGAAAATGGTACGGATATAGTTACGGCTTACGCGCACGTCGATGGTCACCGTACGGTCTATATCCCGGTTACAAAGCGTTCGGACGCATCCACTCTGGCAGTGATTCAGGCGGTAAAGGCGGCAATCCCGAGCTTTAAAAAGGTTATGCCAGATGACGTCGATGTCCAGCTAGCCTTCGATCAGTCCGGCTACGTATCGAATGCCATCAGTGGTCTAGTCAGAGAAGCGGCGCTTGGCGCGATCCTTACCGGACTAGTTGTCCTGTTATTTCTGAGAGACTGGCGCGGGGCTCTGATTGTCGTGGCCAATATCCCGTTCGCTCTCTTTACTGCCGTACTCCTCTTGTGGGCGACAGGCCAGACGATCAACATCATGACCCTGGGTGGATTGGCACTCGCGGTTGGAGTCCTCGTGGACGAGGCAACGGTCGAAGTCGAAAACATCCATACGCAGTTGCTTCCAGGTGTCTCTCGGGCAAGAGCGGTTCTCGAAGCCTGCCGCCGCACTGTTCTGGCGCGTCTCCTTTCGATGCTCTGCGTGCTGGCAGTGTTTGTTCCGTCCTTTTTCATGAACGGGCTGGGACGACAACTCTTTGTCCCGTTGTCTCTCGCCGTGGGCTTCGCGATGGTCGCCTCATACTTTCTGTCGAGCAGTCTAGTGCCGGTCTTCGCCACGTGGATCATGAAGGAGTCGCATAAGGGAGCAGAGAAAGAAGGCAGCTTCGGCAAGTTGAGAACACGCTATGAACGGTATCTGAATGTCATATTGGATCGCCGTTGGCCCATCATCATCGGATACTTTGCGGTGACCGCACTCATTCTCGTTTTGGTCGCGCCTCGCATCGGAAGTGAGATATTTCCGGATTCCAATGGACCTGTTCTAAGGATGCGGCTTAAGGCGCCCATTGGGACGAGAATCGAAGAGACAGAGCCTATGGTGATGCAGGCTCTCGATCTGATCCGCAAGACAGCGGGCAAGGATAACGTAGAGATCACCTCCGACTATGTTGGCGTTCAACCATCAAGCTATCCAGTCAATCTCATTCATCTCTTCACAAGCGGCCCGGAAGAGGCTCTGGTGCAGGTCCAACTCCGGCCTGGACATCCCGACGATGAGAAGCTACGAGAGGATCTTCGCGCCGCGTTTCACAAAGAGATGCCGAAGCTCACAGTGGCATTCGAAGCAGGGGACATCATTTCTCAGGTTATGAGCTTCGGATCGCCCACGCCCATTCAGATCGACGTTCAAGGCGTAGATATCGATCAGGACTACTCGTATCTCACAAAAGTGGAAACCGACCTTCGCAAGCTCGACTTCCTGCGGGACGTTTCCATCGTTCAGCCTCACCTCTATCCCACGGTCGAGGTGACGGTAAACCGCGATTATGCTGGCCAGTTCGGTCTGACGATGGCCGACGTGACGAACTCCCTGACGCCGGCTACAGGCTCGTCTCGATTCACAGCGCCCAACTACTGGCGCGATCCCAGGACGGGTAACGCATTTCAGATTCAAGTGCAACTTCCCCCAAACCGCATGCAAGGTCTCGGCGCGCTTTCTACCTTGCCGCTGATGCGCGATGGACAATCTCAGCCGCAGCTTGATCAGGTTGCCAAGCTCGAATACGGGACGATGCCCGAGATGATCGAACGCTTGAGCGGGCAGCGGATCGTCAGCGTCACTGCCAACCTGCACGGAATGCCTCTTGGCGAAGCTCGGAATCGCATCGCCGCACTCTTGAAGAACCTTCCAGCGCCTCCAAAGGGTTCAACCATTGCGGTACGAGGACAAATACCCGCTCTTGAAGAGACAATATCGGGCCTGCGCACAGGGCTCCTTTTGGCCATCGCCGCAATATTCTTGCTGCTCATGGCGAACTTCCAATCTCTTCGTCTTCCTCTCGCCATACTGTCGACAATTCCAGGTGTCCTCTGCGGTGTGGTTCTTATGCTGCGCTTCACAGGAACCACTCTCAATATTCAGTCCTTCATGGGAGCGATCATGGCAGTCGGCATTTCGGTCGCGAACTCCATCCTCCTGGTCAGCTTCGCAGAACAGGCAAGGCACCAGAATGAAGATGTCGAAACCGCAACCCGGACGGGAGCAACGAGCCGCATTCGGGCAATTTTGATGACAGCGACCGCCATGATATGCGGCATGATTCCCATGGCAATTGGCTTTGGAGAAGGAAGTGCTCAATCCGCTCCACTTGCCAGGGCTGTTATAGGAGGACTTGTCTTGTCTACATTGACGACCCTCACGGTGCTTCCGGCTATCTATGCGTTGCTGCAACGCAAAGCGTCCACCACCTCAAATTCACTCAATCCCGAAGATCCATCGAGCCGATACTATGTTCATCCATAAACGCATCTGCCTTGTCTTCCCTTTGGTGTGCTGCCTCTCAGCCTTCTCTCAGAGTCTTGCGCACGTGGAGATGGTAAAGGTCGAGAGCCGTCCATCCGCTCGAACGGTGCCTCTGACGGCCGAGCTCGCGCCATTCTTGCAGACTGATATTGAAGCCCGCGCTCCTGGATATGTGGAGAAAGTACTAGTTGATCGGGGCAGCCAGGTCCACAAGGGGCAGCTATTGGTTCAGCTCTCCGCGCCAGAAATCAATTCGCAGACGGCAGCTTCAGAGGCAAACCTCCATCAGGCGGAAGCCGAAGCTGCTCAGGCCGAAGCTCAAGAAGCCGCAGCCGAAAGCACCTCGACGAAGCTGCAAGAGGCTGCTAAGACTCCCGGTGCCGTAGCGGGAAATGAACTGTTGCAGGCCCAAAAGCAGCGGGATGCGGCGAAAGCATTAGTCGATAGCCGAAGAGCCGCGGTTCGAACCGCGAAAGAACGTCTCCAAGCGAGCCAAGCAATGCAGTCGTATCTTCGAGTGATCGCTCCGTTCGATGGAATGATTACCGACCGATTCGTGAATCCTGGAATGCTGATTGATGGCGGTCATACTCCGATGCTCAGACTCCAGCAGGTTGCGCATCTGAGATTGATTGTGCCCGTTCCGGAGACCTATACGGGCTCGATCGTCAAGGGAACATCGGCGGTCTTCCATGTTCCGGCACATCCTGGAAAAAGTTATTCAGCGAAAGTCGCACGAATTCCAAATGCTCTCGATCAGCAGAGCCGGGCCATGATGGTTGAACTGGATGTGTCCAACAAAGACGGAGGCCTGGCTCCTGGCATGTACCCAACTGTTGATTGGCCGGTAGGAGGTATTGGAGAGAATCTTCTCCTTGTTCCCGCGACTAGCGTGGTAACCACAACTGAGCGAACGTTCGTGATCGCGTCGGTTAATGGTCGAGCCCACTGGATTGATGTGCGAAAGGGCCCGCCTATGGGGGATAACGTTCCCGTCCGAGGTGAAATCTTTGCTGGCCAATCGATCGTCAAAAGGGCTTCCGATGAGATTCGCGAAGGTGCGCCGCTTAGTTGATAACTCCAGTTTCTCAGCCGCTAGAGAATCACTCGCGCTATAAGTTACGAAAACGCTTCTGCTATTAGTTTTCGGTCAACCCCAACCTCAAGAGCGTGCCATGGGAGCTATCGCAAGCGGCGGCGCGGTTGTCATCAATTCATCGCTAGTCCACAACTTGGACATTTCCTCTGAAATCATCAAAAACGGTCGCAAAACGCGAAAACTGGATATCGAACGCCGTGAACGAGTCTATCGAGACGGCCATCTTCCGATGCGGGTCGAAGGCCACGACGCCGTTCTGATCGACGATGGGTTGGCAACGGGAGCAAGCATGCTCGCTGCTGCGCCGCCTTCTGTGCCCGAATATCATTGCGTATGGACTGCGCAAGAGCGTGAGGTTCCCAAGGATAAGCAGGATGCGAATCTCTGTTGGGCCGAAGAAAACATTTTTGGCGAGGCACACGCAATCTGCAGAGACACACCGTATCGAATATCCGCCAGCACCGAGCCTATTCTGCCCTGTAACCTGATTTTCACATTGCAAACCAACATAACTTTGTAGCCTTGAAAGCAAGGGCTCGAAATGAACGTGCTGGTCATTGAAGACGACAAGAGGATCGCCAATCTAGTCGAACGCGCCCTGCGAGAAGACGGCCACCGCGTCTCTCTCTCCCATAACGGTCGCGAAGGCGCCGATATGATCCTCGCAGGCAAACACGACCTCGCCCTGCTCGACATCCTTCTGCCGGAGATGGACGGCTTTCAGATTCTCAAGCGAATCCGTGACAGACACTGCAAGATGCCGATTCTGGTGCTGACTGCCGTCGACGCGGTCCCCAAGATTCTTCATGCCTTCGACCTCGGCGCTGACGACTACCTCGTCAAACCGTTTATTCTCGAGATCCTTCTCGCTCGCGTCAGCGCTATCGCGCGGCGTGTTCCTACGATTGACCAAACGGCGATCTGCGCCAGCGGCGTTACGCTCGATCACACTCGCCGCATCGCTGCTCGCCATGGAAAAGAGATCCCTCTGACACGCAAGCAGTTTGCTCTGCTGGAGACTCTCATGCGCCGCAGCGGCCTGATCACGTCGCGCGAACAACTTATCGAAGCTGGGTGGGGCTACGAAGCCGACGTCAAGGAAAATACACTTGATGTCTACATCCACGGGCTGCGCGTGAAGCTCGAAGACCAGTCCGACAGGGACCGCCCTCTCATCCGAACCGTCCACGGCGCGGGTTACCTGTTCGTGGCGGACTGACCGGATGCGCTCCCTTTCGGTCCGCGCCAAATTGATGCTGCTTTACCTGCTGGTGACTCTTTCCGGCCTGCTACTCTTTGGCCTTATGTCGTTTGCGGCACTTCGCTACGCTCTCCTGCAGGGAAAAAAAACCCACCTTCAAGGCCGCGAAGACCGCTTGATTAGCCTGCTCAAGGAGAACAAGGCCAACGGCGGCGTCGCACCCCTTGACGAGCAACTTCGTAATTATGCGCTCGTCACTCACGAAGGCAACCTGGTCCACATCTACAATCCGGACGGCAGCATCCTGTTTCCTCTCGACAGCAAAGCGATCGACTGGCCGCTGTCTCTATCAGAAGATTGCACTGAGCCTACCTTCAGCTCTGTCGACCTCGAACAGCAGCCCGCGTTGGTCATGTGCCACATGATCCTCCTCGACGGCCGCCTCGTCCGTCTCCACGTTGGCGGCTCCCTTGAAGAAGAGACCGACATTCTCGAGAAGTATCGCAATGCCCTGCTGCTGCTTATGCCCGGCCTGCTCTTTCTCTCTTCCGTCAGCGGCTACTTCCTCAGCCGCCACGCCATGAAGCCTGTCGGCCGCATGACGCGCGCGGCCCTGGGCATTGGCATCGGCAACCTCTCCGATCGCCTTCCAGTCCCTGCCGCAAAAGACGAGATCCAAGACCTCGCCGTCGTCTGGAACCAGCTTCTCGCTCGCCTCGAAGCTGCTGTCTCTCGCCTTAGCCAGTTCTCCGCCGACGCCTCCCATGACCTGCGCACTTCCATTACGGTCATTCTCGCAACCGCCCAGCTCTCCCTGCATCGCCACCGCTCAGAAGACGAATACCGCGATGACCTCAACAAGATTGTTACGGAGTGTCGGACCGCCTCTACACTGCTCGACGCACTCCTCTCTTTGGCGCAGAGCGACAATTTCGTCCATGAAGTGGCTTTTAAGAAGATCGATCTCTGCGAACTCGTCGTGAGCGGCTGCCGACGCGTCGAAGACCTCGCCGAATCAAGCGGCATCATACTTGACTGGTATTTTCCCAAAGATCCCGTTCATATCGAAGGCGACGAGCTTCTCCTCCAACGGCTACTCGGCATTCTTCTTGATAATGCCATTCGCTATACCCCCGAGCACGGCGAGATCCGCGCCGAAGTTTCCCTCACTTCGAAAGAGGTTCTCGTCACTGTCCGCGACACCGGCATCGGTATGTCCGAAGATGTACGTCAGCACGTCTTCGACCGCTTTTACCAAGCCGATCTCCGCGAACGAAAGTCTCAGGCAGGCAGCGGCCTTGGCTTGTCCATTGGGCGGTGGATCGCTGACGCGCATGGCGCTGAGCTTACCGTCGAAAGCACGCCGTTGAGAGGGTCTGTATTTCAGATCAGATTCCCCGTGGACGCGACCCTCCACTCCCTTGAGCCGCGTTCTCACCTCGCCTCCTGAAGATCTTCAACCCTACGCGACTGCTCGCCAGAGCGGGGGCACCGCTGCACACTCTACAAAAGATCTAAGTTAGTTACAAAGTGATTTCAGCCGCGTCTCCAAAAATAAGGTCGAAGCCGGCTTAAGATTGCTGAAATAGACCTTAAGTAAACCTTAATATCAACAAAAAAATGGAAATCGGCACTGTTTTGCCGGCCATTTAACATCCTAGTTACAGAAATGAAGTGGTGCGTTCATAGTTCGACCTTACGCTCGGTTTCACGATGAGACACAAAAGACTGAGAGCCCTGCTGACGATCCTTTTTGCATCAGTAACTCTCCACGGGCAAGTGCAGCAGATCACCTCTGCTGCGGACAAATCCAACAGACCGATTCAACACAACGCTTACTTCCTCGATCCCACCCTACTCGATCTCACTCTGATCCTTCCACCGCCTCCGGCACAGACGTCGGAGATAACCAAAGCTGAACTCAGCGAAATTCATAGCATCGAGAAGGCTCGAACGCAGGAGCAGATTGCCGCAGCACAGGCCGACGACCAGGAAGAAGACATCTTCCTGTTCAAGCTGGTCTTCGAGAAGAACTTTACGGGAGCTGCTTTGCCTCTCACGGCCTCTCTCTCCGTTCACATCCGCGACGATGAGGCGGTCTTAGGCAAGCTGCTGAAGAGCTCCTTCCATCGTCCACGCCCATTCCAATTCGACAGCAGCCTTCACCCGGTCTGCGAACTGAGCAAAGAGCCGAACTCGTATCCCAGTGGGCACACACTCTCAGGCTATCTGCTTGCGTTCACGCTGGTGCAGATGGTGCCTGAGAAGAAAGAGCAGATCCTTCAGCGAGCCGACGACTACGCTCACAACCGTCTCGTCTGCGGGGTTCATTATGCGAGTGACGTCGAGGCAAGCCGCGATATCGCTTACGTCATGTTCGGCTACATGCTGGCAAATCCGCGCTTTCAGAAAGAGCTTGCGGCTGCGCGGGTAGAGACGCGACAACATCTTGGACTGCCGCTGACGACGCCTCACACCTGAAGCTTTGACTTCCCTGTTGAGTAATCAGACGCGTGATCCGCAAACAACATCCAGCTCGAAGATCGAACAGATTTGTACGGGAGGAACAATTGAAACAGAATCACAGAACTTACTTGAGTCGCGTGCTCGCGATTGTGTGTTTCGCGGCATTCTATTTGTTCTCATCGGCTTGCAACTTGTACGCACAGCAACAGGATTCTTCGGCATCCATTTCCGGAACGGTTATTGACTCGAAGGGGGCGCTCGTCCGCGATGCGGTCGTCATCGTGAAAAATCAGACGACCGGCGCGGTTACCCAGGCAAATGCCGACAACGCCGGGCACTTTGCGATGATTGGCATTCCATCAGGGCGCTACACGCTCATCGTGAACGCAAAGGGGTTTGCCTCAACAACCCAAGAAGACGTGCAAGCCTCGGCGCACCCGGCCGAAATCTCTATAACTCTTGCCATCGGCAGCCTTGCGCAAAGTGTCGAAGTGCAGGCCAACAACTCCATTGCAAGCCAGCATGCACTCTCGCAGGGTTCGCTCGACGCGGAAACAGTCCAATCCAACATTAGCGCCGAGTTCATCAGAAACTTCACGCCGGCCACAACCGATTTTTCCGAACTTATCAACATCGCCCCGGGCACCATCAGCTACAACCCCAACGGTGTGGGACTCGGACAAGGAACCATGTATTTTCGCGGCTTCCTAGACGGCGATTACAACATCACCTGGGACGGCATTCCCTTCAACGACAGCAACAACCCCACCCATCACTCCTGGTCGTTCTTCCCCGGACCGTGGATCGGCGGCGTCAACTTCGACCGCAGCCCCGGTACGGCATCGACCATCGGGCAAGCGACCTTTGGCGGTTCCATCAATCTGCTCTCTCCGGAAGTATCGTCGGAGCAGTCCATCCAGTCCCAGGTTTCGTACGGATCATTTAACACCCTGCTGGTCGATGGGCAATACAGCACCGGCATGCTGGGCCCGCACAAGAACATCGGCTTCACGCTGGATGTGCACCACATAACCAGTGATGGCTTCCAGACCTTGAACTATCTGCAACGCAACGCCGGAGATATCAAGATCTTCTACAAGCTGTCGGATCGCACCACCATTACCGGATACAGCGGTGTCGTGCGCCTCTTCGGCAATGCGCCCAACGTCTCCGCCTACCGCGCCCAGATTAACGTGTACGGCTGGAACTACCTGATGCAGAACAACGACCCCACCAGCGCGTTTTACCAGGCGTACAACCGTAACACGGTCCCGACGGACTTCGAGTATGTCGGCATTCGCTCCTCGCTCAACCACGGCTGGCAGGTGGATGTGAAGCCCTACACCTACAGCTATAACAACGCGCAGTACTATGCCAACGACAACCCGAACGATACGACCGGCCTTGCTATCGGTCCCAACGGCACCAGCGGATGGATCACCGAGGCCAACTGCTCCATTGCCGTGAATGACGCGAACGGTACGAGGGCACCTTGCGCAATCGACAAACTCAACAGCTATCGCAAGTATGGCGAGACTTCGACAGTCAGCCAGAGTTCGAAGTATGGCGTCTTCCGCGCCGGTCTCTGGTATGAGTGGGCTACTAGCAATCGCTTTCAGATCCCTTCGGATCCTCTCACCCGCCAGGACCAGTCCGTGCCCAACTTCCACGAGAATTACTGGACTAACTCCTATAACCCGTACGCCGAGTTTCAATGGCATGCGACGCAGAAACTGACCGTCACCGTTGGTGATAAGTACGCCATCTACACCCTGGACTTCAAGCAGTTTGCCGACAACGGCAAGGTCGTGGGGAATCTCAATGGCGCGCCTTTCACCACGTCCTCCGGTAGTTCGGGGGTCAACTTGCCTTCAGCGTCAGCAAACTTCCGGCTGGCAAGTAACTGGTCAGTCTACGGCCAATATGGCAAGGGCGACGAAATTCCTCCGACCAGCGTCTTCGACGTCACAGGCGGCGGCAAGGAAGTCCCCAAAATCCCTACCCCGCAGCTGACGAGCACGTATCAGTTCGGCACGGTCGTAAAGCTGAACCGCGTGACCCTGGACGCGGATTACTTTCATGTGAAATTCCAGAACAACTACATACCATTCCAAGTGGCCAACCCCAACAATCCGGGGTTTGACCTCAACGAGTACTTTCTCGGCCCGGACTCCTTCACGCAAGGTTTCGAGGCGGAGGCCAATGCCTCGCTGGGCTATGGCTTCAACGTCTATGCCAATGGAACCGTAGGGAAGGCCAACTACACCGGAACCGGCGTTCCCTCCGGTCTCAATGTGGCTGACACGCCTGCTTACACCCAGGGCCTGGGCCTGACCTATCAGGCGCATGGAATGGATTTGGGCCTCATCGAGAAGCGCGTCGGCGGCTACTACAACGACAACGGCGCGTTTCACAATCAGGCCTATGTTGCACCTTACAACAACGTCAATCTCTTCCTGAACTACACCATCCGGAAGGAATCGTTCTTCGACGGGTCGAAGATCAGTTTCAGCATCAATAACCTCTTCAACAGCGAAAACATCACCGATATCTTTCCCTTCAACAGTCCAACGCCTGTGGGCACGTCGGCATACCTTGCGACCACTGCCGTCTCGCAGCTGGATGAGCTCAACCTGACCTCAGGACGCAGTTTTGTTGTCAGCTTCAAATTGGGGATGTTCCCAGGCCGCCACAACTAATCGCACCCAGTCAGGCCGTGCTGGTGCTTTCATCGACACGGCCTGGCTCCCAAATTGAGAGTTATCTGGAATGGGGGAAGCCAACACTTCGCACACCTGGACCCGAATGCGATCCAGGAAGAAAGTTTCTTCGGTTCATTTCATCCTCTCTACCCTTGGCAGGTTTCTGTTTTGCTAGTGATGAAGCAGCTTCTGTCCTCTGCGACCTGGATGTCTTTCGCATGGCCATCCACCATCATTTCGGCGTCATAAGTAGTCTTTCTGTTTTCTCGCTCCGTGACGAATCTTTTGATGACAGCTCCCTCGGATTGAGCTTGGGGTGTCTTCTCAGCGGCAGGCTGAAGCTCTGGGCGGCTCAATGTCGTTCCTTGCCCAAACCCGATCAGAGAGAGGTCGCAAGTCAAAAGCGCGAGAGCAAACAGTGACAAATCTCTTCTCATGTCGTTTTACCTCCTTTGGCCTTCTGAGACCACAAACAGGATAATGACGTGCAATTTTTAAATGCGCCTGAAGGTTGAAGCTTACGTTGCCGAATTGTTGGGCGGCTGCCAAATTTGTTGGGCAAGGGTTATTCGATCCGAATCTTAGTAAATTCGAGCCTCTTAATGTTCAGTTAAGTCTCTGAGTTCACAATAAAGTATGGATTTGCGAAGACTCCCATGGTGCAGTTTGGTGTTGTTTGCCACAATCGGCGTTGCCCAAAATGTTACCGTCCCTGCGGGTACACCCTTTCCAGTACAGATTGAAGATCATCTCCACATGCGGGTCGGCCAGTCGATCGACGCAGAGCTTATCTACCCAATTTATGTTGATAACGTGGAGGTGCTTCCAGCGAAAACACCAATTTCAGGGACCGTGGTAGGCTTGCATTCCAATAACTCGCGCTGCATCACTGCCCGACTCCGCGGAGACTTCACTCCCTTTAAGACTCCTGTCGTTCGCTTTACGAGCATCACTCTAGCGGACGGTTCGACGATTCCTCTTGTGACCGGCGTCGCTAGCGACGGAGCACCCATCTATCGTCTGGTTGCACCGCCGCCACGGAAAGGAGGATTCCTCAAGCAACAGTGAGATAACGGTATCCAGATTTTGAAGGATAAACTTGCTATTGTGACTGGTCCGGATAAGCGTGACCGCTTAACGCAGTTTCTCTATACGCAGCTTCCCTACCATCCTCAGCGGATCGAAAAGATGACGGCTTGGACCGTTGAGCCTTCAGAACCACTTCATCTTTCGCTACGAGCCACAGACATGGTTGCAAAAACAAAGCCAGCAACACTCGCTGTACTGTCTCCAGAAGTCGACAGCAAGACATGGATCATTCAGGCTTATCTTAGCGACGCCTTGAGCTCCGCCATGTCGAAGCCTGGTGAGACGATAAAAGCAACAGTGGCTGAACCTATCTATAATGCGGACCACACCATCGCCGTTCCTCAAGGCGCGACGATCGTGGGAGCGGTAACGAAGGCAAGGCCTGCCCGCAGCTTCGGTCGCGGAGGCACTCTGCACTTCGACTTTCGACAGCTGATTCTTCCCGGCGGCAACGCGCAGAACGTTCGGGCGTCGCTTATCGGCGCAGATTCGTCTGCTCCAGACAAGCTTGCGCTCGATTCAGAAGACCAGGTAAAACCAAAGCCGCAGGGCAAACTTCTGGTTCCCTTCACGCTGCTCATGCTCGCTGCGCGGCCACTGGACGTAGACAAAGGCGACGGAGCGGGCGGAGGATTCGGAAAAGATGCAGTTGCCTCCAATAGCCTGGGAGTTATCGGGTTTATCATCGGAACGGCTTTGCCACAGCGAAATGTCGCTGCGGGAATCGGTTACTACGGAGCAGCGGTTTCTATCTACGAACGGTGGATCAAGCGTGGGCGAGACGTCACTTTTGCTCGCGACACTCGCCTGGTGCTTCAAACAACTCCACGCAACTCCGCAGTATTTCCGGCTCCGGAGCCTTAAACTTCTCGAAAGAGAATGACTAAGACTACGACGGTGTCCAGAATTCAGTATTTTGGCATTCATTATGCCACTAAAGGCTCAAAATGCTTTGAACTCTAGGCAGCTTAAGCTTGGCTTAAGCTTTCTGTGTTGAGATCTACTTATGCGTGTCTTACTTGTTGAAGACGAGATTCGCCTGGCTGAAAACGTTGCGCAGGCGCTACGCGATGGACCCGGCTTCGCAGTGGATCATGCCGAGGATGGGCAAGCGGGATTGAGTCTGGCTGAGAATCTCTGCTACGACCTGATAATTCTTGATCTAATGCTGCCGAACCTGGATGGTCAGACGGTTCTTCGCAGACTTCGCGAGCGAGGAGATGGTACGGCGGTCCTGATCCTGACGGCTCGAAGCGAACGATCTTCCATCATTCAACTCCTGAACTACGGCGCTGATGATTACGTTAGCAAGCCTTTCGATCTAGGAGAACTGATTGCCAGGGCGAAGGCGCTGATACGTCGTGGCAAGGGTACGGCAAGTCCAGCACTTCGCTTAGGCGATCTGGAACTCCACACCGGAGACCACAGCGTTTTCCGCGCAGGTACGCCGATTTTGCTTTCTCCCATGGAGTACAGAATTCTTGAGTACATGATGCACCGCCCACGCGCTGTCATCTCGAAGCGAGAGTTATTGGAGCATATGTACGATTTTAACTGGGCGCATCACTCTAATGTGATCGAAGCGCATGTTTCGAATCTACGACGGAAGCTCGGAGAAGGGACGAATCCGCCAACAATCGAAAATCTGCGTAATCGAGGTTACAGACTCGTTTTGGAGTCCACCACTTCCAGGGAAGTCGGGAACGAACCAGCATGAAGACTTACTCACTGACCCGTCGCCTGATAATAGCTATGCTTCTGGTGGAACTCTGCTCTCTCATGGCCTTGATAGGGATCGCCAGTGTCTATGAGGGGGTTTCACACTTTAGAGCCTTGGATGTAGCGCTGCGTGGTCGAGCGGATTCCTTACTTGGTGCAGTCCAAGACTCGGAAGACCCCGAAGATAATGTAATGCTATCTGGAGTAGAAGGGCTTGCTCCAAGACGAGACATTTATATCGTGCGTGACGATCGTGGCCGTGTGATCGGGGCGCAAGGATGGCCAAATGGCGAACATGAGCTGATCAGCGGTGACACGAGAGAGTTTCGTAATCTCACCGTAGGAGGAATTCGGTATCGAGTGATTCGCAGGCTCGGTTTGCGAATCGTCGATCCGGGGGATGCCAAGGGCGGCGTTGCTCGACATGTCATTATTCTCTACGGTTCTCGCACTCACCCGGTCTGGGAACGCGTCAGGAACGCAATGGCTTTCTATGCGCTCTCGGGCCTTCTCCTCCTTGTAGTAACGGGCTTCGTCCTCCTTCACCTACTGCGTCGTGGGCTTCAACCTCTATATGAACTAGCCGAGCAGGCTGGAGAGATCTCGATTAACTCTTGGAACCTTGGCCCCTCGAGTCAGGCCCGCTATGTACGGGAGCTCGAACCGCTGGTCTCGGCGATTGAGTCAGCGCTTCTCAGACTTGAGCAGTCCTTCGCTCAACAACGACAATTTGTCGGTGATGCGGCACACGAACTGAAAACCTCCGTGGCGGTTATGAAGTCGTCTTTACAGCTTCTAACGATGCGGACGAGGTCTGCAAAGGAGTACGAAGAGGGGCTCGAGCGAGTTAGAGTTGACTCCGAACGCATGGAGGAGCTTGTCGCAAAGATGCTGACCTTGGCGCGGCTTGAAGACGACTCCGAACAGCTCGAGTCCAATCGGATCGTAGAACTTGGCGATGTCCTCCGTGACGTAGCTGAGCACTTTCAAACAATGGCCAACTTCCGCCGCATCAGTCTGGTAGTCAAAGCGGATAATCCGGCCCTTGTTCTGTGTGATCCCGACCAACTTCGGCTGCTTTTCTCCAACTTAATAGACAATGCGATTCAGCATAGCGGTGTAGGCAAATCTGTCCGCGTAACCATCAGCAAACGGGGAGAGATGGCTGAACTGATCGTAGAAGACGAAGGTGAAGGAATTCCAGAAGATGTGCTTCCGTACGTCTTCGATCGATTCTATCGAGGAGATCCTTCCCGCAGCCGGCGGACGGGTGGCACGGGCCTGGGATTGGCGATCTCAAAGGCGATTGTTCTGCGATACCACGGAGCTATTCGGCTAGAAAGTCGCCTAGGGCGAGGCACGAAAGCCATCGTGGCTCTGCCATTGATTGAGAGCAGAACAGAAAGACTAGAGCATTGGAGCGCGATAACCCCCGAAAAAAGATAGCGCCGTCTTAATCTTGGCTTAAGCCAGCTCTGCGATATTTGTAACAACAGATTTCTTCTGTTCTGGAGCGTTCTTGACATGCAGAATACATGCAGACGAGTAGCCTTTTCTTTCACCTTCGCGGCGTCGACGCTAGTTCCCTTTTATTCGGCAACGTCTGCTACAGCCGAAAAGCCATTTGAGATCGAACAGAAATGGGCCGTCGGAGGCACGGCAGGATGGGACTACCTGACGGCCGACCCGATGACACACCGTCTTTACATCGCCCACATGACGCGGGTTGACGTCGTCGATACCACCAACGGAAAGGTCATCGGAGCCATTGAAGGATTGACTCGCTGCCACGGCATCATCATCTCTCCGGATGGCAAGACAGGTTTTGTTTCCGATGGCGGAGCAAACGATGTAGTGGTATTCGATACCTCCAATTTTGCGACACTAACAAAGATTCCAGCCGGAACGAATCCAGACGGCATGGCCTACGAGGTTTCCACCAATACGGTCTGGGCGTTCAATGGAGCGAGCAAGAACGTCACAGTGATTAATGCAGCGAATCGCAAGGTGGTCGGCACCGTCGCATTGCCGGGCAAACCGGAGTTTCCCCAAAGCGATGATCAGGGAACCGTCTTCGTAAATATCGAAGACAAAAATAGCATCGTCCGTCTCGACGCGAAGACGGAAAAGATTACAGCCACGTGGCCTTTGGCCGGATGTGAGTCGCCCTCGGGACTGGCCCTCGATAACGAGGGAGGCCGCCTATTTTCGGTCTGCGACGGCAAGAAGATGGTAGTCACCGACTCGCACACGGGCAAGTCACTGGCGACGCCGACGATTGGTGATGGACCTGATGCCGCTGGATATGATGCAGGTAAGAAGCTGGCTTTCTCTTCGAATGGGGATGGAACATTGAGCGTAGTTGATGCAAGCAAGACAACGTATCCAGTAGTGCAGACGCTTCCGACGATGAAAGGCGCGAGAACGATGGCCCTGGACGCGTCTTCCGGAAAGATCTACACGGTATCGGCCAAGTTCGGAGCCACCCCTACTGCAACCGCCGCGACTCCTCACCCGCGACCCGCTGCCTTGCCCGATACCTTTATCGTTCTAGTGATCAACCAAAAATAGAGCGGATATATCTCTCGCAAGGGGCGTCTGTGAAGTAGACCATGAAGCGAAGCTTTCAAATCAATACGATCTTCGCGTTTAGCTGGATGATGGCTTTCGTCATCGCGCCATCAACAGCTGAAGCGTGGCAGGCAACCACTTCCGGGATAGCTGCCTCGGACCTTTCAGGGTCCGCGCAGAACGCTGCCTCTCCGACCGGTGCCGCAGCCGCACAGGTGAACGGTGGGGCTCCGGCGCGGGTTGGCGTACAAAATGCGAGTCAAGCCGCGCCAGTGATTACGCTTGATCAAGCGCTCTCGATGGCAAAAGAGAATGAACCCGCATTTGCCGCTGCGGTGGCAGCGAGCAAGACCGCGCAGCTTGACCGCTCGATCGCCCGGGCAGCTTTGCTCCCTTCCGTCGTGTACCACAATCAGTATCTCTATACTCAGCCGAACGGCGGGTTAAATCAGGCCGGTTCCACCGGAACGCAAGCTGCCCCCAGGTTCATCGCCAACAACACGGTGCACGAGTACATCAGCCAAGGGGTCGTTACGGAAACGATTGGGCTTGCGCAGTACAGCGCACTGGCTCGTGCTGGCGCGGCGGCTGCAATCGCCAGTGCGGAGATGGAGATCAGCCGAAGGGGATTGACGTCGACCGTCATTGGGCTTTTTTATAACTCAACCGCTGCACAGGAACGGATTGTCATTCAAGAACAAGCCACGAACGAGGCTGCTGACTTTGTGAAACAGACTGAGCAACGCGAAGTAGCAAGAGAAGTGGCACACGCGGATGTCATCAAAGCACAACTGACACTGCAACAACGGCAGCGAGATCTTGGGGACGCTCAACTGCAGTCTCAGAGGGCTCGCCTTGATCTCGGTGTGCTGCTATTTCCCGATCCGCGCTCGCCGTACAGCGTGACGCTTCCTGCGGCAACTCCGCTTCCTGAACGAGGCGTGGTAGAGACGCAGGCGGCCGCGAATAATCCTGAGTTGAAGAGCGCCGTGGCAACGCTGCGATCGAAGGATCTCGACATCACGACAGCACGCGCTGCCTATCTACCTGACCTGGTGCTCAACTACTCGTATGGTATAGATGCCCCGCAATTTGCAGTGAATGGACCTGATAGCGTTCGTAACCTTGGCTACTCGGCTTCGGCGACACTCGACATTCCTGTGTGGGACTGGCTTGCGACGCAACACAAAATTAAGCAGGCCCACATTCTTCGTGATGCTGCGAAGGTATCGCTTACCTTCGCGCAGCGCACACTGATCGCTCAGCTCGAAGAGTTCTATGGAGAGGCTTCTCTCGCTCATGATCAGCTTGCTTCACTTGAGTTGAGCGTGCAGACGGCTCGGGAGAGCCTACGCCTGACCCGGATGCGTTACTCCGCCGGCGAGGCAACAGTCCTCGAGGTCGTCGACGCGCAGAACTCATTCACCACTGCAGAGCTCGCTCATCAGGACGGCACCATTCGCTATCAGCTTGCGCTGGCAAATCTTCAACTACTTACGGGGACGATTTAACCGTGGCCAACAAAATGCCAACTACGGCGACGCGACGCGCTGGGACACCGGCATTGGCCGCATCTTTGATGTTCCTGTCCGCTTCCCTACTGCTTCAGAACGGCTGCAAGAAGGCCGACGATACGGTCGATAAGCCCGTGGTCACAGTTCAAGCCGTCCATCCCCGAAGCGGCCCGATCACCGACGAGATTGAGACAGATGCCACTCTCTACCCTGTTGCGCAAGCCGCGATCTTACCTAAGGTGACTGCACCTGTACGTAAATTTTATGTTCAACGGGGAGACCATGTGAAGGCCGGCCAGCTAGTTGCAACACTTGAAAACGAAGATCTGGCCGCAGCCGCAATGGATAACAAAGGCGCCTTCGACGCGGCGCAAGGGACCTATGCAGCGGCAGCGCAGTCTGCGGTCCCTGAAGAGCAAACCCGATCTCGGCTTGATCTGGAACAAGCCAAAGCTACCCTCGACCTCGACAACAGCATTGTCGAAGCCCGCAAGCAGTTGTTGTCGCAGGGAGCGATACCGGGCCGCGACTACGATACTGCGCGAACAACTGCACTTCAGGCACAGGCAGCTTACGATATTGCGAAACAAAAGTACGAAGCTCTTGGCAAAATTGGAACCAGCGCTTCGCTGGAGTCGGCGAGGGGTCAGCTCGCCTCCGCGAAGGGGAAGTACCTGGGTGCGGCGGCACAACTTAGCTATACCAACATTAAAACGCCGATCTCTGGCGTCGTGACGGATCGCCCACTCTTTGCGGGCGAGACAGCTGCCGCAGGGGCTGCGGTTGTAACGGTGATGGATACCTCTTTCATGATCGCGAAGCTGCATATCGCTCAGATCCAGACGCAGCAGCTGAGCCTCGGTTCTCCGGCCACGATCACGGTACCGGGAATCGAGGGACTCATAGATGCCAAGGTTTCGCTGATCAGTCCGGCTCTCGATCCTGGCAGCACGACGGTTGAGGTATGGCTTCGAGTACCCAACCCCAACGGCCACCTCAAAGCCGGGACTTCGGTTCACGCCACTCTCAAGGGAAAGACCGTTGAGAACGCGCTGCTGATCCCGACAGAAGCACTTCAGCGCTCGCCAGAGGGCGCGGGCAAGATCGTTATGGTGGTCGGCGCGGATGGTGCGGCTGCAAAACGAGCTGTCACTGTCGGCATACAAACTGACGAGTCGACACAAATACTCACCGGTCTCAAGCCGAGCGATAGGGTGATTACGACTGGTGGCTATGGGCTGGACGAAGGCACGAAGGTGAAAGTGGGATCAGCTGAGGAAAAAGGTTCGGCAGGCAAGAGCGACGACAACACGGAAGGCAAAGAGTGAGCCTTTCGAATCCACCTGCTGTCGACGAAAAAAACTTCTGGCTGACGCGCACCGCCAAGCCGATCTTCTTCTTTCTTATCGTGCTCACGATTGCTGGCACATACGCGGCCTTCCGAGTGCCAATCTCTGTCTTTCCTGATACTAACTTTCCGCGTGTGGTTATCGGTGTCGATAACGGTGTAATGCCGGTTGAGCAGATGCAGGTCACGATCACGAAGCCGATTGAAGACGCCGTTAACTTTGTCCCCGGGCTCGTGACGGTTCGCAGCACGACCAGTCGTGGATCCGCCGAGGTGAGTCTATTTTTTGACTGGAACGTTGACATGTTCCGCACACTGCAGCTCACTGACGCCGCATTGGCAAAGATGCAATCGAGTCTCCCCAGCACCGCGAAGATCACGACGAACCGGTTGACCTTCGCGACTTTTCCTATTGTGGGGTATGCGCTGACAGCAGATGACCGCGGCCCGAATAGCGTGTCGCCCACAGCTCTATGGCAGATCGCAACCTACGATCTCAAACCTCCTTTGGATCGCGTCACCGGTGTGAGCACGGTTGTTGTTCAGGGTGGCAAGGTTCCCGAGTTTCACATCGTGCCGGACCCTGCGCGCTTGCAGAGCGCGGGTATTACCATTCTCGATCTGGTGAACGCGGTGCAGACGTCAAATATCATCGACTCTCCCGGACTCTACGAGGCCGATCACCAGTTAATTCTCGGGCTAGTGGGTGCACAGGCGCACGATGTCGAATCGCTTGGACGACTCGTGGTTAAGACGACGACCGCCGGCGTTCCGATTCGCATCTCGGATGTGGCAACCCTAGGGCCGGCGACTCTTCCCGTGTATACCTCGGTAGACGCCAACGGGATACCGTCTGTGTTGCTCAACGTAACGAGGCAACCTACGAGCAACACGGTTGCCGTGGCCGCCGCGGTAGCCGCGGAGATCGCTCAGCTCAGCAGGACACTACCTCCGGGGGTCCGTCTCACACCATTCTACGATCAATCAGAGCTTGTTCGCGAAAGCATTGCCAGCGTTCGCGACGCCATTCTGATTGGCCTATTGCTAGCGTGCGTGATTCTATTTTTATTTTTGCACGACTGGACCTCGTCACTCATCGCTGGCATGGTGATACCTGTCACCGTCGCAGTTACAATTCTTTTTCTCTGGGTCATCGGACAGAGTTTTAATCTGATGACGCTTGGCGGCCTCGCCGCCGCTATTGGCCTTGTTATCGACGATGCCATCGTAGTCGTGGAAAATATCGTCGTGCACCGGGATCGCGGGCAGTCTCGCATCGATGCGGTACGTACCTCGCTGCACGAGATCACGATGCCCCTCATAGGGTCTACCGTCACACCTGTAGTCGTCTTTCTTCCTCTGATCGCGGTTACCGGAGTGACAGGCAGCTTCTTCCGGGCATTAGCTGTAACTATGACTGCGGCGCTTCTCACGTCACTCCTGTTGGCTCTGACCTTCACTCCTGCACTCTCTCTGTCGCTTTTGCGACAAGGGCCCGAAAGTTCACACTTGAAGCCGTCCGTAGAGAGCGCAGACGGAGATAATGATGAGAACGGCCCCTTCATGCGGCGTGTTCTAAGCTTGCACAACCGCGTGCTGAGCTGGACAATTCGTCGAAGTTGGGCATTGGCAGCCATCGCTGCCGTTCTGATCGCAGTGGGGTACTTTGCATACAACGCACTTGGATCAAACCTGCTTCCAGAGATGGATGAAGGGAGCTTCATCCTTGACTACATCATGCCTGCGGGCAGTTCTCTTGCAACGACGAACAAAGCGCTCGATCGAGTGGAAAAGATTCTCCGCGACACGCCAGAAGTTTCGATCACAACACGACGCACTGGTCTGCAGCTTGGACTCGCGGCCGTCACAGAGGCAAACACCGGGGATATATCGGTACGCCTGAAGGCGAAGCGATCACGCGCGATTGATGAGATTATCTCTGATGTAAGGGAAAAGATTAAGGAACAGGAGCCTGAACTTGACGTCGAGTTTGTACAGGTTCTTGAGGATATGATCAACGATCTTTCGAACTCTCCCGAACCGATTCAGATTAAACTCTTCTCGAACGACACCATACTTCTGCACGATCTTGGACCGAAGGTGCAGGCGGCCATTTCAGCAATTCCGGGAGTCGTCGATACCCAAAACGGCGTCGACAACACACTGAGCGGCCCAGCGACCACGTTTCAGGTTGACCCAGCTCTGGCTAGCCGATTGGGCTTCACGGTTCAGGAGGTGGCTGAAGATGTGACCTCGCTGCTGGATGGCCTGCCTTCGACCGATCCGGTGATTGTGGCTGGCCGGCCTTACACCGTCCGCGTGCGCATGTCAGACGAACATCGCGTCTCGTTGAGCACGATCGAGAACACAGTCTTCAACTCTGCGACGGGACGCACTGCGACGTTGGGTGCACTCGCTGAGATCAAAGAGCTGCCTCCGCAGAATGAGATCCGTCGCGAAAATCTTGAGCAGGTTGTACTAGTAAGCGGTCGGTTGGAGGGTTCTAATCTGGGCGGTGCCATGGTCAAGGTGAAAGACGCGATGGCTAAGCTGAATCTTCCGGCGAGTGTTCGGGTAGAGTACGGCGGCACGTATGAGGAGCAGCAGAAGTCTTTTCGCGAGCTCGTCCAGGTTCTCATTCTTGCGCTTGCACTGGTCTTTGGTGTTCTGCTTGCTGAATTTAGAAACTTCTCCGCGCCGATTGCAATCCTTACGAGCTCCGTTCTTTCCATGGCGGGAGTCGTTCTGGCGCTGCTGATTACACGAACCGACTTCAATGTCGCAAGCTTTATGGGCTTGATTATGGTGATCGGGATTGTAGCCAAAAATGGCATCCTGCTGCTGGATGCGGATGAACGTGCGCGGGCTGAGGGCGCAGAGGCGCTCGATGCGATGATGCATGCGGCTCAGAGACGGTTGCGGCCAATCTTAATGACTGCAACGGCGGCGATGTGTGGGATGCTGCCGCTGGCTTTTGCTCTGGGTGCCGGATCGCAGATGCTGCAGCCACTGGCGATTGCCGTGATTGGCGGTCTTTTGATCTCGGTGGTACTGAGCCTGATCGTTACGCCTGCGATGTATTACCATTTGACTTCCAAAGGCGAGCGGGGAGGGGTGGAAGAGCCACAGGCGATTGTATGAGCCTCAGTGTCTGAGCCTCATAGAACCGAAAGTCCGCCATACCCCCGCATATTATTCTCCACCCTGTTTCTATTCGCACTTTAGTGACACGCTCGTGGCTCTGTATCGGTTGGGGGTAGAAGGAGAAATCGATTCTGCCAATTCTGGGACGGCCTCGGTCAGGCCCAACCCGACACGCAGTCATGGGGATAGTCGCAACAATTCAACATGATCTCCTTCATCAGGCTGCTACTCCGTAGAATGGGAGGTATGGCTCCTGGGTGTTCAAGATGCGATGAAGCAGTACTGCCAATTTGCGAGCGACGGCGACGATGGCCCGATTGCGGGACCGCTTGCCTCCGCGCGATGCCAGGTGCAGACCCACTGTCGTAAGGTCGGATCTCTCCCATGCGGACCGAGCACTTCCTCAATCTATGAAGACCACATCATTAGGTTTGACTTATGACCGGACATCCCGACCGACAAAATCCAGCACTTCGAGTTTCACGTTGCCGTCTACTGCGATTGTCTTATGCGGCGAGATCTGGGTATAGGACTCTGAGCGGCGTAACCTGCTCCCACAATGGTCTTCCATGGCTTCGCACCCTCGATTCGCGAGTGTTGCGTGCTAGCGAAAAATTGACGCAACAAAAACAGCCATTTCGATTAAGCGACAGAGTTGTTGTCAGATTGCGAATTAACATCTTATTTATCAGCTATTTAACTACGCAACGCTCTTCCGAAACTACCTAGAATAGGTCACGAAGGTAGTTTGAGTCCTGTTGCTTTTCAAGTGCTTCAAGTACCTTTAACCCGGCAACACGCCAAGTGGGAATCCCGCGTTCTCAGCGGGATTCCCAAGTTTGGTGGGAAAGTCCGTCTTTGCACTTTGGACTTTTCCGCCACACTTCTTTTCCATAGCCCGTTTTTCCCGGTTTCGATATCTAGGGGAGGGTGATGCTTGCCAAGGTCCGCAGCTCCATTTTTCCGCCGATCAGTGGCCTTGTCCTTCTGGATGGCATGGGAGTTCCGAGGTACTGGAGTGACCTCGCGCCGTCAACGCTCGGCAAGAAACTAATCCAGCGTGAGTCCTTCTACCCTCGCGCGGATGAAGTTCTGGGTGTCGGGAAGCTGGACGACGCGCTCGCTGAACTTGACGTCGAAGTTATCTGTCGCGCCCTCGAAGCGTACTTTCTGACGCTTAGAAGCCGGCCTGTCACGCCCGCCACAGAGGAACGGTCCAAATCACCAGTCGCCCAGGCTCTTTCCGACCTTCCCGCTCTTTGAATCGCATCAGTCGGCCACCTCTTGCGGCAGCAGTCATCCAGGCGTTGATTCCCTGCTTGACCCAGACCGGGATTCTGCGCTGCGTTAGCGGGTAATGCGCCAGAGTTCATCAAACGTCAGAATCGCTTTGGCAGATGAGCTGGCCGCTCGTGGCAAGGCAATGCCCGGTGGAAGGTTTGCTCTGAACTGAGTCAATGAATTTATTCAAGCGCACAGGAAGCGCAGCACGTTTCTCAAGAAGACACCACCGTCAGCTTTCATCGATCTGAATAAGAAAAAACAAATTCACAACAAACATGTGAACCACAGTCGGCAGGACGACGAGCAAGATTTTGATCTTTGACTGCTACAACCGGCGCAGTCGAACGAGATTGAGTGATGGCAGGTTGAGCGCACGACGCTCCATCTGTTCCACGCCAACACGCCTTTGCGTAGAAATGCTGGTTCTTGCAGGCGGGACACAGGGATGCCGCCATCGATTCGCGTGGTTGTTGCGTGCCAGTGAAAAATTGATGCAACAAAAACGGCCATTTCGATCAAACAACAGGTTTTCTGAAGAACGAACTTCGCGAAACGGCGTTATCAGCAACTTCGGAATGCCGAGACACGGATGGAGTTTAATCTCCCCGTTTTCCGAGAACCGTGTCGACATTGTGGATCAAATCACGGGAGCCGCTCAAGGACTAAAGCAGTGCTGTCATAATCGCCCTCGAGCTTCAGGTTCACACCGGCGTCCATCAGCACGGAGCCCGATACGACCTCCTCCCCCGTGTACTTCTCCGGGTCCAACGGACGAAGGCGGTACATCGCGTCGGGGTCAATCCCACGCAGGCGAACGGTGGGGTAGGGCAGCCGCAATCGCTGGCTATGCTGAAGTGCCAGCAGCACGGCCTGCGAGCCATCCTCTGCAACATATTCCATCTGCGATGGATCGCCTGTCAGCGGCGATGCAAGCCGATACAGCCTGCCTTGTTGCACCGTAGTACGAACGGTCTTGTAAAACTCTGTGAGCTTCGCCGAGAGCGCCAGGTCGGCATCGGAAAACTTCGTCAGGTTTGCGCCAATGCCGAGCGCGCCCTGCATGGCCACAACAAAACGATACTGCAGCGGAACCATGCGGTGATCCATGCTTGGCACGTCCGTCACCCACGCCACCATGGTCTGTGACGTGTACGCCTGCGTGTAGCCAAACTGAATGTCCTGCCGGTCGAGCGCGTCCGTATTATCACTCGGCCAAACCTCATCCGTGCGCTCAAGAATGCCGAGGTCCACGCGTCCGCCGCCGCTTGAGCAGGACTCGATCTCGAGCTTCGGATGCTTCGCGCGAAGTTGGTCGATCACGTCATACAGATTACGCACAGCTTCGAGATAAATTGCCTTTTCCGCATCCGGATTGGGGTGTGTCGGCGAGGAACCCGGCGCCATGTTCCAGCCCGGTTCCGACCAGATGCGGTTATAGTCCCACTTCAGAAAAGCAATATCGTTCTCGCTCACCAGCTTGTCGAGCCAGTTGAACATCCACTCCTTCACATCGGGCCGCGCCAGGTTCAACATCAGTTGGTGGCGCTCTTCTGAGTGTTCGCGATTGGGGAACTGCATCGCCCACTCCGGATGCTGACGATACAGATCGCTGTCTGGATTTACCATCTCCGGTTCTACCCAGATGCCGAAATCCATGCCGAGCGCATGCACGCGATCGATGACCGGCTTCAACCCCTGCGGAAACTTCTTCGGCGTGATTGTCCAGTCGCCAAGTCCGGCATGGTCGTCATCACGCTTGCCGAACCAGCCATCATCGATCACGAACCTCTCCACACCTACCTTCGCGGCGCGTTCGGCGAGCGCGATCTGCGTTTCGCCCGTGAAGTTCATCTCCGTCGCCTCCCAGGAGTTGTAGATGATTGGACGCGGCTTGGGTTCACGCGCTTCACCGCGTTTGGGCAGAATCTCCCGCAACTGAAGTTGGCTCAGGATGCGCGACGCCTCGCCATCGCCGCCATCCGTATAGCCCGCGTAGAACTTAGGGGTCTCAAGTGATGCGCCGCCTGCAAGCGTCCAATGAAAGTCGAACGGGTTGTATCCGCCGGTCACACGCGGTTGGCGCAGCGAAGTATATTCGGTGACGATCTGCCAGTTGCCGCTCCAGCCAAGCTCGCCAAACCAAACCGGACCTGCCTCTTCGGTTGTCTGCTCCTCCTTGCCGATCGAAAACCACGGGTTCGCCTCGTGCGATGTGTGTCCAGTACGGCTCTCCTGCACGCTCTTTCCAGTCTTCAGCGGCTCCTCGTTCAACTGGAATTCACCGCCCCACATTCCCGTCAGCCAGCGGTGCGTATAACCCGTGCCGGCAGGCAGATTCCATGTAGCCGACGCGGCATTCTCAATGCCGAAGCTGCCTTTGCCTGTGTTTTCGATGCGTGACCAGCGCGCCAGGACGCCCTCGGGAAAGGTCTGGTAGTACAGGTGTACGCGCAGAGGCTCCTGCGTATCCTTCAGGACGATCTCGAGTTGCGAGCCAGTTACCTTTGCCGACTCGTATTTGAGGATCAGCGTCCGATCCCCGTTCGGCGAGTTGACCTTAAGCGCTGTCTCCGGGAATATCCCGGCCCCGAATGCCGGATACTCCTGTGGCGTTGTGGCTGCCGGAGCATACTGGGAAGCGCGTTCAGGCAGGCTCTTCGCCACCGGTACGAGACCGCGGTCGCTCAGCTTCGGTCCCCAGTAAAGCGATTGCAGGATGCCCTGTTCATTGACGCCGACCACGTAGGTCATCTTGCCGGCATTGAGATACCACTGCTGACGGTCCGGTTGGGGCCGCACCGCCGTCTGAGCCGAGACAGGGCTGGGCACAAACAGACCCAACGACACGAAACTACAGCAAGCAACAGCAGCAAGCGCTTTCAGCACAAAGTTCCTCCAGTCATGGAATCGTACGAGCAATCTACGACTAGAAACAACAACAATTAACTTACCTGCCTGAACCAGGAAGGGACAGGTAGCAATCGCTCCCCGTGAAGTCGGATTTCCGGAAGCTTTAACGGGAAGAGAAGCGCGTAAGTATCTCTGCTCTCGACTGAAGTACCCAAGTAACAATCTTTTGCATGATCACCCTGTCTGTCCTCTACCCCAAGAGCGCGTCCTCTCACTTCGACCCGTTTGTTTGATCGTTGAGGAGTAGCTTGGGCCTTGAGCGGATCGAGCTTCTGCGTGGCATGGCCACTTTGCACGGCTCCCCCCGCATACGAACTAATGGAGCAATCAACTAGGCAGAGATTTGCAGCGCGATCTCATCGCTGAGAGACTTGCTCGGAGTACCCGCGATTTCGATATCTTGCACGGAACCGCTTCGGGCGACAGTACTTCGCTATCAGTGCCGTTGAAAGCTGTGACGTTGTAAGGGCGAAAAGGAAGAGCTATGCTCCTCCACTTACCTGTGTTGGGGACCGCTCTGGAAGCTCCAAATGAGGGCTTGGTAACGGCCGTTAGCAACAAACTAAGGAGGGCTACGGTGTGTTGCGAACCTGTCATTTCTATCTCTCGCTGAGCCGAAAGTCTAACATTGCCGCCATCTCCGACCCGCCGGGTCTCGGAAACGTGGTCTTGGGAAACGTCCGGTCGAAGTTGCCGAAAGTGTGACTTTGCGGGAGTCAGAGCCGTGGAGACGCTTGCAAAAGTCGTGCGTGTACTTCTAACTTCGTCTGGCGACAAGCAGGAACAAAGACCATATCGCTCGCAATAGAAAGAAGCATACGAAGGTTAATAGCATGGTCCACTTTCGATTAGAGAAGAACCAGCACAGACAAAAGATCGCTAAACAAATGAAGAATCGGTGTCGGTAGGGCAATCCGAAAGTTGAAGGTTGGTTGACGACAACAGTCAGTATGGAGTGACCGGCGCCGATGCGCTGACCGTGGCTTAGGCTCTGCTCACACTGGCGTTCAACACCGCCATCGCAAATCCGCTTTCCGTCTTGACCAACGAAAAGGCGCGGAAACTGGCAATCAGGATTGTTGGGCCCACTCTGCCTTCCAATTCCGATACAGGCTCCGCGTGAATGGGAATAAGCCTGTTCTCCCTTCATGGTTTCGCTGGCAAAAGGCACACTTGTCATCCGATGAATGAGCGCTCTGAAAACGCCAGCGAAGCAGGTCTTCCGTCATGTACGTATCCAGCGGGACCGGCTTAGCTGATGCCTCCGTTTTACAGTAGCCCGCCACCTGGTGCCAAATGGACCGGGGCACATTGAGCTCAAGGTTGTCGAAATCTGCATTCTGCCGGCCAAGCGCCAGTAGTTCGCTCACGCGAATTCTGGAGGCAACAGATGCTGATGGTTAAGGATAATCTGTGCGCTTTGATCGAAGCCTGACGCCGCTAGGCACTTGATTGGGAACCTGGCTTGTGGTCGATATTGTCCGGTTATCCGGTAGCCAATGAAAGCAACTGTCCAAGATCGAGGGTTGAGTTTGACTCTGTGCCTCGAGGCAAGGACGGAGAGACTACGAGGGCTTGATTATGGCCTTCAAACCACACCAGAAATGAAGACTGTTCGGATTGCGGGAGTCGCTGCTGGTTGATCCACTGATAGTAGGCGGCCATGTTCGCATCAATCAGGGAGCCAACAGGATCGAATTCAAGGTTGCTCCCGGTTCCGGACAACAGCTCGTTCATCGGTCGCTGTCGTTGACGGGGAGCAAAGCGCACGAACAAGGTAACCGCCTGCGCCCGTCGTAAGACTTCCCGCGTGGCCCATTGGACGAAGGTAGTGCTGAATATCTGGGTCCCGGAGCCCTCTGTGAGCAACTTGACCTGGAAACGTTCCAGCACTTCGTCACCTGTTTTATCGATTCCAAGGTCTGCGGGGGAGAGACGCGCCATATGCGTGTGCAGTTCCTCAGGGCCCATCCCCGGCTTTGCAGTTTCAGTCTGAATGTCTCTCAGCAATGCGGCGCGTACGGGTTCCATCTGCTGAAAGGAGAGGCAGCTGAGCAACGAACTGTGACCTGCCGCGTGGCCTCCATCGACGTACCAATGTCCATATGGAACGGGATGCGCCTTTGCCCTGGCTTCGACTGCGGCCAGCAGGAGTTCCACTCCGTTTTCCGGCTTGATTTGCCTGAAGTAGGTGCCGTGCTTCCGAAGATTGAGAAAGAGTGGCTCATCATACGAGACAACACCCTGTCCGATGATCGCAATACCCAACCTGTGTACGGCTATCTGTTCGGGCTCGCCCTTTTGAAGGCGATTCCCGTAGGTTACTGCTGCCTCGCGGAACGCATCCAGTTGGTGAGTTGTCCACAGGTACGCCGACAGCTGTTCGACAAACTGGGCCGGTTGATTGATCCAATCAAGTTTTTCAAATTTCGACGACAGTGACAGTTGCGAGAACCCTTGAAACCAATTTTTGAGCTGTGCGTGTGTCAGAGAGCTGAGCGTGAGAAGCTCCTGATCGATTGCGGTGCGCTCTGCGGGAAATTTGAAGTCATAGTCGATGATCTCCCGCAGAAAACTCGGCAAAAAGCTGAGCGGCAACTGTTGCAGCGTGCCCAAGTGAGCTACGGCGAGCTTCCGTGCCTTGGGCGGATACCCGGCGAACTGTTCGGCTTTGAGATCGGTTGGCAACATAACTACAACAACTCGTGGATCGGGGCGCCTTGTGACAGCTTCGGCGAGAAGCCCATCAGAGCGCCGAGAGTCGGTACGAGATCAATGGATTGCAGTGGGCGATCATACACCATCCCCGGTCGAACACCTGCGCCCAGGGCCATCATCCAAGTTGTGCGCGAGGCTGGATCGCCCGTGCGATGATGCTGAAATCCGTTGCCGCCGGCGTCCTCGTCAGCGTCTCGTCCAAAATCCGGGAGGATGAACATCGTCGTATTACCGGCATATTCAGGTTCGGCCTGGACCACCTTCCAGAGCTCCGCACAGAGACGGTCCGTGCGTCGAATCGCATCCACGTAAAGGGAGTATGCGCCCGAGTGAGCGATATCGATATCGTGCATCGTGATCCACAGCAGATTGGGCGACTCCTGCTGCATCAGTCGCTTCGCAACGTAAATAGAAAGCTCGTCCGGGCTCGAGACGGTTCGTGCATGCGCCATGAAATCGTCGACCGAAAGCTTCAGTATATTTTCCATCTGCTGGAGTTCGACTTCGCCCCCTCCAATTTGCGGCGCGTAGAGCGGGGTCTCATAGTTGTCGTGCAGCAAATGGTTATAGTCGGCTGCCGCTCCGGCTGTTGCTGCACTGAGTAGATGCTTTGGCAAAATAACTTTGGCCCCAAGGCCCGGCCCATAGGATCGATAGTCGCTTTCGCCGATTCGGTTAAATCCGTTGCTGGGGGCAACCACCCACGTGCTTGACGGCGGACGATCCAGGTCCTTGCGAAAATACTCGAACACGGTTGGATGTTCGGGTGGAACTGCAGAAAAGTTATTGAGTGTTTCGTAGACACCGGTCGCCAGACTCGCGGTCGCCACGTAGTGGCCCAGTATTCCCTGGTTCATTACTTGCGTGAAGAAACTGGACTGCGGGGCCAGTTCCTGGAGCATGTGTGGAATGTTCTGCTGTCCATCGGGTGCGAACGTTTCCTGATCGCGAGCGCCTCCTCCAAATGTGATGACTATAATTTTTCGTTTTTTTGCCGCTGCCTCTCCATAGACAAATGGGCTGGCGCTTGTAAGGGTGCTTCCAAGTGCAAGCCCGGCCGTAGTACGCAGAAATTCGCGCCTGGTGAGACCCAGATGCCGGGCCATTTCGTGTCGTGCTGGAACCGCCTTACTGAGTGATGAAGCCTTCAACTGAGATCCACCTTCTGACCCTTTCGGTCCGTTCGCCTACTTCCCTTCCTCGCAGATGCACCTCAAGGCTTGGTGATAGATGCGGGCTTTGCTGAATACACAAACTGTTGCACTTCAGCCCTTTCCTTGTCGACTGCCGCCATATGTTGCGCCTGCAGTTGCTGATAGACGGTGAATTCCTTTTGTGCCTGATCCTTCTGCCCGGCTCGGGCATAATACTGGCCGAGACGATAGTGGGCATCGGGAAGATTGGGATTCAGCTCCAGAGCTCGCAGATACTCCGGCAACGATTTGGCTGACTCGTGCTGGTCGGCGTAGAGGATGCCTAACTGCAAGTGCGAGTCGGCAAGTGTTCCATCTAACGCGATCGACTTTTGCAGCAGGGACTCCACTGTGCGGTAGTCTACGCTGGTTTCTTCGAGCCGTTTTCCCTTCCATAGACTCACGGCGTAATAATACTGTGCCAACGCGTTGTTTGGCTTTAACTCCGAGTAGCGTCGGAATTTTTGGATTACATCGTCGGCCTGAGTTGGAGAACTAAGGTACGACTTAGATAGAAACAGATAGCAGCGGGGGTCGGTTGGATCCAGATCTGCTGCAGATAACAAGGACTTGATCGAATCCTCATACCTGCCTCGTGAGTACAGCGCCATTCCAAGCCCGATTAACAGTCGCGGTGAAGTCGGGTAGCGCTTGGTTGCTTGCTGGAATACATCGATGGCTGGCTCGTATGTTCTGTGGAGAAGAAGCTCGCTTCCCCAGGTGAAGAGATTGTCCTCACTCGGATCCATCTGAGCAGCGACTTGGAACTCGTTCGCCGCCTCCACGAATTTACCATCCTTCTCTTCAATTTGGCCTAGCAGGTTATGGAGTTCTCCGGCGTCCTTCTGCTGCATCATGGTCTGAATCAGCAACCGCGCGTCGCTGCGCTTTCCCACAAGAAAGTATGCGAGCGCGAGATCGTATCCGTTGTTGTAAGACGAGGGATTGATTCGCTGGGCCTGCTCGAGAAGAGGAAGCGCGTCCGACATCCTATTTCCCTGAAGATAAAAATCGGCCAGGTTATGGTTCGCGTCGAAGTCTCGAGGGTCGAGAGCGAGTGCTTTGCGAAACTGTGCCTCGGCTAATTCCAACTTTCCTGAGCTCGCGAGAGCCGTTGCCAGATTCGTTTTCGCAGCCGCTGAATCAGGTTTTAGTCGAGTGGCTATTTCCAGCTGCTCTATAGCTTTTTCGTCCCGCGATTGCGCAGCATACGTTAACCCCAGGAGCTCGTGGATTTCAAAGCTCTTCGGTACGTGAGGTAAGAGGCTCTCTAGTTGTGTGGAAGCTTCTGCAAACTTTCCTGCATGATATTGGGCTACTGCGGACTGAAACTGTTGATCGAGGTTTTGGCCCGAATTCTCTTGGGCCAACGCGCCTTGGGCAGACAATGCTGAACAGACCAGAAGCGAGCCGCCAAGGACTACGAGCCGCAACCGGGGCCTCTTGCTCACAGTTCACCTCTGTCATCGTGGCGCGAGCAATCGCTACACACGAGTAATCCTTTGGAAAAAACAAATCCGGGTAGACACCTTTGCAGGTGCATCTTCCGGAGTTGTTCGACTTTAGGATTAATAGTACAGCTTGAGAGCAAATTGAATCTGTCGCGGATCGTATGGTGCATCGCGGGTCGACCCGATTTCACCAAAGGTGGAACTAGTGAAATTGCCCGAGTTTCCGATCGCTGTCACGCCGTTACCGCCGAAGTTAGGTGAGTTAAAGTTCGGGTGATTCAGGATGTTGAAGAACTCGGTCCGGAACTGCAGCGAGAAGCGCTCGCTGAGTTGCATGGCCTTGAACAATGAAAAGTCGAACCGATGGAATCCTGGCCCTGTGGTGGTTGACGGTCCGGCTCCCAGAATTGCACTTCCAGTTAGAGGGAAGCATCCAGCGGGTGCGACTGCTCCCAGCGGACACGGTTGCTGGAAGGCTGCCGGATTTCCGAACCAATTGAGTTTGCCGTTTGAGTCCGTGTGCAGGCCAAGTTTCTGACTCTGTCCAGGCACTTGCACATCGTTGCAATACGTTCCAGAGGTTGTTGCGGTTGGGCAAGTGAGAGTGATCGGTTGACCGCCCTGCAGGGTCACAATCCAGTTCACGCTCCACCCACCGATAACTGCATTTTCGAGCTTGCCAGCACCCGCCATGAACTTCTTATTGTTGCCGAAGGGTAGCTGATATCCGCCGCTCAAATGGGCCACATTTCGGATATCGAAGCTGGCCAGACCGTAATCGAATCTTGGACCGAGTCCAGGAACATACGCTGCTCGGTATCCACTTGAATTCCCTGTACTACCTCCGTTGAGGAGGTCGGCGGCATCTGTAAGCGTCTTCGAATAGGTGTAGGTAACAAGAAAATTCAAGCCACTAGCAAACTGTTGTTCAAGTTTGGTTTGCAGGCCGCTGTAGTTGCTGATTCCGAGAGTCTGCTCATAGCTCCCGTTCTGACCAAAATCTGGAAACGGCAGGAACGGAAGCACACTGGTGTTGGCTGGTAACAATTGGGAGACATTATTGTTACCTATACCGACCTGTAAGTTATTGACGTTCGTAAATACGTACGCAACCTGTGCGGACATAGAGGGAGTGATCGCGTATTGGAAAGTGAAGTTAGTACTGAGAGTAACCGGTGTTACGTATTTGAACTGAAGCCCCTCCAGACCCAAACCTTTAGCGTTCACCGCAAGAGGAGTAAAGGAACTGCAGCTGAGACCGGTACCGATGGGAGCGCTTCCTCCCGGACTTGCTGCGCACGTACCGTAGGGGTTGGAACCAGAACTGAAGGGCGCGGAGTCGGTGGTTCCCTTGTAGTCGAAGTTGTAGACGAAGGGATAGTTCTCACCAATGTTGGGTGAATAGCCCTGGTTCTCGAAGGCGTTGTAGAAGAGTCCAACGCCGCCGCGGAAGACAAACTTCGGGGTAATTTGGTAGGCAAAGCCTGCGCGCGGCGCGAAGTTGCTCCTTTGAGCCTTGGTGAGCCCCTGGCCGTATCTGTTGGTCTGATCAAGCGCAATTCCGTCTTTGGCTAAGAGATCGATAAAGCCATTGCCAGCAAGAGAAGGATTATTGGCGGTTGAGGACAAAGACCTATCGGCCTTCCCTGACGCCGGGATTATATAAGTTGGTATTCCGTTTGGAGGACCGCTCTGAACAAAGTTGGCCTGGCCACCATTCGTTTCGGAGATTGGGCTGAAGTAGTCCCAGCGCAGGCCTAGATTTAGGGTCAGCCTTGGACTCACCTTCCAGTCGTCCTGGAAGTAGAGAGCGGTGTACTTCCTTGTGTCATAGGTTTTGCTGATGTTGGATGCATGTATCTCGTTGGCGCCTCCCACAAAATCGACTCCACCTGGATAAGCTGCTGCCGTCGGCGTCAAAAGAAATTGTGCACGCCCGGTCTGGTCACCGGATTGGCCCGGAACCCCGGCGAAGTTGCCATTGAAGTCGAACTCACCTCGTGAGTATGCGGGCTGCAGCGTGTTGAAGTGTACATTCTGGTACTCGATGCCCATCTTGAAGTTGTGCTTTCCATAGATTTTCGTGAAGTCATCCGTGATCTGAAGGGTCTGGCTGACCTCATCGGAGGGCAAGAAATCGTTGCTGCCCAGCTCTTGTAGACCGCCGATGACGATCGCCGGAAGGCCCCCGTTCTCGGAGTTTTGGGGAATGCCCTGGATGCCGTATTGAGCCGGGATGCCCTGGGTGGTACCCTCCGGGCCTAATCGAGTGGTGTGCAGGTGGTTGAAGCCAGCACGCGCCACATTTACAGTGTTGGGAGTGAAGACGTGGGTCCAAGCGGCAACAGCCTGATCGGACTTCGCTGTCTGGAGGCCCTGTTGGAAGCTGCCTCCGTCTGCAACACCGCCAAAAGGCCCCGGGATAAACTGGGGGTCGTCCACATAACTAAAGCGGACGAATATCTGTTCTTTTTGCGTCGGATTGTAGTCGCCGCGCACGTCAAAGGCGTTGCGATGTTCAAACAAATTTGGACTTATTACATAGTTCGAGGTGATGCCCGAAGCGGTCGTTGGCAGTGGATATAGATTAAGCAGACCGATTGCGTTCGGATCCAGGCGGGAGCCAGGAATTTGGTTCAGGTTGCAACCCGCCAGGGTGAAGGTCTGCGTACCTGCTCCGCACGAGCCGAACGGATCACGAACGTAGCCAGTCTGCGTAGCGACGAAACCTGAGACAGGATCGAGCACACCTGCTGTGACCGGGCGCGTTGTTGCCGGGTCCATGATCGCGCCAAATGGTACTGACCGGCCTATATTGTCAATGCGCGGCTTTCCCGACTGACCAGTGATGAGGTCAGAGAGATTTGTGTAGCCACTGGTTCTCTCTAGGTTTGTCGGCACAGCAAGACCGGACTGAGTATTCCCCTGGACGCGCCGAAAACCTTCATAGTCGCCAAAAAAGAAGAGTTTGTTCTTGATGATTGGTCCACCGATGGTGGCTCCAAACTGATTGAACCGCAGCTCTCCTTTTTTGGTTTCGAAGTAGTCTGCCGCGTCGAGTACGTCATTGCGGAAGAACTCCCAGACCGCGCCGTGGAGGCTGTTTGTGCCGGACTTGATCGTGGCGTTGAGAACGGCTCCGGCCGAACGACCCAACTCGGCGCTGAAGTCGGCCGTCTGTACTTTAAACTCCTGGATCGCGTCCAACGGAGGGAGAATGACGAAGTTCGTTCCGTTCAGAAAGTCGACTGCGTTGGAGTTGTTGTCGATGCCGTCGAGCAGGTAGTTATTCTGTGCCGGTCGCAGACCGTTTGCCGTAAAGGCTCCGGAGGCCGCGTTTCCGCGTGTGTCCGCCTGCGATGTGTTCACACCTGCGCCAAGCTGGGCGAGAAACGTGAAGTTGCGCCCATTCAGAGGGAGACTATTCACGGTGCGTTCAGTCATAACCTGTCCGACCGAGGATTCGTCCGTCTCCAGCTGCGGTGGCGCAGTCGTAACGTCTACCGTGGTGCTGGTTTCGCCGATCTTCAGTTGGACATTGACCTGCAGGTTCTGTCCCACCGACACCGTCAGGTTTTTCTGACTGGTGGTGGAGAAACCCGGAGACGTGACCGTTACGGTGTAGTGCCCGATCCTCACGGGAGAGAAGATATATACGCCACTGCTGTTCGTAGTGGTCTCCAGGGTGATCCCTTGATCCGTATTCAACAGGGTCACATGCGCATTGGGAATATTCGCATCGGCGGCATCCTGGACGGTGCCATTGATCGATCCTTCATCCACCTGGCCGAATAAAGTCTGAGTCTGCATTAGCAAAAGAGCCAAACATGTGACGGCTAGGTAGCCAAGATTTTTAAACCGCCTCATTGCGTTGCGATCAGTAGCCATCCGAATAACCTCAGTGTCTTCGTTCCGTGGGTCATTGCGCGTTGCCGAACTTGATGCGCTGATTGGGTATGGGCAGTGCGTTTCTAATGCGCTTCTCGGGGATGTAACCGGTTACTTCACTGCCGGGAGGAATCTAGAACAAACAAATAACTTTTGTCAATCAAAAGGTTTAGATTCTTTTCGTCACCTCGATAGGCATGGTTTTGGGCTGAATCCAGCCTGGTGCTAACATTGCCGCAACACGGAACCCCCTTTGAAATGACGCATTACCAGAGTGAGAACCTTCTTTTTTCCCGCCGTAGGCTCCTCAAAAGCCTTGGTTTGACGCCCATACTCTTCCATCCGACTACTTTCTATGCGTCGTCCTTTTTGTTTCGTCCATCAAAGGCCTTCCCAAGTTCGGATTCGAACTTCTCCTCCGCCGATATCAGGCTGATACCCCACTACCCGGAAAAATCTTCCCTGGACGATATCCTCCGCCTGGTTGCCCCAGGTTCGGATGAATACATCACTGAGAAATACGCCTTTGAGATCGGAGCACAACTCAACGGGTGGAAGCGGACACTTGAGGCATCAGTACACGACTTTTCAGCCCTGGCTCGTTCGCTGGATCCTTCCATTGAAGCCTCGTCGTTCGTTCCGGTAGAGAAGAAGACCCTGCGCTCTGGAGGGGGGATCGATGTCGTACGGAGACGGTTTGGGAGTAGTGTCGTTCCCGGGCGTGGGCAATTTCTACAGGAGATCCAAGACTGGCTGGGGCAGGTCTCTCGCGTGGAGACAGCGGAGTTCGAAATTACCAGCATCGAAGTGGTTGCTAACACTCCACTCACCGTCCGGCTGGATATTCGATATGACATTGTTGGTGTTCGAAGCGATCAACGCCGCGAGGAGCGGGTTGGATCGTGGCGCACTGTGTGGGCGCATGATGAATCGCGCAGTGTCCCCGGGGCTTGGAAGGCTAACCGATGGGAGGCTGGCGAGGAGACCCTGAGCGTTACGAATGGGCAGGTATTTGTCGACGTTACGTCTCACGCTCTCGGTGGTACTGAGTCGTATAAAAACCAGATGCTTCGAGGGTCCGATTATTGGCGCACCGTCCTCGACGGCGCATGCGGAATTGATGTTTACGGCAATAACGGTGTTGCCGCGGGTGACTTCGACAACGATGGATTCGACGACCTCTATGTCTGCCAGCCGGCGGGACTGCCCAACCGGCTCTACCGCAACCGGGGCGACGGATCCTTCGAAGACGTAACGGAAAAGTCTGGCGTCGGAGTGCTGGACAATACCGCGTGCGCGCTCTTTGCCGACTTTCAGAACAACGGGCTTCAGGATCTTCTGGTGGTTTGCGGCAGCGGTCCCCTGCTCTTTCTGAACAAAGGGGACGGGACGTTCGCTCTCAAGCGCGACGCATTCAAGTTTGCAAACGCTCCTCAAGGATCGTTCACACATGCGTCTGTTGCCGACTACGATCGCGACGGACGTCTCGATATCTACTTCTGTCTGTACAGCTACTATTTAGGGCTCGATCAGTATCACTACCCAGTTCCCTACTTCGACGCACGCAACGGCCCGGCCAATTGTCTGTTGCACAACGAAGGGAATGCGATCTTCGTCGAGAGGACCGAAGCGGCGGGATTGAACGTCGATAACAATCGCTACAGCTTCGCTTGTGCGTGGGGCGACTCTGGCTCCAGCGGCTTGCCCGACCTTTATGTGGCCAATGACTTCGGTCGGAATAATTTGTACCGCAACAATGGTGATGGAACGTTCAGCACAGTTTCGAGTTCTGCCCACGTTGAGGACGTTGGTGCCGGAATGAGTGCGTGCTGGGCAGACTTCGACAACGATGGAAAGCAGGATATTTATGTCGCCAATATGTGGTCGGCTGCTGGCCAGAGGGTTTCAACACAAAATCAGTTTCAGGTGGGAGCTCCGAAGGATATCCGGGCGCTCTATCGGCGGCATGCACGAGGCAATGCACTTTATCGAAACTTGGGAACTGGGGAGTTCCAAAACGTCAGCCAGCAAGCCGGGGTCGAAATGGGCCGCTGGGCCTGGTGTTCCGATTTCTGGGACTTCGATCACGACGGATACCCTGACCTGTACGTTGCCAATGGGTACATCACAGCGCCGGAGCGAAACTCAGAACGGAGCGATCTAGGCAGCTTCTTCTGGCGACAGGTGGTGGCAAAATCTCCCAATGACTCGACTCCATCTCTTGCCTACGAGAAGGGATGGAACGCTCTCAACGAATTGATTAGGTCGGATACATCCTGGAGTGGCCACGAAAGAAATGTAGCTTTTGCGAATAACCGCGATGGCACGTTCTCCGAAGTTTCGGGCGCGCTTGGACTGGATTTTCCTGAGGACGGTCGCTCCTTCGTTCTCGCCGATCTCGACCATGACGGCCGCTTGGAGCTTATCCTCAAAAACCGAAACGCGCCGCAGATTCGGATTCTTCATAACGGGATGAAGGACCTCGGCGACTCGGTCGTATTTCGCTTGCGTGGGACTAAGAGCAATCGCGATGCGATCGGAACGGCCCTTACAGTCGAAGCAGGAACGCTCAAGCAGACGAAGTATCTGCAAGGGGGCTCTGGGTTTCTGGCTCAGCACTCGAAAGAGGTGTTCTTCGGACTTGGAAAGCCGGAGGGGCCGATTCGGTGCACTATCCGCTGGCCTAGCGGTCTGTCTCAGAGCTTCGAACACCTACCTGTAAACCATCGGATTGAATTTGAGGAAGGTGCGGACACCTTTACCGCTAAGCCTTTCGGTCCGACAAACTCTTCGTACGCGCAAGCGACGCTGCCGGCGGTGTTAGAACCGTTACCATACCAGGTAGACACATGGCTGATTGAGACCCTGTTGGCACCGGAGTTCTCCCTGCCCGATCTAACGGGCAACATGCAAAAGCTCCGATCGTTGAGGGGCAGCTTCGTGCTGCTCAACTTCTGGGCGACAACGTCGCCTCTCTGCCGCGAACAGTTGAGACTTCTTCATCGTCACGAGTCAGTGCTCGCCGCAGACCAAATAAAACTTCTGGGGGTAAGCGTCGACGAGCCAGGCGATGTTGATAAGGCTCGCTCCTTTACGGCGCAGGAAAAATTCTCCTTTCCCGTTGTTTTTGCTACAGAAGATGTGGCAGGAATCTATAACATCATCTACCGTTACTTGTTCGATCGACGCAGGGATCTCGCAATTCCAACCTCCTTCCTGCTGGACAGAGAGGGGATGATCGTTAAGGTGTATCAGGGACCGATTAGCCCTGAGCGCCTGCTTGATGATGTAAGAGCTGTCCCAACCACGACATCTGGTCGCATGCAGAAGGCGATGCCCTTGGGCGGAGTGCTCTATCGCGGAGGGTTCCAGCGTAATGACTTCACCTACGGTGTAGCGCTCTATCAACACGGATACCTGGAACAGGCCGCCGAGTCATTTCAACAAGTTATCACCGCAAAACCGGAAGATCCCGAGGGCTATTACAACCTTGGAACGCTCAACTTGCGGAAAAATGATTTCAAGCAGGCGCGACAATATCTTCAACAGACTTTGAAGCTGCGTCCAGACTATCCCGAGGCATGGAACAATCTCGGAATGATGGCTGCGCAGGAGGGACATCCGGACGAAGCCATCCAAAGCTTCCAACAGTCGTTGCTCCTGAGACCGACCTATGCAATTGCGCTGTTGAACCTGGGAAATGTCTACCGGCGGCAGGGGGCTTTTGAGAAGGCGTTAGATTGCTTGAACCGTGCGCTCGCAATTGAACCCGACAATCCTGAAGTCAACTATAGTCTCGGCATGTTCTACGCCCAGCAGAGCCAGATGCAGAGTGCATCGGACTACCTGCAGAAAGCGGTTGAGCTGCGTCCGGATTATCCTGAAGCGCTGAATAATCTTGGAGTTCTCCTTGTGCGTGAGCAGGATTATGCGAAGGCGAAGGAGTGGTTCGAGACTTGCATGCGTCTTGCCCCAACATTTGATCAGTCTTATCTCAATCTTGCTCGACTCTATGTATTGCAGAATGACAAGGGAAAAGCTATTGAAGTCTTGCAGCAACTGCTGAAGATGCAGCCACAGAACGTTGGCGCGATTCAGGCAATGGAGATGTTGAACAAAACGCCTTGATGGGCGTTTCAAAGATGAGGTCGAAGGCAGGGTGTGCCTTTATAATCGCAGCCTATGAATCTTCCCCGCCGGCGTTTCCTCGGCTCATCTCTTTTTGTATTTGGCAGTACGTTGATGGAGACTTTGGCGACTCCACTTTGGCAGTGGAGAGATCCAACACTCGTTGAAGCCGCTGTTTCGAATCCCGCTCAACCTCAGGTCCAGTTTGTAAACGTCGCGCAGCAGGCAGGACTGAGTGTCCCCAATGTGTGGGGTGGTATTGACCACAAGCGTTCCATCATTGAGGCCAAAGGAAGCGGCCTCGCGTTTTTTGACTACGACCACGACGGATGGCTGGATATCTATCTCACCAATGGAAATCGGCTCGACGCACATTGGCCGGCTGGAAAGGCGCCGACATCTCATCTCTACAAGAACAATCGAGACGGCACTTTTACCGACGTCACGGAGAAGTCAGGGCTGGGAGTTACAGGCTGGCAGACCGGCGTCTGTGTCGGCGACTACGACAACGATGGATGGGACGACCTGTTTTGCACTTTCTGGGGGCATAACATTCTCTTCCACAACAATGGAAACGGAACTTTTACTGATGTTACGCACAAAGCCGGCCTCCGGCAGGAGCGGGTTCGTTGGGGCGCGGGCTGTACCTTTCTCGATTACGACAGGAACGGTCACCTCGATCTCTTTGTATGCAATTACATTAAGCTGGATCCTGAGAAGATTGCCGGCGCAGCCGACACGCACTATTGCCAATGGAAGGGGGTTCCTATCATGTGTGGCCCGCGCGGTCTTCCTGGCGATACGAACATTCTTTATCACAACAATGGAGACGGCACCTTTACCGACGTTTCGGAGAAGTCTGGGATTTTAAAACCTGGTCCTCGGTACTCAATCACTTCCGTCTCATACGATTTCGATAACGATGGATGGCCAGATATTTATGTCGCAGTAGATTCTCAACCGAGCATTCTCTTCCAGAACAACCATGACGGCACGTTTACCGATGTTGCTGTGATGGCTGGTTGCGCCTATAGCGATGGCGGCCATGAACAGGCCGGAATGGGCGTCGCCGTCGCCGACTACGACTGCGATGGTTTGTTCGATATCTTCAAAACTAACTTTGCTGATGACACCTGCAACTTGTACCACAACAATGGTGACGGGACTTTCAGCGACGTGACATTTGCGGCAGGCGTTGGAGTCAACAATCGCTACGTCGCATGGGGATGCGGGTTTATTGACTATGACAATGACGGTTGGCAGGACATTCTTCAAGTGAATGGACACGTGTACCCGGAGATCGATAAATACCACTTCGATCAAACTTTCAAGAATCAGCGCTTGGTCTACAAAAATCTTGGCAATGGACGCTTCAAGGATGTCTCGTCGGAGATGGGACCCGGCATTACCGAACACTTTTCCAGCCGGGGTGCGGCCTTCGGAGACTATGACAACGATGGCGATATGGATGCGCTGGTTTTGAATATGAACGATCTGCCATCGCTCCTTCGCAATGACGGAGGCAACAAACAGAACTGGATCAAGATCAAGCTCGTGGGGACCAAGTGTAACCGCACAGCTATTGGAGCGAGGGCGCGGGTTATCACGGATAAGCATATCCAGATGGACGAAGTTAATAGCGGTTCAAGCGTCATGTCACAAAATGACCTACGCCTTCACTTCGGACTTGGGAAGGTGGATACCGTGGATGCGATCGAAATTAAGTGGCCGACTACGCAGAAGATTGAACGATTCACGCAGGTGAAAGCAAATCAGATACTCACTATTCGCGAAGGGGATGGTATTGTCGGTAGTCTGAAGCCAGCTTCACCTTAGAGTCTTTTGAAACTAGACCGACATAGATAATCTTCGCCTCAACGTACGAGGCAGTCGCGAATTAATCCTTGCTGAATAATGTTCTTGCGTATTCATTGCGATGTAGTATCAGCCGGCTGCCCTTGCAGAACAACCAGAAATTGCTTGATCTCGCGCCTTTGGCTTTCAACAGCAGCAGCTTGCTTCTTCTCGATGTCATCATGGAGCATGAACTCTTGTTTAGCCTTTGTCGGCTCATCCGTCCGGTCATAGGCCACGCCCAGCCGATAATGTGCCTCAGCTAATTGTGGATCCGCTTTGATTGCCTTCATGTAGAAGTCGATAGCCTTTTCGTAACTACGTTGCGACGAATAAATAATTCCAAGTTGCAGGTAGGCGTCCACGCAATTGGAGTCGATCGTCACGGCCTTTGTAAGCAGCGCTTCTACTTGTTCTAAGACCTGCTTGTCTGCTGGTTGTTCCCGTCGTTTCCAAACAGCCATCGCATAGAGGTAATTCGCGAGAGAGTTTTCAGGTTGGTCCCGCACAAATCGCGCTAGTCTCTGCTCTATGCAGGGTAATCGCGTGGGTGCCGCTATCTCTATTTTGCCCATGAAGACGTAGGGCTCCGGATCCGTCGGATTCAAATCGGACGCATCACAGAGTCGAAGTGCTGCCTCATCATAGAGAGCGCCTGCAAAGAGAGAAGTACCGAGCGCAGTTAGCATTCGAGATGATTTTGGATATGCTTTAGTTCCATCTCTGAAAACCTCTACAGCTTGCCACACGGCCCGGTGCAGCAATAACTCCGAGCCCCATTCAAAGTAATTTTGCTCGCTTGGATCTAGGTGAACGGCCTGCTGCTCTTCCCGGACTGCAGCCAGCGGATCGCCAAGCTTCTCATCAAGTTCCCCCATCAAGCGATGTAAGTCTGCAGAGTCATTGTGAACTTGTAGTTTATGGACTTGCTCACGGGCACGCGAGAAGTCGCCTGTCTCTTTGTAAGCCAGCGCCAGATCGTATGCATTGCCTTCCATGGTTGGATTCATCCGGTAGGCAGCCAGCAACAGCGGGATAGAGTCCCGAGATCTACCAACATGAAAATAGTATTCACCAAGCTGATGATTTGTTTCGAAGCTTTCCGGAGCGCTTGCGCGGGCGGCAATCAGTTTGCTCTCGAATTCATTCCTTTCTCTTGCGCTGTCCGGTACTGCCAACCCGTTAGATTTGGAACTCTCGGGTTTCAGAGTGAGAGTTTCACGCGCAAGATCTTCGCTGGTTCGCAATGCAGAGTCCGATCCATGCCCTCCTGCGGCTGTCCAGTCAACGACTCCCGCAATGGTGAAATTCGGCTTATCGGAAAACTCCATCGCCTGAGGGGGAGGCCGCGAAGAGCCTATTGAATTCAGCTGAATATCTCCAGGGACCTCGAGGATCAGATCGATAATTTTCAGATCTCCCTTAAACAGCGCGAGAACGGTAGTCGCATGACTCCTTTGCCCTGATTTCTCCACACTGAGTAGATAGTGACCCGTTGGTAGAGCGGTAAACGCGAAGGCACCTGCAGCATTCGTCTTTGTCTCCACAGGCTCTAGAACACCTTTTTGTTCAAGCCGTACCGATGCATCACTAATCGAGTTGCCTGCCTGGTTAAGGACGTTCCCTTGGATCGTGACTTCATCCGAGCGTTGTGCGTGAGCTTTCCTGGCAACTGACGTGAAAGACAGTACGCCAATCAAAGCCATGATGACTGCGAAAGCTCCCGGGAGACAGCGAGAGCCCCCAATTTCAGAGGAAGGCCGCGATTTGTGAAAGCCATTCACGCTCGGACTGATTTCACTTTGGTCGCTCATTTTGCGGAGTTGCACCTTTTTCGTCTGCCATCGCACATTCACTAGCAGGACTATCGGCTCTCTCAAAATATTCGGTCCTTACGTGACTGCCGCCATCGACTAGGAACATGGTAGTCTCGCGCTTCGTACCGAATGTAAATCAGATTATCGCTTGGTGCTTGATGTGTCGATTTAAGGGAACCGCTACCGAATCAGAACCAAATGATTAGTATTTCTTCAAAAGCTACGGATTGACGCTCTGTCGTCTGATGTGACACTCAATTTTCATACCCTACATGACGACTGCATCCCTTTGAATGCAATCGGTTACAGAACTACCGACATGGCATTTGAAGCTGGTGCGTGGCTGAAACATTCAGCAGATTTGTGACGTCTCCAACAATAAGATCCGTTCGGCGTCGAACACATCTAAACCACTTTGTTGCAAGATGGATGTTCAGCGATGGGCTATAGTGACTGTGATTCCCCTGAGGGAATGGGGTGGCTGTAATGCATTGGTATAGTTCAAAATTGCATTTGCCATTCAGGCAAATACAGAAAGGGTGATGGATCCCCAACCTATACGTGAACATTCGAGAAGTAGCAAAAAAAGCTGGGGTCTCCACAGCCACTGTATCCCGAGTTGTCAATGGAACCGTTCCGGTCAGCGCTCAGATTGAGCGCCAAGTGCGTAGCGCAATTAAGTCCCTCGGCTATTATCCCAACACACACGCACGTACCTTAGGCTCCGGCAGAAGCCATATGTACGGCCTGATCATCTCGGATATTGCGAACCCATTCTTCCCCGATATTGCGAAGTGCTTTGAGCGCATCGCGGTAGAGCACGGGCAGGAACTTTTGATCGCAAATACTGATTATCAACCAAAAAGAATGCAAGTATGCGTCCGCAGGATGCTAGAGCGCAAAGTGGATGGCGTCGCCATCATGACATCGGAGATGGATCCCAAACTCGTACAGTTGCTGAACAGGCGTGGAGTCCCAATTGTCTTCCTAGACACCGGACGAGTGGGACCAAATATCAGTAACATCTTCATCGACTATGTCAGTGGTATCGAACAAGCCATCGAACACTTGGTTTCATTGGGACACACTAAAATTGCTTTCGTGAGCGGCCCGCGGACCCTCTCGTCTGCCAAAATCCGCAGCAACGCATTCACGCTTTCTCTTAAGAAGAAGGGGCTTAGGTATAGCGCCGACTATATGCAAACAGGCAACCATCGAATAGACGGGGGGCAGGTCGCGATGGCACGACTATTGAAATTGCGCATACCTCCAACCGCCGTGATGGCTTCGAATGACCTAACGGCGATCGGGATGATGCGTGCGATTCACGCCGCGGGACTGCGCGTGCCGGAAGATATCTCCGTGATGGGCTTCGACGATATCGAGATTAGCAATTTTCTACAGCCTCCGCTGAGCACGATTCGTGTTCCTCGTGTGGAGATTGCGGTGAGCGCTTTCACTGCTCTCTACGCGGCCAGCCACAAACACGTAAACAATGGAACAGAGTACCGGATCTCGACCGAACTCGTTATAAGGCAGACGACCGGTTTAGTCAAAGGTTAGATGCACGGCAAGTCCCAGCATTCAAGGCCTTCTTCGCAAGAACTAATCACGCAAATGGGTGATCTCGCACAGTAATCGTAAGAGCGATCAGGTCGACGCTGAGAAGCCGCGCGGGAAGCTACACTCACCACGTCGCGACTCCCTAGAGCGGTTCTGCTGCGACAGCCGTGAGGTTTAGGTCAATCGTCTGGGAGCCAAGTCGTGGATGGGTTGCCGTTAGCCGAACCGTTCCTGCTTGTTCCTTCGCACGTAACCAGACGGCGCCGGTTCCTCCGATCAACGCAAAGGGATTGTCTCCGATCAAGGTTGCTGGGCCCTCCAGTTTGAATACAACCGGATCGTTCGCATAGGTTCGCATGGCCCCAAACTCGTCCGTTACACGCATCACGACGCGTGTCGTGTCTGCGCCATCAGCCTGGAGCGTTGTGTCGTCAGTCAGCAGGACAAACTTCTGGTCGACACCTAATCCAGACAGAGTCTTGGACACAACCTGCTTTCCCTGCAGGTAGCCATCGATCCTGAGGTCGCCCCAGCCATGCCGGTTGGTACGCTTCACCTGGCTCCGATCAAGGATGAACGGTGGATATTTTAGGTGATCAAACTCTCCTCGGTCTGGATCGAGTTCCGCGATTAGATCCCACGGCTTGGTCGCAGCGCTATCTGTGCGTTCATAGAACTTCAAGTGGTCGCAATTCGAGCAGACGACGGCTTTGGTGAAGTTAGTCGACTCGTCGCTGTTGGCCCAGTGGAAGGCTGGTTCGAGAACAATCTCCTCTGAGGGGTCACACTGCGACTTGTAAAATCCCCCAGCAGGTTTCAGTTCACGGAAGATGTCCGTCACGCCGTGATAGCAGATACGATCCCCTGCCCCAAAATTCGCATGCGTGTTGTAGTCAAACGCACACCATCCGATGCCGCCCGCGTACTGCGGGTCGGATGCGAGTTGATTGTGGATGCGGGCGTGCCGCAACGTGTGTTCACGCTGGCGCTCGTCGTCATCGGTCGTCTTGGTAGGAAAAGTGTGTCCAACGAACTCGGTGTTGAGATACAGGGGATGATTTGGCTTTCTCAACGGGAAACCGAAGTCGTTGATGGTGAAGACATCCTCCAAAAGCTCCGACTCCTTGAAGTTACGAATGCCACCCGTTTGGCGTGTGGTATCCAGCGCGTGGGCGAGCGCGTTGGTGCGCGTGTAGAAGCTGTGATCGTCTGGAGATTCATTGATTCGCACGCCCCAGAGAATGATCGACGGATGGTTCCAGTCCCGTCGGACCATGCGCCCGACATTATCAATAGCAATAAGCTTCCACGGTTCGGGGCCGATGTGTTGCCACCCTGGAATCTCCTCGAGCACAAGCAGACCGATCTCATCACAGCAGTCGAGAAAATGCCGCGACTGAGGGTAATGCGAGGTTCGAACGATGTTGCAGTGGAGGGTATGACGAAGAATCTTTGCGTCTTGGCGTTGCACGCGGGCCGGCATGGCCTGACCCACAAAGGGAAAAGTCTGGTGACGATCGAGGCCGCGCAGTTTGATGATTCTCCCATTCAAAGAAAAGCCGTGATCGGTGAAGGTCGCGTCGCGGAAACCCATACGGCGAGTGTCCTCATCCATAATCTTTCCGGCATGCAGTAGACGCACCCGAATGGTGTAGAGGTTTGGTGTTGCGATATCCCAGAGTTTTACCCCGTCAATCTCCTTGAGAGATAGCGTCTGCTTCGCGGGGTCATCGACCGTCTCCGTGCTTGAGTAAGCAGGAGCGCTTGTGAACGGGTCCGCTGCTGAGTTCGGATCGCCAGCCGCCAGTACTCGAATCGATTTGCTTGTCTTTGCGAGAGTACGTTCACCATCGAGCAACTCTACCTCAAGCGACAAGTCAGCGCGAGGAGACTTACCCGCAAGAAAGCAGTCCACGTCGAGGGTGGGCTTACCACTCAGCACGTTCTTCGGATGCGCAAAGATATTGTCCAGATAGAGGCTTGGAACCACGCGCAAAGAGACTTCGCGATAGATGCCCCCAAAAGTCAGGTAGTCAATTTCGTTGCCGAACGGGGGAATATCACTCCGCTCCGTGGAATCTACCTGCACGGCGAGAACGTTCTCGCCCTCTCTCCGAAGATGTGGAGTCAATTCGAAAGAGAACGGGGTAAAGCCACCTTTATATTCGCCAAGCGAGACCCCATTGATCCACGCGGTTGAGGCCGTCATAGCACCTTCGAAGTCCACGAAGATACGTTTACCGGCAGAACCGGGTGGCGTGTTGAAGCGGCGACGATAGATCGAGATAAACTCATAGTCCTTGTCGTCAAAACTGTGCCACGGAAGGCTTATGTTCGTGTGCGGAAGAACAACGCGCTCGAACGAGGAGTCGTCGAACTCCTGTGTCTCGGCCCCAGCCACTTGTGCCGGGTGAAATCGCCAGTTACGGTTGATTGGCAAAATCGCTCGCCCATAAGTGGGAGGTTCTTCGGCGAAGGCGGTAACGTCCGGTAGTGTCGCCGCTGCCAGCAACGTTCCCGTCCCCCGGAGAAAATCGCGTCTATCCATGAAATCAGCCATCCTAAGTCTTTCTAAAGACCACGTCTCGCCGACAAGGCGGATTTATTCTAAAAGCTTAGCTTCAAGGCTCCCTGCATGACTCGAGGAGCTATTGGACCGATACTGGTGATTTGGCCGAAGTTCGCACTGGTGGGATCGTTGTTAGGCGTTGCAAAGCTAGCATGGTTGAACGCATTAAACAACTCCCAGCGGAACTGTACACCATAACTCTCACGCACCTTCCAGTTCTTCACAAACGCGAGGTCCGAGGTAGCGATTCCTGGACCGCGCAGGAGGTTCTTGCCCGAGTCACCGAAGGTGCCAGGCGCGTTGGTCACAAAGGCAGCGGGGTTCACAAAGTGCGCCAGCCACTGCGCCTTGCCCCCCTGATGTACGTTCAAGGGGATCCCGGGTACAACATCCGCGCGATCACCGAACTGCAGTGACCCCGAGTTGTTGTTGCCGTTGCCACCCGAAATCCCGAATGGCTGGCCAGACTGCAGGGTCACGATTCCGCTCAACTCCCACGCCCCGAGCAGCTCCCGCATCATGACTCCATGCCCCTGCAGCTCTGGTGTCGTATAGACCAGATGGCTAACCGAAACATAGGGAAAGTTCAACAACGAGATGCCACGGTTGAACCTTATATTGAATGGATCCGGAACCTGCGGAGAACCGAACGACACGTTGCCCGACCCTGCCAGATCAATGGTCTTCGCCCAGGTGAAATTCGACTGGAACTGTAGCCCGTGCGAAAACCGCTTCTCCACTCCAACTTGCAGCGAGTTATAGGAGGCAGTGCCAATGCTCGCCAGAGTCAAAATATTGCTAAAGGCTGGGTAGATCGAGCGTGTACCACCGGTTGCGAAGATGCCGGGGTTCTGGTCGATCACAGTCTCCTGGTGATAGCTTTCGCTCCCTATATACGCCAGGTGAAGCGCAATGTCTCTTCCAAACTGCTGCTCGACTGAGGCGTTCCAGCTTTGAGTGATCCCAAGCCGGAAGTTGTTTGAGAAAATTGCCTGCACCGCTATGGGACTGGTTCCGAAGTTTGTGTTCGACGGAGGCACAAATCCTATGCTGGCAAAGGGTGGAAACGGACTTGTGGTCCCCAGGAAGCTATATGGATCGTCGAACGATATGAAGTTTGTCGCCGTCGCGTCGAAGCCCAGTGTAGGGCTGAAAGGCGCGATGTCCGCAGCGTGGTTGTATACCGAATACGGCAACGGTGCGGTAAACATCCCAAAGCCGGCGCGGAATGAGGTGCCCGGGAGAGACCGCGGCTGCCAAGCCACACCGACACGCGGTTCGATGTAACCGTAGCTCGTCGGCATCAGAGCAGAGTTCACGCCTTTGTCACCTGGAAAGTTCAGCCCAAGCGGAGCGCCCGGAAACTTCTGGCTCTGCTGACCTGGCACGAACGCTGCACCCCGTCCTCCAGCCGAGGTCGGAGGCAGGTTGGGGTCCCATCGAACGCCTGCCGTCAGCGTCATTGTTGGACGGATACGATATTGATCCTGGGCGAAGAGGCCCAGGACGATGCCAGAGACATCGGCGATCTCGCCAGCGCCTTGAGTGAACTGCGCTGCCTTGCCCAATAGAAAGTCCGCGAGTCCGAAGCCAGTGTACGATCCGTTGAAGTTAACGATTGGCTGGGTGGGGTATTGGGTAAGTTCCTTTGCATATTGATGCCAGAGATCAACTCCAAACGAAAGTGAGTGGTTGCCGATCGTCTTGGTCACCGCATCCGACACGCCGAAGCTCGTCCTTATCTCCTGGGAGGGCTCGGTGTAGGCGGTGCTGAAGCCATTGTTGACCGAGAGTCCCTCGATATAACACTGACCCGGCAACTCGTTTACCTTGATGTATCTCGATAGGCAGACAGGTTGGCCGCTTTGATCGAATACCTGCGCCGAACTGTGTGCCGACTCCTGCGTCCAAAAACCCGAGACGACGTTCACCAGCGAAGGATTGATCGTCCAGGTATGAGTCAGGATCTGGTTGTAGTACTTGATCGGATTGTTTTGAATCGCATTGTAGGGAGTCTCCTGCAGTACGGAGAGGATGTTTCCGTTGACACTGCCCGCCGGCTGATCAAAGTTGTTGATATAGGTTCGCAACACAATATGCTGCTTGCTCGTGAGCTCCCAATCGAGACGGAATGTCCCTTCATCAAGCGAGTTCTCGATACCGCCGCTTGCATAGTTCGTCAGGCCGCTCGCCGGATCGCCGCCAAGCGGGAGTGCTGTCTTCGCGATCGTCACCGCAGCGGGGCTAAATAGGGCCGGGTTCACCATGTTGTTCACGAACGGCCCCTGCAACTTGACCGGTACCGCGCTGAAGTCTCCATTTAACATCGCGGCCGTCGGAGTATAGGTAGGGTTGGTTGCACCCTGGCTGCTCGAGCGAGTTCCCTGATAGTTCGCAAAGAAGAACAACTTGTTCTTGATTATCGGACCGCCCACATACCCGCCAAACTGATTGCGCCGTAAGGTATCCACCGTGTGAGAGAAGTAGTTGCCTGCGTTGAGGTCGCTATTGCGGATGAACTCGAAGGCCCCCCCATGCCACTGATTGCTACCCGGTTTCGTCTGGATGCTGACCACTGCGCCCGGAGAGAAGCCGTAGTGTGCGTCGAAGTTGTTTGAGATGACCCGGAACTCCTGTACTGCGTCTGAGTTCGGGAAGGGCGCCGCCAATAGCAGGTAGGTATCCATGTTTTGTACGCCGTCCAGCAGATAGTAGGTGCTTCCTTGTCGACCGCCATTGGCTGAAGCGCCTGTCTCAGTGGGGAACGAGAAACCCGTTTGAAGATATCCCCCGCCGGTGTTAAGCACATTGGTCACACCTGGTGCCAGAAAGACAAGGCTCGACGGATCGCGGCCGTTCAACGGAAGTTGCGAGATCGCATGTTGGTCGACAACAGTGCTGATCTCCGCTGTCGTCGCATTGATTAGTGCTGCATCAGCTGAGACCGAAATAGTCTGTTCTAAATCTCCGATCTGCAGCGGTATATTCAAAGTAGCCGATTGGTTGACCGTCAGCACTATGCCGGTCTCCACTGCTTTGCGAAATCCTGTCCTTTCGACGGTCACGGTATAGCTGCCCGGCGCCAACTGCCCTATCGAATACACGCCCTGGTCGTTGCTCTCACCGGCTTGCGTCGCATTTGTCCCGGTGTTCACAACCGTAATGTGAGCGCCTGGTACTGCGGCTCCGGCATTGTCGAGAACAGTGCCGTTGAGCGTTGCGTTCTGAGCTAAGACTACGCGACCGAAAAGCAAAATACATAGAACCACGAAACTCCCAAATCCCCGAAATGCTGACACACCGGTCTTCAAGTTACAACCTCCAAAAGTGTTGCGAACAGATGCCTAAGCCGCTCTTCCTGAACCGCGAACGATGACGAACACCTATGTTGCGAATCGGACACACATTACTCTCTCGGAACCACGACGCGAATCAGTCAAAAGTAGGAGTGGTCAGCTCGAGGAGGAGCTGCCGCGCCTGCGCGGGCACAGGTCAGGACAACAATCGATGAAGCGCCACAGCTCTAACGCCGAACCCTCCGACTGTGGAGTTTGAAATGGCCGGACGCTGCGTCGTCGAAGGCGAGGCCTCCGGCATCCCGAGAGCCCTCTCTCGCGAGCTGTTGATGGTAATGCGCGAAGGAAGGCGTTCTATAACTCTGTGCTGCATCAAAATGCGGAGCAAATCGATCTTCAGATTAACTACGAGCTGGAAGCTAGAGCCCTTCCTTGAGCTTCGACAAACCCGCTCGGGAAACCTGAACATCATCTTCGAACTCCATGATTGGAGCGTGTCACCTTCAAAGTAAGCAACCACCGCAACGCCGCCGATCTTCAACTCGCCGGCTTGTGCTCGCATCGCCAGAAGTGCCGCATCTGCGACGGTATCAAAACGGTTCACGTACGCTGTCGGAACGGACTCTGCCATGTGCTGTGGTTGTCCCACTCCTTTCGTTCCGACAAGCGAAATTACTGCCAGAAATAGGACTTCTGAATGCTTCACCCTGCCTCCTTCATATGAGTCGCGTTCCTACCAATCCGTAGAAGCCGTCGGCGGTTTGCCCGTGAAAGACGAGCAGCACGGCGTCCGCGTTGTATGAAATTCCATGAACTCAATCCGCGTGCCATCCGGGTCGTTCAAGTCAAGCTGTAGTTTCCCATCGACGCCAAGCACCTGCGGATTCTTCCCGGCTTGCGCTTTCCAGCCACGCTCTTCCAACTGACGTTGCAGCGTAGCCACGCTGTCGACTCCAGGTGCTATATGATCTGCACTGGCCAGCGCAGCGCGCGAAGGGTTTATCGGCAGATAGAGCATGTACTCGATCCAATCACTCCCATCAGGCACCTGCATCATCACCCAGTCGATATCACCCTCTTTCGCTCCGCCCTGCCAGTAAAGATGAAATCCCAATAGATCTTTGTAGAAGTGGTCGAGTGCAACGCGATCCTTCACGACATATCCTGCATGCATGATATGAGTGCTCAGGCGGTGTCCCAGCGCAGCGGGTGAAGGAGATGTAGGCGACTTCTTGCCCTCCTCTGTGAACTCAACCGGATTGCCCTCTGGGTCGTGAACGAGAAAGCTGCGGCTTCCATCCGGCTCTGTCTTTACTGAATCCGGAACAGGCAGGCCCTTGGCTGCAAGAAACCTCCGGAGTCCGTCAGCGTCGTTTGTAGCAAAGCCCACAAGGTCCAGCCGATGATCCTGTCCCGCAACGGGTGGTGAAAGAAGCTCTACATATTGCGCGTGGTTTGGATAAAAACGAGGGGCATTGTTCGTCTCGCCTGTGGGCACATACTTCCACCCGAGCAACTGTTCATAAAAGGTTACAGACTGTGCCATGTCATCCGCATAGAAGACAACATGAGAGATGCCCGTGATGGTGGGTCTCTGGGCAGTGAGCGGCGCTGTAGCCACAATCAGGAACATCGTCACTCTATAAAGAAAGTAATCTCCGAGGGCGCTTATCCAACGCAGAAAGCTGGACCTGCCAACGCGCTCGCAAGAGCAGCGTCTTGTGACAGCAATCATCGTATTCATCCTTTTTACATTAGTTACTGTGAGTATTCCTCGACATACATTCCCCATCGTTCCCTACGGTCGCAACGCATGTATAACAGAACGGGAGAACGGTACGCTCTCACGCTTACAACGCGAATCCGGCAAAAGTTGGAGTGCACCTCAATGCCATTGGACAACCGATCGTGATACCTAAGCGGGCACACCCTATGGGCCGGCGCCGATGGAGCATTGCATGGCTCCTGGCTGCTGGAGTTCTTGTCAATTACTTTGACCGGGTCAACCTCTCCGTCTCTCATCTTGCGTTGTACTCAACCTTCGGCATCTCCGATATTGCATTTGGCTATCTCTCAGGAGCCTATAACTGGACATACGCTCTCTGTCAGCTTCCAGTCGGCCTGCTTCTGGATCGACTCGGCGTCAAGCGAATCGGCCGCGTAAGTATCTTGCTCTGGAGTATGGCCTCCTTCGGGGCTGCACTTTCCCCCGGGGTCGGCAGCTTTTTCGGCGCTCGTCTTTTACTCGGTGTTGGGGAGGCTCCAACGTTTCCCGCAAATGCAAAGGCGATCGGCTATTGGTTCCCCCAATCTGAACGCGGCCTTGCAACGTCGCTCTTTGATGCCGCGGCCAAGTTCGCCTCTGCCATCGGGGTGCCCCTTCTCGGCCTTCTGCTTTTGCGTGTCGGATGGCGCTGGAGCTTCGCTATGACCGGAGTTCTAAGCCTTCTCTACTTCGCTGTCTTCTGGAGGTTCTATCGCGATCCCAATGAAGATCCGGATCTGAGCCTTGAAGAACGAACCTACATCGCAGACGAATCGGAACAGCGCGCGGAAGCCGCGCCGCCATCCTCTCTGGGATACATGCTACGACAACGAAAAGTTCTCGGTCTGGCTCTTGGTCTCGGATCGTATAACTATGTCTTTTACCTCCTGCTTACCTGGCTGCCTAGTTATCTCTCTTCAACACTACACATCGATCTGCTGCATTCCTTTCTCTACACTGGAGTACCCTGGCTGATCGCAACAGGCACCGACCTCCTCGGAGGTTGGGGATCTGACGCACTCATTCAACGGGGATGGAATGCAAGCCGCGTCCGCAAGACAGTGCTCGTCTGTGGAACCGCGTTCGGGCTCGGGATTCTGGGTGCTTCGAACGCGCATACGCCGACACGGGCGCTCATTTGGATCAGCGTCTCAATCGGAGGCCTCGCCGCGGCAGCTCCGGTGGGGTGGTCGATACCCTCTATGATCGCTCCGCAGGGCAGCGTCGGAACTGTTGGAGGTATCGTAAATTTCTCCAATCAGATCTCCGGCATTGCCGCTCCAATCATCACCGGCTATCTCGTCGCGGCGACCCACAGTTACGTCTGGGCCTTCCGCATCTCCGCTATCTACGTGGTCATTGGGGTCTTGAGTTATATCTTCCTGCTGGGAGAGATCAGGCAGATCGCTCCTGAGATCATCAGGACTTAACGCGCGGGATATCTCTCCGTAAAGCCGGTGCTCGAATTGCGAACCTCAAAGCTCCCATCATGATCTGCACTCACTTCGAGAGAATGACCGTCCTCGCCAGGAGGGTTAGCAATATATCTTTCTGCAGTATTGAACTGGGGTCCACCTTCTTCCGAGAAGTGAAGCTCCCACAAACGTTCGAGTGCCGACGTATTCGTAATCGTTTCCAAAGTAGGGATTGAGCCACCCTTCTTCGCACCGTTATCCATGATGGCAACGCGAGGACGGATCGCATCGATCAGCGCCGGACTATTGCTCTGATACCAGCCATGATGGGAAACAACATCGATATCGATACGTCCAAGCTTATTGGTCGGGCACATCAGTTCCCTTTCTTTATCCCAGGTCAAATCGCCGAGATCGAGAACCTTCAACTTGCCGAAGGCAAGCAAAACTCCAAGCGATCGGCCATTCTCGGTATTATCGGCAGGACGAGTCTCGGAGCCTTTACAGAAGGAGTTCGCCTGACCTCCGCCCTTCACAGGTTCGGAAATCAGCTTGCCATCCGCGCTGACCACGATCACATCAAGCCCATGGATCGGTAACGTATCACCCGGCCGAGCCACAATATGGTGCGCTCCCGTAGCAGCCAAAACCCTCTGATACTCAGCGTAACCATGTTCCGTAACTCCATGATCGAGCTCCCGGTTCGGACCATGATCGATAAAAGTTCCGACAGGAATCTGTGCTACAAGTTGCGGAACGCCGCCAACATGATCGTCGTGATAATGCGTGATGAGCAGGTAGTCGATTTTTTTGAGTCCCGCCTCCTTCGCCGCGGCGACAATCCTATTCGCATCTCGTCTATCGTTACCCGGCCAGCCTGCATCGATGAGCAGCGACTCCCCAGACGGCGAAACAAACAACGTAGCTTGACCGCCCTCTACATCGACAAAGAAGATTCGTAGCTTACCGTTTGTGGTGGCATGTGGAGCGTCTTGCGCCTGCACTCGCGTGGACGCTGTTCCAGAAAAAAAACCTACGGTTATTGAAACCACTGCTCCTTGTAGCAGACACCTGACCCTTCGAATCATCTAGCTCTCCTTAATGCCGGCATCGTTCGCAGAAGGTTTGTTGATCGTGGCGCGCATGGCCCCGGTGGAGATCCCTCCGTCGATAAGAAGCGTCTGTCCTGTCACATAGCGGCTCGCCTCGGACGCGAGAAAAACAACTGCGCCGTCAAGGTCGTGCGGCTCTCCCGGCCGCTTCAGCGGAATTCGGTCGACGAGATATTCAACCCACTCCTTGTTCTCGTACATCACGCGGTTTTGCGCAGTCTCAAACCACCCAGGAGCAAGGCAGTTCACCGTAATCCCATACCTTCCCCAATCATCCGCCAAGCTCATCGTGAGCTGTCGGATGCCGCCGCGGCTCGCGCCATAGGGTGCAAGTCCCGCATAACCGAAGACGCTTGTGACCGATCCGATATTGATGATGCGACCGTACTGTTCCGCCTGCATCCGCTTTGCAATCTGCTGAGAGACGAAAAAACTGCCGCGCAAATTTGTATCCAGTATCAGATTCCAGTCATCCCAGGTCACCTCGAAGGCTGGCTTCCTAACATTGCATCCCGCATTATTCACGAGGATATGAATCTTCCCATAAGCAGCGAACGCGGCCTCCGCCATCTGCTCGATGCTGCTCTGATCCCTCACATCCAACGCCAGTGGAACAGCACGCCTGCCCATCGCTTCAATCTCACCGACAAAAGGTATCAGATCCTCTCTTCGTCGGCTCGTAAGAATCAAATCAGCGCCTGCTCCGGCAAGAGCCCGCGACAGATACTGGCCCAACCCACGGCTCGCGCCAGTTACTAATGCCACCTGTCCCGTCAGATCAAATAACTTCGAGCTCACTGTGTCACCTGCGCGTTCTTCTCGTCTTTTCGCATGCGAGGATCAAGCACAATCTTCATCAGGTTCGGCTCACGCGCGTGCAGGCGTGAGAACCACGACGATCCTTCCTCGAGTGGGGCAACCGCCGTAATCAACGGCTTCACCTTGATGACGCCGTTTGCGATCAGCCGGATAGCCTCTGGATACTCACCCGCCGATGCGCAAGATCCCTGCAACCGTATCTGCCTTGACACAATCTTCTGCAGCGGCAACGCTACCTGCGGAGAGATGTTCCCTACCAGCGTCACCGTGCCGCCCTTTCGCATACAGTCGATTGCCGTTCGAATGGTCTCTTCGCGCCCCACCGCTTCCAGCGCAACATCCACACCACGGCCCTTGGTGACACGAGCAATCTCGGCGATCAGCACTGCCCCGGACATACAGAATGTTGCATCGGCCCCCAGCTCCTTCGCGAGGCGTAGTCGCGTCTCATCGACGTCTGAAACGAAGACTCGCGCTGCCCCCGCGGCCCTGGCTGCTTGCAGTAACAGCAGCCCAATCATCCCCGCGCCAATCACCAGAACCTCTTCATCGCCCTTCATCGCCGACACCGCAACTCCATGCAGAGCGACAGACACCGCCTCCAGCATCGCCGCCTCCACGAACGAAAAATTTTCCGGCAACTTGTAAATAATTCGGGCAGGCACCACAAGATACTCTGCAAACGCGCCCGCGCGGCGATAGTCTCCGCATGACACCCCCATCACCTCCCGGTGATCGCACAGATTGACCTCGCCCTTCTGGCAAAAACTGCACTCTCCGCAATAAACCGTGGAATCGAACGTTACACGATCCCCGACCGACAACCCGCTCACCTGCGAGCCAACGCCAGCCACAACACCAGCCGCCTCATGTCCCATCACGATGGGAGGAATCCGTCTGCCGCTGGAGCCATCGTAACCGTGCACATCGCTGCCGCAGATACCGCATGCCGCAACCTCTACCAACACTTCATCCGCCCCCGGTACCGGGCGTTCCATTTCGGTCACCTGAAGATCGTTATATTCAGAGAGAAGTAGTGCTTTCATCAGGCAATCTCCGCTATGCAAAATAGCCACCGCTTGTATTCTGGCGCTCCCTTGCAGCCACCATCATAGAGAAGCAAGGCTGAAGCAGCAAAACGAAGTATCTACTCGGCGTTTCATGCAATCGTTGATTCTTTTTTTCGCCGCACTCCATCCTTCGGAGGATGCGTCAATTCCATCGCAGATATCCAATGTCGCAGAGGTTATCGATTGCTAAGCCCAAGGCAGATCATCGCACCAATATTCGTCACTCTGCTTGCTCCCATCCTCTTCGCCCAGTCGATAGCTGTCGGCCCGATCACGGTTGACGCGACCTCTCCCTATCTCGACCCGGCGCCATCGTCATTTCAACCCGGATCTGCTCGGAGTCCTGACGGACACACCATCGGCTTGAATCAGCGCTATCTCACCCTCGACGGGAACCCCTGGCTTCCCGTGATGGGCGAATTCCATTTCTCCAGACTTCCAGCCGACGAATGGGAAGATCAGATTCTCAAAATGCAGGCTGCGGGTGTCAACATCATCGCGACTTACGTTATATGGATTCATCACGAAGAGATCGAAGGCAAGTTCAACTGGACTGGCGACCGCGATCTTCGTCGCTTCGCGCAACTCTGCGCCAAACATCATATGTATCTCTACGTCCGAGTCGGGCCATGGGCACATGGCGAGGCGCGCAACGGGGGCTTTCCAGACTGGCTGATCGCCAAGGGACCGACACGCGTCAACGATCCGACCTACCTCAATTATGTGACTGGTTTTTATAGGGCTATCGGGGAGCAACTCCACGACCTTCTCTGGAAAGACGGTGGCCCTGTCATCGGCATCCAGCTTGAAAATGAATACGCCAATCGCACCGCGAACGGTGGAGAAGCGCACATACTCAAGCTCAAACAACTCGCTATCGCCAGCGGACTCGATGTGCCACTCTACAGCGTGACTGGCTGGGATAACGCGACCATCCCCTCCGGCGCGGTCCTGCCTGTTTTCGGCGGATATCCCGATGCGCCTTGGGACGCGTCGCCCGGAACTCTCCCCGCCAGCGAAGTCTATACTTTCCGTTTTGGCAGTCGCGTTGCAGGCAACATGGGCATGATCGGCGGTAGCGCAACAGCCCACACCACCTCAACCGACACTCCCTTCATCACCGCCGAGATGGGGGCAGGAATCGAAGACACGTACCATCGACGTCCCGTCATCTCGGCCAATGACGTAGCCGCCATGTTTCCTGTCATGCTTGGCTCCGGTGTCGATCTCTACGGCACCTACATGTTTCAAGGTGGCGAAAATCCCGACGGCGAATTTTCTACCCTTCAGGAGTCGCAGGCAACCGGCTACCCCACCGATGTCCCCATCAAATCCTACGACTTTCAAGCTCCCCTCGGTGAATTCGGCGAGGAACGCGAGTCCCTTCGCAAACTTAAACTCGTGAATTATTTCCTCAACGACTTCGGCGATCAACTCGCTCCCATGATTCCGCATCCACCCTCCAAACTCCCGAAGACACCTGCCGATCTGTCCGTGCCACGCTTGTCCGTACGTTCCAGCGGAGAACGCGGCTTCGTCTTCGTCAACAATTACGTTCGCGGCGCCGTCATGCCCTCACGTCCTTCCTTTCAACTGAAGATCTCTCTCCCGAACAGCACGCTGCTTCTTCCCGACCAGCCCGTGGATCTTCCCACCGGCTTGTACTTCGTCTGGCCCTTCAATCTTCAATTGGGCAACGCTCATCTGCGCTACAGCACGGCCCAACTTTTCACACGACTCGCCAACCCCACAGGCTCTACGTTTGTCTTCTTTTGTCTCTCAGGCATCCGCTGCGAACTCTCCTTCGTAGACCAACCTGGCATGACCATTTACGGAACCCACGGTCGCATCCTGCGAGCTAATGGCATCATCACGGCCACAGATCTGCCCCCTGCCCTCGACACCACACTCTCCCTGAGGTTCGAGGGCAGATCCCCCGCTCAAATCCTCATCCTCTCTCAGCAACACGCGGAGGACGCCTGGAAGGTACGCCTCAAAGGCGAAGAACATCTCCTCATAACCCAACAACAGTTCTTCGCCAGTGACTCGCAGGTCACGCTTCAGTCCGACGAAGACCCCGCCTTCCAATTCACTGTGATCCCCGCCAGTCACGCGTGGCCCTTTCCCGCCAGCAGAACCAGAGTTCAGCAACAATCCAACGGCACGACTACCGTATCTGCCCATCTACCGGTTGCTCACCCAACTCTGGCACTCACCCCGATCAAGCAGGCTGGAACGGCGGCCCCGGTAAAGATCGGCCCTCCACCATCGTGGCGGCCACAAGGAGTCCCACAAGCCCCAGCTGAAGACACCTTCGCCGCGACTGCCGCAGCATGGAAACTCTCACTCTCCAACGCCTCGCTCAGCAATCTCGGCAATCTTTATTTGCGTGTCGATTACACTGGTGACATCGCTCGTTTGAGTAACGACCACCATCTGCTCGTCGACAACTTCTTCAACGGAGACCCCTGGAAGATCGGCTTGAAACGGTTTGTGAATCGAAATCAGACCGGCGATCTGCTCCTTCAGATACTCCCACTTCGAGGAGACAGCCCCATCTTCCTCGAAGACCGCATTCGCAAGACAATCCCGGCCACCGGTCAGACTGAGCAACTACGCTCCGTTCAGCTCATCCCGCAATATAAACTCACGCTACCGACAACCCATGACTGATCTGCGTGCTGCAACCACCCAATCCCCGCAACGTTGGTCACTCCCGAACTCACTCTTTCCCTCCGTTGGCCGCCGTCTCACCCTTGGCCTCGGTCTTATCGGCATCGGAAAACCGTGGGGCCATGCCAACGACTCAGTTCCTGATGAAGCCAGCGTCCGACAGCTTCTTGAAACCGCATTCTCTTTGGGCATTCGTTACTTCGACACAGCTCCCTCCTACGGCGTCAGCGAGCAGCGCTTCTCCGGCTTCCTCCGCAGTCTCACGCCGATTCAACGAGCCTCTCTCACCATCGCCACCAAATTCGGGGAGCACTGGGATGCAGCCCGCCAGCAGCCGTTCGTGGATCACCGCTACGACGCCCTCTTCCGCAGCCTCGACGACAGCCTCGAGCGCCTCGGGAAGATCGACATCCTTCAATTGCACAAGACAACCGCCGCCGCCCTTCGCAGCTCCGATCTGCACCGTGTCTTCCGGCATGCGGAGTCGCTTGGAATTCGTAACCTGGGTGCCAGTGTCAGCGATCTCGAATCCACAGCGATCGCCCTCGATCTGCAGAACCTCTCCGTCCTGCAACTGCCACTGAATCCCTCGTCGCTTCAGTTCCATGAAGTTGTCAGACAAGCCACCGACGCAGGCATTCTGGTCGTTACGAACCGCCCCTTTGCCATGGGCAGCCTCCTATACGCCGAACAGCCCATCACCAAGCACGCCGCATTCAACTTCCTCAACCGCGCAACCTTCGACGGGGTCGTGCTCACAGGCACAAAATCCGCGGAGCACCTGCATGAGAACTGGACGGCCTTCCACCAGGCTGTACTCTGTGAGCCGACGTCGTAGAGATCGTTTTAAAAATGAACCAGCCCACGCTGCAACGCCGACACCACAGCCTGCGTCCGGTCCTCCGCGTTCAATCTCATCAGGATCGTGCTGACATGGCTCTTTACAGTCGCCTCGGTAATACCTAGAAGCTCTCCAATTCCCTTGTTGCTCTTGCCTGCTACCAGCAGCTCGAGAACCTGCCGTTCGCGATGGCTCAGATCGGAGTCCGGCATGCGTGAGGCGAGGGCCCGCTTGATCGGAGGCGGCAGAAATCGTCCGCCTGCATGCACGCGTTCGAGCGCCTGCAGCAGCAAATCGTACGGCATGCCTTTGATGATGTACCCCTGCGTCCCCGCTTCAAGCGCCTGATGAATATCCTCGTCGCCCTCGTAGGTCGTTAGCACAACGAACCGCGCCTGCGGATGCCGCTGCCGGATGGTGCGTATCGCCTCCACACCGCTCATCTGCGGCAGGCGAAGATCCATCAGAGTAACGTCAGGTCGATGCTGCTCATAAAGTTCAACTGCCTCTTCGCCCGTGCTTGCCTGAGCAACCGTCATCATCGTGGCCTGCCCATCGATAATCGCAGCGACCCCAACCCGCATCAGAGGATGGTCGTCGACAATAAGCACTCGAATCTTTCGCATCTCTGACATCCGTGTACTCCAGTCGTTGAAAATTTTACGCCTGCAGAATACAAAGCGATACTCTCTCGCCCGACGTCGACTTGTCGTCTTCCCGCCCGTTACGTGTGCCTCAACAACTTCTCTGTCGCCATCCAATCAAGAAATAACTCCGGCCAATCCGCCACCGGCTTTGGATTGTTGCTACGTATACCGAAGCCATGGCCTGTACCGGCATATATATGCAGCTCCGTTGGCACCTTCAGTCGCGCCAGGGCGAGGTAATACTCCGCCAGCCCCTGCGAAATCCTGGCCTGGTCCATCGCTCCGCATGCAAGGAACGCCTTCGGGGTGTCAGCCGTTAGTCGGCTGTCATGTGGCAATCCCGGATAGATCAACGCCTGAAAATCGGGTCGCGAACTCACGTGATCCACTGCATCCGCTGCGTCCTGCTTTCCAGAGTCGGAGCGGGTACTGGCCAGGGCCGCCAATTCTCCTCCCGCTGAGAAACCGATTACCCCAATACGAGCCTTATCCACACCCCATTCCTCGCTCCTGCTTCGCACCGTGCGAATCGCCCGCTGAACGTCTCCGAGTTCAGTTCCCTCGACCGTATAAGTCGAACCCTTCTCCCGAGCCAGTCGGTACTTCAGCACAAACGCGGCGACGCCATGGCTACTGAGATACTCCGCAACCGCATACCCCTCATGATCGATCCACAACTCGCTATGCCCTCCGCCGGGAATCACAACCACCCCCGCACCAGTCGCCTTATCCGCACCAGGCAAATAAACCGTGATCGACGGTTGATCCACATGTGTGATGACGTGATCACCTTCCGGGGCCACGCGCATCGTCTCAGGCGTCGAGCCCTGCGAGTCCGGCGCGCTGTTTGCCCATAGTTGTACTGTCAGATGTCCGTTCGCACTCTGCCCCAGGGCGGTCATCGCAATCAGCCCTAACGCCATTCCTCCTACTCGAAAGAACCTCTTCATCCTCATCATCGCTCCACCGTAATCTCATACCAGGTTGTGGTGATAGTACCTAACGGAACCTTCCATGTGCCCTGCTCTTTGCGTACTTCCACCGGAGCGCCCAGCGACTGGCCAGCCCCATCGATCGCTTGAATCTTCACGCTCCGGGCGCCTTCAAGTCCTTTCAGGGTGAGCAAGCCCGTCACTGGCTCAACCAGTGTTGGCGACTCTCCCAGAGAGATCACACCCGTTCTAGCGGTATTCCATCGCTGCCCTGTATTTTCCGCACGCCCGCCCGCAACCAGCAGCAGCCTTGCACTCTTCGCAATTGGCAATGCATCCATCGAACTCAACCATATCGTGCAAAAATGATTGTTCGTCTCCGCACTCATATTCTGCAACGAGATGGCTCCATGCTCTTTCACAAAACCGATCAAAGCCTGGTTGTTCGGAGTGTTTACTGTCACCAAACCGTTCGTGTGCCCCTCGTCCAGTGACCACTTGAGCTCATGGGTGTCTGAGACGATCGTGTTGCTCGCGATAGATTTTACGAACGTACCTGTCGGCGGCCCACTGAGCGAAGAGATCCGCACCTCATGCTCCAGCGGAAGAGTCAACGGAAATCCATCGGTGTAATACGGCCTCTCCGTGGTCGGAATCAACATACTGTCAAAGACCTCCTGCTCCGAATACGACCGCTCACTGGTCGTACGAGCCTTTGCCACATCGCCCCGTAGGAACTCAAGTGCTCCCGCAGCCAGCTCCGGCATCTTCAGTGGGTCAAGAGAGATATCAAACGCATCCCCGACATAAGGCTTCCATACCGGATCGCTCTTCGGCTCAAACGTATACCAGTAGATTGCATCCCAATCCTGCAAACCCGCATACGCCGCAAGAATTGGAATCCCCTCCCCCGCATAATCATTCGGAAAAGGATTGTTGACCTCACTTACCGTGTAAGGCTTGCCGGCAAGCGCCGACCGGGAAAGCTCAACCACAGTGGAGTTCTCAGGATCGTTTACCATCGGTAGCTTCCTGACGTAAGACTCAGGATGTTGCCAGTAAGTATGACCGTCGATAATATCCATGCCGGTTGTCGCCCGCAGAATCGGGTAACCGCTGTTTGCGTGACTATGATCTGCAGTCGCAATAATCAACGATCGCGACTTCAGCCTCTCTCGAAGATACTTTTTCATCTCGAGAAAATAATCCCGCTGTAGATCGTTGTAGAACTCGGCCTCCGCATAAAACCTCTCAGTCGGCGCCTGCGCGACCTGTGTCTTGCGCTCCATCAAGGGCACAGCTGCCTCTCCTGCGACCTCGCACACCTGGCGCAACCGCTCTCGTTCCGCTACGCTGCGATGCTTAGCAAGCCACTCGTTGTACAGCCCCCTCAACTCATCACGGTAAAACTCCGATGGCGCGCGAAACCCGGTACTAATCGCATTCTCATTATTGATCTCAACAATCGCCACCGCCGGGTCTTCAACGTAAGTGAGTTTTGTGTAAGGGTTTCGATGTGTCAAAAGCTGCTTCGCATACTCCTTCTGTAGCTCGATCATCTTCGTATCGTAGAGCGAAGTTCCCTTCGATCCCTGATGCAGGAGATCAACATCCTTGACGCCTTCCTCGGCAAGGAACCGTCTGCCCACTAGGAGGTTGAAGTCGATATAGATCCCTCGCCTCTCCAGCTCCGCAATAAAATAGTCCTCGCGGTCCAGCGCATCCGCATCGAAGATCTCCACGTCGGTTCGTTGTTTCTTAAGCAATCCACGTGGAACGTCGAGATCGAGAAACTGGAACCGAACACTGTTCACTCCAAACCGAGCGAGCGTTGAAGCCAGAAAGACCGAGTCCTCTTTCGAAGGAATCTGCTGCGATCCTTTGCTCCAGTCGGTGATGTTCACTCCCCAGAATCTGATCCGTCTGCCATCACCCGTCGCCAGGTGACCATCCTTCATCTGAATGAAGCCATGCTTACCGGCTGGCGCATCGAGCAGGAACGAGACATCCACCGGCGACCGCGCCAACGCACCTCGTCTATGATCCATGCTGAACGGCTTCATCAATGACTCGCTTTGCGCACTCACGAGCTGCCCTATAATCAGACTGCCACCTGCCAATGCAATAGCAGCCGCGGCGGTTATCAAAAATCGCCGGCTCTTCATCCACGATCACCTCTGCCTCTCTAAGTGCGCGACAAGCCTACGCTCAGCATCACATCGCGCGAATCCGACTTTCGTCGGATTCGCATCCGGTAGCCACACGCTACGCTTTACCTCCATGGTCAAAAGACCCGAAAGGCTGCCCTACTATGTCTTCCCGCCTCACACGCAGAGATTTTCTGAGCGATACAGCCTTGGTTGCAGCAGCCTCCGCCCTAGGAGTCGCCACACCCGTCACTGCAGCCACCACCTCATCTCCCCGGAAAACTCAGTCCATCGCCACCAGAAGATCGAACTTCGATCAACAATGGCGCTTCTTCCAGGGCGATGCTCCGGATGCAGACAAAGTTACATTCGCCGACGCCACATGGCGCACGCTAGATCTGCCTCATGACTGGAGCATTGAAGGCTCCTTCGATGAACACGCTCCTGCAAAAGGAAACGGCGCCTATCTACCCACTGGAATCGGATGGTATCGCAAGAGTTTCGTTTTGCCTCCGTCTGCCAGGCAAAAGCGAATCGTGCTTGAGTTCGATGGTGTCTATCAGCGCAGCGAGGTCTGGATCAACGGAACCTTCCTGGGGATGCGGCCTTACGGCTTCATCGGCTTCTCCTATGACCTAACGCCGCATCTGGCTCCCTTGGGCCGCCTCAACCACATTGCTCTTCGCGTCGATAACTCGCTTCAGCCTAACTGTCGCTGGTACTCGGGCTCCGGAATCTATCGCCACACGTGGCTCCGTATCACGGATCCAGTTCACATCGCTCAGTGGGGCATTTGGGTGCGCACGCCTTCTGTCAATGCGCAGACTGCCACGATCATGGTTTCGGCGCATCTCTCCAACCTCGGTACGCAAGACACAGATCTCAGCCTGACCACCGAGATCCTCGACCCATCTGGCAACGTCATCCAGCACGCGACAACGTCACATTCGCTTTCGAAGGGAGCCGATGCGCTAGTGGACCAGCAGCTCACCATTGCTGCTCCCTCGCTTTGGTCGCCAGCAACGCCGCATCTCTACCAGGCTCGCTGCACCATCCGCACTGGCGACACGCAAATCGATCAGCAGACAACTACCTTCGGCATACGCTCTGTCCAATTCGACGTCGACCGCGGCTTTCTCCTCAACGGCGAACACATTAAGATGAAAGGCGTCTGCATCCACGGCGACGGAGGCTCAGTTGGCACTGCGGTTCCCGAACGCATCTGGGAACGCCGCCTGCAGTTACTTCAGGAGATGGGCTGCAACGCGATCCGGCTAAGCCACAATCCCCCTGCGCCGGAGCTGTTAGATATGCTCGACCGCAAGGGCTTCCTAGTCATGGCCGAAGCCTTCGATGAGTGGAGACAACCAAAACTGCAGACTCCCGAATTTGGTTATCACAAATACTTCGATGAATGGTCCGAGCGCGATATGACAGCAATGATCGAACGCGACAGAAACCATCCTTCCATCGTCATTTGGAGCGCAGGCAACGAAGTGCCGGATCAGAGCGACCCACAGGGACCCGCGACTTTGCAGACTCTTATGGACATCATTCGCAAAAACGATCCGACGCGACTTATCACCGTCGCGTGCGATCAGATTGCCGCAGAGCCTAAAGCTGCGCTCCCGGCATTCCTCGACAAGCTCGACGTAGTCGGTTACAACTACGTGGATAGATGGCGTGACCGCCGCGAAAAGGCCTATAGTATCGATCGTCACGACTACCCGCAACGCCGATTTGTTGGCACCGAAACGACCGCTCCCTACGGTGCGCGCGGAGTCTACGCAGTCGATCAGTCGGACGATCTCTTCTTCGAGCGAACCTCCAACAACGCCATCGAGGTAGAGCAACTGCAGAAATTCATTCAGACCTATGATTACGTATCCGGAGACTTCATATGGGTGGGCATCGACTATCTCGGAGAAGCACGTTGGCCAAATAAACTCGCGGCAACGGGCCCGCTAGATACCTGCGGTTTTAAAAAAGACATCTTTTACTTCTATCAAAGTCTCTGGACGAGAGAACCAGTTCTTCACCTCTCGCCGCACTGGAACTGGGCAGGTCAGGAAGGCAGGACAATTCCCGTCACCTGCTACACCAACTGTGACACCGTGGAGCTCTTCCTCAATGGAAAAAGTCTTGGCGTTAAAGGCTATGCCTTCCCACGGCCAGGAATGGTGGGGACCTATGGTAACTACCCACCTCGCGCAAAAGCCCTTCAAACAACTGCAGATCTCCATATCACCTGGGACGTCCCCTACGCCGCGGGAGTGCTCTCTGCCAGGGGCGTCAAGGATGGCAAAGTCATCCTTACCTTTGAAAGAAAGACTACAGGTGTTCCGGCTAAAATTTTGCTTACAGCCGACCACAATCGCATTCGCACCTCGCCCGAGGATCTCTCTCACATCACGGTTTCGATCGTCGACGAACAGGGACAGGTCGTACCTACAGCCAACGACGAGATCACCTTCTCCGTAAAGGGAGCGGGTCGAATTCTCGGTGTTGACAACGGTCAACCGGACAGCCACGAACCATATAAGGCCACGAGTCGGCGCGCCTTCAGCGGTCTCGCGCTCGTTCTCCTTCAGTCCAGTGGTACTGCCGGCGCGATAACCCTCTTCGCCTCTAGCCCTTCGCTGACTTCTGCGGACATCACAATCAACGCGAGCTGAAAACTGCTGCGTCTCATCGCCATGCCTCGGCCTTCTTCAACACAAGCGCCGGTCGTGCGATAGACAGCTCTGCACGCGTTCCCTTTCCGGGCTCGCTCGTCAGCTCAAATTCTCCCGAGACGCGTTTCATGCGTTCATACATGCCGATGATCCCATAGTGTCCCTCGGCAGGCACAACTCCGGTCTGAAACCCGACACCGTCATCGACCACAAGGATGCTCAGACGTTTCGCATCATAGCAAGTCGTAATCGATATCTTGTTCGGTTGTCCATGCAGAGCCGCGTCATACACAGCCTCCCTTACAACCATCAAAAGTTCCCTCGAGATCGATCCCGGTACAGAGTAGACTTCGCCCTCTACCTTACAATCCACCTCAACTTCAAACTCTTTGGTAGTCTGCTTTGAGATTGCCTCGATCGAAGTCGGCAGATCAATCGCCTCGCCATCATCGTGCCTCAAATTCCACACCGCATAGCGGGCCTCATCGATAGTCGCGCGAACCTGTGTCCTTGCGTGGGACAGCAAGTCCTCGACTACCGGGTTCGGCTCTTGTCGTCGGCTCGCAACTGCCTCAAGCAACGCCGATACGCTGGTGCATCCCTGAATCACAGTGTCATGCATCTCCCGTGCCAGTCGCCCGCGCTCTTCCAGAACCGCTTTGAATCGTAGCCTTACCTGGTGCATCCGAAGCCGGTAGATGACCCACGTCAATAGCAGCAGGACTGCCACGCTCAGCACGAGGAACCACCAGGTCTGCCACAGAAATGGCTCGCGATGCACCTCCACGTGAGCCTCCATCACCCTTGCAGGATCGCCTACGTCAAACGCCTCCACCTCGAAGCGATAGTAGCCCGCAGGGAGGTTTGTATACGAGGCGGTCAGATTGGTACCCGCATACACCCAGCCTTTATCAAACCCCTTCAGTCTGTATTGGTAACGGATTCCGCCCTGCGGCTGTAACGAAAGAGGCGCATAACCGAACTCCAGGCGAGTCATTCTTGCGGGCAACTCAACCGTGCCCGCAAAAGGAAGGCTCCTCCCATCCAGCGTTACACTTTGCAGCGTGATGCGCGGCAGCGACGGAGCAGAAGGACTATCCAGCACGATATGCGTTGGCCCCTTACTGCTCGGAAACCAGACGCTCCCATCCGGAGCCAGGTACCCTGAGGGCTGACGTCCGCCGTACATCTGTGCATCCTCCGCACCGTACGGCATCGTGTACAGCGACACGCTCAGATGATCCGCAGATATCGGAACCTTGTGCAGCTGCCGTTCATCCATTGATGAGATCGTGTTCGGGCCACTTAGCCAGAATCTCCGGTGAGGATCTTCCAGTATTTGATAGATGCTGTTGCTCACCAGGCCCTGCGCAGTGCTGAAGTGCGCAATCTGTCCATCCTGGTACCGAAAGAGCCCATGGTCTCGCGTCCCATACCAGATCGTATGAGTCAGATCCTCGTAGATCGACCACACCTTCTCCTGCCGCAACGTCTCCGTCGCCACATCCTTGACGAACCGGCCCTCATGCCAGTGACTGAGCCCCTGCTCCGTGCCGATCCAGACATCCCCCGTATGGTCTTCGAACAGGCTGCGAATACTGAAGTGAACCAGACCATCCTTCATCGTCAGCTTGCGCATTCCCTGCGGTGTCACATGACTTAGACCCTCGTCGGTACCGATCCACACCTCTCCCCGGCGAGTCTCGAGAAACCCCCTCACAAAATTGTTTGTAAGCTCGCGCGGCGCCGAGTAGTGCACGGTCCCATGCTTCGTGATGTGAAAAGCGCCGCTACCATCGGTGCCGACCCACAGATCTCCTTCATGGTCGCGAAACACATTCCGCACCATCACCCCCGGCAGCTCCTTGAACTGATAAGGCCGGGCCACGCCGTCACTGATCTTATAAACTCCAGAGCTCACTGCCCAAAGACTTCCGTCACCGTTCCCCGAGATCGTCGCAAAATCCGCATCCGCGCCGCCCGGCAACGGTACGACATGTACGGACGTCTGGTTGAGCCGAACCAGTCCTGCCTGCAGGCCCAGCCATATCTGGTGATCGGCATCCTCAAAGATCTTTAGGACTGTATTGCTCGGCAACAGTCCCGTAAGGTGCGAAAACACCCCCTGTTTATAAGTCCACAGACCATTTCCGATCGTGCCGATCCACAACGTCCCATCGGCTGCCTGCTTCAGGGTACGCACAGTGCCTTCAACCTCCGGCACGCGTTTGAACTTTTCACCCTCCAGCCGTTCCAGGCCATTGACCGTCCCCACCCACAGCGCTCCATCCGTCGTCTGCAGAACCGTCTTGACCCGGTTGCTGCTATAACTTCCCGGCAAATCATAAAAATGAAGCTTCCCGTCTTCGATAGTGAGAAGCCGCGAGCCTCCCACCCAGATCCTGCCCTCTCTGTCTTCAGAGATCGCGTGAACCGCCAGCGGTCCCATTCCCGCCGCCATCTCCACGCGCTCCACCCTGTTCCCCTTAACCTTGAAGAGCCCGTTATCCGTGCCTACCCACACTGTCCCTTGCCGATCCTCAAGCACAGCCCTCACAAAGCCGTCCGTCAGACCGCTCGCCACCCCATAGCTCCTCACCTGCCCGTTCAGCAGATGCAGCAGCCCTCCGCCCTCGGCCCCGATCCACAAACCGCCGTCGCCCGAGGGCTCCAGGCAGAAGATGCTATTCACCCCTAACGCTGGCATGGACGACGACGCTTCGTACATCGAAGACCTAGTCCCGTCGAAGCGCGTCAGGCCACCCGTCGTTCCCACCCACAAATACCCATCTTTCGTCTCAGCAAGTGCCTGAACGGTGTCCTCGGGCAGACCATCCTGCACCCTCCACACGGTCCGCGTGTACTGCGGCTGCGCGGGACTCACGCCAAACATCCCATGAGTCATCATCAGCAGGAGCAACAGCCCTAACATGGAAGCCCGCACTCCCGCGATCCTGTCTCTCTGAACTGGCAAGCGATTCGTTTCGGCCGTCGTAGACGACGCTCGATTCTATAACGCCTTACCGGCCAACAGGAACAAACGCCCCTAAACCGTCCCAAGCGCCCTCTGCGCCTCCGCCTTCGTCTTCTTCAGCGAAGCCACCGGATCTTCCGTAGGGTAGTACTCCATCGCGATCCAGCGGTTGTACTTCAGCTCCGCCAGCTTACGATAGATCGTCGTATAGTCGATCTCTCCGGTCCCCGCCTCATGTCTTCCCGGAACGTCCGCTATATGAACCAGCCCCACCATGTCCACATTTTTCTCGAGCTTCTCGATCAGGTTTCCGAAGCTCCTCTGCTCATGGTAGAAGTCATAAAGCACCTTCACCTGTGGCATATTCACCGCGCGCGCAATCTCGAACCCATCGCGCACGCTCGCCAGGTAGATCGGTGGATTCTCAATCAAGTCGATCGGCTCGATCACGATCTCAACGCCTTCTTTCGCCGCAATCTCCGCCGCACGCTTCAGATTCTCAACCGCTGTCTCACGCTGCCCCGCTGCTCCCGCAACACGTTTGCCGGACAGCAGAATCACCTGGGGGCACTCCAGCTCCTTCGCATAACGCAGATGTTCGACGAACTGCTCGCGAAAAGCCCCCGTCTCCTCCGCCACCGCGAACCCGGCTCGAACCCCACTCATCGAATCCACCACCAGCCCCAGCGAACGCAGTCTCGCCATCACCCGCCGCCGCTCCTCCGGCGACCACTTTTGAAACTCTCCCGTCAGCTCAATCCCCTGGTAACCCGCCTCAGCAACAATCTCCACGCAGCGGTCGAAAGGGGCCTGAATCTCCAGCGCCCACAGCATAAAGGAAAACCGCACACCCTTCGCCGTAGTCCCTCTGGCGTGAAGCCACCCAGGTTTCGCCAACGCAGCGGTCATCATTTGAGCAAACGCTCGACGGTTCATCTCTCTCCCAAACGGCAGCGCGATCTAGATCGCACGCAGATAACGATAATCCACTCCAACTGCTTCCATCGCCGTCATCGAAATAAACGGCGGCTCCTGCTCAATGTAGTAGTCCTTGATTCCCGCCTTCGCCGCTGCCGCAAGAATCGGCTTGTAATCGATATGTCCTCGGCCCAGCTCCGTACCCTGCGGTCTCTGATCCTTGGCGAGCGAATAAATCGGCGCAGGCGTCGCCACAAAATCCTTCACATGCAGCATCCGAAAGCGTCCAGGATTTCGCACAAAATAATCAGCCGGATTTACGCCTGCCGACACCGCCCACCCGCAGTCCAGCTCGAAGGCAACCGCCTCCGGATCAGTCTTCGTCAGCAAAATGTCATAACCGGATTGACCGCCTTGCAGCTTCTTAAACTCGAAGTTGTGATTGTGATACGCATATTGCAATCCCGCCTTTTTCGCCTGTCTCCCAATCTCGTTCAGTCGCTCCGCCAGCATCGCGTAGTCCTCAACCGTCGCCTCCTGCCCCTCCTGTCTCTTCGGTAGTTGCGCAGAACTCACCACATAATGCGCGCCAACCGCGTGGGCATCGTCGAACAAGTGCCCCAAGTCGCCGTCGCCCAAAGGCATATGTGCGCTCAGACAGGTCAGTCCAACCTGGTCCAGACGAACCCGAAACTCCCTGGCTCCCAATCCCGCAAATCCCGACGACTCCACCCTCGCATATCCAATCGCGCGTAGTTTCTTCAGCGTTCCCGTTACATCCTTTTGTAACTCATCGCCCACAGTGTAGAGCTGCAGACCAATCGGCACACTCGCCGACAACGACAGCATCGGCCGCGCTGCCATCGCCGCCGCTCCTCCGCACGCAACAAACCACCGCCTCGTATACAAACTCATAACCCTCGCATCCCCTCAGTCTTAGCGACGATCACCTTATGCCCTCCGCCCCGCGTCGCGAATCCGACGAAAGTCGGAGCGCACCTCTTTCGCAAACTCTCTCCTCTTCAATTTCGAGCCCGTCACAGAAAAGACACCGTTCGACTTTAGGAGGATGACACCTGAACCCATCGAATCCTACCATTCGCTTGCAGTTTTCTAAGCTTGGAAAATCTTCACAACAATGTGTCGGTCTCATTTGCAACCCCTCTTCCACAAACCAGAACCTTCACGAGAAAACACAATGCGTCGCTTCCTTTCCGCTGCCCGTAACTGGAATCTGCCGTCTAAGCCTCTCCTCCTCCTTGCTCTTGCCGCAACTTCAGGGATCTGCCTCGCACAGGCAGACCACATACGGTCCGTGCGGCTCGACGATCAGGGTGTCGTCCGCTGGACTGACGACAACTCCGAAGTCAGGCTGCTTGGCACCAACTACTCCCCCATGTCCGCCCACGACTACATGACCGTCGGCTTCTACGCCAAAGACACCGAAGACCGCCACAAAGCCATCGACCAGGATCTTGCCCACTTCGCTCGCATGGGCTGGCACATCATCCGGCTCGCCACCTGGGGAGACTGGGAGAGCAGTGACGAACAAGGCAATCTCATCCAGAACGATCACGTCGATCTCATGGACTACCTCATCGCAAAAGGACGAGAGAGAGGAATCTACTTCCTCCTCACTCCCATGCACACCTACAGGCCGTCCATTCCGAAAGAACAGACAGACAAGCTTCGCGGCTTCGAGCACTTCTACAAAAAAGATGAGCTGGGAACCAATCCCAAAGCCATCGCCGCGCAAGTCAACTTCCTCCAGCAGACGATGAACCACATCAATCCCTACACCCACGTCGCGCTCAAGGACGAGCCTTCTATCCTCTTCGTCGAACTCATCAACGAGCCCATCGATCATGCCGAAGACTTCAAGGGCTCAGTCGCCTACATCAACGCCCTCGCGGATGCCGTTCTTTCCACTGGCTGCAAAAAACTTCTTTTCTTCAACCTCATGCAGGACGAGGCCATCGCGCCTGCCATCGCTGCGTCGCACGTTCAGGGTGTAACCGCAGCCTGGTATCCAACCAGCCTCCTCTACGGCGTCAACATGCCGGGCAACTATCTCAGGACCGTCGATCACTACAACCCGCTAAAAAATCCCATCATCAGCAAAATGCCCCGTATTGTCTACGAGTTCGACACCGCCAGCCTCGTAGAGCCATACATGTACCCCGCGATGGCCCGTGCTTACCGCGAGGTTGGCGTCCAGTCCATGACCATGTTTACCTACGACGCCGTCATCGCAGGAGCCACAAACGTAGGTTGGGCAACTCACAACCTCAACATGATCTACACCCCCGGCAAAGCCGTCAGCGCCATCATCGCGGCACAGGTTCTTGAGCGCACGCCGCGAGGCACCAGCTACGGTAATTACCCGGCAAATAAAAACTTCGGCCCATTCCGCGTCAGCTATGAGGAAGACCTAAGTGAGATGAACGCTGACGACAAGTTCATGTACTCGAACACGACTCGCAGCACACCAGTCAAACCAGCCGCGCTCAAGCAAATCGTCGGCCATGGCTCCTCCTCCACCGTCACCTATCCCGGCCAGGGCATCTACTTTCTCGACAAAATCTCCGCAGACGAGTGGCGGCTCGAGATCTATCCCGACTCGGTAATGGTCAGCGATCCCTTCGTCCATCCAGCCATCGACCAGATCAAATGGCGCCTCGTCAATCGCCCTTGGCCCATAGCAGTCTCTCTTCCCGGTCTCGGAAAGAGCTTCACCATACAAGCCCTCAACGAAGGAAACACCTACAAGACCGAGGCGCACGACAAGAGCTTCACCATCCGTCCCGGCGTCTACCTCCTCAGCCGATCGAAGAACGTAAATCTCGCCGCACTCCCCGAAAAGCTCGGAGACATAGGCTTCCGAGAGTATGTCTGCCCCGAAGCCCCTTCTCTGCCCCCGCAGATCCTGCTCAAAACGCAGAGCCAGTATCTAAGCGGTCAAGACACTCGCATCACCGCCCAGTTCGTCGCACCATCCTCCGCATCGAACATCACCCTAAAGATCCGCCAATCAGGCACGCAACAAATCTCTTCATATCCCATGAGTTCTTCAGGAGGATATGACTACTCTGCGACCGTACCTGCATCAACTCTCACTCCCGGCTCTATCGAGTTTGCAGTCGAAGCCTCATTAGACGGCGCAACCACCCGCTTCCCCGCTGACGGCGGCTTCGTCAAGGATGAAGTCGTTCAATCTCATGACGCGCTGACCCTCTTCGATCCCGCAACCGATCGCCAGCGAATGTCCTTCACGCGAGTCAGCGACTCTGTCCGCGAGCCGCAGATGACGATCGCTTCCTCCAATGGAGACGACAGCCTCAAGCTGCGTCTCCCGCTCAAGTCGGATCCTGCCTTCGAGGACTACAGCCTCTCGGCGATCATCAACGACCGCATCGTCGATCGCCATTACTCCGACTCCGCCGGCAAGGTCCTCTCCTTCCGCGCTCGCGCCAGCGCCAACCACAAGCAGGCGTGGCTCACCCTTGTAGAGATCGATGGAACCGGATGGACTACCAATCTCGACCTGACAACAGAGTGGCAGCAGTTCAACATTCCATTGGATCAGTTGACTGTCAGCCGTAGCGTCAAGCTTCCCCATGGTTACCCGGGCATGTGGTGGCTCTACTGGTGCGATCCCGCCGAAGGACGCGGCACCCCGGAAGACAAGGTTCGACTAGCCAACGTAGAGCGTCTCCAGCTATCGCACCGTCAAAAAGTAGACCCCGCCAACCATACAGAAACCCAGGACGATCCCTGGATCGAAATCAGCCCCATAAAACTAGTCGCACAATAAATAAGCTTGCCATCAGGTAGCTCGCAGAGGAGCTACCTCGATGGCAGGCAACTAACTGTCAACCCGCATCATGCTTTCTACGGCTCACGAGCATCCCTTCTAGCGAACAAACAAGCAAAGCGAGGCTCCTACATCTCGAGCCTCAAGCAGCATCATGTCGTTTACGCCACTCGTACATACTGGCTCACACGTCGAAGCTGGCGTGCCCACGATGCTCTGCAAACACCAGAACAATCAACCGTGAAATCGTCGTCTCATGAAACAAGGCGTCCCCAACCACGAGCGGCAAAGAGATTAGAAGATGAGTGGAGGGTAAATCGGAGAAGGGGTAGAGCAAGAAGTGACCGAAGGCCTGAGCAGCCTACACTCAGGAAACACCTGCAGCTCATACTCACACCCATCCAAAAATAAACCTTCCAGCCGTGTCACTATTTTCGAAACCAAAAAGAGTGATGCTAAAGCACCACGATTACCATGCAAAACACCACGATCCCACCACAAAAAAACCACGTTGTAACACCCAATTCTCTCAAATATCCCCGCAAAATACCAACTTCTACACCAGTAGAACCACCTCAAAAAAAATGCCCACAATACGAAAATCTAAACCCGAAACAAAACAAAAAAAAGGCGAGACCCGCAAGCCTCGCCCCTCTTCTTCAGATCTAGAACACAAACCGCCCGCTGAACTGCAGTTGACGCATATTGCTACCCGGCAGAATATCGAAAATCTGCCCCGCCCCTGACGCAACCGTACAATCCACGCAAGGAGTGCTTGGATTCGCCAGATTCACATGGTTGAATACGTTCTGCGCCTGCGCCTCCATCTGCAATGTCAAACCCTCATGAATATTAAAACTCTTGATCACAGCGAGGTCAGAGTTGAAGAAGTGTGGCCCAAAGAGCGAGTTGAAACCCAGGTTTCCGAACTGCGCCACCAAGGGTCTCTGATAAGGACCCGCCACCTGTCCATTCTGAGTAAGCGGCGCAACTACCGGCAAAAACGTTCGCGAGTGAGTGATAATGCTCAACGGACCAACCGCACTATTCGGTCCGCCGCCTGATTTCGAAGGAAAACATACGCCTACGTCTTCATCCGATCCACACTCGTTATAAGAGGGCGTAAACGGCAAACCACTTGCCCAGTTAAGGGTCCCATTCACCGATATCCCACCAATAATCCCATTCACCCAGCCGGGAACATCGTTGCCAAACGTTCTTCCATGACCGAAAGGTAGATCGTAGTTGCTGTAAGCAATGAAGTTATGTTTCCGGTTATAGTCGAACGCACCGTAACTCACCCGTGGATTGTAGAGAAGATAGGCGCCATAGTCTCCATTCGCCATCGCCCTTGACCAGACATAGCTCGCCTGAAACTGCAGTCCCTTCCTGAATCGCTTGTCGAGTACTGTCTGCAGCGAGTTATAGTGAGAGGTGCCCGCATTTCCGAAATAGCCTATGTATTGACAGTCGCCAAACCTCGCAAAATAAGGCGTCCGGTTACAGAATGGAACATTCGGAAAGCCTTCGATCGTAGCCTGATTGGCGTTATAACCGCCATACGTAGAATCGCCAATCTGGTGGGTTCCCTTGTTTCCTACGTAGCCAATTTGAAAGCTCAAAGTAGGTGCAAGTTGCTGCTGGACTGTCAGGTTCCACGCATCCACTGTTGGAACTTTCATCTGTAGAGGACGAGTCGCAGGGCTGATGTCCGTCGGAAGAGCAATCAATCCATTCGAAGGAATCGGCGCGAACACGTACGGTGCCGGACCCTGCGCCAGCGTAAAGCCTGTGTAGTTATATTGATCAGGAGCAAAGATATTCTGGTTGGCCAGTACCGGAAGGGTCTGGGTAACGACAGCCGAGAAGATATCTCCGAAGAATCCTGGGTCGTACGTCCTGCCATAACCGGCACGTACTACTGTCTTCTCAGTAGCCTGGTAGGCCAGACCAAGACGCGGCGCAATATAACTGAAGGTGTTCTTCACATTGAAGTTCGTTCCGAACCCTCCGTAACCGGCCACACGGATGTTCATTGTGTTCAGGTCGAGAAAACCTCCGTTTCCTTTGGCATTAACCGTTTCAGGAAAGTAGATCTCCCAACGGGCGCCATAGTTAACTGTCAGCTTTGTCGTAACTCGCCAGCTATCCTCTCCGTAAAAGAAGGTTCTTTTCTGGCGTTCTGCGGCGTTATTGCTGGAGCTGACAAACCGCTCAAAGTTGGTCGGATCTCCAATGAGCAACGTAGCCAATCCAAGGCCACCAGGGACCGCAGAACTGCCAGAAGCTGTACGCGTCGAAGCGAACGTGAAGCTTCCGGCGCGATTCTGATCGCTGGGTATACGTAAATTCATTACATATCGGAGATCTGCACCAAACTTGACGGAGTGGTTTCCAATGATCTTCGTCCAGTTATTGACAACCTCAAACTGTTGTTCCTGTTCATTGAGCGGGCAGTTGCACGCATTAAGAGTCGAGCCAGAGCCGAAATTTGACAGGCCGGTAACAAAAAATGCCGAAACGCCTCCAGTTCCAAACCCACCACTATTCAGCCCGGGAATCCCCAGATTCGACTCGAAATTATCGGAACTACCGTTGAATTTATCCTGGAAAATTCGGTAACGAAGAAAAGCGAACCGCAGATCTGCCAGAAGATTGGGACGAACAGCATAGTCAGCGCCTGCCGAGAGGCTCTGGTTGCGTCCATTCGACTGACCCGCAAAGCCTCGATTTCCAAACCCTTCCCCTTCCAACACGCCAAAACTTCCCGGTGACGAAACGACCGATCCGAAATAACTATAGTGACCGAAGATATGAAGCTTTTCCGAAGCTTGGTAGTCACCACGCGTGTCGTACTGATTAGTGTTGTAGACTCCAAAACCGCTGGCGACAAAATTATTTGCAATACCTCCGGTCGTAGGTAGAGGCAATAGAGAAAGAATCTTCAGCCCTTGTGGTGAAAGAGAAGGATTCGGAATGAGATTGCCTGCAAAGGGCGTACGGCCTGTTCCGGTCCCACCTGTCTGATCTCCCGTGCGCGGATTATAGATCTGTCCCTGTCCGCCCTGAAGATATTCACTTAGGTCGCACCCATTCCCAGATGCGCAAGAGGTGTGAACGAGATTCGTCGGCACTGTTTCGATCAGTGCAGCACCTGTCTTTTGCCGGATTCCCTGGTAGTCGCCAAAGAAGAAGATTTTGTCTTTTTTGATCGGGCCGCTCACTGAACCGCCAAAGAGGTTGAAAAGACTATGCGGAACATCGGGCTGTCCTGCGGAGGCACCCACCCCTGGATACTCGGTGAACGGATCCCTCGCCTGCTGAGCGTCACTATGCCGATACTCGAATGCGTCGCCATGGAAGTGATTGCCTCCTGACTTCGACTGAGCAACCACGATACCCGCGACGGCGGCTCCAAACTCGGCGTCATAGTTCTGGGTCGTGAACTTCAATTCGGAAATGGAGTCCAATGGAGGATTAATCACAACGACCCCTAAGAAGGAGTCTTTATTGTCTGCTCCATCAAGAATAAAACCGGCAGAAAAAGGTGATTGTCCGTTCGCGGCCACAGGAGTAGAAGCTTGCGGATTCTCGCTGTTGGAGTTTGAGAAGGTGGACGCTGTCGTACCCGGAGCCAGCAAAACAAACGAGGTTGTATTGCGCGTGATATTTGGAAGATCCTGCAGCGACTGCTCATTGAGCGTATTGGATACATCCGCACGGTCGGTCTTAAGTTGGGCAGCTTGCGTATCGACATCGACCGTCTGGGATGCGGTCCCGAGAGTGAGGGTGGCATCGACTTTTTGCGTTGAATCTGCCGATACCTGAAGCGTTTTGATCTCAAAGGTAGAAAAACCTTGAGCCTGAATGCGAACGCTGTAAGTATCGGGGATCAGATGTTCGACAAGAAAGTTTCCAGACTCGTTGCTATGGACGACCTGTCTTGTTCCTTTTTCCGCATCCGTCAAAGTGATCGATGCATTGGGAATGACAGCGCCGCTGGAGTCAACGATTGTTCCGTTGACAGACCCGTAAATAGCTTGCGCATGTGCAGTGGCAGAAACAACCATTGCCAGGGAGGCGCAGAGATAAAACCAAACAAGTTCTCTTCCCAAGCTTGTAAATCTACTTAGAATTGTTGATTGCTCATTCTTATAAAATTGAATCATCTGGCTCTCCTGTTGTAACCAACTCCACGGTCAGATCTCGATCTGACCGTTGTCTATCGGAACTGGCCTCGGCACTCGCCGTCTTTGAGCGAGATTTTCAAGGGGTATCGGTAGCGGGTGCAACTCTACAGGGACAGGTCAATATTTCGAATCAGCCTAAAGTCGGAGTGAAATGCTTTCTCTTTTTTTTCCTGCCAAGCACTCTCTCTTGTGTCCCTATCGGTATAAATTGAGGAAAACGCGGAGTTTGTCTCCTCTTGTCATGTCACGCGGTCGACGGTGGCAAAAGATATGGCTTCCATCCCGCCAAAGTAATTTACAGTTCTTGGCAGAACCATGACTTGCCGCCCGACAGTTCGGCCAACAAAACAACTTCGACTTCAATCTTTAGTTTTAGCCGCTAAGATCGTCCCTTCGCCGAAGCTGCTCCACATTGGGTTAAGCACTACATGAAATTGACTGTCGCTGTCCTGCTGCTTATGCTTGGCGCGAACGGATGCCACAAACTTCACGCCAATAGAGGCTCCTTAATCGATTCAGCTACGCCGAAGGCAACCGACGGCCTATTTTCAAAACAGGAGCTTGCGGCGTTCACGGCGCTTGGACCGATAGATGCCCACGCGCATGCCTATCAGAACGCTCCTGAGTTCTTCGCTCTTTTCAACAGACTCAATCTGCACATTCTTGACATCATGGTTACAGTAACGCCGAACGATACAGACTTGATGAGTGAAAGAAACAAAGCTTGGAACTTTGTCGACGCAACCGACCACTATGTCTCTTTCTGCACAACTTTCAATCCGTTCCAATACAACAAACCCAGATTTTCTTCTAACACCATTAGCGAGATCAATCGTGACTTCGATCGCGGGGCAATCGCGGTAAAGATCTGGAAAAATATCAGGAAGGAAGTAAGAACGCCTAATGGCACCTATATTCTTTCGGACAACCCAGCGTTCTCAAAGATATACAGAGACATCGCCGCGCGCGGTACAAGACTCTGATTGCTCATATCGCCGATCCCGATGAAATGTGGGAGGTGCCTGACCCTTCGTCCCCCAACTATGCCCACTATCTAAAAAATCCGCACTGGTACATGTTCAACAAGCCAAATGCCCCTTCGAAGGCAGCCATCCTGCTTGTCCGCGGTCACGTGTTAGAACAAAATCCGGACCTTCTTGTTGTAGGAGCGCACCTTGGAAGCATGGACTTCGCAGTCAATCTCGCTGACCGTATCTCTTACTTCGTCAAAGCGCCACGAGCAGATGCCATAGCATTCGTCACGAAATATCAGGATCGCTTGCTCTACGGCACCGACAATGAGTTCCCGGAGTTTCCTTCCGCTGCACATGCGGCACTCTCGGCGAATCACTGGGAAAATGGCTATGCCTCTGATTGGCGTTTTTTGCCACCAACAACGTACTCGAATTCCAGGGGAAAACGTATCGAGGTCTGGCGTTGCCGAAATCAATCCTCCAAAAGATCTACCACGACAACGCAGAGAGGTGGCTCCCGGGATTGATGATCCAGTCAACTGAAGGAGTCGTCTCAGAGATGCATCGACTGAAACATCCTTGAAAACAACGAGAAACCTACTTTGGTCTGATGCACGACGCCAATTCATTCTGCTAATCTCCCGGGCACCACCTATGTTGACCATCTCTGGTACCCAAAAAAACGCTCACTCCATATTTCTGGCCTTATGCTCGCTATGTCCGTTCTCGCAACCATTGCGCAGCAGCCAGGACGTAAAGAGAACGCGGCGCCGGAGGTAAACAGCTTTTCTGTCGACCAACAGGGAACAGTTCGCATCACTCGCGTAGTTCCGGTTCCCGAAACGATAAGCCCAGAGGCTCAGAAAAGGCTGCGTCTACCTGAGAAAGACCTCTCCACCGACTTCGCCGAGCGAAGGGCAGCCACCGATTCTTGGCAGACTCGTGCAGGCAAAGAGTCCTTGACCGCGTACCCTGCGAAGGTCGGATCCATGACAATCGCTGGTGTTCCCGTTCGCAACGTAACCCCGCTCGACCATTCTCCTATCCACCCCGACTGGGTACTCCTAAACGTGCATGGCGGCGGCTTCACCTCTGACTCTGGTTCGTTGACAAAAAGTGTGCCCATAGCAAATATCATGCATGTCAGGGTCGTCTCTGTTCTTTACCGTCTTGCCCCTGAACATCCGTTTCCCGCGGCAGTCGACGATACGGTAGCCGTCTATAGAGAACATCTCAAATCCTACAAGCCCACACACATTGCTCTCTACGGCACCTCTGCCGGAGCAATCCTGACTGCAGAAACAGCCGTGCATCTAAAACAACTCAACGTTCCGCTGCCTGCAGCACTCGGCATATTCTCTGGCATGGGAGACTTCAGTCAGCCCGGCGACTCCCAGGCGATGTACGGTCTCCGCGACCTCGCAAGTGATGTACCACTGCCGGGACCGGGACAGAAAAACTCAGACTACGTAAGCTCAATCAACCCACGAGATCCCGTTCTGTCGCCTCTGTATGCTGACCTTCACGGCATGCCGCCCACTCTCTTCATTACAAGCGGTCGCGACATGCTCTTGAGTGGCACAACTATCCTCCACCGTGCCTTCCTGCGAAACGGTGTGGATGCCCGGTTAGTCGTCTTCGAAGCCCTCGACCATACATTCTGGAACGATATTAGTTTGCCGGAGACCAAAGAGACTTACGCACTCATCTGCGACTTCTTCAGCGGACAACTGACGCGATGATCCATTTGACGTCAACTAACCGTGGACACACGCTCCATAAAACCCGTTCAACGCTAAAGATGGGTTGTCCGAATCTGTCGCTCTTATTCAATCTACCGTCCGCTCCAAGTCGGAGGAGGAGTCACAAGCCCAGAAATACAGATCGAATGTGTCGTGCAAATAAGTTGGTGGTCACATTCCGTGAGATGACGGTGTGGTGGCTGTCCAACTCCTTCAGATATCGGTCTCCCATCTTGGCTGCCACTTTGAATCCCACATGAAGCAGTTGACGAAAGCCGGTGTTGTATTCCCTGTTGCCCTGATCGTGTCGGAGGTCGAGGTGAATCGCTGACTGCTCCAGTCATTGACAGAATCCGGCCTTGGCAGCACAGCGACATCAATATCGATCACCGTCGCGTATGGCGCGCAAAGCTCAGCGCTCTGACTGTAAGCCTCTGCATAGATCTCCCTCGCAGCAGCAAGACCTGAGCCGCCCGACTCTGCTAATCCAGTCAGCTCTTCGAGCCAAGTGGTTCCGGCTGTCTTCAGATGCAAGCCCGCGCCGGACTTCTTCACTGCTTCATGAATCGCCTGGTAGATCGAAAACTTATCCGAACCCGAGTGCACGCTCAATTTCAGATTTTGTGGCAGGCCATAGGTCTTCACCGCAAAGGCAATCGCAGCAATGTCCTCGTTGAACTCCTTGGCAAACTGAGCCACATTCTCTGCATAGTCCACACCTTTATTAAACCGACCCGTAAACTTCGGAGCTATCGTCTGAATCGGGACATCTTCATCCGCAATTGTTGCAAATATGATTAGCTGCTCTACCGGGTCTGCGGCGCATCAGTCTCGTCCATCGAGATCTCGGTCACGAACTGGCCCTCGCCTTTTTCTCCCGATAGAAAGCGGTATATCTCTCCTGCATGCTTTACTGCCGCGAGAAACTTGTTCGCCACGTCTTCAACAAAGTGTCGATCCGTTTTAAAAGCAAGTCAATGTTTGAAATAGACACCGCGCCGACCCGCGCCGGATGACTCTGTATGAACCTCGCCAAATCTTGCGGATCGGCTGGGCTTTCCGATTCGATTTGCCACATCCAACGTGAAAAAATTGCAGGGAACGATATATCGTCCGACTGTATTCAGGTTTGTATGATCAGCGTCGACAAGTACGGTGCATCCCAGCCGAGTTCTCTGACGGCTACGTATGCAGCTTTACGAGTTTCGTCTAGCTCCGATCCGATGATGAGGTGCTCACGGTTGGACTTATTCCATACCGCACGACCTCGACACCTTCCAGAGCCGCAAGCAGGCAGGCTGAAAGCTGAGCCTTTGCCTGATGTTCGAACCGATCTCCGACACCTACCGAAAATTGTGGAAGTATCACCCTCTCCCATTTTTTCAGACAATTTGAACTCCCTTTTTTAGCTATCGCAGAGGAATATCGATCACTTCAATCGTATTCCCCACCAAATTGTGGCGCCAGTTTTTGGAAGCGATGGTCACTTTCGAAGGAATCGGTTTGATGGCATCCGGCTTGTTGATCGTGTTTGTATCCCACCATGTTGCAGCATGCAGCGAGTTCATTGCTGCTGGGCCCTCCCTCGCCCCTGTCACATCCATCACTAACTCCTGGTCCTCGTCGGAGGCATTCACCAACTTCAGATGCAACATCTTATCTTTTGTGGATACGGTTGCCGACCAGAAGAACCTCGCATTCACTAAGTCCGCTGTCGACTTCACCGTATGATCGCCAAGATGCTGCGCAAACAAAACCTGAGCCCAGTAGCTCGGTGATCCGTACGAGCAAAGTGCATCGTACCCGATCAAATCCGTCGACCATTGCATCCCGCCAGGTTTCACATTCGTCAGCAGCGGAGCGTAGCTGGCCATGACGATAAGATCGCTATTGCGCTCCATACTCGTCATCCACGCCGCATCTCCCAGCGCCGCACCAAAGTTCGGCGTCGGAGAACCCATTCGTGTCGCCCACTCTCCCACAAAGATCTTCGGTCCGTTTCGGTCCATCGTGTCGTACTTATGAACCAGATCAAAGAATCCCTGCGGAGTTAGGTAGTAGTGATCGTCAATGACGTCCGGTATCACGCTCTTTACCGGAGTGGTCGCAATCAGCTTGTACTGTGGATACTTTGACCGGATCGCCTTTGCAAACCGCGCAAACCGATCTTCATAGCTACCCGACTTATCGAACTCATCTTCGTTGCCAATCTCAACATAGTGCAAAGAGAACGGCTCTGGATGTCCATCCTTCACCCGCTCCGAACCCCACTTCGTGCTCGCATCCCCCGTGACATATTCGATCTCATCCAGCGCATCTTGAATAAATGGCTCAAGCTCCTTACCACCCACATGTTGTCCTTTCAGGGAGTATCCGGCGTAGACCGCAAGAACAGGATCCATTTTCAGGTCTTCGCACCATTCCAGAAACTCAAGCAAACCCATACCGTCGGTTGATTGATAGTTCCAGGGACTCCGGTGTGTCGGACGGTCGACCAGCGGCCCCACAGTCTCTTTCCAGTTAAACCGCTCTTCAACCGTGTCCCCCTCCAGATAATTGCCGCCCGGCAGTCGCAGAAAGGCCGGCCGCATGGACGCGAGCATCTCCATCAGGTCGGGCCTATTGCCATTTGGACGATTGTGAAATGTCGGAGGAAATAGAGATATCAGTTGCAAACTGACACTGCCCGGATGTGCGAAGGTTATCTCAAGATGGTTCTTCAAACTCGGTTTCACATTCGCTGCCGTCTTCAGGTTGTAGCTGTACCGCTGCCAATCGCCATCCTTCACATCGACAGCAATCTCGGCCAGTGTCGCCCCCGTCTCATCCGATACCAACCTCGCATGGGCGGCGCCAACCCTCTCCGCCTTGGCATAAAAGGAACCCCGGTAGAGAGTCGAAGGCCGCACTGCCATCCCCCAATATCCGGCGTTAGCTAAACCCGCCTCGTTCCCAGGAGAGCTCTGTGCGATGTTCAACTTCAGGCTCTTATGCAGAGCCTCACTCGGCCCGGTATCATCCGCGTCGATTTTTTCTTCTGCGTTCCCATGTGTGACAGTAACCCAATGCTCAAACCGCGGCCATTGAGCATCGAAGGTCCGGTTCCGCACCATCTCGCCGTAGAGCCCACCGTCGTAAGAGAAGTTGATCTCCTCCGTCATCAACCCATACAGCGTAGGGCTAACCGGCGACGTGTTGACCGAAGTATCGATCACAAGTCGGGCGGTCTGCGCCATCACACAAATCGAACCAGTCAGAAGACCGTATGCAAAAAATCCAAAGACGCATCTCATGAATCAAATCCTTTATCTGGAGTTTTTTGATGAGTTGGGAAACGCGACTACCCCTGCCCATACGTTGCATCTTTTCCGTGTTTGCGAAAATAATGCCTGTCCAACAACGCTTGTGAAACCTCTGCCGAATTTGCCTCAAGAGAAATTGTCCGATAAGCCATACGCGCGACGGCCTCCAGCACCACAGCATTGTGCGCGGCATCGTGCGGCGTCTTCCCCCACACAAACGGAGCGTGACCGGCCACCAGACACGCCGGGACTGCCCTTGGATCAATCGCCTCCGAACCACTCTCGCCCTTAAACCGCGCAACAATTGCCAGTCCGGTCTCATGAACATACCGGCCGCCGATCGCTTCATCCGAGAGCGGCAATGTCACTGGAACTGGCCCATAGAAATAATCAGCATGCGTTGTGCCCAGCGCCGGGACCGGCAGTCCAGCCTGCGCAAAGCTCGTGGCAAACTCCGAGTGCGTATGCACCACTCCGCCGATCTCGGAGAACTCACGGTACAACAGAGTATGCGTATCCAGATCTGACGATGGCCGCAATGTACCCTCAACGATCTTCCCCTCAAGATCGGTGACGACCATGTGCTCCAGCTTCATCTCATCGTAAGCAACTCCGGACGGCTTGATCACCACAAGTCCCTGCTCACGGTCGATGCCCGAAGCATTTCCGAAGGTGTACAGAACGAGCCCATGACGCAGAAGCTCCAGGTTCGCCTCCAGGACCTCCTCCCTCAGCTTCTCCAGCAACATTGCGCCCTCGCTTCCATGTCGTTCAAATTAAGGCCCCTGTCTATCGAAGCTGCCGGCGGAGTTCACGAAGCCGAGTCTCCCCATCGATAACGACCAGTTCAATCCCCGCAATCTCCGCGAAGTCTTCCATATGTTCCGTCGTCAAGGCCTGGCTGAAGCCCGTATGATGGGCCCCGCCGGCATAGATCCACGCGGCCGCAGCTATCTTCAGACTAGGCTTTGGCACCCACACAGCCCGCGCCACCGGTAGTTTTGGCAGAGGCTCATCCGGCTGAATCACATCCACCTCGTTCACAATCAGTCGAAAACGGTCTCCCATATCAATCATAGAAGCCACCAGCGCCGGTCCGCTCGGAGCCGTAAACACAAGTCTCACAGGGTCGGCCTTCCCGCCGATGCCAAGAGGATGTACCTCGAGCGATGGTTTCCCTGCCGCAATCGACGGGCACACCTCCAGCATGTGCGAACCAAGAACCTTTGGCGTCTCGCCGAAATCGTACGTGTAATCTTCCATAAAGGAAGTACCGCCCTTCAGGCCATGCGCCATCACCTTCATCGTCCGGACCAGGGCCGCGGTCTTCCAGTCGCCCTCACCGCCGAACCCGTAACCGGCAGCCATCAGACGTTGTACCGCAATTCCAGGAAGCTGTCCCAATCCATGCAGATCCTGGAAGGTATCAGTAAAGGCGCCGAACTTTCCCTCTTCGAGAAACCCGCGAAGACCCAGCTCAATCCTGGCCGCCTCACGCAACGCGTCGACCCTGTCATGCTCCTTCGTCATCGAGTAAGACTCACGGTACTCCGCGACCAGCCTATCCACCTCTGCGTCCGTAATCTCGTTCATCCGCACAACGAGATCGCCCACTCCATATCCGTTCACGCTATACCCAAGCTGCGCCTCTGCGGAGACCTTGTCCCCCTCTGTCACCGCAACCTCGCGCATATTATCCCCGAAGCGAGCTACCCGCAGGTTCTGCGATTCGTGCCAGCCCGCAGCGGCCCGCGTCCATGCAGCGATCTCCGCAATCGTCTCCGCATCCTGCCAGAAGCCGACCACCACCTTGCGTGCCAGCTTCAACCGCGCCGTAATGAATCCGAACTCACGGTCTCCATGCGCAGCCTGATTCAGATTCATGAAGTCCATGTCGATGGAGGACCACGGAAGATCGCGGTTGAACTGCGTGTGAAAGTGCAGGATCGGTTTGACAAGCGAACTCAGACCCGAGATCCACATCTTTGCCGGAGAGAAGGTGTGCATCCAGAGAACGAGCCCAATGCATTGCTTGTGACTATTCGCCTCTCGGCAAAGCGCTCGGACCTCATCGCTCGTTGTAAGCACGGGTTTGAACACGACCTTGAAAGGGATCGAGTTATCGGCACTCAGAAATGCAGAAACCTTCTGCGAGTTCTCTGCCACCCGGGTCAGTGCTTCGGGGCCGTAGAGATGCTGGCTCCCCGTAGCAAACCATATTTCAAGGTCTTCAGGATTTTTCATATCTCTCTTTTCCGAACACCCTAAGTTTGATTAATGTCACCTGCCCGCGCGGACGGAAGCGAACGGTGTAAAAGCCTCCGAACAGAGTCAACAGGCCCTACCAGAAGGTGGGATGTAGTAGATTGAGAACCGTCGCAGCTTAACGATGCGCAAACCCGCCTCAAACTTCCACAGAGAGCGTTTGCAGAAAACGTTTGCTAAAGCCCCCACGGTACAAGGTCAACTTCTTACCTGTCAACAGAAAATCATTGCATATCTCATTACCTTCAATCCGGAAAATCGGGTACTTGTAGCCATACAAATGACCACAACTTCACCACGTTTACCATGCGAAAACACCACGTTTGCACACCGTCCTTTTTGCAAGAATCCCTAAAAACGCATACAAGACCATCTATAGAAAAGCCTGGACAACAGAAATGTAATCCTGATCAGACTTACATCAGGGAGAGTCCTGGCTACATCTCAGAAGCCGCGATGCGTGTCCGAGCGGCGATCCGGCGCAGCTCTGGAAGTACATCGCCCATCGTCGCAGCAGCGCTCTCGCGTCGGCCAAACGCAAAATAAACCTCTCGATAAAGCCGAAATAGCTCGTTGTACCGCTCAACAGCTTCAGCTCGCGGAGTGTAGGCCTTGAAAGGAAGGCACATCTTCTGCTGCGCCTCTTCAATCGAGGTAAACACGCCCGCCGCAATGAACGCGAAGATCCCGGAACCCAGGCTCGTAGGGATTCCATCCGGAACCAGCACAGTCTTGCCCAGCACATCCGCATACACCTGATTCAATACAACATTATTCTGAGGAATTCCGCCCGCATTGATCACTCTCTCAACCGGAACATGATGCTGAGACATTCGTTCCAAGATAATTCGTGTGTGAAAAGCGGTGCCCTCAATGGCAGCGAAGAGCTCGTCCTTGGCGGTATGCATCAGGTTCCAACCAATCGTCATTCCGCCAAGCTCAGCGTTCACCAGTATCGTGCGGTCCCCATTATCCCAGCTCAAGCGCAGCAATCCCGTCTGTCCAGGTCTGTATTCTTCCAATCCTTCTGAAAGTGTACGAACGTCTGTGGCCGCGCGTCGCGCGATAGCCTCAAAGATGTCTCCTGTAGCAGAGAGGCCTGCTTCAATACCAGTAAACTCAGGGTGTACGCTTCCGGGAACGACTCCGCAGACACCCGGGACAAGGCGTGTTTCGCTGCTGATTGCAATGATGCATGTGGATGTGCCTACGACATTCACAATATCGCCTTCGCGGCAACCTGCCCCGATTGCGTCCCAATGGGCATCAAACGCCCCTACTGGAATCGGTATTCCGGATTTGAGCCCCATCTCTCGGGCCCAGTGATGGCTGAGATGGCCAGCAATACACTCCGATGTGCGGTAGATGCCATCCAGCTTGTCACGAATACCATCGAACAGAGGATCCAGGCGGGATAAAAACTCTTGCGACGGTAGTCCGCCCCAGCGCGGGTTCCACAGCCACTTATGCCCCATCGCGCATACACTTCGCGGCACCAGCGTTGGCTCGGTGATACCGATGAGTGTTGCCGCCACCATATCGCAATGCTCTAATGCCGTGGCGAAGAATTTTCGCTTCTCTGGGTTGTTGCGCAGCCAGTAAAGTAGCTTTGCAAACCCCCATTCGTGAGAATAAAATCCGCCGCACCATTCAATCGCTTCGAGGTCTTCGCTATGAGCCAATGCTGTGATTTGATGAGCCTCTTTGTGCGCCCTGTGATCGCACCAAAGGAGATACTCATCAAGTGGTCGGAGCTGCGCGTCGACTGGAATCACGCTCGACCCGGTGGTATCGAGGGCGAGTGCGACCACATCAGTACCATTCGCTGCACTCTGATGAAGCACGTCACGCATTGCCTGAACCAGAGCATGCATCTGGTCTTCGTGAGACTGGGTCGCAAAGTCCGGGTCTTCCCGCCTTCGGTGTAAAGGATAGCCTGCAGACGCGGTGCCGAGCCGCCCACCTTCACTATCAAGAAGACTGACTCGTACGCTTAGCGTTCCGAAATCTACCCCAGCGACGATTGGCATTTAAATCCCTGTCGGAACTGAACTACGGCGGGGAGCCTTTAGCGGGTAAAAAAAGGTGATGATAGCCTGATACCCTGTAAACGTTTCCTGATATCGACAGTAGCGTTGCAGAGGTTTGGATGTCAAGTCCAATTCCTCTTCTCGCTTGTAATTGAATCACGCCTTATTCTTGTAGCTTATTTCGGAATCAAACCACGATGAGACGTTCCGCAGATACCCGTGCCGCATCGAAGATCGACATTCACGTAGTCGCTGCGAGAGCGCGCGTCTCCATTGCAACAGTATCGCGAACGATCAACCATGTACCCACGGTCGACTCACGGCTGGCCCAGCGAGTCTGGAAAGCTGTAGCCGAGCTCGGCTATTTTCCCAACACCCAGGCGCGAGCGCTCGTCTCCGGTAAAAGCAACCTCCTTGGCCTGATTGTTTCAGAAATCACCAACCCGTTTTTTCCGGAACTCATCCAAGAGTTCGAACAGGTGGCCGTGGAACGTGGATATGAGATCCTTATCGGCTCAACTAACTATGAGACCAGGAAGATGGAACTTTGCGCGCGGCGCATGCTTGAGCGGAAGGTAGATGGTGTTGCGATCATGACCTTCGGCTTCGAGGACTTGCTTCTTGATCGCTTCGCCGTCGACAAGATACCCGTCGTTTTTATCGATCCTGCGCCGTCGCGCCCGCTAAGCAGTGTGCTGGCGGTTGATTACCGTGCAGGCATTAACGAAGGTGTGCAGCATTTAGCCGTTCTTGGCCATCGCAAAATTGGTTTCATCAGCGGTCCTCTTCGCTTGCGTTCTGCGGGGAGTCGAAAAGCTGCATTTCTAAACTGTCTGAAGTCTGCGGGAATCAAAGCTGACGTTTCTTGGATGGTCGAAGGAGATCATACTTTAGATGGAGGGCGGAATGCGATGGCGCGAATTCTCGCGCTGAAGCATTTACCCACTGCCATCATGTGTTCCAACGATATGACAGCCATCGGAGTGCAGCATGCTCTTTTTGATGCTGGATTCAAAGTTCCCGAAGACTTTTCACTGATTGGTTTCGACGACATTCACTTGGCTGAGTATACTATTCCACCGCTCACAACCGTTCGCATGTCCTGCAAAGATCTTGCACAAAATGCAGTAGGTGCCCTCCTGTTGAGTCTGGACCCAGCAAACATCATAAAGTCGGAGGCTCTTAACAAGATTAGTACACGACTGATAGTACGCCAGACCACTGACCTACCTAGAAATGCTCTTTCTGATTTAAAGCGAAGTCCCAAATCAAAGAGACGCAGTCGGTGACGCTATTTCCCGGCTTCACCTTTCAAGCAGCGGCCAAATGCTGCGAAGGTTGCTCCATGCCGACAGGGCGTCGACCATTTCACCGCCCAAATGTTGTGGCGCTTGACGATACGACCAATCGAATCCTTATGCAGCGATCTTTCACAGACTTGACCGTGTCTCGAGACCTCTCGAAATAGAGGCCCCGTGTCGATTTCGACTGATGAGACCCACCCTCGCAACGACCGCACCGCATAGGTATGCGTGCAGGGATGAAAATGCTGCATTTAGGCATTACCGCCGGTCCAAAGGTGGTCCGTTCGCATGACCATGACAAATAGTCCTGCATGTTATCTTCATTTCCTCTACAAAAAAGGAGAATGGATCTGATGTTCAAGAGTTTGATCATTCTTTGTTTCCTGTGCCCGCTTCTGCTCTCTATTGCGTCAGCGCAAACAAAAACGGCTGAAGATGTGACATCTTCGGAACCGGCATCTACAGTTGCTTTCCCGGGTAAGTTTGTGGACATCACGGCAAAGAGTCATCTTCTCTTCAACAACAAAGCGAGCCACACTCCAACGAAGTATCTGATCGAAACCATGGGGTCCGGGGTGGCCCTCTTTGACTACGATAACGACGGTCTACTGGATATTTTTTTTGTGAATGGCGCGCCCCTGGCCAGCACGATGCCAAAGGGCACCATCCCGCAAAAGACCGATTCGAAGTATTGGAATCGACTCTTTCATCAGAAAAAAGATGGAACCTTTGAAGATGTTACCGAGAAGGCTGGCCTCCAGGGAATTGGCTATGGAATGGGCGTGGCCGTTGGCGACTACGATAACGACGGATACGAAGACCTCTACGTTACCTCTTACGGAGGCAATCGTCTCTATCACAACAACGGAAATGGGACCTTCACCGATGTCACCGAAAGATCCGGCACCGGCGGCAGCGGATGGTCAACGTCGACGGCCTGGGTCGATCTCGATAATGATGGCCTTCTGGATCTTGTTGTTTTGCGCTATGTTAAGTGGGACTTTGACGACGTCTGGTGCGGTGAGCACCGGGAGGGCTATCGATCGTACTGCCATCCCGACATCTTCCCTGCGATCTCTGCGCTGGTCTACCACAACGACGGGGACGGCAAATTCAGTGAAGTTTCGGCAAAGATGGGGCTCGACAAGCCTGGCAAGGGACTGGGCATCGCCATCGGTGATTTTGACAGGGATGGAAAGATTGACCTTGCAGTGGCGAATGATTCCATGCTGGAGTTCCTTTACAGAAATAAGGGTAAGGGAACATTTGAGGAAGTTGGGTTGCCAGCAGAAATTGCCGTCGATGGCGAAGGTCGAACATATGCCGGCATGGGTATCGATTTCCAGGACTTCAACGGAGACGGCCTACCTGATCTGGTAATCACCAACCTTGCTAACCAGAAATATGCTCTCTACAGCAATAACGGAGACGGCAGCTTTACTTACGATAGTTACATGACTGGGATCGGCGGCATGACCCTTTTGCATTCAGGTTGGGGCATCCATTTTCTCGACTACGACAACGATGGACGAAAGGATTTGCTGGTCGCGCAGGGCCACGATCTTGACACAATTCAACTCAATTATCCTCAACTTCGCTATAAAGAACCCATGTTGCTGGCCCGTAATACTGGCAAAGGTTTTGTCGATGTTTCAAGCCAGTCTGGAGATGTGTTTCATCAAGCTTGGGTAGGCCGAGGGCTGGCCGTAGGGGACATCGACAATGATGGCCGTATCGATGCTGTCGTCACGACCAACGACGGTCCTGCTTACCTGCTGCGCAACGAAACTCCAACTTCGAATCATTGGATCACGTTGACCTTGGTCGGGCACCGTAGCAACCACGACGGAATTGGCGCAGAGATCAAGATTACTACCTCGCTTGGCGCTCAATACAACATCGTTTCTACGGCCGGAAGCTATCTCTCCTCCAGTGACCGCAGAGCTCACTTCGGCTTAGGTTCAGACACAAATGTAAAGACAATCGAAATTCATTGGCCGAGCGGAATTGTACAGACCCTCAAAGATCTCCCCGCGGATCAAATCCTCAAGATCGATGAGCCTGCAGGGACGCCTGCAAAACGATGAGGCGGTCTTTCAACCCTCAAACCTGCGAATTCAATGTTTCACGAAATATCTTCATGAGCCGTCGCGCGAGATATGTGACGCGATCATAGTATGCGGAACGACGGCAATCCTTTTCGAAACCAAGGTTGCGACCTGTGCCGCGACAATCCGATATTCCGGTTGTTACAAAACAATGCGTACGTTCTGGAAGATCGGCCTGTGCCCGGACGACCCGCGGTGTTGGCGTGTGTCAACATTTTGAATGTCATTGAAAATCTGACGACGAACCCGCCGCCCTGGCTGTGCGGCATCAGGTCACCAAAGACGAAATCGGGCCAAGCTGGGGGGGTGAATTGTTATCTGAATGAACGTTTCAAGGATCAACTATTCCGAAAAGCCTACAAGAACTACACAATAACACCGCTGGTATGCATGAGCGTCAACGCTCGAACGATCCGTTTGTTCCTGAAGAAAATGGTCTTTAGCAAAACACTCGAAAACCGCATTACAGCCGATCCGAAGCTTAAATTCCCGTTCGAGTGGGCAAGCAGATACGTCCCAAGGGCCCGACGCGATGCGTGCATGCCCATATGGAAACGGTGACGAAGCTCGTCGAGAACAATGTGATGGATTTCGGGATGTACGGCTAAGACTCGGGTCTTGCGTCACAGTTGAAAATCGACGCAACAAAGACGTAAGTTTAGCGTGAGCAACAATCCAAACAGCACAAGACAGAGCATCCAGCTTATTTATCATGGATTTGGCTTACGCAACACGCTTCCTTAACTACCTAGAATCGGCCATACACGCAATTTAAGTCCTGTTGCCGGGGCCCGGCCGTTCAGATATTTCAGTGACCCGAAGAGCTGATGCCGTGACTATTGATTGCGGCCAACCAACCAATCGCCATCATCAACAGGGGCATTATTGCCAATGCGCTCAGGGACTCCAAAAATTGGGTTTCGGGTGGGAACCTCGCAATGGGCGTAAACTTCTTTCGACCACGACTGATCAACACGAGCGACAAACAAACAAACAAACGAAGCGTGCGTTCAAAAATGTAAGTCGTGGGAAGAGCGGTGATCAGTTTCGTTTTCGCAGAACCGCGCGTATGTATTCACCCGGTCGTCAGGATCGCAGGGCTTGAGAATGTAATCGTCGGCTCTGCCACCGCGATGAATCTTAAGAATTCTTAAGAAAATTGTCTAGCTTGTCACGCGGCGGGTACTATGGCTGTCTATGAAACCCAGCCCCACTGTCGCAAAATCTTCCCCGACGATATATGGACGAAATCGAAGCGTGCTTCAGCACAAGCTGCTGGCCAGTTTCACAGCAATCAGTATGATCTTTCCGCCCGCTATCCTGCCGCGGGGATTGGCTCAGGAGGCGAAAAACGCGACGCATGCCGTCCAGGACACGGCGGTGAGACAACGTGCGGATACGTTGCTTCAACAGATGACTCCAGAGGAGAAAGCTGGCCAGTTGAGTCAGCTATTTCTCTTTACGAAGCCCGACGCCGCGATGGAGAGCCGCATCGCAAAGGGTCAAGTCGGTTCCCTGTTGTTTGTGACAGACCCGAGTGTGATCAATCATCTGCAGCACGTTGCAGTGGAGCAGAGCCGGCTTCATATTCCCTTACTCTTCGGCTTCGATGTAATTCATGGCCTCCGAACTATTTTCCCGGTCCCTATTGCTATGGCGGCGTCGTGGGATCCGGACACTATAGAGCGGGCACAGGCTGCGGCGGCAAAGGAAGCGCGCGCTGTCGGGATTCACTGGGCGTTTGCGCCGATGGTGGACATAGCGCGTGATCCGAGATGGGGCCGCATTGTCGAGGGCGCGGGAGCCGATCCTTACCTGGGGAGTGCGGTTGCTGCAGCTCAAGTTCACGGCTTTCAGGGAGCGTACCTCGGGGCTCCGGACCACATCGTGGCTTGCGCAAAGCATTTTGCTGGCTACGGGGCTGCGGAAGGAGGCCGCGACTACGACTCAGTTGACCTTTCCGACGCACAGCTTCGGAATGTCTATCTGCCCCCCTTTAAGAGTGCCGTGGACGCCGGTGTCGGCACGATCATGAGCGCTTACATGGACCTGAACGGCGTTCCGGCAACAGGAAATCGCTGGCTTCTGCACGATGTTCTACGGGGCGAATGGAACTTTGGCGGCTTCGTCGTGAGTGATGCGGACGCGGTAAACAACTTACAGACCCATGGTTTTGCTGCAGACAAAGCAGATGCCGCAATGCGCGCATTCACGGCAGGCGTAAACATGGAGATGGCGTTGAACAAGGACGCCTATGACAATCTGCCGGCGGAGTACAAGGCAGGCAAGATCAGTAGCGAACAACTAGACGCCGCTGTCCGCCCCATTCTCGAAACAAAGATCCGTCTCGGCTTGTTCGAAAACCCCTACGTGGATGAGGCCAGGGCCGCGCAGGTTCTCGGTGCCACGGAGCAAAAACAAGAGTCGCTTCGGGCTGCTGAACGTTCTGCCGTTCTTTTGCGCAACGAGCACGCGCTCTTGCCGTTGCAGAGTTCCGGTAACAGAAATATCGCCGTCATAGGTCCACTGGCTGACTCAAAGCGGGACATCACCGGGCCATGGGTGTTCGTGAACAAGGAACAGGAGAGTGTTTCTGTCCTGGAAGGTCTGAAGCAGGTCGCTCCGCAGGGGACGCAGTTCACCTATTCCCAAGGGGTGCAGATTTCGCGCAAGTTCCCTTCCATGTTTGATGCGATCTTTGGTGGAGATAAGACCCCAGTATGGACAGAAGCTGAGCAGAAGCAGGAGTTCGACAAAGCAGTTCAGACGGCGCGCAGCGCTGACGTGGTGGTAATGGTTCTGGGTGAGAGGCAGAATATGGATGGTGAAGCGGCCTCTCGCTCATCGCTCGAACTACCGGGGCGTCAGCAGGAGTTGCTGGAAGCAGTTGCTGCCACAGGTAAGCCGGTCGTGCTGGTTATGATGAGCGCACGTCCTCTGGAACTGAGGTGGGCGAGCAAGAATATTCCTGCCATCCTTGACGCATGGTATCCCGGAACGGAGGGCGGCATTGCGATCGCCAATCTACTGTATGGCAAAGCGGTTCCGGCTGGAAAGCTGCCATACGATTGGCCGCGCGATGTGGGGCAGGTGCCCATTTTTTACTCGCATGACGTCACTCATCAACCAGAGAAACAAGGCACTCGGTACTGGAATGAGGAGAGCACGCCACTGTTTCCCTTTGGCTATGGGCTGAGCTATACGAACTTCCAGTTCTCTAACCTGCATATCAACCATGAGCAGATTCACAGAGGCGAGGGTCTGGACGTTGCGGTCGACGTACGGAACAGCGGTACTATCACGGGCGATGAGGTCGCACAGTTGTACTTGCATCAGCAATCAGGAACCAGTTCCCGCCCAGTTCGTGAGCTCAAGGGCTTCCATCGGGTCACGATTGCTCCGGGAGAGACAAAGACCGTGCACTTCAACATAGACAAAGTCGACCTCACATACTGGAGCGCGGCTACTCGCTCGTGGGTGCAGGACGACACCCGCTTTGACCTGTGGGTCGGAGATGACTCTAACGCATCGTTGCATAGCGGTTTCACCGTGGCTCCGTAGACCGGGTACAACTACAAGGGCCGGCATGCCTTCGCTCCATTGGTTAGAGAGGTCCACCGCCGCACTCCGTGCACCTCATCCAATGGGATCCGCAAACAGGAGAGTATTTCAGACTTGCCTGCTCGGGGAACCTATATAGAAAGCGAGCCGTGGTCGAAGAGCCTTAACCGAACGACTAATTGCTTTACAGTCTGTCTCTCACGCATGATAAAAGACTGGAAGGATTTCGATGTATTTGTATAACCGCAAGTTCGCGGCGATTTTGCTGTACTTTGGCTGTGCAACCGCTCAAAGTGTCCACGGCCAAACAAGCACTCCCGCTGATGCCCAAGTACAGTCAAGGGTGAATTCGCTCCTGCAACAGATGTCACTGGACGAGAAGCTTCAGTTCATCGCGTCGAAGTACCCTTCAAATGCGAGTCCCGGCGGTGGTGCCGGGCTTATACCTGGTATCCCGCGGCTCGGCATTCCAGACCTGAACATGGTTGATTCGGCAACGGGCTCCGGGAGCACAACACAGGCGAGTTCGACGTTTCCAGCAACGATCGCCCTTGCCGCAAGCTGGGAGCCGCATCTCTCATACGACTACGGCGTTCAGGTCGCCAAGCAACTGCGTGCTCAAGGGTTCGGAATGGGTCTTGGCGGCGGGGCCAATCTAACGCGTGAACCGAGAGCCGGTCGGACTTTTGAATATCTCGGAGAAGATCCCATTCTTGCTGGTGAACTGCTCGCTGAACGGACGAACGGCACTCAGAGCCAAAGGGTGATCGCAACGGCTAAACACTTCGCCGGTAACGAACAAGAAACGAACCGAATGGGAGGCAACAGTCAGATTGATGAACGCACTCTGAGGGAACTCTACTTGTTGCCCTTCGAAATCGCGCTGGAGCGAAGCAACCCCCTCAGCTTCATGTGTGCTTATACCCGCCTGAACGGAGACTACGCCTGCGAGAACAAATCTCTTCTCACCAATATTCTCAAGACCGAGTGGAAGTTCCAGGGAGAGGTCCAATCCGATTGGGGTGCCACTCATAGCACAGTAAAGGCGATTAATGCCGGCTTGGACGAGGAGGAAGGCAGCGACGCTGGTCCGGCTTTCCTGGCACCTGTCCCGGTGAGATCCGTCTTAGCCAGCCGCGCCGTGTCGCAGGATCGTCTGGACGATATGATCCGTCGGAAGCTGTATGTGTTGATCGCGTCCGGAGTCATGGATGACCCTCCGAAAGGTGGCGGAACGATCGACTTTGTTGGAGCGAATTCCTTCGCACAATCAGTTGAGGAGCAGTCAATTGTCTTGCTTCGTAATCAGAGCAACCAGCTTCCACTAAAGATCAACGCCCCGAAGCGGATTGCCGTAATTGGCGCGCATGCAGATGCTGCTGTGATGACTGGCGGCGGCTCGGCGGATACATTCCACCCTGTCACTGGCGCCTTTGCCGGTTGCGGTGGTCTTCGTTTCGCAAAGACAGGTGGATGCGGCTGGTGGCGTAGTCCTTGGCTGAAGGTGGACGCTCCTTTAACCAAAACGCTTCAGCAACTGTCACCGGCCTCTATTATTTCTTTTGCAGGAAACAGAGACGAGAACGCGCCCTTTCGTGATTACACACCTGATGAGATACGCGATGCGGTCACCCTCGCACGTAATGCAGATGTTGCCATTGTTGTGGTGGCACAGCCAGCCGGAGAGGACTTCGGAGATCTCCCAAGCCTTAACCTTGCAAACCCCTCAAATCAAAACCAGCTCGTAGAGGCCGTCGCGGATGTAAATCCACATACCGTCGTTGTGATCGAGAGCGGCAACCCTGTGCTGATGCCTTGGAAGGACAAGGTATCGGCTATTGTCGAAGCTTGGTATCCGGGCGAAGGTGGCGGCAGGGCGATTGCGAACGTGCTCTTTGGCAAGGTGAACCCGTCCGGTAAGCTCCCTATCAGCTTTCCAGTACATGATCAGGATTCGCCTACGTGGGGCACAGATGGAGCCTTCGCCGCTGACCCAATCTATACAGAGAAACTCGACATCGGCTACCGCTGGTACGACGTCCACGATATCAAGCCACTGTACGAATTCGGTTATGGACTCTCATACACACACTTTCGCTATTCCAATCTGTCCGTAGAGAAGACTGACGAACATGGCATGGTAGCAAGATTCTCAGTGAGCAATGACGGGCATGTTGACGGAGCGGAAGTTGCTCAGGTCTATCTCGACATTAGGAGCCCGGGTGAACCGCCACGACGATTGGGGGGTTGGGCAAAGGTCAACTTGACGCCGGGTGAAAAAAAAGAGGTGCGGGTCGTTATTCCGCCAAAGGCTTTGCGGGTCTGGAGCCTTGATGGCGATCGATGGGAGTTTGTAGTACCCAGCAAAGTTGAGGTGGGTTCCTCTTCGCGTGACATCCAGCTTTCGTCTCAATAGCTCCGCAGCAAATGACTAACGCTCTAAACGGGTGATACCGCCGCATCGCGCGTGACTTCCAGCAGGAAGCGGCTCTTACGGCTTCGAGGACCGGTTAGAAGAAGGTCTGAATGACGTCGACAACCTGATAGTTGGCATCCAGAACCGGTAGCAGACGCCATTTATCAAAAGTCAGGCAAGGGTGCGAGATATCGAAGCCGATCATGTCGCCTACGTGTAGATCATCCTCACCGGTGATTTGCAGGTAGGCGTGCTGATCCATCATTTTGGTAAGCGACCAGTGCGCGGGAGCCATTTTAGGCGCTGCATCCCCTGGCCTGAAGTGCAACGCGGGCGTTGGGAGACCGGCATCAAAGGCGGCATCGCGCTTTCCCATTCCGATGATCGCCCTCTCGGTCTCTGGTATAGACTGCACGTAGGCCCAGACCTGAAGTGCGGGCAAAAGGCTTGAACCCATTTGGCCTGCGATAGGATTTCGTTGATGGATCTTCGCTTGCGCCTCGCGATACGCACCTACGTCGTGTGTGAGATAGCAACCCGGGCGCAGGACGACCTCGATGGTGTCTCCGAACCCTGCAGCGGAGAATTCTTCGGCAACCACGTCGTACCAGGCAGAACCGGCGCCTGAAAGCAGGATGGGTGATTGCTGAAAGCGTCTCTCATCAGCAAGCGTGCGCGTAATGTTAACCGCCCTTTGAAGAAATGCGCGTACGGAAGACTCTTCCTCCAAAACACCTTCATAAATCTCGACGCCGCTGAGGGTGATGGAACCGCTCCAGCGGGAAAGAGCGTCCAGCACGGACTGTAACTGCTGCTCGTTGCGGACGCCAGATCGACCTCCCATCACTCCTAACTCGAGCAACACGTTGAGACGCTGCTTCCCTTTCGAGAAGAACGCACCTAGTTGTTCGACCTGGGCCGCTGAATCGATCAGGCAGTAGTAAATAAACTTCGGATCTTCGAGCAGCCGTGCGACCATGGACATATTTTCCTTACCGATCAGTTGATTCGCCATGAGAACACGACGCACTCCGTGCCTGTAGGCGACCAGTGTCTGATGTGCAGTCGCAAGTGTAATTCCCCAGGCGCCCCCCTGTAATTGCAGCTCAAATAATCGGGGAGCCATGGTTGTCTTGCCGTGGGGCGCAAGTTGGACACCATAGCGGTTTATAAACTGCTGCATCCAATCCAGGTTGTGCAATATCCTGTCTTTATACAAAACGGCTGCGGGCAGGCTGAGATCTTCTCGCAGCAGGTTCCAATCCAGTTGTGCAATCTCTTCATGTTCGACCGCTCGCTCAAGAAAGCCCACACCTTTATTCAAGGGGGCAATCGCGGAAAGAGTGGATGTGCGCGTCGAGCTTCGATTGTTCAATTCAAGGGCGTCCATAATCGAGAGTGCGGGAACGAAGATACCGATGAATATAGCCTATATCTTGAAGGAGCCAGGATGCCACGTTGCGACACATTGATCCGTAATGCACGGGTTCTTGACGGCACCGGTGCGGAGTCTGTCTCCATGGATGTAGCTATTCGCAACGACAGAATCTGCGAAATCGGCAGATCTCTTGACTACGAGGCGCCAGAGTCGATCGACGCCGATGGTCTGGTGCTGGCGCCCGGTTTTATTGATGTCCATACCCATGACGACACCGCCGTGATTCGTACACCATCGATGCTGCCGAAGATCTCGCAGGGTGTTACCACAGTCATTGTTGGCAACTGCGGCATCAGCGCCACTCCAGTCGCGTTGCGCGGCGAGCCGCCTGACCCGATGAACCTGCTTGGCGGAGCGGAGGATTTTCGCTATCCAACCTTTGCCACGTATCTCGACGCCATCCGAGTTGCGCAGCCCGCGGTGAACGTCGGCGTGCTGATCGGTCACACGGCCCTGCGCAATAACCATATGGACCGGCTTGATCGCGCTGCAACGGAGGCTGAAGTTGAAGCGATGCAAGAGCAATTGCGGGAAGCTCTCGACGGCGGAGCACTGGGTTTGAGTTCTGGCCTAGCCTATCTCTCCGCTTACGCGGCGTCCACCGAAGAGGTGCTAGCGTTGGCGAAGCCACTGGAGGCGGCAGGCGCGGTGTACACAACGCACATGCGCACTGAGACCGACGGCATCCTCGATGCGATGCGCGAGGCGTTCGAAGTCGGTCGTCTGAGCCATGTGCCGGTTATCGTCTCTCACTTGAAGTGTGCCGGCATCGCCAACTGGGGCCGCGGTGGTGAGGTGCTACATGCGCTGGAGGTCGCGCGAACGTCGCAACCTGCGGGCTGCGATTGCTATCCCTATGCGGCAGGCTCAAGCACACTCGATCTTCGCCAGGTAGATGAGCGGGTTCGCATCACGATTACCTGGAGCACGCCACATCCGGAGGTGGCTGGGCAATACCTGGCGCAGATTGCAGAGCACTGGCAGATGAGCCAGTTGAATGCGGCCCGACAACTACAACCGGCTGGCGCGATCTATCACAGCATCTCCGAGGACGACATGCGCCAGATCCTGCGCCACTCCGCGACTATGATCGGATCCGATGGTCTGCCTAACGACCCGCGACCGCATCCCCGCCTGTGGGGCACCTTTCCACGTGTTCTGGGACGATATAGCCGCGACGAAGGATTGTTCTCGCTCCCAGAGGCCATTCACAAGATGACCGGACTGCCAGCGCAAAGGTTCGGGCTAGCCAAGCGTGGACTGATACGCAAGGACTATCATGCCGATTTGGTGCTCTTCGATCCGGAGACGATCATTGACATGGCAACGTTCTCCGATCCAATACGTCCAGCCCACGGTATTGCGGCTGTATGGGTGAACGGCGTTCTCTCCTATACCATCGACGGAGCTACGGGATCTCGCGGGGGACGCTTTCTGCCTCGCGGCGAGAGTTCATGGATTCAATGATTCAATAAGTAGTTGAATAAATGATTTGGTAGTTCAATCTTAAGGAGTTCGGGATGAGCATCAAGCGATACGGCGTTGAAGGCGGAAAGGGTACGGGTGGTCAGCATCTTCCTTTTGCGAGGGCGGTCGAAGCAGACGGATGGCTGTATGTATCGGGCCAGGTTCCGATGGTTCAAGGTGAGATCATAGCGGGCAATATCGTTGCCCAGTCGCAACAGGCGATTCGCAATCTGCTGGCGATTCTGAACGAAGCCGGGTATGGCCCGGAGCATGTGGTGCGCTGTGGCGTCTGGCTTGAAGATCCGCGCGACTTTTCTTCATTCAATGCCGTCTTTAAAGAACACTTCGGCGAAAATCCCCCTGCGCGCGCGTGCGTCGTATCGAGCATGGTTGTCGACTGCAAGGTGGAGATCGATTGCGTGGCCTATAAGGCGCAGGGGAATTGATCCGCCGATGATCGATCACCACAGTATCTTTTTGCTGGTCTCCGCATTCGTATCGGTGATTTGCCTGATTCTGCTGATTGCAGTCGTAAAACTCAATCCAGTAATCACGCTTATTGTCATAGCCCTGTCTCTTGCCGTGGTTGTGGGCATGCCACTCGCTACCGTAATTCATTCTTTTGAGGCGGGTGTCGGCTCGACGCTTGGGCACATCGCGATCGTGGTGGCGTTGGGCACAATGCTGGGCAAGATGATGGCAGAATCTGGTGGTGCGGACCAGATCGCATATACCCTTATCCGGCTGTTTGGCGAGAAGAATATCCCGTGGGCCATGGTGGTTATCGGGTTCCTGGTAGGCCTGCCTGCTTTCTTCGAGGTAGGCTTCGTTCTGCTGATTCCGATTGTGTTTACCGTGGTCCGGCGTACAGGAACTTCGCTTATCCTGGTCGGCTTGCCCATGCTGGCTGGGCTTTCCGTGGTCCACGGATTGGTGCCGCCACACCCTGCGGCACTGCTGGCGGTAACAATTTACAAGGCTGATGTGGGTCGTACGATTCTTTATGCATTGATTGTCGGAATTCCGACGGCGGTGGTTGCAGGACCGATTTTCGCGAAGCTAATTGCGCCGCACGTGCACCTCGGCAAGGAGAATCAGATGGCGAAGGATTTCTCTGACCACGATAAAGAACGGAACCTGCCAAGCTTCGGGCTCACCTTATTCACCATCCTGCTGCCAGTGTTTCTGATGTTGATCGGGAGTTGGGCAGACGCTATTTCCGCGCGTGGCAGCGCTCTGAATGGTGGGTTGCACCTGATCGGCAATGACGATCTGGCTCTACTCGTCGGTGTGCTGTTCAGCTTTGTGACGTTAGGCAAGATGAGGGGTTTTTCAGGAGAAACGATCCTCCGTTTCAGCAATGAATGCCTGGCGCCCACCGCAACTATTACGCTCCTGGTTGGCGCGGGCGGCGGCTTCGGACGGATACTGCAGGACAGCGGTGTATCCAATGCGATTATTGTCCTCGCGATGCATAGTCACGTTCCTTTGATCCTGCTGGCCTGGATTCTCGCTGCGCTGCTCCGCCTCGCGACTGGATCGGCAACCGTGGCCATGACAACAGCTGCCGGCATTGTGGCCCCAATCGCTTTGAATAGCCCGGGAGTTCATCCCGAGTTGCTCGCCATCGCCACGGGCGCGGGTTCGCTCATCTTCTCTCATGTCAATGACGGCGGTTTCTGGCTGGTGAAGGAGTACTTTGGGATGAGCGTCGTCCAAACGATCAAGACCTGGTCCGTCTGTGAAACGATCATCTCCGTTATGGGGCTAATTCTCACGATCGCTTTATCGCTCGTAGTCTGACGCTGCTGATCGAACTGCCACTTGCCACGCAACACTTGGTGATTGCATCATCTCGCCTTTTTCGTAGGTTTAATTCTGGCTCTGAGGACAAGAGATTTCCCTCTGCCGAAAGTTTTCGGGAGGAACCGTGCGTCATCGTCACATTCAGCTAGCAACTCAGTTGATGGCTGACTTCCACTACTTCAATAACTACTGGTTTCACCTGGAACCCACCACCAAGGACGAGGAACTCGAGAACTTTGCGCTGTTGAGCAATGCGTATCAGCTTGGCCCCGCAAAGGAGAAGCTCGAAGACCTAATCGATAGACTTTCCGGATACATTGATCGACTCTACGCCCTACGCAATAGCGACGCCGTGAACAGACTGGCCATGATGAGCGTCATACTGGGCGTCGGCGCTCTGGTCACCGGCTATTACGGGATGAACATTCCGCACCTTGCGACCCTGTTGCAGAACGGCAAGACTTCGGTCTGGTCGCTGGTGCTGACTTCTTTGATGGCTGTCGCTTCGCTGTGGTTCATCTTCTACATCGTGGCGTCGAATTGGCTGGATTATCGAGCCAGCATCTTGCCCCATCGTTATCGAAAAGCCATCGGAACAGTTAGCCTTCGAGGGCTGCACCGCCATGATGAGGCAAATTTAGGGACGTCGAAAGACAATCCTGGTCTACCTGAGAGTTAGGCACGCCACGGCAGTCTCTAGAGATTCAGAAACTGATCAATTATGGAATACGCTTGGTAGGTTGAGACGGATGATCGAGGCCGCTCCCAAACGCGACTGGCGAAGACGACGAGGAGGTTCTTCGCCGCTGCCGGTTCGCGTCTGGACTCGTATGACCTCGTTTTTCTGTTCTGGATGCTTGCATTCGTCTCTCAGGCTGCCGCGCAACGTCCGGATATTACAGAACCCTAGAAACCCGGGGTCGTAGTGGGAAATGAAAGCCCGATCATAATGTTTCCGCATGCCGCCGAAGGTCGGTTCTGGCTGTCTGGTCAGGCGACTTTTGTCTATCAGACGAACCGGAGTTTTATGCGGCGTACTCGGGAGAGCATAGTTTTAGGGCAAACTACGACAAGGCTACTGGGCGGATCATGATGCTCTATGGGGGCTATCAGTTCTCTAGGTTGGGGGAGGTGTTGGTCTCGGCCGAAGAAGCCGGCGGCCTCGGTTTAAGCTCAGCGCTGGGCATCGCTGCATTCCCCAATCTAGACGCGGTACGAGATGCAACTCTCATGAGACAACAGTTAGTCGCGGGCCGCTTTCGACATTGTCCCAATTACCTTCCCGTCGTCTGGAACTTCGAATCGGGAAATTTGCGGTAACCGATTTCTTCGATACCAACTCGGTACGCGGGGACAGTCACCTGCAGTTTTTGAACTGGGTCATTGACCAGAACGGAGCTTATGATTTCACCGGATACTCGCGCGGCTATACATTGGGGGTAATGATCGAGTATCAAAGCCCAAAGTGGGGAGCGCGATTTGCCGAGGCTCTCATGCCCGGGCGAATAATGGAGGCCCATTGGTTTGGAACCTGCGCAAAGCCAACACTTCCAATCTGGAGTTCGAGCTGCATCGCGGTCTGTTACCGAAGAAGGACGGCATCATTCGTTTGCTGGCCTATGTGAATAACGCCAATATGGGCATTTACCGCTATGCGAACGAACAGTACCTGCAGGGAACGGTGGCCCAACCGGACATAGACAATGATCCCTTTCAGGTGACGACGAAGTATGGTTTCGGAATCAATATGGAACAGGCTTTGTCTAAAGACGTTACTGCATACGGGCGTTTCGGATGGGACAATGGCAAAACCGAGTCGTGGTCGTTCACGGAAATAGACCAACGTTCGCCGGCGGCATCGGCGTGGTCGGGAACGCATGGAAACGAAATAACGACCGCGCGGGTCTCGCGTTTGCCACAAACGGAATTGCGAAAGACCACATCCTCTATTTGAGCCATGGGGGACTAGGTTTCGTCCTTGGCGATGGAGGATTAAAGTATGGACGCGAGAACCTGTTGGATAGCTATTACACTGTCCACATCTGGCGAGGAATCTACCTTAGACCCGACTTCCAGTACGTTGTGCATCCGGGATATAACGAGGCACGAGGCCCGGTGTTCGTGCCGTCGTTCCGGGTGTACGTTGAATTTTAGACGGACTGTCAGACAAGTGAGGTCTTTGGCGAGAATCGGGATTGCAGCCGCGATGGTGGCAGCCTTATTGGCTTGCCATGCTCTTGGCCGGACGGCGACCTCGTTTCCGTCGGTTAAGAAGCTCTTTGTGCAACCATTCGGGGCTGAGAAACAGGACGACCTGCTACGCCTAAGCCTGTTGGGACGCCTCAAGAAGAGCAACGAGTACCAGGTCGTTGACAACGTGAGTGACGCAGACGCAATTCTCAAAGGGAATGGCCGGATATGGGTGAAGGGCCACGTCACAGTTAACTTTAGAGCGCCTGCAGCCAATCGCCAGCCTCTGTATGCAGGGTTTTTTTCGATAGAAATTACCAGCAAGGGAGGAGAGCCGCTGTGGTCATGCTTAGTGACGCCGAGCAAATTTTCCTAGACGAACATTGCCGACGACCTTGCGGACAATCTGACCCAGGAGATGCTCGCGCAAGGAAAGATACTGCCATCACGGGCTCAGCATTTAGTGTCAAACAGAGCCTGGCAAAAGCGGACCTGCACGGCGCCGGGGCAACATTTCCGGCCCCGATTTACCTCCTATGGTTCCAGTCGTTTCAGCGAGAGCACCCTGAGGTTCGTCTCAGTTATTCGGCGGTCGGCTCCGAATCAGGAGTCCGGATGCTTGCTGAAAGAGGGGTGGATTTTGCGGCTTCCACGTCTCGCCGCAGGAGATGAGTACTGCTGCATCTCACAACGTCAAATTTCATCGGTTTGCAACCGTGCTCGGAGGTGTCGTTCCTATTTACCACCTGGAAGGTTTAACCAGGGATCTAAACTTTACAGCGGACACGCTTGCTGCCGTCTACCTCGGCAAAGTGACGAGGTTGAATGATGGAGAGATCAGAAATTCGAATAGAGGGGTAAATCTCCCAGATGCCCCCATCGTCGTTATTCACAGGTCCGACGGTAGCGGATCAACGTACGCATGGAGCGACTTTCTGTCGAGAATCAATCCTGAGTGGAAAGACAAGATAGGCAGGGGCACCAAGCTCAAGTGGCCGATCGGACAAGGGGCCGAAGGCAGTGAAGGAGTGGCTTCGGAAGTCGAGAAGACGCCCAATGCGATCGGCTATGTCGAATTTGTCTATGCAATCGAACACCAACTATGTTTTGGTGCGGTACAGAACAGTTCGGATAAGTTTGTCAGGGCCAGCCTCGATAGCCTCGCGGAGGCGGCAAAGACAGCGGCCGCTGATGCCACTATCAATTCATCTGCTTCGATAACAGATCCTTCCGGTAAGGCGGCTTACCCAATCGCCAGCTTTACCTGGTTGGTGATTCCTGAACAAATCTCCGATACCGCAAAAAGCAGGCCCTGCTTGAGGTAATCCGATGGTTACTTACATCCGGGCAAAAGGAATGTTCAGCGCTGGGGTACGCTCCCCTGCCCAACGAGATTGCAAATCAACGGTTCAATCTGCTCGATGCTATCAAGTAGGTCAAGAACGATATGGACCGACGTCCGCCTAATTGTCGTCTGTCTTCGCCCACACGAGCCCGGCCGCTATGAGCAGAAGATACGGGTCGACTAAAAGCTGTAGAGTTGCGCCGATGAAGTCTATGGTCACTGCATTACCTCCTTACTCGCATTGCGTAGAGTGGAGGGACAATCGCTCATCCACGCAATACCGGCATCCTTGAAGATTGGTTGTGCTTACCCCTGCGTTACACCATCGAACTGTTCAACTCGGATATCTGGAGAAAGCGTCAACTCAGCGGTGAGCTGCATTTCAATCCCTCCAGGCAATACCCTGACATCTCGAAGTTCATGCCGCAGAAGTAAACTTGCCGCGATCATAGCTCGATATCCCTCTCGGCAGTAAATGATTGCCGGCTTCGAATCCTGGGCCAGACGTGATGCCGATACCCTGTCAAGCTCCTGCAGCGGTTCACACGACGAACCCGCCAAGTGATCCTTTAGCCACTCAGCCCGACTACGAACATCCACAATCTTGAACGGTGCATTCTGTTGTCGCCACTCATGAAGTAATTCATTGCCTAATATTGTGATCTCCTCAATAGGTAGTTTCGCCTCCCTCCACCTCACCTCATCCGCCAACAAATAGCCGATCACACCTTCGATGCCCACTCTTGCCAAACGGATTTGAGCTTCTCTTGCATCGTTTGCGTCCTCGACAACCAGCAGCAACCTTCGCTTAGGTTCGATCATGATCGCTGACCAGCTGGCGAAAGGCCCAGACAGGCCGATCTGCAAAGAACCTGGTAGATGGAACGAGGCAAACTGTCTCCAGTGTCGTGTGTCCAGGACAAGTGTGCCTCGACGTTGCTCTTCTATTACATTTTCCGCTGCTAATTCGCCTAACTCCGCCAAATCAAACATGATTTCCTCTGTTATTAAAGGCGAAATTGTCTCGGAGTTTCGATCAGAGCCGGCTCATCTTATGTGACCGGAGGTCCTGGGCCAGACGCCTGACCCGCGTGCTTTCCCTCTTGCTTTCGGGAGTCTCTGCCCCGCGCCGGACCCACTCATCCCAAACCTGCTCACTCGACCGGTAATACGCGAACGCCGCTTCTTCAGCGGAGTGCCTGTCCGAGGATGATGCTCCCGGAGCGAACGCCAGACGGCGTTGTAGGTTCCCCTCGGTTTCAAGACATAGTCCAATATTTCGCAGAACCTGCAGGCTCGGGGATGAATCACCAAATTCCTGCAACAACGGTAATGCGGCATCCGCGTCTCGCGTCGCGCCGGATACATCGTTGACGCTGAGTTCAGCGTCGCTGAGCTTGCAGTAGGATCCCAATAGGTGCAGCCTGCCATGTGGGCTGGTCTCTGCCAGAGCCTGACGAATCTGGTTAGCCTCCCGCAGCGCAGAGAGGCGTTCAGTTGACTCCTTTGGCCGAAGCAACACATCTGCGAGCGCCTCGTCCCGCACTGCGATTCTATGTTTCGTCTCGGCCGCATAAAGGGGCTCCAGATTCTTCGTCAAAGCGATCGATCTTCGATACCAAGACGCCGCTTCCTCCGGCATGACTTGCCGATAGGCGTCACCCATAATTGACATCGAGACTGCCGTATCGTAGCTGGCCTGCGCATTCCTGCTGTCGTTTACTGAAAGTAACTCCGCAATCTGAAGCATCTTGCGTGCGTAGACTTGCGCCTGTTTCGACTGGCTGAGATTCAGGAAGCTTCTTCCCGAAAGCGTGAGCACCATGCGCTGGTAAGCGAGTAATAGCTCACGGCGTGTCTGAATGGAAGAAGGAAATCTCTGTATTAGCGCCTCGGTGAGATGGATCGCCTCTTCCACTTGACGTAAGGTCTCCTGTTGATCTCCGAGTTCATTCAGTGCCGCGGCCCTTCGCAGGTGGAGGTCTGCAACAAACCTGTCATGCGCTTCGTCACCACTCGGTTGATCTCCAAAAATCCCGGTAGCCTCGAGGTAGTTAGCCAATGCCTCATCGGGACGAAGCTTATTGAGCGCTACATCTCCCATTCCCGCGTAGATCATCGTCAACACCTCTGTGCGCATCGGATCGTGCGGGCTCTTCTGCCAGAATGGGCGAGCCAAGGCGAGCCCACTCTGGTACTCCTCGGTCGCTGACCGCGCATCTCCGAGGAAGGTATAAATGTCTCCGAGACGCTGGTGTGCCTTGATCACAGCCGCCGTACTCTCGGGGATATTTAGATGGGCCTTCGCCTCTATCGCGGTCCGCAGAGCGTTTTGATAGCTGGTCACCGCCGTCCCGGAGTTGCCAAGGTTTGCGACAAAGGGAGATCCCTCCAGATCGCCCACCCGGATATATGCCTTCGAGATCTCCAGCAGCAGCCGGGGATTATCTCCAGTCTTAGCGTTTAGTTGGTTTAGATAAAGCAGAGCTCGGTGAAACAAGGCGGCCTGTGCTTCGGTAGAGGTCGACGACTGCTGCAGCTTGTCAGTCATCTCCGAGATGGCGGAGTCGGCAAGGCCACGCACCTCGCTGACCCTTCGGTCTGCTACTCTAATCTGCCACGCATAACCGAAAAGGAAGACTGCGAGCATTACGACGCTCGCGCAGATCACCAACATCGCTATCCTATGGCGCCTCAGAAATTTGTCGAGCATGTAAAGAACAGAAGGTCTTCGGGCCGCTATCGGCCGTCCTCGCAGGAACCGATGCAGATCTTCCTCTAGATGCTGAACTGAAAGATATCGTCTGGATGGCTCTTGCTGCAGAGCCTTGAGGATTATTGTGTCCAGGTCACCCGACAATTCCTTGCGAATCTGAGCCGGAAGATCCTTAACTGAGCTCGGATTGGCGCGTTCCTCCTCCAGCACAACTCGCTCTGCTTCTCTGGGACTCAACCCGGCCAGCCTGTATGGTCGCGAGCCAGTGAGAAGCTCAAAGAGTAGAACTCCGAGGGAATAGACGTCAGTCGCCGTCGAGAGCTGTCTTCCAAGCAGTTGTTCAGGACTTGCATAGTCCGGGGTCATCAACCGTTGCCAGCTCTCTGTCGGAGACCGTTCATTGAGGAACGACTCCTTCACCAATGGTTTCGCGATTCCGAAGTCGATCAGCTTGACCACTCCCTCGGGAGTCACCAACACGTTGTCCGGCTTAATATCTCTATGGATAATCAGCTTTTGATGAGCGTGGTGAACAGCAGAACACACCGAGCGAAATAGATCGATCTTTTGTCTTACGCCGAGCTCTCTGGCCGCACTGGCTGCTGTGATGGGCTGCCCTTCGACGTACTCCATTACGATGAAGGGACGCCCATCTTCCGTCTCTCCTCCATCAAGGATCACTCCGATATTTGGGTGCGTCAGGGTCGCGAGCATCTGACGTTCATCACGAAATCGCTGAATGACCTCTGACGACGCGACGCCCCTACGAATCATTTTGATCGCGACGATCTGAAAGTATTGATTGTCCGATCGCACAGCCAGGTAGATGACACCCATTCCGCCGCTGTCAAGCTCCCGCACCAGCTGGTACGGCCCTACCTGGCCTCCGATCTCCGAAGCGCTCTCGATCGACTCTAGAGCGCTCAACTCACCAGCCAGCATGTTCTGAAGCTCTACTTCAGCTTCATGCTCGTAGTTGAGGAGCGAGTTGACCTCAGAAGCCAGCTCTTCGTCACCTCCACAAAGAGCCTGGACATCTTCACTCCGACGCTCTGGCGGACTTTCCAACACCCGTTGGAAGATCATCTCGATGAGCTCCCAGCGATCGATTTTCATGGCGCCCTCAACGCAGAGTTGTATGACATCTCTCGTCTGAGCCAAGCTTGTCCCAGACGAAGCTCGCGACCTACCGTGGCCACTGAGATGCCAACGCACAAGCCGATCTCTTCCGAGGTCATGCCGCCAAAAAATTTCAATTCAATCACCCGACACTTCCTCTTGTCGAACGTGGCCAGCTTAGTCAGAGCGTCGTCGAGCGAAAGTACATCGAGTCCTCTCTCATGACCAGGTACATTGAGGTCCGGATGAAACGTAGCCCTTATCCCCCCATTTCGCTTATGCGCCAGACGTCTTCGCGCATGCTCGATCAGAAGGCGCCTCATCGTGTTCGCGGCGATCGCGAAGAAGTGAATTCGGTTCTCCACCTGCATATGTGTCTGATTTGCCAACCGTAGATACACTTCGTGAACGAGAGCCGTAGGCTGTAAGGTTGGCGCCTTCGACTCGCCCCTCAATCGGATCTTGGCGACACGTACAAGATCGTCATACACCATCGCGGTGAGGCGATTGAGAGCCGATTCATCACCTTCTCGCCATCTGACTAGAAGCTGGGTGATATCACCCTGGTCAGGACTTGTTTTGTTCTCCTGGGTCAGTTCAAGCATTGTTCCCTTCCTATTCGATGTCCAAAGAGAGCAAATTGGTTCCATATCATCCAATTTGTCTCTGATTGGACCTAGAACGGGTCTAGGAAGTTACACTTCTCCCTCTGTTGCCCGCTCTATTTGTTAACGCGCAGTCAACGGCCGAAATCGATCATCGGGTAAATTGATACGCGAAGACTGAGCCGCACATGCGCCCACGTTCGATCGTGGGCACAGTCCTCTCGCCGATGCAGCCCGGGACAGACTGGAGAACCGGCATTTGAATTATGGCAGGAGAGACTAAAATCCCTCGACTACCGTACTGCGTGTATTCAGGGTATCCGAGAGATTTCCTGCATCGCCTCATCGACTACCGACGGAGGGAGTTTCACGTAGTGAAGCGCATTGACCGAGGTTTGTCCATCTTTGAGCATCCATTTCAGGAAATCGGCCATTGCCTTCGTCTTGGCTGGGTCCTTCATTTTCAGAGGAACTATCTGGGCAAAATCAGGATGTGGAGTGATCCTGAGATTGCTGATGCGAATCCGAACGTATCGCTCCCTGATGAAAAAATCATCGTTGTGCATCGCTCCGACGACTGCGACACGACTTATCTTTGGACGGAATTCCTCAGCCGAGTCAGCCCGGAGTGGAAGGCCGGTCCTGGGACGGGCCTGAGAGTGAGGTGGCCGGTGGGTTTTGGGGCCAAGGGCGACGACGGTGTGGAAGATCTCGTGATTGGCCCCACAGGTGATTACGGCACCAATGATTTAGTCAGCTGTATTTCTAAGTCAATTGGTTATGTGCAGCTTCACTATGCGGTCGAGAATCGTCTGCCGTACGGCGATGTTCAGAGCGACACTGGTGGGTTCGTGCGAGCTGCCGAGTCGAGCGTTATGGCTGCGGCTGCGAGTGCGATTCCGGATAACTATGAACCAGGTGAAAGAAGATATGGGATAGACCCCCTGTCCCGGTTCGCTCTCAATCGAGCCGCGGAAGATTCCCGCTAACGCTGCTGCGGTAAACTTCAACTCGGTATTGACGCCATTTACGTGATAAACCGGAACGACAGCTTCCAGAACAGCCGGAATCTGAAGCACATCGGGGCCAAGCTTCGTTTGCTGCTCCTGCGGCATTGGTGTGTCGGAGCCAGCAAAGTCCACTTTACCGGCTATTAGCTCTTCGACACCCATACCGGAGCCGGTTGGCCGATAGTGAATCCTAACTTCGGGATGAAGTTTCCTATAACTCTCAAACCACTTTGAATAGAGTGGATACGGTAGAGTGCTCCCTGCCCCTTGCAGGGTCTGGGTAAAGCCTGACGAGACAAAGAGAATCAGGAGTAAAAAGACCCGCGTAAAGACTGCACAGATTTTCATCGCATCCCTCGCTCTCGTTCCACAACTCCAAGCATCCCTCTTAGTAGTTGAACTGCAACTGCAACCGCAGCAGGCTACCCTTTTGACGGTTGCTTGGTTTTCCGCCGCCTTCGAAGGTGCGATCGCCGTACTGGTATTGAATGGTCGGTTCAAAGTATTTGCCAAGTTCGAATTCGATTCCGAGGTCTCCCTCGCGCACAAGGTACTTTCGCGCATCGAGTTCCTGCTTCTTTCCGCCGCTATAGTACTGGAAACGAGGATACGGATAGATGGCTACGTTGTGGGGAAACGTCTGCCTGTAGTTCAACAAAGCGTATCCTCCGTTGAGTCCTTTCTGATCGATATACTTCGTCGCGGGTTGTATTCTGGCCCCGTGCCCCAGTTGTACTTCACCTGAAGCCCCATAGGCTGCGGATAGATGATCAGACTTGTGGCGATGCGCCGGTCGTCATAGTTGAAGTCGGCGTGGCTCGGGATTGCGAGTGTACTGGAGCTCAGGTTGGAGACCTTGTACTTCCCTGTGTAGCCCTGAATGCTGGTCTCAATAAACTGTCCATTTCGCAGCTGAAACGGATAGGTATAGCGTGCCACATAGTGAAAATCGTTGTTGCCCTCAAGGGTGTTGACGATCTGACCATTGAAGAAGCCAGTGCCAAACTCTCCGAAGTCTCCCGATCCTTTCAACCCGGCTTACCAACTCGTTGAATCGGGCACGTATCGCAGGTCGAGCCCAGTAATAAAAGATACCGAGGTCGCGCTCATTTGCGAACGCGCTGTTGAGGGCGTCGGTACGGTCGAGATTCAAACGGTTTGAACTGGACGGCAGTTCCTCGAAGCCATAGGGAATCTTCGATTGGCCGACGCGGAATCTGTTCTGCTTCTCGCGGTCGATCGAGAGATCGAAGTAGGCGTCACGCAACTGGGCGAAGTTTAGACTGGTGCCGCTGGAGGCGGCAAAGTCGGGCTGAATGTAGACCGCAACGTGATCGCTGACATTGCCGGAGAGGACGAGGCGCAAGCGGCGAATAAAAAAAGTGTTGCCGGGTCCGATGGATTTGTCGCACTGCTCGCACTTGTAGTTGGGGTTGGCGAGATTATTCTCACGCACCTGCATGTATCCACGCAGCGAATACTTGTTGGACCAAAGCTTTGTGTCCTTAACGTACGGCTCTTGCTTCTGCTCCTGCCGCAAAGAAGGAGACGCTATGGCCTCCACGGGAGCCGCTACCGCCACGGTGGGTGGTGGAATAGGCGTCACGGCCACTTCGGGCGGCGCAGGGGTAACACCCGCTGCGGGAGCCGCGGGAGATGGGGGGGTGCATTGGGGTTCAGGAGTTTCATCAGAAGAGCTGTTTGCTCAGCGAAGCAGGACTGAAGCGCATTAGTCTGAACCTGTTGCGCAGCCAGCTGATCCGCCTGATCAGAAACCGTCTTCCTAAGACGGCGTACCTCATCGCTCTCCGATGTCTCTGAAGTTGGCGTCGTCTGAGTTTGCCCGGATATGGTCTGAACCGAAAAGGCGAAAAGCACAATCGCGGCTACAAAAGACTGTCTCATGGAGGAAACCTCCGGTTAAATACAACTAATCTCGAATTCCTCCTCAAAAAAATGAATGTTCGGGTAACTTCGTCACCCCGTTGAACAGATGGCAGCGAAAGTTTTGATCGTGAACGTTGAAAACGAACTAGTTGATTCAATCTTCAGATCGATTGTTATCGAATGCTTCTTGCGCTAGTTGAAATGCGATCAACATGTTGTTGACGTCAAGTTAGGAGATTTTGCCAGCTTTTCATAAAGAAGCATCGTGGTTGCGCGGTCAGATCGCGCGACCACACCGCCAAGAGGAAAACCGACTCAAACCACTGATCACCAATTTTCTTTAATAGCTGTTGGGGAGCGTTGTAAAGTCAAGCTGACAAACGAGAAGACTATTTATGGTCAATGCCTTTATAAGATTTGGCGACGGCAACACAATAATCTCCTCCGATGCGGGGAAGCTTTCTAGCGCATTTCTAGACCCCTCCGCACAGTTCTGGGTAGACTTCTGCGCTCCCACTGACCCTGAGCACGCACTCCTCAGAGACCTCTTTGGTTTTCATCCGCTTGCCGTAGAAGACGTCATCCATGAAGTTCAAAGGCCGAAACTCGAGAGTTACGCCATGGTCGGGGGCCGTCTAAAGACGGACTATTTCATCCTCGTCATTCATGGTCCCCATATCGATCCGGACCCGAACGCCTGTTCCAGACGACCGAACTCGATATCTTCTTTTCGCAGAGGTATCTGGTCACTTTTTACGAGCAGCCAATGTCGTCTGTCCAGGAGATGTTCAAGCGAGTTGAAGTTAATCCAGAAGTCAAGCAATGGGAGATAGATATATTGCTCTATGAGTTGCTTGATCGTTTGATGGACCAATACGCGCCCATCCTCGATGATTTTCAGGAATCACTCGACAAACTCGAGGAACTTGCTATCGATAACCCGCCACCGGAATTCCTTGTGACGATCTCTGATCGCAAAACGGAGCTGCTCAACCTTCGCCGTATTATGACGCAGCAGCGGGAAATTTCTAGGGAAACTGACGCGGGGAGAGGTGCAGTTCATGGGCCAGTTGTCACGGATTTATTTCCGGGACGTTCTTGATCATTTGAACCGCGACGTTGAGTCAATCGACATCTATCGGGATCTGTTGATGGGATGTCGCGACATCTATATGTCGAATATCAACAATCGCCTGAACAGGATCATGAAGACGCTGGCAATCATTAGCGTGGTCACTCTGCCCTTGACTGTGATTACAAGCTTTTGGGAATGAACTTCGCAGACACGATCTCGGGATTACGAAGCCATTCACATTCGCCGCCGCGATGCTGCTGATGATATGCCTTGGTTTATTTTTCTTTTCTTTTTCCGCAAGAACGGTTGGCTCTAGCGTTAAGACCTCAACGTTAAATTTGGGGCCAACCAAGCGCATGAGGCTTCATGACTAATTTGCGCATCTAAGCCTCTGAATACTGTGCGGCTGCGTCAATGAGATCCAGCGGCGCTTCGCCGCCTCTTCCGAGTATTCAATTGCATCGAGTGGCATCAGTCGCGTGAATTCACCATTTGGATACTCCAGCACAACGCCCTCTAACTCGTCGAAAATCTTGCAAATTTTGAATGGGTACCTGATGCGGTAAGCGGTGACGATATCGCCGACTTGCGGCCTTCGATGTGTGCGCATAGTTGAACCTCATCCGTCGAAACGACTGTAACGACATTATGAATATTCACCGGACCCGGTTGTAACACGTATTAGCGAGGAGCTGCGCACACGAACTGTGAAAGATTCACCAGAAGATCACTGCTTCCCTGCCCGCAAAGCGCCCCGACAATTCACATTGTCGAGACTTCAATCAGCGTCCATGGCCTCAGACAGACTTCTGAAATACCCCTATACTAAAGTCGTGATGCGCGGGGCAGACGTGACAGCATTGGTGAACGTCATACGAATTCCGTGCTTTGGCCGCAGAATCACCATTGGGCGAGCTTCGATCGTTTGACCGGGAGTCAGCTGGAAGTCGTATTTTCTGAGCAGATCGCTCAAGATCATGAGGATTTGCAGCATCGCATAATTTCCGCCGATACAACCTCTCGGACCGCCGCCGAAGGGAAGGTAGGTAAAAGGCGTTCGCAGCTTATCGTTCGCTTTAACGAAACGCTCGGTGTCGAAAACCTCAGGATCTTTCCAGTTGCGCGGAGCATGGTGCGCGCCGTACACATACACAATGACCATCGATCCGCGGGGTATCGCGACGTCACCTACGCGGTCGTCTGCAACAGCCATGCGGTCAATCATCCAGAACGGTGGATAGAGGCGGAGCGCTTCCTGAATGACCTGAGTCGCAAACTCGAACTTTGGGACGTGGCCATGGCTCAGAGGTTCATCGCCGAGAACGGAATCAAACTCCTGTCGCATCTTTTCGAGACAATCCGGACGCGAGCTCAAGAGATAAAGAAGCCACGATAACGCATTCGACGATGTTTCATGGCCAGCGACCAGAAGTTGCATGCTCTCGCTCAGGATGAGCTCGTCGGGCATACCTTCGCCATCGGTGTAACGCGCATCCATCAAAGTCTGCAGCAGATCGGGACGAGGCGGTTCCTTGCGGCGTCGCTTGATGTATTCCATCAGGACGGCGTCTGCGCGGGTACGCATCTCTTCGTGCCGGCGCAGTTCGCCCGAGGCGGCGAACCAGGGATTCAGATAGGGCTGAAGGGTCTGCCGAACGATGAATTCCTGAACAGTGCAGATGGTGTAGCTGACTAGATCGATGTCTTCGTGCTTCAAGGACGCGCCAAACAGTGATCTGGCGACCATCGCGAAGGTAATCTTCATTAGCTGGGGGTAGATGTCGACAGGGCCGTCGTGGATCTGTCTGTCGAAATCAAGGAGTGATTCAGCAAGGGAGTCCTGCATGATCGAGGACAGCGCATCGAGTTGCTTTCGATCGAAGCCCTTCTGGATGAGACGCCGCTGGGTGCGCCAGGCCTCTCCGTGGGTCGTGAGAAGACCTTTCCCAAGGAAGTGGCCCATCCGTTTTACTTGAATCTCAGATTTTTGATAGTTCTCCGCATTGGTCTTCAACACGTGCTGAATGATGGCGGGATCGATAGTAACGATCGCCTCCTTGAGACCACCCAAGTAAAACCGAAAGGTGTCGCCGAAAGTTTCGTTATATCTGGCCAAAACCGGCACAGGATTCCGAGCCATTGCTACAGAGTCAGCAAAGCTGCGAAATCGGGAAACGGCGGGGATAGGCGTAGATGTGGTCATACCGTGCCTTCCTGGTACCTGCATTGAATCGCGGGAAACTTCACGTCACTTGGAGGAAGGAATAGCGAGGCCATAGGTAAAAGATAAAACAGAATCAGTTTTCGTTCCCCAATTGCTTCAAAAGTATTAGATGGTGCCGGATTGCCTGGGTCATGGTCGTGTGCTGCCGATAGGGGACCCCGAACTCCTCGGCGGTCTCCTTGACGATTCTGGTCAGCGGAGCGTAGTGAGTATGGCACACGAAAGGACACAGGTGGTGGGCGATATGATGGTTCAGTCCGCCCGTGAGCCAAGCCACTAGCGGGTTTTCTGTCGCATAATCCGCAGTTGTCGCAAAGATGTGATACACGCCATTGTCAAACTCGCTACGGTCTGCGGGAAAGTAGGTGCTGTCGATGGTATGCGTCGTCTGGAATACGAGCGTTACGGATAATCCCACGATCAAATGGACTAGAAGGAACGCCCCGGCAACCAGTAGAGGCGATTTTCCCAGCACCATCACCGGCAAGACAAGCATATAAGTGAGGTAAAAGGCCTTGCCTGCAAAGAGAGTAGCGTATTCACGCAGCGGGTGCTTAGTACGTTTTAGATATCCGTGTGTCGGGAGGAAAAAGTGCTGGAAGTCTCTAACGAACACGTAGTCTAGAGAAAACATCGCGTACAGGAACAACGCGTAGATGTGCTGGAACCGGTGCCATGGCGCACGGGACTCGTAGGGTGTAAAGCGAAAGATGCCGCGCCCGGAGAGCGCATCATCTTCGCCATGCAGATTGATGCAGGAGTGATGGCCCCGATGATGGAGGATTCGCCACATATACGAGCTGATTCCGCACAGATCGAACACATAATTTAGGGTTTTGTTGACGAGTGGCCGGGACGAGATCGCGTTGTGATTGCTGTCGTGGGCTATGTTCAGCAAAAGAAAAGTCTGTGCGAGGCCCCCCAAAAGGTAGATAGCAACAAACCTCAAGGAGTTGGGCCTAAACGTATACAGAACAACCCACGTGCCCACGAGCACTGCCAGCCCCACGGCGATCTTGACCCACATTGCACGGTCCGCTTTGGGAGAAATCCTCGGATCAGCAAAAAAACTGTCCAGACGACGGCGTAAGACTTTCGGGAAGGATGACCCGCCAACTGGTTCGAAAATCGGCACTACTGGGGCTTCGGGTGGTACAAGATCCGCCGTTTCCGGCTCTTGAGCGATCATCGCTTCGGTTTCGAACGTCACCCGGCTCCTCCGCGATCATCGTAAATGGCCGGACGCCTACGTCGCGTCTGTGGCCTGACCCGCAGCGAAATCGTTGTCGCGCCGCCGACTGCCTCGCAGAATGATTCTAGTTTGAGCCCATAAGGACAATCAAGTGAATTCGGAACGGACAACGCGCCCGGGTGCCGTGCCACATACGTGGCAGCGATGACACATCGCATTGCCGCAATACTTTGCTAACATATATTCACCAATGATCTGTAACGAATGGGGCTCCTGCATGAGCCATAGAAGCTCGGCGGAGTTCCGCAAGTCCCCTTCGCGTCGTGTGCGGCCAAAAAGGAGAACATCCGCGCCCCAGCGAGCCGAGCGACGCTTATGCCGAGAAGAAATTACGCGTATATGCTCACAGTCGGCTCACAATGGAGCTCTGCATTTCAGACTCAATTGTGTTTCATCGCGCTCCCTGGGGAGGGATGTTTCGTTTACTGACTTGCGTTCTATTCAACCTTGGAGGATCGCTGATTGATGAAGGCGTCGATTTTAAGCCACCTGGACAGGCTGGCAGATGAGCACCCGGACAAACTCCTTTATTCGTATCTCGACGTAAACGGTGATCCGATCGAAAGCTACACCTACGCGTCATTTCTTCGCCGGGCTCAGGCGATTGCCGGGCATTTGCGGAAAGGAGGTCGTTTCGCGTCAGGCGACCGACTTCTGCTTGCCTACCCGCCCGGACTCGAAATGATCTGCGCATTCTTTGGCTGCGTGCGCGCTGGATTGATACCTGTTCCGGTTTATCCACCCAGTTCGCGTGGCTTCCAGAGCGCCCTATACAAGATGGTCCACATCGCGAAGGATTGCCAGGCAGCTGGGATCCTGACGAGCAGAGACTATCACGCATCCCTCAAGACGAATCTAGCCAGAAGCGGGGTTTCCGCGTCTGGCGTTGACGTAGACTACATCTCCGGTCTCCCATGGATCCCCACGGAAGATTTCGTAGAGACGATCGCTTTTGATCTAGTCATAGATTCTTCGAAGATCTTATTTCTCCAGTACACGTCGGGCTCCACGATGGAACCTAAAGGCGTGATCGTCACTCACGAAAACATCCTGAATACCTATTCGCTTGTGATCAACCATCCCTCCCCGGTCGTCGTTTCCTGGCTTCCGCAGTATCACGATATGGGGCTGATCGGGTGCTACCTCTATCCGGCGCTGAAAGGCGGCACGACGTACGGGTTCGCTCCCATGGATTTCATTCAGCGGCCGATCCTGTGGTTCGATGCGATCACCACCTACCGTGCCACCGCGACCGCTGCACCCAACTTCGCTTACGACTATTGCCTGCGCGCCGGGAGGCTTTCCAAAGATAGCCTCGAAGCGTGTGATCTCAGCTCGCTTCGCGTCTTAATGTGCGCTGCCGAACCTGTAAAGGCGGATACCTACACCCGGTTTCTGGAAGCGTTTCAGTCTTATGGACTCAAGTCCGAGAGTTTCTACGTCGCCTACGGGTTGGCTGAGAATACTCTGGCGGTCACCCTCGGCGGTCGCAACATCGTCTCGGTCAACAAGCGTGCCCTTGCTCTGGGGAAGGCCCGCATGACGACTGAGGTCTCTGAAATTGACGGGGCCACGCAAATTGTCAGCTGCGGAACTCCACTTCCCGGTCTCGACGTGAAGATCGTGGATCCGGAGGGACATTTCGTCCTTAAGCCGGACCGCATCGGCGAAATTTGGGTCGCCGGCAGCGGTAAGTGCCTGGGTTATTGGAATAATCCGGAATTGACTTTGAAGCAGTTTCGGGCGCGGCTTGTTGACGATACCCCCTACGACGACGGATACCTCCGTACTGGAGACATAGGATTCTTCCACGATGGCGAGCTCTACGTCTGCAGCCGCATCAAGGACATGATCATTCTCCGCGGGCAGAACTATTACCCGCATGACATTGAGAACGTCGTCGAGAAATCGTCCGGTCTGATCAGGCACAACTGCGTCGCCGCATTCCAGATTCAGGAAGACAGCGAGCCTGCGCTGGCAATCGTCGCCGAAGTTAAAAATCCCAGGTCCATTCCTGAAGCACGAAAGATTGCTGCCGCAGTCCGAAACTATCTCAACGTAGAAGTGGCCGTCATCTCCCTCATCGCGCCACGCGCGATCCCGAGAACGAGTTCGGGGAAGATCATGCGCCATAAGACCAAGCAGATGTGGCTGCAAGGTGAGTTCACCGTTCTCTCCGACTTTTCGCGGGAAAAGGACGCCGGCAACTGCGCCTCCGAAGCCCACGCCAATTCCTCTTTCGCCGAATTGAAGGCCCGCTACAACCTGACAGGTCAGGAGTCGTACAACCTCGTCGAAGCCGGCCTGGATTCTCTGGATCTTGTCGTCTTCATGCATGAGCTCAAGGAACTCCTGAAAGACAAAGGCGCCGAGGTGCTGGCGCGGCAAGTAGATATAGGTGTCATTCAGCGTGTCAGCGTAGCAGAGCTCTTCGGACTGGCAGAGATGCTGGAGAACGCTCCCGAAGAGGCAATCGTTCATTTACGTCATTCCCTTGCGGCCTTCCGCGAAGAGCAGAGCGCCGCCGAGAAGGAGATGATGACCAACGACCGTAAGCTCGTCTTCGAGCCTCCGGTGCCTGCGCCCGTGCCCGACACACCAATGCCGAGTCACGTGTTGCTCACGGGCGGGACCGGCTTCATTGGGCCATTCCTTATGAAGAGCCTGCTGGAACAGACACGGGCTAAGATCCATGTTCTTGTCAGGTCTTCCGACGAAAATCAGGGCCGGCAAAGACTGAGAGCCGCGATGGAGTCAATGGGCCCATGCGAGGCAGAGCTGATGGAGATGTTCGAGGACCGCGTGATCCCCGTCTGCGGCGATCTGGGGCAGCCAAATTTGGGCCTCACCCAGGACGTGTGGGATCTCCTCGCAAGTGAGATTGACACGGTGTTCCATAACGGTGCAACCGTGAACTACCTGTTCAACTACGACTTGATGCGCGACGCAAACGTGCTGGGAACCAATGAGGTCGTGAGATTGGCCTTCGAGGGACGACCCAAAGAGTTCAATTACGTCTCGACGACCTTCGTATTCGGCTGGGCGGTCAAATCCGTCCTGTATGAAACCGACCATAACGAAGACATGGAGCTGCTCGATTTCGGCTACAGCCAATCGAAATGGGTAGCGGAACAGGTGGTCTTCGACGCCCGCAGACGGGGACTTTCTGCGCGTGTCTTCCGGCCGGCTCTCGTCAGCCCCTCGGTGGCCGGAGGAGGCAACAACTTCGATATCGCTGTTCGGTTAGTCGCTTTTATGGTCAACCACGGCATTGGCGTCGATACGCTCAATCAGGTCAGCTTTGTTCCGGCCGACATCGTGGCAAACAACATCGTTGCAATCTCCACCACGCCGGGCACGGCCAACAAGACGTACCACATCGTGCGCGACGACTATTCCAACATGATGGATATCACTGGGCTGATTACCCAGGCGACAGGCCGGCAATTCGAAGCATACAGCCTTCCCGATTTCGTTCCCGAACTAATCCGGAGATGCCGCAAAGAAGATCTTCTCTTCCCGCTTCTGGATTTTCTGGTCGGTTCTGTCGACAACATCTCATCGATGGAGTTCAAACGCTATGACAACTCTTCTTATCAGATGGCCCGTGATGCCTCCGTGTGGGGCAAAGCGGACCCGTCACTGGAAGATACGGTCAATGGCATTCTGAAATTCATGTATCGCAAGGGGATTATTTCGATCACTCCTCGTGAAGCCGATGAGGTTCCAGCGGGCAATCCGATTCTGGACTGCTCCGAAGCGTTACCAGATGCATTATCCGCTACTGCTTCTTAAACAAGAGCTTCTCTGTTAGCCGCTGGCCCGTTTCCAACGAGCCAGCGGTGGATAATGTCATCTGTTGCCCGTCCGCGGAGATCACCCACCTGTCCTTTTGAGTGACTTGATTGTCCCGCCGATAGATCGCATCCACCGTGTGAGGATCGACAAGTTCAAGGGTCACTGTATCGTTGCGCGAGTTCTTCAGATCATATTGCTTTCCGTCAAAACGTGCGGTATAGCCGAAATCGCCCAGAAAACGGATCCCACCGCTTCCGTCCGGCTCGATTTTCAGCACCGAACCTTGCCGCAAACGGGTCTTGCTGAGATCTTGTGTCCACTCGCCTGCGAACAGGTTGTTGGCGACCTTCGCCCCTCCGATTCGCGTCCACACGGTGATCTGAACGGCTTTGCCCGCAGCCGTAGTCGTGGTCGTCAGCTCATTTCCATCATTCGAAAGTTTTTCCCGAATCGTCGCGACAGTAGTCCCATCTTTTATTTCTTTCACCTCCGCCTGCCTTTTATCAATCCTGCGCAGCCCGATTTGATTGAACCCGAGATTACCGGGTGCGGACGACTCGTGTCCGCTCCAATTCGCGGTGAAATCAAGGCGGCTTTCTCCTGACATGACTACATGCACACCGTCATGCAGAGGTGTGATGGAGAGCCGGTTCGGAGGATCCAGACTCGACTGCGCGGAAATGAGCGTCCAGGAGCCAACGCGAGGGTCCGCCACTCCAGGTTGGAAACCGGCAAGCAGTATAAGCAACATTAAGGTACGAATTGATCCTCCTAAGCTGGCGGGGAGAGTTTAGCAACCTAAGAAAGCTATCTTAGGTTAGTCCCTCGCAAGTGTATACAAACGATACCGGGAGCTTCAGTTACGACGATCTTGTATGACATGATCAATGCTATGCATGTGCGCCGTTTTTGGGTGTCGGGGACCGTGTTGGCAGCAGCCATTGCACTTCTTCCCTTCTCTTTTCACGCAGAGCGCCACCTGGAGACCGCAACCCGTGTCGAAGGGAGCCAGGCTGAAACGGTCCGGCAGGAGCTGGCCGATCGTTTTCGATCGCCGTTTGTGGACCGTGTAGTCCTGGTCGTCCAGGGACTTCCACCAGCGAACACTGAGCCAGGCGGCCAAGCCCTGGAAGCTATCGCGGCAGGACTGAAAGATCAACCCGGCGTTTCAGGAATAGTGTCCTACCTCGACCTGCGAGATCCGATCTTTCTGGGCCGGGGAGGGGGAACGTTTGTTCTGGTGGGCCTCACCTCGTCCGACGGCCCGGTGGAGTCGCTTGTCCCGAAACTTCACCAGCTGGCGAGCTCTCTAGAAAATCAACTGCGCGGCCGTTATCCGGCGGTGAAGCTCGAGCTTACAGGCGAAATTCCGCTGAATTTTGACATCCGCAAAGCCAGCGCCGCCGACGTGCAACGGGGCGAAAGGCTGGTGATCCCCGCGACGCTCGCACTTCTTCTATTGGCTTTTGGAAGCCTGATGGCCGCCTTCATTCCATTGGCGGTCGGCCAGCTTGCGATTGCGACCACACTGGCGATTACGGGTTTGCTGGCCCAGCGTTGGCACTTGTCCATTCTGGTTCAGAATTTAGCCACCATGCTTGGCCTGGGCCTGGGAATCGACTACGCGCTCCTCATGGTCAGCCGCTTTCGCGAAGCGATCTCCGCCGGGCACAGCGGACCCGAGGCATCGGTCATCGCGGCACGTCAGGCAGGTCACACGCTATTGATTTCAGCATCAACGGTAGCCATTGGATTTCTAGCCCTCCTGACGGTTCCGATCAGCGAAATCCGTTCCATCGGTATCGCGGGATTCCTGGTGGCAGGAATGAGTGTGTTGCTTACGAATACCCTCGTTCCGGCGGTCTTGGCCTTACTCGGTACCCGGATCAACCTTGGCCGATTACCCTTTACTCCAAAGCTGGATGCGGATCGGGCCGCGCGTACGGGAGACCGCTGGCGCCGCTGGGGGAAAGTGATCGTCGCGCATCCTTGGATTGCCCTCCTGGTGGCAGGAACTCCTTTGCTTTTGCTCGCCTGGCAGGCCAGACACCTGGATACCAGTCTCCCCAGAGGGGATTGGCTTCCGAAGACAGCGGAATCAGTCCATGCGCTCCACACCCTCGAACAGATGGATCGAGACGGCGTTGTTGAATCGCTGCGCGTCATCCTCGAACTTCCAACGGATTCCATCGCTCAAACCGACGCGGGGTGGAATGTGCTCGATCGTCTCACAAAGCGGCTCGCAAGCGACCCTCGCTGTGACCGGGTGATTTCTATCACTACGCTTGCGGAGGGCAACCAGTCTTCCCTTAATGGCCTCTCACGAGAGACGCGTCGAACGTTTCTGAGTAGTGACGGACGGGCGGCGCTGCTTGAGCTGATACCCAAGGGTTCGGTCTCCCTACGTGACCAGGTGACTTGGGTGCGGGAGCTTCGGAAGACCGGCGCGCCAGCTCTCACAGGCGTGCCTGGAGCGACCCTTCTCGTCGGGGGCATCCCGGCACTCAACGCCGATTATGAAACGATCATCAAAGACCGCTTTCCGTCGGTAACGGCGCTGGTAGTAGGGGGAACGCTCCTTGCATTGCTCTGTGGCTTTCGATCAATCTTCGCAGCCCTAAAGGCCATTGCACTCAACCTGCTGTCGGTCGCGGCCTCCTTCGGAGCATTAGTTTTCGTCTTCCAAGACGGACACGGAAGCAGGTTCCTGGGAGTTCCTGGGGGAACCGGTAGCGTGTTTCCACTTGTTCCGATCGTCGCCTTTGCCATCGTCTTCGGATTAAGCATGGACTATGAGGTATTTCTGGTCGCACGCGTTCTCGAAGCCAGAAGGAGCGGGCTCAGTGAAATGGATGCGATTCCAGAGGGCATGGCTAGAACCGCAGGCCTAATTACGAGCGCCGCCGCAATCATGATCGTGGTCTTTGCGGCCTTCACCATTGGAGATTTCCTGGTGGTCAAGATGATCGGATTTACGTTGGCGATTGCCGTGTTCATCGACGCGACACTTGTACGTATCGTGATAGGTCCCGCGCTCCTTCGTATCGCAGGCGATTGGAACTGGTGGCCAGGCGGCCTCGCCACGGCACGGAGAGAGCCCGTAACGACGAGTCGCGAATGATAGTTTCTAGGAAGCGGAGTGTCGTAGTTTCATTGCTAACCACGATGGAGGCGGCCCTAGCGGCCCGAAATCTCGAAGTCGCTCGTAGTCGTCCTTATTATCGATGTCGAGGAGAATCCCTACGTCGTTTACTTCTTCTTTGACTATCCTGTCCAAGTGATTCCCAAAGATCGCTCGGCAGCCGATATCTCCTCGAAGCGCCATAACCTCAAGGAAGACAGAACGATCCAAAAGAACAGGATTGCCGCGAAAACCCTGAAACATCGGGATCACGATCTGTGCATCGGATCGTCGATATTGATCGATAATTCGATCGAACGTTTTCGTCCGAACGAATGGCTGATCCGCCAGCACGATCAGCGCGGCTTTTATGTTCTTATCCAAGACGGCCAACCCAGCCCGTAGTGACGTTGCCATTCCCTGACCGTAGTCGGGATTCACGAGTATTCTCAGTTGTCTCGTGGACGACTCTGCAAGCCGTTCGCGGATCGTCTCCGCCGAGGAGCCGAGTACGAGAACAATCTCATCGACGTTGGAGCCAATAAGATTTCCAAGCGTTCGCTCAAGCACGGTACTGTCGGCCAATGGGAGAAGTTGCTTTGCTTCTCCCATGCGGCTGGAACTGCCGGCAGCCAGAACAATAGCACCCACGCGCGATTCAATTCTTGTCTTCGTCGACATGCCTATACCTGAATGCCCCATCCTTTCACGGGCATCCTTATATTGGAAAGTGCAACTATGTTTAGGGAATCGCGCTAACCAATTCACGGCCAGCATACCAACGGTGACTGGCAACAAGCGTTAGGGTTCATATCTCTAGGCTGGCAAGAGTGGACACTCGCGAAAACTAGTCTCCTGCCACTGCCATCTCGTAGGAATTCCCTGCCTGGGTTCGAAGTGATTGTTCTAAGGCCGCAAGTTGAGCTTCGATACCCACTTCAGCTGTGCGTCGCTTAACGATGTCCTCGCGATAGCGACGTAGGAAGTAGTCGATTGTCTCCACACGGATGCGGATAGAACCGGAGGGTTTGTTTTCATCCAAATCCTTGAACGAGAAGTAGGGCGTGCCCGATTGTTCGATGATTCCTTCTATGACCCCGTAGATTGGAGCATCGTGGCCGCACTTGAAGCTCGAGACCTCGAGAGCAACAAGATTCGGGTGGCGTGCTGTGAACTTCGCCGCCCATACTTTGTGATTGGTGCTGGTCGAATAACGATTCTTCCATACATCGCTGATGTCAAGTGGATGTGTGATTAGACCAGCTCGAACTTCGTCACCGAAGAGACGGTCCAACAAATCTTCGTCGAGAGGCAACGTGCTCTGTGAGAATACGGGGTAACCCAGTTTTTGAAACTCCTCCATGATCTCGTGATTCAGGCCGGGGTCGTGATGGTAGACACGGCCAAGCATGACAATACCGATGCGGTCTTCGCGTTCGAGTTGATCGAGGGTCTCTCGCGCCTGTCGGCGAATTTCGGCTTCGCACTCCTGCAAAGATTTGAAGCCGACGGCGATGGCCCTCTCATTTTCCTCGCGGGCGAGGCCCAGAATGGGGCCCCAGGTCTTGAACATCTGATCGGCACAGAGCCTTTCATCCTGGAGGTTCAGGATCGGATCGATGTAGAGTACGTTGTTCTCGGCAAAGATATCGCTCTCTTTCATAAATGCAGCCTTGACCGTCTCAGGCGTTGCAGTCACAGTCGGACAAGCGTTTGAACCAGTGAGGTTTACAAGGTGCGAATGCAGGACGTCGTACATTGGGAACCAGATCGCATTAAGAGGTTTCTTCGCATGCTTGACCGCAAGCAGGTTGTAGACGTGTGCAATACCGATCTTTGACGGATAGCAGGGATCAATGGCACCCCGGCTAGCGCCCGCGCGATATAGCTCCGGTGTCGTGTAGTCAGAGTAAATAATGTTTTCTGACTTCAGTCCGAGGCTGGCAAAGTATGCGTTGAAGAACGGAGCGTAGGTGTATGTGTTCAAGAGACGCGGAATCCCCACACGAAAGTCCTTGCGCTGCTCCATTCGTGATGCCCGTTCCTTCGTTGTCTTCGAGATGAAGAGTCCCTTGGTACTTGGCATGGCATCCGCGACGAGCTCGACATCACGCTGACGGAAGACATCATGAGCCGCAATATCGACGTAGTTGGGATTGACGGCTTTGATCTCGTCGATATCCGCTTTGATGTCCTTCATCTCATCGAGGTCTTCGACAGTTCCCTTTTCACAGGTCGCGATGATGAGGCGCTGTTCGCCTTTTCGAAGAGGAACCTTGGTCTTGCGGGGCTGGAATTCGATTGGCTTTGGCAGTTCGACAATCTTGTTTGATCCGGGCGTGAGTTGGATCTGAACGAGCGGCTCTATCTTTGCCTTGAACACAGATGCAGAGCTCTGACTTCCACTCGTGCTGCAAGATCCATGAGATTCGACGGGAGGAAGATTGGCTTGGATGTGTTCAAGTGGCGGCAACGTGTTGAGTACTTCTGCAACCTCTGCGGGAGTCGCGGCGCGATCCTCGGCAACTGCGTGAACGTGGTTGTGTTCAGAGTTTTGTTGCCCCGTCACATCGACATCGATGAAGGTGCGGAGACAATTGTTTTTGCAGAAGTAGCAGCGTGTGTCTTCGTTTCGTGTAGTGCGATAGCGAATATTAGCGACTGCTTCGAGACCAACAAATGTGGTCTGCCGACCATTGCGCCATAGACGCAAAGCTTCCTGGGCCGCGCCGATCGCGCCGGACTCACCGCAGTGTTCGTGAACGATAATCTCCGGCTCTTTGCCATTGGCGCGGAAGCTCGATTTGATGAAATCTACCTCGGCCTTGACCACAGCGAGATTATTCTGTGTGCCCCCCTGAAGCACAAAACGCGATCCGAGCGCCGCAAGATTGGGGATACTGGCGACATAGAGGAAGACATTCTTGGGTAGCACATCTGCGAGACCCGCCAGGATCTCCTCCGATCGCCAACCCTGACGCTGGAAGTTGACGATGTCGGACTGCATGAAGACCGCGCATCCGTATCCGAAGGATGGCATGGATTTAGCAGAGAAGGCGAGATCGGCGAACTCCTCCACCTTCAGGCCAAATCCTTCTACAGTCGACTGCAGGAAGTACCCATTTCCTGCCGAGCACTGTGTGTTCAATTTGAAGTCTTTTACACGGCCATCTTTCAGGACGATGAGTTTGATGTCTTGCCCACCAACATCGACGATGACGTGAGGGTCATCATAGAACTTCAGAGCGGACTCAGTGTGGGCCACGGTTTCGACGAGCGCCACGTCCGCATTCAGCACATCTTTGATGATGTCCTTTGCATAGCCCGTCGAGCCAACGCCTAGCACCTCGAGAGTTGCACCTTTACTCTCGATTTGCTCTCGCAGCTTCTCAAACATCTCGATCGTATCTTGAATCGGATTTCCGTTGGAGAGCTGGTAGGTTTTGCAAAGAATCTCTCCGTCTTTGCCCAAGACTACTGCCTTAGTTGAGGTGGACCCACCGTCGATGCCAACGAATCCGGAGACGACCTGGCCGGGAAAAAACTCAGCCGGAATAAACTTCTTCTTTTTGTACGCAGATTTGAAGGCAACAAGTTCTGCATCTTCCGCAACGAGTCCCTTGCCGCCAGAGATAGCCTTCTCCTCGGCTCGGCCGTAATCAATGTAGTAGAGAAGTTTTTCGACACCAAGATAGCGCCCCACTGCCGGCTCTTCCTCTTTGCCGAATTCCACCGATCCAAGCGCCGCAAAGTATTGAGCGTTATCAGGAACTTTAATCAGGTCTTCTGGGGCCATGCCCTCGGGGATCTCGACCTTGCGCTCTTTCCACATGCGTGGGATGTTGGTCTGCCACGCCTCGCGCATTCCACGAATAAAACCATTCGGGCCGCCGAGCAGTAAAACATGAGGACGTAGCGTGTGCCCGCGAGTGAGTACACTGAGATTTTGCAACACGATAGCTTCGAAGAGAGAGGCCATCAATTCGTCGGGCGGCGTGCCGGTTTTCTGCAGACCATTGATGTCGGTCTCGGCAAAAACCCCACACTTCCCTGCTACTTTGTGGAGCTTGATATCGTGATATCCCTGGTTCGCGAGTTCTACAGCAGGAATTTTTAGCTTGGCGTTGATCTTGTCGATGACCGCTCCGGTTCCGCCCGCACACTTGTCGTTCATCGATGGAATCTTCTTCTTGCGCCCAGTCTCTTCGTCGTCTTTGAAGACAATGATCTTCGCGTCCTGACCGCCTAATTCAATGACAGAGTACACCTCGGGGTGCAGCTTCTCTACGGCGAGCGAGACGGCGTGAACCTCCTGGACGAACTTTGCACCGATCATCTCAGCGATTGTTCCACCACCTGATCCCGTGATAAAGATGCGTGTATTTGCGGGAGAGATTCCTGTGTCGGCCTCCATGCGACGCAAGAACTCGAGAACCTTTTCTGGTTGGCGGGTCTCGTGACGTTGATAGTCCTGCCAGATGGTCTTGTCGGACGCGGCATCGACCACAATCGCCTTAACAGTTGTAGAACCTACATCCAGGCCAACCCAAAATTCCTGCATCCCGTTTCCTCCGCGACTTCTACGTGGTGGACAAAAGTTGCAGCCGCCGACTACGCGACTCGCTGTAACCGTGCGGAAACCCGAGTCGACCGACGATAAGCACCATCTTTGTCGATCAAATCGCTCACATGCCACGCGAACTGCGCAGCGGTTCCGGCAAGACCTTTCCGATGGGGCACCTTGTAAAGCGCTTGTTTGAGAGCCGGATGCTGATCGACGTAGTTTCGTAACTCTTCGAGAGACTTTCCGGTCTCCTGCAATACACCGTCGAACTCTGCACGCGCCTTAGCCTTAGCCTCTGCTAGCGCCATCTGAACCCGGCTATGCGCGTTCACTTCACCTTCACCGGAGGTCTCGACCGGCAGGAAGATCATGTCTTTGTATTTGTTCACGACTCGGGACTGAACTCCATCGGATTGCGTGGATGGCATGCAGCCAAACGGTTTGAGAGCGAGGACCATGTGGCATAGATGGTTCACGGTGTAATAGACGTTTTTACCGACTTCCATGTAACCCTCACCACCGCGGGCGAGTTGATGGTAGAAGGGATGCGCCAGACGGGAGAGCTCCTTCTGCGGAATTAGGTGGTGGGCTGTGTCCCCCATATGTTTGATCGTACGGTGATAGAAGAAATTCCACATGGCGCTACCTGCGCTCAGTCCTCCAGTCTTCTTGAAGACTTTAAAGTCGTTCGCGAGACGCTTCTTCAGCTCATACCACTTGGGATCGCGATAGGGAGCTTCCGCGTCGGCTCGAGCCTTCGCGCCTTCTTTGGCGACGTACATCATATAGGCGATCCAAGTGGCAATCGGCTCAACCAAGACTTGTGCACCTTCCTTCTCGAGGAAGGCAAACATGTTGAAGTTGCCGTCACCTTCCGTTGTCTGCGCCCAGAATTCACCAGTGATTTTGATGACCGGCTTCACACGCAGACGGTCCACTTCGATCGCATTGATGCTGTCGCGACAAGTATGAAGTGCATCCACATATTCCTTGCCGTATAGATTGTGGCCGATCTTCCCAAGGGTGCAGCTGATGCCTGCGAGCTTTCCACTCTTCTCAAGATAAGGTTTGGCCCACGTCGGTGCTGCATCCATAATGTGCCAGCGCTTGCGGTCGCGGAGCGTATCAGTCAACGTCTTCACGGAGTCCTGAATGACTCGGTCGGTCTCTCCTTTGTTCACCTCAAACGGACGCACCTGGTATACCAGTTCATTGATGACATCCCCGAGGTTGAGCGCATTTAACATTCCCATGCCGAAATCGACCGAGAACTTCAGACCGGGCTCCCCGCTCGCAGCCTTGATGCCGTCTGTTTGCTGGAACAACAAGACGCGGAAACCGTCGAAGCCTGCGTTATGAAGAGCAAATCGGTACTCTGCTTCATACATACCGAATCGGCATGGACCGCAGGAACCGGCCGTGAAGAAGACGTAGTTGTCGATAATTTGTTTACGAGTCTCGCCTTGCTGTTCGAGCATTTGAAGATGACGAACTAGATTGCCTACAGTAAAGTAGGTCGGATTGCATTGTCCGTTATTGCCGAACTCCTTTCCGGCTTGAAAATCGGCGACGACTGGAGTGGGAATGTTTTCGCACCGATAGCCGCTGCCGTGGAAAACGGCTTTGATCATCTCTTCGTGCTTCCATGTAAGGCCACCAAAGAGAATCGTGACATAGTCGCGCTCATTCGCAGTGAACGTTCGTTCAACCGGCTTCTTGAACTCGCGCATACGTGCCAAACCAGCTTCAGCACGAAGACGTGCTCGTTCGGCGTCGATACGAGCCTGAATCTCTACTTCGAAGTCTGTCTGAACGATCTCTTGGATCTCCGGCATTGGCATCTCCTTATGCTTACTGTGTCGTTTCTTTTATCGTGTCGATGATTGGGAATCGCTCGGCATTACATCTGACCCTTCGCTCCCTGGAAGCCGTTCGCAAGTTGCTTAAAGAAATACTTGATAACACGCTGGTCGTTGTAGCACCAACCCAAGATGTGGTTGAGCGTCGAGAAGCAGTGGGTCTGGCAGGTCTCTTTCTGATGGTCGAGTTGCTTGGTCTCGAATTTGTGATTGCCGACCACGCCCCAGTCATAGCTGGCCGTATACATTGGGAAGCATGGTGCTAAGGTTCCATCGACGCGAATAATCATTGAATTTTGCCCGGCGCGGCAGTTCCAGGGGAAGTGATTCCCTTTCATGAAATCGACCATCTGCCAAAGCCGCGCGTTCGAGTTCACCATCTTGTATCCGGAGTCCTGCTTTTCGGTCAGCCACTGAATCGTCTCTTCCACAGCCGGCCAATCGTCTTTCGTGATGTAGGTCACGTTGTTGGCGGCGTGTTTGAAGTGTTCGTCTTGCTCAAGAAGCGGAGATTCGTTGATGTGATAATCCGTGGCAATACCGTTATCGTGCGCTATTTCGGTTAGCTGCCGAACGTCATCGAGGTTGTTTCGACAGATGTTGATGTTGAGAAAGACCGAATAGCCGTAGCCGTATTGCTTTCGAACCAGGTAGTCGAACTGTTTGCGTATCGGGACGAGTGCCTTCGGTAGACCTTCTTTCAAATCAACCGCGTCGACAGCGATGTTGAAGGTGGAGATGCCTGCGTCAGCCAATTTATCGATGACGTCAGTACGCAAGAGGCGGGCGTTCGTTGGGAGATAGATCCAGAAGTTCTTTTTAGCCGCGTAGTAGGTAATGCGCTGAATCAAATCAGGCCTAAGGAGAGGTTCGCCTCCCATGTAGGCGAGCACCCGACAGCCTGTGCCGTGAAGCCAATCAATCGATCGCTTCGCCGTGTCCTCACTCATCCCCTTCACTTTATTGTCGAAAGCCCAGCAGTAGTGGCAGTCGAGATTGCACTTGAACTCCGTAAAGAGGTAGGAAATGAGCGGGTGAAAGTCGCCTTCTGTGACCCTTGAACGGATGTAAGGGAAAAGCCACCCCTGCATCGCGTGATAGATCTGTCCTGGGCCCCATTTGCGCTTTTCTGGGGGTGTCCAGGTATCGTTCCAATCGATTGGAGCCAGAAGTTCGGGGTGCTGCGGGAACACGGGATCGGGAAAAGTCTGCGGTGTTCCGATGGGTTGTAGCCCCGGCAGGCTTGGGGTGGGTTTGGTAAGTAGGTCGTGCAACGGAACATCGAGTCTGAAGCTCGGTGCCGGTTCGGTGTGTTCCTCCAAATGCATCCGGTTCCCCCTAAATAAATACGCTGGTTAGGATTGACAAGAGATGAGGCGTACAGTTGATTGACCCTAAGCAAGCGAAGTGCCAGAAACATCAATACCTCTTCCGTTGTAAATTATTGATGACGAAGGGAGTGCGGTTGAGATCTGAGTCGCGCAGTGCTGAAACACAGTTTTCAATGCCAGCTTATTGGCTGTATGCCAAACTATTGGCAGTCGTATGTGGTCAAGCCGACCCGACTGGGTGCCTTTCGTTGATGCTGTAAAGGGTTGCCACCTTATCGCCTGTAATTTCATCTATCAAAGATTGATGGAAGAAGGGAATTATGAGCCGGATATGAGGAGTTCACCTCTTCGCCGCGTTTCCTCTGTCGATACCGCCCCAGAGGTGGAACAGCTTGGGGATCTTTTGCGCTTCGCACGAAGTCTCGATGCGTATCGCGATCCCGAGCGACTTCTGTGTTCCCTGCCCGCAGAACTATCCTCCGTCACAGGTTCAAATACCATCGCTTTGATTCATGTAAATGGCGGCGATTCATCATGGTATGCGGTCGACGCTGACGGGCTCACAATCAATCTCCAACCCGAGTTGCCGCAATGGCGAGCTGAAATCGAGGAGTTTTTGTCTGGACACCCGCAGCCAGCGGTCGTCACGTCCCTAGATCAGGAAGCTAGATTTCCTGCCGTCTTTCGATTCTTCCGAGCACACGGAAACCAGTCGCTTTGCCTTCTTCCTCTCGATAGAACACCCTGTGGACTGGGAGCTATCTGCTTTGCTAAAAAGCAAGATGATGGCTTTTCTGAGAAGGAGGTTAGCCTTCTCTTTCTCCTGGCGGATTATGTCGGGTTAGCAATCGATGACAGGCTAAACCTCGCACACTCAGAGGCTGCTAGAGCTCAGCTGGCGAGCGAACAAACGAAGCTCAATCTTTTTCTCGATCTTAACAATAGCGTTGTGTCCAATCTGGACTTGGGGGAGATGCTCCGTTCAGTTTCGCCAAATATTCGCAAGACCATGCGGCTGGAAGGCGTGGCGGTGATCCTGCCTGATGCAACAGCTGAGCATCTTCTACTTTATGCGGTGGATTTTCCAGATGGGAAAGGCGAGTTGCTTCAGGATCTGTCGAAGCCACTCGAAGGGTCGCTCGCTGGGCAGGTCTTTCGCTCCGGAAAGCCTTGGATTGGAGATCTTGAAGAAGGGAGCCAATCGGGCTTTGGCAACATCGTCCGCCATGGAGAGGGCTCGATCAGTATCTGCTTGCTTCCGCTGCTTCGCTGCAGGAATGTGTTAGGTGTCCTTTGTTTAGTCAGGGCACAGAAGAGCGCGTTCCTGCGAGAGGATGTTGAGTTTCTCTCGCAAATCGCAGGTCAAGTAGCTATTGCTATCGACAATGCGTTTGCCTATCGACGCATTACCGAGCTTTCAGACAAGCTTACGCAGGAGAAGCTCTATCTGGAAGATGAGATTCGCAGCGAGCTCAACTTCGAGGAGATCATTGGGAACAGCGCTGTGCTTCGGCAGGTGCTGCGCCAAGTTGAAGCAGTTGCGCCGACCAATTCAACGGTTCTTATTCAGGGTGAGACAGGAAGCGGAAAGGAACTCATCGCTCGCGCTGTGCATAACCTCAGCCGCCGCCGTACCCATCCTTTTGTGAAGCTGAATTGCGCTGCGATTCCGACCGGCTTGCTGGAGAGTGAACTCTTTGGACATGAAAAAGGGGCATTTACTGGCGCAATCGCACAAAGAATGGGCCGATTCGAGTTGGCGTCGCAAGGGACCATATTTCTCGATGAAGTGAGTGAGATTCCACTGGAACTCCAGCCGAAGCTGCTTCGTGTCCTGCAGGAACGAGAGTTCGAACGGTTGGGAAACTCGCGCACCTTACGCACAGATGCGCGTTTGATCGCAGCGACAAACCGCAATCTCAACGCGATGGTGGAAGAACAGACTTTCCGGTCCGATTTGTTTTATCGACTAAATGTCTTCCCCATCCACGTCCCGCCCCTTAGAGAACGCAAGGAAGATATACCCTTTCTCGTGAGACACTTCGCACAACATTTTGCGCGCAACATGTCTAAAGAGATTGACACGATTTCAACGGAGACTATGAATGCAATGGTCAGCTATCCGTGGCCCGGAAATATTCGTGAGCTCCAAAATGTCATCGAGCGGGCGGTCATCCTGTCGAAGGGCCCAGAACTTCTGGTGCCGCTGGACGGCCTGAAGTTGAAAAACGCCGAAATGAGCGTCCAAACGAATGGAGCCACGACCCTGGAAGAGATCGAACGAAAGCATATCTTATCGATCCTGGAGCAAACCAACTGGGTTTTCGCAGGGCCGAATGGCGCTGCCGCACGACTCGGATTAAAGCGTCCCACCCTGCAGTTTCGCATGCAGAAATTGGGAATCTCGCGTCCCAGAAAATCCTGAAGAAATCCACCATATTTGTGCCAACGCTTTGGCATGCTGCCAACTTATCGGCATGCCTTCCGAGAGCATGGACGGTATGTATCGATGTAAATAGCTTCTGCCACCAAAGATAGTGACTCATACCATTTTAGGAATGCGGATTGCTAGCAGCAATGAATCTCAGGGACGAAGTTAGCGAGCTTGGGATGTATCCGGGGGAGCAAACTATGCCTCGGCCCTCGGTCCCTTGCAATTCAGACCGTAGAACCAGTCATGTAGTTCGCAACCGGAGGCCCCTCACCGACACAACGGTTTGTAAGGACGAGCAAGATGTTACGAATCACGATGACCGAGGATTCATCGGAGCAACGCTGGGTGCTTCAAGGTCGGATGACATCATCGTTTTTAGAGGAGCTGACCGAAAGTTGGCGAGTCGGTCAAGATCGTCGGCCAGCACAGAATCGTGTCGTCGATCTTGACGAGGTTACGTGTATCGATAAAGATGGCGAACAGGTACTCCTGATGATGATGAGGGATGGAGCGAGGTTTGTAGCAAGTGGTTTGTATACAAAACATCTCCTCGAATCTCTGTCAAAGATCGATGCGAACTCTCTGTCTGAAAGAGGCTGAGGAAACGGCGACTGCTTGCCTTCCTCGTTCAAGTTACGCGCCTTTGCTCCACCAAACAAAGAGATCAGCCAGAAATCTCGCTGAAGTATCGTCATTCTCACTAATATGAGTCGAGAACGTCTTATTTCTGGCGAGGTACCCGTTCGTGTCTCCATACCGAATCGTTTGCCGTCCTGTACGCAACGGTTCGATGCCTGCCTTTCTAACTCTGGTTTGTATCTTGCTCGGTCGCCAAGCCACCTGCGGCGCCCAGACTGGCCCCGGTCCAGGACTTGGCACATCGATTACGTCCTCGGGTGCGCCGGACTCGGTAATAGGGCGAGTGATCAATGCCGTCACGGACCAACCCGTGCGCAGAGCTCTGGTTCGGCTAAATAACCGAGCTATGTTGACCGATAGCGAGGGTAAGTTCAGGTTCGAGCAGAACACCGAGACTATCGCGAATATCCTCGCAAGCAAACCTGGGTTTTATGCCAGCCCTGAGTACGGTGATGCCGGTAATTTTTATCTACAATCCACCCAACTGGCGATGCCGCTTGAACTTCGCCTCTACCCGGAGGCGCTGCTCACCGGCGTGGTGCTGGCTCCCGACGGGACTCCACTCTCAGGCATTTCGGTGAGTGCGATGAGGAGTATTTACGACGATTCCGCGCGTCGCTGGATGCCGGTGGGCCAGGGTCAAACGGACTCGCATGGAAATTTTCGAATTCCTGTGCCAGCAGGCCAGTACCGCCTGCAAACCCGCTACGTTCTGCGGGATCGCACTATTGGCGAAGCTGTGCTTCCTGTTGCGGTTCCGAGTGTAAGCTCCGGTGATACATCACAATTAATCAGGATTCACAGCGGAGAGGAGGAAACCTTTGAGCTGCGGCCGGCCGTGAGCCCTACACACACCGTCGGAATATCGCACGCCGGGTCCGACCGAGGCTTCATGAGAATCTCTGCCCGCGCCAGCAATGGAGGCACCCTACAGGTGAACTCCACCGCGGGCAACGGCGACGAGACGAGGATTCAACTACCTCAGGGAACCTATACGTTGACGGCGAGGTTGATGGCAAGCGCGGATGCCGCCGAGATGGCCGAGACCACGATTACCGTTCCTGATCACGACATCTCCGGAGTGATCTTAAGATTTTCTCCTGTTCCATCAATTCCGCTGGAGTTGGTGGCCGATGGGTCTTCGAATGCGGATGGTACTCCACCGGCGCTGTCCCAGTTGGGACTTGTCCTGAACAGTGAACAGGCCGATTCAGACGGTGGGTACGTCGGGGTGGGGCCATCGTCGAAGAACAATCAGACTTTCTTCTTCCTGGCTGCGCCCGGCAACTATCGATTGGTGGGTCGCAACAGCGGCACGTGGTATATCAAGTCTGCCAGCTATGGTGACTCCGATTTGCTAACGCAAAATCTCGTTGTTGCACCTGGAGCCTCAGGTATTCCGATCCGCATTACTGTCAGCAGTGAGACCGGCAGTCTGCAAGGAACTGTAAAGCTCAACGGCAATCCCGCGGCAGCCTGGGTCTATCTGATTCCGAACGGGCCGAGCGCGCAAGCGAATTACACTACCCGCAGTAGCTCGACGGGGAGCTACAACTTTGCTCATCTTCCGCCGGGAAGCTATCAGGCGATCGCGTTCGAGCGGCAGCACGCGGTGGACTACCGCACTGCCGGGAGCCTGTCTCCATTCGACAATCACGCAAGTTCGGTGACGATTAACGTCGGCGACAAGCCCACACTAAACCTCGACGCCGTGCCGGCTGCCGAGGTGATTCCATGATGCGAAATCTGGTATGCCCTGCTCTTCTGGTCTTTGCTGCTGCGCTGTGTGGAGGCGTCGGGCACACCCAAACTCGAGCGCAGACGAAACCCGAGGCGAAGCATAACGTTGTCGCGCAGTACGGAATTACAGGTATCGTTGTCAGCAGTGTCGATGGGAGCCCGGTGCCGCATAGCAGGCTAACGCCGAGCCCGGAGATGTCTGGAGATTTTGGCAACCGCCGCCGCTCCCCTGCGTCGACCGAAACCTTCGAAGCCGATGACCATGGTCGTTTCTCGATAACGCTTCCTACGGCTGGAGCTTGGAATCTTAGAGCGAGCGCCCGGGGTTATGTCAGCCAGTCTTATGAAGAGCACGGTGCTTTTGCTTCCGCTGTTGTGCTGACTGCAGACTCGCCGACGATCGATATCCAATTCACAATTAGCCCTGAAGCAAGCATCAAAGGTTTCGTTCTAGATGAAGCTGGGGATGCCGTCAGAGACGCGCAAGTCGCACTTCACTTTGTGCCGCCGCCAAGTCCGGGAGGTCCGCAGGCTGCGGCAAGCACGCGAGCGTACGCCCAAACCGATGACCGGGGTGCGTATGAGTTAGCCAATCTGACCCCGGGAAGCTATCGTATTGCGGTGCAGGCGCACCCCTGGTACGCTCAGGTCGCGCAACAAGGCGGAGCTTCGGCAGCCGACCCTTCCCTCGACTTCGCATACCCCTTGACATGGTTTCCAGGCACCAACGATGCTGCGACATCTGTGACGGTTGTTCTGCATGCCGGCGACACGCGTGAGGCAGATTTTCATCTTGTTCCCATCCCTTCTATTCATCTGAAGATAGTTCCCCCGTCCGGCGCTGCGGAGGCAGTCGACGGCCGCCAGAGACCGGCATTTCCCATGGTCGAAGAAATTCCTCCGGGTTCAAACGGTCCACGTTCAATTTCGATTACGACCAGTCAGGACTCACAAGGGCAATTTGATGTTAGTGGTCTAACTCCCGGGCTGTATCAGGTGAGGCTGGCTACGCCGGGCCAGGAGCGGCACGCAACAATGGTCGAAGTGACAGCGAACTCCGTTCGAACACTTGATCTGGGTTCTCCGTCGAGCAACAGCGCCAGGATTACGATTCACATCGACGGATCTTCTGATGCAGCCGAGGAGTTCGGCGGCAGACGCGGTGGGGGCCTTAGCGTCAGCCTAGTCGATACCGATACCCAGCGAGGGACATTTTCTTCCATGAACGGCGAGGGTGGGTTTGCTGGCCGCACCGACTCGAGAAACCCGCTCGCAGATCGCATCATTGAGGTTCCTCCGGGACGTTACGAGGTCGTTTTGCAGGGCCGACCGACCATCTATCTCACTGGACTAAGCGCCAAGGGAGCCCAGGCGTCGGGACGGTACGTGACGGTATCGGCGGGTGAGACAACTTTGACAGTGCATGTTGCGAGTGGTCGGGCGCATCTCAGTGGCACCGCGACTCTTGAAGGAAAGACTGTAGTCGGCGCAATGGTTCTCTTGGTTCCTGTCACGATCGAAGAGCCCGACTCGATTGGCTTCTTGCGACAGGACCAGACCAATACAGACGGAAGTTTCGATATAGAAAATGTGATTCCGGGACGATACATCTTGGTGGCCATCGATCGTGGATGGCAGATCAACTGGGGAGATCGATCTACACTTCGTCGCTATTTAACGCATGGTGAACCGATCGAGCTAAAACCCTCCGCTACCATGAAGCAAAACATAGATGCTCAAACACCATAAGGATCAACGCAAGTGTGAGCCAATGACGAGCCTCAAATTGTGTTAGATTCAAAAGGGCTCACAATGCTGCGGAGAGATGGCCGAGTGGCTGAAGGCGCACGCTTGGAAAGCGTGTATACCGCAAGGTATCCAGGGTTCGAATCCCTGTCTCTCCGCCACTTTATCGGTTAAGCCTCCTAGAATTAACTAAATCCAGCAAAACAGGTGACTTGCTTGAGACGGCTTCTGTCTCGCTTGTCTCGAAAGTACCACCTTTTGGCCCCATTTACACCGAGAAACCGTACCATGAGCAGAAAACCGTACCACGATATTCTCCAGCAAAATGGGGATTATGTATTCTGCTTGCGCTACTTCCCTGCTCAGCCGCCCCCACGGTGCAGTTCTACTCGACCCACTCTTCGAACGGGGGTTCCAGCGCAGGAACGTAGGGACGCATCGGCGGTCGTCGACCCCCTGATTTCGGAGTTCGGAGCACCCTCAGACTGGGCGTGGATCATCGTCTGCGACGAGGCCAAGTGATAAGCGATGTGATAAAGTTCCGCTAGGTCCCAAGGTTGCTACGAACTGCCGAAGGGCTGCTTCAACGGTGTGAGCGACACTGGAACGCTAGGTTCAACTGAATGCGTGTCTCAAACTTTAGCAATCGAGATCGGCCCCTGGTTCCTGCCGGGGCCGATCTTCATTTGGTCAGCCGCGCCCGGTCGTAACCGGCATAGACCCATATGACACCGAAGGCCAGGAGCACAAGCGAGGCACGACGATGGTGGTCCATGAATAGGAAGATGACCCCTCCTATCAGAACAAGGAGGCAGAATGCTGAGGAGAACGCCAACAGCTTGGTGTAGCTTTCGTCCACGACTCTCTTGGATCCCTTGACCGGTATCCCGAGATGACCGAAGAGTCCGGCTCCCAAGTACGTGTCGAGGAACACTTCGGGATCGATGATCTTCACTCGATGTCTCCTCGCAGAAACAGCCTACACCCCGTGACCTGCTCTAGAATGGTAAATCAAGGGTGATCCGATGGAAGATCTGAAGAAAGAACTCCAATCCTTACGGGAATTGTTAGATCAGGGATTAGAGAGTCTCGAGATAACGATGGCTCAGGCCTTCGTGCGTCAGGAAGCTCAGGCTAAAGAGCATTTCGAAGAGCGGGTAGCCGAGATCGACGAGATGACGTCGGCAGCCACACAACGTCACGAGCGCATGATGAAGGCTATGGATGCTATCGAGGACCGGGCTTCTTCAGCGCCGCGTACTGTTCACTAATAAGGTCTAGCCAGACCCGCCGACAACCTATCACGCACTGTTCAACATCTCCGGACCATTGTTCCTCTCAGACGGTCTTAGCTATCGCGAATCCAAGAAGAACCGCGGATACCACGATCACCACGAGCATGCCATTCCTTACGGTTTCTGACATGTAAGGACGTGGAGCACCGGCCTTGCGTTTCTTCATTCCGATGAATCCATAGACCGCTGAGAACAAACCGAGAAGTATCCCCATCGGTAAAGCGAAATGATTGATATTTGCATTAAGCCAATTCATATATTTCTCCTCCTAGAAGTGGCAACCGGCAATAGCGTGAACTGTTCCCCAACCGACAATACCGACACCGCCCCGGGTGGCAATTCCTCCCCAGGCCGCGCCAATCAATATATCAGTGCCCTCTGTCATGATGGTAAGGGTCGCAAATGCCAGTCCGGCTGCAACTCTACTCTTTCTCCATCAACTCTTCGATGCGTTCCACAGCAGCCAGCCAACTTGCGTGTTGTTCATTGCTCAGCGTTTCCAGCACCCTCATGACAATCTTGGATGCGCCTTCGGTCTTCAGATACTTCGTCAGGACCGCAATGTCATCGTCCAGCCGCTGAAGATTCTCTCGTTGGACTGCTGCGATGCGTTCTGAGATGGCAACGGTATCACGCAAAGGCTTTAGAGCTTTAGTCACAGCCTCGTCGACGAACTTCAGAGTGCTTACATCCTGACGAAATCGAGTAAGGTAAGTTCCTGGTAGTTCGAGATCGACGGAGCTTTCAGAGCGGACGTTCATGATCTTCCATACGGAATCAGATCGCTCAGGGATTACTCTGTCTCCTATTTGGGGCATCCGTGGGGGACTGGGAGCGGCAAGCGGCAGGGTAGGATGCCCGTCTTTTCTGCGTGTTTTCTCCATTGTGGAGACAGCGTAGCAGATCCCTTGTGTTACGCCCCACTTCTTTACCAAGATCCTGTGATGTGGAAAGTCAGATCTCCAGATGGCGTTGAAATCTTGAGATCGTTGTTTGTTCTCGTCGCGTAGTATGAACCCAATCCCTTTACTGTGCAGGTAGTCTCAAAGGTATTCGGAAACGTTTGACCGTTTCTAACTACCGGAACAGTAACGCAATTCTTTGAATCAGGAGCCATCTTCTCAGGATGGAAGGACTCGATGTTGCCGCAGGTAATCGCCCCAGGAACCCAACCACAACTTGCCAGCGCGTGTGAACCATCAGGCAGGACTAGCTTCGCCTCATATCCAAAGTAAGCCTGTGCATGTTCACCTGAATCGGTCTGGGAGGAGAACGAGACAACCTCAACCACGAACTTCTTTGCTGCAAACGTTGGCGCAGCAGCACTCAATAGGCAGATCAAGAGACAGCAGGTTTTCAGCATGGCTGAATATATCAGTTTGTTCGCTGAACAAATGCTTTGTGACAATACTTGCACTCGGTTGCATCGTCGCGGTTTAGGCGACGGCACTGACTACACATCTTGGGAGAGGGCTCTAAATTATTCATGCCGATACATGTAGCCCGTTCCCGTATTTGAGTCAAGACTTATTCCTGAGCCTCAGCCCAGCCACGCTGCCAAGCCTGTGACTTCGTGTCGTCGTTCTGCCCACCCTCTTGCCCACACTCAAAGCCTTTGTCATAGTCGGCAATCTCTTCATTAGTTCGCTGTCGTAGCATGAATGGCTCTGTATCAGGATTGACGTCTACCGCGGCTTCTCCGCTAAGACCGCCTTCGCTGTAATCTTCTTTGCTGCTTTCTTGACCGATACTGTCATCAGGCACAGGATGAACCCCGGTCACGATAGGATCGCTTACTGTCACAGTGTTCGGTGGCATTGGATCTTGACTGTCATCAAGTGGGACTGTCATCGTTAGACCTCGTTACAAGAATCACAGTCCTCACCGTGCTCGACCAGGGCCATGTAGCAAGCTTGGATGTCATTCAGACGGTCTAAGGGTTCCTCGGTGCCGAGACGATTAACTCCCTCACCACAGCTGATCAGATATGCCTGGGCCAGCATCATGCCCTCAGCACATGTTGGGAAGTCGTCAGTGTTCCATAGGGCTAGCAGCTTGTTGTGGTCCATCAGCGTGTTCCATGCTTCGAAGAGAAGAATGCCATAGCCCTCGATATGATGCCGTCGCGCCGCCGCGCGTCTTCAGCCTCAAACTCTTTCATTCGCTTATTGAAGTTGCGCATCTCTTTCGCATGCTCCTTAGCCCTGAGATGTGCCTCAACTGATCCACGGTCGTCTCTATCTCCAAACCCCATTGGCTTGAATTGCTTCTTAAACTTGATCTTCTGCGCCATTCGACCTCACCTTTTCAACTTACCGTATTGTTCGTTATTCAGGTTGAGCCAGATACCTCCGCGACCGACTGCGATCGCATGTTCGATCGCAGCGATGTCATGAAGCTGCTTGGCTGCTCCCCCAGCCTTCGCCATCTCCAGGATCTTGTCCGGCGACTGGAACGTCAGCCTTCTAGGCAGTGACGTCTTCAGATCAGCTTCCAGGAATTGGCAATGCCATCCCGTTCGGACGAAGAAATACAGGTAGATCCTGTGGTGCGTCTGGCGCTGCGACGCACAGCGATCGCAATATCGTTCTCGTCCGGGGTAGGGAGGGCCGAGACGGTTTCGGCATCCGCAACAGATTTGACCCTGCTCCCGCATCCTCGTGGTCGACGATCGCTCACCACCCATAAGCGAAGAATAAGCGAAATCAGTGTGGATCGCGAGAGGAAATCATCCTTGACGCAAGCCTCGCAGAATGAGAGGATTACCCGCTATGTGGCTCCCCACGCTAATCCGAAGAGGTGGAAAAGTACTAGACGTCTGGAACTCTACATGGACCGGATTCGCTCTTTGGGTGGTGTCTTTTGGGTTCTGGGTTTACTGGCATCCGTACTCGAATCTTCCGACCCCAGGTAAAGCAATCGGCGCGCTCGCTGTGGTGGCGGGCATTATGAGCGTAAGGACCCTGGGGACACCGGCTAAGTGTGCGTGGGTACTTCTCCTGATCTTCCTACTAAAAACCGAGTTTAGGGCGATCGATAAGGATCACTACCTGAACGATCAGGCTCAAGAGAAGTTCTTCGACAGTCAGAGAACCGGTTTCCAGGATATCGCCACTCAGGCTAACGTTGGCTTTGCAGCAACCACTGGTAGTTTGACTTCCGCGATAGCGGGGATTCACTCAACTCTCACTACCGCAAACAAGACACTCAGACAGACGCAGCCTCATGCTGCCATTAAGTTTGACAGAGTCGAGTTCGCCCCGCCTGATCCTACTGAAATTAGGGCCAATACCGAGTATGCCTTCAACTGGCACTACGAGAACGTGGGTTCAGCGATCGCAACGAACGGGAAAACATTTGCAAGGATTTACATTGCCAACGCTGATGATAAGGATGCACAAACTGGCCTAGCGAAGGAATTCAACTCCGATTGGAATAAGTCCAAGGAGGTTTCGGGTCAATCTAACTTCATGGCACCCAACACTCCCCTCTGGGGGACCACGAGGCGAACCTTCACTGACGAAGAGTTTAGGAACTACAACCCCCGAAAAACGATCTATCTCCTGATGAGGTTCGAATACACCGACGAAACTGGAACATGGGGGACTGATTCCTGTGTTGGCTTTCAGAGGGATTCTGCGACACAGACCGATACGAAGATATGGCACGTCTGTTATACCTTTGAAAGATTTAGGTATCCAGTCGGGCAACAGAAGAAGCCCCTCCAATGAAGGAGGGGCTCTGTGTTGGTTAGTTGAAGCGACCACGTCTGATGAAATTGCCGAGCTGGGACAGCTGAGGTAGCGGAACACTTCCTCCCCCACCTGACGCACCGAACGAGTAGAACGATCCGAGGTTCTCTGTCCCTCCGACCGTCGTGGCGTTCAGAACGCCGTAGGTCTGAGTCACTCCCAGTCGCGTTTCCCTCACCCAATCGTTCCACTGATTGTTGCAGGCGCCTGACCCTTGAGTGATCGTGCATTGGGTTAGAGCCGTCCCGGTGAAGAACAGACTTGAGTCGGTGATATCGAACATCGTACCGTTAGGGCCGCCGCCGGGGTTGCCGAGGGCAGATATCCCATAGACTTCCGCGTAGGCTCCCCCGGTCAGGACCAGGTCGCTTCCGTTGTGTTCCGTTTTGTAGCCCAAGATCCACATCTTGCAGCCATTGCCTTGCAGCTTGGCACTTAGTGGCTGCTCTTGGTTCAGCTGACGAGCCCAGAAGCTCTGGCTCGATTGCAGAACGATAGGAGTACTGCCTCCCAAAATGCAGTTCTCACAGAACAGGTTGCCCGCACCAAGAGAGCTCGTATAGCCCGACGTCTTGTCGTTCAAGATGACGACTGTACAGCTGCCGGTGTGGATGATCCCGTTCTGTCCCTCCGGACAGCCCTCGATGATAAGAGGAACGACGGAGCTACCTGCGACCGTCAAGGTCATCGTGTAGGTCTGGTCAGGAGGCGGGCGGCATACATGCAGTGGACGTGGTTGACCGTGTCTGGAATCGGGACCGCAATCGTACTCGGAGGCACGATGCTGCGTCCATACTGACGGCGCATAGACCGTAGTTGGCTGCGTACCCGTTGATGGTCCCGTTCCAAGTGGTCAAATCATTACCAAGCTGGCAGCAAATAGAGGCTGGTGCATCCTTAGCAACTGGTCTCTTGAACCTGGAGCTTCAGGGTGTTGGGTGTGGAAGTAGTGTCAAAGAGGAATTGTGGCGTCCCGATAAGATGCAGAGCGATAAGCCAGGAGCGCCCGTTATGCAAACTCCCGTCGCGCCCTAATGGAGTTACCGATTAGTAAACGGATAGTGTCAGATAAAGCTATCGCGCTATCTAGAAACTTATAACTGGTGCCTACTATCTCTAGCTGACCCACACTCAAATAGATGAGAAACACACTATGGCGATGAAATCGAAGGTATGCTTGAACGGACGCGAGCAGACCCGAACGCCATCATTTTGGGACAGTTCTTCAGTTACAAGGAAAACTGACACAAATCCGAGTGACGTCGGCAATCGTGCTGGTACGGTCGGTGACCTGGCTGTGACCAACTGTGTGCATCCGGTTATACCGGAAAAGAAAGAGCACGAATCAAGACTCGACTACTTCGGTAAGGGCGTGTACGCGCTCCCGCTCGGAGAAAATCTTTACCGGCGGGCATGACTGTCGATCTGGCGCAAAACATCGGACGGACCAGATCAGGTGCGGGGATAACGGCCTCCGGAACTTCACCGATTCGGCCCTTTGTGAAGGTCGTCAATCACCTTGGCCCGATACCCATTTCCTGTGTTCATTACGTCCATACATATTCGGCCCGCATCAAGAGCAGAGGAGACATTTTTGTAATCTATGTGCGAATTCAGCGACGGGTCGCGAGAGAGAACCTTTGTGCGCCAAACAATCAGCTCCGGCTCCACGGCTTTTTCGAATTCTATGGAACGCTCAGTATCGAAAGTGTTCTTCAGGGTGATCGGGCTCGAATAGACAGATGCCTGCGTCTGAGTCCCCACCCCAGCCGTTTTATTGTATTCGGATTGCCAGTCCTGCTGAAATTTAAGACACTCCTGCCGTAACGATTTGAGGCTCGCCAAGAGCACGGGATTGGGTTTGGCTACGATATCGGGATCGTTATACTGGTCGTAGATATAGGTCAGTCCTCCTACAATTTCGCTGTAATCGGCCATGCGTTTTACTGCTGAAATTTGTAACAGGCGCACGGACCGATATTGGGTAGCCTCCTTTTGAGGCAACTCGGCTAAAACTTGGCTGGCGGCCCGCTGAATCTTGGTTGCAATCGTCTTGTTGTATTCATCGGCTTTTTTTCTGTCTACTTGAATGATAATTTCATTCCAATCAATCGGTGCGGAAGGCTGACCCCTCTGAAGGGGCTGAAGGGCAGAGAGCGCAGCTTGCTGGCTCTTTGTGAAATCAATGTTCCAATTCTGGACGAAGTTCGAGCAAGACAGTGCGAGGCGTTGTGAATCATTAATCAGCGCCATTTGACTGGGTGAGGCTTTTGCTAGCGGGTTTAAGGTATCGCCGATGCTTACCAGGCTGCTCTGAATCTGATCGAGCTGCTTGTAAACCTCTTTCGGGTCGATCTGTTTGCTAAGGATTCTGTTCATCAAACGCACCATATCTTCAGCACGTTCCTTTGACATGGCAGAACAGTTGATCGTCAAAGTCGTTATAGTTCCAGTGTTTGCCGCGCTGCACGTAGCTTTGGTGCTTGCATCGCCGGTCGGCGACTGAGACAGAGATATGCCGGTCAGCATCGCGAGCAAAACTATTAGATATTTCATTTTCGTTTGGGCGTCGTTTTCTTTGTCGGCCCGACGTCATCACCGTCACCAGTGATATTCACGGAACCTATGGTGCCTGTGTTAGCAACGCTGCGGGGCGCATTAGTGGTCGCGGCGCCCTCAACCTTCGATGGAATAGTGATAACTTGCGGCTGCTTTTTATGCTGCGTTATAAGCCAGATTTGAACGCCGATGCTCGCTACGCAAAGCCCAACAACAATTCCAGCGGTGTGAACTTTCCTAAAACGCAAATCCTTATGAATTGCAAATGTATAGCAGACTCCGGCCAAAAAGACGGCCCACAGCGTGATCTCCGGTTGCTTCGTACCAACGACTCCGGCCACTCCAAGGAGTAGGGTCGCAACCGAGGTGACGGCGATCTGCGGCAGCCGCTGATCTGGTGGAAGCTTGTTCATGGGCAACATCTTACAGCAACTTTATGACCTAAAAACGATAAGACCACTCAAGCAACCGTTATTCACGGTGAGAACAATTCCCATTTCCTAACCGAACATTACTGAGCGTTTACGTAGGCGGGGCAAGGATTCGAGCTCGTCCACTGGAGTTCGGCGATCGTAGCGTCGAAACGGCGGCAACTTCCCTGGTGCAGACCCGCCCAAGCACCGTCCACCGGCGGGCGATCCCTCTAAACGCTTCGTCCTCGATCCCCCGGACCTTCCCGCCGGAAGGGAATGAGCCGGCCAGCGAAGAATCGTCATTCGGGTGGCTGCCTGTTCGAGGACCCACTTGCTCTGCTCCTGTCCTATGGATGGGGCAGATAAGCTCCGAGGCCTCAGACTTCCTCGTGTCGATCGGCCACAAGGACGAAGACAACGACTGGATGAGCTACGCGGGTAATCTGGACATCTCAGAACACATAGTTGTAATGGCCCCAAATAGCGCTCAAATATCTACATCACACTGCGATCCAAACTCTACTCGATACCCCACTAACCCTAATCGGGCGGTAACCTCCCCTTCGGCTCCTCCGGCACAGTAGCCATCGCTCCGCGCTCGCACTGATGGGCTTCCTCCGGCGTCTTGGGCTTACTCTCATCCGAACAAGGATTCGCTGCGCGGTATGCCGCTGCCGCCTGCGCTGCCGCCTCCGGAGATTCCAACGCGTCCACCTTCTTCCTAGCTGCTTTCTCCGTGTCCTTGGAAATCTTTCCGTCCTTGTTACTCATTTCTAATTGGATGTGGTATCCGCCGGAGGCCGCCTGTTCCACCCCATTCGACCAGCCTAGGTACGCCTTTGCATCCTGCGCATACGGTTCGGCCAGCGCCGGCTGCGCCGTCAGCGCGCAAGCTGCATAGGTGTGCGTCTGTCGATAGTCCCTCTTCTGCGCATATGCATATGCCAGCAGGTAGCAGGTAATGCCATCCTTCTGGTTGGGGGACCCCTTCTGGAGCGCGCTGATCGCATCATCCCACTTCCCGGCCTGTACCGCCGCAAGCCCCTCTTTGTATCCGCCGTCGGAAACACCGGAAGCGGCAGAACGCATCGACATCATTAAAGTAATTGCTACCAGTGCCCAGCAAGCAACTCGCATAGTTCACTCCTTCTTCGACAAAAGCAGCTATTTGACGGGAAGAGGTGCCGTCGGTGGCACCTGCCCGGGAAGATGTCCCGTCGGTGGCAACTGCCCTGGAAGCTGTTGCATCGCCGGCTGAACCGCCGGTCGGGTGTCGAGGTCCACCGACTTCTTTACCCACACTGAGTACCCGATTAGCCCGATACCCAGCAGCACAAACAGAAGTCCCGGCGACACGCTCGCCAGGTCTGCCTTCGCGCCATTAAAACTTGTACTGAACTTGAACTCACCCAGCGCCCCCGTCTTGATCAGCATCGCGCCCATTCGAATCGTCAGAAAACCAAGGATTAATGCGGTGATCTTGATCACAAACAGTAGAAACAGGCCGTAGGCAAACAACCATTCGCCAGAACTCAAGGTGACCTCCCTTAGAAAATTCGGAATTGGTGGACTGGGGCCGTGGGTATGGCACAAAGCATACCATCGGCTACAGCACCACGGCCTAACAGGGTAACGGCATGGTTTAGCGCTCTAAGGGTGGTACGCGACCTTAACAAATCCGAACGTTAGGCGGCTAATTTTGCAACAGTCGACAGAAGACTCGTTGCACTATCTAAAAAACGGGTCGCGTTCGTTATTACGGTGTTAATATGGTCGATGTCCCTAAGTGTCCCTTGAATATCGTCATCAACACCTTTCAACTGGGTTGTGGCGTCTTGAAATGATGCGGTGTTCTCATCGAAGACCTGCCGGCTCAAGCTCAACTGACGCTGATCTAAAAGCGTTCTTATGTCTAGGAGGGCGCGATGATTTGGGTCATTCGGCATCAGACTGCCTATTGCTACGTCTAACTCTGTAAGCACATCTCCAATCGTTTCGACAGCCTCAAGCTTTGTCATGTCTCTCTCCCTAAGATTTCACTTCCCTTCAATCTGCTTCACTGCATCACCGACTCTTTTCGCAGTCGCGGCAAATGATTCCATTGAGTCCACAAAAGAACTGAAATCGGTAACAGATGGTTTTGGATGTTTAGCGAATGTAACCATGGCAGTGTTGGCCTTTTGCATAGCTTCTAACCCGTCAACCGGGCGAGCAGTCTGGAAGGCCTCCCACCGATCTTCGGTCTCGGATATGACATTGGCGTAGGCGTTGAGCTTGGATCTGTCAGCCGAGCGCCCTTTTGCGAATTCTGTGTTGTAAGCGTCGACGGCTACAGTGCGCAGACTAGATAGGCTACTGCGTTTCCTTTGATAGGCAAGACTCGTATCACTTTCGATTGCCGCGATAAGCTTGTTAACCGGTCCATCACCTGCCGCAATTGCCTTTCGTAAACCATCTTCAATCTTGGAGTTGACAACCATTTGCAGAACTTCACCGAATAACGCGAAAGCCCCGGTAGCGGCATCTTTGAATCTGTCGTTCTGCTCACCGGTAAGCTTTGTGACTTCTCCGGACAAATTGGTAATTGCCTCCCCTAAATCCTTAGCATTGGTTTGGGCAGTAGTTCCCGCGTCGGACGTGGCTAGTTTGTACAGTAAATCTGTGTAATTAGTTAGCTCGTCCAAGGCGCGAATGCGGGTACCGATTTCTTCCGGAGAGAAGACCTGAACGCTATCGATCTCACTGAGCTTGATCTGTGCGGGTTCTGCTTCTTTCGAAGAGATGTAATGGTCACGTTCCGTTTTATTCAGTGCTGTCAAATAAACCTTAGTACTCTCGATAACAACCGAGCTGGAGTCACGAAAGGTTGTAACAGGCGCCTTGAAGGAAGAAGGTCCCTTACATCCTATGCTTGAGAAGATTAGAGACAGAACGCCTAGCAAGGCATACCGTCTCACTTTGTATTGATACATAGGATTCACTCCTTCAATGATCGGAGAATAGCGACAGAACGCAACTCTACGGAACGCCTAATTAGGGTTTGGAGGGGGCCCTTATCGCGCAGTCGGGAAGCTGGGACTCTGATAGCGACGAGCGAAAATATACAAGTGAATACGGAAAGAGTCAACATTCACATGTGGTGAATGCTCACGCTGATCAAATTGCCTCCTGTGTAGAGGCGAAAGTCAAAAGCCGCTGGCTATGATCCTGACGATATGCCGCGTCAGTGCGTCCACGGGTCGGGATCCGCACCACTTCACTGCCTAAACCCCGCGAATACCGTTACATGGTTTTATTGTCATATCACAAAGAGTCGAGAAACTGAATGGGATCCTGATGCGGTTCTCTTTAGTGCAACAGTGAGACGGACACGGTTCAGGCGTTCTTGCAAAGTGCGTTGGCGATTTTGCGGGAGTTCGTAATCATTCCAGACATCGGCGTTCTAGATTACCTATCCGGGGGATCCTGTACTACAAACTCATCCTCAGCATTATTCATGCCACTCCCTGCGAAACGAGCACGGTAATACCCCTTGAAGTTTGGGGCTTCGAAGGTAACGGTGATTACTTCGGCGCTGGCACCGTTGTAGTTCATGCTAACGGGGTTTCCGAAGGCGGTCTCGCCAATCTCTGTGCCATCTTCGCTGAGTTGTAATCGGTAGACGGTGAGGGTACCTACTATGGAGCCGGGTGCGTCGGGGAATACCAATGAGGCGTGGATCGGATCGGTGGGCAGGGCGACCTTAGGAGAAAGCGATAGCTGCACAGTTATCGCGGCAGAAAGGCGGAGCGGCACCTCGAGAAGCTCGATGAGGATATTGCGAAGAGCGCCACTGCGGAAGAGCTTCGAATGTTCTCCAGGAACGGGCATCGATTGAATGCCGTTGGGTTGCCCGCTCCAGATCGGAACGGTGCCGTCGCCAGATTTGTCGAGGGTGTAGGGCCGCACCTGATCTTTCAGCGTAAGACTCAGCGTGAGATAGGAGGGCGTTGGATGGTCCGTGCCATAGAACGAGAAGTAGCGGACCAAAGCGGGCTTACGTTGGAAATCGAGCCCTTGGCGAAATGTTTGCGCGGCCCGCAGATTGTTCGCGTTGAGATTGAGGCCGCCTGGATCAGTAGCGATCCTCGGTGAGTAGATGTCTTGTGGATCGAATTTGTCTTTGGCATCCCAAAGGAACGGTTCGCCGAGCGGAGGTAAGAGTTCGTAGACTGCGGGAAAGCGCGAGTCGCCGGCGAGTTGCAGCACTTGCGATGCACTAAGGAAGAGACGTTTTTCCATTCCGAGGCTTGCGGTCAAAGCGAGCGGAGCTCCGCGGTGCGGAGTTCCCATGGTGAACAGGTTTGTAACCCGGGCGAAGCCCGGCCGCTTATCAAAGTTAAGCGATTCGAGGTAGAACCGCGCGACCAGACCACCCATGCTGTGTGCGAGGAGCGTAATGACTACATTGCCGTTGTGTTGAGCTACCACTTTGTCAACGAGATCGGCGAGCTGCTGTGCGGCATCAAGGTTACTCTTGCGCCAGTCATACGGGAATGGATAGAGCGCATCGCCCTCTTTGAAACCCCAACTATCCAAATCAGTAAGGATGGAGTCGTACACATGAAATGGGCCCAACTGTCTCCACACATCAGTTGCTACCAGCTCCGGGCGCATCAAGTCAGCCATCCGGTTGTAAGGCAGCAACACGCTGGTGACGGAGCCGGGCCAAATGACGTTGTTTCCACGCTTCAGTACCGAACCCATGATGCCAGGCAGGAAAATAACGGCTCGTTTCACAGCACTTGCTCGCGAGGCTTTTTTTCACGTGATGATTTTTTGGCCCGATGTGGCTTAGCTGGCCGCGTGCCTGGCGGTTTATACGTGGCAAGGGCGTGAACGAGAGATTGGGCCGTTTCGCGGTTTTCTTCTTTTATATCCTTGAGGCAGCAAACCTCGATCAACGGTTTTTTCAATCCCACTACGATCTTGCTGCGGTCGTAGTTGTAGTCGAAGAGGCACCCGGCGCTTCGGTCGTGGATGTCAACTTTGTGATTCATCGCCGCAAGGAGACCGCCAACTGCAACATATGCAGCCGCCATTTCAAATGGACGCTTAGCAACCCTGGCATACTCACGCAGTCCCTCCGTTGAAACCAGGCAGACATGTTTGTCATACGAGAAGAAGAAATCGGTGTGAAAAGTGTGGCCTGCTTTGTCCTCTATCTCGCCTGCAATGGCGGCGCCCGTTAGTGCAATGAGGTAGTCGACACCGAGCGTCTTACGGACTTTGTGAGCGTTGGGAAAGAAATCGATATCCACGACCGCGTCGCGTATTTCTTTCAACTCAGCGGGCTTGAGTTTACGGCGGAGGAGCTTATTGGCGCGAAATGCGACTCGCTCCGCGCTTTGCACCAGTCCAGATGGAATCGCCGCCTGCACTTCGAAGAAGGTCAGGGCCGACTGAGCCCGATTTAGATGCTCGATGATGTGAGGCAACCCCCCCACCCAAGCGCGAAGGCCCCAAATGCCGATCGCTTTACTCTTCCCTGAATGATTTAGATCCTCCGTAACTAGGGAGAGGTCGGACGCGCTTAGGATACCTCTATTGAGCGAAGATGCCAGCGCATTCTGCAGCCCACTATTGAAAGAACCTAAGTCCCGAATTCGTTTATGGTATTCCTTTTGAGACAAACTCAGTTCCCCGAACTTGCGCGGAGAGACTTTGCTTCGACTCGCTTGCACGAGTGTGAACGGAGGTAATTTCATATGCCTATCTGTTGGTACATCTGACTGGAACCGTGAATGCGATAAAGGGTGGGTATGCCCCATTCAGGGCTATCCCGGAGATCGGTCGCGAGTTGCAGGCGGCCAGCGGTAACTGCCATATCGATGTTGCCGCTGAGCAACAGTTCATCATAAAGAGCACCGACAAAGGCTGCGACGGTCTGATCTTGCACCGGAGCCTGATTTGCGACGACGGTCGGAATCCCTTCAAGAATGAGGTCCTCTGCAATGTTGTTGAAGTTAATATCTGAGGTTGATGCGGAAGTATCGCAGGCGCTCAGGACAATAAGGCGAATATCGTGTCCGGCCATCTGCTGGGCCAACTCTTTTCCGGTCATGAAATCCAGCTTTCGCTTGTTTTTGTCGAAGAGGATCAGGCGTCCTTCAGGAGTGCCTTTGTTATCGATAACTTCGCCGTGACAAGAGAACTGCACGACATCGAACTTGCCGCGGCGCAGTGCAGTGCCCAACGAATCACGGCTAGTGCATTCGACCATTTCAATTCCCACGGAATTTGGAAAGCGAGCTTTGTAGGTACGAAGCAAAGCGTCGCGCACATCGCTCCAGCTGACCCGGGTTAGTCCCTGCGGGTCGGCGTATACGAAGAGGACGCGTGTGAGGTGGTTTATGGGTAAGGGCGGAAGAGCCGAAACGCCGACTGTCGGGATTATGCGTACTACACTACGACCTCTTCTTGGAGAAATCCGATTAGGCTCCTGCAAGTACTCCCATGGCAACTGTCGCAAAGCTGGTTGATTCACGAGTATCTTGAGACTGACCTGGGTATTTGGCAGACGAGAATAAAGCTTGCCGATGTCGTCGCGCACGAGAAAGTCAAAGAGATCTCGACCAAACTGGATCAATTGCTGCCCCGTGGGTCGTGTACCTTTGCCACGTCCGCGCAAGACGTCCAGCAGATCTGCTCTGAATTTTTCAATTTGAACGAGATCCGGACCAAGGGGAATCTTCGCTATTGCGACGTCGCTCCCGTGACGTGCCAAAGCTATAGCGTGTGTCGGCGCGTACGAATCGAGCAAAGTGATTTCGAGAATATCCACAAAGGTTTACAGGTGCTGGCGTAAGAATATGGGAAAAGTTCATCAGCCACAATGAGTATCTTTTGACCGTCCGGGGACCGATTGGTCGCATTTTGAAAGGTCTAAGCCCGTCCGAAAAGTCGGCAGTGTCCGTAGATTCACCCACCTACGCTTGATCCCCTATTGATGAAACAGTCAGTGGAGTAACCGGCACCGATGCGCGGACCGTGGGTTGGGCTGTGATCGTCCGAAGGACGCATAGTACAGAGCTACAAGCGGAAGGGAGACGGTTCACGAAGGAGAAGTTACGATTTTTCAGGTTTGGATGTCCATGCTGAGACGATCCGTGGATGTCGCGGAGCCGAGAGGTGAAGTGCGGAGCCTAGGAACGCTTCCGAAGCGCGCTGATCTATGCCTGAGTTGAGCAAGAAGCTTGGTCCTTCAGACAAGTTGAGTGCATGTCACGGAGCCGGATCGATCGCCAGCCTCGACGAGTACTGGTGTGGGTGCCACAACGCCCACTTGAAGCCCGGCTCCGCCAGCTGCCAGTACGAGTGAAGACGGATCGGCGGGACATAGAGAAGTTGGCACGTTGTTTCGATCAGGACATCTGACTGCGGTGTGGGATCCGGATGAGGGATCCGAAGCGTTGCGCGATCTTGTGCGTGCCCGCCAAGCAGCTTAGCAGGATCAGACAGGAGCGAGGCGTCCCTTGAACAAATTCCTTTTGCGCTCCGGTCAGCGTCCCACGCCGGAGTCAGATCATGGACGCGCCGTTACCTGATTTGGGTCGAGCAGCTACGTTTCACGCAGACAGCTCAGGAGTCCTCGCGCCAAGACAACCTTCACGAGTTCGAGCACATGCGCGAACGAGTGGCACGTCTGTAGCAAGCCATCACCGAGGCCATAAAAATGGCCACGCCCGAACTCTAACAAGGCATCAGCGATTTAGTCTCGCTGCGTGATATTTCAGACATCTGAGCGGTGACCATTGCGGCCCGAGTTGGACCAGGTGTCTCCCTTTGAGAGAGAACCCCAGCTTATGGGTTTACTGTGGCGTTGTGCTGAGCAAGGATTCCAGTGGTAAGCGAACAAACACGGAGGCATCACGAAAACCGGCAACGCGCACGTGCGACGCATCGTTGTCGAAGCTGCATGGAACTATCGTCGTCCACCAGGCATCTGGTACGGCCTGCGCACGGGCAACGCTAGAGGCTTTGAACTTGAGATTGAAGGCCGCCAGCGCCGCGTCGGCAGAGGCTATAGCGGTCGATGCGGTACCCTCCTTCCTTAAAAATGGGCAGTAGCGTCTCCGCAAGACACGTCCGGGTTCCAGAGTGCGGAATGGCGTTTCCACCTTCTGCCAACTCCGCATGAAGCTTATCTGGCCTGCCACGAACGTTCCATTATCTCTGCTGATTGGCAATAGTAGACTCAAGCATTACAGATGACGGCGGGAAATTGACAGGGCGTTCCAGTACAACTCATTTTGGAATTCGACGCAGCTTCAGATGAGGATAGTCCAAAATGAGGGGAAGTGATGGGGACGGACCCTAAGACGACCTAACGGAACCAAGAAAAACCGGCTCAAACACCATTCGAGGTAAAAACTTAGGTCTAATCAACTCTCGCCTTATCAAGGATTGATAGATGGCAAATCAGGAATACGCTCCACTTACGAGAGCGTTTACGCTCGACCTTCATAGGGTTCAGACCAAAGAGGCCGCACGGGTCACCCGAGCGAGGATTTCCGAGTGTTTCAGGTACGGGATTCGGAGCCTCAAGTGCGTGTTCGGATCTCCAGATTCTTTCCACGGGAGCATTGCGGAAAAGATCTTGGATATTGCATTCACTGACGAAAGAGTCGTTTCGAATACATTAAGTGAATGGGTTTTTTCAGATGATATCGACGTCTCGAGGATGCCGATTTTTCTAGTTCTGCCTCTCAGGCTTAATCCCGATGCGACGCCGGTTACGGCCGATTCGGCTTTCAGCGGATTCGCCGCTTCATTTGAGTCGGCAGCGTCCCTTCGCCTCCTTTGTAAAATGCCATTTCAACCTTTGCGCGAATATTACGACTGGCAATACGCTGCGAGGGCGATCGGCAATGGCTGCAAGGAGAGGTTGTTGAGAGAGTATTCTGCTGCGGCAGGCTTGAACTCCCGCGATCAAGGGCTCTCGCTTTCGGACCTTATGCAATGCGCCGATGGTTATGGTAGATGGTGTGCGGGGCAAACGAAGGCTGAGGCGATGTTTACCGCCCCGGCTGCTCCACCCGTGCGAGCACAACTCAAGGCTCCGGTGTTCTACACCCACTCTCAACCCCGAACCATAGAGGCACTATTCCTTCAGGCTGACCGGCACTTGTCTAATGACGAACTCGAGGCGTGTCATGAGACGGTTTCCATTACTTTCAGTCTCATCGAAAACGATGCACATAAAATGCAGCATGAACTTCTGCTCGGGCGAGCCCTCTCGCGCGAAAATGCTGCCGAATGTGAGGGGCATCTACTCCAAGCGGATAAGCTCTGTGTCGGAGTACACGGAGAATCTTCGTCTCGCAGAATCCCTATTCTACGTGAACTCGCGTCCTGGTACGGCCGCACTGGAGACGTGTCTCAGCTTCTCGCGCTCAATGAGATTGGAGCCGTGTTGGAAGTATCCGATTCCACGCCGCTCCCCGTAAAGAAAAGGTTCGTCAGTGATTTCGGCTACGCGCGATTGCTACGTCAGGGCGGCCTCTATCAAGAGTCGGTGTATGTTCTTCGGCTGTTTATATGGCAGGTGCTGATGGGGCAAACAAGAGAGATGCCTAAAGCATTTGAAACGCCGCTTGACGCGCTTTTGAAGGGCAAGATCTCTAGAGTGCAGGTGGCCAGTCTGCACTTGCTCTATACGATGAATTGTACGGATGACGAAAACGGAGATTTCAGTCTAGCAACACACATGCTGGACTTATGCCACTTCGTTCTCGGAGATGTCGCTGGCCAAGAATTGCTTAGGGCTGAAATAGAGCAAGAGAGAGGGCGTATAGCTAGGAAGAGGGGGGAATTCGATAGGGCTATCCGGCACTACGAGGTCGCAGGCCGCTTGATCAAAGACGCGAGGGAGGAGGACCCGTATCGTCTCTACAAGCTTCACCTCAACATAGGCGTAGTAAAGGCGCAGATAGGCGACCTCAAAAGTGCCTCCGCAGACTATGAGAAGGCTTGGGCGCTGGCTGAAAAACTGAACCTGACCGAGCAGATATTTGTTTATGAGCTGCTCCAGAGTCGGGCCTCACTCGCCTTACGGAAAAGGGACTTCACTGCCTGCGAACGCTTAGCGTCTGAAGCTGCGGACTTGATTACACTGAAGGCTAGTCAGCGACACAAGGACATCGGTTTGGCGAGATTCAGGCAGGGGGTTGCGCTTTGTCATCTTGAGTACTTTGATAAAGCCTTCTATGCTCTTAGCGAAGCGCAACGAGAGTTTGAAGCAGCGGGAACCTTCGGCGAGCATCGACCGCAGCTTGAGATGTATCTGAAGGTCGCGAGTAACAAACTCAGCGAAGCCAAGCCAATCTGAATCCGAGGCGGAAGCCAATGCGCAAACAGTGAATCCGCCCCTTACGGATCAGCCTCGCTTACGTTGCCATCCATGAATGGCCTGTGCTTGAATCCAAATTGTGTTTTGGCCGTGGAGTGTTTTTCATTCTGAACCCGGAACACTAAGAAAGAAGGGGGTAGGTACGCGAAAAACGGAAAGCCTAATCGTGGCTGGCCACTAGGTGGTTAGCAAGAGAGATGCAACTAGGATTCCATACGAATCGAGCCCACCCGGTATAAAACCGGGAGCACACTTGTGCTTACTGACGCCCTGATTCAATCACGAAAGACAACCAAAAACATAATCGTTGTTCACGCCTACGGCATGGAAAGCCGACACATCTCGTAGTGCTGATGTCTTCGCTAGATCTGCTTTCAAATCTCGCTTCTCGAACTAACAAACTGGCTCACATCCTTTGAAGCTTTGGATATTCCCACAGCTTCAAGGTGCCATCCGCACACAAACCGTCAAAGTGTTCTTTGAGTCTGTGAAGGATCTGGTCACCGGTAAAGAGAGAGCCAAGTTCAAAGTTGCGATTGAAGGCGTCATCCGTGAGATTAGCGCTGGAGAGAACTGCCTGATCGTCAATGACTGCCACTTTCGCATGCAGCTTACCGGGTTTGCCATGAGCGTTCCGTTCTCTTTTGTCCAGAGGCCAGTAATATACCTGCGCGCCCTGGCGGATGATCTTAGGAAAGGCATTCAGCGCGTCCATCGAAAGCTGCCCCTGTGATGCTTCCTCAAACTCGAGAATGAGTCGAACGCGAACTCCTCTGCCAATTGCTTTTGCCAGGCCGTCTGAAAGTCGGGTAATTTTATGGGCGGCAAACGTAACCAGTAATATCTCTCGTTTCGCGAAATCTATTAGGTCATAGAGGACTTGGTCAATTCGTCGGGCAGGGATTTCACTCGAGGGGGAGGGTCCGGTCCACAGTAGTTCGACAAATTGCTCTTGCTGCTGCTGCGCAAGAACCGAAACAGATACCTCGATCAACACACTTAGCGAGTTCCAGGACATGTGGTTTTCAGCTAGGCGAATAACGCTTGCCAGGCAATGGGCTGCGTCTCCATTGTTGGTAGCAGGCAAAGTTGCTATCAGAGTTCCTGCACCTATCGAACCGGGGGCCTTAGAGATCGTTAAGCAAACGATCTGAAGCCACGGTTTGTGAGCTCTGCGGATCAGATCGACGATGCTTTCTGTCAGGCTTGAGGGAATCATTCTTCTTTAGTCAAAGAAACAGGTGCTGCCGCCGGAGAAAGTCTTTACGAGGACTGACCGATCCAAATAGCGGTTGCCGCGTTCACAGGACGTTTCTGGTGCAAATTGACATGCATGACAGCATGCGCCATGGATACCTCGACCTGTAGTATCCGGGCGATGCTCCGCACATAGAGGATCGGAAGCACACAGACGCAGACTCTCCAACGCCTGTTGGAGGTGACGTCCCAGAGTCAGCGGATCGCCAAGCTCCACCAAACCGCCAAGAGTCCCTTCACTATCCGGTGCGGCGGTGTAGAGCAAAATACCAGCCATGGAGCCGCCTGCCTCACCCGGTTGACGGGAGTATAGACGCTCTCTCACGCTGGCTGCTGTATAGCCGCAGTCCAGGACAATTTGGCGCATCAAGGCATGGGCCAGGGAATGAAGTAGAACAAAACGAATTCCTGGAAAGTTCTCGTCAAAGGGCTCAAGCTTGCGCAACTTACGCCACGCTTTGTGAGAATCTAAAAACTCCTTCTGGAGACGAAGCAGCTCTGGCTTGCCTGCCCAATCGGTGAGTTCTTTCTCGCGTATCCGTAGAAATATTCCCTCCCCACGGACCTCGGATGCTGGCAGCCATGTTGGGCTCTCCCGACGTAACGGAGTCAATCGTCCGTCCTTGAGCATCGTTGCTTCCTCAAAGTCGGCATTGGATTCAATGCGTGTGAAACCCAGGAGAGCCCGTACCTCACGAATGCGTTCTACCAGAACGGTATCCTCGAATAGTCTCTCAAAGCCTTTGGGTGGTGCCACTCGTCGCAACTTGAAGTCTCTGCTCTCCGCAGCTGAATCCGGCGCCGAGAACATCTGCCATTCAGGTAACTTCAAGTCTTCGGCCGGTGTCTCTTGTTTTCCGTTTCCCTTACGCTTTGCTTGAATCGCGTCCCAGATGTCCGTTTCCTTGAACTCACTAAAAAGTGGGATCAAAGACTGGAACTTCTTAAGCTTCTTGCTGATGAGATGTACCTCATCGATGGTATCCAGGTCTTCGAGCTCGCCCCATTGTTCTTCCACGAGTTTACCGAGCTTGTCAGCCGCCCTCGGAATGGACAAAGCAGAAAGGGCTGTTGGGAACCAGCTATTGGAAGAACCAAGTAGGATCGCTTTGGCACGCTCACTGCACCCTTGAGGCTCAATCAGTCGCAAGTGCGGGTGGTGACCTGGACAGATGAACCATGTATTTGGGTCGGAATCGAAAGCGTCTGCCATGCGCCGCTCGGCATCGCAGGAGTGACACTTGACGACAATGTCGGAAGCATCGCCCGATGCTCCGTACTCGCGAAGGGTTAGTGTTGCGGGCTTGCAAGGAACATTCCCCTTGTGCACGAATTTCAACCACGGGAAATCTGTCAGGTGACCCTCTCTACAAGCGAGGAGAAAACGAACAGACATTACGGCCGGCGGCTTTCCGCCTTTGCTCTTTAGGCATCCCCCATGTACGTATTCCGTCCTGTCCGGACGGTAAGAGTCCTGCACTAGCTTGAAGACCCCCGATTGCACAGTGGCGAGGGTGTCGCACAGTGAACAACGCATCCATCGCGGAAATGGCGCCACGGGAACGCCGATGGCGGGTGCGGCTGGATCATTGTCCGCGCCATCGAGCTTGGTGGGCGGCAAGTAAAGCCGGGACATCTGAGAGCCAAGGCGTTTCTGTATCGCAGAAATTAGACGGTCTTCTTGGATGTCGCTGCAATAACGTGTATCCCAGTCATCTAGGCCCATTACTAAGGCTGACATATTGGGCAGGTCGATCAGCGAGCCAACACCGAACGTGTAGATCAGCTGACTGGGACGGATTTCTCCAAGTTCGTTCATCTTGTCATCCTTTATTCTGCGTACAAACCCGTGGACCGCTGATCGAGGACGAGATCTACGGTGCCTTCGACATCCCTCAGGGAATCCAGACATGTGAACATCTCCCACCCCCTGGGGGCGGCATGTTCGAGTAGGCCTACCGTAGAACCACCTTCTGGCTGATAGCCTAGTCGGTGATCTTCCTGATTATGAACCCGGTTCAGCCACTCATCGCGGCGTCGGTCGAGCATATTGTGCATACGCTGGGCTACAGTCCCATCGTGCGTCGCATTTTCAGCCCGTTGCTCCAATTGAGCGAAGACCGAGGACATGAGCGAGTCATTGTCCCGTAGCTCGCCCGCTTTCAGATTCCCATTGAGCCTCTCTTCAGAAAGACGCATTAGCGCGACCATTACGCCAGTAAGACCGCGGTCGAGAGCTCGAGCTGAGAACGGCGTCACGGAGAGAGCCTCGACATGCTTGTAAAAGGTCTCGTGGTAATGCTCGAAACGTTCGTAATGAGACAAATCCCGCGGCCTCGCCCAGTTAAACACAGTGCTGACCAGTCCGGGGCCAGCAGCGGAGCGTCCGACTCGGCTGGTAGCCTGAATGTATTCCGACGTGTTTTTTGGCTGTCCCGCAACTAGCATCAGCCCAAGTCGCTCAATATCAACCCCTACCGAAATCATATTTGTCGCAAGGACAACGTCATAAGGAACTGGCGAGCTCGGCCGCTTCCCTTCTTTTCGCTCCGCCACGCGCTGGGCTTCCAGCGCTGTGTCAAAGACTGACTCCAGTCGCTCTAGAATCTTTGGAATATCCGTGCCCGATTTGCGAGAGGTCAGCTCCTCCAGAGCGCGAATCCTCCGCTTAGCTAGACCTCGCTGGTCGGCATCGCGTAAGCGGGCCTTAATATCGTCGTCCACTAGTCGCCGAGTGCCTGCCAATTCCCTAATCGAGTTGAAATACCCGGCCAGGGTCATCCATGGATCCGCCAGCTGGTCATACTTCTCAAAGAGAACCTGAGCGGCGGCCATATGGGCCACATAGCTCCGGATCATCGCTACTGGGTAGCGTCGGCCAAACGCACAGATACCAAGGTAACGCCGCCCCGGATACTCCGGCCCAACCGTGCGCTGCAAGGCGAAGAAACTATCTCGAATACTAGTTCCCTGCGGTGGGAACACGTCCAGCTTTCTTACAAACAGCTTTTGCACTTGGTCGGGAGCGCGACGGATGGTCGCTGTAGAAGCCACAACCTTGGGACGCACCCTCTTGCCGTTCACTTCCCACGAGCACAATTCGTCTACGGCAGACTCATAGAGCGCAACCATCGATCCAAGCGGCCCGCTGATAAGGTGCAATTCATCCTGAATAATCAAATCGGGTGGCCGCAACAGACCGTGTTGTAGGTTTCTAACAGAGGGTAGACCATTTCGAGCCGGATGCGATTTTCCATCCTCGATCTGCGGAGAAAGGAACCCGTGCCGCGGGCAGACCTCATTGACCTTGCCGAAGAGCATCTGAATCTCTCCCTTCCAAGGCATCTGGGCAAACTTGTCCACTGTGGCAATCAGGAGTGACGGTGGCCGACGATAGATCTCTTCATCTACCACCATCACCGGCAATCCCTCTTTGGGAGCTTTTGCTTCGGAAAACTTGCAGTTCCCCAGATCATCACCGCAGTAGGTGACACAACGGCCAATGTCGCTTGGCGCTTCGTAAACCCGAAGATGCTGTTCCTTGATTTCACAGCCACACCAAGGGCAGGACGTAATTTGATGAGGTGTCCCGCCCATCGAAGGTCTGCCACCCACCCGGCCCTGGCGCAACGAATTGGCGGCACCTTCCAAGGTATTTGGTGAGGTCTTGTTACCTACCCACAGCCCGAGCCGGAACGGAGTCTCTCCCCATTTCCCTACATCGGCCCTACGGATAGTTTCGCAAGCGCACATGAGTGCTGTAGCGCGCTGAAACTGCTGTAGGGTCAAAAGACGCAAGGTGTATCGCATCAAGACAGCTATTCCATGGTCACCACTTCGGCCAGCCACCGTCCCTTGCAGGCGACGCAATGCCAAAGTATAGGCGGTCAAGCCGAGATAAGCTTCTGTCTTTCCACCGCCAGTCGCGAACCACAACAGATCCGCAACCGCGTCAGTCTCATGGCTGCGATCTGGATGGTGCAGATCAGTCAGGCTCGGCAGATTTAGCAGAATGAAGGCCAACTGGAACAAGCGCCAGCTACGGTTCTTCGCCACATCTAGCGATTCCACTCCTTCCTCACTCTTTATTTCCTTCTTCCTCACCTTTCGAGAGAATGTGGAATGGATTCGCTGCTGCCACATCGCTTGATTGGCGAAGCGAAAGGCCTCCTCTGCCTGGGGGCTGGCTTCAATCAAGTCAATCCCCGCCCTGATCCGATGAAGGGCTCGGGTACAAGCGCTCACAGCTCTCTGAGCGGCCTCCTCGTGGCCAGCCAGCTTCTCGCTTGGCAGCGACAGCTTGTTCTGTTCCAACTTGATCCAGATACGGTAGGCGGTCTCGATACGGAGCAGGGATGTGATCAGTTCAGACTTTGGTAGCCCTGCCAACTTCTTCATGTCCATGGTCAGACCGATGAGGTTCTCATCATCCGCCTCTGAGCGCGCAGTCTGCTGGGCTACCTCAAACTGAGGAATCCACTCGGTCTCGACCTGAACTGCCCTTTCGGCCGCTGGTTCTGGTAGGGTGGCGTGCACTGAGATGCCATGTCCTACCGCAAACTCACGCTGGTGACGATAAAGCATCTCCAGTGTCTCGGTCTCTTCACGAGTCAGCGGGTCCATCTTGGAAAGGTCGGCCGTGACGCCTTTGCGCTGGACAAAGATCGGTTGGTTATCGATGCCCCGCACCCGCAGCTTGGGTTGGAATACCCAGACTTCATCTTTGGGCTCGCCACGACGTGTACGTTCTGGCTGCTGATTGACGAGGAACAGGGTCACAACCCAGCCATCAGGTGTCAACCGCATCCGACCTTGCAACAGAACCAGTGGATGATCAGGATGCATAACCTGCGGCGCGATGACTTTGTCCGTGAGAGGCAGAGGTACGGGCGTAACGATCACCGGTTTCCGTTTCCAGACATTGGCCGGGTTACCGTCCTTCTTCTGCTGGCTGGCGCTCTTGACTCGCAGATACTGTCCCCATTGTCCCTCTACAACGATTTCCTTCGTCTCTGCCGCCACGACAAAACTCATGCCCATCGAAGACGGGAAATATGTGCTGCCCGCCGGCACTCCGGCCTCTGCATTGCCTTCTTCACCCTCGTCAGCCTCGCCCACTGCCAGCTCATCCAGCTCTCCGCCTGGGATCTCGCTATCCTTTGGCGCCAACATGCCTACCAAATAGCGACCGTAGACATGGTCCTCAAATGCATTCAGTTCTTCTTCTACGCCGCCAGCTGGTCCAAGGAGGTCGCGGACGACCATATCGGTTAATTCATCACGAATCGCTGACGGTGTCGGAACATCTAGTGCGCTCTGAGTATCAACTCGCTCGGATACAGATGGATCAATTACAGGTGGAGTCGTCATGCAAAGGCCTCTTCCTTCATATCTGGGACCAGACTATCTTCACAGCCTCAAAGAAGAGACGTTGGCGCTGTTCAACCTTGTCTCGTGGAAAGGCACCTGTTTTATGTGCCTCAACTGCCGCGTCCTTCAACGATTCAGGAAGCACGTTGAGGTCAACCGAGGCTATATGGCCAGCGAGAAGCTGGTTCCAAATCACATCGCTCGTCTCATAATCACTTAGCTTGTCCCGGTAGACATCATTACCACTGCTGAGGTTTTGCAAGTCCTTCAACAGTAAAACCATTCCCATCAGGTTCCTTGTCTGCTCAAATAGGGACTCGTCGAACAAACCCGTGCCGCTATCTTTGAACAGCGTTTTGTTCTCCTCGTTGAAGGCGTAGATGTGTTCCAGATGCATCCCGAACCGCTTCCGGTTTGATCTGTTGAAGCGTTCTTCAATATCTGAAAATGTGCCTTGGCAATAGCTGGGTTTATCCAATGATTGGCTTAGCCAACGATCGATACGCATGAGGAGGTACTTGCTGAAGTTCGTTTGACTATTCCGAGCCCCTCTCATGCGTTCGTATGTGAAGATGTCCGACACGCTACCTGCGAAGTCTTCTTCTAGTCGTTGTTCTTCTTTAAGCAAGTTCACGATTAAGTCGTCAAATACCTGGCGGCACTGAGCGTCACCTTTGTTCCGAAGATCTCGATTGAGCCCGTAAATTACTGTTTGGAACTTGTTGCTCTCATATAGTCCGAGGATCCGAAGAATAACGTGGAGCTGGTCGAACTTCGAGGAGATCGTTCGAATCTTTAGTTCCCTCTCGGGGTCGTTGAGCCGGATTGCCGACACGATCAGAAGGTATTGCTGATTTTGCTCTATCAGTTTGTTGTAGAAAAGATGTTCCCGATCCGGGCTATAGTCCGCCCTTAATTCTTGATAGAGCCTTGCAAAGTGCTGGATTTCATTTGTGATTAGCGCGTAAAGAGTTGCCTGATTTCTGAAGTCGCCAAAGTGATCACGAAGCTCTTGGCGACGGTAGATCTCATAGTGGTAATCACTCTCAAAGGCTTTGTAATCGTCAACGCTATTGGCGAATTTGGCTCGGAAGTAGACGCGAAAGAAATCATCGAGATCAATGCTAACTTCACCTGCATTCTTGAGTTCAGTGCGATAGTAGAGATCCTGTAGATTGACCCAAATCCGATTGGCGTCCTCCTTTTCCGTTAGTGGCAGATTTCCTATCAGCTTGCCTTTGAGAATTTCGTAGGGTTTTAGGCCAAGTCCGCGGTCGTTTACGACCTCGAAGATCATAGCCACATTGTCTTGTCTTTCGATACGGATCTCGACGATCGAAACGCGATCAAGTACGTAGGTGATGTAGTAGGTCAGCTTGGCGAGATCGTAGCCGCTTGAGTCGGACTCTAAGCGGAAGAACGAATCGAAATAAGAACTGATGGTCACGAAGTTTTCTTTCAACCGCTTCTGGGTCTCGTCCACTGGAATGAACGCGGTGCCCTCCACCAGAGATCGCAGCTGTGCTTCGCGATTCAAGTTATATATTTTAAAGCGCTTCGCTTCACCAAAGTCCCCTTCCTCAAAGATGAGCGTCTTGAGAGCACCCGGCATGAAGGTCTTGCCCGCAGTTCCCGTGATGGCATCCACCTGATTGAGTATTTGATAGAGCTTGATCAAGACCAGCAAGAGCGTGGTGAGCCGTTGCTGGCCATCGACAATGGTTGTAGAGGTGGGCGAGGTGTGAGTCAGGTAGGTATTCAAGAAATACGGATCGAAGTTCTCCAGTACGTCTTGCTGGATCTTCTGCGGTGATGTCTGCTTTCGTTTACCCAGCTCGAAACGCACTTCGAGGTCATTGAGCAGAGTCTTCACCTGCTCGTGCGTCCACTTATATTCGCGCTGATAGATGTCGATGTAGTACGAGCGCTGCGCATTGAACACCGCGCGAATAAACTGGTCGTGAGGCGTTATCAGCTTTTGGATCGTTGCCTGCGAAGTGATGCTCTCTGGCATGAAGTCTCTTTCTATGAGAATAGTGTTGGAGCAACTTGAGTATTGCCCTTCGTAGATTTCCGAGTATTCTTTACTTTCAACATTGATGAGGCTTCGAGGACCGCTGCGGTTGCGGCTTCTTCCTCGGCGTGGCGCTCGTGGTTTAGGGCAAGCAGAAGATCCAGGACCTTGCGGCAGGCGATTTCGCTAATGGTGAAACGTGTGCCGTGCTTTGTTTCGTGGAATCCGTGGCCTAAGTCCAGGCCGCTCCAGCCGTAGGCAGCGATAACGGCCTCATCCAATAAAACATGGATCTTGCGCAGATTGGCAATGTCTAGGCTTGTATCCTCAGAATCGTGGAACCGGTTGTATAACGCAGTAAGACCTAGCTCTTGTTTCGACATTATGCTAGGACGAAGCCTCAATAACTCGTCGGCGATCTCGTTGATCCTTTCAAACTCTTTGGGAAATGGGTAAGTCTCAAAGCAATCTGTGACCGTATATCTGACACGAGTCTCAAGAGAAGAACCGTATTTCCTAACCCATGTCTCATAGATAAAACTATGGAGTGCTCCAACCGCGGAGCGGTCAATGATCGGGAAAACGTTCAAAGCCACATCAAAAACCTGATTTGCAGGCACAGGCGAATGACAGACATACTTAGTGTGTCGACACGAGGCAAGGACGGTTTTATGATCCGCAACTGTTGCATATAGTTCCGTAGATCTTCTCGCGAACTGCCACCAAAGGCGTGCATAACCTTTCGCAGAACTATCACTTTTCTTCGCCAACAGTGTGCGCTCGGGCCGCACCCGATCTTCGATGATCTTCAAGCAAACTGGATATTCTCTCACTCGATCGAGCGGCCAGTCAAAGAAGTTGATTACTTGACGGCTAGGTGACTGGTCGAATCGAGAATTGAGATCTTCACCATTTAAGTAGGGGTAGATTACTTCCCGACTTCGACTGTCCGCTTCTAATAAGGAAGTCGCTTCGTCATTGGATAGAACAAAGCCTTTTCCTAAAATCACGGTCCCCTGAAAGCCCCTGCCTTTGTTCTGGTAGAGTCGATAAGGCAGGCCGACGACTCCACCGTCCTCGGCAAGAAATGAAGTTATGCCAATCGCAGGTAATCCACCTAGAATAAATTTGCCGTTCCACTGACCCCTATAACCCCAAAGATGCGCGACCTCAAGATTGGCGATGCCGGGCCACTTCGAGCTCTTTACCGCCCTAACTAACGTTATCCCCATACTGTGAAGTCGGTCGAGCGCAACTTCCCGAGTGTCACCTTCGGCAATGGAATTTGTGGCAAGAAGTCCAAATAGGCCTTGGGTTTTCAACAACGAAACTATCCTCAGGAGGAAGTATGCGCATAGGTCCGCATGTCCCTTCGCATTGCCGGCTAATATCAAGACCAAGTACTCCCGAAAGTCCTTGCCGTATATTCCGGAGATTAACTTGCCTCCTCGAAAAGGTGGATTCCCGATGAATGCATCGAACCCACCGCGTTCAATTATTTCCGGGAACTCCAGAGGCCAATGAAAGGTCTTGCGGCAACTCAATTGACTACTTGCAAAACTCACAAGCTCATTTGTCCCTCTCGCCCAACGAATCATCATTCGGTCTGCGGATTCTTCGAGTGCTTTCTCGTATATTTTTCCTCTGAGTCCTTTCAGCTCCGTGGCTACTAGAACATCTCCGGCAGCTAAGAGTTTGACTACAGATTCCTCGGCCTCAGCATGCAGAGCAGATTTTGAAGCGATCTGTTCGGGAGTATCGGACGGCAGCGCCTCCAGCAATTCGCGCTTTCGCTTGGCCTCCTCGACGTGGCGCCAAAGGTTGACTGTACTGAAAGCTACCTGCTTGACTCCCCCGGGCCGTAGACTGAAATCTTCCAATTGTTTGAGACTGCTCAATCCGAGTAGGGAATCCCCACATTTGAAAGCGTGATCGAGAAATGTGAACGGCCGTTTGGAGTCGAGCGTAGTGAGCCACAGCGAGAGTTTCGCCATCTCTACAGCCATGGGATTAATGTCGATGCCGTAGAGGCAGCGATCAGCGACAATGCGCCGTGCAATGGCGAGGCGCTCAGCGGCGTCCTGAGGTACTAGCCGCTCACTTGGCGCTCCTCGAGAAAAGTCTCCTTCTGGAGTAATCAATACTTCGCCCGGATGCTTCTTCTCTTCGTTCTCCCAAGCTTCTGTCAGGCGTTCGGCCAAATAACGACAGGTTTGTACCAGGAACGCCCCTGATCCCATCGCCATGTCACAAACCTTGAGATCAAGAATCTGCTTCGGCAGTTTTAGCAGCCATCGGTCACGCGGCCAGCCCTCCGCGGGTCCTTGATACACGAGCGGTTCCAACGTGTACTGAACGATCGGTTGCGTGAGAGATGGGGGAGTGTAGTGCGTACCGGTACTGCGCCGCGTAGTACCGGCGGTGACATAGACACATCCTGGGAGCACTACCAACGGACGCTCGAAGGAGTCTTCTCGGATCACGCCAGCAAAGGGACGAATTCGCTGAAGTAATTCCTCGTCGTGAGCACAAGCCATGACCAGCTTGTGCTCATCGACCGGATTATCGAGGTCTAGTGCCCGTTTGATGGCAGAGCCGGAACGGCCAGTTTCGTCCTTCAGTAATTCAATCAGCTCGTCTTGACCTTGCGCCAGCTTTGCTTCCAGCGTGGTCAAGGGGATCTCCGCTTCTTTCTTTCGCGTACCCTCAATACCTAGCACAGTTTCGTGAGCGCGCTCCGCAACATGGTCCAGCAAACCCTCGTATACGTGGCCAATTTGTTCAACGCCAAGTGCAAGGAATGAAATCCGCCGGGTTTCAGATGGTCCACCTCCCGGCATCTTGATACGCAATCTCTGAAGCGAAGTAAGGAGGTGCAACGCCACCCGATTGTTGACTGCGAGAGGTTCCGCCTGCGTAGAGACCCAGTTTGTGCCTAGGCTCCGACCTTCGAGGAATGGAAAGCGATCAGGATCGAATAGAGAGCCGCCATAAGCTGGTATCAGCAAATCCTGGTGATGCACGCCAGAATGCACTGCACGAAACGTCGCCAGGAGACGTGCCCAGGCATCACAGCGCCGTTCGAGCACCTGCGGTCCATGAAGGTCGGCAACTTCTTGCAACTGTTCGAGCAGAGTTGAAACGGCGTAGTTGTCGTCGTAAAGCGGTTTGCCAAGAAGCAGCAGACCGCGCTCTTCGGCGGAGAACAGGAAGACTAGCCGCATCATCACGGTCAGTGCGGACTCGTAAATTGCAGTATCCGAAACGCCTTTGAGGAGCGTTCGATTGGCATCCTGGTCCAAAGTGTCGAATGCTTGCACCAACACTTCGACCGCCTCACGCACCTGATAGCCGAGCTGGTCGGTTACTTCCTCCTGATCTTGGGAGCTCTCCTTCAGCATCCCCAGCAACGTGTCGTCAGAGGCAACCCCGAAGAAGCGGCGCACACCGAGCAGAGAGTGGAAGGCACGTAGGGTGATCGGCTCGTCAAGCCACAATGCTCCATACCAGGAGGCGTAACCAGTAGTCTCGCCCCGCGGAGCGAAGACCAGCATCCAATGTTCGCCGTTGGTGACGAGACCGAGTGCCACTCCGCTGGTGTGCAGCAGTTCCATCATTCGCGTTCCAGGGTTAGCCTTCCAGTGCTTACCGATCACGGGGCGGTCGAGAGCCTGTTCAGCGGGGTAGCTGCTTATCAGCAACTGGGCTTGACCAGCCGCTTCACTCCCGGCGGGAGAGACAAGCGCGAAGTCTGGCCGCAGGTTTTCCCCCATCTCCGCCATGTTCGCCTCCAGCCCGGCTGGGAGCGCCTGGTTTTCGACGATCAGTGCCGAGGGGTAGCCGAGTAGAGCGGTGAGCACGTGCAGAACCCAGGCGCGCTGGCGACCAGGGGCAGTGGGCTTTTCCTGCCAGTCCTCGTAGGCAGCCCGCAGGGCCTTCGCTTGCGCCGGATCACGGGGATCGAGACCTTGGGGGAATACCCTAAGAAGCACCGGCAACGAGACGAACGGGCCGGAGACTTCGATGAGGGAGAGCCAGTCGGCGTGGTGTCGCGAGGTGCTGATGCCGCTCATGCTCGACCTCCGATGATTTCGAGTACTGCCCTCCGCGGGATAAGCCAAGTTACCGCCACTGGGAACAGCCTGGCACTCGGGTCGCGGAATCGGGAACGAATGTGCGCGGATTCGCGTTCGATCTCATCCGGAATCTCCATGAACCGACGCCTCAACGCAGACAGATCGCGTTCGCGCTGCTGCTTACCAAGTTCATCGCCACCCAGATCAAGCATGAGCTGAGGATTGTCCTTACTTTCCAGCTCCCCCTGAATGGCGCGTTGTAATTCGGTCATTACGATCTTGAGCTTGTTCCCTTCTTTCTCGGCTAGTTCTTCGAGATTCTTCTCCAAATTCTTAGTGCGTTCGGCGCGGCGAGCTTCGAGAGATGCCAGGAGAGCATCGTGTTGCTTGGGCCACAGTGCCTGAAAACGGGCTTCGATGGCGGCAGGTACGGGTGTATCAGTGGCAGCAGCTAGCGCAGCCTTGGTCTCACTGACATTAAGCCGGCTGAAACGGCCTTCGATCAGCGCTCCTCCGGCGGCAATGATCTCTTCATGCAATCGATGGTTGTCACCGCCAAGAACGACGATGCGGCCGTGTGCGATCACGACTGGGTGACTGAGTGCGGAGTCGTCAACCACGCAGGCGGAGACGCGGGACAGGTGTTTGGCTTGCGTACCAAGGGACCATATCTCCGCCCGTAGCAACCGTAGGCACATCTGCACTAGACGGTGATTAAGATGGGCAAGAACAACATCATCGCGGCCCGCGGCCAGCGCGGGGTCGAAGACGATCGGGCGGATGGACTTTGTGTGCGGATGTGCCAAGCCTTCGGCACACTGAGCCCAGGTGCCGGAGAGTGCAGGCAGACGGAAAACCGGGCAGGATTTGCGCACACCGGTGGGGTCGGGCCAGATACTCTTCATTTCGACGGGGATCAATGCGGCTTGCTCGGCCAATTCCATGCCGACACGCACGACGTTCTCGATGTGTTCGGGGGTAAGGTTCAACTCATGTTGGGTCTCGTGCAGCTGCGAAGCCAGCCTTTCCAGTTGCTCGCGCAACTGGCGATCAAACTTGAGCATGCGACGAACTGGTTCGGCTTCCAGCTCGGCACGGGTCGTATCTAGTCGGTTGCGTCGGCCCAACATTGCTTCTTCGACCTGGATGGCGATGACCGGACCGACTTTACCCAAATCTTCTCGTATTGTTTCTAGCTTGAGCGCAGCGCGCATGAGGAATTCCAGATCGCCTTCCAGATCGCCGACCTTGCCCGTTGTGCTGGCCGAACCGAAGCCGCAGCCTACGAAATGGTGGATGTGCACTTCATTCGACTTCTGGCCGTGGCGGTCCACGCGTCCGTTGCGCTGTTCCATACGATTGGGGTTCCAGGGAATCTCGATGTGGATGAGCCTCGAGCAGTAGTTTTGGAGGTTCACTCCCTCAGATGCTGCATCGGTAGCTAGCAGGATGCGCACTGTCGACTGTTTGGGGTGTGTCTGGAAGGCAGCCTTAATGCGCTCACGCTGATCCTTAACCATCCCGCCGTAGATCATTTCCAGCCGACCTTCTTTCGCGAATCCCTCACGAGCCAGCAGGTCGTAGAGCCATTTCTGGGTAGCACGGTATTCGGTAAACAGGATCACTCGCTCTTCGTTCCACCTACCGCCGGGCTTGAGGGTCTGCTTCAGCCAATCAATCAGCGTTCGCGCCTTGCAATCAGCTCTTAGACTGGTCTTGGCAGCGTAATCACTGAGCTGCTTGAGTAGACCTCGTTCTTCGGCAGAGACCGGCGAAAGTGCTTGGCTCGCCGATCCCATCACTTCACCCATCTGGGCTTCATATTCCTCGTCGTCGTCGTAATCGTCGCCGTAATCAGCAATGTCCCGTGCATAACTAGCGGCGACGGTCCTGGCGCCAACCGTATTGATGTGTTTTTCCAGCGTGATGCCAAAGGCGGCCGGAGACGAGAAGAGGCGCTTCTTGAGTAACTTGAGGACAAACTCCGCAGCAAGCCGCTCACCTTCGGAAGCGGCGCTCTTAAGGCGCAATTCAGAATACCGTTGCAGGTTGGAATGGGCTAGGCGTTCCTCGTCTGTGTACGGCACCTCCAAGTGCTTCACGACTCGCTCAGCAAATCGCCGACTGCCGTCCCAACGCAGCTTGAGTTCAGACTTCATGCGGCGGACCATCACCGCATCAAGCTGGGAGCGGTCGGGCGTTACGGCACGGGCAAAACGCTGCCTGTCGAGCAGCTCAAGCAAGGCGGCAAAGCTCTCCCTATAACCGTTGTGCGGGGTGGCGGAGAGGAACAGTTTGTGCTCGAAATGGGGTGCCAGCGACCGAATGGCGTCGGTACGCATGGAGTCCGTCGCATATTTGCCTCGTCCAGACGGTGCTACGTTGTGGGCTTCATCGACGATCATCATGTCGTAAGCCCGTGGATATGCGGGCTGATCGCCGGCCGGCAAGGTCTCCCGGAAAGTGCGCAGTTGCCTTTCGCGCTTGAGGAAGTCAATGGAGGTGACGAGCCGCGGAAAGTGGGACCAGGGATTTACATGGATGCCGCGTTTGCGTCGCAATTGGCTGATACTTTCGCTGTCAATGATGCGGAACTCAAGGCCGAACTTATCTCGCATCTCTTCTTTCCATTGGAGTTGCAAGGAAGATGGGCAGATGATCAACACAGAGCGCACCCGGTGTCGCAGGATCATCTCCTGCACCACTAGGCCAGCTTCGATGGTCTTACCCAGACCAACATCGTCGGCGATCAGCAGATTGACTCGTGGCATTGAGAGCGCGCGCACGACCGGGTCAAGTTGATACTCGTCAACTTCAATACCACTGCGGAACGGGGATTGAAGGGCGCGATCATCAGCCTGAGAAACGGCCCCCCAACGCACCGCATCAAGAAATGCCTGCAACCGCAAGGGAGAGTCGAATGACACCGGCTCGGGCAATGCGGACTTCTCACGTACCGCAGTCCCCGGTTCGATCTCCCACAGGACCTGAAGTTCCTCACCCAGACCATCGTCCTCGACCGATGAAAGCTTGATTAAATGTGAGGGACCCTTAGAGCCTGGGGTGAGGCCCATGGCCGAAGGGATGATTTCGGTGACGACAAAGGGACGTTTTCGAACTACAACTAACTGGCCAATTTCCGGACGAAACTTCATTATTAGAGATCCCACTCGTAGCTCTTTATTGCCGGAGGCAGCTACCCAGAGTCTCAAGCATCTTTAGGGTCGGCAGCGCTCGGCAAGGGATTCAGCTGATCTGTCGATACCTTCTGTGTTCTGTTCGACACCGACATCGCGTAGTGTAACAGTCGTTCCTTTGATGTTTCGAAACATGGGTGTTTAAAGCTGGGTCCATAAACCATTCCCGAGACCAAGGTAGCGCCGTTGCCGGCAACCAGGGCCCAAAACCGTCCAGTCAGCGCCTACGAGGCCCTGGGGCCCGAGATCGCTTTTACGCACTTCTGAGCGTCGGGCACTTGGACTACGAAGATCTATGCACTCAGAACGAGCTGGCCTTTTCATGACCTGAGCCGCGGCCCGGAACTCCAACGGCTACTGAACTCGGTCCGCAGAGAACTAACAGCTTCCGCCAGCGCCACCCCTGCGGGCACATACACCATAAGAATCCACGCCACCGAAATCAACCGCGTCCTGTAACAAAAGCCACTACGCCAAAGCCCAATAAGCTGGCTGAAGTCCACTAGCTCAACATGCGTCAAGCAGTCTCACGAGTTCCCCCTGTCTTTTGGTTCCCGTTTTGTGAAAGAGACTCTTCACCTGGGTTCGCACCGTCTCCCACCCAATCTCAAGCAAATCCGCGGCTTCGCGGAGGGACTTACCTTCCAGCAATAGAATGGCAAGTCGCGTCTCGGCGTGAGATAAGCGGTACATCTCCCTGAGAACGGAAGGAGCCGCGCCGTCGTGGCAGTCCGGATCCGAAATGAAGATGGTAGCAACAGCCTCTTGCGGTACGTCTGCGTCGCGAGATATAAGCGGTACTACCGAGATCTGCAAAGGTCGCCCCCTATTGCGGGAGATGACAAGGCCCGCAACGGAGGGGTGTGTTTTCTCTGTGACCGCCCGGATGGCTAGTAAAATGGCTGCTCGCAAGCGTGAGTTTTCTGAGGGCTTTTGGGCCGCAACTTCAGAATGGCTTAGAACCAGCCCGTCCCGTTTGTCACAGATAGCACGCGCAGCTGCATTCACGAGAACCGGCCTGCCCTTCAAATTTACGAGCACCAGCGCTGTCGGCAATCGATCGAATGCCGACTCAAGGTCACAAGCTCTGCGTTGCAGCGCCTGCAACTTATGTTTGGTTGCGAGAGCGGTTCGGAGGTGAGGGGCAACGATTCGCAACATGGCCAACTGTTCGCGATCAATCGGACCTTCATTTGGTCCGCGATAGATACTCAGTACTTCGAATGCTTTTGTAGAGGCAATCGCCGAAACACATGCCACCTCGCAAATACCCTGTTTAGACAAAAACTCGTTGTAGAAGACGCTCGTCCGCATCTCCTCTTCTGCCCAAAGCTCTTGACCTTGGATGACGATTCGCCCAGACGAGGCCAATCTGGGAAATCGTTTCGTCCATTCATCGACTGGTAGTAATGTGTCTCGTAGGACTCCGCACCTTCAACCATGCACTCGCCAACATTGGCCAGAATACGGTGACCTTCATTATCACGTAAGTGAGATATCAAAGCGGCTTTACTGATTCCGCTCATGTTCGTCAATTGGGATACGAATTTGCTCCAGCACTCTGGATAGAGAGGCGCAGAGTAAAGTGCGTTTAGGGCAGTGCTAAGGTTGCTGTCGGAGGTCACGAATTTTCCACCTCGCTAAAGATATCAATAGAGGCTGCCGGAGAAAGCCTAGCACTCAATTCGCGCACAAATCACTATCTTTCACCCGAACGGGTGAAGATCAGTGTTCTCGGTTAGCGTAGCTTCAATGATCATATTCGGTGCTTCATATCGCCTCGAATCCAATGACATCAGCGATGGAGGTGCCAGATCTCTTCGTGATCTTCGAACTACTTGTGAATCTGTTGTTCTATATTCCAACTGCTTATGAGGTAATTCTTATGCGAACTCGCGGAATCTACGTTGCGATTATGTGCCTGTTTTTCAGCGTCGGAGCTTATCCTCAAGCCCAAGTTTTGTACTGCAACACGGCACAAAACACAAGTTGCGAACAAGCGAATGCTGGCGGTCAGTGGACACTCTACAATCCCTACACATACAGGATCGTCGTGCACTTGACTCGTTTCGTCAATAACGGTTTGAAACAGATACATATTCTGAAGACGAAACCCTCAATGGAAAGGAGACTAAATTTCTACTTTGTCAAAACGGCCAACCGCCAGTCAACTATCAGGTGAACAGCGTGAGCAAAGGATAAAAGGCAGATACCTGAAGCGAATCCTTCGCCTGATGCTGTGGTCATTGTGTCGGTCGCACTGACCAAAGTCGCACTCTCCTCTACTGTCTACGATCTCATATGTCGGGCTGTAATCTGAATGGCACGGAGGGCGACACTGTTGCCTAGTAATGGGAGTGGTCCAGGATTGGATGTCACTAAGACGCTCTATGGGTTTCTCGAAGCCGTTACTACCTAAGAGGGACTGCGCAGTCGGAGTCTACCTGTCCACGGTGGAATGACGGACGGACCCTGCCTCGCGGGCGCGTAGATGGAATTTGCTTTCATCGCACCGGTACACGTAGTGCTAATTTGCGGCTACCTCCACGTGACGTCGGAGAAGCTCGCGTCCTTGATGACGCAAACGACCCCTGTCAACGGTCCTTAGGCATATCAGCATGAATCTTCTAGGGTGGTCGAACTGCAACCAACTACCACTGGATGGGGTAGAAGAAATATGTGCGGAGAGAGACCGAAATCGTGTTTTGACGACTTTAGTGGCAACTTAGGCGACATTTGATCCGGAATTTCATCAAAAAACGATCCCCGAGTATAGTGACTCTAATTGAATTCGTACAAAATATGTGAATTAGGTAAGGTCAATGGCTGTTGGCGTTGACTCACCTGCCAATTGCGCAGCTCTCGTCCGGTACGACTAATTACTCTTGCTAGCTCCTATTCTTCATCGTCAAATGCGACCAAATCCGACCTGATCGGATCCAAGTCGCACCTTACCCGTGCATTCTTCGCGATGGTTGTAGCGGGGCGACGCTTGATCTTAAGGCCGACTACTTCGACGGATTTGATGACTATTGGTTCCTAAACGGTCTGACCTTCAGAGGATACGATCATCTGCGGATCGCCATCGCGCGTAGCTCAAGCAATAAGCAGCCAGCGACGCAGAAGTCGACACCACGGAGCATATCGAGTGAGGCCACGTCAGCGACGACGCACTTCCATTCGATTTTAGCAGTGACCGTCAGCACGTCGGACAACAGGTGCTTCAGCGAACTAGGATCGCGGTTGTGAGTGTTCGCTTAGACGGGTTGCCGTTAAGGACCCGGAGTACTGTCGGTTGTGGGGCTGGGCCAGGCATTTATGACCTATTTCGTCGTGCAGTAAACTTAGTAGACATGCTTCTTCAAGAGCTTATTGATCTAGCCAGCGACCACACGAAGCCCATCGCTACCTTGCTCCGCAAGTGCGTTATTCTTGCCCATCGAATTGGAAACGCCAGGCTTAAGGAATGGGCGAACAACGAGCTCAACGGCTACCCAAATAGGGATGACGTTCCTGAATATCGGATTACAGCCGGCCCAGCTAAAGGTAACTTTTCTGGTGCCATGAATGCGTCGTGGTCAGGCTTTCCAATTCCCTCACATTTGTTGGAGGAGGACCACAAACGTTTCGCGCGCACAGTAGAGCTCACCCAGGCAATAAGTGCCTACGAAGATCTCCTACACCATCGAAGCACGGACGATGGCACAATGACGATACCTTGGCCTCAAAACCTTGCGCTTTACTATCAAACGAAGTTAAAGAACAGCAGACACATGGTGCTGATATCCGCTTACCAAGAGATTCCGAGGTCCGCTATTGTTGAACTCATCGACACCATCCGAACGAGGGTCTTAAATCTAGCTTTAGAAATCCAGACCGAAGTTGGCGAAGAGGATGGAGATCTCAAGTCCCTGAGCCATGCAGCTGAACAGAAGGTTGATCAGACAATCGTCAATAACATCTACGGGGGCCAAGTCTACGTTTCATCGGGACGTTCGACAATAAATGTGAGTCAACAAGGCCTCACACCAGGCGATTGGAATCAGCTGCAAGAACTGCTGCTGAGTTCAGGTGTCAGCAAAGCCGAGGTTCATGAACTGTCAACTGTAATAAAACAGGATGACGCACCTATGGGAGCTGGAGCTTCTGGATGGATCAAGCGAACCGGCCCTAAGGTGTTGAGCGGCGGGATTAAGATGGGAGCTACCATCGGGCAGACGCTACTTACTGCCTACTTAAAGCAATACTGGGGCCTCGACTCGTAAATTCCTATTTAGCGGGAATATGCGCGTGACGAGCGTGTGGTTCTCCAACCCGTTGTGGTGAAACAAGCATCCCCCTACCCCTCGGGTTTCTACTGATACACCATGTCTAATGGCGCATCGTCATCGACCGTGGTCTTGACGATCTTCCCGTTGGAGCTAATGCGTCTTTGCGAACGGTGTCTTCGTTGAGCACCTTGCTGTACAAGACAGGATGCGTGCAGTCGACTATGACTGCGCGGGCGTGATGATCGTGAACGAGATAAAACTCGGCAACGAAGTGAAGCCCGCTTGTGTGGCCGCGCTCCACCGCTCTGATACGACCATGAAGGTCGTATACGGGGTGACCCGTTACAGGACACATAGATGATGCTGGTACGGTGCAGACTGCATTCGTTGGGATCGGCTTGTGACCAACCACAGTCGTTGGAACCTGTAGCAGTAACTCATCACCGTTAATGACCTAAGACACTTTTCTCATGCTGATTCCTTCTCTAGTTCCACATGACATCCAGTGCGTACGCTGAATACTTTCTCAAGCACTAGTCTGAGATGCGTGTGTGTGGTGATCTTGAGGAGATGATGTACAGCTGTCGCCGCCGTCACTCTTGATTTGGTCTTCAAGCAGTGTTGGCAGGGGTGGCAGTCACGACTGAGCGCCTGTGCCTTATACGACACCAATCACTTGAATATCCTCTGGAGCTGCTTGAGCCAAGCCGGCGTTCGCGGTGGACGGTCTCGATACGAGCTCTGCATCGGAGATCAACTGGGATAGCTCAACCCTGAGTGAAGGTGTCAGCTGATTGGCTGTCGTCAACAGTTTGAAGACGTCGGTTCCAACTTGAGATAGATCTTCTACGCCGGTGATGATTTTATTACCTACGTATTCAGCAGTGGACTTCTGGCTCATAGTGTCTTCTTCCGCCGGCGTCGGCTGTGACGGAGCGTTGCTCACGGTAGTTTTTCGACATCACCCCTGTTGGGAATTGGAGGTAAGGTGCGGTTATAACTATATACAGGAGAACGAAATGAGCTTCGACGCCAAGGTCCTAAGAGTGATGATTGCATCACCGGGGGACGTGCAAGACGAAAGACGAATTGCCACTGAAGTTATTAACGAATGGAATGGGATACACGCGGGGAATCGCGGCATTGTACTGCTACCAGTGAAATGGGAGACTCACACGACTCCCCAGATGGGAGCCCCTCCACAAGTATTGGTCAACAAGCAGATATTGGACGATGCCGATATCCTAATCGGCATCTTTGGTATCCGGCTTGGAACTCCTACTACCTCGTACACGAGCGGGACAGTAGAGGAGATTACACTTCACGCCGATAGACAAAAGACGGTTAAGTTGTATTTCTCGAACGCTCCGCTACCTCGGGGCTACGATCAGGCCCAATACGCGGCCCTCGAAATCTTCCGTAAGGAATGCCAGCAGAAAGGCCTGTACCATCCTTACGATAGCATCGTTGAATTTGAGAAGGACTTTAGACGTCACTTAGAGCTGGAGCTTAATGATCCGCTATACCGCACTGCGACGGTCGCGCAAGTTCCAACGAATGTCAGGCCAGTAGCTGGCCTACCTGATCTGACCGAAGAGGCGGCGGAGATGCTTAAGGACGCTGTTGCATCGGGTGGCGACATCTTGGTAAGCGATAGGATTGGCAGGAACTACATCTCGGCCGGCGGGAAGCTCTACGGCGACAAAGAACTTTCTCCGAAGAGCCTGGCCATTTGGAAAACGGCATTGAGTCAGTTGGAGAAGCTTGGGTATGTTGAGTCTGTTTCGCAGTCAATTCGAAGAGTAACCGGATCAGGATATAGGGTCGACGAACTCCTGAGCGGAGATGTCATTCCGACGGAAGAGCGTGCCATTCCTCGACTATCGAACGACGCACAAACACTGTTGGTCGCTGCTTCCTTGGATGAGCACGGAAGCGTCCTAGAGACGGAGATGAACGGTTTGTATGACCTTATCAGTAATGGGCAGGGATACGTCACTAACCGCAGTGCTAGAGAACGAGCTCGCTGGAAGGCCGCTTTAGACGAATTACAGAAAGAGAATCTATTTAGTGAAAAAGAAGGAGACATCTACAGGATTTCTTCAAGGGGCTTTGATGTAGTCGCTAGGATTGCTCAGCAAGACGTAAAAGGGTTGCAGGAAATTCTTTGATCCTCGATGCGCTCTATTTGAGAGCTTTAACCTGCACGCCAATCATGCCGACGGCTGGTCGCGGAGCGCTTCAAGGTATCGACGTGTTTGGCGACCTTTATTCAGTGGCCGCCGGGCCCGTCATGCCGGATCTTTTGCTGCTCACTTTTACTGATGCGTTTCAAGCTGCGTTTCGTAACGCGGCCCTCCGGAATTTTGCAAGTTTGTTCTTGAGAGCTGCACTGGTGACTCAAAGCTGTCCAGCGATCTCAGCCATGTTGAATCCGGCCAGGAGCTTATGAGCCACCTGCTGGATGCCGTCTGGGAGTTGAGAAGTATCGACGTAGGTTGATTCCTGACTCACAGGTTGGGAGTTCTCGTCGAACTCCTATGTGTGATCTGAGCTGGATCGGTAATGCTCGAGTCGTGTTCTCTTGATGATGGCTCGCACCCATCGGCTGAATGCCGTCTCATCAGCTCGTGAAAGTGAATTTGGGGTGAGGTTGTTAGCACGTCTGTCTTCTCGCCAGACGATCGTCTAAAATCTGTGATCATGCAAACCCTCCCCAAGACCGCGACTCCTGAAGCGATACACGCGCCTGAAACACCTGAGGACCACCACCCTGGTGAATACCGCCAGCTTGAGATAGGACATACTCTAATGAATTCTTTAGGACGTTGACTCTCACGCAGGGCAGGGTTGGTACTACGAGGACGAGAAGCGAACGATTCATCCACAAGTTCAGCTTGAAGAACACTTCGAAACTATCGAGAAAGCGGAGGCGTTTTATAAGATCCAGCTCCAATACTTGAAATCAATGGGTTATCTTCATTCGTTTATGCCGTACTACTATGCACCCGACAGGGGCTCCGAGTATGAACTTCTTACTCCTTGAAGCCGGTGGTGATGCAGAAAGACACGCATTTAGCGGGTCTCTACTTTCGTGGGATTGACGGCGGTGTTGGGTTCAGATCTAACTCTGGGTTATGACACCCCTCACAACCACCAATCGCTAAACCCGTGTTGAGAATCACGGAAGCCAAGCAGACTGACACGCCGGTAGCGAATGCTGCTCAGTCCGGTCCGCCGCTGCGCCGCTTGATATTGGTTAAACGGTGATCCTTTTTCGCACGCCGGACATGGCTCCATTGTCCCGGGTTGTCCTGTGACAGATACTTGACGCTATGGCAAGACAACGACCTGTTGCTGTTTGCACCGCTTGCGGCCAGTTCTCCTACAACATGAACCTCATCGGTGTACAGTGCGGTCAAAAACTCGGTGGGAAGCGTGGCACAGGCAGCAACAGCGGTGCTCTCAACCTGACGGACTGGAAGCCATGCAGCGAATGCGCTGGAGAGGGCTGTGTGGCTTGCAGAGACTCAGGCTGGACGTTCGTCCGGTGATAGGCGTCTAACGACGCCTGCTTCTATCACGCCACGAAGGTATCCGGAGAGAAGCAGCAGCAGCCACCTTACGGCGCGGAGGATTAGCCCGGCGTGGGTGCTCTGAGACTGAAAACGTCTTCTTTCCGGCTTCGGTGGTCGTGGTCTTCATTGGTAAAAAGCTGATGCCACATACCCTGCACTGAACAGTGCCGTCCGGCTCGTCCTTCCCGTACACTTTCTGCCCACTGCCGGGGCAACGCTCCATATTCGGTTTTGTCATGAACCACCGCCTTCCTTGATTCATCGAATCACGAAAGGCTCCTTGGCACCTAGCTAATCCTGCATTCATCGCTCCTTTCCTGCGATTGAAACGCTTCGTGATGCACCTGGTGACGTTATTTTTATGCCTTCTGTACGGTGGTACTCTGACCGGATGTTGAGCGACCTGTCCCTGAAAAATATGATGCGTGCTGAAGAGATGCATCAGTGCATTGCGGATGAGTTGGGAGGAGTTCATGGAGCCGACGATCGCCTGTTCCTGTTTACGGCCTTTGTCTCCGTGGTCATGTCCCACCATGAGGCGATATTGACCCTGCTGAAAAACGAAAGACTGGCAAGGTCTGCTCTGGCACTGTTTCGTCCTCTCTTAGAAGCTGCTTACAGAGGGCTGTTTGCAGGCTTTTTGGCCAGTTCTCGGGAACTGGAAGTGATCAACGATGGGTACACCTTATGGAACCTGGAAAGACTTAGCGGCATCTCTGGATGACACGTTCCAAAACGACGGGTCTTCACTCAATACAGCGGGACCACATGGAAAACACTCTGTGGTTACACTCACACGGGTATAGAACAACTGGGCAAACGAATCAAACCCGATGGCAGAGTCGAATCGTCCTACGAAGAGGACGAGATCAATGACCTTATAAACAGTTCAACCGTAGCTGTCATGATGACTGCTATGCCGTTTTTGGAAGTTATCAGAGGTCCTGGGGGTTCGGACGTGGCTCGCTCGGCGTTCAAGCGTCTCTACCCGGTACCAGGACCTGATCCTGGTACGTCACCAGTCTGAGGACTACCAGGTCTTAGTCGCCAATGTCCTCACATAGCTTCTTCAGTACTGAAGGTGGTAGAGACATGAGCAACTTTGCGAGCCCAACACCATTGATCTTGTCGGGGTGGAAGTAGGTTCCGCGTGCTGCCTTCTCAGGTGTGACCTTCGACGGCTTCATAATGATCAGCTTACGTGGCATGTGAATCCTTCTATGCAGCGAGAGCGTATATTGAGATCCCGGCGACTATGTCCTGGCTACCCATGGGTGGGAAGAAGTACTTGCCGCTCATCTTGGCTGCTGGTGATCTCTTTCGCTTGACCAAGGGGGTGTCAATCGAAGAGATCTTGTTCTTGTAGCGCCTGCGACGTCCAGCTCGACCGCTCTCCGTCTGTTTGATGACTTCGATGAACTGTATGACTGAGGATCCGAAGATTGATGCGGCGAACTCTTCAGGTAGTGCGCGTACGACATCAACCGCCCATCCGAAATAACTGTACTCGCCGCAGGTAGAGTACTCAGCTATGGTCAGCTCGCCCCAGTAGCGGCCTTCCTCGTACCAGTCCCAAGGCTGAGCCTCGAGACCGCCTGTGGCCTGTTCCACTACATCGCGGATCATTGATCTACCTTCTTTGATGATGGTCTTGATCGCCGACTTACGCGACTCAGGCATCGCAACCCAAGCTGCAATCGCCTCCGCCTTCTCGGCGGCTTTACGCTTGCGGGCGATTCCGCAGATGGTCATCGTTTCCGCATGATTGAGTTCAAACTTTGCCATCGCAGCCTTGACACCGCGGACGTTTGCCAGCAGATAGATTTCATTCTGGATATTTATTTGCTTTCGTGTCAGACGTGAGTACTTGTCCTTGCAGGCGTGGTCGAGAGTGGATTTTGTAATCCCCCACTTCGAAAGAGTAGCTGTTATTCCAATGGAGGTTCGGTCGTCGTAGATCTTGCGCAGATCTCTGGCGGATATCTTGTTCACCTGACGAGCCTGGTAGTCTCTTTTCTCTTTATCCTCCAGGCACCAGCATGACTTCACATCACCATCGCGTAGTTCGGTAAATCGGCAGAGCCCGAATCCGGTTTTGCAGACGGCACATGCGAAACAAACCATCGAATCTCTTTTTATCTTTGGACTTACCACGAATGCATCGACACGAGGTCTGACCCAGCTCGGCACCTGAAATAGGGCAACGCCACCCGCATACTGGGTCGCCTGAGCGATAGCGTTCTCTATCTCCCGATTTCTCTTGAAGGGCTTGCTCGATTTGCCGACGTTTGCCATTGGGTAGATAGTCTCTCGGAACGTCCACTGAGCCAAAATGTCCCGGTCCTTCTGTTTATGTAGTTGATCAAGAACTCGAAGCGCCATTAACCTGGCTGGCTCGTAATCTGAGAACCAAGATCCCTGATCCTCAACCCCCTGAGTGGGAATCCGGCCTCCAGCCGTTCCCAGCTCGCAAACCATCAGGAAGCCGATCTCCTGGGTTTGGCATGGTGGGAAAATTGGGGGAGGATGCGGCAGAATAGTGAAGCGTTATTCGCACCCGCACCAAATTAGATGCTTTTTGCGATTCACAGAAGCAACCTATTTTCGAAATACTCTCCACAACGTCTTGAATAATTCCGCAATCAGGACAGAGACCAGTCCAACCCTTGGCTCGTATCTCATCACTCAACTTAAGCAGATCACAGTCTCAAGTATGGGAGTCCGCTTACGGCGGATCCCACCTCATGAGTTCTCTCGGGTAGGGGCTACCCCTACTTGCGGTCAAGCGCTGGCTGTCAGGGATAACTTGGCGTAAACATACGTGGCTCATCAGACTATTTATGGTTCGAAGAACCCGAATCCGCCGCTCAATCTTCACGCAGATGTCGGTTGCCATCCCTAAACCATGTCTGTATGCTGCGGCTTACACGTAAGCTGTGGCTTACATCGAGAAGAAGGAATGCGCCTCATCAAAAGCCTGTACTTCTGGCTGGTACTAGGAACGGTCGCGTTCGTAGCATTTGCGGCTTGGTCGTCATCAGTCCAGGTGTCCCAGCACGACCGGGAGTCAAGAGAAGAAGAGGGCGAGTCCAGCGATCGGGTGCCACCGTTTGCGGCTGGATTTGCGACAGCCGCAATCGTTGGCGGTTTTTGGTTCGCGGTGTACCACCAAATGCATCCCAAGTCACGAGACGTAAGGGACACATATAAAGAAGAGGACTGACGTACGAGTCTTGTGGCACGAGTTCTGAGTAGCCCTAGCGTTTGATGAATCAGGTATGTTTATGCCTAAGTTCCTGTATACGTTTCTATATCGACAGGTGACAGTTGGAGGGATTCCGCTAGTAGGGGATCCCCAAGTAGACCAACTCAACTACCAGATATGCTCATGGGTTCCACTGTCACGTACCGTCACGCTCACGCCCGGGAATCGAATCACCTTCCCGCTGCCCGTCGGCTGCTGAACGGCCGTCATGCGGTGGATCAGATCTACTCGCCTAGCCTCGAGTTCATCGATTGTCTGGTCTATCACTTCGAGTTCATCATCAAGAGTAATCATGACTCGAGATTAACATCGGACCGACCTCAGTGCCGTAGTTTGTTGATTTAGGCGGGGCCTGCCCTGATGGGCAAGCCGACGAGGTGCCTTCGAAGTCTCATGTTAAGTGATATGTGCTAAGTCTGAGCCCTAGTTCGGATTACGCCACGGCCGGCTCGTATCCCCTACCTCAACTAAAACAGATCTCAATCTCGGTGAAGAGGGAGTCCGCTTACCGCGGATCCCGACTATAGCTACCTGGATTTGATGGCTCGATTTCTTTCACCCAAATCACCTCACACTCGTAATCTTCATAGATTGCCCGAGCGGTTTCTTGACTGAAGGCCAAAACTCGAGATGTCTTCACATCCGGGGTCCGCCCGTCCTCACGTTCTTGCCATACTCTCGCGTCAAGGCATACCTCCCATTGACGAAGCGGACACTTCGCTGGCCTATATCGCTGCACAAAATGCCACAGTTCACCATAGTTAAAGGTTTCGTTCAGGAAAAAGATGTTGATAATCCCAGACCAGTCCGGGTCAAGTTCCGCAACCGCGATGCGGTGTAATTCCTCCCAATCGGCATTCCAATACGGACCCGGAGATTCGGTTAGTTGAAGCTTCTCAATGATCCACTTTTCATCGCGTGCGCGTTCCCTCTGCCGAGACTCCATGTTTATTTGTTTCGCGACGGCCTCCCAATCCTCATTCGGCATGCGCCTCTCTAGGAGAGATTTGAATTTCTCCAATTCGCCGGGGCCTGCCGGAAAGCCAAGTGCATGTTCAACGAGCATGATGATCGCGTCTTCGTAGGGAACGGAGTGATTTCCGAGGCTATATCCGTGATCACCGCTACACAGCCAGCGGTCATCCTGAAAACGCATTAGCTTTCTCAGCAATGGACACCTCTTCTGCCTTTCTGAACCGGATGCCGGAATTTCCATAAGCAGCCGAATCTTATCGAGCCAAGATAGGGTTGCTCTCGTGGACAAGCCCTATTTTATGTTCACCGTACAAGATGTTCCTGAACTGGTAGGTGATACGTGCAAGGGTCTGGTTATTTAGTTTGAGTCATCGTGAAGCCCGTGATGTTAGAGGGCTCGGTGAAGACGTTCGAAAGTCGAGCGGCTATTTGCATATCCCGATAGCCTACCACCCGAGTCGTACACCCTTGGACATCTACCGCGGATGGCTGGGAGGACATGCTTTGGTTCACGAGAACCTAGAGACAGAATAGAAACAGGAGACAACAACATGAGCAAGATCACACCCTTCTGCCGGACTTTCCCCGATGCCAGTGACCACCATGCGCCTTGCTCGGTCGCCACGACGATCGAGCGTCACCGTGGGATGCTTACCGCCAAGCAGCTTGCTCCCCTTCTCGGCGAATCAGTGAAGACCCTCTACAACCGTGTGAAGCGCGGTGGCCAGCCTGCGGTCCTGATAGGCGGCGCGGTCAAGTTTGACCCTTACGAGACCGCCGCCTGGTTGCGCTCGCGGTCGGCCTAGCGGTTAGCGCCACTTGATCGAGTCAACCTTGGCTTGCATCACCTCAGTACCGGCAGGACGCAGGTATCGCATTACTGATGCAATATCAGCATGGCCAGACAAAGCCATCACCGTGCGCAAGTCGAGCCCATTCCGGAGCAAGGTCGTGATGTAGTTTGCCCGGAACTTGTGCAGGAACCATACCTCGCACTCCTTGCTGGAGACGCAGCCGTCGCAGTTGCCACAATTCAGCCCGGCCTTCTTTGCTAGAGCCTTCAGGCGACGAAGCAGGTGACCATCTGGTTCGTCCACTTCCCCACCACGCTTGCCGAACACGAGACGGTGACTAAGGTTCTTCTCCTGGTACTCGCGCAGCTCCTTTACGAGCTCCGCGGTGAGTGGCATCTCGCGCTCCTCTGAATCTTTAATCTTGTGGTTGTAGCGGGGCTTTGACCTTACTTGCAATGTCCTTCGCTCGAAGCTAAGGTCGATCCACTCAAGGTGCATCGCTTCCCTCTCCCGGAGGCCAGTCTTGAGCAGAAGATCGAAGAACAGGCGGTCATAGTCGGTAGCCAACGCTTTGAAGAAAGCTTTCAACTCCTTAGTCTCGTAGATCTCCGGCATCGTCTTCTCAAACTTAGGAGACTTCCCTGCCACCGCCTTCACGTCGAGCCCCAGATAGATGATGAACGCGCGGAGGTTCATGTGTCGGTTATAGACCGTCCGGTCGGACAGACCTCGCTTCCGCATCTCTCCGTGAAACTTGATGACGTCTTCATGGGTGAGTTCATCTGCGTAGGTCTTCTTCCAGGTAGACAGGAATTCTTCGAGAGTCCGCTGGTAGATCTCAGCAGCCTCCGTCGACTTACGATCGAGCGCAGCCTGGACGAACACACGATAGGAATCCCGCAAAGGGATCCGCATCGGATCTTTGACGACCTTTACCCCAGCATCCCCTGCGATGGCGACGGCGGTCGCTATCTTTTGCGCGTTCTTGAAAGCATCCAAAGCGTGGGTGGCGTTGCCTTCAACCCTGGTCCACTTCGTCTTCGAACCTTCGAACGATCGGAGTTCGTAATGGCCGGTAGGATAGGCAACTTCGACGCCGCCGACTAGCACCACGTCAGGCTTCACTTTGCCGTTCGCTGACATACATGCCGGGTAGCGCTTCCATCCTTCAGGTGTCTTGCACTTGCGATAGAGCGTCAGCTTTTTATTCGCCATCGATCGTTGTATGTCCTCTACGGTTATGGTACCATAACCGTACCATAGGTAAATCAAATGTGATTTAATTGGATATTTCAGTATTTTAGGAGAATCCCTGTCTCTCCGCCACTTCATCGGTTAAGCCTCCTAGAATTAACTAAATCCAGCAAAATCAGCGAATTGGATGAGCCACCCTCAGTCCGCAGTCTACAAGCTGGCAAAAGACCTTCCCATCAGATACACCGGGTAGCCTTTCTCAGACACTACGTTTCTTTCGAGTGTGTATAGATCAGGTGACGCGTGACTATATCTTTGGCGAGATAACTCAGCATACGGCGCTCCAATTCAGTGTCCGCTCGGGTGAGCCGCTCATGTTGGCGCAGATGTTCCGCCCACGAATTCACCAGCATTACCTCCAGATAGCGGTCCGCAACTTCGATATCGTGAAAGACTCCCCAGCTATACGCACCGTCCCGACGTCGTATCCGACCATACTGATGGATCGCGTCCACGAATTCCGCATTTCGTTCTGGAATAACAGCGTATTCGACCGTAACCAGCACGGGTCCCTGCTCAAAGTCATTGTCTCCAACTACCAGAGGCATACGCCAGTGGTTCCAGGGACTCAGGTCCGCAGGCGCGTCAGGAAACCGTGCGAAAAGCGCGAGCACAGTAGTCGCGATTGTTCCAATCCCGGCTGAGACGAGAGCAATCCCGACGCCCGCTCTCTGCGCGACAGCGCCCCAAACCACGCTCCCAAGAGCGAAGCTTCCCTGAAAAACTAGAATGAAGACTGCAAGCACTCGTGCCCGTACCCACTCTGGCGCCAGGTTCTGTACCAGAGTGTTGATCAGAGAAATAAAAAGGATCCATGCCGCGCCGCCAATCAGCATGACGGGAGCGAGTGTGCTCAACCGGTGAAAACCACTGGTCATTGCAATCGCAGCCCCGAGGATCACTACTCCCGACGAGAGAATAACCTCCGTGGACCATCTGGCACGGGCCGGCTGCATGGCCAAAGCACCTAAAACTGCGCCAAGCCCAAAGCATCCGAGCAAGAGTCCATAGCCTATCGCGCTCTTATTGACGCTGTGAGCAACAGTTGGCAACAACGCAAAGAGCGCGCTTGCGAAAAATGTGACCACTCCAGTCCGAACCACGACGGTGAGAATTGCGGGCGAGTAACGGACATAGCGAATGGCGGCAACCGTGGCTCCTGTGAACGTCTCCGGTGGCGTGGTCAGCTTGCGAACAGGCCTCTTCCACTTCGCTACAACCAGAATGACCCCGAAAAATGCTACGAAGTTTGTCACAAATGCCGCGGCGACACCGGTGACGGCTATGACGACACCGGCGAGCGCGGGTCCAACAGCTCGGGCAAGATTGAATTCGATCCCATTCAGTGCGGACGCTGCCGCGAGGTCCTCCTTAGGCACCAATTCAGGCAGGATTGCGCGCCACGATGGGGTTTCGAATGCCTCCCCCGCCGACAGCGCAAACGTCAATACCAACAACAACCAAGGAGACATAAATCCGCCAATGGTTAGCACGCAGAGGATGAGTGCCACGCTCGCCATCCACACTTCGGCGGCGAGAATCAGCTTGCGGCGGTCCACGATATCTCCAGCGGAACCGGCGGGGAGTGATAGCAGAAAATAAGGCAGAGACGAAGCGGTTTGCGTGAGCGCGACGTAAATCGGCCCAGCATGGAGTGACACCATCAGCCACCCAGCTCCAACAGTCTGCATGAACGCGCCGATATCGGAGACGACATTCGCAGCCAACAGATTGCGGAAGGTTGGCACGCGCAACGGTCGCCACAAGCTCGACGCCCCCGTTGGGACCGACCTCTTTTCAGCGATATCTGTCACTTGGCTGTGCCCCGGTTCTTACTAACCATCGGTCCGAGCCAGGCTGGCGACTCCAGCATTAAGATACAACTGACTGCACATAAGCACATCAGACCAGGTATATCTGAGCCCTTTTGCCACTTCCCTGTTTCTAAGTTGTTGATAGTTTGGTAGCGCCACCGGGGCTCGAACCCGGACTCTCAGCCTTGAAAGGGCCGCGTGTTAACCAGTTACACCATGGCGCCAAAACACTAAGTTGCAGAAGGAAAGGACTGGTAGCGTCAACGGGGATCGAACCCGTACTCTCCGCCTTGAGAGGGCGGCGTGTTAACCAGTTACACCATGACGCCAGAAACCAAACAGGAGAGGCATTTCTCCACTGCGATAAACAAATTATATCAGCTAATAACGCCGCTGACTGCCTTGCGCCGCTCTGAAAAAGAAGCTCTTACAACCCGAGCTTCTTCACCTCATCGTTGTAGTACTTGCGGTACAGGATGTCCCACTCCTGCGACCCTTCCACGATGATCTTCCGCTGCGAAGCGATCTTCTGCCGAGCCGCCGCATCGATCTTCGTCTCATCCGTCAGCAGCTTCTCGAGCGCCTTCCGAGCCTCCTGCCGGATCGTGTTCCGATCCTCCAGAAAATCAACCTCAGGAATCTCTGCCAGAGTATCGGCGACCGTATGAGCCAGCTTATTCAGTTTGTCGCGAGAGATTCTCACAGCACCGCCTTATACTTGCGGGCGAGCTCGTTCTTCACCTTTTTGAACATCTCCGGATAGCTCGCGCCCGTCTTCCGCATATCGTCTTGGAAGGCTTCGAGAATCACCCGAACTTCATCATTGATCCGGTCTTCCAGCGCCAGTTCATCCACCATCCCGGTAGTGACGCGTTCGTTGACCAAGGCCGGCTTGTCGGTGTGGATCATCTTCTCCGCGACCAAATGTTTCACAGTCTGGCGCGCCAGGTATCCAACGTAATCTTTTGAAAAAATCATTTGACTTTCCTTCGAATATACCACGCAACTCGACGCATCCACCTTCTATTCATCACTTACGTCGGCGCTTTGTCACTTACGTTTTTCCATCGGTTTATGCGGGCAACGCTCCGTATTCAGGCACGTATCCGCCAGCCGCAACCGCTCCAGCGGTCGTCCATGCACAAGATGTTCGTTCACAATCTCGTCCACGTCTTTCACGTGAACAAACCCATACCAGACAGCGTCCGGGTACACCACCACAACAGGCCCATGCTCGCACTGGTCCAGGCAACCCAGTTCGTTAGCGCGGACCTGTCCCTTCAACCCGGCCTCCTTCACGGCATCCTTGAAAGCCGATTTCAGCTTCCCGCTGTTCTCCCGGCTGCAGCTTGGTCGAGCGGCGTTCTCGTCCCGCTCGTTGGTACAAATAAAAACGTGATGCCTGAACTTTGCCAATCCTGAATTCCCTTTCTCTCACACATCCCTTTGCCAGGCGCGCAACCCCGTCTTTCCTGTGCGATACACCGGCGTTTCTGAGACAATACTTATCGAATGCAACCTGACAATCTTATCTCGCTTAAAGACGACATGGTGGCCTTCATCGCCGGCCACGGCATGCGTCGCCTCAACGCTTACGTCACGGAAGACGTCCCCACCGTTATCTTCGAAGAAGAAAACCCCGATGGATGGAAGGACTTCGTCGAGCACGCCAAGGCAGCGGGCTCCCCGTTTGTCACGATGAGCGAAGTTATCCTCGAAAAGGCCGATGTTGCCATCCTGCTCGATCAGCTTCGCGACCAGACTTTTCCTGACGACAACTCCGAAGAGATCGACGACGCCGAATACCTCGTCAACCACGTCGGCAAAGTCGGCTACCTTCAGCTCGGATTCGCCCATCAGGGCGTCATGTTCATCTTCGAAGTCGCCACCGACTGGTACGACAGCTTCCAGAACCTGATGGAAACCGTCACCGACCTCGGCGGCATCGTAGTCGACGACAGCGACGAGTAGATCAAGACAATGTCCACCGCCCAGATTGGGCCGCCGCCATGGATTACACGCTCAGCAGACGATACCGCCGCCCGGCATCTCGCTGAGAATCTACGCTGCCCGAAAGCCATCGCCAAGCTCCTCGTCTCCCGTGGTCTCTCCGATCCCGCAGCCGCCCGAACCTTCTTCACTCCCTCTCTCGATGACCTCATCGATCCCATGCTCATGCTCGGCATGGATATCGCCGTCGCTCGTATCCAGCAAGCAGTTCGCACCAGCGAACCCATCCTCATCTATGGCGACTATGACGTTGACGGCACCACCGCTACCGTTCTCCTCAAGACTGCCATCGAGCGCATCGCCTCAAAAGAGACCCCCGCCAAAGTCACCTATCACGTTCCGCATCGAATCCGCGAGGGCTACGGCATGCAGACCGGCGTCCTCGGTGAAGCCGCTGCCTCAGGCATCCGTCTCGTCATCAGCGTCGACACCGGCATCCGCGCCTTCGCAGCAGCAGAAGAAGCCAAAGCCCTCGGCATGGACCTCATCGTCACCGACCATCACCTCCCCGACGGTGTTATCGGTATCCCCCACGCCGTCGCAGTCTTGAATCCAGCCCAGGAAAACTGCCCCTACCCGTTCAAGTCTCTTTGCGGTGCAGCAGTCGCCTTCAAACTGGCACACGCGCTTCTGCTCGCCGCTACCGAGACTGAAGAGCAACGAGCAAAGTTGAAGCGTGGCCTGATCCCCTCATTTTTAAAGCTTGTTGCCATCGCCACAATCGCCGACTCGGTGCCTCTCGAAGGCGAAAATCGCGTCATCGCCGCACTTGGCCTCAAAGAACTCCGAAACCCGGTCCAGCCTGGCCTCCGCGCCCTCATGCAAATAGCGCAGATCCCCATCAACCGCCCTCCGACCGCAACTGAAGTAGGCTTTCGACTCGCACCTCGCATCAACGCTGCGGGCCGCATGGACATCGCCAGCGACGTTGTAGAGCTTTTCCTCACCAAAGACCCCGCCCGCGCCACCGACCTCGCAGAAAAGCTCAACCGCCTCAACGACGACCGCCGCGCCACCGAAGCAAAAGCCCTCGAAGCCATCGAACTCCAACTGGCAGCTCTACGAGAAAACCTCGGAGACTTCCCCGCTGGATGCATCATCCTCGACGACCCCGAGTGGCATCGAGGCGTCCTCGGCATCCTCGCCTCCCGCGTAGTCGACCGCACCGGCAGGCCCGCAATCGTGATGACGCACGAAGACGGCCACGCCCACGGGTCCGGCCGATCTATCGCAGGATTCCATCTGCTGGAAGCTCTGAGCGCCGTCCATGAACCGGTCACCCCGTCAGACGCTCCCCTCTTCTCACGCTTCGGCGGCCACGCTCATGCTGTCGGCTTCTCCATGCCCTCCAACCAGACCCAGCTTCTGCGGGAACGAATGCAGCTGTACGGCTCCTCAAAACTTACCGAAGAGATCATGACGCCTCCCCTTGAGTGCGATGCTGAACTTCTCTTCAGCGATCTCACCCAGGATTTCTACGATTGGCTCACCCGTTGCGAACCCTTCGGCATCAGCAACCGCGAACCTGTCTTCCTCACCCGCAGCCTCAACCTCACCGCTCCCGTACGCTTCATCAAAGAAAAACACATCTGCCTGCAGCTTCAACCTCCCGGCGAAACCATTCGCTTCAGTGCACTTGGATGGAGTCGCATCACCGATTGGCCTGCCCGATGCGCTGAAATGGCCCTCAGCAACGGCGCCCTGGTCGATGTCGCCTACAGATTGAAGGCCAAAACCAACCCCCAATTCCCCGGTCTGGAGCTGGAGCTAGTCGATCTCCGGCTCTCGTGACCAGGTCCATCGCGGGCGTTAACTACCTTATACTCAAAAGTTTCTGGTCCAATCTGACCTTGTGCAGCGTCTTATATACTGAACCTTCGACCTGATGCCTACTACTGAGACAAGACGGCTAAATCCCGCAATGCTGTGGGGCATCTTCTTTGGAATTATCGCTATCGGTTTCATCATCGTACGCTCGACCACACGTGATCTGGTCACTGTTCGCGTTGCTGTCGTTGACCATCAGAACATCCTCACCTCGGTATCGACCAGCGGCAAGGTTGAGCCCATCGACGAGTTTCCTGCCTACGCACCCGCTCCCGGTGTCGTAGCAAAGGTGTACGTCGAAGTAGGCCAGAAGGTAAAAGCAGGCGAGCTTCTTCTCAAATTGGACGACGCCGACGCAGTCGCCAAAATCGCTACAGCAAACGCCGCCGTACACACTGCCGAAGCCACCATCCACGACATCGATCAGGGTGGATCGCAAGATGAGCGCATCGGCTTCTCCGGCGATCTCAGCCGCGCACAGCAGCAGCAGCAACAAGCCGCAAAAGACCTCGCAGCCCTCCAAGCGCTCCAGCAAAAAGGAGCCGCCTCCGCCAGCGAGGTCGCCTCCGCCGAACAGCGGCTGCTAACCGCCGAAAGCTCCGCCAAAGGCCTTCAGACACGCAGCACTCAGCGTTATAGCACCACGGACCGCGCCCGTGCCGAAGCCCAGCTCGCCGATGCACGCGCCGCCCTCGCCGCCGCACAAGCGGCCTACGCCAACGACAATATCCGCGCACCCTTCCCTGGTACCGTCTACTCCATTCCCGTATCCAACTATGACTTCGTCCCCGCCGGCGAAAATCTGCTCGACATGGCCGACCTCAACCGAATTCAGATTCGCGCCTACTTTGACGAGCCCGAGATCGGTAAACTCGCAGTCGGCCAGGCGGTCAAAATCGCCTGGGATGCAAAGCCCACCCAGACCTGGCACGGCCACATCACCCGCGCACCGACCACCGTCATCACCTACGGCACACGCAACGTAGGCGAGTGCATCATCGCCGTCGACGACGCCAAAGGCGACCTCCTGCCCAACACCAACGTCGTCGTTACCGTCACCATCTCGCAGCGCTTCAACGTCCTCAGCGTTCCCCGCGAGGCCCTTCACACCGAAGGCGGAGACTTCGTCTTCCGCGTCGTCAATAACAGACTCGTCCGCACTCCCGTACAGGTGGGCGTGGGAGTCAATCTCACTCGCGTCGAAATCCTCAGCGGCCTCACCGAGAAAGACACGGTCGCCCTCAACGCCGTCAACAACCGTGAACTCACTAATGGGCTCCCCGTCAAAATAGTCGAGTAGCCATGTTCCTTTTTACCCACCCGTTTCGTCTTCACCTCGCGTTATTATTCGCTCTCCTCTTCACCACTCATCTTCTCGCCGCCGACGAAACCCAGGCCAATGCCCTGCTCCAACAGGGACGCGTTGACGAGGCTGCCGCCATGCTTCAGGAGCTCCTCAGTAACGAACCCGGCAACGCTCAGGCCCATCAGCTCTACTGCCGTGTCTACTACGCGCAGAGCAAGACCGACGCTGCCATCCATGAGTGTGAACTCGCCGTCGCCAACGCACCCAACGAGAGCGACAATCACATGTGGCTCGCCCGTGCCTACGGACACAAAGCAGCTCACGCCAGCCCCTTCTCTGCACTTAGCCTCGCCGTTAAAGTCCATAACGAATTCGAGCGCGCCGTCCAACTCGATCCGGAAAATTTTCGAGCCATGAGCGACCTCGGCGAATACTACGTCGCAGCCCCTTCCATAATTGGCGGCGGACTGGATCGAGCGCAAAGCCTCGCCGCCAGAATGCAGCCCAAATTCCCCGCTCAATCACACCGTCTTTTAGCCCTGGTCGCCGAAAAGAAAAAAGACCCCGCCGCCGCTGAAGCCGAGTATCTCGCTGCCGTCGATACAGGTAAAACACCCGAAGCCTACATCAACCTCGGCGACTTCTACCGGCGTGAAAATCAGCCGGACAAGATGCTCGACGCCCTCCGATCCGCTGTTGCCGCCGACCGGAGCAAGGGACCTCCCCTCGTCGATGCAGCAAGCACCCTCACAGAGGCCCACAACTCTCCTCAGCTCGCAATCAGCCTTCTTCGCACGTATCTGGCGTCCTCTGCAAAGACCGACGGCGCCCCCGCCTTCAAAGTTCATCTCCAGTTAGGTTGTCTCCTCGCACAGGACGGAGACGCCGCCGGAGCGCATCGCGAATACCTCGCAGCAACAGCCCTCGCATCGAACTATGTACCGGCCCTCAAAGCATTGCAGGGATCGCAGACAAAAGGCGATACCATGAGTTCTAACCAGCACTAAGGAATCTCTCAGCAAGTATGATCCGTCTTCGTCGCCAATTGATCGCGTGCTCTGCCCTGGCCTGTGCGGTAACACCCGCCATCGCGCAGATTTCGTTTACCAGCGCGGTCACTTTGGCTCTAAAGAACAGCCCCAAGGTGAAGACAGCCCAGGCGGACGTGGACAAAGCGAGAGCGACGATGGAGGAGTTGAGAGACGCCTACATCCCAAACGTTGTCGGCGCCTCTTCCATCGGCCCTCCTTCCTATGGATTCCCCCTCGGTCAACCCTCCATCTACAATCTCAACTCGCAGTCCCTTGTCTACAGTTCCCCACAACGCGACTACATCCGCGCCGCGAAGGCATCGCTCGAAGCATCCGCTCTATCCCTGAAGGACGTTCGTGAGTCCGTCGCCGAAGACACCGCCATCACCTATCTGGCTCTCAACCGCGACCTCCAACGTCAGGCCGTCCTCCACGAGCAACAGGGCTTTGCCGACCATCTAGTCGCCATCGTCCAGGACCGTCTCGCCGCCGGCCAGGACACATCCATCGATCTGACATCCGCCCGCCTCACCGCCGCGCAGATTCACCTCGCCCGCCTGCGTATGGACGATGACGCCATCGCAGATCAGGCGCACCTTGCTCGTCTTCTCGGTCTGCCCGCACAAGGCCTCGGCACCTCTATCAGCAGTGTCCCGCCCATCGTCACCGTGAATCCCGGCGATCTACCTTCGAGCACGGCACCCACCATCAATCCAGCCGTCGCGTCAGCATACGCGCTCGCCGATTCGAAGCGTGAGATCGCATTCGCCGAAAACCGCTACATCATGCGCCCGCAGATCACCCTTGATGCGCAATACAGCCGCTTCGCAAAGTTCAATAACCTCCAGGATTACTACTTCCGCTTCCAGCAAAACAACGCTGCCATCGGCATACAAATCACGCTTCCCTTCTTCGATGCCGCTCGTAAAGCGAAGGCACGCGGGGCCGACGCCGACGCAGCCCACGCCCTACACGACGCCGACTCCATTCGCGACCAGTTTTTAGATATCCGACTTAAAGCTCAACACGCTGCTTCCGAGCTTGCCGTCAGAGCCGAGATCGCAACCCTCGACCAGCAGATCGCTCAGCAAAACCTCGATGCCCTCTTGGTCCAACTGAATACAGGCAATGGAAACTCGGCCACCGCCCAGATGACCCCCAAAGACGAGCAGACCTCGCGCATCGCTGAACGGGAGAGGTTCCTTGCAGTCCTCAACGCCAACTTCGAGCTACAACAGGCTCAGATCAGTCTCATGAGACAATCTGGCGATTTGGAGGACTGGCTCTCCGCTGTCTTTCAGGCACAGCCCGTGCCCCCTGCTAAGCACTAGCAAAAAACACCTATCTTTTTTGTAATGAATCGTCTAGCCAGCTCGCGCATCGTCGAAGGTACCTCTCAGGAAACTCCAGAAAAGCCACTTAACCACTTAACTGAATGGTAAAATCAAGATATTATTATGCCGCTAAAAACGCTCTTTCTGAACCCGCCCTCCTTCGAGAAATTTGACGGTGGCGCCAGCTCCCGCTGGCCCGCAACCCGCGAGATCGAGTCCTACTGGTATCCCGTCTGGCTCACCTATCCCGCCGGCATGCTCGAAGGTTCCCGTCTCGTCGACGCACCGCCCCACCACATCAAGTGGCAGGAAGTCGTCGAAATCCTCAAGGATTACGAGTTCCTCGTGCTCTTCACCAGCACCATGGGCTGGGACGGCGACCAGAAGATGGCCGAAGTCATCAAGCAGACCTACCCCAGCATCAAGATCGCCTTCGTCGGTCCTCCGGTGACCACCTCCCCCGACAAGGCTCTCAACGAGTGCCCCGCCATCGACTTCATCTGCCGCCGCGAGTTCGACTTCTCCGTCGTCGAATACGCCAACGGCAAGCCGCTCAACGAAATCCTCGGCGTCAGCTACAAGGACAAGGCCACCGGCAAGATCCTCCACAACCCCGACCGTGCGCAGGTCACTCCTGAGCAGCTCGACGAGATGCCCTGGGCCACGGAGATCTACCACCGCGATCTCGACGTCACCAAATACAGCGTCCCGTTCCTCCTGCACCCCTACGTCTCCCTCTATTCCACCCGCGGATGCCCCGCTCAGTGCACCTTCTGCCTCTGGCCTCAGACTCTCTCCGGCCATGCCTGGCGCAAGCGGTCCACCGATGATGTAGCAGCCGAGATGAAGCAGGCCAAAGAGCTCTTCCCCCACGTCAAGGAGTTCTTCTTCGACGACGACACCTTCAACATTCAGAAGGCCCGCACCATCGAGCTCTGCGAAAAGCTGAAGCCACTCGGCCTCACCTGGTCCTGCACCTCGCGCGTCACCACCGACTACGACACCCTCAAGGCCATGAAAGAAGCGGGCTGCCGCCTCCTCATCGTGGGCTATGAGTCCGGTGACCCTCAAATCCTCAAGAACATCAAAAAGGGTGCCACCGTTCAGCGTGCGCTCGACTTCACCCGCGACTGCCACAAGCTCGGCCTCGTCATCCACGGAGACTTCATCCTCGGCCTCCCCGGCGAAACCCGCGAGTCGATCCGCAACACCATCGACTTCGCAAAGCAGCTCGACTGCGAGACCATTCAGGTCTCCATCGCTCACGCCTTCCCCGGCACCGAGTTCTTCGACTACGCCAAGGAGAACGGCTTCATCACCAACGAAGCCATGAGCGATGAGGGTGGCCACCAGATGGCTCACATCGAGTACCCCGGTCTCCCCGTCGAGTACGTCATGGAGATGGTGCACAAGTTTTATGACGAATATTACTTCCGCCCCAAGGCTGCCTTCCGCGTAGTCTGGCAGGCTATCGTCAACCGCGACGTGCCACGTCTCTACACCGAAGCAAAGTCTTTCATGAGCCTTCGTTCCAAGCGCAATAAAGCCGTCCGCGCCGTCAAGGAAGCCAACGCCGCCAAGGCGCAGGAATCCGTCAGCATGAACGCGTAACCATCCAGTGCTTAAAGCATCTAAAAGCGGTCAGCATGCAGATGCTGGCCGCTTTCTCTTAGCCTTATCACCTGAACGGATCGACACGTATGCAACACACCCTCACCCCCCGCCGCTGGCTCGTCCTCATCGCCGTCATGCTTGGCGCCTCCATAGGCGACGCTCTCCTCGGCATCGGCATGAAGCAGCTAGGCCCTGTCTCCATCCACCACCTCAGCGCGCTATTCTTCGCCCTCAAAAGCCCCTGGATCATCTCCGGCATCATCGTCCTGCTCGGCTTCATGGCCTGCTACATGACAGCCCTCAGCTGGGCGGACATCACCTTCGTCCTGCCAGCCACCGCCTTCGGCAACGTCATCGTCGCCCTCCTCTCCCGCTTCTGGCTGCACGAATACGTCTCCCGCTCACGCTGGCTCGGTGTCGCACTCATTGTCATCGGTGTAGGCTTTGTAGCCAACGGCCCCTCCCGCACCGAGCACGCCTCCGTAGAAGTCGAGGCCCTCCCATGAACCCCAACACCCTCCACACCTGGGCCACCATCGCTGCCGTCGTCATCACCGCCACCGCCGGCGACATCCTCATCGCAGGCGGCATGCGCAAGCTCGGCGACCTGGACAACATACGCGCGAAATCCGGTCTCCTCGGTGCGATTAAAGCTGTCCTCTCGAGCGGCATGTTCCTTGCCGGCATCACCTGCATGGCGTTGAGCTTCTTCTCGCTCCTATTCGCGCTCTCCGGAGCGGATCTCAGCCTCATCGCCCCCGCAACGGCCTCTCTCACCTTCATCACCACCGCCGCAGCCGCGAAGTTTTTCCTCAAAGAAAACGTAGACACCCGCCGTTGGATCGCCGCGCTCTTCGTCTGCGCCGGCGTGGCCCTACTAGCAAAATAGCTTTTCTAAAAACAAGCAAAGTAGTATGCCGATTCCGACCAACGGGAGGACATCCACCTCTCCCTGACCGAGATCAGGTATACAAGTCACGAAGTGACCGCCCCAAGCGCAGTGGGCCCGTCCGGCAGGACACCTTGCCGGGCATAGAAAATCCAGCTCAGTCCCGGCTAAGCCACCGCATCAACCCACTAGCCGGAGTCTCCGGCGCCATAAATCGCGTCGCATCCCCCACCACCGCCCCCGCTGCCAGCCTTCCACTCCGAACCCCACCCTCCATCGTCGAAGGCCACTCCGTAGCAGTCCAATCGCCCGCAAGAAAAAGCCCAGGCCACTCGGTCACCTGCTTCGGACGAAACTGGTCCAGCCCCGTTGTCACGGAAAAAGTAGCCCGAGCCTCCTTCAACACGCCGCTCTTCACCAGCCTCGCTCGCTTCACCTCAGGAAAAAACATCTCAAGCTCCTTCAGCGCCGAAGCCAGAATCTCCTCCCGAGTCATACCCAACTGCGCCCGCGAGCCAGCGATCACGACCTCGACATAACTTCCCTTCTCCTTTGCATACCGCCTGATGCGCGACTTATGAAAGAACCACTCAATCGTCGTATCCAGCAGCCACGCATGATCAAGATCCGTAATCTCGCGGTCATACCAAAGCAGAATAGAAGTAAACGGAGAATGTATCTGCCGAGCCATCTTCAGCTCAAGGTCGTCCTTGACCTCCTCATACCCTCGCGCATACTCCTCGTTCACACGAACCGTCGGCAGCAGCTTCTGCGCCTGTTCAAACGGAAGCGCCAGAATCATCGCATCTGCCATATAAGCTGCATCGGCAGTATTTGCCCGCCATCGCCCATCCGGCTCCTGCACCAGCCCTTCCACGCTCGAACGAAGCCGCACCGTCCCCCCATAGGCCTCGATCATCCGCGCCTCAGCCGCATAAAACTCACTCAGCGGAACCGTAGGTATCCCCAACCGCCCCCCGGTTGAAGACTTCACGAACAGCTCATGAAACACCTTCCCCGCATACCGCGTGGAGCAGTGCGACAGACGATCATTCAAAGTTGCCATCACAATAGGACCCCAGAAGTGCCGAATCGAAAGTTCCGTCTGCTTCGTCCGCTTCAACCAATGCTCAACACTCTCGCTATCTTCCGCCGGATATCCGCGAAAGAAATCCATCAGCCCACGCGTGAGCCCCAACTTATCCTTCCATCCCAGCATCGACATGCCCAGAAAACTCGGAGCAAAGTGAAGCGGCGCCGGAAGATCGCTCGTCACAATCGTGCTCACGTTCCCATTCGGTTCGAGAAAAGTCTGCTCGTCATACCACCGAATCTTCTTAGCGGTGCCGGCCTGTTCGCACAACTCAATCAGGTTCGTGCAACATCCCAGCAGCACATGCTGCGAGTCCACCGTCTCCTGCAGCGCAGGGTGCTCATACGAATAAGCCCTGCCACCCACATAAGGCTTACGCTCAAGCACTGTGACAGACTTCCCCGCCCTCACCAGCGCACTTGCCGCAGCCAACCCTGCCGTGCCCGCCCCCACAACAATCACATCGCTATGTTCTGCACCACTCACGAAACCATCCGGTTACGCACAGCCATCCCCATCCCCTGCGCCATAATCATCAGTTTTCTCGAAGTCGGCACACTCACGCGCTCAGAAAAAACATCGTAGTTCTTCGCCATAATCCGTTCGAGAAGCCCGCGGTAGATCGTCACCAGAACCCAAAGCGCCGCGCGGCTATCCTTATCGATCAACGGCAGCAACTCCTCCGCCGCCGCGTAGTACACAAGCGCCCGCGCCGCCTCCTGTGCCAGCAGACTCCGCACAACCTTCGTCTCAGCCTCTCGCCGAACCACCTGCAACAACTGCTTCACTTCCACCCTGCCGGAACTCAGATCCTGCAGTGGAAGATAGATCCGACCGCGCCCCGCATCCTCGCTCACGTCTCGCAGAATATTCGTCAACTGAAATGCAACACCGGTCTTCTCCGCCAAATCCTCCGCCCGAGGGTCCGTATACCCAAAGATTTTGATACAGACCAGCCCCACCACCGAAGCGACCAGGTAGCAGTACCGATACAACCCTTCGAAATCCTGATACACCTGCAGCGTCTGCGTCTTATCTGCCACCGTTTCAGTTACATAAACCATCCCCGCCTGGCTCCCTTCGAGATCCAGGTCCATCGTCGTGCCCCTCACCAGGTCCTCCAGCAGAGCATCCGGAATCGCGAATCTCCTCTGCGTATCATTCAACGCCAGAAAAACCGGGTCATCCGACACTCCACTTCGCCGCGCCGCACGCCACGCCTCAAGCCAATCCGCCATCACCACCCGCCGCTCCGCTACTGGCAACGTCTCATCATCGGAGATATCGTCGGCCCGGCGCATAAACGCGTACACCGCGCACATCGCATTCCGCTTGTTCTCCGGCAGAACGCGAAACGAGTAATAAAAATTCTTGGCCTCCCGTTGCGCGATCCCCGCGCACACGGCATAAGCTTCAGCAATCGTCACGAGGACATCCCCGCGCGCGCCTTGCCGGCCAGCGCCTCCATCAGCAATCCCACCTTCCGCGCCTTCGACACCACAGGCCTGCCACGAAGCACATCAAAGTCCTGCCTCGCGATGCCATTCAGAATCGCCTCTCCACCCTTGCGAAACAAGTCCAGCACCACCTTCAGCTCTTTATCCACATGCAGGCTGATCTCACCACCCTCAAGCAGCATTGCCCGTGTCCGCACCACCAGCTCCTGCATCATCCCGCGAAACTCCGGCGTAAACACCCGCCCCTCGATCTGCCCTTCCTCCACCCCAAACCGCAGCATCGACTCCGCAGGAACATACCGCCTTCCCCGCTCCTTATCCTCCACCACATCCTGCCAGAAGTTCGCCAGTTGCAGCGCCGTACAAACCTTGTCCGACATCAACGCCCGTGCTTCATCCGTATACCCGCACACCCAAAGCACCAGTCTTCCCACCGGATTCGCCGAGTAGTGCGAATACTCCAGCAACTCCTCCCAGCTCTCATACTCCGTCTTGTACTGATCCATCCGAAACGCATGCAGCAGATCCAGGAAAAGCTGTCGCGGCGGATCGCACTCTCGAATCGTCTCATGCAGCGCCACAAACACTGGATGCATCGACCGCTCCGGCGCGTCGTAACACTCCTCCAGCATCGCTCCCCACGTATTCAGCAACCGCGTCGCCACCCCGCGATCCTCCACCTCATCTCCCAGATCATCGGCCACACGGCAATAGGCGTAGATACTCTCGAAGTGGGGCCTGACCTTAGCTGGAAGGAAAAACGTCGCTACATGAAAGTTCTCATAGTGAGTCGTCGCAAGCTCTCTGCACCACGCCTGTGCCTCTGCAAGAGTCGGCCGCTCCAACGGCGTCAGGTACTCCGGCGGAGCGCCTACCAGCGCATGTTGCGTCACAGTCGTCTCGCTCATCGTGGCCCGCCCTCTGGAAACACCGCCGTCTTGATATCCTTCGCCCAACCATTATTCCTGTGCATCATGCCTGCAAAGATCGCCGGCACCTCATCCAGCCCGGCGCGTCCCGTAATGTACTCCGCACACTTGAACCGTCCACTCGTCACCAACTCAAACGCGGTCCTGCAAGTCGCCGGCGTATGGTGAAAACTTGCCTTCAACGTAATGTCCCCATAGTGCAGCCGGTTGGTATCGAGCTTCACCTTCGTCCCGCTGGGCGGCCCGCCAAAGAAGTTCACCAGCCCACCCTTCCGCACCATATCGACCGCCCACTCCCACGTCGTGGGGGTCGCGACAGCTTCGATCACGATGTCGGCTCCCCGTCCTTCATTCGTCAAGGCGCGCGTAGCAGCAACAACATCCTTCGCCGCATCCACCAGAACCACCTCGCTCGCACCAAACAGCTTTGCCGCGCCCACCTGGTGCTCGCGTTTCACCACCGCAATCACATCCAAGCCAGCAATCTCCGCCGCGTGCATAAACATCAACCCGATCGGTCCCGCTCCAATCACCACCATGGTGTCCCCGGCCCGAGCTCCACTCTCCTCGAGCCCTCGCACCACACAGGCCAATGGTTCGGTCAGCGCCGCATACTCCAGCGGAATCCCATCCGGCACCAACAACGTATTCTTCTCGACGATCCGCGCCGGTATCCGAATAAATTCTGCGTAAGCCCCATTGTTGAAGAGCAAGTCCTCGCACAAGTTCTGCTGTCCGTGCCTGCAGAAAAAACACGCATCACACGGGGCCGAGTTCAATGCCACCACACGGTCCCCCACCTTGAACGCCGTCACCCCGGCGCCAACTTCCTCCACCACCCCGGCCAGCTCATGCCCAAACGGAATCGGCGGCTTCAGCATCATGGCGTGGTAGCCTCGCCGATAGACCTTCAAATCGGTCCCACAGGTCAGTGCGGCGCCCACACGCACTACTAGTTCTCCGGCCTCGGCCTGCGGCACTGCCATGCGTTCCAGCCGCAAATCTTCCTTGCCGTACAACACCGCCGCCGTCATCTCAGCTTTCACTCTTCTATCTTCTCATCCCCACCCGGTCGATGCACCCTCGATCGCCTCCTAACCCCTAAAGAACCTGCAATCTTCGTCGCGGCGTCTGCATCTGATAAGCTGAGCCACATAAACATGCCCTTTGTCTCTCCAGAGATCTTCGCTAAGCAGACACTTGCCTCCATCCAGGACTACTCCATCCTGTCCTGGCGTGCCGTCTCTAACCTCTTCACCCGCCCGCGTTACATGGCCGACATATACACCCAGATGGACTACATCGGCGTCGGTTCCATGCCCATTGTTGTCCTCACCGGCTTCTTCACCGGCTGCGTCCTGGCCCTCCAGTCCGCCACCTCGCTCGAAGCCTTCGGCTCGGTTAGCCTCACTGGCAACCTCGTCGCTCTCTCGATGGTCAAAGAGCTGGGCCCGGTTCTCACCGGCCTCATGGTCTCCGGCCGCAACGCCTCCGGCATGGCCTCCGAGATCGGCTCCATGAAGGTCACCGAGCAGATTGACGCCATGCGAGCCCTCGGCACCGACCCGGTCCGCAAGCTCGTCACCCCGCGCCTCTACGCCACCATCTTCATGCTCTTCTTCCTCACCATCATGTCCGACGCCTGCGGTATCGCCGGAGGCGCGCTCATCAGCATCGCCCTGCTCGGACTCAACGGCTCATCCTATTTTCACAACTCTTACCGTGCTCTCCAATACGGAGACGTCGTACAGGGTCTCGCCAAGCCCCTCTTTTCCGGCTTCATCATTGCAACCGTCGGCTGCTACTTCGGTATGAACACAAAGGGCGGCACCCAGGGCGTCGGCAAAGCCACCACCCAGGCTGTCGTCATCTCCTCGGTCTTCATCATCATCGTCGACCTCATCGTCACTCGTGCCATGATCGGTATCTTCGGCAGGTAAAAGGCAGAAATTCACGTCATGACGGCAGACCTCGCCCAATCCGGCTCCGCAACGCTCCAGCAGGAACCAGACTCACAGGAGCCCATCGTCGTCGTAGACGATGTCTCCATCATCTTCGACGTTAAACCCGTCCTCCAGAACATCTCCTTCACCGTCCAGCGCGGCGAAACCCGCATCATCCTCGGCCCCGCAGGCGGCGGCAAATCCGTCCTCATGAAGCTCGTAAACGGCCTCCTCAAGCCTGACACCGGATCCATCCACGTCTTCGGCCACGACGTCTCCACGATGCCCGAAGTCGACCTCTTCAAACTCCGCAGCCGCATCGGCATGGTCTTCCAGGAGTCGGCTCTCTTCGACTCCCTCTCCGTCGGTGACAACGTCGCCTACCGCCTCCACGAAGACCGCGTCTCCGAGGAGGAGGTTCACAGCCGCGTCATCGAAGCGCTCCAGTTCGTCGCCCTCGAAAACACCATCGATAAAATCCCCTCCGAACTCTCCGGAGGAATGCGCCGCCGCGTCTCCATCGCCCGCGCCATCATCACCCATCCCGATCTCATCCTCTACGACTCCCCCACCGGCGGCCTCGATCCCATCACCTCCACCACTATCATTGACCTCGTCATCAAGCAGCGCGACGTCACCCAGACCACCTCGCTCGTCATCACCCACCGCATTCAGGACGCCTACCTCCTCGCCCGCAGCCGCTTCAACACGCAAACCGAAAAAGTCGAGCAGATCCCCAACAACGGCATCGACGACAGCACAAAATTCCTGGTCCTCAACGAAGGAAAAGTAGTCTTCGACGGCACCACCGAAGAGCTCGTCCACTCCAACGACCCCTGGCTCAAGGAATACCTCTCCTGATCTTCGTCTCAACCGATCTGCCCACCGCCTCACCTCCCATTCACTGAGTTTGAGTGATAATAGTTTCAGGTCATCTAGTTCACTCTCTCGGAGCGTTTTATGAGCCGGGTCCTCGTCATTGGAAGTCACGCGAAGGTGAGCCAGGAGATCAGCAGCGCACTCAAAGCTGCGGGTTTGCCTTTGGAGCATTCTGCCGGGCATGTCGACACCCTGCAGCGCTTGCGCAAGCGATCCTTTGGGGTCGTCATCACCAGCCCCGACAGCGCTCTTGACGAAGACCTGGCCTTGCTCGAAGAGATGCGCGCCATCAGGCCCGGTGTAAAGTGCATCGTCCTGGCCAGCCACGGCACTCCCGATGGTGTAATCGCCGCCCTGCGTGCCCGTGTCTTCGCCTGCTTCACCCCTCCGTTTGACCCCTACAACATCGCGAACCTGGCCCGCCGCGCCGCCTCCGACAGTCAATGGCGCGACGACATCCATGTTTTATCCGCTCGCCCCGGCTGGGTGTCAGTCCGCGTCAACTGCCGCATCGTCAACGCTGAGCGCCTCTTGAGCTTTGCGAAAGAACTCAGCGCTCAGCTGCCAGAAGACATCCAGATGGACATGATGCTGGCCCTGCGAGAGATCCTGATGAACGCAATGGAGCACGGAGCCGCTTTCAATCCCGAACAGGTCGTTGAAGTCACCAGCATTCGCACCGAAAGATCCATGGTGTTTTACCTGCGCGACCCCGGCGCCGGATTCCGCCGCGAATCACTCAGCCACGCGGCCATTGCCAATCCAACCGATGATCCCACCAACCACATCGTGCAGCGCGAGCAGGAAGGAATGCGTCCCGGCGGGTATGGTCTTCTCGTAGCGGCCGGAACAGTGGACGAATTGATCTACAACGAAATCGGCAACGAAGTAGTCCTGATCAAGTACCTCGACTCCCCGCCGCATTTTAAAACCACCTAGCCAAGCATTTGTCAGAGCACCCTAAGCCATCAAGCTCGGTATAGCCGGTGCACTCCGTGGCAAGGAAGACACATCGAGATCCCGATGCCCCGGGGTTGAGGGAGGAGCCAGCTTATGACCTAAGCGGACAAACGGCTTCTCAATGCAGAAATAGCTCAGAAGGGCCAATGCGAAAAGCACCAGATAGTTTTGTGGTCGCCCACCCGCCCAGACGAGGGGCCTCCACCGCACGACAGTCTCGGGGCTACTGCTGTGAAAAACGATTTGTTGCCACAGATAAAGACTGTAGGAAATTCGTCCAATGAACCGAAGTGGAGATAGTTCCAGGAATCTCGTTGTCCAACTACCAGGGTGCAACATGGTAGCCACCACGCAAAACGCGAACAAGTACGCAATGTTTGATGAGTGTTCGCCAATGAGATTGAAAGGGCCCGGTAGATGAGCGTTGGCCACGTAGCTATGAACTTCGAGGAATAAAAACCCAGCTACGAACACCAGCCACGGGCGAAGCCATCGAACCGCGTGTTGTCGGAACCATTCGAGCTGTAGAAGGATGCTGAGAAAGGCTCCGAAAAACAGGTACTGTATCTGCCAATAGGTACGTCCTCCTGACACATCGTCAGAGAAAAGACCATGCCTGATGGCAATCTGCTGGCCAACGATAAGACCGAACAGAAGTATGAAAAGGACGGCTGCCCTGTTCCGGCGAACGGTCAAGATGAATATGGACAAGAGAATATAAAAATGTTCTTCCAGCGAGAGCGTCCAGAAGTGAGCACTGAACCAGCCTAGTCCCAACTCGGCGACCCGATTCGCCCAATGTGCCTGAAAGTTGCGAAACAGGAAAAGAGCACCAAACCACCGGCTCCACTTTTCCTGTAAAGCCCCACAAAGCATTAAAATGGCCAGGACACCTAAGTATGTCCAGGCTGCGGGCTGGATACGGAAAAACCGTCGTACGTAAAAACTCTTGATGCGGAAAGATCCGCGTGTCTTCTCATCTTCCAGAATGCGCCAGGTGACAAGCACCCCGCTGATTGCGAAGAACAGGTCTACCCCTACAAACCCAATGTCCCGAAACCGTTCCAGAACGTGAAAGGGAAACTTGCCGCCTTGATCGTGCGTTAGCACAACACCGATCACCGCTAATGCCCGCCAGCCGTCCAAGCTGGGCAGATAGCCTGTTTTTTGCCTCAAAACACTTCCTGAATTTCCCATTTTTGTAGATGCCTAGTATCTTAGCCCTCTTTCACCTTATCCCATATGCGCAAACAGGAAAGCATGCGCCCCGGGGATACGGTCTTCTCTCTTTGCGGCCAGCAGACATGCGGCAGCGAGAAACGATTGCCAATCTCTCTCAGGCCTTAGCCTGCGTATCCTCCAGAGGAACGATATGACCCGCGGCGCGAAGATAACGGAAGAGATGATCCAACGGTGGCTTGGGCAAAAAATCGTCCAGCGTCATCAGATCACGATCAGCGGACTCCCGCAAAAGACCTTCGGGAAAGCCGCCAAGCGCATCGACCAACACTTCCTTCTGCATGGGAGCAACGTAGATCGTAACGTCGGTGGAGAGCAATCGGCCGAAGCCTTCCAACACGGCGCCGGGCGAAGCCTGAAACACCGTCTCTTCCATCAGATGAAGAAACATGGAGATCCAGAGAACCACCCGGATGGGCGCAGCTGTATAGCGGCGAAAGTAATTGACCGCCTGGTAGCCCTCCGGATAATTACTGACCACAACGGTGCCCAAAGGCGCAAGCTGCTCGATCAGAGCCAGCAACTCCGCATTATCAGAGGCCGCGGGGCCGTCAAGATTTTGAGCATTGACTTCGAAGACACCTAACGGTTCGCGGTCCGAGGGAATCCCTTCAGCCAGTAACTTCTGTCGCGCTGCCTCAATCACTTCGGGAGCAGATGGACCAGGATGGCCGTGCAAGGTACGCTGCACGATCAGTGGACGCTTGCGAAGAGGAGTAGCTGGTTCGACCACCTTAGCCTCGGAATCGAACACCAAAGCGCGGGACATGCCCGCGCGGAGCAGATTCAGACACCACAGCCGTGAGTCTGCACCAGCGAACACAGGGCCACTCAGTTCAAGAGCGTCGATCTCCAGCCGCTCAATGGATAGATCATCGAACAGCCCAGCCAGAAAGGCCTCCGGCGAAGACCGCTGATGATAAGAGGCATAAATCAGATTCACCCCAAGCGTGCCGATGGCCTGCTGCTGCAGCTGCGCAGTGGAATCCCCCAGATTGATGTGGAGAAGAATCTGATTCGGCTCACCACCAGGTTCGGCCTGGAAGCGGAAACCAAGCCAGCCGTGTTGTTCATTGGTTCCCTGATAGTTTCGCGTCGCGACAGTATCCGCAAAAACGAAAAATCGTGTATGTGCGCCGCGATCTTTGCCAAGCCGGGTGAGCAGAATCTCATACTCGTGATCGAGCATTGCCAGCAGGCGCTCCTTGGAAACGTAACGCGTACCAGCACCGTAGATGTCGTCGCTAACGGTCTTGTCGTATGCCGAGATGGCTTGCGCGACCGTTCCCGAGGCAGCGCCAACGCTCAAAAACCAACGCGCCACCTCCTGACCGGCTCCAATCTCAGCAAACGTCCCATAGAACGAAGCCTCCAGATTGATCGCCAACGCTTTCGCATGAATGTCGGTTGATTGCGGGAGTGTTGAGTTGGGCACAAGTGTCTCCGTTTTGCGAAATTCAGGATGGGCGCGAGTATATCGTATGCGAGCGCACGAGATTGCACTTGCCACGGCGCCCTTTCTTGAGTAGTTGGCACACCAATAGCTCAGTCAATCCACTTGAAGAAAATGTTGCGTAGGTAACGCAAGAGCCCAGTCACAGCAGCTCCCGATGTATAGATACCCTACCGCTTCCCTTTCTTCCACTCGTCATAAGGAATTCTCGGAATGTTCAAAAACGAATCCCGCGTCTTCACGTAAGCCCCCAGCCCATTCATCCGTCCAATCGCATGCAACTCCTCCGACAGCACATAAGGCCCCGCCGGATCGACAAACTTGTCGTCTATATAAATCGACACCACGCGCCCCAGCACAATCCGCGACCGGCCAATCTCCATCGTCGTAAACTCTTTGCACTCGAGCGCGGCATGCGCCTGCGCAATCCGGGGCACCTTCACGACCTGCGACGGCGCCGTCGTAAATCCAGCCATCTCCAACTCGTCGAACTCCGCCGGAAAATCCGTAGCGCAGATATTCATCTGCTGCGCGATATCCTCGGTCACCACATTCACCACAAACTCCCCTGTCCGCCGAATATTCCGCGCCGTATCCTTCGGCACATGATCGCTCTCAGGCCGATTCATCACTCCCATCCCGATGATCGGCGGATCGGTGCAGAGGTAGTTGTAAGAACTGAAAGGCGCAGCATTCATCCTGCCCTCATGATTCATGCTCGTCACCAGCGCAATCGGCCGAGGTGCAACCAACCCGATCAGCAGGTTATAGGTCTCACGCGCCTTTATCTTCTCAATATCAAAAATCATCTCGACTCACCTGTACTCTTCAGCAGCCTAGCACCGACTCTTGCCGTTGCTTTCGCCTGCCCTCCTGGTTGTCATCCACGAAGCGGGCCGGTTTGCTGTTGCCTTTCTCGTTGTCATCCCCGAAGGGGATCTGCTGTTGCCATTGCTGTGCTGTTGCTTTTCTTGTTGTCATCCCCGAAAGGGATCTGCTGTTGCCATTGCTGTTGTCGTTGTTCTTTCCGCTCCCGTCACTCGCCCCAAAACTCATATCATCCCGAGCAAAGTTGCTCACGGCACTTCGTGTGCGGCTCAGTCGAAGGGTCTCTAAGCGCACAGCAGCCATTCAATCAGGTATCTCCACGCCGAATTGCAGCGAAATTACCAGCTATTATGGGTGTCGTAGATTTGGAGGTCGTCTTGAACTTACTTGATCGTTTTCTTGTTCAGTTGGCGCATCCATTACCGTTCCGGAGGCGATTGGTTCGAAAACTCTTGAGCCAGGTAGAAATCGGGTCCTTTGAAACGCGGCTACGGGTGGGTGCGTTTCCTCGGCCTCATTATGCTATGTGCCTCTATTACGCGGCATTGCAAGCTAAACATCTCGGCTATCGTGCCATTTCGGCGGTTGAGCTGGGCGTCGCAGGCGGAAGTGGACTGCTCTGTATGTCCGAGCTTGCCAGAACTATTCACAAGGAGCTTGGAGTTGAAATCTTAGTTACTGGTTTCGATGCCGGCTCGGGTCTTCCCGACAGTGACGATCCGCGTGATGTTAAATATTACTGGAGCGCAGGAGCGTTCCCGATGAACCGCCAAGCACTCCAGTCCCGACTTGCCGGCAGGGCGGAGCTCATCATCGGAGATGTGGCGGATACGTGTCCGAAATGGAGCCCCTCGGCTGATGCACCGCTTGGTGTGATCGCATTCGATTTGGATATGTACACCTCAACAATGGCGACGTTTTCGCTTCTTGAAAAAGAACGCGTGCTGCCAAGAGTATGGTGCTACTTCGACGATATCATCGACGAACCTCAGTCGTGCCTCACAGACTTTCTCGGCGAAGCAGCCGCCATTGAAGACTTCAATCGAATGCCTCAGCGCCAAGTCCTGGGGGACAATCTTTCACGAGCACGTGTATTCGGCGGATACCCAATTGGTGAGTCTTGGCACAGGAAAATCTACCTTTATCATCGTTTCACGCACCCGCAATACAACATCTCTACCTACGATAGAAGCAGCCAGGAGCAACTATCCTTGGTTTGACAACTTTGGATGCCGAAGGCGTCGGTTCAGCCGACGAGTGCCCGGGTGGAGAGCAGGTGAGCATGGCGATAAGTTCGACGTCCTTCCCCTGTCAGTACCGAATAGATGCAAAGCCTTCTCCGCGCGCACAACCACTTCATACAATTCCCTGTCCTGACGTCTCACTGCTAGGGCGCGACAGCCGTTGGAATCAGGCAGACTCGAGGCTGTGGCTATTCGTGGATTCTTGCATTGCTGGAGCCTTCCTCGACAGCAGAGTGATTCGAATTCGCTTCTGAAGCATTCCAATTGCCTGCCGCGCGAGCGGCAGTGACACTCTATTCACGCACGAGGCTTGCTCCCTTGTCGCTGTCGTTCCTTGTTACCGTTCCCCAAACCCTGTCAAGCCCCCAAACATCGAAAACCCGCGTCAAATAAGGAGAATCACGTGGCGTAGCAGTTACCCCAAATCAGATAAACTTAAAGTAACGGTTTAATAAAGACGTCGGCCAGCCAACAAGCACAGAACCATCATTCATGTTCGGCCATAAGTCGTTCAAATACAATATTTTGCAAGTAAGTCCTTTTGTTGGAATATTTTACAGGCACTACCCCTGTCTAACCTATGCCAAACAATAGACTTACGTCCAAAATACCCCCGGGGGAGGGGGAGGGGTCGCCTCAGTCGACTAACCAGAGCTCGCCCACGAGATCGGCCCAACAAAGCCACGCACTTCACCACAACAGCCATACATCGCACCACAAATTGACCGCAAAATGAAAACGCCCGTGCAGCCGAAGCTGCTTCACGGGCGCATCGAAATCTGAGAACGAAAAAAAGGAGAGAGCCAAACAACAGCCCTCTCCCAACGACGACTTAGTATGGCCGGTAGTAGCCCGGACCGTAGTAATAGCCCGGAGGCGGCGGAGGAGGATACCTGCGGCGGAACTGCGGATCCGCTCCCACCGGAACGCCTGCGCCCAACCGGTTCAGCTCAGCCTGCGACACAGTCGTAATATCCGCCGGCTGAACCAGATGGAATACCAGGATCGCCTCAGGCGGCAACGCAGCCTCGCCTTTGCCCGAAGCGGCCGACACACCCAGACCAGCCACGCCGCCGACACCCGCGCCAACGGCAGCACCAACACCGCCTCCAGCCACACCGCCGATCAACGCACCAACTGCACCCAAACCAACGGTGTTCGCAACCGTACTTCCAGTCTTATCGGCCCCCTGGTGCCACCAGAAATCGGTAGCAATCGGATAGACCCTGCCACCCAGAGAAACAGAATTGAGTTGCAACTTCAGCTCGCCTTTGCCCTTCAACTCGCCTGCAGTATGCACCGCAACCACGGTTCCCTGGATAGAAGCACCTCGAGGGATCGCGATCGCGCCACCAGCAACCACGTCATTCAGAACAACACCGTCAAACATCGTTCCGACCGTGGTGCTCTTGCTGTTCATCCCCTGGTTAATCCGAATTCGCAGGTTCGTTCCAACCGGCACAACCACAGCGTCTCCACCCTTCTGCGCCACATAAGGCCGCTGCGGCGGATACTGCGGCGGGTAAGGCTGGCCATACGCCGGATACTGTCCCTGCTGCTGACCCTGATAAGGAGGCGGATATTGGCCACCTTGTTGAGGAGCCCCATAGGCTGGCGGGTACTGGCCAGCCTGCTGCCCCTGATACGGGGGTGGGTATTGGCCGGACGTCCCCTGCGGCGCACCTGCCGCGGGCGAACTATTCGGGGCGGGAGGGCTATTTGGCGCGGGTGGATTCTGAGTTTGAGGAGGAGCAATCGAACCATCAGATTGAAGATTCGGATTCGTCCCTTGCGATGCGTCCTGGGGTTGCGACGGTTCGTTGTTGGTGACAGGCGGCACAGAGCCAACGACCAGTTGATCAACCACCTTCACAACCCCAGCGGTATTCGAAACCAGGTGGTCTGCCAGATCACGCAACGGCTCATCACGAACGGTGCCACTCAGCGTCACTACACCGTACACGGTAGTGGAGGTGATCGCTTGATCGGCCAATTCCGGGGCACCAGCCAAAGCCTTCAGAACACTCGCTTCAATCTGGGCGTCGGGCAGGGTTGCCGCCTTTGACTGCGCAAATCCTACACCGCCTGCCAACACCAGCCACGCCATCAAAAATGCCGCCATCGCCAACTTCGAAAAAGACATGCAATTACACCTTCGGTACATACCACACCCTCCGCTCCACCTCTGGCGCGACGCTCCATCCGCCACGCTAATACTCTATGGATGCAGACTCGGTTTTCTGAAAAAAGTTACGCTCGCCCCTACTCGACATAGGCAAGAAAAGCGATTGTAGGCGCGGAGCTTGAGAGAGCCATCAACGAAGCACTATAAAGCTGAAGAAGAAGAGAATGCAGACGTTGTTGTCGGCTTATCTCGTATCGAAGAAAAGGCTCGGGAGTCGACATCTCCTAAGCCTTTGAATATCAACATGTTCTTTGGTTGCGGGGGTAGGATTTGAACCTACGACCTTTGGGTTATGAGCCCAACGAGCTACCGGGCTGCTCCACCCCGCTCTTTGAATATACCGTTACTTTCGACTAAGGTCAATCAACACCGGAACGGAGGCACTAGCTGCGCGGCCTCAAGATTCCGTCCCCATTCAGGCTGTCCGCCATACACGTCCAAGGTGAAGGAGCCCGTGAGCTCATGTCCTATGCGTTCCTGGATTGTCTTCAGTGGGACGCGGAGAGCGTCGAGCATTACCACGTTGAAATACAGAAGGCATGAGAAGCGGCTTGCGGGATTTCCAAGGGCGAAAGCAACATGTCATCTTGCGACGACGACGTACGTTCATGTCCCAGGGCTTGCCTCTCTTTGACGAAAAGAGGTAATCATGGCCTTTGGCTCTCTGCCGGACGATTTGCTCCCAAAGCAAAGAGACACGTTGAGGGGACAAGGCCAGCGACCGGATAGAGTTGTTCGTCTTCGGTGCCTGTTCCTTGCCGAGTCAAACGGACTGATTGACGGTAAGCCGTTCTCCGTCATGGTCGGTCAGTCTAAGCCCCGCAAGTTCTCCTGCCGTTTGAGGCAGCTTTTGGTAAAGGCATCACCATGAAGATGGCCAGACCAACATGCATAACTCATGAAACCTCTGCTAGAACGGATCGAGAAGGGATTGATCCGACGTACACCATCTCGCATCGCATCACGCTTGAGCAGGCACCTGAGACGTACAAGGTCTGGCGAGACAAGAAAGAAAATGTGACAAAGATCGTGATCGATCCCTGGTCAGACGTTGCGGCCTAGGCAAAATACCGTTGTTGGGCATCACGCCTTTGACGCTCACTGTAATTCTGGAGATACCGAATATGAGTTCCGATAATCCGATTTCCCGCCGCGATCTCGTCACCCATCTGGGAACAGGGATGCAGTAGCTGCGATTGCTGCGGCTGTTCCTAATGCACAGGCTCAGTCGCGGAATCCGCTACCTAAGTAACGAGTGAATTCCTCGTGCGTTCTGGCGCTTCGAGCTCAAAAGCTAACCGGGTCAATGAGTGCATCGGCCTGTTATCACCCGTTGAGGTCGTGGAAGTGCACGGCTATCAGTAAGGGTGTTTGAGGCAACGGGCATCAAGGGTCAAGCGCGTGGCCTGTTCGATAGACTGCTGCTCTTGTTGCTCTGTGGTCACGTTCTAAATCAGTTACACGCGCTGATTCGCCATTGGATGCGCGACGTGCATCCAACACATCGTGTCGCTGCCACTGCCATCGCCGATCCTGCCCATGCTCGCGAAACGGGTTGAGGAGATTCCTCCACACGCAAAGGGGTGGAGTTTCGAGCCGAAGTGGGATGGCTTTCGCACTGTGATATTCCGCAACGGCGAAGAGCTACTGATTCAGAGCCGCGACGGAAAGCCGCTTGACCGCTACTTCCCCGAACTCCGCAAGCCCCTGCTGCAACAACTGCCGCGACGATGCGTTCTGGACGGCGAGATCGTTATCGCGCGTGAAAGCGGTCTCGACTTCGATGCGTTGACGTTACGTATTCACCCCGCGGCATCGCGTGTCAATACGCTCGCCGCACAATCCCCGGCATCGGTTGTCTTCTTCGACCTGCTTCAGCTTGCGGATCGCGATCTGCGTGACGAGCCTTTCACAGTAAGGCGCCGTGAACTCGAACGACTTCTCGTCGACGTGCAGGCCCCGCTGCATATAACGCCTGCAACGCAGGACCGCGCCACTGCGGAGGACTGGTTCACGCGCTTTGAAGGCGCAGGCCTCGATGGTGTCATCGCCAAGGCTGTCGCGGGGCCGTATACGCCCGACAAGCGCACCATGCTTAAGATTAAGCACGAACGAGACTGCGATTGCGTTGTCGCCGGCTTCCGCTGGCACAAAGACAATGAAGGGACTGCAATTGGTTCGCTGTTGCTGGGTCTCTACAACGACGCAGGGAATCTTCAGCACGTTGGGGTCTGTGCCAGTTTCACCGCGGCCAGACGCAGGGAGCTGGTAGATTTTCTTGCACCCTATCGCGAAGGCGCCCTGCTCGACCACCCTTGGGCAGACTGGGCCGACAAGGCGGCACACGCCAGCGGCCGCATGCCCGGCGGCCAATCGCGATGGAACGCAGGCAAGGACCTGAGCTGGCAGCCGCTACGCATTGAGCTCGTGGTCGAGGTGGCCTACGAGCACATGCAGGGCAACCGCTTTCGCCACCTCGCCCACTTCCGGCGCTGGCGTCGTGACAAGCCAACAGGAGACTGTACCTACGAGCAGCTCGAGGTCGTTCCACCGCAGGAGCTGATGAGCATTTTCTCAGAACGAACCTCGTGAAATCGATCAACCCGAGCAGTGGTTCAAGATGGCTGCTCTTGCAAATCGCTCCATGCCCGGGTTGGGTCATCATCCGGATCGGGCACGCCCTGCGTGGGCCTCGATGCCTCTGGTACGTGGCGCAGGTTCACGCGAATGCGATACCAGACATATGCCGAACCGCGCATACGATCTACCAGCACATCATCCGGCGCCAGTAGTGCCGCAGCTTCGGGATGCTTCTCCTTCCAACGTTCCAGCCCGGCTTCCGCCGCAGCCTTATCGGATGACTGCGCAATCACGATGAGCGGCATAGTCGACTGCCGGCGACCCTTCTTCGCAACGGGAGCAGCCGCAGGATCCACGTCTTCTCCCTCCGCCTTTGTGACCTTCTTCTTTGTGGCCTTCTTCACGGCAGAGGTACGGGACCTCGAGGGTTGTACGCGCGCGGGCTCGCCCTCTATTTTGCGGAAGTGCGGTGGCCACGGAGCATCGTCGATGCCCTCTGCCTCATCACGCGCAGCCATCTCCAGCAATGCATCGAGCACGTCTGCGTGCTCATTCATCGCGGCGTGCGGGTCGCCAATGTTCGCAAAGCGATTTGGCATCGTTAATACGGTGAAGTCGGCAGGATCGCATGTCATTACTTCATCCCAGCGTAGCGGTGTACTCACACGCGCATCGGGGAGTGGCCTTACCGAATAGGCTGAACAAGTGGTGCGATCTTTCGCGTTCTGGTTGTAGTCCAGGAAAACGCCATGACGCTCTTCCTTCCACCACTTGCTGGACGCCAGAGAACAGCGCCTCTCCACCGCCCGCGCCAGCGCCAGCGCCGCCCGGCGTACCTCGATGAAGCTCCACCGTGGCTCGATCCGCACGTTGATGTGGATGCCGCGAGACCCGCTGGTCTTCGGCCACGCTACAAGGCCAAGCTCATCAAGAAGAGCCTTTACCTCCATGGCCACCGCGCGTACATCGGTCCATACCACGCCGGGCTGCGGATCAAGGTCTACGCGTAGCTCATCCGGATGATCGAGGTCTCCGGTGCACACCGGATGCGGATGCAGCTCCATACAGCCGAGGTTGACGATCCACGCGAGGCCAGCCGCATCATCGACGACTACTTCCTCCGCGGTACGCCCCGAAGGGAACGACAGGGTGACCGTGCGCATCCACTCCGGCAGGTCGCTAGGTGCGCGCTTCTGGTAGAAGGGCTCTGCCTCCGCACCATTCACAAAGCGTTTCAGAACGACTGGGCGATCCAGGATACCGCGCAGCGCACCCGGCGCCACGGCGAGAAAATAGCGGACGATATCGAGTTTTGTGAGCTGCACGCCGCGGGTGAAGTACGGCTTGGACGGGCTGCTAATGCGCACCATGCGGCCAACCACCTCCAGCAACTCCGCGTCGTCTACTTTCGCCATCACAACCCTCACTGATTAAGTGTGATGCGTCCCGTACGCCGCACGTCTCTAGTAAGTCCGTTTCAAGTGAGCGGATTCCAGCTCAATCCCGGTATTTGTCCCCACTAAGTACCAGGCGTTTATTGAAGACGACTCTTGGATAGCGCGAAATCGCTGATGCTCTCATCGAGCGGCAGATTAGCAACGAAGACAATGGCTTGTAGGAACCAGTCGCTTGATGCTGACCTTTGCTGGGGTTCGGCAGAGGTCTGAAGCGTTCCAGAAAAGTAGGTGCCAGGAACTACGGACATGCGGAGGAGCTCATAGGTTCCTCAATCAGGTTCACTTTCACGACACCCAGAGTATTCCGAAGTGAACAATTCCGCCCGCATGGTTCGATGTGTGCAGTCAGGCCGATATCCAGTTGGCGTGTCATTTGTCCCAATCTGTTCGGGTTCGATGGTCCCGTGGACTCGCTTCTCCTCAAGACATTGCAATAAGTTTATCTCTGAAGGATCCGCTGAGAGATGATTCGTGGACGTGGAGCGTTCGCTCCAATGTTACTGGTCTCCAGCAAAACTTCGAACGACCGTATATTACCGTTCGAATCGAAGATCTTGCCCAACAGCGGGGCCGAAGCATCGCTGAAAAGAAAGTCCGCTGCGGCCTCTGTGCCAGCCATGTTGATTCCCTCGATCAGAAGAACGTGGCCCGTGCCATCCAGATTGCAAGTGACGACAATCAGACCGAACGTGCTGTGTGCGGAGTCGCTCTGGTTCGTCTTGTAATATTCATCCTCCCCCGCCATAGGATGAAGATTGTGAATGACTACGTCGTCGACCTTTGGCTGATGTTCGAACTGAAAATTTAGATCCCTTTGAAACAGATCCACCCAGGGATTGGAATCGAAGGACCCTAGCAAAATGACGTTTGACTGCTTCAAGTCATCCAGAGTCACCTCGCGCGCATATCGCACTTTGAACCGGTTCTTCACTACTGCTGGAAGCTGAGATATAGATGAAACGACATGTAGATCCACGACACTGGTATAGCGCCGTCCGCCCAGTTCGTTCACCATGGCTGAATCTATACCGGAAGTGGCGGACGTGTGCTTTTGATACTCTCCGGCTGCGTACTCTGCCAAGGGGATCCTTCTATTGGTGAGATCCTGATAGATCACCAGCCCGCTGTCGGCCGGTACCAGCAGTGTGTCTCGTGTCGACGAGAAGAAGACGTTCCAGAAACGATCCGAAACACTCTGCTGCGGCGACTTAATATGGATGTCCCGCGCCACCACGAAGACAAGAGCCAAAAACAACGCAGCACATAAGGCTTTCAGCCCCAAGACCTGCCGACCTGGCAGCACCTGGTCCTTCACCGCCCGATCAACTATCTCTTCCGGTTGTTGTTGCGACGAGTCGCCGACGACTTCGATCAATCGCACATGCACAGGATGCTGTCTGCTCTCCCCGACGGCTTTATCGTCTTCAATAAAAATCGGCACATAGCCGCCCCGGGGAACAGCGATCCGGATCGTCTCATCGATGCCTTCGCTGTTGAAGTACTCATCGAGTCTCTGCCGCAACAGACGCGCATAGTTGCGAACAATATTGTCTTCGCCAGGGTTGTATCCCTGCGGACGTCGAAAGACATGTTCGCCGATCAACTGCTCGGTGATCTCGCTGGTCTGATCGAGCAGGTGCTTCTCGCAAATATAGAGGATGAAGCTGATCAAAAATTTGGATTTGGCGAATCCTTTACTCGCAGCGACTCGTCTCGCGACGCTCCAACGCGGATCCTCTTCAAGCGGCATAAGTTGGTCCGCAACGACCGTTCCTAGACGTTCCGCTTCGGCGGACTCTCGCCCCTTGCTTATTGAAGTATCTTCCACTGTCATTAGTAGACATCGACAGGACTAGCTTTTTGTTACTGCTCCATGAATCCGGAAGATATATGAGATATCAAAGATTACGACAGCATAAAATAATTATCGGCGCCTACTTATAAACAATTTGTTTTCTGCCAGATGAGAGTTATCACCTTCGTGTGTACTCCATCCTTTACACCGTGGATCCCCCTAACGAAGAACCTATTAGCAGAGGAAGATCAAATCTCAACAAAGAACAGAATCCTTGGACCGGCGGCCAGGGCCACATGCTATCTCCTATTCCGTATTATCGGCCAACCTGCTCTCCGACCATCTCAGAAGGATGTAAGACAAGATGACGAATTTTCGAGCGACACTTCCACTTATGATCATGCTTCCGCTGAGCGGCCTCGCGCAGCAAAATACCATTGCCGAGCAGGATCGAACGCTGCGCATCAATCAGATTCAAGTCATAGGCAGTCATAACAGCTATCACTCTGGCATCGCCCCAAGCGAACGCAAGCTTATCGAGCAACAGAACCCAAAGGCGATGCGCGCGCTCGACTATGCTCATGCTCCCTTGGCCGATCAGCTGACCGGCGGCGTGCGTCAGCTTGAGATCGACATCTACGCCGACTCGAAGGGCGGCCGCTACTCGCATCCAGCCATCGTCGGCAAAGTTGCAGAAGCGGGACTTCCAGCCGATCCCGACTTCGATCCGCAACACGAGATGGACAAGCCCGGCTTCAAAGTGATGCACGTCATGGATGTCGATCAGCGCAGTTCCTGCCACACCTTCATCGCCTGCCTCACGACAATTCGCGGCTGGTCGCAACAGCATCCGCTGCATCTACCCATCTTCATTCTGGTTGAAACTAAGCAGGGCCGTGAAGGATCAGCGCCGCAAGCCCACACGCCGGAGCCGTTCACCTCTGAGACCTTCGACGCGCTCGACGCGGAAATCCGCTCCGTCTTCTCTTCGAACGAGATAATCACACCAGACCAGGTTCGTGGCAGCTACGACACACTGCTCGAAGCCGTTCAATCCCTCGGCCCAGCTTCATCCGGTTCCAGCAAGAAGAGTGGTGGTTGGCCAACGCTCTCAAACTCTCGCGGCAAGGTCATCTTCCTTATGGACCAACGCAACGTCGGCCCCGTTTACACACAGGGACATCCTTCTCTTCGTGGGCGCCTCATCTTCACCAACGCCGCACCTGGTTCGCCGGACGCAGCCTTCACGGAAGAGAACGATGGAACGAAGGCCGAGATCGACACCCTCGCCCGTCAAGGATATCTCATCCGCACCCGCACCGACGACGGCACTGAAGCCGCGCGTACCAACGACCATACCCGAGCCGACATCGCTCTTTCCAGCGGCGCACAGATGTTAAGCACCGATTACCCATCCTCCGAGCCTTCGCGTTGGACTGGATTCTTCGTTGGCCTCCCGCATGGTCTGGTCGCTCGCTGTAATCCAATAATCGCGCCGACCGGATGTGTCGATTCGTTGCTTGAGCCTTCAATGAAATAGGACAAGAAACTTCAGCAAACTATTGCGGCCCACCCTCCTGCGTCGCCGGGAGGCCGCCACCTAACGCCCCGACTCAACAGATTCTTACGTTCTCACCAGGAGGCACGTGTGTCAAAAACGCAAGCAACATCATCCGCTCCTAATGAATCGATATCCTCAAGGTTGACGAGGTTCGCAGCCAATCTCCACTGTGTTTCTCGTCTGCTGCTTATCGCACTGCTCATCGGCGTTGCGGCCATCAGCCCGGCGATACTACTTGCCCAGTCCGACAACTCCTCGATCGCCGGCGTCGTCACCGATCCCTCTGGAGCTGGCGTCGGTGCAGCAGCCATCACCGTAATAAGCGAGCAGACCGGCGCCGAGCACCAGACCATCAGCAACAAATCCGGCTTCTACACCATCGCTGGCCTTGCACCGGGCAAATACACCGTCAAGGTAGTGGCCCCGGGCTTTGACATGGTTACTAGAACGAACAACAACCTCGACCCAGCGATCCCTGCAACAGTCAACGTCTCTCTCGTCGTCGGCAAAGATAACGAGTCGATTGAAATAACCGCGAACGAAACGACTTTGCAGGCCGACAGCGCCACCCTCGGCCGCGTCATCACCAGCAGCCAGGCCGACAATCTTCCACTCAATGGCCGCAACCCAATCTATCTCGCACTTACCAAGGCCGGCATTACCAGTATCACGAGCACCGTCTCCTCCCCAAACTTCAGCACCGGCCTCGGCGCCATCAACATCAACGGAGCCCGCGAGCGCGACAATCTTCTCACCTACGACGGCGCCGTCGCCGTTCGCATCCGCGCAAGTGGTGACTCCGTCGGCACACCCGACCTCGACGCCGTCGAAGAAGTCCAGGTGCTCTCAACCAACTACCCTGCAGAGTACGGTCGATCCATTGGCGGTCAGATCCGCATTATCACCAAGAGCGGCACCGATCACTTCCACGGCAGCGCCTACGAGTACTTTCAAAACCCCGTCCTTAACGCCAACACCTGGGTCCGCAACGACAACGCCAACAACTCAAACCCGAACTACCCCGCGGCCCTCAAGACAAACAGCGTCGCGCCATTCACATACAACCAGTTCGGCTTTGTCTTCGACGGTCCTCTCTATATCCCGCATGTCCTGCCGAAGGGCAAAGTTTTCTTCCTCTACTCCGAAGCCTTCGTGCGCAATCCTTCGCTCTCTACCGAGACAGACACGGTTCCCAACGCAGCCTTCCGAACCGGCGACTTCAGCTCCGTGGCGCAGCACATCAAAGATCCCATGTCCGGTCTCCCCTGCGATCCGAAGGCCGGCGGCCCTGGCTGCTTTCCCGGCAACATCATCCCCAAAAATCGTCTTAGCTTAAATGGCGTAGGTTTGCTCAATGCCTTCCCTACACCGACGCCAGGCTTTCAAATTGGTGCAGCCAACCTGCTCGAGACTGCGCACTATCCCATCCAGCAGCAGATCGACAGCGGCAATCTCGACATCCTTCCAACCGAGAAGGACTACATCCGCTTCCGCCTCATTCACTTCTACTATCACGAGGTGAACCCCTTCGCGACGTCGAACTACGACATCGTCCCCCGCATCTACAGTCGTCCCAACGAGACCGGTTCGCTCGACTACGTCCACACCTTCGGTCCCAGCACCACCAACGAATTTCTCTTCACCGCCAGCCATGACGCCGCTCGCCTCAGCATCGACACATCGACCGGCACCTACAACCGCACCGCATACGGCATCAACTATCCCTACCTCTTTCCTGCAGGCAAGGATCTCCCAAACAAAATTCCCACCATTGCGTTTGATACAACCGGCATCACCACACTCGATGGCAGCACCTACCCCTCTCACTCTCAGGGCGAGATCTTCGACTTCGCCGACACCGTCACCCGCATCATCGGCAACCACACTCTGCGCGGCGGCGCTCTCTTTGAGCGGGCTGGCGAAAACGATGACGATCAGATCGCCTTCGCCAATTCCACTCCCGGACAGACCAACAACCAGAACGGCAAGTTCGACTTCTCCAGCGCCAACACCAACGGCACCGGCTACGACCTCGCCGACGCGGCCCTCGGCGTTTTCAACACCTACTCCGAGATCGGTCCGCGCAACGAAACTCCCAGCCGCGCTAACATGTTCGAGTTCTTCGCACAGGACTCCTGGAAAGCTACGCCGAAGCTGCACCTCGAGTTCGGCATGCGATACACCAGCATTCACCCCTTCTACAGCATCTGGAACAACGCCGGAACCTTTGATCCCGCCTTCTACAATCCTGCTACTGCTGTAAAGGTGAACCCCACAACGGGTAATCCGAGCGCTGGCAGCGGTGACCCGCTCGACGGAACCGTTCTATTTGGCAATGGCTTTCCCGCCAGCGCAAACTCTCACGTTCCCATCGCCGTAACTGGACAGTACAACAATCTCTTCCACGATCTTCCGCGGGGCTACGTTCATGTGCAGAAGTACCTCTTCCAGCCGCGTCTCGGCGTAGCGTATTCGCTCAACAATAAAACGGTTCTTCGCACTGGCTTCGGTCGCTACACCAGCCGGCAAGGGACCTCAGACAACGTATTTCTCGGCGGCTTCGCACCGTTGCAGCAGGTGGTTTCGATCACAGGCGGCAGCGTAGACAACCCCGCTGGCACTGCAATCGGCACCGGCTCCTTCCCAACGCTTTCCGGCGACATCAACCAACAGTCCCCGCAACCTGAAGCCTACATCTGGAACGTATCTGTCGAGCGTGACCTTGGCTTCGATACCGTCGCTGATGTCTCCTACGTGGGCCGCCACTCTTTGCATCAGCAGTTTGAATCCGACGTGAACCAGGCGCCCATCGGAACCGCGCAGGCCTTCGGCACCAACGGTGTCAACGCTCATCGTCCGTATCTCGGTTACGCTGCTATCACCGAGGTCTATCAAGGCGACACGGCCTTCTATCAGGGCCTGCAGATCGACGTGAATCATCGCTTCAGCCACAGTCTCGGCTTCGGAGTCGCGTACACCTACGCTCACTCCCGCGACTGCGGCTCCTTCCAGAAGAACATCCTACCCAACGCCGACGACCCCAAAGGACTCTGCGGCACAGCCGACTACGATCTCCGCCAGGTCCTCGTCCTCAACTCCGTCTACCGCATCCCCTTCCGCAGCGGCAACCGCATCGCCAACGAAGCTCTCGGTGGCTGGCAACTCTCACAGGCCTATCAGTTCCAGACAGGCACGCCGTTCAACGTCGCAACCAGTCAGGACATCGCTGGCGTCGGCGCAGGCTTCCAGGGACAATTCCTTCAGATCGCTCCTGGCGCTACGCTCCACGGCAACGGAAAGTTTTCAAACGGCAAAGACAACAACTTCTGGTTCAATCCCAGCGCCTTCTCACTGCCTGCTGCCGGAACGTTCACCTCACAACACAACCGCAACCTGATCTACGGTCCCGGCCAGGCAAGCTTTAACGCAAGTCTGCAAAAGCGCTTCGCAACCTTTGAAGGTCAGGCACTCTCCTTCCGTTTCGACGCCTTCAACTTCCCCAACCACCCCAACTGGGCCGCACCAGACTCCACCTACACCGACGCAGCCTTCGGCAAGGTCACCAGCAAGACCGGCCAACGCGCCATGCAGGCCAGCCTTCGCTACTCCTTCTAACGCTCTAACATTGCAACAGCGCAAGAGCGGGGCCTGCGTAGACAGTCCCCGCTCCTGAAAATCTTCACGGCACTCAAGACATCAAGGGACCCATCATGCAAGCAGCAGTGCACCATATCATCAAGCGTTCCATCCGCCTCTCCCTTACCGCACTCCTGCTTGCAGTTCCACTCGTCGCACAAAAATCAACGCCCGACTACACCCACAACGTCGATCCCTTCATCGGCGTCGACTGGGGCGGCAACACCTTCGTCGGCACCGCCATCCCCTACGGCCTCGTCAAACTCGGTCCCGACATGGAGACCTTCGATGGCCGCCGCTCCGGCTTCGGCTACTCCAGCAACGGAGTGATCCTCGGCTTCTCTCACCTCCACCTCAGCGGCGCACAAGGCAAGTACGGCAACATCCTCGTCGCTCCCGTCACCGGCCCCCTCGACCTCAACGACATCAAATCCCCCCGCACCGACGAGGTCAACCAGATCGGCTTCTACGCCGCGAACCTCACCCGTTACAAAATCAAAGCTGAGCTCACCAGCAGCCGCCGCGTCGGCTTCCACCGCTACATCTTCCCCGCATCACAGCAATCTCACCTCACTATCAACGTAGCCCACGCGCTCGACCTCGGCCCTAGCTCCGAGTCACAGCGCTTCCTCGGCGCGGAGGTCCACCTCACCAGCGATCACGAAGCTCAAGGCATAGCCCGCTTCACCGGCGGCTGGAACAAGGGCGGCGAGTACAAGGTCTACTACTACATGGTCCTCGACACGCCAGCCACCACCGCACAAACCTGGACGGGCACGACCCTCACCTCCGCCAAAGACGCGACAGTCACCACCGACACCCCCATCGGCGCCACCTTCAACTTCACCACACACGCCAACCAGATCATCCAGGCCAAAGTAGGCATCTCATTCATCAGCGCCGATCAGGCAAAACAAAACGTCGAACACGAAATCCCCACCTGGAACTTCGCCGCCACCCACTCCGCCGCGACAGCTTTGTGGAACACCGAGCTAGCCAAGCTTAGCCTCACCGGCGAGACCGACTCCCAGCGCCGCCAGCTCTACACCGCGATGTACCACATCATGCTCATGCCCACCGACCGCAGCGGTGAGAACCCCGACTGGCAATCCAACGAGCCGTACTACGACGACTACTACGCCATCTGGGACACCTACCGCAGCTCCAGCCCTCTCCTCACCCTCATCTCACCCGACCGTCAGCGCGACATCATCCGCTCCCTCATCGACATCTACCGTCACACCGGCTACATGCCCGACGCCCGCAGCGGCAACGACAACGGCCGCACTCAGGGCGGCTCCAACGCCAACGTTGTCGTAGCCGATGCCTACGTCAAGGGCCTCAAAGGAATCGACTACGAGACCGCCTTCGCCGCCATGGTCCACGACGCCGAAGTCCCTCCCGCCAACGCCCAAAAAGAAGGTCGCGGCGGCCTCAAAGACTACAACGAAAAAGGCTACATCACTCTCGCCGACGAGCGCTCCGGCTCCCGCATCGCCGAGTACAGCTACGACGACTTCGCCATCTCCGAAGTTGCCTGCGGCCTCGGCCACCAGAAAGAAGCCGCCCTCTACGCCAGCCGCACCCACAACTTCGAGCACCTCTGGGACAAGGACATGACCGCCGAAGGCTTTCACGGGTTCCTCCGCCCCCGCAATCCCGACGGCACTTGGGCCGCGCCTTACCTCGTCGTCCGCGGCACCTGGCCCGACTTCTTCTACGAGGGCGACATCTGGACCTACTCCATCTATGCCCCGCAAGACATGCGCCGCCTTATCGACATGGCCGGCGGCAACGAGACCTTCGTCCGCCGCCTCGACTGGATCTTCGGTCGCCGCCACTTCGACGTCACCAACGAGCCCGGCTTCCTTATCCCCGTCCTCTACAACTATGCCCTCCGCCCCGACAAGACCGCCGACATCGTCCATCTCCTCCTCGAAAAAGCCTTCACCGACACCCGCGCCGGCATCCCCGGCAACGACGACTCCGGCGCCATGTCCAGCTGGCTCATCTTCTCCACCCTCGGCCTCTTTCCCGTCGCCGGTCAGGACGTCTACCTCATCAGCACCCCCAGCATCCCTGACGCGTCACTCGCTCTCGCCAACGGCAAAAAGCTTCGCATCATCGCAAAGAACCTCGACCCCAACGGCCTCAACCGCTACGTCCAGTCGGCCACGCTCAACGGGGCCGATCTCCCCAACGCCTGGTTCCGCCAAGCCCAAATCAAAGACGGAGCAACGCTGACTCTTACTATGGGTTCCGCCCCCTCTACTTGGGGCACAACCACTCCGCCCCCCTCCATGAGCGACTCAAACACCCACATCTGCTCAGAAACTGAAACTAAGGACGCATCCGTCAACCCAACGCCATCGACGCGGCACTAAGTGTTATAGAACAAGTCTGATGCTGATTTGCAAAAAGCGTTCTTCAAAGAACGGACGGGGTGATCCGTTTCGGCTTTTCGATAGTGATCGGCCAATCCACGATAAGAATGGTCGTTAGAAACAACATTTTTCGAGATCTCTTTATTGTCTATTGCAATAGCCATCGCGGCCCGTTATGCTTCACGAAAGCGATAGCCGATATGGCTTTCGGTCAAGATATAAATGGGGTGAGCAGGGTCGTCTTCAATTTTCTTTCGCAGTTGATTGATGACAACTCGCAAATATTCGCGCTCGTTGCCGTAGGGCGGTCCCCATATGGATCGCAGCAGATTTTCGTGCCTGACGGGTCTGCCGGCATGCTCCATCAAACAACGGAGGGTCTCGTATTCTTTTGGAGCGAGGTGGATCTGTTCACCCTTTTTCTCCACGAGGCGGCGATTGGGGTCGAGCGTGATGTCGCCCACGATGCTGATCAGATCTGGCTCTCCCATCGGTGCGCGGCGACGCCGGATGACTGATCGTAGCCTTGCGGTGAGCTCACGGATCTGAAACGGCTTCGTGACATAGTCAAATGCACCTGCGTCTAACGACTCGACGATATCCTCTTCATCGTCACGAACAGTGAGCATAATGATCGGCAGTCCCGGAAAAATTTGACAGATTCTTCGACACGTCTCCTTGCCTCCCATGCCGGGCATATTGATATCGAGGAGGACCGCGTCATAGCTTACCATGCGCAATTGCACGAGGGCCTCCTCCCCATTGTGAGCCTCCCCAATCGCAAATCCTAACGCTCCCAATGTTTCGAACAGGCTCTGGCGTATTCCTGCATCATCTTCAACGACGAGCACCTTGCTTTTCTGATTCACGCTTTCTCCTTTGCCATGCAGGGTAGTGCGATAGCGAACGTTGTTCCATTCACTTGATCGCTTTCCACCCATGTTCTGCCGCTATGCGCTTCAGCGATGCGCCTCACTACGGAGAGACCGATCCCGGTGCCAGAGATCGTCTTCACCGACCCAGAGCAACGATAAAAACGTTGAAATACCTTCTCTTTTTCGTCATCGGGGATAAACGAGCCTTCGTTTTTGATCCTGATGATCAGTTCCGCTTCTTCTTCCTGAACCGCGATGGCCACCTGAGAGTTGGGACGACCATACTTCGCAGCATTGTCGAGCACTTGGAAGAGGGCCATTTGAAGAAGCTTTCCATCTCCATATATGGCCTTGTGCACCGAGCTCATTTGGAAGTCAATGAAATGCCCATCCAGTTCCTGGGACGATTCCATAATGGTGCTGTGGATCAACCGAGCTACGTCGACTTGCTCGCGCTTGACCCTTAGATCGCCGCTATCCAGCTTCGCGGTAAGCAGCAGATGATTGGCGAGGTCGCTGAGGTGTCCCGCATGGCGGTCAATCAAGCCAACCAACTTTTCTTCAGTGCCCGACAGGGTGTTCATCGCGAGCAGACCGGAGCTCGAAGCTCTGATCGTCGTAAGCGGGCTCTTGAACGCATGTGCGAGGCCGTCCAATATGGCCGAGCGTAGCTGCTCGCTTTGTTTTGCAGCTTCTGCACTTGCTTCGGTCGAGAAGGAACGTGCCCTTTCGATTGCAACTGCGGCAAGCGAGGAGGCTGCATTGATCGAGGCTGAGTCGAGCGAATGCCCGCAGAGGAACAAGTATCCAATAGGCCGGGTTCCTAGCCGAAGGACGCGCCGGGAGACACCTGTGTTCAAGTCATCGTCATTTGTTTCGAGAAAGAAAGCTGAGCGCACTTCGTCATCGGAGAAATCACAATCTCCACTCTTCCACTGATGCATCTCATACGCGTTCCAAAGGGCTACCCCTTTCACTCGCAGGCTGGAACGTATGAGATCGGCGAGTTGCTGATCGACCGCCGCATCCCGATTGAGGAGCAGAATATTCTGGCTGAGTTCGTAAAGCTTCTGCTGTTGAGCCTGGCGCCGCTCTAACTCGCGAGCGTGGTGGCTCACTCGGTCGGAGAGACTGCTGACAACCAATGCGGTTGCTTCAAAGACCAGCAGAGCGATCCAATCGTGCGAATCTGTTATGTAGAACTGGAACAAGGGTTGGGTAAAGAAGTAGTCAAGACAGGCAACAGACAGAATTGAAACGAGGCTCGCTTCGAATAACCCCCAGCGTAGCGCGATGACAACTACCAGAAAGAGATGAATGGAGGTTGCGGCGGAGAGATTAAAGTGAAGGCGGTAGGAGAGAAGAGTCAACAGCATTCCAGCGGCACAGCCGCCGGCAATCCTGCGTAGGACCACCTGGATTGGTTTGGCAATCATTCGGTCGACACTGCCGGAACTATAGCGATTGAGGCATAAACAAACCGTTAAGAAGAAGCTTATGCATTGCTGATGGTGTTCACGGTTCACTGAAAGTGTCGGTCTTTTCCGGCATACGAGGTGATTCGACATGAACTTACTGAGAGGCCTTCTTTCACTAGACACAGCGGCACGCACGTCCCTTGCAGAGGATATGGCCGTGTCGTTTCAACAGCAGAACGAGGTTCAGCACACCCTCAGGCGGGGGGGACGAAGCGTTCTGAGACGCGTTGCGTGCAGCGTCATCTCCATGATTATTTGTGGTCTGTTGTTAGCCGCGGGACCGTTGGCTCATGCGCAATCGACGTTTGGTAGCGTCAGAGGCAATGTATTGGACGCAAGCGGAGCGGCCATTCCTGATGCGCAGATTGTGCTGCGCAGCTCAGATGAAAATACAGAACGAACCGTCGATACGGATACTTCAGGCGGCTTCGTCTTTGAGAACGTAAAGGCCGGCAAGTACACGCTACGTGCTCATCGCGATGGCTTTGCCGATACTGTTGTGTCGGGAATTTCAGTAGAAGCGCGACAGGACTTGAGACTTGGCGCCACACTCAACGTGGCGGCACAGTCGACAACTGTGGAGGTATCGGGAGCAGCCGACCAAATCAATACGGAAAATGGAACGATCAGCGACTCGAAGACGAATGTCGAAATGACGCAACTGCCTTTGAATAACCGCGCAACCACTACAAGTCCGCTCGGTGCGCTTGGCCTGTCTCCCAACGTTCAGACAGATAGTTCTGGCAATATCGCTCTCGGCGGAGCGAGTTCCTCGATGGTGAATTTCTCCGTCGATGGGATTTCAACTGCTAACGTGCGGCAGAATGGGGCGCTGCAGGACGCCTATCCTTCACAGGAAGGAATTGCTGCAGTTAAAGTGACCGCATTCAACAATAGTGCGGAGTTTTCCCAGGTTGGCGATGTGACCTTTACCACCAAGAATGGGACAAGTCAGTATCACGGGAGTGTCTTCGAGTATTTGCAAAACCAGGCGCTGGATGCCGATCCGTATGGCGCTAGCGGAAAAGCCCCCAAGAAGTTCAATACGTTCGGCTTCTCGTTGAGCGGGCCAATTGTGATTCCACATCTGTATGACGGGCACAGCAAGACATTTTTCTTTGCAGACTATGAAGGCAACCGGCGCAGCACTGCGGTGTTCCAGCAATATGTCGTTCCGACTGCGGCGGACAGGAGTGGCAACCTCTCCGATATAGGTGGTCCTACGATTCCATCGACCCAGATTAGCCAGACTGCTAAGGCGCTGCTTGCCTATTATCCATTGCCGAATGTGGCAGGCGCTGTTAACCAGACACAGGCCATCAACTATCAAAACTTTCAAGCCACTCCTGCGCGCACCGACGGTGCGGACGTCCGGGTCGATCAGACGATCTCTTCCAAGCAATCGATTTACGCGCGCTTTAGCCGCAAGAACATCACCACGGACTTCGCGAATCTCTTTCTGCCGGATGATTCGGATTCCATTCACAATCGGAGCTTGTTGATTTCGCATACCTACACGATTACCCCAAAGCTGCTGAATGAGTTCCGCTACGGCTTCACGAATGTTACGACCAGCGTCGACTTCCCGATTCAAGGTTCCACTGCGCTGAGTCAGTTGGATCTCACAGGTGTCGATATCAGCCAGCATCCATCAACTCACGCATTCCCTACCTTTAATTTCAGCGCGGGCACGCCTTTTCCAGTCATTGGAAGAGACAAGGCTGGGGTCACGCAGTCGAAGACGACGCAGTTCAGCGATAACCTGACCTACACCTTCGGCAAGCACACGGTGAAGGGTGGGATCGATATCCGTCGCGTTCGGTACTTCGATCTGGAGAGCTTCGCCCCACAGTTCGCCTCAGATGATTTCGGCGCCTTCATATTTCAACCATCGTATGGAAACGCCCCAGGCGATCAGTTTACGGGCAACGCCTTTGGCGACTTCCTCGAAGGCGCGCCAACCACACTTTACTTCGCTGTCTCGAGCCCGGATGTTGGAGGCACCGCCACGCAATTTAGTTTCTTCGCTCAGGACGAATTCCAAGTCAACAGCCGGTTGACGCTCAGCTATGGTCTTCGCTGGCAGATTCTCCCCGGCTTTCAAGAGGACGGCGGCAATCTGGCGAACTTTGATCAACGGAATAACTCGATTGTCGTTCCTGATGCTTTGGCGGGATACCTCACCAGCCAGAACATCACCTCTTCCAATGTTGCTTTCCAGCAGTCTTTCAATGCGTGCCCATCGGGCACGACTGCGGGATCGACCGTTCACGGGTTGCCGTGCACCGGCTATATCACGGCCAGCCAGGATGGATTGCCGCAAAGTCTGCGCCAAACTTATAAAGGCGACTTCCAGCCGCGCATCGCGATTGCCTATCGTCCGTTCAACGACACCAAGACCGTGGTGCGTGCCGGATTTGGCGTCTATACGATGACAAACCTGGGACCACTTTCATTCAACAACAGCGGCAACCCAACCTCAAATCTACACACGTATTCCAACTCCAACAGCGCCGGACCGAATACGCCACAGATCGTGTTTCCGAATACGGCACCTGCCACCTCCGGCGGCCCAGCCTTCGGCGGCGGCGGACTGGACCAGGGGGTTGATCCCAACTTCCGCGACCCTCAGTCAAACCAATGGAACGTCACCGTGGAACGCCAGCTCTCGAACGCAACATCGCTTCGCGCGAGCTACGTCGGCATGCACACTTACAGGCTGAGCATCACCGAGGATCTTAACCAGATTCCCGCCAGCACGACTCCGTACAACACGGGAGCAACGGCTGGAGTTTTCGTGGATTCCCGCGCGCCCTACCAGAATTGGACGACGCTGCTCAGCACGTTCAATGCAGGTGAGGCAAACTATCACGCGTTCGAGTTGCAGGCGACGCATCGTTTGGAGCGTGGGCTCTACGTGGATGCAAACTACGCCTACGCAGAAAATGAGGCTGACAATCAGGGTGATGCACCGAGCGCGTTCGCCGGTGAGGTCAATTACGGACTTCCCATCGCCGATCGTTTCCACATCAAGCAAAATCTGGGCAATGTTTCCGGTACTAGGCGCAACCGTATGTTGCTCACTGGGATGTATCAGCTGCCTTTTGGCAAGGGCCGACAGTACATGAGTAACAGCACAGCCCAGGACATATTTCTCGGTGGCTGGGATCTGACAACCGTCACGCTGCTTGAGACGGGCCCATGGCTTACCCCCAGCATCAGCGGCTCTGCCGATCAGTCGAACACGAACGTCGTCAATCGAAGCGCTTTGTTGCGTCCGGATGTGGTGCCGAGGGGTACTGCCGGAGCTGTGACCTACAACAACCTGTCCTTCCTGACGACCCCAGCAGGGGTAGGTCGCTTCGGGAATGCAGGAGTTGGAATCGTTCAAGGGCCCGGGACAGCCACAGTGAGCCTCGGAGTGGCAAAACGGTTCGCTATCACCGAGCAGGTCCATGCGCGGTTCGAGACTACCTTCACGAACGTTTTGAACCACACCAACTTTGCTCCACCCGTGACTGCGATCGACAACTCGCTATTCGGGCAGCTGACTGGACCGCAAACTGCGGAGAACGCTGGAAATCGGACGGGACAGGCGGCGCTCAGAATCGATTTCTAGTTAGATTGTCTGTTAGTGAGGCGAAGTAACCGTTTTGTGAACTCAGATAGTCCAAAGGGACGGAGCTGCTGGCTGGGCAGCAGCGGCGGATTATCCCGGTTAGATGGCAGTTGTTTTTCAAGTTCTTGATAAAATAGCCGGATCGCTTATCTAGAACCGATGAGGCATAAGAAGTCGGCTTATCAGAGGAATACCGTTGGGTACGGCGCCCAATGGGCCGCTTTATATGCAGTCACAACAGCATGCACAAGCAAGCTGTACGTCTCCTGTCCGTAACGCGTGAGTACAGGCTACGCCAACTTCTGCAAGCACGTTCTCGGCACTTATCATTTAGAGACGCGTAAACCGGGGTCGATGAGTGCCTTGGCCTGTTATCGCTCATTGAGGTGGCAGTTTTTTGGCTGGAAGAGCCTTCATTTGTTGGGTGCCCGCGAAAATCGAAGACCAAGCAGAACGCACCAGATTGGAAACAGCGTAAATCCAGGAAGTCCGCCTAACCCCAATCCGATATGGAATTCATATCATCCCCGTAGGCCATAGGGCCTTTGGAAAAAACAACTAGTCCACCATTGAAGAAGAAGTTCAGTCCAACGCCAAACAGACAGATTCTCGCGATCCCACCCAATATCCTCATCCGGCCACGCAGCGCTCGTGGGTTATTCCAATTCACAGCAGCGAGCCACAGGCCAACAAGGCCCATCGGGATCATGAAGAGAATGTCCGACACGGCAGCACCGAATAGAACTACAAATCGCAGAAGCCCTACGCCACCCAAAGCCACAACCCCGAGGATCATCCAACTTCGACCGAGGCCACGCCATCTCCACCCTCCAATGCGATAGAGCCAAATCGCCACAGGAATCATCAGCAGCGCCTGTACCATTGAGGACAAAATTGGACTGTCAAGAGTAGCTTGCCCTGCGGCGCCACCACACCCGAGTCCTGCATCTGGAGTGCCGGCGTCACAATGTAGGCGACCAGGCATGCGAACGAGAAAATGCCAAACATGCCGCTCACAATCGCCGCCCATGGCGTTGAGTAATGTATCGCGCTGCTCCTGTTCCCAATTGTTAAAGGAATCATCGTCTGTTGGGGACACTAGGCGGGAGCGCAAGCTGGCTCCGCCAGACGCTGTGGTCGCCAAAGCCGTGATCTTTTGAAGAGAACCGGGAGAGTCGCGAAATCACCCTACCGTTCTAGCTATGTCTGAAGCCAGAGGCTGCATCAACTCCTCTCCCACGGATCGACTGGTGAGCATAATATCGACCCATGACCGAAAAAAATGGATAGATCGTCTACGAATTTTCAGCTGGAACCCGCGCTACGCGAGCAGTCACCGATCCTCGCGAGTCTGCTTGAGTTATATTCACACGACTTTAGCGAGTTTCACCCTTTGAGCATCGGGCCGGACGGTAGATTCGGTTACAAGTCACTTCCACTGTACTGGAGTCAATCAAATCGTCATCCCTTCCTGATCCGGTCTCAAGCCAAGCTTGCAGGGTTCGCCCTGGTGAAGAGAGGTTCAGAGACTTCTGATAATCAGGAGGTTTGGGACATGGCGGAATTCTTTATTCTCCGAGGTTGCCGCAGACACAGAATAGGAACACTCGCCGCGCAAGAGGTGTGGAGGCGCCTTCCAGGCCCGTGGGAGATTCGAGTAATGCAATCCAATCCTTCGGCGACATCCTTCTGGACACAGGCGATTTCAGAATTTATTCGCGAGTCGATCCAGCCGGTCAAGATTGAGAAGGATGGCAAATCCTGGCAACAATACTCGTTCAGATCGGAATGAGTACGTTAGCCATAGGCGTTCCGGTACCGACAGGAGACTTTAGTGGTTTAGGTCCTCGGGATCTCGTTCCGTGCACAACAAAAGCGGAAGTGACGTGTTGAGGTCCAACGTCGCTTGGTGTAAGCTCCAAAGCACCTTGGAAGCCATCCTCCCCTCCCGCGAGGTAGAGGATGAGGTCAAAGGACAATCTTCAAGCACCGGATTCGCCGAAATCCACGCCGTCAGCATGAAGCGCCTTTCAAAAGTTGAAGCCGCTGACGATCCTTCAGACGGGGTACGAACAGTCGCCGGCCATGAGTGTACGAGGTCGTGAGACCTTATCGACCCATCTGCATTCAGCTTGACAAGTGAATCGGAGATTTATCATTCGCTGAGACATCCGTAATAAGCAAATGGCAGCAACCCGCTGTCCGACAAGCCGGTTATACGTCCAAGTGCCGAAATCTGGATCGACCTGAACCAGTCAATGAGAGTGCATGGGCCTGTTATCGCCATACGTCGATTGGTCCAATCGTTAACCGCTAGGCACTCTTTTTACCAATCTTCGCGCCGCCCCATAAGGAGCCGGGATTTGCGCGATCAGGGTAGAGTTCAAGCATGGCATCACAAAGTTCGCGGATGGTGGTGGTGGATTCATCCAGACGATTGAAGTCGCGAAGATACTGCCTCGTCTCGGCGATGATGCGAGGCTCGTCTTCATTTTCTGGAATCTTGTGCCCAGCAATGACGGCTCGGGGGTTAGCGTCTCGAGTTTATCGAGCGTGTCTATCCATTCGCGTCGGCTCTCCGTGTTGGTCTCCGCGAGACAGGGATGAATTCCGTTGTAGACAGTGTCTCCACCTACGAGCAGTCCGACCGACGGAACATGCAGGCACGTCGATTCGGCAGTGTCCGTCTTCCCCGTATTCACCACGATCAGCTTGTGTCCTTCGAGCTCCAATTCGTTGCTTTGGAGAGGATCGGCGACGGGGAGATGCTCCGGGATTTGACCAAGAAAAAGTTTGCGCCAAAAATCCTCTAAGGACGTAGGAGACACTTGCTGGCGCATTGCCTCAACGACTTCCGGGGTCGCAACAGCTTTCACGTTCGGGAAGCGCTCCAGAAGTGAGCCAACTCCGAAGACGTGGTCACCGTGTCCGTGCGTCAGGTAAATCGCGGTAAGATTATTTCCACTCCTTGATGACCCAATTCAGCAAGGCCTGCGATTGGAGGATTGTCAGAAACGTATCGACAAGGACAGCATCTCGTTCACCATAGATGAGCGTCGACGAGTTCGATACCCACATCAATGCCTCCTTACCAGGGGGAAGATCGCGGCTTAGGCCAGGGCGCTTACTGGTAAATACATCCCATTTCAGCATGCCGTCACTTGTATCGGTTGCGTTCATCCCGGTTCCCTTTGCGTGTAAGTGATACCTCTTGAAAAATATAATATGACCGGTCATCTTGCATTAATTGAGCAATAAATCATGGCCTTCCATTCATCGTCGACGAAAATAGACTTGGAGCACATGATGGATTCTCGTTCGCCCGTAAAGAGGGGACCAAAGCCTAAAACTGGTACTCGAGAGAGGCTTATCCAGTCGGGGATACAGACGATCCACGCCAGTGGATCCGGTGGGACCAGTGTACAGAGCATTGTCGAGGCCGCCGACGTACCAAGGGATCCTTTTACAATTTTTTTCCCAAGTAAAGAGGCGTTCGCAGCGGAGGTCATCGATGCGTATTCGAACCGAGCCCAGCAAAGGCTGCGCGGCTTTCTCCTGAATCAAGCTATTACGCCACGGGCTCGATTGGAGGCGTACTTCGATGACAGGATTGAAGCATTCAGGACCGCTCAGTACGTTCGTGGATGTCTGATGGGTAACTTCAGCGCTGAAGCTGCGGATCAAAGCGCACTGATACGTGACCGCCTTACGAAGCATTTTGGAGTCTGGTGGGAACTCCTTGAGGCTTGTATTGCAGAGGCGCAAAAACAAGAGGAGCTTAGTGATCAAATCTCAGCATCGTTACTGGCCAAGTTCCTCTTGAATAGTTGGGAAGGTGCCCTGTTGCGCATGCGTGCCGAGAAAAGCGATACCCCACTGCTTGACTTCAAAAAGATCGTTTTCAAGAAGCTTTTTGAGAGACCCAGATCTTGATGTCTCTGGCTGCCTCTTTAGTTGAATGGAGTGGTAACGAAGTCTCATTCCATTTCATCGAATCACGATCGGCGATGGGAAGCGTTTGCCGATTCTCCATTACCGAACTCTCGATAAGTGCTAAATCGCCGATGCACTCATTTGTAGTTACCCCGCACCTTGTGAAGCTGAATCTGGAATTGGCCCATAGCCTTGAGCTCGCCCCGCACGCGCTAGCGTGTGAACAAGGAGTGCAAATCCTAGCAGGCAACCGAGTCGCCGAAGGGTCCGAACCCCTTGCGCTCGCCTATGCCGGGCACCAGTTCGGATACTTCGTGCCGCAGCTCGGCGACGGCCGCGCGAATTTGCTAGCGGAGGTGATGGGGCGTGACGGCGTGCGCTACGACATCCAGCTCAAGGGCTCCGGTCCGACTCCCTTCTCCCGCCGTGGCGACGGCAGAGCCGCACTCGGTCCGGTCCTGCGCGAATACATCGTGAGTGAAGCAAGGGCGGCGCTCGGCGTGCCGACCCATTCATTTAATGTTATCGGCGCAAGTGTCCGCCTCGCGTCCTAGCTTCGTTCTCCACTGGCTCGGAGTTACCCCGGCCCATCGCACAAACCCACGCGTGAGTATGCTCGGATCGGCATAGCCAACTATGGTAGCGATATCAGCGATTTTCAGCTGGGTGCAGTCAAGTAATTGCTGAGCATACTCGCACCGTGTGTCATCCAACGCCTCCTGAAATTTCATCCCAGAAGCATCCAGCCGGCGGTCAAGAGTACGCCGGCTCATACCCAACTGTCGCGCAATCGCAGTAGCAGAAAAGCAACCCCTTATGAGCGCAACCCGCAGTTCGCGCTGAAGCTGCGTGACTATATCAATACCGCCAGCGTGCCATAGGACCTGAACTTGCTTCTCGAGGACAATTCGTCGCCGAACGTCGGCGCCCGCGACAGGCTGATCAAGCATTCTTCGCGGAAAAACCACAGCGGTTTGATCCGCATTGAAGGCAAGCTTGACCCCAAATGCATGTCGATAGTGGGATACATTTCTCGGCTCGGATCGGGCTAGTAGAACTTCCAGAGCGGATGCGTGGCCTGTACCGGCGAGCTCGCAAAAGATAGTGAATGCTCCCATGGCAGCGCCGTCGCAGATTAGATACTGACCGGGCACGTTTGGCTGGTAAACAGCGTACCCGAAGAACGCTTGCATCTTGTCTTCCAGCAGATAGGTGACGCCTCCGTGAGCGTTTCGATGCTGATTGATCGCAAAATCCTGCAATGCAACGCGGAGCGTCGGAGAATTTCGCATCAGCTCGCCGAGAAGTCCAAGAGTTTCGGTCCGGATCTGGCGACCGATCTCCAGCCCAAAATGTGAACACCGAGTCTTCTCGCAGGACAACTGCGAGAGCAGTCCCATTGCTCGGTAAGGAATCATTCCATCCGGATCCTCAAGCGCGGACGCGGTCAGACCAGCAGCGGCCAACACTTCTAACGGGTCTACGTCGAAGCGCCTTAGAAGTTCAGGCAGGCAAGAGAGAAAACCCACTCTCTGCAGGTTCTCGGGTAAATGCGGTCGAAGCATCTCGTTAGCTCCTCTTCCGAAATGGAGCTACCTGTCCCAACAAATATCTGGATATTTTGTCCATTATAGTCAAGTGCTCCCGCGCGAGTCAGACTATAGTCGATTTCGCACTCATAACCAGCCCGCTCACCTTATGAACCATGCCCCAAAACTGAACGCGCGCGCTTGCGCGTGTTCGGTGCGGCAATGGCGCAAGACTGCGATTGTGCCATGAGGAGTTCAGAGTTGGTCTGGACAGCAAACTGCTTTGATGTGTACGACTACGCCTCCGCGGAACCATTTTGCCTGCGCATCTTCGGAGGTGTGACTAAAGTCAACAAACAGATCCACCGCTTCGCTTGATCAAAAGCCCCCGGCAATCACCGGAACTAATCAGGCCTGAGACCGGCGTGTCGAGGATGTTCCGCAGTTGGCACGAACTCGCTCCTGCATCAGGTTTGGTCATAGCAGCAGGTCCATAGAAGGACAAGCAACATTGATAGGAGAAACTCATGTACAGAAACAACCGTTGTAGAAATGTCGCGAAGATTATGTGCCTTGCAATAGGCGTGGCTTTCGGTCAAGCAGCACGGGCTCAATCACGGATTACTGACTCGATTCAAGGCGCAGAACACACCGCCGTCAAAGGCAGCACTCCAGACCGGCTAATCTCGATGAGCCAAGACATCGGCCGGCTCTCCTCAAGTCAGAACCTTGGTCGAATGGTACTATTGCTGGCGCCTACGCCGGCGCAGGATCAGGCCGCAGCCGATCTTATCGCATCACAGCATGACTCGTCTTCTCCCTTATTCCACAAGTGGCTGACCCCAACCGAATTTGGCCAACAGTTCGGAATCGCCGATACGGATTCTTCTCAAGTCAGCGCGTGGCTTCAGAGTCAAGGTCTGAACGTTCACCATATCTCACAAAGCCGCCGCTTCATCGTTTTCAGTGGCAATGTCGCACAGGTTGAGAACGCGTTCTCGACACAGATGCACTCTTATTCCTACAAAAATAAAACGTTCATCTCGAACTCCAGCGATATTCAACTTCCTGCAGCCCTACGCAACGTAGTCAAGGGCGTCGTTCGACTGCATAGTAATCCGTCTTCGCCTGCTATTTTGAGCGGAACAAAGGTACATTTTAAAAAGGCGGGTGGCCAATTTACCTTTGACGACAGTTCGCATGGAATCGCCCCTGCCGACTTCGCGAAGATCTATAACGTGCAACCTCTCTACAATGCTGGAATTAACGGGATGGGCCAGACGATCGCCATAGTCGGTCGCAGCAATATAACCATTCAAGACATACGTGATTTCCGCAATCTTCTCGGGCTTCCGGCGAATGATCCTCAGGTCATTATCAACGGAGACGATCCCGGTATAACGACAGATGTTGACGAAGCCACGCTCGATGTCACCTGGTCGGGCGCAGTAGCTCCGATGGCAAAGATTGATTTCGTCATCTCTCAGAGCAACTTCGCTGATGGAGTCGATGTCTCAGCAGAGTACATTGTCGACAATAATCTGGCCCCAGTCATGAGCACCAGCTATGGATCATGTGAAACCGACCTGGGCCCGGTCGAAAATGCCTTCTACAATTCCCTCTGGCAACAGGCAGCTGCGCAGGGAATTACCTCATTTGTATCTGCTGGAGACAACGGCGGTGCAGGCTGTGACGCTCCTGCTGGCGGAGTCTACTCTTCCGGTGTCCTCGCTGTGAACGGAATTGCATCAACGCCGTACAACGTCGCGGTTGGTGGTACGCAGTTCAACGATACAGCCAGCCCCAACAAGTATTGGAGTGCGACAAACGATCCAACCACCGGCGAGTCTGCGCTCAGCTACATTCCAGAGACGGCATGGAATGAAAGCAGTAACGATCCCAATGATGTTTTGCTCTACGCTGGTAGTGGTGGCGTAAGCAGTCTCTACGCTAAGCCCACCTGGCAGACCGGGGTGGGTGTTCCGAATGACGGAGCACGCGACCTGCCTGACATCTCCCTCACAGCTTCACTTCACGATGGGTATCTCGTATGCCTAAATGGCAATTGTGGTTACGGCGACTACTTCTTCACCTTCGGTGGCACCTCTGCCTCGAGCCCAGCCGCTGCCGGCATTATGGCACTGGTCAATCAGAAGATGGGCGGTCAGCCGCAAGGGATGGCCAACTACGTCTTCTACGGACTTGCCAAAGTCCCTGGGATCTTCCACGACACGAGCAAGGGCAACAATAAAGTACCCGATCCAAACGGCCAGTACACCATCGGCTATGATGCAACTTCCGGCTACGACCTGGCAACCGGACTTGGCTCGATGGATGTCAACGCCCTGGTCAACCATTGGAAGTCTGCTGCATCCAGTGGAGCTGGAACCGGTCTTACTCTTGCGCTTGGCCCCGGACAAAAAGCAGCCGTGGTTCATGGTAAGTCAATCAGCTTCCAGGCCACCGTCGCCTGCGCCGCTACTGGAACATGTGTTGCTCCAACCGGCGCCGTAGCTCTTTCGGCTGCTTCCTCGACCGCCGCAACCATCGCAGTAGGCTCGGGCGAACTCATGCCGCAGATAGGTTCCAGCGAAGCTAACATTCTCACCTCCGCCGTTCCCGGCGGCAACTATAACGTGAGTGCTCGCTATAGCGGTGACGGCAAATACGGCCCAAGCACTTCTAACTCGGTTCCTGTGACCGTCTCAGCGGAGAAGAGCCAAACATTTGTTGGGTCGGTTGGCGGTGGAACATTCGCAACTGGTCCCATTTCGGTGGGATACGGCTTGTCCTGGCCTGTCGGAATCATTGTGGCCGGAAATTCCGGATACGGCTTTCCTTCTGGTTCGATGACGATGACAGCGGATGGCGTACCGATCACAAACGGAGGAGTTTACAACTACGCAACCGGGGTCTTCGCCCCCAGTACCATGACGTTGAACTACGGCGAGAAGACTATTACCAAAGCTGGACTTCCAACAAGTCAGTCGAGCACTATCTCTTACGTTCTCCCCACGCAGGCCTTGGGCGTAGGTTCTCATCAGCTAGTGGCAAGTTATCCGGGCGACCCGAGCTTCGGCGCCAGTCAGGGAAGTTATAGCTACACGGTGAGCCAGGCACAAGGGCTCATCGAGGATTTCTTTCCTGTCGGGGACACCGTCGTGAACACCCCTATTCAGCTCATCGCACAGATCGGATTTACGAGCGGCGGCTTCGCACCTTATGGGGGAGTAATTACTGTCTCCGACATCACCAGCGGGAAAGCCGTTGTGTTGGGCAAGGGCAAAGTCGACAGCACGCTGTACGGCGGCTACTGGACGACTAACGTCACCATTACTACTCCGGGCACACGAACCCTAAGGTTGGACTATACCGGCGACAGCAATGTCAAAGGCACATCGTCGACCTACTACGTACCGTTTACAGCCACGGATTCTTCCTATGTGAACTTCAGCACGGACATCACGTCCTCATTCGGTGGACAGCCCGTCACCCTGACCGCTTCGATCGGCTCAAGTGTCCCGTTGCACGTCGCTACTGGAACGGTCACCTTCTACAACGGCACAACCGTTATTGGATCGGCTAAGCTTCCCAAGAGCGGAACCGTGGTCCTTGTCACTCGCAAGCTCGCTGCTGGTAACAACAGCTTGACAGCAAGCTATTCGGGCGATGCCATTCTCACGTCTTCTGTGTCGTCCCCTATTCCGATGGCGGTCGCAGACTTCATCCTCCAAGTCTTACCTACGTCAATCAAACTCAAGGAAGGCAGCTCCGAAAGCGTTACTCTTAATCTCATCCCACAGGGTGGTTTCACGAGTCCGATTCAACTAGCCTGCTCGAATTTGCCTGAAGATGTCACCTGCAAATTCAGCAAGTCGACTGTCACTCTCGGTGGCATCAATCCTGCTACAGTATCCCTGACCTTCAAGGCTGCCACATCCGCGGAGGTTATCCATAAAGCCGTCTCAGTCATCATTACAGGGACTAGTGTGGTTGGAACCACTCCAAAGCAATCCACGCTTGACCTAACCCTCAAGAAATAGCAAGAGCAATTCGAATCTTCTAGGCAAGGCGTCACCATGATGTGGCGCCTTGTCTAGTTAAGTTTCGCCAAGGCTGGTATCGGTTGCCCCCTGTCGACGAGAAGAGGGTGATACTCATTGAGCCGTCTCACCGCTGTCTGGTTTGCACGTGTGTGATCAACAAAACGAAAGTTAGCAGCTCTATTTCACAATTGGTGATAAACCGCCGAGTCACTCATCGAGGAATTATAAGTACCGACAAATGGAATGAGAAGGGTGCCTTAGAGGAGACTGAGGCATGAGCAAACAAGGAGCTGTTCTCGCAACCAAGAAATCAGCCAGGAGGGTTCTGGTTGGAGCGACGACCGTTGGCGTGGATTTAGGAGACCAGTGGAGTCATTACTGCATACTCGATGAAGATGGCGAGATTACAGAAGAGGGCCGCTTCCGAACGAGTGAAAGTGGAGTGGCAAAGCGCTTTGAAGATATGGATCATGCTCGAGTTGCCATGGAAGCGGGTACTCACTCGATCTGGATCTCTGAACAGCTGAAGGAGTATGGGCATGAGGTGATCGTCGCCAACGTCACCGAATTGCATGCCATCAGTCGTAACGACAGCAAGAGCGACCGGACCGACGCAGAAAAGCTTGCACGGTATGCCCGACTTGATCCGAGGATCCTGCGTCCAATTACCCATCGGACGGTGGAGCAGCAACAGGCACTGACTATGATCCGAGCGCGGGATGTTCTGGTTCGTCTGCGCACGGCGGTTGTGAATGCTGCTCGTGGCTTGGCCAAACCATGCGGATATCGTCTGCCAGCGTCATCGACTCGAAGCTTCCCGGCGCGTTGCGCCGGCCTGCTTTCGGAAGGACTGGCGGCTGCACTGGAACCGCTGTTCGCGCAGATTGCGCACATGAACGCACAGATTAAACTGTACGATCGCGCGATCCTGAAGCTGGCAACTGTGACCTATCCGGAGACCCAGGCACTGACTCAAGTCCACGGCGTCGGCCCGCTGACGGCAGTTACTTATGTCTTGACTCTGGGTAGCAAGGAACGCTTCGAACGAAGTCGTGACGTCGGCTGCTATCTCGGCCTTCGACCGAAACGAAGCCAATCCGGTGATCGTGATCCGCAACTGAGAATCACGAAAGCTGGTAATGAATACCTACGGCGGCTCCTCACTGAATGCGCCAACTTCATCCTTGGCCGCTTCGGTAAGGACAGCTCGTTGAGACGGTGGGGACTCCATTTGGCCGAGCGAGGCGGGAGGAATGCCCGGAAGAAAGCAATCGTTGCTGTTGCGAGAAAACTGGCAGTTCTGCTTCATCGTCTCTGGGTGACGGACCAACCTTATGTTCCCCTCCATGAAGCTCAAGCTGCTTGAAACAGGAAAGGATCTCTGATGTTGCGATCACACCGTGTCACGATGACTGCGAAGCCGACTTGACCTTCGAGGTCGACCGATAAATGGCAGCATCGATCTCTCGTTGGACTCCAAAAGGCACAGAGCCAATGGCTCACTCATAGTGCGAATAGAAAGTTGGTCGGAGAACAACATGGTGCGAAGCGGAATCTCAACCAGATTCAAGACTGGAAACCAACAATGACTTGACGCTGGCACCCTTCTCATAGAAAGTCGGCTTCTCGTCACCAACGTCGGCTCGCCGACTGACTGTTGCCAAAACGGCCCATTCACCGCCAACCGAGAGCGGGAGCAACAGTCTTGAGTATCGCGAGGACATGCACGTTATAGGCAACTCCCAATTGGTTCGGAACCGTAAGCAAAAGAGTATCTGCTCAGCAACAGCCTCGTCGCTCCGAACTTGATCGATGAGAATATCTGGTTCGGCAGCGTAGGGGACTCGCCCGTTCTACCTAGCGGATCACACCAGTGCACGTTCGAGATGAGTTGGCTAAACCATGCGGTTCGGTAAACTCATCCGTTTCAGTAGTCGAAGTAGGATTACGAGCTCTCGACTCTTGTGTTCGCGATCGCCCCAACTACCGCGTAGGGTGTGGACCGCAAGGAATCCGCTTGGGAGGCCGTTCTACGGTTGACGCAGATATCCGGCTCCGGTCGTGAATCAAAAATCCTCGCAACAATGCCGCGAGGTAGCTAAATCTTCGGCTCCTTGCATGGTAGGTTCCGGCAAAGAGGACGTCTCTAAGCAGGAAATCACAGCTAGTGAACCAAACGCGGTAGGACATTTTTCCACATTGATACCCGGAGTGATACCCACCGAGAAATGGGATTCATGCGACGATTTAGCACGAGCTTTCTCGCACTCGCTAACCCGAGAGAGCCGAAAACCTCGGCACGCTGCTGATACGCTTTCGGGTCGATGATCGCCGTCTTGCGCGGCCACGTCTCCCATTTTGGGTCTGTATCTGGTCAGCAGGTTTTTTGGGGAGAGACGTTGGTATCAACTTAAAGGTTAACAGTCCCGAGAACAGCTCCCGTTTTTCGTTCAGAATAAAGTGTAGGTGATTAGCGGCTTTCGTGGAATGCGCGAACGATACGCAAATACTCTGCGCCCTTCTGTGTGATGTGTGGGGTTCGTCCCTCAGCGACCGCTTTGGGATCTACCAGGTCGGCACCAATGCCGAGCGCGAACGCTCCGGCCTCTAGAAAGTCGCGCGCAGTGGCCAGCGAGATGCCACCGGTCGGGATCATCTCGATCTGTGGCAGTGGGGCCTTGAGACTACGAAGATATTTTGCTCCGCCCATAGAATCGGCGGGGAAGACCTTGATGACGTCGGCTCCGGCGCGCCACGCTGTCACGATCTCCGTCGGAGTCAGCGCGCCGGGCATCACCGCGATGGAGCGTCTACGACAGAGCTCGATGGTTGGAATGTCGAGTGCCGGGCTCACGATAAACTCTGCGCCCTGATCGATGCAGCGGTCGGCCGTCTCAGCATCGAGCACCGTTCCCGCGCCCAGCAGCAGATGTGGACGTTCCTGGCGAAGTCTTCGAATGACGTGCATGGCGTCTGGCACGGTCATGGTGATTTCGAGGACCTCGATGCCTGCGTCCGCGATGGCGAGCGAAAGCGCGAAAGCGTCTTCTTTCGATGTGGCACGCAGTACCGGCACCAACGTGTTGGCGCGTATGTGCGACAGGACTTCGGATTTGGTTCGTGGCATGAATACTCCAGAATCTTACTAACGGATGGTGTTTCTTTGTTTGCCGCTCATCAGCGACTCCACCTCGTGGAGCCTCATCCTGGAGGCATCGCCGGGCGTAGTCATTGCAAGTGCGCCGTGCGCAATCCCGCAGTCGAGCGACCACTTCAAACCCTTGTGATGAAGCAGGCCGTAGATCAGGCCGGCCGCGAAGGAGTCTCCGCCTCCGACGCGATCGAGAATATCAAGTTCTGAGAAGTGAATGCCCTCGTATGCCCGCCCCTGGGTGGAGGCGAAGCCACCCCAGCCGTTGCGACTCGCAGAGCGAGGATCACGCACCGTCGATGCGATGACCTTCAGATTCGGAAACTCTGCGCTCATGCGACCGGCCATCTCGGTGAAACTAGGCAACGTGTGCCAGGCCGGACCGTGGGAGTGTAGCCCAGCCGTCGCGACCAGGTCGCCCTCATGGCCGAAGAGCACATCAACCAAGGGCGCCAGCGAGCGGTTGATTGCTACGGCACCCTGGCGGCCACCGCGTGTACTCCACAGCGATGCGCGGTAGTTACAGTCGAAGCTGATGACCGTTCCGTGGCGGCGCGCTGCAGTCATCGCCTCGCGAACGACCTCGGTTGTGGACTCGCTCAATGCCGACATGATGCCGCCAGTGTGGAACCAGCGTACGCCCTCTGTGCCGAAGATCGTGTCCCAATCGACCTGTCCGGGTGCAAGCTGCGAGATGGCCGTATGGCCGCGATCCATCACACCTGTACCGGGCCGCACACCAAAACCGCGCTCGAGAAAGTAGATGCCGTTACGTGACGCGTTGCCAACGCCATCGAAGACGCGCCACAGAATGTGCGAGGTGTCGACACCACCCTGCAAAATCAGATCTTCGACGAGACGGCCGATGGGATTGTCGACAAGGGCCGTGACGATTGCAGTCCGCTGTTCGAAGCATCTACGCAGTCCGCGAGCTACGTTGTACTCCCCACCACCCTCCCACACGCGAAAGCTGCGTGCGCCGACGATACGGTCCTCACCCGGATCGAAGCGAAGCATCACCTCCCCTAGCGAGAGCACATCCCATCGGCACTCACCGGCAGGCCGTAGTGTGAGCTCGGGAATGCTATCGCCGTGCTTCGTCTCCTCGTTCATCGTTGGCCCCTAAAGTTCCGCTTCCCTATTTTAGTGTTCAGTTTCTACATTTGCTCCAGCGTGGGGACGCGGGGCGAAGGTGGTCCATCGGTACGCTTCTTTCTCGTTGAGGTCAGATTTTGCAGTCCACAGTGTGGCACTGATTCCGTTGAGGTCGTATACGATCTTTCCATCCTTGACGGTGAGTTCACACGTAAGCTTCTGATTGCCATCGAGCCGTTTATTCACCATGTCCGTGAACCCAAACTTGCCTTTTTCCAGTCGAAGTACAGCAACGTCCGCAATTGATCCCTCGGAGAGATTTCCAAGCTCTTCGTGACGAATCTCATGAGCCGGATGAGAAGTCATCTCTGCAACAACCTCCTTGAGCGGTACACCCGCAGCCATAATCTTATCTGCGACGTTCAACTCGTCTTTCATAGCCGCGTTCATGCTGGTGATGTGAAGATCGGTTGAAATGGAATCAGGGATAAATCCATCCTTGATCATTGGAACTGCGAGCGACCATTTGAAGCTGCCACCTCCCTGCCCCACGTCGAAGTAGATGCCACGCTTTCGACCTTCTATGAGAGCTTTGCTCGGGCCCAGGGTGACGGGATCTTGCTCATGCCGGAGACCCGAGTACATATGAGTGTAAATATCGCCAGGTCGAAGCTTCTGTGTCATCAGATCATAGATCGGCCGCGTTGGGCGATCGGCGCCGAAATCGACCATGACGGGAATGTTTGCACGGGTTCCAGCGATAACGGCCTGCTCAACCGGAGTCCACTCGGGCCCTTCAAAATGCGCAGTCTTGATTCCGACGATTGTGTTTGGATACTTAAGAGCCATCTGGGCAGTTGCGACGCCATCCATGTCCGCAGTGTTCTGCTCGTACTTCCCTCCACGCATTCCGGCGCCTACGATGTTGAGCATCGCAAAAACTCTGGTCTTTGAACGGTCAATGATCCGGTCTTTGAAGTCTTCGAAGTTGCGCCAGCCGGAACATCCCGCGTCAACCACAGTCGTCACGCCCACCCTGAACGTGAAGCCATCTGGCGGAACGCTGTTATCACCGGCATAAGAGTTACGTTCTCCCGTTCCCGCGTAGACGTGAACATGAATGTCAATGAGGCCGGGAGCAACATAGAGCCCGTTGACGTCGATGGTCTTCAGGGCGTCCGTTGAAGGGATGTGAGCGGCGACCTTTGCAACCCGGCCATCTTTAATGGCTACATCCATCACAGCGTCGATGTGGTTTTTGTCGTCGAGCACATGGCCGTTGCTCAAAAGTAGATCGTACGCCGGCAAAGTATTCTGGGCGCACATACGACGGGTGGTTGTTGTCAGGGTAAATACCAAGCAAGAAAGCGCTACACCGTGTTTCCAGGAATACAGACTCATGACTCCCCAATCATTGTGAGTAGATACGCAAAAGTTTCGGTACTTTCAGTTCCGGTTGTCACAGATACGGATCTTTGACGACAGTCACGGTCAGACACGAGTCGCATTCCAGGTCGCGTCGCCATATTCGCCCATCTTGACCGTTCCGGCGATTTTGTTGCCATGCACCATTCCACGAAACGTCCACGGAATTGTGTTTCCACTTACAGCCATGCTGCTGTGTAACTCGAGCTGGTCGGCGTGAATCGTGCCTTTCAGTTGAGCTTTGTAGAGTTCACCCTGCTGTTGACCCGTAATATCTCCACCGCTCTGCTCAAGAATGAAGTGCTGCTCTCCGACTCCGCGTGAATATTTAATAGCAACATCCCATCTTCCATTTACTGGCGCGGGGGCTCCGGTTGGAACGACAGGATCTTCGTAGTGGCCAGGCTTGGTGAGGCCCTCGTAGATAGCATCTGCGATGATGCGGTCCTCGCCTTGATCCATCATGTACGGCATGATGGTGATAGAGCTGTCCATACGAGCAGGACGAGTGCCTGTGCCGCCGTCGACAAGGATTCTTGGTGTGCCTGCATCAAGACGCGCGACAAGTTCGGTGCCCGTAATCTTCAAGACGTTCGCGTCCCAATGTATTAGAAGGCGCGGTGACCGATTGGAGAGGTCTTCCGGCTGGAGGTGCTCGGTCGTGACTGAAGGCAATCCTTTCACTCGCCTTTCGATGAATTGAAGCCAGGAGAGCCATTCCTGCTGCTCTGCGGCGTGATCGCGTTTGTACCACTGACGCACCGCAGCCAGCAGGCCCATGATCTCTTCCTTACTGCACTTGTATGCACGACCATAGTTGTGGTGAGGTGCCGCCTGGAAGTAGGCGGCACGACAGAGATCTTTTTGCCCGATTAGCATCCCGGAAGACTGTGGCCCGCGCATGCACTTGCCACCCGAGTAACCAACCAGAGTAGCTCCATGCTGAATGTGGATGTTTGGAACGAGCGGCTCTTCGGCGGCGGCATCCACGAAGACTGGGATAGCTTTCTCCTTCGCGATCGAACAAATATTGGGAATACCCAAAGCACCTTTCTCAGCCTCTGGTCCGGACAGAATGTAGATCATTGCGGTACGCTCTGAGAGTTTGCTGCGAAGCTCTTCTTCGGAGTTCACTTCAACGATCTCTACTCCCGTCATGCGAACGCCGAAGTCGTAAGGATTTCGAGAGTGCATTGGAATGATGACCTGGTCCCGGGCCTTGATGTAAGGAAGAGCCTGAGACTTTTCCGGGTCGGTTCCTGCAATACATGCAATGGTAGCGAGCGCAATCGCGGCTTCACATCCGGTTGTAGCAATTCCCCACTCTGCCCCAGCGAGCTGTCCCAATTCTTTTCCGACGGCGTCCATGAGTTCATCGAGGTTCACGAAGTAAAACGATGCGTCGTACATCGCCTGTTTAACTTGAGGCAACGACCGAGAACCGCTGATGATTGTGAAGGTGCCGCGGCCGTTCACGATAGGACGAACACCAATTCGGGTGAAGAGATTATCTGTCTCCGTGCCTTCATGGGTGATCGACCGCGGAACAGACGCCTTTAGCTGCGCCGTCGCCAGGGGTGAGATCGAAGTCACAGCACCAAAAGCAGAGAGCATACCAGACTGTTTGAGAACTTCCCGCCGTGACCATCGTGCGGTGCGAAAGAGAGACATTAGAGCTCGTTTCCTTTTCTTAAGTGAATCGTGTTTATGGAGTACACCGACGGTAAAGCAGGGAGTCAGATGTAGGCGATGAGATCAATCTCGACGAGTGAATTTCCTGGAATGCCTCCGGCCGGAGCGATCGTAGTGCGCACAGGAGGGATCTTTCCCCAACGACCGGCGTAGACGGTGTTCATCTTTGCCCAGTCGTTGATGTCATTTAGATATACGTTGACTTTGAGGACTTTCTCCATGGAGGAGCCTGAACCGATCAGATTTTTCTCGAGCTCATCGAGAACATGCTTCGTGTGTTCTTCAATGGTCCCTTGAAAGTGTGCGCCAACTCCAGCCAGAAAGAGAAGATTGCCGTAGGAGACCGCGCTTGAGAACAGAGGAACCGGGTCTGACGCTGGTTTGGTTGGATAAGACTTTTTCTCGAGCTTGCCAGTCACCTGGGCTTTCGCTGTTCCCGCGAGGGCTGCGCCTCCTGTTGCTACGACGGCCGCCTTGGCGGCATTCTTGAGAAGACCTCTTCTGGATTGACTTTCCATGACCGACTCCTTCTTCCGTTTTAATGGATCGAACGACGTGTGATGTTCTAGGTGTTATGGCTAGAAAGAACTGCACGAAGCTGACGGCCTACGATCTCAGCTTCGCCGGGCTGCAGCATCCATGTTCCTACGACAATAGTGTTCTCGTTAGAGTGTGAGCCGAAGCGCCCGGATGAGCCGGTGGCAGGATTGAGTTCAATGCGAGGACGCTGCGCTCGTAGCCGCTCCTGCACCTGTTTCGGGGTGATACCGACGACCTGCGGATCATACGAAAGCATTAGATGCGGCACGTGATTGGCAATCTCAGGCACGAAGATCTCCGTCTTCATTGTAGGAATGGACTTAACTTCACGAATGATCAAATCGGCGCGGCGCTTATATTCCGCTTGATCTGCCTCGTCATTTTGATCGAGAAGCCAGTCCACTGCAGCGACCATGCCAACGATCTGTTCCTTGGCCACCTTCATACCACGGCCCACGGCGTCGGAGTTTGGATTGTTGCTCTCCATTGCCAAATCGATGAGATGTTTTTTGCCGAGTAGCAATCCAGCATTTTGTGGACCGCGTATTCCCTTCCCGCCAGAGAAACAGACTAGGTCGTAGCCCATGCCCGTGTACTTCCATAGATTCTCGATCGGAGGCATATCTGCCGCGGCATCCATGTGGCAAGGCACGTTATGTTGATGTGCAACCTCAAGCCAAGTCTGACGATCAGTCTCGCCGCCTTCCGCCGAGTTAAAGAAATTCGTCATGATCGTCTTTGGAGAGAATGCACGCCTGTACTCGTCGAGCGTAGTGACCTCGACGATGCGTACACCACACAGCAGCATCGCGTGGTCATACTCATAGCGGTGTGCTTTCTGAACGATTACCTCATTCTTCATGGAGCCGACACTCTCCGGAATAAGGTTTGCTGCGATACCGTTCGCGTTCGCGAGGCAGGCAGCAGTTGCGAGCGTGAGCGCAGCAGAAGCCCCGGAGCTCACTAAAGCTGCTTCGCATCGAAGCCGCTTGGCAATATACTCGCCCGAAGCTATTTGCAGATCTTTCAAGACAACGGGATGCAGGGCCGCCTGCGCGACAGCACGCTGTACCTGCGGAGGCATAACTGCGGCAGTGAGATAGGTGTAGGTTCCGGCGGCGTTGATTATCTTCTCGACACCGAGCTTTGCGTAGTAGTCATCCGCAGATTGTGCCTCCGATGTGGTTGAGAGAGCGTTGGACTTCGACGGCAGGATTGATGATGCACCCAGAGCTGCCAGTGCGGCCTGTGACCAGCTAAGAAATCGTCTTCGTGTCAAGAGCGCTGAATCTTGTGCAGAGAACATCAACAAAGCCTCCAGTGGTCACATGGTTCCTATCAGATTCTGCCAAATTGACGGACAGCCTCTGTAATGGAGTGAAACTTTTCAATAAAGGGATACATGGAGTGTTCGCTGTTATCCAGCTTCTGTGCCAACACGAGGATATCAGCGGCATGCTCACGCGGCACCACGACGACGCCGTCCTGATCGGCAACGACGATATCGTTGGCAGAAACCGTGACTCCATCGCAAACGATGGGTACATTCACTCCGCCGAAGCGATAATGACTGACCGAAGTGGAGGGTACTGGGCCTGTTGAATAGACCGGAAAGCCGATACGTTTGAGCTGCGGCAGATCGCGGACTCCTCCATCGATAACCGCGCCGGCGAACCCCCTGGCAAACATGGCGGTGCCCATAAGTCCACCCATGCCGGCAATATCTGCCCCGTCCTCTACCTGCATGACATACACGGATCCAGCTCCGCCTGAGTCGATCGCCTGAAGCATCCCGGTTAGTGCCGCCGGATCGTGGTTCTCTTGTTTAGCCAGTTTTACTGTAAGCGCCACACCAGCAAACTTTGTGGGAAACACTGATTGCATACGATGCGACATATAACGCTTTTCATGCAATAGTTGCTCGATCGCGTCGGAGACAGAAGCAGCTTCGACATGACGATACGCATCGATCATAGCCATCGGATCCGCGGCATATTCTGCTGAAGTCTTCTGTGCGTCGGCATTCACTTTCTGCACGAAGCTAAGCATCGTACAACAAAGAAAAACTGCAGCAGCTATACCAGTGATGCGACGAATCCAACTCGTTTTGTTCGAGGTCATTATTGAAAGGTTCTCCTCCTCAAAATAATAGGTCTTTGCACCATCGCTGTGATCGACCTCTCGAAGTTTCTACCGCTTCCTCGATGTGCTTAAGGCAGCAGTCGACGGTATTGCCGGCTGCTGCCCAAAGCGAATAGATCGCTAAAAGATGAACTTGCCCGCGAGTTGCAGCGAACGAGCTCCACTCAACTCACCGGGGAGTGTCTGGACCCCGATAACTTGACCGAATCCACTGGTACTCACCGCAGTGCTCGACTGAGACGCCGCGTTGAGAGTCGGGTTTCCGCTTCCGTTGGAAGAGTTCGGATTCGCCGCACTCGGATGGTTGAATACGTTCAAAGCCTCTGCACGCAGTTGAATTTTCATCCGTTCGCCCAGTCCGAAATTTTTGAAGAGCGACAGATTGTCATACGAGAAGCCAGGTCCATGAAGAGTATTTCTTGAGGTGTTTCCGAAGGCGTAGTTGAAAGCAACTGGAGCTCCCGAGGCGCCCAGCGTTTGCGGGGCTACAGGAAGTGTGTAGGCCGTTGCATCGATGCACGACGTCTTGTTGCCTGTAATGTAGTTGTGCAGACTGCAGTGAGCGCTCGGCAGGTGGACGAAGCTCGGCCGTGTCGTACCTTGATCGAACCCCGCGCTGTTATAGCCGAGCACTACGTTGAAGGGCATTCCGGTCTGCAGATTGACGATGTCATTGAGCTGCCATCCGCCAAGCGTCTCCTGAACCCAGCGGTTTCTGTCCTTGAAGGACGGCAGATCGTACGTCAACACTCCGACGAACCGATGACGGATATCCCAGTTGGCGTTGCCGTAGTCGGACTTGATATTGAATGGCTGCGTAGCTGTACCACCGCCGTTCGAGTCTGAGCCTATATCCAGATCATGAGACCAGGTATAGCTCGCCTGTCCCGATAGGCCATAGAGAAGCCGCTGACGGAATATAGTGGTTAGTCCGTTGTAGTGAGAGTAGGCGATGTTATTGAGATCGCGTATTGACCCGAAGAGCGGGTTTGGCCGCAAAGAGTTGAGTGTCGGCTTTGTGGCATACGACGCAATCCCGTCCCCGGTAGGACTCGTCGGCAGATTTGTGTAATCGCTAATATCCAGGTGGAGAGAGTGAGAACCTAGATACTGAAGCTCGAAGGCCGCCCCCTTCCATAGTTCCTGGCCAACGCTCACGTTCCACTGGTAGCTGCGTTGTGTTTTGTTGTTTGGATCGTACTGAACTGCGCTCTGAAAGGTGCCAGGAGTACCGGCGATGGGAGAGGCGTTGCCAGCCCCAGGGGTTGGATTTGTGAATGACAGAAGATTCGCTGCTGTCGTGCTGTATCCAATGAAGGCACCCAGTGGATAGTTGCTGCTGAGCAACGTAAAGCTGTTAAGCTGGTTGGCGTTGTAATAGAAGCCCATCCCACCTCTGATCACAGTCTTGTCGGTCGCGCGATAGGCGATTCCCAGGCGTGGTCCCCAGTTGTCATGTGTTGCGCTGGCAAGCTTGAACCCCGGAGTCGGAGTGAAGCTGCCTGGAGTCAGCGCAGTTGAGGGCGGAATCAGCGCCGTCTCGTTAGTATTCAGCAAACGGGCGTAGCCGTTCAAGCTGTAAGGGACGGTCGGCAGGTCGTACCGCAGACCATAGTTGATGGTCAGCTTTGAAGTAGCCTGCCAGTTGTCCAGAACGAAGAATCCGTCACGCCACTCGGCAACCGAACCCTTGATGGTACTTACAGGTGTCTGATCGCTGGCCGGCAGGCCCAGCGCGAAGTCGGCACGGCTGTCACCCGTCAGTGTTCCATTAAAGGTAAACAAGCCGAGGGATTCATTGGTCGCAGCGCGGCCTAAGGTCAGCTTCCGGAGTTCAATACCAGCCATAATGCTGTGCTTGCCGCGAGTGTAGCTGACTTGGTCATATCCATCGAGCGTGCGGTCATCCTGAAACCAGTTTGTTCCATTGTTTCCAATGTTCATGCCGGTTGCGCTGCTGAGCTGAACGTTGGGGATTCCAAGGTTTCCTGTTGTGGTGTCGAAGTCGAAGCCGGGAATGCCAAGAGAGGTACCGGCTCCCGCGAGGTTGTTCACGTACCAGTAGTTCAGAGAATCCGTCTCAAACTTATTGATACCGAAGTGAAAGTCATTGACGAGTCGGGATGTAATGACGTGAGAGTATCCGAAAGCCAGATTTCGGCTATTACCAGGCCCGTATCCGCCAGCGACCGGAACTTGATTGCCGTTGGCATAGCTTAGGTTCTGCCAGTGATAGCGCACGAAAAGCCGTACCTTCTCTCCGATGTTCTCATCGACCCGTTCCAACGTCTGTGCAATAAATAGGTTGTTCGGGAAGTAGACATTGTTTAGGTTGTTGTTTATCCCCCCGGCAGTCGGCAGTGGCACATATGCTTCGTATTTTTTTGCAATCAATGCCGCAGGAGTCGATAGTTCGCTGGCAGGGATCTGATTATTCACGTAGTAAGCATTATTGTTGTATGGGTCTTTTAGACAGATGCCCGTGCAGGTTCCGTTTGGATTCAGGGTGCCTAGTGCCGAGAAATCGCCGGCTTCCTGCGCCGCCGTCATCACGGTAGAAGTACCAGCGCTCTGTGCCTTTTGATTAAGCTTCTCGTAAGAACCGAAGAAGAAGGTCTTGTTGCGACCGTTATAGATCTTCGGAATCCACACGGGGCCACCGAAGGTAAATCCATATTGGTTGTAGTTTAGAGGCGCCTTCGGCTGCGTAGGAGAGTCGAGAAAATTGTGCGCGTTTAGAGCCGTATTCTTGATGTAGTCATAGACAACGCCATGAAAGTCGTTAGTGCCAACCTTGCTGACGAGGTTGATATGCACGCCCAGATAGGCGCCATACTGTGCAGGATAGTTGCCGCTCTGCATCTGAACCTCGGAGATCATATCCGTGCCGGGTCGTGCTGGAGTGACGTTCCCCAGATTGTTCATGATCGAGACGCCATCCAGAGTCAAGTCGTTCTGAGTCTCACGCTGTCCAGCTCCAATAAAGTCGACGCCTGGAGGGTTCCCGCTGTAGCTGGTCTTCGATCCGATCGTCACGTTCGAGGCGAGCGCAGCCACCTCGAGAGCATTGTGCCCCTGAACCGGAAGATCCTCGACCTGTTTGGTGGAAAACGTCTCCCCCAGGTTCGCGTCGTCGGTGGAGAGCGGAGCCGTGGTAGCGGTGATGGTGACGGTCTCCGTTGTGGATCCGATCTTCAAATCAAAGTCCGTACGCACTGCGAGATCGACCGATACGGGAACGCCTACCGTCTGCTCCTTCTTAAATCCGCCCTTTTCGACGGAGAGATCGTAGACGCCGCTCTTGATGAAGGTAATCGAGTAGTAGCCCTGTGAGTTGGTAGTCGCGGTATACCTCACTTGTGTGGCCTGTTCCGTGGCCGTGACCTGAGCACCCGGAACAGCGCTTCCGCTCGCATCAACGACGGTTCCCACCAGAGCTGTGTTGTTAGCGATCTGCGCGGATGCGCCCGAAACACCGAGAAGACACAACAAACAAATTCGTAAAAGAACTTTGTTCACAGCACGACCTCCGAAAGACATCCGTTGATTTATTCACGCTCCACTCGCCTGGCTTGCGGAGCGAAGGCGGCAGCCCGCCGTCGGCTAGTTCGGCAGGTACAGCGGTTCAAATCCCAGGCTGAGGATTAACAGGGATTTGATTACGGGGTCATCTGATTGTCATTAGGCTGTTGCCATGTCTTTAGCTAGGACAAATGTCCTAGGCTCATCAATTCAGGTGGACAAGTCCGCGCTGAAAGGCGTAGATCGTCGCCTGGGTCCGGTCGCGCGCACCCATTTTGTCGAGCAGAGAGCTGACATGAATTCTCACCGTCTTCTCAGCAATATGAAGATCCTCGGCGATCTCCCGGTTACTAAGTCCTCGCGTAATCCCGATGAGCACCTCGCTCTCGCGTGGCGTTAATTCCAGAACAGGAGTGCGTTCGGCCAATCGGTCCAATGCAAGGTGAGGAAGATACCTTAGTCCTCGATCCACATTCTGAATGGCATTTAGAAGTTGTTCGCCACTCGCATCTTTATTCAGATATGCCATCGCCCCGCTTCGCACCGCCCGATAGATATCCTCGCTTCCCTGATAGTTGGAAAGTACAACAATGCGAGCCGACGAATACTCTTTGCGAATCTGGTCGATCACCTCGAAGCCGCTGAGCCGAGGCAAGCGTAAATCGAGCACCACCACGTCCGGACGCAGACTCCGGTACATCTCGACACCTGTCTCACCATCGCTCGCTTCACCAATAATCTGAATCTGCGAATGACCCGAAAGCACCGAGTGCAGCGCCATGCGCGCAAGAAAGTGATCTTCGATCAGCAACACACGAATCTGTTTCATATCCCTATCCAACGTATAACATGATGCTCCTGCGTTAGTGATTGCCGCGCTGCATTGAATGAAACCTTAACCGTCACCTCGGTACCGGCGTCAGCAGAGGTCTGCACCCGGAATGTGCCGCCAATCTTTCGCGCACGCTCCTCCATCACGGGAATACCGAAGTGGCCGCGGCGCGAGCTGTTCGCCTCCGAGCCTTGAAAACCGTGTCCGTCATCATAGATGGAGAGGCTTAGCGAATCAGCCTCATACCTGAGCAGAATGAGAATCCGTGAAGGGTTGGCGTGACGAATCGCATTCGATACCGCCTCCTGACCAATACAAACCAGATGATGGACACAGCCCGGGGCAAGCGGCTGCTCCTCACCTTCAACCTCAAATGTAGTCTTGAAACTCTCCTGAAGAGGATTTGCTTCGAGGACGCGACGAAGCGCTCGCGACAACAGATTGGTCATCTCGTCTGCATCCCGAAGATCCCAGATGATTCGGCGCGCCTCGGCCTGGCAGTGAGAGACCATGCTTCGAGCCAGCTCACACGACTGTGCCGCAGGAGTAGAGTTCAGATCACTGTCTCGAAACAGCTTCGCCGTGGCCTCGAGCTGCCATGAGATCGCGGCAAACCCAGCCATCAACGTATCGTGGCACTCGCGGGAGATGCGGTTTCGCTCTTCCAACACGATACCGATCCGACCCTTCATCAACTGGAGACGACGTCGAAACAATTGCGTCGCAAGAGCAAGAACGACAAGGCAAAGGCCGGCAGCGAAGTACCACGTTTGATAGAAATAAGGTTTTTGTTTCACTTCAACCGTGCTCACAGGAGAAGTCCAATCTTCCCCGCCAGCCCGGGCCTGCACCTCAAATTTATATTCCCCCGGCGGCAGGCGCCGGTAGCGAGCCGCATGAGCGCGAGTATTAGTCCACTCCGCGTCATACCCTGCGAGACGATAGCGATACTCCACATGCGCCGGATTTGAGAGCAGCTTCGCGTTGAAGAAGAACAGAATGTCGGGCTGCCCCGCCTCCAACTCGATCCGCGAATTGCCCGCTTTTGTATCGGTATCAGCGGCATCGGGATCACTCGATAGTGTCCAGCCTGTGATTGTCGCGGCCGGACTTATCGTCCCTAGCCTCTCCGCCACATCCGTTGTATGCACAAAGCTCTTGGTCGTCGCAAACCAGAGGGTTCCATCAAGCTGAAGCGCAGAAGACGGCTTCGAGGGTCCGCCACACTCTGAAGACCGCATTCCATCCGCCTTCCCCAGTAGGACAACCGAAAGCGGATGCTGGCTTCCACCGATCACAGAATGCAACTCAGCCACGGTGAGGCGCACGATCCCTCTATAGGTACCAAGCCACAGGTGGCCGTCCTGATCCTCCGTCGCCGTGCTCACCGGCTGTGTAGGTGCGTTGATATTGGCAGGTAGCGCAACCGCATGATCCTGCCTGATCGCTACGATTCCACCGGCTTTGGTCCCCGCCCAGAGATACCCTCCGCTGTCGAGCACGAGCGAGAGCACATAAGGATGAGGAAGGCCGGAGATTGCTGATACCGTTCCGTCCCGGACACGGTAGAGACCATCACTCGTTCCGACGAGAATAGAACCGTCTCGATCTTCAATCAGGCATGTAATCAGCTTCGTCTCGACGAACTGTTTGCGGTTTTCTTGATCCGGCTGTCCCTGCGGAAAATACAAAATCCCTGTGTAAGTGCCTACCCACAATCCTCCGTGACTGTCGGCAAGAATAGAGCTGACAGCATTGCCTGGCGACTCGTTGCCAAGCAGATAGTGACGATACGATTGGCCGTCGTAACTGTAGATTCCATTGAACCAAGTTCCTATCCACATTCGCCCCTTCTGATCTTCGGCAAGGGCTCGGATCGCCGTAGTGATAGGCATACCAGGGGGAGTAGAAGGAATGAGTTGACCGTTGTGCCGCCGAAACAAACCGTTTCCCCACGTGCCAAGCCACAAATCACCGCGGCTATCCGCAAATACATTGGCGGCGTAGGAGGCGTGAAAACCCTCAGGCTCTCCAAATGGCGCGAGCGCCCCTTTATGCCATCGGCTCAGGCCACCGGAGAGCATACCGACCCAGAGGTTCTGTTCATCATCCATAAATAGAGTTCGGATGGAGTCATCGGGAAGCCCACTATGCGAGCCCCAATGCGAAAGGCCGTCTGCAGCAAAACGCCACACACCAGCATGGCGGGTACCCATCCAGAGATCTCCGGTAGCGTCCCCGAGCAGCGCGGTGATCGGACTTGCGAGAGTTGCACGCACCACTGGATCGAATGCAGCCACCTCTCCGCATGACGTGCACTTGCGTGGAACAAGCTGCATCAGATGAGTCATTGTTCCCACCCAGATCCGCTGGGCCGCATCGCGATAGACTGCGACTTCGATATCGGAGGCAGCCGTTCCGACCCGATAACGTTGGACCTTACCGCCTTGCCAGTGGTAGAGCCCTGAAGAGGTAATGAAAAACATCCCCCCATGACCGTCCTCGGCGAAGGGCGTGGTGATATCGCCGGAGATCATTCCGGCACCCGCAACGGCCTCGAGGTGATTGCCAACAATTCGCTCGATCCCGTTCTGAGTAGCGATCCACAGCACCCCTTGTGCATCTCTATAAAAAGTTCGAATGCGTTCGTTATGAAATCCGGCCTGCTCGCTGATCGGAACAGTTCCGGATGCTGTACGGTGCAGTATCCCGCTGCCGTCGGTTCCAATCCAGAGATCGTCGTTGCCTTCGGGAAGCACCGCATTGATAGCTTCATTGTCGGCAAGGCCACCGACCACGATGGGAAGACTGTGAAAGTGCTGTCCGTCGAAGGTGGCGAGTCCCGATCCGGTAGCCAGCAACAGCAATCCATCCGGCCGTTGCGCAATCATCCTGACATTATTGTCAGGCAGTCCGTCCTCTATCTGCCAGTCTTGCTTCTGGTACTCGGAAAGTTTGAGTGAAGACGATGTCTGGGCTTTTGCCCTGCCTACGAACCCTGCAATTACGCAAAGAAAAATAGACAGAATCAGCGCACTTCCACAGCGAAACTGGTTCGCAGCCGAGGCCAGACGCACGTGCCATAGAAGACACTTTGTTGGCGCGCCGTAAGGACGGCGCCCCAATCGAACGGGATGGAATCGCCTGATCAATATCTAGATAGATCTCAAGGCGAACACATATTTCTGTTCGTTGCAAGGGAATACGCTCTGAACGGATCCGTCTAGGCGTCGAGCGGACGTTCTGGATGCACGGTCAACCAGCAAAGTGCCCCGATCACCGCCAAAACCGCAGCAAGAGCAAAGGAAGTTGTCCAGCCGAAGCGCTGAGCGATCCACGGAGTTAGTGACGCAGTCACCGCCCCCCCGATCTGCCCTCCCATATTCACCATGCTCGAAAACACTCCGGAGCTGCGACCTGCGATATCAATGGAAACGGACCAGAACGAGCTCTGCGACAGATACAGCGCGCCGGCCCCGCCTGCGAGGATGACTCCTGCAAGCTGCGGACTATGAACCATCGATCCGATCACCAAAAAACACGCCGTCGCAACAAGCGCCACCGACGCAAGACCAGCGCGGCCAACACGCAGACCGTATAAATCCGTCAGTTTGTCACTGATCGCCCCCCCGGCTAGACAGCAAATCGTCATCGACAGGAAAGGAAGCATCGAATAGCGCGCACTCGATTTGAGATCGAAGCCCCGCACCTGTGCCATATAAAGAAAGAACCAGCTGAAGAAGATCCACGCGACGTAGCCGAAGCTGAAGTAGCCGATCATCAACGCCGGAAGGTCACGGCGATGAAAGATTGCACGCCACGAAATCTCAACCGTTTCGGAGCTGAGTGCGCGGTGCTCTTGAACGGATCCGTTGATTCCGGCATGAATCTCGCTCAGCTCTAGCGGTCCAACATCTGGGTGCTCTTCAGGCGTATCTCGCGAGTAACGCCACCAGATAGCTCCTGCGATCAAACCGACAATAGCACTAAACCAGAAGGCTGCACGCCATCCGTGGCGGGCGATCAGCCACGTAAGCAGAGGTGGAGTTAGGCCGCTCCCCGCGCCGACTCCAGCAAAGATAAGCCCGTTGATAAAACCACGCTCGCGGGTTGGAACCCATCGAGCAACAAACTGATTCGCCGCAGGATAAATCACTGCCTCGCCCGCTCCCAGAGCAAACCGGATCGCAATGAACAACATCACCGCGTGGGCTATTCCTGAAGGCAGCGTCGCCGTCAACGCTGTTGCTATCCCCCACCACAAAACTCCAAGAGTAAGAACCCGTCGCGGACCAAAGCGAGCCGCAAGCCATCCCGCCGGAAGCTGAAAGCCTGCATATCCAATAAGAAATGCGCTGAAGATCCAGCCCAGACGCTGATTCCCTAGTCCGTATTCTTTACTGATCTGTATCCCGGCGATCGAGATGTTGGTTCGATCGAGAAATGCGACGCCACTCAGAACAAAGAGCCAGAAGGCAAGCAGAAACCTGACTCGGGTATGGCGTTCGAAATACACTGGTGGTCCTCCTTACCGCGACACGTGCTGACAGATCTTGGCAATCGATTTCTGACAGAGCGCTTTGATCTTCTATTGAACAATGCGTTAAGCATTTCTCTTTAGGACTTATGACCTATATCGCTTGCAATGACTTCGTCTAATGAAACTTTCCGCTACCTCTTCTTCGTCGACAAAAATTGGAAGCCGACAGCTAGGTCATTTAGCCTATCTGGAAACTTGGCGCTCGTCCGTTGACAGACTACAGGCGTTGCTGTCGAATTCGCTCTAGCCACAGATACATACTGCCCCTTGCATTTTTAGTGCGGCCGAAACGGAATAAGCAAGATGCCCATTATCATCACACGCGACGATCGGCGGTATGCGAGTTTGCAAAAAGGTCACAATGCGCGATTTCCGGAAACCGAGACCGACGCCGCAAAACGAATCTTCTTGTGTGAAAGCTCCGCCGACGCGGCCGACGCGCTTGAGCACATTGTGAGCGCTGGCCTGCGGCCAACCATACGCAGCGGAGGGCACTGCTACGAGGACTTCGTCGCAAATAATCCCGGCGGAGCCATTCTGGATCTCAGCCTTCTCTCCGGCGTCAACGACGGCAGAAGTGCTCCACCCTATCGGCTTGGCCCAGGCGTACAGCTCTGGAACGGATACCTGGAGTTGTACAAGCTGTATGGTGTAACGCTTCCAGGAGGAACCTGTGGCACCGTCGCGGCAGGTGGCCACATCAGCGGTGGAGGATATGGTCTCTTATCGCGGCTCCATGGTCTCTCTTCCGACTGGCTGACTGCCGTGGAGATCCTGACGGTCAATGGAAGTGGCAAGGTCATTCCTCGCCGAGCAGACGCGCATCACGAGGCTGATCTCTTTCGTGCCTGCCGGGGTGCAGGAGGCGGTGGCCTGGGCGTAATCACCTCCTACGAATTCGACAACCTCCCGCAACCTCCAGCGGAGGTCATCGAAGCTTACATCTCCTTTCCATGGGAGGGCATGACAGAAGAAAAATTCGTAACACTTTTGAAGACATTCGGAGAATACTGGGAGACTCGTGGCAAGCATCCAGACACTTGGGGAATGTTCTCGGTCCTCGAAGTCTCACATCAGGCAGGCGGGCACATGGGCATGTCTGTACAGTTCTGTAACCCCGACGGCAGATGCAGCGATCTGACCGTACTTAACGAGTATCTTGACCGCTTCCTTCAATGCGGCTCCCCAGCATCTCCGGCAGATGGCACAGGCCACGCAGGTCTCTCAGCCAGAAAGGACGCAGGCGAATCGCTCTGCTCTGGAGCTCACACCGTCCGCCGACGAGACTGGCTTGACGCGACAGGCGGCAACAACGGCTCCGGCAGAAGCACTCGCGCCAAATACAAATCCGCCTATATGAAACGCGGTTTCACGGAGGGCGAAGCTCGTTGCATTTACAAACATATGACCCGGACAATCCCTAACGTTGATCTCCGTGGCTCAGTGATCGAGATGGACTCCTACGGCGGAGCAATTAACCGCAAAGAGCTCCTCGAAACAACCTCGGTCGCACAACGGTCCTCAGTACTCAAACTCCAGTTCATGACCTTCTGGGGGAATCCCGAAGACGATGCCGGAAGACTTCAGTGGATTCGCGACCTCTACAAAGATCTCTACTCTGGCACCGACTCCGACCCCGCTCACAAAGAAACTCCCTGGTGGAACTCTCGCTACGAAGGCTGCTACATCAACTACCCTGATCGCGATATGCTCTCTTACACCTATTGGCCTCAGCTCTACTATGGCCCGGGAGAACTCTACCCATTCCTTCAGGCCGTGAAGCGCAAGTACGATCCAAACAACATCTTTCATCACGCCATGTCGATACGGCCCTGAAGATGCCCCAGAGGAACTCCGATGAAGCAAGACTCCTCTCTCAATCGCAGACATTTCCTTCGCATCGTAGGCGCTGCTCCACTCGCGCTGCGAACGAGCTGGGCACGCCAGCTTCCACCGTCTCCGCGTCTTGCATTCGTCGGGAGCGGGTGCGACGAGATTCACGTCTTTCAGATCGACGGTCCCAAATGGACGCTCAAACAAGTCGTTGCTTCCGAAGCTCCCGTCTCCCTCACGGTCCATCCGAATCGCGGCATTCTCTACGCCGTCAACCAGGTAACCAGCCACCAAGACCTGCCCACAGGCTCAGTCGAAACCTTCGTCCTCGCGCCAGACGGCAGATTTACCGCATTCGGCAAGACTTCTCTCTCGCTCTCCGCTATCCTTCCACGGCATCTCGCTCTATCACCCGATGGCAGAAGGGCCATCGTAGCGATTCATGGGGGCGGAGCCTACAATCTGCTTTCTATCCCCGGCGGCGGTCAGCGTCCACAGGTAGCAGAAATCCTCAAAGAAACGGGCTGCGGGCCCCATACACTGCATCAGCTCTCCGCCCATCCCAACATGGCTGTCTTTGACACGACCCAAGGCCGTGTCCTCACGTCCGACACGGGAAGTGACCGAATCAGTGTCCTCGCGGTGAACGAAAATAACCTCACAGTGCATCAGAGATTCTCCACAGACCCAGGAAGCGGACCCGCCCATCTCGCTTTGCATCCCAAAGGAAATATTCTCTTCGTTGCGAATCAACTCAATCGTTCCCTCTGCAGTTACAAATACGACGCGGAACAGGGAAAAATTCTCCACCGCATACAACGCATCACTGAAGATACCGGCGGATCTTTGGCTCTCCACCCATCAGGCCGCACTCTCTACACTATCGGCGGTGAGCAGGATGATGTCGTCCAGGTCTGGTACATCGATCCAATCATCGGCAGACTCAATCGACTCCAGAGTTGGCAACAGAACGCCGGAAGATCCATTGCCTTAACTGCAGAGCGCGATGCTCTCTTTGTCTTAAGCCATACCCTCAATGGCGTGCTGCGTTTTGCAGCAGACCCCACCGAAGGACGTCTTAGTGCCCCCACATTGGTCGCAGAAGTCCCTAAACCACTGAGCATCGCGACAGTTTACGGCCCCGCATAATTTAGACATCCTCATATTCGCGCCATCAAAACTCAGGATGAGCTCGACCCCACTGAGCAATCTCGTCTGAACTCAATGGGAGCGTCAGCACACTTCCCTGCTCAGCCGAACGAAATGTTGTCTCCAGCACAGCCATCACCGCAACGGCATCAATCGCAGGGATCGAGGCCTGCTGCCCTTCGAGTATGGCGTCTCGAATCTGCATGTAATACATCTGCTGATTACCCGGCGGCGCCGGAATCTCTGTGCAGTGGCCCGTCTCACCGTCGTACAGAAAACCGGGGTCAGGGTCGAGCCCGAACCCGGGACTGCCGGGTATCATACCTTCCTTCAACTGCGCCTCCTGCACATCTGCGCCATACTTCAACCAGCTCGCTCGTGTCCCATGAACCACAGACCTTGGACCGCCTCTCGAGACCAGCAAAGACGCATGAAGAATAATCCGCATGCGTTCATAGTTCAGCTGAACATGAGCCCAGTCGTCTGTCTTTCCGCCTTCACGCAAAGTAGCAAAACTCGCGCTAATAGATTGTGGGAGGCCGAAGAGATAAAGCGCCTGATCGATAAGATGTGGCCCCAGATCAAACCACAACCCCGCGCCTGGGCCCTCATCCTCGCGCCAACGCTGGCGAACGCGAGGCCGGTAGCGATCCATGTGGCACTCATAGTGTGAAACGACACCAAGCGCGCCCGACTGCAGCACCGCACGTGTAGCTTGAATCTCGCTCTCCCATCGGCGGTTGTGAAAGACCGAAATCATTCTTCCCTGCTCCTCCGCGATCTTTAGCAGAGAACGCGCCTCGGCGAGCGTTACAGTGAACGGCTTGTCGACGACGACATCCTTCCCTGCGCGCAGAGCAGCCGAAGCAAGCGAAAAGTGGCTGTCATTAGGGCTTGCGACCACCACTAGATCGACCTCGGGATGTATCGCCACCTCTGCGGGAGAGCAAACTGTGACTCCAGCTGAGTCCTTCCGCACAACATCAGGCCTACTTGAGCCCACCGTTGTCAACGTAAGCCCCGGAACCGCGAGGATCAGTGGCGCGTGAAAGATCTTTCCTGCATACCCGTAGCCGATCAGGCCAACACGAATTCTTCTGGAAGTTCCGTTCATTACACCTTTCGCGATGACTACTCTTCAAATTCAGAATGGAAATGTGACGTTTCTAAAGTGTTGTATAGCAAAGAGGATGAGCGCTCCAAATTTGAATGCTACATGAGGTAAACGAAGATGCTCCACCGATTTGAAGAGACAACTGCACGCGACCATTTTGAACTCGGGCCGAATGGCAACCAACCAACAGCAACGCATCAGTCTTCTCGGTCAGTTCAGATTGCCGGCAAAAAGCCCAAGCGAACCCTGCCATTCTGATCGGCAATCGCAGAATGCAGCAGCTTGTCTCCGGCATATAGTGGCAACGGGGTCGCGACAGCAGGCGTGTTGTCAAAGAAAACCTGCGAATCAAAAGCTTCATCGCTGTGCAGGTTTATCGGTGACGGTGGCGGACAATCGCCTGCCCAAGCAATAAAACATGCGGTAAGGACGATTAGGAGTGCCGCAAGTCTCAGAATTACTATCTCCCCGCTGCCTAATTATTCGGCTCGAAGCGCATCGACGGGGTTGACAGCAGCCGTGCGCCGCGCCGGCAGATAGCTTGCCAGTACCGCTGCAGCAACCAGGGCAACTGGTACGACTGTGAACGTGATCGGATCAAGCGGGCTGATGCCAAACAATAGCGTTCGCATCAGGCGCATCAGGCCGGCTGCAGCGCCAAGGCCAACAACGGTGCCAATGCCGGTAAGCACCAACGCTGAGCGAACGAACATCCATAGCAGCTCGCTCTTGTTTGCGCCGAGCGCCATCCGTATACCGATCTCGCGTGTGCGTTGCGAGACCGCATACGAGATCACTCCGTAGATGCCGAGGATGCCTAGAGCAAGTGCCATCGTTCCGGCGACTGCCAGCATGACGAGCGTGAACGAGGTACGTGCCATGGATTCGCTGTAGATATCCTGCATCGTACTGATTGCCGCAACCGGCAGATTCGAATTCACCGACCAGACGGCCTGCTGCATCTCGTTGATGAAGGTCTCCGTGCCGGCCCGGCTGCTCCGCAAGGCGAAGTAGGCGGTGCGTCTTGCATCGAGAGGTCCAGGACCATAAAGATTGGCCATCATCGAAGGCCAGTACACGGTGGCGGGCGAGCTCTGATTGACACCGTTCTCGCGTACATCCTGGACCACCCCGACCACTTCATGCCACGGCATGCTGGGAAATTCGCGGAAGCGCTTGCCGATGGCCGCGCTGGACGATCCCCAAAGTTCGCGGGCCAAACTCTCAGACAGGATCGCCACTGGTCTCAGGCTGTAAATGTCGGACCACGCAAAATCCTGTCCTGCGACGAATCTTGTACCGGCGGTATGGAAATACCCCGGCGAGACATAGTTGAACAGACGCAAGGGAGGTTCTTCGCCTTCATAATTCTTTCCTTCGAGGTAGATCCCATCCCAGTTCGGTTCGGCTCCACTCATGGGAACGGAAACGGCGAAGCCTGCGGAGGTGACCCCAGGAATTGCGGCCAGCTTATCCTGAATGCTGTTTTGAATCCGCACGACGGTCTGCGGATCGCGAACCAGCGTCTCCGGAATCGAAATACGCATCACCTGCAACGAGGGAGGATCAGAGAAGCCGGGATCTACGTTGCGCATGACATTGAATGTGCGGATCATCAGTACGGCGCTGATGAGCAGTACCAGGGCCATGGCTACCTGCGCGACGACCAGAAGATTCCGGCCGCGCTGCCGCTCGCGGCTCACGCTTGCCGTTCGCATCGCGCCGATCAGCGGTACGGCTTGCCGCGAGGGAGCGTAGCGGAGCACAGGAATTAACCCGAAGAACAATCCGGAGAACACTGACAGCATCAGAGTGAATGCAAGCGACCGGCCGTCAAGCGAGATCTCGCTCAGGCGCGGCAGATTTTCCGGTCCAATCGCAATCAACAGGCGCAGTCCTGCATAGGCAACTCCCACGCCCACGGCACCGCCCAGCAGGCCAAGCGTTACGCTCTCCAGCAAAAGCTCACGCGCAACCCGCCATCGTCCCGCGCCGAGCGCCGAGCGGACCGCAAGCTCCTGCTGGCGCCCATCGGCACGTACCAGCAACAGGTTGGCCACGTTGGTGCACGCGATCAGCATTACGATTCCGATCGTCGCCATGACGACCCACAGCACGTTACCGACACTGCCGACCACTTGCTCCTTCAAAGGCAGAAACGCCGGGGTGATCTTCCATTTCAGATACCAGTGCGAATCGGTGCCCGGACCGTTCGTCCACGAGTCCATCCAGACGTTCAGCAGACGCGCCACATCGGCGTCAGCCTGCGAAATTGTAACGCCCGGGCGAAGCCGCCCGATGCCGTGGTACGCAAAAACGGCCAGTGACTGCTTGACCGGATCGAAGGCCACAGGCACCAGCAGATCGAAGTCGTAACCGACCACCTTGAACCCGCGCGGCATCACACCGGCGATCACGCGCGACTGGGAGTCAACACTAATGGTGCGACCCACCACACCCGGATCGCCGCCGAAGCGCCGCTGCCAGTATCCATAACCGAGCATGACGCGCTGCGCTCCGTGTGGGTCTTGGTCTGCTGCGGTAAGCCATTGCCCGGCGGTGGCAGGCACGTCAAGCGTCTGGAGAACGCCGTCCGTAATCACCGCTGTATTGACCTGCTCCGGCTTTGCGATTCCCGTGATGCTTGCAGTTCCAGGCAACCACACGCCCATCGATTGGAAGGATCGATTATGCGCGGCAAAGGTGAGATACATCGAGGGCGACATGCGCAGTTCATCCCGGAAGTCGGTCAGCCCCGGCGCGCCGGGTGCGTTCAGACGCATCGCAACCAGTTGCTCCGGCTCAGAGTACGGCAGCGGTCGCAACAACACGCTGTTGAGCACACTGAACACAGCTGTATTCGCCCCGATGCCAATAGCAAGCGTCAGCACCACCGTAATGGCAAATCCCGGTGACCGTACTAGTCGGCGGCACACATGCTTCAAATCCATGAGCAGCGATTCGAGTCTCTGCCACTGCCACACTTCACGGCTCCGCTCACGGAGGAGTGTCACATTGCCGAAGTCGCGACGCGCGGTTCGTTCGGCTTCATCGCGTGCCATACCCTCTTCCATCAGTTCATCGATCCGCTCAGCGATGTGCTCCTGAATGGAGACAGAGATGTCGTCATACCGGCGATTTCTGAAGAAGAAGCGGCTGAACCGTGACATTCAAGTCCTCCTATGTTTTCGCTGCGGCAAGCACACGGGTAAATCCTGCAAACATCCTCTCGAAACTGACAACTTCGCTTTCGAGATGACGAATACCTGCCGCAGTGAGCCGATAAATCCGTGTTGGTCTACCCTTGGACGAGGTTCCAGTCTCAGATTCCAGCCAGCCTTCCTTCAGCATTCGTTGCAGTGCCGGATAGAGCGAGCCCTCTTCCACCTGGAGCAGGTCGTCGGAAACCTGCTTGATGTGCTTCACCAGCGCATAGCCATGCATTGGCTTCAGCCGCAGCGATTGCAGAATCATGACCTCCAGTGCGCCGGGGAAAAGGTCGCGATGTTCTGGATTTTTCGCCATGCTGGGAATTTTAGGATCAAAATACCTATTTTGTAAATAGGTATTTTGCAGATGATTCCGATAGTGAACGTAAGCAAGCCAAGAATCCTGGCAGCCAACACAGGAATTATCTGCAACGCAGTAGCGTCCAAGCCTGCGACAAAAAACGGGGCCATCTGCTGATGCAGAGGCCCCGCTTGGCACAACGTAAAGTAAACGAGCCACAGTTACAGTCAGCTGTTGGATATGGTGACAGTTGCGGTGTAGCCAACGGATGCCGAGCCGGTCATCCTGGCCGATGTGGTCACCGTAGTCGGACTAAGAGCGTGCCGCTGACAAAATTGAAAACGTAGGGAAAGTTACTTGTCACCGACAGCGTTCCTTGACCGACCCTAATCGGGTAGAGGCCGGGCAGGCTGTACGTCTTAGCGGTCGTAGATAGAGCCGGAGCTCCACCCAGTACCGCTGCTGTGTCTCCATTAACAAACCCGCTGTAGCTCACGGAGAAAGGAGGATTTTCTGCTCCGAACGCCCTCGCGGCATTGTTTGCTCTCACCGTAATAGGAGTAATGCCATAGAACGGAAGGTAGGCCGTATTGTTGCCACCGGGTCCGACGGAGGCGCCTTGGTCATTGACCACATGCGCTATTCCAGAGCCTGCCAACGAGCTCAGGTTGTAGGTCAGCGCATTGTTCACTGTAACTCCGCGAGTGATGGGCACAGTAATCGCACTATCCAAAATGACAGGTGCCGATGTGAAGTTGGAATAAATACCCAGACCATAAGCCTTGTGAGTCTTCACGCCCTGGGAAACCGAATAGGGCGAAAAGCCTCTGGCGCTTCCATTCATCCATGCGTCCTGACTCGGAACATCATACGGCGCTTCATCTTGAAAGAAGATGGTCTCGCCGCCGTTCCCATTCCACACAACCTGGTTCTGCTGATAGTGCTCGACGGCCAGGCCGCTTGCGAGGACATTGTCTCCATTCACAACCAAGCCATGCGCTGCTACGTTACTAGTCCATCCAGCTCCGGCACCGTGATCGGCGCGCCATAGCCACAGATTGTCGAGAATGACGTCGTTGCTATCGACCTCTACGCTAGTGGTTGCAGTTCCCTTAACATACCCGCCAACACGAACAAAAATGTCGGATAGGGTTGTCGGGTTCCATGCATGGCTAACCCTGCGGCCACTCGGTCTACCTACCTGCAACAGGACATCAGCATTGGCCGTCGTCGCGTCGATCAGTAGGCCGCCAACTTGAACTCCGTCCACATCGGCAATGGTGATAACGGGTGTCCCCGCCTGTGAGACGAGGTCCGCATATCCGATGCCCAATACGACCGTATTCGGTCTCGTCACATTGATGGAGCCGGAATAAGTGTAGATTCCGGGAGTCAAGATGAGATTCTTGCCCCAAGCCAAGGCCTGATTGATTTCAGCCAATGTGCTTGTGGGAGTGGCGATGAAGAACGCACTGATCGGTAAAGAATAGCCGTATCCTAGGCCTCCCCCGCTCCACGTTGTACCCCTTGAATTGTTCCTTACTGCAGGAACAAAGACATTGAAATTTTTGCTGCGGTCGACGTAGATGAAAGGTATTTCGCGGGATTTCGGAGTTCTGTCCAGAACGGTGTTGTCTGGGACTGTACGGGGGTCGGCGAGGGCGAAGGTCGGTGGCGGCGCCCCTACAACGCCGGAGAAGACCATGTTATCGATATGGCCCTGGTTCCACACATTCAGTACATCGTCCCAACTGCCGAGTTCGCTGTTGCGCGTGTACCACTGTTGTTGAGCGCAGGGGTCCATATAGCCCGTGACGACGATGTCGGCAACGAATCCGCCGCTGGCCCATCCGCAAATCGTCCCGCCAGGTAGGAGAGCTGAACCGTCCATCTGCAGGTTGCCATTTATCTGCAACCGTCGCAGAGATGTCCCTTGGGAAACACCCCATTGAAGCGTATTTGGGGGATTGTTCTGCGAGTCGTTGTGGCCAGGATTGAAAGTTAGATTCGCCATCGAGCGCCAAAACACTGTGGTCATGCTGGTGGAGACAGGGCCGCTGTAATTTGGTGTGATGTAGCCGTTGATGGTGACGTCGCGGGGGCTAGTGCCAAGTCCATAAACAGCCTCATTGAAGCCGATCTTGGCAGTGACGTCGTACGATCCCGGCATAAAGAAGACTGCGGCACGAGCAGTGCCGAACTGTGACGTTCCAGAAATTGCTTTTGAGTTCAGTGCGGTATTGACGTCACTGATTGGCATTGTCGGGTCGATTATCCAGACATTGGGTCCAAAAATCGAGTTGTTTACCTGGGCGGTGACAGTACGAATTCCGCCGAGGAGAGTGATGACCGTAACGCTTGCGCAGGCAATTCTCTTCAGTAAAGCGCTCATTGCGAAAATCCTCATTTTTGCAGGCTGTGGGTTAACGTACACGTTGACAAGGGGAGACTCCGCCCGTCGCACCTTATCGGTCGAAGACACGCGGGGCCGAGGTTGTGATTTATTTCATGCGGGCTTCAATGAGTCCTAGGAAAACGTTTGACTAGCGCCTGGGAAGGACGGGGAGAATTTTTGTTCGGCATGACTACATTGTCAAGTTAATTTCTAGTTCGGCGATTCACAGCCATTTTGTACGCAGCAGCAAAATAATTTTGAGAATAGTGGCGCAGAATTGGGTATCGATAAACGCGCTCTTCGTCAGTTGGCCGTGTGCCCGATGGCCAGACAAGTGGCGTCCCGTAGTTCCTTGAAAACGGGGTTACTGAGATGGTCCGCCGCTTGATCACCTGGTTTGGACTGGGTGATCTTGTAGGCAGGTATAAGGAGGATCATCGATATGCAGATTGGCTCGGTAGGGATAGATCTTGGCAAGACGAGCTTTCACGTGGTGGCGCTTGGCGATAACGGCAAGGTGCTGCTTAAGAAGAAGTTCTCTCAGAAG
>NZ_JACHEB010000007.1:0-179262 GCF_014201335.1 Tunturiibacter gelidiferens
AGGACCAGATTCGCGAAAGGCGAAAATAGTATGACTTGCCCAACTACATGCCCTTGACACGGACCGGCCTTCTCATGGAAGGCCAATGCACTCATCGAAAACTGCTTAAGCGCCCCTCCAGGATTAGTCCTTTGAAACGCCCTTCTCATCCTTCGGACGATAGGTTGGCATCTCGGACCGTGGAAACTGAGCCCCTTTTCGCACCCACCGGCACAAGGTCCAAAACTCAATCGAACAGTCTTCCCTCCTGAACGCCCGGATACCAAACCCTTTCGCCCTCCACCCGCGCGAACTCCGTTATCCCGTGCGGCCTCCGCGAACTCCCACCCTCCATCGTCACGAAGATGTCCTCCACCGGGCCCCCGCGAGCCAGCACGGCATCGCCAATCAACGACCGATGGCACCTCCAGGGCACAGCCTCCGCACACATCACCACCGTCTGATCTAACTCCGGCAGCCCCATCAACCAATCGATCTCCGCAACAAACTCCGGCGTCTGCATATAGTCCGCATATCCCCGAAAGCTCTCATTCCGCCACCCCGTATTCACGCTGTCCTTCCGCGCTGCTCTCTTCCCACCCAGCCCCACCCGCCAAACCCCGCGAATCCCAACCTCCTCCAGCGAAGCAAACAACCTCTCCTGCCCAAACTGCGGATACCTCTTCGACCCCGGATACCTCCTCACATCCACCAACGTGTGACACCCGTTCTCCCGCAGTGCCCGCAGAAACGCCTCCAGCTCCAGCGTCGAGTGTCCAATCGTCATCATCCCTTCACCACCGAAAAATAAAGTTCATCAACGTGTCACATTTTTAGACGCCAAAAACATCCACTGCAAAAACACCACATCAGCCACGCAAATCACCACAACACCACCACAAAAACACCACACCAAAACACGCATTCGGCGCAAAACCCCTGCAAAAACGCCACTCCACCACAAAACAAAAAAACTTGCACCAAAACAAAAAAAGAGCGGTCCGGCAACCGCCGAACCGCCCATTTTTTCTCAATCCGAATTACACGGAAGCGTGAATAACCTCTTCGCGAACCACTTCATCCCGGACCTTCTCGACCTGCGTCTTCGGCAACGCTACCGCCAGCACGTCCTCAATACGAGTTGCGTAATGAAGCGTCACGCCCTCAATCTGATCCGGCGTTAAGTCCTCATCCACCTGCTGTTTGCAGTCCGTCGGCAGAATCACATCCCGCACACCGGCGCGCTTTGCAGCGAGAAACTTCTCCTTGATTCCGCCAACCGGCAGCACATTGCCGCTCAGCGTAATTTCGCCCGTCATCGCCGTCAGCGGATGCACCGGAGTGTCCGTCAACAAACTCACCAGCGCAGTCGCCATCGTCACGCCAGCCGAAGGACCATCCTTCGGAATCGCACCGGCAGGCACGTGAATGTGCAGGTCGGTGTCCTTCGTAAAGTCTTCATCGAGCCCTAACGACGCGGCATTCGAGCGCACCCAGGTCAACGCGGCCTGCATGCTCTCCTTCATCACATCACCAATCTGACCAGTGATCGTGAAGCCGCCTTTGCCCTTCATCCGGTTCGCTTCGATAAACAAAACATCGCCGCCCGCCGGTGTCCACGCCAGTCCAACCGCAACGCCAGCCCGTTTGGTGCGTTCTGCAATCTCCGTATCCACGCGTACTTTAATACCACCAAGAAACTCGTGAACAACCTCCGGGGTAATCACAACCTTCTCCGTCTGACCCTCCGCGATCTTGCGCGCAACCTTGCGGCACACCGTTCCGATCTGCTGTTCGAGCTTACGAACACCAGCCTCACGCGTGTAGTGCCGCGCGATCAGATGAACGCTGTCCTTCGGAAATTCGATCTGCTCTTCCGTAATGCCGTTCTCTTTAATCTGCCGCGGAATAAGGTATTTGATGGCGATATTCACCTTCTCCTCTTCCGTATAACCGGTCAGCTCAATAATCTCCATACGGTCCAGCAGCGGCCCCGGAATCGTATCCAGCTGGTTCGCCGTGCAGATGAACAACACCTTGCTCAGGTCGAATGGCTGATCGAGATAGTTATCCCGGAACGTATTGTTCTGCTCCGGATCCAGCGTCTCAAGCAACGCACTCGCAGGATCTCCCCTGAAGTCGCGTCCCAGCTTGTCGATCTCATCCAGCATGAACACGGGATCCTTCACCTCGACCCGCTTCAGATGCTGAATGATCTGCCCTGGCAGCGCGCCGATGTACGTTCTCCTGTGCCCGCGAATCTCCGCCTCATCATGCATGCCGCCCAGCGAAATACGCGAAAACTTCCGATCCAGCGCCTTCGCAATCGACCGCCCCAGCGACGTCTTACCCACGCCCGGAGGCCCAACGAAGCACAGAATCGGCCCCTTCATATCCGGCTTCAAGCGCCGCACAGAAAGGTAGTCGAGAATACGATCCTTCACTTTCTTCAGGCCGTAGTGATCCTCATCGAGAATCGCCTTCGCCTTCAGAATGTCCACCTCGCCCGAAGAGGTCTTCGACCACGGCAGCACCGCCAGCCACTCCACATAATTACGCGTGAGCGAGTAATCCGCAGCAGCAGGATTCATCCGGCTCAGACGCCCAAGCTCTTTCAGAGCGTCCTTCTTCACGTCCTCCGGCATTCCCGCCGTCTCGATCTTCTCCTTCAACTCAGCGATGTCCTTCTGCGTGTCATCCACATCGCCCAATTCCTTCTGAATCGCTTTCAACTGCTCGCGCAGATAATAGTCCCGCTGCGAAGACTGCACCGAATCCTGAACCTCGGTCTGAATCTTATTGCGCAGCTGCTGCACCTCCAGTTCCTTCGCGAGATGCTTATTAATGCGCTCCAGACGAGCCGACACATCCGGCGTCTCAAGCAGCTCCTGCTTGTCAGTCGTCGTCAAAAACGGCAGCGACGAAGCAATAAAGTCCGCGAGCCGTCCAGGCTCATCGATGTTGATTGCGATCGTCTGCAGATCGTCGCTCAAAGTGGGAGACGATGTCACAATCTGCTGAAACTGGCTCACCACATTCCGTTGCAGAGCTTCCGCCTCGGGCGTCTGCTGCGGCTCTACATCGACAATCGACTCATACTCTGCGGTCATAAACGGCGTAAGTTGCACAAATTCGCCAAGATGGACCCGCTCATTGCCTTCAGTAAACACAAACAGGCTCTGGTTCGGCATCTTGACAACCTTATGAACCGTCGCCCGTGTACCGGTAGCGAACAGATCCGCAGCCACTGGAGAATCCTGCCGCGCGTCCCGCTGCGCCACCACCAAAATGGTCTTCTCCTCGCCCAGCGACTGAATCAGCTGGATCGAGCTATCGCGTCCTACCGTCAGAGGCAGAACCGCATGGGGAAATAAAACGGTATCCCGTACTGGCAACACCGGAACAGGACGTTTTCCGACCGCTTCCGCGCCTGCCCCTTCACCGCTTTTCGTCGCCGTAGGTTGAATCACACTTACAAAGTCGCTTGGCATTGAGTGTACCTCTATCAGATTATCCACTATTCGATGCAGCAGGTCTTCATCTGGTCGCAAAGTATCGCCCTCACTCCGGAGATCGTGTCTCGTCACATTCCGTCATCGGCCATAACCCTATTCCCATCTGTGGTTAACTGGATTTAGAGAGACTTCTCCGGTCTCATCCCCAAATAAAACAAAAGGGCCTGTCCTAGTCCTGCCAATATCGGCCTAACCGGCGAGCAACGGGAGCTGAAATAGGAGACCGTCGCCGTACATCGTTCACCATCAACTCACGGTAATGGGGATGCTACGCTTCCACCTGCCGTCGCGCCACTATCGGCCAAAGCCCAAGATTCACCAAGTCTGAACCAGCTGGCTCCTGCCCCTTCTAGGCCGCCCGGTACCGCCCCAGTACCTTCACCATTCGGGAGTGCTCGCGCAGCGCACCCAAAGCGGCTTCGGCCTTCGCCGTCGAATCAAACCGCACGTCGACGTAGAAAACGTACTCCCACGGGCTCCCCGGCACCGGCCTGGACTCAATCTTCGTCAGGTCCACCCCGGCCTCCGCCAGTCGCTGCAAAGCAGTCACCAGCGTTCCCGGACGATTTTCAATGGCGAACGCCAAACTCATCTTGTTCTCGGCCATTATGCCGGCTTCGTCCAAAGTCGCGCCGTCAGCCCGCACCAGATAAAACCTGGTGTAGTTCTCGGCGTGATCCTCGACGCCAGCTACGACCACTTCGGCGCCGTACTCCGTTGCCGCCAGCATCGGAGCGATTCCCGCCACATCACGCAGACCCGCCTCCATAACGTGCTTCACACTTCCCGCAGTGTCATAAAAGGGAATTACCTCCAACTCAGGATGCGAAGCCAAAAATCGCCGGCACTGCGACAACGCGACCGGATGTGACATCACCCTTCTCACGTCCTCCGACTTCACGCCGGGCATTGCAATCACATTGTGCCGAATCCGCAGTAAGCTCTCTCTTACAATCTGCACCGGCGAATCCAGTAGCAGATCGTAGTGTTCGGCAACCGACCCATGCAAACTGTTTTCGATCGGCAGCACCGCCGCATCGACCTCCCCCGCGGCCACCTTCGCCAGCACCTGAACCGATAGGGTGCACGCGATGATCTCTAAATGCCCAAGGTTGCCCAGCATCTCGACGGTCGCCATGTGGCTATTCGAGCCCAACTCCCCCTGAATCGCCACCTTCAATCCAACCACCTCGCGTATCCGTATGTGCTCGATCCATATTTTATTCCCTTTGGCAACCCCCTCGACGAACCCGGCAACTTACCACAAGAAGGATCTGAATTCTTGAATGCCATCACGGCGAACCGGGAAGTAAATCCGGCAATCGTCTAGGAGAACGACATGCTTTGGACTATCACCATCATTCTTTTCATTCTCTGGGTCGTCGGGCTTGTGAGCAGCTATACCCTCGGCGGTTGGATTCACATCCTTCTGGTCCTTGCCATCATCGTTCTCATCTTCAACTTGATGTCAGGAAGACGAGCCCTCTAACCACGGCCGTAGGTGAACAGCCCTCCCTCTCACCACAAGCGTAAGGAGTAAACCATGAACACAGAAAAAGTAGAAGGTAAGTTCGACCAGGTAGCAGGCAAAATCAAGCAGAGCGTAGGCGAAGCAGTAGGTAATCAAAAACTCGCCAACTCCGGCGTAGCAGATCAGGTGAAAGGTGCCGCCAAGGAAACATGGGGCAATGCCAAAGATGCTGCTGCGGTAGCAAGCGATGACGCCCGCGCTCACACCGACGTTGGAACCGAAGACTACAAAGAACGCGCTGAGGATACCGCTCACAACACACGCGAAAAAATAGCGGCGACGGCCCAGCACGTCAAAGATAGCGTCAATGAAAAATTAGACAACTTCAAACGCGAACATCGCAGCTAAGCAAAGTCGAAATGCTCTCCCCAAAAGGCCCGCGACATGCGGGCCTTCTATTTGCGCATTAGGACATCTGCCGCGACAAACACAAAGAACACTACCGAAATCACGCCGTTCAGCGTAAAGAAAGCCGCATTCATTCGGCGCAGGTCCTTCGGCGAAATAATCGAGTGCTCATACAACAGCAGCCCCGTAACGAGCGCCACGCCAAACATCGCGATCCGTCCCAACCCGAACAATTCCATCAGCCAGCAGAGCATCAGCAGCATCCCCACGTGCATCAAGCGCGCAATCCAGAACGCGGCCGTAATGCCAAACGCCTGAGGCACACTGTTCAATCCAACGCTACGATCATGCTCGAAATCCTGACATGCGTAGAGCACATCAAATCCCCCGACCCACAGCAACACTGCAGCCGTCAACACGATGATTCTTATGTCCAGCGATCCCCTCACCGCGATCCAAGCTGCCGAAGGCGCGATTCCCAGCGCCAATCCCAACACAAGGTGTGACCACCGAGTAACACGCTTCATGTAGCTGTAGACCAGCACCACCAGCAGCGCAACAGGAGCAAGTTCCAAGGTCAACCGGTTCAGCATCGCAGCACCCAGTACGAAGAGCGCAATCGACACCACCACAAATCCCGCAACGAACCCATTGCTCAATGTGCCCGCAGGCAAAGCCCTCATCGCTGTACGCGGATTGGCCGAATCCAGCTGCGCATCCGCCAGCCGATTGAACGCCATCGCCGCAGACCTGGCAGCCACCATGCAAACAATAATCCAGCCCAGGACTCGCAGTGTCGGCCAGCCACCCGCTGCCAGTATTGCTCCTGTCAGCGCAAACGGCAGCGCAAACACCGAATGCTCCCACTTGATCATCTCAAGCGTTACAACCGTACTCTTCCACAACGATGCCATCTCTCCATCGTAAAAGAGTCATGCCACACCCACCTAATCGACGAGGCGCAAACGCCGGTAAACCGATCTATTTGTCCGATTTCTCCGCCTCACCACCAACCACTTCCAGATTGTTCACCACCTTGAACACACCAGGGACGCCATTCGCCCGTATATTCGCCACATCCTTATCCGATTGGCTATCCACCACTCCCGACAGAGTCACATTCCCATTCACCACCGTAATCCGAATCGGCTTCGCCGGATCGATAGCATATTTGTTCAACTGCGGAAAACCATAAATCGCCCGTGCCTCTGCCAATCGAATCCGATCATCCATCGGCGACACAGGTGCCACCTCCACGTTGTCGATCACGTCCTTCACCCCCGGATAGTTCTCGACCAGGCTAAGCGCAGAATCCTTATCCGTAGGCCCATACGCAATACCGCCCAGTGTCACAACGCCCTTGTCGACCCCGATCGTAAGCGCATTGAACGCCGTCGTGTTATATCCCACCCGGTCATACGCGAGCTTCTCCGCCAACTTATTCCGCAGAGTTACATCGTCAACCTCTGGCCCCGCAACCTCAATCAGGTTTTCGACACCCTTCACATTCTTGCGATGGTGTGCGCGATCGTCCGCATCCATCTTTGCGCTGTAAAGCTCCACCGTTCCCGTCAACGTCACGACGCCGTTCTGCACTGAACTCTTCACATCTTTGAACCGCTTGCTATCCAGCGACTTCGTTACATCCGCCTGAATCTGCGCATCGTTCGGCCCTGTGCTAACACTACTGGCCGCGCTTTGCGCCACGCCAATCGATGACCCGCCCAGCATAGCCAGACCGGCAAATCCCAGCGCACAGACGCATGCAAAATTCTTCACGCTCTTCATACCCTCCTCCGGAACTCTTAGCGCCGCGATAACGACGTGAAGCCTTATCGGTACACACATACGATGCAGCATCCGCTCAGCGCGCTAACGATACCTTTTCCGCAGCTTGTAAACAATACTGAATACGCCTGATTCATCACGCCCCACGACAATCGAGTTGTCGTGATTCAGGTCATACTGCACCTGAATCAACTGCTGCGCCGAAGTATTTACATTGGTCGCAAACGTAGCGGTAATCTGCCGCGACAGCTGCTGCTGCACAGTAATCCTCGCTGACGACCCGCCCAGCGTTCCCACAAACGCCGGATCGATCTTCACGCTACCCACACCGAACAGTTTCTCTACGCGATTGCTCACCGTAGCGTTCAACGCACCACCCAGCAGCGCACTCGTCGTCGGATCGGTCCCCTGCTGAGCCTGCCGCTCCTGATAAAGCTGAGCCTCCTCCTGCGTCCTGCCCAACGCCAACAACGCAAATACATCCGACTCGCTCAGCGGTGGCTCCGACCGATACGTTGGCTTCAGGTTCGTCGCCGTCCCATGCAGCCCGATCGTAATATCGTAGTTTTCCACCTGAGCCGTCGCGTCCAGATCAATAATCGGATCGATCCGTACCGGGTTCGTAAAATAGATCTCTCCGCGCTGTAGCTGATACTTCGTGCCCGCAAACGTCGCACTCCCTTCATTGATCTCAATACGCCCCAGCACAGAAGGCACCGCTGCTGTTCCGCGAATCTGCAGATCCACGATCCCGGCCAGTTTGGCGTATGAATTCTGAAAGTCCAGCTGCGGCGCACTCGTCACATGCACGTCGAGCCGAATCTTGTTTGCCGGCGTGTTCGGATCAGGCGGCGGAGCCACACCACCCGCGGAACCGAACGCCGCAAAATCCACGTCCGCTCCCACGCCAAACCGTGTAATCAAAATCGTTCCACTCAACAACGCGCTATCCGGCGCGCCCTGCAGCTTCAGATTCGCGTTCGCCGTCGCGCTCAACCCATACAACCGCACCCGAACGACATCGCCCGTCGCCGAAAGATCAGCGTACAAACCCTTCTTGTAGCGAATGAATCCACCGAGTTTCAGCGTGCCCCCGCCGGTCGTCGCGGTCAGGCTCTGTACCTGCAGCCGGTCGTCGTTGAACACCAGTGTGCCGTTCATATTACTCAACCCATTCGGTACACCATCGACCGCAACATTCACGTTGTCGAACTGCACCTTCCCCCCCAGTTGCGGATTCATCACGTACCCGCCGGCACTCACGGTGAACTCCACCTTGCCAGTCGAAATAATGTCCGAATCGAAGGTGTGAAGCAGCGTCATGCTCACATTTCCGGTCGCGCTCACATCCAACTTGCCCCCCTTCGGATCCGTCGACCCAAACAGCTGCCCCGTCCCCTTCGCCCGCATATCCGTATCCTGCCCGGTAATATGAACCTGATCGAGGGTCGCCAAACCATCGCGCAGCCCCACGCGCAGCGGCTCAGCCGCCTTCAGCTCTATTCCCTGCAGCTTTACATCCACCTGGCTGAACTCTGCTTCCCCACTTAGCGCCTTCGGTGTCTTCAACGGCCCACTCACTGTAGCTGTTCCATTGATCAAGGATTGCGCCTTCATCGTCCCCGGTCCAAACATCGCCAACGGCCTTCCGATATCCAGTCCCGACAGCGTCATCTTCGCCTGCATGTGGTAATCACCATCCAGTCGCGTCTGCCCCAAAGCTTCCAGTTTCGCCCCCACCAGGGTCGAATTCGCCGTGAAGTACACGATGTCTCCCTGGCTATGCGCCTCCACCGCGGCCTCGCCAATCCCCTGTCCCCGATAAGTCACGCCACGCAGCGTTACATTCGCCTTCAACCCGGGCTGCGTCAGGGTTCCATTCGCATCTGCAACCAGGTTCACCGTACCGTCCACCTCGCTCTCGGTCTTCTTCACCGTCTCGAACTTCGACAGCAAAATATCGTGCCCCTCCACATGCCCATGCAGACGATCCGTGCCCATGTCGTATCCGCCATCACCTGCAATCTGCATACCATGCAGCCGCAAGACCACATTCTTGGCTTCCAGATCTCTCCCCTGCACCGACACATCCGCCACAGCCGACTCATAGGGCTCTCCATAAGAGACACCATTCATCAACGAGAGGTGGCCCTCCCCACTCAAACTCCTCAGCGTTCCCACTGCATGGCCATTCAACGCAACCAATCCCGTCAGCGGTACCTTCTCCTGCTGCCCCGCGATCTGCAAAACGTCGACAACCTGCGCATTCGCCAGCTGCGCCTTCGCATCCAAAGACATCCCGTCATCCCACAGATAGGTCGCAACCCCGCGCGGCGACACAACCTTACGTGGCGCGATCTTACCCTCCAGATTCAACACTGCAGTCCCACGCTTGATCGTCGAACTCGCCACGATCACTCCACTGTTCGGCGAGTACTCTGCATCCGTCACCACCGAATCAATCAGCACATCCGTCGTTCCCAAGGCGAACTCCGCGTTCGTCGCCTGTAGATGCCCCTTCACATCCAGATTCGCAATCTTCCCTTGCGCCGTTCCATTGAACTGCATCGCGCCATGCAGCAGTACCGGAATCGCCGCCGTACCCCGCTTTCCATTTCCCTCCAGGTCCAGCGTAGTCAGCAACTGGTTGTACTCCGACAGATCCCGCACCGTCATATCTACTCGCAGATCAGTCAGCGGGTCACCCTCATTCACCCCCAATATTCCCGACGCCTCAAAGTTCGTCTCTGGCATCTGCAGCGTGATCCGTTGAATCCGTACCGTCTCATTCTTCCCTGAGTAATGCGCAAGCGCCAGCCCCGTCACGGGCACATCATTCAACGCTCCCCGCCGTTTCACCCCCGTCGGCGCAAACGTCAAATTCCCATCCACCTCCACCGTCTCGTCGATGTTCTTCGCCGGCCCACCCCATTCCACCTTCACCGGTCCGCTCACAGCCGTGTCGAATCCCAGATCGCCATAGTTCACAGGCGCCGTCACATCCATGATCGTTCTCAGCGGAATCTTGTTCACCGTTGCATTCAAGTAAGCATGCGCAGCCTGCACCGGAGGTACTTTCACCGGCTCAGTGATCGGCTCCTTTGCCCCTATCGTCTTGGCTGTCGTATTCGCTGTCGTCACGGCGGCCTTCGTCGTCGAGGAGCTGACCGCAACATCCTGCGGCGGCACCTCGCCCAACCAGTTCGCAATCCGCAATTCACCCGCCGCACTTCCACCGCCGGGCAGATATCCCGTAAGTGCCGTCAGCAGCAACTCGGTTGGCGTAACGTGCAGTGTCCCGCCGCCATCGATATCGTGCAATCGCACATTTTGATCCTTGTAGGCAGCCTTATGGACCTTTGCCGTTCCCGCCAGCAGATACCCCGCCACGCAATCCGGGTCAGGCGGCAATGGCCGCGGCGGAACTCGCGTCTCCTTCGGATGGCTTCGCTCCCAAAAAGGAGGATGTTTCTGCGCAACCGAAGGCGAGGTCGCACAGTTATGCCCGTTCAAATCCAGATCGATCGTGCCCGCATTCAAACCATCCACATCCGCGAGCACAGAAATCTGCTTCACTTCGATCGTGCCCTTCACCTTCGCCTGCCACTCCGGGTTGGCAAAGTGTTTGAAACTCCCAGTAGCATCCAGCTTCGAACTCTTACCGGTCGTGAAATCCAGTCGCTGCAACTCAATCGCATCTCTTCCCAACTCCACCGCTACGCTCAACGCTGACTGCGCCTCCACCTGCTTACCCATCTTCGTCCGCAGATCCTTCAAATCCACCGTCGCGCCGTAGCGATCCGTCGAAGCGATGTAGTGCACCTCCGCACTCAGATCCCGAGCTGCAAGATTGAACGGAATGGCCCGGTTATTCAGTAGCACCAATCCATTCGACAGCGTCACCTCATCCGCCTTCAGATCCAGGAGAGTGTCCATGACCGGCTTCTTACTCGTGTTCGGATGCTTTGGCACTGGCTGGTTCGTCTTTCCATCCTTATCCACGATCAAATGAAACTGCGGATGCTCCACGCCGAGATAGTTCAATTGCACATGCGACGAAATCCCACTCCCCGCTACATGCGTGAAGAAGTCGAAGATCTGCACTCGAAGCAGAATCTTGTCCGCCGCAAGATAAGGAGCCTCACCCGGACCCTCCAACCCATGAATCACCAGCCCATCGGCCTCGACCGCAAGATGCCACAGATCGAAGCTGACCTTTCCCAGCTCGACCCTTCCACCCGTGGCGTCCTCGAGAACTTTGACGACCTCTTTCCCAACTCGCCGATTGAAATCGTCCGTCTTCGAGTACCAGGCAAACAACCCAAACAACACCAGCACCACCACCAGCAGCGCCGCCACCGTCCAACCAATCCAGAGCAACATCCGCTTCGCCAGCGATCGCTTCACCTTCGTAATCTCGCCGGCAACAGCCGCCTCAAGCTCCTCCTTCTTTTCTTCAAATTTTTTCTCCAGATCGCTCATGGCGCCACCTCACCTGGAGTCATAATCTTCACGCTGCCCTGCGCCCGCAGCGACTTCAACCAATCCACCAGCAGAGCGCCCACCTGCTGCTGCAACTCCACCTCTTCGATCCTCTTTCGGATCGTATCCAGCTCCGGCGGGGTCACATTCCGTTTCGCATACTCCGGCAGCATCCTCTTCTCATAAAATTCCTTGATCTCCGCATCCGAAACCTTGATCCCATTCCGAAAGCGCACTTCGATAAACTTCAGCAGCTCCATCCGCAGCCGCCACCGCTCCCGAAACTCCTCCTCTGTAAAACCGTGAGCGCTCAGGAACTTCTTCCACCCGTCGTCGGTTTCGCAGTGATACTGCAGCTTGCAATCGGGAATATCCTTTCGCAACGTCGTTAACTGCTCGTCGAGGTCTTTATCAGAGATCTTATCTTCCGGCTCCAGTGCTGCCTGCTGCAAAATCAACGCCCGGTCCACCAGTCGCTCAAGAACTCTCTCCCTGGTGTTATCTCCCGTAACCCGGCGGTAAGGCTGAATCTCCTCAAACCGCCGCTCCTCATCGACATCACTCTCTAGAATCACATCGTCGTTCACCACCGCAACCACGCGATCCAGCACCACTCCCTGCTGCCCGGCCGAACCGCTCGCAGCATTTGGCGTCGAACTCGTGGCCCCAGTCTGCGATGTCACGGTCTGCCCGGAGGTCGCTCGCAATGAAGCCCGGACCGGCACACTCATCCACACAGGTGTCATCACAAGCGCCACCAGCAACAACCGCTCCATCGTATTTTGCGTCATCCAACGCATCTAGAAGCTCTCTCCAATGCTGAAGAAAAAGTTGAAGTGCGAAGCCTGGCCCTCATGCGGAGGGTTATTGTTGAAGTCATAAATAACCGGATACACCGGTGGATTTAGGTTATAGCTGAAGTCCACACGCACCGGTCCAACCGGCGTCTTGTAGCGCGCCCCCAAACCCACCGCATGTGAAAAATAATTGAAGTCGCATGTCCCAATGCTTCCCGACACATTCGCGCAAGTCTCCTTGTTCGGCTGATGGAATCGCGTAAAGCTCGGAAACATCTCATTCGCTTCTTGAAACACGTTGCCCATATCGTGAAAGATCACGAAGTTCACGCTATTGCCCACCAGTGGCAACGTCTGCGCCGGCAAACGCAACTCAAGCGAATTCACAAATGCTGCCGACCCACCCACCGGAAAGCCAGTCTGCAAATCCCTTGGCCCCGCCCCATTGATCGGAAACCCTCGATGGGAGTTCGCGCCGCCGGCATACAACCGCTCCGGCAACGGAATCGAATTGCAGCTCGGATTCGTCGTCAGCAGTACTCCCACGCACGCATCGCTTCCCGCGTTCGGATTTATCCCCGACGCCCGCTCATACCCAATCCTTGTCGAACGTGCAAGCACGTACTTCAGCTTGCCAAACTGGTAGTACGTCGAGTTCGTTCCATCCAGCTTCCAGAAGTCCGTCTGCGACCCAAACTTCGACGACGCCACAAACCCCTGTATCGTCGAGTACTCTCCCTTCACTGCGTCCAGCGGCCCCGGCGACCGCGTATCGTGAAACCACGTGACTCCCGGCCCACCTACGCGAACTGGCTGCGACAGCAACGGAATCAAATCTGCCGACACCTGCAGGCTGTTCGGGTCAACCTTTACGCGGCGATACAGGAAGTCGTAAATAAACGTATGCGTCCGCCGCCACTTCTCCGTGATTCGAAAATCACCCTGTAGAGTCGACGCCGCAAACGTCGTAATGTCCTGCACATTCGAGTATCCGCCCGAAAGCGCTGCACTGAAGTTCTTGCTGCCATAGAGATGCGGATTCTGCAGTGTCAAAATCGCCACTTGTTCCAGCAACCCATACGACGTGTGCAGAGTCAGCGAATCCTCAGTTCCCCGCAGATTGATCCTCGACACATCCAGCGAAACCCGTGGGCTCACGCCGGGCTTGCCCTCCGGAGACAGTTGGTTACAGGGATAGGTCAGTCCAAGCTGGATGCACGACGCCTCCGAGATTGTCCCAGGCTGCGGTGTTCCCGTCTGCGCTTCGAAGCCGAAACCATACGTCACGTTCCACCGCTTCGCCTCGGTCACCTGCAGCACCACGTTCTTCTGCGGAGCGTCTCCCGCGGGATTCTGTACCGCCGCCACCACTTCATTGAACAACGCAATGTTATATAAATTTCTTTGCGTCTGAAGAAGAGCCGTCTGGTCCAGCGGGTCCCCCGCATGCACCAGAATCTGTTGAGCCACAACACTTGGCTTGGTCTTCTCCACTCCCGACAGCAGCACTCGGTTCACAAACACCTGCTGCCCCTCGGTCACATCTAACGCCACGTCCGTTTTGTCCGTGCCCGCTGCTTCCTTCGTCTGCTTGATCTCAACCTTGACCTGGTCGAACCCATGCGCCAGGTAATACTGCAGCACCGTATCGCGATCGCCCGACAGCGTCACCAGCGAAAAAGGCTGGCCCTGCTGAGCATTCATCAATCCCCGCACATCCTGCAGCCGGCTTGCATCCACTCCCACCAGGTCCACCGTACCGAACTTCTGTTGTGGCCCTTCAACGATCGTGAAGGTCACACCAATCTCACCCGCCTTCAACGGCTTTCCGTCTTTACCGACGGTTACATCTTTTACATCCGTTGTGATTTTCGCGTCATCAAAACCATTCGCTCGGTACAACGCCTGAATCGCGCTTACGTCACCGGACACCAGCGCCGGACTATACCGCCCACTCCGCTGATACGCATTCGACTTCTGCACCCGCATCCGCTCATGCAGCAGATCATCCGTGAAGTATTTGTTGCCCTTCAGATTCACGGCCACGACCTTGTGCTTCACCCCACGTTCCACAGTGAATACCACCTGCTCGGTTGTGGTGGCATTCCCCACCACCCTCACCGCTACCTTCGCATCGAAGAAGCCTTGCTGTTGTTCGTAGTCGCGAATGTTGAAGACGCCCTCGTTCAGCAGATCATTGTCAATCGTGCCTTCCTCAAAGATCGGAACCAACAGGTGCAGGCGACCCGTCGAAATCTTCGCCCCCTCCACCGACACCTTCACCTGCGGACCCTGGTTCGCATGGAACTCATAATCAACCTTGTCCCGCACATTGTCATACGTCTGCTTCTGCAGCGAAACCGTCGCCTCCAGTCGATCTTTCTTCTGGTATAGCTTCCGCAGGCGGTCTAGCGCGTTGCTGGTCGAATCGCGCCGCACCTTGCTGTTCTCCTTCAGCTTCGACTGCTTCTGGAACTCCTCCGGCGTCAACCCGGTATCGTCGCCCACCAGCTTGACTTGTCCCACTCTGGCCTGAAGCCCAATTGAAACCGTATAGGTTACATTTATCTGGTGGCCTACTTCATCGGTCTCCGACTTCACTGAGACCGTCGGCTCGTAATACCCCTGCTGCTGCAGAATCTCCTTGATCCCTTCCGTTCCAGCCGGTATCTGTGAGTCGGTGAACGCCGTCCCGGGCGAAAGTTTTGTCGCAAACTCCAATAGCGGAGCCAGCCGGTCGCTCTTCACCCCAGTGATCGTCACTCTCCCCACGTAGTACCGCGCCACGCCAGCGAAGATCAGCGTCACATGATCCCCCTGCCGCACCCCGCGAACCGCGATATCCCGATACCGCCCACTTACAAACAATCGCCGCAGACTGGCCCGTACCTCATCCGGATCCAGCGGCTGACCAACCTTCTGTGGCAGCTCCTTCGGCAGCGTATCGGTCGCATCGAACGTCACGCCCTCGAACAGGATCTTCTCGACGATGAGCCCCTTCCACTGCCACACCGAAGTCGTCAGCCCCGCATCTTGAGACGTATCTGTTTTCTTCTCCTCAACGGGCTTCGTCTGCTGCCCCTGCGCAGGCGTCGCTCCTGTGCCGGCCAAACCTGGAGTGGCACTCTGCGAGCCAGAAGGAGTCGGAGTCTGCGGAACCTCCTGTCCCGCGGCCACACCCACCATCACCCACAATCCGAGCCACACTGCCGCCGCCGCGCCACAACCGCACCTCATCCACCGTGGTATTCGCGCACGACCTCGAAGCAGCTGACCCAAAAAACCACCCATCATTCCTTATCTAATTTGAGGAGCCCAGCAAGTCTTTCATGATGCACAGCGAGTCCGCATCCGAGCCTGCGCAATCGCGGCAACTCTCCTTCTCCCTAGGATGCCGAAAGCCTTCGGGCAGCAGCCGGGTTCCCCTGCACATCCGTCCTTCCCTATACTACGAAACAGCCGTCTTTTTAGACGGTGCGATCTTCATCATGTCAAAGCATCCCGCAACCACCTTTGAAGAACGGCCCCCGAGCATCCACATCGGCACCCCCGCCGACGCGCAATCCTCCGAAACGCCTCCGCCCAACCCTACCGGCCCCGCCATCCCCGACTCAGACCGCTACTCCCGCCAGATTCTCTTCCCGGGCATTGGAGCCACCGGCCAGCATCTGCTCGCCTCCGCCCACGTCGCCATCATCGGCGTCGGAGCCACCGGAGCCGCCACCGCCTCCCTCCTTGCCCGTGCCGGCGTCGGCACCCTCACCCTCATCGACCGCGACTTCGTCGAACCCTCCAACCTCCAGCGCCAGATCCTCTTCGACGAGGCAGACGCTCGCGAATCCCTCCCCAAGGCCGAAGCCGCCCGCCGCAAGATCGCCCTCTTCAATTCAGCCGTCTCGGTCCACGCTCACATCGCGGACCTCGTCCCAGCCAACATCCACGAGCTCCTCGCCCCCGCCCATCTCATCCTCGACGCCACCGACAACTTCGAGACCCGCTATCTCCTCAACGACTACTGCGTCCAGCAATCCAAACCCTGGATCTACGCCGCAGCCATCGGCGCCTACGCCGCCACCATGAACATCCTTCCACTACCGGAGGAGCAAGCCCACGAACCCGCACCCTACCCCCCCACTGCATGCCTCGCCTGCATCTTCCCCAAGCCGCCCACCGGCCCGGTAGAAACCTGCGACACCGCCGGCATCCTCTCCACCGCCGTCAACCTCGCAGCCTCCATCCAAACCACCGAAGCCCTCAAGCTCCTCACCAACCAGCCCAACCTCATGCGCCGCACGCTGATCTCCCACAATCTTTGGTCGAATGAGCAAAGCGAAATCACCACCGCCAAACCCAATCCCGCCTGCACCGTCTGCGGTCAGCGCATCTTCACTCACCTCGCCGGTGTCGGCCGCCCTCACATCACTCTCTGCGGCCGCAACTCCGTCCAGATCCACGAGCACCACCGCCCCGTCGACTTCACCGCTATGCGCAACCGCCTCGCACCTCACGCCGACATCCACGATCTCCGCTTCAACGAACTCCTTCTCCGCTTCAAACGCGGTCCCCACACCTTCACCCTCTTCCCCGACGGACGCGCCCTCATCCAGGGCACCACCGACATCACCCTCGCACGCTCCCTCTACGCCCGTTTCATCGGCTCCTAACCCCTGCGGCTCTTAGTGCTTGCCCTGAAACAACCCTTCCCTTCTGTCCTCCATCAAAACTACGTGCACAGAAACTCAATCTCCGTTTGCGGTAGGCTCGATGCAGGCGAAAACTCAACCGTGAATGACTACTAAGTCCGGAGTCTAGCTATGGACGTCCAAGGCCTACAAATGACCCAACAAACACCACCCACTCCTGGCGTCTTCAAGCGCAATCCACCCATCGCGGGTGAAGCCGAAGCCATCGAAGCGGCAAAGAATGGCGATGCAGAAGCATTCTCCCGCCTCTACGCCCTCCACAAACGCCGCGTCTACACCCTCTGCCTCCGCATGCTCGGCAACGTCTCCGAGGCCGAAGATATGACACAGGAGGCCTTCCTCCACCTCTTCCGCAAAATCGGCAGCTTCCGCGGAGAGTCCGCCTTCTCCACCTGGCTTCATCGGCTTACAGTAAACCTGGTCCTCATGCATCTCCGCAAAAAAGGCCTCAACCTGGTCTCGCTTGAGGAGACCATCAACCCATCCGAAGAAGACGCACCCAAGCGCGACTTCGGCAGCCGCGATCTAGCTCTTACCGGTTCAGTCGACCGCGTAGCCCTCGAGCGCGCCGTCGCTTCCTTGCCCCCCGGTTACCGCATGGTGTTTGTCCTGCACGATGTCGAGGGCTTCGAGCACAACGAGATCGCCACCATGCTCGAGTGCTCCACCGGAAACAGCAAATCGCAGCTACACAAGGCCCGCCTCAAGCTCCGTGAACTCCTCCGCCAGCCTGAACCAGCTGCCCAGCCAAACGGCCTCAAGGAGGTAGCGGTATGACAGAATTCCAATCGCTCGACTTCGACAAGATGACCCCTGCCGACTTCGAGCAATATCTCCCAGAGTTCTTCGCCAATGGCGACGGTCACGTCAGCACCGACCCACGCCTCCAAACTTTCCTCAAAAACAATCCTGACTGCGCCGCCCTCGTCCGCGACCTCGAAGCCATCGCCGACCAGGCCCGCAGCCTCTTCGAACCTAGCGAAGACCAGGACCCCAGCGATGCCGTCTGGAGCAACATTCAGAACAAGCTGAAACAGGGCGTCAGCGTCAGTGGCGAAGACGACTCCCCAGTTCCCCAAACCGTTTAGGCCGCTTTAAACCGTATCTGCCCATCCAGTCTCAAATGGATGGGCAGATCTCTTTAATACCCTCGGAAACTATCGAAAGTAGCCAGTCCTCGTACGCACAACAACGTCCTGTTTATCCGGAAGACCTCCATAAACATCCGGTTTAAGCCGAAGCTCAAGTTTGCAAAACGTCCCGTCCGGCTTCACGTTCGTAGGTTTGTACCCAAGCGTGTATCGCCCGCGAAGCTGATCAATCAACTCAGCCAGCCGATCGGCAACCTCCTTCTTGCTCGTGTTCAAAACAGGTCCTCCAGTCAGATCCGCATATTTGCGGATGTCCCCCATATGCGCGACAAAGAAAAAAGCAACCATCACAGCATCCGTCTCCGCAGTTCGGTCGATCAGCGCCGAAACCACCACCCCTGACCGTAGAAGGCTCGCCGTCGCCTCTTCCTTTGTATGCAAATATGTCGGGGCTTCCTTCCCCATGATCTTCCGCGTATGCGAATTTTCCTGGTTCGCGGTTCCGTCCGTGAGCCACACCAGCACCTTCCTGCCCCCCGGAGCAGTCGATTTCATCGCCTCGTCTACGGCTTCATACATGCTCTCGTGAATAAACGTCCCCTCGCTGCTCTTCATACTCGAAGCTTTCCCAATAGCATCAGCAGCAAGCGAACGGTCCGTAGTAAAACCTTGCAGCAGCTTCGCATGCGAAGAGAAGACCATCACCGCCACCTCATCCTGCGGTTTCAGATGGTTTAGCACCTCACGCGCTCCCCCAGCCAGTGATGCAAGCGCCGGACGCACCGTCTCCGTCAGATCAAACAGAAAGACCACCGACAGAGGCAGTTGATCGTGACTGAAGTAAGTGATCTGCTGCGGAACCCCATCTTCCGACAACAAAAAATCATCCGGCTTCAACGCCCCAATCAGATTCCCCGTCTTCTTGTTTTCAACCTCAGCATCGAGAACCACGAACTTTGTCGAAACATGAATCGTGGACCCGGCATCGACCTGCGCCGGCGTCGAATCCTGTCCATAGACAGAGCAGCAAAATCCCATCGCCACACAAAGCAAAGCCGAGCGCACAAGTAAACTCATGCCCCCAAATACGTCCACTGACCGATCGAAGTTCCCAGGCACAATTAAAACTCAGTCAACAAATCACTCCAGCCTGCGAGGACGACAACCACACCCGTTGCGACCTCGCATCTCAAGGCTTCTTCACTTATTCTCTGCCTTGCGCACCACCGGCTGGTACTCACCCGGCACCATGCGGAACGAGATCGCAATCCGGTTCCATCCATTGATCGCGATCACAGCCAGCGTCAGGTTCACCAGCTCCTCCTCCGAAAAGTGCTGCTTCGCATGCTCATACACCGCATCCGGAACATGGTCCACACTCACCAGAGTCAGAGCCTCAGCCCACGCCAGAGCCGCCTGTTCCCGATCCGTAAAGAACGGCGTCTCCCGCCACGCATTCAAAGCATAGAGCCGCTGTTCGCTCTCGCCCTTCGCACGCGCATCTTTCGAGTGCATATCCAAACAATATGCACACCCGTTGATCTGCGAAACCCGCATCTTCACCAGTTCCAGCAGCGACGGCTCCAGCTTCGACGACTTACTAACAAACATCTCCAGCCCCATCATCGCCTGATACGCCGAGGGAGAAGCCTTCTGAGGTTCCATTCTTGCTTTCATCGTTATTTCCTCCACACACTCAGACTAGAGCAGCTATGGATCATCGAACAGGTCCACAATCAAATGTCGAACCAGTCCACTTTTCGATCTTGCGATAAACTCGCGGCATCTCCTCTTCGCCACCGTGCTCCGATCATCTAACAACTAAATGCGACAGCCCATCTCCACCCTTTGATGGATGGGCGATCCCATCTCGGACGCGTACGATGGCTCCCTAATGGAACAACGCCGCCAGATGGGTTTAACCGCCGCCCTCTCCGTCGTCACGGGCGAATCAATCGCGCTCGGCATCTTCCTCACTCCCGCAGCAATGGCACGATCGTTAGGCTCGCCTCTCCTCCTGGCGGCCGTATGGTGCGGCATGGGCTTCATGACGCTCTGCGGAGCCATCTGCTACTCCGAACTAGCCATCACCTACCCGCTCACCGGCGGAGAGTATGTCTACCTCCGCCAGGGCTATGGCACCCGCCTCGCATTTCTCTACGGCTGGATGTCCGCCGCCGTCATGGATCCAGGCATCGCCGCCGCGCTCGCCGTGGGCGCAGCCCCCTATGTCCTTTCGCTCTTCGGCCTTTCTCCAAGCACTCAAATTGTCATCCCCGCGCTAATCCTCATCGGCCTTGCTGTGCTCAACTACGTCGGCACCCGCCTTAGCCGTCGTGTCATGACAACCGCCAACTTGTTGAAGATCGCAGTTCTCATATGCCTCGTCCTCTGGGCATCGATCTCCAAACACGCTACCGTCGCAAACCTCCTGCCCTTGACCGAGCGCCGCCCAGGCTCCGAACCTTTCTTCGCCGCCATCGCCGGCGCCACCGTCAGCGCCTTCTTCAGCTTCGGCGGATGGTGGGAGGCAGCCAAGATTGCTGGCGAAGTCCGCAACCCACGCCGCAACATGCCACTCGCCTTCACCTGCGGCGTACTACTGGTCACAGCGGTCTATCTCCTCGTCAGCGCCTCGTTCCTGATGGTCGTCCCGCTCGAAAAGATCGTCTCCAACACAGCCTTCGTCGCCCAGTTCGGCGAAGCGCTCTTCGGCACAACCGGAGGCAAAGTCCTCTCCGCCTGCGTCCTGCTCTCTGTCCTTGGAGGACTCATGGCACTCACCATGGCCGCCCCACGCGTCTACTACGCCATGGCAAAAGACGGCGCCTTCTTCGCCCCATTCGGCAAGCTCCACCCACGCTTCGGAACTCCCGCCAACGCCGTCCTCCTGCAAACCAGTCTCGCCCTGCTGGTCCTCTGCTTCGGAGCCTTCAACCGCATCCTCTCCTTCATCATCTTTTCGGCAGTCTGCTTTCTCGCGCTTTCCGTCACCACCCTCTTCCGCATGCCGCAACCTGTGCGCCGATGGTGGTTCCCCGCCGCACCTATGGTCTTCCTCCTCGGCTGCACCATCATCAATCTCATGATCCTCATGCACGATCCCATCCCGGCACTCGTAGGTCTGGTCATCGTCCTCTGCGGCGACCCCGTCCGCCGCTTCTTCTTCGCAAAGTCAACTCCCACCACCAACCCGCTCCCCGAACAAATCACATCCTGAAAGGAACACCGCTTATGGCACACATCAAACTTCCCGAAGGTCTCCCCGGCATACGCGGCGCAATGGCCTTCCGCCCCGAAACCGCTCGGCCGCTCAACGATCTCGTAGAAGTCCTCCTCCACTCCCCCAACTCCCTCACCCCCGGCGAGCGCGAACTCATTGCAACCTACGTCTCCTCCGAAAACGACTGCTACTACTGTCAAACCATCCACGGAGCCATCGCCGCCGCAAGCCTCAACGGCGACGAAGCCGTCGTCAAGCAGGTGAAGCACGACTTCCACAACGCCGCCATCTCCGAAAAACTAAAAGCTCTCCTCGTCATCGCGGGCAAAGTACAGCGCGGCGGCAAGCACGTCACCACCGAAGACGTCGCAGCCGCCCGCGCCCAGGGCGCAACCGACATCGAGATCCACGACACCGTCCTCATCGCCGCCGCCTTTTGCATGTTCAACCGCTACGTCGACGGCCTCGCCACCATCCAGCCACGCGACGAAGCGATGTATCGCGAGCGCGGCAAGTGGATCGCGCGCGAAGGATACGTCAACGTCAGCAAGGAATATCTACCAGCCGAAGCCGCACGCTAACAGACGAAGGAGAGACTCATGCCACACATCAAACTACCCGAAGGCTTCGCCGGAATCAGCAGCGGCTTCGTCTATCGCCCCGAAACCGCCAAGCCCATGCGCGAACTTGCCCACATCCTCCTCCACGAGCCCAGCACCCTCACCCCCGGTGAGCGGGAACTCATTGCAACCTACGTCTCCAGCCAGAACGACTGCTACTTCTGCCAGACCAGTCACGCCTCAGCTGCCGCCGCGCACCTCGGCAACGATTGGGGTCTAACCGAACAGGTAAGACAGAACTACGAACAAGCACCAGTCTCAGACAAACTAAAAGCCCTCCTCACCATCGCAGGCAAAGTCCAACAAGGCGGAAAGCACGTCACCTCAGAGGACGTCGCAAAAGCCCGCGAACAAGGCGCAACCGACCTTGAAATCCACGACACCGTCCTGATCGCCGCAGCCTTCTGCATGTTCAACCGCTACGTCGACGGCCTGGCCACCTGGCAGCCCGAAGACCCAGAAATGTACGCCAAAATGGGCCAACACCTGGCCACCGAAGGTTACCTCGCCCCCTCCATTAAAGCCTGAATGCAAGCCACCACGCAGGGACCGTGAGTGTCTGCTTATGGACTCCCACGTCCATAAGCGGACACCATTTCACCCACTGTTCCCTCCGAACCCCTCCGAAAGTACGGCAAAATACTGAGAAACAAGCATCCCTTCGCCCATCAGCTTCGGTCACTCACATGCTCCAACTCTCTCCAGATCCAATCGGCTGCGACCTGGAGTCTGCATGAGCTCTCTCATTCAAGACATACGCTACGCAATCCGCCAGCTACTCAAAAGTCCCGGATTCGCAATCACAGCGATTCTCTCTCTCGTCTGTGGAATCGCCGCAACCTCCGCCGTCTTCAGCGTGGTCTGGGGAGTTGTGATGAACCCCTATCCCTACGCCGCACCCGACCGCATGGTGCACTTTGCCCTCGGCGGAGCCACAGCCGGTGGCTACCAGAACGTGCAGCTAACCGCCCCTCAGTGGCAACAACTTCGACAGCTCCCCGCAATCGAGGACTCGATCCTACTAGCCTTCAAACGCTTTACCATCACAGGAAGCGATCTACCCGAAGACGTCCAGGGCACCCAAATGACCTCGAACGCCTCTAACTTCTTCGGCGTACCCGCACTGATCGGCCGAGGTCTTCTCCCGTCCGACGCAAGCGACGACCGCGATCCGCAGCCCATCGTTGTGCTCGGCTACAAGTTCTGGCAGCGTCGGTTCAACGGCGACCCCGCCATCCTCGGCAAGACCATTCAGTTGGATCACCAGCCGTATAACGTAGTCGGCGTTGCCGCAAAGCGGTTCGTGTGGAACGATGCAGACGTCTATCTCCCCCTCAAGACAACCGCAGGCGCCGACGCCTACACGGTAGAAGCACGCCTGAAGCCCGGAGTCAGCCACCACCTCGCCGAACAGCAGATGCAACCGCTCCTCACTCAGTTTGAAAAAGACACTCCTCGAAACTTCGGACCAAAGCCGGGACCGCTGACCATCATCGGCCTCAACGATCAGTTCATGAAAGCGATCGGCCCCTCCCTCGCTCTACTCTTCGGCGCCGTACTCCTGCTCCTCGCCATCGGTTGCGGCAACGTGTCCATCCTTCTCCTCGCCCGTGGTGTAGCACGCGAGCATGAGTTTGCCGTACGTGCCGCCATCGGAGCCTCGCGCGCGCGCATCGTCCGCCAGCTACTCACAGAAGCCCTTCTGCTGTCAGTCACCGGCGCCGCGCTGGGAGTGCTCCTCGCCTATAGGCTCCTCGCAGGCATTATCGCGCTCCTGCCCGAGTATTCTTTTCCCCACGAGGCAGCCTTCGCCATCAACCTCCCTGTCCTGTCATTCTCCGTCGCAGTGGCTCTCCTTACCGGCATCTTCTTCGGACTCTGGCCTGCGCTCCGTCTCTCGCGCCCCGACGTTCGCGAGGCCATGCAGACCGGCACTCGCAAAGTCGCAGGCACAGTCAGCGGACGCGCGCTCCATAGCGCCCTCATCGCAGGCCAGATCGCACTTACCCTCTTGCTCCTGTCGGCCGCCGGCGCAGCCGTTCAAAGTTTTCTCAAACTCGCCCACACCCATCTCGGATACGACCCGCACAACACCATGTCCCTCGGCATTCCACTGCGGGACTCCTACTCCACCCTTACCGCACGCTCTGCCTACGTGGAACTCCTCCGCAACAAAGTCGCGGAGATCCCCGGCATCAACATGGTAGCCGTTTCCGCCAACGCTACTCCTCCGAACAACGGTCTCGAAACGCCGATGGAACTCCTTGGCCAACCCTCCTCGGAGGACCAAAAGGTGCGGCTTAACTTTGTCAGCGAGGAATACTTTCCACTCCTGAAGATCTCCCTGCTCCAGGGACGGCTCTGGACCGAAGCAGAGAACCATAACGCAAACTTAGTCGCAGTCATCAACGAAACCTTCGCCCACAAATACTTCCCGAAAGGCGACGCCATCGGTCACTCCATCCAGGTAAAGGCTCTCAAAGACCCGCCTTCGTTCGTGACCACTCAAACAGGTGCAAGTGGCTGGCTCCAGATCATCGGGGTAACCGAAGACAAGCTCGATGACGGGATGAGTAATCCGGTCGTGCCCGAGGTCTCCATTCCCTACACGCTGGCAATGTGGGGTTATACCCAGTTTCTGGTACGCACCGACGGCCCGCCCGCCGCAATGATCCACACCATCGGCCTGCAGGTCGCCTCCGTCGACCACGATCAACAGATCGGCTCCACCGTACGCGACCTCGAACACTGGATCAGCACTCAACCCGAGTACGCCCAGGGCCAGCTTCTCTCATGGCTCTTCGCTGGATTCGCCGTGCTCGCTCTTCTTCTCGCTGCAGTCGGCCTCTACAGCGTCGTCTCCTACACCGTCTCGCAACGCACCAACGAGTTCGGCATCCGCATGGCGCTGGGTGCGCCGCGCGGCAGTGTGCTTGAGTTAGTCGTGCGCTCAGCCATCACCAGTGTCGGCACCGGCGTGGCAGTTGGAATCCTTCTCACCATCCTGCTGCAAAAGGGCCTGGCTCACTGGGCAACAGCAACCAACCAGACGTTCGCTCCCCTGCTCTACGCAATCGCCATCCTCGCCTCCGTCGTCCTCATCGCCAGCGGCATCCCAGCCCGTCGCGCCACCCAGATAGAGCCAATGGAAGCCCTACGCTACGAGTAATCACGCGCGCCGGCGCGATCCTTCGTAATGTTTTCGGCTCGATTGTAAGTCGAAAGACCTGAGATGAATTCATAGCGATAATTCGGTTAACTGCAATCGCCGCATCATCGCCACTGAGTGATTCAAGCCGAGTCAATCCTTCGGTTTAAGAGCAGGAGACTTGCTCTTCACATCCACTCTCAGCTTTTGGAATATGCCTGCCAGATCGTACTGGTGGTACTCGGCCGGCACAGATACTTCAACTGCGCGATGGCCTGCCTTTTCATCCGCGTTCGGACGAGCGTGGACCGGAGCAGTAGTATCCAGCCGCGCCGCCGCCACGATATCGCCATTTTTGTCGTATACGACGTGTAGTTTCATACATACCTCCTTTAATGATTCGGCATAACGACGAGCGCAACCCGGAACGCAACGATCCCGCCGAGTTCGCTGTGGGCTCCAATGGTTTCGGTGATAAACGGGTCTTCCTTGTTGTCGGTATCGAATGACTCAGAAACCCGTACGAGTTGCGTGCTAACAAAATCGCTGAAAAAGCTGACCGCGGCAAAGCGGCCTTCGTCAAGCACTCCAGGCCAGGTGATCGTCCACGATACCGTTGATCCGGATGCCTGTCCCACAAAATCCGTTAACCCAAAATCTGCTTGTACGCTCATCATTGGCTCCTTTCGCAGCTCACACGGTAGTGATATTAACGTGACAATCGTTTCTAGGGTGAATGCCGATCTACAGGAGAGGGAGGATATCTTTCGGCATGGCGACGGATTATAGCTCAGCAACAGGACCAAGTGATAGCGGCAGTCTCGCGAGTCAGATCAACAACAATAACCGCGCCTGTAGTGAGCATTTGTTTTCTCGATAAGCGATAAATCGCCGATGCACTCATTGAGCTCGGATTAGCGCTAAATCGGCTTGTCGCCACTAATCAAAGTGGGCGTGCCTAACCATTCTCGCAATCGACTGGCGGACGCATTGCTACGAAGGTTTGGAATCTGGAGCATCCAGGCAACCCTGAAACTTCTCAACGAACTGAGCCACATGCAGACCATCCACTAAAGCGTGGTGCACATGAATCGATACAGGCATTGTGCAGCGGCCACCTGCCTCAGTAATTTTGCCGAACGTGATGCGCGGCGCGGAGTCTTCATGGGAGAAGTCGCGAGCATGCGAAATGGATGTGAAGTCAAACCACGGAAGCACCGAATAACGAATCAGGTTGGCCTCCGGATAGCGCTCGATGTCATCTCTCTGCCGCACTCGGTCGACTTCGATAGCCGCCTCTCGCACGAACTCATCGATTCGCGGTAGGAACTGATAGTGTCCTAGGCCAATGGTGCCATTCTCACGTCCCACTGCACTTCCGCCATTGATCAGTTCATAGCTCCAGACGGTGCCGTCAACAATACGCGTCTTGAAGTTCTCAACTTGGTGTGCAGCGACGAGTGAGCGATGCAGCAGTGACAAAAACACTGACAGATGATGCTCCTTGGCGTAACGGTAAGTCTCCGTACAGTCAACGCGGAGGCAGACGCCGTGATAGGGCTCGCTAAAACTCTGGAAGAAATCAAAACTCGCGCGTCGTTCCCAAGTCTCCAGATTGATCTTCTGTCTATTGCCAATCACGATTTCTCGCATGCTCTCATGTTAAATCGAAAAAGCCTGTCTATCGCTGCCGACGGGAAGCGCGTTTATCATGACCAATCAGCCGCTAACTCCCTCTGCGCTGGACTGTCGTGTTTGAGGTTGGAACCCCATTCTGGTAGCCAATCTTCGCTACGAATGTTATGCCGGAAGCTCCTGGGCAGTAACAGTGTCGTTGTCTGGTCCGTTCCGACTAGGAAGGGTCTCCGGAATGGCTGTCCACAGCAGGGCAAATGCGAGGGTGGCAATCGCCCCTAAAGCCAGGAAAGAGATGCGATAGCTGAAGTGTTGAATCAGCTTGCCGCCGAACGTCGTGCTGAAGGCCGCGCCGAGTCCGACTGCTGTTGCCAGACTTCCTTGGACAAGGTTGAATCGGCCAGTGTTGCGGGTTCGATCAGCGACTACAAGGATCGATACGACACCGAAGATGGCGTTTGCAACGCCATCGAGCAACTGGATTGCGATGAGGCTTCCGCTGGTGTGAGTGAGGGTGTAGAGGAGTGCCCGGATCGGCAGGACGCCAAAGCCTAGAAGCAGCAGCGGCTTTCTCCCGTGTAAATTGGCGAACCGCCCAATAGATGTCGCGAAGAACATGATGACTAGCTGAGTGACGATAATGCACGCTGACATGAAGGGAGCAGCCGTCGCCCGTGAACCGTGCGACAGCATTTCACCGAGTTGCGGCAGCATGGCAGCATTCGCAAAGTGAAATAGGAACGCACAGACAAGGAAGATGAGCAGGACCCGATCCCCCAGCAGCGTTTGCATCACCGATGCTCTCGCAGAAACTTTATCGCCGTCGACTTGCTTCGCTCCGCCTCGGGCCAGGTCGTAGTCGATATCGCTGCTCTTGATAGCGCGAACGGCGATAACGGTGGGAATCGTCAATACTGCAGCGGTAATAAATATTGCGCGATTGTCAAACAGATGACTTACGAGCGCGATCAGAAGTGCGCAAGTCACGTTGCCACCTGAATTGAATGATTGGTTCTTGCCAAACTGGCGGTCGAAGAAGGTCACGCCGACTATCCCCATCGTAATCGCGGCCAACGTCGGTGCCAGGAACGGCCCGGCCCCTCCGACCAAAACCTGGGACGTATATACGGCCCACGGTGCAGCGGTGATACTGAGCAAGATAGCTCCAACAGCGAGTACGGCGGATGCTAGGACGAGAACCAGCTTTTTTTCTCTGATTTGATCGACAATGGCACCTGCAGGCGTCTGCAGCGCGACGGTAATGATGCCGCCGAGCGTCAGAGCCATCCCGACGCGCCCAGGCTCCCACCCCGCTCCAGCCAAGTACGCTGCCAGGAAGGGACCGAGGCCCGTCTGCACGTCGGCGAGAAAGAAGTTTGTTGCTTCCAACGCATGGAGACTTCTCTTCTTTGCGGGATCAATATCCATAGTTAACGCCGTCTATCGTTGCTTCCATGGTTTACGAGTTCGATGCACACAACGGCTCCGGAAAGCTGCAAATAGAACGTCAAATTTCACCGAAAAGACCCGGATCGTTGCGGATATAGGTAAGCTGCATCTGGAAGTCGTGAGTCGGGCTTTTCGAGACCCCACTACCGAAGGGGCATCTGGCACCAGTCTTCTACTTTGCTGGGCTTGTGATCAGGACTGATCTTTAGCTGTGCCTAACCCGAGTCAAAGAGCACATTGACCTTTATCGTTAGTGAGAACGTCAGGGCGCCGTGGAGAGTCCTCCATTCAGCTAGGGACCGCTCCCACCCCTTGCAATCCCCCAAACCACCGGTGTATCGTCTTACCAGAATGTCGAGCCGCTTCCAGTCCGCTTTTTTTGCCTGCTCCTATTGGCGCCATCCAGCGGCCAGTGGAGTCCTCGCATGCATCTCTGAAAAAACCTAGAAAACTTCAGAGTCTTCGACCTTCCCGAGCCGCAACCCACACCAGGTTGCGGCTCTTTCGTTTTCTGCAACGTTTACAGGCACACTAAGGAGAGGCAATGACGTCCACCCAACCCGAAATCCAACCCAAGCCCCAAACCGAAACCATGACCCAAGCCCCGACCCACCTCAAACGCCTGATCCTCACCGGCTTCATGGGAGCAGGCAAGTCCACCATCGGCCGCCTCCTCGCCGCGCGCATCGGCTGGAACTTCCTCGACCTCGACGCCCACCTCGAGTCCCGCACCAACGCCACCATCCCCCAGCTCTTCGAGCAGCACGGCGAAGCCCGCTTCCGCCGCCTCGAATCCACTGCCCTCGCCTCGGCCCTCGGCTACAGCAACATCGTCCTCGCCCTCGGCGGCGGAACCCCCGAAGACCTCACCAACCGCCTCCTCCTCGAGCAAACCCCCGCCACCTTCACCATCTTCCTCGACGCCCCCTTCCCCACCCTCTTCGACCGCTGCATGCTTCAGGAGATCGCGCGCCCCGTCCTCACAGACCCCGCCGCCGCCCAACTCCGCTTCGAGCGCCGCCATCCCCTCTACCGCCGCATGGCAGGCCTAACCATCGCCACCTCCGACCAGACCCCAACCCAAACCGTAGAAGCGCTCCTCCTGGGCCTACCCAAACCCCAGACTCAAACTCCGCACTCCCGCACCTGACACTGGAAGCGCACACTATCTGCATCTCAACGTCAGCACCTCCAGGAGAACCCGGCTGACCAACCCCGTCCCCGACGACCTAACCCCGTACGAGAAAAAGACCCGCGCCCAGGTCCGCGGCAACATCCTCTTCTTCTTCGCCGTCATCCTCCTCCTCGCCCTCGCATGGACACTCCAGAAAGAGTTGCTGATCCTCTACGTCAGCGCTCTCTTCGCCGTCGTCCTCATGCCCGCAGTCACGCGCATCCGGAAGCTGAAGATCCGCAACTATCACCCCTCCCGCGCCGTCGCCATTGTTCTCCTCATCGCCATCGTCGCGCTCGTCCTGGCCGTCTTCTTCACCACTGGCCTCCCGCCGGTCATGCGTGACCTTCGCAACTTCTCCGACGATCTGCCCCAGCGCATCCCAGACATCGTCGCCCGCACCAAGAAGTTCCCCTTGGCCGACAAGCTCGGCATCGACACCGTCGCCCAGCGCGCCGCCGGAGCCTTCGACGCCACCGCCAGCTATCTCTTCACCTCACTCCCCCTCTGGCTCTCTCACGTCTTCGACATCCTCACCGCCGCCTTCCTCTGCATCTACTTCATGCTCGAAGGCGAACACGCTTACGACTTCTTTCTCTCTCTCTTCCCCACCACCGAACGCCAGCGCCTCGACAAGACCCTAAAAAAAGCCGAGCGCAAAGTCAGCAAGTGGCTCCTCGGTCAGGGCCTCCTCATGCTCGTCCTCGGAGTCTCAAGCACCATCGTCTTCGGCCTCCTGCACGTCCGCTACTTTCTCCTCCTCGGCTTCCTCATGGGTCTCTTCAACATCATCCCCATCGCCGGCGGAGTCATCACCATCGTCATCGCCGCCGGTGTCGCCGCCCTCGACTCCTGGACCAAGATGGCCGGCGTCCTCACCTTCTATGCCATTTACATCAACGTTGAAAACGCCTTCCTCACCCCTCGCATCATGCGCTCCAGCGTCAATCTCATGGGCCTCACCGTACTCGTCGCGCTGCTCTTAGGAACCGCGCTTGCAGGCATCGTAGGCGCCCTCGTCTCCGTCCCCACCGCCGCTCTCATCACCGTCCTTCTCGAGGAGTACGCCGTCCACAAGGACTGACTCACCCGTCCCTACAACTCTTGTGGTACAAAACCCCGCATTCCCACCTCCATCAGCGCTTACCGAAACCGCATCAAGGTGATTACGTAAATTTCTAATTTTTTTAACCTTCTGAAAACCTATCTCCCTTGCTATTCTCATCGCAGTGTCCGACCTCAAGTTTGCCCAACCCGCTCGAAGCAACCTCCTGGCACCGGTCCTGTTGGCCTTTCTCATCCTAGGCATCACTCTCGCCCTGGCCATACGCTTCACGCCGCACAAAACTGCGGACCTCGACATCGTCCACACCGCCGTCTACCCCGCCCACACCGTCTTCAAAGGTGAATCCATCCTCGTCGGCCACGACCAGGCCCGCGACGACCTCTACGTCCTCACCACCCTTCGCGTCACCGACGGCCTTCGTCTCCCCCTCTTCCTCAAGGACTTCACCGCCACCCTCACCACCGGCGACGGCCAGGAGATCACCACCAGCGCCATCGAAAAAGACGACATCGCCAGCGTCTACTCCGCCTTTCCCGCCCTCAAGCCTCTCGCCTCCGAGCCTCTGCTCCGCGAGACCATGATCACCCCCGGCCAGTCCGCCCAGGGCATGATCCTTCTCCACTTCCTCGTCACCCAGGAAGTCTGGGACCACCGCCGCACCGCCATCCTCAACGTCGACCTCTACCACCAGGGCCAGCAGGGCGTCATGATCAGCCGCGCCAGCGAAGCGATCCCCAACTCCACCTCCAACAAACTCGCCAATTAATTTTCGGCTTACTTCGGGACGCTCAAAAATATCTCGTCATCCCGACCGAAGCGTAGCGGAGTGGAGGGACCCCGCATTTCGCACGAAGCGCCATAACCCTCCGTTAAATCCGCCCCTCGCCCCAAAACCGTAAACTGTACTCATGACCCGCCGTCGCTGGATCGCCGACCGTTGGACCGCCACCACCGCATCCCTCACCGGCGATCAGGCCACCCACCTCGCCCGCGTCCTCCGCGCCGAACCCGGTCAGGTCTACGACGTCGTCTCCAACGGCTTCCTCCACCGCGCCGAGATCGTCAGCGTCTCCGATGCCGAAGTTCTCTTCACCCTCCACGAAGAGCTCGAATCCGACGCCGCCCTCCCGCTCCATCTTCTCCTCGCCGTCTTCAAGTTCGACCACATGGAGTGGGCCATCGAAAAAGCCACTGAGCTAGGCATCGCCCGCATCACTCCCATCCTCGCTCGCCGCACCGAAAAGCACCTCGCCCAGTCCGCGCTCAAGCGTTCCGAACGCTGGCGCCGCATCGCCCTCGAAGCCAGCAAGCAATCCCGCCGCACCGACATCCCAGAAATCCTCGATCCGGCCCTCCTGAAATCCGCATTAGAAATCGAAAGATCCCCAGTCCGCATCCTCCTCAGCGAAACCGAACAATCCCTCACCATCTCCGCCGCCATGGATAACTCAAACCCAAGCGCAAACGACCGGAGGATCTCCACCCACACCACGGAAGCCGACGCGCTTCATTCATCCAACATTCGCTCCACGCTTTCAGACGGAATCAACACGGCTCTCGCCCTGGCCATTGGCCCCGAAGGCGGCTGGACCCCCGAAGAGATGTCGATCTTCACCCAACATCAATGGCAACCCGTAACCCTCGGCCCGCGCATCCTACGCGCCGAAACCGCCGCCATCGCCGCCATCGCCATCGCCTCCACCCATCTCTTCTGATTGACTGAAACAGCGGCAAACAGAAGATGCTCAGCTACCGTGCCTATCCGCCGACTTCTCCCCCGCCATCATCCGCAACATCGCAGGCCCACCCGTCCGCAAAAACCTCACCACCAGCAAAGCCGCAACGATCAGAAACCCAATATTCAACCACGTCGTATAGTTCCACGAGATCGCCTCCTCCATCACCCTCGCGTTCCGCTCCTGCGGAATCAAATGCAGCGCACCGAACACCAACTCCACCACCAGCGCAGCCCCCGCCATCGCAACATAAAACGTGATCAACAAAAACGCGCTCATCTTCCAACCGTAGTATTTGCGATAGATATTCAGGATCGGAAGAATAATCAAATCGGCAAACAGGAACGCGATCACGCCCCCAAAGCTGATCCCACCATTCCACAACACCGCCGCCAGCGGAACATTTCCCACCGAACAAACAAACGAAACCACCGCAACCGCCGGCCCAACCAAAGGCCCCCAGATCTTTGCCAGCAACGGGTGCGCTTCAAAGAAAAACGCCTGCCAGAAATGTTTCGGCACCCAGGCCGCCAGCGCCCCCGCTATCAGCAACCCACCCACAAGATCCATCCACAGCGAAGCCCAATCCATCACGAAGAAGTGACTGATCGCCGTCCGTCCCTCCTGCGAATTAGCCCGCAGCCACAGCGATCCCTCATGCAAGCTCATGTCCATCGCAGCATGGCCTTCCATGCGCCCCTGCACTCCCAACTCCGCCTGCCGCCGCGCCTCCTCCACCAAAGGCCGCGGAAGAAACATCCGAAACAGCACCACCAGGATCCATATCATCAGCGGCCCACCCACAAATTCAGCCACCGTAAATCGCCACCCCATAAGCACCGCGAGCAGTATCCCCAACTCAATCACAAGATTCGTCGAAGCAAATTGAAACGCCATCGAAGACGTAAAATCCGCGCCCTTCCGAAACATCGATCTCGCTAACGCCACCGCAGCATACGAGCACGAAGAACTCGCCGCGCCCAGCCCGCAAGCCTTCACAATCGTCCCCGCCCTGTCATCCGGCAACAGCCGCGACATCTCCTCCTTCGACACCACAGCCTGCACCACCGCCGAAAGAAGAAACCCAAGAATCAGCGCCCACAAAATCTCCCACGCCATCGTCAGCGACATCACCACCGCATGCCAAATCGCCTGGACCATCCCACCCTCCGACGCAAGTGTCATCGCTTTTCATAGATAGTCACAACCGCTGAGTGGGAGTGTAACGCTCGCCCACCATCGTTACATCATCCAAAAGAAAATGCCCAGACCAAAGCCCGGGCACTTCCAACTCTTCGCCAACTGCCGACCTGCTAACTAGCTGAAAATCTCCTTCACCTTATCGAACAGCCCACGCGACGTCGGCGTATTCTCCACCACCATCGTCTCACTCAACTGCTTCAACAAGTCTCGCTGCTGCTTATTCAGCTTGCCCGGCGTCTGAACGCGAATCTCCACGATCAGATCACCCTTCCCATGCGAGTTCAGATGCGGCACGCCCTTGCCCTTCAGCTTGAACGCCTTCCCGCTCTGCGTCCCCTCCGGAATCTTGATCGAAGCCGCACCCTCGAGCGTCTGAATCTCCAACTCCGTCCCCAGCGCAGCCTGCGGAAACGAGATAGGCATCACGCAATGCAGATCATCGCCATCGCGCTCGAAGAACTTATGCGCCTTCACGCTCAGCACAACATACAAGTCACCAGCAGGTCCGGCAAACTTACCCGACTCGCCCTCACCCTGGTAGCGAATCCGCGTATCCTGCTCCACGCCCGCCGGCACCTTCACCAGAATCGTGTGCTCTGTGGTCACGCGCGTCTCGCCCTGGCACGTCTTGCACGGGTCAACGATCAGCGTCCCCGTCCCTCCGCACACCGAGCAGGTCCGCGCCACCGAAAAGAACCCCTGCTGAAATCTCTGCTGCCCGCGCCCGCCGCACTGCGTACAAGTCACCGGAGCCTTACCCTTCGCCGCACCCGACCCCTTGCAATCAATGCAGGTCTCCATCCGCCGAATGGTGATCTCCTTCTCCTTCCCGAAGACCGCCTCCTCAAACTCGAGCTTCATGTCGTACCGCAGATCGCGCCCACGCTGCACCCGCGAAGCCTGCTGACGGCCGTTCCCGCCCATGTTGAACATCTCGCCGAACAGATCGCCGAAGATATCCCCAAGGTCCTGCGCATTGCCGCTAAACCCACCGCCAAACGGACCACCAGCTCCACCGCCGCCGTTCTGAAACGCAGCATGGCCATAACGGTCATACGCCGCGCGCTTATCCGGATCGCTCAACACGGAGTAAGCCTCGCCGCACTCTTTGAACTTCTCTTCCGCAGAAGGATTGTTCGGATTCCGGTCCGGGTGATACTGCATCGCGAGCTTGCGATACGCAGTCTTCAACTCCTGGTCGTTCGCATCTCGCGAAACACTTAGTACTTCGTAGTAGTCAACCTTCGTCACGTTTGCCGTCGCCATGTCCCTGAAATCTCTTTCTAATCTATCTCCAAAAACCTTGCCAAAGTCGTCGCCGTTGCTTCTGTCGTTGCAGTTGCGTTGCTTGTTCTCTTGTTGTCATCCCCGAAGGGGATCTGCTTCTGTCGTTGCCGTTGTCGTTGTTCTCTTGTTGTCATCCCCAGAGGGGATCTGCTTCTGTCGTTGCCGTTGTCTGTTCTCGTCCCGTACGGATCCGCCCTCAACCTCGCTACCAAAAGCAAGACAGGCTTGCCAGCCATCCGACAAGCCCGTCCATCACTCCCTAATCCGCAACCTGATCCGGATTGGCCGCGATCCTCACCAGCGCCGGACGCAAAAGCTTTTCGCGGATCTTGTACCCCCGCCGAATCTCCTCCAGCACCTGGTGGTCCGGAAACTCCTTCGTTTCGATGCTTCCCAAAGCCTCGTGGATTCGGGGGTCAAACTGCGTGCCAACCGTCTCCACAGCCTGCACATTCAGCCCCTTCAGCGCATCTTCCATCTGCTTCAGAATCAGCTCCACGCCGCCGCGCAGCTGCTCCGCGGTCCCATTTGCCTTCAGCGCCAACTGAAAGTTATCCATCACGCCCAGAAACGGCTCAACCGTATTCGAAACCGTATAGTCCCGCGAGTCGGCCCGCTCCTTCGCCTCACGCTTCCGCGCATTGTCGAACTCGGCCTGCAGCCGCGCCAGCCGATCCAGCAACTGATCCCGCTCGCCCTTCACCTGCTCCAACTCCGCCAGGGTGGGGTTCATCTCATTGGCCGGTTCAACCTCAGAACCCACAGCCACCTCCGGGTCAACAACTCCCTGCCCGTTCATCTCATCCTGCATCTCTTTAGAACTCCTCATCGGATTACCTCTTCTATTGTTGCCCATTCGGGCCCATCGCGCGAACTGGTCCTTGGCGTTCATCGCGAAAATCCTCTGCCAACCGTTCCAACATCGAACGTCCCCACCTCAAACCTTTTCAAAACCCACCCCACTCACAACCGGCTAAAAATAAATCTCCAAAACGTGGCACTTTTTTCGAGGCCCAAAAAGTGGCGTCCTAAACACCACATCCACCACGCAAAACACCACGCCTACACCACAAATTCACCACGTCCAAACACCCTATTCTCTCAAAAACCCCAGCAAAAACCACTCCCCACCACGCCCAGAAAAAAATCACCATCAAAATTTAATCAACAGGATGCAGCATCCTGTCGAAGACCTGCGCAATATAACTCACCGCATTCATCGTGTTTTCGTAGTGCATCCGCTTCGGCCCAATCACACCAACGGTCCCGCGACTCTCCCCACCCATCCGCGCCGGCGCCGCAATCAGCACAAGTCCTGCCATTTCAGGAGCTTGCTCCTCCAGATCGAACACCACCCTCACGCTCTCCTGCCGCGCATCGATATAAGCATTCAACAACTCCACCAACCGCTGCTTCGCCTCAAGCGCCGTCAACACCTCCCGTAGCCTCTCCCTATCCTCTTGAGAACCAACGAGATTCGCCACACCGTCCACATAAACCGTCTGTACCGGCACATCCATCTCCGGCACCGCCCTCGCCCAAAGCTGCTGCACCGAGTTCAGCAACCGCTGATACTCGCTCTTCTCCCGCTCCACCAACCGGGCAATCTCCGCCCGCACCCGCTCCACGCTCCACCCACGAAAGTTCTCATTCAGAAAATTCGCCGCGACCTCTAACTCCCTCACTGTCAAGTCTTTATCGAGCGCTAGCACACGATCCCGCACCAGCCCGCTCCGCGTCACAACCACCGCCAGTACTCGAGCCGGAGCCAACCGCGAAAAATGCACATGCTCCAGCATGTCCCCATCCGCCGCCGCCGCAATCGCCACACCCACCCCACTCGACAGCGTAGCCAGGACATGCGACGTCCGTTCTAGCACCGCCTGCGTCCCCGCGACTCCAACAAAACTCGAGTCAATCTGCGACCGTGACCGCGCCGACAGCCGCGCCGCATCAATCCGCGGATTCAACCCACCACTCAACTGCTCCACAAACATTCGAAATGCTCGAGCCGTCGGCACCCGCCCCGCCGACGTATGAGGCTGTTCCAGCAGTCCTGCATCCGAAAGCTCCGCCATCTCATTCCGCACGGTGGCCGGACTAAGCCCAGCACTTTCACCGCTCTGCAACCGAGCAATCGTGCCCGACCCCACAGGTTCGCCCGTCTCGATATAGCTTTCGATAATGGCGGTCAGAATAGCTCTCTGCCGCGCCGTAACCCGCTCCGCATCCGCCATTCTTCCCTCCGCCTATAACTTTACGCCAGCCGTCAAGCCTGCAAATGACCTTCTACCGACCAAGGGAGGACCGATACCGATCAAATAGCTTTGAAAGGCATACGAGTCACATGTGACCGTCCCGCGCGCAGCGCGGCCCGTCCGGCAGGGACAAGCTCTTACGAGATCTCCAGCACGTCCTCATCTTTCGCTGCAATCTCCTTCGCCTTTTCCGCGACTTTCGCCGCTATCCGATAGAAATCCTTCGCAAGCTTCGAATCCGGCCCCGCCAACGCAACTGGCATACCCTTATCTCCGCCTTCCCGAATCTGCGGGTCGAGCTCCACGGCCCCAAGAAATTCCAGCCCAAACTGCGCCGCAGTCCGCTCCGTCCCGCCCGCGCCAAACACGTCAATCACCTGACCATCCGGCAGCGTCATCTGCGACATATTTTCCACCAGGCCAATCACCTCCACCTTCACCTGATGAAACATCTCGAGCGCCTTCCGCGCATCCTGCAACGCAACACCCGATCCAGTCGAAACCACCACCGCTCCAGTTAGCGGCACTGTCTGCACCAACGAAATCACGACATCGCCCGTCCCCGGAGGCAGATCGACGATCAAATAATCCAGTTCCCCCCACTCCACCTGCTGCAGAAACTGCCTAATAATCTGGTGCAGCATCGGCCCGCGCATCACCATGGGCTTATCGCCAGGCGATATCAGCCCAACGGAAATAAACTTCACCCCATACGACAGAATCGGCTCAATCCGGTTCTCGCCCACAATATTCGGCTGCCGCGTCACGCCCAGCATCATTGGCACATTCGGCCCATAGATGTCGGCATCGATCAACCCAACCCGATACCCCAGCTTGCCCAGCGAAACCGCCAGGTTCACTGCAACCGTGGTCTTTCCCACTCCACCCTTGCCACTGCCAATCGCCACAACATGCGCCACTCCCGGCAAAGGCTGCGGTCCCTGCGGTGCACCTGCTCCCATATGTCCCATAATGTCTCCTAAAAATTCACTAATAGTCTTGCAACCGCTTCTGCTGGGGCTGCTTGCAGACCTTTTTTTAGCAACCAATCAAACATGCCAGCCCGCCCCTAGAGCGGCCCGCATCTCTTTTTTCCTCTGAGTCTCTCCCGCCCGCATCTCTCTTCGACGGCCCGCATCTTCAAACCTGCGCTTCTGATGTTCTGTCTCGGGCACCACTTGCGGCACAACCAGCCGGTTCCCCTCGCGGTCCACGGCTACAAACGTCAGATAAGCCGAAGAGACGTGCCGCAACCTCTGTTCGCGCACGTCCTCCACCATCACCCGCACCCCAATCTCCATCGATGTTCGAAACGCCCGATTCACACTCGCCTTCAAGATCAGCAGTTCCCCAACCCGTACGGGAGCAACAAAGTCCAGATGATCCATGCTCGCCGTCACCGTGAACGCTCGTGCGTGTCGGCTAGCAGCCATAGCGCCAACCAGATCGATGTACTGCATCAAACGCCCGCCAAACAGGCTTCCCAGCGCATTTGAGTCCGCCGGTAACACAATCTCACTACGTTCCGACTGCGACTCAGCCACTGTCCGTTCTAAAACCAAATCACTCATTCCTACAAGTCTAAATCGCCCCAACGCTATCTGCCGAAGACAAGCTACCTCCTCCCGAACGCAACAACACAATCCAGATCGCAAAACTTGCCAACCCTACCTCCAACACAGCACCATCGATTCATGGACAAGATCGCCGCTCTCACCGAAATTCTCACCGCCGACCCTACCAACGCCTTCGCCCGCTACGGCCTCGCCATGGAGCACATCACCCAGGGCAACTCCGACACCGCTCTCGCCGAATTCACCACCCTCATTCAGCACAACCCTGACTACGTCCCCGCCTACCAGATGTCCGCCCAAACGCTCGCGAAACTAGGCCGCACCGAAGATGCCCTCGACCGTCTGCATCACGGCATCGCGACCGCCAACCGCACGAACAATCAGCACGCCCTGGCCGAGATGGAAGCCCTCCGCGACGATCTCACCACCTGATCCCGCAGAAACGCATCTGCTTTCCCATCGAAATTTCCAGCGCATTTGTTCATACGCAGAGCCTCTGAACCCTTGATCCCCGCCAAACATCTATACTTAGACATGGCGACCTCACTCCCTACCACTCTAGGCTCCCTCCGCGCCAGCGAATTCACTCCAGCCCGCCTTGCTCGCAGCGTAAAAGACGAGCTCCGCGAGAATCTCATCGCGAAACTTCGCGCCTCCGCGAAAACCAAAGCCACCCTCTTCCCCGGCATCGTCGGGTACGAAGACACAGTCGTCCCCCAGATCGTCAACGCAGTCCTCAGCAAACACAACTTCATCCTCCTCGGCCTTCGCGGTCAGGCCAAATCCCGCATCCTCCGCTCGCTAACCACGCTGCTCGATTCCCACTGCCCCTACATCGCCGGCTCCGAGATCCGCGACAACCCGTACGCACCAATCTCCAAGTTCAGCCGCGACCTCATCGCCAAAATGGGCGACCAAACCCCCATCGCCTGGATGACGCCCAACGACCGCTTCGTCGAAAAGCTTGCCACGCCCGACGTCACCGTAGCCGATCTTGTCGGAGACATCGACCCTATCAAGGCCGCACGCAGCAACCAGGATCTAGGCAGCGAGCTCACCATGCACTACGGCCTGCTTCCCCGCGCCAACCGCGGCATCTTCGCTATCAACGAAATCCCCGACCTCGCCGGAAAGATTCAAGTAGCCCTCTTCAACATCATGCAAGAGGGCGACGTACAGATTAAGGGCTACCCCGTTCGCCTCCCTCTCGATGTAGCCATCGTCTTCTCCGCTAACCCCGAGGACTACACCGCTCGCGGCAAAATCGTCACACCACTCAAAGACCGCATCGGCAGCGAGATCCGCACTCACTACCCCGAGGACGTCGAAGAGGGCATCACGATCACCGCTCAGGAAGCCTGGTCCACACGTCCTGCCTCCAAGATCGAGATCCCCCACTACATCCGCCAGATCGTCGAGCAGATCGCCTTCACTGCACGCGAGGACAAGAAGGTAGACAAGCGCAGCGGTGTCTCTCAGCGACTCCCCATCAGCACCATGGAGCTCGTCATCTCAAACGCCGAGCGTCGCGCCCTACTCCACGACGAGACCATCGCAGTCCCACGCGTAGGCGACATCTACACCGCGCTCCCCGGCATCAGCGGCAAGATCGAACTCGAGTACGAGGGCGAGATGCGCGGCGCCGACACGGTCATCCGCGAGATCATCCGTCAGTCCGTCGCCACTGTCTTCGACAAATACTTCTCCAATACCAACACCCAACAGATCGAGCAGTGGTTCAACCTCGGCGGCACCGTCCAACTCAACGACGAGCAACCCGCCAGCGGCTCCCTCGAAGAGCTCAAACAGATTCAGGGCCTCCTAGAAAAACTCTCACCGCTCGAGATCAACTCAAAATCCAAACCTGAGATCGCCGTAAGCGCCGCCGAGTTTCTCCTCGAAGGAATGTACGCTCACAAACGTCTCAGCCGCACCGAAGAGCGCGCATTCAGCGCCGCAGAAAAGAAGTCTCGCAACGATCAGGCCTCGCAATACGCAGAGCGCATGCGCGAACGCGAGATCGACCGCGAAGAAGCCGCCCGCAGCCGCACCCGCCGCGGCTTCAACTAACCAAAGCCGCTGGGGAGGCCCGCGTAAACTCGGGTCTTCCTCAATCGGCTGTACAGGGATCCCATGCTCCTGACCTCCACACTCGCGCTCATCGCACTTGCCGTCCCGCCGGAGAAGCCGCGCCCCCACATCTCCGCCACCCAGCTCAACGACATCGCCACCATCCTTGCCCACGACGAAGGCTGGCCCCTGGGCGACCCGGACTACACGCTCGACCCCATGCGTCCCGACACAGACGACGGCTTCGACAGCATCGGCATATACAAAAAAGCTCACCTCGTCCGCATGTACTCCGTCGAGCGGTCTACCGGCGAAATAGTCGACTTCCTCCGCGGCTGCGAAGTCTTTCGCTTCGAAGACATCAAATCCTTCCAATCAAAGATCAGGCAGCAATCACAAGCGCCCGCTCTCACCGACCAGCAACTCGCAGCGAAGGCAGGCTGCCCGAAACTCACCGTCGTCAACACTCGCTGGGTCCACTAGGTCCAAACTATGAAGCGCGTCCGATACACAAAGTTCACCGGCGACCTCGCCTCCTCCTTCGGCCTCGAAGACCTCATGCAGGCTCTCTCCGACTTCCTGCTCGACTCCGGCTTCAACGACCCCATGTCGCGCTTCCAGGAGTTCGACGGCGATCAGACCATGGAGAACCTCCGCGAAGCCATTCGCCAGGCCCTCGATTCCGGCGAACTCTTCGACGACGAAGCCCAGGAAAAATACGAAGCCCTCTCCGAAGATCAAGTAGAAGAACTCATCGACCAGATCATCCAGAAGATGCAGGAACAAAACTTCATCAACGCCGAGATGCCCCAGCAAGGACAGGGGGAGCAAGGCGACGGGAACGGCGAAGCCCGCTTCGAAGTCACCGATAAGGGCATGGACTTCCTCGGCTACAAAGCCCTCCGGGAACTCCTCGGGCCCCTCGGCAAATCCAACCTCGGCCGTCACGACACTCGCCACGAAGCCGCGGGCGTCGAAACCAACGGCAGCAGCAAGCTCTACGAATTCGGCGACACTCTCAACCTCGACATCACCGCCACCCTCTCCAGCGTCTTCGCCCGCGAGGGTCTAGCCACTGCGATCGAGGGAGAAGAGCACTCCCCACTCAACATCTACCACTCCGACGTCCACGTCCACCAGTCCGACTACCAGTCCTCCTGCGCCACCGTCGTCCTGCTCGACTGCTCCCACTCCATGATCCTCTACGGCGAAGACCGTTTCACTCCCGCCAAGCGCGTCGCGATGGCCCTCTCGCACCTCATCCGCACGCAGTTCCCCGGCGACACCCTCAATCTAGTGCTCTTCCACGACACCGCCGAAGAAATCCCCGTCTCGCAACTCTCCCGCGTCAAGGTCGGCCCGCACTACACCAACACTCGCGAAGGCCTCCGCATGGCGCAGCGCATCCTCGCCCGCCAGAATAAAGATATGAAGCAGATCGTCATGATCACGGACGGAAAACCCTCAGCACTCACCCTCCCCGACGGCCGCATCTACAAGAATGCCTTCGGCCTCGACCCCCTCGTCATCTCCGAAACCCTCGAAGAAGTCTCACGCTGCAAGCGCGCCAACATAATGATCAACACTTTCATGCTCGCCAGCGACTTCTCTCTCATGCAGTTTGTCCAGCAAGTCAGCGCCATGTGCCGTGGTAAGGCCTACTTCACCACTCCACAAAACCTCGGCAACTATCTCCTGATGGACTTTATGTCACGCCGAATGAAAACCGTCCACTAAACCAGGCAAGGCTGCCGCAGACCAAACCTACTTGCCACCTTGCTCTCCCTTGTCCTTCTTCCCCTTGTGCCCGAGGTCCAACCCAAACTTAGGCGCAGACCTAGTCCCACTCACCTTCACAGGAATCACCGCGCCCGCTCCATCCTTCTTGAAGAACGGATCCACCGGCTTCAGCAGAATCGACTTCCACTTCGAAGCCACCATCTGAGACACCTTCGCTTTAGTCCGCACCTTCCCATCAAACTCGAATCGCTCTCCATCAAGCGTGTACTCTCCCGCAAGTGACACATCAGCTCCCGGCAGCGTGTAGTCCAGCTTGCTAAAACTAAGCTTTCCATCGGCCATCACAAACTGCCCCACCATCTGCGAGTGCACATCTTCCGCACCCGGCTTAGCAGCCTTCGGATCGCCCTGCGCCCGCAGACTCAGCATATCCACCTTGTCCTCCAACTCAGGATTGGTGAAGTGAATCTGCCGCAGCGTAAACCCGCCCTTCAATCCAATTTTCTTCGAAACACTCTGCGGCCCCGGTCGAATATGCAGCTTCGTCTTCATCTGCAACCCTCCAGTCATCACGGCCGGTGATGTCTTCACCGCGAGCTGCAAAAAATCCTGAATCTGTCCCGCAGGAATATTCACATCCAAATCGATGATGTGCCCCTTTCCCTTCACATTCACCACGGCTCCGTTGCACGTAAAATCCGATCCACCCAACCGCGCATCCACCGGCTGCAAATAAGTGTCGCCGCTGGTTCCATCCACAATCGCATGAAACTTCGTATGCAACGGCACACCATGATTCGCCGTATCGAGCGAAAAATTCGGCGTCTCCGTCGTCCCGTCCACAATGATCTTGTTTAACTGCCCACTGAATTCGCCAACCGAGGACAGCATCCCGCCGATCCCTCTGATCGTATTCAGATCGACATGATCAAACGTGTACTTCCCCGTCACACTCGAATCTCCGGGACTCTCGTTGTTCCACGGCCCAAAGGTTCCCGTCGCATGAATATCGCCCTTCGGAATCGCGTTGACGAGTGTTGCGTCATACCTCCACGGCGCATCAGGTCCCACGTTCCGCATCACGATGCGGCTCATCTCGAACTCCTTCGGCTCCTTGTCCGGCTTGATCGTTCCAATGATCAGTCTTGAATCGTCAAACACTATCTCATCTACCAAAATCTTGATCTTCCCCATATGTCGTTGCCCCTTCGGGGCCTGCTGCCGCATCTCCCGCGGCGGAATATGTATCACCATCCCTGCGACATGCACCGTCCTAACATGCATCGGCTTCACAAAAAGCCCCAACAGATTCGCATGAAACGAGAAATGCCCAAGCGCAATCAACGGATCCGTCGCGCCCGCAGCGACCACTTCGTCTTGCGCATAAATACGCAGCCCCTCGCCAGATACCTCCAATCCCTTCAGCACTGAAACCGAAAAGCCATCAATCTCCACCCGGCTGTCAAAACGACTGCTCAGCGTCTCAATTACGCGTCCCTTCAAAATCGGCATGGCCCGATGCACCGCAATTTCGCCGATCACCGCGAGAACAATCACCGCAATCAGCAGCGAAATCAAAATCCAGCCCCACACGCTGCGGCGCTTTACAGTCTTCGTGTCGTTCAAAATTTCATTCATGCTTTTCTTTCATCAAAACGTACGTGATATTTTTTGATGCCGAAAAGCTATGGAACGTTCCAAGGCCAAGCATTTGATGTGAGGCAACATCGCCGGAAAATCAGCATCAAAAAGCACTCCACACAATAAAAAACCTCCTCCCGCAACAGATTAAGTTACGTTTATCCGTGCCGCCAAAGCCCTGCATCGCCGTTCCCACCCTCGTACTCCTCCTGCTGACGCCCCCTGCAAGAGCAGTACAGATGCACGAAGAGCTGACCCGCATCCCATGGACTCAGGCCGCGCCGAACGGTCTGAGCGCACTTCTCGTCTACGCCGACCTTCCCGGCAAGCATCCTCTCGTCATCATCACCCACGGAACCTCCCGCGGGCTCGAACCGCGCAACAACATCACTCCCTGGCTCTTCCTTCCCCAGGCTCGCTGGTTTGCTCGCCGCGGCTTCGTCGCCCTCGTCGTCATACGCCGTGGCTACGGCTCTTCCAGCGGTAAACCCGACTACCTCGGCAACGGCCGTTGCCCCCAGATCGACTATGAGGGCGCCGCCCGCAAATCCGCCGAAGATCTCCGCATCGCCATCGACTTCGGCAGCAAGCTTCCTCAGGTCGACGCCACGCGCGTCCTCGTCGTCGGCATCTCCACCGGCGGCATGGCCACCGTTGCGCTCACCGCCAACGCTCCCAAAAATTTAGTCGCAGCCATCAACTTCGCCGGAGGCCGCGGCTCCAGCGCCGATCACGAAATTTGCAATTCCGATGCTCTCGTTGCCGCCTATCGCAACTTTGGCCGACACTCACGCACGCCGATGCTTTGGATCTACGCCGACAACGACAAGTACTTCTGGCCCCAGATTGCGCAGCAGTTCGACGCTGCCTTCCGCTCCACCGGCGGACAGGACCAATTCCTTCACGTTCCAGCCTTCGGCGAAGACGGTCACACCCTCTTCAGCCATGGCATTTCCATCTGGTCCCCCATGGTCGACGACTTCCTCCAAGCCCACAATCTTGTTCTCCTCCCGCAGCCGCTCCCCGAGATCACTCCCCCCAACATTCCACCACCGGCAGGCCTCTCCGACCGAGGCCAGCTGGCCTTTCGCGGCTATCTCACCCTCGGCCCGCACAAAGCCTTCGCCCTCTCTGCCCATCACTACGCCTCATCGGTGGCACAGATGACCTCCGACGACGCACGCAAAGACGCCCTCAAAAACTGCAACCGGCTCGCCGCACCGGACAAAGAAACCTGCAGCATCGCTTTCGAAGAGAACTCACCTGCAAATTAATTACGAATCAACCTGCTACTTCGCCCGCGATGGAAGATCAATGATGTTGTGTCCATCGTGGTACACCGCAAAGATCCTCTGCGTATTTCCGATATCGACCAGCGGATCAGCATCCAGCACCAACAGATCCGCGCGCTCTCCGACCGCGATAGTCCCACGATCACTCGCATGCAGCAGCTTCGCATTCTCTCCCGTGGCCGCCGTAATCGCCTGCAACGGACTAAGCCCCGCTCTCACCATCAACACAAGCTCATGATGCTCAGCGAAGCCAGGAATGCGCCCAGGCAACGCGCCTGAATCTGTTCCAAACCCAACCCTCACTCCCGCATCAAATAGCTTCTTCAAATTTTGTTGCGCAATCTCAAAGTCTTTCTGATGCTGCGCCGTCTGCGGATCCTGCTTGATCTTCTCCGCATACCCAGGCACGCCAAACTTCGCCATCAGCTTCGGTCCCGCAGCCTGTTGAAAGAAAGGCGTCTTCATAAACGCCGGATTCTCCGCATAGATATACGCCGACTCATCCACAGTAAACGTCGGAACATACCAGACGTTGTGCTGTTTCATCGATCGCACAAACGCATCATCCACCAACTGGTCTCGCACCGAATGCGCCAGCACATCCACGCCATCGGCCACCAGTTGTTTCGCATCATCCAGCGAATACACATGAGCGGCCACCCGTACATGCCGCTTATGCGCTTCATCGATCACAGCTTTATAGATCCCCGGCGCCATCTCCGGAACGTTGCCATGCAGCTTATCAACCCAGATCTTGATAATGTCCACACGTTGCGCCGCCATCTCATCGACATCACTCCGCGCCTCCTTCACCGACGCCGGCCGAAAGATCTGGTCCGTCGCCGCAGGCAGCGGAGGCGCCCCCTCCGGCACTCCAATCCCCCTCCCCGCAGTAAAGATCGACGCCCCACCCAGCCTTCCCGCCTGCTGCTCATCCCGCAACACAAACACCAGATCGCGATTCAGCCCAAGCGACAAAATCGCAGTCACCCCATATCGCTCATACTGCTTCAACTGCGCGGTCACATTCTCGCGCGTATATCCGCTCGCAGACGACTCGGCATCATCCACAATCAACCCAAGGTGCGAGTGCGCACTGATCAACCCCGGCAACACCGTCTTCCCTATCAGATCGCGAACCTGCGCTCCCGCCGGCGCCACCATCTCCGCTCCACCGATCTGTTCGATCTTTCCATCACGCAGCAAAAGCGAAACATGCTCCCGCGGCGCGGCGCCGGTACCATCAATAACCCGCGCATTTCGCAGCAACACCACTTTTTGCTCAGGCATCTGCCGTCCCGGGGCCTGCGTCGTTGTAACGATCTGCGCCAGCCCTGAAAACCCACTAACGAAAATCGCAATGAAGAGGCAGATCGATCGCAGCATCATGATGGCTTTATTAGATGCAAATACGGCACGCGAAGCCCCGGCGGCTGACCAAACTCCGTCAACAAGCCGTTAACAACAAGCCTACTGTCGTCGCTCTCGCCACAGCCGGTACAACCCCCACGCCGCAACCGAGCAGTTGTCCACGATTGTCCCGTCCAGAATCATCTCCTCGAAAGCCCGCACTCCGAACCGCTTCACCACCAGATCGCTCTCCTCCGCATCCGGATCAGGCTCCCCCATCGTCAGCCCCTCAGCCAGAAAAACATAATGCTTCTGATTCATCACTCCATACGCAATCTGCAGTGTCGACAGTAGTGTCATCCGCTCGGCCGCCAAACCTGTCTCCTCCCGCAACTCCCCTCGGGCCAGATCCTCCGGCTCCACCTCCGCCACCTCCCACCCACCCTGCGGAAGTTCCCAGTGCCGCGCTCCCACCGTATAGCGGAACTGCTCAATCAAATAAACAAACTCACCCTCCACCGTCAGCTCCAGCGGAATCACAATGCAAGCCGGATCTTTATCCACCACTCCGTAGATCCCGCGCTTGCCATTCGCCCGTTCAATCACATCTTCCCGCACGCTAGTCCAAGGGTTTCGGTAAACCTCACGGCTACTAATCGTCTTAATTGTCACAGCACCCCCATCCGTCCCCACGCAACAACCTATTCCGGAGTCGAAAATTCAAGATGCGACGGATACTTCTCCGACCCATAAATGGAAATCGTCTGCCCTGCATAAGCTCCCTTAGGAGCCGTCATGATGTTCGGCACAAACGTCTGTGGATTCCGGTCATACAGCGGAAACCAACTAGACTGCACCTCCACCATCATCCTGTGCCCTTTCAAAAAAGTATGATCCGCACCGTGCAGGCTCCACCTGTATTCGGTCACTTTTCCGGGCGTCACCGCCTCGGGCGTCTCAAAGCTCTTCTGATATCGCCCGCGAAATATCTCATCCACAATCATCAGTTGATACCCCGTCATCGGCGGCGGCGCGTCGTCCGGATAAACATCGATCAGCTTCACTACAAAATCCCCATCCGTCCCGGTCGTCGAGGCAAACAGATCCGCGACAACATCCCCCGTTACCGTGACATCCTTCTCGAGCACCGGAGATGAAAAGTTCACTAAATCCTTCCGCCCGCTCACAAACTTCTGGTCCTCAACGAGCCACGTACGCCACTTCGACCCGTCCCCATACGTCGACTGGATCGGGCGATTGCGATAAGGCACCGGCTTCGCAGGATTAGCAACGTAGCTAACCGCAGCCTTGCCACTAACTCCACCTGCCGCAGGAGGCGCCTGCATCTCCAGCCCACCATCCGCCGTCAAATAGAGCTTCGCCTCTTTGAACCCTTGCTTCGGCGGCCACGCCTCATACCGCTCCCACGTGTTCACACCAGTCCTGAAGCTGGCCACACCGGTCAAATCAAATCCCGCCCGACCCTTCAAATACTTCTCAAAGAAGGGTGCCTCAATCGTCTTCCTATATTGATCTCCCGTCGCCGCCCCAAAGTCCAACACCCCAAGATGCCGCGTCGTCGGCCCCCACCCACCGTGATTCCAGGGTCCTAGCACCATGAACACCTCATCCTTCGTATCGTGCGGCTTCAACGCAGCATACTCAGCTTGCGTCCCCCACATATCTTCCTGGTCCCACCATCCACCCACCTCGAGCGTCGGCACCTCAACCTTCGTCAGGTGTTTCTCCACTGCCATATCCTGCCAGAACTTCGTATAAGTCGGTTGCGTCAAGAACACCTTCGCTGTCGGCAGTTTCTCCATCTTTGCGGCATCCGCAGCACCAGCGAAGTTCACATTATGCAGAAAGAAATCAAACGTATCTTCCTTGCTATCCACGCGCGCATCCGTCTTTTGTGCCTCCAACTGTTGCACATAATCGAATCCATACGTCTCACGGAACGCGCCATTATGAAAAAAATCATCCCCCATCCACACATTCGTCATCGGAGCCTGCGGCGAGATCGCCTTCACCGCCGGATGCGCATCGATCCCCGCCGACATCGCCAGAAACCCCGGATAGGAAACCCCAAGCACTCCCACCTTGCCGTTGTTATTCCGCACATTCTGCAACAGCCAGTCAATCGTGTCCCGCGTATCCGTCGTCTCATCCACATCGTTCTTTGTCGTGTGGGCAACAATCGCGCGGTTCATCACAAACTTGCCCTCGGACTCATACCGTCCGCGAATATCCCCGAACACAAAGATGTATCCACTCGTCGCCAACTCCGGCTTGCTGCCATTCACCGCAGCCGACGAAACCCACGAAGTGCCATAAGGCGTCCTCTGCATCAAAAACGGCAACACCTCCCCGCTCGTCTCCGACCCCACCGGCCGCAGAATCACCACATGCAGTTTCACCCCGTCCCGCACCGGAATCATCGCCTCACTGCGTGCATACTCGCGAAACTGATTCAGCCGCCCCCCTACATCGCTGAAGCGCTCCTCCTTCTTCACAATGTCTTGTTCCCCGCGCTCACTAAACGTGAGGGTCAATCCTGACACCTTACCCGTCGCGTCCCGTGAAAACACCACTCGCAGCCTAGGCGCAAAAAAATGATCCACCGACTCCGCCTGCAACTCAAACCGCGGCTCCCGCGCCCCTTCGATAAATAACTTGTCACCATCCCGATACACCGAACTCACCACATCCGGCTCCGTCGTATCGCGATACTGCCCCACGAACTCATTCACCCGCCCCGCCGGCAGCGCAATCGCCTGCGTCTTCTCGGCTGTCTGAGTCCCTTGCGCCCCGATCACCGCAGCCGAAGCAACCATCCATCCAGTAAGAACCACCGCGCAACCGCCGCCAATCCTCATCATGCCCAGCCTCAAAAATGAAATCAGTACGCGTTACAAAAAGCCGCAGACGCCCAGAAAGAAGCGGCCGAGAGCTACTCTTGGCCTACCCCATTCCATGAAGTCTGCGGTCTTGTTTCTCTAGGTAAGAACTGCGTTAGGACTAGCCGCACACTGAAAGCCCACTCGGTTGTGCGAGCCGTCGCAAAACGGCCTCTTCTCACTCGCCCCGCAGCGACAAAGTGAGATCGCCGGCTTACCCGTCAAATCCCATTCCTTGCCATCGGCGTCCTTCAAAATAATGTGTCCTTCAACCCGCAGCGGACCATTGGGCCGAACCGTAATCTTTACCGCTTCTTCCGACATCGCTCGTTACTCTCTCTCTTACAAAGGATGCGTTCAGCATAGCAAATCCATAGCCGCAAATCGTCACGACACTCCTTCACCAATCCGATCACCTCATCACAACGACGAAACAGCGGTACCGCTCTAAACGCTCATCGCCTCTTCTTGAGGAATCGAGCCCAGCCTTGTCGTATCTTTCACCCACCTCTCTCGGAGCCACCGATTCATCGGCTCAGAGTAACTTCGCGAGACAACGGCCCCCAATAACCCCGAAAGCAAGAGAACCACAAGGAACATTCCCGGAACAGCCCGGACTGGCTTGTGCATAGTCAGAAAAAGATGAAACACACTCAAAACAACAAAGATGTGTGTCAGATAAACCTCGTAGCTCAGTCTTCCCAGACGCACCAGAGGCCCCGCAAATCCTGGGGCTCTCCATCGCGTCTGCGCAACCGCAGCAAGCACCAGACAAGTGCCTAAACCGAGAACCGTCATATCCAGTCCACTACGACCGAGCCCCCAGCGGTCGGCACGAATCGAAAAACAAAGAATAAAAACGAGCATCATCGTCCCTGCGGCCCCAGCCACTCGAAGCGTCTTCTCGGAAAGCCGACCCTTCGCAGAGAACAGCGCAGTCAAGCAACCGAGCGCAATACCGTCCATGCCTCCCAGGTAGGAGTACTCTCTCCACACCGGATTATGGTTCAACGCCTCCGAGCGGGCGAAAGGTCCTAAAAACACAAAAACAAAAAGCAGAGCCGACAGAAAACTGGTGCGACGAAACGTTCGGCACACCAACGGAAAACAGAGATAGAACATCTCTTCAACCGATAGCGACCATAGAATGTCCCAACTCGCCGGCAGATATCCTCTTCGGGCCTCAAGCAGATTGACATGGAAGGTAAGCGCAGCGGCCAGAGCCCGCCCCAATCCGCCTGTCTTCTCACCGACCACAAACCCCTTGACGTGCGTCAGGTGAAGGACGCTGAGAATCAAGAGAAGAAGCATCATCAGCGGAGCGATACGAGCAAACCTCAACCGATAGAAATCAAGCACGTTCACCGAGGACGCTGAACCCCAACGCCGCAGAGTTGTCGAGGTTATTAGAAATCCAGAGATGACAAAAAATATCTGAACGCCAAACTGACCATTCCATACCAGCGAAGACACCAACTGGCGCGGCAGCCCTTGCGTGTACGAGACCTTGGCGCCCAACAATTGCATGTTGACGTGATTCATCAACACAAAACAAATCGCAAGCCCGCGAAGAAGATCCACACCATCCATCCGCGGCCAAATCCGCGAAGACTCCGGCTTCAAATTCGACCTCTCTTCAAACGAGCAACCTCCCCGCGTCATCGAAGACAGGAAACCTTCAATCACACCACGTCGACTTCCACCTCATCCACATAGCACCAGCCCCAGCTCTCGCCCGGCTCAATCGACCGCATAATCGGATGCTCTGTCTTATGAAAATGTTTGGTCGCATGCTTATGTTGCGACGAATCACAGCACCCCACATGACCGCACTCCAAACACATCCGCAGATGCACCCAGGTGCTGCCCATCTTCAAACACTCCTCGCAACCCTTCGCCGATGGTTTCACTTTCCGAATCTGGTCCATGTGCTTACATTCCATCCCGTCCACCTTCCTTCGCCCTGATTCTACCCTTCAGTGCACAGACGAACGCAAACCGCCAAGGATCTTCCTCTACGTCGTACACTCCTTTCCGCGCACCAACGCCGCAGACGGTAAAGCTGCCCAGAGACCTCCCTCAATCCCCCAACCCTTCATTAATCCCGTACTCCTTCAGCTTCCGGTAAAGCGTCGTCTTACCAATCCCTAGCAACTTCGCCGCCATCAACTTATCGCCGTTCAGCTGCCGGATCGTCCCCAGAATGGCTTGCTTCTCCATCTCGGCGATCGACACAATTCCACCCTCCGCCGCACCCATCGACCCACTCTGCTCCAGCCCATTCTCCTCCATCACATGAATCGCGGGCCCTTGCTGCATGCGGAAGTTTTGCAACTGCGTCGGCAAATCGCCAAGGTGAAGCACGGGCCCCGACGAGAGCGCACAGGCCCGTTCGATCGCATTCTCAAGCTCCCGCACATTGCCCGGCCAGTCATACTCTGCCATCGTCCGCAGCATCGAGTCCGAGAAGCTCCGCTCCACTCCCGTCTCCTTCTCCATCTGCTTCAGAAAGTGCGTCGCCAGCACCGCGATATCCTCCCGCCGATCCCGTAGCGGAGGAATCCGCAGGTTCACCACGTTCAACCGGAAGTAAAGGTCCTTCCGAAACCGCCCCTGCTCCACCATCGTCGCAAGATCACGATTGGTTGCCGCCAGCACTCGTGCCGAGATAGGCCTCGCCTGTGTCGCACCAACCGGCCGAACCTCTTTCTCCTGGAGCGCGCGCAACAGCTTCGCCTGAAGATCGAGCGGCAGCTCTCCAATCTCATCCAGAAACACCGTCCCGCCCTCTGCCGAGGCCAGCAGCCCCTCCTTCGCGCGATCCGCCCCGGTAAAGGCCCCCTTCACATGCCCAAACAACTCGCTCTCAATCAGCGTTGGCACCAGCGACCCGCAGTCCACCGGCACAAAAGGCTTCGCCGCATTCGGTCCATTGAAGTGAATCGACCGCGCCACGAGCTCCTTGCCCGTCCCACTTTCGCCGAGGATCAAAACCGGATGCGTCGAGTAAGCCACCTTCGACAAAATCCTATAAAGCTTCTCCATCTCCGGAGAGCGCCCAACCAGACCGCCCATTCCCTGTTGAGTTCTCAGTCTCTCGCGCAGTTGACGGCTCTGCACATCCATGTGCAGTTGCTGTCCCGTCCGCTCGAGCACCGCCGTCAACTCCTCCAGCGCAAATGGCTTCGTCAGATAATCCCCAGCACCAATCCGCATCGCCTCCACTGCGGACGACACCGTCGCGAACGCTGTCATCACAATCACCGCCGTATCCGGGTGCAGCGCCTTCACCTGCTCCAGCAGTGGCAACCCACCTCCGCCCGGCAGCTTCAGATCCAGGAGCAGCAGATCGATCCGCCGCTGCTTCAAAATGTCACGTGCCGCCGTCGCGCTCTCAGCGCCCACAACTTCAAACCCCATCCCCGCGGCAATCTGGCAGCAGGCCTTCCGCACCGCCTCGTCGTCGTCGACCACCAGCACGTGCAGCAACCCCAGGTGCTCCGCAGAGCTCACCGCGTGCGCTCTCGCATCCGGCATCGCAACCGGCGAAAGTCCCACCAACATACCCGAAGGCGAATTCGTACCCGCATCCTCTCTCATCTGCTCCTCGCCCGTCCTCTCACTCAACACCGAAACATCTCCCGCGCCAATCGTTCTCGCTACTGCCGCCCCAAAACCCGTCGTCCTTAGCATGCGATCCACCCAGCCTCTCCCCGTACAACCGTCTTCACTCCAGAGTCATTCATTTTCATTGCCTCCCTCTCCAAATCCTTCCGCTGTTGTGCCACTGCCTCAGTCTGTTTCATCGCACTCCACTCCACAGAGATGCTTGTTCCCACCTCCGGCTGGCTCTCGATCGTCAGAGCCCCACCCGAGATGGCTACTAACTCCCGCACCACTCGAAAACCAAGCCCACGCCCATTCGCCGAAGAGATCCCGCCAGTCTGCATCAATCGCCGCACCGCTGCCTGATCCATTCCGCAGCCACGATCTCTCACCGTCATCACGACCTGGCGCAACGGCTCCTCGCCTTCGTCCTCCGCCTGTCTCCGCACTCCCTCCACATGAATCGAGATCGCCCCCACCCACGGCGTCGCCTCCGCAGCATTCTTCACCAGGTTCGTCAAAATTCTCTCCACCGACTCCACCGGCACCCTCACCGGCTGAAACGCCCCCACGCCAAACGAGATCTCCACCGTGCGCCCCGCCACGCGGCTCAATAGCCCTCGCAGCCGGTCCACCACATCCGGCAACACGGAAAACTCCCCCTGCACCTTCACCGGCCGGCCCGCACGCGCATGGTTCACCAGCCGGTCAATCATCGCCCAACTGCGATCGCTCAACATCCTCAACTCGTTTGCATATTCCTTGTGCTCTTCATGCAGCACGCCAGGCAGAGCCAGCAAGTCAGAGTAAAGACTTAAAGCCCCCAACAGATTTCCGGCGTCATGCGCCAACCCTGCACCCTCGGCCACGCCTGCGATTGCAGCCACCTCTGCCGCTGGCGCATCCGGCGTCTTCCGTGCCGTCGGCATCGCCGAACCACTAAGGTTCATCTGGCGTGTCACATGGCGAAGCGCCGCAAACTTCCCCGAACAAATCTCTGGCCCCAAGGCAGTACTGCTCTGCGTTGCCTGCATTCCGTAAATCCACCATTCCTCCGCTTCGATATTGGTTACCGCGGATACACTTCTGTAATCACTTTAAGTGCCAAACTGGAACTTACTTCCTAAGTGATTACACATCAAACGAAAACGCCTCCCATCCACCTGCCTCGCTCACGGCGGCCACTTCCCAAATCGGAACCACAAACAACATCCCCCAGCCAAATCCCCAACAAACTCCACTCCAACTAAGTCCTCCCATTATGGAACCAGTCCCATTTCGGAACACTCCCACAAAGGGCTCACACTCAACCCCGTCCCATCGCGCAAAAAACCTCCCAACTATAATTCCATCATGTCTGTAACCTCCGTAACCCCCTCCCCCCAACTCTTCCGCCCCGACAACCGCCCCGCCGATGCCCTCCGCCCCATCCGCATCACTCCGCACTACGTCGCCATGGCCGAAGGTTCCGTTCTCATGGAGTCCGGCAACACCCGTGTCCTCTGCAACGCCACCATCGAGCAGGGCGTCCCCGGCTGGCTCCGCAACTCCGGTCGCGGCTGGGTCACCGCCGAATACGGTATGCTCCCTCGCGCCACCCTCACCCGCACCGCCCGCGAGAGCGAGCGCGGCAAAGTCGGCGGCCGCACCCATGAGATCCAGCGCCTCATCGGCCGCAGCCTCCGCAGCGTCGTCGACATGAAGGCCCTCGGCGAGCGCACCATCATCCTCGACTGCGACGTCCTCCAGGCCGACGGCGGCACTCGCACCGCTGCCATCACAGGAGCCTGCGTAGCCCTCGCCCTCGCTCTCGGCAAGCTGGTCAAAGCCGGCACCCTCAAAACATCCCCGCTCAAGCAAATGGTCGCCGCCACATCCGTCGGCATCGTCGATGGCAACGTCCTGCTCGACCTGGCCTATGAAGAAGACTCCCGTGCCGCCGTCGACATGAACGTCGTCATGCTCGCCAACGGCGGCCTCGTCGAGACCCAGGCCACCGCCGAGCACGATTCCTACACTCGCGTCCAGCTTGGCCAGATGCTCGACTACGCCGAAAAGGGTATCCACGAACTCCTCGCCACCCAGCTAGCCGTTCTCAAAGAAGCCGTCTAGCGACAACCTCAAGCGGCCTCGCGAGCCTCCCTGGAACTTCCCGGCCCCGAGGCCATCTCCAGTGCTGGCACCCGGGCTGGCTTCGTCATCCGCGCCAACAGCCCATCTTCCACAATCAGCATCGTCGAACAGACGATCAGCGGAATCAGTTCGCCAAACACCCTGGTCTCAATCAGAATCCCGTACACGAACATGAAGCCGAACCAGATCGGCAGCAGCCAAAGCCACGCCTCCAACTGAGGGTCACGAATCTTCCGGCGCATCACCACCACAAACATCAGCAGATAGCCGCACGCGCTCAACATCTGCGGCCACGCCTGCGGAAACAGTAGCGACTTCACGTTCCAGTCGATCCGCGGATAGAACTCCGACGCATTTCCCGCAAACACGTGCCGAACGAAGATCTGCCACACCGCCCAGAACATCGCGAGCGGCATCACCACGGCAAAGCTCCTCAAACGCACCATTCGCCGCCATCGCACCCGCCCGCCCACCACCGCGCCGTTCAGCAAAAACAAAGGAAGCAACAGCAGCGTCGTCTCGCGATTCATCGTCGCAACCACAAATAGTCCTGCGAAATAAATCCAATGCCATCGAAAATAGAGCAGATACATCGCCGCCGCAAAGAACGCGAGGCTCGGCAGATCGTAGACAAACCGGAAATTCTGCACCGTATGCATCACATACGTCGCGCCACAGGCCACCAGCAGCAGCGGGTACACCATCGGCGTCAGCAGCCGGCGGCTTGAGCTTGCCTGATAGATCTTCGTCGTCAAGTACCCTGCCGCAAGCAGACAAAAGACATCGATCGCCGCCTGCACCACAACCTCCGGAGCTACCGGCTTCGGAAACCAGAACTGAGACTTCGAAAACGGTGTCACCAACGACGCCAGCAAACCACTCCCATGCGCCCATCGCAACGGGAGCATCATCAGGCTGCGTCCCTGAAAGGGCATCCGTTCCAGTCCTTGTTCGTATAACAGCGTATTGACATACGGTCTCGTCAGCCACAGATAGCACCACACAAACTGCACCGTAGCTATGACGTAAACCAAAATCAAAATGATCTTTTTGCGCTCGGACATAAGCCAACCCCGTCAAAGACCCTGTGCCCCTTGGGCTTTCGGCAAGGATTTTGTTAGTCAGAACGAGCACCGACTAATTTCTAGGATGGCTTCCTCTTTCAAGGGGTTGCAATATCCTGAGTCACCCTTGCGCCCGAATGCTGATAATCCCGCTCTAACCCTGTAGAATCTTTCACGCCGTCATAACTAGACCGAAGAGGCAGGGAAAAACATTGAATATAGCCACTCCACAGCAGACCACCTACACCCGCGACCCTCAGGCCACCGACGTCCGCGCCATGAGCATCGCCACGGTCCTCTTCTTCATGTGGGGCTTCCTCACCTGTCTCAACGACATCCTCATCCCGCACCTCAAAGGCATCTTCAGCCTCAACTATGGTCAAGCTCTGCTCGTCCAATTCGCCTTCTTCTCGTCCTACTTCATCTTCGCTCTGCCCTCCGGAAAACTCGTCGACTGGCGCGGCTATAAACAGTCCATGGTCATCGGCCTTATCGTCATGGCTGCCGGAGCGCTGCTCTTTCTGCCCGCTGCCAGCACCGCATCCTTTCCTCTCTTCCTCTCCGCACTCGTCATTCTCGCCGCCGGCATCACCTGCCTCCAGGTCTCAGCCAACCCCTACGTCACGAACCTCGGCCCACAAGCCACCGCCGCAAGTCGCCTCAATCTCGCCCAGGCCTTCAACTCCTTTGGCACCACTATCGCTCCCTTCTTCGGCGGAGCCCTCATCCTCGGCGCCATCCAGGCATCTCCCGAGACGCTCAAATCCTTCTCCACCGCAGCGCTCCAGACCTACCGCGAACAGCAGGCATCGTCCGTCCGCATGCCGTATCTGGTCATCGCTGTTACTCTTCTCGTTCTCGCCGTTGCCATCGGCCTCATCAAGCTCCCCACCACCGACTTCACCCGCGACTTCCGCCCCGGAGAACTCGCCAGCCGCCCAGCCGGCAGCATCTGGAAAGAGCCCTACCTCCTCATGGCCACCCTCGGAATCTTCGTCTACGTCGGCGCCGAGGTCTCCATCGGCAGCTTCCTCATCAACTACCTCGGTCTGCCCCACATCATGAACTTCCCCGAGCGTACCGCCGCCCATTATGTCTCCTTCTACTGGGGCGGAGCCATGGTCGGCCGTTTCATCGGCTCCTACGTTCTGCGCTACATCAGCACTGGCAAAGCCCTGGCAGCAGCAGCCTTCATCGCCTTCTGCCTCGTCCTCACCACCATGGCCACTGGAGGGCCAGTCGCCCTCTACACCGTCCTCGCCATTGGCTTCTTCAACTCCATCATGTTCCCCAGCATCTTCAGCCTCGGCCTCGCCGGTCTCGGCGAACTCACCAGCAAAGGATCCAGCCTGTTGGTTCAGGCAATCGTAGGCGGTGCCCTCCTTCCCCTCGCCGAAGGCCACCTCGCCGACCGCATCGGCGTCCAGCACGCTTTCATCATCCCCGCCGTCTGCTACGTCTATATAGCGTTCTTCGGCTTCATCGCCTCCCGCCGCAAAGACATAGATCAGGATCCCAGACACGCCGCAGCCGCCGCACACTAGAGCAAGTTTCCTGTAGGTCTACTTGTCCGGTAGCAGATTATCCGGACAAGTAGCAATGACTAGTAATATGAAGTCGCGCGCCCCTGTCTGCCGAAAAAATAATTGCCTATCAAGACAGCAATCCTGAATCCAAGGTAGTGCCGAGGCCTCACTATGATCGAGTCTTCTGATTTTCGGTTTACGAGAATCCCACTCAACCACGGAGCCGGCCGTATCCCGGCACTCGGGTTTGGCACCTTGATTCCGGACCCAGCCGTGACGCTAAGCGCTACCAGAGAGGCGCTCGAAGCCGGATTTCGGCACTTCGATTGTGCAGAGCGATACCTGAACGAGCCGCAGGTCGGCGAGGCGTTGCAGGCGGGTTCTGCCGCAGCAGGGATTGCGCGCGAAGACATCTTTGTTACGACAAAGTTATGGAACACCAATCATCGACCCGAACGCGTCGAGCAGGCTTTTGAGGCGAGTCTGAAAAGACTCAAGCTCAACTATCTGGATCTCTACCTCATCCACACTCCATTCGCATTTCAATCCGGAGACAACCCGGATCCGCGAGATCAAAACGGCAACGTGATCTACGACGACGGCGTGACTCTGCTTGACACCTGGGGGGCGCTGGAGACTCTTGTGGACCACGGCAAATGCCGGGCCATCGGACTGTCTGACATCAGCCTGGAAAAACTGTTACCCATCTACGAATCGGCGCGAATCAAACCATCTGTGGTCCAGGTCGAATCACACCCCTATTTGCCGGAGACGGAACTGCTGGACTTCTGTAAGGAGAAAAACATTGTGCTCCTGGCCTTCGCGCCATTGGGTCACGGAATGAAGCCGGGGCTACTCGAAGATCCGGTCATATCGTCAATCGCCGCACGAGTTGGAAAGACGCCGGGGCAGGTGCTGCTGGCATGGGCAGTGCAGCGAGGCACGGCTTTGCTCACCACCCCCAAAAGGGCGGGTCGCGCGAAAGAAAATTTCGACATATCTCCCCTGCCGCAAGACGAGTTCGACGAAATCAATCGCATTCAGACGAGGCTGAGGCTCAACGATGTAGTGAATACCGGCAGCCCGGGCTTCATTCCACGAGGTTCATCAACATAAGCCAAGTAACACCTGGAGCGGCCATGCAAGAGGAACAAATACGTGAAGCCCTCAACGCACATTGGAAAGCGTCGGCAGACGGCGATGTAAACACAGAACACGATATTTACCACGATGACGCCATCTGTGATTATCCGCAGTCGGGCGAACGCATCTTCGGGCGTAACAACTTGCAGGCCCTGCGGAGTCATCATCCCGGCAAACCATCGGGCTTCAGCGTCAAACGAATTCTCGGAAAAGGCGACCTCTGGATCACGGAGTACACCATCGTCTACCAGGGACGTCCCGCGTACACAGTGAGCATCATGGAGTTCCGCGACGGTAAGGTCGCGCACGAGACACAGTATTTCGCGGACCCCTTCGAGGCGCCGGCTTGGCGAAGCCAGTGGGTTCAGCGGATCGCATGACATCGCACCAAGGAGAAATTGCTCATGTCAGCTGTCTATCTGACATGAGTAGTAACATCAAGACGCGCGTCGCCCGTCTGCCCAGAAAAGAATTGCCTGTCTACGGAGCGATGCTGGATGCGAGATAGTGCCGAGGCTCACTATGATCGATTCTTCTGATTTTCGGTTTGCGAAAATCACCCTCACCCACGGAAGCGGCCAGATGCCTGCAATCGGCTTTGGCACGCTGATTCCCGATCCGGCCGTGACGAGAATTGTGACCGGAGACGCACTGGAAATCGGATATCGGCACTTCGATTGTGCGGAACGATATCGGAACGAGCGTGAGGTAGGCGAAGCGTTGCAGGCGGGATGTGTCGCTGGGGGAATTGCGCGCGAAGACATCTTTGTTACGACGAAGTTGTGGAACAACAATCATCGGCCCGAGCGCGTCGAGCCGGCTTTCGAGGCGAGTCGGGACAGACTCCGGCTCGATTATCTGGATCTCTATTTAATTCACACTCCGTTTGCGTTTCAACCCGGGGACGACCTCGATTCTTTGGATCAAAACGGAAATATTATTTACGACCATGGCGTGACTTTGCTTGACACCTGGAGAGCGATGGAAAGTCTTGTGGACCACGGCAGGTGCCGGGCCATCGGGCTGTCTGACATCGGCTTGAACGAACTGGCGCCCCTCTTCGAATCTGCGCGAATCAAGCCAGCCGTAATCCAGGTCGAAGCACATCCGTATCTTCCGGAGCCCGAGCTTCTCGAGTTCTGCACGGAAAAGGGCATTGTGTTTTTGGCGGGTGCGCCATTGGGCCATGGAATGAAGTCGGGACCACTTGAAGATCCAGTCATTTCATCAATCGCCTCACGACTTGGAAGGACGCCGGCACAAGTGCTGCTGGCATGGGCGTTGCAGCGCGGCACGACTTTGCTTGTCAAGACCACAACGGCGGCTCGCGCGAAAGAAAATTTCAACATATCCGCCCTTCCGCAAGACGCGTTCGACGAAATCAACCGCATTCAGACCAGGCAGAGACTCAACGAAGTGATGAAGACCGGTGTCCCGGGCTTCATTCCACGAGTTCGATCAACATGAAAGCCAACTAACACCTCAAGCGGCACACGCAAGAAAAAAATAAATATGTGAGGCCCTGAACGCAGCAGACACACCACCGCTATGGAGTGCAAGACCGTGCGCGAAAACGCAGTCTTGCGGGCCCGGTCAGTGGGTGGGTCGTTCTGGTTGGTCGTCTGTGGATACTGAGGCCATTGCTTCAAACACGCCGTCATTTCTCACCAGCTTATGAAAGAGAATTGCGGAGACGTGCATCAGGATGAGTCCAAAAAACGCAAAGGCCAGGTAGTAATGTGCATGCCACAGCAGCGTATGCAGGCTGGGGCTTACGGGCAGGATCGACGGCAGATGCACACTGCCGAAAAGCACCACCGGGTACTCCGCAGCAGACAACATCGCCCAGCCGATCAGCGGCATGGCGATCATCAGCGCGTAAAAAATGTACTGCGACAGCTCCGCGGCCAGCTTCATCGGCGTCGGTAGGTCCGCGGGCAAGGCAGGCGCACCGTAGTAGAGACGCAGCGCCAGACGGATAAGCGCCAGCACCAGGATGGCTATTCCCAGCGGCTTGTGAATCTGGACCAATGTCAGGTACTTGGTGGTAATGGTCGAAACCATACCCACCCCGATAAACAGCATGGACAGGATGCAGATTGCCATCAGCCAGTGAAGTATTCGCTGCGGAACGGCAAAGCGTGTGCGGGTCGTTGTCATTGCTTGGCTCCTGTCGCGGTACGCGGGTAGTCTGCCTCTTCCGCTGTACGGCTGTTGTACGACCGGGAATACGCTGCCGAGCGTGCAGCGGGGAATGGGTCATCCGACGTGGTGATTCCGGCCGGCAGCACGGTCGGATCGTAGTTGATGTCGCGGCACGGACCGTCGCGCTCTGGTTCAATCTGCTGTACCGTCATTGTTCCAACGTCGATCGTACGACGATCAGCAGGCCATGCCTTATTGGGGTCTGCTGTTGGGTCGCCGGGGTTCGCAACGGTGACCATGAGCTTCCAGTGCTGAGGACCCGCAGCCACACGCTGCGTGATCTCCTGCTCGAGATAATCGGGACCACGCTTGCCCAGCTCCGCTGGCGAAATAGAAACAGGTTGTGCTGCCGGTATCAACGACCAGCGGACTGGATGCTTCGTGCCCGACTCATCGACGAACAGAAACGAGTTGAGACTGTTGTAGGGCTCCTCCGCATAGCTCTCGGTCCATTGATCACTCTTGGCCCACGGGAGAAACGTAAGGAACCCCGGATTTGCGCCAATGAAGTTCTTCATCGCATTAGGGTCCTTGCTCGCGGAGGCAGTCAGGAGGTCGTAAAAGGCCTGCGGATTCGATACGGGAAAGATCGGCGCATTGATCATCGCACTGCGCCACTCCTGCCCGTCCGGCGTAGTGATGAGGATGCCCAGGCCGCGCGTACGCACCATTGCGTCCTCAGCATTCGGATTCGGAGTGCCAAGGTTAAACCGCCCCACAATCGGATATTGGCCGCGAACGAAAACCGGTGCCTTCGACAATGCCGAACCTTCGCCGTTCGCCTCAAACGTTCCGGTGAAGCAGATACCTTTGGAATGGTTACGGCGATGCCCCAATGCCGGGCCGCCGGGAGGAGCCAACCCCGCTACCAACTTTTTGGGGGTCAGCCTGTTTGGTGACAGCCATCCAGCCGTATATGCAAAACAAATCGCGGCGATGCCCACCACAGCAGCAATCACTACGAATGGCCAAAGCCGAAAATCTTTCGGTGATGCAGAAGACTGAGCCATTCAAACCTCGTTTCTTTCAGCTATGGGCTCGGATCGATACCATAATCAGATAGAGCGCATCTCTGCCGCTGCGGTCGCTTAAAACTTCGAGAGTGACCGAAATTTTGTAGGAAGAACGTCCGCGTGGGTGCACTGAAGTTTCTCTCGCTACGTGGGAGACGAATCTGCCGTTGTCTTTGTGATTATCTCTGCTTCTCTCGCCCGTTCGCGCCCGAACCGAAAGAACCGTCATGTGGCTATATCTGCTTCTCTCGCCCAAACCAAAAGGACCGTCATTTCGACCGAAGCGGCCACAGTCTCACCGTGGACGCGCAGCAGAGAAACCCCGTATTTGTTTTTTCCCAACCATCCGAATTCCCACCCGCCGCAAAAAACTTTGTCAAGACCCGAAATCCTCTAACCTGCTTCCCCACAACCACTTACACGTGGCGTATCAGTTACCCTCATTCCGCTAAACTAGAGGTTGAGTGGGGTTGAAGGAAACAAAAAGGGCCTCGCCGGGCTCGCGCTGAGGAACTAAACGCTCTAAGTCCTTTCCTGAGAAGAATTTGGACGTAACCCCTTTGCCTGCACGAATTTAGCAGCCATCATTGCCGCTATCTCGCTGCATTCATGAGACTTACACCAGGGCAACCCGGGGGGGTACCCCCACTCAGCGGCAGCTGAACAGCTGACACGCGGGTTCACCGCAGGCCCGTGATGAAGCGAAAAATAGATAAGGCCAGCCCAACCCCCTTGACCGCTCAAGCCACCTGACCGTCCCAACCTGTGGTGACACCGAATGAGCCGACGCCGCATCTCATCTCCAACAAACGACGTCGTCACACATCGAAAATCACGTAACATCCGCAGCAAAGCAACATCACCTCGCCCTTCACGCAGAACATACACTCCGCTGTGTAAAATGACCCTTCGTAGTCCTTCCATCACTCGAACCGTCTCAGGAGACATGCACCCCATGATCAAGTTGACTCCAGGAAAGCTAGCCGGCCTCAAGGCCGTCTCCGACCATCGTGGCGTGATCGCCGCCGCCGCCATGGACCAGCGCGGATCCCTCCAGAAGTCCCTCGCCAAGGAGCGCGGAGCCGCCGCCGACGCCCATGACCTCGAGGAGTTCAAGACCCTGGTCACCTCCGTCCTCACCAAGCACGCCTCGGCCATCCTCCTCGACCCCGAGTTCGGCCTCCCAGCCTCCAAGCACCGCAACGGCAAGGGCCTCCTGCTCGCCTACGAGAAGACCGGTTACGACGCCACCACCCCCGGCCGCCTGCCCGACCTCCTCGACGTCTGGAGCGTCCGCCGGCTGAAAGAAGCCGGAGCAGACTGCATCAAAATTCTCCTCTACTACACGCCCTACGAGAAGACATCGGTCAATGACCTCAAGCAGGCATGGATCGAACGAATCGGTGCCGAGTGCATCGCGCACGACATCCCCTTCTTCCTCGAGTTCGTCGGCTACGACGCCGAAGGCGGCGATGAAAAGTCCGTAGCCTACGCCAAGAAGAAGCCCGAGATCGTCTCCGGCTCCATGGCTGAATTCGGCAAGGCTCACTACAACGTGGACGTCCTCAAGGTCGAGGTTCCTGTCGAGATGGCCTTTGTCGAAGGCACAAAGTCCTTCAAGGGCGAGAAGGCGTACACCCGCAAGGAAGCCCTGCAACACTTCCGCGACGCCGCCACCATGACCCACAAGCCCTTCATCTATCTCTCTGCCGGCGTCTCCAACCCCGTCTTCATCGAGACCTTGGAACTGGCCGTCGAATCCGGAACCACCTTCAACGGTGTCCTCTGCGGCCGCGCCACGTGGAAAGACGGCATCGCCATCTACGCCAAGCAGGGTGCCAAGGCCTTTGAAGATTGGCTCAACACCACCGGCGTAGAAAACATCACCAACGTCAACAACGCACTAAAGTCAGCGCACTCCTGGCACAGCAAAGTCGAATCCAAATAATCATCAAGCATCAATACAAAGGCGCTGCATTCCTGCAGCGCCTTTGTATTGTGTCGAGACGCCGTTCTCCCCCTCAGCACCACCTGACAAGAGATCGAGAAAAAAACGATGTTTGATACGACACACCCTAAAGAAGCCTGGGACGCATCGTAGGCTAGATGAATTGATTTGAGGTCGAGCGATGAAGAAGTTGAAAGAGAAGACAGTTGCGAGGTCGTTAGCGAAAGGTATGCTGGCAGGCTTGATCGGCGGGTTGGTTGCGACCGCAGCGAAAGCGCTTACGGAGAAGATCTACCGCCCGCGAACTCATGGAGAACCCGACCCACTCGCAATATTGGCGGAGAAGCTCGTCGGGCACGAACTTGTGGGCACGCAGAAGACAACTGCGGTGGAGACGCTTCACTGGGGATTCGGGGCTCTAACCGGCGCCGCATACGGAGCGCTGGCAGAATATTATCCGCAAGCTACAGCGAAGGACGGTGCAGCCTTTGGAATGGCGCTGACTTCTCTGACTCATGGAACGGGGCTACCTGCACTGGGTCTTCCAGTCGATTCGCACGACCAAACAACGCGCGAACGCACCAGCGAGATGGCCACCCACGTTGTGTACGGAGTGGTGACCGAGACAGTTCGTCGGAAAGCAAGAAAGATGTTGGGGTAGAGTCTCAACGCACGGAATGTCAGGAACCGTGGCACTCCTCGCTCGCCTGTGAATGACTAGGCGAAGGACGAGTGCCACAGTTTGTTGGCCCACAACCGTTCTCCACCGTCGTAGCGGGCAGCAAAGTTGCTCATGATGTCGCCAACTTCATCGTCAATCTGCGATGCGTAGTTGAGAACCAGCTTTCGCTTGCGAGCTATGGCATCGGTTGGGGACTCGCCGGTGTGGTAAATGATCTCGGTGAGGGGATCGTTACGTTCCTTAGCTGGCGAGTTCAGAGTCTCTAGGTCGCTAGTAGAGGAAGGGTAAGTAGCCAGATAAGGAAGATCTTCGTAAAAGGCAGCCGGAAGCGATGCAACAAAGGGCATAGCAGCTTCGCGGACCGTGAGGTGGTCGACATCATTGCCCAGGCCAGCAGGAAGAACAACTGCTTCCATCGTTCCCAGTTCCGATTGACGCGCGAGAGCTCTGCGGATCTTTTCGAGTGAAGGGTCGGCTGAGTTGACTGGAGTGTTACAGATCTGATCGACCGGCACTCTAAGCCGAATAGGCGCATCTTTGAGGTTCAAATCATGCATGTTAAGGGTGTTCTTTAGCCCTTTGGGAAGGGACTCCTTGATGCGGCGAAGGAAGAGTTCGTCTTCGCGAAGGCGCATTGCTGAGACGTAGGAGAGTTCGTCGTTTTCGTGGACGAACGCAGCATCGGAGTAAGGAGCATAGCGACTGCGAGTAAAGACATTTAGCAACGTAACTGTGTGGCGTGAAGTAAGCCAGTGAATCATCGCAAGCGAAAGCGAGAACGCTGCATCATCGCGGTGCGGGGAGAGAATGAGGATCTTCAGTGTGCGGCTCCAGACATTATTTTAGCGAGGTGGCGCCAGTAGGGATGTGGTCTCGAGTCTGCTCCCAGTTGGCAATCAGATTGTCTACGACAACGTGCCCAACGCGGTAAGCAGCGTCGAGCGCCGGCAGGTATGCGCTGTATTGCCGGACTTTGGTTTCGCCGAGGCTCTCGGCAGCCGTGGCGCCCGGACGCTGTTGATCAAAGTTGGAAGCGGTACGGAGGACCAAAACACGGTTGATATCCAGCTTATGCGCGTGGCTGAGCCAAGTAAGCGATTGCATCGTGCCGGTATCCTCCATGCCGCAAATGGCATAAGTGCCATGCCCATCGGTCTGATACTTTACCCAGTCGCGAGCCCACTGATTGAGGAGCTTGCCGTGCCAGAAAGTCGAAGCGGAGAGATTATCACCTCGCAGAACGAAGGGAGGCCGGTGAGCCGCCTCTTCGGTGTACTGCTGGCGGCGAGTAGCCATCGCTGTTGTGTCAGGCAGCGCCGTGTCCTTAGTGAGCGCGAAGGCCCAATCAACTAGCGAGGTATTGAGGTGATAGACGTTGCCATCGTCGCCGAACCGGGCAGTACGTGGTTGCTCATATGGGGTGGACTTACCAAGCGGAACGTATCCCGTCGACCAGTCTTTTGGAATTTCTCGAGCGTCAATCTCGTGGGCGAGGTCCCCATCGACGATGTAATCAGACCAAATTGCAGAGCCAAGCGAGCCCATACGAGGATCCATCCCGCCGATACCGGCAACAAGGAAATAGGCATGAGTGAGGTCGAAGCGTGGGTCGAGACCAAGAGCCATGATCGTGGCGGCGGTGCGAGCAGTTCCGACACCCGTTAGGATCCCCAGTATTCCGCTTTTCTCGTTGAGGCGCAGGTCGTGGTAGCCCGCAGGAAACGGAAGCACCGTGTCCAAGTGCTCTCGTTCCACCCAGTATTGATATTCACCTGGCGCATCGCCAGTGTCGGCTCCGACCTCGAACATGTTGATAACGACCACTTTGATTTCAAGGGGCTTCCGTGGAGACGGAGGATCGTTTTGTGCAGTAACTCTGACGGCCGCGGAGGCAATGGTCGCGAGCAGAAAAAGAGCAGAAAGAATGCGCATAGGTAATGGTAGCGTAGCGGCTGTCTTCCCCTGTAACGAAGGCATGGATGAACGCACTATTCCGGCAAGAGTAGGAAGGAGACTGCAATGCCTGAAGATACAACTGCTGTCGTGGTGACCGTCGCTTTTTTTGTCGTGATGGCCGCTTGGATTCCCTTGGTCACGTGTTGTGAAAGAGCAATGCGAAAGCTACCTGAACGCGAGCGACAAAACGAAAGAGGTCGGGTTGTCAAAATGAAGCGTCCAAGCCCCACTAAGAAAGGAAGTGGATATGAAACAGCCGTCCTGATCACGATGGCAGCTACGGTGTGTTCACTCGGCCTGTTCAACTAATTCGAGCTAAACACCCTTCTTAATAGGTTCCCAGATGAATTTATGTATCTGGAGCGACAAGCGTGCGTCGATGCCGTCAGCCATCATCCATTCGACAAGGACGCGGGGGTCCAACGTGGCATTGTCGGTTGTGCGAAGGAGGCTCGGAGCCTTACTAAAGGCTGGACTCAGAAGTATCTGGCCTGCCTTTTCATGAAGCCCATGGGTACGAATGAAGTCGCGAGCGAAGTCGTAGTCTTCGCGGTGGGAGATAACGAATTTTACCTCGTCATTTTTTGTGAGGGCTTCGAGGTTCTCCATGCGGAAGCTATTGGCTGCACTACCTGATCCCGGACATTTGACGTCGACAATTTTATGAACGGCTTTAGGAACATCAACCAACGGGCGCTCGCCACTGGTCTCGATCATGAGCGTATAGTTCTGCGCCAGCAGACGTTCCATGAGAGGAAGTAGCTCCCTGGACTGAAGCATAGGCTCGCCGCCGGTGAACTCGATGAGGCGGCATGGTGCGAAACCCTCGATCTGCGCGACGATTTCATCGGCACTGTAGGGTTTACCGCCAGTGAAAGTGTATTCGGAGTCGCACCAGGCACAGCGGAGGTTGCAGCCCGCAAGACGCACGAAAATACAAGGGAGACCAGCGAAGGAGGACTCGCCCTGAACGGATTTGTAGAGTTCGATTAAATGCATTTTTGTGTCTCGCTACCGTGATTCCACTATTCGTAGTAACGAGCGAAGCTTGTGTCGGTCTCGTATAGAGTGCAGTCTTTCACGCGAACGCGTCCGCCGGTCATCTCATGAAGTTGGCTGCTGGTCTGTTCGTAAAAATACTTTGCAAGATTCTCGGCGCTTGGGTTTATCTCTTTGTCGAAGGGCGGCAGGTCGTTGATCATGAAGTGGTCAAGATAGTCGACAGTGGGCCGCATTACCTGCTTAAGGAGCTTGAAGTCGAGGAGCATACCGGCTTCATCGAGTTCTTCGCCGATCAGGGTGACGAAAACCTTGTAGTTGTGGCCATGCGGATTTTCGCACTTGCCTCTGTAGTTGCGGAGGTAGTGGCCGGAAGAGAAACCGGCTTCTACGGTTATTTCAAACATCAGTATGGGAATCCCTTCGATCTTTCAGTGGCCGCGTCTGGAGGGGTGAGAGTGGGCTAAAGACGTGGCGGTAGCCTCACTTCGATTGTACCGTTTTGCGCGGCGACACGGGCTAGCGACGGCGTTTCGCACGCCGGTCTTCTTCGGCACGTCGCTCAGCCTGTTCGAAGAGTGAAGAGAGGATGCCAGCAAGCGCGACGGCCAGGCCGATAACGAAGAGGGCGAGGCCCATAGTACGCCAGAGAGAGGCGTCGCCAGGCGAACCGGGCTGCTGGGCAATATTTGTGTACGCAACTCCACAAGAGATGAAGGCGAATAAGATCAGGCTGCCAGCGAGAATGAAGAGGTTACGTCCCATCAGATAAATTTATTTTACGGCGAGACAAGCATCGGGGCATTTAGTGCAAGGCGAGTCATATATTCGGCGGACCGAAGACCATCGCCTCTATTGCACTTTATAGATGCGGGCTTCCCAGCCAGCAAGATGGAGCGTGCTCGTATTTTGCTCGCTGGCCGCGAGGTTCGAAAGGACAAGAGTCCCGGCTTTGAGGGCGACGGGCAACACGTAGGCGACCGGAACTTTGGAGAAGTTGAGGACAACGAGGTAACGCTCCGCGCCCAGGGTACGAGTGTAGGCAAAGATGGATTTGTTATCCGGATCAAGGTCCTTGTAGTCGCCGTACACGAAGACCTGATGAGCCCGACGGATAGCGATAAGCTTGCTGGTGTAGTTGTAAACCGAGTTTGGATCAGCGACTTCGGCAGCTGCGTTGATCTGTGTGTAGTTGGGATTTTCGGCGAGCCAGGGTTTGTGTGCGGTGGTGAAGCCTCCGCTGGCGGAAGAGTCCCACTGCATGGGGGTGCGGGAGTTGTCACGGCTCGTGTGACGGAGGTTTGCGATGAAGACATCTTCGGGAATCTTGCCGGTGACGACGTTGGCCTTGTAGGCGTTCTTTACTTCGATGTCGTCGAAGTCTCCGATGGCTTTGAAGGGATAATTGGTCATGCCCAGCTCGTCGCCCTGATAAAGGAAGGGCGTACCGCGCAATGTGAGGAGCATGGTCTCAAGAAGCTTGGCGGAGGGAATGCGGAACTCGGGCGAGTCGTCGCCGAAGGTAGAGACGATACGCGGATTGTCGTGATTGGAAAGAAAGACTGTGTCCCAGCTGTGAGCGTCTAGTTGTTCAGCGTGACGGGTGTAGATAGCTTTGAGAGTTGGAAGGTCTGTCGGCTTAAAGGCGTCGCGTCCTACGCGGTTAGAGCGGATCGCGTCGAAATTGAAGATCATATTGAGTTCGTGGCGGTCGTCGCCAACGATAAGTGGAGTCTGTTCGAGGGAGATACCGAGGGCTTCGCCTACGGTCATGACGTCATACTTCGCCATAACGTTACGATTCATCTCCTGAAGGTACTCGTGCATGTGGGGACCGTTGGCGTAGGCATTGCCATAGTTATGGAGCTGGTCGGGAGTGAGGTCAGGGAAGGCCGGATTCTTCGAGATGAGCGGTATGACGTCCATGCGGAAGCCGTCAACGCCCTTGTCAAGCCAGAAGCGCATCAGACTGTAAACCTCTTCGCGAACTTTGGTATTGTCCCAGTTCAGATCGGGTTGTTTTACTGCGAAGTAGTGAAGGTAGTACTGACTGGTGGAGGGATCGAACTGCCAGGCGGAGCCAGAGAAGAAAGACGGATCATTGTTCGGTGGGAGCAGCGTGGGCTTCCCGTCGGGTCCTGCCGGACCGGGTTTGCCGTCACGCCAGAAGTAGAAATCGCGGTAAGGATTGTCCTGGGACTTGCGGCTTTCGACGAACCAGTGATGCTCGTCGGAGGTGTGATTGACGACGAGGTCGATGATGAGGCGCATGTGGCGCTGTTTGATGCCTGCGAGCATCGTGTCAAAGTCAGACATGGTTCCAAACTCGGCCATGACCTTTCGGTAATCGCGGATGTCGTAGCCGTTGTCGGCGTTGGGCGAGTCGTAGTGGGGGCTGAGCCAGATGACGTTGACGCCGAGATGTTGGAGGTAGTCGAGCTTGGAGGTAATTCCCGGGATGTCTCCGATGCCATCGCCGTTCGAGTCCTTGAAAGACCGCGGATAAATCTGATAGACAACCGCTTCTTTCCACCACGTTGGCTGGTAGCCATTGACGAGGGCGGGCGCAGAAGCAGGGACAGCGGTCTCTGACTGGATCATGGGCACAGGCGCGAGGACGGCGAAAGCAAGCAGGAAGGCGGCGAGAGAGGGAGTCTTCACCGGACTATGGTCTACGCAAGTTTCTGGCGAGTCAAGCTCGTGTCAAGTGGGACGCTCAAAGAACTGTTCAACGTCGGTGATGTCTTGTGTGAGGCGGTAGGGTGGAAGGGACTCGAGGAAGATCCGGCCATAGCGCTGGCGCTGGATGCGTGGATCGAGGAGCACGAGTACACCGCGATCGTTGAGCGAGCGGATCAGTCGGCCAAACCCTTGTTTGAGCGTGATGACGGCGTTAGGGATTTGGTAGTCAAAAAAAGGTTTGCCGCCGAGAGCTTCGATAGCTTCCATGCGAGCTTCGACGATGGGGTCGGAGGGAACAGCAAAGGGGAGGCGGTCAATGATGACACAGGAAAGTTGTTCACCCTGCACATCGACCCCCTGCCAGAAGCTCGAGGTGCCGAAGAGGACGGCATTGGGCGTATCGCGAAACTGTTGCAAAAGGACTTGGCGAGGAGCCGAGCCATGCAACAGCAATGGATACGGAAGCTCGGCAAGCAGTCTCTCGTAGGTGTTCCGCATCTGCGAGTAGCTGGTGAAGAGGCAGAAAGCCCGCCCCTTGGTGATCTCGAGGACGCGACGAATGCGCTCTGCGGCGCGCTCTGGAAAATCTGGCTCGCGTGGATCAGGCATATTGGGCGGCAGATAGAGAAGGGCTTGCTGCTCATAATTGAAGTGCGAAGGAACGATGAGTTCGCGGGTGGTATGAAGACCCAGGCGTTTGCGGATGTGATCGAAGCCACCTGATACCGTAAGCGTCGCAGAGGTGAGAATGACCGAGTTGTAGGTGTCAAAGAGTGTCGCGGTAAGCAGTTCTGAGACGTCGATGGGCGTGGCCTGGAGATGGGTGTGGAAGCTCGCGTAGGCCGCACCCCGAGCCACGTTACGAACACCACCCGCAGCACGTCGCTCGATCCAAAAGACCGTGTTGCGGTCGGGAGACTCGAGAAGAAAGGTGAGGTGGGCGCGAATGTCGGCGGTGCGTTTGCGAAGGCCAGAGGACTCTTCGACGTTCTTGAGGAAATCGAGTTCGCCTTCTAGACGGGTGAGAGCATTCTTGGTCGCGATGTAAGTGTCGCCACTTTCTTCCAGAAAGGCTTCGCGGTGCAGAAATGGCATGCGACCCCCGCCGTTGAAATTTCCACCAGAGTCAGCCGGAAGCACCGAGAAGAACATGCGAGACCGGTCTTTGAGGGTGGCACAAGCACTTTCGATAGCGCTGCTGCTGGCCTGCTTCGCTTTAAGGAGGATTTCTACATCGCGGGTAAGTTCGTCGATACGCTGGGTCGAAAGTCCAATGCCGAAGTAATTGGAGGCGACCTCTTCGAGTTCGTGCGCCTCGTCGAAGATTACGCAGGCAGCTTCCGGAAGGATGCCAGCGTCCGGTGCACGCGCGGCTTGCTGTTTGATGTTAAGGTCAGCGAAAAATAAATGATGGTTGACGATGACAATGTCTGACTCGAGGGCCTTGCGACGCATGGCGGTAACGAAGCAGCGCTCCCAGTCCGGGCAGGTCTGACCGAGACAGACTTCGGTGCGGGCGTCCAGCTTATGCCAAAGAGCGGACGACTCGGGAAGGTGGTCAAGCTCTACGCGGTCGCCCGTGTCCGTGACCTTCTCCCATGTGGCGATCTGGTGGAACTGGTCGATCTCTTCCAAGCCGTTGAGCAGCGGATTGTCGCGAAGAGCGTAGAGCTTGTGGCGACAAAGATAGTTGGCGCGCCCCTTCATATAGCAAACTTTCAGCGGGCCGAGAAGAGACTCAAGGAACGGGACATCCTTGAAATAAAGCTGTTCCTGCAGGTTTTTCGTGCCCGTGGAGATAATGACGCGCTGGTTCCGTTCGCGCGCAAGACGGAGGGCCGGCAATAGGTAAGCGAGGGTTTTACCAGTGCCAGTACCGGCTTCGACGATGAGATGGCGCTTTTCCTTGAATGCTGATTCGATGGCCTTTGCCATGTCATACTGGCCGCGACGATATTCAAACGACAAGGTAGAACGGGAAAGTATGCCGCCTTGGGCGAAAAAGTCGTGAAGGTTTGGCGGATTCTCCGGTGAGGCCGGTGTGATCGAGATGGGGGCAATTGTAGACATCAGGATGGGCTACCCCATGATAGTCGGGACGAGCCGCGTCGGGGGTGAGTAGCTTAGCTCCCTATAATAGGAAAGGCGCTACGGTGCCGAGAGAAGGCACGATCAATGGCGCAGCGAGACGACAGGAAGCGGTTAGGCAAGAAGCACAGGCAGGCATCTACCCGACCGAAGAAGGGGCGCGCCCCTAAGGCTACGCCCACGACCGGGGCGGTAGATCCCCGGAAGCGGAAGGTGCTGTCGACCAAGCGGGCAGCGGCAGATAAAGCCTCGCGGATAACAAAGCAGTCTCCGGAGCGGGAAAAGCGGAAGACCATTCGTACGGATGGGGCGGGTTCAGCTAAAACCCCGAAGGGAACGGCTCCCCGGGTGAAGCAGGTGAGACCGGCCGATAGGATCGTGGGGCGCCAGACGCCACGGTCGTCGAATATGGACGGGCGTGAAGAGGACTGGCGCGATATTGAGCTGTTGGCTTCGCAGATGGTCACGGAGACCGAGAGCGCAGATGCTCGTGATCTGCCGCTCATAGCGGTTTGTGGCCGGCCAAATGTTGGCAAGAGCACCCTGTTCAACCGTCTGACGGGCTCGCGACGGTCGATTGTGGGCGATGAGCCAGGCATTACGCGCGACCGCATCTACGGCGAGATCGAATGGATGGGCCGCGACGCGAGGATCGTTGATACGGGCGGAGTTGTGCCCGATGACGAAGCGCTGATTCCTGCGGAGATCTTCCGGCAGGCAAAGGTTGGGCTCGAAGAGGCGGACGCCATTGTGATGGTGGTCGATGGGCGGACGGAGCTGGCTTCGCCCGATCTCGAACTTGCTCGTCTGCTTCTCCGCGGGGGTAAGCCGGTATTTCTCGCGGTCAACAAGATGGATACCGATGCGATGCAGTCGCAGGCGGAGAACTTTCGACGGCTTGGGTTCCGCAACGTGCTGCCGATCTCGGCTGAGCATGGCTCGGGCATCGGAGATCTTCTGGATGCGGTGTTTGAGGTTCTTCCGGAGCCGGCAGCGGTGATCGAAGAGCCGGAGGTGATGCTCACGGAGAGCGACGAGGCGGAGGAGGATGAAACAGGCCCGGACTATTCGATTGCTCCCGGCGCTGCGCTTGTCTCCGAAGACGCTGATGTTGTCGCGCCGAAGCGTCCGAGAATGCTGCGGTCGCACGGCGAGTATGAGAGTCGCGAGACGAAGGTTGCCATCATTGGGCGCCCGAATGTAGGCAAGAGCACCTTGCTGAATGCTCTGACTGGTAAGCAGCGGGCGATCGTTTCGCCGATTGCTGGAACAACTCGCGATGCGGTGGATGAAGTCGTCGAGAGGGACGGGCACAGCTTCAGATTTGTCGATACTGCGGGAATCCGCAGGAAGGGTAAGACGAAGCTGATGGCCGAGAAACTGTCGGTCATCATGGCCCGGAAGCATCTTGAGGCGGCGGATGTTTCTTTGTTAATCATCGATGCGGCCGAGGGGGTCGCGGCGCTCGACGCGAACATCGGCGGATACGCGCATGAGAGCGGTCGCAGCGTGATTATCGTCGTGAACAAGTGGGACCTGATGACCCGCACCGGGAAGGATGGGATGCGTCTGTTTGATGGCAAACCTCCTGCGGATCAAAAGCTCTATGAGCAGGACGTTCGAGATAAGTTGAAGTACCTCGACTACGCTCCACTCTTGTTTATTTCTGCGGCGGATGGAAAAAACATCGAGCAGGTCTTCAAGAAGGTGGAACTGGTCGCGCGCGAGCGACGCAAACGCGTGACTACTGGGCAGATGAATCGGTTTCTGGAGAAGGTGGACTTCCAGAAGGCGAGTGTGCCGATGAACAAGCGCGTGCGGATCTACTACATGACGCAGGCCGCGGTCGCTCCTCCGACGTTTGTGCTGTTCACCGACAAAGATGTGAAGATGCACTTCTCGTTCGAGCGATTTCTGGCCAACCAGATTCGCGAGAACTTCGGGTTCATCGGAAGCCCGATCTGGTTCAAGATCAAGGCGCGAAACAAGAAGAAGGCGGAGTAGCTATTTGCCCAAATGCCCCCTCCCCCCCGAGGGGTAATTTGCGTCTAAGTCTCATGCTCCCATTGACATACAGAGTGCTACCGGCTGCAAAATATTGCATCTAAACGACTTGCGCCTAAAATACTTATTTTCAATAAGTTGGCTCGGCAATAAATACGTTGGCTAACCCAAATGTTTGATGAGTTGATTTCCAGCCCCGAGTGCCGCCGCAAGAACGAACATCAGAACGATGAGAACTGCCCATCCAAGCGCTGTACTGACCGCCCATAACTTATTCGCCAGTCTCACGATGCCTATAACGCCACAAATAAAAACTGCCATCATTGCCAGCCAAAGAATTAAATGGATCATGCCAGCCATGCTAGCGCACTCCTGGCTTGCATGAAGGCGACCAGCGCCTAGGCCGCTTGGGCTAACCCACGTATTTATTGTCGTTGACTCTTGGTCTTTCCTCTAAACGACAGAACCCGGCTTTTTGAGCCTGGGCTTGCTTGAATCCATACTTTAATTTTAGCAGTTTGCACCGAACTAATACGCCACGCGAATCTTCCTGATTGGCGCAGGTTTCATGCGTTTTGGGTCTTGACACAATTTGCTGATACTCATCGGGTCAATTGTGGCCACCGCGCTCTGGTGGCACATGGTCAAACAGTCTCAGGCGTTCGTTTTCGCGCTCTACCGTTCGTACTCGTCCGCGTAACAGGTCGCTGAGCGAGATCGTTCCGCAGGCCTGCCTGGTACCGCGATCGATGACCATCAAAGTTTCGAGGCCTTCCATTGCCATGATCTCTGCCGCGCCGCGTGCAGTTCCGTCCGCATAGGCGTAAAACTCGGGGAGTTTGGCATTCGCTCCCGGAACCGACGCGGGAATGCTCAAGGGAGACATCAGCTCTCGAACGATGACCAACTCCAGCGGGTCCACGCCATATTCGCGGGTCAGATGGTATCCACGCCGGCTGAGTTTTTCGGTGAGGATCGATCGCGGCATGAGCAGCGAGGTCACAAGGTACGAAGCGATGCAAGCCATGGTGAGCGGCAGGAGAGCGGGCAGGCAATGCGTGACCTCCAGGCTGAAGAGAATGGCCGTAAGAGGAACGCCGAGGGCGCCTGCGAGCATTGCCCCCATCCCAATCAGCGCCCAGAATGCCTGCGCTTCGACCGATGAGTGGGCCAGATGTCCGGCCATCGCACCGACTGCTCCACCAATCATCAACAAGGGCGCCAGCACACCGCCTGATGTCCCTGATCCGAGGGAGAAGGCCCACATCAGCGATTTTGCGATGAGGATTCCAACGATGAGACCGATGGTGGCGTTGCCATGCAACAGCACCGCAATGTTGTCGTACCCCACGCCGAGTCCGCGCGGGAAGAACAGTCCTCCAACTCCAATCCCTACTCCTCCGATGGCGGGCCACCACATCCAGTGAACATGAAGGTGTTCGAAGAGATCTTCAAACGCATACATCAGACGGCTCATCCCGGCTGATACCAGACCCAGCAAACCACCCAGCATCAAAGCACCCATGGCAAAGGCGATGCGATGAGTTCCACTGAGAGCGGGCATCTGGAACAATGGTCCAGCGCCGAGCCAGTAAACACGGAGGAGGCCTGCGGTGGCACTCGCTATGGCAACCGGAACGAGGCTGCGCGGCCGCCATTCAAAGAGAAGGAGCTCAACCGCGAGAAGGATCGCCGCGACGGGAGTCGCGAAGGTCGCCGACATTCCGGCTGCCGCTCCGGCGACCAGCAGGGTCGTCCGTTCCGCGTCGGTGACGTGCATCCATTGCGCGATGAGCGACCCGACGGCACCGCCGGTCATGATGATGGGACCCTCGGCGCCAAACGGTCCGCCGGATCCGATTGCGATTGCCGCGGAGACCGGCTTCAGCACTGCGATCTTCGGATCTACCTTTGCGCGATGAAGGAGAATCGCTTCGATGGCCTCGGGTATTCCGTGGCCACGAATCTTGTCCGAACCGAACCGTGCCATCAGTCCGACGATAAGTCCGCCGACTACGGGCACGACGACCATCCAGTGTCCGAGCGGACTGCCAGCGGGTGAGACCGCGGCAGCACTGAACCGATGGTAGTAGAACAGATTGGTAGAGAGAGCAATTAGGCGCAACAGTAGAACAGCCAGCCCTGTTGCGCAGACGCCGATTCCGATCGAGACACCAGAGAGCAGCCAGACCCTCCGATCGACGGTGAAATCGCGTAGAGCAGATGGTTCCGACTTCATTTGGAGTTTCCTTTAGTCGCGGGAGGGCTTGCGTGTTCGCGTGCGCTGAGCTTGTGAGAGTTACGAATCGTCGTCAGTGCGCGGACCATCCTGGGGACCAGTTCGTACAACTCACGCTCGTGATCGTCGGATAGAGTCTGCAGTATCCGCTGACCTTTCGGCGTAACCTGCAGGACCACGCGACGACGATCGGTCGCAGCGTTTTTGCGAAGGATCAAGCCCGCGTCCACGCAACGATTGCTGAGCTCGACGACGGTGTGATGTCGTAGTCCCAGCCTCTCAGCGGCATATGATACCGTGGTCTCGACTCCGTCGGGGGCTCCGGCGAGGTGTAGAAGCAGCTGATGTTGCTGGGGATGAAGACCCGCCTGCTCGGCGCACTTTTCACTGAACTGAAGAAACTGCCGGAGCGTGTATCGAAACTCTGCCAGGGTCTGCAGCTGTTGGCGATCTTCAGTTGGAAGAGATTTCGTCATATCGAAATTATATCGTATTACGATATATATAGATTCAAAAAATGAGGCATGAGATTCATAAAAGATTCGTTAGCGCGAGGAGCCGAGCCACTCGTTCCATGCGGCGAGGGCGCGGTCGCATTGGATTTTGTGGCGTTCTTTTTTGTCGCGGATTTTTTTGCGGAGATCTTCTTCGAGTGGCGGGAGGAGGTCGAAGGTGATGTTGGCAGGTTGGAACTTTTTTGTTTCAGCGTGGGTGATGTAGTGGGTGAGCGAGCCGTTGGCGCTGAGGCGTGGGGCTGGTTGCGGCGCGTTGCCGTTCGCGATGGCGGCGGCGTAGATGCCTGCCAACATGCCTGACGCGATGGATTCGGTGTAGCCTTCGACGCCGCTGAGTTGACCGGCGATCATGATGCGCGGGTGGGCCTTGAGCTGAAGGGTTTCGGTGAGCAGCGATGGGGCGTGGATGTAGGTGTTGCGGTGGATCTGGCCGTAGCGCAGGAACGTTGCGTTTTCGAGGCCGGGGATGAGTTTGAGGACGCGATTCTGCTCGCCGTACTTGAGGTGGTTCTGAAAGCCGACGAGGTTGTAGCTGTCGGCGCGAAGATTTTCCTGACGAAGTTGCACCGCGGCGTAGGGCCAGCGACCAGTCTTCGGGTCGGTGAGGCCCACCGGCTTCATGGGGCCGAAGCGTAGGGTGTCGCGGCCGCGGCGGGCGGTCTCTTCGATGGGGAGGCAACCTTCGAAGTACTGCAGTTTTTCGGGTGTGCCGGTGACGGGAAACTTCTCCCAGTCTTTCGATTCGACGGCTTCGGCTGTGGTCAGAGCGTCCATGAAGCGGTCGTACTCTTCTTTGGTGAAGGGGCAGTTGATGTAGTCGGCGGTGCCTTTGTCGTAGCGGGCGGCGAAGTAGACCTTGGACATGTCGATGGAGGTGGCGTCGACGATGGGGGAGATGGAGTCGTAGAAGGCGAGATGGTCGGAGCCGGTGAGACGCTGGAGCTCGGCGGCGAGGGCCGGCGAGGTGAGAGGCCCTGAGGCGAGGATCGTGAGAGTGTCGGTGGCTTGCTCGTCGAGGCTGGTGACTTCTTCGCGGTGAACGCGGATGCGGGGCTCGGCGGCGATGCGTTCAGCGACGCGTTTGGAGAATTCGACGCGGTCAACCGCTAGCGCGTGGCCGGCGGGAACGGCGGTGGCGTCGGCTTCGGCAAGGAGAATGCTGCCCGCTTGGCGCATCTCCTGCTTGAGCAGCCAGGGTGCGGTGTTTTCGGACTCGGACTTGAGGGAGTTGGAGCAGACTAGTTCGGCGAAGTCGGAGGTCTGGTGTGCTTCGGTGGAGCGGGTGGGGCGCATCTCGTAGAGGTCGACCTCGCAGCCGCGCTTGGCGGCTTGGAGCGCCGCTTCGGGGCCAGCGAGACCACCGCCGATGATTCTGATTCGTTTGGCTGTCATGCCTCCCCCTCTCCCCTTTGTTCGGTCAAAGTCTTCCAATGAAACAACTTACGTCTGGACTTAGTGCGTCAGCCGGTGAATACCAAGACCAACTCCGGGCAAAGTCTTCCATCCACAGGAGTTACCTGCGGTGTTGCAGGATGATGTGGCTTGGATTTGGTCTTGCCCCCTGCCTCTTATTATAACGGCTGCGTCAAGCACCAGGGTGCGAGAGGGAGTCATGCAGACACTGTCGTCAGGGATTTACATACAAGATCTCGTCGCTGGGTATAACCCATTTGTGTAGTTGGGGGCTGGCGGTGTCTCGATCATAATGACCTTAACTCAAGAGGTTCCCCATGGAACAGACGCTAGTAGATGTGTTTGAAGAGGCTCGCATAGTTGTTGCAGCTGCCGATCGTAAGGTCGCAGAAGAAGAGGAACGGCGCAGAGAGGGCGAGCGGGCAGGTCTGCTGCAGCAGCTCGGCGTCCGGATCGAAGAAGCTTTCGACTTCACCAGCAGGGAAAAGCTCGAGCTGGAACCGCGTCTTGATGTGCAGCGCGGCGTGGCGGTCATCGAGTTTGTGGTCAGGAGTTTGCGGGCCATCTTTCTTCTGTCTCCAAATGAAGGCAATACCTGGACTCTTCAGGTGATCGCAGACGGCCATGAGATGGAGGTACTGAACGTATTTCAAGGAGGGACGAAGGACGAAACAGGCTCGCAGCGTCTGGCGGCGGCACGCATCGTGACGATGATCGGCAACTGGATTCAAAACGCCAGGCGCCCCCCTCAAGCGGTTCCCGTTGCTGTGGCTCCCGTTGCCGTGGTTCCGACTGAGATTCCGACCATACGAGCGGCGTCCTCGAGATTGCAGCTGCGTGATGACCCAAGGCCCGAGCGCACCTACGGCACCATGGGCAAATTCCTCGGCGCGTAGATCATTTTCTAACAGGATCGTTTTTCTAGCGGGATAGTGCGGCGAGGGCGGCCAAGGCATTGCCAGAGACTTGCATACCCTTCCAATCGGACTTCATCACAGCTCCCAGCTGATGATAGAAGTCGATCGACGGCGTGTTCCAATCGAGCACAGCCCATTCGTAGCGAGGACAACCTTCAGCTACGGCGATCGCGGCGACGCGAGTGAGGAGGGCTTTGCCAATTCCCTTTCCGCGATGCTCAGGGCTGACGTAGAGGTCTTCCAGATAGATGCCCGCGTGACCGCGCCAGGTGGAGTAGTTGTAGAAGTAGAGAGCGAAGCCCGCGGCGGTGGTCGTGTCTGTGCTCGTCAGCTCGGCGATGATGCAGTCGAAGCGTTTGTTGGGCCCGAAGCCATCACGAAGGAGGTCGGCTTCCGTGGCGAGAACCGCGTCCGGTTCGCGCTCAAACGTGGCTAGATCGCGAATGAAGGTGAGAATCTGCGGAACGTCGGCTGCGGTCGCAGGGCGGAGATTGAGCGCATCGTCTGTGCGTGATTGGCGGTCGGTCATCGCTGATTTCCTGTGTTCATGGTTTGGACGAGTCGTCGGCAGACTTCGCACCCGGCTGAGCGGCGAGCCACTTGTCGAAGGGGATGTTGAAGTCGAAGAGCTGTTTTTTGCCGTCGAGAGTGTGGACCATCTTGACGTAGAGCTCGGCGCCCTTCAGGGGGCGGTCAGGGAGTTGGCGAACGTCGTAGAAGAGATAGCCGGCGAGAGTGCTGTGCGGGTCGACGGTGGTTCCATTGAAGCCAAAATCGTTGTCGTCTTTGGTGATCGATTTGTCGACCGGCTTGTCGTGGAGGGTGATCGGCGGCAGGGGCATCGGCAGGGGGACTTTGCGGCCGGCTGTCCCCTTGGTGGAGAAGAGGCGGCGCTGGAGGTCGTCGTCGGTGGCAGCGGGAATCTTGTCGTTGTTGATGGAGATGAACTGGATGCGGGCGTCAGCGAGAGAGAGTGGCGTGTCGCTGTCGTTCGTGAAGACGACGCGAATCGCAACAAAGCCGTGCTGGATGTAGGGGAGGCGGAAGAAGTCGCAGTCTTTAGGGTCGTCGCAGGGGTCGGCGGCGACAGTGACTTTCTCGTTGGCGTGCGTCTCGAAGGCGACGTACTGATTGGCAGGTTTCGCGGGGGGCGCTTTCTTGTCGGCTGCCTGGGTAGTAGCTGCAAAGATGCAGAAACTTATTACTAGTAGGATCGAAATCGTGGGGAACCTATAGGACATCATGGCCAGGGTTGATTATCATCTGCGCTGGCGTACAAGGTAAAGCGAGGGCACGGCGACGGTGATGATGGTGATGTATAGCTCGTTGCTGCTGGCCGTGCTGGTGGTGGGCGCCCCATATTGGCTGGTGCGGATGGCAACCAGCGGGCGATACAGAGCCGGGCTGAGGGGACGCCTGGGGATGGTACCAAAGGAGCTGCCTGCGGCGGTGAACGGGCAAAGTGTGGTGTGGGTCCATGCGGTGAGCGTGGGCGAAGTGATGGCCGCAACCCGGTTGATTCGCGAACTGAAGGAAAGATTACCGGGTTGGGTGGTAGCGGTTTCGACGACGACGGAGACGGGGCAGCGGCTGGCAAAGGAAAGACTGCCGGATTCGCCGGTGTTTTATCTTCCACTGGACCTCAAATTCTCCGTGAGGAGGTATTTGCGGGTGCTGCAGCCGCGGATGCTGGTGCTGATGGAGAGCGAGTTCTGGCCGCGATTGATCAAAGAGTGCGCGAAGGATGGCGTTCCAATTGCAGTAGTCAACGCGAGGATCTCAGATCGGTCATTTCCCAGGTACATGCGGCTGCGGCAGATGTGGCGACCATTTCTTGAGATGATTTCACTGTTTCTTGCGCAGAGTCGAGAGACCGCAGAGAGGCTGGCGAAGATTGGTGCTCCGACGGCGCGGGTGCGAGTGATGGGAAATCTGAAGTATGACGTTCAGTCGAGAAGCGACACCGAGATGGCCAGAAGGATCGCGTCCATGGTCTCCGGAACGAAACTCGCCGTCGCGGGGAGTACGCTGGCGGGCGAAGAAGAGGCGCTATTGGCTGCGTGGCCGACGATTTTGAAGAGTATTCCCGATGCGTCGTTGCTGATCGCTCCGAGACATCCGGATCGCTTCGAAGAGGTTTGGCAGTTGATTCGGAGGAGTGGATCACCGGTTTACCGGTGTAGCCAGCTGGGACAGAGTAACGACCCTGTGGCCGGCGGCACGATTCTTCTGCTGGACACGATTGGGGATCTGGCATCGGTGTATGGAGTGGCGACGGTGGCCTTCGTTGGTGGAAGTCTGGTTTCGAAGGGTGGCCATAATCCGCTGGAGCCCGCTCAATTTGCAGTGCCGGTGGTGATCGGGCCTTCGTTCGAGAACTTTCGTGAGATCGTGAAGGCCATGCGAGAGGCGGAGGCGATTCGTATCGTTACCACGGATGAACTGGCGGCGACTTTCGCTGGCCTCCTGCAGGGCAAGGACGACGCGCGGGCGCTTGGGCAACGTGGCCGAGCAGTGTTTGAAGCTGAGGCGGGAGCGACGGCGCGAACGGCGCAAGCTCTGGTTTCGTTATTGGAGCAGAGGGCTGGCGCAGCGCTATGAAGATACGACGACCATGGCTGCTGCCGCTGACTCCGCTGTACGGGGCTGGGCTTGCGTTCAAGAGGCAGTTGTTCGCGTGGGGATGGTTGAAGCAAGGTCGTCTGGAGAGCACTGTGATCAGCGTGGGCAGCGTGTCTGCGGGAGGTGCGGGCAAGACACCTGTGGTTCTTATGCTGGCTGAGATTTTGCGGCACCGTGGTTATGCAGTGCGGATCCTGACGCGAGGGTATAAACGCGACTCTGAGACGATTGCAAGGGTCGAGCCGTTCGACGACGCGAGATGGCATGGAGATGAGCCAGTGTTGCTGGCGCAGCGATCAGGAGTGCCGGTGTACGTGGGAGCAGACCGCTACCAGGCTGGCGTGATGGCAGAACAGAGCGAGCCGTCGCAAAAACTAGTCGTCCATCTGCTGGACGATGGATTTCAACACCGGAGGTTGGCTCGTGATGTCGATATCGTGCTGCTGACGCGGGAGGATGTCGAGGACACGCTGCTGCCGGCGGGTAATCTGCGGGAGCCGCTCGAGGCCGTGGCGGCGGCGGATATCGTGATTCTGCGCGAGGAGGAGGCGGATTCGCTGAGGAGTGTGGTCCGTGGATTGAGTGGATCAAACGGCAAGCCGGCGATCTGGGTGACGCGGCGGCAACTGAGCCTGGGTGAGGCTGGAGAGGTGGCTCTGCCGACGATGCCGTTTGCTTTTTGCGGAATTGCGCGGCCTGAAGGCTTTACGCGAATGCTCGCCGGGCAAGGCTATGAAGCGGTGAAGACGGTGACCTTCGAAGACCATCACGCCTATACCGAGGCGGATATTACGCGTCTGTTGTACGAGGCCCGGGCGGTCGAAGCGAATGGATTTGTGACGACAGAGAAGGATGCCGTAAAGTTGACGCCGATGATGCGGGACAGACTGGAGACCATCGGGCCAATTGTTGTGGCGCGGCTGCAGGTGGAGCTGTTGGACGAGAAAGAGTCGCTGGAGCAATTGGTGAACCTGGTGGGCAGGCTGGATCGACGCAAGCGCTAGAGATGTTGAAGCGTTAGTATTGCATGAGAAAATCTAGCCTTGGCCACTGAACGCACGCTCTTTTCGTCGCACGACGTCGCGAGCCACTCGGCGGATCGAACGAAGCGTGTGTTGATAGTGCGGATCGGCGCGATGGGGGATGTTCTGCACGCGATGCCGGCAGTGGCTGCACTTCGCGATCTGCATCCGGATTGGTTTATCGGATGGGCGATTGAGCCTGCCTGGAGTGTTCTGCTGCAGGCTTCGACGGATCACCATCGGATCATCCACAAAGCGGGGCGCAGTGAGAGCAGGCCGCTGGTCGATCGGTGGCACCCGTTTCCTGCGAGAGGATGGCAGAAACAACCTTTTGCGTTATCCACTCGGAAGGAGATTTACGCGACGCGCCGTGAGTTGCGAGCGTGCGAGTACGACCTCTGCGTCGACATGCAGGGATCGCTTAAGTCTGCGACAGCGGGGCGAATGGCCGGGGCGCAGGTGTTTGTGGGACCGGCGAAAGCACGGGAGACGGCGGCTCGCTGGCTTTATGGGAAACGGGTAACGACAACCGCGACCCATGTGGTGGAGCAGGGATGCGAGCTGCTGGGTGCGGCGGTTGGCGAGACTCTGAAGCCGGCGGCGGTCACCCTTCCCATCAATCCGCAGGCGGAAGCATGGTGTGACAGACTTCTGACCCAGACCACGTCGATCAGAAACAAGTTTGCCTATCTCGCACCTACGGCGGGATGGGGCGCGAAGCAATGGCCGGCGGAGAGATACGGCGCCGTCGCGGCAGCTTTGGGTCGGGCGGGATATCACGTACTGGTGAATGAGTCTCCCGGACATCGGTTCGCCGATGCAGTCGTCGAGGCGAGTGACGACGTGGCGATCTCGGTACCCTGCTCGGTCGAGCAGATGATCGCGCTGGTACGGAGAGCTGGGGTCGTGATCGCCGGGGATACGGGACCGCTGCATCTGGCTGCTGCGCTGGAGCGGCCGGTGGTTGGCTTGTATGGGCCGACCGATCCGGCGCGGAATGGCCCCTATATGGCCGACGGTACGAAGGCGCGAGTGCTGCGGCATGAGTCCAGCCGTACCGACCACTCGCGACATTCACGCACTGAATCGGGGTTGATGCAGATAACCGTGGACGAGGTCGTGGAGGCTGCGCTCGAGTTACTACGTACCGGACAGGATAAAGTGAAGGGGTGAGCGAACGAACGAGTTGGCAGAGAATCGCGCGGCGAATTCGCGTGCCGTTGGGATTTGTCTTTGCTGCGGTATTTCTGTGGCTGGCGCGACCAACCGGAAAGACCATGCTGCTGAGCCTTCTGCTGGTGGTACCGGGTGTGTGGCTGCGCGCCTATGCGGCTGGGTACGTTCGCAAGAATGCTGAGCTGACGTTCACTGGGCCTTATGCGTACACGCGGAATCCGCTCTATTTAGGATCGATGCTGATCGCTTTTGGGTTCGCGGCCGCAGCGGGCAGCTGGGTGATTCTGATTGCGTTGGCGGCGCTGTTTGCGGTGATCTATATTCCCACCATTCAAAGTGAGGAAGGCTATCTGCGGCAGCAGTTTGCGGGCTTCGAAGAATATGCTGCGAAGGTACCGCGCCTGCTGCCACGGCTCACCCCGGCGTCGTTTCCGGCCGATCAAAACGCGAGCCTGGGCAGGTTCTCCTGGGGACAGTGGCAACACCACCGCGAGTACAATGCTCTTATGGGTGCTGGCGCGATTTATCTTGCGCTGGCGGTCCGGCTTTTTCTCAATCACCACGGGGTGACGGGGGTTCCACGCTGAAGGCGGGGAGGCTGGGGCGGAATGGCCCACAAACTTCAACTCGTGAGAGTGCTGCCCTTTGCTGAAGCCGGAACGGATCTTTCTTGCGTTTGCCTTCTTGATGTCGTGTTCCATCGGCTCGCTCACCGCGAGGGCGCAACTTCTGGGGCTGGGACCGAAGCCGGCACCAACACCAGTGGTCATTCCTACCCTGCAGCCGCCGCAACCGAGTTTTGTCTTCCCTGAGAAACAGACGCTGACCTTTACCGTTGACTGGCGAGTCTTCACAGCTGGGACAGCCGTGTTTCAAATAGAGCAGCAAGGGACCGTACAAAAGATCACGGCTACGGCCGACACTACCGGCGCGGTGACGATGTTGTTTCCCGTAGTGGATAAGTTTCAGGCCGGATTCGACACCAAAACAGGCTGCTCGACCGGTTTCAGCAAGCAGGTGCAGGAGGGGCGGCGGAAGGTCTCGAGCGAGCTGAGCTTCGATTATTCGCAGGGTAAGCAGAAGCAGGTTGAGAAGAATCTCGTAAAGGGAACCTCGAAGGAGCAGGTAGCGTCGATTCCAGCCTGCGTGACCGACTCGCTTTCCGCCATGTTTTATGCGGCATCGCAGCCAATGGCCGTGGGCCAGAGTATCCGGCTTCCGCTCGCCGACTCCATGCGTACCGTGACGGTAGCAATGAAGGTGGAGTCCAAGGAAGAGATCAAGACGCCAGCGGGGACCTTCCAGACGCTCAAGGTCGAGCCCACTGCTGACGAGGGAATAGTGAAGAACCGCGGGCATATCTGGGTTTGGTATACCGACGATGCGCGGCATATGCCGGTGCAGATTCAGGCGCGCCTGTTTTGGGGAACGATCACCTTCCACCTGCAGTCGTACGAAACGAAGTAAGACGAAAGACGGCTTTTGATGACAGATTCAACGCAGGATTCAGGACTGGATCCGGATAAGTTCGTAACGGTGGGCAAGTTTCTTGAGCCCGTAAATGCGCAGATGGCGAAGGGGATGCTCGAGTCGGCAGGGATTGAATGTTTTCTTCAGGGCGAAAACGCCAACAGCCTGCTGGCGCTGGCGTTTCGCGCACGCCTGCTGGTGCACAAGCAGGATGAAGAGACTGCACGGGAGATTCTGGGCGAGGCAGTCGGAGAGCTGACCGGGGATGAACTAACCGATCAGGAGCGGCACGAACTGGAGGCAGGCGATGACAAAGGCTGACGGGAGTCGTCCGCGTGCCGTGCTCTGCCTATCTGGCGGAATGGACTCCTGTGTCTGTGCGGCGCTCGCGGCTCGGGACTACGACGTCTTCGCGGTCCACTTCAGCTATGGGCAGAGGACAGAGGCGCGAGAGTTGCTCTCCGCCCAGGAAGTAGCCCGCATTGTTGGAGTAAAAGAGCTGATGCATTTGAAGATCGATCTATTTCGGCGTATCGGTGGGTCGGCGTTGACCGATACCGCCATCGCGGTGCCTGTGGCAGGGGATGAGGCGGCCATCGGAAACGAAGTGCCGGTTACCTATGTTCCCTTCCGAAATGCGCATTTTCTCTCGGCGGCGGTGAGCTGGGCAGAGGTCTTAGGCGCAGAGACGGTCTTTATCGGAGCAGTCGAACAGGACAGCTCCGGCTATCCCGACTGCCGTCCCGCTTACTATGATGCGTTCAATCAACTCATCAAGATGGGCACCAAAGACGGGCAGATTCGGGTTGCGACACCGTTGATCGAGATGCGCAAGAGCGAGATCGTCCGGCTGGGAGTTGAATTGGGTGCACCGTTCCATGTAAGTTGGTCATGCTATTCCGGTGAAACCAAGGCCTGCGGCGTGTGCGAGAGCTGCGTTCTGCGACTGCGGGCATTTCGTGAAGCCGGCGCGGTCGATCCCATACCGTATGCGGTCCTGTGACCGCTGCATTTTGCATCAAATTGAGTGAGTCAAACTAGAGGAAGTACAATCCGCTTTGCAGGAAACACTTACGCCCGCACCGATGGGCCAGGAGAAAAGAGCATGAAACGTATTGGATTCAAGGTAAGCAGCACCCTGGCAGCCGCTCTGCTGGTGATCGTGGCGATGGCACAGCCCACTCGCTTGACAGCACAGGCAGCAGCAGCGGGAACGGCAAGTATTCACGGACATGTTCTCAATCCTGCAGGCATCGCGCTTACAAAAGGCGAGGTCAGGCTGACGACGGATCGTTCGTCCGAGGCAAAGGACCGCAAGTACCCCTATAAATTTCCCATCGATCAAAACGGAGACTACAAGGGCACCGGGATCGTTGCGGGAAACTATGTCGTATTCGTCTTCCAGGATGACAAGAGCCTGGACTTTAACGAGAACGTTCCAATCGCCAAAGATGAAGACAAGCTGGTGAACTTCGACATGTCTCGTCCGGAGTACATCAGCAAGATGAGCCCGGAAGATCGGAAGGCGCTTGAAGAGTACAAGAAGAAGAACGCGGAAGTAGTCGCTGGCAATGCGAAGATTGCGAACTTGAATGCTCTGCTCACCCAAGCCCGCGCAGACAATAAGGCAGGCAACTACGACTCCGCGATCACTGCCATGAAGCAGGCCACCGAGAGCAAGCCCGATGAGGGAATTCTCTGGGTGACACTTGGAGATGCGCAGCTCGGTAGCGGAGAGACTGCGGCTAAAGCTGCCAAGTCGGCAGGTACCTCGGCGACTGATCCAGCAATCCTGCAGAAGTACACCGATGCCGCTACCTCCTATAAGAAGGCCGCGGATTTAAATGCAGCTTCCAAAAAGCCGAGCCCTGAGACCGCCGGCGTGGCCTACAACCAGTTAGGAAAGGCAGAGGCAGATCTTGGTGACGCCAAGGCATCCTCAGACGCTTACGATCAAGCGGCCAAAGCCCAGCCGGATAAAGCGGGCATGTATTACTACAACGAGGCAGCCGTCCTCTACAACGCAGGCAAACTGACCGAGGCAGGTGCCGCTGCGGACAAAGCAATCGCAGCAGATCCGAAGAAGGCAGATGCTTATTACATCAAGGGACAGGCGCTGATTCCGCAGGCTACCGTCGATCCCAAGACACAGAAGATTGTGGCGCCGCCCGGCTGCGTCGAGGCTTACCAGGAGTATCTCGAACTGGCTCCAGATGGTGCGCACGCCGCAGATGTGAAGGGTATCCTCGAGGGTATCGGCGCACCAGTGAAGTCGACCTTCAAGGCTGGAAAGAAGTAATTCTGCAAGAAGTAAGAGGCCCCGGGCGACACTGCTCGGGGCCTTTCGTTTTTGGGACTAATGGCTGATAAGGAGAAGAGAATGCAGGCTGCGGCTGGGGTTTTGGGCTTCGATGAAGCTCTGGCAAAAGTGCTGGAGCACGCAGCCACCGTTCCGCGGCCGCAGAGCGAGACACTTGCATTGCTGGCTTGCGCAGACCGCGTGCTGGCGGAGGCCATCCTCGCAGATCGTGACCAGCCGCCGTTCGACCGGTCGACCCGCGACGGATTTGCGCTGCGGGCCGCCGATATTACAACCCCATTGAAGGTCGTGGGCCAGATAAGGGCTGGCGAGCAGTGGCAGGGCGGCGCACTGGAGCATGGCACTGCCGTTGAAATCATGACGGGTGCACCTATTCCGCTCGCCTACGACGCCGTCGTCATGATCGAGCATATCGAACGCGACAAAGACTCGATTCGTCTGACCGCCGGGCGAACGATTCGAAGCGGAGAGAATATCGTTCCTCAGGGATCGGAGGCCAAGGCGGGGCAGTCGGTGTTACCCGTCGGAACTGTAATCGAAGGCGCCGAAATCGCGCTTGCGGCGGCCTGTGGGCGCTCCGAGCTGCAGGTGTTTCGCAGACCGAGAGTGGCAATCGTCGCTACAGGCGATGAATTGGTGACCTTGAATGCAACGCCTGGACCTCAGCAGATTCGAAACTCCAACAGCTATGGGCTGGCGGCGCTGGTGGCGCGCGCGGGGGGAGAGCCGGTACAGCTGCCCATCGCGCCCGATCGACGCGCAGAGCTTGAACGGACCATCCGCTCAGCGCGCGACTCTGACCTCATTCTTTTGTCCGGCGGCGTTTCCATGGGCAAGTATGACCTGGTGGAGGAGGTACTGGAAGGTCTCGGCGCGGAGTTCTTTTTCACTGGAGTGAAGATGCAACCGGGAAAGCCTCTCGTCTTTGGACGATTGCCGGCCACTGACGAGTTCCCCACACAATTCTTCTTCGGTCTGCCCGGAAATCCAATTTCGACGCAGGTGACGTTTCATTGTTTTGTTGAGCCGATGCTGCGAAGGATGAGCGGAGCCGCGGTCCAGGGGCCGCGCTTCGTGCAGGCAACGCTGGTAGAGGATGTAGCCGGAAGAGCTGATCTGATGAGGCTTTTGCCTGCGTGGTGGACAGCCGACCGCGTAAGGCCGGAGGTGCGGCTGGTGGGATGGCAGGGATCAGGAGATCTGGCGGCAAATGCGCGAGCAAATTGCTATGCCGTACTGCCGCCTGAGAGAGAGCGGTTCGCGGCCGGCGACGTCATTACGGTGCTCTTGCGCTAGATCAGGGCTGCTGCGGTAGGCTTGTGACATGGACGACGTGGACTACACCTCCGAACTTCTGAACGACGACCACCCGGAGCCTCTCGGCAATGACGCGGACTTTCCGCCCATGGCCCCGGTCCCCTTGCATCTCTCGCACTACGACCAGGCCGGCAAGGCTCACATGGTGGATGTGAGCGAGAAAGCGTTGACACGGCGCGAGGCTGTGGCGGCCGCATTTGTGGAGCTGTCCGATGCGGTGCTCAAGGCGCTGCCGCAGAACCCCAAAGGCAATCCGTTGGAGGTCGCGCGGTTCGCAGGAATTCAGGCCGCGAAACAGACCTCCAGCCTGATCCCGATGTGTCATCAACTGGCGCTCAGCTACGTGGACGTGCAGGCAAAAGTGGTAGACGGCGGTGTAGCGATAGAGGCAACAGCAGCTACAGTCGCTGGTACAGGCGTAGAGATGGAGGCAATGGTGGCGGCCTCAATTGCAGCGCTGACGGTCTATGACATGACCAAGGCGCTGGACAAAGGGATTCGAATCCGCGAAGTCGTGCTGGTGCGCAAGAGCGGCGGGAAGAGCGGAGACTACCGGCGTCTTTAGGTCAGACAGCAGCTGCCAGGGTGACCGCGAAGAGATGTTGCGGGTCCTGCCAGGAGTTTGTCCTCTTGAACCCTGCGGAAGCCAAAAGAGTTTCAACTGCAGCCGCGGTAAATTTGTAACTGTTCTCGGTATGAATACTTTCGCCCTGGACAAAATCAACCGTAAACGCAGGACCACTGGAGTTTGCTGGGATATGAACACGCTGATCGGTGAGTGACTCCAGATGCATCTCGATTCGGGACTGCGTCTGATTCCAACAGGCCCGGTGGCGGAAGTTTTGAAGCACAAAGTCTGAGCCAAGGTCGCGATTTAGACGAGTCAGTACGTTCAGGTTGAAGGCATCAGTTACTCCGGCGGCGTCGTTGTAGGCGGCAAGTAACGTGGCTGGAGTTTTGTTGGCATTGCGGCCGCCGCTGGGCGCGAGATCTGTACCAAGCAACAGAGTATCGCCGGGAAGGAGCTGAGCCCGCAGATTACGAAGGACATCTTTCGCGTCTTCCGGCATGAAATTCCCGATACTTGAACCGATGTAAAGAGCCAGGGTCCTCGTCTCAACCAGTCGATTGAGCGGGAGAGCCTCACGGGTGTAATCGGCAACCTGGGAGCGAACTGTAACACCGGGAATGTTAGCGAGGATATTTTCGCTGGCCTCGGCGAGAGCAGTCTCCGAGACATCGACGGGCTGGTAGACCACGCTTCCCTGCTGACGAACAGCCTCAGCCAGCAGTATGCCGGTTTTGGTTGCAGTGCCAGCGCCTAATTCGATAAGGGTAAGCTTTCCGCTCGGCCCCTGTCCCAGGGCAGCCTCACGAAGAATCTCACCAGCGTGAGCGGCGAAGATGCTGCGCTCCGTACGGGTCAAATAATATTCCGGAAGCTCCGTAATCTGTTCGAAGAGATGTGAGCCTTCTTCGTCATAGAAGAGCCATGGGGAGAGGGTTTTAGGATCACTGGTCAAGCCGACGCGGGCTTCATTTGCGACGGCATCAAGAGTACTTATCAGCGGTTCGTCTAGAGCGAAGGTCGTTGATGGCACGTCAAATCCCCTAACGATTCATAGATGAGTGGAAGGCGCGCCTCAGAATTGATCTCCACTGTCACCATTGGATGCTCGTCCGAGGAATTCTGTTCAACCTTATTCTTGGATTTTCCGACTTTTCGGGGCCAAATAATTGATTTGGATACAAGAAAGATCAATTTATTTGCCCAAATCGAGGTCAGGCCTTACAGCTCCCCTCGAACCCTTAGTACCGCCAGCTCGTCAGGTCCGCTCCGGCCGGCGCCGTCTTGGCGATTCGATCCATGATCTTCGGCAGGTACATCGTGTTGTAGTGGAGCCGCGAAAAAGCGTTCGGCAGCGTCGGATCTCCATTCCAGCAGTGCTCCGCCCGCGGCCCATATAACACCTCGCCGTCGTACGGCACGCCATGCCCCGGGGTCCCCGTGGTCTTCAGAAAATCCTCCATCAGGTAGACCGCGTCGTTCAAAAAATACGTATCATCGCTGCCGACAAACAGATGAATCTTCCCTTGCAACTTCGGCCCCAGCGTCTCCCAGTCTCGCTGCAGCTTCGCATTCAGGTCGTAGTGCTCTTTCCAGTACTCTGCGACTTTGTGATCGATCGCTCCAGTCTCCTTATCGAAGATCGGCTCGGGATATCCATCTTTGCCTTGCTGAGAATAGACCGCCTGCCAGATATCGAACTGCTCGCCCGACCGCCCGTGGTCGCCGAGTGCCGCCTCATACGCGATGTTGTCCCTCATCGAGATCAGCGTGTGTCCCAGATAGTCGCGCATCGCCGGCTGCTCCACCCGCTTGTTCGCGCCCTGCAGGTAAAACATGTTTTCGTCTTTATAAAGATCCCGAGTCATGTACGCATGAAAGTCCACCGGGTCCGGGCAGGCGACAAACGCTCCGTTGTAGTGGTCCGGATAGAAGATCTGCACCGCGAGCGACTCCCACCCACCCGTCGATCCACCATACATGAACCGCGCCCAGCCCTGTCCAATCCCGCGAAACTGCTTCTCTACTGCGGGAATCAACTCAGTCTCAATCGCATCGCCGTACGGCCCCAGGTTCGCGGAGTTCACCGCATACGAATCGTCATAGTAGGGATTCGCATGTTGAATCTTCATCACCAGAACGCGTGGAAATTTAGGACTGATCCACTGCTGATACTCCTTATAAGCCTCCTCCTGCTGAATCCGGTTGTATCCCTCAAGATGAAACCGCTCCGAGTAGTTCGGCTTCAAATTCGGGTCAGGTGGAGTCGTCCGGAAATCATCGAACCCCGTGACGAAGTGATCGTGAAAGATCATCAACGGATAGTGCGCCTCCGCATGCTCATCAAACCCCTCCGGCACCAACACCACTGCGCTTAAGAATGTTGGGGTTCCCCAGAACTTCGTCAGCAGCGCACTCTGAATACGGATATGCCGGACATATTTTGTATCCGCTTCAGGCACAATTGGCGGGATTACCTGGTCCAGCGAGAGCGCAATCGGCGCACCACCCGGCCCGACGTGCACCTTCACCGGCTTGCTGTACAAATTCCCCGGCGCCAGATTCCAGTGCTTCCCTTCACCGCGGTCCGGCGACAGTTTGATCGTCTTACCATCCGCACGATGAAACGTCTGATACACATCCAGAACTGCCTGCGCCGTGTAGTCGCCCGCAGGAACATCCTTCAAGCTCCTGATCGGATATCCCGCTGCCTTATCGTCCACCACGACGCTCTGTCCCGGCTTCAACCCGTCGACCGTCACACCAAAGACGACCTGGCTCCGCGGCGTATCGTCAATCTGCATCCGCGGCTCCTCCGACGGATCATTCGACAACAGGAACAGCACCCGTCCGTCCAGCGGCTTCGCCGATTGCGCAGCAGGAAAAGAGACCGAAACCGTCTGAACACCGGTCTGAGCACTCCCTGTCTCAGCACACAAAGACACACAGACAGCGGCGAACGTTATCACGCAAGGGATCGAAAGGAGGCGCATTGGGGCAGTATACAAAGTAGCGGTCCCGCAAGCGGCGATATCTTCAGGCCATCTGTCCTGTCGGATTGGTATCATCCTCTCACCGTTCCTATTCGAGTAAGCAGGCACTCTCTCAAAGACCTGGCTGGGCCTCCCTGGAGAAAAGATGAAAGCACCCCAGTTCGCATTCAAGAAGATTGCCGCGGCAGCGTTCGCTTGCGGCCTCGCAACCGCGTCGGTGGCGATGGCCGCAGACAATCTGCCGGCCGCCAAGCCGCTGAAGCTCCCCGAACTCCAGTACGAAAAGTACACTCTGCCGAACGGCCTGGTCATCCTCACTCACGAAGACCATCGCCTGCCGCTCGTCGCAATCGATCTCTGGTACCACGTCGGTCCTCTCAATGAGCGTGCAGGCCGCACCGGCTTTGCTCACCTCTTCGAACACATGATGTTCGAAGGTTCCGAGCACGTCGGCGAAAAAGCCCACATCAAATATCTCGAAGGCGCAGGCGCGACCGACATCAACGGCACCACTGACTTCGACCGCACCAACTACTTTGAAACCCTCCCCAGCAATCAGCTTGAGCTGGGCCTCTGGCTCGAAAGCGACCGCATGGGCTTCCTCCTTGAGGGCCTCGACCGGACAAAGCTCACCAACCAGCGTGACGTCGTCCGCAACGAGCGCCGCCAGGGCGAAGGCACTCCCTACGCGCTGGCCGACGAGCAGGCCTACCACATGCTCTTCCCGCAGGATCATCCCTACTACGCCTCCGTCATCGGCTCCCACGCCGACATCGAAGCCGCGCGCATCAACGACATCCGCGATTTCCACCAGCACTTCTACACGCCCAACAACGCCAGCATCGCCATCGCCGGTGACTTCGACGCAGCAAAGCTAAAAGCGCTCCTCACAAAATACTTCGGCCCCATCCCACACGGCCCTGCCGTCGAGCCAGTCACTATAAAAACCCCACCGATCACTGCTCAGAAGCGCGCCACTGTCACGGACACCGTCCAACTCCCGCGCCTCACCGTCGCGTGGCTTACCCCTCCGGTTTTCACACCAGGCGACGCCGACACCGACATCCTCGTTCACATCCTGGGCGGTGGCAAAGCCAGCCGGCTCTATCGCAAGCTCGTCTACGAGCAGCAGATCGCACAAACCGTCACCTGCGGTCTCAACGCCCTCAAGTTAGGCTCCATCGCCAACTGTGACATCACCGCCAAACCTGGCGTCTCGCTCGATTCCCTGGAAGCAGCGCTTTGGAAGGAAGTAGCCAGTCTTCAAACAGACGGCCCGACCCAGGCCGAACTCGATCGTGCCCGCACCGTCGACGTCACCGCGAAGATTACCGGCCTTCAGCGCCTCGGCGGCTTTGGCGGCGTAGCCGACACGCTCGACCGATACAACCAGTTCCTCGACGACCCCGGCTATCTTCCGAAAGACATCGCCCGCTACCAGGCTGCCACCATCGCCTCGGTCAAGCAAGCCGCCGCGCAATACTTTGGCAAAGATCAAAGCGTCGTCGTCAGCTGCGTCGCGGGCAAGAAGGTGGTAGACGACGTTCCCCGCAGCCCCGACAACACCGACGCCGACGTCAAGCTCACCGCACCTTACGACGCGCAGTTTGAGGATCAGCAGAACTGGCGCAAAACCGCACCCGCACCCGGCCCAACCACGGCCTTCCATCTTCCTGTTCCAAAAACCTTCACTCTCGCCAACGGACTGCAGGTCTATCTGCTCGAAGACCACTCGCTCCCGGTCTTCAGCGCTGCGGTCGTAGCCCGCGCAGGCAGCGAGTCTGACACGCCCGCCAAAGCTGGCCTCGCCGGCTTTACCGCCCGCCTGCTTACCGAAGGAACAACGCAACGCTCCGCCACCCAACTTGCCGACGACGCCGAGCAGATCGGCACCACTCTCACCTCGGTCGCCGACGTAGACAGCGCAAACGCCAGCCTCAACGCGCTCAGCAACAACACCGAAGCGGGCCTCGATCTTCTCTCCGATGTCATCGAGCATCCCACCTTCGCCCCTGAAGAGGTCGAGCGCATTCGCAAACAGCGCCTCGTCGCCATTCTGCAGGAGAGCGACCAGCCCGTAGCCTCAGTCCTTCGCGTAGGCTTCCGCACCCTCTATGGAGACCATCCCTACGGCATCCGGCCCATCGGAAACACCGACGGAATCAAGTCCATCACACGAGACGACATCGCGAGCTTCTGGCAGGCTCACTACGGCCCGAAAGACTCCGCGCTCGTCCTCGCGGGAGACCTCAGCGAATCCGAGGTCAAACACCTCTCCGAAAAGTATTTCAAATCCTGGACAGGTGCAGCCTCCACGGCAGTCACCGTTCCTGCTGCGCCCACCCCACCCGGCCTCAAGATCGTGATCGTAGACAAGCCCGGCGCGCCGCAGACTGCACTGTACGCCATTGGCCTGGGCCTTCCCCGAACTACGCCTGACTACCCCGCCGTCATGATCATGAACAACGTGCTCGGCGGCCTCTTCGCCAGCCGCATCAACATGAATCTCCGCGAGGAACACGGCTACACCTACGGCGCGGGCTCCGGTTTCCTGATGTACCGCACCGGAGGCCCCTTCTACAGCGGAGCTCAGGTCCGCACCGACGTCACTGCTCCCGCCGCCAAGCAACTCATGCTGGAGCTCAACCGCATCCGCACCGATCCCCCCACCGAGGCCGAACTCAAGCTCGCAAAGGACTCTCTCCTCCATTCACTCCCCGGCGACTTTGAAACCACTAAGGCCTCCATCGGCGGCTTGCGTCAATTGTTCGTCTATGGCCTCCCGCTTGACTACTTCGCCAAGCTACCCGCAAGATACGAAGCCGTCACGCCAGCCGAGGTCTCGAAGGCCGCCCAAACCGATGTCCATCCCGACCAGCTCATCCTGATGGCCGTGGGCGATCGCGCAAAGATCGAACCGAGCCTGAAGGAACTCAACCTCGGCCCAATCGAGTACCGCGACACCACCGGCAACCTGCTCAAATAACCGCACACATAAGGAGGAGGCCGGAGAGCAATCACTCTCCGGCCTCTTCTTTGTTTCTATCTAATCCTTCAAAAACATGAGCGCAGCGAAGTCGAAGGGGAAGGATCCCTTATTTCGCTCAGATCATCTGCAACCGTCTAGGCCTTCCCCAGCACCTTCGCCATCGCCTCGCCAATCTCCGCCGGCGACTTAACTACAGTAATTCCCGCTTCGGTCATCGCCTTCATCTTCTCCGCAGCCGTACCTTCGCCGCCAGAGATGATTGCGCCAGCATGCCCCATTCGTCGTCCCGGAGGAGCCGTCTGCCCCGCGATAAATCCAACCACGGGCTTCTTCACATGCTCCTTGATGTACTTCGCCGCAGCCTCTTCCGCCGAGCCGCCGATCTCACCGATCATGATGATCGCCTCGGTCTCCGGATCCTCATTCAGCAGCTTCAACGCATCAATGTGAGTCGTCCCAATAATCGGATCGCCACCAATTCCAATCGCCGTAGACTGTCCGATCCCACGCGTCGTCAACTGGTACACCGCCTCATACGTCAGCGTTCCCGACTTCGAAACAATCCCCACCGAGCCTTCCTTATGAATTCGCCCCGGCATAATCCCAACCTTAGCCTTACCCGGAGAGATCACACCCGGACAGTTCGGCCCAATCAGCCGCGTCTTCGTTCCCTTCACAAACTCCCACGTCTTCACCATGTCGAGCACAGGAATCCCCTCGGTAATACAGATCACAAGAGGCACTCCCGCAGCAGCAGCCTCCAGAATCCCATCCGCAGCAAACGGCGGCGGCACAAAGATCACCGACACATTCGCGCCAGTCTCTTTCACCGCCTCTTCCACGGTGTTGAACACCGGCCAACCTTCGTGCGTGGTCCCACCCTTACCCGGCGTCACACCACCAACAACCTTCGTGCCGTACTCCGCGCAGCCCTTCGCGTGAAAAGTCCCCTCACGTCCCGTAATTCCCTGCACAATCAGCCGCGTATTCTTATCAACCAAAACCGCCATTACTTGCCACCTTTCGCAGCAGCCACAGCAAGATCCGCCGCTTCCTTCATCGTCGTTCCCACCTGAAAGTTCAACCCCGAATCAGCCAGAATCTTCCGGCCCTCTTCAACATTCGTTCCTTCGAGTCGCAGAATGATCGGTATCTTCACGCCCAGCTTTTTCGCGGCATTCACTACGCCCTGAGCCAGCACATCCACGCGCAAGATTCCGCCAAAGATGTTGATGAAGATCGCCTTCACATTCGGATCGCTCAGCAAGATCCCAAATGCATTCTCAATCTGTTCCTGATTCGCACCACCACCGACGTCGAGGAAGTTCGCCGCACTGCCACCCGCGTACTGAATGATGTCCATCGTCGCCATGGCAAGGCCCGCGCCGTTCACCATGCAGGCAATCGTTCCATCCAGCTTGATGTAATTCAGCGCAAACTTCGACGCCTCAACCTCCAGCGGATCTTCTTCCGCCAGATCACGAAGCTCCTTCAGATCCTTATGTCGGAACATCGCGTTATCGTCGAAGTTGATCTTGCAGTCGAGCGCCAGCAGCTTGTCGTCCTTCGTCGTAATAAAGGGATTGATCTCCATCAGCGTCGAATCCGTATCGATGAACGCCTTGTAGAGGCCCGTCATAAACTTCACGGCGTCGTTGATCTGCGTCGTCTTCAGCCCCAGCTTGAACGCCAGCTTCCTCGCCTGATACGGCGCGAACCCAACGGCCGGATCGATGTACTCCTTGTAGATCAGCTCCGGCGTAGCATGTGCGACCTCTTCAATCTCCATCCCACCCGACTGCGAGGCCATAAACACGACCTTCGCCGAAGCCCGGTCGAGCACCAACCCAAGATAAAGTTCGCGCTCAATCGCCGATCCTTCTTCAATCAGTAGCCGCTGAACCTTCTGCCCCGCAGGCCCCGTCTGATGCGTCACCAACTGCATCCCCAGGATTGCCTTCGCCGCCGCATTCGCCTCTTCAAGAGTCTTCGCAAGCTTCACGCCGCCGCCCTTGCCGCGTCCACCAGCATGGATCTGCGCCTTCACCACGACAACCTTATTCCCCGCGCCAAACAGGCTCTTCGCAGCAGTATCGGCCTGCTCCAGGGTTGTTGCCATCTCGCCGCCCGGAACCGGCACACTGTACTTCCGCAGAATCTCTTTAGCCTGATACTCGTGAATTTTCATAAGTTGTCTTCGGAATTTCGCCCTGCGCGAGAAGTGTAGCGGACTCCATCAACCACTCGCAATCCAAACTCGCACAACAGTGCGTTTACCGCACGGCGTTCAACGTTGGGACGCAACGACTCTACCGCGCCGCATAGTATCCCGAACGAGTAGTAATCACCCCTCCACGAGTCGGACTATCCAACTTGATGCGATGGAACGATCCATCTGCCTTCAGAGAGGAAGGCTTGTAAACAATGCGATATTGGCTCCGCTGGTCGCTCTCCATAATCCGAAGGTCATTCCATACCTCAGGCCCCGTCGCATCGAAGAAGATGCGCCCTCCGCTCTTCTTCACTAGCTCGTTCAGCGTCTTCTGCCCCTCCGCATGAAACGACTTCGCTTCATCGCTGAAGACATAAATCGCCGTTCGCGCCTGTTGGCATATATCGATCACGTCCTCGAGTCGCGCATGGCTGGCGTTGTCTAATCCATCCGTGAAAAGAAGAATAAAATTGCCCGTAATCGCATCACGATCGCTCGTCCACTGATCTCTGCAAGCCTTGTAAAGAGAATCGAACAGCACCGTGCCTCCCAACCTGCTCTCGCGGTCAAACGCAATCGTCCACAGGCTCTCGGCCAGCAAAGCCGCATCGTTCGTCCAGCTCTGCTTCACCTTCGTTGCCGAATCAAAACGCATCACGAAGGCCTGATCGGTCTCCTTCCTCAATAATCTCGTTGCATACATCGCCGCAATGTCTTGATTGCGCCACAGCCCCTCCATCGATCTGCTTGTATCGAACAGAATGCCCGCCCGGATCGGCAGGTTTCGGAACGCCTGGAAAGATAGAATGCGATCCTGTCGCTTTCCATCATCCAACAGCCGCAGATCTTTCTCGGTCAGGTCCTCCATCGGCATCCCATGAAAATCAGAGGCGTGAAACGTCAGGTTCACCTCGTCTACCGGAACCGACAGCGTATAACGACCAGCTTCATCCTGCGGCTTCTCCGCGCTCTGTGGCACACGACTCCCCAGCGGCAGCAAAAGCAACAAGCCGAGTCTCAGAAGGCTGCTGAACATCGCCAAGTCAGAATAACTCTTGCACCTTCCCAAAACCTCAACCAGTAAAACCATGCTAGGCCGATAACAACCCGTTCTATCCCACCACGCCACCTGCTACGCTTTAGAAAGATGCCCCCGCAACCTCATCTCCAACAGATCATCGAAGCCCGTTCCACTCTCACCCGCGAACAAGCCCGCGATTTGATGCGTCAGATCCTCGACGGCAAGCTCACGGACCTCGAGATCGCTGCCCTCCTCGGAGCACTCGCTGCCCGCGGCGAAACTGCCTCCGAGATCGCAGGCTTCGTCGACGCCATGCGCACCGCTGTCACCTCCATTCCGCTCACCGATCCAGAGCGGCGCAATCTGGTAGACACCTGCGGCACTGGTGGTGACGCGAGCGGCACCTTCAACATCTCCACTGCCGCGGCCCTCGTCGCAGCGGCCACAGGAACAAACCCTGGCGCGAATCTCATGGTCGCCAAACACGGCAATCGCGCCGTCACCTCGCAGACCGGCTCAGCCGACGTCCTCGAAGCCCTCGGCATCCCTGTCGACCTCAGCCCCGACGACGCCGCAACGAATCTACGCTCCCACCGCTTCGCCTTCCTTCACGCCCCCAGCCTTCATCCCGCGATGAAGGCCGTCATGCCGGTCCGCCGTGCCCTCGGAGTCCGCACCGTCTTCAACATCCTCGGCCCCCTCACCAACCCTGCTGGAGCCTCTGCGCAGGTGATGGGCGTCTACTCTGCTCACATGGTCCCCATCGTCGCCGAAGCCATGGCTCTCCTCGGCACCCGGCACGCCTTCGTCGTCCACGGCAGCACCTCCTACGAAAAGGGCCTCGACGAGATCTCCATCAGCGGGCCTAGCCAACTCGCCGAAGTTTGTGCCGGAACCGTCACCATCACAACCATCACCCCCGAAGACTTCGGCCTCAAGCGCTCCCCTACGGACTCTCTCAGAGGCGGCGACGCGAAGGCCAACGCCGCCATCCTCACCGCCATCTTCTCCGGCGAACAAGGCCCCCGCCGCGACATAGTCCTGCTCAACGCGGCCGCCGTCCTTGTCGCCGCCGACCTCGCACTCGACCTTCCGAACGGCATAGCCCTGGCCGCCAAAACCATCGACTCCGGAGCCGTCATCAAACTCATCGCCAACCTGAGCACTAAATCCTGAACGCGCAGTGGAGCAGACATGACCAGTAAACAGAATGGAAAGCAGCGAGTCTGTTTCATGCTTCAGGTCAAACCCGACCGCCTCGAAGAGTACCGTCTCCGCCATGCAGCGGTCTGGCCCGACATGATTGAGGCCCTGCAACGCACCGGCTGGCACAACTACTCCCTCTTCCTCACCCCTCGCGGAGAGCTCATCGGCTACCTCGAAACCGACAACTTCCAGCTCGCTCAAAAACAGATGCGCGACGAGCCAGTCAATGCGCGCTGGCAGTCCGAAATGAAGGACTTCTTCGTCGAAACTGACGGCAAAGATCCCGACCAACTCATGTCGCCCCTCGACGAGGTCTTCCACATCGACTAACGGCAGCCGATCAACCGGAACCAAACCCACTCCCGCCTCGTACCTTATCTCAGCAGTCAGGAGCTCTCTTCACCATGTCGACCTACCCGCCGCCTTCCTCTTCCATCAACCCCGCCTTCGTCACCTCGGCGCTCGAACTTCCCGGCTTCCGCATCGTCCAGAACGTCGGCATCGTCCGCGGCATCGTCGTCCGATCGCGCAACGTCCTTGCCACTATCGGCGCAGGCCTCCAGACCATCGTCGGCGGCGACATCACTCTGTTCACCGAGCTCTGCGAAAAGACTCGTCAGGACTCATTCGCCATGATGACGCTCCACGCCGCACAGCTCGGCGCCAACGCCGTCATCGCCTTCCGCTACGATGCCAACGAGCTCATGAACGGAGTCACCGAGGTGCTCGCTTACGGCACCGCGGTCGTCGTCGAAAAGCAGTAACGCAATCAAAGCCTCCCCTAAGCACGCGTTTCGAAAACCATATTGAACGGCGTCTCTGCAGCTTTGCGGAAGTGCGTGAACCCGCCCTTTCGCACCACGTCCTCAATCCTCGCCGGACCCGCCTGCGCACCCAGGCCAAGCCCAACCTCCTGCGAAAGCGAACAAGGCACACAGATCGTCGAAGAAGCAGAATAATAGATCCGGCCCACGGGATTATGGTTTGCCGCAGTATCGTCATTGGCAAACGGCTCAACAATCATCCACGTCCCGCCCTCTGCCAGAGTTGTCTTCACATACTTCGCGGCTCCCACTGGGTCTCCCATATCGTGCAGGCAATCGAAGAAGGCCACAAAATCGTAGTTCTTTCCTGAAAACGCCTTCGCTGGCGCCACTTGAAACGTCACGCGATCCTCGACTCCAGCAGCCTTCGCCTTCTCGCGTGCCTTTTCAATCGAGGGACTGTGATAGTCGAACCCAAAGAACTTCGACGCCGGATACGACTTCGCCATCAGCAGCGTCGACGCTCCATGTCCGCAGCCGATATCTGCAACACGGGCACCGGCCATCAGCTTCGCCTCCACTCCTTCGAGTGCCGGAATCCAGTTTGAGACGAGGTTCGCAAGATAGGTCGGTCGAAAAAACCGCTCACACCCTTCAAACAGCCCCTTCTCATGTTCATGCCAGCCCATTCCGTTACCGGTCCGGTAGATCTCCGTCAGCTTCTCTTCATCCTTCATCACCGAAGCCAGCAGATGATAGAACCCCGGCAGATGCACCGGCGTATCATCAAGCGCCATCACCATCGCCTGCTCCGGAGTTAGAAAAAACGCTCCCTTCGCCGCGTCATACTCCACCAGGCGCCCGGCTGCATTTGCATTCAGCCACTCGCGCACATAGCGTTCCGCGGTCCCGGTCTTCTTCGCCAACTCCGCCGGAGTCACCGGAACTCCATCCCCCATCGCACGATAGAGGCCAAGCCTGTCGCCGATCACGATCAGAGGTGCCTGCATCGCCGCACCCATATCCTGAACGACACGACCCAACAACGCATTCAGCGCATCGGGATTGATGGTCCGCCCCTGTGGAGCGGCCTGTGGTGTTGTAGACATCGCAAATCTCCTCGGAAAAAAGTGATCCGGGATCGCGGTAACGTCCTTGAATGTGTAGGATCTCTTGATTAGCCACACGTACCGGCACGTTACGTCGCGCAGATCCTCGGGGCCCATCAACTGCCGACGAGCATACGCGCCGCAAACTCCAAAGGTCAACGCGCAAACCCTCCCGCTCCCTAGCACCCCTGTAATCAATCTCTTGTGTATATACTCGACTTCAAATTCAAGGAGGCTTCATGGCCCGAGTCACCGGCATTGGCGGCGTCTTCCTTCGCGCACGCGACCCTAAATCCCTCTCAGCCTGGTACGTCAAACACCTGGGCATCACCCTATCCGAATACGGCGGAGCCACCTTTCTCTGGTCCGACGAGGTCCCCGCCACCACCGGCATGACCACCTGGTCCCTCTTCCCCGAAAACACCAAAAACTTCGGCCCGGGCAATGAAAAAGGCTCGCAGCAAGCCATGATCAACTACCGCGTCGACAACCTCGACGAGCTCCTCGCCCAGCTTGCAGCCGGAAACATCCCCATCGACCCCGACCGCCAAAGCGCCGACTACGGCCACTTCGCCTGGATCACCGATCCCGAAGGCAACCGCATCGAACTCTGGCAGCCCCTCGCTGACTAGTCATCTCTCCGAAAGGAAATCTCATGCCAACTCTCGAGTCAGAAGCCGAAAAGAGCACCCTCAACATCAAGCAGGCCGTCCCTTTCTTCCGGGTCTGGGACATCGAGGCATCCCTCCGCTTCTACGTCGACGGCCTCGGCTACACCAAGACCAAAGAGTGGATCGACAACGGAAAGCTTCGCTGGTGCTGGCTCGAACTGGACGGCGCCGCCCACATGCTCCAGGAATACGAGCCAGGCAAAGCCCCTTCAACCACACGCGGCGAAGGCGTCTCCATCTGCTTCCAGTGCAACGACGCTCTAGCCATCTATCACCATGCCATCGCCCGAGGCCTTCACCCTCAACGCCCCTTCGTCGGCAACGCCATGTGGGTCGTCATCCTCACGGACCCCGACGGTTACAAATTAGACTTCGAGAGCTCCACCGACGCCCCCGAAGAATCCATCTACCAAGATCAGCACGCATCAGCCGTATCCAGATAAAAAAGAGGCTGGCGCCCATGGAGAACGCCAGCCTTTGCACCTCGTCACAACTTCGCAGTTTAGTGTTTGAGGCCGTTCAGCAGCTTGTTTGCGTCGAGCACTCCCAATCCCGCCGCATTGTCATAGCCAAAGTCGGCTTTGTAGCCCCAGTTGTCGCCGCCCCTGATATCCGTCGTAGCGCTCTCGCCAAGACGGTAAAGAGCCGGATTGAGCTGCCCAACGCGATGGCCCAAACCCTCGACGAACAGCGCCGTAACGCCGTTCAGCTGCGGTGCCACAAAGCTGGTGCCGCCTTCGAAGTCAGTGAGCTCGTCCTCCTCGATAAACTGATAGCCGCTCTCGGGGTCTGCGTTGGCTGAAAGATCAGGCATGTTGCGACCCAGGAAAAACGGCGGCAGCACGGTCTGCAGCACCAACCCCGAACCGGTGTTCTCTTTGAATGTCTGCCCTGGCTTGGTCAAGGTAATGCCAGGGGTGAACTGGTACGTAGGCAGCGGCCAGTAGGAGCTGACCCCACCGCCATCACCCACAGAGAACACATCCGCCACAGAAATGTCCGCCGCATGTCCCTGCTCAGCGGCCTGGGTTGAGATGTAGTCCCATCCCCACGCCTGCTCATGTTTCACAGTCAACACAACGCCGTCACTCAGCGAGAACGAGAAAGGAAGCGTGGTGCCTCCCGCCGCCGTTACCAGCGGATCGCTTGCCGGATGGTCGACAGCGTAAGGTGAGTTGCAGAGAGGATCTTCCTCCGTAGCAGGAGGACCCGTCACCGGGCACCCGCGAACCGTATCAAAGGCGCCCGAGTCGCCGGTGGCTACAAAGAGAGTCTGCCCCTGCAAGGCCATCTCCAGGAAGGCTGCGTGAAAAGCCTGCAGCATCCAGGTCTCTGATGCGGTATGGGTCGCGATGTCGTAGAAGTAGTCCAGCTCCGGTTGGCCCCAGCTGGTCGAAACGGTATCTGCAATGTTCTCAGAAGCCGCTGCCTCGAACCCATTGATGAAGTTCGCGTTGGTGATGTTCGGAGCGATATAGACGCGGACATTTGCGTTAGGCGCAAGAGCTCCAGACTCCTCTACATCGATGTCGGTCTCACCCTCACCATCCAGATTGTTGGTCGAAGCGGTCACGCCGCCGTCAACGTTCACCTTGGTAATTCGCGACTGCGAGACCTTAAGCCCAATCAGTTTCCAGAAGAGATACGCATCGGCAGGTTTGAAGTCGTTGAGCGTCACGATTCCGATCGTGGTCCCACGTCCGCTGATGCCGCGCGCATAGATTGGGTTGACGTTGTAAAAGTTTGCGAAGTCTGCAGGGAGGTAATCGCCGGGCGAGCCACCGGTGAGCGCGCTAGGTACAGCCTGTGGCTTTACGCTATGTCCAACCGCCGGAGTGAGGTGCATCGGATGCGCATGAGACACCGTATTGATGCCACCGACGCCGAGGATCAAGCCCTGCAAGGAAGAAGGCAGCGTCACCGGAGTCGTCGAAGCCGTTCCTGTGCGGCCTTTGACCGTGAAGGTCTTCAGGTTCAGACCCAACACACTCGCGGCGTTCGTGGTCGGGCTTATGGCCTCAATCGCGAGATGGTTTGGATAGACATATTGAATTGTGAATCCCATGCCTTTGAGAGCCCGCTCTACCTTTTCGATCTGCGCATCGCTCGGAGCATATCGGTTCACAAACTGCGAAACACTGAGAAACTGGTGATAGCTCCGGCTGGAGGGATTCTGTAACTCAGCAGCAGCCTCCTCCGCCTCGCGCGCATTGTTGAGGGGCAGGTAAAAGGTCACCGCAAGCTCGTTGCCGATCGAGACATCCGATGTCTTGACGGTATTACTGGTTGTTTGTCCGCTTGCCGATAGGGGCAGCAGAGAAATTCCTACCGCCGTAAGGCAGAAAGATTGCACCATCGCGGTGCGAAGAGAACGTAGCGTCATTGAAATAGCCTCACTAAATTGGTTTGCGTGTCTGAATCGTTTGCATGAGACGAGAAGACGTACAACGATCGTGGGATTGCTAGAGCTGGCTCTTGATGCAAGGTTCCGTCGGTGGATGGATACTACGGTCGTCCCGGCGTTCAGGTCAAGCGTCAAGATGATTTTTGCGTGAAGCAACAATAAAGTTCCGTGATTTGCACATTTTCTGTCTCTGTCAGGCCCCATATAAAAAGGGCAGGCGCTCTAATGAACGCCTGCCCCTAATGCAACCGCAGTAGCTTTCAGAATCCCCTACTGCACAGCCTTGACGACTTGATTGATGAACGTCGTACCATTCGGCGTGCCCAGTCCAGTCACGTTGTCCCATCCAGGGCCTGTGACCAGCGACGAGTCCGTACCGAACGTGAACAGGTCCCAGCGAGTCGAACTGACGCTGTTGTACAGCGCGCTGACAAACAGCTTCGTGTTTTGCAGCGGCTGCGCCAAATCAGTCTGGCTTTCAAAGATCGGAGCCTTCGGCGGATCGATGATAAGGCCGGACACATTCAGCAGCGTATCAACGGGCGACAGATTGACGTCGATGATCGCCTTGTCAGGCAGTTCATACAGGATCGGCGCGGCTTCTCCGATTGGCCCTCCCCCTGCCGCCTGGTTCGCAATCGCCCAGAGCCCCGAGAACATCGGGCAAGCCAGGCTGGTCCCGCCGAACACCTCAACCGTCACGTTTGCAGGATTGCCATCAGGGGAAACGACGATCTCGCTGCCGGTCTGCGGGTCTGCGTTCATGGAGATATCGGGCACCTGGCGGAACTTACCCTTCAGGCTCTTCTGGAACTTCGGCTTCGCATAAACAACGCTTGTGCCGCCTCCGGACCCATCCTGGAAGCCCAGAAACGTCGGGGGAACAAGGGGCGCGTTGGGAGCTGGAGTGGTCAGGAAGGCAACGTTCAAGCCCCATCCCGTCTGCAGTTTGATGTCATTCTTGGAGTCCAGAAACGTACTGGTGCCGCCAATTCCTGTCGCAAACGGAGTGTCGGCATTTGCATTGACAGACACCGCGTTGATCCCGAAATCAGCATTATTCGATATCAGTTGATCTCCGTCGTCGCCGCTGGAGACGTTGAGCGAGATCCCTAACGCAGCGGCAATCTGCGCAATACCGTTCTCGACCACGAGCTCAGCTGGATCCAACTCCTTCAGTGCTATCTCCGAAAGCCCGAAGCTGTTCGAGATCACGTTGCCATATTGGTTCCCGATCGCAGCCAGATCTCCAAGATCAAGATTGGTCAGCAAGTCGTCGACAGTCAACACCAGGACGATGTTCGCGTTGGGAGCTATCGCGTGCGCCCACTCTACATCGAGCGTCGTTTCGAACTGCCAGTTACCTGAGATGCACCCGTTGGTCGCGGTGCAGGTTACCGGGCCAGTCGGAGTCACGATCTGGAAGTTCTGAGGAGTCAGAGCGGGCAATCCGTTAAGTTGAGAAAACAAGTTGGCATCGTGAAGAATGCTGTTCGAGCCAAAAGCATCCACGATGACGATGGTCTGGCCCGTGCCATCCAGCCCCTTTTTATAAAGCTGCTTCAGACCGTACGCGGTTTGGATCTCATTCGCGTCATAGCCGCACGGCGGTTTATTGGGCGCGGTATTGGTGATGTCGGCTCCATAGCGATTGCCCGCATAGAACGCCTCCGGGAAACTCCCATCTGTCTTGAAGGTATGCGATTCCGGCGGACGAAGACAATCCGCGCTGAAGAAGAGTCCATCCGGGCCAGCAGAGGAGATAGAAACTCCCGCGTAAGGCACACGGGTTTCAGGATTAACAGCAGGCTTCGCCATTGACTTATACCGGAGATCGCTCAACCCCTGCACCGTAGCCACCAATGCACTCGCAGCTCCGGTAACCGTGGCTGGAGTCGCGTTGGTATGGTGCATCACTCCATTCACCATCACCTTGTTGATCTTGGTATTGAACGCCGTTTGCGCGGCCGCGACATTACCTTGCGCCACCACGAAGCGATTGTTCTTCTCAGTCGAGGTCACCTTCATGTTGTGAGCCGTCAGATAATCGCGAACTGTGCCGGCTTCCTTGTCTGTCGGAGCATACTGCTCATTGAACTGCTTCAGCGTCAGGAATCGATGGTAGCTCGGAGAGCTCGAGTCATACATCTGCTCGACAGCCGTATCCAATGCTGCCTTGTTATGCGGGTTGAGCCAAACCGTCACTGAGATCGGTTTGGATGCGTCTTCCGGCCCTACCACGTTCGCCGTCTGGCCGGCTGGGGCAGCGAATGCCGAACCTGCCGTCAGCGCCATGACACCAAGCGCTGCGAAGGTAAGGCGAGGAGAGACACGATTACGAAAGGAGTGCTGCGTCATAGCAATATCCTCGTTAAATTGGTTTGTCTGTCCGAATCGATTGTGGGAGAAGCACGGGCGTGCAACGAAAACAGGTCTGTGAAGTTTCCTCTTCGGGGGCCCGGAGGATCGGTGGACGAATACTACGGTCGCCCTGTCCCTGCGGTCAAGCGTCGGAATCAATTTTGCGTGACGTAAAAATAAAGTTCACAAGTGTGTCACATTTTTCAGAGCGGAAAAACACGCTGCCAATTCACCACGTCTACCACGCAATTCACCACGTTCTCACCAGCAAAAAACCACACTCAAAACGCAGTTTTCCGTAAAACCCCCAGCAAAAACCACGTTTTCTCCCCAAAGAAAAAATTGCGTACCGGAAATCCACCGAGCCCCCCGTTTAGGATAGCCAGATACCGTGAACGAAGGCCTTCGCACAATGACCCACCCCATCCCAGGCAGAATCGAAGCCATCGTAGGACCCATGTTCTCCGGCAAATCCGAGGAACTCATTCGCCGCCTGAAGCGCGCCCGCATCGCCCGCCAACGCGTCGCCTGCTACAAGCCCGACATCGATCTCCGCTATCACCGCACCTCGATCGCCAGCCACAGCTCGCAAACCCACGAAGCCACCACCGTCACCAACGTTGAGCACTTAAAAGCCACGCTATTCCCGCAGTTAGACGACATCGATGTCATTGGCATCGATGAGGCGCAGTTCTTCGACAACGCCATCATCCCGCTCACCGTAGAGCTGGTTCATCTGGGCAAACGCATCCTCCTCGCCGGCCTCGACACGACCTTCAACGCCGAGCCGTTCGGCCCCATTCCCGCGCTGATGGCCATCGCCGACGAGGTCACCAAACTCTCAGCCGTCTGCATGGTTTGTGGCGCTCCCGCCATCCACACCCAACGCCTCGGCCAAAGCCAGGAGCTCGTCTTGGTTGGCGCCGCCGGCCTTTACGAAGCACGCTGCCGCACCCACTTCGAACCACTGCTCGACGAGCACCACTCCGAGCAGCTTGAACTTCCCGCAATCGTCTCCGCCTAGCCGAATTGCACGAAACCCAGCAAAAACGCCAGAGAGAGCGAATCTCGCTGACGTTTTCATTCTAGTTTTACGCAACGAAGATCAGTGCTTCGACACCATCTCCATCACATCCTTGCGCAGCGCCAACGAACTGGCCGGGCGCGCATAGTACATGTGGCCGCCGGGATACTCGTGCACCTGCACCCGCGTTGGATCGCCCATCGTCGGGATCTGGCTCACCGTCAGCACTGACCCCATGAACGGGCAGGATAGATCCGCCCATCCATGCGCAATCACAACACGCAGCTTGGGATCGGTCGCCACCGCCACTCTCAGATCTGTCGCAGAGGCAGACCCAGCAAAGGCGCCAGCAGGCGAGCTCTGATCCCACAATTTGTTGACCTCGAACGACAACGCGTTATAGCTCGCATCCGTCTTCCAGCCAACCGTTCGCGTGACGAAGTCCACCATTGCCGTTGTCGTTGGCGCAATAATACTCAACAAAATCGGATCTTGCGTCTCCTGCGTCGGGTTGTACGGGAACGGGTCATATGCCGTCACATTCGGGTCATATCTGCTGCCCAGCTTACCCGTCTCACGAAACTCCTCACGCAGAAACGCCTGCGTCTCCAGCCGTCCACCCGACTGCTTCACGAATGTCGGATCGAGACCCGTCAGCTCTGTCACCTTCTTCACCAGCCGAGGTGTCGCAGCCGGATCGCTGTTGCCCTTCATCAGATCCACCGCGTACTCTCCACGCGTGTAGCCGATCACCTCGGCCATATTCTCGTTCGTCAGCTTGCCCTGCCGTTCATAATTTGCTGCGACGATCGACGGCAGCGTCGTCATCCATGGAATCGGCGAAAGATCCTGAGAACCGGCCTCCGGGGAGAGCGCCGGAGACACTAGCACGAGTCCATTCACTGCGACACCGGTCTGCGATTGCAGATGAGCAGTCAGCCTCGGTCCGCGATACCCGCCATAACTCTCTCCCACGATGTACTTGCGAGACTGCAGGCGCCCGTTCTTCACCAGCCAGTCGTAGATGTTCCGCGATAAGTAGGCAATATCCTGGTCCGGGCCATAGAACTGCTTCTTTGACTCCTCCTCCGACACGAGCGAACGCGAAAAACCGGTCCCGATCGGATCGATGAACACCAGATCCGTGAAGTCGAGCCACGTCCCCGGGTTGTCGGTGAGCGTTGCCGGATCTGACGGGCTCTGTCCCTCCGCACCAAAAGCTACTCTCTTCGGTCCGATCGCGCCAAGGTTCAGATACACCGAAGCAGCGCCCGGTCCACCGTTGAACGCAAACGTTACGGGCCGATCCTTCCCCTCAGCCACGTAGGAGGTGTAGACGACTTCGCCGCTCAACGCGCCTTTACTGTCACGTACAGGCAGCGTTCCGACCGTTACGGTGTAGTGAAGCGTCTTGCCCTCAAACTGCATGCTTTGCTCCACATGAGCGTCTGTCGGTAGCGGTGGCAACGTGAGGGACATCCCCGGCGTGGCGGCAGACTTCGCATCGGAGGCCTTCGCGTCACTGGGCTTCGCATCTTTCGCATCTGGGGCAGCTTGGGCAACTGCGGATGGAAGAGCTGGAGAGAAACTTGTAAGAAGCAAGAGGAAAAGGAGGAACTTCGACTGAAACGCGGACCGTGCTGAAATCATCTCCAAATTTTACATAGATGTTGCGAAGCGTCACGCAACCTAAACAAATACTTCGGTATTCTCAACATGTAGTCGATCTGGAGAATATGCCAATGCGCAAGATGCTCACCGCCGCTATGACCCTCAGCCTTGTTGTCGTTCCCGCCTTCGCTAAGCCGAAGAACGCCGTCGTCGTTCCCATCAAGACCGGCACTGGCGAGGACGCAGGCACCGCAACCATCACTCCTTCCAAGAAGGGTGTCCATATCAAGCTGGATCTTAAGAACCTCCCTGTCGGGGAGCACGGTGTCCACATCCACGCCAAGCCGCTCTGCGACGCGCCTGACTTCAAGACCGCCGGTGGCCACTTCAATCCGACCGACAAACAGCACGGCTTCCAGAACCCGATGGGCCATCATGCGGGCGACCTCCCGACCAATGTCACCATCGGCGAAGGCCATCTCGGCCAGGCCACCTTCAACGCGGACTATCTTTCGATGGACCCCACCGCAGCGAACAGCATCCTCGCCAATGGCGGGACCTCGATCGTCATCCACGAAAAGGCGGATGACATGAAAACCGACCCGGCAGGTAACTCCGGCAACCGGATCGCTTGTGGCGTGATCTCTTCTCCGACCCCCTAACCTCCGCGCATTCTCTGTCTTTGAACCAACCCGAACGCCTGTGCGTATAGTCACGCATGGGCGTTTTGCACATGGCGATTCCGACGGCGAGCCTGCACATAGGGCTGAAGTCTGCACCTCGCCGCCTGCCCCGAGTTGCCACGCAGCACCTTAATCAACCGGCTCCCGGGGTTGTCGAGAGGCTACTGGTCCACCAACAAATCAATCCGGCTCCCGTTCCACGCGGTACACTGCTCCCACCGACAAAATCACTTGAGGCGAAGTTGGAGCGTACCCCGGAACAGGAAGCCGCGCAGGAAGCAGTTGCCAAGCTGGTGCGCCAGTGCATGGCAGGCGACTCGCAGGCCTGGCAGCAGTTGGTTGCGTCGCAGCACCGCCGCATCTACGCCATCTGCTATCGCTTCACCGGCTCGGGTACCGACGCCGAGGATCTCACGCAAGAGGTCTTTCTCAAGCTTTACAAGAACCTTTCCAGCTTTGACACCCAAAAGGGCAGCTTTCAGACCTGGATTACCACGCTGGCCCGCAATCTTCTGGTCGACCATTTCCGCCGTACCCGCCTCGAGCGTGCCTCTGACTCTCTGGACGCTACCTTTGAAGGCGAGGAAGATGGCCCCACCATGGGCGACCGGCTTGCTGACCCGCGGCCATCTCAAGAGCATCATGTCGCGGGTCTGGAGCTCAAGGTTCGTGTTCAGAACGCGCTCAAACAACTCTCCCCCGAGCTTCGCGAAGCTGTTATTCTGCGCGATCTCGAGGATATGGATTACAAAGAGATATCACAGGTTCTGCGCATACCAGAAGGTACGGTAAAAAGCCGCATCAGTCGCGGTCGCGGGGAACTTGCAAGGCTTTTGCAACGTATAGAAGGGCAGGTGGTTTAAAGTGGCAGACTTCAACAAATTCGGCAGTGGCGGACCCGGTGGACCGGGCGATCCACAGCACTGCGCGCAATGCGAAGCAATGCTCGTGGATGCACTCGACGGAACTCTGTCAAAGGCAGATCAGACGACCTTCGACACCCACATGATCGGCTGCCCCAGTTGTGCATCACTGCTGGCCGACGCACAGCGTGGAGCTGCCTGGCTAGAGATGCTCAAGTCTCCCCGTCCTGAGCCACCCGCCTCGCTTTTTGAGAGCATCCTGGCTCAGACCAGCGGCAAATCCGCGCTTGGTCCTGTCAAAGAAGATCAGCCTCCCATCATCCTTGGTAGAACTGACTACCTTCGTACACCAGCCCCTGTTCCTGGCCATTCTTCCCTGCTCCCTCCCTTGGGCGCGCCCCTCGCAACCAATCCTTTCGCCTCTGGCAAGGTTCTTCCCTTCCGTACTCGCGTCACCCATGGGCTTCGTTCCTTCGGCCAGACCATGCTACAGCCTCGTCTTGCGATGACTGCTGCCATGGCGTTCTTTTCGATTGCTCTCACGATGAATCTCACCGGGGTTCGCCTCAGTCAGCTTCACGCCAGCGACCTCAAGCCCTCCAGCATCCTGCGCAGTTGCTACGAGGCCAAAGCAAAGGTCGTGCGCTACTCCGACAACCTTCGGGTCGTCTACGAGCTCGAGTCCCGCGTCCGCGATTTGCAACGCTCCTCGGATGATGAGGGATCGGCTGGAACTAACACACCGCCCACCCGGAACGACCCCGCCCAGCAGAACCGCAAACCTGCGGGGCAGCAGCCGGATGATCCAAAGGATCAAAAGCCCGGCGAGAAGAACGACCAGAAGCAGAACAGCCCCAAACCCAACCCTGGCTCCAGCCGTCGCGAAACTCCCGGCGGAAATGTCCAGCTCGTAGCGTCTGTTCGTACCCGGGCCCCTCTCCCCTTCCAGTCCCAGAATTTCGTTGTTTTTACTCCCAGTGTCATTAAGTCGGAAGGGGGATTGGTATGAACTGCGCAAACCATCCTGATCGTGAACGTGTTGCTTTTTGCCAGAACTGCGGCAAGCCACTCTGCCAGGAGTGCACCCGCACTGTCGGCTCTGCTGTCTTCTGCGAACTCTGCCTTGCTGCCAGACTCGCCGGTGCCGGATCTCCCCATCCCGCTGGCGGAAGCTATACTGCTGGTCCCACAGGCGGCACTTACACCTATAGCGGAAACGAAGCTGGCGTGCACTACTCCGCTAGTGGCGTTATCCCGCCCCCGACTCCTCCCGGAGCACCCAATCCCGGCTTAGCCGCGCTGTTGGGCTTCATCCCCGGCGTCGGCGCCATGTACAACGGCCAGTACGCCAAGGGTGTTGTGCACCTGGTAGTTTTCGCGATTCTTGTCAGCCTCGCCGACGAGCACGGCATCTTCGGGCTCTTCATTGCCGGTTGGATGTGCTACCAAGTGATCGAGGCCTACCACACTGCTAAAGCTCGTCGAGATGGCACTCCTCTCCCGAATCCTTTTGGCCTGAACGATCTTGGCGAGCGTCTTGGCTTCGGGAAGTCCTGGCCTGGCACCAGCCATTCGGTTCCCCCTGCTCCGTTCGTTCCACGGGACACCGCAACGACCGCCGCCTCAGATTCCGCCGCGAGCAGCTCTTACACCCCGCCTGCGACAGGTTATCCGCCCCAACAACCCTCCGCTGCCTGGGGATCCCCGTGGGAGAGCTACGCCGCACCACCCGTAGCTCCGATCCCGCCCTACGGCACAGCTGCCTACCCAGTCGATCCCAATGTGAATCTCCCTCGTAATCGCTTTCCCGCGGGCGCTCTCTGGCTCATCGGCCTGGGCTGCGTCTTTCTGGTCGGAAATGCTGGCCTCTTTCATCACTTTCCCATCCACCGAATCATCCCCTTCTTCCTCATCGGACTCGGCGTTTGGCTCTTCGTTCACAAGATGACTGGTACAGGCAATGGCATAGCGGACGACGGCACGGCAGCATACCAATACCGCTTATTTAGCGCGCTTCGAGGCTCCATATGGGTCATTCTCGTAGGCGTCATGTTCCTGCTCGATTCCTTCGGCATCCTTTCCTGGTCCCATAGTTGGCCACTCTTTATTATCGTCGCCGGTCTTATGGCAGTCTTTCAGCGGACCAGCTTCAACTCGGCCGCCGCAGTTGCTTATCCCTACGGAGTCCCGACCGCTCCCCCGGCCGCACCGCCCTCCCCGGCTAGCACGAGCATCGTTCCTTCCAGCCAGCACGACCAGGAAGGGAGCTAAGCCATGGGAAGTTATCCACCCCCACCCTATCCGCCTCCACCCGGCCCTCCCTACGGAGGAGATTGGAAGTATCAGCGCCGAGTTCTCAAGGAGCAAGCCCGCGCACAGCGCGACATGGCCCGCGCTCAGCGTGACGCCTACCGATACCAAGCTCGCAGTCTCCGGCGTAGCTCTATTCTTGGGCCCCTGCTACTTATCACGATCGGCATCCTCTTTCTGCTCGTGCAGACTGGACGGATCGGAGCTCATAGCCTGTGGGATTGGTACGGGCGCTTTTGGCCGCTCCTGCTGGTCGGTGCCGGAGTCATCATGCTTTTGGAGTGGGCGTACGACCAGTACATGCAGTCGGACTCCAGCCAACCCCGATATCGTCGCCGTCTTGGTGGTGGAGTCTTCACTCTGCTGCTGATCCTGGGGATCACCGGCATCGTGTTCAGCAGCGTACGAAACGGCAACGGTCACAGCTACGTCCTCAACGGCCTGAATCTCAACCAGGACAACATTGACGAATTCCTTGGCGATAAACATGAGAGCGATCAGACGCTTTCTCAGTCCTTCCCTGCCGGTTCCGGCTTTACCGTCGACAATCCTCGCGGCGACATCTCCATCTCCGGTACCAGCGACGACAACCAGATTCACGTCTCCGTTCACAAAGAGGTCTACACTCGCTCTGACTCCGACGCCGACAGCAAAGCCCAACGCCTCAATCCAAGCCTCAGCAGTTCGGGCGACAGTCTAAATCTTTCCATACCGGCAATTGACGGTACCCGCGCTGACCTCACCATCACGCTGCCGGCAACAGCTCCTACCATCGTCACCGCCAACCATGGCGACGTCCATGTCAGCGCGCTCAAGGCACCGCTCCAAGTAACCGCCAATCACGGCAACATCGAACTCACCGCTATCACCGGCCCAGTCATCGCGCACGTCAACAACAGCGACTCTGATCTCTCCGCACACAGCGTTTCGGGGCCTGTCACCATTCAGGGCCGCGGACACGACACCACTCTCTCTGATCTCAGTGGTCCCGTGACCATGAGTGGCGACTTCTTCGGGACCACACACTACGAACGTATCCGTGGGCCCATCAAGTTTCATACCAGCCGCACCGACCTCCAGTTCGCCCGCCTTGACGGCGAGATCGACATCAGCCACGCCGATATCTCTGCCAGTGAAGCTGTCGGCCCCCTGACTCTCACCGCGGGCAATCGCAATGTCACTCTCGATCGCGTCGCGGGCGACGTCACTGTCACCAACCGCAACGGGTCAGTTGATCTCACAAGCGCTCCTCCCCTTGGGAATGTCACTGTGGAGAATCGGAACGGCTCTGTAAATCTGACTCTTCCCGAGCAATCGAACTTCGGCTACCAGCTCGATGCCACTAACGGAAACATCGAAAGCGACTTCTCTCAAATCAAGTCCGACGACGATGATGACAAAAAGAATGTCATAACCGGCACCATTGGCAAAGGCGGTCCACTCCTGCACATCTCCACTAGTCAGGGCGACATCTCTGTGAAGAAGGGGAGCGTGATGCCACTGCCTCCTATGCCTCCTATGCCAAAGATCACCCCTCTTCCCCCAATGCCGAAGATCACCGCTATGCCACCCGATGCGCGTCAGGCAATGGAAGAAGCGAAGCAGGAGGCGCGAGAAGCCACCAGCGAAGGCAAAGAGGCCGCGACGGAAGGTCAACGGGAAGCCAAACAAGCTGCGGACGAAGCTAGACGTGAAGCGAAGCAAGCTGCGGATGAGGCTAGACGAGAGGCTAAGGAAGCTGCCGACGAAGCTAAACGTGAAGCAAAGGACGTAAAACAGCAAAAAGATCCGAACGAATAGGCTCACCCCAATGGATCAGGTTTCCTCTGTCTCCATAAAGAGAAAGCGTGAACTTGCTCTCAGCTGTGCGGCTTACTGTTTTTTGGTGATCATCACTGCGGCCGGCGCGTGGATCCCATAAGTTTCGGCAAAGCTCCTCTGATTGATTCCCAAACTCAACCGCCCGCGCGAGTCAATATAAGCCAACGGCTTTCCGACGGCTACGTCGCTGAAGGTCTTCACAAATGGCAACTGATAGGTCTGTCCATTCACCTGCACCGGCACCGTATCGCCTACCTTGTACCCCAGCTTGGCAAACGTCTCCGCTGGCACATTCAACACCAGATTGCCGAACGGTCCGTCAGTGCCGATCACCTCGCCATGCAACCCCGCTTCATCCACGGTCGCCGTATGAAGATCTAACCTCACAAGACTGGCAACATCAACGGGTGGTCCAGCCGTAGCCCAATCGTCTCCCCGGGCCAAGTGCGCACCAGCCGGGGAAAAGATGTCCCTTCCATGGAAAGTGGACGAGGTCTTTGCTCCGATCATCCACTCCGGATTGGTGATCTCTCTCACTCCATCAATTCCGTCCCGATCCTGCACCAAGGTCAGCAGGCCGTTGTCCGGCAATACAAAGAACTGACCTTTCCTGGATCGCGCGATGATCGCTCGCCGCGTACTCCCTACCGTGGGATCGATCACAACTACAAATACAGCGTCCGTCGAAAAGTAAGGAGCCGAGCCAGCGAGAAATCGAGCTCCTTCTGCAATGTCATACGGAGTCGCCTGGTGTGTGATGTCAATGACCTGGACTCCGGGTGCCACACCATTCATTACCGCTTTGCATATTCCCACAGCATCGTCCTTCACATCGAAGTCCGTCATGAACCCGATTGTGCGGAGTGCGCTTGCCTTCTGTCGGGGCTGTACGCGAGCGGTCGTTGCCTGTGCGAGCGGTCGAGGAACGCCTCCAGTTAGAGAGAAAGCGATGAGCGCTAGGGTAAGCGGATAGCACCCAAATAAGCCAAGAGGTCTCACAGTCGGAATCTCCGCAAAAGATTTGATGTTTGCATCAATCTAATCACAATTAGGGATTTCTGTGCTCTCGAGTAAATGCAGACTTATAAGAAGGAAGCTTTCAGGCAAGTAAAAGCCCCATTCTCGAAAGAATGGGGCTCTGTAATATGCCGGCGATCACCTAATCTCCCACACACTTACGCGTGCAGTACCATCGGCCCAACGAGGCTTAACTTCCGTGTTCGGGATGGGAACGGGTGTGACCCTCGCGGTAAACTCACCGGCAAAGTTTAGAAATCTCGCTCTCGCGATCTTCCACAACTGAATAGATTGGGGATTTAGACGTTTGTTACTTGTTGCGTAGTTTCCAAAAGATATAACTACAAAGCTTGTATTGAATGTCTCCAGAACAGCGGACTTTCACTGCGCAGAGTAAATTCTATGGACAAGCCGAACGGGCGATTAGTACTGGTAAGCTACATGCATTACTGCACTTCAACCTCCAGCCTATCAACCTAGTGGTCTTCTAGGGCCCTTCATTTCCCTTTTGGGTTGGGAGATCTCATCTTAGAGCGTGCTTCCCGCTTATATGCATTCAGCGGTTATCACAACCGAACTTCGCTACCCAGCCGTGCCCTTGGCAGGACAACTGGAACACAAGAGGTTCGTCCATCCCGGTCCTCTCGTACTAAGGACAGCCCTCTTCAAATCTCCTACGCCCACAGCAGATAGAGACCGAACTGTCTCGCGACGTTCTGAACCCAGCTCACGTACCACTTTAATCGGCGAACAGCCGAACCCTTGGAACCTTCTACAGCTCCAGGATGTGATGAGCCGACATCGAGGTGCCAAACCGAAGCGTCGATATGAACTCTTGGCTTCGATCAGCCTGTTATCCCCGGCGTACCTTTTATCCGTTGAGCGATGGCCCTTCCATACAGAACCACCGGATCACTAAGGCCTGCTTTCGCATCTGCTCGACTTGTAGGTCTCGCAGTTAACCACACTTATGCCTTTGCACTCGACGGTCGATTTCCAAACGACCTGAGTGTAGCTTCGCGCGCCTCCGTTACAATTTAGGAGGCGACCGCCCCAGTCAAACTACCCGTCTTACTATGTCCCTCTCCCGGATTACGGGAGCAGGTTAGAATCACAACAACCGCAGGGTGGTATCTCACCGTTGGCTCCACCGAACCCAAAAGTCCGATATCAAAGCCTCCCACCTATCCTGCGCAGCAGTGGCCGTAACTCATAGTAAAAGTATAGTAAAGGTGCACGGGGTCTTTTCGTCTAGCTGCGGGTAACCGGCATCTTCACCGGTACTACAAGTTCGCCGAGCAACTCGTTAAGACAGTCGAACGATCGTTACTCCATTCGTGCAGGTCGGAACTTACCCGACAAGGAATTTCGCTACCTTAGGACCGTTATAGTTACGGCCGCCGTTCACCGGGGCTTCAGTTCAAAGCTTCGAGCTTGCGCCCTAACCTCTCCCTTTAACCTTCCGGCACCGGGCAGGAGTCAGCCCCTATACGTCGTTTTTGACTTTGCAGAGACCTGTGTTTTTGTTAAACAGTCGCCGTTCGCGTTTCACTGCGGCCCCTCTGGGCTTGCACCCTGAAGGGCGACCCTTCTCCCGAAGTTACGGGTCTAATTTGCCGAGTTCCTTAACAAGCTTTCACTCGAGCGCCTTTGGATATTCTCCTCGTCTACCTGTGTCGGTTTGTGGTACGGTTCCCAATCTCTCTCCTTAGAGGTTTTTCTTGGCACCATGAAATCAGCAGCTTTCAGCCATTCGGCTTACTGCTTTACGCCTCACTGTTAAGACTCTCCGGATTTGCCTAGAGAATCCAGCTTACGCGTATCGAACACCATAGCCATATAATGTCCTGCCTATCCTTATGCGTCACCCCATCGTGATAACGAGATATTGGGAGGTCCGGAATATTAACCGGATTTCCATCGCTTACGCCTTTCGGCCTCAGCTTAGGGACCGCCTAACCCTGAGCGGATTAACCTTCCTCAGGAAACCTTAGACTTTCGGCGTGAAGGGTTCTCACCTTCATTATCGCTACTTATGCCGGCAGGGTCTCTTCTGTAATGTCCACGCATCTTCCCAGTTGCGCTTCATCCACGACAGAATGCTCTCCTACCACGCACACCTAATGGTGTGCATCCGCTGCTTCGGTATACAGTTTTAGCCCCGTTGTATTGTCGGCACCGGACCGCTTGACCAGTGAGCTATTACGCTTTCTTTAAAGGATGGCTGCTTCTAAGCCAACCTCCTGGCTGTCTGAGCGTTCCGACTTCCTTTCCCACTTAACTGTAATTTTGGGACCTTAGCAGGCGGTCTGGACTGTTTTCCTCTCGACTGTGAAGCTTAGCCCCCACAGTCTGACTCCCGGGCTGGTTGTGATCGGCATTCGAAGTTTGATTAGATTCAGTAAGCCGGAAAGCCCCCTAGTCTATCCATGTCTCTACCACCGATCCAAATCACCCGAGGCTAGCCCTAAAGCTATTTCGGAGAGAACGAGCTATAACGGAATTTGATTAGCCTTTCACCCCTACCCTCAGCTCATCCGAGCTTTTTTCAACAAACACCGGTTCGGTCCTCCAGTGAGTGTTACCTCACCTTCAACCTGGCCAAGGGTAGATCATCCCGCTTCGCGTCTATTCCTGCCAACTTATCGCCCTATTCAGACTCGCTTTCGCTGCGGCTCGCTCACGCTTAACCTTGCTGACAAGAATAACTAGCCGGCTCATTATGCAATAGGCACGCGGTCAGACATTCCCTTACGGGCATAGTCCTCCCACTGCTTGTAGGCACACGGTTTCAGGTACTTTTCACTCCCCTCAATGGGGTGCTTTTCGCCTTTCCCTCACGGTACTGGTTCACTATCGGTCAGAAACGAGTATTTAGCCTTACGGGATGGTCCCCGTGGATTCAAGCAGGGTTTCTCGTGCCCCGCCTTACTCAGGTACCTGCTTCGAGTCTGGATCGCTTTCGTCTACGGGTCTGTCACCCTCTTTGGATCTCCTTTCCAGAAGATTCGACTAGCAACCAGATTGGTAACTCTACTTTTGCAGGCCCTACAACCCCCGAACTACCGAAATAGTACGGGTTTGGGCTGTTCCGATTTCGCTCGCCACTACTATCGGAATCGAGGTTTCTTTCTCCTCCTGGAGGTACTGAGATGGTTCACTTCCCTCCGTTCGCCTGTTCCAACCTATGAATTCAGTTGGACATACCCAGGTTTTACCTGGGTGGGTTTCCCCATTCGGAAATCTCCGGATCAACGCGTGTGTGCCGCTCCCCGAAGCTTATCGCAGCTTGCCGCGTCCTTCATCGCCTGTTTCTGCCAAGGCATCCACCGTGCGCCCTTAGTAGCTTGACCATAGAATTTACTCGCACGCAGCAGAGTGACAACCTCTGCAACATAGAGCTATCTACGTTTGATATAGTCCACGCCTGTGTCGTACAACCGTCATCTCAACTTACGAGAATCAGGTCGGTAACACGAAAATTATTCTAAAGACACTCAATACTGACGACAGCGTCGCAATCAGAGACAACCTGAAAGCTAGCTACTCAGCCTTGTAGTTATATTTACCCAATCTATTCAGTTGTCAAAAATCATGGAGCGATTCGCATTGCTGCGTCATCACTTCGCGCCCTCAGGCGGCTTGAGCATTCCTGCTCAAGGTTCAACCTCCGCAGTGCAGAGACTCAACCTCAAGCAGACATCGCTTGTCTTACATATCCATATCGAACATGCCAATCGAGAAGTCATGGTGGAGCTGAACGGGATCGAACCGTTGACCCCCTGCTTGCAAAGCAGGTGCTCTCCCAACTGAGCTACAGCCCCTTGATGATCAGATTACCTGACCGTCGGGATAAAGGTGGTGGGCCTGGGTAGATTCGAACTACCGACCTCACCCTTATCAGGGGTGCGCTCTAACCAACTGAGCTACAGGCCCGACTCTACAGCACCAGACTTCCAGCTTATCAGCAAAGGAGGCCTGATGCGCAGGCTGCTCTGTTGTTGACTCCGAAGAATCAAGAATCGAGCTCTCTCGAAAGGTTTCGAGGACACAGTTGAACGTGCATAGCAGCTACGCCGCTATTGACCATCGGTGTTGACAGATAGCGAAAAAGAGAAGGTTTAGTTCAGGCTCATCTGCAGTCACCGAAGTGCATGCAGATGGTACTTGGCAACATCACTATCAAGCTCAACCTGATCGCAAAACCAGGCTGCCTGCAATCGCAGGGCGCTGAAGTGTGCCAAGACGTTCTCTCTTAGAAAGGAGGTGATCCAGCCGCAGGTTCTCCTACGGCTACCTTGTTACGACTTCACCCCAATCATGAATTACACCTTGGGCGGCTGCTCCCTTGCGGTTAGCGCACCGACTTCTAGTGCAACCCACTTTCGTGATGTGACGGGCGGTGTGTACAAGGCCCGGGAACGTATTCACCGTGGCATGCTGATCCACGATTACTAGCGATTCCAGCTTCATGGAGTCGAGTTGCAGACTCCAATCCGAACTGAGGCCGGCTTTTTCCGATTAGCTCCCCCTCGCGGGTTTGCAGCGGTTTGTACCGGCCATTGTAGCACGTGTGTAGCCCTGGACATAAAGGCCATGAGGACTTGACGTCATCCCCACCTTCCTCCCCGTTATCCGAGGCGGTTTCGTCAGAGTGCTCAACTAAATGGTAGCAACTGAAGATAAGGGTTGCGCTCGTTGCGGGACTTAACCCAACATCTCACGACACGAGCTGACGACAGCCATGCAGCACCTATATAGCGGTCTATTGCTAGACGCCGACGTTTCTGCCGGATTCCACTACATTTCGAGCCCAGGTAAGGTTCTTCGCGTTGCGTCGAATTAAACCACATGCTCCACCGCTTGTGCGGGCCCCCGTCAATTCCTTTGAGTTTCAGCCTTGCGACCGTACTCCCCAGGCGGATTGCTTATCGCGTTAGCTTCGGCACGGCAGGATTGGGTACCTGCCACACCAAGCAATCATCGTTTAGGGCTAGGACTACCAGGGTATCTAATCCTGTTTGCTCCCCTAGCTTTCGTGCATCAGCGTCAGTTATGGTCCAGTGAGCCGCTTTCGCCACAGGTGTTCCTTCCGATATCTACGCATTTCACCGCTACACCGGAAATTCCACTCACCTCTCCCATACTCAAGCCCGACAGTTTCTAATGCAGACTATGGGTTGAGCCCATAGATTTCACATCAGACTTATCAAACCGCCTACGCACCCTTTACGCCCAATAAATCCGAACAACGCTTGCCCCCCTCGTATTACCGCGGCTGCTGGCACGAAGTTAGCCGGGGCTTCTTCTATGGGTACCGTCATAATCTTCCCCATCGAAAGGAGTTTACATACCAAGATATTTCATCCTCCACGCGGCGTTGCTGCGTCAGGGTTTCCCCCATTGCGCAAAATTCCCCACTGCTGCCTCCCGTAGGAGTCTGGACCGTGTTTCAGTTCCAGTGTGTCCGTGCGCCCTCTCAGGCCGGATACCGATCATCGCCTTGGTGGGCCATTACCCCGCCAACTAGCTAATCGGCCGCGACCTCCTCCCCAAGCGCATTGCTGCTTTGACTCGTAAGTGTTATGCGGTATTAGCTAAGATTTCTCTCAGTTATTCCCCACTCGAGGGTAGATTAGTCACGTGTTACTCACCCGTGCGCCACTTTACTCAGGGCCGAAGCCCCTTTCTCGTGCGACTTGCATGTGTTAGGCACGCCGCCAGCGTTGATTCTGAGCCAGGATCAAACTCTCGTTTAATCTTGGTTTGCTTGCCGCACATCGACAGGGGTCGGTGCGGATCAAGCGCCCCCGGTGCTCGAAAACACCCGGAGGTTTATAACTAGTGAGAATGACTAAACCAAATTTCGTATCATCTCACGACTGGCACGTTCAACTATGTTGTCAAAGATCCGAACTGCATCCACCTAAGCGGGCAGCTTTGGATCAAGGACTGAATCGGCATAAGCCATATTCGTGTCCTCGAACTTGATGCGCTGTTGTCGTCTGTATTTGCCACTTACTTTTAGCTCTCTCTTTTGGTCTTGCTTCGACTCTACGAGGAGCGCTTCAGTAGCGTGTGACGTTTTAGCGAACTTTTCGAGATTATCAATTCTTACCTCGCTTGTCAACTCTTATTTTCGTTTTCTTCAGGCTTGATTCCGGCCTGCCGACTCCGAAGAGGTTGACAATCATTCGCTCAGCACAAAATGTCAAAACATCGTGACGCCCGAAAACGAGCGCGGAGCACTTAGCTCCTAGTATTTCTCAAATCAACTGCAGTGGCTTGGGTTTGGATTGCCGGTAGGCCCTGAGGCTCTAAACCGATATCAAACGCTTGGACTGCGCTCCGTCATACCTTGTTACTTGCTCTCGTCTTGCCAGAGCCAAGGTGCGAAGCAGTGTTGCTTTACTTCTCACCTAGAGTATCGTGCTTTTTGTTTCCGTGCAAGCTTGTTGCTTTCCACTTCGTTTCAGGCCGTATGCCTCTCTGCGACTTCCTGAGATTATCAGCGACAGAGCCTCCGTGCAAGCTCAAGGCTGTGAATAATCGCGGTTTCCTGTCGAAAAGTCGATTTCGGCCAACAATGACGGGGTGATTAAAGTTCCGACTATTTTGACTTTGTTTGAATAGTGGCCTGGGTGGCGGTTTTGACTGCTGACAATTCAATGCGCCGGTCTAGAATCGTTCCACTATGGAAGCTAACGAAGTTTCAGAGTTTGCCAATCAGATGCGGGAGTCCGGTGGAGAAGAGTCGCTGAAGAGTATTTCGCTCGGAATCTCGATACTTGCCGTACTGGTCGCCATGGTCACTGTGCTTGGACATCGCACTCACACTGAGGCTGTGTTGATGCAGTCGCGTGCGGGCGATCAGTGGAACGAGTACCAGGCGAAGAAGATTCGCATGGATAATCTTTCGGTGACGCTGGACCTTCTTGCGATAGAGCCCACCGCGAACTCATCTCTGCTTGAGACAAAGCGGAAGGAGTACGAGGCTCACGTTGAGAAGTGGAAGGACGATCTTGCGGAGGAGCAGGCGAAGGCTCGTGAGTTCGAGGCCGAAGTGACCAAGGCTGAGGCCAAGGCTTCTCGCTACGATCTAGGCGAGGCCCTGTTGCAGATTTCGGTGGTGCTTTGCTCGATTACGCTCTTCACGCGAAGGCAACACTACTTCCTGCTTGGGCTTGCGCTTGGCGCGGCCGGGGTCGTCGTGGCCTGTTCGGGGCTACTGGTTCACTAACTTCTTCGATCGCGCGATCGGCGACCCCAGCATCATAAGTTATTTATATTCATGATCCTACGCCGTCATTTTTGTTTCCAGCGTGCAGTCGCAGCCGTTACTTCTCCAGCGTTCGCGGGAGCGAAAACGGCCAATCGAGCATGGTCGCTCAGCTTGGATGGGTGTTGAGGAGGTTCGCGAGCGTGTAGGCGACGGCGGCTGCAGCTCCCCCGATGAGCACGGTTTGGAGAGCGCTGCGTAGCCAACCGGTTCCGACCAGTTTGCCCTTGAGTGCGCCGAAGATGGCGAGCGCAAGCAGCGTAATCATGACGGAAAGTTTGAGAGCGGTGAGGTTGTCTGCTACGAGCATGTAAGGCAGCAGAGGGATGAGGCCGCCGGCAATGTAGGAGATCGCGATGGTGAGGGCGGAGCGATGAGCGCGGTTTGCAGCGGGCTTTTCGAGGCCGAGTTCAAAGCGCATCATGAAGTCGACCCATGCGGTGGGGTTTTGTTTGAGTGCTGCGAGTACGGGCTCTGCACTGGCGCGGCTCACCGAATACTGTTCGAAGATCTCGTAGATCTCTTCTTCTTCATCACGTGTGCGTTCGACGATCTCGCGCTCTTCACGTTGGCGCTCGGAGACGTAGTGTTCGGCATCGCCACGTGCGGCGAGATAGCCGCCGAGGCCCATAGCGATGGAGCCAGCGGCGATCTCTGCAAGACCGGCGAGGACGACGATGTGGGAGGACGCGACGGCACCGGAGAGACCTGCGGCTAGTGCAAAGGGAACGGTGAGTCCGTCGGAGAGCCCGATGACGATATCGCGAACCACCTCAGAGGATTCGAAGTGGCCTTCGATGTGGGGGCCGTGGGTGTGGGGCGCGTGGGCTACCTCATGCATTCCGGTAGTTTAGTGCAGGGTTCGCGAAGGAAGGCAAGCGCTGCACGTTGGGGCTGGGTTTGTCGGAGGTTTTTGCGGACGCCGGAGAGTCTTTCGTGGTGATAGACCGTCTGTATGAGCACGAGACTTCGGGTAAAAAGTAAGGCGGATGGTGCGGGATGAAGCAGCAGTGGATGCGGCGTTCTGGAGCAAAGTTGCTGGTGATTGTGATGGCAGCGCTGCCTTTGCCGATGCGAGCTCAGCAGAGCGATGACGAACGCGAGGGACCGGCCTTTGCGGGCGGGCAGATGGTGCGCGGCACAGTGACGGCCGCAGCTGCTGATCATTTGACGGTGAAGACGGAGGCGGGCGAGGTGTACCAGGTGGTCGTCTCCGCTAACACGCGGGTAAACAAAGACAGGCAGCCGGCGAAGATGGTCGATATCAAGGCAGGTGATGGCGTGGGCGCGATGGGAGTTCTCGACCCTGCGACCAAGACAGTGCATGCAGTCTTTATCGGCGTGATGGACGCGGAGCAGGTGAAGAAGGCGCGCGAAGGGATGGGCAAGGTCTTCATCACGGGGCGCGTGACTGCGATCGATATGGATGCGCTGAAGATCACGGTGTTGCGGCCAGATGGCGTGAGCCAAGTGATCGGGGTGGATGAGCAGACGTCGTTCAAACGCGGCGGCCGTGGCATGTCGATGCTTGCGAGTGGTGCGGGCGTGACTGAGTTGGGGTCGGGTAGTGGAAGAGGGAGCGGGAGCGGTAGCGGAGGAACGGTTTCAGGGAATGCAGCAGGAAGTGGGAACAGCTCTGGTGGAGAGAGTATTACGCTTGCGGATGTGAAGGTTGGAGACGCTGTGGCTGGACGTGGAGCGTTGAAGAATGGAACATTCGTGCCAACGGAGTTAGGTGTGTCGGATCCTGCGGCACGGCGACGAAGGCGAGAGCTTGAGGGCGGCACATCTGCAGCGGCTCCGAGTGGGGCGGCTGTTCCGGCGAAGACTGGTACGGCGCCTCAATAGATGGGAATCGTGTGTTTGGGGTCGATGAAGCGAGGCGAGGTAAAGGTGCAGGGACTGATTCAAGGTATGGTAGTGGGCCTGGTGCTAACGGGTAGCGTGTGGGGACAAGCTGTGCCGCCGGTTCTACCACCGGCACCGGCTGACGCGCAGAGCACGTCTGGAACACCTGCTACGACTGTTACGACACCTGCGCCAGCCGCTACAACGTCTGGGGCGGGCGAGGCGAGCGGTGGGACGATTTCGGGGACGGTCAAGGCGGGAGCGGTGCCATTGCCTGGAGTCGCGGTGACTGCGAGCAATACGCTGACCGGCAAGAAGTATGCGACGACGACCGATGTGAACGGCACGTTTGCGATGACGGTTCCGCGCAATGGCCGCTATGTGGTGAAGGCGGAGTTGGCGGCATTTGCGGCCGATACAAAAGAGGTTTTGATTAACGCGGCTGGACAGAACGGCGGAAAACCGACGCAAGTGGCGGAGTTTGGGTTGCAACTGGCCTCACGGGTGCAGCAGCAGGAGGAGCGTCAGGCCGCGGCGACGAGCGCTGGAGTTGCGCGTGGGCTGCAGGCGCTGAGTGTGACCGGAGATACGTCGGGGTCGGCGGATGCGACGGCAAGTGGAGGAGGGGCTGCGGGGGCGCAGGTGCCGACGCTGTCGGGGCTTGGTGGGAGCGAGGCGGCGGCGAGTGATTCGGTGACAGTGAATGGCGCGGTGGGGCAGACGAACGGACTTGCGGGATTCAGCGAAGATGACGTTCGGGAGCGCATCCGGGATGCGATCGCACAGGCGCAGCGACAGGGTGGGGCGGTTGGCGATATTGCTAATTCGGTGGCGGGGATGCTGGGTGGTATGGCTGGGGGCGGAGGATTTGGCGGTGGCGGTGGTGGACGAGGGTTTGGTGGCGGCGGAGGTGGGGGCGGTGGACGTGGCGGCGGTGGTGGAGGCGGTGGGTTTCGAGGGTTTAATCCTACGCAGCCGCATGGAGCGATCTTCTACCAGGGTGGAAACGGCGCACTCGATGCTACTAACTTTTCATTGACAGGCGCTCCGGTGGTGAAGCCGGACTACAGTACGAACAGGTTTGGAGTGAGCTTTACGGGGTCTCCGTTTATACCCGGTTTGGTGAAGGCAAGTACGAAGCAGTTCATCTTCCTAAACGTGACGGGACAGCGGAATACGACTCCTACGAACCTATACGGCACGGTGCCCACGCTGGCGGAACGGGATGGAGATTTCTCGGGGCTTACAAACACAGTCGGCGGCGTGACAACTCCGGTGACGCTGTATAACCCTGCGACGGGGCAGCCGTTTGTGAATAATCAGGTGCCCGTATCTTCGCAGGCTGCGGCCCTGCTGAACTATTATCCTGCTCCAAATATCCCAACAACGGGGCGACAGGGGTACAACTACCAGACAATTACGACTGCGGGGAACAACGCCACTACCGCAGCGCTGCGGTATGTGCGGAACTTTGGACAGAGCAACAGTTTCGGCGGCGGGCGCAGGCAGCAGCAGGGGAACGGACCGGCAACGCTGCGACAGAATATCAACTTCAATGGGAGCTACTCGCACTCGGCTGCGGATAATCGGAATATCTTTTTGCCGCTGGGTGGTACGACCGAAACGGACGGGTATGGCGTCACGGCGGGCTACACGATTGGATATGGCAAGCTGACCAACAATGCTTCGATTAACTGGAATCGCTCGCACGCGACGGCGCGTAATTACTTTACGAACGGAATCAATCCGCTGAATGGGACGGGCATCACTGTTCCGAAGCCGGTGATTGGAGGGGAGCCGGGGATCTATAACGGGTTGCCGAGTGTGGGGATCTCGAACTATACGGGGTTGACGCAGGCGTTGCCGAGCGATGTTCTGAATCAGACGATCTCATTCTCGGACTTTGTGAGTTACAGATACAAGAAACACAATATGCGCTACGGGCTTGATATTCGGCGGGTGCATGCGGATTCGGTGGGCGGAACAAATGTGGTGGGGTCGTTTACGTTTACCGGGTACGCGACGCAGAATCCGGCGAGCAGTTGTACGCCTTCGACGACGGTGACTTGTCCGGTGTTGTCGCCGAGTGGGTATGGGCTGGCGGATTTTCTGCTGGGGCTGCCCCAGCAGTCGACGATTCAAGCGGCGACGGAGAAGACGTATCTGCGCGCGAATGTTTTTGATTGGTATGCGCAGGATGACTGGCGCGTGCTCGCGAATCTGACGCTGAACTATGGGTTGCGGTATGAGTATTTTTCGCCTTACGTGGAGAAGGATAATCGGTTGGTGAACCTGGATCACAATTCAGATTTTTCCGTGGTGATACCGGTGTGTCCGGTGGCGGTTGCGGGGGCGTGCGGCACCGGGGCGGTGAGGTCGCTGGTCAATCCGGATAGGAATATGTACTCGCCGCGAGTGGGGTTTGCGTATCGGCCGAAGCTGAAGGTCTTCAAAGATACGGTGGTACGCGGGGGCTATGGGATTAACTTCAACACGGGGCAGTATGCGACGCTGGCGAGGAATCTGTCGTCGCAGGTGCCGTTCGCGCTGACGCAGACGAACGTGGTGGGGCAGACGGGATGCTCGCCGACGACGCTGACGCTGGCGAATGGATTTGACTGTTCGACGACGCCGGTGCAGAACAACTATGCGGCGAATTTGGACTACAGGCTGGGGCATGTGCAGGTTTGGAACCTGGATATTCAGCGGACGTTTCCGTTGGGGATCGTGGCGAATATTGGGTACAACGGGGCGAAGGGTGGAGAGCTGGATATTGTGAGGGCGCCGAATCGAACGGCGTCGGGAGTATTGAATCCGGGGGCGCAGCCTTTCAACTATGAGGATTCGCAGGGGTTTTCGCGGTTTGAACAACTTAGCGTGAATGTACGGAAGAGGCTGCAAAAGGGCGTTTCGCTGCAGGCGACGTATCACTATGGGCACTCGATTGATAATGCTTCGTCGATTGGCGGGACGACAGTGGTGCCTGCGCAGAATGATATGGATCTGAATGCGGAGGAGGGCAACAGCTCGTTCGATGTGCGACAGCAGGTGACTGGAAACTGGGTGCTGGAGCTGCCGTTTGGCCCGAACCGGGCCTTCTTGACGAAGGGGGGATTCTGGTCGAAGGCACTGGATGGATTTTCTCTCTCGGGGGATTTTACGTTTGCTTCGGGAACTTACTTTACCCCGCACTATGTTTCGACGGTAGCGGAGACGGCTACGGGGACCAACAATACGCTGCGGCCGGACAGAGTGTCTTCGCAGCCGATTTCGGGCCAGGGGACCATTCTAGACTGGTTCAATACGGCGGCGTTTGCCGCCCCCCCGCCGAATCAATACGGTACGGCGTCGCGTGGGTCCATCGAGGGACCGGGGATCGCTGTGGCGGACGCTTCCCTGTCGCGGACAGTGGCGCTGGGGGAGACGCGGTCATTTGAGATGAGGGTGACGGCGACAAATGTCTTCAACACGGTTCAGTATTCGGGAATCGATTCGACGTTGAACTCGCAGACTTTTGGGCAGGTGACCTCGGCGGCGTCGATGCGGCGGCTGACGGTGCTGGCGCGGTACCGGTTTTGAGGAGCGGGGCGATGACTTTGCTGCGGGCTAGGAGCTTGCGACGGGCGGTGAACTTGAATTGGCGTCGAGTTATGGCTGCGATGCTGGTGGGTGTGATTGCGGGGATGCCTACGGGCGACGGCTGGACGCAGCAGCCGGACCAATCGGGAGGATTCACGCTGAAGGTGCAGAGCGACATTGTGCTGACCAACGTCGTGGTGCGGGACAAGAAAACGGGCGAGGTGGTGAAAGGCCTGAAGGCGAGCGATTTTACGGTTTTGGAGAATGGGAAGCCGCAGAAAATTGAGAGCTTCGACTATCAGAATGTCGATGAGGCCGCGGTATTGCGGGAGAAGTCGACCGTGATTGGGAAGTCTACGATTGCGGATCTGGTGAATGGGGAGTTTGCGGCGAATCCGGCTACGCTGCGGGATCACCGGTTGATCGTGATGTTCTTCGACCTGAGCAGCATGCAGCCTGAGGATATCGACCGGGCCGTAGAGTCTGCGCAGGACTATGTGAATAAGAAGATGCAGCCGGCAGACCTGGTGGCACTGGTGAGCATGTCTAGCGGGCTGACCATGGATCAGGACTTCACCTCGGATAAGAAGGCGCTATTGCGAGGACTCGGCAAGTACAACGGAACGGAAGGAACCGGGTTTGCGAATGGAAATGAAGGGGGAAACTCGGGCGGGACGGCGGACGATGCTTCGAGCTTTACCTCGGACGACAGCGAGTACAACGCGCTGAACACGGATCGCGAGCTCTATGCAATACGGACGATTGCGAAGAGTCTCGAGAGGGTGGATCAGCGGAAGAGTCTGTTGTACTTCAGCGGCGGGTTGACGCGACAGGGGATTGAGAACCAGGCGAGTATGCGGGCGGCGACGAATGAAGCGGTGAAGGCCAACATGGCAATCTATAGCGTCGACTCGCGGGGGCTGGAAGCGCTGCCGCCGGTGGGCAACGCGTCGACTGGAAGTCTACGTGGAACAGCGGCTTACAGCGGGGGCGCAATGCAGAGTCAGCTGGATGCGAACTTCGGTTCGCAGGAGACTTTGGCAACGCTCTCCTCAGACACTGGCGGTAAGGCTTTCTTCGATTCGAATGATTTTGCTCCGGCATTTCAGCAGGTACAGCATGACACGGAGGCTTATTACATCGTTGGGTTCCGCTCGACCAATACGGCGCGGGATGGAAGTTTTCGTCATTTGACGCTCAAGCTGAATCGCACCGATTTGAGGGACGTGAAGCTGGAATACCGGCCCGGATACTACGCTCCGGCAGACTTCCAACACCAGAAGACAGAAGATCGTGAACAGGCTTTGGTTGAGCAGTTGCGGAGCGACCTTCCGGCGACCGATGTTGCAGTCTATTTGCAGGCGTTGTACTTCAGGATGGGAGATAACAAGTTCTTCGTTCCAGTGTCGCTGATTGTGCCGGGTTCCCATATTCATATCGTGAAGAATGGCGACCGGGACAAGGCAAATATCGACATCATTGGGCAGGTGAAGAACGCTGAAGGGATCATCGTTGGCAATGTTCGGGATACGGTGAAGCTGGCGCTCGATGCGGCCCAGCAGGTTCAGCAGAAGAAGATCCAGTATTCGACGGGATTTACGCTGGCTCCCGGGAGATACCATCTGAAGTTTGTGGTGCGGGAGAACCAGACAGGGGCGATGGGCAGCTTCGAGACTGATTTGCAGGTGCCGGATCTGAAGAAGAGTCCGCTCAAGCTGAGTTCGATTGTGCTGTCGAGCCAGCGGGTACCGAATACCGCGAAGAAGGCTGCTAGCCCGCTGGTGCGGGATGGGGTGGAGTGGATTCCGAATGTGCCGCATGTGTTTCGGCAGGATCAGCATCTCTACTTCCTGTACGAGGTCTACGACCCGGCGAGGGAAAAGGGGGTGGCCGAACCGGCCAGTTCGCCCGGTCTAACGCGGCGTGAGGGCGGACCAGTGAGGGTTCTGACCAGTATTGAGTTCCTGACGGGCGGCGTGAAAGTGTATGAAACACCGTTAGTTGAGGCTAGGGTGGTCAACATTCCGGAGCGTGGGGCGGTGGCATTTCAGTTCGACGTGCCGCTGACGCAGCTGAAGCCGGGAACCTATGTCTGTCAGGTGAACGTGATCGACGACGCTGGTGGGAGCTTCAGCTTTCCGAGGATGGCGATGAATGTTTGGGCCGGGGCGACGCCGGTTGTAGCTCCCGCTGCGGCCGCCGCGGGGGCGGCACCCTCTGGTGGTCCTACAAAACCATAGCAAGGTGGCTATTGACAGGGGTTAAATAAGGGGCCGATGATGATGCCGAAGTCCGTGAGGTCCTCTTATGAGACCGATTCTCCGTTCTACTATCCTCCTTCCCTTACTTGGTCTGGTGCTTGCCAACTCTCCACTGTCCTCGCAGAAGCTTGCGACGCCCGCCACTCCCGACGCTGACCGCGATCTGCGACACCAAAGCGCAGACTGGTTTGCAATCGAGCCACACCTTCCTGATCCGCAGACAGCGAGCTGGCAAAAGTTGGAGCTGGCGGCTGATGTGTTGCGTGCCCGGCGATTTCCCGAAGATGCCCTCGATTACTACGGCTATGCGATGCGTCGCGGCGGTCCACAACAAGACCTTCTGATTCGAATGGGCGTGACGGAACTTGAACTGAGAAACATCACGCTTGCGCGGACTTATTTCCTGCAGGTGGTTCGTTTGCAGAAGAAGAACGCACAAGGATGGAACAACCTTGGTGCCGCCGAATACGTGGAGGGGCGCTATGGAGCCGCTATCTCCGATTACGGCAAGGCGATCAAGCTGGACAAAAAATCAGCGATCTATCACTCAAACCTTGGAACCGCGTACTTCGAAGAAAAGAACTTCGAAAGGGCGCGACAGCAGTTTGATATTGCGCTGACGATTGATCCGGACATGATGCAACATCACGAAGCGAGCGGCGTAGAGGCCCACATGCTCTCGCCGGCGGACCATGCGCATTATTGTTTCGAGATCGCCCGGCTCTATGCTCATCGGGGCGACGAAGAAAATATGCTTCGCTACCTGACGCTCTCGAGTGAGGGCGGGTTCGATGTGCTCGGATCGATGGGGTCGGATGAGGTGCTGGCGAAGTATCGCAAAGACCCACGGGTAATCACCTTGGTTCGAACAGCGACGGCTCTGCGGAACTCGAAGATCTCGGTTGCCGATGCGAGGACTGGCGGAGTGCCTTCGCTGCCACAGGCCCATGATTAGGTTGTGGATTGGACTATTTGTAAGGGCAGTGACGGCAATCTGAGTTGCAACAGTAGCCACGTTTTCGATGGTAGATGGAGGTGAAGACGAGGTAGGGGCCCTCGTAGTAGAAATCTTCGGGCAGGAGCTCCGGAGGGGTGTCTTCGGGCGGTGGGGTTGGTGGTGCGTCGACGGGTTTGATGGGATCCTGCATTGCTGGGATAATCCTAGTCCAGTCTGAGATCCGCAGGCGGTGCGCTGCGGGACCGTTTTCTAACGAGGGTCTGGGATGAATCGTAGAAATTTTCTTAGGAGTTCCTTGGCTGCGGGAGGTGCCGCGCTGTTTTCAGGTGCAACAATGACGGCCGGTACGGAGGCGTTTCAGGATAGTGTTCCGGGAGCTGTGACAGAGGCCGAAATTGAAGGCGCGCGGTTTCCGGATGGTTTTTTGTGGGGGATGGCTTCAGCAGCGTACCAGGTGGAGGGGGCCTGGAATATCGATGGGAAGGGCGAGTCCAACTGGGACCGCTTCGCGCATACGGTCGGCAAGGTGAAGGGTGGCGCGACCGCCGATATGACGTGCGATCAATATCATTTATATAAAGACGATATCGCGATTTTGAAGCGGCTGAATCAGAAGAGCTATCGGTTTTCGACGTCGTGGGCGCGGGTGCAGCCGAGTGGGACGGGGCCGGTAAATCAGAAGGGCATCGACCATTACAGCCGGCTGGTGGATGCGTTGATGGAGGCGGGGATTCGTCCGTTCTGCACGATCTATCACTGGGATCTACCGCAGGCGCTGGAGGATCGCGGTGGATGGCCGAATCGCGATCTGGCCTCGTACTATGCAGACTTCGCGGGGATTCTGGCGAAGCATTTGGGTGACCGGATTACGACTTGGGCGCCCTTCAATATGCCGTGGACGTTTACCTACTATGGGTATGGGGTTGGAGTTTTTCCTCCCTGCAAGGCTGATTTCAATCAGTTTTTGAAGGCTGCGCATACGGTAAACCTGGCGCAAGGTGAGGCGTTTCGAGCGATAAAGGCTGCGTCTGCGAAGGCTACAGTGGGGAGCGCCTATGGGATGGCTCCGGCTTATCCGAAGACGGATAGTGCGGCAGATCGAGCGGCGACGGCGCGCTATCACGCGATGAATAATCTCTACTTTCTGAACCCGGCGATGCGTGGCGAGTATCCGAAGGCGTTTGTTGGGGCAACGCCGTATGAGGCGATGGGATACAAGGACGGCGATGACAAGATCATGAAAGTGCCGTTGGATTGGATTGGGTTTCACTACTACACACGGCGGATTGTCTCGAATGCCAGTGACGGCGCTCAGGCTGCCGGAGGACACTTTGGCACGGAGACCGAGGGGGAGGGTGGGTCGTCGGGGCGAGATCCGCTGACGCAGATGCACGTGGAGATGCCGACGGAGGGGCCGTTGACCGAAGCTGGGTTGGAGATATGGCCGCGGGGCATCTATGACCTGGTGACGCAGATCTCTCGGGAGTACGACCATCCGATTATTGAGATCAGCGAGAACGGTTGCTGCTATCTGGATGGGCCTGACAGCAGCGGGCGGGTTCCCGATGTGCGCAGGATCGCATTTCATCGGGAGATACTCGCTGAGTTGGCACGTGCGATCGCAGATGGGGCGAAGGTTCGTGCGTATCACGCATGGAGCCTGGTCGATAACTTCGAATGGGCCGACGGATATACGCAACGGTATGGACTGACGTATGTAGATTTTCGCGATCAGAGGCGCATCGTGAAGGATTCCGGACTTTGGTATGGGCGGGTGGCGGCTTCGAATCGACTTACGTAAAGAGTGTTGTTAAATTGGGAGCCTCCAACGAGTGCGAGTCGTGGAGGCTTTTCTCTTCGTTCGACATTTTCCGTTGGTGTTGCGTTTACTTAGGCGCGTCCTGGGCGAGACGGAGACCTGAGAACTGCCAGCGGGTTGAAGGCGAGAAGAAGTTGCGATAGGTGGCGCGGATGTGGGTGGCCGGCGTGACGCAAGAGCCTCCACGAAGGATGACCTGGGAGGACATGAACTTGCCGTTATACTCGCCGAGCGCGCCGGGTAGAGGCTTATAACCGGGGTAGCCTGTGTAGCCGCTGGACGTCCACTCCCAGACATCGCCGAAGATCTGCTGCAGTCCGGGGAGTGCTGAGGCTGGGGTGGGATGGAGGTTGCCGGTTTCGATGAGATTGGCCTGGACGGTGAGGGGGGGCGTCTGCGGCGAGTTCTGCGGCGGGTACGTCAGGAGCGCGGGCTGCAAGTCGACCTCTTTGCGCTGGAGCCCGAGTTGGCTGGCGGCGTGTTCCCATTCGAATTCGGTCGGGAGACGGTGGCCGGCCCAGCGAGCGTAGGCGTCGGCCTCGAAGAAGCTGAGGTGGCAGACAGGGGTCTCGCTGAGGTCGTCGAGCGAGCGAAAACCGTGCATGGTGTAGATCGACCAGCCGGAGTTGGTGGCTTCGTCGCGACGCCAGTAGAGTGGCGCCTGCCAGCTTTCGGCGCGGTTGGTAGTCCAACCCTCAGAGAGCCAGAGCTCGGGCCGGTTGTAGCCGTTCTGGTCAATGAAGGCGAGGTACTCGGCGCAGGTGATCAGGCGTGTCGCGAGGCGGTAGGGTGCGAGGTAGACATGATGGCGAGGGGTCTCATTGTCGAAGGCAAAAGAGGAGACGGATTGGAGAGGATCTCCCGGGTCGGGAGCGAAGCCGATATCGGTGAGGTCGCCGGCATAGTCGATCCAGTCGAGAGGCGGCGCGATGGTGTCGAGCCTTTCCTTAGCAGGTGCCTGGACGTACGCAGGGTGCAGTGGGTTGGTGAAGAGGGCGTGCTTGATGTCGGTGGCGATGAGTTCCTGGTGCTGCTGCTCATGCTCGAGGCCGAGAGCGATGCGGCGGGCGGCTTCATCTTCGAGCGGATGCTGCATCAGTGCTGTCATTGCGGCGTCGACGTGGGTGCGATAGGCGAGGATGGCGTCGAGCGGAGGGCGCGAGAAAGAGGCTCGGAGTTTTTTGTCCGGCATCTCGCCTAGCGAGTTGTAGTAGCTGTTGAAGAGCCAGTGGAAGTCGGGATGGTAGGGCTGGTAGCCTGCGGCAAACTCGCGAAGCACGAAGGTCTCGAAGAACCAGCTGGTGTGGGCGAGATGCCACTTCACCGGACTGGCCTCAGGAGAGGACTGCACCATCATGTCTTCAGGTGATAATGGGCTAAAAAGATGCTTGGTCGCATGGCGAACGGCCTTGTAGCGGGCGAGGAGCGAAGTTGCTGCTGCGGTAGCTTCTACGATCTGGGTCATAGTCTTCTCGCTTGGTGAAGAGATAGCGAACAAAGTTGTGATGCTTTGTTAGAAGGCGAAGTTGCCGAAAGGTTACCCGAGGTTGAAGCCCGATTGATGTTCACCGTTTAGACGCGGCTCAAGCTCAAAGAGACATTCTGATTCTGACGGCCTAAGGTTTGTTGATCACACCGAGATCGACCATACCGTTCACGAAATACTGCACGGCAAGCGCCACGAGGAGCAAGCCCATGATGCGGACGAGAATTCTCACGCCAGTCTCCCCCATCGCGCGGGCAACGCGGTCGGAGTTTCCCAGGACGAGGTAACAGATTGCCGCGGTAATGAAGATCGACACCAGGATCGCGACCATCTGCCAGCGGTTCTGCGCCTGACCGACCAGGACCATGACGCTCGTGATTGAGCCAGGACCGGCAAGCATCGGAATTCCAAGGGGAACGATGCCGGCGTCCTCTTTCTGAGCGGCTTCTGTGGTCTCCTCGGTCGACTCTTGCGTGGGCGATCGTTTGGCTTCGAGCATGTCCAGGCCGATGAGCAGGAGGATGATGCCGCCTGCGATCTCAAACGCAGGAAGCGTGATGCCGAACATCTTGAAGATGTATTGTCCTGCAACCGCGAATGCGCTGAGCACGACCAGAGCCGTGATGGAAGCCTTCCACGCCATCTTTCGTCGACGCGGCGCATCCGCCCCTGCGGTCACCGCAAGAAAGGTGGGCAGAGCAGCGAACGGATCGACGAGAAAGAAGATGGAGCTGAGCGCGAGAACAGAAAACTGAACGTACGCGGAATGCTCCAGCCCTCTGAGACTGACGGCATGTGGATTGAACATCACTCTCTATTCTCCCACGCCGGGCAGCCGTTATAATGGTTCTTCAACGCTTAGGAGCGTACATGCCCATACAGACCACCACGAACATCTGGCACAACGGGAACCTCATTCCCTGGGACAAAGCGCAGATCCACGTCATGTCTCACGTCGTTCACTACGGCTCGTCCGTCTTTGAGGGCATTCGCTGCTATGCGCAGCCGAACGCTGCCGGCATCTTCCGCCTTCCGGAACACATGGCCCGGCTGGTCGATTCGGCCAAGATTTACCGGATGCCGCTTCCCTACACCGTGGAACAGCTTTCGACCGCGGTGATCGATGTGGTCGAGGCTAATGGCGTCGCTCCGTGCTACATTCGGCCGATTGCGTTTCGTGGCTACGGAGAACTCGGCGTCAATCCGCTGAAGTCACCTGTTGAGGTCTATGTCGCAAACTATCCGTGGGGCAAGTATGTTCCGGGCACCTCGGGAGCGGATGTCTGCGTTTCGAGCTGGAGCCGGCTCGCGCCGAACACGATGCCGACGCTTGCCAAGGCCGGCGCGAACTACATGAATTCGCAACTGATTCGCATGGAGGCCGAGATCAACGGTTACTCTGAGGGGATTGGCCTGGATACGAACGGCTACCTCTCCGAGGGGTCAGGTGAAAACCTATTCCTGGTGCGCGGCGGCGTTCTCTACACTACGCCACTGGCGAACTCGGTGCTGAACGGCATCACGCGCAGCTCCGTTCTTACGCTTGCGAAGCAGCTTGGCATTGAAGTGGTCGAGCAGGCTCTTCCCCGCGAGATGCTCTACATCTGCGACGAGGCTTTCTTCACGGGTACGGCTGCTGAAGTGACACACCTTCGTTCTGTCGATCGCATTCTGGTTGGCGATGGCACGATGGGGCCGATCACGAAGGCGCTGCATGATGAGTTTTTCGGCATCGTGCATGGCACGCTTCCCGACCGCTACAACTGGCTGACCCCGGTCAACGTGAAAGTCGCCGAGCCCGTTGGCGTATAAGCAACTTATTTGGTAACAAATAGAGAGAGGCAGCCATAGAGGCTGCCTCTTTTCTTTTTGCGATTGTCGTTACGAGTTTATTCCGGAGTAACAACCATCTCTTTCTTCGGGATCTTCGCCAGAAAGTCTTCGCCAACTTGAATGTGCTGGTCAACCAGCCGCGAAGGGGTGTGAGCCAACCACTCTGCGAGGGAGATGTCTTCGTAGAACGGTGTTGGGAATACCTCAATAAACGTGAGGTCAGTGTCGCCCGTGTTTTCGATGTAGTGGGGTACAGACTTGTCGATGTAGCCGACGTCGCCTTCCTGGAAGTCCATGGTACGGGCATGACCGCCGGCAGAGAAGACCGTCATTCGGCCTTTGCCCTCGACGTAGTACTGCCACTCGTCTTCGTTCGGATGCCAGTGTAGTTCACGCAGGCCGCCCGGTTTTAGAGTGACGATCGCCGCAGCGATGTTGGTCGCAGGCCAGATCTTCTGGTCGATGATCTTTACCTCGCCGCCACGGGAGACTTTGGTGGGCTTCATCTCGGCTGGTTTGAAGTCGAAGCTGTGTGGCACGCGGCCAGTGCCTGCCTCTGCCTGTTTCTGTTCTTCGGCTAAAGGGCGCGGTAGGGAGCGTTCGAAGATAAACAGCTCTTTATTCGGCACTTTATCGAAGGTGGACTCCGGAACACCGAAGTTCTTCGCCAGCACCTCGGGCGGTGTGTGGGTCATCCAGTCGGTCAAAAGGAAGGTGTCGAACTCATTGAAGTTGCCATCATTGAAAACGAGCAGGAACTCGCAGCCGTCAGGCCCAAGCCCCTGAATGGAGTGCGGAATTCCTCCGGGAAAGATCCAGAGATCCCCTTTGGTGACATCGCTGACATGGCTGCGGCCTTCCTGGTCGACTGCTGTAATGCGTGCGTTGCCATAGAGCATAAGAGCCCACTCGGCACCGACGTGCCAGTGCAGCTCGCGGATACCTCCGGTAACGAGACGCATCTGAACGCCTGCCATCTTCTTCGATATGGGGAGATCGCGTACGGTGACCTGTCGCGTCCAGCCGCCCTCTTCCTGGCGCTTGTGGGACAGAGAAAAAGAATACTTGAATGGAGGCTGGCCGCCGGAGTCGGTCGGAGGAGCCCACACGGAACTCGGATTCTCCTTATCGAGTGGGTCGTTGTTCTGGACGGGCTGCGATTCATTCGGAAGGTGGTGGTCTGCCGAACGAATCTGTTTCTCTTGTCCCTGAGCAACCTGCACACCTGCTGCAGCTACCAACATCGCCGAACTTGCTTCGAGAAATCTGCGGCGGCTTACCTTGGCCTGTTCTATTTCCTGTTCCACTTCCAACGCCCTCCGGGTGCCAAAATTACCTCTATTGGTTGAATCTTATCGGTTCAGGATATTAGATACCTAAAGTATCGGGACAAGTGTGGGATAGACCTTGTGAATGAACCGAACTCCTAATGAATCATGTTCACTTTTCAACCTTGGCCGTCAGCATTCACTCTGTCGCCATGACTGGGAGGTTGGCTGGTGACGAGAATGCGAGCCGGGTTCGAGCTACGATTGAAGACTTGATGCGGTTGGCCGGGAGATACTTCGAGACCCTCACCAGCTTGAAGGACGAAACTGTGCTCCTCTACTTCGATGGTCAACTCGCCTTCAAGAACGTAGAAGAACTGCCGTGAATAAATATGGAAGTGACGGATTTCACTGGTGCCGGGCGGCATGAGCTCTTCGATGATGCTGAGGTGGGGTGTCCTGAGGAGGTGCCAGCCGTCGCAGTCGTCTTCGTAGGGACCGCCCCATTTGTAATGCGTGGCGGTTTGCCTGCTGACCATCTGTGTCTTTGAAATCATCCCGTTGTTCAAGCGGACTAGTTCGAGCTTTTGGGAACGTTTCGCATTCCGAGGACATGGAAGTCCTTGAGTCCGCCCTTGAGAACGTAGACCAGCGCATTATTTCCGTTCGGATCGGTCGGCCTCAGGAAGAAGCCTGACTCGAGCACAAAATCTCGGGTATTGCTGATAATTCCTTCGATCATCTCTCCATCGTAGAAATAGACGCGCACCCACAACCCCGGCACGATGGGGGCATGCTCGTGAAAGTGAAGAGCCCGGTGGCGAAGATCGCCATCGAAGGTCTTGACGAAGAAAACAGCCTTGGCATCGCGGGTCGGAACGTCCTCTATGGTGTCCGTGTCAAGCAGCTTCAGCCGAATGGAGTCCAGGGGATAGATAGGCTCGTTGCGTAGAAGCTGCTCGATGGAACCGAGTTCGCGGGACTCAGCGAGTCCGCGAATAGCATGGCTCTCGTAGCGGACTACAACTCGATACGGTTCGGACAGCTCTTCGGCGACTTGGGATTTGCCCTGAGATTTTAGGATGCGTGGTTGTTCCGTGGTGACAGGTCGTACTGCTTGATCTTGTACAGGAGCGCCTTGTAGCTGATTTGCAGATCGTTTGCCGCGGCCTTCCTGTTCCATCCAGTTCCCTCCAGTACCTGTGCAATTGCCGTCGACTCCGCATCCCCTTTGAGGTTGCGGACCATCGCTTTGAGCCCGGCGCCATTGGGTGTCTCCTGGGCTACCGCTGCTGCCGCTGCTCCACCCTGATAGACCGTTGCTGGAGAGAGTTCGTCGACGATTGATCTTTCTTCGCCAAGAACCAGGTACCGATTGATTACATTTTCGAGTTCGCGCAGATTGCCGGGCCAGGAGTGATCGGCCAGAGCGTTCAGCAGGGTTTGCGAGAAGGGCAGCGGATCCCGGCCATACCGCTTTGCGCCCTTACGCATAAAGTACTCCGACAGCACCGGAATCTCTTCGCGGCGCTCGCGCAAGGGAGGGATGCTGAGGGTGAATCCATTGAGGCGATAGTACAGATCCTCGCGAAAGGTCTTGTTGGCCATCGCATCCTTCATATTGATGTTGGTGGCGGCGATCACGCGCACATCCACCTTCATGGGAGATCTGCTGCCAAGGCGAGAGAAAGTTCCGTCCTGCAATACCTGCAGAAGCTTGGCCTGAAGGATGGCGGGCATCTCACCGATTTCGTCGAGAAAGATCGTTCCGCCAGTGCAGACTTCGAACTTGCCTGGCTTGGTCTTGACCGCTCCTGTAAAGGCGCCCTGCTCGTAACCAAAGAGCTCGCTTTCGAGCAGATCAGCCGGGACTGCAGCGCAGTTGACCTTAAGGAAGATGTTCTGGCTGCGGGCAGACATTTTGTGGGTGTAGAGCGCGAGGATCTCCTTACCGGTTCCGCTCTCTCCCAGGATCAGGAGTGGGATGTCGGCGCGGGCTACGAGAGCGGCCTGAGCCTCCAGTTCGCGCATCCTTTTGCTGGAACGTACAAACGAGTGAGTTTCGTTTAGCGGAATTTCTCTAAGGGCATCGGCTGCGGGAACCTTCTTCTCCGACGAAGCGAGGTGCTCCTCAATAGCCTGCTCGACGTCGCTGCCGGTAAACGGCTTCATCACGATCGCACGGACACCTAGACGAATCACCATCTCTAGGTCGCGAAGTTCCGCCGAGCAGGATAGGACGACCACCGCGAGATTGGGTTTGGTACAGCGGATGTGGGTCAACAGAGGCATCGGGTCGCGGTTGGTATGCAGGGCAAGCAGAAGCAGATCAGGCTGTTCCGACTTGTCCAAACGCTCGAGCAGCGCCTGCTCGTCCGAGAAGAGGCTCAGTGAATATCGGGATCCGAGGGTAGAGCGAAGATAATCGAGAACGGCGAGATCCGGTTCCAGAATAAGGATCTGGGCACGTGGCCGCGTAGACTTCAAGGCAGGGACGGGATACGAAAGGGCAGCTGACATACAAAGTACCTCAAATTGCAGGTTGGCTATTCTCCAAACCTACGGTGATCCTGAAACCCGGTTGGCCCCCAGGATCAGGCTGTACTCGATCTAGACAGTTGCAACGCGGGCCTGTCATCCTGACCACCCCACGCCAGCAAATTTTAGCTCGTCCGACACAGCATTTTGTTAAAAAATGTTACGAACTTTGCCGACAAAAGAGATAAAGGTTTACCACTCTCCTATCGAGTAGGCCTAGCTTACATGGTACTGGCATGAGTGGAACTAAAAAAATGTGGATTTTTTTTTGCTGGTTACTTTGGTGAAAGTGACCCTGGTGACCTCCAAATCCCTGCAAAAGTGCTACTTCAATCCGATTCTGAAGTTTATTCGTATATTCGGGCTTGCAATTAAACCCACGAAATCCTCGCTTTCAACCTCTACTATATGAGAAATGGCGCTTGACGTGCATATGTGAACCGTATTGCAAAGTTGCGGTTTCTACCCAACGCCGATAGGAAAAAATGACCTTGGATCACCACGTCGAATCCGCCGCCTCGCTCAATCTCCCGCCTCTCGAAATTTTTTTCGGCAAGACGGCCGCTATGCAAGCGGTTCGAAACAAGCTGGAGAGAGTAGCGGAGACCGATGTCCCCGTTTTGATCCAAGGTGAAAGCGGCACCGGCAAAGAGATCTGCGTGCGACTGTTGCATGCTTTCTCTCTACGGAGCAGGGGTTCTCTGGTTAAAGTAAGCTGCCCTGCAATACCCCACACGTTGCTCGAGACAGAGCTGTTCGGCTATGAAAAAGGGGCCTTTACAGGCGCTATGTCCACGAAGCTGGGACGCGTAGAACAGTCGCACCACGGTACGCTCTTTCTGGATGAGGTGGGGAGCCTGGACCTGGGAGTTCAGTCCAAACTGCTTCAAGTGCTGCAGGACGGAACCTTCGTCCGAGTGGGCGGCCACGAGCCCCGAAACATTGTTACCAGGTTGGTTTCTGCTTCCAACACCGACCTTCGCAGCCAGGTCGAGGATGGAACCTTCCGTCTGGACTTTCTCTTCCGCATCAATGCCGTCACGATCAACCTGCCGCCCTTACGCCAACGGATCGCCGATCTGCCCATCCTGATCGATTACTTCATCGATCACTATGCAAAGATCTTCCACAATGCACCGGAATTACTCTCGAAGAGCGCGGTTCGCCTGATGCAGAACTATCACTGGCCGGGAAACATCCGTCAGTTGGAAAACCTGATCCGTAGCTACGTTTTGATCGGCAGTGAAGAGGCGCTCGTCGCGGAACTTATGCCCGAGACACCGCGCGGCGGAATCACAACCGATATTGACCTCAGCGAGCCGATCTCGCTCAAGAACATTACGAAGAAGGCGACCCAGGACCTGGAACGGCAGATCATTCTCAAAGTGCTGCAGGAAAATAGCTGGAACCGGCAAAAGACAGCGAAGTGGCTGCAGATCAGCTATCGGTCTCTGCTCTACAAATTGAGCGAGGTCGGAATGCCAGAGGTGCCCCCGCGGCCCCTGCGGATACCTCATCTGGTGAAGAAAGAGGAGCGTACCGTTAAGACTGCACTGTCGTCGCGGACGCGGATTTACTGACCTGCCGATGTTGATTCGTTAGCACGCAGAACCGACGCGCGCACTCTTTACTCGAAGCCGATTCGTCGGAGATTCGGCAGCGGTATTATTGTGCGCCCTGCCGCCGAATGATCGTTTTGATCGTCTCGAACATGATCAGCAGATCGAGCCCAAGAGTCATGTGCTTGATGTAGTACAGATCGAACTCCAGTTTTTCGCGAGCTTCGGCCAGAGTCGAACCATAGCCGTAGCGGACTTGAGCCCAGCCCGTGAGCCCTGGGCGAATCATGTGGCGAAGATTGAAGTAGGGGATCTGTTCGGTAAGCCATGGCACAAACTCGGGCCTTTCCGGACGCGGACCTACAAAGCCCATATCGCCACGCAGAACGTTCCAGAGTTGCGGGACTTCGTCCAGGCGGGTCTTCCGCATGAACATACCCACGCGCGTCACGCGAGGATCGTTCTTGGTCGCCCACTTTGCGCCGCTTACCTCGGCATCAGTGCGCATCGTGCGAAATTTGTAGACCGTGAAGTTCTTGCCGGCTAGACCTACTCGCGTCTGCCGGAAGAAGATCGGTCCCGGGGAGGAGAGGCGAACCAAGAGCACAACGATCGGGAAAAAGGGGAGAAAGAGAAGCAATCCCACTGCGGCTGTCAGTGTCGAGACAATCCGTCGCGCAATCTGCTGGGACGGTTTGACTCGGAAGCCTTCGCTATAAATGAAGCTGCTGGGATGCAGCCCGTCGAGATGAAGCTTGCCGGTAAGCCGCTCAAGCAGAGCTCCGGCATCTTCGATGACGACTCCGTTGAATCTCAACTTGAGCAACTCGCGAACAGGAAATTCGCCACGACGGTCCTCAATCGCGACGATGACGCGATCGACAGGAGGCTTCGGTCCGGAGAATTTCTCGAGAGCCACATGGATGGCCTCTTTGCGCTGGTCTCGATCGGCCACAACGCCGTCCCAGCCGAGCACCTCCATGCCTGCATCTTTGCGTGATTCGAGCAGGTTGACGATGGACTGCGCGCGGTCACCTGCACCCAGAACATAAACCCGCTCCCGAAAGATCTCTCGTCCAATAACCCACTCGTAGGCGCTTCGCCACGCCACCAACGCGAGAGTGAGAAAGATGAGGCCGAGCAGCAGGACATATTGAGCGATGTCGAGCGCGGGAAAGACGTAGATCATCGCCGACAACAGAAACGACAGAAATCCAAGAACGAGCAGCAGGCGAAAATAGATCTCCCAGCTTGCGGAGATGCGCTGTGGCTCGTAGAGATCAAAGTAGTAGGAACAAAGCAGCGTCAGGATGGTAAGACCGATAATCTTCAATCCCCCGTTCTCATAATTGAGAACGAGGTAGGTGTCCGGCCCCATCAGCAACGCCGTCGCCAGCAGGAAGCAACCACTCACAATCAGCGCTTCGCACAGCAAGAGAACGATGGTACGGGTAGGGTAGTACACGTTGAAGAGCCGGATCATCTGGTCAATTGCTCCCACTTACGGTTTGGCGGCATCGTATCCATAGTAGCTGCCGACCTGAGGTTGCTCCTCCACGGCGTTCAGAACAAATCCAAGAATATTCGAGGCTTTCAGCTCACTCTGCGCCCGTTGCGCGATGGGGAATTTGGTCTGTCCACTGCGTGCAACCAGGAGAACGCCATCGCAGAAACGGGCCAGGTTGACGGCATCGGAGACGGGCAGAACCGGTGAAGAGTCAACAATAATCCAGTCAAAATGCGGCGCCGCCAGCCGAATCAACTCGCCGAAGCGGGGACTTCCGGAGAGGTCGGCTGCCTTGTCGCCGCCGTTGCCGCCCGCGATAAAGGTCAGGTTCTGCGCGATCGCGGCAGCCCCAGGGGTCATCCCCTCAAACGATTCCGGCCGCTGCATCACTTCGATTACGCTCGCCTTGCCTCCGAGATAATCCGCGAGGCCGGGATGAGACTCGCAGCCAAGAAGTTGATGGAGGGTGTAGCGCCGCATGTCTCCATCGATTAGGAGTACCTTGCTATTCTTGTGGCGCGCGAGGCTCATGGCCAGATTGGTCGAGATGAAACTCTTGCCCTCCTGCGGCAGGCCGCTGGTGATCATGATGGTCTTAAGCGGGCTGATATCGCGGAGCTCGAAGATTCGCGAGCGAAGGCTGCGAAACTGCTCAACTGCAGGTCCGCGCTCGAGCAGCGACGGTAATTGCTCGAGAGACAGTGCCCAGGAGCGCAGCGGAATCGTGCTGAGATCGAGCGCGTTGGGGTCCAGCGGAGCGATGTAGGGCTCACCATAAGGCCGTGCTTCTGCAGGCGCGCTGGTTTGCTCTTCCTCAGCGGTGGCCACGGCGGTCGCGTAGATGGTTGACTTGACTGGGGCCTCTGGAGTTCGCGGCTCCGGTTCGCGCCGGTCCAATCTGCGGTCAGACTCTGCCTTCTGGAGTGCTTCGTAGATTCGGCTCATCGGTCGTGCCTTCCCGGCTCTTTATTGAAAGCTGCCATAAAATTATCTTCTTTCGAGTTCAGACCGAACTGCTTGTCCCCGTTGCCGATCACAGCCGAAGAGAGCATGAAGGGCTGTACCTCCAACTCCAGTTCTGCCGCCACGCCTTCTACGATGGTGGCGGTCACCTGCTCCACCTGTTCCACGTAAGCCACGATCAGCGAGTGCTCGCACAGCAGGTTGATAATGCGCGGAATTCCGCGGCTGGCACGGTGAATCAGATCCAGCGCCTCGAGTGAAAACAGCGACCAGCTTGCTCCTGCAATCCGCAGGCGTTCGGCCACATAGGCGTGCGTCTGGCTCTCGGTCAAGGCCTGGGTGCGGCACCACAGCGAAACGCGCTGCCGGAGCTGCCGCACGCTCGGATGGCGCAGCTTCTCTTCGAGCTCAGGTTGTCCCGACAGCACAATCTGCAACAGCTTTTCGGATGAAGTCTCAAGATTGGTAAGAAGCCGGATCTCTTCGAGCAGCTCCCACGACAGATTTTGCGCCTCATCGACGACCACCACGCAGGTCTCTTCCATGCGAAAGCGCTCAATGAGCCAGCGGTTCAACTGCAGCAGCATGCCCGACTTGGTTCGCGTCGCCGGCACCATGCCGAAGTCGGTCAAGACAAACTCGAGGAAGTCCAATACATCGAGACGCGGGTTGAAGACAAAGGCGGTAGAGACCTTACGGCCGCTGAAGGAACTCAATGCCCGGCGCAGCAATGTTGTTTTGCCGGTGCCGACCTCGCCTGTCAGTACCGTGAAGCCCTTTCGCGCCGAGATTCCATACTCCAGGCACGCCAATGCCTCCCGGGTGTGCGGCATCATGTAAAGAAACCGAGGGTCAGGGCTGGTTCCGAATGGACTGCTCTGGAGTTTGAAGAAGGTGTTATACATCTCAGCCCCCCGCATTCATGAGCGGCTTGCCGCCCGCGGCTATGTCCGGACTGCTGCGGCCGAAAAGCTTGCGCTTCGCAACCACGGGTTCCTGTTCGCCGGCAAAACCAATGACACCGAGGGTCGGCAGCTTCGTAAACGCCCAGATATCGCGTTCGCTGCGAATCGCCGTGTCCAAATACTCTAGCAAAGCTACCAAGGACAAGCCCAATGCCAGCCCAAGGACAAGGCCGCCGAAGACGAAGGCGGAACGCTTGGGAGAGTATGGCGACTCGGGTAAGTTCGGTTCATCCATGACCCGGAACTGCTCCCCTTGTTGGCGACGCTCGAGGTCGGTTGCCATCTTGGATTGATTCAGCTTGTTGAGCAGATCATCGTAAAACGCCTGTGCGGTCTGGTTATCCCGTGTGATGCTCTTGTACTCCTCCTCCACGGCGGGGCTGGAGGCGACGCGATCCTGATAGGTCCGAAGTTGCGCTTGAACTTCAGCCTGATCTCGCTTCTTCTGAGCGATGCCGAGGTCCATCGCGCGGATCTGGGCACGCATCTGTTGCACGCTGAGAGAGTCGGTCGCTTTAGGTGCGGAAGATGCCGGCGCCACCGGCATTGTGGGTGCCTGGGCTATTTTGCGCTCCAATTCATTGACCTTTCTCTGCGCGCTGACCACATCGGGATAGTCATCGGTATAGCGTGCCTTTAGATCCGCCAGTTGCACCTGAAGCTGCTGGAGTTCCAACTGCTGGGCCTGGGGGGCTGCAGTTCCATGTTCCGTGGCCTGCGACTGCTGAACCTGCTGAGCCTGCTGCATGGACAGGATGGATTCTGCGTAACTCTTGTCCTGCTCCATGCGGGCAAGCGCCTGTGTCGCGGCATCCAGCTGGGTGTTGAGTGTCGTCAACATGTTGATGTTCGACGACTCCGCACCCGGCAGCTTACCCATATAAGTCTGTTGAAACTTGGCCAGACGTGCATCCTGTTCGTCCAGCTTTGCCTTGGCATCGGCGAGCTGACTCTTCAGAAACTCGGTCGTTCCCGCGGCCGAAGCAGCCCGGTCGCTGAGGTTTTCACTGACGAAGAGCGACTGAATCTCGCCGCACACCAGCTGGGCCGTGCGCGGATCGTTCGCCTTGAAGGAGATGAAGAACCCTGGCAACCCGTTGGTTCGGGCAATCTCCGACTGAATGGGCGTAATCCCAATATTTTTGCGGGTCAGATCGATGCGGTCGTCCATTGAAAGCTTCCCGTTGGCAAACAGGTTGAAGCGTTCAATGATGGGTTGGAGTCGCGAACGGCTTAATATTTGCTCCTTCATGGAAGCTAGCCGCCCACTCAGATCCTCGGTGACAACCGCTTTGACGTAGGACTCCGGAACCTTCTGTTGCTCCACCAAGACCAGGGTCTGGGAGACATACTGCGGCTGCACCAGGAAAGTAACAAGATACCCGACGATGGGAAAGATGATCGCGGGGATGGCAATCATCCACCATCTTCGTTTCAGGATGGTGAGGTAGTCTTGGACCGTCAATGCGCGATGACCAAGCATGGTGACTCCTTAAAACTGTCCTAGATTCGTGGAGCGGGGAGTGAATGTGACCCCGACTCCAATGGTCTGAAAGGTGTTGTTGAGGATGGTTGGGGTAACAGGCCCAATTACATTGTTGCTGGATTGGCTGGCTGCCGTATAGCTTGCATACGCGGAGAAATGTGGACTGAGCCTGCGTGTAACTTGTGCCCCCCCGTAGACAGTGTCGTATGTAGCGTTGCTCGTAACCAGGGAGGTGCCGTTGAGAAACTGTGTCAGGCCGGCACTGTGTACGTAGGATGCGGTGAGGCCAACGACCCAGTCCCGACCGAAGTTGCGGCCTACGGAGCCCGAAAACGCGTCGGTGAGGGCACCCGGTAGTACGCCCGATCCATTGTTCACTCCTCGGCTGTAGTTCACGCCTGCGTGCACATTCTGGTAGCTGTACGAAAGCCCTGCAGTGACAGCTACGTCGGTTGAGTCGGGAACGAGGGTGCTGTTGGAGCTCGATACCCACTGCGGACCGACCGAGACGTTGGCGCTGAGCGTGCGGCTCAATACGCGCTGATAGAACACATTGATACCCCGAGTTTCGATATCAGGCGTATTTAGGCCGGATCCGTTGCCGCTATAAGAGTAAGTCGAATAGACCCCCGAAACACCGACTGAGCTTCGTGCATCGATTCGTTGATTCAGTGAGACACTTCCTGAAACCTGGCTGGTATCAAGCCCAGCGTCAGCATTGCTGTCGAGATAATGAAGAACTCCCCATGAACCAGAACCGGTGATAGAAGTATTGCGCGTAAGCGTCCGCTCGGCGCTGCCGCTGACGGAGTTCCCGATGCGATTGCCGGAGGTGGTAATGATATCCCCGATCGGCCCCGCGCCCGGACCTTGGATCGGAATCGATCCGAGATCTCCCACGCCAGCGATCCCTGACAGGCCCGTTGTGGGCGACTGAGGCAGAAAGCTGAAGGAGTCAGAGATATTGAAGATCCAGTGACGAGTGACATAGCCTTGAGACGCCGAAATACTCCAAAAAGACTGTGTTCCCCCAGACGACTGGCCGGCCAGAATCACGCCGCCCGAGAAGAGCATGCTGAATGGTCGCGTTGTGTTAGGCGAGGTATAGGCGGCATTGCCGGAAAGGTCCGTCGCGTAGGTCGTGTTGCCCTCTCCGTAGTATCCGAGCTGGATAACCTCAGATGCGCTCAGCGAGTAATGAAAAACCCCATCTAGATTGGGCAGGTTCGGGCCCAGGGTGGAAGCCATCGACGACTCTGCCGTCGGCAAGGCCTGGCCTTGTGCGATGGATGCACCCATCGACAGCAACAAGACCGAAATCAGTGTTTGGATCTTCATGCCTTCCTTCATGGGACGACGATTGTGTCTCCGGGAAGAAGCGAGACCCCCGAGTTTTCTCCCTTCAGCGCCTGCTTGTAGTTGAACGGGATCTTCTGTTGCTTGCCTGCTGTCGTTCGCAAAATATAGATGCGCTTGGAGTTCGCAAACTGCGTGATACCACCTCCGGTGACAATCGCCTGCAGCGGGGTCATGCCCGGAGTCATCACGACCGGACCAACCTTCCCGACTTCGCCAACCAGAAAGACGCGCTGGCTGTTGACTCCGAGAACCACTACCGTGACCACAGGATCCTGAATGTACTTTTTGAGTCGTTGACTGATATCAGTCGAAAGCGCCGTGGGCGTCATTCCGGCTGCGGGAATATCTCCCACCAACACGAGGGAGATCATCCCGTCGGGTCGCACCGGAATAGTACCGGAGAGCGTAGGCTCCTTCCAAACAGTGATCTGGAGAGAGTCCTCCGGCCCGATCACGTAACGATTCGCATCCATCGGACCTGCGTAGTTCGCACTCGCGGCCGTAGGGACCTTTGGATCAGCAGGAGCCGTGGTCTGTCCCCCCGGCGCCGCATTCGGCGTTGCGCCTGCGGTCGCCGCCGGCTGTGATGTGACTTGTGCTGCGGCCGCGATCGGTAAGAGCAGCAGCACGGCACCTATGGAACAGAACCGCTTTATCAAAATAACCCTCATCCTTCCTTCGCTTGACTGCTGTGGATAGGTACATCCATTCTGACGCATCCCCTGGTGGCCGAGAGTATTTCGTCTTATGTAGCAAACACTCTTCTGTCCCATCGACCGAAGATTTGGTAGCGGAGATTCTGGATCTTCTATCGGCAATTATTACCTGTCAGGCAATGCGTGTGCCAAAGATCGATGTGTGCCGGATATTTGTCGAAGAAATTGGGAAAATGAATAGATCCAGTAGAAATCAGCGCGTTGCCCGCCCATGGGTTCCTTAGATGTGCAGATTATCAGTGCCAGTGGGAAACTTTTTTCCCTTTGGGGGGATTCTCCCTACCACTTTTGTGTCGATAGATCCTAAACGGATACAGAAACCGAGGTTCAAGAGGCATATAAATTGCTTACAGGGTTCAGGTGAAGTATAACGTCATACGAGCAACACAGGGGACAACTCACACCATGCCTTATGCAGTGGACTCGGCCGCGAAGGTGGCCAATCCAGAGCCACCCCTTACCTCCCTCTCCGGCGCGAAGGCCCGGCTTGAGTGGCTGCCATACGCCTCAATTGTCCTCCTGCTGGTTGTGCTGTACTACCGTGTCGGAATCAAACTGGTATACGACTGGTCGACCCTTCCCGATTACTCTCACGGCTTCCTGGTCCCTTTTTTCGTAGCGTTCCTTATCTGGGACAAGAGGAAGGTGATCCAGTCCACACCGATCCGCCAGAGCTGGCTCGGGGTTCCTCTCGTCGTCCTTTCCCTTGCCGTCCTGATTCTCGGCATTTATGGCGTCGAACTGTTCACCTCGAGGATGTCCTTTATCTTCCTGATGGCTGGCCTGATCTGGACCTTCTTCGGCTGGGCGATGGTGCGGGTGCTGCGCTTCCCTCTTCTGGTTCTTATTCTTGCGATTCCTTTTCCCGCGATTCTCTTCAACCAGATCACATTCCCGCTCCAACTGCTGGCCTCGCGAATTGCCAGTGACGTCCTGCCGCTGCTCGGCGTGCCGACGCTGCACGAAGGCAACGTGATCGAATTGCCCGTCATGAAGCTCGAGGTAGCCGAGGCCTGCAGCGGCATTCGCTCGCTGATGAGTCTGTTCACACTCTCAGTCTTCTACGGCTATTTCCTGGAGCACACCACGAGGCGCCGCGTCATTCTCGCCCTAGCTAGCATTCCCATCGCCGTCACTGCGAACGTAGCCCGCATCGTAGGAACAGGCCTATGTGTCCAGTATTGGGATCCGGAAAAGGCGCTTGGCTTCTTCCATGAGTTCTCCGGTTGGGTGATGTTCGTCATCTCACTGGTCTGCCTCTACCTGGTTCACCGTGCCATGCGGCTGATCTCCCCCGAAAAGGCACAAACCACATGAAATCCCCTCGCTTCTGGCTCGTGATTCTTCTACTTGCCACCTCGGCTTTCGTCCTGCAAAGCCGAGGCGACGCGGATTTTGTGCCCGCGAGCCAGCCTCTGAGCCAGATGCCGGCGCAGTTGGACGGCATGATCGCCCAGGACATCCCACTGACCGACGATACCCTTGCCGTGCTCGGTAAAGGCGACTTCCTCAATCGCGTCTATGTGGGTCTGCCGGCGAATGGTCTCGCAAGCAAAGCGGCCCCCATCAGCCTGTTTATTGGCTACTTTCCCAGCCAGCGCACGGGTCAAACCATGCACTCTCCGCAGAACTGCCTGCCTGGCGCCGGATGGACCTTTGACTCGCAGAAATACGCTAGCCTACAGGACGTCAACGGCAAGAACTACAAGGTGGGCGAATACATCATCAGCAACGGGGAGATCAAACAATTTGTTATCTATTGGTATCAGGCGCATGGCCGCAGCATCCCCAACGAGTACAAGGCGAAGCTCTATATGATCGCCGATGCTATCCGGATGAACCGCACCGATGGCGCCCTGGTTCGCGTCATCACCCAGGTTCTGCCGTCGGAGTCGTTAGAAAGCGCCAGAGAGCGGGCTATTCAATTCACCCAGCAGATGGCTCCGAACCTGCCCCGGTTTATCCCCGACTAACGAACGATGAGCCGGAGTTTCACCTAAGTTGTATCTCGCGACGTTACGTCGGGCTCCGTGGGTGTCGATGACAGTGCGAGAATGACAGTGCGAGAATGACAAGATCGTTCTGAAGATCAGTTGAGGAAATCTGCGATGAGAACTACCCTTCCCTTGGCAGCACGTCGAATCACCACAGTGCTGGCCATCTCGCTTGCTCTCGGACTCACCTCCGGTTGCCATCGCGATCCGAACAAGCAGAAGCTGCGTTACCTCGAGAGTGGTAAGCGCTACGCCGACCAGGGCAAGTACAAAGAGGCGACCATACAGTTTGCGAACGCGCTTAAGGTCGACCGCAACTACGCCGATGCTCACTATCAACTCTCAAAAGTCTTCATGAAACAGGGATCAGTCATGCCCGCGTATGGGGAACTGATGCGCACGGTCGATCTGCAGCCCGGCAATCTTCAGGCGCGCATTGATCTGGGCAACATTCTGCTTGCGGGCAAGCAGGTCGACCGCGCCGCCGCGCAAGCCACGGCGGTACTCGCGATCGACAACAACAATGCTGACGCCCATGCTCTGCTCTCCAACATCGCGACAGCGAAAGGAGACCGCATCGAGGCGCTGGCCCAGATTCAGCAGGCCCTCGCCGTAGATCCCAATCGCGCCGCTTTCCATGCCACTCTGGGCCTGTTGCAGAGCAACGACCCAGCTACGGCCGCTGCGGGCGAAGACCAGCTCCGCAAAGCCGTCTCTCTGGACGGCAAGAACGTAACCGCACACGTGGTCCTCGCATCGCTATTACAAAAGAAAGGGGACTTTCAGGGCGCGGAGGATCAGATGAAAGCCGCGATCGCCGCTGACCCAAAGAGCGTGATGGCTCGCGCCAGCCTCGCAGATTTGTACATGCGCCAAAAAGATACTGCAAAGGCCGAGCAGACCCTTCGCCAGGCATCCGAAGACCTCTCCGACTCCGAGAGTGGTGCGGGAATGCTGGCAACTTACTACATCCGCACCAACCAGCTAGTTCCGGGGGAGGCGACCTACGCAGACCTGGTAGCGAAGCACCCAAAGAGCGTTCCGCTCAAAATCGCATATCTTCGCCTGCTGATTCTCAACAAAGATCTGCCCAAGGCGAGGACCGTTGGCGCGGAGCTGGCCAAGACCGACAACAACATTCCCGAAGTTGCAGTTCTCAATGGCATGCTCTTGCTGAACGACGGCAAGACCGTCGATGCCTTCAACTCGCTGCAGAAGGCAGCCAAGGCTAATCCCGACAACCTGGTCGTCAAGCTCTGGCTCGGCCGTGCGGCACGCGCTAAAGGCGACATGAGCGTTGCCCAACAGAGCTTCCGCGACGCAGCCAGAATTAGCCCCGGCAGTATGGAAGCACAGGCTGGCCTCGCAGAGATCTCCATTGATACCCACGACTTCACCACGCTCCACCAGGTAGCCGACACCGCGATTGCAATCAATCCGCAGGTCGGGGCTCCTTACATCTGGCGCGGCATTGCTGAAGGCAGCCAGAAAGAGTTCGACAAAGCCGACGCGGACTTCCATCAGGCCATCAAGCTCGATCCAAAAAACTCCGCTGGCTACCTGGAACTCGCCCAGCTGCGACTCTTCCAGCAGAAGAGCCCTGAAGCCCAAACACTGCTCGAACAGGCTCTTGAGCTGAACCCGAATTCTTCCCGCGCTCTGCGTCTGCTGGCCTCATCTTTCATGTTTGAAAAGCAACCGGCCAAAGCGATCAGCCGGGTGCAGGACCAGATTGCAAAATCTCCGCAAAACGCCGACATGTACAACCTGCTGGCTGAGTTGCAGCTGAACACAGGCGATGCCAAAGATGCGCTTGCCACTGCAGAAAAGGCAATGCAGATCAACCCGAACGACAGCTCGGCCGTCATCACCTACACTCGAGCCGAAGTCACCGCGGGTGATCCCGCCAAGGCCGTGGCCAAGTGGCAGCAATGGATAACCGACCACCCCACCGACGTCCAGGGACTCACCATGCTTGGCACCATGCAGGAATCGCAGGGTGATCGCAACGGCGCCATGGCCACCTACAAGAAAGCTCTCGCGATTCAGCCGGAGCAGCCCATCGCCGCCAACAATCTTGCATACCTCATGGTGGATACCGGACAGAATCTTGACGTTGCCCTCTCTCTGGCACAGATAGCGCGGCGCGGTATGCCGTCCTCGCCGAACACAGCTGACACCCTGGCCTGGATCTACTACCAGAAGGGCAACTTCGCCTCAGCTCGCGATCTTCTCGAGGATGCGGTCAAAATAGCTCCCAACAGCGCTTCCATCCATTATCACCTGGGCATGACGTACACCAAGCTGTCCAACAACTCCGAGGCGATGACACATCTGAAGAAAGCAGTAGCCCTGGCGCCGAACACCCAGATTGAGAAGGATGCTGATAGGGAACTCGCACGGTTGGGCTAGTCCAGCTGAATCGCTCTCTGTATCAACTCAGCTATCGCTCATGAGTACTACACGCCCTTGAGCAGGCTTCCATATACGCTGGTGATATGGGCCATCATGGCTTCGGTCGTGAACTTTTCGGCTGCCAGCCTCTTACCTTCCGCCCCCATCTGCTTCGCTTTCGCAGAATCGGAGAGCAGATGAACAATCGCCGCCGCCAGAGCAGCAGAATCCTCCGACGGCACAATGACTCCGCTGACGCCATCCTGGACAGCCTCTGCATTTCCACCTACATTCGTGGCAACAACCGGTAGCGACGCGGCCATGGCCTCGACAATTGCATTCGAGAAGCCCTCGCTTCGTGACGGAAGCACGAAGACATCGGCGGTGGCGAGATGTTCCCTGAGATTTTTTACGCCGCCAGCAAAACGAAATCTGTCGGACAGATTCAGGCTTCGCACCAGCGCCCGCAGTTCCGCGAAATAATCCGGCTCCAGCACATCCCCCGCAATGCTGAACGTCGCCTTCGGAAACTGTGTCGCGACACACGCGGCAGCTCTGATAAAAACATCATGCCCCTTCACGCGGCGAATGTTGCCGACCGTCGTAACGAGAGCTTCGCCTTCGTGTTTCGCTGCTGAGGAGGCCGAACTCCAGTCAGCCAGATCGAGACCGTTGTAAATCGTCTGTACGCGAGAAGGTTTGATTCCGTCCACGTCAATACAATGCCGTCTGACCTGCTCGGAGACGGCAAACACTCGATCGGGAGCGCCAGCCATGAGTCGATAAGCGGCATGATGCTTGCCGGTTCGGAGGATGCCCATGTCTCTGCGGCTCCAGATAAGCTTCGCGCTCGACATGGTTTTGGTTACAAATCCCGCCCAGAGATCAGAGCTCTCAAAGAACGTCTGAACGATCCGAATCTTCTGCTCTCTAAGGAACTTCCTCAGCTCGAGACTGCCTCGCAGCGCCGTCAGATCATACGTCCGTTGCAAAGGCAGAAGGTACACGGAGCATGGCGGCGACTGGAGACCAGCGCTCGCCGGATCCGCGGAGAACGTAAGGATCGATACACGGTATCCATACTTCGGCAGAAGAGCGGCAAGTTTGAGTACAATCCGTTCGCCGCCGCCCAGCGTTCTGGGAAACTGATCGAGAACGAGCAGCACGTGAGGCATCTCAAAGTAGCTTGCGTCGTTGCCGTCCGATTTTTCCAGGTGTAGCGCCTTAATCATTCTTATTCAGAGTATCCCGAAGCCAAAGACGCTGTGGTGCCGGGCGGACGACCACGATGGTCCCCACATTATCGGTACACCAGGAACGGGTTGGCTGCGCCGGGGGCTTCGGAGATAGCTGACTCCGTCGCGGGTTCGGTCTCGGCCAACTGAAGTGCACGAATCGCAGCCGCCACAAGGACCCAAAGCATGCCCGTGATCTCGAGATAAGTCCATCGATCGCCAAAGAAATTCGCGACAATACAGGAACACATGGCGACAAACAATCCCAATCCAAGCCCGCGATAGAGAGGATCCTCTCCTCGCTTAAAGAGGCGATATGCTACTGCAAGCACCTGCTGCAGCATCGCAAGCACGATGATCATTCCGATGATTCCTGTCTCCACCATCACTTTGACGTACCAGTTATGGGTATCTTTCAGCCCATCCACGTGATTCCCCATCTGATAGGTGGCGAAGCCAATTCCCAGGACAGGATTGCTGATGATGGATTCTTCTGCGGCCTGCCACAAGCTAACCCGTTCCTGAGCCGAATCCTCCAGCTTTCCATTGGAGTTTTGAGTCATACTGACGCGCTCGCGAACTGCCGTCGGAACAATAGCTTGCCACGTAAACAGGAAGACTGCAGCAATCACGATAAGTTTGCGGTCCTTCAAGAATCCCAGAACGATGACGCTGACGATGAGAGCCAAATACGACCCGCGAGAGAACGTGTACAAGTCAGCAAAAATCGTTAGGGTCACAAGCCCATAGAAGATCAGCCTGAGCTTCTTTCTCTTGACAAACTGTACAAAACCCCAGAAGAACATGGCGAACTGGGCCAGAAACGCCGCCGTCTGATTCGAACCGTACGCCAACGGACCTGCATCTCTTTTGTTCTCGTCGAAACTGCCCCAGCTTCTGGACATACTTTCCATCAGGCAACTTCTGTCGATTGCTAAAAGGGAAACGGCCGTGATGAGAATCACCGTCCGCACCGCCTTCCTGTCCTCGACGACCAAGCCGGCCGCAGTGAAGACCAGAGGAATGAGCATGTAATCTTTCCAAGTCTCAAAGTTAACGTCGCCGAGCCAGAGTGGCGGAGGCGCATTGCCGAGCGCTGTACCAAACCACATCGACAGATAAAGGTAGACTCCGAACACCAGCCATATAGTGTAGAGCGACGACTTGGGGATCGATTTTCCCTTGATAACGGCACCGATAATGACGGCGACCACAAGAATGGTCAGCATATTGCCGCCGAGCGGATAGTCCAAAAAGTGATCCCGCAACGTGCGGTAAGGCAGGAAAGGGATCATGTAGTAGAGACCCAGCAGGGGACGTCCCGTTAGAGAGACGATACACATGATCCAGAACCCCAAATAGGCGACCAGGGGAATAAAGTGTGCGAGTCCTAGTCCCAAAATTCACCCTTCCTACTGCCGGCAAACCTATCCGACGAGGCTCGACGCCACAGTTTCGCGTTAACTGTCAGAGCCATACTTTTTTCCGCCCCACAGCGAAGTTATAGAATGCAAGCGCCGCAGCCGCATTGAGCATCACAAACGTGCAGGCAATATCAACGGGCTTGAATCTTTTGGCGGACGGAATCAAGGATCCGCAGGTGGCTGCAACGTAGAATAGCATCTGAAGCCAAAAGACTGCGCCGTAAAATGGGCCTCCTAGGATACCGGCCGTGACCAGCATTAGAGGAAGAAAGACGGGAATCAGCAGGCGAAGCAGTTTGTGACTGACAAAGCGAAAGAGGAGCGGATTTGACGGCGAAAGCAGCCACGGGGCTAGTTGAAGCAACTGGTAGTTTCCGGTCAAGGTGCGAACCTTTCGCGAGAACTCCTTCCCTTTTTCGCTAAAGAATCGGTCCCGCGCAATCGCCGCTGGTTCAAAAACAACCCGTTTTCCCTGCCGCGCGACATTCATTGGGACAAAGACATCATCCAGGATCGTACCCGGAGGAATCGCGATGTAGAGCTCGCGACGAATGGCGTAGATTGCACCCGTCACGCCAACAACTGACCCCGAGGCAGACTCAAGCTTCCGCACCATCTTTTCGATCTTCCAGTAGATGCCGAGTCCTTCGTGCGAATGCACTCCGGAATCTTCAAGTAACAGCTCTCCGCTTACTGCGCCCACGGTTGAATCTGCAAAACAGGACGCAAGTTCCGAGATAGCATTCGGTTCGAGAAACTGCCGCGCATCCAGAAAAACCAGAATCTCCCCTTTAGCGTGATCGACGGCCGCATTCAAAGCACGCGCCTTGCCACCGGACTCTCTAAGAAGAATAGGGATAACTGGTGGAGACTGTTCCAAAAGAATCTCTGCGGTCCTATCGGTCGATCCATCCGAGGCAACCACGATCTCGAGCTGCTCCTTTGGATAGTCCAACATACGAAGGTTTTCCATCTTCGATGGAAGATTTGCTTCCTCGTTGCGCGCCGCAATAATAATAGAAACGTCAGGTGTATAGTCTGCTTTCTGGATCGATTGCCTTCGAAGGTATACGCAGATCCACAGCAGGACGGCGTACCCAAAGTACGCATAACCTGTAAGCGCGAGGCACATCCAGAAAAGAAACTTCACCGTTCGATCCTGTTGGAGCCAACACCGACATTCGTAAGGGGACGAAACAGGAAACGGCAGTTCTGGCTAGTTGGAAAGGAAAGAATCGGCCTCTCCCCGTCGGACCCTGCAATCCTCCAGATACCAGCTGCAAGTTTCACGATCCCTCGATTGACGTCATTTTACTAAACAGCGCTGTTGGACCAGTATGCAGCCGAATGGCAAATGCGCAGTTCTGTTCTCTCGGCGATATCATCTACAGAATGATACGTTGATCCCAAAACGGCCGCCTACCTCTTTCGGGGCATCCTGCGTAACCATCGCTGCTGGCAAATCCAACCCTCTCGACTAAACTGGTAGCGCGCCTTACCGCCAGTTTTTAAAGTGAATTGCTTTTCAAGAACCGTGATCAGGTAGAGATCTATAAGGTCTTTCAACAACCGGCCGCTATGCGTGCCGTGTCCGAGTACGTTTCCATTCGAGTTCAATGCCCAGCAAAAAGCGATTCGCGATCAATGTCGTAACGAACTGGATAGCCATGGCTGTCAGTATGGTCGTTCCCTTCTTTCTCGCTCCCTTCGTGGTCCGTCATCTGGGCGCGACAATCTACGGCATCTGGATTTTGGCTGTCTCCACAGTTTCGTATCTCAACATGCTCGACCTGGGATTGCGTAGCGCGATCACACGGTTCGTCTCCAAGAGCGCAACTGAGGGAAAGACTCGAGACGCTCAGAAGGCTATCGGCGCCGCACTTTGGTTTCGCATAGTAATCGCGGCATTTGTGGCAGTCGTCAGCATCGGGTTAGCCGTATGGTTCCCGCAGATCTTCAAAGTCCCGCATGACTTACAACGCCCAGCACAAATCACGGTTCTGCTATGCGCTTTAGGAGTCGCTACTTCGCTGCTGTCGGGTGTCTACACTGGAGTGATCAGAGCGATCAACCGCTTCGATGTTCTCAGCACCATCACCATGACACAGACTCTGGTAAGAGCAGCTGGAGTCATTTTCATTCTTCGCAGCGGCCATGGTCTCGTGGTTTTGGCCATCTGGGAATTTGGAGTCGTCTTCTTATCTAGCACTTCAGAGATGCTCTCGGCGTTGAAGCTATACCCGCCGTGTCGGGTCCTGGTTCTTCGACCCGATATGGAAACCCTAAAGAGCATCTGGTCTTACAGCTTCAAAACATTCGTCATCATCGTCGCCGTGCAGATCGTCTTCTATACGGATAACGTTGTAGTCGGCGCGTTCCTCTCTGTGGGCGTAGTCACGTTCTACTCGATCGCCGGAAGTTTAGCGATGTACTCGGGACAGATATCCACCGCGATGGGGACGACCTTTATCCCCATGGCAAGCGGTCTCGATGCAAGCGGCAACTCGGCTAGCCTAAAAAAACTACTGATTCGTGGAACCCAAGCCATGCTTGGACTGATGCTGCCGATCGGCCTGACCCTGTTATTGCGGGGCAAGACATTCATCGGTCTCTGGATGGGTCCGCAATTCAGTGAAACCTCCGGCACAATTCTTCAAATCCTACTAATCAGTCAATTCTTCACCATCGGAAACTCAACTGCAGGACAGATAGCGTATGGAGTCGACAAACACAAATCTGTTGCCACGTGCGCAGCGTTTGAAGCCGTTTTTAATCTAGGCCTCAGCCTTGTGCTGGTGAAGGTGGTAGGGCTGTACGGAGTAGCCTGGGGCACATCGATCTCGATGGCCGTCGTTCACCTGATCTTCTGGCCACGATTCGTAAGCAAGGAACTTGGTGTTTCGCCCCGAAGCTATCTCTGGGACGGTTGGGGCAAGATCGTTCTCTGCTCTATCCCGTTCGGAGTTGCATCTTTGCTAGTTGACCGTCATCTGCACCCGGGTTCTCTGGTGACCTTTTTCGGTCAGGTTTTACTCACGTTACCGGTATATTTTCTTGCAGTACTCACAATCTTCCATAAACCCTTGTCCAGTGCATTTCGACGGTGGCAGGCATCGCGGCGCCCAGTACTCCAGAGGATGGCCTGACGAGATTAGGGCCGAAAGACGGCCTGTGCTGATCGCTTCAGAATTTACAAGCGGTTAGGACACGGCCACTTCGCTTGGGAGTTCAGCTTGGCTCGTAAGAGACTCGCGGCATCTTCGTTCCGGCCACCAGTAGGTTGTACTGAAGCGAAAGTTTCGCAACTTCGTATACAGCATAAACGCAAATGCTTTATACCTATCAGCAGGCACGACCGCTCCCCACAAAGGCCACTTGAGAAACGATTCGATCGCATAGGCCCAATAGCGTTCGTTCTCGGCCTCTCTGTAGTTGAGAGAGACGTGGTAAAAGATTCTCGACTCGATCTTGCGTCTCCAAATGCTTCTTCGGATGCCGCTAAGTCCTTCAAGCAAAACTGTATCCAGCAACCGCAACGCAGCAGCCGCTGTTCGCGCAAAGTTTTTCGTGACGTTGTTTTCCCAGTAACGATAGGTCGTTAGGTTTTCAGGCATGTCTTGAAATGCTTTCGCGCTGTAGCGCCTTACGAGACGAAACCAAAGCTCCCAGTCCTCGCCGTAGTGGTATTCGGTACTAAAGCCGCCAACTTCGTCGAGAGCCGAGCGTCGGATCATGGTAGTTGAGGGGAGAATAGGTGTACGGTAGCGTAGTCCCGGCCAAAGCTTCACAGCAGGAAAAGAAGGCATCTGATGGGTTTTCCCATTGGAATACAGGTATTGGAACGCAGAATAAACTACCACCAACTCTGGATTGGCCTCAATCACCGCTACTTGCTTCGCGAGCTTTTCGGGAACGATCAAGTCATCACTGTCCAAAAGTGCGATCCAGTCACCAGTCGCCGCCCGAAGAGCAGTATTTCTCGCAGCGGAGACACCCTGATTTGATTGTTTGATGTATATGATTTTGTCGCCGAAGCTACGCGCTATTTCTCCCGTGCGGTCCTCGGAACCATCGTCGACAACAATGATTTCGTGTGCCTGATAGGTCTGAGCAACAGCACTGTTCAACGCGTCCCGGAGCCAGCGGTCAGCGTTATAGGCGGGAACGACGATTGTAACTTTCGTTCTCACGCTGATTCAGAACCTTCCTGGGGGCTTGAAACCATTGCGATTCCTATCGTTGACGAGCAAATGCGGTAACTCTTACAAACCCTAACCTAGTTGTACACGCAAAGGTTAGCAAGTGAGATTTTGGCTTGGGTTGTGGACCCAGAAGACGGCTGCAACTAGCCGGTCTGCAGTGCTGGCTGCAGACATTCGTCCGTCATGGCCCTACTGCAACTTTAGGGGAAGTGGTCATGGGTCGGTAGCCATGAAACTGCCCCACGGGACTGATAAGATTCAACTATACCGAGATATCGTCCGCGACGAGCCAGGAGTTTTTCGGCATTGAGCATGTCTAAATTTTCCGAAGATGTTGCACGATACCGATCCATGGGCCACAGCGGAAGGCATCTCTGGCTGAACCCGGCCGTCTGGGCAATCACGATCTATCGTCTTGGCAATTGGCTTTACTCTGCAAACCCTTTTATCCTGATTCGCATTCCTCTCAAGATCATCTATTTTTTCGCTTATATGTTTTCAGAAGTCGTTATGGAGATGTGCCTTGATCCTCAGGCTACGATCGGCGGCGGCCTCTACATCGCGCACATCGGCGGCGTCCACATCAACCCTCAGGCAATCATCGGGAGCAACTGCGACATCGCCCACCGCGTCACCATCGGCGCCTCCGCAATGGGCCGCAAAGGCGCGCCTATCCTTGGCGATCGAGTCTACATCGGCACTGGCGCAACGCTGGTAGGAAAGATCAAGATAGGCAGCGGAGCAAAGATCGCCGCCAACACGCTCGTCATGAGCAACATTCCCGACGGTGCTACAGTCATGGGCGTACCCGGCCGCATCATCATGCGAGCGCCGAAGCCCGTCGAATCCCCTGCACAACCCGTAGCGGAGACCACAGATGCAAAATGATACAGAGCGACAGGACCTGCGCCGGCGCATCAAAGAGGCCGCCTCCTCGCAAGATGCAGGCACCGCAGTCACTCTTGCACGGCGACTCCTTGCGGTCTCCGGCAAACCGGCTGACGTTATGTTCTGCGCTACCACGTTCACAGGCATAGCCGACGCTCTGACCAGTCAATTGCGGGCCAAACGGCTCAAAACCTACATCGTCCGCTCCGTCACGATTGAGCCAATCCTCCCTTTCCTGACGACCGAAGCAGTCCTGTCAAACTATGTGCTCGACATGAGCATAGGCGGCTACGGCTCCTACGTCGATGAGTTGCTCAATCCACAAAGCGCACTCGCGAAATTTAAACCTAACCTCGTCTTCATCCTTCTTGACCTTGAAGACATTGCAGGTCGCCTGCCAGCGCTGTGCGCAGATGGCATCGGCGATGCAGTCGAAGCCGAGATCGGAGAATCCGTCGCTCGAGTGGAGCATCTGCTAAGGAGCTTCCGCTCCGGCAGCTCAGCTCGAATCCTCTTTCAGGGCTGCGTCGTGCCTGACCAAACCTCGCTGGGCGACGTCGGGGAAGCGAATCTCCCCCATAGCCTGACCAACGCCGTCTATCAGCTAAATCAAAAACTCGCAGCTCTGTGCCGCACCATCTCTGACTGTGTCTTCTTCGATGTGGATCATCTCGCGGCCCGTCATGGTCGCGCAAACTGGCGAGATGCGCGAATGTTTTTTGCATCGCGTCTCCCTTTATCCTCAGCGTCTTTCGGAACCTATGCGGCTGGCCTGGTTCGCTCGTTCTCGCCGCTTTTCCGTGCTCCACGAAAAGTTCTGTGCACGGACCTCGACAATACCCTGTGGGGCGGCGTTCTCGGAGAAGAAGGCCCCGAAGGAATTGCCACTGGAAGTGCCTTCCCAGGCAACTGCTATCTCGAGTATCAGAGACACCTCAAGCAGCTATCGTCTCGAGGTATCCTGCTCGCCATCATCTCGAAGAACAACGACGCGGACGTTCGCGAGGCCTTTCAAATCCGCGCCGCCGACCTAGGACTAACCCTGGAAGACTTCGTTGCGACAAAGATCAGCTGGAACGAAAAAGAAGCCTCCATTCGTGAACTTGCCGAAGAACTCTCACTCGGCCTCGATTCCTTCGTCTTTGTCGACGACAACCCGGTGGAGTGCGAAGCCATCCGCCAGCAACTGCCGGAGGTAGCCGTCATTGCGGCACCGGTAGAAGAACCCTGGAAACTGGTCGATCTCCTATCCGCGCAGCCGTTCTTCGATGCAGCCGTCGTGACCGACGACGATGTCAATCGCCTGAACGAGTACAAAGCGCAGGCTCAACGAGCTGAGCTGGCCAGCAGCGCCGGCAACCGCGATGAGTTTCTCGCGTCCCTCGAGATCGTCTGCACTTTCCTCAGCGCTTTGGACGCCCCGCTCGCACGCTCGGTTCAGCTTCTCGCCAAGACCAATCAGTTCAACCTCACTACGCGCCGCCACTCTGCAGCAGAGGTCGAAGCGTTCGCTTCCTCCCCTGGAGGTCAGGCAGTCGCAATTCGTGTACGTGATCGTTTCGGCGATGCCGGAGTCGTCGGTCTCGCACTCGCACGCACGGAGGGTGATACCTGCTCCATCGATTCCCTGCTGCTATCGTGCCGGGTGATCGGGCGCGGCATCGAAACCGCACTGTTAGCGCACCTTGGAGAGAACGCCATCAGAGCAGGGGCCACGCGCTTGGTGGGCGAGTTCATTCCGACTAAGAAAAACGCGCCGTGCGCCGACTTCTACGTCGATCACGGCTTCCTCCAAGACGCTACCTCGAGAGACGCTTCTACTGACTCCATCTTTTATCAACTTGATCTCACCACCGCGGCTCCCGAGAGTCCAAGGTGGCTAACCCTGGAAGGAAATGAATCGAATGAGTTCTCAGCAAGTGCCGTCGTCGCTTCGTGACATTCTCGCCGATGTCCTCGAAATCTCGCCCGAAGAGGTCACACCCGAGCTTGGTGTCGGCACCATCGACAACTGGGACTCCTTTCGCCATCTGCAGGCAATCCTCGCGGTCGAAGGGGAGTACAGCGTTCAGTTTGATCCCTCCCGAATCCCGGAACTGACCACCGTCTCGCTCATCCAGGCAGAGTTGATCGCCAAGGGAGCGACACTTTGAACGTTAAGGACCTCGACTTCAAACTCCGTCATGTGGGAGTTGCAGTACCCAAGCTCGGACCGACGACCGACGCCCTCGAAGCATTGTTCGGGTACAAGGTCGTCTCCGGGCCATTCGACGACCCCATTCAAAAGGTCAGCGTGAACTTTCTCGCAACATCAGATAACGATGTGGCTGAGATCGAGCTCATAGCACCGCTGAGCGAAGACTCTCCCATCACATCGATGCTCGCCAAGGGCGGCGGCGCCGCCTACCACCTCTGCTTCGAAACCAGCGACATCGAACAGGCTGTGGCTCATGCGAAAGCGAACGGGTGCATCATCGTCAGCCCACCAGTTCCTGCCGTCGCCTTCAATGGCCGCAGAATCGCCTGGATCTACACGCGCTCCCGCCAGCTCTTCGAACTCGTCGAGGCTCCGATTTAGTCCATGCAATCTGTATGATTCAGGCAAGATTTCCAATCTGTTGAAACACAAATTATTGCTCGTTGAATCGAGACGGACCCGGTGACCCAGCCGCCAAACAGACTCTACCTCCTCTATCACGAACTACGGCCCAGTCGAAGCGACTACTCCTACGTCGTCGAGACAAGCCAGTTCGAAAAACACGTCGATCTGTTTCTCAAATTACGAAACGAAAAGACCTCCGCTTTCTATCCCGAGATCACATTCGACGACGGGCACATCTCAAACTTCGAGTTCGCACTACCGATACTGCAATCGCACGCGATCAAGGCGTGGTTCTTCATCACAGTGGGCTGGACTGGCCAAAAATCGGGTTACATGGGCTGGCCGGAGCTGCGCGCATTGCAGGAAGCCGGCCAACTGATCGGAGCCCATGGATGGTCACACACACTTCTTACCCATTGCGATCAGCCTCAGTTACAAAAAGAACTGCTCGAAGCACGACTCATCCTCGAAGACAAATTGGGAACCTCCATCACGGCGATGTCGTTACCCGGAGGCAGGTCCAATCAACGCATCCTCACTGCCTGCCGAGAAGCAGGCTACACTCAGATCTTCACATCGGTAGCGAAAGCAGAACCACAACCCGCAGGACCCACCGTAGGCCGACTCAACATTCGGGGAGACATGACGTTGGAGTGGCTCACAAAACTCCTTGAACCTGAGAGCGGTGTTTTATCCGGCCTTCAGCGGCAACATCAGATCAAAGCCGCGGCGAAGACCCTGCTGGGCGACCGGCTCTACGAAAAACTCTGGGCTCTTCTCAATCGACACGAGCCCGCCACTGACGCGAGAGAAGCTGCAGCTTATGAAGATCCTGCACATCATTAGTAGCGGCGGAATGTACGGCGCAGAAGCCGTAATCCTGAACATGTCGCGCACCCTGAATGAGAGCTCCCACTCGAGCGTCCTCGGCGTTTTTTCCAACTCCGCAAATCCGAATTTGCAGCTTCACGGGACTGCGACCGCCCAGGGCATCGAGTCCCATTTGATCTCCTGCACCGGACAGATCGACCGCACCGTACCTTCGAGCATTCGAGAACTAGCTGATCGTACGAATGCTGACGTCGTCCACGCTCATGGCTACAAGGCAGATATCTACTGCTACTTCGCCTTGCGCGGATCGAGGGTTCCGCTCGTCTCCACCTGCCACACCTGGTACGACAACGATCTGACGGTCTCCCTCTACGGAGCGGCGGATCGCTTCATCTTGCGAAACTACGCGGCTATAGTGGCGGTCTCGGAAGATGTAAAACAACGCCTCCTGAAAGCGGGAGTCCGCAAAGAAAAGATCCACATCGTTCGGAATGGCATTGACCTGCGCCCCTTCGACAACGCCGCTCCTTCGCTGCGCAACCTCTCCTCGCAAGATGCTCCTATCGTCGGACTCATCGGCAGATTAGCCACGGAGAAAGGCGTCGACATCTTTCTTCGAGCTGCTGCACGCGTCCTGGCAGAACTCCCAGCCACGAAGTTTGTAGTAATCGGCGAAGGGCCGGACCGCGAACAACTTGAGATACTCATCGACGAGTTGCAAGTTCGAAATAACGTCTTCATGCTGGGACGCCGAGACGACATGCCCGGCGTCTATGCCTCGCTCGACATCATGGTTTCGGCCTCTCGCCACGAGGGACTGCCTATGGCTATCCTCGAGGGCATGGCAAGTAGCCGTCCCGTCGTCGCAACAGCGGTAGGCGCAGTCCCAGAAGCGGTATTGGATGGACGCACCGGAGTGCTCGTTCCCTCTGAAAATGTCGAGGCTCTGGCCGCGAAGATCGTGGCCCTTCTGAACAACCGAACGCAGCGAGAAAATCTGGGAGCTGCTGCAAAGAGACTAATCGAAGAAGAGTTTTCTGCCGAGCGGATGACAACGGACTATCTTCACATCTACGAACAAGCAATCGCGACCAAAAAGCAACGGGTGTCCACTCACTCAGTCTCTTCCGCAATCTCACAAGGAAAGACAAAGTGAACGAAGACACACGACAGCCAACAGTCTTCATGATGGATCTCTGGGCCACCGTCCCTTACTACACGGCGTATCTCTCGAAGGCACTCCTCACCAAAAGCGTCAACGTGACCGTCGGGTCCATCTCCTACTATCTTGATCCCAAATGTTTCTCGAGCCGAGGCATCAAGCTTGACCCCGGACTCATGGATGCAGTCGGCAGGTTTCGGTTGCCCCGCTTGCCACGGCGAGTTTTGAAGCTCCTCGAGTCATTGCTCAATCTAGCCGCACTGTCGGTACGTTTCGTCATCTCCCCGCCCGACATCGTTCACGTACAGTTCCTCTCCATGTTGACCCAGCGTATGCCGTTCGATCTCTGGTTCGTCCTGCTTTGCCAACGACGCGGCTCGAAGATCGTGCTGACTGTTCACGATCTTTTGCCACACAACACAGGCCAAAGCCACAAGCGGATCTTCCACCATCTGTATCAAATGGTCGATCGCATCATCTGCCACTCCGACACGGTCAGAGAGAGGCTCACTGAGGAGTTTGCCGTGCCGGTAGAGAAGGTCTCTGTGATTGCTCACGGTCCCTTCTTCTACGATCTTCCAGTAACCCCCGAGCAAATTCTGCAAAGTTTCGCGCTCGACCCGCGAAAGCTGCTCGTACTGTGGCAGGGCATCATCTCTCCCTACAAAGGAATAGATCTTCTGCTCGAGGCCTGGCAACACGTTGAAGCAACCACTGAGCAGCCGCACCTCTTGATTGCAGGCACAGGCTCACCTCAGTTGCTCGAACAGATTCGTGAACAAATTCGACGCCTGAACTTGCAACGCGTCGAGCTTCATCCTCGCTTTATCTCCGCAGAAGAACTCGTCGCCCTCTACCGCGCAGCGGACATCGTGGTTTATCCCTATCGTGCGATCACGACGAGCGGAGCTCTAGCAACTGGTCTGGCTCTATGCAAAACCATCGTCGCAAGCGACCTCCCAGTCTTTCGTGAACTGCTCACCGACAAAGAAAATGCATTGCTGGTCGACCCGCAAGACTCGCTCGCACTCGCCAACGCACTCACCGACTTGTCGAAGGACGCTCCTCTAAGGGCCCAGCTTGCAGAGAATGTGCGCAGCATGAACTTTGGAGAGGAATCATGGCTGTCAATTGCGACGAAAACAATTGAGTGTTACACATTCGTTCAGCGTCCCCAGCTATGATATAAGAATTAAGTACCTCTTCTAAAGCGTTCGTTCTTAAGTCGTCGCTCTTTCTATCTGCCGGTTCTGATGTGTTAGGTGATTCGCTCTTTCAAGAGCAATCTTTCTCAGGCGGGCAAGATAATTCGATATAGAGCTTTCAAATCCTCATCCTCTGTGTTCCCAAACTCCATGCATCGCGCTGGACCTGATCCGTTGTCCCGAATACCTTCGCGGACGTCGCTACGATTGTCTTGTCAACTTCACACTGTGTGTGCCCCAAATGTGGGATAGCTCTATCGGCCTAAGTAGCTTGTACTTCAGGTGTGAGTTACTTTAGTAATTAAATCCGCGGCTTCCTAGATTTGGGTTTTGTTCCATTTGCGAATTTACTGCGTGTAAACCTTGATGGACATGCAGATATAACTTTTGCCGCGCGATACGTGAAGTGGGTCCGGTTTCCATTACAGGGTAACTGTTGTAACCATTTCCAAACAAAATATTCGTCCGGATGTCTGGTTCCCGAGTTAGTTTCGGCTCAGGCAGCGCGATTTGACTAACCAATTTCTCTTTTGTACGGAGCATATTTTGCGAAAAATATTCAGTACCCTCGTAGCGAGCATCACCCTTGCGCTTATTTTCTCTTGTCTGGATTCGGCCTCGCCGTCGCAGACAGCAAATGCCGCCACGGCACTTACCGTCAGCACCACCTCACTGCCACAAGCGACCATCGCGAAGGCTTACACCGCCACGCTCAAGGCAGCCGGTGGCACATCGCCTTACAACTGGAAGGTTGTCTCGGGCACGCATCCGCCGGGGTTTGTTCTCAACGCTGGCACTGGTGCAATTTACGGCACACCGACCAAGGGCGGATCATATCCGCTGACCTTCTCTGTTACAGATTCGTCAAAGCCGGCGCAGACCAAGAACGTCAGCCTCACCGTTGTCATTGCGGCTCCGGCGCTTTCGATCTCCTCCACCTCACTTCCCGCTGCAACCGCGAGCGCGACCTATTCGAGCAAGCTTCAGGCAAGCGGAGGCACTCCCTCCTACATGTGGTCCATCACCTCCGGCAAGCTCCCCGCTGGCCTGGCTCTCGCCGCAGCCACCGGTACCATCTCCGGCAAACCCACGGTAACCGGAACGTTCCCCATCACCGTCGCGGTTAAGGACTCTTCAGACCCCGATCTGACCGACTCCGCTTCGCTTTCGATTGCCGTTGCAAAAGCAGCAGCAGACCCGGCGCTCACCATCACTTCCTCGACACTCGCTAGTGGTACCGACGGCACAGCCTATTCGTCGCAGTTGCAGGCGAGCGGAGGCACCCCAGCGTACAGCTGGTCAATTACCTCCGGCAAACTGCCTGCAGGCCTCACTTTGGCCGCAACCACCGGCGTCATTTCCGGTACGCCCTCGGTCACTGGCACTTCAAGCTTCACCGCAACCGTTACCGACAACAGCAACCCGGACCAGACCAAGTCCGCCACGACTTCAATTGCCGTTACGGCGAAGACCGCACAGCAGACCGGCCCTGGCACGACGTGGTACATCCGTGCCGATGGTGGCACCAACACCCAGTGCACGGGCAAGACGAATGCTGCTTATCCGGGTTCGGGGTCAGGTCAAGCCTGCGCTTTCAATCATCCCTACCAGATGCTGGACTCCTCGGGCAATTGGACCAGCTTCGCGGGCGGCGACACGATTCAGTTTGCCGACCCTTCCACCGCGTCCTATACCTATTTCATGGGTGAGAAGAACAGTGGTGTAGGTACAGACTGGAGCGCACAGATCTCACTCTGCGCTACGGGTGCGAATAACGCGACTGGCTGCATTCTCCCAGCCCCTCCCTCTGGCACTGCCAGCCAGCACACCCGGATTCTCGGGCAGAATGCGGGCAACTGCCACGACTCAGCTCACACCCATCTGGTCAATCCCACCGTGCTTAGCGGAATCGATAATGCCTTCGCGGTTCTCGATACCCGCGGAACCAACTACGTGGATATCTCCTGCATCGAGGTAACCCAGCCCGACACCTGCACCGTCATCCAGGGCTCAGGCCAGTGCTCCAGCGCCTCAAACTACGTGCACTATGGCGGAATTATTCTTAACTACCTGACCGAGCAGGGCCCCTCCAATCTGACCCTGCAGGATGTCGCCGTCGTCGGTGTGGCAGGAAGCGGCATTCTGGGAAGCCATCTCAACAAAGCAAGCAGCGATGTCTTTAGCGCAACCGATGTCTATGTGATCGGCAACGGACAAGCGGGCTGGAATGGAGACGGCGGGGGCTGCGACACCTCCTGCGAGACCGTGGGAACCATGAATCTCTCCCACGTAATGATTGACTGGAATGGCTGTATTGCAGTCAAGCCCTACGACATGACCAAGTCCGATACGCAGAACAAGTTCAACTACTGCTACGGACAGGAGTCTGGAGGCTACGGCGACGGATTCGTCCAGGTCGCCGCCGGCAACATGACCCTGAATGTGGATCACAGCTTCTTCCGCTGGAATACACAGGACGGATTCGACTCGCTCCATCTCAGTGACGACATCAAGACTTCCCCGGCGATCCATATCTCCACCTCCTGGTCAGAGGGCAACGCCGGTCAAACCTTCAAACTCGGAGCAGGATCCGCCTCGTCTGCAATCAATAACGTCTCCATCAGCAACTGCCGCGTGCTGGCCACTGCGTCGAACTTCCCTAATAACCCCTCGGGCTGGGCTCTGGACAACGGCGACACCTGCCGCGCCGCCGGCAATCACTGGGCCTTCCAGCTGAACAACAACACCGTCATCACGCTCGAGAACAACACCTCGGTCGGATACGGCACCACCATGTACGACGTTGAATGTGCTGCGCTGGCTCCCAACTGCGCCGCCAATGGAGCGAAGTTCATCTTCAGGAACAACATCAGCAAAGGCTATCCCGATCCAGGGGATAGCAACAGGCTCGCATCCGGCATCTACCTTGGCGCCGGAAACGTCTTGGCCAACTCTGGATCGGAGATCGATCACAACCTGTGGAGCACGATGAATACAGGATGCCCGGACAGTTCCGTTCCTGGGACTGAAAAGATCTACACCTGCGGCGATCCCGATCTGGTGGGAGAGTCCAACATTAACGCGATCAACCCCAACATCACCTCCTCCAGCGCGGCGATCAACTCCGGTATCGCGATCTCCGGCATCACCACCGATTACAACGGAAAGACCAGAGCCAACCCACCAGCCATCGGCGCTATGGAACCATAACCAACCAAGAAAGGCCGGTCGCGTAATCTCACGCGGCCGGCCTGTTTTACGCTCTCTAAAACCCTGGTCCTCTCCAGCAACAATCTCCAATCACTGCCGTCTATACTGGGCTGACTCATGGAGTCCAACGGAGACCGGGCACTAATGAACGTTCGCATTTGTCTCAAGATGCTTTGCGTACTGATTATCGGATTTGCATGCCGGCCGCTTTATGGCACAACTTGGTACGTGCGACCTGATGGAGGGACTCGATACTCCTCCAACGTCTCGAACGGTCAATGCGACGGTAAAGCCGACGCCGCACCATCGGGTGGAAAAGCGAATCAGCACTGCGCGTTCAAGGACGTTCGTATGCTGTGGCAGGATGGCGCCTACGCTGCAGGTGCGAAACTTCCCAACTGGGGCTGGGTTATCGCCGGAGGCGACACAGTCATCATCCGCGGTTCGATCGGAACGGGTGTTTCCTACAGGGTCGGCTGGGAGCACCCCACATATTCTTGCGACAAAAACCAATGCTGGGGCCAGGCGGGAGATCCCTACGGCTCCGGCGCCCCTCCGCCACCCTCAGGCACCGCCACGCAGCACACGCGCATCCTCGGTGAGAACTACGCTTCGTGCCGAGACGCTTCGGCTAAGACACAGCTTCACGGCGGATACGCAACATATAACGTGCTCGATCTCTCCGGCACATCATATGTTGATGTGGCCTGTCTGGACATTACAGACTTCTCCGCTTGCGGCAAAGCCTCGCAGAAGGTCGGATGCGATTCCAAGCAGGACTTCGCCCAGGTTGGAGTCCGACTCAGCAACAAGACGACAAACCTCACGCTTACCGATCTTCATATTCACGGGCTGGCTATTTCAGGAATCGCTGGCCCGACCGGAGATGGTGTGGTCATGGATCACATCGATATCTTAGGCAATGCCAGTTCTGGCTGGAACGCCGACGACGGAACCACCGGCAAAGGCAGTCTCCTCGTACAACACTACGACATCAGTTGGAACGGTTGCGCCGAGGAGTACCCGATCGCGCATCCTTTGCCCTATGGAGACTGCACCGATCAAGACAGTGGCGGATATGGTGATGGCTTCGGAACAACCACAAAAGATAGTGACCCTCCCGGCTGGCAAGTCCACTTCGATAAGGGAACTGCCAGCTACAACACCCAGGACGGATTGGACGCGCTTCATATCGGTGGAGCAGGATCCAGCATGACCGTTACCGACAGCCTCGCTTTCAGCAACATGGGACAGCAGCTTAAAGTAGGCGGCGCAACAGCAACCTTAATCGGCAATTACGTCGTCGGGAACTGCCGCGCTATGTCGAATGCAATCCCGGGCACACCGCCAGGGTACAACGCCCGATTGGGTCTGTTCTGCCGCGCGGGCGATACTGCAATCTTTATTGACATGCCGACAGATCGGTCTGCGATCTTCCAACACAACATTGTCTTCTCAAACAACCACGTTGCGTTGGAACTCGAGTATGTGGGAGATCCATCGCCAAAAGCCTCTATCAAATATGACGACAACATCTTTGTCGGTTTCCCTAATTCGGAAGGACACTACCCGTCGCCGATCTACAGCACTACAGACCTGAAGATGTTGACCAATCCGGGAGCGAGTTTCACGAACAATGTCACTTACCATCCCAAGAGCGACTGGCAGTGCCCCGCCACCTCGCTGCGCGAGACAGGTGGTAGTTGCAAGGCACCTCACTTGAAGGATGTGACCTGGCACCCATACGGCTATGGAGACGTGACGCTACTAAAATCGCCCGATACAAGCTCACTGAATGCTGAACCGAGCCCTGCTCGTGGCGTTTCCTACAAGTCAGTCATCATCGACTCGGTCGGTGTTGCGATTCTGGTAACCGGAACCTACCGAGGATTCCTGCTTCTACGCGATCGCACAAAGAAGGGCTGACCGACTTTTACGGCTCGCGGACTGGGAGCGCCTGACGGCCGCCCCGAAAAAAATTTAACAGCAGCGAAGCAGCCGTTCGCACATTGCCCACATCCCATGGCGACAGTTTCAACGACCGCGCCGAACTCCTCAAAGCCGCTGCCATCCGTCCACGGCTTTGCAACGATTCCGCATAATGCCTGTAACATCGGCTCTGCGCAACTCGCCGTTCTTCAACCCCGCAACCCGGAGCACCGAAGTGTTTTTCAATGAACTGCAACTGGGCGTTCAACATCCGTTCGGAGTCCGTTGACATCGAACCCGCCGTCACTCTGTACTGCGCAAGAACTTTGGGAGCCAGTGCGACCTCATATCGCAGCGCAATCCGCAATGCGAGATCACGGTCCTCAGCGGCTCGCAGCGTCTCGTCGAACATCCCCACCTCATCGATGCATTTCCTTCGATACGTGACGGTAGGACAAGGCAAATGTACCCTGCGCATGTAGATATATGGTGCGATCCAACCCTCCCCATTCTTCTGAGGTTCGTCGCATATCTTCAACGTCTCTCCGTTTTCGTCGATTAGAGTTACATAGCTGTAACTCAATCCCACCTGCGGCCGATCTTCGAAACACTTTAGAGATTCGGCCAAACGCGACGGAAACCAAACGTCATCGGCGTCGAGTAATGCCAGGAATTCCGACGAGGAGTTGCGAATTGCAGTATTGCGTGCTGCCGGCAGCCCGCCATTCTCTTTCCGAATATACTTCAGCTTCGAACCAAGCTGATCGATGAAGGGCGCCACCACCTCTGGGGTGTTATCCGTGCTTCCATCGTCTATAAGCAGGATTGTCCAGTCAACAAATGTCTGCCCAATAACGCTTGAAATCGCTATCGGCAAGTATTTCGCTGCGTTGTAGGCAGGTATGATGACATCAACTTTCGACATTCCCGTTAGATCCCCTGTGAGGATTTCTCGCTCACCACTCCATGATACCGGAGAGCTAAGGGCTTCGAAGCTTCCGTGCCCTCACACCTTAGAGGGATTTCATGATGTTCAGGTGCGCACACCACGAACCGTGAGGAATACCCCCGTGACCAACAAGTCTTCATCACTGTAGTCGGAGAAGTCTTTTAATAGCCGCGGCCGAATCGCTCGAACCATATCAAGATGCCGCTGGCTATAGTGCGTCCCCGGGACCAGATCGTCAACATGAGGCGCGATCTCGCTCTCTCCGATAATGTGGGTGAGATAGTGATGCGATTCGAGAAAATCGCGAGCGGCCAGTTCGCGATAGGTCGGTCGCCGCAAACGATTCATGGTTGGGTCGGGACTTGAGATCAGATTCCAAAGATTATCGGGGACGGTCAGGAAATAGAGTGGATGAATCTCCCCAAAGAGATTGTGGTTCCGGAAATCCACCTTGTGCCACATCTCGCCGTTCACTCGGAGACACGTGACCATGTTCTTCCAACCTCTCCTCAGGTCACCCAGATGCTCCAACACTGCGCGAGAAATAATAATGTCGTAACTTCTAGCTTTAAGAGGCGGTTCAACCGCGTCTATCGGCACGTCATAGCGGCTGATGAGACGACCACCCCCAACGGTAGCTCCATCAGATCGAAGCGTTACGACATCGCGAACGCGCTCCTGCTCCGCAGCATTGAGACCGTCGTAGATCGCCCGGTAGATCTGTGAGTTGTGGTTCGGATCGAAGTTCGGAGCAAATCCGTCGATACAAGTTACCGTGCGTGCGCCCTTCGCCAATAAGAGAAGAGCGACCCCCAAATTGTCTCCCGGTCCGATTTCCAGAACGTCCTTCCCATTCAATCTCTCCGGATCACCATCCGCTCCGTACCTGACGTAGTCGGCCACTACTCGACGAGCATAGTTCGTAGCATCTTCGACTGGCATGCTAAGACCGGTCGCCCCCGAATGGTGCCCACGTAGCTTGAGTCGGTTCAGAACTTGACCCTTTGTGTAATTGAGTCCAGCCAGTATCGGTGAACGATCAATGAACGACATCGTTTATCTCCAGACCTTGAGTCGCCAAGCATGGATGAGATACCCACTTGACGTCTGCATATTTCAGGGAAAATTAAAGTGCCAAGCTTCAGTTCCTACGTTCGTGGCCCGTCACAACCATCCATGATTCGGTTCTGGCCCATACTTCTTTGCGTGTCTCGGAGTCGCAGGCTTCGAGTGTCTGCGTAACCCTCCGGGCTATCCCGAGCTTATTTCTCGGAATCCATAAATAAGTAACTCAATACGAACAAACCACACTCTTCTGGCCGGATCGTCCGTGTCCGAAAAAGCCACACCCCTTCAGACTACCTCTATTTTTCATACTACTTCCGTGGGATGCCCAGAAAGAGACGGGACCTCGATACTTGTCGAGTTACTTCGGTTTGTCTCCGATCCAAAGTAGTACCTCTGTTCGCCTGCCACATTGCTCCTCTCTCTGCATAGGTGCTTTCATGCGCCAAAGCCGAGACAATTTTGCCTTAATCACACGGAAGTGGCACCTCAGAATCCCCTATCGGGGAACTGTAGTAACCACTTTCTCACTGTAGTTTCAGCTGATGCGACGACTTTTGAGAAATCTCACAAACTCTAAGTCGCTCCGGTGTCGATAAGTCTTGAAGTAATCGAGGTGCGAATTGGCGAAACTTTTTCAGGCGATTGCGGCGACCGTAAGCTTCGCGCTCCTTCATCTTTGCCTCGGCTGTGGGGCCGGTTTGGTCCAGGTACAGGTCACGCCCGATATCAACAAGGTTGTACCCCAAACGATCGCCGCAGGTTCAAAGAATCTGACCATCAAGGTTTCGGGAACAAATTTCACGGCCGACAGCGTCATTCTTTGGAATGGAACTGCGATCTCAACGTCCCTCGTTGACTCAAACACTCTCTCGAGTCCCCTCGCAAACAGCATCGTCGCAACACCTTCTACCGTTCAGTTGCAAGTTCAGAACACCGCTACGAAAGCTTCGTCACCTGCTGTGCCCGTCGTAATCATGACGCCCGCGAACGGTGCTTCTGCCTCTCCGCTGTCGCTCGTTACGACATCTCTGCCCCAGCCAACGCTGGGCACCCCTTACAGTGCGGCATTGATCGCCAGCGGAGGCACTCCCGCATATAACTGGACTATCACTGGAGGACAGTTACCCTCTGGACTTAGCCTGTCCTCGACGACAGGAGTTATCTCCGGTGCACCGACTTCGAACGGAGTTTTTTCATTCACTATCACCGTGACCGACTCTGGTTCCCCAGCGCAAACAACAGCAATGCAATTCGGTTTGACCGTTCCACCTCCTGTCTCGACGCCTCCCCCTCCGATCGCACCCACGCTGTTACAAATCACACCTTCACTCCCTGCCGGTGCAGTTGGCTCGATGTACTCTGGTTCGCTGCAGGTAAGCGGAGGTACAGCGCCGTACGCCTGGTCATCAAGCGCGTTACCCGTGGGCCTTACTCTCGGAAGCAACGGTGTCATCTCCGGAGATCCAATCTCGAGCGGCACCACTTCTGTAACCTTCACGGTTTCAGATTCCTCCACTCCCGCGCAGACTGACTCCATTGCGCTACCCTTGTCAATCGCGCCCTCATTCCTAACGATCAGCTCCGTCAAGTTGCCTTCCGGTACAGATGGATCGGCCTACACCGCCTCACTCAACGCCACCGGAGGAACCGCTCCCTACGCTTGGTCCATCTCCGGACTGCCCGCAGGACTCAGCGTCAGCAGCAACGGCGTCATCTCGGGAACCCCAACCGCAACCGGCAACTTCTCCCTCGCCATCACCGTCACCGACAGTCAGAACCCTGCCAAGACCGCATCGGCAATCCTCCCACTCTCGGTAAGCGCGACCATCGCACCTCTCACCATCACCTCCACCGCAGTCGCACCCGGAACCTCCAACAGGCCTTACAGCGCCGCACTCAACGCGAGCGGAGGGAACGGCCCCTACACCTGGTCCGTCTCTGGGCTGCCCGCAGGGCTCAGTATTAGCGGCAACGGCGTTATCTCAGGGACCCCTACCGCCACCGGCAACTTCTCCCTCACCGTTACCGTCACCGACAACCAGAGCCCCGCCAAGACCGCATCGGCCATGCTCCCCCTCTCGGTGACCACGGCCATCGCGCCTCTCACCATCACCTCCACCGCAGTCGCGGGCGCCATCTCCAACCAGCCCTACGGCGCTACACTCAGCGCCAACGGCGGAACCGCTCCTTTCACCTGGTCCGTCTCCGGGCTGCCAACAGGGCTCAACTTCGGAAGTAACGGCGTCATCTCAGGGACCCCCACAACAAGTGGTAACTTCTCCCTTGTTGTTACCGTCACCGATAGCCAGAGCCCTGCCAAGACCGCATCGGCCAACCTTCCACTCTCGGTAACTAGGGCTATCGCGCCTCTCGTCATCACCTCCACCGCAGTCGCAGGCGGAACTTCCAACCAGCCCTACGGCATCACGCTCAGCGCTACCGGCGGAACTGCGCCTTACATCTGGTCCGTCTCCGGGCTGCCCGCCGGACTCAGCCTCGGAGGTAATGGCGTCATCTCAGGAACCCCAACCGCAACTGGCACCTTCTCTCTCGCCGTCACCGTCACCGATAGCCAGAGCCCTGCCAAGACCGCGTCGGTCAGCCTCCCGCTCTCGGTAACTGCGGCAATCGCGCCTCTCACCATCACCTCCACCTCAGTCGCGGGCGCAACTTCCAGCAAGCCCTACAGCGCCACACTCAGTGCAACTGGAGGAACCGCCCCCTACATCTGGACCGTCTCTGGCTTACCCGCAGGCCTAAGTATCGGCAGCAACGGCGTCATCTCGGGAACCCCCACCGCAACTGGCAACTTCTCCCTCGCCGTCACCGTCACCGATAGTCAGAGCCCAGCCAAGACCGCGTCAGCCAGCTTCCCTCTCTCGGTTACCGCGGCCATCGCGCCTCTCACCATCACCACCACCGCAGTCGCAGGAGCCACCTCCAACCAGCCCTACAGCATCACGCTCAGCGCCACCGGAGGAACCGCCCCCTACATCTGGTCCGTCTCCGGCTTACCCGCAGGCCTTAGTATCGGCAGCAACGGCGTCATCTCGGGATCCCCAACCGCAACCGGCAACTTCTCCCTCGCCGTCACCGTCACCGATAGTCAGAGCCCAGCCAAGACCGCATCGGCCACAATACCACTCTCGGTTACCGCGGCCATCGCGCCTCTCACCATCACCACCACCGCAATCGCAGGAGCCACCGCCAACCAGCCCTACAGCATCATGCTCAGCGCCACCGGAGGAACCGCCCCCTACATCTGGTCCGTCTCCGGCTTACCCACAGGCCTAAGTATCGGCAGCAACGGCGTCATCTCGGGATCCCCAACCGCAACCGGCAACTTCTCCCTCGCCGTTACTGTCACCGATAGTCAGAGCCCAGCCAAGACCGCATCGGCCACAATACCACTCTCGGTTACCGCGGCCATCGCGCCTCTCACCATCACCACCACCGCA
>NZ_JACHEB010000007.1:179356-356772 GCF_014201335.1 Tunturiibacter gelidiferens
ACCGCAATCGCAGGAGCCACCTCCAACCAGTCCTACAGCGCCACGCTGAGCGCTACCGGAGGAACCGCACCCTACACCTGGTCGGTCACCGGGCTCCCCACAGGACTCAGCCTCGGCGGCAACGGCGTCATCTCAGGAACCCCAACCGCAACCGGCAACTTCTCTGTCGCCGTTAATGTCACCGATAGTCAGAGCCCGGCCAAGACCGCATCGGCCAATCTCCCACTCTCGGTTACTGCGGCCATCGCGCCTCTCACCATCACCACCGCCACAATCGCAGGAGCCACCTCCAACCAGTCCTACAGCGCCACGCTGAGCGCTACCGGGGGAACCTCCCCCTACACCTGGTCGGTCACCGGGCTCCCCACAGGACTCAGCCTCGGCGGCAACGGCGTCATCTCAGGAACCCCAACCGCAACCGGCAACTTCTCTGTCGCCGTTACTGTCACCGATAGTCAGAGCCCAGCCAAGACCTCGTCCGCCACAATACCACTGGTCGTTACGGTTCCCGCGCTCACGATCACCTCATCCTCTCTGCCCTCAGGCACCGATGGCTCGACCTATTCAGCCGCTCTGCAGGCAAGTGGAGGAACACCTGCCTACACCTGGTCGATCAGTATCGGCAGTCTGCCCGCCGGACTCACTCTTGCGGCAACCACCGGCGTGATCTCCGGTACGCCCTCGGTAACCGGTACGACAAGCTTCACCGCAACCGTAAGCGACAACGGCAATCCCGTCCAGACTAAGTCAGTCTCGGTATCGATCAAGCTGAGTGCAGCGCAGCCGCCGCCTGGCCCGGGTACAACGTGGTACATCCGCCCCGACGGCGGGACCAACACGCAGTGCACTGGCAAGACCAACGCACCGTATCCCGGCTCCGGTTCAGGTCAGGCGTGTGCCTTCAACCATCCTTACCAGATGCTGAACTCCTCGGGCAATTGGACCAGCTTCGCGAGCGGTGACACGATCCAGTTCGTCAACACTTCTGGAACCTCAGATACCTATTTCATGGGTGAGAAGAACAGTGGTGTAGGTACAGACTGGAGCGCACAGATCTCACTCTGCGCTACGGGTGCGAATAACGCGACTGGCTGCATTCTCCCAGCCCCTCCCTCTGGCACTGCCAGCCAGCACACCCGGATTCTCGGGCAGAATGCGGGCAACTGCCACGACTCAGCTCACACCCATCTGGTCAATCCCACCGTGCTTAGCGGAATCGATAATGCCTTCGCGGTTCTCGATACCCGGGGAACCAACTACGTGGATATCTCCTGCATCGAGATAACCCAGCCCGACACCTGCACCGTCATCGAAGGTCCAGGCCAATGCTCTGACGCCAAAAACTATGTGAAGTATGGCGGTATTATTCTTAACTACCTGACCGAGCAAGGCCCCTCCAATCTGACCCTGCAGGATGTCGCCGTCGTCGGTGTAGCAGGAAGCGGCATTCTGGGAAGCCATCTCAACAAAACCAGCAGCGATATCTTTAGCGCAACCGATGTCTATGTGATCGGCAACGGAGAGGCGGGCTGGAATGGAGACGGCGGGGGCTGCGGCACATCCTGCGAGACCGTGGGAACCATGAATCTCTCCCACGTAATGATTGACTGGAATGGCTGTGTCGCGGTCAAGCCCTACGACATGACCAAGCCCGATACGCAGAACGCCTTCAACTACTGCTACGGACAGGAATCTGGAGGCTACGGCGACGGCTTCGTCCAGGTCGCTGCCGGCAACATGACCCTGAATGTGGATCACAGCTTCTTCCGCTGGAACACGCAGGACGGATTCGACTCGCTCCATCTCAGTGACGACATCAAGACTTCCCCGGCGATCCATATCTCCACCTCCTGGTCAGAGGGCAACGCCGGTCAAACCTTCAAACTCGGAGCAGGATCCGCCTCGTCTGCAATCAATAACGTCTCCATCAGCAACTGCCGCGTGCTGGCCACTGCGTCGAACTTCCCTAATAACCCCTCGGGCTGGGCTCTGGACAACGGCGACACCTGCCGCGCCGCCGGCAATCACTGGGCCTTCCAGCTGAACAACAACACCGTCATCACGCTCGAGAACAACACCTCGGTCGGATACGGCACCACGATGTACGACGTTGAATGTGCTCCTCTGGCTCCCAACTGCGCGGCCAGCGGCGCGACATTTATCTTCAGAAACAACATCAGCAAAGGCTATCCCGATCCCGGTGACGACAACAGGCTCGCATCTGGCATCTACCTTGGTGCCGGAAATATCTTCGCTAATGCCGGATCGGTGATCGATCACAACCTGTGGAGCACGATGAATACGGGATGCCCGGACGTCTCCGTTGGCGGCAGCTATGAGAAGATCTACACCTGCGGCGATCCCGATCTGGTGGGAGAGTCCAACATTAACGCGATCAACCCCAACATCACCTCCTCCAGCGCGGCGATCAACTCCGGTATCGCGATCTCCGGCATCACCACCGACTACAACGGAAATACCAGAGCCAACCCGCCAGCCATCGGCGCCATGGAACCATAAACCAACAAAACAAAGAAAAGCCGGTCGCGTCACTCCACGCGGCCGGCCTTTTTTTCCCCTCTAGTTAGCTATCGAAGCGACGGCTATCCCGAAAAGCAATCGATCTCGATCCCGAGCGACGGCCTCCCCTAGCAACGAACGATCTTCTCCGACTTGATCCCCTTCGTCGCATTCCGCGAGTCCACCACCAGCCGCGACTTGCTCACAATATCCTTGTAGTCGTAATCCGTATGGTCCGTCATGATCAACACGCAGTCATACTGCCCCAGGTCATCGAGCGGCGTACACGTCATATTCAGGTTGTAGTGGCGCCCCCTGCCTACTGTCGGGAAGTAAGGATCGTTGTACTGCACCTCCGCCCCCTGCTCACGCAACAACTCAATCACAGTCAGCGAAGGCGACTCCCGCAGGTCATCGATGTCCTTCTTGTACGCCATCCCCAGCATCAGAATCCGCGCCCCATTCACAGCCTTCTTATTCTGGTTCAATCCTTTCGCGACGTACTGCACCACATGCGCAGGCATCGCCTCATTCACCTCGCCCGCCAGTTCGATGAAGCGCGTATTGAAGTCGTACTCCTTCGCCTTCCAGCTCAAATAGAACGGGTCAATCGGAATGCAGTGGCCACCCAGCCCTGGCCCGGGATAGAACGGATGAAACCCGAACGGCTTCGTCGCCGCAGCATCGATCACCTCCCAGATATCCATCCCCATCTTCAGAGCCAGCACCTTTAGCTCATTCACCAGCGCAATATTCACGCAGCGATAGATATTCTCAAGCAGCTTCGTCATCTCAGCCGCGCGCGTCGACGAGACCCGCACCGAGCGAGTAAAGATGCCCTCATACATCACCGCCGCGAGTTCCGTCGCAATCTCTTCATGACCGCCCACAACCTTCGGAATGTCACGCCGCGCCACCGTTGTATTGCCCGGGTCCTCGCGTTCCGGCGAGAACGCCACATAAAACACTCCCTGCTCAGCGGCAGTCCCTTTGCTCTGCACCTTCAGTCCGTTGCGGTTCTCCGCCTCGAGGATCGGGATCATCAGATCCTCCGTTGTACCCGGATACGTCGTGCTCTCGAGCACCACCAGCTGCCCCTCCTGCAGCCATGGAGCGGCCGCCTTCGCCGTATTCTCCACGTAGCTCAGGTCCGGCTCACGATGCTCCGTCAGCGGCGTCGGCACGCACATGATGATGGCGTCCTGATCCGAAAGCCCGGCAAAGTCCGCCGTGGCCTTGAAACCCTGCGCGCGTGCGCTCTGAATCTCCTCCGCGGGAATGCGAAAGATATAAGACCGCCCAGCTTCAAGATCTGTAACCTTTTTAGTGTCAATATCAAATCCCGTCACCTTGAAACCCGCTTCAGACAGAAGCAGAGACAACGGCAACCCCACGTACCCAAGGCCGATCACTCCGATCTTCGCGGTACGGTTCTCCAGACGCGTCATGCGCACCTGTGCAATCTTCGGTAAAGCAACCTGACTCAATGTCGACATAGTCTCGATTATCGCATCCACCCTTCTGTGCTTCCATCTTCCGAAACTCGACAAAAACGATCGAATTCCCGAGAAATTATTCTGTCTGCCAACTCCATCCTCTTCGGCACTCAAACCGCGTGAAACAATACGGCATTCCCTTTGGAAAAGAGGCTTCAAGAAGACGCTACTCTCTTTCTATTCCATCTCCCTGCGAACCATCAGCCCTCTTCCGTCATCCGCGTCGCACAAAAGTCGCATTGACTTGAATCTTCCCGGTCGCCAAAGTTAAATAACGTGTCCAATCCGCGACCTGCACTCACTTTCATCCTGCGATCCCTGATAATAAGAGAAGCTCCCAGGCGCGACACACTTTTGAACATCCCAGCACGGTACGTCTGGGCGGAGGAAAGATGGCTCGTTACCTCATCACCGGAATCGCAGGCTTTATCGGCTCGTCACTGGCCCATGCACTCGTCGAACAGGGCCACGACGTACGCGGCATCGACAATCTCTCCACAGGAGATCTCGACAATCTCGCCGACATCCGCCGCTCCATCGACTTTCAGGAGATGGACCTTCAGGATGTTGCCGGAATGAAATCCGCCTGCGAAGGCATCGACTACATCCTCCATCAGGGCGCCCTCGCCTCGGTCCCGCGCTCGGTCAAGGACCCCCTCACCTCGCACGAGTCCAACATCAACGGCACCCTGAACCTCCTCATCGCAGCGCGCGATGCCAAGGTTCGCCGCATCGTCTACGCGGCCTCATCGTCGGCCTACGGAGATCAGCCCACCCAGCCCAAGCAGGAAGACATGCTCCCCCGGCCGCTCTCACCCTATGCCGTCCAGAAGCTCACCTGCGAGTACTACATCCAGTCCTTCTATCGCGCCTACGGCCTCGAAGGTGTATGCCTGCGCTACTTCAACATCTTCGGCCCGCGTCAGGCAGCCGACTCGCCTTACTCCGGCGTCATCGCTCAGTTCACCTTCAAGATGATGGAAGGAATCACCCCCACCATCTTCGGCGACGGCGTCACCAGCCGAGACTTCAACTACATCGACAACGCCGTCAGCGCCAATCTCCTCGCCTGCCTCGCGCCCAGCGAAGTAGCCACTGGCCGTGTCTTCAACGTCGGCACCGGAAAAAGCCACACACTCAACGAGGTCTACGCCGCCATCGCCGGCCAGCTCGGCTTCACAGCCAAGCCGCTCTACGGCCCTCCAAGAGCAGGCGACATTCAACACTCCCTCGCCGACATAACCCGCGCCACCCAGGAGCTCTCCTACCAACCCAGGGCCCACTTCCACGAAGGCCTGAAGAAGACCGTCGCCTGGTATCTGGAAGAAAAACAGAAAAAGGAAGCGCTAGCACTCAAGGCCTGACGAAGCGGCGCCCACCGGACGATCCAGCCACAGTCAAATCGACGTACTCTGACGGACCCATTGGGTTCGCTGACCGGCCCCTCCGATCGGCTGGCCTTACCAATAAATTTTTGTTATATCAACAACTTAGAAAGAAGACCGAAGACCTGGCGGCAGTCATTGCGTGGTGAATCTGTCAAAATGACAGGCTTTCTCCTTCGCCCGACTCATGCTGGCAGTCGGAGAGCTTCGCGATGGCCGCACCCAATCCGGCAAAGATCCCCATGGGCCTTTTCCAGGAGTTCTCCAACAACACCCTCTACCGGCGCCAGATAGCCCGACTTCACTAGCCGCCGCGCACTCCGTTTGTCGAAATTCAACACTGAATCACCCTCAACGTGTACCTTTAACCAATCGCACCAATCCCACGCTTCCAGAAACCATCCCAGGCGTGCAACTTTAAACGAGCACCATTACCAATGCAGTTCAATTCAGAAAGTCATCACAAAGGGTTCTCATCAGCATGCGTATTGCATCCGTCGGCACCGCCTATCCACCTCATCGCTACTCCCAGGCACAAATCTCAGAAGCACTTACGGCGCGCTGGCAAGACCGCATGGAAGAGCCTCGCCTCATCAACCGGCTCTTCGTCAACTGCGGGGTCGACTTCCGCAATCTCGTCTTCCCCCTCGACGTCTATGAGAATCTCTCCGGCTTCGGCCCAACCAACGACGCCTGGATCGTAGCCGCCGTCGAGCTCGGCGAAAAGGCCATCGACACCGCCCTCGCCCGCGTAGGCCTCACCCCGGCCGACATCTCCGCCATCTTCTTCGCCTCGGTCACCGGCATCGCCAGCCCCACCATCGACGCGCGCCTCATCAACCGGATGCCCTTCCCCACCAGCATCAAGCGCACGCCCATCTTCGGCCTTGGCTGCGTCGCCGGTGCCGCCGGCATCTCCCGCGCCTCCGACTACGTCCGCGCCTTCCCCAACCAGTACGCGCTGCTCCTCTCCGTCGAGCTCTGCTCCCTCACCTGGCAGGACAACGACCAGTCCATCGCCAACCTCATCTCCTGCGGCCTCTTCGGCGACGGCGCCGCCGCCGTCGTCATCGCAGGCTCCGAAACCGCCCTCGCCAAGCGCACCTGCGCCACCTGCATCTCCGGCCCCAGGATCCTCGACACCCGCTCCACCTTCTACCGACACACCGAGCACATCATGGGCTGGGACATCGGTGACATGGGCTTCAAAATCGTCCTCTCCCCCGACGTCCCCAAGGTCGTCAACGAGCATCTTCGTGGCAACGTCGAGTCCTTCCTCACCGACAACGGCCTGTCCCTCGGCGACATTTCGAGCTACATCTTCCACTCCGGCGGCCCCAAGGTCCTCGAAGCGATGGAAAACACCCTCAGCCTCCCGGAAAACGCCCTCGAGGCCTCCTGGCGCAGCCTCCGCGAGGTTGGCAATCTCTCCGCCGCCTCCGTCCTCGCCGTCCTCGAAGACGTCCTCGTCAACGCCCCCGGCAAGCCCGGCACCTACAGCATCCTCGCTGCCATGGGCCCGGCCTTCTGTTCCGAACTCGTTCTTCTGCAGTGGTAGCAGCCAGCCAGAGCCTCACCTTCAAAACCCACGGCTGAATCCACCCAGGATTCAGCCGTCTTCCTTTCTACGCCGCAACTCAAGGCACACTGCAACCAAACACCTTCCGTCACTCTCTCGTCCCGATTTCGTCATTTGCTTGTAAACCCAGCGTCCTCTTCATCCCAGCGACGTCCTATCTTCAGAGGACTCCGCTTTTCCATGCCATTGAGCAGCTTCACAACGCAACCTGATGTCCTCATCGTTGGCGCAGGCCCGGCCGGCCTCGCTGCCGCCATCGCCTCTGCAAACAAAGGCCTCCACGTCGAAGTCGTCGACGCCATGCAGCCCCCCATCGACAAGGCCTGCGGCGAAGGTCTCATGCCCGACGCCATGCGCTCTCTAGCCCACCTCGGCTTCAACCTCAACATCGATCTCCGCAAAGTCGAAAACCATCTCCTCCGCGGCATCCGCTTCCTCAACCAACAGGCGACCACCTCCGCCGAAGCCAGCTTCCCAGCAAGCCCCGGCCGAGGCATCCGCCGCATCGTCCTCCACCAGCTTCTGCTCGACCGCGCCCTCGCTCTCGGCGTCCGCTTCCACTGGCAGAACTCCGTCCAAAGCATCGAGCCCACCTCCACCGGCCATCTCATCCGCACCAATCGCCAAACCCTCCGCACCCGCTACCTCATCGGCGCCGACGGCCACCAATCCCGCATCGCCGCCTGGGCCGGCCTCTCCAAGGCCACCATCCACTCCCGCCGCATCGGTCTCCGCCAGCACTACGCCATCGCCCCCTGGACCAACTACGTCGAAGTCTATTGGAGCGATCACGGCCAGGCCTACGTCACCCCAACCTCCGCCAACGAGGTCTGCGTCGCCTTTGTCTCCAACAAAAAATTCCCCACTGTCGACCACGCCCTCACCCACTTCCCCGCTCTTCAACGCCAGCTAGCCTCTGCAACACTCAGCGGCTCCGCTCGTGGATCCATCACACTAGGCCGCACTCTCCCCCGCGTCACAACAAACAACATCGCCCTCATCGGCGACGCCTCCGGATCAGTCGACGCCATCACCGGCTCCGGCCTCGGCCTCTGCTTCCATCAAGCCATCGCGCTCGCCAACTCTCTCCACACCGAAAACCTCGCCCTCTATCAATGCGCCCACCGCCGCATCCAGCGCCCTTCCCGCATCATGTCCCGCAGCCTGCTCCTCATGGACCGCTTCCCCCACCTCCGCGCCCTCACCCTCACCGCCTTCCAGCGCCGCCCTCTTCTCCTCGAATATCTCCTCCATATCCACATCGGCTACCGACCTTGCTCTTTTGGTGTATTGACGAACCGCTTGCAGCCGGATTACACCTGCTGACAAGCTAAAGTTAATCAGGGTGGCGCCCATAACCTTTACAGCGGCCCTCGCATCCCTGTAAGTTGGGGCTATCCCAGGACGCCGGAGCAACATGAACGACATCGCCACACGCTGCATCGACATCATCGCCAAATCAAAGAGCATTCCTGCGGACACCATCTCCCTGGCCAGCACCTTCGACGAACTCAACATCGACTCCCTCGACAAGATCAACATCTCCTTCGAGGTCGAGGAAGCCTTCAACATCGAGATTCCCGACGAAGCCCTCAGTACCCTCCGCACCGTAGGCGACATGGTCGAAGGCGTAACAAAGCTCACCGCCACAACCCCATCCACCATCACCACCCACTAGCAAATTCCTCACCTGAGCCTAAAAAAGCTCGTCATCTCGACCGAAGTCACGCAAGTCTCATCGCGCGACGCAGCGGAGAGACCCCCGCATTTTCGCTTTTGCAGTTACAGTTGCCTCTGTCTTTCTTGTTGTCATCCCCGCAGGGGATCTGCTGTTTCCACCTTCTTCAACCTCATCAATACTCGAATGCCGGCCGCCCCGCCCACCCGTGTATCATTCGCTCGTATGTACGTAGGCGACCCCCAAATAACCGCCGGTCAGGTCCTACGGACCTTTCAACACGACGAACTCTACCTCTTCCTCGGCGCAGCCTTCACCTCCGTCGGCCTCGTCTCTATGGCATTCGCCTTCCTCAGTCGTAAATTTGACGCAGTACTCTTCTGGCTCGCCGTCTTCGCAATCTTTTATGGAACGCGCTTATGGCTCAATGCGGGATTTTTTCGTCTGCTCATGCCACACGAAGCCTTCTTCTACCGGCTGCCGAACGTTGCCAATTATCTAGTCCCCATCCCTGCCTTCTTTTACTTCGCAGAGGCAGGATTCCTGGGTCCGAGCGGACGCAAAATCGCTATCGCCCTTACGCTTCCGTTTCTCTGCATCAGCATTGGAAACCTCTGGTTAGGTAACTCGCTGGTCTTCGTCTACATCAATAATGCGATCGTAATCATCATGCTCGCCGCCCTGACCATTGAATCGATCCGACGCAAGCAAGTCGACAAAGACTTCACCATCGTCAGGGTAGGCATCATGGTCTTCGTTGCATTTGCGCTCTACGACAATATCGCCGGAGTCTTCGGACGTTTCCCGCAAAAAGAGCCCATCGGTTTTGCCTTCTTCCTCGCTGCTCTTGGCTACGTCGCCGCAAAACGCAGCCTCCATCGCGACCAACAGTTCAACGACCTGCAAAAAGAACTGGAGATTGCACGCCGCATCCAGACCTCGATCCTCCCGTCCGCTTATCCACAATCCGCCCACTTCCACGTCGTCGCCCGGTACGTCCCCATGACCGCCGTAGCCGGAGACTTCTACGACTTCCTCATCGCCAATGAAACTGAAGCAGGCCTCCTCATCGCCGATGTCTCCGGCCACGGCGTCCCCGCTGCTCTCATCGCCTCCATGGTCAAACTCGCCGCTACCTCCCAGCGAACCAACGCCGCCGATCCCGCCCTGCTCCTCTCGGGAATGAACTCCGTCCTCTGCGGCAACACGCAGGATCAGTTCGTCACCGCCGCCTATGTCTACCTCGACGCCGCGTCCTCCACCCTGCGCTACTCCGCCGCCGCTCATCCACCCATGATGTTGTTCCGCGCCGGAGACGTCATCGAACTTACCGAAAATGGCCTCATGCTCGCAGCTTTCTCCTTCGCGACGTACACCACAGCCGAGTACGCACTTCAACCCGGCGACCGGCTCCTCCTTTACACCGACGGCATCCTCGAAGCCACCAACCCCCAGGGCGAAGAGTTCGGATCGACCCGTCTCCACACCCTCCTCAAAGACGCCGCCCATCTCAGCGCCGAAGATTCAGCCGACAGGATCATCTCCTCCCTCGAACAATGGTCCTCCAGCGCCCGAAACGACGATCTGACGCTCCTCATCTGCGACTACCAAAGCAACGCCAACACCCTCCAAACAACCAACTGAATCCTTATCACTGTTGCTATTGCCGTCGCCGTTGCCGCTGCTGTTGTTGTTGCCCTTGCTGTTGCCGTTGCCCTTGTTGTTGCCGTTGCAGTTCTGGTTGTCATCCCCGAAGGGGATCTGCGGTTGCCGTGCGGTTGCCTCTCTTGCGGTTGCCTTTCTTGTTGTCATTCCGAAGGGAACCTGTTGTTGCCCTTGCCTTAGCTCTGACCATTCACCAAACCTGTCAAGCCCCAAACCACCCAAACCCCGCGCCAATCCAACAGACTCGCGTGGCGTATGAGTTTCACCCACCCAGCTATAATGAAATAAGACACCCGAAAGGCCCCTGCCACTAACAGGGGCCTTACTTATTCTGGCAGCTCTAACCCATTTAGATTGAATATTTTGCAAGCAACCCCTTTCAATACAATATTTTACAGACATACGCCACCCGCAAACTCATCAAAATAAATAACTTACCCACAAAATACCCCGAGGGGAGGGGGGAGGGGGTAAGCTTGTCCTCCGAGAGAATCTACAATCACCAGAGCACTACCAGGGAGAAGAAGTGAATCGTGTCGTAGTCACCGGCCTCGGATGTATCACCCCAATTGGCAACACCGTCGCAGAGTTCCGCACCTCCCTCTTCGCCGGGTCGACCGGCATCGCCCCCTTCCCCCCCTACCCCGAAGCCCCGCCCCGCGAAGCTCATGACAAGACCCAGGGCCTCCGCTTCACCCGGACCGCCGCCGTCAAAAACTTTGACGCCAGCCAGCACCTTGACTCAGGCGTCATCACCGCCACCGACCGCACCGTGCACTTTGCCGTCGTGGCCGCCCGCCAGGCCGCCGCGGAGTCCCAGCTAACCAACCACTACGCGCCGGACAAGATCGCCATCGTCGTCGGCTGCGCCTGCGGTGGCCGCCAGGCCGAAGAGACTGAGACCAACAAGCTCTATACCCGCGATGCCCGCGTCCATCCCCTCACCGTCGTCCGCACCATGGCCTCAGCCGGCGCCAGCAACATATCCATCGACCAGAAGATCACCGGCCCCTCCTTCAACATCTCCACTGCCTGCGCCTCCGGAGCCCACGCCATCGGCCACGCCTTCCAGATGATCCGCGCCGGAATGATCGACGCCGCCATCGCCGGAGGCCACGAAGCCCCCCTCACCTTCGGCTTCCTCCGCGCCTGGGACTCCATGCGCGTCGTCTCCCCCACCCAATGCCGCCCCTTCTCTGCCGACCGCGACGGCATGACGCTCGGCGAAGGCGCCGCCATGTTCACCCTCGAAACCCTCGACTCCGCCCGCGCGCGCAACGCCCACATCTACGCCGAGATCGTCGGCACAGGCTCCTCCGCCGACGCCAGTCACGTCACCCAGCCTCACCCCGACGGCGCTGCCGCCGCCATGCGCAACGCACTCCGCGACGCCAGCGCCTCCCCCAACGAGGTCGGCTACATCAGCGCCCACGGCACCGGCACCCAGGTCAACGACACGACCGAATCCGGCGCCATCTATCAAGTCTTCGGTCCCAATGCCGCCAAGATCCCCGTCAGCTCCACCAAAGCCCTCCACGGCCACTCCATCGGAGCCAGCGGCGCCCTCGAAGCCCTGGCCACCATCCTCGCCCTGGCAGGGGGTCGCCTCCCAGCCAACGCCGGCGTCACCGAAATCGACCCCGCCATCAAATTGGACATCATCCTGGGCTCCCCCCGCGACATTACCCCCCGACTCGCGCTCTCAAACTCCCTCGCCTTCGGAGGCCTCAACGCCGTCCTGGCCTTCCGCCCCGCCAAGTAATTTCTCCACACCGGATGCCGCACACAAAAAAGCTCAGCTAACTCGCTGCGGCTTCGCCTTCGATTCAATCAATGCCGCCGCACTCAACGAACTTGCCACCGAAAGTCCCACCGCAATCCACAACACCACCCCATAAGCCCCAACAAACGACTCGCCGATCAGCCGCTGCACCCGCACATCCTCGCTCCGCGCAGCCGCCAGCTTCGCCCTCTGAGCCTCAACCCCCTGCCGCTCCGCCGCAGGCAGACCCAACCCGTCCAGCCCCCGCTCCAGCCGCCCATAAAAGACAGTCGAAAACACCAGCCCCATCGCCGCAATCGCCAGCAATCCTGCCACGCGCGACACCGCATTATTGATCCCCGACGCCACACCCGCCCGGCTCTGATCGATCGAATTCATCACCGTAGTCGTCAGCGGCGCAACACTGACCGCCATCCCCAGCCCCAGCACAATCACAGCCGGAAACACCGTCACCCAGTAAGATCCGCCCACCCCACCCCGGCCAAGCAAGCCAAACCCCACCCCAGCAATCAACGGGCCCACAATAAGCGGCAGCCTGGCACCATACTTCGCAACCAACCCACCCGACCACCGCGACAATATGAAGACCAGCAAAATAAGCGGGAGCAAAGCCCCACCAGCCTCCGTAGCCGAGTAGTGCTGAACCTGGATAAGATTCAACGGCAAAAAGAACAGCACCCCACTCAGCGCACCATACAAAAACAAAGTCATCAGATTCGCACCGCTGAACGTCCGCGAGCGAAACAGACCCAGCGGCAACATCGGCGCCTCAGATCGCGACTCCACCACAAAGAACAACCCAAGCGCCACCACGCCAACTACACCAGCAACGAGCGCCCGCTCCCCACCCCGCCCAGCCTCGATAAGGCCAAATATAACCCCGCACAGTCCCACGGTAGCCAGCACCGCGCCCCAACCATCCAGCCTCTGAACCATCTTCCCGTCGCGGCTCTCCGGCACCCTCGCCAAGGAAATCAACACCACCAGACCAGCCAGCGGTAGGTTGATAAAGAACGCCCATCGCCACGAAAGACGATCGATCAACCACCCGCCCAGCACCGGCCCCACAGCCATCGTTATCGCCGTAAACCCAGACCAGGTCCCTATGGCTCGCCCGCGCTCCTCTTCGCAGAACGATGAACTGATCAACGCCAGGCTTCCCGGCACGAGCAATGCCCCACCCACTCCCTGCAGACCACGAGCCACAATCAACGCACGGATGTCAGAAGCAAATCCACACCACGCCGAAGCCGCTGCAAATATCGCCACCCCAATGATAAAAATCTTCCGGCGCCCATAAAGATCACCCAGCGATCCGCCTACGAGCAGGAGTGCCGCCAAAAACAGCGCATAGGCCTCCACCACCCACTGCACATCAGTCACCGTAGCATTCAGAGCACGTTGCAACGCCGACAGCGCGACGTTCACCGCAGTCCCATCGATAAACACCATGCTCGACCCAAGGATCGTAGCGGCGAGAACCCACTTCCCTCTGCGCGTTTGAGCCGGTGCTTGGGCCATATTGCGGATCGCGCCTTCTTCACAGGGCAAATTCGGCATGGTCCTTCCCCCCACCGCCGCCGATCATACCAGCAGTCAGCAACGAAGCCGGCTGGCGCAGAATCGTTTCTGCCACTTAAGTGAAGGTCTAAAAATACTTACGGCGGGCTATACTGCTCGCAACGGAATTGGTTTGTAGGCTTCCGGATGGGCCCTCGTTACATGGAGCAGCAGATGCCTCTAAAGCAGATCGCACTGAAGTACCTTCCCGATGCTGTCCTGAAGCCAGTTCGTACCCGTCACTACCAGGATCAGTTGAAGCACTACGATCTCAACGCTGAGCCCGATCTCCTTGGTTGTAAAGCACTCCTGCGTGCCGGTGATATTGTATTCGACATCGGCGCCAACATCGGTGTCTACACCCGTTTCTGTTCGGAGTTTGTCGGCCCAACCGGACAGATTCACTCGCTCGAACCCGTCCCCGAGACCTTCTCTTACCTCACCTCGAACGTCCGCGCGCTCGACCTCTCCAACGTCACCTGCTACAACCTTGCCGCCTCGGACCGTGACCAGGACCACGCCGCAATGAGCATGCCGCAGTACGCCGCCGGAGGCGCAAATATCTACGAGTCCACCCTCTCTGATACTGGCGACATTCCCGTTAAGGTCACGCGGCTCGACACCCTCTTTCCGACTCTCAACCCGCGGCTCATCAAGTGCGATGTCGAGGGGCACGAGATCCCATGCATCAACGGCGCGCTCGAATTGATCGCTCGTTCCCGTCCCATATGGGTAGTTGAAGTCTCCAGCGCTCGCACGTTCGAACTCTTCGCCTCGCTCGCCTACGATGCGTATATCTACGAACACGGTACCTTCCGGATCGCGACTCCCGCCGACAAGACCCCAAACTACTTCTTCCTTCCTCACGAGCAAAGCTCTTTGGTGAGCAATCCCGCCTAGGGCTGAGCAAATGTGATATCGGCTGCTGCCCCGCCTCGGTATTTTTGAGGCAGAGCCGCAGCGCGCGAACGGGACGACTCCTCAGCTCCCCCGCATCCGAACATCCTCCATGGCCACTTCATCGGCGTCGCGGGGAGCGGAACTCCCTCCCTAAACTCAACTCCTGACGAGCTTGCTCATACATCGACCAAAGTCCGTTACTTGTGCAGCATAAAGACTTACAGCTACCGTTACATTATGGACTGCAAAAAGATATTCCTCCCTTTCGCTCTATTCACGGCTCTCTCTTCCATTCTCCACGCGCAGGCAAAACTCGCGATCTACGGAACAGTAGGCGGCGAGAAGACTGAGGTCGCAAACGAGGGCTGGACCACCGCCGGAACCTTTGGCCTCTACTACGGACTCTTCAAAGCCGGTCCCATCAGGATCTCCGTCGATGCCCGCGGAGATCTCTCCGACAACATCAACAGCGGTCTCTTCGGCCCACGCGTCGCCCTTCAGCTTCCGCTATTCCCGCTCAAACCCTACGTCGAAGTGCTCGGCGGATTCTCCTCCTACAGCAGCACCAACAACGGCGCCAAAGACACCACTAGCGCAAACTACCGCTGGGTAGGCGGCGTCGATACGACCATCCTCCCCCATCTCGACTGGCGCATCGCAGACTACAGCTACAGCGCCGCCGGCATCTCTCAACAAGGCGTCACCCGTCACCCACAAAGCCTCACTACCGGGCTCGTAATTCGCTTCTAGTCCTAACCGGAGATCGTCGCGATACCATACCCGATAGATGATCTCCGTTCTCATCCTCACCCGCAACGAGCAGCGCGATCTCCCCGACTGCCTCTCTTCGGTCTCCTGGTCCGACGACATTCACGTCTTCGATTCACACTCCACCGACAACACGGTAGAGATCGCCAAAGCAGCAGGCGCCCATGTCCACACGCGCACCTTCGACGACTACGCCACTCACCGTAACGCCGCCCTCGCCACTATCCCCTTCAAACACCCTTGGGTCTTCCTCCCTGACGCCGACGAGCGCCCCACCCCGGATCTTGTCCGCGAGATGCAGCAGATCGCTCTTGCTGCCCCTGACCAGACCGCAGCATTTCGTGTACGCCGCCGCGACTTCCTCTTCAACACCTGGCTCCAGCACGCCCAGATCTCGCCTTTCTACATCCGCCTCGTCCGACCCGAACGCGCCCGCTACGCCCGCGCCATCAACGAGATCCTCGAGATCGACGGCCCCGTCGCCGAACTCAGTTATCCGCTCGATCACTTCCCATTCTCCAAAGGCATCGCTCGCTGGGTCGAGAAGCACAATCTCTACTCAACCATGGAGGCCGAGTTGATCGTCCGCAACCAGGGCCTGCAAAATCCATCTCTCGTCACAGCCCTCCGCGACCCAGACTTCCACACCCGCCGCCTCCACCAGAAGGCCATCTTCTACCGCCTTCCCGGCCGTCCTCTCATCAAGTGGCTCTACATGGTCTTCCTTCGCGGCGCGATCCTCGATGGCGCTGCCGGCCTCACTTACGCTACTCTCCAAGCCTTCTACGAGTACCTCATCGTCCTCAAGACCAAAGAGCTTCGTCGCGGCGGCGCATAGTTTCACACATCAGGATGATGGACCCGAAAGATCAGCGAAGCATTCGTTCCACCAAAGCCGAACGAGTTCGACATCGCATACTCCATCGGCGCACTGATCGCTCGATCCCTGACCAATCCAAACTGACACACCTCATCAAGATCTTCGATGTTCGTTGTTGGCGGAGCGATCTGGTCTCTCAATGCCAACACGGTAATCCCAGCCTCAAGGCTGCCCGCCCCACCTAGGAGGTGCCCCGTCATCGACTTCGTGGAACTCACCAAAAGATCCTTCGCATGAGCGCCAAACGTCTCCGCGATCGCCCTTGCCTCAGCCCTGTCACCCAGCGGTGTAGACGTAGCATGCGCATTCAAATACTGAATCGCACTTGGCTCAAGGCCGGCATCTTTCAGCGCCAGCTGCATCACTCGGCGAACTCCACGCCCATCCTCCGGCGGAGCATTCGTATGAAACGCATCTGAGTTCGCCGCATACCCCACGATCTCAGCCAGTATTGTGGCTCCCCGCTTCAGCGCGTGCTCTCGCTCCTCAAGCACAAGAATTCCCGCGCCCTCGCCCACAACAAACCCATCGCGCCCGCGATCCCAGGGCCGCGAAGCCCGCGCAGGATCCTCATTCCGTGTTGACAGAGCCCGCATCGCGCTAAACCCACCCACCGACAGCGGCGTAACAGCTGCTTCGCTCCCGCCACAGATCATCGCATCCGCATCGCCCCGTTGAATAATGCGAAACGCTTCGCCCACTCCATGCGCGCCCGTCGTGCACGCAGTCGCACAAGTTAAATTCGGCCCTGTAGTCCCATAACGTATCGCGATCTGTCCGGCCGCCAGATTCGCGATCGTCGCCGTAATAAAGAACGGCGAGATCTTATCCGGCCCGCTGCTCTCAAGTTTCGTGTGCTCGCGCTCGATCACCTCGAATGCGCCAATCCCACTCCCTACATACACGCCGACGCGCTCCGCATCTTCCGCAGACATATCCAGCCTCGACTGCTCCATCGCGAACTGCGCCGCCGCCATCGCAAACTGGATGAAGCGTCCCATCTTCTTTACATCTTTGCGATCAACAAAGTTCTCTGGCGCGAATCCCTTCACCTCACCGGCAAACTGGCAGCTGTATTTCTCTGCATTAAAGAGTGAAATCCTGTCGATGCCCGAATCCCCCCTCTGGAGCGCGACCCAGCTCTCCTCAGTGCCAATTCCCACCGGGCTCACTAGTCCAACCCCCGTCACGACAACGCGAAACTGTTCTCTCATCTTTGTCTTCGAAGTCACGTAACTCCCTCTTTTTGCTGAGACCAGCGGTCCCCTCACTTCGTCCTCAGTCGACAAACCGATGCAGCCGACTTTTTTATTTACATGACAATCATAATTTATTTACGTAAAGCATCGTTCTCTAAACCCCAAAGCAAGATGGCTCAGCCAACTCTCTGACCTCAGCACACGAGGAGACTCATTAAAACCTCCCGAAGTTACAAATCTCCGGCTGACACGTGATACCCAATCCTGAAATCCGCTCAATCTCATTGCGTAATATCTCAAAAAAATTCTTGCAATATTCGTGAAAGCCATTTACGGTTGGCTCACTCTTTCTTAATTTGCCGTTTTCGCCACACTTCTAGCAGCCGTTTGGCCCTTGGAACACAGTGACGTACTCGTAGCATTCCGCTGCGACGCAGGCTTGTTTTTTAAAACGACCTCAAAAAAAATCGCTTCGAGCGATCAAGGAGATTCTTTGTCTTTTTTCGGAGGTTCTATGCGTAGGTTATCGGTAACGCCCTTACAGGCTGTCCTCTACAGTCTCGCCGCCATTCTGCTAACCATCCTCGGAACATCGTTTGCGAACGCTCAGACCTACCGCGGCGGAATCAATGGCACAGTGACTGACCACACCGGCGCCGCCATAGCCAACGCAACAGTCTCTGCGATCGATACCGCAACCAACCAGACCTACACGACCGTATCCACCAGTGCCGGCGACTTCAGCTTCACCAACCTCCCCATTAGCAGCTACACCGTCACCATCTCGTTCAGCGGCTTCTCCACCGCCAAGTACGACAAGGTCCAAATCGAGGCCGGCAGCAGCTACGTTATCTCCGCGAAGCTGGACCTTTCTTCTACCAGTCAGACCGTTGAAATCACCGCAGCGGCAATCACACTCGACACCGCCTCCGACGTCCAGACCACGGTCCTGCCTGAAGTCGTTGTGCAGAACATCCCTAACAGCGGTCGCGACTTCACCCAACTCATCGCCCAGACCACCGGATTCGCCGGCCTCAACACTGGTGGTGGCGGAGGCGACTCCAGCGTCAACGGAACCCGGTCGAACTCCGTCAACTGGCAGATCGAAGGAACCGACAACAACGACTTCTGGTGGAACATTCCCGCCGTCAACCAAGGCGGTGTCTCGGCCATCGCCGGCGTCATCTTTCCCATCGATGCCATCGAAAGCTTCAACTTCGTCACGACAGGCTCCACGTCGCTCGGACGCAACCCAGGCGGCACCGCAAACCTCATCATCAAATCAGGAACCAACTCCCTCCACGGGTCCGCCTACTACTTCAACCACAACGAGTTCTTCGAGCGCCAAAACCCCTTCTCCGACGTCAAGCCCGCATCCAGGCTTCAGGACTACGGCTTCTCCGTAGGCGCGCCTATCATCCACGACAAGTTCTTCTTCTTTCTCGCCGGAGAACATCAGAACTTCCTCATCGGCGCTCTCAACCACGCCACTGAGCCCTCGGCCGCATACCAGACCGCTGCTTACTCGGTCCTCGACTACTACGGCGTTCCTCATAGCACCGTAGCCGCCAACCTTCTCAATGGAAACGGAACCCTTCCCGGCCTCTGGCCCGCAGAGGCACTCACCGGAGGAGCGGACCCGGAGAACTATCAGGCCACTGGAAACCTGACCGGACACAGCTTCAACGGACTTATCAAACTGGACTACAAACTCTCCGACAAAGACCACATCTCCGCGCGCTGGTTCGTCGCACAAGGCACCCAGACCGCGCCAACCTCCTCTGACCTCACTCCGTACTTCGAAAACGCTCCTATCCACGTCCAGAACTACTCCATCATCTACAACCGCATCATCAGCCCAACGATCGCGAACCAGTTGTCCGCAGGCGTCAGCTACTTCAACCAGGTCTTCGCCGACTCTGATACTGGCTTCGATCCCATCGGCCTTGGTCTGAACACCGGCGTCACCGATCCCGCTCTCCCCGGTTCGCCTCACCTCATCATCGGGCCCACCGGCAGCGGCTCCGGCCTCACTGCCGGGAACACCGGCTTTGACCCACTCGGCCCCACCGCACCTTCAGGTAGAAACGACATCACCGGCCACCTCGACGACGACCTCACCTGGACCAAGGGCGCTCACCAGCTTCACTTCGGCGGCGAATTCCGCCAGGCGCAGGTCGATGACTTCTACCAGACCGGACAGCGTGGCACCATCTACTTCGATGGCTCCCAGGGCCCGTGGCAAACCGCGAACTTCGCGCCCGGAACGCTTGCGGCGCAGACGCCATGCGCTGCTCTGGCAACCAAAAACCAGGGAGTAGCCGCCCCCGACGGAACTCCATCGAACGTCCTGTTCCTCGCAGACTTCCTCGCAGGATGCATCAACCCATCGGCATCCAGCATCATCCTCGGGAATCCAAAGCGCCAGGTCTTCGGGAACTCCTGGGCCCTCTATGCGCAGGACGGTTGGCAGATCAACAAAAAGTTCAACTTGAACTACGGCGTGCGATACGACTACGCTGGCCCTGTCCACTCCAACTATCCCAACCTCTCCATCTTTGATCCCACTCAACCCTCCGGCCTCGCCGTCGCCGGGCAAGACGTCTCCAACATCTATCCCAAGTTCTGGGGCGGCGTCAGCCCTCGCGTCGGCTTCGCCTATCAACTCGATGACACCGGCAACACTGTCCTTCGTGGAGGCTACGGCTACTACTACGACTCGGTCTATGTAAAGTCCATCCTCCAGAACAACGGAATCCAGAACATCTCCGTCTTCGGCCCCGGTCTCAATCCAGCAGGCAGCAATCTGGTCGTCAACGCTCAGGGACTCAATCAGGCAATCCAGCCAGGCGTTGACATCTATCCCACCATCGACGTCGCCAGCCAGAACCCCTCGCCCGGCAGCCAGAGCATCTCCACCTTTGACAAACACTTCAGACCCTCCGACACCCAGATCTGGGACCTCAACCTCCAACACAGCATCACAAACTCCGTCATCATGCAGATTGGCTACGTGGGCTCCAAGGGCACACACCTGATGGGCATGTTTGATATCAACGCCGCCTCTCTCGGCAGCGCCTACATTCCTTGCCCGCCCGCTGAATCCAACGCTGACGGCTCCTGCAACATCAACACCCAGCAGGAGACCCGCCCGTTCAATGCGCAGTTTCCGAACTTCGGTGTCATCGACCAGGCCCGAAGCAATCTGGGCTCCATCTATCACTCCCTCCAGACCACCCTCCGCGTGCAGAACTGGCACGGCCTCACCTCGCAGCTCAACTACACCTGGTCTCATGCGCTCGACTATGAGACCGGCCTCCTTCCCTACCTTCCACAAGACCCAACGAACGAGAGAGCTGAGTACGGCAACTCGGACTTCGACGTCCGCAACACCTTCACCGGTTACTTCAGCTACGCCGTTCCCGTCTTCCGCGGGCCCGAACGCCTCACCCACGGCTGGGAGCTGACCTCCGGCTTCTCCTTCCATGGCGGGACCCCCTACACCGTCGTCGCCAGCTCCAACGTCAGCGGCAACGGCGAAGGTGCCGACCGCGCAGTCCAGGTCCTCGCAAACCCCAATAACGTCTCCCACTCCATCGTCAGCGGCTCTGTTCAGTGGTTTGATCCGAACGCCTTTGTCGATCCCGCAATCGGAACCTACTCACCCACACGTCGTGGCCAGAACCACAACCCCGGCTACCAGGACTTCGACCTGGCCGCCTCAAAAACGACTGCAATCACCGAGAGAGTGCAGATCAAGTTCACAGCCAACATGTACAACCTCGTCAATCACACCAACCTTGCGCCAGTCGGATTCCCCTCGACTGGCGAAGGTGGAACCATCGGCTCAACTCTTGGGCCCTACCTCGGCAACCCAACCATCGGACCCGGCGAACCCTTCAACACAGAGTTTGCGTTGAAAGTTCTCTTCTAACCAACCACCAACCGAAACAAAAGCCCCATCCGCAGAACATCGTCGGATGGGGCTTTTGCATGCCAGATGCTTCAATCTACAAAGGCCATCTCCACTCCCGAATCTCCTTGCTGTCGATGCCGTTCTCATGCGCATAGTTCACCGCTTCAATGATCTGTCCCTTCAACCACTCCTTCGTATGCGCCGCCGTCAACTGTAGTCGCGGCACTCGATCGATCACGTCGATAGCCAAATCGAATCGGTCAATCTGATTCAAAATCGCGAGCTCAAGTGGAGTGTTGATATTCCCCTTCTCCTTGTATCCACGCACATGAAAGTTCTCATGGTTCGTCCGCTTGTAAGTCAACTTATGGACCAACGAAGCGTACGCATGAAAATTAAAGATCACCGGCTTATTCGTCGTAAACAGGCTATCGAACTCTTTCTCCGAAAGCCCATGCGGATGCTCGGTCTCTGGCATCAACCGGAACAGATCCACCACATTCACAAACCGAATCTTCACATCCGAACAACGCTCTCGCAGAATCGCCACCGCCGCCAGCGCTTCCTCTGTCGGAATATCTCCCGCGCAAGCCATCACCACATCCGGCTCATCTCCCGCATCGTTACTCGCGAAATCCCATATACCAATCCCCTTCGTGCAATGCTTCACCGCATCATCCATGTTGAGATATTGCATGTGCGGCGCTTTATCCGCGACGATCACATTCACATAGTTCGAACTCCGCAAGCAATGGTCACCAACGCTCAACAAACAGTTGGCGTCCGGTGGCAGATAGATCCTCGTTATCTCCGGGCTCTTATTCGTCACCACATCCAGAAACCCCGGATCCTGATGCGTAAATCCGTTGTGATCCTGCCGCCACACCAGCGAAGTAATCAGCAGATTGATCGACGAAATCGGCGCCCGCCACCTCAGCTCCAGCTTGCTCTTTTCCAACCACTTCGCATGCTGGTTGAACATCGAATCGATGATGTGCACAAACGATTCATACGACGAGAAGAATCCGTGCCGCCCCGTCAGCACATAGCCTTCGAACCATCCCTCCAGCGTGTGCTCGCTCAAAATCTCCATCACGCGGCCATCGCGTGCGAGATCTCCGCCATCCGCATCCTCTGGCAGCAGCTTTGCCATCCACGTCTTTCCGCTGGCCTCATAAATAGCCTGCAGCTTGTTCGAAGCCGTCTCATCCGGCCCGAAGACACGAAAGCTCGTCATATTCATCTTCATCGCATCGCGCAAAAAGTGCGCCAGCACATCAGTCGGCGAAACCTCGATCTGCCCAGGCTTCTCCACCTTCACCGCATAATCGCGAAAGTCCGGCAGCTCCATAGGCTTCCTCAGCAAACCTCCATTCGCATGTGGATTCGCAGTAATCCTCCGTTTTCCTACCGGCGCCATCTCTCTCAACTCAGCGATCAGCTTGCCCGATTCATCAAACAACTCCTCAGGCTTATAACTCTTCATCCACTTCTCAACCAGCTTCAAGTGTTTCGGATTGGTAACGGGATCTAAAACCGGCATCTGATGCGCGCGCCACGACCCCTCCAGCTTGTGTCCATCAATCTCCTTCGGGCAAGTCCATCCCTTCGGCGAGCGCAGAACAATCATCGGCCATCGGGGCCGCTCCGGCTCAGTTCCCTTAGGAGCACTCCGCGCCTTCTTCTGAATCGCGCGAATCTCCGTCACGCATTGCTCCATCACTCCCGCCATCAGCTGATGCATCGTCGCCGGATCATCTCCTTCGACAACATGCGGCTCCCAGCCATATCCCTTGAACATCCACTCCAACTCTTCCGGCGAAATGCGCGCCAGAATCGTAGGATTCGCTATTTTGTAACCGTTAAGGTGCAGTATCGGAAGCACAGCCCCATCCCGCACCGGGTTCAGAAACTTATTCGAGTGCCACGAGGTCGCCAACGGTCCCGTCTCAGCTTCTCCATCCCCAACCACCACCGTAACAATCAGGTCCGGATTATCAAACGCAGCACCAAATCCATGCGACAAGCTATATCCCAACTCGCCGCCCTCATGAATTGATCCCGGCGTTTCAGGCGTGCAGTGACTACCGATCCCCCCGGGAAATGAGAACTGCTTGAAGAACTTCTGCATCCCCAAAACGTCTTCGCTCTTATCCGGGTACACCTCCGAATAAACGCCCTCCAGGTAGCTGTTCGACAACGTAGCCGGCGCCCCGTGGCCCGGCCCCGACAGATAGATCAAATCCAAATCGTACTTCTTGATCAGACGATTTAAGTGCACCCACACAAACGTCTGCCCCGGATCGGACCCCCAATGCCCCAGCAGCCGATTCTTGATATGCTCGGCCTTCAACGGCTCACGCAGCAGAGGATTCGCCCGCAAATACAACATCCCAACACAAAGGTAGTTACACGCCCGCCAGTAAGCGTCCATCTTCCGTAGTTCGTCAGCCGAAAGCGGCTTACCACCCTGGCTCTTATCTTTAGCCAATTCTTTAGTCGCGCTGCTCATAAAAGCTCCTTGAGTCGAAATCAACAAATTGGAAAAGAGAAAATCAAAATTTGTAACTTTAAAAGATCTAATTAACGGGCCCCGCCATTTGGCGCACGTGGATCGCGATCATCCAATCCTCTTTCGTCGGAACGACAAGCACCGCCGTTAAGGAGTCTGATGCACTGACGGCCCGCACAGCGTCGCCCCCGCCTTCGTTCAGCTCAGAATTCATCGAGATCCCTAAGCCCTCCATCCCCGCAACAATCTCTTCCCTCGACCGCGCATCATGCTCCCCGATGCCACCCGCAAATACAACTGCATCAATTCCGCCCATTAACGCAATAAAGCCACCCAGCGCCTTCTTTACACTTCGAGTAAAGATCGCGGTAGCTAGGCTCGCCCGCTTATCGCCCTTCGCCGCAGCCTCACGAACAGCCTTCATATCGTTCGGCATCCCCGAAAGAGCCACCATCCCAGCGTCATGATTCAGCATCTTCTCCAGCGCATCCACCTGATTGCCCTTCTTCTCCCGCAGCAGATAGAGCACTAGCCCCGGATCGAGATCTCCCGGCCGGGTCCCCATCACCACGCCCCCCGTCGGTGTCAGCCCCATCGTCGTATCGATCGAACAGCCATCCACCAATGCCGTCACGCTGCATCCACTCCCCAAGTGTGCAATCACCATTCGCTTCGGAAACGAAATCGTCTCCTCCGCTCGCAGCCTGTGCACAATCGACTCACAACTCAGGCCATGAAACCCGTACCGGCGAACGCCCCGCTCCCGATATTCAATCGGAATCGGATACGTCGTCGCCTCCTCCGGCATCGTCTGGTGAAACACCGTATCAAAGCAAGCGTAGTGCGGCACACTCGGAAACTTCGCCATCATATCTTTGATCACTTCAATCACCGCAGGGTCATGCAGCGGCGCAAAAACCACTGCCTCCTCAAGATCCTTCAGCACCTCGTCGGTGATCCTCTGATGTCGGTCCAGCTTCGCCCCTGGATGCACCACCCGATATCCAACCGCATCCACCCGCGGCAGACCCTCCCCACTCACAGCCCCAACCACCAGCCCGATCGCCTGAAGCGGCGTCTTCGCCTCCACCTCGCTACGCCCACCGCTCAAATCCCGCCCACCCGCATCCCGAAATTTGAAGGCCCCCTTCGTTCCGCCTATCCCGGTCACCTCTCCCTCAAACATCGAGCGAGCCCCATCTCCCCCCGCTTCAAACAGGGAAAACTTTATCGACGAAGACCCGCTATTGATGACGAGTATGTGCACAGCACCTCACTCTATTGCTACGGTACACCGAGAACCGCAACCACCCGTAAATTCCCCGTAAAACCCTATTCCTCCTATCGATGCTTCTCAACGTCGCGAACACTTCGAGCGATCAGACCACCGGCATGAATCGTTGCAAATCGTTGACAAGATACTGACAAAACAGCACAGCAGCCGACGTAGGGTTGATATATCGGAGGTTCGGCATGATGCTCCCAGCCCGGCATGATGCCCCGTCTATCTGATGGTAGAGAGGATTTCATCAACAGAGACCTCTGACGATGCCTTGCATCTAAGCCGCCCTACGCCCATTTACAGAATCCTGTTCTTTCTTCTTCTTTCGGGGCCACCTAAGTTTCGGTTGCGAGACGCCACTGACTCCCTGTCGTACACCCTTGATTGGGTCATCCTGCTGCAGGTGCTCGTCTGGGGAATAGCAGGTTGCTGGTTATTTCTCGATACGTCGTATCACCCCGAAGCTGACTCGGCAGATCGGTTCCGCCTTTCCAATCTGCAGATACTAACCATCATCTTGATTGGCCTGTTGGGAGTGTCCATATTCTTCTCCGAGTCGATGGGCTTTTCAGCGTTCAAAGTCTATCAACTCGGCGTAATGATCGCATTCATCATGCGTTTTACTGGCAGATTCGGAATCGCGGAGACTCTGAACAATCTCTTCCTCGGATGCGGCATTTTGGCGATTGCGGACGTAGTCGCTGCATTTCTAATGCCTGACCTGGTCTTCGTTCCAACCGAACTAAGAACGCTGCGTTTTCGAGGCGATCTGATCGCACAAACCGGGACCGTTTCCGTTATCGGACTGATCCTGTTACTGACTATCAAGAGCGACTTGCCTCGAAAGAAATTCTTCTTTTGGGCGGTCACCTTTGGTGGTGTTCTTGTCTTTTCTTTGGCGAGAACAAGCTACTTAATATTGCTGGCATTCCTAATACTTGCGGTTCTCAAACGACCGCCAATACCAGTCCTTCGAAAGGTCGCTACGCTGGCTCTTTTAACTGTGCCTTTTGCAGCTGATAGCCTCATCACGGCATTGAACGCTCAACGCAAGGTCGAGGACATCTTAACCATTAGCGGACGTCTTGAGCTCTGGACACACTTGATCGAAACAACCCTCGCCAAAGGACCATGGTTCGGATTGGGATACGCCGCTGCGTCCAGGATCTACGGGCCCGAGATCAATCCGGAGTTGGGCACTGCACACTCAGCCTTTGTCGAAATATATGCCGGCGGCGGTCTTGTGAGTCTAGTAGCGTTTCTGTTGATCTGGGCGGTTCTAGGTTGGGCAATACTGAAGTTATATCTCAGCCGTCCTGGAAAAACGGGCTTCGCGATCGTTGGCTTATTCTGTGCCTCACTGTTTCTCAATGCGGTCGGAGGCGAGCTCCAGGCCGAACCCACAGGCGTCTGCTTTTGGTGTGTCGTGGCGGCAGTCGTATATCTCCCATTTGAGAATTTGTCTCCAATTGCTGCGACTCTCCGTTCTCCGCTTTTAACAACGGCCGCCCAACGACCTCAAGAATCGTAGGAGTCATTCTTATTCAAACCATTCCACACTTCGCCAACCTATCCGGCCCATCGAGACAGTAATGCCATAGGAGTCCGCACGTTGTTCAACTTTCGCAACCGCCCTCCTCGAGACAACAACATCATGACGCACTCCATAAGACACTCCATCCGCTCCGTCGTCGAAGCCACCGGCCATCAGATTCGGAAGACTGACGTCTACAGCTCACAAAAACTCCGTTACCGCCGCCTCTTCTCTCTTCTCAACCTCAACCTAATCCTCGACGTAGGCGCCAACGCCGGCCAATTCGCACAGCTCTGCCGCACCGTCGACTACCGCGGCAAAATCCTCTCCTTCGAACCCAGCAGCAGCGCCTATCAGAGACTCCAAACCGCCGCCGCATCCGATCCCCTCTGGACAGTAGCCGGCATCGCCCTGGGAGCCACCACCGGCGAGACCGAGATCAACGTCTCTGCCGACTCCTTCTGCAGCTCCATCCTCCCCATGCTCGACTCGCACCTCTCCGCCGCGCCTCGCTCTGGCTACCTCCGCAAGGAAAAAGTCCTCATCCGCCGCCTAGACGACGTCCTCCCTCCCCCCGCCTTCAAAAGCCGCACCCTCCTCAAGCTCGACGTCCAGGGCTTCGAGCTTCAGGTCCTCACCGGAGCCCCCAGAATCCTCTCCCAGGCCCTCGCCGTGCAGTTGGAGATGTCCCTCCTGCCTCTCTACCAAGGCGAAACCCTCATGCCCGAGATGTCCGCCGCTATGTCCGGTCACGGCTTCCATCTCTGGGACCTCGAGCCCTCCTTCCGCGACCCCACCACCGGCAGGCTCCTCCAGGTCGACGCCATCTTCGTCCGCAACTCAGCCCTCGCAGAACCCCTCCCCCAAAAGTCCCAGCCCCTCCCTGAGGCAGAATCGGTCGTCGCCATCTAAACTCATTCCATGTGTGGAATCGTTGGATACATCGGCCCTCAGTCTGTCGTCCCCGTCATTATTGAAGGCCTTCGCCGCCTCGAGTACCGCGGGTACGACTCCGCTGGCATCGCCGTAGCCGGAGGCCCCAAAGGCCTCGAGCTCCGCCGCGCCCCCGGCAAGCTCCGCAACCTCGAAACCGTCATCCACGACTCCCCCATCGACGGCTCCTTCGGCATCGGCCACACCCGCTGGGCCACCCACGGCCGCCCCACTGAAGAGAACGCCCACCCTCACCGCGACGGCTCCGGCACCCTCGTCGTCGTCCACAACGGCATCGTCGAAAACTATCTCTCCCTCAAGAGCGCTCTCATCGCCAAGGGCCACAAGTTCGTCTCCGAAACCGACACCGAGATCATCGCCCACCTCATCGAAGACGAGCTCGAAATGGCCGGTGGACATGCTCACGTCGTCCGCTCTCAATCTGCAAATGAGTCCGAAGCAGTCGTCTCCGATGGGACCTCCCCGACGCGCGAGACGCGCGAAGCGCTTACGCCCGTGCGGCCAGCACTCCCCCTCGAAGAAGCCGTCCGCCGCGCCGTCAAGCGCATCACCGGAGCCTTCGCCATCGGTGTCCTCTCCGCGCACGAGCCCAACAAGCTTGTCGCCGCCCGCATGGGCCCACCCGCCGTCATCGGCATCGGCGACGGCGAGTTCTTCCTCGCCTCCGACGTCCCCGGCATCCTCCACCACACCCGCAACATCCACTTCCTCGCCGACGGCGAAGTCGCCATCCTAACCAAAGAAGGCGTTCACCTCACCGACTTCGACTCCAACCCGCTGCCATTAAAAGTCCAGCGCATCACCTGGGACCCCATCCAGGCAGAAAAGTCCGGCTACAAGCACTTCATGCTCAAAGAAATCAACGAGCAGCCCCGCGCCATCCGCGACACCACCCTCGGCCGCGTCTCCCTCGACACCGGCAAAGTCCATCTCCCCGAGATGCAGTTCTCCGAAGCCGACTTCCGCAACGCCAGCCAGATCACCATCGCCGCCTGCGGCACCTCCTGGCACGCTGGCCTCGCCGGCAAGTTCATGATCGAGCGCCTCGCCCGCCTCCCCGTCGAGGTCGACTACGCCAGCGAGTACCGCTACCGCGACCCCATCGCCGACCCACGCGCCATCGGCCTCCTCATCACCCAATCCGGCGAAACCGCCGACACCCTCGCCGCCCAGGCCGAGCTCGCCGCCAAAGGCTCCAAAACCCTCGCCATCTGCAACGTCGTCGGCGCCGCCATCACCCGCAAAGCCCAGGGCACCCTCACCACCAACGCCGGCCCCGAGATCGGCGTCGCCTCCACCAAGGCCTTCACCGCCCAGCTCACCGCCCTCTTCGTCCTCGCCCTCCATCTCGCGCAGGTCCGCGGCACCATCTCCGACGAAGAATCCCTCCACCTCGTCACCGAGCTCTCCAAACTCCCCACCAAGCTCGCCTCCCTGCTCAACATCAACTCACCCGACGCCCCCGGCTCCTCCGAAGGCGTCGCCGCCCCCATCCGCCCCTCCACTCCCGACCGCCGCTCCACCACCCGCCAGCCACTCTCCGTCCAGTGCGAAGAGCTCGCCCGCCTCTTCCACACAGCCGACGACTTCCTCTTCCTCGGCCGCGGCATCCACTACCCCATCGCCCTCGAAGGCGCACTCAAGCTCAAGGAGATCTCCTACATCCACGCCGAAGGCTACCCCGCCGGCGAGATGAAGCACGGCCCCAACGCCCTCATCGACGAATCCCTCCCCGTCGTCTGCATCGCCACCAAGGACCCCAACGATCCCTCCAGCGTCCTCAAGTACGAAAAAACCCTCAGCAACATACAAGAGGTCACTGCCCGCTCTGGCCGCGTCATCGCCATCGCCATCGAAGGCGACACCGAGATCAGCCAGCTCGTCGAGCAGACCATCTACATCCCCCAGGCCCCCGAACTACTCCTACCCATCCTCGAAGTAGTCCCCCTCCAACTCCTCGCCTACCACATAGCCGTACGCCGAGGCTGCGACGTAGACCAACCCAGAAACCTAGCAAAAAGCGTCACCGTCGAATAGCTTATGCAAAACTCCGGTCCAGAGCAGTTTTTCGATCTAGTTCTTCAGCTAGCGGAGTACATGGTTGAATACATAAGACAACAGGCTTTAGCGGAGAAATCCTTCGCAAAGCGCAAAGACTTTCCTGAAATAGCGTTCCGAGACAATGGGATGCCGCAGCTGAATGTTTTGCACGAAGGGCCCATTGATTACGGAAAGCTATTCGAGCGTAGCTCTTGGGGATCAATATATTCGGCTCTCGGCGGTGCGCAAGAAGAATCAGCTCAGATCGAAAGTCGACATGAATTCAAGGCTCTGCAATCATTTTTTAGAGAGAACTACTGGAGCAAATTCTTAGCATCGCAGGTTGGTGAAGAGGATGATTTTAGTATCAGGATGTTTGAAATCGAGGTGCGGTTATTCATTGCCGACTTGATTGACATGTATGTCAGTCGTCACGGTTATAACGAAATCGATACTGCAGAATTACGGAAAATATTCGAGCCAAAACACAGGGCATATTCCTTGGATCATGTCCCTGTGGCTATTTGGGTACCTTTTCTTTTTCTACCCTGCGATTTTGATCAGTGCTCGTTAGATGAAGCAATCTCCCTGAAAAAAATCCCCGATGAATTGCAGCTTAGCCGTAGTTCAACAAAATCGACCGCCGCCGCTGTACACGATAAAGTACTCGAGTCAGCAAGTCACGCCCTAGTGCTAGAAAATTACACTGTTAAAAATATAAAAAATGGTGATATGTGGGAATCAGCATCCCAACCCACGGCATTTCCGCTCGACACCATTGATACTTTAATCGGTTTATTGAGAGTCGCAAGTGGCATCCAAACAGGTTACGCGCAACTGCTAATCGAACCCGTAGATACCGTTACGAAATATGGCGGTATAGGCCGCCAAGTGATAGGAACATCAGTTCGAAAGTACCCAAACTATTTTGAAAACTATTATTGGGACGAGAACAGTTTTAAAAAGCTGAGCTACGCGGAGGCCTCACATGTTCGAGACCTCTGGCATTCGTTCTCCGCTCTTTCCGAAAGCAACAAGAACAGAGTTGCTCTTGCGCTCAGAAGGCTCAATCAGAGTTATCTTCGTGAATCACAGGAAGATTCAATATTGGATCTAACAATGGCATTTGAGGTGCTGTTAGTACCGAATGAAACGCAAGAATTGACCTACAAACTTAGTATGAGATTAGCTGGGTTGCTGGGCAAGTACGACAAAACTCTGTCTGTAAAAACCGTGTTCTCACAAATGAAGCAGATTTACAAGCATCGATCCAACGTGATCCACGGAAACATTGGTCAGGTTTCCAAATCGCGGGAAATAAAGGTTGATGAATCCACTTCAGTACCGACCGTTGATCTCGCGATCAAGTATCTTAGAAAGGCGGTAGACATTCTAATTCAATCGCCTGAACTTCTTAACGCTTCCTTGATAGATACCGAAATCTTACTCAATCATCAAAACCCTGGCCAACCTTAAGGAGTGGGTGAGGCAGGCGGGTGGCCCATACATAAAACCTTGGGTGCCCCATTCATGCAGTCTCACCGCATGAGTGGGCATTTGTGCGAACGCGCGAACCGCCTTCCCTCCCCAACCGATAAAATCCGACTTACAAAGGTGTCCATGCTAATCTTGCCTGAAAGTAAATCAAAGAGGCACAGCCATGGCGCAGAGTCTCAGCCTATCCTCAGCTGTTAGTGTCTTCCCTTGCCCGAACTGCAAAGAGACTATCAACACCTCGATGCAGGAATGCTCCTTCTGCCACACTCCTATCGACCGAACCGCCGCGGAAGAGTCCGCCGCTGCAACAAGCAAGATCAGTCAGGCCTGTAGCGACGCAAGCTATCTGAAGATTATGGCTGGCTCCGCCTTAACCTTCTTCCTAATTGGGTTCATACCAATCTTGGGCTCGGTCGGCAGCTTGGGCTTTCTGTTCCTCGAATTCGCCATCCCGATAATGACGATTCGCTGGTGGATAAAATTCGGCAAGATCAAGACCGACGACCTCGAATTTGCCCGCGCAAAACAGACCGCGATGTTCGTAGGAATCGGCGCCATAATATTCTTTATCGCCATCTCGATTCCCAAACTGCTTCTGCTGTAGCTAGAGCCGGGTGCCCCATATCTCGATTCTGAGATGTGGGTATTCGTGCGAAAGCACGAACCGCATCTAACCCACCATCTGCACTCCCAAAGGTGGGCCACATGGTAGAAGCCGTCCTCTCCGACATCGACGGAACCCTCGTCGAAAGCAACTGGCTCCACGCTGCCGCATGGAGAGACGCCTTCGCCGTCATCGACATCCCCCTCGACATCGAAACCCTCCGCAAACAGATCGGCAAAGGCGGCGACCAGCTCATCCCCGTCTTCGTCCCCTGGTGGAAACGCCCCATGGTTTAGACGGAGAATTCGAATCGTCTTTCGGGTTTGCGTCACAGCTTCGCTATGAGATTCACTCGAAGAGGGAGATGGCGACACGTAGGTCGTCGGCAAGGCGCCGATATAACTCCTGTATCGTCCGTAGCGCGAGTAGCTGGTCGGATGTGTCCAGCGGCTCCGAGTTGATCAGTCGGTCGATGGCGTCAATGTCGACCGCGACAGCGTCCAGCTTCTCGGTCAGCAGGGTTGTGGCACCGTGTGGCATGGCAGAACAGTCTACCATTTGGCCAGCGTGCCCCATATCTCGATTCTGAGATGTGGGCCTCCGTGCGAAAGCACGAACCGCCGATCAGCGAACTCGTGTGATGTCCTGCACCCAGTTTGTCTCCCAGGTCTTGCCCTCGTCTGGCGAGTCCGCTTGCTCCCAGTGGCCCGATGTCGGAGTGATGTTGGACCAGAGGAAGCGCGCCCGAACTCGCTTTCCCTTGACCGTATCCTCCCCATAGAAAGTGCCGACGCCATTGTGGAAGCCTCCAACCATGGGCGGATCCAATGGGTCGGATGGCGTCCTGCTGTCGAGCCACCAGATTGACCACTGCTGGGTCTTCGGGTCGAAGGAGCGCAGAGCGACACCGCGATAGGGAGCACCGGGAACGCCGAGCACTGTATCGTCCGTATTGCTGTAGCTCCCCATAAGCGGTTGATTCAACAACGTGCCTTCGAATTCAATCCACTCGTGATTATTGGCGAGTCGCTGCTTCAGCTTTCGATGATGGGCCTGCCATTGACCAACCAGGAAGTCGAAGTCGTGAAGACCGGAAAGACCGGGGACTGCACCGTCTGTCTGATTCATCCCCGGGCCTGAATCCTGGTGAGATCGTGCTGCCAACTGTCCAGGCGCTGCCAGACACAGACTTAGCAATGCGATCATGACTGAAGGGTGATGAATACTCACAATGCCCCCTTTTGAACTGCGGCGGTAGTCAATTCTCACCAATGCTTGAACTCCTCTTCGCCGATACGCGTTCATCGTCCCCTCCGGAATCAGCCTGAACTAACGCCACCCTTTGAGATTGACTCAGCTTGTGGCATTTGTGCATACCCACTTTCAATGGAACTCTAGATACCACTTTCGAAGCCACACGAGTGGGCATTCGTGCCAAAGCACAAACCGCATCTAACCCACCATCTGCACTCCCAAAGGTGGGTCACATGGTAGAAGCCATCCTCTCCGACATCGACGGAACCCTAGTCGAAAGCAACTGGCTCCACGCCGCCGCATGGAGAGACGCCTTCGCCGTCATCGACATCCCCCTCGACATCGAAACCCTCCGCAAACAGATCGGCAAAGGCGGTGACCAGCTCATCCCCGTCTTCGTCCCCTGGTGGAAACGCCCCATGGTCGAGGAGCCCCTCAAAACCTACCGCAGCTTCCTCTTCCATCAGGACTACTTCGCGCAGGTCAAACCCTTCCCCCGCGTCCGCGACCTCTTCCTCCGCTTCAAACAATCCGGAATCCGCACCGCCCTTGCCTCCTCCACCGACAAAGCCGACCTCGACACCTACATGAAGATCGCCAACATCTCCGACCTCATCGACGAGACCACCTCAGCCGACGACGCCGCCCGCTCCAAGCCCCACCCCGACATCTTCTCCGCCTCCCTCCATAAGCTCCACGCCAAACCCACCAGCGTCCTAGCCCTCGGCGACACCCCCTACGACGCCGAGTCCGCCGGCAAAGCAGGCATCCGCACCATCGGCGTCACCACCGGCGGCTGGTCCCGCCAGGAACTCCTCGACGCCGGCTGCATCGAGGTCTACCAGGACGTAGCCGAACTCCTCGAACGCTTCGACCAGAGCGCCCTCACCCACTACGGCCCTCGCTAAACACCTTCCTGACCACACTCATTCCCAAAACAGGAAGCCCCAGAAAATAAATCTCAAAAATCTGGCGCATTTTTCCACCCCGAAAAAGTGACTGCCAAAACACCACGTTTACCACGCATTCCACCACGTTCTCACCATCAAAAAACCACCACAAAAACACCCTTTTTCGCAAAATCCCCCACAAAAACACCACAACTCCCCATCCAAAAAAAATTGCACGAATAACCCATCCATAAACCCATCGTCGAACTCCAATTGTCGTGATGGATGCCTGTCTCACAAACGATCGCAAACTCACACAAGCACATTCACCCCTTCGTGCAGTGGCCTCAACAACTTGGAGGTATTTGTGCTATGTTGAGCAAACTAAGGTCGCTCAGGAGGTGCTATGTTCCGCTTCCCACTAACCAAAAAACCACAAACTTCTCGGAAACCGTTCAGCGTAGAAACGCTTGCGAAGAATTCGCGGCTGCGCGGCGCCAATGTCACCCAGGGCATCTGTCCTTACTGCGCCGTCGGCTGCGGGCAACTCATCTACAGCAAGGGCGGCGAACTCATCGACATTGAGGGCGATCCTGATAGCCCCATCAGCACGGGCCACCTGTGCCCCAAAGGCGCCAACGCCTACCAACTCTCCGTCAATTCACATCGCGTCCGCGATGTCCTCTACCGTGCCCCCTACTCCGATCAATGGGAAACGAAGACGCTGGAGTGGGCGTTGGATCAAATTGCCCAGCGCGTCAAGACGACCCGCGACGCCGATTTCGCGACTCGCGACGAGCAGGGCCGTCTGCTCAACTCGGTGCGCAGCATCGGCTCGCTAGGCGGGGCAACGATTGACAACGAGGAGAACTACCTCATTAAGAAGCTGCTCGGCGGCGGGTTGGGAGTGGTGTCGATCGAAAACCAGGCGCGAATATGACATAGTGCCTCGGTGCCCGGTCTGGGCGCCTCGTTCGGCCGCGGCGCGGCCACAAATTATCAGCAGGACATGGCCAACAGCGATTGCATCCTGTTTATGGGATCGAACATGGCTGAGGCTCAACCTGTCGGCTTCCGCTGGCCCATGGAGGGCAAGCTGAAAGGCGCGACGCTGATCCATGTCGATCCGCGCTTCACCCGCATGTCGGCCGTGTGCGATCTCTACGTCGGCATCCGCTCCGGGAGCGACATTGCCTTCCTCGGCGGCCTGGTGAATTACGTCTTAACGAACGACCGCTGGTTTCATGAATACGTCCTGGCTTACACCAATGCTTCGACCATCATCGACGAAGGTTTCCGGGATACCGAAGATCTGGCAGGGATGTTTAGCGGCTTCGATCAGCAGCACGACTCCTATGATTCCAAGAAGGGCCATTGGGGCTACGAGGAATCCAGGCCCGGCAACGCGGAGCAGGACGGTTCGAAGCATACGCCTGAGGTGGAGTCCGCAAAAGACCCGCACGTTCCTCAGGGCTACAGCAGGATGGGCAGCAGCGAACCATATACCTCGCCGTACGAGGACATAATAAACGCACCGCGCGACCCGACCTTGCAGCATCCTCGTTGCGTTATGCAGATTCTGCGCCGGCACTTCGCCCGCTACACCCCTGAGGCCGTTTCCCAGGTGTGCGGCTGCAAGCCGGAAGAGTTTATACGTGTTGCGGAGTTGCTCTGCACCAACTCCGGACGCGAGCGGACCACTTGCATTGCCTACGCGCTGGGCTGGACGCAACACACCACCGGCGTGCAGATCATACGCACTGCAGGCATCCTGCAACTGTTGCTCGGCAACATGGGCCGGCCAGGCGGCGGCATCATGGCCCTGCGCGGCCACTCTACCATCCAGGGCGCGACCGATATCGCGACTTTGTACGACTCACTTCCCGGCTACCTGCCGCAACCCGCTGTACACGACCCCGAGCACGAGGATTTGAGTTGGTATATCGAGTATGGAAGGATGCCCACCGGCTACTGGGCGAACTTTAGCAAATTCATCGTCAGCCTGCTCAAGGCCTGGTACGGCGACGCAGCAACGCCGGACAACGACTTCGGGTTCTCCTGGGTGCCGCGCGTCGATGGCGACTATTCTCAGCTGGCCTACTTCGATCGCATGTCAAAGGGTGGGGTAAAGGGCTACTTCCTGGCTGGTCAGAACCCTGGCGGCGGCGGACCCAACGCCGGTCTGCACCGTGCTGGTCTGCGCAACCTCGAGTGGCTGGTGGTTCTCGACTGGTTCGAGACGGAAAGCGCCGTCTTCTGGAAGAATGACCCGAATGCGCCGCCGCCCTCCGAGATTGGGACAGAGGTCTTCTTTATCCCCGCGGCAGCCGCGCAGGAGAAGGAGGGCAGCTTAACCCAGACGCAGAGGCTCATCCAATGGCACAAGAAAGCCATCGATCCGTCCGGCGATTGCCGTTCCGACGCATGGTTTTTTTACAACCTGGGTAAGCGCCTCAAGCAGCTCTACGCCGGCTCCACCGATCCCAGGGATCAGGGGTTGCTGAACCTCACCTGGGACTACGACTTCGACGAGCAGCCGCGTCTGCCCGATGGAACGCTCAGCCGTATTGAAGGGGAACCGGACCTGGAGAAGGTTCTCATGGAGATAAACGGTCACAGGCTGAATGAAATCGACCCGCGCACCGGGGAGCCTCATCTAGTAAGCGGCTACTCGGAGTTGAAGGACGACGGCACGACGGCATGCGGCTGCTGGGTCTACAGTGGCGTCTTCCCCGAGCCGGGTCGCAACCGTGCGGACGAACGCAAGCTCTCGGATAATCCCATCCAACCGGAATGGGGCTTCGCCTGGCCAAACAACGTCCGCGTCCTGTACAACCGGGCCTCGGCCGACCCCGAAGGACGGCCCTGGTCGGAGCGTAAGAAATTGGTCTGGTGGGACTCGGAGAAGCGGAGTTGGGTCGGACTCGACAAACCGGACTTCGAGCTGACCAAACCGCCTGATTACCAACCGCCCCTTGGCGCGACGGGCATGGACGCCATCGCCGGCACACACCCCTTCATCACCAAGGCCGACGGACTCGGCTGGCTGTACTCCCCCGGCATTAAAGATGGGCCTCTTCCGACGCACTACGAGCCGGTCGAGTCGCCGTTTGGCAACCTGCTCTATCCCAAACACAGTACCAACCCAACGGTACGCCTTTTCCCAGGACCGCTGAACCACATCGCCCACATGCCGACAGCCGAGTATCCCGTGGTGGCCACGACGTTCCGTCTTACCGAGCATTACCTCAGTGGTCCGATGAGCCGCTTCAACAGCTGGCTTAATGAATTGCAACCGGAGATGTTCGCCGAGCTGAGTTTCGAGCTGGCCGCCGAGCGCGGTATTGTTCACGGCGGCTGGATGACGATCCACACCCCGCGTGGTCAAATCGAGGCTCGTGCGATGGTGACCCGGCGGCTGCGACCTTTTGTCGTCGAGGGACGCGTGGTCCACCAGATCGGCCTCCCGTTCCACTGGGCCTTCGCCGGAGAGGTTGTCGGCGGCAACGCCAACGACCTGACCGCGCTCGTGGCCGACCCGAACGTGAGCATGCACGAAAGCAAAGCGTTCACCTGCCAGGTCCAAGCCGGCCGGCTCGAAGGCCAGGCTCTGCACCCGACAGCGCCCACAGCGCACTGGCCGACCCTCGATCCCATCCCGGACACGCCGGCCAGTGCTCAACCAGAAGGAAGGATCGGACATGGCAAGTAGAGAACACGAACTGTCCGCTTTGCCCCAGACCAGCGATCCGCCGCGCGGCCGGCTGTCACAGCTGCTGGCACGCTTGATCTCTCCGTACCTGCATGGTGAACCGCGCGGCCCGGTGCCGGAGGTGCTTGGACGGCTAATCTATCCGTTCGTGCGTGGCGAAGCGCCTAAGCCCCAACAGGCTACTGGTTTTTACACCGACACCACCGTCTGCATCGGTTGCAAGGCTTGCGAGGTGGCGTGCAAGCAGTGGAACCAACTACCTTCGGATGGCTTCAACTGGTCCGGCAATAGTTACGACAATACGAACGAGTTGTCGGCGACCACTTGGCGCCATGTGAAATTCATCGAGCAATTCTCCGAACAAACGTCAAACGTTCTTGCTCCCATGGGCACGGTGTCCGACGAGTCGCCTCTTAACCGCTGGCTCATGATGAGCGACCATTGCAAGCACTGCCTGGCGGCCCCTTGCCATCAGGCTTGCCCAACCGGCGCCATCATTCAAAATGAGTTCGAGAACGTTTATATTCAGGCTGACATCTGCAACGGTTGCTCGTCGTGCATAGCGGCCTGCCCGTTCGGCGTCATCACTCGCAGCGAAATGGGCGGTCATTCGCACAAATGCACGCTCTGCTATGACCGACAGCGCGATGGCCTGGAGCCAGCATGCGCCAAGGCATGTCCAACCCAGTCCATCCATTTCGGGCCGGTCGAGGAGCTTCGTGAGCAGGCCAGCAAACGTGTGGACCAACTTCACGAGCGCGGTGTCCCGCAGGCGTACCTTTATGGTGATGTCCCCAGTGAGACCTATTCCGCGATGCACTCGTTCTATCTGCTTGTTGATCGCCCTTCCGTTTATGGTCTGCCGGATGCTCCATTCAATCCGTGGCTGCACATGATGGGAGATTACGTTCGTTCCGTCGCTGGCGGCTTGGTCGCTATCGCCGTACTGCTCGTCGTTGTGTTCCTTTTGAAGCCCTGAATGCACGCAAACTCCAGCTCGCAGCACGCGTCCACCAAACCTCCCTTGCCGGAACAAGGGGGCCAGATCGGCTACGAAAATACGACAGTGACCAAGGTGCCGGGGTGGCACGGCATCATCGCCTGGGACGCTTTGCTCAACGGTATGGCGATGGGACTGTTCCTGGCCGCCGCGGTCAGCGAGTTGGCAGCGCCTGCAGTCTTCATCGGTGTGGCGAAGGTGGCTTATCCAGTCGCTCTCGTGCTTTTGCTCGTTGACCTAGTATTGCTCGTGTTGGATCTGGGCGATCCTTTGCGTTTCCATCACATGCTCAGGGTTTTCAAGCCCAGCTCGCCCATGTCGTTGGGCACGTGGTGTCTGACGATCTTTTCGCTCCCGCTGACCGCGGCGGCGGCGCTCAGCGTGCTGGCCAAACTGGGGTGGGACTTCGAGCGGGCTCGCTTACTCGCGGTGGTCGTGGGACTGCTGCCTGGCTTCGGCGCTGCGGCCTACAAAGGCGTCCTGCTCAGCACAAATGCGCAACCAGGTTGGAAAGACGCGCGCTGGCTGGGAGGTTATCTCACCAATTCGGCGCTCCTGATGGGCTGCGCCGAGCTGCTTGTCCTGTCCGCCGTGATGCGGCAGACGCAGGCGATCGCCATCCTCCGCACCGCCTTTATCGTGCTCCTCATACTCAACATGATTCCCTTAGGGTTGTTGTTTGCAAACCTTAGGACCATCCATGCGCAACTCTATACCCGCGGGCAACAATGGCGCGTTGGCGCGCTCATCGCTGTCGGGGCGCTCATCCCTTTGGGTCTGATACTCCTCAACGGCGGTCTGCTGTCCATATCGGTCGCCGTGATTTTTCTTTTAGCGGACAGTTGGCTCGTCCGTTCCGTCTACGTCAAGATACCTCACACTTCGCCGTTGGAAGTCCGAAGCGGCGAATAGTCTAGGGAGATTGTGATTAAGGATTTCCCAACGCCTTCTGCAGGGCTGTCGCCAGATCTTTGGGATGAAACCCGAATGGCCCGGGTTTGCTTTTATAGAGAACACGACCGTCTGCGATCAGATACATTCGATCCGGCCATCCGGTGTACGCGGTCTCAACTTGATTGTCGAAGCCGTCAATGACAGCGGGAAATTTGATCCCCAGCCTCCTCACGCATGCACCAGCGACTGAGACGCGCTCCTCTTCATCGCGTGGGCTGCGGAACAGCACCTTGTCCTGCACATTGCTTTGCATCTCCCATACGTCAGTGGGATGAGCTTCAAGAATGTAGACCGCGTAGAAGTCAACCTTGCCCTTGTACTGCTCGGCCAATTTGTTCAGGGCGGGAACCTCCCGCCGAAAGGGCGGTCAAGTAAAACTACCGAAGATCAGAACTGCCGGCTTATCTTCCCAAAGCGATGCCAGCCTCATAGGCGTTCTCGTATCGAGTGTCTCGACGGTAAAATCGGGCGCGGGATCGCCAACCTTAAGGGTGCCTTTCCGTGCATCTGTCCACATCGTCTCAAACGGAAAGAGAAAATATGCAGGCATCGGCATTCTTGCCATGACATGCCCGAAGACTTCGGGTGGCTGGCGCATGGCCCAATTGATATATCCGACGAAGCCGAGCCAAAGGCAGAAGAGTCCTGCAAATAGGCCACCCAACAGCCGCTTTGTGTTTTTCTTCATAGCCTCAGCCTAACCTCACTTGGTCAGCGCGTCACTAAGATACCTCACACTTCGCCACTGAGGTTCGAAGCGGCGATTAGTCCAGCGACCTAGAACCCTGGAGCAGTCTGAAGACCTTCTATCTAACCGCCGAAATATCTGGCGGAAGCGCGTGTGAGTCGAACACACCGTTGCCCGAAACGGACGACCACCGGTTTTGAAGACCGGGGGGATCACCGGATCCCAGGCGCTTCCCTGCGCCGTCGATTAGCCGGCCTTGGCATCTATTATGACGCATGGGCTTTACTTCCGATCTCACCGCTGCAGTCCCCGCCATCCGGCTCACCCAGCATGTAAAAGCTGGCGGCTGCGCCAGCAAGCTCGCCCCGGGTACGCTCAGCCATGTGCTCTCGCGTCTCCCCAGACAGCACGATCCGAACCTGCTTGTAGGCTTCGAGACAGCCGACGACGCCGGCATCTATCGCATCAGCCCCGAGCAAGCTCTGGTGCAGACCGTCGACTTCTTTACTCCCATGGTTGACGATCCCTTTACCTACGGCCGCATCGCGGCGACCAATGCCCTCAGCGATATCTATGCCATGGGCGGCCGCGCCCTCACCGCCCTTACCCTGGTCTGCTTCCCCCAGGATGGGGACATGGGAGTGCTCGAGCTGATCCTGTGCGGCGGCCTCTCCGTCATGGAGCAGGCAGGCTGCACCGTGCTCGGCGGCCACAGCGTCCGCGACGCGGAGATTAAATTTGGGTATGCCGTCACAGGGCTCATCCACCCCGACCGTATCCTCAGAAACACTACCGCCCGACCTGGCGACGCGCTCATCTTCACCAAGGCCATCGGCACCGGCGTCATCACCACGGCCCTCAAGCAGGGCAAAGCGCAACCGGCGTGGGTCGAAGCCGCTATCGAGTCGATGACCACCCTCAACAAAGTCGCCGGCGAAATCATTAGCCGCCCCGAGTTCAAGGTGCACGCCGCTACTGACGTCACTGGCTTCGGCCTTATGGGCCACGCTCGCGAGCTGGCCTTCGGCAGCAACGTACGCCTCCGCATTGACCCCGCCTCCATCGCCCTGCTTGACGGCGCGATAGAAGCCGTCCGCCTCGGCTGTATCCCGGGTGGCCTCCTCGCCAACCGCGACTTCGCCGATTGCGTCGTAGAAGAAACCGTCGCAATCGAACCCAACCTGCGAACCCTCCTCTTCGATCCCCAGACCGCCGGTGGCCTTCTCCTCTCGGTCCCAACGGAGCAGGCGCAACCGCTCATCGCCGAGCTGCGGGCCGTGGGCTATCCGCACACGCACCAGATTGGCGCAGTCCTGGAAGGCCCGCCCAAAATCCTCTTGGAACTCTGAATCACCACCGAAGCGGAGTGGAGGAACCTAATATTCTCAAATCTGAAACAGACTCATCGAGTGCCCTCTTCGTCCACAGTTGGCCAAGACTGGGTGACCACCACAACCCCTCATTAGCCTTATCCTGACCATAGGCAGTCAACCCATGCAGACCCACCCTTCCGACCTCTATCGCAAACTGCCCCAGGTGGGCGAGCTCCTCCATCGCTCGGATTTTCTCCGACTCCAACAAACCTACTCCCGCGAGCTCGTCGCTGAGGCCCTCCGTTCGACACTGCAAGAACTCCGCGGCGAAATAAACGCAGGCCGCCACACCGAAGATTCCCTCGACCTCGAGCTGCAAAGCCTCAGCACCAAAGTCGCCCACAGCCTCCGCCACGCCACCCGTCCCTCGCTGCGCCCGGTACTCAACGCCACCGGAGTCATCCTGCAAACCAACTTGGGTCGCGCTCCGCTCTCAGAAGCGGCAATTCAACGTATCGCCGAAGTTGCCCGCGGCTACTCGAACCTCGAATTCGATTTGGAATCCGGTGAGCGCAGTCGCCGCGACCTCCATGTCGAGCGGCTCATTATCAACGTAATCGCCCTCAAAAGCGGCCAAAGCCCATCAGACTTGGCCCACAAATCTGCAGTTGTGGTGAACAACTGTGCCGCCGCCAACTTCCTGGCCCTCAACACTCTGGCAGAAGGCGGTGAAGTCCTCGTCTCCCGCGGCGAACTGGTCGAGATTGGCGGCGGTTTCCGCGTCCCTGACATTCTGCGCAAGTCCGGAGCCATCCTCCGCGAGGTAGGCACCACCAACCGCACCCGTCTCTCCGACTACGCCGCCGCCATCACTCCACAAACACGCCTCATCCTCCGCGTGCATCGCTCGAACTTCCGCATGGAGGGCTTCACCGAGCGCCCTGCTCTCGAAGAACTCCTCGATCTCGGCAACCGCGCCTTGCTCCCCGTCTTCGAGGACCAAGGCACCGGCTGCATCGTTGATCTAGCGGAGGCCGGCATACACGATGAGTCTTCGTGGATCCAAAGCGCCTCGAGCGACCTCGCCCTCGTCGCGTGCAGTGGAGACAAGCTGCTCGCCGGCCCGCAGTGCGGCATCCTCGTTGGCTCCAAGCCCCACCTTGATCGCATCCGAGCCAACCCGCTCTTCCGCGCCCTGCGTGTGGACAAGCTCACCTACGCCGCGCTCGAAGCTACTCTGCTCGCCTATCTCACCGCGACCGAAGAGACTCTGCCGGCCATCGCCATGCTGCGCATGCCCGCCGAAGCCATCCGCGCCCGCTGCGTCGCCATGGCCGAAAGGCTCCGCTCCACCAGCGCCGCGATGGAGGTAGTCGAGACCCGCAGCGTAGTTGGCGGCGGCACCACCCCCGGAGCTTCTCTGGCCAGCTTCGCCGTGGCCCTGCTGCCTTCTCACATATCGGAAACAGTGTTTGCGGCAAATATGCGCCACCTCGATCCTCCGGTCGTCGTGCGCATCCACGAGGGCCGTGTCCTGCTCGACCTGCGGACCATCCCTCCCGCAGAAGATGCCCTTCTCACTCAACTCCTGCGACAAGCGCTCGAGCCGGAGCAGCCATGAAGTCCGCAGCCGCGCGCTCTGTGGTCCTCGGCACCGCCGGCCACATCGACCACGGCAAAACCGCACTCGTCCATGCCCTCACCGGCACCGACACAGACCGCCTCCCCGAAGAAAAATCCCGCGGCATCACCATCGACCTCGGCTTCGCGTCTCTCGATCTTCAAGATCCCGCCGGACACTCGATCCAGCTCAGCCTGATCGATGTCCCCGGTCACCACGCCTTCATCCGCAACATGCTCGCCGGCGCCGGCGGCATCGATTGCGTCATGCTGGTCATCGCCGCCGATGAAGGCATCAAGCCGCAGACCACCGAACACCTCGCCATCTGCACTCTCCTTGGCATCCGCCACGGCATCGTCGTCATCACCAAGCAGGACGCCGTTGCCCCTGAGCGGCTCGAAGCCGCGCATCAAGAGGTCCGACGTTTCGTAGAGCACACCTTCCTCGAGGATGCTCCCGTCATCGCTGTCTCCGCACGCACCGGCGCGGGAATCCCCACCCTCAAGCGAGCCCTCTCACAGCTCGCATTGAGCGTGCCCGCTCGCAATGCAGACGCCATCCTCCGCCTTCCCTTGGATCGTGCCTTCTCCGTGCGCGGCTTTGGCACAGTCGTCACCGGCACGCTCCAGGCCGGCAGCTTGCATGTGGGGGACGCCGTTCATCTTCAGCCCGAGGACCGTAGCGTCCGCGTCCGCGGCATCCAGGTTCACGGCTCACAGGTAAGCGAGACTCACGCCCCCAGCCGCGTGGCGCTGAACCTCGTCGGCGTCGAGGTAGCTGAAGTGCACCGCGGCCATACCATCGTGCCGCCCGAAACCCTTTCGCCGGTAGACACCGTAGATGTAGAGCTAACCGTCCTACCCGGCATGCCCGCGCTTCGACACCGCACCACCCTGCGCCTGCATGCCTTCACATCCGAAACCACAGCGCGCGTCCTTCTCTACCCCCCCGGCGAAAACTCCGCCGCTCCACTGGCTCGCCTGCGTCTGAGCAAACCCCTGCTCCTCACGCCCGGCGATCGCTTCGTGCTCAGGCAACCTTCGCCCGCAATCACAGTAGGCGGTGGCCGAGTACTTGATGCGCATCCGCTGCCCCGCCTCAGAAAAGCAGCCGCGAACGCATGGCTGGAACAGCTGCGCGAAGCCGCGCCCGAACAGCAAATTCTCCTGCGCGTGCGACGCCGCGGCCTTCACGGAATCTCGATCACAACCCTCAGCCGCGAAACCGGTCTCCACCCTGACGCTATCCGCCCGATCATCGCGCCACTGATCGCAAGCAAGCAACTCATCGGTGCCTCGATGGGACACGCCACCGTTGACCACTTTCTTTGGCCAGAGGCTCTGACCGAGGCCGTCGAGCTCCTCTTCAAAGAGTTGGAGCGAACCGAAGCCCGCTCCCTCTCCCGCGCCGAGCTGCGCTCCCGAACCAAATTGGAAGACTGGGTCTTCGCTCTTGCCGCCGTGCGCTTAGTTCAAGTCAAACCCGTCCAGACAGTCGGCAATCAATTCACCCTGCGCGGAGCTGGCGGCAAAGAGCCCACAGAAGCACTGGCCAAAGTCGAGGCTCTCTACCGCACCGCAGGCCTCGCCTCCCCGATCGTCAGTGAAGTAGCCGCCACCCTGCAACTTCCCCACGAAGAAGTGCCCCCGCTGATCACCATCCTCATCCGTGCCGGCAAGTTAGTCCGTATGGGCGCCGACAACCTCCTGATACACGCCGAAGCGCTCGTCCGGCTAAGAACTGAGCTCCAAAAGCAGCGCGGCCAGACCTTCGACGTAGGCCGCTTCAAAGCCTTAACTGGCCTGACCCGTAAACACGCCATCCCGTTGCTTGAGTATCTCGACGGCGCCCAAATTACGCGCAACCAAAACGGCATCCGCACCGTGCGCTAGCCCGATATCTACCGCCGCTCTCCAGGGTCAGTAGACGCGCCTTCCGGTGATGGTGTAAATCGCGTCGGGAGGATCCTCTGAGACGATCACCTTCTCCTCCGCAGGTTTCTTCTCCTCCGCAGCTTTCATCGCCGGCTCTGCGGGTTTCATCGGCTCCGCAGCTTTCATAGGCTCCGCAGGTTTCATCTCCTCTGCAGCTTTCATCACTTCCGTAGGTTTCATCTCCTCTGCAGCTTTCATCACTTCCGTAGGCCTCATCGCCTCTGCAGGCCTCATCACTTCTGCAGGCCTCAACTCCTCTGCAGGCTTCATCGCGTACGCAGGTTTCAATGCCTCTTCAGGCTTCTTCGCCTCTGGAGGCTTCTCTGGGATCATCGCCCACGCGAAGCCGTGCGCCACCCACAAAACGAAGCTGGCGAAGAGGCACACAAAAAAAAGACCAGCGAAGAGGAATACTACCTGGCCTTTCGTGTTGGCGGCTTCATACAACCCGATTGAGAAGAAGGCGACAGTTGCGAATGAGAAGCCACCCGCGAATCGCCCAAGTCGACGCGACAAAACAATCATGCGATTACTCACTTATGTCCTCCGTCGCTTGCGAAATAGACCCGGAGAGCTTATTGAACAGAGCCGTTTACCTGTCCAGATAGATTGCACCCTCCGTCTAGGGCTTCAAGTCTATCCCGATTCTTCGAAGAGGGTTAGTGTCGAATTACCAGTTCGTGGAATTCGTGAAGAGGCAGAGGTTCTCTATCTTCCAACGTGGCACCAGGAAACAGAAATATGGGTAGGCCCGCCGCCATCTGAACGAGATCGAAGTTGCCGAAAACGCGACTTTCGAGGAACTACACTTTTGCAAGCGATTGAAGCATATGGAAAAGCGCGGATGGCGATCTATTTGAGATAAAGAGTCTGCGGTCACACTCTTGGAACTGAGGGCCACATGGCAGAAGGATCAGGAATCTTTGCAGAGAGACGTCTTCATCTTCGGGCGGGAGTAGAGGATCGCGAGGTGCTAGTGCAATTTGGACCTGTAGTGAAAAAAGACGATGCCGCATCTTGTCGTTATAGGCTGACTGGGTTTGACGAGCCTACCAGCGTAGAGATTTGGGGCCTAGATGAAGTGCAAGCTGTTCAACTCGCGATGGCATCGGCCGGTTCTGAGTTGGATAGGCTGGCACAAGATGCAAAGTACAGGATTGCCGGTGATTCCAACGGTGAGACAGGGCATGGGCTTCCATCTTTCAATGTGCATCATGCCGCTCCTTGAAAACGGGGTTATGGGAAACTACGATCTTGACTCTGCGGGAACTAAGGTCGATGTTGAGAAGTTAGGCTTGGGTTAGTAAACAGAAGCGCCTTTTATAAGGATGAATCCTCCTTCGTTTCTGAGATCCGCAGGTTCTCGATCTTTGGTGTAATTTGAAGTTGCCGAAAAGCCGACTTTCCGCCGTTCAATTACAAGCATGAGACGTGCGAGGGCGGCATGCGCAAAATCACTTCGCGTTCTCGATGAAATGTGTGGCAGTTTCAACCACCTCGTCTCGACCTGCCGCCAAGCCTTTGATGGGTATGACGACGATGTCAGGGACAATGCCGATGCGTTGGGTGGGCCGGTGATCGGGATAAAAGATGCCGAGGCCGCTAATCATGGTGTTGAGCTGGCCTGGCAGCGAGATAGAAGAAACATTACCGTCAGCACCGGCCGTGGTGCTGCCTATTACAACGGCTCCAGGCATCACCCGCAGAGCCATGGCGGTGTATTCGGCTTGGCTCCGCGTGGTTTCATCTACCAAAATGACGATCCTCCCGTTGAAGTGAACGGGGCCAGGTGCGATGATTGGGCCGTCACTGAAGTGGAATGCGCCGGGATTAGCCAGATCCGCGGATGTAAAAGCAACGAAGGGTGTGGGTTTTGTGGCCAGGTAGGCGCCGATGGCGAACGGCACAAATTCCGAGGGATAGTTGCGGATATCGACGATCATGCCCTTCGCGTTTTTCGCCTTTTCGAAGTAAGCTGGCAAATCGGCAGCTTTAATGCTCGATAGCTTAATGTAAGCAACTTGCGGCGTAAGCAGGCGAAAGGTGTCACCGACAAGGTCGTGTGTGACGACGGTTTGTTTCCCGGAAAGACGCATCACGGAATATCCAGTGATGTGAAAAACGATGACCCTCTCCTCCAATGAACACTTCCAAACAAGGGTTGGAGGCAACTTCACCGGTAAAGTCGCCGTCTGGAGGCGCGTCGGGGGCGTCATTGAAGCCGGCGACTCCGTCGGCGTAGTCGTAGTCAGAGACGGAGGGAGCCGCCTAGTTGACCACGCAAGAGTTGGGCCCGGTTGGAGTGACCGTCCCGGTGTTCGTGCAGTTAGAGGACATCCACCAAACTTGACTCCGTCTCGTACAGGAGCAGTCGAGGTTACGGTGGTGCCAGGGGATAAGTCGCCGTGCAAACCGACCTTGCCGATGTCGCCTACTGCGGTGAAGTCCAGCTCGGCAGGAATGGCTCGGTGGCCCGGATTGCCTTCGAGTTCGCATTGGGTGGCCGAACTTGCCTAAATCGTGACTCAGTCGACGCCAACGTCTTCGACGATGCGGGCGTTGTAGAGAATCTCTTCTCGTTTCAAACCTTGTTGATCAACAAAGACGGCGACCAGAGCGTCCCACACACTTTGTGGTTGACCCAGGGAGAACTTCCGGCAGGGCTGGCAGCGGCGTGTGCGTGGAAAGAAACAAGAACTTCTTTTCCTTGTCCATTAATTGTGGGAAGCTTTGTCGAGGTGACGGGGGATTGAGCGGGGTCACATTCAACTTCCGACAGATCGGGTTGTAGAAGTCCTCTACAGCACCGACAGCAGCAGCTTCGTCGCCTTCTATGGTTATGACGAACAGTTCTTCACTGCGCATGACAATCTCTACGGCGTCGAGTCCGATCGGTAGAGGTTAGTCTGCTCGGGTATGTGTCCCATTCTCATCCGGTCCAGACTATCAGCTTATGGGTTATTTATTTGAGGAAGCGCTCTGGGTTGCGGCAGTCATCGCCACAAACTCTAGCCATATCAACCAGTACCTCCAAGCAAAGAAGTGAATAGAGCTTCTGGTTTTAGCTGGAGATTATTCGGAGGCCACTCACAAAGCTAGCTACTTTAGGCAATGAGGTATCCGTGAGCTCGAAGGCGCTTCTTACCAATTAGACAGTGTTGCGGGATCCGTTCGGCTAGCCTCGTTATCGGACCCAGCCGACGCCAGCTACACCACTTAGCAGACAAAACCGAGCAGCCCTCCTTTACGAGACAAGCTGCATCTAAGCGAAATTCACGCCGTCATACATGACTCTGTATAGAGCCAGCCGGCAATTGCAGAATCGCGCACGCTCTACGCATTGCCAGCTGTCTAGTGAACAGCTTAAGCTGCTAAGTGCAGCAGTACGGCCATTTACGCGCTCTACTGCATTGCATGAGGAAACCAATGACGCACAGCATCAAGAAGCAAATGTTTTCAAGGGCCCCGTATCTACGCATCCGTTCAAAAGCGCAAGCTGTTTTATTCAGCGGATGCCTCGCTTTCACAGTTACACCTTTCCTATCAGCACAGAGCACTACAGGCGACATAACTGGAACAGTGACCGACACCACCGGCGCAAGCGTACCTAACGCCACTGTGATACTCACTAACTTAGGAACAAAGGAATCAAGGACTATACATTCAGGCGGATCAGGCGATTACACTTTTACCCAGCTTGGCCCTGGTAACTATTCGGTACAAATCCAAGAAACTGGCTTTCAGTCCTTTATTATCCCATCCATCGCCCTGAACGCCGGGGACCGCGCTCGCGAAGATGCCAAGCTTGCGCTGGGATTAGAATCCACCACGGTGACGGTGACCGCACAAACTCCTGCACTGCAGACAGACAGCTCTAGCATCTCGCACACGGTGACTGATCAGTCTGTGCAGGATTTGCCGCTTAGCGGACGCAACTACATTAACCTCGTGCAGATCACGCCCGGTGCGAATGAAGGTCCAGGTAACGGACTAACAAGCGGCGCGCGTCCGGATGACCGTCGTCAGACCTCGGCGGTAGTAGCGAATGGCCAATCGGAGATTCTGAATGACGAGCTCGTCGACGGTCTCGATAACAACGAACGCATCATTGGTGGTATCGGTATTCGGCCTTCCATTGAAGCAATCAAGGAAATTAACGTTCAGACGAACAACTACTCGGCAGAGGTAGGGCGTACTGGTGGTGCGGTTATCAATATCATCACCAAATCAGGCACAAATGATTTTCACGGTTCAGCGTATGAGTTCTTTCAAAATGACGCGCTGAACGCAACACCATTTGAGTTCGGCGCGACGCAGGCGAATGGTCAGCCCCTTGCGAAGCCTGAACAACGTCAAAATCAGTTTGGGGGTTCGTTTGGTGGACCAATCGTGAAGAATAAGCTCTTTTTCTTCGGCGACTACGAAGGCTTGCGTCAGGTTTTGGGCGCCAACCCACAGACATTCCAAACATTGCTTCCATCGCAGTATGCACTTCTCCATAGCGGAAATATGGCGGCGATCAGTGCGCAACTCGCTGATGGCGGCCCGATCGATAAGGCCGGCCTGAACTACGCTCTGCTCTACCCGCTGGCCAACACCCCTGCAAGTCCGGGCAATCCAAACACACAAGGCTTTACGGCCTCTCCGGTAACTACCCGCAACTCGGATACGTACGATGGACGTGTTGACTGGCAGATTGACCAAAAGGATCTGGTCTATGGTCGTTACACATATAACAAGGTTCCATCGAACTTTCCGGGTCTTTTCCCGACCGTTAATTTAGCCGGTCTGAACATCGCTCCAGGCGGAGCGATCTTCAACTACTATGGCGCGGCAATCGACACGGCGCAAAATGCGCAAATTAACTTTGTGCGCACCATCAATTCGAATGTTCTTCTCCAACTCGGCTTTGGGTTCACACGCGTCAACAATCAATCACTGCCTCTCAACTATGGTGTAAATGCAAGCGAAGCGCTGGGTTTGCCCGGAATTAACCTCGATGCCACCACGTCGGGTCTTACGCCAGCTTCAACAGCTGGTTACGGCGACATCGGCGACGGTGCCTTTATTCCAATTAAAGATATCGACAACACCTTCCAGGAGAACGGCTCACTCACGATCAACCATGGCAAACACAGCGTCAAGGTCGGTGCAGCTTTAATTCGGCGCCAGGCCGAGAATCTGCAAAACAACTATGGCATCGGCGACTATACGTTCAATGCTCTTAACCAGGATGCCACGGGACTCGCAGCTCTGCTCCAAGGCAACTTCGCCAATGTGCAACGTTCTAACGACCTCGTCCCACCGCACTATAGGAATTGGGAGCCAGACGTTTTTGTTCAAGACGACTTTCACGCTGCGTCGAATCTAACGCTTAATATCGGCCTGCGTTATGAAGTGCTGACCCCCTTTACCGAAGTGAAAAATGCACTGACCAACTTCGATCCCGTGAGCGGTATTCTGCTGGTCGCTGGTCAGAATGGTGTCAATAAATACGCAGGACTCAACCCCACCTACAGCAACCTTGGCCCTCGGTTCGGTTTCGCTTATACGCCAAAGCCAAACCTGGTGCTCCGCGGGGGCTTCGGAATGTCTTACTTCCAAGGAAACTACACATCGAACGGGTCAGAAAAAGCCCAGCCGTTCGTCTCTGACTACCAATGCAATAACGGTGGCTGCCTGGTAAACCCTGCAACCGGCGTTGCTCCAACTCGGTTCTCACAAGGTCTGCCTCTACCCACAGAATCCAGCGCCACGAATCCCTCGGGAAGTGTCAACGGCGTTCTAAATGCAGGGTTCCGTACGTCATACCTCGAACAATTCAACCTTGGCCTGGAACGGAGCTTTGGCGCTAACGTGTTAGAGATTACGTATGTCGGTGAACTCGGCCGGCATCTGGCGCAGATCACCAATGACCAGAACTCCCCAGTTCTGATCTCCAATTCTGCGCTCGCCGCATTGGCTGTCCAGCAGGGGACAACGCCTGCAGCTTCCTTTAACACTTTGCGTCCATACCACACCACTTTGCCCAACGCAACGCAGATTGCCCAGTTCACAAGTACGGGCGCTTCCAACTATCAGGCACTACAGATTTCGTTGACCCGACGTGCTACGGCGGGCCTGACGGTCGGGGCCAACTATACATGGGCGCACAGCCTTGACAATGTTCTGGGATACAGCAACGAGGTCAATGATGGCTATGGAGCCGTTCCTACCCAACTCAGCACGATCGAGTACGGCAACAGCGACCTTGATCTCCGGAATCGCCTGAACTTCACTGCGAATTACGAACTGCCGTTCGGCAAGAACCTAAAAGGCGTCGCAGCATTGGCTGGCAAAGGTTGGCAGGCAAATACTCTGCTGCGCTGGTCAAGCGGCCTCCCCTTTACAGTGCTTCAAAATAACGGCGTTGTAAGTACAACGAACGGCTCTACAGGCAATTCGCGTCCGAACCAAATTCACAGTGCCAACCGCAGTGGATTTAACCTCAACGAATTCTTTGACACGACGGCGTTTCAGCCGCAGTTTTCTGGAACGTTGGGCTCCGAAGCCAGAAATCCCCTTTATGGGCCACACTTCCGTCAGATTGACTTTTCGGTCTTCAAGAGCTTCCCTGTCTACAAAGAGTCCACCCTTGAGTTCCGTGTAGAAGCATTCAACATCGTGAACACAACAAACTTCGCCAATCCAAACAATACCTATAATGCTGTACCTACCGCCGGAAATCCGGACCAGTACACCTACACAGCAAACAATGTCGGGCAAATCACAAGCGGCTCAGCCAACTATGTTCCGCGGCAGATCCAGTTTGCGCTCAAGTATCAGTTCTAATTCATGCTCAACATTAGACGCCCAGCGAGTGCTCGCTGGGCGTTTTGTTTTTGGATTACGAGCTGCGCCCTTACGGACAGCGAGCAACACGCCATCGTCGCTATAAACATGAGGATGCTGAACGGGTGGTCCGGCCTTTTCATAGGGGTTCCCTTGCAAGCGTGAGAGTCAGAATGGCTCACCAAATCATACGGGCTGGCGAAAAACGGCGTTGTCGGCAACTTCAACCGAACTTGCAAAAACGAGAGGCCGTAAGGACACCTATCAATCGCCTGTCAGATAGTGCGATCGTAGAGTTGCTGCTGGTAACTCTTAACCCATTCTTCCGACGAAGGAGGAAAGATGTTGAGAAACTTCCCCTCGCGAGAAGGAATCACTTCAATCATCTTTGCGATCATGTCCTTTGGATCGAGTCTTCCCTCAGGTTTACCGAGCAGCCCATCGACCACTTTCTTGAAGGCGTCGCGCTTGATAAAGTTCACGTCATCGTCGAGCCAGCGCAGACCGGCTTCAACCACAGTCTCGTTGAAACCGGTAAGGTAGGGTCCGGGATTGATGGTTTGAACCTGAATCCCGAACGGTTTCAACTCCTCGTACATTGCTTCAGCGATAGATTGCACAGCATGTTTGCTCGCGGCATACGCGGGAATTGGCGGGACCGTGAGTAGTCCAACAACTGAGGACGTGAATACCACCTTTCCCTTAACCCCCGAGGCCACCCAGTTCCGCACCACGCGCTGGGTAAAATCCAAAGCCGAAAAGACATTCGTTTCGAAGTTCTCCCGCACCAGATCAACCGGAATCTCGGACATAGGCCCTCCCTCGCCTATGCCCACGTTATTCACCAGAATGTCGAACTTGAATTTGAGCGCGTGCGCCACATCATACTTATCGAGCAGGTCCAACTTCTCGACTCGCAATGTTTTGAGGCCGAGCGAGCTGGCTTTTTCCCGCATAGCTGTCACTTGTGGCCAGCTCTGAACCGCTGCTATGACGTTGTGCCCTTTCTGCGCCAGTCCCAAAGCGGTTCCTTCACCAAATCCGGAGCCTGCTCCCGTGATCAATATCTCCTGCATATGAGTGATCTCCTTTCTTGTTAGTTAGACTTTCAACGCCGATTGGCCGCTTTGAGCGACCACATAGTCTTGAGCCGACGTCCCTCCCGACACACCGATGCTCCCGATCACGTGCCCATCGACGTTCTTGAAAGGAATTCCGCCGGCAAACGTAACGAGGTTGCCATTGGTGATCTCCATTCCATGCGCGTCTCCCCCTGCTTTGCTGTAGTTGTCAACGGTTTGCGTCTCCATTTCAAAGAGGGCCGACGTCTTCGCCTTCTTCATGGCGATATCGATCACTCCAAGCCACGCTCCATCCATGCGATGAAATGCTTTCAAGTGGCCTCCCGAATCAAGGATTGCAATGCAAACTGAAATCCCGAGTTCTTTCGCCTTCAGTATGGAAGCCTTCAAGACCCGTTCCGCCTGCTCCGCCGTAATCTGCATCCTCGCTGCTCCTTTGGGTTTACTTAGACGCCTTGGCCCCGCCGCAACACTCCACGAACGCGCCGTTCACAATCAGGCTCCATCCAAAGATTTGAACTTCAATGCGGCTACGAGACAGATGCCGGAGGCAGCTGCCTTGATTCCCTCCTCCATGTATTTCGCAAAGTCATCCCCTGGCCGATCCCATAGCAACGATCAGAGCGTCCGAAGAGCGTAGCCCTCGTGGTGTTCGGCAGCATGTAGTAGGAGCGAACGGAACGCCTGCAAGGGATTGGTATAGTAGCGGAGCGGGTATCCCATGCGACGTCGCTCCGTCCTGCTCTTGTCGAGTCTGGTCGCGTTATCTTCGGCGGCGATCCATGCCCAGGATCTGTCGCCGCGAGCATACGTCATCACCCCCATCCATTCGAACGCAGTCATCCTCACCTGGGCCTACTTTGATGGCGGCGTGGATTTCAACGGAACAGTCCCCATCTCAGGCGCAACCGGAACCTACAACGTCCCTATCTTCAGCCTCTACCACACCTTGAACTTCTTCGGACGTTCTGCGAACCTCACCGCGTCATTGCCCTACGCAGTTGGAAACTTCACAGGCACAGTGATGGGCCAACAGCAAGCCATCTATCGCTCCGGCCTGTTAGACACATCCATCCGCTTCTCCGTAAACCTGAGGGGCGGTCCCGCGATGACGCCGCAGGTGTTCTCAAAATGGAAGCAAAAGACATTGATCGGCCTAAGCGTAAAGATCATTGCTCCAACCGGGCAATATGACCCCACGAAGCTCGTAAATTGGGGCATCAATCGCTGGGCCTTCAAACCGGAACTAGGCTATTCAAAACGCTGGAACCACTGGGTTCTCGACGGCTACGGCGGAGCGTGGTTCTACACCACCAATCCCGCGTCCTTCGATCAACCCACCCCGAAGCCTCAGACCGAAGCACCGATCGGTTCCCTGGAAGGCCACTTGAGCTACGATTTGAAGCCGCGCTATTGGGTATCGCTTGATGGCAACTTCTGGTTTGGCGGCGTCACAACACTCAACGGCATTCAGAATCTGCAGACCAAACAGACTGGCTCCCGCATCGGAGGCACAGCCTCCGTCCCGATCGGCAAGCACCAATCCATAAAGATCAACTATAGTAATGGTACATACATCCGCTTCGGCGGGAACTATCAGAACGTCTCACTAGCGTGGCAATACTCCTGGCTCGGCAAACCAAACTAAGCATCACGGCGCCCCAATAAATTGGCCGCTACGCTATCACCGCTGCTCCTCAGCTGTTATCATCAAAGAGACAACTCAGCAGCGCTCAGCGCTCCGACGACGGCATCCCAATTTTGCAATGTAAATGACCGAATCGGTACCGATACCGCGGCCCACATGAAGGTCTCCCTTCCGGCTGGCTAGCCCTGATAAAGCACCTGTGATCTTCAACATAAGCCGAGTAACAAACACTCACGACGGTCGCTTCGTCTAAAGAATGATGAATGCCTGAACCCTTCGGTAAGGCTGCCGCATCTTTTTTAGTAGACCAACGCTAAAGGCTAATCTAAATGCGCTTCTGCCGACTTTTATTGACACTCATCCTGGGTGTCGCTCCGATCACCGCGTTAGGCCAACAGGCCCTCGCGCCCGGACCCCAGCGCGGAAGCATCAGCGGCGACGTGACCGATGTCGATGGGCTCGTTATTCCCGACGCCACAATCACATTGGATGAGCCGTCTTCAAGCGACTCCCAGACAGTTACAGCGAACGAGACAGGATTTTTCGTCCTTAAAAGTGTCGACCCAACGACCCCTCACGAGATTGTCATAAAAGCGAATGGGTTCGGCGATTGGACCTCGCCTCCCGTCACAATCAGTCCTGGCCAGTCATTCGAACTGACCGACATCAAGCTCAAGGCAGCAATCGTCGAAACTACCGTCTCCGCCGTCACAGTAGAACAATTGGCTCTCGAAGAGGTGAAGGCTGCAGAGAAGCAACGCGTCTTTGGCATCATTCCCAACTTCTACGTTTCTTACGACAAGAACCCTGTCCCGCTTACGTCGAAGCTGAAGTATGAACTCGCCTTCAGAGCCGGCACCGATGTAGCCAGTATCGCCGGCGATTTCTTCATCGCAGCAATCAATCAAGCAGCCGACTATCCCGACTACCAGCAAGGTTGGAAGGGCTATGGTCAACGCTTCGGTGCCGCCTATGCCGACAGCTTCTCTAACATCATGATCGGCGGCGCCGTTCTGCCTTCGCTTCTCCATCAGGATCCGCGCTACTTCTACCAGGGCACCGGCACCAAGAAATCTCGCGCCCTTCACGCGATATCAGCTCCATTCATCTGCAGAGGGGACAACGGCAAAAACGAGGTCAATTTTTCCAGCATGGGCGGCGATCTGATCGCATCGTCCCTCACCAATCTTTATTATCCGGATAGCAATCGCGGGCCAGGGATCGTCTTCACCAGCTTCTTCGTCAACTCCGGCGGCCGAATCGCCAACGCCTTGGTACAGGAGTTTCTCCTGCGCAAGTACACCCACCACTCAGATAAAGGTGACTAACGGGCGAGCGGCCCATCCAGAAAATCAGCACGATAGAATAGGCTCTCAGAGGAGCACTCATGTCTGTCGCCACCCCGCCACCCTTCACGCTCGAGATTGAAGATCGCGGCAGCACAGCCGTCGTCCGTTGTCACGGCAAACTACTAGCCGGCCACACCGAGCTGCTTTACGCTCCTGTCTCCCAGCTCCTCCCCACACACCAACGCGTCATCCTCGACCTCTCAGACCTTACCCACATGGACAGCATGGGACTGGGCGCACTCGTCCGCATCTACGTCTCTGCCCGCACTAAGGGCTGCGAGCTCGAGCTGCGCCACATCGGCAAAAAGGTTCGAGATCTGCTCATCATGACCAATCTGCTCCCCGCCTTCACCATCGTCGGAGAACACGACATAAGAATGTGACACAGCAGGCTCCAGAGGTCTAACCTGACTGCGCATCAGGGGCGACCGTTTTGTCAAAAATAACGACAACTAAACCTCAACTCCCCTGTTCATAACTGCAACGCGAGTTTCTCTCAGGAGCAAACACCATGCGCACAAAACCATCCATTCGAAATCTTCTACTCGGCTTCCTCTTAGCAGTCATCTCCTCGACTGCCTTCGCTCAGGTCGGCATCTCCGTCTCCTTCGGACCACCCGCACTTCCCGTCTACACGCAGCCCATCTGCCCGGGCGACGGCTACATCTGGACCCCCGGCTACTGGGCCTGGGACGCTGACTACGGCGACTACTATTGGGTTCCAGGCACCTGGGTCCTCGCCCCCGAGGTCGGCTATCTTTGGACCCCTGGCTGGTGGGGCTGGGGCGGCAGCGGATACCTCTTCCATCAGGGCTACTGGGGCTCGCAGGTCGGTTTTTACGGCGGAATCAGCTACGGCTTCGGCTACTTCGGCAACGGCTACGAGGGAGGCCGATGGGACAATAATCACTTCTTCTATAACCGCACCGTCAACAACATAAACGTCAACAACATTCACAACACCTACAACACCACCATCGTCCACAACACCACCGTCATCAACCGAGTCAGCTACAACGGTGGCAACGGGGGCGTCGAAGCACGTGCTACCCCACAAGAAGAAGCGGCAGATCGTGAGCGCCACATCGCACCGGTCCCCGCTCAGGTGCAACACTACCAGGCAGCACGCTCCAACCCACAGCTCCGCGCTTCGACAAATCAGGGCAAGCCTCCAATCGCCGCAACCGCGAGACCCGGAGAGTTCAACGGCCATGACGTCGTCGCCGCTCACGAAGCTGGAGCGCCCTATCACCCACCAGCCAATCGCCCGAACACAGAATCTCAACCCGCGAACTTTAACCACGCAAGCGAGGTACAGCCCCACCAGGCGCCTGCACCTCCAAATACTGGAAGCGCGAAACTCGATCAAAAATATCAGCAGCAGCAGAATCAGCTGATCGCAAAACAGAACCAGGAGCACCAGCAGCTTCAGCAAAAACAAGATGCCGAGCATCAGCGAGCTACGCAGCAGGCTGCAAACGACGCGCAAAAACAGCAGCTGGAGCACCAACACCAACAACAGACCCAGCAAATGGAACAGCGCCACACCGCGCAACAGCAACAACTGCAACAACACCAGCCGGAAAACCACAACGAAGGGCATCCAAAATGACACCGGTGTGAGCAATAGCGCCGTCGATCCCACGGTGCTCACTCATGCGGCTTCATCGTATGAGTGAGCACCGTGTAGCAGCACGCGTCCGCTCCACCCCACAGCCAACCTGCGTGCTAAACTCCTCCCGTGCACCGGTAACAATCCACTCCAGGAGCATCCAAATGAACCCTCGGAGACCCTCCCGCCACCTCACCCTTTGCACGGCATCCCTCTTCCTCATCGGTGTCTCAGCTTTGCCCGGCCAGCTCGCCGACATCCCCATCAAACCGGGACTGTGGAATACGCAGATCGTCGCAAAGATGGGCCTCAATGATAATGACAACGAGCCCATCGTGAGCCAGGCCTGCTTCACCGCCGGAACCACCATCAGCGGTTATCTCGCCGCCATGACCAAATCCGCGCCTGAAGTCCAGTGCACCATGTCCAACAAGGTCCAGACCGCCAACCACATCGCGTTCGACACCACCTGCACCAGCGCCCACGCCACCTCAAAGACTCACTCCGACTTCCAGCTCGCCGACGCTGAACACTTCACCGGCTCCAGCCACTCCACCATTGTCGGCAGCTCCCACGACCATCCCATCAACATGGAGATGAGCAAAACCTTCACCGCAAAGTTTCTCTCCTCAAACTGCGGCGACGTCAAACCCCTCACCGACCAGTCCCCCCAAAAATAAATCCAACAGCGCGGTCGCGGACTCTCAATATCGAAGGCGCGCTTTCACGTCTTTGTGAAAGACCAGAGGTAAACTACTGCACGTGTCTGCAGCACATCAGATATCAGCCCAAGGGGGAGATTCATATGCACATATTGAGAAATGTCTTAGATCAGGCTCAGAAAAACGGAGTAGCCGTCGGTCACTTCAACGTCTCTGATCTGGTTCTGTTGAAGGCGGTCTTCGCAGCTGCGAAAAAACTGAACGTTCCCGTCATCGTCGGAGCTTCAGAAGGCGAACGCGAGTTTTTAGGAACCCGTCAGCTTGGCGCTCTCGTGCGTAGCATCCGCGAGGAGTCCGATTTCCCGATCTTCCTCAACGCAGATCACACCCACTCCCTGCCCAAAGCCATCGAGGCGGCCAAAGCCGGCTTTGACTCCATCGTCTTTGACCTCTCCGCTCTGCCGTTCGAAGAAAATGTCCGCCAAACCAAAGAAGCCGTCGAAGCCCTCAAAGCGATCAACCCCGCCATCCTCATCGAAGGCGAGATCGGCGACATCGGCACCGGCTCCGAGATACATGACAAAGCCCCCGACCTCACACGCGGCCTGACCTCTCCCGAACAGGCGAAACAATATGTCGACGCCACCGGAATCGACATCCTCGCCCCCGCCGTAGGCAACATGCACGGCATGCTCAAGAGCATGGTCCACGGCGAAGCAACCAAGCACCTCGACATCCCAAGAATCGCCGAGATCAAAAAGGCCGTCAAAACCTTCATCACCCTCCACGGCGGATCGGCAACCAACGACGCAGACTTCCACAAGGCAATCGCCGCCGGCATCAACATCATCCACATCAACACCGAGCTTCGCGTCGCTTGGCGACGTGGCCTCGAAGAAGGCCTCGCCAAAAACCCAGACGAAGTCGTCCCCTACAAAATCCTGCCATCCGCAGTGGAGTCAGTGAAGCAGGTAGTCCTCTCTCGTTTGAGCCTGTTCAACAACAAGCCTCCAGCCTGACGAGCTGTTGTACGGCAGGCGACCTTCCATTGCATCGGGTGCCCCATATCTCGACTCTGAGATGTGGGCATTCGTGCGACAGCACGAACCGCCTTCGCTCCCTGGCAGACAACTCCCACCAGCCCAAAACGGAAATCCCGAAAAATAAATCCCAAAAACCTGGCGCATTTTTCACCACCGAAAAAGTGACTGTCAAAACACCACGTTTACCACGCATTCCACCACGTTCTCACCACCAAAAAACCACATCCAAACATGCCTTTTTCGCAAAATACCCAGCAAAAACACCAGAATCTCCAGCCAGAAAAAATAATGCGCCCCACATATTTCGAACCGTCGACGAAAACACAAAACGTCTATTCCGCCTCGCCTCCGGTCTCAGTCCATTCCACAGACTCCGTCCACGGATACGCCCGCATCTCCGCCGCCACCGCATTCAAAACATTGGCATCGTGCGTAGGCGATTCCAGAATCACCTGGATAATAGAGTGGTCCGTATCTTCCACCCTCTCCGCATGCGTCTTTTGCAATACAAGGGAACGTTCAGCAATCGCGCGAGTCAACTCATACTCCGCCTCCGTCTGATGTTCCACATCGCAGACAAGCCTCAATCGGTAAAGCGCATGCGTCTCCACCACCGACAGAGAACGTCGATCGATAAACCGCGACAGCGGGCGTAGCACCGAATTGATCGCAACCAGCAAAGCCGCAACAAAAGCAGCCTCAAAGACCTTGCCCGCGCCAGCATAGGCCCCAACAGCGGCGGAGCACCACAGTGTGGCGGCTGTGTTCAATCCGCGCACATTTCCACCATCTTTCATAATCGCGCCCGCGCCAAGAAATCCCACACCGGACACCACATACGCGATAACCTGCGTCGTTCCTGGCGAAATCGTCAAACCCAGATCGACGAAAGCCGCGGCCCCAAAACACACCAATGTGTTGGTGCGCAATCCCGCCGCGCGCTGTCTCCACTGGCGCTCGGCACCCACACAAGCGCCAAGCGTCAACGCCGACAGGAGCCGCCCAAAAGTCGTTTGCCCCAGGGCACTCACCGCAGTGTGCCAGGAAAAATGATTTGCTATCACGCAGGCAATCTTACGTCACACACTCACCTCAGGCATCCCATCCACGGTCGCCAGGCGGCCGTCTGCGCTGGTGCAATCCCAAGGTCTCTTCTTGGGACATCCGCCGAATTTGAGCATAAAGTGTTGAAGACAAACAACCCGCAGCGAAAGAAACGGGTCTGACACCTAAGACCCCCGGATGTGAGCCGCAAGTATTGATCGGACACCATTCCGCTTGTCTGTCAGACAACTCGCCACGGGCCCAATTCAAAAACAATAAGGAGAAATATAAATGTTCATCATTTGGTGGATCATCGTAGGCCTCATCGCTGGCTTCCTCACAGGCAAGCTCATGAAGGGCAGCGGTTACGGCGCAATCGGAGACATCGTCATCGGCATCATTGGAGCCATCGTCGGCGGCTTCATCATGCAGAAACTCGGCTATGCCGGTTCCGGTGGCCTCATCTACACCGTCATCGTAGCCATTGTCGGAGCTGTCCTCCTTACCCTGCTCCTACGCCTGGTTACCGGCAACAGAGCTCGAAACCTCTAACTCCAGTCGCCCTGGCTGGCGAAGACCTCTGGCATTCCACCGCCCCCACATCTCGACATCGGAGATGTGGGCCTCTGCGCTTGAAAGCCCAAACCGTTCTCTCTCCCCCAAAGGATGTATCGCCCAAACCCGGACGCAGTATGAAGCTAATCCCATGAGCTTCTATAAAGGCATGCTCCTGGCAATCACCTTCCTCACCACGTATTCGTACGCACAAGACTGCCTGAGCAATCTGCCCCAGTCTGTAAGGTCGGCCGTCGAGCAGGACCACTGGACGATCGTGCAACCGCAGGATCTCTCAGGCAACGATCCTCAGATCTTCAGGGTCAATCACCCAGGCGAATGCCCGGGAGTAACTGCTGGAAACTTCTACCCCAAAGGAAAGTCGTCGTATCTGGTGGCGACGATCCAGCGGGACGATCAGAAAAATCCGACTGAGAAACTCACACTCGTTTTCTTCAAAAAAAATCTTCCCGTCACCGCGGTCGTTGTCCCTCCCACCCAGGTCGCAGATCCCTTCGTCGTCTGGAAACTCCGGCCCGGCCACTACCAGGACCTATACGGCACTAAAGCCACGATCTCCCGAGAGTCCTTCGTTTACGAAAAACTCGTAGGCCCTGCAAAGCAGTTCTACTACGATGGCACCCACCTGAAATCCTTTGTGATCTCAAGATAGAAGTCGTCCATGCTTCCGAAGATTGTCAATGGACATGAGGCACGTCGTCATTCATCGAGAAGACGTCCTTAAAGTCGCTCTCATAAGGGAAGACATGGATCATCCAGGTAAACATATAGGGGTGAAAGATGCCGCCCTCTGCCTCACAGGCCTGTTTCGTATTGATGGAGCCGAACATGCCGAACTTCGGATGGGCGGCTTGGTAGTCCTTAACTCGGTCTGCAGGGGCCTCGCAGAAGTTGGTATGCTCATGCCACCGCGCGACACTGAGCGGGATGCGCTCGTTCAGGTCCTCTGCGCTCGCGTTTGGCCGAGCCGTATACATCACACCTTCTAGTTTGTACTGCTGATACGGAGTTCGACGGTAAAGCAGCGACGTCGGTTTGCTTGGGTCGAAATGGAAGTCAGCATCCCGTGCGTTGGCCTCTTTGTTGAAGTGATATTGGGGCTGCTCGAGTTTCGGATTCGCAATCACATATCCGTCAGCCAAAGCGTTGCGATAGTCTTTGTAGCGCTCCATGGTCGCCTTAGCTTCTGCCACAACTTCCTTAGCCTTCGCTTCATCGCCCGGCTCCTTCGGCCACACTGGCGTGATGGTCATGTGACCGGCCATGGCAGCCATACTCGGTCCCATATTTTTCATATCAGCCATATCGTTCATGTTGCCCTTGCCGGCACTCATGTTCATTCCGGCCATGCTGTCCTTTGGCTGGTCCTGTTGCCAGGCGTATCCCGGCAATGCAGTCAGAAACACAGCTTCGAAAACCAACCCCGCTAAGATCATGCAACGAATGTGAACCATCTCCGCCTCCGTCGTGGCTACCGAAAGCAGCCCCGGCTCCATTGATTCACCATTCAATCGCGGGTACCAGAGCCACCTTGGCAACGTTTGACATAGCCACTGCAACATAAAAGCCGTTCCTACTCCACGGTTATCAAAAACCTATTCGAAAAGTCTCACAAGGTCCGCAAAGAGGCGACGAGTTTGTGCGCGAACAGGTCTCGAAGGTCAGTATCGATCCTCTCGCGGCGCAGTCCCGCCAGCACCCACTGGTCAGGGAGGCAAACGATATTACCTCAGCCTGCGTTTCATCTAAATTCAAAGAAAGGATTTGCCTGCGACTTTAGCCATTGAGCAATGGGCGGAAAAATTGGCGACGAACGGCTTATTCCTTATAGACCAGTCGTGGCCCACTAACCTGCTGTACTTTCAGGTCCACATCTACCTCAACGCGGTCGGCGATCTTAACAAACGGGATCCCACTCGTCATGCCATAATCCTTGCGATCGAACGCCATAACACCGTTGATAACGCCCGCACCAGTGCCCTTACCCGTAACCGTCAGTTTCAACGTCTCAGGTCGGGAGACACCCCGTATGGAAAAATTCCCCATAATGTCAAAAGTATCCGGGCTGGTCTGCACAACCTTCGTTGATCGAAATTCGATCGTCGGATCCTCCTCGACGTTGAAAAAATCCTTACTCTTCAGCTTGCCGTCCTTTACCCCACTTCCAGTATCAACGGTGGCCGCCGCAATCTTGATATCCAAAACCCCTGTCGTTACATCCGAAGAGGTGAATTTCAGAGAGGCGTCCCACTTATCGAATTTACCGACGAGAGCGACCGAGGCCTTAACGTAAAACTTGATCGCGCTGTCCTCGGGAGTCGTTTTAAAGACAGGAACCTGTGCGAGGCTAGGCAACGGCAACAAAACAGTTGCCAGAAGGCTGAGAATAGTTAGTCGCATGGTGCTTGAGTTTCAACTTTCCCCGCTTCCCTGTCAACAGAAGATGTAGCTCTGCGAGCTACTATTTCTTCGTGCCTGAGACCGAATTTCGCGATATGCAGCCGAGCTTAGGCAACTAGCCCTTCCGTTTGGCGGCTTTGAGCGGTCCAGCCTTCACAATCTTTCCACCCTCCTGAACGACATAGAGCTGGTTGACTTCAAGATCTGTCAGTACATCCACCTGCCCGCTAAGCCAACGGATCTCCACGCTATCCACTTTCTTGGCCTGGTCCAGCCCGAAGTGCATACGCATATCGTTTTGCGAAAAATAGCTGCCCCCGCTCCGTAGTTCATCAAGCTGTCTTGAAGGCTTCTGGGCACCAGGCGTCGTTGCGGCCGTCACAATCACCCGGCTTCCAATGCCCGAACGATTGGACTTTACTCCTACCAGTTTGATCTTGATCCAGTTTCGATTCAGGGTCGAGTCGCAACGTAAAAGCTGAGGCGCTGCATTTATGCAGTTGACCACGATATCCAAATCTCCGTCGTTATCGTAGTCGCCAAAAGCACAGCCCCTGGCAGGTACATCCTCTAGAATTCCAGGGCCACCTTTATTCGTGACATCCTGAAAACGGCCGTTGCGCAAATTTCGATAAAGATACTTATGTTCCGCGTACTTTAGATCGGCCTTCGATTTGTCGACCTCGGGATAAACGTGGCCATTCGACATCAGAATATCGAGCCACCCATCGTTATCCATGTCGAAGAAGCCAACCCCCCATCCGAGCAGCCGCGTATTTTCGCCTAAACCGCTTGGATAGGTATGGTCTTCGAACGTCGCATCTCCCATGTTGGTGTACAGCGAATCCGTGTCACCTGCAAAATTCGTCTTCACAATGTCGAGATTACCGCTGTGGCTATAATCTCCAATCGAAACGCCCATCCCTGCTTGCGGTTTGGCCTCGGCCGACAGCGCCGCTCCAGCCTCGATTGCGATATCGCGAAAGGTCCCGTCCTTCTGGTTCAGATAGAGCGTGGCTGGCGCCGAATCGTTTGCGACATAGATATCCGGCCAACCATCATTGTCCAGATCTGAAGCGGCAACGCTAAGTCCATAGGTTCCCACAGCAGTCCACATTCCGGACTTCTCGCTGACGTCGCTGAATGTCCCATCGCCATTGTTACGATAAAGAATGTTTCGGCCGCCAGGTAGCCCCGGAGGGCCGCACGCCACGAGCATTCCCTTATAAGTACACGGTCCATCCTCCGGCAAGGGCGCGGTCTTCAAGTCGAAATCGACATAGTTGGCAACGAACAGATCAAGATGCCCATCACGGTTGTAGTCGACAAACGTGCATCCTGTATTCCAGCGCACCTTCGGTCCAGGCTGAATAAGACCTGCCTGTTGTGTCACGTCGGTAAAGGTTCCGTTGCCGTTATTGCGATAGAGGGCGTTCTGCCCGTAGTACGTCACAAACAAATCATCATTGCCGTCGTTGTTATAGTCGCCAACGCAGCATGCTTGCCCCCAGCCCGTCTTATGCTCCAAGCCGGACCCGATAGTTACATCAGTGAATGTTCCATCTCGATTATTTTTGAACAGGTGGCACCGTGGCTCCTGTCCCGAGGGAAAACCCTCCAATCGCCAGCCGTTGACGAAGAACAGATCAAGCCAGCCGTCATTGTCGTAGTCATAAAACGCCAAGCCACAACCGGTAGTCTCCAACAGATACTTATTCTTTGCTTCCCCGCCATAGATTGTCTTCGCCGTAAGGCCTGCTTCCTTCGCGACGTCAAGAAAACTCAACCCCAGCGGCGTGTCCTCTAATGGAGACTTTTCCCCAGGTGGCGGAGGGGCTGGCTTTGCGTCGTAGCTGCGTTCCTGCGGGCCTATGCCCTTGACTGGTGGCGGAGTCTGCTGCAACGGCGAAGCCAGCGCCAGAATATCCGCGAACGGAAGCACCAGTGCGGTGCGACTCAGGGATCGAATGAATTTGCGGCGATTCAAGTCAGTGAATTTTCTTTTCAAATTCCTCAAGCCCCAACACCGAAAGTATGTAGCAGTTTGATGGTTCGGACAACTCTCATCGAAGCGTGCTTCATTGATTGCCTTGTCTACTGTGCGCTGAATTATAGCGAACCCTCAGAGACACTGTACACGGGCGGCTTTCGCTACATCTGGCGTTTGCTCCGTGTCCGACTCACGCAGAATTAGGGATTGCCAGCCGTCTTCAAAGCCTGAGCCTCCTGGCGCTCCGCTGCTGCCTCTGCGGTTTTGCCCTGCTTCTCCAGTGCTGCCGCAAGCCCAAGATGCGCTTCCACATACTTCGGGTCATAACTCAACGCATCATGAAATTGCGTACTGGCCCCTTCCACATCGCCACTGCGCAGCGCAGAGTTCCCGGCGTTGGTAGCGACCTCGGCACGCTGACGGTTCATATTGCCCCGCATAAGCTCCGCTGCTTTCTTCCGTTCTGCAGCTGCCTCACCAGGTTGATTCTGTTTGGTCAAGACCGCCGCAAGCGTCAGATGCGGGTCAGGTTGGCGAGGGAGTTGGCGGATAGCCTCACGCAGCGCCATCGTAGCGTCAGGCAGCTTATTTAACTTGTCGTAGACACTTCCTAGCGCCGCCCATCCATCTCCGTTCTCAGGACGAAGCTTGAGCGAGATATTCATCTCACGCGCCGCATCCTCATACCGTCCCGACTGCATATAGAGGACGCCGAGGAGATAAGGGGCCTCGGCTGCCGACGGATCAAGCCTCTGCGCCGTCTCTAACTCTGGTATCGCGCCCGCCGCATCATCCTGCATCTTGAGCGCAAGGCCGAGGTCATAATGCAACTGTGGCGCATCAGGCGCCAGCTTCAGTGCCTGATGCAATTCCGCCACCGCGTCGCTAAACTGGCTCAACTGCACATAAGCGGCTGCAAGATTCTGATGCGCCGTCACGCTCTCCGGGGCAATGGAAATGGCGCGTTGCAGAACTGGAACCGCGTCCTTGGCCTGTTGCACCTGGCCGAGCGCCATTCCAAGATTCGTCATAGCTTCAGCGTTGCTCGGTTCGGCGGCTACTACTTTCTTAAACAATGCAATCGATTCCTGTACTCTATTGGATCGCTGCAAAGCGAGTGCAAGTTGGTACGATGCCGAAATCGAATTTGGCTCCTGCTGCAACACATGTTCGAAAATCGGAATCGCCTGCTCGTCCTTTCCATCCGCCACAAGAGCTTTCCCAAGTTCCAATCCGATCGTCACATTCTGTGGAGCGAGTCGCGATGCCTCCATCATTTCCGGCATCGCGTCCCCTTCGCCTCGGGCCCGCATCGCCAAACCAAGATGTAGATGTGCAGCTACTAAATCCGGATTCAAGTGAATCGCCGCCGCAAATTCCTCTTGCGCGTGATTCCAGACTTTCTGCTGCGCATAGAGCGATCCCATCTCATCATGCAACTCTGCATTCTGAGGATCTATCGCGAGCGCGACTTTCATCTTCGTTATCGCCGGGCCGATCTGTCCATTCGCCGCAAGTGAGCGTGCGTATCCCGCCAATACATAGGAAGGAAGTGCATGCTTCTGTAAACGTGAGTCCGCTTCCACCTTGGAAAATAAAGAAATAGCCTTCTCGGACGCACCAATCTGTCCATACGCCAACGCGAGGTTCATCTGCGCGGTGCTGTCAGTACTCTTAATCGCGAGCGCTCGTTCAAGCTCCCGAATACCTTCTTTCACATCGCCACGATTCACCAGGACTGCACCAAGTGCGCTGTGCCCTTGTTCAGCCTGCGGAGCCAATTGGACGACCTGCTCAAAGTCTGTCTGTGCCGCGCTTAGATCCTTCTGAGCCAACGCAGCTTGCCCAGCACGATACGCCGCATCTGCCTTTCTCAGTGCAGCCGAAGGTTCTTGCGAGAAACCAAGGTTGGAGAGAGCAATCAAACCAACCAATATCGCCTTCAAGGCAGAGAGCCCGTTTTGTTGAAGTTTATCCATGGACTTGCCGCGAACTCGATTCTGTCTTTCCCTAAAGAAGATCATTACCAACACAACTAGATCTAACGGCATCGAGAATCGGTTTCGACAATCAAAGACGTGCCAGGTTCGCCCGCGCCGCTGCATGTTGAGGATCCAGCATCAGAGCGTGCTCGAAGTCTTTGCGGGCCAACCCAGCTTCTCCGTTACGAGCGTGCAATACACCTAGATTATTCCAATCATCTGCATTCTTTGGCTCCAGACTAATAGCTGCGTTCTGTTCATTAATTGCGTCACGCAGTTGTCCCATCTGAGAATAGAGCTGGGCAAGCTGCCGGTGCGGCACCGCTTCTTTAGGCCGCAGAGTCTGAACCGATTTGAACTGATCTAGCGCGTCGGCAAGTTTTCCGGACTGAGCATAGATGTTCCCAAGCAACTGATGCGCGTCAGCGTCGTCCCGCAGTTTCAGAGCGCGCTCTAATAACACCGCCGCGCCGGGCAACTCGTTGTTATCCGCTTCAATGCCGGCCAGGTTGTACAGCGCATCGAAGTTCGGGGCAATAGCGATCGCCGATTCAAACTCCTGCCGCGCCTCTGCGGTGCGGCCAACTGTAACGAGCACTCCCCCCAGCTCATTATGTGAAACAGCATCATTTGGATTCTCCACCAACAGGCGACGATATTCCTGTTCGGCTGCCACGTAGTTGTCATGTTTAGCTTCAAGATGCGCGAGGTCGAAGCGTGCATCGGCACTCTGGGGGTCGATAGTCAACGCCCTCTCGTACTCGCCCTGTGCCTGCTGCCAGTCTCCGATGCCGTCGAGTGCCGTTCCAAGAGCAATCAGACTTCGGACATCTGTCGGTGCCGCTGTCAGAATGCGGCGATAGAGATCGACGGCAGGCCTATAGTCGCCTGAAATCATGTCTGCAGAAGCAAGATTGTAAAGTGCAGTATGATCCTTGGGGTCTTTCCGCAGATTGTTCTGCATCCATGCCTGCTCGAGAAGGACCCTCGGATCTTCCTCAGTATGCGGCAGAGGTCGCGGCAGAACCTGAAGCCACAGGTGGCCCATCTCGTCGACAGAGCGGTTCCCGGCCTTCACTCGCAAAGGTGGACTGTTTGGGTTGCGAACATTGCCCTTGGAATTATCGTAGGTGTAACGCATGTGCAGGACCGTGTTTTTCGGCAGAAACGTCGGCGATTGAAAACGGTAGACTGACTGCCGATCGATATCCCAATCTCGTATAAGAACCAGCCATTTCTTTTCTCCATCGGGCAGTATGGCGTAGCCCTCCAATCTCTTTCCAAGATAATGAGCATGCGGATAGACTCCCAGAACATCGACGTCGACGGGGAGTTTAAGCTCATCTTCGATAACAAACGCCGCGTCTCCAGCAGGAATATCAATGGCGCCGTCATGTTCCAACTGCAAAAGCATAGGATGTGCCGTAGCAGGCTTGTCCGCAAAATAGAGACCCACGGTAGCTTGCAATGTCTCTACCTTGCCAGTGGGCTTCAGATGCATATTCAGAATCAAGTCATTGCCCGGATCGATCCGCCAGGGCATACCGCTCAGCTCGATAAGAGCCGGAGAGTCGGGCTTCCAAAAGAGAAAATGACTGTCAGGGTCGAAAGTGTCGCCAGAATCGACAGTGAGCTCCATACCAGGAACTCCTTGCATCCAGTCGTCGGGATGTTGACGACGCAATGAGGCAGTACGATCGATCAGCATATTCGCGTGGTGCACCACTTGTGCGGCTCCTGGCCTGATCTCCATAGCGCGAACGTACTTGGTCTCCGTAATCGGCACAGGCAGAATGAAGTTGCGAAAAAGATCAGTTCCGGACGCGGGAACCTGCATCGGCGAAGTCACTTTCAAAACGAGGTCGGGCATCCCGAGCTGCCATTCTCCCGAAAAGACCGGTGCTTTCGGCGCCTCTCGGGAATCACCTTCAGGCATGCCACTCTCGACCCACTCCTTGAGCAAAGCGATATCTTCTGCGGAGAGTCGACGGCTATCGGCAAAATTACCAAAACCCGGTTCGGGTAGCCAGGGAGGCATGTAGCGGCTTTGGGTCACGGTCTTAATCTGTATTCCCCATCGTTTCGCATCGGCATAGGAAAGCAGATTAAACGGGCCAGAGCCGCCAGGATGATGGCAGCTACTGCATTGCTTATACAAGATGGGCGCGATCTGCCGGCTGAAAGTAACCGGAGCCGTGGCAGCCTGAACGCGGACATGGAATGGCTTCGCCCAAAACGCGAGAAATACACCGGCGCATAAGAGTATCGCGGAAACGTGTTTCGCGCCCGATGATGTCATGGATGTCCTATGATTCCGCAGCCCACAGCGGGCCCGTTTGGCTGCTGCACTACGTGACCTTCAAGAACGTCGGAGATCGCTCTCTCCAGATCATGTTGAGTCGCCTTGGGCCGTTCCTGTCCAAGACGGACATAGCGATCATCGATGCGCCCGTGATACACAGAACGAAAAGTATCACCGCCGCGCGGCTCCGGAACAAGAACTGCAGACTCAGGTGTGACCTTGGCGCGAGCAAGAGTAACGAGTTGATGATCCGGATCGAGCAGCACGTGTTTTTCAGAGCCGTAAACTGCTTCATGTTGCTTCACAGCATCGGCAGTCGTTCCATAATTTGGGTAAACGAACCACAGCACTACACCCCGAGCTGCAAATTCCTCTTCAATGTGTCGCATCTCCGGTACATAACGATTGGAGATCGGACAATCGGACGCGGCAAAAAAAAGAACAACTGCGGAAGCACCGGACGGAGCAAGGCTCCGGACAGGTTCTCCGTTCAGGTAGTATCCATAGGTCGCCTGCGTTTTCTGTGCCTGACACATCCCCCCATAAAGGAACGCAGAAACCAACACACAGATCGTAAACAAAGGGCGCCGCATCGTTCTCCGAGTAAACAGCATTCTCGCTGCTCCAGGCAAGCACTTTGCTCAAAACATCTGCCGAAGCAAAAATCTAGTCTCTAAACGTCAATAACTATCTCGCGCACCTGCAAATGGAGCGTAGGACTCCAGACCGTCCTTAACGATCCTTCTCTTTACCGTCTCGTTAGACACTCCTCTAGCCAACGCTACATCGTTCGCCTGCGTAGATACCCGACGAGAGAAACTGTCGAAGCGTAGGATCGTCGGGGTCAAATCGAGCCAGCCCAGTAAGAATCTCTAGAGCTCTCTTTTTGTTGCCAACCCTACACTCGATGAACGCCAGGTTTAGCCCTGCCGTTATCTGGCTCGGATCAGCCTCTACCGCTCGCCGCAGCAGATCGACCGCATCGGCAGTGTGTCCCGATACCGCATCCAGAACCGCGAGGTTTCCCAACGCCGTAGCATCATACGGATCTTCTTTCAACGAATCGGCATACTCTTTACGAGCATCGCTTTTATCACCAGACATCTGCTCGATAAATCCAAGCTTCGTATGAAGCTCGACGTCACTTGCACCGCTTTTTTCCGCTCTTAGCAGAAGACGCAACGCCTTTTCGGCATCCTTTTGATTTCCATTCTCTGCTAACTGCGCGTACGCCAATCCCATCTCTCTATCTCCAGCCGATACCTTACCAACCGGCACCAGATCGTCCTCCTCTGCAGCATCCAGAAACCGTACGGCCGAAGACGTTGAGTGCGGTCGCCGTTGAATATTGTGGTCCGTAGCCTGTTCATGGGAAATGTCAGCAGCCTCACGCGTAGGCATGTGGCAGACCGCGCAGTCTTTTTGCTCGGGATGGTGTGCTGTCGCCATCTTCGCGCCCGTATGACACGTTAAGCACCTGTTGCGAAAGTACTCAACTCGCTCTTCTGAACCTGGCAAGCTATGCGGATCGTGGCATGTCGTGCAGGTCAACTTATCACCGCTGGCGAGCTTACATGCGCTACGCAGAAGCGCCTCATACTGACTACTCGCACGACCGCCGCCTGTCTTTGCGCTCGTCTTCACGGAGTAAACGACGTAGTCCGCAAGATCGTCCCCCACCCGGAACTCTGCCAGTGATCTCCCCGCACGATATACAGCCACATTGCCTTCAAGATGGCACTGGAGACAAACGCTGTCCCTCGCCGGGACGGCCAATTTAGCCGGATTCACAATCGGCCCACGCCCCTGCGCCTCCAGATGCTTCGAAGCATCACCATGGCAGGCAACACATCCGATTCCCCCCTGCAGGAACGGTGGCCCCGCGTAGCGGTTACGAGCTTCGGGCAACGCCATCTGCACCTCCGAAGCATGGCAATGGAGACAGTTGGAATCGACAGGCAGCGCCGCAGGCATGGTCTTCGTTGCTCCATAGTTTGGAGCCATGTCCCACAATTGCTTCTTCCCATAAAAATTGATGGGAATCTCAAACCACTGCCCTTCTTCCTCATAAAGGTAAGTACGGCCACGATGTCCGGAGCCTATAAAGTACCGCAGCTCTTTCTCGCCGTCCAGAACAGACCGCTCATTCGATGCCTCCGGCGCATCGTCGCGGTCATACGACATCCAGGCCCGGCCATCCCGAGAAAAAACCTTATAGCGAATTCCAGAAGCAGCGTGAAAGAAGCTTCCTTGCAACAGCCCTTCCATAGCTGTTCCGCTAGCTCGCGCCATCGGAGTACGCTCGTACTTTTCGTAGATCTCTTTGTGGCAGCTCGCGCAAACCTCATCTGGATTTGCTCGCAGCGCAGCCACTTCGCCTTGTTCGCGAGTATGACCAAAGGCGCGAACTCGAGACTTCGGCACCCAATAAAAAACCGTCAACAAAACAAGAGAAAATATCGCGACCACGCGTCCGACAATCCACATCGATCCACGAGAATCTACTCGTGCCTGAAAAGACTGCACGCTCCAAAGAGAGGACTCACACAGCGATAAAACTCGCCTTGGCATCTTCCGCGACAAGTATGCCCCCTCGGCTTCAATGAAGCGTTTCGAGTTTAGGTTCGCTCGCAGCTTGGATCTTATGGGAGATCTCAGTCTCTCGACTGGCATCGTCTCCTCTGCCCAGCGACCGGTACGCTTGTCCCAACAAACTATGAGTTATGTAGTTGCTCGAGTCCATCTTTTCAGCCCGTTCCAGATACATCAACGCGCTTGCAGGATCTTGCCGCTTCAGCAGAACTTTTCCCAGCAGAATATATGGTCCCGTCGAATTCGGTTCCAGAAGCAAGGCACGTTGTAAGGATTGCTGCGCCTTCGTATATTCTCCGGCTCGGCTATAAGCATCCCCCAGCCTGTCGTAGATACTGCCATCGAGCGGATTGCGCACTCGTTCCTTCTCAAACTCCGCAACAGCTACATCCAAATGTTCACCCGCGAGGGCGACTTCGCCAAGCAGAGAGTGCGCAAGCGGCAACTGCGGGTCCAACTCCAGCGCCTTCGTAGCGAACTGCTGAGCCACTGGCAGATAATCACGGCGCAGCAGCATTCGAGCAGCCAGAAGATAAGCCGGCGCCGAATCGCCCGGAAATCCGTACTGCGTCGCAAACGCTCCCCGCGCCTTGTCGTATTGGTTGGTATCGAGATAACAAAGAGCGAGCACATAGTTTGGATCGATCTTCGTCTGCGAAGTCCAGCTCGAAGCGGATTCGAGCAAAGGAATCGCATCCGCCGGCCGGCCCATTCGAAATAACGTCAGCCCCCGCAACTGAGTCGATTCCTGGTCGTGAGGATCCTGGTTAAGAGCACTCGCCAACGCAACATCCGCATCTGTAAAGTCATTCTCGGAGTACAGCGCGAGACCTCGCAACCGATTGACTCCTGCAGCCACAGGCTGTTTCGCAGCCAAAGCATCCAATTGCTTCAGAGCATCGTCAGAACGCCCGCGATCAATCATCGCTCGCAACTGTGTAAGATTCGACGCGACGTCGGTAGACACAGCTCCCGGCACGGAAACCATCCCATTAGGCGTCGGCGCTGTAGGTACAGTTGTTGAGGATTGCGCAAGTCCAAGTGGCAGGGAGAGCACCGCCGGAAAGAACAGACAGCGAAGTAAGGCTACTTTGAGCGGACTGCACATAGAAGATCTGGACCGAGTGTAACTCAAATAAAAGAGAGGAGCCGTAGCTCCCCTCTCTCGAAAAACGTCCTGCCTAGAACGTTATTCTAGCTGTGAACGCAAGTTGACGCGGACTCGACTGTCCAACAGTTCCTATACCATTGCCACCGATACCATTCGTGATGGAAGCGTTGCCGTCGATAGGAACACTGTTAGAGTTGCCATTCGGTGTCCCTGAGCTGATGTAGTTGAATACGTTGAAGGCATCCATTCGGAATAGCGCGGAGACGCTCTCCTTGATGGGGAAGGTCTTCTGTACCGCTAGGTCCGTGTTGAAGAAGTGCGGTCCATAGTTGCTGTTGCGACCAGTGTTGCCAATCTGATCGAGAGCGGGGCAGGTAAAGCCACCAGAACCAGCTCCCGTTCCTGGGCAAAGCTGAGGAAGGGCGGTGAAATACGGCCTCGAGTGACTGACTGGGTTGAATTTACCTTGCTTCGGATGGAAGGCGCCCGGGTTTCCGTTCGGATAGCACGGCGCTGCAGTCGGGTGGCCGCTGTTATCGCCGATTCCACTCCCACCAACTGATGTAGTGCAATTCGACATTGAGAGGCTATAGGGCAGGCCGCCCGAGACGTTGAGTACAGGACTCAGCTGCCATCCACCTACAATCTCATCTACCCATCGCGATGCATTGGGCAGCAACAACTTGTTGCGGCCTACCGGCAGCTCGTAAGCGCCAAATACCACCAACTGTTGTTCGCGAATCGAATCGTCACGGCCATAAGCAGCCGCCTTCACCCATGTCGCATAACTGTTGTTGTAGTTGAACCCACGCTGCCAGGCGTAATTCGCTGTAAACGATAACCCATGGGATAGCTGCTTGGCGACCGTAACCTGAAGTGCATTGAAGTGAGTATTCTGATTGTCCCCGTAGTATCCAATCGGTTGATTCCAGCCGCAAGCCCCTGGGGGTAGACTTTCACCCGTAGGCTGCAAATAATTTGGATCCTGACAAGCCGGCAGCACTCCGGCATAATAACGTTCCAAAAACTTCTGTGCCGCTGTAGCCCCGGTTGCTGGGTTTATTGCATTCGCGGCCGTGCAGCCCGCACCTACAGGGAAACAAGTGCCGCCAGCCGGATCGTAATGGAGAGGAGTTCCCGTGATGCTCTGAGCTCCGGGGAGGAAGATTCCTGCTTCGTTCGGATTGGTATTATTGCCATCACCTGCGCTGAGCGTATTAGTGCCCTTGTTACCAACATAGGCCATCGTCAGAGATAAGGTTGGAGTAATCGACTGCTGCACGCTCATGTTCCAGGCGTCCAACGTGGGGAGCTTCAGCGGATTTGGACGTGCCTTTGTGCTTACTTGCGATCCGGGATTGGGCAAAAGACCATCAGATGGAACAGAGACGGTCTGGTTCGGTGCTGGCCCCGTAGCGAGATTGAAAGGCTGGGCATAGCTCGAGGCCTGCGAACCTCCTCCCTGGATCGACTGGTTCGCGAGAACAGGAAGGTTCTGCGTAACTACGTGACCAAAGATCGAGCCGAATACGCCAAGGTCAAAGCTCCGACCGTAACCTGCACGCACCACAGTTTTGTCTGTAGCCTGGTAGGCCAGGCCAACGCGCGGATTCCACGTATTCTTTCCCGCCTGCCAACCCATATTTGTTGGAACTCCACCTACCCCGGCAACGTGCAAATAGCCTGTGGAGAGATCCATGAGAGCGCCGTTGCCGTCTCCATTGACCACTTCTGGAAAGTACAGTTCATAACGTATGCCCAGATTGAGGGTAAGCTTGGGCGTTGTGCGCCAGGTGTCCTGCGCGTAGAAGAACGTGCGCTTCTGGAACTCCTTCGCATTAGTCGAAGTGCTGACGTAGCGATTGAATTGGTTCACGTCTCCGAGGACGAAAGAAGCAAGTCCAAGTCCCGGAGAAGACGGCGTGGGATCTCCCTTATCCGGCGTAAATGCAGTTGCAATTCCATTGAAGTTGAATAATCCAGTGCGATCCACGTCACTCGGGACGCGGAGATTGCGAGCATAACGCAGATCCACTCCGAACTTCACTGCGTGATTGCGTATTGTCTTCGTCCAGTTGTTTACAATCTGGTACTGATCTTCCTTTTCAATCAGAGGGCAATTGCAACGATTGATATTGAGTCCCGCGCCCCACTCCGTCTGCCCATTATTAGGCATATTGATTTGAAAGCCTGGCAAGCCGCTGGTAATCGGATCGCCGGTATTCAGTCCACCAAAGCCAAGATCCGTAGCTGCAGTCGTCCCAGCATCAAACTTCTGATCGTTGATGTTGTAGCGGTAGTAGCCAAGCCGAAAATCTGTAACGAGTGACGAATTTATGGCGATGTCCATACCAGCAGCTGTGCTGTCGTTTGCGCCAGACGAATTTCCGCCATAGCCACCCAAGCCAAAACCAGGACCGCCCGCCGCGCCGAGCAGCAAATTTCCTGTCAAAGTGTCCGTAAATCGGCTGAACCGAACAAACGCATGCGCCTTTTGTGTGATCTGTCCATCCAGCCGAACATCCCATTGATCGCTATTGAAGATACCCGTGCCACCCTGCGTGTAGGTGTCAAGCAACCCGCTGGCACCTATTTTGTTAGGAGCGTATTGAGAAATTGCCTTGATGTAATTCAATGCCGGGCCTGACAAGTCACCTTGCGGAATGACGCCACCCGCATATTGAGTAGATACGCCGTTGACATTGTGATAAATAGGGAAATTCAACCCCAGAGCTGGCTGATTGTATTCGCTAAAATTGCAACCATTCCCGCTGAGACACGTAGAGGTGATCTGCGCCGTCGGAACGATGGTGGAGGAAGTGATTCCAACTTTTTGACGTGCCCCCTGATAGTCGCCAAAAAAGAAAAACTTGTCTTTAAGAATTGGGCCGCCGATCGAACCCCCAAATAGATTCTTGAGGCCGGCCGGAATGTGGCTTCCTAACTGCCCCGGCGTGTCAGGGAAGTTCGTGTAGGGATCTTTCGCAAGATTTGCGTTGCCAGTGCGATAGTCAAACGCCGAACCATGGAACTTATTCGAACCAGACTTCGTCTGCGCAGTCACAACCGACGAGACCGCCTTACCAAACTCAGCATCGAAGTTCTGCGTCGTGATCTTGGTCTCTGAAAGAGAATCCAGATTCGGATTGACGACGATGATGCCCAGAATTGGATCCTGATTATCGGTACCATCCAGCATGAAAGCTACGCCACCGAACGCCTGTCCATCGACTTGAATCTGGGCGCTGCCCTGTGGGTTCTCATCAGGAGCATGGCTCCATCCCAGCAGTTGCGCGCCGGGCAATAGAAGTTGAAGGTTAGTGAAGTTGCGGCCACCCACCGGCAGATCACCAATATCTTTAGTGGTAAAAATCGTCGACACATCAGCACGGTCCGTCTTTAACTGCGGAACCGAATCCGCATCGACTTCAACAGTCTGATCTGATCCACCCACCGTCATCGAAGCGACAACTTTGGTCGACGTATCAGCAAAGAGCTGAATGCCCTTTTGCGAAAAGCCCTTGAAACCCTGTGCGGCTACGGTAACGTCGTAAAGGTCTGGGATGAGATGTTCAACCGTGAATTCGCCGCTCGCGTTTGAAGTTGTCGTAACAGACGTTCCCTTCCCCTCATCGGTGACGGTAACAGTCGCTCCAGGAACCGCGGCACCTGTTGTGTCAACGACCGATCCGAAGATCGAACCATAGACTGCCTGGCCATACGCAACTGGCGAAGACATCAATACACACACAGCGAATAGCAAACCCACCGTTACGCGCGTCACAAATCTCATAACAAAACCTCCAAAAAGGTGCTGCATTCGCTAGCTGTTGGCAATCATTTTGTCAGCGCTGCCGAACTCCGCCGATAGTCAAACGCTTTCTACGTGCCTAACCGGGCCCTTAGTCCTCATCCGCGTTCGAACGCGACGGAATCACACTTTTTGAGTCGCCCGAAAATAACCGAGAGGTCCACCACATGTCAACAATTTGCTTGGTAGATTTTTGCAAGTTATTGACAATCCGATCAAACATACAAGAATCGGGACAAGAAAAGCACAATTGGTCCTACCATTCTACGAACGACGCTGTAATCCAATCAAGTTCGATCCCCCGCCAAGCTAATGAGCGAATAACCATTTACGCCTACAGAGACGACAGCCGGGAACACCGCCGGATGCAACCAAATATCAACCAAAAGGTTGACCACCGCCTCCATTGACGAGTAAAGTTCCGGCTCATCCAGGGAATCTTTGTCTATACATTAACAACAGATCCTTGGACGATTTCCTCGGGATGGATTTTATGAAGAGTAGCCAGACCGTTCGCCCAGAGGCTAAGCCGGGACCGAGCAACCCAGAGATTCGCTCAGCGAAAGAGAATAAGAAAAAGGCGGCTGATACGCCGAAATATCGACTGGTCTACGAGGACCTCCATTCAGCCATAAAAACTGGCACTCTCCGCAAGGGAGATCGTCTTCCGAGCGAAGCCGAACTCGGACGACGCTATAACACCTCGCGCATTACCATCGCGAAAGCCGTGCGGGATCTTCAACTGCAAGGCCTCGTCTCACGCCATCCCGGCTCAGGCACCCACGTTCTCTCACCTATTGCCTCCACTGATCACGTCTTCGGTCTACTGATTCCCGATCTCGGTAGAACCGAGATCTTTGAACCCATCTGCAACGGCATGATGCGATCTCCTCTCTCCAAGCCACACTCTCTCCTGTGGGGACACTCCATGGGCGAGTTAGCCCAACAGCAGAAGGAGGCAGAGCAACTCTGCCACAAGTACATCGCGCAAAAAGTCTCGGGTGTGTTCTTCGCACCGCTGGAATTCACGCCGGAAAAAGATATCGTAAACCGGCGAATCGCATCCGCGTTCGATCGCGCAGGCATCCCGGTCGTGCTTCTCGACCGCTGCTACGCGCCGTATCCGCTTCGTTCAAAGTATGACCTCGTCGGTATCGACAATCGCAGTGCGGGTTTCCTCATTACGCAGCACCTCATCCTTCATGGAGCCAAACGCATTGCCTTTGTCGCCAGGCGTCTCTCTGCCTCAACCGTTCACGGACGAATCGCCGGCTATCGCGAAGCTCTCTTGGCTCGCGGCCTCACCCAGCAACAAGACCTTGTATGCATCGGCGATCCAGAGGATCATCACTTCCTGCAGACCGTGCTCCGAGACAGCCGTCCTGACGCAATCGTCTGTGCCAACGACATCACCGCAGCTCGGATCATGCAGGGACTCACCACTCACGGAATACGTGTTCCGCAAGATATTCGGATAGTTGGAATCGATGACGTGAAATACGCTAGCCTCCTGCCGGTTCCTCTCACCACCCAGCATCAAAACTGCGGCGACATTGGTGCTATGGCTCTCGTGACAATGCTCCAGCGACTGGAGAAACCCGATCTCCCCACACGCGACATCCTCCTGCAGACAAAGACCGTCCTTCGCAGTTCATGCGGAACCCATCCATCATCGGCCCACAAACTCACTTAAATTCCCACGCAATCAAACCTGTTCCCGCCCTGTTAGGTCGTAACCTAAATGCTATGACCATCAGTCCCAACCCGCATGCCAAATGCTATAGTGTTGCGAACTCCGGAGGGCGCGACTTGACCAACAACAGAAGCCATCGCAAAGCATCATCTCTTACCCGGTTGCGTCACCTCGCCACCCTCGCGGTACTCGCCGCCACTGTTTCATGGAACTCAGGAGGCATGGCACGTTGTCAGGAGCAACAGGCGACGACCGCCGCTTCCCATCATGACGATGGCCCATGGTGGAAACACGCAGTCATCTACGAAATCTATCCCCGCAGCTTTCAGGACTCCAACGGCGACGGCATCGGCGATCTCAACGGCATCGCCCATCGACTCGACTATCTCAAGAGCCTCGGCGTCGACGCCATCTGGATCGCGCCCATGTACCCATCACCTCAAGTCGACTTCGGCTACGACATCTCCGATTACCAGTCCGTCGACCCAAAGTACGGCACTGTTGCCGATATGGATCACCTCATCGCCGAGGGCAAACAGCGAAACATTCGCGTCATCCTGGACATGGTCCTCAATCACACCTCGGACAAGCATCAGTGGTTCATCGAGTCGGCCAGCTCCCGCACCAATCCCAAGCATGACTGGTACGTCTGGAACGACGGCGTCCCCGCCAACGGCCCGAACGTTACCGCCTATCAAAAGCGCTTCGAACACGAAGGCCGCGTACCACCCAACAACTGGGAATCCGGCTTCGGCGGCTCTGCATGGGAATGGGTTCCCGCCGTCCACCAGTTCTACTACCACAAGTTTTACAAGCAGCAGCCCGACCTCAACTGGAGCAATCCTGCCGTCGAAAAAGCCTGCTTCGACGCGATGCGTTTCTGGCTCGACCGTGGCGTAGCCGGCTTCCGTCTCGACGCCATCCCCACCCTCTTTGAAGACCCCCAACTCCGCGACGAACCCGAAGTCGGCGGCATCAACGCCCAGGGTGATCCCAACCTCAAAGACATCTACACCAGCAACCTGCCCCAGGTTCACGATGTCATCCGTCGCATGCGCGCCATGATAGAAACATATCCCGGCGAGCGCGTCCTTATTGGCGAAACCTATCTCCCCAACACAGCTTCGCTCAATGACTGGTACGGCGGCGCCAAACACGACGAATTGCAACTCCCCATGGACATGCTCGTCGGATTCCACGGCGATCACGACAAGCTCGACGCCCCGCGTTTCCGCAAGCTCATCAACGAAGCCGAGACCCAGATCAATGGCTCTCAGCCGCTCTTCGTCTTCGACAATCACGACAACGTCCGCTCATGGGAGCGCTACGGAGACGGCGTTCACAACCAGGAGATCGCCCGCATCCTCGCTACCATTCTCTTCACCAGCCGCGCTACCGCTCTCATGTGGGAAGGCGAAGAACTCGGCATGGTCACCTCCACGCCTACACGACGCGAAGATGTGAAGGACCCCATCGGCATCACTGGCTGGCCAAAAGAAAAAGGCCGTGACGGCGAGCGCACCCCCATGCAATGGGACAGCTCGAAAGATGCAGGCTTCAGCGACGCTGCCAAAACATGGCTCCCTGTCGCGTCGGACTACAAGACTGTCAACGTCAAAACCGAGGAAGCCGATCCCAACTCGCTCCTGAACTGGCATAAAAAGCTAATCGCAATGCGTATGACCGACCCCACGCTGCGCGACGGCGAGCAAGTCATGATCGACGAGAGCAACCCCTCCGTTCTCTCCTACGTCCGCGAAGGAGTCGACGGCCACCCTGCAGTCGTCGTGGCGATGAACTTCACCGCGCAACCGCAAACAGTCTCACTCGACGCCAAACAGGCGAACGTCACGGGCACCGCAGTGATCACGCTTCTTACCGACGCGCCTTCTCTTCAAGGAACGACCAGTCTGCAAAACATAACCCTACCGCCGTACGCTTCATGGGTCGGCTCCATCAAATAGCAACAGTTACGACAGAAGGAGACGCTCGTGAACGAAAAGCGGTTTCTCACGTCCTCTATTACGAACCATCTCCTCTGCACAGTCCTCGCGCTCGGTAGTCTCATACCGGGCGCGTGGGCGCAGACTGCAACTCAAGTCCCACCTGCAGTCGATCAAAAAAACACCGCCTCCGACCCATGGTGGAAACACGGCGTCATCTACGAGATCTACCCGCGCAGCTTCCAGGACACAGACGGCGACGGCATCGGCGACATCAAAGGCATCACCTCGCGCCTCGACTACATCAAGCAACTCGGCATCGACGCCATCTGGATCAGCCCCATGTACCCCTCGCCCCAGATCGACTTCGGTTACGACATCGCAGACTACACAGCCATCGATCCCCAATACGGCACCATGGCAGACTTCGAACACCTGACCGCGGAGGCGAAAAGTCGCAACATCCGCGTCATCATGGACTACGTGCCCAACCACACCTCCGACCAGAGTGCATGGTTCAAAGAATCACGCTCCTCCCGCGACAATCCCAAACGAGACTGGTACATCTGGCACGACCCCAAGGGCTTCACCGCCGACGGTAAACCCATCCCTCCAAACAACTGGCAGAGTTGGTTCGGTCACTCCGCATGGGAGTGGGACGCCTCAACGAAGCAGTACTACTACCATCACTTCTACGTTCAGCAACCAGATCTCAACTGGCGCAACCCTGAAGTCGTCAAGGCCATGATGGACGTCCTCCGCTTCTGGATGAACAAAGGTGTCAACGGCTTCCGCGTCGACGCCGTCTCGCGTCTCTTCGAAGACCCCAACCTCCACGACGACCCCATTCAACCCGGCCTCAACGCATTCGGCGACCCCAACATCCAGCACAAGTACACCGACAACCTCCCTGAAGTTCACGACATGCTGCGCGAGATGCGCAAAGTCATCGACGAATATCCCGGCAACCCAGTTCTCATCAGCGAAGCCGATGAGCCCAACATCTTCGAGCTCTCCAAGATGTACGGCAAGAACAACGACGAGGTCCAACTACCGATGGACTTCCAGGTAGCCGACGTCAACGAGCTCAACGCGCCTAAATTTCGTCAGCTTCTCGACGAGGTCGAAAACAATCCCGCCCACGGTCAGCCTTACTTTTTCTTCGGCAACCACGATCAGGACCGCATCTGGGATCGCTACAGCATCGGAGTCAACGATCCCGCGATGAAGGCGCGCATCGCCCGCATGATGGCGGCTCTGCTCCTCACCTCGCGCGCCACGCCGCAGATGTACTACGGCGACGAGATCGGCATGATCACCTCCACCCCCACTCGAATTGAAGACGTTCGCGATCCAGAAGGCATCACCGGCTGGCCAAAGCAAAAAGGCCGCGACGGCGAACGCACCCCCATGCAGTGGGACACGTCGAAGAACGCAGGCTTCAGCACCTCCAACACCACATGGCTTCCCGTCGCGTCCGACTACAAGACCGTCAACGTCGCCGTCGAAACTCCCGACCACGAATCGATGCTCAACTGGTACAAGCGCCTCATCGAGCTACGCCGCATCAACCCCGCCCTCTACGAAGGCAACATGCAGATGCTCAACCCAAACGAAAATGTCGTCTCCTACCTGCGCAAGGGACCCGCCGGTCAACCTTCTGTACTCGTAGCCCTCAACTTCTCCGACAAACCCCAGACCCTCAAGTACGACTTCACCGCACTAGGCCTGTCTAAAGGCGCAACCAAAACGTTAGAGACCGACGATCCATCCCTGAACCACGCGCCTCTAACCAAATCGATCACCCTGGCCCCATACGCCACTTGGATCGCCGAGGCGCAATAACGAAGCTCTCCCAACATCAAAAAATGAAACCCGGAATTGGAACCAAAAATCTTGTCAAGTCCCGCATCGACCTAACTCAAACTCACGCAAGCACTTACGCGTGGCGTATGAGTTCCTCACAGATCGGTATACTTTAAACAAGCAAACAAAGTCCCCGGCCATAAACCGGGGATTCGTTATTTGCAGCCGTAAGTCCTTTGACTGCACGAATTTGGACGCAAGTCCTTTGCAATGACTAATTTGCGAGTGGCCACATCCCATAAACTACTCAATATAAGGAACTTACACGCGGCATATAGGGGGGGAGGGGGTAGCAAGGGTGAAGTACCGCTACCAGCGAAGTGTAACTGTCTGGCCCTGATAGCCAACCCCGGAAGGGAATTTAACGACCAGCTTCTCAACACCCGCCGAGATTCCAGATGGAGCAGCCTCGGTCGTCCCGCCATCAACATGAAGATTGAGTTTAGCCGCGTTCCTCCGCACCTGAAGCTCAACAACAGAACCCGCCTCAGCCTCCAACTCCAGCTTCAAAGAGTGGGCATCTGCAGACTCGCTCAACACCTTCATCTGCGCGGTCCGCGCTCCCGGCAACGGTAGGCCGTGTGGCACCGCGACCTCCACCGGCGGCAACGCAAAAGCAATCGACGCACCATCGGACGCGACCTTCGTACCCTTTACCGCACTGGCTAACCGAACCGCCGGCCCGGACGTATTCGAAACCTTCACCACCATGCTCGCCCCCTGACGCTGATACGTCAGCGAACACACAGACTCGCCCACATGAATCCGTTCAACCGAGGCGTTGTCCCAATCCGCAGGAAGATGTGGATCAAGATCAATCGAATGCGAGAGCCCATCCGCCTCGATACCAAACAATCCCTTCAGCGCAGGAGTGATCACCATCGCCGAAGACCACAGCTGATGACTCGTACTCCGACCAAAAGGCTGGAAGAATGCTCCCGACAACAGCTCCGTCACGGCACCCAGATCCTGGGCCGTAGTCAAATCCGCATTCTGCATCAAGTGCTCATACCCGGCCAGCGGACGTCCCGCACGATACTCCGCCACCGCCTCCCATCCTGTAAACAGAGGCCACACCGACCCCTGGTGATAACTGATCGGATCGTAGATGGGCTCATTCTCAGCCACATCACGCAGCCCCCAATCGGTAGAAAAATCATGCGAAGCCCATCGCCGAAAGCTCGCTTGCGGATGAGCCAATCCCTCGCCGCCATTCCACCACGCAATCGCCGGATAGACGGTGGCTGTGCGATCAAGAGTCCCATCAACGTTTCGGCTGAACGCATAGTCCTGCCGCGCAGAATCGTAATACTCAGCCTCAATCTTCTTCGACAAGTCCAAAGCACGCGCCGTCGCGGTATCCGCCGCCGCTTTGTCACCCAGCAATCCAGCAAGCTTCGACATCGCAAATGAAGCCTGCTGATCGAGCAGCGCAAGATAGATCTCCTGATGAGGCATTCCTGACGGCCAGCTCTCCACCCAACCCGTCCCCTGCGAATTGTCATAAATGCCATCGCCATCAGTGTCATGGGTCGTCTCAAAGCGCCACGCTCTTTCAACGGCCTCCCGATGCTGCCGAAGAAAATCAACATCGCCGCTCGTCCGCACGTAGTCCAGCATCGTAGTCAAAAACAACGGCGTCGAATCCGCAGCAGCATACGCATATGAAAAATCTTTCCAGTCAAAATACGCCGCGGTCTGCGGATATTCGTGCATGATTTTGCCATCATCACGCTGCCTCTTCATCAGGAACTCAAGCTCTGCACGAGTCAGCCCGAAGTCGCCAAACCCATTCACCGCGTAGAGCGTATACAAACTGTCGCGACCAAAATACCAACCAAATCCTGGCCGCGCGGAATCCCCAGATGAGTAATATCCAGCCACCAACCCAATCTCCCCGCTCGGTTGCGCCTTTGCCCTCAGTTGCTCAATCGACACCTCTCCCCACGCGAAGTCGTCGTTCAATCCCGCATCCGGAGTGCGAATCCCGGTCACACTTTCCCGCATCTGCCGATATCGCTCTGCATGCTTCTCGTATATCTGCGGCAACTCGCTGTTCAACCGTTCGAGCTTCCCTTGTAGCGTAGTGTTGGACGCAGTCTCGACTGTGTTTCCCATCGCCATCAACAGAGGAAAGTAGCGATTCGTATCTCGCTTAGGGTCAAAATGCAATTTCAGTTCCAGCGGATAAAACCGTGGCTTCTCCTGATACGGAGCCAATATTCCCGGTTGAGAATTCGGTATCGCGACAGCCCCCACAAGATCGGGGAAATCCGTATGGAGCAGATAGAATCCAGAGCTTCCCTGCCTCACCCACTCCGCTGATGGAAGCCCCTGACTTCGCTGAGGCCACATCGGCCTCATCTCGGGCGTAAAGCTGAAAGTCAAATCCATCGGTCGCGTCGAATCAATCTGAAACAACACCACCGCACCTGTACCATCCTCCGCATCATCTGGGGCAAACATAATCTGCCTCACGGTAAACGCGATATGCGAATACGTAATCATCGTATGGTCAGGAAACACCTCGATCTCCGCCGCATCTGCATTTAGATCGATCGGCACCGAATACCCCTCCACATCGGCCCGAATCGCGAAGTGACTAAGCAGCTTTACAGGCAAGACCCATGCCTCAAACGTGCCCTCCTGTTGCCCGGGCATCGCACCGCGCGTCCCGGCAAGAGTGAAAGGCTTACCCATCTCAACATGACGTCGAATCGCCAGGCTGCCTTCTCCGATTGGAAAAGCATCGACCGGCCGCAACATCACTGTCTGGGCGACCGCTACTCCGCCAAGCATTACGACTACAGAAAAAGCAGCCTTCATAAAGCCTCCATCTTCAAAAGATCACCAGTCTACATGTTGCTGTGTTCTCTCCGAACCAAGTACGATGCCACTGATAAGAGGCCGCTCATGCTCCGTAAACCGTTGCGCTCCATCCTTTTGTTTACCCTCGCGATTCTCTCTACATACAGAGCAACGCCCATCATCAGCCGATTCCAGAGCAATTCAGCCACCGCCAATGAACCGAGAGCTTTGACTGCGTCAGAAGCGGCGAAGTTCCTTCCCGCGACAGTCTTTTTCCGCGGTCAGAGCGCGCCCATTCAAGCACGAAACTCGAGCGGAGTGCAGTTCAACAAAGACACATTGCTTCTTGCCACCCTCGTGGACACCGCAGGCTACTCAAGTTCGGTGCAGGAAAAATATCAAGCGTATCTGATCACTGAAGCATCCCTCGACATCGAAGGACATCGGCTTCCACCGGGCGCATATGGCTGCGGCTTCGTGGCCGGCAATACCTTCGTCGTCATGGATATCGGAGGCCACGATCTTTTCTCCGTCCATTCAACCAGGGACGCCAGCATCCACCGGCCCACTCCTCTCCAAGTCCTTCCCGCGCCCGACGGCACCGGATACCGACTCTACGTAGGTCGCGACTATATCGACTTCGCCCAGACCCTTGAAACGACTAACACCACTTCCCTTCATCCATGATTACAATCGGCTGAGATGCAACTCTTCCAGACAAGTTCGCTTCTGCTTTTCAGCGTACTCGCGATCAGCCCACTGGTTCGGGCACAGACTACCTCAATACGGGCAGCTCCTGCACCAACCGCGACATCCGACAGAGTGAAGGAAGCCGAGGAAGCGTTCCGTGCTGGATCCGCAGCTTATCTTCAAAATGATCTACTCTCCGCGCACATTCAGTTTGCAAAAGTGGTCAAACTAGCCCCTGAAGTTGCCGCTGGGCATAGCGCATTCGGAACCGTCCTGCTCGCAGAAGGAGATCTTGCTTACGCCGCAGATCAACTCGAAATGGCGCACAAACTCGCACCACAGAATTCAGACGCCACGCTCAACCTGGCAATCACCTACTCTCAACTCCACCAATATCAGAAATCAGTGCAGATGTTTCAGCTCCTCGATGGAACGAGAAGCGATGCGACGCAGACGCTCACGCCGCAAGCTTCCATAGCCTACGCCGCCGCGCTCGCCGCCACCGGAGAGCCTGCCGCAGCGCAAAAGCAATTGGAGGCGGCTCTGGTCGGCACACCTGATAACGCAGGTTTGCACGATAGCTTGGGCACCATTCTTGCACAACAACAGAACTACAGTGTCGCCACCGTCCACTTTCAGCGCGCGATCTCGTTAGACCCCTCGCTCGCATCCGCGCATTATCACCTCGGCTCAGTCTTTCTGAATCAAGGCAATCCTGCATCTGCCGTTAGAGAACTCACGAAAGCGAACGAGCTCGCCAAAGAAAATGTCGAGTATGTATTGCAGCTTGGCCGCGCCCTTCGCGCAAACGGTCAGGAAGAGGCCGCCCTAGCAGTGTTGCGACATGCATTGGCGGTCGATCCTTCATCGACGGACATCCAATACGAACTCGCCCTTACCCTGCAAGCCAACGACAATCCCCGTGAAGCCCTACTTCTCTTCAAGAAGGTGGTGTCGGGGCGCCCTCAGGATTCGGCCGCACTCACGAATCTCGGACTCGCGCTCGTACAGACGGGCGACGCAAAGGGTGCGATCGCCATCTACCTTCGCGCCGTCGCGCTGAACGCGCAGGATGCAATCCTGCTTCAAGACCTCGGCGTCGCTTATCTTCAGCAAAGCGATCTCGACCACGCCATAGAGCAGTTCCGTGCAGGCCTTCTGGTCGAACCCGGCAACTCACACCTCCACTACGATCTTGGACTAGCGCTAAAGCTAAAAGACAATCCGACCGCAGCAGTGCCAGAGTTCCAACGCGCAGAAGAACTCGATCCAAACCTACCCGATCCGCCCTACACACTCGGCGTTCTCTATCTCCAACTCGGGCGCTTCGCAGAGTCCCAGGTCGAACTCGAAAAGGCTACCACCCTGCGCCCGGATAACGGCGACGCCTGGGCCATTCTCGGCAATGTTTATAAGAACAACAACGATCCACAAAAGGCCACCGCCGCGCTACGACGTGCCATCGACCTGTTACCTAACCAGCCCAGCCCGCATATCAGCCTTGCCGCAGTCCTCAGCCAACAGGGAGATTCAGAAGGCGCGATAGCCGAACGGAAAACAGCCGCAACCCTCAGCCGCGTCGCCGTCAGCCGCCAGCGTGCCAACTTCGCGCTCGATAGCGGCAAAGCCCTTCTAAAACAAGGTCAGATCGCAGAAGCAATCGCCCAGTTGCAAACTGCAGTAGACGCTGACCCAAACTATAGCGAAGCTCACTCTGCCTTAGCCGATGCTCTGGATAGGCAAGGGAGAAGCGCCGATGCTGCCCTTGAACGACAAAAAGCTAAGAAGCTCATCGCAAATACTTCCTCACCGGCCAACTCCCCTTCCGCTCATCCATAGAGGCAGCACTCTCTTTCACTCCAACAGAGTTCTATCCCCCCTTCAGCCGCTTACAACACTCTTTCAACCCTATCCAATTTTGTGATTACAATTACCACGTCGAACAGAGAGCCTCGAAACGCCGGTTCCCGGGTCCATAACCCTTAGGAGTGTCCTTTTGAATTGGTCCCGCCGTAACTTTCTCACTTCGCTCTCTACCACTGCACTGGTTCTTTCGCTCGACGACGTTCTGGCCCTGGCAGCGCCGCAAAATCCTCAACCAATCCAACAGCCGGGATCGCGCCCTACCTACGACGCCGTACCTCGCCCTGCGCCAAAAGGGCTCTCCTCCCCCGTCGCCGAGACCCCGCTCGGCATAAGCTTCACCGACGTGGCACGTCAATCGGGATTGAACGGAAAAACAATCTACGGAGGTGAGCACAAAAATCGATACCTCCTCGAAACCACAGGCTGCGGCGTAGCCTTCTACGACTACGATCACGATGACTGGATCGATATCTTCCTGGTCAACGGCACTCGACTCGACGGTTTCCCGAAGGGCCAGGAGCCCATCTCGCGACTCTTCAAGAACAATCGCGACGGCACCTTCACCGACGTCACCGTCAAAGCCGGAGTCGGCCGCACCGGATGGGGCCAGGGCTGTTGCGTCGGCGACTACAACAACGACGGTTGGGACGATCTCTTCGTCAGCTACTACGGCCAAAATGTCCTCTATCGCAACAACGGAAACGGAACCTTCACCGACGTCACAGAGAAGGCGGGTCTGCTCCAAGCGAAGACGCGTTGGAACTCCGGCTGCGCCTTTATCGACTACGACCGCGACGGCCATCTCGACCTCTTTGTCGCCAACTACATCGACTTCGACATCAAAACCGCACCTCTCCCCGAAGCCGCCGGCTGCGCTTACAAAGGAATCCAGGTAGCCTGTGGTCCTCCCGGTCTTCAGGGCGGCAAAAATATCCTCTATCGCAACAATGGAAATGGAACTTTCGCCGACGTCTCGCAAAAAGCGGGCATGTGGGACACCATCGGAACCTATGGCCTCTCGGTAGCTGTCTCAGACATCGACGGCGACGGATGGCCCGATATCTATGTCGCCAACGATTCCACTGCCGCCACCTTCTACCAAAACCAGAAAGACGGCACCTTCAAAGATGTAGCGATCGAAGCCGGTATCGCCTACTCCCCTGACGGCAAGCCACAAGCCGGCATGGGCGTCTCCATTGGAGATTTCAATCGCGACGGCCGCTTCGACATCGTCAAAACTAACTTCGCCGGTGATACCGATTCCCTCTACGTCAACCTCGGCGACGGAAACTTCGATGACCATACTTACATGTCTGGACTCGGCGTAAACACCCGCTATCTTGGCTGGGGCGTCGGCTTCTTCGACATGGACAACGACGGCTGGCCCGACATCTTCATCTGTAACGGCCACGTCTACCCCGAAGTCGACGGAACCGCCATCGACGCACCTTACGCTGAACACAAATATCTGTACCGCAATCTGCGCAACGGGCAATTCGAAGAAGTGACCGCGCAAGGAGGCCCCGGCATCACAACTCCGGCCGCCGGCCGTGGTTGCGCCTTCGGAGACTATGACAACGACGGGGTATTGGACGTCGTCGTCAATTGCATCAACAGCGTCCCTCAACTGCTTCACTGCGAATCAACCACCGGTCGAAACTGGATCAAGATTCGCACGGTCGGCACAAAGTCCAATCGCTCCGGCATCGGCGCAAAGGTCAGCGTCACGACAGCATTGCCAGGCGCAACCAAACCCTTCATCCAGATCGACGAAGTCCGCAGCGGCGGCAGCTACTACTCTCAGAACGACCTCCGTATCCACTTCGGTCTCGACGACTCCACAAAAGCAGATTCGGTCGAAATCAAGTGGCCATCCGGAACGACAGACACGCTCACCGACCTCGCAGCAAACCATCTTTACGTCATTCAGGAAGGTGGAAAGATTCTGAAAACTGTCGCTATGGGCACGTCATCGCAATCGAAAACACCGACCACTCCGGCCCCGGTCTCAAAACCATGAAGTTTCAATCGCTCTTTCGAATGCCCGTCATCGCTACGTTTGTGATGACCGCCTTCGGCCAGCAGCCCTACCCACCAACCACCGATCATCCTCCTCCAGCCTGGTTCGTCGACGTCGCACTCAAAGCAGGCATCACCGTTCGCGACGTCAACGGTAGCGTCGAAGCCAAGCGTTACATCATCGAAGCCACCGGCTCCGGCGTCGCTATTCTCGACTACGACCGCGACGGCTGGCCCGACATCTTTCTCGTCAATGGCACCAACATCCCTGGCACAACTCCCGCACCCAGCCAGGCCAAACCCACCAACCACCTCTTCCGTAATAATCACGATGGCACCTTCACAGACGTCACCGCGAAGGCAGGCCTCGTCTCAACCGGGTGGGGTCAAGGTGCCTGTGTCGGAGACTACGACAACGACGGGTTCGACGACATCTACGTCACCGGCTACGGCAAAAATCGCCTCTTCCACAACCAGGGCAACGGAACCTTCAAAGAAGTAGCTGAGCAGTCAGGCGTTGCCGGAACCGGCAAAGAGTGGGGGACGGGCTGCGCCTTCGTCGACTATGACCGCGACGGCAAACTCGACCTCGCCGTCGCTAACTACGTACACTTCGACCTCGCCCACACGCCCACTCCAGGACAGACATCAGGCTGTATCTGGAAGGGCGTACCTGTCATGTGTGGCCCCCGCGGCCTCGAGAGCGCACCGAACATCCTCTATCACAACCTCGGCGGAGGAAAGTTTGAAGACGTCAGCAAGCCCAGCGGCTTTGAACACACCAACGGCCATTACTGCTTCTCCATTACTACCCTCGACTATGACGACGACGGATGGCCCGATCTCTATGTCGCCTGCGACTCCACGCCCGCGATCCTCTACAGAAACAATCACGACGGGACCTTCAAAGACACTGCCGCAGACGCCGACGTAGCCTTCAACGAAGACGGCCGTGAACAGGCGGGCATGGGCTCCACCGCGGCCGACTACGACGGCGACGGTAGACTCGACCTCTTCAAAACAAACTTCTCCGACGACACCTCCACCCTCTATCGCAACAATGGTGACGGCACCTACACAGACATGACCTTCGACGCTGGACTCGGCATCAACGCCGATGCTCTCGGCTGGGGCGCCATGTTCGCCGATGTCGATAACGACGGATGGCCCGACCTTCTCGTTGTAAACGGCCACGTCTACCCGGAAGTCGACTCCGCCAAATTGGGTTCCTCCTACCGCGAACCTCGCTTCCTCTATAGCAATCTAGGCAATGGAAAATTCCGCGACATCAGCAAGATCTCCGGCCCCGGATTAGCCGATCCCCGCTCAAGCCGAGGCCTCGCCATCGCCGATCTCTTCAACGACGGTCGTCTCGAAGCCGTCATCAACAACCTCAGCGATCGACCGATGCTCCTGGTCAACCTCGCCAAGAATCTGAACCACTGGCTCGGACTGCACCTCATCGGCACCTCCTCAAACCGCGATGCCATCGGCGCGCGCGCGACCCTCAAATCTGCGAACCGTCTCTGGGTCGACGAAGTCCGAAGCGGCTCCAGCTACAACTCTTCCAACGATCTTCGACTCCACTTCGGCCTCGGCCTCGAAACCCACCTCACAAGCATCCAGATCCGCTGGCCCAGCGGTCAAACGGAACTCTTCGACCCTCCCACACAGATCGATCGGATCATAAAACTCACCGAAGGAAAAGGTCGTCCCCAGCCAGCGTCGAACTAAGCCGAGCTATCTCTAACAACAAACTCGCAATCACATGAGAAGCTCGTATGGTAAACATGATGCTGAATCCATCAGAGAACCAGGAATGCGTGCAGGACTTAACTACCCTGCAACCTGAAATCGGAGCCACAAGGACACATTCGTGACCGTTCATCATCGCCATCGTTATACTGCGCATCACCTAGCCTTTGTCATCCAGGCAATCCTCTTTGTAAGTACAGGAATATCGATAGGCCAATCGACTACCCCAAACTCCCACACCGCAGACACACAATCTGACAAGCCCCAGGAAGGCGGGCAGGCGCCTGCAACGGGAGGAGCCAACACTGGCGGCGCACATCCCGCAGTGCTCGACGCAGAGAAGCGGCCCATTACCGCCGGCGGCTTCGTAAAGAGTGGCCCCATCATCTTCCAGGACATCGCCGCAAAAGCCGGCTTAACCTCTTGGACCCACACAATGGGAACTCCGGAGAAAAATTTCATCATCGAGACAAACGGATCTGGCGTCGGACTCATCGACTATGACAACGATGGCTGGCTGGACATCTATCTCGTCAACGGTTCCACCTACGATGCCATGAGCGGCAAAGCAACACCGCCCCATGCCGCACTATTCCACAACAATCACGATGGCACTTTCACTGACGTTGCGGCGAACGCGCACGTCACCAATGACCGCTGGGGAATTGGCGTTGCCATCGCTGACTACGACAACGACGGCTGGCCCGATATCTACGTCAGCAACTTCGGCAAGAACCGCCTCTATCACAATAACCATGACGGAACCTTCACCGACGTCGCAGAGAAAGCCGGGGTCACTCTCGGCAACTGGTCCACCGGAGCCACCTGGGGAGACTACGACGGCGATGGCCGGCTAGATCTCTTCGTCCCCGGCTATGTTCACTACGACATCGCAAACCAACCCGGCTCCGGCGGCAAAGATGTCTCTTATAGCTTTTGCCAGTTTCGCGGCGAGAAAGTCATGTGCGGCCCCCGTGGTCTCAAGGGCGAACCAGATCACCTCTTCCACAACAACGGTGACGGCACCTTCACCGACGTAAGCGAAAAAGCCGGAGTCTCCGACAAGAATGGCTACTACGGTTTCGCCTCCGTCTTCGTCGACGTCAACAACGACGGCAAACCAGACCTTCTCGTCGCCAACGATTCCACCCCAAACTACCTCTACCTCAATAAAGGCGACGGCACCTTCGAGGACGCCAGCTACGCCTCCGGATACGCTCTCAACGAGAATGGCCGCGAAACAGCATCCATGGGCATCGCAATCGGCGACTACCGAAACAACGGCCTGCTCGACATCTACAACACAACCTTCTCAGACGACTACAACCCGCTCTATCGTAACGACGGAGACGGCAACTTCACCGATATCAGCTACCAGATGGGAATCGCGGAACCCACAATTCCGTTCCTCGGGTGGGGCGCAGCTTTTTTGGACTTCGACAATGACGGATGGAAGGACCTCATCGTCGCGAATGGTCACGTCTATCCCCAAGTCGACCACACAACCTGGGGAACCACCTGGGCACAACGCCCGCTCCTATTCCGCAACATCGATGGCAAAAAATTCGATCTCGAACCCGCCGTCGAAGGTACCGCGCTCGCAGCTCTCTATGTTGGTCGCGGCATGGCCGTCGGAGATCTCTTTAACGACGGCAAATTGGACGTTGTCATCAACTCACTCGACCACCCCCCGGGCCTGCTCCGTAACGTCTCCGCAGATAACCACCATTGGATCGAGCTAAAACTCGTAGGCGGACCCAAAAGCCCTCGCGATGCCATCGGTTCCACGGTCTACCTTACTGCGGGAGGCAAAAAACAACGTGGAGATGTAATCTCCGGAGGCAGCTTCGCCTCCACTCACGACCCTCGCATTCATTTCGGCCTTGGTGACGCCGCCATAATCGATTCAGTCGAAGTTCACTGGCCCAGCGGGGCAAAAGAGAAATTCGCAATCACCAAGGTCGACCAGATCGTTAATCTGACCGAAGGTAAGGGCGCAAAAATCTAACCGCCAAACCCTATCTCCTCTCTTCAAACTTTTGATTGAGATTTCTTCCCACCCGCAGAACAATAGCGCACCCACTTCGCGCATCATTACAATCACCTCTCCTATGAAAATGCCATACAGACGGATCGGTCGCATCATGCTCTGTACGGCCCTTTGCGCAGCCACCACCTCATTTTTCATCTCCTTGAAGGCGGACGGGACCCACGCCTCCGACGCCTTCACCACCCCAGCTCAACGCCAGATCTACACGGAGACAGTCAAAGAACATTACAACTTTAGATTCGGTGCCGATCTGCCTTTCCTGCCATCCAACGCCACCACCGACACGGGCCAATTCATCAATCCCAAATCCTTCCCTACTGCCAAATACTGTAGCCACTGCCATCAGGAAGCACATGACGAATGGCGCCAGTCCGCTCACGCCAACTCCTTTCGCGCTCCGTGGTACATCAGGAACACCGGCCTGCTGACGGCTGAAAAAGGCATCGAATACACCCGTCACTGCGAAGGCTGCCACAATCCTATCGCACTCGTCTCAGGAGCGCTCACCAAGGGATCGCCGGTCAATCGTAAGTTCGACGACGATGGCATCACCTGCTCCGTCTGCCACTCCATCCAGAAGGTCGATGCCCGTGGCACCGGTAGCTATGTGCTGGCGCAGCCAGCTGTTCTCCTTGATGAGAACGACCAACCCATCTATGGCGATGTCTCTGACAAAGAGATCCTTGCCCACCTCGATCGCCACTCCAAAGCAGTGATGAAGGACTTCTACCGCACCAGCAACTTCTGTGCGGCCTGCCATAAAGCCGCTCTCCCCAAGCAGCTGAATGACTACAAATGGCAACGGGCCATCTTCCTCTCCGACGAGTGGCAGCTCTCCTCTTTCGCCAAACAGTCACCCCTTCCCTTCTACGTCAAAGACCAGGTTTCCACCTGTCAGACCTGTCACATGACGCGCGAAGATCTCACCACCTCTGACTCTGGAGCAAAGGAAGGAAAACTCGCCTCTCACCGATGGCTCGGCGCCAACACAGTTATCCCGAAGTTCTACAACTACGACACTCAGATGGAGAAGACCGTAGCGTTCCTCAAGGCCGGCGTCTTCAACGTAGACATCTTCGGCCTTGAGAAGAATCAAGAAAAGATCATCGCCCCAGTCGGCAACGATAACTTCACCGTCGCCCCAGGCGATCTTCTGACGACTACGATCATCATTCAGAACAAAGGCATCGCTCACAGCCACGTGCCCGAGCAGCGCGACATGTACGAGAGTTGGGTCGAGTTTGAAGCCAAAGACGCCGCCGGCCACACCCTCATGCACTCCGGCACAATTCAACCCAACGGCGACCTTGATCCTCGAGCACACAGCTTCACCAATCGCCTGGTTAACACCAGAGGAACGATCAACGATCTCCACCAGGTCTGGAATAATCGCGTCGTCGCCTACAACAACACGATCGCCTCCGGCCGCTCCCAGGTCGTCCGCTACCAATTCAAAGTGCCCGCGGACGCAACTGGACCCATCACCGTCACAGCGAAGGTCAACTACCGCCGCTTCGATCAGCATTTCATGGACTTCGGAATGGGCAAGCACTACGAGATGCCAGTTGTTACGATGTCCGAACGCACACGCACCTTCACCATCGGCGACAATCCTCCCGCGGTCGACCCACAGGACAACAAAATCTGGATGCGCTGGAACAACTACGGCATCGCAATGCTGGATGCCCAGCAATACGCCGAGAGCGTCCGGGCATTCCAGCAGGTCGCCCAACTCCGACCCGACTACGCAGACGCCTTCACCAACATCGCCATCGCTAACTTCCAGTGGGAGCGCTACGAAGCCTCTCGTGCCAGCCTCGACAAGGCGCTCGCGCTCAGCCCACACAACTCCCGCGCGCTGTATTACCTCGCGTTAGTCGAACGGAACCAGGGCCAGGTCGACAACGCCATCACAGATCTCCGCGAAGTCATCACAAAATTCCCAAACTCGCGCGACGCTCATCGAGAGCTCGGCTTTTCTCTTTATCAGCAGCATAAGTATGACGAAGCCCGCACAGAATATGAGACTCTACAATCGATCGACCCCGACGACCTGGCCGCACACTATATCCTCTCCATCGTCTACCGCCGCCTCGGCATGAAAGATAAAGCGGCCCACGAAGCAGCGATGTTTGCTGATCAAAAAGACGACCCCACCGCAAGCACGTACGCACTTGAGTATCTGCGCAAACACAACGAAGTCGCATCGGAGACCGTCCCCTGGCACACACACACCGATTTTGCTCCCGAACCCACCGACCACACCGTAACATCTGCTCAATGAAATTGCTCGGCTCAGCATTAGTTATTGCTTTGGCATCTGTGTCTTGTCTGCCCGTATTCGGGGAGTCCGCAAAGCAGCACGGAGCAACCGTGTTCGTGAACAACGGCTGCCAGCACTGCCACACCATCCGCGGTCAGGGCGGCGAAAAAGGCCCCGATCTCTCTGGAGTAGGCCGCACCCTGAACAAAACTCAGATCCGCACTCAGATCACACAGGGTGGTCGCCAGATGCCATCCTTCGGCGAGATTCTGAAGGTATCCGAAGTCGACGACCTCGTCGCCTACCTGCACTCCTGCCGCGACAAGAAGTCGAAATAACGATACGCATTCTCAGATCAGGAAGACGTATTATCCGAATGGAAGCGAATCCGAGCATCATGCTTGCGCGCACATCGAACCTCCGCATGAATTTGCTTTCGCGTCTCCATCTCGCCATGGGCTCCTCGCTCCTCTGGACGCTATGCGGAATCGCGTCGCTATCTCCCCCTGCTCAGTCCCAGGACCCAAATAGCTTTGTCCATCAGTCCTGGTCCACTGAAAACGGCCTCCCCCAAAACAGCGTCCATCAAATCTTTCAGTCCACCGACGGTTACATTTGGATTGCAACCGAAGGTGGCATAGCTCGTTTCAATGGCGTCGACTTCAAAACCTTCACCCATGAAACCACTCCCGAAATCACTGGCGATGACATCTGCTGCTTCACTCAAAGTCGCAACGGCCCCCTCTGGATCGCGACATCCGACGGCCTCCTCCGATACTCGGCAGGAACATTTCGCCGCTACTCCATCGCGGACGGTTTAACTACCAACCGCGTCACCAACCTCGCCGTAGCAGACAACGGTGCACTCTTGCTCCTCACCACCGAGGGCATCGTCAGCCTTAGTGGGAGCCGCTTCTCGACCATCTCCCTTCCCTTCTCCTCCATCCCTTCGGCGATAGCCACAGCACCCGATGGCAGCGTTTTGATCGCATCGAACTCCGGAATCTTTCAATATCTCCATGGCCGGATTCTCCCTCTGCCACTCAGCCCCGCCTCTACGCCGAAGGATATTCAGGGCATCGGCTTTCTCCCCGATCACAGTCTCTGGTTGCGCACGGGTACCAGTCTCAGGGTGCTGCAAAACGGCCATAGCCGAACTCTAACAACTGGCCACGACCTCCCAGCCTCGCGCATCCAGTCTGTTCTTGCTGGCTCACAGGGAGAGCTTTGGATAGGCACCGATAGAGGACTATTCGCCCTCGACAAAATCGGCAGCCACCCACAAGCCGTTGCAGCCCTTGGCTCCAACAGCATCCTCTCTCTCACGCAAGACAAAGAGGGAAATCTCTGGGTTGGAACAGAAACCAGCGGCCTCCAAATCCTGAGACCCGAAAACTTTCGCACCATTCCTGGCCTGTCCGATCACCTGATCACTGCCATCACACAGGCATCCGACGGCGCCATGTGGGTCGGCACCGACGGCGACGGACTCGACAGATGGCAAGCAGGAAATATTCGACACATGTCCACTCACTCGGGCCTCCTCAGCGAAACCATTCTCGCTTTGGCCCCAGGGGCAGACGGCAGTATGTGGATCGGCACGCCGGACGGCCTCAACCACATCGAAGGATCGAAGGTCCGAACCTACACCTCCGCCGACGGCCTACCCGATGATCTGATTCGCTCTCTCCTCAGTGACGAAGATGGTTCACTGTGGATTGGCACTCGTCACGGCCTCGCGCATTTGCAGAACGATCAATTCGTTACACTGACCCACTCCGACGGCCTCCGAAGTGAACTCGTCGGTGCTCTTCTTAGGCCTCATATCTCCAACTCTCACGACCTGTGGATCGGTACGCTCGACGGTCTCGCACGTCTCCGCGACGGCTATATTAAAACCTTCACAAAAAGAGACGGCCTCTCCGGCGACACGATCACCGCTCTCATCGAAGATCCTAAAGGCACGCTCTGGATCGGAACAAAAGGAGCTGGCCTCAGCGCCCTAACAACCAGAGGCTTCATCTCCCTTCACCGAAACGACCTGCCTCAGACCATCGACTCCATCCTCCATGATGATCGCGGCAATCTTTGGCTGGGCTCCAGTCGAGGCATCATCCGCGTCTCAGCTGTGGCGCTTATCAAGTGTGGTTCACTTTCAACGTGCGATCCTCACCCAGTCTCGTATGGTCGTGCCGACGGAATGCCAACCGAAGAAGCCGTCGGTGTAGGTCATCCCGCCGCTTGGCGAACTACTGAAGGACTTCTCTGGTTCGCCACTCGCAAAGGCGTCGCAGTTACCGATCCCGCACATCTTACAGAAAACCTGGTGCCGCCCCCGGTCGTCATCGAACGCTTTACGGTGGATGGAGTCGACATGCCCCTAACATCCACCGAACAACCTATCACGCCCCGCCACACCAGCTTTGCATTCGAATACGCTGGCCTCAGTTACGTGGCGCCCGCCAAAGTCCGCTATCGTTACCTTCTCGAAGGCTTCGACCAGAATTGGACCGAAGCCGGCTCGCGCCCCGTCGCTTACTACACCAATCTTCCTCCCCGCAACTATCGCTTTCGCGTGCAGGCAGCGAACAACGACGGCATATGGAATGAAACCGGAGCGCAGATCGCCTTCCATGTGCAGCCTCCCTTCTATCGCAGACTCTGGTTTCTCCCGTTTGTCGTTGGTCTCGCCGCCGTCTTTGCGCTCCTGCTATACCGTCTCCGCGTCCGGAGCCTTCAGGCGCAGTTCCAGGCAGTTCTTGCTGAGCGAAACCGCGTGGCCCGCGAAATTCACGACACTCTCGCTCAAAGCTTTGTCGGCGTCTCTGTGCAACTAGAACTCACCTCCCAGCTTCTCGCCCTCTCTCAAACTGACGCAGCAACCAGACAGATCGGCCAGACCCGCGCGTACGTCCGCGAAGGACTCGCCGAAGCTCGCCGAAGCATCTGGAATCTCCGCGCCATTACTGCGCAGAACAGCTTGCCCACACGCCTCACCCACTTGGCTGACCAGTGGAGCCAAAAGAAACTCAGCACTCGGCTCAACATTACCGGCACGTATCGCCCTCTCGCCCAGCCCTTTGAAGATGAGGTCTTCCGCATCGCCCAGGAGTCATTGGCAAATGCCGCCCGCCACGCAAACGCGACCCAGGTCTCCGCCGACCTTCTCTACGGCGCAACACGATTGGTACTTACCGTCACCGATAATGGCAGCGGATTTCAACTCACCGAAGGGCTTTCGGCAAACGGGCACTTCGGTATTCAGGGCATGCGCGAACGTGCAGTTCAAATTCGTGGTCAACTAACGATTGAAAGCTCTCCGGGAAACGGCACCACTGTCACGCTCGAAGCGCCCATCACAGAAGGAAAAGAGGCAGCAATCAATGCCTGAACGAATTCGTATCCTCGTAGTGGATGATCATCACGTCGTTCGTCAGGGTCTAGTTGCGCTACTCAACATTGTCCCGGACATAGAAGTAGTGGGCGAAGCCAGCGACGGCCTTCAGGCAATCGATCTCCACAAAACCTTACAACCGGACATTACCCTGATGGACCTACAGCTCCCGAACCTCGGCGGTGTCGATGCCATCCTGAAGATTCGCGCCGACTATCCCGCAGCAAGATTCATTGTCCTTACCACCTTCGACGGGGACGAAGACATCTTTCGCTCCCTCCAGGCCGGCGCAAAAGCCTATCTGCTCAAAGGAATGACCGTCGACGAACTCGTCTCGACCATTCAGGCAGTTCACAGCGGAAGAACCCTCATCTCACCGGCCATAGCAGAAAAGCTTGCCGAGAGAATGAGCACTCAAGCGCTCACCAACCGCGAACTCAAGGTCCTGGAACGCATCGTGGCTGGCCGCGCAAATAAGGAGATCGCCTCCGACCTGCAAATCAGCGAAGCCACAGTCAAATCCCATATCAATAGCCTGCTCGGAAAACTTGGCGTCAGCGATCGCACTCACGCTGCTACCGTCGCCCTCCAACGAGGTATCGTACATCTCAAATGAGACCCTGCCCAATGAAGCCATCTCTCATCGCCCTGCTTCTGATCCTTGTGCCACCGTCCTTTGCCGCCGCTCAATCAAAGCCTTCCTGGCGCGCAGCGACTCCAACAGAGTTGCAGATGGCTCTACCAGCCCGCGCTCCAGTCGAAAAAGAACGCATCGAAACAGAGATGCGCACCGCCTCCGGCATCATCAACTCTCATGGAAAGATTATTGCAGGTGTTGTTCTCATCACCGCCGGCTACTCCGCCGACGGGAAATACTCCCACTACCTCTTGGTTCAAGCTCCCATCACCTTCGGAGATATTTCGCTTGCTTCAGGAAATTACGTAATCGGGTGGCAGCGCGGGGACGACAATCTCATCGTCAAGTTCTACGATGCCGCAACCGGACAAGAACACGGTACCGTCACAGCTCATCATCTGTCGACCGGCTCACGCGTCGAATCCTTTCGCATATGGCCTCCCGCGAGCAACCCGATCCTTCAGATTGGGCGCTTCGCCGTTCCCTACACCTTGGAAAAGCAAGCAACGCCATAACTACTCGTCGAAATCGGTCGATGAAATCATGCCTTGTTAGCACTTCTCGAGCACTGTACTTTAGACCACATGAGAATAGTCCGCATGCTGATCATCATAGCGACCCTGCTTACGACCAGCGTCCTCCCTGCGCAGAGTACGGCCACATGGGAGATCGGCCCTTTCACCCGCCCTGCCAACGGCAATCCCGTCATTACTCCTAATCCGCAATCGACCTTCATCGATCCTGTCCTCAACGCTCCTGTTCACTGGGAGATTCTTCACACCTTCAATCCCGCAGCGATTGTTCGCAACGGCAAGGTCTACATCCTCTACCGGGCCGAGGATAACTCCGGGACCATGCAGATTGGTGAACACACCTCACGCCTCGGTTTAGCGGAAAGTAACGACGGCATCCACTTCACACGGCGCGCCGAACCCGTCTTCTATCCGTCAAAAGATACTCAACAGTCTCGCGAATGGCCGGGTGGCGTGGAAGATCCGCGCATCGTCGAAACCAGCGACGGCGCCTACGTCCTCACATACACTCAGTGGAACCGCAGTACTTACTCCGTAGGAATCGCGACCTCATCCGATCTAATACATTGGATTAAGCACGGTCCTGCATTTGCAAGCGCATCGAACGGCAAGTACGCCCAACTCAAATACAAGTCGGCTGGTATCGTGACGCGCCTACAAAACGGACGCCTCGTAGCCGCCAAAATCAACGGCAAATTCTGGATGTACTGGGGTGAAGGCGCCATCCATCTCGCTACCTCGAGCGACCTGATCCACTGGAATCCGCTGGAGAGCGCGCAGGGCGATCCCATCGAAATACTTCGCCCACGTCCTCAACACTTTGACAGCACGTTTCCGGAAACCGGCCCTCCGCCAGTCCTGACCACCGCCGGAATCGTTGTGCTCTACAACGGAAAAAATGCAGTGACAGGCGGAGATCCGGATCTAGGCCCCAACGCATATGCAGCCGGCGAGGCTCTATTCGACATTAAGGATCCCGCCCGTCTCCTCGAACAGACGGAGAATCCTGTCCTGAAACCGATCATGCCTTATGAGAAGACCGGACAATACGCCGCAGGTACTACCTTCGCCGAAGGTCTCGTCTACTTTCACAGCCAGTGGTTTCTTTACTACGGATGCGCTGACTCTCTCGTAGCTGTGGCCACAGCGCCAAATAATAGTCCCATAGCTTTCGACGATTTCGCCCTCACTAACTCTAGAAGCCGTCCCACCCACAAGTCAGACTAGTGAAAATGAACAGCAATTCCCGTGCTGGCCCCGTACGGTCGCAGCGTGCCGAACGGAAAATTAAGCCACCATTGATATTCAAAATCAACAAGCCGTACGCTATACCGACTTCTGCCCAATGCCAGATCAACACCGCCGCCAGGAGCCAGCACAAAGTAGTTGCCGTCCGCGTAGTCGTATGGAAAATAAAAGTGCCCGTCTCCAATAAGAACCTTTCCATATGCTGTCAACCAGCGCTTGCGATATGGAAATTTTCCCCCAATGAGATAGGTCGACTGATGAGTGCCCACCTCTTCGTTAATGGTAAGAAATCGAACCTCAGCCTCGTAACTAATGCGCTCTGAGCGAGAGTAATCGACAAAGCCAGACCCGCCTCCAAGATCGCGCTTGCCATAATCCGCCGCAAAGAACGAGTAGGTCCCCCCGACGAGCCATCGGGGTCCCGGCCCCGTCGCAGTTGGCAGCGCCTGGCCATTCACGAGAGATGTTGCCGCAGCACAAAACAGCACAACAACAAGCGCCCTCGACAATCTCCAAAGAGGCTGTGAGCCATCAAACCATTTGATCACTGGGTCACCGTCAAAGTCATCGGAGCAGACTGAGTCGCCGCCGTCTTAGCGCCGATAGCAGTCACATTGAAGGTATAGCTGCCTGCCGGTGTACCATGCACATCGAGTCCACCGCAGCCCGACATTGCCATCGCTCCCGTAAAGAGCAACGCCAGCAGAAGACCGCTGAGCAGCTTATGGCCACGTCGCGAACGTAGAAGCGTCAACCCGACAATGAGCCCACCTGGCAGGAAACAAAGCGCGATACCGCTGGAAGAGGGTCCATCAGCTTTCGCGATGCTCCCAGCCGTCAGGGGAGAGCCCGTATCAATCGTCAGGCTAATCGTCTGCTTGCCATTCGCATCGAGCGATACCTGATCAGAAGTGAACGTGCAGGTAGCCGCTCGCGGGAGGCCAACACAGCCAAGCGAAAGCAGATCCGTGAAATTCTCAATTGAGGTGAGTGTCAATTGAATTGTGCCATGCTGTGTGCTCTTCATCTGCATGTTTGGAGGATTCAAAGCGATCGTGAAGTTGGTCGCCGGAACCACCGTCAAAGAAACGGGACTCGATACAGACCCCAAATACTGCGAATCCCCTTGATAGGTCGCAATCGGACTGTAAGTTCCCAACCCCAGGCTGGTAGTCAGCGTAGCAATACCAGAAGCATTCAAAGTCGCGCTGCCAAGCGTAGTACTTCCAGAACTGAAGACGACCGTACCCGACGGGGGAACGGCCGCGTCACCTTGCAGCGTTGCAACCAGCGTAAACGGCCTATTCTCGATTGCGCTGCTGGAAGAGATCGTCAGTGTATTCTTCGAAGTGTGAAGTTGCACCACTTCCGTCAGTGCAGGCGAAGTGCCCGGGAAGTTTTGCGTGTCGCCGGCATAGCTTGCGGTAAGAGTATGCGACCCGAGAGTTAGAGTCGAAACCGTAAAAGTCGCGATCCCCGCACTATTAACACTCGACGTACCCAGAATCGTGGATCCATCAGACAAAGAGACGAGACCTGTAGGTAGGTTCGTACTGCTGCCCGTCACCGAAACGGTAAACGTGATCGGACTGCCAATTAGAGATGGGCCACTGCTCGTCCCGCTGATGGTTCCCAGACTATTAACCGCAGTAAGCGCGACCGTAGTACGCTGTTCGATATTTTGCAGGACTGGGTTGGACGTACTCGTAAGAGTGTTGCTGTCGCCCTGATAGATCGCGAGAAGAATATGCTGACCCGCAGTGAGCGAGGACGTCGTGAGAGTCGCAATGCCGTTGGCGCCCACCGAAGTCGTCCCAATCACCGTTGTCCCATCTTCGAAGATCACAGGACCGGTGGGAGCTGTCCCTTTGCCAGTCACCTGTGCAGTAAGAGTGAGAGAAGCGCCCGCCACCGACGGCGAACCCGATGTAGTCAGCACAGTCGTGGTGTTACTGTTCTGTACTGTCTGGATAAGCACCGGGCTACTGCTTGTCTGGCTGACGCTGTCGCCGCTGTAGGTCGCAACAATCGAGTGTTGCCCAGGACTCAACGCATTCGTCGTGAATGTCGAAGTACCCGACGCCCCCACAATGCTCGTTCCGAGAATAGCCGATCCATCATGGAACGCTACTGTACCCGTAACAGGAGATCCCCCGCTGCCCGACACCACGGTTGTGAACGTCACTGGAGTAGCCGACAAAGATGGATTGCTGCTCGAAACAAGAGTGCTGGCAGTGGGTTGCAGAATCGCTTGTTGCAGTGGCCCTGACACGCTTCCAGGATGACTCGTATCGCCGTTATAAGTTGCCATCAGCGTATGCGTCCCAATCGATAAGGTAGAAACAGTCAAAGTAGCCAGGCCGTTCGCGTCAATCCCTACCGTACCAATGCTGTTGGCACCGTCGCGGAGTATGACCGTACCGGTTGGTTGAGCCCCCGTTCCAGTCACCATCATCGCGAAAGTAACTGCGTCTCCAATAAGCGCAGGATTCTTATTCGAGTTGAGCGTGATCGCGCTCGTAGACTGCTGAATCGTCTCCACAACGCCAGGCGACGTGGCAGGACTGTTATTCGCATCGCCTGTGTACGTCGCAACAATCGTATGCTGTCCCACCGAAAGGGTTGATACCGGCAAATTAGCGCTTCCATTTGCAGCAATCGCCGATGTCCCAAGCACTGTCGTGCCGTCCGTGAACGTCACACTGCCGGTCGGAGCAACCGTCGTCCCACTAAGATTTGTCGTAAAGACAACCTGGAGCCCAGCTATCGAAGGGTTGCTGCTCGATACCAGCGTCAGGCTCGGTGCGCCTTTGCTCACCGTAATCGTCTGTGGAGGAGATGAAGACGCCGCATCATTCGTATCTCCCCCATAGCTTGCCGACAAAGTGTGTTGGCCGAGCGAAAGATTCGAAACGGAGAGAGTTGCCGAGCCGTTCGCGCTGAGGATCGCGGTCCCGATCGCCGACGCGCCGTCAAGAAATGTCACCTGTCCACCAGGTATACCGCCCGATCCCGTAACGGTGACAGTCAGGGTTTCGGTAGAATTTACCGTCGAATTCACCGCACTGACCGCCATCGAAGTCTGAGTCGTCGCCCGCTGCACTAACTCGCTTAGCGTTGAAGAAAGGGCCGCATTATTGTTCGCGTCTCCACCATAAGACGCTGTGATCAAGTGCGTGCCCAAAGCCAGACTTGTAGTATTGAAGACGGCAACGCCCGCCGCATTGAGCGTAATCGCGGCCAGCGTTGAAGAGCCGTCATGGAACGTAACAACCCCGGTCGGCGCTGGCTCCGAGCCTCCAACCGCCGCCGTAAACGTCACATTTGCACCGGCGCTCACAGGATCCTGACTCGATGCAAGCGCAATACCCGTTACCGGAGAAACGATGTGTGTCAACCCGGCTGAGGTGCTGCCAGAATCATTCGTATCGCCGAGATAAACAGCAGTGATGATGTGTTGTCCTACTATCAACGTCGACGTGCTGAGCACCGCCGTTCCATTCGCCGCCAAGGAAGGACTGCCGATCACCGTCGATCCATCCATGAACTGAACAGTCCCGCCCAATGCGCCCGAGCTTCCTGTCACAGTCGCAGTAAACGTCACAGGAGCGCCTACCGGGGTCGTCGATGCGCTCGCCGTCAGGACAGTTGTCGTCGTCGCCTTGATGACAACCTGCGTAATCGCCGGCGACACACTGGTTGCGTTATAAGCATCTCCCGAATAAGCAGCCGTCAACGAGTGAGATCCCACCGTAAGAGACGACAACGATAGTGTTCCGAGACCAGCAGCGTTGATCGGGCTCGTACCAACTGCAGCAGCGCCATCGTAAAAGGTCACCGAGCCAGTCGGAGCTGAGCCATTTCCAGTAACAGTCGCACTCAATGTAATCGGCAACCCTGCAGTCGACGGGCTTCCCGAAGTCGAAATCACAACTCCCGTAGTCGCCTGCTGAACCGTCAGCGTTAACGCAGGAGTCGTTCCGAGATTATTGTTGTCTCCCAGATACACGGCCGTAATCGAATGCGTGCCCGTCGAGAAAGAAGGCACCGTAAAGCTCGCTATACCCTGCGCATTCAGCGCAGCCGTGCCGAGCACTGTCGTGCCGTCCATAAAGGTCACGATGCCTGTAGGAACGCCTCCATTGCTAGTAATCGAAACCGTCAGCGTGTCGCTCTTTCCGGCGACCGACGGATTGGCAGAAGCAATCAGTGTGCCCGATGTCACCGCCTGCTGTACCTTCTGCGTGATCGTCGGCGATATGCTTCCGGCATAGATCGAAGACCCACCGTAGATTGCGTAAATCGAATGGGATCCAACTCCCAGCGAACTCAGGGTAATGGTCACCGTACCGCCGCTCACCGTCGCCGCACCAAGAGTCGTAGCGCCATCCATAAAAGTTACGGTCCCGGTGATCGGACTCGATGGCACCGACGAACCTGGCGTAATGGTGGCCGTCAGCTGAATGCTCGACCCCGCAGGCGCATTCGCCGAGTTCGACGTAACACTCGTAGTCGTCGTGATCTGTTCAATAGTCTCCTGCATCGCCGCAGAACTGCTGGCGCCATTATTCGCATCGCCCCCATACACGACGTGAATCGGATGCCCTCCAACCGACAAAGTTGAAAGAGTAAGAGTAGCCGAACCATGAATGTCCAGGGTCACAGTCCCCAGAATCGCAGTCCCCTCCTCAAACTGAACTGTGCCCGTCGGTGTCACCGAGCCACCGCTGGTAACGCTCGCTGTAAAGGTGACGGGTGTTCCGAAAGGAACATCTGGGTTGCTCGTAATCAATGTAGTCGCCGTCGAGGAAGCAGCAACGACCTGAGTAAGCGGCGACGACGTGCTAGCGATCGAATTGGCGTCTCCGCTGTAGCTCGCCGTGATGTGATGGGTTCCAACGATCAGCGATGTCGTGCTGAAATTAGCCGCTCCGGACGCATTCAGAGTGACCGTCCCGAGGCGGGTTCCACTATCGAGAAAAGTAACGGTTCCTGTAGGAATCCCCGACGTCCCAACAACGAGCGCAGAAAAAGTCACATTGGCCAGTGACGAAGAAGGATTGAGATTCGACGTTATTGTAGTGCTGGTCCCATCTTTTACGATCTGAGTCACAGGCGAAGACGTGGCCGGCGCAGTATTGTTATCTCCGGCATAACTCGCCGTAATGATGTGAGTTCCGCTCGCGAGGGACAGCGTCGGAAACACCGCCACACCGGCGCTGTTCAGAGTGGCAGTCCCAATCGTCGTCGATCCATCAAGAAAAGTAACAGTGCCTGTCGGTGTCGCGCCCGTGCTCGTCACTGCAACAGTAAACGTCACAAGCGCGCCGGTAGCAGACGGAGAGCCGCTGGTGTTCAGCGTAATTGTCGACGGATCAAGCGTCAAAACCTGGCCGCTTAGCGTAACCGTCTGCGGACTGTTTGGCGAGTCCGACAGGACAGTAATCGTTCCCTTCACCGGGTTGCCGATCACCGTCGGCGCAAACTGTGCACCAATAATGCAGTTGAAAGCCGAAGCCATCGGCGAAGTGGTCGAGCAGGTTGTAGCAACCGGGTCTAGTTGTGTATTGACGCCAGGATTGAGATCCGAGATGTTCAGCGCAGCGTTACCATCATTTTCAAGCTCTTCATCTTCAGTGCTCGAAACACGCTGTACTCGAATCGCTGGAAAATTCAACACCGCATTGATACTTTGGACCAGGCGTATCCGGTTGTGGAATACGTCGCTGACGTAGAGATTTCCTGTTCCATCAAGCGCCATCCCGTACGGTCCATACATACCCGCTGCATTCGCGGGTCCACCATCGCCGCTGAACGACTCCAGTGTGCTACCGACAACCGTGTCGATCTCCCCGGTCACGGCATTCACCTTCCGAACCCGGTTGTTCCCCGCATCAGAGATATAGATATTTCCAGCGGCGTCGATCGTGGTCCCCGCTGGGCTGTCCAGTACAGCACCACTTGCTGGTCCGCCATCGCCGGAGAACCCCGAGGTTCCATTTCCCGCAATCGTCGTAATGGTTCCGTCGAGGGCGACCTTGCGAACGCTGTGATTGTTCTGGTCAGCAATATAAATCTGGCCATCCGGACCCACCGTCACGCCCCACGGTCCATTCAGGCTCGCACTCGTCGCCTGCCCTCCATCCCCTGCATAATTTGCAATGTGGTTGCCCGCGAACCCAGAGATGATCCCAGTCGAAAGATTGACGCGCCGCAAAACATTATTTCCGCTGTCCGCGATATAGAGAAAGCCATTCACCGGATCGATCGCAACCGAATCGGGTGTATTGAGATGAGCCTGGATCGCGCTTCCCCCATCCCCCGAATACCCCTGCGATCCCAGCACGCCCGCCACTGTCGTTATGATTCCCGTCGCCGCCGTGACCATGCGAATCGCGTGATTGTTGCTATCGGCGAAGTACAGGTTCCCCGCTCCATCGAGCGCAACCGAGGTCGGCAGGCTAAGCGAAGCCATCGTAGCCAAGCCGCCGTCACCCGTGTTACCTGCGTCGCCGTTGCCCGCCACCGTCGACATCAGCTGCGACCCGCCATCCACACGTCGAATGCGATTGTTGCTCGAATCGGCAATGAATATATCTCCAGCCGGATCCACCGCCACTCCGAACGGAAGAAAGATCGGCGAAGCTGTAGCGGCTTGCCCATCTCCCCGGTAGATCCACGATTCATCTCCGGCAACCGTCTTGATGATGCCCGGCACAAACAGGGCAAGCGGTCCGCTACCCGTCGCCACGAGCCATGTATTGCCCAATGGCAGCCCCGTCGGATCGAACAGAGCCACCGCTCCTATATGTTGACCGGGGTACTTCGGACTGAACGTCACCGGAAAGCTGCAGGTCTGGCCCACAACAAGCGTGCTCCCGGTCAAGCAGGTACCAGTCCCAGAAATCGCAAAATCAAGATTCGCAACTCCACCTGTAAGCGCACTAGCCTTTCCCAACTGACCATTTTTCGTCACGACAACAGAAACCGTTTGAGCCGCCGAGGTATTCCCTATAACTGTCACCCCAGGCAAGGTCACCGGCGCCGGGTAGCTGCGTGTCGCCGCTCCGCACAACACCAGAAGAGCTAGCAGAATGCACACTCGCGACTGAAGCCGTCCCCTTAGAGAACGCAGACCCACATTGTCCTGATCGGTTGAGGACACCAGAGACAAACGCAGACAGAAAAGCTTTACATCAAATCGAACAGGAGCGAGCATGGGTTCACCTCTGGAGCTCAACAGCAGATGGAGGTTGCGACGTAGCTCCAAAGTGGGGAGGAAGCGCCAGAGATCGCAAGGTAACAGGATGTTGCCCTTTGGTAATCATGACTTTAGGCAACCGTCCCGGAATGGAAAATTACCCGTAAGTTGCATGAGATCTGTGGCAAACGCTCGCGCTCAGTCATCAGCGGTTCATCTCTTCTTGCTCGAGATGGAACAGCATTCGAGCTCCGGCCGAACTCACCAAGCAACAGCTCATCGGCTGTTCGGGAAACTCCCTATACTGCAAATCGGCTGCGCTCAGTGTGCTACCAGTCCGCGTAGCAGCAGATCCTCAACTCAAAAATCCCATGTACGGGTTCGAGCCGAAGTTTGAGAAATTCGGAAACACCTGTTTGACTTGACCATCCGAGAGTCCGAGCCAGCGCGCAAGCGTGCCAGCATATTGTTCAACAGAAGTTGTAGGGATCAACCGGCCTGCTCCCATATCATTTGCCTGGCTTGAGCCGATCACCGGATATTGACCGTACATATCCTGACCGTTCACGGCGCCCCCCGTAACAATGTGATGGCCCCCCCAGCCGTGATCGGTTCCATCCGAGTTTGCCGTCAGCGTCCTGCCAAAATCCGACGCGGTAAAAGTAGTCACCTGGCTATTCAGACCCGCGGTCGTCATGGCCGTATCAAAATATTCCAGTGCCTCACCCAGTTGCGTCAGCAGACGCGCATGTTGCGGCGCCTGATTGTCGTGTGTATCAAAGCCGCCCAGCTGAACAAAAAATATCTGCCGGCTCACCCCCAGACTGCTTCTCCCACCCATAATCCGCGCCACGGTTTGCAGTGAAACGGCGAGTGAATTATCCGTCAGTTTATTCAACACCGGATCCAGATATTGAGGCGGGTTCGCTACTCCTCCCGGTCCGGCCGGCAACATCGAACTCGCAAGGCTAGCCTGTGCCGCAATCGAGCGGCCGACAATCACCTCATACTCCTTCGCAAAGAGATTCGTCTCCTCGGCAGAAAGAATGGATGACAGCGCACTCGATCCAGCCTGTTGCCCAAACAGCGGGCTCGCCAAACCGGAGATCGGTATCGGGCCTGCCGAAGTTACATTGAGTTGAAACGACGTCTGCCCAGACAGAAACAAAGCAATCCCCGAAGTCGAAATACAAGTAAACGCAGCATTCGAATTCATCGTTGCGATCACATCCGCCATCGCGCCGCCCCATCCTTCGTGAACCGCGCTCCCCCCATTCGCAGCAATCGCCTGCCACGCCGCAGTCTGGTCAAAATGCGAATACAACGAGGCCGGCAACGGAACCGAATTAGCTTGAATCTGCGCCTTGGTTGTAGGAGCGATCAGAGTTCCCGTATTTGTAACAATCGCGGCACGCCCGGCATTGAAAAGATTCTGCACCCCTGTCAAATACGGATTCAATGCAAACGTACGCCCACTCTGCGGCGTCTTCAAAACGATTGGCAGAAGATCACTCTGGCTGTAAGCAAGCCCGGGCGCTCCCGACCGCGCCGTCGTAAACGCGCTGAACGACTCCGCATCCGTCGCAATCACCGTTCCATGCCCGTCATTACCACCAGCCAGAAAGATACAGACCAGCGCGCGATAGTCCGTCGGACTCCCCTGCTGAGCCATCGCAGCAACCGAGTTCAGCTCAAGAAGAAATGGACTCACAGAGAAACCAGCCATCGATGCCATCGACGCTGTTCGAAGAAACTGCCGCCGCGATAGTTCGTGTTTATTCATCACGCTCTCCGTCTAGAACTGTGCACTGAAAGATGGCGACGCCATCGTCAGTAAAATCGCCATCTTCACGCGGTTGGCCAGTGCAGCATTGATCGCATCCTGATCTCCCGTCGGTATCGCAATCGAATTGACGGCAGAAAGAATCTGGCTGCGAAGCGTCCCGTCCATCTCTCCCGCCATCAACAGCAGGTTGATGCGATCGAGCAGCAGATCCGGCGTGCCTGCCAAACCAATCTCCGTCGCGTAGTTCGAAAAAACGTCAGGCCCCGTAGTCGCACCCGCTCCAATTGCACTCTGCATGTAATTCAGGTATCCAACAACCGTCGACACATCGGTCATCCCCATCTCGGGCGCCAGCAACCCAGCCTTCGCAATGCTCGTCCCCGGAGGAACATACCCCGGTGCAAACCAGTTGAAGACGCTCGGCGAACGAAGCGACATCTCGCCCAATCCATAGATCGGGTCTTCCGTGCTCCCCAGATAGTAAGCACCATTCCGCGACTGCGCCGTAAATGCCCGCGCCCACTCAACATAGCGAATCAGCGCCTCACGTACCTCCCCATACTGAGGATTGCTGCTCGCCGCCGCGGCATTGCGCGCTTCATCATCTAACAGAATCGCCGTCAGAACGGCCTTCATATCTCCGCGAACTCCGGCCCCGTTATCCTGAAACACCGCCGACACTCGCCCCACATACGCCGGACTCGGATTACTCGTCACCAGATGCTGAATCAGCCGCTTGCAAACAAACGGCGGCAGATTCGGATGATTGAACAGCGTATCCAGTGCGATCTTCAAATCGCCCACCGGATCAGGATTCGACTGAGTCGGAATCGTAACCCCAAGAAAATCCTTTTCCTCAGTCGAGTGATGATTTGCGAAGCTCTGCATCGGCAGAATATCTTCGCCAAAACCAGTCCCGACATAGGCGCAACAGTTAGACCACGCCGTATTGCTCTGGTCGCCCGGTATATTCCAGCTGAATCCCGTAAAGACCTTGGCCAAACCCATCACATCCAGATTCGAATACGTAGGAATCGGCTGCTCTGTCGAACCGAGCTTCTGCGTGCCATCCGGATTGAGCTGATAGAGCCCAATCGTAAACAACTGCATCACTTCACGCGCATAGTTTTCATCAGGATCGCGCGTAGCATCTCCCTTGTCATTGCCCATCACCGACAGGTACTGCCCCATCATCGGATTCAACGTCACATCTTCCAGAAGCTGCCGGAAGTTGCCGAACGCATCTGCTCCCAGCACGTCATAGTAGTTCGCCATGCCGCGCGGCATCTCGGCCAGCGCAAAGTCCTGACTCGAAACCACCATCTGTTCCGTCAGCGCATACTTCACACGCTGCCTCAGTTGATCGCTTCCCGCTATTGCCTGCTGCCAGAAGCTCCCCTCAAGATAAGCATCGTCCCCATCGTTTTGCACAAACAGAGTCGCGTTGCACTTCACATCACCTACCTTGCACGGCGGATTATTCAGCACCAACGCCTGCTCGACAACAGGTTCATGCAGTGTCGCAGGAATATTGAACTGCTCATTCATCCACGCCGAATAGCCAACCTTCGATAGATGATGGATGTCACCATCCGTCGCCCCAAAGGTCGCCTGCGCCAGAAAGCGCGACGCATCCTCTGGCGAAACCAGTGGTACCGGCGGCGTCCCATTCACCTGCGCAATAAGATCAGTCGAAGTCGCCGGCCCAGGGCTTGGATTCAAAACCTGAAGATCAAGATCACCCGGATCGCTCGGGCTGACAGTTGCAGTCAACTGCCCGCCGTTATTGAACGTAGTAGGCACCGGCGCATCATTCATCAACACCTGCGCCCCGTTGATAAAGTTGCTGCCGCTAACAACAACCGTCGACGGTCCGACATCAAAAGCCATCGGCGTCGCAGAATTCAGAATCGGAATCGGGTTATACACCGATATGTTTTGACTGATCGACACAGTCGGATCATCCACACTGACAGCGGTCAACTGCACAACATTGTTCGGCGTCGGAACAACCGCAGGAGCCGTGTACGTCACACTGCCACCCGCGTTCGCAACAATCGTCCCTATCTGCGCGTTGCCGCCCGTTGTTCCATTCACCGTCCAGGTAACGCCGGGATTGTTCGTCCCCGTCACCGTCAGGCCAATCTTCACGCTGTTCGTAACCCGAACAGTTGTGCCGCTGTTCGTCTGCAGAGCAAGCACAACCTTCCCCCGCCCAACAACCTCCGAGACAACAGCCGAATTTGCCGAACCCGGATCGGGATTGTTAACCAATAACGAATAGGTCCCAGGATTAGACGCCGAGATCGACGCAGCCAATTCGGTATTCGAAACAAACGTCGTCGGAACCGCCACTCCGTTCCAGAAAATTTGCGCACCATAGATAAACTGCGACCCGCTGATGGTGATCGTAGAGGTCCCCTCAGAGAACGTGGAAGGCGTCACCGAATTAATAATCGGAATCGGATTCAACACGCTGATCTTCACCATCCCGGGCGTATCCTCCGGAAACGCATTCGCAAGACTGGTGATCGTCACCGAATTATCAGGCGTCGGAACAACAGCTGGCGCCGTATACAAGCCTTTGCTATCCACCGTCCCAAGCTGCGCATTCCCACCCTTGACGCCGTTTACCCAGTACGTCAGAGGCGACCCCGTAACGCCAGTCTCGGTCCCCAACTGCAGCGTCAGGCTAACTCTCACCGTACTGCCAATCGCCCAGATCGACGACGGAAAACCCTTGTCGTAACCCGACCCGCATCCGCTCATAAAGGTGCAGAAGCCCAACGTCAATGCAATCTTCAGAGAAAGAAGGCACTTCAATCTATGCTTCATGAGCGACTCCGCGTTCGTACAAAGTGAGGCATGTCTTCCGCAACTTCAAAGAGTCAGAGGATCAGCAACGAATTCGTCTCCAGCTTATCTGCGATTTGTTACGAAACTAGTTACCTTTTGGCACCCACAGCTGCCACAAAAGTTGTACCGAGACAAAAGGCTGCAGTCGCAACCATCCACGATGAAACCCCACACGCCAACAGAAAAAACAGGCGAGCCTCACCCACTCATTCGTCGTCGAAGTTTCCCAGCATTGCTCCGAAGTCGGCGAGCCCTGCGAAGACCCTAAGCCTTCCCGCGCATCTTCGCCGCCCACCACCGCGACCCGACCAGAAGAAATCGCCAGTCCTTCAGAAACTCCGGAGGCTTTCCTTCAATCGCGTGTCCCACAAACTGCAGTAGCCACCCAAAGCAAAACAACCCCACCCCTATCCACAACAAGCGATGCCACACGATCGTCGCCAGCAGCAGCGGCAGTGACACAATAATGATCGGTATCCCAAACGTATGCGTCAGCCTGTTCAGCGGATGCTGATGGCTCTCCGAGTACTCCGCAATCCAACTCTCCCAACTCCGTCCGCCAAGCATGGCGACACCATATACTTCCTCCTTCACAGCCCGCAACCAAAATCATCCCGCACCGCCCATACTGCCTTTCTCCCACCTCTGCCATCCAATCAACAACATCCTCTTCGCAAGCCTTTCAAGCGAAGCAAAAGGATGCAGGAGTCGTCACCAGCATGGCCAAGGAGTGGATCGCGAATCTCGCCCAGGACATCAAGCAAAAATCCCACGAAGCAGCAGAACTGTACGGTCGCTCACAACACCAGGCCGGCATCATCACCACTCAGGGCAAGCCTTTCTTCGCCGCATTCGTTTCCTGTCTCGAAGAAGACGTGGCCGAGATTAAGCGTCAGCTCCAGGGCGACGTCACCGCCTCGGAAACCATCATCCAGACCACCGGTCTAAGCGAGGTCAAACTCACCCGGAGCCGCTTCCCCTGGTTCGACGCCCGCATCACCCATCACGACCCCACCATCACTCTCGATTACGCCAAAGGTCTCGGCATAGCCGGCGATCCATCAATCGATCGCAAGTCCCGCAACTTCGCCTTTCAGGTCACCGACGACGACGCCCTCTACCTCCAGGATGCTTTCGACGACAACCCGAAGCGCTTCCATCAACCTGAAGATCTTGCCCGCCACATTCTCCAGATACTCTTCGAGCTCTAGCCTCGCGAATTGAAATCCTGCGCCTTCACTCCCACTGCGCCTTATGTCGCTCCACCCACCAGCAGGCCGAATTCCCCTGCTGCGGAAAGATCGACCGGCTGCACGTTACCGGCACCGTACCCATGTAGTCATACTCCATTTTGCTGCCCTTCAGCGGAGTGGCCAGAAACTGATTAACCTGCACCGTCCCAAATGCCGTCCCATGCGACACGCGTGCCCGCAGCACCGCCCAATCCCCCACCCACAACACCCCGGCCGCAACAGCCAGCGCCACCAGCAACCGAACCAGCCGCCCAATCCAGAGTTCCATCAGCCAAAGTATTGCACAAAGGTAATAAGCATTGCGGCCTACGAGCCGATAACTCTGTTCAGGGGAAATCTCCTTGAACGCTCGCCAACCTACGCAATCAGTCATTCAACATGCCGCACCGCGTTACCGCAGAAAACTAAAGTCAGGGGACCGAATGAAGTTCAAGAAAACGCTGACCAGCCTGGCCCTGCTCTCGGCGCTCCCCCTGGCCCGCAACGCACTCGCGCAGAGCACCCCCGCCGCGACCCAGCAACTTCAGCTCTCAACCTTCGTTGGCGGAACCGGTACCTTTAACGACCTCGCAGGCGGAAAAAACCTCGACATCACCGCCGGAGCAGACATTACCGTTCTCACCTTCCGTCGCTTCCGTCCCGCTGCCGAGATCCGCGGCTCCTATCCCATCGACGAAGGCACCATCAGCAGCCAAAAAAACTTCCTCCTTGGCCCAAAGGTCGACTATCCCCTCGGCCGCTTTCACCCCTACGCCAACTTCCTCGTCGGGCGCGGTGGGATCGACTACCTCCGCGGCGGCTACATCTTCGGCAACGTTCGCTATCTCAGCTCCAACACCCTGGTCCTCTCACCCGGCGTCGGCCTCGACTACAACCTCACCCATCAGCTGGCCGTCAAAGTCGACTTCCAATATCAACACTGGAACACCCCCGCCGTCGCCTCCGGCAGCATCAGTCCCAAGGCCACCACCCTCGCCGCCGTTTACATCTTCGACTTCAACCCCCGCCATCACCACACCCAGTAATCCATCTCCGCCTATGGACTCAACTCCTGGCACAGCGTATCTTTCTCTCGGGAAGCTAAATCCATAGCAACCGGAGAAAAAAATGTCTCGTTCAACCCGTCGCGTGATCCCGGCCCTTGCTGCATCTCTCATCTTCACACTCTCTGCTCCCCTCATCGCTCAGGAACCCGCCCCCGCGGCCAACCAGACATGGTCGCAGGAAGACACCCTCCGAATCGTCAAAGAGGTTCAGCAAAAGCTCGCCAATCTCACCACCTATGGCGTCTTCGACTGGCTCACCTTCGGCATCAAAGGAAAGACCCTCATCCTCAGGGGCTACGCCTCCCGCCCCGTTTTGAAGAGTGACGCCGAAAACGCCGTCAAAAAGATCCAGGGCATCGACTCGATCGACAACGAGATCGAGGTCCTTCCCTTATCTCCCATGGACGATCGCATCCGCGCCGCCGTATACAACAACATCTACACCCAGCCTTCGCTGCGCAAATATAACGCCAACCAGGGCAGCATTGGCCGCGCCATCGGACCCGGCGCCGGCATCGCCCTCGCCGCCGGCGGCATCACCAACACGCCACCCATGGGCTACCACGCCATCCATATCATCGTGAAGAACGGCAACGTCACCCTCTACGGCGTCGTTCTCAACCAGTCCGACTCCGCCATCGCAGGCATGCAGGCCAACTCAACCCCCGGCACCTTCAGCGTCGACAACGACCTCATCGTCCAGGGCTCTGCCGCCAAACCAAAAGCAGCCAAGTAAGGTCCACATCTCATCAACGCAGGGAGCCGGTGCATCAAACCGGCTCCCCTGCGCTTATAAGAACTGAAGTTTTTACCTCGAGCGATCACCGCACATTCAGCAGGCTAATTCGTTCGCTCTCCCTGGAACGAACCCGTCCCTCCACGATCGTGGAAGTTGCCATTGTAGGTATTCCCCTGAACCACGCCTTCGACTCGCGGCCCATCCACCCTGCCCCGAAAAGTCAAAACATCGCGAGTCTTCGTTCGAACGACCAGATGCTGGTTATCGATCGTGCCTTCGACCCCGCCAGACTGGTTCGGCCCCTTGAAATGCCCGGAGATCACATTACCCTTCTGCTGTAGTTCAAGAAACTTCGAAGAGGTACTTCCGTTCGGATCCTTGCAGTACAAAGTCCACTTCCCTGCGACGTTGGCCGGCTGCTGCTCCGCCGGCGGCTGCTGCGCAAATAAAAAACTACCGCCGAAGATCATCAAAGCAAAACAAAACACCAATGTCCTTAAGCCGTATCTCTTCACTACATCCTCCTGGCAACGCGACAGCATACAAAATCTACAGCAATTCCCGAACTCTTTCATCCTTTAACCTCAGCGAAGATAAATGGCGGGATAAAATCCTCGTCGAATCCCGAGTTCGAACCTCAGGATTGAATCACCGGATTGCAATGAAGCGGTTCATCGAAAGGACACTCGCGGCTATGCCAACACCAACACCTCAAGGCCCCATCGGCCGCTCCCTTACCCGGCGAACCCTCCTCCGCAATCTAGCCCTCACCGCCGCAGCCGTCCCTCTCCCCAAACTCATAGCCCAACCGCAATACGGCGGCTCCAACGGCCAACAACGCGGCGAGATGGGCCGCATCGCCGGAGCCTTCCGCCAACAATTCTCCGTCCCTGCCACCTCCATCGCCATCTCCCGCAACGGCCAGTTCGTCTACGATCAATCTATCGGCATGGCCGACCGCCAACACCTCGTCCAGGCCCAGCAGGACAGCCTCTTCCGCATCGCCTCCCTCTCGATACCCATCACCTCCGTCACCATCTTCTCCCTCATCGAACAAGGCAAGCTCAAGCTCACCGACAAGGTCTTCGGCCCCTCCGCCATCTTCGGCATCAAGTACGGCAAGCCGCCCTACAAGCAGTACATCGCCGACATCACCGTCGACCATCTCCTCACCCACACCTGCGGCGGTTGGGCCGCCGACGCCACCGACCCCATGATGCACAACGACGGCTGGGACCAAACCAAACTCATCACCGAAACCATCGCCAACCAGCCCCTCACCAATCCGCCCGGCACGAACTGGGCCTTCTCGAACTTCGGCTACTGCATCCTCGGCCGCGTCATCGAGCAGGTCACAGGACAGCCCTACCAGTCCTACGTTCAAGCCAGTATCCTCGCCCCCTGCGGCATCACCACCATGCAGATCGCCAAAAACAAAGAGAGCCAGCGCGCACCCAACGAGGTCGTCTACTTCGGCCAGTACTCCGAAGACCCCTACAAGCTCAACATCACCCGCATGGACTCAGACGCCGGCTGGATCGCCTCCTCCACGCAGCTCGTCCAGTTCCTCAACCACGTCGCCGGCGCGCCCAACATCCCAGCCCTCCTCAAGCCCGCAACCATCCAGCTCATGACCACCCCCGCCTCCGCCTACCCACCCGGAGACGCACGCTACGCCCGCGGCTGGATGGTTCGCAACAACGGAGCCGGCCCCTGGTGGCATAGCGGCAGTCTCCCCGGAACCACCACCATCATGGTTCGCACCCCAACCGGATTCTGCTGGGCTGCCCTCGCCAACACGCGCACCCAACCCGACAACGAAATCAACACAGCCATCGATCAAATGATGTGGAACATGGTCCACACCGTCCCTTCCTGGAACGCTTGAAACTATGACATAGCAGTCCGAGTCAGATAGATCACGCTAACGTCATCCTCCTGTCCAAACTCCTGCGCTGCACTCGCAATCTCCGCGGCGGTACGTGCCGTCTGTAAGAGTTCCGCCACCCGCTCGAAGCCGAATAGCTGCCTGTTCGCGTCGGTGGCCTCGATGACACCATCCGACACCAGCACCAGAGTGTCACCCTCTACCAGTTGGAATCGCATTAGCGAAGGCTCCGCGCCATCCACCATCCCGAGAGGCAAAGCGCCCTCCATAGCAATCATCTCCTTGTTTCGATACGGAGGCACATGCCCGGCATTGGCCAACACCACTTCGCCGTCTCTGGCGATGGTGAGCGCAAGACAGGTGGCCTGAGCGTCGTTACGCCCAAGCAGCCTCTTATTCAACACTCGAAGAATTAGATCCGGATCCGCGCAGACATCGGCCGCCGTCCGAATCGCCCCAATCAGAAGTGAAACCATCATGCCCGCCTTCAAACCTTTGCCGGTCACGTCGCCGGCAACGATCAGCAAGCTCCCATCCACTCTATTTGGAATGATCTGAAAGAAGTCTCCACCCACCTCGCGCGCAGGCCGATACTCGCTCTCGATCAGAAGCCCTGGCAGCGTCAGCCGTGCCTCCGGCAGAATGACCTGCTGTACCTCCTGTGCCTGCTTCACGTCAAGAGCCATCAGACGCTGCCGCTCCAAGGACCGTAATAATCGCCGCAGCAGAAGCAATGTAAGAGTCACTACCAAGGCAACATCTATGACTTGCCACATCGTGAAGCCCACGCCAAAGGGATACCAAAAGAAAGGAACGTTCAAACTAACCAACTCGGGTGCCCAAAGCCCAACCCCGAAGAGGATAACGGCGGGCAAGACCAGCCAGCCCTCGACGCCCTGTCGTCGAATCCCCTGAACAACGATCCAGATCAGAGTCGAGAATAAGAGCAGCCGGGAAACAACATCCGCGACATAGAAGGCGGCTGTAACTGAGGTGGGTGCGGAAATAACCGATGTCGATCCGGCAAATAAGGTCGAAATCAGGTTCAGCGCTGCTAAACCAAACACAGCGAACCGTAACCAGGCAGGTCGTGGTCGCCCAAACCACACCCACCAGACCATCAACCATCCTGCGTAAATGAATGAATTAATAACATCAGTCATCCAGGTCCACGTGATGCCGTTGAGGTTTATCCAGCTAACTGCACTATGCAGCGCTTCAACGACAGCTCGGAGGAGAAATACACTTCCAATCCAGAGATAGACCGAGTCGGAGCGGTCAACCAATCTAAGACTGAATAGCAGTAGCGCCAGCGCGACGAATCCGACAGCGAAGGCGGCATTGGATCCAGTCGAAAGTACCCGTGCCAGCCAATCTAACTTGTACACATCCCAAATGGCGTCCTCACTGCCTAATACGGGCGCGGTGTGAAAACCACCCGCATCTGGTGAGCCGACCAAAGTCGTCGGGTCCATCCACATCCGAAAGGCAAGCACAAGGGAGGTGGCAGATGTGCGGGAGGTTCCCACCTGCGGCAAAGAGTCCTGCGAGATAGAAAAAAACATCGGTTTGGTAACGCCGGCCGTCGGCGTCTTACCGCTAAAGTCGCCGAAACCGCCCATTAGTGCGCCATTGGCGAAAAGCTGGTAACCATCGTCCACAGCGGTGGGCCCGGCGAGAGCCACGCGCGTCTCGGGCCGTTCAATCAGTCCAACGTGTATGCGATACCACGCGTAACCCGCATACCCTGGATGTCCTCTCCCAGTCCAGCCCGGCACTGAGTTTGGCGATCCAAATACTGAAGGAGGCGTTCCCGGCTTATGCCTAAGATCCACCGTCTCCCACTGCGAATCGTCAAACCCAGCCTCCGCCCAGAGTGGTTTACCCGTCACAGGATCAAGCGGCGAATCGCCAACATGAAACTTCCACGGCCCATACAACGGCACCTTGGCCCGCCCCAAAGAGATGACCGCAACATCATCCCGTTCTGTTGGCGGACTCGGTGGACGCTGCCGAGGTGCACTGATCTTGGCCGAAGCCACGAGGGCAAGTGCCCACATCGCAGAGACGCAAATCAAGGTGCGGAATGAACGAATCAACTAAGACCTCGTTCGAAGTGCAGCCACTGGACGCACTATACCAAGCAAACCGCAGCCACTCTCTCACGTCAGTCATCATCAGAAAACCTGTCAAGCCCCCTAGTCGCAAATCCCCGCGCCAATCCTGAAGATTCGCGTGGCGTATGAGTTATGCTCCAACCGCTATACTGAATACAGTGAATAAAAGCCCGGCGAAGCCGAGGCTTTTTCCATTCGGAGGGATATATACGACGGACTAACGAGTTGTCAGACAAACAGAGAGGGTCACAAATGAGTCCCGACCGCGCAAATCGAGCATCAGCATAGTGGCAATACCCCGCTAACCTCTTTAGAAAGACGAATTTGGACGTAACCCCTTTCGATGGACGAATTTGCAGCTCATCGTAGGGCGTATATTAATGATAATAAATGACTTACGCGCTGGCAACCAGGGGGGGGGTACCCCACAGCCTACAGGTTGAAGAGCTCCCGCAACCGTTTCGTCTGCGACCGGCTCACCGGAATCTCAGTCTTCTGGGCATCGTCCATACGTAACTGGTAGCTCGACTTGAACCACGGCACCACCTCCCGTATGTGCTGAATATTCACCACATACGACCGGTGCGCTCTCCAGAACGTCTCCGGATCGAGCTGATCCATCAGTTCCTCCAGCGTCCGGCAGTTCGACTGACCCTCAACCGCCCGCGTCACGACGCTGATCGTGCCCTCTTCGATCGACGCGAAACAGATCTCGCGCTGATCCACCAACAGCAACCGGCTCTGCGCCCGGACAATTACCTTGCCTGAGTTAGCCTTCGGCGCCTGCGTCTGCTCCTCGACCAGTCGCAGCAGCGCATCCAGCTTCGCATCGCTGGCGGACTCCACCGGAGCCACCCGCCGCGCCTGTGCCTTTTCAATCGTCTGCATCACCCGCTTCCGATCGAAAGGCTTCAGCAGGTAATCCACCGCATTCACCTCGAATGCGCGAACCGCATATTGGTTGAACGCAGTAGCAAACACCACCTGAGGCATCGGAACCTTACGGTCCAGCAGCTTCTTCAGCACGCCAAAGCCGTCCAGACCAGGCATCTGAACATCCAGAAACACCAGGTCCGGCTTATGCATCCGAATCAGCTCTACAGCCTCAATACCATTGGTTCCCTGCGCGAGAACCTCGACCCCACCCGCGCGCTCGAGCAGATACTGCAGCTCCTGCCTAGCCAAAGGTTCGTCGTCGATGATAAGTGCAGTCAGTGACATGCTCGCAACTAGTCACTATATACGCGCAACCGCGCCGGCGCCTGATCCTGCGCAAGATCGTGCCCACACTGCGTACAGTACACATCCGTAATCTGCACCCCGCGGAAGCAGCGTCCACATACAGGAGCCAGCTGAAACTGACACTGCGGACAGAAGTGCACGCTCGAGGTGATCTCCGTGCTGCAATGCGGACAAGGCATCAGCATCGGTTGCCGCAAGAGGAAGTACACGACAGCCCCGATTCCGCCCGGCAGCACCACCACGATCAGCATCCACAATCCAGCCGGCATTCGCCGCCGCCGAACGTCGCGGCTCACATAACCCACCAGGAGAACATAGCTGGCAAACGCCGTCCCCCACGAGTACCCCATCAGCAGCCGCATCGGCAGCAACTCATGCTTGTTATGAGGCAGCACATGATGAAACAGATACTGCACCGCACCGAACACCAAGATGGCCAGCACCACCGACCACGTCGGTATCATGCTCAGCTCATCCTCACCTTCTGTCAGGGAAACCTGCGATCGATCCGAACCCTGGCTCCAAAATCTCATCATCCAGCCACCTCGCGCTTACGGGTACGGCGAAACAGCACCAAAGCGAGCAAAGCCATCGACACAGGCAAAAACCACAAACAGAGAACAAGAAACTGGTTACTCGCATCCGGAACGCCGTTCGGTGTCACCTCGTAGGCATCCAGCACGTTCCAGACAGCAGTGCAAATAATAACGAAGAGTGAGGAACAAATCGCGAGCGGAGCCCACAAACTCCGAATTCGACTACGCCGCACCGCAAGCATCATCGCTCGCTCCCGCACCACGCGATGAGTTCGATTGACCACCGACGCTCGAGCCCCAATATTGCGAGCTCCTCCCAAAGCCTCCTGATGAGACGTCCTGGAATAGTCCTGCGAAGAGGAATTGTCGCGAGCCTCGCTCATAACTCGACCTCCGCCGAGTGACAAGAAGAGCGAAGTCGCTCCATCTCCGGCCTCAACGCCACCAGTCCGCGATACAACCTCGACTTTACCGTCGATAGAGGCGCACGAGTTACATTTGCGATCTCCTCCAAGGAGAGTTCTTCATAGAATCGAAGGACTAGAACCTCTCTGTAGCTAGGCTCGAGCCTCAGCATCGCCTCACTGATCTCAGCGCCGTTTTCACGAGATTGAAACTGATCTAGAGGAGAAGGTTCGGATATTGCCACCTCAAATGGGCGTTCGTCCTCCTTACCCTCACGCATCTCGTCGAGGCTGGCCATCACGCGCTTTCGCGACAGGTCGATCACCAGATTTCGAGCAATGGTAAAGAGCCACGTGTCGAATCGCGCCTTCCCGTTGTACTGTGCTCCCCTCAGGAGGACCCGCATCCACGTCTCCTGGAAGAGATCCTCGGCAACCTCACGCTTGCCTGTAAGGAAAATTAGATATCGCAGAAGGCGATGCTGATAAAGCTCAATGAGGGTGTCCAGAAGTTCCGGGTTTTGCTTCTTAAGTCCTTGGGCAATCGCTGCGTTTTCGTTCGAGGCTTGGGCAGCGAGCGCCGAGGTTAGCGAGATGGAACCATTCTGCACACTGCTAGAGACGTTCTTTCGGCCTGACAAGACTCGATATTTGTTGACTCGGTCCAAAAAAGATTCCTTCGAGAGACGCCAACCGTCTCGCCCGCCTACCGCCATTACTCTTCAGTCATTCTAAGGCCTGGCCTCTTTTCTCGGGCTGGGCGGTAGACTTGAAGGATGGAAGTTCTTTATGGGCTGCACCCGGTCGAGGAGGCTATTCGGGCGGGGGGGCGGCAGCTTGACCATGTTAGTGTTGCCCGGGAGCGGCGGGATGAGCGGCTGGAGAGGCTGATCGAGCTGTGCCGGACGGCTGGGGTTCGGGTGTCTCTGGAGTCTCGGGACCAGTTGACCCGGTTGGCGAGGACGGATGCTCATCAGGGAGTGCTTGCTGTGGTTCGGGAGCGGAAGTTCCTGGGGATCGAGGACCTGCTGGCTCCGAAGGCGGAGGGACAACACAGGTTCTTCCTGGCGCTCGATGGCGTTGAGGATCCGCATAACCTCGGGGCGCTGCTGCGGACCGCGGATGGAGCGGGCGTTGATGGGGTGATTCTGCCGGAGCGGCGTTCCGCTCCGGTGACGGCGACGGTGGCGAAGACATCGGCTGGAGCGTCGGAGCATGTGAGGATTGCTCGGGTGACGAACCTGGTTCGCGCGCTGGAGCAGATGAAGCAGAAGCATGTCTGGGTGCTTGGGCTGGATGAGCGCGGAACGCCGGATTACACCGAGTATGACTTCAAGAGTGATTGTGTTCTGGTGCTGGGGCGCGAAGGCGCTGGATTGCACGATCTGGTGAAGAAGACCTGCGATCATCTGCTGCGGATTCCGATGGCGGGACAAGTGTCCTCGCTGAACGTGTCGGTTGCGGGCGCGGTCGTGATGTATGAGGCGATGCGACAGCGCCGTCAACCTGCAGCTCCGCCGGCCGCACGAAAGCCTTTGAAAGAACGTAAGGGATTGGGATCTTGAAGAGTTTTGATGTTGTTTCGGCTGTAAGTCGCGGACTGGTTCTGGCGGCTGTGTTTGGAGTTAGTTTAGCGCGGGCGCAGGAGACTCCTCCTGCTGATGCGCCTCCCCCACCACAGGGTAAGGTGCTGTTCGATCGAAATCTGGATACGCCCGAGGTCGAGAAGAAGGAGAAGCCGCCGGTAAATCAGGTGGCGGTTGAGGTCAGTGATGCGGAGCGCACGTCGCTCACGTTTACTGCGTACGATCTGGATGTTCATGTGACCCCGTCGCAGTCGATGCTGGCGGTGCACTCGAGATTCACCGTGAAGAACTCGGGGAAGGCTCCGCTGACGAGGCTTGTATTTCAGATCTCTTCGGCTCTTACCTGGGAGAGTTTCGCGATGCAGAGCGAGGGGCGCGTGGTGCCTCTCACTTTCACACAGCATGCGATCGATACGGATGCCGATCATACGGGGAAGGCGACCGAAGCTGTGGTTTCTCTGCCTAAACCGCTTGAGCCGGGAGCTAGTCTTGCGCTTACGGGCTTCTACTCGGGCGAAGTGGTGCAGTCGGCGGAGCGGCTGGAGCGAATCGGTGCGCCGCTTGACCAGGCGTCTCATGCGGACTGGGATGTGGTCACCTCGGAGCACACGGCGCTGCGCGGGTTCGGCAACGTTCTGTGGTATCCGACGGCGGCGGCACCGGTGTTTCTGGGCGATGGCGCGAAGCTGTTCCAGAGTGTGGGGCTGAACAAGCTGCGGCAGGCTGATGCGACCATTCGGATGCACCTGACAGTGGAGTATGTCGGCGATGCGCCGGATGCTGCGTTCTTCTGTGGCCGCCGTGAGCAGCTGAAGAAGGTGAGTGAAAACCAGAACGTGCCGGTGGCTGAATCTCCCGGGATCGCAACGGCTGATTTCCCCGAGCAGCCATTGGGATTTCGTACCCCGAGTCTCTTTCTTACCGACCGGGCGGGCACGGTGACCGACAACAGCCTGATTTCGGCGGTGACCGACCACTACGATGCGGTGCCTGGTTACGGCGCGGCGTCGACGAAGGTGCAGCCGCTGCTGACTGAGTGGCTGGGGACTGGGCCGTTGAAGATGCTCAACGTGCTGGACCACGAGGGACAGCCGTTTGAGGACGATGCTCTGCTGGTGGTGCCGATGCGCGCAGCCGCACCGGATGAGTTGGCTCCTTCTCTTGTGCATTCGTTGAGCCATGCCTGGTTTGGCTCGTCGCATGTGTGGCTGGATGAGGGTATGGCACAGTTTCTTTCGCTGCTGTGGATCGAGCAGAGTCAAGGGCGAGAGGTTGCCATAAAGCATCTGCAGGAGGGGACGAATGCGCTGGCATTGGTAGAGCCTGCTCCCGTGGCAACCACTGCGGCAACCTCGATCGTCGGAGGAGCGAACGATCAGCCCGTCGACCCTAGACAGAGCCTGATTCTGGCGAGCGACGATGTGTACTACCGAACGAAGGCTGCGGCGGTGCTGTGGATGTTGCGGTCGCTGGTGGGCGATGACGCTTTGAAGAAGACGCTTCAGACTTACCGGACCGATAAGCTGGATAGCGATCCGAAGGAGTTTCAGCGGGTATTGGAGCGAACGGCAAAGCGGGATCTGGCCTGGTTTTTTGATGATTGGGTGTATCGCGATCGTGGCCTGCCGGACCTGAGCATAGCGAATGTAACGCCTCGTCCTCTCGATAAGATCGGGGATAAAGGCAAGGGGTTTCTGGTGTCGGTAGAGGTGAAGAACGATGGCGATGCGGCGGCTGAGGTGCCGGTGACGGTGCGATCGGGGACGTTGACTTCCACGCAGAGGCTTCGGATCGCGGGGCGCTCGAGCGCTTCTACGCGAGTCGTGTTCGAAGGGACTCCGGATGAAGTGATCGTCAACGACGGCAGCGTGCCTGAGGTGACGGCTTCGATCCATACCAAGCAGATTGAGGCGCATTAGGATCCTTGGGAGTACCCTCCCCCGGTTGCCCGCGTATAAGTCTTTTATTTTTCACTACTTAGCGCGAGACTCCTCTTGCAAATTCGTCATTCGAAAAGGGTTGCGGCTAAATTAGTTCAGTCAAAGGGTTTATGGGTTTAAATGCGAAAGCCCCGGATATTTTCCGGGGCTTTTTGTGTTGTTTCCAGTATAGCTCCTGGAGTGCAACTGGTACGCCACACGTATCTTGTTGTGTGGCCTTGGGTTAGGTGTTTTTGGGGCTTGACAGGTGTTTTTGGGGTTTGACAGGTGTTTTTGGCGCTTGACAGGTGTTTTTGGGTGGGCTAGCGACAGCAAAAGATGAAATCCGGGGGTTCCACTGCGCTACTCGCTGAAAGCCGCGAGTAGCTTCGGTCGAATGACGATTTTTTCTTTGGGGAGGAAAGGCGGCGGAACAGACTTTGACGGCACTAGCGGTGGGAGTGGGGCGCTGGCGGGCGAAGTGAAATGTCGGTCCAGGTTTGGGGTTGGCCCCAGGGGCGGGCTGCGGTGAGGTCGATGCGGTAGGGTCCGGTGGCCCGGTTGGTGGGAAGGACTTCGGTGAGGCCGTCGCCTAACTGGGGGAGGGCTGTGGCAAGAGCCATGAGGCGGCCGGGGGAGGCCATTCCGGTGAGGTGGAAGGTGCATCCGTTGGCGTCGAAACGGCCTTCGAGGGTAGCGGGATCTTTACCGCCTAAGGCTAGAGATACGGCGGATAGTTGAAAGCCGTCGACTGCTGGAGGAGCTGGTTTATGGTGTTTGGCCTGTTGGGGGTTGGGAGGGGTTGCCGTCGTAGAACTCAGAGCTACGGCGCCAGTGACTAAAGATGCTGGGCCGGCGTGGGGGTTGATGAGGCTGGCGTTGGTGAGGAGGAGGCCACCGTGCCAGGGGAGCGTGCCGGACGGGCTGGGAGCGTAGTCGATGTTGCCGGTGAGTGCGCCAGCGGCGGTGATGTCGGCTGGGACGCGGGAGCTGGCGACGCGGAGCCAGTCGAGGAGGGTGGCGGCTGGCAAGCCGGGAGTTCCGATCTGGAGAGAGGAGGATTTGGGGTTGCGGAGATCGGGCAGGGTGCCGGTGAGGGCGAGGATGGGGGCGTCGGAGGAGCCGGCGGGTGGCCAGCTGCAGCGGAGATCCTCGAAGCCGTGGAAGTCGCCGGTGGCGGTGCCGAGGCACTGGAGGTCGATGTCCATGGGCTGGGCGGGCACGAAGTCGGCGCGGCGGACGCCGGTGAGGCGAAGGTGGCCCTGAATCAGGCTGTTGCTGACGGTTCCCTGCGCGTTGGCGGTGAGATCCATCTCGCCGCGGAGGCCGGCGTCGCGGCCGAGGAGGAAGCGGCTGACTTCACCGAGGGGAGCGTTGCGCCAGGTACCGCGGAGGATGATGGGGACCTGCCCGAGTGAGGCGGCGCGGCCCAGGGTTCCCTCGAGTTCGAAGAGGCCGGTGTCGGAGACGTTAGTGTCGGTGCGTGCGGGGTGGGCGGAGAGGCGGAGATGCCATTGCTGTGGGTCGGGGAGCCAGAGGGCGAAGTCGGCGTCGGTGAGCGAGATGGGGGACTTTTCGCGGTCGAGCTTGAGGTTGAGGCGGGCTCCGGTGGCTTCGATGTAGGGGAAGCGGGGGGCGGAGCCGGAGGTTTTCTGGGCGGTGGGAGCGGCGTCGATGTGGGCGGCGTGGAGAAGGATGCTCTCGAGGTTCCACTTGCCGTTGGAGAGGTGGACTAGGTTGACGCTGGGTTCGGTGAAGCTGATGGTGGAGAACTCGACGCGGCGACGCCAGAGGGAGCTGAGGCGGAGCGTGGCGCGGACGGAGTTGGCGCGGATGACGGGCTCGTAGCCAAAGGCGGGGTCTTCGTCTACGACGAAGTTATCAAGAGTGAAGCCGGGTAAGGGGAGAAGGTTGAGGGAGACTCTGTCGAGGTGGACGGGGCGGCCGAGGCTGTTCCCGATGCTGGTGGCGATTCGGTGCTGATAGCGATTGACGCTGATGTAGGGCGGCAGCAGGATGAGCAGCATGACTGCGAGGACAGCGAAGGCGAGGTAGAGGAGGCGACGCAGCGTGTGGGTGCTGAGGGACGGAGTGGTGTCGACGTCCGCGGCTTCGCTGGGGTCGAGGGGGCGCTCGAAGGTGGGATCAGTTTCCTGCATGAATGTTGGTCCGGCGCGGTGGGGTGGATCGCGCCGGAAGAGCCTCTTATTTGATGAGATGGAAGGTGCGCTTCCAGCGTGTCTGGTCGAAGATGTGGATGAGAATGTGGCCCATGAAGCTGAGGCGATCGCCGATGCTTTGCTTGTTGATCTGGTCGGCGGGGGTTTGGAAAGACCAGTAGACGAAGAGGGGTCGGCCTACGATGTTCTCACGTGGGACGAAGCCCCAGTAGCGGCCATCGAGACTTTCGGTGCGGTTGTCGCCCATGGCGAAGACTTTGCCGGGGGGAACGACGAGGTCGCCGTCCTGAATGTGGCTTGGGAGTTCGTAGCCCCAGCTGGCGGTGACGTTGCCATAGTTGTCGGGGGGGACGGCGGGAAAGTCGTCGCGGTAGGGATCGAAGGCGTGCTGGGGATTGTCGTCGTTGACGGGCATGCCGGCGTAGGGCTCGTTTTGCGCGACGCCGTTGAGGTAGACGACGCCGTTGCGCATGTGGATGCGGTCGCCGGGGATGCCGATGGTGCGTTTGACGAGGAAGAGATCAGGCTCGCCGGGTTTGAAGAAGACGATGATGTCGCCGCGGCGGACGTCGCGATAGAAGGTGAAGGGCGCCCACTTGGCGGGCGGGGCGAGGGAGATGCGGTCGACGAGGACGTGGTCGCCGATGAGGAGAGTCTTGACCATCGAGGCAGAGGGGATCTCGAAGTTCTGGAAGATGAAGGTCATGACGAAGAGACCGATGGCGAGGACGGTGCAGATGGAGGCGAGAGACTCGAGTGGAGTTTCGGCCTGTTCCTGCTGAACGACGTCGGGGGTGGTGGCTTCGGTTGTGATGGTTTCGGGCAAGACTCTCTCCACAGATACATCTATCAGTGTATCGCTGATGGGGGCGGGGCGGCGGGAGGTTTTGGCGGTGGGAGTGGTGAGATATTTTTTGGGGAGTGGTGAGATTTTTTTTGGGGCGTGGTGAGATGAGGGATTTTGGTGTTTTTGCAGGGGGTTTTGGGGGTAGCGTGGTGGTTGGATGTGGTTTTTTGATGGTGTGACTGTGGTGGAATGTGTGGTGAATGTGGTGTTTTGGCGGTCGCGTTTTCGGGTCTGAAAAATGCGCCATGGTTTTGGAATTATTTTTGTGCCTGACTGGTTTGGGCGTCTTTAGACTTAGGGTTGGGCATCTCACACTTTCATTGGGCCGGACGACCCTTATGAGGGCGATGGCGAAAGACAGATTTTTCGAGGAGGCTAGTCATTCGATGAGTTCATCTTTGAACAAGATCACTCCGTTTCTCTGGTTCGACAACAACGCGGAAGCTGCGGCGGCTTTTTATCTTTCGATCTTTCCGAGTGGAAGGAAGCTAGAGGAGCTTCGCGCAAACGAGGCGGGGCCGGGCCCGAAGGGCTCACTGCTTGTGGTCAGCATTGAGTTGGAAGGACAGCAGGTCACTTTTCTCAACGGTGGCCCGAGCAACAAGCTGAGCGATGCTTTTTCGTTTGTGATTCGGTGCGATAGCCAACAGGAGATCGATAAATACTGGGCGAAGCTGACTGAGGGAGGCTCGGAGACTGCGTGCGGCTGGCTGAAAGATAAGTTCGGTGTCAGTTGGCAGGTGGTGCCGAAAAATATGACCGAACTAGTCAGTAATCCGGGGGGGATGAAGGCGATGATGAGTATGAAGAAGCTCGATATCGCTGCGCTTGAAAAGGCCGCCTCCCAGCCGCAATAAGAACTTGGCAAGGCTGCGGAGGAACTCGAGCCCGGTCCGTCAGCTGCTCTTCGAATGGAATGGTTCGAACTTCACCTGCACCGCAGTTCGTACCGTCGACGGTACCCCCTCGATAAGGAACGGCTTGTAGGAGTACTGCTTCACTGCGTTGACTGCGGCGGACCGTAACATCTCCGGGCCACTGATAACGACAAGTTTTGTAACGGCACCGGTTGTATCGATTTCAACTCTCAAGACGACTACACCTGAGACATGCGCAGCCGTAGCCATTGGTGGGTAAGGAGCATCTACACGCTTGATGAGATGTTCTTTTGCAAGTTTGTCATCGACGCTGGTTGGGGGTACCGCAGCAGGAGCAGGCGCGTTTTGCCCTGATGAAGTTTGGGCTTTTTGATCAGGAGTCTGAGCGATCGACGACAGACAAAAAAGCAGGCCGATAGCAAACACAGTACTGGATAGGATCTTCAAGTTAGTCTCCTTGGCGGTGTGGACGATGCGCTATTTCACCGTGAGGGTGAAGTTGGTTGAGGCTGTGATTGTGGTGTTCACGGAGTCGGTTCCGGTTAGTGTGAGGGTGTAGTTCATCGCGTTGGGAGGGGGTGTTGTATTGGCAGCTCCGCCGGAACTGCTGCCTCCACTTCCTCCGCAGCCGGAGAGGCCGAGACCAAGTGCTGCGATGAGCGCGATACTGAGCCATAGTGACGGGCTGAGTATTCGTCTTCTCGTGAAGAGAGCTCCGCAGGCCACCAGGCTCGCGTAGACGACAAGGCCGGGTGCGTTGCGCCGCGGTGATGAGTTTTCTTTTCTCGAGGAAGCATGTGAGGTGAGGGTGCGGAAGTTCGAACGCGCGGCCGGTGCTGGGGAGCTACAGATCGATCCGACGCCGATGATGAGTGTGGCAGCGTTCGGGTTGTTGGTGGATGATGCGCCGATGGAATAACACACTTCGGCGGTGCCATTCGTTGTTGTGGCGGCGAGCGACCAGGTAACCCTGCCACTGTAGTCCGCAGTGGGCGTCACGGCGATTGGGATGCTTCCCTGGCTGCCGTTTGCAACTGTGAGATTGCTGGCCGTAACGGTAAAGCTGCCAGTCGCCGTTACGTTTCCGACGAGGATCGAAGTTGTTGCGACCGCGGGCAGATGCGTAGCGTCACCGGGGTAGGTGACGGTGATCAAGTGAGAGCCGGGGGTTGCGGGTGCGACGAATGTGTAATTTGCGATCGCGTTCGACAAAGATGCATCTGTTGAGGAGAACGTTAGAGCAGATTGCGCGATGGTGTGATCGACAGATACCGCGAGTGTGCCTGTGGGCACGTTATTTCCATTGAGAGCCCCGGTGGAGGAGTAAAAAGATCCAACAGTGATCTGGACTTGAAGGCTTTGCCCCGGCGAGGCCGAAACTAAATATGGAGTTAGCTGGATGTTCGTGGGGGTCTTGCTCGTGGTGCTCGTTGAGGGCCACGCTGTCACTAAATGGCCGAAATCAACGCTTCCGAGACCAGTCGCTTCGTCATAGCCAGGCGTTGCGGCATAGCCAGATTCACCTGGCGCGGTGCAGTTGCCTGTGCCAGAGATGCAGGCGTTGGAACCTGAGGTGATGTCGTGAAAGGCAGCGGCGTAGGAAGCAGGGTTAGAAGCCAGACCGTACAGTTGGGGGTTTATATTGCCTTGTCCGTCTGTTTGCTCAATCTGATTCAGGATTGTGAGAAAGCCTGCGACGACGGGTGCGGCGAAGCTGGTCCCTCCGGCCACGCTGTACTTCCCGCTGCTGTCCTGAAGGCCGTTGATGCAACTTGTCTGGCTCCCAGTGAGCGTCGGGTCGCTTGAACAGATAAGGAAGCCTGGGCTTTCAATGGAAGATTGAAGAGCTATGTCGGGAAGAAGGCGGAACGCGCCTGAGGGTATGCCGGGGACACCGCTTTGCCAAGTAGGACGAGCGAAGTGGGAGCTGATACCTCCGCCACCCGCCGCAATTCCAAATGAAGCTGAGCCCTCATTCCAGACTACCTCCGGAACGTAGGAGAGCAGTGAGCCAAATGGCGAATTGGGACTTGAACCCCAATATGGACTGGATCCTGCGGCAAAGGTTCCCGCTGCCATCTGAGTTCCCCCGACGGCTGTAACGAAAGGGCTGGATGCAGGATATGAGACTGAAAGAGCCTGTTGCTGGGTGAGCGTTAGTCCGGCGGAGGTGAAAGCAGCGCACTCGGTAGAGCCGTTGTCGCCTGAGGCTGCGACGAGAGTTTGACCTTGAGCCGAAGCCTGTTCGAAGAGGGAGTTCCCCTGATCGAGGTCTGTCGGACTTATAAGCGATTCGCAGATGCCGTAGCTGATGCTGACTACGGGAGCGATGTTCTCTTCGATTGCGAATGCCAGGGCATCGAAGACATCGTAGTTCTGGTTGTTGCCTACATAGACGAGAAAGATGTTGGCATTCGAAGCGATACCGGAAGAGTACTCAAGGTCGATCTCCGATTCTCCCTGGTCCCCGGGAGAGATGGCTTGTACCCCGGAACCTGGAACGAGAACGGGAGTAATTGGAGTCAGTCGCCCGGAAAATATCTGAAAGGAGGTGATCTCGGAAGAATCTGCCGTCGTGTTCACAAAGGACTGACCGACGACAGCCAGCGCTTGGCCCTCACCAGAAAATCCACTCGTGAAGAGGGTGTTCAGGTCGTACATTGTGGCTATGTCTTGTGGGCCAAGGTAGTGGGCTTGTGTTGATAGTGCCGTGTAGTTGGGCTTTGGGCGGGTTTGTACTTTGATGGACGGCTTGGGGCGGAAGTTTGATAGGTGGAGGACGGCTGCGGTGACCGAGGCCAGTTCTGTTGGCAGGTTGAGATCGGCTGCCGGGGCGAAGTGCTGTTCGCCGTCCACCTGGTAGTAATGAAGGTCTGTGCCGAAGGCGGACTGAACTTGCGCGGCGGTGCCGGAGAAGGTGATGCGATCACGGCTGCGGGCGATGGACTCTACGTGGAAGCCCTGAGACTGCAGCCAGGTTTCAGCGGCGGCGATGTCGTCGTCGGCCATGCCGAAGCGGGTGGCGAAGGTGTCCGGTGTGAGCCATTGATGGTAGAGGGGTGAGGACCGGTTTTGCTGCGCGGCCAGGAGCTGTTGCAGGTCATCTTCCTGCGCGGGCGAACGCTTGAAGACGAGCGTAATGCCTGGAATGGACATCTGCGAGGAGACGGGGCCGAGATCCTGCCCGCGGCTGGCTTGCGGGGTGCGAGATCCGACGAGCGCGGCTCGGCTTGAATCCGCGATGTTACGGGTTAAGCGCGGCGTGAGCTTTTGTGCAAAGGCAGAAAAAGAACAAAACAGCAAGACCGTCAAAAAGGACGGCGGAACAACTCGGCAAATCCGCTTCATACGGGTGGTCAAACTTTCGAGAGCCTAGATGATTGTGGGGCTGGAGGAAACCTTAGCACAGACGCGCGGAGGAGTCAGCGGAAGATTTGGAGGGCGCGGTACCGGCGGGCGAGGAGCCTGAGACGGCCATACCGGTGCAGATATGGCCGTCCAGGCATGGCGTTCAGTATTGGAACGACGGTTTCCGGTTGTGTGTATTGATGGTGGCGGGGGTGGCCACATGGGGTGGATTGTGGGTTTGTGGCAATTTCTGCACGAAGACGTTTGGCTGTTGAGCGAGAGTGGTGTCGGTATCCCATGTGATGAGGTTGGCAAGGGTGGTATTGGATATGGCCGAGGCTAGATCTTTATTGAACCCTTGATTAAGCCAGAAGAAACGATCGCCGGTACGCAGTGCCTGAAACTGGTCTGCGATGATGGTTTGAAATGTCGGACCGACCACTGCGCCGGAGGCGTGCTTCTCGGCCAAGCCTCCCATGAACAGGTCGAGTTTCGATATGTCGCCATAGATGGTTTGGAAGTTTCTTTGCAGGACCGGGTCGGCGGTGAGGTCGGCGAAGGAACTGTAGGGCGGCAACCCGAGTGCGCGTCGTGTCTGGTTGAGAGTTCCCAGACCTACATCGCTTTCACGTCGTATATCGATGGCGATCAGATCCATCTCATCGACTCCGCCACCGACCAGGCCAGCAAATAGCAGGTTGCGCAGAGCGCCTACGGTGTAGACATCGGTAGCCTGAGAGGAATCTGTCCCGATGGATCGCAGGAGCGGATTGATTCCGTTGGCCTCGTCGATCTCCGGAGTATTGAAGAAGGCTTGTGCCAGCGACTCGGTAAAGATGACGTTGCCGTGGTTGTCGAGGCCTTCTTGAGTATCGGATACCTGTGAGTGGCCCACTCGGAAGGCTGCTGTCGAAAACTCCTGGGTGACTTGGGCGTTGACCGTGGAGTTGTAGCCTTTGTATGGTCCGACTGCCGAGCCAACCAAAGTTGGCAGGAACTCCGTGTAGACGATGTTCTGATATTCGGCGGTGGTGATGGCTTTTGCCATGTTGTAGAGCTGGGTGCCTGTCCAGTTCGGATGCTGCGATTTGAGAGTAGCGACCCAGCGATTGTGTTCGCGCATGAAGAGGATCGTGATGGCGGTCAACTCGGGATTTTCCATCACCCTGGGATCGCCTGTGATGAAGGTGTCGTTGACGACGGGGAGAGCCTGACCGTTGTCTGAGCTCATCAGGGTTCCGTCGGGGTTGGTGAGGCTGGCGGCAATTGCCGGGGTTGAGCCATAGAGTTGAGAGAGGTCCAGGTAGCCGGCGACCGTGTTGATGATGGTGTTGGTGGCGCGACTGCGCGTGTCCCTCGTCATGGGAATGGTTGTTCCTGCTTCGAAGACGGGGTCGCCGGGTGGTATGACGATGTTGATTGCGGCCGAGGTGAGCGGGGTTTGTTCAAGATCGAGGTCGTGGTCTACGAACTGTCCGAAGACATAGAGCCATGCGGTAGCGACGGGATCCTCCGTGTCGGCGCTTTGGCCCTGGGCGCCGGTTCCGCCGGCGATCACGTTGCTGATCGTGCGGGGATTGGGTGCGGGCACGAGGCTATTCTTTGTTCCTCGTGCGAAGTTCAACGGGGCGATGGCGATCTCCGGTGATCCCGGAGTGCTGTTGAGGCGCGGGTTGGCGAGATTATTGCCGGTGCCGCCGATCGGGCGAAACTCTTTGAGAAGATCTGTGTCGGGTTCTCGAACAGATGGTTGGCTTTGGGCGGTCGCGCGACACAGCAGAGTTGCGAATATTAATCCTGCAAAGATGATGCGTAGATTCATGACAAACATTTCAGGTTCCGACCTTTCTTGAAGATGCATTTGCGCAGCCGGCCAGGTTTCGTAGTGCTTTGCCAGGCGACTGTCAATGAACGTTGCGCGGCGCTCGCCCATCGTTGGCGATTGAGGCCGTAGTTCACCTAAAGCGTGCCGGCGAAAGGAACGCCAGACGCTCGGAGGTGTGAATTACTCCGGCGATCAGGGGAGTTTAAAAAGCGTGCAGGGGCCGAAGGACTTTCGTCCTGCCGAACAACCTCCAATGGATTTTCGTCAGCAGACAGATGCAACTATCAATGCTTCAGAAAGAACGATCTTCCAGGTGGACCGCAATACATCGTCGCTGAGCGAATGAGCAGACGATGGGCGCAACTGCCTGCCGCCTAGCGAATCGAACCGACAGACAGCGACAGTTCTGCGTTCGCCAGAGGCATGGCCACGCCTCAGACTCAATTTGAATCGGTACTCGCCGATTGCTGGATACAGATGTTATGTGCAAGCAATTTCACATCCAGATTTATGGAGCGGTCTAAATTGAGGAAACGACACACTATGTAGATTTTGTATCTGAAGGCGCACGGATTTGGAGGGAAATAATTAGCGGGCTTAGCATCGAAATGTCCGGACGGAGGGAACAATCTACTCATCGGGATGGATGTCCGTAGAAATCACGCCTCAGGATTTTAGGGCTGGTTTTCGATCACCGGTTCTTCATCGAGCTTGACTACGAAGGCATCCTGATTCGAGGCGGATTTACCTCCGGTGTAACGCATGCCCGCGGTGTAGATGGTCGGGTAGACGATTTGACCCAAAGTTGAAGTGGGCTTTGTGACTGCCACTCCGTTGATCGAGGCGCCGAGGAAGATGGTGTAGAGGGGACCGTTTCCGTTTGCGTCCAGTTTCATGAGAAAGCCAGCGGTTGGATTTGGAGTGAGGGGTGGAGCGCCAGGGAAGGTTGTTGAGGATGTGCTGCCCACTACCCACGTGTCTCCGCCTGCGTCCGTGGCGATCGCGTAGCCGTCGGAGCTGCCATCGGTTCCTGAGAAGAGTTTGGAGTAAGTCAGCTTGCCTGCGGGCGAAACCTTCGACACAAAGACCAAATCCGGATGTGGCGATTCACAAGGCGAGCAGAAGGTTCCGGCGACGTAGGCATTGCCGGCGAAGTCCAGCGATACTGCTGTGCCGATGGTGGTCTCGAGGCTCAGAGAGGTTGAATATATGAGCGAGTCCCCTGCCGGGCTTAACTTGGTCAGGAATGCGGAAGGCGATCCGCCGAACATGGTGGACTGGTAGCCGGCGTATGGAAAATCGTTTGATGCGGCTTCGCCGGTGACGTAGGCGGAGAGCGAGCTGTCGACCGCAATGCCAGAGATTGAATCAACATTCGATCCACCCATATACGTGGAGTAGACCAGTGAGACTCCGTTTGGAGCAATCTTCGAGACGAACCCGCTGACGGCGGCACCTCGATAGTATTCGTAGCCGTGCACGACTGGAAAATCTCTCGACGTGGTGAATCCCGCGACGTATGCCGACTGAGACGCGTCGATGGCAATGGCCCCGCCATTTTCGGCGTTGGATCCACCGAGATAGGTGGAGTAGACGAGGCGGTTGCCTGAGGGTGACAGCTTGGTAACGAAGATTGTGCCGTCCCCTCTTTTCTCAGCCTGCAAGGCCTGAGCGAGCGGGAAGTCGTCGGAGTGGGTTTGGCCGGCAGCATAGACGCCGCTGGCGTCGACCGCGATTCCGTAGCCTGCGTCGTTGTCTCCGCCACCGAGATAGGTGGAGAAGACAATATTTCCACCTGTGCCTAGTTTGGTTACAAATGCATCGGAGTCACCGGATCTGCCGCTCTGGATGACTCCTCCGACGACGTTGAAGTTGCCAGAGTAGGTCTGTCCTGTGACGTAGGTGAATCCGCGGCCATCGACGGCTACGGCATTTGCGGCGTCGGTGTCCGAGCCTCCGAGGAAGGTGACGAATCGGATAGTGGGATCGATCACGAGAGGTTTGGCGCGATCGTATTTTTCGATGGTGAAGCTTGCGATGTTTCCCTTGAGTACTTGAAATCCGCCCTTGACTGGTACATTCTTTCCGCCGACTACCTGATAGATTTTGGGCTGGGCGTGACGAAGGAGCTCGGTTTTGTTGGTTGTTGCAAGCACGAGGTCGCCGTTGGTTTTGTCCACCTCAAGACTGGCAGCTCCTTCGAACTGAAGTTGAATCTGACGGGGATCGGCTCCTGGGGCGAGGACGAAGTCGTATTCGAGCGCGCTCTCGTCTCCGTGAAAGATGAGGTCGATGCCTTGATAGACGCTTGCCACTTTGACCTGCGCGTACTGCGGGATATCGGTTTGCCAGGTGGCTGAAGTTTTTCCGATGAAGTAGTTGCTGATGCCTCCGGATGGCTCCGCTCCTGCCGGCTTCCAGCCGTTGCTGCCGGAGAGATGCAGTTTGACGAGGGTGCTGGGCGCACTCTTTGACTTTGCCTGCGGCTTTGCCAAGTCGGATGGGTTCAGAAACCTTGGCTTTGCGGGTGGGGTGGCTTTGCGGTCGACAAACTCGAGCGTGGCGCCGTCGTTGCTTATTCCGAGACGGAATCCTGCACCGTGGCCTATCCATTGGAAGTTCGAAGCGGCTTGTCCGCGATTGGGCTCGAAGACGAGAGGGGTCTTCGCCGGAGAGAGTTGAAACTGAGCTCCCTTTTGGGTTGGAGTTTGTGTCTTGTTGCTGGATGGGGTTTGGGGTTGTGCGGCGGAGGTGAAGAAGAGGAACGTCGCCGTTACGGCGAACCGGAGGAATGAGGTGGTCATTGAATCTCCTCTCGAAAGAATTGGGAGTGGCCCAGGTGGCGATTTTTAGTCGCCACTCATTTCTGTCGCTTGGAATTTCTTGATTCTGACCCGTGATTGGTGTGTTGGCGCTGACCGATGGAGAGACTAGCTACGCGCAGCATCGAACTTGTTCCGCACTCGATAGGTGACCTTCGCGGCGATAGCGTTTCAATATATCGGATCGTGATCCGTTTGGAAATGTAGGGTGTCCGAGTCTAGCGGACGATTTGGAAGGTGCGGCTCCAGCGGGCGAAGTCGACTACGGATTCGAGCTTGCTGGGGCGCGGGTGCATGGGTTTGGCGGTTGCGTCGGGCTGGGTGAGCGTGGTGGGGTCGTCGGACTCGTGGGGAAGGAGAGAGAAGTAGATGACGAGGGGTTTGCCGACGATGGCCTCGCGGGGGACGAAGCCCCAATAGCGGCTGTCTTCGCTGTCGTTGCGGTTGTCGCCGAGGACGAAATAGTTGCCGGTGGGGATGATGAGCTCGTTGTTTTCGATGAGGGAGCGCATGCGAATCCACCAGTGAGAGTCGATCTCGGGGTCGGGGGCCTGGAGGCGGGGGAAGTTGTCGCGGAAGTTGTCGGGCGGGCTGGGGCGGTAGACGGCGTAGGGCTCGGTGAGGGCGTGGCCGTTGATGTAGACGATACCGTTGTGGAGGCGGAGATGGTCGCCGGGGAGGCCGATGACGCGTTTGACCAAATGGAGGGTGGAGTCGACGGGGTCGTGGAAGACGATGATGTCGCCGCGGTGGACGGTGGCTGCGGGAAGGAGGGTGCCTGCGCCGTCGGGGGCTGCGGCCTGCTTGTCGACGAGGAGGAAGTCGCCGACGAGGAGGGTGGACTCCATCGATTCTGAGGGGATGCGGAAGGGCTGCACGCAGAAGGTGATGATGAAGATGGCGATGACGATGAGGTGCAGAAGAGATTGAAGGGCGGTGGCGACGCTGGGCCTGTCGTGGTGCGGGTGACGGCGGGGATGGTTTGAAGCCGGACGGGGATTCGGCAGACGGGTTTGCGGAGCCTCGGACGTGACGGAGGCGATTGGGATGCCGGGGTTGCTCGAGACGGCGGCGGGTTGGGTCACTCGACCACCTCCGCGGTTATGTCGAGTGAGGCGGATTCGGCGACGAGGCGGGCTTCCGCGATGAGGCGTTCGAACGCGAGACGGGCGGCGGCCTGCTGGGCTTGTTTTTTGGTCGTGCCTTCGGATTCGGCGAGGGCGCGGGAGCCGCCGGATTTGTCGTCGACGCGGACCTCGACGCGGAAGCGCTTTTGATGGTCGGGGCCGCTCTGGTCGGTGAGGACGTATTGGGGTTGGCCGGCGCCGGTGGCCTGGAGATGCTCCTGGAGGGCGGATTTGTGGTCGCCGATGGCGCCGCTGAAGGTTTTGCTGCCGTCGAGGGCGAGGTGGAGGTCGGGCAGAGCGGGCTCGATGATGTGCTTTTCGATGAAGGCGCGGGCGGCGTCGAGACCTCCGTCGAGATATAGGGCGGCGATGACGGCTTCGATGGCGTTGGCGAGGAGGGCGGGCTTTTTGCGGCCGCCGGATTGCTCTTCGCCGCGGCCGAGACGGAGGAGGGAGCCGAGGTCGATGCGGGCGGCTACCTCGCCGAGATGACGGCGGCTGACGAGAGAGGCGCGGAGGCGGGTGAGCTCTCCCTCGCGGGAGGATGGGAAGCGGCGGAAGAGGGATTCGGCCACGGCGAGACCGAGGACAGCGTCGCCGACGAACTCGAGCTGCTCGTTGTCGGCGGCTGGGTCGGGGAGGGTCTCGGGATTGGTCTCGTAGGCGAGGGAACGGTGGGTGAGGGCCCAGGTGAGGAGATCGGGACGCTGGAAGATGTGGTCGAACAGAGCCGGGGGGGCGTCGTTCGACTGGGATCGTCCGGGCTTTTTATGGCGCGTCGTCATGAAACTCCCCTGCTTTACTTTACCGGACGTAGGCGGTTGCGCACTGGTGGTTCGCGGCTGGTTTGCGCGGGATGAATCCAGTTAGGGGGGGGGTGGAGGGCGGTAGGCGTCCTTTTCGGCCTTACCGCTGGGGTCGAGGGGGGCATCGTCGTCATCTTCGTCCTTGGCCTGCTGGGCCACTTTTGGTGCGACGAAAGGCTCTTTGATTCCCTTCTCCGCGGCGGCCTTGGTGTCGGGCTGGGCGTCGCGGACGGTGAGTGCGGCCTGGTACTCGGCTACGGCTTTCTTGCGATCGTCTTTGACGTCGTAGAGGCGGCCTAGATAGATGTGCGACCAGGCGAGGGTGCGGGGATCCTTTGAGGAGTCGAGGACTTCCTGGAAGTCGGCGAAGGCCGCTCCGGGCTGGCGTTGCATGAGATTCACGCGAGCGAGAACGTAGTGGGCCTGGGCATGGTCGCCGTTGGGATCGGCGAGGACTTTGGTAGCGATGTCGGAGGCGCCGGTGAGATCTCCCTTGTAGATCTTTTCCTCGGCTAGCTGGAGACCGGTAAGTTGTTGCGGAGCACGGCGCAGAACGTCACGGCTGCCGGAGGGCAGGAAGGCGATCTGCCTGGCGTGATGGCTCTCGCGCTCTATGTCCATGCCGTAGACCATCTCGCCCATGTACTCCTTGAGGCTGACGGAATCCTTCTCCATGAGGCCGATCTGGTTGTAGAAGTATTCGGTAAGGACCCAGCCCTGGCGCATGGCGAGGTCTACGGCCTTGCGGCGAGTGGCTTCGGCGTCGTGCTCGTAGGTGCTTAGCTCCGCGTTGTACTGTTCGATCTCTGCGCGCTGTTTGACGGCGCCGGGCTTGGCCGGCTTGGCAATCCCGACATCCATCGTTCGGTCTTCGATTGCCTTGATGAGGCACTCGGTGATGAGGGGTACGATCTCAGTCTTGTAGGTGTAGTCGAGTGGAGCGTCCTGTACGGCCTTGAGCAGTGGCTGGAGGCGTTCCATCGCGGTGGCGCGAGAGTAGACCAGAGGCTCAACTTCGTAGTGGAGGTAGATGTGGCGGATGTCGTCCATGTGGACGGCGCCGAGCGGTTCGGCTGCGGGCGACGTGACGACGATGTAGTCGTTCGAGTAGATGCGGGCGTTGGTCGTGGAGGGCGCGAGCATCGGTTCGAGAAGGACGAGGAACCGGCGGCCGTCGTAGCTGCTGACGGGGAGATGCAGATAGATATTGGTGGCGAGGACTGTCTTCGTAAGAGGATCGTGAACGCGCTTGAGGAGATCTTCGTACTCGGGGCGATGCCCAATCCAGATGGCGTGGAGATGCACGTCTTCGGCGAAGGTTCTGAGGAGCGGAAGGATGTTGACGACCTGGGTGGAGTCGGGGGGAAGCTCGGTCTCGCCGACCGTGGGGGTAAGTTCGGGAGGTGGTGTGAGGTAGAGAGCCAGCGAGATGTATTGGGCAAGATTCAGGCTGGCATCGCCGAGGGTGTGATCGCGAACGTAGCCGCAGAGGGCGTCTCTGCTGGTGCGTGCCTCGGCGGAGTCAGCCACCTCGGCGTTGATCTCATCGCGGATCTTCAGGCGAACCGGGGCGGAGTTGGCGAGATCGGCGTCGTAACCGCAGACGTTCAACGCGACGGCGAGATAAAAGAGGGGTTCGCTGGTCTCGAGCGTGATGGCAGAGCCGCCGGCTTCAGGCTGAGCGACGCGAGGCGCAACCTTGGCTGGTGGCTCCTTCGGGACGGCTGCGTCGGGAGCTGTGTCCGGATTGCTGCTGCTCGATGAGCTTGACTGCGCGTTGAGGCCGGAAGAAGGCAACAGGAGAGAAGATGCCAGGCACAGCGAGAGAAGCAGCGGGTGCCGATGGAAAAACGATTTTGTGGGAAAGGACACGATATGAATTCGACGCTCCTGTGAAGTTTATGGGAGCGAAGGGAGGGGGTGCAACCTGGTAAGGGGTTAGTTTCAGTCCACATCGAGAAACAGACACGTCCGATGAGGCGGTTTTGCGTCCAAGCGCACTGGATTTGTAAAACCGTTAGGAGATCCGCAGACCTCTTAAACCGGGGCCGGAACCTCGAGCTCTCGTCTGGCACCCAGCGATTGATTCGCCGTGATAACCGACAGTGCGGAGCGCATGCCGATATGCGCGTCGGCGACGGGCTTTTGACCTGTGCGGATGCATTCGATGAAGGCTCGGCAGGCGGTGGTCGTTGGATCTTCGGTCACGGGAATGTCGAGACGTTTGCCAGCACCACGGTACGGCATCTCGCCCCCAGGACGATAAGAAGCCCCGGCAGTTATGGCCTTTACTTTCTCACCAGGCTTTGACGGGAGTCGGTTAGCGCGTTTCGGTTCGTAGAAAAACTCCGCGTCTTCGAGCGTGAGATTCAGGCTGCCTTTGGTGCCGTAGATCCAAAGCTGGTTACCCACCTCGGCATTGTCAGTCAGAGAACTAAAGACGAAGCGTCGGCCCTTGGAGTAGCTCAGCACCGCCTGCACGTTATCGTCATTCTCGCGGCCATCGTGGTAGACGGCAATGCTGCCGGTGGCGTACGCGGCATGAGCTGTTTCACCGAACACCCAGTTTGCGATGTCTATATGGTGCGAACCCAGCTCGGCCAACAACCCGAGGGAAAACTTGTTGTAGAGGCGCCAGTTGATGAGGCGTTCGAGAGATGGATCAGGCACAGGACGGCGCCAATCGTTGTTGCGGTGCCAGTATCCATAGATATGGGTCACATCGCCGATTTCTCCACGCTGTACGTAGTCGATGGCAGATTGAATCCAGGGCGCGTAGCGATACTGATGGCCCACCTGAAAGATCTGCTTGCCGGCGTCAACTTTTTTTACGACGTCGTTTACTTCGGCCACGGTGAAGGCCATCGTCTTCTCACCGTACACGTGGTGTCCACTTTCGAGCGCCGCGATCACCTGTTCCGCATGAAAGCTGAGCGGAGTAGCGACGACGATAGCGTCAAGGTCTTTGCGGTCAACCAGAGTGCGGTAGTCGGAGTGCGATGCAACGGTATATCCGCATAGCTGATTGAGCTCTTGAAAGCGCGGCGGGTATACATCTGCTGCCGCGACGATGGTCACTCCGGGTACGCGGAGAAAATTGCGGATCAGCTCTTTGCCTCGACTGCCAGGCCCTATGATTCCAAGGCGAACGGGTGCAGGGGCAGCTGGATCGGCAACGTTCATCGCTGCGATGGAGGTCATCGACTTCGCTGCGAGTGTTGCCGCGGATAGACCTTGAACAAAAAGACGTCGGTTCATCATCGTGTCAGTACTCTCTTTTCTATTTTGTTTCGTGCAATGGATTTGGCCAGTGGATAGCCCGATAGCGCGGACTGTCAGGAGTGCCTGATACGATCACGGCCTCCGTCTGCGGGCAGGATTGCAGCAGAAGCGCTGACGCGTCCGAACCCATGACGAACGTCGCCGTGGACAAGGCGTCGCTGTCCGTGGCCGAAGGCGCGACGACAGTGGTCTGCAGCATGTTCTCTACGGGATGCATCGTGTGTGGATCAAGGATATGGCAGTAACGATGGCCGTCCTTGATGAAGAATTTTTCCGTGCAGGCCGACGTGGACAGCGAAGTATCCGCAAGGAGAATTGTGCTGAGAGTGCTGCCTGCATGCGCAGGATCGGCAATGTTTACCAGCCAGCCCTTCGATCCAGGAGGAGCGCTGATCGCATAGATGGTACTGCTTCCCGCCGAGATCAGCGCGGCGGATACATGTTGCTGACGTAACAACGCGACGACACGATCAACTGCGTAGCCTTTGCCGATGCCACCGGGATCGAGTTCCATCGAAGAATAATTGATGAAAGAGACAGTGCGGGTCGACGCATCGAGGTGGATGTTGTTCCAGCCCGTCTGCTTTTTCAGAGCGAGCAGCTCCTCTTCCGTCGGGATGCGTCCGTGATTGAAGAAGAACCCCCATGCGCGCATCAGAGGCCCAACTGTGATGTCAAACGCTCCATCTGAACGACTACTCCAGGAGAGTGCAGTCTGAAGAAAGTCGAAGGTCTCGGGATCGGTGGTGACCGGATGCGTGCCAGCTTCACGGCTGATGCGTGAAAGCTCGCTCGTTGGCTGATAGTTGCTGAGGAGTGCTTCGATTCGGTCAACTTCCTCGAAGGAGAGCTGCATCCATTGGTCTGCCGTCTCCTGATTCGGAGCATACAGATCGATGGTGAACTCCGATCCCATAGCGCGGTGAACGTCATGGAATAGCACGAGGGATTTCTGTTGGGTGACCCCGGACCCTGTGCCTGAAAGTACGAATGCAACAGAGATCGCTGCGGCGCGTAGTGTCTGAATCAATCGGGGCATCTAGAAACAGAATATCCCCGGAACCTGTCGAAACGCATCGCGAGGCGATGAAGCGAATCTCGAAAGTCAGATCACCCCAGACTCACTGTTCACGAAACTCACCTTTGTCAGCCATATTCTGATGGCAGACAAGGCAGGACCGGCTAGCGGAAGTATGCAACGACGAGACCAAAGCGTAGGTGAGACCATGCGTGGTCCAGGTAATTACATTGAACCCCCCCTTCGTTTGGTAATGGAAGGTTAGCCCACGTGAGACGATCTCCTCCCCACCATATGCCTCAGCTGACTTGCTCGAAGCAACCAGCAGGCTAATCCGGTCGTTCTTCATCGCGAACGAGACCAGAGCGGCGTAACTGTTCCCGTAGCTCACCAGTCTTGCTCCAACCTGTCGATAAGCAGGTTGATCATTTGGTAACAATTGAGATGTCGGCAGTCGGAAGTCGAAGGGGACCTTACCCGCAAACCACGCCGTTACTTCTTCCGGAGATTCCGAATTAATCTCGAGCGGAAGTTTGCCGTCAAGATAGTTTCTGTGCGTGGTCAACGCCGTATCCACATAGGAGGCAGCACGCGCATGCCGAGCGATCGTTGGAACGAATACCATCCCCAGCACAAACACGAAAGCAATCGTCGCCACCGCTCTCCATGGGAAGGCCGTGAGTTCGCCGGGCCCCATTGATTGTTTCAGGAGCCGCAACACCCGCCTGTGAAGACGCTCCGGCACATGCCCGGACACGGAGACATCTTGAGCCGCAATGACACGGGCACGCAACTCATCCGAAGCCCTGTAGAGGGGGCGCGACCGATGCAGAAGATCCGCAAGTGCCTGCTCTTCCTCAAGCTGACTTTTACAGTCCGCGCAGTCTGCAAGATGAGCGCGAAAGTCTTCTAGTTCTTGATCGCTTAATTCGTTGTCGAGATGGAGTGAGACGTTATGGCTGTGTTCATCGTCAGAATTCATTCCATGACCTCCTTCCTCGCGAAATCGGAGGTCTTAAAGGCAGCCGAAAGCAACGTCCGCAGCTTAGTGCGCGCCCTTGCGAGGCGCGACATTACCGTCCCTGCGGGACAGTCCAAAATCGTTGCAATCTCCTGATAGGAAAGTTCCTCGAACTCGCGCAACAGGATGACCTCGCGAAAATCTGCTGGCAGTCGTTGAATTGCTTCGCGCACTTGCTGATGCTCCATCTTACTCACGTAGAACGCATAAGGATCCTTTGCAGTATCTGCGAAATCCACAGCGTTCTCCTCTCCATCCATTGCAACAACTTTTGCGGTGCGCCGGTGCCGTAACTGATTGAACCAAATGTTCCGCAAGATGGTAAATAACCAGCCCTTTACGTTGCTGCCAATGCGCAGACTTCCCATCGCCCGTATGGCGCGAACATAAGTCTCTTGCACCAGGTCTTCTGCCTCACTCCGATTGCGAGTGAGTACCAACGCATAGCTGAACAATCCATCAATATGTTCGATACCAGCAGCAGCCTCTACAACAGGTGAGCCCTCAGGGGTCAAAGACATAGTTCACTACCTCTACAAAACCGGACTTGAGAGAATATTCCCGAAAAAAAGAATTCTCGGGGACACACAGGACCGCCCTGTGTGGAGCGTCCCTCGTATCCGTTGCCGCAAAGGCTAAAAGGCCAACATTCTAAGAGCGGTACGGTAATAAGGACGCTACTGATATATGGCGCAAATTCTCCATAATTCGCGTCAAGCTTTCCGCAATCGCCCATTCGCGCGCGTCTCTCGTCTCCGATGCGCCGGATTTCGGTCCGGGGAGGTTCTCCTCAATACCGTGTTTCCACTCGTCAATGTCGCGCAGAACTGCCTCGGCGTACTCAACCTTCTGTTTCATAAACGCAACAATGCACAGTCGCAACAGACGGTCTGCGCGCTCACCCAGCTGTACTAACTCTCGCGAGTTTCGACGTATACCTCCACGCAGGAGCACGACGGTGTGCGAAGAAATCTCGTTTGCCTGCTGACATGTGGACGACAGCGCCGCAGAGATTGTCCGCGCGGATTCGACGAAGTCCAGCTGCGAATCGTCGAGTTCTCCTTCGCACAGTTCATCGCTCGCCGCAATGATCGTCTGACCAAGGTACTCCAGCTTCTTTCGTCCACTGGAAGATTGCAAGGCAAACTCAACGAGGCCCAAAGCATAGCCTTTTGTCGCATAGTCAACGGCATGCAACGAGAGACGTAGTATCTCGATCAGATCCAGACGCAATCTACAGATGGATCTCTCAGCAACCAACAACGAGACCGGAGATACTGGGCCGGTTTGGCCGGAGTCGCTGGTTAAGAAACATGATATCTCAGATATTTTGGGTTGAAAAGAATGCTGAGATTCCCTTCTCGAGAATCTAGTGGCGAAAAAGGATCGTTAGACACGCCGCAACTGGCGATGTCTATTTCTGAGCTCAGATAGGGAGTCAAAGTAGTACCTCAATCCAAATGATTTGCGGCGCAACGAACTCGATCGTATGTGCTGTCTTTTGCGCTCGTTAAGATAGAAACACCCTTCCCGTTTGTTTATTCCCGCTTACAGAAGGCTTCTATCCCTGCTCCCGATTGCGGACACACCAAGTTGCGGGAACACCCCGATCGCGCCGCCACTCAGACCGGCCCATTCCCAGGAAATGATAACGCCTCGAGTGCGCATTCGCTGAAGGCCTACACTCCCTCAGCAATCCGAAAATCCCTCTCCACACTTGAGCCAAGCGCAACCAGAGCCTTCTTATAATCCGCGCTCTCATACGCTGCCAGCGCCTGCTCGTAGCTATCAAACTCAACGACGACCGTCTGCTGCTTCAGCCCGGACTCGTGGGCCGTCACCGTGCTGCCAGGAGCCACCAGCGTGCGCGCCCCAAACTGCCCCAATGCCGCTACAGCCAACGCCACATAGTTTTTCATCGTCGCCTCGTCACCAACCGTCCTATACGCAACAACCCAATAACCCTTCTTCATATCGTTCCCTCACTCAAATGTCTTGACCGCAGAGTTTGGATGCGACTTCAGTCGCAGAGATACCAAATAATCAGCAAAGTGTTGTTCTCTGTTCTGTAGAGGGGTATTTACACGCGTTCCTACGACCGTGAACTGACGGGATTCCGCGCTTTTTCCTGCTCGCGTTTGCGAAGGACGGGATGAGAAGTTGCTTGCAGAACGCCCAGCTCGGCCTTCTCGGCAACGTCTCATCCCCTCACCAGCCAAAGGCATCTTGCCTTAACCGTGGATCTAGGAAGCCTTCTTCCTCAACCCAGGAGCCGCTGCCTTTTCATCTTCGCGGCTCTTCTGCGCAGACGTCTTCTCCTTCGCAGACATAGCCTTCTTCTTATGCTCCGGCTCTTGCGAACTCTCCAGAAGAATTGGCTGCGCAGCCTCGGTGATCTTCGCCGCCGCCGCCAGCTCTTCATTCAAATTCTCCGTCAGCAGGTCGATCACATCCTGCATCCCGAGAGTCTTTGCCATCGCAATCGTCGCCTGATACCCCGCGATCTCGTAGTGCTCCGTCCTGAGCGCAGCACCGATCAAACCGCAATCGAATGACGCTCCCTCTTCATCTTTTTCCAGAGCATCCTTCCCTTCTTCAACGATGCCCTCCATTCCATTGCAGTGTTCTCCAGTTGGCTTCTCGCCCAGGTGCTCGAAGACCTGCTTCAACCGCTCTACCTGGCCCTTGGTCTCTTCTAAATGCTTCGTGAAAAGTTCCTTCAGCTTCGCGTCCTTCGCTCCCTTGGCAAGCTTGGGTAGCGCCTTCACTAACTGATTTTCTGCGCTGTACATATCGCGCAACTCATCCAGCAAAACGTCATTAAGTGGCATGTCAATCTCCTGTGTTGGTCTATAGATTCCCGGCATTCGCGCCACGTGCGAATCATCCTATGAGAGACACAGTTCCATTTCAAAGTTGGCCATCTCACAAGGTTTATTAAGTAGGAGGGGCCGCGGCATGACCGCGGCCCCCTCTGGCTCTTAGCTATTTCTTCGCCGACGATGCCGACTTCGTGTGAGCATCTGTTGACTTGCCATGCGCCGTCGTGGACGACTCATGTGCCTTCTGGGAGTGTTTGTGAGCCTCATCATGGTTACCCATGTCATGCTTTTCGGCTGCGTTGAGGTGGTGACCTGCTGCTTCGTTATGATGCCGCGCGGCATCCATATGCGCTTGTTTTGCCATTGTTGTTCACTGCCTTTTCTGGGAAACGGATCACCCAGCGAATACGATGGCGCAGCATCACGCCGCGTTATCCACCACTTCAGCATCCAGGCGACGCTACACCCAGACTTGTTCATCCATTCAACAAAAGGCGTCTGGCCTTCGATCGGCGATAGGCGTCTGTTCCCCCAAAAGGTGTTTTGATCAAGGGCCGAAGCTGGCCAAAATCTCATCAGCGCAGAAGGGTGTGCGCCGGAGATTCGAACTGAAAACTCCGTTTTTCGACCACAGCAACTTAGACTGCTGTCGAACTATCATGTTTGCGTTATCTCTTACCATCTGGGACAATTTGTCGTCACCAGAGGCTCAACGCATGCCCTCTCCAGTGCGTCACTCGAACCTTCATCGCATCTCGCCCGTTTTCATAGCCAGCCTGCTTGTTGCACTTACCGCTTGCGAACAGAAGAAGGCAGAGGCGCCGGAGAACACATCCGCTCAAAGAAATGGATCTACTAGTGACCTCGTTCACTCCCGTGCGGTCGAGGCGGCGATCTGGGGTATGCCTGCCGTCAACTACGACCTCATGCTCCAGGAGATGCTCACCAAAACCCAAGCCAAGGTCGGACAGGTCATCTACTGGGGACGCCCACTCGACTGGCATAACCAGACGCTGACGCCCAACCCAGACGCTCTCTACTTCATCACTTTCGTCAACACGAAGGAAGGCCCCGTCGTCCTTGACCTTCCCCCCGGTGATGATAATGGCTCCTTCAATGGCAACATCGTCACGCTCTGGCAGATGCCTCTGGCTGACGCCGGACTGCTCGGCACGGACAAGGGTAAGGGGGGCAAGTACCTTATCCTGCCTCCCGGCTACAAAGAAAAGATCCCTGCAGGCTACATCCCCCTCCAGTCCGACACACTCGGCAACTACATGCTCTTCCGCGCCAACTTCAAGAGCCACTCGGACGCCGACGTTCAATCAGCCGTCAACTACGGCAAGCGTATTAAGGTCTACCCGCTCGCCGCCGCCGCCCACCCGCCAGAGACCGTCTTCACCGACGTCAAGGACATCAACTTCGACTCCACCATCAAGTACGACGCCAGCTTCTTCGATCACCTCAACAACGTTATCCAGTCTGAGCCATGGATCGACCGCGACCGCGCGATGATCGACGCGCTCAAATCTATCGGTATCGAGAAGGGCAAGCCTTACCAGCCCTCCGACCAACTGAAATCCACTCTCAACTCCGCCGCTCAGGACGCCCGCACCTTCCTATACGCAAAGTACGACGCCGGCTTCCCGTCCTTCTTCCCCTCAAACAGCCACTGGATGTTCCCCAGCTATCCCGACTTGGTAAAGGCTGCGAGCAGTTCCTACGCCGATCTCAACGCCTACCCCACAGATGAGCGCGCCGTCGTCTACAGCGTGGCCTTTATCGGCATCAAGAATCTCGGCGGCGGACAGATGTATCTCTTCTCCATCAAAGACAAGGACGGCAACGACTTCGACGGCGCAAAGACCTACAAACAAACGGTGCCCCCTAACGCGCCGGTCAAACAGTACTGGTCGCTCACCGCCTACGACCGCGAGCTCCATACACTCATCAAGGGAGTCAACCGCGCGAGCCGCTCCTCCCAGATCCCCGAGCTCCAGAAGAACCCCGACGGCTCCATCGATCTATACATCGGTCCCAAAGCTCCCGACGGCAAAGAGTCCAACTGGATCCCCACCGACCCTAACCGCAAATTCGAGTTCATCTTCCGCGCCTACGCCCCTACCCAAGCGCTCTTCGACAAGACCTGGGTCCTGCCCGATGTCGAGATGGAGTGACAAGGTGGACCATCGAAACCAGGCATACGCGTTTATAGGATACGGAAGCGAACCTTTTCCAGAGGTCTCTAACCCTCAAGGTCGGGTTTTCCGCAAGTTCGAGCGGCCGGCCCGCTAAGTCGCTTTTTGGAGCGGCTGCAGGTCAAGACCTCCTAGCTTCGGTGGCGGGATTAGCTTGTACCAGGTAGCGGGTTTCATCCGAATGTATGGCGGGATAGTCGTGAAATGTTACGTCGCTACGTGGCGGCAAAACATTGCATTGGGTGACGGCATATCGGTGCGGCCAGCACTAATGCCGTTGACCAAAAATAATCAGAAAAATCTACGCCAAATTTGGCGTATGAGTTATGTCTGGTTCGCTACAATTAAATGAGAGATCAGAATCAAGGGCTGCCATCGGCGAAAGCTGCGGCAGCCCTCCACATTTAACCCGTCCACAACGAACCACGATCACACCACGAAAGGACCACAAAACACCACGTCGTCCTTCACCACGAGAGCAGGCGCAAACCGGCTCCTAACTGCCTCAAAACAAGTATTTTAGGCGTAAGCCCCATGGATGCAATATTTTAGCGGCACATCCTGTCTCTAACCTATTGTATTCAAAAGGCTTCCTTGCAAAATACGCCCAAGGGGGGAGGGGGTACCTGAACCATCTCCCGCTTAGAAGATTTGCCGGTTCTCAGTTAGGATTTGAAAGTGGTCAAGGAGAATTGTTGAGATGAGTTCGTCAAGTGAATCGTCGTCCTGGTTGGAAAGCTGGTGGCCGCTGCTGGTGATCCTCTTCGGAGTAATCTTCGTCACAGCGTTGGTGACGTTCCACCCAGTGAACTAAGAACGGGTACGGCGCAAGCCGTACTCCTAACTCCCTGTGAGAATTGACGCCAAAGTGGCCGCCACCTCACGTAAAGCACTATCAGGCGTCAGGTAATCGGGTGAGAGCCTAAGCCATCGGCCGCGCGCATCTGTTATGACGCCGCGCTGTTCGAGCGCTTTAGAAAGCGACACCGCTTCAGGGTTTTCTATCGTCAAAAACCCTCCATGTCCTTCGTCCGCGCCCTCCGCTTCAACGCCACAGTCTGAGAGATATCGTTTCAAGCGGCTGAGGCGGTCCAGGTTGTACGTCCTGATTCGGTCGACGCCCAGTGCGAGAGCGAGTTGCTGGCCCGCGCGAGCCTGGTAGTACGTCAGAACGGGAGGAGTCGATTCGAGAAATGCACTGCCGCCTTCTGCGAAGCGTGGCGGATCGGGCCGTTCGTAGAGAAAAGGATGGTCTTTAGCGAACCATCCGATATCGATTGGCTTCAGACCGCTCGAGAGAGCATCCGGAGAGACATACAGGAAAGACGCCCCGGGTCCACCACGGAGGTATTTGTAACTCCCGCCGATCATAAAATCAGCATTCATCGAGGTAACGTCCACCGGAAAGACACCGACAGAATGGTAAGCATCGACAAGTAGACGAGCGCCGGCCTGATGGCACTGCTCTGCGAGAAGATCAAGATGGGGCACGACCCGCCCGGTCATAAACATCACCTGGGAGATGACCACGAGGTCCACTCCCTCCTGAATCTTCTCCATCAAATTTGAGAGATCGATGCTGCCATCCGACACTTCGCAGGGAACAAACTGAACGCGGACCTTACCCACTGCCGCGTACTGCTTCAGAATCACATCGACCGAGTCGAACTCCCCTGTAGTGGAAGCGACACGAGGTACTCCCGGAAGAGCATTCAGAACAGCGCGCAGCCCTTGTCCCGCCGAGGTTTTCGGCACAATGCAATCGAACCTGGAAGCGCCAATAAGCTGCGCAAGACGCGAACGATGCCCTTGCTCCTCTCCAAGCCACTGGTCCCAGGCATCTCCGAGGTTGGTCTGCCAGAGTCGAAAGCCTTCGCAAAGATCATCCTCAGTCCGGTCGAGTGGCCGGCCCAACGAGTGGTTCGCCAGATAAATCCCCGGTGCGGAGAGCGTCTTGGAGAAGAGTGGGAAGACATGACGGCGCAGTTCATCTTCCGCGAGAACACCGGTTCCAACGGATGCGATAGCACGGGCGAGACTCATTCTCGCGGTGCCTCGGTTCGCGAAGCCAACAGTTCGGGGAAGAAGGTAAGCTCAAGCGCCTGACGTAGAAAGCCAACACCCGATGAGCCGCCCGTACCCTGACGAAAACCAATGATGCGCTCAACTGTTTTGAGATGACGAAAACGCCAGAGCTGGAAGTATTCTTCTACATCCACCAGCTTTTCACACATCTCGTACGCCTCCCAGTGTTCTTTAGGATTGCGATAAATATCACGAAATACTGCCACGAGGGCTTCATTCCTACTGTGTGGCACCGACCAGTTTCGTTCGCGACATTCGTCAGGGATCCCATAGCCTCGCCGAGAAAGATATCGCAAGAACTCGTCGTAGAGGCTGGGAGATTCGAGTGCACGCTTGAGATCCTCGTAGATCGCCGCATCGTGCGCGAACACCTTTATGGTGTCAAGATTCTTGTTGCCGAGTAGAAATTCGAGTTTGCGATACTGATACGACTGAAAACCCGAGGCGCTTCCAAGCACAGAGCGGAACTCCATATATTCGGACGGTGTAAGCGTTTCCAATACGGCCCATTGTTCGAATAATTGCATCTGGATGAGTTTGACACGCGACAGAATCTTGAGGCAGGGAGGAAGCCTATCGTGGCGTATATGGTCGATCGCAGCGGAAAGCTCGTGAATGAGAAGCTTCATCCACAGTTCTGAAACCTGGTGCTGGACGATAAACAGCATTTCATCATGATGCGGAGGCTGGGATAGCGGACGCTGCTGCGCAAGCAGACCGTCAAGAGAGAGGTAGCCAGAATAGCTGAGCCTCTCGGAAAAGTCGCTCACAATGCCTGGTTCAACGGGGCGTTGATTGATGTTTTTCATCTTCACCTACCTAGAATACTAGGCCAAGGGCGGCGGCTGAGGAGCGGAAAGTGGCCCCAACACTCCGGCCGCTCTTGCCTAACTCTTAGCCGGATTTGTTGGGCGTGACAATCAAATGACAGACTTAAGACTGCCCAGTGACACACGCTTCCGAGAGGCACAGCGATAATCTAGATCGCGGAAACATAGTGTTCCGCGATGGCGCGGCCGTTCTATGCCCTTGGGCATCTTCTGTAGAAAGCCGCTTGCACGCCTCAGTCCAGGGAATACCACGGAACCAAGAGCGTCGTTCATCGGGAATACTCGCATGTCGATAATGCACAAAATCCGCTTGGTGATCAAAAGGATCGTCTTCGGGAATACTCTCCTTCCTCAGGAGTTCACGCTCGGACTGGAAGACCCGCAGACGGAGATTACGGTGTGGCTGCATGGAGCGGGCGCACCCCGGAACGTGACTCGTCGTCATTCTATGGTTTGTGCATCGCCACTAACTATCTGCGTGGGATTTGACGAGGGACAAAGACCAGATGAAAACGACCTGGTCAATCCATCGTTGAAATTTTGTGAGCGAACAGGGCGGAAGCGAGTCTTAGGAGAAATCGGCCTTAAGCCTCAGACGATCGTTGCCGAAACCGGATCAGAGTTCATCTTGTTCGAACCTCGAAGTTCAAAAAATTATTGTCTGCCAAAAGCACGTCTCGGCACTCACTATTTGCTTCACGCATATAGGCAATGGAGGAGCGATAACACCAAAGGAATAAAGATGACTTTCCTCGAAAGACGTGCAGGGATGGTGATTTTTATCTGTCCTCATCCCATCCTGCTTGTGAGTGTAGGCAGCAAAGCCGACGGCAACATCTTTCCCATGAACATCCTTGGCGATTTAGGTAACGGCTATATGGGTTTCGCTTTGAGGGGCGAAAGGCTGGCGGGCGGACTCGTAGAACGGGCCAGCCGCATTGCGTTGAGCAGCATTCCCGTGTCTCAAGGAGCCTTGGCATATCAGCTCGCGAACAATCACACAAAGAAATCAATTGACTGGAGCCAGCTTCCCTTCGCAACAAAGATGTCGTCTGCATTTAGTATTCCGGTCCCTGAATTTGCGTCGCGAGTCATGGAGGTGGAGATCAAGTCCGTCCGTGCGATCGGCAGTCACCGGTTTTTTATAGCGCGAATTGTTCGGGAAGATAAATTTTTCGGTGGCTTGGAGTTCTGTTCGATTCACGGTTTTTATCAGTCATGGCGACTGGGCACACTCGAAAGGGAGGACGAAGAGTTACAGATTTCATTAGCGGGAGATGCGTTCAACAAGCGAGGGCGTAACCGACCACTAGCTATCAGGAATGCTCAGATTGAGATGCTTCCCCTGGACGATAAGCAGAACCGGTGAGTGCAAAGCCAAGACAGTCGGCTTTAGCGGTGAACCGTTGTAAGGAATATGAACGCCGAATCTTATGATCTGTTCAAGCGGAGAACGTCGATTGGAATATTCATTGGCCTCCAAAGTTAGACGTTCTCCCGTGCTGCCGCCTCGATGGGTTTTCATTGGAGAGTGGATGTTGGTTGTCCTTTTGGCGATCCAGATGGGTGTGCGTACTCTGCCGAAGGCATGGCATACGCTGAACAACGACTTTCCTAATTACTACATGACAGCAAGTCTTGTGCATGAGAGATACGATACATCCCGCATCTACGATTGGGTCTGGTTTCAGCGTCAAAAAGACCACCGCGACATAGATCAGCGCATGGTCGGGATGACCCCACTAACCCGTTCTCAGCTCTTGTCATTTATCCACTTACCTCGCAGTCTGCATTAAGTGCAAAGCACCGATGGCTAATCCTCAACGTCATCCTTCTGGTAGCAACTCTTAATCCTGCGAAGTCTGACCGGGCTTTTATGGGGCGCCTAGCGCTAATCGCTTTATTGAGTTTTCCGCTTCGAACAAACTTCTTGTTCGGGCAATATTATGTTTTGTTACTGCTGTTATTGACGTTGGCATGCTGGCTCTATGTCCGTCGGACGCGTTTCTTCGCTGGAATGATGGTTGGACTTGCGTCAGGATTAAAACCTTTCCAATTCTCTATTTGTTCTATTTTCTCAGGAAACGAGACCTCAAGGTCTTTGCCGGTGGAGTAACAGGCGCCCTAACGAGCGGAGCTATTTCAATCTATGTTTTTGGTTGGGAGCTAAACCGCACTTATCTTCTTCAGGTGATGCCATCAGCACTCCTCGGTGAGGGTTCGGATCCGTACAACCTGCAGGCTGCCTCTCTGTCATCACTTCTGCACAGGTTTTTCATCTATGAGCCGTAGCTAAACCAGCATCCAGCGATTAGTGCTCCGTGGTTGTTTGCAGTTCTGTATCCGGTCCTGCAGATGGCATTGATTGGACCAGCGCTCGTCTTTGCGATGCCGAATGACAGATCTCCGTACAACCTCCGTCTCGAGTGGGCAGCGATTTTAATGGCGATGCGGGACAATGGCTACCATGTCGCAGTCGAAGGAGTCGACGCCACAAAAGTTGGAAACACAGGAGACGACGATGAGCTCGGTATCGCCGCTGCGAATGGTGACCGATGGGTAGAACAAACTGGACACGAATCTGCAATCATCTCTGTGCCGGAGGGAAGAACTACCATTCGTCAGGCCGAATCTCCTGTCGCATCTTTCGATGGGCGATGGCTCGCGTTCCTCCGCGAGGACCCATGGTCGAGCGCGCATTTGGATACGCGCTTTGGATCGGTCGGACGACATCGACAAGCCAATGACGCCGCCCGGACTTAATGTGCTCAAGATGTCGTTCTTGCCCGGAAACGAACTCATATTCTCAGCTGTGTCGAGCAGGCGGCCGGGCTTATTCGTTGCAGATCGAAACGGAGGGATACGACCTCTTGAAATGGGCGAGACGAGGTATCCTCCCGTCTCTCCAAACGGGAGCTGGCTCACATATAGCCAGCTGCAAGGTGGAACCTGGAACCTCTGGTTGCGCAATTTACGCAGCGGGGAAACACGCAGGCTTACCAATGCTGCATGCAATAGCACCGAACCCGCCTGGGCCGCGGGCTCGCAGACTTTAATTTATGCGAGCGATTGCAGAAGAGCCCTCTGGTTTTCTGCGCTTTGTAGACGGCGAATCATCTACTGAAGGTTAAACGAGCACCCTCAAAATCGACAGATCGCAAGTGGTGCGGGGAGAGTATGTCCTCGTCTAATTTGATGCTCGCGCCCAGAGAAAGCTACATGGGCCTCCAATATCACGCTTGTCTTTCCACAGCAGTGAGACCCCACTGTGACGCTGACTTCTCGGTTGAAGCCAGGCTGACAAATAAGTGACAGAGTCCAGACGATCGGCTGACATGCGTGCAAAGGCCTCGCGATAGCTTTGAAACAGCATGGGTACTTTATTGACTTTGAGATATTGCATACTCCGACGACCAGCTTGCGCTGTGTTGCTCTTTGCGGGGCTACTGTGGAACATGCCAGCTTTGGTCGCTCAGGATGTCCCTCTTCTATCAGGCGGCGTCGGCTTCTTGACAAATACGAATGCTGGCAATACGTCTTATCAGACTATTGCGGTCCCGGTACTCGAGGCTCCAATCGGGCAACATTTGCTGGTTGAGTCACGCGCGAATATTCTCGAGACTTTTTCTCCACAGGGAAACGGTCAGGGGTATGACCATTCGACATTTCTTGGATTGTCGTATCTTCAGGCAGACTACATTGCCACGCCGCACATAACCGTCGTCGGAGGATACTTCCTCACCCCCTTTGGAACCTACAACGAACGACTTTCACCAATTTGGATCAGCAGCCTGGATGCTCCATTGATCTTTAGTATCGGCACCATGGGCAGCGGTAGTGGGACAGGAGGGATGCTGCGGGGTAACGCGTACTCAACTGATAAAGTTTCAATCAGCTATGCGGCCTATTTCTCAGCGGGCAGTACAAATAAGGAGTTTCAGTCATCGCGCTCAACCGGCGGACAGGTATATGCGTACTTCCCGCAGGCAAGGCTGGAGGTTGGCGCATCCTATGGCCGGTCGCTCGAGGGAACCCAATTATCCAACGCTTATGGGGCTCATCTTTGGTGGGAGCCGGCAAAGATTCCTCTGAAGCTCCGCTCCGAATATGCGCATGGGGCTCACTCCCAAGGGTATTGGATTGAGACCGACTATCGACTATCTCAGTTTAGCGGAGCTGACAGCTTGATCGGGCGGTTGGAACCGGTATTCCGGCTGCAGCAAACCTTTCGGAACAGTCCGGACCCATCAGATTTTCTGCCAGCCGCAGACACGCAGAGGGTTGACTTTGGACTCAACTACCATCTACCGCACGAGGTGAGGATCAACGCACAATACGCCCGCCAATTCTCATCGACTGGAAACTTCAATATCTGGGAGACCGGGATCGTTTATCGCTTTCTCTTTCCGGCGTGGAAAGGTAAATCAAAATGAAGATTTTTGCACCTATCTCCCTCTGTGCTCTCTTGCTTTCTACGGCGCATGCATTTTCGCAGGCAAAAGAAGGAAGCGCTTTGACCACTAACTCACAGCAGCAAGCAAAGGGCAACGCAGTCCGTAAGCGAACACAAAGAGACGGACAAGTAGTCTTCGAACAGAACTGTTCACGCTGCCACAATGCTCCCCAGGGCTTTTCTCCTCGCATCTCCGGAACGGTAGTGAGACATATGCGAGTACGCGCAGGATTGAGTGCCGAAGATGAAAAGGCGTTGCTGCGTTTCTTTAATCCGTAGACTTAAGGATTTCTATGAGCGCTTCTTGAGAAAGGGTTCTATGGTAAAGCTCAAACATCTGCGCCATCCTTTTCGGACGGTGAGTACTGCAAAAAGCTTTTTCGCGGCACGCTGGAGTATGTGGAGATTTGCAGATCACGGCGCACGGCGCTTCAGGGGCGATCCTCGTTATGATCTACAAAATGTAACCGAGGGGTTCAGATCCCGCCTCGATGATTCCGGGGACGATGATGAATTGTTGGAAAGAATATGCACGGCGTACATAAAGGCCGTGAAACAGCAGCACTTTGCGTCCAGAATGTACAAAGCTTCGGAATGGTGGCAGCAGGTGCAGCAGGGAAACTTGGGGCCTGTCGCGCAGGCGCTCCTCGCCAGAGACATTAATACGCTCCGAAGGATGTACCGAAACTTCTTTCGTGACCCTTGCTCATCAGGTTTGCTAGGCGTGCCTTTTGGTATGTCGAAAGCCTATTTTGGCGGGACAATCAAAGACTTTCATCGGCGTTTTTACCTAAGTCATGTTTTATATCGATTTGATTACTGGAAAGCACAGACTCAAAACCGTTTTATATTACGCGATCTCGCCGGCCCTGGCATCGGCAATCCGTTTGGTGTGCTGATCGAGGGAACACATATAAACGTCGGTGCCGAGTACGCACACTATTGTGCTCATCGGATCGACAGCCTGCTCGGCTCAAAAGTCGCCACCGTGGCCGAGATCGGTGGCGGATTTGGGGGAATGGCTTACTATCTGCTTCGCGATCGGCCTAAGGTTACCTACTTGGATTTCGATGTGCCAGAAAGTATCGCACTGACCTCGTACTACCTCATAAAAGCGTTCCCAAAGCTGAAGTTTTTGCTGTATGGCGAAGGTCCGTTGACAGCCGACGCAATCTCTCAGGCAGATGTGGTGCTATTACCTTTATTCGAGCTGGATATTATGCCTACCGGCAGCGTCGATTTGACGTTCAGCTCTCACGCAATGTCGGACATATCTTCTGAAGCGATGGTCGAATATCTCAGGCAAATTGATCGCATGACCAGAGACTGTTTTCTAAATATAGGTAAGGAACGTACCAATGACTCGATCTCAGATCTTTTTGATCAGGGAGATCACTCATTCAAGTTGTCGGAGACACGATCCTCAGGCTGGCACAGCCAAAAGGTTTCTGGTGCAGGTAGCGCATTGGGCGCGCGTTCAACCATACTGGAACAGGTCTACACGCGAACCGCTTTAGGTGTCGACGTCACAACCGCGTCAACGATGGAGCGGAACTCTCCATTCTCGCGCATTTCGTCGAACCCCGGTTCCACCGCAGCCCACGGAAGCTCAGCTTCTCTCTCTTCGAACGCCTGACGAAGATATTTTTCCGCCCTCCCTTGATCACCAATTGCAACTGCGAGCGAAGCTCTCCGAAAGTTGCTCAATGGCGTCTCGGGTGCGAAGAGGCGACGATCGTCAATCATTTTGATCGCGATCTCAATCTCCCCGCATCGAGCGACAACCTCAGCGATTAGGCCCCAGAAAAAAGGCTGTCTCCCCACGCTTCGCTGTAATGTCTGCGCCAACCTCATGGCTTCTGCGTGGTGGCCAAGTTGCACCTCGATGAGAGCTTGCAAGGCAGAGACCTCGAGCGGCAATGGTCCATACGATGACGGCCTGGCAAAGTGTTCGACCGCCTCCTCATAGAGACGGCTCATGTACAAAAATCTTGCGTAGGAGACTTTCTGGCGATACGAGAAAGGATCCAGTTGCTGCGCAATCTGAAGATAGGACCACGCCTCGTCGAACCTCCCGAGTGCGCTCAAAAATGCCGAATATTGACGATAGGTTCCCTGGTGAGACCCCAACGTGAGCGCTCGTTCGAACTCACCCTCCGCCTCCGTCCAGTGCCAATCCATCGCCAACGCGCAGGCATAGGCGGTGTGCGCTTCGATCATCGATGGTTCCAGGGCCATAGCACGCTCAGCAGCCTCCTTCGCCTTCGCTACAAGGTGCGCGGAATCGGGTGCGCCCCGTTGCGCCATCCAGTAACAGCATTGGGCTATTCCACAGTAGGGACGGGCATACTCCGGGTCTGCGATTGCTATTGTCTCGAATCGTTTCAGCGCGCCCTCGACGTCCGCCACGCTTCCTTCCTCGAGGAGCGCCTCAGCCGCCAGAATGGCGGGGTATCTCTTCAGATTCACAGGATCTGTTGAAGACGGAATGAGCCGCGTGATAGGGCAACGCGGAGCGACCCGACTTACCATGGCCGCAGCAATCTGTTCCTGCACACGAAATAATCCATCCGGCTCGGCTTCTGCCTCAAACTGTTGCGACCACATTTGGAAGCCATTCGCGTCGACCATCCGCGCAGTCACGCGGATCCGGTTGCTCTCGAGACGGACTGTTCCTTCAAAGATGATCTGGACACCTAATTTCTCGACCAGAACCGGGATGTCAGCAGTCTGTGCACCGAGGTGCATCATGGAGCTCGCTGCAATGACGCGGCATCCTTCGGCCCGCATCAGTCGATGGACCAGTTCGTCCGTAATCCCCTGCGCGACCGCGGAAGCAAACTCGCTCCCGGATGGTGCTGCAAATGGAATTACCGCGATCGCCGTACCAGCAGGGCTGGCCTCGCTTCGCCCGTTGCTATCTTCAGATGTTTTTTCCTCGCGTTCAAGCATCTCTCGCGAACGAAATACTGGGACATAGCTGCCTAGGCGAAAGTAGATAAAGATTGGGTCGTGCTCGCCTTCGCTCTCGTAGTATTCCTTGAGCTTGGCCCGCAAACGGCGTGCCTCAGAGCGCACAATGGAGTCTCGACTCGGATGGTAGGGCGGTTTGCGATCATAGACTTCAGTCCCAATCGCATACTCTTTCAACGCATCCTGCTTTCCCTCTAGGACCTGCTCGACAGTGAAGCGAAGAAAACGTCCAAGTCGATCCGATTGGGCGAAGATCGCGCTCTCAAGAAGTCGCTTCAACTCCTCGCGAATCGCCTCCTCGGAGAGGGGCCCGTCCTTGACTGTGCGAACCTTTTCAGACTTCAAGCAGCACCTGTCCCTCCCTACGTTCTCCCTCCTGTTGCCAATCGGAGGATCACAGAAACATTCTAGACGCCCAAAGCGCATTGGCAAACGACATCACAGTGAGATCACCGTTCCTCACGCTTCCATTCTCCGTTCTTTCTGCCATGCTGTAGGTGCCAGGCACGAGGTTCAAGCGTGATACAGAGACACAGCGAACTCCGGGTGCTCGTCGCCGGACCGCCTCACGTTCAGGCCGAGTTTCGGCGCAAGTTGGCGGACCTTCATGCGGCCTTCCTCTTTGTCTGTCGGACTTCAGATTTATCGCAACTTGTACGTAACCGGGAGTTGGTCCATGTCGTTGTCTTACCCACAGCACTGCAGAAGGTTGACTGGTGGGCGCTCTGGAATGAAATCTGTCTGCTCAATCCGCGTCCAGCACTTCTGATCTATGCTCACACGGCCAGCTTCCAGCTGTGGTCTTCTGTGCTCGAGTCGGGCGGATACGACGTCATTATCGAGCCGTTCAGCGGCGAGGAGCTTCAGGGAGCCGTTCTTAGGGCTGCGCGCAGCCTTGAAGACGAATCACAGGACGAATTTAGCGACTTTTTGAACGAATAAAGCAACTAAACGCCAGGGGAGAGGGCCCTTTTCATGTTTCATAAGATCGTCGTCGCTTACAACGAGTCGCCGGAGGCAAAGAGAGCACTCGCATCAGGCATGGAATTGGCTGAGAGTCTCAGTGCCCGACTTCACATTGTCACCGTCATGGCCGATCTACCGGTCTATGCTGCGTATGCGGCGGCAGCCGATTCCTCGCTCCCCAATATTCTTCACGAGGATCGCCGCGCCTTCTATCAGACGCTTCAAGAGGACGCCACTACCTTGGCCAAAGATCACAGTCTTGCAGTGACAAGTCACCTGATCGAAGGTCATCAGGTGGAATCACTCGTCCATTTTCTGCGTGAACAAAAATCCGATCTCCTGGTCGTGGGCCTCCATCGACGGGACCTTTATATTGCACGTCTTTGGAGCACGGTATACGAACTGGCGCAGGAAGCGCCCTGCAGCGTACTGGGCGTACACTAACGCCCCTCACAGAAATTCAAGCATCATCGGGAGTCACGAACGACATGATAAAGCGACTCATTGTTCCAATCGTCACACTGGCCATTGCCGCCTTGATCTTTTTCGTCATCAAGGATAACTGGATCTCATGGCAGGGTGGGCATGCCGAGCAACGAACAGACGACGCGTATCTCCGCGCCGACATGACACCTCTCAGCACACGAATATCAGGCACCGTGCGCCGGGTCGACGTTAACGATTACCAGCCGGTCAAACCGGGCCAGGTACTCGTCCAATTGGACGACGAAGACTACCGCGCAACCCTGGGCGAAGCTCAAGCCGCGCTCGAAGGTGCAAAAGCGCAGCTCGCCGATAATCAGGCAGCCAAGCTTGTCGAGGACGCCAAGATCCAGAACTCCCAGGCTCTCGTGAATCAGGCAAGCTCTGCCGTCGACGGGGCCAAGGCGGCCGTCTCCTCCGCCCAGGCTGAGGCGCTGCGCGCTACCCAGGAACGAACGCGGCAAGAGGCACTTCTCGCCTCGAAGGCCGCTACCCGCCAGCAGGTCGAATCTACCGTCGCGGACGCAGACCGATTCTCTGGAATGCTCGCCAGCCGCCAGGCAGACCTCGATCGCGCAACCGCCTCGCTCGCAAGCAGCCGCAGTCTCCTTGAAGCCGAACGGCGCCAGCGGCAGGCGCTCGATATCCACGACGCGGAGTTCAGAGCGCAGATCCAAGCGAAAGAGGCAGCGATCATCGTCGCCAACGTCAACCTGGGCTATACCCGCATCTCTGCGCCGACCGCAGGCTCAGTGGGAGAGCGCCACGTCCTCGAAGGACAACTTGTTGCGCCCGGCGTACAGATCATCGATCTCGTCAAGGGAGACGTGTGGGTCCAGGCCAACTACAAGGAAACGCAGCTCACCAACATCCGCAAAGGCGACATTGCCGATATCACCGTCGATACCTTCCCCGGCGTAACGCTCCACGGCAAGGTGGAAGAAATCGCTCCAGCCAGCGGATCGCAATTCGCCCTTCTGCCTCCCGATAACGCCACCGGCAATTACACGAAGGTCGTCCAGAGAATCCCGGTAAAGATCCTGCTTGACCCCGACCACCCCCTCAAGGACAGCCTCCGCCCAGGGTTCTCCGCCGTCGTCACCGTTCACGCTTCGGGCAAGAACGACCGTACAGGAGGACCACAATCTTGACCTCGGAGGAAGCGACCTCTGTAACGTCCGTACCCGAGCCCATACCGTCAGTAAAAACGGTCCACCCCCTGCTCGGAGTTCTCGGCGTTCTGCTCGGTGCCATGATCGCAACCGGCACGGGACGCCTGATCAGTGTTGGGCTCGCCGACCTGCGCGGCGCCTTGCATTTAGGGGTCGACGAGGCCTCTTGGATCAGCACCGCCTTCACCGCGTCCACTATGTTCATTGGCCCGTTCTCCGTATATCTCGGTGGGTTGCTGGGGCCGCGGCGCGTCCTACTCGCATGCGCCTCTCTCTTCGGCCTGATCAGTCTGTTACTTCCGTTCGCTTCCAACCTTCCCGTCCTTCTCTTCTTACTCGTCTGCGCAGGACTTACCGCTGGAACGTTCTACCCACTCACACTGTCCTTCGTTCTTCGCAACCTTCCCATGCGCTATGTGCTTCTTGGGATCGCAATGTACTCCATCGACATCGTCTTCACCACCAACGTATGCACCAGCATAGAAGCCTGGTACATAGACCATCTCTCGTGGCGGTGGATCTTCTGGACGGGCGCTCTCCTCGCACTCGCCATGGTAGTTCTCATCTATTTCGGTGTCCCCTGGCAGCCGCTGCCAAAACCAAAAGAAGGACAGCCCAAACCGAATTGGAGAGGCTTCCTCTACGTCAGTCTCGGATTCGCTCTTCTGTTCACTGCACTTGATCAAGGCCAACGACTTGACTGGCTGCACTCTGGCATCATCGTTGCACTCTACGCCACTGGAGCTTTTCTCCTTTTAGCCGCTCTCGAGCGACACTTCATTGCACCCAACCCCCTGATCAACTTTCAATTCCTTCTTCGGCGCAACACGCTTCTGCTCAGTGCGGTACTCATCCTCTTCCGCTTTTCGATACTGACGACAGTGATCATCATTCCCAACTTCCTTGCCTCAGTGCAGGGATATCGCCCACTACAGACCGGACCAGTTCTGCTTTGGGTGGCAGTTCCGCAACTCTTCATCAGCTTGTTTGCAATGTCGCTGGTCCGACGGATAGATCCCAGACTGATCCTCACCTTCGGTTTCACGCTCGTTGTGAGCGCCTGCATCCTCAACGCCCACCTCTCCTCGGCCTGGTCGGGCAGCAACTCTATCGCCTCGCAGGCCATCCTCGCAGTCGGGTTGGCCTTCGCGTTCAACGCCCTGGTTGGCTCAATCGTATTGGAGCTCATCAATACCGGCGCTCTTGCCCGCCCTATTGACACGCTTACTTTCGCCGGATTCTTTCAAACGGTTCGCCTCCTCGGTGGACAGATCGGCAGCGCCCTGATGCTGCACTTCATCCCCATCCGCGAGCAGTTTCACTCGAACATTCTCGGCCTCGGCGTTCAGCTTGGAGAGCCCGCCACCCGCCATCGTCTGCTTGGTCTAGGTGCTGGGATGGCCCAACACACAACCGACAACGCTGCGGCCTCCGGCCGGGCAGGAGAAATTGTCGGTCTTCAGCTTCGCCAGCAGGCCTTCACCCTCGCCATCACCGATAGCTTCACGCTCGTGGTATGGGCTGCAGTCCTCTGCCTAGTAGTGGTCGCCTGCATGGGACGTGTCCCAACACAATACAGCCAGGTCGTGACAGCGCCTGCAACAACATGAGCGAACAAATCCTTCCAGGGAATCTCCTATGCGCTTCCGTCAAACCCGCCTATCTTCGCATCAACTTCTCGCATATCTTCTGCTCGGAGCCATCGCCACGCTCGTTTCAGGCACAGCCGTCCGTGCTCAAGCCAATCCCTCGAAAACTCTCACACTCTCTCAGGCGATCGATCTCGCTCTCGCACAAAATCGCAACCTCAAACTCGCACAACTTTCCGTAGACGACAGCAGGCATAAGAAAGAAATCGCCCGCTCTTCTTACTATCCGCAGCTTGCGAACCATTCCGCTCTCCTTCATCTCACAGAATTGGAGGGTGTCAACATCCCTGCGGGAGCCTTTGGGAACTCTGCGGCCACCGGGCCCATCCCGGGACAAAGACTTTTCCTCAATCAGGGCTCTCTCACGTCCTACCAAAGCATTACCTCTCTCAATCAGCCAACCACGCAACTGCTCAAAGTTCACGAAGCCAATCGCGCCGCCACTGCTGACATCAACACTGCAAAGGTGAAGCTCACTCAAGCCGAAGATGAAGTCGCTCTCAACGTACGTCAGCTTTACTACAACCTCCTCATCGCGCAACTTGAAAAAGACGCTGCCATCGAAGAAGTCGCCGCTGGAGAAGTGAAGTTTCAGGAGAGCACCGACGATGTCACACGCGGCCACTCGCTCGAAGTCGTCGCGCTCGAAAGCCACGCTGCTCTCCTCGACGCCCGACAGACCGTGCTGACGCAGACCCTCCAACTCCACGACCTCACGCTCTCGCTCAACGATCTACTCGGACTTCCTCTGAACACCGAACTCCATCTGGAACCCGATGCCAACGAACAGCCACTCATCCTCCCCTCACGTGAAGAGTGCCTCCGTATAGCAGAGGCCAACAATCCCGATCTTCTGGCCGCACGACAAGCAGTCATAAAAGCGAAGGCATCCCTGGCATCTGCGAAAGACGCCTACATTCCCGATGTCACGGCGTTCGCGCACTACGACTATCAGAGTGGAATCTCCTTCCTTGTGCACAACTTCGGAGCTTTTGGGGTGACCTTCAGCTACGACCTCTTCGATGGCGGCCGCAGGAATGCTCAGATCAAGGACGCCCACACTATCCTCGCTCAGGCTGAGTTGAGTCTCCAGAAGCTCGAAGACGAAGTCACCGTGCAGGTAGAGACTGCGTATGACAAAGTACAGCAGCTACAGCAGATGGTAGGTGTCGCCAAAGAGTCCCTTGACGTACGAATCGAGGCGTCTCGTCTCTCAGATCGCCAATTCGAACAGAACGCCGCTCTTGCTTCGGCCCGCGCCGAAGCCCAGGCGAAGTCAGCTTCCGCACGCGCATCACTGCTTCAAGCAAGTCTCGGCTTGTCGCTCGCACAAGGAGATCTCAAGCGCACCATTGGCCAGATGCCAAGATAGTTCTTCCTGGAGAAATACTCCAGGTTTGGGAAACGGCTTACACTGCGGCGACAGCGAGTGCATCTTCACGCATCAGAGACTCATACAAAGGTCCCGCATGCAGTAAAAACTTAGCACGATCGGCCGAAACGGGCCGTGAATAGAGAAAGCCCTGTAAGAGATCGCACCCTTTCAAGCAAAGCATCGCCATCTGCTCATCCGTCTCCACTCCTTCACCCACTACCCCCAGTTCCATATTCTTCGCCATCGAGATAATAGCCTCGAGGATCGGCAGCGTGCTGTTCGGCGCATTCAGCAGCTGAATGAAAGAGCGATCGATTTTTAGCCGATCGATCGGGAGTCGATGCAGATAGTTAAGAGAGGAGTATCCCGTGCCGAAATCATCGATCGCTATACTCACGCCAAGCCGCTTGAGCCGCTGCAACTGACGGGTAGATTCGGTGAAATCTTTCACCACGACACTCTCTGTCAATTCGAGCTCCAGAAACTGAGGAGCAAGACCAGTCTCATCGAGAACCTCCGCGACCCGATCGGCGAAGTCCTCGCGAGCAAACTGCATCGAGGAAATATTCACCGCGACCCGTACCGGTGGATAGCCTTCAACCTGCCACTGCCGATTCTGCCGACACGCCTCTCGCAGTACCCAGGTTCCAAGCGAGATGATCATCTCGCTCTCCTCGGCTATCGGAACCAGGCGTGAGGGAGGCACTACGCCAAGAGTGGGATGAGTAAATCGAAGCAACGCCTCGAATGCAGCCACGCGGCCGTTTTGATCGCACTGCGGTTGGTAATGTAACTCGAAGCCGCCGTGCTTCAGTGCAGAAGCCATCTCTTGCTCGAGTTCGCGGCGATCGATCAGAGCTTGGTTCAGCACCGAAGAAAACGTGCGCGTCCCATAATTGCCGAACTTTGCTTCGTACATTGCCAGATCAGCATTTCGCTCCAGTTCGTCAGCAGAATCGCCATCATCGGGGAAGAGGGCTATCCCGATGCTGGCCGTAATCGATAGCTGCAGATCCTGAAACGCTACAGGCAGTTTTAAAGTATCGAGCAGGGTTTCGGCTACTCTCTGTCCGTCCGCACGCCCCGGTATATCCTCGAGCACAACCATAAACTCATCGCCACCCATTCGTGCGACCGTATCGCTCTCCCGCAGTCTTTTCGAAAGCCGCTCAGCGACCTGCCGGAGCACTGAATCTCCTGCGGCGTGCCCATGCACATCATTGATCTGTTTGAACTTGTTCAGATCGATCCATAGCACAGCTATCGATTCGCCGTTTCGTTTAGCACGGCGAATCGCAGTAGCCAGCCTTTCCTGCCCAAGCACCCGGTTGGGAAGTGCAGTCAGACTGTCGTGATAGGCATGACGTCGCAACTCATCCTGCAGACGGCATCGTTCGAGAACCATCGCCGCCATCTGGCTGTGCGTCTCCAGAAGTTCCAAATCAGCCGATGAAGGAGCATATTGCAGCAGCGTATAGATCGTGAGCGTTCCCAGCGGACTCTTGTCCGGCCCAAAAAACGGAGCCGACCACAATGACTGGATACCGTTGGCGCGCAGCAGTTCCGTCCACGGCTTGCGATCCGCAGCCAGGTCGCGAAGTATCAGCGCTTTGTTCTGGCTAAGAGCCTCTAACTCCGACACACCTGCCATCCCAGCCGATAGTTGTTGTAGATTTCGAATGAGCTTCTCTGGCAAGTCCGTCGAGGCCTTCAGATGTAGGATTCCATCCTCGAGCAGATGAAGAGCGGAGGCCCATGTCGAGCGATGTTTTGCAAGAACCTCAACCAGAACTCGGAAGATTTCCTCTGTGGGCTCGTCACGCGCAAGCATCTCCAACACCTGGTTTCTCCCGCGGTTCAACTGTTGCACCCGCATCCGCTCCTTGACCTCGGATTGCAGCTCCGCGGTGCGCGCCTGAATGCGGTTCTCGAGAGAACTTCGCTCCTGCCGAAGCTCGACTTCAATCTTCGTGCCGTGTACCACCTGAAGGCGCATCTCCCGCCTTAGCCAAGTCATGCACAGGATCGTGCTCAACAAAAGCAACGGCGTTGCGGCATCCATTCGCTCAACGCACAAGAGGATTTTGTGGGTTTTCTGTGCTTGGCCCAAAAACTCTTCTTCCGCTGTATTCGTTGCAGCCCGCTCGTGTTCGAGAGATTGAGCGACTTCCCTCAGCTCCCGATCGTAATCAACAATCCATCTTGTATCGACAACTGGCCTCGTTGCTAATTGTCGAAACGCCTCCGCCTGCTGTGCGGTAACAGACGAGTGTGTCGCAAAGCCCGGGTGACCGGTCTCCGCCAACACATGCAAAGAAAGACCCATCGTCGTCGCCAGCGCTCGCAAGTTCCCCGAATCGTCCCTTCCGGCATGCCCTCCCTCCATCTGCGTCTGGAGTCTGTCAAGTTGCGACCGATACGATGTGAGCGCAGCCCCATCGTTCAGAACCGTCGATTCCACACTTCGCAAAGAGTGCGAGCCAAGGAGACTTCCAACCGAGATCGCCAGCTGAAGTACGACCAGGGCGTAAAAGAACTGATTTTCAATCCGCGAGCGTGATTCCAGTTGGTGATTCAGCGAAGGCAAGGAAGGCTCCAAGTTAAACAATCCTGGCTTCTTTATCGGCCCGATCTTCAATACCGTAAGCGGGAGTAGCTCGGAGTTAGGCGGAGGCCGCTCTCGGGAGCCCGAATTGGTGCGACTGCCCAGCCATCAACTAGTTACGAATTGCAACGTGCTCTTCCTCGAGACGAATCGACTCCGGCGGCCCAACTCCATGATACCGACGAAGCGCTTCCGCGATCCCGGAGTAGCGCGGCGAATCCCGCAGCAGAAACCAGCACTCGCGATCCCCCTCGCCATAATGCCAACGCCTCCGCTGCCGATAAAACTCAGAGCCATAAGAGATCAGCCATAATTCATACCGCGAATCGCGAGCACCGATCACCAGGTTCCGAGTCAAATTCGGCCACGTCCGGCTGCCATATTGCGACTGCCACACAGGCTGGATCAGGCAGCTCTCCGCCTGATCCGGATGCGCAACAATCACATCCGCCCGCAAACGCTCGACATCTGGAGGTTGTATAAATCGATGAGCGAACTCCGGAGTGTTCAAGCCCCAGGGATCATAAGTCATCCAGCCCGAATAGTACGGCAGAAAACCAGCCTCCGTCGTAATTATCGTGCCGTGTTCTGGCATTGCGTTCAGCGCCTGCGCAATGCTCTTCGTTTCGTTAAATTGCATATCACGAAAAGTACGAAGCTCACGATAGAACGGCATTGCAATCAAAAGCAGCCACGCACCAACGCCGACCCACAAGAAAGTCCTGCGTGATGAGAGCGGCGTCTGCCCCCAATGCACCGCAATCAAAAGAGCGGCCGCCAGTGGCAGATAGTAGAAGAAGCGGTCGCCAATATTTTGATCCAGGCGCATCATCCAATAGAACGCCGTGGGAACTGCAATCAGACTGACAAACACATACCTTGGCCGCAGGCCGCGAACCAGAGCCACCGGCAACAGCACAGCCATGTCGAATAGTAGATACTTAAGGCTTTGCTGCATCGAATGAGCGACCACCAGCCCGAATACACGTTGTGCATCCGACTTCACCAGAAAAGGCAGTGGGAAAAGTTCACCAAAGTAATGCACTCGCCACGCAAAGTAAAGCGTCCCCGGCGCGAGAAAAATTCCCGCCACCTTCCCAAACGATCTCGCCCGGTCCTTTGAAGACACCAACATGTAACCCAGCAGCGGCAGCACAAAGACCACTCCATCCGGTCTGAAAAGACAGAGAGCCAGCGAAGCAAGCGAAGCCCATGTCACGCGGCCGTCAGTTACCAGTAGAACTAGCAATGCAAGCAGGAGTGCATCGGGAAGAACTGCAAAACCCGTGGCTGCTGCGAAGATCTGTGGAAACAACGCCGCCGATCCCGCGATCGTCAGCACTCGCAGCATCGAAATTCGAACGCGCCCCAGTCGCAGCAACACCAATGCCAGGCCGAGCAGCGAGCCCACATTGATCACAGCCGAGAACCAGTGGGGATCGAGTCCCACCCGCATCGCTCCGGCGACCAGCGCCATCCACGCAAAATCTGTCGCGCCTTCTGCATGTGGTCCGCCTGCAAAAAAGGTGATGGCCCCATGAACCGCAAGATTTCTGCTGTATGCAAATAAAATCATTGCATCTTCTGCAGGCAGAAAAAACTTCGGAACAATCATCAGGAAAGTCAGACACATCGCGCCGTAAACTCGCAGCAGCCACACGAGTGCACGCTCGGGCGCCGCGAATTCCGCTTTTGACTCACTATGCGACAAGGAGCACGAATAGCGTCTTTCCGTTCGATTGGGAATTGAACTAGACAGTTGTTGGTTGTTACTCTCTTTTGCAAACGCTGCCTAGAGTATAGATTCCACGGATAGCAGAAGAAGACACCTTTGCTGACCGCAGCTTCGAGAACGCGGCGAGGATCATATCTTTTTGCGCATTCACCTTCTGCGTAATAAACTTCAAACAGGAAGAGTGGCCGAGTGGTTGATGGCTCCAGTCTTGAAAACTGGCGTACCTGAAAGGGTATCGGGGGTTCGAATCCCTCCTCTTCCGCCATTACCTCATCCAGCAACGTTCAGTACAGTCCAGTAAAGTTCACAAAACCACACAAAATAAAAGAGTTGTAGTATTCGGTCGACCGGCTACGTATGATAGGGGCCAGTGGTTGTGGGGGTACTTTTGGGGGTAGATGACTCCTGAAAAGGGGGTACTTTCCAAAATCACATGGAGGTACGGGGATGAGATCGGAACTGACAGACGCGAAGGTGAAGCAGGCGAAAGTAGGGACAACGGCACGGAAGATAGGAGACGGCGGCGGTTTGTTTCTGTTCGTGACCCCGAGCGGCGGAAAGCTCTGGCGTTGGAAGTATCGCTATCAAGGTAAACCAAAGCTGATGGCACTCGGACAGTACCCTGACGTTTCTCTGGCTCTCGCAAGGAAGCGGCACGTCGAGGGACGGGAGCTGTTAGCTACTGGTCTCGATCCGATGGCAGAGAAGAAGGCTGAGAAACTCAGGGCGCACGAGGAAGACGAAAACTCATTCGCCACCATCGCTGCCAAGTGGCTGGAACACTGGAGAGAAGGTAAGAGTAAACGTCATGCGGACACGGTAAGCCGTCGCATGGATACTGACCTCCTGCCGACCTTGGGTGCGCGGCCGATTGCAATGATCGAGGCCCCGGAGCTAGTAAGAGTAGTCAAGGCAATCCAGCAGCGTGGCGCGAGAGACCTCGCCAAACGTGCTCTCGAAACGATGGGCCAGATCTTCCGCTACGCCATCGCGCACGGATACGCGAGACGGAACCCAGCCAGTGATATAAAGCCAGCCGACATTTTGAAGTCATCACAAAGAGTGAACTTCGCCCGAATCGATGCGAAGGAGTTGTCGGACTTGCTCAAGGCCATCGAAGTTTATCGCGGGACGCAGTTGACGCGGCTGGCGTTGAAGCTGATGGGCTTGACCTTCGTCCGGACCTCAGAGTTGATCGGGGCGAAGTGGAGCGAGTTCGATCTCGAGGCGAGGCGTTGGGACATCCCCGCTGAGCGCATGAAGATGAAGACTCCGCACATCGTTCCGTTGGCGAGACACACGATGGAAGTGCTGGAGTCGCTGAAGCTGATCTCAGGGGATAGCGAGTACTTGTTTCCGGGAGATCGCCAAGGCGCGACCATGAGCAATAACACCATCCTCAAGGGGTTGGAGCGCATGGGATACAAACACCGCATGACGGGTCACGGCTTCCGAGGTCTGGCGTCCACCATCCTGCATGAGCGTGGCTATCAACACGAGCACATCGAATTGCAGCTCGCCCATGCCCCGCGCAACTCGGTGTCAGCGAGCTACAACCACGCACTTTACTTGGAGCCGCGTACCAAGATGATGAGGGACTGGGCTGACTTCCTAGAGATGACGCAGCGTGGTGTGAAGATTTTGCCCTTCCGGTCGCGCGTGGGCTAACGTGGCGCGATTACGGGGCACTCTGGCAACCGGGTGACGGCCCCAGTTATGCGGCATACCTTCGCCGAGGTGCCATTCTGGAAGAAGTAGGTCACATCGGTGGCCGAGACTTCACAGTCTTCAATCGCACCGTCGTGGGGCTGGCTTGCGGCAAGGATGATCTCGTCGGTCTGGTCGATTGTGAGTGTAGTGGTCATGGTGTCTCTCCTGTGTCGCTGATAGAAGCGTCACCGATTCCAGAGAGCTTTCCAAGTACGCATTCTCGAGGATTGGTCGTGGGCAAAGTTTGTTCGCCTTCGGTCGCTTGTGGGGCAAGGTACCGCGCCTGTGGGGGAGTTTACATAGACGCAGTCACAATACGGACGGGGCACCTTCTAACAGCGGAAGCAGCTCCATTAGTCTCGGCACCACGTCATCGTGAGCAGTCGCTTTACAAACAACAATGAAGTGCAGCAAGGCTACACTGGCAGCCTGAGTTACAAGAAGGCGGATCTTCTCTTCAGGATAGGTCGGTTCAATTCCGCCATCCGGGGCCAATCGACGAACGACTGCATCATGACCGGTATGGGTAAAGTCGCACATTTGCCTATAAACGCCCGTGAAGTCTTCCATTCGACGTCCTATCCCGGCTGCACGATCAACGTCGCCAGCCATTGTCGAAAATTTGATACTGCCTAGATCAAAGCTTCGCATCATGAATCGCTCCATCTGCTCGGGAGATGCACATAGATAGAGCCATTCGCCTCTCAAGGCCGCATCAACGAGAGGACGAAACAGGGCGAAAGCGCTTCCAATTGCCATTTGCGACCGACAAAGAATGCAGATCGCCCGAAAATGTTCTATGACAACCGAGTTGAACGTCATGAGCAGAGTTTCTTTATCTGCCGCTCCCAGACCTTCAGGTGTTCGTTCAACTATTTGCCTGAATACATTCTCTGCTCGATCAATCACAAGTTGCGTTTGAATCTCGTACGGCTCGACGGAAATTGGAATCATGTCCTTAGTCTAAAGCGAGCCCGACACTTCACCGACTTACCTTCGTCGTAGACACCTATTTCACTTTGTTCAACAATGTAATTCCGATGTCCACCCATAAAAAGCAGCACACAATTCCAAGGTCGTATCTCGCTGCGTGGGTCGACCCCGTCACTCCACCGGGCGAAGACAGTGCAATCTGGCGTATCTCGAAAGACCGCAGCACTAAGACAAGAAGATCCCCGAAGAAATCTTTCAGAGAAACCGATAGGTACACGATACGGATGAAAGATGGCTCACGTGATCTATCTGTCGAGCATAGCTTGGACAAAATCGAGAACGACTTTCAGGGTGTACTAAGGGCTATTCGAAGACGACAGCAACTGACCTCGGTTCAACGAGCCAAGTTGTGCGTTTTTACCGCTGCCATGATGGGTAGATCGAAAAAACAGGGGGATCATATGCAAAAGCAATGGGCCGTCGGCATTGAGCAAATTCGCCAGATTGAGGGTCAATTCGGTTCAGCAGCCCACCCTGCATTATCAGAGGTACTAGAAGAAGTTAACAAGAACTCGCACGCTTATCTCGTCAACGACACAATCGAGGTAGCTCCTGTCCTATTTATCATGCCTCTGACAATCTTAACCACGAACGACTTAGATGGTTTCATTACATCTGATGCACCGGCGGTAATGTGTAATCCGAAAGCCTATACGATGTCCCCCATGCTTCGGCAGCCCGGTTTGATGCAGACCGACATCGAGGTCACACTTCCACTCTCCCCTCAAGAGACGGTCTTTTTCTCCCATAAACCTTCGAATCGTCTGTATACGCCAACTTCTACGAGTCTGCTTGAAGAGGTCAACCGCAGGACTTTCTTTTGGGCTGACGCGGAGTTTGTCTCTTGGAAGGGCACCGTGAAAGACGCTTGGTGCGAAGAACGAGAAGCGCCGCCTGATGCGTGGAGAGCAGCCGAATAACAAGGATGAAGCTTCTAGGTTGTCGCTAGTGCCCCAGCTTGCTCGGCGAGCTTTTGCAGCTCAACCAAGAAAGCTTTGTCGTCATCGTCGGTCTCGTCTTCGAGAAGAGCCAGATCGTCGGTGTCAGAGTCGCCGTCATCGAGTCCATCGAACATAGCCTTCAGGCTCTCCCCGATGCCCTGCTGATGGCGGTCGATTGCCTTGCGGTGCTCGTCGATGGCCTTCAGGTGTTTGGCTCGGTCTGCATCGCTGAGAGACTTGACGCCGGTGACCAGAGCCATTTCATTCATCGGGAACGTGACGCAGGATATCTCCCACAGTTTTAGTTCGGTCAAATGGCGAACGTCGCCGACATAGCTGGATTGAACGGTGTCGTAACCGATGCTCAGCCCTTTGACGACTCCCGCCTTCATGAAGGTGAACGCCTTCCTTGCTGTGGGGTCACTGAGTTCCAAAATCCCTGCGACCTGAATCCCATCACGAACGTCGGTAATGGTGCAGGTGCCGATAGGATTATCGGCTTGATGTTGCCAGAGCACCGGAAATTTCTTCCCAGCACTTAGCGTCCGCGAAAATGCACCCGGCTCGATCAGGTCATTGCCGAGGTCCACGTTGTTGTAGACAGCGCCGAGTCCGACGAAGGTGCCCTGATCATCAATGGATTTAATTCTGAGTTGAAAGTCTCTGTGTTCCACGTTTGCTCCCTCCGCTTGGTTTGATTTCTTCAGATTGTGAAGAAATCACTTCTGCCGCCTTTGGTTTATCTACACTTTCTGTAGATAAAACTTATGCCGCGGAACCCGCATGAATACAGGCTCCGCGCTAAGTCGCCCCCGTTACGCAGGAGAGGTTGAGAACGTGCCGCTGCAAAAACTGGCCGGCCGCTTCGTAACAAGCGCAAGGCGTTTCTCAGCTCTCACTGCGACCAACCCACGGGTAAAGTAGTCTGCGTGCTCGCTAGAAATTTCTACCGTCATCTCTTGCCGGTCGCGGATCTCACAGGCGACCGGGCTGCTACTGCCGACTAAGAAAACTCCCTGCGGAATCGTTGTCGTGCTGACCACATCAAGCCCGAAGATTCTCGGCGTGGTGAGTGATTGTGGGCTTCCGAGGATGTACCTGCCTAAGCTGTCCTTGGTCAGCGCAATCGTCCACCAGTCATTCGTGTTGAGGATCACGAAGGTTGGGTCAATCTCCTTTGCCGCGTTAATCTGGCGAATGGCCGTGGCGATGACGTCGAGGTAAGTCCATCCGTGAGTGGCAGAGAGCAGACCCGAATTGAACGCTTGTGCCTGTGGCAGAAGCCCGTGCAGATTCTCTCCAGTATCATCACCGGCCAACAGTTGAAGCTCCTCTTCCAAATTAATGTAGTAGGGTAGGCTCGACTGAATGAATCCCATCAGCTCAGTCATGTCGTCGAGCACTTGTTTAGTGGCTGGAATCCACGTGGCGATCAAACGAACCTTCTCGCTCAAGGAAGTGAAGACCAGTTGGTTCTCTGGCCTGACGGACGCTTCTGGAACGGGCGACCCCGGCGAGAGCGGAGTGGTCACCTTGACGAAGTCAACTGCGGTCATCGTTGTCGGTCTCGCATACAAGACGTTGCGAACCCTCAACACCTGCCGCGCTTCCGGCGTGATCCCCGCGATTCTGTCGATCTGCAAGACGCCGGTCGTGGACACGCCAACAGGATTCAGCGCATCACCTTCCGATGAGCCAGACACGGTCGAGCTGATGATGCTCTTGCGGTCCATGAGTTCCGAATACTCAGAACCCTTCAGGTGCAGCACTGCGGTACCACGACGATCCTTCAAGATTCGTTGAATGCCTTCGTTCTCACGAATTGTCTTGAGCAGGGTCGAGCCGTTGCCGAAAGAAGAGTCACCGAAGAGGCGGTTGGCCATCTTGCTGTCGAGGGAATCGACCTGAGTCTGAAGTTGGGCCAGCTTGCTGGCTGGAGCGGCGGCGGCAATCCCGGCGCGTAAAGCGTCGAGCGCGGATTTCAATTCGGGATCAAGGACACCCTTGTTAGCTGGCGTGGTCATGAGAGACGCTCCTGTACTTACAAATTCGATTGGGATTTGTCCCCGAGTGCCTGGAGCGGCTCGGACTGGCGCTGTTGCGACGACCTCCTACAGACGCGCGTGCCCTGAATGGGCGGGTCGCGGAGAGGTCGTAACGCCTGCAATCATTATGCGCCATAATCATCATCGTTCAAGCCAGTAATCTCGGCCTGCGGCTCGCAATATTCGCTTCGCCCGGTTTAGATCCGCGACCGTGTACTCGGTCTCGGGCTGCAATGTCAGACCGGTTCGTTCGAGATATGCGGCGGCAAGAGCATCGTGAACGGCGAGCGCCTGCTTAAACATTTGCATCATGTGGCATTTGAACAAATCGAAGATTGGGTCGTCCCTTGAAGTTGGGCTAGGCATCGTACGTCCTCGCTGGCTTGCTGGTGAGCAGTTTGATTTTCAGATCCATTGCTTGCAACATTTCTCCTTGCGCGTGCTGCACGTTCTTCAACTGTTCAATCTCCGCCTCCTGCTGTTGAGTTTTGATCTCCATTGCGACGAGTTGTTCCGCCAGCCGTTGAATTGCATCTTCGATCGTTAGCTCTAGGGCTACTCCGTCGTCCCTCTTCACTGGGTTCTCGCTAGTTGCATCCATGTGCGTCTTCCTGTTCTAGAAAAATCTCAAAACCTGCGGCAGTTTGTGAAAGAGAACCCTGTGGTCTGTAAAGCGGCGACCGTAGAGATTCGACCGGCCCTCCCCCTTGGCAGAGAGTGTCCGCAGCGTATCGCT
>NZ_JACHEB010000008.1 GCF_014201335.1 Tunturiibacter gelidiferens
AAGAAGACCGACTTGTCCGTCCACACTCAAGCCCATCTCAACAAGATCGCGCTGCGTCTCAACCAACGCCCGCGAGAGACCTTGGGCTTTCAAACACCGGCGAGTAAACTGCAAGCCAGTGTTGCACCGACCGGTTGAGACCGCCAGGGTTTGCGGGAACTATTGTTCTCAGTTATTGAGAACAGGCCAAATCAATCACTGAGCTGCAGGAATGTGCCACTTACCTCAAAATTCACCTATCCATTCGTACTATTTGCGCTATCCTTTTCGTCATCGGGAGGTTTCTCATGAGCTGCTTCCGTTCCTGCCCTGCTGTGTTCTCCTTCCTCTTTGCCACCCTATTCTTCGCGCAGAATCAGCAGCAGATGCCCCGCGACTATCGCGGCGTTGAAACCAATGTCCCGGGTATCTTTGTCACGCCCGTTCCAAATGCGCCGTTCAGTGCCACCGTCGATATCCTTTCCCACGAAACTCTGCCCGACGGCACCGTAAACACCCGCACCACCACGGCCCATGTCGCACGCGCCTCTTCTGGACGCATCTACAACGAACGTCGCCAACTCGTCCCCGCCAGTTTCAAAGGGGAACCTCAGCTTCTCTCTGCACTCGTATACGACCCATCGAGCCGTCTCAGCATCTTCTACAACCCCTACGAGCATCTTGCGCGTGAAAGAAACTTGCCCAGGCCGCCAGCCGCTCCTGCCAACTCGGTACCGGCATTTACACCACCAAACAATCCCTACTTCAAACAAGAGGACATCGGCACTCAGCCACTTGACGGTCTTACGCTCACTGGCATCCGTAAAACCCACATCATTCCCGCGGCCATGAGCGGCACCGGTAAAGAGATCGCCATCGTGGATGAGTACTGGTACTCATCCGATCTCTCCATCTACATGATCATCAAACACAACGACCCGCGCACCGGCGAACAACTCGTTGCCGTCAGCAATGTAGAACGCCACGAGCCCGCGGCGTCTGTCTTTGCCATACCCGCCAACTACAAGATCGTCGATGAAAATCCTCCGGAGTTGCCTGCCACTCAACAGCCAACCGAAGCGGCACCGGCCCAAAGATAGCTCGGAAACGACCAGGTCGATCTCTTCGAGAGCTTGAATTACAAGGGTTTATGATTGGCTGAGCCGGGTTTCCCCCAGAAAATTGATAGAATAGGAGTCTGTGACTCCGCCCGCCATTCTCGATGATGTGAACGTAGAAATCCCCTCCAGGACTCGTCCAAAAGTAGGTTTTGTCTCGCTCGGCTGCCCAAAAAACCTCGTCGACTCCGAGGTCATGATGGGCATGCTCCACCACAATGGAGCCGAGCTGACGCCTCGGGCAGAAGACGCGGAGATCATTGTCATCAACACCTGCAGTTTCATCGACTCGGCCAAACAGGAGTCGGTCAACACCATCCTCGAGATGGTTCAGCACAAGAAGCAGAATGGCGGAAAAGCGCAACGCATCGTCGTCGCCGGCTGCCTAGTCGAGCGTTACCGCGACGAGATCCAGAAGAACATCCCCGAAGTTGACGCAGTCGTCGGCACAGGCGAGCTCGAGGCAATCCTCGCCGCGGCGGGCCTAACCCCCAGCGGTCATGCGCAGAACAACTCGCCCTTCAACATTCTTCCGCAGGGCACGCCTGAAGCGACTATCCACACCCACGCCATCGGCATGGCTCAGACTGACGGCGAAGTCGCCTACCTCGAATCGGCCTCCCACCAGTTGATCGACCGGGCACCCAGCGCCGTCTCCCAGCACTCGCGCCCACTTGCCGACCCCGAGCACGACCGCGAGATCGCCCCGCAGCTCCGCATCGTGCAGTCGCTCGCCGAGACTGGCACAACCCACGGTGACGAGCCGCTGAACCACACCGGCGACCACATCGCCCACTTGCCCGTCGGCATCGACGCCGGCAACACCAGCCGTCCTGAAGGCGACCTTCGCCAACAACAGGGTCGCTTCTCCCGCGAGTCATGGGACGGTGCCACAGCCGCACTCCCCGAGTATCTCTACAACGACGCCACGCCGCGCATTCTCACCACGCCGCGCGCGTCGGCCTACATCAAGATCGCCGAGGGCTGCGATCACCCCTGCAGCTTCTGCATCATCCCGCAGCTTCGCGGCAAGTTCCGCTCACGCCGCATGTCATCGATCATTGCCGAAGCCGAAAACCTCATCAAGCAAGGCGTCCGCGAGATCACCCTCATCGGCCAGGACACCACCTGCTACGGCGAAGACCTTGGCTTCACCGACGGCCTCGCCACGCTGCTCGACGCGCTCGCCGTGCTCCCTGGCCTGCGCTGGCTGCGCTTCCTCTATACCTATCCCAACAAGGTCACCACGCGTCTGCTCGAGACGATGGCCAGGCACGACACCATCTCAAAGTATCTCGACGTACCGCTGCAACACGCCAGCGCCAGCGTTCTCAAGACGATGAAACGCGGCGGCAGCGCGCAGATCTTTCTCGACCTGATCGCCAAGGCGCGGCGCATCGTCCCCGGCATCGTCGTCCGGACCAGCTTCATCGTGGGCTTCCCTGGCGAAACCGAAGCCGACTACAAAGAGCTCGAAGCATTCATCACTGCCGCGAAGATCGACTGGCTCGGCGTCTTCACCTACTCCGATGAAGAGGGTGCCGCGGCGTTCAACCTCGCCGACGACACCAAGGTCCCCAACCGCACCATTCAGGCTCGCCGCCGCAAACTGATGAAGCTCCAGCAAAAGATCAGCACCAAGGCGAAAGCCGAGTGGGTAGGTCGCGAGATCGACCTCCTCGTCGAAGGCGAATCCGAAGAAACCGAACTCCTCTGGGAGGGCCGTACCTCGCTCCATGCGCCCGAGATCGACGGCAAGGTCTTCATCAACGACTTCGGCCCGCACGAGACTCTAGTCCCCGGCACCTTCTACCGCGCCGAGATCACCGAGTCCCACGACTACGACGTAGTCGCCCGCATCCTCGAATAAAAAATCGTAAGGCTACGACGGAGCAACGACTTCGAGCAGCAAATTGTCCCCGTCGCGCATCTCAAGACTCTTGCCGCCGCTTCGGGTCAACGTGATGACTCCTCCAACCGAGCGCAACGAAGTATCGCTCTCAAAGCCATACAGCCCTGTTGCTGTCGTTGAAAAGACTCCCATCGCTCGCGGCGGAAAAGATCCTACTGGCAAGGCGTAAACGCCGAAGTAGTCCGCGTGCCCAACAGTGCGCACTCCGCGCCCGACCACATCACCCACCCAGCCCGACCGGGCTACCTGATCGCCGCCCACCTGCGTCGTAGTCCAACTCGCCTCGCTCGCATTTCCGCGGTCCGCCCCACCCTGGACGGGCAGAAACGTTTCGCCCACCTGCACGAAGTTGGCTATGGCGATCGCTCGAGTATTCACCGCAACCGCCTGCTTTAGATAGCGCAGTGTGGTGAACTCGATCGACAAAATCGCTGGCGACGCGGCCGTGCCATCTCCCGCGACCGATGCGACAACCTTCCCCTCCAACTCGGCACCGCGATTGAGATAAGTCGTGTTCGTCACTGGAACTCGTTGCGTCATCTTCACAACAAACGTCAGGCCCACGCGCGTCTTCCCAGCACGTAACGTCCGCCCCAGACGCACCGGCAGAGTCAACCCAACCGGCAACGGTTCGAGCTTCGCCACCGAGACACTTCGCTGGTCCTCTTTCGTGGTATTTGAAGCGGCCGGAGCGCTCTGAGCGAAGCTCGAAGCCGTTCCACTGGAGAGCAGACTGGCAATGAGAAGAACCCCTGCCCAGCCCGAGGACAAGCCTGCACACCGATCGACCGTTCTACACATCGGGCTTCTCCTGCGTCTTACTCTATGAGATGCGCCGTTATTACGACGAAAGAGTTAAAATAACTCTGTCATGTCGAACAAATCTGCACCTGCCAAAATCAAGACCCTGCGCTGCCCCACTTGCCGCAACATTGTCCTCGCCACCGGCGAGGACTTCCCCTTCTGCTCCGACCGCTGCCGCCGCATCGACCTCGGAAAATGGGCCAGTGGCGACTACAAGATCTCCACGCCCATCCAGGACCCCGATCTCCTCGAAGAACTCGCTCGCTCGAACAAACACAATCGCCAGAACGACGACGACGTGAACTAGTGGCGAACTCCAACGTCCAGATTCATCCCCCCGCAGAAAAAAAGACCCTCTGGGCGTGGCTCATCGGCACCTTCTTCGGAGCGGGTTTATTGAAGCCGGGCCCCGGCACCTATGGCAGCATCTCTGCAGTCCTCCTCTGGTACGCCGCCGCACACCTCCTCCACCCAGCGCCCGCTGCGCTCGCCATCGGCACCACGATCGCCGCAATCCTCGCCACGCTCATCGGCATCCCCGCCGCCACCATCGTCGCAAACGAGTCTGGACGCGAAGATCCCGGCCACGTTGTCATCGATGAGGTCGCTGGCCAACTCATCGCGCTCATCGCCATCCCCGTCGACTGGCAGCACGCTGCACTCTCACTTCTGCTCTTCCGGTTCTTCGATATCCTCAAGCCGCCTCCCGTCCGTCAACTCGAACGCCTTCATGGCGGCACCGGCATCATGCTCGATGACGTAGGCGCTGGCATCTACGCACTCGCCGTCGCACAACTCATCCATCTACGCTTCTAACTCCCTTCCCGTCAGACGAGAGTTGCGCTCCCCACCGCAGCCGTCTACGCTACTTTCAGGCCCATGACCACACTTCGTTCCCTTCTGACGCCCGACAAGCCCGACGCACCAGCGCCGCATCTCGACCGCGTTTCTCCCCTTGCGGCCATGCCCGGCGGAGAGATCGACGTCCACGGCGCGCACCTCGAACCTCGCGGCACCTTCGTTCCACGAGCGACCATCGGCGACATCTCCGCTCCGCTTCTCCTCAGCCGCCCCACTCGCGCCACCGTCCGCGTCCCTGAAGGTACCATCACCGGCGACCTGATCCTGCATCGCAGCGGGCAGGCTAGCAACCCGCTCAACGTGCGGATCGCCGTGCCTATGGCGGAGAATCTTCATCCCGTCGCCAACCCGGCGGTCGATGCCGACGGCAACGTCTACGCCACCGTATCCGGCGCCCGTGGCCAGGCCGTGCCGGTCTCCGTCTTCCAAATCCAGCGCGACTTCCAGATCCGTCCCTTCGTCCGCGAGGTGATGAACGTCACCGGCATCGCCTTCGGCCCCGACGGCTACCTCTACGCCAGCTCCCGTGCTGAGGGCACCGTCTACCGCGTCTCCCCCGACGGCGTCGCCTCCACCTACGCCGAGGGTATGGGTATCGCCACCGGCATCGCCTTCGACGGCGACGGGAACCTCTACGTCGGGGACCGGTCCGGCACTATCTTCAAGATCAGCCGCGGGAACATCGACGGCACCAGCGGCGAGATCTTCGTCTACGCGACGCTCGAACCCAGCATCGCCGCCTACCACCTCGCCTTCAACGACGCCGGAACCCTCTTCGTCACCGGCCCCACCACCTCCTCAAACCAGGTCATTCACGCCATCGACCGCGACGGCAATGCGACCGTCTTCTATCAGGGGCTTGGCCGTGCCCAGGGGTTAGCGTTCGACGTGGACGATAACCTCTACGTCGCCGCCAGCCTCCACGGCCAGCGCGGCATCATCCGCATCGACCGCCATCATCAGGCGACGCTCGTCGTCTCCGGCAGCAACCTCGTAGGCCTCGCTTTCCTGGAAGACGGCAACGCCGCGCTCGCCACCCGCGACGCCCTCTACCACGTAGCACTGGACGTTGAAGGCCGGCGCCTCGTATAGATATGTCATGCAACCGACAGAAGCTGAAAATTTTGTTTTGATCGTTGAGTCCTATGCAATCTGGCGTCCGATCTCCGTCGCCAGAATGCCCGTGCATTACGTAAAATCTAAAGCAGCCGGAACGCATTGCGCCTAAACTGATCTGGATGTGCATGCCTCACGTGTGAGGAAAATATTTTGGAATCGCGGCTTTACAACAGGCTCTTATTTAGGCTCCTCGCTCTACCCGTTGCAGCACTTGCCTTTCTCGCTCTGATCCTTGGATACGGTCTGCAACGTGTCGAAGAAAGCGCAAGCGCGGTCGACCGCGCGGACGTTGTCCTTCTTCACGTAAACCGGCTCACTAAATTGATTCTCGATGAGGAGACTGGGCTGCGCGGATTTCTCCTTACCCGCAACCCCGTCTTTCTGGAGCCTCTCCACTCCGCAGATCTACAGATTGAACCCGAGTTCGATACCCTCTTCAAACTTGTTCACCGTCCCGAGCTGATCGAACGATTGCGTCACCTTCAGCAAGGCCATAAGCAATGGGAGCTGGAGGCTTATCACGAGATCGATGCCTTTCCTCAGGACCCGGGGACGCTCGAGCATCATCTCCTCCAACGCAAGCAGGATATGGACATTCTGCGCGCTCAGATGGATGAGTTTCAGAACATTGTGACGGGGCGACGCGCCGAGCGATCTGCCGAAAATATTCTCATCAACCGGAATGCGCGAATTATCCTCGTCCTCGCCGTCACACTCATCGCTGGTCTACTCGCATGGGAGACACGGAGAATCTTCCGCATCCTCACCTCTGCATTCAATCAGCAGATCAGAGAGATCAAGCAACGCGTCGACGAATCCTACGCGCGAGAGCAGTGGTTGAACACCACCATCCGAAGCATCGGAGACGCCGTCATCGCCTGCGACACTGACGGAAACATCGTCTTCATGAACCTCATCGCCGAGCAGCTCACAGGTTGGCAAGAACACGAAGCCCATGGCCTCTCTCTGCACACAGTCTTTCCGATCTTCAATGAAGACACACGCGCAGCGGTCGAAAATCCGGTCGACAAAGTGCGCCGCCTCGGCACCGTGGTGGGCCTCGCCAATCACACCTTCCTCGTCTCCAAGAGCGGCGCCGAAATCTGCATCGACGATAGTGGTGCGCCCATCCGTGACAGCGCCGGCAAAATGATTGGCGTCGTCCTCGTCTTCCGCGACATTACCGAGCGCCGCATGTCCGAGGGTGCGCTCATGCGTGCCGAAAAGCTTGCCGCCGCCGGTCGTCTCGCCGCCTCGGTCGCACACGAGGTCAACAATCCTCTCGAGGGGCTTACCAACCTCGTCTACATCGCCCGCCGATCTGACGAGCTCGACGAGGTTCGCCATCTTCTGTTCCAGGCTGAAAATGAGCTTAGCCGCATCGCTCACATCACCCGGCAGTCACTCGGCTTCTACCGCGAAACCTCGATCGCCGCGCATTTCAGTCCTGCCGCCATCGTCCGTGAAGTCAGCGACTTTTACGCCAACCGCGCCACAACTCTTGGCGTCACCCTTCTCGTCAATACCAACACCGAGCGCGAAGTCCTGGGTGCCGCGGGAGAGCTTCGTCAGGTCCTCTCCAATCTCCTCGCCAACGGTCTCGACGCCTGCTCGAAGGGGGACACGATCCGCCTGGAGGCAAACTCCGCCACCGACCCTCGCGATCCCACGCGGCTCGGCGTACGCATCTCCGTTGCCGACACGGGCCTCGGCATTGCTCCCGAGCATATCGACAACATCTTCGAACCCTTCTTCACGACCAAGAAAGACACCGGCACCGGCCTCGGCCTGTGGGTCTCCCGCGAACTGGTCGAAAAGCACGGCGGCAGACTCCGCGTCCGCTCCCGCAACTTGGCTCCAAAATGCGGCACGGTCTTCTCCATCTTCCTGCCCATCCAGGGAGGCCCGGCCACGCTGGCAAAACTCAACGGACACCAGCCGCAGAACAACCTCACAACAAGTTAAATCCTCGCTGCTTCAGGCCGCCTGCATCATCTAATTCACAGAGGTACTCATGCTGAAGGACGATGCTTCCTCCGCCAACACCGGCGTCTTCAATCTTCAGAAGATCGCTAAAAGTTTTCCAGACAGCGCCAGCACCATGCTGATCGACACGCGCCTGACCGACGAGCTTCACGCCAGCTCTCGCGTCTTTCGTGTCTACCATCCAGTTGGAGCGCACTATCACGCCACCTGCGACGAATATCTCGTCGTACTCTCTGGCCGCGCAACGTTTTTCCTCGGCGAAGCTCCGCCCTTCGAGGCCGGCCCCGGGCAACTCATCTTCTTCAAGCAGGGCACGATCCACGGCACTCCCGAGATTCTCGAAGAGCCCTTCGTCGTGCTCGCCGTCGATACACCACGCCGTGATCCCAGCGACGTTCACTTCGTAAATCCAGCCGACGGAACCCCAGACACCTTCATCCAAAGCAAACGCCTTTATTGAGCATTAGTCAGGTTCTAAGCGACCGAGCTTCTACGAAACCGTCCCGCAACGCATATCATCAACACAAAAGCCATTCACACGGCGTAGAAAGCTCACCATCCCACATGATCGCTGAAATCATCGCTGTCGGTTCCGAGATGCTCACACCCTTCCGTCAGGACACCAACTCCCTCTACCTCACCGACGGCCTCAACGACCTTGGCGTACAGGTCGCCTTCAAGTCCATCGTCGGCGACAACTTCGCGCACCTCACCAGCGCCGCCTCCATCGCCATCGCCCGCGCCGACATCGTCATCTTCTCCGGCGGCCTGGGCCCCACAGAGGACGATCTCACCCGCGAAGCAGCCGCCGCCGCGCTCAATCTCAAGCTCAGCTCCAACCCCGCCATCCTCACCGATCTCTACAAGCGCTTCGCCGCGCGCCAGATGGTCATGCCCCCCAACAACGCCAAGCAAGCCGACGTGCTCGACGGGGCCACCATCCTCAACAACCCCAACGGCAGCGCGCCCGGCCAGCTTCTCGACACCACCATCATCGACGCCACCGGCAAGCACATTCGCAAGATCGTCATCCTCCTTCCCGGCCCTCCACGGGAATTGAGGCCCCTCTTCGACACCGAGGTCAAGCCACGCCTCGCCGCTGCCCTGCCTCCTCGCCATCTAGCCAAACGCCTCCTTCGCATGGCCCTAATTCCCGAGTCGCACGTCGACTCCCGCACCGCCCCCATCTACACCCAATACCCCGACGTCGAGACCACCATCCTCGCCGGCGGAGGCGAGATCCAGCTCCACTTCCTCTGCGCAAAGCCCACCCTCGCCGAAGCCAAGCAACGCGTCGACGAGCTCACTGAAAAGATAGAAGCCGAGATGGAAGACTCCGTCTTCTCCTCGCACGGCGAATCCCTCGAAGAGGTCGTCCTGCTCAACCTCGGCCTCCGCGACCTCACACTTGCCACCGCCGAAAGCTGCACGGGCGGTCTCCTCGCTCAGCGCCTCACCGCGATCCCCGGCAGCTCGCGTTATTTCCTCGGCGGTGCAGTAGTCTACAGCGACGCGCTCAAGACCATCTTCGCCGGCGTCCCTCCCGAACTCGTCGCAACCAAAGGCCCCGTCTCCCCCGAAGTAGCACGCGCACTCGCCGAAGGCATCCGCATCCGCACCGGAGCCTCGCTCGGCATCTCGATCACATGCATCGCCGGCCCCGGTCCCGGCGCTCCCGGTCCCGACGCCGAAAAGCCCATCGGCCTGGTCTACGTTGCGCTCGCCGACGCCCAAAACACCCAGGTCAAAGAGCTCACCCTCCGCGGTGACCGCGAGATGATCCGCCTGTGGGCAAGTCAGCACGCCCTCGAGCTGATACGCCACCACATCCTCTAGCAGAAAACCCACCAAAGCCATCGCCCCGCCGCACTTGGTAGACTCATTCGGACGACAATGAACCCTTGGCTCCTCTCCATTCCGCTTGCCTATCTTCTTGGCTCCATCCCCTTCGGCTATCTCCTGGTAAAAATCTTCCGCAACGAAGACATACGCGCCACCGGCAGCGGCAACATCGGCGCCACCAACGTAGCCCGTAGCGGAGCCAAAGGCCTCGGCATCGCCACTCTTCTTCTCGACGCGGGCAAGTCCTTCCTCGCCGTCAAGATCGCCCAGCATCTTGCGCCCGGCGACTGGGACCTCGCCATCGTCGTCGCCGTCGCGGCGATTCTCGGGCACGTCTTTCCCATCTGGCTCGGCTTCCGCGGAGGCAAAGGCGTCGCCAGCGCCCTCGGCATCATGCTTGCTCTCAGTCCCGCGGCAGCCGCCTGCACCTTCGGCGTCTTCCTCGCCGTTGTCCTGGTCACCCGCTACGTCTCCCTCGCATCGATCATCGGCTCAGCAAGCTTCCCCCTCTTCGGCCTCTACTTCATCCCCCACCGATCCCCGATCGTCATCGACGGCATGCTCTTCATTCCTCTTCTCGTCATCATCAAACACCGCGAAAACATCCGCCGCCTTGTCGCTGGCACCGAGAACCGCTTCGGCAAGAAAAAGGCGGTAGTATGAGCCGCATCGCCATCCTGGGCGCCGGCGCCTGGGGCACAGCCCTTGCTCTCTCCCTCGCCCGTCGTGGCGGACACGAGCTGCTCCTCTGGTCACACTCTCAGGCGCTCGCCGAGCAGCTCAGCGTAGCCGGCGAAAACCTTCGTTACCTACCCGGCTTCACGCTGCCCGTAGATATCCACATCACCTCAGATCTCCCGCGCGCAATCTTCGAAGCTGACATCCTCCTCTGCGTCACGCCTTCGCAACATCTGCGCGGCGTCCTCACACACATCGCCCCGCTGCTCACGCGGAACCAGATCATTCTCAGTGCCAGCAAAGGCATCGAGGAGACCAGCTACCTCCGCATGTCGCAGGTCGTCGCCTCCATCGCCAGCAACCCCTTCGCCGTTCTCAGCGGTCCCTCCTTCGCGCAGGAGGTTGCCGCCGGCATGCCCACGGCCGTCGTCGTCGCCTCAACGGTCCCGGGAGTCGCACAGACCATCCAGCGTGACTTCACCTCGTCCACCTTGCGCGTCTATACCAACGAGGACGTCCCGGGCGTCGAACTCGGCGGATCGCTCAAAAACGTCATCGCTCTCGCCGCCGGCGTCGCCAACGGCCTCAACCTCGGCCACAACTCCTCCGCCGCTCTCATCACGCGCGGCATCGCCGAGATGACCCGCCTCGCCGTAGCCTGCGGTGGCCGTCGTCAAACCCTCGCCGGCCTGTCGGGCGCTGGCGACCTCATCCTCACCTGCACCGGCTCTCTTTCTCGCAACCGCACCGTCGGTATCGAACTGGGCCGCGGCCGTCAGCTTCCCGAAATCATTGCCAGCCTGAATGGCAAGGTCGCAGAAGGAGTCGGCAGCACCGCCGCTGCCCTCGGCCTCGCCGCACGCTACGCCGTCGAGATGCCCATCACCGAGCAGATGGACGCCATCCTTCACCACAACAAAAATCCCAAAGAGGCCATCCGCGAACTGATGACCCGTCCCGGCCGCGACGAATAGTCCGAAGGTTTTTTCCCGCGCGCAAGCAATCAAGCCGTTTTTACGCCTAAGCTGGTACGCATGCATAATCACGACCACGAACACGGACACATCCCCCCACCTGACCTTCCGCAGCACAAGACGTACATGGGATTTCGTCCTCATATCTTCATCGGAGGCCTCGTCCTCATCGCGATCCTCTTTCTGTATCTCCTCCTTCTCGTGCGCCCTTCTCTATGGCCATCATCCGCCCAGCCCACTCCCTCATCCACTCCTGCCCCGGCACCAACGAACTGACCCACACGACAACTGCAGGATTTGCGGTTGGAATGTAAATCCAATCGCACTGCTTTGCATCCAAAGAACGTGACTGACCCTGCTCGTTCCGACTGCGATCTAACCCGCGAAGAACGTCTACCAAACTGAGCTGCACTAAGGAGAAAGATGAAGATTCTCGTTGTTGGCGCTGGCGCTGTGGGCGGTTATTACGGAGCACGACTCGCAGAGGCCGGACGCGATGTCACCTTTCTCGTCCGCCCTGCGCGCGCCGCGCAGCTTCAACGCGACGGCCTACGCATCCTAAGTCCCCACGGCGACCTCACGCTCAAGCCGCAGACCATCACAAGCAGCGAGATCACCAGCCCGTACGACTTCATCTTCCTCAGCGTCAAAGCCCAGGCTCTTGATCAGGCGATCAAAGACATGACGCCAGCGGTTGGTCCCGAGACAATGATCTATCCCGTACTCAACGGCATGCGCCACATACACACACTCGCGTATAGCTTCAGCGAGCAGGCAATCCTCGGCGGAGTCTGCATTGTCTCCACGGATCTCGACGAACAAGGCCGCGTCGTGCAGCTCAACCCGCTGGACAAGATTATTTACGGTGAACGCAGCGGAGAGATCACCCCGCGCATTCGTGCTCTCGACGAAACCCTGCGCAACGCCGGTTTCGAGACAGAACTCGCCACTAACATCATTCAGGCCATGTGGGACAAGTGGGTAACTATCGCATCCTTCGGTCTCATCACTTGTCTGCTCGGCGGTCCCATTGGCGAAATCAACGCGCTCTCCGACGGCGAACAGACCGCCCTCCTGGCCGTGGACGAGTGCGCCGCGATCGCTAAAGCCTGCGGCTTCCCGACCTCGCAGGCAGCCTTGGAAATTGTCCGCAGAGTAATTGCGCAGAAAGACTCAAAGTTCACCTCGTCCATGTACCGCGATCTGCGCAAAGGTGCACCCGTCGAAGTTGAAACCATCCTCGGCGACCTGCTCGACCACGGGCACGCACACCAGATCGAAGCACCGCTGCTTCAAGCCAGCACCGTCCGCCTCCGCGTCTACCAGAACTCAATCAAGTCGTCATAATCCTTCCAGATAAGCCGAGCCGCCATAAAGTCAACGCATGAAGCCTCAAACAGCCTGCGCGTTGACCTCCACGCCTCATCGGCCCGAGATTGCTAAACTAACTACAGCATGGCCTTTTCCCTCTTCGGCAAACGCGACAAACCCGAGCAGCAACCCGACCAGCCCACCAACGTGGCCGCCGTAGAGCCGGAGGAGCCGAAACGCGGCTTCTTCGACCGCATGAAGCAGGCGGTCACCCGCACCCGCGAGAGCTTCTCCGAGTCCATCAGCTCCGTCATCGCGCTCACCCGCGAAGTCGACGAGACGACCCTCGTCGGTCTGGAGCCCATCCTGCTCGCCGCCGACCTCGGCGCCCCCACCACCGCGCTCGTCATGGAAAACCTGCGCCAGCGCGCCCTCCGCGTCGGCATCCAGGGCGGCGACGACCTCAAGCGTCTCCTCAAGGCCGAACTCAAGCAAGTCCTCGATAACGTAGCCCGTCCCATCACGCACCCAGCCACGCCGCCCGAGGTCATCATGATGGTCGGGGTCAACGGCACCGGCAAAACCACCACCACCGGCAAGCTCGCGGCCCACTTCACCGCGCAGGGCCGCACCGTTCTCCTCTGCGCCGCCGACACCTTCCGCGCCGCCGCGATTGAGCAATTAGAAGTCTGGGCCCAGCGCTCCGACGTTCAGATCATCAAAACCAAGCAAGGTGGCGACCCCTCAGCCGCGCTCTACGACGCCTGCGCCGCCGCCAAGGCCCGCAACACCCAGATCCTTATCGTCGACACTGCCGGCCGCCTCCACACCAAGACCGACCTCATGAAGGAGCTCGACAAGATGCGCCGCACAGCAGAAAAGCTGATACCCGGCGCACCACACCAGACCCTCCTCGTCATGGACGCCACCACCGGCCAGAACGGCCTCACCCAGGCCCGCCTCTTCACCGAAGCCGCCCACGTCACCGGCATCGTCCTCACCAAGCTGGACGGCACCGCCAAAGGCGGGATAGTCTTAGCCATCGCCACCGAACTCAAGCTCCCCGTCATCTACGCCGGCATCGGCGAAAAGCTCGAAGACATCATCCCCTTCGACAGCGGCAGCTTCGTAGACTCCCTCATAGACTAAAGCGCAATCGCCCACCAAAAGGTAGACAAGTCACGAAGTGACCGCCCCACGCGCAGTGGGCCCGTCCGGCGGGACACACAATTGTCCTTACCGAACAGGCCCTAACGCCCACAGCCGCTATTTCTCAGCAGTCAGCTTCAGATCACGCGACGACGAGCCCACCCGCACTCGTCTCGCATCCGACCGCACCCACTTCTTCTCCGCCACCGACCAGTACTCCAGCGCGCGCGGAGACACATGCATCTTCACGTCCTTGCTCTCCCCCGCCGCCAGCGTCACGCGATCAAACGCAGCCAGCGTCTTCGGCGCAAACTGCACTCCCTGAAGCTGCTTCGCCGGAGCATCGAGATAAACCTGCGGCACCTCATCACCCGCCACGCTCCCGGTATTCTTCACCCGCACCGAAACATCCAGTCCGTGATCCGAAGCCTTCGCTACCTTCAGGTCCGAGTACTCAAACGTCGTATACGAGAGCCCGAATCCAAACGGAAACAGTGGCTCGATCTTCTCTTTATCGAACCACCGATACCCGACATCCACACCTTCCGAGTAAGTCGTCTTCCCATCCACACCCTTCGCCGACCGCTCCGGATGCGCCGGGTCATTCGCAGCATAATCGGTCAACTGCTTCGCCCAGGTAAACGGCAACCGTCCCGCCGGATTGACCTTCCCCAGCAGAACATCCGCTGTAGCCCATCCGCCTTCATCGCCCGTCCACCACATCTGCACCACGCCCTTCACCTTACCCAACCACGGCATCGCGACAGGCTGGCTCACATTCATCACCACAATTGTGTTCGGGTTCACAGCCGCAACCTCATCCACGAGCCTGTCCTGCTCTCCCGGCAACGCAAAGTCCGGCTTGCCTCGCGTCCACACAAACACCACCGCCGTATGCGCCTTCTTCGCCGCATCGATGGCCGCCTTGTGGTTGCTCTCCCGCTGCTCCGGCGTCATCCAGTTCAACCGAATCTGCTCCGGCGCCTTCGAAGTATCGCCGCTCGCCATCACCGTGATCGAATGCGGCCCCGCAGTCAGACGCACCGCACGCCGCACATTATCCAGCCCATCAACAGTCGGGAAACCATTGTCCTGCGTAGCGTATTGGATATCGCCATGCACCGTTCCCTTCGCCGCACCCGTCTGCCCGATGCGCTTCCCATCGATCAGCAGCCTGCCCCGCGCACCCAGCGCCTGCAGATAGAGCCAGTACTCCCCTTCGCTCGGCACCGTCAGCGTTCCCTTCCACGTCACCGTGCCATCAGCAGGAAGCGACTTGCCATTGCTGTGCGTAAAGTCCAGCTGAGCATCGACCGTCTCTCTGGCCGAACTCTCCGTACGCAGCAGCCCCGGCGTTCCATCGTGCGAAAACGCCGATGCCGGCACAGGCACGCCCGTCATATCGTCGTCCACCGCAAACGAGATGTTGGCCGATGGAGCGCCCTTCTTCAACGCATCCAACGGACCAATCTGCCTGTCGGTTAACCCAGGACTCCGCTCGCCAAACGTACCAATCGCCGCAATCTGCAAAGCTCCCGGCCCAATCAGCGCTAGCGACTGCAGATCATCATTCTTCAGCGGAAGCGCATGCTCATTCTTCAACAGCACCGCCGCATCCTCCGCCGTCTTCCGAATCACAGCAGCGTTCTCTTCGATGGCCTGCGGCGTCACACCATGCTTCTGCTTGCCATCCAGATATCCAAAGCGATCGATCTCATACAGCACTCGCCGCGCCGCAGCCGTAATCGTCGCCTCCGTCACGGTGCCGTTCTTCAGCGCCTCCCGCATCGTCGTCTTGTCGTTATCGCGCGGGAACGCGCCCATATCCATCCCGGCTCCCTGTGGCTCCTCCGGAATGGGGCCACCAAGAATGCCGGTGAGCTCATCCATATCCACCGGCTTATTCGAAGGTGGCTCCGGCGGAGCAGTCACAAAATAGTTGTTGATGAACGCCTTGAATGGACTATCCGCCTCTGCAGCACCGGGCATCTCCATATCCAGCCCTTCGTTGAGAAACAGGACGCTGTGCACTCCGCCCCAATCGGAGGTCACAAACCCCTTGAACCCCATCTCATCCTTCAGGATCGTCTTCAACGTATCGCTGTTGCCGCACGCAAACGGCCCATTGATGCGGTTATAGGAGCACATCACGGACGAGGTGCCTGCCTTTATCGCCTCTGCAAACGGCGCAGCATAAACCTCGTGCAAAGTTTGCTGGTCGATGAAGACGTTGTACGAGTTCGAGTCATATCCCACATAGTGTTTCGTCTGCGCCATCACGCCTTGGCCCTGCGCCCCTCGAATCTCGGCAGCACCCATCACACCCGTCAAAAACGGGTCTTCACCAAACGTGTTGTAAGCGCGGGCAAATGTAATATCGCGATCGATATTTACAAACGGCTGCAACACTACATCGATGCCAAGCGACCGCGCCTCGCGGCCAATCACCACACCATTCGCCTCGGCGTCCTTCGTGCTGAATGTAGCGGCAACCCCCATCGTCGCCGTCTCGGCCTGCCCCGGAACCCGCGTCAACAATCCCGGCGGTCCATCGGCCATGCGCAGCGAAGGCACATGCAGTCTCGGAACTCCGGGCAGATATCCAGCCTGCCCCTGATAAACAGAAGGATCCTCAAGCCCACCGCGAATCAGGTCCATCTTCTCTTCCAGCGTCATCTGCTTCAGCAACCGGTCCACCCGAGCCTCATCCGCATGCTCTGCTGGAACCGCCTGACCCCATGACCCCACGCTGAAAACGCTCAATGCACCCAGACAAAAAACGACTGCGAGATACTTACTCTTCCTCAACGACATAGCCGACTATCCCTTTTCTTCCGCATAGAATGCTGGTCTTTTGATCTTTCTTCGTTGATAAGAAGAGAACCCTCCATCAGGGCCCCCACAAAAACTCACTCGGGCTGCGATCGCAGACCGACAAGCCTCGCGCAACAGCCTTCATCTTCAACTACGTGACAAAACGCTTTTTCAAGTTCGAGGATTGTAGCCTAGACGACGTAAAACTGACTCATTCAACTATTTAGCCGCCCGAGTGAGTGGCCGCGAATCGCCACTTCCAGTTTCATCGAGCTAGACGCTTCGTCGATGGGTCTTTCAGCATTCCATGGACGCTCGAAATCGTGTCAAGCCCCATACACATCAAAACCCACGCCAGACAAGGAGATTCACGTGGCGTATGAGTTATGCCCAATCCGTTATACTTGTTCTATAAATGACAGAGGGGTTCCGATCTTCGGAGCCCCTTCCTCGATTAATGAGCTAACTCTTTTGGAAAGACGAATTTAGACGTAAGTCCTTTGAATAGACGATTTTATAGAGAGATCCCTCTCGTAAATGTAACAAAAATAAGGCATTTACACGAAGGCAACCGGGGGGTACACCCCCGCCGGATCAGCAAAGAGTCTCAGATCCGAAACAAGTCGAAGACCGAATGGAACAATCGCAACTAACCCGTGCCGAGCAGGATCAGGCGTTTATGAAGCGAGCCCTCAAGCTCGCAGCCGAGACCACAGCTCTCGCCTCGCCGAATCCACAGGTAGGCTGCGTCCTCACTCAGACCCCGCCCAGCGGAGGCACCCCAAAAGTCATCGGCGAAGGCGCGCACCTCTACGCCAACCGCGATCACGCGGAGATCGTCGCCCTCAAGCAAGCCGCACAACGCGGCTTCTCCACCATCGGAGCCACGGCCTACGTCACCCTCGAACCCTGCAGCCACCACGGCCGCACCGGCCCCTGCGCCGACGCGCTCATCGCCGCTGGAATTCGCCGCTGCGTCGCCGCAACCCAGGACCCGAACCCGCAAGTCAGTGGTCAGGGACTAGCCAAACTTCGCGTCGCAGGCATCGAGGTCACCGTCGGCGTCTTGCAGCAGCGGGCTCGCGATCTGAACGATGCCTTCGCCCATTTCATCCAGCACCGAACCCCCTTCGTCACCCTCAAAGCTGCACTCTCGGTGGACGGCAAGCTCGCTCCTCCCTCCGCCTCGCGCTTCCCCAACCAGCCCCACTGGCTGACTGGCCCCGCCGCACGCTACGAGGTCCAACTCCTCCGCCACGACGCCGACGCTGTGCTCACAGGAATCGGCACAGTCCTCGCTGACGACCCTCAACTCACAGACCGTAGCGGCCTCCTCGGCCCCAACAACCTGCCCCGCCGCCGCCCACTCCTCCGCGTCATCCTCGACTCTCAGCTGAGAATCCCTCTCTCCTCGCAACTGGTACGCTCAGCCGACAACGGCGAAGACTCGGGCCACACAGACCTGCTGATCTTGTGCAGCAAAACCGCACCAAGCGCCAAAATCGCCGACCTCACCGACCTCGGCGCCCAGGTCGAGACCATCCCCGAGCACGGAGGCCATCTTAGCCTCCCTTCTGTCCTCGCTACTCTCGCCGAGCGGAACATCCTCAGCCTGCTCCTCGAGTGCGGCTCCCACCTCAACGGTGCCTTCATCCAGCAAAACCTCATCGACAAGGCCGTGCTCATCTACGCCGAAACCGAACTAGGCGACCAGGCCATCCCCTTCGCCCAGGGCATCGCATCCCCCTATCTGTTCGAGGAGTCGCTCCATCGCGTCACCCGCGCGAACTATGGCCCCGACGCCTGCGTCACTGGCTACCTCCACGACCCTTGGCGCACTCAAGTCGCACCGTCATCGAAAGCGATAAGCTAAAACCATGTTCACTGGACTGATCGAGACCACCGGCACGCTTCTGGCCATCACGCCAACCGCAGGCGCCACCCGAATTACCATCGCCTCGCCCACGCTCACCGCGCGCCTCAACACAGGCGACAGCATCGCGGTCAACGGTGTCTGTCTCACCGCGCTTAGCATCGAACCCAACGCCTTCCCCCCGCGCTTCTCCGCCGACCTCGCCGCCGAGACCATCGCCCGCACCACCCTCACCCATCTGCGCCCCGACGCCGTCGTCAACCTCGAGCTTCCCACGCCGGCCGGCTCGCCGCTCGGTGGCCACGTCGTCCAGGGCCATGTCGACGGCACCGCCACGCTGCTCTCACTCTCCGCCATCACCCCGGACCAACCCGAAACCGACTGGCGCCTCCGCATCCAGCTACCCGACGTCCTCACCCGCTACGTCGTGCCGCAGGGCTCCATCACCATCGAGGGCATCAGCCTCACCGTAGCGTCGATCGAGGGCACCGAGGTCGAGGTCGCCATCATCCCCCACACCTACGCCGCCACCAGTCTCCACACCCTCACCCCCGGCTCCCCCCTCAATATCGAGGTAGACGTCCTCGGCAAATACGCAGAGCGCCAGCATTCACCAGATAGATTCCAATTGACCGAGGAGTACCTCATAGCCAACGGCTACTAACTCCGAAAACGCGGCAATCCGCAAAAGAAAAAGCGCAGCTCCTGAAGAGCTGCGCTTTGTTATCGCCAACGTTCGAAAAACTAAATCGAACTCATGTTGTGCAGAAACTCCTGATTGTTCCGCGTCTTCGCCAGCTTGTCGGTCAACAACTCCATCGCCTCAACCGGCGACAAAGGATTGAGCACCTTCCGCAGAATCCAGGTTCGCTGCAGATCCTCTTTCGGAATCAGCAACTCTTCCTTACGCGTACCGGAACGCTGAATGTCGATCGCCGGGAACACTCGCTTATCCACCAGCTTGCGATCCAGAATCACTTCCATGTTGCCGGTTCCCTTGAACTCTTCGAAGATGACTTCATCCATCCGCGAGCCGGTATCGACCAGCGCAGTCGCGATAATCGTAAGCGAACCACCCTCTTCGATATTGCGAGCTGCACCGAAGAAGCGCTTCGGTCTCTGCAGCGCATTCGAATCCACACCGCCTGAGAGCACCTTGCCAGAAGGCGGAACAATCGTGTTGTAAGCACGGGCCAGACGAGTGATCGAGTCCAGCAGAATCACCACATCGCGCTTGTGCTCCACCAGGCGCTTGGCTTTCTCAATCACCATCTCAGCAACCTGTACGTGTCGCGCCGCTGGCTCATCAAAGGTCGACGAAATCACCTCACCCTTCACTGACCGCTGCATGTCGGTGACTTCTTCCGGTCGCTCGTCGATCAGCAACACGATCAGCACGACTTCAGGGTGGTTCGCGGTAATGCTGTTCGCAATCGACTGCAGCAACATCGTCTTACCGGTACGCGGCGGCGCCACAATCAACCCACGCTGCCCCTTACCAACAGGAGTCAACAGATCCATCACACGGCCTGAGATGTGCTCGCGAACGGTCTCCATCTTCACCCGCTCCTGCGCGTACAGGGGGGTCAGGTTGTCGAACAAAATCTTGTTGCGCGTCTCTTCGGGCGATTCAAAGTTGATCGCCTCGATCTTCACCAGCGCAAAATACTTCTCGCCCTCATGCGGAGGACGGACATTTCCACTGATCGTGTCACCAGTCTTCAGGTCAAACTTACGGATCTGAGAAGGAGAAACATAAATATCATCGGGACCAGGCAGGTAGTTGTAGTCGGGAGAGCGAAGGAAGCCGTACCCATCAGGCAGAATCTCGAGCACACCTTCAGCAAAGATGTGTCCTTCTTTTTCACTCTGCGCCTGCAGAATCTTGAAGATAAGGTCCTGCTTGCGAAGGCCGCTGGTTCCGGCAATGTCGAGACCGCGTGCCAGTTTACCCAGCTCCGCGATATTGTGTTCTTTTAACTCAGAAATAGTCATGTTTACCTGGAAATTTGAATTTTAGGAGGGATTGTTTGGAACTGAGGCGGGATTCTGCTTGACGGGGGGTCGTGCGGAAGGCCAAACGTTTTTTTGATGTGATTGAACTGCAGATGGGTGAAAGAGGGGATTAGAGGTTTTGGATCGAAAGCTGCCGAAGTGAAACAGCCGCGCGTTAAGCTGCGCGGCGCTCTTGTAATTGTACCTTTTCTACGACAGACTCGCCAGATTCATCCATTGGGATGGTATCTTTGAAGCGATCGAGAACTTCGTTGGTGGTGTCTTGCAAACGAGTGTTCGGCTTATGCAGCTTCCGCGTCGCCTTCGACGCCAGCTGACAAAGCTCGTAGCGGTTGTTCACGTGCGTGAGAGCTCCAAAAATAAGATCCGAGCGCATAGTTTCTCCCTTTCAATTTCCGAAGCGGAAGCGTCTTATTAGCGCTAACTCGCCCGAAATCATTCAAATTTGGCAACTAATCTTCAAGACTGCTGCCGTGATTAAGCCTCATACATTAGACGCAAAGAGTCTCTTCGGGGACTCTGCAATTCGTCAGAAATCTCAAGTTTCTTGATATCTGACATATTGCATCTCCCAGCCCAAACTGCTGAGCTAGCCATGTTAATGTTCCAAGCCGAATCTGTCTCTTCCGTAGGATTCAGCGCTCGCCGCGCCCATGGTGTGAAACAAGAAGCCTGCCAGAACCTGGCAAACCGTGTCATTATCGCTGATCACTCGATTCGCACTTCAAAATCTCTGACGAACCATAGCAAACTGCGACTTCAAGGAAAGTAAACTGTTCGACGTATAAGGTCAATACTTTTTTCGGGAACCCGCGAATAAATATCTTCCAGAAACGGAATACCTTTACTCTGAGTCGAAGAAGGCGACGCGAATCATTGGATCTACCGTGCTATGACCAATAGCTACGGTCTAAAGTACGGTACTGAATCGCCTCTGCAATGTGCTTGACCGCAATGTCCTGTTCGTTCCCAAGATCAGCTATCGTCCTTGCTACCTTCAAGATACGATCATGCGCCCGGGCGCTCAATCCTTGCTGCTGCATCGCCCGCTCCAACAGCCGTTCGGCATCAGAGGACAGTTCGCAATAGGTGCGTATCTGCTGAGTGTTCATTTGGGAGTTTGAAAATATCTGGCGGGAAGCGGCCTTTGCCGACCCCTTCGTCCGCTCAGCCGCTTGCCCGAATCGCGAGTGCTGTCGCTCTCTGGCGGCCAGAACCCGTGCTCGAATCTGTTCCGAACCTTCAGCCGCTGCCCCCCCCCGCAACTCCTTATATTGCACCGCGGGAACCTCTATATGGATATCGATTCGATCAAGCAAAGGCCCCGAAACCTTCGAGACATAACGCTGGATCATCGGTGGTGTACACATACACTCCCGCGATTTGTCATTGAAATATCCACAGGGACACGGATTCATCGCCGCCGCGAGCATGAATCTGGCCGGGAAGCTCAGGCTCATCGCCGCCCGCGCGATCGTGACATGACCATCCTCCAACGGCTGACGCATCACTTCCAGAACATTGCGCGGAAATTCTGGCAGCTCATCCAAAAACAGTAGCCCATTGTGGGCCAGTGATACTTCGCCTGGCCGCGGCATCATTCCGCCGCCAATCAAGCCTGCATCGGAGATTGTGTGATGCGGAGAGCGAAACGGTCGATGGGCCACCAACCCTTGCTCAGAGTCCAAAACGCCCGCAACCGAATGAATCTTCGTTGTTTCGAGCGCCTCTTCGAATCTGAGCGGTGCCAGAATCGACGGCAGCCGCTTGGCGAGCATCGTCTTACCCGAGCCCGGTGGCCCAATCATCAGGATATTGTGTCCACCCGCTGCGGCGACCTCGAGTGCGCGCTTCGCCACTTGCTGTCCGCGCACATCTTTGAAGTCGAATGGAAAGTGCTGCATCTCGTTCAGCAAATCGGTGGTTTCGACCTTCAGCGGGACCGCAGTGATTCCACCCATCGCGGCTGAATTCAGAAGTTCCCTAACCTCGAGCAGAGACTTTACTGGGTAAACATTGACACCTTCGACTACCGCCGCCTCCCGAGCGTTACTCGCCGGAATAATGAGATTCGAAATACCTTTCGCGCGCGCGGCTACCGCAATCGGCAGCATCCCTTGCACCGCGCGCAAGCCGCCATCCAGTCCCAACTCCCCCACAAGCAGATAGTCGCTCAAATCCTTGATGTGCAGTGAACCGTAAGCTCCTAATATCCCGATCGCAATCGGCAGGTCAAATCCCGACCCCTCTTTCTTTAGGTCTGCGGGAGCAAGGTTAATTGTGATCCGCGTCGGAGGAAGTTCGAATCCGGAGTTCTTGATAGCAGATCGCACCCGGTCACGACTCTCCCGCACCGCCGCATCGGGGAGCCCCACCGTGTGGAACTGCTCCTGATCTAATTTGATTTGGGAAAAGTCAACTTCGACATCGATGATGTGCGCGTCGATTCCATACACTGCAGCACTGCGAGCCGTGAAAAGCATTCTTTGAGCCTGTAAATCCTTGTCGCAGAGTATTTTCGCCGAGTATAGCATTGCGGCAGAGATAAAAGGAGTAGACACTATCGCGCCACTTGATTCGAGATCAGATCATTCGTCACGTTTAAGATTCACTCTATTCCGCTTAAACACATAAGCAACATCGCTGCCCTTACAATGAATTCAGTCGTGACTACGTCGTGAACACCAGTCTCTTTGAACTCTTCAAAATCGGCATCGGACCGTCCAGCTCTCACACCGTCGGCCCTATGCGAGCGGCTCTTCGATTCTCGCGCCAACTTGAATCTGCTGGACTCCTTACGCGCACCGCGTCGGTCACCGTCGAACTCTACGGCTCTCTTGCCCTCACCGGCGTCGGCCACGGAACCGATCGAGCTATCCTCCTTGGGCTACTTGGAGAAGCGCCCGACACCGTCGATCCCGCAACCGTCGAAGCTAAGATCGCCACAATCCGCTCCACCGGTTCTCTCCCGCTCAACGGCACCAAGGCCATTCCCTTCACCGAAGCCGCTAATCTCCTCTTCCGCCGCAACCGGATGTATCCCGACCCGAATGTCATCTCGCATCCTAACGGCATGCGCTTTACGGCCTTAGACGAGGCCGATGCACGATTAGCAGGCGAGGTCTTCTACTCCATTGGCGGAGGCTTCATCGTCTCTGAGGCCGAGCGAACAGCAGAATCGGACCCCAGCACTCGCATCGTTCCGTATCCCTTCCGCAGTGCAGCAGACCTTCTCGCCACCGCGAAACAGCACAACCTTACAATCGCCGATCTTCTGCTCGCCAATGAGGTCGCGCTGCTAAACGACCCGACGAACTCCATCACCCGCCCCCAGCCAAGTCCAGTTTCATCAAAGCTTGATTCGGCAGAAGACCATATCCGCGCCAGCATAATCACCCTTTGGCGAACAATGCAGCAATGCACTGAGCGAGGCATCGCCGCCGAAGGCATCCTGCCCGGTGGCCTCAACGTCCGGCGTCGCGCTCATCGTCTTGCCGAGCGTCTTAATACCATCGGCTCCAAAGACCCTCTTGCACCGATTGACTGGGTCACGGTCTACGCAATGGCTGTGAACGAAGAAAATGCAGCCGGCGGCAAAGTGGTGACCGCTCCCACCAACGGAGCCGCAGGCGTGATTCCCGCCATCGGAAATTACTACTTGCGCTTCATTGAAGGCACCGAAGCGGAAAAAGAAGAAGGCATCCTTCGCTACTTCCTAACCGCAGCTGCCGTTGGCATCTTGTACAAGGAAAACGCTAGCATCTCCGGAGCCGAAGTGGGCTGCCAGGGCGAAGTCGGCGTAGCCTGCAGTATGGCCGCCGGAGGTCTCGTCGCTGCCCTTAACGGCACCAACGCCCAGGTCGAGCACGCCGCGGAGATCGCGATGGAACACAACCTCGGCATGACCTGCGACCCCATCGGCGGCCTTGTACAGATCCCTTGCATCGAACGCAATGGTATGGGCGCCGTCAAAGCCATCAACGCCTGCCGCATGGCCATGCACGAAACCGGCGATCACAAACTCTCTCTCGACCAGGTCATCGCCACCATGTACCAGACCGGTCTCGACATGCAATCCCGTTACAAAGAGACTTCGCTCGCCGGTCTCGCCCTCAATGTCATTGAATGCTAACCATCTCAATCAAAAGAACACAGCTTACTTCAGGGCAGCACCACAGTCTCCTTCGGATTTACATTGATCGTCGTGCTGGTAGCATCCGGGACAAAGTGCATCGTCACTACCGATCGTTTGCCGCAGGCCCGCACTGTCCACTTCTCGTCCCACGGTATCTTCGGACTACTCGGCTCCTCATTCGGTAAAGATGTCTCAAGAACATCCACCTGGCATGTTCCCGCCGCCCCCGCGCCAGCGCCCGCATACTGAACAGCGTCGTGCTGAAGCGCGGCAGCAGCAGCCGACTGACCGGGAAACAATCCGTACACCGACGACTTCCCGTTCTGAATCGTCACAGATGCCACATACAATCGCTTCTCTCCACAAGCGACTCCTTCGGTTATCTCCTTCCAATGTGCATTCACGATATTGCCGTTCGCGTCGGTTTCAATCGATCCATACACCTTCGGCTGACTCGTATTCATATTGATTTCGATCTTCGCGCAGTGTGTAGAAAGACTGCTCTCATAGTCCTGATAAACCGCTAACACCGCTTGCCGATACGAATCGCTGCTGCGAATTGCATCGAATGCTCTTGGCCTATCCTGCTGCGCAACTATCGGCACGCAACAAACACACGCAACCCCAAATAGAGTCAAGCCAGATAAAAATCTACGCATCGATCTTCCTCCAAATCCACCGCTAATAGACGCACCGCCAGTTAGAGGCGAAATCAAACCCACTCTTAACTTGCAAACCGTCCGCAAGCCACTCGGCAAACGGTCTTCATCCCAACGATTCCATCCACCTGCCGCTTCGCGAAAAACGCCCGCAGCGCCTCCTGCATCCCCTCATACTTCGCATGCCCCGGCTCCGGGGTAACCGACAAAGACTGCGTTTGCCCCACCAGTTCCTCCAACGTCAGCCTTTGCTCCCCATAAATCTCTTCCCGAAACAACTCACCGCCCGCAAAGAACTGCGTCACCCGACCGATACTTTCATATCTCTCCTGATTCGCCTCGTAGTCCGTCCCATGCTCCCGCAGCAGATCCTCATACGCCAATGACATTGGAGAATCTTCTCGGACCCTGCTATTGCTCGCGATAACTACCCATCCCCCGGCCCGCAGAATCCGCCGGAACTCCTTCGCAGCCTTGGCAACATTGAACCAGTGAAACGCCCTTCCTACCGCAAGAAAATCCACCGAGCCGTCTTCGAGCCCGGTATCCTCGGCCGTAGCTTTCTTTACCATCAGTCCCGGCCACGCCGATGCGAGCCTTTCACAAGCCTCACGCATTTCGTCGTTCGGCTCGATGGCAATCACCGCATTCCCATGCTCCAGGAACAACTCCGCCAACATCCCGGTTCCCGCGCCAACATCGGCCACCAAGTGATCAAGCCGCAGCCCGCACCGCGCCACCAGAATTTCGACGATCTCCTTTGGATAGCGCAGCCGATATCGTTCGTAGTCCTTAACTCGTCCGGTAAACCGCTCGGTATTCTCGCTCATACACACGTTGGATGCTCGCAAGCCTGAAACGCTCACCAGTGCCTAGCGTTCCACCGCCAACGCCACCGAGTTCCCTCCGCCCAGACAAAGCGCCGCAACCCCTTTCTTCACATCCCGCCGCATCATCTCGTGGATCAGTGTCACCAGTACCCGCGCCCCACTAGCCCCAATTGGGTGCCCAATCGCCACCGCACCACCATTCACATTCACCCTCGAAGCATCGAGTCCCAGTTCTTTCATCACTCCCAACGCCTGCACGCTGAACGCTTCATTCAACTCATACAGGTCCACGTTGCCCTTCTCCCATCCTGCACGCTTCAAAACCAGCTGCACACCGGTCACCGGAGCGAGCATCACCCACTTCGGCGCCACGCCACTGGTAGCCTGCGCCTTGATCCTCACCATCGGTTTCAAACCCAGTTCCTTCGCACGCTCCGCCGACATCACCACCACCGCGGCTGCCGCATCGTTTACTCCTGGAGCATTTCCCGCGGTCACCGTCCCATCCTTCTTGAACGCCGGCTTCAAAGCGGCGAGCGCCTCCATCGACGCATCGTCCCGTACACTCTCATCCCGCGACACCACGGTAACTGCGCCCTTCTTCCCCGGAACATTCACATGCACCACCTCTGCATCGAACCGTCCCTCCTTCCACGCGGCACTCGCCTTCCGGTGCGAGGCCAAGGCATATGCATCCTGCTCCTCGCGCGTAATCGAATGCTTCTCTGCGACGTTCTCCCCGGTGATCCCCATGTGATAGTCCTCACACGCGCACCACAACCCGTCCTTCACCATGGAGTCCACCACGACGGAGTCACCCATCCGGAATCCTCTCCTCCCCTGTGGCAGCAGATAAGGCGCGTTTGACATCGACTCCATGCCACCCGCCACCACGATCTCCGCATCGCCGGCCATGATCGCCTGCGCCGCCAACGCCACCGCCTTCAGTCCCGAACCGCAAACCATATTGATGGTCATCGCCGAAACCGTATCCGGCAGTCCGCCCTTCAAAGCCGCTTGCCGCGCCGGGTTCTGTCCCAACCCCGCGGGCAGAACGCAACCCATCAGACACTCATCCACACTCGAAGCATCAATTCCAGCCCGCTTTACAGCCTCGCGGACCGCAATCGCGCCAAGCTCTACCGCTGAAATCTCCGCGAACGCTCCTTGAAACTTACCCACCGGTGTTCGCACCGCTGCAACAATCACAACATCCTTCATCGATCGAAATACCTCGATCAAAACTCTACTCCAATACTTCCATCGCACACCACCCAACGTCTTACCAGCGTCTTGAATCTCCAACAGAAACCACGGCACCCCTTATCCAACACGCCTCGTATTCACACTCGACTGACACAAACGCGGTCATTACAACATCTGGCAGCACATGCATATCGACCCATCAATGCAAGCGATACATATCTCTCCCCGTAGTGCGCCTTTTCGCCCATCCAGGCATTCATGAGAAAACTCGCCTGCTCTTTCTTTTCACTTCTCACGCTCATGAATTTCGATCTCAAGGTTTTTTGATTCCCTTGTCGATAGCTCTGAGGGCCGATCCCACAAAGGTCGTACTCGATTTCAAATTCAACTCTTTTTGCAATCGCTCATCACTGCATTGATCCCCAAAAAGATCGCCCTCGAGTGTGAAGCGCCATCGTCCGACGTTCCTCCGCGTAAAAAAGAATTGCCTTCCTTGCATTTTTTGCTTGACAGTGAAATTTCGTAAATCTATACCTTCGTTAGCTGCAATGCAGCTAGCAGTAGAGTCAATGTCTAATCACTAGGGAGAATAGGCACATGGCAACGAAGAAAGCCGCAAAAAAAGCACCAGCGAAGAAGGCAGCAAAAAAGGCAACCAAAAAGTAATCCAACCAAGGCAAACGGAAAGGGGGACGCGATAAGCGTCCCCCTTTCTGCGTTTGAAATAGCCCGTCGTTATTGGGTCGCTGTCGCCCGCGTCGTCGCATTCTTCGGCGTCGACAGATATCCCGACACCTTGTTTTTCTCGATCACATTGACCACCAGTTCATACAGCACGGGATCTTTGCCGTTATAAAACTGCACCGGCTCATCCAACCCCTTGTCCTTCTTCTCGATCGTTCGGTCGTCCGAGCTCACCTCCAGGGTGTAGCGCGAATGCTTCTCGTCCGCCTTCTTCAACTGCAGCTTGATCGTCGACAAAAGGGTTGGCTTGGCACCCTTCTGCAGCGTGAACTCCAGATAGTTCCGGTCCCCCTTGTGCTTCAGGATCTCCAGTTCGTCATGGTTCGTCGCAATCAATCCGCTCATCACGCCGGCGTCGCCGACCACCCGATTCAACTGGGTCTTGGTAGCCTCGAGGTCAGACTTCGTCGTTGCAACGTCGGTCTTCACGCCGCCTACGTCCGTCTTCACGCTGGCAACGTCGGTCGACACCGCCCCAATCTGCTTGGAGTTTTTTGCCGCCTCCTCTTCAAGCTTCGCAGTCGCAATCTTTTGCTGGGCAATGATGCTTTGTGTCCGCAACTCGATCTGCTTCTGGGCCACGCCAACGCTCTGTCCCAGAGTCTCGCTGGTCGCTCGCAGCCGTGCGTTCGTTGCCTCCAACTTCTCCGTCAGTTCCGCATTTTTCTGATCAGCGGCCACAATCTTCTGTTCCGCAGCAGCAAGATGATTCTGCAGACCATAGCACCACACCAGACCACCCAATGCAGCCAGCAACGCGGCCGCCACCACTCCAAGCAGTGCTCCCGAGATCGACCTCTGTTCCACGTACTCTTCGCTCATCACTCTCTCCTGATGCTTCTCTTCATTTGACCCATCGCGAGGCCGAACGTCACAAACCGATCAGCCGCGTAAAACAGACACATCCAAACTATAACCTCTCCCTTAAGCCAACTAAACTAATTCCATGCAGCACCCTGACGTTTGCATCGCTGGAGCCGGCATCATCGGCCTCTCCCTCGCTCTTGAACTCCACCACCGCGGCTACCGCGTCACCGTGTTTGATCAAGGCGAGCCACTCAGCGAATCTTCCTCTGCGGCCGCGGGCATGCTGGCGGCCCACGATCCCGACAACCCACCCCAACTCCTGCCTCTGGCCACCCTCAGCTTGTCGCTCTATCCCGACTTCCTCAACCGCGTCCGCACTCTCTCCGGCCGCCACGTCCCCTTCCAGACCCACACCACCCTACAGTCCGTTCCGCTCCACACCGCCACTGCAAGCTCCGAACTGACCACCAAAGATCTGACCCATCTCTTGCCCGCGCTCACTCCGAGAGAACATCGATTTATCCTTCTCGACGAGCACAGCCTCGACCCCCGTCAACTCGCCTCGGCACTTCTCGCCGCCGTCCACGCCACCACCATCGACCTCCGACCACACACTCCTGTCCTCTCAACTCGCTCGATAGGCAACACGGTCGAAATCACAACTCCTAGCGGCACGATGCATGCAGCACAGTTCATCAACTGCGCCGGAGCCTGGGCGGCCGCCTCCTCGCACCTGCTCAACATTCCGGTCACACCAAAGAAAGGGCAGATGTTTTCGGTCGTCTTGCCTCCGTCTCTTCCCATGCACTTTGTCGTCCGCACGCCGGACGTTTATATCGTCCCTCGCACCGCAGGCCCCGCTGCGGGCCACGCCATCATCGGTGCAACCGTCGAAGATATCGGCTTTGACAAGATCGTCCACCCCTCTGACATCGATCGCCTTCGCTCACTTGCCATCACTCTTCTTCCCGTCATCGCCGAGGCTCACCAACTCGAAGCCTGGTCCGGCCTTCGCCCCGCAACTCCCGACGGTCTTCCTGTTCTCGGCGCCGTCCCGGGTCAACCAAATCATTTCATCGCCACCGGCCACTATCGCAATGGAATCCTCCTGGCCCCGGCCACAGCAAATGTTATGGCGCAACTTATCGTCGGCGAAGCATCTTCCACCGACTTGTCTCCGTTCTCTCCCAACCGTTTCTTCGCAGAGCTCCCATCACCTTAGTCGCACAACAACACCGATATTCGGCCAACCGTTCGTGACAACCGTTTCTCCGCTGCGCTATAACCAGATGTACTAAGTTTGTTCCTGCATCGAATTCGCTACTGGAGAAGCACCTTATGTCTACCGCTGTCGCACCAAAGGGCCTGGAAGGCATCGTCGCCACCACGTCCTCCATCTGCTGGATCGACGGCGACGCCGGCGTTCTCTCCTACCGCGGAATCGATATCCATGAACTCGCTCAGCTATCCACCTTCGAGGAGTGCACCTACCTCCTCTGGTTCGGCAGGCTCCCCACTGCCGCCGAGCTTGCGGACTTCACCAAGCATCTTTCCGCCGCCCGCGAACTTAATCCAAAGATCATTGAACTCCTCCGCAGCGTTCCCACCGCCGCCGCGCCCATGCAAGTCCTCCGCACCGCGGTCTCTCTCCTGAGCATCTACGACGCCGACGAAGCAGACTGCAGCCACGATGCCAACGTCCGCAAATCCTATCGCCTCACGGCCCAGATCCCGATGATCGTTGCCCTCTTTGACCGCATTCGCAAAGGCAAATCCATCATAGAGGCCGACAAGTCTCTCACCCACGCCGCCAACTTCCTCTGGATGCTAAACGGCGAAAAGCCATCCAAGACCGCCACACGCGCCTTCGACATTGCGCTCATTCTCCATGCCGACCACGAGCTGAACGCCAGCACCTTCGCTGCGCGCGTCATCGCAGCCACGCTCGCCGACATCCACTCCGCCATCACCGGTGCCATCGGCGCTCTCAAAGGTCCCCTTCACGGGGGAGCCAATGAGGCCACCATGCGCCTACTCTATGCCATTGACAAAGCCGGTGCCGACCCCGTCGAGTACGTCAAACAAATGTTCGCAGACAAGAAGAAGATCTCCGGCTTCGGCCACCGCGTCTACCACACCGAAGATCCACGTGCCACTCACCTCCGCCGCATGTCCGAAGAACTGGGCAAAGCCGCTGGCAACACCAAGTGGTTCGATCTATCGCAGAAGATCGAGCGCTTCGTGAAGCAAGAGAAAAAGCTCAACGCCAACGTCGACTTCTACTCAGCCTCGACCTATACCACTCTCGGTATCGACATCGATCTCTTCACCCCCATCTTCGCCATCAGCCGAATCTCTGGATGGGCAGCCCACGTCATCGAACAACACGACGACAACCGCCTCATACGACCGCGCGCAGACTATACCGGGCCGTCCTACCCCGCGCCTTACACACCCATCGAAAAGCGATAACCCACGCGGCGCTCCAGCCGGAAAACCTCCACCCGTATCTTCGCTAAGAGGCCCGCAGTGCATCGCGAACCGGATGAATCTAAATCTTTGTCAAACACAAAAAAGGGCAGCCCACATGGGCTGCCCTTTTTGTGAATCTACAGCAATCTAGTGATGGGGAGCAGTATGATGTACAGGCGCTTTCGCCGGAGTCTTCTTCGGCTCCACTATGGCTCCATCGCTCATCGTGATCTGAATGGGGCTAGGTGTGAACGAAGCGTAGGTACCACTCACGGTGACCTTCGCTCCAACAGCGGGCGGCGTCTTCAAAGGCGCAGCCAACTGGAAGGTAAAGTCGGCCGTCTTCGACTGCACCGCATCATCAGAAACGGCAACCTGAAGTGCGGTATCGGAGACAGCAATCACCGTCGAATCCGGGAATTGGACCGACTTGCCCTTCATTGTGTCCCAGACCTTCGCAGCGTCTTCAGGCTTGCCATTGGCAAGGATGAACTCCTTGTCGCTGATCGCCAGTGTCGACAGGTCCGGAGTGCTCGAAATAACTCCGGCGACAATGTCAGACGGTGAAGGCGCAGGCTTGATCTTGAAGTCAGCCGGTGGAACCAGATTCGTCTGCACTGCAGCAGTAACTGCATCGTAGCCATCGTCGCCACCGTGGTATTTCTTGTAGCAGAACTTCGCTAGCGGTAGCATCTGGCTTTTGTAAGGCTCAGGAGCAAACGCTGCAGCCCGTGTGGCGTACCAGGTGCAGTTCACATAATCCGGCGGAGTTGATTGATAGTAGGCCTGGCCCAGAATAAAAGTGTCCTGCAGCAAAGGGCCGGGAGTTTGCGTTTGCGCAACCGGAACACTGGTCAATTCAGCTTTATAGTCCGTGATTGCGGTCGCTGTGTCCTTTTTGTTTAAGGCAGCCGCCGCAATCGCGCCATCGAACACCGGGGTGGCCGCGTCCTTTACCTTAGCGAAGTCCGCATCACTCATATCCGCTGGCTTAGTGGTAACCCCGAGCCCCTTCTGGGCAAACTCAGCAGCTTTGTCCAACGCTGCCTGCTTCGCCGTCGCATCGGTCGTCTGATCTGCCTGCTGCTTGCGGAAGTAAACCTCGAAGGTCAGCGCTCGCAGGTTATTGGGATCGACCTGCAACAGCCGGTCTGCCGCATCGAGCGTCTTAGCCGGATCGAACGCGGCATAGGACAGCATCAACTGCTCCAGTACCGACCCCTTCACCGAAGACTGGGGATAAGCCGTCAGATATTGCTCAAGCGCAGGAGCCTTCGTCTGCGGAGTCGTCTGGCTGATTGCATCGTTATAGGCCTTGTATTCGGCGGGGGACATCTGTATGCCGCCGCTCGTGGCCTGCGCGTTAGAACCAAGGTTGACCTGGGTTTGTGCCATAAGGGGTCCCGCAACACTTGCCATGCTGGCGACCGCCAGGAGAGACGCAACGACTACCTTCTTCATTCCACACTCCTCAATAAATCTTTCTTTCAAATGTGTCACCGATGCTTCCGGGGTCACTCGGATACAAAACGAAGCACAGACCGATCCCAGGTGCTTCGGAGTTACCCTCGCTGCGCCTAACCCTTCGGCCAGGCGGTTGAAGTGTTCGTGGCATCTCGGGATGATGATGCGGATTATAGAAACGACGTTGTTCGAAACGCAAGCCGACTTCAACCTTTAGGAGCAATAAAAGTGTTATACACGAACAACCGCAACGTGGGACCTAACACAAGCTACCCCCAACTGGAATAGAGACCCCTGACCAACTCGCGTCAGCCAGGGTGTCTGTTTTGCCAGAATGAGCTACTGATGTACGACTGACTTCTGATGAGCTTCGGTCGAATGAGCATGCGCCTTAACTGCATGCTCCTGGGCCGCCTCAGGGTCGCCCTTCGCATGGTGCTCAGCTGCCGCATCGTGAGCTTTTGCCGCGTGCTCGTGATGTTCCGCTGCCTTCTTGGGTGCGTCGTATGCCATAAATCTCCTTGTTTGAGCGTCGCTTTTGTTACACCCGCGAACCTAAGCGCTGCCCCCATTACTTGCATTTATGCCGCGTTAAGATCTCGCGCAAATCCCGCGGTACCATCCCATCAACACTACAATTGGATTCGAGGATTTGTTCTCCCCATTCTTGTGCCCTCCTGCTCAACCTGCCCATTTATGGTGTTTTGTCCTTCTTATCCACAACAGGTAGTGTTGTACCCGTTGATTCCGTACTCAACCGCAGCTACAGTTGAATCAGTCCTATCGACAGGGGCGAGTTTCTCAAAAACTCAACGGTCCTCCCCACAGAGGTGCACTTGCTCAAGCTCAAAAAAGTCCAGATCCTCGGCTTCAAATCCTTCTGTGATCGCACCGAAGTTCAGCTCTCCGGCGAAGGCATTGCCGCCATTGTCGGCCCCAACGGGTGCGGCAAATCCAACATCTCCGACGCCATCACCTGGGTTCTGGGCGAACAGTCCGCCAAGAGCCTCCGCGGCATCAAGATGGAGGACGTCATCTTTGCGGGCACCCGAGACCGCAAGCCCACCGGCATGGCCGAGGTCTCGCTCACCCTCGTCGACCCCGAGGTCTACGACGGAGCCAGCCTCCAGGAAGACCCTGAAATCGTCATCGACGAAAACCTCCCCACCGACTGGGATGAGACCTCTCTCCGCCAGCAGCGCGCCGAAGAAACCGAGGAAGCGGTCGCCGAAGCCCAACCCGGCACCGTCGTCGAGGGCGAGGCCAAGGGCCCCCAAATCCTTCAACCACCAACCGAGGCAGATGCGGCAGAACTCGCCAACCCAAACAATGTTGTACTCAAGATTCGTCGCCGCAAATTCGGCCGCGCTCCCGTCCGCGCCGGCGAACTCACCATAACCCGCCGCCTCTTCCGCTCAGGCGACAGCGAATACCTTCTCAACGGCAAGATCTGTCGCCTGCGCGACATTCAGGACATCTTCATGGGCACCGGCCTCGGTGGCGAGTCCTATGCCATCATCGGCCAGGAGCGCATCGGACAGCTCCTCTCCGCCAAGCCGCACGATCGCCGATCCATCATCGAAGAAGCCGCAGGCATCACGCGCTTCAAGACAAAAAAACGTCTCGCCGAGCTGCGACTCGAATCCGCCCGCCAGAACCTCGCTCGCGTAAACGACATCTTCGATGAGGTCACCCGTCAGATGACGACCCTCAAACGCCAGGCCGCAAAGGCTGAGCGTTACGGTGCCCTTCGTGACGAACTCCGCACACGCCTCCGCGTCGTCCTCGCCAGCCGTATGGCGCAGTTGGACATCGAGCAGGCGGCCACCACCGAGAAGATCACTGCCCTCGCCACCCAGATCGACGCTCAATCCACTACCGTCGAAGCGATGGACGCCGAACACACTGAGGGCGTCGACTCAGGCTATAGCCTTGACCAGCAGATCCGCGAGGCCGGAGCGCAGGCCAATCAGTCCGCGGTCGAACTCGAACGCATCACAGCCCGCACCGCCTCAAACGCCGACCGCATCGCCGAACTCACGAACCGCCTGGCAACTGGAGCCGACGATCTCGCTCAGGCCCGCGAACAGCTCGCAAGCCTCTCCGCCGAGCTCGAAGAGCATCGAAGCTTCCTAAACAACGCCACGGCTGAGTCCACCGAATCAAGAGAGGCCGCCCAAAGCCACCAGGCGCAGGCACATGAGGCCGTCCGCAGCGTCGCCTCAGCCGAGCAACAAGCTGAACAAAATCGCCGCTCCACCATGCAACTCGTCCAACGCATCGCCCAGACTCGCAACGAAGAGGCGCAAGCAGCAGCAGCGCTCGCTGGACTCGACCGTGAAGCCGAGCGTCTTCTCTCCGAGTCCGAGATCGCCAAACAGGAACTCGAGACTCTCGGCCTCCAGCGTGGCCAGGTCAAGTTGTCCTTCGAGTCCGTCACCGAGCGCCTCAAGCGTCTTGAAGCTGAGATAGCCGAACTCCGCCTTCAGGTAGAGGCCAATCGCAACGAAGAATCTCAGTCCAAACGTCGTGGCGACCAGCTCCGCGGCGAAGTCGCGACCCTGACAGGCCGCCGCACCTCTCTCGAAGCTCTCATCCGCGAACACAGCTATTCGACCGACACCGTTCGTAACCTCTTCAAGACCGACGCCTACAAGCAGAATGCCGATGGCATGGCCGCCGTCGGCACCCTCGCGGACTTCCTCGAAGTAGACGGCAAGTACGAAAACGTTGTCGACGAATTCCTCCGCGACGAGCTCAACTACGTCGTGGTCAAATCGTGGGACGCCGCGAACGCAGGCATGCATCTCCTGCAGACCGACGTCACCGGCCGTGCCACCTTCCTCGTACATCCCAATGACTCCCAGGCCAACTTCGCATTTGCCGAAGGCATGCAAAGCGTCGCCCAAACCAACATTGAGGGGATCGAAGGAGTCGTTCCTCTCAAAGAGTGTGTCCGCGTCCTCGACGGCTTCGGCAAATCCCTCGAGGTTATTCTGCCCAAGCTCCGTGAGGGTTTCGTAGCCCCGGACTCCTACACCGCCCGCTCGCTTGCCCTCTCGAACCCACAGGCATTCTTCCTGTCTCCTAGCGGCGAGACCTTTCACAACGTCACCGTCACCAGCGGACGCCCCCGCACCCAGGGGCCGCTCGCGCTCAAACGCGAACTCGCAGAGGTGCAGCAAAAGTTGGAAAAGGCCGAGCAAGATCTGGCCCAGACCGACCGTAGTACCATCGAATTGCAGCACCAGATAGCGGCCCTCAACGCAACGATTGAAGGCAAAACCCACGAACGTCGCGACGCCGAACGCGAGTCTGCAAACTCCGGAGCGGCTCTCCGGCAAATGGAGTCGGAGGTCGCTCGCATCGAGCGCCGCCTGCAGGACTGGGCCCTCACCAACGAACGCAATCGGGATGCCCGCAATCAGAAAGCGGACTTGATCGCTCGTCGCCAGCAGGAGGCAGCAGCCTTCGAAAACGAGCGCAGCACCTTGGAGACCAGCCTAGTCGCCCTTCAAGAGCAACTCGAAGAGCTCCGCGCCCGACGCGAAGAGCTTCAACAAGGCGCAGCAGCCGCTTCCGCCGCACTCGCTGGATTGGAAGAGCGTCGCCGCAACGCAGCCGCAAACTTCGAACAGACGACGCGCCTCTACAACGGTCAAAACCAGCGTATCCAGCAACTCGATCAGCAGATCTCATCTGCAGGTGCAGAGAAGCTCCGCCGCGAAGAAGAAACCGCCGCCCTCACGGTTCAGCACGCCGAACTCTCAGAGGTTCGCGCCAATGCCGTAGCTCAAGGCACACGCCTCACGGAAGAGGCCCACGCTCTCCGCGCTTCCATGGCCGACCTCGACGGTCGTCTGCGCATTCTTCGCCACGAGACCGAAGCTCTCCGCGAGCAGCGTGCAGCCCTCACTGCCCGCGCCGCAAAGCTCGCCTCCGACATCGAGCACATCGACGCCACCTGCCTCAACGATCTTGGCGCGGAAGCCATCACGCTCCGTGAAGACCAGACCATCACCCGCATCGAAGGCGACGACCTCCACACCCAGGAAGAAGAATCCCGCGCCCTCAAGCAAAAACTTGAAGCCATGGGTCCGGTCAACATGATGGCCCTCGATGAGTACAACGAAACAGTCACGCGCCACAGCTTCCTCGAAACCCAACGCAAAGATCTGCTCGATTCCATTGAGAATACGCAAGCCTCCATCAAGGAGATCGACGACGTCTCTCGTCTCAAATTCGATGAGGCCTTCAAGGTCATCAACGAGAACTTCTCCGTCACCTTCACCAAGCTCTTTGGCGGCGGTCAGGCCCTCATGAAGCTCACTGATGCCGAAAACTCCAACGAGAGCGGCATCGACATAGTAGCCTCCCCCCCAGGTAAAAAGCTCCAAAACATCCTCCTGCTTTCCGGAGGAGAAAAAGCACTCACCGCTCTATCCCTCCTCGTCGGAATCTTCCAGTTCCAGCCCGCCCCCTTCTGCATCCTCGACGAAGTCGATGCACCACTCGACGAAACCAACGTAGGCCGCTTCGCAAAACTCATCCACGACATGAGCGCGACCACTCAGTTCGTCGTCATCACGCACAGCAAACGCACTATGTCCCAGGCCGACGTCATCTATGGCGTCACCATGCAGGAGCCCGGTGTCTCAAAGATTGTCAGCGTCAACCTAAACCGCCGCGACTCCACAGACAACCGCCGCGCTGTCGCCTGATGCCTCGACACGTGAAATCGTCAAACCCTTTGCGCAGCTGGAGCGGTTCACCACTCGCTCCAGCATTTTTTTGAGTATCGTTATTTTCTGTCCTGTGGTACCGAATCCGTTCTGGCAAAGTGACAGAAATCCATAAGCTCTCTCCGCTCGTCAGCAGAAAACAGCTAATCTAAAGTGGCATGCACTTAGCGCTCACAACTGCCGTCCTTGTTCTGCTGACGGTAGCAATGCTTCTGTTGCGAATTTTCTGGAACGGTGGGCCCCCGCGTCTCAGATTTGGCATCCTTATGGTGTCCATCTCACTGGTTCTTCTACAGTCGTTCTTCGCTGCCACCAGATGGGGAACCATCTCCGATCGGCTGAACGTCTTTATATTCTGGTTGGCCGTTGCAGCCTATGAGTTCCTGGTTCTTTTCTTCTCGCGACTGTCTCCAAAATGGCTCACCACGCTCAGCGCCACCATCCTGCTAATCCCCGTCTTTGCATCGAGTATCGTTCTTCCGCTTACCGAGCTCTTCGATCCTTACTCTTACAAGACAGTGCCCGTCGGTGACAATCTTTTTTATGAAGTCAAACCGTGGGGCAACACGGGCGGCGGCAGAACGGGAGCTGATCTTATCGTCTCCTATCGGCCACCCATCGCCCCGTTTCTCCGGCACAAAGTCCGAGTCATTCCGTTCAACGACGGCGAGTGCAACTCAAGCGCAGCCATTGCCATACCCTTTCCTTCAACGAAAACAGTCCTTGGCCGCTGTCCGGGTTGGTCATCAGAGTCCGCACGAACTGTCGACAAGCTTTTCCCTTTGTCCTAGGCTGTTACTGGCGATTCCAGCCTGATCGCAAATTTCAAAAGGTGGTACCGTCGAACCAATGCCAGCAATCATATTAGAGACCCACCTTGGATCACTCCCTCTCACCGCACGCGGTAAGGTCCGCGACATCTACGCCCTCTCCGCCGACCAACTCCTCTTCGTCGCTAGCGACCGCATATCTGCGTTCGATCATGTCCTTGGCAGTGGCATTCCTTTCAAGGGAAAGATCCTCACTCGGCTCTCGCTGTTCTGGTTTGATCTCCTCAAACCGATCGTCCCAAACCACCTACTCACGGCCGACACGGCGCACTTCCCTCCGGAACTCGAACCGTTTCTCGACCAACTCGAAGGCCGCAGCATGCTCGTCAAACGAGCCAAGATGTTTCCCGTCGAGTGCGTCGTTCGTGGCTACCTCTCCGGATCCGGGTGGAAGGACTATCAGCAAACCGGTTCGGTCTGCGGAATCAAACTCCCTGCGGGTCTTCGCGAGTCAGACCGCTTGCCCGAGCCCATCTTCACCCCCGCCGCAAAGATCAACACCGGCGGACACGATGAAAACATCTCCTACGAAACAGTCGAGAAGACCATCGGCGAAAGCCACGCCGATGCGCTACGCACCCTCACACTCCGGATCTATGAAAAAGCATCAGAGCATGCAGCCAGCAAAGGGCTGATCCTCGCCGACACTAAATTCGAATTCGGTCTCGTCGCCGATGAATCGGGAAACGATCAGATAGTTCTTGCAGACGAGGTACTGACTCCCGACTCGTCGCGCTATTGGCCAGCCGATTCCTACAACCCCGGCGGCCCGCAGCCTTCTTTCGACAAACAATTCGTCCGAGACTATCTCGAATCAATCCACTGGAACAAGCAGGCGCCCGCGCCAGCGTTACCGCATGAGGTAGTACTCCGGACCAGCGAGAAATACCTCGAGGCCTATCGCTCGCTCACCGGCCGCACCAACCTATAGGGCGAATGAATCTCTTCGACTGCCTCCTGATCGCAATTCTGGCCTACTCTACCATCGTCGCCTTCATGCGCGGCATCATTCTGGAGCTCTTCTCTTTGGGCGGCCTGATCGTCGGTATTTTGATCGCCAGTTGGAACTACGGCCGCCTCACCGTGTACCTTGAACATTTCATCACCACACCCGCAATAGCGGAGATCGTCTCCTTTCTCCTCCTCGTCATCGGAGTCATGGTGCTCAGCGCGCTACTCGGCAAAGCCCTCAACCGAACCGCTCACGCTATCGGGCTAGGTTTCTTCGACCGAATCCTTGGCGCCGTCTTCGGCTTCGGCCGTGGTTGCCTCCTCGGAGTAGCCATCCTCATGGCGATCGCAGCCTTCATCCCTCATTCCACATGGATTGAAAATTCTCAACTATCTTCCTATTTCCTTGCGGGGGCACATGCGGTATCCTTCGTTGTACCTTACGACCTTCAGCATAGGATTCTGGACGGCGCCGAGCAGCTCAAGCACAACGCGCCCTATTGGATCAAACCGTTGCGGTAGAGGCACAATGAGAGAGTGGTTCCACAAAGGAGCCGCCAGCGAGGAATAACCTTGAAGCGCGAAATGGACGGCTTGATCATGCAGATGCACAACGCCGGCATCCCTTACTCGGAGGCCGTTCGACAGTTCAAGAAGCGCTACATCCTCGAAGTACTGGCGCACCATAAGGGTAACCAATGCAAGGCAGCCGACGAGCTCGGCATGCACCGCAATACCCTCAGCCGCACCCTCGCTGAGCTTGACATGGACACTGCGCAGATCCGCAACGGCATGCGCCGCCCACCCAGAAGCGAGCGCCCTCACATTCAGAATATTGCCAGCGCCCGTTAGCTTCCTGGCTCCGTCTAATCAGCAGTCGATGAAACCCGCCTTTCAACCCCGCGCCTTCACCATTGCAAAATTCACGGTCGCGCTCGTCGTCGGGACTGTCTCGATTGCCGCCGTCGCCCAGACAAATCCAGGGCCAAACGCCAACGCCACCTCCGAGGCTTCCCCAAAACAGAATCCTCGGGCTGCCGAAGACGCCTACCTGTCCGGCGCACGTCTACTGGATCACAACGATCTCACAGGCGCCGAGCTGAAGTTTCGCAGAGCCGTCGAACTTAACTCGTCCAACCGCGACTACGCCCTGGCGCTAAGCCTCACCCACGAGCGACACGTCACCGAACTCATCCAGCAAGCCGGTAAAGCGCGCCTCCTCGGGCAACATGAAAAGGCCGAGACCCTCCTGGCCGAAGCACGCCTCCTCGACCCTGAGAATGGTATCGTGGGCCCTCGAGTCGATAACGGAGAGCTGCCCAGGGCCTTCCACCCGGAGATCGAGCCCTGGATTCGCGAAGATCCAGCCATCACGGGTCCTGTCACCCTTGGGCCCAATCCCGGCCAGAAGAGCTTCCACCTGCATTCCGATGAGCAGGATGTTATCCGCCAGGTACTTTCCAGCTACGGCATCAGTCCGACGTTCGATGAGTCCGTTCCGAAAGACGATCTGCGCTTTAATCTTGACGAATCGTCCTATCAGCAAGCCGTCCCCGTTCTTCTCGACATCACCCACCTCTTCGCGGTGCCGATGGATGCCAAGACCGTTTTCATCGCCAAAGATACCCCAGAGAACCGCCAACGTCTCGAGCGTCAGCTGCAAGAGACGATCTATATCCCCGGCATGACCAACGAGGAGATGGATAGCTTCGGTACCCTTATAAAAAACATCTTCGATATCAAACAAGTCACCGTCGGAAAGAGCTCTGGCACCCTCGTTATCCGTGCGCCGCAGGAGACCCTGACTTATGTCAATCTCACTCTTGCCGATCTCATCGACGGCGGCAGCGAGGTCCTGATCGACCTTCAGCTCTACTCCGTCGACACCACCAAGCAGCGCAACATCGGCGCACAGCTTCCGCAGCAGGCCGGTATCTACAACGTCAACTCCGCTGCGCAAAATATCGTCAGCTCCAATCAAGATCTCGTCAACCAGGCCATCGCTCAAGGCCTCGTCCCGGCGGGGGCGAGTAACATTACCATCGCTCTTGCGCTCATCGCCTCCGGCCTCGTCCAAAGCACTCTTCTCTCCAACACCGTCGGATTTTTTGGAGGGGGCCTTACCGCGACTGGCGTTACCGTGAACCAATTCGCCGCTTTCAACCTCTCGCTCTCGTCCAGCGATACCCGCGCTCTCAACGACGTTCAGATTCGAGTCGGCGATCGCCAAACCGCCACCTTCCGAATCGGTGAACGCTACCCCATCACCACCGCAACCTACTCCACAGGGATCGGTAACTCCTCCATCCCTCCCAATGCAACCGTCAACGGAGTCCCCATCTCCAATTTGCTCAACTCCTCTGCCGGCACCACGGCAACGATCCCGCAGATTCAGTATGAAGATCTCGGTCTGACTCTGAAAGCTACGCCGACAGTACAGAAGTCAGGCGCTGTAAAGATGCACATCGACCTCAAAATTGAAGCCTTGAACGGCGCCTCGTTGAATAACATCCCCGTCCTCAACAACGAGGAGTTCGCTTCTGATGTCACCCTCGACGACGGAGACACCGCACTTGTGGTCAGCAGCCTCACAAAGAGCGAATCCGCCAGCCTAAGCGGATATCCCGTACTGAGTGAGCTGCCAGGTTTTCAAACGGCCACGGCAACTCGTCTGACAGAAACTGATTCCAGTGACCTCCTTCTTCTTGTCACTCCCCACATCACCCGTCGTCGGTCCAACATCACTGTCGGTCCCAGAATCGCGATCAATTTACCTGAGCCGCCTGGCTAATAACACCGCCCACAGGTAGCCAAACAGTAAACACGGTCCCATGCCCGTTACCGAGCCGGGTCCTTGTCCGGATTCGCCCGCCGTGCTTCTCAACAATCCCCTTGCTCACCCACAATCCAAGTCCTGTTCCCGTAAGCTCCTTCGTCGTCTGAAATGCTTCAAAAAGATGCTCCTGCATCTCCGGTTTGATTCCTTCGCCTGTATCGGCCACCGTCAAGCGCACCCCTTCAACAGAGCTATGCCAATCCCTCTGCGGATGCAACCTTATCCTCAACCGCCCTCCGCTACTCATGGCATCCAGCGCATTCCTCACGAGGTTATTAATTACCTGGCGGATCTCTCCCTCCAGAACCTTCACATGTGGAGTCGCCGCAAGCTTCAAATCGATCTCAATGTTCCGAACCAAAGTACGTCCCGTATAGAGGGCCATTACGGTACGCAGCAGTTCAGCCATATCCACCTCAGTTGGCTTGCTCTGGTATCGGTTGAACCGTAGCGTCTGCAAAGTAATTTCCGTGACCCTGGACAACTCGCCTTGAGCCAGTGCCGCGTAATGCTGCATGTCTTCCATCGACTCCGATTGTCGAATGAGGTACAGCAGGTTCGTAATTGACTCCAGTGGATTATTGATCTCATGGGCGATCGATGAAGCCAGTTGTCCCACCGCTGCCAGCTTCTCCGACTTCCTCAACGCCTCGTCCTGTAGCCGCGCCTGAGTCACATCGGTGTTCACGGCTACGCCACCAAGTATCTTTCCGTTCAGAAAAATCGGCGCAGCAACACTGCGGATCCAGCGATCCGAAGTCCGAACCGTCTCGGTCGACCATTTGCCAGCAAGCGCCGTCTCGAGCGTCTTCAAGCCCTCAGGAAACTTGCCACCGCTCATCATCTTCGCCACGTGATTGCAGCGAAGTTTCGCATCAGCCGTCGCGATATAGACCCCCTGCGGCATGCTCTCGATCACGGCATCCAGCTCGGCCGTCTTCTGCTCCGCTAGTTCGTACGCTTTCTGCAGATTTTCCTGCTGTTGTCGCAGCTCGGTTACCTCGCGAAAAGTCACCACAACTCCAACAACGCATCCTTCTACAATCACTGGCTGAGCAGAAAGCTCTGCAACGAAACTGCTTCCGTCTTTCCGGAACATCGTGTCCGTTAGCTGCCTCAGAACTTTACTTTTCCGCACAACGTCATAAATGGGGCACTCGGAGCCCGGAAAATGACGCCCATCCGGATAGTGATGATGCACGAGTTCGTGCATATTGTTGCCGAGCAACTCCTCGCTGGCATAGCCGAAACAACTCACTGCCATCCGATTAACGAACGTACAATTCCCTTCTAGATCAAGCCCCCATATGCCCTCTCCGGCAGAGTCAAGTAGCGCTTGCCAATGCTGCATTTGTTCCGCGTTATGTAGTAAAGTCTGCCTCATTGATCTCATTCCGATCCAGCACCTTCGCTAACTCCGCGCCAGTCAACAAATGAGATGCAGGTTTTCGCCACCCATGTCACTCAGAAAAGTGAATGGCAGTTATGACACCACGTGACACCGCGTTGACCATACTGAACATGGCCGCTATACTTGAATCTGTAGAGCGGGAGTAGCTCAGTGGTAGAGTGCTTCCTTGCCAAGGAAGATGTCGCCGGTTCGACCCCGGTCTCCCGCTCCAAATAGAATCCTGCCTGCGGTACACTTCTCCTACAATCCAGCAGGGCAGAATCACATAGCCCACCCGAGGCGCGGTACCCAAGTGGTAAGGGAGAGGTCTGCAAAACCTTTATGCGTCGGTTCGATCCCGACCCGCGCCTCCAAAATTTCAACAACTTAGCCCCTCACGGGGCTTTTGTTATTTGGGCACTCTAGTGAGACATGTAGTGCCCCCAAACCATAAGAACCAACTCATTGAATCGCGTGAGTCGTGGCGGCAGTTGATCGTGGTCACGTCTCGCAGCACAGCGGACGCTGCCGCAGGTACCTTGTCTCTTCGTGGCAGCTGAGTAAGCGGACGTCCTACGTCTACATGCGCTTCACATTCGAAAAGCGATGGACCCGCGACCTCAAGAGCTTTCTCCAGTGGCGGCGACGAGAAATCAGCCGGCATCTCTGCGGATGAGCCGTTTGTTATTTTTCCTAAGGGTTAGTTCGGTGAGTCTTGCAGGATGCGGCGCGAGTAAGTAGGAGGTCGCGTTCGCGGGTGTTGCGGGTAAGAGCGGCGGCGCGTTCGAACTCGGCGCGGGCTTCGCGGTGGCGGCCTAGTTTATAGAGGAGGTCGGCGCGGACGCTGGGGAGAAGATGGTAGCGCGCGAGCGAGGGTTCAGAAGCGAGGGCGTCTACGAGTGTGAGGCCGGCATGGGGGCCGTAGGCCATGGAGACTGCTACGGCACGGTTGAGCTCGATGACGGGGGAGGGGCTGAGCTGGGCGAGCTCGATGTAGAGGTTGACGATGCGATGCCAGTCGGTTTGGGATGGCGTGCGGGCACGGGCGTGGCAGGCGGCGATCTCGGCTTGGAGGAGATAGGGGCCGCGGGTGGTGTTGACTTTATGAGCGCGTTCAATTGCGGTTAGTCCGCGATGGATAAGGAGCTGATCCCACTGGGTGCGGTTTTGATCGAAGAGTAAGACTGGTTCGCCAGTGGAGGTGATGCGGACGCGGGTGCGGGAGGCCTGGATCTCCATGAGGGCGACCAGGCCGTGGACTTCTGATTCGGTGGGAGTGAGTTCGGCAAGGATGCGGCCGAGGCGGAGCGCATCTTCGCAGAGGATTGGGCGCATGAGGTCGTCTCCGGTGGTGGCGGAGTAGCCCTCGTTGAAGATGAGGTAGATGACTTCGAGGACTGAGGAGAGCCGGGCGGCGAGCTCGGGGCCGCGGGGGACCTCGAAGGGGATGTGCTTGTCGGCGAGGGTGCGTTTCGCGCGAACGATGCGCTGGGCGATGGTGGGTTCGGGGGTCAGGAAGGCGCGGGCGATCTCGTCGGTCGTGAGGCCGCCGAGGAGACGGAGGGTGAGGGCTGCGCGGGATTCGGTGGGGAGAATGGGATGGCAGGCGATGAAGATGAGGCGGAGAAGGTCGTCGCTGATGGTGTTGTCGAGAGTGGAGTCGAGGTCGGGCGAGGTTTGTTCGAGGGCTTCGAGTTCGCGGGCGAGCTCTTCGTGTTTGCGCTCGGCGACGGCGTTCCGGCGGAACAGATCGATGGCGCGGCGTTTGGCGGTTGCGGTAAGCCATGCCGCGGGATTGTCGGGGACGCCAGACTGCGGCCACTGTTCGAGTGCGGCGACAAGTGCCTCCTGCGCGAGGTCTTCGGCGAGGCCGACGTCGCGGGTCAGGCGGGTGAGGCCGGCGATGACGCGCGCAGACTCGATGCGCCAGACCGCTTCGATGGTGCGATGTGTGGCGTGATGTGGATCGGTAGCGGACATTGCTACCGATCACACCAGCTTCGATCCGTGGATGCAAGAGTGGCTATTTATTGGCGGTCTGATTCGGCAGCTCAGCCCGTTTCGCTACCTTGTGCTGGATCTGCTCTGCGGACAGGACGGGTGCGAGGTCTTCCATCTCAAAGACCTGACGGATTTCGACTTCGGAGTCGCCCACCGGATTGCAGTTGGGTGCACGCTTGACCCACTCGATGGCCTCTTCGAGGGACTTGACCTGCAGGATCGAGAAGCCAGCGATGAGTTCCTTGGCCTCGGTGAAGGGACCGTCGACCACGGTACGAGACTTGCCGGAGAATTTGACGCGTGCGCCTTTGGAGCTGGGATGGAGGCCATCGAGGGCGAGCAGGACGCCAGCCTTGGAGAGCTCTTCATTGTACTTGCCCATCTCGAGCAGGAGCTGTGGATCGGGGAGGGCGCATTCTTTTTCTGACTCTGGGGTTGCTTTGACGATGACCATGAATCGCATTGAGAAATCTCCTTTGGGTTGAGCGATGGTTGGGTGGCTTGTTTTCGGGCTCAGCTATTGTTGGCTAACGGCGAACTCAGATTGAGAGCGCAGTTGGATCGCTGTTGCCCGCTTTCGTACTGGCTCTCTGCTGATACGTCGAACGGGGTGGGGCCAAATCGACATGAGAACGGAATTTAATGGATTATCTTTCGGGGAGACGAAGGATGATCTAAATTACGAATTTTATGAGCACGTGGTTTAGTTCTTCGCGGCTGAGGGCCGGCCCTGAACTGTCCGAACTCTTCGGCCAAATTTCTGCATGAGGTGGCCAATGCAAATTATCTCGCGACCGACTACACTCCCATCTCGCCACATAAATCGGCATGATCTGGACTGCCAAATCCAGATCGAATCCTCGAAAGTCGGACCTGGTTTTGTGAATTTGCTCAAAAGCTGACTCTCCAGGAAGAGCAATCCCGCCGTAGCTTCTCAATCCTACCAACCGGCCTTGCAATCACTTGGAAGCTACGCACGGAACCTGTTTCGGCTTCGGGGCCAATGCCGCATATCTCGGGCCAAGCTTGGTGATCTCTGTGCGCAGTGCGTCGTCGTCCATCCCGCCTGCGTCATAAATGATCTTCCCTTGGGCGTCGATCAGCGTCGTTCGCGGAATCCCGAATGATCCCAAGAGCCTTTCTATCTCCTCATCCCAATCGTGGAAGTCAGGCCAGTTGTAGCCCTTCTTCGCTAGAAACTCGGTGGCAGTGTTAGCTTCTTCGTCCTGGTCGACTGCAAGCAGAACCAAGCCCTTGTCTTTCGCTTCGCCATAAATCCGGGCAAGTTGAGGCAGAGCTTCTACACGGGCCGCAACACGTGGCCCAGAAATCGAGCAAAACTGGCTTGCCCGGAATGAGTCAAGTGCAACTACCTTGCCGTCCGCAGATCTCAGCTTCAGAGAGGGAACCTGATCGCCCGTCATCATGACGTCTCCGAAGTCCTTTCGAGGATCGGGGAAATTCTGTATCAGCTTGGCGTCGGACGGCGGGATGAACACGAAAAGACTCTCATTCACTGGACCGTTCAGTTCAGCCTTGGTGAAGACCGTGGTTGGCTCCTGTTCCAGCGGAATGCGGCTCCCACCGCTTACAAGATAGGTGCGGGCGTGTTCGGCCATCTTCATCACTGTCTGGTGAGTCTCGTCGATCCAGATCGTCTTATCGAACGAGTCCCCGGGTGAGGCGCGTTTCTGATCAAAGCTTTGAAAGCGAACAACATGACAGGAGATCTTGTGGCCGTTCACTATGAGAGTCGTATCCGGGAGGCGGTCTGCCGATTTGAGAGTTTTGGCCAGAGCGCCCATATTCTTCCTGAGATTTTCGGCCTGGAACATCGCCGACTCAGTCATCCCTATCACCGTTTGTTGGCTCGCTGTCCCAATCGCCTGAGGCTTCGCTGTATACCGATGCTCATCTGCGCGGTAAGTCCAGACGGTCTTCCCGTCTGCCACCTTCATCGCGTTACCGCTACTTGAACGCCCCTCATAGTGAAAGCGATCTCCCGAAGACTGAGCGGCAGTAATGATTGTCTTATCCCAATAATGAGAGTAGTTGGTGCTTGAAGTACGCTCCTCTACCGATTCGATGTAATAGGACTTTGCGTCCGCGTACTGCTGGGCTACCTGCTTGATCATTCAAGGCCCTCCGAGGAAGTCGGAGAAGCCGCAGTTTGCGCGAACACTGCCGCTGCACCAATTACTGTCAGCACTGCAAATACTGAGAGTTGGCATCTCATAATAGCCTCCGAACTCCGGCCCAAATTCTAACCACGAAAGGGTGTCTCTTCCAGCTAGCCGAATCCCGCAAACGAAGTCTTTGACCAAGTTCGAATCTCTCGCTCACGCCTTCGCGCATGAAATTTTGAACACTCACCTGGCGACCAGTCGAGTGACGGCATAACGTTGTGCTCGGTGGCGAAAGTGGAAGAGTGGAGATACGGCAGCAGATGTGCCGGTGCGACCCTCCGTCGCGCTAGATTCTTTCGATTCTGCCCTCAGACCGCCCCTGGAACTAACTCTGGACTACTTTTTGGGTGCTCTGCCCGTGTCTCTTCAGTCGGCCAATGACAAACTGCTCAGCTGGATCCTCAGCCCGGTGCTGATCCGCCTGCGTCGGTTGTGCGTATCGCAGAACCATCCAGGTCTCTCGATGAGAGAACTCTCTCCACGGCCCTCTACGGATATTGCAAGGAAGACAGGCAACTGCCCCAGTCCGTCTTAGCGCGAACCCACAAGTTCTGCAATGCGGGAATACTGACGCCGAGCTTCGTTGTGCGAACCAATAACCGGGCTATGTTTGATCTTGCGCCGGACGTCTTGAACAGCCGTATAGGCATATCTTTTGAAACGATCCGCGACCGGGTGCTTGCCGGGAGAGGAGGGTGTAATTCCGGCCCGACGCAGATAGTAGTTAGCTTTAAAAAGATTCTCCCAGGCATGTTCATGAAACTGAAAATTGATATTTAGGCTTACAGAGACGTTATCTCCGTTTTGGAGCCAGTGCGGCGTGTTGACCGGGCTGTGTACTCCGATGCCCGGGCAAAGATGGTAAACCATGGCGCGCGGTTCATACTCTGGTTTGTACACCGCCGAAAGATTGTTCACCATCCAATACTTTTCCAGTTCGGCATCCGGGAGCACGTCCTTGTCGGCGCGATCGAAAAAGTGAATATCCTTGTCACCCTTGATTTGAAACAGCCATGAGCATTCACGGTCGATGTGGTATTCGGTAACTCGGTTCGGTGAGGTAATAAAGAGAATTGCTTCAAACCACTTGATTTGTTCCAGGATCTCTTTGCCGGCAAGATCCAGAATTTCGCAGATGCAGTTTTCGAAGACTTCACGGTATCCAGGTTCGCGCTCGATATGCTTGAGGATGATCCAGGTTTGTCCCGTTTCAATCTCATGTACCAGACTGTTGAGATCGCTCTTTGCCCAATCGCGCGGATCAAGCCTTGAATTCCCCGCTGACGCTCCACGCTCGACGTGGATGTCTCCCTTCGGATGATGCGGATTTTCCCGCGTGGCTATTCGTTGGGATAACTCGGCCAGCGCTCGAAGTTCAAATAGTGGATTCGCGGAAAGAGCGTGCTGAACTTCATGGGGAAGTCGATTGAAATTTTGCGAAAAGACGTCGCGATCACAACGAACGATAGATTCTTGCTGAACCAGCATTGGACATCCTCTCTTGAGCTAAGTCGCACGAACTGCGACCGAGTCCTAAGGCAAAACAGGCAGTACACAATCAATCATCTACCCCCACATCACTACATGTCATTGCTTCCGATACCGTTCGACATCATTTGACAATCGGATGACAAGCCAATGACAACTGCGGGCTGCGGACGAGGTCTTCTTATCGGGAGGGATAAGATCATCTAGTTTTCAGAGGGGAGTTTATGTCAGCCCAGAGTGTAATCACCTCGGACCTAAGATCGGAAGGCACAGTTTTCGGTTTTGACACGCCTCGATTCCGAGAAGACTTTGACGAAAAGTCATTCGAGTTTAGACACGTCTTTAGTGTCGGACATCCCCTCTTTACTCGGGAGCGTATGCGTCATCTACTGACCAATCCCGCAACAAAGAACAATGTTTATTACAACGCTGGCGACATTCGTGTCGACCAACGCTGGGATTCTGTGCCCGCGCGAACAAAGCCGGTGGAAGAGGTCTTCGATTCAGTAGAAAACTCGGGCGCATGGATCGCGCTGTTACGCGTGAATGAGGATCCTGAATATAACTCCCTGCTGGAAGATTGCTTACGGGAGCTGAAGCAGCTGAGCGGGCGGGTTATCGACGATGACAAAAAAACACAAGAAGCAGATATCTACATAACTTCGCCGAAACGCGTGACCATGTACCACATCGACCCTATCTGTAATTTCTTAATGCAGATCAGCGGAGAAAAACAGATCCACATCTTCGATCGCAAAGATCGAGATGTGTTGCCCGAGGAAGAGTTGGAACGATACTGGTCGTTGAACGACTACTCAGTAACTTATCGGCAGGAGTTGGAGGATCGCGCAAAGGTGTTCACTTTACGCCCCGGCACCGGCGTCCATATCCCCTTGAACAATCCACATTGGGTCGAGAACGGCGATGAAATATCCGTCTCCCTAAGTATTAACTACCAATATAAAGACGATCGACGCAAAAACATCTACTTGGCTAATTACTATCTACGACAAGCGGGCCTAAATCCGAAGCCTCCGGGAAATTCACAAATAATAGATCACATGAAGGCATCCGCGGTTACTGTTGGTCGAAAAATAGACAACCAATTCAAGAAATTGAAACCGACAAAACAGAGTGCCACGAAGATCTGACACTCCGGCAAAACGCTTTCGATCGCCTACGGAACTCACATTGCAGATAACCTTCAACGACAGATGCAGAATCGGTGACCTTCTCACCTAGTTTCCAATCCCGGAGGAGGTGGCCAGGTGTTGACGGTTCCCACCTGGCATCAAGAAGATGAAGACGCAAGAGTTTGGTGCTTCGCACCCCGAGCCGAACCGACGCAAAGTGATCTCTGAGATATGGTCACTGGTCCAACCGCGCCGATGGTCGCTCGCGGGAGCATTGCTCTTGATGATTGTGGAACGATGTTGCAGCTTTTTTGTACCTGTCTCGTCGCGCTTTTTGATTAACGATGTCATGTATCGACATCAGACAAGTCGACTACCCCTGATCCTCGGGGCTGTTGTCGTCTCCACATTTATCAGCGCAACCATAACCTACTTCTTAGATCGCTATCTTGGAGTCACCGGCCAGCGCCTTGTCGCAGAGTTGCGGGCACAGGTTCAGGCTCATGTCGGTCGCCTACCTATTTCCTTCTACGATAAAAACCGTACCGGTACCCTGGTCGCTCGCATCATGACAGACGTTGAGAGCGTCCGCAACTTGGTTGGCGCCGGCCTCCTGGACTTTGTGGGGGGAATCCTCACAGCTGTTATCGCTCTAGCCATACTCATCCACATCAGCATTCCCATGACCGTACTCACAATTGGTCTCTTGATTTCTTTTGGTTGGTTTTTGAAGAGAGCCCTCGGAGTCACGCGCCCCCTCTTTCGTGAGCGCTCTCGCATTAGTGCAGAGGTCACGGGACGACTCACCGAATCGCTCAACGGGATAAGAGTTGTTAAGGGCTATCACGCCGAAGCCAGCGAGGCCCGCATTTTTGTGGAAGGTGCGAATCGCATCCTCAAGAACATCACACTTTCGATCACCTCTCAAGCCTTCTTGTCGCTTTGTAAGACGATGGTCTTAGGGGCTGTTGGTGCGTTCATTATGTTTCTCGGTGCAAGGGAGGTCAATGCGCATCGCCTCGACGTCGGCGGTTACGTAGAATTCACCATGCTTCTCGCCTTTATGGTCGCGCCTATCGCAATGTCGGTCAGCATTGGAACTCAACTGACGGAGGCTTTCGCCGGATTCGACCGCACCCTGGAAGTCCTCAACGAACCTGAAGAAGACGGAGAGTCCGGTCGTACAGCAGCACTCGAACCGATCATAGGGCACATCACATTCAAGAACGTAACCTTTGCTTATGTTCCAGGTGAGCCTGTGCTACACGGCCTCACGTTCGACTCCGAACCTGGCACGGTCACTGCCCTGGTGGGCTCATCCGGATCGGGAAAATCAACTGTAATTTCGCTCATCTGCGGTTTCCACTCTGCTGGCTCGGGCCAGGTTTCAATCGACAACGTGGACCTCAGCACGATCCGACTTAGCAATCTTCGTCAACAGCTTGGTGTTGTGCTCCAGGAAACCTTTTTGTTCGATGGCACTATTCGAGAAAATATTCTCTTTAGTCGTCCGAAGGCGACCGACGAGCAACTGTACCAAGCCTGCCGTATAGCCCGGGTCGACCAATTCGCTGAGTGCTTTCCCGAGCGATACGAAACTATCGTTGGTGAGCGAGGCATCAGATTGTCTGGCGGCCAGCGTCAGCGAATCTCCATCGCTCGCGCCATCCTCGCCGACCCTCGTATCCTCATTCTGGATGAGGCTACCAGCTCCCTCGACTCAGAATCTGAAGCCCTTATCCAGAGTGGCCTGAACTACCTCATGCAAGGTCGCACGACTTTTGTCATTGCCCATCGCCTCTCAACCATTCGGCGTGCCGACCAGATCCTCGTGCTCGAGATGGGACGCATAGTCGAGCGTGGCAACCACGAAACCCTTTACCGACGCCAGGGACGGTATTTCGATCTCTACACTCGTCAACATGGCCTCGAGGCCAATCTCTTTTTGGCTCCTGGAGAAGGCGACAAGGTGATGCAATGAGTATGCCAGCAGGCCGTGGACATGTGTGACTCGAAGGTTGCGGCGCAATGCCGCGAATGGAGGGTTCGCATCCATACCATACCTTGCCGGGACAAATTTTTAGCATGACTACCCCGAAACCATCCTTCTTGTTAGGCTCTCTCATACCACGATGGGCCATGCTATCGTTTTTTATCTCGGCGGTGTTTCTTTACCTACGAACCTTTCTCCTCCCCGCTGTCCCCTTACTCACTGTGGGCGATGAGTCACACTACTTTCTTCATGCTCTTCGCATGATGCATGGACAGTTGCCGTATAAAGACTACTTCACATTTGTCCCTCCTGGGACCGATCTACTCTATGTTGGCATCTTCCGGCTTTTGGGGGTTCATCAATGGGTAGTGCAAGGCCTATTAGTTTTTCTAGGTCTCTTTCTTATTTCCATCGTAATGTGGGACGCCCAAAAGGTGCTACGTACCTCGTCCGCGATTCTGACAACCTTGCTATTTCTCGTATTCGATGTCAATAGTGCCCTCGATGCGACGCACCATTGGTGGAGCGTTCTTCTCGTGATGACGGCGATTGGCGTGTTGCTTGGCGGAAGATCGCCGGCAAGAATCGTTCTGGCAGGCTCTCTGTGCGGCTTTGCCACACTTTTTACGCAGACGTACGGTTGCCTCAGCCTGCTTGCAATCGCTCTTTATCTTGTTTTGACAACCGACGGCGTTGGACGCATACAAAATCTAGTCCGCGAACTCCTCTTGCTTTGCCTACCCTTTGTCCTTGTCGTAATTCCCGTTGTTGGGTATTACTCTGATCTCATCGGATTCCGGACACTTACGTATTGGACAATCTACTATCCGTTAGTTTTTTTCCACGCACAAGAAAATAGCCCTCTGGCATTCTTCAGAACCCCACGGTTTCATGGAATGAGCGGCATTCATCTCCTTATTTCCTTCATCTTCATGCATACCGTGGTCCCACTCATCTACATCCTGTGTGCAATTCGCCTAACTCGAGAAAAACGACGAATGGATCCACTCCAGTGGAGGAAAATCCTTCTTCTCACTCTCGTGGGTTCGGCGCTCTTCGTCTCGATTATGAGCGCGCCCACATTTCTTCGTCTATGTGCAGTGGGACCTCCCGCTATCATTCTCTGCGTCTGGTATCTCGATAGACCTTCCGGACCGCACTATTGGTCAACCATTGCACTATGGGGCGCAGCGATTATTTCCATCTTGTACCTGCCCATTAGTCGCCAATTACATCGACATGTCACAGTCAACCTTCCAACGGGGCGAGTTGCGTTTATCAACGATCAGCAATATGACAAAGTGCTGTGGCTCGCGCAACACACACATCCAGGTGAGACTTTTCTAAACGACACTAATGCCGCTTTTGCCCTATCCCTGGAGAGTCCGGGCCCTTTAGACTTCGTGACGACAACAGAGTTTACCCGGCCACAGCAGGTTGACGCACTGATTCTATCGATGACAAATCATCAAACGCGCTACGTCTACCTCTACCCCACGCTAACTGCTCCCATCCTTACGAAGAACAATCTGGAGCCATTTCTCAGATACCTAGGTGAAAACTATCACCTGGTTGCAATTTTCTCTGATGGGCAAATCCTAGAACGGAACTGAAGAGAAAACCGCACTGCCAAACGTGGTTGGTGAAAAAGCTTGCGGCGAGAAGGAGTCTTCCCGCCGCGAGTGGGTATTCGATCGTTTCGTACGGCCGAGTCGGTCGACTCGTTACTTGGTTCCGGGTGCGAAGGAGACGCCGCGGAGCACCTCCGCAAATTCGGCCTTGTGCACGACGGTAAACTTCTCCTTGCCCGCCTTTGTCGGATCGGTGTTGCTAAGTGTGTCCGTGATCGCGACAAGGCGGTTTGGGTCAGCACCTACATCGCCGGCGCCGCTGATGGTTGAGGTGATTCCATAGATCGTGACTTTTCCATTCCTATCTGTGGTTCCGGTAATGTTGCGGATTCCATCGGTCGCGGGCGCCCACGGCAGGTTTGTGGCTGAGTTGTTGCCGGTGGGATAGCGATTTACGGTGTATGGAACGCCGAGTTCCAAGCCGGTCTGCAGCGTGTAGGCCAGGTTCCAGGTCTGGGTGGAGGCGTTGAAGATCCACTTCTGAATGCCCGCCGCGGTTTGTGCGGCGGCGTGAGTGTAGAGGGTGATATCGCCGGCGAACTGGTCGCCTTCGTCAGCAACATACAAGGTGTCAGCGTTCGCGAAAAACAGGCCGAAGGGAGCTGCGACCGGGTTAGCGGACTTCGCCAGTGCGGTTGGGAAACCTGCGAGTATGCACATGTTGTTTGCCAGCCCTGCGGTTTGCAGCGTACTCAGGTTGACAGGAAGAGGAGAGATTGGAAGCGGTGCTCCAACGGCCGGGATGCCTACACCCTTGGGGCAAGCGGTGCCGGTGGTGTCAACGAAGTAAACAGTGTCGACTCCATTGCTGCCGCTTCCCTTGGTAAAGTAGACGACGTCGTTGAAGATGGTCAGGCCGCGAAAGTTGTCGTCCTTGCCGATCTTGTCGGCTTTGTCACCGAGTTGGGTGACGGAAAAGCTGGCGAGCGGCGTGGGCGCTTCGGGTGTCTGGAAGCTTTCGGGAGCGGTCGAAGGCTCGATGAACTGTGCGCCCGCGCCCAGAACAACGCCGTTAGGCTGCGGGTTCGAGCCATTGCCTGCGTTGCCTGCGGTGTAGAAGAAGTTCTCGCCATCACTGTTGTTGAGGATTGCGGCGCGGCCGTTATTGCCACTATAAGCGTTGGTCTCGGTGAAGGTGAACTTGCCATTGCGGCTGACGGTGGCAACAGCGCGGTAGAAGTTGATGCCGACCGGATTGGTGGGATCGATCGCGCCGGGGGTGTTGGAGTTCGAGGCGTCGATGGTGTCGATCGGGGCGACGTAGCCCATTAAAGTAACAAACTTGCCGTCGGTGGAGAGGTTGAGCGCAATCTCGGACTTGGAGCTGAAGCTGGTGACGAGCTGGTCGCTCTCGGTCCGGATGTTTCTCAGGGAGCTATTGGGGACTTCAAGACTGTCGAGTACGAATCCCGATGGAGTGAGCTGGTCGAGGAAGATCTTCGCGGCCATTCCAAAAGAGGGGTCAGGAATGACGTTGTTAAAGACGAAGGGGTACTTACCGTTGTTGGTTGCGGCGACGCAGGGTCCAACGGTGTTGGCGCAGTTTGGCGGAAGCAAAGCCCCGACTTTTACGTTGTTAGCATTGTCGTCGTAGACGCTGCGGCTGACGACCAGATTGCCCGGAAAAAAATGGATTCTGGCTTCGAATTCCGGCTCTTGGGCAACGGCAGGCACGCTGACAGCGAATGCGCCGAGAGAGAGCGTGGCGAATACTTTTAGGAAGAGGTGCTGCGAGTTGCAGGCCTTTGAAAAGGAAAATCGCATTGTGTCTCCAGTGAGTAGAAATACGTCGTTCGAGGTACCAGACGACTCTATGCCCGGAGTATTAGTAGCTTGTAAATTCATCCGCTGCGGCCATTTGCGGCGTGCTCGAGAATTCGAGCGATACACGCTTCTCTTTAATGGCGCCACGGGCAAAGTCAAATGGTTAGAACGCATATCTATCTGCTACCTCATAGATGAAGTAGCGCTTTGTCTAACTGCCCATCAGTTCCCGCTGACTTTTAGATTCACATCCGTCTTCAACGACAACGACTCCACCGAATCACCCACAGAAACAGTGAATCGATTCGATCCTATCGCCCACCTCTTGGCCGCGATATCGTAGTAAGAAAACGACCGCGCATCCAACGGAATCTCCACACGCTTCGTCTCGCCTGGCGACAGCTCTATCCGCTCGAAGCCTTTCAGTTCGTGCTCTGGCCGCGGCACCTTAGGATGCTCCTCTGTTACATACAGTTGAGCGACTTCGGCCCCTTTACGTGAGCCTGTATTGGTCACGTCGAAGCGCGCAACCGCGTGAATCTCACCGCCTTCATCTTTCTGATCGAACGTCAGGTTTGTAAATTTGAACGTCGTATAAGAGAGACCAAATCCGAAAGGAAACAATGGCTTGATCTTGTTCTTTTCATACCCTCGATATCCGACGAAGATGCCTTCTTTATAATCAACACGTTTGGAGTCGCCTGCAGGATAGTAATTGGCAAACGTCGGATTATCCGCTTCTTTTCTCTCAAACGTTGCCGGCAGATGTCCGGAAGGGTTAACGTCACCGAACAAAATCTCTGCTAACGCCTGTCCACCCGCCTGCCCTGCATACCAGGTCTCCAACACTGCGGGCACGTCATCAATCCATTTCGTAAAATCCACATTCCCGCCCGACGTAATCGCAACCACCACCTTTGGGTTCGCCGCGGCTATCTCACGAATCAGCTCGCTCTGGCCATACGGCAGCGAAAAAGTTCTGTCACCACCTTCGCTCTCACTCTCCTGCTGAAACCCGGCTGTGACGAGTACTACGTCTGCCTTTGCAGCAAGCTTCACCGCTTCCGGCCTCACCACCTTGTTCTCCGGTACGATCGCAAGCGCCACGTGGCCGCCAATAGGAGTCTTCTGCCACTCCTCTACAACTACCTTATGAGGGCCGGCCGGAAGGTCCAACGTTATATGTGGTTGAAATGCGCGCACGATCCTCCAGTTGTCGATCACTAGCTTGCCGTCCACATACACGCGATTTCCAGAGCCCTCCCCAGAATCCTCCAGAGCAAAGATGTATTTAGTCGCAGTAGCGGCGTTATAAAAACCAGTGAGGCGATGCGAGATTTGCGATGGCGGCGAGTTGAACAGCATCTCCATCACAGCATCAATATCCGCAATGGCCTGTTTGATGGTAAGTCCGGCCAACACAGCATGTCGCGTAACTGTCGTCGAAACGGGAGATCCCGAAAGATCAAGATTATTGAAGCTTTCAAGCTTGAGCCCCGCCTTACTGCCCTTTGCCTCCGTCGTAAACTCCGTAGCGCTCGCCAAAGATGACAAAGTAGGGACACCGCTGTCGTACTGCACTGTCGCCGACGCGCCAAACTCATTGGAGATGCCCTCAAGCGCGCTCACTTGGTGGAATGGCACCACACCCGCGCTTCCTCCGCCTACAGGAACGCCCGGATAACCATCCGGCCCAACAATCAAAATCGTCTTCACCGCTGACTTATCCAACGGCAGCAGATTGCCAGAGTTCTTCAACAGCACTGCTCCCTCGCGAGCCGCATCGAGCGCAACCGTATTATTCTTCGCATCGACAAACGAGATGGACGTGTCGCGCTGATCGCGAGTCAGCCATCCATAGGAAGCCGCTGTCTCGAGGATACGTCGCACCTTCTCGTCGATCGTTGCCTCGGACACCTTTCCTGCTTGAATCGCCGGACCAAGGTTCGCGTTGTTCATGAACTTCCCAGTCGGCTCCTCGATATCGAGCCCGCCGTTTGCTGCCCCAATCGCGTCGTAGGTGGCGTCCCAGTCCGACATCATCACGCCCTTAAATCCCCACTCCTTGCGCATGATCTCGATATTGAAGTATCCGTTCTGTGTGGCATGAAGCCCATTGATAAGGTTGTAAGAATCCATCACGGCACTCACGTGTCCTTCCTTTACCGCGGCCTCAAATCCCGGCAAATAAATCTCGCGCAGTGTTCGTTCGTCGATCTCCGTATCTGAGTCGTGTCGCAAAAACTCGCTATTATTTCCCAAGTAATGCTTCACCGTCGCGCTGACACCCTGCTCCTGCATCCCGGTGATGTAGCCCGCAGCAATCTTTCCCGCAAGAAACGGGTCTTCGCCGAAGTATTCGAAGTTGCGTCCATTGCGCGGAGAACGATAGATATTAATCCCTGGCCCAAGCATGAAATGAACACCACGCGCACGCGCATCTCGTCCAATTCCGCCTCCTATCCGAGCCGCCAGCGCTGGGTCCCACGAAGCTGCCATGTTGATTCCAGCCGCGTACGTAGTCGATGGAAACCCCGAGTTTGACCGCGTTCCGTACGGGCCGTCTGACATCTCCAGCGGTGGAATTCCAAGCGCCGGAATACCTCGCACCCCAAATCCCGTCCCACCGATGTAGTCGAGCTTTTGCTGAAGCGTCATCTGCTTCACCAAAGAATCTACCTTCTGTTCTTCGGCCGCATCGAGCGTATGAGGAGCCTGGGCGAATCCTGAACGGTAAGCGACCAGAAGGGCCGCACTAAGAGTAACCGTCATTAGGAAAGAAGAACGAAACGGGCTGACGCGCTTTGAGTTCATAAAAGTGTTTCCTCGTTGTTGCCAAATTGTAAATGCAATATCTGGTGTCCCATCCAGCCTCGCCGCATCTGTAAGCATTCAAGCCACGCACGAAATGTCCCTTTCTACACCGGGTTAACTCCGCTCAATCGTGGGATTCTACCGAACGTGCACCAGCATGCGCAGACCAATGCTTCACGCCTTTTGTAACGCGAGCAACTGTCCTGCCTTCAACGCACCCCGTCTGTACGCAGATCACGGTCAAGCTCGTATTCACTCTGCACCAAGCCACCCTTATAGCAGCGCGTCGCAACGTGGCGGAGACTGATGTCGCGCGGCGCCGGACCGAACAACGGGATACCTGCTCCGATCAATATTGGCACCCGTGTGATCACCATTCGGTCGACCAGGCCGGCCGCTAGAAACCGCTGAATAGTGATGCCGCCATCGACATAAGCGTGTTTGAAGCCGCGATCTTTGAGCTTCGCCACGATTTCGGCTGGTTCACCGGACATCTGTTCGACCACTCCGCCTTTGACGGATGAGAAATTGAACACACCACTGCTAAGCACGACTACCGGCTTTTTCCCGTAAGGCCATCCGCCAAATGTCAGCACCACCTCGAAGGTTTTGCGGCCGATAACAATGACGTCGACGCTACCATAGAATTCGTCAAAACCATGCGGCTCCTGCTCCCCGGCATCCAAAAAATCGAGCGAGTGGTCAGGCCGAGCCAGAAAGCCATCGACGCTCACTCCGCAGAATACCGAGATCTTCACAGCACACCTCCCAATTCAGATAGATGAGTCTAGTTACCCGAATTTGGCTCCGTCAACATGGCGTTTCGCCAGTCCATGCTTGAGGCACCGTTACAGTCTGCCTGCAGCAGGCATCAAGTGAGCACCTGACAATTGCCTCCCTCATCTCTTCAACATTCAGCAGTCAGCCGCCAACAAAATGCGCAGATCTCGCAGATTGTTTCCAGTCACGCCTGTTACGATGGACAAGCCAACTCTCTCGAAAAAAGTACCAGAGTCGAACCGTTGCAAAGCATCCCAAGCCTGTGACAACCGGCTCTCCTCACCAAATAGAGTCTTCTCGTCGACAACTGCACCTGCGGCGAAGCTGTTCCCATCGATGCCGTCTGTACCGGCAGAGAGAACCGCGACGGAAGCATCCGACGGTCTCAGCAAAGTTGCCGCATAAAGTGCGAACTGCTGATTGCGTCCGCCGGTTCCCACTTTTTCGCCCCCTTCTGCGCAAGAAAGATCAGATGCCCTTGGTAGCTCAACCGTCACCTCTCCCGACGAGATGAGGCAGACACGACTGTGTTGCCGCCTGAGTTCCTGAAGGCGCCCAAGTAGATACTCGGCAGCATCCTTGTAGTTCCAATCGTCACAAGCATTGTCCACGACCGCGTAAAATCCAAGAGCTTCGGCACGTTGTCCCACGATCGCTGCCAGTGCATCGGGCGATAGGAGTGTCACCGCCTTTGAGGTGAGATTTCCAGGTTTGGGCGTTTCTACGAGTTGGGCCGATGAAAAAAATTGCTTCACCGAGGCCGGAAATCTCTCCAGCAACTGATATCGCGCCAGAATCTCTTTGCATTGATCAACAGTAGAAGTATCAGGCAGCGTAGGCCCAGATCCTAAGGCGTCTAGATGGCCCAATGGCACATCTGAGATAAGCATGGAGTAACTTAGAATCCCTTTAGCCTCGAGGGCCAGCCGCCCCCCTTTGACCGCGGAAAAATGTTTGCGAACACAATTTATCTCAGCAATCGAACCACCGCAATGTACCAGCTCCCGATGGAACTTCACCGTGTCTTCAAGCGAGATCCCGGTATCGAGGGGCAACTCCATCATTGCAGAGGCCCCGCCGCTTATAAGAAACAGACACAGCGAGTCGTCTGTCATTGCAGCCTTTGATCGTAGTGACCGGACCAGCGCTACCGCCGCCTCCGCTCCATCGAACGATGCTTGATTTGGTGTCGGGTGACCTCCAGCAAAAAACTGAAAGCCTGAAGGAAGATCCGGCTGCTCATCGTTTGTAATCACTACTCCAGACAGATCGCACTGAGTCAACCCCCTCAGTGATGGCAGCAATGCTTTGAGCAGCGCAGATGTGGCTTTACCAACAGCCACCACTCCAATACGGCGAACACAGTCAAGGTCGATCGCATCGTCGCCAACGGCTAGAAATGTCTTGCCCGCTCTTGCCTCTCGTTTTACCCCACGAGTAAATGCCTGCTCGACGCTGCAATCCGCGAGAGACTGCAGGAAGAGACTATAAGCAACCTCTCGTAACCCCGACTTAGTCGCCATCATGCAGCCACACTCCAGTACTTCGGCCGTAGTAGAACAGCATTCGAATTGCTTCCCAAGAAAACCCGAGCTACTTCACTCAAGATTCCCACAAAATTTTCTGCATGGTGGAGCAACGTCGGCGACGTAGACGATACTAGTCAGAGATTCACACTATCGTCAAAAACTTCTCCATGTTCTAGAGGATCAAAACCATATGGCAAAACTTGGATTTCTTGGTTTAGGAATTATGGGTGGCCCAATGGCCCTTCATCTCATTGAAGCGGGACATCAGGTCGCTCTATGGTCGTTCACTAAAGCGAAAGTCGAGACCCTCGCAGTCAAAGGTGGCATTGCCTGTGCTACACCCGCAGAGGTAGCACGGCAAAGTGACATCATCTTCCTCTGTGTCGGCAACACAGAGATGTCGCGCAAGGCAATCCTTGGCAAAGATGGTCTCGCGGAGACCGCCGCCAAAGCGTCCATCATCGTAGACTGCAGTACCGTCTCGCCGTCTGCCAGCCGTACAATCGCCGCTGAACTCGCCGAGAAAGGTATTGCATTTCTCGACGCTCCCTGCACCGGATCAAAGGGCGGAGCAGAAGCAGGCACCCTCACCTTCATGGTCGGAGGATCAAAAGACATCTTCGAAAAGGTGCGCCCGTACTTCGAGGCTATGGGCAAGCAGCTCTACTATTGCGGCGGTTCCGGCATGGGACTTCACGCCAAACTCTCTCAAAATATGATCCTGGGCAATCTCCTCCAGGCTTTCAACGAGAGTCTGATCCTCAGCACCAAAGCCGGAGTGGATCCCGAGATGATGCTAGACATCCTCAACAACAGCGCCGCCAAATCAGGCTTGATCTCAATCAAAGCGCCTCTGGTGTTCGCCCGAGACTTCACTACGAACTTCTCCGTAAAGTGGCTTGAAAAAGACATGGAGTTGATGCTGGAATCCGCAGCAGAACTGAACGTTCCCGTACCGCTCACAGCACTTTCACGACAGCTCTTTCGTGCAGCCATCGCAAAAGGCTACGGCGAAGAAGACATCTGCGGCTCCATTCGTGTTATGGAAGAGATTGTCGGTTGCACCGTCGCCAGCAAGTCAAAGGCGCAGCAAACCTAATCGGCATCGCTGCAACATCAGTCGGCGTCGCCTCCCTGCACCATCTGAAAACAAGACAAATTTTCTGACTGAGACTATGGTTGGAAACAGCGGTTTAACTCCATGACGCGAGGATCGATGCACGTGCTGAATCGTAGAAGCTTCTTGAAAATAGCAGGAACAGCAACCGCGGAGACCTTACTGGCGCCAAAGATTTACGCTCTCGCAGCAGGCCAGGCCACACCTGCCGCCCCCATTGCGGCCAACGACCACATACAGTTCGCACTCATTGGTGCCGGCATTCAAGGCCAAGGTGACACAAAGGTCGCCGTTCAAGTTCCAGGCGTGAAGCTGGTGGCGGTGGCAGACTGCTATGACGGCCGACTCGAACGCAGCAAGGAGCTCTGGGGCAACGACATCTTCACTACGCGCGACTACAAAGAGATCCTGGCTCGCAAGGATATCGACGCTGTCCTCATCGCCACGCCGGACCATTGGCACAAGCAGGCGGCCATCGACGCAATGAACGCCGGCAAGGACGTCTACTGCGAGAAGCCGATGATCCATCTCTACTCCGACGGCCCTGAGATGATCGAGACCGCCCACAAGACCAATCGCATCATTCAGGTCGGAAGCCAGCGCGTAAGCTCGATGATCTACGCGAAGGCAAAAGAGCTCCTGGCATCCGGCGCCATCGGCCAACTCAACATGGTCACAGCGCGATGGGATCGCAACTCATCTCTAGGCGCATGGAACTACACCGTCCCTCTGGACGCATCAACTGAAACCTGCGACTGGCCGCGCTTCCAGGGATCTGCGCCCAAAATTCCTTTCGACGCAGATCACTTCTTTCAATGGCGCAAGTGGAAGGCATATGGAAGCGGTGTAGCCGGAGATCTCTTTGTGCACCTCTTCAGTGGCACTCACTTCATCACCGGAACAAATGGCCCGACCCGCGCGATGGCAACTGGAGGCCTCCGATTTTGGAAGGATGGGCGCGACGTTCCCGACGTAATGCTGGGCCTCTTCGACTACCAGGAAGGATTTAACCTCAGCCTGCGTGTCAACTTTGTCGACGGCGGCGAAGAGAGTGAAGGTCTCATCTTTACCGGATCGGAAGGCACCATGGAGATTGGCGGCAACGCAGTCAGCGTAAACCGAGTACCGCTCCAAAAAGATCCGGGCTACATCGTTGGAACATTTCCCGAAGCAATGCAAAAGCGCATTATTGAAAGCTACCGGGAGAAGTACCCGACCTCACATCCTTCGGGAACCCCTTCCCCTGGGTATGAAAAATATGTTGCTCCCGCCGGATATAGCGACAGCTACGACCACTTCAATAACTTCTTTTCATCTGTTCGCACACGGAAGCCCGTTGTCGAAGACGCAGTGTTTGGCTTCCGGGCAGCGGGAGCCGCCCTGTTGAGCAATCTCAGCATGGAACGCGGCGAAGTAGTGAAGTGGAATCCGGACGCGATGAAGCTCGTGTAGGCGCCTCTGACGAATTCAATACTGAAAGAAAAGGTATCAGTGCGATGAGAATTCTTGTCTTGTTTCTCGGAGTGACGTTTTCAATGCAGGCGGTGCCGCAAAAGATCCCGCCGCACAAAGCCGCGATTGTATTGTTTGACGGATCGAATCTGGATAACTTCGATACTTTCCTGAAGACGAAGGGACTCAACTCTGACCCCGACCACGTGTTCAAGCTCGAGAATGGGATGATTCACATCTCTGGAAAAGATATGGGCTACCTCATCACTAGGCAGAGCTATCACGACTTCTATCTGCGCGCCGAATTCAAATGGGGCGAGGGAACCTACGGCGAACGCGAGGGAAAAGCCCGCGACAGTGGCATTTTGTTCAACATTCAAGGCGAGCAGAAGGTATGGCCGCGATCAGTTGAGTTCCAGATCACCGAGGGAGGCACTGGAGACTTCTGGATGACCGATGGAGCCGCTCTCACAGGGCGCAATGGCGAACGTGTCACCGGACCTCCCGGATCTTCTCTGAAGATTGATCACTTCGGCAAAGGGCCTACGCAAAACGTAGTTGGTTTTCGCGATGCAGTCGGCGATCTGGAGAAACCGCACGGCCAGTGGAATATTTTAGAACTTGTGACTCGCGGAAACGACGTTAAGCAATATGTAAACGGAAAGCTCGCCAATGAAGGAACAGATCCATCTCCGACTGAAGGAAAGATCCTGTTTCAATCCGAGGGCGCCGAAGTGTTCTTTCGAGATATCAAGCTGTACCCACTAAAGTAGCTGGCACCAAGCAATGACTCCAGCGCACTTCCTTGGAAAGTCAACCTCTAGCCCACGAATCCTTTGTAAAAAAGACGAGAACCTGAAACGTTCTTGTAGGGCGAAAACTGCCAAGGTCCGCGAATTGACAAGTCAACGAGCCGCAGCTTATCGTTTCCGGCGCAATCCACCCCACGCGTACCGGAGTTGCAAACGTGAAAAATAAAGCCAACAAATCTCTCTCTGCGAGACCAGCCTTCGCGCGTCTCGTCGGAACACTTCTCTTAGCAATGGCCGCTCTGAGCGCTTCAGCCGTCGCTCAGAGCCCTGCCGATCTTGCATCGCAACTTGGCCCCAACGTTTACATCTTCGATCCCAGCATGTCGACTAGCCAAATCCAGGCAACTGTCGACTCATCGCCAACCAGCAACTAAGCAACCAGTTCGGCACACAGCGATATGCCCTGCTGTTCAAGCCCGGGACCTACGGAACCGCTGCCACCCCCCTCGACTTCCAGGTAGGCTACTACACGGAAGTGGCCGGCCTGGGTGCGTCGCCAGCCGATGTCACCATCAACGGACACGTCGATGTCTACAACCAGTGCTTCGCCGCCGACAACTGCATCGCGCTCGATAACTTCTGGCGCTCGCTATCGAATCTGACGATCAACGTCATGGGTCTGTCCGGTTGTCAGGCCTCAGCCGACTTCTGGGCTGTCTCGCAAGCGGCACCCATGCGCCGTGTAAACATCACCGGCGCCAACCTCTCCCTCCAGGACTACTGCAGTGCCGGTCCACAGTTCGCAAGCGGAGGCTTCATCGCCGATTCGCAGACCGGCTTCGTCATCAACGGATCTCAGCAACAGTTTTACGTGCGCAACAGCAGCGTCGGCGGATGGTCCAACGGAGTCTGGAATCAGGTCTTCACCGGCGTTGTCGGTGCGCCTGCAACGAGCTATCCGAATCCGACCTACACCACCCTCCCCAGCACGCCGGTAAGTCGCGAGAGACCATTCCTCTATAGCGACGCCAACGGTAACTACAGCGTATTTGTTCCCGCGCACAGAAAAACTCGTCAGGCGTCAGCTGGGCCAGCGGCAACACTCCCGGTCGTTCGAAATCAATCAACGACTTCTTCATCGCGAAACCGACAACCAATGTAGAAGCAATCAACCTCGCGCTGCTCCTGGGCAAGAGCCTCATTCTCACTCCAGGCGTCTACCAACTAAAAGACTCCATCCGCGTCCTCTACCCCAACACCATCGTGATGGGCCTCGGCTTCGCGACGCTCGTTCCGCAAACTGGAAGGCCCGCTCTCACAGTCACAGATGTAGATGGAGTGCAGATCACCGGCCTGATCGTCGATGCAGGCCCAGTCAACTCTTCGACGCTGGTTCAACTTGGCAACTCGAGGTTGAGAAGCTTCGCTGATCGCTTCGGAATCAACCTCTTTGGTAATCACGCCTCGAATCCGTCCTCCCTCAGCGACGTCTTCTTCCGCATCGGCGGTGCCACCGCCGGAAGCGCCACCACCAGCATCGAAATCAACAGCAACGACGTCCTGCTCGACGACATCTGGGCATGGCGCGCCGACCATGGCGCCGGAGTCGGCTGGATAGTAAATACTGCGGATCACGGCCTAGTCGTCAACGGCGACAATGTCACCGCGCTCGGTCTCTTCGTCGAGCACTACCAGAAGGAACAGGTTCTGTGGAACGGCAACGGTGGCGAAACCATCTTCTATCAAAGCGAGCTGCCCTACGATCCACCGAGCCAGGGCGCCTGGACCGACGGAAAAGCTAATGGCTATCCATCCTACGTAGTGTCTAACTCTGCGTCCGGCCATCAGGCCTATGGCTTCGGGATCTACTCCTTCTTCAACCAAGGGATCAACATCATCGAAGACAACGCAATGACCGTTCCCACCACCAAGGGAATCCAAATCAACGACGTTGGCACGGTCTTCCTCAATGGCAGCGGGCAGATCACACACGTCATAAATGGGCAAGGTACAACAGCAAGCATCGCTAACGGCGGTTCATTGAATCCCGTTGTGATCTACCCATAGACCTGCATCTTCAACCAACAGCAAACAAAGAGGGCAGCGAACCTCGAGCTGCCCTCTTAGTTTTGCCTTAACTCTTCTCGACAATTGGAAGACGAATCACAACTCCAGCCACTAACATTCTCGATCACGTTCTCACTTCCAATTCGTCGAAGCGGCGCCACCTGTAAAACCAGATCGAGGCGATCCAGCTCAAGGCAAAGAGTCCAATAATGGCGTAACCTAATGTCCCAAAATTCTCATTGAGAGTTCCAATAAAATCCCAAAAAGTTCCGTGGAAATGGAACTGATCTGCAATTAGTCCAAGCGCTTCAATCCCTCCGACCATTACCGCGACAACCACCGATATCAGAGTGATTGTCATGTTGTAGTAAATCTTGCGAATCGGTTTCACAAAAGCCCACCCATACGCGCCAAGCATCAAAACATTGTCCGTGGTGTCGACCAGAGACATCCCCGCCGCAAACAGCGCCGGAAAAACCAGAACGGACCAAAGCGACAATCCCCGCGCAGCCTCTGAGGCCGAAAGACCGAGCACCCCAATCTCCGTCGCCGTGTCGAATCCCAGCCCAAACAAAATCCCAAGTGGATACATATGCCAGCTTCGACGAATCAACGCGAACATCGGACGAAACAGACGAGAAAGAAATCCCCGGCTTCCCAGCAACAAATCAAAATCTTCTTCAACGTAACGCTCCCCGCGGCGAACTCGTCGGAACGCAAGATACACCGATCGCAGAACGGTCATATTCACGATGGCGATCCCGAAAAGAAAAAGTGTTGAGACTAACGTCCCAACCACCCCACCGATGTGTTTCGCCGCATTCAGCCGATGTTGCAGTGACAGTGCTGTAGCAGAGAGGGCAATAGACCCTAACACCACGATCGTCGAATGCCCAAGGGAAAACATGAATCCCACTGCAACCGGACGCTTCCCTTCCTGCATCAATTTTCGCGTCACATTGTCGATAGCTGCGATGTGATCGGCATCCACCGCATGCCGAAGACCAAAACTATAAGCCAGAAACGCGGTACCCAATAGAACCGGATAATGTCGAAATGCAATAAGCGCCCACACCCAGGCGGACACATTCATCATCAGCAAAACCACGTAAATAGCCACGACCCTGCGCCTCGTATTGGCCGCGACATGGTCGAGCGCACTCCTCAGCAGATGTTTCATCTAATCTTTTGACCTAAACTGCACGATCCGTTTTGAATCTCCGTACAACATTCTATAGAGCGCCGTTGATACTTCCGCGTTCAGGAATTCTCCCTCGTCAAAGCCCTGATCTCCGGCGCAAAGTCAGGCCACGCTCCACAAAGCTCTTCCCTCACGCCAGCCTCATAGTCCTCAAACTCAAACCCCGGACTGACCGTGCATCCCAGCAGCGCCCAACGTCCTCCCTCCACCAAACGCGACCCCTGCCACACATCTCTCTCAACGATCACCTGGGGCCGTTGCCCACGCAAGAGATCGTTCCCAATCACCACCATCGCGCCTTTCCCTTTCTCGGTCAACTGCAGCATCTCCACCGCGTCCCCCGCATAAAAATGAAATACCTCATCCGACTTCAGACGGTGCATCTCACTGAACGTATCTGGCTCCAACAGGTAATAAATCGCAGTCCCCGTCCGCCGTGCCCCTTCATATCTCTTATCCTCAAAAGCCTCGATCCCCAACTTCTCAGCGGCCTCATACGTCCTCACATACCAACCGCCCTCTCGCGGATGCGGCTGCAACCCGAGTATTTTTTTGACATCCTCTGCCGTCATCGATGCCCTCTCACGCTATTCTGAATTACTCCACCCATTCTAGTTTCCCGCCTCACAGGAGCCTGACCTGATGCCCATCCGCACTCGCCTGGAGCACTACTTCGGCTTCTCCGCCCACGCCACGAACTGGCGCACAGAAATCCTCGCAGGTCTCACAACCTTTATCACGATGGCATACATAATCTTCGTGAACCCTTCGCTGCTCAGCAAAACCGGCATGCCCCTCGCCGCCATCACCACCGCAACGTGTCTCTGCGCGGCCTTCGGCAGCATCCTCATGGGAGCGCTCGCCAACTACCCCCTCGCCCTCGCACCCGGGATGGGCCTCAACGCCTACTTCACCTACACCGTCGTCCTCGGAATGGGCATCCCCTGGCAAACGGCACTCGGCGCCGTCTTTCTCTCTGGAATCATCTTTCTCGCCCTCACCTTCACCGGCATTCGCCAGCGCCTCGTCGCGGCCATCCCTCATCAACTCCATGCCGCAGTCGGCGGAGGCATCGGCCTCTTCATCGCCTTCATCGGTTTCCGCAACGCAGGCATCATCGTCCCCAGCGTCGCCACCACCGTCACCCTCGGCAACGTCCGCGCACCGCAAACCGCACTCGCCATCTTCGGCCTCTTACTCATCGCTCTCCTCCAGGTCCTCCGCGTCAGAGCCTCCATGCTCATCGGCGTCCTCACCACCATGTTCGTAGGCGTACTCTGCCACCAGGTCCATTGGCAACCCGCGACCTACGACCTCACTGCCATCAAGGCAACTGCCTTCCACCTCGACATCCTCGGCGCGCTCCACGTCGGTGCCTTCGAAATCATCTTTGTCTTCCTCTTTGTCGACCTCTTCGACAACATCGGCACTCTCGTCGCAGTCACCCAGCGCGCCGGCCTCATCGCGCCCGACCACACGATCCCGCGCCTGAACCGCATCTTCTTCGCCGACGCATCCTCAACCATTCTCGGCTCCCTCGCCGGCACCAGCACCGTCACCAGCTACGTCGAATCCTCCGCCGGAGTCGCCGCAGGAGGCCGCACAGGCGTCACCGCCATCGTCACCGGAATCCTTTTCTTTCTCTCTCTCTTCATCGTGCCATTCGTCGGAGCAATCCCCACCTTCGCGACCGCACCCGCTCTCATCCTCGTCGGTGGTCTTATGCTTACCGGTCTCGGCGAAATCGACTGGGACGACCCGCAGATTGGCATCCCCGCCTTCCTCACCGTCGCCACCATCCCCCTCACATGGTCCATAGCCGACGGCCTAAGCTTCGGCCTCACCAGTTATGCTCTTCTTCAACTCCTCACAGGCCGCGCCCGCCGTCGTGACTGGATGCTCTATCTCCTCGCTGCCCTCTTCCTTCTTCGTTTCATCTTCCTCGTTCGCAAATAGCCCGCAGCCAATCCATCACTAGCCCTTATCTCTCGTTCCGTTCCTCCGGAAGAATCGAAGCAGAAGTTGAGAGGAACCCGATTCGTAAACAAGCGACCCGGGAAGGTTCAGCTCAACCTCGGTTCCCACTCCGGGCTCGCTCCACACCGCCAGCTGTCCGCTAATCCGTTTGGCGCGCTCCCGCATCCCAGGCAGTCCCCAATGCCCGGCACGCTCTCCTTCCTCAAGAACCTTTCGGTCAATGCCCTTGCCATCGTCCCGAATTCGCACGCGAAGCAGCCTCTTCCCATACGTAATCTCCGCCTCGATATTCTGCGCTTCACTATGCTTGAAGGAGTTTCGCAGCGCCTCTCGAACGATGTGATAAACGTCATCTCGAAAGATTGGATCTAGCGGCTTCGCTGTGCCTTCCTCAACAACAGAAAAGTTCGGCGAATTCCCTCCTACCCGGTTGGCCCCAAGTTCATTCCCGAGAGAGGTGATCGTATGAGCAAGATCGTCATCGACCAGCGTAGACCCTCGTATGTCATAGATCGCGTTGCGTCCTTCCACCATCGCCTGGTCCGCGCTCTCCAGAGCGGCGTCGAGATTCTTCCCAGCCTCCAAAGGATCTTTCGGAAGAAGATCCCGCGCCGTCTGAAAATGCAGAATCAATCCCTGGAAACTTTGCAACAGCGTGTCGTGAAGCTCTCGAGCGATCCTCGTTCGTTCCGAGAGACGCTCAATAAATTGGATATCCATCCGCGCCGTCACCTGCCCCACATGCCACTGATAGACAGCCCACGCAAGGGTCCCCACCGCTGCCGCGCACAGCAAAAGAAACCAGCTCGTCTGGTAGAACGCCGGAACGATTGTCAGATTTAAGGAGGGTCCATCTCGATTCCAAGCTCCATTGCTATTACTGGCGATCACGCGGAACGTGTAGGAACCCGGATCGAGATTCGTATACACAGCTTCCTGCGCCGCAACCGCTCCACTCCAGCCTCGATCGAACCCGTCAAGGTGATACTGATACCGCACGCGCTCAGGCATCGAAAGGCTCACACCCGAAAAGCTGAACGCAACTCGCTGGCGAACAGATGGGATGCGAACAGACTCCGCTAAATCGATCGGAACACCATCCACTGAGACAGCATCGATCTTCGCAACCACGAGCGCTCCGTCCTTCGCCGCTCGACTAGGATCCACCACCGACAATCCGTGATTCATCGAAAACCATATGCGCCCAGACGAATCTGCAATCACCGATCTCTGTCTCTTGATGCCCTCCACACCATTCAATCCATCGGCCAGCCCATACTCCCGTACATCCTCCTCCTGGACTCTGCCGTTCAGCAGGCTGTCGCGCTTCACACGCATAACATGATTGGACGTTGCAATCCAAAGCCATCCACTCCTGTCCTCAGCAATGCCGAAGATCTGCTCCTGCAGCGAACGGGGTACATCACGGGGAATATGTCCGACATTGGAGGTGAAATATCCAATACCAGATGGCGTTCCGACCCAGAGCACGTGGGCCGAGTCCTCAAACAAGCAATCTATATCGCGCGACGGCAGCCCCTGTGTCTCGGTATAGTTTTGCCATTGCCCACGCGACAATGAAGTAAGACCAATCGGCGTTCCAAACCACATAGTACCGTCAGAGCCTGCCGTCATCGCAGTTACGTTATTCGACGGCATCCCATTCGTCGTCGTGTAGGAAGTAAATTTACCGTCTTTCAACTCACCTACGCCGCCGCTCAGAGTCCCGACCCACACCGATCCGTTGCGATTCAGAGCAACCGCATACACACTGTCCTGAGGCAGTCCCTCCGCATGAGTGTAGGTTCTGGCATCCATGCCGCCACTGCGAACACGCAACTGCGTGAGCCCGCCTCTTTGTCGCCCCACCCACACCTCGTCACCGCGTCCTGCGATGGAATAGACCACATCTTTATCCAAACCCGCAGCACTCACACTCTCGATATGCCCATCCTTCATCCAGCGCAACCCACCATCGAGAGGAGCAAACCACGCACGTCCATCCCCATCGACATACACAGGTCCACCACTCCTTTCGGGTGAACCCTTCGCGATCGCAAAACTCATAAAAGAGCTGTCTCGGAGCCGTTCAATGCCCTGCGTCGTTCCAATCCAGATATCTCCCTCTCGATCCTCAAAGAGAGAGTTCACTGCATGCCCTGACTGAGTCGTCGTCCCGCCATCATAAGAAACCCCATGGGAGTTGAACCGCAGTAAACCATGAGTGGTCCCCATCCAGATATTTCCATCCCGATCACGAATCGCTGAAAGAACCTGTGCACTCCCGAGTGCAGACGGCAGGCCTTCACGAGTAAGTTTCGAACCCGTCCAACGCAGCACACCTCGATCGGTACCAATCCACAGTTCGCCATGCTCCATTGGAAGAAGACAATTGATACTTCCGTCGCCCACTCCCTGCGGAACGTCATAGACTCTCCCGCCTTTCAAGTAGAAGAGGCCTTTATCCCGTGTCCCTAACCAGACAATCCCGTCTGTTGTCTCCGCTACCGCGATCACCTCGGTGCTCGGTTTGGCGAATCGGTGCGTGGCTACACCGGTTGCCCAACTCAATCGACTGGAAAGTTCGTCATTCGTCACCGAGCTTGTGGAAGAGTCCGATCTCGCATCAGGAGCGATAAGAGTCTGATAGCTTGCCCCGCGATAATTCAGTGGCCCCAACGTCAGCGAGGAGAGCAGAGCTGAACCATCTCTTCCCCGTCCGAGAGATGTAATTCCAACCTCTGCTTCATTGTGGCCGGGATCAAACTTTCCGTCGTGGTATCGCAGAATCTTCGTGTTCTCCAGAAGAATCCATAAATTCGACTGAGAATCGGCAATCAATTCCTGCACCGGGCCAATCGGAATTGACCTTGGACTCTCCTGATAGACGCGAAAGTTTGCTCCATCGAAACGAATCAGGCCCTTCGCTGTCCCAATCCAGAGATACCCATCTGCGGTCTGAGCGATCGAGTTCACGGACCCGCCCGTAAAACCTCTCTCTAGCCCCCAACTCTCCCGAATGTACTGCGAAATAGCCCGATTTGGATCGACAGCATAAACCGTGTGGGCGAAGCACATCACCAACAGCACCGCCACCACCTTGCCGGCAAACCGAGGAACGTTCATAACTTCATCACGGAAGATACTCGAACTTCTCCAGAACAACTTCGTCGTCTTTCTGCATTGGATTCTTATCACTCGCAACCACGTAGAAGAGAAACTGCATCTTTTCGTGGCCAGAGGACGGCACCCCCGACGTAAACAAATGTTCCGACACAACCGGCGCGCCTTGATGCGTTGATTGCCCTCGAACGGTGACAAACTTCACGCGTCCCGGCTCCCAATGAAAGGAGTGAGTCAAAACACCAGCCGGAGCCACAAACGGAGCCACATTTCCAGGAACATAGAAGGGCTGTACCGCGAATTGCGCATTGTTCTTGTTGGTGGCGTCCCCCCAACGGCCCAACTCAACGTCCAACTCGCGATAGTTCTGCTCTCCACCCCAATCGTCGAACGTATTCAAACTCAGAATGGCAGCAGGATCCAGTTGAGACGTGTCTCGCACCGTCACAATATAAGTCCCATACCCCAGGCTGCGTGACAGCACCGCTTCCGCACAGGACCACTTGTTTCCTTTTTTCTTGATGCGGAGGTGGAGCGCCCCGTCCTTATCGACCCATGCATTGTCACCATCATAGAGACTGTTCGTTCCGCCGCGATCCCCTGCGATCGTCCGTACATCCCAGTCATATCCGCTGAATTTAATCGGCACGGTAGGCGCGATCTGAGGTGTGCCAACGCCGTCCACAATCTTCAACGCAACAACTGCACCGCCCGGTACGGGCGCTACATCCATCGTGGCCGGCGGATGATACCCAGGGTCAACCAACAAAGCAGCGTATTTAAATCCAAGATGGCTCGACGTACTCCAGCTCGAGTCCGGCTGTATGGAAAGGAACGGCTGGTCGGGCCACGGCTGAACCCACCACGGCCCGCTCATCGCATAAATCACAACTCGCTGACCCGGCTTGGCTCCCGTGACACGCCCCGAGATCGTATCCACTCGCTCACGACCTCCCTGCGCGGCCGGAGGAATCGTCGTAAATTCAACTACCGGACCGGCCGCCCCTTGCTTGGAGTGGCAGCCGGCAAGCAAAAACAGGGATACCGTAAGACAAACCGCAAATCCAATCGAACCCAACGAGGCAGCTTTCCACATCAGCCGCAATCCACACCCCAGTCGATGATGAAGCCGGAAGCCGTTCATTGAAGCAGTCACGTGATCTTGCACCACAGAAACCCTCCGGAACAATTGCAGTCTTCTACGTTGAGATAGCAATCATAGTCCATCCAACCCCCCTCCCATCAACAAGTGCGACCGTCGTTAAGTCCACTTCCAGCAAAAGAAAAACTCCAGACCTCTGCCTCTCCCAGTATGCGAACTTCATCTGCGGCAACGAATCCGAGTCATCGAAAAGCCATGCTCCTCATGGTGTAAGATATGGTCTTCCGCCAGCAAAGATGCGGCTGGATCTTGCAACATAGATCTGAAGCAGCGCAGTTTAAGCACCGAAGTCCCCGCGGACGACGTTCCAGGGGGCCCAACCTGAGGCAGTCCAACCAGCCCACCTTGGGCAGCGACATCACTTTCGTAAAGCAACACCACCGGAGTTCTTCACATGGCAAAGGGCGTCAATAAAGTCTTCCTCCTCGGCAACGTCGGCAAAGACCCCGAGATCCGTTCCACCACCGGCGGCATGACCGTCGCCAGCTTCTCTCTGGCCACCGCCGACCGGCAGAAAGATGCCCAGGGCAACTGGACAGACAAGACCGAGTGGCACAATATCGTCTGCTTCCAGCGCACCGCTGAGGTCGTCCGCGATTACGTCAAAAAGGGCTCGCAGATCCTCGTCGAAGGCAAAATTCAGACCCGCTCCTGGGACGACAAGACAAGCGGCGAGAAGAAGTACAAGACCGAGATCCTCGTCAACGAGCTCACCCTCCTCGGCGGAAAACCGGCTGGCGAAGGTGCCTCCAGCGGCGGCTACTCCAAATCCAACACCGCCAGCTACGACCAGCGCCCCCCCTCCAGCCAACCCGACTACGCCGACGTAGGCATCACCGACGACGACATCCCCTTCTAGAAATCTCTCATCCGTCGTGTCTCTTAACTCCCCGAGAGAGGAGACAAGTGTGGAGGAGGTGAATCAATGTTCTCTCCTCCACGCGATGAAGTTGAAAACTCGGATTTCACTTCTACTGCCAACGAACTCTCACAACTTCTTCCTCTGCTCAGATACCCCTCAAAAGGAGTCTTTAATCCGACTCGATAGGGCGTAGACGAGCTCGGTGCCTCCGTGTACTTTTCAGTGCAGGGAGGAGATTATGCACAGCGGATACTCGATTCTTCAAGAAGATACGTCGACAGGGGACATGCTCTCCCAAGCGAAGTGGTACAGCCTTTGCCAACTAATCAATGAGCTACTGATTAAAAATCAGATCTTGAGAACACGCTTGCAGCGCTATGACTCATCCGTGTCGCTCACGACACAGTCTTACTGAGGGCGGTATCTCCGCGCATGTCCTCTCGCGAGCTCTCGCCTTTTGGGGCGAGACTTCTTTTCAGACAAGGTTCGTGCAACCTCTACAGACTATGCAACCAAATGGGTGTTTCCAAAGCCAGCGCGATCACATGAGCCCTGCGTCGACTGTGACCAACGGAAATCCAAACGGCTAGGGCTCGCGAAAGCGATATCCAATGTAGCTGTCTGTCAGGATATAAGTTGGATTCGCGGGATCGTCTTCGAGTTTCTTGCGAAGCTGGCCAATGAGGACGCGTAGGTACGCACGATCATTTCCGTTATCAGGACCACGTAGTGCCGCAAGTATTCGAGCATGCATAACCGGCCGACCAGCATGCGCCATCAGAAGCTGAAGAGCATCGAATTCACGTGGCGTCAAATGGACCTCAATCCCGGATCGCTCGACGCGCCGTCGAACCGGATCAAGCGTTATGGCTCCATATCGGATGGGCATCTCGGCCGGAGTTTCGGGTGCCCGAAATCTACGAATAGCGGCACGTATCCTGGCTACTAGCTCGCGCGTCTGAAATGGCTTAGTCACATAGTCGTCCGCGCCCGCCTCCAACGCCTCGACTTTATCATCTTCACTGTCACGAACCGTCAGCATAAGAATCGGCAATTTCGTATACGCACGCCTGATGCGTCGACAGGTTTCTATCCCTCCAATACCAGGCATATTAATATCCAGCAGCACTGCCTCATAATCCACCATGCGCAGACGGGTGAGGCCATCTTCTCCATTGCCGGCCTCGCCTATGTCGAAGCCTATGACGTCAAGAGTGGTGCGCAGGCTGCGTCGCAGCGCGGTGTCGTCTTCTACAATCAGTACTCTTCCTTGTGAGTCGTCCATATCAGGCCTCCCTGTGAATGAGAGGTAGCGCGAACGAGAACGTAGTGTTTACCTCAGACTCGCATTCAACCCACACTCTGCCGGTGTGCGCCTCAGCAATACGTTTCGTGACAGAAAGTCCGATGCCAGTCCCTGGCGCCTTATGTTGAGACCCGGGGGACCGGTAAAAGCGCTGAAAAATGCGAAGCCTCTCTTCAGGGGCGATAAAAGATCCTTCGTTCTGCACGTTGAACACTACCTCCGTGTCGGTCGACCTCACACGGAGCGTGATTGGCGAACCGGGACTCCCATATTTCGAAGCGTTGTCGAGCATTTGCAAAAGCGCCATTTCAAGCAAACGTCCGTCCGCCCACACACAGCTTCCCCGTGTTTCGTCGATGGTCCGTAGAGGATGATCCATCAAGCTATGGGCGACTTGTGCTCTACAATCGCGGAACAATTGATCCAGAGAGAGCCTCTCGCGTTCCACCTTTAATTGCCCCTCATCTAACTCAGCGGTTCGCAGCACCTGATCAGTCAGCTTAGCTAAACGTGTCGCCTGTTCATCGATGAGAGACACGAGTTCTCTCTCCGGATATTCAAGGCGGCTAATCTCCAGCAGTCCCGAACTTGCGCTCTGGATCGTGGCCAGCGGCGTCTTGAATGCGTGAGCCAAACCGTCGAGAACGGTCGACCTCAACTGTTCGCTCCGCTTTGCAGCTTCAGCATTACTCTCCGCGGCAAAGCAATACGCCCTCTCCAGAGCAATCGCCGAGAGAGAAGCAATCGCATCCACGGATCGAGGATCCAGGCAGCTCTCACCAGAAGAGCCTGCGATGTAGATTGCGCCGACAGGCCTGGTCCCCAGTCTCAACACGCGCTTGAATTTGCAAGATACTAGGTCATTCTCACAAAGCTCGTGAAAATACGTTGCGCGAACTTCATCGTCCGGAATTGTATCTTTCCCTGCCCTGTCCATTCGCACTTCGCGCGCGTCCCACAGGGCCACCGCATCAGCATGAAACGTATCAGCAATCAGTCTTGTTAGCTGTGCGCCCACTTCATCACGACGGTCCAACATCAAAATGTCCCTGCTCGTCAGATAGAGCTTCTCCAGCCTTGTCCGTTCACTCTCAGTTTGTAAGGCCTTCCCCGTAATCCGGTCTGCAAAGTGACCAGCCGTCAAAGCTACAGTGACAAATATTGCCGATGAGATCCAGTCCTGAGGGTCATGTTCAAGGAGTGAAAAGATGGGTGGCATGTAGAAGTAGTCAAGGCATGCGACCGACAATACTGAGGCGACTGCCGCTTCAGGAAATCCCCATCGGAACGCGATCAACATCACAAGAACTAATTCGATAAGACCCGCGGTCAATGCCTTGCCGTGAATCAGATAGATAGCGCCTGTAAGCAATGAAATAACCGGAATCATCGCAACGGTATGCAGCAGGCGCTTGGTGACTTGCGTGTACTTCATCTCTTACTTATTAGAATACTGCCGATTTACTCGCAATTCTCGCGCTCCTCTGCGTGGAGATGAAGAAAGTTATAAGCAAACCATAAATGTTCCTATCTCACTTAGGTCCTAGTCATGGGATGTCGTCTTTGATAAGGCATGGCAGCCGATTTGTGCTGACAGACTGGAGAAAAACCATGGCCTCTTACAGAGGAACCATACGTCCCGTTTCACCCTCTACTTCTTATTCTTTGATGTCTTTGGAGGCAATCCCCTCGCTCGCCCAGCAGGCAACAAAATCGCGAATCGCTCAAAAGCACTATCTAACAACCTTGTTGACTATCCTTGTCGTGCTGCTCTGCATCAGCAACTCTCGCTTGGAGGCGCAATCTACATTTGGCAGTATTCGCGGAATTGTTCAGGACAGCACTGGCGCCGCAATCCCAGATGCGCAGATCACCCTACACAGCATCGATGAAAATACTGACCGCACGACGACGGCGGATGCTTCCGGTAGTTATGAATTTGATAACGTCCTTGCGAACAGATACAGCATCCGTGCGAAGCACGATGGATTCGCCGACACAATCGTCTCCGGCGCCACTCTGGCCGCTCGACAGGACCTTCGGTACACGCTCGTGATGACGATTGCCCAACAGGCCACCACCGTGGAGGTCACCTCTTCGGCAACCCAGGTCAATACAGAGAACGGTGTGATCGGAGACTCCAAGGGAAATGGCGAAATAGGCCAATTGCCATTGAATTTCCGCGCTTCAACCACCAGCCCATTGAGTGCACTAACTACTTCTTCGAACGTGCAACAGGATAGTCAGGGAAATATTGCCATTGGTGGCGCAACCTCCAACATGATCGGCTTCTCTGTCGACGGAATCTCAACGACAAACGTCTTCAACAGCGCCGCCGGTGCAAATCCGTATCCTTCGGCCGAGGGAATCGCGGAACTGAAAGTAACAGCATTCAACAACAATGCTGAGTTTGCGCAGGTAGGTGATGTCACATTCACGACCAGAGGCGGAACGAACAACCTTCATGGAAGCCTCTTCGAATATCTTCAGAACGATGCACTCGATGCTCGCGTGTTGAACTTCGCGGAGAAGGCCCCAAAACAGTTCAATACATTTGGCGGCAGTATTGGTGGTCCGGTAGTTATTCCGCATCTCTATAACGGCCACGACAAAACATTCTTCTTCGTTGACTACGAGGGTAATAGGAGACGGACGTCGCAAGCAGAGCAGTACACAGTACCGACTGCACTCGAAAGAACAGGAAACTTAAGTGAGCTTGCATCCACTCTTCCTAACGGAGTCTTGACTAACCCGTCCACTGGACAACCGTACCCGAACTTTACCATTCCAAATATCAGCCCCTTCGCAACGGCGCTGCTCAACAAGTACTACCCGCTTCCGAACCTGCCTTCCACCGTCGGTGGCGTCAACTACCAGACACTGGTTCCGATTCCATCGAATACAGATGGGTTCGACGCTCGTCTTGATCAGGTCCTTACGTCGAAGCAGCAGGTATATGCGCGCTTCAACCGAAAAAATCTTACTGTCAACGTTGTCAATCCGCTATTGCCAAACGACGTGGATAGCGAACACGATCGTAGCTTCCTCATCTCCCACAACTACGTAATCAGCAGTCGATTTCTGAATGAGTTTCGCTATGGCTTCACCGACACGATTCTATCCCCGAACTTCGGAATTGAAGGTGCGGCAGCTCTTCAAGGCCTGAATCTTCAAGTAGGTGGTGCCCAGGGCGTAAACGTTTCCAACCATCCAACAGATCAGGGATTCCCCAGCATCGTCTTCTCCGACGGAACCAATTTCACTCCAATCGGCAGAGACCACGTCGGACCGACTCAGTCCACAACCAAACAGATTGCGGACAATTTCACTTACAGCCGTGGCAGGCACACCATTCGTGCCGGTGTCGATGTTCGTTGGGTGCGCTTCGCTGTGCCGGAGATCGAGACGCCCTCGGATGACTATGGTCTATTCACCTTCAATCAAAACACGTTTACCGGAAGCTCCTTTGGCGATCTTCTGCTTGGCGCTCCCAACACCACCTACTTCGCAGTAACTGGGCCGAGAGATGATGCAGGCGGCGCTCAGACGGGCATCTATGGACAGGATCAGTGGCAGATAAATGATCGCCTGACGCTCAACTTCGGTCTGCGCTGGGAACTCCTTCCTCCGTTCGTCGACAAGAACGGAATTCAGGCGAACTTCGATCCTAACTACAACGGACCGGGTGCGAACGGACAGGGCGCGGTTCTCGTAAACAACATCCTGCTGAATGGCCTCAAGCCGGCTCCCGACTTTCTGGCCTCGTTTGACGCCTGTGGTTTAGCCGGTGTCAACCCGAACTACAACCCTGCTACATGTACTCCTGTGGTTACAAATAGTCAGGATGGCGTGTCGACTGGTCTCCGGCAGACGTATCTTCGTAACTTTGACCCACGCGTCAGCTTCGCTTACAGGCCTGACAATAAGACGGTAGTTCGCGCCGGCTTCGGGATATTCACGGTGACCGCACTGGGGCAACTACAAAACAACAATGAGAGCAACCCCCAAGCCGCCGTCAACACCTGGCAGAACAACAACAACGGTGTGCCAATTTTTGCCTTCCCACAGGTCACGCCACCTGGCGCAGGATTCCAGTTTGGTGGAGGAGAGCTGGAGCAGGCTACAAATCCGCGATACCGTGATGCGCAATCGGCACAGTGGAACCTGACGGTTGAACGAGAGCTCACCAACAGCACCTCGGTGCGCGTCAGCTACGTGGGCATGAACTCCTACCGGCTCAACGTCACGGAGAACCTGAATCAGACCAGACCCAGCGCCACACCCTATAACTTCGCCAACGCTCCATTCCAGAATTGGGGAGTCATCTTCTCGACGAATAACCTTGGTGGCCAGAACTACCAGGGGCTTGAGTTGGAAGCTACTCACCGAACGGGAAGGGGGCTGTCCTATCAGGCCAACTATTCCTGGACCCACAATATTAGCGACGCTCAGGGCGATGCTCCTACCGCGTTCCAGGGCGAGACTCGCTATGGTCTTGCGGATCTCAATCGCTTCGACGTCAGTGAAAACCGCGGCAATGTTGTCGGGACGCGGCGTCAGCGTCTTCTTGTAGTAGGGACGTACGAGCTGCCATTCGGCAAGGGACGGCAATGGTTGAACTCTTCACCCGTTGTCGGCGGCATACTTGGCGGTTGGAATGTCAACACAATCACGCTGCTGCAAACGGGGCCGTACCTGACTCCAACCGACAGCATTACCGCTGACCAGACCAACACCGATCCGGCAGGAGATGGATCGATTGTCCGCCCTGATAGGGTCGGCAATCCAATTCCCGCTAATCGGTCTGCGAGCAATTATTTCAACTTCAATGCGTTTGCCCACACGCCGCTCAATGCGGGACGGGTTGGCAACGCTGGGGTCGGTACTCTCGAGGCGCCCGGCACGATCGCAGTCAGCGCTGGCCTGGCCAAGATGATCGCTGTCAGAGAAAACTGGCGCCTGCGCTTCGAATCGACGTTTACCAACGTCCTCAACCGCACTAACTATGCACCGCCACCGACGAACATAAGCAGTCAGTCCTCGTTTGGCGTGCTTACCGCCGCCCAGACGGCAGAAAACGCTGGGAACCGTACAGGTCAGATCGCCTTACGAGTTGAATTCTAGATCAAGTGGAGGCAAAGCCAGTGGCGTTGGGCCGGGGCGGAGTATCAAGATACTTCGCCCCGCCTGAGGCCGGTACGCCAAGGGTAGTGTCCCTCCGCGTACAACAACTTAAGATAGTGCAATGAAATGACTCGCGTCTGACTACCTCCTGACAAATCCCCTCTCTTCTCTCTCTACTCTTCAACTTGACCGGACCTGTGTCTTTCATCCGGCAAGCAATCTGCATCATCCGCAGAGAAAAAAGAGAGATCATGTTAAACAATTCTTGTTCTTCGGCCCCTGCAGCAAATAAGCTCACCTCGCGTCGCGGTCCCCGCACTTTCATTCAATCCAACGCAAAAAATCTCCTCACTCTTCTCCTCGCAGCCTCCTCTCTCACGGTTGCAGCCCGTGCTCAAACTGCCGGCTCCTACCAGGCAACCAACATTCTCTCCGACGGATCAGTAACCGCCGCCGTTACAGATCCCCAGTTCATCAATCCGTGGGGTGTCTCCGTCGGCCCTGCCTTCTGGATCAACACCCAGGCGACCGGCCTCGACTACGTCGCCACAGCGACAGGAACCATCCCCTTCAAGGTAACCATCCCCACCGCCGCCGGCGCCGGTACAGGCACTCCCACCGGCACCATTTTCAACTCCTCCACAACGAACTTCAAGCTGCCTAATGGCTCCGCTGCAACCTTCCTCTTCTCCACGCTCGACGGCACCATCAGCGGTTGGAACGCAGCTCTGGGCACCACCAACAGCATCGCTCAAATCGCCCTCAACAACAGCGCCGCCAACGCCGACTACACCGACATCGCACAGCTCACCAACTCCACCGGCACCTTCCTCCTCGCCGCAAACTTCGGCGCCGGCACCGACATCGAGGTCTACGACACCAACTTCAAGCCCGCAAAACTCGCCGGCGCATTCACCGACACCAACCTTCCCGCCAACTACGCGCCCTTCGCCGTACACGTCATCGGCAATCAGGTCTTCATCACCTACGCCCTGCGCGCCACCAACACCGCTTCACCCGCCGCACCAACGCCGACTCCGACCCCAGCGCCCACACCAACTCCAGCGCCAACCCCCACACCTTCGCCAATCGTGGGACCCTATGCCATCTCCTCATCGGGACCTCGCGCCGCAGCCATCGGCTACGCCCAGACCGTAGGCGCGGGTAACGGCATCGTCGACGTATTCGATCTCAACGGCAACTTCGTCTCACGCGCTATCACCGGCGGCAACCTCAACGCGCCCTGGGGAGTAGCCATCGCCCCCACGGGCTTCGGCATCTTCGGCGGCGACCTCCTCGTCGGCAACTTCGGCGACGGCCTCATCAACGTCTACAACCCCACCACCTTCGCCTTCCTCGGACAGCTCACCGACGCAACTGGCAAGCCTCTCGCCTTCGCATCTCTCTGGGAGATCGTCTTCGGCCAAAGCAACGCGACCCCCGCAGGCGCAGGGGATCCCAACACCCTCTACATCGCCGCTGGCCTCACCAACGAAGCCCACGGCCTCTTCGCCGGAATCGCCAACACCACGGCCTCCACCGCCCCTGCAGCCTTCGGCTTCAGCGCATCAACCTCCGCTGCCACTGTCACTGCAGGCAACTCCACCACAGCAACCATCAGCGTCGCACCCACCAACAGCTTCAGCGGCAACGTAGCCTTGTCCTGCAGCGGTCCGGTCGGTGTCACCTGCACCTTCTCGCCCAGCACGCTCTCGGTCACACCCACAGCAGCAGTCACCAGCACCGTAACCATCCAGACTGCGGCCGGCATGGCCCACCTCCAAAAGAACAATCCCTGGACCAAAGGCCCAGCCGCCATCACTGTTGCATTCCTTCTGCCCTTCGGTTCTCTCCTTGTCTTCACCCGCAGACGCGCCATCGGCAAGTCAACCCCCTTGCAGTTGCTGAGTCTCTTCGCTCTTCTCGTCATCTCCACCGGCGTAGTAGTCGGCTGCTCCGGCTCTTCAACCCCGGCACCAGTCGCCTCTACCCCAGCTCCCACCGCGCCCACCACACCGGCAACCCCCGGCACCCCGGCTGGCTTACAGATGGTGACCATCACGGCCACCTCCGGAAGCCTCACCCAGAACACGACCATTGCACTCACAGTGCAGTAGTCAACAGACGTCCTTCCTCACGGCCGCCCGCAACATGGGGCGGCCGCTTTTTCGTATCGGAGCAAATAAAAACACCGCAGCAATACTGGTACGATAAGTGGATGGGAATGAGGTCTCCCAAAACCGCCGTACAGATCCGGCTGATGACCTCTGCCAATTCGATCTTCTTAATCTGAGGAACAACGAGGCAGACGATGTCATATCTCTGGGTCACAATCGGCAGTGCGTTAGGCGGACTTCTGCGTTACGCCATCACGCGTCTCACTATCACCTACAGCATCGGCTTTCCCTTCGGCACAGTCCTTATCAACGTGCTCGGCTCCTTCGTCATTGGATACTTCGGCACACTCACTCTACAAAACGGCCGCTTCCCTGCCTCCGACAACCTTCGCCTCTTTGTCATGGTCGGCATCTGCGGAGGCTTCACCACCTTCTCCTCCTTCAGCCTTCAGACCTTCGACCTCATGCGCTCCGGCGCCTGGGGCAGAGCGTTGGCAAACGTTCTTCTCTCTGTCGTCTTATGCGTCGCCGCAGTCGCCGCCGGCCACATGCTCGCTCACCGTTCCACCCCAGCGCAGGCCATCGCCGAAACGGCTCAAGAGGAATATACCGGGTAAACTAACCACATGATCGACGAAGCCACCTTCCGCCGCGTGTCCGACAAAGCCCTCGAGTCCCTCAAGCAATCTCTCATCTCCGCCGAGGACGACGACGCAGGCTTCGAATTCGAAGACAACAACGGCGTCATGAACATCATCTTCGAGAACGGCTCCAGCAAGTTCGTCATCACCCCCAACACTCCAATCCGTCAGGTTTGGATCTCCGCTCAATCCACCAGCTACAAACTGGAGTGGGCTGAAGCCACCAACGCCTTCACACTCACGAAGACCGGAGAAGACCTCAAAACCCTCACCCAGCGCCTGCTCCGCGAGCACCTCAACGACCCCAGCATCACCCTCCCCTAGCGCCGATCCAAACAAATCCAGCGCCACTTCGAGCAAAGCAAGTTAGAATTGCCCAACCACCCCAGCCAATCCGCCCCGGGGTAGAAAACACACAATCTCCTACGACTCCGCTCCCGTAGCTGGGAAGATGAGATAGCCATCATGACGCCGAAGCTGTCCGTAGCCATCATCACGCTCAACGAAGAGGCCAATCTGGCCCGGACCCTCGCCAGCGTCCAATTCGCCGACGAGATCATCGTCGTCGACTCCGGCTCCACCGACCGCACCCTCGAGATCGCCGCCTCCTTCAAAGCCAAACTCTTCCTCGAACCCTGGCAAGGTTTCGCCCGTCAGAAGAATTTCGCGATCGAGCAATGCACCGGAACTTGGATCCTCTCCCTCGACGCCGACGAAGCCCTCACCCCCGAACTCCAGACCGAGATCGGCGCCGTGCTCTCCGGCAACCCGACCGCCGATGCCTACCTCCTCCGCCGTCGCAACCTCTTCCTCGGTCGCTGGATTCGCCACGGTGGCTTCTACCCCGACCCGCATCTCCGTCTCTTCCGCCGCCACTCTGCCAACTTCGCTCCTCCCGCCCGCTTCACCGACCGGCCCGTCCACGAGACCATCGCCCTCGACGGCGTCACCGAAACCCTCAAGCATGACATCGTCCACCACGCCTACCCCACCATCGAGAGCTACATTGAAAGCCTCAACCGCTACAGCACCCTCGGTGCACAAACCATCATCGACAAAGGCCACACCAGCCACAGCCGTCTCGCTCTCCTTCACAACGTCCTAATCCGTCCCATCCTTACCTTCTTCCGAAACTATCTCCTCCGCCTCGGCTTCCTCGACGGCCGCGAAGGCCTCCTGCTTCACCTCTATCACTCCACCTATACCAGCTGGCAACACGCCAAAGCCTGGCAGACCGTCCGCAACCGCTGAAACACCTTCGCGGAAAACTTGTAATTCCGAAGACGCATTCAACCGCGATACGTCCGTTACCGAATTTGCGGAATGGACGAAAAGCTTTTTTCTTGAATATATTCAACTGACCATGAATGTTTCGCCACGCGCCGTCCTGTATCTGCTCCTTTTCTCCCTCTTCTTCTCTTCAAAGAGTCCCGCCCAATCATCTCCGGCAGCCAGTAACGCCACCTGCAAGATCGACAAAACATCCCCTACCGACGCCGAACTCGCCTTCTACCGCCAGGACTACAAAAAAGCAGCCGACCTCGCCGCAGCCGGATACAAAGCCGACCCTAAAAACAGTCGCAGCCGTCAGCTCGAAATCGACAGTCTCATCGGCATGGGTAGACTCGACGAAGCCCGCAAGGCGACCGACGCATGGACCCTCGCTGAGCCGACCAACGCTGTCGCCATCGTCACCGCCGGCGAGCTACGCCACGCGGAAGGAGACTGGATCGAGTCTTACGCGCTCATGCTCAAGGCTCTTAAGGCCGACCCCTGTCTCCCCAGCGCCTTCCAGGGTCTCGCGGAATACGAATCCCTCAGCGGCTATCACGCCACCGCGCAGAAGCACCTCAATATCGCGCATCAGCTGAGCCCCAACAACGACGACATCCGCCTGGCATGGATCAACTCGCTGAGCGACGCACAGTCTGTTGCCGAACTCGGCAAATTTATCCAAGACTCCAAAACCCTCGACGACAAGCGGCGCACCATTCTCACGACCCGACTCAACCAGGAGACCTCCGCCCTCAAAAATCGCTGCGAGCTCTCCTCCGCCACCAGCCCCGTTCGAATCCCGATGGCGCCCGTCTACGGCACCGTCGGTATCGACCACTACGGTCTCGAAGTCGCCTTCAACGGACACAAGCGCACCCTCCAGATCGACACCCGCGCCAGTGGCCTTCTCCTCACCCACAACTCATATTCTGGAATGGGTCTGCAAAAAGTGAACTCCTCCCACGTATATGACCCAGGCACTCAGGAAGCCATCGTCGCCGATCTGTTCACCGCCGCATCAGTTCGCATCGGAAACGTCGAATTCAAAAACTGCAACGTCACAGCTCTGGACAACACGAGCGCCATGAGCGGCGAAGCCGACGCCGGACAGCGTGTCGATCAAGGAGACGGACTCATCGGCACCGACATCTTCTCCCGCTATCTCGTCACCCTCGACTACGCAAAACACGAAGTTCAGCTTGAGCCCCTGCCGCAACCGCCGTCACCCCCTGCCGGACCGCTCGACGCGCTCGGTGGCGATCCGGCAAACGACCACAGCAGCTTCGACCGCTTCAAAGCGCCACTGATGCAGAAATGGACCAGCATCTACCTCCAAGGTCCTGAGATCATCATGCCCACTGTGATCGACGGTAAGAAGCCCACACTCTTCACCGTCGACACCGGCGCGTCCGCCACCGTGATCGACACCAGTTTCGCCAGCCAGATGAAGCACAGCAAAGGAAGCACATCCGTCACTGACTTCGCGGGCCTGCGACTCCCTGCCACAGCGATGGACCCGGTTGACCTCGCCCGATTCGACGGAGTTCACGGCATCCTCGGCTACCCCACCCTCCAGCAACTCATCATTCACATCGACTATCGCGACAACCTCGTTCTCTTCGAAGCCCCCGCCGCCCACAAGTAAAGAAAGCTGAGCCGACGCGTGGTGAAAGGAGATCGAACTCTTCTCACCACAACTCACACCATCGAAACACCACGTTCCCACCACAAACCACCATCAAAACACCAGGCCACGACACCAGCCCAAACACCCTACCGTGATCAGAGAATTCGATCCAGCTTGGGAAGTCGAAGAGCAGCCTGCACCGTCACCCAGCTCAACAAAACCGTGGCAAAAAACACAAACAGAAACTTGAAGCCGGCCGCTACAGGCCGATTCAAAACTATCCGTTGCAGCCACAACACAAACACGTAGTGCACCAGGTACATCCCATAGGCGCACCGGCTCATCGAGTTCATCCACCACCGCGGCTTCATCTCAACCCCACGAAACAAAGCCGGAAAACCAAAGCAACTAGCCACGCAGCTCAGCACCCATAGCAACGCCCACACTCCTCCCTGTCCTGGAGCCGAAAGCCGGTGCACCACCATCAGCTGCGGAACAAACCAGAGCGCGTTGTACGCCAACACACATCCCGCCATCCACAGCGGCCATCGCCGCGCCAACCCATCGTCACGCGCTAAAAGCCCTTCAGAAAAACCGGGTGCCCCAATCAGAAAGCCCAGCGCAAACCACAGGGCATATAGCCCGCCCCGCGAAGATTGCACCCAAACCGGAAACCCCAGCCAAGCCGACGGCCCGAAACGTGCCAGCAAAGGCACAAACACAATCGCCGACAAGAAAAAGCAAACCACGAAGCTCGCGAGGGACCTGCACCTCAACCGCAACACGAAGCGTTCGGCTCGCGGCATCCACCGCCGCAACGGAATCACCGCCAACGCTGCTACAACGTCGAACCAAAGTAGAACCCAGATAAACCACGGTGGCCCCGGATAAAATCCCCTCCTCGCCAGCACCCCGTAAAAATCCATGAATCCATGATTGTTCGCCGACAGCTGCCACGACGCATAGCAAGCAATCGGCATCAGGACCACCAGCGCGAAAATAAAGGGCAGCCCCAACCGCCGCAACCGGTCGCGAATAAAACCCGCCGTGCCATGCCTGCGTAGAGCCGGATAAACAAACAGACCCGAGACAAAAAACATCAACGACATAAAAAACACATCGTTGAAGTTCTCCGCATAGTCGAAAAACGCCCACCGCGTTACATCCACCACAGGAGCCGTCGAAGCCCAAAAAGCCTGTTGCGGATCAAAGTGTGCCCAGCTCGTATAAGCAAGGCAACTATGATGCGCCAGCACCATCAGGGTCAATGTAGTCCGCAGATAATCGATGGAAAGATCACGCTGAGGCGCCACCTCCCGGATGCCTCCCCGATCGCCGCTCAAGGCCGCCGGAGCGCCCATCGACCACCTCACCTGACACCTATCTCTGTAGTCCGAAGCTACGCGCAGACAGCAACGCTTGTTCCACCTGAGCGCCCGCTACCCCGAGGGCAAAGCTTCAAAAATCTTGTCAAGCCCCTTCCTCGCGAAAACCCGCGCCAACACAGGAGATTCGCGTGGCGTATTTACGCGGCCAACTCTCTATAATTAAAAGTAGGAGAATTGCAGGCGGCTTTCCTTCGCTTGAGCGGTCTAGCTTTTGCAAGCCTATGAGTGCGGTAGCATGGCTGGCATGAGATGGAAACTTCCAATAACTCTGCTCTTGGTCGCGCTAGTCGTCTGCGCGATTTCAGCGGTCATTCTCGGTAGCTTGGGAATAGACATCAATTGGCGCTGGTTCCGCTAAAAGGCTGGTTAGCCAAGTATATTATGCTTAGGTAAACCATTCATTTCAAGTATTTTAGGCGCAACCTGTTTGGAATGAATATATTTTACAGACACACACCCGCTGCAACTAACAGAAACCAGGATACTTCCCTGCAAGATACCCCCAGGGGGAGGGGGTACCCTATCAACGCACGCCCAGATATACTCGCTCCTCGATGACTAATAAGCATCCAATCCGCGTCCTCGTCGCAAAACCCGGCCTCGACGGCCACGACCGCGGCGCAAAAATCATCGCCCGCGCCCTCCGCGACGCCGGAATGGAAGTCATCTACACCGGCCTCCGCCAAACCCCGGAGATGATCGTCTCCGCCGCCATCCAGGAGGACGTCGATTGCATCGGCCTCTCCATCCTCTCCGGAGCCCACAACGTCATCGTCCCCCGCATCACCGCCCTCCTCCGCGAACAGAAGGCCGAAGACATCCTCCTCGTCCTGGGGGGCACCATCCCCGACGAAGATCAGCCAAAATTAAAAGAAAACGGCGTCTCGGCCATCTTCGGACCGGGAACGCCGCTTGAAACCACCATCACCTTCATCCGCGAGAACGTAAAACCTCGCGGCCTGCTCATCCGCTAACGCATCACTACCAAGGCAGCGGCTTACCAAGGTGAATGAACTCACCATTGGGTCCGCTATCCTGCAACGTCGCCATCTCTACCGAGGTCTTCGCGCCCGTCTCGATATCGAGCTGCGCGCCCTCGCCACCCATATCCGTCTTCACCCACCCCGGATGGGCCGAGTTCACCTTGATCTTCGTATCCTTCAACTCATGCGCAAGATGAATCGTGAATGAGTTGAGAGCCGCTTTCGAAGCGTCATACGCAAACGTCTTCGCATCGTAGATAAAAGACCCGGGCGTAGCGTGCAGCGTATTCGAACCCAGAATGCTCGACAGATTCACGATCCGCCCACCCAAACTCTTCTTCAACAAAGGAAGCAGAGTCTGCGTCAGCCCCACCACCGCGAAAAAGTTCGTATTGAACGTCTTCTGCAAAATATCCTTCGAGGTCTTAGAGGTCTCATTTCCCTTCCGACCGTCCAGAAAGATACCCGCATTGTTGACCAGAATATCCAGCCGTCCGTAGTCCTTCTCGATCAACTTCGCCACAGCCGCATAGTCCGTCGAATTATCCACATCCAGCTTCACCGCCCGCGCCTCGACGCCATCCTTCTTCAACTCCGCAACAGCGGCTTCGCCCTTAGCCTCATCGCGAACCCCAATCAACACCGTGATTCCAAGCTTCCCCAGCTGTCGAGCCGTCTCGAGACCAATCCCCTTGTTACCACCCGTAATCAGTGCAACCTTCTTATCAGTACTCATCCAAACTCACCTCATCACAGATCTGACTGCAAGCTATCTACACCATCAGATGACCGAGGACTCAAATACGCCGCAAAACGTGCCGCATATTTCGGCGGTAGCGACCGCTTCTTCATATCCTTACCCACCACAACATGCACAGTCTCCCCCTCGCACAGCAACGCGCCATCTTCCACCCGCAGCACCTTATAGCCGAACTTGATCACCGCACCACGTGCAGCCAACAGCCTCGTCTCGACGACCAACTCATCGTCATATCGAGCCGGCGCACGGTACCGCACATGCACATCTACCACCGCGATCCCACACCCTTCTTCCACTTCCATCCGCTTGTAGTCCAGCCCCATGCTGCGGATCAACTCCACCCGCCCCACCTCAAACCAGATCAGGTAGTTCGAGTGATATACCACGCCCATCTGGTCGGTCTCGGCATACCGCACCCGCACCCCCGCCACCCCTACACGCCTTTCCTCGACAACTTCAATCATCAAGACAGTCTATCCAATCGTGAACCGCGATTGATATCTTCTCCGCAATTGTCGTTATCCCTTTCCCCAAACCGGTTTCCTCTTCTCAAGAAATGCGGCCACACCTTCGCGAAAGTCATGAGTCTCCCGTGCTTTCGCGTTTGCCGCCAGCGCTTCCGCAATCGCCGTATCCAGCCACACCTTGTTCTGCGTCCTCAGCAGCCGTTTTGTGGCCGCCAATGCTTCAGGACTATTCGCCTTCAACAGCGCCACCAACTCCAGAGTCCGCGCCGCAAGCTGCTCCGCCGGTACAACTTCGTTTACAAGACCCAAACGCTGAGCCTCTTCGCTTGTAAAGAGTCGCCCAGTCAGCAACAGATCGCGCGCCGCCTTTTCCCCGATCTGCAACACGAGAAATGCCGAGACAACTGCAGGCACGAACCCGATCTTTACCTCTGTATACCCGAACTTGGCCCCCGGCACCGCCAGCGTAAAGTCGCACATGGTCGCCAGCCCTGTCCCGCCCGCAACCGCGGCTCCATGGACCGCCGCAATCGTGGGCTTCGGGAGTTCGTAGAGTGTTCGAAACAGCTTTGCAATTCGTTCAGCATCCGCGGTAAATTCCGCAGCGGACTTATCATTCATTCCCTGCAGCGAGCTCAAATCCAACCCAGCACAAAACGCTTCGCCCGCGCCTGCAAACACAACCACGCTACAATCGCTAGCAGCAGCCTCTTCCATCGCGACAATCAACTCCTGCTGCATCTCAGGGGTCATCGCATTGCGCCGCTCCGGACGATTCAGAGTAATCATCCGGATTTGGTCTACGTCCGTAACCAAAATTGTTACATAACCCACAAAACCTCCAAACCAGGCTTCAAATCTTGTTCTACTGCACCCTCTCCCCATATTTCCGAGAGATCTCCCCGCTGGCGGCAAGCAGCCCATCAAGCGGCCTCAATGGCTCCAACTCCGCACCTAAACCCTTCAACTCCGCCAGTAATACCTCCGTCGCCACATTCCCCACCAGCGCATCCTGGGCAAAAGGGCATCCACCTAAACCACCAATCGCCGCATCAAACCGCCGGCACCCCGCTTCAAACGCCGCACGAATCTTCGCAGCCGCCTGGTCCGGTCTCGCATGCAGGTGCGCCCCAATCTCGATCCCGTCATGCACAGCCAGAACATCGGCAATGACATCACCCACCTGTTTCGGCGCCGCCAGCCCCACCGTATCGGATAGCGAGATCTGCGTCACCCCGTTGTCCGCCAGCAGGTCGCACGCCGCGACAACCTCATCAATGTCCCACGCTTCGCCATAAGGATTTCCAAATGCCATCGAGATATAAGCCACAACATCCAACCCCGCCTTGTACGCCAACGTACCAATCTTCTCCAACTCCTCGAGCGACTCCTCCGGCGTCTGGTTCTGATTCCGTTGCAAAAACGTCGGCGACACCGAATAAGGAAACCCCAGCGTCTGCACACTTCCAGTCTTCACCGCTCGTTCGGCACCTTTCGCATTCACGACGATTCCGATAATCTCCACATCGTCTGGTGGATCCAGATACTCCAGGACCAACTCCGAATCCGCCATCTGCGGCACCGCCGTTCGCGAAACAAAGCTCACGGCATCGATGTGCTTGAACCCCGCCGCTATCAAAACCCGCAGGTAGTCCGCCTTCACTTCCGCCGGCATATTCTTCGGCAATCCCTGCCATGCATCCCGCGGACATTCAATAATCTTCACGCTATTCATTATCACTTTCAATTCAATCCTATTGGCGTTTAGGTCGTGGGGTCGAAGCGTAGAGCAGTGTCAGCTTGCTTCACCTGAGTTAGGTTTTCTAAGTCGCCAAATTGCAACAACTCTTCGGAATAAGCTTCTAACGAGGGAATAGAGTAATCCCAACAAGCAAACCCAACTTCCAACAGCAAAAATCTTTACCAAGATCGTAAGGGGGGCTTGCGACCATGAATTACAAGGGTTGACAGGATTATGATGGCTGACACCACTTGGATGGGCAGACATATAGGCTATACACGGCTGTATCCACGAAGGCTGATTTGCGGAGAATGCCCAAGTAAATCCAACCAAGAGAACGAACCAAATGATGATTGACCGTGAAATCACGTCTGCAACACCCCCGGATTAAACTTCGGCACATCCGGATTCAAACTGGTCGCCTCCAACGCCGTCATCAGCACCTCCCGCGTCTTCACCGGATCAATAATCGCGTCGATCCAAAGTCTTGCCGCCCCATACCTCGGATCGGCCTGCGCGTCATACGAAGACTTGATTTCGTCATACAGAGCTTTCTTGTCCTCCTCCGTCAGTACCTTTCCTCCGCGCTCAACCTGCTTCGCCCTCACCTCAGCAAGAGTCGTAGCCGCCGAAGCCCCACTCATCACCGCATACCGCGCCGTGGGCCATGCAAACAGAAACCGCGGATCATAAGCCTTTCCGCACATCGCGTAGTGCCCTGCCCCAAAACTCCCACCCACAATAACCGTAATCTTCGGCACCACTGATGTGGACACGGCCGAAACCATCTTTGCCCCAGCGCGAATGATCCCGCTCCACTCCGCATCCTTCCCCACCATGAACCCATTCACATCATGCAAGAAAATCAGCGGAATCAGACTCTGATTGCAATCCATGATGAAACGCGCCGCCTTCTGCGCACTTTCCGTGTAGATCACTCCGCCAAACTCTGTCCGCTTCTCCCCTGCCTGGGGTCCCACAGCCACGGTCTGCGACTGATGCATCTTCTGATTCGCCACGATTCCCACCGCCCGGCCACCAATCCGGGCATACCCGCACAATACAGTTCGCCCAAACTCCGCCTTGTATTCATCGAACTCACTGCGGTCCACAATCCGCGCGATCACCTCCCGCATATCGTAAACATTGCTGGCAGCCTTCGCAGGATCGGGATCGATCAGTCCATACAGATCCTCCACAGCATACTTCGGAGCATCCTTCGCAGAATCGTAATCGACCACGCTGAACGGGGCCTTCGCGGGTGAGCCAATCTTCCCCACCAGAGAGCGCAACCTCGCAAGACAGAGATGATCGTTCGGCTCCTTGAAGTCCACAGTTCCCGAGATCTCCGCATGCATCGAAGCCCCACCGAGTTCCTCCGCCTCTGTCTTCTGCCCGATCGCCGCCTGCACCAACGAAGGGCCCGCCAAAAATAGCCCACTACCCTCCGTCATCAACACGGTATCGGTCATCACCGGCAGGTACGCGCCTCCCGCGACGCACATCCCCATGATCGCCGTAATCTGCGGAACTCCGAGAGAGCTCATCACTGCGTTGTTACGAAACACCCGGCCAAAATCGTCCGTATCCGGAAACACATCCTCCTGAAGCGGCAGAAACACGCCTGCCGAGTCGACCAGATACAGCGTCGGAATCCGGTTCTCCAGCGCAATCGTCTGCGCTCGCAGCACTTTCTTCGCTGTCATCGGAAAGAATGCACCTGCTTTCACCGTCGCGTCATTCGCCACGATCATGCATAACCGGCCACTCACTCTGCCCAGACCCGTCACCACCCCCGCTGCCGGCGCACCGCCATACTCGCCATACATCCCATGCGCCGCCCACAACCCCAACTCCAAAAACTGGCTGCCCTGATCCAACAGCAACGCCAATCGCTCCCGCACGGTCAATCGCCCCTTGGCCTTCTGAGCCTCAGCAGCCTTAGCTCCTCCACCCAGCCGAATCTCGTCCTCTTCCGCCCGCAACGCTGCCATCAATACCTGCAGTGCCGCCCGATTCGCACCAAACCGAGGCGCCTTCACATCCAACTTCGACACCAACGCACTCTCCAACTTCAAATCCTCCGCCATTCACAAAACTTGTCTGCATAGCATCTTAGTCACACATTACGTTCATCGTCTTGCCCGAACCCGTGTAGGCTATCTTCGAACTGAATCCTGACTTTTTCCATGGAGAGACGGAATGACCATCCTGACTCGACTCGCATCTCTGATCCTGATCTCCAGCTCACTCATCTCGACTGTCCATGTCGCCGCGCAAACCACCCCGACCGACCTAGACAAATCCATCGATCTCTCCGTTGGAAGTCACGTCAAGGTCGAACATCTCCTCACCGACCTTCAGCGATCCGTCGCCCAGCACAATCCCGCCGCCGTCGCCACCCTCGTCCATTACCCCATCAAGGTCAATCCCGGCAAACACCCAATCACCATTAAAACCCCAAAGGCTTTCATCAAGGACTACGACAGCATCATCACACACGACATCTCTGACGTGATCCTTAAGCAGAAATATGAAGCTCTCTTCGTCAACTCTCAGGGCGTTATGCTCGGTGACGGTGAAGTCTGGATCACCGGATTTTGCCTCGACAAAAATTGCAAAAACTCTGACATAAAAATCGGCACCATCCAGGACACAAAAAACCTCAAACCATAGCGGCACCTGCTAAAAAAGAAACATGCCCATCACCCCAGGCCCCGAAGATGCACTCTTGGTCATCGACGTCCAGAACGATTTCATGCCAGGTGGCGCATTACCGATCACAGACGGCGACGCCGTAGTCCCCATCATCAACGCCCTCGCAAAAAAGTTCGACCACGTCATCCTCACTCAGGACTGGCACCCACACCAACACATATCCTTCTCCACCACCCACGATAAGCAGCCCTACGAGATCATCAACGCCCCATACGGCTCTCAGACTCTCTGGCCCGAACACGTCCTGCAACACACCGAAGGCGCAGCCTTCCACCCAGCCCTCCACATCCCCCACGCCGAGCTCGTTCTCCGAAAAGGCTTCCGCCGCCATATCGACAGCTACTCCGCGTTCCTCGAAAACGACCACACGACTACAACAGGACTCGCCGGCTACCTTCGCGAACGCAATCTCTCCCGCCTGTTTCTCTGCGGCCTTGCTTATGACTTCTGCGTCCGCTACTCCGCCCTTGATGGCAAGACCCTGGGCTTCGAGACCATCGTGATCGAAGACGCCACTCGCTCCGTCGATTTACCTGGCTCGGTCAGCGCAACAAACGCAGTCTTCGCACAAGAGAATATTTCGCGCATTCAATCCATAGAACTACTGGTCCGCTAAATCAGTTGGTTTAATCCCCTGAAGCCCCAACTCCTCGGCCCGCGCCTGCATAGCCCTCAGGCAATTTCCCAGGTGCTCATCCACGCTTAGCCCCAGCAACTCCGCCCCGCCTATGATGTCCTCTCGCAACACCGCTCGCGCGAACGCCTTATCCTTCATCTTCTTCTTCACTCCCGCAACCTCTACGTCGTGAATCGACTTGGAAGGCTTCACCAGCGCACAGGCCGTCAGAAAGCCCGCAAGCTCATCGCAAGCAAACAGGGCCTTATCGAGATGCGACTCCCGTGGCGTTCCTGAGTAATCCGCATGTGCCAAAATCGCATGCAGCACATCCTCAGGCCATCCCAACTCGCGCAAATGATTCACACCAACAAACGGATGCTCCGCCAAAGTCGGATGCCGTTCATAGTCCATATCGTGCAATAGTCCCGCACTCGCATATCTTTCTACAAACGCAGACGCGTCTTCACCCGCCAGCCCCAGCCGCGAGGCCTCCATCACTCCATACGCCTCGGTACATACCGATACCGACAACCCATGCTTCCGCAGGCTCTCTCCCTTGGTCCATTCCTCAAGTAACGCCACCGCGTGCGTCCTTCTAAAGCCATCGCTCATTCTGAAAACTCCTCTTCCCAATCTAACGCCGACGCCTATCCGCTCCCGGGTGAGGAAGCAAGTTACCACTTTGGTTCCTTTCCGGTTTTTTTAGGTTTTTGTGGATTTGTCTGCGGTTTTTTTGTTGACTCACCCGAGTCCCAGTGTCAATCTAGGCACATCATATGTTCCGTTATCGGACATGTGCTGGGTCCTTGCTCTGGGTCCCTTCGCAACAACAAAACTTATGGCAACCATGATGGCACCTGTCGAACAGCGTGAGGTACTGCGTTGCGACCACTGTAGTTTGGTGCAGTTTAGGACAGCGAATGCGCTGTGCCGCCGCTGCCACAAATGCTTAGAGGTCGAAGAGCCCGAACCGGCTCCGGCACCATTGGCGCTGGTTCCCCCACCCACAACCCAAGAAGGCGGCCTGCAAGTAGCCCACGCTGTTCGCGACCTGCGCCATGTGCGCAATCTCTCGCAGCGCCAGCTCGCAGCTCGTATGGGAGTGCCACGCACCTACATCTCAAAGATCGAGAACGGAAAGGCAATGCCGACCCTGTCTTCTCTGGATCGTCTCGCACGTGCCCTTCAGGTTGACATCTCCGCTCTGCTGCGCGACTCCAACACTCGCCATCGCGACGAGACGGCGGTCCTCATGACCGATCCCTTCCTCGCCGAGATCGCGATGTACACCTCGCAGCTCGATGATCTACAACGTTCCATCTTCCTCAATCACGTTCGCGAACTAGCTGCCGGACGTCGTCGTACGGCCTAACTCCGGTTGGCTCGTAACAACCTCCAGGGAGAGTAGCACTGCCATGGTGCTGCTCTCCTCTCCGCTCGATCTTCTTTCTCAGTCGATCCGTGAGTTGTCTGCGTCGGCATCACTTTTATCCAGGCGTCAGTAAGAATACCGCCTCGCCTTGCGGACGTTCTACTCCGTCTTCAATTCAGAAGGCCGCTAAACCCTCTGCAATCGATAGATGCACTGGTTCACAACCCCGCGAAAAACTTCCTGTAGGGATTCACATAATCGGCTTCGCTTTTCCAACTCTCCAAAACCGGGGCGGTGATTGCGCGCCCACCAACGGTGTGCTAGCGTCAATATCTGCGAGGTCGCTTTGCGTGCACCAACTCCCCTATCGGACTCCAGCCGCGTTCCCAACCGCAGCCATGAACTCTCTGCCGACGAGCTGAGCATCTACCGACAGCTGGATCAAGCGAAAATTCCTCAGCACGTGGCCATTATCATGGACGGCAACGGGCGCTGGGCCGGCAAACGAGCCCTCAAACGCTTTCTCGGTCACCAAAAAGGCGCTGAATCCGTCCAGTTCGTCGTGGAAACTGCCTCACGTATCAACCTGCCGTGGCTGACCCTATACGCCTTCTCGCTTGAAAACAACCTGCGCCGCCCCAAGTCCGAGGTCAGCTTCCTCATGAAGCTGCTTAGGAGCTATCTCGTCGGTAACGTCAAGCGAATGAACGATAACAACGTCCGCATGGCGTACATCGGTCGTACCCACGACTTGCCCCAAGAGGTTCAGGACACCATGCAGTGGGCCTCGGAATCCACCGCAAAAAACACCGGCACCACCCTCACCCTGGCCCTCAACTACGGTGCTCGCTCCGAGATCGTAGACGCCGTCCGCTCCCTCCTCACCGACCTCACCACCGAAGCTCACACCCGCGGTTGCTCCGTCGACGACCTTCTCGGTGCCGGCGCCCTCGAATCCCTCGACGAGTCAAGCATCGCCCGCGCACTCTACACTGCGCACATGCCCGACCCCGACCTCGTCATTCGCACCTCCGGCGAACAGCGCATCTCCAACTTCCTCCTCTGGCAGATCGCCTACTCCGAGATCTTCGTCACCGACCGTCTCTGGCCCGACTTCAACGGGCTGCATCTGCTCGAGGCCATCAACGCCTACCAGCATCGCGAACGTCGCTTTGGCGGTCTCGGCGAAAGCTTTACAGACGAAGACCTCAACAACCTGGAGCCCGCTGAAGAAGTAGCCGCCGAAATCAAGGACCACCTCATTCCGAAGCCCGACCCAAAATCCGAACTCAAGACTGAAGCAAAGGCCGACGCACTATTAACTCGCCGCTAAGATTCTGCCATCAACTTCTGTTACAGCAAGCCGCCTAGACTCGCAGGAGGCTCAGCAGCGGATTTCTGCTTCAGTGCGCGCACAAACTCTCCCAGCGCCGGGCGAATCATCTCAAACATGGGATCATTGCGCTGAATCAGCGCCACCTCGGAGAACAGCTTTAGACCAATCCCTAGCGACGCCACCGTATCGCCATCGAACGGCAGACGAGCCCTCATTCGCTCCACAATCCCCAGAATATCGTCATGGTTTGCGGCTTCAAAGGAGAGAATCTGTCCTTCAACTGGCTCTCCCTTAGCTCCCGTCAGTGCTTCAACCGTAATCTTGTAACGGTAAGAATTCATCTCAAGACCTCTCAATCTGTTTAGCCGCAGCATCGATGATGTCGGTAATCGCGTGTATCTGTTCCGTCGTCAGTGGACCTTTCTTCATCCGCAGCGCCATACGAAAGTTCTCCACCGCGCGTTCGATCTGAGGTGAACGATCACTCCCCTGCTCGCTGCGAGCCCGGTCCATCTTTGCGAAGATCGCCTCCACGGCTGTCTTGTTTTCCGCCAGTGACTTCGATCCCCCTTCTGTGATCGTATAAAGCTTTCGTGCACCGTCAGAGACCACGGTCGCATGTCCCATCTCCTCGAGCATCGTCAGCATCGGATACACCACACCCGGGCTCGGAGCATACATTCCGCCCAGTTGTTCCTGGATCGACTTGATGATCTCGTATCCATGGCTTGGCTTATCCGCAATCTGCTGCAAAATCACGTAGCGAAGGTCTCCGGCCCCGAAGAACCGCATCGGCCCTCCACGTCCGCGGCGAAAGCCATGCCTCCCTCCGTCAAAGTCTCCGAATCCGCCCCGCTGTTGATCGTCCCTATGTCTCTCACTGCGGCCTTCTTCTCTGCCGCAGCGACCTCTGTTGTAGCGTTCAAATGGTTTTCTCATATCGAAATAGTACAAAGATATATCTTGATAAGTCAAGATATTAATTAAAACAGTCTATCTCGGCCTCGATATATTCTGTTCAAGACTTCATGAAACGCATTCTGACCGCCGTAGTCCTTATCCTCGCTGTCTTTGCCTTGATCTTCTTTGGCCAGCTCTGGATGATCACGCTATTTGCCGCCATCGTCGCCGAACTGGCCGCCTATGAGTACCTCAAGCTGGCCGCAGTCGGCGCCGAGGCTCACGGAGCAACCCTCCGCATCCCCATCTGGTGGATGGCCCTCGGCACCGCCCTCGCCTTCATCGTCACCCTGCCCAACTTCCCAGTCGAAGATCAGCTTCCAGTTCTAAGCGCCCTGACCCTTGCACTCTTCGCTTGGAACGGCTTCCGCGCACCCCTCCGCCAGGTCCTTCCCGACACAGCGCAGGGACTCTTCGGGCTCATCTACATCGCCTACCCTCTCACCCTCATTCCTCTCCTTTGGAAGCAGGAAGACGGCCCTGCCCTTGTCCTCTTTTTGATGGTCTGCGTCTGGGCCGGTGACATCGCTGCCCTCTACATCGGTCGCGCCTTTGGCAAACGCAAGCTCGCTCCTCGTCTAAGTCCCGGTAAAACCTGGGTAGGTTCGATCGCCTCGATCGTTGGAAGCATGGTCGCCGCCGGCATCGTCATCGCCATCGCCGACACGCTTACTGCCCGCGGCAACACCATCCTTCACATCTCTGAACCTCTCTGGCAATCTTTCCTCCTCGCCGCAGTCCTCAACGTAGCCGCCCAGCTCGGTGACCTTCTCGAGTCCGCGATCAAGCGTGGCGCAGGCGTCAAGGACTCTGGAACCATGCTTCCGGGCCACGGCGGCATTCTCGACCGCATCGACGCCCTCCTTCTCGCCGCGCCGGTTCTCTGGTACATCCTTCTCCTCAAGGACTACTTCGGTCTGGGCCGCTTCTAGTCCCCGCCCTCAATCTGCCAGCTTCACCCCGCGAGGACGCAGGACCAGGGTCTGTTGCCTGCGCCTCAAAAGATTTTCTAGCATCGCTGCTGTGATCCTGGTTCCGTCCGGCACCTAAGGCTGCATCGCAAATATTGCTCAGCTCTTGATATCTTTTGCGCCTGTTTTGCCCTATGATTCTCGCCTCTCCACCTCTTACCTTTTTCTTAGTCGCAAACCGGCCCCTCAGACTCTTCGATCGAAATGTTAGCGAGGCATAAAATGATCCCTCTTGAAAAACCCCCCGCTTCTTGGAATCACTCCTCTTCCAAATCGAACCTCATCGAATCCGAGAGGTCTCGAACATCTTTGAAGTATTTAGCTCGGTTTGGGGCGATCCTCCTGGGGATAGCAGCGATCCTTTGTAATCCAGTCGATACTCGAGTACTGGCAAAGACAGGACAGGCAGCCGATGCAAAACAAGCGCCTGAAATCGACCCAGACGCCATGGACGCCCTCAACAAGATGGGAACGTATCTGCGCTCCCTCAAAGCGTTTCAGGTCGACTCGGAGTCTTCAAACGATGATGTTCTCGACGATGGAGAGATCATCACAGATACCAGATCGAGCACTTTGCTGGCTGTGAGTCCAAATCTTCTCCGCGCCGAGCTGAAGGGTGACGACAGAAACACCTTCCTCTTCTACGACGGAAAAAACTTTACCGTCTACGGCAAGCTCCTCAACTATTACGCCACCGTTCCAGCGCCGCCCACAACGGCCAAGTTGATTGATCAAATCTATAACGAGTACGGCATCGAAATTCCTCTGGTCGATCTATTCAAGTGGGGAAATGACGAAGCTGCCATCAAAAAGATCACCTCCGCCATAGACGTCGGCCCCAGTTCGGTCGGAGGCATCACCTGCGAACACTACGCCTTTCGTCAAGAGGGCCTCGACTGGCAGATCTGGATCCAGTTGGGAGACTTCCCGCTTCCCAAAAAGTTCGTTATCCGGACCCTTACCGACGATGCCAGGCCACAGCATACCTCTACACTCACCTGGAACCTAACCCCCTCTTATAACGACGCGACCTTCACCTTCGATCCGCCGCAAGGTGCCGAACGCATCCCACTCAAGGACCTCAACGCCGATACCACCAAGAATGCCCAGTAAAGGAGACCTATGAAGCGATCCAGTATTTTCCTCACTCTTTTCTTCGTGGCCGCTCTCGTCTTCAGCACCCATCTATCAGCGCAAAGGCGGGGTGGCGGTGGTGGAGGCTACCACGGCGGCGGTGGTGGTCATGCGACCCGCAGCACAGCCAACAGCAGCGTCAACCGCAACTACAACAACAACACCAACGTCAATCGCAACGTCAACAACAACACCAACGTCAATCGCAACTACAACAACAACGTCAACGTTAATCGCAACGTCAACGTTAACGTCAATAACAGCTACCACGGCGGTGGCTATTATGGAGGCGGCTACTACGGTGGTGGCTGCTGTTACCACCCCGTTGCTGTAGCTGCGGCCGTTACAGCCACAGCCGTTGTCACGGCTGCCGTCGTCGGTTCGATAGTTAACAGTCCACCATCAGGGTGCGTCACGACCATCGTCAACGGACTCGCTTACCAACAATGCGGCAGCACTTGGTATCAACCGCAAATGGCCGGCACCACGACAACCTACGTCGTCGTCAGCGCACCAAGATGACCAAACCAAATCTTCAAACCTGAACAGAATGATCACACTTGAAGCAAAGGGTCTCTAATGAAGAGGCCCTTTTGCTTCAGACCATCTTTCGAATCTCGCCGCTCGAACCCGCCGCACAATGACCTCGCAACATCTCCCCTCAAACTCTGCGAAAATAAAGCTTGTGAAAAAGTTAGCGATCCTAGGTTCGACCGGCTCGATCGGCAACAGCACTCTCTCTATCTGCGAATCGTTTCCTGACCGCTACCAGGTCATCTCCCTCGCCGCCGGCAACAATATCGACGCCGCATTCGCCCAATGCCTCCGCTGGCGCCCAAAGGTCATCTCCCTCGCGACAGAATCATTAGCCGAAAGCCTGATATCCCGTCTCAAAGCCGAGGGCATCACTAACATCGAAGTAGTTCACGGCACCGCGGGAAGCATCCGCGTCGCAACCCTGCCAGAGGTCAACTTCGTAGTGTCGGCAATCGTCGGTGTGGCCGGTCTCGAAGCCACCTACGCCGCTGTCTGCGCTGGAAAAACCATCGGCCTCGCCAACAAGGAGTGCCTAGTAGCCGCAGGCGAACTCATCATCGCCGCCGCGAAGCAACACAAGGTCGCTCTCCTCCCCATCGACTCAGAACACAACGCCGTCCATCAGTGTATGCGCGGAGGCGCCCCAGCCGAGGTCAAACAAATCTGGCTCACTGCCTCGGGAGGCCCTTTCCGCAACACCCCCATCGCCGAATTCGAGCACATTACTCCCCAACAAGCTCTCAAACACCCCACCTGGGTCATGGGCCAGCGCATCACCATTGACTCCGCCACCATGATGAATAAGGGCTTCGAGGTCATCGAAGCTTGCCGCCTCTTCAATCTTCCTGCCAAACAGGTCCGAACTACTATTCATCCTCAATCCACGGTCCACTCCCTGGTCGAGTTCGTCGACGGCAGCATCCTCGCCCAGATCTCCGTCACCGACATGCGGCTCCCGATCCTCTACGCGCTCGCCTACCCAGAACGCGTAGCGGTCACCGAAAAAGAATCCCTCACCTTCGACCTCACAACGCTCTCCCAATTGGACTTCTCCCCACCCGACCTCACCCGCTTCCCCTGTCTTCGCCTCGCCTACGAAGCAGTCGAAGCCGGAGGAAAAGCCTGCATAGCACTCAATGCCGCAGACGAAATCGCCGTCGCCGCCTTCCTCGAAGGACGTATCCCCTTCCTAGGCATCCCGCGTACAATAGAGACTGTGCTGCAGCTAACTTCCGGCCAATCTCCGGCGTCTATCCTCGATGTGCTTGATGCAGATCTTGTCGCGCGTGCTTGTGCGCGCGAAGTGATTGCCCGCCAGTTCACTGTCGCCCGACGGTAGCAAAACCGAAACAGCAATGAGGTCCTGACTCTCTCCATGTCGACAATCATCCAGCTTGCCATCGTCCTTGGCATCATGGTCCTAGTCCACGAATTCGGCCATTTCGCCGTCGCCAAGCTCTGCGGCATCCGCGTTGAAGTGTTCTCCATCGGCTTCGGAAAACGCCTCTTCGGCTTCCGCCGCGGCGACACCGAGTATCAGATCGCCGCCGTCCCCCTTGGCGGATACGTGAAGATGGCGGGCGAGATGGGTTTTTCCGGAAACGAACTCAGCCCCGGCAGTGTGGCACCCACCGATCCGGGCGACTTCAACGCCCATCCTCGCTGGCAGCGCATCCTCGTTGCTCTCGCCGGCCCCTTCGCCAACTTCATTCTCGCGCTCGGCCTCATGACCGGCGTCTCCATGCTCCACAATGAAGTGCAGGAGTTCATCGACGGTCCCGCACACTCCGATTACATCACCTTGAACACACCCGCGAGCCGGACCGGAATCCACAGCGGCGACACCATCGTCCATTACGACACCATCGAGAATCCCACCTGGGATCAGGTCGGCATTCGTTCTCTGCTGAATCTCAACCAGACCATCCCCTTCTCTTTCATTCACGACGGCCAACGTACGGATACCAAACTCTTCGTTGAAAACAAGGGTGCTCCCGACGATTTCTCACTCGACAACCTCGGCATCATTCCGAAGATGCAGACCACACCTGTCCAGGTCGACTCGCTTGAGCCCAGCATGCCTGCAGCCCGCGCCGGCCTCAAACCGCACGACAAGATCGTAAGCATTGACGGTCTTCAGCTGCACTCCGTTCCCGCTCTCTTGTCCTACCTTCAGGATCAGGCAGGCAAGCCCGCGTCCCTCGTCATTCAGCGCACTGCAGCGGATGGCACAGCGCAGACCCTCCCGATTCAAGTCACTCCCGAACTCGCAGAAACACCCGGCGGGCCTAAGGAAAAGGACTATCGGCTTGGTTTCGTTGCGGTGCAGCCGCCAGTCAAAGTAGAGCGATTGCCCTTTGATAAAGCCGTGGTTGCGTCGTGGCAGTTCAACAAGAAGGGATCTTTGCTGATTGTTGAGGTGCTGAAGCGGCTCTTTACGCGGCAGGTTTCGGTCAAGAGTTTGCAGAGTCCGATTGGGATTGGGCAGCAGATTCATCAGGCCGCGCAGATGCCGGGGTGGATGCCGCTGATTGGGTTGATGAGCTATATCTCGTTGAATCTGGGAATCTTTAATCTTCTGCCGATTCCGATTCTCGATGGTGGCATGATCTTATTTTTGTTGATTGAAACCATCATGCGGCGGGATGTGAACCAGCAGATCAAGGAACGGGTCTATCAGGTTGCGTTCGTCTGTTTGTTGGCGTTCTTTGCGTTCGTCATCTTCAACGATCTGACGAAACTCAATCTCTTCACGAAGCTCAAACCTTAAAAATTTCGGAAAAAAATAAGACCCCGGAGCAAGCTGAACCGTTCCGGGGTTTTATTGTTTTTGCCGGTGTTTTTTGAGGGGTGTTTTAGAAAAAGTACGTTTTCGGTGTGGCGTCTTGCTGGTGAGAACGTGGTGGAATGCGTGGTCAACGTGGTGGGAAAACCGTCATTTTTCCGGCCACGAAAAATGCGCCACAGTTCTCAACTATTTTTTGCCACCACTGGAAGCTGATCGCAGTTCTGTCACGATCTCGCTCACAGCTTTTCGCGCTTCGTCTTCTCTGTCGGGGGGGAAGCTGATCGCGCCTACGCGCGCGTGGCCACCGCCGCCATAGCGCTCGCAGATCGCAGCGAGATTCACCAGCTCTGAAGGCATCAACTTCGTCCAGGGATTCGTTCCCACCGACACCTTGGTCCGAAAGCTCGACTTGCTCAGGCCCACGTTGTAGGTCGCATCAGGGTGCAGGTAGTACGGGATGAACTTGTTGTAGCCCTCGGTCGGCTGATCTGTAATGTCGAAGGTGATCACGCCCTGATCCACTGTCGATCGCTGCTTGATCAGCTCGAGTGCCGCCCAATGCCGGTCCATTAGGGGACCGAGCAGCTCCTGCACGAATCCCTGATCCAACACATGCTGCAGGCTCATCTCAGTCAGGATCGGAATCAGTCTCTGGACCAGCGTCGGGTCCGAAGAGCTTTCGATCACCATCGTCAGCTTCATCGCTGGCTCAGCCATCTCGACTGCGGCCTTGGCGCTCTCGTATCGCGCACCGTCCACAATGTCGGCCCACTTGATCAATTCCAGCACTGGTGCAGTATCAAAACCGAAGTTGACCTGCGCGATATCTGCGATCAGGCTCGTGCACGAGATGTAGTTCGGGTTGAAGAACTTTCGCATGCGCTCAGACCCGTCGGCCTGTCCAGCCTCGAAGTGCTTCTGATCCTCGGGTGTTAAAAATGCGCTCTGGTGGTGGTCAAACCACCACGTAACCTTTGGCGAAGCAGAGTATTTGAAGTCCACAATTGCGTTCTCGCCGCTGGTGAACTCCGCCTCGTCAAAGAGCGCTCCAGCTCGATGTACGAGCCCATGATAGGAGTACGAGTCTGCCGTCTTCACGCGTTCCCGGTGAAACCGCGTAAATAACGAAGCCGAACAAGCTCCATCGAAACACTTATCGTGATAAAAGATCTTACAGTCCAAATCGGCCATCTCCCGCGCTCAACACCTTTCTCGAAGGTGTGAAGAGTCCAGCATAGCGCACCCCGCGTCTCTGGCGATTCCTGTGATTTCATGGAACTTACTCCTGGCCGGCTTCGTATACCGTCCTTACCAAGAGGATTCCTTTGCAGACCCAAACGACAGATCTACTCCCAGACCCGCCGCTCCCTCCGACCGATCAATCGCCCATTGAACATCCCTCTACGCTGCGCAACATCTTCTTTGGCGACGAAGGACTCCGCGCCGGTTGGAGCATCCTGCTCTTCGTTGCTCTCCTCGCCGCCTTTCTCTTCACGGCCAACTTCATCACGCACAAGATTCATCCTCCGAGCCACACCACTTCGCCGGATAAAACCATCCCATACTTCTTCATGTTCCTGAACGAGTCGATTCCGTTTCTGGGAGTCTGCCTCGTTACCTGGATCATGTCGAAGATCGAACGCCGCCCGATCGGGATTTACGGACTTGGAGGCTCGAGCAAGGTCCCTCACTTTATCGCTGGTCTGGCCTGGGGAATTATCTGCCTGTCGCCATTCATCTTCATCCTCTGGAAGGCCGGCTTTCTTGTCTTTGATCAGCGTCTCCTCTTCGGTACAGATATCTTTCGTTATGGCGCACAGTGGCTCGTGATGTTCTTCGTTGTTGGTTTGTTAGAGGAGTACCTCACTCGCGGCTATCTCCAATACACGCTCACTCGCGGCCTCGCTGGTCTTTTTCACTGGGTATTCAAAACACCTCACAGCAGGGCTCTAGGCTTCTGGACTTCGGCCGTCATCTTTTCGCTGCTCTTCGGATTCGCCCATGGCAGCAACCCCGGCGAGTCGCCCATCGGGCTACTCACTGCCGGCCTTGCCTCCATGATGTTCTGCCTTGTTCTGTGGCGCACTGGCTCTCTCTGGTGGGCTATCGGCTTCCACACCACGTGGGACTGGGGCCAATCCTACCTTTATGGAGTAGCTGACAGCGGCATCATGGTCCAGCACCATCTCCTTGCCACGCATCCCGTCGGCAAGCCGCTGCTGAGTGGAGGCACGACCGGCCCGGAAGGCAGCATCATCATCCTGCCAATCATTATTTTGATTGTCCTGGTGATTATCTTTACCTTACCCCGCACGCACGCAGGCTATACGCGCCTCATGGAGCGTCCCATCGAGTCCTGAGACGTCAGATATTACAAGATCGAACTAGACGATCGGCGTTCCCTGATACCGCGTCTCCGCAAGGTCTAGTTCTCGCTCCATGGTTCGGAGCACATCGTCTCCGATGCGCCCGCTGTCGCGCAGGGAGATGAGAGTGCGTCGTTCGGTCTGCAGCGCGTCTTCGAGAATGCTTCGCGATCGCGTCATGGTCTCGGTGTCGATGGTTTCGAGATCTCCATCGGCGCCTCCGCCAACGGCTGCGAGCTTATGCCTGTAGCGATGAATCAGATCATCGTACAGATGCTCGTCGCCATTTCTATCCCGCTTGCGCGCTTCTTCAAGATGATGAACAGCCGCGCGGAGTACGATTCGCCTCGCCTCTCTTTCCTCGGGGTCCATTCCTGTGTTGCCCGCCAGGCCCAGCATACGAATCAGCACGGGCAGTGTGAGGCCCTGCAGCACCAGAGTGACGAGGATTACGCAGAAGGCTAGAAACACGATCAGGTTTCTTGTTTCAGACCTTCCCGCCCCAACTATCTCCGGAACCGAAATGGCGGCTGCGAGCGCGAGCACGCCGCGCATCCCCGTCCAGCCCACGACAAAGACCTCGCGTGGCTGCATCTCCTCTACGTTATGTTTCATCCAGTGCCGCTCGACATACGCCGAAATCTTGAAGACAGGAATGACCCAGACGATTCGCAGCACGATCAACACAACGCTGAAGACGATTCCATAACAGATCAGCGTACCTCTGCCAAACTTGCCATGGATGCCATTGAGCACGTAGGGCAGTTGCAAGCCGATCAGCACAAAGACCAGGCCGTTCAGCATGAAGGTCAAGGCATCCCACGCCGCATTCACTTGCAGGCGCACTGCGGGCGAGAAGAACTCTGTGCTCTTGCGGCTCATGTAGATTCCACTCGCCACTACTGCCAGGACTCCAGATGCTTTCGCATGTTCTCCTGCGAGGTAAGCTGCGTACGGAACGACAAGACTCACCACGAGCTCGACGGGACCGTCGTCGATGAACTTTTCCAGCCAGCCGATGACAATTCCGATCAGCAGCCCGATCAGAATTCCTCCGAAGACCAGATAAAGCAGCCTCATAAAGCCGCCACCGAGGGTTGGAGTGTGGCTGCCCTGAATGATTCCGATCCCTATCTCGAGCGCGAGCAGACCGGTCGCATCGTTGAGAAGACTCTCTCCTTCGAGGATGTCGACGATGCGCCTGGGAAGGCCGATCGACTTTGCGATCGAGGTCGCGGCGATCGCATCGGTTGTCGCCACCACGGCGCCGAGCAGAAAGCCCGCCTTCCAGTCGAGCGCAGTGATGAAGTGGTCGGAGAAGAAAGCGACTCCCCACACCGTAAATCCGACCAGCCCAAATGCCAGCAGGCCAATCACGATTGCGTTGCGGCGAAACTCACGCCAGGACATTGCCCACGCGGATGCGTACAACAGCGGTGGAAGAAAGACGACGAAGACGACGTCGGGATCAAGAGGCACGCGCGGCATACGAGGCAGAAAGCTGATGATGAGCCCCGCCAGCACGAGCACGATGGGATACGGCACCTTGATCCGGCGCGCCATCGCAGCAAACCCCGCGACCAGCACAAGCAGCAGAAGGATGACCGTCTCGACGGCATGCAGACTCGATCCAACTTCCATAACACCTCCGTTTCGGGCCGGCACCGCGGTTCGACCTACATTACACACAGTGTCTCTAAAATGATGCTAAGTAAACCAAATTAATTGAGGTGCGCGGTGGTGGTTCCAGTTGCGCGCCAATCGCCGCTCACCATTTACACTTCGATCAAGCCATGAATCCGTACGAATCCATCGCCGCTGCCTCCCCGGAAGAAGCCCGGACCGCTCTAAAGGTTCGACGCAGACGGATCTTTTATCGACTTGTCGTTATTTTCACCGCGCTTGTTGTTCTTTGCGTTACAGTTGGGTTCTTTTACGGGCGTCATTGGACAAGGCAGGCCATGCGCGATGCCCTCCCCCAGATCGACGGCTCGATCTCGGTGTCCGGCATTTCGGCGCAGGTTACTGTCCAGCGTGATGCACATGGCGTTCCGCATCTTCGGGCGAGTTCGCTCGACGACCTGGTGATGGCACAGGGATACGTAACTGCACAGGATCGGCTGTGGCAGATGGACGCGCTACGCCGCCATGCTGCCGGGAACCTTGCCGAGATTCTCGGTGCACCGTTGATTCCGCACGATCGGGCACAACGCACCCTGCAGATTCGAGCCGCTGCCGACCGCGCTCTCGCGATTCTTCCTCCTGACCAACTGCATCTGCTTGAGCGCTACGCCGCCGGCGTCAATGCGTCCATTGCCACACAGAGCGCTCATCTGCCACTCGAGTTTCGGCTGCTGCGATACGAACCGGCGCCGTGGACTCCTCGGGACTCGCTTCTCATTGGCCTGGTGATGTTTCAGGACCTGACCAACAGCTTTCCGACGCAGCTGAATCGTGAGGCCCTGACTGCGCTTCTGCCTTCTCATCTTGTCGGCGACCTCTACCCCGTGGACTCGTGGCGCGATCATCCGCCTGCTCAACCTACCATCGATCTGACCGCGCCGCAGCAGGATATTCCAGATGTTCCGCTGGATGAATCGCAGACGAAGCTTCGCAAGCCGTCACTTCCGACAGCGAATCTTGACGATCTTCTTGCGCTGCACGAGACTCTCAAGAATCCGGTCTGCGAGGGCTGCTTCGCGGGCTCGAACGACTGGGTCGTCTCGGGCGCCCACACGGTCACCGGCAAGCCGCTGCTCTCGAACGACATGCACCTCGCGCACAATGTACCGGGCATCTGGTACCAGGCGGATCTTGAAGCGCCTACAGCAAATGGCGAGCTTCACGTCTCGGGAGTCTCTCTGCCTGGAGTGCCGTTTATTATCGTCGGCCACAACGCCCATGTTGCATGGGGCTTTACCAACCTTGGCGCCGAGGTGCAGGACGTTTACATCGAACACACACGCGGCAGCGGCGACACGATGGAATATCAATCTTCCGACAACGCATGGCATCCCGTGATTCATCAGCGGGAGGTGATCCACGTCAAAGGCGCGAAGGATGTTCTGCTCGACGTCCCTGCGACTCAGCACGGCGGCGTGACGACCCCTATCGTTTCGGGCATGTTTCCGAGCGAGAAGCGTAGCCTCTCTCTTCGCTGGACGATCTACGATCCGCAAAACATCACGCCGTCCTTCTACGCCGTGAACACCGCGACTGATGGCGCCAGCCTCGTCTCGGCATTCTCCACCTTCGGAGGCCCTGCACAGAACGTCGTTTACGCCGACGATCAGGGCCACATAGGCTACCACGCGGTGGGAAAGATTCCGATTCGCGGCAACATCGCCACGCCGAGCCCGATCAGCCCGGTTCCCAGCGACGCGCTCGACGGCACCGCGGAGTGGGTGGGAACCATCCCGTACGATCAGCTTCCGCGTGCGAGCGACCCGCCCAACGGCATCCTCGCCACCGCCAACTCGCGCGTGACCGGCGACGACTACCCGTACCCCATCACGCTCAACTGGGCAGCGCCCTACCGCAACGAGCGTATCTGGAAGGTCCTCACCGCACGCGCCATCGAGACCAAAGATAAACTCACCGCAGACGACATGCTCGCCCTCCAGACCGACGTCTACTCCGACGTCGATCACGTCATCGCGCAGCGCCTTGCCTACGCCATCGATCACACAAGCAAATCCGAGTTCACCACAGACAAGGTCGCGGCAAAGCGGCTCCATCAGGCTGCCGACCTGCTCCGTGACTGGAACGGCAACGTCGACGCAGATGCCGCGGCTCCCGCCATCGTCGTCGCGACTCGGGCCGCGCTGTGGCCGCTTCTGCTCGATCCCCAACTGAAGTCCCAGCCCGAAATTAAATCGGATCTCCAGCCCGGAGCCCATCGCACCGGAGCGGCTCTTTACACCTGGGGCAACAAAGCCTACGCCGAAGAGTGGCTCATCATGCACACGCCCAGTCGTTGGCTCCCCCCCGCATACCCCACCTGGGACGATCTGCTCACAGCCGCCGTTTCAAAGGCCCTCACCGACAACAATGCTCCAATCGATCTCGCCAAGTGGCGCTACGGCCAGTTCCGGCCCAGCGACATCGAGCACCCCATCTACAGCCAGTCTCACCTTCTTCAGCGCGTCCTCGGCGTGCCCACCAGCCCCGGGCTGCAACCTCAAAGTGGCGATGACGTCACGGTCAAGCAAGTAGGCCGGAGCTTTGGCCCCTCCGAGCGCTTCAGCGCCGACCTCTCCGATCTCGACCACAGCACCTTGAACCTTGTCCTCGGCGAATCGTCCAACCCTTTGAGTGCCTGGTTCATGGACCAGTGGCCCGCCTGGTATCACGGCACCACCTTCCCGCTGCCCTTCAGCCATACCGCAGTCGAGACGGCCACCACCCACACACTGACTCTCACTCCCAGATAGCGCTTCCTCGCGTCCGAAGGGGACCGGAATACCATGCTGCAGCCGGAGATGTCCCGGCAGAGTTAATTTCTTGAGCTTTCGTTCGAGGACATCCACCTCCGCCACCGCAATTTTCCCGGTCCACTCGCACTCTCCAAGCTCAATCGACACGATCTCTCCCTTCTTCAACCCGAGTACCAGCCCGCGGATCGTCGTCACCAGCCCAACGTCGAATGCAATCTCGTGAACAGTCTTGCCCCCGAGCCGCACATCCACATGCGGGTGCAGGGTGGAGTGAATCGAGTGGTCTGCAAGCACAGAGACGATCTCTGTCTCCGGGCTACCACGGCTCCGCTTCACGTCTTCCATGAACTTTGAATAGTGCTTCCAACCATTCGCCAGCAACGACAACACACTCACGTGCATTGTCTCCTCGAGCGAATCGGTGACACCCTCCTGAATACTGCTCCACGAGATCATCTTGGGCACCTTCTTGCGCAGTTCGGTCAGCTCCTCCGCGCCAAGTGCTACCTTGAGCTCTGTCTCCGCCTCCCCGCCTGTGACCAGCGAAAATAGATCACCCAGGCTGAGATCCTCAGTGAGGACCGCTGTGTCCTTCTTTTCGCTCTGCTCTTCAGGCTTTGTCATCATTGCTCCTATCCGGATCTGCGCTTCGTTTTTAAGAACGTGATGCGCTCTTCCGCGGGCCCCACATCAGGTACGAAACTCAACGACACATAGGGCTGCTTGTCCACAAAAGTCATCTTTGGCGTGTCCCACCGGCAGCCTGTAGTCACGTTCACCAGCATGGGCAAACTCAGCAATCCCAACCCAGCCATCGATGCGAGCAGCACGGTAACCCGGGGCCAGATCACAGGCTGAACGTGCAACACAATCTCATGATTCAGTTGCAGTTTGTCTACGGTTGTTGTTCTCGCCAACACCGTATACGTCTTCGCCTTGGCATAGCGATGCGTGGCCGAATCGCTCACCGTCTCCACGGCCGAACCGTCTCCCCAGTTCAACTGATAGCTCGTCCCTGCGTGTGAGGGATTCAACGCTGCCGTCACGACTACCCGCTTACCTACCGCGGGCCGAGACGACGATGCGGTCAAGTTCAAAACGGGCGGCGGAAGAGGAGGAGGATCCGGTGTGGGCTGGTGAACCTGCACAAAGTTTCCTCCATCCAGACTTTTTGGCGGCCCTGACTGGTCGGGCTTCGACGCATCTTGAGGCGTAGGTTGAGGCGGTGGCGGCGCTGGTTGACCGTCTTCTGTCGAGGTATCCCCTTGCGGTCTAACTGGCACTGCGGCTGCGATACCTGCCGGCGGCTGGCTTGGCGTGTGCTGCGAATACGGTGCAGCAGGCAATGGCTGCTGATCACCCCTCGTCGGAATCCCCCGCTGCAACGGAACCCCTTGCTGCAAAGGGAACAGCGGTGATGGTATAGGTTGTGGCCAGTCTGGCGGACGGTTTCGCCCCTTGATCGGCAAAGGTGGTCCGGCGGGCGGCGGCATCGGCTTCTGCCTTGGTGGCTTCCGGTTCTGAATATTCGTTGACTGCGTTGGCGTCGGTTGATCTTTCGACGGCTTCTGGTTCGAGGTATCTGACTCCGGCGGTTGCTGCGTTTGATCTCCCGATGGCGGAACACTGGCCGGTGTCTGGTTCGATTGATTCATCATCAGCGTTCCGGTCGTTGTACCGGCCGATGGCGGGGGGACCACGCCATACGCTGTCGGCCCAGCAGGCTGCTGCACGGCGTGAATATTCGGTTCAACGAGCGAATTTGACGAGGCTGGCTGAGGTTGTGGGCTAGCGGAACTCTGCGCCGGTACAGCACCGGAAGGATGCGCTTGTACGGTCCCTGCTGGTGGCAATAGTGCGGCGCTAGAGGATCGCCTTTGTGCTGCCAGAGCCGCCTGCTGACCCCTGTTCGTCGTCGCGGCCTTCGGCGGAGTGGCAGAATTGCGCGCAGGTGATTGCTGCCCATGAGCCGTCCCGGAATTCGAGCCTGTCCGATGGGTTGACCCATTCTGCGCCTCAATCACCGGCCCAGCGCTCACCCCAGCGCATACCAGACTGAGAACTCCGATCCATCCAAGGCGCTTCGTCATGGAAATCCCCCAGGCAACCGCAGGTTTCCACCTTAGAAGAATGGTGACTTAACTCCTGTCATCGTTTCCAAGTAAAATCCCTCCGTGCACGCGGGGCCGCGAAGTATCAATTCAAAATCCAAAGGACAAAAACCATGGCACATCCCTTCTGTCATATGGAACTAGGCAGCACCGACGTCGCGAAGTCAAAAACCTTCTACACAACCATGTTCGGCTGGAACATCACGGACATGGACATGGGCGGCGGCATGACGTACTCGATGTTCAAACCCGAAGGCGGCGGCCCAGGCGGCGGCATGATGAAACATCCCGTACCCGGAGCACCTTCGTCATGGCTCCCCTATGTCGCGGTCGATGACATCCACGCAGCCACAAAGCAAGCCGCGAGCCTCGGCGCAAAGGTGATGAAAGACGTGCAGGAGGTTCCGCACACGGGCTGGTTCAGCATCATCCTCGACCCTACCGGCGCTGCGCTCGGCCTCTGGCAAGAGGCAAACAAGTCTTAAACTCAAGTAACGACGTAGAACGAAACGGCCGGGAATCCAGTTGCTGTCTCACCGCACACTGGGCCCGGCCAGCTTTTTTGTTTAGCGCGCAGCGGTCTTCGAACGATTCTCCATTGCGTCCAATCTCGAACCCACGTCGCAGCAGATGGCCGTCATACACTAGTCAGCAGATGCGATCCGTTCTTCTCCTCCTGTCCCTCGTTTTGGCGGCAACACACGCCACAAACCGCGCCTATGCTCAATGGGATATCGAAGAGTCCCACACTACCGCCAGCCTGCGCGGCATTCACAACGTCGGCGGTGGAGTTGCGTGGGCCAGCGGCACCGACGGCACCGTGCTCCGCACCGAAGACGGCGGCTATCTCTGGCAAACCTGCTCGATTCCACCCGGAGCGGAGAAGCTAGACTTCCGCGGTGTCCAGGCGTTCGACGAAAACACCGCCATCGTCGTGTCCAGCGGCCCCGGCGACCAGTCCCGCCTCTACAAAACCACCGACGGCTGCCAGACGTGGAAGCTGATGCTCACAAATCCTGATAAAGATGGTTTCTGGGACTCTTATAAACTCGATCAACGTGGACATGCTGGCATCCTGCTGGGAGATCCCGTCGCAGATCATTTCCCCTTGTGGCAAATTGATCGAGATGAATCCGCATTTCAGATTAAGCGCTTCCACAAAACACCCGAATCGCGAAATGGGGAAGCAGCGTTCGCCGCAAGCAACTCCGCCTTATTCGTCGAAGATGTTTTCTTCGACGTTTGGATTGCCACCGGAGGAGTTGGGGGAAGTCGCGTCATCAAGCGAATTAATCATGACTTCGACTCTTTGGGGTTTGACACGTTTCCTTCACGCTTAGTCCCCATCGGGCACCATTCGGAATCTTCTGGAATCTTCAGCCTGGCGTTCCGCAGCAATCCCCAAAGTTTTGCTCACGATACCGCTTTTATTACCGGCGTTGCGGTCGGAGGCGACTACAAAAAGCCCGATGACGCTACCAACATCGCGGCCTTCACCGGAAACGGTGGAAAGACTTGGACAGCCTCCACAAAACAACCCCACGGCTACCGCTCTTCCGTGGCGTACGACGTAGGACAGAAACTCTGGATCACCGTTGGCCCGAACGGCACTGACATCTCGACCGACGACGGGAAAAACTGGCGTCCACTTACGCCTTCATCCACTGATCCTGCCGACGCGGACAAGAACTGGAACGCGCTATCGCTTCCTTTTGTTGTGGGTCCTCACGGACGTATCGGCCGTCTTCGCACCATCTATCAAAAGTCAACGGCAAAGAACAAGCCCTGATCCCGCATAACCCTTGGGAATCAAGCCAGTCGCAGTAAAACCTCACGTAATTTTTAACGTTTATTGCTGCTGCGGAGTTGTTGGTGTCGTGCCGGTCCCCTGTGTGCCAGAGCTCGGAGAGGATCCATTTCCTGAACTTGGCGACGATCCAAAACTTGACCCTGACGAGGAACCGAAACTCGACCCCGACGAAGATCCAAATCCTGAAGTACCTGAAGCTCCATATCCTGACGTGCCACCCGCGCCTCCCACGCCCGAGCTCATTCCGCCTGCGGAACCCAACCCCTGGTTTCCCCCGCCCATCAGACCCGCCGCCTGCTTCAGCTGCTCAATCCGAGGATCGTAGATAAATTCCCAGGTGTTGTACGACGTCTGCTCGTTCAGCACGACGATCGACGTTCCCTCCTTCGGAATTCCCACACCGACAAACGGCGCGCCGCCGACCCCAAAGCCCGAACCGGATTGACTCGCGTTTCCAGCGGCAGACCCCAGTGTGCTGTATGAACCCGTCGTTGAGCCAGTCCCCGAGCTGTCTGTTCCGGTGGTCGCCCCACCCGCCCCGGGCGTTCCTGCACTGGGAGCTCCCGTGCCGCCGCCCGTGTTGCTGTAACCAGGCCCGGAGGAGGAGCTCGTTCCTCCTGATCCAGACGAACCTCCCAGGGTGGGAGACCCAGACCCTGACGATCCACCGAACGCACTTCCGCTCGACCCTCCAAACGCCGACCCCGAACCCGAACCCGCTGCTCCTGCGCCGATCGCTCCCGAGGAGGCCGATCCGGAAGCCGAGCCCAGCCCCGGCGCCAGGCCCGTCAGCGGCTGGCCGAATAGTCCCTTCACAGTCGTCTTCGCCTCGCCTACGTGGATCAGTCGCCAATCCGACTTCCCGGTAAATGGGTCGACATACTGCTGGCGCAGAAATTTCACCGGAGTGCCCTTGGCCAGAGCATCCATCGTACCGGGGTAGCTGCCCGACTTCCGGTAGTAGAGCTGGATCGCCCGAACGTACTGATTGCCGCGATGCACCGCCTCCACCTCGCGGTCGCGCTTCAGTTCCTGAGCCATCTTCGGCGCGGCGATACCCAGCACCAGCAGAACGATGAAGATCGCAACGATCAACCCCACCAACATGAATCCCTGCTCATCATGCCGCTCCGTGCGCAGATCAGCCACCACGCCGTCAGACCAGCGGTGGCCATCAAGCCAGTATCGGAAGTCAAATCTCTTCATCGCGTCTACCTCAAGCGCCGACCGTCTCAATGCGACAGCAGCGGCAGGGTCTGCTTATTATTATTCGCCATATCCTCCACCAGCACTGAGTTGGCCGACACCGTCACAACCCTATACTTCCGTTGGACAATATCGCCATCGGAGGCGAGGAAGACGTCCTCCCCGTGCAACAGAAACGCTCTGCGTTTTCCATCCGCTCCGGTCGCCGTCCCAAAAAACTTCAGGTCGATCGGTGGCGGCGGTGGTGGACCCGGCGGTGGCGGTGGGGGCCCCGGCGGCGGAGCCTTCTCCTTCCGCACCGGCACAATTGGCTTCGGAATATCGACCGGCTCCGAGCTCGCGGAAAAGATATTCCGTCCGCCACCCGAGTAGACCAGTGACTCCGTCACCAGCATCGCGTCCATCCGCAGCGTCGGATCAAGCTGCGCTGAAGTTGTTCCAAGCTTTTTGGCCGCGGCGCCAGCGATATTGCCTGAGGGAATCGCAACGACGGCTCCCGCAGCAGGAGCAGACCTCGCAGGAGCGGTCACCACGACGGGCGGCGCTACCGGCGCAGGGCTGTCGTCGCGCAGCTCGTAGTACAAAACTCCAGCCGCAACCAGCACGAACGCAGCAACCGCGCCGCCTTTCTTCTGTTGATCCGCAGTCAGCCGTATCATCGCTGGCCTCCAGCCTCTGGATTTTCAGAAGAGCTGTCGGCAGCCTTCTTTTCCTCCGCACCCGCCACAATCTTGTCCGAGCTTTCCGTCCCCACCGGCGATCGCAGATACGTCGTCAGCCGAAGCCGCAGCCCCACTGTCCCGCTTTGCTGGCCAGTCAACGTAAGCCCGCTGATCAGGAAAAACATCTTGTCCCGCTCGAGCGAGTTGATAAAGACCACTAGCGGCCGATAGTCTCCGCTAAGGCTCGCATCCATCCGCGCTTCGGTCAGCGCCCCCGCGGTTCCATCCATCACGGGCGAGTACGCGTACTGCACCCGCGTCAGCTTCACACCCTGCTTTTTCGCCAACGCGCCCAACTCTCCGGCTACCTCAGAGTTCGCAAACGGCAATCGCTCCTTATAAAACTTGTCGGCATCTTTGGTAGCCTGCGCGAGCTTCTCATCAAGTCCCTCGAGTGGCTGTCTCGCAATCTCCGCCGTCTTCATCTGCACCGTCTGGTCCGCCAACGCAGCAGCGTTCTGGTTGTTCGCCGCGCGCCACGCAAACGCCATATGCGCCAGCAGGTAGAGATTCACGAGCCCGAACGCCACCGCTCCGGCGATATGAAAGTTCTTCAGCGTACCCAGCCGGCTCGCCTTCTCGGCCCATTGCTTCGCCGCCACTGCAGTCCGCTTCTTCTCGGCTACTGTCGTCATCGCGCCGCTCCCTTCTGCGCCGGAGCTTTCACCGCACCAGCTCCGGGGAGCGCACTCTTCGGTGTCGTCCTCTTCTTCTTCACCGCGCCCGTATCACCCTCCGTCGCATCGCCCTTGTCCTTCTTGTCCTTCTTGTCCTTCGCGGCGACAGCTTTCACAGGCTTTTCCGGCAGCGGATTATACCCACTCAGTACATCGAACTGAACCGCCCCAGGAGCCGTCAGCTGCGCAGCATTTCGGTTTCCCTCCTGCGTCTGCGCCTGCTCCGACGCCAACCGTGGCGAAAGGAATCGCTGCGATGTCTCAAGATTCCTCACCAGTTGCACAGCCTTCTCGCGATCCCCGCTCACGCGCAGCCGAATATTTACGTCGCCTTCCTTCGAAATCACCGGATCGATGCTCGTCACCTGAACACCTGCGGGCAGCACCTTCTCAAGGTCCATCATCACAGCTGTCCAGCTGAAGCTCTTCTCCGCAAACGCAGCATTCAGAAAACGCGATCGCTCAAGCACCGCCATATTCTGCGGTTGCCGCATCCTTGCCTCATTCGCCATGCGCTCCTGCTGATACCGCTGCGTCTTCGCCTTCAGCGCAGCCATCTGCGCCTGCGCTACCCTGGCCTTCGCATTCAGCGAGTGCAGCGCAAACCACAGTCCCACCGCCAGCAACGCCAGCACCACCATCGCCAGCCGCAGCTTTGCAAACAGCGGCCTCAGTTCAATAAACGGTCTATTCGCGAGATTGACAGAGATCCGCATCAGTTCTTCAGAGCTCCCCGGACGCCGGCCAGCCAGCCTCGCGGCACACTCGCCGTCACTGCTCCCGCTTCCATCATTCCTGCGTCCACCAACTCGCGCACCCGCAGACCCTCCAGCCCGTACTCCCCCGCCTCCGCCAGCGTGTCTGCACCGAGCGTGCCCGCAACCAGCAGCTGTTCGGGAGCGGTCTGAAGCGAGTCTTCAAAATACGCCGCCGCCACACTCACCGCCTGCGCCACCTCGCGTGCTGCCGCCTGAGCCTCAATGTGCCGCACCAATGCGGTCCCCAACATCGAGGGTGGCATCTCACTGTGCGCATCGAAGCGATCCCATCCGCCCGGCCCCAAGGGCTCCTGCTGTGCCCACTCCTGCGCCGAACTCTCCCGATCCACCAAAGGAATCGAGGTCTCGACAAGTTCAATCGGCGCAACTGCGTTCGGCCCCGCGCCCATATCGACCGAGCGATGCAGCAGCAGAACTCCCGCCTGCACAATCGCCGTCGTCACTGAACCCAATCCCGCATTGACCACCAGCACTGGCGATGTGGTTTCATCAAGCCCCGCCAGCGCCGCCAACGTACTCGGAAGCACCGCGCCTGGCAGATATCCCGCCGCAAGCACCATGGCCTCATACTCCTCAAGCACAGCCTTCGGGATCGCAACTGCAAGCAGCTTGATGGTTCCCTTCTCGTTCGACATCACCTGATAGCTCACCATCGCATCATCCGCGTCGAACGGCAGCAGCTTCTTCAAGCGAAAACGCACCAGAGGCAACGCCTCAACTGTCTTGGTCGGCAGTTGATCGAAATCGAGAAAAAGCACCCGCACCGCGGAGTCCGGCACCACCAGCGTCACATCCCGCAGACGACCCGCACCACGCTCGGCGCGATCCGACGATCCACGCCCCGAAACTGCATCGAGTGCCTTGCGCACCGCCAACGACACGCACGTCTTATCGACGACGTTGCCGGGCTTCAATCCAGGCGCCAGCGCACCACTAGCTAAATCCACCCGCGCCACCGACGTCAACAGAGCAGCCGCATCCTCGGCCCGCGCCGCCACTACGCCCTCTGCGCGAACCTCAACCGCCAGCCGCGGCCGCGTGCCCAATGTCTTCGGTAAAATTTCCATTCCGTCCTAGACTACCTTGCTCTATCGATTGACACTACGTCACCATCATGGTGCGCGCAGCGGCAAATCGTGTTCTCCCGGCCCGCTCTACCGTCCCGCCTCAATAAACGTAACCTTATTGATCTCGCGCAACGTAGTAATGCCGTCCCGCACACGCTCCAACGCCGAATCGCGCAGGAACGCCATGCCCTTCTCTTTGGCCTTCTTACGAATCTCGCTTCCCGGCTTCTTCGCCAGCAACATCTCGCGGATCTCGTCATCCAGCTCCAGCAGTTCGTGAATCGCCGACCGACCGCGAAATCCCGTTCCCCCGCACTCGATACATCCAGGTCCTTCGCGGAAGTTGAACCCACGCCACTCATGCAGATCCAATCCGCTTGCCAGCAACTCCGCGTCACTGTAGTGCACATCTCTCACGCAAAATTCACACACCTGCCGCACCAACCGCTGCGCCAGAATACAGTTCAACGCCGAAACAAAGTTGTAGGGCTCAACACCCATGTTCAAGAACCGTCCCAAAACGTCGACCACGTTGTTCGCGTGCACCGTTGTAAACACAAGGTGTCCCGTCAGCGCCGAGTTGATCGCAATCTGCGCGGTCTCCGCATCGCGGATCTCACCGACCAGAATCTTGTCCGGGTCATGACGCAGAATAGAACGCAATCCACGCGCAAACGTCAGCCCCTTCTTCTCGTTCACCGGAATCTGCGTGATGCCGCGAATCTGATACTCCACCGGGTCTTCGATCGTGATGATCTTATCTTCTTCAGATTTGATCTCGTTCAACGCCGCATAAAGAGTCGTCGTCTTACCCGACCCCGTCGGTCCTGTCACCAGCACCATGCCGTACGGCTCTTTGATGTAACGCCTGAACCGCTCAAGGTCTTTCGCCGCGAAGCCCACGACATCCAATGAAAGTTTCGTGAACTTTTCAGACATCGATTCTTTATCAAGCACACGTAACACAGCGTTCTCGCCATGCACCGTCGGCATAATCGACACACGAAAATCGATCAGCCTGCCCTTGTACCGAACGCGAAAACGTCCGTCCTGCGGCACGCGGCGCTCGGCAATATCCAGCTCGCTCATAACCTTGATACGCGACAGAATCGTCTGATGATGCTCGCGTGCAATCGGTGCCATCGCCTGCTGCAGCACACCGTCAATGCGGTACTTCACCAGCAGCGAATCATCGAATGTCTCAAGGTGAATATCCGAGGCGCGCCGCTCCAGCGCAGTAAATATAGTGGTATCAACAAGTCTTATGATCGGCGAGATATCATCTTCGCTCGTCAGCCGCTCGATCGAGATATTCGAGTCCTGGTTGTCGTCTCCTGACAACACATCGAACGCAAGCCCTTCGCTTGCCTCGTCGAGCACACGCTGGCTCTGCTCGGTCTTCTTCAGTAGCTCCGTGATCTGGCTCAGTGTCGCCACCCGCGTCACCAGCCTCTGGCCCAGCAGCCCCGAAATTTCGTCCAGCACCATCAACTTCGAGGGATCGGACACCGCAATCGCGAGCTTGCCCTCCATCTGCTCCAGCGGCACGAAGTTATACCGGAACATCATGTCCACGGGCACGCTCTTGAACAGCTCATGCGAGATCTTGAAGTTCTTCAGGTCCACAAAATCAGCGCGATAGCGACGTGCCAGCAGCTGCGCCCGCTCCGTCTCGCCCATTCCCGCTTCATTGATCGGTATTGCCAACGGTGCCATTGCCATATTCGTAAGACTCCCTTTGCATCCAACCGTCACTCACACCTTCGCGTCATTCACGGTGCGTTCAAACGATCTTCTTTAGTGCTAATCCCGCCACTACCTGGGCCGGAATCCGCCGAAGACGAAAACATCCGTCCAATCTTCTATTATTCAGCAAAATCACCTCTTATGGTATTCTCCGCGCAACCGCCTTTGGCCTCACATATGTACGTCTTTTGGAGGACCCAGCAGAATGAGCACTTACCCACCGACCCTGTCCGCTCTCGCCCCCAAGGCCATCAACTGGTCCATCGCCCTCAGCATTCTGCTCATTCTTGCTGGTCTCGTCGCCGTCATGATTCCACCGTTCTCCGGCTTGGCCGTAACGCTCATCTTTGCCTGGGCCATGATCGTCAGTGGAATCACCCACTTCGTCTTCGCCTTCAAGACCCACACCACAGGCGGCGTGCTCTGGGAACTGCTGGTCGGCGCGATCTATCTCTTTACTGGCGTCTATCTGCTCCTGCACCCGCTCGACGCCCTCATCGTCCTTACCCTGATTCTCGCCGTCTACCTGGTTTTTGAAGGAATCGTTGAGATCATCCAGTCTTTCCAGCTTCGCCCCCGCCATGGCGCCGGCTGGCTTCTCTTCGACGGTGTCATCACCCTGATCCTCGCGATTATGATTTGGCGCTCCTGGCCTGCGAGCACTGTCTGGGTCATCGGAACGCTGGTCGGCATTAGCATGATCTTCAGCGGCTTCTCCCGCCTCATGCTGTCGCTCGCCGCAAAACGCGCTCTCAATCAGTCACTCTGAAAGACCTCCTGCGCGGAGGGCGGTCACTTCGTGACGCGTATACCGGGGGCATCCCATGCGACTAGAGCCCTCCCGCTGGTCGGGATCAAATCCAGTTGCCGACCAACGGGAGGCCAAGTCGAAGCGGTATATAAGTCACGAAGTGACCGCCGCACGCGCAGTGCGCCTTTATTCTTCTAAGGCTGATCCGCATTCAACGAATTGATCAAAGCATCCGCCTGCGCCATCGACCCATCGAGGCTCACCATCAACACATCCACATCGGTCGACATCTTCGCCGAAGTCCCCTTCAACGATCCAATTGCCCGCGCATTCAGATTGTGTTTCAAAAAAGTCACCTGATCATGAAACGCCGTAATCACAGGCGTCATCCGAGCCTCAGTCTGCCGCATCGACTTGATGTAGTTCGCCTCACTCAACCGCGACTGCCGCAGCATCACCGCCGACTGCGCCTTCAGTTTCTTGTTCTCCATCCCATCGATCTCTTTCTGCCACTCCTTGAAGAGATCGTTCGACACCTGATCGATCGAGTCGATCCGGTTATGCAACTTCTGCGCGCTATCCGCGGCCTTTTCGTATTCGCTATTCAACTTCTTATAATTCTTCTCAAGCGCTCCCCCCTGAAACCCCGTCAGCGCCTGAAACGACTCCATCGTCGTCTTGATCTGTTCCTTCGCCTGTTGCTGGTCCTTCTTCGAGTCCTTCACCCGCGACACAAGGATGTCCCGCTTCTCTTTTCCAAACGTCTTCATCGCCTTGTAGTAGGAGCTGGTACACCCAACCAGCACAATCAGCGGAGCCACCGCCGCCACGTATCGCAACACCCAACGTCGAGAGATCACAGTCAACTCATTCCCCCCTGTCAGAGCTTGACGAATTGTAACCTCTCCGCCGAAGATCGAGGCCCAACCGCGTCGCTAACCCACGACGGGAAGCCGATCTCCCCTCGAACGCAGCCAGAGTTCCATGGCAATCGTGTTGATCGAAAAACCAATCCAGAACGCGATGCCAAAGAACTGCCCCGGCTCAAGGTGAGTCAACCGGCTCGTGGCAAAGAACACCCCCATCACCGGCCGCGTGGTTGCGATACCAAGCAGAATCGCAACCGCACGCAACATCCAACGCGTCTTCGCAATCACGTCCCCCCGCCATGCAGCGAAAAACGTTCGTGCAAGCGAAAACAAAAAGAGGCTATTGAAGAAGAGAACCGCAGATCGCTCCACCCACCCTCCAACCGGATGTGTGCTCATGGCATAAGCAGTGACTCCCACCCAGGCCCCCAGCGGAAAGAACAGACGTTCCGTCCACGCCCCACCGGTTCGCCGCAACAAAACAAACGGAGTCAACAGAACAAACGCCATCGCCGGAAGAATATGAGCAAGCGTCAAGGTCTCGTGCGAAGCAAACACCGCATCAAGCGCCGCCGTCGGTGAAGTTCCAGCAACCCCGCCTCGTGTCGGATGCACAAGCACCGCAACCCTGCGCAGCACCACTGCAACCGCGATCACGACGCAGATCCAAAACACGACCTTCAGCCACCTGGGATAGACACTCGCCTCGATTCCCCGCACCGGAGCCTTCGTCTCCATACGCCCTCCCAGCCACATGACCAGGCCGCACCGAGCCTAAACACATGACGACAAGCAGGCATACGCAGCGAGGAATCCCGCCGTTCCCTACTGCCCTCCCGAACCACCCGCGCTCAGGCTGAAGATCGGAAGATACAGCGCAATCAGAATCGTCGTCACCACCAACCCCATCATGATCAGGATCAGCGGCTCAATCAAACTCATCGCCGCTGTCAGATTCGTCTGCACATCCTCTTCAAAGAACTCCGCCACCGAATTCAGCATCTGCGGCAGCGCGCCGGTAGACTCACCGACCTCGATCATTTCGATCGCCAGCTCAGGGAAAACCTTCGTCGCCTGCAAGCTGACCGACAAGCCTTTCCCTTCGCGCACCGTCTCGACCGATCTATAGACCGCGCTCGCAATCTCCCGCGAATCGATAGACTTCGCCGCTGTTTCAAGCGAGGGTACCAGCGGCAACCCGCCAGTCAGCAGCGTCGACAGCGTCCTAGAAAACAGCCCCACCTGGTACTTCAGCCACACACTGCCAAACACCGGCAGCTTGATGCGAATCTTGTCAATCAGGCTCGCGCCCGCATCCGTCTTCGACCAGCGATAAAGCAGAAACCCAACCACTCCCGCCACAACGGCCACATAGATTCCGTAAGACTGCGCCTCTTTCCCCAAATCAAGCAGAAACGTAGTCAAAGCAGGCAGCTTCGTCCCCAGCTGGTCATACAGCTGCGCAAACCGCGGCACCACAAACGTGATCAAAAAGATAAACAGCCCGATCACCATCACCACCAGCAGCGCCGGATAGATCAAGCTCGCCTTCAGCTTCTTGCGAAACGTTAGTGACACGCGCTGAAAGTCCAGAAACCGCTGCAGCACCTCTTCAAGATTTCCCGACCGCTCCCCCGCAAGCAGCGTCGTCGTATACACAATAGGAAATCCACCCTGCGCCTCGAACGCCTGCGAGATCGACTCACCCGTCTTCACCCGCGACGCCACATCCTCTAGCTGCGCACGAAAGTGCGGAATCTTCTGCCTCTTTCCCAGCAGTTCGAGCGACCCCAAAATCGGCAACCCAGCCTTGATCAACGTCAAAAATTGCTGATTGAAGACGAGAAAAGTCTCCAGCTTCACCTTCTTCTTGCTCGCCCCCAGCGCGCTCTTCGCCTTCACCGAATAGACGTAGTAGCCAGCCTGCGTAAACCGCGCCTTCAGCTCCTCCGCCGTAGCCGCCGCGTGGTTCTGCTCCATTACTCGTCCACGCTCATCCGCCAGCTTGATAACAAACTCAGTCATAGACCTCTAATACGCACTAGCCAATTCAAGTAGCTCAATCCATCTTAGACGTTCCAATAACAAAACCGCCCCTTACGCGCTTCAATCAGTGCCCACGTTACCATCCCCCGAATTGGTCACAGAATAGCTAAGGCAAAGACATAGCCTCCGTGTATCATCGCTTTGGCTTTTGCTACCGTTCGACAATGTCGCAGGCAGACGCAAACAATTACCCTGCAAATCGGACGACACTGCATCAAACCCGTTTCCGCTGAGCAACTTTTGAAGGACATGCCACAATGACTGCGACCCCTTGGTGCAAGACCCCCTCCGGAGCCCGATCGCTCCTCGCCTTCCTGATCACCCTTCTCCTCACTGTCCCCACCTTCTCTCAAACACCAATCTTTCCAGTACTTCCATACGATTTCGCGCTCTTCCCATCGAGCAGCTATGCCTACGCGGACTTCAATGGCGACGGTCAAGTGGACCAGGCCGCCCCAAACGGCATTAACGCGATAGGCATATCGTTCAACAATGGCGCGAATCACTCGCCAACCTTCGGCACCATTCAATTGGCATGCCAGCCACAGTTCGTTGTGGCAGCAGATCTAAATAATGACTCTAAGAGCGATCTCGCCTTCTCTTGCCAGACTCCCAACCAGCCGGCGTACGTCGGGGTGGTGCTTGGCAACGGCGACGGGACCTTTCAGGCGGCGTCCTACTATGCAGTCCCAGGCGCGGCCAGCGTTCCGCAACTTATTACCGTCGATCTGAACGGAGACGGTTATCTCGATGTCGCCGTCCTCACAGGATCTTCGCAGGTCGGTGTCCTGCTCAATCAGGGCAGCAGCAAACCAGGATCGCTCCTTACCGCTTCCCTCTACGCCGCGCCAACAGGTGTGTCTTTCCTCTATATAGGCGCCGGTGACTTCAACGGCGATGGCAAGCAAGACATCGTCGCAGGAAACACGCAAATTGCGGTCTACTACGGCAAGGGCGATGGAACGTTGAACACCCCGCAGCTCACAACTGCGACCATCTCAGGAAGCCAGCCCTTTGTCACTGGAGACTTTAATCGCGACGGCCTAGCCGACATTGCTTTTCTTGGATCGCCCGCACAGAGCCCTGCGACGTCACTTCAAATTTTGCTTGGCGATCCCAGCGGAAAGTTCACCACCGGCATCAATCTCGCGCTCGATCCGTCGGTGAACTACACCACGATCGTGCCTTTTCAAAACACCATCACGAGCAACGTCACAAACTTCGCCCTTATCGGCAATGTGACCTCAATCGCCCTCAACGATGGCAACGGAAACTTGTCTCTGGGTGAAAGCTACGGCGTATCGACTTTTGCAATCGCACAGGCCGGGAGCAATGGAAACACCAACCTTTACTTCCAATCAAATGTGGAATCCGTCGCCTTAATTGGCAATGGCAACGGCACCTTTCAAGGTCCTCCAGCTACTGTGCTGGGAGGTGGAAGCAGCACAACGCTCGGCCTCGACCTAAATGCCGACGGAGTCGCAGATGCACTCTCCATCGACACCGCGGGCAACCTTGTGGCTGCTCTCGGCAGAGGTAACGGTAGGTTCTCGGTCACAAGTCGTACCCCCGGCACAGGTCAACTTCTCGTCACCGGCGACTTCAATGGCGATGGCAAGCTCGATGCCCTAACAATCATTCCAGGCAATGTCAATAATCAGGGCGGGGAGATCCTCTCCACCGCATCACTCTATTTCTATGCCGGCAATGGAGACGGAACCTTTCAGCCGAACACGACCCCTGTGAATCTCACGATATCCGCAGCGGGAACCCCTCTGGTTGGCGACTTTAACGGAGACAACAAGCTTGACCTCATCCTCCCTTACGGAACTAATGTTGTAGAGGGACCTCAACCCCCAAACGGAGTTTTCTTCTTCGCGGGTAATGGCGACGGAACCTTCGCTGCTCCTGTCTCCTTGCCGCTTCCGTACAACACCATCGGCTTCGCCGTGGATCTGAACAACGACCATAAGCTGGACATAATTGGAGGCGGCACCGTTAGCCTTGGGAACGGCGACGGGACCTTCACACAACAACCTCTCGGCATCACCGGAACCATCCTCGCAATGGGCGATCTGAACGGCGACGGCAAGTTGGATCTGGTGGTCGGCAATAACAACGATCTTGGCTTGTATGCAGGAAACGGGGACGGTACGTTCCAGACCACCCCCTTCTACACACCCCAATTCTCAACCAGCTACAGCTCCGCTTCCGGCATCGCACAGGTATCGATCGGGGATGTAAACGCTGATGGCCACCCGGACCTACTCGTGCAATATGGCTTCTTCCCCACACCGGGATTTGAGTTCGCGGTGTTTACCGGAGACGGTACAGGCAACTTCGCTAACAATCTCACCGTTTCTCTGCCGAGCAGACTTTCTGCCGCTACTGGCATCAGCACCTTTGCTCGAGTCAATAATCAGGCGCCAGTTGGATCGAGCGACCACACTCTCGACTACCTATTCGGCACGGGGGGTGCTGTTGTCTCCCTGGTAAATCAGCTGAACCCCGCTCCGTCAGCTCCAGTTGCTCTATCCTCAAAGACGGTCCTCGCTGCCTCAGCAAACAGTGCAGCGCCAGGTCAGCAACTCACCCTTACTGCGACGGTCACAGGGGGCACTCCGACCGGCACCGTCTCCTTCGTTGCAGGTGGCAAAACACTCGGGACGGCACCTCTCACGAACGGAACAGCCACACTCGCGGTTTCATTTCCTGCAGCAGGGTCGTTTGCTGTCATCGCGAACTATTCCGGAGACAGCAACAACACACCAAGCTCCTCTAACCCGCTCTCGCTGGCAATCGCTCCAGTTGCTTCTAAAACGACACTTACCATCTCATCTGCCAGCGCCGGAACGAACCAGCAGCTAACGTTCACCGCAACCGTCTCGGGGCTCAACCCGACCGGAACGGTCACCTTTGCCTCCGCAACGGCCACCCTCGGCACTGCCTCCCTCACCAACGGCGTCGCCACCTTGCCCTTCACCTTCACCACCGCAGGCAGCTACGCAGTTACGGCGAGCTACGCAGGCGACCTCGATAACTCGAGCAGCACCTCTGCCGCCGTCACAGTTGCAATCGCAACGCCTGACTACTCCATCACTGCATCCCCATCCTCGGCGACCATCTCACCCGGACAGTCCGCAACGACCACACTCACAGTTACCCCAGTCGGCGGCTACAGCGGCACAGTGAAGTTCTCCTGCGGCACACTCCCCAGCGGAGCAACCTGCACCTTCGCCCCGGCCTCCGTAACGCCTACCAGTGGCGCTGCCACCAGCGTTCTGACCATCACAACCACCGCCCCTTCAACGGCCCGCCTCCGCGATCGATCGATCCCACTGCAAGGAATCGCATGGGCCAGCATCCTTCTGCTCACCCTATCCCCCCGCAAACTCCGCAGACTCAACCGCCGCTTCGCGCGCGCAACCCTGCTCACTCTCCTGTTAGCTGCCGGCTTGATCTCGTTCTCGGGCTGCAGCTCTTCTTCCCCCTCAAATAACACTCCGACAAATCCAGGCACTCCGGCCGGAGCCCAAACCATAACCTTGACCGCGGCAGACTCCTCCGGAAGCCTCTCGCACGCCATCAACTTCCAGGTGACGGTCCAATGATCGATAGCGCAAAATAACGCGCGCACCACAACTCCACCAACAAAAAATCCCCGAAGATCCATCGGGGATTTTTCTTGCCTCCAAAGCGCCCACTCACCCGGCCACAATCCTGTCCAGCATGATCTCCAGCCCCTCCCTCGCATCTTGTACCGCGATCCGATTCCCTTCCAGACGGCTGATCATCAGCGCTCCCTCCAGCGTGGCGATGATCATGTTTGCAACCCGTCGCGGCTGAACCTCACCCCGAATCTCCCCGTTAGCGATCCCGTCCTCGACGATGGTCGCAAGCCGCGCCTTCCACTCCTTCATTGCCACACACACCAAACTTCGCAGCACCGGATTTCCATCGTCCGCATCGATCGCCGTATTCATCAACGGGCACCCCCCAGGAAAGCCCCCCGGAGTCTCCGCAAACCGTCTTACCGAATACTTCAGCTTCTCCACCGCGCCGGGAATCGCGTCCTGCCCCTCTCGCCGAGCCTTCGCCACCCGCGTCCACGCATACTGAAACGCTTCAGCAGCAAGCTCCTCCTTACTGGCGAAGTGCCGATACACCCCACCCTTCTCCAACCCCGTCGCATCCAGCACATCCTGCATTGAGCAGCCGGCAAAGCCCCGCTGATTGAAGATCGGGGCCGCCTCCTCGATGATTCTCTGCCGCGTTAACTCACCTTTTCCCATATCTTTACCTCGCCGCCATACCTGCTCCGAAATACTACAGCAGCAAGAAAACGCATCGTGCGGCTCTTCCACTGAATCAGATGCTTAAAGAAACCGTTCAGTCTCTTTTTCGAGACCGTGCCGGCGATTCACGAGGAGAACGAGACATCATGGCCACCGCCACCCTCAGCGAACCAGAGCTAGCCGTCCCGCCAAGGCACAAGGTAACCAGTTCAGCCCCTCGAAGCCGCCCCCTCATCAACCCCTGGGTCGTCGCGCTCACCGTCACCCTGGCCACCTTCATGGAGCTGCTCGACACCTCCATCGCCAACGTCTCCCTCCCCTACATCGCCGGCGGTCTCGGCCGCTCGTACGACGAAGTCACCTGGATCCTCACCACTTACCTCGTCGCCAACGCCGTCGTCCTGCCCATGTCCGCCTGGCTCTCCCGCGTCTTCGGCCGCAAGACCTATTACATGGCCTGCGTGACGCTCTTCACCATCACATCCTTCTTCTGCGGAATCGCCCCCACCCTTGGAATTATGTTGCTCTCGCGCGTCCTGCAGGGCATCGGCGGCGGCGGCCTCGCCCCGGTCGAACAAGCCATCCTAGTAGACGCCTTCCCTCCTGCCAAACGCGCCTCCGCCTTCGCCCTCTACACCGTGGCCATCGTCACCGCCCCCGCCATCGGTCCCGTCCTCGGCGGCTGGATCACCGATAACTACAACTGGCGCTGGGTCTTCTTCATCAACATCCCGGTCGGCATCCTCTCTCTCTTCCTGACCAACCGCTTCGTCCATGACCCACCCGCCTTCGCCGAGGAACGCAAAACCGTCCGCGTCAATGGCAAGCTTCGCATCGACGGCATTGGCATCGCCCTCGTGGGCCTAGGGTCCGCAGCTCTCGAAGTCCTCCTCGACCGCGGCCAGATCGACGACTGGTTCGGCTCTCCCTTCATCATTTGGATGTTCGTCATCGGCGTTGGCTGCCTCACCGCGGCCGTCTTCTGGGAGCTTCACGTTCCAGACCCCATCATCGACTTCCGCCTGCTCAAGATCCGCAACTTCGCGTTCGCCAACTTCTTCTACTTCATCTTCGGCTTCGGCCTCTTCGCCTCCACGACGATGATCCCGCAGCTCCTTCAATCTCTCTACGGCTACCGCGCCATCGATGCCGGCCTGGTCCTTGGGCCTGGCGCTCTGGTCATCACCTTCCTGGCACCCGTAGGTGCGCAGTTAGTGCAGAGAGGCATCGTCAAACCCCGCATCCTGCTCTTCGGAGCGGTGATGATCGTCGGCATGTCGTTCCTCCACTACAGCCACTTCAACCTCGACACCGACTACAAGCACTACGCCCTCGCCCGCGCCCTGCAAGGCCTCGGTTACGGCTTCTTCTTCGTGCCGCTCTCAGTCATCGCCTACTCGCAGCTCAGCCCCGCACAGAACAACAAAGCCTCATCGCTCACCAACTTCTTCCGCAACTGGGGCGGCAGCTTCGGTATCGCCTTCATCACCACCATGTCCGAGCGGCGCCAAAACTTCCACCAGGAGCGCGTCGGCTCAACCATCGCCGCCTCCAGCAGCACCTTGCAGGAAAACATCCACCAGACAACGGCTTACCTGCAAGCCCATGGCTTCTCCCCAGCTGACGCCGTCACCGCAGCCTACGGACGCGTCTACGACCAACTCCACGCCCAAACCCAGCTGCTCGCCTTCATGGACTGCTTCCACATCATCGGTGTCGTCACCCTCATCGCAGCCCCGCTCGTCCTGCTCACCAAGGCCTTCAAACCCAGCGGCAAATCCGAAGGTGCCCACTAACGTAACCCGCACGACACGCCTCTGCCACCGAACGAACTTGTCGCGGACATCTCGTCGCGGACATCACTAAGACAGGTTCATTCCTCGACCCAATGTCGCTGTAGCATGTTGGGGAATGGGAGGGACGCGTGCCGGACCCAACGAACCCACCGCCCCGAAGCGGCTGGATGTCAGACAAGATCGTGTCCGTCTCGCAAGAGGCCGACTTCGAGATCGCTCAACAGAACCGGATAGAGCCACCGAAAGCAAGCGGGAAATTTGTCCTTCTCTTCGCCTTCCTGCTAGTCCAGCTATTGGTATACCCCTACGCGGGCTCCGGAGCCACGATCTCCCTGTGGTTTCGGCTATTAAACGTACTGATCGCGTTTTCCAGTGTCTACGCCGTAAGTTTTCGCCGTGTGACATGGATAATTGCACTGGTTTTTGCAGCGCCTCTTCTGCTTGATCCCTTCATTCTGCACGAAATCACGATGAGCAAATTGCAACTTGCGCGTTCCGGCATGAGCGTAGCCTTCGATATCTTCATCATCGTCGTCATCTTCAAAAGGGTCTTCCAGAGGGACGAAGCCACCTCAGACGCCATCTACGGCGCCGTATCGATCTACCTTTTAGCAGGCTTCGGGTTCTCCAGGATCTATTCCATTCTGGTCGCGTTTCAGCACGACGCTTTCTACCTTGATCCGGCGCTAAACCACCACACGCTACCCCTGCAATCAGATCTCACCTACTACAGCTTCCTGACAATGACATCGTTGGGAGCGGCCGGAATCTCCCCCGTCAGCGACCAAGCGCGGTCTTTATCCATCGTTCAATCCCTTTTGGGCATTCTTTACTTAGGAGTTTTGGTCTCTCGCCTCATCGCCACTTATAAACCGATAAGCGGCTCCCCTGAACGGCGCTAAACGCGGACACCCGTCAGTGGCCAGCGATCTTCAGCCCTCAAGAAAAAAGCGCAAAAAAAGCTCCGGCAAACGCCGAAGCTCTTTTCTTGGACCCTAAAAAAACTAAACGCTGAAGCTTGATCCGCAACCGCAGGTGCTCTTCACTGCCGCATTCTCGAACTTGAATCCGGCGGCCTCGAGCGTCTCCACGTAATCCACCGTGCAGTTGCTCAGATACATCGCCGAAGTCGCGTCCACAAACACCTTTAGATCTTCGAACTTATAGACCTTGTCCATCATTCCGCTCTGATTTTCGAACGACATGGAGTATTGAAAACCCGAACATCCACCGCCAACCACACCAATCCGGAGACCAGCAGGAACCGGAGTCTGTGTCGCCATAATCTCCCGAACCTTAGTGATCGCGGCCGGGGTCAGCGTTACAGGCGTAGTCGAAGCAGGTGCTCCAACAACGACTTCAGGGGTTACGGTTGCAGTAGCCATTGGCAAATCTCCTTGTCTCGTTCAGACATCCCTAAGTGTATGCGCCTACCACCGCTCCGGCAAGCCCTCATTCTATAGGATGCACCACATCCTCATCCGATTCAGTCGGCTGCCCCACAATTCCTGCTACCATTGCACTTGTATCCCATCAATCATCGTGAAGCTTCTGCTCTTCATCTCGAACGCCTTCATCAATACCATGGGCATCACCCAGCCCTCACCCAAGGCCGCAACCCGCGCTGCCTGGTTCATATTCATCATGTTATCCGCCGTCCTTGCCACGGTCGTGACGATAGCGGTTCTTGCCCTGCACTGGGCCACTCATCACTAACATTCCAGCCCCGTTACAACTTAGTCTCCCCCTCGAAAAACGCTGTCGAATCGATATCGTCAGAGCGTAGAATTGCGGCGGACGACCCTGCTGCCAAAGACCCAAAAAGTCGCACGAACCGGCACCGGACCGTCTAAAAAGTATGTCGGCCCTGTTTTAGGGCGGAGGAACCGCTATGAGCGCTTTACCTGTTCTCCTAATCGTATGGGCGGTGTTTTCAGCCTGTTTCCTCGCGCTACTCGCCTACAAGGGGCAACTGACCCGATATGAAGAAGACCAACTCTTCCTCAGTGAGGGCGTCCCAGCTCACGCGCAACAGATGCAAACAGACATCGTGCGCAAAGTCACCAAAATTACGCCATTCGTCCGTGTCTTTGGTGTTGCCGCTGCCATCATGACCGCGGGAATCATAGGCATATTTACCTGGGACGCCTGGCAGCATCTGAGATAACCCGAACCGCCTCCGGCACCCGCCGGACTAGATGCCTTGGCAACCACCCAAGCGGTCGGAACAACTCCACAGCGAAAGATCAAAGAGCCAGGGGCACCCGCCTCTGGCTCTTTTGCGATTCAGTAGCCGCCGCCGTGAAGCCTTACTTCCCCCTCACCGCAATCACTTCTATCTCAACCAATGCCCACGGAGCCGCCAGCGCCGCAACCTGAAACGCACTTCGCGCAGGCTTGTTCGGCTGATCCTTTGTCCCGAAGAACTGCGTATAAGCGGCCTGCAGCCCGGCGAAATCCAGCTTGTTCCCTTTCTCTGGATCGCCCGCCAGAAATACCGACATCTTCACGACATCCTTCATATCCAAACCCTGCTCCTTCAGAAGCGCCTGGATCTTATTCAACGCGCTCGTGGCCTGGGTCTTGGTATCTCCATAAACTGCCGCCGTGCCCTTCGCCTCATCCGCAGGCGTCACCGGCGAAGCGAGCTGCCCACTCAAATAAAGCGTATCTCCAGCCCAAACCCCATTCGCAATGGGAGACTTCTCATTCGGCTGAAGATGCTTCACCACAACCTGCGCCTGCACTCCACACGCAACAGCCAACAACGCTGCCGCCATCACACCGCATCGAATCTTCATCCATCACTCCTATGCAAAAAAGTTAGCTAAGCACCGCACCAGCAGCGACCCCGGCAAGCTTCGCCGACTTCACCCTATCCGAGATCATCCCCACAGCACGCCGCGCACTCAACGCCGCGCCCTCCTGCCATCCCACAACGTGGCTCGCCGTATCGCCCGCAAAGTAGATTGGCCCATCCGGCTGAATAATCACGTCATACCCGCTCTTTCCGCCGCCATAACTGCTAATCCACGAGCCTTCATTCCAAGGCACGCGGCTCCATCCGCAAAACACAGGATTCATCAGGTCTTTCCCATGCCCCGGATGAATCTTCTCGATCGAGGCACGCGACGCCGCAAACTTCTCCTCCAGCGTCAGGTTGTAAAACGGCGTATTCAACTCATCCGAATAACCCGACACCACCACTCCCGTCGGGTGCATCAACCGCGACGACGGATACCAGATCGGACTCGGCCCCTCCATCAGATACGACAGCCCGCCATAGATGTTGTAGTCCTGCTCCCAGAACCGTCTGCTCTCCCACGCAATCTTGTACCCCCCGCCCATCGTGCTCTCATCCACCGCCTTTCGGTACGGCTTCGAAAGGTCATTCGGTATCTTCTTCAGCATCGAAAACGGCAGCGCCGTAATGCAGTACGCAGCCTCTATCTGTTTCGTCGCTCCGCCCTGCGTATACGACACGCGAACACCGTTCGACGTCTTCCGAATCTCTGTCACCGGCGAGTTGTACTGAACAATCGGCCCCAGTGACTTCGCAAACGCATACGGTATCCGGTCCATCCCACCCACCGGCTGCATCATCGTCGCCTGCCAATCAAAATCCTCTTCGATAAACAGGTCATACCAGAAGTCTTCATCCAACAGCACACGCATATCCAGCGGCACCTCCGGCACTCCCTCCTGTGCCCCAGCGCCCGGCGTCGTCTTATATCCCGCCCGATCGGATCCTACGTAAGCGCCCTTATCATCGAGCGGTCCGTAGTACTTCAGAAATGCCGTCATCCGCTCGCGGTCTTCTTTACTCAACTCCGAGTCAAGCGCCCCCTGTGCAACGCACTTCGACAGCAGCTCCGACACATGCCCGCGCGTATCGTTGATAGCCTTCCTCTGAGCCACCGGCTTGCCGCCATTCGCCCGATCGTTCTGCAGCAGCGTGGAGCGCGACGTATTAATCTCCACCTCCAGCGGAACGCCGAGCTCCCTACAATACCCCAACATCGTTAAGTGAACGCTCGGCAGCCGCGCCGGTCCAAGGTTTTGATAGTTCCCCTCTTCCCACTTAATCGCCTGCTTCGATCCATCGCAGAAACAAACCTCCACGCCGGCCCTTCCAGTCCAGTTGCGTCCCCCTGGCCGTTCGCGCGCCTCCAGCACTGTCACGTCATACCCAAGCTTTCGCATCTCATAGGCTGAAACCAGGCCGCCGATCCCACCGCCCAGCACCACCACCTTCACGCCCTTGCCCACACCCGCGGCCGCCTGAATCTCCTCGGCCTGCACGCCCTTAATCGGCATCAGTCCCAGGGACTGCATCGTTGCAAACGCGGCACTATAGCCACCCACCTGCCCCACTCGCATCAAAAAATCACGCCGCGAAATTCCCATCCTGCCACCTCTTTCTTCCGACGAATTAAAGTCCAAATACGCCTGCAAAAGAACGAACATTCCGATGGAACGGAAAAGAATGGAAGCTCCGCCAAAGACATCGCGGAAGCCGCATATCCTGAAGCACGGAACTGAAAAATCTGGTTTTTTGAAAGATGTGTTTACTCTATCGCAAAACTTCCTCGCCAGTCAGCAAATTTCAACGCCGCTAAATCACCCCACAGACAATCATGACGATCGTCATAAAATAAAGACGAACTCAAATTCCCGAGGTGAGAACCAGATGAGAGTAAGCCGCGCCCAGGCCGCAGAGAATCGCGAGCGAATCCTTGACGTTGCCGCCAGGCTCTTTCGAGAGCGCGGCATCGACGGCATCGGAGTCGCCGATCTCATGAAGAGCGCAGGCCTCACCCACGGCGGTTTCTACGGCCACTTCAAATCAAAAGACGATCTCGTTGCCCAGGCCTGTGGCCGCGCCGCTAAAAAAATGTGCGACAACTGGATCAGGCAACTCGACCAGGCCAGCGATCCACTCGACGCTCTCGCCGACACCTACCTAGCCGCGAAACATCGTGACAACGCTGGCCGAGGCTGTACCGTAGCTGCTCTAGGCTCCGAGCTAGCTCGCCAAAGCTCCGCCGTGCGCCACATCGTCACCGAAGAGATCAAGCCCTTCATTGACTACCTGTCCGGGATCGTGCAGGGCAACTCCCCCAGTCTCCGCCGCGAACGAGCCATCGCACTTTACGCAAGCCTCGTCGGCGCCATCGTCATCGCTCGCGCGGTTGACGACCCCGCACTCTCCAACGAGGCTCTTCACGCCGTGGCCAACAACGTTCGAAGCAAGGCCGTTGTACGCAACTCTCACCCAGGAGTCCCAAAGCGCAGCAAGCGAAACGCCCCACAGGTTCCCCGCATCGCAGAAGCATAACCTCCGCTCTACTTTTGGCGCTCTTGAATGACCTCAGAATCTTGTCAAGCCCCAAATGCCCGCATCTTATTCTAAAGAGGTGAGATCCGCGTGGCGTATGAGTTGCACACCAACCGCTATACTGGAACAGAAGAACACCAGAGACCCGGCCGTCAGCCGGGTTATCTCGTTTAAGCGCGATAACTCCTTTGATTGGACGAATTTAGCCGTAAGCACTTTAGAATGACGATTTTGCACGAGACCACCCTCTGTAAGCATTTGAAAATAAGCGACTTATACGAGGGCAACCAGGGGGGGGGTACCCCCTCAACCCCTGACAAATCAACGCGAGGCACGTAATAAGATAGGAGCAACTAAGAGCGAGGTCACATGGCTTCTTCCACCTTCCCCACTCCGTATGCTGATAAGCAGACCAGCACGCTGGTAGCCTCGAAGGCTGCGAGCGTCCCCTGGTACATCTGGTGGGGCGCTCTCGCCGTCACCTCCGCCTCGATCGGCGGAGCCTGGGATGTCTCCTGGCATCGTTCCATCGGCCGCGACAGCTTCTGGACAGCGGCTCACATGGCCATCTACGCCTGCGGTGTTCTCGCCGCGATCATCTGCGGCTATCTCATGCTGGTCAACACCTTCGGACGCTCCTCCTCGAGCCTCCGCGCCGCCTCGGTAAACGTTCTCGGCTTCCGCGCCCCGCTCGGAGCCTTCATCGCCGCCTGGGGTGGCATAGCGATGATCACCTCAGCCCCATTCGACAACTGGTGGCACGCCGCTTACGGTCTCGACGTAAAGATCGTCAGCCCACCCCACACCCTGTTGATCCTCGGTATTCGCGGCGTCGGAGTCGGCATACTCTTTCTCATCCTCGCCGCGATGAACCGCTGCGCCGTCGAAGGTTCGCAGCCCAACGAACAAACCTTCAAGACGCTGCAGCGCCTCTTGCTCTACATCGGCGGTCTCTTCATCACCGGCCAGATGTTCTTCCTGATCGAATACACCTGGGACGTCCAACTGCACTCAGCATCTGCCTACATCGCAATGGCAATCGGTCTGCCGGTAGCCTTCGCCATGCTCTCCCAGGCATCTCGTTACAAGTGGGCCGCGACGTCAGCCGCGATGGTCTACATGTTCTTCGCTATCGCAGAGATTCTCATTCTTCCCCTCTTCCCTGCGCAGCCAAAGCTAGGCCCCGTCTTCTATCCCGTCACCCACATGGTTCCGGCAAAGTTTCCCATTCTCATCTTCGCCCCCGCGCTCGCGCTTGATCTACTCTGGCAGCGAACCCGTGGCTGGAAGCCATGGATCGTCGCTCTAGCCTCCGGCTTCCTCTTCATGGCGGTCTTGGTCCTCGTCGAGTGGCCGTTCGCCACCTTCCTGCTCTCCAAAGCATCTGAGAACCGCTTCTTCGGCACCGTCTACTTCGACTACAACTCGCGTCCGAATGGCTTCGACCGCCTGCGTCTCTTCTTCAACCCCGATCACGGTTCGGTTCTATTCAGTGGACTGCTGCGTGCCGCCATCTATGGCTCGATCGGAACCTGGATCGGCCTGAGCTTCGGACGCTGGATGCGGAGCGTTCAACGGTGAAGTCTTTGTCTGAGTCAATTCGCGCACTTCTGCTTCTCTTGCTCTGCGCCTTCATCGCTCCCCTTCGCGCCCACGCTCACGTAGGAAGCAAAGACGTCTATGAACAGGTCGAGGCTGGACCCTACAAACTCTTCGTCACCATTCGCACGCCGACCGTCATTCCAGGTGTCGCGACCGTAGAAGTACGTTCAAGTGGCGCGACCGTCAAGAACATCCACATCACGCCGCTCCCCATCACAGGCGAGGCATCGAAGCACCCTCCCACGTCCGATCCGATGACCAACTCCACCGCCGACCCGGCGTTCTTTACCGGCAGTATCTGGATGATGGCCTCTGGCTCCTGGCAGGTCCGTTTCGAGATCGCAGGAGACGCCGGAGATCAAACCGTCTCGGTTCCAGTACCCGCTGTCGCGCTCTCGACGCTGAAGATGCAGCATGGCCTCGGAATCACACTCGGAATCCTTGGTCTCTTCCTGGTTGTCAGCATGGCCGGTATCGTCGCAGCAGCAGTCCGTGACGCTCGCCTGGAACCTGGCGCTATCCCATCTCCAAACCGCAGACGCAGAGCCATTCTCGCTACTGCAGGCAGCCTCGTGGTCATGGCTCTCCTGATCTGGGGTGGCGCGACCTGGTGGAACGTCGAGGCCGCCAGCTACGCCCTCGACGTCTATCATCCGATGGCAGTGACGCCAACACTCTCAGGCAATCTCCTTGATCTCAACGTGCAACCCTATGACGGTGGCAAAGAGCGAACTTCTCGCTCGAACAAAGACTTTCTTCCCGATCATGGACATCTGATGCATCTCTACGCCATTCGAGAGCCACAGATGGATGCTGTCTTCCACCTGCATCCCGTGCTCACATCGGCGGGAGACTTCCGTATGTCGTTGCCCTCGATGCCAGGAGGCAACTACAAGCTCTACGGCGATATCGTCCACGCAAACGGCTTCCCCGAGACGCTTGTCTCCACCATCACAGTCCCCGCCGAGATGCCGGGCGGACCGCTCGGCACCGACGACGCAAGCGGATCTCCACCGCCGCTCAGCGGAGGGCAACTCAGCAACTCGTACAAACTGCCAGACGGATATGTAATGGTTTGGGATCGCCTCTCAACCGTGAGTTCAAACACTGCATACGCGTTCCGCTTTCATCTACTCGATGCAAACGGAAAGCCTGCAACGGACGTACAGCCGTACATGGGCATGGCAGGTCATGCCGCATTCGTGAAAACAGACGGTACCGTTTTTGCTCACACCCATCCCGAGGGTTCAGCGGCGATGGCTGCACTCATGCTCGCAAACGACAATACCGGTGGCCATGCAAGTGATCACGCAGCCATGGATGGAGCCATGAGTATGGATATGACTGCTCATAGCGAACCGCTCTCAAGCACCGTTGAGTTCCCATACGGATTTCCGTCCTCAGGCCCCTACCGAATCTTCGTCCAGATGAAACATGGAACGACGATCGAGACCGGAGTCTTTGACGTCGTCGTCCCATGATTTAGTGCTGAGCGATCCTCTCAGAGCGGTTAGAAGTTCAATCGCAACTGGAACTCCGTCGTGCGTGGCCCACCGATATCCGATGTGCCCGAACCGCGTTGTACACGATTCAGATCATGGTCAGCGAAGCTGTTCGGACCATTCAACAAACCACTCAAAGCGCCGCCCTGAGCAGTAGTTGTATTCGCCAATGTGCCGTTGATGTAGTCTTTGAAGTTCGAGAAGTTGCCAACGTTATAAAACGCGATCCCAGGCACCAACGACATTCCCTCCCGCACACGACTTAGACGAATCGGATACGAGGCACTCAGATCGAGGTTGCGATAATAGACGTTTTCTGGACCGGTCGCTTCCGGTACTGGAGAAATCGGTTGCTGGGTTCCCTGCAAAGCCCCTAATTGTCCCGGAGTCATGAGTCCTGCCGCAATCACCGCCTGACCCGCCGGAGTAAATTGGCCGGCTTCGGTTGCGTTGTATTGAGAGATCAACTTGTTAAGATTATTTCCTTTGTACTGATGCATGAACGCTCCAGGCTGCGTCCCTGGCACGATGTCGCCGATCGTTCCATCGCCAGTCACATCGGACTGAAAGATGCCACCAGTAGCACTACCGCTGGTTCCACCATTGTCGAGGTACAAATTAGTCGCCGCAGGGGAGAAGAAATGACCAATGATACCGAGTTGCAGGCCATACTTCAGAGTCGCCGAGCCACCGAACGAGATCTCGTGGGTATGATCCAGCCCGCTTCGACCAATGTATGCAGTCGGATTGTCATAGTCGTAAGACGGCGAGGAGAAGAACTGATCCCCTACACCCGTATTCCCGTTGTTGGTCGCTGGGTTTGCGGTTGAAACCGCACGCGAAAAGGAATATGAGATCTGCAGGTTGGAACTCATCACTCCGGGAATCGGGTGTGCCTTCTGCTCTCGGAAGACCACCTGCAGTGCATCGTAGCCTGATCTCCCAGTCGGAAATAGGAAGAGTCCCTCTCCCAGACTTGGATTGATGCCCGGGAATGCCGCCCCTGTCGCCACAGTCAGCCCGTTGTACGAAGCAGGATTAGCATTAAGGAAAGTATTTCCCGCGTCCAGACCATTCGTTGCAAAGTCTGCGATCTGTGCTCCTGCTGCTATAGCGCAGTTGATTGCTACGGAACTATACCCTCCGGTGCAATGGAAGGCATTGGTGGTTGCGGCAATTGCATTCTGGGCTGCGGCCGTATTGAGAGTGCGTGCCGCACCCAACCGATTTACATCAATCTGTTGAGCAATCTTCAGAGTCGAGTTATGTACGTAGTCGACCGACAGAATGCCGCCTTTGAAGATTTCACGCTGTATGCCACCGTTGTACTGCTCAGAGTACGGCGTTCGATAGGGAGCCGCATAAGCACCAATTATCGTCAGGGTATTCCCGACGTATTGGCCGTTGCTCGCGGGGCCGACTGATTGAGTCACTTGCTGAAATAGATTCTGAAGATTAATAAAGTGCTGACCCGCCTGACTCAATGGCTCTCCGCAAATAGTGGCGATGGAAACGCCTCCATCGCTCGTTACCACAGAACCGTCCGGCAGCGTCAGAGAGTTTGTACCACCGCATATGCTGTGGTTGGTATCGTTGAACAGACCCGTCTTGATCAGAGCCTGTCGCGAGTTGAGAGTGTTGTTGAAGACGTCGCCCTCATAAAAGATGCCAAAAGCCGCACGAACGACAGTCTTATGATCTCCCGGACTAAAAGCGAATCCAAGTTGGGGACCGAAGTTTGCCCAGGGCTGGTGAATCTTCTTCCCTAGTCCAGGCTGAAACTGGTCGAAGAGAGGCGCGTTGCCAGAGCAAGGAGACGGTGTGATTGTTACATCGGAGCAAAGCGGAGTCGGCAGATCCTGGTTGGCACGATCTGTATCGACGCTCCACCGGACGCCCGCCGTAAGAGTGAAGCTCGGCGTAATCTTCCAATTGTCGGAAACGTAAGCGCCTTCGCGCCAGTCCTCGACCCCGCCGCCCGGTAGATCAAAGCCAGGCTTCTCCGTGAAGAAGCCCTGTCCGTTACCAAACAATACCGTCGCAGCGTAGTATCCGTTCAAAGGATCCGATGGGCAAGGACCTGGTGTTCCAGTTCCGCAATTTGCAAGCTCCGTGGAGGCGGTGAGAGATGCCCGGGGTGCAAGCCCAAGAAAGCTGGCAAAACCACCACCGAGGATGCGGTTGATGCTGTACCCGTAGCGAATTAAATGAGAGCTCTTTGTCCAGCTTCCATCGTAGCGAAACTGCTTATCTGATTGGTAAGTCTGTTGTGGGGAGTCGATGTTCGGGCCCGAGAAGAGCCCGGCTGTGCTCAGGCGAAAATTCAAGCCAGGAAAACCGTTGTATACGCTGCTGTTTCCTGTCGTGCCATCGATCAGCAGGTTGTGAAACTTCTCATAGCTGCCTCGGAAAGAATGAGTGAAGTGTCCAGTAGCAAAATCTGCTCCGCCGGCAATACCAGGCGTGTTATCGCGGTTGTTGTAGATCTCGTAGCCAGCACCGAAGTTTGAGCTGGAACTGTTTACGTCGTAGTTAGCACGAGCGAAGAAGTGCACACCCTTCGGCGCGTCGTAGTCCAGACGAACCGTCGAGTAGGTCTCCCTGTATGGAGATGGAATAGTTGGGAAGGCTGCTTGAATTGCTGAGAACAGAGGAGTCATTGTGATAGAAACCGGGGATTCCTGTTTGATGCGTTCAGCATTTGCGAAGAAGAACAGCTTGTTCTTGATTATGGGTCCGCCAATACTTCCGCCGAACTGGTTCCGTTGGAACGGTGTGTCGATACCACCTGCCGTTCTTGCAAAGAGGGCGCTGTGATCCTGAAAGTTGTAAAAAGCCTGGCCGTGAAATCTGTTGGTTCCGGAGTTCGTGGAAACCAGAACCTGACCGGTAGAAGTTACCTCGCCCGAAACGTCCTGTGTCGAGCGGTTCAATTGGAAGTCACCGATCGCGCCTTGTGACACGTTGAAAATGGTTGTCCCTACGTTTTCGTCAGTGATGTCCTGGCCATCAAGAAGAATGCGCGTGGTGCGGCCGGAAACACCGCTTGTCGAAATCGCGGAGTAGCCAGCCTTTGTTGGGTCGAATGATTCCCCGCTCTGAAGGATTACTCCGGGTTCGATCTGGGCAAGATCGAGAAAGTTGCGGCCGTTAACCGGCAAAGAATCAATCTGATCCTTCGTAATAACGTCGCTAACACCGGCCTGATCCGTATTGATCTGAAGTGCGCCTGCGTTTACCTCGACAGTCTCACTCGAGGAGCCGACCGCGAGCTTGAAATTACCGCTAGTCGCTGTACCAGTACGAACAACAGTTTTCACCGTAAGCTTTTGAAACCCTGCGGCGTCCACAGTCACCGTGTAAGGCCCAGGAGTCAATGGACCCATGCTGTAGAAACCGCTGGCATCGGTCTTCAAAGTCTTTGAAGAGTTGGTGTCATTTCCAACGATTACGACCATGGCATCGGGCACGATTGCTCCCGTATTGTCTGTGATCGTGCCCTGGATTGATCCCCCGTTGACCGAGACTGCCTGTCCTTGTCCGATCACCGCTGTCGCGAAGAAGAGTGCTATTACCCTTAATAGAGTCTTCATGGTTGGTCTCCTGTGCCTCGCAAAATCATCAATGCGACACCGCGATGCATGATCGCGGGTCGACAGCTATATTTCAGATCGACCTTTCGCCAACTGAATTGCAATTGACGCGGTCGTTTTAGTTAGGCATGGGTTCCATCGGATCCATTCGTGAGAGCATGGTGAGCGGCCATACTTGTTCGCACACCCCTTCGCTTCACGCACTGAGGAGTTCCGATCCGAGATGGAACAGATAGGAATCACGCCTGGGTTCTATTTATCCGCCGTTCAACGCTGTGAGGGTGGAATTTGTTCCAACGCGCTGACAATATGGTGGAATCTTCCGAAGAGCAGCGGGACCATTCAAGATCTTCCCTTTCGGTCTTGGGAGATTTGACGAGACAGGCTCGCATCGAAAGCTGGGACATCCAAATTCGCAACACCCTGTTAGCCACGAATTACTCGAAATAATCTAATCCGTTACTTCGTACGATTGACTTTAGGAGAAACAGGAGGGGACTGCTATGGCCACTTCTAAAAAATTTTGCATAGCCACTCTTTGAACGCGATGCATGCATCCTGCGAAGCCCGCTGTCGCAGGTAACCTCTAAATAACTCTCCAGTCATTTAGGCACAATACCGCCGCCTTCGTACCGCACCTCCAGTAGGGTGCAGTCGTCCTCAGCTGGGTTTGGAGATCGAAAGTTCTCAACATGTTCAAGAATCGAATCCAGATCCTCAAAGTGAGCAACAGAGATCAGTCCCGAATCGCCAAATTGTTCGCCAGAATTATTCTCTGCCTCAGTAATTCCGTCGGTTGCCAAAAGAAGACGTTCCCCTGGACGCAAAGCGACGTGACCGGAGATGTAGCTCGCATCGGCAATGAGCCCGACAACAAGACTGCTTGCTTCCAAACGTCGCACTTCCCTACCTAGAATTGCAATAGGCTGGATGGTGCCGCAGTTCAGGTATTCGACCGACCCGTCCGGAAATAACCTAACCAAAATCATCGTCGCATATTTTCCGGTCTTGCGACTGCACAGAAACTGGTTCACCAGAGACGCTATTTCAGGAAGAGTGAAGCCCGCGAGCAGTTGAGAGTGAATAATTCCTTGCATCGTAGCCGCAACGATGGCGGCAGAAACTCCTTTGCCAGATACATCTGCAACGACTGCGCAAACGCTGTCGCTAAGAGCGACCGCGTCATAGAAGTCTCCACCGATGGCGAGACAAGGGACGCTCCTTGCCTGCAGCGTTGCATACGGAATGGTTGGCAACGAAATAGACATGAGTTCGCTATGGATCTTGGCGGCCACCGCAAGCTCTTCCCGCGCCTGCCGCGCACTTGATTCCGCCTCTACAAGCAGAGCATTATGCAAGAGTGCTGACGCCTCTGTAGCCAAAGTGTCGAGCAAGTGATGGTCGATCTCACTCAGTTCTCCGAGACTGATTCGGCTATCGAGATACAGCAAACCAAGCAACTGGGCAGGTTCGTCCTCTGAGGCTCGCGTTCGCAATGGAATACTGTAAATGCTACGTATTCTATTAGCCACGATGCTCGACCATTCCGATGCTTTTTTATCGGCGAATGTATCGCTGATCGAGAACTTCGACTCACTGTCGATTGCTATTTCCATAGCCCTGCGTGAGACAGTCGAATCTTCCTCCACCACGTTTCCGTGGGCGTCAAGCCCCTGCGCCAGATGCAGGTCCCCCACCTCCTGAAGAAAAACGAACCCTCGTTCCAGTCCCGTAAGCTGCAAGGCCAAATGGAGAAACGCGCCGAGAATGTCTCCAATCGCGCCTCCCTCGTTGAGTTGCCTCGCCGCACGTAAGAGCCAGTTCAACTTGTCCATTTCACGGACGGCTGGACTCAGTTCGTCAGGGAAGGCTTGTAGTTCGCTAAGCGAAGAAAGCAGATGAACGGCTGAGGACCGTGAAGTGGAGGTGGTTTTAACATCTTCTCGAAGGTGAAACCTCAAATGTGGCCCTTTGAGAGAACCCATTTGAAGTACGTCCCCAAACCGCAGCATTGACTTCTCAACGCGCACCGAATTCACAAACGTTCCGTGCGTGCTGTTCCGATCAACGACAGTATAGCTATCGGCGTCTCGCACTATTAACGCATGCCGACGTGAAACCCAGGGATCGTCGAGCACAATGTCTTCAGACGGCGACCGGCCAATAGACGTTGAATTGCGATTGAGAGAAAAACTGTGATGTCCCTTGGCGTCGGAGTAGCTAAGCACAACATTGCGCATAATCAAACGATTCCTCTTAGCGAAGGTAGACTCGATTTTGAACACACGCTTCTTCGACGAAATGCTGCGAGTTTGCCCTCGGGAGGGACGCCCCCCACGCTTCGCTCAACCTATCGAGTTAGTCTCTAGTGCACTAACCAGATTGATTCAGAATACCGAATCACGGGCTATGATACATCGCTGAAACAAAACGCGTTTCCCTTCTGTCGTCAACCATCACCTCAAACCTCGATGAGGCCGCCCGCGGTAGCGATCTATTCAAAAGGAATGACGCCGCTCCACTTCAAGCGGCTTCGGCAATTTGTCGTCGGCAGGCGACTGCTCGTCTGCCAAGACCAGAAATCAAATCACAAAGACTGCCATAGTCACTGGCCATCAAGAAAGAGCGGTGCGAAATAGCCTATTCTCATAGGTGACAGTTGTTTAGAAAGAGAGGGTTAACCTTTGAAGCTCTTGGCGAAGTTCAACATTTTGCTGATCTTGCTATTTGGTATCGGCCTGCTTTTCGTATCGCGACTCTCACGCGGGTTTCTCGAAGAGAACGCACGCGAGCAGACCCTGCAACAGGCGAAGCTGATGCTCTCCAGTGCGCAGTCAACCAGAGACTACACCGAGCAGGAGTTGGATCCTCTGCTCGAAACCACGCCTGAAAGTACCAAGCGTTTCCTCCCTCAGAGCATTCCATTTTACGCGGCAACCGTGACGTTCAACCATCTACGCAAAGACTATCCGGATTACACCTACAAAGAGGCGGCTCTGAACCCTACCAACCCCCGGGACAGAGCAGACCAATGGGAGGTCGATATTATTGATTATTTCCGAAATCATCCAGACAAAAAGCAGTTGGTCGGCGAACGGCAAACGGCCACGGGCACATCAATCTCACTATCACAACCGATCACCACAAATCAGAGCTGTCTGGTGTGCCACGGGTCCGCTGCCGCAGCGCCACCGACCGAAATTCTCACCTACGGCAGCGCAAATGGATTTGGGTGGACCCTAAACGAAATCATCGGGGCTCAGATTGTCTCAGTGCCAACGGCCGTAGCCGAAGGAATTGCCTCTCGCCTTTATCACACGCTACTGATCTATATATCCGCAACGTTCCTTGCTACTTTAGCAGTCATCGATTTGGGACTTTACTTCATCGTCATTCGACCCGTGCGCCGACTTGCTGCAACTGCCGATCTGATAAGCAACGGAGATCTCGACCAACCCGAATTCACCTATAAGGGAAAAGACGAGATCGCTGAGGTCACCGCCTCGTTCAACCGGATGTACGTTAGCCTCAAGAAGGCAATCCAGATGCTCGATAGGTAGAAATTTCTACTTGGGGACGGAGGATTTTCGTCGAATAGCGAGAAAAGTTTTGCGCCTTTCCTCGGGGCCAATCTCCGCCGCAACCATTTCATAGAGATCGTCCAGGGTGAGCGCCCTTTTGGCAGCACGACTCACCACAATCTTGGCGATTGGTCCGAGATGATATGCCAGATCACGGACTATCACCTCAAGCATACTCGACTCGAAAACCGCCTTCTCAGGCCTGCTTGAACCGAAGCCAACCTCAGCATCCGGGTGACCGTTACGCATCCGATCGGGATGGGAAGAGATCACCAACGTCGTCGTCTCGCCAGAACGAAGTGTACCTAGGGCTCCTAGAAAATCTTTTGCGGTCTGGAAGCGATCTGCGGGGGATTTCGCCAGAGATTTCAACACGATCTCCGAAAGACGAACAGGAAGGTCGGAGTTGATTGTGGTCGGATTGATAGGCTCGGACTTCAAATGCCCGTTGGCTATGGAGTACTCACTAGGACCGTCGAACGGAAGGCGTCCTGTGACCAGTTGATAGAGGGTTACGCCAACCGAATAAACATCGGACCGTGCATCAATTTGCTCTCCCAGCACCTGCTCGGGCGACATGTAATGCAGCGAGCCTAAAATCGTGCCTGTCCGAGTAAACTCGGGGCCAAGCGCCGGGATGGCTAGTCCAAAATCCAACAGCTTAACTTGGTCGTTGTTACCTATCATGATGTTCGACGGCTTCACATCACGGTGAATGATTTTACGCTCATGCGCGTAGGCTAAGCCGGCAAGAACCTGTTGGATGTAGTTGAGGCTCGTCCCTAACATTAAGGGACTTGCATTGAGTTTTGCGCCAAGCGTCAGGCCCTCAACGAACTCCATGATCATGATCAGTTCGCCCTCGTGACGGAAGGCGGTGTGGAGGGCTGTGATATTCGGGTGATGAAGACTGGCCAATAACTGAATCTCGCGAAGAAAGCGTCCAACTATCTCTTCGGTCACAGGCCGGCCTGAGGCAAGAACTTTTAGCGCCTCGACCCTGTGCGAAATCGTATGACGCACCCGATATACCTGCCCCATACCCCCGACACCGAGGGTGCCTGTCACTTCATAGTCACCGATTTGGTCCCCAATCGTGATGGACATGGCCTAGATATCCATTCTACTTGGTATCTACGCGCTCATCTCGGGGATTTGACAGACGCAGGATGCGTCAAAGTGGGCTTCCAACCAACTGTAGAATTTGGCTGACAGCCTCGTCAGCTTCGGGGCGGCGCCCAACGTAACATTTGGCTCCCCCGACTGCATATTGGAAGGCTGCAACCATATTTGGAGATTCCGACAAAATGTGAGGAGTGTTACGCAAGAGAATCAGAAGTGCTTCGCTTTGACAGACCGCCGTGACACTCCAGGTGCTTTCAGCCAAGTACTCAAGGGCCAGAATCCAGCCAACCGGCACTGCGCGGTCCCCTGTGTGGGCATTGCACTCCGCCGGAAGCCACGGAGATTGCTCAGGAGAGCCATTACGGAGGAGTAAAGGCCGTGGATATGGGTGTACGCGCCCGGCTGAATCGATCAACGCGTACTCATCGGAGAAATAAGTAGCACCTCGCCGCAACAGCTCGGCCACTAGCGACGATTTTCCCGCATGAGTGATGCCCGGCAGCAGCAATGCCTGTTCCCCCAACAGGACGGCACCTGCATGCACAGCGTGGAGCTCCGTCAGGCGTCGAATGACGACATCATCCAGCGCCTTTATGAGATCCGGCACCAAGATTGTCGCCTGGGCTGCAGATGACTGCATAACGCCGTCAACGGACAACTGAAATTGATCCGCAACTCTGTCTATTCGGATGAAGATGTCAGCCTTGTAAATGGCATTAGCTCTTCTCGGAAGCGATGGGAAGACATAGCGTTCCAAGATGATGTAGGTCTCAAGACAATTTGCTGCTACACGAACGTCGCAGTCGAAGGCGCGCACTTCAAAACCGTAGATGGCATCTCTATCACTCAATTATGCCGCCCAAGGTCGCAATCCCAAATAATTCTCCGTCCTGCGTACTCATTGGGCACACAGTTCAGATGGGCGCGGAGTTTAGTGATCCGGCCCATACCCCTAGAACAATCGGATTTAGATCGCCACTGTGGAAGCGCTGAAAAGCATATGCAACTTTCCTTATTCCCTCTAGTCTTCGCACTTGGGCTTTGTACTCTTACAGGGCTTTGGTTTTGGCTTTGGGTCGCCCTTTTGGCCACCAGAAGATGCTTTTTTGGCGTATGCTCTCTGTTCCCCGATTGATAATGACACGACGAGAGGTAGAGCGATGGCACTCATCGTTGTGATGAATTGGCGCCTGGATGACTCTGAAGGCGTTCCCGATGTTTTGACCAGTTTCTTATCATGCAATTGCCGAATTGCCTCTTCCGCAAGCTCTTCGCTTATCCCGGGGTCAAATGATTGCTGCATTTTTTCCGTCACTCCGGCGAGTGTTGTCCGGTCGCTGCAAGCATCCCACGCGGCGCCGGCCGTCGAATTCAATGCGAAAACCGCCTCGTTCTCGACGTCGAGAATGACCGTTGAACCGTCGGGCAGCTTGTTTACCACCAAGGCATCTGAATTGGTACGTTCAATCTGCATATTGACCTCTCTCTTTGTGTATCCTCAAGCGGTCGTTCGTTTCCCCCTTCGATACTCGTAAGAATACGAGAGTTTCTTTGTTCTGCAAACAAACATCTTTGGTAACAAGACCTCTTTTGTCAGGCGTCTAAGTTGCGGAGGAGGCGTAGTAAGCATATTGCATGTTGATAGCCAAAATATAATCCCTAAAAATCAAGTACGCTGGCCAAATCTACTAAGGAAAACACGCACAAGATTGCATTGAAAAGAAGAAGAACAGTATCCCTTCCGCCAGAACTTGATCGGGAAAACGCTTGATACTATCAGAACGTAAGTCGCAACATATTGCGACATGTCTTTGCGACCGGAGAAGTTGATGCGAGCAGATCTCGAATCGTGCGCACTACTACGTGCAATTGCGCGTTCGAGCGATGCAAAACAAGTCCCTCGCCTTGCGGCTAACGTCCGGGACTGGAACTCGCTCCTTGAACTGGCTGAGGAGCATCGTGTTTTGCCTATGTTATTTTTGCGGCTTGTGGACATGGGTCCGCCAGTTCCGCAGTTCGTCCTCGAGCATCTGCGAACCGAATACGAAACTAACATGTTCAACACTCTGGCGAATGCAGTGGAATTGATTGCCGTGCTCAAAGCATTCGAAGACAAGATGATTCCGGCCATGCCGTTTAAGGGGGTTGTGCTGGGTGCGTCTATCTATCACGACCTTACCACGCGTCCTGCCGGCGATCTAGATTTGCTCATCCATTATAGGGATCTCGTGCAGGCTACAACTGTTGCTCTCGAAAGAGGATACGAACTAGAAACTCCAGTGAATGCGGATGGAACGCCAGCAAATTTGGACTATTACGAATACCATTTTGAACGAAAAACAGACGGAAGGGTGCTAGAGCTTCGGTGGAGACTTGATCCTACTATGCCAAGGTTTAGGCGCGACCTTGGTTTGGATTGGGTGTGGCCAAGGCGGCGAACCACGGTGCTGGCGGGTGCAGACGTTCCGGATATGAGTCCCGAGATCACGTTGCTGATGCTTTGTATGCATGGGAGCAAACATGTGTGGTCGCGACTTCTCTGGATCTGCGACGTCGCGCAGCTACTGGCTTCGTCGCCTGGCCTTGATTGGAAAGAGGTCACCTATGAAGCGAAAGAGGCGGGGTTAAGCCGAACGCTCGCTCTGGGCATACTGCTTGCGCGTCGAGTGGCTGGAGCCACAGTCCCTCAAGCGATCCTGCAGTGCTTTGAAGCGGACACGACTGCGCGGCTCCTCGCGCAACATATCCAGAACAATTTATTTGATGCTCCGGGCAGCACGCCACCGGGCCATATTCCCTACAATATCCAGTTGCTCGACTTCCGCGATCGGGTGAGGTTCCTGTTATCAATGGACCTCCTGCGACCGAATGAGAGAGATCAGGCAGTGTTCCCTCTGCCAAAATCGCTCCATGCCCTCTACTATCTAATACGACCCATCCGCATATTCTTGGACAGATCGGCGAGATGAGTTGCTGATTCCGCCTCATTTATGCCATTACAGGCTCCTCACAAAGACGAGATTATACTAGCCGACCATGCTTAGAGTCTGGGGAGCGACGCCGCGAGTTCTCGTCGGCTTTTGGCAGAAATGTGCTTCGCCCTTCTTCGGTTGGCATGCAAAAACATCTGCAGAGACTTAATCCAAGAGCTTGACAGCAACTTCGTAACCCTTTGATTCGCTTCCTCTGCGTCGAAACTCCGGCGATTGCGCGTTGGAAAATTGCGACCATATTCGGAGATTCCAACAAATATGAGAAGTGTTACGCAAGTGAATCAGCGGCGCTTCGCGTTGAAAGCCCGCCGCGACCTCCAGATGCTCTCGGGCAAGTGCTCAAGCGACAGCCGGCCAAGCTGCATCGGTGCCCCCCTGTGTGGGTATGGATTCGGCTGCTAGCCATGGAGACTGCTCAGGGGAGCCATTCGAAGGAGAGCAAAAAGCCTTGGATATCGATTCGACGCAGGGCTCCGGTTTCAACGGTGCGAACTATGGATCGGGGCTGCCCTTTAAATATGAAGGGATGAAGCGGACGTTCTAGCTCAAATGGTCCGGCTGGGATAACCGCCTCAATTTTCTGCGTGGACGAATCCTTCCCGCTAGGTCAACTCCCTCCTCTACATGGGCGAAAAGATCAACATGCACCTTCAGGTCGATGGAAACACTTGAACAACCGTCTAAATGTGATCGACTTGGTGGTCTCTTCTCGGGCAACGCCATCGGTCCAGCTTGCAGCTTTGCGGTGCGGTTGAACACGAGCTTCCGGTAGGTAGCCTTCCTTGGCAGGGGGGCTAGGTTGCTCAACTCCGTACCGTGAGCAAGTCCTCGTCGTGTTGCAAGACCGTTTCTACGATGTGCTTCGCAATTGCAAGCGAAGCTGTAGCAGCAGGAGAGGGGACATTGCAGACATGCACGACGCCTTTGGTGTAAGCGAAGTGAAAATCATCAATCAACTTGCCATTGATTCCCAGCGCCTGAACTCGCACACCTGATCCACCGGGGACCAAGTCATCAGCGGTGATCTCCGGTACGAGACGCTGTAAAGATCGAACAAACGCGGCTTTATTCAATGAGCGGTAGTACTCGTCCACGGACACGTTCCAGTACTTCGCAGCCATAACCCAAAAACCTGGAAAGGTCGCGTACTCCCAAACGTCGCCTGCACTAAAAGAATTCTTTGCGTAACCCTCACGTTCAACGCCAGCACGGCGTTCGGGCCCGCTTCGACTCCACCGGATATGCGCTTGGTGAAATGCACACCGAGGAAAGGAAATCGTGGGTCGGGAACCGGGTATAGCAGACTACGAACATAGTGGTGCTTACCCGGAACTAGCTCATAGTACTCCCCACGAAAAGGAACGATCGTCAGATCGAGTTTGGCATTTGCCATGTGGCTGACGCGGTCACTCTGCAGACCCGCGCAATTGATAACTAACCGCGCCTCAATCGGTCCCCGAGTCGTTTCGACTACTGTATCGCTGCCCGAGGGCCGTAATGCGATTACTTCACGCGAAACATGAATTGCGCCGCCGCCACGCACTATGAGTTCGGCGTACTTCCTCGCGACAGTCCTATAGTCGATAACGCCGGTTCCAGGCACCTGTATGCCCCGGATGCCTGAAGCATGCGGCTCAAGCTCACGGATCTCGTCCCCGGTAAGCATCCGTACGCCCTTCAGACCATTGGCGATCCCGCGACGATAAAGCTCATTGAGTTGTGCGCTTTCATTGTGTGAAGTAGCAACGATGACCTTGCCGCAAATCTCGTAGGGGATGGCGTGCTCTTCACAAAAGCGCAATAAGGCGTTTACGCCCTCAGTACAGAGTCTTGCCTTTAGGCTACCGGGTTTATAGTAAATTCCTGAATGAATGACGCCGCTATTATGACCCGTCTGGTGAGCAGCAACTTCAGATTCCTTCTCAAGCACGGCGAGAGACACACCCGGAAACCGACCTAGGATCTCAAGGCCTGTAGCCAAGCCGACAATTCCGCCACCGATGATTGCTACATTGACTCGAGAAGGCATTCTGTATTGGCTGCTTGAAGATGCCTCTGCGCAGTGCGCGAAAGGCCCCGGAGACTCCGCTCCAAAAGTGCAATATCCAAGTACAGCCTAAGCATCAAGCATCGACGGGTCAACCGATTAATGCATGGCTGCTATCGTAGCAATGACTTTTCGACCCCGGGATTTAACTCGAGTACACGCCGCTTATGCCAGGTTTGATATCGCTCGTATTCATACGGGAGCGGAGGCCGCGGCCCAACCAGTGACATAGCATATTCTCAAACTGGCGCAACTCATCAACGCTCATCTTGCATAAGAATCAACCGAGAGGAGTCACCCTAGGATCGCTGGTGAGTTTATGAACCCCATCTTACGCTGTGTAGATAATCCCTCGAGGCCCTCCAGCAAGCAAATCGTATCCTGACACGTTCGTTTACTTCGAGGAACGAAACGAATCGATCGTGGCGCGGTTCTCACGCAGTGCTGGACCGCCTCGATCTCTGTTCTGCGTACAACCGAGTTGTACCAGGGAAACTCATCTAACAATATGTCCTCGCCTCCTCTCAAGATCAAGAGCAAATAGATGGCCAATGTCCGAAAGCGTTTCTGAGGTTGATCGAGAAGCCGCGGCCCAATGGGCCATGTACACCGTATAAGTCTGCAATTATTTGCGAAGCTTTGCAATTCTTTGTGCCATGGAGTCATGATCGCGTCCTTCAACGATCCATCTGAACCTGCCAGCTCCCTATTCAACGATAGTGCTGAGAACTCTCGATGTAAGACAGATCCCACCCGGATCATCGTTCAGCGCCGATGCGATGTGCCTGCACTGACATGGAACGAGAACATCTCGGGGGGCGGTGCAAGTAATTTGCATTACGTCGCAAATCTTTAGCAATGTGTCGAGATGTCTAGTCCCAAGAAGAGCTAGCGGAGCTTTGTTGGGGGAGCGTTTTCAGGTCGGCTGTTCTAGAGACTTGTGGGGGCATTTGTACATCGAGGATCACTGGACAGAGCGTCTGCGGACAGTCGGTCTCACACTTACCGGCTATGGGACTAGTTCCCGCGGTCGGTCCCAATATTTCGAACCACGTTAGGAAGCTATTGCATCGCTGGTTTTTCCAGTCGGCCTTAGTGAATAGCGAAGCCATTTCTGAACGGTTACATCGCCTAACGCCGCACTGACAGGGCTGCGTATCTCCTTATGGATCAGCAGTTGCAGTATTGGAACAGTCGAAGAGATGTCAAGCTCGATATCGCGTGATTGCGCCTCTAGAGCTAGCTCCAAAGCCTATGCGTCCATGAGTACTATGATTGCCAGACCTACTTCAAAGTCTTCTCCCTTGGTCGATTTGTACGAATGACTTGATCTTTTGGAGGCGCACATTGGATTGCGGAAATAACATGGAACAAGCGGAAGTCACTCACCGATCAGGCTGTCGAGAAGAATGCGATTCGATGCATCACGAGCAACGAGCAACTAGTCTCTCAAGTGAACGGCACCAATGCCGTATTGCTTTAGGCACTCGACGTGCTCTTGTGATGTATGGGATTAACAGGATTGTCTAAATAGCTCTCTAATTGATCTTCTGAAGATGTATCAACGACCTCCAATTCAAGTGTCAGATGGCATTCAAATTGCTTATATGGAAGAAGTCAACATAACCAGAGTGATACCTGTGCTGGGTTTGAACCCGCAGTGTGAAATCGACTGGATGCAATGTTGATAGCTTCGAATTGCTCAGATTTTCTACAGTGGCTGCCTGTAAGCCACAATCGCGAAGTGTTGCTAGAAACATTCCATGCCCTGAGGTTCGGTATCAGAATGTCCCCAGCAAGCGATGGTTTTGTTGATAACTACATCTCGATCAACATGATCGTGGTGTGACGGGTTTTTAGAAACAAAGATGGACGCGGCGCCAGAGAGAATCGGGCAAACCGCTTCGATCCAAATGGAAAAAGAAGGGGCTGTAGCCCACAGGGCGAAGCTACACCTTTCCGATCGTCAAGATGAGATGCAATTCGCATGGGGAAGGAAAGCGGAGGAAAATGTCGACTTCATCGAGTGGGAATCTGAGCAGCGTGCAAGACACAGCGTGGTGCGCGCTATATACGCGTCATCAACACGAGAAGTCGGTAGCGTGGGGGTTGACGACCAAGGGATTCGAGACACTTGTGCCGCTCTATGATTCGATGCGGCGTTGGAAGGATCGAAAGAAGTTAGTTTCACTGCCGCTCTTCCCTTGCTACGTATTCGTTCGGGGGGCGCTCACTCGTCGATTGCAAGCCGTGACGACCCCCGGGGTTCATATGATTGTGTGCACCGGGGAGCACGTCGCGGTCATTCCTGAAGAGGAAATTCAGGCAATTCGGCAGGTCATTCGTGGACCGTATCGGGTAGAGCCGCACCCGTTTTTGAAATGCGGCGTTCGGGTTCGAGTCAAGCGAGGACCGCTCGAAGGAGTCGAGGGGCTCCTGCTTCGGAAGAAGAATCTCTGTCGTTTGGTTCTATCTGTCGATATGATGGCGCAGTCGATCGCAGTGGAAATTGACGCATCGGAGGTGGAGCCTATGACAGCGCTCGGGGAAGCAGCCGTCTACAGAGCTGTGGCGGCCGTCTCTCATGCAGATGTTCGGGCTTGGTCTGTATCCGGGCCTTTGTGAATACCTCCCAGGATGAATTGCTCCGTCGTAAAGAGTGTCTAACGTCTTGAAGGCCCAGGGACCGGGATCTCGTCCCGCAGTCCACCCCGAATCGCAGTCTGGTGGGACTGAAACAGCGGCAGCCCCGCGAAATTTACAAATCGTTCGCCGGTAAATTGACTGTCCACCTACAGCATCTACAAGCGTTGCAACGCCCGGTCTCAGAACTCTGAATGCAAAACATCACGCGCGGCCCTCTGGGGCGAGGGGACGTATCAGTTCATGCAAGCAAGCTTTTCTAGCGCTGAACCGTCGAATACGGCAGTAGAACGCCGACCTGACGAAGCTGCCAAAGGTGAGCGGAATACTTACCGCCAAATTCTCAAATCCTCGGCGCTCGTCGGCGGCTCCCAGGTGCTGAACATTGCAATTGGAATTGTTCGGACGAAGGCAATGGCAATTTTACTGGGTCCATCCGGCTTCGGATTATTCGCGCTTTACGGATCGATCTCCGATCTTACGCAGAGCATTGCTGGGATGGGAGTGAATAGCAGTGGCGTGCGGCAGATTGCTGAAGCAGCAGGTTCCGCGAACGAGGAATTGATCGCGCGCACGGCTACGACGTTGCGGAGGACCTCGATACTGCTGGGAATCCTCGGCGCCGGGTTTCTTCTTATCTTCGCCAGACAAGTCTCGATTTTGACGTTTGGAAACGACCGGCATGGAATGGCGATCTCGCTCTTGTCGGTAGCGGTATTTTTGCGACTGGTGTCGGCCGGCCAGGGCGCCTTGATTCAAGGCATGCGGCGCATCTCCGATCTGGTCAAGATGAGCGTGTTAGGAGCGCTATTTGGAACATTGATCGGCATCCCGGTCGTGTATCTCTTCCGAGAGCGAGGCGTTGTACCGTCGCTTGTGGGTGTTGCCGCGATGACCTTCGTCACCTCCTATTTTTACAGTAGGAAGATACACATCCGAAGGGTCTCCATTACGGTTTTTCAGGTTGGCCAGGAGGTTGCGCCGCTGTTGAAGTTGGGTTTCGCGTTCATGGTAACTGGCCTGATGACAATGGGAAGCGCCTACCTAGTGCGAATCGTTGTTCTGCGTCAACTTGGCCTTGAGGCAATGGGACTGTACCAATCCGCATGGACCCTTGGGGGACTCTACGTTTCCTTCATCTTGCAGGCCATGGGGGCGGATTTCTATCCACGGCTAACCGCGTGTGCGGACGACGACGACGCATGTAACCGCATCGTCAACGAGCAGGCGCGAGTCGGTTTGCTTCTCGCTGGGCCTGGCGCTATCTTGACATTGACATTAGCACCAATCGTGATCTCGCTGTTTTACAGCGCCAAGTTTCATCCGGCGGTTGGAATTCTACGCTGGATATGTCTGGGAACAATCATCCAAGTGATTACCTGGCCGATAGGTTTCATTAGCCTGGCGAAGTGTCGGTCAAGTGTCTTCTTCTGGAGCGATTTCGCCTGGGCCGTCGTGTACCTCGGTCTCGCGTGGATATGTGTCAGGTGGTTCGGTTTGAACGGGACAGGTATTGCATTCTTTGGGTCATACATGTTCCATGCGCTAATCGCTTACCCAATAGCGCGCCGCCTTAGCGGGTTTCGGTGGTCCCGTGAGAACATGATGGCCGGCCTCATCCTGCTTTCATTGATTGCTGTCGTATTTGGCGGGTTCTTCGTCTTGCCATTCTATTGGGCTGTATGCTTGGGAGCGCTGGCGACAGTTCTGAGCGGGGCCTATTCCGTGAGGATATTATTGATGCTCATTTCGTCAGACCGGATTCCGCCCCATTTGCAACGTTTTGTACACCGATCCAATTCCGCTGCCGCATGACTTCGTAGGAGAACGTGAATCTCCAATCCAAGATGACTTCTGTTGATGTAATCGTGCCGTGCTATCGTTACGGCCATTTCCTGCGCGAATGCGTGCAGAGCGTTCTCAACCAGGCTGGGCCGGACGTTCGTGTTCTGATCATCGACGACGCCTCGCCAGACAACACAGCTGAAGTGGCCGCCGATCTTGTCCAAAGTGATTCCAGAGTCAGCTTTCGGCGACATCGTATCAACAAAGGGCACATTGCGACTTATAACGAAGGAATTGACTGGGCTTCTGCGGATTACATGTTGCTTCTTTCCGCAGACGACTACTTATTGCCTGGTGCCCTCAGACGTGCAGCGGATCTGATGGATGCACATCCCGAGGTGGGGTTTACGTTTGGTAAGGGCTTTGAACTTCATGAGAACGGTACAATCACCGATGTCACGGCCATCGAACCTGCTTTTAACCAAACGGGTTGGCGCATTATCCGCGGGCTAGAGTTCATTGAGTTCAGCGGATCCAAGAACATTGTTTGCACGCCCACGGCTGTGGTGCGAACGGAACTACAGAAACTGCTCGGAGGTTATCGGTTCGAATTGCCCCATGCTGGTGATATGGAGATGTGGCTCCGGTTCGCAGCACATGCTTCGGTCGGTATCTTCGATTCGTGCCAGGCGGTTTACCGTCGCCATTCCTCGAATATGTCACTGGCATATATGGCGCATGGTTGGTTGCCCGATGTTCAACAGCGGAAGGCTGCTCTCGAGTGCTTTTTCGAGATGTGCGCCGGTACGCTACCCGACACACTACGACTCCGTCACAAGATGTTCCGTTCAGTTGCGGGCGTGTCAATTGGATTCGCCAGCACTGCGTTTAACGACGGTGAAATGGTATTGTCGGAGCAGCTTTCAGACTTTGCGCTAGGCGTATGCCCGGATATTAGAAGATCATTGCCCTGGATAAAACTCGCCTGCAAACGGCATTTGGGTTTCAGAGCGTGGCAGATTCTTAGCGCGCTATACCGGCGGACCGATGCGCGTTGAAATAGCGCGGGAATGGATGGCTTACCTGTCGTGTCTGACCCTATAGTCTCTGTTGTGATGAGCGTTTGCAACGGCGAGCGCTTTCTGAATGAAGCCGTGGACAGCATTCTCGGTCAAACGTTTCGGGACTTTGAGTTCATTGTCATCGACGATGGTTCAATCGATCGGTCGGGCGCAATCCTTGACTGTTACAAAGAAAAGGATCTGCGAATGCGCATTTATCACCAGGAGAACAGAGGGCTGGTTCGTTCTCTCAATCGCGGCTGCGCATTCGCCCGTGGTAAATACATCGCGAGAATGGATGCAGATGATATAGCGGTGAGAGATCGTCTGCTGTGGCAGGTCGAATTTATGGAGACTCACCCTGAAATCGTGGTCTTGGGCGGCGCGGTTGAGTTTATTGACGAAGTAGGGAGGGTCTTCGCGCTCGCACGCCATCCAACTCAAAATCAAGAAATCCAGCGAGCTCTACTCAATGCCAGCGTATTCTGGCACCCTTCTGTGCTTCTTCGAAAATCAACGTTCGTTTGGGCGGGGGGATACAGAAGCATTGTGGATGCTGAAGACTACGATCTATGGTTGCGGATCGCAGATCGGTTCGAACTCGCGAATTTAACTTCCGTAGTGCTGCGTTACAGAATTCATCCTAACCAAGTATCGGTGGCGCGGTGTAAGAGCCAAGCTCTTGGCTCCGCCGCATCGCGAGCGGCTGCATTGGCAAGGCGAAGTGGCGCCACGGATCCTTTGGACTTAGTCGGGGAAATTACACCGGCGCTGCTCGCGAAACTTGGAGTCAGTGATGCGGATCAGCAGACCACTCTAGCAAGGGGATGTCTATCTTGTCTCCGCAACATGTGCCGCATTCGTAAATACACGCTTGCGACGAATGTGCTTGAAGATTTTCTTTCCACCGATTTCAGAGAGGCAGACAACTGGGTAATTGCCGAATTCTACCTGTGGGCTGCGCGGCTATATTGGCATCAGAGGAAGTTCGCAAGAAGCATTTCAAGCGCAAGTCGCGCGCTCGTCAAGCGGCCGATTATTTTAGGGCGTCCTATTAAGCTATTAGTTGCCAGGTTCAGGCCGGTCTTGGTTGGACGATAGTGTCAATGCAATCATTCCCAACTAGCGCCCGCCCGCACGTGCACACTCTGAGGAGAGTCAACTTGAGTTTAGCCGTTGAACAAACCCGGATTCAGTTGGGCCGCCGTTATCGGCAATTCCTTAATTTGCTGGAGTTCGAAGGGAAGCGTGGAATAGCAGACCGACTTCGGTTGGCTGCCGCGCAACGGCTCGCGCCTAAGCAGATAACGATGCCGGTCAAAGGAGCTGATATTCTGACCGCTGACCTGTCTCTCCCGTTTCAGCCAACGATTCCAAAGCTTATCCCAAAGCAACCCATAATCATAAATTGGGTAACAATCCCTGCCGGACCGGGAGGTGGCGGCCATACGACTCTGTTCCGTATCATTCGGCATCTTCAGGCACACGGATACCATAACCGGGTATACTTCTACAACGTCTATCGCGCGGATCATCGCTACTACGAACACATCATCCGTAGTTCTTACGGCTTCAATGGATGTGTAGCAACCTTAGATGCGGGTATGAAGGACGCCCACGCTGTGGTAGCCACATCGTGGCCCACAGCGTACCCGGTCTTCAACTCCCGGTGTGCTGGTAAGCGCTTCTACTTTATACAGGATTTCGAGCCGTACTTCTACCCGGCTGGCGCCTTAAGTCTCTTGGCGGAGAATACTTATCGTATGCAGTTCCACGGCATAACGATTGGACGGTGTTTCGTAGAAAAGCTTAAGAGCGACTTCGGGATGAGCGTCGATTCGTTCGAGTACGGCTGCGATATCTCTCGGTATTGTCGCCTGGACGGCGTAAAGCGTTTTGGAGTGGTTTTTTATGCTCGGCCGGAAGCTGCACGCCGAGGTTGTGAAATCGGGTTAATGGCGCTAGAGGCTTTTGCCGCGCGTCGCCCGGACGTCGAAATCCATTTGTACGGCACCAGAATGGGCAACTTACCATTTCGTTTCACTGACCATGGCCGGATCTCACCCGAAGAGCTTAACCACCTCTACAATCGTTGCTACGCTGGCCTGAGTTTATCCCTGACGAATGTATCACTCGTTGCCCACGAAATGCTCGCCGCTGGATGCATTCCGGTCGTCAATGACAGTGTTTGGAACCGAACTGATATCGCAAGTTCCTTCGTTAGATATGCGCCGGCAGACCCTCACCGCCTAGCTGCTGAACTTGAAGCGGTCATCACGACTGGCGATTTCGACTCAGTGTCCCGAGCGGCGGCGGCCAGCATGCATTCGCGGACCTGGGATGACGCAGGGGAAAAAGTTGATGAGATCTTTCGGCGAGTTCTTGGTGTGAGCCCACATGTTTCCTCGCCGAGTCTCCAATGGCGGCCAGCACTATCGCCAGCAGATTAGAGAAACGATGGTCGCACTCAGTTGCCTTGGATCGCGGATCGAATCGTTGGTTTCTGCGCCGAGTAGTTTTACACCGTGAGTCTGCTACTTCGAAAGTTAGTTGTAACTTCCAGCTCGAGCGCTTTAGGTAAATGATAGAAAAAACGAGACCAGCGGTTTGTATCGTCGTCGAGAATCTACCCGTGCCTATGGACAGACGCGTTTGGCGCGAGGCCTGCGCTCTTCGAGATGCGGGATATCGCGTTTTTGTCGTCTGCCCCAAAGGAAACGGTTCTGCAGCGGCGACTTACGAGAACCTTGACGGGATCCAAATCTTTCGCCATCGCACATGGGAGGCTTCCGGGACGGCGGGGTATTTGCGAGAGTACGTGTGCGCGTTGATTGCGGAGTTGTACTTGACAATTAAGATCTTTGTGCGGACGAGGTTCCAAATACTTCAGGCGTGCAACCCGCCAGATACCATTTTCCTCATAGCCTTACTTCTGAAACCATTTGGCGTCCGATTCATATTCGACCACCACGATCTCAGCCCCGAGCTGTTTGAGTCGAAATTCGGCAACCGGGTCGGGCTGCTCCATACCCTCACCCAACTAGCTGAGTACTGCTCTTTCCGAGTTGCGAAAGTGTGCATCGCTACGAACGATTCCTTCAAGGAGATCGCTATGACGAGGGGCCGAAAGCTTGCCAAAGACGTGTTCGTCGTGCGGAACTGTCCCGATCTTGCTAGCCTCCGCCGGCTACCCCCGTTACCTGATGCGAAGTTTGGGAAGTCGCTGCTAGTGGCGTATGTCGGGTTCATGGGGTCACAGGATGGCCTTCACCTGCTGCTTGAATCGATCGACCACATCATCAAAAAGGAAAAGCGCCAGGACGTACACTTTGTACTCATCGGAGCAGGGACGGAACTCTCCAAGCTACAGACTTGGGTTGCCCAAAACGGCCTGAACCCGTTCGTAACCTTTACCGGTCAAGTCCCCTATGAAGAAGTCGGGGCTTACCTCTCAGGTGCCGACGTGGGTGTCGCGCCCGATCCCAAGACTTCGATGAACGATAAATCGACCATGATCAAAATTCTTGAATACATGGCCTGCGGCCTGCCGGTCGTACTCTTTGATCTGAAAGAAGGCCGACGTATAGCGGACTCAGCGGCCCTTTATGCATCGCCCAATGATCCCATCGATTTCGCCGACAAGATCACAACCCTACTCGACAGCGAAGAGCTTCGCCGGAAGTTAGGAGACTGCGGCCGCAAGCGAGTCGAAAACCATTTGAATTGGGCGTCTGAAAAGGCAACCCTGCTCGAGGCATATGAAACTGCTCTTAGCTAGATCGGACGCTTCACGCGCGTCCACAGGAAAGCAGTTTGGGATCTCAGAAGAAATATCTGGAAATATGAAGTCCGCCCCGCTCACAGTTGTACCGTCTCGCGCTCTCCGTTCGGCATGCGTCCTGCTTTTCTTGCTGCGAATGTTCTCCCTGCAATGTTACTCCGCTGAGGTGGTATTCATCTCTTCTCCAGAAGGATCCTTCGCAGAGCGATCGGACGTGGAAATCGCAGCCCGTTTCTACGGCTTGACTGTACTGCATATCAGGCCCAGTACCGAGAATGACCCAGCACTAACCACATCCGTCGAGCGACCGAATGTGCTCGCGGTCATAATTGCCGCAGATGCACTCAATCTCGTCAGTCAAAAGGCGCTCGTGCGAGCCATTGAAGGACGGCCTGGAGGCAGTCTTCCGCTGCTTATCCTTGGTGTGAGTACACAAACGAACACGACTCTCTTGCGAACTTGGTCTAGTGGCGCTGTGGTCGGGTCTCGGCGTCTGGCAAGTTCGATTCCCATCGTGTACGATGTTGGCTTTTTCGATGGACTCACGCGGCAACTAAGCGGTATTGAACTTCCTTATATAAGATCCAACCCGGTCTATTTGTTGATTAGCCCGAGCAGCGGGTCTCAAAGAATTATAGACATCCGGCAAGCGAGCGACGTTCTCCCGATATTCGTCGAGAATACTCTTGGCCGACTGAAGGTATTCTTGGCTTGCGCTCCGCCAGTTCATGAATTTCAAGACGAATCGAGTCCAGAGCACACAGTGGCTGCGTTCACGCAGATCGCTCCTCTGATGATGTTTATGAGGTACTCCGCAGGGAATAAAGGTTGGCATGCGGTACATCATTATTCAAATCTCACCATCGACGATCCCTGGCTTCGAGAACCGTACGGGTTTCTCAGCTACGAAAGTCTCCTAAGTGAAATGGAAAAGCATAATTTTCACTCGACGATTGCTTTCATTCCTTGGAATTATGACCGCAGCGATCCTCGCGTGGCCTCGCTCATTCGTGCTCATCCCGACAAGTTTTCCATTTCTATCCACGGGGACAATCACGATAACAAGGAGTTCACGGATTACCGTAATAAGCCCTTGAGCGGACAAACTGTGGCCCTTCAGCAATCGTTGGCCAGAATGAACAGCTTCCAAAAGCTGACAGGTATTCCATACGACAACGTGATGGTATTTCCCCATAGCATTGCGCCTGAACAGACTCTTGGTGTGCTAAAGGCTTACAACTATCTTGCAACCATCAACTCTTCGAACGTTCCGATGGACCGAACGAACCCGCCGCTCCTTCCTTTCGCTTTACGCGCCGTTACACTGTCATTCGCAGACTTTCCGAGCATCCGTCGTTATTCGGTAGAAGCGCCGATCCCGAAGGGTCTCATAGCAGTAAGCCAGTTTCTAGAGAATCCGTTGTTCTTCTACGGCCATCAGGAGTTTTTTTCAAGTGGCATAGATGCTTTCGACCGGTTGGCGGACGAGGTTAACAGGATTGAACCAGATACTCGCTGGCGAAGTGTGGGAGAAATAGTCAAACACCTTTATTTGACAAAACAAAGGGATGAGGAAGGGTACGATGTGATCGCTTTTTCAAACAATTTTTGCCTAGAAAACGTCTCTTTCCAGAAGTCGACTTTTTACATCAAAAAGCAGGAGTCTGGCGAGCCGACAATAGAGTCGTTGATGGTAGATGGCCTGCAAGTACCGTATCGCATTCAAGAGGGTTACATTGATCTCGCCATAACTGTACCTTCAGCGAGCACGCGTTGCGTTGTAATAAAGTATGTCAATGACCTGCAGTTGGCCACGACCGACATCTCGAGAAGGTCAGCCCGTGTCTATTGTCTTCGGATGGCTTCTGATTTTCGAGATATAACTCTTTCGAAAGTAGCTATTGGTCGCGCGGTAGTTCGGTTTTATTATAAGCACAACCTAACGCCGATGGCCGTATTGATATGTTCGTCATTATTCATTTTGTGCTGTTTGGTTGGTGGTTGGTGTCTACGATCAGTGGTGGACAAACACTATAAAGCGAGGGGCATTGCTACGCCGAGCTAGCTGCACACCGGAGCATCGGCGGCTGCACTTCGTAAGTCTTAACACTCTGTGGAGTTGCATTTAACCGCACTTAGATTAACCCGACCAGAAGAGTAAATCGTGAAACTATCAATTATAATTCTTTGCTGGAACGATCTCAAAATCATCGTTGATTGCTTATCTTCCATTTACTCGAACACTCATTCAACGGAGATCGAAGTAATAGTTTCGGATAATGGTTCGACGGACGGATCGTGTGCAGTCATACACAAAAACTTTCCACAAGTCAGGGTGATCGAGAACGGCATAAATCTGAGATTTGGCAAGGGCAACAATGTTGGTATCGCGGCAAGTACGGGCGAATATGTCTTGATTCTGAATCCGGATACGATCATTCATGAAGGGTCGCTCGACCGCTTCGTTAATTTTGCAGATCGACATCCCGAGGCAGGTGGATTCGGATGTCGGGTCCTGAACTCGGATGGATCCTACCAGGGTTCCGCTCGGCCATTCCCTACAATATGGCGGGAATGGCTCGCAGCGCTCTACCTGCGCCCGCTCGGGTATTTATCCGACACCTTTGTATCCGACAAGTATATACGATGGAATGGCGAGACCGAGCGGTCTATCGATTGGCAGTCTGGCTGCTGCTTGCTAGTACGGGGAGAAGTGCTCAAGCGATTAGGTGGCTTTGACGAGCAGTTCTACTATTACTACGAGGATCTCGATCTATGTCACCGTATCTGGGATGCCGGTTACCCAGTGGTTTACACACCTGATGTGACCATAACGCATTTGGGTGGGCAGTCGACAACCGGGCGATTTCCGATTGCGTTCGCGTTAGACAAATACCGCAATCGCTACCGCTACTTCTATAAGTATTTCGGAAGACGAGGCGTACGTCGATGTCGGCACGTGTCCATTGCCTGGCTGCTAGTCCGGGGGGTCGGATATAAGCTGGCCCAATATGTCAGGCCTTCGGACGCGCTAAGAAGGCGATTGCAACTTTACTGGGCCGCCACTGAATGGAACTGGCGTGTTGATCCTGTTCAGCTTGTTGAGAATGGAAAAGAGCCAGAAACGCGGTTGCAAGTCCCCATCCAGATCCCTCAATAATCTTTGCGAATTCCAGATCCGAGGTTTATTTGAAAATTGCGATAGAGTCGAGACACTTGGAAGAAATTGTGGTGCTGGTGCCGGAGGTTTTTCAGGACGCCCGTGGCTTCTTTATGGAAACTTTTCGGGAGGATCAATTTAAGGTCTTAGGCCTGCCTCACCAATTCGTGCAGGACAATCATTCACGCTCAGTGAAGGGCGTTGTTCGTGGTCTGCATTTCCAGTGGGACCCCCCAATGGGCAAGCTTATGCGCGTTTCGGTCGGGAGTGCATTTCTTGTGGCGGTTGACATCCGAAAGGGTTCCGCCACATTGGGAAAGTGGTTTGGCGTCGAAGCGTCGGCCGAGAATAGGCGACAGTTATGGGCTCCAGCCGGCTTTGCACGCGGCTTCTGTGTTCTCTCCGAGGTCGCGGAGATTCAGTACAAATGTACGGGTCTATACAACAGCCGGGCTGAGTCTGGAATCCGCTGGGACGATCCACAGATCGGTATCGAGTGGCCGGTCAGTAAGCCCTCGCTTTCCGAAAAAGATCGAAAAGCCCAAACCTTAGCACAGTGGCTCGCCGAGGCCGAATCGGATCACTTCCATATCTGACATTTTTTAGCGGTCGATTGTGTTACAGCTCAGAAACGCAGCTGCTTGATCGTGTCCGAATTTCACATCACAGGGGGAAATTATGAAACTGCTCATCGCTGGTGGAGCTGGCTACATTGGTTCGGTCCTGATACCGAGGCTTCTCGACCGCGGCTACAAGGTTGACGTCGTGGACATGTTCTGGTTCGGCAATCACTTGCCGTCTCAGGTTGGCATCCTGAACAAGGATATCTTCCAGCTCTCGGGAGAAGACCTAGAACGCTACGATCAGGTGATCTTTCTGGCGGGATTATCGAACGATCCCATGGCCGAGTATTCCCCGGCGAAGAACTTCGTCTTCAATGCGGCGGCTCCCGCATATCTTGCTTACATGTCCAAGATTGCGGGAGTGAAGAGATTTATCTACGCCTCTTCCTGTTCCGTGTACGGCTACACGGAGAACGAGCTGTATGATGAAACGCGGCCGGTCAGTTCCCGATACCCGTATGGCATCTCCAAGCTCCAGGGCGAACAAGCAGCCATGCAACTGGCCGACGACCAATTCTCGGTCATCTCACTCCGCAAGGGAACTGTATCGGGATATAGCCCGCGTATGCGGTTTGATCTCATCATTAACGCCATGTTCAAGACAGCGATGAAGAATCGCATCATTACAGTTAACAATCCGTCCATCTGGAGGCCGATCCTTAGCATTGACGATGCTGCCACTGCTTATATCCGCGCCGTTGAGGCGAACCGGTCACTCTCGGGAATATTTAACGTTGCCTCTGGAAACTATACCGTGGGAGAGGTCGGGGATCTGGTGACCTGCGCGATTGAGGAGCGGCTCTCAATCCGAGTGAATCTTTGCATCAAACACATGGAGGATATCCGAAACTACAAAGTCAGTATCGAAAAAGCCAACAACGTCCTCAGCTTTCATCCCCGCGGAGATGTGAAATCCATCGTCAGAAGCCTGATTGATAACAAGGATAAATACGAAGGATGGGATAATCCTGCCTATTCAAATATTGAGTCCTTCAGGGCTCTGGAAAACGGAGTTCATATCCATGACATGGTGGGGGCTGCCTCATGAAAGTCGCTGTCGTCGGTGCAAATGGGCAGTTGGGAAGTGACGTTGCCCGAGCCTTCGGCAACAATGGTGACGAGGTGTATGCGCTCACACACTCGGACATCGAGGTCACTAGCTTCGACTCGGTAATGGGCGCGCTTGTTGGACAGCGCCCGGACGTCATTGTGAACACGGCGGCTTTGCATCATGTCGAACTATGCGAACAGGAACCCGAGAAGGCGTTCGCTATCAATGCGCTCGGCCCGAGAATTCTGGGTTGCGTGGCAAAGGATCTGGATGCTGTTTTGGTCCACATCAGCACCGACTATGTGTTCGACGGAAATAAGGCGAGTCCGTACGAAGAAGCCGATACGCCACGTCCGCTGAGCGTATACGGAAATACAAAGCTGGCCGGCGAGTACTTCGTTCGATGCGCGACGCACAAGCACTTCGTCCTCCGTACGTCTGGGCTCTATGGTAAGCGCCCGTGCAGAGGGAAGGGGGGGCTAAACTTTGTGGAGTTGATGTTGAAACTCGCGCGGGAGCGGAGTGAGGTCCGGGTAGTCGAAAACGAGGTAATCACCCCGACGTTCACCAGGGATCTGGCGCAGCAAATTGTAGTGCTGAGCCAATCGAACTGTTACGGAATCTACAATGCCACTGCGGAGGGAAGTTGCTCGTGGCACGAATTCGCTCGAGAGATATTCGCCGTCACCAACACTACAGTCAACCTGAAAGTGGCATCAGCAACAGATTTCCCTTCAAAGGTACCGAGGCCGGTGTATTCAGTCCTTGAGAATCGCGCTCTGAAGCTTCGTGGGTTGAACACCTTCGAGACTTGGCAGCACGGCCTCCGCGATTACTTCGGCATACCGAACTGTGAATAACATAACCAAAATGGAACGCTACGTTATTATTACCCCCGTGCGCGATGAAGAAAAGTATCTTGGGCAGACTATCGAATGCGTACTCAATCAAACCGTAAGACCCTTGGAATGGGTGATCGTCAATGATGGTTCTAGCGACAGAACGGGCGAGATTATCGACCAGTATTCGGCCCAGTTCTCCTGGATCCGCGCCGTACATCGAGTGAATAGAGGATTCCGGAAATCCGGCGGGGGCGTCGTCGAAGCATTCTATGACGGCTATCGAGCGCTCCAGTCTAAGGAATGGGAGTTCATAGTGAAGCTCGATGGGGACTTGACCTTTTCCACGCATTACTTCGAAGAATGTTTTGCGCACTTCTACGAAGAGCCGCGGCTTGGAATCGGCGGCGGACAGATTTATCACAGCCTTGATCGGAAGTTGAAGCTCGAGGAAAATCCGAGGTTTCATGTGAGAGGGGCGACGAAGATTTACAGAAGGACCTGCTGGGACGAAATCGGTGGTCTGTGGGTGGCGCCGGGCTGGGATACCATCGATGAAGTTAAGGCGAACATGTTGGGATGGACGACTGGTGCTTTCCCTGAGTTGCAGCTCATTCACCATCGCATCACGGGGTCCGCTGACGGGTTTGTGCGAGACCGCGTGAAACACGGTTTAGCGTGCTATATCTCCGGATACCACCCTTTGTTTCTTGCAGCCAGTTGCGTGCGCAGGCTTGTTCGACCGCCGTATGTCGTCGGATCGTTCGCAGTTCTCTTTGGCTTTCTTAAGGGTTATTGGCGCAACGTTGCCAGGGTGGACGATTCGAAGCTGATAAGTTACCTGCGCAACCAACAACTCAGGCGCCTCTGTGGGTTGGAAACCATTTGGAAATGATCCATCATCGAGCCAGTCGAGTGAGTTACTCCGCAAAAAAGGGATTTTTGGGGGGGTACGAATTGAGCAGAATCCTACCCGTGATCTGCTGTTCTTCTCTAAAACAAAAGCAATGCTTCTTTTTCTTGCGATGGGTAGTAACACCTCAGCACGCCGAACATCGGCGCGGACCCCTGATGCTTTCGGCATCCTTGCATCCTGTGACTGTAGGAGTAACCCATGTGCGGAATTAGCGGAAAGCTCAATTTTGCGCAGGATGCCAGCGTCAATCCAGATCTGATTCGCGCAATGTTGGCTACCATACGTCATCGAGGGCCCGATGATGAGGGACTCTACTTGGGGTCTGGGGTGGGGTTGGGTCACAGGCGGCTGTCGATAATCGATCTTAGCAGTGGTCACCAACCGCTCTGTAACGAAAACGGCACTGTCTGGATTGTTTTCAATGGAGAGATCTACAACTACCAAGAGCTAAGGACCTTTCTCCTAAACAAAGGCCATGTCTTCAAAACCCACACCGATACAGAGGTGATCGTACACCTCTACGAAGAGCTCGGAACCCAGTGTCTGGATAGGTTACGAGGAATGTTTGCTTTCGCCATATGGAACGAGAACAAGAAGACGCTTTTCCTGGCAAGAGACCGGGTCGGAATCAAACCTCTCTACTATTGCCTGACCAACGAATCTGTGGTCTTCGCCTCGGAGATTAAGTCGATCCTAGCAGATCCTGAAATCAAGCGTGAAGTTGTGCCGGAGCTGATCGACAGGTTCTTGACTTTCTTTTATCTTCCCGGCGAGGAGACATTGCTCAAGGGCGTCAAAAAGCTGGCTCCGGGGCATTATATCTTGGTGACGAATGGCAATGTGGAGATTAGGCAATATTGGGATCTTCAATTCTCTAAGCCTACGGAGAAGCCGAATCTGAAACACGCAGAGAGTCAATTGTTGAGCTTGTTGGCGGAATCCGTAGAGCAGCACATGATCGCAGACGTTCCAGTCGGTGTCCTGCTAAGTGGCGGCGTCGACTCCACTGCTGTGCTTAGCTTCGCTGCGGAAAAAAGGGATCATGGGATCAACAGCTACACGGTAGGTTTTTCGACTCCTGGCGTGGCAGACGAGAGACCCTATGCCCGCTTGGCTGCGGACGCGTTCGGCACTCGCCATCACGAGATGACCCTCTCGGCTGCGGATTTTGGTGCCTTTTTGCCGCAATATGTCTGGCACATGGAAGAACCCGTCTGCGAGCCGCCTGCCATCGCTTTGTATTACGTGTCCAAGCTGGCCAGCAACGATGTTAAGGTCCTCCTCTCCGGAGAGGGGGGGGACGAGGGCTTCGCTGGTTACAGCAATTATCGTAATCTTCTGTGGCTTGAACGAGTCAAAAGCGGTCTGTTTCCGTTCAGTGGCACGGTCGCGCAGGGACTCTCGTTGGGGAATTCGCTCTTTCGTTTGCCGCAAATAAGCAAATATGTGGCCCTCACGAATGCTCAGTTCCCTAGTTACTACTTCAGCCGCACGTCAAATCCGTACCAGCATGCTAGAAACGGACTGGGTAGCTTATATTCAGCCGATTTCGCGCGATCAATTGAGCGCGAGAGCAGCCTCGAACCAGTCCGTCGTCTTCAGGCTCACGTCTGCGGCATGAATATGCTCGACGCGATGCTCTATATCGATACTAAGACCTGGCTGCCCGACGATCTGCTCATCAAGGCCGACAAGATGACCATGGCCAATTCCGTTGAACTCCGCGTCCCGCTATTGGATCACAAGGTCCTTGAATTTGCCGCGGCCCTACCTTCCAATTTCAAGGTTCGCGGGTTCACTACCAAGTATCTCGCCAAGAAGGTGTTGAGAACCCGTGTCCCCCGGCAGATCTTGAATCGGCCCAAGGCCGGCTTCCCAGTTCCTTATGAAAATTGGCTACGGGGAGAACTGCGGGGCTTGGCACATGACATTTTACTGGACACGCGGACAACGAACCGGGGATACTTCGACAAGGGCAGCTTGGAGCGGCTACTCCGCGCGAACGAGGGCCAAGGCAGCTACTCCAAGGAGATATTCTCGCTGATAACGCTTGAGTTGTGGCATCGAAGCTTTGGCTGAAGTTGAAGGCATCCGTCCGCGAGTTCGAGAGTTTAGTAGCGCCTATGATATTTACAATCGAGCTTAGTTATTTACGGCGGGCAGTTATGTCTAACGCCGGCATTTACCTTGTACGTCCTTACACGACGTTTCTGCCAGTCCCTTAAGTGCAGGCAATTGTTGAACCGCCTAGCACTCTCCAAAAGACGGGCTTGCCACGACTGCCCAGCGGATCACACCGCTTAGAGGCAGCCACTTGGCCCGCCAGCCTTGATATCGCTCTAGAGCGAGACCCACCATAGCACGAAGACAAACAAATAAGAAATGGAAACTCGAGATCTATTGTTCGGAGGCGGAAGCGCTGAGACACTCTTAAACCCGCTGGTGGCGGTGGCGCTACTGTTTGCCATCGGCTTAATCCTATACCTGCCTCGTAAGCACGTCATCGTGCCGCTACTACTTGCCATTTTTTTAATTCCCAAGGGTCAAGTGCTGGTGATTGGCGGAACGCATCTCACAGCGGTCAAGATCCTGTTCTTGACGGGGCTATTGCGGTGGGCGATCTCCAGACGCCCCGTGACACTAGGTGGGGGATGGAACTCCATCGACTGGGTTTTCGCACTATGGGCGTTTTGCTATCCGTTGGTGTTCACGCTTCAGTGGATGGAGAGCCAGGCCCTCATAAAAAGCATTGGTGATTCAATCGATAGCTTCTGCGGCTACTTTGTTTTGAGATTTCTCGTCCAGGACGCCGAGGACGCACGCCGGGTCATTAGAGTGTTCATCGTCATAAGTGCGGTGATCGCCACTTGCATGCTAAACGAGCATTTCACGCAATTGAATGTGTTCGGGCTGCTTGGGGGTGTCCGAAGGCTCTCGGAGATGCGAGACGGCTCTATTCGTGCCAGCGGTGTATTTCAGCACTCGATCTTGGCCGGATCTTTCGGAGCGACCCTGTTACCGCTATTCCTTTCCCTGTGGAGAGAGCACAAATCCAAGATCGCGGTCTCGGTGGGGATCATCTCTTCGACCGCGATAGTCGCGACATCGAATGGAAGCACCCCTACTTTGGCCTACGTTGCCGGTATTTTCGCACTCTGCCTATGGCCATTACGGAATCAGATGCGCTTCTTGCGATGGGGGCTGGCGTTGACTCTGGTCGGATTACATCTTGTCATGCACGGACCCGTCTGGTCCCTTATCGAAAAGATTGATGTAACAGGCTCCTCATCGAGCTATCACCGTTACATGCTGATGGACAACTGCATAAGACACTTTGGGGACTGGTGGTTTCTGGGGGTAAAGAACTATGCCAGCTGGGGGGATTTCATGTGGGACCTGTCCAACCAGTATGTTGCATATGCTTTGACCGGCGGCTTAGTAACAGTGGCACTGTTCGTTGCAACCATTTCGCGGAGTTTTGGAAGACTGGGAGCGGCGAGGAAGCAAAAAAACTGCAGAGACGCTTGGTTCCTTTGGTGTCTTGGTGCTGCTCTTTTCGGACATGTGGTGGCTTACTTCGGGATCGGATATTTTGACCAGACGCAGGTTGCATGGTTCGCGTTGTTAGCGATCATCAGTGCTGGTACAGTCCAGAACAAGACGGCAACTATGGGCCCTCGTCATATCCTGCAATCGAAATTGCTGAATCAGCCTCAACCTGGAGCCTTCGAGAATCAGGGCTTGCGCGGCTTTCTTGGTACTGCCGTCTCGCAACGCTATTCTCGTGTTTTTGATGCGCGTAAGCGTCACCCGCTGGTAACTGGAAGGTTGCTGCGGGCTTCTGGGATTGAGGGCACTCTCAATCCGGACTCGTGGCCAGCGAAAATGGAGCAATCATGAGTATTCTGCGTGGGGTCGTATCGTCATATTCTCTTTTCGGTCTTAACGGGGTCGCACTACTCGCAAAGGCGCGCCTGTTACGACGCTCCACCGAAGTGTCCGTTTCCGTTTCGGGCATCAAACACCCTGTTTACGTCAGGTTAAGAACCAGTGACGTCTCCTTGCTGTCCGAGATGCTCCAAGATGTCGAGTACGACCTGAACTTTCCGGTTCCGCCTTCTGTAATCGTCGACGCAGGTGCTAACACCGGCCTGACGTCAATATTCTATGCCAACAAGTATCCGCAGGCACGGATATTCGCGATAGAGCCGGAATTATCAAACTATGAAATGTTGCTCAAAAATGCGGCGGCTTACGAGAATATTACCTGCATTCGTGCAGCCTTGTGGAAGAGCGACACAAAAGTTAAAATCGCAGATCCAGGTCTCGGCAACTGGGGGTTCCAGACGGCTGCGCTAATACAGACTGGAAGCCAGGTTAGGTCGAAAGAGGTCGAGGCCATTACGGTCAACAGCATGATGGACCGGTTCGGCATCGATCACATCGATTTGTTCAGAGTTGACATTGAAGGTGCTGAGCAAGAGGTTTTCGAGAACGCTTCACCGTGGATAAATAGCGTGCGAGTGATCGCGATCGAGTTACACGACTGGCTCAAGAGCGGTTGCAGCCGATCGGTTTATCTTGCCACGAACGACTTTCACTGGGAGTTTCGAAGAGGTGAAACGGTCTTTCTCGGTAAAGGCGAACGTGTTATAAACGAATTTCTGCCGCGAGTGCAGTCGGATTCGCCAACTTCAACGCACCGAGTGCGTGGACAGCGACCCTGCACAATTTTATGAGCCGTTTGAAGCATTCTCGGCGGAGAATCCTGCCATATGCGTGGGCTGCTGGTTTAAAATCTATTCGGTTGCAGAGCTCATGAAATATAGCGGTGATCGCATTCGTGTTCTTTACAGCTTCCCGCATAAGCTTGGAGCCAGTCGGATCTGCTACACGGCCTGGCAACAAGTCAATGGACTCGCAGCGGCCGGCGCTGAGGTTCTTGTGTGTCCCGGTGCGCTTCATAGGCCAGTTTCCGCGGGCGTGAGAGTAAATCCCACACTTGCGAGAGGCAAGCTACGCATTCCGTATAAATTGCTCGGTACCGATCGTGCACTTGAATTGCATGATTGCATTGTGTCGCGGCGAATCGAGAAACTCGTTGGGCAAATCGACATTATTCATACCTGGCCTTTGGGAGCCCTTCGAACACTCAAGACGGCAGCGAAGTTAGGAATTCCGACGGTTTTGGAGAGACCCAACGCACATACACAGTTTGCGATGGATGCGGTCCAGCAGGAATGCGATCGCCTGCAAGTGGGTCTTCCTCCCGATCACGAACACGCGTACAACGCGAACAAGCTGAGGAAGGAAGAGGAGGAATACAGGTTCGCAAGCCGGCTATTGTGCCCTTCGGATTTCGTGGCAAAGACCTTTCTGGACAAGGGCTATGACAGTGAAAAGCTGGTCCGGCACTTCTATGGCTTTGACCATACGATGTTTTACCCCAGTAACGCACCCCGTAATTCGAAACGTGGACTAACCATGCTGTTTGTGGGTGCCTGTGCGGTAAGAAAAGGTGTGCACTACGCACTTGAGGCGTGGTTGCGATCTCCAGCTTGTAGAGATGGCACGTTTATGATTGCTGGAGACTTCTTACCGGCATACGCTAAAAGACTCGCTCCTATGTTGTGTCACCCAAGCGTACGAAGTTTGGGGCACAGGAATGATATTCCGGAACTGATGCGAAACGCCGATGTGCTGGTCCTCCCCAGCGTTGAAGAAGGAAGTGCTCTAGTAACATACGAGGCCCGGGGCAGCGGATGCGTATTGCTTGTTTCGGATGCCACTGGCGCAATTTGCAGGCATATGGAAACCGGGTTGATTCATAGCGTTGGTGACGTTGCAACCCTTACACTGCAGATTACAATGTTACATGCAGAGCGCCTGCGTCTCGAAAAGCTGCGAAAGGCATCTTTGGATTCCGCCCACGAAATCACTTGGACGGCAGCTGGAACGCGACTTCTTGACGTTTATCGCGAGGCGCTTGTGGGCTAGAGACAAAAAAAGCCGAATGCGATTGGTAGGCTCGAAGGAGCCGAAGCAATCCTTCTCTAGCTCCCGATGAGAGAGTGGCGCTGGCTTGTTGTCTATCGCGGAAAATCACGCTCAGAACTACAAAACACGCGCCACTCTGTTCGGCTGCTCACCTTAGCTTACTGTGTGCTAGCGGTCAAGTTGGTGGGCGGATTCGGCTTTCCCGATACCACGGTAGTTGTATTGATCCCTATATCGGTCCCTCCGCTCGATGCGTTGTGGCCTGCAGAATCCGAAGTCAATGCGAATCCGGCGTAGGTGGTAGGGGATGTTCCACCCGTAAAGGTAGGTGTGCTGCCGCCGATGCTGTTGGCTCCCGAGCAACCACTAGTGGGGCACAGGTTGAAGTTGATATTGGTTGTTCCGCTCGGGGGCTGTCCTGAATTTTGCGAGGGAACAGAGTAGAAAATATTATTCGTGAATGTTACGTTGCTGGATGGGTTGTTGTTGTGATCATTACCGTATTGAGCGCCGGATGTGCTTCGGATCGTGTTGTGATCCAGTTTGATTGTTTGAGCGCCGCCGAACTGCATCCAGAAGTTGTCTTGCCCGTCTGTGTTACAAACGTTATTCGTAATTGTAGTATTGGTTGATCCATCATCCAGCAGAAAGCAGTCAGAAACATCGTGAATGTAGTTACCGGAAATAACTGTATTGACACCGCCTCCGGCATCCTGAATGGCATCGCAGTGAATACCGTTGCAGCTGCTTTCGTGAATGTTGCTAATTTCGTTATTTATGATCTGCGTCCCGCAGGAGCTTCCGTATTGAATACCATCCGACTCTCCCCCACTGATCAAGTTGTTCGAGATGGTGATTCCGTCGGGGCAGGAGGTATTACCAACAACGCGCATCCGGTCCTCTTCACCGGCAGTAGCGAATCCTACGAAGGTGTTATTCGTAATCAAGATGTTGGCATTGGCCAAAGTATTATTGGAGACTGTAACACCGAAGCTCGTCATGGCATTATCAGAGAAAGTGATGTTACTGTTGCCTCCTTGACCGGAAACCTGGATCAGCATTCCTCCTGAAGAGCTAGAACCGGAAAAGCCAGTAATCGTAACATTGCTTACACCATTGAGATTAAATAATCCCATGTTAACCGTCGCACCAGTAGCGGGCTTCAGCGTTACGACGCCACTGGGGTGAGCAGCAAAAATATCTATGCCAGCACTATAGGTCCCTGAAGAGAAGCAAAGCACGGTGCTTCCATTGCCATTCTGTACGGCGGTGTTGACATTGCTACCGGGATAGGGAGAAGTGCCTACGTTTGCTGGTGTAAATGTTTGGGTACAGGTCTGGCCGAAGGCACACCCCGCTAACAGCAGCCAGAGACTGTACACTGCTAAGCGGACGCCCCGCGGGCTCAATCGTGTCTGAAAAATACGGCTATCTGAGAACATGTTTTTTGCTCTGATAGTCGATACGGCGAGGAAATCTCTCATAGGGCTCCATGGGGTGTTTATCTTAAAACGAAACGAAACCGTGTTTACACACTAAAGTGTCAATGCTCGGGAAAGAAATGGCGATCGGGAGCGCGTCCGCCCTGCGATAACTATCTGGGGGATTGTAACGGGTATGAGCCTCTGACTCTCAAGATGCAAGCTGCTGTCGGCCTACACCAACACCGGCGGTGCCAGGCCGGTGCGGGGCCAGCCGCCGAAGGTTACTTGAGAAGTACGTGAAGACGTTGAGACAATGTGGCCGGGGGAGGCAAGAATAGCGTATTTTGACGACACGAACATCACCTCTTGAAACGTGCAAAAACTACTTGGACTAAGAGGGCAGAGCAAAAAAGAAAAGAGGTAACATTGCAAGTTTTGCACGAAAGCAGGCCGCCAATTTCCCAGGGCGTCCGATGCAGGGAATGCTTGTGTCTTACCTGGCAACCAGCATGAGCTCCACAGGTCGCCTTTTCATTCCCAACGTTCGTACAAAATCAAAAGTTATACAGCGTTTATAGTTTTACTAGGCAACATCACAAGAAGAGCGGGAAATGCCTCACCCGTCACGACTAAGACTGACATTCCTACTGGAGGGACGCAATCACACTTATTGGTTACTACTCTGGCTAAGTGTTGATTTCCCGAATGCTCACTATATTTATATCAAAGATGCCTCAAGCGATCAAGAATACTGCCTGAGTTCCTATGGAATGATTGCGCGAATATGCATAGTGGTGAGCCTCTTCGTATGGAAGTGTTGGACTGCGGGGACTTTTGTGCGGAGTGCCTATCGAAAAAGACGAGCTTGCACTTTTCAGGGATACTCGAGTAACTCTATATTGTTCATATTGAACTTTTTACCACTGCCCAGTGCGCGACTGAAGAAGAGGACCATGCGTACTGAAACGGGTGAAGGGCGGAATCCAGAAGATCAAACCGGATACATCGAGCGCCTTAATGTGTTTGTGAGCGATTTCCCGCGCCACCTCCGAACTAATCGTCAATCTGAAAGTCCAGGAAGAAAGTGTGTTGGCTGATGTCCCCGGTTCAGGAATAGGCTCCTATTTATTTCTTTCTGGGAACGATCATCTTCGGAACGCGATACGCGAGTGGTCCGCAAAACACGAGCCAAGATCGAAGGGGAGAAACTCAGTCTCTCTTCATTACAGGCTGGGCCGCCTTAGAGGTATCGGGAAGCCGGCCACCTCTCACACTTGGCAAAAGATAGGCAGCGGGACGGTGTTTTGGCGGGACCAGGTTTCAAGCAAGTTATTGAGCCTGAGAGAAAATCTGATCCGGCGCTTTTCTGAGAAGGTCGGTTGCTTTCCGCTCGACCATACCTCTCGTGCTGACTGATGACGTCGCAGGCCATTCTTGGCGATCAGTCTCGCCGATTAGGCAGCGATCAAACGGCTCAGCACCGAGTACATACCGGTTCACTTAAGTTGTGACTTGTCGACTCCTACGCCCTCACCTCCGTCAGGGCAATCACACGAATGTTCTTTCTCACTGAGACAGGCTCGTCGAAGCCATCGAGAATTAAGCTGCATTCGACATAAAGTGGTGCGGCCTGACCAAAGACTTCAGCAAATAAGTTCAAATAGGCTAAAACTCGGGTGCACCACTACCACCAATTGGCTTCCCGTTGGAGAGAACAGCTTTCTGAAACACTATGGAATCGTTACCGTTACCGGGCTCGTTGGAATGCTCTCCCGACCGCTAGCATCAGCGGACGTTACCTGATAACTATAAGTAGTCCCACTTACCACTGTTGCATCTACGTAATCGACCGCCGTGTCAGGCGAGGAGTTTATGCGCGTAAAGGATCCGCCACCGGTCGCCCGATAGATGTTGTACCCCGCGACAGGATCGTCAGAACCGGACGGTGCATTCCAACTTAGATCGACCTGATGCGCGACCGCGGTACCTGTCCCCGTCAGAGAGACTGTTGCCATATTTCCGCTGGTCGCGTTGCTACTGATCGTAAGCTGTCCAGTGAGCGCTCCGGCTGAGGTCGGCCCGAACTGCAGCTTCAGCGTCAGAGTCTGGTTAGGATTCAGTGTTGCCGGAAAGCTCCCGCCAATGATGGTGAACCCAGCCCCAGTGATCGTCGCAGAATTCACCGTCACAGGCGTCGTGCCCGACGAGGTCAAGGTTAAGGACTGCGTCGTCTCCGTGTTCACCTTTACGCTACCGAAGCTTAGACTTCCAGCGCTCACCGTCAATTGCGGATTCGCCGCCGTACCGGTACCGCTCAGCGTAACCGAGATCGTGCTTCCGCTAGTCGAGTTGCTGCTGATAGTGAGCTGACCGCCAGCCGATCCAGTCGCGGTCGGATCGAACTGTACCTGCAATGTTATCGACTGGGTCGGACTCAGTGTCATCGGAAGACTCTGAGCTGCGATTGAGAAGCCAGCCCCGCCAATGGCCGCAGAGTTCACCGTCACCGGCGACGTCCCAGACGATGTCAGCGTTAAGGACTGCGTCGTTGCTGTGTTCACGGTTACACTACCGAAGCTCAAGCTCGTAGCACTCACCGTCAACTGCGGATTTGGCGCCGCCGAGGCCATGCCGTCCAAGGTCACCACAGTCGTGCTACCAGACGACGAATTGCTGTTGATCGAAATCTGACCGCTGGCTGTTCCTGTTGCCGTCGGCAGAAACTGCACCTGCAACGTCATCGACTGCGTCGGGTTCAACGTCGCCGGCAAATTGCCTCCGACGATCGTAAAGCCAGCACCAGTGATCGTCGCAGAGCTCACGGTTACTGGCGAGGTCCCAGTCGACGTCAGTGTCAGCGACTTTATCGTCGCCGTATTCACAGTTACTCTGCCAAAGCTCAAGCTCGCAGAGCTCAACGTCAACTGCGGGCTCGGCGCCGCCGCACTCGTACCACTCAGAGTCACCTGCGCAGTAGAACCGGTCGACGAATCGCTGCTGATGGTGAGCTGACCGCTGGCCGATCCTGTCGCGGTCGGCAGAAACTGCACTTGGAACGTCATCGACTGCGTCGGATTCAACGTCGCCGGTAGGTTACCGCCAACGATAGTAAAGCCAGCACCGGTGATCGTCGCAGAACTCACCGTCACCGGCGAAGTTCCCGTTGAGGTCAGCGTCAACGATTGCGTCGTCGCGGTGTTCACCGTAACGCTGCCGAAGCTCAAACTAGCAGCGCTCACCGTCAACTGCGGGCTCGGCGCCGCCGCACTCATACCACTCAGAGTCACTTGCGCAGTGGAGCCCGTCGACGAGTCGCTGTTGATGGTGATCTGACCACTGGCTGATCCTGTTGCCGTCGGCAGGAACTGCACCTGCAACGTCATCGACTGCGTCGGATTCAACGTCGCCGGCAGGTTACCGCCAACGATAGTAAAGCCAGCACCGGTGATCGTCGCAGAGCTCACCGTCACTGGCGAAGTTCCCGTCGAAGTCAGCGTTAGCGATTGCGTCGTCGCCGTGTTCACCGTCACGCTACCGAAGCTCAAACTAGCAGCGCTCACCGTCAACTGCGGGCTCGGCGCCGCTGTGCTCGTACCACTCAGCGTCACCTGTGCAGTGGAACCGGTCGATGAATTGCTGCTTATCGTGATCTGACCGCTCGCTGTCCCAGTTGCTGTCGGCAGGAACTGCACCTGCAACGTCATCGACTGCATCGGATTCAACGTCACCGGCAAATTTCCCCCAACGATCGTAAAGCCAGCACCGGTGATGGCCGCGGCACTGACCGTCACCGGCGACGTCCCGGACGACGTCAGTGTTAAGGACTGCGTCGTTGCCGTGTTCACCGTTACGCTACCGAAACTCAAGGTAGCAGCGCTCACCGCCAACTGCGGGCTCGGCACCGCCGTGCTAGTACCACTCAGAGTAACTAGATTCGTGCTCCCGCTCGGCGAGTTACTGCTGATTGTCATCTGACCACTTGCTGATCCTGTTGCCGTCGGCAGGAACTGCACCTGCAACGTCATCGACTGCGTCGGATTCAACGTCGCCGGAAAATTTCCCCCGACGATCGTAAAGCCAGCACCATTGATCGTCGCAGAGCTCACCGCTACCGGCGAAGTTCCCGTCGACGTCAGCGTCAGCGACTGTGTCGTCGCCGTGTTCACCGTCACGCTACCGAAGCTCAAACTAGCAGCGCTAACCGTCAATTGCGGGCTCGGCGCCGCTGTGCTCGTACCACTCAGAGTCACTGCCGTTGTGCTGCCAGTCGACGAATCGCTGCCAATCGTGATCTGGCCGCTCGCTGATCCTGTCACCGTCGGTAGGAATTGCACTTGTAGCGTCACAGCCTGCGTCGGATTCAGCGTGACCGGCATGCTACCGCTAACGATCGTAAAACCAGCACCGGTGATCGCAGCCGAGTTCACTGTCACCGGCGAAGTCCCCGTCGAGGTCAGCGTCAACGACTGCGTCGTCGCCGTGTTCACCGTCACGCTGCCGAAGCTCAAGCTCGCAGCGCTCACCGTCAACTGCGGGCTCGGCGCCGCTGTGCTCGTGCCTCCCAAAGTCACCTGCGCAGTGGAACCGGTCGATGAATTGCTGTTGATCGTGATCTGGCCGCTCGCTGATCCTGTCGCCTTCGGCAGGAACTGCACCTGCAACGTCATCGACTGCGTCGGGCTCAACGTCACTGGCAAACTACCCCCGACGATCGTAAAGCCAGCACCAGTGATTGTGGCAGAGCTTACTGTAACCGGCGCAGCCCCGGATGACGTCAGCGTCAACGACTGCGTCGTCGTCGCCGTGTTCACCGTCACGCTACCGAAGCTCAAGCGCGAAGCACTCACCGTCAACTGCGGACTCGGCGCCGCTGTGCTTGTACCACTCAGAGTCACCTGCGCAGCAGAACCGGTCGACGAGTCGCTGTTGATCGTGATCTGTCCGCTCGCTGTTCCAGTTGCTGTCGGCTGGAACTGGACCTGCAACGTCATCGGCTGGGTCGGATTCAACGTAGCCGGCAGGCTACCGCCAACAATCGTAAAGCCAGCACCAGTGATAGTCGCAGAACTTACCGTCACCGGCGAAGTCCCCGTCGAGGTCAGCGTCAACGATTGGGTCGTCGCAGTGTTCACCGTCACACTACCGAAGCTCAGGCTCGCAGCGCTCACCGTCAACTGCGAACTAGGCGCCGCTGTGCTCGTACCACTCAAAGTAACCAGGTTCGGGCTCCCGCTCGATGAGTTACTGCCGATTGTGATCTGGCCGCTCGCTGATCCTGTCGCCTTCGGCAGGAACTGCACCTGCAACGTCATCGACTGGGTTGGGTTCAAGGTCTCCGGAAGACTCCCGCCAACAATCGTGAAACCAGCACCAGTGATCGTCGCAGAGTTCACCGCCACCGGCGAAGTCCCCGTTGAGGTCAGCGTGAACGATTGGGTCGTCGCCGTGTTCACCGTCACACTGCCGAAGCTCAGACTCGCAGCGCTCACCGTCAACTGCGGGCTATGCGCCGCTGTGCTCGTACCGTTCAGAGCAACTGAGATCGTACTGCCTGTGGTTGCATTACTACCGAATGTGATCTGACCGTTCGCTGTCCCTGTTGCTGTCGGCAGGAACTGCACCTGCAACGTCATCGACTGCGTCGGGTTCAACGTAGCCGGAAGACTCCCGCCAACAATCGTAAAGCCAGCACCAGTGATCGTCGCGGAGTTCACCGTCACCGGCGAAGTCCCCGTCGAGGTCAGCGTCAACGATTGGGTCGTCGCCGTGTTCACCGTCACATTGTCGAAGCTCAGACTTGTAGCACTCACGGCCAGATGAGGGCTCGTTTGAGGACTTGACGCCGTCGCCCCTGTACCAGTCAGGGTCACTACCGTCGTGTTGTCACTCGCCGAATTACTACTAATTGTGATCTGACCGCTTGCCGCTCCGGGAGATGTGGGATCGAACTGCACCTGCAACGTCGCCGTCTGCGTCGGGTTCAGCGTAAGCGGAAAACTACCCCCGACGATTGTGAAGCCGGCCCCAGTGATTGCAACAGAATTCACCCTCACTGGCGAGGTTCCCGTCGAGGTCAGCGTCAACGACTGTGTCGTCGGCGTGTTCACTGTCACACTGCCAAAGCTCAGACCTGCAGCGCTCACCGTCAATTGTGGAGCGGTCTGAGATGTCCCCTGCCCCTGCAATGGGACTTGCGCTACCATTTGCCCCGCCGTACCCATAAGCGTGGCCTGCCCGGAATAATTAGCTCCGGCGGCAGGCGCAAAGCCAATTTTTAAAGTGTAGCTGCCACCAGCAGAAATGCTCATAGGCATACTGGCGTTACCAACAAGCGCAAACGTTTGGCCTGAAACATTCACTTGAGAGACAGCTATTGACGCAGAGCCACGATTCGTCACCTTTACGCTGCTATCAAGCTCGTGACCAACAAGCACGTTTCCAAAATTGACGCTGCCGGGGGATACAACAAGACCACCTCCAGCAGCTGGATCGATCGCTCCCGATCCGCAACCCGACGCCGCTATTGTCAAGCAGCATGCAAGGGCAAATAGTAAAGCTTTTGTCAATCCGAAGAACCCGAGCGTCTTTGCTCCAGATCGAATGCGGTGCCCACTTCGTTTCGACAACGTATCCTCAGAGAAGATAGTGGACACGGCGGATACACCCTGGCCCGAAGACAAAAAAATCGCGTAGATATCTGACACCAACATCACCTCTTGAAGGTTGCAAACGTGCACGACTCAGAGGCAGATAAAAAAGGGAAAAGGAACAGGATGTGCGCAAAGGGGATCGGTTGCCTGTCCGGCAGATCGAAGCCGCTCGGAGGCTTAACTCTTTCCCGGTTTCGTTGAACCGAAAACAATCGTTTTAGAATCAACCTATTTAAGGCCAGGGGAGTGGGGATGGCCTCACTTCTCAGGTAGAAGGTAGTTCCATTTACAACTTCGAACAATGACACGAATTGGTCAGGAAGGCCTGAATGATTGGCCATTGAGTTGCCAAGTCGACTAACAGCAAAAAGGTGCCCTGTTCAAATATTCTGATCGTAAAAATACCGGAATCAGCTTCGGCCCACTTGCTACACTTGTCCCTTAGCAAGGCCTCAGGGTCCGGAGCGCAGAAATTTCAGATTCAAGGGCAGAGAAATTTTGGACGAGTTGAGAGAATGATTAGACTTCGCCCTCTCCGAACAAATTCATCAAATCATCAACCAGTTTCTGACCTGCAATTGGTAGTTGATCGGGTATACTAGGGTATACCGCGCTCCTTTATCGTGGGAAAAGTAGTTCTTTACCAAAACACCTGACCTCCCCAAGTTCTGGTGCAACGGCTCCCGATCTATCAAGTGTTTTACCTCCCCTGCCTTTTCTGGTTTGTAGAGATTCCCCAGATAAGGTAGGAACAAACACTTGATGTCCAAACTGTTAGCGGTTGCGCTCACCGCACTCTCTTTCACCTTTCCCGCACTCAGCCACTCTCAGACCACGCCAGTCTGGTTCACTCTGAACGCTCAGGAGGGACAGACAGTCACTGCAACAGGATCGATCACTCTTCGCTTCGGTCAGGTAGCTACCACCTGCGCTGCACATGCCACTCCCGGTGCGTGCACCGCAGGCGCTGGAGCACCCGCACCCGCAGAGTGGACCTCTACCAAGACCTTCACCCCCGCCGCGTCTGGAGCCACCGTGAGCATAGTCATAGGCAAAGCAGCATTCGGCAATGTGGACCCAGACCCCGGTGTGAAGAAAACCGTGCAGGTGCAGGAGCAGGCGACAGCTCAGAAGATCACGGTCAATGGAACCTCCGTTACAGTCCCCGCGCAATCAACCTCATACGCGTGTCAACTGTCGCAGACTCCAGCCACGATCACTTTTCCGAACACGAACGACGGATTCCAGATCTCTTCTTCTGTTGGTATCACAAGCAACTGCAAGACGACCGTGACTATAGATTCCGTTCAGGCTCCTGGGGCGCCATTCAGCGTCTCCGGATTTCAGACGCCATTCACGCTGGCTCCGGGAAAAACACAGAGCTACACAGCTGTCTTCTCACCCACTACAACCGGTACTGCAACCAGTAAGATCGTCTTTGCCAGCACCGTCTCGTCTGTTCAGCCACTGACGGTGTCGCTCACCGGCACCGGCGTCTCCGCCACGCAGGGAACGTTGGCCGCCAGCCCCACTACATTGAGTTTCGGAAATGTAACCGTCAACGGCACAAAGTCACTGACCGCAACGATCACCAATTCAGGGTCAGCAGCTGTCACCGTGTCTGCAGTCAGCGTGTCAGGAACAGGGTTCTCGCTTACTAGCGTGAAAACTCCTCTTACCCTCGCGGTCAAACAATCGGCGCAGTTGACCGTCACCTTCAAGCCAACAGCCAATAGTTCTGCTTCGGGGACATTAGCGATCACAAGCAACGCCTCGAACAAATCGTTGGCAGTGCCACTGAGCGGAACAGGAGGGCAGCACTCAGTGACCCTTTCATGGAGTGATTCCGGATCCGGGATCGCTGGCTATAACATCTACCGCTCCACTGTTTCGGGAGGATCCTATTCCAAGGTCAACAACGCAACGGTAGTCCCAACGAAATATACCGACAGCGCCGTAACCTCAGGGACTACCTACTACTATGTCATCACGGCAACGGCGCCAAGCGGAGCAGAAAGTTCCTTCTCCAATCAGATATCCGCAAAAGTGCCATAACCGCAACACCCATAGTCGACTCCAAGCATTTCAATACTATTGACAGCGATCGTTCGCTGAATATCGACAGCCTGACGACAGCTGCAAACAACTCGCCCCGATGACATCACGTCACCGGGGCGAGCTTGTCCGGAAAAATTGCTTTGACCTGCCAATCTGTAACAGGCGAGTCTGCGTTCAAAGACTGGGACTTTCTTGATTCGGAATGGTAATTCTGAGTTTCGGCCGCCACAATTGATATTGACCATCCAACTGGGAGTAGGGTACTTGGGAGTTACCGGGATGCAGGTTCGTAACTCATTCATCTTTAGCTGGGCTGCTGACGTAATTGTCATTTTTTGGATTAGTCAGATATACCTCAGACCTGAAGAGACATCGCTTCCCTTCATCTTCAACGACTTAGATTGTTAGCAAAGTTATGAAAGAAGTATGAACAGCATTTCCTATCTTTTGTTTGACACTTCTAAGGGGCAGCGATAAGTTTGGTCCCTCGGGCGCGTGCCGACGGAAGATGCATCTCGGCAGCGCCAGTTTTCGACGGACCTGGACTTTACCTTGAATTGAGGAACACGACTACCACGACGTCTTTACTCGAAATTACGGAAACTTTCGAGCAGCCGTTTTCACGGCACCCAATTCGCCATTTTTGACGTAGGTCGCACGACACACTGGGCGGTGAGTCGCGTCAATCCGGTCTACAAACATAGCCGGCGACAGTGATGTCAAGTGTCCGAATTGCCGACCGCGCAACAGGTGCACGCAAAAAAGGCCACTCCGTCAAGGAGTGGCCTTTTTGTGACTCTTTAGGCGATTGGTGCCTGGAGGGGGACTTGAACCCCCACGACCGGATAACATCTACAGATGTTATTACCGATTTCGCTCAATCGTACCGTTTAATCGGTGAGGTTCGAGGGGCGCGGCAAACTCTACAACCGTTCAGACCCCGATCCCGGCACCGAAGAATACGCAGCCGTTGGGGGGACGATCTTTGGTCTCACCGTCATCGCTTTTGTCAGCTCAGCTTGTATTCCTCCCTACGGACTCTCAGCTGAGACCGTTGGTTATTGGTTAGGCGGGTTCTTTTATGTTGGGGAGATAGAAGATTTCGCTATCCTGCGAGAGGTGCGGCCGGAGCGTGGCGATTCGTACTGGCGTGCTAGGTGCTGATACGTCCGCGTGCGGATGGCACTTTGGCAAATGCTTGCAATCAAGTTGCATAGTTTCAACCTAGCCCTCCCGCACAGCCTCGAATCTCACGACCGTTCGCGCTTTCTCCGGCCCATATTCAACATGCGCCCCGGCCGGAGTACATAGCCGAGGGCGTTTGCAGGATAATTTTGAGATCGAACCAAAACGACTGTTGGATTGCGTATCGAAGATCCATGCGCACCATCTCATCGAATGTAGTACGAGATCTTCCTTCGACCTGCCATAGTCCCGTCAATCCTGGCTTCAGTTCCAGCACTCTCCGTTTATGCCATGTCTGGTACCGTTCAAACTCATAAGGGAGAGGCGGTCGCGGTCCGACGAGGGACATGTCGTTCTTCAGTACATTGAAAAATTGTGGCAGTTCATCAAGACTAGTTTTTCGGAGAAATCTGCCCAGAGGAGTGATCCTGGGATCGTTGACAAGTTTATATATACCTGTCGACCCGGAAATATCGCCCGCTATAAGTTTCGCGACATATTCCTGATGAATCCGAGGGTCGTTATCCGTAGACATTGTTCGAAACTTATAAAACTGAAATTCTTTTCCATAACGGCCAACTCGTTTCTGACAAAACAGTACTGGTCCGTTTGATGTCAACTTCACAAGCAGGGCGATAATCGCGAACGCTGGAAGAAAGGCGAGAATCGCGAACAAGCTACCGCAGATGTCGAGGACTCTCTTGACAATCTGGCCCTTCCTAGGCGAGGCTTGTCTCCTTGACAGATCGGGATAGAGTACAAAATCGCCATCTTTGTCAGATGGTTTAGACGAATCATGCGGGAAGACGCGATAAGTAAGAGTCAGTTGCCGATATTTCTCAGGACTTACAGTAGTTTGCGCCGCAACTGAAATTTTCTCGATGATCGTGTTAATGGTCAAGGGATCAACCATACCGATCTCGGTCATAAGAAGTCCCAATGTTACGTCTCGTTCATACCATCCTAGAACATCTGTCTCTCTTGTCGTGGACGATATTGCATTCACCAAATTGCTAATCAGCATGCCACTAGACTCACCACGAAAGTCTGCACCACTTATGAGAACAAGCATGAATTGCTTACCAGAACGCTCAGTCCGTCGTCGTTCAAATCGAAGCATTTGCACAAAGGCCGCCTCCTGGATCAAGGCAAACTCGAGTCGCCTCTCAAAAGAGTTAGCAAAATCGTCTTCGTAAGGCTCATTCTTTATCCACGGTAACAATGCACGTTTCTGGGTAGCCATTCGACGAATCCTTAATTTCTCGGAATATCTAGCAATAATGATTGATACCCTGCCAGTCGGCAATTTATTGTATCTACGGTGCCCTATGCGGCTGAAGAACGATCGGTTCCAGCAACTGATCAATCAATCTCAACTGAGTCAGATTGATTGATCAACGAAATAGGAACGATAAATCTGCGCTCATTCTTGCAACGCAAAACGAATCCTTGCAGGCCCTCTAGCAAACCCGAACGCACCCTGATGCGATCTCCAACTTCGATGAAAGAGTAGGCTGGAGGGCGGCGCCTCCCTCCGGGCAGAGTTCGACTCCCTCTCTCTGAAGTGTCTACCGGTGCGGGTGCAGTGTTAATTGATAGCATCCGGATTACACCTCGAATTGCAAATGCCCTATTTCGGCCACTCGAATAGGAACATATCCGGTGAATAGGGTGCTTCAACCGCAGGCAGCTAAATGCCTCTCCAAATCGAGCGGGCTAAGATTTAGGCGACGCTTCGCGATGGTGACTTACAGACAGTCACTGTTGAAAATTCGGGATCCAACTGACACAACTTTATCTTTACTATCACTGCAAGCAATTGGAGTGCCAGCTAAAAATCATCTAGCCTTGTGTTTTTGATCCAGATTCGCACAGTTTTCCGTGGTTCTCGGCAGACCATTACCGGAGACCAGACAAATGCCTGGATTTATTCGGGTTAGACCACTGCCCCTTTACTGGTTTCGCAGCCGAAAGGACGTCTTCTACGTGAGTTCCAGCTAAGCCTGATCAACGTGGTCTGAAGATTCGCGAAATCTTAGGGAAGTTTTTGGAAGGATCAATCCGTGGACCACTTTCTGCATGAAAAAAGTGTGCAAAAGATTGTTCAATCTCTGCTCAGTTAGGAAAAGATGCCTTGAAAGATACGGCTAAAAGCTTCTTCAGTGCGAGTTGAGTTCGAACGTTTCAGGGAACTTTGGCCGAGTTGGCAAAAAGTATGGGGAAGAATCCGATGATGGGTAGGAAATATGCAGCGGACTTCACAATCCGTCACAACTCGATTCACAATCAAACTCTCGAAAGACGATTGCCAACTCTGTGTGACAAGCTCCCACTAAGGTAATACCTGATACAGCCCTACCATTCCATTCACAAAGTGATCGTTGACGTGGCAGTGAAATAACCAGATTCCTTCACTATCCGGCACCATGTCCGCTGTGACCATCGCCATGGGCCCAAGCGAGAGTGAATCCATCCTCATTTTGTTCCACACGACTGTATTTCCATGCCAGTGAGCCATGTGAATATCGTCTTCATTGCTGTTGGAGAGCAGGTACCAGCGAACATGTTCTCCTTTTCTCATTGTCATTAAAGGGATATTTGCTTCGATAAAGCCGTTAATTGAGTAAAGTGTATTTTGTTCGCGAAGCGCAGGATTGAGAGTTTTTGAACGGAGTGCCCTGATCTGCTTACCGGCGTTACCTTCGAAAAACCAGCTATCCGTTTCATCAAACAATGCGAAATCTGTTATGAACTCCCTGTCGACATCCTTTGGTGATCCGTCAGGTCGCGCCATACCCCGCCTCGTAATAATAATGGGGCCAATGAGACCAGTATTTATATCCGTAGACTCAACAAAGTGAGAATGATACATCCACAGTACTGAACTTTCGTCCATTGCCGCAGGCCCGCTCCGCTCCGGAACGGTCCAAAGATAAGTATAGGTTCCACCAGGCACAACCTTGTCGTCGGCCTTCACCGGACCGGAAGTTCCATCGGTATACATGGCCCCCTCTGCATCTTTCTTGTACTCTAAGCCATGTGGATGCAAGGTTACCGAAAGATGAGTGTTGTTCTTAAAGACGACCCGGATCGAGTCACCGACCTCTGCACGTATAAGCGGGCCTAGTATACCCAAATGTTCCCATTGCTGAGGACGAATCTTTACTGTCGAGAAGCTCCCATCGACGTATTCGTGGTAAACCGCTTTGTGGAAGACACGATGCCGCGGCGCTCCGCCAGACTCGTCTTCTGCGGACTCAGCATGGGGTAATCCAGCTAGATTCCGTCCGCGCGGCGTGTAGTCCCAGTCCACCTCGTCGGCCGCTATATAGTATGTGCGTACAATCCCAGGTCTTTCCTTCTCAGCTGTCAAGGCATCGTGTTTATTTTCAATTGGCGGTGACGGAACGGTCACATGCTTTTGCGCGTGAGACGGCATCTGCAGGGATTCCTGAGCCAGGCTCACAGCGGAAATAAATATTAAGGCCCAAACAAATGGGATTTCCCGATACTGACGTCTCAACACTCCATCTTTCCTTCCTGCCAGAGAAACTAAGGGATCGCTTCAAAACATGCAAACGGAAGTATGCGAGATCACGAGACAGCCACCCCGATTGCCATCCCAATACGACAAAGTACAGGTTAAACGAGCAATCTCAATCTCTGTGATTGCCGTAATTGCCGTAGTAAGAACTCCCGCTGATGGGAGAATCATTCAAAACCACTCCCCACAATTTGGATCCAAGTGCCGCAACACCCGGTGTGATCATTGATTTGTCCGTTTTGCCGGATCGTATCACCATGAGTGCCCCGTCTACATTCGCAACCACTTCCGGAACGTCTGCCATTGGAATAATCGGTGCGAAGTCAAGGATTATCCATTGAAACATGGTGCGAAGATCAGCTAGCAGCGGGGTCAGAGAAGAAGACGACAAGAGGTCTCCAGGCGTGATCATACGTTTTCTGACGCCCAATACATAAAGCGGGCAATCCTCTAATTGGCGAATGGACTGAGGAATCGTCCGTCTACCAGTTAATACGTCCTCAATCCCATCTTCTTCTACCGGACAGCCCAGGGTGGGAGCAACTCCTGGAGCCCTAAAATCCAAATCGACCAAGCATGTACGATGCCCCGCTACAGCCAGACTCCAGGCGAGATTTATCGAGGTTAGAGTCTTGCCTTCGCCTGGACTCGGGCTTGTAATCAACACGGCACCGCCGTTTGGGTGAAGGTTGATGAGTCGCCGACGCAGTATCTTATACTGCTCCACTGCAAGTCCTGTCGGGTCCGTCAAGAACACGAGGCGCGATTTTTCGCTCGGCCGAACCCTCACCGGTTGTCGGCTTGACGTCACCCGCACTGAAGCATTGTCAACCAAGCGAACGACGTTTGATGATTCTAGCCCCAAAATGACACTCATAGGATAGGCCTTACTTTCATCAAAAACATTACCAATACTGTGCATGCAATCGCCGATACTATCAACGTCTGGGCTGCAATTATTCGACCACGTCTAAGGTCCGTTTTGCTCACGATCGGCGGAATCGTGCCAAGCACGGGGATCTCGAACGGAAGCATTTCCCTCACTTCAACTTCCGACTTGATCGCGCCACTCAAAATATAGAGCCCTGTCGTTATTCCCGTTGGCAAAAGAACAGCTATTGCCAAAACACCCAACATAAACTTAATGCGCTTCGGTTTGATGGGTTTCTCAGGGGTTTTTGCGGTGTCCAGAATCGTGAACCGTTGTCCTTGCTGTTGTCGTTCAAGCTCCTCCGACATTCCCGCGGAAAGTGACTTGTCGAGAAGTGACTGGTAGTTCTGCTTCGAAACTTCGTAGTTACGAGTGAGTTCGGTAACCTGAGTCTCAAGAACCGGCACGGAATCAACTTTTTGTTGATACGATTGGATCTGCTGCTCTAGAGCAGCTTGCTGCTGTTTGCGTCGTTGTAACTCTTTATCGATGAGATTCAGACGGACTTGAGTGTTCGAGTCGTATGACTCGACGGAGTCTACAGGTGGTTCAGGGACGGTCGCCAAACGTGCATTTAAATTTTTAAGCTGTTCCGTGGCAACAATTACGTCGGGATAGGTATCTGTAAACTGCCGCCTCAGATTCCAAAGCTCGCTTTCGAGACGACGCTTCTCTTGCAGAAGGCGACCCCGCTCTGAAAGCGAAGATGCATCTCGTATGTCCGTCGGTCTCACTTGCGTTATCAAGATTCTCTCTTGGTCTAACCTGCTGATAGCGTCCGCATTGGTGAGGACATCGGCTTGTAATCGTGAAAGTGCCTGCAAATTAGCATTTACTTGATCTGGAGTGGCCCCTGAATGCCTCATCCTAAAGTTCTCAAGCTGACCCTCTTGCTCTTCAAGGCTTTTTCTCGCTTGCTGCAACTCGGATGATAGAAACTGAGAGGTGCCGGTAGCCTGCTGCTCTCGTACTCCGAGGTTCCAGTCAATAAAGCTTGAGGCAAGCTGATTTGCTATATTCGCGACAAGGAATCGATCCTGATCTTCGTATGAGATGCTGAAGCTGCTGAGCCCCTGGTCTGACGGAGTCAGTTTTAGCTCTATAGTCGTCTTCTGACGCATATACTCGGTCAGTTCTTCTCTTGACCATTTCTTGCGAAGCTCCGGATAGAGATTGTTTTTGTCAATTATTTCTTGCATTCTGGATGCGCTTAGTACTTGCTGAGTCAAGGTGTTCATTTGAGCATTAGGATCGGATGTAACCGTCGAAGTTACATAACGCTCGGGGATTTTCTGTGGATCTACCAGAATTGTGGTCTTGGCGCGATAGACGTTTGGCAACAGAGAAACTCCCATGATTCCGAAAACAGCAATCAAAAGAGAGCTCAGAAATACGGCGTGGCCGTGTTTTCCCACAGCAACTAGACATTGCTTAACCGAGACAGATGAACTGACTGCTTCAACAACCTGTTCTTGATTCATGGCTCCCCATAACGCAACGGCAGATATGTTTACTGGAAAATTTTGCCTGCACTAGGCGACCACGCTAGCGAAAACAGAGCTACGTTGCGATGGAAGCCGGCCTGTGCTGTGGCTCCTACATAACCGCGATAGCTGGAAGAAATGCTGAGCCCATGGTCCAAATTATAGCTATATACGCAGTCAAAATATTTGTTGTTGTAAGAATCTGTGACAGTCAGGCTGTTGCTACTAACGTAGCCAACATCAAAACTGAGGGTCCCTCTGGCCACGACTTGTCGCTGATATCCGCCGGATGCGCTGACCTGCCACAGTCCTGGGCCCAGATAGGATGTCGTTGGCTGACGGGCTCCCAATAGGTAGATCTGAGATTTTTCAGACAGCCTGGTACTAAAAGCCACGTCGTAAGAAAATCCTTGTTGGCTCCCACAGGATGAAGAACTGATTTGTGGGCCACCACTTATAGAAATAGATGTTTTCTCGCGAATTTGCCACCGAAGACCTACCCCCCCACCAAAGCTTGGACAATTGATGGCTCCGTAATAGTAGAAACCTCTCCCATAGACGAAGCCGGTAAGTATGGATGACAGGGCTCGATTGTATCTAAGGCTGGCTGATGCGATGCTGTTATTTTCGTTTAGACCCGAGTACTGGCTGAATGAATTTGCCAGGGAAAATTCAACCGAATCGCGTTCCGACTCTGTGTAGTCAGCAGTCCATCCGGCGTCGAAATATGTTACGGTCCCCGTATTCGGGATATACGAAGCGGTATTGGGACCGCTCCCAGGGACCCCACCCACGACGACTGTCTGCTGTGGTGCAAGGAAACGGGTAGAATCTTGTCCATAACTTCCTGCAGCCCTGAGATCCCATTTCCATCGTTCGTTTATATTTCTTAGAATCTCGATTGACCCAACGTGCAATGTCTGATTACTGTAAACGTTGGAACTGTAGCCGGTTATTGTAGGTTGATATTGGAGAATAAGCTGCGTTTTCGCTGAGTTTACCTGTATACCAAAATACGGGCTCAACGTATAAACTCCAGACGGCGTACCGTTCGCCAAGGAATTTGGATTGCTGTCCCACCCACCGGCGAGCGTCGTTCCAAGAAGTAGACGCGACCTTACAGTGCTATCCATTGAAATCAATCCTGAACCATTGAGTGCAGCGGCAAACTGGGTCGGTTGCTCTTCGCTATCTTTAGAACCCTGAAACGGAACCGCAGTGATAGCAACCTGCGGTTCGGGAGAAGATTGAGTGCTTGCGTTCGATTGTTCTCCGCCTTGGGCAACAAGGGGCCCGGCACCGAGTCCGGTAAACAGCGTCACTAGTAAGACAATGGGTCTCATGGAACAACGACCGTGTCGCCGGGTTGAAGATCAACATTCTGATGTTCATCACCGCGTAAAGCATTGACATAGTTGAATTTAATCCTCTGAACGTTTCCTTTCGCCCCGCGGAGAACAAATATTTCTTTGCGCTTTGCGAACGTGCTTAGTCCCCCAGCCTCTGCAATCAATTGAAGAACTGTTATTGGCGCGACCAAAGAGTATTCCCCCGGCTTAGCAACCTGTCCCATCACGTACACATGCCTACTGCGAATCTCAACCACGCTCACTGTTACTTCTGCACTCACAACGTAAGCGTTAAGCCTTGACGACAAACTCTGGGAAAGCTGATTCGCAGTCATGCCCGCGACATGGACGTCTCCTAACAACGGCAAGGATACGAAACCATCCGGTCCAACTGTTACCGTTTGTGAAAGATCCGTATTTTTCCAAACATTCACTCGAATTACATCTGCCACGCCAAGAGCGAATTGAGACGACTCCGCGGAAGCCCGCAAGTCGGCGGCCGTTACTACACCCGGATATCCTTCGCCCTGCGGCGTTATGGCCTTCGAATCAGAAGCGGCGACCTTTTGCGCTCGACCAATAGCCGCCGAGATACCCAAGACCGCCAGGATTGCACAAAACCGAATTAAGCTGTAAGGACGCATCTGCCGTGATTTACCTTGTAGCCCTGTAAAGAGCAAATACGTGGCCAAAGTTGAAATTTTCAACAATTAGCCACCCGCAACCCCCAAAATCAGCGCACCAGCACCGTTGATAAATCTGCAACCGCCTGCGCAGTGTGCATTTCCTTGTATCGCAGAATCCGCGATACTGTGAAGTTAGTGTTTGCTGCTTTCATCCAACTCCACTCAAAGGATCTGGCTAGGCCATCTATAGTCCACCGCTGCCGATACGTGCGGCGGACGTTCTACCCTCAACTAAGAAACAATTGGATGGGGCACTAAATGTGTGCAAAAAAGTTGTGAACAATTCCAATAAATTGCATCCGTCTCAAACCGATAGGCCCTCCACCGTCTCTCACTCACGCACGACGAAACTATCACAAGAATTCTCTTTTGTTCGAGCACGCATAGGGCCGATGCGAAGTGGCTAGGGCACCAATTAGCAAAAATGGACTATGGAATACTCTTTGTTGCCTCACTTTGGTCATTCGCATGCACAGTCATGTCTGCCGAGGACATATGTTCGAGATGCAAGGGCATAGACCGGTTGAGGTCCTTATAGGCGCCTCGCCGGCCATCCATCGAATTAGCGTGCAACTGCAGAAAGCAGCCATGACCGAAGTTCCCGTTCTTATCACGGGTGAAAGCGGTACAGGCAAGGAGCTTGCTGCGAGGCTGTTGCATGACATGAGTTCACGGCGAGCGCATAACTTCCTCAAAGTAATCTGTCCAGCCATTCCGCAACAGCTCTTCGAGAGCGAATTCTTCGGGCACGAACCAGGAGCTTTTACCGGAGCGAAGGAATCAAGAGCCGGCAAATGTGAGCAGGCTGATAAAGGCACACTATTTCTCGATGAGATAGGTGAACTGGACCTCGCCCTACAACCTAAGCTTCTGCACGCACTGCAAGATTTCCGAGTGGCGAGGTTAGGTGCAGTCAATGAACGCGCTATCGATATTCGCTTAATCTGCGCTACCAATCGAGATATTGAAGCCGAAGTAGCTAAGGGCGCATTTCGCAAAGATTTGTTCTATCGAATTAATGTACTTCGGATTCAGATGCCTTCCCTGCGTGAGCGTCCCTCTGACGTGCCCATTTTAATGAACCATTTCATACAGTTATACGCCGGAAAGTTCGGCGGAAGTCCAGCACCGTTGAGTGCTTCTTTGATGAAACTACTTGAGGAATACCAATGGCCGGGAAACATCCGAGAACTTGAGAACATAGCAAAGCGATATGTCGTGCTCGGCACGGAAGAACACATCTTGTCTTTAGTTAGGCAACCCGGAGAGCTCCGCCCTGAGGTGCCAGACATTATCGACCTTACGACTCCCCTGCGTGTCCAAACCAAACAGGCGGTTCGACATCTAGAGAAAAAAATCATATTGGGAGTGCTCGAAGCACATAAGTGGAACCGTAGAAAAACTGCCCGCTCGCTGGACATTAGTTACCGCACTTTGTTGTACAAAATTAAGGAAGCCGGTCTACCTGCGTCTCATTTGGCGAATTCCCACTGGACAAATCTTCCATTTCACGATCGCCACTAAGTTCTGAGAGCTACTGATTTCAGATAACCCTTTCAGGGAGGATTTGGAAGCCTACATGCTTCTGGTTGTGGCGGCCTCCAAGCGAGATCAAGTGATCGTGAGGTATCAATTCTGAGTGCGTTGAAAAGTATAGCGGGATATTGATCAATATGAGTGTGCAGAATTTTGTAACAGTATGACGCCCATTGCTCAGTTTACGCAGTTATAGGAGGAATAGTGATAAATGTAGGAGTTATTGGTTACGGATATTGGGGACCGAATCTCGTACGCAATCTGTTCGAGGTTTCGGAGACGAATGTAGTTGCGGTCAGTGACATGCGCCAAGACCGACTTGAACAGGTGAAGAGCCGCTACCCGTCAGTAGAAGTGTCCACGGATTTCCGTCATCTCCTTAATAATCCGAAGATTGATGCCATCGCGATCGCGACACCAGTTCACACGCACTATGATCTGGCATTACAGGCACTGCAACGTGGAAAGCACGTCATGGTGGAGAAACCGATGACATCCACTTCAGAGCAGGCTATACACCTCATAGACGAAGCCACCCGACGCAACCTCACGCTACTGGTAGATCATACTTTCGTTTACACCGGTGCGGTTCGAAAGATAAAAACCATCGCGGACTCTGGAGTATTGGGTGACATTCTCTACTACGACTCAACTCGAATTAACCTGGGGTTGTTCCAACGGGATGTCGATGTTATTTGGGACCTCGCTGTGCACGACCTGGCAATTATGGATTACATTCTTCCATCGGCCCCCACCGCGGTTGCGGCGACCGGGATCAACCACGTATTTGGTGGCACCGAAAATCTTGCGTATATTACGATGTTTTTTGATGAGAACGTCATTGCACACGTCAACGTTAACTGGCTTTCGCCGGTAAAAGTTCGCCGCACATTGGTTGGGGGCAGCAAGCAGATGATTGTGTACGACGATATGGAACCGAGCGAAAAGGTCAAGGTCTATGATAAGGGCATCACGGTGAATGGATCGGCAGATTCGCTCTATAAGGCCTTAGTGGGCTATAGGTCCGGTGACATGTTTGCTCCCCAATTGGACGTGTCTGAAGCTCTGAAGGTAGAAATACAGCACTTTGCTGAGTGCATCCGTACCGGAGCAGAGCCGATCACCGGGGGGCAGGCAGGTCTGCGAGTCGTTCGAATTCTTGAAAGTGCTTCTCTCTCCATGAAGCAACGAGGGAAACTCGTCCATCTTGCGCCGTCGGCGCATGCGCTGAATCGTGGAGCCGCCTGATGATGGGTGAAACTCAATCCAACTTAGGTGCATGGCCAGAGGGCGAAGGCCCTATTGTGACGGAGACAACGCCATTGTTGCGATTGCCCGAGTTCGGCCGAATTGCACCGGATGTCAGACTCGGAATAGGTGTACGGCTCTTCGGGTTCGTAAACCTTTATGGCTGTTCAATCGGTGACAACAGCAAAATTGGGACGTTCGTTGAGATTCAGAAGAATGCTGAGATAGGCAGGAACGTAAAAGTTTCGAGCCATACTTTTGTGTGTGAAGGGGTCAAGATTGAGGACGATGTCTTCATCGGCCACAATGTGTCATTCATAAACGACAAATATCCTCGCGCAACCAGCGAGAGCGGCGAGTTACAAACGGAAGCGGACTGGCAAGTTAGCAGAACAATTGTAAAACGCGGCGCATCAATTGGCACGAGCTGCACAATTTTGTGCGGGGTTACGATTGGGGAATTTGCCATAGTTGGCGCCGGTAGTGTCGTTACTCGCGACGTTCCCCCGAACACCGTGGTCGCAGGCAATCCCGCTCGTACTTTGAGGCAACTGGAGGGGAAATGAAGGTTCCTTTTGTAGACCTGAAGTCGTTGCATTCTGACATCAAAGACGATCTCCGCGAGGTATTTGATCGCGTTCTAGATAATTCAACCTTCGTGTTAGGGCCAGAGGTCCAGAGATTTGAGCAGGAGTTCGCGACTTATTGCGGGACGGAGCACTGCGTTGCATTGAATACCGGAACCGCAGCAATTCACTTGGCTCTCGCGGCACTCAATATCGGACCCGAAGATGAAGTCGTCACCGTCCCGCATACCTTTATCGCGACTGCCGAGGCCATCACAGCCGTTGGAGCCAAGCCCGTATTTATTGATATCGACCCGGTCTCTTTCACAATGGATCCGGCTCTCCTTGAGGCAGCCATCACGCCTAAGACGCGTGCCATCATACCAGTAGATCTGTACGGTCAGATTGCCGATATGGATCCCATACTTGAGATTGCAAATCGCCATGGAATTCCGGTAGTTGAAGATGCGTGTCAAGCTCACGGAGCGGAATATAAGGGTCGTAAAGCGGGAGCATTTGGTATCGCAGGGTGTTTTAGTTTCTACCCAGGTAAGAATCTTGGCGCCTGTGGCGAAGGCGGTGCCGTAACTACCAACGATGCTGAACTCGCCCAACGCATTCGCCTGTGGAGAGATCATGGCTCGGCGAAGCGATACGAACATGTTTTCCCGGGACTCAACATGCGAATGGAAGGAATTCAAGGCGGAATTCTTTCCGTGAAGCTTAAGTATCTTGATCGTTGGAATGACCAACGGCGTGAAGCGGCAGTCAGATACAACAGTGCGCTCGCCCATACCGATATTGAGATTCCAACCGAGTTGGGTTACGGACGGCACGTCTATCATCTTTACGTCATTCAGTCCGACAACCGCGACGCTCTCCGTCAACAGCTAACAGCAGCCGGAATCGAAACCGGATTGCACTACCCGACGCCATTACATCTCCAGGAAGCCTACCGGTTTCTTGGCTACAACAATGGTGATTTTCCGGTCACGGAGAAGGTGAAAGACCGTATTCTTTCGCTTCCGATATACCCCGGCATCCACTCCGAAGCGGTGGAATGGGTTGCCTCTGAACTTCGAGAGAGTTGCTATGTCGGTTGACCATCCATCTGAAAGCGTTTCGACAGTGAGGACGGTGCCCGCCGTATTTGGGAGCAAGAAGGTTGTGCCTGATTCGGCATGGGAGTGGGATTTTGCCGCGCATCTAAAGCAAACACACACTACACTCGAGCTAGTTGCCCTGTATTCTCGATATCGCGACGAGGAAGGACCTTTTGAGTCCCAACTAAGACGAGTGATATTTCGCGCAATGTGCCGAACAGCTGGACATGCTCTCCAGATAGGCCCTGGAGTTGTCGTGAAACATCCAGAGACCATGGAACTGGGAGACGCGGTATTCATAGGTGCCCAATCGATGATTCAAGGACGTTTTGACGGAACGTGCCGCATCGGCAACCATGTCTGGATTGGCCCTCAGTCTTATTTCGATGCCCGGAATCTGGTTCTGGAAGACTATGTAGGGTGGGGGCCTGGAGCAAAAGTGCTCGGCTCCTCTCATACGGGACATCCAATCGACGTACCAATCATCGCAACTGAGCTGAGCATAAAGCCTGTCGTGATAGGCTACGGAGCAGACATTGGTACAAATGCAACAATTCTCCCGGGTGTTCATGTCGGAGCTCACTCCATGGTAGGCGCTGGGGCAGTTGTCAACTTAGATGTTCCGGAATATGCAGTCGCGGCCGGAGTGCCCGCGCGAGTAATCCGGCATCGAAAAACGTAGTCCCACGGCAAGCATCGGATTAGAAACTAGTACGAAACGGTCAACAAATCAGGCCGCCGCCGTTCAGCCGCACAGTCGCAAGAAAGGATTGAATGAATCCGATTCAAGGAACAAAGATACTAATCACCGGCGGTGCAGGATTTGTCGGGAGTACGACCGCAGACCAGCTGTTGGATGCTGGTGCAGCGGAAGTTCGCATCCTCGACAATCTTGTCCGCGGTAACATGAGGAATCTGGAAAGCGCTAAAAAAAAAGGTGATGTTGTCGTCATCGAAGGTGACATTCGTGACACTGATGCGGTGGATAACGCGGTAGAAGGCGTCGACTATGTTTTTCACCAGGCTGCACTGCGTATCACTCGCTGCGCCGAAGCGCCCCGCGAAGCTATTCAGGTTTTGATCGACGGCACCTCAAATGTTCTTGAAAGCGCGGTTCGCCACAAAGTCAAGAAGATCGTCGCAGCATCCTCCGCCTCTGTCTACGGTGATCCTTCGTATCTCCCAATGGACGAAAATCACCCATTTAATAACCGAACTCTATATGGAGCCGGCAAGATCGCCAACGAGCAAATGCTGCGCGCGTATTACGAAATGTTCAAACTGCCGTACGTTGCTTTTCGCTATTTCAATATCTATGGACCTCGCATGGATATTGATGGCGTCTATACCGAAGTACTAATCCGTTGGATGGATGCTATAGAAGCTGGGCAGCCACCAAAGATCTTCGGGGACGGATTGCAGTCGATGGACTTCGTTTACGTGGAAGACGTAGCTCGCGCCAACGTCGCAGGTTTGGTTGCTGACGCAACTGACGAGGTTTTCAACGTAGGCATGGGCGTCGAAACAACATTGAACACGCTCTGCCACATGTTGTTAAAGGTTTCTGGCTCGAACCTCAAGCCCGAATATCACGAGGCCAGAAAAGTAAATAACGTCCGGGCGCGACGTGCAACCACCGAGAAAGCTGAGAAAATGCTCGGCTTCAAAGCCAACGTTGACCTCGAAGCTGGTCTGAAATTGTTGATCGAATGGCGTGAGCAAACTAGGTCAGAATTGGCCAGTGCAGTTGGAGGTACAAGATGAGTGTTCTTTCAATTCCTGTCAGCGCAATGATTCCGGTCGCTCGTCCCTATATTGGCTCAGAGGAAGAGAAAGCCGTTATTGATGTGCTTCGGTCGGGGTGGGTGACACAGGGACCCCGTGTCGCCGAATTTGAAGAGAAATTTTCGAGTTATATCGGCTGTGATTATTCGGTAGCTGTCTCTTCCTGTACGACTGCACTCCACCTCGCATTTATGGCTATCGGCGTTGGTCCGGGGGACGAGGTCATTTGCCCCAGCCTTTCTTTTATCGCGACTGCTAACTCAATCACCTACACCGGCGCGACCCCCATTTTTGCCGATATCGATCTCTCGACTTATAACATCGACCCCGCCCGGCTTGAAGAAGTCATCTCGCCACGTACCAAAGCCATTCTGGTTGTCCACCAGATTGGACTTCCGGCAGAGATGAATGAGATTCTGGCTGTCGCGAACAAGCACGGACTGGTTGTGATCGAAGACGCCGCCTGCGCAATCGGCTCCGAGTACGACGGAAAACTAATCGGCAAACCTTTGGGCACAATGGCCTGTTTTAGCTTTCACCCCAGAAAAATCTTGACCACGGGCGAAGGGGGCATGATTACCACTAGTAATGCAAAGCTCGCTGAGCGACTTCGCCGTCTCAGACAGCATGCCATGAGCCTATCCGATGTCGTCCGCCACAATGCGACGCAAGTCAGTTCTGAGACATATGACGAGGTAGGCTACAACTTCCGCATGACAGACATGCAAGCGGCTATTGGCATAACACAACTCGGTCGTCTGGCCAGTTTCCTGGAGCGCAGGCGCTACTTTGCTGCGCGTTACACTAAAGCTTTGCAGAACCTCCCGTGGGTTCAAACACCCGTCGTTCCAACGAATTGCCGCCCTAACTACCAATCCTACATGGTGCGTCTGACGGGAGACTCTGCTACCAAGCGTGACGCAATTATGCAGAATCTACTGGAAAAGAAGATCTCCACCAGGCGGGCTATCATGGCGACACATCGCGAGCCCCCCTATCGCTCAGCGCACTGGGAGAGCCGCTTACTTCAGACAAACCTCGCCTGCGACACAGCACTCATCCTTCCCCTCTTCCATCAAATGACCGAGTCTGAGCAGGATTACATTATCGAGGCGCTCCGAACCTGCTAGGCGTTGAAAGTTCAACTGAACAGAGGATGCCTCAATGGGCGGGGCGCCCTCAACTTTCACAGGCACCCTCTGTCGGCGGATTATTGCCGCTAAGCAACTGAACTCGTCACCCTCATCTTGAAGTGAAATTCAGCCCAGTCACATTCGCCGATGTGACCGTGGCCGGTTTACTCGGTGGAGTATACACATGACCGGATTTAGTAGGAGTGACGGTATATGACCCTGCTTTGACTCCAGTAAAGGTATAAACTCCGGAGGCGTTGGCTGTTACGGTAGCTGTCGCTGCTCCGGTTAGTTTTACAGTTGCTCCGGACCCGCCTGCTCCGGTGATCGTGCCGGAGATCGTAAAGGTTTGCGCGGAACTGAAGTTTGCAGTGATGTTCGCACCGCTGACTGTCACGGGTTGGGTTGCTGGCGAGAAGGCAAAACCAGTCTTGCTCGGTGTAACGGTATACGATCCGTTCGTGACAGTGAAACTATAGACCCCTGAGGCACTCGCAGTAGTCGTAGCCGTCGCCGCACCTGTAAGGCTAACCGTCGCTCCATTGCCGCCAGTGCCACTAATCTTGCCACTGATCGTAAACGTCTGCACCGAATTGGCAGCAAAGTTGATGGAAAGATTGTGCGCTCCGTTGAGTATAACCGGCAGACTTCCGGGATTGAAGACAAATCCTGATCTGCTAGGCGTAACCGTATAGCTTCCGTCGGTGAGTCCACTGAAGCTATAGTTCCCAAATGAGTCCGAAGTCGTGGTTGCCGTCTTCGCGCCACTTAAAGCGATAGTCGATCCCGCGGCAGCAGCGCCCGTGATTACACCCCCGATACTGTGCGTTGTCGTGCTGTCATAGATCACATCGACCCAATAGTTAGTGGCATTATAACTACTACTCGGAAACACGCTGGTGGACGACTGCGTGTAGACGCCATTCTGTCCATCCACTCCAGCAGCCAGCGCATGCAGAGGTGGGCTATCGATCCCCGCACTCACAAAAAACGAATTGTCATCCGAGTAGTGTCCAACTGGCGCAAAGTAGGAGGCGATGTACGTCGTACTCGCGCTAACCGGTACCGGATTCGCGAACATTACCTGCTGCCATCCGGAGGCACTCTCATTCACGAACGTAGCCGTGGAAAGAGGATTGCCAGTGCCTGCGTTAGCCCATAGATTTCCTACATGGGTGCCGGTGTTAGCGGCGCCCTTGTAGAAGCGAACACCAAGCACATATCCGTCCAAATCCGTCCGGAACTTCACGCCAAGTTCATAAGACTGTGCATCGCCTGAATCGATAGTGCCTGGCAACGTTGACGGCTGCCAGATCGTATTGCAAGGGCAGTTCAGCGGTACAGCAAAGTTGACGCCCGTTACACTGGACGAAGCTATCGTCACGTTTTGATTGCCTGGGACGAAGACTGCGTTAGTAAGGCTTGGAGTAATTGTGTAGGAGCCTGCAGCTATTCCGTTGAGGGTATAGTTTCCAGAAGCGTCCGCCGTCGTGACTGCGTTGATTGCCCCATTCAGCGTGACGGTCGCCCCCGCACCATTGGCAATGGTTCCGCTGATGCTGACGCTGACAGCCTGAGCGGCTGCGTATACAACATCTACCCAGTAGTTGGTTGAAGAATAAGTACTGTTCGGAAAACCACCGCTTTGGCTGGAGGTGTAGAGATAGACCCCATTTGGCCCGTCAGCACCATTGACCAGCGCGTGAAGCGGCGGACTATCAGTCCCCGCAGTTGCAAAATAGTTCGTATCCGCGGAGTAGTGTCCGGAGGGGGCGTAATAAGACGCAATATAAGTGGTATTTGCCGATATTTGGACAGGCGTTGAGAAAGCTACTTGCTGCCAACCCGAGCCGGTTTCATTGCTGAACGTCGCACTAGCCAACAGAGCACCAGAACTGCTCCACAGGTGCCCTATGTGAGTACCACCATTTGTGCTTGCCTTGTAGAATCTTAAAGCAATAATCGAGCCGGCTGCATCAGCTCTAAACTTAACACCCAGTTCGACTGGAGTTGTGTCATTGCTATCTATCAGGCCAGGCGCTACCGAAGGCTGCCAGATCGAACTGCAATTGCACAACTGTGCCGTAAAGTTCGCGCTGGTTACACTCGTCCCCGATAGCGTAACTGACTGTGAGTTTGGACTAAAGATAAAACCGAGTTCAATAGGTGTGACACTATATGTCCCACTCAATAGGCCACCGAAGGAATAGTTCCCTGACGAATCGGCCGTGGTTGTTGCTGAAGCAGCTCCCCCGAGAGTTACTATCGCACCAGCGCCTCCGGTAATCGTTCCAGAGATAATTAATGGATTGGTTGGTGTGGCTGTAAAGTTCACACCAGTAACAACAGCGTTGTTGACTGTGACCGGTCGACTAGTCGGAGTAAAAGTGACACCTGTTCTGCTCACAGAGACCGTATAAGTCCCGTTGACCACGTTACTAAAACTATAGTTGCCGGACAGATCTGCCGTTGTACCGATCGTTTCGGTGCCGGTTAGGTTGACCGAGGCTCCTGCGCCGCTGGAGCCGCCGATTGTCCCGCTTATGCTGTAAGTACTCGACGAGGTGAAAACAACGTCGACCCAATAGTTAGTCGAGTTAAAACTGGACGTCGGGAATCCTCCTGGTGTTCCAGAGGGAGGGTAGAAATAGACCCCATTTTGACCGTCGACTCCACTCTCCAAAGCGTGGAGTGGAGGATTGTCGATGCCTGTCTGTGCGAAGAAATAAGAGTCCGCCGAATAGTGTCCTGCAGGAGCATAGTAGGAAACAACGTAGGTTGTATTCGCCGTTACTGGAATGGGGGAAGCGAAGTTAGCCTGCTGCCAGCCAGAAGCTCCCTCTCCGGTAAAGGTAGCTGTCCCCAGCAATGTGCCTGAGCTGGACCAGATGTGTCCGATATGGTTTCCTGTGTTCTTCGCTGCCTTATAAAACCGGACACCGATAATCGAACCGTTGCTGTCCGCACGAAATTTGACACCCACTTCCACTGCGTTAGAATCTCCGCTGTCGGCAGTCGTTGGAGTGCTCGGGGAACTCCAGATGTCGCAAGGACATGTCTGAGGCTGAACATTGACTGTGATTCCGTTACTAGGTATCTCCAGGTTTGCACTGTCGTCAACGGCACGGCTTAGGAGCGTCGTCGATGAGCCTATAACGGACGGGGTCCACGTGTAGCTCCAGGTACCCCGGCCCGTGGCTGGATGCCAAGTAGTACCGCCATCCGACGAAAACTCAACGCCCGCTACAACTCCTCCGGAGTCGCTTGCCGTTCCGGTTACCGTAACGCTGCTGCCTGTATTGATCGTCGAACCAGCCGTCGGAAAAGTGATCGTAGATGTGGGAGGGGTCGTGTCGGTTGAAGCGGTGGCTGGACCGATCCCGGGCTGCAAAGTCGTAGGTTGAACTCCCATATCCGCAAACAGGTTTACCGTAGCCTGTTGCATATTCGGATCAGGGTTCGGATTTTGGTAATTAAACGCATTATCATGGTTGCTATTGAGTCCCCAGGACCAATTGATTGTTCCAGAGTTAAAAACGAGAGAACCGCTGGGAGCTCGATATAGCATCATGTGGTGCGTTGCCGATCCGGCGCCATAGGTTGCGCCGTAATCCAACAAAAGATCTGTGGTCAGCGTGTAGGTCGAAGTAGAAAGATGAAATGCGCCCGCGGGCCGAAACCCGTTGTCTACATCCTCATCCCATTCATAGCCGAGAGATCCAGTTGGGAGAGTATAAGTTGCATTTGAAGCAAGGCTCGCAACGGCTGTATTACGCCAGAAGCGCATCTTTCCGTCGGCAGAAGGCACCTTCATTGTGAGATTGCCTTCGTTATCTACCCCAGTGCCGTTGACCATGAACAGAGTTCCAGTAACAGCGTTTTCTGGCTCGTACCCGTCTGAAGGTGGACCAAACGTCGGATCTCTCCATGTGCCTGTCGAAGTCGGTGGATCGCTTGGATCTATCTTTGCGAACGCGAGCGTCTCCTTGTAACAGACCAAAGTTCGATTGGGAGTATTCGTGCCGTCTATACTATTTTCCCAGCGCGTCTTCCAAAACATTCCATTACCCGTGAAGAAAGCAAGACTTACACCGGCATCCCGGGCAGCTTGGACGTTCGCGCGGCGAGCCGCGGACCAGTACTCGTCGTGCCCGGAGTCCATCCAAATCTTGTGGTTTTTGATAAGCGATCCACTTCGCGCACCGTCCACAGCAGTGAAATACGTCACGTCGTACCCGTTCTGCTCAAGCCATTGAATCATTGGAAACTCGGGACCGAACAACCAAGTGTCCGACTCCTGTTGGAAGCCCCTGGTCAAAAATGGACGGTTATAGCTTACTTTGAAGACACGACTCGTAAGATCAAACTGCGGTGCCGCCGCACCATAGAGACTGCCTGAGCCGTAGTAGTTGTAAGCCTGCCATGTTTCGTCGGAAGTTTGATACAGGATCGCTGAATGACTCGAATCATTTCGCACAACGAAGACTATATGGCTATCTCCGCCTGTATCGGTACGAGTGAGGTGCGCAAAGTAGACGCCCGAAGTGGCAGTTGCAGGCACCTGCCACGACGCGGATACTGCCCAGTTACCGCAGTCCGTTAGACCCGTGTTTGCATCGGTCAAGCAAGCTGGCTGAGTCTGTGGCAGAGTCGTGGACGGCGTAATCGAAGCGACCTTACGTGCGCCCAGACCGCCGTAGTAACCAATCCGGTAAATATCTATCGTATACGCCCGGGCAGGAGTGTTTATCTTAAAGGAGACCGTGGATCCCTGATTGACACTTATATCGGTGGCGAAACCCTGAATCGTCAGGTCTCCGGCCGATCCGGGGCCTGTGTCCCATTCACTTGCAGGATTTCCTGTCAAGCAGTTCTCGGCCACGATTGCATTCGCTGGATTAGTGCATTGCGAGTGTGCATTTCCCACCACGCCGAAGAAGGCACATAATATCATTCCGAGGCGTATTGCCTTGGCGTTTCTTAACAGTGACCGCAATGAGTTGAACATGAATGCCTCACTTACCTGGGGGCTTGCCACCAGAATTCGACTTATAGATTCCTCTACTGTGTGCCTGAGCGAGAAACACCTTTGGCGAGCGCCCCTGGGCGGATGTTTTCATTCTGGAAAACTCAATCATTCGCATTGCTTTTCAAGCCTATTACCCATTCCGCACATCGCTAACCTAACGAATCGTTTTTAGACAAACCTCTTCGCTCGCACATGACTCAGAGCGTGGCCGGCTCTGACGCAACTCGAGAAAGTCTCATCCTTCCGTGCACGTTGTGTGCCGAATTGCATTTAGCTACTAACCTTTAGGCGAGTCGCTGTAGGGTGCGCACTATCCTGCACATTTCTTACAGTTTTTGAGCAATATTTGACACGACCCTGCACGTTAGAGTCATTGATACCCATTAATCCAGCCTGCAATCGCTGCAAGATTTGGCGATGACATCGGGCGACAGTTGCTGGCTCTCCGTTGTTTTGGAAACCTTATTTTCATGCGAGCGCGACCCGATCATTGCATTTTCGGAATGGCCGCAAGTAGATAGATAGCAATAAGTAAGAGGGATAGTCTTCTGGCCGAATAGCCAAATTAGTTACACAGTCACATAGTCGATCATGAATCGACCTGCGCTACTTGTTTATCAACCTCAGGAGGGTTCAGCGGAAGGTAGACGAACAAGATCGCGGCTTTGCTCGAATTCTCCACGCTTTGGATCGGAGACCTGTTCATCTAAACGGTCACTCCCGACGAGTTGTCATTCGAAGTGTGCAGAGGACTGCTTTTTTGTGCACAACCCTGTCACATCCGTCGAGGCAAAGTGTATTTTCTGGTGACGCAGGGCGTGTTCTGCGACTGGAAGGCGCGGAGAATTCAGCATCGGCCTAATAGCCAAAAAGCTTGTACAACTACGAAGATTCGCAGCGGACGTCTAGAAATTTGTCAGGTCCTTGGCGAAAAATCTTCTACAAAGCGTTTATAACCAAATAGCTAAAGGTAGTAGCTCAGATCGACTCATGCCCGACCGAAGTACCCGTAGCGGTCGGCGCCGCCTTAGCGGTGCTGACATTCAACGAATTGGTAATGATCGCAAGTTGCCCAGTTACAGCTCCAGCAGCGGTTGGATCTGACTGCAATTGCGACGCAAGTGTCTGATTAGGATCGAGCGTAACTGGGAAACTTTCACCAACCATCGTGAAGGCCGCTCCAGTGATCGCTACTGAGTCCACGGGCTATCCGATCTGGGAGGGGCATTATTGGACGAAGTGGGTTGCTCTGTATTTGATCTGGCCACCAGCAGGCTACTCATTTTCTCAACTCCAAAAGGGGCGCGCAGTAAACCAATTGACTATTAGTGGGCTGACTTTTTGGCTTTGGGAAACTGGCCATGCTTATGACAAAGTTAACGACCAAGGGAAGAACGAGATCTGAGTTGCACCAAAACGAGCACCTTCACAAAGCCTTGGGTACTAGTAGTCGGCCAGATTCAGATGTTCAGAGATCGCTGCGGAGTGCTCAAGTTAGTTCCGTGATGCCGGACAACTCTGTCCACGATGTACTTGCCTATTGCGAGTGACGCTGTAGCCGCCGGCGACGGGACATTGCACACGTGAACCATGCCATCCGTGTCAGCAAAATAAAAATCATCGATGAGTTTTCCGCTGCTACTCAGTGCCTGGGCCCTAACACCTGACGGCCCCACATGCAAGTCCGCCTCCTCGAGTTTAGGCATCAACCGTTGTAGCGACCGTACAAAGGCGGCTTTGCTCCAAGAACGGCGGTACTCCCCTAAAGAGGTTCTCCAGTGATTTGCAACCATGATCCAGAAACCTCCAAATCTGGCGTATTCAGACACATCAGTGAGATCAAATGAAGTCTTCAAGTAACCTTCACGTTTCATCGCCAATACAGCATTGGGGCCCGCTTCGATCCCTCCTCCGATGCGTCTGGTGAAGTGCACCCCGAGGAACGGAAACCTAGGATCTGGCACAGGATAGAGCAGTCCCCTAAGAAAGTGATGCTTATCAGGGGTCATCTCATAATATTCGCCACGAAATGGGACAATCGTCAGATCGAGCTTCGCTTGAACCATGCGACTGACACGATCACTTTGGAGACCTGCGCAATTTATTACCAGTTTTGCCTCGATTACACCCTGTGTGGTCTCAATTACTGAAATACCAGATAAACGTTTTAGAGCAGTAACTTCGTGTGATAGATGAATCTCACCGCCACGGGACGTAATCAACTCTCCATACTTCTCAGCCACTTTGGCATAGTCGACTATGCCGGTGGTCGGCACATGAATCCCGCGAACCCCCGCAGCGTACGGTTCAAATTCAATAATCTCGCTTGCGGTCAGCATCCGGAGGCCCTTTAAACCATTTTCGCTACCACGCCTGTACAGTTCATCAAGCCGCGGCAGTTCGCTTTCTGTGGTAGCAACAATCACTTTGCCACATATCTCGTATGGAACTGCGTTTTCCTGGCAAAAGCGCTGAAGCGCTTCCCCACCCTCCACACACAGCTTTGCCTTCAGGCTTCCTGGCTTGTAGTAAATTCCAGAGTGGATGACTCCACTGTTGTGACTTGTTTGATGACCCGCAACTATAGGTTCTTTTTCAAGAACGGCCAAGGTAATGCCGGGAAACCGACTGGTGAGTTCAAGCCCTGTCGCCAAGCCGACGATACCGGCACCGATGATTGCGACGTCAACTGAAGAAGCGATGGCGTTTTTCTCACTTTGATCAAAGCAATTCGAAAATGGATTCCGAGCGAGCCATCCATGAAGGGCGGACCGGAGATTTTTACTGCCCAAGCCTAAATATTCTCGAGGGCTCGGGTCAACATCCATTTTCACATGGGCCGAAATCAGGTGAGATCCATCTGTTCAATCTTCGGACTAATAATCCTAATGGTTACCTAAGAGCAAGCTGTAACCAGCTTGCTTTTTGCCGTTTTTTGATAAATTTCTGTCATTCTCATCCCGCTGTATGCAAATTATTGACTGTACACTACATAGCTATCTGTTTAGCCTCAACAGCTTAGGCCAACCGACACCCGTAATGCAAAGAAGTGTGAAATTTCGTTCCTATTTTTTTGTTTGACAGTATGGTGGGATACCGATAAATTCTGGGCACTTCAGGAGCCTTGGGTTGGAATTTGAGCTTGATCTCTGATCAAGTCAGGTAACCACCCGGGAATTACAGCCAGGAAGAAGCGAGATAATTTACTACCATTTTATTGCAATATTTTTCACTAGTTGAACTGTCAATCGCCAAATGGCCTTGTCCGCGAAATGTAGATTCTGCAAATGGTTCCCTCGGTACTCTAAAGGATTTGCTTTGCTCGCCGTGCATATGGAAGAGCGGATACTGGCTGTCATATCCTCACAGTCCATTTCTCGGCCAGTTCTGGGCCTGCCTACTGATTTCCATTCTGCGTTGAGGTTTCTCATGATCGATACCGTGAACATTTTAGCAATTAGTAAAGACGATGGCGTTTGTCACCGGATTCACAGTTCGCTTGAATCTGAGGGGTATAAGGCTACCTGTGTGAGCTCTCCTTTGGAGGCGCTCCACCTCTTGGACAGAGGATTGGTTGCGAATTTCCTCCTGATTCACGCGGCGAAGAATGACCCAAAAGACAGCCTCTTTGCTCCGATGCTTCTGCAAAACGTCGACAGCGAGAGGCTCGGCATACTATCCGAGGTGGGAGACACTTCGTGGACAAGCTATGCCACAAAATGGAACATACGCACTGTAATAAACATGCCTCTCATGAGGCATGACCTCGCAAAGCTAGTTGTCCGATCCCATAGCGAACCGGCAGTGCCAACCAGTTCCCTGATCAGTAGCTTCGGGAAGGCTGCCAAATACCATATGGAAGAACTGGACAACAATCGGTTCTTCTTAGCGGCGTCGCCAATCATGATGCAGCTTTACTCTGACGTCCGGGTGCTTGCACCGGTCGACATTCCCGTACTCATTCTTGGTGAAAGTGGGGTCGGCAAAGAAATCGTCGCTATGCTGCTGCATAAGTACCATGCGAACTCAGAAAAGAAACTGCTCAATATCAACTGCGCTGCGCTCCCCTCCGAGTTATTGGAAAGTGAACTTTTCGGTTATGAAGCCGGCGCCTTTACGGGCGCAACAAAGTCCAAGCCAGGCATGTTCGAACTGGCGAACAAGGGAACTCTACTCTTGGACGAAATCGGCGAAATGAGCCCGCAAATGCAAGCCAAATTACTTCATGTCCTACAGGACGGGTCGTTTTGCCGCTTAGGAGCGCGCGCTTCCTCTCGGGTAGATGTCCGCGTCCTCGCAGCCACCAATATCGATATGCCGAGCGCAATCGCCGAGAAACGCTTTCGCGAAGATCTTTACTACCGCCTCAATACCCTAACTATAACCGTTCCGTCACTCCGTGAACGCCGCGAAGAAATTCCTCTCCTTATGAAAGAGATGTTTAACAGAGGGGCAACGGAATTCGGGCAGCCGTTCATAGTTTCCGATCGAATCATTGAAGCTGCCCAGGAATATCACTGGCCAGGGAATCTTCGTGAGCTACGCAACTTCGTCACTCGCACTCTCATTTTGCGAGACGAGGAATCTGCCTACAATGATTTACGGACCAAGACTCGGTCCAAAGTACCCGCTTCTATAGAAGACACTCATGTGGAGGTTGCGATAAACAGACCGCCTGCTTCTTTGGGCATGAAAGGCGCAGTAAATGAAGTCAAAAATGAGACAGAGATCCGGATTCTCCAGGAAGCGTTGTCAGCGTCGGGATGGAATCGGAGAAGAGCTGCAGTGAACCTGAATATCAGCTACCGCACACTGCTCTACAAGATTCAGCAACATAGACTGACCGCATAGTCATCACGCAGGTGGGAAATAACTTTTCTGGGAGAGATATTACCACTGATCTTCTTCTCGAACGATCCACTTACTTGCATAGTTTGCTATAGCAGGACAATGTCCTGCTCGAATGAGCCGGGTGCAAACATCACGGTCCAACGCGATCCGATACGTCTCTCCGATGTTCCCGCTACTACCCTGATATACGGCAATGTAGAGCCTGATCCTTACCCGAGAAGCGAATGGCTAGGTCATGAGCTTCAGCGTTTCATTCTCCTGCCCGGACGTTCAAATTCAGTTGAAACCCATTTAGAACAAAATATTTAGTGGTGCCCGGAGGGGGACTTGAACCCCCACGACCTGATAAGGGTCTGCGGATTTTAAGTTTGCTACTGAGCGAAAAAACGATGAACTAGCGACTTCGGTTGCTAGTTCTTTTTTTTGTGTCACATATGCTGCAAATCACTCATTCATAGAGATTTGCACGTTGCGCGTCGTAAGGTTAATTAGCGCCTTCAGCTCGTGCAGATTTTCCGTTTTCTCCTTCTGTTCCGTCGTGACTGTAGCCCCAACTGTAGCCCGGTGTGTGCTCTCAGGACGCTCTCGCGACTCATTCCCACGTCGGGAAGCTCGGCGAGAGCACCTAGACGCTGCCAGACGAGTTGGCGAGCATCCCTGAGCCTTCGTCGATGAGGGTCCCCAACAACATAAAGAAATCTACTGAACTTCTTCGCTTTCAGGGATTTGGTAAGATTCCGCCACGTGACAAATCTACCTAGCACGGACGACTCAGGAAAGACTTGCTTTCAGTGTGGGTGCTCTAACGCCCTCACTCAGACTTATTGCGGCCATTGCGGTTCGCCGCTGGGATTGAAGGAATTTATCGCCGGAACTGTCGGTGTGGAGGTCGCCAAGGTGGTTCGTGACCGCGACATCCTCGAAACTGAGAGCGCAATCAAGGTGTTCGAACGCGCGTGGGGATGGGTCAAAATTGCTGGAGGCATAGCCGCGGTGCTCCTCGCCATTGTGGGCGGTGGAATTTTCTGGCAAGTTTCTGATTGGCGCTCCGGCGTAGAGAAAGCAAAAGAATCCGTAGCAGACAGCGCAAGCACAGCAAGCAAACAGATCAGCGCTACCTCGACAGAGTCGATTAGTGAGATAAGAAGGACGTCGAAAAATGCAACCGAGGCGAGCCAGAGCGCTGCGCAAAATGCGTCGCAGCTGTCCGGTGAATTACAAGCGACTGCAACTCACACAAAATCGGAGCTTGCTAGTGAAGCTCTCGCAGTCAAGAAGGAGGTTGCAAGCTCGCGAGCGGAGTTGGCCGCGGCGGAACAACTACAGCCTGAGTTCCAGACAATGCGCACCCAACTGAGTAATGCCACTGAAGCGATCGCCGCTCAACAGAAGGTTCTTTCTAACTCCGAGGAATTTGCGAAGCAGATTTTCAGCTCTCATACGACCGAGCTTTTCTATTTCGATCAATTCATTAAAACGAAGTCGGTTGTTTTGCCTCCTGCGGAGGGTAAGGGTCTGACCCTCGTGTACTTACTGCTTCCGAGTGCCCCGATTCCCGGGACAGTGCAGTTGCAGTGGAATATATTCCTTCAGTTACCAGACACATACAACATCATTCACAATCTCATAATTTTTCGGTGGGGAGATCCGCCAGACACCCTAAAACAAAAACCCGTCAGCGTATCTTATTTCCCGGATGGCAGCGACAAAGAGATCATTACGTCTCTTTCAGAGCACGATGGCAGGGCTTTCGCAGACGACCAGCCCCTACCCAAATTCGGACAGTTCGATCCAGAATTTAAAGGCAATAAGTGGATACCTATACTGACTCCGAAACCTCAGTGATAGCTGCTTTGATAATTCAAACGGTAGCAATTGTCGAGCGAGGCGATTATTGCAGTTTATCGAGGTGATTTACATCGACTGAAGCCGAATTGACTTTACGTGTTTGCGCAGCAGAGTGGATAGCGCATCAGCATCGGCGACGGATGTCGAAGGATGAAGATCGAGCATCAACAAAATGTTGTGGCAGTTTCCGAGGCTTAGTTTTTTTCCCGTGGGATCGTGGGCCCATATCGAAAACGTGCCATCTTCGTGGTCGGAGGTCTGAAAGTAAGCTTCTGTCGTGCAGTGTGTGTCACTCATTCGAGCCATTAAACCATAACGACTGTGGTTGGCGAGGTTGCAGACAGGGCGATCAGGTCGCAAACATAGAAAAGCGGCCTACGGTGTCAGTCCGTAAACCGCTCTGCCCTCTCGCACTCTCACTCTCGCCGTGAGTATGCGCCTAGACGCTCAGCTTTTCAATGTAGGTTTTCGCGCATCGTTTTCTTCGAGTGACATCGATTGCAGCGGGTTCGATAGTTGTCGAGGTCGTGTCTCAGATCAGGCCGCTCTTCAATCGGAGCGTCGTGGTCGCCGTGCAGGTGCGTCTCTCCGCGTTGATGGTTGCGCCGCAGCTCATCGAGGATAACGGCGACCGGTGGTTCGTCGAGACCGTACTCGCGACTGTCCTTCACGATTGCTGGCTCCCAGCCACAGTCGACGCAGCGCCAGCCGTCACGCTGAAAGCACTGAACGCGAAGACTGTTGTGAACCTTGTCGTAACCACGACGATGCGCTGACTGTCTCTCCGGTCGTTGCTTGCGCTCCGTCTGACACTGACTGCAACGCGAGCCACTCACAGCGACGCGACCGCATCCGGTGGAACAAGAGCGTGACGGTAGACGCATCGGCTCACCCTAGACGACGACTAGCTTTTTCAACTCCATCGCGAAAGTTTTTAAATCATTCAGGTCGGCGGCGTCGGATCTCGCCGCGACACATCCTTCGCAGTCGACACACTCGGCGCACTCATCGGAGCAGTCTTCGCAGTTGCCAGCGACGCAATCATCGCAAGAGCAAGCGCAATCGGCGTCTTTCTTCAGAAGCCGTTTCAACTCGATATCGATACCGTGTAAGGCTGAGGCCACTTCCGGTTCCGTCGCATCATGGATGGTCCTCAATACATGCTGCACGTCGCCGAGTGTCTTAATGGAAGTGATCTGTGCTCTCGGCGCGGCGGGCACCGGGACACAGGATAGCTCTAACAGGTGAACTTCCTTGAGCACCCTCACTCCGTCGTTGCGATATTCAACCTTGTCGCCCTTGGGTTGAAGGAAGCCGATTGAAATGCCACGACAAGCGCCGCCCTTAATTAGAACCAGAGCGTCCCTAGCAGCCTCCACTTCTAAGAACAGTTGCCCCTTCACAGCAAGGCCAGGACCGCTATCTTCAATATGAGCGACTCCGAGGGGTGATCGGGAATCGTGGCACCAAAGTAACGGATATCCCTGCGGCGGCTGCTGCCGGATCGACTGAGCGAAGGCACCTTTTTGGACCACGTCATTTTGATAATCTGGCGGATCACCATATGGAGACGCGATGCCGACAAAACTGCCTTCGTCAGATACGCCGCCCTTGATGCGCCAAGAGAAGTCGAGAGTGTCCATCGGTTCTCCTTTACGAAATCGGACTCGATGTTAGAGAACCCGTGACAAACGCATTCGGCCTGTAGGTGCACAGCACGGTTCTTTCTTCGCAAAGCAGAGTGACGGCGTTGCGCACGAAGTTGTCGCGATCCTCGAAACTCAATTCGACTGTAGCGTCGAGACGATCGATCAACTCAGCCGACTCACTACTACCTGCAAGGAAGGTTCCCGCTACCATCGCCGTTGTGCTGATGACTGGCTTGCCCCAGAGCGTCAACGCGGATGCGGTGCCCCCCGGGGAACCGACGATGTACTCGCCTAGTGTGGACTTAATGAGTTCAATATTTGCCACGTCGCTAGGGTTGAGACAGAAGAAGCCAGCGGGAGTCTCATCGGCGAGTTCAACCTGCTCCAGAGCACGGCGCAAAATATCCAGTCGAGTCCATGAGCTGGTGAGCAGTCCGGTGTTGAACACTGCCGCCTGCGGAATAAGGCCGAAGAGGTTGTTGCCTGTAGAGTCCCCGGCCAAAATCTGCAACTCCTCACGATAACGTAGCCCAAACAGAAGCTTCGCCTTAATAAAATCTGCAAGTGCTGGAGCATCGTCTAGCGCCTGACGAGACATTCCAAGCCAGTGCGAGAGGGTCTGTACTGGAAGACTCACGGTCGTGTAGGTGGCGGTCGTCTCAGCCTTCAGCGAACCTTCACCAGCTTGCGGACTCGCGGCGTTCACGAAGGTCGCTTCCTTGATGAAGTACACCTGATTGGTCGTGGTCTTGTTGCCCCGATAGAGAAGGTCACGAAGGAACAATCGCCGCTGCGCAATCGGCACGATCCCGCCGACGAGCTGCGGCTGGAGAACTCCCGGCGTGCCGGTCATGCCGACGGTCGTAAGAAGTTTGCGCTGCATCGGGATCTGATTCAGGTCGCCCAGGCGAATGACGGCGCGACCCTTGCCGTTCGATACAACTCTCTTCAGCTCGTCGGACTCATCGAGAGCCTTTTGCAGAAGGTCTTCACTGCTGAAGTCGGAGCCGATCCGGGGGGTCAGGCTGAGGTCGATGGCGTCGAGCTGGACCTGCTGCTGGCGTTGCTGCGCGCTCATTGATTTCTGCTGCTCGCTCAATGTTTTCTGCTGCGAGACGATGGATTCGACGGATCCTTTGATGCCGTCGAGGACACTTTTCATTTCAATTTCCATTTGGAGACACTCCTATCAGGGGCCGTTGGCCTCTGGCTGTTCGGTTTTTTGCAAGCGCCAATGGCTGCCTGCGTAGCCTGCTCCGTGCCGGTGGAATCCCGAGTGCCGTGCTGCGCTGCTCGAATCCGAGCGGGAGTGTCTAAGGCCATTATGCACTTACTTCGGGAGCAGCAGGAACAATATCGTCCCGCTGCCCGTCGTCGGTTGCTGGTGAGGTCTCGCGCTGCTGTGCTGCGTCGAGCCGGATGAGGGTTTGAACATCGACCTTCAGAGCGGCGGCGCGTCGCTTCAGCCGGTTCCATCGCAGAACGTTTGTTCTCATTGCACGATGCCGCCGCCTTGCTGGCGCATTCTCAAAATCTCAAGTTCCGCTTGGTGGCTTTCGACCAACTTCGTCAGCACGGCAATCCTGACGTTTTGCTCTGCGATGGTCACGTCCTGCTGCGCGATCTTGGCGTCGGCGAGTGCGAAGAGCCGTTGCAACTTCGCTTGGCCGGTAATTAAGCTTGAGAGTGTGTCGCCAAGTTCAATTTTCATTTCGTCGGTTAGTTCGATGCTCACTGTTTCGTCGGCCATGATGGTTTTCTCCTCTGGTAAAAAGTCGTTAGGGTTGCCGCATGTTCACAAAAAACTTCAAAACCTGCGAAATCGTATGGACGACTTACGCGTGGTCTCGGGTCGGAGGCTGTAGAGATTCGTCTATACGCTACCCCCTCCAGCGTTGCGAGCTGTGCGTATCGCTTTCCTCGTGGCGTACGCAGTGGCAACGCTCAGTGGCTCTAGGTGCGGTCGACATCGTTGTCAGCATAGAGACGCCTCGCTTCAGCCAGCATCATCTCTCTCAGCTCTTGGGCGACGATCATCGCTCGTGCCTTCGCCCACGACTCGCGCAGTTCTGCGACGCGGACCTTGCCTTCCTCTGTGAAGTCACCTTCGCAGAGTAGGTCGATCATCTTGTCGATCTGCACTTCAAACGGTTCCGCTTGTCGTTTCATTGAGTGCGCTCCTTGCGTGTTGCTACCCAGTCAAGCCAAGTCGTCGAACTCGATGGCGAACTTCTCATCCTCGACACGCAACTCCTCTTGCAACATCAAGATCTTCAACTGAAGCCGCTCACGACGCTCGCGCACGACGTCCCAACATCTCTGCATGGTCACGAGTCGCTCCAAGTTTTCTGGTGATCGCGCATCCTGTCTCAACTCATCGAACAGGCTTGCCATGATCTGTTCTGCGGTCTTCATCGCAGTCCACCTCCGTCGCGTCTTCGTTATGGCTGTGTTGATGCTACCTCTACGACTCTGGCTTTCAGGTAGTGGAACGGGGATGGAGCTACGGCTGGCTCAGACTCTGCGAAGCCCGGATAATCTCGAAGTCGCGCCAGATTCAAATTGTCTTTGTGATAGACAGCACAGCCAGCAGTCATCGCCTGACTCGTCATGTCGAGCACCCACTTACGCGGCGGCTTCCACTCTGGCGTCTGTGACGAAGAGCTGGCACCGCCGATCACGACCCACTGAAAGATGCTGAAGTCGAGCGTTATCGGCTCGATGAACGGTTCTATCGAAACCCACTTCACTGTGGCATCGGCCTCGCGCATGGCTTTCTCGGCTGCTGGTACACGAGCCTGCAAGTCGATACTCGTTCCCGGCCAAGCGTTCTCAGGAAACGTGAACTCTTTAAGTCGCTGCGGAAACTTTGTGAGTAGCAGAAAGTTCCACTCAGGAGTCTCACGCATGATCGAGAACACAGTCTCAATCCACTCAGACGGAACCCAATTGCCGAACAGGTCTGCCATCGAGCAGGTGAAGATGTTTTTCCAACCGAGATCGATTGCGGCTTCTTTCGGTGGCACTCCGTTCAAAGGCGCAGACAACGCAGTCGGCACGATGGACGGCTCAAACTTCTGCGTGTAGAAGCGTTCAGCGATGTCTCGCGCATAACAGTACGGGCAATTGTGAAGACACCCGGTAATCGGGTTCCAACTCCACCGCGCCCACTCTATCGAAGTGCCGTCCTGCTTATTCAACTTCGCTTTATCGTTGCGCGTGTTGAGCAGAAGCTTCTGCTCTGACTTGCTCAGAGAGTTCCACTCGGCGAGAGTGACGGCTCGCTTCAACTTGCTGGCCTTATGCTCTGCCTCCTGTTGCGCCTTCGTCTGAGCGCTGAGCAACTCCTCACGATGAGCGTAGACAGCGACCGAATCCCACGGCCCATGCTCAGCGAGCCAGCTCTCGAACTGTGCGAGGTAGTCTTTACCTGCGAAGCCGTCACGCAGATCGGCGCGGCATCGTTCGATGGTGCGAATCAGCTTCGTCGTTATCTCGTCGATGTTTTCACCTTCCGCCAGCATCGTCTGAAGCGTCGCCAGCGGGAACAACTTTTCGTAGCCTCGTGGTGCCTTCAGGCTGCGGACGGCGGCGACAGCTTCAGAGGTCTGCGCAACTGTCCACGATTCTCCGATCATTCGTTTCACCAGCGGTGGCCAGCATGTTTCAGGTGCAGCGTGAATCGTTGACAGATGAGTGCATTTATCCGTCAACTCAGCTAACTTCGCCATCAATGGCGAACTTGCGACACGAGCTGCCAGCACCTCATTGTTGACTGACTTCTCTGGCCTGCCGACCTGTTCCGCGTAAGCCGAGATGCTGCGACCGTTGTGCTTTCCTTTCTCTGTCGCGCCAAGTGCATGAATGCCACGTTCTAACGGTGACAACTCGCCTTGCGCGTTCGAGAGAATCAACTCCATAAACGCGGCTTCATCATCCATATCTCTGACCCATGCAGGTATCGATTGAAACCCAGCCAGACCAGCCGCTTCCGTTCTGTTGTGACCGCTCACGATCTGGTAGTGACCATTCACGGGACGCACTGTGATCGCATGACGAGTATCGAAACCGCCAGCCTGAAGCTGTTTAGCAATGGCGTCAATCACGTCATCACGCTTGACCACGCGGGGATTGTTTGGGTGAGGCTTCAGCTCGGTGAGCGCAAGTAAGACGGGTTGATCAGTCATTGTTAGTTATCCTTGTCTTCGAGTTGCAGATTCATCGCGCCACCGCCGAGAACGGTTTCATGAACTCACGAGCCACAGTCGGTTTCTTCGATGGGCGGTCGTAGTTGCCGCCGAGGATCTTGTCAATGTTGTCGTCATTCTCGATGAGAAAGTCGAAGTTGACGCGCCACCCGTTGTTGTTGTCGCCCAGACAATAAGGCGTCGTGTGAATTTTCTCGATAGCTTCTTTGAACTTCGTCGGCGTCAGACCACTACTGATTCGTGTCTTAAGTTTTGCCTTGCGACTTTTGCTGATGGGGAGAATCACCTTTGCGAGCGTGCCGCGCTCTTGGTTCCAGAAGTTTACATAGTCGTCGGGTGTTAGCTTTCGCTTCTCAGGTGATTTCAAAATGAGCGGTGTCTCGTCGACGATTTGCGTCGACAGTGCCGAAGGCACAAGAGAGTTTGTTTTTGTATTTGGCTCTGGCTCTGGCTCTGGCTCTGGCTCTGGCTCTGGTCCCGCGCCCGCGCGCGGAAGGCTGCCATTTCGACTGTTTGTCTCGACATTTGGACTGTTTGTCTCGACACGACCTTCAACGATGAAGGTGCGACCGGATCGGGTGAGCTTCTTTTTTACAGCCTCGTCGGCATGTTCGTGCCAGTCGTGAATCAAGAGTCTGTGAGTGACACTTCGGTCAAGCCAACCCGTTTTTACGAGACCGTCGATCAGAACATCCTCGTTGCCGCGATAGTCGACCGACATCGCAATGCTTTCGTTCGACAGCTTGCCGATGTCGCCTCGGGGCGTCTCTTTTGCGGCTGTGTGCCAGAGCAGTTCTAACAGCCCGACTGCCTGATAGAGCGGCAAGTCGAGCAGACGGCACAGCCGTTTCATCTTCGAATTGGAAGGTGCCTCACGCTTCATGAGAAGGCACCGTGTGGTACGGTAATCGCATCCATTGGTTTCTCCGTGCTAAAAAAGGGGTCGAGCGTCGAGCCGCTCGGCCTCTTACTTTTTGTTGCCGAGCACGGTCGACACCCAGCTCCTCAAAATCAGGATTCGACCTCCCAATCGGACGTGCGGAATCTCCCCGCGCTTGATGGCTTCGTAGATGGCACCGCGAGAAATAGCTTGGACGCCGAGCTTCTCGTGAAGCTCTCGAATGGTGACGGTCTCTGCCTCAGTCTGTGCTTTTGCATTCATTGCGTACCTCGCTATTCACGTGATAGCCTTCTCGTCATTGCGTGTCAAGTCGTTTGTAATCAACAACTTATTACACGTTGCGCGTTGTGCAGATTTGCGAGTTGAAAAGAGAGCACTTACGCGGAGCAATATAATTCGCGTCGTAGCAGCGGAGGAAACAACAAAAATGAGCAAGCGACGAGGGAACAGAGAGGGAAGTATCCGTAAACGAGCCGATGGTAAGGGCTGGATTGGCGCAGTCATGCTCGGTCACGACCCGAGCGGCAAGGCGATCAGAGTGTTCTTCAAGCGACAACGACGCGACGAGGTTGTCGAAGCGATCAAAGACGCGGTGAAGAATATCTCGCTCGGCACGTCGAGCAATTCAAAACGATTGACCGTTAGTCAACACATAGCGCGATGGCTCGACGTTCAGGTGAAGCCCAACAAGTCGCCCAACTCTTATCGCGGGTATGAGCAGACGAGTCGCATGTATATCGTCCCGATGCTCGGCGCGATGCAGCTCGATCAGTTGAATGTTCCAACGATTCAAGAGTGGATGAAAAAAATGAGCGAGCTGTCGCCGACGAAGCGACACGCGCAGAGTGGTCACGGCAGAGAGAAGCCGACGATTGAGCGTCTCAGTCCGACATCGATCAAGCGTGCTCACGCGACGCTGAGAACAGCGCTCTCGACGGCAGTGAAGTGGGGTCTCATCTCGACCAATCCAGCGAGAGGTGCGACGCCGCCAAAGCAGATCAAATATGACGCGTCTCCTCTGACAGCTCAAGAGGCGATTGACTACATGAAGACGCGAGTCGGAGACCGCTATGAGGCGACTGCTGTGCTCGCTCTTGGTGTCGGTCTGCGCAAGGGCGAAGTCATCGCTCTCAAGTGGGATGAGAATGTCACGTGGCTCAATGAAGAGCACACCGCAGCTCAGCTCAACGTCACGCAGAGTCGATCACGCGTGAAAGGAGAGGGCGTCAAGCTCCTCGACGTCAAGACGAAAAGCTCACGTCGAAAGATTGCGCTGCCATCGTTCTGCGTCGCAGCGCTCGAACGTCGTCGAGTGATTCAAGAGCAAGAGCGACTCAACGCTGGAAAGAAATGGCAAGACACCGGCTTCGTCTTCACGTCTCGCGACGGTGCTGCGGTTGCGCCTGAAAGAATCAACACAGATCACGACGAAGCTCTTCGCGTTGCGAAGATTCGCCACGTTCGCTTTCACGATCTGCGTCACACTGCTGCGACGCTGCTGCACGCGAACGGAGTCAATCTCTCGATGATTCAAGAGATGCTCGGGCATTCGAGCGCTCAGATCACTGCTGAGTTCTATGCTCACGTCGTCGCGGGGCAGCGTAACGAGGCGAGCAACGTCATGCAGCGACTCTTGGGTGCAGAGTCGCCAACTGTAGTCCCAACTGTAGCCCCACGAGCTTCGACTACAGTTCACTGATGCCGTAAGTTACTGATTTGATTGGTGCCCGGAGGGGGACTTGAACCCCCACGAGATTGCTCTCTGCGAATTTTAAGTCCGCTGTGTCTGCCGATTTCACCATCCGGGCTCGCGCGAGATTACACCCGCCTGCACCATCTTAACGCATTCTTCAAAACTCCCCCTGCAAAGGAACATCTGCGAGCATTTCTACGTATCTTCCGAACGAAGCTCGCATTTTATTCCGGGGTCGATCTCCAGCTATGCCTCTCCAGGAAATTCTGATACAAACGCTGTCTGCCCTCTGGGACACTAAACTCCGCAGCTTCCTGACGATGTTCGGCATCGCCTGGGGAATCACTTCGGTGATCCTTCTCGTCGGCCTCGGCATCGGGTTTAACGTCGATCAGAAAGAGCACCTCCGGACCATCGGGACCGACATCGCCATCATCTTCGGAGGAAAGACTGGAGCCCAGGCCGGAGGATACGCGGCCGGCCGCGACATCTACCTCACCATCGATGACGCCATCGCCATCCAGCAACAGGCCTCGCTGGTCAAAACGGTAAGCCCCGAACTGCGCCGCAGCGTCTCCGAAGTCAGCCAGTGGAACGCAGCTAACCGTGCAGTTCGCGGAGTATGGCCGCAGTATCAGCAATTCCGTTCGCTCGCCGTCGAGCAGGGACGCCTCATGACCGATCAGGACGAAGCCGAAGGAGCGCGCGTCATCCTCCTCGGCGCTGAAGCAAACCGGCAGCTCTTCCCCGGTAAAGCAGTCATCGGACAACCACTGATGGTAAGCGGCTACCAGTACACCGTCGTCGGAGTCCTCGCGAAAAAGAAACAAAATGGCAGTTACGGCAGCGGTCCCGACAACACGCAACTCTTCACCACGTACTCCGCCATGGCCCGCGACTTCCCACCCACCGAAGGTCCCGGAGTCATCCGAGGATACGTCAACAACATCGTAGTCCAACCTATATCGCCCGAGCTGCACGAAAAAGCACTAGCCCAAGTCTCCAGAATCATAGCCGAGCGCCATCACTATAATCCCGATGACAAAGAAGCCCTCTGGGTTTGGGATACCCTTGAAGGCTCGAAGTTCACCGAGCGCATCTTCAGCGTCATGACCTTCTTCTTCGGAGCAGTAGCTCTCCTCACCCTCGCTCTCGGAGGCATCGGCGTCATGAACATCATGTTGGTCGCAGTCACCGAACGCACCCGCGAAATCGGCGTTCGAAAAGCGCTCGGTGCCACCGCTATCGATATAAAACGCCAATTCCTTGTCGAGTCCTCAATCATCACACTGGTAAGCGGGTTCGCGGGCTTGGCGCTAGGAGTTGGCGTCTGCATCGTGATGCGGTACATCCCACTGCCTGACTTCGTTCCGCACCCAGTAATCTCTCCGTTGGCCATTGCTGCATCGCTCACCACTCTTGCAGCCATCACCGTCTTCGCAGGAATGTATCCCGCATTGCGTGCCGCCAACCTTAGTCCTATGGAATGCCTGAGGACAGAGTAGAGATGAACCTGCGTGAAATCATTCGCCAAAGCTTCGACTCACTCCTCCGCAATCGCCTCCGCTCGGGTCTCACCATGCTCGGCATCATCTGGGGACTCGTAACGGTAGTCCTTCTGCTCAGCTACGGCAAGAGCCTCGGCGAAGGCGTGCTCAACGGCTTCATGGGCCTTGGTGACAACGTCATCATGATATGGGGAGGCCAAACCAGCATGCAGGCCGGCGGCGAGCGATCCGGCAAAAAAGTAAAGTTCCTCGACGGCGATACAGAAGCCGTACGCGAAGCAGTTCCCTTCCTCAAAGCCGTCAGCTCCGAGACCGACGACGGCTTCAGCTTCAAATACGGCCCGAAAGTCGTCAACATCCAGAGCAAAGCCATCGACTTCCCGTACGGCGGCATGCGCAGACTCAACATCGATCAAGGCCGCTACTTCGAAGCTGCCGACTTCACCGATCATCGCCAGGTCGTCATCTTCGGGCCACACGCCGCCCAAAAACTCTTCAACGGTTACCCCCCCGTCGGCGAGTCCGTCGAGATTGAAGGCCACGTCTTTCAAGTCATAGGCGTCCTCAAAAATAAAATTCAGGACTCCTCCAACAACGGCCCCGACAACGAGAACGCCTTCGTGCCATTCGACATGATGCGCCTTCTCCGCAACGAACGCGACCCAGGAAGCATCGTCTTCCAACCCAGCGCGCCTGAACTCCACCTCAAGGCCCTGCAAGCCGTACGCGCCGTTCTTGCCCAGCGACACCACTTCGATCCCAAGGACGACAAAGCCGTCCCCACCTGGGATACAGTAGCCGACTCGGCCGAGATCATGCAGTTCAGCACCGCGCTCGATCTTCTTCTCGGCATCATCGGTGCCATGACGCTCGGCGTCGGCGGTGTCGGCGTCATGAACATCATGCTTGTCTCAGTCACCGAGCGCACACGCGAGATCGGCCTCCTGAAAGCACTCGGGGCCCGCCGCAAAGACATCCTCACGCAGTTTCTACTCGAGAGCCTGACCCTGACCTTTCTCGCAGGCATCATCGGGATGGTTGTAGCCGTTATCGTCGCGTATCTCATCCCACCGATGCCGCTTTACTCCGACATCTACAAGACCGCCAACCACGAAGGCGACATCATCCTTCGCGCATCACCCACCATCATGCTCGTCTCGTTCGCCATCCTCGCTGCAGTCGGCGTCATCTCCGGGCTTCTCCCCGCAGTGCGCGCCTCACGCATGGACCCCGTCGTAGCTCTGAGACACGAATGACCTCAACGATCACTGCACAATCACGATCGCTGCCAAAACGTCAGTTCGCCAGTCGATACCGAATTGTCTGATCTTCAAGAAAATACTCTGCTGAGCAATCCGAAGCCCCGCAGATCATAGCCTCGAGCCCAGCACACTGTTGTCTCGTAATCAATCCCAGCGAGCCGCACGACGGGCACGCAAGCACCGCCCAGTAAGGGTTATCCGCCTTCCCCAAGTCACCCGCCTGCTCCAGCAGAAACAACGTACCCGGCTGCATCTGCTCCGGGATCCACACTTCAAGAAGATTTAGTTCCGCTACCATGCTTGCCTCTTCTTCCAACGGTTGTCTGCATTCACTCACGTTCTAGCGCCAATGCTGATCACTTAGGCTGCGGAAGAGACCTCCTGGATGACTTTGTGCCTGGTCGCCCATGCACTACTTCTGGTGCAAAGAATAACGGATTTCCCGTCTCTGTCAATCCCACATTTTGCACACACAAGATGCGAGCAAGGTTCTCTTCTAAGGCGTCGCATACAAAGCATGATAGATCTCACGGTTCCGCAGAATCGCCTGCACATACTCCCTTGTCTCGGTGTATGGAATCGACTCTACAAACTCCGGAATATCTTTGTAATCCCCAATTGCCTGCCACTGCCGCACCGGCACATCTCCTGCGTTGTAAGCCGCCAGAGCATACTCAGCCTGCCCTCCAAATCTATCCAGTACCTGCCGCAGATTCGCTGTTCCCAGCTCCAGATTCACCGAAGGATTTAACAGCTCATTCGCATTGAAGCCCTTCATCTTCTGCCTCTTCGCCTGAGCCTTCCCCACCGAAGGCAGCAGCTGCATCAACCCCCACGCATTCGCATGACTCACAACTCCGGCATTGAACTCCGACTCCTGCCGAATCAGTGACGCCACTAGATAAGGATCCAGTCCGTTCTGCTGCGCATTCGCTGTCAAATCCGCCCAATACGGCTGCGGAAACAAGAGTTTCCAATACACCGTCGGAACCTGGTCGAGCGGAATCGAAAAAAAGGAGATCCCGCTATGCTTCATCGACTGAATCGCCCTTGTCGTCTCACCATAGGACGAGTAGATCTCAGCCTGCGCCAGCGCCCCCCACTCACTCGAAGTGGAGCTTGCCTGAATCTCCGGCCCGATGTACTCATTAAGCGCCGCATTCGCCAACAGCCTCGCCTTGATCAGATGAGGCTCGTTCTCCGGCAACTCCCCAGTCAACTCCGGAATCACCGGCACACGCACCGAGCTCAAAGCCGCCGCAGGAGCAACATCCGTCGCCTGCGTCTTCAGCACACTGAGCCGTTGCCTCGCCAGTCCCGCATAGTACGAGTTCACATAAGAGGCCGTCAGCGCGTGATAGTAGTTCACCGCCTGCCCAAAGTTCTTCTCCTCGTCCTCGAAGATTCGCCCCCGCCAATAGAGAGCTCCCGGAGCCTCAATCCCCGCCGGAAACATCTCAATCTGCTCATCCATTAACCGCGCCGCTTCCGGATAGTTATGCAGCCGATAGTTCATCCATGCCGCGCGCCAGTGTGCCGAAGCCGCATAGGTACTCTTCGGAAACAACTTCACCAGCAAAGCGTAGTGGTAGGTAGCCTGTTGCGGATCGTGCTTCAACAGGTACATGTTTCCGCCCGAATACAACGCCTCTTCCAGCCATCTGCTAGTTGGAAAATCCCTCACCATATGCGCAATCAGCGCATCATGCGCAGTCTGATCATTCTCGGTGCGTGACAACTCCGCAAGCAGGTACAACTTCAATGCCGCGCTGTCATCTTTCGTGTCCGGTAGCTTCTCCACCTCTCGCCTGCTGATATGCTTCATCCTCATATCGCAGGCCGCCGCATAGATCAGCAGAGCATCATGGTCCGCCGCACTCAGCGAACCATCCCGTTCAATCGAGTGATACTCCTCCCCCGCCTCGGCGTATCGCTTGGCATTGAACAGTTGATCGGCATGAACCTTACGTTCTCCAGCCGTCAGCGGCATATTCATCGCCTGCAACTGCGACGATGCCTGCCCCGCCTCCACACTCAGAGGAAACCCGACATATAAATTCCGATAAATGGAAGCCGCATGCGTTGTATCTCCGGACATCTGATAAGCCCGGGCCAGCGCATAACGAAAATCCACATGCGATGCCTGCGCCGAATCAGCCAGCGGCACCAGAACCTTCAACGCCCCCGGAGGGTCGTTCTGTTGCAGATGAGCGTTCGCCAACAGAACCGGAGCATTCGCGTCGAAGATGCTCTCCGGATGCCGTACTGCGAAGTTGTCCAGCAGCCCATACGCATCCGCGCCATGCCCCGCCTGCACCGCCGCCTGCGCTCCCAGATAATCCGCATAGTCGTCCAACGCCGTGCCACTCGTATTCGCCAGCAGGAAGCTGTGCACCGCATCGTCGTACCGGTGGTCGAGCGTCGCCGCGTGCCCCAGTGCCAGGTACGCCGCAGCGGCCCCCTCCCCCGGATGCTGCCGCGCATACGCCTGCACGCCACTATAAGCCGCCGGCGATCGCGTCGACGCCAATTGCTGGGCCATCGGACGAAGCTGCTCCGAAGCCTTGAACGCGCTGGTCAAATGAATCGTCTGCGCCGTCGGCTTCCGCGAAACGATATGTTTCTTCCGAGTCGCAGCGCCCTTCTTTGTCGTCGTCTTACTTGACGCCCCGCTCTTTGCCTTCGCACTCGAAGCCTTCGACTTAGTGCCCGCAGCCTTCCCAGCATCCGCAGACGTTGTCCCAGTTTTGGACACCGGTTTTTTGGCATGCGTCGCAGGCGCTGTCGTCGTCGACGTCTGCGCGAACAGGCCGTCCCCCGCGGGCGACATGCTGATCCCAATCAAAATGGCGACAACCATCGCCCGCCTAACATTACCCACGATGGTTACCATTGTTCCCTTATTCTCTCCAACTCACATCTTCCACTCTAAGCTGCCCGGCTGCGCGTTTGCAGCACCAATCGAACCCGAACCACTACAGATACTTCGGATATCCCATGAGATGCGCCCGGCTCGACCTCATGATTGTCCTATCGACCACATCCCTCCCACGATGACGAGTTGAAAGTTATTTTCCACCGTAGCGGTAAACAATTTCCATTTTCAGCCGAATAGATGCAGGTAAGTGCAGATATGCAACCAGATGCATCTTTGGTCTCGCGATTGCTTTCTCTTCCCCCAGAAAGCCGTCACCAGATTTACCCAGAGGAACTCTCATGCGCCTAACCTCACTTCTTTTCACTGCTGTTCTCGCCTTCGGTTCATCTCATCTATTTGCCGACGCAATCCCCTACGGAAACATCGGCCAACTTGCCCCGGACAACGTCTTCACCGCCACAGCAACCGGCAAGGTAACAGCCTACTTCTACGCCTCCGACGCGAGCAACGACGACAAGATCATCCTCTGGGACAAGACCTCCGGCGCAATGACCGCGCCCTCCCTCGACAACCACAGCTCCGCCGTCGGCTCGTCCGTCTCACTCTCGGTCAAAGCCGGCGACTCGCTCGTCTTCATCCTGGACGACGTCTCGACTGGCCAGTACTTCAGCTCCGTCGACTACTTCGGCGTCGCCTCACCGGCCAACTACAATGACGACGGCTACAACCACGCCTACGCGGCCACCTACTCCGGCGGTTTCAATGGAATTCCTGCTGGTACCTACATCGGCATGGAAGATCTTCCAGTCACCGGCCTGAAACCCCTCTCGGGCTCCGACCTCGACTACAACGACGACAACTTCGTCTTCACCAATGTCACGGCGGCCGCGACCCCCGAGCCAAGCAGCTTCATCCTCTTCGGCACAGGTCTCGTCGGAGCGGCCGGCGCACTCCGCCGCAAGTTTGCCCGCGGCTAACCCCCTGCGCCATCAACGTCCGGCAACGCCGGAGAACATAAACCTCCCAGGTTTTGTTCTCCGGCAACCGCTTTAAGTAGCTACGGAACCAAGACCCGCAAACACTACAACTTTGCTCTCTGACCCACCGACATTTACTATGTTGTAGATACTGATCTGCGCGCTCCTGTAACGAGGCGATTTCAGCGTTGTTTCCGCACCTTTTCACTCATGCCCGCCATCCAATCCCCAGCCACGGAAGAGGTACACCCCGACGTAGCGCTCGTAGCGCGCGCAAAAGAAGGGGATACCGCAGCATTTGAGCAACTGGTCCGTCAGTACGAGCGCCAGATCTTCCGGGTCGCGCAGCATATTACTCAAAACCGTGAAGACGCCGAAGACATTACGCAGGATGCATTCCTCAAGGCCTACGAGAAGCTGGAGCAGTTCCAGGGAAACTCCAAGTTCTCGACCTGGCTCGTCCGCATTGCGGTCAACGAGAGTCTTATGCGGCTGCGCAAGCGGAAGACCAGCAAAACCGTTTCCATGGACGAAGACGTCCAAACCGACGAAGGCTCTATCCCTCGTGACTTTGCCGAGTGGAGGCCAAATCCCGAGCAGCAATACAACCAGGCAGAACTCGCCGAGATCCTCCGCAAAACCATCCAGGGTCTTCCTCCAGGCTTTCGCACCGTCTTCACTCTTCGAGACGTTGAAAATCTCTCCACGGAAGAGACTGCGGAGGCACTCGGCTTGAGCGTCCCCGCGGTGAAATCCAGATTGTTGCGTGCGCGCCTTCAACTGCGCGAGCGCCTCAGCAGATACTTCCGGCAGAAGCAGGAGGGCCAGCCAGCATGAACTGCACGGACCTATTGAGCCATCTTTCCGACTACTTCGACGACCAACTCACGATCGAACTTCGCGAAGAGATCAGCGAACACACTGCTGGCTGCCAACACTGCCGCGTCGTCCTCAACACGACCCACCAGACCATCGAGGTCTACAAGGGCAACGAGATCTACGAAGTCTCACCCGGACTTCGCGAGCGCCTCCACTCCGCCATCATGGCCAAGTGTCTAGCAGTAAAAAAACAAGCTTAGAACATCGCCGGGCTTTCCCTTTATCAGATCCGCCCGGCTAACCTGAGTGCACCTATCTCCGCGTCCGTGAAAACCCTGGACCGGATCAGGAACCGCACACCTTCCCCATTCTCTAGCGAAAACATCCCCCCACGTCCAGGCACCACATCCAGTATCAGTTGCGTATGCTTCCAATACTCAAACTGGCTCCCGCTCATATAAAACGGAGTCTCCCCCAGAGTCGCCAGCAGCACGTCGCCATCCCCCACCAAAAACTCCCCTCGCGGATAGCACATGGGGGAGCTGCCGTCACAGCAACCTCCCGACTGATGAAACATCAGCTCCCCATGTTTGTTCGACAACCTGCTCATCAACTCCACAGCAGCAGGCGTCGTCACAACCTGTTCCGGTACCTCTGTCATCGCCAGACCTGCACTTGCCTTTCTAGTTGTCATCCCCGAAGGGGATCTGCTGTTGTCGTCTAGAAAAATCCCATCGCATTCGGGCTATAGCTCACCAGCTGATTCTTCGTCTGCTGATAGTGTTCGAGCATCATCTTGTGATTCTCTCGTCCCACACCCGACTGCTTATATCCTCCAAACGCAGCGTGAGCAGGATACAGGTGATAGCAGTTCGTCCACACCCGTCCCGCCTCAATACCCCTACCGAAGTGATACGCCCGGTTCATATCCCTTGTCCAGACACCCGCACCCAATCCATACAAAGTATCGTTCGCCAACGCCAACGCTTCCTCCTCATCATGGAACGTCGTCACCGAAACCACCGGTCCGAAGATCTCCTCCTGGAAGATGCGCATCTTGTTGTTGCCTTTAAAAACGGTCGGTTCAATATAAAACCCCTCCGCTAGATCGCCTGTCTGAGCAGCACGCTTCCCACCCGCCAGCACCTCCGCACCCTCCTGCTTCCCGATGTCGAAGTAAGACAGAATCTTCTCCAGCTGCTCGCTTGAGGCCTGCGCGCCAATCATGGTCGTCTTATCCAACGGATTGCCCTGCTTGATCGCGCCAACGCGCTTCAGGGCACGCTCCATGAACTCGTCATAGAGCGTGTCCTGAATCAGTGCGCGTGAAGGGCAAGTACACACCTCGCCCTGATTCAGCGCAAACATCGTAAAGCCTTCGAGCGCCTTATCAAAGAAAGCATCATCCGCACTCGCTACATCCTTGAAGAAGATATTCGGGCTCTTCCCACCAAGCTCGAGCGTCACCGGAATAATATTCTGCGAGGCGTACTGCATGATCAGTCGCCCTGTCGTCGTCTCCCCCGTAAACGCAATCTTGTTGATGCGTTTGCTCGAAGCCAGCGGCTTACCCGCCTCCAACCCAAAGCCATTGACGATATTCACCACGCCCGGCGGCAGAATATCCTGGATCAACTCCATCAAAACCAGAATCGACATCGGCGTCTGCTCTGCAGGTTTCAACACCACGCAGTTCCCTGCCGCCAACGCCGGCGCCAGCTTCCATGTCGCCATCAAAATCGGAAAGTTCCAGGGAATAATCAGCCCAATTACGCCCAGCGGCTCATGGTAGTGATACGCAATCGTGTCCTTATCGATCTCCGAGATCGATCCCTCCTGCGCCCTGATCACGCCCGCAAAATAACGGAAGTGATCGGCAGCCAAAGGCATATCCGCAGCCATCGTCTCGCGAATCGGCTTACCGTTATCCCAAGTCTCGACCGTCGCCAGCATCTCCAGATTGTCTTCAATCCGCTGCGCAATCTTCTCCAGCATGCGGCCGCGTTCCGTCGTCGAGGTCTTGCCCCAAGCCTTCTTCGCTGCATGCGCCGCATCGAGCGCCCGGTCCACATCCGCCGCATTCGAACGCGCAATCTCACACAGCACCTGCCCCGTCACCGGCGTCACATTCTCAAAGTACTGTCCCGACAGAGGCGCCACCCACTCCCCGCCAATGTAGTTCTCATACCGTTTCTTGATCGACACAGGAAACCCAAAAGTCCCCGGCTGAACCGCAGTCATCGTAGCCATAGAATCCACTCCCTCGAGATCGTTACCTACACCGCGCTCGAAATTGTAGTCCTCCGCACCGAAATCTGTCACAGCACTCAGCAGACAGCCTCAACCACTCTTCCTTTTTCGCTGAACACGTGAATAAAGGCATACTGCAGCAGCATGATCGTCTTGCCGTCCGCAATCTCCCCCAGTTCAATCGCCGCCATCGCGTCCTCGATCGAAAACTCCAGAACCTCAATATCTTCACCCTCAACGAAGTTGCCGCCCCCAGCCGTCACCCTGCTCCCGCTGTCGTACTCAGCCACAAAGAAATAAAGCTTCTCAGTCACCGACCCCGGACTCATAAATGCCTCAAAGATCATCCGAACATGCTCGACACGATATCCAGTCTCCTCCTCCACCTCCGCCTTGATCCGCTCCTCCGGACTGGCCTCATCCAAAAGCCCTGCAGCCGTCTCGATCAACAAACCCGGATGCCCATTCACAAAAGCTGGAAACCGAAACTGCCGCGTCAGCACAACCGAACGCCGCTCCAGGTTATACAGCAAAATCGTAGCGCCATTGCCGCGATCATAAGTCTCCCTGCTCTGCTGCTGCCATGTTCCATCGCTCCGCTGCAGATCAAACGTCGTCTTCTTCAACACGTACCAGTCATCCGACAGCGTCTCAACTTTCTTGATCCGCACACGATCTTTTATTAAAGGCGCCTGCACGAAATTCATCATGCCGTAACCTTATCGTGTAGTTTCGTGCAAAGTCAAGTATTATCGTGAGCAACGAAGATGCTAACCACTCACAGAAAACAGCAGATCCTCGCCATCCTCAAGCGCCAAGGCCAGGTCATCGCAAAAGAAGTAAGCGCCGCAATGGGCGTCTCAGAAGACACCATCCGTCGCGACCTCCGAGAGATGGCCCAAGAGGGTCTTCTCCAACGCGTCCACGGCGGAGCCCTCCCCGCCTCCCCCGCGGTCGCAGATTTCGCAGTGCGCCAGCACATCACCCCCGAAGACAAAGTAGCCATCGGCCGAGCAGCAGCAAAGATGATTCAACCCGGCCAGGTCGTAATCCTCGACGGCGGCACCACTGCCCGACAAGTCGCGCGGCACATCCCACTCGACCTGAAAGCCACCGTCGTCACCCACAGCCCGGCCATCGCCATTGAGCTCATCGACCACCAGAACATCGAAGTCATTCTCATCGGAGGACGCCTCTTCCGCCACTCCGTCGTCGCCGTCGGAGCCTCAGCAATCGAGGCGATCGCTCAAATCCACGCAGACACCTACTTCATGGGAGTAACCGGCATCCATCCAAAAACCGGCCTCACCACAGGCGACTACGAAGAAGCCGCCATCAAGCGAGCTCTGAGCAACGCAGCAGCGGAGACCATCGTTCTCGCCTCCTCCGAAAAGCTCAACGCAGCCTCGCCCTACGTCGTAGTTCCCCTCTCGGAGATCAGCGGCATCATCACAGAACGCTCTGCGCAAAAAGCTCTCTTACGCCCTTACGAAAAACTTGGAATAACCGTCACACGAGCCTGAAAAAGCCTCGGCCACCGCCGAGGCTCTTCCTCTATCCTCTCGCGACAACTCTGAAGTCGTCCGGCTCCTGCGCAAGCGGCGTATCCCATCCGCAGCAAGGAACAATATTTCTCCCTGCCTCTGGCGGACCCCACGTGTGAGGTTCGTAAACATACACCGGCGTATCTTCTTTCAGAACAGGATCGACAATCCGCCAGGCCTCTTCAACGTAATCCTGTCGCGCAAACAGCGTAGCGTCACCGGCAATCGCGTCCGTCAACACCCGCTCATACGCCTCCATCTCCTCCGGACTCGGATGACGGCTCGCAATCAACTCCACCGCCTCGCGACCACCCCCAAGCTCGTCAGCGACAGAAACCGACATCGCCACCGTCATCTCGGGACTGATCCGGAAGCGCATATAGTTTTGCGCAGTATTCGGCTCCGTGATGTTCGTGTGCGGCGGTTTGCGGAACCGCGCCATCACCTCCATGCATGTCACAGGGAGATTCTTTCCCGCACGAATGTAAAAAGGAACGCCATCCCACCGCCACGACTTGATCTCAAGCTTCAGACAAGCAAACGTCTCGACCTTCGAGTTCGGCGCAACGCCCTTCTCATCCAAATATCCACGAAACTGCCCACGAACCAGATCCTTCGCTTCAATCGGAGGAATGGCTTTGAGCACCTTCACCTTCTCATCACGCATCGACTCAGCATCGCCTCGCGCCGGACACTCCATCGCGAGATTACACATCACCTGGAAGATATGGTTTTGAATCACATCCCGAATCGCGCCAGTCTGGTCGTAAAAAGCCCCACGGCCCTGAACCCCGAAGTCTTCCGCCATCGTGATCTGAACGGTCTCAACATAATCACGATTCCAGATCGGCTCCAGAAACGTATTTGAAAAGCGGAAGGAGACCATGTTATGAACCGGCCCCTTCGCCAGGTAGTGATCGATGCGAAAGATCGACGACTCTGGAAACGCAGACAGCAGAATCCGGTTCAGCTCCTGCGCCGAAGCCAGATCATGCCCGAACGGCTTCTCCACAATCATCCGCGCGCCTTTGGCCGAACCCGACTTCACCAGCTGTTCGACAACCTCCTCGAACAGCGAGGGAGGAATCGCCAGATAGTGAGCCGGCCGCTCTGACGAACCCAGCGCCTTCCGTACCGCGACAAAAGTCGCAGGGTCCACATAGTCGCCGTCGACATACTGCAACAGCGCCTTCAGCTTCTCCCACGCTGCAGGATCGAGCCCACCATGTTTCTCGAGACTATCCTGAGCACGCGCCTTGAACTGATCGAGATTCCAACCAGCCTTCGCCACTCCGATTACCGGAACGTTCAGCGTACCCCGCTTGACCATCGACTGTAGCGCGGGAAAAATCTTCTTATAGGCAAGGTCGCCAGTCGCTCCAAAGAAGACCAGAGCATCGGAATGAGATTGACTCACGAGTTTTCTCCTTCAATTCCCAAAAATTACTTCGCTTCTGGCTTTTCGAGATGCCCGCCAAAGGCAAATCGCATCGCAGACAACAGCTTGTTCGAGAAGTCAGCCTCGCCTCGCGAGCTGAACCGTGTATAAAGCGCCGTCGTCAGCACAGGTGTCGGAACGCCCTCATCGATCGCAGCTTTGATCGTCCAGCGTCCTTCGCCCGAATCCGAAACCCGACCACCATATTTCGTCAGCTCCGGATCCCCAATCAACGCAGACGCAGTCAGGTCCAGCAGCCACGACGCAATCACGCTCCCGCGACGCCAGACCTCGGCAACATCCGGCAGGTTGAAGTCATACAGATAGTGTTCGGGATCACGCAGCGGTGTTGTCTCGGCATCGATCTCAGCCGTGTGCTTGCCGATATTGGCTGCCTTCAGCACACCAAGGCCCTCAGCATAAGCCGCCATCATTCCATACTCGATTCCGTTATGCACCATCTTCACGAAGTGACCGCCGCCGCTCTCTCCACAGTGCAGGTAGCCCTCCTCCGCGGTACCGCCAGCCTTCTCGCGCCCCGGAGTCTTAGCAATGTCCCCGATCCCGGGAGCAATCGTCTTGAAGATCGGATCCAGATGATCGACAACCGACTTCGGTCCACCAATCATCATGCAATACCCCCGCTCCAGGCCCCATACGCCGCCGCTCGTGCCCACATCCACATAGCGAATCCCCTTAGGCGCAAGCTCCTTCGATCGCCGAATATCGTCGATGTAGTACGAGTTCCCGCCATCTATCAGAATATCGTCCGACTCCAGATGAGGAAGCAGTTCGGCGATCGTCTGATCCACAACTCCAGCAGGAATCATCAACCAGATAGCGCGCGGTTTGGACAGCTTGCTCACGAAGTCCCCGATCGAGGACCCTCCGGTAACCCCCTTCTCCTTCGAAAGGTCGTTGACCACCTGCTGTGATCTGTCGAATACGACGCATTCATGCCCATTCTTCGCCAACCGCTTAACCATGTTGGCACCCATCCTACCCAGGCCTACCATTCCAAGTTGCATTTGAACTCTCCCTTTCAGTAGTTATGATTCACTGGACATCGAAAGCCGGCGCAGAGTCTTCTCGCGTCCGCTGCCGCCTGGCTTATTTATTCTTCCTGTATCTCCGAATCAGGTTCGTCGTAGAAGTATCGTGCGAAAGCGCAGGTTCTGTCGCGGCTTCAAGCTCACCGATAATCTTTTGCGCCAGCACCTTGCCGAGTTCAACGCCCCATTGATCGAACGAGTCGATGCTCCAGATCGTACCTTGCGTAAAGACCGCGTGCTCGTAGAGAGCAATCAACTTGCCCAGCACCTCCGGAGTCAGATGATCCGCAAGAATCGTATTCGACGGTCGATTCCCTTCGAATACCCGATGCGGAACCAGCCAATCCGGCGTCCCTTCTGCCTTTACCTGCTCTGCAGTCTTGCCGAACGCTAGCGCCTCAGCCTGCGCAAACACATTCGCCATCAGCGTGTCATGATGTTTCCCCAGCGGATTGAGCGTCTTGTAAAACCCAATGAAGTCGCAAGGAATCAGCCGCGTCCCCTGATGAATCAGCTGATAAAACGAGTGTTGCCCATTCGTCCCCGGCTCGCCCCAGTAGATGGGTCCCGTTTCCGTTGCAACATGTGTTCCATCAAGAGTTACATGCTTGCCGTTGCTCTCCATCGTCAACTGCTGCAGATATGCTGGAAAACGCTTCAGATACTGCTCATACGGCAGAACCGCAACCGTTTGCGCATCGAAGAAATCGGTATACCAGACCGTGAGCAGACCCAATAGGACCGGCAGATTGCTCGCGAATGGCGCCGTCCGAAAGTGCTCATCCATCTCATGAAAGCCGCCGAGCATAGCGCGAAAATTATCAGGCCCAATCGCCAGCATCGTCGACAGCCCAATCGCCGAGTCCATGGAATACCGCCCGCCGACCCAGTCCCAGAACTCGAACATATTCGCCGTATCGATACCGAACTTTGTAACTTCCTTCTCATTGGTAGAGATCGCGACAAAGTGCTTCGCAACGGCCTTCTCGTCACCGCCCAACCCAGCCAGCGACCAGTCGCGAGCCGTGTGAGCATTTGTCATCGTCTCCAGCGTCGTGAACGTCTTCGAAGCGACGAGAAAGAGCGTCTCATCCGCCTTCAGGTCCTGCACCGCCTCGGCAAAGTCGGTCCCATCGACATTCGATACAAAGCGGAACGTGATATCGCGCTGGCTATAGTGCTTCAACGCCTCATAAGCCATCACCGGCCCAAGGTCGGACCCGCCAATACCAATATTGATGACGTTCTTAATCCGCTTGCCGGTGTGTCCCTTCCACGCCCCGCTCCGAACGCGATCCGCAAATCCCGCCATCTTGTCCAGCACAGCATGCACCGCCGGCACAACGTCCTCGCCATCGACGACGATCTTCTCACCCTTCGGCGCGCGCAAAGCCACATGCAGCACAGCACGATTCTCGGTGATATTGATCTTTTCTCCGCTGAACATCGCATCGATCCGCGCCTTCAGCCCCGACTCCTCCGCCAGCTGAACCAGCAGCTTCAGCGTCTCGTTTGTAATCCGATTCTTCGAATAGTCGAGAAAGATCCCCGCAGCTTCAAGGGTGAACCGCTCCCCGCGCGCCGGATCATCCGCAAACAGCTGGCGGAGCGTCGTATCTTGGACCTGCTGATGGTGCGCTCCCAGTGCCTTCCATGCCGAACGCTCGCCGAGCGGCGTCAATTTCGTCGTCATCTGCTTACTCCTCGCATCTCTGTTTGTACCCGCCAGACAAGACTACTATCCATTTCTGTTACAAGTACGACCTTGCAGGTTCAAGCCGAAAAAACCTAAAAACATTCCCGAAATTTTAATGAAAGCTCTTCAGCAGCCGCACTCAAATTCGCGAACCCGGCCTAACCTCTTTGCTATTGATGATTTAAAGTCGAATTCGTATTCCACAAAATGCAATCCCCTTCCATGGCTATAAGAGACGGCAGGCAGCGGAAAAGTTCCCTCTTTTTCCAAAGAGGACGAATAAATTCTCGCCGGCAGAACTGTGCACTTAGATTGCACCATCTCAAATTCCGATTTCAGTCCGAATAGCGGCAGCGATCGTATTCGCGTGATGCCGCATGAGCGGCTCTGATTCAGCTTCGATCATCACCCGAGCCAGCGCTTCCGTGCCGCTGTAACGAATGACGACCCGGCCTGAATCCGCAAGCTCTACCTCGGCAGCACGAATCGCAGCAGCCACCGTCGGAATCCCTTCCAGCGGCTTTTTCTCTCGCACCTTCACATTCAAAATCACCTGCGGAAAGACCTTAAGATCCGCAATCAATTCAGCCAAAGACTTCCCGCTCCTGTGCACGACATCCAACAACAGCAACGCGGTCAACAGACCATCCCCCGTCGTGCTGCGCCCACTGAAGATAATGTGGCCAGACTGTTCTCCGCCTAGCGCCGCGCCCGTCGCAATCATCTGCTCGAGGACATACTTGTCGCCCACCGCCGCACGAAGCATCCCGATCCCGCTGCGTTTCAGCGCCGCCTCCAGCCCCATGTTCGACATCGTCGTCGCAACCACCGTCGAGTTCGTCAAAAGCCCGCGGTTCTGCAGATCTCGCGCCGCAAGCAGCAACACCGCATCTCCATTGACGACTTGACCATGCTCATCTGCAAACAACGCACGATCGGCATCACCATCAAACGTGATCCCCATCGAAGCCTTGCGACTCTTCACCTCGGCTGCAACGATCTCCGGATGCAATGCCCCACAAACCTCGTTGATATTGCGTCCGTCGGGACTTGCATGGGTAATCAGGACCTCTCCGCCCATATCAGAAAACAGTTGAGGCGCAACCGAAGAAGCAGCGCCATTTGCACAGTCAATCACAATGCGTTTCCCATCGAGCGAGAGACCCGGAACAGCCGCAAGCAGAAAGCGAACATACTCCGCACGATCGGCATCGTTCACGGTAGGCGCAACCGTTTGTCGAGACACCGGCGTCGAACTCGCCAGTTTGCGGAAGATCTCCTCTTCAATCGCAAGCTCAACGGCGTCCGGAAGCTTATAGCCATCAGGTCCAAATAACTTAATCCCATTGTCCTGCCATGGGTTGTGCGAGGCCGAGATAACAACACCCGTAGCAAAACCGTGAGTGTGCGTCAGGAACGCAACCGCCGGAGTCGTAATCACACCCGCGTTTTCGACAGAAGCTCCGCCCGCATCAAGCCCAGCCGTCAGCGTCGCAGCAATCCATTCGCTCGATTCGCGAGTATCCATGCCCAGCAAAACACGCGGCTTCTGTGTCTTCGCTCCGAGGATCTGTGCGAGCGCAAGTCCAATGGCGTACACCGTCGTTGAATCCAGCGGCGCCTGCCCCGCGACAGCGCGAATGCCATCGGTTCCAAAGAGCTTCTTCATCACTTACTGGTCTCCATTATTTTTACTTCGTCCAAATGAGCGCCTGTTATCTCTGCTTCAATCGTTCCCTGCGCAAGACGCGCTAATATCGTCTGCCCCGCAACTGCATCTACGGAAGACCGCAGCAACGTGCCGTCCGCAGCTCCTCCTCCTTGCAGATAAACCAGGGCATAACCTCGCGACAAAACCGCTAGCGGTGACAGCGCGTTCAACCTCGCTGACGTCCTCTCGAGACGCGTACGCCGGCTCGCAACGGTCTCACCTGCGGCGCGCTCCAATCGTTGCGTCGAAGCCTGCAACCGATGATGCGTAGCCGCGATGCGAACCGCAGTGTCTTGCCGGCGGAGACTCTCCCTCACCAGATTCAACCGCTGGCTCGGCATACGAACGCTACGCTGCACCGCCGCATCAAGACGAAGCCGAAGCTCATCAAGCCGTTGGTCCCTGCGATTAACAGCGTCTCGCAGACGGTTCAACACAGCCTCTGCAGAAAGCCGTGCGTAGCGCTGTCTCGCATGCATCAGGTGAAATCTTCCAGCCCGCTGCACTCTTGCACTCAACGCACTCACGCGCTCCTCAATGCGATGCTGTGCTGCGGTAACCAGCTCAGCAGCAGCCGAAGGCGTCGGCGCGCGAAGATCCGCGACGAAGTCGGCAATCGTAAAGTCAGTCTCGTGCCCAATCGCCGAGACCACAGGAATTGCAGAAGCCGCAATCGTTCGCGCCAGCGTCTCGTCATTGAAACCGGCGAGATCTTCCATCGACCCGCCGCCTCTCGCAATCACAATCACGTCCACCAACGAAGGATTCGCATTGAACCAGCGAACTCCTGCAGCAACAGATCCCGGGCTCGACACCCCCTGCATCGTCGCCGGATACACCAGCAGACTGAGCCGCGCATGACGACGACGCACAACGTTTACGATGTCGCGAATCACAGCGCCGGTCGGCGAAGTAACAATCCCAATGCACTTCGGAAAGGACGGCAACTGCCGTTTACGATCCGCATCGAAGAGCCCTTCAGCGAGCAGCAGCGCCTTGAGCTGTTCAAACGCAAGCTGCAGCGCACCAGCCCCACGAGGCTCCATCGTCTCTGCGATCAGCTGGAGCTGACCCCGGCTCTCGTACACCGAAATGCGCCCCCGCACCAGAACCGCAAGGCCATCCGCGGGCCTGAAGCGCAGCAAAACAGCCTGACGCCGAAACAGCACAACCGGAAGCTGTGCCTCGCCATCTTTCAGCGTGAAGTAGATGTGACCGGAAGGCGCTGGGCGACAGTTCGAAATCTCGCCCTCAACCCAAAGATCCGAGTAGGTCGTCTCGATCTGCTGACGAACATTGATGACCAGCGCACGAACACTCCAGATTCGGCGCTCCGACGTCAGGTCGTGTCTATCTGCATCTTTTCTCGGCGCAGGTCCCTCCGCAGTCTCACTCACTTCGTCGCGAACAACATCTTCAAACGAAGCCGCGACAGACGACCCAGCATCCCCTTCAGAAACAGAAAAAAGCCCCGCTTGAAAGACCGACCCAGGCGACGACGTTTTCAGGATTGTCGGCCGCCTTCCCGTCCGGATCTTCCCTCGCCGCGCTCGCAGGCTGGCCAGTGTCGGCGGATTGTCTTCTCTTTCGGACATTCTTGCCTGAGTCTAGCACCGCAACGCGGCTCCTCAGACGATCAACGGCGCAGTCTTCCCACAGCCCATAGAATCAAGCTAAGCACCACGCTAATCACAATCGAAGTGGCAATGGGAAACGACACCGACCATCCCCGTCCACGCCAATTGAGGTCGCCAGGAAGCCGGCCAACCGGCAGATTCAGTCGATTCAGCCCGAGAACGATTCCACCAACCACAACCAGCAGCAAACCGAGAAAGATGAGGGTACGGCCCAGATCAGGCATGCGGCACCACTTCTCTAAGCAGTTGCCAGCAGCGCCGCAGCCTCACGTAAGAGCTCCGACGGCTGGCACGGCTTTGTAAGAATGCCAACAGGCCGCGACAACTTGCCCGTCTGCTCCCGCACGTTTTTTAGGTTGGAATAAAACCCCGTCAGAACAAGAATCTGGCACGCCGGCAACTCACGCGTCACATCGCTCACCAGTGAAAGTCCATCGCGTCCCGGCATCGTCACATCGCATAGAAGCAGATTTGGCACAAACTCCCGCGAACACTCTAACCCCTGATCTGCCGAATAAGCGGCCTTCGCCGTGAAGCCACTCTTCTCGAAGATGAGAGTGAGCGTGTCAGCCACAAGACGATCATCATCAACCACCAGAACTCGCTTCATGGTTGCCCTCCGTGCGGGTCGTTCGGGTTGTGCGCGTCAACACTTATCTGATGAGTCCAGACTAGGCCTCAAAATACATTTTTGTCGAATCAAAATTCGATGATTCTTTGTCTGACATTTTAGACTCGACACGTCATGCAAAGTCACAAAGCAGCTTGTACACAGAAAATTTGCACAAGGCCCGCTGCAACTCCACCCACGGGGAATTCGCAACTTCATCTCTGGTAAGGTTTACCTCATAACCCGACTTCAACTAAGGATCCCCCTTTGCGCATCGTCGCATTCATCGCCGGTTTCTTCTTCTGCTGGGGAGTCGCACTCGACGCCTTCCAGACCATCATCCTTCCCAGGCGTCCGACCGGTCGATTTCGAATCACCCGCATCTTCTTCATCATCACCTGGGCGCCCTGGGTCTTCATGGCGGAGCGCGCCTCCAACAAAAAAATACGCGACCAGATCTACAGCATCTACGGCCCCCTCTCCCTTCTTTTGCTTCTTCTTTGTTGGGCAGTTCTTCTCATCTTCGGCTTTGGATTGTTCTACTTTTCAATGCGTTCCCCCTTCGGCGACGTCATGGTGGGCCACACCAACAGTGCATGGACACAGTTCGGCACTGACCTCTACGTCAGCGGAACGACCCTCTTCACGTTGGGTCTCGGCGACGTCGTTCCCCACAGCCCCTTCGCTCGAGCCTTCATCATCTTCGAGTCAGGCGTAGGCCTCGGATTCGTCGCCCTCGTCATCGGCTATCTTCCCGTTTTGTATCAGGCGTTTTCGCACCGCGAGATCAGCGTCGCCTTACTTGACGCACGAGCCGGCTCCCCGCCAAACGCCGCCGAACTCATCCGACGGCACTCCTTCACGGGCAGCGAGGAGGCAGTCATCGCGCTACTCGAAGAGTGGGAGCGCTGGTCGGCGGAGATTCTCGAATCGCACATCTCCTACCCCATTCTCTGCTTCTACCGTTCGCAGCACGACACCCAGGGTTGGCTGGCTGCCCTAGTCTCAATCCTCGACACCTGCGCGCTACTGATCTCGGTCATCGAGGGCACCCACTCGCGACAGGCCCAGCTCACCTTCGTCATGTCTCGACACGCACTTACCGACATCAGCGAGGTCTTTGGCCTCATGAAACTGAAACCCGCACAGCATCAGGCCGCTATCGACCGCCTCCCGTCCAAAGACTTTTACCACCTATGCGAGGCCCTGGGAGAAAATCAGGTCCGGCTCTGTGGCGACCCCGCCGCAGCTAAGCGCCTCAACACCCTCCGTGCTCTGTACGAACCCCAGGCCTTCGCTCTCTCCGAATACCTCCGTCTATCACTCCCCGTCTGGGTAGCGCCCCCGAAAGTAAACGACCAGTGGAGCATTCTGACGAGAATGCGAACCGACGCAGCAACAGAGGTGAAAGCCAGCGGCGATCCCGCTCCGTTGTTTCACGACGAAGACCACGGTTGATCTTCCCACCAACGCAGATTCGGGATGCAAGGATTGAAAACCCCGCATCCCGAACTCACTCGACACCCACTTCCAACAAAAAAACGACTACTGGCCGCCAGGACCACCAGGACCAGTCTGCGCAGGATTCAGCTTCTGAGCAGCCAACGTCCCCGCTGGCCCCTTGGCATCTTTATCCTTCAGCTGCGCATAAATCTTCTTCGCCAACTCAGGCTTGCCCTGCGCCTCATACAGCTCAGCAAGCTGCAGTTGCGCCAGCCCTGCAGGCACCGTCGTCGTCGGCTTGGCAGTCAGTTCGTTGTAAAGATCCACAGCCTGCGAATCCCGTCCCGTCTGCCGATAAAGCTGCGCCAGCGAAATCTTCGCAAGTGCCGCAAGGTCACCATTCCATCCGCTCGCGACCTGCTTCAGCGTGCTCTCGGCTGGGCCGTTCTGGCCCTCTTCCATATACGTCAGCCCAGCGAAATAACGGGCCACCCGCCCATCCGGAGTCATACCGTACTTGTCCGCCACACCGTTGAACAGATCATTCGCGGCCTTGGCGCGCTCCGTCGCCGACGCATAGGTCTTCACACCCGGAGGCACCTGCTGCCCCGGCGAGGCCAACGGCGTCTGGTAAGCCTGCATCGCTGCGCCAAAGGCCACTGAAGCCTGATTCGCGCGGCTGTTATAAATCAGCGCACCGGCTACCACCGCCAGAATCGCCGCAACCACAATGGCGCTGGTCACTATCAAAGAACGGCGGTTTTCGCTGGCCCACTCCAGCCCATGCTGGGTGGTATCGACGAACTGGTCATGCTTAAGAGCTTGCTTGGTCTGCTGGTCCACTTTGTCTTGTTCTTCCTTTTTGCTCGTTGCGGTTTGCCGCTTCAAGAGAACTAGTTGCGCGAAGTCACGGCGCAGAACTTTAAGTCTATCAGCGCCCGCAATCGGAGTGTGCGTGAAACTCATCCCAACTTAGCCAGAGAGTAACAAACCTCATAAAAATGAATGAATTGGCAAAGAACTCCCAAGCTTAAATCCCTTCAAAACCGCAGCTACGCGGCTCGCCCTCATCGACCGCGACTCCTAGGGTTGACAGCCCCTCCTCCAAGGCGAAGACTTGTACCCGAAGGAATTTGCCCTAACCTATGAAGACCGTAGCCGTTGAAACAGCAATCGCAACCCCACCCACCACCAACAAACACCTCATCCGCTGGGTCGAAAAGATGGCCGACCTCTGCCAGCCCGACCGCATCCACTGGATCGACGGCTCGCAAGCCGAGTACGAATTCCTCTGCAGCCAGCTCGTCCAAGCCGGAACCTTCACCAAGCTCAACGAAAAACTCTGGCCCGGCTGCTTCCTCGCCCGCTCCGCACCCAACGACGTCGCCCGCGTCGAAGACCGCACCTTCATCTGCTCCCTCTCCAAGGACACCGCCGGCCCCACCAACAACTGGGAAGATCCCTTCGTCATGCGCAAAAAACTCAAGGCCCTCTTCAAAGGAGCCATGCGCGGCCGCACCATGTACGTCCTTCCTTACTCCATGGGCCCCATCGGTTCCCCCATGTCGCAGATCGGCGTCCAGCTCACCGACTCCGCCTACGCCGTCGTCAACATGCGCATCATGGCCCGCATCGGCGCCCCAGTCTTCGCCGAAATCGACAAGGACGAAAAGCGTGTCGTCCCCTGCATGCACACCGTCGGCGCGCCCCTCGCCCCCGGCCAGCAGGACGTCCCCTGGCCCTGCAACGACGAAAAATACATCGTCCACTTCCCTGAAACCCGCGAAATCTGGTCATACGGCAGCGGCTACGGCGGCAACGCGCTCCTCGGCAAAAAATGCTTCGCCCTTCGCATCGCCTCCAACATCGCTCGCGACGAAGGCTGGATGGCCGAGCACATGCTCATCGTCGGCGTCGAATCCCCCAAGCGCCCCGACGGCACCACCGAAAAAACCTACGTAGCCGCCGCCTTCCCCAGCGCATGCGGCAAAACCAACTTCGCCATGATGATCCCCCCCGCCGGCTTCGAGGGCTGGAAGGTTTGGACCGTCGGCGACGACATCGCATGGATCAAGCCCGACGCCAGCGGCCAGCTTCGCGCCATCAATCCCGAGTACGGCTTCTTCGGCGTAGCCCCCGGCACCAGCTCCAAAACCAACCCCAACGCCATGGCCACCCTCGCCAAAAACACCATCTTCACCAACGTCGCCCTCACCCCCGAGGGCGGCGTCTGGTGGGAGGGCATGACCGACACCCCACCCGTCGAACTCACCGACTGGCGCGGCAACCGCTGGACCCCGGCCATCGCAAAAGAAACCGGCCAACCCGCAGCCCATCCCAACGGCCGCTTCACCGCCCCCGCCGCCCAGTGCCCCACCATCGACCCCGACTGGGAGAACCCCAACGGCGTCCCCATCTCCGCCTTCATCTTCGGCGGCCGTCGCCCCACCACCATGCCGCTCGTCTATCAGGCCTTCAACTGGTCCGCCGGTGTCTATATCGGCGCAACCATGGGCTCCGAGACCACCGCAGCAGCCGGCGGCGCCATCGGCAAAGTCCGCCGCGACCCCATGGCCATGCTTCCCTTCTGCGGCTACCACATGGGCGACTACTTCCGTCACTGGCTCAAAATGCAGCGCAACCTCTCCGCCACGCCTCGCGTCTTCCACGTCAACTGGTTCCGCAAAGGCCCAGACGGCCAATTCCTCTGGCCCGGCTACAGCGAAAACATGCGTGTCCTCAAGTGGATCGTCGACCGTGTCCGCGGCCGAGCCCTCGGCAAAGAAACACCCATCGGCTGGACTCCTCACTTCGACGACATCAACTGGAAGGGCTTAGACATTCCCCGCGAACAGATGAAGGCCACCTTCGACACCCTCCAGACCGTCGACCGCGCCCAATGGAAACAAGAGGTCATGGGCCACGAAGAGCTCTTCCTAGCCCTCCACGACCATCTCCCGCCCGAGATGATCTACGAGCGCGAACTCCTCATCTGCCGCCTCTAACAAATTAACAGCACAGATACGTTGCTCGTCATAAAAGACATGCTCAATTCGAAAGAGACACTCGTCGAGGCACAGGATTATTCAGCTGCGAATCGATAGGTTGGTTCGCCTTGATATTCGCAAGAACACTTAAGGCGTACTCGACAGTCCCACGCACATTCAAGTCCGTAAGACCAGCCTCGTGTGGTGTGATGAAGACTTGAGGCAGAGTCAGGAGAGGATCATCTAAAGGAACTGGCTCGTGCTCCTCAACATCAAGACCAGCACCTCCCAGATGGCCGCTCTTGATGGCATGACAAAGCGCCTCTTCGTCAACCAGGGAGCCCCGAGCGATGTTAATCAAGATCGCTCCTTTCTTCATAGAACTCATGACGTCCGCATCGATCATGTGGGTGTTTTCTTTCGTAGCGCGCACACTCAGCACAACGAAATCCGCATCGGCTACAGCCTTCTTCAGGTCGTCGAGCGGGGACGTCGGAATATACTTTGGTGCGCGCGTCGGAGAACGATCCACAGCAGTTACGTGCGCACCAAAAGCAAGCAGCCGATGGGCGATCTTAGCGCCAATGCTGCCAATGCCAACGATGCAGACTTTTGCCCCCATCAGTGAGCCACCGTGTCCAGGCTTCACGATCGACGGATCATGAACCGAAGCAAGTGCGACGGACAAGTGACGTGCAGTGGCGAGCATCAGAAGGACCGTATATTCCGCGACCGAATCTGCATTCTGGGTAATGTCTCCTGGCGAATTTGAAACCCGAATTCCGAGCTCCGTAGCAGCATCCATATCGACACCTTCATAGCCGTCGGACAAGACTTGAATGAACATTAGGTTGGGCAATGCCTCCATCAGTGATCGGCTCACAGGCCCGAGTGCGAGCAATACTTCTATATCTGGAGCAGGCGGACCGCTCCCTGGTTGCCATTGGATTAGGGTGTCCTCGACGAGTCTTTGTTTCAAGCTGTCTAGGATCGCGTTAGGAAATTCGCCTTCAGGCGAGAAAAATCCTATTTTCATTTAGTTACCTCCGGCGGCCGAACGCCGCGCACATGTGGGGTGCCTAGGATGATCTCATTGTTGTTGCGAAACATTGCAATCAGTCGATCACTGCTCGTACGTGGGTCAACCAAGAACCGTTCGCGTTTGCATGTCGTTGATTGGAGATTAGAACTTTACGATCGCCCAAGCTATACGTCTTGCTACACAGAACCTATGTGTTACCACACGAGGTCCATCGACTTCACCCGCGCCACTCTCCAGACGGTGGACCGCGCCCAATGGAAACAAGAGGTCATGGGCCACGAAGAGCTCTTTCTCGCCCGCCATGACTATCTCCCCGAGATGATCTACAAGCGCGAACTCCTCATCTGCCGCCTCTAACAATTAACGACACAGAGGAGGCAAATCCTTTGCGTCAGCAGCGTGAACTTGCCGACCCGACTTTGACGGAGATGCAGTATTCGCGAGGTCAAGGACAGATCCTCATAGAAACGACTATCGTTGGTCGTCCATGTCGGCTTTTAGTCGTAGCATCGCTCGTTGATCCATTCGGATAAATCCGCTGCTCGGCGTATCAAGGTCGGCGATTAAGGTCACCATAATTGCGATAGTCAACGGCGCAACTAATACCGTCAACCAGAACCGGCGTGCCAGCGTTAAACCACGCGTAAACACCGCGATCGTTGATACAGAAAAGATCAGCAGCCAAACAGGGATCGGGATGCGATTCTCAAAACTGGCAATGCGTTTTTCGTAAAGATCAATGACCTGATTGAGCGAGCTAAGGTATGCCGCGGCGACAGCCGAACGATCGGTTTTTGTGGTTTCAACCAGATCCTTCCAGAGTCGCTCTTGTATTTGCTTTGCACGATGATTGGCCTCTACTGCGCGAGAAGAGTCCAACCCTGCGTTGTCCGCATCAAGGCGAGCATCAACGTATTGTCTCAGCAACTGTTGCGCTTCGCTGCTGTTAGACGCGGTCAAGGTCGCCGCGCGGAGGTACGTAGCTCCGATAGCATTGGCCTCGTCTATGAATAACGTCCGACGCTCGGAATATCTGGCAGCAGACAGCGCCAGAGTGAAGCCCACTAGTAAGCTGACCAGAACGAACAACCCGTCCCGAAGCGCCGCCATTTGGTCTTTTCGGTGTGAATCTTCTTGAATGTGCGAACGATCGGCTGTGTATCGCCCGGCTTCGATGACAAGTGCCAGGAAGATCGCCGTGATTACGCCTAGTGGCCACGGGTGGTCGAGGAAGAATTGCATCCCACTAAACTACTCTCACTACAGGTTTGCTTAACAAACAAAAGAGCATTTCGAAATTTCTTTGCGCCTAAGTTTCTTGGTCAAAACTAAACTAGCTTGAAAAGGATGCGCGATGATGGTCTTCAAAGCAAAGAGTGTGTGAGGACGGTTACGTCCGAAAAACGAGCGTCTGTAATTGCAGCTTTGACGAGGCTTCACCAAACTATCCGCACAAGACAATGCGCCCGAAAACTGATCCATGACCCGACCAAAGCCTGACCCAAACATCGACCGCTGCAAGGTGTTAGTGGAAAGCTATGCCGTAAACGAGCGAATGAATCAACTCATCCTCGAACACCTCGACCCAGCAGCATGGCGCGCCAAACTCGCAGACAACAAGGGCCGCACCATCGCCGCCATCTTCACCCACGTCCACAACATCCGCCGCAAGTGGCTAAGACTCTCCGCCCCGCACCTCAAGCTCCCTGCCACGCTCAACCGCTCCACATCCACGCAAAAGCAAACCCAGACCGCTCTCCTCGAGAGCGCCGCCCGCTGCTCCGAGATGCTTGAAGGCGCACTATTGGAATCCCCCAACCGCATCGAAACCTTCCACCGCGACGGCTGGGCCAAACCCTGGCCCGCAGGTCCCGCCATGCTCGCCTACATGATCACCCACGACGCCCACCACCGAGGCCAGGTCAGCATGTTAGCCCACCAGCTCGGATACCCTCTCCCACCTAAAGCCGCCGAGCAAATCTGGAACTGGGAAAAACTATGGAAGGACTGCGGCTTCACCCACCCCCGCTAAACAGAGGCCCGGCATATCCGCGTCCCGCATACCGTTGCCTTTGTTTTTTCTTGTTGTCATTCCCGAAGGGAATCTTCTTCACCCTACACCGTCAACCTTCTCACCCTAAAATCGTCAGTTAAAAAATCTGTCAAGCCCCCAAACACCCAAAACCCGCGCCAATCCTGCACAAACGCGTTGCGCATGAGTTTCCCTCAATCCTGTAAACTAGAACCAGAGAAGAAGCTCCGGGCGAAACCGGGGCTTCTACGGCTTAACCGCACCGCTAACTCCTTTGGCTGGACGAATTTGGCCGTAACCCGTTTGTTATGACGATTTTGCAGCTATCGGCCTCGCCAAAGTCATTCATTCTAAATAACTTACACGCGGGCAAGGGGGGGGGTACCCCCAAGGCAGTGGCACCCAGAAACCGGAATCGAGCAAACGAAATGTCGAACCAGCACGCAGCACCGTTCAACCCCAACCCGCAGCCACCCATCCCCGAGCCCACCCACGCGGAGCGTGCCCGCACCCTTCTCCATCTCGCCAGTGTCGCAACCCTCTCCACCGTCTCCCGCAAGCAGCCCGGCTTCCCCTTCGGCTCCCTGATGCCCTATGCTCTCGACAACACCGGCCGCCCCCTGTTCCTCATCAGCACCATGGCCATGCACACCCAGAACCTCAAAGCGGATCCACGAGCCAGCCTCTTCATCACCCAGCCGGCCGCAGGCGGCGACGTTCTCGGCGCGGCCCGCGTCACCCTGGTCGGAAACGTCCACCAGATCGCAGACGAAGAAAAACCAGAAGCACGCGAACTCTACCTCAGAGCCCACCCCAACAGCCACTACTGGGTAGACTTCAACGATTTCGCCTTCTTCCGCCTCGAACCCGTAGACGTCTACTACGTCGGCGGCTTCGGCGTCATGGGCTGGGTCACTGCCTCCGACTACTCCGCAGCCTCTCCTGACCCCCTTGCCGGCGCCGCACAGGGCATTTTGGACCACATGAACGCCGACCATAGCGACGCCCTCATCATCCTCACCAGAACCCACGCAAAACTCGAGGCCGAGTCCGCCACCATGACCTCAGTCGACCGCTTAGGCTTCCACGTTCGCGCCGTAACACCCGCCGGAATCAAGGGTGCCCGCATCGCCTTCCCACGCGAAGCCACCACCCCCGGAGAGACCCGTTCCGTTCTGGTCGAAATGGTCAAACACGCGCGGAACAACGCTGCACTCCCCTCAAATGCCTATTGACTCCTATCTCCTTTGCCTTTATGTTTAATGAGTGGCAAGACTCCCTTCGGGTTGAGTCAGTCATAACGAAGTCCACCCACTTCGTTGCTTTACTGGAATACCCACGCAACAGCCCCCACCGCGCTGCGTGGGTTTCCTTTTTAACCCACCTGTCATCTTTGAGTATCCTTCTTTGACATCCTCGAGCCATCGCGCAACACCGTAAACTAACCGCAGCGATGCCTCTCGAATCCCCAAACATCGGCCCAGTCGATCACACAGAGATAAAATCCAGCGGCTTCACTCCCCTGACCATCCCCTTATTCCGCGATCGCTGGATCGCCAGCACGATCTCGTCGGTCGGTACGTGGATGCAGGACACCGCAGGCACGTGGCTCATGACCTCGCTGACCGCCTCGCCTCTGCTGGTCGCCTTGATGCAGACCGCAGCGAGTCTTCCGGTGCTCCTGCTCGGCCTGCTGGCCGGGGCAACAGCAGACATCTTCGACCGTCGCAAGCTGCTGATCTTCTGGCAGACTTGGATGCTCGCGTCGGTGGGTGTTCTTGCGATTCTCACCTTCGTCGGCTACGTCTCGCCTTGGACTCTCTTGGCGTTCACCTTCCTGCTCAACATCGGCTCAGCGATGAACAATCCCGCGTGGCAGGCGATCGTGCCCGAGTTAGTGCCTCGTGAACTGATCCCGGACACGGTGTCGCTTAACGCCGCCAGCAACAACCTCGCACGCGCCGTCGGTCCCGCGCTCGGCGGACTGATGGTCGCAGCCTTTCAGCGAGTGCACACAGGCGCGGGTTCGGTCTTCGCCCTCAACGCACTCTCGTTCGCCGGCGTGATTTGGGTGCTGGTGAACTGGAAACGTATCCCGCTGTTCAAGTCGGCGTTACCGTCCGAGCGCATTGCAGGCTCGATTCGCTCAGGGCTGCGTTACGTGCGATACGCGCCGGATCTTCAGTCCTCGCTCGTGCGCGCATTCACCTACACCTTCTTCATCTCCGCAATCTGGTCGCTGCTCGCAGTCGTCGCAAAGCGTGATCTGAAGCAAGGCCCGCTCGGTTACGGCATTCTGAACGGCTCGCTCGGCCTGGGAGCCGTGGTCGCTGCTACAACGCTTCATCGCATTCGGCAACGATTCTCGGCAGACCAGATTCTAGCCACATCGACGCTCTACAACGTAGTTGTGCTGTTAGTACTGGCATTCGTCCGCAGCCCACTGATCATCATCCCGACGCTGGTTCTGTCCGGCGCCGCATGGACCAGCACCATGTCCACAATCAATGTCTCAGTACAGCTTTCCGTTCCCGCATGGGTCCAGGCTCGCGCACTGGGCACGTACATGACAACGTTTCAAGGAGGCATGGCACTCGGCGCTATTCTCTGGGGTTACATTGCAGAACACACATCAACGCCGATCGCGTTGACTACAGCGGCATGTGGATTGCTGATTACGTTTCCATTTGCGCGCAGGTTTCACATCCTGCAAGGTCCGCTCCCTGACCACACGCCGTATCAATGGAAGCATCCGGCGCCTCAGCTTGCAATCGACACCGAGCCTACGGTCGGTCCTGTCCGCATCTCGATCGAATATACCGTGCCGCTCGAAAATTATGCGGAGTTCACCTCTGCAATCCATCAGCTTCGAGGGGTTCGGCTCCGCGACGGCGCGATCCGTTGGGGCATCTACCGGGACGCAATCGACCCTAAACACCTCAACGAAACCTTCATTATGGAATCGTGGCTGGACTTCCTGCGTTCTCGCGAACGTATTACAGCTGCTGACGAGGCGATCCGAGCTCGCGTGCGTGCGCTGCACGAGCATGACGAGCCACCGAAGACGACCTACCAGATCTACGCCAGAGAGGTCGCCGGGCCAGTACGCGAGCATCCGCCGACGTCTGACGGTGCACATTGAACTCAAAGACATAACCGCAGAGCAGAGTATGCCCGGGGATTTTCCAGGGTAGCCTAGACGGCTGAGCCCAGGGCGAGGTCGATCAGGGTCTTTTCCTCGATCTCGTGAGCTTTTGCGGAACCGGTTGCGGGCGTCGCACTCGCACTGCGCTTGACGCTGAGTACAGCGCGGTCACCAGCCATACGTCGCAGCAACGGCATCACGTAGGAAAACGCTCCCATGTTGGCCGGCTCTTCCTGAACCCATATGATCTCCTGCGCGTCTGGATGTTGGTCGAGGGCGGACTGTAGTTCATCCTCGGGCCAAGGGTACATTTGCTCGAGGAAGATGATGCCAACACTGAAGTCCTTACGCTTCTCGCGTTCGACGCGAAGATTGTGACCAATCTTTCCGCTGCAGACCAGCAGCCTCCGCGGGTCTTTCACGTCATTGTCCGGTAGCACGTTCTGAAATCGTTCGATGGCAAAGTCCGCGAGTGTGGAAGAGGCATCTGGATGGCGAAGCATGCTCTTAGGAGTGAAGACCACGAGCGGCTTACGCCACGGCCGAAGCGCCTGTCTCCGCAGAAGATGGAAGTATTGCGCAGCGTTCGACGGCTGACAGATCTGGATGTTGTCGTTAGCGGCGAGTTGTAGATAGCGTTCGATCCGTGCGCTGGAGTGCTCGGGGCCTTGACCTTCGTATCCGTGCGGCAGCAATAAGACAATTCCAGAGAGCAAGCCCCACTTCGCTTCGCTGGCCGCGATGAACTGATCGATAATGATCTGCGCGCCGTTGGCGAAGTCGCCGAACTGCGCCTCCCAGAGTACGAGAGTCTCGGGAAAGTCGCGCGAGAAGCCATACTCGAAGCCCAAGACAGCGGCCTCGGAGAGAAGTGAGTTGTAGACCTCGAACTTACCCTGAGTCCGACTGAGATGGGCGAGCGGAGTGTAACGAACCTCGGTCTCGGTATCCACCATAACAGCATGGCGTTGATTGAAGGTTCCCCGCTGTGAATCCTGTCCGCTGAGGCGTACCGGAGTGCCTGCTTCTAGCAATGAAGCGAAGGCTACGAGTTCAGCCATACCGTAGTCGAAGAGTCGCGAACCGGCACCCATTTCCTGACGCTGTTCGAACAGCTTCTTTACCTTGGGATGGATATGGAAGTCGTTTGGGTACGAGGTCAGCGAAATTACAAGCGCATTGATCTGTTCGGCGGAGAGACCCGTTGACACTTCGTCCTGGGGCTCCAGTTCACCCCCCTTGTAGGGATCCCAATAAGCGGGAAGGTGGGCTAGTTGCGGTTTGTGATCCGCCTGCGTCGCCGTCTTCTGATCGTCGAGGAGTTCTTGCTGAACCTTCTGCACCTCGGCGGCGGGATCGACACCGATTTGCTTTGCGTATAGCTGGTAGAGTGCAGGACGGTCCTTGATAATCGCATACCGACGAGGCTGGGTGACGGTGGGATCGTCGACTTCGCTGTGTCCATGTTTGCGGTAACCAACGAGATCGACAACGATGTCGGACTGGAAGCGCGCGCGATATTCTGCGGCGATTGCGGCGACTCTCACGACTGCGTCTGGATCTTCCGAGTTGACGTGGAAGATGGGAATCGGAAGGCGTTTTGCAATGTCGGTGGAGAATCGCGAGGAGTTCGACTCTTCAGGGATTGCAGTGAATCCAAGAAGGTTGTTGACGATAACGTGGATCGTCCCGCCGACGTTGTAACCGTGCAGCGTTGCCATGTTCAGTGTCTCGGCGAGAATACCCTGTCCGGCGAAGGCCGCGTCGCCGTGAATGAGCAATGGCAGCACCTGATTGTTCCCGTCTTTTCCAATGCGCTCTTGCTTGGCGCGAGTGCGTCCGAGCACGACGGGATCGACTGCTTCGAGATGGCTCGGGTTCGAGGCGAGGTGCAGCGAGATGACCTTTCCCTCGGGCGAATGATATTCACCCGTCGCCCCGACATGATACTTCACATCGCCACCGCCCATAGTGCTGCGTGGATCGACGTCTTCAAACTTGGTGAAAATCTCCGACGGAGAACGACCAATGGTGTTGGTCATCACGTTTAGCCGTCCGCGATGGCTCATCGCAATCATGGCCTTCGTAATGCCGGATCCAGCGCTCACTGCGAGAATCCGGTCGAGGAATGGAATCAGTGCAGTGATTCCTTCCAGAGAGAATCGCTTTGTACCGAGGTATCGCGATTGAATGACCTGTTCGAACATGTCGGCACGAATGAGCTGCGTAAGAATGAGTGCCTGATCCGGAGTCTGTGGAACCTGCTCGATGCGCTCTTGCAGCCACTGCCGTTGTTCTGGGCTTGGTATATGCATAAATTCTGCGGCGATGGTTCCGCAGTAGTAACCGCGCCCCTCTTTCGCGACTTCGCCTTCAGGTGCGGGTGTAGGAAACGGCTCAGGGGGGAAATATTGACCTAGAGGATCAAGCGAAGCCTGCAAATACCCCCAACGCCGAAAGATGTCAAAGATTGTTTCGCGTTCGTGTTGTTCAATTCCGGGTGTTGTTTCAGTCAGCGTCCCTGCCTTTGTAACCATTGCTTCCTCACTTCAGGTCTAGTCGCGAGCCATTTCGCGTACTCTCCTATGCTAGACCTTTCGGCGGAAGGACGCACGTGCCTTGGGAGCTCGATGAGCACGGAAGACCATAAAGTTGCACTCCCCAACATCCATGAGAAGCAAAATCAAGATTCTCGTTCGCGATTCATTCGGTGGCGACCGAGGCTCGTAGAAGTCTGCGCCCTGTCAGTCAGGACTCGTAAACCTCACCATTTAGGTCAGTTACTAAGAAGTTCCGGCAGCGCATTTGATGTTTTCAATATCGAGCATCTCCAGATACCGATTCGATGCGGCTCCTGCTTTTGACTCAGGAATACTAGCGCTTATGCGCAACGACAAGCATGTTCTGAGAAAGAACGAAATGAGTATCGCTCGTTTCGGCGGCGAGTAAAAGCCTATAGGGAAAGGTCCCGGCCTCCCAGACCAGCCGTCTTCCGATACTCATCAAGCCGTGCGGAACAGGCTTATCCTCATGAGCCGTAATCTCCCAGAAACCGATCGTGTTCAATAGCTGTTTCGCAGAAGTAGGAGTGAAGCTTTGCTCGTGGGTAAGGTCTCCGTAACGAACCCGCATTCCGAAGATTCCTTCGGCATTCGGGACATGGATGAGACACTTCCCCCCCGGGCGCAGCACTCGAAAGACCTCATCGAGAACCACAAATGCTTCGTCGCGCGTCAGGTGTTCAACGATATCCCAAAGGAGTGTGACCCCCACCGACTCGCTTTCCGTGCGCCGCAAATAATCGAGAAGTTCACCCTGAGTTATACCGTCGATCCCAAGTTGATGCGCTAGTGCTACCTGCTCTTCCGAAACATCGACGCCGCTGACCGAAGTAAACCCGTTCAGACGCAGAACATGTACGAAGGCTCCGTGTCCGCAGCCGAGATCAAGAATCGGCGTATCCTTGTCGAGCGCGAAATGGCGATGAATGACCGGTTGTATGTAACGCCTTCGGTCCCCAAACATCGTTTGTTTTTGGGAGGAATCGACTTTTGCCTGGCCGCTCGTGACATACGAGGAGTACAGGCGGCTTCGCCACGAATGCTGGTTAACCACGAACACCTCTGGGCTTGACTTACGCGAAGTTTATCACGATCAGACACTTAACCGAGGTTGCACTGCACCGAGTTGCGATTCACAACTATAGTTTAAGTATGAAATTTGTGACTCACAAGACTTTGGTTTTGGCCTTCGCTTTGAGTCGAATGAGCTCCTCGACGACGTTCGGTCTTACCCACGCCGCACAAGCTACCTCTACTGCGCACGAATCGATTCAGACGCCTGTAAAGAGTGTAACTCCTACCGACGTGATGATGACCGACGCAGAGAAGACCGACAACCGTCCACTACCGAATATCGATGTGCTGATGCATGCGGTGGAGGCGAACCAGAGAGCAGCGGAAACAATCGAGAAGGACTATCTATACCGATCGATGTGGACGCTAAAGGAACTCGACGGGCACGGAGGCGTCAAGAAGACTGAGACTGAAGAATATGACGTCTTCTGGATAGAAGGAGTTCCCGTGCATCGTTTGATGAAGAAGAGCGGAAAAGAGCTGAGCGCTGAGGATCAAAAAAAGGAAAGCGAGCGGATAGACAAAGAGATAGTGAAGGTAAAGGAGAAACGCAGGAAAGCGGACGAGAAGGGAAAAGAGACCGGGCCACATGGCGAAGAGGAAGTTACCGTCTCGCGACTACTGGAGTTAGGCCGCTTTACAAATGCACGACGCGTCGAATGGAATGGGAGAGACACTATCGCCGTGGACTTTGCAGGCGATCCGAATGCAAAAACCAAGACCCGGTTCGAGGAGGTCATTCGGGACATGGCGGGCACGGCGTGGGTCGACGAACAGGACCGCACGCTGGTAAAGGCCCAAGGCCATTTTTTAAATAGCTTCAAAATCGGCGGCGGTCTGGTGGTGAACATTCAGAAGGGGACCAGTTTCTCCATGGAGCAGCGCAAGGTGAACAACGAAGTCTGGTTGCCAGCGATGGTCGAGGGGCAAGGGGACGCCAGAACACTTCTGTTCTTCAATTTGCATGGGAGCGTGCAGGGGGTGGAGTCGGACTATCGAAAGTTCAAAGCGACTTCGACCATTGTACCGGTAGAAAGCACAGTCCCATCCACTCCGCCAACAAAATGACATCCTCGTCAAGGTCGGTCGAGCGGAGGCTTCAGAAACGCGCAAAGGGATAGCAACCGCCATCCCTTCCGCAAAACTTGATTATTGCTGTAGTCGTAGTGCTAAAGACTAGAGAGGCTGAACGTCAGACGCCTGCCAACCCTTGGGTCCCTTTACCACGTTGAACTGTACAGCCTGGCCCTCTTGAAGGCTCTTGAAACCGTTCGAATTGATCGCCGAGTAGTGTACGAATACATCCTCGCCGTTCTGACGGCTGATAAAGCCAAACCCCTTGGCATCGTTAAACCACTTAACTGTTCCTTGTTCCATGTTCGCTATTTCCTTATTGCTATTGAATTTGCCGCTAGATCCAAATCGGGGTTCGTACAGTACGAGCTTTGCAGAAATCCAATCTGTTTCAAACGATGTGTGAAGGTTAGCACACTTGGCATTTTTTTTTTACTTAATCTCCTAAATAGTTAGAGTCGCACTATTTATGGTGCAACAAATGTGAATTACCGCTTAGAAACGAGGATTTCAAGCCCAGTTGGATTCGACAAACGTACTCCGAGGATGTTAGGTATCACGCAAGCTGATGCTTTAGGTGCGAGCGGACAATCTCTTCGGCCTGGAGGAGAACCTCGTCGAGAGTCATCGCGGTAGAGTCGAGGATAACTGCGTCGGCGGCAGGCCTGAGGGGGGACTCGGCCCGGTTGCGATCGCGATAGTCGCGATCTTTCAGCTCACGGAGAATGGCTTCTTCCGCCAGTCGTCGCTGTTCTGCCGTCATTGGATCTGGTGATTGGCGCGCCGAGTTTTGCTCCTGGGTGGGTTCGAAAGCACGCGAGCGCGGAGCGGCTTGGCGGTATCGGCGGCTACCGCGAACCTCGGGAGCAGCGTCGAGGAATATCTTGACCTCTGCGTCCGGGAAAACGGCGGTGCCGATGTCGCGGCCCTCCATAACGACTCCGCCGCCTTCGCCCAGAGTGCGCTGCTGCTGGACCATCCAAGCGCGAAGGTGCGGATGGACGGATATCTTGGAAGCGGCGGAAGTAACGTCTGTCTCGCGGATGCGGCGGGAGACGTCCATGCCGTCGAGCAGGACCCGATTACCGTCTAGTTGAGGCTCGAGGGTAATGCGGGTTTGGGCGGCGAGAGCCATCAGGGGAGCTTCTTCATCAAAGTCGTAGTCATTCTCGATCGCCTTTAGGGCAAGAGCGCGATACATGGCTCCGGTCTCGAGATTAAGGAAACCGAAGCGACGGGCCAGGTGAGCAGCAAGGGTGCTCTTGCCGGCTCCCGCAGGCCCGTCGATGGCGATAATGGGGCGCTCGCGTTTTTTTGTTTCAGGCTGTGATGTATAGGCAGAGTCTTCGTGCGGCTGGGTCATCCGGCCTATTCCCCTTCACGTTTGAACTTGCGTGCGGGAGGTCGATTGCCGAAGGGCTTTTTATTCCCCTTGAATTTGTCGAAAGTGCTAGCAGGTTTGCCGGTGCCAGCCGCAGATTTTCCGTAGGCTTTCTTGCCAGCGAAACCGCCATCTGCCGATTTTCCAGCATAACCTACGTTGGATTTACCGTAGGGCTTTTTTGCACCCAATCCTCCGCTGGATTTACCTGCATAGCCGCCACTTGGCCTCGGAGAGTAGTCGCCGGAGTTTTCGCGACGCGCTGGCCGGTCGGCAGAGGGACGAGGAGTCCGTGGAGCGTCGAACTTACGGTAAGGGGGGCCGCCGGGCCGACCTGCTGCGCCTTCGCTGCGCTCCCCGCTACTCTTACGATCGAGGGGCTTACCGCCAAAGCGAGAAGGTCCTGCCGCTTCATCCCGACGGACAAAGGATTTGCGTGGCGCGAAGCCGTTGGTGCGGTCGCCGCCGTCGGGACTGCGCTGTGGGCGGGCGGAGAAATTTCCCGCCTTACGCGGACCACTGAAGCCAGCTTTGGCTGATCTGTCTCCAAAGGTACGGCGTGCAGGGCGGCTGTCCGCAGAGTTGCCCTCCGGCCTGGGAGTGAACTCGCGACGAGACGGGCGCCTCTCGCTGTCGTCGCGGCCAAAGCTGGGTTTGCCAACGAAACCTTCACGATCGCGGCCTGAGGTGCTTGGCTTGGAGAACGTTTTACGAGGACGGTCGTTGCTGCCCACCGGGGCATCGGCGTCGGGTCGCGGGGTGAATTCGCGCCGCGGCGAACGGCTGTCAGCGGTGCTTTCGCTGCGGCGGAACGTCGGGCGATCCTGACCAAAGGAGGGTCTGTCCTTGCCGAAAGATGGCCGGTTACCTGCGAAGCGGGGTTTGTCGCCGAAGGTTGGCTTCGATCCGAACGCCGGTTTGGAGCCAAAAGAAGGCCGTTTTCCTGCTCTGTCAAAACTGGACTTGCGTTCGGCGGCCCGAGACGATGTTCTCAGAGTTGCGCTATCGTCTCCATCTTCTGACTGCGAGGACGACTTCGCTGCTACTCGATCGGCCTTCTCTTCTTCCCAGGGCTTGGTGAAGCTCGGTCGATCAGCTCGATTGGATTCGCGGGTAAAGGGACGGCGTTCGCCTGGCGTTGCGGCTCCAGAGTCGCGACTCGGTTTGCTTACAAATCCCGTGCCAACTTTACGAGGTTTAGGGACGAATTTGGTGATACGACCAGACGTCTCGCCCGTTTCGTTGCTTCCGCCTTCGACAGCGACGAGAGGGTCAGTATCGGTATCGGCACGGACCGCAACGGCGAGGAATGCAGGAAGCTCGCCAGTAACATGAAGGACCGTGCGGCCGTCTACGGCGATGGTTTCGAGCTGGCGGGCAGAGATAAGGGCATGGATGACATCGCGGATACGCGAACGAGCTGCGACCGGGGAGAGGAAGGTTTCTATGTCTTCTTCAGACGCTACGATAGCCTGTCCGAGGTACAGCGAGATGAGGGCTGAGAGTGCCGTAGGTTGTCCGGCGTTGGCTCCCGCTTTGATCTGCTTGGTGAAACGGGTAGTGGTGAGCTCCCACAGGGTGGGGGCACCGTCAGCTTGCGGAACCGGAATAACTCGGAGGTGCTGCCAGAGTTCGGTCAGTGAGCGGAGTACCGCTGTCTCAGTGACCTCCTTACCGAGCTGCGTCATGAGGTCATAGGAGCTCATACCGGTGGCATGGTCTTTGGCCCGCTCGGTGAGGAGATTGTATGTGTTCAGGGCAAGCGGGGAGACCTTGCTGGCTCCGCTTGTTGTCGGCTGCTGCTTCCAGGCCTTGTCGCCGCGGAGGGTGAAGATGTAGGGAAAAGCGAGCGGGGACACAATGAAGTCCGGGACTTCACTACCCGTACCGGTAGGCGAACCCAGGAGACTTAGAGGAATCGCGCCACCATCGAGGATAAGCCGCGATAGGAGGCTTCGGGACTGGTCAATATCTGCCAGGGTCGGAGCAGCGTTCGGAGCTCCTAGGATGGCTTCCACGAACGACGGTGCCGGGGCGGGAAGCTGCGCTGCGCGAGGGGTAAAGAAAACCAACCCTGAAGTGTTGAGCCAATCGCGCAGCATGTTGATTGTGAGAATGGGATCGGCGTTGTGATGCCAATGCATGAGGCGAGCGGCGGCGAGCTGGTCAGCCGTGGGGGTGCTTAGGTTGCTCAAGGTGTTGCCTTCCTGTTGCGCCGAGCGGTGCTCGTACGACAACATATCCCTAGCCTGGGCTAAAGGATGACACAAATTTTCGGATTCAAGCGATGAGCGGCGAGATGCGCTGAAATGCTTTGTATGTCTTTATAAGGATACCGCAAAGCGATAGGTCTGCCGTCTAAGAGGCAATAGGATCTGCGGTTTCTACCTGCAGACGACGGCAAAGCCGCCGCTTCAGCACCTTCGTCTTTCACGCGGAGAGACGGCCAGAGTGCGATCGCTAAGGAAGAGGCTGGCCGCCCGCGGTCATCTGCTGGAGCTGTTGCCGATCGTAGCTCTTGACCCCCTCGGGAAGCGGCGCGTAGTTGAGCGTCGCTGCAGAAGCCTGACCATCCGTGATGACGTATTGGACGAAGTTTCTAAGAGCGGTACGCTTGGCCACGTCGGGACCATCCTTCGGGATGATAAGAAACGTGAGAGTGGAGATGGGATAAGCGTCTGGAGCTGAAGCCGGAGCGTTGACGATCGACGTCCGCGGGTCTTTTGATAGTTGATCGGAGAACGCGGCAATGGCAGCCGTGGTGCTGGCGGTGTCGGGCAGAACATATTTGCCGGAAAGATTCTTTACTGCGGCTACAGGGAGCTTGTTTTGCTGGGCGAAAGTGAGCTCAACGTACCCGATGGCACCAGGAGTTTGACGAACCTGCGCTGTGACGCCCTCGCTACCCTTGCCGCCGATGCCGACAGGCCAGTCGACTGAGTTACCAACACCAACCTTCTGCTGCCACTCCGGGCTGACGGCAGCGAGATAGGTAGTAAAGGCGTTGGTCGTGCCGCTGCCGTCCGTGCGATGAGACACAAGGATCTTCGTATTAGGGAGATTCACGCCGGGATTGTCTTTGACCAGAAGTGGATCGTGCCAGGAAGTGATCTTACCGAGAAAGATGCCGGCAATGGCATCTGACGAGAGTTGCATAGGCTTGTCGAGATCGGGTAGCGAGTAGGTGATGCAGACGGGGCCAGCCGACTCGGGAATTTGAATCATCGGCTTCATGCCGTTGAGTTGATCGTCGTTGAGCGCGGCATCCGAAGCGCCGAAATCGACTGTGCCGTTCTTAACCTGCTGAACGCCGCCCCCAGAACCTATTGACTGATAGTTGATGCGAACATTGGAATGCGCGTTGGAGAACGAGGATGTCCATCGGGACATTACCGGGTAGACGAACGTGCTTCCCGCCCCGTTGAGTTCTACGCTCTGACCTTCACTACCGCTGGAGCTTGATTTGCAACCCGTGAAGACAACAAAAAGTGTGGATGCCAGACAGAGAGCATATCCCGCTCGGAGTCGTACACGGGAGTGATCGGCAGATTTACGCAAAGGATCCTCCACTAGAATGCGGTGTTTGATCTTAGTTTGGTTGCACAAACACAGAAAGCAGGTTGCCGATGGGCCGGATATTCCACGAATATTCACAAAGTTGCAATTGGCTCAAATGCGTTGAAATGCCTTTTGTATGTCCTTGTGGGAATAACGCAACGCGATAGGTCTGCCATGGGGACAAGCTGTGGGGTGTTCGGTTTTTCCCAGGGCATCGAGCAGCCATTCGATCTTCGAGAGTTCAAGCGGCTGATTGATCTTAATGGCGGCATGGCAGGCAATCGAAGCAGCAATGCGGCGACGCCGGGCTTCTGAGTTTTCGGTCTGCCGATTCCGGTCAGGGATGGCCAGAATCTCTTCGAGCAGGTGTTCGAGTTCGCGACCTTGGAGACCGACTGGAGCGGCTTTGACCGCGAGAGTGCGGGGACCAAAGGGTTCAGCTTCAAAACCATTGCGTTCCAACTCTTCGGCAATTTCGGCAAAGGTGATCATCTGCGCTGGCAGCAAGTCGACGAGGAGCGGCATGAGGAGGCGTTGACGTTGGATCTGTTCGGTATCGCGTTCGTGTAAGACTTTTTCGAACAAAATGCGCTCGTGGGCCACATGCTGGTCGATGATCCACAGGCCCTCTTCGTTGGTGGCAAGGATAAAGGAGTCTCGAAACTGGCCCAGGGGCTTGAGGGTCGAGAGGGCGGTGAGTGTATCGGCTTGCTGTGGCGCCGCTGATTCGTAATTTGATTCAGCGTCCGCGGAATCGTAACCGACAGGAATACTGTGTCCGGAAAAGGCAAAGCGACCCGGAGAGGGTGGGACGATCGGAGCGGCAAGTTCGAAGGTCGGGGACTTTACCGGCTCAGCGGAATGTGGAATATCCCATTGGGCGGTTTCAGAACCATTTGAGAAATAGCTGGCTCTTTCCCCCTGGACACCCAAAGGCTCAGCGTGACCGTCTTCAAATGTCGTGGGCCGGAAGGTTGCTCCAAAGACCGGCTGAGGGATGGCGTCCACGCCATCTGGAGGCCCCGGAAGCGGGCTGACGTCCAGCAGGAGCGAGCTTGACACACCATGCGGGCCATTCTGAAGTGCGTTAACGAAGCTGGCAGCCGGACGCGCCTGAGTCAGCGTGGTACGAATGCTGTCTCGGACGAAATCATGGACGAAACTTGGCTGGCGGAAGCGCACTTCCGTCTTTGCCGGATGAACGTTGACGTCAACTTCTTGCGGCGGCATCTCAAGATAGAGGAGAACCACGGGATAGGAAGTAGGAGGGAGAATGTTGCGGTAAGCCTCCGAGAGTGCGTGAAGGATGAGTTTGTCGCGGATCAGGCGCTGATTGACAAAGACGTAGATGGAGTTCCGGTTGAGCTTCTGCAACTCGGGTTTGGAGACGAAGCCAGTAAGACGAAGAAAACCAGGGTCGGGTGCAACGTAGTCCTCTTCGCGCTGCCAGGGAGGGGGCTCGGGCAGACCGATGCGAGTGAAATCGAGTTCGGCCGTCGTGGGGAGCATATAGTTGCTGGTCTCTCTGCCGAAGATCTGGAAGAGTCGGTCTGCGCTGTTGCCAACAGCAGGCGCGACAAGGAGAGCCTGCGTGGAAGAGTGAAGCTCAAAGTGTTTTGAGGGATGGACGAGGGCATAATGCGTGACAAGCGCAGCGATGTGCGATAGCTCAGTCTGTTCAGACTTGAGGAATTTGCGACGAGCGGGAGTATTGAAGAAGAGATCGCGAAGAGTGATGGTGGTGCCGACTGGAAGGCCAGCATCTTCGACGCGAAGGATATTTCCCCCGGCAATCTCCACCAGGGTACCCGAGACCTCTTCCGCGACGCGAGTTTCCAGTTGCACGCGGGAGACACTGGCAATCGAAGGCAGGGCTTCACCACGAAAACCAAGAGTCCCGATCGAGAGGAGGTCATCTGCATTGCGGAGCTTTGAGGTGGCGTGGCGCTCAAAGGCGAGGAGGGCGTCATCGCGCACCATGCCGTGACCATTGTCGACTATTCGAATGAGCTTTCGGCCACCGCCCTCGACCTCAATGCGGATGCGGGTTGCTTGAGCGTCCAGCGAGTTTTCGAGGAGTTCCTTAACCACGGATGCCGGGCGTTCGACGACTTCACCGGCGGCTATCTGATTCGCCACGAGGTCAGAGAGGATACGGATGCGGCCCATGAGATCGATTGTACGAGGATCCGAAGAAATTGCTGAATTGCCAAGAGGCCAGAAGCGACCTGCAGGTCGACCACTACTTTTGTTCTTTGTGGGAAATAGATTCTCAGTCAGCATCCAAATGGATAAACGAATACCACTTTGCCATGCATTCTTTTGCGCATCTCATGTCCCTCGTTCGCCCATCTTCATTAGAAAACCCATTATGAAGGCATTTCCTTCGTCTCCTAATTGGCCACCAGAATGCAAGGAATCGCTGCAAGTACTCGTCCTGCAATTCTTAGGAGCCTCATGAAACACAGAACATTGGGACTTTGCGTTCTTGCCTTGGTTACTCTCGCCATTTCTTCCGTCGCTCACGCCGACACGTTCGATTTCAGTTTCTCGGGTATCCTCTTCTCCGGCTCAGGTACATTCACGGCGACAGAGCAAGGCGCTACAGACGTTTATGACGTAACTGGCGTCACAGGTGCTGTCCGAGATTGGGCGGGATCTTCGAACATTTCGTCACTTATCGGATTGAACAACTTCAACGGCAACGACAACAAGTTGATCTTTCCTGGCGTCGCCTCTAAGTTTTTTGACGCCGCCGGGGTATCTTTTGCTCTCGCCGACGGGGACGTTATAAATCTGAACGATTCCTGGGGCTCTGAATATGCGGTGATAGGAGCTCCGAAAGGACTATCTCTTCCCGAGGTCGCCACTATCGGCATCGCTAAGAATTCTCCAGTTCCTGAGCCCAGCAGCCTTGCGCTGTTTGGTACGGGCATCTTTGGTATCGCTGGCGCCATACGCCTCAAGTTGCGCTTTGGCTGATTTGCCGGATCTCTGGCTAGATAAAAAAGCCGCTTCGGAATATCGAAGCGGCTTTTTTTCGTCGAATAGAGTCGAGCCTGGTGGCGTTCTATTCCATCATTTGCTTTTTTTCTTCAGTACCGTGCTGGGTTTGCGGGTTTCAGTATCGCGGTCGCCGACCATATGGAGGCGCATGAAGTTCGTCGCACCAGATTTGGTTCGAGTCCCGGCAACAATGCCGACGATCTGCCGTTGGTGAACATGTCCTTGTGTTTCGAGGATCTGTTCAGCCATGTTTACGAGCTTGTCTGTATCGCGAAAGCGAGCGCACAGGATGGGATAAGTGCCCCACAGGAGCATGCAGCGATTGATGACCTTCTCAAAGGGCGAGAGCGCGAAGATGGGAGGTTCGGGGTGATACTTGGAGAGAAGCCGAGCAGTCATACCGCTTTCGGTAAAGATAGCGATAGCGGCCACGTCGAGGTCGTCTGCCGCGTGCGACATACATTCGCAAATAGTCTCCGCGATGGAGAGGCGGACGCTGGGGTGATGGCCAAGCGCAGGACGAGGATCGAGGCGGATCTGGTGCTCGGTCTCGGTGATAATCTTTGCCATCATGGCAACGGCTTCTACGGGGTATTTGCCAGCAGCGCTCTCGGCAGAGAGCATAACGGAGTCGGTGCCGTCGTAGATGGCGTTGGCAACGTCTGACGCCTCGGCACGAGTGGGGCGCGGGTTGTCGATCATCGACTCGAGCATCTGCGTCGCTGTGATGACAGGCTTGCGGAATTCGGCGGCACGGCGAATGATGTGCTTCTGGAGAGCTGGAACCTTTTCTGGCGGAACCTCGACACCTAAGTCGCCGCGGGCGACCATGATGGCGTCTGTAACTTCGAGGATGCTATCCAGGTGTTCGATCGCCTGTGGTTTTTCAAGCTTGGCGACTACCCACGCGTCGGACTTAAGAGCGGCCAGACGATTCTTTACATGGCGGACGTCATCGGCCGTCCGAACGAAAGAGACAGCAACCGTATCTACCCCCTGAGCGATGGCAAAGACGAGGTCCTCTTCGTCCTTTTCCGTGAGGGACGGAACGTTGACCGCGATGCCAGGAAGGTTAATTCCCTTATTTTCGCCGAGCATGCCGCCGTTGACGATCTCGCAAATAACATCAACGCCCTTGACAGATTCGACGTGGAGTTCAATAAGACCGTCGGATAGCAGGATGCGCGAACCCCGCTCGAGGTTTTCAGCGAGCGTCTTAAAGGTGGTGCCAACGAGTGCAGCATTGCCTTCGATCTCGCGCGGGGTGATGGTCAGGCGCTTGCCCGCGACCAGTTGGACGGGCTTGTGTCCCTTAAGCTTCCCCGTGCGGATCTTGGGACCCTGCAGGTCGGCTAGGATGCAGATGGGCTTGCGCTCCTCTTTAGAGATAGTGCGGACCATGCGGATGAGTTCGGCCTTTTGATCGTGGCTGCCATGGGAAAAATTGAGGCGAGCGACGTCGAGACCGGCGCGAACGAGCTCGCGGAAGACCTCAGGGGTGTTTGAAGCTGGACCAAGCGTGGCCACAATTTTGGCGCGGCGACCTCGTTCCATAGCTACAAAGGGGACAACGTCGGGCATTGAGTTCAAAGATTTCTTCATGGGCTGCTTGCGGAAACTTTCTCACCATCCCAACGTTCGAATGGTATGACCAGTAGGTTTGACTTCCCTCGCAATTCTAACCGGGTGCAAGGGTATTTGGAGTGGGGGGCTGGGAATGAGGGTGGAAAAAGCGAGAGTGGAACTCGGCATTGAACTCGGCCCCGCAAAGAACGCAGAGCGAGATGATGTAAAGCCAGAAGAGCAGCGCAATGCCGGCGCCGAGTGATCCATAGACCTGGGAGTAGTTGGCGAAGCGCGTGACGTACCAGCCAAAGATGACCGTCGCGAGGAACCACATCGCGGTTGAGAAGAAAGCGCCGGGGAGGGTGCGCTTCCAGGACTGCTGCATGGGCGTTCCCATGTGATAGATCAAGGCTGTGATGCCGATGCTGCCTGTGAGTGCGACGCTCCAACGGATGAGAAGCGCGAAGATATAGACCGGAGTGCGGGCAGAAGGAGTAATGTGCACAGCGAGCCAGGTCGTCATGAAGTGACCAAAGACCACGAGAACGCTGGCCAGCGCAAAAGGTATTAGCGAGAGTGGAACCAACACGAGAGCACGAAGGCGGCGCTGCCAAAAAGTCCAACAATTGACAGGAAGGTCATTGGCGCGGCGGAGCCCCTCCATAATTGTGGCGAGAACACTTGAGGCTCCTGTGAGGCTGACCAGGAACGCGACGCTGAGAGCGTGAGTCGAACGGGCGGTTTCCGGCGAAGAGACGAAGTAGCTCTGAAGCAGTGGGCTGACGTCTGGCGGGAGGATGCGATCGAAAAAGATGGAGAACTGGTAACGCAGCGGGGCGGTATCAGGAACCATACTGATCATCGCGGCGGCGACAATCAGCGCCGGGAAGAGCGTGACGATCGCGGAGTAGGCGGTGGACTGGGCGAGGTTGAGACTATCGTGCCTTATCGCACGGAGCAAAGTTCCATGTAGGATCCCGGGAAAACCTAGGAGTTTTCTCATGGAAGCAGGCCGGAGGATGAAGGATGCAGGCTACGCCTTCCACCGATTAAGGAAGGCAGTGACAGCCTCAACACTGGTGTGTTCGAACTCCTTCTCGTGTTCGGCGTAGAGGAGGTTGCCGTGGGCGTCGATGACAGCGAGAGAAGGAATGCCATGGGCGATGGGAACATGATACTTCTTTGCCACGTCCACGTTGTGGTCGACATGCCCGGTATCGATATGCACAACAAGGAAGTGTTTCGCGAGGAGCTCTGTATTGGGGCTCTGCCGATAGTAGTAGTCGAGAACCTGGCAGTCACCGCACCAGTTTGCGCCGAAGTCGAGGATAATGCGCTTGTGTTCGCGGCGAGCGGTGACCATTGCGGCCGCAATATCGGCGCTGGCGTTCGCGGTCTCTGGATAGAGGTTCCTGTTAACCATGAAGACGGATTGTGCAGTAGCTGGAGCAAGAGAGGTGACGGTGAGCGACAACAGTACTGTTGCAATCGTAAGAAGGATATTGTTGAGTTTCGTATTCATGAGACAACCTGTTCGAGTTTCGTGGAAAGTGGCATATGGCTGTGCGATGAAGCGTCGCAGCGCTATTCACGATGATGCACGAAGATTGCAGCGTGACGCAAAACTACGGGTTAGAAAGACCAAGATGGGTCACTTTCCGCCGTAGTACCCGTGACGGGTCTGAATAACCAGACCTTTCTGACGTAAATCCACTGCAACCTGATGGTAGCCGTTGGACGCCGCATCCTGAGTAGGGGTGTAGCCGAGGCGGTATTGAGCTCGAAGCTCTTCAGCTATCTGATTGTAAATCTGGGCGACATCCTGATTTTTCTTTATCTCAAATAGGCGTCCGCCGGTCTCCTGTGCCATGCGTTCTAGGATCTTCTTACCATCAACGTGACTCTGGCTCGGATAATTGCCTCCATTACCCCCACCATTTCCTCCCCCTGGATATCCCCCGCGGCCACCTGGGTAGCCGCCGCCAGGATATCCGCCTCCAGGAAAACCACCCCCAGGATAACCGCCATGTCCGCGCTGTGAATTGTTGTTCTGTGGATGGAACTCCTCGCCTTTGAAGTAAATGGCATAGATGATGGTATCGGCTCGCTGGGCAGCTTCGATGGAGCGGACGAGATTCTCCTTACTGTTTCGATCGACGCCATCGGAAAGAATGACAAGCGCTTTACGGCCGGTCTGCTTGCTCATTAGCTCGTCTGAGGCAAGAAAAAGAGCGTCATAAAGAACGGTCCCTCCGCGAGCACGACTCCGGGTGTCGGTATCGTCGTCGGCTGAGGATGCACCGGGGCTGTCGATTTCTTTGAGCGCCTTCTGGAGGAGCGGACGTGAGGTGGTCAAATCCTGCAACAACTCGGTTTGACGCGCAAATTGGATAACGAAGGCCTGATCCTTCGGATTGGTCAGCATCTGATCGAGGAAGGTACTGCTGGCCGTACGCTCTTCGTCGAGGACACTTCGCTGCGATTGGCTCGTGTCCACCATCAGACCCAAGGTAAGCGGGAGGTTCGTATCCTTATCGAAGTAGCGGATGGTCTGAGGTTTGCCGTCCACCTGAAGGGTAAAGTCGTCCTTCGTAAGATTCTGGATGAGTGCTCCTTTCTTATCGCGGACGACGACCGGGAGATTGACCAGGCGGGCGTCGACGGCGATCGTCGGCACCGTGGTGGAGGGCGATCCATCTGGCGGAGCTGTTTTTTGCTGTTGGCTGTGGCCTGGAACGCAGAGGCTAGCCATGAATAGGACAACGACCACTAGAACGGGCCGGAGCAATTGGCAGGTGATCATGTGAGTTTAGACGGTTCCGGATTGTTCGGGTTTCAATCCGACGGTGGTTTGCCTAGACGTTTCTGCTGACGAGAAATCTCCGGCTTGCTACTATCGAGTCATCGTTTCAACCTGATCTTCTGTTTCCGGTTTTCGGATTCTAGTGAGGTGCTGCCAGAAGGTAGGTTCTGCACTCGTGAGGTCATTATGTGTCATCGACTTCTGCTGCCATTACAAATCACCGGCGAACCTTTAGGATCAACAGTCGCGATTTCTGAAGAAGCAGGGCGAAGGATAGTATGGGGTCCTCCGTGCATGAACCTGTCAGACAACCCCCTTGCAGTATGCTGAGATTGTTGGGAGATGCAGAACGAGAGTGCGATGGACATAGTCAAAAGCGTTGGCGAAGCGTCGCTCGATGTGGAGCTGAATAATTGTGCTGCCGCTGAGATTCATAATGCTCAAACAGAGTCCAAGCCTCTTCAATGGGGACACCTGACTGCGACATTCATCGTTCTGCTGCTGTTTTCCTGGCTGGGAATCGTGCTTTCGCGACAATCGGACGGAGTTGCGACGATCTGGTTCACCAATGGACTTTTGTTTGCGCTAGTGGTGGCGCGGCCGAAAAGCACCTGGGTTCCTTATTTTATTGTGGGCTTCCTGGCCGATACCTTGGCCGATGTGATTTATGGTGACCCGCTGCGGCTGTCAATCGGCGTCGCGGTCGCCAACTCCGTGGAAGTGATCACTTCGTCTCTACTGTTGACGCGGTGGTTCGGCAGTCCTCTGCAGCTAACCAAACGCCTTCCGTTGCTGGGTTTTCTTGGAATCGCGGTGGTGGGGGCGACAGCGCTGACCAGTGCACTGGGAGCTTCGTGGACTCTACTCTTTGTGAACGCGGGACCCTGGTGGATGCTGTTTCGCACTTGGTATCTCGGGGATGTACTGGGTATGGCCATTATTGCGCCATTGGTCTTCATTCTGCAGCGGCCAGGCTTTTTCACAATGCTGCAAAGTCAGCAACTACCCAGGACACTATTATTACTGATGGTGCCGGCAGCCGCGACAGCACTGGTGTTCAGCCACAGCAAGGACCCGCTAATCTTCTTTATCTTTCCCGCACTGTTGCTCGTAACGTTCAGATTGGGCTTTCCTGGCACTGTCCTCGCCGTATTTGTGATCGCGTTGATCTCGATCTGGTTCACAGTTACCGGACACGGTCCATTGATGCTGATTACCGGGACAAATCTGCTCCACAAGATCGTGATTGAACAGATCTTCCTCGCGGTAGCACTTTTCACCTTCTTCCCGGTTGCGGCCCTGCTCGAGGAACGAAAAGCACTCGAAATATCGCTGCAGAAGAGCGAACTGCGATATCGCGAGTTGGCTAACGCGGATGCATTGACGGGATTAGCGAACCGCCGAGCTTTCGATGAAAGGTTGGAGGAGGCGTGGAATCGGGCGACACGCAACGAGCAATCGTTGGCGCTACTGCTGATCGACGTGGATCTTTTCAAAGCCTATAACGACCTCTACGGACACGTCGGTGGAGATGAGTGTCTGCGCTGCATCGCGAAAGTGATTGCGAGCGCACTACAGGGTAGAGCTGAAATTGCCGCGAGGTTTGGAGGCGAAGAGTTCGCCGTCATCCTTCCAAACACGACGATGGAGACCGCGGTGCAGGTCGCCGAAGACGTCCGGCACGCGGTTGCTGGAATGAAGGTGCCTCACTCGGGAAATCAACTTGGAATCCAAACAATCAGCGTAGGAGTGGCGGCAGGAGTACCAAACCGGAACTCCGCGGCGATATCTTTGCTCACAGCCTCCGATCACGCGTTGTATCGCGCGAAGTATTTGGGACGCAACCGAGTGGAGTCTGCAGCCGCCGTAATAACTCGAAACGAGATGTCCACTGCGGATTCAACGGCTTGAAGTTTAGGACTGCCACCACGCATGAGAAGCATGTATCTTAACGGGACGATGAAACAACTTCTTTGGCTATCACTTGGTTGTTTCTGTGGATGCCTTGGAGTAGGGTGCGCCTCGACCTCGGCTACGGCTGCTACGTCAGCGCACTCCGTGGCCGTAGAACCGGCAACCGCAACGAAGCCTCCCAAAGGCTTCGCAAAGGCTGTGGCGCTATGGCCAAACGGAGCACCCGGTGCTTTAGGTGACGGGGAGGGAGATATCCCTAAAATCTATGTGTATCCGGCGCCGGGGTCCGGCGTACATTCCGCCGTCATCGTGATCCCAGGGGGCGGTTACTTCCACCTGGCGATCGAAAAGGAAGGGGGCGAGGAGGCGCGCTGGCTGAATGCGCACGGCGTGACTGCTTTTGTGTTGGAGTATCGACTCGGCCCAAGATACCACTTTCCTTCCCCAATGTTGGATGGGGCACGGGCGATGCGCTATGTTCGCAGCCACGCGGCAGAACTGGGAGTAGCAAGAGACAAGATTGGGCTGTGGGGTTTCTCGGCAGGTGGTCATTTGGCGAGCTATCTGGCGACCGTGAATGACAACGGTACTTCGGGCGCTGAGGATCCAATCGATAGAGTTAGCGACCGACCCGACTTCGCCATTGTGTCCTACGGGCGATACACGATGGACGACTCGATACCCAGGAAAACGAATATGGAAGGGCTGTTGGGTGACCATCCTACGAAGGCGATGCTGGACTCCATCTCGGTGGTGAAGCGAGTGACGAAAAACACCTCTCCGTGCTTCATCTTCTCGACTACAGCCGACCAGACGGTAAATCCGATGAATGCAACGGCGTTCTACGACGCACTCAAACAGGCAGACGTGCCCGTGGAGCTGCACATCTTCGAGCTTGGGCAACACGGAACCGGAATGGCGCAAGGGATCAAGGGAATGTCCGAAATAGCCATCTATCCCACCCTGGTCGCAAACTGGATGGAAATGCATGGCTGGATGTCGCAGGAGTAATATGCCGTGGAGATCTTCCAAGCAAGATGGACTCGAAATAATTGATCCTGGGCTGCAAGGAACAAATAGACTGCACTTGGCGTCGCTGCAGAATGCCGCGGAATAAGGAGTCGAAACAAGCGTTCCAGGAGATATCCGGACACTACATATTTTATTGCGAAAGAGTGGCTTCGTTTGTTTACGCTGGCAGACGGTAGGAAAACACGATGCTGGCACTATTCTGGCTTGTATTTCGAGGTATTTCTTGAAGGCTTCTGCGCTCGACTCCCAGCGATCCTGGGTTTGGAAGACAATTCTCTCAGCGGTGGCGGTTACGCTGACGGTGACGCAACTCTGGCGAGTCGATCATGGAGCTGCGGTTGGGAAGTTGAGCACCATTATCATCATGATATCGGGCACTGCGATTGCAGTGTGGGCCCTGTGGCGCGAATATAGCCGCGTGGGGAAGATGAGAGGGATTGAACAGGCGCATTCGCAGTTTTTGGCAGCGGCTGAGACCAGCCTTGATGCCTTTGGGCTCTTTGAATCTGTGCGAGATGAAGCGGGCAGGATTTCGGACTTCCGCGTGTTGTACGTCAACGCCAACGTCGAACGACTGGTGGGACAATCACGATCCGAACTCCTCGGAAAGACGCTCTGCACGGTGACCCCAATGAAGGCTTCGGGTTCGATGTTTGGCCGGTTTTGCAGGGTTGTCGAGACGGGCGAGTCTTTGAATGACGAGTTCCCGGTAAGCAATGCGAATATCAAGGCGTCCTGGTTGCAAATCCAGGTCGTCAAGCTCGGTGATGGGCTTGCCATTACCGTTAGTGATATTAGCGAAGCCAAGGAGACCCAAGAGCGATACGAGCACCTTGCGGAGTTCACTGACTCCGTTTTTCAGAACGCTCCCTTCAGCATCGTCACAACCGATACGCGGGGAATGATTACAGCAATGAACAGCGAGGCGGAAAAGCTGACAGGCTATCGCTGTGAGGAACTAGCCGGAAAGGCCTCGCTAACGATCCTCCACGATGAGCGAGAGCTTTTGGGCAGGGCCGTCGCTATAGACTCCGCCGCGACATTAGAAGAACACGGGTTCGAAGTTCTGACGGCGGGCGCAGCCGCGGGAGAGACGGAGGAGCAAGAGTGGACGCTGATTAGACGTGATGGGACGAGAACTCCAATCAATCTTGCCGTGAGAGCAGTGAACACCCCAACTGGTCACGTGAGCGGCTTTGTGAGCATCGCGTTCGATATTACTGATCGCCGTCAAATGATGGAGTATGTCACACACCTGGCCACGCATGACCAATTGACAGGGTTGACAGGGCGAGCGCTGCTGCAGGACAAGACGGTCCAGACGGTAGAGCTGGCACGACGCTACGGAACAAAGGTTGCGGTCTTTCTGATCGATTTGGATCACTTCAAACGCATCAACGACTCCTTGGGACATACTGCGGGAGACCAGATCTTGATCGAGGCCGCGCAGAGATTGAGCCGCTCGGTACGCAGCACGGATGTGGTGGCACGGGTAGGTGGAGACGAGTTTGTGGTGGTGATGCCGGACATCACCAACGTGGACGACGTTGAGCAGTGTGCGGCCAATCTGGTAGCCAGGTTGGCGCCAGAGATCTCAATCGAAGGGCACTTGGTGCACGTAACGGCAAGTGTCGGTGTTTGCATTTACCCGGACTTCGCAAGCGACGCCAAGCACCTGCTCAAGCGAGCAGATTCAGCGATGTATGCGGCGAAAGACAATGGGAGAAACCAGTTCCAGATCTTCAGCGAGAGCATGCTGAAAGAGACGGCGGAACGTCTCACGATGGAGCACGCGTTGCGCCACGCTTTGGGAAACAAAGAGCTCAGCATGCACTACCAGCCCCAGATCTCGTTGACGACTGGAAGAGTGACCGGCATGGAAGCTTTACTGCGCTGGACTCATTCCAGACTGGGGAGCATCTCGCCGTCGCAATTTATTCCGTTGGCAGAAGAAACCGGACTGATCGTTCCCATCGGGGAATGGGCCTTCATGACAGCGTGCTGCGAGGGTAAAGCCTTGCGAGATGAGCTTGATATGGATCTGACGGTTTCAATCAATCTGTCACCACGACAGTTTCAACAGAAGAATCTAGTTCATGTGGTTGAACATTCGCTCTCGAAGAGCGGCTTGTCCCCTGACAAACTGCAGATCGAGATCACAGAAAATATGTTGATGGTGAACTCCGAGCATGTTCTGGACAAGCTGCAGAGAATGCGGGAGTTGGGAGTCCGTATCTCGATTGACGACTTCGGCACTGGCTTCTGCAGCTTCTCGTATCTGCTGGAATATCAGGTCGATCGATTGAAGATCGATCAGAGCTTCGTGAAGAAGGCAGGAACCGATGCAAACGCTGCGGCGGTAGTTCGAACTATCATCGCAATGTCTCACGGACTCAACATCAAGGTCGTGGCAGAAGGCGTCGAGACTGACGAACAGATGCGGTTTCTGTTGCGCAGGAAGTGCGACGAAGCGCAGGGGAATTTTATTGCGAAGCCAGTGCCGCAGGCAGAGTTCTGTGAGGTAGTTCGTCGTTACGCAAACAGCCCTTCTTCTCCAGAGTCGGAGCCGGTGTCTGGGTTGGTTCGGTAATCGCTATTGCTAAATGTTCGAGATCTTGGCTGTGATCGCTAGGTAGTCGCCCGGCTGCGCCTGATCAGATGATAGATGCCTAACAGGATGAGGGCTCCTACCAGAGACATTAGAAAACCAGCCGATTGGTCAGGCTCGTAGTGACCGATCGCGCGTCCGAGGAAGGTTCCAAGGAAGGACCCGGCTATACCGATCAACATGGTGATGAAGATGCCGCCGGGCTCTTTGCCTGGAATTATGAACTTGGCGAGCGCGCCGACGATCAGACCGATGAGAGCCGTCCAAATCAGATGCAGCATAGCTTATCCTCCATGTTGGTTTCCGGGGCGGCCGGAGACATCTCGATTGATGGGAGAAGAATACTCCTACTTGCAGCCGATGCAAGAGGTTGATTCTGCGAGACTCCGAGATTTTGTTTGGTGTAACCGGATGGGAGGGTTCAGGCGCTGCGGACGATCAGGTCGTTCTTCCAGAGGGCTATTACAACATCCATCTGGCTGTTGTGTGCGATGTCTTCGCCGTCGGTGACCTCGGCCCAGAGAGCGTTGACCGTCTTGTGGGTCCCGGCGCTGAGAAGCGACACGGCGCGAAGGGTATAGGCCTTGGCTTTGTTGGAGGGGGCGTACTGGCCGGCAGGGATGCCCTTGACCAGACCAGCTTCGCAGAGGCTAAGGAAGGCGAAGCGGGGCCCTCCCTTTCGCTGGGCCGCGGGGCTCGTGGGATAGAGTTTGGCGGTCGCCTGCTCCCAGCGTACTGCAGGAGTGATGGCCTTGCCGTAAGTCTCCATGCGGGCCGCGATGAGGGCGGCTTCACCGTATCTGTTCGCCATGGTGTTTCTCCTGTGAGGATTGTTTCAGACTCAGATAGAAGCCGCGATTGATGTTCGCACGAGATTATGTGGCCAGTGAGTATGCGGCCTCGTCAAGGCTGCATACTCACTGGCGTAAACGTCGTGCGTCGCTCCCAATCTGGTCAGGTCTTTGGTGTTTGCTTGGTCGAACTTTGCTTGGCGGGGACGTGATTTGCGAGCTCGGGATCGACGTCCTGCCAGAGCTTGATGCCGCCGTCGATGGCGTTGCTGTTTGCGCCGAGAATCACGTGGTTCGGCAGGTCCTTCATCCGCTTGGCGTTACCGCCGCCGAGGAGCACGGTATCGCAGACCATGCCGGCCTTAAGGCGATTGATGATGTCCAGGACGGACTTTCTCCAACGCCTGACACCCCGGCGTTCGAGGCCAGCGACGCCGATGTATTGTTCATAGGTGAGGCCTTTTTTGTAGGGCAGATGAGCGAGTTCGAGCGGGATGACGACGCCATCGAAGATCATCGCTGAGCCCAGGCCGGTGCCGGTGCCGAGGAAGAGCATGCGGCCGCCCTTATAACCACCGAGAGCTTGCATGGCGGCATCGTTGATGAAGCGGAGCGGCTTACCGAAGGCCTTTTCGTAAGGAAAATCGATCCAGCCTACGCCCAGGTTATGGGGCTCGGCGATGGGACGATGGTGGACGACCGGACCCGGGTAGCCGATGGAGATACAGTCGTAGGTCCAGCCAGCGGTGGCGGCGAGCACGTCCTTGGTCATCTCTTCCGCGGTCATGGTGGGACCGGAGGGAATCTTGACGGGGACGCGCATGTCGGTCGAGGCAACCTTGATGTTGGTGCCCCCTATGTCTATGACCAGAACTTTCATTGAATTGGATGTTAGCAGCGTCGCGGATACCTTTGGGGAGCATAGCGGAAACTGACTGAGAATCAGAGGTACACCCCCCGGGGGTGATATCACGCAAGTATGGCTTTATCAGCCACTTACTACTTAGCCCTTCTCTAAAGTCTTCACAATAAATGGCTTATAGGCAAAGTCTTCATTCCATTGAAGTTATGCTTATCCATCAATGCCGAGTTCTTCCGCCTGATTCGATTCTACAGAACGGCGCGTAACTGATACGCAACACAAAAGCCTTACCGGACGCGGGTTTTATCGTCGGCGGGGGTTGACATGCGTTTTTTCGGCGAAATTTGCATGTCTGTGTCTCAACAAAGGTTGTGGGTTTTTCCTGGTTGTGCGGTGAGCAATCTTCGTTAACTGTCCAAACTTTTAAGCGAAGAAAAAGCGAGTCTACGATAATGAAGACGTCAAGAAAAATTCTCTCGGGCGGCCTCTTCTCCAAATAAATCATTAGAAATACATGGCTTATGCTTTATTCTACATTTTTATTGACAATCATATTTTATCTGGTTTATTGTGGTGTTGGGCACACTTGCCCCAGGAATTGATATTATGCGTCGAGTCATTGTGGCCACCCTCGCCCTGTCCCCCATGTTGCTTCACGCTCAGGCAAATTCGCCTGCAAAAACCCAGACCACTGCCTCCAACACCCTGCGCTCTGAGCTGGTTGCCCCAACGTTGACCGGTTCAGATACCGCTGGCACAACGTCTTCTATCCGCGTCTCGACCGGAGTCAACGCTCCTAAGTTGATCTATACCGTCGGAGTTGAATCAGACTCTGACTTTTCTCCAGCGACCTCGTTTGAAAGAACCGCTGTCGTTTCGATGACGGTCGACCCAAGCGGCAAGCCGACCGATCTGAAGATCGTCCAGTCGGTGAACCCCGTAATGGACCGCAATGTTCTGAACGCAGTTAGCCAGTATCGCTTCACTCCTGGCACCCTGGATGACCAGCCCACTGCAGTTCCTGTGAATCTGGCGGTAATTTTGAAGGCGCCTCGGTAGTTAATCGCTTTAGCGGCAGCCCTTCCCTAAAGATGTTGGGTTTAAATAGAAAAGACAGGCTCTATCGAGTCTGTCTTTTTCTGTTGGAGCGATTGGGTCGTCATTGCGAGGCTGCGGGTGTTGCAGCGGGGGTTTGCTGGCCTTTGCCGCTGGGATTCGGATGGAAGATGATAAAGAGCGCAATCGAAGCGATCACGATGCAGGTGATGACGATGAGCAGGACTGGACTGCAGAAGGCTGGTCTTTTGTCGGGTGGCGGGACTGGGGAGGATGCCATGGGTGGTTGGATGCAGAATGGGCGAGAGTGCGATTTCTTTCTGATGCGGTGAAGCGGTGATTTCGGATAGGGCGGTAGGTGAATGGTTCTTTTTTGATGATGTGATCGGGTTAGAGCGCCTAAATCGATGGAGTGAAATTGCGGGGAACCAAAGATAAGCGACAAACGTAAGTGCAGGCTATAGAGCTTGGTTTTTTTCTTCAGCGGTCGGGGCGTGGCGAGAGGTTTCTCTGGAGAGCGACTTGCTTGGGAACCGTAATGATGAGCAGGATCAAGCAATTTCGCTTGATTGGCGGCAGTGCGGATGGAATACTGCGGGTGAATATACGGTGAATGAATTGTCGCGCACGGGCCTGGGCCGAGAAACTTGCGAGTGCTCCTGGAGGAGTGATGGCGAGTGTTACTGGATTAGGTGTCGATGAGGGGATGATTGCGTCGGGAGCTCCCGAGGAACTGGCTGGACCGGCGCATGAGGAGTTGAGCGCAACGAGGCCGGTTGGACGTGCGGAGCGGATCAGCAGCATGGACGTGCTGCGGGGCTTCTCGCTGATGGGCATCCTGGTGATGAACATCTGCGACTTTGCGTATGGATTCAATAACTACGCGTTTCCGCTGAGCACGGTGAAGCCGGTATTCGATGGACCGCACTGGAAGATCAACACCACGATGTGGTTTCTGCGCTGGATCTTTGCTGAGGGCAAGATGCGCGCTCTGTTTTCCATGTTGTTTGGGGCGGGCGTGATTCTGCTGACGGAGCGAGCGCTGTCGCGCGGGGCTGGGATCAAGGCGGCAGATATCTTTACGCGGCGCAATATGTGGCTGGTACTGATTGGGATGCTCCATGGATACCTGATCTGGGACGGCGACATACTTTTCTACTATGGCGTGGCGGCGCTGCTGTTTCTGTTTCCATTCCGCAATGTTCGTGTGAAGCGACTGATGTGGACTGCGGGGATCATTTTGTTCCTGAACTCGATCCTGATGATGGGCGGTCAGTACGGCAGCGCTTATAGCGCGAAGAAGGCGGCGGCGAAGGCTGACGCGAAACTGGCGCAACACCAGACGCTGACCGAGGATGAGATCAGCGATCTGAAGAAGTGGAAGAATGCCCAGGACCGCTGGCGTGCACCGGATAAGAAAAAGTTTGAAGACATCGCCCCCATGCAGAAGGGCTACTGGTCGGCGCAGGGGCACGTCGCTCAAAACGTTTTGTTAGGCGAGCTGAAGGGGGCTTACTTCGGGTTTGGCGACTGGGTGGGGCTGATGCTACTCGGCATGGCGCTGTACAAGAATGGATTTCTACCGGGCCGGCTGAGTATGAAGACGTATGCGTGGATTGCTGTGATCGGGCTTTCGGTCGGCTGGGCGGTGACTGGCATTGGCGCGTGGAAGGCGTGGGCCGGACACTTCGACATGTTCAATACGTATATCTGGATGCAGGCGCCGTATGACATCGGAAGGATTGCGGGCGCGCTGGGAAATGCTGCGCTGCTCTTGATTCTGATAAAGGCGGGAGTGTTTCGGTGGCTGCTGGCGCGGGTTGCGGCTGTGGGACAGATGGCGCTGTCGAATTATTTGCTGACGAGCCTCACGATGAAGACGATCTTCGTGTGGGGAGCGTGGCACTGGTATGGCTATGTGGAGTACTACAAGATTTACTATGCCGTACTGGGGATGTGGATCTTCAATATGGCGTTCAGCTCAGTCTGGCTGCGGTACTTTGAGTTTGGACCGATGGAGTGGGTGTGGCGCTCGCTGACATATTGGAAGCGGCAGCCGATGCGGATTCGAGCATCGACCGCGGCTCCAGTTACGGTTTCGCTTTAAGAGAGCTTCAGCTCGCGGGATGATGCCCGTGATGCTTGACGTATTGCGAGAGCGATTCGAACTTGGACTCCTTGAGTAGTTCGCCGAGAGTACGCTCGCCGTCCCAGTCGGGGCGAAGTGCTTTCCGTAGTGCTCACGCAGGTGTTTGATCTTCGTGGTGGGATGCTTGTGGTCGATCTGCCCGTCTTTGTCACGGGAACGACCGTCGAGGCCTGGATTTTTGGGGCTGTCGCTCATATTGGCTCCTTGACCGCGATTGAAGGATTGTTGGTTTGAGGTTCGTTGTCAGGCCCTCTGTCGAAGTCGGGGCCAACCACCCTCGGACGCCAAATTAAGACTTCTTATGATTCGCGGGCGATGACCGATGCTTCAATCAATCTAGCTGCCAGCTAGCTGGAGCAAAGAGGGGGTAACTTGAAAAAGCTATTGATCACAATCCTGGCCATGGTTTCATTCGCGAGCGTCTCGTATGCCGCAGGAAAGCACTCTACCAGCATCACGCTTTATGACAAGGTCTATGTGGGAAGCCACCTGCTCAATCCGGGCGACTACTCGGTCAAGTGGGCGGACGGCTCCAATGAGTTGTTTATCTCTGGAAATAAAACTAACTTCTCGGTGCCAATGACCACCGCAGCGGCCCCGTCTGGTCCGCTTGCTCTCTCCGTCGATCACGAGGGAGATAAGTCTGTGCTTCGAGGCTTGAAAGTGCAGTCGACAAGCATCACAATTGTAGATTCAGATTCTAAGCAGAGCTCCAACACGAACTCTGCTCAGTAGTGACGTTATGACAGGTCGATTCAGAGAGGACGAAGCCGCGGCGGCGCGGGGGGTTCGCGCATGATGAGCTCAGCCGCAGGCTCGTCCTCATCCTCTGAGTCGTGGCCGTCTTTACTTCTTGTGGACGATGACGTTGAACTCTGCCGTTTGATGCGGCTCTATCTTAATCGCGCCGGATACCAGCTGACCTGTAGCGTCGATGGGCGGGATGGCGTGGCACAGGCACTGTCGGGTGCCTACGACCTGATGTTGCTCGACGTTACCCTCCCGCTTCTCGATGGGTTCGAGGTCCTGCGTCAGACGCGCCGCAGCAGCAGCATTCCCACGATCATGCTGACCTCCAGAAGTCTGTCAGCCGATCGGCTCAATGGTTTCGACAAAGGAGCGGATGATTATCTCTGCAAGCCCTTCGAGCCCGAAGAACTTGTTGCCAGAATTCGCGCCGTCCTTCGACGTTCCCAGGCACCTAAACAGGAGGCCGGCTGGCAGAGCTTTGGAGCCATTCGCATCTCTGAATCAAGCCGCCAGGTGCTGAGCGCCAATGTAGAGGTCGACCTCACAACTGTCGAGTTCGACCTGCTACTTATGTTGAGCCGGGCTTGCGGCCGCGTGGTGAAGCGCGATGCCCTGACGATAGCGATACAGGAGCGCAAGCCCAGTTTCTTCGATCGCAGCCTGGACGTGCACATCAGTCACTTACGCGCCAAGCTTGGACGGGCGGGAGCAGGAATTCAGACGGTGCGCGGCGTTGGATACCTGCTAGCCACCGGAGATCCCGCAGCCGTACCACCCGCTGCCACAGAAGAGTACGTCCGATGATGCGCTCGCTCTCAACTGCGGTCAGCATTGGCTGCCTCTTTGTTTTGGTTATTTGTTTATTGCTGGCACACGGCTTCTTCGACAAGATGGACCGGGTCAGTATCGAGCCTGTCTTTCATACCATGGACCGCATCGAGTTGCAGGACGCGCGTTCGGCGCTCGAAAACGGCGGGCTTCCTGCTCTGCGGACCTATCTTGCCCGGCTCGATGCCGACTTCGGGGGCACACACCTTCTGCTCGATCGTTCTGGAAGAGATGTTGAAAATGGTGTCAACCACTTCGACTTACTTCCGCCCGCGCCGTTGACCCGTGCCCGTGGCGAACATCATGGCATCTTCGATCTCGAACAGCAATCCGACGACGGGGCCTACTGGTTCGTTGCCACCAAGCCAATCCAATCGACACCTGTATCCTTCGTTTCGTTTTATCTGCTCATCATAGGCATCGTGCTTAGCCTGGGCGCTCTTTGCACGGGTTATATAGTACTGCCCTTACGAAGGACAGCGGCTATTGTCGGTAGTTTCGGTGTCGGCAATATGGGAGTGCGGATACGAGCAACACGCAAGGACGAGATTGGCATCCTGGCTCGCTCATATGACTCGATGGCGGATCGAATCGAGGGTGCATTCAAAAGGGAGCGGCAGTTGTTGCAGGACCTCTCTCACGAACTACGCGCTCCGCTAGCGAGATTGAGTTTTTCCACGAAGTTGGCCCGGACCGCGGAAGATCAACAAGCCGCCCTGGACGAGGTCAAGCGGGATCTGGATCGTCTGGGCTTCCTAGTCTCGGAGTTGACTGCGCTTAGCATCAGTCCTCTGGGCGGAGGCGAGGACGACAGGCAGAACACTCTGATGGATCTGGAGACGATGGTCGCCGAATCGGTTCACGATTGCAGGTTGGAGTCGACTGCAAAGCAGTGCTCGATTGCGTGCACAGGTTCGGCGCCGGAGCTTATTCTCGGTCGCCCAGAGGATCTGAAACGAGCCATCGACAATGTTCTGCGCAACGCCGTCCGCTATTCGCCGCAAGGGGCGACGATCGAAGTTGTTCTCAAGCAGAGCGCAGAGTGGTCCACTATCTCGGTGCGCGATTTTGGACCGGGCGTGCCGAAGGATCTACTCGATCGAATCTTTGATCCGTTCTTTCAGGTGGACCCTGCCCGCTCGGCGTCGCAGACCAACCTGGGTCTGGGCCTGTGCATTGCGAGACGAGCGATTGAATCGCATCATGGGGTCATCAGTGCCATGAATGCATCGCCTGGCCTCCGCATCTCGCTTGCTGTGCCAAATCAGTTGCGCTCAGTGGGACAGAGGAACGAAGTGCGAGACGCAGGCGATTCGGGCAACTATGTCCAGGAGCGGGAAGTTGGGGCTTCCGTCGAAGGGTGAAGTGGGCACTGAGCTGGGGTGACTCACCCTAGTGTTCGGCAGCGGATTTCAGGTTGGCTAAGCCTTTGTCGAAGTCGGGGCCGATCACCTTGTCCATGGAGGTGAAGACGCTCATCACTTTGCCGGGAAAGAATCTGATCGGGCCATTCATAATCCAATTGACGCGGGTGCCGGTGCCTTGCGGTTCGAGCACGAAGTCAGCGGTGTTTCGGCTCTCAAAAGGTTTGAGAAAGTCGAGTTCGATGGTGGTTTTTGTAGGCTCGATGGAGAGGATCTCCATGCGGCCCTTACCTACTTTGCTGTTCCCTTCCCACACGTAGACGGAGCCGACGCCGCTGGGTGGGCCTGAATAAGTGGTCTTCATGATGGGATCGAGATGCGCCCAGGGCGACCAGTCGTTCCATTGATGAAAGTCGTCGATGAGGGCAGCGATCTTTTCGGGCGGAGCGGCGACGGTGGTGGAACGCTCGACTCGGAAGCTGCTCGGCTTGGTAGACGCGAGAAGAAGAATTGCAGCTACAGCCAGAACAAGGATGAGGCCAATTGTTTTAAACATGATGGCTCCTGGGAGTGAGCCGTCAGTATAGAAGTGAAAGATGGTGCGCGCCAGCGCAGAAGGCCAAGGCACCGAATAGGCGCATTCCGCGCCAATGCATGGGAGTGAGTACCTATGTCTGCTACCTAGCATTGCCAGGCTGTAACCATCTATTTATCAGCAGCATGCAAATTCTTTCATATTGCGCAGCGAGAGGTGGAGGGCTACTATTTGTCACTTCGAAGAATTTGGGAGGCGTTCATGCGTCGATACCTTTGTCTTTTGTGTCTAGTGCTCTTTGGCGGTTGCCTTGCGGCTCAGGCCGATCCTCTGGTGACGGTCACGATCGACTACGTCTACCACAACTTCGACGACACCGGCTCGACCACCTTCTCGTTCGATCCCGACCAGGTGTTCTACTATCTCCAGCCGTATTACTATGGCGATTTCCTGTACCCCCTCGTGCAGTCGCCCGACTTTCCAACCCCATACAGCTTCGACACAGTAGACTTCTTTAGCGGTGCGCTCGCGTTCACCAACTTTGGACCAAATTTCCAGTACCTTTTCGAAATCGACGGTACCTGCCAGGACATTCCGCCTCTCGCCGGCACCGGGGCGGTGCCTACCTTCGTAACAACGACCTGCTACGGTAGCGGTCTTTACAGTGGTATTGGCGGGGATTCTACAGAGGTGGTCGAGGAGATCACGTCGCTCGACTACGTGGTGATGGGAGATGCGACCACACCTGAGCCCTCAAGCCTTGTTCTACTCGGCACCGGCCTTGCCGGTCTCTTGCAAATTGGCTTCTGCCGGATGCGGGTTGCTCGAAGAGCTTCCTAGCTGGAGTTGCTCCTGCGAACAGCTTTAACACTCGCGACCAGTGGCTCGCGAATCGCTTGATATGCTCAGTCGGGCTGGCGAAGATTTGCGTTATGCCAAGAGAAGCGGTTCGAGCGTAACGTGAATGCCTACATTTCACCAATCGAAATGCAGGACCAGATATAGACTTTTAAATGTGGGTCATCTGCTCGAATGATGACCTTACATGAAGGAGTCTTTATGGCTGAAACCACATCGACTGGGGCATGGGGTAACGGACTGCAGGCGAAGAGTGTGCTCACGAAGATCGCGGCGTATGTCGCAGATCGAAATATTCCTTTCCTTATTTGCAGCATTGGAATGATCGTGATGTTGCTATGGGCGGGGAAATTCAAGATGACGGCACCGGGAGCAGAGGGCATCATCCCGCTTGTCAGTAACAGCCCATTGACCAGTCCACAGTTCAAGCTCTTTGGACCATATATTTTGGGGGATATGATCGGGCTCACGGAATGGACAGCAGCAATCCTGCTAATCATTGGCTACTTCAAACCTAAAGCAGGCATTGTGGGCGGGATCATTCTAGTCGGCATGTTCTTCACCACAAGCACCATGTTGATCTCGACTCCGGATGATACCGTCGTGGTTCACGGCATCCATTACATGAACAACACTGGCCTGTTTCTCTTCAAGGACATTATCTCTTTCGGAGTTGCGTTCTATTTGATCAGCTCCTATGGCCGAAAAGCGATCATGGCTGAGAATTAGTTTTTGCTTTTTTTCTGGCATGGTGGAGTTCGTGTTTTGCGGGGGGTTTCGCGAAAAACGATGTGCAGAACGTGGTTTTTTGATGGTGAAATCGTGGTGGAATGCTGGTGAAAGATGGTCAGAAAGCGACCTTAAATCGGCTACGAAAAATACGCCACTTTTTTAGATTTATTTTTGGGCTTTCCCGTTTTGGGAAAGCGCGGCACCATTCTAGACGCTCTGGTTCGGACGATTTACATCCCACCCTTCGCAAAGGGCACGAAGGATGGAGGCGAAACAGTAAGGCCAAGGGTGGGCTACTCGCCCTCCCACGATCAGGTCATTTCGACTATTGAGATTGATGGATAGACTCCACTTGCAACTATCGAGTCATGTTGAACCCAATACCCCGAAATAAGGAACCTGGTGACCCTCTTTCGCTTCACTACATTGCTCTCTTTGCTGCTTCTCCTGGTTCCAAAACAGAATGCCATTGCGCAAACATCAATCTACGGATCGGTCGCGCTCGTCAATTACGACTTCGAAAATAACAACACCTCCGCAGCGAAGGGTGACACGGCCGGGTTCATCGGTGGCGTATTCTACGATTTCCCAATACAGAGTCGCCTGACCGCGGGAGTGGATGTCCGCGGCTCCTTCGGTGTTGGCTCTCGTGGAGGAGCCTTGGCGGCTGCTGCTCTTCGAATCGGGTTCGTGCCGGAACGCGTCGTGCTTCGGCCTTATTTCCTGCTCGGAGGCGGAGTGGCCACCTCAACTTTCAAGATCAACGACATTACGGGCCCTGCAGCTGAAGGTCTCACTCCACAATCCACACGATTTACCAGTGGCGGCGTGGAGTTCGCTGGCGGTCTTGATGTTCGCCTGAGTGACTCCTTCGATCTTCGGGCCGTCGAATTAGGAGCGGTCGCGGGTGCTTCCAATCAAGGTGTCGGTTCCGCGTTCTTGGATGCAGGCCTCGTATATCATCTCCACAAACGCTCCCACAAGCTCTGAAGTTGTATCGCTAGTCGATCGCTGTACCTGCTCCAAACGAATGTTTAAAACGGTTCGCGCGTAGCGCGAATGCCCACTCATGCGATGAGACCGCATGAATGGGGAACCCGCACCCGATGTATACAAAGATTCATGTATGGGCCACCCCCCCCTAGGTTTTATGTATGGACACCGGGCCGCCCGCCTAAATACCTACATCTCAAAATTGAGTATGGGGCGCCGGATGGAACCGTTTGTGATGAGGTAAATTCTACTAATGGCTTCAAATCTTCTGTTTAATAAGCACGACATCTACAGTGTGCTCGAAAATCAAAAGCGGGCGATGAAAGAAAAAGCTCGATCTGCACCTAAAGCGTGGATGGCGGGTAACGATGAAGACGTCGTAAAACGTTTGGTTGATGAGTTTGATATTTCAGTCCCTGTACTCCATGAAGATCGGATGGAATTGACGGAAGAAGAAGTCGACATCGACGTCAGTCGCGACCCAAACCGTCCGTTTGTTGATCGTTCGCGACCGTTTTACATAAAAGGACTTCGAATTACGGTTCATGTCCCTTTCACCGGAGACGGCGGATTGTTCGAAGTGCAGCCTGCGAGTTTTACGCTAAACCCACCGCGAGGAGACGTGAAGTCAAAAGAACTTCATCTCGTTTACGAAGTCTCGGAAGAACGAGCCGCTGCCCTTAAGTCGACAATCGATGAACAGATCAGGAGTATCAAGTCATACCTTCTTAACCTTGGAACTTCTGTAGATCAGTTTCGAACAGAACTCGCATTGTTAGCATCGGCCGAATGGAAAGCAAGGAAGGAGTCATTCTCCTCGCGTGAAACTGTACTCTCTTCACTCAACATCCCAAGGCGCAAAGCAATAGAAATCATCCCTAGACAAGCCATACCGGTACCTCAGGTCTTGAATGCAAGGAAGCCAAAGGGGGGTCAACCGGAATGGGACCTGTTCATCTCTCATGCGAGTGAAGATAAGCAACTGGTAGCTAGACCTCTCGCTCAAGTATTGTCGAGCCATGGTCTAAAGATTTGGTTCGATGAAAGCACGCTGAAGCTTGGGGACAGTTTGAGGCAGAAGATTGACGAAGGCCTCGCGAAATCAAAATTTGGAATCGTTATTTTGAGCAAGAGTTTTTTCTCTAAGCACTGGCCTCAGCAGGAGCTAAATGGTCTAGTAGCTAGAGAAGTTCAGGGGAGAAAGGTTATTTTACCGGTTTGGCACGAGTTGACCCAAACTGAAGTGGCTGCATTCTCTCCGATGCTCGCTGACAAGCTGGCCGTATCCACCGCTCCCGGGATCGAGGAAGTAGCTCGTCAGATCTTGGAAGTAATCAAGTCCTAGAATTTTCGATATAGCGTCGGTTTCAACTTGACTAAAACAAAGGGCGGACTCTTTCGAGTCCGCCCTTTGTTGTTGCTGTAGTTTAAGGTTTTACGCAAAGCGTCGAGAACGGTACGAAGTACTACTCGGCGGCTAGTTCTTCTTGTTCGCCTTCCATGCGCATCTGCTCTAGCTCGCGCTCTTCGGCTTCGATGGCGGATGCCACTTCCTGCTGGACCTGGGCTGCCGCTTCCTCTAGCTCTGGTGAGAGCTGGACGTTGCGGTAGTACTCCATGCCGGTGCCGGCGGGGATGAGGCGGCCTACGATGACGTTTTCCTTGAGGCCACGGAGCGTGTCGATGGAGCCGTTGATGCTGGCTTCAGTGAGTACGCGGGTGGTCTCCTGGAAGCTGGCGGCCGAGATGAAGCTGTCGGTCGACAGCGACGCCTTGGTGATGCCGAGGAGGAGCGAACGGCCGATGGCAGGCTTGCCGCCGGACATCAACACGCGCTGGTTCTCGGCGTTGAAGCGGAAGCGGTCGGTCTGCTGATCGACGAGGAAGCTGGTGTCACCGACTTCTTCGATCTTGACCCAGCGAAGCATCTGACGAACGATGGTTTCGATGTGCTTGTCGGAGATGGTAACGCCCTGGAGCCGGTAGACTTCCTGGATTTCGTTGACGAGGTACTGCTGCAGTGCGCGCTCGCCGAGAACTTCCAGAATGTCGTGCGGGTTGCGAGGACCGTCGATGAGTGCATCACCGGCACGGAGGCGTTCGCCTTCCTGCACGTTGACGTACGTACCGCGGGGAACGCTGTACTCCTCTTCCTGACCGTTGTCGGCAGTGACGTAGACCTTGCGCTGGCCCTTGGAGACTTCACCGAAGCGAACGACACCATCGATCTTGCTGATGATTGCCGGGTCGCGTGGCTTGCGGGCCTCGAAGAGTTCGACGACGCGTGGGAGACCGCCGGTGATGTCCTTGGTACGCGTTGTTTCGCGTGGGATCTTGGCAAGGATGTCGCCGGGGAAGATCTCGTCGCCGTCGGCCACCATGAGGTGAGCGCGTGAAGGCATGAGGTAACGCTTGTTGCCCTGAGCAGACTTGATGATGATCGCGGGCTGACGCTTCTCATCGGAGGAGTCGGCAACGACGAGACGGCTGAGGCCGGTGACTTCGTCGACTTCTTCGTTGAGGGTGACGCCTTCCTGGAGGTCCTTGAACTGGACGGTTCCAGCGATCTCGGTGAGGAGGGAGAAAGTGTAGGGATCCCACTCGCCGAGGCGTGTGCCCTGCTGTACCTGCGTGCCCTCTTCGACCTTGAGCTTGGCACCGTAGACGACAGCGTAACGCTCCTTCTCGCGGCCCTTCTCGTCAACAATGGCAAGAGAACCGTTGCGGTTGAAGGCGACCAGGCCGCCGTCCTTGGAGCGAACGGTGACGAGGTTGATGAAGCGCACGGTGCCGACGTTCTTGGCCTCGAGGTGCGAGGCGTCAGATACGCGCGATGCCGTACCGCCGATGTGGAAGGTACGCATGGTGAGCTGAGTACCGGGCTCGCCGATGGACTGCGCCGCGATGACGCCGACGGCTTCGCCCATCTCCACCATCTTGCCGGAACCGAGGTTACGGCCGTAGCAGAGGATGCAGACGCCACGCTTGGACTCGCAGGTGAGCACCGAGCGAATCTTGACGCGCTCGATACCCGCGGCCTGAATGGCGTTGGCGAGGTCTTCGTCGATCTCCTGGTTGATGTCGACGATGGTCTTGCCCTCGAAGTCCTTGAGCTTCTCGAGCGATACGCGGCCGATGATGCGGTCGCGAAGGGGCTCGATGGTCTCGCCGGCTTCGATGATGGGGGTAACGTAGATGCCTTCGACGGTGCCGCAGTCGTTGTGCGAGATGATGACATCCTGCGCAACGTCGACCAGACGGCGGGTGAGGTAACCCGAGTCGGCGGTCTTGAGTGCGGTGTCGGCGAGGCCCTTACGTGCGCCGTGCGTCGAGATGAAGTACTGGAGCACGGTGAGACCTTCGCGGAAGTTCGCCGTGATGGGGGTTTCGATGATTTCGCCGGAGGGCTTAGCCATCAAACCACGCATGCCGGAGAGCTGACGGATCTGCTGTTTGGATCCACGAGCACCGGAGTCGGCCATGATGTAGATCGGGTTCATGGCTCCTTCCTTGTCGGCACGCTTCATGTTGTTGAACATCTCATCGGCGACGCGCTCGGTGACTCCCGACCACATCTGGATGACCTTGTTGGAGCGCTCACCGTTGGTGATGGCTCCGTCAAGGTACTGCTGCTGCATGGCGAGAACCTGCTTTTCGGCATCGCCCACGACGGTGTACTTGGAGTCGGGGATGACCATGTCGTCGAGCCCGACCGAGAGGCCGGAGCGCGTGGCATAGGTGAAGCCGAGATCCTTGACGCGGTCGAGAGTCTTAACCGTGACTTCGAGGCCGAGGTTCAGGTAGCAGTAGTTGATGAGCTGGCCGATGCCCTTCTTCTTGAGCAGACCATTGACGTAAGGCATACCCTCGGGGAGCGCATCGTTGAGGATGGCGCGGCCAACGGTCGTGTTGATGTACTGCTTGTTGAACTCGACCGGCTCGGTGTGGGTGAGGTCCTGATCGTCGTACGCGGTGGTCATGTCGAGGACAGGGCCGGTGTAGCGCAGACGGATCGGGGTGAGGGTTTCGACCTGCTTCGCTTCGAGAGCCATGAAGACCTCTTCGATGTTGGCGAAGACGCGGCCTTCACCCTTGGCGTTAACCTTCGCCTTGGTGAGGTAGTAGAGGCCGAGGACGAGGTCCTGCGTCGGGACGGTGATCGGTTGACCGCTGGCGGGCGAGAGGATGTTGTGCGAAGCGAGCATGAGTACGCTGGCTTCGATCTGGGCCTCAGGCGAAAGCGGGATGTGAACGGCCATCTGGTCGCCGTCGAAGTCCGCGTTGAAGGCGGTGCAGACGAGCGGATGGATCTTGATTGCCTTACCTTCAACGAGCACGGGCTCGAAGGCCTGGATGCCGAGACGGTGAAGCGTCGGAGCGCGGTTCAAAAGAACCGGGTGATCCTTGATGACCTCTTCGAGGATGTCCCAGACAATTGGCTCTTGCATCTCGACCATCTCTTTGGCCTGCTTGATGGTGGTGCAGTGACCGGTCTGCTCGAGGCGGTGATAGATGAAGGGCTTGAAGAGCTCGAGCGCCATCTTCTTGGGAAGACCGCACTGGTGCAGCTTCAGCTCAGGACCAACGACGATGACCGAACGGCCGGAGTAGTCAACGCGCTTGCCGAGGAGGTTCTGACGGAAGCGGCCCTGCTTGCCCTTGAGGGTGTCAGAGAGCGACTTCAGCGGACGATTGTTCGCACCACGAAGGACGCGGCCACGGCGGCCGTTGTCGAACAGAGCGTCGACGGCCTCCTGCAGCATGCGCTTCTCGTTGCGGACGATGACCTCAGGAGCATGGAGGTCCATCAGCTTCTTGAGGCGGTTGTTACGGTTGATGACTCGGCGATACAAGTCGTTCAAGTCGGACGTGGCGAAGCGGCCGCCATCAAGCGGAACGAGGGGGCGAAGCTCTGGCGGGATCACGGGGATCACATCGAGGATCATCCACTGGGGTAAGTTGTCGGACTTGCGGAAGGCCTCGACGATCTTGAGACGCTTGGAGTACTTGAGCTTCTTCTGGAGCGAAGTCTCGGTCTTCATGCGCTCGCGTAGCTCGATGGAGAGCTCGGCGATCTCAACGCGCTTGAGGAGTTCCTTGATGGCCTCGGCGCCCATCATGGCCTTGAAGCCAGAGGGGCGATACTGCTGATCGAGTTCGCGGAAGCGAGTCTCGTCCTTGATGACTTCGCGCTCCTTGACGGGCGCATCGCCTGGATCGACGACGACGTAGGACTCGAAGTAGAGCACGGCCTCGAGCTCACGCAGGCTGATGTCGAGCAGGTGGCCAATACGCGAGGGAAGGCCCTTGAAGAACCAGACGTGCGAGCAGGGGCTGGCGAGCTCGATGTGTCCGAGGCGCTCGCGGCGGACCTTCGAGAGGGTGACTTCGACGCCGCACTTGTCGCAGATGACGCCGCGGTGCTTCATGCGCTTGTACTTGCCGCAGAGGCACTCCCAGTCGGTGATAGGTCCGAAGATACGTGCGCAGAAGAGGCCGTCGCGCTCGGGCTTGAAGGTGCGGTAGTTGATGGTTTCTGGCTTGGTGACTTCGCCGTGCGACCAGCTGCGGATCTTCTCGGGGCTGGCGAGCTGGATCTTGATGGCGTCGAAGTCGGCGATGGGTCCGGTCAGTTCAAATGGGCTGGAGCGAAACATATTTGACGTCTCCGTATGCAGTGTCTGGCGTTTTTTGCGCCTTGCTGCTGGTTACTGCTGCTTTACTTCTGCTGGGCGGTGGGTGGTTAGGTCCACTGCCTGCTTCAATTTGTTGCTCTTCCCCTTTAGCCGGCCCTTCGTGAATGTTGAGCGTGAGCCTCATTCAGAAGGACCGTGCCTGGGGTGGAGCGGTATCGACTAATCTGCAGCGGCGATGGCTGGCAGCGGCTGCTTCTTCTGGTCGGCCTGTTTGATCAGTTCGACGTCGAGGCAGAGGGACTGCAGTTCGCGGATAAGAACGTTGAACGACTCGGGAACACCCGGCTCTATGGCAGCTTCGCCCTTGACGATGGCTTCGTAGATCTTGGTACGGCCGAATACGTCGTCGGACTTGGCGGTGAGGAGCTCCTGCAGGATGTAGGCGGCGCCGTAAGCTTCAAGGGCCCAGACCTCCATCTCACCGAAGCGCTGTCCGCCGAACTGCGCCTTACCACCAAGCGGCTGCTGGGTGATGAGCGAGTACGGTCCGATGGAACGAGCGTGGATCTTGTCATCAACAAGGTGCGACAGCTTGAGCATGTAGATGTAGCCGACGGTGGCGGGTTGCTCGAATGGATCGCCAAGCATGCCATCGTAGAGCTGCGACTTGCCCGAGCTCGGAAGACCAGCGGCCTTGAGAAGCGCCTTGATCTCCGTCTCGCGTGCGCCGTCGAAGACTGCCGTACCGAACCAGATACCACGCTTCATGCCAGCGGCAACGCGCAGAGTCTGCTCGTCGTCGAGATCAAGAAGCTGGTTGAGTGCGGCGGTACCGGCGAAGCGCGCCTTGAAGAGCTCGCGGACTTCGTTGGCCGACTCCATCGTGGCGGCAAGTTCAGCAATCTGTGCGCCCAGGGTGTGTGCTGCCCACCCGAGGTGCGTCTCGAGGATCTGACCGACGTTCATACGTGAGGGCACGCCGAGCGGGTTGAGGACGATCTCGACGGGCGTTCCATCTGGGAGGTACGGCATATCCTCTTCCGGCAGAATGCGGGCGATAACACCCTTGTTACCGTGGCGGCCGGCCATCTTGTCACCGACAGAGAGCTTGCGCTTCATGGCGATGTAGACCTTGACCATCTTGATGACGCCAGGCGAGAGTTCGTCGCCCTTCTGCATCTTGCCAATCTTCTCGTTGGTGATCTTGCGGAGAACATCGATCTGACGTGAGGTCATCTCCTCGATCTCATCGATCTGCTCGTTGACGCGGGGGTCCTTGTCGGCGTAGCGGATGCGCTTGAGGTTACGGGTGCTGATGAGCTCGATGGTGTCGCGGTCGAGGATATCGCCCTTGTTGAGCAGCTTCTTGTTGGTGCGCTCGTCGTGCAGGTCGGCGAGAACTTCCTTCGCACCGAGGATGGCCTCGAGGCGCTTGAGGCGCTCGTCGGTGAGGATACGAATCTCGTCGGCGAGGTTACGCTCGAGCTTCTCGATCATCTCCTGCTCGATCTGCTTGGCGCGCTCGTCCTTCTCCTGTCCCTTGCGGGAGAAGATGCGGACGTCGACGACGGTGCCTTCGATACCCGGAGGGCACGTGAGAGAAGCGTCGCGAACATCGCCGGCCTTTTCACCGAAGATGGCGCGGAGGAGCTTCTCTTCCGGCGTCAGTTGAGTTTCACCCTTCGGCGTTACCTTGCCGACGAGGATGTCGTTGTGACCGATCTTCGCGCCGATGCGGATGATGCCCGAGTCGTCGAGATCACGCAATGCGTGCTCACTGACGTTGGGGATATCGCGCGTGATCTCTTCCGGTCCAAGCTTCGTGTCGCGGGCTTCGATCTCGAACTCCTCGATGTGGATCGAGGTGTAGTAGTCCTCGCGGACCAGCTTCTCCGAGATGAGGATCGCGTCCTCGAAGTTATAACCACGCCACGGCATGAAGGCGACCAGAACGTTACGGCCGAGGCCGAGTTCGCCCTGCTCAGTGCAAGGACCGTCGGCGATAACCTGACCCTTGACCACGCGATCACCCTTGCGAACGATCGGCTTCTGGTTGATGCAGGTGTTTTGGTTGGAGCGCTTGAACTTCGTGAGCTGATAGATGTCCGAACCAACCTCACGCGAGAGCTGAGTGGGGTGATGCTCGCCTTCTACGCGCACGATGATGCGCTCGGAGTCGACCGAGTCGATGATGCCGTTACGCTTGGCCAGGATGACGGCGCCGGAGTCGCGGGCGGTGACGCCTTCCATACCGGTACCGACGAACGGAGCCTCGGCAACGAGCAGAGGAACTGACTGCCGTTGCATGTTGGCGCCCATCAGCGCGCGGTTGGCGTCGTCGTGCTCGAGGAACGGCACGAGCGAAGCCGCAACCGAGACCAGCTGCTTCGGCGAGACGTCAACGTAGTCCACTTCGGACTTGTTGACGAGGACGAAGTTGCCCTGACGACGGGCGTCGACGACATCCTGCACGATGTTCAGCTTCTCATCGAGCTCGATGTTCGCCTGCGCAATCGTGTGGCGGTCTTCTTCCCAGGCCGAGAGGTAGAAGCTGAAAGGTGCAAGGTCCATGGTGCGCTTGCCAGCCTTCTTCAACTCTGCGTTCTTGGCACGGGCCTCTTCAATCTCGAGATAGTCGCCCTGACGCAGACCGGACTCACCAGCGTTCGAGACGGAGACGTAGTCGAGCGCACGGCCATCCTTCACGCGACGGTAGGGCGACTCGATGAAGCCGTACTCGTTGATGCGCGCAAAGCAGGAGAGCGACGAGATAAGACCGATGTTCGGGCCTTCCGGCGTCTCAATCGGGCAGATGCGGCCGTAGTGAGTGGGATGCACGTCGCGAACTTCGAAGCCTGCGCGCTCACGCGACAGACCACCGGGTCCAAGGGCGGAGAGGCGACGCTTGTGCGTGATCTCCGAGAGGGGGTTGGTCTGGTCCATGAACTGCGAGAGCTGCGAGGAGCCGAAGAACTCACGAATCGCTGCCATGACTGGCTTGGCGTTGATGAGGTCGTGCGGCATCGCGGTCGACATCTCCTGGTAGACCGACATCTTTTCTTTGATGGCGCGCTCCATACGGACGAGGCCGATGCGGAACTGGTTCTCCATCAGCTCACCGACGGCGCGAACGCGACGGTTGCCAAGGTGATCGATGTCATCGACGACGCCGATGTTCTTGCGCAGCTTGAGGAGGTAGCGAATGGTGCCGTAGAAGTCCTCAGGCGTGAGCGTGCGGTTGTCAAGGCCAGAGGGATCCTGATTCTCGTACAGCTTGATGTTGAACTTGAGACGGCCGACGCGAGAGAAGTCGTACTTGCGCGGATCGAAGAACATGCCTTCGAAGAGCGCAGTCGCGGTGTCAAGCGTCGGTGGGTCGCCTGGACGCAGCTTGCGGTAGATCTCGATGAGAGCTTCCTCAGGCTTGCGTACGGAGTCGCGGCGAAGGGTGTTGGTGATGATGTTGCCCACGTCGTCGCGCTCAGGGAAGAAGACCTCGATGCTGGACACGCCGGACTGGATAATCTTGTGCAGCTTGTCGGCAGTCAGCTCCTGGTTGGCTTCGTAGAGCAGCTCGCCGGTGGTGAGATCGACGACATCGGAGGCAGTCATCGCGCCATCGAACTCGCTGGTTTCAACTTCGACCGACTCGATCTTGTGGCTGCGCAGACCCTTCACGGTGTGAGCTGAGATCTTGCGTGTGGCAGGAGCTATTTCTTCACCCTTGACGGTGATGGCATGGGCCGGACGCGTGCCCTGGAGGTTGCTGAGCTGGCCTTCAGGAACGACCTTCCAGTGCAGCTTGCCGTCGGCTACGTTGATGGTGTCGACGGTGTAGAAGGTTTTGAGAATCTCCTCGTCGGTACGCAGGCCGAGCGCGCGCAGGAAGATAGTGCCGAGAAACTTGCGCTTGCGGTCGATGCGGACATAGAGAGTGTTCTTCTGGTCGTACTCGAACTCGACCCAGCTGCCGCGGTACGGAATGATCTTGCCGAGGAAGTAGGTACGGTTGTTCGCGGTTTCGAAGAAGACGCCGGGCGAACGGTGAAGCTGCGAGACAATGACGCGCTCGGTACCGTTGACGATGAACGTGCCGTTCTGCGACATGAGCGGAATGTCGCCGAAGAAGACTTCCTGCTCCTTCATGTCACGCAAGCTCTTGACGCCGGTCTCGGGGTCCTTGTCGTAGATCTTCAGGCGGATGGTGACCTTGAGGGGAGCGGAATAGGTCATGCCGCGCTCTTCGCACTCTGCCTGGTCATACTTCAGCTGCAGCCCGACAGGGTCGCCGCACTTGGTGCAGAAGTCAGGGGTGTTCTTGTTGTAAGTTCCGCAGAAGTTGCAGAGAACGTCGCCCGGATGAAAGGGGTCAGTGATGACCATGTGGCCGCAGTTGGTGCAGGCCGTGCGCAGGTGGTTGAGACCCTTGAGGTAGCCGCACTTGCACTCCCAGTTGCCGATCGAGAAGTCGACGAACTCGAGCTCGGAGACGTTGCGGAAGTCGGTGATCGGGAAGACGGAGGTGAAAACGGACTGCAGGCCGTTGTCTTCGCGTTCCTGCGGGAGCTTGTCCATCTGCAGGAAGCGCTCGTAGCTGCGGCGCTGAACTTCAATGAGGTTAGGAATCTGGATGGATGTGGGGATCTTGGAAAAATCAAGACGGCTTCGGATAGCGCGCATTTCGCTGTTGTTGGACTCGCCAGACATGCTCTCTCCTGAAAACTGACCGTCGAGGCCTCCCGAGTGCGTCTGCCGGCATCGTATTGCTGGCTTCACTCGTGAGGGGAGGGCTTCGGTCAGGCCCTCCGGGTTTGGTTCTGATCGCGCAGTTTTTAAGTTCCTCGGGTCTTGCTGTCCTCGATGGCAGCGAGTCCCGTGCGCAAAATGTCTTGCCGTAATGGTCCGCGGCGCGGATAAAACTTAAAACTTTTACTACCTGCGAGCGTTCTAAGCTGCTATAAAGAACGCGTGCAGAATGCTGCTTGCCCCTCAAGTAACGGGGACGCCCATAAACACGGCAAAGCGCTCGCAGGGACAGCATGCCCCATGAGCGCAAAGGTCGACTTGTGCACTGTTTCTATATAGGTGGTATTAATGCCTGCCGCCATTGAGGTTCGCCTACCCCAAAGTTGTGCCGCTCGCATGTTTCTTATTGCACTATGCGCATCCGCCGCTCGAAGCGTATAGTGGCCGGTTCCTTAGCCTGCGAAGACAGGATGATCCGGAGACAACCGAAGTTTTATGCTGGATACAGCAGTCCGCCAAGGAGCACGCCGAGGCGGAACGAATTTTCTCTAACCTCAAGAATATCGCGTTCCGCCCTAACGTGCAAGCTAACTGTTAATTACTTGATTTCTACGGTCGCAACGCCTTCGAACTTCTTCGCGATGGCAGCTGCGTCATCCTTCGAAATGTTCTCCTTCAAGGGCTTGGGAGCGGCATCGACCAGATCCTTGGCTTCCTTCAGCCCAAGAGCGGTGACTTCGCGTACAGCCTTGATGGTGTTGATCTTATTCGCGCCGGCATCCTTCAGGATGACGGTGAATTCGGTCTTCTCTTCGACCGGAGCCGCTGCCGCTGCGCCGCCGCCTGCTGCCGGGGCTGCAACTGCTGCTGCTGCCGAAACGCCGAGACGCTCTTCGAGCTTCTTGACCAGAGCCGAAGCCTCGAGGAGGCTGAGGCTAACGATTGAATCTTCCAACTGCTGGATGTCTGCCATGTTATTTCTCCAATTTAGAACTGAACTTTGTGGTGCTTATTGCTCTACCAAAGCCTGACTGCGCTTTGGCTGCCTATGCCTTCCAGGGTTTCCGTTGCGCCCAGACCAGCGCCCCCGGGAAGACCAGGCGAAACTTGGTTTAGCCTTCGACCGGGTCCGTGGTCGCAGCTTCCCCGCCCTGCGATGCGGTGGAGTTTTCAGGCTGCTCGGCGGCCGCAGCTTCAACAGCGTGAGTCTCAGCAATGAGCTGACCTTCTGCTGCGGGAGCTTCGGCAACTGGAGTCTCAGCGGCTGGCGCTTCAGCAACAGCGGCTTCTGCCTTCGGCGCTTCGACTGCAGCTGCCGGAGCGGCTGCGCCGGCGAACTTGCCCTTTTCGACGCCCTGATTGATGACAACCGCGAGATCGCGGCCGGTAGCGTTGATGACCGTAGCCAAACGCTGCGCAGGCGACTGAATAAGGAACAGGAGCTTCGAGAAGAGCTCTTCCTTGCCTGGCATGGTGGCGAGATCACCGATCTCGCGCACGTCGATCACCTTGCCGTCAACGATGCCCAGTTTGAAGGTGAACTCCGCGTTATCCTTGACCCAGGTCGAAAGGGCCTTCGCGAGGGCAACGGGGTCGCCTGAGGTGTAGGCAACAGCCGACACACCCTTGAGGCCCTGGAGCGCCGACTCAATTTTGGTGCCTTCGCTGGCGCGTGCAGCCAGCTTGTTCTTGACGACGTGATAGTTGCCACCGGCAGCGCGGACAGTCTTGCGCAGCTCGAAGTCCTTCGCGGCGGTGAGGCCTTTGAAGGTGCCGATGATAGCGGAGGTCGAGTGCTCGAGCTCAATCGCGAGCTGCTTCACCTTCTCCGTCTTTGATGCTCTGGTCAATGCCATGACTAAATCCTCTTCGCTTTCGCTTGCCCCGCTCCTCGCTTCCGCGGCCAGAGGGGGTTTCGTGCTAACTAAATTGATTAGGCCTTGCCTGCCAGTTCGGCAGCGGCGTAGTCGAGCTGGATTCCGGGGCCCATCGACGAGCTCAGGGTGACGCCCTTGATGTACTTGCCCTTGGCGGCCGACGGCTTGGCTTTCACGACGCTCGTGATGACGGTCATCGCGTTGTCAACCAGCTTTTGCGGATCGAATGAGAGCTTGCCGACAGGAACGTGAACCAGTGCAGTCTTGTCGGTGCGGAACTCGATCTTACCGGCCTTGATCTCCTTGACCGCGGCGGCTACGTCGGTAGTGACCGTACCCGTCTTCGGATTCGGCATCAAACCCTTGGGGCCGAGCACCTTGCCGAGACGTCCGACCGAACGCATCATGTCGGGGGTCGCGATCAGAGCATCGAAGGCGGTCCAGCCTTCCTTCTGAATCTTCTCAACCAACTCTTCGCCACCGAAGAACTCAGCGCCAGCGGCTTCTGCTTCCTTGATGCGATCGCCTGAGGTGATCACGGCAACGATCTTGGACTTGCCAAGGCCGTGCGGAAGGACCACAGTGCCGCGAACCATCTGGTCCGCGTGGCGAGGATCAACGCCAAGACGCATGGTTAGGTCGACGGTCTCGTCGAACTTCGCATACTTTGCTTTTTGCAGGAGCGGAACAGCGTCCGCCAACAGATAAGGACGGGGCTCTACGAGCGCACGCGCCTTTACTAGATTCTTAGAGAGCTTCCTTGCCATTTTCCCTCGTCTCCCACCCCTCTGGAGCTGTTCTCTCCGGGCGTGGTTCTCGACTGGCCTCAATTGGACATTGAGACACTCTTATAAGTATGCCGTGAATTCGGGAAAAGGTCAACGTTTGGGGGGAACATTCTGTCCGCTCAGCCCCAGATTCTCGCCATAGGGAGCGAAAATACATCGATGGGCTCGCTCCCCTGAACTACAGCTGGCCGATGATGGATTTCAGGCGCCGCATCGGAACGGTGAACGGAGACGATCTCGCGGTCCGGGTCGATCAGCCAGGCCAACTTCGCGCCATTGAGAAGCCACATCTTCATCTTGTCCTCAAGCTTCGCAAGGTCGTCAGACTGTGAGCGCAGCTCGATCAGAAAGTCCGGGCAAATGGGCGAAAAACGGTTCTGGTCCGCACGGCTGAGCGCATTCCATCGAGAAGACTCAATCCAGGCGGCATCGGGGCTGCGCATCGAACCGTCCGGCAGGCTGAAACCGGTACTGGAGTCAAAGACATAGCCGCGTCTGTCTCTCTGGGCCCAGGTGTCGAGTGCGCTGATAATGGCCGCGTTCCTTCTGCCGGTGCGGTTCCCTGCGGGCGACATGACAAGAATCTCCCCATCCACCTCGCGTTCTATACGCGTGATGTCGTTCGCAGCACAGAAGCGCATCAGGTCTTCATCGCTCATCGGGGTTTCGGGCCGGAAGCGAAACGGCGGTCGCTTTCCCGCCAGGGCGGAGTTCATATGAGGAAGTCTACTAAATTGGCCCTTGACGGATTAGAAATGCGCGCCTACTCTCGACATCATAAGGCGAACAAATGGCGAAATCAAACGATGCTCCACTATTCCCGATTCTTCCTCAAGCGCCAATTGGAATCGCTCGCATGGCCGCCGAAGCAGAGCACGCCGACGATGGTCACCTGATTGAATTCAAAGCGCTTGAGGTACGTAGCATTCTGAACCGATCGATCTCGAAGCGGCAACTCTCCCTGGCCTACAGCATCAACCCTTATCGGGGATGCGAGTTCGGGTGCAAGTACTGTTATGCGCGGTATACCCACGAGTTCATGGCGCCGAAGGCTCTGGGCGAATCGATGCAAGGTGGGACAGTCCCCGTGGCAAATTTCCGCGATCCGCTCACCTTCGAGCGAATGATCTTCCTGAAGCAAAACGCGGCGTGGTTGCTGGAGCAGGAGTTGAAGAAGATCGATCGGAGAGATGAAGTCGCTCTGGGCACTGCGACCGATCCCTATCAGCCGATCGAACGACGGGCGAGGATCACACGCAGCCTCTTGGAAGTGTTTGCGCGGAAAGAGGGATACAGGCTCGGGATCGTGACGAAGTCGCGCCTGATTGAACGCGATACTGATTTGCTGGTCGAGATCGCACGCCGGAACACCTTGGTAGTGCATGTGACGATTACGACGCCCGATGTAAAGCTCGCACGTTTGCAGGAGCCTAGGGCGCCTCGACCAGACCTGCGCTTTCAGGCTGTGAAGCGGCTTCGAGAGGCCGGAATCGTCGCAGGTGTGTTTGGATCGCCGCTGCTGCCTGGAATTACAGATACCGAGGAAGCGCTGGACGGCCTGGTTCGCCGAGCCGCCGCGATGGGTGCGAGTTTCTTCGCAGCACATCCGCTCTTCCTCAAGCCGTGTTCACGTCCTACTTACCTGAGCTTCGTTCGTGAGCACTTCCCCGCGCTGCAGGGCGACTACGCGAAACGTTTTGCGACGGCAGACTTTGCCGGAAAAGAGTATCGCGAACGACTGGCAAAGTTGGTCGATGGCGCGTGCCGGCGGTACGGTCTGGGAAAACGCTCGAGCGATGCTCTGCTGACTCGGAACGAAGAAGGCGGAGGCAAAAGGCCCGCGCAGAATGTGGGAACCGTCGTCAGACAGCAGAGATTGTTTGCCTAGAGCATAGAAGAGGTGAGAGATGCGAACCTGGTGGAGGATCCGGCCCGCGAGGCCGATAAGACAAAGTCGCAGGCGGCGTAGGGCAAAGCTTTCAAATCTGAAGGACAGGTTTGATGTCGCTTTATACTGCCAACCTCTGACTCGAAAACCTCCGGGACGGGCCGCCCCTAACCCCAGTTGAAAAAACAGAAAGTGAGGTTAACGACGAAAGAGGACGCCTGGATGCCATGGCCGACAGACGAAGTCGGTGATGGTTCCTATGCGTCCTCGCTCGTAGAAGCGGAGGTCAGTTGGCGATGCGAATTTAGGCTACGACGTCGATGCCCATCGAGCGAGCGGTGCCACGGATGGTCTTCGCTGCAGCCTCGACCGTAGTTGCGTTCATGTCCGGCATCTTCTGCGTCGCGATGGCGAGAATCTGCTTTTCGGTCACTTTGCCCTTCTTCTCCTTGTTCGGAGTGCCTGAGCCCTTTTCGATGCCGGCAGCCTTGAGCAGGAGCACCGGAGCCGGAGGCGTCTTGGTGATGAAGCTGAAGGTGCGGTCCGCGTAGACGCTGATGACAACGGGGATGGTGAGTCCGGCCATGTCAGGAGCCTTGGTGCGTTCGTTGAACTGCTTGCAGAACTCCATGATGTTGACCTGAGCCTGGCCGAGCGCGGGCCCGACCGGAGGTGCAGGGGTGGCCTTGCCGGCCAGGATCTGAAGCTTGACGTATCCAGTGATCTTCTTCGGTGCCATTCGGGTAAATCCTCTTTGCTCTTCCAGCGGCGGGCGTCGATGTATCGGAACGCCTGCTGCTTAATGTTATTTCAAAACTCTCGAACTACTCGTCGACGATCTTGTCGACCTTGGAAAACTCGATCTCGACCGGGGTGGAACGACCGAAGATGCTAACCATGACCTTGAGGGTCTGCTTGTCCTCGTTGATGTCGTCGACCGCGCCGGTGAAGTTAGCGAAAGGACCTTCGTTGATGCGGACCTGCTCGCCCTTGTCGAACTTGACCTTCATGGTTGGCTTGTTGCCCGCGGTCTCGGTGCGGAAGAGGATGGAGCTGACTTCCTGCTCAGAGAGCGCAACCGGGTTGTCGCCGGTTCCCAAAAAGCCGGTGACGCGCGGGGTGTTTTTGATAACGTGCCACAGATCGTTGTCGAGATCCATCTCGACGAGAACGTAGCCAGGCAAAAAAACGCGCTCGATCGTGTACTTCTTGCCGTTTCGCAGTTCAGTCACCGGTTCGGTCGGAATCATGATGCGACCGATGCGGTTCTGCAGGCCGAAAGCAGTGATACGGCTCTCGAGAGACTCGCGCACTTTGCGCTCGAAGCCCGAGTAAGCGTGAATGATGTACCACTTGAAGTTCTCATTGACCGGGGGGGCTAGTTGCTCAGTGGGATCTCCCTGAGGATTCTGCTCGACCGGATTTTGCTCTTCTGCCGCCATCGTTATGCCTTCTTCACGCATCGTGTACTTCTCTCTACCGCTCTTACTCGGAGTGCGAAATCTTTTAGTGCTGGGTCAGGCGATGTAGCAATGCTTCGATCGCCCGTCCGATGATGTTGTCCACCAGCCAGAAGTACGCGGCGAAGATGAAGACAGTGACGAGGACAACGATTGTGGTCGACTGCACCTCGGCGCGCGAGGGAGAAATCACCTTGCGCATCTCGCTGCGAACGTCCTTGAGGAACTCACCGAGACGTGCTGGCTGCGACTTCAACTGCTGCAATCCGGTGTTGGGCTGTTCGGTTACCGCTATTGTCTTGGCCATAGTACTGCCTCAATCTTCGTAGTGCGTTCTGTTATCTATTCCCGGACTTGAGGGACCGGGCAAACTGGCGGGGGAGCTCGGATTCGAACCGAGAAGTTCGGTTTTGGAGACCGACAGTTTAACCGTTGAGCTTACTCCCCCGTGGGTGCGGAGTGAGACCGTTCGTCTCACCCCAAATCCGGCTGGAGATTACTTGGTTTCTTTGTGGTCCGTGTGCTTGCGGCAGGTGTTGCAGAACTTCGAGAACTCCAGACGGCCGGTGGTCGTCTTCTTGTTCTTCGTGGTTGAGTAGTTCCTGTTCTTGCACTCCGGGCACTGCAGAGTAATGATCTCGCGCATAGTGAATCTCCTTCTAACGTGGCCGGCCACTTCGGCTGGCAAGCAGCGTAGTGACACGCCGCAACACAGGGCAATGGCCCCTGCAACCAAATCCTGATTGTAAGACGGAAAGAAAAGCGGTCAGGCCACGCTCGTCCTCATAAATTATCTCTTAAAACCGTGTTTCAGGAAAGCCATCGCGCCAAACTGTCAGAACGATATAGCCGTCGAGTAGGACAATGTGGCAATAAATCAAAAAAGATAGGCGGCAGAATCCTCCCTGCCGCCATTCGTTTGAAATCGCTTTACTTGATGATCTCGCTGATGGTGCCGGCGCCGACGGTGCGTCCACCTTCGCGGATAGCGAAGCGCAGACCCTTCTCCATCGCGACTGGCGTATGCAGCGTGATCTCCAGCTGAATGTTGTCGCC
>NZ_JACHEB010000009.1 GCF_014201335.1 Tunturiibacter gelidiferens
TCTACCAACGGACATCAACTTATCGGCTACTGGACCGGCACGTTCCCGCTCCGCGAGGTCTCGCCGCAGTGGGACTTTATCCTTGTCGCCTTCGCGGAACCAGCCGGGAACGCACCCGAAGGGACCCTGCAATTTCACCTGCGAGCTGGACTCGATCCCGAACAGTTCAAATCCGACATTGCCTATTTGAAGAGCCAGGGCAAGAAGGTCATGATCTCCCTTGGCGGTGGTGGCAGATATTTCACTCTTAACGATCCTGCGAGTATTCCGACATTTGTCTCATCAGTGACACAAATCGTCACCGAATTTGGCTTCGATGGAATTGATCTGGACTTCGAGACCCCCTCACTCAACATCGACCCCGGAGACACGGACTTCAAGAATCCCACCACGCCATCGATCGTGAACATCATCTCGGGTCTCCGTCAGTTGCACGATCACTTCGGCTCCGGCTTCATGATCAGCCTCGTGCCCGAAGGGTCTCAGGGGCCCGCAGGCTACCCAAGCTACGGCGGCCAATTCGGCTCCTACCTGCCCATCACCTACGCCATCCGCGATATCTTGTCCTTTATCGACGCGCAGGACTACAACACGCCACCCCTCGAAGGTCTCGATGGCGAGATCTACCAGTCAAGCTCAATCGATTATCACGCCGCCATGACTGAGCTTCTGCTGCATGGTTTCAACGTTGGAGAAGATCCGAAGCAGTTCTTCCCGCCCTTGCCGGCAAATAAAGTTGCCGTCGGCTTCCTCGCCGGATACACGTCGCCGACCATCGTCAGTCAGGCAATGGACTACATCATCTCCGGCAAAGCGCCCGCTGGAACCTTGTATAGGCTGCGCCAACCCACCGGCTACCCCGGCATGATCGGCGCCATGTTTTGGACTATCGACGCCGATCGCCGTGGCGACTACAACTACTCAAACGTAGTCGGCCCGCAACTTCACAGCTACGCCGCAGCCAAGTAGCCTTCGGTACAGTGGGCATGCGATTCGACGCTGTACATTGGCTTTGTCATGAAAAAGTTCATTAACCGCCCCAAAGATGTCGTGGAAGAAATGATGCAAGGGCTGGCCGTGCTTCACCCAAGCTCAGCGCGTCTGCTGGGACACAAAGTGATTGCCCGCGCAGATGCAAAGCAAACGCGTGACCAACAGGTTGCAGTAATCTCTGGCGGAGGCAGCGGGCACGAACCAGCACACGCGGGGTACATTGGTGTGGGCATGCTAAGCGCTGCTGTGATCGGAGAAGTCTTCACGTCGCCAAGCAGTGACTCCGTCTTCGCTGCTATCAAGGCGGTCTCGGGAGAGCCAGGTGCAGTTCTGGTGGTCAAGAACTACACCGGCGACAGGCTGAACTTCGGTCTGGCGGCGGAGATGGCGCTTGCTGAAGGTATTTCGGTCGAAATGGTCATCGTGGATGATGACGTTGCACTGAAGGGCACGGGGCAGACTACAGGTGCGCGTGGCCTCGCCGGCACTATTTTCATTCACAAACTGGTGGGGGCTGCCGCGGCTGAGGGAAGGAGTCTGGCCGATGTGGCGGCAATGGGAAGAGCGGCGGTTGATTCTCTAGCGACTATGGGCGTTTCGTTTACGGCCGGAACTTCGCCAGCAGTTGGAAAACCAAGTTTTGAGATCGGCGAGGATGAGATGGAGCTTGGCCTCGGCATTCACGGGGAACCCGGCGTGAAGCGGATACGTTTGCAGACTGCGGACGAGCTGACCGAGACGTTACTGGCCGAAGTTCTAAAGCACGGAAGGTTTGGTGACGAAAAACGTGTGGTAGTGATGGTGAATAATCTGGGGGCAACCACTGAGATGGAGCTCGCGATCGTGGCCCGCCATGCGATGCGCTTTCTCGAAAGCAAGGGAATTACGGTGGAGCGAATATACTCCGGAACATTTCTCTCATCACTGGATATGGCGGGGATCTCAATCAGCGTTCTGGGTGTCAACGACGAGTGGCTGCGCTGGCTCGACGCCGTTACTACCGCTCCCGCATGGCCCAACGCGCTGAAACAGCGCCCTGGCAAACCGGAAGCGCAGATCGTGACGGAGGTCAGCACGAAAGTGAGTTCGCCGACCGGCAAGGGCGCGCAATCGGAGGTAGGCAGAAAAACGAAGCAGGCCATCGAGGCCGCGTGCAAGGCGCTGATAGCCGCAGAAGGTGAGCTTACTGAGATGGATCGCGTTACAGGTGACGGCGACTTGGGTACCAGCATGGAGCGTGCGGCCAAGGCCGTGCAAGGTGCGGTAGGTTCGTATCCTTTGGACGATGTTCCAGCTACGATTAGAGCAATCGGTCATACCCTACGGCGCGAGTTGGGTGGATCATCAGGACCGCTCTATGGGGTACTTTTTCTGCGTTGCGGCGGCGTTCTGGAGAAATCGGCCGCAATGGGATTGGCGCAATGGGCCGAAGCGCTGGATCAGGGCTGCCGCGCCATCAGTGAATTGGGTGGCGCGAAGCCTGGCGATCGGACCATGCTGGATGCGCTCGATCCGTTCGTGAAGACTTTGTGGAACGGAGTCGGTGCGAAGGCGTCGGGGGAGGCAATCCTGGCCGCGGTTGAAGCGGCGGAACGCGGCGCCGAAGCGACGGCCCGAATGAAACCCCGTCTGGGGCGGTCGAGTTATCTTGGAGATCGCGTGCTCGGTTATCCTGATCCAGGTGCGAAGGCGGTCGTCGTCTGGTTGCGTGCAGCCTCCGACACGCTCTTCGCACGCTAAACCCTCAAATCTAATCTTGGCAGAAATTCTTCGATCGACCGTACGCTGGGCAGCGAGCGGTTCGAAGTTGCCGAAAACCTGACTTTCAGGGAGTTTCACGATTGCTCCGTGGTAGCACGTCATTGGGTAATTGCTAAAGCGTCGGAATGGTCGCTTCCGCGGATCAAGACTTCGTCATGACTTGTTGTGCAAGCTATAATCCCCCTCACCATGCCGTTGGTCCCTGGCACGAAACTTGATGGCTACGAAGTTCTCGGCCTGTTGGGTTCAGGCGGACTACGGCGTTCAGATCGCGCATGGACTAGCGGCAGCGCACGACAAAGGCATCGTTCACCGGGACCTCAAGCCGGAGAACCTGTTTGTTACCAAGAACGGGCGGATCAAAATTCTGGACTTCGGTCTTGCGAAATTGATCCAGTCTCAACCAGACCCTGACGGCGTTGCACCAACTCAGACGCGCGGAACTGATCCCGGTATGGTGGTGGGCACAGTCGGTTATATGTCTCCGGAGCAGGTTCGCGGCAAAGCGGTCGACCATCGCGCCGATATCTTCGCCTTCGGCGCGATCCTGTACGAGATGTTGGCAGGCCAGCGGGCGTTCCAGCGGCCGACATCGGCAGACACGATGTCGGCCATCCTGAACGAAGATCCACCGGGTATCTCGCAGATTGTGCGGACCACTCCTTTGGGCTTGCAGCGAATCGTTCATCGCTGCCTGGAGAAGAACGCCGAGCAGCGCTTCCAGTCTGCATCGGATCTGGGGTTTGCGCTGGAAGCCTTGTCGGAATCGGGCATCTCCTCAGCGGCGGTCATCGGAGCAGCGGGTCCGGGCCGGTTGGGCAAAGTGCTGGCCTGGTCGGTCGGTATGGTGGCAATCCTTGCGACGGTGGCCGTCACATACCGCCTGATGATAAGGCACAAGGAGGTGCCGTTTGAGCACTATTCCATCCAGAGTTTGATAGACAGTGAACACGTAACGATGACCGCGATCTCGCCTGATGGTAATTATCTGGCGGCTGTCGTGAGGGATCCGAAGGGTCGGAGCTTATTGGTCCATCACATGCCCACCAATAGCGAACGGACGATTGTGCAGGATGCGTCCTATATCTATCAGGACGTCATCTTTTCGCCGGATGGCAGCTATATCTATTTCCGGATAGTGAGCGTCGTAAATCCAGATCGAATGGATGTATACCGGATACCAGTTCTCGGAGGTCAGCCGACTCGCGTTCTTGAGAGCGTGGACTATCCTGTCACCTTCTTCGACGGAGGTCAGAGGGTGTGTTTTTATCGCGAAGATTCTACAGCGGGCACGTACAAGTTCCTCAGTGCGAGCGCAGACGGGGGTGACGAGCAGGTCCTGGCGAACGGTAGGGCGCCACTTCCTAATTCGGCGGCGTGTTCTCCAAGTGGCAGATTTGCTGTCCTCGTCATTGGAGGCAAAGTCGAGAGTTTCGACTTTGAGTCGGGATCGAGGAAGCCCCTGACTTCGCCGACCATGGAAACCGCTATCCGGTAGCGATAATAAGAAAGTGACCTTTATCGGAGTAGTCAATTCAATTGAAGCCATAGAATTGCGCCTCACGCCGTTGCGCAAGCAGTTGGCTGCGCATCCCCTGTATCCACGGATTCGCACGCTCGGTCACGTCCGCCTTTTCATGGAGTCGCATGTCTTCGCGGTATGGGACTTTATGAGTCTGCTTAAAGTACTACAGCGGACGCTGACGTGTGTGGATCTACCTTGGGTGCCGACCCCCTTACCTGTGAGCCGGCGCTTCATCAACGAGATTGTCCTGGGCGAGGAAAGCGACGAATATCAGGGGCGTCCGATCAGTCATTTCGAGATTTATCTCGAAGCGATGGAGCAGGTGACGGCAGATACACGTGCGATTCGCCATGTAGTAAGCTGCGCTCCGCTGGGCGTTGACAGGCTGAGTTTCGAAGGAGTTCCGGTAGCGGCCAAAGAGTTTGTCGAGACTACCTTCGGAGTCATTCACAGGGGCTCGTCGGCTGCCCAGGCCGCGGCCTTCGCGTTTGGCCGCGAGGATGCGATTCCGGACATGTTTCGATCGCTAGTTCGTCAGTTAAACCAGGAGATGAGTGGCGAGCTCTACCAGTTTGTCTGGTATCTGGAAAGGCATATCGAGGTTGACGGTGACGACCATGGACCGCAGTCGCTGAAGATGGTTGCCGACCTATGTGATGACGACCCGGCACTTTGGGAGGAGGCCTCCCAAGCTGCCGAGGAGGCGCTTCGTGCGCGGCTGAGGCTGTGGGATGGTGTGCTGACGCAGATAGAAGCGAGCTAGTCGCATCAAGGTAGGAAACTGCGCGCTTTGAAGCAGAATAGCCACAGCGAATAGGATTCCTTCCGGATTGCCCGTCATCCGCTCAGAACCCAGAAATCTGGAAAGTCTCCTGTCCGCACTGTTTGGTGAGAGTGAGTTGGCGATTTAGCCTCAACTAAGTATCCTCATACCGTTCTCAATCGCAGGCTTCCTTATCGCAAATCGACGTTGACAAACAAGTCTCCGCACGCGTAAGAACTCGGAATTATATTGCCGCAGACACTTTCACGACTGCGGTTGGCAGAGAGAAATGAAACGTCGCGCCTGGTCTGTCGTGGGATGTAGCCCACAACCGGCCACCATGCGATTCTACGATGGAACGGCTGATCGCCAGCCCCATGCCGGTGCCTTGAGGTTTAGTAGTGAAGAAGGCATTGAAGATCTCGTCCGCTCTTCCGGCCGGCAATCCTACTCCGGTGTCGCTGACTGAGATCAGCACTTGACCGCACTCGCCTCGTCCCGTATTGACGGTGAGCACTCCGCCGTTCTCCTTCATCGCCTCCATGCCATTGAGCATGAGGTTCATCAGTACCTGCTGCAGTTGCACTCGGTCTGCTGTGATTTTGGGAAGATCCGCGGCAAGGTTCGTGCGAATCGAAACGGCATACTCGTTCGCTTCGCTCCGCAACAGCAGGACCATTTCGCCGATGACCTCATTTATCGCGACCAACTCCCGTTTGGAAGGGGTCTTCTTGTACAACGATCGCAGACGGTTGATGATTTCCGACGCAAGGGCTCCGGCTTCGATGATTTTTTCCGTTCCCTTGCGAGCTTCAGTCACTTCGGGCGGGTCGCGCTGAAGCCATCGCAAAGATGCCTTGGCATTAGCGGTTGTGACCGTAAGGGGCTGTGCGAGTTCGTGCGAGATGGAGGCGACCAGTTCTCCCATCGTGCTGACCCGATTGGTGTGTGCAAGGTCTGCCTGCAGCTCTTCCGCACGCTTGCGATCTTGAATGTCGGTCGCCGCACCGTACCACTTCACGATCTTTCCTCGCCTGTCCCGCAGCGGCACGGCGCGGCTCAAAAACCACCGATACTCCCCGTCGGTCCGGCGGATGCGCATCTCCTCCTCGAACGGCTCACCACTGGCAAAGCTCGCGTCCATTCGTCGCTCAATTCGATCCAGATCGTCGGGATGAACCGCAACTTTCCTGACTTCCTCCGCTTCCAACTGCGACAGGCCGGTATACTCAACCCAACGTCGATTCAAAAATTGAAGGGCCCCGCCGGGTCCAGAGGTCCACGACATCGCCGGAATGGTCTCAACGGCTTCGCGAAGTTTTCTTTCCTCCCGCCGCAATTGTTGCACTCGGAGGTGATACAGCCCCCAAAGGAATGCCAGAAACGCAGCCACGTACAACAATCGGAACCAAGTCGTCTGGTACCAGGCGGGCGGGATGACGAAGTCCAGATGCGCTCCCTCCTCATTCCAGACTCCATCGTTATTGCAGGCGATAACCCGAAACGAATACCTGCCCGGCTTCAGATTGTTATAAAAGGCCTGGCGGCGCGTACCCACATTTTGCCAGGCCTGATCGACGCCGGTGAGCATGTATCGGAACATGACCTTCTGGGGAGCCACGAAGCTTAAGCCCGTGTAATCGATCTCAAGATCACGGGTCAACTTTGGAATGCGCAGGCCGTCAAGCGGTGAGTAGCTAACTCGGTCCGCTACGACCGCTTCGATATGCACAGGAGGCCTAATCAGATTTGTAGTGATGTGGGTTGGGTTCACCACCTGTAGTGCAGATTGATTGTTGAACCAGAGCCTTCCGTCTCCTGATCGGGCAGCCCCCTCGAAGGGCGGAAACGTGACGCGAACGCCGTCCATCCAATCGAAAAGCCTGGTTCGAACTTTCAGATCGGGATGTTGCTGCCACGCCTGGAACTCACTCTTTCGCAACTGAACCAATCCACATTCAGAATAGAGCCAGAGATTGCCTTCAAGGTCGAAGACGAAGTTGCTGATATCGCTACAGGGTAGCCCTCTCTGGCCATCGAGGAGGCTGACCTTGCCATCGCGTATCAAGATGAGGCCGAATGGTGCAGCAGCTATAACATCGCCCCCTGCCGTCACCATCAACTGTTGAATCCGTGTATTCGGTCCATGATGCAGCGGGTAAGTTACGAGTTTTCCTTTGTTAAATTGATCGAGGTCTCCATTGTTGAGCCCCAGCCAAAATCCGCCCTGGGGGTCACTCGCAATCTTGCTGACCTGGGGCATATCCGAAATAGGCGTCGCCTGCAGTGTGTCCGGATCGATGCGGACGATGTGGCGCGGCGGCCCGAGGCTCACTGCCCACAATTTCCCGTCTTTGTCTTCGGCGATCGACACGATCATACCCAGCTTGCCAGCCGGAGCATGAACCGGATGAAAGCTATTACTTGTGAGGAGGTTCAATGAATCGTCCAGACCAATCCACATTCGGCCACGACGATCTTCAAAGATGACTGTGACCATCTTGTCACCGAGATTGCCGCCTTGGGGTGTAAGGCCGGACACTCCCTTGTTCAGTGTGAAAAGTCCTCCCTCTCCGCCGATCCAAAGTGTTCCGTCTCGTGTCGAGACTATATTTTCGAGTTCCGAGATCCCGAACTCGGTCTTTGATAGCGCCAGAATAGGCAGATCGTGAAAGCTGTCCAGCCCTTTGTCTGTCCCAACCCAGAGTGTGCCTTCGCGATCTTCTACGATCGTCCAGACCGTGTCTCCCGAGAGACCATCGCTACTGCTAAAGTGCTCGGCTTTCCCTTGATAGAGCCGGTATAGTCCATAACTTTCCGTTCCAATCCATAGTGCACCGTGAGTATCCTTGAAAAGCGCATTGACCGCCAGCTTACTTCCGTCAAAATTAGGAGCGGTGACGGTACTCCATTTATCGCCACGAATTCTTTGTAAGCCCAGGCCAGAACCGCTCTTCATAATTCCTACTAGCAGCGATCCGTCCTCATCAAATGCGATTGCATTGGCTCCAACCTGCCCACTATTGGACTGCAGCGCCTTGGGCGAGAACGTCACAGAAGGAAACGAAGGCTGCCACCGCACTACAGAGGTTGAAGTCCCTATCCAGAGGTAGCCCGCACTGTCACGAGCGAGCGTTGTTCCTTCAATCTGCTGTTTCAGTCCGTCTCCCGACCCGTAGCAGTTGATTGTTGAACGCCTGATGCTGCAGAGTTTCCTGAAGGCGTTTCCGCTAGCGGAGTGGAACCAAACGGCACCATCCGGTGCTTGATTGAATCCTGCTATCTGTCCTTCATTTTCAAAATAGGTTGTGAGGTGGCCTCCACTGAGATGCGCTAGGCCAGCCTGAGTCCCAATCCAAAGACTCCCATCACGATCGGCCAGCAAAGAGATGATGGTGGAACCAGGCAGATGCGTACCGGCAGGAGGATTCCAGCGCGAGAATTGATCTCCATCGTAACGGTACAGACCGTGATCGGTTCCGATCCAAAGATAACCGTCGCTGTCTTGCGCCAAAGAATAGGGATTCGAGCTAAAGTACCCATCGTCAATCTTCCATGAACGATGCGCATACTGTGCGACGTCACGATCTGGTGTTAGTGCACGCGACCTGGAAGGCAGCAGTAGGCTTACCGCCGCAGCAACGATCAGGATAGCTACCCAACACCCCTTTTTTCCCGTCGAGCGGCGGTGACCATTCGTGTCACGTCGTAGGTAGCTATACGAAAGCTGCCGGCTGACCGGGGTTTCGTAAGGCATGGCGGGGGCGCTGCGATAGCCGGAGTCTTGGAAACGGAATGTTGCACACTGTCTCATAGTCTTTCGGTCGGGACAAGTACGACTTGGTCTGTAACGTTGCTTCCGTCCGCACGCATGAATAGCCCCTCCGAAATCGTTCTCTAAGAAAAGCCGATCGCACGCTTGCATCTCCGATTTCTGAAAAAAGTGAGGTCAATCCCCGGGTCTGGTGGCATCTACTCCTGCTTTATCCTATCTTTTCGGGAGCAGCGGCTGGGCAATTTCAGCCGGAACAGCCATTGGACTGTTCAAGCAGAGGTTTCAACCGGTCTATCGTATCGGCAGACCGGGCTCGATATGGTTGGCGCGTCAGATCCAATTCTGATCAGCTTGACAGCAGAGACGATCATTCGACCTCCAGCTAGCTCCTGCCCCTGGTGGATGTCAATTGTGCGTACAGGGAAATTCACTTATTGAGCTGTTTTGCCTAAGCCCAAGTGGCTGTAAAACCGGCATCTCGGACACGTGATTGCGGCCGTCGTAAGCGCTCAGCAGACTTGACCGAAACGTCCCCTGTCCTTGCCTCTGCAGGATCGAGGCCAGTATCCGATTCCTAGTTTCTCAGGGCTCAGATCGAACCTCATCCCAGCGCTGACATATTAAGAATGCGCCGGACCTGTACGGCTGACCATACGCCTCCTCGAGCTGCTGTGATCCCGCGCTCGTTGAGTCCGTCAGCGATCTGCTGAGGGGTCGTGAAGCCGTCGGCGCGAATGTTCTCCACAACCGGAATGAGATCTTCATTGCGCTTGGCGACGGCGGCGCGGCGGACGGTGGTGCTAGCGGCGTTTCCCTTCTGCGCCATGCTCCCCATACGGTCCAGACTTCCGCGCTGTCCCCCCAACTTCACCCCTCGGGCTTTCGCGGCGGCGAGGGCGGCTTTGGTACGGGACGAGATCATGGAAGCTTCGTGTTCAGCGACTGCGGCGAGAATGTGAACGGTTAGCCGGTTAGCTTGTGGAAAGTCGACGGCGACGAACTCGACACCAGACTCCATCAACGAGGAGATGAAGTGGACATTGCGGGCGAGGCGGTCCAACTTGGCGATGACGAGGGTCGCGCGATGCAGCCGGCAAAGTCGAAGGGCTTCGGCGATGGCTGGCCGATCGTTGCGCTTGCCGCTCTCCACCTCCACCACTTCTTTCACTAGGCTCCACTTTCCACCGTTGAGGTAGCTGGCAACCGACTCGCGTTGTGCTTCGAGCCCGAGTCCGCTGATGCCCTGCCGCGCCGTTGACACCCTTAGATAACTCACAAATTTGCCTTTTGCCATAGATCCTCGCTTTAAGGACATTTACTTCAACGTTCGCTGAGGTAAATGTACACCAGTTTTGGGAGCTTGCCAGTACGATCTCTCGCGAACGCACCGTCTGAATGGCACTGGCGGCCTTGGCCGGGAAGCCTGGAGCGGCCAACTTTTCTGGAGCACTTGTAGTTGTGTTCGGCCTCGATGCGGCGGTTCGGATCAGAGGCCCATCTGGGATGCGTGCAAGTTCGTTCATCGAATCGCCGATCAGTCGCCATATCGATTTGGACATTTGGACGGCGAGGTATCCTGATTCCTCGGCCAGGTTTTGGCAACCGATCCGTAACAGCCCTCACCTAGGGTATTGATTCGAGACTTGCCTGAAGAAGTCTCTGGGTGCGTAATGTCGGGCCATAATTCTCTTCTGCCCCAAGGTGGGGACCGCCATCGGGCCCTACTGGTTCCGACTGCACATTGCTACAATATTCACTCTACAAGCGATTTATTTAGGGGAATTAGCGGTCTGTTGTGGCTATCTAAGCAGTTTGTCCGGCCTAAGAGGGGACACCCTTCGACGCCTCCACTCCGTAGAGATTAGGTGCCCGTGTTCGAACAAGCATTCCGAAATATTGATGACGTCCTTCGCAAAGAAGCCGGTTGTACGACCGAACTTGATTACACCGAGCAGACCTCGTGGCTCCTATTCCTGAAGTACCGACGATCTTGAGCAAGACAAGAGCAGCGAGGCTGCGCTGGAAGGTAGGAAGTACACTCGCATCCTTGACGGCCGCTACCGGTGGGGTACGTGGGCAGCGCCCAGGGACACAAGGGTGGCAAGCTAGACCACAATAAAGCGATGACAGGGGATGACCTGCACGACTTTGTGAGCGGGAAGCTCTTTCCATATCTGCACGGCTTTACGGCAAAGGCTAGCGGTCCAAATACTCTCGAATACAAGATTGGCCAGATCTTCGGCGAGATCAAAAACAAGATTCGGAGTGGCTATAACCTGCGCGAGATCATCGATTACATCGATGAGTTGCGCTTTCGCTCCCAGGCCGAAAAGCACGAGCTGTCGCACCTCTACGAAGCCAAGATCGGAACATGGGCAACGCGGGGCGCAATGGCGGAGAGTACTACACGCCACGTCCGCTCATCCGCGCCATCGTCAAGGTGCTGAAGCCGCAGATTGGAGAGCGCGTCTACGATGGCGCCGTCGGCTCCGCGGGATTCCTTTGTGAGTCATATGACTACATGAGTGCGAAGCCGGGTCTGACGACGAAGGAAGTGAAGACGCTTCAGGAGCGCACCTTCTACGGCAAAGAGAAAAAGTCGCTCGCTACGTCATCGCGATCATGAGTATGATTCTGCATGGCATCGAGACGCCCAACATCATCCACACCAACACGCTCACGGAGAACCTCGCCGACATCCAGGAGAAGGATCGCTACGAGGTGGTGATGGCCAATCCACCTTTCGGTGCCAATGAACGCAAGGAGGTGCAGCAGAACTTCCCCATCCGGACCGGGGAGACGGAATTTCTGTTCCTTCAGCACTTCGTCAAGATTCTGAAGGCCGGCGGGCGTGGTGGTGTAATCATCAAAAACACGTTTCTCTCGAACACGGATAAGGCGTCGGTTAGTCTGCGCAAGCAGTTGCTAGAGAGTTGCAACCTGCACACCGTGCTCGACTGCCCCGGGGGCACCTTCCAGGGTGCGGGAGTCAAGACGGTGGTGCTGTTCTTTGAGAAGGGTGCGCCCACGCGGAAAACCTGGTACTACCAGCTCGATCCCGGCCGCAATCTTGGCAAGACGAACCCGCTCAATGACGATGACCTCGCCGAGTTCGTGAAGTCGCAAAAAAGCTTTGTAGATTCGCCGAAGAGCTGGAGCGTGGACGCCAAAGCCATCGATAAGGCGACGTTCGATCTTTCGGCGAAGAACCCGAATGGCGGCGAGGAAGTGGCGCACCGTAGCCCGCAGGAGATCATGCGGGAGATTGCTGGTCTGGATGCCGAGAGCGCGAAGGTGCTGAAGAACATTGGTGCGCTGCTATGAAGGGCTGGCAGGTCATGACGCTCGACCAGATTGCAACAAATCTGGATAGCAGGCGCGTGCCTATTACGAAGGGTGTCCCCAATAGTGGTGAGTATCCCTACTATGGAGCGTCTGGCATTGTGGACTATGTCGCAGACTACATCTTTGAAGGCGATACGCTGCTCATTTCCGAAGATGGTGCAAATCTGCTGGCGCGCTCTACGCCCATTGCGTTCCCGGCCTATGGAAAATATTGGGTAAACAATCATGCCCACATCCTCAATTTCGAGAACATGACAACTCAACGATTTGTTGAGTTGTATTTGGAGAGTATTCCGCTCGACGACTACATTACCGGAGCGGCGCAGCCAAAGCTCAACCAAAAGGCGCTGAACTCGATTCCAATTCCTGTTCCTTCGCTCCACAAACAGCACCACATCGTTGGCATTCTCGACGAAGCGTTTGAGGGTATCGCCACCGCCAAAGCCAACGCCGAAAGGAACCTCCAAAACGCCCGCGCCCTCTTCGAAAGCCACCTCCAAACTGTCTTTGCGGATGCGTGGCGAAGATGCGAACTCGTGAGGCTCTCGGACTTGGCAACCGACATCACAGATGGCGACCATTTGCCGCCTCCGAAATCTTTGACGGGCGTCCCGTTCATCACCATCGGAAACATCGTGAAACAAACCCGCAAGATCGACTTTGCCGACACATTTATGGTGCCGTATACCTACTTCAATACGCTGAAACCAAACAAAAAACCGAAGAAAAGGGATGTTCTTTACACGGTTACGGGATCGTTCGGGATTCCGGTCATCGTCGGCGAAAGTACTGAATTCTGTTTCCAGCGGCACATCGGCTTAGTTCGCCCAAAGGCTGAGGTGAACAGCGCATGGCTTTACTATCTACTTTTGTCTCCACAAATATTCAAACAAGCAAGCGAGGGTGCGACGGGTGCCGCACAAAAGACAGTTTCCTTGAAATTGCTGCGTAGTTTCGAAGTGCCAAAGGTTAGGTCTCAACAACAACAGATAGCGGTGGCCAAACTAGATGCTCTTTCGCGTGAAACCCAACACATGCAGAACATTTACCAGCAGAAGCTCGCCGCGCTGGAAGCATTGAGAAGTCACTTTTGGACCAGGCCTTCAGTGGAGGTCTCTGAGTCATGCTCTACAAGCTTGGCAAGTCCGCTAACAAATTCGACGCCATCGATCCGCTTCCATTTTCGGGGCTTCCTTTGGAGAAGGAACTAGAAGATCTGTTGGCGCAGAACCTTTGGGATGTTCTCTTCGAAGGTAGCCAATTGATGCCAATTCATCAAGAGCGCTCGTGGCAACCGGAGGCAGACATCTATGCCCTCAACGAGCAGGGCTATCTGGTTATCTTCGAATTGAAGCGCGCTCATGCTGATGGCGGCGCAGTGCACCAGGCGCTCCGATATTGCGAGAAGGCTGGTCGATTTGGCTACGAGAAGCTGGAAGAGATGCTTCGGGCATACCGAAAGGGCAGGCCTGCTAATCTCCAGCAAGAACATCAAATTGGCTTTGACCTGGAACATCCGCTGGACCGGTCGGCCTTCAACAGGAAGCAGCATCTCGTAATTGTTGGGAGCGCTGGCGATGACGAACTGATTCGTAACGTGGACTATTGGAAGTTGAAAGGTCTCTGTCTCAGCTTCATTCCATACAGGGTCTATCAAATCGCTGACGAACACTATTTCGAGTTTTTCTCGCTGCCCTACGACCAGCACTCGAATCCTGGCCTAGCTAAGGGAGTGATTTTTGATACTAACCTCAGTTACAACGAGGAAAGCATCTGGTATATGTGCGATGGCGACCGCGTCGCTGCCTTCGGCAGCATCCAGGGAATTGTGCATTCATTCAGTAAAGGCGACATCGTCTTCCTCTATCACAAAGGGTACGGCATCATCGCAGCGGGACAGGTAAAAAGCGAAGTGAGAGAGGACGCGGCTGCCGACGCAATGTATCGCGAGCTGAAGTGGCTGACGCCGAAACCAGCAAAAGGCAAAGCTTTCAATTTCATGACCGTTTCTCAGATCAAACAGGTGACTGGGCGCAATTTCTGGTGGGCGAAAACGATGAAAGCTCCGTTCTTGAACAAAGAGGATACCGCACACTTGCTGGAAAACCTGAAAGAGATTCTGGCGTGAATCCATGAACGAAGCCGAGACGAGAGCCGAGCATATTGATCCCGCATTAAAGGCGGCGGGCTGGGGGGACGTCGAGGGCAGCCGCATACGGCGCGAGTATGTGATTATGCCTGGCCGCATTGAAGGTCAGGGACGGCGCGGCAAATCTCTGACCGCCGATTACGTGTTGGAGTATCGCAACACCAAGCTGGCCATCATTGAGGCTAAAGCGTGGGACCAGGAGCTGACCGAGGGCGTCGCTCAGGCCAAGAACTACGCCGGAAAGATGGCGATTCGCTACACCTATGCTTCCAATGGCCAGGGCATTTACGGCATCGACACGGAAACTGGGAAGGAGGGCGAGACTCTTACCTATCCCGCGCCGGACGACCTCTGGAACATGACGTTCCCCAAGTCGGTCGCTTGGCGCGACCGGTTCGCCGCCATACCCTACCCGGACAAGAGCGGAACATGGTCACTTCGCTTTTACCAGGAGATCTCCGTCAATCGCGTATTGGAGGCGATTGAAGACGGCAAGGACCGTGTGCTCCTGACGCTGGCGACCGGTACAGGAAAGACATCGATCGCCTTCCAGGTCGCGTGGAAGCTCTTCAATGCCCGCTGGAATTTGACCGACTGGAAGAGCGGAGCGCCGCCTACACGTCGTCCGCGTATCCTTTTCCTTGCGGATCGCAACAACCTCGCTGACCAGGCTTTCAACGACTTAACATACTTCACCGCATTCCCGGACGATGCTCTAGTTCGAATCAAACCGGACGATATCCGCAAGAAGGGCAAGGTGCCAAAGAACGGCAGCATCTTCTTCACCATCTTCCAGACTTTCATGAGCGGCCCGCCCAAGGACGGCAAGCCATCGCCGTACTTTGGCGAGTACCCGCCGGATTTCTTCGATTTCATCATCATCGATGAGTGCCATCGCGGCGGAGCGAATGACGAGAGCACCTGGCGCGACATCCTCGAATACTTCTCTCCTGTGGTTCAACTCGGCCTCACGGCGACACCAAAGCGCCAGGAGAATGCCGATACCTACGCCTACTTCGGCGAGCCGGTGTACATCTACTCGCTCAAGGACGGCATCAATGACGGCTTCCTTACCCCGTTCCGGGTTAAGCAGATCACAACGTCGCTGGACGAGTACACCTACACCGCCGATGACAAGTTGATTGAGGGTGAGATCGAAGTCGGCGATCACTTCGAGGAAGACGACTTCAACAAGATCATCGAGATCAAAGAACGCGAAGCCCACCGGGTCAAGCTGTTCACGGACCAAATTAACCAGAAGGAAAAGACGCTTGTCTTCTGTGCCACGCAGAATCATGCACTGGCTGTCCGCGACCTGATCAACCAGACGAAGACCAGCTCCGACCCGAACTATTGCCAACGAGTCACCGCCAAAGATGGCGAGTTAGGCAACCAACATCTCCGGGACTTCCAGGACAACGACAAGACCATTCCAACGATTTTGACGACTTCGCAAAAGCTCTCGACCGGTGTGGACGCCCGCAACATACGCAACATCGTTCTTATGCGCCCGATCAAGAGCATGATCGAGTTCAAGCAGATCATCGGGCGCGGCACACGGCTTTTCGACGGCAAGGACTACTTCACCATCTACGACTTCGTAAAAGCTTACCTTCACTTCAGAGATCCGGAGTGGGATGGCGAGCCGCGGGAGCCAGAGCCGTGTGCGAAGTGTGGGTACCACCCCTGCCAATGCGTGAAGGAACCGAAGCAACCTTGTCCGATCTGCGGGCACAGCCCCTGCGAGTGTCCAAAGGAGCCCTGCTCAGTTTGCGGCCAGAACCCATGCGAATGCAAAAACAAGACCAAAGCGACGGTGAAGCTTGCCAACGGCAAAGAGCTAACCATTCAGCATATGATCTGCACGACGTTCTGGCATCCCGACGGCACACCCATGTCGGCCCAGCAGTTCCTGGAGTTGCTGTTTGGTAAATTGCCGGAGTTCTTCAAAGACGAGGCTGAGTTGCGGACATTGTGGAGCAACCCTCTTACCCGAAAGATGCTGTTGGTGGGCCTCGCAGAGAAGGGCTTCGGCCCTGAGCAACTGGGCGAGATGCAGAAGATCATCGATGCCGAGAAGAGCGATCTCTTCGACGTGCTCGCATACGTTGCCTACGCTCTCCCGCCGCTAAACCGCGAGGAACGAGCCGCAAGGGCTAAGGTCGTTATCAGCACCCACTTCAATAGCAAGCAGCAGGTCTTTCTGGACTTCGTGCTTGCTCACTACGTAAGTGTCGGGGTCGAAGAGTTGGATCTGGAGAAGCTCACACCCTTGTTGCGGCTCAAGTACCACAACTCCATCTCCGATGCCTTGGCCGACTTGGGAACAGCGGAGGATATTGGGCAGGTCTTCACTGGCTTCCAGCAGTACCTCTACCAGCATCAGGCTGTCGTCTGACGAATCGAAACTGCGACGCGATTCTGCTGAAGGTTCCCGTCACCACCGAACCCACATCTATCGGTCGCAGCCCGACTCGTTCCTCTGCAGCAGCCGCTTTCGCAGTAGCGAGTAGAAGTCCCGGTACTCCTTCATGTCCTTATTAGTCCGTATGAGGAAAATCGCGGCCGAGAAGTTCGCAAAACCTTCACTCATCCACAGATCACGATAGCTTTCAAATCCGATCGTCTGGCCCCACCACTGGTGTGCCACCTCGTGTGCCGTAACCACCTTCCAGTACGTCGGATCGCTGCCGAGAACGCCGATCTGGTTCTGAATGGTTGAATCCCAGAAGTAGCAAATTGGCGGGTGGACGAGCGTCGGCCAGCTCTGGCCATGGGTTCGGATCCAACTGTTCGATGGAATTACTGGATTTCGTCTCAACCATCTTGGTAGGCATACGGACCTATTGCCTTGCAGTCATAAACCTTGCGATGCTTTTGTGGATTAATTGGGCTGCTGTGACACACGGTTCATGAGTACTATGATCGTCATAGCGGACTAGTGTCCTTCTACCATCGTGTACGCTACTCAGCCTTTCCTATCGAACGCTCTTCGTATATTTTTTTAAAGTAAACGAACGCCAGTTTTTTTTCGCCGGCCTCCGAGACAAGACCTTTGCGATTGAAGCCATCTTGAAGTTTTGGGATATTCCGGGTGGTTGAACGAAAGTCCATAAGCACCCATGGAGTTATGCCGCGGAGTTGAGGAATTTGGTTGAGCATGACGAGTTGATGCTTGAAAACATCGACTTGTTGTTCTTCGGTCCAGCGCTGGTTGATGGCACCGTGGTTACCGAACTTCGCTTCGGCGCCGAACTCGCTCATGACAACTGGTTTTTGTGGAAAGATCCACTGAATTTTGTCGGCGTCTTCGGGAGTAAGTTCATACCAACCGATATATTCATTCTGGCCAATGACGTCGAGCGCATCGCAGAGTGGATCATTAACAACTCTCTCATTGCCGTTGGGCTTCGGTCCGAGCACTGCTGAAGTGATCGGGCGGGTCGGGTCAAGCTTGCGCGCTTCATTGGCGAGGTCGGTGAGGAACTTCGTCCGAATAGGATTGTTAGGTGTCTCATTGGAGACGGACCAGAGGATGACGGATGCCTTGTTGCGGTCACGGCGGATCATTTCTCTGAGCATTGTGACGTCTTTGGCATAGACTTCTGGTTTGTCGAAGGAGATGTGCTGCCAGTTTGGAATTTCAGACCAGATCATGATGCCGTTGCGATCGGCGGCACGTTCCATACGTTCGTCGTGCGGATAGTGTGCTAAGCGAGCGAAGTTGGCGTTGAGGTCTTTGAGGTAGCTGAAGAGCATCGCGACGTCCAGGTCGGTGTTGACGCGGCCTCCGCGAATGGGCGCTTCAGCATGTACGTTAACGCCTTGGAGGAAGATAGCCTTCCCGTTGAGAAGGATGCGAGTGCCATCGACTCGGATCTCGCGGAAGCCAATGTCGTCGCTAAGCCTGTCATCGCCTGAGGCAAGGTTTACCTTGTAGAGCTTTGGCGTTTCGGGCGACCAGAGGGTGAGCTTTGCGGCCTTAACGGTGAAGGCGGCGTTCCCGTCGGCATCCGTCTTGGCGATAGTCTTCGCGCCTGCTTCAGGAATGTCGATTGTTACCGATGTTCCCGCGGGCGCGTCGAGCACGTGAACATATCCGGTAAGTTCGGTGTTGCCAGGCTCGAATTGGGCTTTGTGTGCGAGGTGGACGTCGTAGTCGTCGATGAAGATCGCGGGCACGGTCACAAGTGAAACATCGCGCGTGAGGCCCCCATAGTTGAACCAGTCATAACCGACGGAAGGGATGCCATCGACGAGCCGCGTGGCATCGACAGCGATGACGACAAAGTTGGATCCGGCGTGGAGAACGGAGGTGACCTCGCAGTCGAACTGCGTGAACCCACCCTCGTGATCGCAGACCCGCTTCTGATTGACCCAGACGTGAGAGCGGTAGTTGGCGGCCCCAATATGGAGGAAAGTGCGCGTGCCTGGCTTCGGGTAGGCGTCGAAGTCTCGCTGATACCAGAGCACACCCTCGTAGTTGAAAAGTTGGGGGACCTGGGTGTTCCAATCGCCCGGAACTTTGATGGTGGGTGCGGTAGCGAAGTCGTATTCCTCGTTGTGCTTGCCAACGATGTTGGGATGCTCATTCAGGGCGTAGGACCTGTCATTGAGCTCGCCACTTCCGGTGTACAAGGCGCGTCCCGGGGCCTGGTCGACGAGGTAGTGCCAGTCTCCGTTTAGACTGGTGACGGTCCTGTGGTCGATGCCTACGAGAAGCGTTTTGAGTGGTTGTTGCCCCAGAGCGGGCAGCATCGGTCCCAAGCAGAGCAGCAGGGTCGCAATGTTACGGGGGATTAGGCACAATGCGGCGGAGCGTTTCGACAACTGAATCATTCCAATCATTCCTCGAAAGCGAGCATATAGGTTTCTGGGTGAGCCACGCGAATACTAATTAATATGGTGACATCAGCTGACGTGAGTTGCTCTCTGGATCGTAGAGTCTTGCCCTCATAGTTCCTAATTATCACAGTGGCCTGAGAATGGACGGCTCGGAGTTTGAAGAATGCGATTGTCCGGCGGTACCCTGAAGCATATTTCGAACTTCGTTTTGCCCTGCCTGTCTTTATTTGCGGTTAGCGCCTGCGTCCATGCACAAGTCGATGTTCTGACGCAGCACAATGACAATTTGCGGACGGGTGCAAATCTGCGAGAGCCGATGCTGACCCCGGCAAATGTAAATCAGGCCCAGTTTGGGATGCTATTCAAGCAGGTCGTGGACGACCAGATCTATACGCAGCCGCCGGTGGTGACTGGAGTGGCGGTCGACGGAGGCACGCGCGATCTTGTGTATGTGACCACGGTGAACAACAGCGTCTATGCCTTCGACGCCAACGATGCGGCAGCCCCGGCGCCGGTATGGCATGTGAACTTCGGAACGCCGGCAAACCTGCACAGTGAAAATTTCGGTTGCCTGGACATCAATGGACAGATGGGCATCATTGGCACGCCCGTGATCGACAAAGCGCGCGGAGTGTTGTACGTGGTTGCGCTGACGCGGGCGGGTGCGGCGAATGGTCCGCGGACCGGATTCCTGCAAAAACTTCATGCGCTGGATCTGGCGACGGGGTGAGCGTACTTAGCACTTCCGTTACAAAACAGACCGGAGACATGGTTTACAGCGAAGCGCGACGGCGACTTTACCTACGCATTGGGCAACGCACGACGATGTTGTATGCCCTGGAAAGAGAGTCGAATCAGGGATCAACGTTTGCAGTTCTTATCGAGTTATCAGAAGGAAGAGATGTCAGTAGCGGACCTGTGTCGCGCGTATGGAATCTCGCGTCCAACAGCCTACCGCTGGATCAACCGTTACAACGAGACGGGACCAGAAGGACTCGTGGACCGCAGCCGCCGCCCGCATACCTGTTCGCACGCGACGCTTGAGCCGATGGAGAACGCTATTCTCGTGCTTCGTGCCAAGCATCCCTCTTGGGGCGCACGCAAACTGAAGGCAAGGCTGGAAATGCTACAGCCGGACCTCGTGTGGCCCGCGGCTAGCACATTCGGCAACATCTTGAGCCGCGCGGGTTTGACCAGTCCGCAGAGAAAGAGGAAGCGCACCACGCCATGCTCGGAACCGTTCTCTCTGGTCACTGGCCCGAATCAGTTGTGGTGCATGGATTTCAAGGGCTACTTCGCCACAGGCGACGGAAAGCGATGTGACCCGTTCACCATCACGGACGCGCATAGCCGTTTTTTGATTCGTTGCCAGATCGTCTCGCGTATAGACCTGAGCCAGGTCCGAGCAATCTGCGAGACGGCGATGCGGGAGTACGGCGTGCCGGCACGGATCAGAACAGACAACGGCGCACCCTTTGCGGGCACAGGGTTAATGGGGCTATCGAAGCTCTCGCTAGGCTGGATGAAGCTCGGGATCGTGCATGGGCGCATTCAAGCAGGTCGGCCACAACAAAATGGTCGCCATGAGCGGATGCATCGCACGCTGAAGGAGGACACGACAAAACCGCCTGCGGCATCGCTTCGTGCACAGCAGAGCCGCTTCGATAACTTTCGCTACGTCTTCAATAACGAGCGCCCGCATGAGGGTTTGAACAACCGGGTTCCAGCAAGTGTTTACATTCCCAGCTCCGTTAGAATGCCCCGCAAGCTGCCGGAGTACAAGTACCCGAAGGGTGTTCTTCTCCGAAGGGTGAACAACAGCGGCGACATCAGCTGGCACCAAACTCGGATATTCATTAGCGAAGTATTTCGCTTTGAAGAGCTGGCTTTTGAGTTGGTCACACCAGATTTCTACAAAGTCTTCTTTCGAGACATGGAGATCGGAGAACTGAATGCGGAAGAACTTCGTTTTAGAGCCGCGCGGCGAGTGGTTTGAGCTTGCCGATGAGCGCATTGGCCTGAATGCAACAATTGAATTCAGGATTACTAAACAGAAACAGGCATGCGGGAGTAGTCTCTCTGCACTTGCCAGCGTTCTGCGAGCATTGACTCACTCCAACTTGGAGGTAGCCCGGCACGGGTAGTCCATCACTGGATTATGTGGACGGCCTTGATACCTGGCAGCCCCGCGATGCCGGCATGTACGCGCAAATGGGTCAGGATCTGGACGAGCATGGCTATCTGAAATCTGCACGATGATGGCGCACTTTGCTCTTTTATCCGGAGCCGGAGGCAATGCTGTATCTCTCGCTCGGGCGAGTCGCGCAGTCTTACCAAATGCATTGGCCGATTATAGTGAAGGGCCCACCCAAGGGTTGAGAAAAATATCCATCGTCTAGAGGAAGACAACACAACGACTTATCCAGTACGTTCATCCGTGTAGTCCGCCAAGCAATTTCTTTCCCTTGAACATAGGTGACCCTGCCACTGGTATTTCCGCCACGGCTCTCTAACTTACGGAACTTTTCGCTATGCGATATGTTCTTGGCGCACAGTGAAACGACGATTCATGTAACGGGTTTCACGCGAAGCACCGGCGTCACTCTGTTTGTAGTTCCAGTCTGCTGGGAGGCTCGAGAGCAACATGAAAATCGTTTGCAACGTACTGGCATTTGTAGTCCTTGCTTGTCTCAGTTTGTCTGCTCAGCAAATCACGGGAAACATTCGCGGAACGGTTTCAGATCCAAGCGGCGCTGTCATTCAGGGCTCCGCGGTCACAGCATGGCAGGTGGAAACGGGCCTTTCGCGCAGCACGACCACCGATCGCAACGGTAATTACGTTCTTCTGGAACTCCCGGTCGGACATTACCGCCTGCAGGTCGCAGCGAAAGGTTTCCAGCAATATGTGCAGGACGGCATCACGCTCAACGTGAACGAGACGGCATCAGTCTCGCCACGTCTCGCGGTCGGATCGGAAAAGGCGCAGGTGCTGGTGAGCGCCGATGCCGACTTGATTGAGCCAACCGTCACCAGCATGGGTAAGGTAGTCCAACAGCGCGAATTGGAAGATCTACCGCTGAATGGTCGCAACTTTTCGCAACTTGGCCTGTTGCAGCCCGGAGTCGTTCCCTTGACGCCCGGGATAGCCGAAGCTGGCGGATCGCTGCGCAACGGACAGGCATATGCGGTCAATGGCCAGCGGCCTGAATCGAACAACTTTCTCATCGACGGCGCGAACAACTTCAACGGGGTCGACGGCGGATTCGTCCTCAAGCCTCCGGTGGACGCGATCAGCGAGTTCCGCATCATTACGCATAGCGCGAATGCAGAGTTCGGAAATACGCTAGGATCGACGACAAACATCATCACGCGGTCGGGCACGAACCAAATCCACGGGGCGTTGTGGGAGTTCCTGCGCAACGACGCAGTCGACGCCAACAATTACTTTTACTCGGGGCCGTCTAAGGAGCCGCTGAAACAAAACCAGTTTGGCGCGACGATCGGAGGGCCGATAAAAAAGGATAAAGCCTTCGTTTTCGGCTTTTATGAAGGCTTCCGCAATCGTCAAGGCGAAACAGGACTTACCCCAGTGCCGTCGCTGCAGCAGCGTACAGGTGACTTCTCCCAACTCTGCCCGGAGGGCTTCTCGCACGGCTTCTGCAATAACCCTGAGAACCAGCTTTTCAACGTCTTCGCCAATGCACCCTACCTGAATAACCAGGTGCCGCAAGACCAGTTCAACCCGATTTCAAAAAACCTGCTGCAGTTCTTCCCGCTTCCGAACAACGGCACCAATCTGTTCTCCACCACCCAAGTTTTAACCAACAATACCGATCAGTTCGGAATCAAAGTTGATGACTACCTGACTCAAAAGGACATGCTGAACTTCAATTACATGTTCAACCAGCTCTCCCAGGTAGATCCGCTATCGCCGGGCGGCGCCAGCGTGCCGGGCTTCCCAATAGGCGAAAACCAGCGGGCGCAGATCTTTGTCGCACAAGAGACGCACACCTTTTCGCCGAACCTCATCGCTGTAGCGCGATTCTCGTTTCTCCGCAACAAGTTCCTTTACGGCGAGCACGAAGATCATCAGCCGCCCTCAGACTTCGGATTCCAATACGAACCGAGTCTCGCTATCGCCACTGGACCTCCATTCATCCAAGTGAATGGCTATTCCGCGATTGGTGATCCGATCACGGGCCCACGCAACACCTACGAAAACGTCTTTGATTACTCTGGATCGGTGAGCTGGGTGCGCGGCAAGCACACAATGAAATTCGGCGGAGGATATCAGCATCAGCAAATCAACGTGCTGCAAGGAATTGCGACCAACGGCTTCTTCGTATTCGCACCGTTCCCGGTTACGGACGCGTTCGCCAGCTTCCTCACCGGGCAGGCGGTCGTCTTCCTGCAAGGCATCGGCGATTTCTCGCGCGGTATTCGCGGCAACAATGCGAACCTGTACGTGCAGGATACGTACAAGGTCGCGCCGCGAGTAACGATCAATGCCGGACTGCGTTACGAGTTGCCCGTCCCGTATACCGAAATTCATAACCGGGTATCGTTGTTTGAGCCGGGGAAGCAATCTCAGGTCATGCCGAATGCGCCGGTGGGACTGTTATACCCAGGCGATCCCGGTGTGCCCGCGGGCCTGATCCAAACCGATCTGAAGGCATTCGCGCCGCGGTTTGGAGTCGCGTGGGACCCGAACGGTAATGGCAAGTTGCTGATCACTTCGACATACGGTATTTTCTATGAGCCTTATTACACCGGACAGGGCGGCCCTTTGCAGGCGCCGATCAGTGCACCTCCGTTCCTCGGAACACCACAGGTGAGCCTGCCGGACTTTGCGGATCCATTCAACGGCCATCCTCCTGCCGTAGGAACGTTTTCCGCAGCACTCACGAACCTGACTCTATCGCCGACGTTGACACTCCCTTACGCGCAGGATTGGGACCTAAACCTGCAGCAGTCGTTCGGGTCCGATTTGCTGTTCGAGATCGGATATGTGGGCACAAAGGGAACGCGCCTGCCACGCTTTATAGAAGCGAACCCGGCGGTGTTCGTCCCCGGAACCGTAAACGGCCAGCCGATCTCGAATTCCAGCAATGCCGATCAACGGCGGCTCTATTCAGGCTGCACACTCGCGGAGTCGCCGAGCAGTTGCAAGTTTTCATCGACCGGTGAGATCACGAGCATTGCCAATTCGTTGTACAACGCGTTGCAAGCGTCGATGCGCAAGCGGTTCAGCCATGGGCTGTCATTTCTCGTGTCGTACACGTGGTCGAAGACGATCGACGATGTGTCGTCGTTCAACATAACTGGATCGGCGGCGAAGCCAGTCGCGGGCGAAAATGATCTAGCTCAGGATCCGTTCAATCTCGCAGCAGAGCGTGGGCTCTCACTGTTCGACGTGCGCAACCGATTCGTTGGAAGCTATGTATGGGCGCTTCCGTTCTGGAACCATCCGCAGAACTGGTACCAGTGGGGATTAGGCCGTTGGCAGTTGGATGGCATAGGAACATTGATGAGCGGCACGCCGTTCACTGTGTTCGACTCGAACGACGTCGCAGCGCAAGGTACCGCGCCGGAGATCACCGGATTTTCCGCGCAGCGACCCAATCTCGTCGGCAATCCCAATAACGGGCCGCGCACGGTTAATTCATGGCTTAATTCCAGTGCTTTCCAGCGACTCGATCCCACAGCCAACGCGGGCCAGTTTGGCACAGAAGGTCGCAACGTGAATGTCGGCCCGGCTTTTGCCGATTGGGATTTCGGTGCGCTTAAGAATTTCAAGGTGACAGAATCAACGCATATACAGTTCCGCGCGGAGCTGTTTAACATCCTGAACCGCACGAACTTCCGGTTGCCCGACAGCGATATCAGTTCGCCGACCTTCAACTATATCCTTGCGGCGGGTACTCCGCGCCAAGTGCAGTTCGCGTTGAAGTTAATGTACTAGCAGGGCCGAACGATTAGAGGTAGAGATGCCAGCAGAGAACAGGGCTGTGGTGGAAGAGATCGCAAAGGGCGTAGTGACCTGCTTCCCGCGCTATCCACCTACTCGAAACCAACGCTTAGGAAAGTGTCTATGCTGACATTGCCCGGCACGTCGGGCCCTCTCTCCATCTTTTGATCGATACCGTTCAGCAACCATCGGTCTTATACACTTTTCTCAAGAGGAGCCGAGTGAACAATCAAGCCAATCCAAGGCGACCAAAACGTGGCAGCTACAGACCCAAGCCGGAGACCCTGGCGCTGCTTAAGACTTCGGGCAACCCAATCAACGGCGTGGGCGAGTTCACGCCTCGCAGACCCTCCCCGTTCTTCTGGCATCCGCCGGATCAGCACCCTTGGGGGGGATTGCAGATGGTAGCGCACGAAAACTCCCGTAAATGTCCTGGTTCAGCCGAGGCATTTCAGGCGGCCTACACCTATCCGGAGTTGGTTCCTGTCGCCGACACTCGCAACGAAGCTACAGCCGAGCAACTCACTGCAGAGCTAACCAGTTTTGCGCTTGCCCACGAGGCGGATGGCATAGGTGTCACAGCCATGGATCCTCTTTATGTCTTCGAAGGATATGCGATCAACGAGCCGTGGGTTGTCGTGCTCGCCCTCGCTCACAACTACGAGCGGCTCAAGGAAGTCCCTTCCGACGAGACAAATGGCGTGGGTGTCTGCGATGTTGGCGACCAGTACGCAAAAGGAACCCGCTCTTCATATGCGTTAGTGATCTGGATTCGCTCGCAGGGTTATAACGCCAAACCATATCCTGGCCCCTCTGCCAACGCTCTAGCGCTCATTCCTCCGGCAATCGCTGCGGGGCTCGGAGAACTGGGCAAGCACGGATCGCTGATTAATCGACACTTCGGATCCGGTGTCCGTCTCGCCGGAATCACAACTGACATGCCACTCATCGCCACCGGTCCCGATCGCTTCGGAGCGGATGAATTCTGCGCTACGTGCCAGATCTGCACCGCCGCGTGTCCGCCCGTCGCGATTGGACCGCAAAAGCAAATGGTACGCGGAGTTGAGCGATGGTATGTTGACTTCGATAAGTGCATTCCCTATTTCACGGAGGCGGCCTCCTGCGGAATCTGCATCGCGGAATGCCCATGGACGCGGCCGGATGTGCGCCCGAAGCTGCTTGCTACGATGACACGCCGATTGGATCAGTAAATCTCAGTTTTGAGCAAGACGATAAATAAGGTCAGCTAGCCGGAGGATACGGCCGAACGATGAATGAGACAATCACTCCGCAAACAGTGAACGAGAGTTCTCGTCACTACATTGGCTGGAGCGTGGTGGCTGCCGCATTTACAGGGGTGATGGTGAGCTTCGCTCCCATCGTCCCGTACACCTTCAGCCTCTTCCTGAATCCGCTCCACGCTTCGTTCGGCTGGAAGCGTGAATCCATCGGTGGCACATTCGCTCTGGCGGCGATCACCGTCGCTCTCGTTTCTCCCGGCATTGGACTTCTGCTTGATCGCTTCCCACCTCGACGCATCATCCTGCCGTCGATCCTGATCTTTGCGTTGGCGCTCGCCTCGCTCAGCAGAGTCGGACCAGACATCAGGCAGTTCTATTTCACATTTTTTGTGCTAGGACTGGTGGCAAACGGAACCGCGCAATTTGCGTATGCGCGCACTGTGCTCTCGTGGTTTCACAAGCACAGAGGATTCGCCCTTGCGATGGTTCTTACAGGCAGTGGAGTTGGCTCGATCATCATCCCACCAGTTACCCAGTGGATGATCGCGAATCATGGGTGGCGAAGCGCTTATGTGCTGCTGGGCGGCATCGCTCTGCTGGGCTTGCCTCTAACCGCATTACTGGTGCGCAACCGGCCCGATACGGGCGTAACGCATGAAGACCACTCAACTGCTGACGGCATGACTGTCGCCGCAGTACTTCGTACTGGATCCTTTTGGATATTGGCCTGCATCATCATGCTCTCGGCGTTCAGCGAAAATGGGCTGGTGACGAATCTAGCAGCGATTCTCACAGAGCACAGGATCACAGCGCAGAGCGCTGCGCTTGCGCTATCTGTGCGCGGCGGCGCTGGCATCATTGGCCGCCTATGTATCGGATTTCTCATCGACCGCTTCTCGCCGCAGCGTATTCAAACATTTGTCCTTCTGCTTTCGGCAACGGGGGCTCTCATCCTTGCTTACGCGGGTACATCGGCCGTCGCGCTAGTAGGAGCCGCGATTTTAGGCGTGGGTCTGGGCAGCGAAGCCGACGTCGCGCCGTATCTGCTCGCGCACTACTTTGGCCGTCGGCATTTTTCGGTACTATACGGCTTGACTTGGACCGCATATGCCATCGGCGGCGCAACAGGTCCCATGGCGATCGGGCGCTGGTACGATCGCGCAGGTTCCTATCAACCTCGCTTTATTGTGTATCTGGCCTGCGTGGCCTTTGCGGCCGTGATGATCAGCCTGTTCTTGCGGCGCGACAGGGAACAGACCTCACATGATAAGGGCGTCATGACTCCGGTAGTCCCGATCTCCCTTGAAGACTAAGTAGGTATCGACTGATTCTCCGGAGAAGCTTAGGCTTCTCCGAATTCCTTATTCGCGAAAAACTCGGAGATTAGTCGCGCATGTCGAGTGCTATACCCAAAGCCTCCGTGAAACACGGAGTCATTTTGGACCAGAAAAGGCCGAAGAGAAGCGCACTCCGCTTCAACCTCACCATCGCGTTATTTGTGTGGGCGCTATGGTTGGTCTTCGGCGGCAGAGGCGCGATCTATCACCTGTTTGTGGATTGGAAGGTCGCGCTCACCATGGTCTTCGGCTCCCTGGTGGGAGGCGGCACCAGTGAAGGCGGAGGCGCGATCGCATTCCCAATCTTCACGAAACTGCTACACATTGCTCCGCGTGATGCCCGCAACTTTTCCGTCGCAATCCAAAGCGTAGGCATGGGAGCAGCCTCCCTAAGCATCCTGTACCTGCGCATTCCAATCGAGAGGCGCGCACTCCTCTTCGCTGGAATTCCGGGCGTTTTTGGAGTAGTTTTCGGTGCGTACTTCGTCGCGCCGTTCATTCCACCAGTCTTCGTGCGGACGTCGTTTACTGTGCTGGTGAGCAGCATGGGTGTGGCCTTACTGCTCATTAATCGCGAAAAGACAGTGTTGCGCAATGAGCGGATTCCGATCTTCACGGCACGCGAGAGAAGCATCCTCATCACTGCCGGATTTCTCGGTGGAGTCGTTAGTGCTCTAGTTGGAACTGGTGAAAACTCCATTGTCTTCATGGTTATGGTGCTTCTGTTCCGCATCAGCGAGAAGATCGTCACACCTACAACAGTCATTCTCATGACCATGGCGACCATTCCGGGCTTCCTGTTGCATGTCTTCGTACTGAAGGACTTCACGCCAATCGTAATGGGTTATTGGTTGGCGGCCGTTCCTGTTGTTGCTGTCGGAGCGCCGCTGGGTGCATGGATCTGTTCTCACATGAACAGGCACTCCATCGTGCTCCTACTGCTCTTCCTCATCGCCCTGGAGCTTTGCAGCACTCTGCTCCTCGTGCCGATGTCCCGGCCTGTGCTCTCGGCATCTCTCGCAACACTTGCTGTGTGCGGGGGTATCGATTGGGCGATGAGCCAAGCTAGACGATATCGCCCTGGAACCTTCCAATCCCCAGTCCATAAACGTGAAACCGGAGTGTAGATCTCGTTCTTCGCCGCTCCAGCCAGAAATGCCTTTCAAAGTTTCCCGTCAGTCTCAACCTTTTGATGGATACGCCTCTCGGCCTCGCTATTGTAAGGTTGCCCGTGCGGTGGTCTGTGCCTTCCGCGCGCCGTATAAGTCGTTCAATTGCCTTATGGAAGACAGGAAGCAGGACGACAAAACGGAACTCCAAACCGATGCGGTTGTCATCGGTGGCGGCCTTGCCGGACAGGCGGCTGCTATCCACCTCGCTCGCGGCGGCTTGCGGGTAATATGTCTCGAACCGCGTGAGTCATTCAACAATATAGTTGGCGAATCTCTCGACTGGTCGGCCCCGCAGCTGTTTGCGCAACTCGGCCTGACCATGGAAGATCTGGTGGCATCAGGCGCCGCCACCTTTAAACGGCATATCACCGTCACAGCACCCGATGGCTCACAGCAGGAATACCTACCCGGTGCCTGGCTTACTAAACGTCCATGGAATGTAGAGATACGCACATTGCACCTGGATCGCCGGCAGGTGCACAACCTGTTGCAGCAGTCGTCGTGTGCTCACGGAGCCGTTACTCTTCACGAGCGCGCCATTGGATTTGAGATTCAGGATCGGCGCATCTCTACCGTTGAGACATCGGGGGGACATTGCATTCGGGCCTCCTGGATCATTGACGCGTCTGGTTCTGCAGCCAGCGTACTCGGAAGAGAATTCAACCTGCCGTTTACGGCATACGGCCCCCACAAGGTCGCGCTCTGGGCGCACTTTCCTACAGAAGACTGGGTCGAAGGAACTACTCTCTACATGCTCAGCCCAGCCGGTGAATATATGGAGTGGATCTGGGAGATCCCAATTCGTCCCGGCGTCAGCAGCATTGGATATATCGCACCCGGATCGAAGATTAAGGTGCAACGCGCCCATGGCTTGAAGAATCTCGATCTGCTTGCACAGCAGATGCAGAAGTTCGCTCGCCTAAGCGCTCTCGCCAGTGACGCTCCACCCGAGCGAATCGCAGTCACGTCGTTCCTCTGCCGTACTTACATGGGTGTCTGCGGGCCAAACTGGATAATCATCGGAGAGGCCGCCTCGCAGTCTGACCCGATTACAGGTAACGGAGTTACGGCCGCCCTTCGACACGCTGAGGAAGCAAGCGCCCTTATCTGCAAATATCGCCACCGGCAAAGCATTCCGGTCCTCGCAAGAACTCCATATAACCTGCGCGTCAGCGGAGTTGGCCGCTACTTCAACAGCCTGATCGAGAAGTTGTTTTACGAATCGCCCATCCGCACTCGACTAGGTCTGTTCGGCACAGCACGGACATACACAGTTCCCGCTTGGCTTACCAATCTTGTGTATTCTCGCATGCGCCCGAGACGCATCTTAGGGACCTTAATCTTTTGTTCTGCTCTGGTCGCCATCAGGGCAACTGCATGGGCCTTGTTTCAACTTAGCCGCTTGTTCGTCACGCGGTCCAGCGACTCGCTCCAAACTGTCGATGGCAGAAGGGGGCAACGCCGTGCATTGCATATATCAAGGTAAGGGCGATGCCATTCTCTTCATCCACGGCATGCCTACCAACCGCATGCTGTGGGGCCCCCTCATCCAGGAACTCTCCAGCGATCACCGATGCTTTGCTGTCGACCTGCCCGGCATGGGAGAGACGCCATTCGTTCCATATAGGCTTGGATATCTCGATCGCCAGGCTGAGCAGATCGAACAGCTTCGCATACAGCATGGCATAGAGAAGTGGCATGTTGTGGGACACGACGCAGGCTCTGCCGTCGCTGTGCAGTACGCGGCCCGCTTTTCACCCCGTGTGTCGTGTCTTGCGCTCATGTCTCCGGCAATCTTTCCCGATCTCAAACCGTTTTATCTTTTGAACGCCCTTCGCAAACCGCTCGTGGGAGAAGTGCTGGCTCCAGTGCTGCATCTGATCTTCTGGCGGATCGCGATGCGTCGAGCCCTTGCCGGCGAATCGAACGAAACCCCGCTCCGCGCGTTTTATAAACCTTTCTCCGGCTTCACTGGCTCCTGGCAACTCATGCGACTCGTTCGTTGGGGCAAACCTCAAGATATGTTGGGTGAAATCCCGGCCAAGCTCGCGGCATTACTGATGCCCACTCTGCTCTTCCAGGGATCACGCGATGTTTTGCCCGCATCTTTCGTCGAGCGAGCAGCTTCGCTCATCCCGCACTCAACAGTCGTTACGCTCGACACAGGACACTTCATTCCTCTCGATAAGCCAAAGGATGTCGCAGTCTGCCTTCAAAGCTTCTTTGCGGAGAACAGCGGTACGAACGATACTGCCATCCGAGCGACCAATCGCAGTGCGTGGAGCTCTCACACCGTGCCTGCCGAACCGTTGCCCTTGCCAGTCGTTTTATAGCCGCAGCCAATCTGCCGAGCAGAGGCTGCTTCCGTTTTCAAAAAACAGGCTTCATCGAGCGTACAACGCGATAGACCCTTTCGACCTTCACCTACGCCGATTCATTGGACCAATAGTGATGGCTATACTTTAAAAATGATTCACCTCCGGACGGTGCCGCTCTTCGATCCCGGCGCGCAACCCGCCTCATGGAATGAGCGCATGTCGCCTGGCGAGTATGCAGTTCATTACTCAAGTTTCGATAAAGTCGCTCGCGGAATCGGCCCAAGCTGCACGATTCTCGGAAGCTTGGAAGACGCCGAAGAATATGCCAAAGCACAGGTCACGCTCAATCCCGAACTGCGCTGCAGAATCTACGACGATCGAGGATTCGTTGGTGCTCCCATCCTCGAAGTCTGCGGACCGCGATACAAAGGGGAGAGTGAAATCTCACCACGTTTCCGCAGATGGTTCGGATCGCTGCTATTTTTCGGCGGACTCGCATTGGTCATCGTGGACTGGAGCTCGGACTTCAAGCTCACATGGCCCGCAACCATCGGCGCACGCATGCTTATTCCGGGCCTTATCCTGCTCGTAACAGAACTAGCCCTGATGCTCCATGCCAAGCGGAAGCATATCCACGATGAGGTGCGGAAGTCCGTATGACACTCCTGCTTCTGCAAATGACGACCGTACTGTTGACCGCTCTTGTCTTTGGTTGGATTGCTCGCAAATGCGGTCAGGCCAGAGTCATCGGCGAAATTGTTGGCGGTATCTTTCTTGGCCCTTCTGCGTTTGGCCGCATCGCTCCTCATGCCTCGGCCCGCTTGTTTCCCCAAAGCTCGCTCGGGCCTTTTGACGTCCTCAGTACCGTGGGCCTTATCTTGTTTTTGTTTCTTATAGGAACTCAACTCGAATACGAACATCTCCGACAGCACAAGACAACAGCGACGCTCACAAGCGCTTTGAGCATCCTCCTTCCATTCCTCTTCGCGATGGCTGTGGCTCCTTCGCTTCGCACTCGTTTTGCTCCGAGTGAAATCGGGAGCGTCCCCTTCGCCTTATTCCTCGGCGTATCGATGATGGCCAACTGACCTCACCGCCCCGGCTTGTTAACAAACACCTTAGCGAATGGCTCCACGAGCCCTGCAGCCATTGCCGCGTGTTCTAGGCCGCCTCACCGGCTGCAGAGTCTCGACGATGATCGCCCGAGTTTCGCACCCCGAGGAAGTTAGGAATGGGAGTGGTCATCGCCGTCGTGATCAGGGCCATGACGACCAACATCGTGAAGAGAGCGGGCGAGAATACGTGGGCGTTATACGCAATGTTCAACACGATCAACTCGACCAGGCCCCGCGTATTGAGTAGCGCCCCCAAAGCCCAGGCATCCTTCCAGTCCTGTCCCGTCCAGCGGGCCGCGAGCACCGCGCCTCCCATCTTTCCAGCGATTGCAATTGCAAGGATCACAGCTGTCCAGCACCATATGCGGACACCGTGCAGGAGATCTAAGCGTGTTCTCATTCCTGTCAAGGTGAAGAAGAATGGCAGGAGAAGCACCGAAACTACCGTATCAAAACGTGTTCGAAGTGTGCTTTGCCATAGCGGGATGCGAGGAAAGCATACGCCAGCGAGAAAGGCACCAAACAGCGGGTGTACTCCTATCGCTTCTGTTGCCGCTGACGACGCCAGGACTACTGCTAAGATAATTCCCATGACTTCATAGGAGAGAGCGGCCGTCTTCCGACGCTCGATCAACCATTTCCCGAGCGGGCGAACACTTCCGACCATCACTGCGAGATAGATGCCAAGCCACAGAAGTCGGTATGGCAGACCCATCGATTGAGAGGTGTGAGGGACTAGCGTGAGGGCGATTGCGAGAAGAATCCATGCGCTCACATCATCCACCGCTGCACACATCAAAGCAGTCGTCCCCAAAGGAGTGGACTGCATCTGCCGTTCTTCGAGGATGCGGGCAAGAACAGGAAAGGCGGTGATACTCATCTGCATCAAGGTCTCGGGACTGTGCGATCGCTATGCCAGGGACGGGATGCCGGAGAGGGAATCGACGTCGGGCCCATACCGCTCCTACCTAAAGCGTTTCCGTGAGGAGTGGGGTGACCACAGGCTCGATGAGATGGCCACAGACATTATGGGGATCGAGCAGTGGCTCAACGGCTACCAGACGCTTGCAACTCCCGACCGAACGGTAAAGGGCGTCATCATCCGAGGAAGACCGGCGCGACCGGCTAGCAAAAAAACGAAGCAGTTGATGAAGATGTTTGTGCATCGCCTATTTGAACTCGCGATCAAGTGGGGATACCTGACCCTGCAAAGAAATCCTGTCGGCCTCGTTGAGATCAAGGGCAAGGCGACGCGGGTGCGTAAGCTCATCCTCATCACCGTCGACCAGTGGAACAAGATCATAACTGACCCTAAGCTGGCACCGCATGTGAAAGTCATGATTACCGTCGCCATGCTTCTGGGACTTCGCGCGAGTGAGCTGCTTGGCCTGCGCTGGGAGGACATTGACCTCGACAATTTAGAAAGGTGGGTTCTGAGGGTTCGTCGATCGTATGTCGACAAGGATGTGGACGATACCAAAACTCCAGATTCGGAGCAGGAACTCCCTATCCATGATGACCTGCGGCTCGTTCTGGAGATGTGGCGGACTGAGCAGGAGCCTGTTAACGGCTGGCTGTTTGGCAATATCCAGACCGGGCGGCCCTTCTGGCGCGGCCAGCTTCAGAAGAATCACCTTGTTCCCTTGGGTAATAGGCACGGAATTCCTCATCTCGGATGGCATGCGTTTCGCCACACGTACCGGGCAATGATGAGGGAGCTAGAAATCCCGCTCGAGATGTAGCGGACTCTGATGCGGCACTCGGATATCAAGACGACGTTAAGCTATGGAGGAAAGACGCCGGCAGAGGTAGGGCGTCCATCGAACAAGAAGGTTGTAGAGATGCTTAAGAACAGAGCATGAAGGCTCGGCTACATTCCTACGGTTTGTAGGGTGGGTCTGAAGAACAGAGGATGGGGAGAGAAACTTGTGATCTAGAGCGGAAGCGAAATTTGCAGCGAGGGAAATTATCTTGCCCTTATTTTGCCCTCATATCCTAGCCCTCCCGTAAGTCGTTGATTCTGGTGCGCCCGGAGAGATTCGAACTCCCGACCCTTTGGTTCGAAGCCAAATGCTCTATCCAGCTGAGCTACGGGCGCGCAAAACAGGGAACTGCACTACAAGAACACCCTAAAAATACCGAAGAAAATCGTATACGGCAACTAGCCCGCGACAACTGGTTCCGGCGGCGGAGGAGGAGCCGCGAACATCGGCATCGTCTCAACGACGTCGAGTCCCGCGCGACGCAGCAGCTCATAAATCACCGGTTCGGTTAAACGGGTAGCGTCAAATTCAACCCTTACCGTCTTCTTCGCCTCGTCCAGCGCTAAGTGCCGAACCCCATACACCTCGCGCATTTTAGCCATCGCCACGACCGAGGCTTCAGTCGGAGGAACTCCATAGCGATAAAGAACGTCAAGCTGTGTCATGGCTTAGATCATATCAGCGAGTCATCTCTGCTGAATCGACAAACTCCGACTGCTCTCACATCTTCGAGAGATAGCTAGTAATCTCAGGGCTGGTCCACACCTGCGCGCCGATGAACTTCCGTCGCAACACACCTTGCTTATCGACGATGTAGGTCTCGGGAATCTGCACCGTCCCATACAGCGCATTCACCTTCTGATCCTCGTCCCGTACCGTCAGCACATCGACATGATGCTCCACCAGAAAGCGCTTATAGACATCCGGATCCTGGTCCATACTCACTGCAACAATCGCCAGCTCTGGCATCTGTTTCTGCAGCGCCAGCAGGCTAGGTAGCTCTTCGATGCAAGGAGCACACCAGGTCGCCCACAGGTTCAACACCACCACCCGTCCACGCAGCTTGCTCAAATCGACAGTTCTGGTGCCGTCCCCCATTACAAACTGCGGCGCGGGTTTATCAATATTTCCCGGGCGGCTTCCCCGGTCGCATCCCGCCACCAATAGCGTTCCCAACACCGCACTCATCAACAATCTACTCACAAGTCGCTCCACTTCCTATAATACGAAGTCGTGAGCGACCCGTCCCCCGAGCATCTCCCGAACTCTGACGTATCACCCGACCTGGAACTCTCCGTCATCATTCCAGCCCGCAACGAGCAGCTCTCGCTGCCCGCCTGCCTCGCCTCGATCCTGAGCCAGTCCGAGCCCGGCTTCCTCCTCGGCCAACAGTGGGAGTTGATCATCGTCAACGATGACTCAACCGACGACACCCGCAGCATTGCCACCGAAGCCGCCGCGAGTCACTCAGGCGTCATCGTCCTCGACGCGCCGAAGCTGGACCTGGGCCCGAACGCCGGATTCACCGGCAAGACCAACGCCTGCTGGGCCGGCGCCCAAGCCGCACGTGGCAAATACCTCCTCTTCACCGACGCAGACACCATCCACGAGACAAACGACATATCCCGCTCCCTCCGCGAAGCCGATCGCCACAAAGTCGCTTTGCTCTCCTACTCGCCTCGTCAAATCGTCACCGGCTTCTGGCAGCACGCCGTCATGCCGCTGATCTTCTCGGAACTTGCCTCCGTCTACCCCTCCAACCAGGTCAACGATCCCGCCCGCCGCCTCGCCGCCGCCAACGGCCAGTTCCTCCTCGTCGAACGTGAAGCCTACTTTTCCATCGGCGGACATCGCGCGGTCGGTAACCGCATCCTCGAGGACGTTGCCCTCGCCGAAAACATCAAACGACCACCCCGCACCATCCGCTTCCGCTACGCTCCGGAAGCGGTCTCTACACGCATGTATCGAAGCACCTCGGAGATGGTCGAAGGCTGGACCAAAAATCTCGCGCTCCTCCTCCCCAAGCCCGTCGCCCTGGCGCTCTGGCGAGTTCTTGATGTCATCCTCTTCTTCGGCTTGCCCATCGCTGCCTTTGGCCTCTACTGGCTGCAACCATGGCAGAGAAGCGTTATCCTTCTCATCTGGGTTCGAACCCTCTGGCGCTTTTACTCCCGCGTCGCACGCTCGAACTTCCCGGCCATTGACGTAGCAATCTCTATACTCGGCGTACCTTTTTTCATCTACATTCTTCTTCGCAGCGTCAATCACCATCGCTTCGGAAAATCTGTTACCTGGAAGGGACGTAACTACAACGCGGCCCCCTAGTTACCTTCGGTTTGCATCCACGCCTCTTTCAAACACGTCTAAACACAGGAATAACGATGATCTTTCTTACCCGCAAAGCCGAGTTCTCCGCCGCCCACTTCTATTGGAACGAAGCGTGGTCGCCCGAGGAGAACCAGCGTGTCTTCGGCAAGTGTGCAAATCGCAACGGCCACGGGCACAATTACACGCTAGAGGTCACAGTTGCAGGCGCGGTAGACGCCACCACCGGCTTCGTTGTCGATCTCAAAGAGTTGAAAGACATCCTCGAGCGCGAAGTAATCAGCATCTACGATCACCGGCATCTGAATCTCGAAGTCCCCGAATTCAAAAACAAGATCCCGACGACAGAGAACATCGCAATCGCGATCTGGCAGCGGCTCGACAATAAAATTCCTCACGCAAAACTGCACCGGGTCCGCGTCTACGAGATGCCCGATCTCTTCGCGGACTATTATGGTGAGCCATGAAAGCGCATCTCAATCGCCGTTACCACTTCAGCGCGTCGCATCGCCTCCACACCGAAGCGTACGACACGGCGAAGAACCAGTCTGTCTTCGGCAAATGCAACAACCCCCACGGCCACGGCCACAACTACACCGTGCAGGTTACGCTAAGCGGCCAGGTAGATCCTGCCACCGGAATGGTCTGCAATCTCGCCGACCTCGACGCCTTCGCACAAACAAACCTCCTTGCACGATTCGACCATACGAACCTCAACACTCTCGACTGCTTTGCCAACACCGTCTCCACGACGGAAAATCTAAGCATCGAAATCTATCGCATCTTCCAAAGCTTTCCCGCGGCTCATCTTGAGCGGGTTCACGTTGAGGAGACCAGCAACAACTCGTTCGACTACGCCGGCGACGCAACACCAACGCCAGGCACGATCTAAAGAAAGGCCCAACCTATGCCACTTACCCCGGCGACCATCGACGCACCATCACTCGACACTGTTTCAACGCAGGACCTCTATCGCGAACTACTTCTCCGCATCGGAGAGGATCCCACGCGCGACGGTCTCCTCCGCACACCCGAGCGCATGGAAAAGTCCATGGCATTCCTAACCCGTGGTTACACGATGAACGTGACCGAGGTTCTACACGAAGCTCTCTTCGACGTCGACTACGACGAAATGGTCATCGTGAAAGACATCGAGTTCTTCTCGCAGTGCGAGCATCACCTCCTGCCCTTCTTCGGAAAAGCTCACATCGCCTACGTCCCCAACGGAAAGGTCATCGGGCTCAGCAAAATCCCCCGCCTCGTCGATGTCTTTGCACGGCGACTCCAGGTCCAGGAGCGCCTCACTCGCCAGATCGGCGAAGCCATCACCGACGCTATTCACCCCCAGGGAGTCGCTGTCATCCTCGAAGCCCAGCATCTCTGCATGATGATGCGCGGCGTCGAAAAGCAACACTCCTCAACGGTCACCTCCGCGATGCTCGGCGTCTTCAAGACACAACTCCAGACGCGCAACGAGTTCCTTTCGCTCGTGCGTAGGCAGGGAAGTGGCTTCTAGCAGCTAAACTGGAGACTGCATGAATGGTCTCCTCGTACTCGATAAACCCACCGGCATCACCTCGCATGACGTCGTCGCCATCGTTCGCCGAGCCACGGGCGAAAAATCCATCGGCCACCTCGGCACTCTCGACCCCATGGCTACCGGCGTCCTGCCGCTGCTTCTAGGCCGCTACACGCGCCTCGCTCAGTTCTTCGGACAGGCAGACAAACACTACACCGGCCAGATCCGCTTCGGCTTCGCCACCGACAGCTTCGACGCGGACGGACTCCCAGCATCCGAACCCCTTCCGTTGAACCACACCCTCGAACAGCTTCAAACTCTGAGCCGCAAGTTTCACGGCGACTTGGATCAGGTCCCCCCCATCTTTTCCGCAAAAAAGATCGGGGGAGTCGCCGCACACAAGCTCGCACGAGCCGGAGTTGAAGTCGCCGTAAAACCCGCCCGCATCACCATCCACAACTTTGAGCTGACTTCTCTCGAAGCCGACACCGCATCCTTCGTCATGTCTGTCTCTGCCGGCGGCTATGTGCGTTCCGTGGCGCACGAACTCGGCCAACTCGCCAACTGCGGAGCTCATCTCTCCAGCCTGCGCCGAACCCGCGCCGGCGCATTCGCTCTCAACCACGCCATCACAATCGACCAGCTAAAAAGCGCCACCGTGGCCGAACTCGAAGCCCTCTTACCTCACCCCCGCACGCTGCTCCCCGAGATGCCTTCTGTCACTGTGGACGATCAAATGGCAGGACGGCTGCGAAACGGAATGCAGGTCAACCTGCCCGACTTCTCCCAGGCCCCACGGGTCAAAGTATTTACCTCACCCACCGATCTTCTCGCAATCACTCGCCGCGTCGCCGGCACCCTGATGCAACCCATCGTCGTTCTAGGCTGAAGCCACAAGCGGAAATCACTTCTTCAGCAGCGGCGTCACCAGCGGAAGAACATTCTTCGCCACAACCTGATTTCCCGCGTTCGTTGCATGCGTCCTATCCGCCTGCATCATTCCATCCACGCCGAAGACGCCCTTCAGCAGAAACGGCAGCAGAGGCACATGATACTTCGCCGCAAGCATAGCGTACGTATCGGTGAACTGCTTGATGTAATCAGGACCATAGTCCGGGGGAAGAGTAATTCCAGCGAGCACCACCTTAGTTCCACTCGCCTTGAGCGTGCCAACAATCTTATCCAGATTTGTGCGCGAATCTTCAATACGCAAACCGCGCAGCCCATCATTCCCACCGAACTCCACCACCACCACCACCGGCTTCAACGCGAGCACTCGATCCAGGCGATCAACACCATCCTTCGTCGTATTCCCGCTGATGCCCTCGTTGACGACCCGGTAGTTATATCCTTCCGCATTCAGATCCGTCTGAAGATAGTCGGGATAGCTCTGCCCGAGGTCAGTCCCGTACCCCGCCGTCAGGCTGTCGCCGAAGCAAACTATCACCGGCCTCTTATCCATCGCCGCGCTTTGTGAGGGCGGCGGCGCGACAGGAGCCTCGTTTTCAGAGACAGCTTGGCTCGAGTCCACAGTCTCAACCGGCTTCGTTGCCCTCTCGGACCGGCAGCCACTCAGCGAAAGCGCCGTCACCAGAAGAGACAAGACCGATAAAATGACTCCAGACACTGTTCTCCGCATCTCTACAAAGTAACAAAACCGTTGTCGAAGAAGGAGAGTCCCCGAAGTTGACCTACCAAACTCCCATGATCGCCGTGAAAGACCTCCGCAAGTCGATCCGCAACGGCCCCCGAACCGTCGACATTCTAAAAGGACTCGACTTTACAGTTCCTAAAGGTCAGTTCGCCGCAATCATGGGCTCGAGCGGTAGCGGAAAATCCACTCTTCTCGGTCTGCTGGCAGGCCTCGATACTCCAAGCGCGGGCAGCGTTCGACTCAACGGCACCGAGATAAGCTATCTTCCGGAGGACAAGCTCGCCCAGGTCCGCGGAAAAACCATCGGATTCGTCTTCCAGTCCTATCAACTCATCCCCACTCTCACTGCCCTCGAAAACGTTCTCCTCCCGCACGAGTTGAACGCCGATACAAAAGAAAACGGCCTCACCCGCGCACGCGACCTGCTCGCAAGCGTCGGCCTTGCTGATCGCATGGATCACTATCCGGTCCAGCTATCCGGCGGCGAGCAACAGAGAGTAGCGCTAGCACGAGCCTTCATCCTCCGCCCTCCCATCGTCCTCGCCGACGAACCCACAGGAAATCTCGACACCACCAACGGCGCCCACGTTTTAGAGCTTCTTCTCAACCTGAATCGCACAGAAGGCACGACGCTCGTCCTCGTCACCCACGATCCCGTATTAGCCTCCTACGCCAACCGGCGAATCACACTGCGCGATGGGCTCATCATCGCCGACGAAATCAATCCCACTCCGGCCGACTCTTCCCGCGAAGCCGCCCTCACCGAAGGCTAATGGCCACTCTCTCCTATCGTTCCGCCGCAAAGATCGCTGCTCGCGAGATGCACTCCTCCCGCGGAAAGTTTTTCTTCGTCATCCTCTCGGTTGCAATCGGTGTCGCCGCGCTTACCGGAGTTCGCGGCTTCTCCTCTTCTTTCCGAAGCACTCTGCTCAATCGTGCCCGCGCCATCATGGCTGCCGACCTCTCCGCAAGAATGTTTCAGCAGCCAACGCCCGACCAGCAGAAGGCGCTCGACGAAATCGCCTCCACCGGCGTCGAGATCACCCCTGTCACCGAACTCCTCTCGATGGCGTCTTCCGCAAAGACCCTCGACCCGCTGCTGGTCTCGCTCAAGGCCGTCGACCCGACGATGTACCCCTTCTACGGACAAGTGGAACTCGCTCCCTCCGCCCAGTTAAAAAACGTACTAACTTCAGACACCGTCGCCGTTGCTGACGATCTCCTCGTGCGCCTCAACCTCAAAGTAGGCGACCAACTCAAGATCGGCACGCAGTTCTTTCGAATCGCCTCAGTCGTAGTCAACGAACCGGACCGCCTGTCAGGAAGCTTCGCAGCTGGTCCGCGCGTTCTCATCTCACGCGAAGGCCTCGAGGCCAGCGGCCTCCTCGCCCCCGGAAGCCACGCCGGCCAGCGGTATCTCTTCAAAGTCCCGAAGCCCAGCAACGGCGCACCCATCTCCGACAAAGCAGTAGCCGACCTCAAGCTGAGCCTCGAAAAACTCCTGCCAGAAGCACAGGTCATCGACTACCGCGAGACCAATCCAGCGCTCACGCAAGGGCTCGATCGCGCCACAAGCCTGCTCTCCCTCATGAGCCTCGTCGCCCTCGTTCTCGGAGCAATCGGCGTTGCCATGGCCATGCGAGCGCACCTGCAACAGCGCCTCGACACCATCGCCATCATGAAGTCTCTCGGCGCACGCTCCGGCCAGATCATCAAAATCTACCTCCTTCAGACGCTTCTGCTTGGCCTCGCCGGTGGTCTACTAGGCGTAGCTCTCGGTGTCGCCGTGCAGCTCAGTTTCCCCCACCTGCTGGCCCGGCTCATCCACGTCGACACCGAGTTCAACCTCCAACCCCGCACGGTCATTACTGGCTTGGCCGCCGGTCTTCTCACAACGCTTCTCTTCACCCTCCCTCCACTTCTCGATATCCGAGGAGTACGTCCCATCCTTATCCTCCGCCGAGCCGTCGAAGACAACGACGATCCCTTCGTAACAGCCGCCTGGCGCAAGATCACAAAAAATCTAGCGCAAGTCGTCGCTGCAATCCTCATCCTTGCAGGACTAGCAGCCATCGCAACCACGCTTAGCGACTCACTAGTAGTGGGCGAAGTTTTTTCATTCGGCCTCGTCGCCGTTCTCGCCGTGCTCTTGCTCGCCTCGGTAGGGGTTCTCGCGGGCCTCCGCTTCTTCCTCTCAAAGACCCGCCTTCATCTGCCATCTTCACTTCGCCACGGTCTCGCCAATCTCTACCGCCCCGGCAATCCCTCTGCCGCCCTCCTCGCGGCACTAGGCCTCGGGGTCATGCAGATCATGACCGTCTATCTCGTCCAACAAGCGGTAGTCTCAGAGCTCCACGTCTCCGCCGCTCCCAACCTGCCTAACGTCTTCCTCATCGACATCACCAATGACGAAGTCGCAGGCATTCGCACCCTGCTCAAATCACAACCCAGCGTGACCGCGCCGCCGGAGCTCCTTCCCGTAGTCTCATCCCGCATCGTCGAAATCGATGGCGTCCCGGCAAACCAGGCAAAACTGAAAAACTTCCCCAAGCGAATGCTCCGCTCCATCAGTCTCACGTGGTCCGCCACCTCACCTCCTGGAACCAAAACAGTGGAAGGGAACTGGTGGCGCACCGATGAAAAACGTCCAGTCGTCGCCATCGAAAAACGTCAGGCCGACCGGCTCGGCGTGCACGTGGGCTCGCACATCACCTTCGCCGCCCAGGACACGCAGTTTGTCGCCACCGTCGTCGCACTCACAAAGTCCGACGGCCAGCACGCCTACTCCCGCGCGGAGTTCATCCTGCCGCAACCCGCACTCGCGGGCCTCCCGGTCGTTTGGTACGGTGGCGTCCATGCCGACCCCAACCACGTCGGCGACCTCCAGCGCGCACTCTACCGCTCCTTCCCCACCGTCACGGTAATCAACGTCGCCCAGGCGCTCGAAACCGTAAGAGCCGTGGTCATGCAGATCACCTACGTCATTCAGTTTCTCGCCGCCTTTTCCATCTTCGCCGGGATAGTCATTCTCGCCAGCTCGATCGCCGGAACCCGCTACCGCCGCATCCGCGAGGTCGTAGTCCTCAAAACTCTCGGCGCCACACGCGCACGCATCGCGACAGTGTTTTCGATCGAGTTCGCGGTACTGGGCCTCGTCGCAGGATTAGTCGGTATCCTCTTCGCAAATATCATCGCGCGCGTGCTACTAACAAAACTCACCGTCGCCTACCACTTCCAGTGGCTGTGGACTCTCGGCGCCCTCCTGGGAACAGCAGCCCTCACCGTTGCAACCGGCTGGGTGGCAAGCCACCGAATTCTTGGCCGCAAGCCACTCGAAGTCCTTCGCGAAGAATAATCGTATGATGATTCAGGAGTAAGGGATCAGTAAATGAAAGTGGAAGAGGAGCACGCGCTCCAGGTTCATCAGCAGCAGTTTGGTCAACAGGGGCACGCATTCGCAGCGCCAGCCCGCGTCAATCTCATCGGCGAACACACCGACTACACCGGCGGCCTGGTCATGCCCATGGCGATAGGTTTCCACACCATCGCCGTCATCAGCCCCAGGCAAGACGGACGCGCCATCTTTTACTCGGCAAACTATAGAGAGGAAGCCTCCTTCGATGTAGCTTCTCTAGAGCCCACCCCCCGCGGCCACTGGTCAGACTATCCCGCCGGCGTCCTATGGGCCCTCCAGCAGGAAAACATCTCTCTCGATGGCTTCAGCATGACGCTCGCCGGAGACGTCCCGCTTGGCGCTGGTCTAAGCTCCTCAGCCTCGGTCGAAGTAGCCACAGCGATGGCTCTTCAACACCACGCCGGAGTGAAGCTTCCACTCGAAAAGGTCGCAACCCTCTGCCGTCGAGCCGAAAACGACTACGTCGGTGCGAAGTGCGGCATCATGGATCAGTTCGTCGTCGCTGGCGCAGTTGCACATCGCGCGATGCTCCTCGACTGTCGCTCCCTCACGTTCGACCTTCTGCCCTTGCCCGAACACATACGTGTCGTCATCTGTAACTCGATGGTGAAACACGCCGTCGCTACCGGCGAATATGGAGACCGCCGCGATGAAGTCGAGGCCGGCCAAGCCGTTCTTCAACGCGAGCGACCAGGTGTAAATCTTCTTCGCGACGCCACCCTCGAAGATCTTCAAGCCTGCAAAAATAAGATGTCGGCATCCAGCTTCGCGCGATGCCGTCACATCATCACAGAAAATCAACGAGTGTTGGATGCACGCGAGGCACTGTTGCACGAAGATATGACCCGATTTGGAGCGCTGATGATTGAGGCTCACACGAGCATGCGAGATGACTTTCAAGCAAGCTGCGCAGAGATCGACATGCTGGTCGAGATCGCCATGCAGCAGCCAGAATGCTTCGGTTCCCGCATTACCGGCGGTGGGTTCGGCGGGTGCACGGTAAACATCGTACGTGCTGAGGCCGCCGAACAATTCGTCGCAACTCTACAAGAACAGTACGCGACGAAAACCGGAATCACGGCGCAATGTTTCGTCACCGCTCCCTCCGACGGTGCGCTCGCCCTGGCGGTTGACGGAGGCGCCCGATGATCTCTCAGGCCCAGCAAAATCCTCACCGCCGGTTCAATCCACTCAAGCGCGAATGGGTGCTCGTCTCTCCCCATCGAACGCAGCGCCCCTGGCAAGGCCAGACAGAGTCGAAGTCAACAGAAGTCGCGCTTGCCTACGATCCCACCTGCTATCTTTGTCCAGGAAACACGCGCGCTGGCGGTATCCAAACAGACAAATACACCAGCACATACGTCTTCGAAAACGACTTCGCCGCATTGAAGCCAGACGCTCCGCAATTCTCAAGCGACGAAGGCAACAAAGGACTCCTGCTGGCGGAAGGCGAAAGCGGAATATGCCGCGTCATCTGCTTCTCCCCGCGTCATGACCTCACGTTGGCGAAGATGTCGGTTGCTGAAATTCGCGCAGTAGTCGATGTGTGGAGCGAGCAATACGCAGAGCTCGGCGCTCGCGAAGATATTCAATACGTACAAATCTTCGAGAATCGCGGAGCCATGATGGGAGCCAGCAATCCCCACCCCCACGGCCAGGTCTGGGCCAGTCGCTCGATTCCTGATGAAGTCGTTGCGGAGCTATCTGGACAACGAGAATACCTCGCAAAGAACCACGCCGTTCTCCTGTACGAATACCAAAAGCTAGAAGAATCGCTCGGCGAACGCGTCGTAGCGCAAAACGCGAACTTTCTCGCAGTGGTGCCGTTCTGGGCAGTATGGCCCTTCGAAGTGATGATCCTGCCCCGACGCCACGTCACCGACCTGCAAGCCTTCACTGACACCGAGCGCTCAGACTTCGCCTCCATCCTTCATTCGGTCACAGCCACCTACGATCAGGTCTTCGACACTCCATTCCCATACTCCATGGGCCTGCACCCTGCGCCGTGCGACGGGTACGAGCACCCCGAATGGCAGTTCCACGCGCATTTTTTCCCACCCCTGCTCCGTTCAGCCACCATTCGAAAGTTCATGGTCGGTTACGAACTGCTAGGATCGCCGCAACGGGACATCACCCCCGAATCCGCGGCGGAAACACTTCGTCAGGCGAGCCTGCGAATCCCCAGGATCTAACAGGATGTATCTCCTCCCACCAAACGAATGATTCATCCAAAAAGGGAAGGCGTCGGGAGATCGTCAGCCCAAGGCTCACAAAGCTCAGGGCCCGTATTCCTGACATTCCCAACCTTGGGATCGACCTTCCATGCCTCCAGGGCTACTAGAGAAGGTCTCAGGAGGTCCGTTGGAGGTCTGGCAGAATCGAGTGGCTCAAGCCACCTCTGATACTCCTCTGGACGCAGAATGACAGGCATTCTCATGTGGATGGGCTCCATCACCTCGTTGGGATCTGTGGTTAGGATTGTGTACGTCTCCAGGGGTTGGCGAGTCGCAGGGTCATTCCAGCTCTCCCAAAGGCCAGCCATCCCCAAAAGCCGCCTATCCTTCCTCGCAATCGCCCACGACTGCGTCTTCTTCCTCTGGGGATCCAGGCCCTGCCATTCATAGAACCAGTCCGCGGGGACGATGCAGCGCCGTTTCCTGAACGCCTCGCGATAGGCTGGCAACGTCGCCACGGTCTCGGCCCGTGCGTTGGTCATCTTGTTGGCTGCTTTGTCGTCCTTGGAGTAAAAGGGAATCAACCCCCATCGCATAAGCGTCAGTTCGCGGTCGCCTTCTTCATCCAGTCTCACCACTGGTAGGTGAAGGCTCGGAGCGACGTTGTAGTTGGGGGCGAGCACGACCTTCGGTCTTACCTTCTTTGCATGGAACTCGTCAGCCATCTTTTGTTTGTCTGATTTGAGCCCATATCGTCCGCACATACAGGGATTGTAAGTCCGATACCAAAGCGCGGCACAATTCAGCGTTCCGTCCTGTCCCTCATAATTCTCCGCAAATCTTCACGAGTCTGTTCCTGCATTCAGTTCTATATGCGAGAATTCTCAGGTCAACACTGCACCCCAATGCTCGTACCTTGCCAGGAGCAACCGATATGCCCGAAGAAATCGTAAAAATTCTAACCTTTGAAATCGAACGTGACGGGGATTCAGCCGTTGTGAAATGTCACGGCCGATTCGTAGCAGGCACCACCGAAGAGCTCTACCAGGAGGTAAAGCATCTTCTGCCTCAGTTAAAACTGGTAACGATTGACTTGCAAGACTTGATCTACGTAGACAGCATGGGACTTGGCGCGTTGGTCCGACTGTACTCAACTGCCAAGCAAACCGGATGCGAGTTCAAACTGCTTCACCTTGGTAAGCAGCTTCGCAACGTGTTGAAGATGACAAACCTTCTTTCCGTCTTTGGCCAGGCGGAAGACCACGGCATCAACATCGCCTGATTGTCACATTCGGCGCGTAGATCATCTTCCAATCCACGCGCCGCCCTGACAAACATAGAAAGCATTCGGAACGCCGCTGCGGTTACTCCAGAGATCTCCAGTCGTGCAGGCTCCAGAAAGAGCTGCTCCGCCCGTGAACCATGTGCTGGTTCCCCTCTTCGGGCCAACAGTGATAGACGTGCTCGAGAAGTGAGTCGTCGCATTAGAAATCCCGCCCGAGTTGGGCAGGGTGATCGAGTTGACTGTCGCGTCGCCTGATCCATCAATCCCGTAAGAACCCTTTGGTCCAATCGTGAATCCGCCATTGTGCAGAATGCTGAATACCTTCTGAAATCTGCCTGTCGTATTTACCTAAAAGTTATAAGAGGGCGCGTTCGGAGTCGTCACTGGAACTGGACTGAGCAGATCGACGTCGCCCAGATTCTGAGCATTCCAGCCCAGATAGCTTCCGCCGTAAGGAAACGCGCCAACCGAGGGCACGCTGCCACCCTGATTCACAGACGTGCCCATCGGTCCGGTCGCGTAGATCGATCCCGCTCCGGGGAAGACTCCCCCCTGGGCCTGCCCAACCGTAATTCCGTTGAAGTAGCGGTTGTTGGAGACGTATTGGTTATACAACGGGATACTCAGAGACTGGATATTACTAGCCTGTCCGGGAACGAGAATCTGTAGGCCTATTGCGGTGTCTGAAGCTGGATCAATGTACGGCTCAACAGTAAGCGCGTTAGAGAATCCCGTAGCCGCCCAGTTAATGACGCTCGTCATCTTATGATTTCGAATAAGCTCAACCCCTCCCCCCAGAGTGACATTCGAATTGTTCCCGGTAACGTGGATGTAAGCAGGGTCGACTCCGCTGAACGCGGGACAACCTCCCGGCGCATACACCGAACCACCGATGTTTACGAATGTCATACCGAAGATGTTTAAAATCATCGCCGCTGAGGCCGTCACCGGCCCGTCAATGTCATAGCCGGAGCATCGCTCCATATGACCGCCCATCAGTGTCACGGAGCCGTTCATGACGTACATGTTGGCATCTCCGTTATAGTCGAACGAACAAAAGGAACAGTTGATTTCGTTCGCCGATTGGTTCGGAGCGTAAACGCCATACTTGCTGTTATTGACGAACTGCATTCCGAACATACTGATGTTCTCACCGCCAAACTGCCCCGGCTCATACCAACCGTACGTGTTGCCCTCCAGTGTGCTCGAACTGAAGCTGATCTGGTACGTCACACCCTTAGCCACGCCATAGGTAAATCCGCGAATGTTGATGTTGTAATACGACGATCCGAAATCGTTGTAGCCGGCGGGCGCGAAAGCGTTCGTCGTATCCCCGCCAAGCCACAGGCCGTAGGAATCCGAGCCACCCGGCCCCACAAGCTTAAGATTCCTTATGCCGCCCCACAGATAATGACCTGCCGATGTGTCCAAAAAGCTTCCAGTCACAATGATCGGGCCGTTTGTAATCGTCAAGGTGACCGTCGAGTTTTCGAAGTCGAGCATGATGCAGCGCGGCTTCACGATCTTCTTGGAAGGGGATAGGTCCCGTGGGGCACCACAATAGCTCCACAACCCCGCTCCCAAATGAGGCAATCGCGGCATTGACCTTGTCCCCAAGTTCGGCTCCTGCGAACTGTGTTGCATCGACCGGACCGCTGTTTGGCTGGGTTTGGGCATACGCCATTTCTCCCACGATGGCGAGAAATCCTACATATCGAATGAATTTGTGAATCGACATGATGACTCCTGTTTGTCATTAGCCGTCGCTTTACCCCGAGTCTATCCCAGGCTGCTGTCGCGCCAGACACTACTCATGTCCTCTTCTTTCGGGAATTCCAGGTTGGCTGGATATAGACGACGAACCGGCGTGAGCCTTTCAGCGGTGAGTAAATCCCCCAAAGGTGCTACTCCACTCCCCAGGCTGGTATGGGATTATTTTTTGCGCCTCCCCGGAGCAAAATCATGATGCCGAAATGCCCAGAATGTATAAGCCAAGGTGAAGTCCGACGGTCCCATCGTCATCCACTCGATAAGATCCTGAGCCTGATCTTTCTCTATCCGTTCCGATGTAATCGTTGCGACCAACGCTTCTTCCGCTTTCAGAAGCCGTCGTATCAGCACGCGATGACGAGATAAATCAGCGAATCAAAGCAACAGAGTCCCCGCGATCAACCATCGTGAGTTGGAGATTGCGAGGGAGCTCTCTCGCGTTAGCTTGGCCTAACGTGTGCGAGGCGGTTTATTGGTACTGTCATAGGTGATGTCGATCTTCCCGTTGTCGCGGTTTTCAAGGCTATAGGGCCACTCCGTAGTGAAGTTCCCATCCGGCAGCCGGCGACGATAGCTTGTCACCTTGTCACCGATGTAGACGCCGCCTGACCCGGCGATGACAAAGCCGCTCGCGACCCTTGAGGATGCATCTACGTTCTTTTGAACATAACCATTGGAATCAGAGACGCACCCCATAAACACATTGTCGTTGCCCTTGTCGAAGAAACCGTTGGTATAACTATCTTCCGTTTCTACGGCCGTTATGATGTTCCGTGATCCCGAGACGTACACCGCGGCCTCCGTCGCAACGGCTAGTCCATTCCAGATCACCTCACCAGAGGTGAACCGGTCATTCGAACCTGCAAGATGTATCCCGGCTGTGCCGTTCCGTTCGATCTGAAAATTCGTGAACCCACTGTTCGTGCCTTCTGTGTATACGCCATAGACGCCGTTATCGAACACATAGAAGTTGTCGAAAAACAGCATGTAATTAAAGGCATTGATATGAATCCCATCCACAGAGCAATGGGAAAACATGACCTCCTCGACATGGCCCCATTTTTGAGCATTGACGGGAGCCGTCTCCTTATTGGCGGTGTTCCACTCTGCCGGGCCGCCCGACGTAGGAGCAACGAAAAAGCAATTGCCACTCCCTCCCTTTTCAGAGTTTCCATCAAGCGTTAGGCCGGTGACGCTGAAGTTGAACGCGCCGACAGGCACGGTCAGAACATTTGCCGCGGTATGCGGCTTGAGCAACAGGACAGACGCCCCCCATCCATCGCCCTTCATATTCACATAGGACCGAAGTGTGAGCCCTGTGGTGATATAAACCCCCGCCGGAAAGTACAGGACACATCCGTTGTGCGGAAGCGCGCGTGAGACGCACGCCGACATCGCGGAGTTGATGGCCGCCGTATCGTCGGAACTACCATCACCTTTGGCCCCGTAATCAGCAACGCTGATCGCAGATACCCCGACAGCAGGGACGGTCGTGGAGACACCGTGTTCCCTGTTGCCTGTCGTCGGCTCCGCTGTCTGACCACGAATGGAGGAGGGGACCAGTAAAATACTCAACACAACTACCGACAGACAACTCAAAACATGCTTCATCGTATGCCTCTGATGATGGCCACGAAACCAGTCTAAGGGGAGCATAGCTCCAGGGATGTCATCAGAATGTCATCCCTTGAAACGTTGCCTAAATGAAAGAAGCCGCCTTAGACAGGCCGCCTCTTTCATCACTTAACAAAACTCTTAGGCAAGTTTGCGTCGGAGGATTCCGGCCATTCCCACAACACCCGTACCCAGCAGCATCAGCGACGTAGGTTCGGGAACCGGCGATGCTTCGGGCGCAATAGTAAAGTTCGCTAGCCCGTCCGGGTCATTGTTGTCGTTCTTTGCGCCCGCCCTCCGCAGGAGCACGCCGTCGTTCTCGCCAACGGAGAAAAGGTCGACAATCGCGCCGTTCGACAGGCTGTACGCCAGTCCGCCCCCGTCAAACGAATACGTGTCGGTCTTTGGCGAAAACAGAAGCAGATTGTCGTTTGGGGTGCCGAAATTGGCGGGAGGAAAGCTATTAGGCGCCAACAGGGAACCGATTGAGAGGTCGTTTTTACCGTTCGTGCTCGTTTTGCCCATAATGCTTTGGATCAGATATTGATCCGACCCATCGGAAGTTGCTGTAAAGCTTCCGTTGCCGGAGATTCCGTCGCCGCTGGTGAAGCTGAAGTCGAATGTGACAGTGTCGGCCAGAGCAGAGGTGGAGGGGAGTGCAGCTAGAACAAGGCCGCAGAGTGCGAGGGATAGCCGGGACATAAATCTCCTGTTAACACTAGGGTTTGTGATGCACCTTCGTCATGCATTTCAAGGCCCACCGTATCTTTTCCAAAACCCCACTCGTTACTCGGTATTTTGAGCTATCTACTTCGTCTGTCCGATTGTGTACGCAGAACTTTTCCTACTGTCACCCACCAAACCTCCAACCTGGTTACAGTCTCATAAATCTGAAGATATGGCTCCAGGGATGTCATCAGAATGTCATCCATTTGCCTTGTTTTCGCGGTTAGGCCAGGTCGGTCATCGCCACCGGTAATCAGCCGATTACACCCTCAATCGCTCCAACCGCATGACAGTGCGAGTTGAAAACGCGTTTTTAGCGACCCGTAAAATTGAATGTCTATTGCGGGAGCAAACTCGGAAGAGGAATTGCGCTGTTTTGAACGCCATACCCCATCCCGTTCGGATGGAAATTATCGGTAGTGTAAAACGTTGGCATCAAGAAGTCCGGGTGGGCAGGGTAGGCCATGGCCTGATCAAAATCAGCTATGGCGACAACCCCGGGAAGTTGTGACCCTGTCGTGCGAATCCAAGCATTCACCGCCCGGCGTTGCGTGGATCCTGGATTCTCTGGGCCTGGATTGATATCTCCGTTATATGGATCGGCCGCAGTCGGCACCAGCGCATCTGTCGTGCAGTATTCGGCAGGCGGAATTGTAGCCAGGATTACTCGCACCCCTGCTGCCGATGCCTGCGCCACGATGTTCGTAAGCGATGCCTCCACGGCCGAGGCCGAAACGCAGTCAATTCGAAGATCCACGCCGCCGGTATATACGATGACGGATTTGATACCGGGCTGCTCTAGTACGTCATGCTTGAAGCGATCTATTCCTGCAATAGATGAACCGCCGGAGGTCATTGCATCTTCTCCTGCAGGATTGCCCAACAGGCCCGCGTTGAGTACGCCCAGACTGTAACCGGCAGTATTGAGCGAACGCGCCAACCAATCGGTCGGCCGGTCGTTATTCTGCGTCGGCACGAACACGTTTGAAATCGGATAGGAGTTGCCGCTCCCATAATCCGAATTGTGGCCGTCCACCGAAGAACTGCCAAAGAAGGCCACTGTGCCGGCATAAGGACCGTATGCCTCGACGCTAGTCATCAGGAACCACTCTGGAGGGTTTTCGGTGAAAGAGGTCCCGGCCGAGTCGGTCGTCGTATCGCCAGCTCCATCAGGCGTTTCGAAGTTGTTTGATACTTGAGAATCATGTTCTGTAAGCGGTGGGAAAGTCCCTTTCAGATACATAGATACAGCGAGCCACTGACCGAAAGTGTACGTAACCTTCACCGGATCGGAGTCGATCTCCTGATTGGGCTGCAACGTAACAGAAGTGCTGCCGTTAAACGTGAGGGGTGCATCGTGCGTTGCATCGATTGCTGGCGTAGACGCTGCTGTAAGGGCCACGGCAAGCCGCGCAGACCCTATCGTGATGGGTGTCGTGCCGAAGTAGTTTGAAAAGTGCACCCGCTCTTCCGTAGCCCCAATGGTCGGGAGGATCATGAAGCGGAAGCTCTGCTCATGCCCACCCGGGTCTTCCGAGCTTGAAAGAGCATTCTGCGGAGACGCACCCCAGGCTACTACCCACTGCGAATCCGCGGGTGCTGACGCCATAGGCACGGGAGCCTGCGTGCCGGAACAGCCCAACATGGACGTCAGTATGGCTAGCGCTACGACCGACAACCAGGGAAAAGCCTTCACCATTTGGAAGACGCGTCAGAGCGAAAAAAAGTTTACGCGTAAACGTTATCGTGAGAGTGATCCCGAATTGTGAAGAGCGTTGAAGCGTAATTCAGCCTGCTAGAAAGGTTTCTCAGAACCGAATGCAGCTTTGGTGTCCCCGATGGGATTCGAACCCATGTTATCGCCGTGAAAGGGCGGTGTCCTGGGCCGGGCTAGACGACGGGGACGTTCCAAGTTGATGGCGTCGGCAAGCACACGCGCCACTCCCAACGCTAACAAGGCGCTCAGTCTCTGTCAAAAACTGGCGTGCGGCAACCCCGCACGGCATACTGGTAGGGATGCCCGCGCAACTCCACACAGTCCAACCGAGCGCCACACCATCGACTCGTCGCAGTTTCAGGTATCTCGACGCTCTTACGACCGCCTTCGTCGTCATCCTGCTCGTATCGAACCTCATCGCACAAAAAGTCTGCCTCTTCGGTCCATTCTCAATCGGCACATGGTCCATCGGTCCATTCGCTATCAGCGGTGCGGTCATCCTGTTCCCCATCACCTACATCTTCGGAGACGTCTTCACCGAGGTCTACGGCTTCGCGGCCTCACGACGCGCCATCTGGCTGGGCTTCTTTGGCACCGCCCTCCTGTATCTCATCGGAGCCATCGTCATCGCGCTCCCATCGGCCCCAGGCTGGCATAACCAGGAGGCCTTCTCCACCGTCTTCGGCTTCATCCCGCGCATCCTGGCCGCCAGCCTCATCGCCTTCTGTGCCGGGGAATTCGCAAACTCCTACACCATGGCCCGGCTCAAACTGTTCACAAACGGACGCAGGCTGTGGACCAGGACCATCGGTTCCACGGTCGTCGGCCAGGCGGTCGACACGATTCTCGTGATCACACTCACCTTCGGCGGAATTTATCCCGCCCGCACCCTGGTCAACATCATCCTCACCGGCTACACCCTGAAGGTCGGTTACGAGGTAATCGCCACTCCGATCACGTATCTTGTCATAAACTGGCTGAAACGCGCTGAGCACTCCGACGCGTTTGATCGTCACCAAAGCTTCAATCCCTTTTCATTTGCTGAAAAGAGCACATTGGACGCCTGAAATACGGCCCTCGAACCACCCTGGCTCGGTTCAAAAAGTCTTTAGATACATATTCCGAACCTTTCGTGAGGAGATGGTCATCTAAAATTGAAATCCCGAGCTGTAGCCAGTAAAACGTTGATCCGCAGAATCTTGCGCCTGCAAAATCTTTCTGTCCACCGCTTTTGCAACTCTCTTGGTGGCTTGTCGTCGAAGTTGTCGCTTGTGAAGGAGTAGTTCTGTGCCTCTGATTGTGAACACACCCCGCGCCCTTCCTGTCCTTATCTGCGCGGCCGCATGCCTTATCTCAGGCTGCAAGCCCGCCGCCGCTCCGCCTCCCCCAATGCAGGCGATGCCCGTCCAGGTAGCGCCCGTATCGCTGTCGCCTGTGCCTAACTCCGACACCTACGTCGCCACCATTAAGAGCCGCCGCTCCGCCACCATGCAGCCACAGGTCGACGGAAACATCGTCAAGATCTTCGTGAAGTCAGGCGACGCGGTCAAGGCCGGCCAGGTGCTCATGCGCATCGATCCCTTGAAGCAGATGGCCTCGGTTCAGTCGCAGCAGGGAACTCAGGCCCAGAAGAAGGCCCTCTACGACTACAACAAGATCGAAGTCGATCGGCAGCGCAAACTCTTCGAAGCCGGAGTCGTCTCGCGCGACACGTACGACCAGGCCAATCAGGCTTTCGAAAACTCCAAGGCCGACTACGAGTCCAACGCCGCCCTCACCGACACCCAGAAGCAGCAGCTCGCCTACTACGATATCCGCGCTCCCTTCAACGGCACCGTTGGCGACATCCCTGTCCACCTCGGCGACTACGTCTCTCCCACCACCCTGCTCACCACGGTGGATGAGAACGCCGACCTCGAAGCTTACATCTACATCCCCACCGAGCGAGCCTCGCAAATTCGCAAGGGACTTCCCGTCGCGATCGTCGACACAGCAGGCAATGTTCTCGCTAAATCGACCATCAACTTTCTCTCGCCTCAAGTTGATAACGGTCTGCAGAGCATCCTCGCCAAGGCAGATATTCCGCGCACGGCACAGCTCCTTCGTAACCAGCAGCTGGTCAAGGCCCGCGTCACCTGGAGCACATCCCCGGCTCCCACGGTCCCTGTCCTTGCTGTCAGCCTCGTAGGCGGCCAGACCTTTGTCTACGTCGCTACGCCCAAAGGTGACGGCTACGTCGCTCACCAGGTGCCGGTCACAGTTGGCGAAACCGTCGGCAACACCTATCCCGTTCTCGCCGGTCTTAAAACGGGAGAAAAAGTGATCACCTCTGGCCTGCAGTTCCTGCAGGAAGGTGCACCGGTCAAGCCCCTCGGTTAAGCAGCTGGATTCATTCATTCCTGCTGAGTCCCTCTGGACTCCGCACAGTCTCAAGCTCCACCCCGGGCCAGCCGCTCCGGTTAGAGGTCAGCCTTGTTCGTAGATTTCTTTATTCGTCGTCCGATCTTCGCCACGGTCTGTGCGCTTCTCATCGTGCTCGCAGGTGCGGTCTGCATACCGTCCCTCCCGATCTCGCTCTATCCTGATCTCGCGCCACCCCAGGTCATCGTCAGCAGCAACTACATCGGCGCAAACTCCAAGGACGTCGAGTCCGCCGTCACCATCATCCTCGAGCAGGCCATCAACGGCGTCGAGGGCATGCGTTACATGAGCTCCACCAGCTCCAACGACGGCACCTCGGCCATCACTATCACCTTCCAGACCGGGTACGACCTCGACATCGCCGCCGTTGACGTACAAAATCGCGTCGCCACCGTTCAGGGCCGTCTTCCTGCCACAGTCAACAACACAGGTATCAGCATCACGAAGGCGAACTCCAACTTCGTCTTCGCCGCTGGATTCATCTCGCCCGACCACTCCCTGTCCCCATCCTTCATCTCAAACTACCTCGACGTCTACGTCAGCGACGCGCTCAAGCGCGTACCTGGCGTCGGCGCGGTCGTCATCTTCGGCGAGCGCAAATACGCCATGCGCCTGTGGATCGATCCCAACCGCCTCGCAGCCCGCGGTCTCACCGCACTCGACGTCACCAACGCACTTGCCGAACAGAACGTCGAAGTACCCGCCGGCCAGCTTGGTCAGCCGCCCTCCGACCCCAAGCAGCAATTCCAAATGGCGATCCGCGCCATCGGCCGATTCGACGACCCCAAGCAGTTCGACAACATCGTCATCAAAAATAATCCGACTGCTGGCGGAGTCGTCCTCTTCAAAGATGTGGGACGAGCAGAGTTAGGCGCCGAAACCTACAGCACCGACCTGAAATACTCTGGCGGAAGTGCCATCGGCGTCGGCGTCCAACAGCTCTCCAATGCCAACGCCCTCGACGTCGATAAAAAGTGCCGCGCCGTCCTCGCAGAGCTCCAGAAAAACTTCCCGCCCGGCATGCAAGGCATCATCGCCGTCGACACTACCCTCGTCATCGGCGAGTCCGTCCATGAAGTCGTCACCACCATCGGCGAAGCCATCATCATCGTCGTCATCGTCATCTTCCTCTTCCTACAGGACTGGCGCGCCACCATCATCCCCGCCGTCACCATCCCTGTCTCGCTCGTCGGCACCTTCGCCTTCATCAAGATCTTCGGCTTCAGCATCAACTCGCTCACCCTCTTCGGCATCACCCTCGCCACAGGTCTAGTCGTGGACGACGCCATCGTCGTCATCGAGAACGTGCAGCGCCACCTCTCCGGACACTCCGTCATCCCCGAGCGTCACGAACTCAGCGAACCCGACCCCTACGCCCCCGACACTATCGCTTCAGAGAAGACCGGCGCCGGCATGGAGCAGACCTCCTCCGATCCGCACAAAGCCACCAGCATCGCCATGGCCGAGGTCACCAGCGCCGTCATCGCGACCTCACTCGTGCTCATCTCGGTCTTCATCCCGGTCAGCTTCTTCCCGGGAACGACCGGCATTCTCTACAAGCAGTTCTCGCTCACCATCGCCTTCTCCATCGCGATCTCAGCCTTCAACGCACTCACTCTCTCCCCCGCGCTAGCCGCTATCCTGCTGCGCCCCGAAGAGAAGAAGACAGGCATTATGGGCCTGCTTCTCAATCCCATCGAAGCCGTCATCCAGTGGGTCATCCGAACCTACGCGCGCGTCGTCACCTTCGTCGTCCGCATCCGTTACGTCATGTTGATCTTCTTCGTCGGCGCTCTCGCGGCCACGGCGTTCATGTACAACTACGTACCCACCGCTTTCATCCCGCAGGAAGACCAGTCCTACTTCCTCATCATCGTGCAGACGCCCCCCGGTGCGTCTCTCAGCTACACCACCGAGTTCGCCGACCGTGTCTCTGACGTTGTTCGCAAGAACGACGGTGTCTTCGGCACCTTCTCGGTCATGGGCTTCTCACTCGCCGGCGGCAGCTCGCCCAACTCCGGCCTCATCTTCGCCCCGCTCAAACCCATCAACGACCGCACCAAGATGGGTGACAAGTTCACCGCAAGAAACATCGTCCGCGACGTAGGACCCAAGCTCTTCGGCGTCCCCGGCGGCATCGCCTTCGCTGCAGAGCCCCCCGCCGTTGCCGGTCTCGGCACCGTCGGCGGCTTCCAATTCATCCTGCAGGACGGCGGTCGCAACAGCTTCGACGACATCTCTCGCGTCGCCCACACCCTCGTCGCGCAAGGCAATGCTCCCGGCTCCGGGCTCATCGCCATGAACACCCAGTTCACCTCGAACGACCCGCAGCTTCAGGTCACCGCTGACAGACAAAAGGCCGAAACTGTAGGCGTTCCCTTCACCCAGATCACCGCTGCCCTCGGAACCTTTATGGGCTCCAGCTACGTCAACGACTTCAACTTCAACAACCGCTCCTACCGCGTCTACGTTCAGGCTGACGAGCAGTACCGTCGCAACGCGCAGGACCTGCGCCAGTACTACGTCCGTTCAAACACCGGCCAGATGATTCCGCTCGACAACCTCGTCTCCGTCCAGCAGATCTCCGGCCCTCAGGTCATCAACCACTACAACCTCTTCCGCTCTGCCGAGATCGATGGTTCGCCCGCCCCGGGGCTTAGCTCCGGTCAGGGCAACCAAACCATGGTCAAACTCTTCGAGAAGGCTAAACTCCAGGGTATGACCTACTCATGGACCGGTCTTGCACTCGAAGAAGTAGAGTCCGAAGGCAAGGCCATCATCATCTTCGGCCTCGGTCTGCTGGTCGTTTACCTCACCCTCTCGGCCCAGTACGAGTCCTTCGCTCTGCCATTCATTATCCTTCTCGCCGTCCCAATGGCCATCCTCGGCGCGCTCTCGCTCGTCTCCCTTCGCGGTCTGGTCGACGACGTCTACGTCCAGATCGGTCTCGTCATGCTCATCGGTCTCTCGGCCAAAAACTCGATCCTCATCGTCGAGTTCGCCGAGCAGCTCCTAGCTCAGGGTCGCACCATCACCGAAGCCGCGATCGAAGCCGCCGAACTCCGTCTCCGCCCTATCCTGATGACCTCCATCGCCTTCATCCTCGGCGTCGGTCCTCTCTACTTCGCCACCGGTGCCGGAGCCTACGGCCGTCACTCGGTCGGTACAGCCATCGTCGGAGGCATGGTGCTTTCCACTATCCTCAACCTCTTCTTCATCCCGGTCCTCTACGTGATCCTGAAGACGATCCTTGGCAAATTCTCTGGTAAAAAAGCAGCCCCAAGCAGAGAACTACCCAGCCACTAATAACCTCGTAGCTCCTCCCGTTGATCGCACGAGCCATTCCTCGCGACCAACGGGAGCGCCAACCAAAGGGGTACAAGAGTCACGAAGTGACCGCCGCCCGCGTAGGGCGCCCGTCCGGCAGGACACACCCTAAAACGAAACGCAGTCGGGCTATCATGCTCTATGGCAAAACAAAGCATCGCAGCCACCCGAAGCTGGCTCCCAAACGCCAACCACCCCACCACCGACTTCCCCCTCACCCATCTCCCCTACGGAGCCTTCACCGCCGAAGACCAGCAGCATCTCTGCGTCGCCATAGGCACCCACCTCCTCGACCTACACGCCTGCGCAACCTCAGGCCTTCTCCCTCCAACACTGACCGAGTCATGCCAGGCCCCAACCCTCAACCCGCTCATGTCCCAGGGCCATCAAGCCTGGGCTCTCCTCCGCAAGACCCTCACCGCCCTCCTCCACGCCGACGCAAAGCCCGAGCACAAAGAAAAGGCCGAAGCTGCCCTCCACTCCATCGCCGGATCGACGCTCAAAAAACCCGTCTACGTCCCCAACTACACAGACTTCTACGCCTCAATCCACCACGCCAACCGCGTAGGTCAACTCTTCCGGCCCGACCAGCCTCTTCTGCCAAACTACAAACACATCCCCATCGGCTATCACGGCCGAGCCTCCTCCATCATCGTCAGCGGCGAACCCATAGTTCGGCCCGTCGGACAATCCCGCCCACCACAGGAGGAAGCTCAACCCAACTTCCTTCCTTCCAGCAAATTAGACTACGAACTTGAACTCGCACTTTACATAGGCGAGCCTAGCGCACTAGGCATTCCTATCCCCATCTCTAACGCCGCCAATCACATCTTCGGCATCAGCCTCCTCAACGACTGGTCCGCCCGAGACATCCAATCCTGGGAGTACCAGCCCCTCGGTCCCTTCCTCGCCAAAAACTTCTCTACCACCGTCTCCCCTTGGGTCACCCCCATCGCTGCCCTCGATCCCTTCCGCGCCCCCGCATCTCCTCGCCCGACTACCGACCCGAAGCCCCTCCCATACCTCCATTCCGCCGAAGACCAGGGACAGGGAAACCTGAATGCAAAACTTGAGGTATTACTCTTAACCAAAACCATGAAAGCCAATAAGCTGGAGCCATTCCTGCTCAGCCAGTCCAACGCCCAAGACCTCTACTGGACCCCCGCCCAACTGATCACCCATCACACCAGCAACGGCTGCAATCTCCAGGTAGGTGACATTCTCGCCACCGGAACCATCTCCGGCCCCACCGAAACCTCCGCCGGTTGCCTCCTCGAACTCACCCGCAACGGCGCCCAACCCATCCTCCTCCCCACAGCCGAAACCCGCACCTTCCTGGAAGACGGCGACGAGATCATCCTCCGCGGCTCCTGCGAATCCCCCGGCCATCCCCGCATCGGCCTAGGCGAGTGCCGCGCCACCATCCTTCCCTCTCTCACCTGACCACCCGCATCTTGTTTTTTGCAGTTGCATTTGCCTTTCTCGCTTTTGCAGTTGCGGTTGCCTTTCTTGTTGTCATCCCCGAAGGGGATCTGCTGCTGTCCTTGTCTCTGCTGTTACCGTCCCGCCACCACCCCGAGCCCTAGCCAACCCCAACCCCCTTGAACTATCCTCATCCTGCACGCAGCCCACCAGACCTGCGCCGCCCTGGAGATTCCCTATGGCAACACACGCCCCAACCCAGCCCCAGCAAGAATCAGCCACCACCGACTTTCTCCCCCTCAAAGGCACAGACCACGTCGAGTTCTACGTCGGCAACGCCCGCCAGGCTGCCTATTTCTACCGCGCCGCCTTCGGCATGTCCCTTGTCGCCTACGCTGGCCCCGAAACCGGCCAGCGCGACCGCGCCAGTTACGTCCTCCAGCAGGGAAAGGTCCGTTTCGTCCTCACCACCGCCCTCCGCACCGACTCCGACATCGCCCGCCACGTCGACAAGCACGGCGACGGCGTCCATTCCATCGCCCTCTGGGTCGACGACGCCCGCCAGTCCTGGCTCGAGACCACCAGCCGCGGCGCCCGCAGCATCCAGGCCCCCACAGAAGCCAAAGACGACCACGGCAGCGTCACCACCGCCAGCATCGCTGCCTACGGCGACACCGTCCACACCTTCGTCGAGCGCACCCACTATACCGGCGCCTTCCTCCCCGGCTACCACGCCGTCAAGCACGACCACATCGCCCGCCCCGTCGGACTCCTCCACATCGACCACATCGTCGGCAACGTCGGCTGGAACTCCATGAACGAGTGGGTCGACTTTTACGCCAAGGTCATGGGCTTCTCCCTCTACCAGCACTTCGACGACAACGACATCTCCACCGAGTACTCCGCCCTCATGTCTAAGGTCATGGCCAACGGCAACGGCTACGTAAAATTCCCCATCAACGAGCCCGCCGAAGGCCGTCGCAAGTCGCAGATCGAGGAGTACCTCGACTTCTACCAGGGTCCCGGCGTCCAGCACATGGCCCTCGCCACCAACGACATCCTCGCCACCGTAGCCGCCATGAAGCAGCAGGGTGTCGACTTCCTCACCGTCCCCCATTCCTACTACACCGAGCTGCAAACCCGCATCGGCAAGATCGACGAGCCCATCGAGGAGCTCGAAAAACTCGGCATCCTCGTCGACCGCGACAACGAAGGCTACATGCTGCAAATCTTCACCAAGCCAGTCGAAGACCGCCCCACCGTCTTCTACGAGATCATCCAACGCAAGGGAAGCCGCAGCTTCGGCAAAGGAAACTTCAAAGCCCTCTTCGAAGCCATCGAACGCGAACAGGAACTTCGCGGAAATCTGTAAACAAAAAAATCTCTAAACAACAAGAAAAGCGACGAGGCAGCCTCTAGCCAGGCCGCCTCGCGCCAGCCTCACCGCAAGCAGGCGGTGGCGTATACAAATCTTCAGCGGACCATCGGGAGGCCCCAAGGCGAAGCCGGTATACCCCCCACGAAGTGGGCGCCGCCCGCGCAGGGCGAACTTAATTTGTTACCCAAAATGTATCTTTATGCGTCCACCATGCATAATCATTAGTGTTGACGCGGCTTTTGCGATCATCCATGCTCATCATGGAGACACATTCAGACATGAGCACGCAACCCATCGAGATCACCACCCCGGCGATTCTCGCCAACATCGCATCCACACCCGCCGCCTTCCTCATGTGTCCTCCCAAGCTCTACGACGTCAACTACGTCATCAATCCCTGGATGGCCGGCAACGTCCACGCCTCCTCGCGCACTCGCGCCGCCGAGCAGTGGCAGCGTCTCTACGAAGCCGTCACCACCATCGCCAACGTCCAGCTCGTCGAGCCCCAGCCCGGCTCACCCGACATGGTTTTCACCGCCAACGCAGGCCTAGAGCGCAACGGTACAGTCGCAATCAGCAGCTTCTTCCATCCCGAGCGCCAAGGCGAAGAGCCTCATTTCCGCCGCTGGTTCCAACTCGCCGGCTACACCGTTGTCGACACGCCTCGCACCACGCCATTCGAAGGAGAAGGTGACGCACTCTTCTCCACCGACGGCACACGCCTCTGGGTTGGCTACGGCCCCCGCACCGACCCCTCAAGCCACAACCCCCTGCGCAAGATCTGGGGCATCGAGGTGACCTCTCTCCACCTCATCGACCCACGCTTCTACCACCTGGACACCTGCTTCGCCCCACTCGCAGACGGCTACGTCATGTATTTTCCCGAGGCCTTCGACAAAGCCTCCCGCGCAAAGATCGAAGCCTTCTATCCAGCCGAAAAGCGAATCATCGTCAGCGAGTCTGACGCCATCTGTTTCGCCTGCAACGCCATCAACGTCGACCGCACCATCATCCTCAACAACATCAGCAGCGACCTCCGCCACCAACTCGAATCACGCGGCTTCAACATCATCGAAGTCACCCTCACCGAGTTCCTCAAAGCCGGCGGCGCCGCCAAATGCCTCGTCATGAAGCTCAGCCGACCCGAGAGGGAAGCAGCCAACTCCGTCTCATAAAACAGCCAACCGCGTCTCATAAAACAGTAGTTGCCTTTGCCTTTCTGGTTGTCATCCCCGAAGGGGATCTGCTGTTGCCTTGCCTTTCCTTTGCAGTGCCGTCGCACCTTATTCCGTACACAAGCATCGTCATCTCGACCGCAGCTGTTCACAGTCTCACCGTGAGCAGCGCAGTGGATTGACCCCCGCATTTCGTCTTAGCGCTTGACTCTCGAATCCGCGAGAGTAGGGAACTAAACCTTCCCGTATCTCCCCCTAAAAGCCAGACCCCTACTCAAACCGCAGATGAACCTCACCCGCAGCGGAAAACTTCACATCCGCCGCAGACCCCGGATCACCGGACGTCACGCCCGTCCAGCTTCCCGTCGTCACCCACTGCCCAGCCTTCAACCCACCTGTCCGCTTAGAGCCTTCATTTGCCAGCCAGGGCAGCAAACGCATCAGGTCGCCCGAAGTGTTCGATCCCGTCCGCTCCACCCGCACCATCCCATCGACAGCGATAGACACATGTTCGGTTTTGAAATCGATCTTCTGCCAATCCACAACCGCAGGACCATATACAAACCCGCCATGCATCTGCAGATCGCCGATCATCGACAGTCGCGCCGCCTTCAACGGATCGAGCAGCCCACTCTCGATCACCTCAATCACTGGATGACAGCTCGCAATCGCACTGACGACCTCTTCTGAAGCGTAGGGCGTAGTCTTCGAAGGCAAATTCTTGCCCAGCAAAAACGCGATCTCCGACTCCAGGCCGCGATACCTCCTCACCCCTCCAACGACTGCTCCATCCGCCGCCATCCAGGCCAACGGCATCGGCGCAAACACCGGCGTAGCCTCCGCAGTCGCAGCCCCGATCTTCCACCCGCCGATCTCTCCATACGCTTCCGCAATACGATCCTGCAGCGCATAAGCCTCATCCAGATCTTTCGGCTGCAAAGCCTCCGGAAGATCCTCAATCGGCGCCCCGGTCCGCCGCGCATCAAGCAACAGATCCGCAGCCTCCATCAATTGTTTCTCTCTCTCGCCAGTCATCATGTCGTCCAGTGTCTCTCAACCAACCCGCATCTGTCTCGTCTCTTGCAGTTGTATCTGACTTCCTTTTGCAGCTGCATTTGGCTTCTTCATTTGCATTTTGCCTTTCTTGTTGACAGCGTATCCAAGACTTCCGCCCTTTGCCTTTGCAGTTGCATTTGCTTTTCTTGTTGTCATCCCCGAAGGGATCTGCTGTTGTCCTTGTTCTTCCTTTGTCGTCGCTCTACCCACGAACCTAGTTCGCGGCGCCGTTCTTTCCCAAACTCAACAGATTCGCAAACAACCGATAAGCCCCCGGCACTCCCTCCGGCAGTTCCCGATACAGCGCCAGCGCCACGTAGACATAAGCACCCTTACCCGTCTTAGCCACCAGCAACCCACCTTTCTGCGGATCCTGCCCCGGATCATGCGTCTCCAGCGGAGCCACATACTGCGCATCCCACGTCCCCATAAACCCGTGCCCACGCTCCTCCACCCACCCATCAAAGTCCCGCTCAGTAATTTTGTTCGGCCAGCTCAACACGGGGCTGTCAGGCACCACCAACTTCACCGGCGCCTTCTCATCCACCACCTTCTCCGCTTCTCCCAGCGAATACGAGTACGGCCCATAGTCGAAGTTCCCCAGGTTGTACTGCACAATCACGACGCCGCCATTCTTCGCGTACTGCAGCAACTGCCCATTCGCCGCCGCCAGCCCAGGATGCGCCGCATAAGCCCTCACCCCCAACACCACAACGTCATACCCACTCAACTTCCCAGCAGCAACATCATTCATCGTCAAAGTCGTCGCATGCACCCCAAGATTCTCAAGCGAAGCCTGCACCTCATCGCCAGTCCCCGGCAGATACCCCACCGTCAACCCCGGAGCCACCTTCACATCCGTCCCCCGCGCCCGATACGTCGCAGGACGATACAAACTCGCCGGCAACAACCCCGCGTACCCAACCGTCTTATACCCCTCGCGATAATCCTTCCCGCCGAAACTCGCCACCGCGGTCATCGTATAAGCCTTCTCGGCCATCTTCCCCGGCGTCACAACAAACGGCACATCCATCGAATCCCCATCCTTCGCCAGCGAAAACTCTGCCTTCTCCGGCGACGCAGTCCACCCCTTCGGCAACTCCAGCTTTACCGCCCCCGTCGCCGCGCCCTTCACATTGCTCTTCACCTTCGCCGATACCATCAATGTCTTCTCCGTCAACGGCACCACCCCCGCCGAAGGCGACATCGCCACCGAGATCGCCGGAGCCACCACCAGCGGCTCATACACCGTCCCTTGCCCCGTCACCCGATGCAGCGTCTGTACCTCCTGCCCCAGCTTCACCTCTACGCCGTCGTAGTCCAACGTCACCCACGCCGTTAGAGCAGGCAAGGGAAGCGAAGCATTCCGCAACGCCGGATCAGCCACGTCGTAGTAAGACTGCTCAATCCCCGGCCGCGTAAACGGAGGCCGCGTCACCTTCGCATCCTCCGGCAGCTTCACCTGAAACGAATCGTCATAGGCCTCCCCACTCACCACCGCCTTCCCCGCCGCTTTCGCCCCCGCGTCCTCAAACGTCGCCCCCGCATTCGAAGCCAGCCCCGCATCCTTCAACGTCACCGGCACCTTGCTCCCATTAGCCACGCGTATCTGCACGCCAAAACTCTGCCCCGGTACCGCCGTCACAAACGTATCTGAGCCATCTCCAAATCGCGTAAACGGCCCACCGTCCGCCTTCCCCGCAACCTGCGCCCGCAGACTCAGCCCCAGTGCCTGCACAATCGCATCATTGAACTGCACCCGCTTCACCCGCAACTCATGCAGCAGATCGTACTTCTCCCGATCCGTCAGCCCGCTCGCCTCCACCTTCGCAATCAGCTCATCGGTAGCCTTCAATCCATCCCGCAAAAACGGCGCAGTCTTCTCCGGCGCAGCAATTTTATAAACTCCCGCCGCCTGCTCCACCAACCCATCAATCTTCGCCAGATCCTGCTTCAAAAAAGTCGTCTCACCCGGAGCCAACGAACTCATCCCCACAAGCGAAACATCCACACCATCAAAAAAACTCTTCTCCTCCTCGCCCGTCGTCACCCGCGAAGCATAACGGTGATACGCGACATCGAATCTCCCCGCCGCCGGTATCCCCATCCCGCCGTTTTGAGACTTCTGCAGCCCCAGCCCCATCCGCGCAAACTGCAAATAAGTCATCCCCAGCACCGGGCTATACTCGCCCTCCGGCACCGTCACATTTGCCTTCGGAGTCTCCGTCGTCCACACCTTCGTCACATAGTTGTAAAACCGCGCCGGAGCATACTTTCCCGTTGCATAGTCGTACATCCCCTTAGACGTCACAGAAAAAAACGGCTCCCGCGCATAAACCTTCAGCGGACTCCAAGGCATCAACCCCGCCGCAATCTGATCCGGAAACATCTTCGGATCACCCGCCGCATCAAAGACCTCCTGCGCCATCTCGCCCGACACCTGGTGCTGCCCATGTCCATCCGTGATCCCGCCAACAAACACCGCCGTCACCACCAGCGGCCGATACAGCCTCACCGCCCTCACCGCGTCATACAGCACGCGATCATGCCCCCAGTTCTCCAGCGCCTCTTCCTTCGTCTTCGAAAACCCGAAGTCCACCTCCGTCCCCCACATCTGGTCGATCCCCATATACCGGCCCGCCGCCAGCAGCTCCTGCGTCCGCACCAACCCCAGCGCGTCATCAAAATCCGCAGACATCAAATTCTGGCCGCCCTCACCCCGAGTCAGCGTCAGCATCGCCACATGCGCACCCTTCCCACGCGCCTCATACGTCAGCATCCCGCCATCCTCATCATCCGGATGCGCCACAATCATCATCAAGCTCGCCCGCGTCCGCAGCTTTACCAGGCTCTGCCACAGCGCAGCCGACCCGTCATTCGCAGCGATCCCCCGAACCCCAACCGCCGCCTTCACCTGCTCCGCGGCCAGATTCGCTTTATCCATCCGCGCTGCATCGCGCAACTCCTGGCAGCACAAAACCCCACCCGCCACCACCAGCCCCATCACCGATACCGCAGCCAGACCCGCGAAAACCCGTTGAGAAGTCATTACTTTCTAATCTCTCACACCCAACCGCCTCAAATCACTCACGAAAGTCTGCCTTTGCACTTGCCTTTGTCTTTCTGTTGTCATCCCCGAAGGGGATCTGCTGTTGCCCCCGTCCCACTCGTACCTGTAACCAGCGGTTAAGCATCACCCAATCGCAGATCCCTAAGATCATCAATCACCGGAACAATCGCGAGCATCATCAACACCACGGCTAACGGCAGCGTCGCAACGAATCCAGCCAGCCGAAATCCAACCGCCCCCACCACCCCGCCGACAAAGAAAAGCCCAACCAGAGAAGTCAACAGCCAAAGCTTGTTCAGGTCTGCCCGCACCGCGCTCTCCGCATCGTCGCTCCGCCGATTCCAGTAGAGCGCCTTCCCCAGCTCAATCCCAATATCGGTCACCATCCCCGTCACATGCGTCGTCCGTATCTCAGCCTGAGAGATCTTCGTGATAATCGCATTCTGAACTCCCATCGTGAAGCACAGCAGCGCCACCGTCATCGGCACCACAAACCACTCATGCCGAGCCAGGTGGCTGCCCATCAATCCAAAACACAACAGCAGTCCCGCCTCCACCATCATCGGCAGCGCATACTCGCTATTCAAATCCCGTCTTCGTCCCCAGTTCACCAGAATCGCCGTGGTCGCCGCGCCCGCCAGAAACGCCAGCAGAGCACTCATCCCCGCCGCCAGCCATCCCACATCCTGTGTTGCCGTCGCATCCGCCATCGCCGACACGATCCCGGACATGTGCGACGTGTACTGCTTCACCGCGACATATCCTCCAGCGTTCGCCGCACCCGCGATAAACGCCAGAAAGTGCGCCAGCTGACGATTCGCCTTCTGGCTCCGTTGACTCCCCGTCAATCTGCGAAGATAAAGAACTGGCATTGCACCATCCGCCTCTATCATCGCAAAGTTTCCCTCACCCACAAACTCAGCGCCATCGCTCTAACTCAAATCTCCGACGCGCATCCCATCCGACAACCCCAGCTAAACTAACCCCAACAATGTTGAAGCGCGCCCTCATCCTCCTCAAAGTCCTGATCCACCTCCTCTGCCTCGCCCCACTCGCATGGCTCTGGCACTTCTACACCTCAGGCGCGCTCGCCCTCAACGCAGACCCAGTAAACTTCATCACCCACTTCACCGGCGACTGGACCCTCTACATCCTCTTCGCCTCCCTGGCCATCACTCCCATCCGCCGCTTCGCCACCCGCCTCGGCTTCCTCGTCCGTTTCCGCCGCCTCATCGGCCTCTATTCGTTCTTCTACGCCACGCTCCATCTCGCGACCTACATCTTCCTCTTCTCCGGCTACGACCTCACCACAGCTCTTGACGGCATCCGCGCAGGCCACCCCAGCGTCCTTGTCACCCAATGGAAGCTCATCTGGCCCGGCATGGTTGAAGATGTCCTCAAGCGCCGCTTCATCCAGGTAGGCCTCTTCGCATGGCTCCTCCTGCTCGCCCTCGCCTGCACCTCACCCGCCTTCATCATGCGAGCCATGGGCGGCAAAAACTGGCAGCGCCTCCACCGCCTCGTCTATGTCGCCGCCGTCGCGGGCATCATCCACTTCTGGTGGCAAGTCAAAGCAGGCAACACCCCGTGGAGGGTCACCGTCGTCCTCACCATCCTCCTTCTCGCCCGCGTAGCCTACACCGCAATGAAGCGCCTCAAAAAAACCACCCCCATCCCCGCCCGCCCCACCTCCGTCTAGCCTCGGACGTGAGTTTGTTTTTGCAATTGCATTTGTCTTTCTTGTTGTCATCCCCGAAGAAGATCTGCTGTTGTCGGGCCTGCTGTTGTCGGGCCTGCTGTTGCCGCAACTGCTGTTGCCCTTGTCTCCACAGTGCCGTTGTACTTTGTCCTACACAAGAAATAGTCATCTCGACCGAAGCTGTTCACAGTCTCACCGTGAGCAGAGCAGCGCAGAGACCCCGCATTCGCCTTTGCTTTTGCAGTTGCCTTTCTGGTTGTCATCCCCGCAGGGCATCTGCTGTTGTCCTTGTCACTGCTGTTTGGCCTTCGACCAAACCTCGCACATGACCGCAAAGAACCACCAACTCACCACAAATCACCACGAAGCCTGCCATCAAACACGCGCGTAGTGGGTCAGTTTGCAGTGAATGGCTGAATTTGCCGATAACCCGACTTTCGAGGCACTTCGTCTCTTATGAACAGTCTCCTACCTTGACTATCCTTGGCGATAGGGGTTGCTGCTCAGACGGAAAAGTGATCCTACAGAGAGCCACGAGGTCGGGCTACTCCGGCGAATCGGTGTGAAGAATGCCGAGCTTCTGTGCCTCATTCTGGCTAATTTCTAGGGACGAAGCCTGGCCGTTATGGACTTCGTCCAAAGCCTCTCTCGACCGATCAATTTTTACGCCGGCAGCCTCGAGAGCGATTGCCATTGCTCCTTCGCTGGCGAAGCTACGTGTCAGTCCGCTAAAGCCCTCCAGATCGGCTTGAACGGGGCATGAGGCGATCCATGGACCGTCTGGAGATTCGTGACGCAAATGGAGAGAGAATGTATGCATAAATCCTCCTGATTATTGTCATTATGATGCGTCGGAACCGAGAGGAGAATACGCAACGATCAGTAATCTCAATTGGTGTAGGCGTGGCTGCGATGCGACCCTTTGGCTACCAATGCTTTGTCTTTTGGTAAACCCAAAGCTGTGTCGATCAAGGAGAGCCGTCCGCCGACTGTATCGAAACTCTGCACGCGCCTCGGCATTTCGCTCACTACCCCATAGGCACGTCCCTAAGCTGCGAAACGCAGTTTCTCGGCGCTATCGTGAATGGACAACCAGTTCACGGCTACAATAAAGCGTCATGGTGATACAGAAGAAACAACCCAGCGCCCGACAGGGCAATAAGCGCCAGCCTCGCGAAGAGACTCATCTTGAAGGGCTGGCTTCCATCACAAGCATGCTCATCATCTGGTCCTTTGTCATGGGCTTCGTACTTCAAAACTTCGTCATTCCGTCCTCTTCCATGGCCAGCACCCTACTCGTTGGCGACCACGTAATCGTAGAGCGCGCAACCCTGGCGCCCGCTACCTCTTGGACGAACCTCATCCCGTACCGCGAACTGCGGCGTGACGAACCCGTCGTTTTCTTCCGCCCGGCACCTAATCCCAAGGGGCAGCACGATATTCTGGTTAAGCGCGTCATTGGTATCCCTGGCGATCGCATCCACCTTCGCGGCGGCATCGTTTACCGCAACGGCGTCTCCCTGGACGAGCCGTACGCATCCAAGCCCACCCCGGCCAATTACGATCCCTACAACGACGAATTCCCCGCTATCTCACCAGCAAAAGGACGCGCAGTCACCGCCGAGTGGTCGCTTGACCTCCTCGACCACATCCAGGGTGAAGACCTCGTTGTTCCATCCGGCATGTACTTCGTCATGGGCGACAACCGTAGCAATAGCTACGATGGCCGCTACTGGGGTCTGGTCCCCCGAGCCAACCTGATCGGCCGTCCACTTTTCGTCTACTGGTCTTTCGAAACACCCGAGGACGATTTGTACAAAACTTCCCCGTCAGAAAGAGCCAGTTCCACACTCCACACCGCGCTCCACTTCTTTGACGAGACCCGCTGGAGCCGGACCTTCCACCGGGTGAACTAGACTGCCTTTCACTCGGGGATGCGATCGTTGTAACAGTCCGGGACGCGGCCACAAGATCGGTCTGATCAAGGCGCTCGAATGACCAACGCCTAATCCCAGTGCACGAAAAACGGGTTATGAGAAACTTTGGTTTTCCCTGGAGTTCAAACTGACCCACGAGCAACACCCGCCCCTATCATCCCGAGATCTGTCCATCCATAAGCCACCACCGGAAGCATCACCCCACCCACCTCCATCTCCTTAGAGGCCACCCGTACACCACCCGACCGCGAGTAAAATCCACCAGAAGAGTTGTCTTCAAGCACCCAGGCCACCATGCTCCCGAACCCTCTCTCCCCCAACGACCCAGCCAGCCTCTTCAACAAAGCCATCCCAATCCCACGCCGCTGCGCCTCGCGCAGCAGGTAGATCGCAAACAACTCCGCATCGAACCCCTCCACAGGCTCACGGATAGCCCCGCCGCCGACAAACCCCACCACCTCACCATCCACCTCCGCAACGAACACATCCACATCAAAAGTCAGCCACTCCCGCCACGAAGCCTCGCGCTGCACGACATCCAGATTGGCCAGATAATCCTCAGGCACGATGCCCGCATATGTCGTCTGCCAGCTCTCCACATGCACACGCGCAATCGCGCCCGCATCCTGCACCGTCGCCACTCGAATCTCACTCATGCGCTCACAATAACCTCCACCCACCAGACGATCAACCGATTTGCTCAAAGAGCAGCACTCCCATCACGTCTCCCTTGCGCCGAAAAAGCTGTCAAGCCCCCAACCCACGAAACCCGCGCCAATCCAGCACATTCGCGTGGCGTATGAGTTACCCTTCGCTAGCTATACTTAATACAGGTGCTAAAGGCCCCAATAGGTCTCCACCAAGAGGCAGAAGCTAACCCACTGATAACAAGTATTTTGTGCGTAACCCATTTATTCCCAATATTTTACAGGGGCCCTATGCCTGTAAGCCAATGAAATAGAACACCTTACGCCCAAAATGCCCTTGAGGGGGAGGGGGGTACCCTCCACAGGTCAAAACGCAACTTCAAACCGCAGGACAGGTCTAACCCGCCAGAGGCGTTCATGCGAAGGTTCTTGCCCATCCTCGTGGCTCTATCGATCGCCGCCCCAGCGCATCCCCAGACCAGAACCACCACCAAGCCCGCAAAACTCAAGTCCCAAATCCCCGCAAAATCCGCCCTACTCACCCAGCAGGAACGAGCCCAGCAACTCCTCAACCGCTTCACCTTCGGCCCCGCCCCGGCGACCTCGAAAAAGTCCTCGCCCTAGGCCCTGACAAGTGGTTCGAGCAGCAACTCAACCCCGCCAGCATCCCCGACACAGCACTCGACCACCGCCTCGCCGACTACACCACCCTCAACCTCCAGCCCGAGCAAGCCCTCCAACTCTTCCCCGACCGCTTCACCATCGAACAGATCGCCGAGGGCCGCCGCCCCTATCCCAACGACCCCCTCCTCATCTCCATGTTCGAAGTCCAGGTCGCCAAATTCTACAAAGATCAGGACCTCCACAAACTCAACGCAGACGGCAAGCCTAACCTCCCCCCACCCACCGACGCCGAAGCCGCCGCCCAAAAGAAAACCGACCAGGAAACCGCCTCCCGCATCGCCGGGGAACTCTTCGCCCTCCCCAAAAATCAGCGAATGTCCACCCTCATCAAGCTACCGGTCCCCGACCGCGTCGCCTTCACCACCTACGTTGCAGGCGACCAGAAAAATCTCCTCCTCGCCGACTTCAGCCCTCGCGAACGCGAGATCTTCACCGGCATGGCCGCGAACATCGGCACCCCAAAAAACATCATCAATGAGCTCTCCGAAGCCAAGGTCCTCCGCGCCATCCTCAGCGAGCGCCAGCTCCAGGAGGTCATGGCCGACTTCTGGTTCAATCACTTCAACATCTACATCGGCAAAGACTCCGATACTTGGTACACCACCAGCTATGAGCGCGACGCCATCCGCAAACACGCTCTCGGCAAGTTCCGCGACCTGCTCCTCGCGACCTCCTCCAGCCCGGCCATGATGATCTACCTCGACAACTGGCTATCCATAGGCCCCGACTCCCTGGCCAACGGCGTCAATCCCGCCAATCCCAAATCCAACAGGGGCAACAAAGGCCTCAACGAGAACTACGGCAGGGAAGTCATGGAACTCCACACCCTGGGCGTCAACGGCGGCTACACCCAGGCCGACGTCACCACCCTCGCCGCCATCCTCACCGGCTGGACCGTCGAGCGCCCCAACCAGGCCGGCGCCTTCCTCTACGACTACAAAAAACACGAACCCGGCCCCAAGCAATGGCGAGGCCACACCATCTCCTCTGAAACAACAGCGCAACCAGGCTCTCCCGCCAACACGCAGGCAGGCTTGAAAGAGGGAATCCAAGCCCTGACGATCCTCGCCGCCGACCCGCGCACCGCGCACTTCATCAGTTACAAATTAGCCCAGCGATTCGTGGCCGACGAACCGCCAACCGAACTTGTAGATCGCATGGCCGCCACCTACCTCTCCACCGACTGTGACATCAAAGCCATCCTCCGCACCCTCGTCCAGTCGCCCGAGTTCAACTCGAAAAAATACTTCCGCAACAAACTCAAAACCCCGATGGAGTTCGTAGCCTCAGCCTTCCGCACCACCGACACCAATCCCGTCAACCCGGGCGCGCTGGTCGAAACCCTCAAGGCGATGGGCATGCCCCTCTACTACGCCCTCCCACCCACCGGCTACTACATCACCGCCGATCACTGGATGAACTCCTCCGCCCTGGTCATCCGCCTAAACTTTTCTTACTCACTCATCGAAGGCAAGCTAGCCAACCAGAAGTTCGACGCCGCGCACGTTCTCGCACTGGGCCTCCTCTCTCAACCACCCTCCTCGCAAACCCCAGAATTATCTGCGAAAGAAAAATCCAACCGTGCGAACTTCTCCGAGGCCCTCCTTACCTCCGAGCCGACGGCTAATCAGCCCGATCAAGCGCCCCCCGGTTCAGCCGGCCAGAGCAGCGCCCTTCGCGTTCTCGAGTCGACCCTCATCGGAGCCAACGTATCCGCACAAACCAATCAGCTTATCGGGAAACAGATCGATCAGCTTTTCACGACCAACTCCACCGACACCCTAAACCTGCTCACCGCACTGGTTATGGGCAGCCCCGAATTCCAACTTCGCTGAGAGAAGAGTCATCAAATAAATATGAGTCGAATGGATCGCAGAAAATTCGCTGCCTCACTCGTAGCGGCAAGTCTGGGCAGCAGCCAAGCCCTTGCCTCGAAGCCCGAGAACAACTCTCCATCTACTCCACAACAGCTTCACCTCAAACCCAACGGCTGGATGCCGAACAGTCCTCTGCCCGTCCTTCTGTATCGAAGCGCTCTGCCACCAATCGCCGATCTCGCCGCCGAAATGGAGCGTATCTTTACCACCAACAGATGGCCGCCACAGTGGCGCAACGGCGTCTACTCCTTCCACCACTACCACTCCACAGCGCACGAGGTTCTTGGCTTCGCTGCTGGCCACGCAGACCTGATGTTGGGCGGTGAGAACGGAGAAACCGTCACAGTTCACGCAGGCGACGTCCTCGTCCTGCCTACCGGCACCGGCCACTGTCGCATCTCAGCCGCCGCCGACTTCCTCGTAATCGGCGCCTATCCAGAGAACGAGCACTGGGACATTTGCCGCAGTGCAGCAAGTCCCGAGACCCTTGCCAGCATGCGCAGAGTTCGCTTCCCGCAATCCGATCCGCTCACCGGTCCCACCGGCCCGCTTCCCAAACTCTGGATCTGATCCTCATCGCTTAGCCTAAGGAAACAGCCGCTCCTTACGCCACGCGTCGCCATTGCGCGAAAACAGAAAACGGTCGTGCAACCGCCCAGCGCCATCTTTCCAAAACTCAACTCGCTCGGGCCGCAACAAATATCCTCGCCAATACTCCGGCCGTGGAATTTCGCCCGGAAACTTCACTTCCAACTCCGTCACGCGAGACTCCAGTACCTCTCGCGAAGCCAACACTCGACTCTGCTGCGAAGCCGCTGCCCCTAGCTGACTCAAGCGCGAACGGCTATGAAAGTACTCATCCACATCCCCAGCGGGCAACTCCGTCACCGTCCCTGACACTCGTACCTGCCGCCTTAGCGACTTCCAGTGAAAGCACATCGCCGCCCGCGGATTCTCGCCCAACTCCGTTCCCTTTTGGCTGTCAACGTTCGTGTAGAAGCGGAATCCGTCGTTGTCCGCTCCCTTCATCAACACCATTCGCACGCTGGGGATGCCATCGAGCGTAGAAGTAGCCAAAGCCACCGCACTCGGATCATTAAGCTCCCCACCCTCAGCGTCCTTCAGCCACCGTTGGAACAACGCAATCGGATCACGCGCCGATTCGAGTCCGTTTGCCTCCATCACAACCTCACCCATGACCCGGTAATCTGATCCTGCCCGCTTCCACTAGCAAAGTAAAATGCAAATCTTAGCTCAACCCGTCGAACAAGTCTGTTCCTAACCGAGCTGCCTGCGGCTCAGCGGTCGCTGCCAGGGCATAGAACTCCTCAGCTCCATATCGCTCAAAGATACCCTTTGTCTTTTCCATCAGCGGAGCCTGCGATAAGTGTTTCCGAAATGCCTCGGTCTTCCGTTCCCGTACCGAGCGGATATCCAGCGTCACCGTCCAGGGCATCACCATGGCGGGCTGTCGGTCAGGCATCAGAAAATTCGCAGTCACGTAATACAGCCTAGCTGCCTTATGCGCCTCTCCAGCATTCGGATACCGTTTCGGCTGCCCCGACCAGTGAAACGCCGCCGTCGTAAGCATCGAAGTCATCATGTGATCTGCGTGAGTATTCTGTCCTCCGTCACCACCGAAGGTAGTCACAACGTCCGGCTTGAACCGCCGCATTCGTTCTACCAGCCTCTCGGCTGCTTGTGAGAACTGAACAAACTCCAAGTGCCCGTCCTGATAATCCATCAGCTCATGCCGCGTCACACCCAGCACATCGCACGAAGCACGAAACTCCTTTCGCCGCACCTTTCCGAGAGCTTCCCCACTCGCAGCATCGCCTCGATTCGTCGCTGCCTGACCATCCGTCAGGCAAATCACGTAAGTCTCAACCCCTCGATCCGCAGCCAATGCCAACGCTCCACCAAAGGCGTAGCACTCATCGTCCGGATGCGCCACCACGCACATCAGCCTCAAGCCCACTCAGCTTCCCCCAGGCCTTCATCGAGATCAGCATCTTCAAACAGAAGCTCTACCGACGCCTCTTCTTCGAGCGCAGCATCAGGATCAACTCCGCGTACTGGCGCGAAGCTCCTCCTGTGCAACGCGCAAGGCCCAATCTCAGCCAACGCCCGCCTATGCTCTGGCGTCCCGTATCCTTTATGCGAAGCCAGCCCGTATCCCGGATGCACAGCATCCAGCTCCCGCATCAACGCATCCCGATGCACCTTTGCGATCACCGAAGCCGCCGCAATCGAGAGGCTCAGCGCATCTCCATAGATCAGCTTCGTCTGCCGGCACGGATGATCCACGCGCATAGCATCGATCAGCAGATGATCTGGAACCAGCGCCAATCCCTGCACTGCGGCCAGCATCGCCATCCGTGTCGCCTGATAGATATTCACCCGATCGATCGTCTCTGCATCGACCTCTGCCACGCAGACCGCCAGCGCCATCCCACGTATCTGCTGATCGAGCGACTCGCGCTCTTCCCGTGTCAGCTGTTTAGAATCTTTTAGCCCCGCGTTCGCCAACTCATCCAGGCTCTCCGGCAGGATCACCGCTGCCGCTACCACCGGACCAAACAGCGCCCCACGCCCCACCTCATCCACCCCGGCAATCCGTTGAAAGCCGTAGTATCGCAGAGCCTGTTCCGGTGCATCGCTGCAAATCAGTTGCTTCAGCAATCGCTGTTTTGCAGTAGCCGCCGTCACTGTTTTCGACACACGTGTGGTGGGTTTCGAAGCCATGCTCTTCAAGATTCGAGTGTATATTCATCACGCACGACGAAGCCACGACCGAAGTCGTGGCTCAGTGGAAAACAGGGAACTGAATACTTACTTGGCGGCGCGCTCAACCTCGCGCAGACGAGCAGCCTTGCCGCGCAGACCGCGCAGGTAGAACAGCTTCGAACGGCGAACTTCGTAGGAGCGAACCTTCTCGACCTTGTCGACGACCTTCGAGTTGTACGGGAAGATGCGCTCGACGCCCTGGCCGAAGCTCATCTTGCGAACCGTGAACGATCCCTGTGCGCCCTTACGGCAGGCAATCACCATGCCCTCAAACGCCTGCAGACGCTCTTTTTCGCCTTCGCGAATCTTTACTTGAACTCGAACTGTATCGCCAGGGGCGAACGCGGGTAAATCGGTCCGCTCGAACTTGGCGGCCAGCTTCTGCATAATCGGATGAATGGACATGACACAACTTTCCTATGTTGGACTCGACCTTTAGTGTACACGAAATCTACAATTTCCGGGTCGAAAACTGCTCAAGAAACGCGGTCACAACCGCCGTATGCGCCTCATTCTTTGTATGCTCGCAGTTCAGCCAGAATTTCGCGATCCTCATCAGTGATCTCGATCCTCTCCAGCAAGTCTGGGCGGTTCTCCAGAGTCTTCTTCAGCGCCATTCTTCGCCGCCAGCGCCGAATCGCCTCATGATTGCCCCCCGACAGCGCCTCCGGGATGCTCACCCCCATAAACTCCGCCGGCCGAGTGTAGTGCGGATAGTCCAGCAACCCTCCCGCACCGTAGGTCGACCGCGGCGGTCCATCCGTAGAGTCGGCAGAATCCACGACCTCGTCTGCCCCAAAGCTCTCAAATCGCGACGAGTCAGGATTTCCCAGCGCCCCCGGCAATAGCCGCACCACAGCGTCGACAATGACCGCCGCCGCCAACTCCCCGCCCGACAGAACGTAATCCCCAATCGAAATCTCGCGGTCGCAGAACAACTCGTTCACTCGCTCATCGACACCCTCATATCGCCCACACAAAATGACGACTCGTTCCGTCCCCGAAAGCTCGTGAGCCAGCGACTGGGTGAACGGCTGCCCCTGCGCCGAAAGCAGAATCACCGTCTCTTTGCTTCTGTCCCGGTCCATCTTTGGAGAGATCTTCAACGACTGCATCGCCTCATAGATCGGCTGCGCTTTCAACACCATTCCTTCACCGCCACCAAACGGCCGATCGTCCACCGTCCGATGGCGATCGTGCGTGAAGCTGCGCAGGTCATGTGTCTCAGTCTGCACCAGGCCGGTCGTGCGAGCGCGCTTCAGAATTCCGTAGTCAAACGGGCCGGCAAAAAAATCGGGAAAGATCGTGATGATGTCGAAGCGCATAGACGATAAGTGCGGTGTGACTCCTTGTGTCTGACTCTCTTGATTGCACGATATCACTTCGAAGTTGTACAGTCGCGCGGCAATTCTAGGCGAAACTCATGGTGTGGATGATTATCTTTCATCCCGTTCGTCAGGCCTCAAGCTGAGCAGAAAGAGCCTCGACAATGCTGAACCGAAAATTAGCGGTTGTACTGATCCTGCTGCCAACATCTTTTAACCTAATAGCGAAAGCCCAAAGGCAGCACCCGTGGGACTCAGCCAAAACAGTTTCTTTACAGAACGATTTCTCTTCCCCTCCAGACAGCAACCGCTTTCTCTCCGCAGAATCTGTAAACCTAACCGGTGAATCTTCCAGCATGGAAGGATACATCCGTATAGTCCCTGCTCCCAAAGTCATTAGGCAACCGCCGTCCCAAAAACCCTTTCGCACCGTTGCATTTGGTATCAAGGCCAATACCCTAGGAGTGGGCGCCGAATTTGCAACACCCCTCGCCCAGAGGTTCAATCTTCGTTCCGGCGTCAACTTTCTGACATTCGGAGACCCTTTCAATGTCGACGGCGTGAGCTATGATACCCACCTCCACCTCAAGTCCTCGCAGACCACACTCGACTGGTTCCCAACTGGCGGCAGTTTCCACGTAAGCCCCGGTATTCTTTACATGAGAAACACTGCGTCCGCTTTGCTGTCGGTTTCCGCGGGCCAAAGCTTCAGCCTGGGCGACCAAACTTACGTCAACAGCGTGAACGACCCGGTCAGTGGCTCAATGTCCTACGCCTATCCCCACAACCTTTGCCCTCTTCTGATGCTGGGATTCGGTAACGTCTTGCCTCGCGATAGTCGCCACTTCTCGGTGCCGGTCGAATTTGGCGTTGCATACACGGGCCCCGCGACCATCAACGTCGGACTCGCCGGTACGGCGTGTAATTCTCAAGGCTGCGGCAACTTCGCCAACGACCGCGAATCTCAGGCAAGTTTAAAGCAGGAGGTCCATACCTTAAACGAAGACCTGAAGAGAATCCCTGTCTATCCGATCCTCTCGTTAGGTGTCGCCTATCACTTTTAGTCCTTACTGTGGCCAGTCGCTGTTCGGTTAATCTCCACCAATCCTTCAGGCAGCTTCATCTCGATTCGTTTCGACTCTGTATTCACAGCGACCAGGAAAGCCTTCACAAACGGAATAAGAATCTCATCCCCCGCAGCAGACTCTACCTCCAGCAGCGGCGCAGCGTCGGTGAGCCGGCGCGCCCCGTCCGCGGTCGTAGCAAACTGAACATCTCCGACCACACCCACTGCCGTTGTTCCGTCGTACACCGTACAGCCAATCAACTCGCTGATGTAAACCGAGTCATCGTCAAGTGGAAGCCGCTCCTCGCGTGGCACAAGCACATCCAACCCGGCCACCGTCTCCGCGTCCGAGATCGTTTCGATGCCCGCCAACTGCAGTACGACTCGCCCCTCGTTTTTGCCAACGGGCAGCCAGAAGCCCACAACTTCCGCGGCACGTGCAGCCGACTCCTCTCCCGAGAAGCCCGAAGGGGCAAGAAAGACTCTCGTCTGCTTCTCGAAGCGTTCCGGGAAATCGGTAAACAACTCCGCGAGCACCTCACCCTTACGACCCTGGGGTCGAAGCAGATGTGCCAACACAATCCAAGTTGGAGTGGTTTGCGTCATAGGGCAAAATCGGAGTTGCGATAGCCCAGACGCCGCAAGCTGTACTGAGCCCTAGGGGGCAGAGGGTGAATCCTCTTCCACGATGTCGAGCGAGAATCGGTGCTTCACCTTCATGCTGGCTGCGCTGAGAATTGTTCGCATGGAACGTGCTGTTCGACCTTGTTTTCCGATTACTTTACCAACATCGCTGGCAGCGACCCGCAAGCGAATCGCGGTGCACTCACCATCTTCTACGGCCTCGACCGATACGCTGTCTGGGTCGTCCACCAAGGCACGGGCTATCTCCGCTACAAGGTCGGTCATGTTTTTTACAGGGTTGTTCCCTGCAGGAAACTGAGTTGCCTGGGTCATCGCACACCTTCTGGGTCTGGGAGTCACGAAGTAGCGTTCTAGCACTTTCCCTTTGTCTCGTCTACTGCTACTGCGAGATCTTCCAGGAGATGCTGCAACGAACGATACACCGGTCGCAAGAGGTCCGGGGTTATAATCCCCCGGGCCCGCTGCTTTGCAAGGCCACTGCATTTCGACTGTGCAATACCAAGGAGTCTACGTGAAAGGTGCTCGCGACGCGCTCCTAGGAACCTATTGTGCCAGCTATCTTTGGGAACCGTTACCGCATTCCCAAAGATAGCATCGACCAGGTAACTCTTACGCTGCAGCGACTGCCTCTGCCGGCTTCTGTGCCATCAACTTGCCCACGCGTTCCGACAACTGTGCTCCATTCCCGGTCCAGTAGTCGATGCGGTCGCGCTTCAAATCAACCGTTGCAGGGTTGGTGCGCGGATTATAGGTACCTACCACTTCGACCGAACGGCCATTACGGGCGCGGTCCTTCTCAATAACAACGATGCGGTAATGTGGCTGCTTACGCGCTCCAACGCGCGCCAAACGAATCATCAACACGGGCAATGCCTTTCAGAACATTTTTGGTTTGGGTGATATAGCCACGCTGTCGATCTTATTTTGGACAGGGACTTTAGATACATTACCCAACATCTAAGTATGGCCGAAAACGCGCCTTTTCGCAACGAAGAAGCGCAAACTTCCTCAATCTGGTGGGAAAAGAAATCGCAAAACGTCCCCAAATCGCTCCGACCACGCGTTTTCATCGTGAACCGCCCCGTCCGCCTTCATATAAGCAAGGTCGACACCCGACTGCCAACCCCGCTTGATCAACTGCCGTTCCAAATGGTCCGCATCCCGCACATGTCGCACCCCCTCCGCCGTGCCGATGTCCAGCCAGATGCGCAGCATAGGCCTCGGCCGTGTCTGATCAACCACGTTGAAGACGCTGCGCTGATCCCACCAGAGCGAAGGCGACATCACCGCCAGTTTGCCAAACACCTCCGGATAGATAAATCCCAGATACAGCGAGACCAACCCTCCAAGTGAAGACCCTCCCAACCCTGTGTTCCTCGCATCGCTCATCGTGCGATAAGTGCGGTCAATCAGCGGCTTCAACTCCTCCACCAGCAGCCGACCATAGCTTCGCCCTTCGCCCCCGCCCACCTTGAGGTCCCGCGTCGGCGTATATTCCGCCGTCCGGCGAAGTCCCGTATTTGCAACGCCGACGAGGATCACTGGTTCCATCTCGCCGTTGAGACTCAGCTCGTCCGCCGTCGTATGCGCGTTCCAAGTTCGTCCGGCAATGTACGAGGTACGTCCGTCGAACAGATTCTGCCCATCATGTAAATAGAAGACAGGGAAGCGCCGGTCCTCCTGCTCCAAGTATTGCGGCGGCAGATAGACCGAAACGACTCGATCATCCGGCAAAATCTCCGAATGAAACTTACGTACGCTATATCTCGGATTAGAATCCAGATCGTCTGCGATATGCTCGGTCATCGCCTCTTCGGGCAAGAAGGCGGCTACAGGCTCGCGCTCAACGGTCGTAAGCGCAGGAATGAAATGAGATTGCGATGATTGTTTCAATGCGAAAGAACTCGCTCCAATAAACTACGATTGCATCAGACTAGCAGAGGGAGCCCGATGAAACGCGAATACCACAAATGGTTCTCACCGTCCCTCGGTCGCGACATGGAACTGCTGATCTTCGGGCACGCAGGCTATCCAGCCGTCGTCTTCCCCACCTCCTGCGGCCGCTTCTACGAATTTGAAGACCGTCATATGGTCAGCACCGTTCAGGACAAGCTCGAACACGGCCACCTCCAGTTCTATTGCGTCGACTCAGTCGACAGCGAAAGCTGGTATAACCGCGACGTGCCGCCCCGCTGGCGCATCGCCCGCCAGGTGCAGTACGAGCAATACATCATGAACGAGGTCGTCCCTCTCGTTCGTCAGCAAAATCAATACTCCGGCCTTGGTGCCATCGGCACTAGCTTTGGCGGCTACCATGCCCTGAACGCTGCGCTCCGGCATCCCGATATCTTCACTGCGATGCTCTCCATGAGCGGATCCTTCGACCCCTCCAACTTTCTCCGCGGTTACTACGACGACGATTGTTACTTCAACATCCCCATGCATTACCTCCCCAACATCAGCGACTCGTGGTATCTCGATCGTTACCGCCGTAACAACTACATCCTCGCCACCGGCGTTCACGACCAGTGTTGGAACGACAACGAACGCATGGCGCAGATCTTCCGCAACAAAAGCATCCCTTGCCGTCTCGATGTATGGGGCGACAACACAGGCCACGACTGGCCCTGGTGGCAGAGAATGCTGCAAACCTATCTCTAGGTCACCGGGCAAACCTCTCCCAAACCCCTGCATGGAGGATTCAGTGAAGAAGATTGGTGTTCTGTTCGGAATGGAAAATACCTTTCCCGGCGCGCTCGTTGATCGCATCAACGCGATGGAGATCGAAGGCATTCAGGCTGAGTTCGTCTGCGTCGGCGGCGTACACATGGCCGCACCCTCCGGCTATGCCGTCATCGTCGATCGCATCTCGCACGACATGCCCTTCTACCGCGCCTTCCTTAAAAACGCGGCCCTCACCGGCACTCAGATCATCAACAATCCCTTCTGGTGGTCAGCCGACGACAAGTTCTTCAACTACGCCCTCGCGTCAAAACTAGGCGTAGCCGTACCCAAAACCGTCCTCCTCCCCCACAAAAAATTTCCGCCGCAAATCAACGAGCGCTCGCTCCGCAACCTGCAGTTTCCCCTCGACTGGGACAGCATCTTCGACTACGTCGGCTTTCCCGCCTTTCTCAAACCCCACGATGGCGGCGGCTGGCGCGACGTCTTCCACGTCCACAATCGCGACGAGTTCTTCCACGCCTACGACCAGACCCGCGACCTCTGCATGACTCTCCAGGCCGCAGTCAACTTCAAGGAGTACTTCCGCTGCTACGTCGTCGGCCAATCGGACGTCCGCATCATGCCCTACGATCCACGCCGCCCGCACGAGCAACGCTACGTCCTCGACCCGCCCGAGTACGACAAGAAACTCCTCAAGCGCGTCGAAAAAGATGCTCTCACTCTCTGCAAGGCCCTCGGCTACGACCTCAACACCGTAGAGTTCGCCGTAGAAGACGGCATCCCCTACGCCATCGATTTCATGAATCCCGCGCCCGATGCCGACCTCCACTCCGTAGGCAAGGAAAGCTTCGAGTGGATCGTCGACAAAGTATCAAAGCTAGCGGTAAAGAAGGCGCAATCCTCCAACAAAATCAAACATGAGCTGAGTTGGTCCGCCTTCCTCGCGCCCTCAACCAAAAAAATGACGCTGAAACCACCAGCAACGCCCGCACCGAAAAAAACCGAAAAAAAGAAGACCAAAAAAGAAGCCTAGTTTTCGTCGCGCCTGAAAGCAGTGGTACTCTTCTGACTCACAACGGTAAGGGGAGAGTATATGCGGCCATCCTTCACGCTAGGCATCGAAGAGGAGTACCAGACAGTCGATCCGGAGACCCGGGATCTGCGCTCGCACATCGCCACCGAGATGCTCGCTAAAGGCAAGCTCCGCCTCGAGGAGCGTGTCAAAGCCGAGATGCATCAATCCGTCATCGAGGTCGGCACGCGCGTCTGCAGCAACATCCAGGTCGCCCAGGAAGACCTCTTCGATCTGCGCCGCAACATGATCGCCCTCGCCGAAGAGCACGACCTACTCCTCATCGCCGGCGCCACGCACCCCTTCGCCGACTGGCGCGTGCAGGAGATCTACCCTGATCCGCGCTACGCGCAAGTCGTCGAAGACCTTCAACTCGTCGCCCGCGCCAATCTTATCTTCGGTCTCCACGTCCACGTCGGCATCGAAGACCGCGAAGCCGCCATCCGCATCATGAACTCGCTCCGCTACTTCCTCCCCCACATCCTGGCGCTCTCCACGAACTCCCCCTTCTGGCTGGGCATGGAGACTGGCTACAAAAGTTACCGCGCCAAGGTTTTCGAAAACTTTCCTCGCACCAACCTCCCCGACAGTTTCTCGAGCTACTCCGAGTTCGAGAGCTACGTAAACCTCCTTATCAAGACGAACTCCATCGACAACGCCAAAAAAATCTGGTGGGACGTTCGCCCCCATCCCTTCTTTGACACCGTCGAAGTTCGCATCTGCGACATCCCCCTCCGCGCGCAGGAGTCCATCGCCATCGCCGCGCTCATCCAGGCCACCGCCTGCAAGCTCTGGCACCTCCACTCTCGCAACGTCGACTACCGCCAGTACTCCCGCGCCCTTTTGATGGAGAACAAATTCCGCGCCGTCCGCTACGGCATCGACGGCAAGATGATCGACTTCGGCAAACAAACCGAGGTCCCTGTCCGCGAACTCATCCTTGAGTACCTCGCCTTCATCGACGACGTTCTCGACGAACTAGGCAGCCGTACCGAGATCAACTACATCCACACCATGCTCGCGCAGGGCAGCGGCGCCGACCGCCAGCTCAAGGTCTTCCGCGAAACCGGTAGCCTAAAATCCGTCGTCGACTACATGGCCGCCGAAACCCGCGCCGGCCTCTAAGAACCTATCCACGCTTGCGAAATCGGGAACCTGAGAAGATGCGGATATCCGTTGAAGTCTCTCGTGCCATTGCGAGATCGCAAAGAATCTCTCCCACTACGGAAGAAAATTTGAAACCATGACCGGAGAATCCGGCAGCAAGGATCACCTGCGGATGATCAGGGTGCGTATCGACAATGAAGTGTTCGTCAGGCGTCATCGTATACATGCAAGTCGTTGCATGAGAAACCTCTCCGTTGAGCGAGGGAATTCTAGTCCCGATAGCAGATCTGATTGCTGATTCATCACGCGGATTTATGCGCCGATCGATTGTCGATGGAGTGCATGTCTCGTTACCAGAATGAATCCCCACCTTTGGACTCCCATCTTCGCTTATTCGTGGAAGGCCATAGAACAACGGAGATCCCTCAGGCTCCCAAAGGAAGATCGGGAACACTCCACGATCAAAGTTGGAAGATTCGTAAAGAGGCTTAAGCCAGAACAGCACCCTGCGTGAGACGACGACCGGCATCGAAACGTCGGACACCAGCTCCGCGAACCACGGACCAACAGAAATCACCAGGGACTTGGCATTGTAAGTCTCCTTTTCCGTTGTAACGCTTACACCGTCACCTTCTTGAGAAGCTGTCCACGAAAGCACTGGTTCTTCGAAACGTAGATCTGCACCACGCTTGGATGCACCGCGCAGATGCTGCCGGATACATTCCTCAGGCTTGAGGTACCCCGCCTTCTCTTCGTAGAAAGCTACTTCGTCCTCTGTCAGGGCAAACTGCGGAAAGCGACGTTGCATCTCTTTGGCGTCGATTAGGGCGTGCCCGAGACCGTACTGTTTCGCGCTTCTCAAGCAGCCTGCCACCAGCGCTCCTTTCGTCGGTCCAATAGCAACGCCGCCAGTGATGGTCAAGAGGTCTTCGTTGCTTTCTTCTTGCAACTGATCCCAAAGCTCATATGCCCTTAAGACGAGCGGAACATAGGCAGGGTCTTCGAAGTACGCCTGCCGGATAATGCGCGACTCCCCGTGTGACGATCCCTTGTCATGAGCCGGAGTAAAGGCCTCCAGCCCCAACACCTTGGCGCCTCGCTTAGATAGCTGGTATGCCGTGGCGCTTCCCATAGCGCCGAGGCCGACAACGATAGCGTCAAATGTGCGTTCCAGCCTCGCCTCCACGGTGCAACAGACTAAGGATTAAGGCACCCAAGGTCTCCTTCTCTACGATATTTGGTCAGAAGGATCTTTTGTCTCATCGACCGCCTTTTTGCAGGCGCGTTTCCTTTGGGACAAAACCTGTCAAGCCCCAAAACCGCAAATCACCGCGCCAGACAAGCAGATTCGCATGGCACAATACCCCGCCAAACCCGATATAATTAAAACAGGCCCAAGAGAAACCCCGACCTGTGAGTGTCGGGGTTTTCTGTTTGGTCAACAACCTCAATAAGAGGAAGACTCTACCGAGAGCCATGCCAGAGTAGTTGTAGTTTTAGGACTTTACACTTGTGGGAAAAAGGGAAGTCCAGACCTAACTCTCAAGGATCGAAGACTTTAGCACAAAATGACCGAGGGGAGGGGTACCGCAGCGATCACAATCGCCTCCTTTTTCTCCTGTAACGTTTCAGTAACAAGTATCTTAGAAAGAAGTTTTACCCGGAAGGCAGCACTCATGGTTGATCAAGCAACGCAGGCAGCACCAGACCTCCGCACTACCGCATTTCCCGCCGAGTTTATCCCCGGCGCCCGCAACGCCGTCACCACCTGTCTCCGTATTCAGCCCAACGAAAAAGTCACTCTCATCACGGACGAGCGCTGCCTCACCATCGCGGCCTCCCTCGTCTCCGAACTTGATCGCATCGGTTGCACCTGGAACGCCTTCGTACTCGAAGCCCTGGCTCCGCGCCCCCTCGTCGACCTTCCAGCCGCGATCCTCGAAGACATGGAATCGTCCCAGGTCAGCATCTTCGCGGTCGAGGTTCAGCCGAACGAATTGCACAGCCGCATGCAGATGACCGACGTAGTCAACCGCCGTCGCATGCGTCACGCCCACATGGTCAATATCACCCCAGAGATCATGACCCAGGGCATGCGCGCCGACTTCCTCGCCATTGATCGCCTATCCCAGGCCGTCCTCGACAAGGTTCGCGCCGCCACCTACGTCCGTGCCACAACCCCCGCAGGCACCGACATCCACGCTCAACTAAACCCCGAATACCGCTGGTTCAAGACCTCCGGCATCATCAGCACTGAAAAGTGGGGCAACCTCCCCGGCGGCGAATGCTTTACCGCTCCCGGCGAGGTCAACGGTGTCTTTGTCGTCGACGGAGTAGTCGGCGACTTTCTCTGCGCCCGCTACGGCATCCTCCGCGCCCACCCCCTCACCATCAACATCGAAGGCAACCGCATCACTCGCGTCTCAAGCGAGAACAAAGCGCTTGAGCGCGACTTTTGGGCCTACACCCACACCGACGAAAACTCCGATCGAGTCGGTGAATTTGCTATTGGTACCAACATCGGCGTCGACCGCGTCATTGGCAACATCCTCCAGGACGAAAAGTTCCCCGGCATTCACATCGCCTTCGGAGATCCCTACGGCGCCCACACGGGAGCGCCCTGGAAGTCCTCCACTCATATCGATGTAGTCGGTCTCGAGTTCAGCATCTGGCTAGGTGACGCCCAAGGCGAAGAGCAGATCATGCGCGACGGCGAGTTTCTCCTCGACGCTTAGCCAAACCCAGACCAGCCCCGTGGTACGTTCGGTATTCAAAATCTTTAGTGCGAATCTACTGTGGTCTTGCTATCGGCTTTGAATTGATAGGCCTTGGTGTCGACGCCTTGGTTATATTTGACATCGGAGTAAACTGCGGTTCGATAGTCCTCCGACGGCATATAGAAGCTTTGCTTTAAGGTAATACCGCGAGTTGGGTCCACCCAGATTGTCATATGCGTGCAATTATTGCGGACCGATGGGTCTTTCGGGACCAGGTCCAACTTGGCCGTCTGCACCCCATTCAACATCTCGTCCCCTAAATCAGAAATGGTCCATGCTTTCGCCATCTCCTTGCCACTCCCACCAAACCCAAGAGTAAGAAAGCTCTCCATCTGCGCCTGGTTTCCTTTCGGAGTAATGATCGTCTCATGGTCGGTGCCAGGATCGAAGAGAGTTAGCGTCCCATTGCGATATTCCAGAATCTTGGTGGAGGGCGAAGTAATTTTGGCCCCCATCACAGTTTTTCCGTTTTCCTTTTTGAAGTAGATTGTCCCTTTTTGCGTGGTCGTTTGTTGCACGACCTTCTCGTAGAGATCCCACTGAAAGCTGGCTTCAGCGGACTGGAACCTCAGGGTCGCCGCATCCATCTGTCGAAGAACTTCGTCCAGGTGGCCGGCCTTGGGCTGCGCAACGGCGGAAGGTGTGGGACCCAAAGCAACTATCGAAAAGAGAAGTGATGCAACGACACGGCTGATAGTGGTCATAGGTGAGGTGCTCCCAAAAATGATATGCGATAAGCGTCAGAAATTTAGCGGAGCACCCACGCGTTGTACGCAATGATTTTGCCCTGTATGTCACGAACGGGCTCGTACCGCTCAAGTGATACTTCGCCTGATATTGGTTCGATCACGCGCAGGATCGCTGCGCGGCGTTCAGGATCGGTGCGGGCGCCGCTCATATCATCGGCGCGCACTTGGTAGATAAAACGGCTGCTGCCCCCCGACGTTCCGGCTTCTCTAACCAGTACCTCGCTCGCGTGGAGAGCAACGGTCTCAACCGGTTTGTCCTTGAAGTCGATCAAGTGAGGTGAGACGAACATAAAGATCAGAATAGCTGTCACCATGACGTCATAATGGAAACTTCCTCGTTCATAGGCCCAGAAAATGTAGTTGCGAATCAGCTTGAACATGAATTAACTCCTGCCTTGTTGTTTGCCGATAACCGTGTCGCCGTTCATATAGGGTACTAACACGTCTGGGACTCTAATCGTGCCGTCAGACTGCTGATAGGTCTCCAGAATTGCGAGGTAGGTGCGACCTACAGCGAGGCCGCTTCCATTCAGGGTGTGAAGAAATTCGGTCTTTTTCGCTCCAGTGGGACGATAGCGGATATTTGCCCGGCGGGCCTGGAAGGACTCGAAATTAGAGCAGGAAGAGATCTCCCGATAGAGCTGCTGACCAGGTAACCACACCTCGAGGTCATACGTCTTAGCAGCGGAAAATCCCATATCCCCTGTGCAGAGCAGCATTCGTCGATAAGGGAGACCCAGGCGTTCGAGGACCGTCTCAGCATGGCGGGTTAGGCGTTCGTGTTCCGCGTCAGAGTCCTCTGGGCGTGCAAACTTAACCAACTCGACCTTCTGGAACTGGTGCTGACGGATCATGCCGCGGACATCCTTGCCGTAGGAGCCAGCTTCGGAGCGGAAACACGGAGTGTAGGCGCAAAAAGATATTGGAAGCTGCGATTCGTCGAGCGTCTCGTCGCGGAAGATGTTTGTGACGGGGACCTCTGCTGTAGGGATAAGCCAGTGATCACTCTCTTGATATACGCCTGGCTGGTAGCTGCCTTTGTCGTCGCAATGAAATAGATCTTCGGCGAATTTGGGCAGCTGACCGGTGCCGAAGAGGGACCTGGAGTTGACCATGTAAGGCGGCAGAACTTCGGTATAGCAGTGTTCGCCAGTGTGAAGGTCGATCATATAGTTGGCAAGGGCGCGCTCAAGACGAGCTCCCTGTCCGAATTGAATAACAAAACGGGAGCCTGAGATTTTGGCGGCGCGGCCAAAGTCGAGGATGCCCAACGCTTCGCCCAGGTCCCAATGAGGCTTTGCGGGGAAGTCGAAGATCGTCTTCTCGCCCCAGACCTTTTCTTGCCGATTGTCGTCGGCTGATTTTCCGATGGGAACGCCGTCTTGAGGCAGATTGGGAAGGGCTTGCAGCATCTCTTTCAAACGCTCGTCTAAAACTGCGGCAGAGGATTCGAGGGACTCCGTCTCAGATTTCATGGCACGCGTCTGCTCGGTTTGCGCAGGTGTTTCTACGCCCTCACGTCTGAGTTTTGCGATCTCTTCGGTCAGCTTGTTTCGCTGCGCCTTTAACGTCTCCACTCGGGTGATAGCCTCGCGCCTCGCGCGATCGACTTCGACGAAGCTACCGAGTACGACGGCAGGATCCATTCCCCGGTTACGCAACTTCTCTTCTACAAGGGCCAGGTTAGCCCGAACAAATGCAAGGTCAATCATCACCATTCATTTTAGCGTCTTCCCGAGGCGATAAGGCCTTGCAATCTTTCCGCAATACTTTCCGTTTACCCTCGTATGATGCGAAAGTCTGTTCTTGCCCTTTTATCGTGTTTTTCTCGCTGATTGCTCTATCTTCGGCGCGGCCGGATCTATCGCGCAAGGCCGAAGCTCATTGTGATTCTGGTTATCGATCAATTTCGAGGCGACTATCTCGATCGATACCGAGATGCGTTGAAGACGACGAACGGGTTTAATCGCTTTCTGAAGCGTGGGGCCTACTTTAACTCTTGCTACTTTGATTACGCCAACACAAAAACGGCTCCGGGACACGCAACGATTGGGACAGGTGATATACGGACGGCCACGGCATCGGCAGCAATGAGTGGTGGGACTTAAGCCGTAATACGGACCGGGTGATTTGGTCGGTCGAAGACTAGCGGTATCGCTTGGTGGGCAAACTTTGACGATCTACCAGTCCCAGCTCCTCCGGCGCCTGCTCCAAATGATCCTCGAATTGGGTCTTCGCCGGTAAATCTGCTTGCGACGACTATTGGGGATGAAGTTCGACTTGCGACGCAGGGGCAGGCAAAGCTGTACGGCGTGTCGCTAAAAGATCGGGCGGGATTCTGCCGGCCGGACAGTCTGCTAACGGGGCGTTCTGGATCGACAACTCATCGGGCCGCTTCGTTACTTCAACCTATTACATTCAGAAATTGCCAGACTGGGCGACAACGTTCAACAAAGGTTCAAGGATAGCCCAGGCAGTAAAAGAGGCAGGTCCTGACGGAACGACGCAATTCTACTCACTCGTAGGCATACTCCTGCTGCGAACAGTTATGAGCTGGATTTCCTCCGGGCGCTTATCGAGGGAGAGTCTATAGGCCAGAACGGCGTGACCGATGTCCTCACGGTCAGTCTGTCAGCTAACGACATACAAGGACATCAGTTTGGGCCGGATTCTGACACTCAACGTTAGATGGTCCTCCGCCTGGATCAGGACCCCGACAGTTTCTTCAGCTACCTCGACAAGAAGATTGGTTTTCAGAATGTGACGGTCGCGCTGACCGCGGATCATGGAGTCGCACCGATTCCAACGGAGTCCGCTAAGCGTGGAGCGGCTTCAGCGCGCCTGGACTTGGATGCTTTCACGGCGGTGATTGACGAGAGCTTGAATGCCCGGTTCTCTCCGAACAAAGGCGTGCAATATTTTATGCCGACTCAAGAGCTGCCTTATCTTGCGCTCGATCCCCATGCTTTTGGCACTGTTTCGGAAAGGATGCCGAGCAGGCTGTAGTCGACGCGATTCCCGCGGCTGTCAAGAAGCTAGGCGCTCCGGCATTGCCTCCAAATACTCTGCTCACGCCGGAGGCTACTCGGATGTACCAAGAGAGCCGCGTTGATGCCGATCCCTCGATTTACTTCAGCCGCACTCGGGTTGATCTTGAGGCAGGAAAGGTGCCTAACACAGAGTTTGGGCGCCTCATTTCGCATAGTTACACCGATCACGGTGGATGGTATGTGATGACCTTCCCGATGGCGTACCAGATGGAATATTCGACCGGAATACAGACGACGCATTTTTCTCCTTGGAGCTATGACCGACATGTGCCATTAGGTTTCTTTTGGGAGGAGTTTTGCCTGGGTTGTATCGGGAGCAAGTCGCCCCGGTGGACATTGCAGCTACATTTGCGTCTGTTTTGGGAGTTAATGCGCCGTTCGCTAATGTTGGTCGGGCTCTCACTGAAGCACTGCGACCAGCCAATGATTACGGGCGACAAGGTACGGCTACACTGTTTAAGTATGAGAACGGAATCACGACAGTGAGCGCGTCTGCAAGAATCAAAGGCCCTGACATGCGGGTGAAGGTCGCCGGCATTGAGTTTTGTTCGCCGGTAATTGCGGCGAGCGGAACCTTTGGGTATGGGGTCGAATTTGAGGACATTGTCTCAATGTCTCGGATAGGAGGTTTCGTCACCAAGGGGCTTTCGCGCGAGCCCATGGCGGGTAATCCAGCTCCCCGAATCATCGAAACCGCCGCGGGGATGATGAATGCGATCGGACTACAGAATATGGGCGTTCGGGCCTTTATCGCAGAAAAGCTACCCAAGTTGAGGAAAATCAAAGGGGCGGTCATTGTTGCGAATGTCTTTGGGTTCACTATCGAAGATTGCCTTGAGGTAATTACGGTGCTGAACGAGGCCGCGGACATAGCGATGTATGAGCTGAATGCGAGTTGTCCCAATACCAGCCATGGAGGCATGGTCTTTGGGACCGATCCTCCGCAGCTTTGGGAACTGGTAGCACGCTGTAAGGCGGCCGCTCGCAGGCCTTTGATGGTCAAGCTTTCGCCAAATGTCACGGATATTGGATTAATGGCACGTGTTGCTGCAGATGGGGGAGCCGACGCTGTTTCGCTCGTCAACACCTTCGTATCTTTGGCTATCGATGTTGAGACGCGTCGACCTCGTATTGCCAACATTACCGGAGGGCTCTCCGGGCCTGCGATCAAGCCAATTGCCGTGCGGATGGTGCACGAGGTTTCAAAGAATGTGACGATTCCTATCGTAGGTATGGGAGGAATTGTTCGGGCCGAGGACGCGGTGGAGTTCATGATGGCTGGAGCCACTGCGGTACAAGTCGGGACGGCTAGCTACGCGGATCCACGCGCGGTCGAGAATATTGCCGACGGACTGAAGCGCTGGTGTATTGCGCATGATGTAGCACAGGTAAGCTCACTAACCGGCTCGGCCCGGCTCTAACGACATGTTGTCGGTGTGCTGGCTTAGAATAGTTAGGTGATGATTGAACACGACATTGACTCTTTAGCCGCTCCTACTGATTTTCGTAAGATCCGTCGCGCTCTACTCTCTGTTACCGATAAGACCGGACTCATTGATTTCGCTCGAGTCCTCCTTTCATTCCAGGTCGACCTAGTTTCGACAGGAGGAACTGCACGTGCGCTACGAGAAGCTGGCCTTCCGGTGCGCGATATTAGCGACCTGACCGGATTTCCGGAGATGCTCGACGGTAGAGTGAAGACACTCCATCCAAAGGTTCATGGCGGAATCCTCCATATACGTGATAACGAGGGTCATAGGGCTTCAGTCGCTGAACACCAGATCGAACCGATCGATATGGTAGTGGTAAATCTTTATGCGTTCGAGAAGTCAGCAAACCGACCCGGAGTTTCGTTCGCGGATGTAATCGAAAATATCGACATCGGCGGACCGTCGATGGTTCGTTCAGCAGCGAAGAACTTCGCTGATGTAGCGATTGTGACCTGCGTGGCAGACTACGCCCGTTTGGCAGATGAGATGGTCGCGTACTCTGGTAGCTTGAGTCGCACGACGCGATGGAATCTAGCCAAGACCGCCTTCGCGATCACAGCGGCTTACGATGCAGGCATAGCGACAACTCTGGAAAGCATCGAAACTCCGAACGGCAGCGCTATATTTTCACAAGATCGGTTACCGGCAACAATCCGCGTCAACGAACAGCTCCTCAAGGTGCTTCGGTATGGCGAAAATCCGCATCAGAAAGCTGCGCTATATACAGATGGCAGCGAAAAAGGTGTCGCAAACGCGAAGCAATTGCAAGGTAAGGAGCTTAGCTACAACAATATCGTGGATCTGGATGCATGCTGGGAATTAGTAAGCGAGTTTGATGAACCCGCGGTGGTCATCATCAAACATACAAATCCCTGTGGAGCTTCAACTGGAGCGACAGTTGCCGAGGCCTACCTACGGGCGCTTGGGGCCGATCCGGTGTCCGCTTTCGGTGGAGTGATTGGGATCAATCGCGAGGTTGATGCTGTGGCCGCGGAGCAAATCGCGAAGCTGTTTGTTGAGGCGATCGCAGCACCTTCGTTCACCAGTGAGGCGCTGGAACGTTTTGGAGCCAAAAAGAATCTCAGGCTTATCGAGATTTTGCCCACTGAGACCCCACGAATGTTGAAGCAGGTCTCCGGAGGACTACTCGTGCAGGATGCGGACCAGCTAAGCATCAGCGAAGGACAACTCCAAATCGTCTCGAAAAGAAAGCCTACCGCGGAAGAGTTGCGGGCCATGGTCTTTGCCTGGCGAGTCTGCAAGCATGTCAAATCGAATGCGATTGTCTATGCCCGATTCAGCGACGGACACGGGCAGACGGTCGGTATTGGGGCAGGTCAGATGAGTCGGGTGGATGCAGCCCGATTCGGCGCAATGAAGGCTGTACTGCCGCTAAATGATACGGTTGCCGCTTCCGATGCCTTTTTCCCGTTTGCTGACGGTCTCGAAGTTGTGGCACGAGCTGGTGCCACAGCTGTCATTCAGCCAGGGGGCTCAGTGCGGGATGCCGAGGTCATCGAGGCTGCAGATCGGCTGGGCGTGGCGATGGTATTTACGGGGGTCAGACACTTCCGTCACGGATAATCTTCCAAGTAGCCGCTAATGACGGATATAATCACCGCCATGTTGCCGCAATTGGCTGGTCTCGCCGCCTGCATCCAATCCGGACGCGGGATCGTCTAACCAGTGTTTAGCAGCATCGCTTCGACTTCTATTCCGTCGGCACAGGAAACTAACTCATGACGCCTTTTTTACGTGCCTCTTTTATTCGCGATTTTCGTTTGATTCCCGCTGCCGCGGCCTTTTTTGTGGCCCACATCATGTTCGCTCAAACCCCAGGCGGGTCGAAGATCACGGTCTCAACTTCAGCTCAGCCTGATCGGGCTTCTTCCTACTATCACTACAGCCTGGCCCGCCTTTACGAAGATATGGCGGTTAACGCGGGCCGGTCGGACTACGCTACACAAGCGGTGGAGCAGTACAAGTTAGCTCTGGATGCCGATCCGAATTCGCGTCTTCTACAAGATGGTTTGGCCGATCTCTATTTCAAAATTGGTCGCATCCGTGAGGCGGTGACGGCTGCGCAGGATCAGGTGAGCAAGAATCCTGACGACATCGAAGCTCATACGCTCTTGGGGAAGGTTTATCTGCGTTCTTTAGGTGACATGCAAAGTCCGCAATCAGGCCAAATGCTTCAACTCGCGATTGCTGAGTATGAAAAGCTCGCTCAATTGAAACCGGGCGATGTGGAGACACATCTTTTGTTGGGCCAGCTCTACGGTCTGAATCATGATTCGGGGAAGGCGGAAACGGAATTCAAAGCAGCGCAGAGCATCGACGCAAATTCGGAAGAAGTTGCGCTCAATATGGCGCGGCTCTATAGCGAGCAGGGTGATCCGAAGCGCGCCGCAGATGTGCTTAATGCGGTGCCGGTTGACGATCGTTCGCCTCGCGTCGAGTTCGCTTTGGGCGCGAGTTACGAGCAGCTGAAGAAAAATAAGGACGCGATTGCAGCTTACCATCGAGCTCTGGATCTTGAGCCAGACAATCTGGATACTGAGCGCGGTCTTGCGAATGCACTACTAGCTGATGGTCAACTGGACGAGGCGTTGAAGGTGTTAAATGTCGTCGTCTCAGCTGAACCGCAGGACGCGCAGTCACAGATCCACATCTCGGAGATCGAACGCAGACAGGGCCACTACGATGAGGCGCTCAAGACACTCGATAAGGCAAAGCCATTGGCTCCGGACTCGCTCGAGCTTACCTACAATGAGGCGCTTATCTATGACTCGCTGGGTCGCTATGACGATGCGACTGGAGTGCTGACTAAGCTAGTAGCAGATACTGCTCATCCGGATGGGAAGTACACGGATGGAGAGAAGGCCAATCGCTCGATCTTCCTCGATCGACTGGCGATTATCTACCGTGAGCAGAACAAGACTCCGGAGGCTGTTGGGGCTTACAAGCAGATGGCTGGGCTTGGCGGTGATTACGTCAAGAGTGGTTATCAAGGGCAGATCGATGCGTATCGCGATGCTCACCAGTGGAAGGAAGCTACGGCGTCTGCTGCTGAGGTAGCAAAGCTGATGCCGAATGATCATGGGATTCAACTGATGTATGCGGGGCAGCTCGCTGATACAGGTTCGGTAGATCAAGGTATCGCGCTGGCAAATGCGCAGTTGGCAGCGACGAAGGGAACTGCGGACGAGCGCGATTCGCATCTGGCTTTAGCTCAGATTTACACACGTCTCAAACGGTATCAGGAGGCGTCTGCTGAGCTGACCAGCGCTGATGCGTTGGCGACGAAGCCCGATGAGAAGCTCTATGTGGCGTTTCTGCGCGGTGCGCTTTATGACCGGCAGAAACAGTATGACCTTGCGGAAGCTGAGTTTCGTAAGGCGCTTGTGATCGATCCGCAGAATGCTACCGTTCTCAACTATCTTGGTTACATGTTCGCTGATCGCGGCGTTCGGCTTGCTGAGGCGTTGACGATGATTCGGAAGGCGGTTGAACTCGATCCGCAGAATGGTGCGTTTCTGGACTCGCTTGGCTGGGTTTATTTCAAGTCGGGTCAATACGCGCTGGCGGAAGAAAATCTTCGCAAAGCGAATGAGCGGATCAACACCGACCCCACCGTTCACGATCATCTCGGCGAGGTTTATGAGAAGACCGGGAACCTGAAAGGGGCTGTGGCACAGTGGGAGCGGTCGATGACTGAGTATTCTCGGTCTCTGCCGGCGGATGCTGATCCTGCGGATGTTGCGAAGGTTGAGCACAAGCTCGAGAACGCTCGCGTGAAGCTGGCGAAGGTCGGGAATGTTTCGGTCAAGTAGTTAGTGGGGAAGCGTAGGGCCCCTCGAGTCATTTCGGGGGCCTTTGCCGTTTACACTAGAGTTGACTATGGCAACCGATCTGCATCGATGCGCGGTTGTCGCCGATCCGGGCGACCTGCTGCTTACTCGCGTGTACCCGGCACCCTTTCGGCCTTCGCGGACGCCGTTTCAACGTGACCGGGAGCGGATTGTGCAGGCCCGCGCCTTTCGAAGGCTCGCGGGGAAGACGCAGGTATTTACCAGTCGTGCGTCGGATCACTTTCGTAGCCGATTGACCCATACCATTGAGGTCGCCCAGATTGCTCGTGCGGTTGCGACTGCGCTCGGCCTGCAGGAAGATCTGGCCGAGACTCTGGCTCTGGTTCATGACATCGGACATCCTCCCTTTGGACATGCGGGGGAGCGGGCGCTCGACCGTTGTTTGAAGAGGCATGGCAGCGGCTTTGACCATAATATCCATGCTCTGCGGATCGTCGAGCACTTCGAGCTGCGCTATGCAGCGCATCGCGGGCTGAACCTGACGCTTGGCGTTCGCGAAGGCATCATCAAGCATTCGCGCGACTACAGCGTGGAGAAGCATCCTGATCTGGAAGGCTTTCTGCTGGATCAGAGGCCACCGCTCGAGGCTCAGTTGATCGATCTTGCCGACGAGATCGCTTATCTGACGGCCGACCTTGATGACGGCGTCGAGTCCGGGCTGCTCGAGATTGGCCATATCTGCGAGCATGTGGGGATCGTCGCGCGCTGCTATAAGACCGTCGAGCGAGTGCATGCCGGGGTTGATGAGAAGTTCCTGTTCAACGAGGCGTTGCAGTTGATGCAGAACGTTCTTACCGATGATTTGATCGAAAATACGGCTCGCAACACGCTGGCGATTGGAGCGGAGTCGCTGACTGATATTCGCAAACATGCCAGCCGGCTTGCTCTGTTTTCGCCCGAGGTTGAAGCGCAGCGTCTCCAGGAGAAGCAGTATCTTTACGACACCCTCTACACCTGTCCGGCGCTCGAACATGAGCATGACAAGGCGGAGGAGGTGGTTACGGCATTGTTTGACTACTGGATCAACGATCCAGAGGAGCTGCCGGTGAGCCACTTCGAGTCGGTGGAGAACCAGGGGCTGGCGCGCGTGGTAGCTGACTATATCGCTGGTATGACGGACAGCTTCATTCTGTTGCAATATGCGCAGATCAAGCGGGCTGTGCGTCGATAGAGCTTCGCAGCGAATAATAAAAGTGCGCCCTCTTTTGGGACGGGGTACACTTTCAGCCACATGAGCTTCAGTCCGGCGAACATTACGGCACTGGTGATTGCGTCCAGCTTTGCGGCGGGACTGAATATCTATGCCACGGTGCTGACTCTTGGCTTGCTGGCGCGGACACAGTGGGTTGCGCTTCCTCCTGGTCTTGATTCGTTAGGGCACACCTGGGTGCTGGTGGTGTGCGGGATTATGTTTGCCATCGAGTTCGTGGCCGATAAGATTCCGGCGTTCGATATGATCTGGAACGGCTTGCATACGGTGGTGCGAATCCCCATCGCTGCGCTGGTGGCGTATCACGCGAGTTCACAACTTACGCCGCAGATGCAGATACTGGCGACGGCCATTGGTGCTGCGGTTGCGCTGGCGGCGCATGGGTCGAAGACTGCGCTGCGTGCGGCGGTTACGCCGAGTCCGGAGCCGGTGTCGAATATTGCACTGAGCACGTCGGAGGATGTGGTGGCAGTTGGGCTGACGTGGTTTGCGACGCATCATCCGGTGATTGCTGCTTCGGGTGCTCTACTCTGTCTGGCTGCTGCGGTTCTGGCTGCCAGGGCGCTGCTGCGTGCAATACAGAAGCCGCTGCGCCGGTTGTTCGGGACAGATCTTGAAGAGGGTGGGGCGCAAGCAAAGCCTCTTCCGTGAGGGGTACCCCCCCCTCCCCTTGCCCGCGCGTAAGCTATTTTTTTTCAGTGGTTTGCGCGTTGTCGTCTCCTGTAAATTCGTCATTGCAAAAGGGTTGCGTCCAAATTCGTCTTATCAAAGGGTTTAGCGGTGCTGATGGATCTGTAGACGTGAAAAAGCCCCGGTTGTCCCGGGGCTTTTACGTCTGTTTCTAGTATAGCGGTTTGGTTATAACTGATGCGCCAAGCGTAAGTGGTTTTCTTGTCAGTTATTTATGCGGTTTTGGGGCTTGACAGATCTTTGTGACAGTTCAGGTTACGTTAGACGGATGCGAAGGGGGGAAAACGAAATGCGGGGGTCTCTCCACTGCGCCGTTCACGATGAGACCGTGAACGGCTTCGGTCGAGATGACGATGTTTGTGTTGGGGGAGAAAGGGCGTCAAGAGCAGAGGCACGGACAACAGCAGATCCCCTTCGGGGATGACAACCAGAAGAACAAAGGCAAGAGCAAAGAACGAAGGCAACAGCAAAGACGAAGGCAAAGGCAACAGCAAAACGTAGGCGCGTGGAGGAGCGCGGTTAGTGGGGGTTGGGCATTTGGAGTTCGAAGAGTTTGGCGGGGTCGATGTAGGTGCCTTGCCAGCGGACGCCGAGGTGAAGGTGGGGACCGGTGGCGCGGCCTGAGGCTCCGCTGAGTGCGATGATCTGGCCGCGACGAATGCGGCGGCCGACGGTGACTTCGATCTTCGAGAGGTGCATGTAGACGCTCATGAGGCCGAGGCCGTGGTCGATGACGACGCAGCCGCCTTCGAAGTAGAGTGGATTGGCGAGGACGACGCGGCCTGAGTTGATTGCGGCTACCGGCGTGTGCAGCTTCGCGTGGTAGTCGAGGCCGTGATGTACGCTGGCTACCTTTCCGTTGAAGAGGCGCTGGTTGCCGAAGGAGTCTGACTCGGGCGCGAGAGGCAGGGGAGGGAGGAAGCTGGCTGACCATTGCCGCGTGGGGGCTGAGGTAGCGAAGGCTTTGTCTTTGACGATCTTGTCTGCGGCGATTTGTTTGAGTGCTTTGGGGGCGGGCTCGACGAATTTGTCAGGGACGGTGAGGGGCACCTGGAGATAGGGTGCGGTTTCGATGGTTAGTTGGTGGTGGAGTGTCTGGTGGGTTCCGTCTTTGAGATTGGCTTCGACGGTGACTGGGTAGCTGCCGGGGGCAAGTTCAACGTCGATTCCTGCGAGCGCGAACCAGGTGCGGTGGTCAGAGTTGGAGAAGAAGAGGACGTGGTGAGTTTGCCAATCGCCCGTTACTGAGAGCGCTTCGCTTGGGATTGAGAGTGTGATGAGGAAGGGCGATCCGTTCATCAGAGGAGATGGAGAGATATGGAGAGCGCTGTCGTCGAGCTTGGTGGCGCAGTGAGCTGAATGCGCAATGGAGAGGAGCATTGCGGCGGCGAGGGCAAGTGTTCGATCGAGCGTGCGGAGCATGAGATGAGAGTGTATGGCAGAAACGGATTGGTGAGGCAAATTGTTGCTAAGGGCGTGCGGGCCGGAGAGGTTGTCGCAGTGATATTCTAGCCAGAATCAGTAGGAATGAGGCCTCGTTTTCATGTCAAACCCCGGTGCACCAGAGTCCACATCGTTCGAACCCGTCGATAACACAGAGTCTACCGAATCGTTCGACGCGATTCTTGCGCAGTATGAGCAGACGCATTCGCGACTGTCTGGTGAAGGTGGAAAGCAGATAACGGGAACTGTGGTCGCGGTGTCGGTTGATTCAGTGTTCGTCGATATTGGGTATAAGACGGAGGGCGTGTTGCCGCTTGCGTTGTTTCAGAGCGCGGGTGAGACGGTTGAGGTGGGGAGCAAGCTGCAGGTTTCGGTGAAAGGCCGGAACGAAGAGGGATACTACGAGCTGTCGCGGATGCGGGTGGAGCAGCCGAAGGATTGGAGCGCGCTGGAGAAGGCGTTTGCGGATAAGGCAGTGATCGTCGGGACGGTGACGGGCGTGGTGAAGGGTGGCCTGACGGTGGACGTGGGCGTGAGGGCGTTTATGCCTGGCTCGCGGAGTGGGGCGCGGGATGCCGCGGAGATGGAGAAGCTCGTGGGGCAGGAGATTCGCTGCCGGATTATCAAGCTGGATGCGACGGAGGAGGATGTTGTCGTTGACCGGCGTGCGGTGGCGGAGGAGGATGACCGCTCGACGAAGGAACGGCGGTATGCGGAGATTCGTGAGGGCGATTTGGTTTCGGGAACGGTGCGCAGCGTGACGGACTATGGCGCGTTTGTCGATATCGGAGGAGTGGATGGGTTGTTGCACATCAGCGATATTTCGTGGGCGCGGGTGGAGAAGCCGTCGGACGTGTTGACGGTGGGTCAGCAGGTTGATGCGAAGGTGTTGAAGGTGGAGGCAGCGGGGAAGAGGATTTCGCTGGGGATGAAGCAGCTGTTGGCGCATCCGTGGGATGCAGTGGCGGGGAAGTATGTTGCGGGGGAGCGGGTGCGTGGGGCGGTGACTCGGGTTACGGACTTCGGCGCGTTCGTGGAGTTGGAGCCGGGTGTTGAGGGGATGGTGCATATCTCGGAGATGTCGTGGGTGAAGAAGGTGAGGAAGCCGGGGGATTTGGTGAAGCCGGGGGATGTGGTGGAGGTGATGATTCTCGGCGTGAGTGTGGCGGAACGGCGGATGTCGCTGGGGCTGAAGCAGACGTTGGGCGATCCGTGGGTGGATGTGGCGGAGAAGTTTGCGGTGGGCTCGCAGGTGGAGGGGCCGGTGACGAGCTTTACGAAGTTCGGCGCGTTTGTGCAGCTGGTTGAGGGCGTTGAAGGGATGATTCATGTCAGCGAGATCACTGCGGAGAAGAGGATTGAACGGCCACAGGATGTTCTGCGCGTGGGGCAGGTGGTGAAGGCGAAGGTGCTTGATGTAGATAGGGAGAAGCGGCAGATAAAGCTGAGCATGAAGCAGCTGGTGCCGACGGGGTTGGATGAGTACATCGCTGAACATCACGATGGGGAATTGGTGACGGGGCGGCTGATTGAGGTCTCGGGCGAGCATGGGACGGTGGAGCTGGGTGAGGGGATTCGTGCGCGTGCCGGGCTGGTGGCGGAGGCTGCGAAGGAAGAGGTAAAGTCTGGGGCGCCGGATTTGTCTTCGTTCAGCTCGATGCTGGCAGCGCGATGGAAGAATGGGCCGAGCGCTGCGGAGGCGAAAGCGGAGCCGGTTCGGGTGGGACAGATTCGGAGCTTCAGGATTACGCTCCTGGATCGCGAAGCGAAGAAGGTGGAAGTGCAGCTGGTCTAGAAAGATTATCAAGAATAAATTCGCAGTAGTGTAATGTGCGGTTAATCCTTCGTTTTCAATAGGCTGCATAGGATTGCTGAAGCGAGATGGTGGGCGCGGTGGTTGTGGGCGCGTTTTACGGTGGGGATTCCGCGCTATATTAGATTTATTGTGTTCAGTCTTGGACCAAAATCGAATATGCAGAGCTCGTGGAGAATCTTCTTCGCGCTGCTTTGTGTTTTGCTGGTTTTGGCGACTGGGACGATTCAGGCTGTTCACTCCCATCCAGTTGGCGACATCTCTCATGCGGACTGCGCGCTTTGCGTAACTGCGCACGTAGCTGTTGAGGTTGCTCAGCCACCGGTGACACTCGCTGTCGCCTCCGTCGTATCTGCTATTGAGGTCTTTGATCCGCCGACGCGGGCGAAGACTTTTTTTACGTTTGCACTCTACACCCGACCACCGCCTGTTGACTCTGTTCTCGCTTAGAACGGTTGTCAAAAAAAATCAGGTTGAAACTCAAGGGGGTTGTGTATGCACACGTCAATACGACGGGTCATCTTCGCACTATTTGCAATTGTTTTCTTTGTTTTCGGTAGTACGGGCCTGTGGTCGCAGTCTGCTGGAAATGCCGGCACTGTTGTTGGAACAGTCACGGACGCAACGGGCGCTATTGTGCCGGGGGCGACTGTCTCGATTGAGAATCCGGTCAGTGGATACAGCCGGGTCACGACCACAGATAGCTCGGGGCATTATCAGTTTACGAATCTGCCACTGAATCCTTATCACTTAGTGGTTTCGCTGACGGGGTTTGCTTCGGCGACTCAAGATGTTCAGGTCAGGTCTTTTGTACCGATTACCGTGAAGACCGCGTTGACAATTGGAGCGACTTCGACGGTAGTGAATGTGACGGGTAGCGATCTGGTTGAGAACGATTCAACGTTTCATACGGACGTGGATCGTGGCTTGTTCGATAAGTTGCCGCTGGAGAGCCAGTCATCTTCGCTGAGTTCTCTGGTGACGTTGTCGTCGCCTGGAGTTGCGGCGGACTCGAATGGTCTGTTCCATGGGCTTGGCGACCATGCGTCGAACTCTTTTTCGATCGATGGTCAGCCAATCACGGATCAGCAGAGCAAGGTCTTTTCGAATCAGATTCCTTCGAACTCGATCCAGTCGATTGAGGTGATTTCAGGCGCGCCGCCGGCGGAGTTTGGCGGTAAGACGAGTCTTGTGATCCAGGTAACGACGCGGTCCGGCATGGGAGTTAGGAAGCCGACCGGTAGTGTAACGACGTCGTACGGGACATTTGGGTCGGCGAGCGGGGGAGTCGATCTGAGTTACGGGGGGGAGAAGTGGGGGAATTTTATTGAGGTCGACGGCTTAAATACTGGGCGCTTCCTCGATCCTCCGGAGTTTACGGTCTTTCACGATAAGGGCAATGAGATGAACGTGTTCGATCGTATCGACCGGCAGCTCACGACTGTTGACTCGATTCATTTGAACCTGAACTACAGTCGCTCTTGGTTTCAGACGCCGAACGCGTTCGACAATCTGAATGTGCAGAATGTAATTAGTGGTGGCGGAGGAGCGAATCCTGTCTTCGGGAATGTTGGCGATACAGATCAGCGTTCGAAGATCGGGACCTTTGATATCGCACCAACTTATACGCGCACGATTGGAGCGAACTCGGTCTTCAACTTTGGTCCTTATATTCGTAAGGATCAATATGACTACTATCCGAGCGGAAACCCGCTGGCCGATCTCGGGCCACCCAATCTGCAGAACCAGACGATCGCTCAAACGCGCTCTCTGACGAACGCTGGGGTGCATACCGATTTTTCGTATGCGAAGGGGATCAATAACATCAAGATTGGCGCCAACTACTCGCAGACTTTTCTGCGTGAGAGCGACACGCTGGGTGTTGTCGCAAATACGTTCAACTCGCCGTGTACGGATGGCGCGGCGAATCCTGTGAATGGATTTAGCGATCCGTCGCAGTGCGCGGCGGCGGGGTTGTTTCCGAACAATGGCATGCTGGCCAAGACGCTGGGATCTTCAACGCCTGCATTTAATCCGGTTCTGCTGCCGTTCGATTTGACTCGTGGCGGTGGGCAGTTCAACTTCATCGGCCGGACCGATGTGAAGGAACTCGCTTTGTATGTTGAGGACCAGATCAAGGCGGGTAACTGGCTCTTCAATGTTGGTATTCGCGGCGATCTTTATAACGGGTTGACGGTTGCGCGTCAGGCGGAGCCTCGCGTGGGCTTAGCTTATAGCGTGAAGCCGACTAATACGGTTCTGCGTTTGTCGTATGCGAGAACGCTGGAGACTCCGTTCAATGAAAACCTAGTGCTTTCCAGTCAAGGATGTCTGAACGACGTACTTAATCCACTGCTGGCTTGTCAGGGTGGAAACGGCAATCTCGCTCCCGGCTACCGAAATGAGTTCCATGCCGGATTGCAACAGGCATTCGGCAAGAATCTCGTGATCAGCGGGGATTACATCTGGAAGTACACACACAATGCCTTCGATTTCAGTGTGCTTGGAAACACGCCGATTACGTTCCCGATTGACTGGCATAACTCGAAGATCCCGGGCTTTGCTTTGCGAGCAGATGTCCCTAACTTTCACAACTTTTCAGCGTTTGTTGTGATGTCTTCGGTGGCGGCACGATTCTTTCCGCCGCAGGTTGCCGGTGCAGGCGCTACGGTTGGTGGCAGCGGGTTTCCTTTCCGCATCGACCATGATGAGCGCTATAACCAGACGACGCATCTGCAGTATCAGATCCCCGGCAAGCGTAGCCCGTGGGTCGGGTTCAACTGGCGGTTTGATAGCGGTCTGACTGCGGGTTCTGTGCCTTGCTACAACGTGACCGATCCGAACAGTTTGTGCAATCCGGCGAACGGTGGACCGTCAATCACGATCAACGGACAACCGGGGATTGATCTGAGTGGTTTGACGCCTGATCAGCAGTTTCAGGCTGGGCTGACTTGCAACGGTGTGAAGGCTACTCCGTTTGTCGGAATACCTGGTAATCAGTGCCTGGCTTCGCAGCTCACTTCGACGCTGGTATCGATTCCCGCACCTGGAACCGAAAACGACGACAAGAATCCTCCTAGAATTCAGGAACGCAGTTTGTTTGATGCCTCAGTTGGTCAGGATAATCTGTTCAACGGCGATAAGAACAAGTGGAGTCTTCGTCTGACGGGTGTGAACATCACCAACAAGTACGCCCTTTACAACTTCCTCTCAACCTTCAGCGGTACGCACTATGTAACACCGCGTGCTTTGACGGCAGAGCTTGGGTTCCACTTTTAGAGGGAACTATTAAAAGCTTGATGGGCAGTGGGATGATTTCACTGCCCATTTTTGTTGGTGTGAAGGATTTACGCGGGTTGCTCTTCTGAAGCTTGTAACTTCGATTGCTTCTCAAGATCTTTGAGGGTTTCTTTGCTCAAGGCTTTTTCGTGCAGGAGGAGTTCGGCAGCTCGGACGCGAGGTGTGCCGTGGAACCACTCCTGCACGATGTTGTTTTTGAGCAAGTTGGTCACGGCGAGAAGACACATGCCCTGATGGTGTGCCATCCACGAACGAACGAGTTCGGGTTGATTGCCCTGGGTGTAGTCGGCTGCTTCATAGAAGCCATAGGCTCCGGTCCAGTCCATGGATGCCATGCGTCGGAGGTTGGTGATGGCGTCTTTGCGAAGAAGAGGTAGCGCGAGGAAGCTGGAGTAGGGTGAGATGACAGGGCCGTCTTCGGCTCCGTACTTCAGTGCGAGTTTTGGGATGCCCCATGCCTGGTAGCCGTAACGACCTTGAGGATCTTTTTTGGAGAAGCCTGATTCGGAGATGCCCCAGGGGATGTTGTGAACATGGTCCTTCTGGATGCGGACGGCGGATTCGAGAGAGCGCGCGATGAGAGTGTCGGGGAAAGTGCGCATCCAGAGGGAGGGCATCATGTATTCGAACATGGTTCCGGTCCAGGAGAGGAGAGCGGCGCGCCCGTTGACGAGGACGTGAGAGCGGTCGAGGCGGAACCAGGACTGCTGTGGGATGTCGCCCTTTGCGACCGCGATGAAAGATGCGATGCGAGCCTCGGAGGCGAGGAGGTCGTAACAGGCTGAGTGGAGCTCGTGGGTGATGCCGTCGTAGCCAATGGAGAGGAGTTGGCGGGATTCGACGAGGAGGAAGCCGTACTCCATGGCGTCGGCGTGGCGCTCTGCCTCGACTGAGATTTTGGTTAGGTCGGCTTTTAGTTGGGCGAGACATCTTTTGGCGGTCGAGAGCAGGGCGAGAAGTTCGGCTGCGGCGGGGGCGAGCGTGGAACCGGTGGGGATGTCGCGTGATGCACCGGAGAGCTTCGATTCCAACTCGGTGACGTAGTCGGTTGCGTCGAGGAGGGTGGGGATTGCTTTGTGCTCGGAGCCGTCGAGTTGGGGTGGGGTGAAGAGCCCGTCGAACTGGGGAAGCAGCCAAGGGGTGTACTGCTCGGCGAAGACCGATAGCGCGGCGAGACGGTTGGAGACCTCGTTGGTGAACCAGTCGTCGGTGGGGTGGGTTGAGGTTTGCGGGATGGATCGAAGATGAGATCTTACCGCTGTTGCCGCGGGTTCCGGGGGCGCGAGTGTCGGCGTCGTTGTTGTTTTGACGGAGGGGTGTTGCATTTGTTTCAGGGTTGCAAAGGTCTCGGGGTCGAGAAGAGGGCGCTTGAGGAGATCGAGCGCGCCAGTGCGCAGCGTGTAGAGGGAGGCGGCGAGGTTTCCGCTGTCAACTGCGGAGACGATGTGCGGTGGGATGGGGCGGAGGGTTTCGATGTCGTACCAGTTGTAGATGTGGCCGCGCTGTTTTTCGAGGCGGTCGTAGGTCTCGAGGGTGCCCAGTGTGGCCTGGGCGAACTCGGGTAGTGTAAGAAAGCCGAACTCGTAGGCGGCTTGACGGGCGTTGAAGAGCATGCCGAGGTTTGTGGGGGAGAGCTTTCGGATCTGAAGATTGTTTTGTTCTTCGACGTTGTCGGGGATGAGCCAGTGATTTTTCTCGTCGCCGAAGTCGTGGAAGTACCGCCAGATGTGGAGCGCCTGCCGCTGGAGGAAGTGAGTGTCTTCTGAAGTAAGAGGGCCTTCTTCGCGGGTAGCCGGTGAGTTGAGCCAGATGGCGACGAGAGGTGCGATGGCCCAGAGGATGAGGACAGGCGCGGCAGCGACGAGAGACCGGAGGTTCGTGAAAGCCAGGATGACGGCGATGACGAGAGCGGCGACGGGAGAGAGCTGGAGGTAGATGTCGAGTGGCGTTCGTGATTTTCCGGATTCGGCTTGTGCGGCGGTCTCCCACTCGAGCATGTGTTTGCCGGATACCAATGTGCGGTTGAGAGAACGCGCGATGGCATCGAGGGCGAGGAACATGTGGTGAGGCAGGAAGGTGAGATTCAGCATGGTGAAGCCGAAGTTCGCGCCGAAAGTGATGAAGCCTTCGCGTGCTCCGACGAAGCTGAGTTTGGCCAGAGCGCGGCCGAGGTTAAAGGCTAGTTGTACGAGCACGGGGAGGAGGAGGAGGACGACGCCGGCGATGGTCCAGTAGAGCGCGCCGCCGGGGAGGATGAACCAGCCGAGGAGGAAGAGAAGGAATGTTACGGGCTCGACGAGGCTGCGGCGGAGGTTGTCGAAGATCTTCCAGCGCGAGATGGTGTTGATGGGATTGGGAACGGATTTGCCGGATTCGTCGGGGACATTGGCGAAGAGCCAGCGGGCGATCTGCCAGTCGCCGCGCACCCAACGGTGTTTGCGGCGGGTGTGTGCGGAGTAGTGCGAGGGGTAGTCGTCGATGATTTCGATGTCGGTGACGAGGCCGGCACGGGCGTAGGAGCCCTCGATGAGATCGTGGGAGAGAAGGGCATTGCGGGGGAAGCGGCGGTCGAGGACTTCGTGAAGGATCGCGACCTCGTAGATGCCTTTGCCTGCGAAGCTGCCCTCGCCGAAGAGGTCTTGATAGACATCTGAGACGGCGCGGGTGTAGATGTCGAAGCCGGTTTCGCCGGAGTAGAGGGACGCGAGGCGGGAGCGTGATGCGGAGGAGACGCTGACGCCTACGCGTGGCTGGAGGATACCGTATCCCTGGGTGACGATGCGAAGGCGCGGGTTGACGATCGCCTGATTGAGGGGGTGCGCCATGGTGCCGACCATGCGGGCTGCGGTGCCGCGGGGGAGTTGGGTGTCGGAGTCGAGCGTGATGACGTAGCGGACGTGCTGCAGGGCTTCGAGTGGGCCGGCTTTGAGGGGGAAGCTGTCGAATTCGTTCAACAAGAATTTGTTGAGGTCGAGGAGCTTGCCGCGTTTGCGCTCCCATCCCATCCAGACGCCCTGGCGGGAGTTGAAGACGCGGTAGCGGTGGAGGAGAAAAAAGGCTCCTCCTTTTGCGCGGGGATACTTTGCGTTGAGATGTTCGACACAGTCGACCGCTAATTTAGCGAGCGGGTTGGAGTCTTCGTCGAGTGGGCGAGCTTTGGTGTCGGGTAGGTCTGTAAGTAGGCCGAAGTGGATGTTGGGGTCTTGATTGGAGAGGTAACGGGCTTCGAGTTCGTCGAAGAGTTCGCGAACCTGGATCTCACTGAGGAGGAGTGTGGGAACGACGACGAGGGTGATGGCATCGTCCGGCACGCCCTTCGAGAGATCGATTTTTGGGAGAGACTGGGCGCTCATCAATGCGGTGACGGTGTTATTGACGAGGTCGACGCCCCCCTGGGTTGCGGGAAGGAGAGCGAGCAGGAGGGCCCCAATGACTGGCCAGAATGCGTGATGCGGCACGAGCGGCGCGATGATGGCGACGATGAGAAGGCAGGAGAGCGTGAAGATACCGAGGATGTAGAAGTCTTCGTTGAAGCGGCGGATGAAGGTGCGGGCGCGTTCGATGAAGGGCGGGTGGTATCCGATGCGACGGCTTAGCGCGGGGAGGCCTTCGGCGAAGAGGTAGTAGCCGATGTGCCTTGTGCGCATAGCGAGGCGTGGATCGGGATCGGAGGTTGCGAAGGCTTCGCGTGCGAGTTTGAGGGCAATTTGAGCGGTTTCTACTTCGCTGGCGTCGGCGTCGTGTGCGAGTTCGGCTACCCGCATGTGGTAGTTGTGGCGTGTTTCATCTTCCATGTGAGCGAAGACGTCTGCTGGATCCTGGCGGAGGATCGAGTCGAAGGCGATGAGAGGCTCGAGGACGTTGCGCCACTCGAACTGATTGAGGCGGCGCATGCTGTGGAGGATGGCAGAGAAGGGAGACTGCTCAATGGGTGGGAGCGGGCCGGCAGCAAAGGCTTCTTCAGCGCGGTCGAGGATGTACTCGAGCTGCGCGAGCTTGAGGGCCTGCGGGAGAACCGTGATCTCTTCGAGCAAGAGGGCATCGCGCTGCTGAGCCTGCTGGACGTAGACGGTGAGCGATTCGTCGGACCAGATGCCTTTTGCTGCGACGAGATAGCCCTCAGTAAGGTTGATGGCTCGTGGCAGGTCCTCATCCTGGTTGACTCTGACATGAGGGAGAGTTGAGAAAGTTTCGGCGGTGTTATCTCCGGCGATGAGCGCGGACTCCAGCATGCGGGTGCTCTCGAGGAGTTCGAGCTCGGGGGTGAGCTCGTGGATGGAGGCGGTTTTGCGACAGGTGCGCAGGACCTCGGCGAGTCGTTGCTTGAGTCTGGTGAGGCGGGTTGCGAGTCCGATGGATTTTGTGCTGGCCGGAACCATCTCCCATTGATGACTCAGTGCGTTGGCGCGCTCTCTCAGCTCCTCGTCTGAGACCGATGGTCTTTCGGGGAGGCCTGCAGTCGGCATCTCCAATGCGGGAGCAGTGGGTGGTAATGAGTGTTCTGCAGTGAGCGGATTCTCTGATGATGGTGCCATGGAACCTTTCTCGTATCGTTCTGCTGCTGAGGCGAGTGCTGCTGTTCGAATATCTCAATGCTGGTTGAGATGCGGTGTTGAGCCTACCTGTAGCTTGCGGCCTGCATCTCAAACATGCTCGCATAGAGCCCGTTTTTGTCTATGAGCTGTTGGTGATTGCCTTCTTCAATGAGTCGACCGCCGGAGAGTACGACGATGCGGTCGGCCATACGTACGGTGGAGAAGCGGTGAGAGATGAGCAGAGCCATCTTTCCCTGAGTCAGTTCGGCGAAGCGCTCGAAGACTTCGAGTTCGCTGCGTGCGTCGAGGGCGGCGGTGGGTTCGTCGAGGATGAGGAGCTGGGCATCGCGGAGGTAGGCACGGGCGAGCGCTATTTTTTGCCATTCTCCGCCGGATAGCTCGACGCCACCTTCGAAGCGGCGGCCGAGCATCTGATCGTAGCCGTCGGCTAGCTTCGCTACGACGGTGTCGGCGAGGCTTTTGTGTGCGGCGACTTCGATGTCGCTGTCTTCATAGGGCTGATCGACACGGCCGACACCGATGTTTTCGCGTGCGGTCATCTCGAAACGCATGAAGTCCTGGAAGATGACTCCGATATGTCGGTGGAGGTCTTCGAGGACGTACTCGCGGAGGTCGATGCCGTCGAGCAGAATCTGGCCTTCGGTTGGATCGTAGAGGCGGGTGATGAGTTTGACGACGGTGGTTTTGCCTTGGCCGTTTTCGCCGATGAGGGCGATTCTTTCTCCGGGGGAGAGGGTGAGGTTGAAATTTTTGAGGACGGTTCGGTTGGTGCCGGGATAGGTGAAGGAGACGTTTCGGAACTCGAAGCCGCGCTGGATTGGAACTGGAGCGGGAAGGCCGTCGGGTTTGGAGAGGACGGTTGGTTTCATGTCGAAGAAGGCAATGAGGTCGGTAAGGAAGAGCGCCTGATCGGCGATGCCGGAGGCGGTGGAGAAGACCTGCTGCAGGTTGGAACTGGCTTGTTGAATGGCTGTGGTGAGGAATCCGAACTGGCCGATGTTGTAGGCGCCATGGAGGGTGCGCCAAATGACGTAGACGTAGGCGCCGTAGTATCCCAACGTGCCAATGACGCCGAGCAGGCCGCCGACGATGAGCTTCGACCGTGAAAGGGTGACGTCTTCCAGGTAGATCTGATTGGCGAGTTTTTGAAATCTGTCTGTAAAGAACTTGTTCAGGCCGAAGAGCTTTACTTCTTTTGCGCCTTCGCGGCTTCCGGCTACCTGGCGCAGGTAGTCCATTTGGCGTTTGGCTGGAGTCTGGCGGAAGTTTTTGGCGTAGCCGAGGAAGGCGTAGTGGGTTTCGCCGAGGAATGAGGGTAGGACGCCGAGGGCTAACAGGAGAACGAGCCACGGAGAAGCGAAGGCGAGCGCTGCTGAGAATGCGAGGGTGGTGATGATCTGCGTGAGAAGGCGGCCCAGCTGTTGAATCATCGCGAGGCGATCGGTGGCCTGGACGCGTGCGCGTTCGAGGCGATCGTAGAAGACGGGATCTTCGTAGGTGGTCAGGTCGAGACGCGCGGCCTGCTCCATTACGCGGACACTGACGTATTGGGTGTAGCGGTTGGCGAGGAGCGAGTCGGAGTAGTCGATGGCGCGGGTGATGAGACCGAGGGAGACGTTGAGGGCGACTTCGGCGATGACGAGCTTCCAGAAGTTGGGCGCGAGCGCGTGGCCGCGGATTACTTCTGCGATGTCATTCAAGATGTAGGCGGCTATCTTTGCGATGCCGAAGGGCAGAGTGGCGACGATGACGCGGAGAAATAGCCCCCAGGTTACGACAGCGCGTCCTGATTCCCAGAGGATACGCAGAACGGCAGGCATATTTCGGAGGGCACTGATCCGATCACGCCATGGATTCGCAGCATTCACACGGTCTTTCAAATCGCTCCTAGAGTGAGACTGCAAGAGTGAGTATCAGTCACATAGAAGATATGTCTGCGTTAAGTGGATGCAGTAAAGCTATCAGGTGTTGGATACTTCGTGGGTAAGTGATTGCGTGGCGACTGTTTGTGCGGAGAGTTCGTCGAAGGAGATTCGGAAGAGAGAACTAGTGCTTGTTGGAGGCTGCTTGCGAGGATGCCTCCTTCGACAGTTCGAATGCTTTTTTTGAGTGCTCGTGGGCTTGTTGAGAGAGCTCGTGAGCGGTGAGATGATCGCCTTTACCGTGGGCAGTGGCTGCAGCGTTGTGGGCGTGGGCGGCTTTGTTGTGATATTCGGCGGCGCGGTCGTGCGGGCTTTGTGGCATGGTGGTGCTCCTTCGTTGGTTGGATGCAGGTGGGAACTGTGGGAGATTTTTCGGTTGAGGGTTTAGTTTTTTGGAGGGGTGGGGATGCCGGGCGTGAGCCATGGCTTTGGGCGAGTGACCCAGAGCAGGGGCTGGCGGATGGGGAAGGTGCGCTGGAGTTCGAGGTTGGGTGGGTCGGGGGGGAGGGTCTTCCAGAGTGTCGCGTACTCGGGGCGGTCGTAGGCGCGGGCGGCGAAGAGGAGGCTGGGTGGGCGGATGGGGAGTGAGGTGAAGTAGGTGGCGTCGGCTCGGTAGGGCCAGGTGCCGCGGCTGAGGAAGTATGGATAGAGGCGGGCGATGACGGTGTGCATGCCGGGGCCGTCCTGGAGTTCGTAGTCCCAGACACTCTCGAAGCGGGTGGACAGGAGGAGGCAGATGGCGGCGAGCATGTCCAGGTTGAAGAGGGTGTTGCGGTAGGGGTTTGGGGTAGTGAGCTCGTGGGGGAAGGTGCCGTCGGCGAGGATCTGGGCGCGGAGGGTGGAGCTTTTGTACTGGTGGCGGAGGGTGGTGAGGGGGCGGTCGTCTTTGGGCTCGGTGAGGTGGGCGATGGCGGTGGCCTGGAGGAGCCAGGAGGTTCCGAGGTGGCTCTTGGTATCTCGGGCGAGGCCGGCGAGGCGTGAGGTGTTGAGCCAGTCGAAGTAGTCGGTGAACCACTTGGTGAGGGTGGTGAGTTCTTCGGGGGTGAGAGCCTCGGAGTTGATGAGGAAGGGGAGGGATTGGACGACTTCGGCGAGGTGGACGGCCTCGACGACGCCTTCGGGGCGTCCGTTATTTGCAGGGGGGATGGTCTGGCCATAGAGGATGCTGGGTGTCATGCTGGTGGCGGGGTCGATGAACCAGGCGCGGAGGTGGGCGGCGGCGTGTTGGGCGTAGCGTGTGTCGCTGGTGAGGATGTAGGCGGCGGCGAGGGCGGGGACGTAGAGGCTGAGGTTGAGAAGAGCGTCGCGATGGGCGGTGTAGGCGTCGGGGTTGGGGGCGGTGTCGGTGTGTTCGACCCAGGGCGCGGTGGGGTTGGCGGGGTCGGGGAAGTAGTCTTCGGCTTCGGAGTAGAAATCGTGGGGGGTGCCGGGGCTGCGGGGAGCGGGAAGGGTTGTGAGGGGGACCGGGGGCTGAGTCAGGTAGCGGTTGGCCTGGGCGAGGATGCGGTCGTGGTCGATGGCGGCTACGTCGGGGCGGGCGGTGGGTTGACTTGGGGCTTTTGTCTGAGGCTGGGTTTGGGAGGCGAGGAGACGAGGGGTGAGGAGGAGGGTGGCGGCGTGTGAGCAGAAGGTGCGACGGGAGACGAGCATCAGATTCAAGGGGTTCAAGCCTCTCCGGCGCAGGTTACCACGAAGCTCGGGGAATTGGTTTTGTCGGGGGTACCCCCCTCCCGCCCTTGAGGGTATCTTGCGCGTAACCTTATTTTTATCAATAGCTTGCAGAGTAAGTGTGTCTGCAAAATATTGTAAATAAATGGGTTGCGCACAAAATACTTTGAATCAGTGAGTTAGCGGCAGCAGAAAGCCCCGGTTTGAGCCGGGGCCTTCTGTTGTTCCTGTTTTTATTGTAGCTGGTGGAAGGGAACTCATACGCCACACGAATGTTCTTGTTTGGCGCGGGGATTTGCGGTTTTGGGGCTTGACAGATTTTAGATGGCGTCGGGTTTGAGAACCAGATTTTGACCCTCGCCGCTGGCTCTGGTCGTAAGGGAGCGGTTTTTGTCTTCGATGCGACCGAAGGTGCTGACCAGTAGCCGCACCATTTTGGCGCCGGCGCCGGTGACCGCGGTGGGGATGTCGGAGGAGTCATTGGTGACGGCCAGCGACTGATGGCGTTTAGGACGAACTTCGAGGCTGCAGCGTTTGTCTTGCGCTCCTGATTTGTCTCCGTTTTCGTCGCTGAGATGGACCTCAACGCGGGTGATTTCATCTTTGAATCGGTCGAGGATCCGATTTAGGTCGGAATCGATCAGGTTGGAGAGTTTGCTATGCATGGAGATGTTTTTATCGCTGCTGATCTGAATCTGCATTCGTTAAACTCCTTCTCACTTACATTCACGATTAGACGCAGCAGATCGGTTTTAAGTGGCCGGTTTTTTTGCACAGGCTTAGTCGCCGGTGAAGCGATTTCCTTCCAGTGGCACTCTGGTGGCAACGAGCGTTAGACTTGACGGTCTTGAAGATCCTCGCATCTCTGCAGTCGCCGGGATGGACGTTTGAGAGGAGAGCAAGTGAGGTCGACCGCATGACCAGCGAGGCGAGGCACTATCGAATCGGAGATGTGACGGTCACGAAGATTCCGGAGGCGGAGCTTGCGAGCTTCAGTCTTGCGACTCTGTTGCCCGGGTTTCGCACTGACGCGTTGAACGAGTGTCCGGATGGAATTGCGCCGAGGTCGGGGTCATCAGGAATGGAGAATATTGTTCTGAGCGTGCATACGTGGCTTGTGAAGACGCCCGAACATACGATCTTGATTGATACCGGAATTGGCAATGGGAAGAACCGTCGTTCGGCGTCGATGTTCCATCAACTTGATACTCCGTTTCTCGATCGGCTTGGCGCTGAGGGTGTGGAACCAGAGGCGGTGGACTATGTGCTGCTGACGCATCTGCATGCGGATCATGTTGGGTGGAACACGCGATTGGATGAGGACGGGGTGTGGGTTCCTACGTTTCCAAATGCCACGTATATGTTTTCGGCGGTGGAGCAGAGATATGGCGCGGGGCTGCACCATGAAGACGGTCGTGCGGAAGCGGTGCGATCAGCAGTGAATATGGGAACGCCGGTGCGAACTCCGACGCGGGGAACTTATCTCGACAGCGTGGTGCCGATTCTCGAGGCTGGACGGGATGAGTTGATTAAGGTAGACGGGAGAGAAGTGCTCGAGGGGATCTCGTTTGTTCCGACGCCGGGACACAGTATTGATCATGCTGCGATTGTTCTTCGGTCGAAGGGGGAAGAGGCTTTGTTCGGCGGCGATGTGCTGCATCATCCGGTTGAGATCTATCAGCCGGAGGTGGCTTCGATGTTTTGTGAGTTTCCGACGGAGTCTCGTGGTTCGCGATTGATCTTGCTGGATCGTGCGGCTGAGACGGGGGCTACTTATTTCAGCAGTCACTTTAGCGATAGCTCTGCTGGACGGATTACGCGGAAGGGAAGTAGCTATGGGTGGGAGTTTGCTTGAGTGGCGGTGAAGTTGGTGGAAAGGCAGATTGCGACGTTAGACGCTTATGCGGAAAGGTGGCAGAGATTATCCCCAACGCTTGAGATCCGGCCAGATCGTTCGCAGATTCCATTTGAATCCGCGGCAGTAGTAGATGGGACCCCATGAATCGAGACGCGAGAGGGGATGCTCAGTGTTGCCGATGGTGGAGTAGCTGGTGCACTTGGTCTGCATGTTGCGCTCGTTGCCCTCTCCGAGGACGATCATGCTCTCGCCGGTGTAGTCGCGTGGGCCCCAGATCCAATAGTTCTGATGGCCTCCGATGGCTTTGGGGATGCCGTACTTCGGTCCGAAGTAGTCGATGGCACCGGCGTCTCCGTAGTTGTTGGCGAAGATGGCGGTCTTGCGTTGCTCTTCCGGCGGGAGAGTGTGATAGAAGGCGGCTACGCGTTGCGCGATCTCCTCCCAGCCGAACATGTCGGCGTAGAGCTGGGGAAGAACGCCGGGTTTGGTGTGCTCGAACTGCTGCTGCTCGATGCCTAGCTTGTGCTCGTAGGTGAGGAAGTTCGGGACGCTGAGGATGGGGAGAATGGTGGGGACATAGATACCGGCGATCACTGTCATGGCGGCGGCGAGAGTGGGCTTGACCCAGATCCAGAGACGGCGTTGGGTTGCGGCTTCGATCCAGACGGCGCCAGCGGCGAACATGATGGGATAGACGGGCGCTACGTAGTACATCTTGCCGTGAAGGAACATCATCTCGGCGAGGAAGATGAGATAGGCCCAGCCTAGAGCGCGAAACGGGCGTCCCTGTTTGGAAAAGAAGAAGAGGAGCGCGAAGGGCACGAGGAGCGCGGCGACGAAGCCGAGCATCTGCGCCTGCGCCTGAAGGTAGGGAAGCGGGGAGAGCGCGATATCGCGGCCACTCTCGCGAACGTTGTGCATGAGTTGCAGGAAGGGAAACTGGTGATGCCACTGCCAGAGGAAGTTGGGCAGCGCTATGGCCGCGGCGAGGACTGACCCAAACCAGAACCAGCGGTGACGAAGGCTTTGGCGGAGAGGCGTTACGCATATGCCGAGGACGAGACCTGAGAGCCAGAAGAGGATCGCGTATTTGTTGAGTATGGTGAGACCGGCGAGTGCTCCGAAGACGAGCCAGAGGGGTTGCTCGTTCGTTTTGGCGATGCGGATTACTAGCCACGCCAGTACGGCCCAGAGCAGCGGGTCGAAGGCGTTCATGGTGAAGAGGTGCGAGAGAGCGAGCGATACGGGCGCCATCAGTGCGGCGAGCGAGGCGAGGAAGATGGCCCAGCGGCGGCCTCCCAGTTCGCGTGCGATCACTCCGGCGAGGACGATGGTTGCGGTGCCGGCGAGGGCGGGTAGAAGACGCAGGGCCCAGAGCGATGTGCCGATGGTGTGCTGGAGCAGCCATGCGACCCAGCCGATGAGAGGGGGCTGGTCGACGTAGCCCCATGCGGGATGTTCGCCGCATGCGAGGTAGTAGAGTTCGTCGCGAAAGTATCCGTAGTGCGGGCCTGCCAGGAAGTAGAGAACGATGCGCACGAGCGCGACGTAGCAGATGAGAGCTGTGCCGGTAGTGAGGACGGAGGATGGACGAGATGGGGCGGAGACGATCGTCGCTGGAGTGGTTGCGCTCATGCGAGTGGAGTACGGACGATGATGGGAGAAGGTTCGATCTTTTCGCGATTAAGAGATGGCGGCGGTGACTAGGGATTGCGCTTCGGTTTGGATTTGTTTGAGGTGGTCTTTGCCTTTGAAGCTTTCGGCGTAGATCTTGTAGACGTCTTCCGTACCGGAGGGGCGGGCGGCGAACCAGCCGTTTTCGGTGGAGACTTTGAGGCCACCGATGGGGGCGTGGTTGCCGGGGGCTTCGGTGAGGATGGCGGTGATGGGCTCGCCTGCTAGTTGTTTTGCTGTGACCTGTGCGGGGGAAAGTTTGCCTAGCTTTGCTTTTTGATCTTTGGTGGCTGCGGCGTCGATGCGCTCGTAGACGGGGTCGCCGTATTTGGCGGTGATTTCGGCGTAGAGCTGGCCGGGATCTTTGCCGGTGCGGGCGGTCATCTCGGCGGCGAGGAGGCCGGGGATGAGGCCGTCTTTGTCGGTAGTCCAGACCTGGCCGTTGCGGCGGAGGAAGGTGGAGCCGGCGGACTCTTCCCCCACAAAACCTAACGTTCCGTCGATGAGGCCGTCGACGAACCATTTGAAGCCTACGGGAACTTCGAGCATGGGGCGCTTGAGGCCCTTGGCGACGCGGTCGATGATGGAGGAGGAGACGAGGGTTTTGCCGATGCCGACTTTGTCTGACCAGTCGTGACGGCTGGTGAAGAGGTACTGGATGGAGACGCAGAGGTAGTGGTTGGGGTTGAGGAGGCCGGTGGTGCGGGTGACGACGCCGTGGCGGTCGTGGTCGGTGTCGGCGGCGAAGGCTACGTCGTACTTTTCCTTGTTGGCGATCATGCTGGCCATGGCGTAGGGGCTGGAGCAGTCCATGCGGATGCGGCCGTCCCAGTCACAGGTCATGAAGCGGAAGGTGGCGTCGACGTTGGGGTTGAGGATTTGTAACGGTAAGTGATACTTATCGGCGATGCGGGGCCAGTAGTGGACGCCGGCTCCGCCGAGGGGGTCGACGGCGAGCTTGAGGGTGGTGCCGGCGAGGCAGTCGAAGTCGATGACGTTGGCGAGGTCGTCGACGTAGGAGGTGATGTAGTCGTGGCGGTGGGTGGTGCTGGCTGCCAAGGCTTTGGTGTAGGGGATTTTTTTTACTGCGGTGAGGCCGGCGGCGATGATGTCGTTGGCGCGGTTTTCGATCCACTTGGTGGCGGTGGTGTCGGCGGGGCCTCCGTTGGGTGGGTTGTACTTGAAGCCGCCGTCCTCGGGTGGGTTGTGGGATGGGGTGATGACGATGCCGTCTGATTGATGATCTTTGTGCTGCGCGTTGTAGGTGAGGATGGCGTGGGAGAGCGCGGGTGTGGGGGTGTAGGCGAGGTCGGTGTCGACCATGACGTCGATGTCGTTGGCGGCGAGGACTTCGAGGGCGGTGGCGAAGGCGGGCTCGGATAGGGCGTGGGTGTCTTGCGCCAGGAAGAGAGGGCCGGTGGTGCCTTGGTCGCGGCGGTAGTCGACGATGGCCTGGGTGATGGCGGCGATGTGGTCTTCGTTGAAGGCGGTTTTGAAGGCGCTGCCGCGATGGCCTGAGGTTCCGAAGGCTACACGTTGGGCGGGAATGGCGGGGTCAGGATGGAGGGTGTAGTAGGCGGTGATGAGGCGGGAGAGATTGACCAGGTTGCCTGGGAGAGGAAGTTGGCCGGGCTGGTTGGGTGTCTGAGTTTGCTGGTTGCTCATGCCGTTGGTGTCCCTCTCTGGCGGGTCTGATTTGTTATGACCTTTGACACTATATGGGATGCTTGTGGTGTGGGAAATGAATGCCAAGCTGGCGGCTGGGAGGATTCGCGATGACACTGAAGTCGCAGCGGAAGATGCTTGTGTTTTGGGGGCCGTTAGCCTAAAACGGGAATGATCCGGGTTTTTTGTTTTGATTTGGAACACTGCTGGGCTGCTTCTAGCTGCCTTCGACGTGCGCCGCTGAGTTTTGATCGTTGAACGATGGCTGGTTCTGTTGCGCACAAGCGCGCGGGGCCTGTCCATGAGGGGTTGGATGGGCCTGGTACGTCGAATTTTGCTGCACGGGGTTGGGCTTGCGGGGTTGTGGGCCGCGGCTCTGCCGGCGTTCGCGGTGGAGGCGACGCTGGTGGCAGATGCTCATGTGAACAGTGCGCGGCCGGCGGTGAATAGCGGGGCGATCTCGAATTTGAATGTGGGCGGCGGGTATACGGCGCTGCTGCAGTTTGACCTGTCGACGCTGCCGGGGGGGACTATGGCGGCGCAGGTGTCGCGGGCGACGCTGAGGCTTTATTGCAACCGGATGGATACTGCGGGTTCAGTGAGTGTGCAGCCGGTGAATGGGAGCTGGGGGGAGTACAGCGTGACGTATGGGACGCTGCCGGGGCTGGGGAGCGCGGCGAAGGTGGTGTCGGTGGGGCAGGCTGGGGCCTATGTTGTAGTGGATGTGACGGGGTTGGTGCAGGGGTGGATTAGTTCTCCGTCGACGAATAATGGGGTGGCGTTGACGGCGGGGACGGCAGTGTTGCAGTTCGATAGTAAAGAGAATGACCTGACAGGGCATGCGGCTGTGTTGGATGTGGCGCTGGCTTCGGCGAGCGGGACTGGAGTTACTGGGCCTGCGGGGCCTCAGGGGCCGGCTGGACCTGTGGGGGCTACGGGTGCTACAGGGCCGGTTGGACCTGCGGGGGCGCCTGGGTTGAGCTTTCAGGGGGCTTATGCGGCTGGGTCGACGTATGCGCTGAATGATGTAGTGACGTATCAGGGGTCGAGCTTTGTTTCGCTGACCGGGGGGAATCGGGGGAATACGCCTGGAGTGGCGGCGCAGTGGTCGGTGCTGGCTCAGGGTGGTACGGGGACGGGTTCGGGGAATGGGACGGGTGGGTTGGCGTATCAGGGGACGTACGCTACGGCGACGAACTACGCGCTGAATGATGTGGTGACGTATCAGGGATCGAGCTACGTTTCGCTGATTGTGGCGAACCATGGGAATACACCGGGGTTGAGTCCGGGGGAGTGGGGCGTGCTGGCGCTGGGGGCGGTAGGGATTCAGGGGCCTCCTGGAGCTACTGGCGCGCAGGGTTTGCAGGGATTGACTGGGCCGGCTGGACCGACTGGTGCTGCGGGTCCGACGGGGGCTTCGGGGGCGGCGGGCGCCCCGGGGTTGCCGGGGCTGGTGTACCAGGGGAGCTATGCTTCGACGACGAACTATGCGTTGGGGGATGTGGTGCTGTTCCAGGGGGCGAGCTATGCTTCGCTGCTGAATGGGAATCATGGGAATACTCCCAGCTTGAGTCCGGGGCAGTGGGGTGTGCTGACGGCGCAGGGGCCTCCTGGAGCTACTGGCGCGCAGGGGCCTCAGGGGATTGCAGGGTCGCAGGGATTGCCGGGGTCGGTCGGGCCGAATGGGCCGCCGGGGCCTCAGGGACCGCAGGGGATTACCGGACAAGCAGGGGCTCAAGGGTTGACGGGAGCGACTGGGGCGCAGGGTTTGAGTGGGCCTATGGGGCCGCAGGGTTCTGCGGGACCGGTGGGGATGACGTTTCGTGGGACTTATTCGTCGGCGGTGAACTATGCGCTGGCGGATGGAGTCCTGTTCAATGGGTCGGCTTATGTGTCGTTGGTGGCGAATAATGTTGGGAATACTCCGAGCTTTAGCCCTGCGCAGTGGTCTTTGTTCGCAACCGGGTCGCAGGGTGCCCAGGGGCCGATTGGCCCGGCGGGGCCTCAGGGGTTGGCGGGGCCAGCGGGGGTTGCGGGAGCGGCGGGGCCTCAAGGGCTGACGGGAGCGACAGGGCCGCAGGGACCTCCGGTGGCGAACTACACCGGGAATTATGTTTCTTCGACGAACTATGCGTTGCATGACGCGGTGAGCTTCAATGGTTCGACGTACGTGTCGTTGGTGGCGGGCAATGTTGGGAATACGCCTTCGTTGAGCCCCGGACAGTGGGCGCTGCTGGCTGCGCAGGGAGTTGCTGGACCGGCTGGCGCGGCCGGATCTGCGGGGCCGATCGGTGCGACGGGGCCTGCTGGCGCCGCTGGAGCTGTGGGACCGCAGGGGCCTCCGGTGAGCTTTTCGGGTGGGTGGCTGGTGGGGACTAGTTATTCGGTTGGTAGTGCGGTGAGTTTTGGCGGGTCGAGTTATATCGCTCTGGCGGCGAATAGTGGGAGAGAGCCGGATGTGAGTCCGACTTTCTGGGGAGTGTTGGCGCAAGTTGGAGCGCAAGGGGCGGCAGGTACGACGGGAGCTACAGGGTTGCAGGGGCCGACGGGGTTTCCGGGAGCGCAGGGACCGGCTGGGCCGACAGGAGCTACGGGCGCGGCGGGACCGACGGGTTTGACTGGGGCTACAGGGCCTGCTGGGCCACAGGGAGTCGCTGGAGCGGCTGGGGTGGCAGGGCCGGCTGGGTTGGCTTATCGGGGGAGCTACTCTTCGAGCACGAACTATGGATTGAATGATGCTGTGAGCTTTTTGGGGTCGAGTTACATCTCGCTGGTAGCGAGCAATCAGGGGAACACTCCGAATGTGAGCCCGTCGGTGTGGGGTGTGCTGGCGGCGCAGGGTGCGGCTGGGGCCGCGGGAGCGACAGGTGCGACTGGGGCTCAGGGGACGGCGGGCGCGCAGGGTCCTCAGGGTGTTGCGGGTCCGGCTGGACCAGCGGGTGCAGTGGGAGTGACGTTTCGTGGGGCTTGGGGTGCTGCGGTTGCTTACCATACGAATGATGTGGTCAGCTTTAGCGGATCGACCTACCTGGCGACTACGGGGTCGACGGGCTCGGAGCCGGATATCTCTCCGGCGGTTTGGGCGGTCCTGGCGCAGAACGGAAGTACCGGTGCGACAGGACCGGCGGGTGCGGCGGCTTCGGTGAGCGTGGGTACAGTGACGACGGGCGCGGCGGGAACGCAGGCCAGCGTGACAAACGTGGGGACGGGGAGCGCGGCGGTGCTGAACTTCGCGATTCCACAAGGTGCGGCGGGGGCGAACGGAACGGGCGGCGGCGGGGGTGGTGGAGAGACGAGTGGAATTCCGTTTGCTTCGATCTTTCACTCGGTGTCGTTCAATCTGCTGTTTCACTCTGTGAACAGTGCGGTAGATGCGACGACGGAGAGCGATGCTGTTCTGACTTGGGTCCCGGCGGGATGCACGGCTACGCAGCTGAGTGTGTTTTCTCGGCAGACAAATACGGTAACTGTAATTCTGCGGCAGGGGACGCCGGGGAGTATGGCGAATACTTCGCTGATCTGTTCGGTGGCTCCGGGAGGGTCTTGTACGGAGAACGGGAATGTGACGGTGGGGGCGGGGAACTTTGTAGATTTTACGGTGACGGGGGCTAGTGGGACGGCTTCTTCTATGTGGATGGCGCTGAGTTGTAATTGAAGCGAGGCGTCCTGCCGGACGGGCCCACTACGCGTGAGGCGGTCACTTCGTGACTTGTGTACCTCTCTTGCTGGGTGATTTGCTTCGGGCCTCCCGTTGGTCGGCCTGGAGATTTTCAGAGACCAGCGGCGAGTGAGGTGCGGAGGTCTTTTGCGAGAGAGGTTAGGGTGGTGAGCTGAGTCGGTGTTGGCGCTTTGAGTATGTGCTCGATCTTGCGGGCGATATCGGTGCCTTGCTGGTAGCCGAACATGCCGAGGGAACCGGTGAGCTTGTGCGCGATGCTGTAGGCCTCGAGGCGTGGCGCTTCGGGCAGTGCGCCGGAGGCGGCGAGAGAGGCAGTGCGATCGAGCAGGTCGAGACGTTCGCGCAGGGTTGGGAGATTTTTCTCCCATAGGGTGGCGAGGACGTTGTCGATCTGGTCGTTTTTTTGGGTATCAGATTTTTTCATTGTGGATAGGCTCTGGTCGAGAAGCCTTGGTGGCGAAGTCGACCGCCTGGAAAGTATGCGCGTAGTTTACTGCGGATCGTGCTGTTGGAGGGTGCGAATGTCGTTTGATCGCACAGAGGTAATGGGATTGCTAACTTCGCTGCAGTCTTAGCCTAGTCTTTCCAGCCGAGGGCAGTAGCGATCTGCTCGGCGAGGGTGAGGGGATCGAAGGGCTTGAAGAGGATTCCCGCCAGGCCGAGGCCTGCGAAGCGTCGCTGATCGACTCCCTGAACCTTTGCGGTGAGCAGGAGGACTGGGATGTGAGCGATGACGGGAGTCTGTTGCATTCTGGCGAAGGTGGTGGGGCCGTCGACACCGGGCATCATGACGTCCATGAGGATGGCGTCGGGTTGTTCGAGGGAGGCGATGTCGATGCCTTCGGCGCCGGAGCTGGCGGTGAGGATCTGCCAGCCTGCAGTTGCTTCCAGGGATAGCGCGGCTACTTCGCGAATGTCATCTTCGTCGTCAATGATGAGAATGCGTCGCATGAGAGAGTCCATTCTCTCATGGGGCGCGAGTTAGCGTAGTTATCTTGCTGGTTTCGTACCTGCGGCGGTTCTGGAGTTAAGCGGCGGGACCGGCGGCGGCGAGGTCGGAGAATTTAGTGCGGAGGCGGTGGACCATCGAGAGCACGAGCTCTTCCACCTCCTGTGGCTGGACCTTTGCTTTGGTGAGGAACTCGGTGGGACCGAGGCGGAGCTTGGCCATTTCGGTTTCGGAGATTTCGCGGCCGGAGTAGACGACCAGCGGCATGGTGCGCAGGGTGGGCTGCTGGCGGAGCCACTCGACGAGCGAGAAACCGTCGCCGTCCGGAAGGGTGAGATCGAGGATGAGGAGGTCGGGTGGCCGGGTGATGCACTGGCGGATGGCCTGCTGGCGGGTCGCCGCGTGATCGATGTGAACGGCGGCATCGTGGAAGCTGGCGGCGAGGACACTGGCGAGGTCTTCGTCGTCTTCGACGAGGAGGACGTAGGCGGGGCCTTCGCCCTGATGGAGGACTCGGCCAAGTTCGGCAAAGAGGAGATTTTCGTTGAAGGGCTTCTGTACCCAGCCCTGGGCGTCGCCGGTGAGTTGGGGGCGCAGGGTAGAGGAGAGCACGCTGAGGACCACGACGGGGATGTTGGCTGTGACGGGGTTGTTACGGAGGCGCTGGAGGGTCTCCCAACCGCTGAGGCCGGGCATGTAGAGATCGAGGAGGATGGCTTCGACCTGATGTTCGGCTGCGAGGATAAGGGCCTGTTCGCCGGAGTTGGCTTCGACTACGGTGTAGCCCTGGCGGGTGAGGTGCTCGGCTACTACGGTGCGGATTCCGGCGTCATCGTCGCAGACCAGGATTGCGCCTTCGCCGCGTGGGGGAAGCTGAGAGGGGACGGCGACATCGGACGCGCGGCTGGTGCGGGGAAGCATCATGTAGAGCGTGGTTCCGGGGCCGAGATTTCGCTGGGCCCAGATGGAGCCGCTGTGCTGCTGAACGATGCTTCGGCAGATGGCGAGGCCGAGGCCGGTGCCGCCTTTTTGGCGGGCGTCGGACGGTTCAATCTGCTGGAAGCGGTCGAAGATGGTGTCGAGCTTGTCGGAGGGGATGCCGCGGCCTTCGTCGACGACTTTGAGGAGGATGGAGTCCGAGGCGGCCTCGGTGTGGATGCGGACCGTGGAGGCGGCGGGCGAGAACTTGATCGCGTTCGAGAGGAGGTTGGTGAGGACCTGGAGGATGCGGTCGGCGTCCCCGTCAAAGAAGAGGGCTTCGGGGTATGCGGCCTGGGCGACGGTGGAGGGCTCGAGCGCGAGATGGACGGTGTTCGCGTCGGCCATGGCGGTCATGGTGTCGATGGCTTGCTGGGCGAGATCGCGCAGAGAGCAGCGGCGAATCTGCAGAGGAGCGCGGCCGGACTCCATACGCTCGAGGTCGAGGATGTCATTAATGAGGCGAATGAGGCGGTCGGTGTTGGTGACGGCGATGCGGAGGAGGTTGAGGGCTTTGGCGTCTACGTCACCGATGATTCCGGAAGAAAGAAGGCCGAGGGCGCCGCGGATGCTGGTGAGGGGAGTGCGGAGTTCGTGGGAGACGGTGGAGATGAACTCGTCTTTGAGGGTGTCGAGTTCGGAGCGGTGCGTGAGCTGGAGAGTGTGCTGATGCTGCTGCTCGCGTGCCTGGCTTAGTTGATCGGTCAGATCGCGGTTGGTACGTTGCACACGCAGGAAAGCGACGAGCAAAACTGCGAAGGTTGTGAGGAGCGAGAGATAGCCAAGTAGAGGAAGGATGTGCATTTTTTCCGGTAACCTATAGTAACTGCTGATCAACTTATGAGTAACAATTTTTGGTGACCGTTGGAAAACTTATATCACGTACGTATTGAGGCGCAGTTTGGATGGGGGCTCAGTCGAAACGTTCAGGAACCCCGATCCGTTACGGAAATATTCTGATTTCAGGCTGAGGATGACAGAAAATCAGTTGTAGTGGGAATAACACCTCCGTGGGTTATCAGAGATGACAACATTGGAGGGAAAGCACTTAGGCGCAAAAAAGGCCGCGTTTTCCGGAGAAAAGGCGGCTTTTTCGGGGTTTTATAGGGTTTAGGCGGTTACAGCAACCTGATCGAGGATATTGGCCCATTTCTTCCCTTTTCGGGCAGCCTGGGCGTTCTTGTGGAAGGCATAACCAGTAATCAGGGGGAGAGCGAGGGTGGCTTCGGAGAAGACCATCTGCTCGTAGGTGAGGTCTACTTTGCCCCAGCTAGAGGCCTCTTTGAGGGTAGAACCGGAGAGGGCGCCGTCGCGGGCGTCGGCTACGGTGATCTGGATGGCGTACTTGTGCATGGAGGCTTCGACGCCGAGGATGTCGGCGGCTACGACGATGTCCTGGGCGAAGTTCTTGGGGACGCCGCCGCCGATCATGAGCAGGCCGGTGGTGGGGTTAGCAATTTTGAGCTGGGTGATCTCGTAGAAGTCCTTGGCGGAGTCGATGGAGACCATGGGCTTGCCCTGGCGGGCGTGCTGGTGGGCTACGAGGCCGAACCCGGCGGAGCAATCGGAGAAGGCGGGGCAGAAGATGGGGACGTTCTTCTCATAGGCGGCGAGGACGATGGAGTCGCGGCCACCGGCTTGTGGGGTCTTACCGTTCTTCGAGAGGTAGGCGCCCATCTCGCGGATGAACTCGCGAGAGCTGTGCGGCTTGGGTTCGAGGGAGTTGGTGATCTGGTGGGTGATCTCGTCGCACTGACGAAGCTCTTCTTCGTCGATGAAGGTGTCGTAGATGCGGTCGATCATGAGCTCGCGGAGCTCGGCATCGCCTGCGCCGTATTTATACTCGTCTCCGGCGACGTAGTGGTTGAAGCCGAGGGCTTCGAAGAAGTCCTGATCGACGATGTTGGCTCCGGTGGAGACGATGGCGTCGACCATGTTGTTGCGGATGAGGTCGACGAAGATTTTCTGGAGGCCGGCGGAGATGAGCGAGCCGGCGAGACAGAGGATGACGCCGCAGTCGGTGTCGCGGAGCATCATGTCGTAGATGTTGGCGGCGCGGTGGGTGTCACGCGCGGAGTAGGCCATGTGGCCCATAGCCTCAACCAGTGGCACGACGTTGTGCTGCTTGATGTCGAGGTGCTGGATCGGGCGCGCGAGGAGTTCTTTTTTTGTAGGCATAGCCTATATAGGATACCAACGTTTTGGTCTGAATTGACGCGGGTTTTACGTGAATTTAACAGAGACGGTGAGGCCGGCGTTCCGTCACAAATGCCGGGACTTTAATAGTGGGAGAGATTGGGCTTGAGCAGGTTGCTATACTTCACTCCGAATGAGCGATGAGCGCGGTCTTTTAGAGACGGTTCTTGGTGACGGCAGATTCTTGGTTGCGCTGACAGGTATTTCGCTCGCACTCAGTGGTGGATTTGCGATTCTGCAATCGTTTGCCGGACAACTACTTCCTCAAGACAGTCATGCGATTGGTATGGATTCGCTCGCGTTGAGGCATGCCGCAAACGCTCACCTCCTGGGATTCATGTTTCATGATCGAGTGGCCTATGGCGGGACTCTTGTCGCGATCGGTTGCGGATATCTTTGGCTGACTGCATTTCCGATGGAGAAGCGGGAGGTTTGGCCCTGGTGGGCGTTACTGTTCTCCGGCTCTACCGGTTTTCTTGCATTCCTTACTTACCTGGGGCAAGGGTATCTGGACACATGGCACGGTGTCGCAACGCTTTTTCTCTTGCCGATTTTCGTTGCGGGCCTGTGGCGTTCCCGGCCTGAGAACTTTTCTTTCCGTTTCATTTGGAGGGAGATTCCCCGCGAGTCCGGTCCTGCGAGATGGGGAAGGATTCTGTTGGGGATGTGCGCGGTTGGCCTTGTTATGGCGGGAGCTACGATCGGAATCTTCGGGATGACGCAGGTGTTCGTTCCATCGGATTTGAGATTTATAGGATTGCAACCTGGAGCCCTCGCTCACATTTCGCCGATGCTAATCCCTTTGATCTCCCACGATCGGGCGGGATTTGGCGGAGGGCTGTGTTCGGTCGGATGTCTTCTGTTGTTTATAGCCCGGTGCGCCGAACTGAATAGGAGTTTGCCTGAGATTGTAGCGGTGATGGGTGCGGCGGGATTCGGAGGGGCGATTGGAGTTCACTTCGCCGTGGGTTATCTGGATTTTTTCCATTTGCTGCCCGCATTTATGGGCTTTCTGCTGTTCCTCGCTGCGGACGGACTGCTTTGGATGGGATGGCGCAGGCGCTTGCGGGCGATTCAAAGGTAAGAACTCCCGCTGCAGCGGAGCTTTGTATCAGGCTGGGCTACCGAACCAGCGACTGATCGTTTCTTCGAGGGCTGTCAGGTTCGGATCCGCGTCTGCGGCCCATGCCACGAAACCGTCGGGTCTCAGGAGCAACGCTGCGAGGCCTTTGTTATCTTTCGCCTGGGCAGCTACGTATTTCACACGTCCGTTCCATTTTCTGCCCAGCGTGCTCAGTTCTTCCGTGGCTGACAGGTCGAGTAGGAGTCCAGTTCCGTCCTGCAGGAGCGGGCCGAGGCGCGAGCCGTCCTCAAACTCGAGGTCGGGTGCGCTGCGACCGATGAGGGGATGGTCGCCGGGAAGATCGTAGCGCAGCAAGATGCCGGAGATCTTCTCGACAAAGTAGTTTGCTCCGTCCTTTGTGTTGATGAGATCGCGGATGACAGTGGTGATGGCTTGAGCGTGAGGGTTTGGGCGCATGATGGCGACCTGAGCGCGCGTCCAGTTGAGAGCCCAGGCTCCGACGGGATGACGCTCTGCGGTGTAGGTGTCGAGCAGATCTTCGGGAGCCCATCCTTTGATGGTTGCGGCTAGCTTCCAGCCCAGATTCATGGCGTCGCCGAGGCCAGTGTTGAGTCCCTGGCCTCCGAGTGGCGAGTGGATGTGCGCGGCATCGCCTGCGAGAAGCACACGGCCCTTTCTGTAGGTCGTCGCCTGACGCGCGCGGTCAGTGTAGCTGGTGGCGACGTGGAGCGTTTTGATGGTTACGTCTGTGTTTGAGACTCGGCGAAGAATCGCCTGGAGGGATTCGAGCGTGATCTCATGGTCGCGATCGAACGCGGCGTTGTCGAAGTCGACGAGTCCAATGCGGCCGGGGCCGGGGCCATTCACGTACATGCCATGTGGTGTCAGATTAAAGCCGGGGCTCAGTTTTTCAGGGTCGGCGATCTCGACCCATGCGCTGTAGCCGGTGAACTCGGGGTCGGTTCCTGCGAATTCGAAGCCTGCCAGCTTTCGAACTGTGCTGCGGCCACCATCGCAACCGACAAGCCATTTGCATTGGAACGATTCGTTGCCAGCTTGAACAGTCACGCCATCTTCGGATTCAGTGAAGTCTATGACTGGCATGCCTCGTTTCACTTCAACGCCCAGCTTCAGGGCGTACTCCGCGAGTACTTCCTCAAGTCCTTCAAGGGAGGCCAGGCCTCCGGCGGAGGACGGCCCCTGCACGAGATATTGTTGGCTGGAGAGGTCGATCTTGTTCGCATCGAGCATGATGCCAGCGAAGTGGCCAGCAAAGCGCAGCGGGGGCGCGGAGGTCTTTGACTGCGAGTTCATTTCGAAGCCCGGCTTGGCTGCCTCCATCCACGCAAGTGAGGATTCGCGTACGTCTTTCAGAAGTCCGCGCCGATAGAATGCGTCGACGGAGGGAAAGTTCAGTCCGCGCATTCCCATCCAACCTTCTTTGAGGGGCGAGTGGGGATCTTCCATTCGCTCGAGGACGAGCACGGATGTTCCTGCCAGACCAAGTTCAAAGGCGAGGAACAGACCTACGGGTCCGGCGCCAGCAATTATTACGTCGTAAGGCAATTGATATTTCTCCGCGTGTAAAGAATCTCTTCTGTCATTTACGGTTGATCGACGAGGATGTTCCTTTCTTTGCTGTCGGCCCCACCGCCGATGAGAATACTACCCGAAAACTTCCTCTGATTCGTCCAACAAAATTGTTGGCTAAGCAAGTAGATTCTGCCTCGCTTGTCCAACCGTCAACGCCAGTAGCTCGGGATGTCTGTCGAGGACAGAACTCCACTCTGGCGAGATTTGGTATTCAGCCATGATCACCATTCATCCGATTCAGCTGCCCGTGCCCGGCATGGAACAACTTCAAGTAGAAGCACTCCAGGAAGGGGTTCTGTTCATCGAAAGGTTGTGGGAGGAGTGGCAGAACGGCATGAATCGCTTCGCCGCTCCAGGAGAAAAGCTATACGGCTGTATGGACCAGGCGGTATTGGTCGCAATCGGCGGCCTAAATCAAGATCCATTTGATGGTCGAAGGGGCGTTGGTCGCATCAGGCGAGTTTATGTGAGACCAGCCTGGCGAAACAAAGGCATCGGGGAAGCACTTGTTCATACTCTCGTCGAGAATGCTCGAACAAGCTTCACCACCCTGCACCTTCGCACCGAGAATCCGACGGCAGCCCGGCTTTATGAGCGTGTTGGCTTTTCACGCCGTCTGGCTTTGAATGCAACACACGTTTTGGATTTCAACCAAACTGCCAGGCAGCTTGAATAGCCAAGGCCGCGGCAATGAACTCTGTGGTGAGTTAGAAAGTTGCCGCCTTTGTGAGACCGCTTCTAAGGTGCCGCGGTGCACTTTGCGACGATGAGGGTGATGTCGTCGTGCTGTTCGTGCGGGCTGAAGGTCTTGATCTCGTCGACGATTGCGGAGAGAAGGGCCTGGGGTGGGAGTTTGGAGTGTCGCTCCAGAGCAGCGATGAGGCGATCTTCGCCGAACTCCTCTTCCGACTCGTTGAAGGCTTCGGTCACGCCGTCGGTGTAGAGGGTGAAGATGTCTCCGGTGGAGAACTGGCAGTCGACGGTTGGTGAGTGCCACTCCTCGAAGAGGCCGAGGACGGTTGCAGTAGCGTGGAGGCGTTCTACCTGACCGTTTTGTCGGAGGAGGATTGCGGACAGATGGCCGCAGTTAGCGTATCGGAGACGGCGTTCCGCGTCGTCGTAGTCGGCGAAGAAGACGGTCGCGTAGGCGCTGTCGGCGGTGCTGTGGAAGAAGAGGCGATTGACGGACTGAAGAAAGAGCAGGGGCTCGTCGCGGGCGAGGGCAAACTGGCTGCGCAGGTTGGCCTGTAGGTTTGCCATGAGCAGGGCGGCGGCGATGCCTTTGCCGGCGATGTCTCCTATGACGAAGCCGAGCCGCTGGTTGCCGAGGGCGAGGAAGTCGTAGTAGTCGCCGCCTACGTGACGGGCCTGGATGCAGATGCCGGCGTAGTCGAGGGTTTTGAGCGGAGGGAGGGTTTGGGGGAAGAGGCGCGCCTGCACCTGCTTTGCGATTTCGAGCTCCTGCGCGCTGCGACGCTCCAACTCCAGGCGTTCGGCTGCCTGACGGCGCTGACGCTCAATCTCGCGAGTGATCTGGTCGGAGCCAAGGAGTTCGAAGGAGTTTCCGTCGATGTCGTAGAAGCCGGCGACGGTGCCTCCGAAGAGAGTTTGTTGGGGAGGGTGATGAAAGCGGACTCCGCGGTTGCGCCATTGTTCGTAGGTGGCGTTGATGTCTTCGGAGAGGAAGCCGACCTGGGTGTTGCGTCCAATGAGCTTGTAGTTTTCAGAGCCACGCTTGGGGGCGATGAGAGCCAGGACTGTGGAGCCGTCGGGGGGAGCGATGGCAACCCAGCGGCCGTCGAAGTCGAAACGAGCGTCTGCGACAACGCTGAAGCCGAGCTGGTCGACGTAGAACTTGAGGCTGAGGTCGTGATCGCGGACGTAGATCGTAGTTTTGAAGACGCGCAGGTAGACGCACTCGGGGCAGTCGCGAGGGCCCGTTTCGGTGAGAAGGGATGGGGAGGTCTGGAGGGGTCCGGGGCTGGGTTTCAACGGAGTTTCCTTCGGTAATTCGACTTACAGGAATTGTCTCAGACTCAATTGGTCGACCGCTTTATGGGAATTAGGGTTTGGACTGGAGGAAGGCCTGAACAGCTTTGTCGAAGGCGGCGGGCTGGTCGTACATGATGAAGTGGCGGGAGTCGTCGATGCGGATGAGTTGGAGGTTGGGCTTGGTGGCGTAGGCGGTGGTGTAGAGGGCGGTGACCTGTTCGACGGGACCTTGCGCTGTTTCATAAGGATAGACGAGGGTCATTGGAGTCTTGATGGCGGAGAGCTGCGGCCGGAGATCGGTGGAGAGGTCTTCGAGCATGGCATTGGCGAATACGGTGCGGTCGGAGGCGAGGGCGGAGGCAGAGACCTGGCGTTGGCCTTCTGGGTCTTTGACCATGCGGTTGGTGTAGAGGGGTTGGGTGGCGGCGAACTGGTCGTTGGGCATGGCGATGAACTGGTCGTGCATGGCGAGGGCCTGGGGACGGACGGTGTCGACCGTGGCGGCGGGGTTGAAGACGAGGCCGTAGTAGGGGAGGGTGTCTATGATGAGTAGCTTGCTGACATCTTCGGGGTGGGCCTGGGCGAGCATGAGGGCGAGGAGGCCGCCCATGGAGTGGCCGATGACGGGGATCGGATGAAGGTGATTGTTGGCGATGTATTGGTGGAGCTGCTCGATCACGGCGGAGAGGATGGGGCCCGTGGCGTTGGGGCCTGCGGGTTCTCCGGCGAAGCCTGCGAGTTGGACGAGGTGGAGGCGGTAGTGTGTCGTGAGGAGCTTGGCTTCGGCGGCGTAGACGTCGCGAGAGCTCGCAAGGCCGGGGACGAGGAGGACGTCTGGAGCGGTGCCGCGGGGTGCGCCTTCGATGACGACGGAGAAGCGGGTGGGCGCGGTGGTGATGGTCTGGGTGGCGGGCTTTGCCGGGGCGGATTGGCCGAAGAGCGGTTGGCGCAGCAATAGGAGGGCGGCGAGGAGGAAGAAAAGCGCTAGGAGGCGGAGAGCGGTGCAGGAGGCGGTTTGAGTGGGAGAGGACATGATTGGCTCCTAATCGTTTCTTGACTTGAGTGTGCCGTGGTCGGGGCCTGGATGTCAGTGTTTTGAGTCACTGTTGGCGGGTGACAGTTGTCATTGTGCGGGAGGATGAGATGACGGGGTGATTTTTATCTTCCGTTTTTATCTACCTTTGAAGTGGCCGGCGAGTTGTAGGCTTACTGTGAGGGCTTTTACGTGAACGTGAACTTTGCGGAACGGGCACACAACCATAACTGGAAGCTGGACCCGATTGTGCGGTCGCTGCTGGATACGGACTTTTACAAACTGCTGATGCTGCAGTTTATCTGGAAGAACTTTCCCAAGGTACATGTTACGTCGGAGGTTACAAATAGGACCGTGTCGGTGAGGCTGTCGGAGGCGATTCCGATGGCGATGCTGGTGGACCAGATGGAACATGTGCGGGGATTGAGGTTTCGCAGGTCGGAGATTATCTGGCTGGCGGGGAATACGTTTTATGGGACGCGGTCGATCTTTGAGCCTGCGTTTCTAGAGTGGCTGGAGAGGGACTTTCGACTGTCGGAGTACACAGTGACGGAGCACGACGGACAGCTCGTCGTGCGGTTTGAAGGGCTCTGGACCGAGGTGACGATGTGGGAGGTCTACGGGCTGGCTCTGGTGAGCGAGATGAAGACGCGCGCGGCGTTGAGCACCTTGAGCGAGCTGGAGCTGGATGTTTTGTATGCGAGGGCGAAGACGAAGCTTTGGGAGAAGATCGAACGGCTGCGTGCGGTGCCGGAGGTGAGGATTTCGGAGTTTGGGACGCGGCGGCGACATAGTTTTTTGTGGCAGGAGTATGTGGTGCAGGTGATGCGGGTGGCGCTGGGGGCGAGCCTGTCGGGTACGTCGAATACGTTTCTTGCTTACAAGCACGACTTGGAAGCGATGGGAACGAATGCGCATGAACTGCCGATGGCGATGGCAGCGTTGACGGATGGGGATGAGGCGCTTCACGCGTCGCAGTATCGTGTACTGGAGCTTTGGCAGAGGAGCTATGGTGGGGAGCTGCTGATTATGCTGCCGGATACTTTTGGGACGACACAGTTTTTAGAAGGCGCGCCGGATTGGGTGGCGGATTGGACTGGGCAGCGGTGCGATAGTAAAGATCCTTTTGCTGCCGGGGATGAGTATGTCGCGTGGTTGACGGCAAGAGGAAGGGACGCGAAGAAAAAGCGACTGATTGCTTCGGATGGTTTGGATGTGGACGATATTTTGGGGCTGCATCAGTACTTTCATGGCCGGATACGGTTTAGCGCTGGATGGGGGACGCTGCTGACGAATGATTTTCGCGGGTGTCATCCGAGGGGAGAGACGGCGCTTGAGCCGATTAGCCTGGTGTGCAAACTGATGACGGTGGAGGGAAGGGCGGCGGTGAAACTATCGGACAATGCGCGGAAGTCGACTGGGCCGGTTGAGGAGATTGCGCGGTATCGGCAGGTGTTTGGGAGTGTGGCTGTGGAAGGTGCGCTGGTTACGGTTTGACGTGGCCTGCCGGCCGGGCTCGCTGCGCGCGAGGCGGTCACTTCGTGACTTGTGTACTTTGCTCGCGTTGCTCGCTTGTTTATTTTTCTTGAGTAGAGGTTTCGTATACTTTTTGCATGACGAGTTGGATAGGCGCGGTGCGGGTTGCGGTAGCAGTCGTTTTGCTGCCGGTGATGCTGGTTCAGCAGGGATTGGCCTGGGGCAGGGACGGGCACATGATGATCAATCGTTTGGCGGGTGCTGCGCTGCCGAGCGATGTGCCGAAGTTTTTGCGATCGAAGCAGGCGCTGGATGCGCTTGAATATTATGGGCCCGAGCCGGACAGGTGGAAGTCTCCACTGGAGCCGGAGCTGAATGCGGCTGGATTTTCAGAACACTATATCGATTTGGAGTGGGCGGATCTGGTTGGAGAGCTGCCGAGGAAGCGGTATGACTATGTGCGGGCGTTGGCGTTTGCGCAGAAGTCGCATCCCGACCTGCCGTTGACGCCGGAAAAGGTGGGTCTGCAACCATATGTAACAGTCGAGGTCTGGGAGCGGTTGAAGAGCGCGATGCGCGACTATCGGGCTTTGAAGGACGCGCATAAAGATACGAAGCCCTCAGAGTGCGAGATTGTGTTTCTTGCAGGGTGGCTTGGGCACTATGTCGCGGATGGTTCGCAGCCGCTGCATACGACGATTCAGTACAACGGATGGACGGGGCCGAATCCGCAGGGGTATACGACGGAGCATAAGATTCATGCTCAGTTCGAGTCGACGTTTGTCACTGCGAATGTGAAGGCGAGCGAAGTGGCGCCGTTGATTGCAGAAAAGCCGGTCGTCATGGGGGATGTGTTTACCGAGTACATGGCTTATCTGCGACATACAAATTCTCTGGTGGAGAAGACGTATCAGCTGGAGAAGGCTGGGGCGTTTAACGGTGCGGGATCGCCGAACGGGAAGGCGTTCGCCGAGGAGAGGCTCGCGGCGGGAGCGACGGAGTTGCGGGACATGATCTATTCGGCTTGGGTGAAGAGCGCGGAGCCGTTGCCGCCTTCGAAATGGTCAGATTAGGTATCAGGGGATGTCGTTGTTGAGTGAGTGAGCACCAGATATTCGAGATAGGTTTATTTTTCGGATTGAGCTGTTGCCGAGAGAATTGGGTATTGATGGTGTTCGACTCGTTTGAGAAATCGTCGGAGAAGCGGCGTCAATGTAAGTGCGACGGTGGGAACAGCGAACACGGCCAGGATGGTCCATAGGAGAAAGGCATGCCACTCCCATAGCCAAAGCTGCCGGGAGAGAGCGAGCGGATGTTCGCGGGCGGAGTGAAGAAGTTCGTTTGCGGAGAGTGGCATGGGCGCGGTGCCGAAGACTCGGCTGGCGAGGTGGATGAAGGGAATGATGAGAATCAGTTGCAAGGGATAGACGATGTGATTTGCCAGTTGTGATGCGGCCAGGTTGAGCCGGAAAACGAAGGCAAGGGTGAAACAGACGAACGTAGTGCTGCCGAGGATGGGATTGATGCCGATGAGGAGACCGAGGGCGATGCTCCAGGCTAGTTTTCGTGGGGATGCTCCCATGCGGAGCAATGCGAGGATGGGAAGAGCGATGCGGCGGTAGAGCCAGTTGTGGTGGATGGGTGTGGGGACGACTTCGTTGCGGGCGTCGTATTTGGATTCGCTGGGTTGCACTGCTGACAGGATAGACTGCGCGAGGAGGCTTCGTGCGATGGCGCGGGCTTCGAATGAGTGAGGATCGGATCTGGTGATTTTTTTTCGGGCTGTGGGACGTTGCGTTCGAATGGTCGGGATGTTTGTTGTGGCTGGAACGGAACTGGCGGTGAAGCAACCGGAGACGCGGCAGGAACGAGCCGATTGGCTGCATCGTTTTTGTGCGCGGGCTATGCGGGGGATGGGGATTGAGATTAACGTCTCAGGCAGTTTTCCGAAACGGGGAGTGGTGATCTCGAATCACCTGAGTTATCTGGACATCGTGGTGTATGCGGCGGTTCATCCGTGCGTGTTTGTTTCGAAGGCAGAGGTCGCAAGCTGGCCGGTGGTGGGGTGGATGACGACGATGTCAGGGACGGTTTACGTTGCGCGTGGACATGGTGGATCTGCGATGAAGGCGCGCGAGGGGATGCAGGCGGCGGTGGACGCTGGGTTGCCGGTTGTGTTCTTTCCTGAAGGGACAACGAGCAATGGGAGTGGGCTGTTGAAGTTTCATAGCGGGTTGCTGGCACAGGCGGTCGATGGAGGGGCTCCGGTGACGGCTGCTTGTATTCGCTATGGAGTCGGAGAAAACAATGGACCGGATGTGAGCGTTGCGGATGACGTTTGTTACTGGGGAGCGCGAAATATGCTGGGGCATATTTTTACGTTTCTTGGGTTGCGAGGGGTGAGGGCAGAGGTGCGGTTTGCCGAGGAGCCAATGGAGTTTTCAAGCGACGCTCTGCATCGGAAAGAGGCGGCGGTGGAGGCGAGGGCTGCTGTGGCTACGCTTCGGCTAATTAACACAATAGTGGGAGAAGAGCGGGTACCGAGGTAGATGCACCATTTTTGATTCAACAAATGTTCACTTGCCGTGAACACTCTGTTACAGAAGACGACGCACACTGACATCGAAAGCAACCACATTCTGGACGTAGTCAGGAGATTCGATGCTCACAGCCACTGAGTCGCGGTCCGTCCCACTTCTTCCAAATAAAGCAATGTCACCGGAGTTGCCATCGAAGAAAGACATGCGACTGGAGGCCGGAGAGTATGTTGTGCGCCTTGCGTTGAGTGACGTGGAGCGCGCTGCGGCGTACAGGCTGCGCTTTCTGGTGTTCAACCTGGAGATGAATGAAGGGCTCGAGTCGGCCTATGCGGATGGGTACGATAAGGACCACTTCGACGATGTGTGCGACCACATGATTGTGCAGGAACGTGGCACCGGTGAGATTGTGGGAACGTACCGAATGCAGATGGGTGATGTGGCGGGGAAATATTTTGGGTATTACAGCGAGCAAGAGTTTTGCTTTGCTCCCTATGCGGCCATGCGTGGGCAGATTGTGGAGTTAGGGCGTGCGTGCATCCATCGGGAGCATCGGTCGTCGGAGGTGTTGCATCTGCTGTGGCGGGGGATTGCGCGGTATGCGCTGGTGAACGGCGCGCGGTACATGATGGGATGCTGCTCGCTGACGTCTCAGGATGCGGAGATGGGACATGCAGTGTATGAGTCGCTCCGGAGCTGCATGGTGGAACCGGCGCTGTTGACGTTGGCTACGCCTGCTTATCGGTTGCCCAAGGCGGAGGCTCAGGTGACGGATGCGCGGGCTCCGAAGCTGCTGCGGGCTTACCTTACGATTGGGGCGAAGATCTGCAGTGAACCGGCGATCGATCGCGACTTCAAGACGATTGACTTTCTGACGTTGCTCGATCTGCAGACGCTGCATCCGAGGGTGGCGAAGAGATTTCTTGAGGGATGCTGAATTGAGTGGGGTGATCGCAGTGTGGCGATTTCTGCGTTCGGGGCGGCGTGGGTTTTTGTTTGTTGGATTGTTGATGGCGGCGGTGGTGGACCGCTGGATGCGGCGCCCGAAGGTTGGCGCGGAGGGTGCCGTATGGATTCATGGATGGTGCCGTCGGATCGTGAAGGCGCTGGGGTTGGAGTGCAGCGTTGAGGGGAGTGTTCCACGCGGCGGGGCGGTGGTATCGAATCACCTGAGTTATCTGGATATTCTGCTGTTCAGTTCGGTGCAGCCATTTGTGATGGTGGCTAAGACCGAGGTGCGTGGGTGGCCGTTACTGGGTTGGCTGACGGCGCAGGCGGGGACCGTGTATGTGGAGCGGGGTGGCGGGCCGAAGACGTATCCGGGTGTGAATGCGGCGATGGCGGAGGCTTACCGGAGCGGGCTGCCGGTGTTGTTCTTTCCGGAGGGGACTACGACGGACGGAGCTGAAGTGCTGCCGTTTCGGCGGGGATTGTTTCACTCGGTGTTGAATGGTGGAGTTGCGTTACGGGTTGCGGCGCTGCGGTACTCGCTTGATTCACACATGGTGAATGGGAGCGCGACAGTGGGTGAGGATGTTTGCTGGTGGGGCGATATGAAGTTCACGCCGCATATGTTCCGGTTTCTTGGGCTGCGGGGGCTGAGGGCGAAGATACGGTTCGGTGAGGAGATCGTTGAGCGGGTGGACCGGTTTGTGTTGTCGAAGACGGCGCAGGCGACGGTAGCGGGGATGTATGAGGAGTTGAGCTCGGGGGCTGGGTCAAGCGTGGTGTGGGAGGGTGACTCCGAGTTGGTAGAGGCCCTATAAAGGCGGCCCGACGGACTGGCTTAGTTACATGTTCCCATCGAGGTTACATTTACACAATAATTAGTACGGTGTTGGTTACAATTGGTTCGCCGCTGCTAGTTGCTCGGCCGCGATTTGTGGGATCAGAGCTGTGAGGAGGCAGGTGAACTGCTTTTCGACGTTGCGGCCGATCTCCATGACATCTTCGTGGTCGATGGTGCCGGCTCTTTCCTCTCCGTATGCGGGGACTCCGGCGGCCATGTTGGTGACGAGGGAGAGGCCGAGGACTTCGAGGCCCATGTGGCGGGCAACAATGACTTCGTGGACCGTGGACATGCCGACTAGATCGGCTCCGAGGGCGCGGAAGGCGCGAATCTCTGCGGGGGTTTCGAAGCTGGGGCCGAGGACAGCGAGATAGACGCCTTCGGTGAGGAGAAACTCCTGGCGGGCGGCCTCTTCGATGGCGAGGGTTCGGAGGCGGAGGGAGTAGGCGGAGGACATGTCGAAGAAGCGTTGGCCGGCGCCGGGTACCATGGCGAAGCGAGGTTCGTTGGGGCCGAGAGCGGCGTTGGTTCCGGTGAGGTTGATGTGATCGGAGATGGCGACGATTGAGCCTTGCGAGAGGCTGGTGCGGATGCCTCCTGCGGCGTTGGTGACGATGAGGGTTTTGCAGCCAAGCAGGCCGAGGACGCGGGTGGGGAAGGTGACCTGATCCATGCTGTAGCCCTCGTAAGCATGGACGCGGCCCTGCAGGACGGCTACGGAGACGCCCGCGATGGTGCCCAGGACGAGGTGGCCGGAGTGTCCGACGACGGTGGATTGAGGAAAGTGCGGGATGTCCGCGTAGGGGATGCGGATGGCGGATTTGACGTGGGTGGCGAAGTTGCCGAGGCCGGAACCGAGGATGATACCTAGGGAGGGCAGGAGCGGAGTTTTGTTGCGGATGTAGTCGGCGGCACCTTGCGCTTTGCTGTAGAGGTCGGTCGTTTTAGTGGTCTCGGTCATCGCGTTCCTTGCGTCTCCAGGTTCCTGGTTCGGGGTACCCCCCCTCCCCCTTATCGGCGGCCAAACTATCCGGAATGAATAACTTACAGCAAGCCTTCTTTGGCAAATTCGTCATTGGAAAAGGGTTACGGCTAAATTCGTCCAGAGAAAGGGACTTAGCCTCGCCGCTTGGCCGGTGCGGATCCAGACCTCTTACAGATTCGTCACTGTTATAAGTCTATCCAGTTGACAGGGGCAAACATGCCACGGTTTTCGGATTTATTTTTCCCGGGGCAAGGAAGCGGAAGACGTGGATTGGCGCGGGTTTAATGGAGTGACGAAAGGCGTTTTTTTATTTTGCGAACGTGTTGGGGGCTTGACAGAAAAAACAGGATGCATGGTTTGGGGTTCAGGGTGTAGAAAACGATGGCACGAGAGAAGTGTCAGCTGCAGGGTTTGTGAGGAGCGAAAGCATGATCAGGTTCGAGCCATGGTAAGCGCAGGTGCGAGTTCTACTGAGGATGTTGCGCAGGTGCTTGCCTCCATCCACACCGAGTCGGGTGCAAGTTTGCTGGCGCTGGTGGAGGCTTCCACGGTGCTGCTGATCTTTCTGAGGCACTTTGGGTGTTCGTTTTGCCGTCAGGCGATCAGTGATGTTGCGGATCTTCGTGAGGAGCTGGCTCGACGAGGGGTGCGGCCCGTGTTTGTGCATCTGGGCACGCCGGAACGCGCCAAGCCGTTCTTTGATTACTACGGGATTGGGGATGTGGAACGGGTAAGCGATCCGGAGGCTCAGGTCTATCAGAATCCTGTATTCCTGTTGTCGAGGATTCATCCGGCGCTGACGTTGCTGCAGCCTGCGGTATGGGTGGGCTGGTTGAAAGGTGCGATCTTCAAGCACGGGATTGGGGCGATCAAAGAAGATGGCCATCAGATGCAGGGGATCTTTTTTCTGAAGGGGCCTAAGATTGTTCGGCAGTTTCGGTATCGGACGATTGCGGATGAGCCGGATTATTTGAAGTTGGTTGGGTGAGATCGTCCTGCCGGACGAGCCTCCTACGCGGAGAGCGGCCACTTCGTGGCGGGTATACCGTTTTCTTGCTTAGCCCTCCCGTTGGTCGGGAAGAACTTTGACTATGACGACGGTGAGGTCGTCTTCCTGTTCTTTTGTTCCGGCGAAGCTGGCGACCGCTTCGGAGATGTCTGTGACGAGAGTGGTGGCAGGTTTGTCCTCTTCGGAGAGGACCAGCGCTTTGAGCCGGTCGAGAGAAAACTGTTCTTCGCTTTCGTTTTCCTGCTCGGTGACACCGTCGGTGAAGAGGGTGATCACGTCGTTGGCCTTGAGGCTGATAAGAGTGTTTGAAAATTCGGCGCTGGGAAGAATGCCCATGATCGGTCCCGCGTTCTCGAGGAGGAGCGACTCGCCCGTTTGTGGACGGAGGAGGAGAGGAGGGTTGTGGCCGCCGTTGGCGTACTCGAGTGTTCGGAGTTTCGTATTGAAGCGGGCGTAGAACATGGTGACAAATGTGGCGGGCCGGGTGATTTGCTTGAGGCACTCGTCGAGATCTTTGAGGATCGCGGCTGGGCCACTGAGTTCGTGGGCGCGAAGACGCAGGGCTACGGCGAGGGAAGGCATGAGCAGAGAAGCGGCGGCGCCTTTACCGGAGACGTCGGCTATGACGACGTCGACTATCTCGTCGGAGATCTGGAAGAAGTCGTAATAGTCGCCACCGAGGAGGCGTGCGGTCTGCATGAAGGCTGCGAGTTCGAGGCCTGGAACGATTGGAGCTCTGGGCAACACCTGGCGCTGGACTTGTGCGGCGAGGAGGAGGTCGCTTTCGTATTCGTCGCGCTGGCGGCGAACCTCGGCGGCGAGGCGGGCGCGTTGTTTTGCGATGAGGCTGACGAGAAACCCAACGATGAGAAAGCCGGCGAGAGAGATGAAGAAGCGAATGATCCTGACGTGGGTATCGTCGCCGGCTGGACCGAAGAACTCCGAGAGGATGGTGCCGAGAACAGCAAGCCCGATTGTGATGGGGAGCGGGTTGATGAAGGCGCTGAGGGCGATGGGAAGGACGTAGAGATAACCGAGAGAGATGTTGGCTACGACGATCCAGTCGGTGTAGGCGACGGAGACGACGGCGAGGACGACGACGAGGTTTAGCAGGCCAGTGGTCTTTATTTCTTCGGTTTCAACTTGTTGCTTGTACTCGGCAGTGCTTTTATTGCTTCTGAGAAATGCCATCGCGCTGAGCTCTCCTGTATCTCCCGTTGTGACGCGCAGTTTACTGCATTCTCTTCGTAGAGCGATCGTCGGAAGATAGGCAGGATGTGCGGAGATTTTAGAGCATTGGCTGGTCGGTGCGGGTTTATTTAATGAGCATGGAGACGATGCTGGCGGACATGAGGTTGGCCATGGTTCCGGCTAGCATGGCGCGGAGTCCCAGCTGGGCTAGGTCGTTGCGGCGGTTGGGGACGAGGGCTCCGATGCCGCCGATCTGCATGCCGATGGAGCCTACGTTTGCGAAGCCGCATAGGGCGAAGGTGGCGATGGAGAAGGTGGTAGGGGCGAGTGTGGACTTGATCGCGCCGAGTTGGGTGAAGGCGACGAACTCGTTGATCATGGTGCGGGTGCCGAGTAGGTTGCCGATGGTGTGGGCGTCGCGCCAGGGAATGCCGATGAGCCACGCAACGGGTGCTCCGATGACGCCGAGGATGGCGTTGAGGGAGTGGGGGAAGGGGATGTGACCGTGTGCCCAGAGGAAGTTGGAGATGCCGAGCATGATGGCGTTGAAGAGGCCGACGAGCGCGACAAAGCTAATGAGCATGATGGCAACGTTGAACGCGAGCTTGCCGCCGTCGAGGGTGCCGCGGGCGATGGAGGCGATGAAGTTTTCGTTTTTGTGCTCTTCGTTGGGGGGCATGTGGACGGTGCCGCTGGTGGCTGGGACTTCGGTTTCGGGGACGAGCATTTTGGCGACGAGGATGGTGCCGGGCGCGGTCATGATGACGGCGGAGAGGAGGTCCTGCGCGTTGATGCCGAAGCTGATGTAGGCGGCCATGATGCCGCCGGAGACGTGGGCCATGCCGGAGGTCATGATGACCATGAGCTCGCTGCGGGTGGCGCCGGCGAGGAAGGGGCGGATGGTGAGGGGGGCTTCGGTCTGGCCCATGAAGATGCTCGCAGCGACGTTGGTTGATTCGGCGCCGGAGGTTCCCATGGTGCGCTGCATGATCCACGCGACGATGCGGATGATGTGCTGCATGAGGCCGATGTGGTACATGATGGCGAAGAAGGCGCTGACGAAGATGATGGTGGGAAGGACGGCGAAGGCGAGGACGGCGAGGGGGTTGCCCGGTGTTCCGAGAGGGCCGAAGACGAGCGAGGAGCCGTCGACGGAGTGTGCGAGGAGTGAGGTGATGACGTTGGAGACGTTGTGGAGGATGGTCTGGCCGGCGTGCCATTTGATGACGAGGAAGGCGAAGACGATCTGCAGGCCGAGTCCCCAGGCAACGGTGCGCCAGCGGATGGCGCGACGGTTGGTGGAGAAGGCGTAGGCGAGGCCGAGGAAGGTGATGAGGCCGAGCAGACCGGTGAATCGGGACAAAGGCTTCGCTCCTGCTACTTGGATGAATACGTTGTAAATGCTTGAGATGAGTGTACCGGAGGGTTGCTGGCTAGAGTGGATCGGATTTTAGATCGAGGTTTCGTGCGAGACGATGGAGGTATTTGGGGTGAATGCCCAAGGTGCGGGCGGCTTCGGGATAACTGCCCTTTGCTTCGCGGAGGGCGGTGAGGAGGAGATCCTTTTTTGATTGATTGAGGACGTCGTGGTATTTCGCTCCTGCGAGCTTTGCGGACTGCTCTTCGAGGATGATGCTGGGGAGATCTTCGGCGAGGATCTCTTCGGTGAGGCCGAGGACGATGGCGTGCTCGATTGCGTTTTCGAGTTCGCGGACGTTTCCGGGCCAGCTGTAACCCATGAGCAGGGAACGTGCGTCGGAGGAGATGCCCTTGAAGGGGCGTTTGTTTTTTTGCGCGTACTTGGAAGCGAAGTAGAGGGCGAGGAGAGGAATGTCTTCGCTGTGCTCTCGCAGGGGCGGCACGGAGATTGAGACAACGTTGAGGCGGTAGTAGAGGTCTTGGCGGAATTCGTTGGCCTTGATGGCTTGCTCGAGATTTTTGTTGGTTGCGGCGAGGACGCGGGCGAGGAAAGCGACGGGGCGGGTTCCTCCTACACGCTCGAACTCTCTTTGCTGGAGGACGCGGAGGAGTTTGGCTTGCATGGGGGGCGCGAGTTCGCCGATCTCGTCGAGGAAGAGGGTTCCGTCTTCGGCGGCTTCGAGTTTTCCTTTTCTCATGCCGACGGCTCCGGTGTATGCGCCTTTTTCATGGCCGAAGAGTTCACTTTCGAGCAGAGTTTCGGGAATGGCGGCGCAGTTGATGGCGATGAAGGGACGATCGCTTCTTGGACTGCTTTGGTGGATGGAGCGCGCGATGACCTCTTTGCCGGTGCCGCTCTCGCCGCGAATGAGGACGGTGGACGCGGTAGGAGCGACGCGTGCGATGAACTCGCTGACTTGACGAATCTGCCGGCTTTCGCCGACGAGATTGCTGGTGGGATTGAGTTGCTGTTTTAGTTGTGAGTTCTCTGAACGCAACGCATCGAGAGCGAGAATGTTTTCGAGTGTAACGGCTGCGATTCGGGAGGCAGAGTCGAGGAAATAGATGTGGTCTTCGCGAAACGGCGGGGCGGGATGACGCGCAGTAAGGTAGAGGACGCCGATGGTTCGCTCGACAGCGACCAGGGGAAGACAGAGGATATTGTGCGGATTGCCGGAGTCTGGATCGGCGTCGATCTGGACTGCGGTGCGCTCCCAGAAGGCACGATGAACGAGGTCGCGTTGGATCTCGGCCTCTGGGACCGGGTCGAGATTCGGGGTAGAGAGGGCATCAGGTTGTCGGCTCCAACAACAAGTTTCGAAGGTCTCTTCTTCAAAGTCGGTGAGCAGCACGACGGCTCCTTCGTCTGCCGGAACAACCTCGAAGATGAGCTGGAGAAGTTCGCGTTGGAGCAGTTGAGAGTCTCGGATGGAGTTGATGACGTTGCTGATTCTGAAGAGTGCGGTGAGGTCGCGGGCCATGCGTCCGACCTCAACTCCGAAGGAGGGAAGGCCTGCTGGTGGCCCAATTCGCGTGGTGTCCGCGGATTGGCCGGAGGTAAAGTCGCTTGCGCGTCTCCTGGGGGTGTTTGTAGTTTCGCCTTCGTGCATGAGGAAGACGAAGTCGGTGTTGCCGATGTGGATGTTGTCGCCGTGCTCGAGCGATCGGCGCAGGATGGGCATTCCATTTACAAAGGTGCCGCTTCTGCTGTCGAGATCGACCAACTCGTAGTGCCCGTTCAGTTTCCCGATCGGCTGAATGGTGCAGTGTTTTCGAGAGACTGCGGGATCGGAGAGGCAGAGCTGGTTTGATTCGAGTCTGCCAACAGAGATTGGGCTGTCGATCAGCTCTCGAATGGTTCCGGTCAGCGAACCCGAGATGGCAAGGAGCCGCGGTTTCATCGGGGCCTCCCTTGCAGGAAAGTGTAGCTGATCTGGCAAACAAACTGTTTCCTGAACGATCCAAAGGGCTAAGAGAGTTTTTGCAAATGCGGCTCCTGTAAATGAATGAAAAAAAGCTTCGCATCCCTTCTCGCGATGATCGGGGAATCACTAAGATCGATCTATCGCCCGTAGAGACTGACTATGTCGAAGAATCGAAAGGGTAATTCATGTTGCTACGGACCATGATTCGCCGGATATTGGGAGTTCGTTCTTTCAATTCGGATGATGACCAACTTCGCATGATTCCAAATGCATTCACGATCTTTGATGCAGGCGCGAACGTGGGCCAGACCGCGAAGAACTACCGCAAGTTGTATCCACAAGCTGATATCTGGTCCTTTGAACCAACCCCCGATTCGTTCAGGGAGTTGGAACATTGCCTGCCAAACAAGTTCACCGCTATGCGTCTTGCTCTATCTGATTGCAAGGGCGAAGCTCAACTCAATATTGGTGAAGAGAGTTACACAAACTCGATGCTTGTGCGAGGCAATCACGCTGGAGAGACGATCGAGGTAGCAACCGATACCGTAGACAATATTTGTAGCTGCTACGACATCAGTAAGATCGACATTCTCAAGATAGATGTTGAGGGAGCAGAGACGCGCGTGCTGAAGGGAGCGGCACAGATGCTGAGCCGCAGGGCAGTCAAAGCAGTCTTTATAGAGGTTTACTTCACTTCAGCCTATAAAGACATGCCGTTGTTTTCGGCTCTGGATGCCAGGTTGAAATCGTCTGGTTTCTATCTTCATGGCTTGTATTCGCTCTTCAGAGGGTGCAATGAAAGGCTTAGCTTTGGCAACGCTCTGTATTTGTTAGACAAAGACTAGGCCTGTGGAACAGGCGCGCCTCGCGATGAACTTGCCTGCTGCACACACCGTACAAAAGTGGGTTGGCGGCACGATCACTCAGTAATCGCGAGTGAATGTGCGCGTTTCGGGAATGGCAAATCAAAGTGGCGGGAGCCGATCGGATACCCCAGGAACCGTTTGGATACCCAGAAAGAGGGTGTGGGAGGGAGCTGCTGGCTCGTGAGCGGCTGCGGCAGTTTCTATGTTGTTGCAAAGAATGGTGAGGTTTTTTTGGCCGGTGTTTGGCCCGGTTTGGCAGGGCGCTTGCAATATATCCGGGCGTAACAACACTCTCCGGAAAGAACGAAATCCAGAGACCAAACGGGACCTGAGAAAGGAATCACAAAGGAGATCGTCATGAAAAACCTCACTGCAATCGCACTCTTCGTCGCCGCCGGGTTCGTCACCGCTGGTAGCGCTCTGGCCCAGGATCACAAGGTCACAGCAACCGTTCCATTCAACTTCACGGTCGATGGTCGTACGCTGCCCGCCGGGAATTACACCATTGGCAACGATGCCAACTCGCCGCGGATACTTACGATTGCTGATCGCAAAGATGGCGTTGCTGTCATGGCGATCACGATTCCCGATTCCGGCTACGCAGCTGACAATAAGCTGGTCTTCCACCGTTACGGAAACCAGTACTTCCTGAGCGAGGTTCGCACAACGAGTGGCGTGATGACGTGCCACCTGACGGCCTCGAAGCAAGAGAAGTGGGCCAGGGCACAGACACAGGAAGCTTCACTGCGCGTGAATAACGATGTTCTAATTGCACTGAAATAATGGTTCTTTCTGGTTGTGAAGGCCCGGCGATCAATGTCGCCGGGCCTTCTCTTGCTTGATAAAGAACCGGGCTGGAATCTGGAGTCAGGGGAGAGTAATTACTTCGCGGATAGATGGTTGGAGTTGCGGTGGTGTCGGCGCTATGTGAAGAGTTTCGCGTAGCATGGCTTCGGGTTCGTCGAGGAGGGAGACGTCTTCGGTGAAGAGGGTGACGAGAGGTTGACCTGATTTGATGGGGTCGCCTAGTTTGGCGTGCATCTCGATTCCGGCGTGAGCGCTGACTGGGTCGCCGGGTTTTGCGCGGCCTGCGCCGAGACGCTGGACGGCCCAGCCTACTTGTTTGCAGTCCATGGAGGCGAGGTATCCGGCGTGGGTGGCGGTAAGGGTGCGGGAGGCGGTGGGCTGGTGGTGTGCGGCGGGGTCGTGAAAGATGGAGACGTCGCCGCACTGGATGGCTACGATTCTGAGCCAGGCTTTGAAGGCTGCGCCGCTGAGGAGAATCTCCTCGGAGAGTTTTGCTCCCGCTTCGGGAGTTGGGGCATGGCCGGCGAGATGGAGCATCCATCCGGAAAGGATGTTCGAGAGCTTGATGAGATCGGCGGACATGGGGTGGCGGTCTTCAATGCGTTTGGCGCGGAGGATGTCGACACACTCCCAGACTTCAATCCAGTTGCCGGCGAAGCGGCCGAGGGGTTCGTCGTGATTGGTGAGAAGCGCGATGGTGCGGGTGCCGGAGGATTCGCCGGTCTGGACCATGAGTTCGGCGAGGAGCTTGGATTGGTCGTAGGTGGGCATGAAGGCGCCGCTGCCGGTTTTGACGTCGAGGACCAGGGCGTTGAGGTCTTCAGCTAATTTCTTGCTCATGATGCTGGCGGTGATGAGGTAGGGCGATTCGACGGTGCCGGTGTGGTCGCGGAGGGCGTAGAGGATGCGGTCGGCGGGGACGAGGCGCGGGGTCTGGCCGACGAGGGCGGCGCCACACTTTTCGAGGGAAAGAAAGATCTGGTCGAGGGTGAGCTGGGTGTTGAAGCCGGGGATGGTTTCGAGCTTGTCGAGTGTGCCGCCGGTGTGACCGAGGCTGCGGCCGGAGATCATGGGGACGCAGATGCCGGGGACTCCTGAGGGTGTGGGCGAGGCGAGACCTGCGGCGGCGAGGACGGGGGCGATGAGGAGCGAGGTCTTGTCGCCGACACCGCCGGTTGAGTGCTTGTCGACGGTGAAGGTGTGGAGGGGTGAGGCGTCGAAGGTTTCGCCGGAGTAGCGCATGGCGGAGGTGAGAGTGGCGAGCTCCTGGGGGATGAGGCCGCGGTGGAAGACGGCCATGAGGAAGGCGGCGATCTGGGCGTCGGTGACGAGTTGATTTTGTGGCGTGCGTTGGACGAGGGCGTGGATGAAGGCCTGGATCTCGTCGTCGGTGAGGACGCGGCCGTCGCGCTTGTGGAGGACGACGTCGAGGGGGTGAATTGTCTGAGTCATCTATTCTTCTCTATCGGGCTTGATCCCGTGGGTACAACCAATCCTTGTTCCTCGTTGACTTCAAGCATGCCATTGGCCTTCGGATCGAATCCGTGTGGGAAGACGGTCAAGCGGTTATACCGCGATCCCTTCATATCAACTCCGTCAAGAAGAGCGTCCGTCAAATCTGCTTCGATTAGAGACGATGGATGGAGGACGTTGTCATAGGAGATATATGCTCCCGTGAAATCTGTTTTGCGTAGATTGGCACCATCGAGGACCACTCCACTTAGTCGGCCGTTTCGAAAGGTGCTTCCTTCACAATTTGTCCTGAAGAGATAGGTCCCGTAAAGGTCTGCCTCATTGAAATCGGCTCCTCTCAGATCCGCATCAGAGAGATCGAGAATTTCCAAATGTTGACCGCGAAAGTTTGCATTGCGCAGATCACAAAGATCAAGGAAAGCGTCAGACGATGTATCGCCGAGTGTGTTGCCACTTGTGTCACGGACTATCAAAGCAGTCTTCCTTAACTAGAAATTAATCAATCGAAGTGACGGATTATTGGTTTAGTAAGAAGGCGGCGGGTAAGAGCTCGGCGATGGTGGCCTGGGCAATGGTGCCGGCTTCAGCGGGGTAGAAGACGATGGTGTCGGGGGTGCTGAACTCGTGGATGGTCTGGCGGCAGGCTCCGCAGGGTTGACTGGCGGTCGCGTTGAGGTTGGCGACGGCGATGGCGCGGATGCGGATGCCGGGGCCGTGGAGGGCGACGGCGGAGGTGATGGCGGTCTGCTCGGCGCAGGTGGTGAGGCGGTAGGAGGCGTTTTCGACGTTGCAGCCGGTTACGATGGTACCGTCCGTGAGCAGGACGGCGGCGCCTACGTGGAAGTTGCTGTAGGGGGCGTAGGCGTGATGGGCCACGGTGGTGGCATGCTGCTGCAGACTGGCGATTTGCGCCGGGGTGAGGTCGTTGGGACGGTCTCTAGAGAGTTCATCGGAGAGTTCGGAAGACATGATGTGAGTGAGGCTATCGGGTGCAGAGGACGATAGCAAGTGGCGGGGCGCCTCATGGTTGCCGCCCTGCGCCCGATATAGGGTGTGTGGACGAGCTAACCAAAGAGTTTATTGCGGAGAGCCAGGAGGGTCTGGACCGGATGGAACGGTGCCTGACCGAGCTGGAGATGCGGCCTGACGATAGTGGATTGCTGGGAGAGATCTTCCGCGCTGTTCACACGATCAAGGGGACTACGGGATTTCTGGGATTCGATCGTCTGGAGAAGCTGGCGCATGCGGGGGAGCATCTGCTGGGATCGCTGCGGGATGGGCGGCTTGCGGTGAACTCGGATCTGATCAGCGGACTGCTGCGCCTGATGGACGGGCTGCGCGCGATTCTGGTGCTGATCGAGGAGACTGGGAGCGAGGGAACTCGGGCGGGCGATGAGGATGGCGAACTGATCGCAGAGTTAGCAATGCTGAACGGGCAGGAGCCGTCGGAGTTGCCTGAGATTGAGGCTCCGCAGATTGCGTTAGTGGAGGGTGCGGCCAAGGTGGAGGGTGCTGCGCCGAGCACGCCGAGCGGTGGCGCCGCGTCTGCGTTGCAGCCGACGGTGGTAACGGAGAAGGCAAGCGCTGATAAGACGTTGCGGATTGATGTCGATGTGCTGAACCGCATGATGAACCTGGTGGGCGAGCTGGTGTTGACGCGCAACCAGATGCTTCAGAGCGGGATGGAGGCGGCGAACTTTCCTGAGTTGGCACGAAGGCTTGATAGTGTGACGGCGGACCTGCGTGAGACGGTGATGCAGGCGCGAATGCAGCCGGTGGGGAATCTGTTTGGGAAGTTTCCCCGGATGGTGCGGGATCTTGCGCGGACCTGCGGGCGCGAGGTGCGGGTTGAGTTTAGCGGGCAGGAGACGGGGCTGGATAAGAGCCTCCTGGAGGCGATTAAGGATCCGCTGACCCATGCGGTGAGGAATGCGGTCGATCATGGGATCGAGTCGCCGGCAGACCGTGTGCTGGCCGGTAAGTCGGCTGAGGGTTGTCTACGGTTGAAGGCGTTTCATCAGAGTGGCTCAGTGGTCATCGAGATTGAAGATGATGGCGCGGGAATTCCGATTGAGCGAGTGTTGCAGAAGGCGATCGAACGCAATCTTGTGACGGCGGAAGATGCTGTTGGGATGTCGGAGCGCGAGGCGCTGCAACTTATTTTCCTGCCGGGATTTTCGACGGCTGCGGCGGTGACTACGGTTTCTGGTCGCGGCGTTGGCATGGATGTGGTGCGTGCCAACGTGGAGAAGGTTGGCGGGAGCGTTGAGGTTGAATCGCGTAGAGGCGTGGGGACTACGCTGCGCCTGCGGGTGCCGCTGACTCTGGCGATTGTTCCTTCGCTGGTAGTCAAGAGCGGCGGGCAGGCGTTTGCGCTGCCGCAGAGCACGCTGGTGGAGCTGGTGGATATTCCCGAGCGTGAATTTGCGCAGGTGGTGCAGAGGATTGGTTCGTCGGAGCTGTACCGGCTGCGAGAGCGGCTGTTGCCGATGGTGTGGCTCGACCGGTTGCTGGGGTTGGAGGCTGAGAATCCGGACCAGTCGAAGGGACATTACCTGGCGGTTCTTGAGGCGGAGGGTTGCAGGTACGGCCTGGTGGTCGATGACTTGATGTCTCCGGAGGAGATTGTGGTGAAGCCGCTTTCGCCCGTGCTGCGTGAGATCGGTCTGTTCTCCGGGGCGACGGTGCTGGGAAATGGATCGCTGGCTTTGATTCTGGATATCGGTGCGACCGCGGCTCGTGCGGGAGTGAAGCCGATTGAAGAAGAAATTGGCGGGATCGGCTCAGGAGAGGCTGCGGTGCATGAGGCTACGGGTTCTTCGTTCCTGATCTTTGAGGATAGAGCGAGGGAGAGAACGGCACTGCCGCTGGATGTTGTGGAACGGATCGAAAGCGTGCCGCTGGGCCAGATCGAATATGCGGGCGGACGCGCATTGCTTCAGTACCGCGGAGAGTTGTTGCCGCTGAGGGATGAAGGAAGTGTGTTGATTGAGATGGAGGCGGCGCGGCAGGCTGGCGAGGAGGCGATGGTGACGGTCCTGATATGCGGTGATGCCAGCGTGGGCGGAGCGCAGCGTGGCGGCATGGTGGTGCGGCGAGTACTCGATGTTTCAAACGGAACACTGCTCGATCAGGATGAGGCGACCGAGGGGATGGAGCTTGCCCTAGTGAAAGAGAAGCTGACGCTGGTTCATCGTGAGTTTGGAGTGAAGGCGAAGGCTGGATGGCAGGAGGTCGCGTGAAGATAGCCGGTCGGGAGAAGCTTGACGAGATTCAGGATGAGAACGACGCCGTATCGCTGTGTTCGCTCTACGCGGGCAGTGAGATGCTTGGCATCGATACGAGGAAGATACGTGAGGTACTTGGAGAGCGGGATCTGCAGCGCGTGCCGATGTCGCCGGTGTTCATCGCGGGAGTTGTTCCGTATCGCGGCGAGGTGCTGACGACGGTGAATCTTCGCGCTTTGTTGGGGATGGAGGCGCACACGGGGAAGGGCTGCGTGCTGGTGATGGCTGATGACGAAGCTGCGGAACGGTTTGGTTTGGTGGTGGATGCGGTGGGCGGAGTGGTGACGGTGAGTCGACGAGTGTTAGAGGATAACCCTTGCACACTGGAGGCTCGGGGGAAGTGGTTGTTTGATGGCGCGTACAAGATGGAGGCGGGGCTGATGGTGCAGCTCGATCCGCAGAAGTTGTCTCCGTCGCGGTTGTCGGAGGTTGGATTGTTCAAAAATAGTTCGAACGGAGGCACAGATGCGAGCCCTGATCGTTGATGATTCGAGCTTTATCCGCGAGTACTTGCGGCACCTGCTGAACCGAATGGATGTTGTGTGCGAAGAGGCAAAGGATGGCAGCGATGCTTTGGCGGTGCTGGCGGCGGAGGAGTCGTTCGACCTGATGTTGCTGGATGTGAACATGCCTGTGATGAACGGGCTGGAGTGCGTGAAGAAGTTACGTGCAGCGAAGCTGGGCCCGGAGATGAAGGTGATGATGGTGACGACCGAGGCCGATCACTCGTTTATTACGACGGCGCTCGATAACGGTGCGGACGAGTTTTTGATGAAGCCGTTTACTCCTGAGAGTTTGCGGGAGAAGATGCTTCTGCTTGGTGTAATAGCAGCTTGACGCTGTGGGTGGAAGAGGAAGGCTGAGGAATGCAGAGATGAAACCTTTGGATGAACGGCCGCTCCGCATTCTTGCTGCGGACGACTCGGCAGTAATGCGCGGCGTGATGGGGAAGCTGTTTCGAACACATGCTGAGGATCGGTCGAGCGAGCTTCCGCGCATGGAGTTGTGCGGGGTTGCACAGGATGGGGTCGATTGCCTGGAGGCGGTGAAGCGGCTGATGCCGGATGTGCTGGTGCTGGATCTTGAGATGCCGAGGCTGAATGGGCTGGAGGTGTTGCGCCGGTTGCAGGTCGAGAATCCGGGGCTGCCGGTGATTATGTGCAGCGCGCATACGGAGCGTGGGGCGAGGTCGACGCTGGAGGCACTGGCGTGTGGTGCTGCAGACTATGTGACGAAGCCGGCGGAGCAGCGAGACTTTGCTTCGGCGATGCTGTCGTTGTCGCAACAACTGCTACCGCGGATTGCTGCATTGGCCAAGGGCGCAAAACGGAAGGAAGAGAATGCTGTCGCGCGGAGCGGCTCGGGAAGCGCTTTGAAGGTTCCGTCGAGTGCAGTGCCGACGAAAGCGTTTTCTCCGATTGAGGTGGTGGTGATTGGGTTGTCTACGGGGGGACCGTCCGCGTTGGAGCAGTTGTTGCCGAGGCTGCCCGCGGACTTTCCTGTTCCTGTGTTGATCGTGCAGCATATGCCGAAGCTGTTTACTGGCGCGCTGGCGGAGCGATTGGATAAAAGCTGTGCGCTGCGAGTGAAGGAAGCTTATGAGAATGCCATGATTCGACCAGGCACGATCTGGCTTGCTCCAGGGGATGCGCACATGGAGGTTGGTCCGGGCAATGGATTGACGGATAGGCATGATGGGAGTTTGGCGGGGAGGAGCAGCAGAGTTCGGCTGCATCGGCGGGAGCCTTTAAATCACTGCAGGCCTGCGGTGGACTATCTGTTCTTTTCCGCGGCCCGAATGTATGGTGCGTCCGCGTTGGCGCTGGTGATGACAGGAATGGGAGCCGATGGGCTGGATGGGGCGCGAGCTGTGCATGAAAGCGGCGGAGTGGTGTTGGCGCAGGATGAGGCGAGTTCTGCAGTGTGGGGGATGCCAGGGAAGGTGACCGAGGCTGGTATCGCAAGTGCGACGCTGCCGCTTGTGGAAATTGCGAGTGCGCTGAAGCAACGAGTCAACGCGGGAAGATTGACGAAGATGGATACGGCACACCATGCAGCATCCGCGATGGTGCCGCGGCGGGAGATGACCGATGGCCTGTTCTGATACGGATTACGCTTATCTTCGTGAGCTTGTGCTGGAGCAGTCATCGAACTTGATTGACCCGTCGCGCAATGCTCTCTTCGACACGAGGTTGACACCGATTGCGAGGTTGTCGGGCGCGGACAGCCTTGGAGACTTTGTCAATATGTTGAAGGCGGGGAGGCCGGCTCATCTGCATCGGGCGGTCGCAGAGGCGATGACGATCAATGAGACGAGCTTCTTTCGGGATATGAGGCCGTTCGAGATGTTGCGGCAAGTTCTTATTCCGCGGTTGATCGAACAGAGAAAGGAGACGCGGCGTCTGCGAATCTGGAGCGCGGCGAGTTCGACCGGACAGGAGGCTTACAGTCTGGCGATGATGATCGTGGAACATTTTCCGGAGCTTGCGGGTTGGGATGTGAGGATTGTCGGCACGGATATCTCGCGGCACGTCGTTGACTATGCGCGGAAGGGGCGGTATAGGCGACTGGAGGTAAACCGGGGACTGCCGGCACGGATGTTGCTGAAGTATATGACCCGGGATGGGGAGGAGTGGGAGATCAGTCCGCAGGTTCGGTCGTTGTGTGAATTTCATTATGCCAATTTGTCTGGGCCGCTTCCTTTTTTACCGTTCTTCGATTTGGTGTTGCTGAGAAACGTGCTGCTTTATTTTTCTCAGCAGGATCGCAGGACGCTCTTCAATGAGATTCATCGGAAGTTGTTCCCTTCGGGTTACCTCGTTTTGGGAAATGCGGAGCAAGCGGAGGATTCGACCAATCTCTTCGAGGTGGAGTTTGGGGCTGACTGCTACTTTTATAGCCCCGTGAGCGCTTCGTGAGGATTTTTGACCTAGGAGCTTAGAAGCGCATCCAATTGTGTGCGGCAGTTATGCTGCTGACAGCGCACTTGGAGACTATGCTGCCTAGTTCTGCCAAATCGAAGAAGAAAGTTGCGATTGAAGCTGAGTTGCCGCCAGGGCTGAATCCTGGGGGCGATGCAGCGTTAGGGCTGTTTCATACGATCACGGCGAAGTGGTTTCGGGCTGTGTTCGATGCTCCGACTGCTCCGCAGGTGGAGGGCTGGCCGGCGATCGCTCGTGGGGAGTCGACGCTGATATTGGCTCCGACGGGCACGGGAAAGACGCTGACGGCGTTTATGTGGTGTCTCGATAAGTTGATGATGCGGACTGCGCCGGAGACAGAGCGTGGATGTCGAGTGGTGTACCTTTCGCCTTTGAAGGCGTTGGCCGCGGATGTGGAGCGGAACCTGCGGTCGCCTTTGGTGGGTATCGCGAACATGGCGAAGCACGAGGGTGTTGCAGTGCGGATCCCGGAGATTAGTGTCCGTACGGGCGATACGTCGCACAAGGAGCGTGCGAGGTTTCGAAAACATCCTGGCGATATTTTGATTACCACGCCGGAGAGTCTGTATCTGCTGCTGACGTCGGAGGCTGGGGAGTCGTTGCGGTCGGTCGAGACTGTGATCGTGGATGAGATCCATGCGCTGGTGCCGAGCAAACGCGGCGCTCATATGGCGTTATCGTTGGAGCGGTTGGAGGCGCTGACCGGGAGGAAGCTGCAACGGATTGGTCTGTCTGCTACGCAGAGGCCGTTGGAAGAAGTGGCGAGGTTTCTGGGTGGAGCGGAAGCGTCTGGATATGTGCCTGTGGAAGGCACGAATTTGAGTCATGCTGCGGAGGCTGACGCGGAGACTGCCAGCGTGTTGATGGAGGTTGCTGGTAGTGAAGACTCGCGGGCGGAAGGGGGCGCGAGCGCTGCGCGGTTTCGGCCGGTGACTGTGGTGAATGCGGGTGCGAGGAAATTGTTGGAGCTGAAAGTGGAGGTTCCGGTTGAGGATATGGCGAGGCTCGGTGAGATTGAGGAGCAGCCGAGTGGGCCTGCTTCGCAGGGACCGAAGAGAACGTCGATCTGGCAGTCGATTCATCCACGGTTGCTTGAGATTATTCGCGGGCGGACGTCGACGCTGATCTTTGTCAATGCGCGTCGAGTGGCGGAGAGACTCGCGGGGGCTTTGAACGAACTTGCAGGAGAGCAGGTTGCGCTGGCGCATCATGGTTCGCTGGCGGCGGCGCAGAGGACAGAGATCGAAGAGTTGCTGAAGGCGGGGAGGATTAAGGCTCTGGTGGCTACGTCGTCGCTGGAGCTTGGGATCGATATGGGGGCAATTGATCTGGTGATTCAGATTGAGGCTCCGCCGAGCGTGGCGAGTGGGATGCAGAGGATCGGGAGGGCGGGGCACCAGGTGGGGGCACCGTCGCATGGGATTATCTTTCCGAAGTACAGGGCGGATTTGATTGCGTGTGCGGCTGTAACACGGGCGATGCATGAGGGGCATGTGGAGTCAACGCGATTTTTGCGGAATCCGCTGGATGTGCTGGCGCAGCAGATGGTGGCGGTGATTGCGCATCCGCCTTTGAATGTTGTGGATGCTGAACGACGCACGAAGCATAAGACGGAGGAGGAGGAGAGTCCGGGGTTGAGCTATGCGGCGTTGTTCGGCTTGGTGCGCGGCGCGGCTCCGTTTGCGGGATTGAGTCAGAGTGTGTTCGATGGCGTGCTGGATATGTTGGCGGGACGGTATCCGTCGGATGAGTTTGCGGAGCTGCGGCCGCGGATCACGTGGGACAGGAATAAGAACTGGATCACACCGCGGGCTGGGGTGAAGCGGATTGCGATCTTGAATGGGGGGACGATTCCTGATCGTGGGACGTATGGGGTGTTTCTGGCTGGGCAGAGATCGAAGCCGGTGCGGGTGGGTGAGTTGGATGAAGAGATGGTCTTCGAGAGCCGGACGGGAGATACGTTCATTCTGGGGGCTTCGACGTGGCGGATTGATGAGATTACGCATGACCGGGTGTTGGTGACTCCGGCGCCGGGTGAGGCGGGGAAGATGCCGTTCTGGCATGGAGATCAGGCGGGGCGGCCTCTGGAATTTGGGCGACGGATCGGGGCGCTGGTGAGGGAGTTGCGGGAGGCTCCACGCAGCGTGGCGATGGCTCGGCTGACGACGGAACATGATCTGGAGCCGGGGGCGGCGGAGAATGTGCTGCGGTATCTGGCGGATCAGGAGCTGGCTACGGTGAATGTTCCGGACGATCAGAACATCGTCGTGGAGCGTGTGCGCGATGAGTTGGGGGATTGGCGGGTGTGTGTGTTGACGCCGTTTGGCAGCAGAGTGCATGCGCCTTGGGCGATGGCGGTGACGGCGAAGCTGCGGGCTACTAGCGGACAAGAAGTGGAGACGATGTGGTCGGAGGATGGCTTTGTGCTGCGCTTTCCTGAGACCGAAGAGGCTCCGGCAATTGAGCCGATTTTGTTGGAGGCGGAGGAGGCTGCGGAGTTGGTGTTGCGGCAGTTGGGATCGACGGCGCTGTTTGCGGCGAAGTTCCGGGAGAGCGCGGCGCGGGCATTGTTGCTGCCGAGGAGGAGAGCGGATGGAAGGACTCCACTGTGGCAGCAGAGGAAGCGCGCGTATGACTTGCTGAGTGTGGCAAGCCGTTATGCGTCGTTTCCGATTGTGCTCGAGGCTTACAGGGAGTGTCTGCGCGATGTGTTTGACATGCCTGCGCTGATGGAGACGCTGCGGAATATCGGAAGTCGTTCGCTGCGGGTGCACACGGTGGACTCGCGGACGCCTTCGCCGTTTGCTTCGGCGTTGTTGTTCAGTTATGTGGCGAACTATATCTACGATGGGGACGCTCCGCTGGCGGAGAGACGGGCGCAGGCGCTGTCGATCGACCAGGATCAACTGCGGGAGCTGATGGGGGATGCGGACCTTCGAGAGCTTCTGGATCGGAGTGCAATTGAAGAGACGGAAGAACAGCTGCAGTGCGTGGTGGAGGGATATCGCGCGCGGAATATGGATGGGGTGCATGATCTCTTGTTGCGGTTGGGTGATCTGAGCCGGGATGAGCTGCAGCTGCGATGTGTAACGGATGAGGTTGCAAGTTCGGTTGCGAAGCTGATGCGGGCTCGGCGGGTGCTTGAGGTGCGGATCAGCGGGGAGAAGAGGCTGATTGCGGTGGAGGATGCGGCGCGGTACCGAGATGGGCTCGGCGTGCCGCTACCACCGGGGCTGCCGGGGGCGTTTTTGGAGGAGGCTCATGAGGCTCTAGTAGATCTGGTGCGGCGTTTTGCAAGAACGCATGGGCCATTTACGACGCATGAGGTTAGTGAACGGTTCGATTTCGCGGCGGAGAGTGTGGAGGCGGTGCTGCAGCGGTTGGTGCAGAGTGGCAAGGTAGTGGAGGGTGGGTTTCGGCCTGGAGGGATTCATCGGGAGTGGTGCGATAACGAGGTATTGCGTGCGATTCGGCGGCGCTCGCTGGCTCGGCTGCGCAAGGAGATTGAGCCGGTTGAGCAGAGGACTTTGGCGAGATTGTTTACGCGGTGGCAGGGAGTGGTTCAGCCTCGACGGGGGCTGGATGCGTTGCTGGATGTGATTGAGAATCTGCAAGGGGCGCCGCTGGCGGCTTCGATATTGGAGACCGAGATATTGCCGGCGCGGTTGGTCGGATATAAGACTGCGGATCTGGATACGTTGATTGCTGCGGGTGAGGTGATCTGGGTTGGATTCGATCCGATTGGAGAGAGGGATGGACGGATTGGACTTTATCTCGCCGAGAAGCTGCCTGCGCTTTGGCCGATGGGGCGATGGGTGGCGCAGCAGGATGGCGTTCGTTCTCCTCAAGGTGACGGGGCTGCATTCGCGTTGAGTGAGACGGAAGAGAAGATTGTGGAGTATCTGAGGGTGCGGGGAGCTTCTTTCTTTCAGGATTTGCATGATGGGATTGGGGGTGGGTATCCGGGGGAGACGCTTGAGGCATTGTGGGGATTGGTTTGGAAGGGCGCGCTGACGAACGATGGTATGGCGGCGCTGCGGGCTTACTGCGAGAGGCCTGCTACCAACAGCTCAAGGAAACCTGCGCGTAAGGTGCATCAGCAGACGGGATTTCGATCGCGGCGAACGACGCCACCTACGGCGCAGGGACGGTGGGCGTTGAATGCTGCGGCGTTTGTGAGTGGACGGTCGGCGACAGAGTGGAGTCATGCGATTGCTCAGCAGTTGTTGACCCGATATGGCGTGGTGTTTCGCGAGACGGCGCATGCGGAGAATCTGCCGGGGGGATTTTCGGCGATCTATGACGTGATGAAGGCGCTGGAGGAGAGCGGGAAGATTCGTCGTGGGTACTTTGCGGCGGATCTTGGTGCGACGCAGTTTGCGATGCCGGCGGCGGTGGATCTGCTGCGGTCGCTGCGGGTGCAACAGGACCCGGAGAAGGTGGAGATGTTGCAGCTAGCGGCGACTGATCCGGCGAATCCTTATGGTGCGTTGCTGAGGTGGCCTGCGGCACCGGATGCGGGGTCTTCGCTGACGCGAAGTGTTGGGGCACGCGTGATTCTTTGCGATGGAGCATTGGTGGCCTATCTGCGGAGGGGGAATCCGAACCTGCAGGTGTTTCTGCCGGAGGAGGAGCCGCAGCGGTCACAGGTGGCGAGGAAGTTGGCGGAGTTTCTGGTGAGCAAGGTGCAGGACCAGGAAGATGCGCAGGGCCGCGGCGGAATCTTGATTGCGAGTGTGAATGGAGTTGCTGTAGCGGCACATCCGATCGCGCGATTTTTGTTGGATGCAGGATTTGCAGCGGGGGCGATGGGGTTCAATGTGCGGAGGGGGTTGCCGCCACTGCCGGGCGCTCGCGGTGAGGTGAGGGCGAATGCTTGAGCTAAAGGTAGCTTAGCCACCAATCGGTTCGTGTGGCTTTGATGTTGGCGAACCATCGGCAGAGTGGGTAGAGAGAGACTACGACGAAGAGCCAGACCGCGTAGACCACCCAAAGTGGATATCCGAAGTCGGCGGGAAAGAGTTTTTCGGATCCACCCATCGCGGGTGTGGAGCTGAAGAGGATTGGATATGACTGCGCTCCGTAACGAATCCAAGTGGTAAGGAATGACAACAGATGGATGAGATAGAAGTGCGCGATGAAGTAGAAGAGAGGGACGCGTCCGAAGACGATGAGGGGATTGGCAATGCTGAAGCGGTGGCGGTCCAAGCGTGCGAGAACGATGAGGGCCGGGCCAAGTGTCATGAGGAGGTATAGCAGTGACGGCGGATACTTTGTGCAGTTAAGAAAAGATAGAAGCGTGAAGATGACGGAGTGCTGAGGAGACCATTTTTCGGGGTCGCCATAGAGATTGATTGTGCGGAGGATGATGAAAGCTGCTGTGAGCGCGCAGCCGGTTGTGAGGATGATCTTTTGGCGGCGGGCAGGCTCCCGTAGAAAGACGCGGCCGAAGCAAAAGCCTGCGGACATGACGGCGATCCAGGGTACGAGTGGGTAGCCGACGACGATGACTAAGCCATGGACCAGGAAGGCGCCGGGTTGATGGATTACGTTCCAGACAGGGGCGTAACTGGCGAAGGACGCGGCGTTGATCGGGTCGAGAAGATTGTGGAGTGCAATGACGGCGATGCTCAAGAGTGCGAGAAGACGGTAAGGAAGCTTGACTAAGAGGGCCAGCGATACCATGCAGCCGCCTAACTCCCACATGACGAGAAGAAGGACCGGGAAGCGGGAGGCGAAGTTGAAGTTGTAGGCGAGACGCATGACGGTGAGTTCGAGAAAGATCAGCCAGAGTCCTCTCGTTAACAGAAATGTCGATAGCTGAGTTTTGGTGCGGCCGCGCTGGAGCCATAGGAAAGCTCCGAGGCCAGCGGTGAAGGTGAAGACGGGAGCACAGAAGTGGGTGATCCAGCGAGTGAAGAAGAGAAACGGATAGGTGCGGGTGAGATCAGTGGGTGAAAAGAACGTCGCGGAGATGTGAAAGAAATCGCGGGTGTGATCGAGCGCCATGATGATCATGATGGCGCCGCGCAGGGCGTCGATGGATTGTAGACGCGAACTGGGTTGGAGGGTTGTGGACACTTTGGTGGCCCATTATCGCTTAGAGGGATCGTTGGGGTGAAGAATTTTCTGAGGGGCTGGTGCATCTGAGATTAGAAGCGGGTTCAAAGGGAGAAGACGATGCCTGAAGGGGACACAATTTATCGGGCGGCGCGGGCGCTGCAGAAGGCGATTGGGGGCAAGGTGGTGACGGGCTTCGATACTGGGTTGGCGAAGCTGGCGAGGGTGAATGATGATGCTCCGCTGGTGGGGCGGACGGTCGAGAAGGTGGAGTCGCGGGGGAAGTGGTGTTTGATTTTCTTCTCGGGCGATTTGATTTTGGTGACGCATATGTTGATGAGCGGGAGCTGGCACCTTTATCGCACCGGGGAGAAGTGGTGGATGGGGCGGGATCGGATGCGTGTGGTGATTCGGACTGCGGAGTGGGAGGCGGTGGGGTTCAATATTCCGGTGGCAGAGTTTCATACGGCGCGGTCGCTGGAGCGGTCGAGCCAGGTGCCGAAGCTTGGGCCGGACGTGTTAAGCGATGAGTTTACGATGGAGTCTGGTGTGGTTCGGTTGGGTGCGTATGGGAGAGAAAATCCTGATGCAGAGATTGCAGTGGTGCTGCTGAATCAGCGGGTGCTGGCGGGTTTGGGGAATGTTTATAAGAGCGAGGTGGCTTTTGCGGCGGGGGTGAATCCGTTTCGTGCTATGAGGACGATTACGCAGCGCGAGATGGAGATGATGGTGGAGGTATTGCAGAGATATATGAAGGCAAACGTGGTGGATGGCGCTGGAGATGGGATTGTGACTTACTCGGGGAATCGGCGGACGACGCATTCGTCGAATCGCGAGGAAAGGCTTTGGGTTTATGGACGGCAGGGGCAGGAGTGCCGGCGATGTGGGACGGCGGTGATGATGAGGAAGCAGGGGGTGCAGGCGAGGTCGACGTATTGGTGTCCGGAGTGCCAGCCGTGGGTGGGAATGGGAGAGACGGCTGCTCCGGTGGGGAGGGTGACGGTGGTGCGGCGGGGGAAGATTGGGTGTTAGCGTCGCGACTATGTACGCGAATTACGACTCGATCGATCTACTGAGGGGGCGGTGAGGTCTGTTGTTGCGGTTGTTGTTTGTCTTTGCCGTCTTTGTCTTTGCCGCCGCCGAAGATCTTCTGGAAGAAGTTTTTCTTCTTGGGGGTTGCGGCGGGTTGAGTTGAGTCGGGGGCGTTGCCGTCTGGGGGTGTGTTGGGATTGACGCGAACGATGGGCGCGGGCGTTGTGGGTAGTGTGGTGTCAGGAGCGGATCTGCCGCCGAGGCCGAGGATCTTCTGGATGAAATTTTGTGGGCTTTCGCTCATCTGGCTGCAGGTGTTGGTGGGTGCGGTGCCGTCGAGGAAGGCTGCGTAGAGAATGTTGCTGGGGCAGCTGGCGTCGGCGAGGAGGTTGGAGGTTTTATCGATGCGCGCGGTCGTGATGCCAGCGGGTGGGATGAACGCTTTGACGTCGGAGTATTGAGGAAGCAGGATGGCGCGCTTCATGAACTCGGTCCAGATGGGTTCAGCAGCGTGTGCACCTTCGAGCTTGATGTCGGTGTAGTCGTCGTTTCCGACCCAGACGATGCAGATGAGGTTGGACGTGTATCCGGCGAACCATGCATCGTGGCTGGTGCCAGTTTTACCGGCTGCTGGTGCGGTGAAACCATGCCCGCGGGCTGCGGCGGCGGTGCCGTAGTTCATGACGCCTTCGAGCAGGGATTGGGTTAGGTAGGCCGCTCGAGGATCCATGACCTGCTTGGCCTCGGGAGAGAAATCGGAGACGACATCGCCACTGGCGTTGCGGACAGAGGCAAGCATCCAGGGAGTGAGGTGGACGCCGTTGTTGGCGAAAATGGTGTAGGCGCCAGCCATATCGATCGGTGTGGCATTGTAGGTGCCGATGGCCACAGATGGAGTGCCGCGCGCATTCGTAATTCCGGCAGAGCGGGCGAGTGCGGCGACATTGTCGAAGCCGACCATTTGGGCCAGTTCAACTGTGGCCGCGTTGAGTGAGTGAGCGAGAGCGTACGCAGCGGTAACGTCGCCTTTATAGCCGCTGATCTTGTTCTTCGGGGTGTAAGTCTGGCGGCCATTGTCGTAGGTGAAGGTGGTTTCTTCATCGTTGAGCTGAGTGAGAGCCGTGAAGACTCCACTGCCACCGTTCTCATTACTGAGGGACAGGCCATTGAGGGAGCTGTTATAGGCAGCGGCGTAGACGAAAGGCTTGAAGATGGAGCCGGTGGGGCGCTGGGAGACGGCGTGATTCAGTTGGGACAGACCGTAGTTGCGTCCCCCGACGAGCGCGAGTATCTGCCCAGTATGGGGATTCAGAGCTATGAGCGAGACCTGAGGATACGTTATGGGGCCGGGTGCTTCGCCCTTTGGCGTGTTGTGTTGCTTGAGTACTAACTCGTCGACCTTCTTCATTCCTATTTCGATGGCTTCGGAGGCGGCGCGTTGAAGTTCGGGGTCGAGCGAGGTGTAGATGCGGAGACTCTGGTGGGCGAGGTCCTGGTCGCCGATGCGTTTGACGAGCTGGTCGTGGACGAGGTCGACGAAATAGGGAGCCTCGCTCGCGTCGATGTTAGGAGGAGCTAGGCGAAGGGGTTCGGCTTTGGCGCGTTCGGCTTCGCTGGCGGTGATGGCTCCGGTTTCGACCATGGAGTCGAGGACAACGTTGCGCCGTGCCATGGCGCGTTCGGGATGGCGGTAGGGATTAAGACGGGTGGGGGACTGGATGGTGCCGGCGAGGAGGGCGCACTCGGCGAGGTCGAGTTGTTGGAGCGGTTTGCCGAAGAAGGTCTGAGCGGCTTCGCCGAAGCCATTGATGGCGTAGCTGCCGCGTTGGCCGAGGTTGATCTCATTGGCATACATCTCGAAGATCTGCTTTTTGTTGAAGCGATTTTCGAGTTGAAAGGTGATGAGGATCTCGATCATCTTGCGCTTGATGCGCTTTTCCGGCGAGAGGAAGAGATTTTTTGCCAGTTGCTGGGTGAGGGTGGAGCCGCCGCAGGTGCGATGGTGGGTAACGAGGTCAGAGAAAGCGCACTTTGCGATGCGCATGTAGTTGATGCCGCCGTGATTGAAGAAATCGCGATCTTCAATGGCGGTGACGGCCTGGACCATGCGCGGCGGGATTTCGTTGTAGGAGACGAGGCGGCGCTTGGTGCGGTTGTTGTCTTCTGAGAGGGCCGTGATGAGCTGGGGTTCGAGCTCGTAGGCGCTAAGGGTGACCCCGTTTTCGGCGGTGATGCTTTGGACGACGCCGTCGGCGGTGTTGATGGTGGCGCCGTCGGTGTTGTGGTAGCTCTCGGGGCCCGGCTTGATGAAGATGTTGTCCGCGTTAAGCTGGTAGGTACCGAGCTGGGTGTTGGTGTTGTATCCAGCCTGGCGGAGATCCGCAGCGATCATGGCTGCTGAGAGCTTCTGTCCTGCGCGGACCTCGCGCGGTGCGGCGTAGATCTGCGAGACGCTGGCGAAGATCGGGCCCGAGCGGATGCGGTCGTCGACCACGTGCTGGTAGTGGTAGTAGAAGTAGGTGAAGACCGAGCAGCCTACAACGAGGATTGCGAACAACGTTATGAGCGCGATGCGTAGAAGACGCGACTCGAGAGCGAGAGGTTTTGTGCCGGTGCGCGCGTTACTGCCGTATTTGAGTTTGACTGGCAAGAGACTCTTTCGTTAGACGTTTAGAGGCCAGCTGCGGAGAGCGAGTTGTGCAGAGTGGAGATAATCTGGCTGGATACCTTTGCGCTGACCTCGTTGATCGCGACCTCTTCGGTGATGCTTCGAAGACGATCGAGAAATTCTACCTTGCCCTCGACGACTCCGCGACCAATATTGATTCGATAGGGGATTCCGACGAGATCGGCGTCTTTGAACTTGACGCCGGCGCGTTCGTCGCGGTCGTCGAGGAGGACGTCTACGCCTGCGGCTTCGAGGTTTGCGGCGATTTTTTCTCCGGCGGCAAGGAGAGCCTCGTCGCCAATGTTGGTGATGGTGACGACGACCTGGAAGGGGGCGATGGAGGGGTGGAGAGCGTAGGCTGTCCCCTGGTTGGCGGCAGCTGAGGTTTCGATGGCGGCGGTGAGGATGCGCTCGATGCCGATTCCGTAGCAGCCCATGATGGGGGTGACCTCTTTGCCATCACGATTTAGGACGGAGGATCCCATGGACTGGGTGTACTTGCGGCCCAGCTTGAAGATGTGGCCGACTTCGACGGCTTTGCCGAGACGCATGGGTTGGCCGCCGATGGGATCGAGTTCGCCTTCGACGATGTTGCGAACGTCGGCGACGAGGGTTGGCTTGAAGTCGCGCGTGGGCGTGACGTTGCGGAGGTGATACTCCTCCTTGTTGGCTCCGGCGATGAGGTTGGTGCGGCCTTCGAGAGCTTTGTCGAGGATGATGAGGGTGCCGGGTTTCTTCGGATGCGGGGCCGCTTCAAGGCCGATAGGCCCGAGGTAACCGGCCGGGGCTTTGAAGGTGGCTTCGATCTCTTCTGCGACCATGGGGCGAAGTTCGCCGCCTGCGATGGCGAGAAGCTTTGCTTCGTTGAGGGAGTGGTCGCCGCGCAGGAAGACGACTACCGGGCGGAGTTTGCCGAGTTTGGCGTGGTCGGCTTCAGGGAGTTCGACCATGTAGGCCATGGTTTTAATTTGGTGGACGGGAGCCACGTTGAGGAAGGCGCCAACTTCATCGATGGTCCGGTGGCCGGGAGTATGAACCAGCTCGGGGAGGCCGTCGCCGGTGGGGGCGAGGCTTTCGACGAGGGCAAGCTGAGCGGTGGCCTTTTCAATGTTGGCGGCGTAGCCCGAGGGGCTGCTGGCGATGAGGTCTTCACCTGCTTCGGTGTAGACCATGAACTCCTGGGAGGCGGAGCCGCCCATGGCGCCGGAGTCGGCGTCGACCGAGACGAACTGAAGGCCACAGCGGGTGAAGATGCGGCGGTAGGCTACATCGTGCTTGTTGTAAGAGACGTCGAGGCCAGCATCGTCAATGTCGAAGGAGTAAGAGTCCTTCATGATGAACTGGCGGACACGGAGGAGGCCGGATTTGGGGCGGGGCTCGTCACGGAACTTGGTCTGGATCTGGTACCAGATCTGGGGAAGCTGCTTGTAGCTGCGGAGTTCGTTTCGGGCGATGGAGGTCATGACCTCTTCGTGGGTCATGCCGAGGCAGAGGTCGGCGCCTTTGCGGTCCTTGAGGCGAAACATGTTTTCGCCCATGACGGCCCAGCGGCCGGACTCCTCCCATAGCTCGCGGGGATGGAGGGTGGGAAGGAGGAACTCCTGGCCGATGCGGTTCATCTCCTCCCGGACGATGGCGATGATTTTATTGATGGAGCGGTTGCCGAGGAACAGATAACTGTAGATGCCGGCGCCGAGTTGGCGGATGTAGCCGGCGCGGAGGAGGAGCTTGTGGCTGGCGACTTCGGCGTCTGCGGGTGCTTCGCGGAGGGTGGGGATAAAAAGTTGTGACCAGCGATGCATTGTCAAAAAAGGTACTTTCCGGCCCATCGCGGTGGGTCTGCGTGGGCGTTTGAGGATGAGTTCTCATTCTAAACCGGTGGTCGATATTTATTTTTGCGATGAGATTTGTTCTCGCCGATGGAGCATGCAATGGAGTTAGGTCAAGATTGCGGCCTGCTATGTCGTTCATGCGACAGACTTTCTACTTTGATAAAGCGTAGAGTGCAAACAAGCGCATCTACCCGCCTCCTGCAACATGTGGGCAACTCGTCTTTGCAGCCAGAGAGGTGACTCTTGTGCAAAGGACGATAGAGGTGCGGAACAACCAGACTATGCAAGAGCTACAGCCGCGACCAAGGAATCTCATACTGGCCCAGCTGCCGGATGCCGAGTATGAGGCGTTGGCGAGATTCCTTGTGCCTGTGGAGCTACCGCTGGAGACCCGACTCTCCGAGCCGAATGAGCCGATCGAGTTTGTTTATTTTTTGAATAGTGGGCTGATCTCGACGGATGCGCTTACTGAGAAGGGCGAATCCGTGGAGGTCGGGTTGATCGGACGCGAGGGATTCGCGGGGTTGCCGGCACTTCTGGATCAGCCGCAGATGTCGCACTCGGTGCTGATGCAGGGGGTGGGCGAGGGGTTGCGAATCCGGTCCTCTATCGTGAGGGATCAGTTTTTGAAGGGTGGAGAATTCCAGCGGCTGGTGCATTCGTTCGCTTACCTGCAGTTGGTCCAGGCGAGTCAATCGGTGCTTTGCAACAGGATGCATGAGGTAGACGAACGGCTGGCGCGATGGCTGTTGAGTTCGGCCGACCGGATGGAGTCGGATTCGCTGAACCTGACCCAAGAGTTTCTGGCACAGATGCTTGGGGTGCAGCGGTCGACGGTGACGGTTGCGGCGGGGGATCTTCAGAGGGCTGGATTCATTGGGTATAGCCGTGGAAAGATCAACATTTTGGATCGTCCAGCACTGATCAAAAAAGCGTGTGAGTGCTACAGCATTGTCACTTCTTCATACGATCGAATAATTATCAAAAAAGATGTTGATGAATTGAGTTATGTCGATTAGGAGACTGAAAAAGTCTTTTTGTTCTGATACGCTCGGCCGGCGATTGAATATATCAACAGACGTTTTGATCTGTTCAAACCTTTCGAAGAGACTGGTCTGGGAGACTACTATGCCGAAGATTCTTGTGGCAGGACAAGACATTCATTTGCTGGGCACACGGGCTGCTGTGCTGGCGAAGACCGGCGCTGACGTCATCTCCTGCCTAGGCGCGAAGACAGTCGGAATGGTGAAGAGCGAGAGGCCGGATCTCCTGGTGCTCTGTCATTCGTTGTTATCCGAGAATGATGCTGAGTCCATCGCGGACGAGATTCGTGCGTGTTGTAAAGCGACGAAGATTCTGATGGTTCTGTCGGAGTTGGGATCTGAGCTTCCGGTGCAGGATGCAAAGTTTGACGCGATCTGTCCCCCGAATCCTGAGCGTCTGATCGTCCTCGCAAATGAGTTACTGGGTGGCATAATGCCGCATGCTACGCAGGCCGTGAAGAGTAATGGGGCGTCGACAGGGCAGTCTGGGTTGAGTCGAGACTATCGGATGTAGGCGGTTGTGCGGGCCGATTCGTTAGCTGAGTTGCAGCGTCCAGAGGTCGTGGAGATGAACGACGCCCTCTACGTGACCGCCTGGGGCGACGACGATAAGGGAGGTTATTTTCTTGTCTTCCATTAGGGCCAGCGCTGACGAGGCCAGGGCGTTGCCTTCGATCGTTTGAGGATGGAAGTTCATGATTTCGGCGGCGGTGTGTTCGAGGGCGTGGGAGCCATCGCGTTCGAGGAGGCGGCGGAGGTCTCCGTCGGAGATCATGCCCGCGAGATGACCCTCTTTGAGGACGGTGGTCATGCCGAGTTTTTTGCGGGACATCTCGTAGATGACCTGCGGCATGGGCGTGGCGGGAGCCACTTGAGGGAGAGCGTCGCCTGTGTGCATCAGCTCTCTGACGCGGGCGAGGCGCCTGCCGATGCGGCCTCCTGGGTGCAAGTCAGCGAAGTCTTCAGGTTTCCAGCCCCGGAGGCGGCTTACCTCGAGGGCTAGCGCGTCGCCAAGCGCGAGCATGACGGTAGTGGAGGCGGTGGGTGCGAGGTTCAGGGTGCAGGCTTCGGCGGAGACGCTGGCGTCGAGGAAGATGCTGCTTGCCTGCGCGAGCGTGGATGTGTTGCAGCCGCAGATGGCGATGAGTGTGGCTTCGAGGCGCTTGAGGGTTGGAATAAGGCGCAGGAGTTCTTCTGTTTCACCGCTGTAGGAGAGGGCGATGACGATGCCCTTGGGGGCGAGCATGCCGAGGTCACCATGGATGGCCTCGGCCGCGTGTAGGAAGTGAGCCGGCGTTCCGGTGGAACGCAGTGTGGCGGCGATTTTGCGGGCGATGATGCCGCTCTTTCCAATGCCAGTGATGATGATGCGATTTTGAGCAGTTGTGGCTTGAAGGAGATGTTCGGTTGCTCGGCTGAATGGGGCGAGCATCGTGGTGTCGAGGCGAAGGGCGAGTTCGTTGAGGGCTGCGGCCTCGATGCGGACGAACTCAGACGGACGCGGTGAGGCGGGAGGGATAGGGGATTTGCTGGACATAGTGGCCGAACCATGTCGATGCTAGCAGAGGTATGGGATGGCGGCGTGCAAGTTACGGAGAATATTGTCGTTGCACCGTTTAGAGGAGCTTTGCGTCTAAACTGAGAGGGTGGATGTGGCGGGAATGGTGCCGAAAGGATTTCTGACGTGAAGCGGAGTGGATTGGTTTTTGGAGTGATGGTTGTTGGGATTGCGCTGCTGTTATGGGCGGGATGGCATAATCTGCGCGAACGGCGGATTGCGATGCAGCAGGCGCAGGAGAACCATGTGGTTCTGACGCCTGATAAAGGGGGAGCTGCGGCGGCGCAGGCGGACTCGCAGTCGCCTGAAGCGGAAGCGATGCAGATGCGTGGGAAGGTGGCTCCCGGTTTCACGCTTGCGACCCTGGATGGTAAGAAGGTTTCGCTGAGCGATTACAAGGGCCGGCCGGTTCTTGTGAACTTTTGGGCGACGTGGTGTGGGCCATGCAAGGTGGAGATGCCTTGGTTTGAGGAGTTCCGCAAGCAGTACTCGGCGCAGGGTCTTGAGATACTTGGGCTTGCTGATGATGTGGATGCGGGTAAGGACGCGATTGCCAAAGTTGCGCAGAAGACTGGTGTGACCTATCCGATTTTGCTGACTGATGGAAAGATCCAGAAGGCATACGGTGGGCCGGATGGGATGGATTATTTGCCGATGTCGTTCTATGTCGACAAGAATGGTGTGATCGTCGAGGAGACGGCTGGTCTTGGCAGCAAAGATGAGATCGAGGCGCATATCAAGAAGATTGTTGCTTCGGGAGCGATGCCGGCGGCAGGTGGGCAGTGAGGTTGTTGACGACGTTCTTCGCGGGATCCCTGATCGCCGCGCTGCCGGTTACGTTGGTTGCGCAGCAGGTCGGGACTCTTGATGCTCCAGCGGTGAAGCCGAAGTCGTATATTGTCTACGGGGCGGAGCCGCAGAACGTGGCAGCAGGGAAGCGAAGCGTGTTGGAGCTGCATTTTCGGGTGTTGGATGGCTACCATGTCAACTCTCACACTCCAAAGTCGGAGCTTTTAATTCCGACGCGGATTGAGCTGCAGCCGGCAGCGGGGGTGAAAGCTGATGCAGTGGAATATCCCTCCGGCACTTCGTATAGCTTTAGCTTTGACCCGACCGAGAAGCTTGATGTTTATACGGGTGCGTTTACGGTAAAGCTGCCTGTGGTGGCTGAGGCGGGACCGCATAGCGTGGATGGAACACTGCGCTATCAGGCTTGCGATCATGCGGCGTGCTATCCGCCGAAGAGTCTGCCGGTTCAGGTGATATTTAGGGCGAAGTAGACAAGTTTCTGTTGGTAGGCTCGGTACGTCGGCCTGTTTTTCTCGTGGAGTGGTGGCATCATGGAGAAACAGGATAGACAGGAGCGGGCGGACGGGAATGGAAGAATTTCGAAGGCTGACACGGCTGCCGGCGTATGTATTCAACATCACAAGTGAGCTGAAAGCTGCGGCGCGTAAACGCGGCGAGGACATCATTGATTTCGGGATGGGAAATCCCGATGGTGCGACGCCGAAACACATCGTCGACAAGCTGATTGAAGCGGCGCAGCGTACGGCTACGCATCGCTACTCGTTGTCGCGTGGTGTGCCTCGCCTTCGTCGAGCAATTTGCAACTGGTACAAGCGGCGTTATGACGTGGATCTCGATCCTGAGACTGAAGCGATTGTTACGATCGGTTCGAAGGAGGGGATCGCGCATCTTTGTCTGGCGGTGCTGGATGATGAGGATACCGTCGCGGTGCCGAATCCCAGCTATCCGATTCATATCTTCGGGCCTGTGATTGCGGGATCGAAGGTGCAGAGTATTCCGATGCGAGGTGGGACTGCGGAGGCACTGCTAGAGGAGTTGGAGCATGATCTGCCGCGTATGTCGCCGCGGCCGAAGCTCTTGATTTTGAACTTTCCTTCGAACCCTACGGCGCAGTGTGTAGAGCTTTCGTTTTTCGAGCGACTTGTGGCGTTGTGCAAGGAGTTAGGGATCTATATCATTCACGACCTTGCTTATGCGGATATTGTGTTTGACGGGTATCGGGCGCCGAGCATACTTGAAGTGGCGGGTGCGAAGGATATTGCGGTTGAGTTCTTTACGCTCTCAAAAAGTTACAATATGCCCGGTTGGCGGGTGGGCTTCATGGTGGGAAACACCAAGCTGGTCGCGGCTTTGGGGCGCATCAAGAGCTATTTTGACTATGGGACTTTTACGCCAATTCAGGTGGCGGCGATCTGTGCGCTTGATGGACCTCAGGAGTGTGTGGCGGAGATTCGCGATATTTATAAGGAACGGCGGGATGTTTTGGTGCCGGGGCTGAATAAGCTTGGATGGCCGGTGGAGTTGCCGAAGGCTACGATGTTTGCGTGGGCGAAGATTCCGGAACAGTACAAAGGGCTTGGATCTGTTGAGTTTTCGAAGAAGCTGATGCTGGAGGCTAAGGTCGCGGTGAGTCCTGGCGTGGGTTTTGGCGAGCATGGGGATGGGCATGTGCGGTTTTCGCTGATTGAGAATGAGGAGCGGACGCGACAGGCGCTGCGGGGGATTAAGCAGATGTTCAAGGCTGGTTGAAAATTGAGTTTTGCAAAAATATTTGCCCTGGTGAGAGCCAGGGCTTTTTGCTGTTTTGTTGGTGTTTTTGGGGGTGTTTTTGGAAAATGTGGTGTCTTGGCGGTGGTGTTTTGTGGTGATGATCGTGGAGAAGTGTGGTCGTAACGTGGTGCGGTAGCAACGTGTTTTTGAGGGGCGAAAAATACGTCACGGTTTTGAGATTTATTTTTGGGTAGGGTCAGTTGGGTTCTGTGAGGGTGGGATTGGGGTGCCTTGATGGAAGGTTATCTGCCATTGGCCGTTGACGTGCGCCCAGATGGAGCTGCGGCGTGACTGGCCGATGGGCTCTCCGTCGGCGTTGAGTCGGGTTGCGCGGTAGGTCGCGAGGATGATGGTTGGGGATAGCTCTCGTATGGCGAAGTCGGTGAGGAAGGAGGCTGGGCGGGTTGCTTCGTTCTGCAGGTCTTCGAGGATGGAAGCTTTGTCGAAGACTCGTCCGGAGGCGCCGAATTCGAGGAAGTCGTCGGCGAGGAGTGGGGCTACGAGTGCCGGATTTCGCCTTACGGCTGGGTCTACGAGACGTTCTTCGAGTTGCCTGAGTTGGTCCGCTGTATTCATACTGTTCAGCATGCAGGGTAATACACAGCGGGGTGCCGTCTGGCGATGTCTCGTCTTTTCGTTGGTGGTGTGCCTTGTTTTGTTTGGCTGGACGTCGGTCGGGTTCGCACAGTCTGCCGCTGCTCATGTGCCGGAAGAGCCGGCGTTGAATACCTATTCGACACTGGTGCAGGTTCCCGCTCTCGTTCGCAGCAAGGACGGAAAGCTGGTCTTTACGCTTACGGCTGGCGACTTTCAGCTCACTGATGATGGGGTTCCGCAAAAGCTGACTTTGGAGGAGGATACCGGGGGCGAGCCACTTGCTCTTGTGGTTGTGATTGAGACTGGCGGCGCTGGTGCTCGTGTGTTCAACAAGTACGATTCTCTGGCTCCTGGATTGGGGCCGATGCTGGGGTCGATTGTGGGGAATGTTCCGCATCGGGTTGCCGTTGTCACGTTCGACAGTCAACCGACGCTGCTCCAAGATTTCACGCCAAAGATTGATGTGGCTGCGGACGCGATCGAGAGCCTGCGGCCCGATTGCACTCGGCAACATCATCTGGAGCATTGTGCGTCGCCTTTGGCGATTCATGATGTTGGGCTGGGAGATAACGGGGCTGCAATTCTTGATAGTTTGGCGTTCTCCGTCGATCTGCTTCGTAAGCAGCCGGTGGGATATCGCCGGGCTATTCTGCTGATCAGCGAGACGCTCGACCGGGGGAGCACTACGACGCTCGACGAGGCGCTGCGGGCGGTCAGCGATACGAATACGACGATCTACAGCATCGGCTTTTCGACGGGGAAGTCCGAGGCGGCGCACTATGCGGCGAGGGAGCTTCCGACGCAGCCGGGGAAGCCGCATGGGAACTTGTTATCGCTCGAGAATCATCACCCTAATCCTCCCGGCGGATGCATGGCGAAGGATCCGAAGCCTGATCCGGATGCTTCGCAGAACAAGGCGGTGCAGTTGTATGACTGCATGACGCAGCTTGCTCCTCCGTTGGCGTTGGCGAAGATGGCGGCGATTGTGGCGACGGATGGTTTGAAGCAGAACGTGCCTGAGACGGTGGCTCATCTGACGGGCGGGGAATATTTCAACATGTCTGATCCGAAGTACCTTGAGCGCGATCTTGTGGTGATTTCAAACCATATTCCGAATCGATATATTTTGAGTTTTCAGCCGCAGTCGCCGCATCCGGGGCTGCATGCGCTCAGCTTAAAGTTGCCGGATTATTCGGGTATGGCGATTACTGCGAGGGGAAGTTATTGGGCGGATATTGCAGGTGCGGCGAAGTAGTCGGGCAGAGGTGAGTGCTTCGAGAGGAGTCGTTTTGCATGAAGAACCTTTTTGAAGCGACGACGGTGAAGGGGCGGATGGCTGTGCTGAGAGCCGATAGTGCGCGGCAGTGGGGCAAGATGAATGCGGCGCAGGCGATGGAGCATTGCGCAAGGGGAATGGAGTTGGCGCTGGGGGATCGGCGTCCGCCGCGATTGCTGATTGGGCGGATACTTGGGCCAATCATAAAACCGAAAGCGTTTGTGGAAAGTGAGCCGATGCGCAGGAATTCGCCGACTGTGCCGGGGCTTAAGGTGGAAGACGAAACGGATTTTGTGCGTGGGCGGGAGCGGCTTTGCGGGTTAGTCGACCGCTTTGTTGCGAGTGGGCCGGGTGGATGTACTGACCATCCGCATAGCTTCTTTGGGCGGCTTACGCCGGATGAGTGGTCGGCTTGGATGTATAAGCATCTGGATCATCATCTGCGGCAGTTTGGGGTTTAGGCTGCGGGATTCGCAGCCTGGAGGATGTGATGTCCAATGACTTGCGGTGTAATTAAATGGCCTTTTTCAACATGGGCTGGAGCTTCCAGTAGGTGGCGGAGCGCCAAAGCCACTCTACCGGCCCAAACTCGAAGGCCCGGAGCCAGAGGGTGCTGAGGGTTAGATTTATGACCCAGACACTGAGTAGCACATAGTTGACCTGGTAGTAATCGAGTTTTCCGAAGAGCTTCCACGGCCCCCAGAGAAAGACGAACTGGCACAAGACAGAGGTCAGGAGATAGTTGCTGAGTGCGGTCTGCCCAACGGCCGCTATCGGGCGCAGCAGTCGATGGAAGGCGTGGCTCTTGATGATGATAATGAGCGCGGCCGTGACTGCGAGTCCACCAGCCAACTCCGTTAACGGATACGGAAGGTAGACCCATTTATAGATCGTCAAGAAGAAGAATCCGCTTTCATATGCCTTCCAGATTCCTATGATGTAAATGGGGATCGAGACGAGAAAGCCAAGCAGGGCTGTCCAGAGATAGGTGCCGTAGGAGAGTTCTGCGAGAAGGAAGCCGGTTTTGTAGAGTCCCATGCCGATCAACATGGCTCCCACACTTTCAGGCAGGGTGAAAAATGGACTTCGCGAGGCAAAGCTCTTCTCGTAGTTGAAGCCTTCATCGAGCAGGTGATTGAGATAACTGACGTGCGCATCGGCTATCTCTTCGTCAATTTTCTGCTTTGTCACTTCGTGTTTTTTGACCATCTCATTCCACTGCTGCTCTACCTTTTTCTGTTCGGGCGTGAGTGGATGTCCTGCGTTTTGGGCGGCAATGACGGTGGCAGCTTTGCTGCTCAACCTGAATGCCTGCGCCACACCTGTGAACTGCAGCACTCCGTAGGTCCAGAAGACGAGGAGGAGTAAAGAGCCGGCGGTGAAGAGAGTTTTGGGCTTGAGCTTTCGACAGGGATAGAGGAAAAGAAGCGCGGCCGAGCCATACTGGAGGAGAATATCTCCGTTCCAAATAAAGGTGCCGTGAATCAGTCCGAGAACAACCAGCCACATATTACGGCGAAGGTAGACGTCAGCCACTTTATCGGCTGCTCCACGGCGTTCGGCGCGGTCTGTCAACAGAACGACGCCTGCACCGAAGAGCATGGAGAACAAGAAGCGCATCTTTCCTTCAAAGAACATCCATTTGATGAATAGGACGATGAGGTTGAGGTGCGCGTGAGGGCCTGTGAATGCAGGGTTCGGAGGGATGTCGTGAAAAAACATCGGTCCCCCAAAGTCGTCGATGTTCAGGATAAGGATGCCGAGCAGAGCGAATCCGCGTAATGTGTCGACGCTGGAGATGCGTTCTGCCCGTTGGACGGGGGCCACGGCATGGGGAGGTCCAGCAAGCTCTTCTTCTGTGCCGACAGGGGAATAGGAATCCAGTGTGGAGGCAGATGTCGCAATCGATGTCAATGTATAGCCCTCGTTCAAGCGCGATCTTGTGCGAGTATGATTGTCGTTTCAAACCAGCATCAGGCATGGTGTGAACAGCACGACGAACACTCGTGTCTATACAACAATCGCGCTTGTGTTTTATTCCCGAATTTAGGGAAGGGCTTTAAATCAAGAATCGAAGTTGCGACTCCTGGCGGGATGTACGACCTGTCGCTACTTTTTCGTCTGAGCTAACTTCTTTTGGGTTTCGAGGAAGCGGCGGACGCGGTCGAGGGTGCGGGATTTGCCGAAGACTACCATGCTTTCGAGGAGTGGCGGGGACATGGTGCTGCCGGTTAGGATCGCGCGGAGGAGCATGAAGTTTTCTTTGACCGACCACTGCTTTTCTTCGCCTAGTTTTTTTAGGGCGGGCTCGAGGGCTTCGTGGGTCCAGTCGGTGGCTTCTAGGACGGTGAGCTGCTCGGCGGCGAAGGCCAGGGTTTCTTCGGGGGTGCTTTTTTTGGGGACGAAGACTTCGGCTGGCGGCATGATGTCGTCGGCGAAGAGGAAGTGGGTGAGGTTGCCGAACTCGCCGAGGGTTTCGATGCGGGTTTGGACTAGTGGGGCTATTTGTTGCAGGTACGCGTCGCTGAGGATGGTTTCGCGCAGGGCTGCGTAGAAGGACTCGGGGGTGAGGGCGCGAATGTATTCGCCGTTGAGCCACTTTAGTTTGGTGAGGTCGAAGACGGGGCCGCCGAGGCGAATGTTTTTGACGTCGAAGCGGGCGACCATGTCGGGAAGGGTGAAGATGTCGGTCTCGCTTTGCTTGGCGGCGGGCTGCGCGAGCGTGGATTCAGTGGTGGGCGCGGGCATGCCGCCGCCCATGAGGCCCAGGAAGTTGATCATGGCTTCGGGGAGAAAGCCGGCCTGGCGGTAGTAGATGAGGGAGACGGGATTTTTGCGCTTGGAGATTTTGGATTTGTCGAGATTGCGCAGGAGAGGCATGTGCCAGAAGCGGGGGATCTCCCAGCCGAAGGCTTTGTATAGCAGGACGTGCTTGGGGGTGGAGGAGATCCACTCTTCGGCGCGGATGACGTCGGTGATGCGCATGAGGTGGTCGTCGACGACGTTGGCGAGGTGGTAGGTGGGGAAGCCGTCGGACTTCATGAGGACCTGGTCGTCGACGTTGGAGTGCTCGAAGCGGATGACGCCGCGGAGTTCGTCGCGGAACTCGGTGAAGGCGGGGTCGCCGGCGGGGACTTTGAGGCGGACGGTGTAGGCGCGGCCTTCGGCGAGGTAGGCGTCGATTTGTGCCTGTGAGAGTTCGCGGTGGGCGCCGTCGTAGCGTGGGGGGAGCTTGGCCGCGATCTGTCGCTGGCGGAGGGCTTCGAGCTCTTCGGGAGTTTCGAAGGAGCGGTAGGCGGTGCCGTTGGTGAGGAGGAGCTCGACGTGCTCGCGGTAGATTTCGGTGCGCTCGGACTGGCGATAGGGGCCGTAGGGGCCGCCGAGGTCGGGGCCTTCGTCCCATGTGAGGCCGAGCCAGCGGAGGGAGTTGAAGATCTCCTGCTCGGAGGTGGCGACGAAGCGGGCGCGGTCGGTGTCCTCGATGCGGAGGACGAATTTTCCGTTGCGCTGGCGGGCGTAGAGGTAGTTGATGAGGCCGATGTAGGCGGTGCCTACGTGGGGGTCGCCGGTGGGGGAAGGAGCGATGCGGACGCGGATGGGGGCTTCGGTGGTGCTAGTGCTATTCGTCATAAAGGCCAAGAGTTAATGCTAGCAGAGGGAGCTGTCCCGAGGCATGTGCTTGGCTGGCCTGGGTGTTCGGTCGGCGTGGCGTCGCGTCAATGCCTGTTCGCGCTTGTGATCTCCGGGGCGATGTGAGGGATCGCTGCGGGCTGATTGCTACTTGATTTCGCGGACCCAGATGTTGCGGAAGCTGATGGGTTCGCTCTTGTCTCCGTGGGCCTGGAGCTTGATTGGGGCCGTGTCGTACGGTTTGTAGAAGGGCTGACCTATGTAGAGCGTCTGGCCTTTTAGCTCGAAGTGATTTTGGACCAGGACGCCGTTGAAGAAGACTGTGGCATAGGCGGGAGTCTTGAGGGTGCCGTCTGAGTTGAAGGTTGGTGCGGTCCAGATCACGTTGTAGGTCTGCCATTCGCCGGGTTTGCGGTTTGGGTTCGCGAGTGGGATGCCTTGCTTGTAGATGCTTCCGGCCTGACCGTTGACGTAGGTCTTGTTGTTGTAGGAGTCGAGGACCTGGAGCTCGTATCCGTCGTCGCCGGGGCCGGTGGAGGCGAGAAAGACGCCGCTGTTGCCGCGTGCCTGATCGGTGCCGGTGATGTTTTCGGGGATTCTCCACTCGATGTGGAGCTGGTAGTTCTTGAAGGCTTGTTTGGTCTCGATGTTGCCAGTGCCTGGGGCTTTGCTGACGGTGAGTATGCCGTCGGCTACAGTCCATTTGGCGGGGGACTTGTCTTTGGTGGAGACCCATTGGTCGAGATTTTTACCGTCGAATAAGACGATTGCGTCGGAGGGAGGGGCGGCGTCAGTGGCGCCGGGTGTGACGATTGGGGGCACCGGCTCATAGACTTCTGTGTCCTGGTGTTTTGGAGCCGCTGGCTGTTGCGCGGGGAGGGAGGTGGCGAGGGCGGTCAGGATTACGAGGGCTGAGAGATTCATTTGGGAAGAGCACATGATTTTAACGAGGGTACCTGATCTTGTTTGATCGTGAAACTGATCCTAAGCTGAGCGACGCGGAGGGATGGCGGCTGCACCTTCGATTTAGTGACGAAGGCGTTTTCGATTGGGTTTGAGCAAGGTATTTCCCGTATCAGTGAGCAGATCCCCCCTGGTAGAGATGCAAGGTCTTGCATATTCGCAGAATTACCGTGCAAAATCTCTTTTATTTTGAGCACGCGACTTTGGTGATTAACTTGCATAACTGTGGTTGCTCCTCAACTTAGCGCTCGAGCGAACTCCCCATCAATTAGAACGATCTTGATGTGTCTCCAATGCACGTAGGCCCCGGCTTCAAAAATCGCATATTAGGAGAATCACTATGAAGATTTTGCAAATCGCCGCCGTGGCTGCGGTTGGACTTTTTGTCCCTTGCGCACTTCACGCAGCCTCCCTTTGCCCTGCAGTTGGCGACGCAACCGCCGGTTGCGATCTGGTCATCACTGTTACGAACAGCGGAACGACGGTAGCGACTGGACCGAGCTTTGCGCTTGCCGGTGGAACCTATGATGGCTCTGATGACACGCTCATCGGAATCATCAATAACTCAACCAGTGCTCTAAGCTCGATCAGCCTCAGTTCAAACACTGACATCTTCGGTTTCGATGGCGATGGCATCGACACCTTTGGTGTTACCGGCAACTCGAAAGATACAAGCGGCTATGGTGGTCCGGACAGCTTCTACTCGGGGATTAATCCCTCTGCAACGGCTGGGACGGTGGATTTCGTTACGCCGCTTGCTGCTGGCGGAGGAAATACATTTTTCTCTCTTGAGGAAGCGCTGGTTCCGTCTCAGGTAGTTGTGACACCCCCAGCCCCCGCGGTGCCTGAACCGAGTACGCTGGTTTTGCTTGGAACAGGGCTTGTAGGTTTCTGTGGGGCGGTTAAGCGCCGGTTCGCTTTATAGAGCAACTTGTTTAAGTATCTTCGAGTGCCAGCGGGCTCCAGTCCTGCTGGCACTCGAATTTCGCTGTGTAAATTCCTTTTTTTATTGTGTTCTGGTGACAACGATCGCTGATCGTCGGGCCCTTGCTGTTCCAAATTATTTTGAGGATTCCGACAATGAAGCGAAAGAGCCTATTTGTTAGCGTAGCGTTACTGTGTCTGGCGGCCATTGTTTCAGTGCCTGGGGCTTATGCTGCAGGGTCTGAGACTTCGAATCGTACAATCTGTCCTCGTTATCCTGCGGGTAGTAGTTTGGTTGAGCCCAAAGATCTATTCAGCAGTCATGGAATTTTGCAGGTGAGCTTTACTTACGAAACCCGCGTCGATCAGTACGGAAATGTCTTGTACTGCTTCATGAGCGAGGACGGAAGCCAGTCACCCACTCTGCACGTTCGCCCGGGCGATGAGTTGCTGGTGAAGCTCAAGAACGCGCTGCCGCCATCTACTACGCCTTCTTATCAAAAGCATGCAATGGCGGGCATGAGCACGCTCCCTGAATTCAGCATCTCAGGGCAGTCTCATGAGGCGTCTCCAAACTGCGGTGGAATGGTCATGACGGACACATCCACGAATCTTCACTATCACGGGACGAATACACCGCCGATCTGTCATCAGGATGAAGTGATTAAAACGCTTATCAATGCAGGGGAGACATTTCAGTACGATGTGCATTTTCCTCTTGATGAGCCTCCGGGACTCTACTGGTATCATCCGCACGTTCACGGAATCTCCGAGGCAGCGGTCCAGGGAGGTGCCTCAGGCGCCATCATCGTCGAGGGCATTGAAAATATTAATCATGATGTGGCAGCATTGCCGGAGCGCACCCTGATTGTTCGAGACAACCTGGTCCCTGGGGCTCCTAATGCCGATGATGTGCCGGCGTGGGATCTTTCGCTCAACTATATCCCGGTGGTTTACCCGGAGTACCAACCCGCAGTAATTCCAGCCAAGCCAATGCAGAAGCAGTTCTGGCGGGTGGTAAACGCGGCGGCAGACACGATCCTTGATCTGCAGGTCCAGTACGACGGTGTAGCGCAAGACCTTGAGATCGTCGCGATTGATGGCGTTCCGACCGGGTCGCAGGATGGAAGATCTGGAGGAAGAACACTATCCAGGAAGCATTTTCTTCTTGCACCAGCAGCTCGTGTTGAGTTCATCCTGAGAGCGCCACCTAAGAGTGTGAAAAATGCCACTCTGCTTACCTTGAATGTCGATACGGGGCCGGACGGAGATAACGACCCGCAACGGCCGCTCGCGGCGATCAAGGTTAGCGACGCGGCGAAAAATCCTTCGCTTGCTGTTGGCGCGGTCTCGGCACCACCACCACTGCATATGCGTTTTCAGGGATTGTCGGAAGCGAAGCCTGTGAAGCAGAGGAAACTTTACTTCTCCGAGGTGCTCACCGATCCGACCGATCCTAACAGCCCAACTAATTTTTTCATTACCGTGGATGGAGCGACACCAACGCTTTTCGATCCCGACAACCCGCCTGCGATCATTACGACCCAGGGGTCAGTCGAAGACTGGACGATTGAGAACCGTGCTCTTGAAAACCACGAGTTTCATATTCACCAGATTCATTTTCTTGTTCTCGAACGTGACGGCAAGCCGGTCGAAGGGGAGTATCGCGACATGATCAACGTACCCTTCTGGAGCGGAAGTGGATCCTACCCGAGCGTGAAACTAAGGATGGACTTCCGTGGGCCCGACATCGGAGACTTCGTGTACCACTGTCACATCCTGGGGCATGAAGATAGCGGAATGATGGCTATCATTCGTGTGCTCCCCCAGGGCAGACCGACTCAGTGAATTTGGCTTGCGAGTGAACGCAGGCGGTACTCAGGAGTTGCGAGCGGTGCGTACGGCGGCGGCTAGTTCGGCGAGGGCGGCTTTGGTTTCAGGCCAGTCGATGCAGGCGTCGGTGATGGATTGGCCGTAGACGAGGGGCTGGCCGGGGACGAGTTTTTGCGCGCCTGCGACGAGGTTGCTTTCGAGCATGACGCCGATGATGCGCTTGTCGCCTGCGGCGATCTGGGTGGCCACGTTGCGGGCGACCGCTGACTGTTGAGTGTGGTCTTTGTGGCTGTTGGCGTGGCTGCAGTCGATCATGACCTGTGGGAGGATTCCGGCTTTCTCCATTTGCTTGCAGGTCTCTTCGACGGCAGCGGCGTCGTAGTTGGTGGTGTTTCGGCCTCCGCGAAGGATGATGTGGCAGTCGCGGTTCCCCTTGGTGACGAAGATGGCGGTCTGGCCATGCTTGGTGTGGCCGAGGAAGTTGTGCGCCTGACCGGCGGAGAGGATGGCTTCGATGGCGATCTGCACGTTGCCGGACGTGCCGTTTTTGAAGCCGACGGGGCAGGAGAGACCGGAGACAAGTTCGCGGTGGACCTGGCTTTCGGTCGTGCGGGCGCCGATGGCTCCCCAGCTGACAAGGGAGGAGACGTACTGGGGGGAGATCATGTCGAGGAATTCGGTGCCGGCGGGAACGCCTATTTCGGCGAGGTCGAGGAGGAGATGGCGGGCCTGCCGGAGGCCGTCGTTGATCTGGAAGGACTCGTCGAGGTACGGGTCGTTGATGAGACCCTTCCAGCCGAGGGTAGTGCGGGGTTTTTCGAAGTAGACGCGCATGATGATGCAGAGATCGCGCGAGTGTTCGGCGATTGCGGTTTTGAGGAGGTCGGCGTACTCGCGGGCGGCGTCGGTGTCGTGGATGGAGCAGGGGCCTACGACTACCAGCAGACGAGGGTCTTCGCCGTGGATGATTTTGATGATTTCGGTGCGGGCTTTATGGACAGTCGCGGAGGCGGCTTCGGTGATGGGGAGTTCTTCTTCGAGAGCGACGGGCGGGAGGACGACTTTTGTCCAGGTAATGCGAAGGTCATCGGTGGGAAAGAGCATGGGTCTCGCTTGCTTTGATCAGATGAAGCGGCATTCCGCTGTGAGGCTGGTGAAACTTTGAATATCACTTCATCTTATAGCCTCGGGGTTGGTGGTTGGGTAGCGGCGGGCTCGGTGCTAATAGAATGGTGACTGCGGCCCAATTTCAAATGGGCCGCGATTGAGTGCACGACGCAACAGGAAAGGTTCTCCACGTGAAGGCATTGGTAAAAAGCCGCGAAGAACGCGGCCTTTGGCTCGAAGATGTTCCGGAGCCTGAGATGGGCATCAACGACGTCAAGATTCGTGTTCTGGCTACGGGTATCTGCGGGACCGACCTACATATCTACGAGTGGGATGCGTGGGCTCGTTCGACGATCAAGAAGGGTTTGACGATTGGGCATGAGTTCGTGGGCGAAGTGGTGGCCGTGGGCTCGAACGTAACCGACATTCCGATTGGCCAGCTTGTGAGTGGAGAGGGCCACGTGGTTTGTGGGCGCTGCAGGAACTGTCTTGCGGGGCGGCGTCATCTTTGCGCTCATACGCTGGGTGTGGGCGTGAATCGTAATGGGGCGTTCGCGGAGTTTGTTGTGCTGCCGATGTCGAACATCTGGATTCATAGCGCTGGGGTGCCGCATGAGATCGCAGCGATCTTCGATCCGCTGGGCAATGCGGTTCATACGGCGCTGGCGTTTCCGGTGCTTGGCGAAGATGTGCTGGTGACGGGAGCGGGGCCGATTGGGATTATGGCGGCTGCAGTGGCTCGGCATGCGGGGGCTCGCCATGTGGTGATCTCGGATCCGAATGAATATCGCAGGGCGTTGGCGGAGAAGGTGGGGGTGACGCTTGCGGTGGATCCTCGCGCGACTCCGCTGAAGGAGGTTCAGCAGAAGTTGCGGATGCAGGAGGGATTCGATGTTGGGTTGGAGATGTCGGGTAATCCAAATGCGTTTCGCGACATGCTGGCGAATATGAGCCATGGAGCGAAGATCGCGATGTTGGGAATTCCGTCGGAGGATATTTCGATTAATTGGAACCAGGTGGTGTTCAACCAGCTGACGATTCGCGGGATCTACGGGCGGGAGATGTATGAGACCTGGTACAAGATGACCGTGATGCTTCAGAGTGGGTTGGATATCTCGGGTGTCGTTACGCACCGGATGAACTGGCGGGACTATGAAGATGGATTTTCGGCGATGCGCTCGGGGAACTCGGGGAAGGTGATACTCGACTGGAGCGACGTTGCTTAGGTTGTTTGAGCCGGATTGAGTTGTGTCAGACACAGGATGTGACATCCACCACGGCGTTGCTCCAGGTTTTAGCGGACAGGCGGTGGTGGATTTTCTTTGGCTGGCGGAGGGTCCTCCGCAGGAGCGGTTAGGATCTGCGGCGATGATTTTTGTCTTGGCGATCAACAAATTTCGCATAATTTTCGATTGCGTGGTCTGGGCTACGGGGCGGGCTGCTCTGTAACCTTAGTTAGAGATTTGCGTCAAACTGTGCGGTGACAGAAAGTTGAACATTTCAGACGAGTAAGCGCCTATTATCTGATTCACTGCAACCCAGGCTTTTCAACCGAAGCGCACGTTCAAATTCTGATAGGGCTAAGAGTGGAGACAAGCGACTGCGAAATGTCCGGCCGAACCGTTCCGCATCCCGCTGCGCATCCGCCGGAGTCTCTCTTCGAAAGCTGCTCGTGGTTTTATTCTCTTTGCCGTGAGTACCTGTTTCGCGACCACACCCCGGAGATCAGTCGAGCGCTGTTTCCTCCGGAGGGGCCGGCACCGGGTATGCGTATCCTTGAGCTTGGTTGCGGGCCGGGGTTTTATGCATGCCGCCTCTCGGAGGAGTACCCGCAGATTCACACAACCGGCGTCGATCTCTCGCGACGCCTGCTTGCAAGAGCCGAATCCCGGGCGGCCCGGCGAAGTCTTCAGAACTGCACCTTTACTCACGGGGATGCGCACTCTTTGCCTGATGCTTCGAATTCGATCGATGCCGTGATCGTTTCGAGACTTTTTCTGATTGTGGCGAAGCGGGAGGCGGTGCTGAGCGAGATCTTTCGGATTCTGCGGCCGGGCGGCCGATGTTTTATTGCCGAACCAACGTCTGGTTTTCGCACCCAGATACCGCTTGGCTGCATGTGGCTACTTTCGAAGTTGAGCAGCAGCCCGGCTGGAAAATATCGCGAGCCGAGACAGGCCGATGTGATGAGTTCGACGGATTTTTCGGCGTTGATTCACTCGCAACCGTGGGGAGGGGTCGAACTGCAGTACGACGGTTGGTACCAGTATGCTGTTTGCGAGAAAGATCGCGACAGTGTGCCGGAAGGGCGGTCGCAAGCTGTCGCATGTGAGGCGTTGTTATGACTCCTTCTACGACGTTCTACACGATTCTTGATCCGGCGAATCCGCTTGCCAAGCGAGCGAGCGAATGCGCACTTGCGGTGATGGCCAAGGCGCCGCGCCCCGGCAGGGTCAAGACGAGGCTCGCTCCGCCGCTGACCCTCGACCAGGCGGCGAGACTTAACGCCTGTTTTCTCCGAGATACTGCTGCGAATATTGGCGCGGTCGCTTCGTCGGGTTGTGCAGCCGGTGTGATCTCTTATACGCCGGTGGGCGATGAAGATTTTTTCGATAATCTCCTGCCGAGTGATTTTGCTTTGATCCCGCAGCGCGGCGATGGTTTCGGTGAGCGCCTTCTTGCGACCGTGCAAGACCTTCTGTCTTGCGGTTTTGGAAGCGTTTGCCTTGTTGACTCCGATTCGCCCACGGTTCCGGCTGTCGCCTTCGAGCTGGCGATCGCCGAATTGCAAAAGGCAGGCGATCGCGTTGTCATTGGGCCATCGCAGGATGGGGGCTACTACTTGATTGGTTTGAAGCACGCTCATGCCGAACTCTTCGCTGATATCGCGTGGAGCACCTCGTCAGTTTTTGCGGAGACAGTTGCAGCTGCCAAGGCTGCCGGTATTGAGGTCGTTGTTCTTCCTCTGTGGTATGACGTGGACGATGGCGAGACACTCGCTCTGCTAACCGCTGAACTGCTTAAGGACGTGCCGCCACCATTTGTTACGCTCTCCGGATATCGTGCCGAATATACTCGGGCATACCTCATTGAGCTTAGCGAGCAGGGGAGTGACCGTTGATGATCGCCACTACCAACTTGGCTGGAAGCTCACCCGCCAGTACGCGGATTGAATCTCCTGCTGGCAAGCACTGGTTGGTTGCTCGCGCCTGGGAGACGAATGCTGCTCTGGTCCTGATTGGATTGGGGTTGTTCTTCCTTACGCGACAACTCATCAGTGAATACGATCACTTCACCATTGGATTTTCCGGCGTGTCTGGTTGGTCTTGCATTCTTTATCTTGGCGCGGCGTTCATTGTTTTGACGCAGCCGGTTGATAGATTTACATTTCCAATCATTCTTCTGGTTGCAGTTGCGTGCCGCCTGGTTGCATTGCCCGCTGCTCCGTATCTTTCGAGCGACATCTATCGGTATGTGTGGGATGGCGTGGTGCAGCATGCGCACATCAGCCCTTACCGGTATGTTCCTGGGGACGCAGCGCTTGCTTTCCTGCGCGGGTCGCATGAGAGCATCTTCGAGAAGATCAACCGACGCGACTATGCGCATACTATCTATCCGCCGGCGGCGCAAGCGCTGTTTTACCTGATTACGTGGATCTCTCCGACGATCACCTTCATGAAGGCGGTGATGGTGTTGTTTGAAGCGGTCACGATGTATGAGCTGGTCGGCTTGCTTCGCTCTCTTGGCATCCGGCGCGAGCAGACGTTGCTCTATGCATGGTGCCCGGTGGTTGTGTGGGAGATTGCCGGCTCGGGCCATCTTGACTCTGCAGCGATGGCTTTCATCGCGCTGGCTTTGCTGGCTCGCTATCGAAGGCAGCCAGTATTGACGGGGCTTTTTCTCGGTGTCGCTGTTCTGCTGAAACTTTATCCGCTTGTGCTGCTTCCTGCCCTTTATCGCCGCGGGGATTTTAAGATGCCTGCTATGGTCGCGGGTGTGGTTGGGTTGGGCTATGCGGCTTATTCCAGCGTTGGCCTTTTGGTCTTCGGGTTTCTTGGAGGGTATGTAAAAGAGGAGGGCCTGGCAACTGGTGCGCGCTATTTTCTGCTTGAGGTCGCGCAACAGATTCCGAGTCTTCACAATATTTCGACCGCGACCTATTTTGGCTTTTGTGCGGCGGTATTCCTAGGAATTATCTGGTGGTGCTGGCGCGTCGCCGGTTTTGAAGGGGGCCACTATCAGAGGCCATTTGATTTTGATGCCGTCGCTTCGTTTGTTCCGCCTGCCTTTGCGCTTGCGGCGACGTTGATGTTTCTTTTTTCGCCACACTACGCCTGGTACATCCTCTGGTTGATTCCATTTCTTACGCTGATGCCGAATCTGCCAATTCTGACGTATGTGCTTGGTTTCTTTTATCTGTACACGACTGCGTTGGCAGAGCCAGGCCCTAAGATGTTTCTCGCAAACAAAATTCTCTACGCTTCTGTCTTCGCGGCGCTCATAATTCAATTAGCTCTAAAGCGTTGGCCGATTCATCGGTCTATGTTTGTGCAACGGGCGGTAACGAGTGAGTCCCTATGAGTACATTGCTTCCGATCATTCCTCCCGATGACCTACTCCGTGAGAAGGAGGGTCTTAGCCCGGCGGCGCAGCGGGCTGAGGAGGAGAAGAATCGCATGCGCCGGTACTTCGAGAAGCCGGAGGCTGATGCACATCTTGCTCCGGTCGCGGCTCAGGAGCCCGTCTGTCTGTATCTCGAGACTACGAACCGATGCAACCTGTTATGCACGACTTGTCCGCGCACCTACGAAGATCTGGAGCCCGAGGCGGATATGCCGTGGGAGCTTTTCACATCGCTCATCGACCAATATCCGACTATTGCGCGTGTCGTGCTGCATGGCATTGGCGAGCCTATGCTGGTGAAAGATATTGCGCAGCGTGTGAAGTATCTGAAAGACCGAAATATCTATGTGTTGTTCAATACGAATGGGACTTTATTGACGGAGGCAAACGGTCGGGCTTTGATTGAGGCTGGTCTTGACGAGCTTAGGGTGTCGCTTGACGCTGCGGAATCAGAGGTGTTTCAGATGGTTCGCGGCAAAGACTTCTTCGATAAGATCGTCGCGAACGTCAAGAACTTCACGCGACTGCAGCGGGAGCTGGACGCTCCGAAGCCGCGGGTGTCGTTGTGGCTGACAGGTCTGCGGGAGACGGTCGATCAGCTTCCGAACTTCGTTCGCCTGGCGTACTCCGTCGGCGTCATGGAAGTTTATTTGCAGCGACTGGTGTTTTTTGATGTTCCGATGGATGAACACTCTCTCGCGCGGGCAGAGTCGGCGTTGTTCGAACATACTACCGAACGGGAAGAGGCGCTCATTGGTGAAGCTGAATCAGTTGCGCGCCAGTTAGGGGTGATGTTTTCGGCGTCGGGTGCTGTTGATCCTGGTGAGTCGATCAAGATGCAGCGGTCCGATAGCCCCTGGTCTCTCTGTCGCCGGCCGTGGTCGCTGATGTATGTCACGGCCAACGGCCGCGTGCTGCCATGTTGCATTGCTCCTTTCAGCATGAAGGGTTATGACAGCTTTACTTTGGGGGATGCCACGCAGGCAAGCCTTCGTGACATATGGAACGGTGCTGAGTACCAGCGTTTTCGCGAGGGTCTTCTGACCAGCGCACCGCCGCCCGCCTGTGCTAATTGTGGACTTCGCTGGAGCCTTTGAGATCGATACACGCATTTGCAGCTTTGCGGCGACCCCTTATAATCGCACCTGCGAAACAGAGAGAGGATGCGATGAATATCCAACGCCACGCAGGATTTTACGTGGTAGGCATAGCAGCCCGTACCCAGAATTCGGTTGAACGAAACGGTAAAGGTAAGATCGGCGAGATCTGGCACAATCTGCTGCGGGACAATCTTGCGTCGAAGATTCCGAATAAGACCGGCATCAATCTGACGGCTCTGTACACGGACTATGAGGGTGGTCTTGACGGCCACTACACCTATCTTCTTGGGCTGCCGGTCTCATCCATTCTGAATGTTCCCGCGAATTTTGTTGCGAAATATATTCCCGGTGGCCGCTACTCTATTGTTACGTCGGAGCGAGGGCCGATCAAGCGGATTGTTCCGGAGACATGGGGGCGAATCTGCTCCATGCCGGTAGTGGAATTGGGAGGGATTCGATCATTTCGGGCTGACTACGAGATCTACGACCAGCGTGCGGCCGATCCGGAGAAGGCGCAGATCGAAGTGCACGTCGGTCTTCGCTAAACAAACTTTTGCTGATTATGCCCCTGCCAATTTCTGTCATCATCCCCGCGCTGAATGAAGCTGAATCTATCGGTTTCGTTGTCTCTGAGATGCCGTGGCAGCTGATTGCCGAATGCATTGTCGTGGATAACGGTAGCAGCGATGGGACCGGTGCCGTTGCGGAGGCTGCGGGAGCGCGTGTGATTCGGTCGGCTCGCGGTTACGGGGCCGCCTGTAAAGCGGGCAGCGAGGCTGCACTGCCTACGAGTACGATTCTCGTATACATGGATGGGGATGGTTCCGACGTGATCGTTGACCTGCCACGGCTGGTGGCTCCGATAGAGTCCGGGGATGCGGATTTTGTTATAGGCTCGCGCATTCGTGGCAACCGTGAGGCGGGATCCATGCTCGGGTCTCAGATCTTCGCTGCTCACCTGGTAGGCACTCTTCTACGTATTTTTCAGGGCGTTCACTATACCGACATGGGGCCTTTTCGAGCGATACGGAGAACGTCACTGGAATCGTTACATATGTCAGAACTGACCTACGGATGGAATCTGGAGATGCAGATTCGTGCAGCGCAGAAGAAGCTGCGAATTCTAGAGATGCCGGTCGACTATCGCAGGCGGGTGGCTGGAGTCTCCAAGGTTTCGGGTGATGTGAGGGGTAGCGTGAAAGCTGCAGTGCGAATTCTTGAGGTATTGTTTCGCACCGGCCTTTCTCGTGGGCCAGGTTGAGCATCGTATACTTGTCGCGTTAAATCTATCCGGGAGAAAGATATGCAAAGCCGTATTGTTGGCACCACTATGCCTGTTCTAGAGTTTGCCCTCGGCGCAGATGACGCGGTCATCTCTGAGGCGGGGGAGCTTTCGTGGATGACAGCGACTGTCCAGATGACTACGCACACGCAGCACGCTGGCGGTGGAGGCTTCTTCGGTGCTATCGCGCGAGTGGCGGGTGGAGGATCGCTCTTTATGACGGAATATCGCGCAATAGGAGGGCCGGGCGAGGTGGCGTTTGCTACGCGCGTTCCTGGTCATATCGTGCCGGTGGAGGTTGGCCCGGGGCATGAATATATGGTTCATCGTCATGGCTTTCTTTGCGCGACTGCCGCTATCTCGTTGGGAGTTGGATTTCAGCAGTCGTTGGGCGCGGGTATCTTCGGCGGGGATGGATTTCTACTGCAAAAGATCAGCGGGCAGGGGATTGCGTGGCTTGAGCTATCGGGAGAGGTTGTTATTAAGGATCTTGCCCCGGGCGAGACTCTTCGTGTTCATCCCGGCCACGTGGGTGCTTTCCAGGGGACTGTTGCATTTCAGATCCAACGCGTTCCGGGCATCAAGAATATGATCTTTGGTGGCGATGGAGTCTTTCTTGCGGCACTAACTGGTCCTGGTCGCGTTTGGCTGCAGACCCTACCTATTTCGCGCCTTGCCCACCAGATTCAAGAGTATCTCCCGAAGGAGCGCGCGCAGCAGGCGGCCGAGGGCGGGGTTGTTGGTGGTATTGTCGGCTCCATTCTGAAGGGAATGTAGTCTTGATCAATTTTGCTATTCCCGCACCTTGTTCCGCGATTGTTTGAGATGCTCCTGCTATGACTTTGCGAGAGAGACGACTATTCCTCCGGCAACGATCAACATCCCACCGACGAGGATCGTTGCTGAAAGAGGCTGTTTGAAGACAAGCCAGGAAAGAAGTTGGGCAATGACGAAGAAGAAGACAACGTACAAGCCGAGCAGTCTTCCAAACTCCCATGGGGGCGCATTGACCGTCCACCCGTAGGCGAACAGAATGATTGCGGCGGCTCCGAACATGAGGTAACGAGACCGCGCTGCGTTAGTGTGAAGGCCTGCACGAATGAGAGCATCGCCTCCAGCTTCGAGAGCGGCGGCGGCAAGCAGAATCAGGACAGTGGCGATGCGGCTCATTTTATACGCGTGAAAGACTAATGGAGCTTCTCTATCAGTTGATCATGGAGAGGATAAGAAAGCCGTAAAGTCCTTTTGTCTAGCGAATCAAAGTCACTTGCGTCTTGGCGCTGCGATCCAGGCTAAGTGCATCTACACTCAAATCAGAGGCTTGAATGACCGCAGTTGCTCTTGATATTCGCGCTGGGCGGTCAGGGGGATATCCTGCAGGGCCTTCGACTTTGTCGCGGTTTTTTTCCGGCCGGATGTTTCGTCAGAACGCGATTGAGTCGATGGGTGAATCGGCGCGACTCTATGGCGACTTGGTGCATTACACCATCTTCGGGCGGCATATTTATCAGTTGAATCATCCGGAGCTGATCGAAGACCTGCTCCTGAAGGATGCGAACAAGCATCACCGAGGGATTGTGATGCAGCGGGCAAAGATCGTTCTCGGCGAGGGTTTGCTGACTAGCGAGGAGCCTCTGCATATGCGCCAGCGACGACTTGCGCAGCCTGCGTTTTTGCGACAACGTATTGAAGCCTATGGTGAGGTGATCGGGAAGAACGCGGCTGCGATCTCGCAGAGTTGGAGATCGGGGTCGGTCCATGATGTGCATGGAGACATGCTTGAGCTGGCGCTGCGGATCGTAGGGAAGTGTCTGTTCGATCTTGATGTGCAATCGCAACAAGAGGTGAAGAAGGTTTCGGCGGCGGTTGATGCGTTTATGGGATTTCTTCCTCTTGCCATCCTGCCGTTCTCTGAACAGATTCAGCGACTGCCGCTGCCGGCGATGAAACGGATCCGTAAGGGGCAGGCGGATCTTGATGCGATGATCTACGGGATGATTGCGGAGCGGCGCCGGGTGCCGGGGGATCGGGGCGATCTTCTTTCGATGTTGCTGGAGGCGGTGGACACTGAGGGATCGACTGGACGCATGTCGGACCAACAGGTGCACGATGAGTGTTTGACGATCATGCTGGCTGGACATGAGACCACTGCGAATGCGTTGAGCTTTGCACTTTGGCTGATGGCGAAGCATCCGGAGATGCAGACGCGTGTGCATGAGGAGGCGCGCGAGGTGCTGGGTGATCGTGCGGCTACGGCTGATGACTACGCTCGTTTGCCGTATGCGACGCAACTGTTCTCGGAGACCTTGCGGCTGTATCCGCCGGTCTGGGTGATCGCTCGGACCTGCTTTCAGCCTTATGAAATTGCAGGCTATGCGATTCCTAAGGGCGCTATTCTGCTGGCATCGCAGTTCGTTGTGCATCGCGACTCGCGCTTTTATCCTGAACCACTCCGTTTTGATCCTGAGCGATTTGCGAAGGAAGACGCCAGGTTGCGACCTCGATTTGCGTTTTTTCCGTTTGCCGCAGGCAGCCGCCAGTGCATAGGTGAAGGACTGGCGTGGATGGAGGGAGTATTGTCTGTGGCCACGATAGCGCGAGCCTGGCGGCTGACCTCTCCGCCTGGAGCGGGCGCGGAGATTGCGCTCAACCCTTCGATCAGTCTTCGACCGAAGTTTGGAGTTCCACTTCTTGTCGAGCGGCGCAATTAGTGTCGCTTGATCCAAGCGTCGATGGACCAACCATCGTATTGATGAAGAAAGATCAAGATGGAGTACACCAGGGCGTAAGTAAGTTGAATTCCGGTGAGATTCCAATCTTGTAAGAGTGAGGAGCCGAAGGTGAGCAGCATGATGAGGAGGCTCGCCGCGACGAGTGCTGCGCGAGTTCTGAGGCCGACAAGAATCAATACCCCTAGAAGGCCTTCAATCGCCGGCAACATCAAGCCGAATACCCAAACGCTCCACGCGGGGAGTGGAGCGTGTTCGAATTGCATGACCAGCTTTGCTGCGAACTCTCCGGGGCCTGTGATCATGCGGCTTATGCCGTGCATCATGAGATTTACACCGACGACTGCGCGGAGTAAGGCATAGCCCAGTTGTTCATTACGAAGCTTTGGTTCGTCTACCATTGTTTCTCCGCTCTCGGTGTTCGTGTCTTGTGTGATGCCTGCTTCAGGTGGGCCTGCTGGTGCATAAGGGGTGGTCGCGATTTGCATAAGCAGGACGCGAGCCTCTGTATTCTTAAGTGATGCACGGGACAGCAACAGAACCATTTCTTCATCTTGCTCATGTCAATGTAGCGCGTGGCGACAATGTCGTTCTTCACGATATCAATCTCTCGGTGAATGCGGGAGAGCATATCGCTATTCTGGGGCCGAATGGTTGCGGGAAGTCGACGTTGATCAAGACGATTACGTGTGAGTGCTATCCGATGGTGCAGCCGGAGACGAAGGTGAGGATCTTCGGGCGCGAGCGATGGGATCTAACGGAGTTGAAGAAGCGGCTGGGTGTTGTTTCGGCGGAGTTGCCGGGGAAGCAGACGCTCCAGACTACGGGGCGAGATGCAGTGATTACTGGCTTCTTTTCGAGTAGTACGCTGTGGCCGAACCTTGTGGTAACCGGCGCGATGCGGGTGCATGCGGAGGAGGTCTTGGGGCAGATTGATGCGGTGGGGTTTGCGGAGAAGATGGTGGGGGAGATGTCGGCGGGGCAGCAACGGCGGATCATGATTGGGCGGGCTCTGGTGGGGTCTGCGGGGATGTTGCTGCTGGATGAGCCTTCAAATGCACTGGATTTGGCGGCGCAGGCGGAGTTGAGGGGATTGATGCGAAAGCTCGCGCAGCAGGGGACTGGGATCATGCTGATCACGCACCATATTGCGGATATTCCGCCAGAGATCGACCGAATTTTGATGATGCGGGAGGGGCGAATTATTGCGGATGGGTCGAAGGAGGAGCTGCTCACTGCGGAGAGGCTGAGTGAGTTGTTTAAGACTGGGGTGCAGCTTTCGGAGAGGGATGGTTTTTATCACGCTTGGTGATGTGTCCTGCCGGACGGCCCACCGCGCGTGGAGCGGTCACTTCGTGACTTGTGTACTCTTTTCAGTCGGTGTGAGAGATTACGCCGGTCTGGAGTTTGACTAGCTCGGGTTGGGCGATGCGGCTGGGACCGAGGACTGCGATTTTGGGTAGGGGGCCGCGGACCATCGCGACTTCGTCGCAGGCGTACAGGCGCGGGCAGGTCTGGCAGTCTTTGTAGATCTTGTCGGGTAGGGTGGTACGGTCGACTACGCGGAAGCCGAAGTGGAAGAAGAAGTCGGGGATGCGGGTGAAGAGACAGACGGCGGTGACTTTTTGCTCTTCGGCTTCTTCGAGGAGCGCACGGAGGAGACGGCCGCCTGCGCCCTGGCCCTTGGCTTCGGGCTTGACCACGATGGAACGGACTTCGGCGAGGTGAGGGCCGTAGAGGTGGAGAGCGCCGCAGCCCAGGAAGACGCCGCCTGAGTCTCCTTCGACGGGAGATTCGGCTACGGCGAAGTCGCGGATGTTTTCGCAGATCTCGGCGTAGTTGCGGCGGAGGAGGGTGCCGTCGCCCGAGAGGGAGTTGACGAGGTCGAAGATGTTGACGGCATCGGGGAGTTTGGCTTTGCGCACGGTGGCTCCGCCGACGCGCGGGCGCGATGAGGAGGTGGATTCACTCACGGTCATCAAAGGGGTGGTGGGCAACTGCGTTTAAACTCCTTCTTTTATTTTCGCAGAGTATTGGATGATTTGAAGATGTGGTTTGGTGCGAGTGTTGAGGAGTGCGGTACGGGAGCTGTGGAGCCTCGAATGCGATGTTTGCGATGTTTTTGGTTTGGGACTTATGCCTTCTTTATGCCCGACTCGGTAGCATTTCCTCATGGGAATCCTTTCTGCCACGACGAGGGTTGTCAAAGAAGGTAAATCCGAACACCCCTTTCTTCTGTTTTTCCGGCAACGGCGGTCCGAAGAGAAGGAGCTTGCAACACCTGTATCTGATGTCATCACCGGATTCGTGTTGATAGCCGTCGTTCTTGCTTTGGTGGTATGCCTTTATGCTTTTCTGGCTGGAAAGCTTCGATAGATTGATTGAGTTATGTTTAGGCGGGCTTTCGCTTCGGCGAGGGCGGTCTTGACGCGGGGGCGGGCGGTGCCTCCGATGACGTCGTGACAGTCTAGTGTGGCTTCGAGGGTGATGGCGGAGAAGAAGTCTTCGCCAAATTGGGGGCAGATGGTGCGGAGTTCGTCGAGGGTGAGTTGCTGGAGTTCGCGTTGGGTTTCGAGGCCGAGGCGGACGGCGTTGCCGATATGCTCGTGGGCTTTGCGGAAGGGGATGCCCTTGTCGGTGAGGTAAGTTGCGGCGGCCATTGCGTTGAGATAGCCGTTGTGGGCGGCGTCCTTCATGGTTTCGAAGCGAAATTTGAGCGATGCGGTGAAGGCTGGTAGGACGCTGAGGATACCGGCGATGGTGTCGGCTGCGTCGAAGACTGGCTCCTGGCCTTCCTGCAGATCTTTGTTGTAGGCGAGGGGGAGGCCTTTTATGAGGGTGGCTAGTGTTGTGGCTGCGCCCAGCAGGCGGCCGGATTTGCCTCGGATCAGTTCGGTGAAGTCGGGGTTTTTCTTCTGCGGCATGGCACTGGAGCCTGTGGAGAAGCGCTCGGGTAGGTCGAGGAAACCGAACTCTGCGGTGGAGTAGAGGGTTAGTTCTTCGGCGAAGCGGGAGATGTGGATGCCTAGGGTGGCAATGGCTTGGGTGAACTCTAGTGCGAAGTCGCGGTCGCTGGTTGCGTCCATGCTGTTGGGCGTGGGGGCGTCGAAGTTGAGGGCGCGGGCGGCGATGGTGCGGTCGAGGGCGAGGGTTGCGCCCGCTACTGCGCCGGAGCCGAGGGGGCAGAGGTTCATGCGCTTGCGGGCGTCGGTGAGGCGACTGACGTCGCGCTCGATCATGCTGACGTAGGCGAGGAGCCAATGGGCTACCAGGACGGGCTCGGCACGCTGGAGGTGGGTGTAAGAGGGCATGCTGGCTTCGCCTGCTTGCTCGGCTAGTTCGACTAAGGCTTTGCGCCATGCGGGGAGGCCCGCTAAGGTGTTGTCGATGGCTTCGCGGACGAAGAGGCGCATGTCGGTGGCGATCTGCTCGTTGCGGCTGCGGCCGGTGTGAAGCTTGAGGGCTAGGTCTCCGATTTGTTTGGTTAGTTCGAGCTCGACGTAGTGGTGGACGTCTTCGGCCTGGGGGTTGGCGGTGACGATGGCTTCGCCTTGTTCGGATTGCTGTTTGGCTACGGCGCGGAGGCCTTCTTCCATTTGCAGGAGCTCTTCGCTGGTGAGGATGCCGGCGGCTTCGATGGCGCGTGCGTGGGCTATGCTGGCTTCTACTTCGTAGGGGACCAGGCGCCAGTCGAAGGGGAAGGAGCGCTGCCAGGATTCGAAGGTGGGGTCGAGTGGTTCGCGGAAGCGGCCGGACCACATTTTGGCGAGGTTTGGTTGGTTGGACATTTCGTTCTTATTGAACCTCTAGTGCTGTTGCATTATCGAGCCATGTTTTCGAAGAGCGAGGCTTTTCGCGCAACTCTCGTCAGAGTTCCACGAATAACTTCGCTCTTTGCCTTGCCGCAGGTGTTTTCATCAGTTGCGCCTTCATTGTGAATCAAATCGACAGAAAAAAGATGCGGTGCAGTAGGGTTTACCGTCCTACAGGTTATCCACCACTCTGTGGACGGCAGTAATGCCGTAGATGGATTAAGGTCGACAGTGAACGCGCCGTCGATGTCGGTGATGTAATCCAAAGCACCTTTCTCACCTCGAATGTAGAGACTTACCTTTTCGTGAGCGACGGGCCTGCCGTTGTGGACGTTGAGGACTCGAATGCGAATGGTTTCAGCAGATACAGTTTGGAATAAGCTGAAACAGGCGAGAAGAACCAGACAGACTCTAGATAGTTGGTTGTTCATTCGGTCTCTCCTTTCGCCGATTGTGCCTTCGAGCCAATGGACATTCTGCGAAGCATACCCCCAGGGGCTAAAGCCCGGGAACATTTGGTGGCGGTTGCGGCACGGCAGAAGCCGTGCCCTTAACGGATTGTGCCGCTGTGAAGGAGAAGAAGCAACGGCAAATGCAAACGCAGATTCCCTTCGGGAATGACAACAAAGGGGGCAACCGATGTCTCTCTTGCTTTGTCATTCACGAAGGGAATCTGCTTCTGCGGGTGTCTGTGCTGGTATGAGTTCGTCAGGCATCAACTCTTCCCAAGTTGGATTCATCGATTCAATCAACGCGATCTTTTGTGCCCGTGTCCAGTGTTTAAGCTCCTTTTCGCGAGCGATAGCACTGTTGATGTATTGGTAGCGCTCGAAGTAGACGAGCCGCGTGATTTTGTAGCGAGCGGTAAAGCTGTCTGGCGTTTGCTTGCGATGCTCGGAGACTCGTTTGCGCAGACTATTTGTGACTCCGATGTAGAGAATGTGGGAGCGGTTGGAGAGAATGTAGACCCAGAATTGATATTCGCGTCCTGGCATTGTGGCTTTCCGGTAAAGGGGGTGGCTTGACTAGCGAAACGCAGATTCCCTTCGGGAATGACAACAAAAATACAAAGGCTGGGTGAAAGGGTGGTGGCTATTCCTTCGGTTTCACAGTGGTAGTGAGTTGGGGCATTTCGGAGCCTTTGCTTAGGGTGATTAGGCCGGATTGGGCGTAGGTGATTAGCTTGGCGCGGGTGTCGGTGATGTCGAGGTTGCGCATGGTGAGTTGGCCGATGCGATCGCGGGGAGAGAACGTGGATTCGCCCTTTTCCATGGTGAGGCGCTCGGGGTGGAAGGTGAGGTTGGGGGAGGTGGTGTTGAGGATGGAGTAGTCGTTGCCGCGACGGAGTTCGATTGTAACCTCTCCGGTTACAGGTTTGGCGACCCAGCGCTGGGCGGCTTCGCGGAGCATGATGGCCTGGGGGTCGAACCAGCGGCCCTGGTAGAGGAGACGGCCTAGTTTGCGGCCGCTTTCGCGGTACTGCTCGATGGTGTCCTCGTTGTGGATGCCGGTGATGAGGCGCTCGTAGGCGATGAAGAGGAGAGCGAGGCCGGGTGACTCGTAGATGCCGCGGCTCTTGGCTTCGATGATGCGGTTTTCGATCTGGTCGCTCATGCCGAGGCCGTGGCGGCCGCCGATCCTGTTGGCTTCGAGCATTAGGGCTACGGGGTCGGAGAGCTCTTTGCCATTGAGGGCTACGGGGAAGCCTTCTTCGAAGCGTATGGTGATCTCTTCGGGTTTGATGGCGACGTCGTCGCGCCAGAAGGCGGAGCCCATGATGGGGGCGACGATCTTCATACTGGTGGTGAGGAGTTCGAGGTCCTTGGCTTCGTGGGTTGCGCCGAGGATGTTGGAGTCGGTGGAGTAGGCTTTTTCGGCGGACATCTTGTAGCCGAAGCCGGCCTTGGTCATGAAGGCGGACATCTCGGCGCGGCCGCCTAGCTCGTCGATGAAGGTGGGGTCGAGCCAGGGCTTGTAGACCTTGAGGTCGGGGTTGACGAGGAGGCCGTAGCGGTAGAAGCGCTCGATGTCGTTGCCTTTGAACGTGGAGCCGTCGCCCCAGATGTTGACGTCGTCTTCCTTCATCGCCGTCACTAACATTGTCCCAGTTACAGCCCGGCCGATGGGGGTGGTGTTGAAGTACGTGACGCCGGCGGTGGTGATGTGGAAGGCTCCGGATTGGAGGGCGGCGATGCCTTCGCGGACGAGGGGGGCGCGGCAGTCGATGAGGCGGGCTTTTTCGGCGCCGTACTCGAGGGCTTTGCGGGGGATCTCGTCGTAGTCGGCTTCGTCGGGCTGGCCGAGGTTGGCGGTGTAGGCGTAGGGGAGGGCGCCCTTCTGCTTCATCCAGTGGAGCGCGGCGCTGGTGTCGAGGCCGCCGGAGAAGGCTATGCCTACTTTTTGGCCTAGGGGGAGAGTTTCGAGAATTACGGACATTAATTTAGGACCTCTATAACGCGGTGGACTGGAAGTAAACTCAGCTTAGAAAATATTGCTCACGAATGAGGGGCCGTCGGGTGAATCGAAAAAGCCGCGCGAAAGACCTGTTTCTTTATGTGCTGATTAGCGGAGCTATCATCGCTTTGCTTGTAGTTGTGATCGAGCTTGGAGTCGACCGAAGAACCTTTATGAACGGAACTGGGTTTGCATTCTTCACGCTTCCACTTTTCGGATTCTTCGTTGAAAGCAGTCGGCGTTGGTGGAAAAAGCCGCTGTTTTGGTCGCTTGCCGGATTGCTATTTGTCGTGCACTCCATGTGCTTTTGGTGGATTGCATATCGCGCCCGTGTATTCAAACCTGCGTGGTATCCGATCCTCATCTTGGAATATGCCGTGCTCATCGCTTGCAGAAATGTATTTTTAGCTAAGGCTGACAATTCCAGTTAACTTCTCTTCCGGGGTTGGGTTCCGCGGTTGCGGCTGTTGGTGGTGCGCTTGGCTCCGCCGAGGAGCATGAGCAGGATGGCTTTTTGGGCGTGCATGCGGTTTTCGGCTTGGTCGAAGACGAGGGATTGGGGGCCGTCGAGGACGGCGTCGGTGACTTCGGCGTTGCGGTGGGCGGGGAGGCAGTGCATGAAGACGGCGTCGGCTTGCGCGTGGGCCATGAGGCCTTCGTTGACCTGGTAGGGCTTGAAGATGGGGGCGCGTTTGGTTGCCTCGTGCTCGAAGCCCATGGAGGTGCAGACGTCGGTGTAGACGGCGTCGGCTCCGGTGACGGCTTTGACGGGGTCGTGCATGAGGGTGATGCTGCCGCCGGTGGTTTCGGCGATCTCGATGGCTTTGTGGATGATTTCGAGCTTGGGGGCGAAGCCCTTAGGCGTGGCTACGGTGCAGTGGGAGCCGAGTTGCGCGGCGGTGAGCATGAGGGAGTGGCAGACGTTGTTGCCGTCGCCGACGTAGGTGAAGTGGAGGCCCTCCGCGGAGCCGAAGCGCTCTTCGAGGGTGAAGAAGTCGGCGATGGCCTGGCAGGGGTGCTCGAGATCGGAGAGGGCGTTGATGACGGGGATCTTGGAGCAGGCGGCGATCTCGGTGATGGTGTCGTGGGCGTAGGTGCGGAGGACCATGATGGCCATCCAGCGCTCGATGTTGTGGGCCATGTCGGAGAGGGATTCGCGCTCTCCGAGCGGTGATTGGGTCTGGTCGACGAAGATGGCGTTGCCGCCGAGGGTGTTGATGGCGGTCTCGAAGGTGAGGCGGGTGCGGAGGGAGGCCTTCTCGAAGAACATGACCATCTGGCGCGCGTCGAGGGCGTGACGGAAGTCTTCGGGGTTGGCTTTGACGGCGTGGGCGAGCTCCATGAGGGCGGCCATCTCCTCGACGGTGAGGTCGGCGATGGAGCAGAGGTCGCGGCCGCTGAGGCGTTTGGAGGCTTCGCTGAAGGCGGTGTCGGACTGGATGCCGAGGGTGGCGCGTGAGCGTGCTGGGTGGAAGTCTTCGGCTTCGGACTTCGAGTTCATGGTGACCGTTTTGCTACCCATTGGCTTTGCCTCCTGCCGGTGCTGCGCCGGCGAGTGCTGCGGTGAAGACTTCGTCGAAGGCTTTGATTGCGGTGTCGACGTGTTGACGCTCGAGAAGGAAGGGCGGGAGCAGGCGAAGGACTGTCTCGCTGGTGCGGTTGATGATGATGCGGCGCTCCATCATCTGGGCGGCAATGCGTTGGGCGAGGTCGGCGGAGTTGATTTCGATGCCGAGCATGAGGCCTTTGCCGCGGACTTCGGTGACGCAGTCGTGGCGTTTGGCGAGTTGAGTGAGTTGATCGTGGAAGTACGCGCCCGTCTCGTTGGTGTGGGCGAGGATGTTGTCGCGCTTGATGGTGTCGATGACGGCGATGGCTACGGCGCAGGCGAGTGGGTTACCGCCGAACGTGGTGCCATGCATGCCGGGGGTGATGGATTCGGCGGCTGCGTTGGTACAGAGCATGGCGCCCATGGGGATGCCGTTGGCGATGGGCTTGGCGAGGGTGGTGACGTCGGGGAGGATGTCGTAGTGCTGGTAGGCAAACCATTTGCCGGTGCGGCCCATGCCGGATTGGATCTCGTCGGCGATAAGGAGTGCGCCGGTGGAGTCGCAGAGGGCTCGGGCTTCGCGGAAAAATTCTTCAGAGATAGGGTGGATGCCGCCTTCGCCTTGGATCGGTTCGATGCAGATGGCGCAGACTTCAGATGAGAATTTTGAGCGGAGGTCGGCTACGTCGTTGACGAAGTCGACGCCGGGCATGACGGGCATGAAGGGCTCGCGGTATTTTTCCTTCGCGGTTGTGGCAACGGAGCCCATGGTGCGGCCGTGGAAGCTGTGGTGAAGAGCGAGGAACTTTGTACCGATGGTGCGGCCTTGAGCGCGGAGGCGGCCGGCGTTGGCGCGTGAGAGCTTGAGGGCTGCCTCCCAGGCTTCGGTGCCGCTGTTGGTGAAGAAGACGCGGTCGAGGCCGGAGATTTCCGTGAGGCGGAGGGCTAGTTCGGCTGTGTGTTCGTGGAAGAAGAGATTGGAGGTGTGGATGAGGCGCTTCGATTGTTTCGCGATGGCTTCTTCGACCGCGGGGTGTGCGTAGCCGAGTCCGGAGACGCCGATACCGCTGAGGAGATCGAGGTAGTCGTTTCCGTTTTCGTCGCGCAGGTGGACGCCCTGTCCGCTGACGAAGAGGATGGGGTTGCGCTCGTAGGTGTTGAGAAGCAGCTTCTTTTCGGCTGCCTGAATGGATTGCAAGTTAGGTGTTGCGTTCATGCGACCATGACCTCCGTTCCGTCGTTGACCCGCGTTGAGACGAGGTCGGGTAATAGAGATGCCGCTTCCGCGGGAAGAATTCTTACGCGTTTGACGCCGTGAGTAAGAGCTTCCCGGCAGGCGTTCAGTTTGGGAAGCATGCCGCCGGAGACGACCTGCGCTTGCTCCATGGCGGGGATCTGAGCGAGTGTGAGCCAACGCATTACATTGCCATCGGCGCCTTTGACGCCGGGAACGTCGGTGAGGAAGACGAGGGTGTCGGCCTTGGTGCCGATGGCGCAGGCTGCGGCCATCTCGTCGGCGTTGATGTTGTAGTACTCACCGTCGAAGCCGAGGGCGATGGAGGAGATGACGGGAACTGCGCCCATGGTCCAGATGGCCTCGAGCCACTTGGGATCCATGGCGGCGATCTCGCCTACGAAGCCGAGGTCAGGGTTGGTTTTTTTCTTGCGAGCACGGAAGACGTGACCGTCGCCGCCGGAGAGGCCGACTGCCGATTGCCCGTGAGAGCCGATGGAGGCGACGAGGGATTTGTTGACTCGGCCAGCGAGGACCATGAGCGCGGCATCGCGGGTTTCGGCGTCGGTGATTCGCAGGCCCGAGATAAACTCGCTCTTCTTGCCCATGAGGGCCAGGGTACGCGTGAGTTGCACGCCACCACCGTGGACGACGGCTACCTGATTGCCATCGGCGACCAGGTCGGCGATGGCTTTGCCGCAGGCGTGGAGGATCTTCTTGTCCTCAAGAGCGGCACCGCCTAGTTTGACGACGAATCTCACAGCAAGCCCTCCTCTTCGTTCCATCCGCACATCAGGTTGAGATTTTGTACTGCCTGGCCGGAGGCTCCCTTCAACAGATTGTCGAGGCAGGAGACCATGATCAGGCGCCTTCCGTCGGGAGCGAGTGCGAAGCCGAGATCGCAGAAGTTAGTGCGTACGATGTGTTGTATCTCCGGCAGGTGCGGCGTGGAGCGCAGCCGGACCAGCGGACTGTGTTGATAAAAATTATGGAGCACTTCGGTGATAGCTGCCGGTTCAATTTTATTCTTCAGCCGAAGGTAGATGGTGGACAGAATTCCGCGTGGTATGGGCAGTAGATGCGGAGTGAACTGAATCTGGTCCGAGGTGATGTGAAGCTGCTCGAGCAGCTCGCCGGTGTGGCGGTGGCCGAAGACCGCGTAGGTGGAGAGGTTGTCAGCGGCGTACATGAAGTGGGTTTTGGGCGTCGGTGCTTTGCCTGCGCCACTGACTCCGGACTTGGCGTCGCAGATAATGCCGTGGTCGAGGTCAACGAGGCCGGCTTGAATGAGGGGAGCCAGGGCGAGGATGATCGAGGTGCCGTAGCAGCCGGGGTTGGCTACGAGGCGTGCGGTTTTGATCTCGTCGCGATGCAGTTCGGGGCAGCCGTAGACGGCTTGGGACTGGAGGAGGGCAGCGTGCTCGGCGTTGGCGTCTTTGAGCTTGTAGACCTGTCGGTTTGCCGCATGTTGGAGCCGCCATGCGCCGCTGAGATCGATGACCTTGATGCCCCGCTCGATGGCTTCCGGAACCCACTCACGGGACTGCTCGTGGGGAGTGGCGAGGAACAAGATCTCGATTCCGGTGTCGACGATGCGCTCCCAGGTGAAGGGGACGATCTCGTGAGTCTGGCTGCCTGCGAGGGCGAGTTGCGGGTGGATGTCTTCGAGGTGGAGCGTGGCGTTGGTGTCGGATTCTCCGGCGCGTCCGAGAAATGTGGGTGCTGTTTCGCGGAACCTGGGATGATGCAGGAGCAGGCGCGCAAGTTCGCCGCCCGCGTAGCCGGAGATACCGGCGATTGCCGTTCTGGGCGCGGTGGTGCGTGAGGCGATTTGTTCAAGTACGTTCGTCGTTACGGTGTTAGCCAAGATAGCCTTCGATTCGTGTCTTCAAGAGACTTGCTTGTTTTTCGTCCGGACAGATGATGAGGACCGTGTCGTCGCCGGCGATGGTTCCTACGACTTCGGGCCAGTCCTCGTAGTCGATGCCGGCAGCGATGGGTTGGGCGCTTCCGGTGGTCGTAACGAGGACGAGGAGGTTGATTGCCTGACGGACCTCGAGGCCGAAGCTTTCGAGGACTTCGCGAATTCCCGGCAGCGCGTCTTCGTCGGAGCCGTTGCCGCCGGGAAGAGAGTAGCCGGTTGGTCCTTTATTTAATCGCAATTCGTGAATATCGCGCGATAATGTTGCCTGAGTGACATGAAAACCGCGCCCGGCTAATTTTCGGCGCAACTCGTCCTGGCTGGTGACCGCGGTCTTCACCAGGAGATCTCGAATTGCTGCGTGACGCTGTTGTTTCATGAATTTGTTGTACTCGCCTTCTTGTATTTAAGTCGTCAACGACGGCTCAATTTAGATAGATGAAGTCAGTCTGTATAAATATACATTTATTGTGTATATTTATACACACGCATTTCCTCAATATATTCGATTGATGGAAGCTTTACAAAAAAAGGAAGGGTTGCAGCCGGCTCTTTTGTGCCGGGTGCGACGTATAGTGAAGCATGGAACGGTCCCTGGCAGTTCGTTTGAACCCAACTCGCCGAGATGCGGGTGTGTCTTTGGCAATTTCGCCGTCGCTGATTGACGAGCGTTTTGACCATGATTCGTGTGGTGTGGGTTTTGTTGCCTCGGTCGATGCTTCGCCTTCGCACTTGATTTTGAAGCAAGCGCTGACGGCGCTGAGCCGGCTGGCCCATCGTGGGGCGACGGCTGCTGATGGCAAGAGCAGCGATGGTGTTGGCGTGATGACTGCGATTCCGCGGTCGCTGCTAGTGAAAGCTGCGAGTCTTTCAATCGGAGACACTCAACTGCTGGGTGTGGGGATGCTTTTGATCCCCGTGGAGGAGACCCGTGCTGAGGATGTTCTTCAGCGTTGTCTGCTGTCGCATGATTTTGAGATTTTGTGTTGGCGCGATGTTCCGGTGAATACGGAGTTTCTGGGACGGATGGCGTTGGAGACGATGCCGAAGATTCGGCAGGTGTTGATTGTCGACTCGGCGGAAGCAGAGCCCGAGACGATGGAGCGACGGCTGTATCTTGCGCGGAAGCAGTTTGAGAGGGCGCACGAACGGGGAGATGTGACGGGGTACGTGTGCTCGTTGTCGGCGCAGACGATTGTTTATAAGGCAATGTGTACGGGGAGTTTCCTGCGTGATTTTTACCCGGACCTGGCTTCGGAGGATTACGTTACGCCGTTCGCGGTGTTTCATCAGCGGTATGCGACGAACACGCTGCCTACCTGGCATCGCGCGCAGCCAGGACGGAAGCTGGGGCATAACGGTGAGATCAATACGGTGTGGGGAAACCGCGCGAGGATGGACGCTCGCGATTCAACCCTGCCGGTAGAGTGTAAGCCGGTTTTGACGAAGGATGGGACGGACTCGACGAGTCTGGATGAGGCCGTGGAGTTGCTGTCGCAGAACGGGAGGACGCTGGCTGAGGCGATTCGCATGCTGCTGCCGCCTGCGACTGATGGCCATCATGAATCTTCGTTCCTGCGATACCACACGGATTGCGCAGAGCCGTGGGATGGTCCGGCTGCGCTTGCGTTCAGCGATGGACGTGTTGTCGGTGCGGCGTTGGATCGGAATGGACTGCGGCCTTGTCGATTTGCGATTACGAGCAAAGGGCTTGTGGTTGCAGGGTCGGAGGCGGGATTGGTGGATCTCGATCCGGAGGAGGTGACCCATAGCGGGCGGCTGGGGCCGGGGCAGATGCTGGTGGTTGATTTAGAGAACCACAAAGTTTACGAGGATGAGGAGCTGCTGCAGCTGTTTGATGCGGGGGCGACGTACGCGAAGCTGGTTGAGGATACGCCGCTCGTGGCAGTGGGAGCGCCGGCTGTTGATTCGGCTGCTTTGAACGCGGCACAGAGGGGATTTGGTTACACACGGGAAGATGTGAAGATGATCCTGCAGCCGATGGCGGTTGAAGGGAAGGACGCTGTCTGGTCGATGGGCGACGATACACCGCTGGCTTTTCTTGCGCGGTCTCCGCGGCCTGTTTACGCGTACTTTCGACAACGGTTTGCGCAGGTGACGAATCCGGCGATCGATCCGCTGCGCGAGGCGTGTGTTGTGTCGCTGCATACGCGGCTTGGACCGTGGCCTCACATGCTGGATAAGAATGCGCCGTTGCCTGGACTATCGCTGCCTTCTCCGTTTCTTTCGTTGGGGCATGTGGAAGCATTGCGGAAGGGTGACTATCCGCATAGGCCGGAGCTGAAGCTGGCTGAGTTACAAGCGGTATTTGGTGTCGAGAAGACGCTGACGCAGGGGCTCGATGATGTCTGCATGCAGGCGATCAAGCTGGTGCGCGAGGGAGCGCGGATTCTGTTGCTTTCTGATCGGAGTGCGAGTGCCGAGAAGCTGCCAATTCCGATGGCGATGGCTACAGGAGCGGTGCATCAGGCACTCGTGTCTGCTGGACTGAGGACGCTTGCGGGGCTGGCTGTGGAGGCGGGAGATTGCAGAGATATTCATCACGCTGCGGTGTTGATTGGATATGGAGCGGGAGCAGTGTGCCCGTGGCTCGCTCTCGAAACCGGAATGAGTTTGGCGCCTGCTGGTACTGATCCGGCAGATGCTGAGCGGAAGATGATGAAGTCGCTTGATGCGGGTCTGGCGAAGGTGATGTCGAAGATGGGGATTTCGGTGGTGGATAGCTATCGGGGGGCGCATCTGTTCGACATTCTTGGCCTGCACTCGAGTGTGGTGGCGCGATGTTTCTTTGGGACGCCGGCTCCGCTTTCGGGGATTGGATTCGCCGAGGTAGAACGGCAGTTGCGACAGACTTGGACGCCGAGTGAGGCTACTGCTTCAGCTTCGACGGATTTGCCGGATTATGGATGGGTTCGATTCCGGAAGGCGGATGTTTCGGAGCCGCATGCGTGGCAGCCGCCGACGGTGAAGGCGCTGCAGTCCGTCGTGGGGAGTGCGCGAAATGTGCCACAGCCTACCGATCCTGCGGGTGCGTTTGCGATCTATACGCGGGACGTCATTGCGCGTGATCCCGCTGTGTTGCGGGATCTGCTGGAGATTCGTCCGGCAGGACCTGAACTCGCATTGAATGACGTGGAGACGCCGGCTAATCTGTGCAAGCGATTTGTGGCGAGTGCGATGTCGTTGGGATCGCTGAGCCCGGAGGCTCATCAGACGATTACGGCTGCGATGAATATGTTGGGTGGCCGGTCGAATACTGGGGAGGGCGGCGAGGACTCGGCAGTGTATCGGCTGCATCCTGCGGGCGCAGACAAGGTTGATTCGGATGGGGGATTGAGCCTTGCGGCTCGGTCTGGCGGAGGTGTTGCTGTCGCGGAGGCTGCGGTTGAAGCGCCTGCGGTGCATGTGTCGTTGAATAACAAGATCAAGCAGATTGCGTCGGGAAGGTTTGGCGTGACGGCGGAGTACCTGGCGCATGCTGAGGAGATCGAAATCAAGGTGGCACAGGGCGCAAAGCCTGGCGAGGGTGGACAGTTGCCGGGGCATAAGGTAAGCGGGCTAATTGCTCGCTTGCGGCATGCGCAGCCTGGGGTGTCGTTGATCTCGCCGCCTCCGCATCACGATATTTACTCGATTGAGGACTTGGCGCAGTTGATCTACGACCTGAAGCGAGTAAATCCGCGGGCTGCGATTGGGGTCAAGCTGGTGTCTGGTTGCGGCGTCGGCACCGTGGCTGCCGGTGTGGCAAAGGCGTATGCGGATTACATTGTGATCGCAGGAAACACTGGTGGGACGGGGGCGGCCGCGCTGTCGAGTATCAAGTATGCCGGGAATCCGTGGGAGCTTGGACTCGCCGAGGCGCAGCAGGTTCTGATGCAGAATGGAATGCGCGGTCGTGTGAGGTTGCGAACCGATGGTGGACTTGCTACCGCACGTGACATCTTGATCGCGGCGCTCCTGGGCGCGGATGAGTATGCGTTTGGGACGGCGGTGTTGGTGGTGCTTGGCTGCGACATGGCACGCCAGTGTCACCTGAACACTTGTCCTACGGGAATCGCCACGCAGAAGCCGGAGTTGCGTGCGAAGTTCCGCGGCAAACCGGAGCATGTGGTGCGGTTCTTCGAACAGCTTTCGGCGGATCTGCAGCATTTGCTAGCTCGGTACGGATTGCCTTCGATTGAGGCGGCTATTGGACGGTCCGATTTGTTGGAGCAGGTCAGGTTCGATGGGAATCTGGATCTGCAGCCTATGTTGGCGAGAATCTCGGATGGGCCGAGCCGGTTTATGGGCGTGCGGAATAATCAGCCGATGTCGGGGCCGCCGCTCGATGAGGCTTGGATTGCGCCTGCGATGGCGGCGATCGATGCGGGGAAGGCGTTTGTTGTTGATTCGAAGATCGCCAACTGTGACCGGGCCGTTGGTTCGCGGCTCGCGGGAGAGCTTGCGCTTCGTCGTGCGCAGGGTGAGCTTGTTGCGGATGTCACGTTCAATCTGACCGGAACGGCTGGGCAGTCGTTTGGCGCGTTCACGGTGGATGGGATGAAGCTGGTGCTCGATGGACAGGCGAACGATTTCGTCGGGAAGGGATTGTCGGGTGGCGAGCTTGTGATCAAAGCGCGCGGGCTTGCGGCGAAGGATAGCGGAAGGCACGTTATTCTCGGTAACGTGGCTTTGTATGGCGCGACCGCTGGAAAGCTGTTTGCGGCAGGTCGGGCTGGAGAGCGGTTCGCGGTTCGGAACTCCGGTGCAGTTGCTGTGGTTGAAGGCGTTGGAGACCATGGATGCGAGTACATGACGGGTGGAGTCGTTGCGATTCTCGGCCGTGTTGGGATGAACTTTGGCGCTGGGATGACAGGCGGTCTTGCGTGGGTTCTGGACGCAGACGGATCCTTCGTGTCGGGGCTGAGGTATCATCCTGAATTTATTGAGGCCGAGTCATTTACCTCTATCGACGATGATTCGCAGGCGAGTCTGAAGGCTTTGATTGAGGAGCACGTAAAGGAGTCGGGCAGCGGGCTTGGACAGGCGATGCTGGCTGACTGGGCGAATAAGTCAGCACGGTTTGTTCGATTGACTCCGCGACCGCAGGCGTAAGCCTGCGCGCCCATCGATGGTCATAGCGACTCAAAGATGGCGTGTTTCTGGCACTGACGTGGGCAGATATGCTGTTTTGCTCATGGGCGCCGGATAGACAAACAGGAATTGCATAAAGATTCATTGACCAAGAATGAACCGCAATTCATTCTTGGCAAAGTCGCTTTGATTCATTAGAGTGGCGGCACCGGAGATTTCCGGTTTGAGGCTTGGACTGAAACGATTAGCGAAGAAGACGAGGCCTGAGTCTATTAAGGCAGATGCGCCCGCAACGGGGCCTGGAAGCGAAAAGTACCAACGCATTCTGGATGCAGCGGTGGAGGTTATCGCGGAGCATGGTTATTTCAGCTCGCCAGTGAGTGCGATTGCGAAGCGGGCCGGGGTGGCGGACGGAACGATCTATCTCTACTTCAAAAGTAAAGATGATGTGCTGCGGACGGCGATCGATTCGACCTTCGATAAATTTCACCGGCAGGTGGAGGAGGAGTTCAAGACTCTGCATGGTCCGCGTGAACAGTTGGAATATATCGCACAGGTTCATCTTGAGAGCCATGCGGTGAATCGCAGCATGGCTGTGTTGATGCAGACCGAGGTGCGACAGAGCGCGAAGTTTATCGCGGAGTTTTCTCATCATCATCTGGTGAAATACATCCAGGTGGTGCGCGAGGTTGTGCGGAGGGGGCAGCAGGAGGGAATCTTTCGCCGCGATGTCTCCGATGGCGTGGTGGCGCACTGCATGTTCGGAGCAATTGACGAGTTGCTGAGCTCAGCGGTGTTTACCGGGCGGGTTTATGATTCGAAGGCGACGGCTGCCCAAGTGATGGATGTGCTGCTGAGTGGGATTCAGGCGAGATGATTTGTGGGGAGAAGACAGCGAACAGTCCGTTCGATTGTGCGACTCATGGACATTATGAAAGCAAGCAGCAGCGACTGCGGGTCGGATTTAGGGAGAGACGATGTTTGATTTTGTGACTTTGAGTGATGTTCTGGATCGGGCTACGGGGCGTGGAAGTACGGCAGTAATGATGGGGCAGGAGGCGGATGGGACTTGGAAGCCGATTAGTTCTGATGAGCTTTATGGTCGGGTGCGGGCACTGGCGGATGTGTTTCGCGGATGGGGAGTGGGGAAGGGCGATCGAGTAGCGATTCTCTCGGAGAACCGGTGGGAATGGCCGGTAACGGACTTCGCGACGATGGCGATTGGAGCGGTGGATGTGCCGCTTTATCCGACGCTGACGCCGGAGCAGATTGGGTATATGTTGCGGGACTCCGGGGCGAAGGTGGCGGTGCTGTCGTCGCGGGAGCAGTATGACAAGCTGGCGGCTGCGGGGGACGTGCCGGAGCTTGAGCATGTGGTGGTGATGGATGCGGGCGAGTTTGCGAATGCAGAGAGTTTCGGCGCGTTGATGGGCGGTGCGAAGGCAAGGCAGCAGAAGGATGTTGGGTTTGATGGGATGCTCAAGACAGTGAAGCCGGAGGATCTGGCAACGATTATCTACACGTCGGGCACGACGGGTGAGCCGAAGGGCGTGATGCTGACGCATGGGAACCTGACAAGCAATGTGAACTTCTCGACGGGGAAGATGGGATTTTCGGAGAAGGATAGCTGCATCTCATTTTTGCCACTGTCGCATGTGACAGCACGGCACACGGACTACGCGCTGCTGTGTTATGGGGTGAGGCTGGCTTATTGCGCGAAGTTTGATCAGTTGGCGGCGGCAATGAAGGTGGTGAGGCCGACAGTATTTCTGGCGGTGCCGCGCGTGTATGAAAAGATTCGTCAGGCGGTGGAGGGGAAGTCGGCGGCGTCGCCGGCGAAGCTGAAGATTCTCCGCTGGGCGCTGGGTGTCGGGAAGAAGCATCGGGCAGAGATACTGGTGGGCAAGACGCCGAGTTCGCCTGGTTGGAAGATTGCGAACAAGCTGGTGTATTCGAAGATTCGCGAGGCGTTCGGCGGGCGAGCGGAGGTGTTTATCTCGGGAGGCGCGCCGCTAGGGATGGATTCAGCGGGGTGGTTTGCGGATGTGGGGATTCGGATCTTTGAGGGGTATGGGTTGACGGAGACTTCGCCGGTGATCGCGGTGAACTATCCGGAGGCTCATCGGATCGGGACCGTTGGCAAGGCGCTAGGGAATGTGCAGTGCAGATTTGCTGAGGATGGGGAGCTTGAGGTGAAGGGGCCTTCGGTGTTCCTCGGGTACTGGAAGAAAGAGAAGGAGACCGCTGAGGTCTTCACTGCGGATGGGTGGTTCAAGACCGGGGATATAGGGAATATCGATAAGGACGGGTATCTGTCGATTACGGATCGCAAGAAGGAGCTGCTGAAGACCAGTGGAGGAAAGTTGATTGCTCCGCAGCCGATTGAAAATAAGCTAAAGGCGAATGTTCTGGTGGCTCATGCAGCTCTGGTGGGTGATAAACACAAGTTTGCATGTGTGTTGATCTCTCCGAACTTTGCTGCACTTGAAGGATGGGCAAAGGGGCAGGGGATTGCTGCGGGAGACCACGCGGCTCTAGTAAAGGATGCGAAGGTGGTGAGGGCCTATCAGGACATCGTAGATAAGGTGAACATGGGGCTTGCGAACTTTGAGAGCATGAAGCGAATGAGTCTCGTTCCGGAGGAGTGGAGTGTGGAGGAAGGGACGCTTACGCCGAGCTTAAAGCTTAAGCGCCGGGTAGTGGAGAAGAAGTATGCGAAGGAGATCGGAGACTTCTATGCGGATGAGGCAACTGCATCGAAAGTGTGATCTGGGCTTGTTGAGCGTGAAGGTTTTGCGAGTGTTGTGTGTGGCGGCGTTGGCATGTGAGGTTTGTCTCGCGCAGGTGGGGCCGCCAGCGTGTGCGGCTCCGGCGGGGAAACAAGTTGCGAGTTTGCGACCGCGGGTGGGGCCACGTCCGACTGTGGCTGCAGCGGTGGCTACGGCTGAGATTGCCGCGTCTGATCCGACCGTGGTGGTGGCGGCGGAGCCGATGGAGAACTTTGGCGTGGCACGGTACCGGCTGGAGGACTACGCTGACTGTGTGGGGACGGGTGGATGCTATTGGGCGGATTTGGATGCGCAGGCGAAGAGAGCAGAGGCTGAGCTGAGGCAGTTGATTGCTACCCGGAAGGCAGACGAGAAGCTGGCGCTGGTACTGGATATTGACGAGACTTCGCTGACGAACTATTGCGAGATGAAGCGAGAGGATTATGGTTTCATCTCTGTGCCATTCAATGAGTGGGCCGTTTCGTCAGCGGCGGATATGGCGATACCAGGGACGCTGCGTCTGTTCAATGAGGCTAGGGCAGAGGGAGTAGAGGTTTTCTTTATTACGGGTCGGCCGGGAGAACAAAAAGCTGCTACGGCGAGGAATCTGGAGGCCGCAGGGTATAAGGGATGGAAGGGGCTTGCTCTGCGAGAAGGGGCTGAGAAGACGATGGCAACGGTCGAGTATAAGAGCGAGGAGCGGAAGAAGGTCGTGGATGCGGGGTATCGAATTGTTATGAATGTTGGGGACCAATGGAGTGACTTGAATGGTGAGCCCAGGGCGGAGATTAGCGTTAAACTGCCGAATCCCTTTTATTATTTGCCTTAAGGGTTTGGAGAGGGGCTTGAATTGGGGACTTTAGTATCGAGCGATAGGACGATGTTGCGGCGAGCCAGTAAGGTGGGGCGGAAATTTTCCAATCCAGTGCCTACGGTGATCGGTGGGTTGGGTACGATCTTCAAGCTGCTGCCGCACTATTTGACGAATAAGGCAGAGACGGCGCCGCCACGGCTGTTGGGGCCCTTCAGCACGGATGTTTCGATTTATGCAAAGGCTCCAGAGAGCGGACTGAGAGTGACCTGGATGGGACACTCGTCGCTGTTGGTGGAGATCGATGGGGTGCGGTTGCTGATCGATCCGATGTGGGACGAGCGGGCATCACCGACGCGGTGGGCTGGGCCAAAACGCTTTTTTGCTCCGACGATGCGACTGGAGGATCTGCCGCCTGTGGACGTGGTGCTGGTGTCGCACGATCACTATGACCACTTGGGAGAGGCCTCGATTCGAGGGCTTGCGGGGCTCGAGTCGATGCGCAGCGCGAAGTGGGTGACCTCGTTGGGAGTGGGCAAGGTGTTGCAACAGTTTGGCGTTGAGGCGGCACGGATCACGGAGATAGATTGGACGGAGAGTTTGACTATCGGCGGGTTGGAGATTACGGCTGTGCCTACTCGGCATTTTTCCGGGAGAAGTCTGTTCAATCGATTTCAGACACTGTGGTCGGCATTTGTGTTGAAGGGACCAAAGCATACGGTTTACTTTGGGGCAGACTCGGGTTGGTGGGAGGGTTTTGCGGAGATCGGCGCTACCTATGGACCGTTTGATTTGACGATGCTGGAGATCGGAGCGTTCGATGCGCTGTGGGATGGGATACACCTTGGGCCGGATGGCGCCGCGCGGGCGTTCGAGGCACTTGGTGGTAGAGGGTTGATGATGCCGATTCATTGGGGACTGTTCGACCTGGCCCTGCATGCGTGGCGACAGCCGATTACAAAGATTGTGGAATTGGCCGACGAAAGAGGGACTAAACTGTGGGCTCCGGAGCCGGGACGGCCGACTGACGTAGTGGGTGGAGTTGAGGTGCGGTCGGACTGGTGGCGATGACGTTGCGATGCTTGACACAGATTCTTCACAACGAACTCCTCAGGCTTTTGCTTCGTACGCGCATCATTGCTATTTCGTTTTGATTGAAAGCCGATCTTCAACTCGTCTTCGATCTTGACGGTGCCACACCGTCACTGAACAGTTGAATGCCGAAGGTGATGATTTGAAGAGAGCAGAGTATGATTTCGCTGATGTCAAAAGGAGAGATTAATGAGGATTGGAATGTTGACCGGTGGTGGGGATTGTCCTGGGTTGAATGCGGTGATTCGAGCTGCAGTGCGTAAAGGGATCTTGCATCATGGGGACGAGTTTGTCGGGTTTATGGAGGGATGGCGTGGTGTGCTCGATGATGTGACGATGCCGCTCACGCTCGAGACAACGTCAGGGATTCTGCATCGTGGTGGGACCATTCTGCGGTCTTCGAGAACGAATGTGAAGAAGATCCCCGGTGGATTTGAGAAGTGCGTTGAGGTATTGGGAAAGCACAAGCTGGATGCGTTGATCGCTCTGGGTGGAGACGATACACAGTCGATCAGTCTCGCGTTGAGCGAGAAGGGTGTGAAGTGCGTTGGCGTGCCGAAGACCATCGATAACGATTTGAACGGGACAGATGTCTGTTTCGGGTTCGATACGGCGGTGAGTATTGCGACGGAGGCGGTGGATCGGTTGCACTCGACCGCGGAGGCACATAACCGGGTGATCGTGTGCGAGGTGATGGGTCGAGATGCGGGATGGATTGCCATCACGGCAGGCATCGCCGGGGGTGCGGATGTGATTCTCGTGCCTGAGGTGCCGATCGATATCGAAGAGGTTTGCCGGTTGGTGAAGTATCGGCGTGAACATGGCAAGAAGTTTTCGATTGTGGTCGCGGCCGAGGGGGCGCAATTTCCGGAGTCTGGACAGGCGACTCACGGAACGGCAGTCGATTCGTTCGGGCATGCTCGTCTGAGTGGGATTGGTCAGGCGTTGGCGGAGGAGATTGAAAAGCGGACCGGGTATGAGACGCGGAGTGTGAATCTTGGCCACACGCAGCGGGGAGGAACTCCTTCAGCCTATGACAGGATGCTGGCTACGCGGTATGGCGTTGCGGCGATCGACCTGGTGCATGCGGGTAAGTTTGGCCGGCTGGTGGTGCTGAAGGGAACCACGATCACGGATATTCCGCTGGCAGAGGCAATCGCCAAGAACAGGACGGTCGGGGAGGACTTACTCGCGGTAATGAAGGGGTTACAGCCGTTAGCTTCCAGTTAACGAAAGGCGATTTTTGTTGTGCCGGTCGACAAAAGGGGGTACAAAGAGGATGCCGGGTGTTGCTCTACACTCGGCATCCATTCTGCACTGCTTTAGGTCGAACGGAGACTTGTGATGGCTGTGTCAGTACAGGCAACGGTGCGTGAGGTCATGGATATCAGGCAGGCCTCGGAGTATCTGGGCATCAGTGGGGACACGTTGTACCGATATGCTTCGGAGGGATTCATTCCGGCGTTCAAGTTGGGGAACCGATGGCGGTTCAAGAAGACGCTGCTGGATGCGTGGATGGATGAGAAGTCGGGTGTAAAGCCGCCTGCTCCGATCGCAGTGATGCCCAAGCAGAGAAAACCGGTTGCACGGGCGCGGTAAACGGGTTGACTACACTGCTGGCACTGCAACTTAATGGGTACATTGTCCTGTTTGGAGCCGTTGCTGTTGCGGCGTTCTGGTTCGCGATCAAGCTTTTCTGGTCGGTAGCCAGGAAACCGTGGTACAGCGTGGTGGGGCGGCTGGTGGGTGCGCTGGTCTTGCTTGGGTTGGGAGTGGTAATGATTTTCTTTACTGCCTTCGGGAGTTGAGTGGCAGTGATTGCCGGCGCGTTCCGCGAAGGTTGCGCGGCCACTATTCGGTGGGCCGATAGGGCTAGGCCGATTGTAGGGTGATGACCGTAATTTCGGGGGGACAGTTGAGGCGCAAAGGGAGCCCCACGGTGCCGATACCGCGGTTGACGTAGAGCTGCATTCGATTGAAGCGGTAGTGCCCTTCAGGATATTTTTCCCCGAGTGGAGGTAGGATGAGCGGGCCAAGAAAGGGCAGACGAATCTGGCCGCCGTGGGAGTGGCCGGAGAGCATGAGATCAACGAGGTGGCCGCGGGGGTGGGCCATGACGGTGTCGGCGTAGTCGGGCTCGTGCGCCATGAGGATTACTGGACCGTCCGGTTTCGTGGGGAGGGCGAGATCGAGGTCGGGAGTGCTCTGGCCGGGATCATCGACGCCGCAGAGCCAGAGACGATCCCCGTTGCGCTCAATGGGAAGGTACCGGTTGACGAGAACTGGTGTGCCGCGGCTGGAGAGCGCCTCGACCACCATAGGAGCGTCGACGGCTACGTCATGGTTGCCGAGGATGCCGAAGCGTAGAGGCGCGGTGAGTGTGGCGATAATCTCGGCGCATCGGTGCGCAGCGTATTTTCCGGCTATGAAGGTGATAGAACCGTGAGTGACGAAATCGCCGGTAAGGAGCACGAGGTCGGGATTCAGGGTGTTGACCTTGCTGATGATCCGCTCGAGGAAGAAGGGTTCAGTGTACTCGTCGAGATGGATGTCGCTGAGCTGAACGATTCGGTAGCCGTTGAAGGCGGCGGGGAGATTCGTGATGGCGATGGGTCGGTGGACGATGTCCACTTCGTGGCGAGCGATCTCCCCAGAGTAAAGGGCCAAAGCTGCGGCAGTAGTTCCGGAGCCGATGAGAAAGTTGCGTCGAGTAAAGCGCGACGGCTGAACGGATTGAGAGCCGGGCATACTTCATGATACCGGGTGAAGAGGGGATAGGCCAAAGGCGGTTGGCGACCAGAGACTTGGGTAGAATCAAAGGTGATGAATTTCAGCTTGAGAAAGAGAAGAGCCAGCGCTGCAGCGAAGGCAGTTGGCGTCGATGGGATGTTGATCACGCATCTGCCGGATGTTCGTTACCTGTGCGGCTTTACAGGCTCGAACGCGGTGCTGGTATTGATGGGTGGGCGAGCGACACTGTTTACCGACGGGCGATACACAATACAGGCGCGTGCAGAGGCAACTGGAACTAAGGTCGTAATTACTAGGAAGGGAGCGGTGATTGCGGCATGTGAGTGGATGGAGGCCGGTGGGATGAAGCGCTGTGGGTTTGATTCGGCGCATACGACGGTGGCGTCTCTGGAGACCATGCGGAAGGCAGTGTCAGCGAAGGTGCGGCGGGGAATGTTTGTGGCGGTAGGGTCGATTGTGGCCGGACTGCGAGAGGTGAAAGACGCTGACGAGATAAATCTGATACGGACCGCTGCTTTGGTCGGGTGCGATTTGTTTGATGGAATGCTGACGTATCTGGAGGCGGGACTGACTGAAACTGAGGTCGCGGCGACGCTGGAATATGCGGCGAGGCTCGCGGGTGCCGAGGGAATGTCGTTCGATACGATCGTTGCGAGTGGAGAGCGATCTGCCTTGCCGCACGGGCGAGCCACGCGGGCGAAACTACCGAAGCAAGGGTTCGTGACATTGGACTTCGGTGTTATTCTCGACGGATATTGCAGCGATATGACTCGTACTGTTCACCTGGGCAAGGCATCGCCGGATGAACGAGACGTGTATGATTCTGTGCTGGAAGCGCAGGAGGCTGCAGTCGCCGCTGTGGCCCCGGGAGTGACTGCCGGAGAGGTGGATGAGGCGGCCCGGAGCGTTTTGCGGAGGGTGAAGCTGGATAAATACTTCAGCCATTCTACCGGGCACGGTGTTGGGTTGGAGATTCACGAAGGACCGAGGCTTGCAGCGAAGCAAACGCAGGTGTTACAGCAGGGAATGGTGATTACAATCGAACCCGGCGTTTATATGCCGGGACGGTTTGGGTTGCGCATTGAAGATATGGTTTTGGTGACGGCCAATGGCGGGGAGGTCTTGACGCCGAGCGTGAAGGCCTGGGTTGAGCTCTAAAAAAACGAGATGGTGCCGCAAGAGGCACGGGAAGAGACATGATGGACGGAAATAAGTTGAATGAGCTGCGCGAACTGGTCGAGTTTCTGAAGGCGAATGAGATCGCTGAGTTCGATATGGAGCAGGACGACTTGAAGGTGCGGATTAAATTTGCCGGTGAGCCTGCGGCTGCTCCCGCTGGCGGATTCGATATGGCGCAGTTGAGTCGGTTGATGGCCTCTGTGCCTGCAGCTGCTTCAGCGCCAGTTGCTGCGGCCGCTCCCGCGACGCCGACAGCTGCTGCTCCTGCTGCAGAAGCGGAAGAGAAGCTGCATGAGGTCAAGTCACCGATTGTGGGAACGTTCTACGAGTCTCCATCTCCCGGCGCGCCGGCGTTTGTGAAAGTGGGGGACCAGGTTGAGGTCGGGCAGGTGCTCTGCATTGTCGAGGCCATGAAGCTGATGAACGAGATTGAGTCCGATGTGGCCGGTGAAGTCGTGAAGCGAATTGCATCGAGTGGACAGCCGGTGGAGTATGGACAGCCGCTGTTTGCCATCAAGGCGCGGTAAGAGACTGTAGCGATTCATCAGCAAAGTTCGATGGAAGGCATCTGGAGTTTATGTTTCGTAAGGTATTGATTGCCAATCGTGGGGAGATTGCATTGCGCGTAATCAGCGCTTGCAAAGAGATGGGTATCCGCACGGTTGCGGTGTATAGCGAGGCGGATCGGAATTCGCTGCATGTGCGGTTTGCTGACGAGGCGATCTGCATTGGGCCTCCGCGTTCTGCAGATAGTTATCTAAATGTGCCGGCGGTGATCTCGGCGGCCGAGATTGCCGACGTTGATGCGATTCATCCCGGGTATGGGCTCCTGAGCGAGAATGCAAACTTCGCTGAGGTGTGCCGGGCTTCAAATATCAAGTTCATTGGCCCTCCGCCAGAAGTAACCCGGATGATGGGCGAGAAGTCTACGGCGCGGCAGACAATGAAAAAGGCGAAGGTGCCGATTCTACCGGGTTCAGACGGAGTGATCGCGGACGAAAATGAGGCACTGGAGTGGGCCAGGAGCGTTGGATACCCAGTGATTCTGAAGGCTGTCGCCGGCGGAGGCGGTCGTGGGATGCGTATCTGTCGGAATAAAGAAGAACTGCCGGGGATGTACCAGCAGGCCTCGACCGAAGCGGCGAATGCGTTCGGCAACGGCGATATGTACATGGAGAAGTTCATCGAGCGGCCCCGGCATATCGAGTTTCAGGTGCTGGCGGATGAGCATGGCAATGTGATGAGCCTCGGCGAGCGGGAGTGTTCGATCCAGAGGCGCCATCAGAAGCTGATTGAAGAAGCGCCAAGTCTGATGGTGACTCCGAAGTTGCGCGAAGAGCTAGGTAAGACGATCAAGCGCGCTCTGGAGAATATCGGGTATTGGAACGCTGGGACGATTGAGTTTTTGATGGATGAGGATGGCAAGATTTACTTCATCGAGATGAATACACGGATCCAGGTGGAGCATTGTGTCACCGAGATGGTTACAGGAATTGATTTGGTCAAAGCACAGCTGCGAATCGCGTCGGGAGAGAAGCTGACCTCGATCATCACGAGACCGGTAGAGATTCGTGGTCACGCAATCGAGTGCCGGATCAATGCGGAACATCCTGAGAAGTTCACGCCGAGCGCGGGGAAGATTACAGCGTTCAATTTGCCGGGGGGCAATGGGGTTCGGGTAGATACGGCGCAGTATGCTGAGGGTTTTGTGCCACCGTATTATGATTCGTTGATCGCGAAGCTGATATGTCATGGGGCTGATCGCGAAGAGGCAATGAACAAGATGCAGCGGGCGCTGAGCCAGTTTGTGGTGCAGGGGATTCATACGACGATTCCGCTGCACGAGAAGATCTTCGCGGACAAAGAGTTTCGCTCAGGCCAGTTCGATACGAAGTTTATGGAACGATTCTTCGAACGGCAGAAGGACAGCTAGTCGGTGGAAGGGACGTGGAGAGTTTGAAACAGCTCATGGCGTTCATGCTGGCAGGTTCCATTAGCTTGGGTGCGCAGACGATAGCTCCTCCCGCTGCGCCAGATCCACTCGCTCCGATTGCGTGGATGGCGGGCGGCGTGTGGCGTGGGGTGGTTAAAGGGGCAGATGGCAAGACCACCAAGATCGAAACGCATGTTGAACCAATTCTGAACGGTAAGGCGTTAAGCTTTAGCAGTAGCTTCAACGGCGTAATGCAGTATCAGGGGTTCTTCGCATACGACGCTGCCAAGAAAGCTATTTTGTTTTCGTACCCGAGCGCAGATGGTGGTCTAGCAAATGGCACGGTCGAGAGCAGGGGCGGCTCGTTGCTTTGGGACTTTCAGATGACCGACTCAAACGGAAGTGTGGGTCATTACCAGGTCCATACGATTCAGAACGGAGCTGACGACTATACGTGGTCGCTATTCGCTTCGCAAAAGGATGCGTGGGTGAAGCTGTTCGAAATTCACTATCACCGCACGCAGTCTTAGCTATGGGCCAAGTGCGGGGTTCTCTTCCTGGGTTCTACGCCATCATCGACTCCGGCGTGTTGATGAAACGAGGCGTCGACCTGAGCGATTTTGCTCGTGCAATCCGCGACGCGGGTGTGCAGTTGATTCAATATCGTGACAAAGAAGCTGCTCCACAGACGATTCTCCGCACCGCAGAGATTATTCGTGACATCTTCGCAGGGAGCGGGTGCTCGCTGATAATGAACGATCGTGCAGATCTGGCGGTGATTGCTGGGTGGGATGGAGTTCACGTTGGGCAAGGGGATCTATTGCCGGAGGATGCACGCAGGGTTGTAGGACCGGCGCGTTGGGTTGGGGTGTCGACGCATACTGAAGAGCAGGTTCGGGTGGCAGAGGCGAGTTGTGCCGATTATGTTGCAGTGGGGCCGGTGTTCACTACCGGGACGAAGCGTGACGCGGAGCCGGTGATCGGATTGGCAGGTGTAGCGCTGGCGCGGGCGCTGACGAAGAAGCCGCTGGTTGCGATTGGTGGAGTTACCAGGGCAAATGCACGAAGTGTGCTCGAGGCTGGAGCGGATTCGGTTGCAGTGATCGGCGCGTTGATTGACGACGGGAGATCAGTCGAAAAAGTGGCGAGAGACTTTCTCGATGTTTTACGGTAGAACAGACGAACGTGAATCTTGTGAAAAAAACTGAACTGGACGAACCACTATTGCAGCCGGTGGGTCGCGAAGGAACGTCATCGGCTCCTCAATTTGTGCAGGGGATGGGATTGTTTTCGGCGACCGCGATCGTGATGGGCTCGATGATCGGGTCTGGCATCTTCATCGTTTCGGCGGATATGTCGCGTGGATTAGGGTCGCCGGCGCTACTGATTGTGGCGTGGCTGGTGACAGCGGCGATGACGATTATCGGTGCGCTGAGCTATGGAGAGCTGGCGGCGATGATGCCGAAGGCCGGAGGACAGTATGTTTATCTGCGCGAGGCGCTTGGACCGCTGTGGGGTTTTCTTTATGGGTGGACGTTGTTCCTGGTTATTCAGACAGGGACCATTGCCGCGGTGGGGGTTGCGTTCGGGAAATTTCTTGGTGTTTTCTTTCCGAGTGTGAGTGCACAGAACTGGATCGTCCATATTGGGCATGTTCCCGCGTGGCACGTGGGTCCGATGGTGCTGGGCAACATGGATATCGGGCTGAATACGGCGAACCTCTCAGCGATTGTGGTCATTACGTTACTGACGCTGCTTAACACGTTTGGTGTGAAGATGGGCGCGGCAGTGCAGAACGTCTTCACCTCTGCGAAGGTGCTGGCGCTGGCGGCGGTGGTCCTGGTCGGCGTATTCGCGAAAAATTCGGTTGCTGTTGCTGCGAACTTTGGTGCGGGATGGCACAACTTCTGGGCAGGTGCGGAGTGGCACACGGTCCATGCGGTACAGGTAGGGGTGGGTGGACCAACTGCTTATGTGGGCTTGTTGACGATGGTCGCGGTGGTGCAGGTGGGATCGCTGTTCAGCTCGGACGCTTGGAACAACGTCACGTTCACGGCGGGGGAGATTAGAAATCCTAAGCGGAATCTGCCGTTGTCGCTGGCGATTGGCACAGCCGTTGTGTTGCTGCTGTATGTGCTGTGCAACTTCGTCTACCTGAGTGTGCTGCCGATGATGGGTGATCCTGCGGCTACGACGATTGCTGGGCGTGGGATTCAGTTTGCGTCGGAAGATAGGGTTGCGACCGCGGTGATGGAGCGGGCCTTTGCCGGATATGGCGCGAAGCTGATGGCTGCGGCAATTCTGGTCTCGACGTTTGGATGCGTGAATGGGATGTTGTTGGCTGGTGCGCGAGTGTATTACGCGATGAGCCGCGATGGATTGTTTTTCAAATCAGTCGGCAGGTTGAGTGAGAGGTCTAAGACACCGGTGAACTCGCTATGGGTGCAGTGGGCGTGGACGTGCCTGCTGTGTCTATCGGGGAGTTATGGGCAGTTACTGGACTATGTGATCTTTGCCGTGCTGGTCTTCTATGTGATGACGATTGCGGGCTTGTTTGTGCTTCGGCGAACACGGCCAAATGTGGTGCGACCCTATAAGGCGTTTGGATATCCGGTACTGCCGGCGCTCTACATCGTGATGGCAGTGTGGATTTGTGCAGTACTATTGCGTTACAAACCTCAATATACGTGGCCAGGTCTTGTGCTCGTTCTGCTGGGGATACCTGTTTATCTGGTATGGACTCGGATGCAACGGTCTCAGCCGATTGAGATGACGGCAAACGAAGAGTAGTGAAAGTTTCAGGAAAGTAGAGAACTGGAATCAATGGCGAAGTTGCTGGCAATCAAACCTCTCTCGCGTCTGCTGCAGGAGGCGGAGAATGAGGGCGAAAGCGGACTCAAACGTACCCTGGGCCCACTGAATCTGATCACGCTCGGAATCGGGGCGATCATTGGCGCGGGAATATTTGTTCTGACCGGGCAGGCTGCTGCGAAACACGCGGGGCCGGCGGTGATGCTTAGCTTCGTCGTAGCTGGTATTACCTGCGCTTTTGCCGGGCTCTGCTATGCAGAGTTTGCTTCGCTGATCCCTATCGCTGGTTCCGCTTATACCTATGGATATGCCACGCTGGGCGAGTTTGTGGCCTGGATCATTGGCTGGGATCTGGTGCTTGAGTATGCGTTCGGCGCGGCGACGGTGGCTTCGGGGTGGAGCGGATACTTTGTCGGGTTGTTGCAGGACTTCCATATCCATATTCCTCCTCAACTGACGACTACTCCGGGAAATGTGCTTTATCTGTATCACGATCGCTGGCAGGCGCTGACGGCGCTTCCGGCTGGAATCAATGCTTCGGCGCTGCCGCATGTTACCGGCGTATTTAACCTTGTGGCGTTTCTGATCATCACGGTGATCACGACGATTCTGATCATCGGAATTCAGGAATCGGCGAATCTGAATACCGCGATTGTGATCGTGAAGCTGGGTGTTGTCGGAGTCTTCCTGGTGCTGGGGATCGGGTACATCCTGAAGCATCCTGCGGAGGCCCATGCGAACTGGACTCCTTTCATTCCGCCGAGCGAGGGGCCGGGGGCCTTTGGGATCGGGGGGATCACGGCTGGTGCTGCTTCGATCTTCTTTGCGTATATCGGCTTCGACGCGGTGTCGACGGCGGCGCAGGAGGCGAAGAATCCGAAGCGCGATATGCCGATCGGCATCCTGGGGTCGCTGGTGATCTGCACGCTGCTGTACATCGTGGTGTCGGGCGTACTGACCGGGTTGGTGAACTACAAGGCTTTGAATGTTGGCGATCCGGTTGCCGTCGGCATCGATGTGACGGGCGTCCGGTGGGGCAGCATTCTGGTGAAGATTGGTGCTGTGTTCGGTCTGTCTACGGTGATGCTGGTGATGTTGCTGGGGCAGTCGCGAGTGTTTTACTCGATGTCGCGGGACGGTCTGCTGTGGAAGTGGGCGGGGGTGATCCATCCCCGGTTCCGTACGCCGTGGATCTCGAATATGGTGGTGGGCGCGATCGTCGCGTTTATGCCGGCTCTGCTGCCGATCAGCAGGCTGAGTGAGCTGGTCAACATGGGAACGCTGCTGGCGTTTGCGATTGTCTGCGCGGGAGTCTGGATTCTGCGCAGGCGAAATCCGACTCTGCATCGGCCGTTCAAGACACCGTTGGTTCCGCTGGTGCCGTTCCTGGGTATTGTCAGTGCGCTTTACCTGGTGTGGACTTTGCCGACGCTGACCAAGGTGGTGGTGTTGGGTTGGCTCGCGTTTGGGCTGGTGATTTACTTCACGTACAGCGTCAAACACAGCAAGGTGCAGCAGGCATTGAGGGCTGAGGGCAAGTAGGGAATAGGGACCCCCCCTATTGCCCGCGTATAAGTTGTTTATAGTCATACATTTACGCTTCGTGGCTCCTTGTAAATTCGTCTAAATAAATGGGTTACGGCCAAATTCGTCCAAACAAAAGGGTTATGAATGTTAATTAGAAAAGCCCCGGGTGGCCCGGGGCTTTTTCTTGTGCTCTGTAATTAGTATAGCGGGTTGGGTGGAACTCATACGCCACGTGGATGTTATTGTGGGGATTGGGTTTGGGTGGTTTTGGGGCTTGACAGGATTTATGTGGCATGAGGCTTCGGTCGAGATGACGATTTTTGGTTTGGAAGGAAGAGGCAGTGGCAAGGACAACCGCAGATCCCCTTCGGGGATGACAACAAGAAAAAAAGGCACGACGGATTGCCTTGCACGGCTGCCCTTCAGCAACTTTTGCCTATGAAGTGCCCGTCGGTTGGAGCCTTCGTGTCTTGTCCCAGCGGAGCACTCGCAGCGCACGGAGCGTGTTCCATCTGCTTGGCTGACCTACCGATTCGCTGAATGGGAGGGCTAGCGCTTCGTCGTGCGCGTCGTCGAGGAGCCAGCGACCATTGGTCTGCCGCTTGGTTTCGACGAGGTGCATAGCATCTGCGACGCGCCCGTCGGGTGGAAGGCCGGTGTCTCCGAAGTAGTCGAGCGCACGGAGAACGTCGTAGTGGTAGCGGGTTGGGAATGCGAATTTCAGGAATGCCGGATGGGCGACGTCGCCGGTCGAAAGACGACGATAGAGAGCACGCTTGAGCAGGTACTCCTCGCCTCGGCGCCTGGCTGCGGCGATCTCCGGCGCGGAGCCGACGGCACGCTCGTACTCGAGCAGTCCCTCCAGCACGCAGATGGTGGTATGGAACGATGAACGTGTGCTCTCGGGGGCTTCGCAGTTCCAGCCGCCGTCATCGAGCTGCTCGCTGACGAGACGGCGTGCGAGGCTCTCTGTCGGTCGTCCAAAGTAGGCGCCGAGAGCGAGGATGCCGCCGTTGATGCACGGTTCCACCTCTCCTTCGAAGAACGTCTTGAACGGCTTGTCGCGGAACTCCTCAACCCATTGGTAGCCCGCCTCGAGACGAGCTATCGCCGACTCGACGGCGGGGTCGCTATGGTCGACGCCGGTCGCGCGTAGAAGGAGCATCGTGAACAGAGTCGGCAGCCAGTCAGGGGCATCGACTCGGTGCCATGAGCCGTCGGAGCCCTGGCAGGCGAGAATTTCGGCGCCGACCCCTTCCCGTGCGACGCGGGCGCGCTCCGCGGCGATCGCCGCGGGGGAGGCGTCTGTTAGATCGCGCATTGCCTGCCAGCTTATTGCAGGGTCCGAATCGAGCAGCCAGTCGATGGTGTCCACGCGGACATATTACGTGTTTTTACAGCTGCGACCGCCGCTTTGCGTGGACGACTTCAGGCGTTTACTTTCGACAGAACTGTCTTCCCACTCACCGGCGGTCTAGGCGGTCATCTCGATGCCCAAAGACAAATTAGTTCACTGATTTTTGGGGAGGCTTTTGGGTACAGCTGCTGTGGTGGCGGGGGTCGTCACTCCGGCTGAGGACTGGGGCAGGATGGGCAGAGTGACTGTGTTGGTGGCGGTGGGGTCGTCGCGTAGGCGGAGGAAGAAGCCGGCTCTTGCTGGACGGGGGAGCGTCAGGGTGGTGCCGACGAAGCCCTCAGGGACCGTGGTGGGGCTGGTGAAGGCCGGATCAGTTGAGATGGAGTCTACGAGGTAGAGGCTTGAGCCGGTGATGGTGCAAGGCAGACTTGTTTCTGGGGGGCAGCGCAGATCCTTGAAGGTCGGCAGGCGAACGAGGGTGACGAGGGGGATCCAGTCGCCTGTGGTTCCGTCGGGGGCGACAGGACGGAGCCGGAGTGGGCCGAAGGCGGAGGTTCCGAAGTCTTTGATCGGATCGAGAGTAGCGAGGAGGGTGTGGGGGTTCTGGAGAACTAGATTGCCGGCAGAGACGCTGAGCGTGGTGCGCAGGCTGTCGTCGGCGTTTGATATCTCAATCTTGCCGGTGCGGGGAAATGGCGCAACGGATTTGAGTGAGAAGGTGAGTTGCTCGTCGGAGGGTAGGTCGTCGTCACCGGCTAGATGGATGGGGGTCGGGGTAGCCTGGCCTATGTTTTTACTGATGAGTGTGACGGCGGGACGGGGGGGTGCAACGGTGACGGGAAGGGTGAGGGTGCGACCGTCATTGAGTGAGAAGCGGGCTGTCAGATGCTCGCCGACCTTGAGTTTTGGCGCTTGACTGTTTGGGGGAAGAGTGAGGCGGAGTTGAGTGTCGGAGTTTGATGGAGCGGGTATGGGGGTTGCGGTGTCCTGGTTGGATGGGATATTGACCGGAGCGGGAGTGAAGACAAGCTTGTCGATGGTGAGTTGCTGGACCTGATCGAGGCTGGTGCCGGTGAGATCGGCGGTGGTGTCGCCAGCGTGAAGTTCGAGTGCGGTGAGGCGGGCGGGTTCGGAGTAGGTTTTGGCTGCGACGGTGTCGGCTTTGTCGTCGCCGAACTGCTTGATCGCGAGGTGGAGGGAGCCGGGGTCAATGGATTTGAGAGAGACGGTGACATCGACCGCAGCGGGTCTGTCGGCAGGCTTCCACCTGGCTTCGACGAGTTTGCCTGCGCTGGTGTCGAGAGAGACGGTGTCGAGGCAGGCGGTGCCGGTGGAGCTGAGCATGAGGTGGTTTTCACGGCCCGCGATGAGGACGTCATCGTCGGCGAGCTTCCAGTCTTTGCCTGGCGTGTCCTGGAGCTGAAGGGTGGGACCTTTGAAGGCGTCGAAGCCCCAGAAGCCGGTGATGGTGCCGGTGATGGTGTTTGTGCCTGGATGCGGTGCTGTTGCTGCGGGCTTGGATTCGGGGGCTGGGCCGGGGTTCGTGTTTGGTTTCGTGTCAGAGTCTGCAGCCGGGTCTGGGCTTGGGTCGATGGGTAGAGGCTTACGGGCGGGAAGGTGAGCGAGGACGAGGCCGCCTTGATAGGCGTCTGGAGTGACGGGAATATCGGAACCGCCGTTGGGGCCGTCGATGTGGAGGACGAGATCGTGCGCCAGAGCCGTTGCGTAGACCAGAGGTGCGCCTTCGACGGGAAGGACGACGGCGGGTTTTAGCAGGCAGGAGATGGCATCGGGATTGGTTGAGCGCAGAGGCGGGGGGACTGCGGCCTGAATCGCGGGGAGACCTATGACGATGACGGATTTGGGATTGTTGAAGGAGGGCGGGGTGTTGAGGCGGAGGTTGAGGGCGTCGCCGTCCGGGAAGGCGATGGCCGGGATGTACTGGTATTTGGCGGTGTGGAGGGTGCTGGTGATGCGGATGAGGTCGACGATGGCGCCGACGTAGGGGCTGTAGTTTCCGCCGCCGGCAAGCCTGGTGTAGCTGGCCTGGTTGATGAGGTCGGAGTTGGAGCCGTCGTTGAGTGCGTCGGCGACGGACTGGCCGTGGCCGTCGTCGAGGAGGCTCTGATTTCCAGCCTGAGTGAGGCAGGTGGATTGAGTGTCGACGGGGCGTTTGAAGCAGTCGCCGTTGGGCTTGAGGTTGAGGGTTCGGGAGAGGAGGTCGGAGTGCTCGGCGAGTGCTTTGGAGTCTTCGGGTGGGACGCGACGGATGGCGGCGAGGTAGGTCTCGATACGGGCCTGCTCGAAGCCGGATTCGAGCAGGTCTTGTGAGGCGCGAACGAAGATGCCGGGGCGTCCGCGGACGGCAGAGCGGAGGGTGCTGAAGTCGCCGCCCGTTTCAGGTGCGAGGAAGAGGATGACCTGCTGGGCCTCGGCGGGGACGGTGATGGTGACGCCCTCTTCGCGAACTTTTTTGTTCCAGGTCTGGATCTCGGAGAACCAGTTGTCGGGGGGCGGGTTGGTGGTGCCGCGCAGGAAGGCGCAGACGAGGAGGTAGTGAACGGATTGCGTGGGGGGCAGTTCGGCGCGGAGCCAGATTTTGTCGCCTGGCTGGAGATTGGGAACCTGGGCGATGGGCAGGGTTTTGCCTGCGCGTGTGACGTGAACATCGACCTTGGGGCCTGCGAGATCAAAGCGCGCGGCGTCGGCGGCGTGGAGCAGGGGGCTACCCAGGAGGGCGGCAGCGAGAGTTCCAGCGAGGCGCAAACGGCGAAACACTTTTGCCATCATTCCATTTTAGACGGAACGGGATGGGTTCGGATGTTGCTTAGAACGTTGAATGTTTGCTGCTACTTGCGGATGCGTGAGGAGAGATGATCGCCTGCGACGACACCGTCGCGAATCGTGATGATCCGGTGGGCGTACTCGGCGATGTCGGGCTCGTGCGTGACGAGGACAATGGTGTTGCCGTTTGAGTGGAGCTCATCGAAGAGGGCCATGATCTCGTCACCGGTCTTGGAGTCGAGATTGCCGGTGGGTTCGTCGGCGAGGATGATGGAGGGCTTGTTGACGAGCGCTCGGGCTATGGCGACGCGCTGACGTTGGCCGCCGGAGAGCTCGTTGGGCTTGTGCATCATGCGGCTGCCGAGGCCGACGGATTCAAGAACGCTCTTTGCTCGCTCGGTGCGAGCGGCCGCGGGTGTGCCGTTATAGATGAGGGGCAACTCTACGTTGTGAAGCGAGGTGGCGCGGGCGAGGAGGTTGAAGGTCTGGAAGACGAAGCCGATTTCCTTGTTGCGAATGCGGGCGAGCTCGTCGTCGTTTAGCTCGGAGACGTCGTGGCCGTTGAGCCAGTAGCGGCCCTGGGATGGGGAGTCGAGGCAACCGATGAGATTCATCAAGGTTGATTTGCCTGAGCCTGAAGGACCCATGATGGCTACGTACTCATTGTGGCGGATGCGGAGATTGACACCGCGGAGGGCATGCACCTGCTGATCGCCCATCTCGTAGGTCTTCCAGAGATTGTCGGTGACGATGACGTCTCCCGGCGTTGGGCCATGTGCGTTGCTGGTGCTGAGGTTGGATTCGACTGCAGTTTCGATAGCCATCCGGTTCTCCGTGCTCTGTGATTCAGGATAGTACGTTTGGGGTGGTGGGATGGTTCCGCGGTATTGAGTCAGTCACTCCGAGAATAACAATTTTAAGGCTTTTCTTCGTGCTTCGATTTTTTCTTACGATTTGTCGGCGTCGGTGGATGCCTCCACGCTGTTGTCTATTTTGACTGCAGTTCCGCTCTTAAGGGTGCGCAGGATTCGATAGCGGCCGGTAACAATTTCGTCGCCGTCTTTGAGGCCACTGAGGACTTCGATGTCAGTGGCTCCTGTAACTCCGGTGGTGATAGGAACGAAGTTGGCGCGAGTCTTTTTGTGGTCGGTCTGGAGCACGTAGACTCCCTGGACTGGTTGGGGCTTGTGTGCGGGAGTGCTGGAAGTCGATGCGGAGACTACGCTTGCCTTGCCTGCGTTCGCTGCGAGTGCTTTTTCGACGGCAGGGTCCCGCTGAACCAGAGCCTGGATGGGTATGATGAGCGCGTTTGGCTTGTGGGCGGTTGTGATCTTTGCCGTTGCCGAGAGACCGGGCCGTAGTTCGTCAGTTACTTGATCGAGGGTGACGACGACTTTGAAGTCCTTCGCCTCCTCGGTGCCCGTGGTGCTCTGGCTGGTGGCGACTCCTGTCGTGCGCAGGAGAGCCTGATCGCCGACCTCGGTGACGTGGCCTTTGAAAACACGGCCGGGCAGAGCGTCGACCGTGACGTCGGCGGTCTGGTTGAGAGAGATGTTGACGATGTCTGTCTCGTCGACCTTGACTTCGGCAGTGATGACGGACATGTCGGCAAGGGTCATGAGTGTGGACCCCTGGGCATTCTGAATGCCGAGGACGACGGTCTCGCCTTCGCGGACGGGAACGTTGGTGACGAGGCCATTGAAGGGAGCGCGGCTTACGGTCTTATCGAGGGCATCGAAGTTTGCGCGCTGGCTGGCGACTGCCTGATTCATGTGGCCGCGCTGGGAGTCCGTCTGAGCTGTCGCTTGTGCAAGTGCTGCCTGTCGCTGGGCCAAAGTTGCGACCGCCATATCGAATGCGGCTTTCTTGGCGTCGTAGTCCTGCTTGGCGATCAGCTTTTCGTTGTAGAGGGACTCAGCACGTCCATAGTCGAGTTTTTTCTGTTCGAGGTCGGCCTTCCCCTGGGCGATGTTGGCCTCGGCGGTTTTCTCTGCAGCGACATAGCTGGTGATATCGGTCTGGGAGGAGGCGATCGTGGCTCGCTGGGCTTCGACAGTGGCCTGGGGTTGAACGCTCTCGACGGTAGCGAGGGTAGCGCCGGACTTCACATGATCGCCCTCTTTCACGTAGAGGTGGGTGATGCGTCCAAAGGCTGTGGCGCCGATGTTAACGTAGGTCTTCGGCTTGATCTGGCCGGTACCGTTGACGACGGCGATCAAATCCTGGTGGACGGCTTTGCCAGTGGCCACTTTGGTGACGCTGGCCTGTCCGTGAAGGATCGTACCCACGACAATGCCTGCCAGAACCAAGACAACAACCACGATCAGGATAATTTTCTTTATGCTCATTGCCGCTTTCTATTGCATCTCCGCGAAGGATCGGAGATGCCTGGGAGTCGGTGCTTGCTAAACGCTAGTACGGAAGCAGAGGAAATTGCGTTCCGTCCTCATTCCAAAAGCTAAGTTGGATTACTCTACGAGCAACTGTGCAAAGCCCTGCAACTCTTCGCTAGACGGGACTTGTAGGCTTTCGCGGGAACACGAGCGATGATATCAGGGGAAGCATTGAGTCTCCTCTTGTAACGGAGATGTAACGGCTCTACAATGTTGGTTGGTAACAGGAGTGCACCCCTTCTCTATGAAAATTTCTCGGCGCTTGGTATCCTGCACGACCCTATTGGTGATGATCTTTATGGGGGGGCATGTTTTGGCTGCCCAGGAAGCGACCGGCGGCTCTGACCAGACTGATGGCGTGACCAAGGGTCCGGTGACGGTGGAGAAGCCAGATCCTTTGAAGCGGCCGCTCAGCGACAAAGAGAAGCGTGACCAGCAGAAGGCGCTGAAGGCGGAGTTAAAGGGCGTCTACAAGAAGTGGGTGGATGAGGACGTTCGCTGGATTATTACGGATCAGGAGTTGCAGGCGTTCAAGAGCCTGAGCAATGACGAAGAGCGCGACCAGTTCATCGAGAATTTCTGGCTGCGGCGCAATCCGAATCCAGATTCGCCCGAGAATGAGTTTCGCGAGGAACACTACGCGCGCATTGCATACTCGAATGACCACTTCGCGGCGGGCAAGCCTGGCTGGAGAACCGATCGCGGTCATATCTACATTGCTTACGGAAAGCCGGACAATATCGATTCGCATCCGAGCGGTGGCAGCTACGACCGTCCGATGGAAGAGGGTGGTGGAAGTACCTCTACGTTTCCGTTCGAGATTTGGCACTATCGCTATCTGGAGGGTATCGGGGATAACGTCGATATCGAGTTTGTCGATACCTGCATGTGCGGCGATTACCACATGACGATTGATCGCTCCGAGAAGGACGCGCTCAAGCATGTCCCGGGTGCGGGCCAGACGTTGTATGAGCAGTCGGGACAGTCGAAGCAGGCAGACCGCTTTTCAGGTGGATTGGAACAACTTGGCGCAGGACCTATGTCCTCCGCGAATCAGAGCAAGCAGTTCGACAGGCTCGATCGATATGCGAAGTTGATGGCTCCTCCTGAGATCAAGTTCAAGGATCTGGAGTCGTTTATGACGACTTCGAAGATTCTGACCGGACCTCCGTTCCTGTTTGATGTCCGGACGGACTACGTCAAGGTTACAAACGATACGATTCTGGTGCCAGTGACGCTGCAGATCAGAAACCAAGACATCACGTTCACGAATAAAGATGGCGTTGCGATGGGTACGGTGAACATCCTAGGGCGTGTCTCGAACCTGAATCACAAGGCGATTCAAACCTTCGAAGATACGGTCAGTGTTCAGGTGCCGAGTGAACTGCTGGCGCGCAAACGAGCTGATCAGTCGGTCTATTGGAAATCATTGCCGCTGCGTCCCGGTTTGTACAAGGTTGACATTGTGATCAAGGATGTCAATAATCCTGACCATATCGGAAGATGGCAACGAAGTTTGAACGTCCCGGCCTACGACGATGATCGACTCGCTTCTTCTTCGCTGATTCTGGCATCTTCGATGGAGAGAGTCCCGTCGAAAGATATTGGTGCCGGGAATTTTATTATTGGCGATACTCACATTACTCCACGCGTTCCAACTGGAATTGGAGTTCCTGTGACGTTTCACAGGGGACAGAATCTGAACTTCTGGATGCAGGTGTACAACTTAGGAATTGATGAGAAGAGTAAACAGAATGGCGCGACGATCGAGTATGAAATTCTCGACGTAGGGACCAATAAGGCCGTTCTTGAGACGCAGGAGTTGACCTCGAAGACCAACCCCAATGCGGATCAGGTTACGATTGAAAAGAGTTTGCCGCTGGCAAGTCTTCAGCCTGGCAAGTATCAGGTGAATATCAAAGTGAACGATGGAATCACGAAGCAGCAGATCGCAGAATCTGCGCCGTTTATCGTAGATTAGACAGGTGCTTTAGAAGAGTACATGGTTATGCAGACGCCAATTCGCGATAACCAGTCACATCGCACTCTGTAAGACGCCCCTAATTTTCTAGGTGCGGGATGATTTCGGATAGCCATTCGACGCGCAGGACGGTTTTACTGTGCTAGGACCCCAGGGGAAGATCGCGTTTCTGTCGCTGATGCTGCTGATTGCAGCATCTCGCGTTGCCGTCGCCCAAGGTGCGGCAGTTTCTGGAGTGGTTCGCGATGCGCAGGGTGTGGCGCAACTGGGTGCTCTGGTTCAGGTGATTGCGGCAGATTCGGCGATGGCTGGAACTGCGTTCACCGATCTTCATGGGCGATACTTCATTGCTCACCTGCTTCCTGGACAATATGAGGTGAGAGCGAGTGCGGCGCTGTTTGTTCCAGCGATGCGGGGGAATTTGCAGCTCGCGTCCGGAGCTCAGGCGGTTGTCAATCTCACGTTGAGTACGCTGTTCGAGTCGACTGCATGGCTTCCTGCGGAGCGGCGGAAGGCGGACGAGCCAGGTGACGACTGGAAGTGGACGTTGCGGTCGGTGGCGAATCGTCCGATCCTTCGGTTTGCCGAAGATGGGGATGTGATTCTGGTCTCTTCGAGTGTTCGGGAGACTCCAAAGCGTGCTGAAAGAGTACGCGCTGAGGTTACGGCTGGTGACGGCGGCTTCGGGAGCAGCGGGGTTCACAATGTTTTTGGGTTCGATCGAGTGCTCGATGATGGGGCCGGTCTGACGCTGCATGCGGATATTGGGACACAGCCGGGGGCACCTAATGTCGGTCAGTCTGTTGAGGTTGCGACCGGGTATGGGATGCAGCTGGGGTATGGTGGCGCGGCGCGGACTGTGTTGAGCTACCAGATGCATCCTGAGATGCTGGCGTCGGATGGGACACCAGGGCTGGGTGTGATGCAGCTTGCAAGTGGGCAGAAGATACAGATTGGGGATTTCGCGGATGTCGAGGCGGGAGGGACGATCTATGTGGTTCGGACCTCTGGGTACGCGTCCGGATCGCGCCCGTTCCTGAAGGTTACGGCGCATCCGACCGAGAACTGGAGCGTCGGGTATCGGATGGCGACGGCGCAAGACCTGCAGTCGTTCTCGGGGCTCGATACGATGCGGCGGGAGTTGCCGGTTGCGACGATTTATCAAGGCAGACTGCAAACCGACGGTGGGTTGCACCAGGAGTTGAGTGTTGGCCGGAAGACTGGCCGCGGAATGGTTCAGGTTGCGTATTACGCTGATTCGCTGGATCGGGTCGCTGTCTCAGGTGGTGGTGGGTTGACTTCGGCAGATATCGCGGCGACGGGGCAGAGTGGCGCGAATGGGATCGTTGCCGATTCAACGACAGGGAACTTCCGGTTTTTGAGTGCTGGGTATAAGACTCAGGGTTTGAGTGTCACGATGACCGAGCCGTTGACCACGAATCTGTGGCTTGCGGTCGAGTATGGCACGGGGGCGGGGCTCGCGGCGAAGGATGGCGTTGTCATGTCGCTTCCGAATGCTGGATCGGATCTGGCGCCAGTGTCTGCGCGGACTGCGACCCTTGCTTTGAAGGGACGGGTTCTGCGCAGTGGGACGGCGCTTCGCGCAGCGTATCGCTGGCAGCCGACACGGTTGGTGACGGCTGTGGATCCTTATGCTCCTTTCAGCGATCAGGCGTACCTGAGCTGCTATCTGCGGCAGTCGTTGCGATTGGGGCGTCTGCTGCCGCCCGGGCTTGAAGCTACAGTTGATATCACGAACCTGCTGGCTCAGGGTTATCGGCCGTTCCTGTCGGCGGATGGACAGACTCTTTTCCTTGCACAGTCGCCTCGGACGATGCAGGCTGGACTGTCGTTTACCTTCTAACCGCCCTTCTTTGTCTCCTTTCTCTAGAGGGGTCCCCCCCCCTATATGCTTCGTGTAAACTCCTTTGAATCAACGACTTGCGAGCGGTAGCATCTCTCAAATTATTCATTCTAAATGGGTTGCGTCCAAATTCGTCCAAATAAAGGGTTTATGGCTTCGTTATAAGCCTTACAAAGCAAAGGCCCCGGTGGGTTCCGGGGCTTTCGTTCTCTGTCTATCCAGTATAGCGAATCGTGCATAACTCATACGCCACGCGAATCTTCAGGATTGGCGAGGGTTTTATGCGATTGGGGGCTTGACAAGATTTTCGGGCGGGCTGAATCGAGCGTCTACGAAACTCTCGGCGGCCAATCTGACGAGATGGCAACTCGTCGATACTTTTCCAAAACCTCGTAAATGAATCAAGATTCCGCAACTATGTTGAAATGAGTGACGTCTCACCGGGTATCCAATGTCGCTCCGTCTTACATTGTTCGCAATACTCCTCGCTGTAACCTTTCAACCGGCTCTGTCCCAAACATCTACGCCTTCGTTGAAGGCCCGAACACAACTCGTCATCGTGGACGTGGTAGTCACAGACAACAAACAGAACCCTGTTCACAATCTCACCGCCTCGGATTTCACCGTGCTTGAGAACAACGTTCCCGAGCACATCAAGAGCTTCGAGGAGCACTCGACCGCAAATGCCGCCAAGTCCGAGCCACCCCTCGTTCTACCACCCGGCAACTTCACCAACTACACAAACGTCCCTGCCGATGCCCCCCTCAACATCCTCCTCCTCGACACTCTAAACACACCCAACGACGCCCAGATTTATGTCCGCAATCAGATTCGCCTTTTCCTCAAAAGATCTCCGCCGAACGTCCCCCTGGCAATCTTCGGTCTCAGCACACACCTCTGGCTTTTGCAGCCGTTCACCGCAGATCCCCGCCTGCTTCAGGCCGCGGTTGATCACAAGACTCCGAGGACCTCTCCGCTGATGGACAACGCAGCCACGGGCGATAAATCCGACACCTTCTCTCTAGAGATGTCGATAGCGCATACGCCTCCGTATATCGTCCAACGCATGCAGCAGTTCGAAGCCGAGCAGACCTCCGATAACCTCCAACTCCGGACGCGATACACACTCAACGCTCTGAATCAGATGGCACGCTACCTCGCCGGTCTACCTGGGAGAAAAAATCTCATCTGGTTCTCCGGCTCGTTTCCCATCAGTATCCTGCCCGACGACAATATCCTCAACCCCTTCGCGATTACCGCAGACTCCTCGGATGAATTTCGCCAGACTACGGACCTGCTCGCCAGGAGCCAGGTTGCTGTCTATCCGATCGACGCTCGCGGCCTCGCTGGCCCGTCCGTGTACTCCGTCGAAAGCTCAGGCGTGCAGTACGACCCCAAGCTCGACCCCAATGGAGGTCGCAACCAGGACGTCTTTACGAACCATCTCAACGATTCCATTCGTCAGAACGCCGACGACAACTCCACTATGCTCCAGATGGCCGAACAAACCGGTGGCCATGCCTATATCAACACCAACGGTCTCGCAGATGCTGTCGCTCGGTCCATCGAAGCCGGATCCAACTACTACACCCTCACTTACACCCCAACCGACACCACCAACGACGGTAAATTTCGCAGAATCCAGCTCAAACTTCGACGCGACGGATACACACTCGCATACCGTCGCGGCTACTACGCCGATGCTCCCGCTCACGCCCCCGCTCCTGCGCCGGTCACAGTCTCCAACGCCGCTCTTCACTTCGTCCCACTCGCAGCCGTGCCTACGGCCCCCCTAGCCGACCCCATGCGCAACGCGATGATCTTCGGCTCTCCCGCCCCAACCCAGATCACCCTCAAGGTCCTCGTCGTTCCCGCTGCCGGCCATCCGGAGGACAGCCTCGCTCCGGGTAATATTGCCTCCAGAAACATCACCGGCCCGTACCGCCGTTATGACGTCACCATCGCCGCGGATCCCAGCGCGATCGTCTTCACCCCGGCTGCCGACGGCAACCATCACGCCAGCCTCCTCTTCCGCACCTATGTCTATTCGAGAGACGGCAGGCTCATCAACGCCTCCAACAGGATCGACGATTCAGACCTCACGCCTGCACTCTACCATCGCGCCCTTCACACTGGTCTCTTCTTCCATCAGGAGATCAGTGTGCCTGTCAAAGGAGAGTTCTACCTCCGTATCGGAGTCCACGACGATGTCGCTGATCACGACGGTGCTGTCGAAATCCCCGTCGACAGCGTTAAAGATCTGCCGCCTCTTACTTCGCCACCAGTTACACAACCGCTGGCACGACGGCACTGAAGGGCTCTCCTATGCATAAGCAAGTTCCCCTCAAGACCATCACAGATGTGGATTGGTAATGCCACTTCCTCTAGAGTGCTGGAGGCGGATCGTGCAGTCCTCTTTTAGAAGTGGCAGTTTTGTGGGGGTGGGGCGTCGATGCGGCGTTCAGTGCCCTGGGGGATTAGTTGGAGGGCGATGGTACTGGCCTGGACGGTGCTTTCGTTTCGGATGAGGTGGATGTGGTCTCCGCCGTGATCGACGAATCCCATGCCCTGGGTGTAGATGTGGGGTCTGCACTCGGGGTCGTCGCTTCCGTATTCGGTCACGGTTCCTTCTGTGACGATGATCAGGCTGTGGCCGGGGTGGGTGTGCCAGCCGGTGGTTCCTCCGGGTTGCCAGATGTTGTTCTGGATGTATAGGTCGGACGGGCCTTTGGTCTGCTGGAGAGACGTCCAGAGTTGTTCGTTCCTCTCTTTCGCCGGCCCGCGCGGAAAGTAGCCGGAGACGTTGATTTCGCCGAAGCGTCCTACGGCGAGCAAGGTGCTTTTGTATCCCTCAGGCGTTGTTGCCGGAACGCTTAGAGGTTGAGAGAGAACCAGGGCGATGACGGCAGTCAAAAACAGCAGATGTTGGAGTCTCCTTGGCATGCAGACTTCCTCGTTTTTTAATTGTCGTGCGGAGTGCGCGTACGCATATCGCACGCTGGCGGTCGTCTTCCAGTTCGTGCGGTAGTTCAAACGGCAAGTTCAAGCGGCAAGGCGGAGACCTGAGCTGAGTGCAGGAGTCCGCCTGGCTGGTCTTTGGTTGACGCAGGGCTGACGGAGTTATCGATCTTTTCCGATTGTGTCGCTTGCCGGTTTACGTACGACGCCGTGGATTGCCTGCGGTCCGAAGTGCATCGTCGCAGGGCCACCGAAGACCATCGTGATGTTCGAATTGGTGACCGAGAACTTGATATCGTCTCCGCCGGTAATGCAGACCTGGAGTGTCGAGGTAGGAGGATCCGTCTCGAAGGCGCCGTTGCTTCCATTCCCAGTCGCCAGACTGACTGTGCCATTCAACTGAAAACCCTGGAGTGTGGGGGTGCCCCATGGGGGGCAGCCGGTCATGTCCCATTTGATCCTCATGTTGGTTAGCTTGATGTGGTGGGTGTGAGGGTTCACGAGGGGCTGCGTGGGGTCTACTGCACCTGCCGCAGTTCTTCCATAGCTGGACATGGTCATGTCGGCTATGAAGTCGGCTGATGCCCACTCCGGATGGATGTCCATGGACCATTGACCGTGCATCTCATACGGGCTGCCTTTGACGGTCGCGAGCTGAGGGGTGTAGTCGTTGATGAGGCCGCTGAGGTGCTGTGGCGAGCGTCCTTGGGCCAAAGCACAGGTGCCTGAGACCAGCAGAAGCAACGAGAGCACACGCGCCGCCGAAGTTGGGGTTTTGCTTTTCATGAGAGAACTCCTGTTTGCGATTTCGAGATTGATTTGGGATACACGGATACCCTCTGACACGTTGGGGAGGAGTTCAAGCAGTAAGGCGCGGAAGTGCTTTGGTTCTGCGATTTGCTGCTGAATGCGGCTGTTTGCCGTGCCTTTGCGGGGCGGGGGTACAATTTGTCACGAGTGCGGATCGACCAGGAGACGCAATGGACGAAACATCCGTTGGTGCACCGCCATCTGAGCGACCGGTGGGAGATCGGCTGGACTCGTGGAAGGAGATCGCGGTTTATCTCAACCGCGATGTGACGACGGTGCAGCGGTGGGAAAAGCGGGAGGGGATGCCGGTTCATCGGCATCTGCACGACAGGATGGGGTCGGTGTATGCGTCTCGGGCGGAGCTGGATGCGTGGGCGCTGGGGCGGAATCTTCGAGCGGCGCCTGAGAACGGGAGTGGTGTTGCGGCGGCTGACCCTGTGCCGGAGGAGCAGCCGGTTATAGAGCAGCCGCGTGCCGGTCGGGGATTTGTTTTGCCGCTGATGGTTGCGGTGGGAGTGGCGGCGGTGGTTGGTGCGGTGCTTTGGTTTCGGGGGACGGAGTACTTCTGGCAAAATCCCGTTGCTGATGCGCGAGTTCAGGCGGTCACGGACTTCGGAGGAGTGGAGCAGGCTGCGGCTGTGTCGCGGGACGGAAATCTTGTGGCATTTTTGTCGGACCGCGATGGGCAGACGGATGTTTGGATTAAGCAGATAGGCTCGGGGCAACTCCGTAACTTGACCAACGGGAGCGTGAAGGGATTGGGCAATCCGTCGATTCGCAGCCTCGGGTTCTCGCCTGATAGTTCTTTCGTTACGTACTGGGCTCGAAGACAGGACGGGGACATCAGCGTATGGGCGGTGCCGACGCTGGGCGGAGAGCCGAAGACCTACCTTGAAGGCGTGGCCGAGTTCGACTGGTCGCGGGATGTCTCACGACTGGCGTATCACACGCCTGGGCCTGGCGATCCGCTCTTCGTATCGGATGGCAATATTCGATCGGGAGCTCGGCCCATCTTCACGGCGGCCGCCGGGCTTCACTCCCACTTTCCGTTGTGGTCGCCTGATGCGAACTACATTTATTTCGTCCAGGGCTTGCTGCCGGATCGATTGGACATCTGGCGAATAGCTTCGGGCGGGGGAACAGCTGAACGAATCACTTCGCATAATGGGCGCGTGACGTATCCGGTGTTTTTGGATCGGCGGACTCTGATGTACCTTGCGAGCGATCCGGATGGCTCGGGCCCGTGGCTTTATAGCGTGGACGTCGAGCGACGCATTCCTCATAGGCTAACGTTTGGGCTGGACCGGTATACGTCGCTGGCGGCCAGCGCCGATGGGCAGAGGTTGGTGGTCACGCTTGCGAGTCCGAAGAGAACACTGTGGAGGTTGCGGATAGCGGACTCGCCTGCAGAGGTGTCGGCGGCTGTTCCGGTTGCGCTGACGAACGGCGTAGGGTTCGCTCCACGCCTGTGTCCAGGCTACCTTTTGTATGTTTCTGCGACGGGTGCGGGCGAGAGCATCTGGAAGCTCGTCAACGGGGCTGGCACGGGGGCTGGCACGGAGTTGTGGAGTGGACAGCGAGCGCGAGTCATTGGCGGACCGGCGATCTCGCCGGATGGACAGAGGGTTGCGTTCTCGGTGCGGCAAGGTGGTCAGACGCTGTTGTATGTGATGCAGGCCGATGGAACAAACGCACGCATCGTGACCGATACGCTTGCCTTGCAGGGCTCTCCGGCATGGAACCCGGATGGGCGATCGATTACTTCGGCAGCGGACGATCATGGCGTCACGCATCTGTTTCGTGTGCCGCTTGATGGCCGTCCGCCTGCTGCTTTTGTGCAGGAATACTCGGTCGAGCCTGCGTGGGCGTCTGACGGGAGTTTCGTTGTATATTCGGGACCGGATATCGGCACTACATTTTCGGTGAAGGCGGTTACTGCTGAAGGTGGCGCGCATCCACTGCCGGGCTTGACGCTGACGCGAGGTGCTCGACACCTTGCGCTGCTGCCCGGGGGGCGAGGACTTGTGCTGATGCGGGGAGAGATTCAACACAAGAATTTGTGGCTCATTGATCTGGAGACGGGGGCCGAGCGGCAGTTGACCAATCTTCCTGCTGACTTCGACCTTCGCGACTTTGATATCTCGCCGGATGGACGAGAAGTTGTTCTTGAACGCGAGCAGGAGCGCTCGGATGTGATGATGCTGGATGTTGCGCGACGGTGATTTCGTGATGGAGAGTGCAGTTGCGTATGATGTGTCTCTGTTCGGTTGCGCGATGATTTGAGATCGGACGAGGAGGCTTTGCTTGCGAGTTGGTCTGATGACACGAGAGTATCCCCCCAATGTTTACGGGGGCGCTGGCGTTCACGTTGAATATCTCAGCCGGGAGTTGGCGAAGTCGATTGAGGTGGAGGTCCATTGCTGGGGGAAGCAGTTTCTCGACGAAGGAAATCTGCATGTGCGCGGTGCTGAGCCATGGTCCGAGATCACCGAGGGCACGAGTGAGAAGTACAAGACAGCGCTCGAGACGTTAAGTCTGAATCTTGCGCAGATGAAGTCTCTTGCGGCGATCGACATTGTGCATACGCATACGTGGTATGTGGCGATGGCGGGATTCCTTGCGAAGAAGCTGTTCAATGTGCCGTTTGTGTTGACGACGCATAGCCTGGAACCGCTACGTGCGTGGAAGGCGGAACAACTGGGCAGCGGCTATTCGATGAGCTCGTGGATGGAGCGGACTGCGATTCTGGACGCAGATGCTGTGATCGCGGTGTCGAAGGGAACGAAAGAGGATATTCTGCGCGCTTACCCAGAGATCAAGGCGGAGCGCATTCACGTTATTTATAACGGAATTGATCTGAATGAGTATCAGAAGACCGCGGAGAACTCGGCGCTGATCAAGTATGGGATTGATCCGACGGTGCCGTATGTTTTGTTTGTTGGCCGGATCACACGGCAGAAGGGTGTGACGCATCTGGTGGAGGCGATTCCTCATCTTCCGAAGGGAACGCAGGTGGTGTTGTGTGCGGGGGCTCCGGATACGCCCGAGATTGCGGCTGAGATGCGCGAGAAGGTGGAGCAGGCGAGCAAGACAAATCCGCGCGTAGTGTGGATCGAAAAGATGGTGACGAAGCCGGAGGCGATTCAGCTCTACAGCAACGCGAGTGTGTTTTGTTGTCCGTCGGTGTATGAACCGTTCGGGATCATTAATCTGGAGGCGATGGCTTGCCGGGCTCCGGTAGTGGCGAGCGCGATTGGGGGGATTCTGGAAGTTGTTGTGGATGGCGAGACGGGCTATCTCGTGCCGTTCGAACAGGACCCAGTGACGACGTTCCCTTCGAACCCTGAGAAGTTTTCGCGGGATCTTGCGGAGAAAATTTCAGCGCTGCTGGCTGATCCTGAGAAGGCAAAACGATTTGGGGAGGCGGGACGTAAACGTGTGGAGGAGACTTTCGCGTGGTCTGCAATCGCCGATCAGACGATTCGTCTTTATCGACAACTCATTGGAAGCCGGGGAAACGTGTGACGTTGTCGCGTCTATGAGCCGAACAGGTCTTCGGCGGATTTGACGGGGGTCGTGTCCCACTTTGAGATGACGACCATCCTGACTTCGCGATTGAGGCCGCTGGCTTTGTCGATGTACATGCTGTTGCGATAGATGAGTTGGACGAACAAGATGGTGCCTGAGCGCGTTCGGTAACGCCATTCGACAGCGCCTTCGGGAGGGGAGGCGGCAATTGCCCTGGCGAGGAGGGGAATTTCCTCAGGTGGTCTCAACTGCTCGACGGACATGGTGAGGAGATCCTTGATCTCGTACTGCATCAGAGTGGCGAATTGTTGATTGCAGGCGATGATCTGGTGTGAGTCCCTGTCAAAGAAATATGCCGGGGATGTGACGAGCTGCAGCAGATCGTCAAGGTTGTCCACGGGGCATCCTCCTTTGAATGAATTTACGATTCTATCGCGCTTTTTTCGTTGGGCGATACAGGGAAGGTGATCCGGGGTATGCTGCAATAATCTTGGCGTATGAATAGCCACTTGCACATCCCGACCGATCCCGGTAGCGATTGCCTCATCTTGACGCACGGTGCTGGCGCAAACTGCGACACCCCGCTTCTCATAGCTTTGGCAGACGCGTTTTGCGCCTCGGGGATGACAGTCCTCCGCTTCGATCTCCCCTTTCGCCAGTTGCGGTCGCATGGGCCACCACCACGTGGCAGTGCGGAACGTGATCAACAGGGAATTCGAGAGGCCGTTGCGACGATGCGACAACAAACTTCAGGTCGTTTGTTTCTGGGCGGTCATTCCTACGGAGGAAGGCAGGCGTCGATGCTTGCTGCAGCTGAGCCCGGTCTGATAGATCGGCTCCTGCTGCTCTCGTACCCGCTTCACCCACCGCGACGGCCCGATGAGTTGCGTACCGGGCATTTTCCGGAGCTCAAGACTCCCGCGTTGTTTGTTCACGGCACTCGGGATGGGTTTGGTTCCACGGACGAAGTGATTGCAGCGTTGAGGCTCATTCCGGCACGAACCGAACTTCTCGAGATCGCCGGTGCAGGGCATGAGCTAATGACCAAGAGCAATCGTCAAGAGCTTCTAAATGTTGTAGTGGAGGCGTTTCGGTTTTGAAGAAGTTGAAGGGGATGGTGGACGCGGTAGGGATCGAACCCAGTGTACGGTCTTGTGTTTGTGTAAGATGCACATTCTAAAAGATGCATATTTGGCAGAAATGGCATGATTTGCTGGGTGCTAGCACAAATTAGCACAAAAACCCGATGCCGCTGTCGGCGCAGATCATCCACTCCCCATGTCGATTCCGATCTCACCTGTCGAGAGCCGGGGCGTGCGACGGTTCTCGAACGGTCACGAGCTGTTCCAGCCTGCGGAGGAGTCCAAGATTTGCAAAACCAATTCGCCTGTGCCGTGATCCTACCGTGCTCACCCGAGGCGTTGAATCGCAATTTGACCGAGTTAGACACTTGTCGTAGATACATGGACGAGAGTTACCCTCGTTTACCTGGCAGTGCTGCAGGGGAGGCGGGAGATCGGTTCGTGGGTAACGAATCCTACAGCAGCAATGGAGACCAACATGGCATTTGCATATAACCAATCAAACACTTCGGAAACAACTATGCCCAATGCTGCGAGCTCGCTAGCGGCACTCGAAAAGCACTACGGTGAGTCGGCCCTAGAGCCAAGGTAGATAGCGTTTATCCTAGTAATTGCACCTATCATCAGCGACAACGCAACAACAGCCAATTGGACAGAGATTCCTGACCTCAGTCTCTCCGCGTTCAGTGGGGAGACAGTCGAACGTTCCCGGACTTCCTGGTGGCAGTGAATTAGTTATACAGCCGACTAGCTCAACAAGGCTCTCAATCGCACGTCAATTCCTTGGCCACAACGGTGCGCGCGGCTCCATCAAAGGTCGAAACACATTGCCGCAGACTTTTATTCTCGATCAAACTAATCCTTTCAGTCACGCGGCGGGCCATACATTGTCGGGGGGGAAGTGCCTGCGTGAGCGCTCATTCCTCACCGGCCAATCCTGCCACCGAGGCAAAGAGCTTTGCCGAATCCCAGGCCACACCATTTTTGAAGACTGTCTCCGGCTTCTCGATGGCATGAGGATCGTGTTCGAAATCCCCGTCGAGGAGCAGAAGGTCGGCGCGCTTGCCTTTCTCGATCGTTCCTATCTCCTTGTCCCGCCCGAGGTAGCGAGCTCCATCCAAAGAGAAGATTCGAACGGCTTCGGATGCTGAGAAACCAGCTTCGATCAAGAGTTCCATCTCATGCTGATCGGCGATCCCGGCTATCGTATCGCCGATGCCTGTAGTGTCGGCTCCGGCCATGAGCAGCCCGCCTTGCCGGAAAAACTCCCGCTCAAACTCCATCTCCTTATGTATTTGGATTTTGCTTAGCTGCTTGTCAGGTGACTTTTCCATGCGTTTGCGAATCGCGAGATAGTCATTCCAGGCGCATGGGCTCATAGCTGCTTTAGTGGAGTTGAGGCTTTCCAGGGAAGGCTGATCGTCAGCCGCATCCACAACGACTGCCAGTGTCGAGGTAATCGCGACATCGTGTTGGATCAACTCATGAATGAGGGACTGTATCTGGGGCCCTTGCATGTCGACTGCTGCGATAGCGACCCCCACCTCGTGTCTGGAGGGGCACACGCCACGCTCCCCGGTCGAAACGAGGTCGGTGCCAGTGATAAGGCCATGTTCAAGATTGTCGATCCCCATCGCAATCGCTTCCCGGAAACCTACGCTGCAAAGGTGTCCGGTCAGTTTAAGACCGTGCGCATGAGCCGCAGTGATGACCGCCCGGAGCGTGTCCGGTTCAATGTATTTGTACGCCTTAAAAGAGGTAATGCCGCGCTTGCTCCAGTAATCGACGGTTTCCCGTGCGTCCTCGGCATTGGTGATGGCCTGGTTTGTCAGAAAATTGGTACCGGGCCCGTCTAGGTACGGACCGGTCAGTTCAAGATCCGGACCGGCCTGCTGACCCTTTTCGATCAGCCGCTTGATGGCCAGGTCGGTTATGGTTCGATAGAGCCGGTTGTGCGCGCCGTAGTGACGCCGGCGGCCAAGTACATGCGTGGCGCGGATTTGCCAAGAACTGTGCCGAGAATCATGCCGGCGCCGGTCTTAGGGAAGAAAAGATGCTCATGCATGCCCACGAGTCCCGGCAGCAAGGTCTTGCCCGTCCCATCCAGAACAGTCGCAGTGTCAGGAGCACGTAAGGACGCATCCGGTCCCACGCTCGCGATGCGGCCATGGTCGATTAAGATCGACTGATCGTGCTTGGCCGGAGTTCCAGTTCCATCGAACAGAGTGACGTGTCGCAGCAGAACAACAGGCGCGTCCATTCGCAGCAGAGCCTTCATTTCGGCGGAAAGCGGGGCAGAGGCGTGTTGGCTTTGCGCCATCCCGCAACAAAGCTCAAGACCGGCCAGCAACAGCAGGCCACCACATATTCCAAACTTGTTATTAGACATTTTCTGCCTTACTGAACGATTTAGACAAAAGCTAGCGCCCTCTTTCGAACTCGCCATCTACTCTATTTTTGAAGCAAGGTGAAGAAATGGTCTTGGCAAAAACAGATACGAACTTGACGATTCCTATCATTTTTGAGTTCCCACGGCCGTGGGGCCCGTTCGTCCGCCTAGATTGCTATGCGTTTAGAGTATGGTACGGGCCGATCGCGATGAGTAGACGATTGCAACAGTTGCATGCTGCGCGCAAGTAACCTGGTGGATCGGATGTTTGCAAAACCAGCCCGCATCAGCCTCGCGTGCGCGTCGCGGAGGCGTCTGAAACGAACTTCATCCGCACCTTCCGTGTGACGTTGACGGAAGCCCCGCACCGCTACCTGAAGCGCCGGCGCGTCAAGCATGTGATGTTTCTTCTGCACACCATCAAACGCCGAAGCGTAACGGATATTTGGTTCGAAGCGCTTCGCCACGTAGAGTTACCGTATAGCAGCTCACCCACTCTCTCAGCCAATGAAAACGTTGAAACAGCACTGAGATTCGTATCCATATCAACTTTGCACTTGGAATCTCTTCAATTGCCAGTTACTACGATCTTTATATCGAAGCGCAATCCAGATCATTGGATCAGCAAGGATCTGTTCAGCAGCCGAATCAGCGACGCGGGCTCCAAATAAGGAGATGCGCGGAAGTAACTTGTACGGTGCTTTATGTCGATGGCAGTCTCCAAATCCACATCGGCCTGGGGAGCATCGATGGAAAGATTTGCCACGGTAGCTTTCCAAGCGGCATCATCGCAGACAACTATGTAAGTCCAACTGCTCGGCTGCGGGTGCAATAGCAAGTTCTCATCTAAGAACTTAGATTGCTCATGACAATTGCGAGGAATTGCCTGTTTTTTGCCAGATACACTCGAGACCGTCCGGACGCTGGTAGCTGCGCGAACTGTACGGCCACACACGAGGCCATCGAGTAAAGCAAGGCCTACTATTAGTGGTAATTTCAAGGTAAACATATTGCGGAGCGTAGAAGATAGCATTTTCATGGAGTGTCCTGCAGTGAGTGTTAGTTGCGAGCCAAATCAAAATGTATGAATCAGGCTCACACCTAGTTCCCATCGCAATGTGAATGCTTGTCTCATATTGAGCAGGCGACAAGTGGAATGGAGCGGATAAGGTTCCCTACAAGGAACGCCTACCGTCATTGACACATCAGACGCCTAGTCAGGACAGAGACTAACTGGTTAGTGTGCATAAAAAGGGTGGATTTCCACATATTGAGCTTGATTCTGTTCATCGAAACGCGCTCTCGCTAATGAGCTTTCCTGACATAAACGTGCTGCCAAGTTAATTGGATTGTCATACTTCTGAATACAAAATTGATTGGTTATCCCCACATTGGGCTTGGTACTTATGTCGTGTAATTTTGTCCTAGTCCCAAAGCTGCCAGCCCCTTTCTATAAGCTATAGAGCTCCTGTCTGCACCGAAATGCGCTTCGGCGTGGAGGTCTATTGGTAAATCTTCTGGAAATTGCTGTTCCACGATTGCAATATCCTCAGCGAACACTTGGTGATTGAAGTCGAGTGTGGTTTGGAGCGGTGCGTCTTTGTCAAAGTTCCGACAGACGGGTACAAAGAGTCTTGTCTTGCGGGCAGAGACCGGTGATGCAGCATTCAGAATTTGAAGCTGTCCCCCCTCGGGAAAGAAGACGGTTAATTTAGCGTTGAAAGGCAGGTACACCTCGAAGCGCCTACGCCATAGAAATCCTGGAGGATTGAGGTGCTTATACTCATGGGAATAGTTGCTGACAGTGCTGACATAGTCAGCGATAAATCCTGCAGCAGTCTTTGTGACGGGGTAGTCGGGGACGACGGGATTGTCGGCCTCTCCAAAGCTTTCAGCGTGGACAAAGGCAAAATGGCTTACGTCTAGAAATCCTTCCACCTGACGGCCCGCAGCGGCGTTAATTGTTACGCTGTCAGGCAGCACATTCAGGTAGTCAGAGGAACCCCACTCCTCCAACACGGGGAAAGGGCGAGGGCCATCATCGACTAAGCGGACCCACACGAGTCCGTATTGTTCCGTCACGGCAAAAACATCTAGTCGCAGCTTCGGAGAAATGCTTCCATTGGGATGAGCAGGTATACAGGTGCAACGGCCGTCTCGATCGTACCGCAAGCCATGATATTTGCAGATGATCTCATCGCCTTCGACGTGTCCCAAGCTGAGCGGGACCCCTCGGTGATAGCAGATGTCCCTTGCTGCAGCGAGCGAACCGTCAGAAAGTCGATAGACAACCACACGTACATCGAGGAGAGTCGCGGCGTAGGGTTTACTTGTAATTTCGTGGGAGAATGCGACCGGATACCAGAAGGGTGCCAGCGTTCTCCAGTCGGTTTCGGTAAAGGTACACCCGCGTGGACGAGGAGCTGGTTCGGAGGGGTTAGTTGTCGTCATTTCAGAGATTGGAATAATAGTAGTCATAGATCTTGTGGGGGATTGTTCCTTGTGCAGTTGGCCAATCTTTGTTTTGGACAGTTCGATGACGAAGTCAGCTACGCTTCGATCGTTCAGCCATCACCAAACATCATAGGTTTGCGTTGTGAGCGAAATATCGACCGCCGAAGTTGAGGCAATATAGACGTGCGGGAAGGCCGTTGCTTTTCCGCGTCTGAATAACAACAAGGACTTTAGCGGTTTGTGGATTAGCGACCTGAGTCCCAGGTTGAAAAGAATTGAGTGTTTACGAAAGAGAGTTAGCAAGGAGAACCGCCAGAATCTCTTTCAGCGAAGCATGACTCTAAGTAGACCTGCAATGTTCTCAAGTAATGCTGCAGGCATAGCGCGCCAGAACGGCCGCGCTATGTCCACACGCGCCTTGTAACGTGCCAGTGTTCCGACGATGTTGCCAACGATTCCTGCCACAATTTCCATAAAAAGTTGTCCGTTGTGACACGCGTATTGCCTCTCGGCGGATCGCGTGAATTGTAGACACAAAGATCCTTCCAGACGCTCCCAATCGTTCGAACGAACGTGAAACAGTTTGTCTCACGTATCTCTTAGGCTAAGGACATCAAGTAAACGAGACCTATCGCACCCGCTCTGGCAAGATGCGGCAGGTCTCGTCCCGCACACCTCTCAAGGGAAGTGATTGCGAGCTCTACTTTGAACCGGCTTTTGACAGTGCCTCGAAAATCACACTGGCAACCTTGGATGGATGAGCCAGCATAACTACATGGCTGGAGGAAACTGTCGTTGTCGTCGCATCAATTTTCTTCGCCTGGGATGCTTCGAGGTCGGGAGAAATCGTCCGGTCATTCGCAGCAATGATGTACCACGATGGCTTCGACTTCCAGGCTGGAACAGTGATCTCACCCTTCATTGCGGCTACGCTTGTGGGAACCTGCGATGCAGTCAGAATCGAAATCTCTTTAGGGGAAAGATCTTGAGCAAAATCCTCTGCAATCCCCTTCGGAGTCAACTTGATGAAACCGCTTTTGTCGGGACGTAGTTCGGTGCCGATTGGTGTAGGAACACTTGTAATGAGGCCGAAAGCAGATTCCCCTTTATCCGGGGCCACTGCCGACACGTAGACGAGTCCGGCTACCTTGGGATCATTTCCTACTTCGGTGATGACTGCCCCTCCGTAGGAATGTCCGACGAGCAACACAGGACCGTCCTCAAGATCTATGGCCCGCTGCGTAGCAGAAACATCGTCTGCGAATGATGTCAGCGGAATTTGAACGGCCACAACATGCAGCCCCTTCGCCTCCAGTAGTGGTGAGACCTTCGACCAGCTCGAGCCGTCTGCCCATGCCCCATGGACGAGGAGTACCGTTTTGACCCCTGTGGGGGCTATTTGCGCTGTCGCCCTGATGGCAGGAGCGAGGATCGCTAGAAGCGTAGCGCACGTCGCCATCAGATTTCGAATAAACTTGAATACTTGCATTATCTTCTCCTTGTCGAACAGGATCCGCACACAGCTTGAGGTTTCTCTGAGAGCCCGTGCAAACCGTGCTAAATGCGAATAAGACTCATTTCTGACGCCAATCTCACATTTCGCTGTTCTGTTCTATCGAGGGTAGTTTCGGTCGAGGGGAAGCATCTAGGCGAAAACCATCGCCACTTGGCCATTTCATGCTGGATATTTAGAACCACCAATTAGAGACCTCGCTTTTTAGAGCACACCACTCACTACAGCCCTGCTTTGATAGTCCCCTAAACACTTCATTCAGTGCGGACTGTTCGCCAAAACCGCAACGAACCGCAATGTCAGCAAGTGGAAGATCTGAATGCAGGAGATATGTCTTTGCCATATCGACCCGACGTTCGATCATTACCGCCAGAACTGGGAGTCTCGTTTTTACACAGCGCACAGTGGAGGAATTTGCGGAGGACTCGCGCTCGATATAGTAAGGCCCCCCAAAAGCAGTTGATGCTGCCGATGCCAGAAACTGCTTCGCACTCTGATATCAAATATCGGCAAGAAGCTAACAGCATTCGTTGCCGGTATGGACGATATCGAGATTATGGAGAGTTGGATGGCAGGTGAGCATTAACCAGCGATGCGGAGAAGCGTCTGCGCTTTACCTATCATATCGTGATGACGCTTAGGATCAAAGATGCACCGGAGGTAGCGCAAGCCTGGTTGATAGGAGTCAACCCTGAATTCGGCGATCGTGTCCCTATACGGCTGCTCAGAGAAAAAAACCACGATCAGGTTGCAGAACTTATAGTGGGGGCGGCGAGAAATTACAACAATTCCGGTCGCCGGATCGTAATTCGTACCCACTTGCATTGGCAGATCGAATGTACCAAAAATAGCCCGGACAACGAAGGATGCGTTTTTTGGACGGGTGCTGAGGCGCCCTTTCACCGTACCTGGTGGCGAGGTGACGATGTATAGTTGGATCGCCTTCCCGTCCTCCACACAAAGGAGTCCGACTCAATGCTCGAACAATTATTTTTTCGATCTGATGCTTTAGCTTGTCAGCTTTCGGCACCGTTAGTTGACGAGCGTAGGCAATATCTAGCTCAATGTGCAGCGCAGGGGATCACTCGGCGCACCCTACGAGTGAAAGCTCGACTTCTTGTGTCAATCACGAAGCACCTGAGGCTGGCTGAACGACCCTACGGAAGAATCGCTCTTCCAGAAATCGAGAAAGCGGCAAATCGGTGGTCAATCCAGAACCATCCTTCATCAAAGAGTTCGTGTGCAAGATTGTCGAGAGCGCAATTCATAAACCGAGCGCTTGATTGGCTGCGGCTTCTCAATCGCCTCCGAACTATACCTAAACAGGTAACTGTCTGTGACAAAATGTTAGCCGAATTTAGCAGCTTTATGACAATGATCGAGGGCTCTCTCCAACGACCATTCAGTACCGTTGCAACTCCGTTCGACCGTTCCTTGAGCAGATGCTTGAGGGAGAACGGGCCCTTAACACGATTACTGTCCCCGATGTGGACTCGCTTCTCACGCAGAAGGCGCAAAATCATCATTATGCAACCGCTCGCTCCAGCGGGCGCCGGCATAACTCTCCTAATACAGATGCGAGCCTTGCGTGAGGATTACTTGATGCCGACGACCATGGAGTCGGGGCCGACGAGGTGCTCGACGCGGGTGCTGGTGAAGCCGGCTTCTTTCATCCAGCCGATGCAATCGGCGCCTGTGTAGTCGAAGCCGCCGGGATGTTCGATGAGCATGTTGAGGCTCATGAGGAGGCCGAAGACGTTCTTGGATCGGTCGTCGTCGATGATGCTCTCGTAGACGATAAGGGCGCCGCCGGATGGGAGCGCTTCGTAGGCTTTGCGAATGAGCATCTTCTTCTCTTCGAGGTTCCAGTCGTGGAGAATGTGGCCCATCATGACGACGTCGGCGCTGGGGATGGGTGAGTCGAAGAAGCTGCCGGGGAGAAAGTGGACGCGGCCTGAGAGGCCGTTGCCTGTGATGTAGTCCTCGAAAACGGGGCGAACCTGGGGCAGGTCGAAACCGATTCCGGCGATGTGCGGGTTGGCGAGGGCGACCTGGGTGATGAGGTCGCCTTGTGCGGTGCCGACGTCGACGGCGGTCTTGAATTCAGACCAGGGGAACCTCTGGGAGATGGCGATGTTGGAGCCACGGCTGAGGCCCGTCATGGCCTGAAGGTAGCCGCCGAGTTTTTCCGGGTCAGTGGAGATGAGCTCAAAGAAGCCCTGCTCCCCTGTCAGGATTTCGCTTTGCGGCTCGCCGGTGCGGAGGGCTGCTGTAAGGCCGCTCCAGAATTGGTAGAGGCGGTTGTTGGCCATCTCGAGTATGCCGCCGATGTAGGAGGGCTTGCGCTTGTCGAGATAGAGGTCTGTTGAGGGCGTGTTGTAGTAGGTGCCGTCGCGGCGCTCGAGAAAGTTGAGGGCGACGAGGGCGTCGAGGAAGTCGTGTGCAGAGCGCGGATGCAGGCGAAGCCGGTCTCTGAGTTTGGGCAGGGTTCCGGGGGCTTGTGCCAACTCGGTGAAGAGCTCTAATTCGACTGCACTGAGCAAGGTCTTCGAGGCCCAAAAGCCAAGACCTGTCTGCATGATTTGATCCATCCGTGGTTCGTTCATCGCCGTTTGCTTCTCCGTTTTAGATCGTTATAGCGTGCTACGAAAGTACATACTTCATCCCGTTGACCGCTTTTCTCGTGCGCGCCTACTGCGCCCGCCACGTGCCTCGCAGTTACTGCTTTGTCGATGCCTTCTGCTGATCCAGCCAATTCAGGATGAGATCAGCAACCTGATCACTGTTGCGTTCCATCATCATGTGGCCATTGCCGATTATCCTCTGATCAGGTAGCCAGACGAACGTAGTCGTAGCCCCTTGTGCCAACAGCCAATCGGCCACTTCCTCGTCGACGTGGCGAGGGTGCTCTAGATCTTCACCGCCTGTCACAATCATCACCGGTTCACCCCTGAAACAGGCAGGCTCTTGCACCCGTACCTGCGATCCTCGCACGTTAAGCCGCTCGTATATTAGCCGCGACCCTGTATATGTGAGCAATTTGGTATAAGCGTCTAGCCTGTCGAGCGGGAACTGTGTGCTGTTTCCCACTAATTTATCTTTAACGAACGACGAGGTGGCTAGGACAGCGCCTTCATTGCGTAACGTCAAAGTGCGGAACTGGGTACGAAGGACAAGCCCTTCTTCACTTTCGGAAAGAATCTCAGGTTCGGGCTGGATATTACCGGGTGGAGCTGGTGCGATACCCACAATGGCAACAATCTTATTTCCGCACAGCTCAGCGATCCGCCAGCCAAAGGCAACACCCATGGAATGGGCCAGGAGCACTACCGGTCCATCGACTGTTGAAATAAGTGCCGCCAAAGCTTCGCAGGTCTGTTCGCTGGTAAGAGTTTTTAGATCAAGTACGCCGCTGAGCCCATGGCCGGGCCAGTCTGGAATCAGCACCTCATAACCGTGTTCGGCAAAACGGTATGCCCAACCGGGTTTGTCCTCCAGAGTATTCATATAACAACTGCCGGTGTGGTTTCCTCCATGCACCATTACCACTTTCGGATGTTGCTGCGACCCGTCTGGTGTCAGACATTCAAAATAAACTGCGAAGGGGTCAGACACAAACCCGACGCGATGATTCAGATTCATATGTTCCTTGCAGGTTAGGTAAGCTAGATGGAGGTCGCTGTGCGAAGAAGGTTCGCGACATCCTTTGGATTGTCCAGCATAGCGTCATGGCCGGACTCAATTGTCCTCGTTATCCACGTAGAGTCTCCCCGTAAGCGTTCGTAGAACTGTTTAAATGGGTTGGGCTCTCACGCAGACGCCAGAGCGTATATCTTCTTCGTTACGTTGAGATGATTGCCCTGCAACTGAATCGCTTCGGTCATGGTCGCAAGTGGATGAGGCGTGGACATCGCATCGACCCAGGCGCGCTCCTTCTCGTTTACGTGGAGCATCGCTGCTTGGATGGGCGAACACGCGATCCCTCCATGCTGACCAGAATCCCTAATATGCATCAGTTGATACGCCTCGGGAGAGAGCGTCATGATTGAATCTCCATCTTTGGGATACCAGGCGTCGAGATAGACAAGTGAAGAGATGTTTGCAGTTATCTGATCGGCAGCGCCGCTGATCACCATTCCGGAATAAGAATGACCACAGAGGACGACATCGTTGAGCTCTTCAAACTTGATTAGGTTGATGATTTCCTAAATATGGGTAGAAAGACTGATATTCGCGTGGAGGAGATGACTGCGATCCGCCAAACCGGTGAGCGTTGGAACGTAGATCTCGTGGCCCTCCTTACGAAGCAACTGAGCAACCCGCTTCCAAATCCATCCGCCGCGCCATCCACCATGAACCAAACAAAATTAGACATGCACTTCCTTATCTAAGCCATCAGGCTGCGTACACTGCCGCCGCGATCGAAACGAATCTCAGCGACGACAAACAAGTCCTACAAAATATGACTCGGAAAACCAGAGCAATATTAAATGCTAGTGCAAAATAATTTGTCCAAAAATGCGCAATGTTCTTTTCCTTCTTAGTGGTAACGAAGGGCAAAGTCTCTCTCTTATTTGATGACTCCAGAGCGAAAGGAAGAAACAGAACCATTTCTTGTAGCCAATCTCACATTTCGCTCTTCTGTTTTATCTGAGGGTAGTTTAGGCCAAGGGGAAGCATCTAGGCGAAAACCTTCGCAAGTTGACCATTCATGCTGGATATTTAGGAGGGGGTCATCGCTACCGGCCGCAGAGAATCCACGAACAACCAAATCACGATTGCGATGGTGGCTTTGCGCTTGATGCGCGGGCGACAGCGACTGCCATGCCTTGCGGATGCGGCGCGTAACCACAGGATCCATAGTAAGTGGCGTCATATTAACTTAACCTCAAGATAGCGAATTGAGTACGGTTACCCATCAATGTCAACGAAAGACACGCGCTATTCATGAATTGACTTAGTGGGTTCCAGGAGCAAAATTTTTCACAAAGGCTTGTTTACCGTTGGTTGTTTCGTTGAATCATCGTTTAGGAAATCTGAATGTCACTGCATTCAAAAAACACGGACGCGAGGACAATATTCCAGGAGCGGCGACCGACCTGTCTTCGCAAGATCGCAGCGACCCGTCGGCGTACCTCCAGACTCTGTAAATGTTAAGGTTAAACTCGCGGGAGGCAACCTGAAGGAGCCCGGACGTTACTCGCCGTTCGCTCGAATGAAACTCATCTCTTGGGTTAGTAGAAGGAGCCCATGTGTTCCCCGCAGCCCAGATTTACAGCTTCATGTCTCAGCTGCGGCTGGTTGCTTGCGCGACAGCCATATACCATCGGCGACCATCTACTTGCGCAGTGTCTCACATGAGAGCTCAACACCATGTCGCTTGAGCAAGGCCTCGGCAGTAAGCGCTGGACCAAAGTCGTGGAAATGCTGCCAGACCAGCTCCACCACCATCTCGATACCTGCACAGCAGCGGCTGGATTCCAAAGTGGGGCAGCGACACTTTAGCTTTGCACGGCTATGACATCATCGCTTGCAGCTTTTCGGTGTGGAAGGCGTCATCACCGACAGGCGCAATTTACATCCGACATAATTCTAGCAATTTATAATAGAAACGTACTCTAGCTAAGGGTGAAGAGACGTTGACCCAGAGTCAAAAGAAAGGCTAGGATTCGGCATACATGGATAAGGCCACCAGAGTCCCCGTCTTCTGGGATATGTTCTCGAAAAAACTAAATCTCAAGGACATTCCATCGGCAAAGCTCAGCCTGTCCCCACTTTCCCCGTTGTTTGGAAGAGTCCAGGCCGACGAAGGTGTGCCGGAAATTTCACGTGGGTCTGGTGGTCCGAGTGACTACACGGTTACGCTGCAGCTAAGAGCGATACTATTTGCTGAGCAGTTCCTCGGCGCCAAAAAAGTGTCGAGCGGTTTTTACCCTGTTGGAGGCGTTAGTGTCCTCAACCTACAAGAGAGGCCCGCAGTTGCATTTCGAAATCCCTTCGACACATTAGTGCTGCATGTCACCCAGGCTGCTCTCAACGAAGTCGCCTATGAGCATCGCGTGCCACGAGCGGAGCCACTGGTTTGGCCCTTTGGACATTTTGATTCTGTCGTATACAACCTCGGACAAACTCTTCTCGCTTCGCTGGCGCAAACCAATTACGTTTCGAAGATCTTTGTGGACCACGTCTTACACGCTTTGAACAGTCATTTTGTCTACTCCTATGGCGGTGTAAGAGTGTCGTCTCCGCCCTCTCGGGGTGGACTCTCCGCCCAGCAGATGCGAAGAGCAACCGATTTTTTGGAAGACCATCTCGACGGCAACATTGGCCTTCAACAGGTTGCAGAAGTATGCGATCTATCAGTAAGCCACTTTGCTCGAGCCTTCAAACAAACCTTTCGCAGGCCACCTTATAAGTGGTTGATTGAGCGTCGCGTGGATAAGGCCAAACAACTTATGATGGACTCCCGTCTGTCTCTTGCAGACATAGCCATTCGATGCGGATTCGGAGATCAATCTGCACTCAACCGTTCGTTCAAACGAATTTGCGGCGTAGCTCCGGGGGTGTGGCGACGCACTACAACTCCTGGATGAATCGCCCCCACAGTTAAGGGGTCGTGACGTTTGAGCATCTTACGATTCGGGTAAAACTAGCCAGCGCGTTCGTAAGTAGAGAAAAAGCATTTAAATTGTTCGCATCTTTGTCGCGCTCTTGTCTTATCTCAAGATGACTGGGTTCCTAAATATTTAGCATGAATGGTCAACTTGCGACTGCTTTCGCCTAGATGCTTCTTCACGGCCGAAACTACCCTCAGACAGAACAGAATAGCGAAATGCGGATTGGCGTCAGAAATGGGTATTATTCGCACTTAGTGCGGTTTACACCGGCTCTCAGAGCAACCTCAAGCTGTGTGCGCATCTTCCGTTCGACGAGGAGAAGCCACATCTGGCGCTAAGCTACGCGTTGACATTGTGGGGGACGCATTGCTCTATGAGGCTGAGTAGTTCAGCTTCGACGTTATGGCTGGCGAATTCGATCGAGAGTTGCTTTGCGCGTTCACGGTATCCAGAGTGAGTAAAGATATCGTCGACGGCATGCCTAATAGCCTCAGGGCTTGCCTGATTGACGCGCAGATCAATCCCTGCTCCAGACCACTGAACGTGTGCGGAAACCTCCTCCTTATCTTCGGTAAGGCCCGCGGAGATGACCGGAATGCCGTGGGAGATCGCCATATTGACGGTCCCATAGCCCCCATTGGTGATAAGTAGGTCGGTCTCTGGCATGATCTGCGCGTAGGGCAGAAAGGATGCGATTCGGGCGTTTGAGGGGATAGCAACTGGAATGGACTCGACTGGCTGTCCGCCTGTAGTTACGATGATGTTCACGTCGTCCCTGCCACCGAGCTCGACGAGCGCCGGCGCGATAACCTGGCCGAAGTCACGGTTGGCGATGGTGCCCTGCGTCACCAGGACCAGGCGCTTCGTGGACTCGAGTTGCTGCCACCAACCGGGCAACTTGGGCTGGCCGGCTCGTGTGGGCAGCGCACCGATGTAACGCACCTTCGAGTTGCGCCTCGGATACTCGAAACTCTCGATGCCGGGGTGGAGGTAAAGGTCGGATAGTTGGGTCAGGGCTTCGAGGATGGGACATGAAAGCGCGGAACAACCGAGACGGGCCAGGGCAGCATTGACGGCATGTTGAGCGGGCTGAAGCATGAAGCGCTCACGAAGCAGCACCTCTTCCGTGCGTTGCCCCAGAGTCTCGTCAGGTCGCAGGGGTATGTTCTTCCCACTCCCGAGATCGACGACGGATACGCCGAGGTGTGCGATGGCGGGGCGCTTATCACGAGGTCCGACAAGCATAGGGAGCGTCCCCCAATACATGGAGTCAGCAAGGATGAGGTCTGCTTTGAAGTAGGAAAGCGCCATGTTGAGGCTAGCGGACTGGGCGGCAATGTTTCGCGCAAAGAAGTGGACGAGATCGTAACCGATCATCTCCATGCCAGGAGACTTCTTCATACGCTCGGGGTAAGTGTCAAAAAAATAGCCTAGAGACGTTTGAGCGTCGGTAATTTCCGGGAGGACGCGATGGCCGTCAGCCCAGACTTCGGTATGCAGGTCATCGCTCACCTGCACGGCGACCTCGTGGCCATATTTCAGGAACAACGAGGCTATGGACAGCAGTGGATTGAGGTGTCCGGGGACGGACGTAGAGGCTATAAGAATTTTCATAAAACCTTTCTGAGCTAGTGGGAGAAATCGGAGCAGGTTTTGGCAACGCAAAGTTAGCGATACGAGTCAGCTATCGACGTGACAAGGAAACAAACCAGCGACAGACCCATAGCCGAGTGGGAGGAAGAATTGCGAGTTGTTTACCAAAGAGCGATAGCAAAGGAAAACTACCAATCTCGTTCAGCGAAGCGCCACTCTGACATTTCGCTGTTTTGTTCTATCTGAGGGTAGTTTCGGCCGAGGGGAAGCATCTAGGTGAAAACCATTGCAGTTTGGCCATTCTTGCTGGACATTCAGGAACATCAAATAGAGACCTTGCTTTTAGAGCGGAGCCACTCACCGGGACTCGGTTCTGAGAGTTCCTCTAAACGATTTATTCAGTGCGGACTGATCCCAAACCGAACTAAACGCAATGTCGGGGAGAGGAAGATCCGAATGCAGGAGATATGCTTTTGCCATATGGCTAGACGTTCGACGACCAACGATAGGGGGCCGTCCAAGAGTCTTTTAGAACGGGGGCAAAATGACTGATAGGTAATTCACATTCGGTAGCCTCGGATTCATGAGAAAGTGTCGCCCTGTAGATTTACCTCCAGAACTCTGTAGGCCGACGAATCTGCCACGGAGCCAGATCCCCCCGCGGACAAGCTCCTCACATTCATCCCCCGACCGCTGTCCCGATAGCCAAGGTCCAAATCGAAGAGACTATCTCTGGCGACTAGGACTACGCGTCCGGCGAGACACGCACCGCGCTGAAACCCAAACTACCACCTACATAAAGGCCTTCAGCAATGGCGCATTATGTAGGCTCAGTGATGAACCAGGAACTCTCTGGGCACTCTTAGAGCGCAATGGAGGGATTCTTGTCGCCGCCACGCCAATCCGTGAAACCTCGACCGGAGCCGCAACCCTTTATCAAGCTCGCTGCGATAAGCTCACGCCGTCCACCCTCATAGGCGGCGTGATCAGTCTTTGACGGCTATTCCCTGGAGTTCGAATCGCGCTCCAAAAAGCAGCGTCCCCGAACCCAGAAACGCTCGCGGCGGCAACTGCCCTTTGAAGTAGCCTCGATAGACCGCGTTGAATCGCTCCCATAGCGACACGTCACTCGCAAACACCTGCAGCGACACTAGGTCGTCCAGCGACATCCCGGCTATGGCCAAAACCTGCTGCAGGTCCTGCATGACTAGGTGCGCCTCCTCTTCCATCGTCTCCGGCACCTTCGTCGTCCCCGCAAACAGCCCGATGCGCCCGGAGATATACAAGGTCCTTCCATCCACCAGCACTGCATCCGCAAAGGGCCGCGAAGGATCTGCACTAAAGTACTCACGACTCATACACCCTCACTTACATAAAAGAAATCTGCAATCGATGCCTGACTCTACAATAGGACCCCGTCAATGGCAAGCTGAAGCGCTTTGGGCTCTTCACCCGTTTCGGCGAGCAGACCTTCTTCGCAACCGTCGGTGAAGCGGTAACCAGCTACCTCTGGGCCTATCCCATTGAGTGGGTAGACTGGGAGGATCGCACGCCGTAGCGCTAGGCGTGTTGTTAATTCTTAAACTCTGCGATCTCCCGGGAGGCTTCCGTGCGGGCGACAGGCGCATTCTCACATCTGACATAATTCTGGCAATTTACAATACAAACGTACTCTAAATAGGGTGAGGAGACGTTAACCCAGAGTCAATTCAGGAAAGGCTAGGATTCGGCATACATGGATACGGCCACCAAAGTCCCCGGCTTCTGGAATTTGATCTCCGAAGGCATGTATCTCAATGACATTCCATCAGCAAAGCTCAGCCTGTCCCCACTTTCCCCGTTGTTTGGAAGAGTCCAGGCCGACGAAGGTCCGCCGGAAATTTCAGGTGGGTCGGGTGGTCCGAGGGATTACATGGTTACGCTGCAGCTTAACGCTATACCCTTTATCGAGCAGTTCCTCGGCCCCCAAAAAGTATCAAGCGGTTTTTACCCCGTTGGAGGCGTTAGTGTCCTCAACCTACAAGAGAGGCCCGCAGTTGCATTTCGAAATCCCTTCGACACATTAGTGCTGCATGTCACCCAGGCTGCGCTCAACGAAGTCGCCTATGAGCACCGTATGCCAAGAGCGGAGCCACTGGTTTGGCCATTTGGACATTTTGATCCTGTCGTATACAACCTCGGGCAAACTCTCGTCGCTTCGCTTGCGCAAACCAATTACGTTTCGAAGATCTTTGTGGGTCACGTCTTACACGCTTTGACCAGTCATCTTGTCTACTCCTATGGGGGTGTAAGAGTATCGTCTCCGCCCTCTCGGGGTGGACTCTCCGCCCAGCAGATGCGACGAGCAACCGATTTTTTGGAAGACAATCTCGACGGCAACATTGACCTTCAACAGGTTGCAGAAGTATGCGATCTATCAGTAAGCCACTTTGCTCGAGCCTTCAAACAAACCTTTCGCAGGCCACCTTATAAGTGGTTGATTGAGCGTCGCGTGGATAAGGCCAAACAACTTATGATGGACTCCCGTCTGCCGCTTGCAGACATAGCCATTCGGTGCGGATTCGGAGATCAATCTGCGCTCAACCGTTCGTTCAAACGAATTTGCGGCGTAGCTCCCGGGGTGTGGCGACGCACTACAACTCCTGGATGAATCGCCCCGACAGTTAAGGGGTCGTGACATTTGAGCATGTTAAGGATCGGTCACAACTAGCGAGCGCGCTAGTAGGCGCGGCAAAAACATCCAATTGTTCGCATCTTTGCGGCGCTCTTGTCTTATCTCAGAGTGGCTGGGTTCCTAAATCTCCAGCATGAATGGTCAACTCGCGAAGGCTTTCGCCTAGATGCTTCCCCCGGCCGAAACTACCCTCAGATAGAACAGAAAAGCAAATTCCTCACCGGAGATTTACTTTGAAGCTGAAACTTGCCCCCGCCACACTGGTATTCCTGTCTGCATATTCAGTCGTACAAGCGCAGGATCTAAACAAGGACACACTGGCCAACGAGACCAAAGTTTGGGATACGTTTGTCGGGACTCGGCCCAATATCGAAGCTTTTCGGCGGTTGGCTGCGCCGGGCTATCTCTGCATTGAAGCCACAGGCGTCCTTATGACCACCGAGGAGAACGTTGCCCAACTTCAAGGTATGACCTTCTCCTCTTACAAAATTCAGGACCCACAGGTCCGAAAGATCTCGTCAAAGTCGGCTTTAATCGTCGCCAGAGTTAAGTTTGAGGGCACGCTCGACAACCATCCGATGTCGGGCGAAGCGCTGACCTCCACGGTTTGGGTCAAGGAGGGCGGCAAGTGGCTGGCTCAACTTCACACCGAGACTTTCAAGAAAGCCGATATTCACCAATAGTCTGGTGGCCAAGGTAAGCTAGTCGGATGTCGGCAGCCTCTCATCTCGACAAGCTCCTCAGGCATTCTCTGCACTGGGGTGTATTGAGCGGTCATGAGTTCTCAAGGAGGCGGGCGGCGGCGAGAAGTTCCTCCCGCTTTGCCCGCTGCAGAGCGCCCGAGCCGATCTCCTAAATCTCGGTGGTAGTCTGCCAACCGCGGCGAAGAGCATACTCCCGCATCGTCTTGATCTGAAGCGGGAGTGTTTGCTGGTCATGACTGGAGACGCGAGCGTAGAGGGCTCTATCTTCATCGAGAACGTCGACTGGAACCTGAATAGAGACGCATCTCGCCGACATGTTGCGCGTCATTCTCTCCATCAAGGCCGGCCGCATCAGCGCCTCGACGATCCTTCGCCGGCTGGGAACCTACAGCCGCAAGAACCACCTCTGTAAGCCTTTTGCGAGCTTGGACGAGTCATCCGCACCGGCTTCCTGCTTCGGTACATCTCGGACGCGCAGTTGCGGTCGACCATCCAGGGTGCCACGAATGAGAGCGAAGCCCTCAACCACTTCCTCAAGTGGACTTTCTTCGGCGGCGAAGGCATCATCGCAGAGAACAATTGAGATGAGCAACGAAAGGCCATCAAATACAACCACTTGGTGGCGAACTGCCTGATCTTCCATAACCTGTGCTCACTGACCCGGCTTGTCCAAGACCTGGAACAACGGGGAGAAACCGTGCCTGAAGACGCCATCGCCGCGATCAGTCCCTACCTTCACCGAGCACATCAACCGCTTCGGCGATTACACCCTCAATCTCGCCCGAAAACCGCCCCAGTCAGACTACGGCTACACTCTCAGACGGGCCACCTCAGCCGCATAAGACCAAATGGCCCATTTTGTACCGAATCGTTGCCATCCCCCTACCCGGCTGGGCAATCCACGCTGGGTTGGATCCATCTCCCAAGCAGGGCAGATCAAAGACTCTACTCCTCCCGCGCCGCAGCTGATTGAGATGATGCGCCGCCATCGAGCCGTGGGCATGACCCTCCGAGCCATTGTCGCTCAGCTCAACGGGTTAGGGCTACGGACACCCAAAGGATCGCAGTGGTACGCCGGGACCGTTCGAAAGGCGATGATTACTTTGCGGAAGAGCAACACTCAGCACAGTAGCTCTTTTTGCAGAGCATTTTAACAAAATAACCGTCACCACGTATCACTGACCACCCACCAGCGCTTACCGTCGCACATCAGAATTGCCATAGAGTCGCCGTCCTCTTTCGCCTTGCCTCCTGGTGTAGTTGACGCGACTCCGTGGTAGTAAACAACAGCGAGTCCGCCGCCATGTTTCTCGGTTTTGGATATCTGTATTATTTTGGTGACCGTCTCGTACCACCCAGAAGTATCGTGGACATCCTGGACATCTTTGAGCAAGCTAACTAAGGGATGATTACCTATCATCACCGCGCCCTGTTTGTTCTTTGTAACGTCAGCGAGCAAGGCATTGGGTAGATACAAGGAGCGAAACCGGTCGCTGTTCCACGGACCTTTAGGGCCATTCACTGATTCGTGAAGTGCTCTCACAATGGCCTCGGGCGTAGCTACATCTTCCGGTCGCGCCCTGGGCACCATCGCCTCGAGTTGCTCATGCGTGTAGCTCCATTGCGCAAATACGGAGCCGGGCGGTGGCACGGCCACACCAAGCTCCGCCGCGCTCGCTGCAACGGAAAATACTGCAAGAACACCCATAAGGAAGGTGGCAAACCGGATCTGGCGATAGGCCAGAGCCCTCCGGTATAAACGCATAGTTTCGAACGGCCTTGGAATCGATTGTTGCATCAGCGTCAGTAACCTCTTCATTGGATATTGTCCTTGTTGATGAAAACCTTTGGCCCGCGGTTATTCCCCGGAGGTTTGCAATTGGTCCGAGCTGGCAGGTCGACAGGCAGTGTCCACTAACAAAGTCCGTGTGACTAGAACTTGTAGGCATTTGGCGTTAGAAGACACTCTGTGCTGACGGCTCCTGGTTGAGTGCGGTTTGCAACGCCCGCTCCACCACATCAGCCGCCAAGTCCAGTCCCTGGATCTCTGCAATCACCTTCTGGAAATAACGCGCTTTGTCGCGGTAATTGGGATTCGCCAGAACTTTCTGAATCAACTCCAGTAGATGATCTGCCGTCAGATTATCTACTCTCAGAAACTCGCCAACGCCATGATACGAAAGTCTGGCAGCAACACCCGGTTGATCATACGCAATGGGGACGGCAACCATGGGTACTCCCTGTGCCAGTGATTCAAGTGCTGTGTTCAATCCGGCGTGCGTGATGCAGACGGCTGCATGCTTTAGCAACTCAATCTGCGGAGCCTTGCGGACGACGATTGCGTTCGATGGAATCGGTCCCAGATCGTCGAGGTCGATGTTGTTGCCGACTGAAAGCACAAGCTGAACCTCTGGAAGCCTTTTCACTGCCTCCAGAATAGTCCTATAGATATGATCCAGGCCATTCACCAGGGTCCCAAGAGAGGCGTAGATCAGAGGCTTCCCATTCAACTTATCCCACGCAAAAGCAACCGGATCACGTCCTTCGTTATCGAGAAAAGGACCGGCGTAGTGAAACTGAGGGGGGCATGGGATGCCCGGGAAATCGAACTCTTTCGGTGTTTGCGTCACCACAGCCAAGGTGGAGACGGTGGCGCCGGAAACACTCCAATCGACTTGCAAACCGATCTTCTCGGCGTAAGCTATGGCAAGCGGCCTTACCGGCGCAAAGAGCTCACCCGCTGCTTTCACTCCTTCGATATTCCTGGCGAGCGCTTCCGATGTGGTCTCATGCGGCCAATCGAAAAAACAGGGCGGGGTCGCACCAGTGAAATCAACGTGAAGCACATTCCATATATGCACATAAGGCATACCCAGGTTCATTGGTACAAGTTCGATGAAGGTGTGAATGATGTCGATCACCATCGCTTCAACACCGTTCTCTACCAGTTTTTGCCGCAAGTGCTCCGCCGCCGCTGTGAAATGGGCCGTCGACGCCTCGCGGATCGTCCAGCGCGACACCTCCAGGCCACTCAGCTTTGAAATTGGACCGTAAAGCTTGTCGATCGAGCCTTCGGGATACTCCTTCTCCGCACAGGGGGCAAAATCAAGATCGGCCGCCCGAACGATCGGACCAATATCCGGAAAGCCAAGAAATATCACTTGGTGTCCGCGCGCCTTCAGTTTGCGTGCGAGCGCGATCATGGGGTTCAGGTGACCCATCAGGGGCAGACTTACAAAGCCAATTTTCATCGTTGTTTCTCTCTTCTCTCTTTACGGATCTGCGATAGTTGGCTGAAATAATGTTTCTCAGCCAAACATGTAAGAGACCCCCCAACATCCGCTTTATTCCACTGCAGAGATCTGGAGTTTGGCACGCTGCGAACATCCTCGGAATGATCCGCATTCCTTAGCGTACGGTTTTTGACTTTTGCATCTAAATAATTTGCGAGATCAGATCTGCGAGTTTTTGATCAAGTGCCTTAGCAGCTTCTAATAATGGAGGACTTTCCCCCAGAACCATGAGATGAAGGCAGGTCATATATGATCGTTGCCCCCCCTCCCGATTCGTTCTCATATAACAGTAGTTCGACGGGAGCGAAGAGTGCAGCCGTGATGTCATGACGGATCATCGTGTAAGCGATGATGGGGTTACCGAATACCCAGCGAAGGACCTTCCGATTGATACCGAAGGTTTGCAACCATTCACTGTGGTTAACCTCCAGGAAGAGCATGAATCCGCTATCGCCCGCGAATGCTTCGACTCGTTTTTCGAAATCTTCTCGCGGAGCACGACCAGCACCTTGCTGATTTACTTCGCTAACTGTCGTATGCCCTACGTGCTTGCGTAGGCTCAATAACACATCGTCAAAGGATCGCGCAGTCTGATATTGGACTCTCTGCCCACTGAAAGAGCGAAGCGTTGGTAATTTTCCCGACATGCTTACTCTCCTCACGGCATTGGGCGCCGAATGTTCTTTACCTTGTCATGCTCAGTAGCGAGAGACGAGCATACTGGGTGTTCCTTAGATCAATGGTCCCCACGGTAGGTGATTTATTTCCACATCGCCTGCAATGGAATTAAGGCGGCCCACCTTAGCAATAATCTTCAGTGGTGAAGCGGCAGGTCGAATCGGAGCCGGTGGAGCTTGCCTCAACGCAGCGCCAAGAAGAGTAGAGCGATGGCCAGAACGTCCTCGAGCAGTGCCGCCGGCAGATCGCGCCCGAATAGTCGCGCAGCAGCACCTCGAGCTTTGGAACCTGCCAAGGTTCCGAGTATGCTTCCAACGATTCCAAACAGAAGTCCCATAAGAAGATGCCCGTGCGAGACGCCTATTGCCGCGCCAGTAAGTGCACCCATCGAAATACGGGCACCGAACTGCGGAGGCACAAGCCGGCTGGGGGTTTTGGGCAGCTTGTCGGTGACGAGTTCAAAGATGCTGAGCAGACTGGTAATGAAAGGTGTTGCTCTAGAACCCAAAAATGCAAGCCATGTTCCTTGGAGGGGCAAGTTTCCGCTGCTGGCTGCCCAGCTAACAGCCGCCAGACCAACAAGAGCGCGCAGACCACACGCAACACCTACTACGAAGGCTGAGACTAAAAAAGACATATGGTGTTCTCCGTAGAAAGGCGACTCGAGACCGCCAGGTTAGAGGGCAAAGCCCAAATGTAGTTTCAGCTACCTATCAGGGGTAGCCGGGCACATCCGAACTCAGCTGCTTCCATTCATTCGAAGTGTTGTGAGATTTACGATCTTAGCGTGCTGATCAAGAGATGTACTTCCAGAGGAAGGCTAAGACAAGCGAGCTGTCGTGACTTGGCGCGATCATTCTCTTTCCGCCGGTTGCCTACACTTGAATGCACCTACCAGGGCAGTTCGTTTCCGAGGTGGATAAACTTTCCGCTCGGCCCGTCCTGACCGATGAGCGCAAGCTCGACGCTGGTCTTGGCCCCATCACCAATCTCCATCTGGGCTTGCTGCGTACCCAATTCGGTTTTTACCCATCCCGGATGAGCAGAGTTGACCTTAATGTTAGTGGACTGCAATTCTGCCGCTAGGTGAACGGTGAATTGATTCAGCGCCGTCTTCGATGCGTTATATGCGAAGGCTTTGAATGGCGTGATGGGGCTCCCAGGCATTGCCTGTAGCGTAAGCGAACCCACGATGCTGCCCAGATTTACGATTCGGCCTGCAGGGCTCTTCTTCAGCAGCGGCAGAAACTCGCGTGTAATTGCGACAACGGAAAAGAGGTTTGCGTTGAAGACCGACTGAAGCTCTTCTTGTGTTGTCTCGATTGTATGGGCATTCAACAATCCGCCTTCACCGCCTACGCCGGCGTTATTCACAAGAATATCGAGCTTTCCGAACTTCTCGGCCACAAAGGCGGCAGCTCTCTTCCGGTCTGCGTCTTTGGTGATGTCCACTACTACGGGATAAGCTTCGATGCTTTCCGCGAGAAGCTTATCGGCAGCCTCGTGCGCAGCATGCTGCGTTCTCCCACCGACGACGATCACAATACCCATCTTTCCTAGCTGACGGGCCGTTTCGAGACCAATTCCACGGGTTGCCCCTGTAATGAGCGCAACTTTCTCGTTATTAGACATTTTTTGCCCTCCTGAACGATTTAGACAAAAGCTAGCGCCTTCTTTCGAATTCGCCATCTACTCTATTTTGGAAGGAAGGGGAAGAAATGGTCTTGGAAAAAACCGACACAATTTGACGATTCCTACCATTTTTGAGTTCCCACAGCCATGTGAGCTGTTTGTCCGCCTGGATTGCTATGCGTTTAGAGTGTTGTGCGGGCCGATCGCGATGAGTAGACGATTGCAATAGTTGCATGCTGCGCGCGAGTAACTTGGTGGATCGCACGTTTGCGAAACCGCCCCGCATCAACCTCGCGTGCGCGTCGCGGAGGTGTCTGAAACGCAGTTTATCCGCACCTTCCGCGCGACGTCGACGGAAGCCGCCGCACCGCTACCTGAAGCGCCGCCGCGTCTAGCGTGTGATGTTTCTTCTGCACACCATCAACGCCGAAGCGTAACGGATATTTGGTTCGAAGCCTCGCCACGTAGAGTTTCCGTATAGCAACTCACCCACTCTCTCAGCCAATTAAAACATTGAAACAGGACCGAGATTCGTCTCCATATCCAAAGTTGGTGACTGTGCCTTGCTGCGAAGCATGCGGAAAGGCTCAGCCGCTTGACGATGAGTATTTCGTTCGCATGCTTTCCATGAAGAACCGTCCTCATGACACTGACTAATCACGAGACGCGCGGAACGCTGCGCTCTCTGAAGAATCCAAACAAACAACGATTTACTCAAGCACTCCTCCGCTCAGTGAATAATCTGGCCGTGCACTCTCCGACAGGAATCTACATTGGTCAGAGACTCGCCTACGACGTAGACCTCGACCGTCTATGCAGAGTTATCGAACGTTCGACCTTGGGCTTGCATTTGGAAGAGTTCAAAACAGGGATACCGGTCGGGCATCACTGCAAAGCCTACGCCCTCGATAGATTCGCAGAGGCACCGCCGGCACAGGCGCGGGATGTGAGAACCATTTAGGACGGAGCAACATCTGGGCAAAGACGGGATCTTGGAGTGAATGTCTTCACCTACTGGGTTCCGTCAGCTGGAAGGACCGGAACGAGCAACTCTGTGGGCGGCGCGTCGTCTTGCGGCCCTTGTCTCGTCACCACTGTTGATCTCCAGCAGGAGTCACCAGCATTTGATGGTTTTCGCCTAGATGCCTGCCCTTATCCAAACCTACATTCAGACAGGCGGGACAGTGAATCCAGATTAACTGGAAACATAGGCTTATGTACATGATTTTGTTTTGGAAACGATGCAGCTTGCCTACACTTGCGGCAATAGCGCTTGTCACAGTTCTTGGAATTAACTCGAAGGTGTTCGCATCCTCTAGCAATGGACAAAACGGTGAGTCAAGCAATTACACCCGAGAGAATATTGCCGCAGTGCCCTGCAACGTCCTCGTAACAAGGAACGACCGCGTCAGACCTGCAGGTGAGGTGTTATCCCTCTGAATTATGAACTCCGATCTTAAGAAAACGAGGCGTGGCTTTGAATTTTTTAGTGAAATGCGTATTTGCTAGTTGCATGTCGATGGGATTAACTTTATCGGGTCCGGCTTTTTGCCAGGCGACTAAGGCTCCGGGTGAGGTGAAGGAAGAATCGGATCAAGGCATCTCGATTCCGAAGGAAGCGACTGCGGTTACCCAGCATGAGGCGAGTATCGGCGGCCGAGGCATCCATTACACGGCGACCGTTGGTGACTTGCTGATCTCGAAGGAAGAGCACGACCAGAACTACAAGCCCTATCACAGCGTTTTCTACGTTGCCTACACCGAAGACGGAGAGGACGCGAAGAACCGCCCAGTTACCTTTCTTTATAACGGCGGCCCGGGCACGGCGAGCATCTGGCTGGAGATGGGATCGGTCGGACCGGTGCGCGTAATTTCTCAAAGCCCCGAACCAACCAACAATCCCCCCTTCAAGGTAGTTCCAAACGAGTACAGCCTGTTGGATAAGTCGGACCTGGTGTTTATCGATGCGCCGGGCACCGGCTACTCCCGCCCGGTGGGCAAAGGAACAATAAAAGACGTGGCAGGCGTGGACGAAGACCTTACCGCCTTCACGAAGTTCATCGTTCGGTATATTACGGTGAATCAGCGCTGGAATTCGCCGAAATTTCTCTTTGGGGAATCTTACGGAACAACTCGGTCGGCTGGCCTGTCGGCGACGCTCAGCAATGCAGGAGTACAGCTAAATGGAATTGTGCTGCTGTCTTCGCTACTGAATTTCAACACAGGATCGGCCGGTCTTGATAATTCCTACATCACTGACCTTCCAAGCTTCGCGGCGACCGCCTACTACCATAACAAGGTTGCGAACAAGCCGGCAGACGTGATGACCTTCATCGAGCAGGCGCGAGAGTTCGCGCAGGGGGCGTACACTAAGGCGCTCTATCAAGGCAATGCTTTGAGTGCGGCGGATCTGGATAGAACCGCTATACAAATGAGCGCCTTCACCGGACTGAGTGTTCAGTATCTAAAGGAAGCAAATCTGCGCGTGAGCGCGGCACGCTTCAGGAAAGAACTGCTGCGTGACCAGGGCAAAATTCTGGGTCGCTACGATGCGCGTTTCGAGGCCCCAGATCAGAATGATGCGGGAGAGTACCCAGGATTCGATCCGTCGAGCACTGGGGTAACGGGCGCGTATGTCGCATCCTTCCACGATTATCTACAGCGTGAGTTGAAATACACGAGCGACGAAACCTACAACACAAGGGGTCCGGGCTTGTACGAGAACTGGGATTGGAAACACCGCGGGACGGACGACGATTGGCCGCAGGCGTGGCCTTATGTGGCGGGGGATCTGGGTGACACAATTCGCAAAAACCCTCACCTGATGGTGTTCTCAGCCAATGGCATCTATGACTTGGCGACACCCTTCAGCTCGACTGAATGGGAGCTTTCTCATATGGGCACGAATGGCAAGCTACTGCAAAACGTGCGTTATGGTTACTATCCGGCCGGCCATATGGTGTACCTGAATGTAGAGGCGCTGAAGGAGTTCCGGCAGGACCTTGCGCACTTCTACAACGACGCTCAATAGACCGATTGTTGATGCCGGATGGTAGGCATTGCGGTTGTACTCCCACACATCTCCGAAAACCTGTTTTGTCCAGACTTGGTGACGGCATTGATGACGGCACCTCCGGAGCGCCCATACTCCGCAGAGTAGTTTGCTGTCTCAACCTTGAACTCGGAGAGGCCATCTGGAGGCGGCTTGAGCGTGAATGAGTTTCCGTTTCCAAAATCGGCCGTCATGTTGTTGTTCGTAATGCCGTCGAGCAGGTAGTTATTGAAGACAGTGTTCATCCCGTTCGCAGTAAAAGAGCCGCTCTGCACGGCGCTTAAGATCGGTACCTATACGATCAAGGTACAGGCAGCGGGATTTCAATCTACGGAAAGAACGCATCTCTCAATCTCGATCCAGCAGGAGTTTAAGTTGGATCTGTCTCTAGGAGTCACAGGCGATGTAAACACAGTCTCCGTCACCACTGGGCAAGAATCGCTCCAGACCCAGGAGGCCTCCGTTGGACAGACGATCAGCGAGCGCGAAATGAATAACCTGCCGCTGAACGGACGCAACTACACATTGCTTACGCAGTTGGCGCCTGGAACCACAACCACCACCTATGATAGCGGTCATGGGGAGCTATAACCGCAACCAGTTCGGCGGAAGTCTGGGAGGTCCTGTCAACATCCCTCACCTGTACGAGAGGCAGGGATAGAACGTTCTTCTTTGTAGATTATGAAGGCACCAGGATTCGGCAGGGACAGGCATAAAGTGGAGGAGGGAGAACGTTGTCCTGGCGCCTGGCGCGGAGCAGAACTGTGGCGCAAGATTCAGCGAGCGTTACGGCCCCCTAAGTAATCTATGAGGCTTTGCGACCCTTGACTGCTTTTGAAGGAGTTGCGTTGAGCCGCTGCCGCCTCACGAAGAGCGTGTGTACCGTCATTGCTCCCGATGCGAGGACAACGCTGATCTCAACGAGTAACCGAGAGAGTTCCCTCCATCGGCACGGCGCAGGAAAGCTTTAACAGCTTATCTAGCGCATCGGTTTTTTGATCTTTCAGAATGACGTGCTGCCGCGCCAACATCTGCTGCCACTCCCCTAGAAGCGGAAGTATGTGGACCTCGTGGCGTTGCACGAACAGCACGTTCACTTTGCGAGACGTGGGACAACAGGCTACGTTTGCACAGGATTCGCTGAAGCCTTCGCGGACAATTGCATTCTCGGAAAGCTCTGAAGGAATCTCCAGTCCTCCGCAAAGACGCCAGTGGTTTGCGCTATTGCATTAACTCGGCGTCGTTGCGCTTCATTCCTCTCGATGAGCTGGAGAGCGCGGGGTATGGTAAATATCTCGAACTATTTGAAAAGCAGAAATAGGAGTAACGACATGGATGGATCAAACGAACGCGCAGTCCTTGCTGGAGGCTGTTTTTGGGGGATGCAGGATCTGATACGCAGCTTTCCCGGCGTAATGAAGACACGAGTCGGATACATCGGCGGCAAAGTCGCAACAGGAAGGTGCCATCATCCTCGGCATCGGCGGCGATAACAGCAATTGGGCCAAGGGTTATTTCTTTGAGGGCGTGATGACCAAAGGGATGCCCACCAAACAGGCGATGGAAGCGATTCAGAGCAATATCGTGGGGGCACGGTACGCCGGGCAACTGCAGCCTTAGCAACGAGGACCGCACAGGAACTCTCATACTGCCGGTACTCCCGGATCATCGCGCCTCGCTCAAGTCACATTGATAACAACCTTAGAATTGATCGCAAAGCTGGACGCCGGCAAGAGGATGGCACTTCCTTCTATGCTGCCCATGGATGTGGTGTGAAGCTCCTTCGCACTAGGGGAATGAATGTGGACGACGATGTCCCCGCTGAAACCGGGCGACACTTCAACCGTCACTCTCCAACCACCGCCTGATTCGGCCTCGGTCATCCAAGTGATCAAGCCGAATTTGGTAGGGCAATTCGCAACAGAGATTCTTTGTCCCTTCGCGAACCAGTGCCGCGGCGCTGCTTTTTGCAGATGACAACGGATCACATCCGTCTCCTCATAGCAAAGCAACCAGCGCAAACCAACAGTCGGCTGCAAGGTGCTGTTGACAACCGCGGACCACCCATACCGACTGCCCTCTCCCGCATAACTTCCCGGTATCCAGGCATCTTCTGGAGCGTAGAAGTTTCCGGAGTCGCCTGCATAGCAGACGAGCGCATACAGGTTCAGCAGAAATGGACGGTAGTCTTCCTGGCGGATCTTTACCGACAAGCTTCCGTGATCCATAAAATTTGAGGTCCGTGCTACGGCTCCGTCAGTGTGCAAGCCGACGATCTGCATACCCGCAAGTTCTCGATGCCTGAGATGGCCAATATCGAGAGCAGGGTCGCCCCAATCAGCAAGAAACCAATCCTGCATGAATCGATGATTTTCGTAGCTAGACAGCTCAGTCGGCCGATGATCGATATCATCCGGCGTGAACGGCGTAATGCCTGCTGCGCGCATGTCCGCAGCTCGAAGAGTCAGAGTAGCCTCAAGCGAGCGCTGAATATTTCCGCGCATCTCGCTAGCTATCGCCTCGTACCGTTCGGATGCAGCGCGAAGTGTATCTGACTTCTTTGCCTCAGCAGCCAGCCTAAGACAGCGGGCATGCTCCTTCAAGCCGCGCCAAACGCAGACTGAATTTTGATAGTAGAAAGGGTGCGAAGCAGGAAAATCATTATTGGGATCACCCAGATCAGCCTCTGGAGAACCATAGATCAGGCCATACCGCCTGTCTGTCGAAGCAAAATGCCTCTTCGAGTCCTCGTATCGCTTGAGGACAAACCCGATCATACGTTCGAGGATTGGCAGACGCAGTTCAAGGCTCTGAAGATTCCGTTTGTAATCGAACGACCGCGCTGAGTTCGCAAGAAAGATTCCGATATTCAGGGGTCCCTCGACCTGATCTTGTGTGTTGTAGAGAAAGTCCCCGTTTGGCAAAACGTACTTCTCAAGGTAGTTTTGGAAATAACTGTCGGCGTCGTCAGTCAAGCCCCACAACTGCAGAGCCCATATGAATTCGTAGTGAGCAACAGGGAAGAGAGCATGACTACGCTCCGGAATCTTCGTGTAACCGCCTTCCCCTATCTGATAAGTTGGCTCGAGGCCGCGATAGCTGCAACGCGAAAGCGTAATGCCAGCGCGAGCGGCATTCAATAACCACTCGTCCGGAATCTCGATCGGCATCGTGCTTTCGTAAAGAGAAGACCATCGATTCCAAATCCCAGCCAGCGCTACGTAAAAGGATTGCGGAGAGCAATTCCAATAACGATCAAGGTAGCTCCGTCCGTCGGTACCCTTTAGAAGTTCGCGTCTGCCGGCGTGTCGGGTGACCTCTATCTCAGGGATCATGGATCGAACGCGGCCCATAGGCTTAGCATCGACACCGGCCGGCAAAAGCACCATCGTCTCATAGCCACAACCGTGATCCGAATTCCACACGCCGATATCCGCTACGGGTAGGTAGCCACCTAGCAGCGTGCGCTTGCTCCAGCCAGCCTTGTACTTATAGAGCTGGGGACCGTCGCCGGCTAACAGTTCGGCCGGATCAAAGTACGCTCCCAGTTCGTCGGGCGCCCAAACCTCATCTGCAGAAGCCGACTGGGCAGGCCTCCGCGAGCTGCCATCGGGCTCCAAATAAAGCGAGGCCTTTGGCCCACCCTGCTCGTTTGCAACGAGAGTCCATCCGATGTACTCAGCTCCCAGAGCTGCGACGTTCTCATAACACGGGTCTTCGGTAGATTGAAGCAAATAAAGCCCCGCCGCGTCAGGTCCCGGAATGTACTGCGCTGTCCGCTCAAGCTTGACCCCGTCGGGCGTATTAGTGGGCCTCGGTCTTATCTTCGAGAGATCGCCTATCTGCTTCGGGATACAAGCAATCGTGCCGCGCTCCGCCGTTACATATGCAATCGCCCCTCGATGCGTCACGTGTTTTTCGAAGACGGCCGTCTCCACACCGTTCATGTCGACAATCGTAATCAGCATCCAGCCATCGAGAGCGTCGCCAGGCTTCAGGTGTCCCGTATGGCCACCCGCCTTAGCAGTTACGTCCTCGTTCGCAATCGCGCTGACCGTGGGAGCATTTTTCAAAGCCTCTCTTTCCCCCGGCAGCAGGAGCGAAAACTCATTTGGGATACGTCCGGGCGCATATGTGCCGGGCGTCAGCGGCTTTCCTTCAAATCCGAATGCAAAACCGGCCTCAAAGGCTGAAGCAGCTCCTGCACTGGCCAAGAGCTTTAGAAAGTCTCGGCGTTCCAGCATCGTCATACGCGCTCCGAATCCAGGAAATCAAAACGCGATAAGCAATTCATCAACACCGGTCGCGTATCGCTTCACTCACTCTTGTAGTTGTCGCTCAAGTCTTGCGTTCTCCGTTTACCTGCGGAAACGACGTGATTCGCAGCTTCGCCGCAGCATAAGGAACCAAAGTAATCGTCTCCGTCGATGCTGCACTGGCTACAGGACTTTGCGGGACAACGTCAGCAACGCCATCAACCGCGTGCCAGCTGTCCAACTTGCGCGCTTTCACCTCAATCTTAATCGGTGCCCCTATAAGGCTGAAGGAGCCACCCTGTATCGGAGTCTCCTTCACTGATAGCGAATCCGCCTCTAGTGCTGTAGTTTCGAGCGCATAGTTCCACTGTGTCGCCGGATAGACCTGCCAATCTGCCGTCAAACCGCGATCCCGCAGCTTCAGCCAGCTCTCTCCGATCGGATACGAAAACAAAATAGGACCTCTCTCCAGCGAAACGGATTCCCTGAAGCCAGTAATGACTCGAGGCTTCATGGGAAGTCGCAGCTCAACAATATCCCCGGCCTTCCAGGTCCGCTCTATTCGCGCAAAGGCGCCGATTGCAGGCGATGGCTGAGGCTTCCCATTGATTAAGATGACCGCGTTCTCCGCCCACGCAGGAATTCGAAGTCTCAAAGGGAAGGGAACTGGCTCCTTAGGATTGACGGTAATGCGCACGACCTCTCGAAACGGATACTCGGTCACCTCTGAAAGATGCACATCCGTCCGTCCCACAGTCGTATTTACTTCGCATGGCGAATAACAAGCAGCGACCAAACCATCGTCGTCAGACGCCATCCACACACTTGCCGCGAACTTGGGCCACCCCTGATGAAAGTTCGCAGCGCAGCAACCGAAATGAGGCTCAAGGCCATAGAGATTCGATTCAGGACCGTCCGTCGTCCAGGGCTTATGGTGCAAACTACACTCAACCTGGTTCGGCTCCTGGTTATATTGATGTGCCCACATGTCATCGGTAAACGTTCCGGGAAGCGCATTGAACGCTATCAGTTCAAGCCGGTCGCCGAGTGGCGCATCCCCAAGGATGGCAAGAGACTGCTCAAGCGAAAACATCGTCTCCACAACTGTGCAGAGTTCGGTTCCTTGCGATGGATTTCGTCCAGCAAAGTGTTCGTCGCACGAGAACATGCCATTCGGCAGCCCATGATAGGTATCAAGCGCATTCAGAAGCTGGTGAACAGCGCGCCGGTCTTCTTCTTTTCCGGAGACCACAGACCATACCGGCGAGGCTTTCACCGCCTGCCCGTTATTTACACCGTGTGTGGCAAGAGACAAATCGCTGTGACCTTGGTTTTCATCCAGCCTAATAAATTCACGAGTTATCGGCTGCGTGTACTTGAAGTCTGCAAAGTTCGCCTGCCAGTCGAATCCCTGTTTGTGCAGCAGCTCCGCAAGCTCTAACAGCTTTGGATCGCCCGTGCGGTTATACAGCCAGATCACGATCAGCACATTGTCCTGCCAGCGGAACTTTCCCCAATCCACCAGCGGGCGTGTTGGAAGTGTGCTGAGCTGATACGCAAAGTAGCGCGAAAGCGCAGGAATCACGCGGGGATCACCCGTCGCCTCCTGGTATTGAGCCAAGGCCTTCAGCATCACCATCCGAGGCCACCAGTCGTCGTTAGAGCGCGGACCGATCATCCCGTTCGGTCGTTGGTTCGTAAGCGTCCAGTCGACGAACTTTTTTGCCTTGGCTTTCAGTCCAGCATCGTCAAGCAAATATGCGAGGGGAATCAGCCCATCGAGGAAATACGGACCACGCTCCCATGACTCTCCGCTACCCCCCAGCCACCCGCTATTGCTGCCGACGTCAGCCCAGGTTTCGTCGAGGTGCCCGCCCAAACCAGTCGCCTGAATCTTCAGCTGATCCAGGAGCCAGCCTGCAGGCTTCACTGCACCCAAAGGCAGAACGTAGAAAGCATTCGGTGTCAGCGGAGCCCGATTCTTAAGAAGCCGGGACGAAGGCTCTTCTCCGACCGAATTCAACTTCCCCATCAAAGCGGACGCAACGCCTCCAGTAAGTGGAAGCGACCCGACCAGCGCTGCTCCTGTCTGCTTTAAAAATAGCCTCCGGCTTGAAGAGTTGCGGTAAACCCGTTTCATCTCAAACTCCGAAACACACTGAACCGTTCTTTGAATCCTTCAAATAGACAAAAGTCGTACAGTGAAAGTAGCAACACTCTACGAGTCCCGATGTCGAAAACAGACGCGCCGCTCCATGCGGCCAACCTTTCAGGCAGCCTGAGCGACCGACTAGATAAGCAAATAGCTGCATGACGCTCCGACTAGTTTCCTTGACGGAACTACTTCGGTCTATAGTTCAGATGAACCATCAGCCCAGAACATCACCCCAAATCGCTTGCCACGCATGCAGGCACCCTAGTCATCTGGCGAGATCAGCCCTCTCTGAATCGCCGTCGTTGCAGCCTCAGTACGGTCCGAGACGTCAAGCTTCTCAATCACACTATTAGCATGGTTCCGAACCGTGTTTTGGCTGATGCCCAGGGCGTGACCGATCTGTCTGTTCGTAAGTCCCTTCGCAAGCATCCCGAGAATCTCAAGCTCCCGCGCAGTGAGGTTAGTGCGCATCATCCTCTCGGCAAGCCGCGACGCGATCTGCCGAGGGATATACCGCTTTCCTGCACAAACCGTTCGAATCGCTTCGACCATCTCCTTTAACGGTGTGTCCTTTAGGAGGTATCCCTGTGCTCCAGCCTGCACCGCCCGATAAATGTCTTCATCGGTTTCGAAGCTCGTCAGGATAATCGCGCGCACATTGATGCCATTGCTCTTCAGCGCAAGTAACGTGTCGATGCCGTTCATCCCAGGCATTCGCAAATCGAGCAGAAGAATATCAACATCGTTCTTTCGGAGAGTCTCGATCGCCTCCTCCCCGTTCGATACCGAGCCGATCACCTTCAGCTGAGCCTGCGTACCGAGCATGCTCGTTAGACCGGCGCGGACGACGGGATGATCATCAACGATGAGAATGCGGGTTAGGCTGTCCGACGAGTTCGACATGTAATGTGTTCCTTCGTAAATAATGCCAAAGCAGTTTTGGCCAGCTGGCAAAGGTGATTCTGGCAGGCAATGGCGCTGTTGTTTGAACGAGAGTTCCACCCTGTTCTGAACTCACAATCTGTATTGTCGCCGAGATGCTTGCAGCCCGTTTTCGCATTCCGCGAACGCCGAACCCGCTCAGATCCCTGCATTGAACAAAGCCGATTCCATTATCGGCGATGCTCAGTCGCACTACGCCAGAGTCGAATTCGATTGAAATCTCAAGTCTCGTTGCGTTGGCATGGCGGACAGAGTTTGCTATCGCCTCCTGCCCAATCCGATAGAGTGTATCGGTGATTCGCAAGGGAATCGACACTATGTCCCCCGTACTCGCGGAGACGACTTCAACCGAGCCGCCCTCTACCATGCGCTTGGCGCAGATATCCAGAGCCCCAAGAAGATCTGACGGGCCATGCGAATCGGGGCGAAGTGTCGCGATGCTTCGTCGAGCCTCCTCATGGCTATGACGAACAAGATCACTGGCGAGATTAAGTTGCTGATGGGCTACGGGGAAGGTCTCCGGTACGCCGCTGCGAATCGCTTCAAGCTGAAAGCCAATACCCGCAAAGCTCTGTGCGAGTGTGTCGTGCATCTCGTGGGCAAGTCGCTCCCGCTCCTCAAGAACCGCACGCAGCCGCCAGTTTTCAACTCGGTGGTACAGAAAGTTCACTACCAACGCCAGCAGCAGAAACCCGATCGCAAGTGCGGCAAGATGGCCCATACTCCACCACGGAGGGCCGGCGAGCACATCGACATCATCAGTAGAGCGCAGCAGAAGAATGAACGGTGTCAGATTATGTGTGAAGGCGGGATCGACAACACTGACACCTCTGAGCCGGAGCAGGCTGCCCGGTTTGAGGCCACCGAAAAGGGCATCGCCTCTGCCCTGGTTCATGATGGCGCGGAAAGACTGCGAACCGTCGTCAAGGTCCAATAGCAGCGTATTGTTAGGCCCGTACTGCTTTTCATGCAGTCGCCCTTCGACTTCAATAAAGGTTGCATCGAAATCGCCGGTAGCGGCCTGAGATGCGGTAACTGTCACCGGTGGGACGGGCGTTCCCTCCCAAAGCACTCGAACCATCGCCCGGTCGAGCGTTGAGCTGAAGTCGCCAGCGTCCACCGAACCGGTAACCTCTACTTGGTCGCCAACTTTAAGCAGTGGTGACGCAACTGGATTAGGAACGGATACTCCGCCGGTGGTGTCCTGAATGAAAACCACGGGCGAGGTTAGGATGACATTACCTCGAACGGTTGCCTTACTAGGCTTTGCCGAGGAAACAAGACGAAGACTAGATATGGGTTGAGTGTTTAGGCTCGAGTGGAATTTATCCATATCTCTCTGTGGCCCCGGAGAGTTGAACCCAAGTACCTCATGGTCTCGATCGAAGAGCGCCTTCGCAGTGGCAGAGTTATTTTGCTGCCCCTGTTCCAGCATCGCAGCCAGCTCCTGCCGGCTGGACGGGCGAATTACAACGTTGCGCCAAACCCCTCCTGATGCATAAGAACGAACGCCCGCTCTACCCGAAGTGATGCAGTTTTTATCTGTAACCGATTCAGTGACAGGATTATGCGAAGCGCTTGTTGCCGTAGCCACAATCTGACAGTCATAAGCCAAAAGCTTAAGGTGATACACCAGAGGCCCCCGCGGCTTCACCGGACTAAGTTTCAGAACATCTTCCATCCAGCCATGATTGGCACGACCGAGGACCAATGAATTGTCGAGGCTGCGGATTCCTGCGTAGTAGCCCGAATACGAATCGACTCCTTGCTCTTCGTCGCTCGAACGTATCACGACGCCTGCATCTCCATCCGCACCAAGCAAGCTCACATCCGCTTCGATGGAGTAATTCCGCCAATAGGGAGACCCCGTGATCAGCTTCGCCCCGCGCTCATCGGAATCATTTCGCATCGCACCATCAGCTACTTCCCAGGTCCCGCCAAATGCCTTCCACTCTCCCGCTTTGCCGTTAGCGAATGAGTCGTGATATGGCAGGTTGTACGTCGGGTTATGCCGATAGAAATACCAGGCGACGCCTGCAATAGCGAGACACACTGCAGCAAGACCTAGGGTCAGCCTTCGACGACTTCCACTGAGCACCCTCATCTAAGGCGACTTGCTCCAATCCATGGAAGTTAGATTTCCTACCTCTTTCGAATTCACATTCTCGCGTGTCACAAGCACCGGTCCCAGCTTTACCAACGGCGGCATAGGTGTTCCATGAAGTCTTGCAGCGATCATATCTACCGCCTGATATCCCATCTCACGCGTATTTTGCACAATGACGGAGTCAAGGCTATTCGCTTCAAAAGGGAGCGCGTCGGGATCGAAGCCGATCACCTTAGTCGAAAGCTTGCCGGGCTCGTTTTCGATCGTCGATATAGCCCCACGAACAGACGGCCACATCAAGGCCACAATCACATCGAGGTTTTCATTCGACCGCAGCATCTCCTCTGCCACCTGTTGCTCATGCGGCACATTGAAAGAGCCCATTCGCTTCTCGACAATATGAATATCAGGGTAGTTCTCAGCTAGATAGCTCTCAAAACTCCGCGCCCGAATCATAATCCCCGAGATATTCGGATTGATGCCAATAACGCCAACAGACCCTTTGCCGTGAAGCAACAGCGCGACCCGCCGAGCGGCCATTCGCCCACCCTCCTCGTCATCATTGAGGATGTAGGAGAGCCGATCACTCGCCGGAATCGACAACGGAGAGCCGACGATGACAGTACATACCCCCCGCTCGACTGCCCGTCGCACCGGTGTCATCAGCGCAAGTGCTTGATCCGGCGCGAGAACCAAACCCTGATAGTTTCCATGTGTGACGCGCTCGACCAGAGCGATCTGTGCCGCCGTATCGTCTTCGCGAGTCGGCGCATTCCAGTAAACCCAGAGATCGTCCTTGCGTCCAGCCGCCTCGGCCCCTCCATGCTCCGGCTCCCAAAGCATAGTGCCCGACGTCCGAGGAATTACCGCGACCTTACCAAGTTTGTTTGAGAAGCACCCAATCAACACGCACAGTGCAAACGACCCAGCTAGTAGTGGTCGGTGGTATCGTCTCAATCGTCGTCGCCGACGGTCATCTCCCATTATGATTCCCATCGACCTGCGCTTCGCAGTCTAGTCCTCGAACAGCACCAACAGCAAGGGTTTGCACCCGTAGTTCATATGAACTATAAGCGGATGGTCCATTCAACTCATGTGAGCTTCCACCGTGCATCTCTACTGTTACACCGTCAACAATGAGCGCTAAATTGAAACGCCGAAAATCCGCATGATGTAGTGATATGCCCTTTGATTGAGAAGCTTAGAGTTCTCATCGCCCTTATCGAGCAGAACGGTCCTTGTCAGGAGATAGCCGAATTAAAGCTCCCCAGTACTGCCAATGATCCTTGACTTATTGCACATTTCAACACTTTCAGGAGGCAAAAGTGCAGCAGAAAATAGGAACAGCAGTGATTGGGTATCTTAGCTCAAGCTCGAAGCGTCTCGCGCGATGGATCTTCGCACCCTTCACGGTTCTGGCTGCGGTTCTGTTCCTCTCAGCCTCATGCTTCGGTCAATTCAGCAGCAGTCTGCAGGGAACAGTTCAAGATCACTCCGGAGCTGGAATTCCCGGAGCAACAGTGACTCTCACCAACTCGGACACTGGCGTTGCCCAAACGACCGTCTCTGACGGCACTGGCGTCTATCGTTTTGCCAGCCTTGCTCCTGGAAGCTACCAGCTGTCATCAAGCGCTTCGGGCTTCAACGCCTCGAAGACATCCTTCGTCTTGAACACAAACGAGACCCGCAACGTCCCCGTGGTTCTGTCTGTCGGACAGATCTCCGCCACAGTTCAGGTCACTGCCCAACAGCCACTACTTGATACCTCTGACAGTCGCAACCAGCTCACCTTGGATACGCAGGCACTCGGCAACCTTCCACTTGCGGCAAGAAATCCGCTCGCGCTCATTACGCTTGCACCGGGAGTTACAGGACTTGGCGCTGGAACTTCGACCAACTTCAATCCCGAGAACTCCGTCGACGCCAGCGCGAATGGCCGTGGATCCAATGGAAACCTATATGTAGTTGACGGTCTCGATGTAACGAGCAGCATTCGGCCAGGAGTGGTTAATCTCACGCCGAATGCTGACTCGATCCAGGAGGCGTCAGTTCAAACCAACACCTACACCGTCGACTACGGTCGCGCCAGCTCTATACAAACCACGATGACAACCCGCTCCGGAACGAACTCTTATCACGGGTTTGCCAGTGAGTACTACACCTATCAAGAGCTCTCAGCAAGAGGCGAATACGGCATTCCTTCCGGCACTCGGGTCGCTCCTTATCATACCAATAACCTTTCCTTCGGTGTGGGCGGCCCTGTGATCCCGAACCACAAGTTCTTCTTCTACGTCGGATACGAACCTTATCTTTCCCTTGCATCCAACGGCTCATCGCTACAAACCTACGAAGATGCAGCGTTCACCAGCTTTGCTACAGCCGTACGGCCTAACTCACCCGAAGTTCAACTGCTCACCAAGTACACACCCTCAAACATAACTTTCAAAAACATACAGCAGACTGCAGAACAAGCATTCGGCGTGCAAAACATCGTAAACAACACCGGCTGCGGCACCCCCTCCACCGACAACATTCCTTGCAGCACGCCGGTCTTCGATCAGGGGAACTTCAACTCAAGCAGCTATAACAACTCCAAGCAGTATGACGTACGAATCGACAAATACTTCAACAAGGACCGTGTTTACGGACTCTTCTACCGCGACACCATCAGCACCGGTGGCCCTGCCGTTCGTCCCGCATTCGCAACGACAAACAACTATTACACCTTTTCCCTCCAGGGCAATGAGACTCACACCTTCTCTCCGAATCTCCTCAACGAAGCTTTCATCGGCTACAACCGGATCGAAGGCTTCGCTCCATCGAGCGGTCTCTTTACAGTTCCAGTAGTCAATGTGACGGGATTGGGAGTCAACTTCGGCGACGGGTTCGCCTTGGGTGATTATATCCAGCATAGCTATCACTGGCGGGATGTTCTCACACTGATACGCGGATCTCACTCCTTCAAGTTCGGCTATGAAAGCTGGCACGGCGACGACATCGCTCTCTTCGCCGGCGCCTACGCACAGCCCACGCTGCAGTTCAACAGCCTCATAGATCTCATCAATGACAACCCATACTCTGAAGGGGGACTCTCCTACGACCCAGTGACCGGCCAGCCCAAGGCCAACAACTATGGCTACGCGCAGACCACTGCAGGTGTCTTTGCCGAAGACACATGGAAGGTCTCGCACAAACTCACCATCAACTATGGACTCCGATACGACAACTTTGGCAACGCTTATCCGTCTCTTGCAGGTACGGGTCTATCGAACTTCCATCTCGGTTCCGGTTCGACCTTTCAACAACAAGTTGCAAATGGTGTCATGACAGCGCAAACCCACGTCTACAAGAGCGATATGAACTACGTCTTCAGTCCCCGCGTCGGGTTTGCCTACTCACCTGGCAGCGACGACAAAACCCTCGTCCACGCGGGCATCGGGCTATACCACGATTACTTCACGCTAGGAAACTCAGAGAACGGTCTGAGCGCTAACCCACCCGGCTTCGTTCGGCCTACGTTCTTCAACAACGGATCCACGGCACCACCAATCTTCGGGTACGGGACACAAAACGTTTACCCCTTCGGCTTTCAATATCCCGCCTTCCAAGGCATGCCGCTGGACGCAAAAGGTGGAATAGCCGGCTCACAGATCGGTGTCGGCGGTGTCGACGGCAACCTTAAGAGCCCTTACACGGTCAACTTCTCACTCGCTGTTGACCGCCAGATAACACCTGGCTTCGTCGTCAGCATCGGCTATGTCGGTTCTTACTCAAACAACTTGATCTCTGCCGGAGGAAATACAGGCAATACGTCCTATGGTAATGACGTCAACGCCTTCGCCGGCGATCTCATTCAGCACATCAGCTGCACGGAATCAGCTACGAAGAATGTCTGCACCGGTACGCAGACCCGACTCAACACCAGCTTCGGTAACATCAATTATGCTTTCAACTCGTCCACTGGAAACTACAGCGGATTGATATTGTCCGCCCGAGGCAGATTCGCCGGTCGCGGATTCCTGACCGCCTCGTACACCCACGGCCATTCGCTCGATAACTGGCAAAACTACCCCGTTGCCTATCCAATAAATCAGTTCTACGCGAGCTCTCCTTATGACGTGAGGGATCGCCTCTCAGTCGGTGCCTCTTACGAACTGCCAGGCGCGCAAATCGGAAATGCCTTCGAGCGCCGAATCCTTGGCGGTTGGACACTGGCAGGACTCGCAGTCCTTCAAACCGGCACGCCTTTCACCGTTTACACGGGCGCCGCCTTTGCAGGACAACTCATTAATCCAGCCCTCCCTGCGACCGCTTCAAACATTGCATTTGCACCCGGTAGCGGAGATTTCAACGCTGACGGGGATAATAATGACTACCCTAGCGTCATCTCCTATAAGCAAAGTCACAAGAGAGGCGAATATCACAGCGGAAAAGGTGTTCTTGCAGCCTGTCCCAGTGGAGTACTTCCTTGCGGAAACTTCATTCTTCCTCCACTCGGAACTGAAGGTAATGAGACGCCCAACCAATTTCGCAATCCTGGTTACGCCGATGTAGACTTTACCCTCAAAAAGGTGACCGCAATTACAGAACGAGTGAACTTTGAGCTTCGTCTCGACACCTTCAATCTATTTAATCGCGTGAACTATCTCGCGTCAGGCGTCAGTGGTGGTGTTGACACAAATATTCAAGACGGATCATTCGCGCAAAGTACTGGAACAAATCCGCCACGCAATATGCTGGTTGGAGGAAGGATCAATTTCTAGCGCGATTTGGCATGAAGAGGCTGATTCTCAGGACCTTCATGCCATATTCCCTGTGCGTAATTATTCGTCCAAAATTGATCTACTAGATATGTGCTGCAAGGATTTCAAGAACTTCGACTATAAGGTAATAGTGTCCCCTATTGCATCGTTCCTATGCGGCGCAACTGCGGTAGTCCTTCTGCTACTGTTTGACATTCCGGCAGAAGCCCAGTCGTCAGCGCCAAGTGTAAATACCCTCGTTCAAGAGCTCCGCAAAGGAGACAACGAGCAAGCTCTTTCGATCGCAGAAAAGCTGCTCGCGACAGCACCTGAGGATTGTAGAGTCCTCTCACTAGAAGCAGTTGCTTTTGCCGGACTAAACCGACAAACAGACGCGCTTGGCGCTTTCAAAAAAGCAACTACGCAATGCCCGGACTATCTCCCGGCCCTCGAGGGAGCCGCGCAGATCGAGTACGCTGCAAAAAGTGACGAAGCCGTGCCAACTTTAGGCCGGATTCTTTCTATACAACCAGCCAACGTCACCGCTCAGGCCATGCTCGCCTCCGCCTTGCGCGTCCGCGACCGATGCCCCGACGCTCTCAGCCATTACGAAGCCAGTAGCTCTCTCCTCCCGTCACGTCCCGATCTTCTGCAAGGCTATGCCTCCTGTCTCGCGCAAGTGGGCGACTTCAAATCAGCTCTCATTCGCTATCTCGATCTTCTTCAGGCAAATCCCACAGACATCACCCGCTACGACGTCGCTCTGCTGCAATGGAAGACGGGCGCTAGCCAGGCCGCTCTTGAAACACTGTCTTCACTACTTGCTGCAGGCCGCTTCGAGCCCGCCTTCGGTCTTGCTGCACACATCTCCGAAGAACTCGGAGATACTCCTCGCGCTGTGAGTCTGCTCAGGACTGCCATTCAACTCGCGCCGGACAAGATCGACAACTACCTCGATTTTTCCAACATCGCCTTCAACCACAAATCCTTTCAGGTCGGCATTGATATGCTGAACGTCGGACTGCAGCGTTCTCCCAGCGCCGCGCCGCTCTATCTCGCCCGCGGCGTAATGGAGGTCCAACTGACAAAAAATGATGCCGCTGTGTCTGACTTCGAACAGGCACATCGCCTCGACCCAAAGCTCTCCTTTGCAGTCGACGCGATGGGAATCATGAACAGCCAGCAGCATAATAACGCAGCATCACTCGCACTCTTTCAATCTCAAGCAAAGGTTCATCCAGACGACCCCCTTCTTCAATATCTTCTGGCAGAGCAACTCTCACAAAGCGCAACCGACGATAATGACACTCAACTGCAAGCGGCCGTAGCTGCGGCGGAGCACGCAACAAAACTAGATCCCGGCTACGAACTTGCACATGACTTACTCGCAACTTTGTATCTACGTGCAAAGCAACCCGAACTTGCAATCAAGGAGGCGGAGATCGCGCTGGCCACTGATCCCAACGACGAAGGAGCCCTCTTCCAGGAACTGAAAGCGAAAAGGCGATCGGGAGACACCGCCAGTATTCAGGAGTTAACAGAACGATTGAAAGCAGCCAGAATAGAAAACGCCAAAAAACAACAGATAACCGCTCGATATCAGCTGCAGGACGACGTCGGCAGATAAGCTGAATGGTTTGCCAACTCTAACGTCATCACTTGCAGCAATCCCGAGGAAATCCCTATGAAGATCCGTTTCATCTTCGCCGTCATTCTGACAATCCTTGCGAACTCAAGACCACTCCGCTCTCAGGAGCAGCCGCGCTGGTCAGAACAGAAAGCCAATGATTGGTATGCAAGCCAGCCATGGCTGGTTGGCGCAAACTTCATCCCTTCCAACGCGATCAATCAACTCGAGATGTTTCAGGCAGCGACCTTCGACCCGAAAATCAACGATCACGAACTCGGCCTCGCCGAATCGATCGGCATGAACACCGTTCGCGTCTTTCTGCAGGATCAACTCTGGAAGGAAGACCCGGAGGGATTCAAAAAACGGCTTAATACATTTCTCGCCATCGCGGCAAAACACCACATCCGCCCACTCTTGGTTCTCTTCGACTCTTGCTGGGAGACTAATCCTCACCTCGGTCCCCAACATCCACCTATCCCGGGTATTCATAACTCTGGTTGGGTCCAGAGCCCAGGCAAGTCAAGACTCCTCGACCCTTCCGTCGAACCCGAACTCAAGCAGTATGTGGTGGGAGTCGTAACCGCGTTCGCGAACGATCCTCGGATCTTAGGATGGGACATATGGAACGAGCCCGACAACAAAGGTGGAGACCAGACACAGGATCTCTCAGCTAAGGTAAAACGAGTCAACGAACTACTGCCGAAGACATTCCAGTGGGCACGTTCCGCCCATCCATCGCAACCGCTGACGAGCGGCGTTTGGCAGGGAAACTGGTCTGATCACGCACAAGAGAGTGCAACGACAAGGATTCAGCTCGCTCTGTCCGACGTCATCTCCTTCCACAACTACGATTGGCCAGAAGGCTTCGAAGCACGCATCAAGGAGTTGCTTCCGCTTCATCGACCACTCATCTGCACCGAATACATGGCTAGAGGAGCGGGTTCCACTTTCGACGGAAGCCTACCCATCGCGAAGACGTACAAAGTCGCAGCGATCAATTGGGGACTCGTCGCCGGCAAAACACAGACCTATCTCCCATGGGACTCTTGGCAACGCCCCTATGTTCTCAGTCAGCCAACCATATGGTTTCACGAGGTATTTCGAATGGACGGAACTCCATATCGACAGCATGAGGTCGATCTCATCCGCCAACTGACAGGTCGCGAAGTGAAAACATCGCTCAACCAGCCGTAGGTTATTGCATGCGCTTCTCGGAAGTAATGAGAACCGATATGGCATGCCAATGCTTATACGGAAACGCCGCTTAGCGGCAAGTTGATCGTTGTTTTGGGATTGTCATGTTATCTGTAGCTCTTCAGGTGACGGTGTGTACATCTCACCATCGATCAGGATTCGCCCCGTGTACGAGCCGTCGCGTCCGGAAAACTCCCAGGCAACGTCATGTCCATCACGAACTAGCTTGGCCCATTTGGTCTTCTTTGCAGCATTCTGTTCTAGCCAGAAATGGCCATCGTCATCCACGAAAGAACGCGATTGCGCATGACCGATCAGCTCGGTCCAGGTCGACAGATCTCTAAGTGTCAGGGCCACACTTAGACAATAAGGGCCGGCAAGGTATCTCGCCACCCTCCGTCTTTTGGAGGGCTTGTGCTAAACGCCGCCGGAAATTGCGCAGAACACCGGATGCGCGGCTATACACGACATCGTAACTGGATGGCACACCTAAGAGTTTGCCCACTCTAAGTCTTCACGCAAAGGCAAGCCTACGGTCTCAAATATGCAGGGAGGCTATAGGGCAATTCTGGGCAGGATGTACGTCATCGCGCGGCACCGTGAGTCAAGCCTTACTTCTTCGGAATCTTGGGCTCAGGAACTGGCGGCGGACTTGGACCGAGTTCCGTTCCACCGTCCTTACTTCGCTTCAGGATCTGAAGCGGGAGTGTCTTCTTATCGGGTAGCTTTGCGGATTCTGGTTTGCTCATGGCGCAATCCTTTTGGCTTACGGGAAGCCATAATACGCCGGCTATGGCATGTCAGGCATACCGCCGGGGACCTTCTTGCTTCGGGTGGTTGAATCGAAACATAGTCTCCTCCTTCTGAAAAAGGAACGGAGCGAGTTAGCTGACTCCAGCGGCGGGTTAGGCAGCAACTTGCTTCTTAGCTCTCGCCTAATGCCCGGTAATCGTTGAGTCTCTCCGTGCAGTCCGATACCGGAAGTGCACCCTGTACAATTCCCAATTGCGGCACAAGCTGCCCATTGAGGAACTGCGTAATGGCTAAGAAGGAACCCGAGAAGAAGGTCCTTAAAGCGATTGATAAAGCCGTAAGGAAAGCCATCAAGAGTGGCATCAGCGGAGGGTTGGTAGACCAGACCGTCGCCACATCCATACATGCGGCCACCGTAAAGGCCGCAAGGAAAGCGGTTTCTCCGACGAAGGAAGACGTCAAAGCCGAAAGGCCCGCCTCGCCCAAGAAAGCTGCAAAGGCAGCGAAAAGAACGGAACAGGACGTGGACTGAGGATCTAATGCTGACCGGATAATTCAGAGTCTACCAAGCCGGAAATGCGGTCGGTAAATATCTTGGTCTCTATCGTTGCTTCTGTAAGCATGCGCGACGTTCGTCCGGTGCCAGTAAGACGGGATCGCCGGATTCACGCATTGCACAGCTCGCAAGAGCCGTAGTGCCGTGAGAACGCCTCCCACTCCTCGATACCGGCAAAGGAAGAGTTCTGAAGGTTGATAAGGTCTGTTGCCTTCAGAAAAGCGAAGTCTAAGGGACGAGCTTTTCGAAAGGCGAGGAGAAGGTGTGTTCCCTCGGGGCATGGCAGCCCTTCATCAACTTGAAACAGGTCTCCCAAGAGCTTCTCTGGGTCGACGTTGGATACAGGCTTCGCCATTCGATCCTTGAAAGAGTCAGTCTCGGCATTCTCTCAAATTCGCCGTGCGTCCACCTAGCCCGGGGACGATTGCACGCCGGCAAGATCCTTTTCGCAACTTGAAGCGCCTCTCGCTTTGAGGGAGGAGTTTCACTCCTCCCTGTCTGCCGACGCTGGCGCGTCTTTCGCCACCCACCACTGCGGCCTGTTCCTGCCGCAACCCGAGCCTGAAAATCCCGTGCACTCATGCGCACGAATAGGGAAGCCAAACCTCGCTCAGGGCTGAGTGTACCGGGACATGCGTTACGCTGTGGACCTGAGACATCCGTTACAAGCCCCTTGCGGTGGCGATGGTTCGAGTTGAGGTGGGCACGAGAAGACATATATCCGGTCGTCGAGGCCGTGGGAATGTGGGAATCCCGAAGGGATTTCCAAAGAGTGTGGGAAGGGTGGGAAGCCGGCTTCATGGCTTTCCATGCTTTCCATACTCTGTCATTTCCATGGCCTGTTTTGCCCGGCGACCCAGATAAATAAGCTACGCCACCTGGCCCAATACACCGCACCCGCCACGACCGCTTATCGTGATCGGTTATCAATGAGTGCATTGGCGATTTTGGGCTCATTGAGAATGCTGTAATGGGCGATGACCGCAACCATCGTCCGACAAGTCGGTTTCTCGGCGCCTGCTGTGGTCTAGCGACGTTGACACGTCGCTAGACCAGAACCAGGCAGGATATTAAATAAGGGGCGCCGGATGACCCGTGTATCAGGCGAGGCTTTGGCCACACCGGGAGATACATCCGGAGTCGTGCTGCATCTCTGCGCGCAACTCGATCTTCAGGCGCCCCTTGAACGAGATCAGTATTCTCAGGCTAAAGTCTCGGCCCGAGTAGAACTAGTGTTAGGGAATCGTAATGCGGACGATTTGACCGGCTCCCGGAGACGCTGCTCCGAAGTTTGATACGTAGAGGTGACCATCCGGGCCGAAGGTCATTCCTGTCGGAACGGAGAGGCCTGTAGCCACATCTTCGATCTCGCCGTTTCCTTTCAGGCGAACGACTTTGCCAACGCCGAGAGTAGGAAAGCCAGCCGCGGGGGAGAGTTCGAGCGCATAGATCAGACCGTCGGGGCCGAAGCTAACCGCGACAATCGTGGTGAAGCCCGCGCGCGAACCCGCTACTCTCAGCTTTTGCAACTCGGGGCTGGGATCGAGGCCGGGTGCCGGGTCCGGGCAGCTATTGCGTGAGATGGTCAATATCTTCGAAGAGTTGGGGGTGGCCGGGAAGAGGCCGAGGTTGCCGACGAAGAAGTCACCATTTCTCTCGGCGATTGAGGTAGGAACGATATGACCCTCGGCTTCCGATATATCGATCTCCTCTCGAACTTCGCCCTGAGCAGTGATGGAGAAGAGCTGGCCATGGTTCGACTCGACCGTATAGAGGCGATCCCGATAAGCAATGAGGCTGTAAGGGACACCATCTGGCTCAAAGTCCGCTTCGTTGGGGTATGTTGCAGGGTGAGCTTTCACGAATGCACTAAGGTCAGCGACAATCTTCCAATTGCCGGTCGCGGTATCGACCTCAACGATGGCGTTGGGAATGGTTGGATTCCCGTGCGAGCATCCCCCGCCTTCGAGTGCGGCATACAACTTGCCGTTAAGAAAAGCGAGGTCGGCGACGCCGAGGAAGTCGGGGGGCATATTGCTGACTGCGGAAGGAAATCCGGAGGCTACGATCACTCGTTTCCCCGCACTGGAGACTTTAGAAATTGTGGCAGTGAGACCGCCGGTGTAGGGTCCGACCGGTGGGATGACCTGTGTGCACTGACCGTTGGTGGAGGTTGAACCGCCGGTTCCTGCTTCGGCGACGTAGAGTAGTCCGTCAGGGCCGAACTTGAGGCCACGCGGCCCGTTAAATCCGGACGCGTAGACCTGGACATTGGAGGAAACCTGCGCGTGGGACGTCGCCGGTACTATACTGGCGAGGCCTGTGGCGCAGGCTACAGCTACAACGATTGCAGAACGCTTTTGCATATCAGAATCCTCTCTTCGCGGGAGCCGTATCTCGGCGATCCGCAACGATCTTGAGGTTCTGAGGTGGGCCCCAGGAAGTTACGTGACGTGAGTCACGCGTTACATCACGTTGTTTGAACGACTTGCGGCTACCTTTCATGCGTCCAGAGATAACGCAAATCGATCCAAGCCTGATTACGGAACAGGTCGAACGCATTCTTAAGTCAAAGGTCTTTGGGGCTGCAGCCCGCAGCCAGGCCTTTCTTCAGTATGTTGTCGAGAAGTCGTTGGCGAATTCACCGCCCAAAGAGTATGCCATTGCAGTCGATGTCTTTGAGCGAGGGACCGAGTATAACCCGACGGTTGATTCAACGGTCAGGGTAGAAGCGGGTCGTTTGCGCAGTCGTCTTCGCGAATACTATGCCGGGGAGGGCCAAGACGATTCTCTCCACATCGAAGTCCCCAAAGGGAGCTATGCAGCCGTCTTTACGGTGCGCGATACAGGGAAAGGGCTACACCGGCAGCTCCAACCGGGCCTAGCTGATCCCCAAACGGCGAAAGGCGCAGCCGAAACCGAAGCTGAGGCAAAGTCTGCGGAGGAACCGACCGCGGAAGCTAGAAATGGACACTTCAAAATGCGGGCGGGGATTCTGGCGTGCTTACTGGCGCTAGTAGTTGTTGTTGCAGCCTGGTTTCTCCAAATGCGCATCAGAGCGGTTAAGCCGATCCGGTCCATCGCCGTCCTTCCGCTGCAAAACCTGTCGGGCGACCCGAAGCAGGAGTATTTTGCCGACGGGATGACCGACGAACTGATCACAGAGCTGGCGCGGATACCGAATTTGCGTGTGGTCTCGCGTACCTCAGTGATGCGAGCCAAGGGAAGCGGAAAATCGTTGCGGCAGATTGCTCAAGAGCTTGGTGTCGACGCGATCATTGAAGGCTCGGTGGTTCGCGCGGACGATCGCGTTCGGATCACGACGCAGCTTATCGACGCACGAGATGATAAACACCTGTGGGCGCAGAGCTTCGAGGGGCACCTGAGCGACGTTCTGTCACTACAGGATGACGTCGCACGCGAGATCGCATATCAGACGAAGACTGCCCTGACTCCCTCGGTCCAGAGTCAGCTGGCGAGCCCGAAGCATATCAATCCCGAAGCTCATGATGCTTATCTACGCGGGCGATTTTTCGTCGAAAGGCGGGACGGTAAGACAGCGGCATCTTATTTTCGCAAGGCCATTTTGCTCAATCCGGAATATGCCGCAGCTCATGCAGGACTAGCGGAAGCACTTATCACGATGCACGAGGCCGGCGGAGCTCCAGTGAATGAGGTGATGCCGGATGCAATCGCCGCCGCGAAACGAGCGATCGAGTTGGATCCGAACGATGGAGAAGGCTACACGGCGCTAGGGACGATCGACACAGTCTTCCTGTGGGACTGGGACGCGGCGGAACGGAATCTTCGCCGCGGGATCGAGCTCAGCGCAAACAGCGCTCTTGCCGAGATCCGTTATGCAATTTATTTGACTGTGCGAGCTCGCAGTGAGGAGGCCATTGCCCACATGCGAAAGGCGGTAGAGTTGGATCCGCTGTCATTTTTCGCGAATCGGTACCTAGGGAGCACGCTCTATTTCGCGAGGCACTACGACGAAGCGTTGGCAGCGCTAGTTCGCGCCAGTGAAATTGCGCCGGATGGGGCGGCTGCGGTTCAAGGTTGGGTATCCAACATCTATGAAGTTGAGGGCAAGTACGATCAGTCAGTCGCTGCCGAACTCAAGGGGATGGAGCGGTATGCTACTCCGCAGCAGGTTGATCTTTTGCGCTCGGCGTACGAGAAGGGCGGCTGGAAGGGCTATCGCGAGGCACACCTCCAGTATTCACTCTCACAGGCCGGCCATCAGTGCACTTCGTATGACATTGCAGAAGACTATCGGGCACTTGGCAGGGTAGATGAGACGTTCTATTGGTTCGACCGTGCATTCGACGAGCGCTGCATCTTCATGATGGCCTTGAACGCAGATCCGAAACACGACGGAATCCGCAGCGATCCGCGCTATCACGAGCTTTTGCGGCGAATGAATCTAGCGCAGTAGGCCCTGGCACGGATTCTGTCCATGGATCGCGAGCCTCGCCGTGTGGCGCGATGGGCAACAGCTTTTTCCTGTTCAATCCGAGCTGACGAGTTGGATTAAACATGCGCAAAATCTCAGGCGCTGCACGTTCCACCTGAACGAATCATCGGCTTTCCGGACAGGTGCCCTCGGCTCAACTATTGCTAACAGATGGGATGAGAAGGCCGGTCTCCAGCGGGATGCGTTAAGCTCCCAGTTATCGACGCGCTGGAAGCGCGGGAGACAAGGAGACCGGCGATG
>NZ_JACHEB010000010.1 GCF_014201335.1 Tunturiibacter gelidiferens
ACCAGATTCGCGAAAGGCGAAAATAGTATGACTTGCCCAACTACATGCCCTTGACACGGACCGGCCTTCTCATGGAAGGCCAATGCACTCATCGAGCGGTCAACCTTCCACAGGCCGTCTTCCACTGGATTAATTCTGTTAAACGCTCACCTAGGAACTGAACCCGTCCAATTGGGGAAGAGTTCCGCAGTCGTAGCCGGAGCCAGGATAACGCTCGCTGGTTGCCGTTCGTGTCGCGTTATAGCGAGTGCCAGCATCGGTCCAAACGTGGGTCCGATATGGGTCCAATAGGCATTTCGACGGGTTGTTTCCCGCTCTCTAACGCATTGATGGATAGCGCTAAGTTACTCAGATTGCGTCAATCCGAGGTTTGGGGTTAGTGAGGTCGCTAGTTCGATCTAGTCGTCCGCACCAGCTCTCCACACAGTTGGCGAAAAGGTGACTTCGCTGACGGTTCGCAGTCAATCCGAAAATCTCGTTGTGCGTCCAATGAAACGGCTCCTAAAATCGGTTGGAACGAACGTCGGAGGAGCGATGAATCAATCCGTCACTGGCTGCGTAGTCGACGAAACAACGGGCGAACCTCTCACTTCGCCCGATGTAAGGCTTTATCGCATCGGGGTTTCTGGCGAGGCCTGCAACGCGCTCAACGAGCATGGCTGCTTCTCGTTCCCGGACCTGCCCGAGGGTGAATACTCCTTAGCGTTCTACGATGGAAACTACGTTCCTCGGTATGAACGTCTGATTCTTGCTCAGGGTGAAATCATGCCCTCCCTGCACATCGCTCTCAGACGTGGCGGGTTCCTGTCCGGGAGGATCTTCGACGAGAAACAACAGCCGCCGGAGCGCTGCTGGTTCACCTTGATCCGAGCGGGGGAAAGAAGGGAGGAGTCAGGATACATCAGCGACTCGGGTGACCACAAAGTCTCCAACGACGGCACCTTCTGCTCACCGCCCCTCCCTCCGGCTCGATACTTTCTACGCTTCGCTGGCATTCTTCGTAAGCCATCAGACGCTGCCCCAACCGAACCGCGTCACCTCGCCACGCAACTGCGCATCTTCGATTTTCTGTATCCCGACGCTCAGGAAATCTCGGACGCGACAGGATTCGACGTTGAACTCGGCGAGATGATCTCGGGATTACAAATACAAATTCCTTGTCCGATCTGGCATACGGTTCGAGGCAAAGTAACAGGAGATCTACCGGAAGGACCTCATCGAATCAATGTGATGTTCTCGCGAACCATGGGAACAATTGACGGCGTCGGCGGAAGTGGCGGACCTAAGGTGGAGCAGGATGGAACCTTTGAACATCAGGTGCAGTCAGGCGATTACGCGGTCGAGGTCTGGGAGTTCGCACCACCAGGGCCAGATGGCCGCACGAAGGTGCTTCGGAAGTTTGCTGCCACAAACATCAGGGTGACTGACGCCAACCTGGATGGGATAGAGATCCACATTCCCTCTTGATCTGCTGAACCGTCTTAGTACCCTGCTCCGTCTTATAACCCAAGGTGTCCCGGTCGTGCCACTTGTCCAGTTGCCGAGAAACAAGTAACGCCCGCGACCATGATCTTTAGAAGTAACCTGTTGTTTCAAATGCGGGCTCGGTAAACAAAATCTCCCAGGACGCATCTAGATACAACCACCTCTGCTCGCTAAACCAGCTCGTAGCCATTTCGGGAACATGCAATAAGCCATGACCGCTGATGCAGATCAGCTCCGTTCCATTCCATGCCAGGAAGCTTCTCGAGGGCTGGCCTACCCGAGCCGGATTCGTCAGCTTCCCAAGGCACACCGGACACCGTTGCCGCTGGTCACGTAGACTCCAGCGCAGTCCAAAAAGACACAATGAGAACGCAGACATCAGCTGAATGTACTCTGACGTAACCGGATCCATCCCGCTGCGGAGATGAGCAAGATCCAGTGACACGAAGTAGACGATCGGCAACAGGAGCGTCAGCTTGCAGCCGAGAAAACCCCAGCGGCGGACTCTTGTAAACCACGAAAGCCGTCGCGAGCTAGCCCGGTACTCGCCAAGCGGAAGCGAAGTCGTTACCGGCAAAGCCAGGCATGCCAGCAGAACCGCGAAGAGAAACACATCTCCCGGCCCACGCGTTCTGTCAGTAAGAGACTGGCAGAAAAAGTCGTCCGCTGTGCCCGCCGGTGTCGGCGCAGACATATGCCATGCCTCTCCCCAGCTCGCGTGCGGTGTCTGGAGATGCGCCACCACAAATCCCAGCCGCCCAGAGAAGCCATCATGATCCTGCGGCAGTAACAACCAGGCATCGGTCTGACCGGGTAGCCTCCACTCTCCAGGATCTACCACTCCACTCACCATGGCGGACTCCGACCCCACTTGGATAAGCCGCCCGAAGATATGAGGATTGCCGCCAAACCGCCGCTTCCACATCTGCTCACTGAGGATAAACCGGGGAAGCGAGCCCGGAGCCTCCCGAGCGTAGCGAACGCGCAGACCAAGCAGGTCGAAGAGATTGGAACGAGTCAATCACACAGCGCCGGCCTGCCAGACTTCCCTCGGAAGCGAGCTTGGCTAGCCAGTCTGGTCTATAGCTGTGGCACTCATCCTCGGTATGAAGCCACGGATCTCTCTTCTGCTGTCAGCGGTCTGCTCCAGACAGAGGCGCTGAACCCACGGTGTGCGGAGCAACCAAAGACACGGCCCCATTCAGGTCACCTACGCTCCGGCTTCTCAGCCGATGGTCTCTCCAGTTCGGAGGCGATCCATACTCGGCCCTACCGGCGGATCGAACAGGGTCTGAAGAGCGCCGGCTTGATCCTCCAGGCCGGCGGATTGGGTGCCATCGTGCTCGATCTTGGAAGCATCGCGCCAGAGTTCGTGTCGCGTGTGGAACTATGGACATGGCATCGATTCCGCGTAGCGGCAGAACGGACGCAATCGAGTACTATTCTTTTAACCCAGTATGTCTGTGCCAAGAGCAGCGCCGAACTCTTGTTGCGTCTGCATACCCCAAGGATGCTTCACGAAGGCCGCTGCGGCTGACTGATACTCGCCGCCTTCAAAGAAGAATCCCGATTGGAATAGAGGGCTCAAAGCCGCATAGCGGCCCGAAAAAGAACGGAGAATTTCTGGCATGGTTTGCCGTTGGAGATGCCAGATAGGCATGAAACAATGACCGGGTAGGTGTGTAGCGTATACGTGAGGAAGGCAGGTTCCTTGATGCATTCCTCGAGAACATCCTTCAATAGCTTTCGGAACTGCTGGGACACGCCGGGCTTCAGCTTATATCGAAGAAGAAGAACACACTTGGTAGACACTGACGAATCTCCTTTTGAGAACGGTTGTTGTCTTGAATGAAGAGGCGGCGTGAATAATCGAGCTATCTGCTGCGCGTCAGGATCGCCTGGCCAAAGTGGTAAGCGAGATGCGAAGTTCTGGCTAACAGAATGGTGTATCGATTTCGATGGGGTTCGCGCACAAAATCTTCATCCGAAACAGTGGTGTGTTTGGCTAGCCAGTCCGAGGCCGACAATTTGCTGAATCCGAGCCAGAGCGCCTCGTTAATCTTGTTCCAAATGTCCTTTAGCTCTGCACCGGAAAGAGTCTGCACCACGGCGCGGTCAGGACTCGAAATGAACATGGCGTCGAGTTCGGGATGAAGCCGCGCACCGAATCCGAGCAGCGGAATTAGAGCATCGCTCACTGCAGTAAGGTGTCCCCATAAGTACATGAGCCTGTTCTTCCCTGGGGCGATTTCATGGAGCAGCTGCTCCTCAGTGAGACTAGAGAAAAACTTTCCAGTTCGGTCTACATTTAGCTTCCAGGCGCGAAGCGCCATATCTACAAAAGCATCTTCAGTGCTCAATGGGCTACAACTCCTTCTGAGATGGACAACAGTGAGAAGTGAGTGCGCCCAGACCGCGACGCACCCCACATGACAGATGAACTAAATTTGAGCGGCTCCGCCGTCCACGAAGAGCTCGATACCCGTAATGAAGCTGGCGTCGTCGGAGGCGAGAAATGCGACCGCTTTACCGATCTCCGCTGGCTGGCCCAGGCGACCGAGCGGCACCGTTGACGCGAGATGGGCGAACAAACCACTGCGCTGCTGTTCATCCGGAGCGAGCCCACCAAGTCCCGGGGTCTCAATTGGTCCGGGGCTAATGGCATTCACGCGGATCTTGCGGTCCTTCAAATCGACGGTCCAGGAGCGAGCAAATGAGCGGACAGCCGCTTTGCTCGCAGAATAAACACTGAATGCTCCCGTGCCCTTGATCGAAGTGATGGAGGCATTGAGGATGATTGCGCCTCCGTCAGGCATCAGCGGCAACGCCTTTTGAACGGTGAAAACCAGGCCTCTTACGTTCGTATTGAAGATCCTGTCGAAGTGTTCTTCGGAGATCGCGCCCAAGGGGGCAAAATCACCGCCGCCCGCGTTTGCGAAGACGATATCAACACGGCCCTTCTGTTGTTTGATCTGACCATAGACCTTATCCAGGTCGCTAAGTGAGGACGAGTCGGCCTGAATGCCGGTGACGTTCGATCCGATGGTCTTCACCGCGGCATCGAGCTCCGATTGACGTCGGCCTGTGATGAAGACGTATGCGCCCTCCAAAACCAGCTGCTGAGCAGCGGCGAGGCCGATGCCCGCACTGCCACCTGTGACGATTGCTATCTTGCCTTCAAGCTTCTTTGACATAACGTCTCCGGATCTATTTTGTACTGTTCGATCTAAAACATAGATGTGGGTTCACAGGAAAGGTTTCAGATATTTTGGACTGTTCAGTTAGTTATCTGCATCACATATTCTATGAACATGACTGAGACAGCAACGGTGAAGTTGGGTCGCCCGCGTGGCTTCTGCGAAGATACAGCGCTGGAAGCGGCCATGCGTGTCTTCTGGGAGAAGGGGTACGAAGGTACTTCACTCACGGACCTGACAGAGGCGATGAGGATCAATCGCGCCAGCCTTTACTCAAGCTTTGGTGACAAAGAGACTCTGTTTCGCCGAGCACTTGCTCGCTATGGGGAAGGGCCAGCCGCCTATCTCAAGGTGGCGCTGCAAGCACCGACCGCTCGAAGAGTAGTCGAAACACTCCTCAAAGGGGTAGTCGACCTTCTGGGGAATCCGAAGAATCCTCGTGGATGCTTGTCCACACAAGGAGCGCTAGCAACAGGACTTGGCGCCGAGCCCATCAAGAACGCACTTATCGAATGGCGCAAAGGCGCCGAGGCAGAGATTCAAAAGCGATTCAAGCGGGCAAGGACAGAAGGGGACCTGCCGGAAGATATAAACCCTGGAGATCTCACTCGATATCTGTCCTCAGTCGTTTATGGCCTCGGCATTATGGCTGCGAATGGCGATACGAAAGCCGACCTGAACCGCGTAGTCGACATGACACTGCGGACGCTGCCTTTGTAAGAGGGAAGCAGGATCAGGTACAGTATTGAATCTTCGTTAGGGAACGGAGGAAGTTTTATCGTTGACTAGCAATTTGATACACGACCTTGCGCGGAGCTCTGGACCCGTTACTCCTCCTGCGGGCAGAAGATTATCTCGGAAGGCCTGATAGAGTCTTGGGCGAACGCAAAGCAACTCCAAGGACAGAAACGCCGCGGCGCAACTCTGCTGGACTACAGGCTGCGAAGCCCAGCATGAGTGCCGGAGGATGCTCGTATTTTATGGTGAACATCGACAGCGGGGTCACTTCAAGCCCGAACTCCTGCGCTTGTCGCGCCGCATCCTGATCAGATTCCCATGTTTTGAGCCAGCCAAGTGTGCGTATGCCCGAGCCTGCGTACACGACATCAAGCACTCCATCGAGATGTTTGTCGGCAGCCGTTTTCAAGACCTCGATACGTTCTGCGTAGCTCTGGCGCATGCGGCGGAGATGGTGGCCGAAGTGACCTTCCGTGATGAACTCGGCGAGGATGGCTTGATCAAGTGTAGGAGGATGGAGGTCGACGAGGGTTCGGGCTGATGCGAACTTCTCTACGAGGCGCTCGGGCAATACCATGAAACCTAGACGCAGCGCATTGAAAAGCATCTTGGTGAAAGTGCCGACATAGATAACGCAACCAGAACTGTCGAGCGTTTGCAGCGCCGCAACGGGGTGACCGAAGTAGCGATACTCCGCGTCGTATTCGTCTTCGATGATCCATGCGTTCGCGCTGGCGGCCCAGCGAAGCAGTTCCATCCGGCGGTCAGCAGACATGGTGACGCTCATCGGAAATTGATTCGCTGGTGTGACGTAGACGAGCTTTGCGTTGGGCGCAAGCCTGCGTCCAGCCTTCACGATAACCCCTTCGGAATCTACAGGCACCGCGACTATACGAGCACCCGCAGCCCGAAGTGTTTGAAGAGCGCGTGAATAGCCGGGATCTTCCATCCAGACCTGATCGCCATCGGAAAGCAGGAAACGACCGATGAGGTCGAGGGCTTGCTGCGTGCCTGCCGTGACGATGATCTGTTCAGCAGAGCAACGCACCCCGCGTGACGATCCAACGTACTCAGCAATCGCTCGACGGAGGGGCTGGTAGCCCGCAGCGTTGCCGTGACCGTAGAGGGAGCGAGGAGCGCGGCGTAATACCCGGGAGGCAACCCGTGCCCAGAGGTCTACTGGGAAGAGATCAATGGCCGGTTCGTAGGAGCGGAAAGCTTTGCCAATGGAGTGAGACGCAGGCATCACTTCTACATCTTTTAAAAATTGTTGTGCCCGCTTGGAGAGTGCAGCTTTTGATCTGTGAAGAGCGAGCGTTGCAGGCTTGCGCGCGGCATACGGCGGTCCCGTCGCAATGCCCGAGGCGACGTACGTTCCTGATCCGACTACAGTGCGCGTGTACCCCTCTGCCTGTAGCTGGTCAAAGGCGGCGACCACGGTCCCCCGTGAGAGGGAATACTGCTTTCCGATGTTACGCGTAGAGGGCATACGAGCACCTGGCTTCAAGCGCCCGTCGAGAATGGCGCCGCGTAGCTCCGCGTAAAGCCAGCGCCAACGATTTTGTTTACCAGAACGCGGAGCGAGGGAAAGGTCCTGGAACGTTTCTTCTTTAGACATCGATGCAGTCACCAACTTTTAAAATTGAAAAAGTGGACCAACTCATCATTGCATTATGGACCTTCTTTCCGATCCACATAGGGCCTAGTGTTGGTTGCAAGGAGATAAACAGATGCAAGTAAAACGGAAGTTGCTGAAAAGTTCAATAGCGGCATTGGCGTTCGCACTTTTGATGATTGGCGCATTGGTACCAACCGGGACTCTAAGGGCACAGAATGCGGCGACCACGCAGGAGACCATTACACCCCTCATAACGAAAGATCTGGCAGGATCTGCGAGCGAGCAGGTTTTGATGTACACCGTAGACTTTCCGCCGGGATTTTCGAGCCCCATCCACCGTCACAATGCACAGGTATCGGTTTATGTCCTGGATGGTTCCGTAGTGATGCAGGTGAGGGGGCAGAAAGAAGTCACACTGCGGCCAGGCCAGGATTTTTATGAAGACCCCGCCGATATTCATACCGTTAGCCGTAACGCCAGCAAGACAAAGCCAGCAAAATTTCTGGTGTTCATGATTAACAAGAAGGGTGCTCCCCTGGTGATACCAGCAAAGTGAGCCAGCAATGGCGAACTCTTCTGGGCCCAGAACTCCATTCGAAAGGATCTATATGAACGCAATTCCAATGAAGGATTCGAAATTCGCAGGCTATGCATCCCTGTTGCTACGAATTGGGCTCGGCGTTGGTTTTCTGTCGGCCGTGGCTGATCGACTTGGACTTTGGGGCGCATTTGGGCAGCCGAATGTCGAGTGGGGAACTTTCTCTCGGTTCCTGGAATACACCCATACTCTCAACTGGTATCTGCCAGATGCGATGATCCTTCCGCTGGGGATCATCGCATCTGGTGCAGAAATCCTCCTGGGCTTTCTTCTTCTTGTCGGCTGGCGCACACGTGTGACTGCGTTGTTAAGTGCACTTCTTATGTTGGTCTTCGGTGCCGCGATGACGCTTGCACTGGGAGTCAAAGCACCGCTGAATTTTGCCGTGCTTACTGGAATAGGAGGGTCCTTGCTTCTCTCAACCTGCGAAAGCTTTCCATATAGCGTGGATGAGTTTCTGTCCCGGCGAGCTACTCATCGAATTTCCAAATCCTGACCCTGAATGATGACCGGTCTAACTAGATATTGATTTCAAGGAGAGACGACAATGCAAGCAAGACTAGACGCACAGAAGGTATCCCCGGCCGCATATCAGGCCCTGCTCGGAATGGGGATGTTTGTTCGCAAACAGTCGAAGCTGGAGCCTGCTCTGATTGAACTGGTGAAGATACGCGCGTCGCAGATCAATGGATGTGCCTTCTGCATCGACATGCATACCAAGGATGCACGGGCAGAGGGTGAGTCGGAACAACGAATCTATGCTCTCTCGGCATGGGAGGAGACGCCATTCTTTACGGATCGCGAGCGCACTGCTCTGGCGTTGACAGAAGCGATCACTTTAGTACGGGAAGGGCATGTCCCCGATGAAGTATATGAAAAGGGCAGGAAGAGCTTTTCCGAGGAAGAATTAGTGAACCTGACCCTGGCAATCATCACCATCAACGGATGGAACCGGCTAGCGATCACATTTCGCTACGTGCCGGGTGAGTACCAGCCAGGAAAGAAGTAGGACTTGGACGATATGGGCCCGTGAAAGATAGTGGGCCCGGATCGCGAGACGATGTGGGGCAGGGAGGTCTTTGGAATGAAACAGTATGCCTGGTCAATCCTTGTGGTTGCCGGTGTGTTTGAGACAGGTTTTTCTATTGGGCTGAAGTACTCGGAAGGGTTTACACGATTCTGGCCATCTATAGCGACCGTCGTCATGATCGTACTGAGTCTCGGCTTGGTTGGAGTTGCAACGCGGAGTTTACCGCTTGGCACAGCGTATGCCGTATGGACTGGCATTGGTTCTGTAGGCACTGTGGCACTGGGTATTGGCTTGTTTGGAGAGTCAGCAGCTTTGAGCAGGTTGGCTTGCCTGGGGCTAATCGTTTCAGGCGTTCTGGGACTGAAGCTGCTTGGTAAATAATATGCAAAGACGGCATCACACCATGAGACAGGCTCTTCTTATTGTCGATGTTCAGCCGAGCTTTCCGATACCGATAGAAATTCTGCATGGCATCAGGAAACTCAGCACCCTCCTCCCCAGCGTTGCAACAGTCGAGAAACACGATGAATCTGTGACGCCTTTTGAAAGCCAGCTAGGATGGAAACCCGGAGAGGCTGACGAGAGTCTCGTACCCGCTGGCCGCGTCTTCATCAAACACGGCTACCTCCCGCCTCCGGCAGCTATCGAATATCTTCGGGATCTACGAGTGGACCGGATACTAGTTTGTGGTACACAAGCGGACACGTGCGTTCTTGCAGCCGGTTTCGCACTTTTCGATGCTGGTTTACATCCGACACTTCTTGAGTGGCTTACAGTTGGTTCGTCATTAGACCGCTCCGGTGAGCTCGGGATGCGCCTCTGGAAGCACCATTTTGGACAGGTTCTCCAACATTCCCATCAACTCGATCTTACTGACGTTGCTGGGTCACTCATCACTTGATCGATCAAAGGAGAAAACCGTGAACATCGTCAAAGCAGCAGCAGTTCAGATCAGTCCCGTGCTCTACAGCCGAGAGGGCACGGTGGACAAGATAATAGCGAAAATCCACGAACTCGGTAAATTGGGCGTGCAATTCGCCACTTTTCCGGAAACTGTCGTACCCTACTACCCTTACTTCTCCTTTGTGCAAACTCCATTCGAGATCCGAACCGGGAAGGAACATCTCAGATTGCTCGATCAAGCAGTGATCGTACCCTCGGCCACCACGCACGCTATTGGAGGGGCTGCGCGGCAGGCCAAAATGGTTGTATCTATTGGCGTCAATGAACGCGACGGAGGCACGCTCTTTAACACACAGTTGTTGTTTGATGCAGACGGCACCTTAATCCAGCGTCGTCGAAAGATCAGCCCAGCCTATCATGAGCGCCTGATCTGGGGACAAGGCGACGGCAGTGGACTTCGTGCTGTCGACAGTGCGGTTGGGCGCATCGGTCAGCTGGCGTGTTGGGAGCATTACAATCCACTTGCCCGCTATGCTCTTATGGCCGATGGCGAGCAGATTCATTCGGCGATGTATCCGGGGTCGTTCGCAGGCGACCTGTTTGCCGAGCAGATGCAGGTCAACATCCGCCAGCATGCACTTGAGGCCGGTTGCTTCGTTGTCAATGCTACTGCCTGGCTCGATCCCGATCAGCAGGCCCAGATCGTGCAAGACACCGGATGCAACATTGGACCGATCTCTGGCGGTTGCTTCACTGCGATCGTTTCACCCCAAGCGCAATTGATTGGCGAGCCCATCCGTTCCGGCGAAGGCGTTGTGATTGCCGACCTCGATTTCACCTTGATCGATAGGCGCAAACAGTTGATGGATTCACGCGGCCATTACAGCCGTCCAGAGTTGCTCAGCCTGGTCATCGACCGCACACCGACTGCTCACCTCCATGAGCGGTCCGCGCATCCTTTCTCGACTGTCGCAAAGTTTGCTGACGAGCCCAGGATAGAGACCGCATAGTTCATCGCGACCTCAAGCCAAGACCACTCTCCATTTAGCTTCTAATGTAGGGGAGTGTTTGCCGCTGCGAATGCCGCCTCTACAGAGAGAGGTACGCCGCTCGCATATAGAACTGCGAGCAGTGGCCTGGGACAAGATTCCTGAACTGTGTAGCTGATCACAGATAGGAGACGCCGCTACTTTGGCGGCACCTCCCATCTGTAAGCAGATCAGGCGACGAGCACGGCGCGGAAGCGAGCTTTGCCCTGACGCATATGATCCAGTGCCGCATTCGCGTCAGCCATCGGAAACCTCTCGATCATTGGCTTGATCCTGTGCTGCGCTGCGAACGCGAGCATTTGTTGTATCTCGTGAACGGAGCAGGCTGTCCTCCAACAACCGCCTTCTCCCCGAACATCAGATTGAATGCAGAGAAGGCAATTGGCTTTTCGGGAACGCCGACAATACAGAGTTGCCCCTGAGGGCGAAGCGCGGCTACGTATCCATCCCAAGGTAGGTCAGCGGACACGGTCGACAGGATGAAGTCGAACGACCTGGCCGCTTTCCCGTTCGCGATCGCGACCTCGATCTGCCGCAACAGATTAGCTGTGTCGCGTTTGACGATTAAATCGCGTTCTCCCGGATTTTCTTGCGCGGTCCATCCACCCTTTGACTGATCACCTAATGCCCAACTCACAAGGCGAAGCCGTGCGTTCAATATCCCCTGCAATACGGAGGTTACATCATCTTCCGAGGAGTCGAGACCGAGTTTGCGCATCATCGGTCTCAACTGCGTCACACCCGCAGAGGCCTTTCGAAGATGCCGCAAGAGGAAATCGCCGATGGTGGCGTCGGTGGGGCTGAGTGCACGGGCTTGATCAACCGCGTCCAATGTGAGTAATTTTTCGGTCGCCCTGCGTATCCATGGGACAGGATCCTCGTCCGTCGAGCTACTGATTGGACCAAAGAACGGAGTGCCGGCATTGATCTGATTTGCTACGGCTTCTACGAGTTGCGTCTTGCCGAGCCTGTTTTCGGCCTCTTGGAGTGTGCCGAGGGCCGCGCCAGGATTCCCCAAACGATGTAGCGCGAGTGCCCTGTAGGCGTACAAGGTCTCGCTTGGCCGGTCGCTCTTGATCGCAGACAAGAGATCCAAAGCTTGATTCGGGCGTTGGATGGCCAGCGACAGAAGAGCACTGTTCAGGAGGATCGGCGTTCGATCGGTCTCTGCAAGATTGCGGTGTGAATTCACCTGTCGACGACCGGCGGCTATCAGCTCTCTCGCCTGTTGGCGTCGATCCGAATCAAGGAATCCGAAGTTGTTGTCGATGACGAGGGCCAGGGTCTTCGCGGCATGAAGATTAGTGAAATAGGCGGGAATCTCTCGATGACGGACGTGAAGACGATGGAAGATGTCGGCTGCTTGGACGGGCTGGCGCCGCGCGAGAAGGGAAAGGCCCCGATAGAATTCGAGGGCATCTTGGGCTGAAGCTTTGTCCAAGTCCGAAATATCGTCCGGGACCGGCAGATTGTCCAACTCCTCCCAACGCTCTGTTTGGAGCAGCAAGCGCAGGCGGAACCGCAGACGTTGCAATGAACGTCCCGGAACCTTGCCTAACGTTTCTAGTTCGTTCTCTTTATCGAGAAAGAGCGCTGCGATATCCGTTACGCCCGCGTTGAGAAGGTGTTCGATACGGGTTTGTTCCTCCGTAAGCATCAAAAGGCGGCTCGAATAGCCCGGGGTGAGGACTTTGATCCGGTCTCGAATCAAGGTCTGGAGAACCGATGGTACATATGAGAGAAGTTGGGCTAGTGTCGCAGGCTCCTCAATCATGAGGATTGTCGTGAGAAGCTGTTGCCGTTGTTCGTCGCTTAACGCGGTGAGTGCCTCACCAAGGTCAGCGCTAATTGGCCGATCTCGGTCTTTTCCAGGCCTCTCGGAGTCGAAGCCAGCCGCGAAAGCATCCACCTGTTTTCGATCCAGCCGATTCGATGATCCCGATCTCACTGCTGAGACAAGAGCCGCAACCAGATCCTGCGGGACTTCAGTGTCGAGCCTTGCGACGATACGACACAGAACCCGAACGTGAACACGAATTGAGCGTTTGATGGAATCCAGAGTTTGTAGCGCCTCGATGGAGTTGGGATCTGCTGACACTGCCGCAAAGCGCGACGCGAGGTTCAGAGGATCAAAAAAGCTCGAAATGTACCCGGCTCCCGATTGTCGCGCCAAATTGTAGAGGCTTAGCGACTGCCCCTTGTCCATTTGCCGCGCGGAGATCCGGAAATGACCGGTAACCACTGCGTTGCCGTAAGCCGTGACGAATGGCGCACCGCTGATACCATTCACATCGCCGGAGGCATCCACTAGGGAAAGCAATCCCGTGAACATTCCCTCAGCCGGTCCGCCGAGGCCACTTTGCGCGGCACCCTCAAGGATGGAAATCAATTTAGTACGGCCGATTTCTGAGAGTGTCTGGATCAGAGTTTGTCGCATGCGTTCGGAGCTTTCTTCCGACGATCCCGTCCGGGCGATCCCGTCGCCGAAGATGACACGAAGGAGCGCAGCAACCTCTGCCACCTCAACTTCGTCGTTATCGCCTAGATAGCGAAGAACCTCAGCGGCATTGAGGAAAGCATCTTCTTTGAGCCTTTCGCTCGATTCCCTGAGTTCATTTCCTGCCAGAGCATCTCCTGGAAGCGACCATTGCCATAAGAGCAGACACGTCAGCGCAGTGGAGGATCCAAGCAGTAACATGTCTGCGATTGGCAACGATCGAGCAGAAGGCTGAAGCCCGAAAAGGAACAGTAGTTCTGTCTTTCGTGCGATGAGTGGATAGAGACGCGCCCACAGTGGATGAGGAGCAGGGCAGTTCTCCGTGTCCTGGATGTCTCGTATTAAAAGCGAGATCAGAGCCGTATGGCCTTCAAGAGGCCAAATGCGTGCGAGAAAGAACCGTTCAAGCCCATAGGTGTTCGACCAAATGTACCGCTCGACAAGCGTGGAAGGTACCGCGGGCAGACTCTTGCGGGCGAGTTCGATGCTTGCACCCTGCTGGTGCGCCATATAAGTGGCAATTTCTTCGTGAATGTGATCCCAGTCCGCCAGCGGCTCAGACTCGATCAGAGAGAATACCGCCGAATGGAAGCGCTCAAGAGCGTAAGCACTCCACGTTCGTTGCGGGACAAAGCTGGGCCAGCGCAGCAACTTCCAGTCTTCCAGCCACCGAGCGAGAGGCGCGTTCAGTGGTTGCTCAGAGCACAGCTGTTCCCAGCGTCGGGATGCTACCCAGTCAGGCCTCGGGCTACGAAGCTCGTCTAGCGAAAGGCTCCCGGTGTTGAGGGACTCGATAACGGGTTCAATCTCTGAATCCACTGGCATTCGTGGCAGATAACGGACCGAGTATTGTTTTTTCTGGAGCCAGTCGAAGGCCTCTGCATAACCGGGATACTCTCGCTGGAACGCGCGTACGTAGTCAACGGGAATGACTACCCGATCTTGGATGACTTGAATCCAGCCTTGCGATCTCAAATTCTCGAAGGACGGGGCCCCAGCCTGCATTCGCCGTTCGTACTCTGTTATAGCGTTCGTCAGGGTTGCGGTGCGAACGAAATCCACGGACTGAAGAAGCTTTAACAGGGATTCGTCACTTATTGCGAAGTCGCTGCGGGGCTTAATAGAGTGCGGCCGAGTGGTCGTAAGGAGATTTGCGAACACCCGACGCAGGGTTCGTCTTGTCCCCCAAACGATCGAAGGGAAGTCCGGGGAAACGCGTGCTCTTGTTCGACGAAGTCATTCAAACATCATGATAAATAGAGGGCTTGGGTTTCTGTTTATGCTAAGGGCTGTGCTGTTTTATTGTGGGAAGCATTCTCTAATTGCGCGCTGAACTGGATGTACTCTTGTCCCATGCACAGTTGCCGTTCTCGAACAGCAATGCGGTAGAAACCGAGCGTTGGCAGCACAATAGATCGAAGCTTACGACTGTCACAAAGCTAAACAGGCCGTTGACCCTCCGTTCGTAGACAAGAGCCACCCAGCTACATCAACGCCTGTGTAGGGCGCACTCGGCAAGCGAAGGGTCTCGTCCCAACGAAACTCAGTCATGTGAGAGCCGAAGAATGTTACAGCCTCAAGAAAAAACAGATTGCTACTGCAGCACGGACGCCGCTCAAGCGAATCGAATGCGCATCACCGATAAGGGTGTGTATCCAGCTAGTCCGTCTTCCATCCAGATGATGCCCAACTTACTGCGTTTATTTTCAAGGCTATCCAAACAACCTGAATGACGGTGTTTCAATCCTTCTGCACGTGAGCTATGTCACTTCCAGGGCATGTGGGGCCCCGCTCGATCGCTCTGTGAAAGTTCGATGACAGACCCGAACTTTGATGCTGTTGATTTGTCTCTCCAGTAACAGGCCCAATTGAGCTTGGCAACTTGGAGTAAGGAAGAGTCTGTCCCCGGCATGGAGAACGAAAACAGCGCATTGTTACGGCCTCACCTAAGCCTCTTCGCTACAGAAGAGCGCAAGGGGACCGCCCATCGTACCCGCGTGGTCGAGCTGTTTCGCGAACTGCGGTTACCGCTCTATGGCTACCTTGTCTGCATCGGCCTTACGCCGCCCGAATCAGAGGACGTAATCCAAGAGAGTTTTCTTCTATTGCACCAGCAGCTGAGCCAAGGCACAAAGATCGCGGACTTCCGCTCCTGGCTGTTTCGCGTAGCACATAATCTGGCGGTCAACCTGCAACGGTCGTCACGTCGCTTCCTCCATAGCGAGGAAGAAGAGACGGTCGCGAGGATACAGGAGGAGCCGGGCAAAGGGCCGACGCCGGAAGACTCCTATCTGCAAAAAGAGATGGACCAAAAACTAGACCATTGCATGACCCAGCTTACCGAACAGCAGAGACAGTGTTTGCAGCTACGAGTTGAAGGATTAAAGTACCGCGAGATTGCTGCGGTGATGCAGATCAGTATCTCTAGCGTCTCCGAGCTTATGCAGCGCGCCATAGTTCGCTTAACGGGGGCGCTTCATGAATAAGTTTACGAACTCGCTTCTGCGGAGTGAAGACAAGCATCCGAGCGACGAACAGATGGTCGCATTCATTAATGGAGAACTTACCCTTCGTAAGCATGCCGCGGTTGCTCATCATCTGGACGGTTGCTGGCGGTGCCTGGCAAAGAAGAAGCAGATGGAGGAGACGGTCTTTGCATTGGTGGGGCGGCGCGAACGGCGATTACGTCCTCACCTTCCACCTTCAACCGGTGCGGAGGGGCGACTGGTTGCACTGCTGAACGAGCAAAGCATCCGAGAGGAACAACCCTCACAAAACTCATTGATATATGGTCTTCGCTCGCTCCTGCCGTCCACTATGAATCCGGTTCTCGCAAGCATCTTTGTTGTTACCCTGGCGTCGATCACGCTGTTCTTCATCTGGAAGCAGGCTGCACCATCGCTGAGTGCCTCGGATCTTCTGGGGAAGGCGATGGCGAACGAGCAGGCCTTGGCCGAGCGTGCTCAGCCTGGGGTGGTCTATCAGAAGCTGGTAATGCGGCGCGGTGCGCACAGTATAGAGCGCACGGTTTACAGCGATCTGCAACGAAAGCGTGTGGCCAAAGCGCAGCATTTGGATGCCGCCGCGACGGCGATGAAGCAGGCGGTCGAGGCCGGCGGCGTGAGCTGGGATGAACCGCTTTCGGCTATAGACTACAACCGATGGAGAGAGAGCCAACACTCTGCCACGGACCGTGTAAAGTCCGCCGGAGACGGACTGGTGAGCGTGGTCACCAGCGTGCGATACGGGCCGATCCGGCAGGAGTCGTTGACGATGCGAACCTCGGACCTTCATCCGGTGCGCCGCACGATTGAGACTCGCAGCCAGGACACGGTGGAGATCGCCGAGCTGAGTTACACCGAGCTGAAGTGGAGCGAGGCGAATGAAGCGTTGTGGGAGCCGCTCTCTCCAATGTTGCATGAAGAGGGCGAGCCCACCCTCAACCTGCCAAAGAGAAGCCTCCTGACTGACGAGCAACTCGATGTGGCCGAGCTGGAAGCAAGGCTTGTGCTGAACAAGCTGAACGCCGATGCCAACGAGCAGATTGAGATTAAGCGATCGAGGAACGCGGTGCATGTGGAAGGCATTGTGGATACCACCGAGCGGCAGCACGCTCTGAACCTTGGGCTGCGGCAGGTAGCTCATGTCGTTCCGTCGATTCTAAGTCTGGAGGAGCTCAACGCGCGTCGCAATGCAGGGTCCGGTACGGCTTCGATTCGTGAGAGCGCCGTGGCGGCACAGCCTGCTCCTCTTGAAGAGTTCTTTCACGAAAACTCCAAAAGCTCGGAGGAGATGGGCAGGGTTTCCAACCAGCTGCTCAGCCTGTCTCTTGAGATTCAGCGAGAGGGAAATGCTCTTACGGAGCTCAACCGGCGTTTCCATGGGAATGATGAGTTGGACCCGTTGGGGCGCTCTGCCCTGACGCAATTACTCACCAACCATTCTTCGTTGCTTCGAGCCGCTGTGCGCTCAGAGATCGAGATACTTCAGTCGTTCTCGCTCGTGCCTGAGCAGAGCACCGAAGATGGACACACCATAACATCCGCAGCTGCAGGCCTTACGGAGCAAAGTACTCGCAACGTAAGCCTATGCAGGGAGCTTATATCTTCGAGTGAATCCTCTCCCCGCACGGCGCAATCGATAGCCTCTGAAATGGCCAAGACCCTTCACTTACTGAGCAGAGATCCAGTCTTACTCGCCTTGGAACCAAACTCCAGTCACTAACAAACAACCTTTCCAGAAGTGCTAACTCCATGGAGATAAGCAATGCTTAAGAATGTCGTGCGCATCATGGCGTCTGTTTTCCTGTTGGTTTGCGGTTTTTCGGCGGCTGCACAGACGACGGCCCAGTTTTCCGGACGAGTGACGGACCCGCAAGGGGCGATTGTCCGAAGCGCGGAGGTTCGTGTCGTGAACCAGGCCACCGGCGTGGAACGCAGGATGGTGACCAACAATGACGACCTGTACACGGTACCGTTCCTGAACCCCGGAATTTACCAAATCTTTGTGCAGGCCAATGGATTTTCAACGACCTCGAGCGAACCGATCACGATCAACGTGGGTCAGTCGTTGAGCTTCGATGTGCAGCTGCGCCTGATGTCCTCACAGCAACAGGTGGACGTCGCAGCCAGCGTGCCGATCATTGATCAGACAAGCTCCTCGCTGGGCACGATCGAGACGACACAACGTATCGTCGATCTTCCTTTGAATGGCCGCAACTTCCTACAACTGGCGTATTTGGGAGCCGGAGCAAACCAGGGTGCGCAGAATAACGGTGCCCTCCGCGGCACGACCGACAACAACAGGCCGGGAATTCAGGTAGCGGTCAACGGCCTTACTAGCTTCGATAACAACTTCCTTTTGGATGGTGTCGATAACAACGAGTTCGGACAGGGCACCCTGGTCATTCAGCCCGCACCGGACGCGATCCAGAAGTTTCGCGTAGAGGAGAACTCCATGCGTGCGGAGTTCGGGCGTGGTGGTGCTGCAGTCAATGTGTTGCTCAAGTCGGGCACGAACAAGTTTCACGGCGGTGTTTATGAGTTCATTCGTAACGATAAACTCGATGCGCGTAACTACTTTGATCCGCAACGGCCGCCATTCCAGAGAAACCAGTTCGGAGCTTTGCTGGGTGGTCCGATCATTCGTAACCGCACCTTCTTCTTCGCTGATTACGAGGGAGAGCGTATTCGGCAGGGTGTCTCATACGTGAGCTCGGTGCCCACGAGTCTCATGCACAATGGCGACTTCAGTGAGTTGAAGACAAACCTCTATGATCCGCAGACAACGAACCCGGTGAGTTCGCAACGCACTCTGTTGAATCCGAGCAATCCGTTCGTGATTCCCGCGAACCGTATCGACAGCGTTGGACAGGCCGTTCTGAATGTCCTGCCGTTGCCGAATTTGCCCGGCACGGTAAATAACTTTGTGTATACCCCGAAGCAGGTCACAAATGGAGACCAGTTCGATGTTCGCATCGACCACACTATCCGTCAGACGGACCAACTATTTGGACATGCGGCCTTGCAAGATGTCCGGTTCTTGAAGCCTGCACCTCTGGGGGAGGCCGGAGGTTGCTGCCAGGGGTTCGGAAGTAACATTGATGGGCGTGAACAAAGCTATGCCCTTGGCGAATACCATGCCTTTGGCAAGAACATTACGAATGATGCTCACTTTGCCTTCCTGCGCTGGCAGATCAATACGCAGCATCTGGATGCGGGGCAGGATCGCTCGCAGCAGTTAGGAATTCCAAATGCGAACCGTGGAGATAACCCTTACTCCAGCGGTCTCTCGCTGTTCACTCTCTCCGGTTACACCTCGTTCGGCGACTCGAGTTATGTTCCTGAGATCGCTACCGACGATACGTACCAGATCGCCGATATTGTGACGTGGCTCAAGGGACGTCACGCCTTCAAGTTCGGTGGCGACTTCCGTTATCTATCCAGAGATTTCTTCCAGGCGGAGGCACCCTTTGGAACATTCTCTTTCTCTGGCCAGTACACGCAAAATGTTGCCACGGGAGATGGCGGCAGCGCGATTGCGGACTTACTCCTGGGTATTCCTGTGAGCAAGTTGCAGGACAACCTGGCCAGCATGGACAAGACCAAAATGAGGGAGTTCGATACTTTCTTCCAGGATGACTGGAAGATAGCTCCGGGCTTACTCTCAACCTTGGCTTCCGTTATGATCTTTACTCGCCTGTAGGGGGCAGGGTAGGGAACTTCAACCTGCAGACGGGGGTTGTCGACAATAACTACGGGCCGAATGCTATCCCCAACGCCGGCGTAGCGTATGACAAGACCAACTTTGGTCCGCGCGTTGGGTTCGCCTATTCGCCTCAGAGCCAGCAGACCCTCGTGGTCCACGGCGCGTTCGGCATCTTCTACTCGCCTGAGGGCAACATCTTCAACGACCTTGGCGAGAACCCACCTTTGCTGGAGCTTTACTCGGCTGCTTATAACCCGGCGCAGATTCCGCAGACGGCACAGCTATTGCGGTCCGGATTCCCAGCAACGCTCCCGGCGATCGATCCTCTCCATCCGACCGGGCAGGTGAAGACGACCGGGCCGAAGCGGCTTCTTCCGCGCATCACAGAGTGGAATCTGGGTCTTGAAAAGGAACTGCCCGGAAGTTGGGTGATGGGTCTTGCCTATGTAGGCACGCAGGGGCAGCGATTGTGGGATAACGAGGCAAGTGATCTGAACCAGGCTCCTGTGCCGCTCGATTCCAACTTCGGCCCTGCTCCTAACTATGGCCGCCCTTACTTCAGCACCGATCCAGGCCTGAGCGATATTCTTACGATCGACTATCCGCGATTCAACCTGCACTTCAACGCTCTTGAAGGCAAGCTACAGAAGAAGGTCTCGAATAGTCTGACCATGCTTGCCTCCTATACATGGAGCAAGGACATTGGAACAAGCCACGGGACAGCGGGCACTTCTGTGCAGGACTCCTATAACACCAATGGCGAGCGGGGCTATGTGGAGCCCGATTTCCGTCATCGCTTCACCATCAGCTATACCTACAAGCTTCCGTTCGGTAAAGGACGTCAGTTCGGCGGCAACACGGGACGGAGTGCCGATCTGGCCTTTGGCGGATGGGAGCTGAGTGGGATTACCGTGGCACGCACGGGCGAGCACGCGAAAGAAGGTACCTCGATCGATTAGACGAACACGGGTAGCTTTGGTCCGCGGCCCGATCAAGTGGGTAACCCCGCGGACTTCTCCATCGATCAGGCGGATCAGGCACGGCTTGGATGTACGCCGGGCAAGAGGACACTGGCCTGTTGGTACAACCCGGCCGCGTTCGCGATCCCCGCACTCGCACCGGAGCAGACCTTTGCCCATAACTTCGGCAACAGCTATGCGGGTTCGATTGTTGGTCCTTCGCAGCTCAACTTCGATCTTGGATTAATGAAGAGCTTCCGTATCGTCGAGGGGCAGCAGCTGACGTTCCGGGCGGAGATCTTCAACGTAGCCAATCATGCGCAGTTCCAGATACCGAGCACTGCGCCGGATGTCCCGGGCGGAGCTTCGATATCCTCGACGCTGCCTGACAACCAGCGTGAGGTGCAGTTCAGCTTGAAGTACATGTTCTAGTGCAGGCCGGGCAGCCTTCGACATGCGTTATACGGCGACGCTGAGGGCTACCCCGGTACTTACCAGCCAAGGAAACAGTTAACAATTTCGAATGGAGTCGATCATGCTTCTTGCTTTTTCCAATTCTTATCTGAAGGTCCCTGCGGTGGTTCTGTTTGCGTCGCTCGTAATTACGGCTCCGTGCTTTGGGCAGGCAACTGCAACGAATGGCGCCCCCCGAACGATTATGACGAGCGCCCATCGCGGCGAACACACGCATCATCCGGAGAACTCAATCCCCGCTATCCAGGGCGCGGTTGATGCGGGTATGGACTATGTCGAAATCGATGTGCGCACCACGTCAGACGGCCAGCTTGTGTTGATGCACGATCCGTCGGTCAATCGCATGACTGACGGCAAAGGACTGGTGAAAAACATGACCCTTGCGGAGATCAAGAAGCTCGATCTGGGCGCTCGTTTTCCTGGCCAGTTTCCCGGCTTGCAGGTGCCTACGTTTGACGAGGTGCTGGAGTTCTGCAGGGGGAAGATCGGCAACTACGTCGATACGAAGGATGCTGCACCTGAGGCGCTGGTCGCGGCAATTGAGCGGCACGATATGGGAAAGCATGTGATGTTCTGGTCGGAGCATCCTGATTTTCTGAAGCAGATCGCTACCTTACAGCCGAGCTGGGTACTTATGCCGGAGGCGTTCAATCCGCAGAATGTGCATAAGCTGATCGACAGGCTTCATCCACAGTTGCTGGGCGCTGATGAGCGCGACTTCAATGCTGTGACGATAGCAGCTGCGAAAGAGGTCAATGTAGGCATTTTTGTCGATCGTCAGACGGAAAAAGAGTGGCAGGATGCGATCGATAACGGGGCCGTCGGGATTCAGACCAACTTTCCAGCGGAGCTCACGGCGTACTTGCGTGCCCGAGGATTGCATCGATGAGGTGAAGAAGCAGATTGCCTTAGCAGACGTCATTCTTCTCAACGAGACCGACCTTATCAGTTCTGATGAACCGGACAAACTTGAACGTCGCATTTACTGCCGCGCATCACCACCGGCAACACCATGGCTCCCTGGATCGTGATCGGCGAACGCGAGCGGGCGCAATACTAAAGCAAACACATCGTCTCTTCCCTATTCGCGAATCGACGATAGAGGTCATTACTCGGTTAGTTTCCTGCCGATCCTTCCAACCCATAGCAAGTCAGAACCCTGGGTTTTATCTGGAAGTGGCGGGCGCGCAGAGCAGAAACCTCGGTGATCTGACTTGGGAACAGAAGGGTATGGGTTCTGCCGTTGTCGGTACACGTTGACGACAGACCTTGATCTACCAATTGTCGAGGAGGCGTAGCCCGTTCAGTCGGACCTCGTGCCGGTAGACTCCTGCGTCGGGGCAGGCCATTAATACAGGAGTCACCGGCCCTGGGATTGGGTCCTTAACGACTATTCGGGAGATAGCCTGGGAACAGCCTCAACTTCTTTGAGGAGGCCCGTCTCCATGTCTAAAACGAAGCCACGAACGGGAACCTCTTTTGCGATCCACGGATGAGACCGCACCTTCTCGATTTGCTCTCGAGTATGCTGTATCGGGTCTTTGAAAGAGAAGAACCGCATAGGAGCAGGTGACGAATCGCCGGTGGAAGTAGCTAATTTTGTATTAAGCTCCTCGTCGGTAAAGGTTGTGAATCCGCATCCGGTGTGGTTTAGAAGCATGATTTCAGTTGTTCCGATGATGCGATTGGACGCCACAAGCTCTCCGAGAACGTCGTCGGTTACTGCCGGCCCGGCGGTTCGGATTACATCGAGATTCGCATGCTGTAGCCCGAGGATCGCTGGAAGGTCTGAAACGCGAGGATCCATGCAGGTAACAACCGCAAGTTTGGGGGCTGGACGTTCCGCACGTGCTGGATTCGGTATCTTGGCATAACTACGGTTTGCTTCTAGGGCTTTTTCAATGAGACTCATCGGTTTCCTCGGTTTGGTTAGGTATTGGGATTTGAGTTAAATGGCACATAACGTTCAGTGCCATGAGAGAGGGGATTGGGCGACTCGTTACGTTGAAACTTTTAGTTGAACGACCCCGTCGTCGTCAGCCACGAGACACACGGAGGTCATATTTAGAAAGAGTCCGTGCTTGATCACTCCGACAATGTTTCTGATTTCACTGGAGACCGCTTCCAGATCGGAAATTGGGCCACAATGACAGTCGAGAATATAGTTGTCCTCGTCGATGAGCAGCGGTTCATCTGTGCCTTTCTCATGGCGGAGGACCGGATTTAGGCCTAGCGCATCGAGCTTGCGCTGAACGGGGACATACGCCATCTTCACAACTTCAACGGGCAAAGGAAACTTGCCCAATGTGGCGACGACCTTGGAGGAGTCAACGAGAGCGACAAATTGATCCGAACAACTAGCAACAATCTTCTCTCGAAAGTGCGCGCCTCCTCCGCCCTTGATGAGATTCAACTGTGAGTCGACTTCGTCCGCGCCATCGATGTAAAGGTCCAGTCTCGGAAGCTCGTTTAACGTAACGACATCGAGTCCAAGACTGCGAGCGAGATCAGCGCTTGCCTTAGAGGATGCAACACAGCGAATATTCAATTTCGTCTGTGCATTGCGAGCCCCCAATGCGCGGATGAACTGCGTCGCCGTCGTGCCGGTACCTAGACCGACCGTCATGTCTGGCTCTATAGGCTCAGCACCGTGTTCACCGACTAGTCTTTTCGCATCGTCTTGCGTCATTGGGTTGTCCTAAAGTTCTCTTTCGAGTCGCAACTGCTGAAAGATCGGTTCACTCAATACGATCTCTGATCGAGTTGAACCCCGCGCAATTTCGTGTCAGTGCTTTACTGTGTCGAAGGAATCCCAAGGTGTTTCGCCAGCTGTTTGGGAGCGTCATCCGAGACCTTGTGTTCCGCACAATTGCTATAGATCAAACGGGGTTGCGAAGGCCACAACCCCGTTTGATCCGACTAAAGGGCGGCGATACCGTTGTAGCCCTCGGATTTCGGAAATTGACCGGCAATACCAAGATTGTTGAGCGTGCCGTCTGACTCGACTTCGAAGACACCAATGTCGCCAGAACCGGAATTCAATGTGTAGACAAACTTCCCGTCTGAGCTAATCGCAATGTCCAGGTTGGTGCTCCCCTGGGGATTGCTGCCTACGATGGTTCCGGATATTGGCGTCAAAGAACCATTCTTACCAATCGTAAAACCAGAGATCGATGCTGTTCCAGCATTCGAGACGTAGACGAACTTTCCGTCTGGAGTGATTGCGTTCCAGCAGTTTGCGGTCCCGAATGTGGGAACGTGTTCGCTCACGGGTGTTAGATTGCCGCTAGCCGGAGTGCTGTACGAAGAGATAGTCGCACTATTTGTGACTCCAGGGGTTCCCGTCTCTGAGGCGATAAGGGTGCCGTTTGGCGCAAATGAGACAGAGAAGATGCCTGGGTCAGCATCTTGATTCACGACGATGGGTCCCAACGTCCCGTCAAGATTGACCCGAAACACGTCGATGTTGTTAGGAATCTTCTCAGTTACTACAAGAAACTGGCCGTCCGGACTGAAGGCTAAGGATGCTCCGCCGCTCGCAGCAGCGGTCAGGAATGTAGTGGAACTCTTGATTTGGTTGAGATGGCCGCCGAAATCCAGAGTGAATCCAACCAAGCTTCCAGCTGCACCTGCGTTGAGTACATAAACAAGGTTCTGACGTTCTGCTATGGCAACTGGTTCGCTGCCTCCTGAGGGCACCTTGTCGAGAAAAGCTAAGGTCGAACGTCTGACACCAAATACGGAGATGTTTCCGCTTCCAGCGTTTACAGCGAACAGCAGGGAATGGTCTTGGCTCAATGTCAGAGATCCCTGGGAACCAAGAGGATCCGTAACTCCACTACTGCCTCTACCTTGGGTGTCGTACCGTTGGGTCTCGGTGAGAGACCCGTTTGCGGAGCGCTCGAATGCAACGATCTCGTTCTTTGTTGCGGCATTCGTCATGACGAATACTGCTCCGGACTTCGCGTTAGACTCGGCTAACGCAGTGACGGAAAGAAGACTTCCAATTGTGATAGCAGCGGCTGCCAGGCCGCCTGTGACCTTAAACATTTAAGCTCCTTATATAGTGAGGCCGTTCGTAGGGGGAGGGCGCTGGTAACAGTCGCCTGACTATAGGGCTAACCCGCTGGGGATCAAGAAGATATTGTGACTTGGTTCCTCGTCCGGTAATCGAATACTATTTGCCTTAACGTTAAAAGTCCCCGTAAGAACCTATAGGCAGCGCCCTAGAATATCGCGAGCTGAGACCGAGTAAATCGAGTCGATGCTTTCTGTATACGACAGTAGAGAAATCCAATTCCCACAGCTCCGAACCGGAATGAATTGACTCCGCTTTCCGCTCGAGACCAGATTCGACCGAAGGCAATAAGAAGAGGGGATGAGGTAGACAGGGGTCCGAAGGTTATCGAGAAGATTTTGCAGAATGTGCTGGAACAATTCGTTGAGACGGAACGCCTGGCGATCAAGCCAACGCTATGAAGCTAATAGAGCGCCGACAGCAAAAGCAAGACAATCGTGATCATGCGGTAAATCTTCCGAATTGGTTGTGGAAGTAATGCATCGGCATGTCGTGCTGCCACGATGCTGTTACAAAACGGCTGTTTTGTCCAATACGCCTGAAAAGTTGCGCTCGGTGTTGTGCGCGTGCTGCTTGAGCAAGATCTATCGATAGACTATTGAAATGATTCTTTACCGGACGCTCGGCAGAAGGAGAGCGAGGACATCCTAAATGGCCCATCGAGTAATTATTGATGACGCATTTCTGGAAATCGCTCAGGATCTTTTTCGCACATACGGTTTCGATGGAGTCAGTCTCAAGATGCTTTCGGACAAGACCGGCCTTTGAAAAGGCAAGTCTGTAGTATCGTTATCCTGCAGGCAAAGATCAGATAGTGACGACGGTGGCCGAGTTTGTTGCTGCCTGGTTCGAGTCCAACATATTCAAACTGTTGGATGGAACGGGGACTCCACGAGCGCGCGTCTCGTTGGTGGCCGAACGCCTGAATAAATACTATTCGAGTGGTGTGAAAGCCAGCATTCTCAACGTTCTATCGATCCAGTCGGGTCAGAGGAACTACAGCTCGTGCTTCGCAAAATGACGCAGACGTGGGTCGATGCGTTTACCAGGATCGCCACAGAGAGCGGCCTGGATGCCGTGGACCTCCGCTTTAGGGCACAAGAACCCCTCATCGGTATCGAGGGTTCTCTGATCTTTGCCCGAACGGCTGGAAACGGTGCCGCTTTTGAACGTACTCTAATGCTCCTGCCGGACTCGCTTTTTCCTTGATCTGAACGATATTCAATCGGAAACCGTTCGCAGTCCGCGGCGCCAGACCTGCAGAAAATACAGGTCTGGGACCCCTAATTCCGAGATTGTGAAAGGCTACATTGTCGTGCAGGATCATAGCGACATGGCCTTACATTGCGGCAATCGGTCGAATCAAACGTCTCCTCCGTCGGAGGATGCGAAGCTTGTCGCTCTCGCCAAGGCAGGCGATGAGAATGCTTATGCTGACCTTATCAAAGGCGCTTTGCCCACAGCACGTCGCGCCGTTCGGAACATCCTTCGAGCCGAGGCTGACGCAGAAGACGCTTTGCAGGATGCGACTATCCGTTCTTATTTCAAGCTGTCCACATTCGACGGCAGAGCGAAGTTTTCAACGTGGTTCACTCGCATCGCGATCAATTCTGCGCTCATGATGCGACGAAAATATAAAAACGGATGTGAGGTTACAGGCGACGCTGAGAAGAATGAGTTGTTGCTCGTGGCTATAGCTGACCCGCGTCCCGATCCCTTGACTACGTTGCGGATTAAGCGAGAATACGAAATTCTTCGATGTGCGATTAATTCCTTGCCGTTGTCGCTCAAGGAGGGATTGCAGATACGCCTCAGCGACGACTTGTCCTTGAACGAAATTGCAAATCGCCTGCATCTCTCCCTCCCTGCCACGAAGACCCGGCTGCTGAGGGCCAAACGACTCGTCATAGCTAAAGCCGCTGCTCGTCTGACGCCGTCTGTTCGTACGAATGGAGAGCCCCAGGAGGTTCTCCCAGTCTCGTCGGGCGAGTCAATCGGAGTTGAACGGGCTGTTCGGTAGAGTTTCTCAGCGCGAGTGCACGGGGAAATCGCAACACTTGCCTATAGGAAACAACAGGCTCAACCCTGCATGTTTTCGGATCACAAGTGGATGGCTTTGGACCGATAATTCATCTGCTCTGTTCTTCCGTACGAGGAGCACTGTGATCTATCGACAATATCTAAGGGTGATGATTTTTGTGTATTCGCAACTCCGGACATGATTGCCGGCCAATTGTCCCGAGATCAACCTAAGACGACCGCAACTAGCATAATTGGAGAATGATATGCCGAAGAATTTGTTCGACGACCTTGCATCCGCGTCCCCGAATCGCGAACGTTTTATGAGAAAGATGGACGCCGCCAGCGCCACGGTTGGCGGAGGTTCACCCTCCAGTGCGACGGAGGCCATTACTGAGACAGATATCCTCAACCTCGCTCTTAATCTCGAATATCTCGAAGCAGAGTTTTACACCTATGCCGTAGAAGGTAAATCGATCACTAGTTTCGGAATTGGTATCGACGGTAAGGCAACCGGTGAGAACCCGGCCTCTGGCGGCGAGACCACTGGAGGAGCGAAGGTAGTCTTCGATAACAACGAAATCTTTAGCCGAGACATCGCTGCTGAAATCGGGTCGGACGAACGGGCTCACGTTATTCTGCTAAGAAATGCGCTAGGAATTGCTGCCGTTGCGAAACCCAACATCAAGCTGAACGCTTTGGGAATTGGATTCGGCAATCAGGTCGACTTTCTGACGGTGGCACGAATTCTCGAGGACATTGGGGTTACCGCGTATACGGGCGCTGCCGGAATGCTGAAAAGCCCGGGCGTGATCACCACCGCGGCTCGCCTCCTCGCTGCGGAAGCTGAACACGCGGGAAGTATTCATACGCAGGTAGCTAAGTTGAAGATCGCTTCCTCGGCCGTCGATGGTGCCGATCTTATTCCGCCCCCCAGCGGAAAGGGAACGCAGTATCTTTCGATCAATCTCGACAACGGTTTGGCCGCGACCAGAACTGCCGGACAGGTGTTGTATCTAGCCTTCGGAATGCAGGCAAATGCGCGTCAGGGAGGGTTCTTCCCGACGGGGCTCAACGGAAAGATCACGATGAGTGATGGTCCAGCAACCGAGTCGAATCTGGCGTAATCGCTGATTAATGAAGAAGAGGACGCAGGCGAGCCTGCCTCGATCAGAGGCAGGCCCTTTGTTCTTTCGCAGACACATCCGTGCGCTAGTTGTCGGTGGAACAAAATTTTCCCTCGATAGTTTTCGCAACCTGCTAGCTGGAGGGGATACGATGACCGGCCTAATGAACAAAAGAGTTCTGATCACGGGAGCAACACAGGGCATCGGACTGGCAACGGCACGACGCTTTGCCTCCGAGGGGGCGAAGGTGGTTATTACCGACGTTGTCGCGGATGAGACCTTGCTCAGGGTACGACAGGAGTTTCAGAAGGAGTATCCGGGGCGAGTCATTGTCGAACACCTAGACGTAACTCATGAGATCGAAGTCCGTGATGTGTTTGGCAGGACGAAAGATCTTCTAGGAGGCCTCGACGTGGTGATCAACAATGCAGGCATCAACCGTCAGAGTCCTACCCACGAATTCACTCTGAGGGATTTTGACGAGGTAGTCGATGTTAATCTCCGTGGAGCCTTTCTCTGTAGCCGGGCCGCGCTGAACATCTTCCTGCGGCAGGGATCGGGCCTGGTCCTTATGAATTCGTCTAATCATGAAATCGTACCCAAGCCTAATTTTGTGGCTTATTCCGTGAGCAAAGGAGGCCTTGGAAACCTTATGCGCACCATTGCGCTCGAATACGCGGATCGGGGCATACGCGCTAACTCAGTAGCACCGGGAGCTACGACTACGCCCATCAATGCGTCGTGGAAAGACGATGCTACGAAACGATCGATGGTTGAGGAGCACATTCCCTTGGGGCGTTCTGCCGAGTCCGATGAAATCGCAGCCGCATTTGCCTTTCTCGCCAGTGATGATGCCAATTACATTACCGGCCAGACCTTGTACGTAGACGGAGGCCTGACATTGCACACGGACTTCCGTAAGAACTGGGCGTCCTGAGCCGGTGCCACAAAAGAGCTGGTCAGTGTTCGCGTGACAGATGTTGTTGGCGACGACAGCCATGAATCTGTTCCGGGAAGAAACTAGCCTGAGGCCAACTGGACACGGCTTCTACTTCAACTAAAAACAATCGAGGAGACAAATGATGAAGATTGCAAAGCTAATCCTGTGCGTGGCCTGGTTATCTCCCAGTTGGCTTGTAGGGCAAGAGATTAAGGTAACGCCCTTGCTGTCGAGGGATCTCACCGGGTTCCCAGGAAAAGAAGGCACGATGATCACCGTTGTATACCCTCCAGGTGGTTCTGAACCCATACATCGCCACGATGCTCATGTGTTTGTCTACGTATTGGAAGGGACCGTCATAATGCAGGTCCGTGGAGGAAGGGAAATGACCCTAGCCGCTGGCCAAACATTCTATGAAAGCCCGAGCGACGTTCACGTGATCGGTCGAAATGCGAGTAAGACGGAGCCTGCGAAATTCATTGCGTTTTTTGTGAAAGACAAAGGAGCTCCCACACATATACCGGCAAAGTAAATTTTCATAACATTTGTCATATCGTGCCGTTTGTAACGATTGCGCATTCGCGTAACGATCCGGCTGCAATAACTATGTTAAGAGGCTCGATAATCGATGTCGGGTAGTGTAAATGATCAATCTTTTCACTTCGGTTAAGCCCTAGTTAAAGGATGTTACTTACTAGCGATCCGCGATGAGCGGGTCTCGACAAAAGACAAAAAAAATAGAGAAGGACTGACTGTGAACCTGAGCAGATTAATAGAATCCGGACATTTCCCTAAAGTCTACGACCCAAGTCGACGTATTCCCGAAGACATCTTCGATGAGCTTTTGAAGTTCATGTACTCCATTCCGACTTCAGTCAATGCGCAGAGCACGCATTATCTTGTCGCGTCAACTCCAGAAGCGCGTTCGAGAATCGCGGACCACATTGGCGAAGGTTTTGAGTTCAACGTACCAAAGGTGAGGAACGCATCTCATGTCATCGTGCTTGCTACTCGTGAGACGCTTTCCAACGAATATCTCGATGAATTGCATGCCAAGGAGCTTGCCGATGGCAAGTTTCCGAATCAGGCTTTAGCCGATCAATGGAAGGCCACTGTGCGGATGTGGATCGATCTGCACCGCTACGACGTGAAAGACCTGCAGCACTGGATGGAAAAGCAGACATATCTCGCACTTGGTATGAGCTTGATGGCTGCCGAAGAGTTGGGGATCAATGCGAGCCCCCTTGAAGGGTTCAATTCCCGAACACTCGATGCCGAACTAGGCTTGAGGGAAAAGGGTTTTACGGTCACTGTCCTACTCGTGCTTGGATATCGGGACGAGTCCGACTCTTACGTCAAGACTCCTAAATCACGTCTCCCCATGGATCGTCATTTCAGTTTTTTGAAATAAGGGTGCTGAAGGCAAAATATCAAGCCGTTTTGATTTGCAACTCCGTGGGAAGCACCGAGTAGAGTCGACTTCTTCCGATCTTCTTTCAAGGGCGAGTTACGTCCCAAAAACATACCGCAGAGGTCTGATCATGATGGAAGCTGCTGATTTCCGTTCAACGAAGATACCGCTCAACAACGGAGTGGGTCATATACCCGCCCTCGGGTTCGGAACTCTTGTTCCCGATCCCGCAACGACAATCACTGCCACAAGGGATGCGCTCGTGGCAGGGTTCCGCCAGTTCGATTGTGCCGAGCGTTACCGTAATGAGCCCGAGGTGGCTCAAGGCTTGCAAGCTGGACTCGGCATTGCAGGCATTGCGCGTAAGGACATCTTTCTGGCCACGAAGTTGTGGAATACGAATCACCGGCCTGAACGGGTGGAACCGGCGTTCGAAGCAAGTCGTAAGCGGCTCCAGGTGGACCATCTTGATCTCTATCTCAGTCACACTCCATTCGCTTTCCAGCCGGGTGAAGAGCAGGATCCACGGGATCATGATGGCAATGTCATTTACGACACTGGCATAACGCTGCTCGACACCTGGAGGGCGATGGAGAGCCTTGTAGATCAAGGGAAATGTCGTGCTATCGGACTAGGGGACGTGGGGTTGGAGGACCTTGAGCCTATTTACGACGCAGCAAGGATCAAGCCCGCCGTAATTCAGGTGGAATCTCATCCATACCTTCCGGAGACTGAGCTTCTTGAATTCTGCAGAAAGAAGGGAATTGTGTTGCTAGCCTTTGCACCCCTGGGTCACGGAATAAGGCCCGGTCCGCTTGAAGACCCCGTCGTCTTGGCCGTATCGAAGCGAGTTGGCAAGACGCCAGCACAGGTCCTTCTGGCGTGGGCGATTCAACGTGGAACTGCATTGCTGACTACCCCTAAGACTCAAGCTCACGCACAAGAAAATTTCGATATAGCGCCTCTTCCGCAAGATGCGTTTGACGAGATCAATGGCATTCAAACAAGAGAACGGTACAACACGGTGGTGAAGACCGGTCGCCCCGGATTCATTCCCAGAGGTCGTTAAACGAACACGGAAGCAGAATTTCAAATATCAATTCGAGTTGACTGGCAAGTCTCTTCGAAAAAGGAGTTCATCATGAAGATTATTCTTATCGGCGCCTCCGGCACACTGGGCAGTGCTGTAGACAAGGCGTTGAACACCCGGCACCAGATCGTCAGGGTCGGCCGCAAAAGTGGCGACTTTCAAGTAGACATCACAGATACCGCGTCGATCGAACAGCTCTTCTCGAAGGTCGACGACTTCGACGCCGTGGTGAGTACGACGGGCGACGTACACTTCGGCCCACTTGCAGAGTTTACACAGGATAAATTCCAGATTGGCTTACGCAGCAAATTGATGGGCCAGGTAAATCTTGTTGCCTTTGGTTTAAAACATATCCGTGACGGAGGATCGTTCACGTTGACAACCGGGCAAATCAATGAAGACCCAATCAGTGTGGGAGCCTCGGGAGCTATGGTCAACGGCGGTCTTGAGGCATTCGCACGTAGCGCCGCGATCGAGCTCCCCCGCGGACTCCGCATCAACATCGTCAGCCCAACGGTGACCGAGGAGTCGTGGTCAGCATTCGGGCCATTCTTCCCAGGGCAAAAGCCTGTGCCGGCGTCCGAAGCGGCTCGCGGGTACGTGAAGAGCGTCGAGGGAATGCAAACAGGCAAGGTGTACCGAATCGGCTGGTCCCGCGACTGAGCTTTCATACCTGTCAAGGATGTCGGTTCACGGGAAATATGATCAAGTCCGGACTGCCTGTGTCTCTCGGTGGGAGGCATGGGCAGCCGGTGATCTTGTCTTAATCCATTGCAAAGAGCTGAAGCCATGAAGCTGAATATCGCAAAAACGCCTCAGACGGTAACATGTCTATCTTCGGTAGTGTCCGGATCAGACTATCAACCGTGCCGGCCAGTTGATCGCAAATCTATCCTACTCATGACCATCCTGGGCTCATCCCTCGCGTTCATGGATGGCTCTGTGGTCAGTGTGGCACTGCCGACATTTCAAAGTACCTTCTACGCGACCTCGTCGGAGGTACAGTGGGTGGTTCAAAGTTACGCACTCTTCTGTGCCGCTCTCCTGTTGCTTGGCGGCACTCTGGGGGATCGTCTAGGGCGAAAGAGAATTTTTGCAGTCGGTATCGGCCTCTTCACATTGGCTTCAGCGGGCGCGGCTTTATCGATGTCGCTGTCTCAGCTGGTTGTTTCAAGATCAATCCAGGGAGTTGGGGCTGCACTTCTCATCCCACAGTCTTTAGCTATTCTTTCAGCGGCCTTCCCCGGGCGCGAACGTGCCTCTGCGATCGGCGCATGGTCGGCGTGGACCAGTGTCTTTGCGGCCCTCGGCCCCGTGGTGGGGGGGTTGCTCATCCAGGCATCTTCCTGGCGCTGGATCTTCCTTCTCAACCTGCCTTTAGCAATGTGGATATTGCTTCTGCTCCCTAAAGTGCGCGAAAGCAATACCGAATTGTCGACTTTGAGCCTTGCAACATTTGATCTCCGGGGGACGTTTCTCAATACGTTGGGCTTAGGTTCACTTGTTTACTCTCTCTCATTCGGGCCACAACTCGGCTGGACAAATATTAGGGTTGTCCTCTCGATGGTGGCGGGAGTTAGCCTGATCGGCGCATTCCTGTACTCACAACGGCAAAATGAACATGCAATGATGCCTTTGTCATTGTTTTCGAACCGTCGATTTCTTGCAGTGAACCTTCTGACATTCTTCCTCTATGGCTCGCTCGGAGTCGCGTTTTACATCGTTCCTTTCTTCTCGATTCAGATTAAACATCTCAGCCCGTTTGCCACTGGAGCTGCTTTTCTGCCATGCATCGCGGTGATGTTCTTGTTCTCGTCGAGAATTGGGCGAATCAGCTCAGAGTTAGGGGAACGCTCTTTCCTCGTCGTTGGCGCGGTTTGTGGCGCGGGTGGATTGGTTCTCTTCGGACTCTCCTCCCACCGCCAAGGCTATATAGCCTCACTCCTGCCAGGAATGCTCCTCTTAGGAGTTGGTATCACCATCGCTCTTTCGCCTCTGGCCAATGTGGTCATGTCTTCAGTTCCGGATGAAGAAGCGGCCATAGCTTCAGCCGTTAATAATTCCATCTCCCGCATTGCTGGCCTCGTGATTCTTTCGATCGCAACGATATTCCTTTCGCATGGATTTGACAGGTCTCTCCGCGCGCAGTTGAGAGTCTCACCGCTTCCTTCGCAAATGAAGAGTCAAATCTACGCGGATCATGCACTGATGACCGCCGTGCGGGTTCCATCAGACTTCGGGAACGAAGCAGAACGTCAGGGACGTAGGATCGTCGATCGAGCCTTCACCAATGGGTATAGTGCAGTCATGTATGCAGCCGGTTTAGGAATGCTTCTGGCGGCTCTGCCTGTCATCTTTTGGTGGGGCGAGTCTAGCCAGGAACTCGAGACAATTCCAGCGTCACTCAACGCTGACCTGAAATCTTATCCGTGAAGATTCAGACCATCTCAGGCTTCCACCTTACCTCTTCCAGGATCCCAATAGACGTCGAATGATGACTAATTGCCCGATGTGGTAGGAGTTGTGGTCCGCGATCTGGAGCGCGAGCCGCAGAAGCGTTTTTCGATTGCGAGGTCCAGAAGGCGTCACAAGGCCGTCGTCCGTAGCCTTGTTAATGAGGGCTTCAAAATCAGTCCGATCTTGCAGAATGCTTCGTACGGAATGTTCGCAGCTCTCGTTGCCGCGAGGAGTTTGTTGCCTAACCCAATAGTCCCGAGGCCACCGCAATTGTTTCGGAGATCTTACTGTTGTATCGATTAGGTGCTGCAGGGCGTAGTCAAGCATGGACCGCTGTGCAATGCGCATGTGCTCTAGGATCTGCCAAGCCGAATACGGTAACCCGTCGACAACGACCCCGCGAAGGTCAATCGGAAACTCCCGCATTACCTTCTCAAATCTTGCATGGGAATAGCCACCACGTAGAAGAGCTTTTATCTCTTTCCGCGTCGACCTAGACAAAGCTCCTTCGGCACCATGCACGTTGTTCACCCAAACACCGAGGCTCTACGACGTCAGAATTCTGGGGGCTTGCCGTTTGAATGCCTCGGGATTCGTTCGTGGAAACGCATCCCAGAGGCATGACACTACTGAGTTTACTCGTAAAACCCTGTCGAAATGGGTTCCAGATCGGCCTGCTCTTCTTTGCTGAATGGCATACCGTAATACGGAAAAGTTCCGACAATTCTGGTGATGTCCGGAGAGACCCCGTCAGCAATTGGTGTATTCGCACCGATCGACAGCATCACGTCATAGGCATCGATATTCATTGGGCGTCCATTGAAGCTCGAAACGTCAAATGACGCGGGCGTTCCCATCTCATATGGAAGCATTACCGGGCAAAGGCGAGCCGCAATCTTGCTGCCGTATGCCACGGGATCTGATATGGGATTGGCGTGCCCAGAGAATCGAGCGGTGAAGGCCGCCACTGCCGGTCCGAGCGACTCCACATCGTGCGAGGGTGTGTTGGCATGGAACTTATCGACGAGCTCCGAAGTCGCTGGGTCTGAGAGATACAAATGGGTGATCAGAGGAAGACCCCATCGACATATCTGCACTTCAGGTGCATGTCCGAAGAGGGAAGCGGTTGCCCATGACCGGACCTGCCCATTTCCAATCATCGAGTTGGGAACCTCGAGCACCATCGCTATGACGTTTCTCTTCGCAAAGAAATTCTTCCGATGCAGAAAGACCTCGCCATCGTACCGATCCTCTTTATAAAGCGCGTTTAGGAGATTGAAGAAGGCGATCGCGTCCGCAGCCCACATCTCTGGCGCAACGCCAACGAAAGCACTCACACCCGCTGCCGAAGAGACGCTCCCGGTTGAGCCTTCAACTAGAAGATCGCCGGCATCTCCTCCGATCTGTTCTCCTACAGCCCTTCTGACCTGAAATGACTGAATATGCCTATGTTCATCACCATCAGCGTGTTTCGGGTGACCGAATCTAAACTTGAATACAACATCCTCGTGTGCATCTCCATCGAGATCAAAACGAAATGCATACAGAGCTTCGTCCGGCAGAGCGTCTGAGGAGCCAAGCCCAGCGTCTGCGTTCACCGTCATAGCCATAACGGTATTTCCAGGCGTACCCGGAAACAGATACATGTCACAGATGTTCATGCTCGGATCTTTTTTAGCGAGTTTTGTATCAAAATGATGGGACATTTTGTGCGACCTTTCGTTTCATTGCTGGCTATTGATTACGGCTGTATTTTTCAACAACGCGCCGATGTATAGGGCGTCCCACGGCAGTCATTATTCGCGAAAGTAGGTTCTGCGTTGAACGTGACCCACAATTCCAACACTGAAATTGTATCGATTTGGATAGAAGATAAAGCGTCCTTATCGCAATCGAAAGACACATGACAGCGAGATCGTCACAAAGAGCAGTTTTTGACAAAAATGACGGCCATAGTTGACGGGACAAACACAGCTGCCATTCGCTCTCACCTTCTCGAAAGGAGATTGTGTAACGAGTTAGTTTTACCATGTGTTCAGTAACAGCACGATCTGACAAGACAGAGAGAAGGCAGAGGTGTAAAAGGCTTGTATCGGAAGTTTTTGTAGGTAAGTAAGCGCCGTGCCACAAGCAGTTCGCGAGTGAATCAAGAACTCTTACAAGAACCGAGATGAATGCACTGCGCAAGCCACCTGTTTTGCTGTTGAACGTGATTGCAGATTGTCCCAGTGCCTGGTTCGTCTTTGTCGAGGGAGGATGAGATGTCGGCAACTATGGAAAGGCGAAAGAGGTTTCGCGCCATGCATGAAACTGGCTGTTTTGTGCTCCCTAGTCCCTGGGACATTGGCACAGCTCGTATGATGCAACAGCTTGGTTTTCGCGCCATTGCCACCACAAGTGCAGGATTTGCATGGTCAATCGGTAAACCTCAATATGAGACCACCTTCGATGACGTGCTTGAACACCTTTCATCGATCTGCGAGAAGGTGAATCTGCCAGTAACAGCTGATCTCGAATCAGGCTTTGCAAGAGATCCTGAGGGGGTAGGTATCAATGTGGATGTCGTCGTCGACACGGGCATAGCTGGCTTCTCTATCGAAGATCGAGATGCAAAGGGAGATAGGACCCTCTATGAAATGCGCCTTGCAGTCGAACGTATTCAAGCCGCGCGTGAATCCCTCGATCATTGTGGGAATGACGTTATCCTTGTGGCCCAAACTGATAGCTTATTGGTTGATCCCAGATCCGTCGCCTCCACAACGGACAGGCTTGTTGCGTTTGCCGACGCTGGAGCTGATTGTCTCTGTGCGCCCGGCGTGAAGAACAGACAGGATATAGCTTCAATGGTGCGAGCCGTGGCACCCAAACCCCTGAGCGTTCTTATGATGGGATTGGACCTGACAGTAGCAGAGTTGGCCGACCTCGGTGTTCGCAGGATTAGTGTAGATGGAGGTCTCGCTCGGATTGCATGGGATGCTCTGCTCTCAGCGGCGCGCAGGATGCAGAATAGTTCCTTCGATGGGCTGAGCTGCAATACATCGGGATCTGACCTCGACGATCGTTTCGGTAAATTTCTTTAGGGCGTCAGGCGCTTAATACTGCAGAGTGACCCCTGTGCAGGACAACAGTCTTATTCTCGACGAGAAGACGACGGATCTAAGTTCACTTCGTGTTGATAGACTCCCTCGTCAGGGCAGTTCAGTGAAGGCCCAATTGTTTCTGGTCCAGGAATAGGGTCTTCGAGCCCCGAACGGGGAACGACTTCGTTTAGCAAGGGCACGGAATGCTTATTGGTCATAGGTGACACCTCATCGGTTATGGAATCACGAGTCAGATGGCTATGCGTGGACGAGCAAACTTCGGTTAACTGAGCCGCATGTTAGCTTCCCATTTGGAGAGAGGTCGATTGCGTTCGTCCAATTTGGTTCAGCGTGTTCCGGAGCTTCTTCCTGAAGAATAATTGGCCACCACGAGCGGGGTGATTGATCATTTCTTCGTTGATCACGTTATATCCCTCATCCTTAAGTGGACTAAAACACGCTTTATGAGTCACCCCTCCGATCAGCACAATAGGGACGGACTGCTCTCCGAGAAGTGCCTTAACTCTGATCTTGAGTCCTGGAAGAGATTGACGAAGCAGCTCAAGTTTGGCGGGGGCAGTGGCACCGTCCGGCATGGGTCGCTCACTTGCATCAATCAGGAAATAGCCGTCCGACACGAAACGATTCAGGAGCTCGGGTTTGCGTCGCCGTACGTCCTTTATGGACAACGGCTTCAAGAATCCCTCGGATTCGCTGAATCCGATAAAAGTACCATAGAGCACTTTCATCATCTCAAGGAACAACGCATCGCCTGTCTTAATGTCATGAAAGTAGAACAGGCGGTTCACCTTGTAGGCAGGAGGCGCCTCAGCGATAAACAAGAGTCGAAGTGGATCAGGTCGATATCGCGTCATCGCTTGTCTAAACGACTCCAATGACCCTCGACGGCGACCGATGTTTGGGGGTTCGCTTAAGATCGTGTCGTTAGTATGTGACATGGGCTCACTTTTCATGGACACGATGGTTTGTTAAAGTTTCAATCCGAAGATCGTAGACATTTCCCGGCGGCCTTTCGCGGTGAGGGTCAAAGCGCGGCTGTCGATCTCCCCAACTACCCACCTGTTCTTTTTGGCCAACGTCAGGACCGCAGCCGCAAGGGATCCACGGAGGTGAGGCCGACGTTCACTCCAGTCCAGGCAGGGAACGGCAAGTTGCCGTCGTTGTGTCTCAAGTTCGGCGAGATCGATACCCAGACTGCTCAACGCTTCCAAGCCCTTGGGGCTAAGTGAATAGGATTCTGTATTATCTGGATCATCAGCCATCAACCATTCTTCTCGGACAAAAGTGTCGAGTAGAGCAACGCCCAAAGTGCCGGCAATGTGGTCGTAGCAGGTCCGCGCGTGACGGAGCTGACTAGGATATTTTGTTACAAATCGCGGCATCGTCGCCCCCGATAAGGCGAGTAATCCTTCGAGCACCGTGGCTACGTCTGCGCTGTAGAGGGTGTAGTAGTGATGTCTGCCTTGCTTTACGACTTTGACTAATCGCTCTTCTTTCAGCCGAGTGAGGTGCGCGCTGGCCGTAGACGCACGCAGGTCAGCAACAATTGCAAGCTCGGTAGCGGTGCGAGCGCGACTGTCGAGAAGCGCAAAGAGCATCTTCGACCGTCCGGGATCCCCTATGGCCGCCGCAATCGTATGTACGCCCTCATCTACTTTTGGTGTTTCATCCATGTTTTCCGGGCTCCATCCATAGTTCGAGCAAAAGTGAAGTGTTGTTACGAGACAAGTGCCACACTACAAGGAACAAGGTTGAGCCATTACTTGATGGCGCTCTGCAAACGCAAAACATCGATTTTACGACAGCAAGAGCCTCGATTTAAGTCCCGGTAGCGACGAGGACACCCATTGTGGGAACTGAAAAAGAAAATGCCATTATTCCTAAATTCTCCGGGTTACAAGAAGGTTGAGATACTTTCGCGGACATTGAACGGACTTGATATCCGCTACCTGGAAAAGTATCCAATCAAAGGACAGTCCTGTGTTGATATGCGATCAGATCGCCATTCGCTGCTTGTTCGTTTGGGCCAGCGCGGTGGGTTGTGCGAGCCGAGATTTAAAGCCGACGAACCAACTCCGAGAGATCGACACGACGTAGGCTTTTTTAACTGGATTCCCGCAGAGGAGCAAGTGTGGTGTTTTAGCGATAATGCTCAATTCCTCCGTGACCTCCAAATTTCCTTCGATGAAAATGCGCTCAAATCTATCTTGGGCGATGATTACGACCATTCGACGCTCAGTGAACCCCGATTACTTGTCTACGAGCCTCGGGTAAGAGACTGCGCGAAACTGCTCGCGGACGTGCTTGTGCAGGATGAACCGTGCGATCGGATGTTCGGAGAGAGTATTACCATGGCACTCCTCGCTTTGATATTCGAATCCGCCAAGAAGTGGCCGGCACGTGCGCCCGCTAATGGTTTGTTGCCGTGGCAACTCCGACTTGCAAAAGACTATCTGGAAGACAACTTCAACCGAAACGTGGGACTCGAAGAAGTTGCAAAACTGACCGGCCTTTCTCGATCTTGGTTCGCCCGCGGTTTCAGAGGATCGACGGGAAGTGCCCCATACGCATTTATCCTTCAGATACGGGTGCGAAAAGCAAAGGAACTCTTGCTCGACCCTAAAACTCCGATCGCGACTATCGCTACCCTTGTTGGCTTTGCGGATCAAAGTCATTTCACCAAAATCTTTCGCCGCTATGCGGGTGCTACGCCCCGTGAATGGCGGGAAATCTGGAAATCTTAAAAGCTCAATTCGCTTTTGAAGCATGCGGACGGTCATAAGCCCAGACAGGTCGTCATTTTGCAGTCGCTGCAACTCCGTCCGGAATGTCAATGTGTGTCTCAGCCACATTGTTCATAAAGTTCGTGAACAAGAACTGAACGGAGAGAGCGACCATCTCGAGGATCTGTTGATCCGTATAGCCCACAGTGCGAACTGCATCGAGTTCCTCGTCAGTAACCTTGCCGCGCTTCTCGACCAACGACTTCGCGAAGCCAATGGCAACGGCTCTCTTCGGGTCAGATGATGTACCTTTGCGGTTTAGCGCCAACTCATCCTGTGTTGCCTTGGTGAAGGTGGTCACTACATAGCTATGCGCTGCGATGCAGTAGTCACACCCATTGACCTCAGAAATAGCCATGGCCATTCCTTCGCGGGTTCTGGCATCAAGCGTTTGCTTCAAGGCATCCTGAAGTGCTGCCCAGCCGGCAAAAGCGTTTGGACTGATAGACATTAGGCGGTGAAGGTTAGGGATAAACCCTAAACGCTTCCCCACTGCGTCCAACGTGGAGTGTGTATCAACATTGGCATCTTCGCGACTGGGAATGTTAAATCGGGACATCTGCAAATCTCCTTACATCGATGTGGTTTAGGTTGTGATGGCATGAGCGTCTCGAGGGGATCTAGTCTCGTTTGACATCTGGATAGTATTGGGGGGCCTCTCTGCGGTCGAACATGGCGTAATCACGGACAATGCGGACTCGACGAGAGCGGGCCCCCTCTGGAAGGTCCACAGAGTCTTCAAACGATTCTGCTGCTTCCTGGTCTTTCCACGAGACCACGAGGATGATGTCGCCGGGTGTCAGCACCGCTTCGAACAGATCCCATGACAAGAAACCATGCAGAGGCCGTAGGCCGAGCCACTCTGAGCAGTCAGCCGGGTTCGTCGTCTCTTTCCACTCTGCGGGCCGCTTTGCGTCGATCAGAGTAACAGTCGTTCCTTCGCCAACTTCGGTTTCATCTAATCGCTGCTCGTGGAGCTCATATCCTTCCGGAATACGAGTGTCCCTGGTGATCTGGCCTACTCGAAGGTGATAGTCCTCGAGGACTTCTCCTCGGCCCATCTCCTGCACTTCGTGATGGCGCATTGTCGTCCTCCAGCGCACAACCGACTTTTCATCGCGCCAATTGGAAAGCGAAAGGATCCAGCCCTCACGGCCAAGGCTTTTATAGCGAATGTTGTCCACGAATCCGTCGACCTGCTCTAATTCGGGCCTGAGCATCTTGGCATAGCCGAGATACGCGTCCCATTGATCACTCTTCGGTAGTACTTCGAACAGAACTGAGAACATTGATCTCCTCCTCGTTTCAGTGTGTCTTCATCGTTAAGTTTGGCTGGCAATGCTAGTCAATCGCAGCGATACAATCGATCTCGATGTCGAACGAGCCGGGCCATGCGGGAACGTTGACGAAGGTGCGAGCCGGGGGATCGTTCGGAAAATACCGGGCATAGACCGCGTTCACCTGAGGAAACATCTCGACGCTTGTGCAATAGACGTGGCATTTCAGGACGTTTTCTAAAGAAGAGCCTGCAGTCTCGAGGCAAAGCTTCATCTGCTCCAGAACGATCTCCGTCTGGCGTTCGATCGGAGCCAGGATAACTTCGCCTGTCTCCTGATCAAAGGGCGGAAACCCGGAGACGTAGACGGTATCGCCGTGTCGCGTCACTGCAGAGGTAGGCGCCTTCCATCTCTCAAGGTAGGTAGATAGAGGCTCGACCCGTATGATCTCTCTCTTCATAGTGTTCTCCAGGGATTGTTGCGTATTCGACACCTGTCGATTCTGTTTGGCATGCCGAAGATCCCTCTCCTAAGACAATTACTCTAGTCCTCGAGGATGCCGTCTGCCTTGTCATAAACGACACTTTGGTCTGATACAACCGCCAGCGATCTAAACAATCGATCTCAAGATTGGGTTGTATGTAGTAGGTAGCATTCGCACCTGAAGAAAACTATAGGAAGCAGTTCCAAGATTTTAGGTGTTCCTGAACTCACATTTGGCGCAGTCTTAAAGTTCCTGTCGATCTCGTCGACGACCAGTAGATACAAGGTGGTCGTTTCAACAAGGCAGGAGTCATCGTGGTGCCGCTCTCTTAGGTCTAGACGCGTTGAGTTGGATTGAGCGCCACACTACGTCGACGGTCTCTCTTACGCTTTTCGCACGTCGGGTTGGACGAGATCTCCCGGCTCGTCCTATTTTCTTCTGATTGACGGCGACAACGGTTGTTCTTCGAGGGGTGTGAAGCTTCATGTGGATTGTTAAGATTGCCCTAAGTCGGCCATATACGTTCATCGTTCTCGGCTTGCTCATTTTGATATTGAGTCCGGTCGTGATTCTCCAGACCCCCACTGATATCTTTCCAAACATAGACATCCCGGTCATCGCGGTGTCATGGGATTACGCGGGTCTAAGTCCAGCAGAGATGGAAGGACGTATTACATCGGTCTACGAACGCGTACTCACGACCACTGTAGACAATATCGAGCACATTGAGTCCACCACGATTAACGGAACTGCAGTTGTCAGGGTTTATCTGCAGCCGAATGCAAGCGTGGACAAAGCAAATGCGCAGGTCACGGCAATCTCCCAAGCGATCCTTCGGCAGATGCCGCAGGGTGTTCTTCCTCCGTTGATCCTGAATTACAGCGCTTCTGCAGTACCGGTCCTCCAACTTGGCTTGTCGGGCAATAACTTATCCGAACCCCAACTGAACGACCTTGCGATCAACTTTCTGCGTACCCAATTAGTCACAGTTCCGGGGGCCTCTATCCCATACCCCTATGGGGGCAAGACCCGACAGGCGATGGTGACCCTGAATCAGCAACGACTTCAGTCAAAGGGGCTCTCTGCGAATGACGTTCTCGTGGCGCTGCAGACCCAGAACCTGATCGAGCCGGGGGGAACCGCAAAGATCGACCAGTTCGAGTACGACGTCGATCTCAACTCAGATGCCGAGACGATTCCGGAATTGAACGATCTACCCATCAAGACTATCAACGGCACGACCATCTACGTCCGTGATGTTGCGACAGTAAGTGATGGGTTTGCTCCCCAGAAAAATATTGTCCGCCTGGACGGAAAACGTGGCGTGCTTTTGACGGTGTTCAAGGCCGGCGACGCGTCAACCATTGACATCGTAAAGAAGACCCGTCAGCTGCTTCCCAGGGTAGCGCAGACCTTGCCTCCAGCACTCCGCATTCAACCGCTGACAGACCAATCGATTTTCGTGCGTGGCGCTGTCAACGGAGTGGTCAGAGAAGCGATCATTGCGGCAACGCTGACTGGCCTGATGATCCTGCTTTTTCTCGGAAGCTGGAGAAGCACGGTGATCATCGCGATCTCCATCCCGCTCTCGATCCTGTCCTCAGTGATCGCATTGAGTTTTCTCCATCAAACGATCAATATTATGACGCTTGGCGGATTGGCGCTTGCGGTCGGAATTTTGGTCGATGATGCGACGGTTACGATCGAGAACATTGAAAGGCACTTCGAAGAGGGCGCCAATCTCCATGATGGCATTCTTGAAGGTGCAGCGCAGATCGCGACACCAGCTCTTGTGTCCACCATGTGCATCTGCATCGTATTTCTGCCGATGTTCTTTCTGAAGGGAGTTCCAAAGTTTCTCTTCATCCCGTTGGCCGAAGCGGTTATCTTCGCGATGATCGCCTCGTACATCCTCTCGAGAACTCTCGTTCCGACGCTGGCCATGTTCCTTCTCAAGCCGCATGATGAACACGCGAAGGTCTCCAACAACATCTTCTCTCGTTTTCAAAGAGGGTTTGAGAAACTGTTTCTGCGTTTCCGCGGCGCTTACCATTCGCTTCTAGAACAATTAGTTCTTCGCAGGAAGATCTTTGTTCCGACGTTCCTTCTTCTCTGTATCTGTGTGTTCGTTCTCATTCCTTTTCTTGGGCAGGACTTCTTCCCGGAGAGCGACAGCGGACACTTTATCGTCCACCTTCGAGCTAAGACAGGAACGCGTGTCGAAGAAACAGCGAGACTGGCCGACGAAGTAGAGCAGTACATTCGAACGGTTGTGCCTGCTGATGAGATGGACAATATTCTCGATAATATTGGGCTTCCATTCAGTTCTATCAATTACATGTACAACACCTCTGGTTTAACCGGAGAAGCCGATGCAGATATTTTGGTCTCGCTCAAAGAGAAGCATCGACCGACCAAGGAATATGTCCGAAGCCTCCGCGCAAACCTGGCAAATAGATTTCCGGGAGATGTCTTCTATTTTCTACCGGGAGATATTGTGACCCAGACGTTGAACTTCGGTCTCCCGGCTCCTGTTGACATCCAGATAGAAGGCGCTGATGTGGCAGGGAACACCAAGGTGGCGGGAGCGATGTTATCTGAACTGCGGCACGTCCCTGGACTCACCGACATTCGGGTACAGGAACAACAGGACTATCCGAAACTGCATATCAATGTGGATCGGACCGAGGCGTCGCAGGCGGGTTTTACCGAACATGATGTCGTCAACAGTATGCTCGTCGCGCTAAGTGGCAGCTTCCAGGTGTCGCCCATGTACTACCTGAATCCCAAGAATGGAGTTCAGTACAGTATTGTCGTTCAGAACCCTCAATATGGGGTCCAGTCCGATCAGGACATCAAGAACATTCCGGTATCAAGCTCTAATCAAGCTCACCAGGGGCTCCTGACCGATGTTTCGACGATTCACCGGACGATGGAGCCTGGGTCCATCAACCACTACAACATTCGACGGGTTGTCGACATCTACGCCGCGGTCCAGGACAGAGACCTCCGGGCTGTCGGGCGCGAAGTCAACCGAATTGTCGATGGCCACAAGAAAGAGCTGCCGCGAGGAAGCTTTGTCACACTCAGGGGGCAGTTTGGGACCATGCAAAGCGCTTACATGGGTCTCATCGGCGGCCTCATCTTCTCGATTCTGCTGGTCTATATGCTGATCGTCGTCAACTTCCAGTCCTGGCTGGACCCATTCGTCATCGTGATGGCGTTGCCGGCGGCGCTTGCGGGCATCGTTATGTTCTTGTTTATCACGCACACGTCGCTGAGCGTCCCCGCTCTGATGGGAGCCATCATGTGTATGGGTGTAGCGACGGCAAATAGCATTCTGGTGGTCTCGTTCGCGAAGGAGCGGTTAGGCCATCACGGCGATCCGGTCGCCGCGGCGATCGAGGCTGGCAGTACGCGTTTTCGCCCGGTCCTCATGACCGCCCTCGCGATGATCATCGGAATGATCCCAATGGCGTTGGGGTTTGGCGACGGTGGAGAACAGAATGCTCCTCTCGGCCGCGCAGTGATTGGAGGCCTTCTCATCGCTACCGTTGCCACGCTTGTCTTTGTTCCTTCGGTATTCAGTCTCGTCCATAAACGGATCGAGAAGATCCCTGAAGAAAACCATCCAGAACAGGAACTGTCAGCGCGTACGTAGCGAAAGGGAGTAACCAAGAAATGGAAAACGTGAGCTCCGCAAACACAAATAGTGGAAACCAGATCGATCAGTCTACTCTGGCCGTTGAACGCAAACCATTCTCGGCCGTACAGAAGCTGTTCGCAATCGCTGCGGCGGTAATTGTGCTGATTGTCGTTGTCATCGGACTTCTAAGCCGCAAGTCGGCTTCGGCCGAACTCACTGAGACGACGAATCGCGCGGCGGTTCCACTCGTCAATGTGACCTCGATTGCGCCAGCTAAAGGAGCGACCGAACTGATATTGCCTGGGACGACGCAGTCATTTATTGAAACGCCGATTTACGCCCGCACAAACGGCTATCTTAAAAAGTGGTACTTCGATATCGGCGCGCACGTTCGGAAGGGACAGCTGCTGGTGGAAATCGAAACGCCTGAACTTGACCAGCAGCTAAAACAAGCCCAGCAGGACTTGTTCACGGCTAAGCAGAACGAAGAGCTCGCTTATACGACCACCGTTCGGTGGCAGCGACTGGTAAATGATGATGCCGTGTCGAAGCAAGAAGCCGAACAATACGAGAGCGATTACAAAGCAAAAAAGTTTACGACGAGCTCCGCCTCCGCTAACTTCGATCGATTGCAGCAACTCCAGTCGTTTGAAAAGGTCTACGCTCCCTTCGATGGTGTGATTACCGCGCGCAATACAGATATTGGCGCCCTCATCGACTCCGGATCCGGTGGTCCCAAGGAGCTATTTCACATGGCGTCTGTGTCGCGCCTCCGCATCTTCGTCTCTGTCCCCGAGGCAGAATCCTCCGTAGTACGGTTAGGGGCTCCGGTTGAACTTACTCTCGATGAATATCCAAACCGAACGTTTCAGGGGTTGATAGCTCGGACGTCGGATGCGATCGACCAGACAACCAGAACTCTCAATGTCGAGATCGACATCGACAACGCAAAGGATGAGATCAAGACTGGGGCCTATGTTCTGGCACACTTTAAGGCCTCAAACGCTAAAGATCCAGCGGCGGGGCCTCTCACCGTTCCTGCCAATGCAATTCTGTTCCGCTCCGAAGGTATGCGAACCGCTGTGGTTCGCGACGGCAAAGCGCAACTGGTTCCAATAACAATCGGCCGAGACTTTGGTTCGACTTTAGAGGTCACATCAGGGCTCTCCATGGGGGACAAGGTTATTCTGAATCCTTCTGACTCCCTCACCTCTGGAACGCCAGTGAGGATTGCCCCGGAGAATCGTGAGGGCGGGAAATGATCGATAAGCGGGTCGCTATTTTTCTGGCGTTAGGCGGACTCTTCGCGACAGGCTGCGAGGTTGGCCCGAAGTATGTCAAACCATCTGCACCACCATCGCCACCAGCTATTAAGGAGCCGTTGCCTTCCAATGTCACTGACTCATCAGATTGGAAGACAGCCAGTCCTAATGATCAGGTAGAGCGAGGAAAGTGGTGGATGGTCTTTGGTGATGCCCGGCTGAATGACTATGAAGACCAGCTCACTCAGGCGAACCAGAACCTCCAACTCGCGGAAGCGCGTCTTCGGCAGGCACGGGCAGCCATTCGGTTCAACCGCGCTTCTCAGTTTCCGTCCATCAGTTTGTCTCCAAGCATTCTGAACGAGAGAGACTCAGCTAACCAGCCCTACTTCAATCAGGCTCTGGTCAACAACGGTACAGGCAACTTCGTCTTTCCTCTCGAGCTCTCCTACGAGGTAGACCTCTGGGGACGCGTTCGCCGTTCGGTGACTGCGGCGAAAGAGGAAGCACAGTCTTCAGCCGGCGATGTGGAAGTTTCAAAGTTGAGTCTTCATGCGGAGCTTGCTCGTGATTATTTCGGCCTGCGAAGTGCAGATCTTCAGGAGCGGCTGCTTCGAGATACTGTGAAAACGTATGAACACGCGCTAAAGGTTACTGAAGATCGATACAACGGCGGGGCATCACCTCGCGCAGATGTTGAGCAGGCCCGTACTCAGCTTCAGTCAGCACAAGTTCTAGAGACAGACATCGTTCAAGCCAGGGCTAACTATGAGCACGCGATTGCAGTTCTGGTCGGAAAGACTCCTGCCCAGTTCTCGATCGCCCTCGACGAGAATTTTGTGCTTCAACCACCTCAGATACCCGTTGGAGTCGCCGGAACCCTTCTTGAACGCCGGCCAGATGTGTCGGCGGCAGAACGTAGAGTAGCCGCAGCCAATGAACAGATCGGTATTGCCAAGGCGGCTTATTTCCCTCAGGTGACCATCGGTGCGGCTGCAGGATTTCAGTCTGCCCAGGCTTCCAATTGGTTCAGCTGGCCCAGCAGGCTTTGGGCCGTAGGTCCGTCTGTATCTCAAGTGATCTACGACGGTGGACGGCGCCGTGCAATCTCCGAGGGGGCGCGTGCCAACTATGATGCTACGATCGCCATTTATCGACAGGACAGCCTTACTGCATTTCAGGAGGTCGAAGATAATCTTGTTGTCCTCAATGTTCTAGCCAAGGAAGTGGAACAACAAAGGAGTGCGACGATCTCCGCGGAAAAAGCACTCGATTTATTCACAAAACGCTATCAGGACGGGGTCGATACCTACCTCCAGGTCGTGACGTCTCAGACAACCGCCTTACAGAATGAGCGAAACGATATCGATCTACGTCAGCGCGAGATGGACGCGAGTGTCCTGCTGATTAAGGCTATTGGAGGGGGTTGGGACGCTACTCAGCTTCCTAATTACTAACTTGCTGAGATATCGGTGAAAATCCGCCGCGCCAGAGATCGTGGCATTCGAAGTTGCATTCGCGATCATTTAAACAATCGCTGATGCGCGCCCGCAAATAGAAGCGAGAGGAACACGACCAATGACCACCAAACCCAACAAAGGACCATCTGACCAAATCGACGAGATCAACCCGAAATATCAGTGGAACTCAGAAAAGCCTTCAGTGCTTGTGTTCGACGTCAATGAGACGCTGATTAACTTCGAATCAATGAATGCGCTGTTCGAACGGATCTACGGTGACAAACACGTGATGCGCGAATGGCTAGGCCATCTGATCATGTACTCGATGACACTTACGTTATCGGGACTCTATGTGGACTACTATTCCCTGGGACAGGGGCTGCTCCAAATGATTGGCTCGATCAAAGGGGTTAACATACGTCCCGAGGACCATGAAGAGATCAAAACCGCGATGATGACCATGCCGACACATTCGGATGTCGTCGAAGGGTTGAAGCATTTGAAGAAGCTGGGGTATCGCATGGTGACTTTGACAAACTCGCCACCGAATCCCAACGGCAAGAGTCCACTCGAGCAGGCCGGTCTTGCCGAATATTTCGAGCGTCAATTCAGCATCGAAGCCGTACGCTCTTATAAACCTTCTCAAGGGGTGTATCACATGGTTGCGCAGGAGCTCGATGTCCAACCTTCCTCGTGCTGCATGGTTGCGGCTCATGTATGGGACACAATCGGAGCTCAAAGCGCAGGATTCTCGGCCGCACTCATCACGCGCCCGGGAAATGCACTCTTGCCAACTCCCGGATTGCCTCAGCCAAACTTCGTTGCCAAAGACCTGATTCATCTGGCAAAGATTCTTCCCTCAGTGAAGGGTGTTTGATTCATGCTCGGAGGCTTATTTCTAAAGCCCCCGAGCGTCTTACCTCGTCACGCGTTCTAAGCCGCGAATATGGCGCCGGAGTAGCTCTATGGCCTCTGGAAAGTCCTTCACCTTTAGAGCGTCAACAATTTGTCGATGAGCGTGACTGGACGTGGGCTTCCAGCCGCCGGAGCGGGTTGCGGACAAAATGATGCGGGAGTTCGCGAGTTGGAGTTGATCAATCATTTCGAGCAATCTTGGCATCTTGCAAGGCGCAACCAATTCCCGGTGAAATAGCTTGTTCGCCTGTTCCCACTCGGTCATCGTTTGTGCCTGATCACCTTTCAGCATGGCGTGTTCGATCTTTTCGAAGCAGGCTGCATTCAACCTGGGAGCCGCATGAGAAAGTGCCAATGTTTCAAGCGAAGCACGAACCTCAACGATCTCCTGCATGGAGACATGATCGAGAGGAGCCACCCTCATGCCACGACGCGGTTCGCTCACGGCCAGCCATTGGGCACGCAAGAGCTGGAATGCCTCTCGCACCGGAACGTGACTCGCGTCAAATTCTTCCGCAATCCGGTCCTGCCGCAAAGGAGCGTCGGGGACGAGCGTTCCAGAGACAATGCGCTCCGCAAGGATGCGCGCGATCCGTTCTGCCGTAGTTTCAGCCATCGGTCACTTTTATCATAGATAATCTACGATCTGTGGTTTCCATACCGCTCTCGTTGTTACATTGAGACAGAAATAACCTCGGATGCAACATCATTATCTATGATTTGCTCCCATCAGAGGAGACATACTGTGCTGTTGGAAAAAAAGCTAATAATGCCGTCCGCAAGGCCTGCCTCCACACCCTACCGTTCACCTGCGAATAGCACCTGGTCAGGGGCTGACGCCCGCGCGATATACGAATTGCCGTTCAACGATCTTCTCTTTCGGGCACATTCCGTTCATCGCGAGAACTTCAATCCCAATCAAGTTCAGCTCAGCAAATTGCTGAGCATAAAGACTGGCGGATGTCCTGAGGATTGCGGTTATTGCAGTCAGTCTGCACGCTCCGCGACAGGTCTCAACGCTTCAAAGTTGATGGGCGTCGACCAGGTCATTGACGAGGCACGCAAGGCGAAGGATGGGGGCGCTACTCGCTATTGCATGGGGGCAGCCTGGCGCAGTCCGAAAGAGCGCGATATGGATATTGTGATCGCGATGGTAAAGGGCGTAAAAGCGCTGAATCTCGAGACGTGCATGACACTTGGCATGCTCTCAACGCAGCAGGCCGCAACTTTAGCCGAAGCCGGGCTTGATTACTACAACCACAATATCGATACCTCCGAGCGGTTCTACCCGAAGATCATCACCACCAGAACTTTCGGGGATCGTATCGAAACCCTAGAGAATGTCCGACAGGCTGGGATGAAGGTGTGCGCTGGCGGCATTATCGGTATGGGGGAAAACCCGGAAGATCGCGTCGACATGCTTTTGACCCTAGCTAACCTGCCATCGCCGCCTGAGAGCGTGCCGGTCAATATGCTCATTCCAATTCCGGGCTCAAAACTATCCGATTCAGCACCGGTCGATCCGATCGAATTCATTCGGATTATCGCGCTCGCGCGGATACTCATACCGAAATCTCATGTACGCCTGTCCGCAGGACGAAAGGACATGTCCGACGAACTGCAGGCGCTCTGCTTTTTTGCAGGTGCGAATTCGATATTCGTTGGGGATACATTACTCACGGCTGCGAATCCTGGAAGCGATCGGGATACGAGTCTACTTCAAAGGCTTGGGATGTCACCGGAGCCCATGGCAACAGCCAAATGATGAAGCAGTTACTGGGTCGCTATGAGGCCATACTGAATCAACTCGAAGGGAAGGGAAGGCGTCGCAAGCTTTCTGCACAACAAGGCAAGGACTTCACCTCGAACGATTACCTTGGCCTTGCCGAATCGCAGAGGCTGCGCGAGAGCGTAGTCTCGGCACTCGAAAGAGGCGTTCCTGTTGGAGCGGGCGGATCGCGGCTCCTTCGCGGCAATCATTCCGAGCACGAGACGCTGGAGTCAGAAGGTGCCACCTTCTTCCGTTCCGAACGCATGATGTATTTCGGGAGCGGCTATGCAGCCAATCTCGCGGTTCTTGCCACGCTTCCGCAGCGCAATGACCTGATTGTCTACGACGAATTGATCCACACGAGCGCACACGCAGGGATAGCGGCCGGGCGGAGTTCGTCGGCGAGTGTGCCACACAACGATCTCGATGCGACGGAAGATGTCATTCGTAAATGGCGGCAGGCGGACGGCAAGGGGCATCCCTGGATCGTCGTTGAAAGTCTTTATTCGATGGATGGAGACAAGGCTCCGCTTGCCGGGCTAATGGAATTAGCCGATAGGTATGACGGATTTCTTTTCGTCGATGAAGCACATGCAACAGGCGTTCACGGCACAGACGGCCGCGGTTTTTCCGCCGAACTGGAAGGCCGGGACAACGTCGTCGTACTTCACACCTGCGGGAAAGCACTTGGGGCGGAGGGTGCGCTTGTAGGAGCAAGTGGCATATTGTGTGACTACCTTATAAATCACGCACGGCCCTTCATCTACGCCACTGCGCCTTCTCCACTTATGGCAGCGGTTGTACGTGAAGCGTTGAAGATCCTGTCTGACGAACCGGAGCGGCGGCGAAAGCTCCACAGCATGATCGCTTGCGCGAATGAGAAGGTCCTCAGTGTTCTCGGACGCGAATCTAGCGGCTCTCAGATTCTGCCAGTCATCCTCGGCGACAATGCTCGTACTTTACGCGTCGCGGAGCAGATGCAGGCGGATGGATTCGACATTCGAGCCATTCGTCCCCCGACAGTTCCAGCAAATACCGCTCGGCTGCGAGTCTCCGTGACACTCAACGTGGATCTGTCAACCATTTCTCGTATGTTCGATCGTCTGGCAACGGTGATCGCGGAAACCCAGCAATGAGCCTGCGAATCGTTATCACTGGCACTGACACAGGAATCGGCAAGACGGTGTTCTCTGCTGGACTGACTGACGCGCTTGGTGGCTGCTATTGGAAGCCTATCCAGTCCGGACTGGATGAAGAGACTGACAGCGAGATTGTAGCCCGGCTCGGACATATATCACCTCAACGGATTCTTCCCGAAGTGTGGCGGCTCAATACCCCGGTGTCTCCCCACCTGTCGGCGGAGAACGACGGCGTGATGCTCGCTCCGGAGGTGCTCCAGCCGCCGATTACGGGCTTGCCTCTCGTTATTGAAGGGGCTGGAGGTCTACTAGTTCCTCTAACCCGCCAGAGTACTTTCGCCGATGTCTTCGCGCGCTGGCAGATCCCGGCAATTTTATGTGCCCGTACAAGTCTCGGGACGATTAACCATACGTTGCTTTCCCTGGAGGCTATGCGACGTCGCCTCATTCCGGTGCTGGGCATCGCATTCATTGGGGAGGATTACCCCGATACACAAAGAACGATTGTGGAGATGGGAGATGTCCGCATTCTTGGGAGATTGCCATATCTCAATCCTTTGACGGCGGAGGCGTTACGACAAGCCATGCGAGAGCGCTTCGACGTTCCATCGATCAGAGAGGCAATCACGTAATGCATTCCGATTTGCAGTCTCCTGTTTGGCATCCATTTACCCAGCACGGCCTCGATCCTGTAACTACTAAGATCGTTAGGACGGAAGGCGCTTATCTGATCGATGAACACGGCCGTTTGGTTCTCGATGCAATCTCGTCCTGGTGGGTCATCACTCATCGTCATCGACATCCGGCCATTGCGGAAGCGATTCAAGTGGCAGCCGAGACCCTCGATCAGGTTATCTTCGCCGAGTACACCCATGAGGCGGCGGAAGAACTTGCAACGGGTCTGCTCCGCGTTGCCCCACCCGGCCTGGCACACGTGTTTTACTCCGACAGCGGTTCTACCGCAGTGGAAGTGGCATTGAAGATGGCACTCGGCTTTTTTCATCATGTAGGAGACCCACGCTCGCGCATTGCCGTCATGGAGCACAGCTATCACGGGGACACTATTGGCACGATGTCCGCGGGAGAACGAGGGGTCTTCAATGCGCCCTATGGGGCATTGTTGTTCGATGTGGACAGGGTGCCATTCCCTGAGGCCAGCCGGGAGCAAGACACACTCGATGCATTCGAGCGACTCTGCAGGGACCGCAAGATCGCGGCGCTTCTCGTCGAGCCCTTGGTGCTGGGCGCGGGTGGCATGAAGATGTATTCGGCTCGTATTCTCACCGAGCTGAAGCAAATCGCGGAGCGGTTTCATACGTTGCTGATCGTCGACGAAGTGATGACCGGTTGGGGGCGAACGGGGACGCTCTTCGCCTGCGAACAGGCAGCTATCAGCCCGGATATCCTTTGCACCTCCAAGGGGATCACTGGCGGCGCGCTGCCACTGGCGGCGACGCTGTGTTCCCACGAAATCTTCGATGCTCACTTCTCCACCGACCGAAGCCGAATGTTCTTCCACTCGAGCTCTTACACGGCAAACCCCATTGCCTGTGCTGCAGCCGTAGCGAATCTCAAGATCTGGCAGACTGAGCCAGTTGCACAACGCATCGAGGAGCTGGGGCGTCTGCACCAGGAACGGTTAGAACCATTCCGGACTGATCCGCGGTTTGCTAACGTCCGGCAAACTGGAACCATCGCTGCCCTCGATCTCGACGTCTCGACTGCAGGTTATCTCTCGGACGTCGGGCCGAAGCTCAGACGCTTCTTCCGAGACCGAGATCTGCTCATCCGCCCACTCGGAAATGTGATTTACCTCATGACACCCTACTGCGTGGTCCCAAACGAACTCGATCGTGCCTACGCGGCGATCGACGAAGTCGCTGACATGATTCGCAAGGCAAATAAATGATGCTAGTCCGATCGAGCCGCATTGCTGGTCTGGGCCACTATGTTCCAGAAAGGCGTGTTGAGAATGGAGAGATTGAAACGAGACTTGGTCTTGAGGCCGGTTGGATCGAGAGGCGCACGGGCATCCGGGCGAGGCGCTGGGCTGCTCCTCACCAGGCACTGACGGATCTGGCTGTCGAAGCGGGAGCTATGGCGATTAACAATGCTGGTATGGCGCGAGCCGATGTGGGTTTAACGCTTCTGGCAACCTCCACTCCTGACCACCTTCTGCCTCCATCTGGTCCTTTGCTGTCCCATCGCCTGGGCCTTCCAAACTCGGGTGCGCTCGATCTCACCGGTGCTTGCTCTGGATTTCTCTACGCTCTGACCCTGGCAGATGGTTTTGTGAGGACACAGGGTAAGCCCGTGCTCATCGTCGCAGCGAACATATTGAGCCGACGAATCAATCCCGAGGAGCAGGGAAGCGCTATCCTCTTTGCAGACGCTGCGGGGGCGGTCCTTCTGGCACCTTCCGATTCTGCAGGGAGTGGGTTGCTCGGAGTCGATCTGGCCGCTGACGGAAGCCACTATGATCTGATCTCCATTCCTGCCGGTGGGAGCAGGAGACCATTTATTGAAGGCATGGACCCGCGAGAGTTATTGATGACAATGAGGGATGGCAGATCAGTTTTCTCCCAGGCAGTACGCATGATGACGAAATGCTCTATGCGCGCCATGCAACAGGCGGATATGGCTGCGGCGGAGGTCGATCGTTTCGTTCCACATCAGGCCAATATCCGTATCTTCGACGCCGTTTGTGAAAACCTCGGTATTGCAAGCAGCAAAACGGTCCACACCATTGAAGAATTCGGAAACTCTTCCGCAGCTACCATCCCGTTATCCCTGTCCCTATCGAACATAAGTCGCCCTTTCGCCACCGGTGAACGGCTTCTTTTGACTACGGCGGGAGCGGGCCTGGCCGGGGGAAGTGTCGTTTTAGGAATAGGCTAGCTGTCAGGTCCGGTAGCTACTGGTAGTGCGCTAATGACCGCGAATTGCTCGACATCCCCTCGAGCACACTTATGCATTTAGCGCCGCCCCTACCAGCGGCCGAAAGCTCCAACAAACTCTAAGACCCTGAAATAATTTGTCACCTATCTCATTCGTCAGCATTCCAATTGAAGCTCTCAAAAGAAGGGAGAATCCGGACCATGCAAAAGCGTAGAGCGGCGTCGAGTGCACAGAAGTCGACCAGCAAACAGACCGAAGGGAGCCATCGAAATAATGATTACGAGTCGCTCACCTATGGAATCGCGAAATCAAGTTTGGGGCACGTTCTCGTCGCTAGCGGGGACAAAGGAGTGGTTGCCGTCCTGATCGGCGAATCTCCGACGGTGGTGATGGATGATCTTCGTACGCGATTCCCCAAGGCACATCTGGTTCGTGACGATCAGATGCACGCAATAGAGATTTCACAGTTAATCAACTACATCGAATCTGCAAAAGAGGATGTCAATTTCGATCTGGATCTGCGAGGTACAGAGTTCCAGAGAAAGGTATGGCGGGCCGTGCGCAAGATAAAGATAGGTGAAACGACGACTTACACCGATCTTGCTCGTTCTATTGGAGCCCCGAAAGCTATACGCGCCGTTGCCAATGCGTGCTCGATCAATCCCTTTGCATTTGCAGTTCCGTGCCATCGAGTCTTGCATAAGGAACGCGCGCTCTCCTTTAGCCCCAACCGTGGAAATGATCGACAACGTCCCATGGTCGACCGTGAAGCAAGAGTCACAAAACGGTAAAACTATCGCTATCTGCTCCTGCTCACGCGTATCAGCAGCTATGTTTGAGCCGAAATTTAATCGTTCCACGCACAGAATAAAGGAGATCCCCATGAAAGAAACAACCGCCAAAAAACGCTTAGCATTTCGCGCTCTTCACAAAGATGGCTGCTTCATTCTGCCCAACCCATGGGATATCGGAAGCGCGCGTGTCCTCCAACATTTGGGCTTTTCCGCACTCGCTTCAACAAGTACAGGCTTTGCCTGGACAATGGGCAAACCCGACTATGCGATGACGATGGATAACGTATTAGGCCACTTAAGATCGCTCTGCGATGCGACCGATCTTCCCGTCAATGCAGACTTCGAATCCGGATTCGCCGCAGATCCGCATGGCGTCGCGGCAAACGTAAAACTTGCGGTCGGGACGGGTATCGCGGGTGTTTCGATCGAGGATCGCAAGATGGGGGATCTCTCAAATCTTTACGACGTCTCTCAATCCGTTGCCAGAATTCAGGCCGCTCGTTCTGCGATTGATGAGACAGGTGAGGATGTCATCCTGGTAGCACGGACCGAAGGGCTACTCATTGACTCTGGAGCCATCACGAAAGCTATCGATAAATTGGTCGCGTTCGCTGCCGCAGGCGCCGACTGCCTGTACGCTCCGGGTGTAGGCAAGAAAGAAGACATCATCGCGATGGTGAAAGCGGTAGCGCCCAAACCTGTGAATGTTCTAGTTATGGGACCGGGCACGACGGCAAGAGAATTGGAAGACCTCGGCGTTCGTAGGATCAGCGTAGGTGGAGCCCTTTCGTTATCAGGATGGGGGGGCATGGTTGCAGCGAGTGAAAAACTCAAGGCAGGATTTTTCGACGGTTTAGGAGGCGCGACCTCTGGCGGTCAGCTCAACGAAATCTTTGCAAAGTTTGAATAGCTTCGATGCTGTCAGGAAACGGGTTAGATTCGGGTTCCCAACCGGGTCTGACCCGTTTCTATTGGCATGCATGTCCGAGAATGAGAGGACGAAAGTGCGATTCTCCATCCTCATGGTTTTTCGATGATTGCCCTGAATCTGAGAAGTTTTTCCGTGGCTTTAGTGATTCCGATTCGAATCGAAGTTTGTATCTTGTTCTGACGATACCCGTCGTCCAGAATTCGAACCGGAGAGCCGCTATCGGTCACGTCCATATTATTGTGATGCATGCGGTTAATTCCAAGAGCCTTGCACAGTTTCCCCGGTCCTCCCGTGAGCGCCGTCGCATTTTGTGTTCCCGATAGTCCACGTAGTCGTGTCATGGTCTCCAAGCCGGCAATCGGGTCCAGGGCGCGAAGCAAGACACCGCCAGCCTTCCCATCGAGATGGCTCGAAATACTAAGGCAATCGTTAATCCCATAGATCAGATAGACATGTGTAAAGCCAGGTGGGCCGAACAATACTGCATTGGCCGGAGTCTCGCCCCGAAACGCATGGGAGGCTGGGTCGGCCAAACCAAGATAGGCCTCGGTCTCAATGATGCGTCCGACCAATCGTTCCCCATTCAGGTCATGGATCAAGACCTTGCCGATCAGATTCCTCGCGACGATCTTGGGTGAGCGAGCGTAGAACGAACGCGGGACGATTTGTGTGGAACTTGGCCTTGTTTTCAAGCCCGGCTCACGATTTCCTGGAGGATCACCGCCTGGTTATGGCTTTCGTCCCTGGCAGCGTAGATAAGCGTAACCGGACCTTCGGTCGCAGCGCGAATGATGGCTGACAGGTCCTCGTTTTTGAACCCGAGCTCCTGAATGTACTTTGCCCTGAACTGCGGCCAGCGTTTTGGATCATGCCCGAACCACTTGCGCAAATCAGAGCTTGGACCTATGTCCTTGAGCCACAAATCGATCCGGGCATCTTCCTTCTTGACACCTCTGGGCCAGAGCCTATCTACGAGAATCCGCGTGCCATCTTCCACATCGGTAACTTCATAAATCCGCTTGATCTTGACTGTCATAGGCTTATCTCATCGTTGTGAGGCGCGCTGCTTGCCGACTGTATCGCGGCCAGCGCGGAATCGGGGGCAGCGGCCACAAGGTCGCGATGGTCAGCGAGATAGCGATGCACGTCCGAGACGACAACTGAACCTTCTCCTACTGCGGACGCGACACGTTTTACGGAGGTCGAGCGCACATCTCCGACAGCAAATATTCCTGCAACGCTCGTCGCGTAACGTGAGTTCTCAAAGCCGGTCGACTCACCTGTTACCACGAACCCCTTGCGGTCGAGTCGCAAAGTTCCGAAGAGCCATCCCGTATTTGGCTGGGCACCGATCATGACGAACACGTTTTTGATTGGACGCGTTGTTCTCGCGCCTGTTCTCCGATCGACCCAGGAGACGCCTTCGAGTTTTTCATCTCCGTCGAGTCTCTCAATCTCGCTATTAACGTGGAGCGTGATGCGCGCGGAGCTTTCAATTCGTGAAACTAAATACTGGGACATGGTTTTCGCTAGTGATTTCGCCCGGACAATCAAGTGCACGTGAGCAGAAACGCCCGCGAGAAACGCCGCGGCTTGCCCAGCGGAGTTTCCCCCGCCTACAACGATCACCTCGTGATCCCTGCACAGGAGCGACTCCATTGCAGTTGCGGCATAGTAGATCCCTTGATTCTCGAAGCGAAGGTAGTTGTCGAGATCGAGTCTCCGATACCTTGCGCCGCTCGCGACGACGACGGCGCGAGTCTGCACTTCGAGGCCGCCTTCGAGCACAAGCATGTGAAGTCCACCATTCGGGCGCACCGAGATTGCATTTCTCGAAATGGCAAAACGAACACCAAACTTAAGTGCCTGAACATGGGCGCGATGTCCAAGGCGTTGGCCGAAGATTCCGGTTGGAAAACCCAGATAGTTTTCTATTTTGGAGCTGGTGCCGGCTTGTCCGCCCGGGGCGATGCCTTCAATCACGAGCGTTGAAAGCCCTTCAGAGGCCGCGTAAACCGCAGCCGCAAGGCCGGCAGGTCCAGCACCGACGACAGTAACATCGTAAACCGACTTCGGATCGGGAAGTTCAGTGATTCCCAGATCATCTGCCAGGGTGGCAATTGCTGGTTTCTGAAGGACACGCCCATCGGCCAGCACTACAGATGGCATCACTGGGCAATCCCGGTGCACCTCCAACGTTTGATGTGGATAGCCGTTCCGGATGAAAAAGCTCTCCAGAAGCAGATAGTCGGCATTGTCTGGCTGACCGACAAGGATGACACCACCCTTTTGTTCTTCGATCAATCGCAGCTTGCGCCAGATCGTAGCCTGCATGATCAGATTTGCGATATCGTCTTCAGCGCGCATGAGATGTTGAAGCTGTGGCCGAGTGATCCGAATCAAGACACTATCGCCCTTGGTTCGACATCCGGTCAGTGTCCGCTGGTAGTTAAACAGATCCAGCTCTCCTGAGAACTGTCGTGGGGTGAGCAATTGCAGGAAACACTCATGATTTTGCTTAGCCCGCGTGTAAACCTCTATGCTGCCCTCGATGATGACAAACATATCGACCTGACGTTCATCGCGCCCAAAGAGCGTTGTTCGATCGGGGACAGCTTCAACAGTTCCATATGCTCGTAGCCGATCGAGCATCTCGTATGTGAGGTCGGGGTAGGCAAGATCGGGTCGAAAGGGTGGAACACTCGATGCTGGTAGCGCGTTATTAAGTTCTTCATACATAGGAGAGATATCCGCAGAGTTATTTAATGGCCGTTGTGTTGCCCCGGAACAAAGCGTAGGCGCCCTTATACAGACGAGTTGGCTGCCGCACGCTTGAACTGTTTGCTAAGCCAGATGTTCGTGAGCAGCTTCGAGAATAACGTCCAACACCACTTCGGGTTCGGTCATCGCTGCGGCGTAGTCGAGGGGATGGGTATAAATGTGCGCGTTCATCCTCTGCGCCATCATTCTTTGCGTCTTTGCGCTAAGAACATGATCCTGTTCCGCGATCAAGTAGCTAGATGGAAGACGCTGCCAGGAAGGATTCGGAATACCACCGTTGAGGCATCGTACTGAGATCGGCTTTTGTGCGGCGGTCATGAGAGCCCATTGGTGCGCAGCCGCATGGGGAGCGAGTAATGTCTTGAATTCAGATTCAGACATCCAGATGAATCCGTGTCGATCCGCTATCATTCGTGGCGATTCCGCGGGCGAGAGATCCGATTTCAATACATCCGCTACGGTTTCATTGCTATCCGGAGTAATAGCGGAGATGAATACCAGAGCCTGTACAAGCTCTGAGCGTAGTGCTGCGTTTGCAATGAGGGCGCCGGAATAGGAATGTCCCACTAGCATAAGCGGACCGTCTGTCAGCTCCAACGTTCGTTCGATCGCCGCTAAATCATCCTCGAAGGATGTAAGAGGAAGTTGGGCGGCAACGACCTGAAGACCATGTTGTTGAAGCGGAAGAATCACGCTATTCCACATCCCCGCATCAAGCCAGGGGCCGTGAACGAGGACGACCGTTGCTCTTTCTGCAAAACACGATTCCATGCAAAACCCTCAAGCCTGAAGTACCGCCGGGCCATAAAGGAGAAGACCCGGCGGATGTATCGAGGACCGGTTCCTCAGCGTTTCAGGGAGCCGACCACGTTCGTCTGATAGAAGTCCTGCATATGCTTCGCGATATAGTTCAGGCAATCCTCAACAGCGAAGTGACCTGAGTTCAACCGATGCATTTCCGCCTTGGGCAGGATCTCGAGGAAGGCCTCACCACCAGCCGGCGTGAAAAAGATATCACCTTGGCCCCAAAAGATAATCGTCTTGGGCTGGTGATCCTTGAGGAACGCCTGCCACTTCGGATAAAGCTCTACGTTGGTCCGATAATCATAGAAGAAGTCGAGCTGTACCTGCTTTGCGTTCGGGCGTTCGAGAAAATGATTGTCCATGTTCCAGTTATCGGGGCTGATCAGCTCTGGTTTGGGATGCCCGGTTGTGTAAACAGCGTGGACGGTGGGCGGCTCGAGAAAACCGGCGATCGCTTTCTCAGCTTCAGGCGAGCGACCCTTCCAGTAGCTGTTCCGCAGCCCGCTCCAAACCTCAGTAAAGCCGATCTCGTAGGCATTGGTGTTCTGGATGATGAGCCATTCCAGCCAGTCAGGATGCTTATCGAGAATGCGGAAGCCGACCGGGCCCCCATAGTCCTGAACGTAGAGGCCAAACCGAGTGAAGCCGGTCTTCTCAAGAAACTTGGTGACGATCGCCGCCGTGTTGTCGAAGGTATATGCGAACGACTTTGGATCGGGCATGTCGGAGTTACCGAAACCCGGATAATCGGGGGAAACGACATGAAAGCTCCCCGATAGCTCGCGCATGAGATTGCGATACTGGTGCGACGACGAAGGAAAGCCATGCAGGAGCACAAGTTTAGGACTTTTGGGGTCGCCCGCCTCTCGATAAGCAATGTTGAGCCCATCGATCTCGATTGTTTTGAAAGACACCGTTTTCGATGAAACAGAAGGATCGTATTCAATGCGCATATTGGTTCCCATCTCCTCGCCCAGAAGGCAAATCTCTTTTGTTCGCGGCTTCACCAGACAGCCGAGACGCAGATTGGAGTTGCGGGCCGACTCAACGTTACAAAATATTCCATTTACAGGGACAATTTGCACCATTGCAAAGTGAACAAGGAGGTCACAGTTAGCCATATAAAGGGCATTGACTTCGTTTTAACGCTGACAGTCCTGTCGCCACCTCTTTGGCATCGCTCCAACGAATTGGCGAAATGCTCTGGTGAAGTGACTCTGGTCCGCGAAGCCTACGCTTATGGCCATCTCGGAGATAGTGAGATTCGTTATTTAAAGCATTTGTTGAGCTCGTTGAATACGTGCCTGAAGGATGTATCGATAAGGCGGCATACCGGTCGAGTCACGAAATGCGCGGGCGAACTGGGATTGAGAACGTTTTGCAATCTTCGCGACTTCAGCGAGCAGCCTCTGACCAAGACGAGCAATAACCTAGCTCCACGATTGAAGCGCTGAAAGAATCATCCGTTCCGTATCAGACATGTGCTGTATCCCTCGAAAAAGCTGTTCGTATTGTTTGAAATCCGATATCACTCATGATCGGAGCGTGCAGGCAGTCCTTAACCCCGATTTGATGGTTGCGGCACGCTTCGGATGCAACGGTATCGCGCTCTTCCTTGTCCGGGGCATCGCATGGAACTATCTCACATCGGTTTGCTGCAGAACTAGAGGGTTGAGCGTCAGGAGCGGAGATCGAGGACGGATGAACTCTCCGTGTCACCGGGAGATTCATCATCACTTCCAAACGTTCCTGAAGGAGATGGCGTGCACGGTGAAGCCGAGTCTTCGCTACGGAAAGGGATATGCCCAATTGTTCAGCGGCCTTTTGCGTCGAGAGCTCGTGAACTTCGCGCAGGAAGTAAATATTACGATAGCGAGGATGAAGCCCTGAGAGCGCTCGCGAAACAATCTCCCTGGTCTGGCTTTGCTCGGCCATGTAATACGGGTTGGACGCTTCATCTCTGACACTCGAAAACCGCTCGCAATAGGCTTCGATTGGTTCGAACGCAAGAAGTCCGCGACGGCGTAAATGACCCTTTGCCTCGTTGAGCGTAATGCTGATGAGCCAGGTACTCAACCTCGAGTCCGCTCGAAAACCGCTCAGATTCTGAAACGCCTTCACGAGCGTTTCCTGAACTACATCTTCTGCATCTGTCTCATTCCTGACTACTGCGAGCGCCACGCGGCGAAGCCGGTGTTCATGGGGGCGAATCAGATCATAGAAGAGATTCGTCTCACCGGAAACGATAAGCGAAATGAGTCTGATTTCATCGCTTACCGTGGGTGTTTCAATGCACATGCTTACTCTCATAGTGATAACTGGATTGACATCTCGTGATCTTTGGTTTCGACGATTCAAGGGATATAGCTGAGTCGCGCTTCTCCGTTTTTGTCTCAAATTGCCGTTTGGTCTGTTTTTGCTGTGGCGTCATGGTCAGTTACTCCGGAGCGTATTTATCTCCACTAAACTCTGAGTTGGCACTGCTTGTTACTCCGTTCGTCAAACCGGTTCAGCAACGATCCAAGCGAATTGGTTAGGAACACTTTCTGAGTGTGCGCTGAGATCAGGAACCGGCACACCTGAAAATCATTAGGTATCACACTGCAATTTGTGCAGGTCTAGGAGGTTGGACGAGCGGTAGGAATCAAGAAGGGGGGGTGGCATGATGTCGGGACAAATCAGAATCCTTACGGTCGATGACATGCCCGTATATCGGGAAGGTTTGGGAATGATCATCGCGACGCAGCCGGACATGTTGAACGTTGCTCAGGCTTCCGACTCGGCTGAGGCGATTGCGGAGTATCGTCGACATCAGCCAGATGTAACGCTCATCGATCCTCGTCTGCCGAGCTGCTCTGGAATCGAAACAATGTCCACCATTCGCGGCGAATTTCCAAAAGCAAAGATCATCATGCTTGCGACCTTCGATGGAGACATAGAGATCCAACAGGCCCTACGAGCAGGTGCTCTCGCTTACGTGCTGAAGAGTGTTGCGAAGAACGAGCTGCTCGATATTATTCGCAAGGTGCACAGTGGCCGAAGATGCATTCCTGCAAATATTGCGACCAGATTGGCGGAACACATGGGACATGAGAGCCTGACGGCTCGTGAACTGGATGTTCTTAGGCTTATTGGCATTGGCCTGCGCAACAAACAAATTGCCAGTGACCTCGGAATCTCCGAAACAACCGTGAGTTTTCACATCAAAAATGTAGTCGATAAGCTCGAGGCAAACGACAGGACCCATGCGGTAACGGTGGCACTACGAAGAGGTCTGCTGCATATGTGAAGACATCAGCGTATGGCATGCCGTTCTGAGGTACATTGAGGCCGCGCGGCCACCGCAAATGCTACGGCTGATGTGACATCAATCATCGTTCCGGTAGTACTCACGCCGACTGGGGCTTGGCTGGTTGATAGCCACGTCTCCCTACCAGAGGCCTGTACTCGGGATTCTTGGTGAGGAAATGGAAGACAATAGGGCAGACGATATCCACTTTAAGTTTATGGGCCTTTGCATATTCGAGTCCCATCTGAGCAAGCTCATTGGCTATGCCATGACCGCGGAGTACTGGAGGAACTTCCGTATGGAGAAGGGATATCCATCCTTCTCCGTCGGTTTCGTAGGCGAGATATGAGATGCCGCCATCTCGTTCGATTTCAAATCTTCCCTTCGTTGCTTCCATCGTTTCAGCCATAAAGGTACCTGGGACTTGTGTTTTCGCTGATGAACCTCAGGATTCATCAGCGCGACTTAGGCGTGTAGTAGTCAGATGAGTCTTCTACCTGACTGTGACGTCATCATCTACGCAAAGATGACGGATTCCTCCTTCTATTTAACTTCAAGCCTAAAGATCGTAGATCGAACTTCTTGCAGGTTTGGACCTGTGTTTTTATGCAGGTGTATCCTACGTTGATCTGTCTCCTCGCTCAATCGTCCTCGCTAGACCCTCAATGAATCCTAAAGAAACTGCAGGTTGATTACTGCACTTTTTCGGAAGACGTCTGCCATGAGCAGTCGGCAGAATACGAAAGGAGAGAAGGGGCTTACTCGGCTCATACCGAACTGGCATTCTTCGGATCAAGAATAAGATGGCGGCTAGATATGGCTCTCCCAGACGAAAGGACCTCAATGAATACATCAGCTTCAGAATCGTACGTCATGGCGCGCAGAGTAGCTCGATTCGAATTGATTGCCAAGTTGCTCCTACGCTATGGACTTGTTGTCGCGATCGGGTGGATTGGTGCGTGAAAATCACGCACTACGAGGCGGTTGGAATCCAGCCATTGATTGCCCACAGCCCCCTTCTGAGTTGGGGGTACAGCATCTGGAGCTTGGATCACTTTACGATGATTATTGGGGCGACAGAACTCATCATTGTTGCGCTGCTCGCGGTAAGACCATGGTTCCCACGCGCTTCGGCACTTGGAAGCCTGGGTGCCATATGCATGTTTCTGACAACGCTTTCCTTCATCCTCACGACACCAGGTTGGGAACCAAGCCTTGGCGGATTTCCAGCTCTGTCCGGTGGCGTCGGCGAGTTTTTGATTAAAGATTTTGTTTTGCTTGGCGCCGCGATCTGGACCTTAGCTGATTCCCTAAGGGCTGCTTATTCTCTGCCGGCAGATACAAGAAGCAGCTTCTAGCTTCGATGCCATGTCCCCCACTGTGAACGAGGACAGGGTTGGCGTAGACAATTAGAAAGCGGTTCGTGATTCACGAATATGATGCAACAACTTGATGACCGCAAGAAGCCAATTCGAGTCATGACGGTTGAGGACCACCCCATCTTTCGGAGTGGTCTCGAAACGCTTATATCCTCTCAACCGGATATGGAACTGGTTGCCCAGGCAGAAACAGCTGATGGGGCACTCAGTGAATACAGGCGTCTCAAGCCAGATGTTGTTCTCATGAACCAGAGGCTTCCAGGTACGAACGGTACAGAAACTCTGCTCGCGATCCGTAAGCTATCCCGCGACAGTCGCATTATCATCGTGACAACTTCACGAGGAGACATCGAGATTCAACGTGCGCTACGGGCCGGAGCCGCTGGTTATGTCCTGAAGAACACATCTAAAGATGAGTTGATCAAGAGCATCCGAACCGTCTCGAAAGGGAAGAAATATATCCCTCCCGAGGTTGCCGGTATGGTGGCTGAACATTGGGGAAAGGAAGAACTCACTCTCCGCGAGACCGAAGTGCTGTCGCTCATCCGGGATGGCACGAAAAACAAAGAGATAGGAAGTCAGTTGGGTATTTCGGAGACGACAGTCAACTTCCATATCAAAAACATCGCGGACAAGCTTCAGGCGAGAGACCGGACGCATGCTGTAACGTTGGCGGTCCGTAGAGGTTTGCTTGAGATGTAGTCACTATCTTCGAGTCTGTCTTGGCGAACTTGCATGAGTCCACGTATGACATCCACCGTGAACCGATTGGAGCCTCGATGGCCTGCATCTATTGCTCTCCTTTCAGTGGGCGGGTTGCGTCTGATCTTACCCAGGGCCTTTTCGTTTGGTCCAAATTGGGTGCTCCTTGTGGTGGTCGGATTGTTGGTTGTTCCTATCGTTTGGGCTCATTACGGAGGTCTGGACGTTCTCAACAGAATCCTTGGCCACTTAGTGACCTCGATCGTCACGGCCGACATGATCTGGTCCCTATCCTTGCTGATCACGACAATTCCAGATCGCAAAATCGCTCCTCAGGAGATGCTTCGTTCCGCTGCTGCTCTCTGGATAGCTAATATCCTTGTCTTCGCATCCTGGTATTGGCGCCTCGATGCGGGTGGCCCTCGCGAACGCGAGATGCGTGGTGTTCACACCGATGGGGCTTTCCTGTTTCCGCAGATGACGCTCGATCGGGACGCAAAGCGAGATATGGGCGAGGATCAGTGGAGTCCAGGTTTTATCGATTATTTGTTTCTCGCGTTCAACGTAAGTACAGCATTTTCGCCCAGCGATTCGCCCATTCTCTCGCGTTGGGCAAAGACTTTGGTGATGATTCAGGCTCTGATTTCTTTCACCACGGTGGCACTACTTGCGGCTCGCGCAATCAATATTCTTTAGGTCGGTATCAGGAAGGGTCCGATGAAAACTACAGCAAATGTACTGAATCTTTAGATTTGTGAACCGGAACGCTTCGAGACACAATCCAAATGCCCTTGAACGTTTACTCGCCTCGTGAGCTTAGAACTGTGAACTTGTCAAGACCTCGATTGCGGATCGTGCTTCGAGCCATTTCAAGATAGATCAACCGTTAGAGAAAGGAAAATATGCCCGAATATCAGAAGAATCCAGACGCCCTGTCCAAATTGTCTCCGGAACAGTATCGTGTCACGCAGCGTGATGGTACGGAACGCCCATTCGAGAACGAATATTGGGATAACAAGAAGCCTGGCATCTACGTGGATGTTGTATCTGGCGAGCCACTCTTTGCCTCGACCGACAAGTTTGAAAGCCATTCCGGATGGCCGAGCTTCACAAAACCTATCGATTCCGATCATGTCATCGAAAATACGGATACAAGTCTGGGGATGGCGCGCACTGAAGTGCGCTCAACTCACGGGGACAGCCACCTCGGACATGTTTTCCCTGATGGGCCCCGAGAAGCCGGTGGATTGAGGTATTGCATCAACTCCGCTTCTCTTCGTTTTATCCCCCTCGACGAGCTCGAGAGCGAGGGTTACGGAAAGTTCAACAAGCTATTCGAATCATCCGAAGGGAAAGTCTAAACATGAATCAAGCTAATGAGACCGCAATTTTGGCCGGAGGTTGTTTTTGGGGGATGCAGGATCTGCTCCGTCGTTACTCTGGAGTCATCTCGACGCGGGTGGGATATACCGGAGGAGATGTTGCTAACGCGACCTATGGCAACCATGGCACCCACGCGGAAGCCATTGAGATCATTTTTGATCCCCAAAAGCTAACCTATCGGAACGTCCTTGAATTCTTCTTCCAGATCCACGATCCGACGACGCCGTACAGGCAGGGCAACGATCAGGGAGCCAGCTATCGATCTGCCATCTTCTATCGCAATGAGGAACAACGGCAGATCGCGGAGAAGACGATCTCAGACATTGAAGCCTCTGGAATCTGGCCGGGCAAGATCGTCACCGAGATCGCTCCAGCGGGGCCCTTTTGGGAAGCGGAGCCAGAACATCAGGACTATCTCGAGCGTCATCCCAACGGTTACACGTGCCATTTCATTCGACCGGCATGGAAGATAGCCAGCTAAGCACATTGGAGAGCTTCAGCAGCGAAGCAGAGGGCAGTCCATTTGCGCGCTCACGGCTTCTGAGTGTGACCTCGATGAAAAATGGACTCGTAATGCGGGCGTCCTCAAAACTCTTGGTTTACGGGTAGCGTTCATCGCGATAAGAACGCTAAGCTATCTGCCGCAAACCTGTTGGAAGGTAATACATGCGATGAAGCTGGTATCAATCAACGCTGGTCTTCCTCGCGATGTGGAGTGGGGAGGCAAGATAGTCAGGACGGGAATTTGGAAAGTTGCCGTCAGTGGGCGTGTCTTTGCGGGAAAGCACGGACTTGAAGGAGATGGACAAGCGGATCTGGTAGGGCATGGTGGAGAACATCGCGCCTTAATGGTCTATCAACTCGAATCCTACCGTTATTGGGAAGCTCATTTGGAACGGAGCGATTTCGTGTTCGGCCAGTTCGGAGAGAATCTCACCGTCGACGGTTTGGCAGACAACGAAGTCTGTATTGGTGACCGGTTTCGCATCGGAGGTGCCGTTTTTGAGATTACACAGCCCAGGGTCACCTGTTACAAAGTCGGCATCCGGATGAATGAGTCTCGGATGCCCGCACTCTTGGTAGCGCATCGGCGTCCGGGTTTCTACTTCCGCGTAATTGAAGAGGGGATAATCGAGGCCGGAGATTTGATTAAGAAGATTTTGGACGGCCCCGAGCGAATGACAGTGGCCGAGATCGACTCACTTCTCTACACCGCAGACCATCCGGCTGTTTCCCTCGCGAAGGCCCTCAGTATCCCTTCGTTGAGCCAGGGATGGCAGAATTCGTTCAAGGATCTGTTGAATTCCGCTGCCTCAGGTGAAACATCGGGGAATGCGGATCTGGTCGCGCAGCCTCTTGCTCCTCCAGCCTGGACTGGGTTTCGTAAGTTACGAGTGCAAGCGGTGAAACAGGAGAGTGAAGACGTTCGTTCCTTTGAACTGGCAATGGAAGATGGTACCCACGTTCCCGATTTCTTTCCCGGACAACACATCGCAGTGAAGTTGCGGATCACTGCATCGAGCTCACCTATCACCCGTATGTACTCCTTAAGCGGAGCAGTGGGCGACCCAATCTATCGAATCGGAGTAAAGCGCGAAAAACAGGGAGTGGCGAGCGGGTATTTGCACCAGAGCGTGAAAACTGGCGATCTGATCGAAGCAAGTGCACCAAGGGGAACATTTGTCCTCGTCGAAGAATCGAATCCACTCGTCCTTTTAAGCGCGGGCGTTGGGATTACGCCAATGCTGGCGATGCTGCATTCGGCGGTCTCGAACCTCTCTCGAATGTCACGGGAGATCTGGTGGATTCATTCGGCACAGAATTCCAGTCACTATCCCTTCGCGAAGGAGGTCTCCGATCTCATCGCCGGCATCACACGGGTGCATTTTGCCCGGATCTTTAGTCGGCCAACCGGTGAAGAACTCCAGGGACGCGATTTCGAAGAACTGGGCCATCTTGATATGTCGATGCTCGAGAGGCTCGGGGTGCCGAAGAACGCTGCTTTTTACATGTGCGGACCTGGTGCTTATCTCACGAGTCTTTCAGAACTCCTTCTCGTATGCGGCATTGCGAACTCTGATGTCCACGTCGAAGCCTTCGGGCCATCTGCCGCACCAGCCGGTCAGTCCGCGCACTCCAAACCATCCACCTCAAGACCCGGGGGAATCCGGTCCACTCGTAACTTTCGTCAAGAGTGGCGTTTCCTTTCATTGGGCTGCGCAGTTTCATAATCTGCTTGAGGCAGCGGAAGCATGTGACGTTCCTGTGCGGTGGTCTTGCCGTTCGGGAGTCTGTCATAACTGCGAGAGTGGCGTCATTAGTGGCGAGTTGAAGTATTCGCCGGAGCCAATCGATCCACCCTCCTCTGATCGGGCTCTTATCTGCTGCGCGTGTCCGACTTCAGATATCGAGTTGGATTTGTGAGGCTTCTTCGAGCGCCTCCGGATGAAGGCGCTCAAAGAAGTATGTCTTCTCAGAACGTTGTGGGCCGAGCAATTGCGGCCATATCGTCGGGTTACGCCTACTTGTGAAAGTAGCGGTTGATGTGGTCCGCGATCTCGTCGCAGTGCGTCTCAAGCGCGAAATGCCCGGTGGGGAGCATATACGTCTCAAGGTTCTTCAGGTCCTGCTTATAGGCTTCGGCACCCGGCGGCGGGAAGATGAAATCCTTCTCCCCCCAGACGATCAATGTCGGGGGTTGGTATTTGCGAAAGAACTCCTGAAACTGGGGGTAAAGAGGAACGTTCGTCCTATAGTCGTAAAACATGTCGAGTTGAACTCTGTCGTTGTCGGGCCGATCAAGTCCGTATTGATCCAGTATCCAGGCCGTTGGATCGAGTAGGGAAGTATCGGAGACGCCATTCTGGTATTGCCATTTCGTCGCGTCCAGTTTGACGAGATGCGCAATACCAGCTTCGCTCTCGGGGGAATGATCGTTCCAATACTTCTTGATGGGGTCCCAAAATTCTAGAAGACCACCGTCATAGGCGTTCCCGTTCTGAATGACGAAGCCCGCGACCTTTTCAGGATGGCGCAATGCAAGCCGATAGCCGATTGGAGCGCCGTAGTCCATAACGTACATGAAGAACTTTGTGAGTCCAAGATGCTTTACAAGCTTCTCGACAAAGTTAGTTTGGTTTTCGAAGGTGTAAGCGAATTTCTTCGGATCAGGCATGCTGCTGAGTCCGTATCCGACGTAATCGGGCGCAATTACATGGAAGTTCGGGGAGAGTTTCGCAATCAGGTTCCGAAACATGTTCGAGGAGGTTGGAAATCCGTGCAGAAGGAGCATCACCGGAGCATCGGGTGATCCTGCTTCACGGTAGAAAACCTCCTGCTCATCTATGGCTACGGTCTTGTAGTGGACGGGATAAGACTTGGTTGGGGATGATGGTGTGGCAGTGGTCGTCATTAGGCTTCTCCGGTGGATGCTGTTGGTTATGGTCAACGCAAAAACTACTGCTCTTGCGGTTGTTTCGGCGCACAGGAAACTCCCGTCGGCCCGCCACAAAGGGATTGCGTTGTCGCGGCCCCTTTGGAGAGGATCTTTCTGGAAATGACCCAATCAGTGGCAAGATAGCCGAGGGTCATGGCTACGACGAGAAGCGCCCCTTGAATCTTTGGCGGACTAGGTAATGGAATATCGACCCAGCGGCACATCGCTCCAATCGCGAGCGACAATGCACATCCAATTGCAAGTTTCCCTATCATTCGTGCTCCCATCGTGGACTGAATATCCAGGTTCCGGCGCGTAACTCCCTTTCTCATGGGCACAGACTTCCGTCACCGATTACTGAATCTTTTGTCCGAGATGAGAGCTCCACGTTGGATGCGGGGTTACATTTTATTTGCGAATTTTCACGTTAGCTCTCGGACATGGAATGACCAGAATCGCTTCAAGATTCAAAAACCAGATCCCGAAACTGTCGAGTCTCTCTGGGACTGCTTCGGATCAACTCAAAGATTTTGTAACCCGCGCACCTATTCCAGGCTCTTATCTGGGCAATTCATACCGTATTGCACAACATACTTTCGATTGGGGCTTTCTACTATGTCAACTTCCAAGAGCATGATCCCTCACACATCCCTGCGCCGGGTGTCAGCGGACGGCGTTTCCGTTTTCTATCGTGAAGCGGGGCCGGCTGATGGCCCGGTCGTTTTGCTGCTTCACGGATTTCCAACGTCCTCATTTCAATTCAAGGAATTGATCCTCCGTCTTGCGGACAAGTACAGGGTGATCGCTCCGGATCTTCCCGGTTTCGGATTCACCGAAGTACCAGCCGAGAGAAAGTACACCTATACGTTCGACTCCCTCGCGAAGACAATCGAAGCGTTTACAGATGCGCTCAACTTGCAGCGATATGCTCTCTACATCTTCGACTTTGGCGCGCCTACCGGACTTCGTCTGGCACTCTCACGTCCCGAGCGAGTATCCGCGATCGTTTCGCAAAACGGAAATGCATATGAGGAAGGCCTGGGCGAGCCATGGGCACCTCTTAAGAAGTGGTGGAAAGAAGACACGGCTGAGAATCGCGACGTGATTCGAGGGTTTCTTGGGGCGGACGGAATTCGATTTCAGTACTTTACCGGTATGCCTGAGCCAGACCGGGTCTCGCCAGAGAGCTACACCCTCGACATCGCGCTCGTTGAGCGTCCTGGGAATATCGACATCCAGCTAGATCTTCATTTCGACTACCGCAATAATGTAACGATTTATCCGAAGTTCCACGAGTACTTCCGGACACATCAGCCTCCGTTCCTTGCAGTCTGGGGCAAGAACGACCCTTTCTTTATACCTGCAGGGGCAGAAGCCTTTAAGAAGGACCTTCCAAAGGCCACAGTTCAATTTGTTGACGCAGGACACTTCGCGCTCGAAACGCATGTTGTGGAGATTGCGGAAGCAATGCGTAGTTTCTTCGAATCAGCCAAGATATAAGATCGACGCGAAAGATCCTGCGATAAAGGCGTGTACGGACGACCAAAGGTGTTCCGAGGGCGCTCTGAAATGACGTTTCAGAGCGGCCTCTGGTCGTTCGACTGGATCGCAGGCAATCATTTCAACGCATCCCGAGCGAGCTCTAACAAGGGGCGGAGGATATTGTTGGAAGCAAACAGGAGGCTGCACTCTTACCGGCCAGTCAGCTTAGTTTGGCGAATTCATCTTCGAGGTGTTTCACGGCATCCTGCAAGATGGCCTCTACTTTTTGAAGAGTAGTCGAATTTCCGCTACCTTCTTCGTCAATTTCAATGTCGAGATCTGCGATCTGTGACTGGAGGGCTAGTATCGTTTTGCGGATGATGATCTTGTCGTCGCTGGCACTCATGTGAGCGAGAGTATCACAAACATATTCGCCAGATCAGCGGCATCCTATCCGAGACAGCAGTAGCAATAACGAACCAGAACGGAGTCAATATGAACGATATCGATCAACATAAACAGATTGCCAGACATCTTGCTGCACGCGCCCTGGTCGCTCTGCGTGCGAACTTCCGCGTTGAACGCATTGCCGTAGTCGACGCGGGCGAACCAACAAGCGGAATCACTTGTGACTGGACGCAGGCGAGGGAGCCTTATCGGAACGATATGAAGCTGATACAACGAGGCTTTGCTTTCGTCTATGTCGGTACGATCGTTGATCAGAAACAGACGGAACCGCTATCGGAGTCGATCTCGAAGCACTGAACTCCGACATGACGAGCGCGCAGGAGGCGCGTGAAGCTGCAGTGCAGTGGGGGCTTGTTCCCAGTCTCAGAGACACCAACCCATTTGCTCATGTCGGCTACAAGCTCGCTTCGCGATTCATCAGAGTGGACGAAGCTGCAATTGATCATCTCGCCGACTATCTATTGGCAGAACGCACACTCGATGAGCAGCAACTCCTCGCCCGGTTCGAGCGTCATGCTACCCCGCTGTCACTCGAGGAACTGGAACAATCTATTACCTACTAAACATCGGGACAGGGTGGGTCTTCAAGCCTAGCCTGCCGCGTGAATGGCTAGACAGCTGGATAGTCTGATAGAAGCGATGACCCTTGCGAATCTGGCGACGACATGATCTACGTTATTTCGCTACCGGTCAGCTGCGACAAGAATAGGAACTTCAGCCCTTCTGCCATCGTCGGATGGGTAAGAATGGCATCCGTAAGCGCGATGTAGGGAAGTCCAGCAATCATTGCCATCTGTACCGCTGCCATGACTTCGCCTGCGTTGGCACCGAACGACAGAAAGCCGATAATCTTACCGGAGTCGGGTGCCACCAGGGCCTTCATGAACCCTCGTTTCTCCATCGTTGCTCGTGCGCGAAGTACGACACCTATCGGCAATTTGAAAAGACGATACTTGATACCGCGGGCCTTGGCTTCCGTCTCATTCAATCCGACACGGGCCAGCTCCGGATCAAGAAAGAGACAGAAAGGAATCAGTCTTCCTTCGGTACTCTTGTGGCCGCCGCTGACGTTGTCCGTGAATACCTGAAAGTCGTGGAAGGCCGCGTGAGTGAACTTTGGGGTTCCGGCAACATCGCCCACTGCCCAGACGCCGGAGGCCGTCGTCTGAAGGTGTTCGTTGACCCGGATGTATCCCTCCGCATTGGTCTCGACGCCTGCCGAGTCCAGTCCAAGTCCGTCTGTGTTTGGGATCCTCTTCGTCGTAACTAAGATGTGAGTCGCATTGAGGGTTACTTGTCTGCCGCTCTGATCGATCGTGAGAGACACCTGTTTCCCTGATTCACCGGAGACATAGGCAACTGTCGCCTCAAGAAGCAATTCGATACCCTCGTAGCGCAGCAGATCAAGGACTGCCTCACTGACGTCCGGGTCTTCCTGCTTCAAGATCCGCTCGCCCCGATCGATGAGGGTAACTCTGCTGCCGAGGCGTCTCATAGCCTGTGCAAATTCCAACCCAACATAACCAGCTCCAAGAATCACGAGATGATCTGGAATAATGCCCAACTCGAGTGCTTCAATGTGGGTTAGGGGATTCGATTCCCGTAACCCAGGCGTCTCATCGATGACAGCGCGGCTACCCGTACCGATCAATATTTGAGTTCCCTCGAGAAGGCGCTTCTTGCCGTCATTAGTGATGACTTCTACCAGCTTCGGACCGACCATGCGCCCGACTCCTAGGATGAGCTCACCTCCTGTCAAGCGAAACAGATTCGAGTCCCCTTCGATCTCGCCATTGACCATCTGCCGTTTTCGTTCGCGGACTCCGGACATATTAACTGTGAGGTTTGTGGCCTCCATCCCGAATTCCTTGAGCCGATGCGCATACGAAGATATCTGCGCTGTGTAAATCAGGTTCTTTGAAGGAAGACAAGCAATGTTGTTACAGGCACCTCCGATGTACTGACGTTCAATGACTGCAATGCGCCATCCCAGCTTGCCAAGCGTCCATGCGGAAAGTTTGGCTCCCGTACCACTGCCTATGATGACAAGATCGTACTTTTCAGGCGAGACTTCAGGCGTGGTCTGAACGGCCGTCGACGTAACGTGAGCTTCCTGACTCCTTGAATCCATGGAAAATCCTCATAAATCCTGGCACAATCGCCTTTGTCTTGGAAAGATCGCTGAGATGGTTGGGACCACCCCAAAGTTGGGGGATATATCAGTCAGCGTCCAGGGGCGGATCGTACTCTCCGCGACGGGCTAGTCTGTTTTGGCTTGCACAGTCGAAGAGCGCCTGTTGCGCCTTTGGAATATTGGCTGGGTAGGCCTTCTTAGGGCTTCCGGATCCTCCCCCATCAGAATCGAACAAACACCTTTGTTGCTTTGGGCCACCAGGATCGAGCCCAACGAAGCTTTGCCGATCGCGAAAAAAATGTCTGTGTCGGATCCACCTTCACGAAACTTGGTCGGCGTCATCCCGAGGACGCGGTTTGTAGTCTCGTAAAAACGACCGCTTGAATTAAAACCTGCGTCATAAATAGCGTCTGTCACGGTGGTACTCCTCTCTAATGAGGCTCGCACCCGTTGATTCCTGTGCGCCTTCGCATAGGCCGTGGGTGTAAGTCCGGTTATTGACTTGAAGGTTCGGTGAAAATGAAACGGGCTCATCTCAGCCTGTTTCGCAAGATGTTTCAGCGTCAGCACCTGTTCGGACCTCTCGATCAAACGACATACTTTGGCGATCTTGAGTGAGTTCTCTGCAGCCAACCCTATCCGATCTGGCTTGCAGCGTTTGCATGCTCGAAATCCAGCTTTTTCCGCGTCTTCGCACGATAAGTGATACTGCACGTTTTCGGGGCGAGCAAGGCGAGCACCACAGGAAGGGCGACAGTACACTCCGGTTGTTTTGACCGAATAGAAAAATTTTCCGTCAGCCTTGGAGTCACGATCGACCACGGAGTGCCATCGTGGATCCTGCTGAGTACTGTTTGCGAGTTCAAGGTTTGTCGCTGCCTTGCTCATCGGAGGTTCCTTTCTGCTTACATAACCAACTTTAGCGACGTTCTTAGAACGCCACACTCCGATTCTTGCTTTTGAATTCAATGATCGAAAGGGGACAGTGCAGGATGGAATTTGAGACGTACCGTAGAGAAGCAAAGATCATTTCGAAAGCGCGCTATACCGGACTCTATGAGGCTCACCACCCTTAGTTCGCCAGAGAATAACTATTTTGGTCGCTTGGGTTGCGCTCAGCCTAGTCGCTTGGCTTTTTTTACGTGAATCCCACGGTCAACGAAAGGTTTGATCGCTCCTCGTGGTGCATCCGGCTCGACGATCAATACCGTAATCGATTTAACCGGGCAGACACGAAAGGGGGCTGACGCATCGAGCTTTTCATTCAAGGCGGCCGTCACCGTCTGCCGCGAGTTTTTTACCAGACACTGCTTAAACGCAGCGTCTTCGGCATCGAAAGCCCATACTCCAGTTTTGGGGTCCATCGCACATAGTCCCAAAAGCAACAGGTCAGGCCGAAGATCCATCATCTGTCGTGTCGCCTCAACTCCCACGGCGGAACCGAGGTGAGGCTTTATCTGTCCACCGATCAAGATCAGTGTGACATCCTCTCGCGTAGCGAGAACTGCGGCGATGGCTGGGTCTTGTGTCGCCACCGTCAAGCCGAAGTGTTTAGGGATCTTACGGGCAGCAGCCAGATTCGTTGTGCCGCCATCGATGAATACAAATTGTCCTTTTGTCACTAGTCCTGCCAGTGCCGTTCCTAATGCGGCTTTCCGATCCGTATTCTCTGCATTTCGCACCGCGATTGCTTCGGAACCTGTCGAAATTGCTAAGGCACCACCGTAGACGCGTTTGCAGAGCCCTCGTTCTGCTAGTTCACGAAGAGCGCGCCGAATCGTGTCCTCCGAGGTCTCGAATTCGATCGCAAGTTCGTTGGCCAGGACACGGCCGTTTCGGCGTACCCGCTCAAGAATCGCGGCCTGACGTTCGGCGGCCATGAGGTCCATTTGGGCCATACCATAACTCTATCCCAGGCAAGAACATGCAGCAACAGGCAGAAACGTGCAATAATTGGTAATTGAGATTGCCAGGGGGTCTAAACTCGGAGATCGATGGAAAACGGCTCAGGGAAGCCAATCTTCGAGAGCAGAGTATGCGGATGGAATAAGAAGACGATGAGCGTGATTTCACGAATCCCGAAGAGCATTGACACCAGCCATGAGCTGATCGGAGATCGGGAGTATTACATGCTCAATCGTACGTGGAACGAGGTCAGCATCCGCTACAACCACTGTCTTCCAACCGCAGAGCTCTCGTGCCTGGATCTCTCCTGCAATACTTTCAAAGTAGTTACATTATTGGGGCGTGCGGGAGGCAGACTTAGCCCAAGGCTCGATCCCAAAAAACCGCTTCCTATGGCGAGTCAGCGACCGGGGTTCTTCTTCTGGATTCCGCCCAACGTGACCTATTGGAGTTGGGCAGAGAAGGTTCGAGCCCTAAGATATCTCGAGGTGCAATTTGACCTTCAGCAGCTCGAACGGATTCTCGGCGATGATCTTGATTTAAAGCGGATCAACCGCCCGAGCGACCCGCGTCACGACGAGCGAATCACAACCTGCGCCGATTTGCTTTCAAACGCATGTCTGGCGGGAGCGGAGGACACACTATATGGGGATAGTCTTGTGACTGCCTTTCTCGCAGCGACTCACAAGGAGTTGAGTCGAGAGGCAACCTCAAACGAAAGCGGCCTTGTGCCGTGGCAACTAAGGCTCGCGAAGTCCTATATCGAAGAATATTTCCGACAAGACATTAGCCTGGCAGAGCTGGCGAAGCTGACGCGGCTCTCGCAATCACGTTTCGCACGTGCATTCCGGATTTCCACGGGTATACCACCTTATTCGTGGGCTCTGCGACGCCGTATTGCAGCTGCTGAACAACTGCTAGCGAACACAAACACGCCGCTCTCGGAGATCGCGATCCAAGTCGGTTTTGCCGATCAGAGCCATCTGACCAAAGCATTCCGAAGAGCAGTGGGGGCGACGCCCGCGACGTGGCGAAGAGACCAAAAGAGGTAAGTTCATCGCTAGAGACCTAGCTGCGAAAGTCCCGGATGATCGTCGGGACGTCGACCAAGAGGCCACTGGTGGAGCCGGTCGTCTTCCTTGATCGGCAGATCATTGATGGAGGCGTGGCGGTGACGCATGATGCCCTGCTCGGTGTACTCCCAGTTTTCATTTCCATACGAGCGATACCACTGACCGGCGTCGTCACGCCATTCGTACGCGAAACGTACGGCAATTCGGTTCTCCCCAAAGGCCCAAAGCTCCTTGATCAACCGGTAGTCGAGCTCGTGGCTCCATTTCTTTTTGAGAAAAGCGACGATTGCTTCTCTCCCATTCACGAACTCAGCTCGATTGCGCCAGAGGCTGTCGACTGTATATGCGAGAGCAACCTGCTCCGGATTGCGCGAATTCCATCCATCTTCCGCTTTGCGCACCTTGGCGATCGCAGTCTCACAGGTAAATGGTGGGACTAGTGGCGTATCCATGGAAACCTCCTTCACTTCGTTTTTGAGTTGGATTGTTGTTGTGGTGTTCTTCTCGACTTCGGCGGATTCTTCGCTGCTTTCATCTGTGCAAGTTCATCCAGAGGTAGGAATTGCAGGATTTCGTCGACGGTGAAGCGTTGTGTGATGTGTTGAGGGCAATTCCAATCGAAGGCATCGATCTGGATCGTAATCACTCTCTCCGGTACGGCGGAACGCTCAGCCGTCTTTAACGTGCGAATCAATTCATCGGCTTCGGATGTGTTTTCAACGATTCGCGCATGACCGAGTATCTTCAACGGTTGTTGGCGAACGTAGTCCATGAGGAACAACGCTACCCGACTATCGGTCTGGAGATTCCCGACACTGATGTATTGTTTATTGCCTCTCAGATCGACAAATCCAATCGTATTGTCGGTAAGGATGCGCAGAAAACCCTTTGGACCCCCTCGATACTGAATGTAAGGCCATCCGGACTCGCTGACGGATGCCATGTAAAATCCATCGCGCTCCATGATGAATTCCTTTTCATAAGGACTTAGGACGTTCCCATCCTCCGCGAAGTCCTCGACACGCTGATATTGTCGCCGACTCCCATGCATCTCTTGGTTGCGCTTCACTTGAGGAGTAAAAGCAATCTGTGCGAATCGCCGCCCCATGCATCTCTCCATCCATAATGACCTATCAGGCCTGTAATGTCCTCGACGCTCGCACGCCGCCACATTGCAGCGGCAACGGCGCGAGACGCTGCAGAAGACCCACCATTGAGAAGCTTATGCTCGATAGGGAAGGATGGTCTTGTCTAATCGGCCACTTTAGAATGATCGTGCGGCCTCAGCATCCGCTCATGTTTGTTCCCAACAGGCTTCGCAAGGCGATCCTCTCGAATGATGCGAGACATAACAATCCTGGAATTGCTTGAAAGGATTGATTGGATTTGTGAATAGACGCGCGACAATTTGCGTTATGCGCGTTTTTCAAAAGAACGAAGCTCGATTGGTTTTATTTCGAACAAGGGCACTCTGTACTTGGATAATGCGTGAACAATAGAGAATGATCGCCGATCGAACGTGGCGCCAATAGAGTAGGTAAGAGAAAAGTGAGATACCTGCATATTTTGCAGGTCGACGCCTAATGGTTTCAAGATTGGCCAGACCGTAAAATGCGGCGATACTGTACGAAGCCTACGCGGCCGTACCTCAAACTCACAGCTAAGGCCTGCCTTAAATTAAGGCAACTTGTCACATTGACATTAATAGGCTAGCCGCCATTGCACAAAAGGCGTGGAGTTTTTGGTGTTCGTTGGTCGAAGGTTAGCGATTGTTGGGAGGACACGTGTTCAATCGGAGAGTATTGCTAAAAGGGACTGGACTGTTCGCAGGCGCACTCGGACTCGGATCCGTTTCCACGACATCTGCCAGTGCGGCTACAAGATTGAATGCCGCTGCACCTACGATACAAAACCTCCTTCTCCCGGTTGGACCCTTTGTATTTTACGCGATTACCTGCGGTCCAACGACTGGTGAGCTGGTATTGTGTCTCCATGGATTTCCAGAATTCAAGGAAGCATGGATACCGGTACTAGAGTCACTGGGAGCGCTTGGATATTACGCGGTGGCTGTCGATCAGCGAGGCTATTCAGCGGGAGCTCGTCCAGACTCAATAGCGGACTATGCCATTGCCAATCTTGTTTCCGATATTGTGGGAATGGCGGCTACGCTCTTAACCCAAACTGGGAACAATACGAAGTTTCATCTCGTCGGTCACGATATGGGTGGTTCGGTAACGTGGGCTGTTGCAGAGCAGCACCCGGAGCTGTTGATTTCTACGACAGTACTTTCGACGCCACATAAAAACGCCTTCGCGGCCGCGTATAACATGAGCGGAAATCCCCAGCAGGCGGCATCTAGCTACATTTCCGTATTGCAAGGAAGTGGAGGGGAAGCATTCATGTTGGCCAATTTCTACGGTTCCTATGGCGGAGTGGTGCCGGATGCAACGTTGTTTGTAAGTCGGTTTCAGAACGATCCTGGCGCATTGACTGCCGCATTGAACTGGTATCGCGCCGAGAACTTCACGGCTGAGGATGGCACGGTTGTCACTGCGCCGGTGACCTATATCTGGGGAAGCCAGGATCCATTTTTATTGAAAGAGTCGGCTGTAAATACGGCGAACTTCTGCTCTGGGCCGTATCAGTTTGTCCAGCTCCCCGGACATGCACACTTTTTGGCCGACGAGGTCCCTCAAGACATTGCAAGCTTGCTTCAACAGCAGTTCGCCGCCAAGCTGACCTGACATGATTGGCGGTCCGTCAGATTCCGATACGGAACCATGGAATAGTAACAAAACGGGGGAAGTTTTCGTCGCAGCTTTGATCTTCCCGATGTCGCTTGGGTACGCAGTAACCCTTACCACTCGTCTGGGTCAGCCTCCTCTTCACGCTCCGCAGCGGCCAGGCGATATCGCGCCAAGCTAAAAGTCAACTGCATCATCGTACGAGGTAGTTGCCGATTTCGATCCACCAGGTTGATTGGTGAGCGTACGTATACTCTGCGATGACTTGCATGAAGATCATCGTGGGGAGAGCATAGAGATAGACCCTGTGAATACGGCGTTCCACGATCATGTCTCGGAGTACGCCTAAGAGAATCAAAGCATCCACCCCAGCTGGAGCAAAGAGGTTGGGCAGACTTGGAATGCGTCCGAAAGCTGCTTCCGTGAGTGCACATGTGGCGATCAGCATAAGACGGCGATGAAAATCTGGACGCCTGCGCCAATAGATCGCCAAAGCAAATGGAACCGCAAAGCAGACCAACTCCATCACTTCAACAATCAAGAAGGATACGGTTGGAAATGGAACTTGGCGCTGAATCGCCAATTTCAGAACGGCGGTCGACGTCGTATAGCCGAGGACGACGATGGAGACCGCGAGCCCAGCGCCTACCCAGCCCAGCGTGCGATGCAGACGCACATTGCGCGAGCGTACAAGGGCGGATTGCAGGATGAAAAAAAGCAACCACGCAGAGAAGACAAAGGAGTGCAGATAAACGATCTGCGGAGGCCGGACACGAGGATGGAGCAGATTTTCGTTGATGGTATAGCTAAAGCCGTAGACAACAACGACCGTAATCAACAACGACATGAAGAGATAGAAATAGCGTTCCAGGACGCTCGTTCGCTTTGTTGTCATACTCTCCTACAGCCGCCTGGCTGGTCACTTGCTTTTAGTAGTTAATCTAAAACGATAGGCGACAGCAACAAAGGGCTCTCTCCTAAAGAGGGTACGCCCCATGGGGAGAGTGGTCTTGTCGAATGCGCCGCTTTGGAGCGATCGTGCGGTATCAGCCTACAACTATCAATGTCTATTCTTCACAAGAAATGAATCACTTTCCTGCAAATAGTCCGGGCGGGATTGCCAGGTCATGAAGCGATGCTTCCCAGTTGTTACCAGACTGTACCGGATAATTTCACGGCTCTAGACCTGTAGTTTTTACGGTTAGTCCGAAGGTGGTGTATGGCACAATCTCTCCTTTACCAACCAGGAGACCTCTTCAATGGGCATGGCTCAATCCCGCGCCGCCGAGTTTGTACATAGGAGGGCTATGACCGTTCTTCGAACTCATCAGTGGGAGACGGCAAGCAGATGGACGGCAGTCAATCGTCAATTAGGACCCAAGCCTTCTAGGACGTTTGCGGTGCTGCTTGCTATGGATTGCGCTGCTCGGCACAGCTCGTATTCCTAGTTGGAATAACGCTCACCCTGATTTTCATTGGACGTGTAGCCACACTTGTCACGATCATTGGCTCAATTCGAGTGTTGAGCGGCAGACCTCAGAAGTCTTGATGATGACGCATTTCGACGCTTGGCTTTGGAGTGGCCCAATGGCACAGACGCATTACCTTCTCGATGCACACGAAGCTGCACAAATGCTCCGCATGGATAGGCGGACGCTAGTTCGATGGGCACGTCTCGGCCAAGTCCCGGCTCATCCTATGGGAGAGGGCGAACGGAAGCTCTGGCGCTTCGTAGAACATGAGCTTCTACAGTGGGTTGAAGCCCGTACAATCAGCTCGGAACGGCGACCGCCCGGGAGTACCATCGAGACAGTCATCAGCGCTCATGCGAGGAGAACAGCATGAGCCGTTTTCAACAAGGAAGTCTCTTGAAACAGAAGCGTAAAAGCGGTCCGGACGTATGGGTGTTTCGCTGGTATGACGAGACCAGCGGTAAGCGCACATGCAAGAAACGCAACCTCGGCACAGTGAAGGATCTTCCTTCACGCCGGGATGCGGAGCAGGCCGTGGCCGACTTTCGCGCAAACATCAACGTCGAGGTCAGAGTTCCCTTTACGGTCTCTGAACTCATCGCCCACTATCGCAAACACGAGTTAACCGAGAATAAGAAAGCATTCGCCACGATTGCATCAACCTCGATCTATCTGACCAACCACATCGCTCCGAAGTGGGGTGAGAAGTGGTTGTCAGATGTTCGAACCGTGGAAGTCGAAGAGTGGCTACACTCTCTCCAATACGCTCCGGCCACAAGGAGCAAAATTCGGAACATCATGTCTGCGGTCTTCAACCATGCCATCCGGTATGAATGGATGCTTCGCAACCCCATCACCAAGGTTCGGGCTTCGTCAATGCGGCTTCGGGAGCCAGATGTACTGACGCCCGCCGAATTCGCAGCCTTGGTGGACGAACTGCCACTTCGCGTAAAGCGATGGTGATTTTGGCGGGGAGTACGGGTTTGCGACGGTCGGAACTTGTTGCCCTTACATGGCGAGATGTCGACACGCTCCTGATGCAGGTCAACGTCCTTCGCTCGTGCGTTCGGGGCCGCTTCGGGGATACCAAGACCGAAGCGAGCCCAAAACCTGTTCCATTGCACACGTCAGTCGTCGAGTGTCTCGACGCCTGGAGGAGGGAGTCGCTGTACAACGGCGACGACGATTTTCTCTTTCCGTCAGTTCGAAATGAGGGAAGAACGCCGGTGACTCCCGACATGATTCTGAAAAAGATCATTCGCCCCGCACTCGTCCGGGCGAAGATTACAGGGAAGAGAATCGGATGGCACAGCTTCCGTCACTCTCTGGCGACGAACCTGAGAGCGGCTGGTGCGGATCTGAAGACAGCCCAGGAACTCGTGCGTCACGCGAACTCGCGGATCACCCTCGACATCTATACACGGGCGATCTCAGCGACCAAACGTGAGGCCAACAATAAAGTCATGGAGATGGTGATTGAGGCCGGCAAGACCAGGCTTTCAGCACCCTCGCCCGCACCCTCGCGACGGGAAGCCCACTCATTAGAAGGCAGCAAAAAAGGTGCCGTAAACTCTCAGCACCCTTCAGCACCCTCGCGGGCTACAACTAATCTTGTCACTGTGCCATAAACCTTTTATTTTCTTTGGTTTATGGCGGGGGAAGCCGGGGCTCGAACCCGCGACCTCTGCCGTGACAGTGAACTGGAAATACGTAACTTATTGGAAACAGGCGTAGCGGATGGCTCCTTTAGCGCCCTGAGACACCCAAAGTAACCCTTATTGCACCCTTATCGAACCCACGACCTCTTTCCTGTAGACCTCTGCCCACGACCTCTGCCTTAAGGCAGAGGTCGTGGGTTCGTTAGCGATTTTTTGCGGAGATTTGCCCAAGTTATCTCCGCATGTCCCGCGGAGACAATCTTTCCTAATGCGGAGATTAGGCCTATAATCTCCGCAAGGGGTGCGGAGATTGAGCAGGTACATCCATGAGCTCAAGGCCTGTCCCAACTTCGATTGGGATCGCAAACGCCTGATTGAACCACTAGCTACCGTGCGCCATGAACAGGGGCGATTACTGGGCCGGATGGAAAATCTCGGCTTTCGGCTTCAGCAGGAGGCCCTCTTGATGACCCTCACGGAAGACGTTCTCAAGAGCAGTGAGATCGAGGGCGAAAAGCTCAACGAAGAACTGGTTCGGTCCTCCATCGCAAGACGACTGGGCATGGATATCGGCGGCCTCCAGACCGTCGATCGAAACGTCGAGGGTGTGGTCGAGATGATGCTCGATGCGACGCGCCAATATGACGAGCCCCTGACTGGGGAGCGGCTCTTTGGATGGCATGCCTCGCTCTTCCCAACCGGCCGGAGCGGAATGAAGAAGATCGCTGTCGGCAATTGGCGCAACGATGCTGAAGGTCCCATGCAAGTAGTCTCAGGTCCGGTAGGCCGGCAACATGTTCACTTCGAGGCGCCGGTCGCCAAGCTGCTGAATCACGAGATGCAGACCTTTCTCGACTGGTTCAACGAAGCCAACGAAAAAGACTGGGTCGTGAAAGCCTCCCTGGCCCATCTCTGGTTCGTAACAATTCATCCATTCGACGATGGCAATGGCCGCATCGCGCGCGCTATCGCAGATATGAGTCTTGCTCGGTCGGAACGAAGTTCACGGCGCTTCTACAGCATGTCGGCGCAGATCCAACAAGAACGACGCGCTTACTACGATCATCTTGAGCAGGCCCAGCGCGGCACGATGGACATCACGAATTGGATGGCATGGTTTCTCGACTGTCTGGGTCATGCCATTAACGGCGCGCAAACGACCCTCGCGACCGTACTTGTCAAAGCCCGCTTCTGTGAATCCATCGCCGCCGTTTCCCTCAATGAGCGCCAGAGGCTCGTCCTCAATCGCCTTCTGGACGGATTTGAGGGAAAACTCACGACGTCAAAGTGGGCGAAGCTGGCGAAGTGCTCACAGGATACGGCCACTCGCGACATCCTTGCCCTCGTCCACCAAGGTGTCCTGAAGCGCAATGCCGAGGGTGGTAGAAGCACGAGCTATTCAATTGCTCTCCAACCATAAATCCGTTGATGAACGATCAGCGGAACTTGCCATACAAGGAATAGCGACCAGAGTCTGAGAATCTGCGTGGCACAAATGAACAGGGTCAGCGGCATTCTCAAGCAAAGGGTTCCTGAGCCGTCAGATCATATGTCGGTTCATCAGAACCTCACAGATTACAGGAACTCAGCCCATCCGCTCCACCGTGGAGCTTAGCATCGCAGATTGTTCCGCTATATCCAGAGAGGAAGTAGCGAGTGAGGAAGGCGTTGAGCATTGGCGCTTAGGAAGGTTATCGGGCGGTTCTGGGCGGACTGTATGTCATAGCGCAGCGGGGTGAGTCATGAGCCTCACTTCTTCGGGATCTTCGGCTCGGGGACCGGTGGTGGAATTGGACCGATTTCCGTTCCGCCGTCCTTCGTGCGCTTCATTATCAGTTTTGGAGGTGTCTTTTTATCGGGCAGCTTTGCGGGTTCTGCTTTCCTCATGCTTTTGTCCTCTCGATTCGAGCAAATATCCTACTCCTTAAAACAGTGGCTCATACATGACCGACCAGTCCCGCCGTCGCGCCTTGGTGTTCGGTAAAACAGTGGATTTTCAATCCCGCAATATTCATATCAGCACAGTGCGGTGGCATAGCAGATTCAAAGAGGAGTACGCGAGCGGCCGGGACGTAAAGATTGCCGTCCATGCTTGGCTTCAGTGCGGGAAAACTTTCTTCGCGGGGGAGATCAGCGACGGCACATGGCTCGAAGATTTGAATATCAGTGCTCCGCTCCGAAAACAGTCAGAGATCGGTTCACTAGAACGGAGGAAGGGTACTCGTGCTTTCGTACGCACCGTACGATGTCCCACAAAATGCATGAAATTTGCATCGAAGCCTTAGATCTTGCGCGGTTGCCATAAGGAACATACGAGAAATGGTCACCGGAAATCGAGGCCGCCGACTCCGCTTCTCACGAGTTGGCGGGCTCATCAACATTGGTATTGAGTATTTGGTTCGATGGAGTCGGCGTTGCTTGCTGACGAATGATTGAGGGTGTGCTCCTATATAAGGTAAAGGAGTCGAAGCTACCCGCCAGGGTCAACTACTACTCGTCGACAATTGCGTCCTAAGAATCATCAGCGGCCCTCAAGTTTAGAGAGCCGCTTCATGCTGAGCGCTAGGGAATCGCGGCTAACTCTTGCTCAGCCCGGAACCAATCCTGCTCGTGAGAGCCGTGCTGCCTTCCACGTTGCTCGAAAAACCGATGCGCCAACGAGGATACCTCTTCGTGACTTGGCTCCCGGCGCGATTTTGATGAAGCTGCTTCGTTGCTAGACTTGGCAGAGCCAGACTTTGGTGTACTTGTGGCCCTAACCGCTGGCGCGGCGGGTGTTTTCTCCTCGCCTCCCGCTGTTTTCTTTGCCGCCTTCTTTGGCTTTTTTTCGGTAGTGCTCATGCTGATCTCCTGATTTGGATAGACTCCCGCGTACATGGCCAGTTCTAGAATAGTGGATGAAGAGAACTTCATGTATCAACAACTGCGGATTTAAGGCCTAGTACAGCGGTCAGTCGTATCTGCACAATGCACCCTGGAACGTTTGTTGCGGTGAGCGCATCACAGCATGGCAAGGGAGAATCGCCGTGGGCATCGATCCGTGGGACGATGCAAGCTATGTCACCGCGGAAGTGTTCCCCGCAACGGGTGGAAGGAAACCATATTAGTGGCCGGTAAAGTTCATATTGGTATTTCAGGATGGCGCTATGCTGGTTGGCGGGGCGTGTTCTATCCGCCGAAACTGCCGCAACGCAGCGAGCTAACGTTCGCGGCGAACAACTTCAACTCCATTGAGATCAACGGGACGCACTACTCCCTTCAGAAGCCCGAATACTTCGCAAAATGGGCCGCAGAGACGCCAGATGATTTTGTCTTCGCGGTGAAGGGATCCCGCTTCATCACGCATATGAAAAAGCTCCGGGACGTTGAAGAAGCTCTTGCGAACTTTTTCGCACAAGGGGTTCTGCGTCTTGGGAAGAAGCTGGGCCCGGTGCTATGGCAGTTTCCGCCACAGTTTGTATTCGATCCAGTAAAGCTGGAGACTTTCTTCAAAATGCTACCGAGGACGATGAAGCAAGCAGCTCAACTCGCAGGCGCACATGGGCCGAAGTTGCATGGCCGGGCGCATACAACAGTCGAAGGAGGAACCGCAAAGCAGGAGATCCGGCATTGCGTCGAAATTCGGCACGAGAGTTTTGCTGTCCCGGAGTTCATTCAACTACTACGACGACATCGCATTTGCTCGGTCGTGGCCGACACGGTGGAGTGGCCCTTATTGATGGACGTGACTACCGACTTCGTCTATTGCAGGCTACATGGGTCGGAACAGCTTTACGCCAGCGGCTACGGCGATGCAGCACTTGATCTCTGGGCCGACCGTGTCGCTGCTTGGGCGGGAGGAGAGGATGCGCCGAGTGGCCGGTTCGCTTGCGGGGAACGGTGCAGGAAGATTTCGGCACGCGATATTTATGTTTACTTTGATAACGACACGAAGGTGCGGGCTCCTTTTGATGCAAAGAGCCTGCGGGAACGGGTACAGCGGCGATTGGATCTGCAGACAACGATCGAGCGTCGCTTGATTTGAAGCGAATAAAGAGCGAAAATAGTCAACGAGGCGACGATATGAAGCGCTCAGGTACTGCCGATCTTCCACTTCACGGCGGACGTGTGCCTCCTTGGCTCGCCAGCCGGATGACAGAGCTGGGGACTGCCATCGCCGAACAGGTCATCCTGAACTACGGGCAATCCGAGTTCCTTACGCGACTGAGCGATCCGTTCTGATTCGAGGCATATGGTGCCGTGATCGGTATGGACTGGCACTCCTCCGGTATTACAACCTCGGTGCTCGGCGCGCTAAAGCAAGGAATGAATTCGGGTTACTCAGATTTGTAAAACTGTTACGGGATCTTCAAACGGATGTTGACCCCGAGCCCGAGCGGACTCGTAACGCATCGATCGAATTTGTTCTATTCCCCGTGCGTAATCGACTTCCAATGGCACGAATTGCAAGCAAGTGCAGAACGACGGCAAGCGGTACCAAGAATCCTGGAATGAGCAGGAACGGAAATGTACTTATCATTCGATCGGGAATTTCGGAGTGGATAAGATGGAGTGGTCCGGGAGCTGTCAGTACGGCGCGAGTGACAACATTTAGCAGTGCGAGAAGCCCCAGGATGTTCCAGGCGCCCGCAAGTTTGAGCCCCCATCGTTCGCGTATCGACAACCATGCAATCAGGGGTGCCGACAGTCCTATATAAATGTCGACGTTGGCTCCACCGAACGTCAGCATCTTCGGTACCAGGCCCTCGATCCAGAGCTGATGCAGGAACAACTCCACGCCGACGCGAAAGCATTGCGTGCCCAGGATTAGCCAGAGCGGAAAGGCCAGTATGCCCTGTGCGCTAATAGACGGTCGCACAATGACAAAGATGAGGAACAAAAGGACAGGACCCACGATGAAAGCGATTCCCGGCCGCCGCATTTTTGAATTACCCGAGAATGCCGAAGTGTGCCATCAGGCCGGCGTAGAGAAACCATACGACGAGGCCAGCCAGCACGCCAAGTGCGACTCGACGATTGATGTAACGGTCAATCATCGCGACGACGAATGCTGTCATCAACGCCACGAATCCGAGAAAGAGCGCGGAGGTCATCTGCAATCCTCATTCCTGATCTAGACGACTTCTTTGTGCATCATTGCGATTTTGGAGTCACAACATACCGAGAGGCAGCAGAGGTCCGATCGGCATCAGCTCAAAGGTCAACAGATTAGCTTGCCCAAGTGGCAGGCCTTTAAGAAGCTTGTCCGCCTCGTCGACCGAGTCGACGTTCATATTGCTGTCGTTGTTCCTGCGAGAGAGGCTTCAATGTGCCGACTGCCATTACCTTCATAGTTTTCTCCAATAGATAAAGCTTGAAGATTATTCGTGTACGGCAACAGGCGCGCGAAACAGCGCCTCGTTCTTGACTATGTAGTCCATCATCTCGAGTGGATCCCGGCCGGTGAGCTTCTTCACCATGTCGTTGGTTCCGGAGAAGACTCCGTCGAGGCAATCCTGGCAGACGTATCCCATGTGCTGTTGGAAGTATGGCGTAAATCCACTCTTTTAAGAGAGTCTTGAACGCTTCTATCTCCATAGGGATGTAGGTGATTTTGTTTCCCAAGACCTGCGTCAGCATGTCCGCAATTTCGTACTGGCTCAGTTCCTTAGGACCATAGAGCGGATAGGTCTTTCAGGCGTGTTGGGCTGGATCCTTGAGGATGGCGGCGATGACTCTGCCGAGGTCTTCTCCTGCGGCAGGGGCGTACCGGGCGTCGCCAAATGCGAGGGGGAGGATCTTCTTATCCCGGATGGCACCTGCCATATACATGATCCATTCAGAAAATAAGGTCGGACGCAGATGGGTGACCGGAACTCCTGAGCGGTCGAGTAGGCGTTCTGCGATCCAATGATTCTGAGCAGCGTGACTCTTCGCAGATCTTCGCGCTGAGGCAGTCGGACTCATGCCCGAAATCCAAGTCGTCCTCGCCAAAGGCAGCAACATCGAGCTCGCCGATCTCGGTGTCATCCCGTCCAACGTCATCGTCGTCGACAAAGCGCCTCAGATGGAGCTTCTCAAGCATTCCGCGCTCTGCATTACGCACGCCGGACTCAATACGGCGCTTGAGGCGCTCATACAGGGCGTGCCCATGGTGGCCATTCCCATTAGCTATGACCAGCCCGGCGTCGCAACCCGCATCGCTTATCACGGAGTCGGCGAGTTTCTGGAAGTGGATAACATCAGTATCGATAGCCTCCACGAGTCAATTCAAAAAGTTCTGCGCACCCCGTCGTATCTCGAGAAGGCGCCGTACTTCAGCGAAGTGATCGCGAAGCGCCGTGGGCTCGACGTTGCCCCCGAAGCGATCGAGCGTGCCTTCGAACAAGCTATTGCGAACCGTCCTCTGGAGCTTTCCCGTACCTAAGGAAAGACCTTTAGCCCCCACGAACAAACCCGCCAAACTAAGGTCGATACATGTGGCGGCGAGACTAGGCCTCGACGATCGTGAGACGCACATATAGAAGCCGAGCAGAGCGAGGATACCGCTGGCAAATAACGGCAGCCGACAGCGGCGTCTTAGGAGCTGCACGCTGCTGGGCCTTTTTGACAGCACGTGAGAAAGGTGGCACGAGAAAAGAAGAAACCGATAGGTGCACCCCAGCTGCGGGAAGCCAGGTTCGCTTGCCCTGCGGTGCATTCTCTCGTGCTAGCAGGACTCCCAAGACCAATGCGTGGCCGACCGGCGGAGCGCCAGCAGGAGCGAAGCGAGTTTAACCGCGACCTTGTAGTCGGCAATGCGCCAACCTCGAAGGTCGGCAACCCCTTGATCGAGCGCAAGAACAGCGTGGTCGTTCGGGCGACTCAATCGCCGAAGCCTCAGAAGAGGGAGAGTCGCCGCAGCGGGCGTCAGTAAAGGGAAACAACTTGGGAAGGACAATAACCGCGGCGGTGGCATAGAGTCGAAACTTGAAGGAATCGACGGAAGTGCCGACTTGTTGCACGACGAACGTCGTCACAAGCAAGTGCTTTTTATGGGGCGACACCTTAGTGCAGCAGGGATAGAGCGGCATGTCACCGAGGTCCAGCAGTGTATAAGATGACCGACCGAGGTTGAACTTCAGCCCAACAGTGAGCGAGTTCCCTGAGACCATTTTTCATTCAACCCCAGCCGAGTCTGACCTATGACATAAAATGTTCGATCTGTTCTTGTCGTTATCGAAGGATGACACGAGCTTAGCGAGTTGGACTTGGACAACTTGCCGCTCCTCGGCTGCGTGATGCCTCGAGATTCTCAGTGATCCGCTGTCCGGCCTGAATTGACCGGAGATAATACGCATCAGCACAAATCTCGAATTTCAAGTTGAAATAATGCTCCGCTGGATCAGCGGAGAGAAGTACCTCTCTGATTATTTTGCTACGGTCGTTCTGATTGACCATGGTCACGAAGCCTGAATCTACAATGAGTTCATAATTGCCGGCTGGTAACGTGTGACCCTTAGCCACAAAATTACCCGCCACTTCACTCGTAGATCGGTCTCCGCCGCTGCAGCAATCGCGCCGAAGAGCGCGAATGTTAGTAGAGTTTTTATCATGGTTGATCGCATTTAATCTTCCTCTGCAAAAAAAACACTTGTCCGCGCTATTTATTCCATACGCCAAGTTGCTGTCCTTAGTGCCGATGAATGGAACCGATTTAGAAATGTTCGAGAGATCAGTAAACTTCTCGTGTTTCCCGTCTGACAACTAGTCGGCCCCACAAGATAAGTGTTTCGCCGCGCGCGACATTTATCCTCTAACAAATCAAGTCGGGGCATACTGAGATGCGATAGCTTGTTTGTCCGGAGAACCAACGTCTCGATGGCCCAACAAGCAGATTGTCTCTGCAGTTTGCTCGCTGGTTTTGATCAGCCCAGTCAGTTCTGGACAGACACCCCGGATGCCATTGAAAAGCGTCTGACTTATCCCGCCGTCTCATACATATGTGGCGATATCGATCTGCACAGCATCGGGCCGTATCCTTATTGAAACAAAATCCGGCCCGTCGATATAGATCAGGAACTCGAAAAAGCGCGGAATCACTGTCGTGATTTTAAGCACGCTGCCTAGGCATCGGGTTAAGAGGTGACACGAGATGCAGTGGTCAGAGTCGATCGAGAATGTTAGCAAGTCTTGGTCGTCCTGCCACCACCACATCCTTGAGATAGTCACCTTGGCTGTTGACCGACTCAGATGGCGCATGTCAGGGATGCTGCGACCGATATCTTGCCAACGTGGTTCCAACTTTTACCCACTGTGCCTTCAGCTTGATGACTTGCGAGTGGAAAAGACAGAGGGCTAATAGTCTTTCCTTGTGAAGCATCAATATTCGCGTATCGGTTGGTTGAGGGTGGGGAAGGAGCGTGCCCGGGATTCTGACTAGGCTGTCCCAGGTCCGTTCTTGAACGACGACAGACCGCCACAGTGGGTGTGCGGCGCAAGAAGTTTGTCTACCTCCGCGAAGCGCTTCTGTACTTATGGGAAGATCAACGGCTCCCAGCGTCTCAGGGTCTTTGCGTTCACATCGTTCACTTGTATGACCAGATCTCCATGATGTTGCTTCAGGACCTGATGCCACGCAACGAGCTCCGCAAAATCCTCTTGGGCTGACGCCGTCGCATATAAACTCACAAATGGAGTCTGAGCAAGCGCATCGTATAAGGTTGCAGCCTGCCTAACCGCAAACGGGCGCCCTCCACGGAAGAACGTTGTCGCCGCGACCGAAGACGCCAGCTGGGGGACCATCCTTCTTTGACTCGTCCAGATATCGGCAACAAATCGGCTGCGCGGCTCCGTCGTGATGCCGCAAATCCTGTCCATCACATGCGTGGATTCATGAAGCAGCACGTAAGTCAGAGCATCGGTGCCTGTACCTTCGACCGTGACTGTAATGCCGGAACCATCGTCTGTGAAGACCCTGCGCTCTTTGGTTGTTAGAAAAGTCGAAAGCGACTCTTCCAAAATGCTGGCGCGAAGCGTAATTTCATAGAACCCTGTCTTTGCAGTTTGCGAAGTCAGCCCCGTGCCTTCACCCGGAATGCCGTCGACAAACGCGAGGAGGTGCATATCGTTCTCGAGCACCCGCCTGTTCAGAGTAGGCAGGGAAACCAGCACGGCCTCAATCTTAGCTCGCTCGGCGGCAGTTAGCATGTGTGGTCTGACATCTTCCATTCCGGCTTTTTTGAACTCGTCGACAGCCTCGTCAGATGGTGGCCCTATTCGGGCCATCAACGCTTCCACTCCGACGGGTTCGCTCAGCGGAGAATTTTGCTGCGTTGCGTGCGCCAACGGCATCAAGGCGATGCCCAGTGCGGCGATCAAAATCCGCCGGCTCGTCCATCGAAAAAATGCTCTAGATTTGTGAGAACCATTGCGATTGCTATCTTTGTACTCAGTATTCGTCCGTGAGCAGCTTGAAATCTCAGAATTGCAAAAGTTCGATATCATTGTATCCTTGGCCAGGCGTTCTTTATATTCCTAGTTCCGCTTACTCACTTTACTTCAGCATCTCTTTGCTCCTGGGTCAACTGATCCGATCACCCTGCCTTGCTCAGACCTTAGGGAAGAAGCCTCCGCTGGCGACGCCCGTCTGACCTGCAGTTGTCATAGACAATCTTCAAACCTGCGAAGCGTTGCGCACTAAGGCAAGCCTTGTGGGAACGCTGGCACGATTGGCAGATCGGCAATTACCTCGTGCTCTTTGGAGCGCCCTGCCGACTAATAGGTTAGGGAGCTACTGTATCGAGATAGGAGTTGAGGTGCCTCCCGGCTCCCTTGAGAAAGCCTGATTTCCCATCTACTCGGTCTAGGGCCATCGCTCCCTCAAGCAGAGCGATTATAAGGGTAGCCGCTTCTTGAGGGTCAACTGCCGCCCTTATCTCCTCTCTGTCCTGACCATCTTCAAAGATTTTTTGTAGATACAGGCGCCATTCCTTAAGAGCTTTTCGGGCCATTTTCTTGAGCGCCGGGTTGCCGTTATCATTGTCGGTAATCGCGTTGAGCAGGGGGCACCCACCGTCAAAAGACGGGAGTGTCACAACGTTTGCGACATGGACTTTCAGCTTCTCGATCGTATTCGTAACATTATCCATCCTCGCCATTCGCGCGCTGCTGGTTTCGTTCCACGCATATTCGAAGGCTGCAACAGCAAGAGCCTCTTTATTGGGAAAATGGCCGTAAAGGCTTCCCTTTTCCAACCCGACCGCCTCCACAATATCCTGCATGGTACAGCCTTCGTATCCCTTGCGATTGAAAAGCGGTGCAGCCTTGGCGATGATCCTGCTCCGAGTCTCCGTTCCCTTGCTCATATCGATCTTAATCTCTTCCTTTTAGTGTGACATGACAACTGGCTTGATGAAGGCGCCCCGACACCAATCACGCTGGTTAGGCGAACGTACTCTTGATATAGCGGTACCTACGTTATTTGTCACGACTTGGTTTAATACTTCACATTTTGATGTCAATGACCTCAGGTAGATGTTTCAGACCATCGACAGCGTCCCCAACTTTTGTACCGAGACTGACATTATCATCCAACCGTGCGGAATGGGTGGCAGCATCGGCGCAGAGTAGCGGGGGCTGTCTTCAGATTCATACAGGAATAAATCCTCACCAGAAAATGATCTTTGTTCATGACGTAGGAATTGTTGTGTGAGACGGAAAGACGCAGAAGACGTAGCCGTTCATCGACAACCTTGGCCGGAAAAGAGTTGGTCTCGTCGACGGCGATTCGAGCGAGCGGCGGAAATAACGGGCCTCGTCACGGACGCCACTGCTGATATAGTGCAGAGTTCGACGACACTGCATGACCGTTACTTGTGCTGGCGAGGATGCGCTCGGGTTGGTGAGCTTCATGGTCAAGCTATAGTTTCGGGAGGCTTATGGGTCCAAGACCGCGTTTCTCCGGAGCATCAGAAGACTAAAGCCAGTCAGGTATGAATTCTAAAGAGAGATGTTCTAGCCGAACAGGGAAGAGAGGCGCCGATTGTGCCCTCTAGAATAACTGGCGGATCCTGCCGCCGGTAGGATCTCGCGATCTCAGCACCTCACCACAGACGTTGCCTCAAACGCATCGGATACATAATTACCGACCGTTCGATAATTCTATACAAGTAGACAAAAACGTGACAACTAAAAGCCGGCCTGCTGTTAATACTATTATTCAGTCGGTTTTCCTGAGCACGTGACTTGCTGCTACGCGAATGCGTTTTCAGCAATCCTGCCTGCGGCATCTGAAGGTTCGTCTCCTATGGTCTTGGACGGATCGCTCTGCTGTACTTCTTGCCCGTTTTCGCGGGCGATGCTTATTCAAAATGCAGGCTAGCTGAGCAACCACTTCCGGCATAGCGATTAGGGATACTTGGATCACGGTGATCGGATCTGATTACTGAACGTTCAGTGAGGGCGAGGTAGCTGTTCTTTTTCGTTGAAACTCATTTGAGTTCTAATGGTGTTTTTGCTTTTGCAACAACCGACTGGTCGGAAGAGCTCTGGTTTTTTTGCGGAGGCTCTTGTTTTCTTGGGTGGCCCGGAGTTTCATGGAGAGAATTCGATGTACAGAAAGGCATATTGGTCCAATCGTCAGAATCGATATTTCCAAAACGTGTTTAAACCCCTGACATCGGATATCTCAAATAGTGACCAATATTTGAGAATAGCTTCTCAATTACATGCGTGGGATTGAGCATCTTCTCTACTTGGTTATTGAATGCATGAATTCTTACTAGAAGTTCGGAGAATAAATGAAAAAACTAATAGTGCACGCAGTCTTCTTCTTCGTTACGGTTGGTATCAGTTGGGGACAGGCTACGTCGGTAAATGGCGGATCGATCCAAGGAACGATCACGGACTCTTCAGGCGCAGTTGTAGCCGGTGCGACTCTTATTATTGTCGATCCGGATACCGGTTCGAATAAGGCGGTAAAGACGGACTCAGCTGGTTTCTACAGCGTGGGCCCGCTCAATCCAGGCAACTACACGGTCAATGTGACTGCAGAGGGTTTTAATCGCTTGTCTACTAAGACGGTGATACGTACTGGCACGGCCACGAGCGGCAGCTTTCGGCTGCAGCTCGGTTCGACCACTGAGACGATAGAGGTGAACGCCACCGCTCTTCAGGTGAACACCGACCAAGCTGGGGTTAGTGACGTCATCACCAAAGAACAGATCGATTCGCTACCAGTGAACGGGCGTAACTTTTTAGATCTTGCTCAGATTGAGCCGGGTGTCATTCTTCAGAGCGGTGAGTCGTTTGATCCGACGAAAGCTGGCTATTCTGCTATTTCGACCAGCGGCATTTCGGGTCGTACGACCCGCATCCTTCTGGATGGACAAGATATTACAGACGAAACTGTTGGAACGACGATCTTCAATGTGTCGCAAGGCGCTATCGGAGATTTTCAGCTTAACCGCTCAACGCAAGACGTTTCAGGTGATGTCACTTCCACCGGTCAAGTGCTGGTCTCCACCAATTCCGGAACAAATGCCTTCCATGGCCAAGCCTTCTATCAATTCCAGGACCACGATGCGCTATTTGCGAGAACTCTGGGCGGCCTCGATACCCCATTCCAACGCAATCAATTCGGTGGGAGTGTTGGTGGGCCCCTCATCAAGGACAAGCTCTTCTTCTTCGGAAATGCGGAGCGTATTAAGCAGGAGTCCCCACTTGCCGTTCCGCTGGCTTCTACCTTTGCTGCAATCAAGGCTGCTTTTCCGTCGGTTCCGTCTCCCTATAGAGAGACATATTCGACAGTTCGTATCGACTATAATGGACCTAAAGTGGTTCATTTGTTCGCTCGCGCCAACTACGACGTGAATAGTTCCAGTTCGAACTTCGGCCAAGGCTACGAGATTTACAACAATCGGGATAACACACCAGGTCTTGCCGGCGGAGCCGACTTCTCCACTGGACATTTCACCCACTCTTTCAGAGGCAGCTATGAGAAGTTTCATAACCTCCTGCTCGACGGAACCCTAGGAAACAATGCCGTCTACAACGGTTTCCCTGGTTTGAACTTCCGGCTGGCAACGGCCAATCTCTTCTCGGGCCCGAACGTCGATGCTCCTCAAAATACTTTCCAGTCGGACAAGCAGGTTCGCTACGACGGTAGCTGGACTAAAGGCTCCCACCTTATTCGCTATGGTTATAGTTTCAATCGCATTCTTGGCGGTGGCTTTGCGAATTTCTTTGCGCTCGCTCCCCGTATTACGCTCCTCACCAGCACACAACTTGCGAATTGTGGGGGGGATCCTAGTCAAGGATCCTGTCCTTCAGATCCTTTGAATGGGTATTCTGCGTCGACAGCACGTTTAGGAAATGGTCAAGGCTTCTCTACAGAGAAACCGGGCTTTAATCTGCCGGGCGGTGGAACTGAAGACTGGCGTCAGGGCGCCTATATATCCGATAACTGGAAGATCCGACCAAGCTTCACGCTGACCGCGGGTCTCCGCTGGAGCGTGGACACAGATCGAGCGAACCAGGATCTGCCGACTCCGCTTTGCTCCGATGTGGCCCCCTCGCTTACCGCTCCTTGTTCCGGAAATGCACCTCTTCTTGACCAGTTCTTCCCCGGCTTTGGCAAGAAAGTGCACCAACCCTACGCGAACTTCGGACCTCAGCTTGGCTTCGCGTTTAGCCCTGGTGACCATAAGACTGTCGTCCGCGGAGCTTTTGGTATCTTCTACGAAAGCGACGTCTTCAACAATACTACTAACGCGCGCGCAAATATGATCAAGACGGGCCTGTTTGAAAACGATCTATCCATCTGTGGCGGCGCCAATACACTGAGTTTGCCTGATGGCACGGTAGTGTCTGAGGATGGTGGAGTTTCTATCGCAACAATTTGCTCAGAGCCTCTTAGCCAATCCGGTCAGCACTTTATTAATTTACAGAACAGATTCCAAGCTGTGACGAAATCGGTGGGGCCTGCCAGTAACGGCAGCTTCGTTGGAAACACCCTCACTGTTAGTAGTTCAGCCTACGCTGCTCCCTATCGAACCCCATATTCTGAACAGTGGAATGGCGGTATTCAACGCGAACTCTTTAAGGGGGGAATACTGTCGGTCGATTACGTCCACAATTCAACGCTTAAGATCCCACAGCAGATCGATGTGAACCGTGACGGCGCCGCCCGTACACTTAATCCTACGGCGGCTCGAAACGCCATAACCGCCACAACCATCGCCCGGGGCTGCGCCGGAGGAGCAAGTGGCGCGGCGATCAACTGTTCTATTGCCGCCGGAGCTTCGATTATTGACTTTGCCGGAAATGGTCTTGATTCGGGTAACAACTTTCTCAGCGCCAACCCTGCTTCCTTCAAAGGCGAGACTGTTGCAACAGGGGCAGCGTTTCCGGGGATCAATCCGCTTCTGGGCGAAGGCCTGTTTCTCCTTCCTGTCGGTCGTTCAGGGTACGATGCGTTGCAAGTCGTTCTTCGTCAACAGAAGGCACACCCGGCTCCCGGAATCATGTCTTCCAATGTGCAGATCTCATACTCGTTGTCGCGTATCGTTTCCACGGCAAATCCTGCGATCAACAACGGTAATACCGGCATCGGCGATCAGTTCTTCTCGTCTTCATCGTATGACTACGACCATCCCACAGCATTCCAGGGGCGGAATGGATTGAATCATACCCACCAGGTTTCTTTCGGCGGTTCGGCAACTTTGAAGTACGGCCCGCAGATCGGGATCATTGGCCATTTTTATACGGCAGCAGCGTCTGATCTGAACCTCGACAACGGTGGAATTACTGGCGATCCTACGGCTGGCATCTTCATGTCCGATGTGACTGGCGACGGTACCATCGGCGACCTGGTTCCTGGAACGAATCCTGGGGCGTTTATGCATCAGTTCAATGGGAGAAACCTAAATAAGTTGATCTCTCAATACAACGCAACGCAGGCTGGGCAGCTAACGCCGGCGGGTCAGGCTCTGGTCGCCGCAGGGTTGTTCACACAGGGGCAACTCAGCGCTCTTCGGGCCACACAGCAGCCGATCGCACCGTTACAGGAAGCGATCGGACCTCAGAATTCGTTTTATCGGAGTCTTGACTTGAACGCTGCCTACCCCATCCGACTAAGTAGGTTTCGGGAAGGCATGTCGCTGGTACCAGCAATCGCATTCTACAACGTTGGTAATTTCTCAAACTTCACCGACTATAGCAATGGCACCTTGGCAAACACCACAACCGGCAGTTCCATTGGCCTGCTAAATGGTCCAAATGGCTTCGATGTTCACGATCAAAATCGCGTCCAGCGCGGTTCAGGTACGTCAGACATCGGAGGTCCCCGTACGACCGAATTCCAACTTAAGTTGAACTTCTGATTGTTATTCATCTGCCCCCAAAGGGGAGACTTCGATCTCCCCTTTTTTTCCTAGACACTGTTCAAAGAGTTCTTCACCGCGTCGACAGCAGGACACCGGTACTTGCTTACTGTCAGAGTAAAAGTGGCGGCCGCAATTGAAGCTTATGAAACCCCACAGTGCTGCACTCCCAGACCCACTCGAAAATACAACACAGCTTGTGAAGAAGAAGATAAAACGTCTCTTAGATCAAGACACTGCAGAGCACTGACCAACATTGAGGAAGCATCCCGTGTGCCGCTTGCAGGCGGTCGATCCGAAAAGATTAAGACCGCAAATAGAGTTTGGGCAGCGTGGAAGCATTCGATTCAAAGTCTGACATAGTTTAAGACAATTAGCTGACACCTTCTCCTTGAGTTTGGAACAACATTAGTAAACGTGTCGAGGGACGCATCATAATGATGCCAGCGAAAAGCGAGGTTGGAACGGTATAAACCGCAGTGGCGTAGCAAACAAGGATCGATAGATGCCATCCCTGATAATTGCATCAAGCCTGATCGGGACGCATACCATAGAGATTGCGGGTTGAGCCGCTCTGTTATTTCTTACAGTCCAAAGAGCTCGCGGCGGATATCGAACAACTGCGACACAGCCCCCGTAGCGCTATGAAATCTATCCTTACAGGATCGGCGGCGCGCGGCCATTGCGCTGCCGTGGGCCGATCATGACCTCATGGCAGTAGGATTTGTAACCAAAGATGAGAATATATCCTGAAAAACCATCGAAACCATGTGGGTCTTACCAACTCCCAAATCGATTTTCGAAGGCAGCGTCAGACAGGCTCGCTCAGAGGATGACAGGAGTTCGCCGGCTTTATCGGCGGTTGCGGAGCATGCGAAGACCGCTGATGGTTGCCTTGGCGCTGACGCCTTTCCTTGCTCCGATGAGTTGGCTCAACGCTCAGTCTTATCACTTGGTCGCTCCGGGGCAGTGTGTCTTCCGCGCTGGCGACAATCCTCGATGGGCGGATCCGAGTCTCGATCAATCGCAATGGAAGCCCTATGAGACTTGGAAGCTGACGCCGGACGAGCCTTCCCTCTGGGTTCGTTGTCATATAGCCGGAGCGACGTTGCAAAGCTTGTCTCATCCAGCGTTGCAGGTCAGCGCGAGCGCCGGTTACGAGCTTTTTCTAGAGGGCACATCGATCGGCGCCAGCGGCAATCTGAGGACCGGCCAGTTTTCTGAAGCCAGAGCTCAGACCTTCGCAGTGGCAAGCCGCAATAACGCAACTCCATCCGGCGACAACAACGTCATCGCGGTGCACGCAGTGTACGGCAACCTCGATGCGTCCGATCCTATTGAACTTTTCGTGGGGGAGCAGCGAAGCCTTGGCGAACGGTATGACGCACTCGTATTGGGGGCAATCAAGAAGTATTCGTTTTTTGTAATAATATTCGGGATCGTCGGACTTACCGGTTGCGTGGTCTTCGGTCTCTATTTGAATGACCGCAGCCGTCTCGAGTTTCTTCTTCTGGCCATCGCCTGCTGGTGCGTGGCAATCTTTCGCATTGCAGGAGCTTGTACGAGTTTTGGGGTCCCATTCTCCTCCGTCACGTACTTGGTTATTGTAGCGATCGGCCAGGCGTCGTTAGTTGTCGTGCAGCCCTGGTTTATGTTCCGGCTTGCAGGTAGACCCGTTCCGTGGTTCACCCGTGTCGCGGCGCTTTTAGGACTTCTCACCCCACTGGAGCACGTTTCGGCCTTTCTGCCTGCTGCCGCTAGCCTACATCTGCAGGCAGGCTTCGCTCCCATCTATGAAAAGCTCGGTCTGTGCACAGTTCTGATCTCGCTGTCACCCTTCTTTGCATTCGCGCCGCTGTTCCGGAACCGAACGTCGTCCGGGTCTGAAATGCGTGCCGTTGCCATCTGCTGCATGGCTTGGGGAACGGCAGATGCTGTCTTTTTCACTGGCGTTTTTCTCGCAGACAACACCTCCTTACAAGCGGCGTTTCATCGGTATTGGGAAGACCCTCTTCTTGAGGCTCGCGTCTTTACCACCGTAACGGCTGTGATTGCATTGCTGGCGCTGCTCTTCCGCAGCCAGCGCGCCGTAGCTCAGGAGCGGGCTCTGCTCGCCGGCGAGATGCAGGCTGCGCGGGAGATCCAGGGCTTGCTCGTCAACTCCACGGTGCAAGTGGCGCGAGGACTGACCATGGAAGCCGTCTTCCATCCTGCTAGAGAAGTCGGCGGAGATTTCTATCGCTGCCGCCTGCTGCCGGATGGCACTCAGCGCATCCTGCTCGGCGACGTCAGCGGAAAAGGCGCGGCCGCAGCCATGACTGCGGCCATGCTGCTTGGCGCGACCGAAGGCCATGACAACGATTCGCCGTCGACCCTTCTCGGCCATCTCAATCACGTCTTCAAACACAGCGGTCTCGGCGGATTCGCCACCTGCCTCTGTCTCGATGTCCGTGCCGACGGTCAAGCCACGTTCGCCAACGCCGGCCAACTTGCCCCTTATCGCAATGGCAAGGAGCTTCAATGCGATCCCGGTCTTCCGCTAGGCATCCTTGAAACTGTCTCATACTCTGAGACGACGCTGCAGCTCGCTCCTGGCGACCAATTGACCCTTCTTTCTGACGGAATCCTCGAAGCTCGCAGCGCCTCCGGCGAACTCTTCGGCTTCGACCGCACCGCGGCCATCAGCACACAATCGGCAGAGACCATCGCGCGTGCCGCACAGGCCTTCGGACAGGACGACGACATCACCGTCCTTACTCTGAGTAGGCTTTAATGGCCTGAAAATTTCCTTGCCTCAACGCACTCGTCGTATGTTTAGTCTGGTTGAGAAGATCGTCGATTGTCTTGGTTGATGGTAGAAGGCCGGGGTTGGTGGAAGTACGGTCGCCCCAGCGAGGGTGACCGTCTCCAGGTTACGTATGTGGATCAGGCTCAGCGGAGTCTCGCGTGTGACGGCTACGAGCTTGCGGCGCTCCTTAAGGCATACGTCAGCGGCGCGAGTAAGCAGGTCAATGCTGGTGCCCGCGGCGATCGTGGCTTTGCATCAAAGGCCTTTCCAAACTCCGGGAGATTCGAGACGACGCCATTGATGCGAGCGTAGTTGGGGGAATGAGTTCTGTCGCCACTGTGGTATCACCTACCAACCTGATCCGCGACTGCCGGGAAAACAATCCTCGACGAGTCGTGCCTGAATGGATTTACGATACCGAGACCAATAGACGGAAGGATGGTGGATGACTAGAACAGATTGACATGCAACGTTGTTTGGGCCACGGAAGATAAGGGGCCTGCTCGCGCGGATCTGTGGCATAGAACCAGTTCAGAGGTGTGGTTAAAACTATACCCAACAACACACGCATTCCCTTCGCGTGAGACGATCGCGTCCTTTCGTGCCTTGAACCTGTGCCATCAATCAGATTCGCGCGGCGTTGAAGGACGACGCGGTAGGTGCCTTCCGGCAGTTGTGCGAGATCGAGAGTTTCGCCGTAGTGCGATATGCAGCCGGTGGCTGATCAGCAAAGGCGGCGTAAATTACTGGCCATCACTGAACTGATCTACGAGCATGAAGTAAATGACTTGATCGCGCCGATCCGCGGGAGGTGGGCTGTATGATTCGCGACGTGGCAGAGAGACCGCACGCACGCCCTGCGAGCGGCAGGGAAAGCATTTGGGTGTAAAGCTCAAGAGGTAACCCCCGATTACTCGTCCTGAAGAAATTATTCTCTGGGCCGATGGCTGAACTGTAACACGGGACTTCAAGTAAATCGGTAAACATTTAGCGATTCCTGGCATTTCTGGGCGGCCTGCCACCTCGATGTCATGCGCGTACATTTCGGTGTTGTCAAAAGCTTTGGTTTGGTTTGAGCTGTTCTGCAATTCGCAATTTGCGAAGGAGTTCTCCAAGGTTGTCCTTCATGATCTTGTACTTCTTGTATTCAGCAACTTCGCGCTTGGCATCTTCGGTTCTGCGTGCATCTCTATACAGCAAGCCGAGTCTATAGTGAGAACCAGCATTTGTAGGATCTAGCTCTACAGCTCGCTCCATAAGCGCCAGTGCCTTCTCGGACTGGCCCATCCGCTTTAGTGCACTAGCTAACCCCATCGCCGCTTCTGCATCTTTGGGTTGAAGATCGAATGCGTGCGAGTAGTCAGCGTAGGCAGTTTTAGTGTCACCGCTCTTCGCGGCTATCTCTCCCAATCTGACTTGCGCCTTCTCTTGATTCGGATCTTCAATGAGCGCGGCGTTATACTCCGCCTCCGCTTGCTCCTGGAGGGTCGGAGAGTCGGAGGTGTAAAGCATTTCTCCTAGTTCAAAATGAAGATTTGGGTTATTTGGGCTCAGTTTCAAGGCCTGATGGTAGCTTGCAATCGCTGCTGTTGAGAATCCCTGTTTGGCTAAAATATGTGCGACTGCCTGGTATATTTCGGGAGTGTTCGGTGAGCACGTCGCCAGCTGGAGAATTGTTTGATCAATGAGATCAGAGTACAGCCGGTACACCTTAAAAAGGCTATTGCTATCCAGCTTCGTCGGGTCGGAGGCTGTAGAGAGGTAGTTGTTTGAATCGGGCCTCGGAGGTTGGGGGTTCGCAATGAGTGACAGACGAAGCTGTTCGGCAACCTCTGCGCTATCCGGGTGCTTAGCCAATTTCTGTGCCATTAGATGCTCGGCAAGTTCGTGCACCGCCGCCTGATGCATCTCGTCGCTGTCGGGCGCCATCATTGCCATCGTCAGCACAGCTTGGCTGGAGAGATCCGAGTAGACTCTGAAGGCTGTGTACAGCAGCTTCGCGTCCTTGGCACTTACACTAAGCATGGCAGAGATGATCTCGGCGGCCTTATCGAGATCCCCCGTCGACGAGTAGCTTGTTATCAGATCATTACCGACATCAATTTGTATTTTTTTATCAGTCAGGTTTGGAAAGGCTGCTGCAAGGTCGTTGCGGCCCGCACTGTCCTCCCCAACGCGCATCTCAGAGATACCAAGCAACGCCTGAATCTTCCACAGGTTAGGCTTCAATTCCAACGCGACCCGTAGATGCGGTAAAGCGCCTGCATAGTCGCCACGAAAGAAAAGCAGTACACCAAGATTTCCACGTGCCACAATATTCTTTGGATCGAGCGAAATGATTGCATCAAGTTCCGAAAGTGCCAGTTCTGGCTTTCCTTCAGCCAGATAGTGTTGCGCTGAGAGGGCATGAGCTTCCACTCGGCGCTGATTATCCAAATCCGTTTGAGATTGTAAAGGTCTAACCATCTGGACCAAAAAAATTATTAATGTAATAACTTTCCGCGCAGAAAACCTTCGGCGTGTCGTAAATCCCAATCGGTCGGCAGCTGGGTTCATAGGAACTACCTGCTCTTATCGTTTAGATGTGCCAATTAGTGAACATTTCGCCGGGAATTTTCGTGCTGCTTTCTCCGCGTTTAATGACGACCATGCGAATGCAAGTAGAAATCACTCGTCGTCAGAAAAACACATTCCATTCCACATCCTTGGATACTGAAGCTGTGAAGTCCACCGTAAGTAGACTTCCATCCGTTCGCATTGTCGCGCCCTCCGGGCGGTTCCCCATCTTCACAGACTTCCCGCTGAAGCCGTCTGGAACATAAATGCGCAGCTGATAAGGATCTCCCGCAACTGCTCGCGAGATCCCTTGGAGCACTTTTTTCTCTGCATCGTATCTTGAATCTTTCACGTCGAACGCCATGTGACGGACATGCCGACTCGTCGAGACTAGCGTCGGATAAGGCTGCCTCTCGACGATGCTGTACACGTCGCAATCGTAGGGATTCAAAGGACGGATCGTGAACGTTCCTTTGAAGCTCCCAATCAACTTCTTGGTCCAGAATTCATACACGATGTACTCCTTGTCAGGGGCGAGGCGAAGATCGTCCGCCGCGTCTAACTTCGCTTCGAAGATATCGCGACTCACTTTTCCGGTGAAATTGAATACAGCTAGAACATTCCATTGCCCAAACGCCCGCTCTATGGGCATGTTCCAGATATGAGCCGGCTTGCGAATGAATAAGTCCACTGGATAAGCCACGTCCATGGTGGGCGGGCTGATGCGTTTCATCAACTCAATCCGATCTTCAGGATATGGCACGTCGAACGCCTCTGAGATGAAAAGAGTGCTTCCCGCAATCGCATGAAACACCGCTGTAACTTTCGCTTCGCCATAGCTATAAAGCTTTCCATCCGATGAGTTGTATTTATAAATATGGAAGCCGTCACCATCGTTCCAGAACACCCGACCATTGTAAAAGGCGCGGTTGGCAGAGCCTAAAACCGATTCGGTGAAGAGTCCAGTGAACTCGGTCTGCGTGAGCGGAGAGATGCTAGCCTCGTAACCATGGTCAGCATCTTCTGAGATTCGGCAGATATCGACAATGCCGTAAGAATGATCTACCGGTTGCATGTTTGAACGGACAACTTTGCGAGGAGACCTCTGATCGATAGCTTCACGCCATGGCATGCCGCCCGCGTGATAGGTCTCCATTGAACTCATATAGGGATTGAACTGTCCCGGCCACCTATCCCACCAATCTGCAAAGTCCATCTCTGCCCTACCCGTCTCGCCCGGATCCGTGCAGGCCCATTGAAGCGCACGCTCTCGCTCAAGCCTGATGGTTAGGGGATTGGAGAAATCGATGACGCGTTGGCCCCCGTATTTTGGTGTGCGAATAGGCAAGAAGCACTCGACGGGGTATGTGACTCGTGAAGGCCGGCCCTGTGTTGCTCCGCCAGAACCATAAAATCCGAATGTCCCCTGCTGCCCGGGTCCACCCATGCCCCAGTAAAAACTGCCCAGGCCGTTATCCTCAAAAAACTTCTTGGCATTGGCAGCGCTTCCGCCTGACATCCACCCGTGATACCGACTATAATTGTTCGCCACCAGCTCTTGGTCGTCTAAATTGATCGGCCGTCTCTCCTTCAGCCGAATGTCATGTGCGATCGAGATCAGGTCAGCCTGATGCTCCATCGCACGCAACGCATCGTAGTTGAAGCTGATCAGCAGCTTCTCCCCCTTGAAATTAGCTCCCTTGGGGACGGTCACTTTATAGCTGCAGTATCCTCGAACCTTCATTCGGTCTGGGCCTTTCCCTCGCCAGCCCTGCGTCACTTCGAACCTTGATGCGCCCTTCGACGTTGTTATATGCCCCATCAGCAAAGAATTGCCCGTATCCATATCTCGTACCACATGGTTCACGGCATAAACTTTGGATGTAATCAAGCACTCCACTGGCAAGAGATCGTAGTAATCACGATTACGGGACTGAGTGCCGAAGCTGATCCATTTGTCCGTGGTTCCACCGAGACGCACGTCCGACGAAACAAAATAATCCATATCCTCGAGATCGATCGGCACCTCGGTCTGGTTGCTGCGACCCAGACTTACCAAGATATCGCTTCCGCTTTTGCTGCAAGAAAGCTCAAACTCGAAGTCGAGGTGCCCCGCCTTCGCGCCATGCAACGTCACTTTATCGAATGACCCGAATTTGGTTGATTCATTCCTGCGAAACGAACTGCTTACTTTCCATCCCACAAAATCGTCGCCAGGAAGAAAATGTACGTTGTTGATTTGCATTTCGCTTCCCTTTAATTCAGCGGACCATCGGCATGTAACAGGATCCACGGTCACTTTAAGCTTGTCAGTTTCGAACTCGATGATCTTCTCTGCCGGATAACTAGTCTTATTGCTGGGCGCCGAAGCAACTTCCGCCGGAAGCAGGTTGTTCAGAAATGAAATCGATACCATAGCTGCGCCTTGCGCGGCTTGCGTAAGTACTTTCCTTCGTGTAAACGGTTCGCCTGAAGCGCTCTTTTTCTCCGACATGTAAATTTCTCCGCGAATCCTCTCCTAATGGCATCCGCTTATAGCGGTCTATTTATTGTCGGCCTGCAAGCACGGCCTTTTCTAACGCGCGATATATGTAATGGCTTCTCCAATTCGATCGTTCACTATATTGAACTGCCCCTCTCGAAACACGTTCGCTTCGAGCATGAATCCTTTATCGTCGGTTTGTGTAGCGCCATATCCTGCTGGACCCACGAGATTGGCAATTCGCGGGGCTTCTGTGTTGTGACCATCAGCTTCCTGAGCATAATGAAGCTGCCACAGGACCGGCTTGTTAGGGGCAGTGCGGATCAGATCGAGCACACGTACGGTAGCGCCTTTTGTGGATCCGTTGTCCATAATGGCAACCTGCGGAGCGATGCCGTCTACAAGCGCTGGGCTGGTGCTCGCCATCATTCCATGGTTGCCGACAATAAAGATATTGACATGTCCAATCTTGTTCATGGGGCACATCAGCATACGCTCGCGATCCCAAGTCAGATCGCCCGCATCCAATATGCGCACGCGCCCGAACTGAATGACCACCGCAAGGGATCGCCGGTTCTCCGTCATATCTGGGTCTTCAAGACCGGCGATAGTCTGATCTATTACTCCGCAGGAAGGATTCGCGGCGCCCGCCCTAGGGAGCGAATGATCAATCACGTCCCCATCACCGCTGACCACCATTGCGTCGAGACCGCGAACTGGCAGCCTCTGTCCTGGGTGAAGAATGATGTGCGTGTAGTTCATCGTGGAGAGTATTTTTTGATATGCATCGTAACCGGCCTGCGTAGATTGCCAGCCCTTTTCCGGAGCTTGCTCCCGATTTGGCCCATGATCTAAAAATGTTCCTATGGGTATTCGTGCAGCGAGTTCGGGGACCCCTCCCACATGGTCCCCGTGATAATGAGTAATCAGGACGTAATCCAATCGCTGTACACCGGCCTTTCGGGCCGCAGCAACAATTCGATCGGCATCGCGGCTGCCGTGGCCCGCAAATCCTGTATCTATCAACAGCGACAGTCCACTAGGTGTTATGAAGAGGGTCGCCTGGCCGCCTTCCGTATCGACAAAATAGATTCGCAGCGCAGCCCGACCGTGACCATCTTTTCCCTTAGCAGATAGTGGTCCCAGTAGAACCAAGCAAAGCGCCGCCATCGGAGTGAATCGCTTTGACTTCAACCTCCGCACCTGAAAGTGTGCAGATGCTCTCATGCGACACGTCCGGGCACCTAATAGTTTTTTGATCGCTGCAATCATAAGCTCACCTTCACCTCTCACGGTTGAAGCTTCATTTCCAGACGATCAAGCAGGGACACTTAGCTTGTCTGTATTAATAGATCAGCACTCCTCGAAAGAGGAGTGCGACCATGCTCGGCAATAAAGATTTGAGATCTCCAGATCATACTCAGTCGACCTCCATCTGCATCACGCACGATCCTCTGTCGTGATCGTGACTGATGCGCCGGTAAGCGACAACGACGACGCCGTGAGCCGGATCTCACCCGGCCGGCCGTTCGATTGGACCAAAGCCAATGCTCGGCCAAGGAAAGCTCTGCGTTGGGTTCCCTGATAACTTTCGTGGCTGTCCTGCTGGCCGTTGTCTAATCCGACTATTCGTCCTGGCCCGCTGAGTTCGAAGACAACATCGTTGTCGGAAGTAGGAACGACGCGGCCGTTCTTGTCGATAATCTCAACGGAAACATGGGAAAGATCGTCCCATCTGGTGTTGATGTGTGTTCGGTCGGCGGTCAGCCGAATCATCGCTGGCTCGCCTGTGGTGATTTGTTCCACTGTCAGCACAACCTGACCGTCTTTCGTGCCGACGGCTTTCAGGGTACCTGGCTGATATGGCACATACCATGCGAGATGAAGATCGCCCGTGGTTTGCAGTGCCTTCGTCCGGAGTGGAAAATTTGAGTACTTACCCTCCATCCCGGTTTCCGGAAACATGAAACCCTGCGCACCGAGGCTCTTATCATTCAGGAATAGCTCGACCGTGTCGCAGTTCGTAAAGCAAATCACAGGAATGATCTCTCCTTCTTTGCCGGCCCAGTCCCAATGGGGGGAGAGGTGCAGCACAGGGGACTTCGTCCAGATACTTTGATAAAAGTAATAACCATCTTTCGGCATGCCACAGGTATTGATCACACCGGAACTAGATCCCTTCGCTGGCCATTTTGCTTCACCGAGGTAATCAACGCCAGTCCACATAAAGTCGCCACTCACGTAATCATTGATTTGCGTGATTCGTTGCAATTGCTCGACCTCGATACGTGTGTTCGAGAAGGGCCTCCCATGGTAAGGTGAAGTGTTGTGCCCGGGTGAGAAGCTGGGCATCGCTCCATTTTCCGTTCCAATGAAACGCCGGTGGGGGAAATCGTGGCGATCGATGCTGTAGAACTTCTCGCGTCGGTCACGCCAGCGGCTGACGTAGTTGTATCCCACAACGTCGAGTTCAGCGAGAAACTGCGGGAGCGCCGAATTAGGCTCTGCGGCGATCTGGTCGCACGCCACAGTAACCAAGCGTGTTGGATCGTTCTTGTGAAGGATATCCACCAAGCCCTTCAACGTTTCTGTGCCTCGGGACACATCCTGGTCCGGAACCTCGTTTCCAGCACTCCAGATGATAATCGACGGATGATTGCGATCTCGGGCGATCATGTCTGTAAGGTCACGCACCGACCATTCATCGAAATACCGATGGTAGCCAAAGACAGGCGTCTGTGATTTAGGCTCGCGCCACTCGTCGAAAGCCTCGGCCATCACAAAAAAGCCCATAGTGTCGCAGAGATCGAAAAACTCGGGCGCGTGTGGGTTGTGACTGGCACGGATTGCATTACAGCCCATTTCTTTAAGAACCGACAATCTTCGCTCCCAGATTCTCACCGGAACCGCAGTTCCCACACACCCCCCATCGTCATGCACACATACGCCATTGAGCTTGACCCGCTCTCCATTTAGAAGAAATCCCTTGTCCGCATCAAATTCAACCGAACGAATTCCAAAGCGAGTAGTCACGCCATCCACCTCTACACCTCCATGACTCAGCGCTTGGCGAGCGGAGTAAAGTATGGGCGTGGAAGTGGACCACAGCTGAGGTTTCGGTACCTCCATATGTTGTACAAACACATGATCGCCACCTGCCGGAATCTCCGATTCAATCTGCGCAGACTGAATCTCGCTGCCACTCTGGTCGACGATGGCCGTGGTCAACCTACAAGTTGCCGGATTTGCAAGCTCGTTCCGTACACGTGTGGAAACCTCGACCATTGCGCTCTGTAGATTGATCTGAGGAGTGGTGATACCTGTACCCCACTGCTCGATGTAGACCCTTCCCGTGTTGATTAGCCAAGTATGACGGTTGATCCCAGAGCCCGAGTACCAACGCAGATTTGGCTGATGTGAGTTATCTACGCGCACTGCGACAACGTTTGACTCCCCGCCAAAACGAAGATGCAAGCTGAGGTCATAGTAGAAGGTCGTGAAACCGTAGGGACGCATCCCGAGATGCTCGCCGTTTATCCAAACATCGCTGCACTGGTAGATGCCGTCAAATTGCAGCAGAATACGCCGGCCTTTAAAGCTACGGGGAAGCCGGAAAGACTTGCGATACCAACCGATGCCGGTAGGGAGGTAAGCACCCTCACTCCCTGAAGGTTCATCTTCGTTGAAAGGTCCGGCAATACTCCAGTCGTGGGGCAGCCTCGTAGGCGTCCAGTTTCCATCTTTAATAATCGGAGATTGCGCATTGACGATGTCTCCTTTCGAAAAGCTCCATCCGTCATCGAAGGTCGATAGACGAGCAGGCGTATCGTGCAGTAGGATTTCGCCATGAACAGGATCGTTGTCCAGTCCTATCGCCGACGCGACCCCGATAATCGATGCCTTTTCCAAAAACGCTCTTCGCGTCAGCTCGTATGGCATATATCTGTCATTCCCCCTTGCGTTCTATTGAGATAAACAACTCACACGCGAATCTAATCGCGCAAACATCCCCCCTGCTTTCATTCATATGCAAGCGATGCGCTCCTGCTCAAATGGCGCGGTCGATTCGGCTAACCACTAATGGATAAGGATCAATAACGGAGGCTCCGTCATCTAGCGCAATCATCAGTAGGTCAGACGTCCGGACAGTTGCATGGTTCGACCTCCCACCGTAGTTGTACTGATCACTCCGCCACCCTGATTGACGTCTTGGCTCGGCGGCCCGAAACTGGGGTGATTGATCACATTGACTGCAGATATACTTGTCTCAAAGTTAACGCTTTCCCATATATGAAAGGTTTTAGCCAAAGAGGCGTTGAAGCTGGTAAACGCCGGACCGATCAAGCTATTCCGGCGAGAGTTACCAAACGTACCCGGTGCTGGAACTGCCCATGCTGGTGTGCAACCGGGCGTCGATAGACTGCCGTTGGCCAGAATGGTGCAGCTGTTGAACCATTGCGTAAGGGAATGATGTTGCGACTGTGAACCCCCCACGATGTTTGGATACCAATTTCCGGCTTGGGAAAAAGAGTTATTGGGGCCGCCAATCAATGGGGTGAAAGGATTGCCACTCTGTACGATGAAATCGGCGGATACTCGCCACCCACCTACTATCCGATCTGCGAGCTGATTGTTGTTCAGGAACATCGCACTTTTCCCGAACGGCAAGTTATAGATCACACTTCCCTTAACTGCATTGCGGATGTCGAAGTTTGACGACCCATAGTTTGCGCTGGGATTATAAGAATTCTGGAACGGCTGGACACCGCCTCGCCCGTTCTGAGATCCCGAATCCATGTCATCCAAAAAATGCGACCAGACGTAATTCGCATTGAAGCTCACACCGTGACTCGTGCGCTTTTGCATCGTCATCTGTAGCGAGTTGTAGTTTGAGACTGCATTATTAGTACTACCGGAGATTCCTTGGAATTGGGGATAAGGCCTAAAGGCGAGATCGTGTGCAGACAGATCTGCCTCCGGTATCTGATTGATATCGACCGGGAAGTTCAGGTTTACACCATGACTAGCCACGTACGCGATTGTTGCCGACAGGTTTGATCCCAACTCTTTCTGTATTTCAACGTTCCATTGGTATATTTTGGGCACCGGGGTGTGGTACTGGTTGTAACTAACGCTTTGTCCATTGAATGCGGTTGGCGATGTGGTCGGTGCGTTATAGGGCAGATTAGAACCATTGCCGGATAGTATGAGTATGGGTGTAACACCATTTGTTTGATCAGTGAGGCTTCCGCTCGAATTGAATGCCTGGCCCTGACCGACGCCGTAGCTGTCTAGACTCCAGTTATAGGCATACAGTCCCCATCCACCCCGAACAACGAGATCGGGACGTAGCTGATAGGCGAAACCTAGCCGCGGCAGAAATGTATCGTAGATTGTGGACTGCAACGCAGTTCGGCCGTTGGCAGCTGTCTGCGCATACCACATCGCGCCGAGGTTGTTGGAAGCAGGGTTAGAAATAGTCGGATCGAAGATTCTCTGATTCTTCTTGGCGTCGCTCCAACCTGTCTGAATCTGATACCGCAGTCCGATATTCAGTGTCAGATTCGGTCTGACTTGATAATCGTCCTGGATAAAAACTTGCGGCCCCTTTTGGCGTGCGGCATACTCCGGCGATACGCTCGCCGACCAGTTCTGGGTTTGTCCCAAAAGAAAATCAGCATATGACACTCCGGTGGAACTATCCCCAATGGTTGCTTGTGTATAAGCTCCGGTATATCCCACCGTAGCTCCATTGATGTTGTTCCACGGGGCCGAATTGGATTCATACATCAACAATTCGCCGCCAAAATGCAATATATGTTTTCCGCGGATCATGCTTATCACATCCGATGGATCAAAGACATGTTGTCGAAATGCCGCGTTCGTACCCACAACAAGGCCGGTAAGTGTCGTTATATTGACGTTCGGAAAGATATCGGCTTTCGAGTATCCGATGCCAAGCTTGGAAGGGAAGCCTTGGCCAAGCGTTTGGGACGCATCTGTAATGTCTTCCCCGGTATAGCCCATACGAGCTTCGTTGATTAACTTCGGACTAATTGTCCAGACATCACTGATCTGGGCATTTGTCCTGTCGGTCCTGCCGGTATAGCAGCTGACAGGACAGTTGCCGTCGCCAGGGACCAAAGCCGAAGGAGAGTGGCGCTGAGTGACGCTGAACGTAAGCCGGTTGTTCGAGTTGACGTTATAGTCCGAGCGCACAAAATATGACACTTGAGGTGCAGTATTCGCAACTTGGTAATAATAATTGTTAGTTGTGATCCCATTTATGGTTGTACCGGGAACATTGGGTAGCGGGAAATAGTTAGCGGTCGCGACCGCAGCCGTATCGAAGAGGCCCGAAGGGATCTTATTGCCGTTGTTATATTCGCTCGCGAAAGACTGGCGTTGAACTACAGGACCACTTGCAGTTTGAACGACGGTCTGAGTTGTAGGATCGTAGACCGTTCGCTGGCCAGTGAAATCGCCGGCACGCATAGCCAGCGTAGGTTCGGTCTCGAAACCGGTGGATTGAGTGTGATCTACGATCTGATCGTAATCGAAGAAGAAAAAAAGTCTTTTTTTCAGAATCGGGCCTCCGATAGAAGCGCCGAAGTTGTTGTATCGAAGAAGCGGAACTGTCTTCAAATTAAAGTAGCTCCGCGCATCGAGGGCGTCATTCTGCCAAAATTCGTAGGCTGCGCCGTGAAAACTATCTGTTCCGCCCTTCGTAATCTGGTTAAAAATGATGCCTCCGACTCCGTATTGGGCAGAGAACGTCGAGGTGCTCGCTTTCACCTGGTCGATCGTCTCAAAGATGAGGGCATTTGCGTTTCCGCTCTGGGCGAGTATGGCGGACGCACCATCGTTGAGCATGCTGCTGTAAGGCAGATTGCCGTTCGATGACACGTTCTCTATTCCCGTTGCTCCATACGTGTAGGAGGACGTCGTTGTAGTTCCGGGCATCAGCGTGGTGTAGTTCTCCCAATCGACAGTCGGTGATCCCACCAGTGGAAGTTCGCGCATTGTCTTGGCGTCTAAGGTCGTGGATTGTTCCGCATCCGTCGTATTCAGTAATGGAACGTTCTCACTGTCCACCACGACCGATTGATTGACCGAACCTATCGTTAGTTGAGCATTCACCATTGTCGTTCCTACTTCGACCGTGACACCTGATCGTTCAAACTTCGAGAATCCACCTTTCTCGAAGAGAATTTGATAGTTGCCTACGACGATCGAAGACGTGTCGTATAAACCTTCTTGGTTCGTCATGTAGTTTTTCGAGATACCGGTGGCGGTATTCGTAACGGTCACTTTTACCTCGGGTAAAGATGCTCCTGATGTATCGGTGACAGTACCGCGTAAATCGCCCGAGTTGGTACTCTGCGCGAATGCGACTCCCAACCAAGCCGCCGATAAAAGCGCTGACAATAACATGACTGACCGTTTTGTTCGCACAAGTAATCTCCTTATCAATTTCTAATCAGGCTTCCGCGAGATAGATTTCCTACATGCGAGGAAATCATTGCAATCGTTTGCAAGAGTCTTGGACCCGAACTTTATACTGATCTCAAGGAGAGGCTGTCAAGAAGTAATTTTTTGTTGAACAAAAACTATTTTTGTGAAGTAACTACTACGCGTTCTAGACGCAATCAGTGCACCATTCACCTCATGCAGGACTGCATTGCGCAGTCTACAATCCTAAGAAATGAAACAGCTGGAAGTTCATTTATCTGTGGTTTGCATCAGCCTAAACATTGTCAGGTGGAATCATAAGGTGCCCGAAGAGCCTTGTCTCAATCTGAAAGGGCTAGAACCACCCCATACATTCATCGACTGGAGCGTTGGTTTTTCTTCACTTTGGCCGGGCCTGTCGAATCACGTATCACAAGACTTGTTTTTACGGTGTATTGCTGCCCTATACTTGACGGCCGCGATCCGAAATAATCCAATGCGTCGAAAAACGCCCGGGCCATTCGGGGACGAGAGAGACGTAAGGTGGTCAGGGCAGGCGTCGTCATTTCGGCGAAGGCAATGTCGTCCAGGCCTATGATCGAGATATCTTCACCTACCTTGTACCCCATTTTTTGTGCCGCATGCAGCGCGCCAATTGCAGTCATATCGTTGGCAGTGAAGATTGCTGTCGGTGGATCGTTCAGCACTAGTAACTCTTGTATGGCTGCTGCGCCTCCGCTTATCCTGAAGTCCCCTGCTTTGATATATTCCGACCGCACTGCGAAGCCTTGCTTCTTCAAGGCGTGAATGAATTCGCCACGGCGATGCTTTGAAATTGCTTCCCCCGGCAAGCCACCTATATAGCCAATTTTCTTATGGCCAAGATTGTCGAGATAAGCCATTCCTTGAATCATGCCTGGAAGGTTGTCGACAGCAATGTCGCTTAAACCAGGTCCCAAAAGCCTACGGTCCAACGTCGCCATGGGGATGGAGTTCGCTGTTAGATCGTCCATAGACCTGCGATCGGGATTGGAAGTGAGGATCGCAACCCCATCTACCTTCCAGGTCAACAGCCGTCTTACAGAATCACCCATTCCGTTTTTATGGAAATCTATATTCGTCAACATGATCTCGCGACTTCGTTCGGCCGCGATAGACTCGAACTCTTTCACGATCTCGGGAAAAAATGGATTCGTGATGTCAGTAATCACTAGACCGTAGATATTGGTAATTCCTGATTTCAGGCCCCTCGCCAATCCGTCGGGAATGTAACGCGAGTCGTTGAGTACGGCTCGTACGCGCTGTGCGGTCTCCTCATTTACGAGTGGTGAACCGTGGAAGACCCTCGATACTGTTGACGTCGATACTCCCGCGAGCCTTGCTATATCCGTCATTCGCATTAGTGAATCACCCGCTATCAGTTTCACGCAAGAATTTTACCGATGACACAAAGAATAGACGTTCTGCATATGCGTACCATCGAATGGTGTGAATACCCGTTAAGTAACACAAAGCTGGGCATTGTGTGTCCCACGTTTTTCGTTAGTCAGGCCTGACGATAAGCTTCTGTAAGAGCGGAGCGTCTGTCGATTCATACCAAATTGCCGAAGAAATTCGACTATCCTGCACCAGACTATCAGTCAACGCTCGCCTGGCTGTTTCTATTAAGTACATTTGGCAATCTGCCGGACCGCCTTACTCTTGACAAATATCGAGTAGGGTCATATCGTTCTGCAAACGATTGCATAAATTTTACAACGATTTGGGTGAAGAAGGATGACGCCGTTCTTAGAACCGAACTTTCGATCGCTGAAGCAAACAACGTTCGATCTTCTGCCGAACGAATGGGACATATGTTGCCGCTTTAGCTCAATATATGGCACGTCAGACTTGGGCTCCGCCCCTGAAAACACGGTTACGATGAACTGTTCTATCCCTGGGCTTTCACCAACAAGTTGCCTGAAGAGGAGGAAGGGCAGTCTGCCGTTCGCACTTGTCGCCATTCTCGTTCTGGTATGGTGCGGCAAAAACTCAATGAGAGCTCAAGCGGTCACCCCGGTTCAGTTTAATCCACAAAGCCGTACCTTCCGTATAGACGCTTCGGATATGACCTATGCGTTCGCGATCAATGAGCGTAACGAGCTCCAGACTATCTACTGGGGACGGCGAATCGCTTCCGGCGATCCTCTTTCAGTGTCTAAGGCTCCGGTGCGCGGCGCCTCTTTTGATACGCCCGCTTCGACGACGCAACAGGAGTACTCCGGTTGGGGGGGCGGCATGTACGTCGAACCGGCCCTGAAAATCACATTTCCCGATGGTAATCGCAATCTCGTCCTTCATTATCTCTCCCACGTCCTCAGTAATGGCGGACTAACCGTGACCCTCAAGGACATCTCACAAGATGTCTTCGTGGAATTGAACTACACGGTGGACACTGCCACAGGCATACTTGGTCGCTCTGCCGTCATCATCAACCGTACAAAACTGCCGTTGACGATAGAACAGGCCGCTTCCGCAAGCTGGAACCTTCCGCGAGGTATGGATTACACCTTGCGTTATCTCTCCGGACGCTGGGCGGCGGAGGACACGATGAATGAAGAGAACGTTCGACCAGGAAAGACAGTGCTCGAAAGTCGGAGAGGTTCCACTGGCCATCAAAATAATCCTTGGTTTGCGATCGAACGCGGCAGTTCAGACGACGAGGAGGCTGGTCAGGTATGGTTCGGTGCTTTATCGTGGAGCGGTTCCTGGAGCATCAGCGTTGAACAGGACCAGCTTCGCCAGGTACGTGTTACCGGAGGCTTTAGCACCTTCGATTTCGCGTACCGGCTCGATCCCGGAGAACGGCTTCGTACACCGATCTTCTACGCTGGCTACTCCTCGAACGGGATTGGAGGAGCCTCACGCCTTCTGCACCGTTTCGAGTTCACGAAGATTCTGCCCCACGCCCCCGAACCTCACCTTCGTCCTATTGTTTATGATTCTTGGGAAGCGACTGGATTTAAAGTAGATGAGTCTGGCCAGGAAGAGCTTGCCGCAAAAGCTGCAAGTATCGGTGTGGAACGCTTCGTCATGGACGACGGCTGGTTCGGACAACGCAAAGACGACCACGCTGCTCTTGGCGACTGGTACGTCAACCCAGAGAAGTTTCCGAACGGGTTGAAACCATTGATCGACAAGGTTCATTCGCTCGGGATGGATTTCGGCCTTTGGGTAGAGCCTGAGATGGTGAACCCTGATAGCGATCTCTACCGAAAGCACCCTGAGTGGGCGCTCAATTTTCCGGGAATGCCTCGTAGCGAAGCTCGGAATCAGCTCGTTCTCAATCTAGCCCGCAAAGACGTTCGCGATTATTTGTTTCACTTCCTCGATGACCTACTCAGCAAGAACGACATTGCCTTCCTCAAGTGGGATTACAACCGGAATTGGTCGGAGCCGGGCTGGGATGCGGTTGCCTCGGACAAACAGAAGGAGGTATACGTCAAGTATGTCGAGAACCTTTATGGCATTCTCGAGCAATTGCGCTCCAAATATCCGCATGTGGAGATTGAATCCTGCTCTGGCGGCGGCGGCAGGGTCGACTTAGGTATACTTGGCTACACCGACGAGGTCTGGCCTTCCGACAACACTGACCCATTTGACCGGCTCACCATTCAGGACGGTTTCAGCTATGCCTACGCCCCGGGCGTCATGATGGCATGGGTCACCGACTCCCCGAATTGGGTTAACAACCGGAGCACCTCGATCGAATACCGCTTCCTGTCTTCCATGCAAGGTTCGCTGGGCGTGGGAGCCAATTTAGCGGAGTGGACCCCGGCTGACTTCGCAAAAGCAAAAGAGATGATAGAGACCTATAAGCATATCCGCGAAACCGTGCAACGTGGTTCCCTCTATCGGCTTATCTCCCCGCAGCATGACAGCCAATATTCTGTGACAGAGTCCGTCTCGCTCGACAAAAAACAAGCTATTCTCTTCACCTTCTTGCATTCGAGTCAGAAAAATTACCCCTTTCCCCGGGTCTTTTTCCGAGGTCTGGATCCCGATAAGCAGTACCATCTGCGACCGATCGGCAATGCCACGAAGGAAGATGCTCCCGAAGTTGCGAGCGGAAGATACTGGATGAATCGCGGAATTGATGTCACACTCCGTGGCGACTTCCAGGCGGCTGCTTTTCTCCTGGAGAGTGAGGCACCTCAATAGATCAATAACAGACGCCGTGTTTCAGGCATCGGTCTTGCTCAGGGTTACCCTCTCTCACCGCTCACTCAGCATCCCGTTTGGAGTTGCTGGTCAGCCCAAGGCCCGCACCCTTCGTCTCCGGATACCACAGCAGTACAACGGCGATCTGGAGGATCATCATCGTCGCGAAGAAATAGAAGCTTCGTCCCGATGAGCCATTCTGGACAATGGGAAACACTCCTATCAGAACGGCAGTCGCAACCCAAAGTACCGATGTGCCATAACCCTGACCTGCGCCTCGGACCGCGAAAGGGAATAATTCGCTAAGGTACACCCAAATAACCGTGCCTTGGGAGAACGCAAAAAAGGTGTTATATCCGATCAGTAAGAGCAGATACCATACCGACGCAAAGTGATGTGGAATCGAAAGCCCCAGCGCGAAGAGGCACACAGACATCCCAGCAGCCCCCCAAACCAGAAGTGGTTTTCGCCCTACCTTGTCTACGTACAGCATGCCCAGCAGAGTGGTCCCTATATTAAGGCACGAAATCACAACCGTGCAGGTGTGGCTAGATAGATGATCGACCCCGGCGCTAGACAGAACATCCAGCAGATAGAATAGCAAGACATTCGCGCCTGAAAGTTGATTAAACAGCGCCACGCTCGTCGCCAGAAGAATGGGCCGTGCATACTTGGGTGAGAAGAGACGCTCTGCCAGAGTAGCTGGACTCTGGGGAGCATCATGTTTGCCGTCGTCTGGGTGCCAGTCTGCATAAGAAAGCCCAAGCAACTCGGCGTTGGCGCCTGCTCTCTGCCATTCGCCTTTCGCGGCAAGCCAGCGCGGTTCTTCAGGCATAAATCTCAGAAGAAAAAGCAAAGAGCAAGAGAAGACAGCGCCTCCGCCGAAACACCACCTCCAAAAAAGGTGGGTGGAGAATAAATGAGCAGAAAGTGATCCAACTCCGAATCCAAGCGCCACTCCCGTCGCAACCTGAAATTGGAAGAGGCTTACAAAACGACCGCGAAGAGCATTTGGAGCCAACTCCGCTAGATAGAGAGGACAGCCTACAGTAAAACCGCCAATTGTGATTCCGGTCAGGAATCGCAATCCTAAGACCAGAATCCAACTCGTTAGGAGCGATTGAGCGAGCATGCCACAGGCAAGCGCGTAGAAAAGCGCGCATCCACCAATGACGTTACGCCGCCCGACCCGATCTACTATCCGACCGGCCAGCAGAGCACCGCAAATAGTGCCCCACAGCGACAGAGAAACCGTCAACCCTAAAGAAGCTGAAGAGAGACCGAAGTGCTGTCTCAGGCTCTGATTTGCTGCTGAAAGCGCTCCGAGATCATACCCAAAAATCAATCCTCCAAGCGAGCAGACGCATGCAGCCAGCATCAGGCGAGAGTTCAATTCTCTATGTTCGACAAAAAATGGGGGGCAAAGCCGCATATGTAGGCCGAAATTAATCGTCTTACCGCAACAGAGTTTCGAACGTAAGAACTTTTGCGAGAGCTATAAGAACTTTACACTCTCGGTCGGAAACAATACGTCAAAATGTGCGGCGTTTATTTAGAGGCTTATTTTGCATCTGAAACTGGCAAGCCTGCAAACGAGTGGCTGAAGAACCGTCGCGAAGAATAGCGTCTGCTACATTGAATGCGTGAACTTTAGAGGCTGGTAAAAGGCAGGCGGCACTTCAATGACGGTGGGAAATGGCCATAACATATGATGGCCTGGCAATTTTGTACAGGTACAGCAATGCCAGTGATGCTCATTAACTGATGCAGTTCATCCTAGTGGAGTGCAATCGGGTCACCGATTCCACGAGTGTCTGCGACCTCGTAATCGACCATCCAACCAAACTCGCTTACAAGAGCTGACGTAGGAGAGGGTGCATGTTAGTCCCCTGGGGAGGGCTTAAACTTTACAGTTGGGCATAATACTAGTTTTCTAAGAGAAAAATAATAGTAATCTACTCGACACAACTCCGTTTTTCGAAGAATTTCCCCTCCTGTATAGAACACCTATTATTGGGCTGAAGCAAGAAGTCATAGTCCCATCGGATACTGGCCCCCTCACTTGATTCTCGAATTTCGCTCATGGGGCCGGTGCACGTAACTCTTGCTCAGCGCGAAGCGAATTCTACTCTGCGTATCCATCTTGCCAGCCTCGCTCCGCCCAGAACTTCTGCGCAAGTAGGGCGATCTGCTCGTGTGAAGGATCTGTTATCTTCGACTTTTCTTCCGTCTTTGTTGCTGTTTTCTTCGGCTTAGCCGGCGCTTTACCTTCTTTACTATTCTGCCATTCGAGTCTCCTTTCATGTTCTGTTCGACGCATCGGAATTTCTTTCAGAATAAGAGACGTCCGTCTTCGATGTCAGCACAGCCGGTCTCCCGAACGCTCTGTTTACTCGCTTCCTCCGGCAACGTACAGTGAGCACGATCGGGGAAACTATAAGGATTCGAACCCTCTTCATTTAGGCCACTCGGTGCGAACCGGGGAAGGGCAAGAGTCAGAAGCTCAGCGATATCGAGCTATTCGACGTACGCGTCCCAGGACGGCGTAAGCTTCATCGAGTTAAATCCAAGTGTGGGTTTGGTCCGGCGTTTTAGTTTGCCGTACTCGGCCTCAATCACCGGCTCGCATCGGTTGATTCTATCCATTGAGACATTCTAGCGACCCCAATCGCAAAAAAGACCCCCACGATCTGGGGTGAGGGCCGTGGGTTCAAATTATTCTGCCTCTTATATATTTTCAGACCTGGGAGTCGTCGATCCAGACCTAGCGCAGATACGTCTGGTTGGTTGAAGTAGCGAGATGATTAGCTCTACTTCAACACTAGGCACATTACCGGCCCAAGGACATAGCGCTATCGTTCGTCCATCCCGGAGCTGTCGCCAGCTCGTGGCATAATCCGGGGTGCTCAGGGTTCCGGGTCTGACTAATGGACGGGCTCACTCGCACCAGTGAAATGGACGACCTCGGTGCCGACGGCGCAACAACACCCTACGCTCAACAACGGACCCTTTCATCACCGCGGGTCGGCAAACGCCGATGCCAGACTGATGGGCGGAGCCATGACATTTCTATCGGGTCGCGAACAAGCTGACTATACTTAATGGCGTTATCGGACTTATAATCAAAAACTTACAACATATAGTGAAGCTATCACATATAGCAACTGCAATGGTGACTACTTTTTCTCAAAAAGCCGAGGATATGGTTTCGGATCTGATGTCTTGAGTCAGGTTTGAGAGCGGTAGCATATGTCTTCAGGAGCGTCACTTGCGGATATTGATTAGCGTGGTATTTCAGTTGGATGAGGCAAGGCGATCTTGGCAAAACCGTTGAAGTATCTCCACAAGTACCGCAACGAGGCTTACCATAGCGCGGAAGTGCGCCCGAAAACAATCCTCACTGCTGCTCTAATCTTTTGGAAATTAACTGTCAGATGTTATTGACTCTTACGATTGATTCGCGTGGGAGGGATCGCAGACTGGACACCTCTTGGCTTGAGGAACGGTTTGGTGTCCCTATCCGCTTCCTCATTCATGTGTTTGGCCGGAGCCTTTATGCAAACAGTTCCCAGCTTATAGGGGTCACTACACCAAACGTCAAGAATCGTACGCTCAGCAATTTTGATCACTCGTTTGAGACTGCAAATGGTCGCAGAGGCCTGAACGAGCCATTGCGGAGCTTTCCGGCAGCCTGCCAGGTGTAATCGCCGGTCGGGTTGATTTGCTCCCACCCGATGGGTGAGAGGTGGACCAGGGCTTCATCTTCGATGGAGATTCCATGCTCCCTGCAAAGCCTTAAGGCCTATCGATAGGACCGATACTACGCTTCTTGTGCAAATAAGTAGTCTAGCTTTGAGGAGTATTTCGCATGGCACGCCGTCCAGGCGATCTACGCAAGCTCCGGCCAAACACATGAATGAGGAAGCTTTTATCGACTCAGTTTATTTGTCGGATGAATACATAAGTCTATACTCCTTTGCAGTTGGCCGCGGATGCCGAGAGGTTCCTAGAGGAGATGTTATGGCCGTATTTAGGATTCTGTTAGTGGAGAGTTCATAAGTTCAGAAACTTATGACGTGCTTTGAGACCGATTCACAATTGAGCTATGCCTTGCGTGCTGTGCGGATCATCAACGCCTGTCTTTCGCTGGCAATGGGCGCCACCTTTTATGTATTGGTATTCTCGGTCGCGGCAATCCGATCCGCGCACTGGGAGCAGCGGGGATGCAGGAACGGCGCTTTTTCTACATCATTTCGATCTTCATGTGGATCAACACGGTCTTTCCCGCGATCCACAATCACATTTTGATCAAGCATGATTTTGTGTGGCTGGACCTGTTCATCTCGGCCCCATATTTGTTGCTCGTGATTCTTATCGCACAAATTCGTTCCGCTGATCTTTGTTTTGCAAAGCCTTCCTCACGGGTGGCTCGCTGGGTTCGCAGTGGAAGCCCCATCTTTGTCAGTTTTGGGCTACTTCTTGCGGGGATGCTAGTCTTCCGGACGCAACTCTACGTTGGCGCGACTGCCATTCTGATGGCGATTATCTGTTATGGTGCCTTGAATGTGCTGACACAGACTCGGGGGATCGAAGCGGAGGAGTCTCTAGTAGCCGCCAAAAAACATCTCGAGAGTTTGGTTGGCGTCGATAGCCTGACTGGGATTGCGAATCGTCACACGTTTGACCAGATGATCGACGCTGATTGCCGCGCTGCGAAACGGTCCGCGTTGGCGATTTCGTTACTGATGATCGATGTGGACTTCTTCAAGCAGTTCAACGATACGAATTGGCACCTGGCGGGAGATGAATGCCTCGTTCAAATAGCGCGTGCCCTGCAGGGAACGTTGCCCCGCACCAACGATCTTGTCGCGCGTTATGGAGGCGAAGAGTTTGCTGTTCTGCTTCCCACCACGGGGGAGTCGGGAGCTTCGGCGGTGGCGAGAAAGCTCCACGATGCGGTCGCCAAGCTTCGCCTTCTGCACTCGGCGTCCCCCCTGGGCTTCGTTACAATCAGCATTGGTGTCTCGTCATGCGACAGTTCGATCGCTCCATCTCCGACGCGATTGGCTCACACCGCAGATCTCGCACTCTACAAGGCAAAAAGGCATCGGGGCGAAACCGGACGGAGTTTCTCGCTATCGAAGAAGAAGCGGGTGGCAAAAGAGGGAAGCTATTGCTGAAAAAGTGCTGAAGGTGATCTCAATCTGAGAGAAGGTTTGGGAATAGGAGCGATTTGAAGAGAAAGGACTAAGGCGCGATGTGTTGTCCCTGCTGGCGACGGAGATCCTTGCGCTCGGGCTGTGCCCCTCTTGTTGCTCACTGAAGCGCCAGGACGAACAATCTTACGGGGGACTGGGTGAGACGGTCCTGAACCGGGACGGGCGACGGTGTCGCGCTTGTCCGAACTTAGAACCTCGCAAGCTGGCGGTCCATCATCGGGTGCCAGGCGTCTCTAAGCTCGAGCTGATGATTACACTCTGTGCTTGAGTAATGCTATCGCTGAGCAGACGTATCATACGTATAATCAGTAGCTTAAAATGTCTACATCATGTGATACATGAAAACAAGAGAGCCGTCAAGCAAGAATGAGCATCCTAAGATTTGATGACGGTGTCGCCCTGGGTTAGCCCAGCACCGGCTGGAGGATACTCTCGATTGAGGCGAGTTCGGGTCCGGCGCGGCACCCGATCCTCAATTTGCGACAGAGAAAAAGCCTCCTACGGAGACGTAGGAGGCTGTGTGTGGCTGATGCGAATCTTATTTTCTCATCGCTGCTTTTCGCATCGATTCGCGCTTTGAATAATGGGGGATCTCCATCCCGCCCACCGCCGCCTTGTGAAAATGCTGGTAAATGAGCTGGCCTACCTTCATGAGACCGGTCAGGGCGAGGGCTGAAGGTACCGCCCAGGCAAAGGAGGTTAGCGCATTGTGTACTGAAGCTCCCATGATTGCCTCCTCCTCTTTAGATTCTTAGACGGCCTTGAGGGTCCAAATGATTGCCACGAGGCCTAAAAGCAATTCTATAGCAGCCGTCCACCATGCGACGGGTGGCGCGTCTTCCGCCGACAGTTTACCACGGTGCAGCGCCCTAACATAACGGATAAACACCAGAATGACAGCTATCACTGCATTCCCGACCCCGGCATCGAACGCAGTCTCGGCTGACCGTCCCTTCATGTAGAAAGCACCCAGAGCGCCAACACTGATCAGTACCAGATCCAAGGCGACGCCGTTCGCCTCATCGAAGCTGGGCTCCTTGCGATCCCCAATAATCTTCAACGCCGTCACACACAAACCGAGAAGGATCGGGACGACGAAATTGTGAAAGAGTTCCATCATGAGTCGTGATCCTACCAGTCTCTCTGCGGCTTGACTATCAGCGTTTCCCCGCACCGGCTAGAAGACTATCGATCGGGCAAGGCACTTATTCTTCCAAGGCGCTCTAACACTACTTCAACCAATCAAGTTCCGGGTTATCGTGCAATTTTTCTTCTTCGGTGAGAGCAATCAATTCTTCAAAAACGATCAGATCCAACCGCTACCATCTGGTGACGTCGTTCAATGTCTGAGCAATCTGGTGAATATGGCGCATAGTCTCCTACACAGCTTTGCAACAACTTCGGGTACGACGAAGTCGGGACACTGATGAGAGTTCCACATCATGGCGCGTGGAGAACCATGCATCGGGGAATAACAGGGATTTTAGTGAATGAAGGTCCTCGTCGCTGATCGAGCATGGAACGAGATCAGGAGTTCCGCCGCCTCACTTGTCTTGCAATCAAGCCCGGTCTTATAGGAGAGATAAAGCAACAGGCTTGACGTGAGCGCGCCGACGCGCAGGATATCTGTCGTTATCAGCATTCTCGCCGATCCGCATAGTTACGAGATCGATCGCTGAGATGATCGGTATGTTCATGTATGAAGTTCTCCTGTAGACACGACCAGTCGGAAGGAAACGCAATTCTGGCTCATCCTGATCAGCTCTGTTTCAACACAGACGGAGGCCACAAAGGTCGCAGCTGACAATGGTTATCGACTGTTCCGTGGAATCGACATGGGTTGGCCCCGCTTCGGCTCAACAACAGCTCCATGCGACGTCTTTATTTCGTGCCGTTGCCGGCCACTGGCTACTCTATTGAGCACGCTGGGGTAGCTCGCGAATTGCCTGAAAGCAAGTTACCAGGTCCGGGAGCGAAAACGATCGCTATTCGAACTCTTTACGAATTACATCGGGCACTCGATCGAACCTATCGCCTGATCGTTAGTCTGCCGACCGTTCCACTTGTTGCGTTTGAGCACGGAACCGCCGATCTTCCGCGAACGACCGAGGCCGAGCGGCTAGTCGTGATGCGAGTGGGACAGGAGATATTTCGCAAGGCACTCATGGACTACTGGAGTGGGACTTGTCCGTTAACTGGCATAACAGATCCAGCACTGCTGCGCGCATCGCATATTGTGCCATGGGCAGAATGCGAAACGGATTCGCTACGACTCGACGTCTATAACGGCTATCTATTGTCGTCACTATGGGACGCTGCTTTTGACGCAGGCTTGATCACGTTTAGCGGTGAAGGAAAACCCATTGCCGCGCCTGCCTTGGGTGCGAGCGCATTTCGCGCTCTCCGCCTCGACGAGTCTCCGGTGGTAAAGGGAATAACGAATGTTCACGAACTAATGCTCCTACGGCATAACACGCTGCCGACTAAGAACTGCCAATTCGCTTGTGACGCTTGGGAAAGGCTGCTCCATCTCAATCCAGTGACGATATTCCACGTATAGATGCTTAAGTGGAATGTCGCGCCCCTGGCGACTAGCGAGGAAGTGCTGCATGAACAGATCGCTTCTGGGACGAACGAGACGCCCTTGTTTACCTCCTCGCGCCAAAACTCTTCATCAAACCCTGACCAAAATTTCTGGTACACGCCTCGACATCGACGCCCTTTTCACGGCCTGCACGGAAAAACACGTTATTACGGAGCAGATCGGCGGGCAGGAGTGGTTCGCCACGGGCATTGAGGGTTTCGAAAATCACCTAAGGATCATCGTCCTTTTGGAGGTCTATAACTACGATCATTAGGCCATTCTTCAGGGTCTGAAAGCACTCACCAACGCGCGTTGGGAGAGGATGTTCGCTCGCTACTGGAACGTCGCCCTCTTCACCGAGGAAGAATACACGTATGCGATCGATGAAGTAGAGGTAAGCGGCCACCATGCGAGGTCGGGGATCATAGTTGCGTGTATATGGTTTCTTGGTGAGCGGATGCCGCTTAATTACTTCCTCTCTGGAGCCCGAAAGCAACACATCAGAGAACTGTACTCGGTCGAGCTGGGTCAGCCACACCTTGAACTGATCCACCTTCGGATCAGACATCATTCCTGTGTTGAAGAGAAACTTGTCACATTCGCCCGCGATCGCATCACAAGCTTGCCCCTTGCAGAAATCCCGGTAAGCCGCCAAGAAGATTTGAAGGGTCGTTAGCCATTGCTGGCCATCTGACCTGCCTGATTACCACATGCCCTGTTGGTGTCTGCTTCTGATCCAACACCATCGCACCTAGAAAGTTGTTTGATGCTTCTCTGCGCCCCTCAAGGGCCTCAGTAAATTTACGCTCGATGTCTTCCCAGAGCGGCAACCATTGCTGCTCTTCGCTCCAGACGTACTGTCGCTGGAAAAGAGGGACTTCAAGACGCTGCTTTGCAGTGAAAATGTCGAGCAGGGAGGACTTATGGACGTCCATTAGTTCCTTTGACCCATTGAGGGCGAGATTTGAGCCTCTGTCGTGTAATTCAATTATGCCGGTTGGCGCCCAATCTGAGGGAATCAGTGAGTTGCGAGGTCCCTGGTTAGACATGTATCGATGAGGTATAGTCCAACCCCACGTCCCACGGCCCGGGGAAATGATGTCGTAGTAGAGTCACTTTCCGAGATAACGGACAGACAAGGACGAAGGTCAAAGAGTCTGTTCGGACATCTCGGCCCGCTCGAACGCGGTCCGATCGCTGTAGATCGAGAGATGTACTAGGCTGAGCCGGCATGCTCGGATCTAGAGCGGACGTATACGCCTTCGACTGACCCCACCATTCGGAAGCGTCAGCGTTTCTGGCAATTTCCACTCACCATCCACCACGGCTACATCACTCTCATCAAAACCTTGCTGGTTCGCATAGGGGGCGCGGACCCCGAGGCTGGCTGGCCTGCTTGAGGCGCAGCAGCAGGTACGAAAACCAAGCCGACTATCTGGTTTTGTGCATTGACCGTCATCTTGAGATTGACCGCGGCACGCTCGAACTCGCAGGTGACTATCGCCACTCGCGAGTCAGGTGAAGCAGTTGACGGTCTCGCTGTGATGCATCACAGCGAACAAACTCTAGATGCTGCCGGATACGTTCCAAATGTTCAAATCGAGTCTTTTCGTTTCGGGGGATAGCTCTCTAGTGAGAGGGGCAGTAGACCCAATAGAGACCCAATCATTCGACGACGGAGCTGGGAACGTCGCCTGTGTTGGGCAGGAAATAGCCTTGCCAACGAAGCGCTCAAAGTTGAACTACAACTCCTAACCTGTTGGTGGGACCGCGTCCCTGAGCGACCTGCTCAGGTCCGATTTTGTCAGGGTGAAGTACTTGCGGAGAGTATCGTCGTCGATCTCATCGCGCATACGCTCTGGCTCTTCCAGCCGGTCACAGAGACCGGCATCTTCAACGGAGGTCGCTGCCGGATTCAAGGCTTTCCTCCGACCCTGGCGCGCAAATAGTTTTCTCCAAGCGCCCGAATGCTGGTTTCCGCGTCAATCTGGTCGTCGCGAGTTGCAGGTGTCCGAGGAACTTCTGGACTTGATCGATAGGCACTTCTCCGGAATCCAGTAGGATCGTCGCGATCGAATGACATGTACAGATAAAACGATAGAATGCTGGCGTGCCACGATCTCCGCAGCCACGCCTGCACCAATTTCAGAACTTCAAATCGGGCAACCCTTTTACATTCTCCGCGTCGGTTGAGACGCTGATGTTGTGCCACGCCTTGGCGTCGGATGCCCGCTTTTCCTCGGCAAAGCGGGCATACTGAACGGCATCGCTGCCCAGTAAGAGGTGTGCAGGGAGCTGCTCCTTGTAGGCTAGTTGCAGAATGACCTGTGCGACCTTCGCTGGAGCGCTCATCTCATGCCCCCAGTGCGCCTGCAACATCTTGATAAACGTGCCTACAGAAGCCTCATAGTCGGGTAAAAGCTCTGGTGTGCCAGCGGTTGCCCGCTTCCCCCAGTTGGTCCGGATACCACCTGGCTCGACTGCGCACACTTGAACGCCGAAGGGGGCCAGCTCCGGTGCAAGTGATTCGGTGAAGCCACCTACAGCCCATTTTGCCGCGTGATAGGCTGCGTTTCCAGGAACCCCCAACCTGCCACCGACGGAAGAGATTTGAAGGATGCAACCGCTCTTCTGCTTCCGCATGACCGGGATCGCCGCTCGTGTCATATAGACGACGCCGAAGAAGTTCGTGGCGACCAAAGCGCGAAAGCTCTCTGAGCTTAGCTGTTCAAAAGGGGCAACATCTCCGTACCCCGCATTATTGACGACAACATCCAGCCGTCCGAAGACCTCAACAGCCTTTTCGACCGCGGCTTTTGCCGCCGCCTCATCTGCCACATCGAGGGGCTCTATATGCACCTGCTCGCCATATCGCTCCACCAGATCGTTCAACCGGTGTGGATCGCGGGCCGTCGCCAGGATGCGATCACCGGAAGCAAGAACTGCCTCCGCGATATCGCGACCCAAACCACTTGCGCTACCTGTTACCAACCATACTTTGGACATCAAAACCTCCGTTCTGATGATTGGATGCGGTATAGCGGAGTGACTACTCATTAATTTGGTGGAAATTTCATATCAGGCTATTTTTTGGCGGCCGCACTCCAAAAGGCCTCGAAACCTGCGCTTCGGTAGTGCTCCGCTTTGGCTGGGTTGGCCACCATAGACGCCATGGTCGTCTCAGCCATCGCGAGCAGGAGCTCTGACGCAAAGACTGAGGGCAGACCGCTTAATTTGCCCTGCGCGACAAACTGCTGCATTGCTTCGGTAGCGTCTTCGAAGCCCGCCTGCCCCTCCTGTCTGCTTTGGTCGGTGATGCGCTCAGAAACGGTGAGCTGCGTCATCGCCCTACGCTTCGCCGGCGACTCCATACCCCAGGTGACGTAGGCGTTCCAGATATGTTGGACTCGCTTCCGGAGTGAGCCGGTCAATGGAAAGCCCGCGATCATTGCGCTTCGCATGTCTAGTTTAAGCTCGAGGTAGAGCTCGTTGAGCAGCTTGTCTTTGTCCGGGAAGTACCGGAACAGCGATCCCTCCGCCACGGCCGCAGCCTTCGCGATGCTGGCAGTGGACGAGCCAATGCCATCTTTGGCAATCGTCTTGGTGGCTGCACGGAGGATGGCAGCACGCTTATCTCCGGTCTTCGGTCGCGGCATGGCTACCCCATAGTGTATGCAGTTCCTGGCAAGCATAGGAACGTGCTGGAGGTTGATCGGCTATCCGGCCTATCCGGGAAGAAGCAAGGCATCGATCCTGGTTTCCCAGTGCATCAGGTCAGATCAAAACCCTTAATGGAGGTTTTAGGTTGGATGTAGCTATTTCCCTGTTTACCTACGACAGAAATACTTCAAAGCCGGCCTTTTCAAGGAGGTCCGCGGGGAGGGCGTGCGTGTTGCCCTGAACGCCGCTGCTGATCTGCGATGTTGGCCACTGGGAAAATCTCCCTGGACTGGTCCCGGGATAGAGAGCGATGTAGCCGTCATAATATGCGATCGCGTCGACGATGCCTTCGCCTTGGCGTCGGCAAAATTAATGCTCTGGGGATAACAAGGGTCGAGATCGCTGCTACTGCGGGCTGGAAGGTGCCTTCTCCGTTGCCGTATGCGAGATAGACACTCGACTGCGAAACCCTCACTCCGAACGCCGTCGGCCTCTGGTAGGTACTGAACAGAACATCCAGATTGCCGTCCCCATCAACATCCTGAATCGAGAAACCCCCTGGTAATGTGTCGAAGCCCTCGGCGATCGCTCCGGAGGAAGGCGGTGCATTCGGCGCGGCGAGCGTTCCATCATTGTTGCCATGCATTACGGTTACGAAGTCCGTTTTCTACGCCACCGTCTCCAGTCCCAGTAACGGTCGCGATCAATTGCTCTGAGCGGTCAACGGTATACGCGACAGGTACTGAAGCCATAGTCGCTGTCTCCTTTTGCCACCGACCAAAGACAACCCACCCAACAGCGCTTTATTTGCCATCAAGTGCGTCACCAACAAGCCGCCGCTCCGCCAGACTGCTGTCCATTTCAACCAACAGGCTGTCCGTGAACGAACAGTCTCTTCGCCACAAGCCTCTAATCGTGCCGCAGCGCCGCCATCGGATTCAGCCTCATTGCCCGCACCGCCGGCAGCAACCCCGCAGCCATTCCCGTCAGCAACAACGCCATGGCAGCACCTATCACCGTCACCGGATCAGCAAACGACGTAGCGAACAACATATGCGCCACCACCCGCGACGCCGCAAGCGCGCACGGCAGTCCAACGCCAACACCGATCAGCGTAATCGCCACGCTCTCCCGCAGAATAAGTCGCAGAATGCCGCCGCGCTGCGAACCCATCGCCATCCGAACCCCAATCTCCCGTGTCCGCAGATTCACCGCATACGACATCAGTCCAAACAGTCCAAACCCCGCCACCACCAGCGCCACCGAGGCGAAGAACGTAGACAGCGTCGCGGTCATCTGCTCATACACTAGCGTGCGTTCGCTGCTTGCCTCCAGCGTTCTGCTGCTCGAAGAATACTCCTCCCCAAACGACTGCAGCACCGCATCCACGTCTCGCGTTAACTCCGCACTGTCGCTCCCCCGAACCAGAAGCGTCGTCGCGTATCCGTTGCCCTGCGGTGTTGGAGCAAAGATCATCGGCGCATCCGCATCGCGCACATCGGCAATCCTCGCACTCTGTGACACACCGACGATTTCCAGATCTTGAAAATCAGGCTGCACCCCGAACCGAATCCGCTTGCCGATCGCACTCTCCGATCGAAATAGCTGCTTAGCCAGAAGGCTGTCGACAATCACCACTCGCGGATGATGCGCATCGTCGGTCCACGCAAAGTCGCGCCCCGAGACAAAAGGAATCGCAAGTGTCCTGAAGAACCCAGGCGAGACCTCCACCAGTGTCGCCGCAGCTGCGTCCGCTGCATTCGTGCTCGTTGTAGGAGAGGCAGTCTCCTTCCACCCAGTATCTCCCGCCGGTATCGCCACGCTAGAAAACGCCGCCGACCGCACCCCCGCCATATTCCCCACCTCCTCCAGCACCTGTCTCCGATAGCTGATCGCATCCGTCGTATCGCCGACCCGCGGCACCGAAGCCAGCTCCACCTGCGTCACCCCAACCCGCGTAAACCCAGGATCGAACGATCTCAACCCCTCCAGCGAACGCAGAAATAACCCGGCCATCTGCACAAGCACTAGCGAGATTGCAATCTGCGACACAATCAGCGCCTTCCCCAGAACTCCTGTCCCGCGCCCCAGCGTCCTCTGACCCTGTCGCATCGCCCTCGCAGGGTCCTGCCGCGAGAGCTGCAACGCCGGAATCAGTCCAATGATCAGCCCCGCAAGCAGAGCCACAACAACCGCAAAGCAGAGCACACGCCAGTCCGGCATCACGTTCAACAGCACCGGCACACTCTCATTGCGAGTCAACAGCACCACCAGCAGTCGGCTGCCCAAAACCGAAAGCGCCAGCGCCAGGACTGCACCCACCCCGGAAAGAAACATCGTCTCCGCCACGAACTGGTGCACCGCCTGCCACGAACTCGCACCCAGTGCCATCCGAGTGCTGATCTCATGTCTGCGATAGCTCGCGCGCGCCAGCGTCAGGCTCGCCAGGTTCACGCACACCACCAGCAGAATCAGCGCAACAATGCCAAGCAAAAGATACAACGGCTTCCTCACCTTCGTGCGCAGATTGCTGTCCACTCCCCTCGTCGCCTGGTCCACCTCCAGCCCCATCGCGAGAAACGACTGCCGCCTCTCCCCTTTGATATCCGCCGAAACCGTACTCTCCAGTAGATGCGGCCACAACGACTCTAGCTGAGACCGCGCACGCTCAACTGTCTCCCCGTCCTTCAGTCTCCCCGTCACGTTCAGCCACAGCAGAGTGCGGTTCCCGCCATCGAACTGTTGCGAAGTACCCGCCGGTGTCGTGATCCCAGGGGCCTCTTCTCCAATCCTCACCCCCGTAAACCATCTCCGCGTCACCCCGATGATCGTGAACAGCTTCCCTTCAACCCGAATAGTCCTGCCCACAACCGCCGGATCGCCCGCGAACTGTTTCTTCCACATCTCGTAGCTGATCACCGCCACCTGGGACGCCTGGCTTCCTTGCACATCGCCTGGCCCGATCAGCCGCCCCAGCAGCGGCTGCGCCTCCAGCACCCCGTAGTAATCTCCCGCCACCGCACGCGCCGGGACGAGCGACATCTTTCCGTCGATCTCAATATTTCTCCTTCCCCCTCCGCTCCAGCCGCAGATGCCGGAGAAGACGCGCTGATCCCGCTCCAGCTCCGCATACATCGGGCCAGTGATCGGAACACGCGCATGGTTCCGGTAGATCCCATTCATCGCAACTAGCTGCTCCGGATGCGGAAGCGGTAACGCGCGCAGTACCAGCGCGTTTAGCAGCGAAAACACCGAAGTCGCCGCGCCGATCCCCACCGCAAGGGAGATCACAAAGATCGAAGCAAATACAGGGCTTCGAACAAACGATCGCATGCCATACTGAAAACTCTGCCGCAAGGAACCCATTCAAACCTCGGTCGCGATCTCTAGCAAAATTGTAACCTCGAATGCGGCTATCCATCCGATGCGCATCTGGCCGTCGCCAAAGTTTCAACCGGTCACTTCTCACAAGCCGACTTTCTATGAGAAGGGTGCCTTGGTAACGTAGATTTCGTTGTCGGTTTCGCTGTTTCTTTGGTTGTAGATTGATTGATTTGCACCATGTTGTTCTCCGACCAACTTTCTATTCGCACTATGGGTAAAGGGAACATCATCACCCCACCGAGGAAAGTTAACGAAGACGCGATTCGCTCGTGAAACCGTGACCCCAGTCGGCATGGGGCCGTTGAAGGTGGCGAATATCTCGAGACGGCCGATCGCTGTGTCGTGCGGAAGCGCTTGCGTCTGGGAGTGAGCCGCGATCGTAAAGGCGACAAACGGGAAACCAAGGGACAAAGTTAGCAGTGTTTTGTGGAGACGGGGACGGGCCATGTCGAGATTTGATGCGGAGAGTCAGTCAAAGGGGAGTCCGCTGCACCATTGAACTTGACCAGAGACGCATCCAACCAGAAAAGGTCAAGTCAGCGTGTTCACCTGGCTGTTCCTCGGAGGTACAAGGTCGTGGAGGAGAGCAAAACAAATATGTGCAGTCAGCCGAACGATGGCATGGTTCGGGTGCGGGGTGCGCGCGAGCATAACCTCAAGAATATCGACGTCGACATTCCCCGAGACGCGCTTGTGGTGTTCACTGGTGTCTCCGGGTCTGGGAAGTCTTCGCTTGCATTTGGAACACTGTACGCCGAGGCTCAGCGACGTTATCTCGAGTCTGTATCTCCATACGCGCGGCGTCTTTTTCATCAACTGACAGTTCCCGAGGTCGACTCTATCGACGGTCTGCCGCCAGCTGTGGCGTTGCAGCAGCAACGAGGATCGCCCACTACTCGCTCGTCAGTAGGAAGCGTTACAACGCTTTCCAATCTTCTGCGTATGCTCTATTCCCGCGCGGGCGATTATCCCAAAGGACAACCTCTGCTTTATGCTGAATCGTTTTCTCAAAACACCGCGGAGGGAGCGTGTTCTAAGTGTCATGGCCTCGGGCGCATCTACGAGGTGACTGAGAAATCGATGGTGCCCGACGACTCATTGACGATACGTGAGCGCGCCGTAGCCGCGTGGCCGACGGCGTGGCAAGGGCAAAATCTGAGGGATATTCTCGTGACGCTGGGTTACAACGTGGATAAACCCTGGCGCGACCTGTCGAAGAAGGATAGAAATTGGATTTTATTCACAGATGAGCAACCGACTGTTCCGGTGTATGCGGGTTTTACGCCCGCTGAAACGCGACAGGCGTTACGCCATAAATTGGAACCCAGCTACCAGGGAACGTTCACCGGCGCGAAGAAGTACGTGTTGCAGACCTTTGCGAACACGAATAGTCCCATGATGAAAAGGCGAGTGTCTCAGTTCATGTTGAGCACCGATTGTCCGGTATGTCAGGGCAAACGTCTTAAGCCGGAGTCGTTATCCGTGAGGTTCGCGGGCTACGATATAGCCGATATTTCCAACCTTCCGCTTAAACGACTGAAGACGCTTTTTGCTCCATATGCGGTGGACGGAAGTGGTCCAAGCAGGAAAGCATTGGGACATCCCGAAAAAATCATAGTGACGCAACTGATAGCGGCGGATCTCGTGGCGAGACTTTCAGTTTTGTTGGATCTTGGCCTTGGGTACCTATCGCTCGAACGGAGCACGCCCACCTTATCCCCTGGCGAAATGCAGCGATTGAGGCTCGGCACTCAGTTGCACTCCAATCTTTTTGGCGTCGTCTATGTACTGGACGAGCCTTCCGCGGGGCTGCATCCCGCGGACACTGAGGCGCTACTAAAGGCTCTGGACTCGCTGAAACAGGCAGGGAACTCGCTATTCGTGGTTGAACATGAGCTGGACGTAATCCGGCGTGCAGACTGGCTGGTGGACGTGGGGCCGAGTGCTGGCGAAAAGGGCGGCCAAGTTCTGTATAGCGGCCCTCCCGTAGGGCTCCGCAGTGTAGAAGCATCACAAACACGACTCCATCTCTTTCGTGGGGGCCGAATGTCCAAGAAGATCCCACGGACTGCGAAAGGCTGGCTCAGGCTCCGCGATGTAACGCGCAACAACTTACGAGGACTTGATGTTTCATTTCCGCTTGGGGTGTTTACCTCGGTTACCGGCGTCTCGGGTTCCGGCAAGTCAAGTCTTGTAAGTCATGCGTTAGTCGAACTAGTTGCGGAAGGGTTGGGACAACCTATCACCGTTGAGGAACCTGTTGCGGACGATCTGGAGCAGACGACCATCGTCACGACCGCAGGCGAGATCGTCAGTGGTATCGAGCATATTGGCCGCCTTGTTGTGGTCGATCAGAAGCCTATCGGACGCACCCCGCGCTCGAATATGGCGACTTATACCGGCCTCTTTGATCATGTGAGAAAACTGTTCGCCGATACCAAGGGTGCCAAAGCTCGGCGCTATGATGTAGGGCGTTTTTCCTTCAACGTTGCAAAGGGCCGATGTGAAACCTGCTTAGGCGAAGGCTCCGTGTGCGTAGAGCTGCTTTTCCTTCCCAGTGTCTACGCTCCCTGCCCGACGTGTCACGGTAGCCGATTCAATACCAAAACCCTGGAAATCAAGTATCGTGGTAAAAGTGTCGCTGATGTTCTAGGAATGACTGTCGATGTGGCTGCGGAGTTCTTCGTGGAAGAACTACAAGTCTTCCGGTCCCTCAATGTTCTCCGGGAAGTCGGCCTTGGCTATCTTCGGTTGGGCCAACCGGCTACGGAACTTTCGGGAGGGGAAGCACAACGCATCAAGCTGGCGACTGAACTCCAACGTGTGCAGCGCGGTAACACCCTCTATATTCTTGACGAGCCGACTACCGGGCTTCACCCTTCTGATGTGGAACGACTCATGAAACAACTGAATGGCTTGGTTGAGGCTGGGAATACGGTTATCGTGATCGAGCATGATATGCACGTAATTGCTGAGAGCGACTGGGTGATCGACATTGGTCCTGGGGCCGGTGACGAAGGTGGGCTTGTCGTTGCAGCCGGTCCGCCCGACGAGGTCGCCCAGGTTTCCAGGAGTAGAACAGCGCCTTATTTGGCGGCTGCGCTTTCTTGATGCGGGTCGCGAGCGTGCTTGCAGTCTGAAGCATAACCTACCGCGTCCTTGGCCTTGCGTGGACAAACTGTCAGCCCAAGGCCAAGAGACAGAAAGTCCGCGAAACCGATCTGATTTAGAGGAAGTCAGGTATACCGTATTGATCCAATGGGTCTCGGCGGTGGGCGCCAGGGATGGGTGCAGCCTTACCAGGTGTACAGCGCATCCCTTTTCGGAGACTCAGCATCCCATCAATTCACGGCCTGAAAGCGACGATCTGGCGGAATTCACATAAAGGACCCGCCATATCGACCCACGACTCGGTCGAAAGCTTATTCTCTTGACCGCCGCTCCTTCTTCTCATCTCTCACCGAACATCTCAAAGTTCTCGACCTGAAGCCTCTCCGGGCACGCGGATCTGTCGGAGCCTCGAACTGGGAGCGGGTTTGGCGCAAATCAATAACACCTCACGTGTATCGAAGCTTTGAGTTTTATGAAGAGCAAAGGAAATTCCATGATTAAGTCCATTGGTTATACTGCCAAACACTCTTTCAACAGTCTCAAGCCACATGAGTTTGAGCGTGAAGATCCGAAAGAAAATGAAGTAGCGACCGACATTTTGTTCTGCGGCGTCTGCCATTCAGACATTCATCAAGTGAAGAACGATTGGTCGAATACTGTCTATCCTGTATGCCCGGGCACGAAGTGGTGGGCCGCGTGATGAGTGTTGGGGCTTCAGTAACGCGACACAAAATTGGGGATATGGTCGGTGTCGGTTGCATGATCGATAGTTGCCGCAATTGCGTACCGTGTCGGTCTGGTGAAGAAAACTATTGCGAAGGTCCGAACAGTTGGCTCGCGACCTATAACGGTCCCATGGTTCCTGCCAAAAAGTCTCCTGACAAGTCAAATCATTACGGAAAAGACAACACCTTCGGTGGTTATTCGACCTCATTAGTAGTGCCGGAGGATTTCGTATTGAAGATTCCCAGCAACCTCAAGCCAGAGGTGGCGGCACCCATCCTGTGTGCCGGGGTTACCACCTATTCACCTTTGCGTCATTGGGGAGTGAAGAAGGGCGACAAGGTTGGAATTATTGGTTTTGGTGGACTAGGCGACATTGCAGCGAAGCTTGCGATCACCATGGGTGCGCAAGTCGTCCTGTTCACCTCATCTGAGGAAAAAACCACCGAAGCTGCACGGCTGGGAGCTGCGGTCGTCCTCGATGAAGATCTGGAGGAGGAGGAAACTCTAAGAGCTCATAAGGCAAGTTTGGATTTTATGCTTTCTACTATCCCTGAAAAGACTGATCTCAATCCTTTCATCCCATTACTAAAAAGAAACGCTTCTCTCGTTGTAGTTGGGGCTCTCGAACCGCTTTCATCCATGAACAATATGGAGATCGCCGGCCACCGCAGGTCGGTCGGCGGTTCTCTTATTGGCAGCATTGCTGAAACTCAGGAGGTCTTGGACCTCTGCGCCGAGCATAACGTCGGCCCTGCTATTCAAATCATCGACATGAAAGACATCAATGACGCCTACGACAAAGTGGAGAACAAAGAAGTCCGGTTCCGGTACGTAATAGATATCTCTTCGCTCAAAAACTCACTGGCGGTCTAGAGACCACCTCACCTCAAGCAAGAAGTAACGATCGAAAGGATCGCCCATGTCAGTTCCACTAACGGAAAAGCCAAACGCAGAGAATACACCAAAGTCGAGCAGCGCCGGTGTGATCATCAATGGCCACTACGCCCCGCCTCCTCAGGATAAGGATGGCAAGATCTGGATTCGAACAAGCGCCCTTATCCAGGGCTCGCCTCAGGAGCTATACGACATTTGGCGCAACGTGGAATTCATTCCGTCATGGCAAGAGGAGATCATCAGCGTCATCGCCACTGGCGAAAAGACATCACATTGGGCCATGAAGTCCGGAGATAAGACGATCGAATGGGATTCCGAGGTGTTGGCAGACGAACCGGGTAAGCGAATCGCATGGCGCTCTATTGGGGGTGAGTCAGAGAACGCTGGAGAAGTGATTTTTGAACCAGCGCCCAGCGGCCGCGGCACCATCGCTACTGTCCTACAGGAGTTCAGGATGGGAAAGCTCGCGAGCGCCTGGGAGACATTTGTTGGCCGCAATCCCAAGCAGGCCGTCATCGAGAACTTACGTCACTTTAAGGCGTTCGCCGAGACAGGCGAGATACCTCGAGCTCAGGGCTCGTCGCATGGTGATCGCGGAGTGATTGGTGGAATGAAGGAATCGGTCTATGGAGAAAAGATTCCTACTCCCCCAGGCCCCAATCAACCCGTGAGCTAAAAGCCTTCAGAAGTGAAACAGCGATATCCGCTAGGCGGAAAGAATGGAGTACGAAATGAAAGCAGTTTGCTGGATGGGAAAGAGTAAGGTCGAGACGTTGAGTGTGCCAGACCCAACGCTGTTGAACCCTCACGATGCAATTATCAAGGTCACCAAAACGGCCATATGCGGATCTGATCTTCATCTTTACGATGGCTTCATTCCGACCATGGAGTCAGGAGACATCCTTGGACATGAGTTTATGGGGATTGTCGAGGAAGTAGGGAAGGACGTCACCAATCTCAAAAGGGGAGACCGGGTAGTGGTTCCTTTTACGATTGCCTGCGGAAACTGTGCTTTTTGTAAAAAGCAAGTTTGGGCTGCTTGCGATAACACAAATGCAAATGCGCATCTGATGGAGGCAGCTTACGGATACTCTGGCTCGGGTCTGTTTGGCTATTCACATATGATGGGGGGTTATGCTGGCGGACAGGCTCAATATGTGCGGGTGCCTTTTGCTAATGTTGGACCTTTGAGGATCGAAAGCGATCTGCCGGACGAGAAGGTGCTCTTTCTCTCCGATATCTTCCCAACTGGTTACATGGCTGCTGAAAATGCCCAGATTCAACCGGGAGACACAGTTGCGGTCTGGGGATGTGGACCGGTCGGTCAGTTTGCGATTGCGAGTGCCTTCATGCTTGGAGCTGCTCGAGTTATTGCGATCGATAGACTCCCAGAGCGGCTGGAGATGGCTCGATCGATTGGTGCTATCACAGTGGACTACTCAGAGCAGGATGTGGACGTTCTCACCGCTCTAAAGGATTTGACGGCGGGAACCGGACCTGACTCATGTATCGACGCGGTAGGTCTCGAAGCGCACTCAGCTGAGCTTCAGGGAGTCTACGACGCGGTAAAGACGACCCTCATGATGGAGACAGATAGGCCGATTGTGCTCCGTCAAGCGATCCAGGCAGTCCGTAAGGGCGGAACGCTGTCGGTTCCCGGTGTTTACGGAGGTTTGCTCGACAAGGTCCCTTTCGGTGCGGCGTTTGGCAAAGGCATCACTATGAAGATGGGCCAAACCAATATGCACAAGTATATGAAACCTCTGCTCGAACGGATCGAGCAAGGCCAGATTGACCCCAGCTACATCATCTCTCATCGGATCACGCTCGAACAGGCTCCAGAGATGTACAAGATCTGGCGCGACAAGAAAGATAATGTCACCAAAATTGTGATTGATCCGTGGGCATCAGCTTTTAATCAAGAGCAACTTCCAACCGAACCGGAGGATCGAAGCGCATGAAAATCTCACTAAAGCCACTTTCGCAGCAGACTATCGTCATCACCGGCGCTACCAACGGTATTGGACTCGCTACAGCACAGGCGGCCGCAAAACGTGGCGCCAACCTTGTATTAGCAGCGAGAAACGAAGAGGTACTCGCCAAAACGGTTCGAGAACTGGAAGAGTCCGGGGTGAGGGCTCTCTATGTTGTAACCGATGTCGGTAGACGCGAGGACGTTGAACGGCTGGCACAGTCGGCGATCGAGCATTTCGGAGGGTTCGACACCTGGGTCAATAACGCCGGGCAGGGCCTGTGGGGCCGGCTTGAGGAAGTGACTGATGAAGACCATCGCAGGCTGTTCGATATCAATTTCTGGGGCGTCGTATACGGTTCTACAACTGCACTACGACACCTGAAAAAACAGGGCGGGGCACTGATCAATCTCGGAAGCGTAGCCTCAGATTTCGCTTTTCCGATCCAAGGAATGTACTCGACCACCAAACATGCAATCAAGGGCTTTACTGACGCACTGCGACGCGAACTGAATGATGAGGGAGCGCCCGTCTCAGTGACGCTGATTCAACCAGCGGCGATCGGAACCCCATTTGCCCTGCATGCGAAGAATTACACAGAGAATGAAGCCAACCTGCCGCAACCAATCTACGCTCCCGAGGACGTGGCACGAACCATCCTGCTTGCAGCAGAGCAACCGCGACGCGCATTGCATATCGGTGGTGCTGGCAAGCTCATGGGCATCTTTAGTCGTCTGACGCCGGGACTCGTCGACACAACCTCCAGCTTCATGATCAAGTCGCAACTTAAACCCGAGCCCAAGCGACATCGCCAAGATAGTCTCTGGCAGGCGGGCCAGGACGGACAGGTGCGGGGCGATCAAAGCTTCATCCGTCGTAGCGGATATACCGCAGCTATCGTAAATCCGCTCGCCTCGCTCCTCGTTGTCGGAGCCGTGGGAGTGGGCATTGGGTTCGCCGTCTGGAACAAACTCAAAGATTAGTCCGAGCGCGTAGGCAAAGCGCAACGAGGATTCGACAAAAATGAACACAACCCGAGACATTAAAACGCAGTCTTTGCGGCTGGCGTACGAATACAGCGGTTCTTGAAACGACCGAAGGAGCGGAACAACACTTCACCGGTGGCTACCGACGTGGATTGTTTCGAGGAGTTGGGCACTTCCCTCAACGAGAGGAGCCCGACGCGACCGCAGAAGCCATTTTGGAACACATCTCTCGATACGAGTGAACAAACCGATCATTACTAACTGGAGGCTACATGGACGGAGTCGCGGTTTCTGAAGAGCAAATCACACCTATTGACAGTATCGCCGAGGGTGTTCGCGGGCTACGCATCGCTTTTGTGAATGTCTTCGCAGTGACCCATCCTGATGGGAGCTGGAGCCTAATTGATGCAGCGCTGCCTCTCAGCGCCTCGCACATTCGAAGCTGGGCAGAAGCGCACTTTGCCACTCCACCCAATGCTCTCATCCTTACTCACGGCCACTTCGATCATGTGAGTGCAGCGAAAGAACTGGCGGAGGGTTGGGATATCCCGATTTTCGCTCATTCCTTGGAATACCCATATCTCACGGGAAAAGAGGAATATCCGAAACCCAATGTTGGAGCCGGCGGCGGAATGATGACCCTTTTATCGCCGTTGTATCCGAGAAGACCAATCGATATTGGAAGCCGATTGAGAGCACTCGTTGAGAGAACTGAAGCTAGCAGCGAAACAGGTCTAGCTAAGCTCCAGGAGCTGCCTGAGCTTCCAGGATGGCAGATTTTCCACACGCCAGGCCATACTCCTGGCCACGTTTCTTTCTTTCGTCCTTCAGATCGCACCCTATTGGTAGGAGACGCCTTCTGCACCACTAAACCCGAATCGTTCTTCGAAGCCGCAGTTGTTCAACATGCGGAGTTACACGGCCCGCCTTCTTATTTCACTTCTGATTGGGACGCGGCGCGCAACTCGGTCAAACTACTAGCAGCTCTGGAACCCACCGTATTGGCACCTGGCCACGGAAAGCCTCTCTCGGGTTCCAACGTCCCATCTGCCTTACGTCAACTATCAACTGACTTTGACAAAATCGCGGTGCCTGCAAATGAGCGTCCGAAATAACAACCCATTCCAAACAGGGCTGCTACGTATTTGCTTAGCCGACGACGAAATCGAGATCCCAAAATACTTACCGTAGTATTCAAACGAATCTACTGATGCTGTTCCTTACGCCGACTCGCAGATAGCGCTCGAGGTACGAGGAGGATTGTATTTTCAGAAGCCGCTATGTGAAAAGAATTCAGTTGAGGCTCAGAAACAGTTGAGAGCTACTGTCGGCTAAATACGATATATCGTTACGACTGTAACTGTCATTCACGATCGCTGTCGTCGCAAAAGCGAAGCGTGCTGAGAGCGATTTGGTTTATTACCTCAAGCTGCTCTTGCGCCATTGTTAGGTAAGTAACCCGCGAAGAGGATTCTCTTGTATCTTGGAGTGCTAAAAAATTTAAATTGTTGACTATTTCTAGAGGAATGATGAGTTCTCTCATTACTGCTCGGGCATAGGCGCAGACTTCCGGTCGGGAATTGCTTTTTGAAACAGCAGTTTCCAATTCCTGCAAGCGCGTAGCTAAATTTTTCGAGTGAATGAATCGTCTCCTGTCCTCATGCATCCATTGAGCATCTATTGAGTCCGAAACGTTCGACGAACTGTTTCGATTTGATGTTGAGACGACCCACAGAGTTAGCTCAAGGTAAGCGATCGAATGTGTCCGCCGGCGGGTTTTTCGTCGAGCATCTCGAACACTTTTTTGCGTCGCTCGGCCAATGGTTACGCGTTCGCGCTGGAAACCGCCTGGTTGTACGATGGAGCGCAGGTGTCGTACTCACGTGCCCGCTACCTAACGACGTAATAGAAAAACTACCACTAAATGATGGGGACCAACCCAAGGCCGCCTGGCCAGATGAAGGCGCTCCCGTTGCTTAATACACCTGCAACGAGACACCCCGTCAGTGTGGTCGTAAGAAGGAAGCAGGAAGCTAGAATCGAAACGATCGTAATGCGCGCATTAGCCATTTCCTTTAGCGATTAGAGTAATGCGTGTCAATCTATCTACTGTTGAGACGAATTTTGCTGGCCCGTCTAACGCATCCAGCACTTCAGTCTGCACGTGGTCGTGACATCCGCGCATGCCGGCGGTGAGCGCAAGGGTTTTTAGCCCGTGCGGACGATTGGCGGCGGCAAGAACCCGCCGACATTCCTCCGCCGACAGAGTGTGACAGAGGATCAGAAGCCGAATGCTCTCTGCGTCTAAGATCCGAACGACTTCGGGGTATTCTCCTGTCGTGCGCACTTGGTATCCTGCAGCTTCCAGCAGCCATCTCCTGGTCTCAAGCAAGTGCGCATCTTGCCCGAACACGAGTACGGAGATAGGAGAGACCATGCTGACTCCAAGAGAAGGTTGCGTAGAGAGACAGCACCATTGTGGGCGGTCCTTGCCATTTCGATCTGTCATGCATCTAACACATACAGATATATATCCCGATCGATGCTGAACGCTAGCCTCAGAAATTGTGTGAAACCGCGAAAGTGCGAGGTTATTGTGTCCGCTACCGTTTATGTGTCCGCTACCGTTTATAAGAACCTTCTTTTGCAGAGTCTTGACGCAGAAGTTATCAAACGCCTCAGCTTGGAGCCGGTGACGTTTGAGCTGGAGCACCAAATCGAGTTTCCGGGCGAATCCATTCGTTACCTCTACTTCGTGGAAGAGGGAATGGCATCCTTGACGACCACCTTCGAGAATAGCGCTCAAGTTGAGGTGGGGATGTTCGGGTAGGAATCAGTGATTGGGGTTTCAGCTCTTATGGGTACGAAGCGGAGTCTCAATCGCGTTTACACACAAATCGCTGGGCATGGTTACTCCTGCCCCCTCGAGGCGGCGAGAAGCGAGTTTCGACGCGGCGGGGCCTTCCAATCGCTCACCTTGAGATATGTACAAGCCCAGCTTGTTCAGGCAATGCAGTCGGCTGGGTGCCATGTCCAGCACGAGGTCGACCAACGGCTGGCTCGGTGGTTGTTGATCTGTGCGGATCGCGCGCACAGCAACACCTTCAAAATGTCACACGAGTTCCTCGGTCACATGCTGGGTGCCTCCCGGCCTACAGTTTCGATGGCAGCGGCAGCCTTGAAGAGAAAAGGCCTAATCACCTACACTCGGGGGCTGATCACCATTCCTGACGTGAAACTCCTCGAAAAGAAGGCCTGTGAGTGCTACCACGTCATCAAAGATCATCTCGACAACTACACCGAGTTCGACAGTGGAATCATTTCGTAGAGATCTGCTCTGCCTGAGGAGCTGCGGCTGTTACTCTTCCAAGTCTGTGTCGCTGACCTGATCGGCTTGGGGCCTCATGGCAACGAGGAGAGCCGCCGAATAAAGGGCGCACCCGCCGTCGTCGAATGCAATCAGTAAACCGCCATCGAGCCGGTCCGCTGAGAGAATACGAGGTTCGATTGGAACAACCATGAGCGATTGTTCTCTGTAACATGGTCGCCGTCTGTAATGCGCCTGACAAAAGAAGTGGATTTAATGGAGAGAACCTCCGACTGGATGCGATCGGCATTAATAAAAGCTCAAGCAAGCCGCAAAGCATCTGCGAGTCAAATGAACGCTCTCTAAGGCTGGAAACCAATTCTTCAGGTCAAACGAGCTAATCAGATGAGGGCAGCGTCGGGTTCGAACGCAGCAGTGTTCGATGGCGGCGCATCAGCAGCACCAGTACGCGTCTAATATACGAGGCAAGCAAGGGCATCACGACGACAGCGACGGCGGTCCAGACGATCAGTGCATGCCATTCCCACTGCCAGATGTCGCGAACAAGGCGCCAGGGATGATGGCTCAGATGCTCAAGTTGCTGCCGATTTAGCGGGAGGCGACGGGTGTGAAAGAGATGTACGCCCAACTCGATAAATGGAAGAAACAAAATCAAGTGGAGCGGCGTCATCGCATGGGCACCAATCTGTGACGCGACCTGGTTTAAACCGAACGCCCATGCGAGGAGAATAACCAGGACCGTAGTGATACCTACCGACGGGTTGATCCCGATCACAATGCCCAACGCTAAACTCCACGCCAAGCGCCGCGGTGTCACCCCGCCGCGGAGCAGACGCAACAGTGGACGCAGTATCCTGCAGCGAAGGAACTCACGTATTGACTCGGGAAGCAGCACATCTGTGTGGGATGCCATGAGGGTGCTCTTCGGTTGCGAGAGCATTTCGCATAGTGCCACCGGCACGTCGCGGTTGCCGATAACGCGACTCTTAGCTACTTTCGAAGGCGAGATCAGTCGATTCTCGACTAGGATGGACGGGGAGAAGTGGCAGGGTTGGATTGCAGGACCCTGCGCATCGACCGGTCTAGAAATGGTCCCAAGTTTTCGAATTGGTACTGCAGCGGCACGATAGGTGATTTTTGCAGAAGGAAAAGTCAGCGTTAGAGATGGGACCTGGTCGTATCATCGGCACCGGCGAGATGGCCGATTTGGTGCGCAATTGTGATTGGAATTCGACTCCGCTCGGGCCCATCGACAATGTGGGGACCCCAACTGATCTTGATTTACAACGACGCCTACCGTCCGATTCCTGGGCCTCGCCATCCCTTCGCACTCGGCAAATCAGCCCGTGAGGTCTATAGCGAATCATGGCATGTGGTCGGGCCGCTTTTAGAACAGGCGCTTTCCACAGGAAAGACGGTCTTTTACGAAAAGCTTTTGGTTCCGCTCCCGACACAAGACGGCGTAAGAGACGCCTACCTGAATTACTCCTTCAACCCGATCTTCGAAGATGGAGCGATCGCCGGTCTATTCGGTTCCCTTCATGATGTTACGGGTGAGGTCGTGGCGCTTCGCAAGCTCGCCGAGAGTGAAGCGCGGGCCTCGCGAATCCTGCAGAGCATCGGCGATGCGGTGATCGTCACCGATGAGCGCGCTTGCATCACCGACATGAACCACGTCGCGGAGAGTCTGACCGGCTGGTCTCTGATCGACGCGCGTGGAGAGCTCTTAAGCACCGTGTTTCACATTGTTGATGAGAAACTGCGGAAACCGGTGGAGAGCCCAGCCGACAAGGTGCGCCGTCTCGGGACGATTGTGGGCCTTGCCAATCACACCATCCTGATCCGAAAGGATGGGGTGGAAACGGCAATTGACGATAGCGGCGCTCCCATCCGCGACGACGATGGCAAGCTATCCGGGATTGTCCTAGTTTTCCGCGATATTACGGAGAGAAGGCTCGCAGAAGAGGTTGCGCTCCAAGAAAGAGCCAGAGCGTTTGAAGCACTTCAGCAAGCTCCAGTCTTTTTTGCTCTTCTGCAAGGACCGGACCATGTTTTCACCATGGTGAATCCGCCCTACCTGCGCCTGGTGAACAATCGTGACGTCCTGAACAAACCCGTACGCATCGCCCTGCCTGAGGCCGCGGGCCAGGGTTACATCGACATTCTCGATAAGGTCTTGCAAGGCGAGCCATTTGTTGGATGGTGTTAAGTTTCAAGTCGAAGCTGCCGAGGGTTTGCCGTCGGATGAGCGTTACCTCGATTTCGTATATCAGCCGTTGCGTGAGTCCGACGGCAGCGTTTCAGGGATCATCGTGGTAGGAAACGATGTAACCGAACGGAAAAAGGCGCAGGACGTGATCCAGCGGCTTGCGGCGATAATCGATTCTTCTGATGATGTCATCGTGAGTAAGGACTTGAACGGCATCGTTACAAGTTGGAATGCTGCTGCCTCTCGGGTGCTCGGCTACTCCGCAGAGGAGATGATCGGCGCGTCCATTCTTACGCTCATTCCGGAGCATCTCCACTCCGACGAAAAGATCATCATCGACCATATTCGCGCCGGACAGCGCATGGAACACTTCGAGACAGTACGCAGGACAAAGGATGGAAGGCTCTTGGACGTCTCGCTGACGATCTCGCCGGTAAAAGATGAAAAGGGCAACATTATTGGAGCGTCGAAGATCCTTCGAGACATCTCTATTCGGAGACAAACGGAACAGATTCAACAAGATCTTGCAAAGCGCGCCGCCGAACTGGCCGCGATTGTGGAGTCCTCCGAAGACGTGATTCTAAGCAAGGATCTTAATGGAATTATCAAGAGTTGGAATGGCGCTGCGAGCCAGGTCTTCGGATATACAGCGGAGGAGATGATCGGTCAGTCCATCCTCAAGCTAATCCCTGATGATCTACGGGACGAAGAGAAACAGATTATCGACAGCATCCGCGCCGGGCGGCGGGTAGAGCACTTCGAGACTGTTCGTCTTACAAAGGACGGCAGATTGATCGAAGCTTCTGTGACGGTATCTCCGATCAGAGACAATAAGGGCGAGGTGATTGGAGCTTCCAAGATCCTCCGTGATATCTCCGCGGGGAAACGTATTGAAAAATCTTTACTGCAAGCCGAAAAGATTGCGGCAACTGGGCGTATGGCGGCTACGATCGCGCATGAGATTAATAATCCTCTTGAATCGGTCATCAATCTGCTCTATCTGCTTCGCTCGAAGATTGCCGACGAGGATGGACTAAATTACCTTTCGACTGCCGAAGAAGAACTTGGGCGGGTTGCCCATATCGCAAAGCAGACCCTCGGGTACTATCGCGAGCACGCTGCGGCGTCCGCGGCCTCTCTGAGTGAGATAACCCAGCATGCAGTCACCATCTATGAGCCGCGATGCTCCGCCGCCCGCATCAAGATCAGCACGTTCTTTCAATCTTCGCGGAAACCGATACTCCGTCGAGGAGAGATGATGCAAGTCATTTCGAACCTCATCGCAAATTCTATCTATGCGGTGCCGAACGGAGGTCATCTATCGATCTCCGTTGAGGATACCGACGAGCCCGTCGGCGGGACGGTATTGACGATTTCAGACGATGGCGTAGGCATCACACCCCGCGATCTTCCGAGGGTATTTGAGGCATTCTTCACGACTCGTTCCACACTCGGTACTGGAATCGGACTGTTCGTCGCGAAGCAGTTCATTGAGGGTCACGGGGGACAGATCAGCATCACAAGTCAAATTGATTCGGAAAGGCATGGGACAACAGTCCGAATATTTGTGCCTTTGCACACGCCATATGATGTCCCACGAAACGCATGAGATTCGGTAGGAGTTTCAGCAGTTGCGATGGTTGCTGCGACGTCTGCCTACCAGGCTACTGGTGTTATATTCGACGTTCCAACCGCAGACTTTGGACTTTCTGACCTTTGTCCTCAAAAGAGCGAGGTGCGAAGGGCGAGTCCATATAGCAGTCTGCGTCAGGTAGATAGATAAAGGTTGGTTCGTTCAACGTTCCGCGTATGTCACAACCCGAATTTTCGTCTAGCCGATAGAGACCTGCGAGCGAGACTCAAGCACGAAGTTTCGCCAGAAGGTCGGCAGGATGGACCGGCTTTGAGAGCAAATCGAAGTCATACCCCTGCTCGCGAGCCTTCCCTAAAAGATCGGACGTCGCGGCCTGTCCAGAGAAGAGCAGAACCTTACACTCTGGTTGAGTTTCGCGGAAGTGAATGGCCAACTCCACACCCGTCATACCTGGCATCATGACGTCACTGATGAGGAGATCGGGAGCTAACTCAGTGCAGGCGGCGATAGCCTTCTCCGGATGATCGAAGGCGGTTGCTTGAAAGCCCGCTCGATTCAAAATAACAGCGAGTGTTTGGGCAATCACCGCTTCGTCGTCAACGACAAAGACCACACGATTCGTATCTGGCACTCTTCCCCTCCATTTCATGATCTAAGACACTCTTGCTCACTCTTCGACGCCAAAACTTACAACCGTCAAAGAACTGGGCGCTCATCTCTCGATTATATTTCCGTACAAAGGGCAGATGACGGAAGGTATCTCTCCTATCAAACCCGGTGATCGGGAAACGGTTCTTAACGTAAATCGACAGGCGCAGACAGCCAGATCGGCCCATGCCCGCGTTCGAGGCAAGAGCCTTCAATTCTACAAACGGCTGAATGAGCATCAAGCATTCCGGAAGGGCGGCCCGTCTGCATCTGTGGGGATTGCCTGGACTGATGTCGGTATTAACAGCTTCTCTTTTAGACCATATTCGACAGTTATCGCAATTTGACGACGATTGGCGTGTGATCAGACGGTTTTATCTGTGCCCGCGGCCCTCTATCAATCTCGCAAGAGATCAATCTCTCACCCAGGGATGGCGATAGTAGGAAGTGGTCAATTCGAATTCCGCGATTGTGCTGAAAGGCCTGCCTGAAGTAGTCCCAGAAGGTGAACTGTCCCTTCAAATCGGGATGCAAAGACCGGAACGCATCAATATAGCCGAGTTTGAGTAGACTGCGATATTTTGCGCGTGGCTCCGGCTGGAAAAGTGCATCGCGTATCCACGAGGAAGGCTTGTGGCAATCGATATCTTCCGGGATGACATTGAAGTCCCCTCCTATCAGAGTCGGAGGATCTTTCTTCTCCCAAATCTTTAGCTGTCTGTGAAGTCTATCCATCCAGGCTAATTTGTAGGCGAAGTTGTCACTTCCTATGGGATTTCCATTTGGAAGATAGATGTTAACGACACGGAGACCGCCGATCATCACCTCGAGGAACCGGGAATGGCTGTCTTTTTCATCTCCAGCCAGCGTCCTGCTTATAGTCTCGATCGGGTGGCGAGACAAGATCGCGACGCCGTTATAAGCCTTCTGGGTTACCGCGACGCTCTCGTATCCAAGATTTTTGAACACGTCGGCCGGAAATTCTGTTCCCTTTAACTCCTGCAGCAAGAGGACGTCCGGCTGGTATGTCTCTAGCCACGCTGTGACCTGTTCGAGACGAGCTCGAATTGAGTTTACGTTCCAGCTCGCAATTTCAATCATTATCTCCTGATAGATGCGAAAAGGTAACAAGTCGATATTCGCAACTGTGGAGAAAAGACTGGCGCCGCTAAGAGAAGTCCCACAGGATGTCTTACCAAACTGCGGGTCAAATAGCGTAACTGCAACTAAATTTAGCCAGGACGCATCTGCTTCCCGTATGAGACCCGAAGGGGTTTTGATCGGTATATCTGCGGCCTGCTGGTTCTTGGCGGGCGATGTCTACACAGTGGAATGAGATCACGAATGGTTGTACCGGTATATCAACTGGGATCAGCTTGAGAAGGACGTTCAACACCTGTTCCAAACCGATCGATCGGAATTGACAGCGGTTCCCTGCTCTTGCAGTTCAATGGGTTCCGTTCACGAAGCGAACTCTGTTTAGCTGAGGGCGACTGTCCAGGATGGTATGTGTCTTCAGTTAGAAGGTAGGGTGGTATGTTCCAATGAACAACAAAGCATTACTTGCACTATGGAGCGCCGAAGATATGCCGACGTGCCCGGAAGGGATGATGTTAGCTCAGGCGTTTCTAATCAGCTGCGGTGAAGGGGTCAACCGTATCGGCACTGAGGAGCCTTCAGACCGCATCACAGATATGACGACCTGCTACATGGCCCTAGTAGAGCACGGCGTGGGCTGTGATGACTGTAACGAGGTGTGAAATGAAACGAGCGAACGTTAGTGATCCAGTGGTCACATTCCGAGACGCCGAAGAGTTGGAGCGTCCAATAGATTCAGACGACATTGATCGAGAATCATTCCTCATGCGTGATCGCACCGAAGAAGAAGTAGTGGACTATGACCGGGGTTTTGTCGCTGGCTCAGAAGGAAAGGAGCCTGATGACGCTAAGAGCATTCCGTGGCGGAGGGGCTGGGCCTAAGCTCAGGAGTGACGAACAAACACACTGAACGCTTAATGGGCATCAGCTTGGTTGTTGTCCCCAAAATTAGTAGGCCTGGCCCTTTTGGCGAAGGTGGCCCTCCTCGTTCTAAAGCGTGCGATCAGTGACCCAAACGCCTGTCAATGGCTGTTCGCGAGACACTTATTCTCCGCGGCCAAAGCATCTTGTAGGCAAGTATCAGGAGCCGAAGGTTGACCTGGGGATGCGGGGGTTTGTCGGCGAGACTGGCATGCCTGCTGTTGTTGGTTGTAGGTAGTCATGCAAGTGGAAGAGTCGGCTTTCCCCAATTGACCTCGGGTATTGGACGCCGCACTACGATCCTCGCTTCCGTTCTTGTAACATGCGTTGAAGATGGACTTAGCTTTACCTCTACAGATCTTGCCTTCATCCGAAGTTGGACAGACCTTGAGTAGGTTTTCTCGCACCGCACCGCACGATTGTTTGGTTCCCGTGGGGGACACACTATCATCATGATCTGAACCGGTGCCGGCGGCAGGATCAACACATCTGAACTGATTGTTAGTGCTGTCCCATATCGGGTTGATCTCAGGCTTCTTGCACTGTCCCGGCGCGCTAACCCATATCGAAGACAGCATCAATAAAGCGACCAATATCCGGATTTTCATAAGGCCTCCATCAGGAAGCGCTGGTCAACACAAGGGGCCCAACGAAGGTGCGGCACAGTCGCGACATCTCATATGATGCAACTGAACTGCTCCACGGAATAACTCACAGTCAAATCACCTGACGTTGCCTTGAGCCAAGGATGTGCAGGCGGTGTTTCTCTTCTTCGGATCGCATAGCATCGTATTCGTGAGGAAATTGGTTAGGTCGGCAACTTCAAGCTGCGGCCGCTCAGGTTAGGCCGGCAAGTCAGCAGATGGGGGGTAGTCGTGCTGTTGTCGCCCGAGATCGCCATCATACTTCACTGTACTTTTAAACAACTCATACCGCCCATCCTCGAATCGCTTTCCGTACGCCCGCAAGTCTTCTATCTGCTTAGCTGTCAGCGGGGTGAAGTTTTGTACGATCTTCAAATTCTGATCGAGGACCGCCATCGAATCCATACCACTGATGGTTGTTGAAACCCCCGGCAAGCTCATGGCGTAGCTCAAAGCCTCGGTTGGCGTCAGTGCGCCGCTCGAAATCATCTCGCCTGACCCGCCCATACTTTTCATACCGAAGACAGCCATCCCTCGCTGAGTCGCCACCGGCAGAACATGTTGTTGGAAGCTTCGATAGCTGTAGTCGAACGGATTAAGCGGCATCTGAACCGTATCAAAGGGATAGCCCCCATTCAGCATCTCGAGATGAATCGAAGGGTTCTTGTGGCCGGTGAACCCAACGAAACGAACCTTACCTTGCTGCTTCGCCGCGCTCAAGGCTTCCAGTACCCCGTCAGATGCGTAGCACTTTTCGGGATCGTTGTAATAAACGACCTCATGGACCTGCCAAACATCCAAATGATCGGTCTGAAGACGGGTAAGTGATTCTTCGAGCATTCGCATGGCAACGTCTCTCTTGCGACCGTGAGTGCAGACCTTGGTCATTACAATAGCTTTGTCGCGTTTTCCTTTCAACGCCGCCCCAACCCGTTCTTCGCTTACACCCTTGTGATATTCCCATGCGTTGTCGAAGAAGTTGATTCCGTGATCCATTGCCTTCGCGATCATATTATTGACTTCAGGTTGGCCGGCGGCCGTCCCGAGATGGAATCCACCCATCCCCAAGATCGATACCTCGAGACCGGTCTTACCCATCGCACGACGGGGTACTTGAAATTCTGCAACTGGCGTGTCATATTCTCCAGAGAAATTTAGCACTTCTGGATTGATTGTGTTTTGAGCGACGTGGCTTTGGGCACCGGCGGTAGCGGAGAGAGCAGTCATCGCGCCTCCTATAGCGGCGCCTTTTAGAAATAGCCGCCTACTGACCTCTGACTTGGAATCATCATGTTCGTTTTTCACGCAAAACCCTCTGTACGATTGCAATTTATTCAGCCACGTCAGGAAATGGCCGCCCAGAATTGGTCGTCGAATACACCATCTGTTTCACTTCTACCGACTGCATATCGATAGGGAATTCGTGAGCCAGGCGAGCCTCCGGATTGTCGTATTTAATCGAAGTCTTGTAGAGCTCAAAGTGTCCGTCTCCGGCATATGGCTTCGCGCGATCCCGCATGGACTGCATCTCAGTCGGGCTGAGAGGCGTAAAGTTTTGGGCGATGGTGAGATTTTGCTCAAGTATGTGAGGCTCTGAGGCGCCAGAGATGGTCGTCGCAACCGGGAGACTCATTGCATATCGAAGGAGTTCTTCAGCCGTGAAGACCCCGCTTTGTATAGGCTCGCCTTTACCACCAATGGGCTTCATGCCAAGGGGTGCAATGCCGCGCTCAACCAGCACCGGAAGGACCTTTTTCTCGAACGAGAAGAAATTGGCGTCAAAAGGGTTGAGGGGCATCTGCACCGCATCGAAAGGAAAACCGCAATTCAACATCGCAAGATGGATATCGGGATCTTTGTGCCCACTAAAACCAACAAAACGGACCTTACCTTGCTCCTTGGCTTTCCTCAGAGCTTCTGCAGCACCATTCGGGCGAATAAACAGTTCAGGATCGTTCTGGAAGGTAACGCCATGGATTTGCCACAGATCGAGATGGTCAGTCTGAAGACGACGTAGCGACTGCTCCAGCATCTGCATGGCGAGACTCGCATCCCTCCCATGCGTGCAGACTTTCGTCATAAGAAAAGCCCTCTCCCGAAGCCCTTTCAGGCCTTTACCTAACCAATCTTCCGATTTGCCTCGGTTGTATTCCGAGCAGCAGTCGAAGAAGCTTATGCCGCCGTCTACCGCTCGATGAACCAGACGAACGGCAGTCGGCTCGTCTTTCGCAGCTCCCAGGTGATGCCCACCAAGGCCGAGAGCGGAGATCTTCACATTAGATTTTCCAAAATTTCTGACTGGTATTCCGGCGCTTGGCATGTCTACCCCGTGCTCCGTGCGATGCCGACGAGAGGGGTTTAGATGGCTGGGCGATCCCGGCGCGAATCCTGTGACGCGGATCGGAGAGGCAAAGGCCTACCGGGATCTCAGAGAAACTAATGTAGAGTAGCGCTATCTCGATAGACTTGCCGTGCTTGACGCAGGCTTCGTTTCAGGGGAGGGCGCCTATGAAGGAAACACCAATTGAAGTAAAGACGCGCACTACCAACGATTGGTTCGGCAGGTTCGCTGCCTCGGCTTCTGGTTGGTTGGGATCAAAGTGGGCATTCGCTGGGGCCGGGCTCGTCATTGTCATTTGGGGCACCACCGGTCCGGTGTTTCATTATTCTGATACCTGGCAGCTCGTGATCAACACCGGAACGACCATCATTACCTTTCTTATGGTCTTCCTCATCCAAAATACGCAGAACACAGATGCGCGCGCGATCAATCTAAAGTTGAACGAGCTCATCCACGCAGTGGACAAGGCCAGGGATCAGATGATCGACATCGAAAATCTGAGCGACCTTGAGTTGGATGAACTGCAAATCCGCTATGAGAAACTTCGAGCCGCATGCAATGACCGTCAGAAACGGTATACGGTACCGTCTTAACCATGGAGTGAAACGCTCAATTCATTGAACCCAGCAAGTGGCGTTCGAGTCAATTTGAGGTTCCGTGTAGGGAAACAAATAAGAAAGCCCTCCCAGCTTCGGGAGGGCTTTCTGCGGATCGTTTAGATAGAGGCTAAAGCTTCTTTTCCAGATCATAAGCCATGTTTTTGTGTGCGGCGACGGCTGTCTTTCCCTTGATTACGGCAGCACGAAATTTAGCGTCTTTGGTGTCTTTAGCCTCTTTCGTGAATGCGCTTAGCGCTTTCGTGTGATCGGAGACCATATCTTTCATGTATGCCTTGTCGAAATCATTTCCCGACAGCCCATTGAGCTTATCCAACTCCTTTTGGTGATCGGCGTCGGGACCCGTTGGCGGCGTCAGGCCCCATGCGTCGACAAACGGCTTCATGCTAGCCGTCATCTGCGTGTGTTCCGCAATCATCTTTTCGGCGAACGCCTTCACATCTGGGTTCGTGGCCTTCTGCTCGGCCATTTTGCTCAGTGCAATTTCGTTCTGGTCCGACTGTGCAGCCATAGCTAGAAACTTCTTGTCGTCGTCACTTTGCGCTGTTGCGTTCGTGGGCATCATGCCGAACGCGAAGCTCAGGACGGCGCAGCAGATTATTTGAGTTGATCTTTTCATGTACTCTCCAAGGGCGGCATGCCGCACAGTAACACCATCGAGTGAGAAGCAATCCTATGCTTCAGCGTTGCATGGCTCCGTAGAGCCCACGTTTTGCTTTGATCTTTAGAGCCCTCAGAGACTACCGTTTAACGGCGATGCCGATTGCGTGGCTTCGCTTTTCGCGATCTCAACCCGTTCTTTCTTTAGATCTAGCCGGATCATTCCAAAGAAACTCATATAAACGTTCGCGACCCAAACCAAAGAGAAGAGAGCGATTAGGTATCCGCGCCAATCCGGATATAAAAGCTGAAACCGAGTTATTACGAGGAAAATCAAAGCGACATAGTGACTGAAGCAATACTCACAAGTGAACAGATAGAAGAACTTTCGCTGATACAAGCGCGGACATTCTGCGCTCTTGGTATGACAGGTTTCGCGAAACTCGCGAATGACCTCTTCGTGCGTGATAGTCCAGGCTATCGAAGCGACTGGGATCGCAAGGACAAACAAATAGATAAGTTGTTGCGTTATGCTCATAACTGTAGCCGCCTCCTAATCTCAAATCTTGTAGAAGGCGCTTCGTTCGAAGTTCGCAAGTAAGTCTTCCACGTCCTTGTAGACTTCAATGCACCCTGCATGCAGCAGCTCTTTCTCGCTCCAGCCACCGGTCGTAACTCCCACAGTCAAGATCGATGCCTTTCCGGCGGCCTCAGCGTCATAGGGTGTGTCCCCGAGTGCCAGCATCTCTTTGGGTGACAAGCCAAGTTTCTTCAGAGTCGCTTCGAAGATATCGGGATGGGGCTTGGATCGCTTCGCATCGTCGGCCGAACTGCTTTCCTCGACAAGATCTTCGATATTGGCGATCTTTTTGTAGACATCGAGCTCGCTTTTGTGTGCTGAAGAGGCGAGAGATATTGCTATTCCTTTTTCTTTCATACGCTCCAGCAATTCGCGGACTTTAGGGAAAGGCTTGACCTGATGTAAGTAGTCTTTACGAAAGATAAACTGTCGATATGCCTTCAGTGGTTCTTCTGTGGCCTTCCGTTTCCACCAGGGAACGAAGACAGGTATCAACTCATCTCCACCTTTCCCTATCTGTCGGCGTGCATCTTCGAGATCAACTACGATGTCGGCGACGGCGAACGCATCTCTCCATGCGGCTGCATGAAGCCAGTTGCTTTCAACGAGCGTTCCGTCAATATCACATAAGACAGCTTTTACCACGGCCTACATCCGATCTTCACAAGGATGGCACTGCACCAAGCGAGCAGCGGTCTCCGAGAGAGACCGCCTAGTAGTGCTATTGCATTGTTTATCTTGAGCTCGAAGCAGCAGCTTTGCCGTTATGCGAGTGGTCCTTGCTTGTGCCTGCTTTGCCAATAGCTTCATCCTTGGGAGATGTAGTCGCCTTTTGGGCGTCATCTTGTTTCCCGCGGTCTTCGCCATCGATCTTGCCGTCAACATCGCCGACCGAAAGTCCCTTCCCACCCGCCATCTGCGATTCCACTGGGTGAAGTCCGAAGGACGAGTTCCAGGGCCCACGCATATCGGTATCGCCTTCATTCCCGTCACCCGTAGACCCATTGAAGTACTCGTCCACGATTCCAGGGGTAGGCTTCAGAAGTCCAACGGAGAATGGCGACTTCTCCAAACTATCGAGTGCAGCCTGAAAGGCCTTCATGTGGGTGATTTCCCGGGTCATCAGGAATTGGAGGGTGTCGATGGTGCCCGGATCGTCTGTGTGATCGATAAGACGCTCATACACTATCTTGGCTCGCGACTCTGCCGCGATATTACTTCGCAGATCGACATCCAACTCACCGGTGATCTTCAAATAGTTAGCGGTCCAAGCGTTCCCATTGAATCGAATAGACCTACTCCTCCTCCTCCGGCAATGGCGACTAGAGGATCCGCTTCAGCCGCCTCTCTGTTCGTTTTGAGAGGTTTTAGGTGCATGCGGATGAGAGCACCGACCACCTCCAGGTGACTCAACTCTTCTGTCCCAATATCCAGAAGGAGATCACGTCGTCCCAGGTCATCTACGCAATTCCACCCTTGGATGGTGTATTGCATAGCGGCGGCCAGCTCGCCGTTGGCTCCGCCAAACTGCTCAAGAAGCATGTTGCCAAACTTCACGTCTGACTCTCCAATATTGACGGTGTACATCAGCTTTTTTACATGATGGTACATAGGGTGACTCCAAATTTAATTTGCGTGCTGCGTACCTTAGGTCAGATGCAAATCCATCGTATGTGGAGGGCCCCGACAGCGGGTCCCATCAAGCCTCTCTCTCGGCGTTAGGAGCGGCGGCGCGAATTGTTCAATCGGTGAACAACTAGCAGGTCGTGGTTCTCATCAGACCGATTGCCGGGACGCACACGAGCTACGCATCTTAATCCAGCGGCTGAAAGCTTACTTATTCGAAAGGTATTGGTCCATGACACTTCTTAGCACTGCCCTCCGTACAACTGCAGCGATCATATTTTGCTGCTGCGTCCACCTAAACGCTTCACAACCGGTGCTCCAGTCCGGCACTTCACAAACAGCGCCTGACAACTCGAATCAGAACAAGAACCAGACTCCAACTGCCGACAATCAGTCGAATGCCCAGTCTGACCGGATGACAACAGCTAAGATTCGCAAGGCGATTACCTCGGATAAGACGCTTTCAACCTATGCCCATAATGTCAAGATCATCACCCTCAACGGATCCGTCACCCTAAAAGGCCCAGTGAAGTCGGACGAGGAGAAGGAGAAGGTTGCGGCCATGGCGGCAAACGTCGTGTCTGCGGATAAAGTAACTGATCAGCTTACGGTCAAACCCTAAGAGCTTGGATAACTCAGAACATCACAAAAGGAGCACCATATGTCTAACAAAAACACAGCTGTATTCGGTATCTACGCAACCCCAGCGACAGCAGAAGCCGCTGTCGATCATTTGATTGCTAAAGGGTTTACTAACTCAGCGATCTCCGTACTTCTTCCAGACGATGACAGCACGCGGGCGTTCGCCCATGAGAAAGCAACAAAGGCGCCAGAAGGTACCGCGACCGGCGTCACCACCGGCGGAGTCATTGGTGGCACGCTGGGTCTGCTAGCAGGTATCGGTGCACTGGCCATCCCTGGCGTCGGTCCTCTCATCGCGGCCGGTCCAATCATTGCATCGTTGGCAGGCGTGGGAATCGGCGGAACGGTGGGCGGCATCGTTGGAGCTCTGGTGGGTATGGGAATTCCCGAGTATGAAGCGAAGCGGTATGAGGGGGCGGTGAAAGACGGTGGCACACTATTGTCGGTCCACTGCGATACTTCCGAGCAGATCGATGCCGCAAAGGAAGCTCTCAAAGAAACGGGAGCTCGTGATATCGCTTCTACTAGCGAAGAGGGTTCGAAGGAGACTGCCGGCGGGCGGGGAACCTTCGGAAACATTTCCGATGGCGAGCGACTCTCGACGGCACGGGAAGATGAGGTCCTCGATGATCGTGAAACCGTGACGGGAGTGCACACCTCTACGAAGTACTAGTAGCGATAGGTCTAATATACGCAGGCCCGCTCGTTAGAGCGGGCCTATCTTTTACGGAGGAGGACCCGACATGGAGCGACCGAACTGTCGACACAAAGAGAGGTTAGAGGAAAGAGTGAGAGGTGCGGTTGCGCACGAAAAGGAGCTCGAAAGTAAACTCCCTGAACCTGAAGCGAGAAAGGAAGCACTCGAACAGGTTGAACGTGCGAGCAATGACCTGAAAGAGCACACCGAAACTTGTAGTCTCTGCTGCAAAGCAAACCAATAATGCTGCAAGTTTCGGTTACAGATGGCACGAACCGCCGCCAAATCATAAGGTCTCATCAGCTCATCAAAAGGATCGACATACATCGCTCAGATGAAGTCCTCGAGGCGGCCAACCGAAGACACAATATTCCTCTCTTAGAGGCTATGGATTCGGCAACTCGGCACCGCGACTCCTTTGAGGACCAGAGTCAGAAGCTCAAAGCGTGCGAAGAAAATTTACGAAGGCATCATCAACTGGCTCTGGCGGGGCGGTTGGTGGGTGCGACTATGCATGAAGTCAACAACCGGCTGGGGGCTCTGACAAACCTCATCTATCTCGCAAAGTGTGCAACGGCCTCCGAGTCGAAGGCCGTTGAGTACTTAGAAATAGCAGACGACGAGCTGCGCGGACTTGGAGAAATCACCAGCAAAAGCCTTGGGTTCATTCGCGTAGACAACGAAGCCAGAGATATTGATCTGGTCGAGTTGGCTGAATCAGCGCTTCATCTCCATCGTGTGAAGATCTCGAGCAAGAGAATCAATGTGCAGACAAGATCCGACGAGACTGTGATCGCGATGATCAAGCGAGGCGAGATCTTTCAAGTCCTCACGAATCTGCTCCTTAACGCCATTGATGCGCTTCCACACTCTGGCAGTCTACATGTACGAGTGATCCTCCGACAAAAGGAAGCTATCATGACCGTCGCAGACAACGGTGTCGGTATACCTGAGGCGATGAGAGATACATTGTTCGATTCCTTCAAGAGCAGCAAGGTGGAGGGGAACGGCCTTGGTCTCTGGATTGTGAAAGAGATAATTCACAACCATCGTGGAAGAATTCAATTCAGGAGCAGCACCCTGCAGGGTAAGAGTGGCACCATCTTTCGGGTGTTTTTGCCTATCAACGAACTCGTTGCCTGATACTGTCCCGGAAGATCGTAAACAGCCCTCTTCTTATGTGCCACCGCTCGACAGAAGCACCAGGACAGGCCACTCCGTTACATCCATCGGCCCCTTTCTAAGTTCTAGCGTACAGCGAGGAGATACTCGCCCCAGGGAGGACTGTGTCGTTGAAGACTAGGCTCCGATGATGTGGGATTAAGGTAGAGCGATCGCCGCAAATCTCTACGGTTGAGTGGCTGTTTTGACGCGCCTCAATGCGGTTTCCGCACATGAAATTCGTCGCTTTTCTACTGCAGCGTATTGAGATTCGGCCCGACCTATGAGCCTGGTGAAGTCGACTCCCTCAAGACGCGTGTCTGACCGAGCCGCTACGTGCAATGCGCTCCAGAGGCTGAGCTTACCGAGAATGCCGAGCGACAGAAACTCAAGAGCTTCGAACACCTCAAACGGGCCATTAGCACCATCACCGAGCTTGAATCTGCTCGCTTTTTCGGATAACCAGGCACCCAATTCTTTCAAAGTACTCTGACCGTTTCCTGTTTCCTTGGCGAGTTCTTTCAGAGTGTCGCGATCCTCAACAATCTCAGCTAAAAGGGAGTCTAGAAAACTTCCTATGGGCTCATCTTGATGTTTAGTACGCATTGCGCGCAGCAACTCAATGGCGAGGTTAGCGCCGGCAAGATGGTCGTGTAGATAAGTTGCCAGCGGATCGTTCATGAAGGACCTATCTTTCCAATCGAGTGACACCCTACCAGTAGCTCACGAACATAAGCAACCCTTGTTCCTTCCGCTTGGCGGGGTTCTGGTCTGGTCCTGGCGGCCTGCAAAGAAATCTGGCTCTTATCTCGAGCATATCTTCACTCCCAGAACCGCTTTTATTTCACTAGAACGCTCACCCCCCGGCGAAACACTGGGAAGCGCCGGGAACACGCTCACCTGCGGTTGTACAGCTTCCTGTCTCGTTCGCCGACCTTCGAGAAGGCCCAAAAATCCGACAAGGTCGGCGCTCAGATGAAATCGTATCGCTCCCAGCACCCTTTTCATCGAATCTAGCTTCATATAAATGTCTACGCCTCCGCACGTGGTGGGTTCAATAAGTATCACTTGGATGTGACCATGGAGCCACGAGTTTGGCTGCAGTTGGTTCAACGCAGTTTTGTGGATTGGAACGAAGACGATGCGCCTCGTCTCGGTGCGGCATTGGCCTTTTACACGATCCTTTCGGTGTCTCCTCTTGTCATTCTGCTGGTAGCAGCCGCCGCGATTGTCTTCAGCAAATCGAGTGCTGAAGTCCATCTGCTCAGTCAAGTTCAAGGAATGGCCGGAACTGAAGGCAGAGAAGCTGTTCGCTCCATGTTAGCAAGCGGCCAGAAGGAGTCTGCTGGCATCTTTGCCACTCTCATCGGCTTGATCACGCTGCTGTTTGGGGCTTCTGGAGTGTTCGCAGAACTGCGGTCGGCACTGAACACTATCTGGGAGGCACCTCCTAAGACGAGCTCTGGTGTGTGGTCTCTGATTAAGGGCAGAATTTTTTCTCTCGGAATGGTGCTTAGCGTCGGCTTCCTGCTCTTCGTTTCCCTCATCGCAAGTGCTGGATTCGACGCAGTCGCAAAATTCTCCGGCGACGTACTCCCTATTTCGCCGCTGATTATGGAAGGCCTGAACTTCGTCTTTTCCTTCGTTGGAATCGCAGTTCTGTTCGGATTCATACTCAAATACCTTCCGGACACGCATGTCGACTGGAAGGACGTCAGAGTTGGAGCTACATTCACGGCTCTTCTCTTTACGCTAGGGAAATCGTTACTGGCCCTCTACCTTGGGAAAGCAAGTCCCGGATCGGCCTATGGAGCAGCAGGATCCCTCGTCGCAATGGTTATCTGGGTGTACTACTCCGCGCAGATATTTTTCTTTGGTGCAGAATTCACTCACGTCTATTCCATTTGGGCGGCAGGGAAGTCACCACCCTTGGCGACCTCAAAATCTTTTGCAGGTGCAGCAGGGCCCTGAGCGGTTAGCTCTTATCTACATCTTTCGATGCAGTGATTCAATGAATTACCGCCAAGACAAGCAAATATACTCTTGTCGTGAATTGGATTAACCGGTAGATCCGCTTACTCGACAACTTCGGTTGGATACGTTTTTAGGACCCTTATGATATGAACGTCTTGACGTACCTGCGATCAGATAGTCTGTTGAGCTGAAATCGTGTCCAAATGAATAAGAAATCTAATTTGACCGAAACGGCGAGGCTGCTGCGCATTGTCACCTTCGTCGTAGTAGTCGCCGCGCTCTACTTCGGTCGCAGCGTGTTTATCCCGCTGGCCCTCGCGTTATTACTTTCCCTGCTTCTGGCGCCGGTGATGACTTCTCTCGGTCGACTCCGGTTACCGCGTGTGGCTTCAATCCTCCTGATAGCCCTCTGTCTGAGTACGTTAGCTTTTGGGTTCGCCTGGAAGCTGTCCGTTGAACTGACAGATTTGGCTGGTCAACTGCCTGGCTACAAGACGATATTGGAAGAGAAGATCCATGTGCTAAGTGGATTACGCAACTCGAACTTCAGCAAAGTGTCAGAGACCTTTGGAGATCTTGAGAAAGACTTAGCTAAGGCCGGTTCAGAGTCCCCAGAGCAAGGTCATACCAAGAAGCCGCCTCCAGGATCCTCGCCCGATCGGCCACTGGCAGTAGAGGTCGTACCTCAGTCGAACACGATTGCCTATGTCGAAAACGTACTGGGCTCAATGGGGGCAGCGGGCCTTGTTGTTGTCTTTACAATTTTTGTCCTCATGGGGCAAGAAGACCTTCGCAATAGATTCATCCATCTGTCGAGCGGTGGCCGGCTGCATGTAATGACTCAGGCTCTCGACGAGGCAACACGTCGCATCCAGCGCTATCTGTTTTTGCAGTCGGCTGTAAATGCCGCTTACGGTTTGATCGTCGGGGTGGGTTTGTACCTAATCGGGATACCTGAGGCTTGGCTGTGGGGTCTCCTTGCGGCGATCCTTCGCTTCATGCCCTACATCGGTGCCCCCGCATCTGCTGCAATTCCAATACTTCTATCGCTCGCTGTGTTTCCCGGATGGGGACACGCGTGGGGCACCATGGCCTCTTTCGTTGCGCTAGAACTCATCGTAGCGAACTTTGTTGAGCCTCTTCTGTATGGGTCACAGGTTGGTCTCTCCGCTCTGGCGATTCTCGTCGCAGCCGTGTTTTGGACTCTGATATGGGGTTTTCCTGGCTTAATATTGTCTACGCCGCTAACCGTCTCCTTGGTCGTTATGGGACGGTACATCCCAAGTCTAAGTTTCCTTAAGATTCTCTTGGGCGACGAATCGGAGATATCGCGAGGCGATCTTTACTACCAGCGTCTGCTAGCATCAGATCAAGGCGAGGCCAAGCTTGTCTTAGAACAGTATCTTCAGACCAAGTCCCTCGATGAGCTCTACAGCGAAGTTCTAATTCCGGCTCTCAGCCTCGTCGAACAGGACCGGCATCGCAACGAATTGGATGATGCCACACTAAGTTTTATTATGCAGAGCACACGTGAGTTGATCGAAGAGTTGAGTGACACCTCAGTGATCAACGTCGCCGAAACCCCGTGCCTAACAGACAGTTCAGCGAGTTGCGTTGTTTGCATACCAGCACGAGATGAGGCGGACGAACTTGTTGGCCTGCTTTTGACGCAGTGCATCGAAAGAAGCGGGTTGAGCAGCCATAGCGTTCCTATCGGGCCAATTGGTGAAATGCTTTCGACAACAGCCGAACTTCGGCCAACCGTTGTCTGTATCTCCGCATTGCCGCCATTTGCAATCGAACATACTAGAGCGTTATATCAAAAGCTTAGAGCGAAATTTCTGATCTCAATATCATCATCTGCCTGTGGCACTTTGCAGGAGATCTCGATAAAACACAACGCCGATTGAAGCTGTTCGACGGGCATTCAGTGCTGCTCACTCTCCCAGACGTGCTGCAATATGTGAGGGAAAAGGTCCAACGGCCCTCCGTCGGCGCTACCTCAACTGTGCTTGTGCGGGGAGTGAGCTTATTGAAGATAAGAAAAGTCTAGCCGCCTCTATTTAGGAAGGTTGCCAGACGTTCACGAAGGCGTTCTGTTTGCTGCCTGAACGGAAGAACACCGCAAAGTGGCTTGAATCGCTGGCGATACCGCGCGCTGAGATTTACCCTTTTACCGCAGCTTGGATCACAGGTGTCGCCGCAAATGCCTGCTTGAACTCGTCGTTCTGTTCCATTAGCTTGACTAAGCGTTTCGTCAATTCCTCATCTGTTTTCGCCGCTGTTCTGATCTCAACTGGAAACCGCGCCCACAACTGAAATGCTCCTCCGCTAAACTGAAGCCGTGAATCGACCTCCGGAGCGGCAATTGGAGCTTGCATCCAGTTCTCAACATCACGGTGTTGCTGCTCGATGTTAGGACGATAGCTTTCGTAGACCGTCTTCACCTCGTTCATGATGGCGTCGCACACTTTGGTGTAATTAGTCGTCGCTGAGAGCTTCACAATCAGTTCATGCCAGGCGAACTCGGTACCCGGTATCTGCTTGTAGAGAGGCGTGGCCGCCTGAAATAGCACTGCGTTGGAGAAGACAGCCACTCGGCCCGTGGGGTTCATTTCCACCCCGCTGCCTGCTAGCTCCATCATGTAGAACCGCACCAAGCCGACGTCAATTACATCTCCGGTCACGGATGAGACGGTAATCCGATCGCCTACTTTGACCCCATATCTGCCGACAATAAAGAAGTACGCAGCTACAGAGAGTAGGACAGTTTGTAGTCCTACCGCAATGCCGGCTGTAATAAACCCCGCAAACGTTGCGAGGGAATTGAATTGCGTCACAAAACCGAAAAGGACGACAATTACTGAAAGAAAGCCGATCGCAATCCTTCGAACCACCAACAACTGACGTCGCCTTCGTGGATCATGGACGTATTTATTGGTTGCGCGCCTCCATAGCTCGCCCCCAACAAAGATGATCCCTAGCGCGATGGCGATCACTACTACGCGAAGCAAAAGCGCGTGAAGGACTCCCTTGTACTCCTGATCCACGGCACCCTGCCATGCGGTAAGGTTTGACCTGCTTTCCTGAAGAACGATAAGTTCCTGGCTCAAGGGGATTGCAGCCGAAGATAGGGCCTGGAAATCCCTCGTGATCGAACCGAGTGTCTCTGCAGAGGTAGCTTGGGACGTCGACGTGGGTGGGGTAACAGATGTTACTGTCGGAGTAGGCTGAATCGAAGTGGGCGCCTTGGTCTTTGTCCCAGCCGGCATCTTCTTTGTTGTTGCTTGAGGCGGGGCCGAAGCCTCAACCGCCTCTTCGGTCAACAGTTGGCCCTTAGTGACAAGAGTGCGAAGAACGGTCGAGATCGGTACTCTAACAGCAAGGGCCGTTTGATGAGCCTTATCGTTCTGGCTGATTAGACCGTCAAGCGCGTGCTTGGTCTCCAACAACTGAAACAAAACCACTCCCTGGCTGCTAACTCCCGAGGATCGCGCTGACTCCAACGTAGTCAGTTGAGGCGCAACAATCTTCTCCTTGCTGTTCAACTCGGGAATGGATCGTTGAAGTCGCTCTACATCCGCCGCAAGTCCGCTTCCGTCTTTGGTGTCGGAGATGCCTACAATCTTTTTTAGCGCCTCGTCCATGGAATTGTTGAGGTCGATGGCTGCCTGAACCCCCTCTCTCTGTAGCCGAAGAGAGTTGATTTGTCGCGAGTTTGCCGTTGCGATCGCCTTATCCAAGCTGTCTTCCCGCCCCTTTAACACCACCAGCGCCTGTTCAACATTCGTCTTGGTGTTCTCTAGTCTCTGTCTATCGCCAGTAGACACATCCTGATGCACAATCGCGAGCGCGGCTCCGGCCTGAGCTGCCTGAAACGCGTAAGTTGCAGCCTGTGAGGAAAGCTCAACCGATTGGGTGAAGTAAACAGCGTCATTTGGCTCCCCGGCCTTCTGAATCGGCACGAGTGAGGCGCGGTAGAAGCTAATTACCGCGTTAAGATGCGACAGAATGTCGGTTCGGCTAGACTGCAAATCAAAGCCAGGTACCCCCCTTGCCGAGACTTTCTTATTCTTTTCCGCTGCCGCATTCTTATCCGGCTTGGGCTCTTGCGAATCATCGGATTTGTCAGGCCGTTGCGGGCTATCTTTTACCTGCGCCCGTGCTAGTCCCATTACGCCGCCGCCCACAAAGACGATGTTAGGGAGAACAAGGGCGACCCATACTAGGAGTGATGGAATACGTCTTTGTCGCTGCACAATCACTTGCTGTTCACTCTTTTCGTCCTGGTTCATCCCCGACTTCATTCCCATTCTTCTTTCAACCTCTCGAGTTTCCCTTTCCTTTGATGCGCAGATCAGAGGCTTTGAGCGCAGCGATCCAGTGCGCCAGCCCGACCTTGTGTTCAAGCAGCCAGAGATACTTCGGTCCGCATCAAACCCACAACGCAATCAGAAGACTCAGCGACTTACATGGAGAAACATGATGAAAACTATACTTTGGGGGATCGTAGGCTTTTGTGCTGTTGTAGCAGGTTTACTCGTAATCCTGCCGAGGCGAAACGCTCCTATCGAACTGCTCGCACATCGGCTGGAAGATGCTTGGGCAGATCATCACACTATCGTTGAAGCTACATAGGTCGGCAGCTCAGATATAAAGTTTGCCGTCGCATGTACTTCATGGCAAGCCGCTTATTCTCGTAGCCTTACGAGGTCCTCGATGCGCTCCGAGCACGAGCATGAGCCTGCTTTAGACGCAGCTGACTTCTCTCCGGTAATTGCGGAGTTTTAGGTTCGAACACTATGCCGACAGCCGCTGAGTGCTGGTCGGCTGTGCCAATCGCTCCCGTAGGCCACTACTCTAAGATTGTGGTGTTTCATCGGATAGAAGTTTTAGGGATCTGCCGCCCACGATGACCTTGGCGTCCACTACCACTTTGGCAAAGGGTTCATCGATGTTTTCCGTATCGATTACTTGGTTCCAATTGGATCCGACCAGCGGCGGCGGTAACGTGAACTCAACACCTTCATGAGAAGCGTTGACGAGAATGAGAAAGCTATCGTCAATGACGGGCTTGCCTTCTTCGTTCGTGACCTGCAAAGTCTGACCGTTCAGGAGTAGGCCAATAGAGCGATTCCATCCTGCGTTCCAAACTTCATCTCCGACTTGATTTCCATCTGGGTTGTACCAGGCAATGTCCTGAATTACAGTGTTTCCGTCCTTCCTGCGAATCTGACGATCCTGGAAGAATTTACGACGGTGAAGATTGGGATGAGAGAGCCTAAACTGGATAAGCTGACTGGTGAAGTCGCGGAGACGTTTGCGAGAATCGTCCAGAGCCCAGTCGAACCAAGTCAACTCGTTATCCTGGCAATAGCAGTTGTTGTTGCCGCGCTGGGATCGGGCGACCTCATCGCCTCCTGCGAGCATTGGGACTCCTTGCGAAAGCATCAGAGTGGCAAGGAAGTTGCGGATCTGACGCTCCCTTAACGTGTTGATCTTCGGGTCGTCCGTTGGTCCCTCAGTGCCCATGTTCCAGGATTCGTTGTCGTTGGCGCCATCCTTGTTGTCGTCGTGATTCGCTTCGTTGTGTTTTTCGTTGTAGCTTACGAGGTCACATAGAGTGAACCCATCGTGCGCGGTAATGAAGTTAATGCTTGCGTAGGGTTTGCGACCATCGAACTGGTACAGATCGCTTGATCCCGTTATGCGATTGGCAAAGTCCGATAGCTGACCTGCATCGCCTTTCCAAAAACGACGAATGGTGTCGCGATAGATCCCGTTCCATTCTGCCCAGAGAACAGGGAATTGGCCTACCTGATAGCCCCCGTCACCAACGTCCCACGGCTCTGCAATCAGCTTAACATCCGCTAGGGTGGGGTCCTGATGGATTGTGTCGAAGAAGGAGGAGAGTCGGCTGACATCGTGGAGTTCGCGGGCAAGAGTCGCGGCGAGATCAAAGCGGAACCCGTCCACATGCATCTCGGTAACCCAATATCGCAGCGAATCCATGAGCATCTTCAGCACTTGTGGATTCCTTACATTAAGCGTGTTGCCGGTTCCGGTGTAGTCCATGTAGTGCCGAGGGTCTCCCTCAACCGTGCGATAGTAGGTCGCATTGCATACGCCCTTCCAACTCAGCATTGGGCCCATATGATTACCTTCGCAGGTATGGTTGTAGACCACGTCAAGGATCACTTCGATGCCCGCTGCGTGAAGAGCCTTGACCATCTCTTTGAATTCACGCACCTGTCCCCCTCGGTCTCCCGAAGAACTGTACCGTGACATCGGCGCGAAATAGCCTAACGTGTTATATCCCCAGTAGTCGCTAAGACCTTTATCTACGAGATGTCCCTCATCAATAAAGTGATGGACGGGGAGCAATTCAACCGCCGTAATACCGAGTTTCTTGAAGTAGTTGATGCTGGACTCGTGCGCCAGGCCGGCGTAGGTACCACGCAGTTTCTCAGGAACCATTGGATTGCGTACGCTAAAACCCTTGACGTGGACTTCATATATGACAGAGTCAGCGAGAGGTGTCTCCGGAGGACAATCATCTCCCCAATCGAACTTATTATCGATTACTACACTTTTGGGAACGCCAGCCGCACTGTCCTGTTCGTCAATTTTGCCATCGTCGCCCGACGCAAGATCATAGGGAAATATCGGGGCCTTCCAATCGACATCGCCGGATATAGCTTTCGCATACGGATCAACTAGCAATTTATTCGGGTTGAACCGGTGGCCTTGGTCGGGTTCCCACGGCCCATGTATGCGATAGCCGTAAAGTTGTCCGGGCTTGATATCAAGCACTAGCCCGTGCCACACGTAAGCCGTACGTTCACGCAAAGCAATACAGGCAGTCTGCTCGCCATCCGAGTTGAACAGGCACAACTCAACGCGGGTCGCATCTTGGGAAAAAATAGCGAAATTGGTGCCGTTCTTGTGAACTGCCGCGCCGAGAGGATAGGGCCTTCCTGGCAGAAGAGTGGGATTTAAGTGGCTCCTCGATTCCTCTTTTTGGGGTGCCTCTAGAACTCTCATTTGTCCTCCTGAAACGACCACCTTATCGACCATGGTCGCATTTGACTTCTAAATTGTTCGGGACCTTCCTGCCAAACGGTTTTACCGCTTGCCTCGGGGAAGCCATCTGTCGAGTCGTCGGGCAGATTGGCAGCGAGCATCAGCTGTCGATCACCGCTACTATTCCAAAAACGCACTACGACGGCCCCAACACGCGGCACCCAGCCTTTCTATCCCCCATGTTTAACTGTCAGTAACTTGGTTGAAAAAACCATAAAAAGCGTTGTATGCAACTCCAAGTTGGGTCCAATCAGGCGAACAATTATGGGCGCTGGTCAAGGTGTCCTAACCAAAAAGCGAATGTGTCAAAACGAGTCGGTAAAAATTGCATCTCACTTGGGGAACAGAGATACAGTTTCGAAAACCGACGCGAGGACCAACCTAATGCGCGCTTCACACGCCCGTTCATTTGGCCTGTTTTGCTTGATGTGTGTATTGAGCGTTCTGGCTGGTGCGGAACCTGTCAAAGTTCGCTATGCGCAGGGCTCCAGTCACGGATTTCTTGCGCTCAAGACTCTTGATGGCCGGTTGATTGCCACTGGAGAGTCAACACAGACCGTTCACGGCGGCCGCGTGACCTCACGTCTTACCTTCCATTTTCTTGACGGTTCAACTGACGACGACGTTACGATCTTTACCCAAAGCAACACCTTCAGGTTGATCAGCGATCACCATATCCAGCGTGGCCCTTCCTTTCCGAAACCAATCGATTTCCTGATCGACGGAGAGTCTGGTCAGATCATCTCCCGGGATAAAGAAGGGAAGCTGACACAGGAACACTTGGATCTGCCTGGAGACGTTTCGAATGGGCTTCCGCCAAATCTACTTCTAAATATCCTACCGTCCACTACGGAAACAAAGATCTCCTACGTTGTTCCAGGCTCAAAACCTCGGGTGGTCCGTCTTTCGATCAAACCAAAAGGAAGCCTTCCTTTCACAGTAGGCTCGCTGCGGAGGAAAGCCACGGACTTCACCATCCATGTTGAGTTGGGTGGCCTGACGGGAGTTGTTGCGCCGATCATCGGTAAAGAGCCTGCCGATTATCACATTTGGCTGCAGAACGGCACCCCTCCCGCGTTTGTTCGGGAAGAGGGACCGCTGTATGAGGGAGGACCCATATGGAGAATGGAAGAAATCAGTCCAACGTTTAGCCACTGAATAAGTCGACCATACCTGAGATTTACGTCCCTTGGGCGTGTCGCACGCAAACGCAACACTCATTTGGTCGATCAGCATCACACCGCGACATGTCTTCTCTTAGGTCAGAACCTTCTCCACGGCCTGATGATCTTTATGGTGCTCTCCGAGACATCACGCTAAGACCCTTCAAAACGCTCAAACCCCCATGGAGTTGGAAGGCAGCGATCCTTAGCGCACTGCTCCGCGGAGTGACGTTCTACATCAGCAATTTGCGCTCAGGCCCCGACCGAGCTGCCGCTGCGATGATAGTCGAAGCTTTCTTCGCGGTTTTCGCGTCTGGTTTGATAGGAGCGGTTTCCCAACGGCTGAGGTCGTCCCGACCAGTGTTAGCAACCGCGACGGTTGTGTGTCTCGGGCTGCCGGCTTTGATGGTGATGGCTCAACTCGGGGTGCACCATGCCGCTCGCACTCCTCACGTGGGCCCGGGCGTGCTAGTGTCATTTTGCCTCGCATCCGTTTCAACGGCTTTCAGTTGGTATGCGATGCGACATGGATCATTGCTTGGCGGCGCGGACAGTACTACGCTTGCTCATGACATCGTTAGTCTGCCAGCGATCACTGTCAGCTTTGTCACGTTCCTCGAGCTTTAATGGATCATTATCGTTCGAATCACGGCGCTCGGGAATAATTTAAGGCCTCGGTCGGATAGGCGTAGAGTTCCTTCGCATTTTCTTTACGGCGGTCTACCCGATCACTATTTCTGGTTGGGTCTTCTGAGGGGTTACATTCTCTCCCGCGCCCACCAGAAGACCCCGGCCACCACGATCCAAGCCCCTGAAGCGATGAAGAGCATCAGTGAGAAAGTATGGGTCGGTAGCCCCCGCCACAGTACCATTGCGAATCCGACTAACCCAACCGCCCCTATCGAACCGCCGGCCGCCTCTACACCGGCTTCACCCCGTGCGGAACGGGTCCCTAGCTTGCCGGCCAACGCTTCTCGTTGCGTTTTATGCTTCTCTACTAGGCTGACTCCTGCGGGAAAGATCCCCGGAAAAGCCAGGAATAGGCCGCCCACCACCGGCCCGTAGTGGTCCGCGATAAGCCCTGCAAAGACCGTTACTAAACCACCGAAGATGAACCGTGAAGCATACTCAGTCGGTTTGGTCTCTTTCAGGGAATCGAACCTTAGCTTTAGCCGCATCTTCTTATCTCCGCAGCCAGAGCGCCCAGATGGCTGCTGCCGTTGCAAACCAGACCGGCATTAATGTGATGGCGGCCATTAGCGATTTCGGCCGCCAACGCACGAGTATAAAGCTCACACAACACGCATAGACGAAAAACGCGATCGCACCAGCAACCATAGAACGAGCCTCTATCGCGATATACGCGGCACCGTGTTTATGCAACGTCAATGACAGCGTCGCAAACGCAATGGTCGGAGCGGCGGCGAACACTCCTCCAAGCGACTCCGGTTTTATCATGTCGCCAAGGATTGCAAACACGCTCACCACTAGGCCGCCTATTAGAAATCGCAATATCGCATCCATCACCACTGTCGCCTTCCTTGGCCCCACTCAGTAATTGCAAGGTCGCTCTTTCTCCCTAGCAACTGAAAATGCTTCTTGCCACGGGGTTGGTTAATCCTTTCGTGAGATATTTATGCCGGCCCTTCGTATTAGGTTGCCTGTCAAACACCCACATTTCGGAGCGCAGATGGGAGTTCAGGTCTGAACCTCAAAACGAGGCCCTCCCCGTTTGACCCTTGCCGGTCGACCTTCCTCGTGACCAGGAATCAACATTCGGGCGGTCGAACTCCGCCTATCGTTGAGCTACCAAACAACTTGAAAGAGAAGAATCGCGTCCCACGCGTTGATTCACATTCTATTTACAATGCAGGGCGGAAATGACTAAGACTCGGATGGGTAAGGCACGGGTTGGAAAAACATCCAAGACCGGTGGGTTGAACATACGGGAGGCAACCGCCAGCTACGAACATTGGATGCGAAGATGTACGACGGTAATTTCGTCGGATCTTCGTTCAAAGCATGAACAGATGAAAGAGAGTCCCTTCCTTTTCTTGCGGGGAACCTTCTACAGGTGGGCTCAACAATGGTCGTCGATCTGTTCCGATTTGTGCGACGCACCAGAGGTTCTCGCTGTCGGGGATCTGCATGTGAACAGTTTTGGGACTTGGCGAGACGTGGAGGGCCGGCTCTGTTGGGGAGTCGACGATTTCGACGAGGCTTTCCGCTTGCCTTACACCAATGATTTGGTCCGACTAGCCGCCAGCATGAAGATCGTCATCGACGCGGAAGGTCTGTCAATCAAGGTGAAGGCGGGCTGCGACGCTATTCTAGAGGGATATGTCCGGTCTCTCAAGGCAGGCGGCCGCCCTCTGGTTCTCGCGGAACGTGAACAAAAGCTCGGAAAACTCGGCATAGACAGTTTCAAGCCGCCAACCGATTTCTGGGACAAACTAAATCAACTGCCGCCTGTACGTCAGGAGCTTGCTCCTGATGTAAGGCAGGCGCTGGAAAAGACCCTTCCAGACCCGCAAATGGAATATAGAGTCGTCCGTAGACAAGCGGGTCTAGGTAGTCTTGGACAGCAAAGATTTGTGGCGATCGGAGAGTGGCGCGGAGGTTATGTCGCACGAGAGGCGAAGGCTGTGCTGCCGTCTGCCTGTGTCTGGATGACGGGCGAGGTGGGCTATGGCCAGTCCAACTACGAAGACGCGATTTCTTCCGCGGTACGTTCCCCGGACCCTTTCCAGGTCATTCAAGGATCTTGGCTAATTCGTCGCCTTTCGCCGGACTCAAATCCCATTGATATTCAAACTCTGCCCAAGCATAGTGACGAGCAAATGATTCTTCAGGCGATGGGTGCGGAAGCGGCACACGTCCATCTGGGGACGAAGCGACATGCCACCCGCGTTTTGAAAGACTTGAGTAAAAGGAAAGCGAATTGGCTGCGCGACTCTGCAAATCACATGGCCGCAGCCGTGGAGAAGGACTGGAAACGTTATAAGAAGTGCTAAGTTCGAACGCAAGGTTTGCTGGACTAGGATCGGTTCGCTACGAAAACCAAGTATGCAGAGTTCGCCAACTGAGTGCGACAGCCCTATCGTATCCTACTTTGTAGGATCTAGCGGAACTTGTTAGCCTCATAGCAGTCAAGGTCGTTGCCCATTGACCTCTCCATTCTTCGCGGCTTCATGTAGCTAGTGGGATGGCAACCTTTCTCTTCGTGGAAACATCTTTCAAAATTGGCGCCTATCGGAAAATACAAAAGTGCATTTCTCTAGAGGAGAGACTAGAAATGGTGCGGCCGGAATGCTTCAAAGCCCTTTATGTGACGTCACGCAATGTGCCCTATGGTCCTGGCGGGACGTGGCCGACAGACAACTTCTTGGGTGGAGGTGTACTCGCAAAAGGTCAAACAGTTTGGTTAAAATGTACGCGCGACAAAGGATCCGCGGAGAGTCTCGTTCCCGCATTTGTAGAGCATCTCGGTCCTATAGTGGTCGACGCGCGTTTTCTAGTTGATCTCGGCCAGCACGTCACATCCTCGCTGCAAGAGTGTGGAGAGGGAGCAGCCCCATCGACCAAGAAGCACGCTATAGACATCGTGGCACTGCGTCGAAATAAAGTCGTCGACCAGAGCGCTTCCATTGGCAGCGCTTGGTGAGAGCATTCTGTCTTTTCAAGCTCTAGCAATTACGACTTGAGGCTAACCTTTCACTTCGCCTTCGTCCTCACCGTCCCAGTACTTGATGCGCTGCGCATGCGCTTTGATCAGTACAATCCCCGGCGTTTCGATGCCTTGTTCAAACCATCGTTCCAGGTCGGCGTTCCAATGCTTCTCGAATAGCGCCATATCCCGAACCAGCTCGGCTATCGCTTCAATCGATATAAATAGCGGAGGCTTACCTAGAATCCCGGCTTTCCCTTGCAAAGAGAGGCCCACTCGCGGATCGCGCTGAATATCCGCTACCATTCGCGACGTTTCCCAAGTGAAGAACCACGAATCTCCGTCGTACTCGACATCACCGTTGTTACTCATCGGTCGTGCTCCAATTTCGCCGTCATCGGCCCGCGTGGATAGCATGGTGAAGTCAATATCAGCTACCTTTTTTGCTAAGTCTTTCATAGACATGCCACTCATCAAGTCACCTCAAATGTTAGTTGTTGTTTCACTGCAAAGCTGGAGCAGGGTCCTCCGGTTACGTGCGATTCTCATTCACCGGAGACAAGCAAGAGAAATCGCGAAAATCCCGCTCCCCTGCCAGCCTTAAATCATTGATGCGTTTGCACATCAACACGAAGGTAGATGCGGTTTTAGAAAGCAACGTTTGGACCACAAGAGAGCAATCACTCGCCGTTTCACCAAATCGACATAAACTACCAAACAATTCAGTTTGACTGATAGCGCATGCTGGTTTCCATTGGACCCGGTTGCTGCCGAGTAGCCGTGACAGGTGTTAGCATTTTCGAATGCTCTATCGGCTGTCTTTCAGCAAAACACATGAGGGTCTACTGCGAGTCAGCGCTAGCGCCGGGCGGATTTCAGAGCAGGTCATTTCGATGTACGACGACGATCAGGTGTTTCTAAACCTGGTCGGTCATGCTGGACTGAGCCCAGAGGTCGAACAGGCAATTCAAACGGCGGTTCAGATTGGCTTTGGTCCCGCTAAGACCCCTTCATGCTGCGAAGAAGTTGAGTTGAACGACGATCAACTCGCGTTACTCCGACTCGGCACGGCACGCCGACTTCATCCTTCGGCCGTCTAGTCGTACGGTATTGACGTGGCGTTCAATCGCTCTGAGCGAGAAACTTCTTCGTTGCTTCGGATGGCGTGTAAATTTCACCCTCGATCATCATGCGGCCAGTGTATGAGCCCCCACGACCAGCAAACTCCCATGCGACTTCGTGCCCTTTGCGCGTAAGGTTTGCCCACTTGGTTTGCTTGGAAGCGTTCTGCTCAAGCCAGAAATTCCCTTCATTATCCACAAAGGAACGCAGCTGCCCATGCCCCGTTATGTCTGTCCAGGTCGACATGTCCTCGAGCCTCGGATCCATGATCTTATGGTGAATCTGGGCGTCCTATCGGGCCTTGCGGAAGGTTAGGTTATAGGGGTGTCCGCCAAAGAGTGGATGGACACCTTTTTTCAGCGGCAGTACGCCGTGATAACGCTTGCGTGCCGGGCCTCCCCACACCAGGACATCACCATGAACAACTGGAATGTGAACGGTCTTATCTGAACGCTGATCTCCCCCGAACAGAAAGATCGCAGGGAGACCGAGAGAGACCGAAACAATGGGTGCGGTGAAATCGAGCTCATCCTTATCCTGATGCAGACTAAGCTTGGCGCCTGGCTCATAGCGATTGATGAGACAGCCTTCCGGCACAAAGTCCGGAAATCCAGCTTCACTAGCCGAGCGTTGCGCCAGTTCGACAAACGATGCCGGCATCGCTGGCCAGAGTGATCCCGTATCTGGATCGACAAAGTCGTATCGATAACCTTTCCGATCCGTAATCCAACCCAAGGCGCCGCAGTTCGTCGTGGCAACGGACATGCGAAAGCCCCCCGGTGTTGTCATATGTCGGAAAGGCGCCTGGTCGGCAATCTCTAACAAGGCATTTTGGATCAATGCCTCATACTTGAGAGCGAACCCTTCCAAAATTGCGGTGCCCGGCCCTAGATAGTCGCGAGAATATGCATTTTTGGAATCGTCCTCAAAGAGAGGAGCTGCCATCCTCATTTCGTCATCCTTTTATCGCAACTCTTTCTGTTTGGAGAGTGCCTCTGGTCTAGCGGCGCCGCAGGAGGAAAACCACAAGGAGAATGATTACTACCAGGCCTAGCCCGCCGGGCCATAAGAACGCTCCTCCATTGCTCGAAACTCCAGCGACCAGACATCCGGTTAGGGCAGTCAAGCCGACTAGGCTTGCCACAGCCGTCAGTGCGATTCGAACAACACGTTTTCTAAGTGATCTATGCGACATAGAGTTTTCGCTTCCTTCTCATCGAGCTGGTTCGCTGCTTCGTCAGTCTACCGTCTACTTCAGTACGTATTAGTCTGACTCACTAAGAAACACATCTTACGGTCACAATTAGCTGTTTTTTTGCATCTCAGATTACGAAAGCATGGAGCCGCTCCGGTGTTGTTTTACGGGATACTCGGCTTTCTGACATCCAATTCAAAGCGAAGAAAGTAGGTCACCTGTGGCACTAAACGACGTTTTAGTTGACGAACTCCGAGACATGTATAGCGCGGAAAATCAATTAGTAAAAGCCCTCCCGAAGCTGGCCAAGGGTGCAATCAACCCGCAACTGAAAGCCCTCTTCACGGCTCATTTGGAGGAGACAAAGGGACAAGTCCTACGGCTGAAACAGGTATTTGAGATTCTTGAAGAAAAGCCAACCGGCGAGCACTGCAACGGAATGGAGGGTGTCATCGAGGAAGGTGCAGATGCGCTGGAAAAGGATCAGGAAGGTCCATCCTTTGACTCCGGGCTTGTGGGAGCGGCACTCAGAACCGAACACTACGAGATTGCGGGATACACTGCAACCATCGCAATGGCTCAGGCGCTGGGTCTGAAGGACGTTGTATCTCTGCTCACGCAGAACCTCAATGAAGAGCTCAACGCAGCGAAGAATATCTTGGCCGCGGCGAAGCCTATTTTGCGGGAGTCTGCACAACAGCCCGAAGATCAGGAGAAGAAGCCGAAAACTTCGAAGGAAAAAGAGTCCGCTCGAAAGAGTCGTGAGGACGAGAAGAAAGCCGCCCCTACACTCAGACGCAATAGGTAAAGCAAATCTAAAGAGGTGGTCTCGAGGCCACCTCTTCACATTTAGGTGATGACCTCAAAAATACGACTGTTGTTGAGGCCTTCTATGACATACACGTTTGAATTCGGAAGTTGTTCCCGATGATTGCACCCGCTGAATTGATCTAACGTATATAGCTATGGCAAAGAAGAGACTCGCAGCATCCAACTCACGGACTCAAACAGAACTGACACGGCAAGTTTTTCACCTTCATCGCCTTGAAACGCTACTCCACACGATGCGATGCATCGCGCAGTATGAAGATGTCCTTTGCGAGCTATCCCACGAAATTAGAACTGCAGGCCGTGTTTCAAATCAGGCAAGCGCTGAGCTCCGCAGCATCGTTAACAATCTGCCGTCGGAAGACTACATGCACGATCTGAATTCGGTAAGAGCGATCTTTGTCGAGATGAAACCATCGAAGCCTTCGAGCTTAAAGAGAAAGACAAAGCCGGGCAAACTTCGCAAACGCTATGAAGCTGCGGCCAAAACAAGAGCCACAAAGAAGGCCCCGAGGTAGCAAGCTTGAACGCGAAGTTAGTTCGTGGCGAGACCGTCAGGACCTAGTTTGCAACCCTTCGTAAACGTTCAGAGCGGCATGTTGAAGGAGGTCCGCATTAAGAATATTACTCATTATCGAGTTATACCGGATCTTCGCCTTGTTCTGCCTTCACATGATTGTCCAGAGAGGCCTTACAGTGCAAAATCTGCTGACGTTGATTCTCTTGTTCTGAACGCATTGCCGCAAATTCGTGTGGATAGGTCGTCTTGAGGTCGGCAAATTGAATCTTGCATTCAATCGCGTCGATCTCCCTCTCAGCATCGTATATCTCTTTGAGCAACGGTTCAATCGATGGTTTGTCCACATACCCTCCGTATATTGAGGCTTTGGTTAAGCGTTGGAGGAGTTTCCAGGATGGCGCTTCACGATCATTGCGCCACCGCACGTCTTGCATTTCTTATTTCTGATGCTCTCCGGCCGGTCGTCCACGGTCTCGGTCTTTCCACACCCGACGCACGTTATGACAATTTCGCTCATAAAACCCTCTGCAGTAGACCAAATATTCGCTTGCATTCGCGAAGCGCCGATCGTCTTTGATCCGAAATCGCATCCATCTCTTTCGTGTACTCGACACTTTTGGACAAGGTACGTCGGCCGAGGACTAGAGTCTGGTGCACAAGCTCACGATGATCAGCTTCAGAAACCAAATAATCGGTTTCTAATTCGGTACGGGACTTGGAAAGCATTGAAGCCTTATTAGGCTAGGAAAGCAGGCCCAGGTGGGTTGGGTTGGCTAGCTGGAAGTGGCATTCGGGTCAATACCTGCAGCTCACTTCGATGTGGAAGCGATTCTAACGCATGGCACGAAGGTCTTGCTAAGCAGATTTGCGCTCACCTGGGTTTCATCAAACCTACACCCTTTATTTGGTAACTCTTTGAAACAAATGGTGTCTCAATTCACGTCGACGGTGATGCCACGTAGTCTGAATTCCACTGGGAGTTTCGCGCGACAATGCGGAAGGACAAATTAGCCGTAACGACGCACGGCGTCGAAAACCTGATCTAGCGCAAAGAAGCTGGGCGCGGGCGTCTGGTTCATGTCCATTACTCTGAAGATCGCCAGGCGGTCCCCTAAACGGTTGTCAGTCCTCAGCCACGTCGCCGACGAGAAGAAGACTGTCTGACCTACTTTTGGCCGAGTATCGGAAGCCTGCCACGATAGCTGCAACGAGAAACTGCGAATCAGCATCCGAAGGAAAATGTCAGAGATAGATAAAATCAATGAACTGCCTGAGCCAGACGAGGTGTCTGGCGTCCACGATGACTCCTTGGAGTATGACGCCGGTTTCCAAGCAGGCAAAGCTGGTAAACCGAGTGACGGGAAGACCGTGGACTGGCACCGGGGCTGGGCAGACGCCCAAGAATAATTTTCTGCGATCAGATTCCGCAGCCAACGGTCGCCCTAAGGTGCACGACTACGAGGTTATGCTTGCCTCGTCCTCGTGGCCGTAACCTTTTTGATGAGAGTCTCAAGCACCTTCATGTCCACATCCGCGAGCTGCTTGATGTACAGACATCCCTTGCCGGTGGTGTGCTTGCCGAGCTTGGCGAGCACCGCCTCAACGCCTTCAAAGCCTATCGGGCCATACAAAACGTTTGCCGCTTTGCGGGGTGAAAAGCCCACGATGGGCATATCGCCTTGGCGCCCGCTCTCGTAGGTGTAGTGAAAGCTGTCGAAGCCGACAATCGACGGACCCCACATCGTGGGCTCGTTGCCAGTGACCTTTTGCATCAGCTTGGCCAGAGCCTTGGCATCTGTGCGTTGCTTCTCGTCACTGCACGCATCGAGAAACGCCGCAACGCTGAGAGCTGTGGGCTTGGTCTTATTGTCGGCCATGAATCTACGCGTGTACCTCCGTTCCAAGGTTATGGAAAATTCTATCTCCGGTCTGCCTACAACTTCAACAGACTTACCAATCGCCCACGAAGGGTCCCGGAACAGGATTGAAGACAAAGAACCGAAATTCCGAAAATTCAGTGCGCGCGGCAGAAGAGACGGACGCGAGGGAGTAGCTTCTAGAGTTAAATCACCTGTCCGAGATGCCGGTTTTGCGTGCGAGTGGACTGGATTTGTAAACACTAGCCGACATATCGGTACTGATCCGGTCGTTTGCTTTCTCGGGCGAGCGACGGGGCAAGAGCCTACAATCTTATCCATGCCACGCTCACCATTCGCCTTTGTGCTCGCGCTACTGATCGGTTTTGCTTCTCCTATTGCGGCGCAGAGCGCGGCGACGGGCAACCAGATCACCATCCTCTATGATGCATTCTCAGACAAGCCCGGCCTTACGCTCGATTGGGGCTATGCCGTGCTGGTAGAGTTTGAAGGCAAACGGATCCTGTTCGACACGGGCAACGATGCGGCGATGTTTGAAACCAACATCAAGCGCCTACGCGTCGACCTATCGAAAATCGACCTTGTGGTGTTGTCGCATCGCCACGGCGATCATACGTCGGGGCTGCGCTATGTTCTCTCAGTGAATCCGAATGTGCCGGTGTATGTGCCCAACGACGAAACGTTCATGCAGTCGACGCCGGCTGGGTTTTTCGCGCCTCCTGCCGAGAACACTTCCTTGCCGACGAAGATGCGCTACTTCAGGGGCACCGTGCCTATGCCGTCACCAGCACATGGAACGGCCTGGCCTTCGGCGCGGTTCCACGCGGTGACGAAGCTCACGGATATCACGCCTCATATTCACCTGATCAGTACGCTGTCGGAGACTCCGGGCTTTCGTGATATGCCCGAGGTATCGCTGATTCTGGACACGCCGCAGGGGCCTATCGTGATCGTTGGGTGCTCGCACCCGGGCATCGAAAACATTCTTGCGAACGTGGCGACGCAGACACATACGGACTCGATCTTTGAACTGGTCGGAGGCCTACACCTGGTCGTTTCCACGCCGAGTCAGATCGATCATTCGGTCTCCGCGCTCTTGGATACGTATCACGTGCAGCGGGCGGCGCTGGGCCACTGTACTGGCGAGAAGACCTTCGCGATTTTGCAGAAACGTCTTGGGGAAAATTATCGCTATGCCGGTGTGGGTGAGGTGTTGGGGCTTTAGGCGCGACTCTTCCTATGGATTGGTACCGCTTAACGCCGTAATGTGCACTGATTTCCAGTGGGCTTCCACTTGTATGAAAAGTCACCTTTCAGGACAAGTGGCCGACCGTTCAACTATTGCTAACAGGCCAATGAACGCAATATAAAAGGCGCCCACTTTGCTGTAGGTTGTGGTTATTCGTATCACCACCTACCGAAAGGAGCGCCGTTATGAGCCAAGAGAAATATATCGGCATGGACGTCCACCAGGCGACGATCTCAGTTGCAGTCTTGGATTCTCGGGGCAAGTTGATCATGGAAAGTATTCTGGAGACGAAAGCAGCCACGATCCTTGAGTTTCTCCAGGGGCTGAACGGAAGTTTATCGGTGACCTTCGAAGAAGGGACCTCGGCGGCCTGGTTACATGACCTGCTGAAACCTCACGTCACCCGTCTCGTGGTCTGCGATCCACGCAAGAACGCCCTATTGAAAGACGGCAGCAAGAGTGACCGGATCGATGCGCGAAAGCTGGCGGAGCTGCTGCGTGGCAACCAGCTCACGTCGGTCTACCACGGCGAGCACGGGATGCGCACCTTGAAGGAATTAGGTCGCAGCTACGTGACCATTACGCAGGATCTACACGGGTCATGAGTCGAATCAAAGCACTCTACCGAAGCTGGGCCATTGCCTGCAGCGGTACCAGCGTCTATGCACCGCGGCATCGCGCAGAATGGTTAGGCAAGATCCCGCAACCCGGAGTTCGTCTCCGGGCCGAACGGCTCTATCAGCAACTGGATCTACTGCAGCCGGTGCGTCAGCAAGCGCGACGCGACTTGCTGAGCGAGAGCCGCAAGCATTATGCCGTGAAATTGCTTCGCCAGATTCCTTCGATCGGCCCGATTCGTGCAGCCTTGCTGGTTGCGCAGCTGCAGACGCCACACCGTTTCCGTACCAAGCGTCAACTGTGGGCATACAGTGGTTTCGCGCTTGAGACCCACGACAGCGGCGAGTACCGCTATGTCAGAGGGAAACTGCAACGAAACCGGGAGCGCGTGACCGTGCGCGGTCTGAGTAACAACCACAATCCCGAGGTGAAGAATCTCTTCAAAGGGGCTGCGATCTCCGCCAGCACTCACCCTGGCCCTCTGTACGATTTCTATAGTGCTCTTCTTGAGAAAAGAATGCGACCGACAATGGCGCGTCTCACCCTGTCACGAAAGATTGCCAGCATCACTCTAACGATTTGGAAGAAAGGAGCGGATGTCGACGCCACACAATTGCATCGGCAAGAAACTTGAGCGTCTGTGATGAAGAGCCCTCTCCATCTCCGGCGATTCTCTCTGGTGGTGGTCGATCGGGTTCTCGAGACGCCCGGTTCGAGGTGAGTATCAGTCAATGAGATCGGCCCTGTGTGCTTCGGCACCGAGTCACTAATGCACGCTATGCCTCCTCGGATAACCAGAAGTCTAGCTCCGATGTGGTGCTAATCATCGACCAGGCCGGCAAGGAAACGCGCTAGAGGGCATTGTCAACTTAAGACGTTGAGGGACATTCTGAGCTGGGAACGCTGCGGGTCTTGCGCTCGCTTAGGCCACGGTCACTTCCCGCCAGACCGCGAATGACCGCGATCGCAGGAGCCGGTGATTGCTAGACCTCAATAAGTGTCGGCCTACACGGAACAGATTCGGACGGCATCATGGAGGGACAGAAAACGTTGTGCGTGCCTGGCAGATTTGAATCGGCGCATTTGCCGTCCCCGCTGGCGCGTCGGCTGATGCGAGGCTTCGACGCGATTGTTGGCGTACCGCTCCACCCTGTGAGTCACGTTGCTGAAGATGCTTCGCATGGCAGCGGAGTCGCTTCTCAATTTGTCGGTAATGATCTGCAGTGGCTCCGAACCCTGGCCACGCAAGAGTTTTCGAAAGAATCGCTCTGCGGCGCGCTGATCACGATGCGGCTGGACCAGAATGTCGATCACGTCGCCGTCCTGATCCACGGCGCGCCACAAATACCGCTGTTGTCCGTTGATTCGAATGAAAACTTCATCCAAATGCCAGTGGTCGCCCAGCCGTCCCTCTCGTCGCTTCAACCGCCGAGCATAGTCGAGACCGAACTTCTCACACCACTGCCGGATCGTTTCATAGGATACGATGATGCCGCGCTCGGCGAGAAGATCTTCGACATCCCGGAAACTCAGGCAGAAGCGATGATAAGCCCACACCGCATAGCTGATGATCTGGGAAGGGAACCGATAGCCGGAGTAACGAAAGCAATCACTCTTCATGGCACCAGTGTTTCAGGTTTCGTGCGCAAGTTGACAATGCCGTTCTGTGGCCGAATCCACGTCCACCGCAGCTTCCCCACTAAGACCGCTCTCGCTGTAAGCTTCTTTGTCCTCGTGGAGGATGATTTCATCCGGCATAGGCGTAACGCCCGTGACAATCGGATCGCTTACAGTCACAGTGTTCGGTGGCATTGGATCTTGGCTGTCATCTAGGGGGACTGTCATCGTTAGACCTCGTTGCAGGATTCACAGTCCTCACCGTGCTTGACGAGGGCCATGTAACAGGCTTTGATGTCATTCAGGCGGTCTAGGGGTTCCTCAGTGCCTAAGCGAGCCGTCGCCAGCCCTCAATGAACCCTAAGCTTTTAATCTGTTCGGAGTCCAGGTCGATGGCCTCACAGCAGACGTCCAGACTTTCCTCGACCCAAGCTTTTGATGCAGTACTGCTCAGTTCGTGGATATCTTGCTCTCCAATTCCCGCGAGACGAGCAGCCACATTCAGGACATGAGGATTTAGATGGATAGCGACTAATACAGGACTGCCTTTAGCCGACGCGGTGATTTTGAGATAGCCATCTTTGGTTTTTATGAACGCGAGCCTATAAATCACCTCGAACTGCTCAGGGAAGCGCGCACCGAACGCTGGGACAGCGGAGATGAAGCGCAAACATGATCGTTCTCAATCTCTTCTGTTTCTACTTCCAACTTATTCGCGGCTATCGTTTGAAAGCAGCGCACACAAATCGAATTCCAAGTGCCATCGACATTGAGTTTTCGGGGAAAGCGTGGGAGAGACAACTGCGCCATTATTCGGACCTCCGACCGAGAAGCATAAATGAAATCCAAAAATAATTTGTCGGCTGGCAGACATTTCGGGAAGCCTTTTCATCTCAGAAAAACTGAGGTTCATCTTTTCATTGCCCCGATTTTTACTCAGACCTCATTGCACTTTTCACACCTGTCGCCATGACTCACCATTGCGTTATACGTCCACAGAAGATCAGCACGGCTCGTGCTCGTCCTGGCAGGACCCCATGTGTTAACGCACTCGCCAGCTGCCTTTAGGAAACGTAGCGAGAGTTCCAATCTTTCAACGCACGCTGGCATCCTCTCAATATTCGGAGGAGATAGCAGGGCATCATTCTGTACTGGCATTTTTTTTACCTCTTTGATAATTTGCACACGATTCTGATGACTGGGAGAGCCAAGCAGGCACTCTTTATAGTGATTTGAGGCTCAAGCGTGTTTCACCTCAGTTTTCCGCTGAACTAAGATGAACTCACTTGGTAGACGCAGTGCGAGTATTTCCCCAAATGTCCAAAGTGAGGACACCGGGAATAGTCCATGGTCAGCCGCACGATGTCTGCTGGTCGAATCAGCTTCTTGCAGGATGGGCATTTGTCGGAAAGGCTTTCCTCGGTTGGGAATTTCCAAGTCCGTCTCATGGAAAGAGTATAAACGAACAAAAAGCGAAACTGTGTGGATTTCGTCAATGAAATCAAAGCAGCCGTACACGCTTGCAAATGCTAGACTTACGGGCATGAACGACGCTGCGATTGCAACAAGTTGAAAAGATTCTTCAGCTTAACCCATGGAGCCAGTATACGAAGGTGATAGACCAGCCGCAGTGTCTGAACGCGCCACTCTTCCGGATGTGCGACGGGGTTGAATTGGTCCGCGACAAGATTTTGATTGTCGAACGGATTCACGAGAATGATTTCATCGGCATACAGGCTGAAAGGGAAGACGTTCTGCAACATCATCTCGGGATCGTTCTCACCTAAATAAAGCGCGCATAGAGAACTATCAGGCTTCGGAAGAAGGCTCAAATAGTCCGTGTCGGTCCGCCAAAGCCCTGCAATAAACGAATAGAATCCACGAATTCGAGAATCTGACATCTTCGCCTTGACCGCGTCCCAAGGCTGGTTGAGGCTAAAAATATCTGAGGTCGCCGCTATAAGGGCTAGATTTCTCTTTTTGAGACTTGGTGAGGCTCGAATCCAGTCCCTACGGCGTTCGCGTCCTTCATCCAAGGACATGCAGCAATGCTTGTACTTTTTCGCTAACCGCAGCGGCATTGCTCATTTCGTCCAAGTGCCATCGCGACCATGTTACTGGACTGCTGATGAAGAGCATTTTGCGATCATCGTATGGGTGTCGCAAGTAACCGCCCGTTAGGCTTTGCGCTATAACTTTCCGTCCAATTCGATTACATGATCGACGCTCTCAATCAGAAAGACTACCGCGCCACTCTCCCGAACAGCATCCCGGTCGTTGTCTAAATGCGCATTGTGCACAACAGTGATCAATGACTCGATCGAGGAGTCCCAAGTACGTATTCAGCGCATTCCCGTCGGTGTTCTCCTCTGAGTCGGGCACGCGTTCGGGGTTTTACCGTCGTCCTGCTGCTCACAAAGTGGCCCGCAAATCGCTATCTGAATCCTTATTTCGCGTGTGGGGAATGGCGTGGGGAATAATGTGGAAAAGGTTTGTATCCCTTTTGTTTGCAACGTCTGTGAATCCCTGGGGGGAATCACTTCATTAAGCCCTGGCCGAAGGTTCCGATAACTAGCCCATCGAGTCTTTCTTGGCGAGCCGCTACCCACGGCGCGTAACTCTTCTCTGTAGTTTTGATAGAAGTATGGCCCAGCAGCTTGCTGACCTCTTCTAGAGGAATCCCCTTCTGCAATAGACTGACCGCGAACGTATCCCGCAACTGATGCGAGTGGCCGCCTGCGATTCCCGCCGCCCTAAATACCCGTCGGAAGGCTCGCTCCCACACATCTACCGCAGCCTTCGGTTTGCCATCTTTCCGGTTCCAGAAGACATAGTTCTTGTGCTCACAAAGCCCCGCGACATCCAGGACCTCCTTAGCAACCTCTGGAGGCAGCGGTACGGAGACATGAACGCCCGTCTTTTGCCTGCTGGTCACCACTCGGTAAATTCCTTTTCTCTTGTCCTTTACAATCTCGGTCCGCTGCAAGGTCACAGCGTCTTGAATGGCAAGACCGCTATGCCTCATGAGCCGGATAAGCCCACGTAGTCGTTTTGCTCGATCGGGAGAACGGAACTCGGTCGAAATGGCGTCCAAGAGCTTTGCGTATTGCTCTTCAGTCAAGGGCAAGGTCGGCGGCTCTAAGACCTTTATTGGAGAGAGTTGAGGTGTATGGTCCATCATCCGCGAGTTGAAGCAGTAACGGAGAAAGCCTCGCAATCGCTCCTGAACTTTGGAGCGCGTCAAGGAAGACGCATACAGACTTGCCCATCCGGCACGGAATTCGGTTAAATCAGTCAGACCAATTTCCTGCGGGAAGAACTTGCCCCGCCTCGACACGAAGTCGACCAGACGCCCTAGCTCCCGCTTGTGCTTTTTATGCGCGGTCGGATCCAGACCCTGCGTCAGCTTGTCGGAAAGGAAAAGCTCAACGGCTCTTTCGATGGACGGACGGACTTCTGGCTTAGCAGCAGCCTGAACGGGGATCGACGCGGCACTCCCTGCAAACTGCGCCTCAAGCTGTCGCCGCTTTTCCTCCGCTACTATCCACGATGCGGTCTTCGCCGACCTGCGAAACTGCTTTCCTCCGTACGACCAGCGGTGGTGCTTAGGACATCGGCAGTTACGGTAGAACTCGTCTCCTTTGCGGGGACAGCCTTCTCTGTGCCTGACAAAAATCGCGATAGAGGGGATCGTGTAAAACGGGACAGTCTGAGTGATCATCGCAAAAAGGCTAGCACAGTCTTAGCACAGTCTCCTAGCTTCGCGCACTAAACCATTCATTATAGGAGGATTAGAAGTGGTGGACGCGGTAGGGATCGAACCTACGACCAGTCGATTAAGAGTCGAATGCTCTACCAACTGAGCTACGCGTCCATTTGGTTTTTGCTCCTGGAGAAGGAGATCGGTGAGAGTCTTTGCATGGGGTGTTGCAGGCAGCACTCAATCACGCGACTTATTAAAGATAACACAGCTTGCAGCGTAAAACAGGCCTGCAAGCTGTGACTTGGATGAAAGTGTTTGCACTGTGCGGTCGCGCTTGAGCGGTTGCGATCTGGTCAGTTTAGCCTACGAAATCTACGTTGGCGCGGTGAGGGATGATGCCGCGGTCGTAGCCCATCGCAAGCAGCTTGCGAATGGCGTCTTTGCCGTCTTCGCCGTAGTTGAGGGTGCGCTCGTTGACGTACATGCCGACGAAACGGTTCGCGAGGGTGGGGTCCAAGTCGCGCGCGAACTGCATGGCGTAGGCCAGTGCCTCTTCGCGGTTGTCGAGCGCGTGCTGGATGCTGTCGCGCAGGGCGTTGGTGGTGGTGAGGAGGGTTTCGGCACCGAGGGAGCGGCGGATGGCGTTGCCGCCGAGAGGGAGGGGAAGACCGGTCTGTTCGCGCCACCACTGGCCGAGGTCGAGCAGCTTGATGAGGCCATCGTTGGCGTAGGTGAGTTGGCCTTCGTGGATGATGAGGCCGGCGTCGAATTCCCCTGCAACGACAGACGGGATGATCTTGTCGAAGGGGACGGTGACGGTCTCGATCTCGGGAGCGAAGAGCTTGAGGGTGAGATAGGCGGTGGTGAGGGTGCCGGGGACTGCGATGCGCGTCTTCTTGACTTCGTCGAGCGAGAGCTTGCGGGGGGCGACGATCATGGGGCCGTAGCCTTCGCCGACGCTGCCGCCGCAGGACATGAGGGTGTAGTTGTCCTGCAGGTAGGGGTAGGCGTGGAAGGAGATGGCGGTGACGTCGTAGAAGGCCTCGTTGATGGCGCGATGATTGAGGGTCTCGATGTCGGTGAGGGTGTGGGTGAACTTGTAGCCGGGGACTCGGACCTTGTTGGTGGCGAGGCCGTAGAACATGAAGGCGTCGTCGGAGTCGGGGCTGTGGGCGATGCTGATTTCCTGAATTGCGGTGCTTGCGGTGGTCATGATGCTTCCTTCGGTTTCGTGATGCTTGTGTGATGCGCAGTGGGGAGTGGCTGCGCTAAGTTTGATTGCGTGCGGCTGGATGGGTCGCGTTTAGGACTGGCGCCAGCGTTTGATTGAGCTGAAGATGCCGGCGGCCGCAGTGATCTTGACGACTTCACCGGGAAGGAACGGGGCGATGGCCATGGTCCAGGTGGCGGCTGCGCTGGTGTGGAGGAGATGGGCGAGCCAGCCTGCTCCGAGGATGAAGATGGGTGCGCTGGCGAGGGTTGCGGCTGCGAGGCCGGCACGGAAGGGGGTGGTGATGCGCTGCATGGCGCGGACTGCCCAGCCAGCGGTTGCAGCAGCCAGAGGATAGGAGAAGAGATAGCCTGCGTTGGGGCCAAGAAGGTGAGCGATGCCACCGATGCTGTGAGGCGTGAAGACGGGGAGGCCCATCGCGCCTTCGGCTAGATAGAGAACCATCGCGGAGAAGCCGGCGACGGGACCGAGCAGCATGCCGATGAGGATGACGGCGAAGTTCTGCAGGGTGAGGGGTACGGGCGTGAAGGGAAGCGGGAGAGAGATGTGAGCGCAGATGGCCACGAAGGCGCTGGCCGCGACGGTGAGGAGGACTTTGCCGGAGAGAGATTCCTGAAGCGATCCGGTGCGGTGGGTGAGACCGAGTTGAGAGGAGGTGGCGGATTGCATGCGGGAGATCCTTTCGCGCTGTTGTTGCTTAGTGATTTTGTGCTGCGGTGGAGGTGTTGAGGTTGGGTGTCAGATTGTACGTTCCACACAAGAAGGATAACAAGGCGGCTGGGTTCGTGCAGGCTATTCGGTCATCAGCGTGGATACGAAAGGTGTGGAGATCAAATTTTTACAGACCTTGTACCCGAAGGCGGTATGAAGTAGGTACGTGCGTGTGGGAATTGGGGATTTCCACTTGACGGTAGGAAGAGTGAAGTCTGTACTGAAATTGGGATGACTCGTTTGAATACAACTGGCGCGGTGTCGAAGCGGTCGAGTACGATCGTGCGCCTGTATGAATGTGGCCGGCTGGGGTGGCGGAAGGTCGCTACTGGCGCGGCAGCGGTGCTTGCGGTGGCGATGGGGTATCACGTCATCTTTGGGCAGAACGGGTTGACTGTGTATCAACAGAAGCGGAACGATGCACAGAGCCTGGATGGTCAGTTGCACAGTCTGCAGCGTGAGAATGATCTGTTAAAGGGGCATGTGGAGCGGTTGCAGAACGATCCGAATGCGATTGAGCATCAGGCGCGCGAGGAACTGCACTACACGCGGCCCGGCGAAGTGATCGTGTATATGCCGGCACCGGCTGGATCGAGTTCTGCGGGTACGGCGAAGCAGTAACTGCGTCTGGCTGGCTGTACCATCTCCTATTTCAATTGTGATTCGATAAATCTGGCGGGTTGCTCGTCATTGGGTTTGTCGAGGCTGTTGGTTGGCGAGTCGCGATACTCGTACGGATGGCTACGCGAGGGTTCCGTACTGAATCGTTTTGGAACCCTCGGATTCTCCTTCGCTACTCGGACCGTAGTGCCTGGGTGAGGTCGACAGAGGCTGCACGACGCGCCGGAAGCAGAGAGGCGGCCAGCGCAAGTAGCAGGAGCGAGAGTGTCGCAAGGGTAAGCACGATTGGGTCGAATGCGCTGACGCCGAAGAGGAAGGTTTTAATGAGCCGGGAGGCGGCGAAGGCTCCTACCAGACCTATTGCACAACCGATGAATGCGAGTTTGGCACCCGAGATAACGACCAGGCGAACGATACCCGCGCGCTGAGATCCGAGAGCCATCCGAATTGCCATCTCCTGCACGCGCAGCGCGACCGAAAACGCGATGACGCTGTAGATGCCCAGGACTGCCAACAAGACAGCGATGAAGGCGAAGGAGGAGATCAGAGCGGTGTTAAAACGGCGTGGAGCTTCCGTGTCTGAGAGGGCGTGCTCCATACTCTGGACCTGGGTGAGTGGAAGCTGCGGATCGATAGAGTGCACGGTAGAGCGTAAGAGATTCTCCATCTGCTCGGGAGCCAGTGAGGTTCGCACTGCGATGTATCCGCCATCGCCGCTGATGTCAGTCGGGGAGCCGAGCGAACCCGCCATCGCTTCCTCTTGTTCGACAGGCTTGTAGTACTGCTGTTTCAAGGGGAGATCGGGTGAGTTCTCTTTCACGTCCGCGACTTCGCCGACTACGGTTGCCCAAGGGGTTGTCATGCTCTCTGAGCCGATACGAAACCGCTTGCCGATGGGGCTTTGATTCGGCCAGGATTGCTGGGCGAGCATGTGGTTGACGATGACGACGGGTGGCTGGCTGGCGTTGTCATCCGGGGTAAAGAGTCTGCCCTGGAGGAGCGGGATCCCAACCGCACGGAAGTAGTCGCCTTGAACTGAGATCGAGGTTCCGAGATCGAGCCCTCCCGCAGCTGGCGGCAGAACGTGGCCTTCCGCTACAAAAGCGCTGCTGGAGTTGTTGCCGCTTGCAGGGAGGAAAGTGGTGAGGCCGACACTTTTCACTCCGGGGAGAGCCTGCAGACGCGCTAAGAGCTGGTGACTGAACTCATTAACGACCGTCTGGTTTCCATACTGTTGTCTGGGAAGACTGTAGCTGGCGACGAGTGTATGGTCTGGTTGAAAGCCGAGATCGACCTGGCGCATCTTTTCAAAGCTGCGAAGTAGAAGCCCAGATGCGGTCAAGAGGACCAGCGCTACGGCGATCTCAGAGACGACCAAGGCTGACCGCAATCTGGCGTGGCCTCCGCCTGAGGTGCCAGTTCGGCCGCCTTCTTTCAATGTGTCGTTGACGCTGGTGCGAATGGCGGCGAAGGCAGGGGCGAGACCGCAGAGGACGCCGGTTATGATCGCGAGGCCGAGAGCGAAGACAACGACTGGCCAGTCGAGGCCGATCTCACTGACCCGCGGCAGGGTTTCGGGTAACGCCTGAATTCCTACGCGCAAAGCTACGGCAGCGAGGATCAACCCCAAGACACCTCCAGATACGCTGAGGACGAGGCTTTCGAGGATAGCCTGCCAGAGCAGGGTGGAGGAACTGGCGCCCAGTGCCAGGCGGACGGCGATCTCGCGGCGTCGTCGGATGGAGCGTACCAGAAGAAGGCCGGCGAGGTTCGCGCACGCGATCAGAAGAACGACAGCAACAGCGAGAAAGAGAGTGCGAACGAGTGGTCGTGCTTCTGCGACCGTCTCTTCGTCGAGCTGCCTGACGATGGAGGTGATGCTGAATCCGGCCATGAAGGCGGGATAGTTCCGGACAGTCTCTTTGGCGACAACGTTTGCGTCCTCTATGGCCTGAGGGATGGTTACGCCCGGTTTAAGGCGGCCTACCATCTGAAAGTTCCACGATGCTGCACCGATGCCAAGTTCCTCCGGTCGGAAGCTGATGGGCACCCAGAACTCACTGCGGTTAAGGTGGCCAGGAACAAGAGGGAATTCGAAGTTGCGGGGCATCACGCCGATGATGAGGTAAGGCTTTCGGTCGAGCAGGACCTTGCGGCCGAGGACGTTGGGATCCCCCTGAAAACGGGTCTGCCAGGTGGCGTAGCTGAGGACTATGACCTGCTGGTGCTGATCGTCCTCCTGCTGCGTAAAGAAGCGGCCCATGAGGGGCTGGACGGCGAGGGCGGGAAAGACACCGCCGCTCATGCGAGCAGCATTGACGTTGGCTGGGTCGCCAACGCCCGAGAATTCGTAGCTGGTGGTTTGGTAACCGCCCAAACTTGTGAAGCTGTGAGTATCACGGGTGTAGTTGCGGATGTCTGGCGCGGTGACACCGGCTTCATTGTTACCGCCGCCGGTGTCCAAGCCTTTCAGTATGTCGGCGAGGACGACGAGGCGGCTTGGGTCGGGGAAGGGCAGCGGACGCAGCAGAACGCCTTCTACGAGAGAGAAGATCGCGGTGGTGGCACCAATGGCCAAGGCCAGCATCAGGATGGCCGTCGCGGCGAATCCGGGGGACTTCGACAGGTGGCGGATAGCAATCTTCAGGTCACTAAACAGAGAGCGCATGCGGATCCTCGTAAAGCTGTGCTTGAGACTAATAGAGCAATCGCGATGCCGGAACAGTTTTTGGGAAGCTCCTTTTTTGTCAGTTAGTTAGCGTGCTACTACGATGCTGTTGACGGTTGATGGTGTCCATATGCGAAGCGAATCGTCCAAAGATGGACACTTGTGTTGCAGGGCGCGGGCGGAAGATGAATTCCAGAGGCTAGTGATTTATACTTGTCGCTTGCCCTGCAACCGGCGTGGCGTTGGTCGAGAGACCTCCCCGCAAGGTCACGCAAAATCCCGGGCACGCAGCCAATTCTCCTTGTGGAGAGCGGCTTTCGCGCGAAGTGAAGGTTCTAGTCAAGCATGATTCGTATTCTGCAGCAGGACAACCGCATTACGAAGATTATCTTCGCCGTCATTATTGGATTTGCCGTGATCACAATGGTGATTACGCTGGTGCCCGGCATCTTTGACAACGCGACGACCAACGATTCGTCTGTGTATGCGACGGTGAAGCAGCCTGGTTATTTTGGGCGCGTGTTTGGCGAAAGCACTCCGATCAAGACGGTTGAAGTGAATCAGCTGGCGAGCCGGCAGTTGCAGCAACAGCACTTTCCTGACGCGTTGCTGCCGTACTTTTTGCCGCGTGCGGGGCAGATTCTGGTGCAGCGGGCGATCCTAAAGCATGAGGCTGACAGGATGAACCTGCAGGTGAGCGATGAGGATCTGCGCCGCGAGCTGCAGACCGGACCGTTTGCGCAGTACCTGTTTCCGAATGGCCAGTACATCGGCGACGATGCCTATATCAACTTTGTCCAGAGCGCGTTCCAGACGACTCGTGGGGACTTCGAGTCGCAGGTGAAGAGCGACATGGAGCTGAACCGGTTGCAGGCGTTGATCACGGGCGGAGTTTCTGTCTCGGATAATGCGGTGCGCGAGGCTTATAAGGTCGATGGGACCAAGGTGAAGTTCGATTACGCGGTGATCTCAGCCGATGATGTACGCAAGACGATCAATCCGTCGGACTCGGAGCTGCAGGCGTTCTTCAAGACGAACGCGGCAAAGTATGCGAATGCCGTTCCTGAGACAAGGAAGATCGAGTATGTCTCGTTCGATGCGTCGAACCTGCCTGGCGGGAAGCCGCAGATCTCAGACGCCGACGTACTGGCGTACTACAACGCGCATAAGGATCAGTACCAGGTGAAGGAGCAGTCGAAGGTTCGCCATATTCTGATCGCGGTGCCCGCGGGTTCTGATGCGAAGACTGACGCTGCTGCGAAGGCGAAGGCCGAGGACATCCTGAAGCAGATTAGGAGCGGCGGAAACTTTGCGGATCTGGCGAGCAAGAATTCGGACGATCCGGGCAGCAAGACGCAGGGCGGCGAACTTGGTTGGCTGGACCCTGGTAAGACGGTGCCGGAGTTCGACAAGGCGGCGTTTTCGCTGCCGGTTGGACAGACGTCGGATTTGATCAAAACGCAGTTTGGGTACCATATTTTGCAGGTTGAGGATAAGAAGACCGCGCATCTTCGTCCGCTGGAAGAGGTGAAGCCGGAGATCGTGCCGGTGCTCGAACAGCAGCGGGTAGGCGCGGCGGAGCAGACGTTTGCTTCTGCGCTGGCTGCAGATGCGAAGAAGAACGGTTTGGAGAAGGCGGCTGCATCCAAGGGTTTGCATGCAGTTACGACCGACTTCGTTGCGAAGGATGGCGTGATTGCCGGGCTGGCTGATGGTTCGCCGCTGCTGACCCAGGCGTTCTCGGTGGTCAAGGGTGCGGATCCGGCGGCGGTTGCTACCGGCGATGGATTTGCCGTGTTCCAGGTGACTGATGTGAAGCCGGCACATGCTCCGGAGTTTGCGGATTACAAGTCGCATATCCTCGAGGACTATCGTGAGCAGCAGGTCCCTCAGTTGCTCAGCGCGCAGTTGAACAAGTTGGACGAGCGGGCGAAGGTGCTGAACGATCTGAAGAAGGCTGCGGCGGAGATGAACGTTACGCTGAAGACGAGCGACCTCGTGGGCAAGGATGGTCAGGTACCGGATCTTGGCGCCATGAGCGGTGCAGGTTCGGTGGCGTTTTCGCTTCCTAAGGGTGCTATCTCAGGACCGATCAATGCGGGACGGGTTGGAGTGGTTCTGAGCGTGATCGACAAGCAGGAGCCCACGGACGACGACACTGCGAAGAATTTCAACGCAACGAAGGACAAGCTGCTGAATGATCAGCGGGAGGAGATCTTCCGTGTGTACATCGGTGAGCTGACGCAGAAGTATGAGAAGGGCGGCGCTGTGAGGTTCTCGAAGCAACAGCAGGCACAGCCGGGCTTGCCAGCAGGGAATTAGTTGCTCGCCTAACGTAGTTGAAGATGCCCCAGGGGAAGAATCTCCTGGGGCATTTTTGTCTTTTGCGCCGGTTTGGGCGTCGGCCGCGTGCGAAGCCCGATGCTACGCTGGTGGATCAACTCTCGATCTTTATGTAAGGACGATTCGATGGAAACCAGCGGACAGAATCTCCAGGGTCACGATCGGACGTCGGACGTTATTGCTGGTGGTCACTTGTCGTTGATGTCGAGAGCTGCGGGGTGGATCGAACGAATCGATCCGGGGACGCACCGTCGTGTCAAGGGGCTTCGGCTGGTGACGTCTTATGGGATTGCGGCGTTGCTGGGGACGCTGCCGTCGATCACGCATGGCCTGCATGGCGGGGCGTCGCTGTGCGCTCTTGCGGGTGGATTTGCTCTGTGGGCGAGTGTGTCTGAGGCTCGAATCGTTCGGACAGAGTCGAGCCGCGATCTTGTCCTGCTGTGCGGAGCCGGAGTCATGGGCGCGGTGTTGATGATTTGGCTGGCTCCCTTTTTGGTGGGGCCGGGGAGACCGGGAGTGGAGCTTGCGCTTGCTGTCGGGGCTTTTTTTGTTGGCTATCTGAAGCGGTACGGCGTTCTTGGTGCCGGGATAGGGTCTCAAATTTACCTTGGCCAACTTTTCGCCTTCGGATTTGGGCTGACGGCTCCAGACGTGAGGATGGTTGGGGTTGCAGGATTGATTGCTGCTCTTGGGGCAATTGTTCCGCGCCTGTTGAGTGGCCCGGCAGAACATCCAGCCGTCTTGCTGACGACCGTGCCGGGAGATTCACAGAACAGTGAGCTGCCGGCATTGTTTATGGGGTTGCAGGCCGCTGCGGCGGCGGTCGCGATCGTCGCTTTGAATGATGCCATAGGACTCACGGAGTCCGCGTGGGCGATTACAGCATCCACCTACGTCATTGCGAGTTCGAAGGCCGGCACGATCGAACGTGTTCGACGACGGATTGTGGGAACGATGATCGGAGTACCGCTTGGGCTTCTGTGTCTTCCGGTGGCAGACCGTGCGCCGCTGTTGGTTTGGGTGGCGGCCGGAATTGCCATGATTATCTATGCGATGGCGCTTCCAGAGCGGTATGACGTCGCGTGTGCCGCCTTCGCCTTTGCGCTGATCGTCACGATGGCTGCTACCGGAGATCACTCGTTCAGGCTGCTTGCATCGAGGGGCTGGGAGACAGTGATTGGAGGTGTAGTTGGTGCAGTTGCTGCGATGGTGATTGTGCCACGCTGGGGCTTTGGACGCGGCCGATAATTTTGCGATTGTCTGCTGTTGTGTTGGGTTTCTGGCATCATAGGTTGGAGTTGCATGAGGGGGCTTGATGAGTGGGGAAGTGAAGAATCAGGAGCGATTGTCGGGAGTATTGCTGCACGTTACGTCGCTGCCCTCGTACGGTGGGATAGGGGACTTTGGACCGGCGGCTTATGCGTTCGTGGACTTTCTGGCGGCGGCGAAGCAGAGGATGTGGCAGGTGCTGCCGCTGAGTCCGACGGGGTATGGGAGTTCTCCTTACTCGGCGCTGTCTGCGTTCGCGGGGAATCCGTTACTCATCAGTTTGGAGCTACTGGTAAACGATGGGTGGATCGCGGGGGAGAGGATCGCAGGCCTACCGGGGCATGATGGGCCTGCCGACTTTGAGGCGGCTTTCCGATTGAAGCTGCCGTTGATCGAAGAGGCGGCTGGCAATTTTCTGGATCGTGCTCCCGATGACAGACGTGCAACGTTTCAGAGATTCTGCGAGCACAACAGTTCATGGTTGCAGGACTATGCGATGTTCAACGTACTTCGTCGCATGCATGACTACGCGAGCTGGCACGAGTGGCCTGCTGAATATGCGCGACGGAACGGGGATGCGTTGAGCAAACTGCTGACGGATCGTGGACGCGAGCTGGCGATCGAGCAAGTGGTTCAGTTTTTCTTCAATGAACAGTGGTGTGTGTTGAAGGGATATTGTGTGACGCGGAAGATTCGCATCATGGGCGATGTCGCGATCTTCGTGAACTACGACAGCGCCGATGTGTGGACGCATCCGGAGATGTTCGAACTGGATGAGGATCTCAGGCCCGTTCGAGTTTCTGGTGTGCCGCCGGATTATTTCTCAGTTACGGGGCAGCGGTGGGGCAATCCACTTTATAAGTGGGGGCTCTTGAAGGAGCGCGGATTTGATTGGTGGGTGGCGCGGATTCGGAGATCGTTGACGTTGTATGACGTGATTCGGCTGGATCACTTCCGCGGATTTGAGGCATTCTGGTCGATTCCGGCAGAAGAAGAGACGGCGATCAACGGGCAGTGGGTAAAGGCTCCTGGGCATGAGCTGTTTCAACGGCTGAAGGAGGTATTTGGGGAGTTGCCATTTGTGGCTGAGGACCTGGGGCTGATTACGCCTGAGGTCGATGAGCTGCGAGAGCACTTTGGAATGCCAGGTATGCGGATCCTGCAATTCGGCTTCTCCGACCGCGGAGCGCACCTTTATCTTCCGCACCGGTATGTTCCGAATACGGTGGTGTACACGGGAACCCATGACAACAATACGACACTGGGTTGGTGGCGGGATAATGTGAGCGACGTGGAGCGTATGAATGCGCAGACGTATCTGCAGAAGATCGATCATGACGAAGATATTGTCTGGGCGATGATTCGCGCGGCGGCCCGGTCGGTGGCGAATCTTTGTGTGTTTCCCTTGCAGGATGTGCTGCACCTGGGGAGCGAGGCGAGGATGAATACGCCTTCCGCTGGTGCGGGAAACTGGAGTTGGCGGTACGGATCGAATGCGGTACATCCGGACTTCGCGAGCCAGCTTGCCGAGTTGATGGTGATGACCGATCGCGACGGGTGGGAGAAGCCCACTGACGGTGGCGAGGCCGGTAAGCCTGTGGAAGAAGCGTCGAAACGGGCAGAGCTGGGCGCGAACGTTTAGACTGGGAAGGTATCTTAATTCTCAGGAGCACCAAAGCATGCCTCTCTCTGGCGAAGCAATCCGCACTATGAACTACGTTGATGACATCTCGGTGACGTTGCGCCGCATTCTCGCGGTGCTGCCGTCGCTGACAGAGGAGGAGCGCCAACGCGTATCCGAGCATATCAAGGCCGCGGAGCCGAGCTATGAGTCCGTGATCACGGCAGTCGCGAGCAAGAAGTGAAGGAAGAGGCTGTGGGCCAGCCATCGCCCGAGATTCGCAGGGTTGCGATTATCGGGGCAGGGGTGGCTGGCCGCAGCTTCGCTTTAGCTTGCGTTGCTGCGGGCTTCGATGTGGTTCTGGAAGATGTGATGCCGGCCAATCTGTGGCGCGCTGAGGCAGAGTATTCGGACTTGAGTGCGCGCGTGGCCGCGGGAAGTCTGGAGTTGGCACAGACGGTCGAAGACGCTGTGCGGACGGCTGATATTGCAGTGGACTTTGTGCCGGATGAGCTGGAGTCGAAGCTGGAGATCTTCAGCATGATCGACCGGATGGCTCCGCCGAAGACGATCTTGTGTACGCCTAGCTATGCATTGAGCATCACGGATCTTGCTTCATGTGTGTATCGGCCCGAGCGGTGTTTCGCGGTGAGGGGGAATCTCGTTCGTGGGGATGCGGTGGTGGCACCGATCGTACGCCTGTTGTACCCGGGGGCAACTCTGGCGTCGGTTGTAGAGACGGTTCGTGTTTTTTTGCGTACGCTTGGAGTTGCGGTACAGGTAGAGGCCGATCCGGACGAACCCGTCCTGAGAAAGAATGCTTCCTCCTCCGTGACGCGATAGCTTGTTCCACTGCTCCAGTTTCCCTTTCCGTGTTCGTTAAGTTATCTGTTTTTTATTTGTCATTCGTGGGGAACTGTTTCAATTAACCCTGCGTAGACCATTGCGGAGAGTCTTCGTCCAACCATAGCTATGCGCGCCCTTTTCAATGTCTTTGCTCAAGTATTCCGGTCAATCGGTGCTAATAAGCTGCGTTCGTTCCTGACGATGTTTGGGATCGCGTGGGGCGTGGCTTCGCTGCTGCTGTTGATTGGATTGGGCGAGGGCTTTCGCTCGGGACAGCGCCGTGGGCTGGCAGAGCTTGGCACCGATGTAATCATGATGTGGGGCGGAACAATTCCGGTGCTGCCGGAACAGCATGTGGGGATGCGGCCGTACAAGCTGACGCTGAGTGATGCCGCGGCGATTCGCGCTGAAGCGCCGGATGTTCGGAATGTGACCTCGATCATCAATCGCAGCGATCTGAAGCAGGTGAGCGACTATTCAAGTGCGGGCGGACAGGTGTTGGGAGTTGAGCTCAACTACCCGCAGATTGCGAATCTGCCGATCGCGCAGGGGAGATTTTTGAATGAAGAGGACATTGCCGAACGGCGGCAGGTGGTCGTGCTCGGACAGCGGATGGTCGGGCTGTTATTTCCGGGGCGGCCTGCACTGGGCGCGGTGATCACGTTGAATGGCTATCGGTTTCAGGTGATCGGGGTAGCGAAGAAGGTTGGGCGCGGTAATAACGACGGAAGTAATCAGCGGATTTATATTCCGTTGACCACGATGCAGGAGTTCTTCCCGATTACGGGCGACAATATTCCGCAGGATTCGATCTCCTCGATACAGTATCAGCCGCTGACGGAAGAGCTGAACGAGACTGCGAAAGCTGAGGTACACAAGGTCATCGCGACGCGCCATGGATTCGACCCTGCTCGGAAGGAGGGATTTGAAGAGTGGGACACGATCAAGTCGAACCGAATGGTGGGACTGATCTTTACCGCGATGGATGTGTTTCTTGGTGGCGTTGGAATTGTGACGCTGGCGCTGGGAGCGGTAGGGATTATCAACATCATGCTGGTGACGGTGACCGAGAGGACCAAGGAGATAGGGCTGCGAAAGGCATTGGGTGCTACGAATCGAAGCATTCTTTTCCAGTTCTTTCTTGAGGGGCTGACGTTGACGGCGTTGAGTGGGTTGATCGGGATCATTGGTGCGGCGGCTCTGATGGCGGTGCTTGGTTCGGTTGTGGGAGATAACGATATGGGATTTGATCCGCCGCGGTTGGTGCCGTGGTCGGCGGCGATGGCGATGGGGACGCTGACCCTGTGCGGGATTGTGGCTGGACTTTACCCGGCGAGGCAGGCAGCAATGCTTGCTCCTGTGGAAGCACTGCGAAAGGAATAAGACAAATGCTGAGCGACATCCTTGGACAGGCTATTGAGGCCATGAAGCACAATCGCCGACGCACGATGATTACGATTGTGGGTATGGCGTGGGGCATTGCGACGGTAGTGTTGCTGCTAGCGTACGGGGCGGGGTTCGGGCAGGCGTTCGAGAATATCTTCGCGCAGTTTGGAACGAACATGATCGGCGTGTTTCCTGGTCGGACGAGCGAGCAGGCGGGCGGATCGAAGGCAGGCGTGCAGGTTCGCTTGACGCAGGACGATGTGGAACGGATTCAAGAAACGGTACCGGGCGTGATGCGCGTGGCTCCGACGGTGGATAAGACCGTGCCGGTGCAGAACGATCTGCATAGCTTTAGCTGGGATGTGACTGGGATTACGCCCGAACTGCAGTCAATCCAGAAGTTGGATCTTGCGGCGGGACGGGCGATTACCGAAGCGGATGTGCAGCAGAGAGCCCATGTCACAGTGATTGGCTCGGAGGCGAAGACGAAGCTGTTTTCAGGGCTGTACCCGATTGGGGAGAAGATTCGGCTGAATGGCGTGAGCTTTGAGGTGGTGGGGGTGATGACTCCGAAGATGCAGGAGGGGGACGACAGCGACATCAACCGCCAGGTAAATGTGCCGTTCACGACGATGAGCGATATCAAGGACACGAAGTATCTCGACGGTATATGGATGGACTATAAAGGCGACCCCAAGATGGTGGAAGAGGCGCTGCGCAAGACGCTTGCTACAGCGCATGGATACCGGCCGAGCGATCGTCGCGCGGTGTTTGTGGCTAACATCATGGAGCAGTTGTCACAGTTCCGGATCATCTCGCTGGGGTTGCAGGTATTGCTTTCGTTTATTGGCGCGTTGACGCTGGGGATTGCAGGCATCGGGCTGATGAATATTATGTTGGTGAGTGTGCAGCAGAGGACGCGTGAGATTGGTGTCGAGAAGGCGCTGGGTGCGCGGAAGAGGCATATTCTGATGCAGTTTCTGGCCGAGGCGCTGGTGATCTCGGGCATTGGTGGCGTGGGTGGGATTGCGTTGGCATACGCGGTGGCGAAGGGTGTGGGGCGGATTACGTTCTATAGTGCGCTGGCTTCGAATGCGGAGGCGGGAGATATTCATCTGCTAATTTCGCCGAACACGGTGCTGGTAGCGACGGTGATTCTGATCATTGTGGGAACGATCAGCGGGATGATTCCTGCGATGAAGGCGGCGAGCCTGGATCCGATTGAGGCGTTGCGGTACGAGTAGAAACACTCTTTCGTCTCGTTCCTGAGTCACGGCTAACAATCCTGATAGATCCAGTTGCCCGAAATTCAACGAACCCCGCTAGCATGAAGAGTGCCTGTCGTCGGGGAGGCTCGCCGACAGATGGCTCGTCACTAAGAGTTTGCGGAGGCGCAGTTGAAGCAGGCCAAAGGTCCTAAGGAATTTGTATTCCATCGTCGAGAACCCGATGTTCACGATGATTTGATCGCTGTGGGTGGGGCAGAAGCTCTTTTTGAACGTGATGTGATCTCGGTTTCCGAAAGTCTGATCGAGGGAGTTCAATTTGAAGAGTGCAACGCAACCTCGCTCTTCATCGAGGCTTCGGTTGTCGAGCGCGGAAACCTATCGAACTGTCGCTTTGGTTCGGTCAAGCTAGCGGATGTGCGTCTGGTGAACTGCGATCTAGGGAATCTAGAGGCCAGAGCCATGAACCTGGTGAGAGTGGAGTTCATCAACTGCCGCATGACCGGGTTTCGTGCGGGAAAGCTGGAGTGCCAAGATGTTCTGATCTCACAGGGGGATCAACGGTACTCTCAGTTCCGATTCTCTCATTTTAAGTCGTCCGAGTTCGAGTCCTGCAACTTCGAGGATGCCGATTTTTACGGAACAGATCTGTCTGGAACGCGTTTCCGAAGATGCAATCTTCGAAATGCGGAGATGAGCAAGACGAAGCTTGTCGACGCGGATCTTCGAGGGTCGGTGGTGGACGGAGTTCAGATGAACGCAGAGGATATTCGAGGCGCAGTGGTTGATGCGTCGCAGGCGATGCTATTTGCTCCGCTTTTGGCATACGAATCGGGTAGTTAGTTTTCTGTCTGTTCGCGCTTGTAGGGTTTCTGCATAGAGGCGCGAGCTTCGTTGACTGCCCCTTGTGTGTTGTCATTGGTCTGAACGGCCAGACGGTACTCGTTGACGGCGCGATCGCGCTGGCCGGTGACGTCGAAGATGCGGCCGAGTTCGATGTGACTCCAAACCTCGACCCACTTGGGATCGCCGTCGCCGCGGAGGGCATCGCGGAAGCTATTGGCGGCGGATTGATAGTTGCGCTGCATGAAGAAGATTTCGCCGATACGATATGCGGCGAGCGAACTGTTCTTGTTGGCGTCGAGGGCCTTTTGATATTCGATAAGGGCGCCGGTCAGGTCTCCCTGCGCGACCAACTCCTGGCCACGGAGAACGGCGACGCGGACGGCAAGGTCGGGGGTGCTCTTCAGCAGCCAGTTTTCGGGGTCGATGCTGATGCGACGGGGGCGGCCGAAGGTTTCGATGGAGTACTGCGAGTCGGAGCCGGAGATGTCGACGCGGCGGATCTCGGTTTTGCCGTCCGTTTCGATGCGGAGCTCGATCGGCATGCGGAAGAGGTCGAGATCCTGGGTGATTGCACCAACGGTCCGGAAGCCCTTGTTGTCGCCGAGGCGGAAGACGGAGTACTTGTCGGCGAATGCGGGGGCCCCGGTGCCGTCAAGCCATTGAGCAAAGAACGCCTGGAGTTCGAGATTGGACTGTTTTTCGGCGATGGTCTGAACGTTGGAGCTGCGGACAGACTTGTCGGCGTACTCCGAAAGGATGGCACGGAGGAACTTGATGAAGACATCGTCGCCCATCTCCCAGCGAAGCATGTGGAAGACCATGGCACCTTTTTCGAGAGTCATGGATTGGAACTGAGGCGAGAAGGGGTCGAGGCGGCCGATGGTGGTGAGGGGTTCGGTGTCGTAGGCCAAGGCGCCGGCGGAGATGTCGGTGATGGCGGACTGGAAGGCGTTTTTGCCGGAGGAGTCCTCGAGGTACATCAGCTCGGCGTAGCGCGACATGCCGTTGGTGATCCAGGCGTCGTTCATAGTTGCGGGCGAGACCTGGCTGCCCCACCACTGATGGGCGAGGGTGTTGGAGAGCAGACGCTGCTCGTTGCGGGCGGCGATGCGGTTGCCAGCGATTGCGGCGATCTCGGGGGCCCATGCGGCGGAGACGGTATCGTCAGGCAGTTCGACGAGATTCATGTGCGTGGATTCTGTCTGGCTGAAGGTTCCGGACATGAAGAGGTATTCGCGCTCGCCAAGGCTGGCGAAGTCGTGGGCGTGGTCTTTGTGCTTTTCGGTGACGTAGACGCGCATGTTGCCAGCGGTGATCGGTTCAAGAAACTTACCGGCGATGATGGTGCCGGGGAAGCCGGGTTTCGACCACTTGAAGGTGTGTTCGGTGCGGTTGCCAGGGAGACTTTTGGCGGCGGCTACGCCACTGCCGGATCCTATGACGCGCTCGTCGGATGGAACGCGGATGTGCATCTCCGCAGTGAAGCGGTTGGTGAAGAGGCCGGTCATGGGGAACCAGCGGCCGGGATAGAGCAGGATGCTGATGGGATCTTCGATGGAGGCGAGCTTGATGCCTTCGACGGGGCTGGTTTCAGAGCCTTTGAGGGTGCCTGCGTATGTGAAGTGAAAAGTAGTGCTGGTGCCCTTCGGGATCGGCGCCGCGAGGGTGAAGCGGACGGTGCTGTCGTTGGTCAGGCGCTCGGATTCGAGAGGGTGGCCCTGGGCGTCCGTGACCTTGGTGATCTGTAGACCGTTGTTCAGCTCGAAGGTGGGTGTGGTGAGCTCTTCGAGTGCGGTGAAGGTGACGTCTGCGGTGGCGCTTAGGCGGTTGACCGAGGGGTCGAGGTCGGCGTTGATGAGATAGCTGGTGATCTGGAGCTGCGGCTTAGCCGGCGCGGCCCAGACCATGGCGGTCAAAAGACAGAGAGTGAGGGCTGTCAGGGATGTCGTTCGTAGGATGCGGAAGAGAGCGGACATGCGAGCTAAGATTCCTCAAAACACCATGGTACAGCGGTCGATTGATTAGACGCTTGCAGGGACGTTTCGGCCACCTGCGGGAGTATTTCGCGGTAAAAGTGCTTCGACTGCATCGGCAACCTGCAGAATGGATGAGGATTTCGAGGTGGGTCGGAGGATTTGGCCTACCTCGGCGAGGTCGGCGATCATCCGGCTGCGTTCCGGACCGTCTGCGAGCAGGGGACGCAGGGCGGAAGCTACGTTTTCGGCTGTGAAACGGTCCTGCAGAAGCTCGGGGACGATGCGGCGACTGGCGATGAGGTTGACCATAGCGATGGGCAGGTTGCCGTCGGCGTCGAGGGGGGCAGGGATCTCTGGCGGGTAGTGGACGAGGTGTTTTGCCAGCCGGAAGGTGAGCGGGGAGACTTTATAGACGACGATAAAGGGGTTGCCGATAACGGCAGCCTGGACCGTGGCGGTTCCGCTGGCAACGACGCTGGCGCGGGCGTGGTGGAGGCCTTCGCGAGCGTCGGGGACGAGGTGCGCCAGAGGGCCTGCGCCGGCGGGTTTGCTAGCAGATATAAGTTGCTCGACCCATTCACGTTTGAGGGTGGAGGCGACTGGGACAATGTATTCATAGCCGTTGCCGAGCGCGGCGGCCGCGTCGAGCATGGTCGGAAGGTTTAGTCGAACCTCTTTGGATCGAGAACCGGGCAGCAGAGCGATCCACGGCATGTCAGGGTTTAGTCCGTGCTGCTGGGCATAGTCTTCGCGCGAAATGGTGGGGAGGGGAAGTTCAGCCAGGGGATGACCTACGAAAGCTGCGTTCACTCCCCGGGCCTGGTAGAACCCTTCTTCGAAGGGGAAGATGACCATCATGCGGCTGACACGCTGCTGTACCCAACGGAGACGGCGACGCTTCCATGCCCAAAGCTGCGGGCTGACGAAGTAGATCACGGGGATGTTGAGTTTCTTCAGTTCGCGGGCGAGGCGGAAGTTGACGTCGGGGAAGTCGATGAGGATGGCGACATCGGGATGCTGCTTTTTGATGGACGCGACGAGGCGGCGGTACTCCCCGTAGATGTAGGGCATGTGCCGGATGACCTCGGTGATGCCCATGTGGGCGACGTCTTCGGCTCGGACGACGCGGTTGAGGCCGGCGGTTTCCATCTCGTTGCCGCCCAGGCCGAAACTGGCGAGCTGCGGGTAGCGTCTGCGAAGTTCGGTGAGGAGTTGAGCGCCGTAATGGTCACCGCTGGCTTCGCCGGCAGAGAGAAAGATGCGCGGGTTGGGGTTTGTGACGATGGAACCAGTGTAGATTTTTCTGGAGAGGATTGCATGGCTTTAAGTGCAGTCAAGAGGTTTCGTGGGGTGCTGGAGCCTGCCAGTAATGGGCTGGGGTGGGTGATTGTGCGGCTTCCGTTCGAGATTGAGAAGACTTGGAAGAAGATGGTGCGTTTGCGGGTGAAGGTAGAGATTGGTGGAGAGGTATATCGAACATCTTTGTTTGGTGATGCTGTACGGGGTGGACATTTTTTACTCGTGAATAAAAAGATGCAGAGGACAGCCGCGGCGAAGGTTGGGGCTATGGTGGACTTTGCGATTGAGCCGGATCTGGACGAGCGCGAGGCGGTGGTGACGCCGGAGTTTGAGAGGTTGCTGAAGCGGCAGAAGAAGCTGGCGATGTGGTATGGGGAGCAGAGCGAGTCGATGCGGCGCGAGGTGGGTAAGTGGTTGGGCGCTGTGAAGAGTGTCGAGGCGCGGCAGAGGAGGGTGGAACAGATGCCGAGCGAATGTTGTTGGCCATGGAGGGGGAGAAGGTTCTGCCGCCGGTGATAGAAGCGGCGTTTGGTTGGGTGCCTGCCGCGCGCAGGGGATGGGAGGCGATGACCCTGACGCAGCGGCGGACCAGTCTGCTTGCGGTCTTTTACTATCAAAGCCCAGAGGCCCGAGAGAAGCGCGTTAAGAGGCTCGTTGAGGATTGCCTGAAGGTGGCGGGAAGATGAGAGCCCGCATTCTTTCTTTCGCGCTGGACGTTGTCGGCCGGGTGTTTCTGCGAAGAGATCGCTTGAGTGGCTCGATGAAACGTTTGTTCGATGCGTTTGCGTTTGACCAGGAGCGTCTGACTATTCGTAGTGGGGACAGAGAATTGTCAGCAGTGTATGTTCGTGCGAGCGACGACGCACCGGTGTTTCTGATCTGTCATGGGATCGGCGAACAGGTTGAGTACTGGAGTGGCGTGCAGGAGTTGTTGAGGACGATGGACGTTTCCTCGCTTGTGTTCAATTACTCCGGGTATGGTGCTAGCTCGGGGAGAGTGAGCGTGGCGCACTGCGAAGAAGATGCGATTGCGGCCTATCGGGAGTTGAAGGATCGCGGGCACCAGTCCATCTTTTTGCTGGGCTTTTCTCTTGGAAGCGGCGTGGTTTTAGCTGTTGCACCGGGGCTCAAGGTTGATGGGGTGATTCTTTGCCAAGGGTATTCCACACTTCGTGAGGCGGCGCTCGCGATGGGTTTTCGACGTTGGATGACTTACGCGATGCCAGATGTCTGGCACAACTTTCGGCAGTTGAATGAAACGACGACGCCAGTTCTTGTAGTTCACAGCGATGGGGACCAACTGTTTCCTGTGGCGATGGCGAAGCGGGTCCATGAGGCTTGTGGGGAGAGTGGGGAGCTGATCATCGTCTCTGGATTTGCACACGATGGCCCGGTCTACTTCCCGACTGAGACATACTGGCGCCCGGTCGTTGAGTGGGCAGAGCGAGTGTCTTCGAGAATCACGGTACGGGAGTTGCCTTCTGGAGACTAGTCGGCGCTGAGTGGTTCGAGCGGAACTGAGTCGCTGCCAGTGCCGAGTTCCTGGTCGCGGTACTGGAGCTGGTAGAGCTTCCAGTAGAGGCCGCGCTCGGTGAGGAGCTGCTGATGGGTGCCGCGCTCGCGGAGCTGCCCCTTGTGCATGACAAGGATGGTGTCGGCGCGTTGGATGGTGGAGAGCCGGTGCGCGATGAGGATTGAGGTGCGGCCGGTGATCATCCGGGAGAGCGCGAGACGGACGCGGAGCTCGGTGTCTGTGTCGACCGAGGAGGTGGCCTCGTCTAGGATGAGGATGCCAGGGTCGTGGGCGAGGGCACGGGCGAAGCTGATGAGCTGCTTCTGGCCGGTGGAAAGGGTCGCGCCACGTTCGCGGACGGGCTCGTCGAATTGAAGAGGAAGGGAGCGGATGAAGTCGCCCACGTTGACTTCGTCTGCTGCGCGCTGGAGACGCTCGTCGGTGATCCACTTGGAGCCGAGGCGAATGTTGTCGGAGATAGTGCCGGTGAAGAGGAAGGGGTCCTGCAGGACGACGCCGAAGCGTTGGCGGAGTCTTTTTAAATCTTGCTTGCGGACGTCAACACCGTCGACGAGAATGCTGCCGCGCTGGATGTCGTAGAAACGCATCATGAGGCCAGTGATGGTGGTCTTGCCGGCGCCGGTGTGGCCGACGATTGCGGCGGTCTCGTCTGGTTCGACAGTGAAGGTAACTCCGCGAAGGATCCATTCGATGTCGGCGAAGGTGTTGAGTTCTTCTTCGGTAGCGGAAGTTACGCGGGTGCGCTGGGCTTCGTCGAGAGCCTGATAGGTGAACCAGACGTTGTGGAACTCGACGCGACCTGAATTGTTGCCCGATACAGGAGAGGCAGGGGAGACGATGGTGGGTTCGGTGTCGAGCAGTTTGAAGACGCGTTCGCTGGCGGCCATGGCGGCTTGCAGGATGTTGTATTTTTCGCTGAGGTCCTGAATGGGGCGGAAGAAGCGTTGGGCGTACTGGATGAAGGCGATGAGGATGCCTACCGTGACGACGCTGCTGGCCTTTGGCAATGCGTGAAGAAGAGGTTGAAGCTCGTGTAGCTGAGTGGCTTGGAGGTAGTGGAGAGCTGATATGCCGCCGCGCCAGATGATGAGTGCGATGGCGGTGGCGCTAAGGAACTCGACGACCGGGTAGTAAACGGCATAGGCGAAGATGGCGTCGGTCCAGGCTTGTTTGTTTTCGGCATTGACGGAGGAGTAGTCGTTGAAGGCGCGGCGCTCGCGGTTGAAGAGCTGCACGATGGACATGCCGGAGACGTACTCCTGCGTGAAGGAGTTGATGCGTGCTGTGGCGGCGCGCTGGCGGCGGTAGCTGTCCCGAACGTGGCGGCGGAAGATCCTGGTGACGTAGAGGATCGCCGGGATGACTGAGAGCGCGAGAAGGGCAAGAGGCCAGCTCATCCGCAGCATGATGAGGACGATGAAGAGGAGAACAAAGATGTCCTCGAAGATGGCGAGCACGCCTGAGGTAAACATTTCGTTGAGCGCGTCTACGTCAGAGGTGACGCGAGTGACGAGTTTGCCAACTGGATTGTGATCGAAGAAGGAGGGCTGCATGCGCTGCAGGTGACGGAAGATCTGGCTGCGAAGATCGAACATGATCTTCTGCCCGGTCCACTGCATCATGTAGGTTTGCGCGAATTCGAGTACGTAGGTGAGAAGGAGCGCGCCGAGATAGAGACAGCCGATCTGGGTGATGCCGGTCATGGGGCGCGAGCTGAGATGGCGCGCCAGCCAGGATAGCTTGGCCGGTGGCGTGTCGGTCATGTAGGTATCGACGGCGACCTTGACCAGGTAGGGCCCCATGACGTCGGTAGAGGCCTTGAAGAAGATGGTGATAGCGGAGAGCCCGGTCTGCAGTTTGTAGGGCTTGAGATAGGTAAGGAGACGGCGCATCAGACGTCCGTCGTATGCCTTGCCGGCGACTTCATCGTCCGGCGATGGCTTTTTCGCGGTCTCTTCCTTTGGATTCTTCGGTTTCTGGTCGTCTGCCATAGGCAATCTCTATTCTAGATGCTTAAGGCAGATGCGCGATTCGGGAAGCGCAGGTTTCACTGGGGCTTTACGTCGGTCACTACTGCTCCCAGGACGTGTCCCTGATTGCTTTGCTGAGCGAAGACAACTACGCGCATTTCAGTCAGTTTGGCGTCATCAGGGGCGTTGAGGCTAAAGTTGAGTGCTCCTGCGTTGAGATCTTTCAAAGTGCCGATGTGCTGCAGGCTGCGGACGACGCCCGCGTGCTGAAGGCGCCGGCCACCGTTTTCGCCGTTGTGAACATCGGTGGTGTCAGAAGGATCGACAAGAGCAGCGTAGAGTTCCGCATACGCCTCGGAGGGAGACGATCCCGGCAGCGAGACGGAGGAGGAGATCTTGCGCGCGTCCACGACGGGGCAGGAGAGCGATAGATGGAGTTTGGTTTTCTGCGCTGCGCTGGTGATGTAGCGGTGGGCATGGAAGGAGTCGTTGCCCACGAACTGATCGGTTCCGTCGACAATCATCTGCGGGGTGTATACGCCGTCAAGCCCGAACCGTCTGCTGTACTCGCTCTGACGCTCGGTGTATTGGTGAGAGGAGAAACGGTCGTGCCATCCGAGGTCGTCCCAGTAGTCGACGTGCTCTTCGAGAATGATGATCTCGGCATTTTGAATGGGCTGATCGTGGTCGAGCTTTGCCAGGAGAGCGTCAGCGGGTGGGCAGCTGGAACAGCCCTCGGAGGTAAAGAGCTCTACGAGGACCGGCGTGAGATTTGCGTGTGCTGTCTGCGCGTGGCCTGAAGCGAAAGAGATGACGAGAAACAACGCCGTTACGGCGAGGAATCGAAGCTGCGACATGGAACTAGACCTCTGTAGATTAGAGTCCCTGCTGAGGTTTTAGTTACACCCCGAGAAGCCGCTCGTCGTGAAACAATCGAAGAGAGGGTTATTTCGTTTCAATGGTTGAACCTGTCGGCGTCTATATTTCGGTTCCGTTCTGCAAGGCGAAGTGTACTTTCTGCAACTTTGCTTCGGGGGTGTTCGGGGCAGAGCGGATGCAGCAGTATGTGAACCGTCTCGGCGTGGAGATTCGCGGGGCGCATGCGGCAGCGGGGAAGATCGGAGCGTCGCTGCCCAGGGCTGTGGACACGATTTACTTTGGTGGTGGCACTCCTAGTTTGCTGTCGGCACAACAGTTTCGTCTGATCTTTCAGGACCTTCGAAGCGAGTTCGATCTGGCCGCGGATGCCGAGATTACGTTGGAGTGTGCGCCTGGACAGCTCGCAGATGAAACCCTGGATGAGTTGCTACGCCAGGGAATGAACCGGATCAGCTTCGGGGTTCAATCGTTTATTGATCAAGAGGCCGCTGCGGTTGGTCGCCTGCACACACGGAAGCAGTGCGAGGCGGAGATCGCAAGGGTAAGGACCGCCGGGGTTCGCGAGATCAATGTTGATCTGATCGCGGGGTTGCCGCATCAGACAGAGCAGAGCTGGCGTTACTCGGTGGAGCAGGCGATTGCGAGTGGCGTATCTCACATCAGCGTTTATCTTCTCGAGGTTGATGAGGATTCGCGGCTTGGGCGAGAGATGCTGGAGCAGGGAAGCCGCTATGGCGCAGAGGCCGTGCCTGATGAGGATCGTGCGGCGGAGTGGTATCAGCAGGCGTGCGATTTGTTAAGTGAGGCGGACGTGCAGCAGTATGAGATCTCGAATTTTGCTCGGCCAGGACATTGGTCACGCCACAATTTGAAGTATTGGCGTCGTCAACCGTACGTCGGTATTGGCCTTGACGCGCATTCGATGCTGCTTGTCGATGAGGGTGCGGTCAGGTTCGCCAACACGAGCGATCTGGATCGATATCTCGGACAGGGATCGGCACCGAATCCGCTTCGTCTTCTTGAGTTTGAGCGGGACGCGACGGATGGTGAGATTGATATTGTGGGTCACGGCGAGGCCTTTGAAGAGTCGCTGTTCCTCGGCCTGCGTTTGAACGAAGGCGTCGATCTTAATGCATTGCGGGGACGGTTTGGCGAGGGCTTGCTGCAGGACGCAATGCCCGCCCTCGTTGAAGTTCGCGATGCGGGACTATTGGAGTTGAGTACGGAAAGAATTCGGTTGACTCCGAAGGGACGCCTCGTCTCAAACGAAGTCTTCAACCGGCTGTTGATTCATGCGGCGGCATAACAAATCAAGGCAGAACAAAACAGAGGAGAGAACGAACATTATGATCGACCTGCGCAGCGACACCGTGACCCGCCCCACCCCAGCCATGCGCGAGGCGATGGCCTCCGCCGAGGTCGGCGACGATGTATATAGTGAAGACCCCACGGTCAATCGCCTGGAGCGTGAAGCCGCGGAGACTTTTGGCCGCGAAGCTTCGATCTTCGTACCCACAGGGACGATGGGGAATCAGATTGCGATTCGGCTGCACACCCAACATGGGCAGGAGGTCATTTGCGAGGCTCGGTCGCATGTACTCGATTGGGAGATGGCGATGATGTCCGCATTCTCGGGCTGCCAGGCGCGCGCCGTTGCAGCGGAGCGCGGCATTTTGACGTGGCAGCACATCAAGCCGGCGATTGGCGCGAAGATTTACTACCGCGCGCAGACGGGGCTAATCAGTCTGGAAAACACCCACAACATGGCTGGTGGCACAGTGACTCCGTTGCCGGTACTTGAGGAGGTTTGGGCGGGGGCTCGTGAGGCTGGTCTGCCGGTTCATCTCGATGGAGGCCGGGTTTTCAACGCGGCCACTGCGTTGGGACTCGACGTGGCGAAGCTGACGAGCGGATTCGATACTGTGATGTTCTGTCTGTCGAAGGGCCTGGGCGCGCCAGTGGGCTCCATGCTGGTTGGGAGCAGGAAGGCGATCGAGCAGGCGCGGATTTATCGCAAGGCTTTAGGCGGCGGCATGCGACAGGCGGGTGTCCTTGCGGCTGCAGGGCTGATTGCTTTGCATGAGATGTCGAAGCGGTTGCATGAAGATCATGCGAATGCCCGGCTGCTGGCGGAGGCGGTCGCTGCTGAACCTGCGGCTGCGGAGATCGACATGGAGACAGTGCAGACCAACATCGTGATCTTCAAGCTGCGCTCTAAAGATCGGGCTACTGGTGGAGACGCTGCGGCATTTACTGCGGCCCTGAAACAGAAGGGCGTGCTAGTCAGCGCGATTGGCCCGCATTCGATTCGATTTGTAACGCATTACGACGTCGACCGCGTTGCGTGCGAGAGAGCTGCGGCCATCGTGTCGGAGCATCTGCGGGTACTTTAGCGGCCGCGAGAGGGCTTTCATCCGAGGGATTCGAAAACCTAATCGCCGCCACCCGCGTTAATCGTCGGATTGGTCGCGAGGAACACGGCTACTTTGGTGCCGTGATCGGTATCGCTCGTGTCGCTGGTGATGCAGATGGTACCGCCATGTTTGTTGATGATGCCGCGACTGACCCAGAGGCCGAGCCCTGTGCCATGTTCTCCTTTGGTAGTGAAGAAGGGCTGGAATAGATGCGGCTGCACATCGTCCAGAATCCCCGGACCGTTGTCGGCGACGATCACCGTTGCTCCTGCCTGCATTTTCTGGCCATTTACATCGACGCCCATGTTTTGTGGAACGATGCTGATCTTTACCTCGCCGCCAGTGCCCGCCGCCTCGGCTGCATTGGTAACGAGATTAGTGAAGACTTGGCGCAGCTCAGCAGGGAAGGCGGCTACTTCAATGGGCTCCGGCATGTCGTTGGACACCGTTACGCCCAGATCGCTGAGCCGTCTCTCCATCAGGAGCAGGATCTCCTCGAGCATCTCTTTGAGATCGACCACGACAGGAGCCTTTGATTCGCGATAGAGACCAAGCATGGCGCGGCTGATTTGCGTGACTCGTGTCAGCTCCTGCTGTGCCATGTCCATGAAGTGGACTGACTCTTCAGGGGTGACGCCGTTGCGCATGAGATAGAGGAGATTGGTGACCGAGTCGAGCGGATTGTGGATCTCGTGCGCGATGGTGGCGGCGAGACGTCCCGCGACCGCGAGCTTCTCGTTCGCAATCAGAGCTTCCTGAGTCTTGCGTTCCATCGTGATGTCGCGAAAGACGAGGACGATGCCGATCGTGTTTCCGGCTTTGTCGCGGATGGGAGCGCCGCTGTCAGAGATGTCGAGTTCGGTGCCGTCTTTGCGCAGGAGAATCGTGTGATGGTTGGCCATGCCCACGATCTTGTCGAGGCGCATCACCTTGGCTACTGGTGTTTCTACCGGTTCGCGCGTTGTCTCATTGACGATGCGGAAGACATCTTCGAGCTGATGCCCGCCGGCTTCGGGCTGGCTCCAACCCGTCAACTCGCTGGCTACGGGATTCATCATCTGAATGTGGCCTTCGGCGTCGCAGGTGATGACGCCATCGCCGATCGATTCGAGGGTGGTTCGGAGTTGCTGCTCGGATTGGTAGAGCTCTTCGGCCCGACGGCCGAGGATGTCGAGCGAACCGCGGTAAGCGGCAGAGACCGCGTGGAGGCGACCGCGGGTGAAGAGGCCGATCAGCACACCCATTCCGAGGGCCAGGGCGAGCAACACCAGAAGCAGGGTATGGACTTGACGATGCCAGCGTGCAATGCGCCGGGTACGACTGGCCTCGGCCTTCTGGATGATGTCGGTGAGATCGTGACGGACGTTGTCCATCAAGACCTTACCGTGGAGGTTTAGATCCACATCATTGGTTTGTCCGCCTCCGCGAACCGTGGCAATGACAGGAAGGGCGAATGCGTCTTGCCATGTCTGGTGTTCGTCCCGTAGGTCCGCAATGTCGTGCTTCTGATCGGCATCCGCGCCAGCCAGGTTGTCAAGGTTTTGAATCTCGGTCTGCAGATGGGATTCTGCCTCGTAAAACGGCTGCAGGAACCGCATGTCGCCGGTAGTTTCGTACCCGCGCAGGCCGGACTCCTCATCGACGACCAACTTCGAAAGCAAGGTTGCTTGTGAGATACGGGCGTCTGATTCCTGAATCAGATTCACCGTTTCGTTCGATCCCCGGATCTGAAAGTACAGCGCGCCGGCGACTACCAGCAGCGCGACGACAGGTAGTACGAAGACCTGCCTTAAAATATTGTTGAATTGACTTAGATTCAAAGCCCTCTCGCCCCGTGAATTTCCTTCGGTTGCGGAATCAACTGACTGGTTGCAGTAGGATGCCTAATTTTTCCAGAAGCACCGGGGCACCCTCCCCCTTGGTCATATAAAGATTGACCAGGGAGGTGACCTCGGGAGCCAGACCAATGTAAGCCGACAGTAAAAGGATGGGAACCTCAGGCTTGATCTGTCGCATCTGGGTGGCGATCTCGCCGCCGTGCATCCCCGGCATGGAGTAGTCGAGCACAACCGCTTCTACCGGTTCGGCCGAGAAGACGGCGAGCCCGCTCGGTCCATCCGATGCCGTCAGTACCCTATATCCGGCCCGTTCCAGCAAAATCTTCCGAACCTCGAGCCCGATTCGTTCGTCATCGACGCATAGGACGAGATTGGAGTGTTGTTTCATGCAGTTCTGACCGTCTGGGCCCCTTAGAATGACTCTAGAGTATACGAACGTACTCTTCATAAGCTTTACTGTGGACGATTCATCGTACGTTAGCAATCCCCCGTCCGTGGTGCGCTAACCTGACGTTAATCAAGTCACGTGATGACAGAGGTTTATACGAAGTGAGTCAGACGATTTTTGTGTTGGAAGACGATGCGGATATCTCCCGCCTGGTGCAGTATCATCTGGAGAGTGCCGGATTTACAGTTCGCCCGTATCTCGCTATCAATCAAATACTTACCGACGCCGAACGGCAGCCGCCCGCGCTTTTTCTCTTGGACATTATGGTGCCAGGCGGGGATGGTCTGGATCTTTGCAGGAGATTACGCCAGAATCCTACGCTGAGCGTGGTTCCGATTATCTTCCTCACGGCGCGTGCGGCCGAGAACGACCGCGTCCACGGCCTTGAGATGGGGGCCGATGATTACATCACCAAGCCCTTTGCGACTCGCGAGCTTGTAGCCAGGGTGAAAGCGGTGCTGAGGCGCTTTGAGCGACCAAGTTCGCCTTCGGTATTGAAGTTCGAGAACGTAGAGATCGACGCCAGTGCTATGCAGCTTCGTGTGAACGGCGAGCTGGTAACGACGACAGCCACGGAGTTCCGGCTTCTGGATTATCTGGCCCGTCACCCTGGGCGAGTCTTTAGTCGTGATCATCTTCTGGATGCGGTATGGGGGGACGCTCGTTTTGTCACCCCGCGTTCGGTCGACGTCTATGTCCGACGCATTCGCGAGAAGATTGAGGCCGACGCCGAAACGCCACGCTACTTGAAGACCATGCGTGGCGCCGGGTATCGCTTCGAGATTCCGAAGGCGGCGCAGGCGTAGGCTGGGGGGTGGTCCGTGAGGCGTGGCGTCTTTTTTTCGGTCTTCCTCCGCGTTGCGATCGCGCTGGTATTCCTTGCGTTTGCGGGGTTCTCGTCGGTACCCCAACGCTGGCTAATGGCGAGCTTGCTCGTGCTCGCATGGGCCGGCATTAGTGCCTTCCTTTTCGCGCGTTCGGTTCGGCAGGACGTCAACCTCTTGCAAGACTCTGCCGCGGCAATTCCTGAGCGCCAGATCGATGAAGTTCGCCCCTCCTTCAACGATTTCGATGGCTTGGCACGGGCAATTTCGGTCGCCTCTGGACAAGTGAGTCGTGCACTGAATGACGCATCGGAGAGCCGGCGCGAACTTGAAGCGATGATCGACAGCATGCAGGACGCGGTCGTTGCCGTTGATCCGGCCGGCCGTATTCAGTGGACTAATCAACGGATGCAAAAACTGATTCCCGGCGCGTCCTTTAGCAGTGCGATCCGTGTTGGACACGCGTTGGTCCAGACGATCCGCGATCCTGAAGTGCTGGACTGCGTCCGCACGGCTCTGGAGCAGCGGGTAGTAAGCGATGGCCGCTCGACCTCGCTGCTGCCCGGTCGCATCTTCGAGGTTAACGCATCACCCATGCCCGGTGGCGGGGCCGTCGCCGTTCTGCACGACATCACCCGCATCGAAGAGGTTGAACGGACCCAGCGCGACTTCGTTGCCAATGTATCGCACGAACTGCGCACACCTCTGACGTCGATTACGGGTTATGTTGAGACGCTGCTTGATCATGAAGCTGCGCTTAGCCAATCGGCGCGAGAGTTTCTCACCATCATCCTGAAGAATGCCAGTCGTATGAATCGGCTGACGGAAGATCTGCTGGTGATGGCGCGGGTAGAGTCCTCCGAACAGGAGCTCCATCCGGCTCCGATTCCAGCCGACATTTTAGTGCGCGACGCCGTGCAGGCAATGAGCGGCCTGGTGCAGGATACGGAATCGATTCTTGAGATCGGCGATATCTCCACCACCGAGGTCGTCGCCGACACCGACGCGATCCTCCAGGTTCTCAGCAACCTCATTGAGAATGGCATCAAATACGGTCAGGCTCGCAACGCCGCCGTTTGCAAGGTGGTCGTCACGTCTCGAGATGTCTCGGATCCAATTGAGGCAGTGGAGTTCAGTGTGCGAGATTTTGGCCCCGGAATTGCCTCGGAGCATCTCGGCCGAATCTTCGAGCGTTTCTACCGGGTGGACAAGGCACGCTCAAGAGAATCCGGAGGAACCGGATTGGGGCTCGCGATTGCGCGGCACATGGTGCAGACTCATGGCGGATCGATTCGCGCGGAGAGCGAGCTAAATGCTGGCAGCAACTTTATTTTCACACTTCCCAAGGCTCAGAACTTGGTGGAATAATGCCGTTTTCACTCCGATGTAACCTCTCCGTAACAATTCCCCCTCACACTCAAGAGTGAGATGTATTGACTGAAATGCTGGATCGATGCATTGAAAGCCTAGGGGGACGAGTGAATCTGAAAGTCATCGCAGCCGGCGTGCTGACATTGGTAGCCGTGGGCGCCAACGCACAAAACATTAACGGAGCGGGAGCAACCTTCCCGTATCCTATTTATTCCAAGTGGTTTAGCGAATATAGCCAAACGAATCCGAGCGTAAAGATCAACTATCAGTCCATCGGCTCCGGCGGCGGAATCCGTCAGGTATCGGAAGGCACTGTCGACTTCGGCGCTACCGATGGTCCGATGACCGATCAACAGTTGAAGGATGCCAAAGTAAAGGTGATGCACATTCCCACCGTACTCGGTGCGGTCGTGCCGGTTTACAACCTCCCTGGTGTCAACAAGGACCTCAACTTCTCCTCCGACGTGATCGCAGATATCTATCTGGGCAAAATCACCAAGTGGAGCGACCCGCGTATTACAAAAGACAATCCGGGAGTCAATCTGCCGGACAAATCAATTCTTCCGGTGTACCGTTCTGACGGAAGCGGAACGACGTTCATCTTCACTGATTTTCTTTCAAAGGTCAGCCCGGACTGGGCGACCAAGGTCGGTCACAGTACCTCGGTCAAGTGGCCCACGGGTATTGGCCAAAAGGGAAATGAAGGCGTCGCAGGCATGGTTCGTCAGTCGCCATATTCCTTTGGATATGTCGAGTTGATCTATGCCGAGACGAACAAGATGAGCTTCGGTGCAGTGCGCAACGCATCTGGCAAGTTTCTCAAGGCTTCGACTGCGGGCGTGACTGCTGCTGCGTCTGCAGCGGCGAAGACAATGCCAGCCGACTACCGGGTCTCCATCACCAATGCTCCAGGTGCCGATTCCTATCCGATCTCCAGCTTTACCTGGCTGCTGATTCCGACTCACTCTACTGATCCGGCTAAAGCAAAAGCACTCGCCGACTTTTTGGGTTGGATGTTGGATCACGGTGAAAACGAAGCTGCTGCGCTAACGTACGCTCCATTGCCCAAGCAAGTTCAGGATATGGTTCGCAAGAGCATTGCGACCGTAAAATAGCAACGCTGCCGCACGGGTTTCAGACGGAGATTCGTGCGGCATCTTTTTTCTTACCAGCACCCGGATAAGTAAGGCCGATACAATCGATCCGAAGAGTCAACTGTCAGGAAAATAGGATTGTGTCTTCTACTCGTATGACTCCCGAAAGAGAAACAAGCTCACCGTTGCCTGTACCAACACCCGTGTCGCCTCCTGCGGCCTTTGCGGATATGGCTCCGGCTGTGGCAAGTACAACCTTGTCTCCGATCCGGGACTACCTCTCCAAGCGGGGAAGCGGTCGCCTTGCCGATGACAGTTTTGCTGCGGTCATGCTGATTTGCGCATGCAGCATCTTCGCAATCGTTTTGTTCATTTTTGGCATCCTCATCATGCACTCCCGGCTGAGTCTCGCTCAGTTCGGGTGGAAGTTCTTCACCACCCAGGCATGGGATCCGGTCTCGGGCGACTTCGGCGCGTTACCCTTTATCTATGGCACACTTGCCACATCCCTGTTGGCTCTTTGCATGGCGGTTCCTCTGGCCCTCGGCGTAGCAATCTTCCTTACCGAGTTGTGCCCGCGCCCGCTTCGTGCTCCAATCTCCTTCCTCACCGAACTGCTTGCTGCCATTCCCAGCGTTGTCTATGGCCTTTGGGCTGTCTTCGTTCTTGTACCGCTTATGCGCGATGTCATCGGTCCGTTCCTTAGCAAGACCCTTGGCTGGACTGGTTTCTTTGATGGTCCCAACTTCGGCGTCGGACTTCTGACGGCCAGCATGATCCTCGCCATCATGATTCTTCCGATCATCTCCTCGCTGACCCGCGACATTATGACCGCGGTGCCCAACAGTCAACGAGAGGCAGTGTTAGCGCTCGGTGCGACCCGATGGGAGATGATCCGTGTTGGTGTTCTGCGCAACTCCCGCATCGGTATTGTCGGCGCCGTCATGTTGGGCCTCGGACGCGCCTTGGGCGAGACGATGGCTGTCACGATGGTCATAGGAAACCATCCCGATATCAGTAAATCGCTCTTTGCCCCCGGCTACACTCTGGCCAGCGTCATCGCCAACGAGTTCTCCGAAGCCACTGGTGATCTTTACCTAAGCGCCCTTATCGAGATTGGTCTGGCTCTCTTTCTGGTCACCATCGTCGTAAATGCCATCGCCCGCCTGATGGTCTGGGCGGTAACACGCAACGCACCTGCGCGGGTCATCTGACATGAGCACTCAACCCTTGAGCAACCAACCCCGACCCATGGACTTTGAATCGAAATCCATGCGCAGGAACAGGGCCACACGCAGCGCGACTAACTATTTCGTCAGCGGTCTCTGCATTCTCGCGACGATTCTAGTCATCCTTCCCTTGCTCGCAATTCTCTTCTACCTGATCTACAAAGGCGCGAGTTCGCTGAATCTTGCCTTCTTCACCCACGTTCCAGCGCCTGTTGGCGAGACGGGTGGAGGCATGGCGAACTCGATTGTCGGGTCGGGCATCATCCTCTTTCTTGCCAGCCTCATGGGTATTCCCATAGGCATCGCGGCCGGTGTATATCTAGCAGAGTTTGGCCGCGGCAAGACGTTAGCCAATGCGGTCCGCTTCACTGCCGATGTGTTGAATGGTGTCCCGTCGATCGTGATGGGCATCTCAATCTATTCGCTAATCGTTGTTCAGCAGAAACATTTCTCCGCTCTGGCCGGAGGCGTCGCCCTGGCCGTCATGATGGTGCCCACCATTACGCGAACCACCGAAGAGATGCTGGCTACGGTGCCGCACGCTATTCGAGAGGCAGCTCTTGGTCTCGGTGTTCCCAAGTGGCGGACGGCGATCTCGGTCAGCCTGCGCACGGCTTCGCCTGGCATCATCACCGGATGCATGTTGGCATTCGCCCGCGTAGCCGGAGAGACCGCACCGCTTCTCTTCACCGCTTTTGGAAATCAGTTCTGGAGTTTCAACCTCAGCCAACCGATCGCAGCCCTGCCTCTGCAGATCTATGTTTATGCTATCTCTCCCTACGACGAGTGGCATCGTTTGGCGTGGGCTGGTTCGCTTGTTCTTATCGTTTTAATCATGGTCTCGGTCACGCTCGTCCGCATCTTTGCCAACCGCGGCGCACTCAAGGGAGGAAGCTAGTGGGAGTCGGCATTTTAGTTGAGGATTTGAACGCGTGGTACGGTACGACGCACACCCTGCAGGACATCAACCTGCACATTCCCGCGAACCACGCCACCGCGCTCATCGGTCCCTCCGGGTGTGGCAAATCCACCTTTGTCCGCTGCCTCAACCGCATGCACGAGACCAACCCCATCGCCCGAGCTACCGGCGTAGTCAAAATGGGCGAGATCGATATCTACAACGACGCCTCCCCTGTTGAAATTCGTCGTCGCGTCGGCATGGTCTTCCAGCGTCCCAACCCCTTCCCGACCATGTCCATCTACGACAACGTCGTCAGCGGCCTCAAGCTTAACGGCTTCCGCAACCGGCGCATACTCGACGAGACGGTCGAGCGTTCGCTCAAACAGGCCGCGCTTTGGGAAGAGGTCAAGGACGATCTAAAGAAGAAATCTGGCGCTTCTCTTTCAGGCGGCCAACAGCAGCGCATGTGCATTGCCCGCGCACTCGCCGTCGATCCGGAGGTCTTGTTGATGGACGAACCAGCCTCCGCGCTGGACCCTGTCTCAACCTCCAAGATCGAAGATCTGATCTTTCAGCTCAAGAGCCAATACACCATCGTCATCGTGACGCACAACATGCAGCAAGCCGCCCGAGTCGCCGAGAACACGGGTTTCTTTCTCAACGGCAAGATGGTAGAGTTCGACTCCACCCACAAGATCTTTACGAATCCGCGGGACAAGCGAACGGAAGACTACATCACCGGGAGGTTTGGCTGATGCGCGTCAAGTTTCATCAGAGCCTTGACGAGTTGAAGGAGAAGTTGCTCGTCATGGCTGGGATGGCCGAGCAGGCGATCCAGCGCTCCATCGAAGCCTACAGAACACGCGATCTGTCGATTTGCGAGCTTGTCTTCCGCGCCGAACCCTCCATCAACCGTCTGGAACGCGAGATCGACCAGATGGCGCTTGACCTCCTTGCCATGGAACAACCCATGGCCATCGACCTTCGCTTTATTCTTTCAGTGATCCGCATCAACGCCGATCTCGAAAGAGTAGGAGATCAGGCGGTCAACATCGCCGTGCGCGTACGCGAGATGGGCGCCTTCGCGAACATCGATCTTCCAGTCGATATTCCAAAGCTTGCCTCTCTCTCTTCCGCGATGGTGCGCAAGTCTCTCCAGGCTTTCATTGAAGGCGATGCCGAACTGGCTGAGTCGGTCCTGCGACTCGACGATGAGGTCGATGAGATGAATGATTCTGCGTTCTACGCACTTAGCACTCTCATCAAGGAAAAGCCTGAGCTGACTCCGCAATCGCTCAACGCACTTATCATCGCGCGCAACCTGGAACGCGTCGGCGATCATGCCACTAACATTGCAGAAGATGTAATCTTCTGGGTTCGCGGCGCGGACGTTCGTCACAGCAATAATGCGCTCTAAAGAACGATCCCTCAGTCTGATTCAGGAGTCCACCAAACGAGCTTTGGCAACATCGGATAATACAAACCCACCCGCAGCTTTCCACTCGTTACCCGATCTTTCATCATTCGGGCATAAACCTTCATCTGGTCCGTGTACTTTGCTCGTTCTTCCACAAGAAACTCATCGGCTCGTTCGCGCCCATGCGTTGCTGTTTTGTAGTCGATGATCCAGAGATAGTCAGTTCCGGGCTCCATCGGTTTGGACCCACCATGAAACACCCGATCCAGTCGGACGCTGCTGCGAGTATCTCTCCACGCGGTTAGCGCAAGTTCGTTCGACGCCTGAGCGTGCTGGCTCAGTACCCATCGTCCCTCTTCGTCTTGCAACATGTTGGTGAGCGCCGTCTTTACCCGTCGCGCAAGCCGCTCGATGACCACCGGCTGAAGTCCTTCTCCTCGGAGCAAGGCTACAATTCGCGGCGTCCATGATTCCACTTCGCGCAGTAAGGCCTCAAGATTTATTTCCTCTACCAGTCTCTTTGCTATCGCCTCTAAGAATGCATGGACTGCGGTGCCAAAAGCACGCGCTTCGAAGGAGCCCTCGGGCCTCTCAAAATGTGCAGCCCCTGGTGTATCTGTGTCCTCGCCGTAGAAGAGTTTCTGTCCAATTGAAAATCGTGACTCCGGCTTGAATTCGATCGGGAGGCGCTGGAGAATTGCAGATCGCACAGCCTCATCAACGCTGGCCGCAATGTCGCCGACGAACCCCTCATCTTCTTCCGGCAACGGAAACATCATGGGCAACTGATTGACGTTCTTCGAGGCAGGGACGTCCGTAAAGTGCCGTTCTGCCGCGGGCCAGGCGGTAGCCAGCAGACTCCCATAAGGACGATTGATCTCGCCATTCGCCTTCGTTTTGGGAGACGCGAATAAGTGCAGTTCCTCGCGCGCCCGAGTGCACGCGACATAGAAGAGTCTCTTTCTCTCAGCGGCCTCCTTTGCCTTGTCCATGCTCTTCAACCAATCGTTCAACGCCCTTGAGCCTTCGCCGCGACCCACAATCGGCGCCAGCATGATATGCGCAGCCTCGACATCTCCGAAATCAATCTCACTCCAGTTCAGCAGTTTTTCGCGATTCGCCGGATCTTTCTTCTGCAACCCTGGGACCATTACGACGTCCCATTCGAGACCCTTAGACTTATGGACCGTCATCAGATCGACTGCCCAACCGCTGGCTGGTGGTTGGGCGTAGAGTTTATCGAGCCGCCGCTTCAGTAAATTTACTTCAATCGTTCCGGCCTCCTCTTCCACTTCATCCAGAAGCTGTAAATACCTTCGTGCATTGCTCAGTTCCACAGGTTTCAGAGACGCGTCGCCGCCTAATGATCGCCATGTCTTCTCCACCCATTGAGCGGTGCTGATCCCCGAACGATTCTCCTCCGCCGCCTGCAACACGGGCCACACGCGCATCAGTCTCGCGCAACTCTGTTCACTCAGCAGATCTTTTCGCTCTGCGATTGCGTCTCCAATGCATCGCTCAGACCAGATGGGATCATCCGCGCCCGCCAGCAGGTGCAGATCCGCCCGTCCAAGACCGCACCACGGAGCATGCAGTACCGCGAGCCACGCTATGCGATCGGCGGGGTGCATCAGCGCTCTGGTCAATGCAAAAAGATCAAGAACCTCTTGCCTCTCGCCCAGGGCCTCGATATCCACTGCACGAAACGGTATCGCTCCTTTCGAGTCGTTCTTCAGTTCAGTCACGATATCGATAAGCAGATTGCGACTTCGCACCAGCACCGCCAGCTTCCATGGTTCATTCCGACCCTCAGGAAGTGGCCTGGCGCGCCAATCTTCGACAATGGCTCGCACCTGTTGAGCCTCGCGCTTTGCCTGCCGACTTTTTGCTTTTTTTGCCGCCTCCGTCGACACTGCCGAGGCGAGCACGCGCGGATGCCACACGAGATTCAGCGAGCCACTCTGCGAAGGTCCACGCACAGCCTTTGCCTCAACGTACGGCACTTCGTCGGGATTCTCCGTACTCACGGTCCGGGGAAACAGCAGCGAGAGATCGTCATTGAATGCTTCAACAAGATTCCTTTGCGAGCGGAAGTTTGCCGTCAACTGTAATCTGCTCAGTGGCAAGTCTCCTAGAAACTCCGTCTGCATTGTTGTCACAAATCGCTCGACACGCGCCTGCCTGAAGAGATATATGGATTGTTTTGGATCGCCCACGAGAAACACCGTCTGACTGTGACCATCCCACCTTTGCGTGAGCAATTGAATCAACTCATACTGGCTGGTGGACGTGTCCTGCATCTCATCCACAAGAAGATGCTGAAGCTTCATTCCCCAAGCTTTGTTCAAATCAGAGACGGCGCCGTCCCTTCGCAGCGCCACTCGCGCCAGAAGCCCAAGCTCGGCGAAATCACACTCTCCACGGCGTGCGAAGATTAGCTGCAATTCAACCAACGCTCTATTCAAAACACGAAAGAGCGCCTTCGCAACGGCCCACTGCTCTTGGGGATACTTCGCCGGCGGAAGGTCCTTTACACGTTTTATCGCTTCAAGCACATCGTCGCGGAGCCACAGCTGCTGCACTAGAAGCCTCAATTGCTGGGCATGATGTCTCTCAATGTTGAATCCGAGATGATTGCGCGTCGCAGCTGCCCTCCACTTGGACTCCTTCGTCGCGAGCAGATGTATCAACGCTCGCCAGTGTTCGAGATGTTTGGCAGTCTCTTGCGGCGCGGTATGCAGGCCTGTACATAGCGCGATCGGAGAGGGATCGCCCTTATAGCCCTCCGCGTGCCCCATTTCGCCAGCAAGCGAGGCCAACTCCTTCAGAATGCCTGGCGGAAAGATCAGCGACAGGCGCGTCAGCCCGGCACAGATGGCCCGCTCCAGAGCAAGTTCAAGCCTGGGCAACACCATTTCATCCAGAAAAGCATCGTCCAGTTGCTGTCTTCCCAACGGAACCAACTCTCCCCACTGGTTGCGTGCCGGCAGCATCTCCATCAACAGCCGCTCACAGTCGCGCAGACTCCCATCGCGATGCAGCAACACGGTGCGCAGCGCTGCATCCAGCTCCGCATCGTTTCCGCCGAGTTGCATCAACGTCTCTCTCGCTGCTTCGCGATACATCAACGTAGGATCTTCTACCGGAGTCTGCCGCCCGCCACCGCCTGAGAGGACCGGCAACAATCGCGCCACCTCTCCACACACGGAATCGATCGTGCGGATATTCAATCTGCGTGGTTGTTGTAGCAACTCCCAGCCGAGGGAAGCACTGCGGCGGAGCACCGCTTCTGCAAGCGCACGTGTCTCACGATCAAAGGCGGAATCGCTCTTCACAGGTTCGTGCCGGGAAGCACTCACCAGGTAAGAGATTACGCGCTCCCTCATCTCGGCTGTTGCTTTGACGGTGAACGTAATTGCCAAAACCTGACTAGGATCTTCGACACTCTCATCGGCGAGCAACTTTAGGTAGCGTTGGATGAGGAGACCAGTTTTACCTGATCCAGCGGGCGCCTCTACGATCCATGATCGTCGGATATCGAGCGCTCGCTCTCGCGCTCGCCAGTCTGGTGGTCGTTTGCTGCTCGTCGTTTCTGGAAGAGAATTAGCTTCTGAGATGTCAAACAAATCACCCACGGCTGACCTCTGCCGATGAGCTTTCGTCCTGTTCATCGTCTTCTTCGAGCAACGACACGTCGAGCCGACAGAGGAGTCTTTGTTCGCAGTGAGAGCAGCTACCCGGATACGTCTTCGGCTGCACACGGGCATCGCCGGAAGAGAACTCTTCCGCCAGTGCTACCAGCACCTCTCTCCACCGTTCTATTTGAGCTTCGAGTGTGGGCGCCTCTCTAAGCTTGCTTGCTTTGGTGAGCACACCGTCACATGTTGCGTATCCCTTAAGACCGCGGCCGTCTCCCGCCCGCACCAAACCGAACGCGACACCCTGTAATCGATGTTCCTCCGTGAGAATTGCATATAGCGGAAGCTGCGGAGTATCGGGTCGCGACGTCAACCAGTCATTTGGCGAAGCAGGACCCGTCTTGTAGTCGATCAGAACTTCACCACCTTCTACTACGTCTACGCGATCCAGACGCACATTCAGGCGTAGCGGTCCCACGCGGACGTCATCAAGTTTTTTCTCGCTGAGCTTGACCTCGAAGGGGAGTTCCCGCTCCAACTCCAGTTCCAACCATCCTGACAGAAGTTTGCGCAGCCTCTTTCGCTGCACGTCTATATAGGCCTCATCCCAATCGGTCGCAATTGCCTCTGCCGTTTTCTTTAGAGCTTGAGCGATGCACCACTCCAATACTTCGTCACGTTCCTGAGTGTTCATCGATCGCAAAGCATCCTGCGTTTTGACCTCGTTCCAGAAGTGCTCAAGCGCATGGTGGACTACAGTACCGCTTACTCTCGCATCCATACCAGGTTCGATCGACTCGACCTCCGTCGACCACAGTCGGTATTCCGCGAAAGCACGAAAACCGCACGCTGCCTGGAGTTCCAGAACTCTTGCCCCGCCACGAAGAACCTTGTCCGGGAGCGCCTGAACCACAGCGGAGTCCGTAACCTCTTCAAGGTCGACGATTGTTCGCGGCGGCTCATACTCTACAAAATCCACTGCGCTAAACGCTTCCAGCTCGAGCGCGGCCAGCAACGGTGAAGGCCGCTGGCCGCCCTCCGGAGACTCTTTCGCGTAGCTGAATGCGACTGTACCGGCGCTTGCAGCAATTCGGTCCGTGATCCTTCGCGCGTGTTCATTGTCCAGGGTCACACTGGTTCCAGGCATCTCTAATTCGCGTTGCAGATGCCAGGGCAGCAGGGAATTGGTGGTTGTTGCCATTGGCCAGGTAAGTTCGCCGGCGCGCAGGAACCAAACCGCGTCAAATGTGCTTCCTGCGGCTTCGAGCGGACCCATCACTTGCACTGGAGCCCCTCGCGACTCCGGCGCAAACATAGTCTGGCGGGCAATTCTCTCCAGCGTGGAAAGTGCTGCTGCAAACTCGACCGGGACGCCATCAAAATCGAGCGTTGGGAGTTCATCAAGCGCACTCTCCCACTTGCGCCGCGTTTGAAACGCGGTGCTGGTCTCTCTGCGCCCGGAGCACCATTCCGATGCGATGAGAAGATCCCGCATCTGTTCTGCCCATTCAGCGTGCGTCCTTGCATTGAGACCTTGCAAGCGGTTCGCAAGACGCAGCGTTGCTCGTAGGGTGCCAAGCAATCGAGATAGCTTTTGTCGGCGCTTCGATCGTTCCATCATCTCGACTAGCCCAGACAGTGATATCTCCGGTCGCAGCATTCGCGCTTTGCGAAGTTCAAAGGCATCGAACTCAGCGCGCGCACCTCTTTCCTCGCCAGTCATCGCGAAGCAGGGCGACAACAACAACGCACTCACTCGATCCAGAGGTAGTGGTTCAATGGACCAGCGCAGGAGATCGAAGGCGGCGGCAACCAGAGGGATCTCTGCCAGAGCGACGCCAATTGAAAACTCGTACGGTCCAGTCTGACTATCGGTGCAGATGTCTTCCAGCTCTGGTGCCAGAACTTCGCGAAATACCCGGTCGATTTCTCTCCGCTCATTCTCAAGCGCAGGCACAATCACCGCGACGGTCGCGTCGGCATTCTCTTCGAGAAATCTCCGCACCCATCGCGCAGCAAGGAACAACTCCTGATGCTCTTCCTCGGCTTCCACGAGCACGCTCCTCTGAGTGGAAACGGCTAGCCGAAGATCCTCAACCTGTACTGCCGCCGACTGCAGGGCATCCATCAGCCGTCTTTGGGATGGGATCAAATGATCGAACCCGACCAATACAATTTTCTTTGGAGTTAATTGGAAGAATCCAGTTCCTGCGACGTTTTTCTCACACACCCCGCGTAGTTTGTCTTCTAACTGGGCCTGCACGACAAACCGTTCGGCCTGGCATACTCGCTCGAAGGTGCGCGCCCATCGTTGAAACGATCGCGTGTCCGAACCTCCGATCGCTCCTCGGAGCCTCGATTGACCGTCGTATTGGGAGAGTTTGCGCCACGCCTCCGCCGCCATGACGGCCAGCGAATCGACACTTCGCAGACTTGCCAGTTCATCGTCAGCCTCGAGAATTGTCCTCCACACGACGTGTTCCTGCGACCGGTTCAAAATCATCTCAGAGACATGACCCTCAACCAGGAGTCGATGCCACAGACTTGCAATCCATGCGTCCCAGGAAATGACCGCCGCCGGCGCCCAGCTCGAGAGCCCCAACTCACGATTGCGCCGATCCCATCCCCGCCCCAGACTCCGTGCAGCTCGCTGGTTGCTCGTTACAACGACCGCGCCCTGATCTAACGCCTCAACAATTCCGCCTGGCAGCAACCGACGACCATCCATCCTTCGGTTATACGCCCACCATCGCAGGAAAAGCAGACCATAGAATCAGTCTGCGATTGGTCGGGTTCGCTGCGCAAAAAGACTCATCGCCAGCAACCCCAGAGCTGCCGCAAAGGGCAGAGCCAACGCCAACTGCAACGATCCGGTTCTCGTAGAGACCACCCCCATCATCCACGGTAGCGCAGCCGCCCCCAGCCCGGAGACTGCCACTACAATTCCAGCCTGTCGAGCTGTCGGCCTTTCTGCGATCAGCAGCGCAAAGGTAGCAGGAAAAAACGGCGCCAGACTGAACCCGAGAAGCACAGCAAAGGCGGCGATCGTCACGGAAGAATGCGCCGTCGCCAACGCCACCGTGAAAACAGAGGCTAGCACCAAACTCCCACGTTGCGCGGTTTTCTCACCCACGCGGAGCATAACTGCCGAAGCACCCAGACGGCCGACGGTCAGCGCCATCCAAAGGAGAAGCGTCGTATACTCGCTCACCGCCAGTGTCTTATCGCCGTATCGCAATGCGAAGGTGGTCAGCCAGCCACTCAGGCAAGTCTCGAATCCGCCATAAAGCACGAGCAATCCAGCGAAATAAAGATATACTCGCCTACTCAGAGCAGCCGGCAGCCCAGCTTCTGCAGACGCGGCGGCATCAGGGTCTTCATTATCTGAAGCCTCTCCTCGCATCTGTACCCATAACACCAATACGCCGATCACAAACAGTCCCGCGAACCCCCTGAGCACTCCCGTTAACGTGAAGCGCGGCAACAGCCACGCAGCCAGAAGCGCAGACAACATGGCTCCCAGGCTGAACGAAAAGTTAAGCAGCGACAGCGCGGATCCACGATGAGAGGTAAATCTGCGACCCGCCAGTATGTTCACCGAAGTAATGATCTGTCCCAGACCAAATCCACCTACGAACAAACCCACGGATCCCAGGCTCATCGAAGGAGCAACAGCAAATCCACCGAAGCCCACAGCACCCGCCACCAACCCGACAAGAAGACTTCTTCTTAGTTTCTTCGACACCGTCACTCCGCCGAGAAACGCACCACAGAACTTTGCTGTCATCAGCAGGCCGCTTTGCGAATCCAGCATCTCCCATTGCTTTGCCAGCAGGGGAAGGATGGGTCCCAGCAATGCGGTCCCAAGGCCAGCCAGCATCAACCCAAAGTGCATCAGCCCCAGAGAGGGTGACTGCATCTTTCTTCGCTCCATCAATCGACCCCTGTGTAATCTCGCGTTTCAGCCATTATCATTGACCCAGGAGTCTGCCCGTGTCTCGCAAGCCTGTATTTGTTCTCGCCTTCTTTGCTCTTCTCGCCGGCTGCCGTCAAAACACTCCGCCTACTGTCTCCAAACAAGCTTCCGCCGCGCAGACCTTCACCATTCGCGGCAAAGTCGTCTCTACAGATGCCGCACACGTCACACTCGACGGCGAAGATGTCCCTGGCTTTATGGAAGCGATGACGATGGACTACAAACTCGCAGATCCCAGCGTCGTCAGCGAACTTCACCCAGGCGATCGCATCACCGCTAAGGTCCTTGCAAACAAGGAGGGCGACAATTACGGAGATGTTCGTCTCGATGATATCGTCGTCATTTCGCAGGCACGCCCCGACTACAAGCCTCCAGTCTCCTACCACGTCCCCACAGCAGGCGATGTTGTCCCCGACTTCAAACTCCTAAACCAGAGCGACCGCACAATCCATCTGAACCAATTTAAAGGCAAGATCATTCTGATGACGTTCATCTACACTCGTTGCCAGCTCGCGGATTTTTGCCCCCGCATGAGCCACAACTTTGCCGACATCGACAAGGCGCTCGCCGCCGACCCCGCCCTCTATAAGCAAACCCACCTCATCAGCGTCAGCTTCGACCCCACCTATGACACACCCAAGGTTCTTCGCAGCTATGGTGGCGCCTACACCGGTAACTATACCAATGAAAGATTTCTTCATTGGGACTTCGCTGCTCCTGCAGAAAAAGAGTTGCCTGCTATGACACAATTTTTTAACGTAGGCGTCACTCCGGGCGACAGCAAATCTCTAACTCACTCACTCTCAACTGTTCTGATAGGCAAAGACGGAAAGATTGTTGATTGGTATCCCACAAATGAATGGAAGCCGGAAGAGATAGTGGCTGCAATCAAGAAGAGCGCGGCTTAGTCTTCCAGACAACATGGAGCCAAAAAGGTTCATCTGACTATCTGTGTGCAAGACGCACGGAGGTAGTTCACATGAAACTCAATCGACTTGCAGTTCCAATACTTGCCATCTCACTTGCAACTCCAGGTTTCGTAATTGCTCAGTCCTATGCGTCGCCAGCGCCAGGTTATGGACAGGCCGGTGGCTGGGACACTCCGCCACAGGAGTTCAAGGATATCCAGCGTCAGGGTTATCACGATGGCATTGAAGGAGCACGTAAGGATTTCGACAATCATCGCCGGCCCGACGTAAACAATCGCGACGAGTACCGTCACCCGCACGTAGAAAGCAGCGCGCGTGCAGACTATCGCGATGGCTTCCGGCGCGGCTACGACACCGCAATGCAGCACCTGATGAACGGTCCGCGATAAGAAGGCAGGTTACATGATCAGAATACCCAGCCACTCAGGCTGGGTATTTTTTGCCCGCTTACCGGTGCAACTTTGTAGACGCCCGTCCTCCCCCTTCAAGTATCCTGATAGTGCGACTATCAAGGAGTTTCACCTCATGGCAAAACTCACCATCGGCTTCGGCGTCTTGCTTATTCTGCTTGGCATCACCGGTTACGTCACCACAGGCAGCGCTCATCCCACGGCACTGATTCCCGCCGGCATCGGTCTCTTTTTTGTTCTGTTCGGCGTAATGGCTAACAGCGAAAACTCAAAAAAACGCATGCTCTGGATGCACATTTCCGTCACGGTCGCTTTGCTCGTATTTTTGGGGATGATCCCCTCGGCGATCGACACGCTGAAACTTTCCCGTGGTGCTTCGTTTCCGCACCCTATTGCTGTCGAAGAGAAGGGAGCGCTCTGTCTCCTCAGCCTGATTTATGTATTGTTCTGTGTTCGCTCCTTCATCTCTGCTCGCCGCGCTCGACTTGTGTAGTGGCCTCCCAAGCGTAAACTCAATTTAGCTATGTCCTCTTCCTTTGGTCCATCCAGCTTTGGCGGCGGTATGAAGGCCGTAGACCGTACTTCCCGCGGTACTAGCAGAGCTACGACAGCTGACCTCACAGCCTCGCGTCCGAAGCCAAAGCTGACCAAGGTCATGCCGGAGGTGTGGAAGCTGGTCAAGCCGCGCCGGTGGCTTCTTGCCGGCAGCTTTTTATTGATGCTCGTCAACCGCCTCTGCAGCTTTGCCCTGCCGGTCTCCTCGCGTTACCTGATCAACAACGTGATGTACAAGCATCAGTTGAATCTGCTTCCGTGGATTATCGCCATCGTCGCCACTGCCACTTTTCTTCAGGGAGTTTCTTCCTACACACTCACACAGTTGCTTTCCACTGCCGGCCAAAGGCTCATTTCAGAGCTGCGAACCCGGGTTCAACGACACATCGGTCGCCTTCCCGTAGCTTTCTACGACGAAAACCGAACGGGCACGCTCGTCGCCCGCATCATGACCGATGTCGAAGGCGTCCGCAATCTGGTTGGGACCGGGCTGCTGGAATTTGCCGGCGGCATTGTGACCGCGATCATTGCTTTCTGCATCCTGATCCGCATCAGCGGACGCATGACGCTACTCACGGTCTGTATTCTGCTCGTCTTCGGTCTCATCCTGCAGAAAGCCTTCAAGACGATCCGTCCGATCTTCCGCGAACGCTCGAAGATCAACGCAGAGGTCACAGGCCGTCTCACCGAATCGCTGGGCGGCGTACGTGTCGTCAAGGGCTACCACGCCGAAGATAGTGAAGCCCGCGTCTTTGCTCGCGGCGTCGAACGTCTGCTTAAGAACGTAATCAGCTCGATCACTGCTCAGTCTCTGATGACTCTCTCCTCCACGATGGTGTTGGGAGTGGTCGGAGGTCTGATCATGTACCTGGGCGCCAAAGAGATCGCTGCTCATCGTTTGGATGTCGGTGGCTACGTGGAGTACACCATGCTGCTCGCCTTCATGGTAGCGCCCATCGTGCAACTTGTTAACATCGGGACCCAACTCACCGAAGCCCTTGCAGGCCTTGACCGCACCACTGAAATTCTGAACGAGAGCGAAGAGGACAGTGAGCCAAATCGTACGGTCGTCATCGGGCCGATACACGGCGATGTCGCGTTTCAAAATGTGACCTTTGCATACGAAGTCGACAAACCCGTCCTCCACGGCATCAGCTTCGAGTCGAAACCGGGAACGGTCACTGCACTGGTTGGCTCCTCCGGCTCAGGCAAGTCCACCATCATCTCCCTCATCTGCGGCTTTCACACGGCTGTCGGCGGCGAGGTCCTCATCGATGGCATCGATCTCGGTACGATCTGCCTCAGCAGCTACCGTCAGCAGCTTGGAGTCGTCTTGCAGGAGACCTTCCTCTTCGACGGCAGCATCCGCGAAAACATTCTCTTCAGCCGCCCACAGGCCACAGAGGAGCAGCTGATGGAGGCCAGCCGCATCGCCCGCGTCGACGAGTTCGCCGAGCGCTTCCCAGAGAAATACGACACTGTCGTTGGCGAACGCGGCGTCAAGCTCTCCGGCGGGCAACGCCAGCGCATCTCTATCGCCCGCGCCATCCTCGCGGATCCACGCATCCTCATCCTCGATGAAGCCACCAGTTCGCTCGACTCGGAATCCGAGGCGCTCATCCAGAGCGGGCTCAACTTCTTGATGGAGGGTCGCACGACCTTCGTGATCGCGCACCGTCTCTCCACCATCCGGCGTGCAGACCAGATCCTCGTGATCGAGCAGGGAAGGATTCTCGAACGCGGCACTCACGACTCGCTCTACAAACTACAAGGCCGCTACTACGACCTTTACACTCGGCAACACGGTCTCGAAACCAACCTCTTCCTCGCGCCAGGTGAAGGTGACAAGATTGAAGAGGCTGTATCAGCCGACTCTTAGTGCGACCACGCAGTACTACCCAAACGACACAAGATCAAACGGCCGGAGAGACAGTGGAAGCTACTAAAGTCGCCATGAACGTGCAGGAGCAGTTTGGCCAGATTGATATCTATGTTTTCGACCAGATTCTGAGAGGAAACATTACCAGTGGAATGCGCGTGCTCGACGCAGGCTGCGGATACGGTCGGAATCTGGTGCATCTCCTACGTGTGGGTTGCGAGATCTTCGCGGTAGACGCAAATGCAGAGGGCGTTGAGCAGGTACGAGCGCTTGCCGCTCAACTAGCACCAGATCTGCCTTCAAATAACTTTCGCGTCGGGCAGCTGGATGAAATCGACTTCCCATATAACTTTGCAGATGTAGTCATCTGTAGCTCCGTGCTGCATTTCGCGCGGGATGACGCCCATTTCCTCGCAATCATCGCAGAACTTTGGCGTGTTCTCCGACCGGGCGGGCTACTATTCTGCCGACTGGGTTCGCGTATCGGGATGGAGTTCGAGCGGTTGCGAGGAAATGTCTTCCGGATTAACGATGGGTCGGAGTGGTTCTTGGTCGACGAGGCGATGTTGATGCGATTGACGGATCAACTGAACGCCGTGATGGTGGACCCATTGAAGACAACAATCGTGCAGGACTACCGGTGCATGACGACGTGGGTTCTGCGCAAGCGCGGAACTCGTGGTGGCGGACAAGCTGGCGTCTAGTTAGCCACTCCAAGCTGCGTTAGCAAAAACGCATAGTCGAACGCAATCTCCTTTAGATAGTCATATCGTCCCGAAGCACCGCCGTGTCCTGCATCCATGTTGATGTGCAGCAGCAGCGGAGTGTCATTGGTCTTCAACGTACGCAATCTCGCGACATACTTTGCCGGCTCCCAATACATCACCTGGGAATCGTTTAGGCTCGTCTTCACCAGCATCGCCGGATAGTGTCCCGCCTTTAAATTGTCGTACGGCGAATAGGACCGCATGTAAGCGAACGCCTCTGCTTCATTCGGGTTTCCCCACTCCTCATACTCAGCCACGGTAAGGGGCAGACTGGCATCGAGCATTGTGTTCATCACGTCTACAAATGGAACGTGCGAGAGAACCACCCGAAATAAATCCGGCCGCTCGTTGACCACCGCACCCATCAGCAAGCCGCCCGCACTCCCTCCCTCAATCGCAACCCGATCCTTAGCTCCATAGCCTTTTGTGACCAGCTGCTCTGCCACGGCGATAAAGTCACTAAAGGTGTTGCGCTTGACCAGCATCTTGCCAGCGTCGTGCCAGGAATCTCCCATCTCGCCACCACCACGAATATGCGCGTATGCGATCACCACACCTCGATCCAGCAGCGACAAACGCGAAGAACTGAAACCGATCGGCAGGGGATAGCCATACGAACCGTAGCCGTACACATAAACAGGATTCGTCGAGTCTCGCTTAAATAAATCACGGCGATACACGACCGAAGCCGGAATCTTCACGCCATCGGATGCTTCAACCCACACTCGCTCGGAAGCGTAACGCGTCGAATCGAACCCGCCCGGAACCTCCTGCTGCTTCAAAAGCTCCGAGGTGCCCGATTGCACGTCGTATTCGTAAATCGATGCTGGCGAAACCAGGGACTGATAGCTGTATCGAAGCCGCTTCGTTGCAAACTCCGGATTCATATTGGTCCCGGCAGAATAAACTGGCTCCGGAAACTCAATCTCTCTCGAGCGTCCTAGCTCCCTCGCCACTCCGAATTCGACAATTGTGAGAGTGGGGAGACCAAGCCTTCGCCTCGAACAGACACAAAAGGAGTCGAAGACGTCGAAGTCCTCAAGCGGAGCGTCCACGTCCAATGGAATCAGCTCCTCCCAGGAATCACGACCCGGCGTCTCCACTTTGGTCGTAACCACGCGAAAGTTCTTTCCCACGTCGTTCGTCCGGATGTAGAACAAGCCGCCGCGATGATCGACCGAGTATTCCTGCTCATCAACTCGCGGCGCGATCATCTGAAACTCCCCTTCAGGAGTCCTCGCGGAGAGGTACCGGCATTCGCTGGTCGTATGGCTACCCGCTTCCATCAGCACGTACTCGTTGTCACGAGTCTTGCCGACTCCAAGATTGAAGCGTTCGTCCTTCTCCTCGTAGATCATCACGTCGTTCGCAACAGAGTCGCCCAGACGATGACGGAAGAGGTGGTCATGCCGCTTTGTTACCTCATCCTCAGTTGTATAGAAGAGTGTTTGCGAGTCTGCAGCCCAGGCAACCGATCCTACCCGTTCTGCCGTGTCCGGTAAGTCCACACCGGTCTCCAGATCGCGAATATGTAACGTGTACTGACGAAATCCCGTGTTGTCGGTTGAGTAAGCCAGCTTCGTATCGTCCATGCTCACCGACATTGCGCCCAATGCCATAAAGGGCTGACCAACCGCGAGCTGATTTACATCCAATACAATCTCTTCGGGCTGCGATGGGTCGAACTTAGCCCCCGTCGCCCGTCTCCGGCAGTGGATCGGATATTGGCTTCCTTCCACCGTGCGCACATAGTAGAACCATCCTCGCTGCCGATAGGGAACTGACTCATCAGTCTCCTTGATATGCGAGAGCATCTCGGCATAGAGCTTGGCCTGAAGCTGCTCGGTCCCCGCCATTACGGAGAGCGTATAGGCATTCTCCGCCTCGAGATGAGTCAGCACCTCGGGGGAGGACTTATCCCTCATCCAGCGGTAGTTATCTTCGAGCGTGTGTCCATGCAGCGTGGTGGGCGTCGGTTCCTGGCGAGCGTGCGGTGGCTGGATAGTGCTTTGCGTCATTAATCGGAGCTCCATTGACAGGATACAGCGTCGTCCATGGATCGAAAGGCAACCATAAACTCCCTATGAACACCCAACTAGAGGTATGCCCTTGGCGGAAAGTTACATCAGAACCGTCAACAACGGGAGCGCTCCCATGAAACCTGATACTGCTTACAACTTGATTCCTCGAACCCTGGTTCTCGCCGCAGTATTCTTCGCTCCCACAATTCTTTTGGCTCAGCCTGACCTCATGGCGCAGGGGGCCTCGCAGACGCAGCCCAACCAACCACAGCAGACGCCCGCCTCCGCTACCGCGATCCAGGACTCCGCGACAAACGCCGGAGACGTCGGCCAAACAATGAAAGATAAGATCTTCCTCCGCAAGGCTGCGCAGGGAGGTATGGCCGAGGTCAAGCTTGGCCAACTCGCCGCTCAGAAGGGAAGCGGCGACGATGTAAGAGCCTTCGGCCAAAAGATGGTAGACGACCACACAAAACTGAACAATGAGATGGCTCCCATCGCCGACTCCATGGGCGTCAGGCTACCGAAGGATTTGAACAAGGAAGACCAGGCGGAGTACGACAAACTCAACTCACTTTCCGGGAATAACTTTGATATGGAATACCTGTCTTTCATGGTGAAAGACCATCACAAGGACCTTCGCGAGTTTCGCCAGGAGGCCGCAAGCACCATAGACCCAACCCTGCAGACCGCAGTCGCGAACGCAACCAAGGTCATACATGAGCACACGATGATGGTCGATAAACTCGCCCGCGAGAAAGGCATCCCCGTACCGCAACCCGGTAGTGTGCCGCCCCCCGCCCCGACCTTATAAGCCTCGTTTTGCTGATCTAAGCGCCAAGGGTAAGCTCTTACGTTTTGCTGTCTTGTAAATCGTTAGGGCGTAGAATGACCATCGATGAACTATCTTTCGCGATGGCTTGCTATTGTCCTTCTGACGTTCGCGCCGTCGCTCGTAGTGACAGCGGAGTCGGTAAACACGCTGCCGGCGCCTACCGGCTACATCAACGATTTCGCCGGCGTTCTATCCCCCTCGACCAAATACAGCCTCGAAAATCTCTGCACACAGGTAGATCGACAAGCCCACGCTCAAATCGCGGTCGTTACCATCAAAACTCTCGACAACGACCAGTCGATCGAAGAGTTTGCCACCGCGCTTGAAGACAAATGGAAGGTTGGCCCAAAGGGGACTGATCGCGGCGTCTTGATGGTGCTCGTCATGACTCCCAGGCGCGGTCGCATCGAGGTTGGCTACGGCCTCGAGGGCATCCTCAATGACGCGAAGGTTGGCGACATCGGCCGTTCGATGGTTCCAGCCGCCGAGCAGGGGGATTACAACACGGCTATTCCGCTCGGTGTCACGCAGATTGCCCGAATTATCGCGGCGGACGCAGGAGTCACCCTTAACCTCGCCCCACCGGTCCGCCAATACCAACAACATCAACAGCAGCAGCCCGTACAGCTAACGTTCACCGAGCTCCTTATCGGTGGCGGCGCTGTTCTGCTGATACTCTTCTTTCTCGTCAAGACCGGCAACACCGGCCTGATCTTCTTCCTGCTGGGAAATCTGATGGGAGGCGGCGGAGGGGGTGGTTTTGGTGGCGGCCGAGGACGCGATGACGACCGTGGAGGCGGAGGTTTTGGCGGCTTTGGCGGCGGCAGTTCAGGAGGCGGCGGAGCCAGCGGGGACTTTTAATGACCCAAATCTAGGCCAAATTACTGCAAAGAAACGCAAAGAAAGCCGGTTCCAGTGATAAAGTACAGCCGGAGACGCCATCTCTCGGTAGTATCGAAATTCAGACGAAGGGAAATTGAGGAAACATGAAATCTTTATGGGTTGTGCTTGGTGTTGTAGCTCTCCTCATCGTCGTTCTGCTCTTTATTGGAGGCAGCTACATCGGCGCGAAGAACACGCTGGTGCAGAAGAATGAGGCAGTCAATCAGGCGTTTTCACAGGTCGATGTTCAGCAACAGCGTCGTCTCGACCTCATCCCCAATTTAGTCGCTTCGGTGAAAGGGTACGTCTCCGAAGAATCAACTATTTTGACCAACATTGCCAATGCCCGCGCCGGAGTTCTTGCCGCAGGCGGCGATCACGCCAGCAATATCAACGCCAACGCCAAACTGGACGTAGCTCTCGGACCATTCTTCCGTCTGCAGGAGCAGTATCCAAACCTCAAAGGCAACGAGCAATTCAACCGGTTGACAGATGAGCTCTCCGGCACTGAAAACCGAATCTCCGTCGCACGTCAGCGATACAACAAGACGCTTGAGGATTACAATGTTTACGTTCGGCAGTTCCCTCAAAGCATCTGGGCCAATATCGCGGGCTTTCATTACCGCGACGAGTACTTCAAGGGAAACCCCGAAAACAATGTGGCGCCGAAGGTCGACTTCTCGAAGTAGCGAAGCGAACTGACTTGGCCCAACAAAAAAGCCGTCGCACTTAGCGACGGCTTTTTTATGGAAGAATCGTGACTATTTGGTGAACGAAGAGATCGCCGTCGCTTCATCGTCTTTAACATCGAAGACGGTGTAGAGCTTGGTGATCTGCAGCAGGTCGTGTACTTTCTTGGTGAGGTTCAACAGCTTGAGCTCGCCGCCGCTGTTCTTGACGGTGGTGAAGGCGCTGACCAGCTCGCCGATGCCCGAGCTGTCGATGTAGCTGATGTCGCCCAGGTTGAGCAAAATCTTATTGGAACCTTTGGCCAGAACATCGCGCACGGCGTCGCGGATCGTCACGCTGCCTTCGCCTAGGGTAATGCGGCCGCTGAGATCCAGAATGGTGATTCCATCCACCTGGCGAGTTTTTACTTTCATGCTCATGTCTAGTGTTCTCCTTAGGTCCCCGACTGCGCGGGTGTTCGATGCTTGATAAGAGTCAGTTCTGTGCCCGGATGTAACTGGCGAAAGTTTACCTCATCCATGAAAGCCTTGATAAGAAAGATACCTCGCCCGGAGCCGCGGAGGATATTTTCCGGGGCGAGGGGGTCCGGAATCTTTTCTGGATCGAGCCCGGGGCCCTGGTCTGAAATACGGATGATCAGCGAGTCTGACGTCGTCTCAAACGACGCTATCACATGCTTGTTAGTGTCGTACGAGTTGCCGTGCAGCACCGCGTTGACCGCGGCCTCGCGCACGGCCATGGCGATGTGTGGAACGGTGTCTTCGTCAAAGCCAGCACGCTGCGCGCATTGCTCAGCGGTCTGCTCAATCTTGTTAACACTGTCGAGAGACGAATCCAGGGTGAAGCTGACACGGCTTGTCGTTGAATCGGCCAAAGCAGTCCTTGCAGTGCTGGTATGCCAGTCGTCAACGTCAGACAACAGCGATGATGGCAGTTTGCTTGTGGATTTCTCGAATGTCAAGGTGGTGTCTCTTTTCTTCCGTGGATTTCGGTCCCTTAATGGCCCAAAAAGTTGACCAGACCGGCTCGTTCCGCCAACCTATCGGCAGCAAGGTGGGCTAACATGCGACTAAAGGCTAAGTTTTTGGAATCTAACCCGTAACTCGTTATGACAAAGCATGCTAATCAAAGGACGAGTGTCTCGGCCCTCTTGGGCTCAGCCGTTGCAGACGCGCAGGGGGGCACCCTTGGCCATGTGCGTGAGTTCGCCGTGGCCCCCTCCGTCGACGCCGCTCACATTCACGGCATCGTCCTCAGACTGGCTTCGGCCCCGCGCGGCAAACGACCGTCCCTGGTCCTGATCTCCCAGCTCCAGCTAAGCCCTGGTGGCGACATGCAGCTCCGTGAAGACGAGCAACCCACTCCACTTCAAGAGGATGACGACTACCTTCTGCTGGAGCGCGACCTGCTGGACCAGCAGATTATCGACGTACACGGGCACAAGGTTGTCCGCGTCAACGACGTCGATCTCGTATGGGAGAACTGTCAGGAAGACACTCCCGATCTCACTCTGCGCATCGCCGAGGTGGAGGTCGGGATGCGCGGGGCTGTCCGCCGCCTTCTGAAGGGCCTCCCCGCGACTTCGATCGACCGCATCGCCTCCCGCTTCGGCGCCAGTGTCATCCCCTGGGACTTCGTTGACCTCATCGAACGCGATCCAGCCCGCCGCGTCAAGCTGAAGATCGAGCAGGATCGCCTCTCGAAGATGCACCCCTCCGACATCGCTGACATTCTCGAGGAACTGGCTCCCGCAGAGCGCCACGCCCTTTTTATCTCGCTCGACGAGGAGGTTGCTGCCGAGGCCCTCGAAGAGGTCAAGCCGAAGATGCAGCAGTCCCTCATCGAATCCCTCGACTCCGGGCAGATCGCCGGCATCGTCGAAGAGATGGATCCAGGCGCCGCCGCTGACCTGCTCTCTGAAATGACCGATGAGCGCTCCGAGGCGATTCTCGAAGAGATGAACCCCGAGGAGCGCCAGGACGTCGAAGACCTGCTTGAGTTCTCCGGCGACTCCGCTGCAGGCCGCATGACAACTGAGTATCTTGCCTTACCCTCCACAGCTCTCGTCGATCGGGCAATCGATTCGTTGCGAGAGTATGAAGGCGATATAGAAAACATCACCGACGTTTTTCTGCTCGACGAAGAGGAAAAGGTCATTGCGGTAGTTCCCATCGTTCAGTTACTTCTGGCTGCGGCTGGTACTCCATTGGCCGATCTGCCCCGAGGCCACCTTGTCACCTGCAACGTCGACGCAAACGGACGAAAGGTCGCCGAGCTCTTCGACAAATACAATCTGCGGTCACTGCCGGTGATCGATCACGAGAAACAACTCGCCGGGGTCATCCACGCCGAACAGATAATTGCTCTTTTGAGGGCGAGCCGCTAGAACAGACATCAGGAAAACGAAAGGGAAACGCAGCACGGCATGAAGATTCTGTACGCCACCGGCCTCTCACCAAACGATACCTCCCTCTATCGCCTTTGGGCCTTGGAGCGCCTCGGCCACCAGGTCATTCCATTCAACGTCTTCGACTACGAGTCCAGAAACCCAATCATTCGCAAGGTAAACCAGCGCCTGGTCATGGGACCCTCCGTGGCGCGACTCAATGGCGATCTCATCAAAATCGCAGCAGCAGAAAAACCTGACATCCTCTGGACGGACAAGCTTCTCTACATTCGGCCCAGTACGCTCGATCGCATGCGTGCGATGAATATCGCCACTGTCAGTTACATGATCGACAATCCGTTTGGAACCCGCCAGGACCCAGGCTGGCGCCTCTACATGAAGGGCATTCCCCACTATGACCTTCACGTCGTCCAGCGCGACAAGAACATTCTCGATTACAAATCGCGCGGTGCCCGCGACGTCATCAAAATTCAGACCGCCTACGAACCAACATTGCAATTCCCCCCCCCTGACGGCTGGTCCGACGCCAATCGCAATCGCGAGGTCTCCTTCATCGGAACGCCCTACGACGACCGCGCCCAGACCCTCACCCGCCTGTCGCAGGAGTGCAAATTTCCGGTCGTGATCTCCGGCAATCCACGCCAGTGGGCTCGCGCTATGCAACCGGCCGCGTACAAAGCCCTCTTCAACGGCGGGGAACTCTTTCGCGACGAATACCGCGAAGGCATCTGGAAGTCGAAGATCAATCTGAGCTTCATCACTCACTCCAACTGCGACGAGTTCGTGCACAAAAGCTTTGAAATCGCCGGGTGCGGAGGCTTCCTGCTCGCTGAGCGTTCCGACGGCCACATGCAGCGCTTCAAAGAAGACGAAGAGGCTGTCTTCTTCACCGGCTTCGAAGAGTTAGTCGCGAAGATCCGTCGTTATTTGCCCGACGAGTCGGCACGTCAACGCATCGCCGCTGCTGGTTGCGTTCGCGCAGCACGCGATGGTTACTACAACGACCGACAGGTCGAGTTGATTGTAGAGCGCGCGCAATTGATCCTTCAAAAGTTGAAGCCTTCTGCCAAAACAGAGCACGCAGGCAGTCGGTGATTCACGATCTACTTCATGACGCGCCTGCCGTTTCCACTGCGGACATCTGCATCATCGGTGCGGGGGCCGCAGGTATCACGCTTGCGGTAGAGTCTGCACAAAAAGGAAAAAAAGTCCTGCTGCTCGAAGGCGGCGGCGCGACCAGGGAAGACTCGTCGCAGTCCCTCTACGACAGCGAGATCGTCGGCCTTCCCCATCGCGGCATCCACACTGGACGCATCCGCGTAAAAGGAGGCACAACGGTCCGCTGGGGAGGCCAGATCCTCGAACTCGACACTCTCGACTTCACCCCGCGCCCCGGCGTCCCCGAAAGTGGCTGGCCGTTTCCAAAATCCACCCTGACACCTTTCTACGAGCGGGCTCTCTCGCTCGAGGGCCTCGCCAAGGTTGAACGCAGCGACGCCGCCGTCTGGCAGGATCTCGGCCTGCCTTTCACCCAGTACGACAATCTCGAAGCCTACCTCTCGCGCTGGTGCCCCGAACCGAACTTCGCGCGGCTTCATCACAAAACACTCGCCGAACATCCCAACATCCATCTCTGGCTTCACGCGAGCGCCGTCGAGCTGATGACCGAGGGCCCAGCCGCTACTGGCCTTCGCGCGCGCACCCTCACCGGCATGGAAGCCGTCTTTCGAGCCCCGCACTACATCTTTGCGTTGGGCGGTATCGAGAGCTCGCGCTTCTTCCTGCAGCCTCGCCCCGGCGGCCTGCCCTGGAACCGCTCCGGCCTCCTCGGCCAACACTTTCAGGATCACATCGACTGCAACGCCGCCGCCGTCGAACCGCTCGACCCGGAGCGATTCCACGACACCTTCGACCCCATCATCACCCACGGCTTCAAATACCTCCCCAAGCTGCGCCTCGTCCCGCAGTCGCAGGCCGCACACGGCACCCTCAACATCGGCTCGACCATGTCCTTCGAGGACACAGGGAAGGTCCGCGGCCAGGCAAAAACAACCGTTCGCAACCTCATTCGCGCCCGCTTCAGCGAAGTGACCCGCGACAATCTCCAGCACACAGCAAAGCATCTGCCCATGCTTGTCCACCAGGCCTGGCGTTACAAAGTCCAGCGCCGCGCCTACAGCCCACCCGAAGTTCGCATCTTTCTTCGCGTCCACTGCGAGCAGGAGCCCACCTCGAGCAGCAGCATCACCCTTACCGATCAGCGCGACTCGCTCGGTCTCTTCCGCATCCGCTTCGACTGGCAGATCTCGGAGAGGGAACTGGACACCATCAGACAGTATGTCCTCATCGCCCAGCGCGTCCTCGCCGGTCTAGCTCGCATCATCCCCAACGAAGACCTGATGTCCGGCAGTCCCAACTTCCTCGCCCGCTGCGACGACAGCAACCACCACATGGGCGGCATGCGCATGTCCACCTCCGACGCCACTGGCATTGTCGACACCGACCTCCGCCTCTACGGCCTCACCAACACCTACATCTGCAGCTCTGCCGTCTTTCCCAGCTCTGGATTCTCGAACCCAACCCACACCGTCCTGGCCCTCGCCCTGCGCCTCAGCGACCACCTCTCCAATACGCGCAGTACCTGATTGCAACTTCCGCTCATTCTTCACCGTCAAACTGCTGGAAGGCGTTCTTCAGTAGAGACAGGCCATGTCCATTCGCTTAGCTCACGCTGCGCTGGCTGTTTTACTCTTGGCAACCGCACTCTCCACCCTGGCCCAATCTCCTGGCCAGTCCGGCTTCACTCTGCACGCCCGAGCCCGCGTTGTCCTCACCGACGTCACCGTCACCGACAAGAACGGCAACCCGGTCCACAATCTAAGCCGCTCCGCCTTTCACATCTTCGACGACAAAAAACCGCAGGACATAGGCTCCTTCGAAGAGCACACCGGCGCACAGGCCGCCGTCATGCCGATCGCCGCACCAGCCGCCCCGCACACCTTCAGCAACGACTACCTGCTCCACCCTCCGCCCGCCTTCAACGTCATCGTCCTCAATACCGATAGCATCGACGTCGTCACGCAGATGTACGTCTACAAGCAGCTCACCGACTTCATCGACGCTCTGCCGCCGCAAAACTCGCTCGCGATCTTCGTCCACGGTGGAGAGTTCAGTCTCCTCCTGCAGAACTTCACCACGGACCACGCACTTCTGCACGCCGCCGTTCGCAAAGCCGTACCCGTCGTACGGATGCCCGAGATCCGGACTCCAGCAGAGCTAGCCAATCGTTCCTGCGAGGCTATGCACGAGATCGCCGTCTATCTCGGCCAGCTTCCGGGTCGAAAAAATGTGCTCTGGTTCAGTGCGGGCTCCGCTCTCGCCGACCCGACAAAAATACCCACCGTCGACTATGGCGCCCTTCGCATCATCTACGATGAGCTCGAAGCCAGCCGCATCGCGCTCTATCCGATCGACGTACGCGGTGTCGAAGCAGGCCTCTCCCTCGAGACCGTCCTGATGGACGAGGAAGCCAAAGCTACCGGCGGGCGCGCTCTCTACGCCAGCAACGGCCTCGCCCAGTTCTCCTTGAAGACCATCGCCACCGACGCCGACTTCTACACGCTCTCCTACTCGCCGCGCGACTTCAAGCAGGACAATAAGTGGCACAAGGTTAAGGTCACCCTCGATGGCGGACCCTACACCCTCTCCTACCGAACCGGCTACTTCGACGACGGAGCCAACGCCTCCGACCCGAGTGACGTAAAGAAAGTGCGAATGCTCCTCACCTCCAACGGCGAGAAGTTTCAACTCCCCGGGAACTACGACCAACCCATCATTTTCCAGGCCGAGGTGCAGCCCGCATCATCAGTATCCCTCCCAGAAAACACCTCCACAGTCCCCGAGAAGAAAAACGAGGCAATCTACAACATCCGCTACACCGTGCCCGCAGCAGACTTCGTTCAGCAGAACATCCCCGGCGGGCAGCGCGTCCAGATCGGAGCCGGCGTCGTCGCCTTCAATCAGTATGGCCGTCCTGTCGGACACATCAGCCAGAAGTTCACTCTCAGCTTCGACTGCGACAAACTCAGCAAAGCTCCGAACGGCAAGATCTACTTCGACCAGCAATTCAGTATTCCCAAGGGACAGAACTACCTCTTCATCGCCGTCTGGGATACACTCGGCGGCCGTCTCGGCACCGTTCAGATCCCCCTAAACGTCGCTAAGCGAGTAGAACCACCCCACGATCAAACCGGCCAGCCCAGGCCCTGACCGCCATCACAACAGTCACTTCCCATCTCTCTCCACTTGAGCCAGAATCATCTGGAATGCAACTCATCGAATTAGCCGATACCGGCCGCACCACCACCCGCCTCGGCTTCGGCTGCTCCAGCCTGATGGGCGCCATGGGCCGTCGCGCGTCGCTTGCCATCCTTGAAGCAGCCTACGACGCGGGCATCCGCCACTTCGACGTCGCTCCCATGTACGGCTACGGCGAGGCCGAGAGCTGTCTTGGCGAATTCCTCCAGCGCCACGCCCAGATCACCGTCACCACAAAATACGGAATCCCTCCCGGGAAAAAGCCCTCTCTGATCTCAGCCGCCCGCCGCGTAGCAGGGCCGATCATCAAGACCCTCCCAAGCCTGAAGCACCGTCTCGCTCAAGCGGCAAACGCCGCCACGCGCCCCAGCGAAAGAGCCACCTTCACACCGCAGGAAGCGAAAGCCTCTCTTGAACACAGCCTCGCCGCACTACGCACCGACCATATCGATGTCTGGTTACTGCACGAGGCCTCGGCCGCCGATCTTCACGACGACGCCCTTCTAACCCTCCTCGAACGCGAGAAGCAAAGAGGAACGATCGGCACCTTCGGCATAGGCAGCGGCGCGGACAAAATCCCCAGCCTCCTGGCCGAGCGTCCCTCGTACTGCCGTACCCTCCAGTACGAATGGTCCGTTCTAGACGCAAACGTAGAGGCCGCACGTGCCGCCCCGGCACCGCCCTTTCGAATTCATCACCGCACTCTAACCGAAAACTTCCGCTCGCTCCACCGCGCTCTTACAGAAAACAGGGAACTCTGCAAACGCTGGTCCGCGTCGACGAACATCGACCTCAGCAACGCGAACGATCTCGCCCGCCTCATGCTGAAGGCTGCGCTTCTGATGGATCCGGCAAGCATCATTCTCTTCTCTTCGAAAAACTCGCACCACATTAGCGCCAACGCAAAACTGGCTGACGACCGAACCCTCGAAGCTCCCGCAGCCGCACTCTACCGCCTCGTACAAGCCGAACGAGATCAGCTCTTCCCAAGCCAGCCAGAAGCAACCTAGCTACCTATCTCAAGGATCATCTGCTCTCCCTGCGCCGGGGCAGGAAGATGAGTTAGCCTGTTAGAGGCGGACCAATAGGTCCTCCCCAAAAGCACAAATTTCACCTCACTCGTCCGCACACAAGGATAAGCAATGAGCGCCTGGCGCACCTGGAGAACCCGACTCATTCTCATCTTCGCGGTGCTTGGTCCTGGCTTTATCACGGCCAACGTGGACAACGACGCGGGCGGCATCCTCACCTACTCCGCCGCGGGCGCGCAGTTCGGCTACACACTTCTGTGGACGATGATCCCAATCACCCTCGCGCTCATCGTCGTGCAGGAGATGTGCGCCCGCATGGGCGTAGTCACCGGCAAAGGCCTCAGCGACCTCATCCGCGAAGAGTTCGGGCTCCGCATCACCTTCGTCATCATGATCCTTCTGGTGGCGGTCAACTTTACCAACGTGGTCACCGAGTTCTCCGGCATCGCAGGCAGCATGCAGCTCTTTCACGTCAGCAAATATCTCAGCGTCCCCATCTGCGCGGCCATCGTGTGGGTGCTTGTGGTCAAGGGCGACTACAAGAGCGTCGAAAAGATCTTCCTTATCGCCAGCGTCTTCTACATCGCCTACATCATCACCGGCGTCCTCAGCGGCCCTGACTGGCATCTTGCTATGGTGGAGACAGTCAAGCTGCCTCCACGCAACGTCTGGTCAGACAAGGACTACGTCTACACAACCGTCGCAGTCATCGGCACCACCATCACTCCATGGATGCAGTTTTATCTACAGTCCTCCATCGTTGAAAAGGGTGTCAGCATCCGCAAGTACAAAACCTCGCGACTGGACGTCATCGTAGGCTCTATCTTCACCGACATTGTGGCCTGGTTCATCGTAGTGGCGTGTGCCGCCACCCTCTACACCCACGGCATCCGCCACATCTCCGACCCGTCAGATGCCGCTGGTGCGATGAAACCGCTGGCAGGCCAATATGCTTTCATTCTCTTCGCTGCTGGCCTCTTCAACGCGTCCCTCTTTGCAGCGTCGATCCTTCCCCTATCGACCGCCTATACCGTCTGCGAGGGCCTCGGCTTCGAGAGTGGTCTGGATAAGAGCTTCAACGACGCGAAGTTCTTCTACTGGCTCTACAGCGTGCTGCTCTTCGCGGGCGCGGCCATCGTGCTCGTCCCGAACTTTCCCTTGGTGAAGTTCAGCATCCTCTCGCAGGTGCTAAACGGCATTCTTTTGCCCCTGGTCCTGGTCTTCATGTTGAAGTTGATCAACAAGCACGACCTCATGGGCAGCTACACCAACAAGCCCTGGTTCAACGTCATCGCATGGACGACCGTCGTCATCGTCACAACTCTCTCGCTCATCCTCGTCTGGAATACACTTCACGGCTAGACCGCCGGTTTTGTTTTTCTTATCCAGCTCCAAAACCGTGTCATCTCGACCGGAGGCGGCGCTCTTGCCGCCGCAGTGGAGAATCCCCGGCATTTCGCTCTTCTTCTCGGCTATGCTGCTTGTTCTCGCAGTGTCTCTTCCGCGTTCGACACCAATTGAAAACAGATCACTCCTACAGCAGCTTGCCTTCTGAGAGATCCCGAATCAACCCAAGATCTGCCGCGAGAAAGTCATAGCCCGGCAGCTCCGTCAATGGAGCCCATCGCATATCGTTGAAGATTCGGTTCTCCAGCGCGCCATCGAACTCCTGCACCACAAAAAACTGAAGATCAATCGCCCCGCCGTTCCGGTATTTGTGCCTCACCCGCGCCACTCGCCGGCCGATCACTGCCGTAATTCCCAGCTCCTCATTCAGCTCGCGAGCCAGAGCGTCCTCCGACGTCTCACCGGCCTCGATCTTCCCACCCGGGAACTCCCACTTCAGACTCATCGGCTGGTCCGGTTTCCGTTGACAGATCAATACTTCGCGTCCACGGCCGCCTTCACTCGGCTCCCCACGCAGAATCAGAGCCGCAACCACCAATCGGACTGGCTTCTGTACAGTGGCTTCAACATGCTCCTCGAGTTTGCGGATCGGCTCTCTCACCTGACTACAGATTAGACGATATTGGCAGCCCAAAAGCTTCTATTCGCTTTACTTAGGCCGGACGAACTGTTGCAGGATAGTAAACCGGCCAGCCTTCCTGCGCACTTCGCTCAGACAGAGCCGCGGAAGGATTTACGGGAAACGCTCGTCGTGCGATGGCCAGCATCGCCGCGTCGTGGACCGAATTCCCGAAGACCGCATCCGGCGCTGTCACACCCGCCCGCTTGAGCGATGCCACCTTGCCCTCGTCTGTCGGAACATCCAGAATCGTATCGGTCACCACCCCGTCCTTCACCTGTACCCGAGCCGCCAGCACCCGCTCAGCCGGAATCCCAAAGCGCTTCATTCCCTCTTCAATCACCCAATTATTCGTCGAGCTTACCGCCCAGATATCGACTCCTTTGCCACGAAGCTCGTCCACCAGCTCCTTCATCTCGGCAAAGATGTTCGGCTCAATCTGGCTGGCAAAGAAGTTCTTCGCCGCCCGCCGCAGCTCGTCTTCGCGCAGCCGCTGGTACATCTGCACCATCTCCCCACAGATCGCCACCTCAGACACTTCACCCTTCATATATCCGCGATATCGAGAGTCGATCCAGTCCGTCGCCTCTCGCGAGACAAGCCCCGTCTCGATCGTCCACTTCATAAAGCCGGTTCCGGCGTCTCCCGACCAAAGCGTTCCATCGCAATCAAACACGGCAACGGACGGAGAGAGGGAATAAACCGCCGAATGAAACTCCGACGTACTCAGGCGATTCACTGAAACAATATGGCTCACGATCTTAACTCTACTTTTCTGCGCGTCTCTTCCGCGCGTTGGCAAATGCGTCGACGGTTATATCTTCAATTTTACTACTCGCTCTACCCAAACATCGCCCTCTTCTGATCGCAGTCACGTCTGAAATATCTAAAAAGATCTTCTGAAAGACGTAAATTGTTCGGAAAATATCACAAACTTTAACCTTTTTTTGATCTTGCAGCTGCGAAGCTCGTTCCTACGCAAACGTACTAATCGCTTGAGGCATCTCAACGGGTCGAGGAGCACTTATGAGCGAGTTCAAACAACTTACCGGCACTGAAGGTCTCAAGAAAATTGGTTCACTCATCGAAGACATTCCGATTGCCATGCTTGTCACAACCGGAGAAGACGGCTCCTTCGAAAGCCGTCCTATGGCAACCCACATCAAAAACTTCGACGGTACCGTCTGGTTCTTGACCCCACTAAAGTCCGAGAAGGTTCACGAGATCAAAGATGACTCTCACGCCACTCTCGTCTTTTCCGACGCTGCCAACGCAAAATACATCTCCGCCAAAGGACGCGCCTACGTCAGTCAGGACCGGGCCAAAATTCACGAACTTTGGAACTCGATGTACAAAGCCTGGTTTCCCGCCGGCGAAGACGATCCCAACATCGCAGTCCTTCGCGTCGACATCACCGAAGCTGATTACTGGGAAGCTTCTTCCAGCAAGATCGTACGAGGCATCAAATACCTCGCCGCAGCTGCAACCGGCGGCAAAGTCGACGTCGGCGAAGCAGGCAAAGCCGTAATCGCCTAAAGCCCAGTGGGAGCCGCCATTAGATCGGCGGCAACCCCTCCACCACGCTGACCCCGTCCGGCGGAACGAACGCAAAGTCCGCATCCTTCACTGGCACGTTCTCCTGCATCCCCGAGAAAGCAAACTCCGTCACCGCACCATCCACCTCTTCGAGCTTCATCCGCTCAATCGCCCCACCTGCCGTCACCCACAGCGACAACAACTTCACCCTTTGCGCCATCCCTTTCGGCACGCCCGAGATCCGAAAACCCGCTCCATCCGCAGCCACCGTCAGGTTGTCGAGCTCTTTCTTCAGCTGAGTGTGCCCGAGCAAAAACCGCAGCGGCGACCGCAGATCATCCAACTGCTTCGCTGGCACCCGCGTCGCCTGAGCATCCCCTGGCGTATAAAACCAAGCGAACTTCCCATCCAGCACAAACACCTTACCGACAGGCGCAGCGTAGCTCCACCGCATCCGCCCCGGCTTCTTCAGTAGCAGCGTACCTTCTTCCGAGCGATTCATCCCCATCCCCGCATAGCTCTCGGTGTAATGAGCCCGCAGGGAACTCAGATGGTTGTAGTGATCGTCGACCTTACGCACCAACGCGTCGTTCTCCTGCGCAACCAGCGGAGCGCACAAGAACGACGCGACTAAGACAGCCTTGGCCCACATTACTGGATAGGCTGTGTGCAGTTGGTTCCACCTGCCGGGTCGTAGCGGATAGTGTTGTTCTCGTCCGTGCAGAAACCGCGGTCGCCGGTCTTTCCAATCGAGTTCGGCACCGCCGTAATCTCAAACGACGTGTACATATCCTGATTGTTCACCGTCACCTTGGTGCAGTTAGTGATTGCGAACGTATAGCCAGCCTTCTGCCCGCTCGCCAAATCCGGCGTAATCAGCTGCGCCGCCTGTGCCGTCGGCGCGCCAGACTTCGGATCGCCACCCAGCGTCGGCAACGAACAAGAAAACCCATTCGCCGGGTAAGCCGAGTTGTACTGCAGCTCCGCCTGTCCGATCGTTCGCAGCGACTGGACCGCCGACGTCTCCTGCGCCTGCTTCCTCAGCTTCAACAGCTGCGGAACCGCCAGCGTCATCAGGATCAGCATCACCGACATCACGATCAGCAGTTCGATCAGTGTAAATCCATCTTCGTTCCGTCGTACCTGTAGCCCTGCGCGCAACCGGTCCCGTGCATTCATTGTCTTTTTCAATCCTCGGCAATTCTCGTTCTCTACCACCGAACAAACTCTATCAGCAGGGAACTAGCAGGCCAAATCTTCCCGCTCGATCTCCATCGTGCCAAGATTTCCAAGGAGCGTCAACGCCATCATCTCCGGCCGGAACAGCTCCTGCGCCAGAACCTGCACATCGGCCGTCGATACGGCTTCAATCTCTTGCATAATCTCGTCCACGCCAAAGAATCGTCCAAAGTACATCTGCTGCCGCGCGAGATTCGCCATCCTGCTGCCCGAGCTCTCAAGCCCGATCACCATATTGCTCTTCAGTTGATCCTTGGCTCGCTTCAACTCCACTTCGCTGACCGTCTCTTCCTTCAGACGCCGCAACTCCTGCAGGGTAAGCTGCAACACCTCCTGCGTCTTATCCACCGAGGTTCCCGCGTACACGCACAGCGAGCCGGTATCGCGGAACGGGTTCATCTCCGAGTAGATCGAGTAAGCCAGCCCCCGGTCCTCGCGAATCGTCTGGAACAGCCGCGAGCTCATCCCGCCACCCAACATCGTGTTCATCAGGTAGACCACATAACGCCGCGAATCATTCACCGGAGGCGCCGGCATCCCCAGGCACAACTGAACCTGCTCCAGCGACTTCTTCCGCTTCAACGTAATGTGCGGCGTAGCCCTCGGCGCAGCTACCTTCGTCGGCACGCTATCCCCGCTGGCAGCCAGCGAGCCAAACTCCTTCTCCACCTGAGCCACAAAGGCATCGTGCTCCAGGTTGCCCGCAGCCGAAAACACCATATTCCTCGGCGTAAACTGCCCCGCATAAAAGTTCAGCAGCGTCTGCTGGTCGAAGCTCTTCACCGTCTTGACGGTTCCCAGAATCGGACGTCCCAGCGCGTCGCCCTTCCAGAAGTTCTGCGTCCACACCTCGTGCACCAGGTAATCCGGATTATCCTCGTCCATCTTGATCTCTTCCGAGATCACGCCCTTCTCGCGCTCCACGTCCTCAGGCGCAAAGGTTGGGTGCAACACCAGGTCCGACAGCACATCCAGCGCCGGCGCCACGTTCTCATCCAGCACCTTGATGTTGAAGCAGACTGTCTCCTTCCCGGTAAACGCGTCGAGATTGCCTCCAATCGTGTCCACCTCCCGGGCAATCTGCTGCGCCGACCGCGAGGTCGTGCCCTTGAACACCATATGCTCGACAAAGTGCGAGATCCCATTCACCTCTGCCGCCTCATCTCGCGACCCAGACCCAACCCAGGCCCCCATCGAGACACTGCGCACGTGAGGCATCTTCTCGGTCAGTACCAGCAAACCATTCGACAAAACAGTTTTGCGGATATTCCGAGAGGCATTCTTCGAAACTACGACATCTTCTACCATCGTTACAGACATGAGGCTCCTTCAGACTCCATTGTTTCACAGCGCCGCCTGCGCCATCTTTCGTACCTATCGGAGTAGACTTATATAGATGCTCCGGCAGTATCTCAAGCTTCTAATCAGTTTGATAAAAATAAATTAACTTATAATAATGAGCAATTTAGAAGAAATTTCAAATCTAAAGGTTGAGATAAAATCTCTCTTTGGAGCCTCGCTTTCAGAGCTGACCGGTCTGATGGAGAGCCTCAATCAGTCTGCCTACCGGGCACGCCAGCTTTGCGAGGCCCTCTACGTTCAGCGCGTCCCCTCGCTCGACCAGATCACCACCCTCCCAGCCGCCCTACGCGAGGAGCTCAAAGCCGCAGGCCACACCGTCGGCCTTCCGGAGCTCCTCCAGACCGCGCATTCCATCGACGGTACCGAGCGCTACCTGGTTCGCATGGCCGACGGCGAGACCGTCGAGACCGTCTGGATGCCCGGAGGCGACGGTGGCGAGCGCGGCGACGGCACCAAGGCCGCCGAGGAGGAAGAGCATCCCTCGCACGATGACGACGACTACAAGCGTGCCACCATCTGCATCTCCAGCCAAGTGGGCTGCGCCGTCAACTGCCAGTTCTGCCTCACCGCCAAACTCGGCATCCGCCGCAACCTCACCCCCGGCGAGATAGCCGGACAAGTTGCTGCGGTCCTCAACCGCCACAACGTTGAAGTCGGACGCGACCGAATCAACCTGGTTTTCATGGGCATGGGCGAACCATTTTTGAATTACATGAGCTTTATGGACGCCGTCCGCCTTCTCACTGGCCCCATGCGCATCCCCGAGTCCCGCATGACCGTCAGCACCTCCGGCATCCTGCCCGGTATAGAACAGTTCGCTCAAGAGACCGTCCGCCCCAAGCTGGCCGTCAGCCTCAACGCCTCCAACGATATTGTCCGCGAGTCCATTATGCCCATCACTCGCAAATGGAACATCGCCGCTCTACTCGAAGCCATCTCCACTGTTCCGCTGCGTCCTCGTGAACGCATCACCTTCGAGTACGTCCTGCTCGGTGGCATCAACGACCAGCGCGAACACGCGGACGAACTGATCGCCCTATTGAAAAATCTCCGCGCCAAAATCAACCTCATCGTCTGGAACTCTGGCCCCGGCATGCCCTTCCACGAGCCCACCCCACAGGATGTAGGCATCTTCCAAAAACGTCTCCGCGACGGTGGCATCCCCGCCTTCATCCGCAAGCCCCGCGGCCGCGACATCTACGCTGCCTGTGGTCAGCTCAAACGCACGCTCGAGTCCCCACCTCCCACGCCCCTCATCGAGATTGCCACGCTCTAAGCTGTCCTCCCGGACGGGGCCTCCTACGCGGAGGGCGGTCACTTCGTGACGTGTATACCGCTTCGCGTGGTCGCGAATTCCGACCAACGGGAGGACAAGGCGAAGCTTTAAAAAGGCGTGCAAACGCCCGCCCTCCGCGCAGGAGGCCCGTCCGGCAGGACGCGGTCTTTAGAAAGCTGTCAATCCCCAAAACGCCAGAACTCCTTGCCAGACAGGGAGATAGACGTGGCGTATAAGTTCTACTCCACACGTTATACTGGATATAGAACAAAACAATGCCCCGACCTCAAGTCGGGGCATTTGCCTTTAAACCGTAAGGAGGGACAAGTGCACCCGGAAGTCCAGACCTAACCCATTATCTTTGAAGACTTTGCACACACTAAGTACGGGGAGGGGATACCTGCCCGACACCCGCACCCGCAACCGCCAACGGACGCTCCATCCCCAACCCCAGCAGCCGCTCCGCCACAAGGTCATAATCATGCCGCAGTACGTCACCCTCGTGAACGAAGTTGCCTGTAACCGGCTCGACGCCCAGCGCCCGCACCCTGTCGAGATCAGGCTCGATCGGCTGTTGTCCCTCGCGAGCGTATTGCTCCAGTCGAATTGCGGAGATCTGCCCCGTGTTGATCAGCGCGTAGTCGAAGATAGGAGCCGTAACGCTGCCTGCATGCTGCATGATCTTCTCGATGTGTTCAGAAGCCGTCAGTCCCAGCGACTCGTTCGCCTGCGTCATCAGGTTGCACACAAATACCTTCGTAGCAGGCGACGCAGCCAAAGCCTCAGGGATGCCGCGAACCAGCATATTCGTAATCAGCGACGTATAAAGCGAGCCCGGTCCCAGCGTAATCAGGTCAGCATTCGCAATCGCCTCTAACGTCTCCGGGAGCGGGTCCGCCAACTCCGGCTCCAATCGCAGTTCGACAATGCTGCGTTTACTCTTCGTGATATTGGTCTCGCCTCGCACCAGCGAGCCGTCATCCATATTCGCCGCCAGGGTCACGTTCGTATTCGTCGCAGGGTAGATCTTGCCTCTCGCGGCCAATATCTGCGACGACATCTGCACTGCCTGCGCAAAATCTCCGGTGATATGCGACAAAGCAGCTACAAAAAGATTGCCGAAGCTATGTCCCTCCAAATCACCATGTTCAAAGCGATACTGAAACAATCGCGAGAGCAAATGCTCATCCTCGGAGAGGGCGACCAGGCAGTTCCGGATGTCTCCCGGAGGCAGCATCTTGAAGTCCTCGCGCAATCTCCCGGAAGACCCGCCATCATCCGTCACCGTCACCACGGCGGAAAGCTCCCGAATGATGCATCGCGCCTCGGGACAGGGCGGCACAGGAGGCCTCTCGACCCTTGCAGATTCGCCCAGACGAATCCCTCTCCTGCGCTCCGGAGTTACCACATACCGCTTCAGCCCCCGCAAAAGCGTGGACAAGCCCGTGCCCCCGCCGATGGCAACCACTCGCAGGTCTTTGTCTTTCGATTCGGTCAATTTAGGCGAAGGCATGCGCAGGTTCTCCTACACAAGCCTAAACGACGCGGCCGCTGTACCGGTTTGCAAATCGCGCTTAGACCTCGGGATAGAGCAGCTCCGTAAAGCGCGGATCGTCAGCCATATCCTGAAAGTCCGAATCCGCTCTTGCCTGGATCCTGTTCCGTGGGTTCTGCCGGATAGCCTCGGTCAAATGCTCCAGGCAGCGATGAGAGTCGCCAGTCATGCTGGCCAGCACCGCCAGACCGTAAAAGGCATAGTCCGCCTTCTCGTTCGCCTGCAGGATCAAGGTAAAGTGCTCTCGCGCATCTTCGTAGTGACCGTCGTTCAGCAAGGAGATCGCATAGTCATATTGTTCTTCGCAGTTTGCGAAGTCATTCTTGCCCTTCGTCATCTGCTGCGAGCATGCAGTGGCATACATGCGGACGCGATCGCCCAGTTCACCCGCGCCGGCGGCCAGCATCTTGTCGAACGCAGCATGGGCCTTGTCGTACTTGCCCTCCTGCATCAATCGCAGAGCTGCTTCGTAGTGAGCCATCAGCTGCGCCCGGGCATTGTCGTTTGTCTGAGGAATAGTTCCAGCGATCGTGCGTGGGACCCGCTTTATTGCTGGTGCTGCTGCTGTTTTTGTCTGAGCCATCGTAGTTCCTGTCGCCTAAGGCGTTTCTGAGCTCTCCCATTCTAACGGGTGCCCCAAAATTTGTTTGTTCTCGTGTCGGTTTTATACGCAGACCTGGCCGTCAGGTCAACCCCACGTCCGTACAACCTATCGGTATCATCATCATTCGCGTCAGAACTATCCACCCAAACCGGCACACCGGGCCATCCTTACACGCGACCATATACCGCCGGGTTCAACTCGGGGTCGTTATACATCTTCATCTGCCGATAGAGCTTGAATCTCCGCCTCCCAGCCAGTACGTCACTCCAGAGCGCATCAAGACAAGCCGCCAGATCGTCACGCTGTTCTTCGAGCAATGCCAGTCGGCTCGCATTTCGCGAACGATGCTCCTCTGTCGCGCTCGCCCGGTGAGCTTCCTCGTGTGTGTGATAGATCTTCAACGCCAGGATAGAAAGCCGGTCGATCATCAGGCCAGGCGTCTCCGAGTGCAGTGGGGCGGCCGGATCCTGTTCCAGTCGGTCGATCAGCCACACATCCATCTTCTCTACCAGATCGTTGCGTCGCTGGTTCAGCGTATCGATCGCATGCTTTACCCTCACGATCTCCGCGTCCGGCGCGTCCGGAACCCGTGCATTATCCTCCCCATGCCAGAGATCGAAGTTAGCCCGATGCTGTGCCATCGCCAACGCCATCAACCCATCCGCCCCCGTCGCAATGGCCACCTCGTTCTCTGTCTCATGCAGGCCAGCCGTCATGTCTTCCTGCATCCGCGTTATCAAAAGTGCGTCGAGCATAGGCCCTCCCAACCAAAGACTGTACCAGTTGCGGCAATGTGAATCGCAAACGCCGCAATGTGTTTGCACTCAATACACCGCGTATATCTCATTCAGTATTGTCGTCAACGACGATCGTGTAATCCTCATCTCCCAGAGTGCCTTCAATCCTGCTCAGCCATCCCAGGGAGCGGCTCACTGGCCAAACCGTCCACGATGCGGGAACCGACCCCGATTCGAACTCACAGACTAGAACGATCTTCGGTTCTGAGGTCCGGAGCGAAGTTAATTCCGATGAGGGAACATCCTGGCGGTAGATCTCGACGTGATCCGCATCCTGCACCCCGACATACCAAAGTTCAGGATCGTCAAAGGCCGCAACCGGCAGAGCGCCGCGATCAAACGTAATCCGAACCATCCAAGGAAAGATCTCTCCAGTCCAGTCGATGGCTGCCTCAGGATTAGGCGGCTCCCCGCATCGCACGGTGTAATCCTGGGCCTTTCGCAGCTTCAACGATAGTCCCGCATAGGCCTCATAGTCCTCCAGGCTCCGCGCGGACCCGAGTCCGTAGCTCTCTACCGGTTGCCCCGCAAGCAGCCTCCTCACCTTGTCTCGGCTTCGCAAATCCAGTTCCCGCCACGAACGGCCCTCATGGTTCTCCTCCACGTGATCGCCCCAGTGCTTCGGAGCCCTCGGCCTGCCGTAGTCATGCCAGACGATAGTCTCCCCCGGATGAAACAGGTCATACCCGCTGGTGAAAGCGCGCAGGGTCATGGCTGCTTCCTCCCCCAGAAAATACAGTTCAGAATCGTATCCAATCTCATCCACAAAACCACCCTGCGCAAATAGGAAACCCGCAGACAGAAAACGCGCTCGTCGTGGCTTCGTCAAACTCCGCCAATCCGCTATCGCCATCGGCTTCATATGCGGAATGCCATCCTCGGTAAAGCCCTGAAATGCCATCTGCAGTGGCCCCTCGACCAGCACCTCGTCTCCCCCGGGAGTAAAAGGTGCAGCATAGGTACTCAAAATCGGCTTGGAGCTCTCCGTCTGCCTCATCTCGTCGATCAGCTTCGCATCCCATTCCCACGCAAAGCGGCAATGCGAATCGACCTGCAGAAACCAATCCTCACCACGCCAGAGTTTCATCACCTCCGACCGGGCCCAGCAAGCTCCCCGGCTCTCGCGCCAGTCAATCGCTAGAATCCTGAAGCAATCGTCGTTACGAAGCGGCAACGTATCCGACTGGGGATCGTGTTGCCAGCAGATACCAAACCGAAGCCGCTCAGGATGCCGCGCCTTCACAATGCAGTCTTCAATCGTAGGAATAAGTTGCGGATCGCGATACGCCGCGATCGACACAAAAATCAGGTTGTTCGTCTCGTTCAAAACCAGACCTCTCGCTCGATCAGGCTATCAGGCTCTCCGATTCAGAAACCAGCAAACCCCGTCTCCCCCTTTCGTCCTATTTGCCCTAAGTCGCCGAACCAAGCAGACTAAAGACAGACAATGGCAATCTCCACGAAACGGGTCTTGATCTATCGCCTCGGCAGCCTCGGCGACACACTCATCGCACTACCGGCCCTCCATCTCGTTGCTCGCGCCTTCCCGCAGGCAGAACGCCGCATGCTGACCAACTTCCCCGTCAACGTCAAAGCCCCAGCCGCCGCAGCCATCCTCGAACACAGCAATCTCGTACACAGCTACTTCCGCTACGTCGTCGGCATGCGCAGCCCTCGCGAACTTATCTCCCTCTGGTGGCAGCTCCTTCGGTGGCGGCCACAAGTCCTGGTCTACGTGGGTTCTGCCCGAGGCGTCGAGTCAGCCCGTCGCGACGCGCAGTTCTTCCGTCTCTGCGGAATAAAACATCTCATCGGCATTCCCCTTACCGAGGACATGCAGCAAAACCGATGGGAGCAGCAAACCCAGACCCTCGAACCCGAAGGAGCGCGTCTTACCCGCAATCTGTCCGAGCTGGGAGACGCCCACCTCGAGGATCCCGCAAGCTGGGATCTCCGCCTCACTGCCGCCGAGCATGCCCGCGCAAAAGAAGCCCTTGCCGCCGCCGCAGGCATGCCTGTGATCGCAGTCAGCGTTGGTACCAAGGTGCAGTCGAAGGACTGGGGCCGCGAAAATTGGCGAGCACTCCTACAGCGCCTCGCACCCCTGTATCCCAACCACGCTCTCGCTTTGTGCGGAGCCTCTGAGGAGGCCGAAGCCAGCGACTTCACGGCCGGCGGCTGGAAACAAAGCTCCTCCACCCCGGTCATCAACCTCTGCGGCTCGCTCAGTCCGCGCGAGAGCGCAGCCGTCTTCGCCATGGCCCGTATCTTTGTCGGTCACGACAGCGGCCCCATGCACCTCGCCGCAGCCGTTCAAACTCCGTGTGTTGCGATCTTCGCCGCCCGCAATAAGCCTCGCGTCTGGTTCCCCTACGGTAAGCAGCATCGCATTGTCTATCACCAGACCGATTGCTGGGGCTGCGGTCTCGAGACCTGCATCATTGAAAAAAAGAGATGCCTAACCTCTATCACGGTGGACGAGGTTATCACCGAGGTTCGCGCCGTCCTCGGCTAACCCGGGAGAACGCACGTTCGCTCAAAGATGCGATGATGTTCGCGGGAGATCTTTTCGTTCATGCTGCCCGAACTTCACTCGATCCTGAACCTGCTTGAGGGCGGCTTCAGTCAACTCAAAGTCTTGGTAATTGGTGACATCATGCTCGACCGCTACATCCATGGCGAGGTCGAGCGCATCTCTCCTGAGGCCCCGGTTCCGGTCATCCGCCACGCTCAGCGCTACGAGCGCGCTGGCGGAGCAGCCAACGTAGCCATGAACCTCGCCGGCCTCGGCTGCCAGACCTTCCTGGCGGGTCTCTGGGGAAGCGATGCCGAGCAGACAGAACTAGCCGCAATCCTCGATCGCGCCAACATCGACACTACCGGCGTCGTCTCAAGTTCGCTCCCCACCATCTCCAAAACCCGTATCGTCGGCCGCATGCAGCAACTCCTACGTTTGGACATAGAGAGCCGCGATCCCTTTCCCGCCGCCGAAGCTCAACGCCTTCAGGAACGTGCGACCGAACTCGTCACCAAGGTCCACGCCGTTATCCTCTCCGACTACGCCAAAGGCGCTCTCACGCGTTCCCTCTGTGAAGTTGTCATCCGCGCCGCCCGCACCGCCCGCATTCCCGTCTTCGTCGACCCGAAGACCCCCGACTTCAGCAAATACTCCGGCGCCACCACCGTCTGCCCGAACCTGGGCGAACTCTCAACAGCAACCGGCATCCCATCGCATCACACGGAAGAACTTCTCATCGCCGGACGAGCCCTGGTCGCTGAACACGACTTCAAGTTCCTTACCGTCACTATGAGCGAAAAGGGAATCAACGTCCTTCGCACTCCTTCAGCGGACGAACCCGGGATCTATCACTCTCCCGCCCGCGCCCGCGAGGTCTTCGACGTTTCAGGAGCTGGCGACACAGTCATTGCGACTCTAACCGCTAGCATCGCCGGCGGCCTGACGGTCGAGACCGCCGTGGAGCTCGCCAACCTCGCCGCAGGCATCGTAGTCAGCAAGGTCGGTACCGTGCCCATCGCGGCTCACGAGTTGGTCGCCGTCCTCACCCCCAGCTCGGGGCTCACGGCCGGCGAAAAGATCCTCGACCTCGACCGCCTCAAACTCCGCATTGCCGAGTGGCGCTCTTCGGGCGAGACCATCGTCTTCACCAATGGCTGCTTCGATCTCCTGCATGTCGGCCACATCACGCTGCTCGAAGACTGTCACCGCTTCGGCTCAAAACTCGTTCTCGGCCTCAACTCTGACGCATCCGTCTGCCGTCTCAAGGGTCCAACCCGTCCTATTGTCTCAGGACGCGAACGCGCCCGCGTCATGGCCGCCCTCGCCGCGGTGGATGCCGTCGTCCTCTTCGAAGAAGACACGCCCCTCGAACTCATTCGCGCCGTGAAGCCCAACGTGCTTGTAAAAGGCGGCGACTACACCATCGAAACCGTAGTCGGACACGAGGATGTAATCGCAGGCGGCGGCCGAGTCGAGATCGTTCCCACCGTCGAAGGCTTCTCGACCACCAACATCGTAAAAAAGCTCACAGCAAGCCCTGCCGTGAGTGAGGAGACCCAGAAGTGATCATCGTTACCGGCGGAGCAGGCTTCATCGGCAGCAACCTTATCCAACAGTTGAATCAAATAGGAGAGCGCAACATCCTGCTGGTCGATAACTTCGCCCCAGCCCCGAACCTCACCGGCCTGAAGTTCCTCAACCTCGCGGGTGCAGAATACGCCGACTACATGGACAAGCGCGAGTTCCGCGCAGCTCTCAAAGCTGGCGACTTCGAGAACACCAGAATCCGGGCCATCCTCCATCAGGGCGCCTGCGCCAACACCCTCGAAGACGATGGCCGCTACATGCTGGATAACAACTTCACCTACTCCAAGGAACTGCTGCACTTCGCCCTCGACCGCAAGATCCCCCTGATTTACGCGTCCACCGCCGCGGTATACGGGGCCAGCACCAGCTTCACCGAACTCTCCGCTAACGAGCGTCCCCTAAACATCTACGGCTACTCCAAACTCATCTTCGACAACTACGTCCGCCGCCATCTTCACGACATGAAGTGCACCGTCGTCGGCCTCCGCTACTTCAACGTCTACGGCCCACGGGAGCAGCACAAAGGCCGCATGGCCAGCGTCATCCACCACTTCACTCGACAGCTCAAAGACACCGGGACCATCCGCATGTTCCAAGGCTCAGGCGGCTACGCCGACGGCGAACAACGCCGCGACTTCGTCTTCGTCAAAGACCTCGCCCGCATTAACATGTTCTTCGCTGGCCTTCTCCCCGACAGCCCCAAGAAGCCTATGCATATCGTGGTCAACGCTGGCACTGGACAGGCGCGGACCTTCAAAGCAGTTGCCGAGGCCCTCATGCAGGTCCACGGGCAGGGAAAAATCGAGTACATCCCCTTTCCAGGCGACCTCAAAAACCGCTATCAGCACTACACCCAGGCCGACGTCTCCGGCCTCCGTGCCACAGGCTACGCCACACCCTTCACAACACTCGAGGACGGCGTAAAACAAACCTTCGCCGAAGAACCCGCCGTCTAAATAGTTCTGCGCTGCCCCAAAAAGAAGTTACTCTAGCCCAAGCGTACGCTGCTGTACCGAGTTCAGCCTGTCCCTAACCGACCACAGGAGCCACCGTGACTGATACGCATCGGGACCCTACAATTCTCTGCATCAGCACCTACGAAAAAGGTCAGCGTTTTCTCAAAGAGGCGGCCCGCCTCGGCGCGAACGTCATCCTGCTCACGGTCGATAAACTCGAACACGCCGACTGGCCCCGCGAATCTCTCACCAAACTCATCACCATGCCGGAGAATCTCACTCCCGCTCAAGTCCTGAACACTGTCACGTTTCTCGCACGCACAAACCACATCGACCGCATCGTCGCCTTGGACGAGTTCGACCTCGAAGTCGCCGCACTCCTGCGCGAGCACATGCGCCTGCCCGGAATGGGTGAATCGCTCAACCGAAACTTCCGTGACAAACTCGCCATGCGAGTCAGTGCGAAGCAAAAAGGCGTTCCCGTCCCCGAGTTCACCGGCGTCTTCAACTATGACGACCTCCACAGCTTCCTCCGCGACGTACCCGGACCATGGTTGTTGAAGCCTCGCACCAACGCCTCCGCCATCGGCATCCGCAAAATCGAATCGCAAGACGACCTCTGGCCCATCCTCGATCAGCTCGGCGACCTCCAGTCGCACTACGTCCTCGAACGCTTCGTCCCTGGCGAGATCTTTCACGTCGAAGGTGTCACCTGGAAAGGCAAAGTCCTCTTCGGCGCGCCCTACAGATACGGCAAGCCGCCCATGCAGACCATGCATCAAGGCGGCATCTTCAGTACCCGCGCCCTCAACAGGGAATCGATCGATGCCCTCTCTCTCAATGCCATCCACAAACAGGTGATCGAGTCACTCGGTCTCATCTCCGGCGTCACCCACACCGAGTTCATCAAGTCGGATGCCGACGGCAGCTTTTACTTCCTCGAAACCGCAGCGCGCGTTGGCGGTGCTCACATCGCCGACGTTGTCGAGTTAGCTTCCGGCATCAATCCGTGGGTCGAGTGGGCAAGACTCGAACTTGCCACTCTTCTCGGCATGGAGTACACGCTGCCAAACCTGACCTACCAGTACGCCGGCAGCGTCATCTGCCTCGCGCGGCAAGAGCATCCCGACACCAGCAGCTACGACGCACCCGAGGTAGTCCACCGTCTTGAACGTCATCATCACGCCGGCCTCATCCTCCGCGCAGACGCCGCGGACCGTATCGAAACCTTGATCGCCGAGTACACCGACCGCTTTCTCGAGGACTTCTGCGCGGTCGTCCCCCCTCCGGACAAACCGACAGCATAGAGGACCGTCTGAACCGACCCGGCAGCTATTGACTCTATGTGATTGGTTATAAGGGATTTATGGTGAGAGCGCTGGGGCTCGAACCCAGGACCAACGCCTTAAAGGCCTTTTTCTATGGTTTGCGGGATTAGCATGACTCTGCAACTCAATTATTAAACCCAATAAAAACAAGGCTTTGCTGTTCCAATAGTTCAGAGTCGCCTGCAGGGAATTGCAAGAGATACCAGAGAAAAGTATCACAAAAGTATCACTGTGAATTGTATGCTGGGACAGGAGCTTCACCCTCATCTCACGAGGCGAGGGGCTTCGGAGGAAGTGTGTCGAGTGCCGCCGAAACCGAAAAAAGTTATTGGTGTGTATGAACGTGAGCCGGGAAACTGGTGTGGTCGTTACAGGTCTCCGGAAGGAAAGTTGGTACGTAAGAGCTTCGGGCGAGATCGCAGGGCAGCAGTGGACTGGGTGAATGCGGCTAAGGTTATTAGGCGCGTCGGTAGGCTCCCCACCAGCGCGAAGAGTCAGAAAGAAGCTTCAAATAATGTTGGGAGTATTGCGACAATGGATCTCCTTTGCGCGGAGTTCCTGTCTTACATTCAGGGGCACCCCGAGGAGTATAGGGACCAGAAGAATCCGCCGCGACGAATCGAGGAGATTCGCAAAGCCTTTGAAGGAAAGGTAGCTGCCGAGATCACTGCGCCGCAAATCGAAGAGTGGCTCGTTGGCATTCAGGTAGACCGCGAGTTGGCAAACGCGACGATCAATAAGCTTCGGGGGACTTTGTCGATGCTCTACAAGCACGGGAAACGGAAGGGCTTGATAGACGTGAATCCCGCTGAGCATGTTCCACTAAAGGACGTCGGGAAAGGGATCGAGAGGTTTCTGTCGCTAGACGAAGAGCGGCGTCTGCGGGAGGTGATCAACCGAGATATCGCAGCGTGTGATCCAAAGAGGCATCCGGAGCTGCGCAAGCAAGCGCTTCACCGAATGATCGAGTTCGACGTGTCGATCCGCTCGGGGTTGAGACGGAGCGAACAGTTCAATCTGCGATGGCCTGATGTGGATTTCTCCAGGCGGATCATGAGGCTTTTTATGACGAAGAATTGGAAGCCTCGCAATGCCTTCATCATCGAAGACGTGAAGAAGGCGCTCCTTACCCTAAAAGAACTGGATGTGCACCGAAGGGCAGGGAAGGACGATAGTGACGACTTCGTGTTCTCGAAGTCGGACAACAAGAAGTGGTGGGCGGCAGCGTTGGCTGAGGCCGGAATCACGAACTATAGGTGGCACGACAACCGGCATACTTTCTGCTCTAGGCTAGTACAAGCTGGAGTACATCTTAAGGTGGTCCAGGAGGCTGCAGGTCACGCTTCTATAGCGTCAACCATGAGATATGCCCACTTCGCACCCAGCCAAGTCGTGGACGCCATGGCAGTGCTCAACTGGGTGAGCTAGGCTGCCGACCCTGACGTGGCCGCTGGTGGCTAGTCTGACGAACTCCTCGTAATCCATGAGGCGGATTGGGCGCCGGCAGGCCGAACGGGAAGGCCGTGCGCCTCGAACCTGTCGGAGATGTAAAATCGGTTGCTTGTCGACGATGAGGTTGGGTGTAACTAAGCCACGATGTTCTCAGGATGATCGCCACCCGCATACTTTCGCAGGTCAGCCACCGGGATCAGAACCCTTCCGCCAATTCTTCTAGTTGGCAGTCTCCGATTGGCGAGGAGGTAATCGAGTCCACGCTGGCTGATCGAGAGTAGTTGGGCTGCCGCTTCCCGGCTGACCAGCAGCTTCGCCTCGGGCTGAATGGTGGCTCGTGCTGATGGTTTCTTATACGCGTTGTTGATTGCCTGCATCGTCTGCTCCTTCGATAGAGACTTCACTTTCTTCACAAACCCAATCCATACCCTATGCTCCGCTCCAACACCCGCTCGGAGGATGGACCGATTTTCTGCTGCACCCCGAGGATCGCTTGCTCTGGTTGATAAGCGCTGTTGTGCGACACATCGTGACTAAGAGCCTGCGACAGCTTCTCGCGATCATTGGTAAGGATCTGTGCGTCCCACTGTCCGCGCGAAACCGAGACATACGCCAGGCGGCGGTTCAGCAGGTCCTTTGCACCAAGCTCAGTGTCTACATGGATTAACACACGCTCTGCGGTCTGTCCTTGGCTTGAATGACTAGTGACGGCGTAGTCATGGTCCAGGTGTGGAAAGCTCTGCGCTGTGAACTCCACGCTGCGCCCGCAATCCAGCTTCAGCTGCATCGATCCGCTGGGGGCTATGTTGTCTATGCTTCCCAGCTCGCGATTTGCAACCTTCAACTCCCGATTCGGCGCGGTGAACTGAACACGATCACCGACGGCAAACGCCTTCTCCCGCGCGCGATAGACTGTGACCCCCATCTGACGGCGTGGGTTGTAGGTTGTCTGCTCTCGGTTGCCCCGCAGAACTATTAGCCTGTTTTCCTGACTATGCAGCGCGATTACCTGAGCGTACTCGCTTGTCCCAATACCGGTCTCTTTCGAGACACGCGAGTAGTGAAGAATGTCGTCGATCTGATACCGCTGTGCCCAACTGCGGTCCGCTCCCGTCATCTCACTACGAGGTACAAGCAGGTTATGTTGAAGGGCCGCGACTTTACGCAGGCCTCTCAGGTGACGTGGAACAATCAGAATTTGTTGATAGACTCCATTTCAGATACTCAGATCGTCGTCACGATTCCGGCGACAGCGCTGAGCCAGCCAGTAGCTAGCCTACTCACGGTCAGCAACGGTCCGGGAACAGGTAGTTCTAATGCGATAGGCTTTACGGTGGTTCCAAATCTGGGAGCTCACGCGCAGATGCAAGTGCTCAACGTCTCAGGGAGCGATCTTGCCTGGGATGCCGCACGCAACCTGCTTTACGTTTCGGTTCCGACAGGCGATCCCGTATCACCCGACACTATTGCCGTTATCGACCCGGCCGCGGCTGCTATTCAGCAGACGATTCCTGTTGCCGACCAACCGAGCGCCATTGCCCTCTCTGACGATGGAAGCTATCTCTATGCGGGCTTCTCAGGCCAAGCAATCGTTCAGCGGTATTCGTTGCCGTCTTTCTCATTAGATCTCACGATTCCAACGGGGGCTGGAGTCACGGGCACGGTTGGCACGCAGGGTAGTTGCGCGTTTCCTGTAGCGATGAAGGTAGCTCCCGGCAGTCCTCAAACGATTGCGGTATCGGAAGGCATAACGAACGTTGGGCCCAGCGCCTGCATTCTCGCAATTTATGACAACGCTACTGCTCGTCCGAACACGCTCTCTTACTTCACAAGCGGAGTCGAGTTCAGCAGTCTTGTATGGGGCGCGGATGCGAATACGCTTTACGGTCAAGTGCAAAATGGTATTTCGCCGCAGGAAATCTACGGCGTTATCGTTTCCCCGTCCGGCGTATCGCCTGCTAACGGCCTCAATCGGGGCGGCTTCGGGCTGCAGGTTCATTTCGATCCGGGAACCAAGCTGCTTTACAGCGACTCGGGTGTGATTACAAACCCAGTCGGGCCAGCGCAGGTCGGTCAGTTCGATTCGGGCGAGGGTACCCTGCTCGCCACGGACTCAGCATTGAAGCGAGCCTTCGTCCTCACGCCCTTGACCACGGTTCCCAACTCTGGGCATGGAGCTAACTCGTACACGCTCAATATCTATGACCTAAACACGCAGGCGCTGCTGAATACGATCACCATTCCGGACGTGCTCGGGGCTCCGTGGCGCATGGTTCGCTGGGGAACGAACGGGCTAGCCTTCGTGACTTCGAACTGGCCGAGTGAAGGCACCACAGTAGGCGCCCTGTATATCCTTCAGGGAAGCGACATCTCTGGGGCGCCATAGGCGAGATGCTGTCGACGAGAGGCGCACTTAGGCGTTGCCTTAGAGGAAAGATCATGGTGATGAATCCGAACAGACGATGATGAAGCACCCAAAGCAATCAGCAACTGATATTTCACGCAAAGTCGGATTTTCGGTAACTTCGATCTCGTCATCTCCGAAAACCCGTTTCTCGGGAACTTTTGAAGCCCAGTTCGGATCGTCGGAGATTGTTTCCGAGTTGCCGACAACCCATGAAGTGCATCCTAACTAATCGTCGACGATAAGCCTGTGGCATCCAGCGCTGGCGACCAGGCGCCCTTGATGACAAGCCACAGCATGAACGCCACCTCTCCGAAGGAGGCGGGTTGAGCTTAGGTAAACACCTTGTCGTGGTACTGCGGCAACAGTATGCCCGTAAGGCTCAGAATCAACCACGCCAAGCCATCGATGGCGAGCCAGACGCCCAGAAAGCGCGGCAGAAATCGCGACCAGTACACGAGCAGTGCGAGCGGTAAATATCCCGATCTTTGACAGCGACTTGATATATGTCCACCTTAAGATTGCTCAAGAGTGCGATAGGAGATCAATCGTTAAGACGGTGATGTCATCCGTCTGGCCGAAGCGTCGAGCCGCATCCGCAATGAATTCTGCACCTTGAATTGCTAGGATCTGGGTGCGTTCGAAGCCGAAAAGTTCCCGTTTCCTGGTTGCCTCCGGCACACCATCGGTCAGCATAGTGAGCCGATCTCCCAAAGTCAGGATCATTAGTTGCTCGTGGAAGAGACCGACTTCGAGCAAGCCTAGAGGAAGGTTGGCTTCAGTTTCCACTTCTACGCCATTGAGGTATGGAGACAAATGACCCGCATTGGAGATGGTAAGCCTGTTGCCCGGCGCGATTCGCAGGATGATGCATGTCGTGAAGCCAGTACCGCGGCCGTAGAGACAGCGGTTCAGGCCAGCGAGTAGAAGTGCCGGTGAGTCGATGGTTTCCGCAAGCGTGCGAAGGGATCCTACGATGAGAGAGACGGTCATGGCGGCTCCGAGGCCTTTCCCGGATACATCACCGAGGACGATAAGAGTCTCCCCGAGGGGCAGCGGAAGAATCTGGAAGAAGTCTCCGCCGACCTCCTGTGCGGGATGATAGGCGGTCATGACTTGCATACCGGGGATGTTGGGAATATTGTCCGGGATCAGGACATGCTGCAGGGAGCGGGCGGCTTCGAGTTCGGATGCGGTGCGGTCGTGCTCGCGGCTGGTCCGGCTGAAACGGTTGAGCAGAATTGCGAGCATGGCAAGAAGGAAGAGAACTTCAACCAAGTGGGAGGAGGCGATCTCTACGGGCCTCTTAACGATGTCAAAGGGGTAGGGCAACTCTTTCACATCGAGCGTACTTAGAACGTTGGCAAGGGTTATGAGGAACTCGTTCCCAATGGATAACAGGAGGGGAAGGATGAGGAGCCTGGCGTCGGGGAGGCGCTCTCTAAGCCGTTCACTCAAAAGCAAAAGGATCCAAGCAAAAGATAGAAGGTCCAGCAGGAAACTGCTTGCAATGATTTGAGGGGTGGTGATGTGCCCGGTGAAGAGAGCCCAAGTGATGCAATATGTGAGGCACTGCGCTGCAACCGCACTCCAGAAGAGCAGATTCGTCCGGCCCTTAAGGAGGCTGCGATAGAAGAAGAGAGAGGCGACGGAGAAGAAGCAGCCGATGGCACCGCCGATTCCATCCCAGAGGTGAATGCGGTGGGTGTTGTTACTTTCGTAGAAAGAGATGAGATATCCGAGTCCGTTCGACAAGCTCATCAAACTGAACCAGAGGTACTCACGCTCGGAGCGACGCAAGAGGTACAAGGCGAAGGCGACGGTCCCCGCCAGGAACTCCAGCACGGCTATATCGAGGTCCATGCTGGAGCTCCACGTGCGCTCAGAGGCGCGGGACTTGGCCATTGGGGCGATTCGGCTCAAGCTGCCGTATTCACCTTCACCATTAGGGCCACCACCGACGTAAGCTGCCCAGATAGGGTTGTGCCAGACGCGCACCGCGATGGTCACTGTGTGGGGGGCCGGTCGATCGGCAGCTGACAGAGCAACGACAGTAGGTTGGGTGCGGTAGGTAGACGCTTTGGGTGGCATGCGGCCGACGGTCGTTAGCAGCGCGCCGTCTGCAAATACCTGGTAGCAGGTGTTGATCCGCGGGAGGTAGAGAGCGATCGGCTCGTTGCCGGCAGGGAGGATTATGCGAAAGCGGTACCAGGCAAGGCCGCTCATCCCTTTGTAGCCTTGACTCGACCAGCTTTTGGTGGAGTCGAGGAGAATCCAGGCGGAGTCATCGAATGTGGGTTCGGCGAAGTTGGGGTTGTCGCCGGGTTGGAATCGCCATTTGCCAGCGAGGGAGATAATCTCTTCGCGGTTGTTGGTCACCGAGAAGAGGGCGTTAGAGGATGCTGGTGAAGTCTGCTCCTCTGGAAGGGAGGCGACCGTCCACGCCAGAACAAACAGGATCAGAATGAGTCGCATGAGCCACGATTATGCACCTGAATGTGGTAGTCGAGAAGAAGGAATAGTGAGCTGGTTCTTTCCATAAGGCTTCGTCGGGAGCGCAAAACGGTGGGGCGAATACTTTGCAACGTTTCCGTCACCCACAATAACTCCGGTTGGCAAGGGTCGTTTCCTATAACACCGTTTTTCGGCAGCTGCCAAAGTCACTTGTTCGAGATGCCGACTATTCGGCCACTTGCCGGGCCCTTATCAAAATCATCGGGCTGACCTTTCCCTCTTCCAGACATGGCGTTTTACGCCGACAGGTCAACAAACCCGATCTTTTTCGCGTATGGATAGTCGGAAGGCCCGTTTCGAGTCTGTGTCGCTCGAAATTGCCTAGTGATCGGCTCTCACAATCCAGACATTCGAATTGTCGGCAGTCTCGCCGTCAAGTGCTAGCCGGTCTCCGTTGGGAGACGGTATGGCTGCGAAGAAGTGGATATCTCTGCCGTCGATCAGCGGTGTGATTCTGCCGTTGAGGCCCGCGTTCACAAGCGTGCAAGTATTGGGTTCTCCCCAGAGCGAGCTGTGTTGAGTACATGCGCTCACCCAAAGGCTCATGCCGTCAGCTGCCCAATCCATACCGTTCAGCCCAATCCACCCCGGTAGGGAGATGCTTTTCTCCGACTCGTCCTGGAGCGAAATGATACGAATCACAACATCGTGTAGTGGGATCGGCTTAAATCCAGCAAGATATTTTCCATCAGGGGATAAGCCCCAGTTGTCCCACAATGTGCTCTTAAATTTGCTCGAAGAGAGCTCTGTTTTGGCGCCTGTCTTCGAATCAAAGGAGAATAAGCGGAGGTCTTTCTGAGAACCGGAACTGTAGATACATACCGACGAAGGGAGTCGGGCACACTCGTGATTCCAAATTCCCGGCGCCTGGAGAAGTAGCCGGGACGTGCCCCCCGACAATGGTATTGTTCTGATTTGCACGTCTCGAGATGCTTCAGCCTGCCGGGGGTACTGGAGATAGAGCATGTCGCTTCCCTCTGGGCTGAGCCGCGGAAGTCCCAGGTCATGTTCTCCGCCCACCAATAGGACGGGGGCTAACTGATCAATATCCTGCCTGTAAATATGCTGGCGACCGTCCCGATCGGAAGTAAAAAGAACAGCTTCGCTGTCTCGGGTCCACGAGTGTGCGTCGTCCTCCCAATTTTCCCGCGTGAGCCGCGCGGGTGCCGCCAGAAGCTTACCCTGTCGCAGTTCAGCGATATATACGTCACCTTGAGGCTCGACCCTTCTGAAGGCCAAGACTTTCCCATCGCTTGAGGCGCTCAATTCGACGAGGAAGCCGTGACCACTCGTGATTTGGGTTTTAAACCGTTTCTGATCCGTTTGAGCGTCTAGTCGTGCCAGCCAGAGGTTCATGTCTTTCTGGTTCGGAGTCTCGTCAAAACGTGAATAGACGAGTGAACTCTTCTCCGTCCAGGTGAGCCACGGTCTAACGTTCGGGTCAGAGAGCACAAGCTTGACCTTGCGGGTGGCGATGTCAATCGTCTCGATCTTCCGCTCACCACTTCCGTCCTGGTGAACGGTTGTTCTGACATAGGCAAAACGTCGGCTATCCGGCGCCCACGCCGCCGCGCTCAGGTATTCTTCTTCGGTTGCGGAAGTGGTCAGTACTTGGTGTGCCTCGGCAGTGTCCGAACGGATTGTCCATATTTCAGTGCGGCTGTCCGCAACCCTCAAAAACGCAATGAGGGCACCGTCAGGTGAAACCCTCGCGAGTTCGCCGTCCTCGACCAGTTTCCGCGGCGGTGTTGCACCGGCCAGTGATACCTTCCAGAGGCTTTGGGGGTCATTTGGCCCTCCATCCCAAGACGAGACCAGCAGGTGTGCGCTGTCAGGAAACCAGCTTTCTACCCGAACCGGGCCCAGAGATTGCGGTAGGAAGAGATGGTTAGTCTCCCCGTCTTCCAATTGACGTACGAAGAGGCCCGTTCTGTCCGTATAGGCGAGATACTTGGCATCTGGCGAGATGGAAGAGCTGGTAACCGGAGTCTCCTTAGAACTTGCCGTCAATCGTGACTCCGGGCCATATGTTGGAAGCTTGCTCCCCTGTCGGTGCGCAACCAGGACGAAGACGAAGGCCGCGAGCGCAAGGGCAGTGACTGCGGTGACGCCGATCGGGAGCTTGGATACTCTTCGTCTCGAACGACTCTGGTCTGTAATTTCCACGATCTCCGCTGGAGCCAACTCAAGTTGTCCGGCCTCGTCGGTCACCTTCACGGCGCACAGGAAACGGTATCCCACTGTGGGTACCGTGGCGATGTAACGCGGCTCGTGGGTGTCGTCGCGCAGCAAACGCCTCAGAGTCGCAATGCTTCTGGTAAGCGAGTTATCCGAAACTGCGCAGTCGTTCCAGACCGATTCCAGGATTTCTTCCTTGGTAACGACCCTCCCAGGATTTTGCAGGAGATATATGAGCACGCGAAATGCCTTGGGTTCTACCGGCACAGCTTTAGTTCCTTTGATTAAAAGGAATTCGCCTTCGCGCACTTCCACGTCTTCGAATTTGAAAACAGAGGACTTATGTGCCGTCACAAATCCGTCACTCACTTTCAGAAAATGGTGAGAACCCCGTCACGACCATGTCGAAAAAACAAGCGACAGTCGCACCTGGCCAACTCGGCCGTGGGGTGCGCAGATGCCTTTCTCCCGTTGCTTAAGTTCACTTGTCTTAGCTGTCTCGGTTCTCCCAGCGATGGGAGCCGAGCCGCGCTGCCCGGCAAACGTGACCAGTTTACCGCTTCGACTTATTCAAAGCTCTCTGATAGTCGTCTCGGTTCAGATTAACTACTCCGGGCCATACGACTTCGTGGTCGACACCGGGGCACAGATCAGCACCGTGGAAACTTCCCTTGCCGCAGAACTGCATCTGAAGGCAGAAGGAACGACCGGCTCCGCGGGCGTCGCTACATTCTCCAGGAGCGAATTCGTTCACCTTGGGCTTCTTCGAGCTGGAGATCGTTCGGTTACGGACTCCCTGGCGGTTATCGGTGACATTGACAACCTGCGAGCTGCAGATCCGCGTATTCGGGGTATTCTGGGCGACAACTTCCTGGAACACTTCGATTTGCTGATCGACAACCGCCGTAAGCTCCTATGCCTCGATGACGGTGATTCCCTGGCGTTGTCGATCAAAAGTGCGCACATCGGTCTCGCCACTCCACTTGGTCTAGGGGACGACTTACCGTTTACGCGGCCCTTAATCATTGCCGTTCGATCATCTGGCTCTGAGACTCCTTTAATACTTCTGAGGCTCGACTCGGGGAGTAACGCGCCTGTGCTTTACAACGCTGCAGCCGCACTCCACTCTGGTCAACGCCGCGAGCACCCTGACCCGGTTCTCACTCGAGTGGTATATGGAGGTAAACAGGGATTCCAAATACTACCGGAGATGGCGCTTCGCATTAGTCCACACGTCGTTGCCCAGGTCTCCTTCGCAGTCCCACTGAACTCATTGGGACGGGGTCCGTCAACCCGGGAAGACGGCGTTCTTCCGACTATGGTTTTTGAAAGGGTGTTTATTAGTGCTAAGGGTCAGTACGCGACGTTGGACAGTTGGTAGCTGACTCTCAAAGAACGCACCGCTGCCCTTCAAAACGACTTGGAAATCGAGACAGTCACGACTCGCGGACCAGAAGGAGCCAGCCCTCCGGAAAACACGGAAATCCAGTATGAAGAATTGGACACGTTTGCCACTTGAGCCCTGAATGTAAACGGCCTCTCCTTAGGGAAAGAGTATCGAACGCCTAAATCCGCGCTTATCCAAGCTGGGACGTCATAGCTGTTGGTCGCGTCGAACGCCGCTGCTCCCGTAAACTTCAGGTTGCAATCAAAAGCAAGCGCTTTTGTGCGGGGAATGTCCCAATTCAGATTTATACGTTCCGTTGCCGCCGGGACATTTGCCGTGCGTTTCCCTTCGATGGTCGGATCGCCCGTGGATCGCTGCCGGGAATCGATGAAACTGCCTGAGAGAATCGCATGCAGACCGCGAAACAAGTCCCCCGCGAAATTGACTTCAAGCCCGGTGTTCACCTGGCGGCCATCTTGAGAGAAAGTTGGTGGGTTCGTAGCAGTGCTCACGACTCCATTTGCCTCGCTGATGCGATAGAGGGCAATTGTTGAAATCCAGGCACGACCCTGAAACTTGGCCCCAACCTCAACCTGGTTGCTGACGATGGGAGGAAAGATCTCTCCTGCGTTCTTTGTGTCCGGCGGAGCAATGAAACCCGGCTGAAGGGCCTGAATGAAGTTCCCATAGAGCGAGAGCTGGGAGGTCGCCTTAAAGAGCGCAGCCGCTGATGGCGTGAACGCACTCTGGTGATATCGGCTAGACGAGGTGCCGCGGTACGTCTCCTTGCCCCTCATGATTGTTCTGCGAAATCCCCCGGTAAGAAGCAGCCTGTCGTGCAACAGACCAGCCGTATCGCCTAGATACCAGCCTTTTGTGCTCTCGTCGTCTACAACGTAGTCTGCGGTTACAGCAGGAAAAGAATAGTTTGGTGATGTTGGACGGTAGGACGTGTACAAGTTGTAGGGTTGCGAAGGTCCGTAGTCATTGAAGTCACCAAAACTTTCCATATCATGCACACGATTCCATCCGATCATGAGTGAGTGGGAGACGGCGCCGGTATGGACCTTCCCGCGAAGGCCAAAGTCAGTGCTGTAGTTGTTCTGATCCGTAAGCTGGTTGCGTTGCTCGCAAAGAATCGTTCCAAAGTAGTCCAGTAACAACACCGGACAATATCCTGGGATGCTGGTCGATGAAGGAGAAAAGCCAGAGCCCGCGGTTGCTATCCACTTTGGCGACAGGTTGACATCTGCTCGTCCCAGGATTGCCTTCTGCGAAGTGGTGTCATCCATCCACACCGGTTGGGTCGACAAGTTCGTAGGCATGGGACGAGGTAAACTGACTACTTCTGCGACGGGAATAAGCACATATTGAAATGCCCTGTTGTAGTTACGAAGATACTGGGCATCCAGTGAAAGCTGCACCACCTTTGATTTGAAGTCGAGGCCCAGCGAAGCTCCTTCGATCAACAGGCGGGAATCCCGGATCTCTCCTTCACCTTCCCGATATAAGGCGTTTGCGCGCGCTCCAAAGGCATTATGCGGTGCAAATCTCCGTGAAGCGTCGATCCGTGCCCCATAGACACTCTTGCCGACGAAGTCGGATGCCAATAGAAGGTAAGGGCGATCATCCGCACGTTTGAGTTGGAGGTTGAAAACGCCTCCAACTGACTCGGGCGCCCCCATGACAAATGCGCTGGGACCGCTGAAGACATCCACTCGATCGACAAAATACATGTTCGTCAAATCGTCGGAAAGACCAAAAAGTCCGTTAACTGCGACGGCTACACCCTTGAAACCACGGCTCAAAAACACGTCGCCATTAGGCGACCCACGACTGGAGGCCGATGCTGAAAGGATCGAAGCATCACTGTCGAGGGCATCCGTCAGCGTCAGCGCTTGGCGGTTCTCAAGAAATGTGCTCGTGTACGACTTAACGCTGAACGGTGTTTCTTGAACCGGAAGATCGCCGAGAATGCCAACCGGCCCTTGCGTAGCAATTTGGTCAGCCGCGAGTTCAGGTTCTTCGCTTACGCGAATTGAATCTTTAACCAGGCCGAGCTGAAGGGTCACGTCTCTTAGATTCGTGCTCGTCAAAAGCGTCATGTTTTCCACGATCGCGGTCCTGAATCCAGGCTGCGAGACTGTCAGCCGATAGACTCCTGCAATGGGGACGGTTAAGTGGTAGCGGCCCGCAGAATCTGTGATCGTACGGGCTATTGCCTGGGAGTGGGTATCCTCTAATTCGATAGCGGCGGAGGAAATTGCTGCACC
>NZ_JACHEB010000011.1 GCF_014201335.1 Tunturiibacter gelidiferens
GAGATCGATTCGCCGCCGCGATGCATCATCATCTCGACGGCCTGCTCCACTGCACCGTGATACGGCTTGCGGTTGAGCCGCTCAATGGCTGGGTTTCCCGCGCTGGTCCCTGCGATCAACTTCTCCGCATAGACCACCGCCTGTTCGCGGTCCAACGTCCATGAGAAGAGACCGACGCCGTTCAACATCTGCTCGACGGTGAAAGGTACTCCACGATCCTGCGCAGCCCGGACCGCCTTTTCAACCAATGCGTGCCACGGTTTGCGGTCGTCACTTGGCATTCTTCGCTCCTGTTTGGGCGTCGTTAGAAATTGTTGAGGTAAGCACAAACGAATCGCCCGTCGCTCCAGTTGTCTTCCGACAAAAACCACTCGAAATTTGGTTTCCAGAGCTTGAGGTGGAGGCTAGTGGAGGACGCGACCTTACGAACTGCTTCCATGAATTCCTGCGTGGTCATTCCGTCGCCGATCAGCGCTTGTAGCTTCGCAACGCGACGATCGGTCATCCCATGTGCCTGTTTGAATCGCGGGCAGGCCGCATTCCAGAATTCCAGATAGGCGCTAAGCTCCCAGTGTTGTTCGTCTTTGAAGCTGGATGCGCTCTGACTTAAAGCCTCATGAAGAGACAGTGAGTCGTCGGCGTCAGCCGACTGAGCCGTAGGCGATACGTTGCTGAGTACTATCGCCGCAAGCGGCTCACTCGCCGCAGGCGGCGAGGAGTCCCTGTCTTTGTTTCTACCTACTCCATCTCCATCTCCTACTCCAACAGAAGTGATTTGGGGATTCGGAAAATGGTTTGCAATGATTTCAAGTGGTTTTAAAATGTCTTTTGTTTTCCGTGAGTTGAATCTTTTGCGGTCGATGTAGGCCCGGCGGTAAGCGTCTATCTCTCGTTCGTCTGGTGCCGGGCTTCGCTTGTCTTCAGCAGTTCTGTAATTCGCGAGGTTCTCTTGTGCGGTGATCCATTGCGCCCACATAGCTCCGGTCGCGGCATCCTCGTAGAGGAACAAAAGGAAGTTGTCAGCATACTCGCCGAGCCATCCGCGCACATCTTCAGCAGTTGGCTTTGTGTGAAAGCTCGCATAGACGACAGCGATGATGCGCTCGTAGTCACGTTCGAAACGCGAATGTCCATTGCCGAGAAGGTAGAGCCGGGGCCAATGCAGTTGCGCTGCATCGGTGCAGGCGCGCAATCTCTCTCCTTCGTACAGCCCTTTAGCCCTAATGATCGCCATCGGCGGCCTCTAGTTGGAGTGCGTGCTGCTGCCGCTGATGCGACGATGTTATCGTTTCCTTGTCCATAAAACTCCGGAGCCGCAGCGGATTCGACCGCCCGGCCCTTTTTTATTTACTTCGCGTGGTGCGCACCGGTGGACGTGGCGCTTTTGGAATATCTGGTTCCGACTGTAAGCGGCGTCTGATGAAGTCATCGACGTCACGCTCCAACCAAGCAACAGCGCGACCACCTAGACGATATGGGGCAGGAAACTGCCCCGCAGCAATCATCGTGTAGATAGATGACTTCGAGTAAGGCACCTTTCTCTGTACTGCGGGAAGGCGCAAGAAGCTAAGATTCTGTTGTTCTGCGATCATCGGTAGACCCCGTCATCGTGCGTCATTGGGCTACTCTAGACGAAGCCATTTTTAGCTCGAGTGTGGGTGTACGTTTTTCAGCAAAAACGCACCAGTTTCGGGTCAATTCACTTAGAAGAAACGGGCAATTTTAGACAGAACGAGAATTATTAGGAGATATGGAACAGCAAAAATAATGGGCTTGACAGGCACACCGCCAACACAGCCTCTGCGCTTGAGTCCACTGATCGGAGGAATCTATATGTGTCTGTCTACGTTACAGATTATTCGAGTCGTCACGTCTTGATGCGCAGAGAAGGCACCTGCGTTTGAAAAGGGGGTAGTTGTGGGGGTACTCTTTAGAAAATAAAACGTATCTTGATCACAACACTGGAGTTAGGTAGTTAGTTCGAGTCCCTCACTGCCCACCACTTATTTCTCTAGAACCATCCCAGCTACAACAAAGGCCACGCGGTGAACGGGTCTCGTTCCGCTCTTTTGGCGGCTCCAGAAGCGACTGTCCTCGCGTTCTTGCGAGGGCGCACCTATCATTGTGACGCATGACGAAGGGTCTTCCTCGCCATCCTCGCATGGAAGCGTGAATGCAAGGAGACGGACAATCGCTGAAAGGACACTGACGTTTTAGGCTTACTCATGTCGAACCCTGAATGCTACAGAATCGAACGGCAGTATGAAGAAGCTACCAAAACACTTCTCGCCGCCGAGAACGATCTCGATAGTACCTCTCCAGACGCATCACCGCGTCTAGTCCGCGAGGCAAGGTTGCAGACGGTAAAGCGCGAACACGCCGTAGCCAGGGAGATTCTTATCGAGCACCGTCGCTGCTGCTCCATTTGCAAAGTTAGAGGCCTTCCGGATTAGTATCCAGGTCGCTTGCAACCCGCATTGATCCGCGTCGAATGTGACCAGTAGTTCATGAACTACGCAGATTCCCGATCATAGTCCGCACATCGCCCGCGTCCACGACGAAGCGCGAGGTGCCGTCGAGCGAATCTGGATCTTCCAGCACCCAGCGCCGCTCGTGTTGCATCTTGCTGGCTTCGCTCCGCCGCAGAGAACCATGGAAGTGGCTGGCACCGGTAGCCCGAGCCAGGGCTGCGGCGTCCTTGATGCGGAGACCTCCACCAACAGCTATATCAATTCTTCCGTCAGCGATATGGACCAACCGCGCAAGCTTGTCTGCTCCCGCCAGCACATCGGGTTCGCCGCCGGAGGTAAGAACGCGCTTGCAGCCGGTGGCAATGACGTCTTCGAGAGCCTGCTCTAGTGAGATGGTGTAGTCGATAGCGCGATGAAAGGTGATTTCGAGTGGCGCAGCGAGTTCGACGAGTTCGCGTGTGCGTTCCATGTCCACCGTACCGTCGGTTCGAAGGATCCCAAGGACAAAGCCGCTGGCTCCAAGACTGTACGCGTGAAGGAGATCCTCCCGCATCAGGGAGAACTCATCGTCCCTGTAGTGGAAGTCGCCGCTTCGCGGTCGCAACAGGACGTGAACGGGAAGGCCGCTGTGAAGAATCGCAGCACGCGTGAGACCATGACTTGGCGTAAGCCCCCCTTCGCTGAGGGCAGTGCAAAGCTCAATGCGATCGGCACCGCCTTCGCGCGCGGCGAGGCAGGCCTGAAGACTCTCTGCACAGAGTTCGAAGATGATTTTGCGCATCAGATTACACAAACCACAAAGCTGTCCGATCCTTGGAAATAGTCGACGCAACGACCCGAAGCGAATGAGCCGCTAACGAGCCCTACCAGAGTTGCAGATACAGGATAACTTCAAAAAGTGAAAAATTGAACTCCAAATAATCACAATTCTGAGAATATCCACCGGAAATCAGCTCGCTACGGGAAGCGAGCCGGTACGCGCCCGCCAGAGCGCACCGAGTATGGGATCGACAGTACCCGGCAGAACCTTCAGAGATGGGTGGTCGCGTCGCAGAGCAGAGACGATTCCTTCACGGATTGGGGCTACATGTTCGAGGATGCTGCCGGTGAACGCCAGTTCAGGAACCCACTCGGGGCGATCATTGGATGTGTCCCGTCGCAGACGCTCGATGACGAGATGCGCAAGGTGAGCGAGTTCTTCTGCCTCGCGGTGGAGAACATTCTGCGCAACGGCGTCTCCTTCGGCGGCACACTTCACGACTAGGGGAGCAAGACGGGTAAAGTCGGGGGATGGAATCTGGTTGGCATATCCGATCAGCGATTCGAGATCGGGAAGCTGCCACAGTTCAAGAATCGCCGGGAGCAGTGCAGTCGTACGGTCTTCGTCGATGGCAAAAAAAGTATCGCGTAGCGCCTGATGGCCGATCCTGCTGCCTGAGCCCTGGTCAGCCAGTGCGGGGCCCCATCCGCCGGCTGTGGTCAGATCGCCCGCGATAGTGCGTCCAGCGACGTTTGACCCCGTACCGGCCATTACAAGCACGCCCGGTCCACCGAAAAAAGCAGCGTCGAGCGCAATCTCCACATCCCCCACCAATATGAGCGAGCCACCGACGCGTTCGGCGAAGGCTTCGCGTATCCAGTCGGTCACCAACGCGACCGTGACGCCCGCTGCACCGACACAGCTCCGAGTGACAGACCCCAGAGAGATACCGGTCATCGCGGCCAACTCAGCAAGAGCCTTCTCGAAGTTCTCCTTTGCCGTGCTTGCGTCGGTGCGCATGCGTTTGATCGTGCCCCCACGTACTCGTGCGAGTTCGCGGGTGTCATCTGCCAAAACATATTCCGTCTTTGTGCCGCCAACATCCAGTGCAAGATAGAACGCCAAGCCGATTCCTCTTCTTTCCGCAACTTCAAAAAGATAGCAGCAACCGAGACAGGATATTTGTTCCTAATCGCGATGGTGTTGCCACATCGTGTGCAGCGACCCGTATTTCTGAAACACCAGCCAGCAAGTGACAAGGGCAGAGCGGAAGCCCTGCCCTTGTGATGTTGATACTGGTGTTGGCCAATATCCGAGGACTGTTCAAGCCGTCCTAGAAGCGATAGTTTGCGGAGAACTGCAGTCGGCGTTCCGTGGAACGAACGGCCTGCTGAAGCCCATTAGCGGTTCCCTGATTTGAGATATTGCCAAAGTTGGAATCGCCAATGTTGGTATCTGGATTGCCGTAGCTGACGATGTTGAATGCGTTGAAAGCATCAAACCGGAACCCGAGAGTCTGCTCACGGACGATGGCGAAGTCCTTGAAGGCCGACATGTCGACGTTCAGATATCGTGGACTGCGTGTGTTGCCGTTTCTTGCATCGCCGAAGGTGTTGGGGGCAGGTGCTCCAAAGGCGCACAGGCCGTTATCCACCCCAGGAGTGGTGCAGGGAGTCGCCGAAGGATCAGTTCCATACCAGTGATCGATACTGCGGTTCACGATCTTCAGAGCACGGTACTGATTTGGTCGCGCATTGCCATCGCTGTTGGAGTTGTTCCCAGGCCCAAGGATCGTCTCGGGAAATCCACTGTAAGCCACGGCTGCCGTCGAGATCTTCCAGCCTCCAATCGCCTCGTCCACCGCACGGTTGACTCCAGACAGATACTGCTTCCCGTGGCCAAAGGGCAGGGAATAGACGCCCGTGCCACTCAAGTTGTGGCGCACATCGTATGCGGCGGGACCCCAGTCCGCGGCGGAGTCGTAGTAGTTCTGAAAGGCGCCCTGACCGAAGTTGGAAGCGCCGGAGGTATTTACGGCGTAGTTGCCGGCACTGTTAGTCAGAGCCTTGCCGTAGGAGTAGTTCACGGTGAACTCCAACCCATGACTGGTGCGCTGACGAAGAATAGTCTGAAGCGCCTGGTAGTTCGATGCTGCACGTGACTCTGTGATCAGCAAGTTACCAGAGCCGATGCTGACCGTCGGATCTATCGCATTGATACCGATGAACTGGTTGTTGTAGTAGGGCGCTGAGGTCGGATCTCCGTTCACCAACCACTGGTTGAGGTTCCCGTAGTCTTCGATGTGCTGACCTATTTCGCCGACATAACCGACCTGCAGCGATAAGGAGCGCGTCACCGCATACTCTGCCGTGAGATTGAACTCCTGCACGTAAGCCGGTTGAATATTGTGCGGGTACACGTTGAAGGTTCCGGTCCCTGTAATCGCACTGCCGCTGAATCCCTGCTCTGCCGTTCGCGGAGCTCCCGGATTGCCAGGCGTCGGCGTCACCACGTTGACATTGACGGCCTGAATGAAGGGAGTGATCGAGGTCAGGCGCTGGTTGGAGGAGTTACCTTCAAAGAAGCTGGTCGCGCCATAACCACCGCGAATGACAAAGCGATCCGTCGCCTGATAAGCAAAGCCGAAGCGTGGCATGAACTGGCGGTAGTTAGCGTCATAGCATGCACGATTGCTGCATAGTCCGGAGCCAACGGGCGCACCCGTGGGAATCTTGCTTGCGTAGATCACCTGACCCGTAGCGATATCGATGTTGCCCGTCTTGTTGTTGGATTCGATCCAGGGCTGATCAAATTCGTAGCGCAAGCCGGCGTTCAAGGTCAGCCGCGGTGTCGCCTTGTAGTCATCGCCGAAGAATCCGGCTATGCGCCACTGCCGCTGTCCGACATTGACGCTGGAAAGCGTGGCGGCTGCCGTGCTCACTCGGTCAAGCAGGAAGTCCGCACCACTGTAACCGCCTGCGTTAGACAGCGAAGGATTGCTGGTGAAGGCACCACTATAGGTTTGTGATCCAAGGAAACCATTGTTGTTGCTGGTAGGGTAGTTATTTTGATAACGAAGCGCCTGCACACCCATGCTGTACGTACTCTTGCCATGTTGCCATGTCAGGTTATCGATATAGCTGAAAGTGTTATCCGTCAGGCTTCCATTGTTCGAAGCTTGGTTGCCGAGTGTGCTCAAAGTGCTGTTCTGGAGATTTTGCGCGGTAAAGCCCTGATAGGCCTGATTGGGAAAGGTGATGCCGACAACCGCATCACCATTGGTGCCAAACTGACCTGTTCCATCGATTGGTAGTCCCTGGTTCCAATTCACGCGCGTATAGCCGATGCGCGCTGAGTTCACAATCGACGCAGAGAAGATGTGAACCCAAGTGAGTCCGCCAAGCTGCGACGGGAATGTGCTTCCGTTTGGAAACGAGACAGGCAGAACCGAGGTCGCACCATCATAAGCATCTGATTTTGAATAAAACGCGCTGAGTTTGTCCGCTGCGTTCGGGGTGTACTCGATCTTGATATCTCCCTGGTTGTTGGCTCGGAACGTTCTCTGTGGGCCTTGCAGATCATTTGCCGCGATTCCGTCTGACGGTGTCGCGTTTGGCAAAGGGTAGACCTCTGGATGAGCAAAGAGATACTTCGCAACCGGATTGTTGATCGGAACGCCCTTATTCCCAACATACGGGGTAAAGCCGTTTTGCGAATCGAACAGTTGAATCGGATTGGAGCTGCTGAGCAAAGCAGAAAAGTCCCCGCTGCGCATAGCCTGAGTAAAGACGCTCGCCTGGGCAGTTCCTCCCTGGTGGAATCGCGAACCGAGATAGTCGACGAAGAAGAATAGTTTGTCGCGCTTGATTGGACCACCAAACGTGCCCCCGAACTGAGATTGGGAGAAAGGATTGGTGTGGATGATCGGGTCCGCGTGATTGTTGGTCCACGAGTTGGCATTGAGCTTGTAGTCCTGCACGTAGCCATACACCGAACCGTGAAACTGATTCGTTCCGCTCTTGAGAATGCTGACCACGCCGGCGCCATTGACGTTGCCGTAGTCTGCCGGCGAGTTCGCCGTCAATACCTTGATCTCCTGCAGAGCTTCAGGTGCGGGGCTGTACGCGATCAGGTTATTGAACGTCTCGTTCAGATCGATTCCATCCAACGTGTAGTTGTTCGCCTGCGCGCGGTTGCCGTTAAGGTTGATTGAATCGGTGGACTGAGTGCTGCGCTCGATGCTGGTCGTGCCGGAAGTTCCTACTGTGCTCACAGAGCCAGGGACATAGAGGGTCAGCGCTGAAAAATCCAGACCATTCAAGGGGAAGTTCTGAATCGTATTCGACGTAAAGGTTCCGCTCAAAGTGGCGTCACTGGTATTCAGAATCGGCGCCGCTTCGGATACGTTCACCACCTCCGCCGAGGATCCTACTGTAAGCGTGACATTGAATGTAGTAGTCTGCAGCACCTCGAGTTGAAACGCTGGAATCGTCTCTTTATCAAACCCCTTTGCTTCCACCGTCACTTCATAGCGGCCGATGGGCAGAAACTGAATTCGATAGAGTCCCGACGCATTAGTTGTCACTTTTGAGTCCACGCCGGTGTCCGAGTTGTGAGCAGTGACGACCGCTCCACCGACCACAGCACCACTCGGGTCGGTTATCACGCCGGTGACTGTCCCGGTGACCGTCTGCGCAAGCAGACCCGGCGCACAGAAAACTACTGCCAGGGCGAGCACAATCCCGGAGATACGTTTGAGAAACTTCATCTTTTGCGCTGCCTTATTCATTTTTGAACGACTCCAGGGTGTCTGTGGGAGATAGGAAGATCCGCACTACACATTACGGCTGGCCTTTGCCGAAGATTCGGTTAGTGCGGTCAGAAAAATCAAATTGTTGGTAGAGCATAGAAATCTATGTAACCATTTGTCAACAGAACTTTCACAATTCTGAAGAAAAATAGTCCAAATACTCAAAATAGAACCGCAGGTCTGCCACATAATCAATTATTTGCAGATTTGTGCGTGATTAGAATGGACAGGACATGGCCCAGAAAACCCAGGATCGCGCAAACCAGATACTTCATCTCCTACTGCAGAAAGGCCAGAGCTGCGTTGAAGATTTGGCCACCACGATTGACGCCTCCCCTGCCAGCGTTCGACGCGACCTGATCAAACTCGCCCAGCGCGGTCTGGTAAACCGCACCCACGGCAGCGTCGAACTGGCCGGCAAGATGACCTACGAGCCGTTCCGCTTTGACGCCGCGTTTCCCCTGCGCGAAGAGCGATTTGCCAACGAAAAGCGACGCATCGCCATCGCTGCGGCGGAGATGGTCAACGAGGGCGACACCATCGCGCTCTCACCCGGCACCACCACGACACAGGTGGCCCGCAGCCTCCGGCATCGCGAGGGCATCCACATCGTCACAAACGCGGTCAACATCGGGATGGAGTTTTCCAGCCTCCCAAACGCTCGCGTCACCCTTACCGGAGGCTCCATCCGCTGGCCGGGCGCTTTTTCAATGGTCGGTGCAACAGCCTTCGACTCGTTGCAGCGACTATTCTTCGACAAAGTCTTCATGGGCGCGTGTGGTATCCACCCGGAGCACGGTCTCACCGTCATCGAATCCGAAGAAGCCTTGATTCTCGGGGAGATGGTGAAGCACGCCAAGCAGGTAATTGCCGTCGCCGATGCAAGCAAACTCGGCATTTTCACCCCGACCAAGGTCTGCGCCACCACCGATCTGCATACCATCATTACAGACGATAGCGTCGATCCAAAACTGGTCGAGGAGTTTCAGCGAAAGCAGGTAAGGATGATAATCGTCTAACGTGAGTCAGCCCACGGAAGCAAAAAATGAGCGTTCCACGCAAGCCAACTCGTGAGACGATGAGCCATGCGTCCAGCCTGGGCTCCTCTCGTGATCTTTCTTGTAGCGCCCGTCACTATGACGCTTCAGGCTCAAAGCATGCCGTCGGTAGTGCCGCCCAGGCTGATCAGCATCCCAAATCCTGACTGCAGGTCAGGGAAGTCCTGCCATAGAACTCACGGCCAGGTACGTCTCATCGTCGACGTACTCCCAGATGGCAAAGTCGGCGAGGTTAGAGTCGAGCTCGGCGACCCCGTCTTGGCTGAGGCGGCCACCGAGGCTGCCCAACAGGCCGAGTTCGTCGCAGGTTCCTACCTGGGCAAACCTCAAAATATGGATTACGTCTTAAGATTCAGCTTCTAGGACTTGAAAAAAAACGGTAGCATAGCTTCTGCGCCGCAAAACACCTGCCGAAAAAATCGAAGAAATTCCGAACTTTTTGTCCTCCTGCCGTCATCCAAGTAGGACAAACACAGGAGTATCATTGAAAAGTGCCGAAATATTCGATCGTTGTACCCTTCCATAACGAAGAAGAGAATGTCACCACACTTTATGACCGGCTCAAGGCCGTCATGGAGCACGTCAACGAGACCTTCGAGCTGGTCTTCGTTGACGACGGTTCTCGCGACCGCACCTATCGGTTGCTGGAAGAGATCGCTGCCGTAGATAGCCGAGTCCTCGTCATTAAGCTCCGCCGCAACTTCGGTCAAACCTCCGCCCTTGCCGCCGGCTTTGACCACGCTCAGGGTGATTTCATCCTCGCCATGGACGGCGACCTCCAGCACGATCCCGACGAAATACCCAGCTTCCTCGCCAAACTTGAAGAGGGTTACGACGTTGTCAGCGGATGGCGCTCGCAGCGCGGCGACAACTTCATCATGCGCCGCATCCCTTCACGCGCCGCGAACTGGCTTATGGCCGCCCTCAGTGGCGTCGACATCCACGACTTCGGCACCACCTTCAAGGCCTATCGCCGCGAGGTCATCCAGAACATCCCCCTCTACGGCGAGATGCACCGCTTCATCCCAGCCCTCGCCTCTTGGTACGGAGCGAGCATCTGCGAGATTCCAATCTCCAATCCTGCCCGCGAGTTCGGCGAAAGTCACTACGGTATCTCTCGCACCTTCCGCGTCTTCTTTGATCTGCTGACCATTCGCTTCCTGCTGCGCTACATGACCCGCCCGCTCCACTTCTTCGGCACCATCGGAGCCTTTGGCATGGTAGCCGGCTTTGGTATGTCCGCGTGGCTTCTCATTCTCAAAATCGTTACCGGCCAGCACATTATGAGCCTTCACGGCCCACTCTTCGTCATTGCCGGCGTTCTCATCCTCGCCGGAATCCAGATGATGGGTATAGGTCTGCTCGGAGAACTCCAGGTACGGCACTTTCATACAGCCGCCCACCGCGCACCTTACGCCGTAGACCGCATCCTTCGCCTGCGCTCCGAAGAGAGCCTCATTCAGTAACCGAGTAGCCGCTAGCCCCGCATTATTTTTTGGGGGCTAGCGCCTCCGTCTCTTTTTCTCTTCTTAGTTCTTCCTGCGCCTCTTTGTTCGAATCCTTGAACGCAGAGGCGTCGAGTTCCTTGGCCAGCTTGTCCTGCTCTACCAATGGATCTGTCAGCGTCTCCAGATACCCTTCAAACTGCTGAACGCATTCGCTCTGCTCCCACGGTTGCTTGTTCTCTTTCAACTGGTTACGCAATACCTCTTCAAGCTTTAGTGCATCATCCATGCTGAATGCGATGGAAGCGTACGATCTGCGATCCCGGAGCGCAAACACATCTTCATGCAATCCTGTCTGGCTCACAATCAAGCCACTGCGTGCATTTTCAAAAGTTTGTTTCTCGCACGCGGCCGTAATCGTAGCCAAACCTTCAGCCGCCAGATGATTGGGCCCAAGATTGGAAGCCTTTGTCTGCGCAGCGCTTGTTAGGCCTTCCAGCAGGGAACTCCTTCGCTCCCCCGAGTGACAACCAGCCGTCAGCAGAATCCCGGCGATGCTCCCCGCCCGCAGTATCGCGCCCACTCTTTGGCTCTCCGCCCATTCACTCACTTTTCGCCTCGACGATACATTCAATTCTTGCTGCCCGACTGCTTGGCTAACTCCGTCCGAAACGCCTGCTGCCGATCCGCAACATAAGCTTTGTACCCCGCAGGATCGACAAACGCATTCGCGTCGCCTGCCTTCATCCGCGCGAACTTCTCATCCATATCAAAAAAGCCCGCATGCGCTCCCAGAAACACATCGCACGGCAACGACTTCAGCGTCCGAAACGTCAACTCATAGTCTTGCGCCATTGTCGGATACACGCTGCTCTTCACCAGCTTGTATCCCGGATTTACATTCGGGCCCCCAATGATCACAACGGTATAAACCTTACTCGCCTCCCGCACCTTCATGGTCCAGGTAGTGCACCCCTTGGTATGCCCCGGCGTCAGGTGCGCGACCAACACAACATCCCCAAGCCGAACCTCATCTCCATCGTGCAGCACTCGATCGACCTTCGCAGCGGGATACCAGTTCTCCGATCTTTTGCCATACTGAAAGTCCAACTTCCCACCCGACTCCACCACCGGCACATCCCGGTCCATCACCATATACTTCGCGCCCGTCAGCTCTTTCAGCAGCTTGCTTCCGCCACAATGATCCCGATGTGCATGGCTGACCAGCAAAATCTTCACATCGCTGAACTTGAACCCCAGCGCTTCAACACTCTTCTTGATCTGCGGAATGTCTTTCGGCACATCGCTATTGATCAGAATGTGTCCCTCCGGCGTCGTGATCAGATACGATGCCAGGTCTTTGCCCCCCACGTAGTACACATTGCCGACGATACGAAAAGGCTCGTGGGGAGCGGTCCAATCAGGGGGATCCTGCGCAAAAAGACCGCACACAAATACGAAGGTCAGCAAGAGGGAACGAAGCAGCATAGCAAAGCATAACCTTCCCCGTAACGACCAGCCAGCCGCCACCCTCGCGAAGAATTAACCTTTCCGGTACATTCCGTTTCACGCAAAAGAAAAGAGCGCCCGCCGCAAGACGAACGCTCCTCAACGCGAAAACCAGACAATGAAAGCTAAGCCGTCGCCCCTCCTGTATTGCGGATCACCTGTGCCCCAAACCGCTCCATCTCCTCCACCTGCGGACTAGACTGCAGCAACACCAGATCCACTCCCACCGCGGCAAACTCTTCCATCCGCTCCGACACCTGCTCCGGCGTCCCCACGAACCCGCACCGCAGCCCGCGATTCGACACCGAATAATCCTTCAGTGAAATCTCTGTCTGCAGGTTGGAACCCGTCACCCACTGCTCATAGTTCGCATACCCGCGCGCCGACTGCTTCACATCCGTGATCCGCTCCACCTCGCGCAGCGCCTCAGCTTCCGAGTCCCGCACAATCGCATACCCAGCCACGCCAAACGTCATCGGCCCCAGCCCCAGCTTCTCCCGCCGCTCACGCATATCGGCAATCTTCTTCTCCACGGCCTCGGGCGCATCGCCATGCATCAGGTAAGCATCGCACTTCGCGGCGATCAGGTTCTTCGCCGTCTCCGACTCGCCCCCCGCATACAGCGTAGGTCGCGGCTTGCTCACCGGCTTGGGCGAGAGCACGTTCTCCCGCACATCGTAGTACGTGCCCTTATAAGAAAATCCCTGCGTCTTCCAACACCCATCGACAACGTCGAGCCACTCCGACGTCCGCGCATAACGGTCATCATGCTCATCGAAGTGAACGCCGTACTTGGTCGCCTCATCCTTCCACCAGCTCGAGACCACATTCAGTGTCAGCCGCCCACGCGACATCTGATCGACCGTCGCGGCCTGCTTCGCCAGCAACGCCGGATTATGAAACGTAGGTCGCACCGCAACCATCAACTCCAATTTTTCCGTCACCGCAGCCAACGCCGCCGTAGTCGACCACGCATCGAGCGAAGGAGCGTCCACACCCTTAATGTCGTTCAGGTTCAGCTCGGCGATCAACGTCAGATCGTAGCCAATCGTCTCGGCCTTCTTCGCCAGGTCGCGCACATACTCCCAGCTCGCAGCCATCTTCTCGTCATCGACGTTGCGCAGCCAGCCCCCAAATACAGGCAACCAGAAACCGTATCGCATCCCTGCTTTTGCCTTTTGACTCACCGCCCCACCTCGGCAAACTCCCGCACACCGGCCCGACGCTCATTGACGATCTTCGCCTCAGCCTCCAGCCAATCCGCCAGCTTCACGAACGGATCAAACCCCACCACCTTCGGCCCATCCGCGACAAAGTTCGAGAGCGCATTGATGTCGTAGTACATCCTCACTCCATCTCGATCATCGATCATAAACTCCACTCCGCCCAGCTCAATTCCCGCCGCAGCCATTAGTCGCTCCACCTCCGCAATCACCTCAGGCGGCGCATCGAAGGCCTCAACCGCCAGCCCATCTTTAGCGGCATCGATCGGGCAAGCTGCACGATCCAACTCGACCCCCAGCGGCGTCTTGCAGATATCGGCTGGGCAAAGGTCAAACGTCTCGCCCGTAATATGTATCTTAATCGCGTACAAAAACTTTCCGTTCAACACCTCAACGCGAACGATGTACGACCCACGTGCCGGCACAAACTCCTGCACCAACCCCGTCGAATCCATCCCGAGCATCAGTCCGTCCTCGGTAGCCGAAGCTTCCGCCAGATGCTCTTTCGTCTGGAACTTCACCACGCCGCTTCCACTGCCGCCAATATTCGGCTTCACCACAACAGGGAAGCGCAAACCCTCCGCCGCTGCACTCGCCTGCGAAGCCCGATGAATCACCCGCGCCTTCGGATACCCCATCCCCAGCGCCTCCAGCATCGAAAGCTGCGCCGCCTTCGACAGCTCGCTCCGAAAAGCCCTGACTCCATTCACCACGCGAACGCCACGCTTCTCCAGATGCTCCAAATACCCGAGCGTATAGAAGATCTGATCCCCATGCCCACGATTCCACGCCGAGGGGCTCATCTTGTTCAGCACCACCGCGTACTTCTCCTCCGGATGATCCGCCGGCCCATAACTATGTTCCACCGCACTCAGCTTCACGTAGTTCGCACCACGACGATCCAGCTCCTCAAACAAAAGCTTGAACCAGATTGGCTGCTCATAATAAATCGCGATCGGCAAAGACTGACGGCTGGACATAATCTTCTTTCACATCCTCTTCAAAGTTCGACTCTAAAATCACCACTCGGTTACTAAGGCCTTACCGGCGTAAGCAGCAGCCCGAATCTGATATATCAAGTTTAGATGAACAAAGCCATCGGCTCGCTCCAAAACGATGTGAGTCTGAAAACTTCCAGACAATCTCTCGCCATGTTGTACCCTGAACCAGCCATGCAAGCCATCCAGATCCTCACCACCGGAGCCGCCGACGTTCTCACCCTCGCCGACCTCCCCATGCCAACCCCAGGCCCCGGCGAAGCCCTCATCCGCATCGAAGCCTCCGGCGTCAACTTCATCGACACCTACTTCCGCGAGGGCCGCTACCCCGCGAAACTCCCCTACACCCTCGGTCAGGAAGCCGCCGGCACCATCGTCTCTGTCGCCTCCGACGTCACCACCTTCCAACCCGGCGACCGCGTAGCGTGGTGCCTCATCCCCGGCACCTACGCCCAGCTAGCCGTAGCTCCCGCAGCCCGTCTCGTAGCCATCCCCAATGGCGTCACCACCCAGCAAGCCGCCGCTGCGATCCTCCAGGGCATGACCGCCGACTATCTCCTGCGCGCCGCCTATCCCGTTCAATCCGGCGACGAAGTCCTCATCCACGCCGGCGCAGGCGGTACTGGCCTCCTCTTCATTCAGCTGGCGAAAGCCTTAGGTGCCCGCGTTATCACCACCGTCTCCACCGAAGAAAAAGCCACCCTCGCACGCGCCGCCGGGGCCGACGAGATCATCTTCTACACCCAGGAAGACTTCGCCGCAAAGGTCAAAATCCTGACCGGCAACAAAGGACTTCCCGTCGTCTACGACTCCGTCGGCAAAACCACCTTCGAGCAGTCTCTCCAATGCCTTCGTCCCCGAGGCGTCATGGTTCTCTTCGGCGGATCCAGCGGAGCCGTCCCACCCTTCGATCTCATCCGCCTCTCCACCATGGGCTCCCTCTTCATCACCCGCCCAACCCTCAAGGACTACATCGCGACCCGCGCCGATCTCGAAACCCGCGCAAACGATGTCTTCGATGCAATCGCAAACGGCACACTAAGGCTACGCGTCGAACACGTCTACCCACTCGCCGACGCCGCCCAGGCCCATCGCGACCTCGAGTCCCGCCGAACCACAGGCAAAATCCTCCTCATCCCATAAAATGACGCTTCTTGTCACCATGAGTTCTTTGTCATGACCCCGCGGCGATCTGCTTTCCCTTTCAGCTCCTGCCAGATGAGTTCTCACCAGCAACTTACAATCGAAACATGCTTCTTCCGGCGTCTCGCGGCTCGATCAAACAACTTCTCGCCCTCATCGCCGCGGTTCTCATCGCCTTACCTGCCCACGCTGTAGTCGTCCGAGGCACCGTGACCACTCCACTCGGCGCCCCTCTCGGCAACGCTCGTATCCAACTCGTCCAGGGAAAGCGTGTCATCGCCTTCACCATGTCTCTCATGGACGGGACCTACGAGATCCGCAGCTCCCTCTCCGGCCGCTTCGTCCTTCTCTCCGCAGAAGCGCCGTTCACACCCAGCATCAGCGACGCCTTCTACGGTGGCCGCACCTCTGTCGTAACCCGCGGTATTGTCATGGAGTACTCCAAGGTCACTCCACAGCTCGCCATCACAGCCTCCGGCGTCTCCACGCCCATCGAGCAGGTCCCCGCAGCCATCACCCTCATGCCGCAAAAAGACCTCGATACCGAAGTCAATCTGCTCAACGGCCTCCGCCAGGTTCCCGGCACTAACGCTGTCCAGACAGGCCAGGCCGGCGGTCCCATCACCCTCTATGTACGTGGCGGTCCCTCCGACGCCAACAAAATCCTCATCGATACCATCCCCGCCACTGACATAGGCGGCAACTTCGACTTCAGCACCGTCTCCACCACCTCCCTCAACGGTCCCGAGATCTATCGCGGAGCCAACAGCGCCTTCTATGGCACCGGTGCCGAAGCGTCCGTCGTTAACCTTGCCACCACTCGCAGCAACTTCCTCAGCCCCACCGTCAACTACACAGGCGACGCCGGAAACTTCCGCACCTACCGCAACGAAGCCATCCTTTCCGGCGCCTTTAGCAGGCTCGACTACCAGGCCGCCTTCAGCCGCTTCAACACCTCTAACGCCCTCCCGCTCGATCAATACCATCTCATCACCAGCGCCGCCAACATCGGCTACAACATCCTCTCCAATACTTCGGCCCGCTTTACCATTCACAACGCCGACTCCGCCGTGGGCCTCCCCCAGGCGCATGACATCTACGGCTTCTCCGCCTCCGGCAAACACGCCGACCAGGATCTCTACTCCGGTCTCACGATCGAAAATGTCCTGGGAGGGAACTGGCACAACCTCGCCCGCTACGGCATCGCGCGCAAGCGCGAACAAGAGCAGCAGTTCGATCAATCCACCGTCGTCATCGACGGAGTCGCCGAACCCACGGTCAACTACGGCGACATCGTCACCCTCCGCGGAGCGAACGGCTACACCGCCACCGGTCAGGCCGCCTTCATCTCACCCACCCTCGACAACGTCCACAACCGCGACGAGTTCTACTCCCAGACCGACTACATCTTTCCCTTCCGCATCGGCACCCTCTTCGGCTTCCACTACGAAGACGAGCGTGGTCGCCTCTACAACCCCACTTCCGGCTTCAACCAGCAGGCCGACCGCACTAACTATCAGTACACATTCCAACTCCACGGCGACTTCAACCACCGAGTCTTCTATTCCTTCGGCGGAGCCATCGAACGCAATCACCTCTACGGCACCGAAGGCACACCGCGTTTCGGCCTCACCTACATTGCCGCTCCTCAAGGCAACGACTTCTTTCGCGGCACCGTCCTTCGAGCAAACGGCGCCACCGGTGTTCAGGAGCCCACCCTCGACGATCAATTCACCAGCCTCTCCACCCTTCTCGATCAAACGGGCAACGAATCCGCAATCGCCACCTACAACATCCGCCCAATCTCCGCCGAGCGTTCCCGCACCTTCGACCTCGGCTTCGACCAGAGCATCGTCGGTCAGAAGCTCATCCTCAAAGCCGACTACTTCCACAACCAGTTCAGCCATCAGATCGAAAGCCTCGCTCCCAATGGCCTCGAAGAATTCTTCGGCATCCCTGCCAACATCGCTCTCCAGATACCCGGCGCCTCACTGAACTCTCTCGCCTACATCGCCCGAGGCTATGAGGCCGAGCTGCAATACCAGCCATTCGCTCGCCTCTTCCTCCGCGGCGGATACGCCTACCTCAACTCCCAGGTCGAGCAGTCCTTCACCTCCGACAACGTCGCACCCACCTTCAACCCCGAGCTCCCTGGCATACCCATAGGCGCTCTGTCGCCCATCGTCGGCAACCGTCCCTTCCGCCTGCCTCCCGACACAGGCTATTTCGCCGTTCAATACACATCCAAAAAAATCTCCGCCGCCATCAGCGGCGCGTTCGCCAGCCGCAGCGACGACTCCACCTTCCAACTCCACAACGATCGCAACGGCGGCAACACGCTCCTGCTCCCCAACCGCGATCTCGACTTCGGCTACGCCAAGCTTGACCTCAACATCCTCTACTACGCCACCCGCCACGTCACCGCCTTCACGCAGCTCGACAATCTTCTCAGCCAGCAACACATTGGTCCCATTGGCTATCCCGGTCTGCCTTTCACGATCCGCGCCGGAATGAAGATCCGCATCGGCGGTGACAACTAACTTTGTCTCTTCGGTGTTTCTATCTTGTATGTTCTTGTGCTCTCTGAATCACGGAGCCCCGCTGGACCGTCTAAATCACCGAAGGGAAACAAAAATGACCCGATATCTCCTTGCACTTACTCTCCTCGCAGCAACGGCAGCAAACGCCCAGGAGGGCCTCACTGCCACCCAGGCTCTCGTCGCATTCGATTCGAAAAATCCCGTTCGTCCCGCCGCAAGCAACCTCACGATCAAGGTAGACAACCGCGCCACCCAACTTGCGAACCTCACCGCCATTCCGCCCGGCGGTGCACAGGTCGCGCTCCTGATCGACGACGGCCTGCGTACCAGCGTCGCACGCGAGATGAACAATCTCCGCGCCTTCATCACCGGCCTCCCTGCAGGCACCGAAGTCTATGTCGGCTACATGCAGAACGGCACGGTTTTCCCTGGCACGGGCGCTTCAGGCTTCACCTCCAACCTCGCAGGCGTAGCCCAGGGAATCCGCATACCCAGTGGCATTCCCGGCTCAAGCGCCAGCCCCTACTTCTGCCTCTCTGAGTTCGTGAAGAACTGGCCCGGTCGCGCCGAGAATGAGGTCAACCCGATTCGGCGCGGAGAAGGCCCCGTACACAAACCACGCTTCGTCCTCATGATCACCAACGGCGTCGACCCCTATAACGGCAGCACCAGCCCGCTCAATCAGAACAGCCCGTACGTTGACGCCACGGTCGCCGATGCACAGCGCGCAGGCGTTCCCGTCTACTCCATCTTCTTCAACGATGCCGGATTCGGTCGTGGCCGTGGCAGCTTCAGCGGCCAAAATTACCTGGCTGAACTAGCAGAAGGAACCGGCGGTCTCTCCCTCTACCAAAGCACCGGTCAGAACCCCGTCTCCATGGCCCCATATCTCAAACAGTTTCAGAACGACATCGCCAACACCTACGTCGCCACCTTCCCCGTAGACTCCAACAAAAAACTCGTCAGTTTAAAAACCTCAACCGATCTGCCCAAAACCAAACTTCGTGCCCCAACTCTAGTACGTCCAGGAACCATCCTCTCGAATTAACCTCACACGTCTCATCAGCAGATGGCGGCTATCTCGAGAAGGTAGCCGCCATCTGCATTTTGGCTTTCGATAGAAAAAATTCTTCTCCCTGCAACACACTTCTGAGCAACCAAATTCGATTCGCAAATTAGTGCCGAGAGATGACACGTCTCTGACATTTTTGCGACATCGAAACTCCCCGCGGACGCTACCCTCAAATTCCATCGGGAATATCCGCAAAGCGAGCGTGTTCTTCCCGATATGGATGAACACTGCAGATCTCCCCGCATGCAGCACGATCCGCGTCTGCCGGAGCCGCCCGTCGCTCCGGGACGTAAATAATCGCAGGGACTTACCGCATCAGGAGAAGTCGGATGAAGAACTTTATTCACACTGCCACACGCATCTCATTGGCCCTGTCGTTTGCGACAGCAGCCTTCGGTCAAAACTACACACAAGTCAACCTGGTCGCTAACGCCGCAGGCATCGCACCCGTCACCGACCCCACCCTCATCAACCCCTGGGGACTCTCCCGCAGCAGCAACAGCCCCTGGTGGGTCTCCGACAATGGCTCCGGACTCAGCACCCTCTACAACGGAGCTGGCGCCAAACAGTCTCTGATCGTCACCATCCCCAAGGCCGATCCCAACAGCAAGACCTTTCCCACCGGCACACCCACCGGAACCATCTTCAACGGCGCTCAAACGGACTTTCTTATCTCCGGCAAACCGGCAACCTTCCTCTTCGCCACGCTTGACGGAACAATCTCCGCCTGGAACGCCGCCGTCGCCGTCGCTCCCGGCGCCGCGCCTCCTTCCACGAACGCTGTCGTTGCCGTTAAGACCACCGACGGATCGGTCTACACTGGCCTCACCAGTGCCTTCGTAGGCGGCAAGCCCTTTCTCTATGCTGCCAACTCCTCGAAGGGCCGGGTCGATGTCTATGACAACAACTTCGCCCCTGTGACCTTGCCCCGCGAAAAAGGAGCGACGCCCGCCTTCGTCGACTCCCAGCTCCCCCCGAACTACAATCCCTTCAACGTCCAGACCGTAGGCAATGATGTCGTCGTCACCTACGCCCTCATCCCTCCAGGTCAGCCTCGTGAGACCGACGGTCCCGGCCTCGGGTATGTCGATGTCTACAGCTCCACCGGTGTCTTAATCCTGCGCCTCGAGCACGGAGATTGGCTCAACGCTCCATGGGGGGTCGCACTCGCACCGCAGGACTTCGGCCTCTCCAGCCATAAGCTGCTCATCGGGCAATTTGCCGGCGGGGGCACAACCGAAAACAGCGGAACCATCGCAATCTACGACCTCGTAAGCGGTCAGTTCGAGGGTCAGATCAGGAACTCTGTCGGCACGGTACTAGCCATCAACGGCCTCTGGGCTCTCAGCCCTGCAAACAGTGTCGCTCCCGGAAGCTACGACGCCGCAGGCTCCCCTGGCGCTGAAATCTACTTCACTGCCGGCCCCAATCAGGGAACTGGCGGCCTCTTCGGTTACCTCAAACCCTTCGTGGACGAACTGACCGAAGGCAACAGCCAGTAAGCACGACCTGAAACCCAACCCAGCAGCGGGTGACGCGCAAGTTCACGCACGCCACCCGCTGCCGCAACTCCCATCGAAGAGTCTTCGAAGATCGCTGACGATAAGCCGACGTCTCGGTACTAATCCAGACCTCAATGAGCGCGTTGGCGATTGAGTGAAGAGTGAGATTGGCTTGGGGAGTGCTTGTGCAAACGGGACATGGAGCGTCTTGACGAACTGTCGATTCTAACGACACGTCTTAATCATTCCAACCCGAACTCATCCCGCATCGAGTCATGTTCACGTCGCAGCCCGGTCATGAGTTCGCCAAACCGGGGATCCTTGCGCAGAGGCCGAAGGTATGGATCAACTTCGAACAGGCGATAGTTCGGCAGGCCCATCGCTGCACACCGTTCGAGCTCATGCATAGCTTTGTCCGGCTTCCCACTCAAAGCGTATGCCGCAGCGCACAAGTGCCAGGTGTGGTGGGTGTGTGTCAGGCTATGGCTGCTCTGGGCCGCTTCATCGGCAAGTGCCTCAGCACGCTTATGGTCCCCTTCTATCCCAGCCATAATGGCTGTCATACCGAGACCGAACGGCTCCGTGGGAAACATCTGCCGGGATTTGGCGACTGCTGACCGGGCCTCTTCCAGCCGTCCAGCGTATAAAACTGGAAATGGCGACATTACGTGGTTCAGTATGGTGTTTGGCTCCAGTTCGAGCGCACGTTGGCAAAACTCCGAGCTCAGGTCGAAATCGCCACGTTGCAGGGCTATGGCGCCACGATGCATTGCGCCCATAGACGGATTCGCCGCCTGCAGCTCGATCGCGTCCCGCTCCGCGGCGTCGAGAAAGCCAAGATGCCAAAGGATCGCGGTACGCTGGTGGCGCGCGGTTTGTCTTGAGGGATCGATCTTCACCGCCGCGTTTATTGCACGGAGTGCCGCGCGGTTTTGAAAGCTTCGTGAAGGCGAAAACAATATCATGGCACGGGCGCACAAGGCGGTGCACTGTATCGGGTCAAGTTCGAGGGTCCGTGCGATAGCGGTCTCTCCCAATTCGAACCACTTTGGATCACGATCCAGATGAGACCCCATCTGAGCACAAGCCTGGGCCAGCAGCCCCCAGGCGTCCGCAAAAGTGGGGTCCAATTCTGTGGCGCGGGTCAGCAACTCGATTGCCGATGCCATTTCAAATTTATCTACATGAACCTGGCGATCGACTGCGCGAAGATAGAGTTCAAACGCCCCGGCGTGTTTCGTTGGAAGTTCCCGTGCACCGGTTTCGGCCTTCTGGCGAGGGACGAAGACATCGCTCACTTTGTCAGCCAGACGGTCCTGCAGCGCGAAGAGGTCATCTGAATCGCCGTCTTGCTTCAGAGAGGCGATGGTCTCCGAGTCGCTCGCTCGATGAATCTGCACCAGGACGCGAATCTTGCCACCGGCAATTTGAACGGCGCCTTCCACAACTAGGTCAACGTTCAACTCCCTGGCGATCCTCGGCCAATCAATCTCATCGCCGGAGTAACGAATAACGCTTGCGATTGGACGCACTATGAGCTTGCCGGTGGACGAAAGTCGATGGATCAGTGCCTCTGCAAGCGAAACCGATAGATATTGGTCTGTTGCCGCACCTCGCAGTTTCAGAGGAACGACTGCCACCGTACGGCACTTCGACCTTATCTCCGTTCGAGGGCGATTGGAGAACGTAAGAGACTTCAGTTCCGTGGCCAACTCGATGGCAGATTCCGGCCGCAGGCGCCGTTCCTTTTGGAGACACCGCATGACCAGGCGAACGAACTCCGGCTGAAGTTCCGGACGATGTACGCCCGGCGGTTCAGGATCGGCGGTTGCGATCTCATGCATCAGACCAAGGGCGCTGGCCGCCTGAAACGGCTTACGGCCTGTGGCCGCCTCGTAGAGCACGCTACCCAACGAAAAGACATCCGACCGATGATCCATGTCTTCGCCACGCGTTTGTTCAGGCGACATGTACGCGATCGTTCCGACGATCTGGCCTACGCCGGTCAACTGCGTATCCACTCCGCTCCGGTGTACTTTCGCAAGGCCGAAATCGAGCACTTTGACTTCTTGTGCCTTGGTGACCATGATATTTGCGGGCTTGATGTCTCGATGCACGATGCCCGCCGCGTGTGCGGCACCCAAAGCCAAAGCGACCTGAGAGCCCAATCCAGCCAGCTGATCCAGGCTCAGGGTCTCTTTCGCGATGAGCTTCTCGAGAGTCAGTCCGTCGACATGCTCCATCACGATGAAATCTACGTTCTTCTCCGTACAAATGTCGTAGATGGCCACAATGTTGGGGTGATTGAGCGACGATGCTGTGCGAGCTTCGTTCAGGAAACGCCGTCGAAATGAGCTATCGGCGGCTGTGTCATGCGGCAACATTTTTATCGCGACTTTACGCTCCAGGCGTGTGTCCTGTGCGCGATACACTTCGCCCATACCCCCAGCACCAATTATCTTCTCGATCACATACCGTCCCAGGCATCTTGTGGCTGGAAAGCAAGCAACCGTAGTGTCCCCGGGGTTGGTGTTTGTTCCACCTTCAGCAGAACGTTCCTGAGGCGGCCTCTGCTCGAATTTGCTTTTCATGTAGGGTCGCCTGATCGAGCAAAGATGAGCACTTCTCGGGCCGGAATGAAACCAGATCATAGAGCCTCGATCGACGGTGTGAGTCGCGAGGCCATGGTTGGCTTGACTCATAATACTCGTCGCAAATATCGATTTGAAAGAACTAGTCAGCACTGCATGACGTCGGACCGCTTCCGATCAGCTGACCATCCCTGAAGTAACTGACGAGAAGCGCGTTTATGAAGACTCAGTTTGGCCCCGAGCTCATTCTCCATCAACGCTATGGTCTGTTATCGCTATTTGATCACTTGAGGCGGCGAGTGCATCGGCGTTTATATGCTTGGGCTAAACGCCACTGTCGGCTGCTCAAAGTTTATGCGGATGCATTCGCCAGCCCACCGGCGCGCGCGGCCTCGATCGCGGCGATGTCGATCTTTCGCATCGTCATCATCGCGTCCATAGCGCGCTTGGCTGCGGCGCGATCCGGGTCTGTCGTCGCTGCCAACAGCGCGCGCGGTGTGATCTGCCATGAAAAGCCCCAGCGGTCCTTGCACCAACCGCACATGCTTTCCTCGCCGCCGTTACTGACGATCGCGTTCCACAGCCGGTCCGTCTCGGCCTGATCCTCGGTGAGGATGACAAAGCTGACCGATTCGTTGGGCACGAACTTCGGACCGCCGTTGAGGCCAAGAAAATCACGCCCGCAGACAGTGAACTCGACGATGAGTTCCTGGCCTTTGGGGCCCGACGGCGTGTCCGTGGGCGACGCGCTGGCCTTACCGACGTGACTGTCGGGGAAGGTGGCGGCATAAAATTCAGCTGCTTCGTGGGCTTTCCCATGGTCGAACCACAGGCAGGTAATCATCTTCTTGGACATGTTGCTCACTCCTCTCAGGTTTTAAAACTCGTCGTAAGTTCGACGGCAGCCGCCCTTCTGCGAATGAAAAACGGCTCCGCCTGGCATCAAGTACATTGCGGTTACGATTTTGGTCCCTGCATCAGAGCAAAGTGGCCCTTCTGGTCGTCTGTGGCTTGCAGGATGCGCGAGCCCCCTGGCACGTCCATCGGAGGCATTACGATCTCGCCGCCCGCTTCGATGACCCGTTTCTGGGCCGCTTCGATGTCGTCGACGGTGAAGTAGAACTGCCAGTGTGGCGGAATACCTTCAGGCATCCCGGGGCCTTTGCGATTCATCATTCCGCCAGTGTAGAGAGGCGTGTTGGCGCGGAAGGTCTGATAGGTACCCATTGCACCCATGTCGTGCGCTAAGTCTTTCTGCCAGCCGTAATGCTTGGAATAGTAGTCGAAGGCTTTTGCTGCGTCATCGGTGAGGAGTTCGTGCCAGCCCACATTACCCACCGCCATCTGATCCAAACGAGGCGGAACATCTCCCTTGCCGGGTTCGAAGAGTAGATATTTCACCTCTTGTGGATCCTGCACGACCGCGAAACGTCCGACGCCGGGGATATCCTGAGCCGGCTTCACAATAGTCCCGCCGTCAGCAGTTACAGCCTTCAGCTCTTCGTCGAGCTTCGCAGTGTGAATGTGGCCCATCCACTGAGTAGGAAGTTCAGGCGCACCGGCGCCTGCCCAGGTCATCATGCCGCCGACATCTTTGCCGTCTTTCCCGAAGAGCATGTACGTCATGCCCGGCATGCCGGAATCTTTGATGTCCCAGCCGACGACCTTCTTGTAGAAGTTGACTGCCTTGTCCATGTCATTGGTGACAAGTTCATACCAGATGAATCCGTCCGCCATTTCGCATCTCCCATCGGGCGACGTATCGCCATAAAGTAAACACAGTCCACATACGCTACCACCGGAAAGTGGATACTGTCCACAAGTAGCCATTTCCGCGTTACACTCTCCTTTGAACGGACAATGAAAAAGAACGTCACCATTGAGAAACGCAAGACCTTTCGTCATGGCGATCTGCGCAACGCACTCGTCACAGCCGGGCTTGAGATGGCCCGTGCTGGAGGACCCAATGCAGTTGTTCTACGAGAAGCGACCCGGCGGGCGGGTGTCTCTCCGAATGCGGCTTATAGGCACTTTGCCGGGCAAGCTGAGTTGCTGGATGCGGTGCGGTCGGCATGTCTGTCGCGAGTCGCCGCGGCAATTGAAGATGAGATGAACAAGCACAGAGCAGGACGCGATCCGCAAGCATTTGCGCGAAAGAGTCTGCGCGCGGTAGGCATGGGGTATCTGGGATTCGCGATGAGAGAGCCGGGAATGTTTCGCACAGCTTTCTCGGTCCCACCAGCTGTGCATGAGCAAAACCCTGCGAACACAGCCTCTATGGGATTGAATCCGTTTCAACTACTTTCGCTGGCTCTGGACCGCATGCAGGAGAGCGGCTTGCTCAGTAAGAAGGTTCGCCAGGACGCGGAGTATCTTGCATGGTCGACAGTTCATGGGTTGTCACTCCTGGTACTTGAAGGACCGCTGCATCAGATGCCACGAGAAACGGTGCTCGAGCTAGGCGAGCGGCTGGTGCTCATGGTGGAACGTGGTCTGGGCTAGATTCGGTAACGAGAAACGCGCTCCTCGGAGACGACCGCTATAGTCCTTGTCACTTCCCACAAGCCGACTTATCGCTCTTTATCGGGAGGCACGGGCACTAGCTGCGAGTCCGGCATGAATTTCTGCTCTCTGAAGGAAATACCATTCTGGTTGGGAAGCCGCGATGGTGTCGGCTTCCTGGTATTCCTGATGGGCCTGATCATTAAGACCGATTCCAGCCAACGCATTTGCGAGCGCCAGGTGGGCAAATGCACTTGTGGGCATCTCGTGCACAGCGTCTCTGGCTGGTCCGAGTGCTTGAGAAAACTTTTTGTCGCCATTCAAGCTCATCGCTTCAGCGAGTTGGTTGACGGCGATCACTCTGCTCATGTCAAATGTCCCGGTGTAGACCATGTCCGCCCCACCGATGACGGCGCGCGGCTTGGCTTTCTGAAACACCTCATAAGGATTCAGATCAGGGCGCTCCCACTCGATGCCTGACCAGCTGAGCCCGCTGATGATGAAGATTCCCGACTGGATTCTGGACAACTGCGCTTCGCCCTTGTCCCCGTTCAGCTCGAAGAGATTGGCGATGATGCGATTACAGGCGATACCTGAATGGTCTGGTCTTGCGAAGCCGTCGTAGGCGAACGAACAATCAGAGACTCGATTATCTTTCAACCACGTCGCGACCTGCGGCAGAGCCTGCCCCCAATCGTTGTTTGAGTCCGTGAGGAGATTGTGGCTGTTTGAAACTCCTCCAAAGACTTCGTTGCCGTAAGCGAGCTCGTTTGGAAATGCGACAAGCGATGAAGCAACATGCGCCACTAACAACACTGCAATAGCGAAGCGAACGAAGCGCCCGTTTGTTCGCCAAAGATGAACGATTGCCGCTCCTATGAGGCAGCAGGCAGGTGCGATCGCAGGGAGGATGTGGCGATATCCGATGTTCAGTGTGCTGACCATGCCTGCAAGTAGCCACACTAAGCTGGGAGCCAAAAAGTAGAAGGGCCGTATGTCGAAGCTGTATTTCCTGAACGCCAGAAGAGAAAGGAGAGCGAGGCCGATCATTCCAAGCGTGGTTTTTATCAGGATGACAGAGGGGAAGTACTGCGGAACACCGTGGGGATACAAATGCCCGAAAAGAAATGCAGACTGGCCAGGATCGGAGATGCTGAGGACATCAACGAAGCCATAGAGATACGCCTCTGGGAGTAGATGGTGATGCGCAAGAAATGGGATGGTCTCAAGAATGACGCTGTGATTCTCCTTAGCTCGTGTGTCCGCGATGAAGTCGTTCAGTGACGTGGTCATCTGAGCCCCATCTGGTCTGGCCGCATAGCGAAAGTGATACGTTGCCCAAAGAACCCCGAAGCCTAAAAAAAGAATGAAAAGGACGGCCGCTGCTTCTTTTAATACTTTGTTGGTTCGCACCTGCTCGACGCGGTTCCAATCAAATGCGAGCTCCGCAAGCGCCAAGAGCAAAATAGTCGGCACGATCAGCACGCCAGAGTGCTTTACGGAGAGCGCCAAGCCACAGGAGAGACCTGCAAGAAGAAGTCCGTGAAAGTTGCGTCGCCGGTGAAACAGGAAAAATGACGCCACCGCGAGAAGGCTGGTAGCGGAAAGCGCCATATCCGTGGTGACGAGTGAGCCGTGTGCTACGAGGGTCGGCTCGAAAGCGATAAGAGCGAGGCTCACCAGAGCGCTGAGATCACCGAACATTCTTCGGGTGAAGAAGAAGGCTGTTAGTGCTAGAAGCAATGCAAATGTCGCCATCCCGCGACGTGCGAGTGGAATTACTCGATCGATCTTCGCTTCCACACCCGGACCAGTGGAGCCGTAAAGCCACTCCGCTGAATCCGCATATCCTGACCCCTTAGCCGTCGAAACCACCGGACAAGACCCACTCGGAGCTGGGATCTTCGCGACTTGAAGCACCAAACCGGCAATCATCTTCCCGAGCGGAGGATGCTCTGGATTCACTCCGAAATCGGCGCATTGCCAGTACCGATAGCCTGCATAGGTGTGAAAGCCTTCATCGTTGGTAATGACTTCCCGGTTGGTGACCGCGAGCATTTGCCAAAGAAACGCACCCGTAAGTGCCGCTCCAAGCAGCCAGATAACAGCTGGAAAAGTAGTTATTTTTGTCAATTCAGCTGCCTCAAGTTCGGATAACAATCGTACGCCATACCTCGACGGGGCCTCTCTCGGACGAGCGTTGCGGACACTGATAACGGCATTTAGGAGGATTACTTTGATCGTGGCGGTGCACCTTTGGGAGAGGATCAGTCCTGACAAACGCGCTTTTCGTCAGTTATTCCGGGATGACCCGAATGCCGGAAGTTGCATAGGCGACGAGTTGGGTCGGCGCAAGATCCGCTGCTAAACCCGCTCAATCCAGATCGAAGAAAACGTATTCGGCTCTTCGTCGATGCCCCGATACCCCGGCGCCACCGTCCGAAGAAACGCCTCATCATGATGGCGAATCAACGGAGTCGACAGCGTCACAGAAAACTGGCTGTTCCCGCAAAGCAGCGCATGCAGCAGCATCGACTCGTTCCACCACATCGGCCAGACACTCTCGTAGACCCAGTACTCCGCGGGATAAGGACCGTGATACGGAAACGGTATGTCGTGAATATGAATCAACGGGCCCGAATGCAAAGCCGGCAACACCTCAAGAAATAAAAACGGCACATCCCCATCCACCCGGACGATGTGGCTCGAGTCGATAAACAGCACATCGTCCTTGCCAAGCGAAGTAAACACCTCTAACCCCACATCCTGCACCTCCTGCTGCAGAATGCTAATCCCGGGCAGAGTCTTCAGAGCGACAAACGGATGAGGCTCGATGCAGGTAATCTTCATCGGATAGCCCTCACGCGCGTTCTTCATCGCTGCAAGGCTCGCATAGTAGGTCGACAGCCCCGACCCAACCTCGACATACTGCGCAGGCCTCCTCGCCCGCAGCATCGCGTACAGCACCTCTGCATCGAACCTCGGATACCCCGGCCCAAACCCCAGTTCCAGTGCCTCTTCATACGAGGTGAAGATTTCGGAAAATTCGCCGAGATAGCGGCCCAGCAGATCCGCCAGCTTCGTCTTCATCTTTTCCAGGTCGTATTCCACACCACGCAGAGAACTCGGCCCACTCCATCGTCTCTTCGTAGACTTCAGTGCCTCGCGCGACGGCAGCGGGGAATAGTAGTCGCTCTTCCGCGCCACCACAAATCCGCACCGATCCATCGTCCACTGAAACGCACGTGCAGGAGAATTCTTAACCGAACGAAGCCCTCCATACAAACTCTCCGGTAGAGTCGCCTTCAACAACGTTCTGACTGGCATCTCCTGTGGCATTTCCGACAAGCCTTCCCTGCGATTATGGGAACAAGAGAAAACTATCACTCCCCAATCCTGGTCTTGTCACACCGCCGTCAGACAATCGTCAAATCTTCGTCCGATTTCACCCCAAGACCAATCGACGACCGAAATTTTCACAAAAAAAGTTTCGATTCAGTTGGCGTATTTTTCGACGTCGAAAAACATGCGTCCAAAACACCACGTTTACCATGCAAAACACCACAACTTCACCATCGAAAAACCACGTTCAAAACCACGTTTTTCCCAAAACACCCCTAAAAAGCTCAACAAAAACAGCAAAGCCCCGGGTTCACCGGGGCTTTGCTTTTTTTCTTGAAACAGCTTCTTAGTACATGCCGTCCATACCGCCGCCGCCATGCTGATGTCCGCCGCCGCCAGCTTCCTTCTTCTCTGGGATCTCGGAGATCATCGCCTCGGTGGTCAGCATCAATCCAGCAATCGAAGCCGCGTTCTGCAGAGCAGTGCGCGTCACCTTGGTCGGATCGATGACACCAGCCTTCACCAGGTCCTCGTAGGCGCCCGTAGCGGCGTTGTAGCCGTAGTTGGACTCCTTCGATTCGTGGATCTTGCCGATCACGACTGCGCCCTCTTCGCCTGCGTTCGAGACGATCATGCGCAACGGCTCCTCGATTGCGCGACGGATGATCGTTGCGCCGATCTTCTCGTCGCCTTCAAGGCTCTTGATCACTGCCTCAACTGCAGCCGTGCAGCGAATGAACGCCACGCCGCCGCCCGGGACGATGCCTTCCTCAACCGCAGCACGCGTCGCATGCATCGCATCCTCGACACGAGCCTTCTTTTCCTTCATCTCGGTCTCAGTCGCCGCGCCCACCTTGATCACTGCAACGCCGCCAACCAGCTTGGCCAAACGCTCCTGCAGCTTCTCACGGTCGTAGTCAGAGGTGGTCTTGTCGATCTGTGCGCGAATCTCCTTCACGCGTCCTTCGACATCGCCATCCTTGCCTCCGCCATCAACGATGGTGGTGTTGTCCTTGTCGATCGTCACGCGCTTCGCAGTGCCAAGGTCTTCGATCTTGACGCCCTCGAGCTTGATGCCGAGGTCTTCCGTGATCGCCTTGCCGCCGGTTAGAATCGCGATATCCTGCAGCATCGCCTTGCGACGATCGCCGAAGCCAGGAGCCTTCACGGCCGCAACATTTAAGGTGCCACGCAGCTTGTTGACGACCAGAGTTGCAAGCGCCTCACCATCCACATCCTCGGCAATGATGACGAGGGGCTTGGCGGTGCGTGCGATCTGCTCAAGCAACGGCAGCAGGTCCTTCATCGACGAGATCTTCTTCTCGTAGATCAGGATGTAGGGATTCTCTTGGGCAACTTCCATCCGCTCTGCGTCAGTTACGAAGTAAGGCGAAAGATAGCCACGATCGAACTGCATGCCCTCTACGACATCCAGCTGAGTCTCCATCGTGCGGGACTCTTCAACGGTGATGACGCCATCCTTGCCAACCTTCTTCATCGCCTCGGCGATGATCACGCCGATCTGCGAGTCGGAATTTGCTGAGATGGTCCCGACCTGAGCGATCATATCGCCCGAGACAGGCTTCGATAGCTTGCTCAGTTCTCCGCCAACCGGGGCGCCGTTCTCATCGCGCTTGCCGATGATGGCTTCCACAGCCTTATCGATACCGCGCTTCAGAGCCATCGGGTTCGCACCGGCAGCAACCGTCTTCACACCCTCGCGGTAGATCGCCTGTGCCAGAACGGTAGCAGTGGTGGTACCGTCACCGGCGACATCAGAGGTCTTCGAAGCTACTTCGCGAACCATCTGCGCGCCCATGTTTTCGAGCGCGTTTGCAAGCTCGATCTCCTTGGCAACGGTCACGCCGTCCTTCGTGATCGTCGGAGAACCGAACTTCTTCTCGATAACAACATTGCGACCCTTGGGTCCAAGCGTCACCTTCACTGCGTCGGCCAAAATATTGACACCACGCAAGATAGCCTGACGCGAATCTTCTCCATGCAGAATCTGTTTTGCCATTGTCTTACTCCTGTTACCAGCTCAAAAAGCCGGTGAAAAATGTTTGTGATGAGGCGCCCGAAGCGCCGATTAGCGGCGAAGCCGAGGTATACGGCACGGAGTGCTACTTCTTGAGGATGCCGAGAACTTCTTCTTCGCGCATGATCAGCAACTCTTCGCCGTCGATCTTGATCTCGGTACCCGAATACTTGCCGAACAGGATGCTGTCGCCAGCCTTAACATCCAGCGGAAATACCTTACCTTCGTCGTTCGATTTACCCTTCCCGACGGAGATTACCTCGCCCTGCTGTGGCTTCTCTTTTGCCGAATCCGGGATAATGATCCCGCCACGAATGCTTTCGCCTTCTTCAATGCGCCGAACCAGAATCCGGTCGTGCAGCGGTGTAAATGATGTTGTCGCCATTGCTTTGCATCTCCTTAGTGCGATTTGGCGAACGGCAAGCCGTTCGCGATTGTCAAGCGCAGCATCGGCCATCAACCGCTGGCCGCAGCCGCAAATGAATGAGTGGAACAGGCCACAGGCCCGGCTCGCAAGCAAACCAGAGAGCCGTTAGCACTCAAGCCTTCCGATTGCTAACGATAGTCAGGCCGCTTCCTGTTGTCAACCTGAATACGTGAAATGTGAGTGAAACTCGCGCAAGCCTTATCCAGGCTCTCCCGCCTGGTGCCTATCCGCACAATCCTAGCTCAAAAAGTCGTAAAATGAGCCCATGTCGTCACGTCGCACCGTCTGGTCTCTCTCGATTCTCGTTCTCTTCCTGGCCTTCACATCCTGTCTCCCGGCTAAAGCTCAGGATCAGGATGCTCCCGTAAAACGCGGCCGCAAGTATAAAGCTCCCCCGGCCACCTCGCACATCGAGGTCACCGTCTTCAAGAAGTTCAACGGCAAGCCCATCATGAACGCCGCCGTCGTATTCAATCCCTCTATGGACGGCAAGGACGAGGGCAACCTCGAAGTCAAAACCGACCCCGACGGCAAAGCGACCATCGACGTCATCCCCACCGGCAGCACCGTCCGTGTGCAAGTCATCGCTCCAGGCTTCGCCACCTTTGCCGAGGAGTATCAGGTGGACGATCCCACGAAAGAGATCTCCATCGCCATGGTTCGCCCAAAGGAACAGATCTCCTCCTACGTGAACAATGACGGCAAAGACGCTACCAGAAAACCCGGCGTGCAGGAGCCGATCAGGCCTACCACGCCAGCAACTAAGCCCGCGCCCAGCACTCCTCCTGCAACTTCACAGCAGCCCACGACTCCAAACTCAACACCTCAGCAGTAACGGATAGCAACAAGGAGTTTATGGACAGGCCGCTAACAGGAAAGACTGTGCTCGTAACCGGAGCAGCCAAGCGCATCGGTCGTTGCATCGCCCTGGCTCTTGCCGAGCGCGGCGCGGACGTAGTGATCACCTATCTCGCCTCCCAGGCCGAAGCCGAGCTGACGGTGCACGCACTCACAGCTCACGACGTCGATGCGCTCGCCATCCGCTGCGACCTCCGCAACCCCGAAGATATCCAGCAAACAGTCTCGACCGTCATCAACGACTTCGGCCGCATCGACCTCTTAATCAACAACGCCGGCATCTTTGCATCCGAGGCTCTCGAAGAAATCTCTGCCGACCAATGGGACGCGATGTTCACCACCAACACCCGCGCACCTTTTCTGATGGCCAAAGCCGCATTCCCGCATCTTCGCGCAGTCAAAGGGCGGATCCTGAACATAGGCTCGCTAGGCGGCCTGCACCCCTGGGCTACCCATGCCCACTACTGCACCTCGAAGGCTGCCCTGCATATGCTCTCGCAGACCATGGCCAAGGCCTGGGCCCCCGAGATCAGCGTCAATTGTATCGCCCCCGGTATGATCGTTCAGGGTGAGGTCGACGAAGCCTACGAGCACCTGGCCCGCAAGACCCCGATGCAACGCAACGGCACGGCGGAAGATGTGGCTGCTGCCGCCATCTTCTTTGCAACTGCGCCCCATTTCATCACCGGCCAGCTCCTCGCCGTCGATGGCGGGCTTGGCTTATAGCATCAGTTCCTAAACGCCTAGCACCCTGCGCCACCAGCTCTTCTCTTTGAATTCTTCGTAGAGCTTCAACGGCTCCAATTGTGGAGGCATCGGCTTGCCCAGAAACACCGCCAGAGGATTGGACACGCAGAGCAGGTGCGCGTAGTCCGGGCCATACTTGCTTGCCACCAGCTCGAACGCCTCCCGCATCTTTGGAACGCGCGAGGTTGTATTGTGCGCATCTGTTGCTAGAAAATGCACCCACCGGTTCTCCAGCAGCTCATGTGCCATCCGCTCGGCGCGCTTGCCCATGCGCCCTAGGACAGACCCCGCCGTCACCTGCACCAGCACGCCACGCTGTAGCCACTCCGCCACCCGGGTCTCGTCGCTCTGCAGCGTAGGGTTCCTCTCCGGATGCGTCAAAATCGGCGTCAGACCTGCAAGCTGCAGTTGATAGAAGATCTCCGTGAGGCCTCGCGGCAGGCCGTAGTCCGGGACTTCGACCAGCAGATATCCCAACCCATTAATACTGAACTTCCGGGGATCCAACTTCGCTTCCTGAATGTTTTCGTACGACATATGGAAGTCGCATCCGCGGCCCAGCTTCAGACCCACCGCGTCACGATCGAGGATGCCTTGCAACTCAGCAATCTTTGCGTCAATCTCGGGTGGGTCGTAGAAATACTGTCCGTTCGAATGCGGCGTACAGGCGATATGAGTGATCCCATCTGCCGCAGCCATCTTCGCCATGGCAACAGAGGTCTCGAGGCTTGAAGCACCATCGTCCATGCCCCACAGAAGGTGATGGTGAATGTCAATCATTGCGTAGCTAGGTTACACCACGTCAGGTTGGCCGCAGTCTATCGAGCCGAAGCCAACGACCCCGCCATCGCCTGAAACAGCAACAGGCCATCGGCCGATCCAAGCAGCGCTTCGCTTGAACGGTCCGGATGCGGCATCAACCCCAGCACGTTGCGCCCTTCGCTGAGCACGCCCGCGATATTCTCAAGCGATCCATTCGGATTCGCTTGAGCCGTCACGGCACCCTCGCGCGTCGCATAGCGAAACGCGATACGGTCTTCCTTTTTCAGCGCATCCATTGTGGCTGCATCGCAGAAATAGTTGCCTTCCATGTGCCCAATCGGCATCTGCAACACCTGCCCGCGAGACAGTCCGTGCGTAAACGGAGAGTCGTTTGTCTCGGTGCGCAGAAACGTCTGCTTGCAGATGTAGTGCTGGCTGGCATTGCGCATCAGCGCTCCCGGTAGCAGCCCCGCCTCGCACAGGATTTGGAATCCGTTGCAGATTCCCATCACCAGGCCGCCGTTTTGCGCGAACTTCTTTACTGACTGCATCACCGGCGCGAAGCGTGCAATGGCGCCGGTTCTCAGGTAGTCGCCGTAGGCAAATCCGCCGGGGACGAGGATGGCGTCGCAGCCCTGCAGATCTTCGGAGGCGTGCCAGAGGAAGGTTGCAGGCTGGTGCGCGATCGCTTCGATCACATGGTGGGTGTCATGGTCGCAGTTGGACCCGGGGAAGACCAAAACGCCAAATTTCATACCTTAAGGATAGCATTCGTCGCCCGGGAGCTTAAAAACGGGGGCGAATCTGGAAAAAATTGTGGTTGTGGTGGCAGGTGCGGTTTTACAGGGGGTTTGTGGTTTTCCACCGTTCAAATTGGTGGTTTTTTGCTGGTGAGAACGTGGTGTTTTGCGTGGCTTACGTGGAGTTTTAGCACCACGTTTTTCGGGTGCTAAAAGTACGCCACTTTTTTCAACTTTATTTTTCAGACGGTCCGCTGCGCGCGGGGCGGTCACTTCGTGACTTGTGTACCCCTTCGGTTGGCGCTCCCGTTGGTCGCGATGAATATCTTTTGCCGACCACCGGGAGGCCCGTGACTTAGACCGGGGCGTAGATGGCAAAGCCGCGCGGCGGAGCAGGGAACTCGGAGTTGCCCTCTGCGTCCGTCGTCCGTTCGTCAGGATGCGCGGTGTCGTGTCCGTCCCAGGCGATTGGAGCAAACTTCTGGTTGGGCCACTTCGTCTTGACCGAGGTGCCCGACCACTTGTCGCCGAGGTTGTTCAGCACATAGATCAAGCCCGGCTGATCGACGCTGTCGTCCTTGAAGCCAACCCGCTGCATGATGTAGAGATCGGGATCGGCGTGGAGAATCTGCGAATCGCCACCGGCGTATTTGTGATGAGCGATGACCAGCGCGTCGATGCCGTTTGGAGTCAGCGGCCGCGCTAGCTCGTTGTTGTAATAGTCGTACCAGAAGATGCTGGGATACCCCTCGTGCACCATGATGAACGAGTAGGCCATCATCTTGTCGTTGATGATCGCGTTGTCTCCCATGTCGTGGTTGTCGACAAAGGTGGCGGCGTTCATCGGCCGCTTCATTACGACGGCGCCGCCGTCAGTCAGGTTTCGCAGATCGTAGTTCGGTTTGTCGCAGACATCCTTCAGCTTGTAGCGAAGAGGGAAGTCGAAGGCTGCGATCTGATTGTCCGTGATTTTGTTCACTCTATCGAGCCACCCATCGATGTCTTCGGAGCCCGACCACATCTCTCCGACGACGTAAGGCGCGAAGTCTTTGCCGTCTTTGACGTAGCGATATTTCGATAGCAGACCGATCATCCATGCCCCGAAGCCCTTCACGAAATCGAAGCGGAAGCCGTCAAAGCCAAGCTCTTCAATTAAAAAGCGAGCGTACTCGAACATCGCCGTGTAGACGACGGGGTTGCGATGGCAAAGGTGCGGAAAGCCTGCGAAGTTCTCGCCTTCAATCATCACCTGTTCGTAGCGGCTGGGATGAAAGCAGTTCCAGTCGCGGGGAAACTTGCCGCTTTTTGGATTGAACTTCGTCCACCGCTTCTGACCATCCAGCGGATTGACCTCTTCCTCGTCGGCACCGGAGTTGTGGTTGATTACCATGTCCGCATAGAGGCCGATTCCGTTCTTATGTGCTTTGGCGATCAGCGCCTCGAGCTCAGCCCGGTTGCCGTAGAGCGTCTTCACTCCGCCCTTCTGGTCGAAGTCACCAAGGTCGAAGTAGTCATAGGGGTCGTAGCCGACAGAGGTATGGTCGGAGGCCTTCGAGACCGGAGGCAGCCACAGCGCATTGAAACCTGCCTTGCCCAAGTCCTCTACTTTTTCGGCGATGAAGTTCCACCATTCGCCCTCTTTTTTTTCGTGTTTGGGGGCGTCCCAGTAAAAAGCCTGCATCATGACAGCCATCTTGATCGTGCTCCATTGTTCGCCGTCCGCGCGCGCGTCTTCATTGACCAGCCAAAGCAGCCAGTATTGTTCGCATCGAAGGAAGTGGCTTGGTTTATAGTTCTGCTTCAGCAGGTCAGATGCGCGGAAGGGTGCTCAGGTTGGTATGGACTACCGAAACAGCAACACGACGACTCACCTGAAGACGGCCGGCGGAGCGCTGCTCAACTGGTGGCGAGCTGCTACGCTCGACGCACTTATCGTTGGCGTGTTGTGGCTCATCGGCCTCGAATTGATACGCGTGCCCTTCGCGCCTTTTTGGGCGATCCTTGCCGGCGTCCTGCAGATCATTCCAACCTTTGGCGGCATGATCGGGCTGATCGGCCCTGTCCTCGCGGTAGCTTTCAGCGGACACGATGAGTGGCGACTCGGTCTGGTGCTCGGACTGTATGGACTGATTGTCATCCTTGAAGGGCTCGTCATTGGACCCTACGTACTGCACCGCACCACGAAAGTTCCGTGGTGGGCAGCGTTCCTTGGACCTATTGTGTTGGGCATACTCATCCCGTTTTGGGGAGTGTTGCTGGCGCCCCCGCTGCTGGCTATCGTATTTGCGTTCCGTAAGCCGAGTTCCTCCGCCTAGTCCGTTAGGCAAAGACAGAAAAAGCTATCGTCCGCCGGGACGATAGCTTTTCTATTTCGGTCATGTTTTGTTGAAGCTGTTGTTTAGGCGCGCTTAAGCAGTCTGCGAGACAAGGAACCTGCGAAACCAATCATTCCGGTGCCCAAAAGCAAGAGAGTCCCTGGTTCTGGAGTCGGGGCCACGGAGACATTCACGCTGGTGCCCGAGAATGGTTCTCCATAGGTGTTGAGACCAGTTCCGTTGTGAGCATCGCCTACACCGTAGGTCAGACCGAATCCGGGGACGACGCCGTTACTCCACAGATCAACACTGTAGCCGCCGGCGACGTTGAAATACAGACCATAGATATCGAAATATCCGCCGCCGAAGGGATATGGCGGCTCTGGGTCGCCAGGCGCGGGAGGAGGACAGACTGCGGGGGAATTTCCGCCGGGATAGAAGAGGTTGGAAAACGAATATGGAAGTCCTGCGGAGTCTCCGCCTGGGGGAAGAAAGGTGCCGTCCGGGTTGACGGTGGGCAGGGATGTGCTCTGAATTCCTGTGATGGCTGCGTTTGAGACTCCGGCATTCGTATCGGAGAAGCTACCGGAGATACCGGTGACCTGATACGCGCCCGGTACGCCCGGAACTGCTGTTGGGGAATACGTGATTTCGCCTGAGCCGCTCATACCACCACCGCTGAATGAGAAAGCGTAGGAGTCAGCATGAGCGGCGGGCGTAACGGCAAGTGCAGACACGCCGACGAGAGCCAAGGCGAGAATATTCCAACGAAATCCCTGATTAGCTCTATAAAGAGTTGCGGACACCGCTTTTGGGGCAGACGAAAAGTTCATGTTTCCTCCGATTGGATGCATGGGAAAGAGTAAGAGTGGGACCGCATGAACTTACCTGTGCTGCATGTGCAAAGGATACGCAAAAAATGAGAAAACAATCTCTTACTGTGGGTAATGACAGGTGTTTGGAAATGAATATCTAACTTCGGCTCGTTCAGTCGCCTAATTTGTAACGGGTCTCAGCCAGTCGATAGAGCCGCCGCCACACCAGCCGATTGATCGTAACCACCATGATCGCCATCACGATCGTCGCCAGCAACAGAATTTGAAACTGTCCGCTGTCTGTCGCCGCGCTGATGGTAGCTCCAAGCCCGACCGTCTGCAGCGTTTGATTCTTTAGCCGGAAGTACTCGGCGATGATGCTCGCATTCCACGCGCCGCCCGACGCCGTCACCATGCCTGTGACCAGGAACGGAAAGATTCCAGGTAAAATTACGGTCTTCCACTTCTGAATGGTCGTGAAGTGGAAGAGCGTTGCGACCTCTTTGAGGTCGGAGGGAATCGCCATTGCACCGGCGATGACGTTGAACAGGATGTACCACTGCGTTCCAAGGAGCATCAGTGCAATCGAGCCGATGTTCATGCCGCCGCCGATGCGAATAAGAGCAAGGAGGATGACGGGGAAGAGCGCGGTGGCGGGAACGGATGCCGCAATCTGCGCGATGGGCTGAGCAATTCGTGCCAGTCGAGGATGAAACCCAATGGCAACGCCGGCTGGAATCGTCCACGCAGCCGCGAGAATGAGGGATATATTCACTCTCAGGAAGGTGGCCGCCGCGCCCTTCAGAATGCCGACGAACTGGCTCCCATGTACCTCACGCAGCAGAGTCAACGCCTGCCACGCTGCGTAAAGAACCGCAATCGCACCAACTAGTATGACAAGCCCACGCAGTATCCTGGATACGATTCCGTTCTTTGTCGCTCCGCGATCCGCCTTCGGCGTGCTGGCAGGGCTTGCATCAACACGCTTTTCTGCGAGCCGCCGGTAGAGAATCTCCTCTAACGGAACCAGTGTATTCCGCCCTAAGCTTTGTAGAGCGCGAGAGTGCTGGAACAGATGCAGCATCGGCGAGTGCACACGCGATGCACTCTCCACCTGTTCGAATTTGAACTTGTCGCTCCACGCAATGACTGGCCGCCAGACGAGCTGATCGGTGGCGACGATGATTGCAACCATCGTCAATAATCCCCAGGTGATTGCGGTGTAGTTTCCTGTTCCAGCTGCGGTCTGAAGATATGATCCCAGACCAGGAAGGCGGAAGTCGCGCGTCCCCAGGACGAACATCTCGCACGCCATGAGGAAGAACCATCCACCGGCAACTGAAACCATCGAGTTCCACACCAGCCCAATGGCTGCGTAGGGAAGCTCCAACTGGATCAACTTCTGCAGGCGCGAAAACTTGTAGATGCTTGCGGCTTCAGTCAGCTCTCTCGGAATGCTTTTGATGGACGAGTAGAAGCTGAAGGCCATGTTCCACACCTGGCCTGTGAAGATCAGCACAATCGCGCCCATCTCGACGCCTATCTGCCGGGTGGGAAACAGAGCCACCATTGCCAGCATGACGCCAGGCAAAAAGCTCAGCACCGGAATCGATTGCAGAATGTCGAGTCCTGCGATCATCAGCGGCTCGACGCGCTTACTGTATGCCGCGATGTAGCCGTAGCCGATGGCGAAGATCAGACTCAACAGGTACGCGAGAAAGATTCTCACGACGGAATAAAACGCGTACTGTGGCAGCGCGCGTGGGCTCAGCGAGATGGCGATCTCCGGCTCGGGATGCCCGAACCAGTAGCGTGCAATCACGACGACGCCGTAGAAACAGGCCAGGCCGATACCCGCAACGCAGAGGTCGAGAAATACCGGCCAGCTGCGCTGCAGCACTTGCGAACGCGCCAGCGTCTCCCGGCCTGGGATGTTGCTGAAGCTCTCCGGAAACTTCATCATGCATCGATCTCCGCGGTAGAGCTTGCGTCCGCGTCGTGATGTAACTTTTCGGACTGAATGAAGCGCCGCCGCGAAGCATCGAAGTCGAAGAGTTCTGCGTAGCGGCCCCAGTTGATCGCGGTCTCTAACTGACGCAGAGTTTCGTCTTCGCTGAACTGCTCGTCGAGCATGTCGTGGAAGAATTCCTCGGGCACGCTGCGGTCGCTTTTGGACTCGATTGCGCGCACGATCTGACGCAGGAGCAGAACGTTCTCCACTGCGGCATTGCGAAAGAGCTCCTTCTGCCGCAGAATCTCTGAGTTGGCGTACTCAGCGCCGGTGGAAGTAATGGCCGCGTCACCTTCTGTAACCGTCAGAAAGCCAAGCAGTTGCGCGGCGTCCACAATGGGCAGGAGATCGTCGATCTGAAACGCGAGATCATCCGCCAACCGGTAGATGTCGTCCTTGCCGTTGTGGTCGAGCACCAACTCGAGCAAACCTGCGATTCCACCGGGCCGCGCGTGCGGAAGCATCTGGTAATGCATCTGCCTTTGATCGCGTACGGTCTTTCCGGTCGAGGTCTGTGGTAGCGCCGGCGGCTGTGCATCCGGCTGCGTGAGCACCTTGTAGATGTAGTCGACCAGCTGCGTGAAGGAGGTGGCCTTTCGGTCGCGTGGATGGGGAATCGCGACCTGAAAGTCGGTGCGCACGTGGCCAGGATTTCGACCAAGCACGATGATGCGATCGGCTAGCAAAACCGCCTCTTCGATGTTATGTGTAACGATGAAGATTGCTTGTGTCGGAATCGTTTTGTTTTGCCAGAGCTCTAGCAGTTCGCTGCGAAGATTCTCTGCCGTCAACACATCCAGAGCAGAGAACGGCTCATCCATGAACAATACTTCAGGCTCGACGACTAGCGCGCGCGCGAAACCGACCCGCTGCCGCATGCCGCCGGACAACTCCTTCGGATAAGCGGCCTGGAAGCCGTCCAGACCAACCGTATCGAGGATCTTCAGGCTGCGCTTTCGGCGCTCTGCCGGCTCCATGCCAAGGGCCTTCAGCGGTGCTTCGACGTTCTCGAGCACGGTGAGCCATGGAAAGAGAGCGAAGCTTTGAAACACGATGGAGACGTTCACACTGGCCGTTGCAATAGGCTTCTCGTGCCAGTAAACTTCGCCGGCAGAAGGGGTCGAAAGACCGGTCAACATTCGCAGCAGAGTAGATTTTCCAGAGCCCGACGGCCCAAGCAAGGCAACGATCTCGCCCGCCCCGATCGAAAGATCTGTCGGCGAGATTACCTGAATGCGATTTTCGCTTGGTTGCGCGTAGTATTTTTCGACGCGTTCGGCACGTATGATGGCTGTCTGCATAGGAAATTTGGTGGTACGGATGCGGTCTGAGGATTTTTGCGGTGGTTGTCGAACAACCCCTCTTCGCTCAGCGTATCATTACTGTGTGGGCGAAATATCAATCTGCCGCCTGCGTACGTCAATTTAAAACTGAACCTTGAACCTTCTACTTTTGGGGAAACTTAGCATGGCAGATTTAACCTCTACCGCAACACCCAAGCCCAAGGTGCTGGTCGCTGACGACGAGCAGGTGATTGCGAATACTCTTGCAATAATCCTCAACCAGGCAGGCTTTGAAGCTCGCGCAGTCTTCAGCGGCGAAAAGGCCGTCGAGTCGCTCGAGAGCTTCAAACCAGACATGCTCATCAGCGACGTCATCATGACCGGTATGACCGGCATCGAAGCAGCAATCATCACCCGCAGTAAGCTGCCGAGTTGTAAAATCCTGCTCTTTTCAGGCCAGGCCGCTACAGCGGATCTGCTCGAAAAAGCTCGCGCGCAAGGGCACGAGTTTGAAATCCTCGCGAAGCCCGTCCACCCTACTGATCTTTTGGCAAAGTTGCGCGGCTAGCTCTTCGGCCGTGTGATAAGAAACGACGAAAGCAGCGGGACCACGTCGGTCCTGCTTTCTTTTGCTCCAAAATAATAAAATTACCGTTATTCCTGAATTGATGAAGGGATCGAAGAAGCAACAGGGAACTGACGTCGCTCCTTCACTTTGACAGCAGGCACCCCCGCGTACACGGTCCAGGGCTCGAGAGTTCGCGTCGCAACCGATCCCAGCCCGAGGACCGCTCCCTCACCGACATTCACCCCAGGCGCCACCGACGCTCTCGCACACACCCAGGCGTACGCCCCGATCTGCATCGCATAAGCAATCAGAGGAAACGCCGGATCGTCATAGTCATGCGTCGCCGCGCACACATACGCGTCCTGAGACAGAATCGCATGCGAACCCAGAGTGACGGGAGCGGGATTGTAGATCTCGGCGCCGTCTCCAGCTGTCACTTGTTCGGCACAGATCAGATTCCACGGGGCCCAAACCTTCGAACGCGGATAGAAGTGACAATCAGGCCCCATCTTCGCACCGAAGAGACGCAGAAGAAACGCGCGCCACGAATGTAACGGCCGTGGTGACGTTCTATACAAGATTGCCCAACACAGATTCCAGTTCAGGCGGCGCAGTCGGTCCTGCACCGAAAACGCCGGACGGAGATAGGGGTCCGCGGCTGTCTCAGCCGGGATATGCTCAGCCGCGTTGTAGTGGATCTGTTTCGGCATGAGGGCTCTTCCTACTCGGCTTCGACTGCAGTGGGAGTAAGTACGGTAGCTGTGCCAAATAGCCTGATGATCGCCTTCGCATTCTCGCGCATGTCATAACGGCGATGGAAGCACTGGTAGGCCAACTCAGCCATGCGCTGACGCTCGGCAACCGTCATACCAATCCAACCCTTAAGCAGCCTCAAGGTGCCATCGGGGGTGTCAAGCTCCATCAACCCCGCGCCGTCCTCAGAAATCTCTTCTGCAATATTCACTTTATCGGCCAGCAGGACCGGTTTTCCGCAAGCCAGAGCCTCGGCAACCGCAATCCCGAAGTTCTCCTGGTGCGAAGGCAGGATGAAAGCCTCCGACCCGTAAAACGCTCCCCACTTCGCATCTCCGGTGACCATGCCGGGCCAGAAGACGCGGTCTTTGATCCCCAGGTTCGCGGCCGTCTGCTTCAACTTTGCGCTCCACTGCTGCTGGTCCGGTCCCGCCATCACCAGGTAAAGATCCGGGTCATCGGCTGCGACTTTCGCGAACGCGTCGATCAGCATATCGCAGCCTTTCTTGCGATGAATACGCCCAAGGAAGACGAGATATCTCTTACCCTTCGCTTCAGGGCACTTCGCAAAAAAAGCACGCTTCTGTACATCAGGATCGCCGGTCGGACCACTCGCACCATACGGCACCACATACGCATTCCATCGATGCAGCCAGAAGCTCTGCTCCGCGAGCCGCTTCTCCGCCTTCGACGTAAACAGCACCCGGTACGCTCCGCGAAGAATCCAGTACTCCGCCGGAATCCAGTACAGCCACTTCTTGATATGCTTCAGCGGAAACGCGTGTTTGAAGTAGGGATCGAGCATGCCGTGGGTGAACACCACATAGGGCGTGTTGCCCGCCAGCGTTCGCCATGCAGCATAGCCGCAGTATTGCCAAAGTCCATTCACCACGACACCGTCGAAGCGATGACGGTTGTCACGCAACCACGGCAACAGCTTCGAGTTGAAGCCATAGGTGGTATGCACTGGACCCAGCGCATGAACCGGAAATCCAACATCGTCCAAGTAGGGTGCAGATGGATCGTCCAGCGTTACCACTTCGCCGGTATATCCAATCGGGCCGTAACTGAGCAGAACCCGCACCGACTCCGTTGGGCCGCCGGCCTCGGGGTTCAGTGTTCCAATGATGTGCAGAATCCGCATAAATCTTCGACTATTGACTCTTAAGCATAGCAGCAGAGGTTGTCGTCCAATGCTGCGCGAACTTAAGTGGTAGTTACCTCGACAACCTCCTTGTCACGAACGCGATTGCTTGTCGAAGCCCGATCATATCCTGCTCATAATCCCATCCAGAGATTCTCTTTAGCCCACGTTCTCCCATGGCGTTTGCAGTCCCAGGCTCGGTCAAAACTCTTCGCAAGGCATCGGTCAGCGCCTTCACATCGCCAACCGGAAACACACAACCCTCAACGCCATCGGTCACCAGATCTGGCTGGCAGCCCACGTCATCCGATAGGATCATAGGCCGTCCGGAGTTCATGGCCTCGTTCACGATCAGCCCCCAGGGCTCGTCCTGCGAGGGCAAAACGAAGACCGCCGCAAGATCGAAGAATCGTGGCAACTCCGATTGATTGCGGAAGCCGCAAAACCGAACTCCGCTGACTCCGCTCTCTTTCGCACGTCTCTCCAGAGCGGCGCGCTCAACACCATCCCCCACGATCACGAGGTAGGGAACTGGCTCGTCTGGCTCGTCCTCGATTTCAGAGCAAAGGTCGAGATAGGCCTCCAGCAGATCTCCGCATCGCTTCCGTCCTTGCAGCTTCGAAGCAAACAGAATGACAGGCCGGGATGGATCGAGGCCGAGCTCTCGCCGCAGATCTTCTCGTCGAGAAGCGGCCTCCCGGCTGCGGCTCTGAAAATAATCGTTGTCTACCGCATAGGGCACCAGGAACTGCGGGAGGTCCTCTCCCAGAAAGTGGCGCCAATACGCGGCATTCGCACTCCCAATCGGCAACACTGCGTCGACCAGCTGCTTCAATCCGCTGAAGAACAAACTCTTCGTTACCTGCTTCAGCATGCCACTCCGCTTTTTTCCCAGCCGTGACTCGGCACGGAGCAGCACCGGAATCCCCAGCGCCTTCGCCATTATCATTGCCTGCAGCGTATTCAACGTCGAGTACCCGTGTACCCAGAGCACGTCGAACCCGTCTGCCTCTTTGCTTTCACGAAGCCGGCTGAAGATGCCGTAGCTCAATTGGGCGGTCGGCCCGGTCCTTCGCTTATCCCAGATCGAGGGTAGAAACTCGTGACGATACCCATCAAGTAGCGGCACGTCCCACTTCACGTCCACACCAAACCCCTTGTCGACATACTCCTGAACGGAAAAATTCGAACCGAAGAAGACTGTCAGATCAATGTCGGGCGCCTGCGCGATTCTTCGCAGTAAGGGAGCCTGGTACTGAATCGGATGGCTCACCAGGTACGCCACCTTCACTCTCTTCGTGTTGCCTTGTCGGCTTCGGTCGCGAGCCCTCATGGAAGTTGGCTGCCCGTTCTACGCAACGATCTTACGTGTCAGCTGTGCGACGGCTGCGCGCAGCGCCAGAACGTCCTCTTCAAAGCTCCATGCGTTAATTCGATCAAGCGCACGTTGGCCCATCTGTTCCGCGGTTTCAGGTGTAGCAAGTACGCGGCGCAGCGCCTCAGTCAACGCGTTCACATCGCCGACAGGAAACACGCATCCCTCTACACCGTCGGTTACAAGGTCAGGCTGACACCCGATATCGTCAGAAAGGATCACAGCCCGGGCGGCATTCATCGCCTCATTGACGACCAGCCCCCAGGGTTCATGACGCGAAGGCAACACGAAGACGCTTGAAAGATCGAAGAATCTTGGCAACTCCGATTGATTGCGAAAACCGCAGAATCGAACGTCAGTCAATCCCTTCGCCTTCGCCCTCTCTTCCAGCGCAGCTCGTTCCTCACCGTCGCCAACGATGAGCAGGTAGGGATGTGGATGGTCCGTCTCGTCGTTGACCAGACGCTCGTAGGCATCCAGCAGATCGATACAGTGCTTTCGTTTTTGCAGCTTCGAAGCAAACAGAATGACCGGCCTTGCCGCGTCCAGCTCAAGCTCTCTTCGCAACTCGTCGCGCCTTGCAACCGCTTCGTGGCTTCGCTTCTGGAAGTATTCATTGTCGACTGCGTATGGCATCAGAAAGAACGGCACATCGTCGCCAAGATAGTGGCGCCAGTACTCTGCGTTCATCGTCCCAACCGGGAAGACTCCGGCCACCATGTTTTTCAAGAACTGAAAGAACATCTTCTTTAGAAGAAGTTTTGGCCCACTTCGCGAACGGTCGCGCAGCCACGATTCCGCTCGTACCAGCACTGGAATCCCCAGCGCTTTGGCGGCCAGCATTCCATGGAGTGCATTCACCATGTTGTAGCCGTGCGTCCATAACAGATCGTAGCCGGGCTCGCCGTTGCGGCCGCGAAGCTCGCTGAAGATGCCGTAGTTCAAGGGAGTCATCATCGTCTGCGTGCCGTCGTCACGAATCACCGGCAGAAACTTATGGCGGTATCCATCGAGCAGCGGCACGTCCCACTTCACCTCAACGCCGAAACCTTCATCCTGGTAGCTGCGGACCGAAAAGTCCGAGCCGAATAACACGGTCAGATCGATGTCTGGCTCCTGCGCGATGCGCCGCAGCAGAGGAGCCTGATACTGGATCGGGTGGCTCACCAGATAGGCCAGCCTCACCTTTCTCTTGAATCCGTTGCCAACCTCTGACGGTGGTGAAACCATATTTTTTCGGTTCTCGCACAAAGCCTGGTTTTTCGTGCGCCAAGGACTGCTACTAAACGCCAAGAATCAGAATGGAGACGATCGCTAACAGCGTGGAGATACCGCCGTTCTTGATTGCTGCCTTCATCGGATTGGATGGCAGGAATACTATGTCTTCGGCCTGCAGGACAGGATCAGGTGCCTTGCCGTTAATCACCTTCGAGATGTCGATTTTGACCACCTGCCGGGTCGTGCCAGTCGTGCGGATGATCCTGAGATCGTTGAATCGACCTTCCCAACCGGCGCCGCCTGCCAGCGCTGCTACCTTCATCAAAGTGATTGGGGAGTTCTGCTGCAACGGAACGGCGCCCTGGGTCTTGAAGGCGCCCAGCAGATACACGACGCCAACCCGAGGCACAATAATTGTGTCGCGTGGAAAGATTGGAATATTAATCAGCGCGCTCTTTTGAGGGTCGGTTCCGAGGTCGATAATGATCGGTTGCGCCATGCCATAGCGATTGATGGTAAGCACGTGGCTTGCTGTCGGTGGCAGTCCGCCGCCTCCGACTACAACCGTCGTTGCCCCAACGCCGCCTCCGCCTCCGCCTCCCGCGCCAACGGCCGCCAACACGTCGAACAGGCGGCGCTCGCCAATCACCGGTACAATCCCGTGCAACTCACCCACGATAGTGACGATCTGGTTTGGCGACTCCGTGAGCTGAACGGCCACCTGAGGATCGCGATACATGCCTGCCGCTTTTAGTTTTTGCCCTATCAGATCCTGAGTCTGATGTACCGTCAGATTGTCCACCATCAAACTTCCAATCAGAGGTAGTTGAATGGTGCCATCGAGACCGACCCGCACCACCGGGCTGTAGTCCGTGTTTCCGTATATGTGCACGGCCAGTACGTCTCCCGTTCCCAGATAGATGTCTCGGGGGCCAGGAAACAGAATTGCCGGATCGGTCGTTATCGTGAAAGGAGGATTTACTTCGCTCGAGATCCCAAGTGCAGGCCCGCTGAACTGTGCCTCGGCATAGCGCGCGGAGACGACCATCAGAAGAAGAGCAACTGAAGCAAACCATACCCTGCGCCAGACGACCTGATTCACAAGCGTGCTTGCGCTAGTCCGGAGGCCTTCCTGTTTCTGTCTCATCGCTTCGTCTCCCCGACGTTGGTGTGGTCTCCGTGGGCGACAGCCTGCGACTCCCAGCTATCCGAATCCACACTTGAGTAGGAGTAACCCGAATAGCCGTAATAGCCGTAGTACTCGGGCGAATTCAGGTCAACTGCATTCAGCACAATTCCGGTAATCGCTGCCCCAGAGCGCAACAGCAGATCTCTTGCTCGACGCACCACGTGCTTGCTCGATTTGCCATGACGTACCACCAGCACAACGGCGTCCGCCTGGCGCGCCAGAATCACACCATCGGTCACAGAGAGGATTGGCGGAGAGTCGATCACGATGTAGTCGTACAGATCTCCACAGCGCTTAAGAATGGTCTCCATCGCCTCCGAACTTAGCATCTCGGTAGGGAATGGCGGAACAGGGCCGCTCGGCAGAATATCGAGGTTCGGAATTTCAGGCACTCTCTGGACGGTTTCCTCCAGTTTGGTTGCACCGGTCAATACGGTCGTCAACCCGATCTTCCCGTTCAACCCGAACCGGTGATGGATATTGGGCCGGCGAAGGTCTCCATCGATCAGCAGAACGCGCGTGTCCCGTTGCGCCAGAATCGCAGCAAGGTTGCTCGCTGCCGTTGTCTTTCCTTCAGAGGGCGTAGCGCTGGTCAAAACGATGTACTTCGGCGGATGTCCGGTATTGGAGAGAAGCAGCGACGTTCGCAGGGAACGGAACGCTTCTGCAAACTGCGACTTTGGCTGTGTCAGAATACCGACATTCCGTTGTGCCGTACTGAGTGTCGCGGCCTGATCCACCGACGATTTGCGCGCTCGAGGAATAATTGCGAGTGACGGCAACTCCGTAATGCTTTCGATCTCCGCGATGCTCCGCAGTCCCGTGTCCAGGCTCTCCATCAGGAAGGCTGCCACAATGCCTGCCAGGAGGCCGAAGACGAGAGCTGTCAGGATCACCGTCGACTGCGGCCGCAGCTGAGGCTCGGCCGGTGGCAGTGCCTGATCGACAACATCGACCTCCAGCGACTCGAGTCCTGACTGCACACTTGCAGTTCGGAGCCGCTGTTGCAGGCCGTCATAGAGGGTTCGGTTTGCCTCGTACTCGCGCTGCCGCAGGGTGTACTCCACCAGCTGGTCGCGCAGCTTATAGGCATCGGTCTTCTGAGCCTCAAGCGCCGCGGTCGTCTGGTCTTCATTCGCCTTCGCGATTACGTAGTTCTGCTTCGCCTGTGTGATCAGACGGTTCTGCTCTTCGTCGATCTCCTTGATGTATTCATCGATCTGAGCCTTGACGGCTTTGGCCTGCGGATGATTCGGTCCCAGCGACGACTCGAGCGTCGCATAGCTCGCTTTCGCTCCCGCGAGCTGTCCACGCAGCAGGTTGAGCTCTCCTGGCGCCGTTCCTGGAGTCAACTCGATCGTTCCTTCGATCGTGTTCGGATCCATTCCGCTTACCACCCGATAGCGTGCTTCGGCGATGATGCGGGCAAGCTTCGCCGCGCCCGCCGCCCGGGCAAGGTCGTCAAGCGACGCGCTGATCTGGTTGTGGTTCGGGTCGAATCCCAGGATGCCCAGCCGGCGCTGCATGTCCATCATCTGTTCCTGCGACGCCTCGACCTCCTGCTTCAGGCCCTCCAGCGTGCCCGAAAGCCACACCGAGGCGCGCTGCGAGGACTCAAATCGCGTCTGATAGGTGTGCTGCATATAGTCCGAGATCACTTTGTTGACGATATCGGCCGAAAGCTTTGGATTCAGGCTTCTATAGCTGATGCTGATAATGTCAGTCTTCGGAACGATGCTTACGTGCAGGTTGCTCTGGATTCGATGGACCGTATCCTGCCTGGTTTCGCCGTCATCCAGATTCGCATGCTCGATAGGGCCCTTCTCCTCGAGAAAATCTGCGTTGTTGGCCAGGTCCAACTCACGGCACACAGTCAGCATCAATGAATCGCTCTTCAGGATCTCGATTTCGCTCAACAGTTTCGAGCTGGAATCGCCGCCGTACGACTGGGCGTTGACCCGGTATTCATTCGCCGAGCCGGACCGCACTTGAATGCGTCCATAGGACTCATAGAGCTTTGGTTGGGATTCTGCCTTGAATATGCCGTAGGCCAGCCCGAGCAATGCCGCAACTATCAGAATCAGCTTGCGTTTCCGCAGCACAATCAGTGCTTCGGACAGCGTAGTATCGGTAACCGTAGTACTGAACCCTGCCTGGTTCGTTTCCGGAACACCCACAAGCGGCGGCTGCGTATTTTTAGAACCCATTCACTCTAGTCTACCCGAGCGGGCCTTCCGGAAGGAGGATTAGATGACCGCCGGAGTCCATATGGTCCAAAAGTGTTACCTGGTTTCTTAGCCCGCAGCCAAGGACGCTAGTGGATCGACGGATAGGAACGTAACTGCGGATACCAGGTAAGCTGCACTGCGGTCGAAGTATTCTTCTGAAGCCCCGGCATGTAGACCGGCGCCTTCCACTGCTCGTACTGAAACCATGCGTTCAGCTCAACATCTTTTCCCAGCCGCTTCACGATGGTTGCCTTGTACTGGTTTTGCGTCGTTCCGCCCGGAATGAAGTTCGCAGGCGTCTTCTTGTTCAAATACTCCAGCTGAACCCACTCGTTGCCCGATAGGTGATAGGTCAGCCATGCCTGGCCGCCCTTGGCCTCTCGCCCAATCCAGTCGCCCATAATGAATCCTTTATTGGTGTAGCCCTGTTTCTGGATGGTTTCCCAATAGGCGAACTGGCCGAGATGGGCCGACGAAACGCCCGGGTCCGTCGAGACAGCCTCCACCCTGAAATCCAACGCCCTCAGTCCGGGAACCTGAGAGAGATACAGCCCTGTTCTATACGACGCCCGGCGAGGAGCGCTGATCGGCGTCACATCGTCATGCGAGATGGAGTCCACAACGAACGTTACGTATTTACGCAGCATGGGAAGCCGGTAGGAAGCACTGAAGTCGCTGAAACGTGCACCCGGGTCATCTCGACCCTGCTTCTCCTCGCCAGTCGTATCGTTGGGATCGAAGAACCCTTTGAGGAAGAGGTGCAGATTCACCGGAGCGTGTCCCGCTCCGCCGAAGATGATCGTTCGCGAAAACCCAAACTCAAAGTTGTCCGTCGGCCGGAACGAGAACATCTCCGAGTGCACCCAGGGAGCGCGCGGCACCGTATGTCCCTTCAGGCTGCCGTAGAAAAAATCATAACGGAGCGGACCCATGATCTTAGAGACGAAAGGAATATACAGCGGCTCAACCCGGTTGATGCGAAACGAGTAGATGTTCTCCGCGTTGTTCGACCAGGCCATAGAACTTCCCGCAGCCGGTCCCAGCCACGCGTCGCTTTTGCCCCCGGAGACTTCATGGCCAAGCACATGCACCGACGCATACGCCTCTACCAGGCGAAACGGATTCTCCTCCACAATCGGCCCTAGCGGAATCGTGGGTTGACGCGCAGCAGGATAGGGGTCGATGAAGTCGTTGATCGACAGAAGCATCGCCAGGTCAGTAGAGTATCCCGTCGCCGACGGGGAGTGCTGATACTCGCCACGCACATAGAGCGAAACCGGCCCCCACTCCTCAACCGTGGAGGCTCCTGCAATCGCGTTGAAGCCGGACTGGTACGGTCTTCCGTAGTCATTGCTGATCGTCTGGCCAAGATGATAGCTGTCATTCAGAATGGGTCCGTCGATCCCCACTACCCGCGTGTACGACGTATCCAGCCCATAGACGATGTTGCGCGAGATCAGGCCGCCGTCAGGATCCTCTGCGCTCAGGTAATACATCAGCTTCGCGAGAATCGACTGAGCCTGCTCATTGTCGCTGTTGATGATGTCGCTCTGCGACTTCTCCAGCATATGCAGAACGCTTCGTCGCGTATAAGGGCGCATGCTGAGGAACATCGTATTGACGAAGCCCATCGAGTAGAGTCTCGAGAGTTCGGGATATACCCAGCTGTCGACGGGAATATAAGTCGATCCCAGCCAATCCGTCGGCTCCTTCGGCTCCTGCGGAGCGTAGCCGGGATAACCGACGTAGGGCTTCTCCGGGGTTGGTTGTGCGGGCGGCGTTACGACCGGCGGAGGCGTCGGCGTGGGAACCGGAGAACTCGGCAGCGGGGCCTGTTGCACCGCGTAGGGCGGTTCGCTCGGGAACGTCGCGTCCGGAACCGGTGTCGGGGGAGGATTGGAAGCAGGAGGGGGAGCGGGTGGGGGCGTTGGCGTCTGCGCGATCGCTGCCGATGCGGCCCATAAACTCAGCGCCGCAAAACAAAGAGAAGCTTTGGTCCGCACTTACACCTCAATCCCGGGGCCTGAACGCCGACACCAGTGTAACCGCCAGCAACTTCCGACTCGCAGTTACCAACTAATGACCTGACAGCTCATTGAGACGATGAAATGCGCCTGCGAAGCCGCTCCCCCGCGTTTTTCAGCCGGGCCTCGGTGCAAACCTTGCGGCCAAGCAGAAAGGTCTTCATCTGCGCCAGCGGATCGTCGGTAGAGTTTTCTTGCGAACCTTCCACCCGATATCCTTTGCATTCAATCAGAACCGGACCGCCACCCCCCCGAATCCTCCCCAGCGACTCCTGCGTTACCCGGTACAGAGCCACCGCATCATGCGCATCGACCGGCATTCCCGGCATCCCCCAACCACGTGCCTTCGCGCTCAGTTGGCGCACTCCGCCTTGATCTTTTCCGGTACCCGGCAAGACTACGAAGATCATTGGCAGCTCCAGCTTCGAAGTAGTCTCCAGGATCTGTCGCCACTCCTTCTTGCCCAGTTCGTCGTGGCCAACATAAGCGACGACCAAGCTTCCGCGCTTCAGTGTCTTGAACGAGAGCGCCGCTCCCATTGCCATCTTTAGCCGGTCGCCCGCGTCATCAACCCAGGGCAGCACGCGCGCCAGCGCACCCTCCCTCGCCAGCTTGGCTCCGTCGATCTTTCCTTCATGAAACTCCGCGACACGTCCCAGCAGAGAATCGATCTGCGTCTTCGACTGTGCGCCAGAGATCAGATCCATCACCACCCCGGCCTGCGAGTCGCTGACAAGATCTCCCGGCAACAGTTCAAGAGCGGTGCTCACCCGGCAGGCCTCCTGCCCACGCGTGGAATGAAGCCTCTGCCGCGCCTTCACGCCCTTCTGTAGCTTCTGAATGTGCTCGTCCAAAGCTCGCGCATCTGCCATCACTCCATACATCTGCAGCAGCTTCTTGTTCGGCACCAATGGATTCTCGTACGACCCTGCTTCGCTCAACCAACCCTCCAGGCAAATCTCAGATTACAAAACGAGAGGGTTCCACCAAGGAACCCTCTTCGCAATCAAACCCTGCAAAAGACCCTAGGCACGCGCCGGGTCAGCCGCATCGACATCCAGACCAAGCTCCGCCATCGCCTTCTGCGCCGCTTTCGCTTTGAACTTTCCGTCACGCGCCAGCTTCGACAACGTAGCCCCGACAATAGCCTCAGCACTCACTTCAAAGTGCCTCCGGAGATGCTCGCGGTTATCGCTTCGGCCGAACCCGTCCGTGCCCAGCGTTACCAACCGCGAAGGTAGCCAAGGCGACAGCAGATCCGGCACCGACTTCATATAGTCGCTGGTAGCAATAATCGGCCCAGCCGAGTTCCCAAGGGCTTCGAGCACATACGGCACCTTCTCCTTCTCCGCCGGATGCAGCCGATTCCATCGTTCCACCGCCAGCGCATCGCGCCGCAGCTCCGTATAGCTGGTCACACTCCATACATCGGCGGGCACGTTGTACTTCGAAGCCAAAATCTCTTGCGCCCGCAGCACCTCATTCAGAATCGGCCCGCTGCCAAACAACTGCACCGTCGCCTCACCGCTTGCAGGCTTCAGCTTGTACATGCCGCGCAGTATGCCCTCAGCCGAACCCTCCGGCATCGCGGGCATCGCGTAATCCTCGTTGTACATCGTGATGTAGTAGAAGCAGTCCTCGCCCTTCTCATACATCCGCCGAATCCCATCCTGAATCACTACCGCCAGCTCATACACGTAGGCCGGATCATAGGTTACGCACGTCGGCACGGTGCTCGCGAGCACGATGCTGTGCCCGTCCTGATGCTGCAGTCCCTCGCCAAGCATCGTCGTCCGCCCGGCCGTTCCGCCCATCAGGAAGCCTTTACCGCGCGAGTCTGCAAACGCCCACACCATGTCCCCGATGCGCTGAAATCCAAACATCGAGTAGTACATGTAGAAGGGAATCGCCGGCACCTTGTAGTTCACATACGCGGTGCCCGCCGCGGTGAACGAGGCCATCGACCCCGCCTCCGTGATCCCTTCCTCAAGAATCTGACCATCCTTAGCCTCGCGATAGTACAGCAGCATATCCGCGTCATGCGGCTCATACTTCTGCCCCTCCGGCGCATAGATACCCACCTGCCGAATCGCCGACTCCAGCCCAAACGTCCTGCCCTCGTCCGGCACAATCGGCACGATCAGCTTTCCAATCACCGGGTCCTTCATCAGGTGCCGCAATATGCTCACGAAACCCATCGTCGTGGACACCGCACGCTTATTCGACCCCGCTGTCCACTCGCCAAAGTACTCGAGTCCCGGAGCCTTGAAGTCGATCTTCGGCACCTCGCGCGTCGGCAGATATCCACCAAGTTCCTTCCGCCGCTCCTGCATATAGACAATCTCAGGAGAATCCTGCGCCGGACGATAAGGCGTGCCCGACTTCGCCGCCGCCTCCGGAATCGGAATCTCGAATCTCTTCACAAACGCCGCCAGTCCATCATCAGCCAGCTTCTTCTCCGAGTGCGTCGCATTCCTGCTCTGTGCCGAACCCAGCCCGTGGCCCTTCACCGTCTTCGCCAGGATGACCGTCGGACCGCCCTTGTGCTCGGCCGCCCGCTTATACGCGTTGTAAATCTTCGTGTGGTCGTGTCCGCCGCGATGCAGCAACGCTAGCTCGTCATCGCTCATATCCTTTACCAGCTCCAACAGCTCCGGATACTTCCCAAAGAAGTGCTCGCGCAGGTAAGCTCCACCCTTCGCCTTGAACGTCTGGTACTCGCCATCGACGCACTCTTCCATCCGACGCAGCAGCAGCCCCGTATGGTCGCGCTCAAACAGCGCATCCCAATCCGAACCCCAAACTACCTTGATCACGTTCCATCCAGCGCCGCGGAACACGCCTTCCAGCTCATCGATGATCCGCTTGTTTCCACGCACCGGACCATCCAACCGCTGCAGGTTGCAGTTCACCACAAAGATCAGGTTATCCAGCTTCTCGCGTGCCGCCACCGAGATCGCTCCAAGGCTATCGACTTCATCGGTCTCGCCATCGCCCACAAACGCCCACACCTTGCGCTCGGTCGGCTCAATCAGCTTCCGGTTCTCCAGATACCGCATAAACCGCGCCTGATAAATCGCATTCAGCGGCCCAATCCCCATTGAGACTGTAGGGAAGTTCCAGAAGTTCGGCATCAGCCAGGGGTGCGGATACGAGCTTAGTCCAGGTGTATCCCGCAGCTCATGGCGGAAGTTCTTCAGTCGGTCGTCATCGAATCGCCCCTCAAGATAAGCCCGCGCATACACTCCCGGCGAAGCATGGCCCTGAAAGTAAACAAAGTCTCCCGGCTGTTCCTTCCCAGCTGATGTGTACTTGGCATGAAAAAAGTGATTAAACCCAACCTCCAACAAGGTAGCCAGCGAGGAGTATGTCGAGATATGCCCGCCAATTCCGGCATCTTTTTTATTCTGGCCGTGAACCATCGCCATCGCATTCCAGCGAATCAGGCTCTCGACCTTCCGTTCCATCGCTCGGTCGCCTGGATACGGAACTTCATCGTGTTTCGGAATCGTGTTGCGATAGGGCGTCGTCAACTCGCTCGGCGTCGGAACTCCCGCTTCATGCGCGCGCTTGCGCAGAGCCTCCAGCAGCTCGGAGCCTTGCTCCCAGTCTGCGGCAACGACGTCGTCAAACGCCTCAATCCACTCGGACAGCTCGGCGGTAAAGTCCTGTTTGGCGGCTTCTTCAAGTTTCGTTGTCATAAGTCTTCTCGCGCTCCCACGCTTATAACGATATAAGGGTTGCTCGAAAACGTCATCTGGGCAGGTGCCCGCTACGCGCGGGGCGGGCGTTCGCACGCCCTTTTTAATGCTTCGCCTGGTCCTCCCGTTGGTCGGAATCAAGAGCCGAGCAACGCGAGGTCCATACAGCTCGCCCCACCCAAACCGGTACACAAGTCACGAAGTGACCGCCCTCCGCGTAGGAGGCCCGTCCGGCAGGACACCGCCTCTAAGACGAATAATCCGCATTAATCCGCACATACTCCTCTGTCAGATCACACGTCAGAAACCGGCACTCGGCCTCACCCAACCCAAGGTCAATTGTGATCGTGTAATCCCGTGCCTGCATCTCCGCATGTGCCGCCGAATCCTGAAAAGCCGGCGACCGCACCCCAAGCTCGAACACTGGCTGCGCCCCAATCGTGATATTCACCAGCGCCGGGTCAAACGCCACCCCGCTATATCCCGCAGCCGCCAGCAGCCGCCCCCAGTTCGGGTCCGCACTCGACCACGCAGTCTTACACAGCGGCGAGTGAGCAATCGCCTTCGCAATCTGCTTCGCCTCCGCCTCCGTCCGCGCGCCGGCGATGTGCAGCGTCACCACGTGCCCCACGCCCTCACCATCATCGACAATCTGATACGCAAGCGATCCGCACACCAGCTTCAATGCATTCGCAAATGGCTCCTGTGTGCGCGCATCCAGCTTTATCCCACTCGCTCCACTGGCTAGCAGCAGCACCGTATCATTGGTCGAAGTATCGCCGTCAATCGAGATCGAATTGAAGCTCCGCTCCACCGCAGGCTCCAGCAACGCACGTAGCTGTTCGCTCTCAGCCGCAATGTCGCTGAACAGATAAACCAGCATCGTCGCATGTGCCGGCCCCACTGGCGCGCCAAGCTGAGGATGGATCATCCCCGCGCCCTTCGCCACGCCGAAGATCCGCACTTCAACTCCATCGACGTCGACCGAAGCCCTCGCCACCTTCATCTTCGTATCGGTCGTCATAATCGCCCGCGCAAATGAATCCGCGTGCTCCAGCGTCGCGCCCATCACCTGCTCCAGCTCAGGCAGCGCGACGAGGACCTTCTCCGCCGGAAAGGGAACGCCGATGATTCCGGTCGAAGAAGGGAACACCTCATCGAAGATGCAGTGGAACCTCTCCGCTGCCGCCACGCACGTCTGCACGCACGCATCGACTCCCGGTTGTCCGGTCGCGCAGTTTGCATTTCCCGCATTCACCAGCACCACGCTCACGCGCCCACCGGTCGAAGCCATATGCCGCTGCCCAACGGTTACCGGAGCCGCCACCACCCGGTTCTTCGTAAACATTGCCGCGCCATTGGCACCCTTGGTGGAAACTGCGACGGCCAAATCCGGCTTGCCGCTAACCTTGATCCCTGCCTTCACCGCGCCCCACATAAATCCCTGTGGCAACCCCTGCGCCTTCAAAACCTGCTCATTCTCCATACCTCTACTCTACAATTCCTCGGCAAAGTGAAGTAATCCGCACGCATTTTAGCCAGCCGCATGTTTCCAGCTTCTGTCGTCGCACTTGCCGGTGCGTGTGCCGTTGCATTTCTGGTCGTCATCCCCGAAGGGGATTTGCCGGTATCTTTCACGTTTGCGGAATCGAACCGTCCCAAAACTTGTCAAGCCCCAAATTACTCCGAAATTACAGTGTTGCGGCGTAATTGCCGATTGCGGCATGTCCGGCAACGGTTTCGTGAATTCCATCAGGCTGAGATTGTGTATTTGGGTCGTAAATTTTGGGATTGTTGACGTCGATTGGGATGATGTTGAGGCCGTCAACCTGCAATTCCGTTACCAGTGATTTCCATTCGGCATAGTACTGAGCGTAGGTCGCAGGATCAAAGTTTTTTCCGGTCACGGTTGATGCGTTTGGTACAGGCGATAGGGAATAGGCGATGGGTGTATTCGTCCCTCCGGTCAATCCGGCTGCGTAGAAGACGGCACAACCACTGCCAGCAAACGTGCATGTGTAATTTATCGTATGGGTTGTGTTCTGGAGATTCCCAACGCGCACGAAGTTAGCGACGGCCTGTGGTGAAACGTTCTGGTACTCGCTAAATAGGGCAGATTGACTCTCTGTGTCGGTTACCAGATTGCCGTCAACGGTTATAGAATATGTTCCTATTTGGCCTACTGCGCCTGTCGTGCGAGCTGTGGAGAGATAGACGACTGTGCCGGTAACCGTGCAGGTAAGAGTTGCACCGGTATCGGTTGTGATCGCGGCGGCAGAGTTCGGCCCTGCCGTCCACGTCCCAGTTTGAGCACAGTTAATTGCACGAACCTTTTGACTTTCAGGAATGGCGAGCCACGCGGTTTGCGCTTCGATGCAGTTGTGCGTGTAGTAGACACCACTCGCTTCAAATCCCCAATTTGCTTCTTCATTATGGAAGTGTGCGTAGATGTTTACGCTATTCTCGTCGATTTTCAGATCCCACAAGGATTCAGAGCGTCCTTGGGTGGTGAGGTCACCGCAGGTTGTTGCGCCGACAGCCTGATTGTCGAGGTTCCAGCCTTTGTCGGTCGCCATGATTTGCGGCCATGCGTAGGTAGATTCACACGTGTTGGGTTGAGCGATGCAGTCAGGGAGACCAATTCCTTCGGTCTGTGAATTTCCCCATGCGACTAAGAGTTGTGGTGTCGAGGCAGCGACAGGCGGAGGCGTCGAAATCGGGGGCGGCGTTGGATTTGAGGTGACCGGAGGCGGTGTTGTTACTGGAGGAGGAGTTGAGGTAGGCGGAGCCGTTGTTGTGGGTGGCGCTGTGGACGTAGGAGGAGGCGTGGAAGTTGTTGGAGGCGTTGGGTTAGAGGGTGGCAATGTCACGGTCGGGGGAGCGGTCGGAGATATTCCGCCAGAACAGCCAACTAAAGCTGCGGCAAGGACAGAGATAAAAACTCTCATTTTCGTTCTCCCGGATATCGCTAGGCAATTGGATTTTTGGTCACCCATCAAAGACCGGATTTGACTTCCTGCATCACCTTCACGAACTCGTCACGCGCGATGGAACGGATAGAGGCCGCCATTCTAGTCCAGAGGGGCTTAATCTTCGTAAACAAAACAAAATAAACGAATTGCGCGTCAGGCAACCGGGGGGAGCTCAAAAGGCAATCGGCAAGGTACGACCCTCCAAGGAACTACGGCGAGCCAGTTCAAGCAGCTTGATTGTCCGATAGCCGTCCTCAGGCTTTACCGCCAACTCCGCAGAACCATTGATCGCGTCGCGAACATTGGCGTAGTAGTTCCGGTAGTCACCCAGTTCGGTCCTCACCTTCGTCCGGGTCAGTGTGCCAGGGTCGCTCGGATGGGGAGCGATGGTCAACGTGCCCCAGTGCTCTTCGGCATCGGCCAGCCACTCGCCTTTACCCATGCGAGGCAGCTTCGCTCCGCCAAGCAACGCGGGCTCCTGGGGGTCGAGGCCAAACTTCTTGAAGCTGCCCCGAGTCCCATGAAGCAGAAACCTGGGCGCAGCATCGCAAGCCAGCATGCTCGAACGGCAGTGGGCCCGCAACTTCGGATACTCGAGCGTGATATCGAACGCATCCTCGATATCGGTTGAGTCGCGATCCATCCGGACGCTGGCCGTGATCCCCTCCGGTACACCAAACAGCGTCAACACCTGGTCCACAAGGTGTGGGGCAAGGTCGAACAGCAGTCCGTTGCAGCCGCTGGCGCCTTCTTTCCAGGTGTTCTCGCGAGGCAATGGCCGGAAACGGTCGAAGTGCGACTCGTAGGTCGCCAACCGCCCCACCGACTCGTCCTGCAAGATCTTCTTCACGGTCAGAAAGTCTCCATCCCAGCGCCGATTGTGAAATGGAGCCAGCACACGCCGCTGCTTCAGCCCGAGTTCCTTCAACTCCAAAGCCTGATCGCTTGTAGCAGCGAACGGCTTGTCGACAACCACATGCTTTCCCGCCAGCAGAGCCTGTTTCGCAAGGTCAAAGTGAGTTTCATTCGGAGTTCCAACCACGACAAGCTGGATCGCTGGATCGCTCAGAGCTTCCTCAAACGACCGCAGAATCCGAGCCGATGGATAAGCCTTCCCAGCCTCATCGCCCTTACGCTGAACGATCGCCTCCAGCTTGAGCCCAGGAACAGCGCTTACAAAGGGGGCGTGAAACACCTGTCCTGCCAATCCAAACCCAACAACAGCAACCCCAATCTCACCAGCCATCCTCACCTCCTCGCAATCTCAAGCAACGCCGGATAGATCCGACGATACTGTTCGTAAGCCTAGTCCACTACAGCGGCTTTCTTCGGCGCAATGGTCTGCGCCCCATGAACCGTCGCCGCAGAAGCTACCTCCACACCTGCCACACTCCATGCCTGTTCCAGGCAGCAACGCCGCACCGAACGCTGCCCCTCTTCAAGCTAACCTAACAGGTCGATCAGCACGGCTCGCGCCACCCCCGGCACCAACGTCAATCCCCAAAAGCATGTACGCAGTCCTCAAGACAAGTTTGATGAGAGTGTAACGAATGCATCTTTTGAAGATTTTTGATAATCGGGCGCATCATTAACCCATACGAGTAATTTGTTACAACACCAATGGCTTCTGTAGTTGAGTCGGGCTTGCCATAAACTAGACCGTGAATCCAATCAAGATGCAGGGTACGATCAAACGTATGAATAAAAGCAAAACAACGGGCGCTGCAAGGGCGTCAGTTAGTTCTGTTGGGTTCGGCCTCCTTTTAGCCTGCAATCTGTCGTACGCACAGGCACCGGGCGGTCAGGCGCCGCAGACCCCAGCCAGCGGACCCGGCACCGCCACCAATAGCTCGGTCGTCGCGAACGCCCAACAAAGTCTGTACACCGCCACCGGGCAAAACGGCGCTCAACCTACGCAGGACTCCTTCAAGGGAAGCGTGGTCACGGGCAAGGCTACAGACGGCGTGCTCGATCTCTCGCTCGACGACGCCATTCAACGTGGCCTGCGGCAGAACCTCGGTCTAATTCTGCAGACTTCGTCGGTAAAAAACGCCGCCGGTCAGCGTCTGGAGGAACTGCAGCCGCTTCTGCCCACCGTTACCGGGTCCGCGAGCATAGAAGTCGAGCAAATTAATCTTGCTGCATTCGGCTTGAAGTTTCCCGGTGTCGCGCCCATCATTGGGCCGTTCCAGGTGGTCGACTTTCGCGCATATCTGACTCAGAATCTGGTCAACGTTTCAGCGCTAAAGAATTATCTATCAGCGAAGCACAACTTCCAGGGCGCACGTCTTACCGCAGAGGACGCACGCGACCTCGTAGCTCTCACCGTGGGGAACGCATATCTGCTGTGCATTGCGGACACCGCGCGAATCGAAGCGGTCACTGCGGAGTTGGCAACGTCAAAAGTCTCGCTCGATCAGGCCGTCGCAGCGCATGATGCCGGCACTAGCCCAAAGCTTGACGTGCTTCGCGCCCAAGTCGACTACCAGAACGAAGAGCAGACTCTGATTTCGGCGAAGAATAGCCTTGAGAAGGACAAGCTCGCCCTGGCGCGTACGATTGGACTGCCTCTTGACCAGGTCTTCCGTTTGACCGACCGCGTTCCTTTCCAGGCCCTCGATCACGTCGACCCTGAGGTCGCGTTTCAGCAGGCGCTGAAGACACGAAAGGATCTGAAGGCATACGCCGAACAGGTGAAGGCTGCCAAGGACGAAAAGACTTCGGCCTGGGCTTACCAGCTTCCGGTCGCCAGCTTCTCGGGCGACTACGGCGACATTGGCACCACGCCAGGCCACTCGCATGGAACCTTCACAGCAACGGGACAGGTAAGCGCGCCGATCCTCCAGATTGCGAAGACCCGAGGGCAGGAACAGGTCGCCGACGCCCAGTATGAACAGGCACGAGCGAAGCTCTCCGACCAAATCCAGCAGGTCAACCAGGATGTGCGCGACAGCCTGCTCGATATTCAGTCGGCGGCGAAGCTGGTCGAATCCACGCACTCGAATGTGGATCTCGCGAACGAGGCTCTCAGCGAAGCGCAACAACGATTCCATGCCGGTGTGTCGGACAATCTACCTGTCTCACAGGCGCAGTCGCAGACAGAACAGGCGAACGATCAATACATCAGCGCGCTCTATCAGCACAATGTCGCCAAGCTTGCCTTGGCCCGTGCCCTGGGCGTGGCGCAGACCAATTACAAAGATTATCTCGGAGGAAAGTAAACTTGCCAGACCAATCAGATCAGCAGCAAGGTGGCCAGACCGCGCAGATCAGCGGGACAGTGCAAATTAAGCAGAACACAGGAGACAAACAGCCTCCTCCGGAGGATTCGCACAAGCAGGAAGAGGACGACGCCCCTGAGAAAAAATCCGGCCGCAAGTTTATCGTCATCGCGGTGATTATCCTCCTTGTCATCGGAGCGGGAATCTTCTATTGGCGTTCAACCTTCAGCGAGGACACTGACGACGCCCAGGTGGACGGCGATCTCTATCAGGTAAGCTCCCGAGTTACCGGCCAGGTCATCAAGGTTTATGTCGAAGACAATCAGCAGATCAAAGTAGGCGATCCTATCGCCGAGATCGACCCGCGCGACTATCAGGTAGCGCTCGAGCAGGCCCAGGCTAACCTCGCTAGCTCGCAAGCCGCTGCGATCCAGGCGACGGTCAATGTGCCCATCATTGGCGTCAACGTTAACACCAGTGTCAGCACCACCGGCTCCGATGTCACTGGCAGTTCTGCAGCGGTGGAGCAGGCCCGCAAGCAAGCTCAGGCCGCAGAGGCTCGCGTCGTCGCTGCCAAGGCAACCGCGATCAAATCGCATCTCGACGTGGAAAGATACACCCCGCTGGTGGAGAAGGATGTCATCTCGAAGCAGCAATTTGACGCTGCTGTAGCGACAGATGCTGCGAATCAGGCATCTGTGCTGGAGGCTGAAGCTACGGTCATTGGGAATCAAGCTGCGGTGAGTCAGGCAATTCAAAAGCTTGCCCAGTCGCGTTTCCAAGCGGCGCAATCCGTCAAAACCGGCCCCGACCAAGTGCGTGTCCAGCAGGCGAAGGCGAACTCAGCTCTTGCCGACGTCAAGCAGGCGCAGGCGAAGGTCGATCAAGCTCTTCTCAACCTCGGCTACACCCACATCACCGCCCCCACCACGGGTATCGTCAACAAAAAGAACGTTCAGGTGGGTGTGAATCTCAGTATCGGACAAGATGTGCTGACGATCATCCCTCTGACTAACCTCTGGGTGACCGCAAACTTCAAGGAGACGCAGCTCTCAAAGATGAAGCCTGGCCAGCCAGTCACTCTCAAGGTCGATGCCCTGGGCGGTCGTAAGTTCCACGGTAAAGTAACCCAAATCGGCGGCGCTACTGGCTCGAGGCTCTCCCTGTTTCCTCCTGAAAACGCTACCGGAAACTATGTCAAGGTCGTCCAGCGAATCCCCGTTCGAATTGATTTCACGAATCTGCAACAGGAAAACGGCGACTATGCCCTGCGTCCAGGAATGTCGGTGACTCCGGATGTAGAGGTCAAATGATAAAGGGAAACCGAGCTGTTCTCTGCGGCATCTGAAAACTGGAAGGTTAGTTTACGAGGTGGAAAATGGCAGTTGCAATCAAGAAGGCAAGTTCGAGTAACGCGAACGTGGCGCCGCACTGGCATGCACACGCAAAGGAGATCCAGAAGTACGGCTCCGTGGTCGAGGATATCCCTCACCCGCTGAGTGCGAAGGTCCGGGCCGACATGGTCGCCCAGCTTAACCAGCTTCTGGCCGACTCCATCACCCTGCGTGACATGTACAAGAAGCACCACTGGCAGGTCTCCGGTCCGACCTTTTATCAGCTTCATCTTCTCTTCGACAAGCACTTTGATGAGCAGGTTGAGATGGTCGATACCATAGCCGAACGCGTCCAGTTACTCGGCGGCGTCACCATCGCTATGGGTGGGGATGTAGCCGAGGTCACCCGCCTCCAACGGCCGCCTCGTGGCAGGGAAGAAGTTCCGGTACAGATCTCCCGTCTCCTCGAGGCTCACAAGATCATCATTCAGAGCTGCCTAGACATCTCGGATTTGGCAGACAAAGCGGGAGATCAGGGAACAAACGATCTGGTGATCAGCGATATTCTCCGCCCCAATGAGCTGCAGTCTTGGTTCATTGGCCAGCATTTGGTGGAGATGCCGTTGATTCTTGAAAAATAGCCGAGGAGCACTCCTAAACTAGTTCGAATTCGATTTTTACGCTGAAGCAAGCAGCCCGGTCGCGCGAAGCCTCCGGGCTGTGTATGTTAAAGGCTGTGAGCCCGCATCCAACTGCTCGCTCCAATCATCTGTACTACATAAGCCTATGCCGATCGCACTCGCATTCTTCGTCCACTACGCCTACCTGATCGTCTTCCTTTGGGTATTGGTGGAGCAGGTCGGCATTCCTATTCCCAGTGTGCCGGTTTTGCTTACCGCTGGGACTCTTAGCGCGACACACACAGTCAGTCACCTCTATGTCGTCATTTCGGTTTTGTTTGCGTGCCTCATCGCGGACACCATCTGGTTCGCGCTCGGTCGCCGTTTTGGCAACAGTGTTTTGAAGCTGCTCTGTCGGCTTTCCTTTGAAGCTTCCACCTGTGTCAGCAAGACCGAGGGTTACTTCACTCGGCGCGGACCGGTCACTCTGCTCTTCGCGAAGTTCGTTCCGGGCCTCAGCACCGTTGCCGCGCCTATCGCTGGTCAAACCGGGATGCCCTATTCGAGGTTCCTTATGTGGGATCTTGCCGGCTCGTTCATTTGGGGGGAGACGTTCATTCTGGCCGGCCGGTTCTTCGGCGACGTTGCCAAAAAGAGCGCACCCTTCCTGCACTGGCTAGGCCACTTTGCCTTCCTCATCTTTGTCTTGATGGTCCTCGGGTTTCTCGGTCATCGCATCTGGAAGCAGCGCAAGTTCCTCCAGCAGGTTCGCGAACTGCGCCTCGAACCGAGCGAGTTGAAAGGGATGTTGGATGCGGCAGAGGCTGGCGGTTTGAAGCCTCCGTTCATCGTTGACCTGCGCCACCCACTGGACTATCTGCCGGATCCTCGGGTGCTTCCGGGAGCGCTCCGCATCGGTCCTAACGAACTCAAGCAGCACAGTGAGATTATTCCGCGTGATCGCGACGTGATCCTCTATTGCACCTGTCCCAGCGAAGAAACCAGCGCGAAGCTTGCCCTGCAGTTGCATAAGATGGGGGTATACCGGGTGCGTCCTCTCCGCGGTGGCTTCGATGGCTGGAAGGAAGCTGGTTACCCTCTGGTCGATTACGTCTCTGAGACGCCGAGTTCCGAGGTTGTGGAGAAGATCCTGCCGGCGAACTCCAACACTGCCGTACCGTCGATGTAAGTCGGCGAATGTCTCGGGTTCGACCCGCAGCGCCTCAAGCGCCCATCCGAAAATTAACGGTAATTATCGTTTGCACGTCAACGGGTTCTCCGTTTAATCGGTAAGGCCGATACCGCGCTCCTCGTATTGCCTCAATTGCGGCGCTTTGCAGCATCGTAGGCCCTCTGAGTACATGCAGACTTTCGATGGTTCCATTTCGCGAGATAACCGCCTCCACCACAACTGTCCCTTCAACATGGGCCGCTCTGGCGATTGCCGGATATCCCGGGCGAATCGGCGTGATCAACATCCCCTCCGAGACCCCAGAAGAGACGTCAATCCTTTTATGAGGAGTGCCCGAGCCGACCGTCACGCTGGGATGAGGTCCGCTCCCGCCGAGAAGTCCGCCGGGTAGCTCAGTGCGCATCCCCATTCCGCTGTCTGGAGCCAGAAGCGAAGGCTCTTCGCTCGCTGAAAAAACGCTGCTCGGGACCATAGTCGAGATGACTGGCGGGCGTGATAACTCAGGTGACGCTGCATTCGAAGCAGCTTCCGTTACTCGCTGCACGCGCACCGGTGGCTTAGGTGGTTTCGGAGGCGACGGAAGCAACATCTTTGGCGCTTCGATCTCAAACGATACCGCCTCCGGATGCAGCAAAGGCAACGCGATCACCAAACCGGCGACCGCAAACTGTAAGGTGATCGACGCCACAGTCGTCCACCGCCGGCTTGAAGAGATTTCACCAACACGCGACTCTACAAGACTGTCCTCAAACATAGAAGCACCCTCCAACGTCCGGATTTTAGGTGCGCCTCCAGCGAGGAATGCGGCCGTACTACGTTAGACACCTCCAACGCATCTATGTTCCCGCGCTGGTCATCGCGAGACGTGCACGATTTCATCGGCCGCGAATCAAGGCCAATTCTTTGCGGAGCATCATCACCAAAACTTCGACGCAAACGCGACACAACCGAAACCATTACCATAGGCTTGCAGCCTTAACCGACTGCAGCAGGAGAGGGAATTGGCCTACAACGATCTACGCGAATGGATTAAGCAGCTAGAAAAAGCCGGAGAACTAAAGCGCATCACCGCAGAGGTATCTCCAGATTTGGAGATGGCCGAGATTGCCGACCGCACTGCCAAGCTTGGTCGAGGCACACCCAAGGCCGGCGGCCCCGCACTACTCTTTGAAAACGTGAAGGGCTACCCGAGCGCTCGCGTCCTGATGAACCAGTTCGGCAGCGAACGCCGCATGAGGCTCGCACTAGAGACCGACTCGCTCGATGCCATCGCCGACCGTATCCGCACCCTCATCAAGCCACAGATTCCGACGAGTTTGATGGACAAGCTCAAGATGCTCCCCATCCTTGCTGAGGTAGGCAACTTCTTCCCCAAAGTAATCGCCGCTAAAGACGCGCCATGTAAGCAAGTCATTCGCCGTGGAGCAGACGTCAATCTTCTTGAGTTGCCCATCCTCAAAACCTGGCCGCAGGACGGCGGTCCTTTCATCACCCTTCCCTGTGTCATCACGCGCGACCCCAAATCCGGCAAGCGAAACGTCGGCATGTACCGCATGCAGGTGTACGACGGCAAGACCACCGGTATGCACTGGCAGCGACAGAAGGTTGCCGCCGAACACATGCGCGAACGCCTCCGCGAAGCTTCCCCGGACTCCGCCGCCCGTGTCGATCTCATGGCCATCACGTCGGGTGGAACAGCTGCCGCATCCTCCCTCGAAACCCTCAACGCAACAACGGTCACCAAGATTCGTGAAGACCGTATGGAGGTAGCCGTCGCCATTGGCACGGATCCTGCCACTACCTTCAGCGCCATCGTTCCTGCACCACCCGATGTCGAGGAGTACCTCATCTCCGGCTTTCTTCGCCAGAAACCCCTCGAACTCGTGCGAGCCGAAACCGTCGACCTCGAAGTTCCCGCTAATGCGGAGTACATCCTCGAAGGTTATGTTGAGTTAGGCGAACTCAGAACGGAAGGCCCGTTCGGCGATCACACTGGCTTCTACACCATGCAGGACGACTATCCCGTCTTCCATATAACGTGTATCACTCACAGGAAAGACCCCATCTACGCTGCAACGATCGTCGGCAAGCCTCCAATGGAAGATGCCTGGATGGGCAAGGCGGTCGAACGCATCTTTCTTCCGCTGATGCAGCTCACCATGCCCGAGATTGTCGATGTTAACCTTCCCCCCGAAGGCGTCTTCCATAACCTCATGATCGTTTCGATCAAAAAGTCCTACGCGGGCCACGCGCGAAAGATCATGAATGGAATCTGGGCCATGGGTCAGGCCATGTTCACCAAGTGCATCATCGTTGTCGACGAAGATTGCGATGTTCAGGACCTCGCGGAGGTCACGCTCCGCACCGCCAACAACATCGATCCCGAGCGTGATATCCAGTTCACCCTCGGGCCCGTGGACTCGCTCGACCATGCCAGTCGCCTGCCAAACTTCGGCAGCAAGATGGGCATCGATGCCACACGCAAATGGGCTGCCGAAGGCTTCACCCGGCCTTGGCCGCCCATGCTCACCATGGACGCGGAGGTAAAGTCGAAGATCGACGCACTCTGGAAAAAATTGGGGATTGAGTAGTCCGCTATCGTTACCTCGTCGTTTGTTCGGGTTAGCTCAGTTTTTGCGAATAGTAACGAGCAGAGCTTTCAGGTCACTATCCACAAAGAGAGAGGGGTGACACGATGTCAGCTAATCTCAACTTCGCAGATGTAAGGCTCAACTACGATCCCTCACAGCCCCAGCAGCGATTTCGCAATGCTGGCCTCGAAGCCGCGTTCCTGGCGCCAGCGGCTCAGCTTCCTCATGCGATCCCCTGGCCGGCAGGTGCAGCGCCGACGCCCATCACGCTCACTCCACTTCCGGTCGATACCGACGACCTGTCGCGCTTCGAAGGCTATGACGCGGTAGTGGTCACCTGGACCTCAGCGGAAGCCGCCGCACTAGCATCTCTCTTCACCCCCGCCAACCCAACCAGTACCTGGTTTCTCTATCGCCACAACGTCGCCCAATATATCCCCTTAGTGACGGGGAATGTAGCTCCCTTCAACGACAACACGCCCGAGATGGCCCGGTACTATCACACCCTCGCCCTCTACTTCCCCTGCCAGATAGGCAAAGCAAAAGTTCTTCTAGTCAAGAGCGGTTTGCATCTGGACTACGATGGCCGGCAACTCCAGTGAAGAAGCTGATGACCGAAATCGCGCAAACAGTTCGTCCCAAGCTTTTCATCACGACCGGCACTGGCGGCGGCATCGGATCCGAAGTGCTGTTGGGAGACGTTGTCATTGCAGGCGAGGTGCGCTTCGACTGTCGTACCCAGTTCAAGAACGAGCCTTGGCACGATGCGGTCTTCTCCCCGTCGAAGTTACCCGCTGGCGCTCTCGCGGCCATCACGCCGGCACTCACTCAACCAAATGCCTCGCGCATTCCGAACGCCAGAGCGACTCCAAAGATATGGAGCTCCGCCAGCGATGCAATTGTCACAACCGACTTCTTCGCCTTCGATGACTCCACGAACTTTTACAAGCTACAAGGTCTCGGGCAAGCCTGCGATATGGGCGACGCTATGGTCGCCAGCGCGCTACAGGGCATTCCGAATCTCTCCTGGCATGCCATTCGCAACGCGTCCGATCCTCAGATCCCTAATCCCACCAACAGCATCAAACAGGCTGGCGACGCAGCGGCTCAGATATATGCAAAATATGGCGGCTTGACGACCGCTGCCAGTGTCATCTCCACATGGGCCGTCATCCACTCCGCAACTCATTAGAGCGAGGTCGAGGTCATTCCGCGCTTTTCACCGTAATCGCGCTCAGATTCCGTACCCACCGCTGCGGCTTCTTATCTTCGCTGTCGACAAGCTTCAATTGTCCATCTTCCCCTAGCGGCTTGCCTCCCATGCTGGTCGCAACGATCACGTTCCCGTTATGTTCGGAGCCCTCAATCTCCGTCACCGAATACAACACCCAATATTTGTCCATCCCCTCAGCTACGAGGTAGCTCCGTAGCATCTTCCGGTGGGTCGTTTTTTCCACTGGAAACCCATACTTCGCAAGCAGATCCCCCAGCAGCACCCCAGTGTAGGTCTCATCTGTCTTCGTATGTTCGTTATGCACGGTCACGGTCTTCTGGGGCATCGTAGCCAGGTCAACAACAGACAGCGTAGTCGCCTTACCATCCACCGTCAGTACCAGGCTCGTTGAAGGCTGCGTAGTAGCGTGCTGGTGCTCCGCTATGCCCCCGTTCGGTACAGTCTGAGCGTGAGCCTCTGCGGCGCTCACTCCTGCAAAGCAAAGGCTTACCAGCAGCGGGATTGTCAGGGAGGCTCTTTTCATGGCTTCCAGCCTATAGCGCCCCCGTCGTATACTCAAGGTATGTCTATCGTCCGCGACGCCGCAGCCATTGCCAAGGGAATGAGCATCACGCTGAAGCAGGCCTTCCAGCCGACCGAAGTCGAGAACTATCCTGACGGCAAAGGTCCTATGCGCGGAGCGAAGTTTGAGGAGCGCTTCCGCGGCAAGCACCAGCTGCAACGCGACGAGAACGGCCTTGAGAAGTGTGTGGCCTGCTTCCTCTGCGCTGCCGCCTGCCCTTCGAACTGCATTTACATCGAAGCTGCGGAGAACACTGAAGAAGTACGCATCTCCTCCGCCGAGCGCTACGCTAAGGTCTACAACATCGACTACAACCGGTGTATCTTCTGCGGCTACTGCGTCGAAGCATGTCCCACCGACGCCATCACGCATGGCCACGGCTTTGAACTCGCCAGCCTCAACGCTACCACCCTGGTCATGCGCAAAGAAGACCTCCTGATTCCCAATCCCATGCTTCCGGACGTTGTCCGCTCGGACAAAGACCAAGCCGAAATTCTCGCTTAAACCTTCAGGATAAAGTTTCAATCAGCGGCAAGTCTTTAGGGACTTGCCGGACTTCGCCGGGCGCCAACGCACTGCGCAACGAAGCAAGGACATCTAATACCAATGACCAAAGCCAACCAACATCCTCTTGAAAAGATTATGGAGAGCCGAATTGCCATCATCGACGGAGCGATGGGAACGACGATCCGTACCTATGGCATGAAGGAGTCAGACATTCGCGGGGAGCGATTCAAAGACTCTACCAAGGATCTGTTGAACAATGGCGATCTCTTCTCCCTCACTCAGCCAAAGATGATCTGTGATATTCATCGCAGGTTTCTTGAGGCGGGAGCAGACATCATCGAGACGAATACATTTGGGGCGACCAGTATCACTCAGAGCGAGTTCTTCGTAGACGATCCGCGAGAGCACGGTGGCCGGAAGGATCCCGAGTTTTACCAGAAGATCATTGACGATCCTATGCTTGACAACCTCGCGTGGGAGATCAATGAGCAATCAGCGTTGCAGTGCCGGGAGTGGGCAGATCGTGTCGGCACCGCAACTTCGCGCCAGCGGTTCGTAGCGGGAGCCATCGGTCCGCTAACCGTCTCTCTCTCGAACTCGCCCGATGCCGATGATGCGGGCTTCCGTGTAGTCACCTTCGATCAGGTCAAGGTCTCTTACATGCAGCAAGTGCGTGCCCTCATCGCCGGTGGCGTAGATCTTCTCCTTGTCGAGACGATCTTTGATTCGCTCAACGCCAAGGCAGCGCTCGTCGCCATTCGTGAGGTGTTTGATCAAGACGGCAAAGAGCTTCCGGTGATGATATCGGCGGCGGTAGGACGTGGTGGCGAGACTCTGATCTCGGCACAAACAACCGAAGCGTTCTGGAACGCGGTCGAGCATGCGAAGCCACTGTCGGTTGGTCTCAACTGCTCCCTTGGACCGGATCTGATGTATCCGTTTCTTGAGGAACTCTCGGAGAAGGCGAACGTGGCGATCTCATGCTATCCGAATGCCGGTTTGCCGAATCCGCTTTCGGAGACCGGGTTCGACCTCGGGCCACCGGACATGGCACGTTATCTCGGTGATTTTGCACGCCAAGGAATGATCAATATTGCAGGCGGTTGCTGCGGCAACACCCCCGAACATATCGCAGCTATCGCGAAAGCGCTCGAAGGGATGCCTCCGCGAGAGCTAGTCCGGAACGGGAGAGCAGCATGAGCTTGGTCACCGAGCCTAAGCCGCTCCGTCTGTCCGGATCCCAACCCTTTACCCAGCAGCCCGGCGTTTACATCATGATCGGCGAGCGCACCAATGTGGCAGGTTCGCCCAAGTTCGCGAAGCTCGTCAAAGAAGGCAAGTACGAGGAAGCTGTCAGCGTTGCTCGTCAGCAAGTTGAAAATGGAGCAAACGTCCTCGACATCTGTATGGACGAGGGCATGATCGACGGCGCTGTTGCTATGACTCGCTACCTGCAGTTGTTGGGGAGCGAACCCGAAGTGGCCAAGGTGCCGTTCATGGTGGACTCCTCGAAGTGGGAGGTCATCGAGGCGGGGCTTAAGTGTTTGCAGGGAAAGGGGATCGTAAACTCGATCTCGTTGAAAGAGGGCGAAGAAAAGTTTCGTAACAACGCTGCCGCAGTGCTGAAATATGGTGCCGCGGTAGTGGTGATGGCCTTCGATGAACAGGGTCAGGCTGCGACCTACGAAGACAAGATCCGCATTTGCGAGCGAGCCTATCGCATGCTGGTCGATGAGGTCGGTTTCCCGCCAGAAGACATCATCTTCGATCCGAACATTCTTACCGTGGCGACCGGCATGGAGGAGCATAACAACTACGCGGTTGATTTCATCAACGCCACCCGATGGATCAAAGCCAACCTGCCCCATGCGAAGGTCAGCGGCGGCGTCTCGAATATCTCCTTCAGTTTTCGAGGCAACAACAAAGTTCGCGAAGCCATGCACTCTGCGTTTCTTTATCATGCAATCGGCGCAGGCATGGATATGGGCATCGTCAATGCCGGCATGCTCGAGGTCTATGAAGAGATTGAGCCTGAACTGAAAGAACTCGTCGAGGATGTACTGCTCAACCGTCGTCCCGACGCAACGGAACGCCTGGTCGATCATGGCGAAAAACTCAAGAACGTCGGCGCAGTAGTAAGTGAAAAAAAGGCCGAAGAATGGCGCAACGGCACCGTCGAAGAGCGCCTCTCTCACGCGCTCGTCAAGGGCATCGATACTTACATCGAAATTGACGCAGAAGAAGCTCGAGTCAAGCTAGGTCGTCCTCTGTTGGTCATCGAAGGCCCGTTGATGGCGGGAATGAGCGTGGTGGGAGATCTCTTCGGAGCAGGCAAGATGTTCCTGCCTCAGGTGGTCAAGTCTGCCCGCGTGATGAAGAAGGCCGTGGCGCACTTGACGCCGTTTATGGAGGCCGAGAAGGCTGCTCTGGAGGCATCTGGCCAGGTCGTCAAGGCGCAGGGCAAGATCGTACTTGCAACGGTCAAAGGTGACGTCCACGATATCGGCAAGAACATCGTCGGTGTCGTTCTCGCCTGCAACAACTACGAAGTCATCGACATGGGTGTGATGGTTTCGAGCGAAAAGATTCTTGAACGCGCCAAGGCGGAGAAAGCGGATATCGTTGGCCTTAGCGGCCTCATCACACCGTCGCTCGACGAGATGGTGCATGTGGCGCGGGAGATGGAGCGTCAAGGGTTCAAGCAACCATTGCTGATCGGCGGAGCGACAACGAGCCGGGCACACACAGCCGTGAAAATTGCGCCTCACTACAGTCAGCCGGTGATCCACGTGCTCGATGCGAGCCGCGCTGTACCGGTGACGACCAGTTTACTGAGTGAAGATGGCAACGCCACGTTTGTTACTGCGTATCGTGCAGAATATGAGGCAGTTCGCAAAGCACACTCCGCGCCCAAACAACCGGTCGTTTCCCTTGAGGCTGCGCGCGCAAGGCGGACTCCAATAAAATGGCGGTCTGAGGACCTGCCTAGTCCTGCGTTCACCGGCATTCGCGTGCTGCTCGACAACTTTCCCCTCGCTACGCTGCGCGAATTCATTGACTGGTCGCCGCTCTTCCATACCTGGGGACTGAAAGGCATCTACCCGCGCATCTTCGATGACGAGCGGCAAGGTGTCGAAGCGAAGAAGGTATTCGATGATGCCAATGCATTGCTGGACCGCATCATCAATGGGAACCTGATTACTGCTCGCGGGGTTTACGGCTTCTTTCCTGCCAACGCCGTGGGTGACGACATTGAGTTGTATACCGATGAGTCGCGCACAACCCCCCTCGATCGTTTCCACTTCCTCCGCCAGCAGGCAAATAAGGAAGGCAGTGAACCTTGCCGATCGCTCGCTGACTTCATCGCGCCCAAACAAACCGGACTAGCCGATCACATCGGCGCGTTCGCGGTGACCAGTGGGATCGGCCTAAAGGAACTCTGTGACCGCTTCAGGGCTGAGAACGATGATTACAACGCGATCATGGCGGAGGCTGTTGCCGATCGCTTGGCCGAAGCCTTCGCAGAATGCCTGCACAAGCGCGTGCGTGATGAGTGGGGTTACGGGCTTGAGGAAGGTTTCAGTCCAGCGGATCTCATTCAGGAGAAGTATCGCGGTATCAGGCCGGCCGCAGGCTACCCGGCGTGCCCGGATCACACGGAGAAGGGGACGCTCTGGCATTTGCTAGATGTCCAGGCCAACACTGGCATGCAGATTACGGAGTCCTTCGCGATGTGGCCCGGATCGAGCGTGAGCGGTCTTTATTTTGCGCACCCGGAATCACGATACTTTAGCCTCGGCAAGATCGACCGCGATCAGGTCGACGACTATCACCAACGCAAGGGAATGAGCGTGGCCGAGGTAGAGAGATGGCTCGGCCAAAATCTGAACTACGACCCTCGCCAATAGGCACCACATCTCGGAGCAGAAGGCAGCCCGTAAGTCTTATATTGCCTACCCAACATAGGGGCAAACCGGCACGGGTCCTGCTGAATCTTCGATAAAATAATAAAAAACCCTCTCGCAGGGGTTTCTTGAGCGGACTATCACGACCGTCCGCCCTGCGTTCCCTCTCCGGAGCGCACACCTTGAACGAAAGTAAGAAAACAATGGAAACTCCGACCAGCAACAAGCGCGCCGTCCTGCATATCTGTACTCGCGAGACGATCCGCCCTCTCCGTGACCAGGTTCTTCGCCTCTCAGGATTTGTCGTAGACTCCACCCTTAACCACACCGAAGGTCTTTCCATGTTCTGGGCGCGACAGTATGATCTCGTTCTGATCGACGTGGAAGGCGAAGAGAGAATACCGCAGGCCGAAAAAATGTGTTCCGAGATCAAAACGGCTCAGCCCGAACAATTGGTTGCCTTCGTCTGCAACTGGCGCGTCGCTATTCTCACCGACTGTCCGGACGAGATCGTTCGCACAGAGTTCGATCCCGCGGCCTTCGCGCAGGGGGTCTGCGATATCATTCCCCCGAACGGCGATCAAATCCTAAGCTAAAGCTGCGGCACCGGAATCGTCCGTTTGTCTGCACTCACGATCGTTTTTGGCTTAGTCGTCGCGCTTGGTTGATTCTGGGGTGTTGCGGTCGGCACTACAGCTTCGGCGTCTGGCTGTTCGTGACTGCAGCAGCCTGTGTCGGCTGAGCAGCCGGAGCGCCCTGACTTGAACTGCCTGTAACTGCCGCCGTAGTCATCGTACCGGTCTTCTTTGCGGTCGCAGTCGTCGCACTCTGTGCCACCGCGAACGAACCAGCCAGCAACAACACACTCAACGCGAAGTTTCCGGCGAACTCGAACTCCCTCTTCATCGATGACGTCTCCTCCACCAGGTTTGTACTCGCCATCTGCCCAGTACACCCACCCACCCGCTCGTCGTCGATACAACTTCTGCATCAAATTCTTCCACAAGTTGCGACCCCGCCCGGCCTGTGATACAAACGATGTATTCCAGTCTGCTTCGGCAGATTTGAATTTCATGCAGAGTGGTTGAGGGACGAGCCCTTTGACGCCACGACAACCGGACAGAACAAAGACGTACCGGTGTCAACTCTCTCCTGGGAGCCTTTTGGCCTACAGGGAACATGAGATTCGGAGCACGCAAGCCCGAATTCCAGGTTTGCACCCCGCATTTCAACTTCCCAGCCTAACCGGCAACCCCCAAACAAGAGAGTAAGCGCAAAAGTTCACCCTTTCCCCTCGGAAAGAGCACGATGAACTACTCCTGTAGCCGGTATGAGCTGAAGTGCAACGAGTGCGGCAAGCGGTTCGGCAACCAACCTCTCTCCGCCTGCCCCGATTGCCTTGCCCCTCTCGAAATTACCTACGACCGCGAGGCTGCCCGGCACCTTTTCACCAAGGAAAACATCGCAGCCGGTCCGGCCAACATCTGGCGCTACGCGGCTCTCCTCCCGATCCCAGACGGCTTCCAGCCCGATCTCCCCGTAGGCTTCACGCCACTCGTCCGCGCCAAGAATCTCGGCAAGCGAATCGGCGCGGCGAATCTCTACGTCAAAAACGACGCCGTCTGCTTCCCAACTCTCAGCTTCAAAGATCGTGTCGTCTCTGTAGCCTTGGCCAACGCGCAGAAGTTTGGCTTCGACATCGTAGGCTGCTCCTCTACCGGCAATCTCGCCAACTCAGTTGCTGCGCAAGCCGCTCGCCTGGGCCTCAAGGCCACCATCCTCGTCCCCGCAGACCTCGAGCCCGCCAAGATCCTCAACACCCTTGTCTATGGCGCACGCCTCGTTCGCATCGACGGCAACTATGACCACGTCAATCGTCTGTGCACCCAGATTGCTGACGAGTACGCATGGGGCCTGGTCAATGTAAACCTTCGCCCGTACTACGCCGAAGGCTCCAAGACCGTCGGCTATGAGATCGCCGAACAACTCGGCTGGCGTCTTCCCGACAACGTCGTCGTTCCGATGGCCGGTGGCTCGCTCATCCGAAAAATTCGCAAAGCTTTCAACGAACTCATTTACCTAGGCCTCGTCGAAGAAAAACCGGTTCGCTTCTTCGGAGCTCAGGCCTCTGGCTGCTCGCCGATCTCGGTCGCCGTCAAAGAGGGAACCGACACCATCGAACCACAGCGTCCCAATACCATCGCCCGCTCGCTTGCCATTGGCAACCCCGCCGACGGCCCCGCCGCCGCCAAGATGATCCGCAGCAGCGGCGGCTGGGCGGAGGACGTCTCCGACGTCGAAATCGTCTCTGGCATACAGGAACTCGCCGAAACCGAAGGCATCTTCACCGAGACCGCTGGCGGCGTCACCACCGCCGTCACCGCTCGCCTCTACGCCGACGGCCGCATCTCGGCGAATGAGACCACGGTCACTTGCATTACGGGCAACGGACTCAAGACCACCGACGCACTCATCGGCCGTTATCAACAGGAACGCGCAGTCCGCCCGCGGCTAGCAGACTTTGACGCCTACCTCCGCGAACTCGACGGAATCACAGAGCTGGAACTGACCACCGCAGGAGCCCTCTAATGTCAATCAAAGTGACTCTTCCTACTGCCTTCATCCGCCACACCGATGGCCGCAAGCACTTCAACTCCGCGGCTTCAAATCTTCCTGGTCTCATCGCCGACATCGACCAGACCTTTCCGGCGCTATCGACCCAGATCAAGGACGAAGAGGGCAAGCTTCGCCGCTTTATCAACATCTACGTCAACGACGAAGATATCCGCTTCCTAGGCGGCGAAACCTACGCTTTCCAGGACGGCGACGAGATCATGCTGATCCCCTCTATCGCCGGCGGAATCGCCTGACCGGAAATGGTCTTCCCGTGCAGCAGCGAAGAGACGCTTCAGCGCTACATGAGCTGTCAAGCAACTTCATAGTTTCTGCTTAAGGAGAAAGCCTTCGATCCGATCCGCGATCTCTCCGCCATGCGTCTCCAGGGCGAAGTGGCCGGTGTCCAATAAATGTGTCTCGAGATTCTTCAGATCGCGACTGTATGGGGCTGCACCTTCAGGCGGAAAGATGAAATCGTTCTTGCCCCAGACAATGAGTGTGGGCGGCTGATACTTGCGGAAGAAGGCCTGAAACTCCGGGTACAGCGGCACATTGGATCCATACGAGAGAAAGAGATCCATCTGTATGTCGAGATTCCCAGGACGGTCCAGCCCGACTTGATCTAAAACCCAAGCCGTCGGATCGAGCAATGTCTTGTCGGCCACTCCGGTTTCGTATTGCCATTGGGTTGACTTTTGATCGACCAGAAAGTTGAGTGCCTTCCGGTTCTCCGGCGTGGGATCAGCCCAATACGTCTTTATCGGATTCCAGAATTCGAGTAGTCCCTCCTCATATGCGTTGCCATTCTGCACGACGAGAGCCTGCACCCGATCGGGTAAACGCAACGCAAGCCGATAACCGATGGGCGCGCCGTAGTCCATCACATATAGCGAATATCTCGTGAGGTTCAGTGCCTTGACGAACCCCTCCACGATGTTCGTCAGATTCTCAAACGTATAAGCAAAACTCTTGTGGTCGGGCATGCTGCTCAAACCAAATCCGGGGTAGTCGGGAGCCACGACGTGGAATGAGTTCGCAAGCAACGGAATCAGATTACGAAACATATTCGACGAAGTGGGAAATCCGTGGAGGAGAAGGATCGTAGGCGCGGATTCTGGGCCTGCTTCTCGGTAGAACACGTCTTGTTCGTTCACTCGAACCGTTTTGTAGTGAACAGGGAATCGTGCAGAAGTGGGCGTAGTTGTCATCGAGCATCTCCATTTCAATAAATTTGCAGGGATGACGAAAGCCACCCCAATATATCCAGGCCCTTACGATTACGCTGATTGGAGCGTTCAGAGAGAAAGAACGATGCCGGAAAAAATGGGGAAGTTATGGATGAAACAAAGCCCAACTTCCGAGTTTAGCCAGCAATTTAGCTATAGATTGGCTGCTCGCAGCGATAATTTTGGCTGAAGGAGCAACGATTCAGCGCCAAAGCACCTCATATGACTTGTAGCCATACCGCGACCCGCGGCAACTTGTAGCAAGAAAGAAGGTCACTTATGTTTCTCATTCTGGCTGTCGTTTTGGTATTGCTTTGGCTTGGTGGGTTTTTCGTTCTTCACGTGAGCAGCTTCCTCATTCATCTTCTGCTGATCTTTGCTTTAATCTCGATCATCATGAATTTTGTTAGCGGCAGACGCACCGTCTAGCTCGAAATGAACAAACATCCAAGACAAAGGCCGAACCCATCGGGGCTCGGCCTTGTTGTTGAACTAGTTAAATCTACTGATGCGCGATAGGCTGAGGAATCTCGATCCCAGCTGAAGGCATAACGTTTGCGAGGGCTTCAGGAGTTTCTTCCTGCAGTTCGGGGAGATTGCCCTCAAGCGCAAGTTTCAGCACCTGATCCATCTCCTCGACAAAATGCAGCTTCATGCTTGTCTTAAGCAACTCAGGAAGATCCGCCATGTCCTTGCGGTTTTCCTCAGGCAGAATTGCTTCGAAGATTCCGGCCCGATGCGCGGCTAACAGCTTTTCCTTCAGGCCGCCGATCGGAAGCACCTTGCCGCGCAGCGTGATCTCACCGGTCATAGCAATATCCCGTCTCACTTTGATCTTGGTAAGCGCACTCGCAAGCCCAGTGGCTAGCGTAATGCCAGCCGACGGACCATCCTTCGGAATCGCTCCCTCCGGTACGTGCACATGAATATCCACGTTCTTATAAAAATCCTTCGCCAAACCGAGATGATGGGAGCGCGAACGAATATAGGTCAAAGCAGCCTGGGCCGATTCCTGCATCACATCGCCGAGTTGCCCAGTCGCGGTCATCTTGCCTTTGCCGTCGAGCACCTGGACCTCGGTTTGAAGGATTGTCCCACCCATCTCCGTCCAGGCGAGGCCCGTGACAAGACCAACCTCGCTCTTCTCATGCACCTGCGAGTCGCGGAACTTCGCTACGCCTAGAATTTCCCCAAGGTTCTCCCCGGTGATTGTCTCCTTATGCTCCGCGCCGTTCTTCACCACGCGTCGAGCAACCTTCCTGCACACATTTCCGATCTCGCGTTCCAGATTCCTAACACCAGCCTCGCGCGTATAGCCACGAATGATTAGCTTCAGTGCGTCGTCTTCGAAGATGATCTGTTCGTCCGTCAGCCCAGTGGCTTCCCGCTGTTTCTTCACCAGGTACTGCTTGGCGATCTCCAGCTTTTCAATCTCGGTATATCCATGCAAACGCAGAATCTCCATGCGATCCTGCAACGGCCCCGGAATCGTATGCAGCACATTCGCCGTCGCGACGAACAAAACCTGCGACAAGTCGTATTCAACGTCCAGATAGTGGTCTTGGAACGAAGTGTTCTGCTCCGGATCAAGTACCTCCAGCAGAGCACTTGCTGGGTCGCCGCGGAAGTCCGAAGCCATCTTGTCGATCTCATCCAGCATAAACACCGGATTCTTGGTCCCAGCCTTCTTCATCGACTGGATAATCTGTCCCGGCAACGCCCCAATGTAAGTTCGACGATGCCCGCGAATCTCGGCCTCATCCCGAACGCCGCCCAGCGACAGGCGCACAAACTTACGGCCCGTAGCTTTGGCAATCGACATCCCCAGCGAAGTCTTTCCTACACCCGGAGGCCCAACGAAGCAGAGAATCGATCCCTTCGGATTCTTCACCAGCTGACGAACCGCAAGGAACTCAAGGATCCGTTCCTTGATCTTCTCCAGCCCGTAGTGATCTTCGTTCAAAATCTGTTCTGCATGCTCGATCGACCGAATCTCCTTCGACCGCTTCTTCCAAGGCACAGCGAGCAACCAGTCCAGATAGTTCCGCGACACGGTAGACTCAGCCGACATTGGGGGCATCGCCTCCAACTTCTTCAGCTCCTGAAGCGACTTCTCCAAAACGTCCTTCGGCATCGCCGCTGCTTCAATCTTCTTCTTCAGCTCATCGAACTCTGACTTCTCTCCGCGACCAAGCTCCTTCTGAATAGCCTTGATCTTCTCGTTGAGGTAGTACTCCTTCTGAGCCTTCTCCATCTGCCGCTTTACACGCGACTGAATGGTGCGATCCATATTCAGCTTTTCGATTGCCACATCGAGCACATCCGCAACTTTCGTCAGCCGGTTCTCCGGATCGAAAACTTCGAGAAGCTGCTGCTTCTCTTCGATAGACAGTTGCAGATTCGCCGCAATCGTGTCCGCCAATTTGGCAGGCTCATCCGCGCGCACACTCGCCGCCATCGTCTCGTAGTTCAACGACTGCTGCAGCTTCACATACTGCTCAAACAGAGAGTGGACCCGCTGCATCAACTGCTCCACCTGGGGAGTCATCTCCAGCTGCGTCTGGCCGGTGCGAACCGTCGCTACGAAAAAGCCATCGATATCATTGATCTCAGTCGCGCGTGCCCTCTCGACACCCTCAACCAGCACCTTGATGTTTCCGTCCGGCATCTTGACGCTCTGAACGATGTTGCCAATCGTTCCCGTCTCGTAGATATCGTCTGCATTTGGCTCGTCCACGGAAGCGTCGTGCTGCGTTGCAAGAAAGATCTTCCGGTCACCCGATAGCGCCTCTTCCAAGGCCCGAACGCTGGACTCGCGTCCTACGACAAAAGGCGTCATCATATGGGGAAAGATGACCATGTCACGAATGGGCATCATCGGAAGTTTGCGAACATCGCCGCTTAGCGCTTTTTTTGGTTGATTTGTCATCTCTCTCCAATTAGACGTTAAAACGCCGGAAATGATGCAACGGCGTCGCGGCTTCAGGTGATTGTAATTCCTCGGACGGTATAAAGGTATTACACAAAATGCGCCCGATCAAAATTGAAACCGCAATCCGCTTTTAAGCAGCAATCGCAACGACAGATTAAGCCGTTGCGACACACTGAACATCGAAAAAATCAAATTAAACACAACAATACGTAGCAATCCGCGTTCCACAACCGCGTATTTCCTTAACCTGCTTTTTCCAATAGCATCGGGAGAGTCAGACTGTGTTTCTTTACCATCTCCGCTGTGATCGAAAGCTCTTTGACCTTCTTGTTCCCCGGAACGTAATACATCAAATCCAGCATCAACTCTTCCAGAATCATCCGCAGACCGCGCGCTCCAACCTTCCGTTGCAGGGCCTCACGAGCGATCTCTCGCGCAGCCTCTTCGGTGAAGATCACCTTCACACCCTCGTAGTCGAATAGCTTCGTGTATTGCTTCAAAATCGCATTGCGCGGCTTGGTCAGAATCTCGACTAGGGCTACTTCATCCAATTCGTCCAGGATGCCGAGTACCGGCAACCGGCCAACAAACTCTGGAATCAACCCGTACTTCAACAAATCCTGCGGCTCTGCTTGACGCAGCAGTTCTGCATCTCGCTGAGCCCGAATCGGCGTTACATCTCCATCTTTCGCGTCGGGATCGGCAATGGCCTTGAACCCCAGTGCCTTCTTGCCAATCCGTCGCCCGATCACCTTCTCGAGACCAACAAACGCTCCCCCGCAGATGAAGAGGATATTTGTCGTATCAACAGCAGTAAACTCCTGGTGGGGATGCTTCCGTCCACCTTGGGGTGGGACATTGGCAACCGTCCCCTCCAACAGCTTCAACAGGGCCTGCTGTACTCCCTCACCCGAAACATCACGGGTAATTGAGGGGTTCTCATCCTTGCGCCCAATTTTGTCGATCTCGTCGATGTAGATAATCCCGCTTTGCGCACGCTGCACGTCGCCGTCTGCAGCCTGCAAAAGCTTCAGGATGATGTTCTCAACGTCTTCGCCTACATAACCCGCCTCGGTCAGGGTGGTGGCGTCCACAATCGCAAACGGCACATCCAACATCTTGGCCATCGTCTGCGCGAGCAATGTCTTTCCAGAACCCGTAGGGCCTACCAGCAGAATATTCGACTTCGCGAGTTCCACATCGTTGCCGCGGGTCTTGTTCATCTGAATGCGCTTGTAGTGGTTGTAGACCGCCACTGCGAGCTTCTTCTTCGTCTGGTCCTGCCCGATGACGTACTCATCGAGAAACGCCTTTACCTCCTGAGGCTTAGGCAAGTGAGCAGGCGCTGCACCTGGCTGCGTTTCAGTGCGATCATCTTCCAGAATCGAGTTGCAGACCGCCACGCACTCATCACAGATATATGCCCGTGGATAGTCCGAAGGAGATGAGATCAGCTTGGCAACGGCGTCCTGCGATTTATGGCAGAAAGAACAGCGAAGAGATTCGTCTGAGCCCCGTGAAGTTTTCATAGATGCGACTACTCCTGAGTCGTGCGCGCAACAAAGTCTTACTGTAAGTTTACACCCGATTCAACTTACAAAGCATGGTTCGAGGGTGCACGACAGTACCCCGAAATAGTCATATACGCAAGAGCCCGAACCGTTGGCCCGGGCTCTTGCAATCCAAGTGCCGTAGTTATGTGCGAGGCCGATCGATGATGTCGTCGATAATCCCGTACTCCTTCGACTGCGCGGCCGTCATAATGAAGTCGCGCTCCACATCTCGCTCGATCCGCTCCAGCGTCTGGCCCGTGCTGGCGCTCATCAGCTTGTTCGTAATCTCGCGAATCCGCAGAATCTCCCGCGCGTGAATGTCGATATCGGTAGCCTGACCGCTCAAGCCCCCCATGGAAGGCTGATGGATCAGGATTCGCGAGTTCGGTAGGGCAAATCGCTTGCCTTTCTTGCCCGCCATCAACAAAAACGCGCCCATGCTGGCAGCCTGCCCTATGCAGAAGGTCACCACATCGTTTTTGATGTACTGCATCGTGTCATAGATCGCCAGGCCGGCCGTGATCGATCCACCTGGCGAGTTGATGTAGAGCTGAATGTCCTTCTCCGGGTCCTCGCCGCTCAAAAACAGCATCTGCGCAATGATCACATTCGCGATGTTGTCATCGATTGGTGTTCCCAGAAAAATGATGTTGTCCCGCAGCAGACGGCTGTAAATGTCGTAGGCGCGTTCGCCCCGGCTCGTCTGCTCGATCACCATCGGTACTAGTCCCATAACACTCTCTTTCTTTCTGTCCGTTAGCAATCCGACAACTTCACTCTACGACGCCAGCTTCTCGTAGAGCACGCTTCCAGTCTTCTCGCGCCGCATCTGCTCGCGAATCCGGTCCAGACCGCCATCGTTCGACAACCTGTCACGAAGGGTCTCCAATGGCTCACGCGATTGAATCGAGAGCAACAACAGCTCGCGCTCCAGATCCTCTTCGCTCAACGTGACACCCTCCACCTCGGCGATGCGGTCGAGGATCATCGAAACCTTCACCTCGTTCACCGCGAGATCGCGCTGTGAGGCGCGCAACTGCTGGAAGTCGAGCTTGCGCATATCCTCAACCTTCATGCCCTGTTGAGCCAACGCACGCAGACCGCGATCCAGCCGTGCCTCGATCTGTTGCTGCACGAACGCCTCCGGAACAGGGAACTGGAACTTCTCGATGAATTCTCCAAGCATCTTGTCCTTCGCGGCATTCTCGAGGGCGCTCTTCTTGCGATCCGACGTATGCTCGCGGAGTTTCGTCTCGAACTCATCCCAGCTCTCGTAGTTGCCCAGCTGCTTGGCGAACTCCGCATCCCGCTCAGGGAAGCTCTTATGCTTGATGCCTTTCACGGTCACGTCGTAGCTCACCGTCTGGCCCGCAAGACGCCGCTCGCCGAAGTCCGCCGGATAGTCCACCTCAAACTTCAGCTCCTGCCCAGCTTTCGCTCCGCGCAGCGCTTCATTGAAGGCAGCCAGCGTATTCTTCCCGCCAATCTCGATCAGCACATTCTCGCCCGTAATCGGTTCGTTGGTCGAAGCGTTCTGCACTCCATCCTCGGTCACCGTCTGCGCCAGATCCTTGATATCGCCGCGGAACTGGATCTCCGCCCAGTCGCCATCTACCAGCGGCCGATCTTCTTCCACCGGCTCAACCGTCGCATGGCTATCGAGCACGCGGGCCAACTCTGCGGCGTACTCCTCATCGGTCAACGCAGCCTCAGGCTTCGTCACCGAAACATTGTCGTAGCCCGCAATGTCGATCTCAGGAGCGACTTCAAACGCTGCCTTGAACTTCAACGGCTGTCCGTCGAATAACTGCAGATCCAGCAACTGTGGCTCCGACACAGGGCGAAGCTTCTGTTCGTCGATCGCCTTACGGAAACGCTCCGACACCAGGCTCTCCAGAACCTCTTGTCGAACTTCCTTGGCAAACTTCGACCGCACCAGCGTTTCAGGTACCTTGCCTGCACGGAAGCCAGGGATCCTCGCCAGCTTCTGGTACCGTTTCACCACGGTCTTGAAGCTCTTCGACACCTCATCCGCGCCAACCTCCACTTCAATCTCGCGGGTCAGTTCGGGGTTCAGTGCGGGTGCATGCTGATGCGCATGCTCATGGTCGTGAGCGTGGTCATGATGTTCGTGCTCATGCGTAGTCGCTACTTCTGGCTGCAGCTCTGCAGTCCCATTTGTCTCTGTCATCTCAGTCGGGGTCAAATCCATGCCTTCCAGTCAGCGTCTGTTTATGCCGCACCGTCGCCGATACCCTGACGAGCGCGATCCACGCCTCTTATCTACTGTACGAGTCCGGGACTGAGGGGGTCAAACCTCGCGCCATCTTTCGCTCTCTTCCGGTCGACCCGAAGCCGCAATCCGATCGTTCAATCCACGGAGAAGTGCTCTAAAAGTGCTCGGGCGAGGCCGCGCTCAGCGAGAATATCTCTAGCCGAATCCTCCACTGGGTTGACTGCCCCGGCTGTAGCACCACCATCCCGGTATCTTCCTGTTTGGCCCACTCTCGCCCGAACGGATCGTCGTAGTTAAACTGCGGCTCGATCGAAATATACGATCCATCGAGCGGAGCGTACACCCGCAAAGCCTTGATGGTAGGTGACGTCGCGGTGATTCGCAGCCCGTAGTCGCTCTCCGGATCGCGCAACTCTGCTACCGGCCCATCTGCCATCATGCCCCGCTTCAACTGCACAAAGCTGTCGTCGAGATTCAAGGCGCCTAGTTGAGCTCCATTCCGGCCTGTAAAGTCATACTCGGTCCCTGTAACCGGCAGCAGGCGGCCACTCAGTTCACCGGTGCGGCGATCCTTCACCTCCGCTCGCAGTCCCTCCGGCAGTCGCAAAACCATCTGCCCGCGATGCCCGCTAAGAATGGCAAACCTCGGGTGCCAACCGATCCCGATCGGCTCCGCAGTATCGCCGATGTTATGGGCGACGATCCGGATCTCAATGAGCCGGCCGCTTAGCTCGACCGTCGTAGTAATCTCCGTTTGCGAGAGCCAGTGGCCATCAAAATTTCCGGGCCGAAACGTTGCTCTTGCCTCTCCTCCATCCGGCATAGTACTCGTCTTTACCGAGGTGGAGGGTTCCTTCAGCAGCAGACCGCCGGCGGCTACCGCACCGTCCAGCCCATAGCTATCCTTCACGCCCGTCGGCAGGTTCAAATGAACTCCTCGCCATACAGCCGTCAGATCGGTCCCATCCGGTGCCCGCGTCCCCGACAGACGGCCTGCCCAGGGCATTTCAATCGCCGCGCCCATCGCCAGGCTCTTTGCTCCTGTAGCGTCCTCCCCACCGCCGCCCAACTGTTCCGTCGCTTCGCTCACTGGCGGCGAGGCAAGCAGATTCACCTCGCCCTTCTGTGGAAGATAAGCAGAAATCTGCAGCATATTCATCCCGCGTCCTGGCAGTATAGTAGCCGACAGAAACTCGGGGCCGCTTCCACCTATCATCTGCGTGCGCTGCAGTTTGATAACCTCCTGCCCACCCGGACGAAACACAACATCCTGATTCGGCTTAGCCCGAAGCTGCTTCTTGAGCATCGCAAACTGTCCCAGTCTGTGGGTTCGCCATCCAAAGGCCAAACCCGCCAGCAGCAACGTCAAAACCAGCATAGTCAGCATGCCGGAGCGCATCACTGCCACATGCCATATGCTTCTGCGACGCTTAGCGGCCCACTCTTTCAGGAGCGCCCAATACATCCTGCTCAGTCTCGGATCTTCCAACTTCCCGCCTATTCCCGTCGTGACATACGAACATCATTCTACTTAGTTGTTTGACGCACCCACCGTCTAGACCGTCTGCCTGCAACTATCATTAGAAAAGTGACGCCAGCCAACACACAAACTACGTCCCCACTCCTGCTGCAGATTCGCGAAACCATCATCTCTTGCGAGCGCTGCCCACGCCTTCGCGATTACTGTCGTGGTATTGGCGAAACCAAACGTCGCGCCTACCTTGACCAGACCTACTGGTCGCGTCCCGTACCTGGCTTCGGCGATCCTCGAGCCCGAATCTTGATCCTCGGTCTCGCCCCAGGTGCTCATGGAGCCAACCGCACTGGCCGTCCGTTCACCGGCGACGGCTCCGGCGACTTCATGTATCCGGTCCTCCACGAACTCGGGCTTGCCAGCAAGCCCCGCGCTGTCACCCGCGACGACGGCCTCAAGCTCCGTCACGCATGGATCGCTTCCGTCGTCCGCTGCGCCCCGCCCGGCGACAAGCCTCTCCCGCAGGAGATTCGCAACTGCGGCACCCACCTCGCCCAGGAGATCCAGGCCCTCCCGCGCGTGCGCGTCGTCGTGTGCCTCGGAAAGATTGCTTTCGATGGATATATGGCCTTTCTCTTGCAAACAGGCGTCATCACCAGAAAATCTGACTACCACTTCTCGCACGGAGCCGAATATCTTCTACCGAATGGTCTGCATCTTCTCGCCACTTACCACCCATCTTTGCGTAACACCAACACCGGTCGCCTGAACCGCGTGATGTTCACGCGCGTTTTTCTGCGGGCAAGGGAACTGGCCGGATTGTCTATCTAAAGCTGATTCTTTTCACCGAATACGTCCAAGGCAAAAAATGCAGGCCCCACGATCATTGCAAGAAAAACAAGCGCGATTACAACGTCTCTCATTACTCACCTCTTCCGCAATGTAGCGTGCCGTTGCTGAATCCTCGCAGCACATACAAAATTAGGGAGCCGCTTCGCCATTATCTTGAAAGATTCCTCGTAACTGCTTCAAATGCTTCGCAATATCAAAAAACATCCAACCAAATACCACCCCTACGAATCCAACTATCCAGAGACGTTAAATCTCGTACGAGGTATTCGAATGAGTGCAAAGAACTATTGGCTTGCCTTCGGAATCGGCGTTTCCGCGGGAGCCGCAATCGCTCTCCTCTATGCTCCCCAAACCGGAGTCAAAACTCGCAAACAAATCCGCAAAAGAGCGGAGGACGCTGGCGATTATCTGGAGGATGCGGGCAACTACCTTAAGGATCAAGCCGAGCGCCTCAGCGACGAGGCCCAGAAGGCCATTAAGCGCACCAAGGGCCAAGTGGGATACGCAGTCGACAAGGCAGGCGACGCCGTCAACACTGCTGTAAAGTCTGCTCAATCGCTGGTCTAAAGTTTTTCACTGTACCAATCTGCCTTCTCTGGAACGCGAAACATCCCGGATTTCCGGGATGTTTCGCGATGAGCCAACATTCCAAATGAAAAGCCCCGGCGAGCTAGCCGGGGCTTTTCGTTCACTATCCAGACCTAAACAGTAGTCAGTTCAAGCCCAGCTACCTTCTCCTCGCCATCGGCAGCGATCGGACGGTAGAACAGCTTGTTGTTCTCCATGTAAACCTCAAGGAACGCTGGACGCTCAACGATCCCGCCGCCGATCAAAGCCTCTGACAGAGGATCCTCAACAAACCGCTGTAGCGCTCGACGCAAAGGTCGTGCACCATAGCTTCGATCCGACGCCGTCTTCTCGATGATCCACTTCTTCGCATCGTCGGTCACCGAAATGGTGATTGCCTTGTGCACCAGATTCGCGTTCAACTGCTGCACCAGAAGCTCAAGAATCTGCATCAGGTCCGCATCCGACAGCGATGTGAAGATGATGATCTCGTCCAGACGATTCAGGAACTCTGGATTGAAGGTCCGTTTCACCTCGCCTCGCACCAGTTCTTCCATTTTGTCCAGCACCATGTCTTCCTTCTCGCTCTGGAAGCCCAGCCCTTGCCGCTTCTGCAGATGCTTCGCTCCAATATTCGAGGTCATGATAATGATGCAGTTCTTGTAGTCGACCGTGTTGCCCAGACCATCAGTCAACTGCCCGTCCTCGAATACCTGCAGCAGCAGATTGAATACATCGGGATGCGCCTTTTCGATCTCATCAAGCAGCACAACGCAATACGGATTGCGCTTCACACGCTCTGTAAGCTGCCCGCCCTCTTCATAGCCCACATAACCCGGAGGCGAACCGATCAACTTGCTCACAGAGTGCTTCTCCATGAACTCCGACATGTCGAAGCGAATCAGCGCCTTCTCACTACCGAACAGGAACTGCGCCAGCGTCCGCGCCATCTCTGTCTTACCCACGCCGGTTGGTCCAAGGAACAGGAAGCTTCCAATCGGCCGAGCAGGATTCTTCAACCCGGCACGCGACCGTCGAATAGCCCGCGCCAATGCCGAGATCGCCTTATCCTGCGAGATCACGCGCTTGTGCAGCTCTTCCTCAACACGCAGCAACCGCTGCGTCTCCTCTTCCTTCAGCGACGTAATCGGCACGCCCGTCCAGCGGCTCACGACGTCTTCGATATCCCCGCGCGTCACGATCCCCGCCGAAGAATCATCCAGATGATACTTGTCCCGCAGAGCCCGCAGGTTCTCCCGCTCCTTGCGCTCTTCATCCGAGTAGAACCGAGCCTTCTCGAACTCATGATTCGCAATCGCGTTCTCCATCCGGTGCACGATGAACTTGATCCGCTTTTGCACCTCGGTCAACTCCTCAGGCATCGAGGTCTGCCGCAGCTTCACGCGAGCACCCGCCTCATCGATCAAGTCGATCGCCTTATCCGGTAGGAAACGATCCGGAATATACCGGCTGGAGTGCGACACCGAGAACGTGATCGCATCGTCGGTATAGCTCACCGCGTGGAACTTCTCGTACTTCTCCTTGATCCCCATGATGATCTTGATCGCATCTTCTTCGTTCGGCGGAGGAACCTTCACCGCCTGGAATCTGCGCTCAAGCGAGCGATCCTTCTCAATTGACTTCCGATACTCTGCAGGCGTCGTCGCGCCAATGCACTGAATCTCGCCGCGGCTCAATGCAGGCTTCAGAATGTTCGCGGCATCGAGTGAACCCTCTGCGGACCCAGCCCCAACCAGAGTATGCAACTCATCGATGAACACAATGGAGTTCTGATTCTCCATCAGCTCCTTCATGATCGTCTTCAGCCGCTCTTCAAACTGCCCACGATACTTCGTGCCCGCAACGATCAACGAAAGATCCAACGCCAGCACACGCTTGTCGGCAAGAAAACTCGGCACCTCACCATCGGCAATCTTCTGCGCCAGCCCTTCAACGATCGCCGTCTTACCCACACCAGGCTCACCAATTAGTACCGGATTATTCTTCGTGCGCCGGCACAAAATCTGGATCACTCGATCAACTTCGCTATCGCGCCCAACCAGCGGATCCAGCTGCTGGTCCATCGCCGACTGCGTCAGGTCCCGCGAAAACTCCGCCAGCATACTCTGTTCGCCGCGCTGTCCCTTGCCGCCACTTGAAGAAGGCGCCTTCTCCTGCGTCGTCCGCTGAAGCTCTTCGCGAATCGCTGGCAGCCGCAATCCACGCTCCTGAAGAATCTCCGCTGCAAAGCACTTCTCTTCGCGCAGCAGTCCCAGCAGCAGATGCTCGGTGCCGATATGTTTATGTGAGAGCCGCTCTGCCTCTTCTGCCGCATACGCCAGCACTCGCTTGCACTCATTCGACAGCGGCAGATCGACCGAGGTCGATACCTTCTCTCGAATCGTCGTATGCCCTTCAATCTGTTTGCGTATCGACTCCACCGACGCGTGCGACCGCAAAAAGCGGTTCGTCAATGCCTTGTCCTCACGCAACAATCCGAGCAGAAGATGCTCGGTCTCGATGTAAGGCGAACCAAACTGACTGGCCTCGTAGCGAGCAAAAAAGATCACTCGCCGCGCCTTCTCCGTATAGCGTTCGAACATATATCCCCTTCAAGCCGGCCACCACCCAGCCCGAAGGCCGCATAGCGCCGTTGGTCCCACAACCGTCTCCGTACCGCTCACTCCCGGAGACAACTCAGGCTACTTCAACCTGCGAAGCATCCATCCCACTACTTCTTAGTGTAGTCGCATGTACAAAATATTCGAAATCACTCGAAAGTTATGCATAAACTTAGCACTCTTGTTAGACGTCGCCTGTGTAAAACCAGCACCAAATTGGGTGCATCCTCTCTGTCGAGTACCAGTCCTTGCACTATTCGAAGATTTTCCGAGCCCGAAGAAGCTGTAAAAGGGCCTAAATTGGCTTTGACCTCGCGAATAATGCCAATTCCCTCTAGAGCTTGAACCCGACGAACCCATTCAGCTTAAACGCGACCCGGCCCCATCGTTCGCCCGTCCGTGAGCCGTCCTTCCCGCAGCTTCAACACCCGGTCGCACCGTTCGGCAAACTCCAGATTGTGCGTGACCAGCACACTCGTAAGGCCATGCGCCTCATGCAGGCGCTGAATCAAGCTGAACACCGCCTCCGCGGTCTTCCCATCCAGATCGCCCGTCGGCTCATCCGCAAGCAGTAGTCTCGGCTCCGTTACGAGTGCCCGAGCTACGCTCACTCTCTGTTGTTCACCTCCGCTCAACTCCCCGGAACGATTCTCCCCTCGATCCCCAAGCCCCACCTCGCCCAACCAGAACCGTGCCTTCTCCAGCGCCTCCGCCGATCTCATCCCACGAGCCAATAGCGGCATCGCAATGTTTTCCAGCGCTGAAAACTCCGGCAGCAGATAATGAAATTGCCAGACGTACCCCACATCCCGATTGCGAAACTCCGCTGCCTGCCGCGGTGTGAAAGAACTCAATCGGCTCTCCCCGCACCAAACCTCTCCAGCCGTAGGCGTATCGAGCGCCGCCAGCAGATGCAGCAGGGAACTCTTTCCCGCGCCGCTCTCACCAACAATCGCGACCATCTCTCCCGCATGTACCTTCAGGTCTAGCCCACGAAACAGCTCCAACGCCGCTCTGCCCGAACCACTTTTCCCAGCGACCGCCGCATACGTCTTCGTCAAGCCCACCGCACGCATCACCACCGTGCGCTCCCGCACCACCGGCAGCGGCTCCAGCGTCCCCTCATTCTCAAACCTGACATCGCCATCCAGCGGATCGCTCAAATCTTCACCTCATCCATCCATTCCCAATAGAAGCGTCATCTCGACTGGAGGTGGCGCTTTTGCCGCCGTAGTGGAGAGACCCCTGCATTTGCCTTTTAGCCATGTATCTCTTCACCGACGCCCTTAGCAGCGTCTTGCTCCGGACGTCTCCCCAGTGAGATCGCAATGCGGTTCCATGCATTCATCGTCGTAATCACCAACGTGAGATTCACTGTCTCGACCTCATCGAAGTGCGCCCTTACCTCGTCATACACGGCATCCGGAGCATGTCCTTCCTGGATATTCGTCACTGCCTCTGCCCACGCCAGCGCCGCCCGCTCGCGCTTCGTATAAAACTCCGACCCGCGCCAATCCCCAACACCCGCCACCCGCTCCTCGGTCTCATTCGCCCGCTTCAGCTCTGCCGTATGGACGCGAACGCAATACTTGCACCCATTCATCAACGAAATCTTCAGCCTGACGAACCCCAGCAAAGAAGCCTCTAGTCCCGTCTCCGTATTCAGGTAGTGCTCCAGCGCCGTCATCTTCGCCAAACCCTCCGGCGCCAACTGCCCATACTTCAATCTCGGGTCATTCATATCGCAAAGCCTCCGCCGGTAGCACCTTCGCTGCGCTTGCACTTGGATAAATCGTAGCAATGAGGCTCACCCCCAACGAGACTGCCGCCACAATCACAGCATCCAGAACCCGCGGCGCGAATGGCAGATAATCAATCGAGTAAACCGCTGCATCCAGCCGAATAAACCGGTAGTGCCCACCCAGCCAACTCAATCCATAACCAACAATCAACCCCAACAAAGTGCCAATCACCGAGATCAACAATCCCTGCATCAAAAAAATCCGCCGCACCTGATCCGCCCGCACCCCGAAGCTCATCAGAACCGCGATATCGCGAGTCTTCTCCATCACCATCATTGTCAAGGCGATCAGAATATTCAGCGCAGCCACGCAAACAATTAGCGCCAGCACGATAAACGTCACCACCTGCTCCAGCTTCAACGCACGAAACAGCTCCCGATTCTGCTCCATCCAGTTCGTTGTCTGAAACCCCTTACCCGCCGCATCTTCAATCGCCCGACCAACACGATCAGCGTGATAAAGATCGTCCACCTTGAAGCTGATCACCGAGATCAGATCCGGCTCGCTAAACAGGCTCTGCGCATCCGCCAACCCAAGAAACGCGTAGCTCGAGTCATACTGATAAAACCCCGACTTAAAGATCCCCGCCACTTGAAACCGCTCATACTTCGGGACCAGCCCTAGCGGTGTCAGCTCGCCCTGCGGGCTTGTAACGAGCACCCCATCCCCAACCTTTGCTCCCAACGTGTCCGCCATATCCTGCCCAATCACAATCGGCGGAATCTCTCGCGACACACCGGCCCCACAGTCGTTTCGCGGACGCGCTCCATCCGCGCAAGGAGCCGCTCCCCGAGCTAACGGTTCGAGCGCCGATGCCGAGCCCTGCACCACGCTCTGCAGCAGATCCCCCACGGTCTTCTCATCTGCCGGAATCACCCCTTTCACTAACCCGCCACCACTCCGGGCTCCTTTCGAAATCAGCACCTGCCCATACAATCCCGGAGCCGCCGCCACCACATGTGGTACACCGCGAAGCCGCTCCAGCAATGGCCTCCAGTCCCGTATTCCGTCGCCAGCCACGCGCATCAGATCCACATGCGAAGTCGACCCCACCAGCCGCTCCTGCAAATCCCTCCGCATCCCATTCGTAATTGCCAACGCAATGATCAGCGAAGCCACACCCGCAGCCACGCCGATCACTGAAATTGCCGTGATCACTCCCACCACGGCCTGCCGCCGCTTCGCCCGCAGATAACGCGCCGCAATAAAAAATTCAAATCGCATCGAATCCCAGCTTACTATTCACATCCCTCGAGCGCCGAGCAACGCGAGGCCCGCGCTTTTCACCGGCCGGAACAAGGTATAGAAGTCACGAAGTGACCGCTCCACGCGAAGTGGGCCGTCCGGCAGGACACTAATTCTAATGCGCTATCACCTTAGGCAGATTCCAATGCCTCGCCACCGCCGCCATCCGCAACACAAAGCAACAAACACCACCCACGGTCATCGCAATCGTTCGAGGCACCTTCAACGCCAGTCCAATCACCATCACCGCAGCTCCCACCAACGCAGCCGAGGCATAGATATCCGTATTCAGAATTCCCGGCACCCGCGCCATGAGCACATCACGAATCGTCCCACCACCTACACCAGTCAGCACGCCCATAAGCACAGAAATCATCGGATTGATTCCAAACTCCAGCGCCTTTCCCGCACCCGCCATCGCAAACAGGGCCAGTCCCGCCGCATCGAGCGTAATCAACAACTGCTGCGGCACATGTTGAAACGACGGAGAAAAACAAAACACCGCAGCTCCACCCGCAAACGCCGTAGCTCCATATCTCCAGTCGCGAATACTGTTCGGAGGCACCGCTCCAATCAACAAATCTCGCACCGTCCCTCCTCCTAGCGCCGTCACAAACGACACCACAAGCAGCCCCAGCAGATCCAGCTCGCCCCGAATTCCAGCCAGCGCCCCCTCTACTGCAAAGACAAACGTCCCCACGAGGTCAACCGACAGCAGCACCACGTCCTGCCCGTACTTCGGGAACCAGTCTCGCAGCGCCATTACCGCACGACCGTCTTCACAGCCACCACATTCTCATACCGGTCGTACACTCTCACCGCCAACACATGCTCCTTCGCGTCGGCAACTGGAGCAGCCACCGCAGGCACAGCAACGATAAAGTCATAGCGCTCTGCAAGCGAATCCGAAACCTTCCCCACCGGCTCCAGATACTGCCACGGTCCTGCATCAATCGAGTACTCTGCATGCGCAATCGGCGACGTCGCATCCCGAGCCTCCAACATCACATGAATCGACTCCCCGGAATATTCGTTCGCTTTTCCGGCGCCGCTCTTCGTAACCGTTCGCACCATCGTCGCCGTCAGCACTCCAGGCACTGGCGGCGTCGTATCCACGACAAACACTTCGCTCGCCCGCTCTCCTGCCAACGCCTCCGTGTCCGTATGGTCTGGCGCATCGCTTGCCACCACCTTCACCTCATAGCTACCATCCGGCAACAGAGCCGAATCGAAGCTGTACACCTTCTCCGAGATCTTGTCCTTCAACAGCCGCCAGTTCGCCTCGCCCACGCCGCGATACCACACAGCAAACATCAGGTCATCGCCATTGTCATCATGCGCCATCCACCGAACCGTCACTGCGGTCTTATCCTTCTGCGCTGTCATTGGAGTGGAACTCGCATCCGGGGAAAAGATCACCGGCGCCGCTCCCGCAGCAGCAGGGAAGACCACCTGTACCGTCGCATTCGCCGCGACCGGAGTAACCGCCGCTACCCGCGCTCCGGGCTGTACCACCACCTCGTCCACTACTGGAGCGAGATTCCGTTGGAGATAATTCAGCGCCACCGCATCCACCGTGCCCCTCGGCCGGAGGACCGCCTTCCACTGCACAAACCGTCCCGCTGGAACCGTGAAATTCCCACCTGTTCCCACCTTTACCCATTCGCTCCATCCCATCAGAGGACTCTCGACGTTGCCGCTCCGCACAAACAGATCGAACTCCGCTGGCGCACCGGCCCTCACCTCCGCACGTCCCCACTGCGAGAAGCTTTGCGCATCGAAGACGTCGCTCGTATACGTCGCGCCGGTCGCAACCGCATCACCCAGTCGAAACACCTTCCCGCTGTTGCTGGTAGCGATCAGCAAACCATCCTTCACTGCTCCAAACGCCATCCCCTGCGATGCCTCCAAATGAGCAACATCGCTAAAACGTCCGCTGCCATCCGTATCCACGCGATACACGCGGCCCCTATTTCCCGTAGCTGCCAACAGGCTCCCGTTCCGTACCGTCAGCGCATACACCACATCATCTTTCAGCGTCAGCAGCTTCTGCGGAGCGCCGTCCGCCGCAATCCGGTAGATCTCCGATCCATCCGGCACCAGCGCATTCGCGCCCGCAGCTGTCGACGACCCTGGCTGCACAAACGTAATCGTCACCCCAACGCCGCCCGTCACCGGCAACGGTGGAAGCGTCGAGTGTCCCTTCGTCCCAACTCCCGCTGCGTAAATATTCCCAGCCGCATCCATCGCCAGCGCAGTAATCTCTCGTCGTCCCGCAGCGTACGCCGCAAACGGCTTCGCCCCGACTGTCTCTGTCGCAAAACGGTACACCACACCTGATCCATCCGACCCGGCCCACAGCGTCCCATCAGCACTCAGCAGCAAGCACCGAATATGCTGATCTGCAGTCTTGAACAACACCTCTGCCTTGCCACCCCCCGCAGGCACTCGGTACACTACCGCCGGAGCCCCCGCCGCAATATAAACCTCGCCACCCTTTCCCACCGCCAGGTCCCACAGATACTTCGGCTTCTCCTCCGTCGCCGCCGGATCGAACACAACTGCCGCTGCCCCTCCATCCGCTGGAATCCGATACACCTTCCCATCCGGTGACGTCGCCGCGAGCACGCTTCCGTCAGCCGCGACATGAACCGCCTGAACCGCCAGCTCCTTCCCCGCAAAGATTTGCGTCGCCTTCCCCGCAGGTGTCACCTTCATGACCAGCGCCGACCCTGCCGCCGAGCCCCCAAGCCCCACATAAGCGTTCCCGGCAGCATCGCTCGCCAACGACCACGCGTAGCTCTTCCCGCTCTCATACATCAGGGAAGTCACGGGTCCTGGCTCCAGTCGCCCATCGCTGCGGATAGCCACACCCTCACCGTTGCCCTTTTCCATCTCGTCGTAGCGCTCAACGCTCCACAGCTTCGTACCCTGCGCGCTCACCCACCCGGACAGCAGGGAACACCCCACCGCCAATCCCGTAACCAACACTCGTCGCATCATTCTGATCCTGAGTCTAAAGCAGTTCGCCCTGAGCGGCATTTCATTGAAGAATCAACTCAGACTTCGAACGATGCGTGTTTTTAGTGCAGCACTCGCCGTTTCTTGCGCTAAGATCCTTTTCACGAAGTTATTGAGGCTAAAGAAGCAAGCGGAGAAGTGTGGCGCCTCTGCAGTTGGAGGAGAATCTGAAGTGAATACAAGGCAGCGGGTTTACGCATGTGTGGCAACTGCAAGGAGACCAAATGCCACGAATTACTGTCCTGGTTCCCGTCTATAACGGAGCGTCTCATTTGGGTGAGACGCTAACTTCTTTGCTCACTCAGACTTACAAAGATTTCGAGCTCCTGATCATCGACGACGGGAGTACCGACAACTCCGTCAAAATCATAGAGTCCTTCTCAGACCCGCGGATACGCGTGATGCAAAAGGAGAATGGGGGACTTTGCTCCACTTTGAATCTGGGCATACAAGAAGCTCGCGGTGAATACATCGCTCGTAGTGACCAGGACGACATCAGCTTTCCGCATCGGTTGGATCGCGAGATTACAGTAGCGGATAAGTATCCCGAAACTCTTGGCGTGTTCGCCTACAACACCAAGATCGGCAGGAAACATTCGTGGGCAAACTCAGATAAGCTGACGGCGACCAACTGTATCAGGGTCTACGATCCCATAAACGATGGGTGTCTTCTGGGTTCTACCATGCTGGTTCGTACCTCGGCTCTGCGCGAGATCGGTGGATTCCGGGAGCGATATTATCCCGTGGATGATTGGGACCTGGAGTGCCGTCTTGCCGAGAAAGGACAGGTACTGGTGGTGTGTGAGCCTCTGGTCGCGTATAGATTCCATCGCGACGCCAGCACCTACAAAATCTTCGCTGAGATGCAGCGAAAGAGATATTGGGCAGAGGACTCACACCGTCGTCGAATTCAGAATCTTCCCGAACTCTCTTTCGAGGAATATCTGATCCAGCTGCCCGGAAATATTCCTGCAAGACTTCAACGCCGTCGACTGGGTCTATGGAAGCTTCACACCCGCATCGCTGGACAACATCTCCTCGACGGCAATTATCTGAGAGCCGCAGTCAATCTGACAGCCGCTTCGGTTCTCCACCCGATCGATATTTCGAAACGAATAGGAAGGATGCTGTTCCGGGAAAGAATTCCAGTAACTACCAGCGGCGACCTCCGCGGAGCGACTGTAGAGGGAATGCAACTGCATCCAGAACTCCCCGGCAGCGAGCATCGCAGTAATACTCAAAGATGAAAAAGCCCAACCCCTTGAAGGGATTGGGCTGGGTGTAGATGGTCTAGTGGCTGAAGCCCCGTTCGGCGCAATCCATGAGGTCTTAGTTCGTCAGGACAGCCCGATACCGAACCTGGTTCTTCTTCACTTTGGTCACAGCATCGTTCGCCTTCGCCATCGCAAACTTTTCGGTGACCGCTTTGACTCCGTGCCGCGCTGCCACATTCAGCATCTCGCTCAGCTCATGCGGACTACCCGTGTTACTACCCGCAATCGCCTTCTGGCTGTGAATCAACGACGCCCCCTGGATCTGCAGTGGCGAAGGAGGCGCGCCGACAATGCAAAAAGTACCCTTGGGACGCAGTGCACTCACATACGCCTGCCAGTCCTGATCCGCACTCACAGTTGAAAGCAGAAAATCAAACGACCCCGCCACCTTCTTCAACGCGCCAGTATCCCGCGTGTTTACGAACTGGTGCGCACCCAGCTCCTTTGCCTCCGCCTCTTTATCCTTCGAGGTCGAAAACGCCGTCACCTCCGCCCCAAAGGCTTTCGCGAACTGCACTCCGATGTGCCCAAGCCCACCAATTCCAATGACTCCCACACGTGACGATGGCCGCACCCCATAATTCATCAGCGGTGCATAGACCGTAATTCCGCCGCACATCAGCGGGGCAGCATTCTCACTGTCGAGCGACGTCGGAATTGGAATCGCAAACCGCGAGTTAACCCGAACTCGGTCAGCGAACCCTCCATTCCGGCCTACGCACGTAGGCTGCGCCTTTGCGCACAGCTGCTCCTGTCCCTGCCGGCACCATTCGCAGATCCCGCAGCTATCCGCCTGCCAGCCGACTCCGACCCGCTCACCCATCGTGCGGTCCTTCACACCCGACCCCACCCCCACAACGGTTCCCACAATCTCATGGCCCGGAATAAATGGATACTTGCTGATCCCCCAATCGTTATCGATCAGATGAACGTCGCTGTGGCACACGCCGCAATGCGAGATCTTGATCTCCACCTCATGGGTCTGCAGCTCGCCCGGATCATACTTGTACGCCAGTAAATGTGCACCGGCTGCGTGCACCGCAAAGCCATGTATTTCACTCATTCGAAATCTTTCCTTTTAGCGCGGAACCTAACCGTCGCGCCTACCCTTTGATGCTACAACACCACCCAGAGCAAAAAAATCATCCACACGCTAATCGCACTATTGCAACAATCGTGTAACAAGACCTGCTTCAACACTTATTGGCCCTGCCGTATCTCGCACCGTGCTACTTCACAATCATGTTCAGCACCTGAGAGCCACTCACAGCATATCCCGCATCGGTCGACCCGGCAGCAACTACACTCTCCCCCGTTAGTTGCATCTTCTGAGCGTCTCTTAACGGGTCGAAAACATTCGCCATCGACAACGGCATCTCCGGCAAAGCCTCTCCCTCCAGCACCGCCTGCGTCGCATGATCCAGCAGCGTCACATACACCCTGTCGTTCGCATGCATCCTGTTCAACGCCGCCACCGTATCAGCCAGCCCCACAGACCGCTCCGCCCCGGTCTTCGTCGTCAATCGGTCCACCGTCGCGCCATCACTCACTACCACCCGCATCGACCCCGCGGCCAAATCCTCGGGCAGTTTGATCTTCACTCGCACCATCCGCGCCTCGGACTGGTACGGGTGCACCATTGCCTCTACTTCAATCTCGTCCCCCGCGCGCACCTCCATCCTGCTCAATCGCGCCGACTCCAACACCGCTGTCATTCTCGCTGGAATCGCCTCCGCCTTCAGCCTGACCCCCGTCACCACTGGTTGATCCAGCGCATTCCCATAAACCTTGCTGAATCGGTCGTTCACCAGCAGCGCCGCATTGATCGTCGCCGGGTTCAACTCATTCTGTGCCATCAACCCCTGCATCCTCACCGTTGGCAGACCCTTCACATCGATCTCGCCCGACAGCCGATAGCTCAACTCCTCCGCCGCTGTATTATTCGTCTGCAAACTCTGATACACCGACACCAGCATCGCCGAAGGTGTCAGCTGCCGGTTATCCAGCACCTCAAAGTGCAGCGTCTTCGCCTCCGCCTTCGTTCCTTTATCCGCTGGAGGAGGCACCACCTCTACCACCACCGGGATCATCCGCGCCTCCAACCCAAACCGCCCCATGATCGCCGAGGCCCGATCTTCAGTAAACGCCCCCACCGTCTCCGTCGTATTGATGATCTTGAACGCATTCAGCGGCGACGCCAGCGAGGCAAGCACCGTCGCCTTTGTCATAGGCATATCCACCGGCCCATACTGCGTAATCGGATGACCGCAAGCCAGCAGCCGCTTAGGATCCACATAAGTCACCGTACAAGTTCCCGCCATCGAGAGGTCGCCCCGCACGAGTACCGCGCTCACCGCACTCCCCGGCACCAGCGGCTCCGGCTGCTCCGCAGCAGAGTCAGCGCCACCCAATCCAACCACCGGCGTCAATCCCATCGCCCGGAACCTATCCCCAAACCGCTCCACCGTCTCCTGGCTGAACCCGCCCATCACCAGGGGAGTCTCTATCGCCCGCATCTGCGGCTGCCCCTCAAACTCTTTGCTCACCGAAGCCAGCCTCATCCCCGCCGCGCCATCTTCATCCCGTACCTGCAACATCGACTCGATCGGCGTAATCCCCGCAATCGGTTCTTTGCTGAACTGCCCAATCCGATAACTCAGCGCACCCACCAGCCGCCCGTCGATATAGACCGGGCTGCCGCTCATTCCCGCCACCACGCCCGTATACTCCGGCTTGTCCCCATGCAGTCGCGCCAGAATCATGTCCTGTCCCGGCCCCAGGGCGTCCTTCAAAAGCCCCAGAATCTCCACCTGCATCGGCTCCGGGTTCACCCCTTCGAACACCGTATAAGCCACTCCGCGCATCCCCCGCTTCACCTCAGCCAGCGGAAAGAACTTCGTCACCGCCGGAGCAGCCGAAGGCACCGGCACTGCCGCCCATCCCTCTCCACTCACCGTCTGAACCTGCGCCCAAGCCTCACCCGGGAGCACAGAACTCCCCAACATCCCGCCCACGGCCAGGCCAACCATCCACAATCGAGTCTTTACCGCTGCCATCACGTCTACAGAGTACTAGAGCCTTCTCTTACTTGGCTCGTCTCTCACAATTGCATTGAAAAGCCGTCCAACATTCGGAGTAAAGTTTCAGATGATGACTATCCTTCCGCATTTCAGGGCTCGCATCCTTCTCGCTCTCTCCTGCTCCATTGTTCTCACCCTGCCCGCCGCCCACGCCCAGAACGCCCCCGCCCAGACTCCGCCCCAGCAAACCAAACCCACCCCTCCCCCAGACGACGCCGGTCCCGACACCGACAACGGCACCATCGTCCTCAAGAAAAAGAAGGAGGCTGACGAGCCCCCGCCCCCTCCCGCCCCCGTCGCTCCCAAGGTCAAGAATCCCGACAACGAGACCTTCTCCCTCCGCGTCGACGTCCCCATTGTCAACATCGACGCCAGCGTCATCCTCGACAAGACCCACCAGTTCGTCCCCGGCCTCAAAGCCAACAACTTCCTCATCCTCGAAGACGGCGTCCCCCAGACCATCACCAGCGTCCGCACCACCCAGACCCCCATCACCGCCGTCATGTTGCTTGAGTTCGCCGCCAACAGCTACTACCTCATCAACGACATGCGGAACGCCTCCTATAGCTTCTTCCGCACACTACGTCCCGATGACTACATCGCCGTCGTCACCTATGACCTGCGCACCCACATCCTCACCGACTTCACCAACAATAAAGAGCTCATCGCGCAGTCGCTCTCTTCGCTGATCATCCCCGGCTTCTCCGACACCGACATGTTCGACGCCCTCTACGAGACCCTCGATCGAACCAGTCGTATCGAAGGCCGTAAGTACATCATTCTCATCGGATCCGGCCGCGACACCTTCTCAAAGCTCACCCTCGACAAGATGCTCGCCAAAGTTAAGGCCACCCAGAACATCACCATCTTCACCATCAGCACTGGCGCGATGCTGAATGAAATGCGTGGCGGCGGAGGCCCTCGCGAAATGGATTACCTTCAGGCGCAAAATCAGTTACAAACTTTCGCCAGGATGACCGGCGGTCTCAGCTTCGCCCCCATCTTCCAGGGCGAGCTCCCCGACATCTTCTCCCAGATCAACCAATCGATCCGCAACGAGTACATCCTCACCTACCGCCCCACCAACAACAAGAACGACGGCACTTATCGCAAGGTGAAAGTTCTTCTGGTCGACAACGAAGGCCACCCCCTCCGCATGCAGGACGAAAAGGGAAAACCGCAAAAATACTCGGTCATCGCCCGCGACGGCTACAGCGCAAAACTCCCCGTCGAGTAGTGCAGACTTATCGAGTGGTTTACGGCTGGCCCCCATCAAAAGGCCATCGCCTCACGGTCGAATGTATTACCCGATTGTTTGGGCTTTGCAGTGGACGGAAATCATTCCCAAGAATCTTGCGGAACGTCTCAGCCTGCTCCGGCGACAGCTCCGCCCACTGCTTCAAAACCAGCCACGTCACCACCGGACTGCAGGGCGGCGTCGTAAGAGATCCGGGATACGTGAAGTATTGCGATGAATCGGTCAATGCCTTCTCAAGATTTGGTTTTACCGTGACGTCCGCTGATGTCGTCTTTTCAGGCAGACCAGCATCAATCAAGGTTTTTAGGAACGCGTTCGACCTTCCAACCCTGTACAACATTCCAATCACTGCAAAATCCGTATCCGAGTGCCTGAAGACAAAGTGCACTTCCATCACGCCATGCTTGCCCGCCACAGTGTGTTCCGAGAGAGTATGAAAGTGAAACTGGAGGAGAGAATAGTTGCGTCCATCCAGGGTCAAAGAACTCCCGAACGCAGGCGTAACCTGAATCGTGAAACCCAGATTCTTCATCACGAATGGGGCCTCGACAAAACTGACATCCAGAGGCCGAAGTGCCGGGTCTTCAACCACTGTTTCAATGTCAATCGGCGACTGTCGGGCAGAAGGCGACGGAGCGCATGCCGAAAACTCTTTTCCGTCTTTGCCGTGCAACTCCGGCCAGAAGCCCGGACCTTTATCTCCTGAGTAAGCAAAATCGTCAGCGTTGACACCAGCAGCGGCAGCGAGAATCTGCGCATGGGCTGAGATACCGCACAAGGCACACACCAGGACAGCAAGAGCGAAATCCCTCTTCATCTATGAAATCTCCTTTAGGGGCCGGGATGCTCACTTTACCATGCGTTACGAAAACCGGCCATAAAAATGGCCATTCACAGTCACTCTGTGAACGGCCCAATAAAATCTGTTCAGATCATCAAATAGCCTTCTGCAACAACTCCCTCACAGCCGCCGCAATCTCCTCCACGTGCGTCTCCAGCGCAAAGTGTCCCGTATCCAGGAACTGGACAGTCGCATTCGGAATATCACGCTTGTACGCCTCAGCCCCCGGCGGAATGAAAAACGGATCGTTCTTCCCCCAGATCGCCAGCAACGGCGGTTTGGATTTTCTGAAGTACTCCTGAAACTTCGGATACAGCTTCACGTTATTCCGATAGTCCAGAAACAGATCCAGCTGAATATCCGTATTGCCCGCCCGATTCACCAGCGCATAGTCCAGCCAGTACCCCTCAGGCTTCACCGCCTCAGGATTCGGCACCCCATGCACATACTGGAACTTGATCCCTTCGAAGCTGACCGCAGCCTTGCGTACCTCCTCGCGATTCGCAGCCGAAGGATCGTTCCAATAGCGCCGAATCGGAGCCCACGCATCCCCCAGCCCATCTTCATACGCATTCCCGTTCTGCGAAACGATCGCCGTCACTCTCTCCGGATGAGCCATCGCCAGACGAAACCCCGTAGGCGCCCCGTAGTCGAACACATACAACGCATACCGCTTCAAACCAAGCGCATCGGTAAACGCCACCATCGTCTGCGCCAATGCATCGAAGCTGTACTTGTAATGTCTGTTTTTCGGAACCTCAGTAAATCCAAACCCCGGCAGATCCGGTGCGATCACTCGATACTTATCCGCCAGCCGTGGAATCAGCTCGCGATATTGAAACGACGAAGTAGGGAAGCCGTGTAACAGCAGCACCACCGGCGCATCAGCCGGCCCAGCCTCACGATAAAACACACTCACACCATCGGCCTCAACATGATGAACGGTAGTCAGCGGTACCTGCGAACTCTTATCCATAACTTTTTCTCCTCTGGCATCTCTAGCGTCTGCCAACAAACCTTGTGAAAGGGCAGCAGGAGCCGTGACACTGGCCGATGCGAGCATGCTCCCACTACTGGTAATAAAGCTTCGACGATCCATACTGCCTCCGAACGCAATTCAATTCCGATAAATCGCTGAAAAGTGACTTCATGAGTTGCTGATAAGATGTAACCTGTACAAAGAAGTTTCAAAGGTTACATAATTTCAGAGGAGATTCACACTATGCCGAACCCCTCTCAATCCGTTCCACCACTCACGCCCCCTCGCGTGGCAGACCATCTTGCACTCGAACTCCTTAATACGGTCTTCGTACTCAACGGCGAACTCGTAGACTCTCTCCAAAATGACAAGGACGTTCTCCGATGGCTTGCCGACATTGGTTGGCCGGTCAAGGATAATCTTGCGAACTCAAAACCCGACACCTTGCTGCACAGCGCCAGAACCTTACGTGAGGCGATCCGCAAACTCGTCGAAACCAGAAAGGCAGGCAAGCGCGCCGACGTAGCGCACTTCAACGCCTTCCTTGCCGAATCAGAAAGCAATCTCAAACTCTTACCCGGCAAAGGAGGAACGCTGAACCTCGAACGCGAATGGAAACAGCGGACGCCCGAAGAGATTCTCGCCCCCGTAGCCGAGGCCGCAGCTGAACTCCTCGCCACAGGCGACTTCAACCTTGTCCGCCACTGCGAAGACTCCGAATGCGTCCTCTGGTTCTACGACCGAACGCGCTCGCACCATCGCCGCTGGTGCAGCATGGCCACCTGCGGCAACCGCAACAAGGTAGCTGCCTTTCGCCAGCGCCAACAACTCACCAGGTAAACACCACAACACGACCACAAACCACCACCTTCATCTCGCCCGAACCACACAGCTGCTGAGTGCACCCAAACCCCAGCAAATCAAGCTGTCAAGCCCTACATCTATCTAAATACTTGAATCCAAGCAACATCCACGTGGCGTATTAGATAATCTCGCCGAACTATACTTAAGAAGAAGATAAAAAGCATGTTCACCAAATTGCCATGTATTGGCTCTAACTTATTGATTACAAGTATTTTGCTAGCAAGTCATCTGTAATCAATATTTTACCGGAAAGGGTAGCGCCCAAGCTGCACAAAACAAGTAACTTCCCTGCAAAATACCCCAGCGAGGGGAGGGGGTACCCAACCTGCTATCTCGGTCTCGGAATCGTCAGATCCAGATCCGCAGCCGTCATCTGCTTGGTCACCAAAATAATCTGCCCCACATGCTGCTGCACATGTCCCACCACCTGGTAGATCGCCTCCAGCACGCTCACGTCCCGTCCCTGCGGAGTAATCCTCTCCGCCAGTCGCTCCGCCTGCACCGCCGCGATCACACCCTTCGCCTCATCGAACGTCGACCGGAACAGCAAAATCAGCTCCTCCCCACTCATCCCACCATCGGCACTAAACTCCGCATCCCGCACTCGCACATCCGCCGCCCCACCCACTCCATGCATCACCCACTGCCGCGCATTCCCACAAAGATGCAGCACCAGATTTCCCACAGCATTCTCATGCGCCCCCTGTCGCTGCCACACCTGCTCGTAGCTCAGCTTTCGCAAACAAGCCTCAAAGCACTCAGTCATCATGTCGAGTCTGCGACAAGAAACATCAATAAAATCGGCAGCAACAGCATCAAGCGTCGTAGTCATCCCAGCATTCTAACCCGCACCACAGCGCCAGACGTTGACGGGATAGGAGACAGAAGCCCCCAAACTGCGCCCCAACCTTTTGCGGGTTGCCAGTAAACCAGCTGCTGGTTTAAAAGAATGTGGATTTACCTGCGGCGGCGTCAGCGAGATGGTCCCCATAAGGGCAGCCTGCCGCACAAGAATGACCTTGCACTATCCCTTCGTAGAGACTCCGACCCTTCGGAGGAGACTCCGACCACTCGGAGTCTGAGCGCCGCAGGGTTACAGCTCGGCCGCCTTAAATACAACATGTATAGGTACTAATGCTTATTTCGGGTAACGGGCTACGTTGGCCAACTAATTGCCAGTTCAAAGTCGACTTCGATCTATATGAGGGATGAGCTTGATCGACCTGAATGCCCCTGTGACTCCTTAACTTCGTGACTCGGTTTATTAGCAGTGCTCATCTCGGTGCCATCACACCTCGGAAGTTTTAGTGGGGTCTCAGAACGCTGCATCACCGGAGATTCACTCATGTTCAACAAAAAGCCTTTCGGCCTTCTACTGGCAGGCATCACTTTCTTCGCAACCTCAGCTCCCGCCCAAGTTGTCACCGGGCAGCTCGGTTCCCCCAACGCCACCACCACCATCGAAGGCCACCAACTGCCCGCACCTCCCCAAAAATTCGGCGGAGTCATTAAGCCCAGTGCCACCGACTCCAAGCAGTGGTGGGCACCCCGCGTCGTCCCACCCAAAGGCGCACCCAATGTTCTGCTCATCATGACCGACGATCAAGGGTACGGTGTTTCCGGCACCTTCGGCGGCATCATCCCCACTCCCGCTCTCGACCGCATTGCCAACAACGGCCTGCGCTACACGCAATTCAACTCGACGGCTCTCTGCTCCCCAACGCGCGCCGCTCTCATCACCGGTCGTAACCATCACTCCGTTGGCTCTGGCGTCATCGGAGAACTCTCCACCGGCTATCCCGGCTATAACTCCGTCATTGGTCTCGATAACGCCAGCATCGGCACCATTCTCCGCGACAATGGCTACTCCACCTCTTGGTTCGGCAAAAACCACAACACGCCAACCTTCCAGTACAGTGTCGCTGGTCCGTACGACCAATGGCCATCCGGCCTTGGCTTCGAATACTTCTACGGTTTCATGGGTGGAGAAACCGACCAATGGACACCTTACCTCTTCCGCGATCACACCCAGATCACGCCATATGTCGGTCGCAAGGACTACAACCTCACCACCGACCTCGCCGACGAAGCTATCAAGCACATGCGCGACCTGAAAGCTGCCGCTCCTGACAAGCCTTTCTTCCTCTATTACGTCCCCGGCGGCACGCACTCGCCCCACCAGCCCAAGGAAGAGTGGATCGAAAAATTCAAGGGCAAGTTTGACATGGGCTACGAAAAACTCCGTGACCAGATCTTCGCTAACCAGAAACGTCTCGGCGTCATCCCCGCTAACGCCCAGCTCACACCCTGGCCAGATTCCATTCCCCGCTGGGACTCCCTCTCCGCCTTGCAGAAGAAACTCTATGCGCGCCAGGCAGAAGTCTTTGCCGGATACGCCGCATACACCGACTATGAAATCGGCCGCGTCATTCAGGAAGTCCAGGACGAAGGCCAACTCGACAACACCCTCATCATCTACATCTGTGGCGACAACGGCACCAGCCCCGAAGGCACACTCTCCGGCTCCTTCAACCAGCTCACGGCCTACAACGGAATCCTGAAGGCGCCTGAAGCTTTACAGATGTTGCATTACAACGATTGGGGCTCCGATAAGACATACCCACACATGTCTGTTGGCTGGTCATGGGCCTTCGACACCCCCTTCAAGTGGACCAAACAGGTAGCCTCGCACTTCGGCGGAACCAGACAAGGCCTCGCTATCTCCTGGCCCGGTCACATCTCCGATCCGGGCGGCATCCGCACCCAGTTTCATCACGTCATCGACATCGTCCCCACGATCCTCGAGGCCGCAGGGGTCCCTGCACCCACCACCGTCAATGGAATCCCGCAGAAGCCCATCGAAGGCGTCAGCATGAACTACACCTTCGACAAAGCCAACGCCAACGCCCCCTCCACCCGCACCACACAGTACTTCGAAATGGCCGCCAATCGTGCCATCTATCACGACGGCTGGATAGCAGCCACCACTCCCTTCGCTCCGCCGTGGGAACTCGCCACAGGCAAACTCCCCGACGTAACAACCGGCTACGCGTGGGAACTTTACAACATCAATGAGGACTACTCCGAGAATAACAACCTCGCAGCTAAGTTCCCCGACAAGCTGAAAGAGATGCAGGCGCTCTTTCAAACCGAAGCGATGAAGTACAACGTCTTTCCTCTCGACAACACCGCCTTCTCGCGGCTTCTCACGGCACGCCCAAGCGCCGTTGCTGGCCGCACCCTTTTCACCTACACCGGTGAAAACATCGGCATCCCGCTCGCCAACGCACCCAGCATTCTCGACAAGGACTACACCATCACCGCCGATATCGACATCCCTGAAGGGGGCGCTCAAGGCATGATCGCCACTCTCGGCGGTCGCTTCGGCGGCTACGGCCTCTTCCTCAGCCAAAGCAATGACTGGTGGCTCCGCAGCACCGCCATGAAGATCATCATCTGGAGCATCTTCATCCTTGGCCTCCTCCTCTTCCTCTTCACCCGGAACAAGCGGTGGACCGGCTGGAAGCTTAGCTTCAAATACCTCGCCTACCTCATGATCCTCTTCGCTCCGCTCTGGCTCATCGCCGGTCTCTTCACCGGCCTCTTCAGTTTCGGTCGCGGCCGCCCCGTCTTCGTCTACAACCTCCTCGATCTCGAACGCTTCCGCTGGTCCGGTCCTTCTCTTGGAGCAGGCAAACACACCATCTCTTTCGACTTCAAATACGACGGTCCCGGCCCCGGCAAAAGCGGCACGGGCATCCTTTCAGTCGACGGCAAGGAAGTTGATAAGAAGACGATCCCCCATTCCATCCCGCTCATGATGTCGATCGACGAAACATTCGATATCGGAGCCGACACCCGTTCGGCGGTGGACTTCAGCTACGATCTGCCTTTCCATTTCACCGGCACTATCGACAAGTTGACCTACAAACTAGGCCCTGAGCAACTCGAGGCTCCCGACAAGGAAAAGATGAAGGCCGCAATCGCCTCAGCGAGCGACTAACTCAACTCAGTCCAGACAAACTGCGCTGCCCAGGGAGTATCCGGCAGCGCAGTTCATTCCACCGACATCCCGAACCTTCCATGAAAACCAAGACCCTTCTCGTCGCCGCCTCTTCCCTCGAACTCCTCACTGGAGCGGCCCTCTTCGCCGTCCCCAGCCTCGTCGTCAGCTTCCTCTTTTCCGCCACCTTCAACTCCGGTGGAGACGCAGTAGCCCGCGTCGGCGGCTTCGCTCTCTTCTCCCCCGGCGCTGCCTGCTGGCCGATCGGCAAAGGCGACTTCACGCAACGCAGCCGCACCATCTTCGTCTTCAATCTCCTCACTGCCTGCTTCCTCGGCTACCTCAAACTCAAAGGTGACTTCACCAGCATCCTCCTGCTCCCCGCCTGCATCCTCCACGGCGTCCTCGCCCTCCTGCTAGCCCGGCCCGCCTACACTCCGTCATGAAGGAGGGAGACACTCACCAAATTCACACTCGGCGGCCAGTCCGAATCTCACCGACAAGCGTCTGGAGCCACATCTCCAAGCCAACCAAAAATAAATCTCAAAAAAATGGGTATTTCTCTACATGGGTTCGCACGATAACTTTTACCCGGACGTACCCGTGAGTTTTGCCAAAGTTAGCCAATGCCGGGGATGCGGCACTCGGCCCTGTCGAATTTCGCCTGCATAACCTCGCGAAACTGCAAGTTGTCGCGTTATCGAGCTGCAAGACAAAGACGAGATTTGCGGCTGAACCTTTTCGGCATAGAACTCAGTTGTCAGCCAGGATGGTTGGTCTGAAATCGACCATTCCCGTATATTGGCTTGCTTTGCTATCTGCGTCTCGGACCGCTTAGCTTGTGCACTGATGAATGAGAGACGACGCGACCCTCTGTTGCGACTTTTGTAAGCCGCTGCTTCGACTCTTCAACTGAACAGCCTCTGCACTTCTCATTTGCATTGATGATTGGAATACCGCAGTCACTACTAACGTTCTGCAGGGTCATCGGCTTCTTTGAAGCCACAAACGGATTGCCGCCTCGCATCTCGCGCTTGTGGTTTTGTGTCAGACGAGTTGCAGGCGTCCTTCTACCAGCTTTAGTCGTTGAGGCAATCGCCTTCACAGTCCACTCGGCGAGTGGCGCGACTAAGCGCGCCCACATAGAGGTAGTTTCCGCGAGTTGACTCGCCAAGTCAGCCATCAGACGGCAGTTTCCGTTGCGCTCTTCGAAAAACCAGTTTTTTTTAGAGGCTGCTTCAAAATGCGGTCTAAAACATAGGCATCAACATCGGGTCGGATAGCCTCCATCAGATCGCACGCCAGGCTGTCTCGGTTGATCGTATCCATGTGCAAGACTCCCATCTCCGGATCGAGTCCGAGGGCTGCGATAGCCAGACGACACTCCGCCTCCAGCAGTGCATAGAGATAGTTCAAAATTGCGTTGACCGGATTTACTGCGAGTCGCGGAGAACCTGACAGAGCAGAGGCGCGTGAGCCAAAGATCCGCCAATGTTCGGGTATGCGAGGCAGATCCTTGTCGGGGAATTTGCTTGTGACTGCCCGCCAAGCTTTCCAATAGACTTTGGGTGCGCGTAACTCTACTGAGCGGATCTCATCCATGGTTTCGACTTCAGCCAATTCTGACCTGATTTGTTGGAGCGGTGTCGATATCGCTGCGTCTTTGAGGTGTTCGCTCGCGACGCGCTCTTGTCCCGCAAGCTTTCGATCAATCAGCTCTCTGCTAATCCGAAACGCCGCACCCGAGTGATGAGCTAATGCCTGGGCGCGGCGTAAACGGATGTCTGATACTTGTCGCGATGCGCTGAGACGGCACCTCGCGCATCGCGTCCACCACCACTGGATGTACACACTCGGCAGGTTGAGTTCCGGCGGAGATAGCGTGCGCCGCGGCGTTGCGTCACTCTTGGCCACCCACGGAATTGCTATTGCGCATAAAACGACCCTTACGTGAGGGAGCAAGTAGTGCGCAGTGCTAGCAGGGTCGAGGGCGGCGGAGAATACTTTCGAGTAACCAAACTCGCGGAGCAATAGACATCCTCATAATTCAGTTTGAAGATCTGTTTTCTCGTGATTTGCCAGGTTAGGACGAACGAGCCTTCATAGCTGCCCGCCAGCACCGTACTTCAAGCATTGAACGTTCTGATCGAGCCCGCGTTTCGGCCCTATGTTCCATGGGCCAATAGATCGTCGATGTGCTGTGAGGTTATGAGAAACCTTGCTCTTGAGCTTCTCGACTACAGAGGAGCATGTATAAGCCGATAAGTTATTTGTACTTGCGTCCATTCCTCCGATCCCTGGGCCGACGATCACACCCGAGAATGCTCGGGGGGCAGTTTTAGAGCCCTCTGTCTCCTATCCCCGCCAGACGTTGACCTTATCTCCCTCACCTCGTACACTCTTAAGAGGCAGTCGGCGAGCACTCTGTTCGCGACGCAAAGCGCACAACGCTAAGCATTTTGCCCCCTAGTTCAATGGTAGAACAGTCGGCTCTGAACCGATCAATCGGGGTTCGAATCCCTGGGGGGCAACCACGCACTTAAAGCTCCCGCTTAAGGTTCGGCCTTTAGAACTTCGCACCGTCGTATCAAGCGGTTGCGTCCTTCTTGCCAAATTCAGGAACACAGGCCGGGTTCTAGCGGCGATTAAGTGTGGGGAATAATGTGGGTATGTTTTCGGATGTTGGAGACAGGTTCGATGCTTCTAGACCTCTGCCGCGGCACGGCAAAGGTTTTATGGATAATGCTGTATTTATCGAGGTTGAGGGTGCTGGCCAGAACTTAAAATCGAATGGTTTATTGGAGACAGTCATTGATCTTCGAGATCGCAAACGGTGCTTCAGCGGCCAAATCTTGGCCGAGTTCCCGAAAACGCTATTTGCGAAATCGCTATTCCATAAGGCATTGGAAATAGCTCGCTTACATCTTCAGTTAAAGAATGCTCAGACCACGACGACAATAATGTCGGACGGAGACCGGAGGGAAGTGACTGCTACTAATTAACTATAGCTGGCCGAAGTTAATATCCCATCGCAGCGGGGCACCGGGCGAACTGCTGCCTCCAAAGCTAGTCCGCCCATAGTCCGAACGCAGCGCTTCCGGCTTGCCGTTAACGGTGAGGTTCTTGAGGGGACGGAATATCTTTTCTGGCAGAGTAATTTCGACGTGCCAATATCCCGCCGTCATCGGCGCATACCAGCCGGAGTAGCCCGCGGCCGTCTTTTTAAAACCCAGGAGGGGAGTGTTGAACTCGTAGTCGTCGAGAGGTAGATCTGGCTTGAAGCGGATGCCGTCCAGGCGAAACTCGGCACCAAGAAGCTTAACGGATGTGTAAAGGGGCCACGCGTGCGCGTGCATGTTGAGGACAGGAAAGTCCACCCCTGTGCCGCCGGGCTGCGTGGATTGCGACGAGTGATAAGCATCGGGGCCGCTCCAGATGCCGAACCACTTGTCCGGATAGATCTCGGCGTGGCGAGCGAGAGTGTTCTTCTCCCACTCGTCCCAAGCCATCTCTCCGTTCTCCAACGAGAGAGCCCAGATGAGGGTTCCGTTGATCGCGTAGAAGATGCCTCCGTTAGTGCCGGTACCTGGTTCATCTTTCATGGTCGGGTCGGGTTGACTTAGTAACATTGCGCCGATCGGTGAAGGCTTGCGTACCAATTCATCGATTGTCGTCACCAGGGTTGCGATCTTCTCTTCAGGCACGCAGCCGCCGATCAAAGCCCACGGCTGAGGTTCCAGCCACATTTGCTTTTCGCCCATCCATCCGAGTTTTTCGTCGAGCCACGCGCGGCGGTACCACCTGTCATACCACTGGGCGTTTACGGCTTCGCGTTGGTCTTTTGCTTTTGCGCGGGCCAGGGTGGCTTGTTCTTTGCGGTCGATGCTGTCGAGCATCTCCGCATAGTAGTCGAGGACGTAGGTTGCCATAGCAGCGTTCAGAACGCTCTCGCCGATTGGAGTTACTTCTTCTCTCTGCTCTGGCGTGAGATGACTGTATACGATGCTGTCATTCCAATCGCCGTTGAAGAGGCGTTGTAAACCGTGTCGTCCAACGCCAATCTTGGAAGTAAAGTACGTAAAGCAACGGGACAGAAGATCGAGGACCGTGGGGTCGTCGGGTCTGGCATCATGGCGAGGGTACAGCGGAATACGCTCCTGGAGAAATTCCCGGTCGTGGGTTGCGAGCACGTATTCGCTGGCGACCCAGAGCACCCAGAGCTGCAGGTCGCTGGGTTGATAGACGCACGGCATCGGGACACCATAACCGACGATCGCGTAAGGAATCGAGCCGTCGGATTGGATCTCCTTGAGGGTGTAGCGGAGAACCGATCGGACAATATGAGGATCGGTGAAGATGAAGGGCAGCACGTGTTGAAGCGGATCGCGAGCGGCGCCCTGCAGGCCCGCGAGATACTGGTAGCTCGCCCCCTGAGAAAGAATGTGTTCACGAAAGAAGCTGTCGTAGGTAAGGCCGCTACGCAGGTAGTAGCTGCTCCATAGAGCTTCGCGTTCAACCCACAGGTGAGCTGGCGTGCGAAAGATGGGAGCAATCGACTTCCATTTAGCACAGGATCGCGACCAATGTGATTCTGGCTCAATGCTGTACTTGGCGATGAGTTCATCCGCGGAGAAGCCCTCAGGAAGATAGCCATAGAGGAAACTTAGGGTCCGGCTCTCGCCGGGTTTCAAGACGAGTTTTCGCTCCAGCAAGAATGCGCTTTCGGGTCCCTCCGCGCTCATGTCGTTGTCCAGGGATGCCGTCATTCCAGGCGGATGCTCGATGCTGCCGCCGAAGAACTGTTTCCCGCTGGTCGCAACGTTGTCGGCCGGCGCATCAAGTGTAACCAGAAAGGTGGCCGGTGGCGAGAGATCTTCCATTGCGGCGCCGGCAGCTAGAGGAGCGGTCGGCCCGCCGAAGAACCCGGTCGGTTTCGCACGGAGAGATTCCTGCGTCTGTTGCCAGGCAAGCTGCTCTTCAGGGGTTCGTCCGAGGAAGGTCTGCGTTTCAAGAAGCCCTTTGCCGCCAGGTAGCTTGCGGAAGCGATGAGAGAAGCGAGCGGCGAAGTCGCGACGGCGCTTGACGGCTGTTGGAGGCGATGGGAGAACGCCGGACTCCATGAGTGAGCGCCAAGAGAACTGGTAGTTTTGGCAGCCCCAATACTCCACCCAGCGAGGCCTGACTGTTTGAGCGGATTGGTTCGTGATGGTGACTTGAGAGATGAGGACTGGGTCATCGCCATAGGGGGCAAAGACGATCTGATCGACAACGTACCTGTGAGCCGCAACGCGCTTCTGCAGGTAGCCCATGCCGAAGACGCGATCGAAGGTTGTGGCGGCGCCAGTGTAGTACGTGCTGAGAACGAAGCCATTATCGTCTGCCAGGAAGCCGATTCCAGCTCCATAGCGATCTTCCTCCGGGCAGAAGTCGTTGAGGAACTTTGGGCTGCCTTCATCCTGACGAACCTGCACATGGCCGTAGTTGGAGGCGATGGCAACGAGACGGTCGTTGCCTACCTGATGCATATGGTCGGTGGGCGAGCGCCAAACCTTGTCGACAGGCAAGACTGCGAGCGGGTCAGTGAGTTGATTGCAGGTATATCGGTATGCGGGGAGGCCGTGGGCATCGCTTTGCCAACGGCCAAAGTGTCCCGAGCCATAGGCCTCAGTTGCGGTCTGCTGCGGATCCTGCCTGGTCGGCGAAGCGTGCGGTGCTGCCTGCGCTGCAAGAGTTCGCGGAGTGAGAGTGTTGGCCAGACCCAGGCCTGCTAACTCAAGGAAGGTTCGGCGTTTCATCCGGGAGATCCTTTCTGCGGTGTGCGGAATTCTTGCGGCGTGATGCGCTACTGGGTTACGGGCAGAGCGTCGCTGAGCGAGGGAGGTGCGTCTTCAGGAGCTGCACCCCAGTGTCGATCGGGAGCAGTGCCAAGGTCGAAGTGCAACGTGCCGCCGTCCGTGATGTTGTGAAAAGCGATCCAGTTTTGGGAGTGTTTGAGACCATTCAGCGTGACGTTCTGAATGTATGGCGTCGTGTCAGGATGTTCACTGGTTGTGATGGTGAAGGTCGTTCCCGGATAGGGTGAATGCAGATGCACTACGGCCTTCGAAAAGACCGGGCTTACCAGCTGATAGGCGAGGCTTGTCGGGTCCACGCTGTAGATGCCCAACATACTGAGCACAGCCCATGACGACATGGCTCCGCAATCGTCGTTGCCGGGGACGCCGTCAGGAGCGTCCGTGTAGTTTTCCTTCAGGACTCGCCGAACCACCTCTTGCGACTTCCACGGCTGGCCGGAAAAATTGAAGACGAACGGCGCCTGAATGTCGGTTTCGTTGTAGGGGTTGTAATACTGCCCATACCATCCAGGCGAGGAATAGTTGAAGAATTCCGTCATGGCTGCGTTGAATCGTTCTTGTCCGAATGCCTTCACCAACCAGCCGAGGTCGGCAGGAGCGAACGACCGGTAGTGCCAGCCGGTGCCTTCGACGAATCCGTGACTATCCTGCGCGGGATTGAATCCTTGCACCCAGGTACCATCGGCATTGCGTGGGCGGAAGAACTTGTCTTCGAGATCGAAGAGGTTGCGATAATTTAGCGCGCGGTCGTACAGGCGCTGGGCGTCTGTAGTTTTTCCGAGCGCGGCCGCGAGACGAAATAGAGACGCGTAGGCGAGTGAGTATTCCTGGGTCATCGCAACCGAGCCGTACGTCACCTTGTCGGCAGGAAGATAGTGGAGCTTGTTGATCCAGTCGATGCCTTCTTCTCCGACGTAGGGATGGCCGGGCGGAGGAGCCTCGGTGGCATCCTTCAACATGGCTTCCCAGGCAGTATGGATGTCGAAGCCGTGAAGTCCGTCAAGGTACGTCGTTGTGAGCGCGATGGAGAGCGGGCTGCCAACCATATCTTCTGTGTAGAGATTGATCTGCGGCCAGCGATCGATCCAGCCACCTTGCAGGTACATCAAGACGACAGACTGCGCCATGTCTTGCAGGCGCTGCGGCTCAATCATGGCAAGCAGAGGAATCTCACTGCGATAGATGTCCCAACCGGAAAAATTCGTGTAGACATGGTGACCGGGAGGGACCATATGGATCTTTCCGTCGAAGCCGAGGTAGCGGCCATCGGCGTCGTCGAAGAGCGAGGGCATGAGCAGGCTGTGATAGAGCGCGGTATAGAAGACCGTGCGATCTTTTGCGGAGCTGCCTGAGACTTCAATGTTGCTTAGCTCCTTGTTCCATGCACTCGTGGCGGCCTGACGGATGCTGGTGAAGTCGCCCTCGGGAGCTTCTGACTGCAGATTCTTATCCGCGCCTGCGATATCGACATACGAAATGCCGACCCTGGCCGTAACTGCCTGCGCATGATCTTCCGGCGCCCACGTTGCGTAGGCGCCGGTTGATTGCTCGTGGCTGGTCTGCTCGGCTGAGCGTGTTCCTGGCGCGACAGTGCCACCGCGGTCCTGGTCGTCGACCCACTTACCGAACCAGGTGCCGAAGGAAGTGAACGGCCTGTCGAACACCATCACAAAGTACACCTTGTAGGTCGGTGTCCTGTTGCAGAAGAGGTGGTTCTCGACAAAGCCTTCGATGCGGCGGTCGCCGACGACGCGGATGGACGCTGCAGCCGTGTTGTTCAGCGTATGGCTGATGGGCACCAGGATGTTGGCGACCTGGTGAGCTGGGAAGGTGAATCGCGCAATGCCGGTTCGTTCCGTAGCACTGAGCTCGGCGTGGATGCCCCATTGCAGAAGCTGGACCTGGTAGTAGCCGGGGGACGCGCTCTCTGAGCTGTGCGAGTAAGGTGTTTGATAGTCCGAGACCTGTGTGACGATAGGGCCGGTGGTCGCGGTAAAGAATACATCGCCCTGGTTTGCGCATCCGACCCCGCTCATGTGGGTCATGCTGAAGCCTTTGATCCAACTTTGAACGGTGTGATAGCCATACCCATGATCTTCGGTATCTGGGCTGAGCTGAACCATGCCGAACGGTCTGACGGATCCGGGGTAGAGGTTGGCGCCATTGTCCGGATCGCCGCCAGTGCCGATCAGGGGATGGACGCTGTCTACAGGCGGCGCGGCCGAAGGCGCGTCTTGCGCACGCGACGTGTCCATCCATAGTGTTAACAGTAAGACAAGGAGTGCCCCGGCCGCGCACGACCAAATTTTCGTCCTTCTTCGCATTCGGACCTTTCTGCTGCGTAGAAAGCTAACGTTCCTCGATTCGGTTCCAACATCGAAGGAGACCGCATCATCACGAAAAGGCGGTGTCGTTGAATGCGCCGTCAAAACCCAACTTCTGCAAGCGCAACGGGTCTCCTTTCGCGTGCCGACTGGATAGCAGCAAACGCAACAAGCGTCGCCAGCACAGCGGCGTCGACGCCGCAGACTTCGGGGCCAATGCCCAGCATCTGATCGACGAACCGCTCCAGCGCGTGGGCATGTCCCTTGTCGGGCTCAGCTGTGAACTGGAGGACAGGATCGTTATGTGCCACTGCCTCTTCGCATGCGACACGCTTCTTGGCAAGCCAACCCGGGACGCCGCCCTCTACACCGATCTGCGGATGACGGTCGTGCACCACGGGGTAGGTTGTTCTTGCTGCAGCACCTCCGATTCCAACCGTGCGCACTTCCAGCATTTGATCGACGGCGAGATAGGCCCCATTCCCCATGAACTCATAAAGCTCTTTGCAATAGCCCATAGTGCCGTTGTTGCCGAGTACGATCGTTGCCAGCGCGCCACTCTGATAGCGGACGATGACGGCGAGGTTAAGCATTCCCGTTGCGACAGCGGTTACCTCCGCGGGCTCTTCCGCAAGGAACCAATTACAGACGTCGGTGAAGTGCGTCATCTCGAAGAGCATGGGACCGTGAGGTGCCTGCGACTTGTCGAAGACCCAACCTTTCCAGCTGTACCAGTCATCGTTGATGCGTACGGAAACGGAGGGAACCCCATCGTCCGGAAGAGCCGGAAGATGGTCGCCTTCGCGCCGCCAGCGCCAGGGGCACGGTTGCGGATGGGTCATGTGCTGGCGGAAAATTTGTTGTGCATCGAGCATTGCGGGGCTGGCGCGGCGATTGTGGCCAACGCAAAACGGTATGCCCGCACTGATCACCACGCGCTGAATCTCGCGCATCTCTTCGAGGGTTGTCGCCAGTGGCTTCTCGACGTAGACAGCCTTACCGGCCTTCGCGGCGAGAGCGATCACGGGGAGCCGAAGCTTTTCCGTGGTCGCGAGGCAGATCATGTCAACCTCAGGATCGTTGATAGATCCTTCGAAGTCTTTGCGAATATGCAACGCGCCAAAGACGTCCCGGCACTCAGCAAGGATGGCGTCATCGAGATCGACGCAGGTATGTAAAACCATTCTCGGAGATTGAACGATGTTAGGGATATGTTGCGCGCGAGCAACAGAGCCGCAACCGATGACGGCAACGTGCAGAGGTCGATTTTCAGCGAGGCTGGTCACGATGAGTGTGCTGTTCCTTCAGAGAATATTTTTGGCAGAGGAGCGTGTAGCCATTTCAGGGTCAAGCTGAGCAAAGTAGTCTCGGCGCGAGATAAGACCAAACTCTCGCATAATTTCGCCGATGGAAAGGTCGACCGAGCGCGACTCCACAAAGAAAAGGCAATTCGACTGATCGAAACGAACGCGGACTTTGGGGCCGTAATGCCGCTGCAGAGCCAGAATTTTTTCCCCATTGAAGTCCGCGAAGAGGCTTACCGCATCGAAGTTGATCTTTGCCTGCTGCATCGGCGAACCCAAGCTGGCGCGCAACGTCTCCGAGCGGAAGCCGCCCGCCGCGAGCTCCTTGCCATCACGATCGAGGATGCGACTCCAGGGCGAATAGGCAAGCACGAACGGAACACCATACAGAACTGCGCAAGAATCCAAGAACGCTCCTGCCGGTGTCATGCTGGGGATGACAAAGAGATCCGCTCCAGCCTCCATCTGCGGATCGAAGACGCTGTTGGGGAAGTAGACATCAATGCAGATGCCTCCGCCCAACGTAAGACCCTCCCAACGAAGCGGCGTATTGTGCGCGGGCTGAACGCCGGCCAGGCGCTCGCCCGTGGCGGGAACCTGCTTCTGATAGAAGCCGAGCTCAGATCCATCACGTGAAAGCAAATAAAATCGGTTGGCAAGACTTGCCCCATCGCGCACCAACAGTGGAAGCACAAGCGATATCCGATGTTTAGCCGCGGCTTCGCGGAGAATGGCTGTCTCAGTTCGCCAGTCCTCGAGAGCGAAATGTTCAGGAGGAGCGTCGTGTGCAGATCGATGCAGCAGGTTGACCGTCTCAGGCAGCACGGCCAAGTCCGCCCCCTGTACGGATGCGGCTTCAACCCAGTGGGCGGCCTCGCGAAGCACTGCCTGCAAATCGGCGAAGCCCTGGTCGCTGAGCGCGATTGTCGCAATCGTCTTCTCGTTCATGGCACCTACTCGGTCTGCTGGTTGCAATCGCGCTCGCAGTACGATTGAAAGTTATCAACGACAGGATCTGCGAGATGACCCCGAATCGCTAGGACAACCAACGGTCCAGGTGCTCTGCGACGAATTGATCGTCATTCAACAAAGGATACGCTGCATAGACTCGATCGATCTCCTCCAACTGCCCCGACGAGAGCGACTCGTGGGGATCAAGACAAGCGCGGTTAGCGAGGAGCCCCTGTCTGCGCAGAACTTCATGAATGCCGGGGATGCAGCCGCGAAACTCATGTCGGGCATCAAAAATGGCGGCGTTGGCGTCGGTAATCTCAGCACCTCGTGCCAGCACAGTGTCGAGCCGCGCGCGGTTGCGCTTCACTTCCTGAACAGTCTGCAGCAGTTCGACGGCTCGGCTCGTCCACACGGCCCATTGACCTAGCAAGCCTCCGACAAAGTGGGCAGTGCGATCGCCAAAGCGAAATTCGGTAAGGAGGTCGGCAACAATGTTGTCATCGTTCCCGGTGTAGAGGGCGATCTCGTCGCCGCGACCGCTGTGTGCGACCGTGCGCAGAACTTCCATTGTTTGATACCGGTCGAAAGAGGCCACCTTGATGGCGACGACGGATTCAATCTCTACAAACTTTTCCCAGAACGCAGCATTCAGCGGACGCCCGCCAACAGCCGGCTGCAAGTAGAAACCGATGATGGGGACATTGTCGCCAACAGCCCGGCAATGCTCGATCAGTTCCGCATTGGAAGCATCAGCGAGAGCGGCTAAGCTCAGCAGGCCGCCGTCGTAACCAAGTTTGCGGATCGTGGCAGCTTCGGCGCATGCTTGGCGCGTGTCGCCACAGATCCCGCCAATCTTGGCGAGTCGCTTGCCCGTGCGGTGTTCGAAGGCGCGCACTTCCTCCATTGCAAGTTCGAGCACCGGTTCGAAGAGTCCGACGTTGCTGTCTCGAATCCCAAACTGCGTTGTGTGAACCCCAACGGCTACGCCACCGCTGCCTGCTTCGCAGTAGTAACGAGTCAGCGCGTTCTGGCGTCGCTCATCGAGACGGAGATCCTCTGTCAAAGCCAGAGGGTGTGCGGGGATCACTAGACCCTGCTGCAGGAGAGCGCGAAATTCCTGGGTGCTATCCGACATCAGAACTTTCCATCCGTAACTTGAAACTTGGTTGCTTTATTCAAGGTCGTGCCTCCGGACTCCACCCAGATGGCGACCGCCTCGATGAGTTGATCCGCGGTCACTTCGGGATATCCCAGTGCGGCATGACAGGCGCTTGCGTTGTTGAGCAGCGCGACCCCCAACGACTCGCCGCTGAAGAACGCCTCGCGATCGAAGCGTTTTGCGAAAAACTCCGCTACTCGACGAACCTGGATTGTTTCAGGTCCGGTCACGTTGAGACTGCGTGCCGGTGAAGTACAAAGCTCCAGTGAACGCATTGCGTACGAGTTCGCATCGCCCTGCCAAAGCACGTTCACCGCGGGCACAGAGAGATTCACCGGTTTACCCGCGTAGACCTGCTGCGCGATGTCGACCAGCACGCCGTATCGCAGATCGATTGCATAATTGAGCCGGAAGAGGAGACAAGGCGTCTGATACTGTTTGGAGTAATACTCGAATACACGCTCGCGGCCAAGACACGACTGAGCGTATTCCCCTCGCGGGGCCGGCGCATCGGTTTCCACGCAGCCGCCTTGCTCCGGGGTGACGAATGGATAAACGTTCCCGGTCGAGAACACGACAATGCGCGAATCGCGGTACTGCTCCGCCACGTGCGCTGGAACGATGGTGTTCATAGCCCACGTAAGCTCAGGATCACCAGCGGAGCCGAACTTTCGGCCAGCCAGAAACAGCACATTCGGCACGCGCGGAAGTGCTTGAACTTTGGCGGTGTCGAGGAAGTCGCAGTTAAGGGTCTCTACGCCCGCATCGCGAAGTTCAGCGACGGCACTGGCAGACTGGAAGCGCGAGGCAGCCAGAACACGCGCGTTGCTGCCTGCTTCACGCAGGGCCAAATGGAGACGCTTGGCCAGAGTGGGGCCCATCTTTCCGCCAGCCCCCAAAACGATCGTGTCTCCCTCGATCCGTCGCGCAAACGCGATGTCGGCGGCATTCGGCTGTGTCAGCGATCGATCGAGTTCTGGCTCCGATTTAGGCGAAATCATCGGTAGGGAATACTCCACATGAGGTTTTGGGACAAAATTCTCTCACCTCTGCGTTGGTTGAGATACGGTTGATAGTTTCGAAATGCGAACACCGTGTTTGAATAACGGATAAAGAGTATTAGGCGGCTGTCTGCCTGTCAAGCACTCGGAGCATTCAGCGACGCAGCCACACCGCTGCCTGCGCCGCTTGTTGATAGGGCACGCTCCAGTACTCAAGGGTGTTCCACTCAATGGCCGTCGACTCTTCCAGATAGGGTGTATCGTCCGGCCGTCCGATGAAACCGACAACCATAGCTTCGGGCAATTGGGGTACGCGGAACGAATATCCTACGGGTTGACGATAGCCAATCCCCGTAAAGAGTGAATGGTTGCACATGTTGTGTCCTAGGCACCAGTGCAGCAGTCGTTCGGCCGCCGGACGCCATTGTGGTCGGTCGAGCAGCACAGCCCCCCGCGCCAGCAGGTGAGCGTGCGCCATCAGCACGGAACTTGTTCCGTGCACGATGCCCTGCGCGTTGAATGGGTGCATGAACGTGCGGATCCCATAACCCGCTCCGGCATCGCGAAAGAGCTGGCGCTCGGGATGTGGAGGATTCGGATAGACGCCGTAGGGAGTCAGCGAAAATGGATTGCTGGTGCTGTCGGCAAGCAGATAGCGTTCCACGTATTCAATCACTGCTGTACGTGCCTGCTCCGCGAGCGCATCGGAATCAAATCTCGAACGCAACTCCCAGAGCCGCAGCAGTGCGAAGGCTGGATCGGCGGCGAAGGCGATCGACCGGAAAGCATCTTTGGCTGTTTCCTCTTCGAGGAAGAAGCCGGCAAGTCCGTCTCTGTGCATCACCTGCCGGTCGAGCAGCCGTTGCGCAACCGCGAGTAGTGGGCCAGAATCATCAGCAGCTTCGTGAAGAATCCGCATCTCCAGCCGAGCACGCAATTCTGCTGCGAGGAACAAGGTGCGTCCATCGTGTCCGCGCCGAGTGCCGTAGTCGGCGGCGCGCTTTGCCATGGCGGCGCACTCCCGTGCTTCGTTAGCCGGCAGATGCAGGGCCGCCCGCGCCTGCATCTGCACGAAGCTCCACTGCACAAGCGGGTTGTAAGTCGTGCGGATCGTGCGCTCATCGCCGGAGCGTGCGATGTTGTCGGTCCATCGGTTATCGCTGGCGTCGCCAAAGCAGCCCGGATGATTCTCAAACCACCAATCGTGTTCGTAACTGAGCTTACTTCCTGCAGGAGCGCGTCCACCTGCTACGTCTTCGTGAACTTGTCCAGAGGCTGCAATCATGTGATGAAAGAAGCGATTGCCCCAGCGTAGCTCCTCCAGCAGCGCGTCCGATGCATAGCCTCCCCGCCGAAGATCTTCTTCGCAGTGTTCGCGGATGCTCAAGAGAGCTTCGATGTGCGGCAGCGTGAAAGCAAGCCATTTGCGAAAATCCCCTGCATCGTGCCAGCCGCCGGTCGCATCATGCGGTGAGCCATCAACATCCAGAATCCCGTCATCGAGATGACATGCGGCATGCACGCCAAAGATCGCGCAGCCACATCGCTGTGCTTTCAGGAACGTAAGATAGCCAAGGATGATGCGATCGTATAAGCGCTCGCGAATGGCAAACGGTGGAGAGATCTGGCTGTCAGTTTCAATCTGGTAGCTGCCTGGCGTGGTGAAGTTGCTGAAGTCTGCCTGCCATAACCTGCCCCAGCGAGTGTCTGTGCGACGCAATTCGCCCTTGTAGAACACAGCGCTGGAGGGAACTGGCTCGAGCCGTCCCTTCATCAGGTCGTAGGGTGCAGGGAAGCGCTCGGAAAAGCCCGTCAGACGTGGAGTTTGGCGAGGCAGGCGGAGACAATTCTGGCGAAGAAAAAAAGGCAGCGTGTCCGGGAGATCCTCGGCGCCCTCTGCAAGCAGCGTGAGGGTCTTGGGGCTATTGGGCAGGTACCCGAGATGACTTAAACTGAGTCGCATGCTCACCACTATGCATGATCGGGATCCGATCGTGCTATCGCCGCCGGCGATCTACGGCCATGTTCCCATGCTTCGCCCCGCTCCATTAGGGCCAAGCTGTAGAGACGCTTTACGCGCAGCATCCGTGACCAAGGCTGAGATCGTGATTTCATTTTCAGGAGAAAATTCTCCGAGCGGGAGCGTAAGGCTGATAGCAGCCGCGGGGCTGTTTTCCTGTCTACCCACACCTGCGGCCAGCACCCAGTAACCCGGCAAAAGCTCCTCCACGTTGCGTGCGTAGCGCATCTTCCTCACCTGCGTAATCTCCTGTTTCATCTTTACGATCGAGGTGATGGTGCTGCTGGTGTATTTTTCCGCGCTCTTCGCCATGATGCGCTCGACGTCTTCCTGCGACATGCCCGCCAGAAATATCTTTCCGGAAGCGGTGGCGTTGAGTGGCCGGCGCAAGCCCACATCCGCGAAAGCATGGGGCGCACCGGAGTATCCGACGGAATGGATGAACAGCACGTAGTCCTGGTCCAGCACGCCAAGTTGCACCGTGCCCGGTACCTGGCGAGCGAGCTCCTGCATAGGAAAAAACGCGGCCCTGTAGATGGGGGAATGGCGAAGATATCCGGAGCCGACCCATAGCGCATGGCTGCTGAGCATGTATCGTCGGGTCACTGGCTCCTGGACGATGAGATTCGCTTCGATGAGAGTGGTGCAGAGTCGATGCGCGGACGCCTTTGGAATTTCAAGTTTCGCAGCAAGGTCGGTGAACGACAGTTCAAACGGTTCCTCGGCCAGCAATTCCAAAACTTTGAGGCAACGCAGCGTGGAGCTCATGGCCGTGGATGCCTTCTTCATGTAGCAACACTCTCACGATATGTCTTGACAGCGCAACGCAAGTTCGATTAAGTTGATCCGCATTACAAACATTTGTTTCGTAATGCGGAACAACACTGCATTTCGATCAGATAGGCCCCGGTTTCGCAATCATCGATAGGGAGGTCTAGAAAACCATGAACACTGCGCATTCGCGTTTGGTGAAGAGGCACTCAGGCGTTCGGGCCTTGATCGTTTTTATCCTGGCAGTCTGTTGTTCCGGGTCTTCTGCGTTCGCGCAGGAAGTGACCGCGACCATCACTGGCATCGTCACCGATCCAACTGGTCGAATCGTGGCGAATGCCGATATCAAGGCTCAGGATCTGGACCGCGGCACGATTTGGCCGACCCATACCAATGCGTCAGGTTTTTACACCATTACACGGCTCCCGGTCGGGCGCTACGAGGTTCGCGTAGTCTCTCCTGGCTTCCGGACAGCAGTGGAGACGCCGATTGAACTGCAGCTCAATCAAGTGGCTGCGGTGAACATCAAACTCGTCGTGGGTTCGGCCAGCGAAACGGTACAGGTAACGAGTGAGGCGCCACTCTTGCAGACCGATACGACCGATGTCGGCACGGTCATCGACGCGCGCACTAACGTCAGCTTGCCGCTGGCCAGCCGCAACTACCTGCAGCTTACGCTTCTGACACCCGGTGCTGTGACTGTTCAGCCCACAGGATTTCAGAGTGGCCAAAATGCTGGACAGGTCGCTCGTCCGGAGATCAACGGAAACCGCTTCGATGCGAACAGCTACCTGCTCGACGGCATGGATAATAACGATGCCGGAAGTAATTACGTTGCATACTCCCCGCAGCCTGACGCAATCCAGGAGTTCCGCGTCCTCACGCAGAATGCTCCTGCCGACTTTGGAAACTACATGGGCGGCGTGATCAGCGCCTCGATCAAGGAAGGCACAAACTCCTTCCATGGCACCGCCTTCGAGTTCTTCCGCAACGACGTGCTCAACGCGAACCAGTGGATGAATAAGCTGATCCCGGGTAGCATCATTCCCCGGCAGAAGCTGCGCTGGAACGAGTTTGGAGGCACAATCGGCGGCCCAATCTTGAAAAACAAGCTCTTCTTCTTTGCCGACTACCAGGGCGAGCGGTTTGACTTTCCCAGGACAACATCCACCATCTCTGTATTTACTACGAAGGAGCGTACTGGCGACGTCTCTGAACTGGTGGCGGCGGGCAAGACGATCGTGGATCCGCAAACTGGATTACCCTTCCCCGGTAACGTCATTCCGCAACACAGCCTCAGCCAGTCAGCTCTGGCCATTATCAATTCGCAGTATTACCCAACGCCGATCAATGGCTTGCTGCAGGCGAACGCGCACAACACGACTGCCGTCAAGACAGACAGCGACCAGGGGGATGGCCGTCTGGATTACGCCGCAAGTGTTAAGGACCACTTCATGGGTCGCTTCTCGTACTCCGATATGACGGTCCCGACCGTAAACTCATTTGCCCTCGACTACAACCCATACAATTTGGTTTCGACGTGGAATTTTGTCACCGGCTACACGCGGACAATATCTCCAACCTTGCTAAACGATGCGCGTCTGGGTGTGAACTACGTCAGGGTCGGACAGAACCAGACCACGTCAAACTTTTCAGGAGACGCGACTAGCTTGTTTAAGATTCCTGGTTTGACGACAAGCTTCCTTCCCGCCATGGGGTTCAGTGGCGGGTATGTGAGTAACTTTGGCACCAAGGACAGCGTTACCGACAACTACGACACCTCAATTCAATATTCGGATGTAGTGAACTGGGTGCGTGGGAAGCACAGCATGCGTTTTGGCTTCCAAGGATGGCGGATCCGTACCAATGGTTTGTTCAATGGCAGCAATGGACAGGCCGGAAGCTTTGGCTTCAATACCACCTACTCAGGTAGCCCCGAAACGGACTTCCTGCTCGGCTTGCCCACCAATGTTGGTGTTGGCAACTTAGGCTCGGTGTGGGGACAGCGCAACAACGTCTTTGCCGGCTTCGTTCAGGACGACTGGAAGGTGACCGATCGGTTGACGTTCAATCTCGGTCTCCGTTATGAGACACACACACCTTTTGTCGAAGCCCACAACGACCAGGTCAACTGGGACCCGCAGACCGGTATCTTCGAATTGCCCGGCCAAAACGGCAATAGCCGCGCGCTCTACAACTCGTACAACGGCGTCGGGAATTACCAGCCTCGCGTCGGTGTGGCTTACCAGTTGATGCCAAAGACCACGATTCGTGCGGCTTACGGATTGTCGTCGTTCATGGAAGGCACGGGTCTGGGGCTTCGTCTGCCCGGTAACCCGCCGCAGCCGATTGCGGCCAGCGCCAATTACAGCGCCCTCGCCTACCCGACGACGACGCTGGACCAGGGCTTTACCCCGGTCGCGGTTCCTGCTGGATGTACGATTGCCGGTTTGGAGAGCGCCGCGCCGAACTGTTACAAGGGCGCCATCATCTACTCGTGGGACAAGAGAGTACGGCCAGCACAATCGAATCAGTGGAGTATGTTCGTGCAGCACGAATTATCGCCGTCGGCCGTCTTTCAAGTGGGATATGTTGGGCAATCGACTGCACACCTGACCAACGCAGAGCTGCTTACGCAGCTTGTGTGGGACTCGCCGGGTGTCGTTAGCCCATCACCATTCTTCGCACAGAACCGGCCAGTAATTAATCAGTTAGCGTATATCTTCGGCACTTTCGCCGAGGCACACCAGAACTACAACGCTTTGCAGACCCAGATGCAGGGACGGCTAAACCACGGCCTGTCGTATCTGCTCAGCTACACATGGTCTCGCTGCATGACCGATTCGCAGGGATTCTGGGGGGAAGGCGGGCAATCTTCAGCGCCAAGTGCCTGGTGGCAGAACACCTACAATCCGTCGGGTGAGAACGGAGCCTGCTACTACAACGCTAAGAACGTCTTCACCGGCTACGTAATCTATGATCTGCCCTTTGGCCGCGGAAGGCAGTTCGGCAGCAATATGAACAGAGCCGCCGATGCTGTTGTGGGTGGCTGGAAAGTGAACGTGATACCGACCTTCCGCGGCGGTTTCCCGCTTACGCTTAGCTCTAATAGCGACCACTCTGGCACCAACTCTTTCCAGAACCGTCCGGATTGCATAGCGCCCCCGCGTGTACTGCATAAGCAGACTATCGGAAACGGATTCTATGGGTACCGGTGGTTTGATCCCGCTTCCTACCAGGAGCCCGGCGCTGGTACCTTCGGCAGCTGCAGTGTGAGTTCGGTCTACGGCCCAGGCGAGCAGAACATTGACCTAAGCCTTGCCAAGACCTTTGCCATCACGGAGCATCAGAATATCGAGTTCCGCAGCGAGTTCATCAACGCTTTCAACCACGTGATTCTCGACGCGCCGAGCAACGGAGGCATCGACATTGCGAACCCCGATGGCGGCACAATAGGTCAGATCAAAACGTCAGAAGGAGCGCGAAATATTCAATTCGCACTGAAATATAACTTCTAACCCGGTCTTACACGCCGGCTGAAACAATCAGTTGTAATCACGCGGCGTCTGGCTATCGGGCGGCAGCACTAAACCGAGGTCCGGCGCCGTGTCTCTCTTTAGAATCCCGCGCCTTTGCGTAGGGTAGACTTCCAGCGGCTTCGCTTACTCGCAAATAGCCTTGGCCGATGCGCTCGACAGCCTTTCAATATCCATGGCGTCTGTTTCCCGGGCGATTGGAGCGCCGGACGGAGAAGATGATAAACAGCGATCTCATCGCTTACTTCAAACCGATCGCCTCTCAGTTCAGCGGCGATGATACTGTCCAGCTGATCGATCTGACCGGTCGCGTGACCGACATCCAGGCGAACAAGCATCGCCTCATCTTGCACCTCTCTCTCACAGCTGGCCTCTATCGTGGCGTACTCGCCACCCTACCCGGCTCCTTCGACATGGCCACCGCGATGATCGATATGGTCCAGGTTCCCGACGGTAAGCGCGTTCCCGTAGGACCGTGGGATCTCGATCACCTTCACAACGTGATGGCCGTCCCGATGGTTCGCACCTACGTCAATGGCAGCCTCAAGGGTGGCCTTTGGTTCTCTATGCCTGGCCCGCAGGAGATCGCCGAGGGACGTCTCACGGCAGACTTCGGCTTTGAAGCGCAGGATGGCGTCAACGAACTCGTCCTTGAGTTGATCGAACGTGACCGCACTCGCATGGATTGGGGGAAGCTCGCGTACTTCGAACTGCGCGAAGATGATCGACACCCCGCCCCTCTAAGACCGTCCACGACAAATCATCCACGCATCTTCTTGCATGCCGATGAGCTCGGACGGCTCCGCGAACGCTGGCGAAATACCGCTGAATTTGAGGAGCTAAAGAATCGGCTGTCCACTGAAGAGCTTGTCTTCCTAACGGACAACAGCCAGGGAACACTTGAGCTAGCCTGCCTCTTCTACGCGCTCACGGGCGATGCGGCGATCGGCACGCGCGCCAAAGATCGGATACTGGAACTTGCGCATGCTCCGACCTGGAGCGGCCGCCCCGATCCACTGCTGATGGGCGGTGATAACGATCGCGGCATCAGCCTCCGGCTCTACCTCACCGCGCTGGGTTGGGACTATCTGCAGCCCCTGCTCGGCGATTCCGAACGCCACGCCATACTTGCAAAGGCGGAGCAGTACATCGGCAAGATGTACGACTTCACACTACTGCAACGCGGCTACATGGGCTGTCCAGCCATCGATCCGCACTCGCTCGGCGCATGGAACGGTACAGCCATCGCCTGCATGGCGTTCTTCGAGGAGCTTGCGATCGCGCGTCACGCGTTGCCTCTCTTCCACGGTCTCTTCTGCGAAAGCCTTACTCTCTTTCCAGACAGCGGCAAGGCGGCCTGGGCAACATACTTTCCCTTCCACCTCGTGCTCTACCTCGCGGCTGCGCATACCTTCGGCGGAAAGAGGGAAGAGCTCGACAAAAGCCCTTTCCTCGATCACCTTGGCGAGGCACTCTTAGCCAGCTTCGAGGTGCCGAATAGTCAGGAACTCCAACGTGGACTGAGGACCCGCGAGCATCGGTTTCTCACTGCGTTTCTTTGCCGCTTCCACCCTACGCAAGGAATCGATTCGATCTATCGCGCGTTTGTCCAGAGAGAAAAACGCGCCACTGGCAACGTGGTGCCGGGCATATTCGACGTACTCTATGCTCCCCCGTCTACCGGCCCCATCGCCTCTTTCCCGGATCGGCCGCTGTTTGCAAAAGATGTTGGCGATCTCATTGCTTCGGTTCGCGGAGAGCACACGATAGCGGTGTCGGTGAGTGGTGGCCCAAAGGCGGGGCGCAAGGCTGTCTTCCACCTGATGCCGCAAAACCGCGAGTTCGCGCCGTCGATGGGAGCGCTGGAGATCACTGTCGACGGAGCACCGGTAATCTGCAACATCAACATGGGGCTCTATGGTCTCAATAGTGCGTTGACCAACACGATGTGCTTCGAAGACGGCGGCGCGCTCACCAACGGTCAGTACCTGAACGGTGCCGTGCCGCCGGAGTGCGGTGGCGTCATTCGTCGCTGTCTCATCAGCGATCGCTTCATCTACGCCCACATCGTCATCACCTATGCGCTCGATCCGAGGCTCCAGGTCCAACACGCCGACAGAGTATTTATGCTGGATCGAAAGACAGCGGCGATTATTGTCTCGGATGCCTTCAAAGGCGAGCGCCCGATACGATTTGCCACGCATCTTCATTGCTCTGGATCGGTGACCGAACTTGGTGGCCAGCAGTATCGCCTCACCGGCGGTCAGGCAAACCTGATCGCAGGAATTAAGGGTGGCAGTAAGGGCTTCGATGATGCCGAACGAGGAGAGATCTTCGTGCAGATCCTGGAGAGTCCCGAATCCGCCCGTGTCGTTGGGGAGGAACCCCGCTGGGTCCCGGGATACATCTACGGACTGAACAACACCGGTCAGGAAGACATCAGCGAAGGGCGTTTTCCACGCTATCGGCGCTGGCGCCTCGAAGTTGCTGAGCCCGCGGTGCAGGGTCGATTTCTCCTGGCGCTCAGTCCGCGTTCTGGAGAGATCGCGTACGTTGACGGTGTTGTCCACCTGCCGCAAGGCGGCCACCTCCGTTTCGGCGATCGCACTGTCGAAGCGCTCGGCCTCGAGTGTGACTGCGAATGTCTGTTGTGGGATGAGGAAGCACGAAAAATTACTGCGCTCGGTCTCCTCCGGCTGCGCCACGGGAGCAGTGAGATTTCCTTCGCCCTGCGCGTCGACATGACCTACGACGCAGACGACGGCACGGGGACACTCTACGCGCAGGGGAGGCTTGATCCCGAAAATGCACTTGGTTTCCACCTCGCTCCCTGGACGTACATTGGAGAGGAAAGTTGGAAGACGCTGAATACGCACCGTGCGTCCTTCAAGAAAACGGGTGCTGAAAAAAACGACACGGAGGCGGGAATATGAGCGGGGAAAAAGCAATCGAGGTGGCCATTCTCGGCTGCGGAAAAATGGGCCAGAATATTTTACGTACGCTTCAAAACAGCTCGAGGGTTCGTGCTATCACGGTGTTTGATCGAAACCTAGAGCACATGGAAGAGTTGAAAGCGACGTTCGGGGTGAAGTCTGCTCCAGCGCTCGAAGACGTACTGCAGGATCCGGCGATCAAGCTGGTCTTTGTCACCGCCTCCAACAATGCGCACCGAGAACTAACTGTGGCGGCACTCGAGGCGGGGAAGGCCGTAATGTGCGAGAAGCCCATGGCGACCACCATTCCGGACGCGCAAGCCATGGTGGAAGCAGCCGAACGAACAAACGGGTTTCTTCAGATCGGCTTCGAGTTGCGCTACTCTCATCTCTACACCACGGTGAAGGACTGGATCGCTCGCGGCCTCCTTGGCCGTGTGCTCAATACGCAGTGCACCTACTGCTCAAGCGCCTGGGGACGTCACGATGTCTGGAGGGTTGCCTCCAAAACCAGCGGCGGCATGTTTGGGGAGAAGCTCAGTCACTATGTCGATCTGGTGCGCTGGTGGATCGGCGACGAGGTGGAGGAAGTGTACGCAACCTGCGCTCCCAACGTGATTCCATACTATGAGGTCCACGACAACTATCACTGCAGTTACCGCTTCAAGAACGGCGCCGTCAGTCACCTCACCTTCATGATGGGGCCCGCTGCCAGCTTCAAGGGAGACCCACTGCAGAACGCAGTCTCGCAACAGACCGGAGACGGTCATGTGCTGCGTTACATGATTTACGGGGAAAAGGGTGCTGCCGAGACGGATGTCTTTCAGCGAACGATTAAGCGCTGGGAGTTCGGCGAAGACGACTACGGTCAAACCAGCAAATGGATCCAGAACGAGACCTGGGATCCGGAGAATGACTTCGCCTACTTCCACAACACACACGACCAGGCTCTCGACATCGTGCGTCGCGTTGCCGAGGGTGAGTGTCCCAGCATCAACCCGCGCGATGCGCTGGAAACGACACAACTCTGTTTTGCTGCTGAGCTATCGGCTGCTGAAAAGCGTCCCGTCCGCCTGGATGAACTCAAATGAACCAAAGCTTGAGGAAGATGAGGCTGTGTTTGGGCCGGAGGCATGAATGATGCAGGACGAAAAGAGCGCGGAAACTGTGATACCCGCCATAGAAGGGGTTACACCGCCTTCTGCGACGAACAGCGCGCTCAACGCCTTCTACGCCGACCGCAAGCGAATGTGGAGCAACGTCCTTTGGATTACCTTCGGGCAATTTGGCATGTCGGTCTCGATGACCATCGTCGAGCCGCTCATGAATCTGCGGCTCAAAGCGATCGGTGTCAGCGAATCGAGTGTTGGCCTGCTGACCTCGGCAAATTTGTGGGCAGTCAGTTTTCTGGTTATGTACTTCTCCTGGAAGAGCGACCACAGCACCAGCCGATTAGGACGCCGCACACCCTACACGCTGCTGTCACTGCCATTCATCGCTGTGGCGCTCGTGCTCTTTCCGTTGTCTACACAAAAGTGGATGCTCATCACGTTGATGCTCACGTACTTTTTCTTCAACGATATGAAAGCATCTACCTACCCGCTCCTCGCGATCGACTGTGTATCTAAGGAAGTTCTAGCACGCGTCTCCGGCCTGGTCGCCATCACCGTCAGCATGGCCGGATTCCTATCGACCCGCCTCGGAGCGAAGATGGCGGACGTCAATCCCAAAGGCGTGTTCTTCATCGCCGCCGCCGTCATGACCAGCATGACGTTGGTCGCACTCTGGCGCATCAAGGAGCCACCGGTCTATCACCCGGCCAAGAGCAGCTTCAATCTGTTGGCGCCCATCAAGATCGCGTGCCGCGACAAACGAATCCTCGTACTCATCGTCGCCGTTGCGTTGCTCAATTCATTTCCCATGATCTTCAAGACGTGGGTGTGGTTCTACGCGAAGAGCAAGCTCGGTCTGACCATCGGTGATACCGGCGTCGCAATCTCCTGGGGACTGCTGTTGCAGGTCGCCTTCTCCTACCCGGCGGGTTGGCTCATCGATCGTTTCGGAAGCTACCTCGCGCTCTGCATCCAGTGGTTGATTATGCTGACACTCGTACTCAGCTCGATCCATGTTACGAACTCTCACGGCCTCGTCCTTCTCATGTCGCTGTACTTCCTCTTCCTTCCGTTGCAGGTAGCAGGAGACACGATTCTCTGGAGGACCATGGACAAGGCAGATACCGGCTCCTACACATCGACAGTTGCGCTCGTGCGCAACTTCAGCACTGGCACCGTCATCGCTATCTCCGGCTTCCTGATTAAGTGGACCGGAAGTTACATCGTCGCATTCTGGTTCGGTTTCGGTCTGAGTTCCGTTGCGCTGGTGGTCTTCTTTATCTATCGCAACATCATGCGCGACGGACGCGCTGAACCTGCTTCCATCGCGACGGGGCACGAGCCGGATGACATCAAGAAACCCGATTCGCACCTCGGCGCTTCCCGTACCCCGAGTGTCGCAACCGTATGACCTGGCTGTTTCAAGCAGCGGACGCATGGAGGACGTCATGAAAGTTCACGTAGCGAAATCCCGTGCAGAACTAGGCCGGTTCGCTGCGGGTGAGATCAGCGCAGCACTACGCGAAGGTCTGCGTATTAAGACGCATCTTCGTTTGATCTTGGCAGCTGCGCCAAGCCAGAGCGATATGCTCGCGGCCCTTCGTCAGGAGCCAAAAATTGACTGGACCCGCATCACTGCGTTCCACATGGACGAGTACATCGGGCTGCCGGCTGACGCGCCTCAGGGGTTCGCCAACTGGCTCAAAAGGGAGTTCGTCGGCCACCTTCCGTTTGCCCGCTTTGAGCCAATCGATCCGGGCAACAATCCTGAAGCAGCGTGCAAGCGCTACGCCGCGCTCCTGGCCGAAGATCCTGTGGATGTCGTTCTGCTCGGCATCGGAACCAATGGCCACCTTGCCTTCAACGATCCACCCGCGGACCTCGACGATCCCCTTCCCGTCAAGGTCGTCACGCTGGATACGATGTGTCGCGAGCAGCAAGTTCTTGATGGTTGTTTTCCCACCCTCGACGCCGTGCCGCACCGCGCAGTCACGCTTACAATTCCCACACTTCTTGCAGGCTGCGAGCTCTTCTGCTGTGTGCTGGGCCGGCATAAGAGCGCTGCGGTGCGGGATGCGCTCGAGGCGCCCATTAGCGGGGATTGCCCGGCAACCGCCCTGCGCACCCACCCCCGGTGCACCCTTTACCTCGATCATGAGTCGAGCTCAATGCGTGAGATCTATGAGCATGACAACCATAACCGGACGTGATCCGCAAAGCGGACACAATTACACCCTTGTCGTCGACGAGGGTGTAATTGTGCGCGTAGAAGAAAGCTCTGCAAGTAGCGATCTCTTTCTCTCTCCCGGCTTAGTCGATCTTCAGGTCAATGGCTGCTCTGGATTTGATGTGAACTCGCCGCAACTCACGCCGGACACAATCACGGAGCTGGTCGATGCGATGCTGTTCCGTGGTGTCACCTGTTTCGCGCCGACGATCATCACCGCCCCGGAGGATAAGATCTGCCACGCCCTCAGCATCATTGCCGAGGCGCGCCAGATCCATCCACGCGCGGCCGCATGCATTCCGTTTGTTCACGTGGAAGGTCCGCACATCTCTCCGCTGGACGGATACCGCGGCGCCCATCCTGCCCACACCGTGCGGCCACCCTCGATTGAGGAGTTCGAGCGCTGGCAGCAGGCTTCCGGCGGCCTCGTCGGCATGGTCACGCTGTCTCCGCATTTCGAAGAGTCCTGCGCATATATCGCGACGCTGGTCAAACAGGGAATCTATGTTGCCATCGGCCACACGCACGCTTCGCCTCAAGAGATACTCCGCGCAATCGATGCGGGGGCACGCCTTGCAACCCACCTTGGAAACGGAATTGCGCCGGAGATCCCACGGCACCGCAATGCCATCTGGTCCCTTCTCGCCGACGACCGTGTCTCCGCGACCTTCATCGCGGATGGCCACCATCTGCCACCCGACGTTCTCAAAGTAATGCTGCGCGCGAAAACTCTGCAGCGCAGCGTGCTCGTATCTGACTCGGTCGCGCTCGCCGGCATGCCCCCAGGTACCTACGTCACTCCCGTTGGAGGTCGTGTCGAGCTTCGGCCCGATGGCAGACTCTGTGTCTTCGGTTCCGAACTTCTTGCGGGGGCTACGGCTTCACTCGCGCAAGGCATCAGCACTCTCGTCCGAACCTCCGACGTGCTTCTCCACGAGGCGCTGGCCATGGCCACAACGAATCCCGGAAAACTTGCCGGAGGCCGAGGTCAACTTACAACCGGATCTCGCGCTGACCTCCTCAGATTCCGCTGGCAGGACTCGATCCTCATCGAGGATGTCTGGCTGGCCGGAGAACAAGTCCATACACGCACCGAAGTCGGCAGGCAGCCGGGGAGATAGTAAAGATGAGACGCATCGGGGCTGTAGATATTGGAGGTACCAAAATCGCCGCCGGCATTGTTAGTGATGACGGAAAGATCCTTCACCGCAGCGAGTGTCCCACTCAGCCGAAGCGCGGATTGCACGACGCGGTCGACCGAATTCATCGAATGCTGCAAGCAGCAATCGATCAATGCGGCAGCATCGACGGCATCGGCATTGGATGCCCGAGCCCACTCGATCCGTTAACCGGCGTCATTGGTGAAGTGGGTACGTTGCCCGGGTGGGAGGGGGGTCATCTCGCCGATGTCGTTAGCGAGCGCTTTGGCCTCCCTGTCGTCGTCGAGAATGATGCGGACGCGGCAACTCTTGCGGAGTATGCCTGGGGTGCAACGCAGACGTCAGGGACTCTTGTCTATGTCACGATAAGCACCGGCATCGGTGGTGGGATTGTGCAAAGCGGCCAGCTGTATCGCGGCGTGCGCGGCTCCCATCCCGAGTTCGGCCACCAGCTCATCGACCCCACCGGACCTCGTTGCTACTGCACACTCTCCGGGTGCTGGGAGAGCCTTGCGAGCGGCCTATCGATGACTGCGTATTTCTCCGAAATCGATCCCAACAGAGGCCTGCTGACGGCTGCTGAGATATGCGGGCTTGCCCAACAGGGCGATCCGCTCGCACTTCGTGCAGTCAAACGCGAGGCCCACTACCTCGGACTGGGCCTGGCCAACCTTGTCACCCTGTTTGTTCCCGAGATCATCTGCCTGGGAGGCGGAGTGATGCGAAGCAGTGATCTGTTTCTCGATGATGTTCGGGCGATAGTGCGAAGCCTGTGCACGCAAGTGCCCGTTGAATACACCACCATCACGCTGTCTTCGCTCGGACCCGACATCGGCTTGCTGGGTGCGGCGCAGTCATGGCTGCTTCGGAATCCATCATGCTGAACAATTCACAAAAGGTGAAACATGCCCAATCTAGCCAGCAACATTCACGCCCAGCCCGAATCACTCACCCGCACGCTGCACCATCAGTGCAAAGACGGCGCACTGGCCATGAAGCACGCTGCCACACTTCTCCGCTCTGGAAAAAAGATCGTCATCACGGCCATGGGCGCGTCGCTGTTCGCCTCCATCCCGCTCCAATACTTCCTTTGCTCATTGGGGCTTGACGCAGTTGCGATTGAAGCCGGAGAACTCCTGCACTACCTGAACATCGCCTGGAAGGATGCCGTCGTCTTGTTGGTCTCGCGGTCGGGTGAGTCCGTTGAGATCGCGAAACTGCTTGAAAAAATGAAGGGCAAGGTGCCCATCATCGGTGTCACCAACGAGCCACTCAGCCAGTTGTCCCGATCCGCGGACGTCAGCATCTCGATCGCCAGCCTCAATGATGAGATGGTCGCAATCCAGACCTACAGCGGCACCCTCCTCACGCTGCACCTGTTGGGAAATCTTGTTGCCGACTCCTTCGACGCCGCCGCAGAAGAGGTTCGAACACTGCTGCCTTCGTTCGCCTCTCTCGTCGAGGCAAGCATGAAGACTCTCACCAGTTGGGGCGCCTTTCTGTCGCCCTCTGCAACGCCGTATCTGCTCGCGCGAGGCCCTTCTCTGGCATCCGCCCATGAGGGTGCACTGCTCTTTCATGAAGTCGCGAAGAGTTCGGCGGTCGCGATGCCGATCGCCTCCTTTCGGCACGGTCCGGTCGAGGTCGTCGATCAAAACTTCCGCGGCTTCGTCTTCGCACCGCAGGGCCCTACGCGGGATCTAAATCTTTCTTTGGCCCATGACCTTGTACAATTTGGCGGCGAGATCCGCTTGATGGGCCCATCCGGCTCACAAGTCCGCGATGCACGCTGGTGTGATCTCCCATCCGTCTCCGAAACCCTCGCACCCCTCTTTGAGATAGTTCCCTTGCAGGCGGCCGCCTTTCAACTGGCGGTTTTGCGAGGAATCGAGCCGGGAAGTTTTCGCTACGCGCCGCAGGTGGCGGTCGACGAAGCCAGCTTCAACCAATGACACGTCTTGCGGTGAAGGGGAACTTACAGGAGGAACGATGAGCCTATTGAAACAAATGCGCAACGCATCCTGGTTCTGGTACTCGATGATCTGCGTGCTCTGTTGGGGCGCCTGGGCGCTTCTCTCCAAACTTGGCTCACAAGAGATCCCCCCAGATACGATGCAGTTTCTGTTCACGATAGGCACCGTTCCCGTCGGACTAGTACTGCTGATTGCCCGCCGCGGGAAGCTTGAAAAGAGTCCTCGGGGTATCGCCTACGGCATACTCAACGGCGTGCTGTCTGGAATCGGCGGCCTTGCGCTCTTCGCCGCGTATCACACCAACGGCAACACCACCCTGATCACTGCGGCTGCAGCGCTCTATCCCATGATCACCGTCGTTCTCGCGATCACGATCCTGCGTGAGCGCTTTCGTCCTATCCAGGCACTCGGCCTGTTCTTCGCCGCAATTGCCATCGTCATCTTTTCCCTTTAGGAGGTTTGCGTCGTGCATATTCCCCCCTGGCTTTGGTACTCCATCCTGACCGTGCTTGCGTGGGGCGTTGTCGGTATCCTTCAAAAACTTTCAACCAACTACATCTCCGCAGAGTCGTCGCTGATCTGGCTGGTAGTAGGTTTTCTCCTCCTGGAACCGTTTTTCTACCCAGGACCTGCGGTACTGCATTACACAAAGCTCAACTTAACCTATGCAATCGTTAGCGGTCTGCTCAACGCCCTTGGTGCCTGGGCGCTCTTCGCAGCTCTCAAGGGCGGAGGAAAGGCGTCAATCGTCGCGCCACTTACGGCACTCTATCCCGTGGTGGTCATTGTGCTTGTTCCATTGATCTTGCATGAGTCAGTCAGCCGTCTGCAATGGGCTGGAGTCGCCTGCTCTCTAATCGCAGTCGTGCTGCTGTCCGCCTGAACCGCACCATCGAATATCTTGCAAGGGCAGGCGCTCCGCCAGATCAATCTGTCCTAACACTCGCTGCTTACGAGTCCTGTGCTTTGCTAGTCCGCTCCTCAGTGCAGCGGCATCCTTGATGGCGGTCTGAGTGCGTCCCCCCCACGCATTGCGGAAACTCGCTCTTATAAGCTCGATCTGCTCCTGCTTAGGGGTAAGATGAACGCCGCCCCGACTACCTCAGCCCTCAGGATGATATGTCCTTTGGCATCACTGCGGCGAGCAGGACGGGACAGCTAGCGCAATTATTGAACCTTGTTCTTTGGGTAGGTTGCACCTAACGCCCCTTTCCCAGGTTGCAAACTATCCATAACTGGTGCCAAATCGATGCACAACTGGCTTGTGCTCGTGAGGCAATCGGATGGTGTGAGTACCACTAAGGGGCTATGACCAATTAGGTATATGGTTCCCGGTTCGGGAAGGTGCTCTAATTCCGCTGCGAGGAGAAATATGCCGAAGCGGTTGGCTATTACGATTGCTGGTGCTGTGTCGTTGGGGAGTTACGAGGCGGGTGTTCTGTATGAGGTGCTCGATGCAATTCATCAGCATAACTCCGCCGATGGGGTGACTGATGACGAGAAGATTCTTATCGATGTCATGACGGGTGCTTCGGCCGGTGCGATGACGGCCGCGATTGTGGCGCATAAGATGTTGTACTCGGCCAATGAGTTTCGCGGCCCGTATGATAACCCGCTGTACAACGTGTGGGTAAAACGCATTGACCTTGCTGGGTTGTTGAAGACGGTGGACAAAACGACCGGCGAGGCAGAGCCGCCGCTGCGTTCGATCTTTTCGTCGAATGTGGTGGAGGGGATCGCAAAAGATACGCTACTGGGACGATATGCGCCGGGGGAGTGGCCCGCTCCCATAACGCATATGGCGGCTGCGCGGTCGATCTCCATCGGAATGACGCTGACGAACCTGAACGGCGTGGACTACGGATATGACATGCAGCCTTGCGGGAAGTTTATCTACACGCGGCATGAAGACCAGATGACACGAGTGGTGAGTGTAGACGGGAGCGACAACCCGGAGGTGTGGCGTGAGTTGGCCGACGCATCAGTGGCAAGCGGGGCGTATCCGTTGGCGTTTCGCGCAAAGGAGTTGGACCGTTGGCGGGCGGACTACGCAAAAAACGGCTTGGAGCCGTGGACGGATGATCCGTCGAGGTTTACGTACACTGACGGCGGGATCCTGCAGAACGAGCCACTGGGCATGGCAAAGAATCTGGTAGATGAGATCGACAAGCACTGGCACAACGACAGCCGGTTTTATTTGTTTGTGTCGCCGCATGGGAGAACTTCGAGCGCGGACTCGAGTTTTTGCGAAGTGAACGCAGACTACTTTCAGATGATGAAGCGGTGGGCGAAGGTACTGCTCGGCCAATCGGAGTTTCAGGACTGGATCACAGCGGTGGAGATGAATGAGCAGATTGCTCTAATGGACGCTCGTGCCAGCGAACTGGCAGAAAGGCTGCGGTCAGGCGAGATCAGGAGCGGAAGCCTGAAGCGGACCGCGGACGGTTTGCTGAGGGTGTTATTTACGCAGCCGACGCGCACCGGGACGAGGCAGGTCGCGAAGATTGGAAAAGAAACTCTTGCTGAGGCCAGGCGGCGGATTGAACACCAGTACAAGGAGGAGATTGCGAGTCTGGGGGCAGGCAGCTACGCTTCCGATGCATTTCGCGATACGGTGCTTGCGTTTGAGACGGCGGCGAATCTCGGGCAGTGCGACTATATGCGGATCTATGGAATCGCGGTGTCGGAGGAGTTGCTGGCGGGGGCGGACTTGACGGGCTTTCTGGGGTTCTTCGATGAGCGGTATCGCGTGCATGACTATGACCGGGGACGGATGGTGGCGAGGATGGTGTTGACCGATCCCGTGATGAGTGAAGCCCGAGAGCTGGGGCCGATACGCTATACGCCGACGCATACGAACCCTATCGACAGCACCCTGAACGGGCTGCAACTGTCGCAGCTGTCGATCGAGGAGCAAAAGGAATTTCGCGAGGGCGTGAAGAAGCGCGTCAGCGAGATGGTGAGATACCTGATTGGGTTCTGGTCTTATCCGGCGGACGTAGTGGTGATCGAACCGCTGATGAATGCGATCCTGAATCATTTGTTTCGGGAGTAGCGTGGCGCGGGTGGAAATGCGGACGCCTCGAAGGTTTTCATCAGTTCGGGATTCAATGGGGGTTAGCTTTAACGCTTTGGAGAAGAAGCGGTGACCGCAGCTTCAGCCTTTGCCTAAGGCCTTCGCGGAACTATAGCCAGGAAGTGTTCGAAACGATGGCGGCTGCCCTCCGGGTATGATGCATCCTACTTGAATGGCAGTCCCTCTTGTGGTGCGGTGCCTGCTCTTAGACGCGGGGGCAGGCTACTCGCGAAATCTTCCAACGTCAACATTTTTGTCTGTTCAACAATGGGCGAAAGTTTATCACCAAGAGGTGCCACCGACAGGCAACAAACGTGACCACGGTAAATACATGAAAAAGCATGACATATGTAGTCATGCTCACAGCAAACTGTTTCGTTTGCCACTCAAGCCATAGCAACCCCATCAACCGTTTAGCGCGTAAACCTATGATGCCAAAAGGTTATACGTAAAAGGTTTTTCAACACACTGCTTAGTACGTTCCTCATTCGGTGGAATAGGTATTTCATGGCAGATGTTCGCAGGAGAAGCAGAAACCTCACGCCATGCAGCGTAGGAGCCACTGCGAAACATCAAGGAGATTTCAAAAATGAAGAAGTCGACTAAGAGGCCAGCAGGCAGACGTGTACAAGGAACGGGTTGTTGGTGGTTACAAGTTTTTCTTATTCTTTCATTTGGAGTCTGCGGAGTGCGACCAGGCGGTGCGCTGACGGCCAATGCCGTTGTCTCCGGGCACATCACCGATTCCACGGGAGCAGTTATCCCCGGAGCCATGGTCACCTTGACGGAATCGGATACGCGCGTCGCAGCGAAGGCAATGTCCAACAATGAAGGGCTCTATACCTTCCCATCTGTCAAGCCAGGAAATTACGCCATGACCGTGAGCGCCAGTGGTTTTAACAACACCACCATTACGAGCCTAGCGGCAGGTGTACAGGCGAGCCTTGCACTGGACGTTGTTCTTAGGATTGGGGCCGCTACCCAGACAGTTACCGTGACGGACCAAGCAACCGACGTTGCGGGAACGAGTTCGGAGCTGGGCACTCAGATCGGAGAGCACCAGATCCATGATTTGCCACTGAACGGGCGCAATTTCACCGAACTTTTGACCCTTACTCCCGGCGCGTCGCCTATCAGTACGTCCCAGAGCAACAAAGTCGCAGTAAACGATCAGGGTGTGCTCGGCGTTCCATCGGCGCAGTTTTCACAGCCAGCGATTCAGGGACAGATCAACCGGGAAAATCTCTATCTTCTGGATGGCGTAGTGAACACGGACTTTACCAACGGCGTTTACGTGATTCCGCCGATCATCGATGATATGCAGGAGTTCAAGGTACAGTCGCACGACGACAAAGCGGAATACGGAAGCGTGCTTGGCGGCGTAGTCAACGTTGTTACCAAGAGCGGGACGAATAGCCTCCATGGTGCTGCATGGGAGTTTGTACGGAATAACGTCTTCGATGCGCGCGATTCCTTTGCTGACGAATACAGCTCATCGCCTTCGCCCTACAGGCAGAATCAGTTCGGGGCTACGGTGGGCGGCCCTGTCTGGTTGCCCCACCTCTACAACGGTCGTAACCACACATTTTTCCAGTTCGGATATGAAGGCTGGAGATATTCCAAGTCGAGCGAGATACTTTATAACGTGCCGACCAGTGGGAACTGCGAGGCGACTCTTCTCACTCCCTTCTCTCTCAAAATATCTACGATCCTGCAACAACTCAGGAAACCGCGAATGGTTACACGCGGACTCAGTTTAATTAAGGCGGAACACCGAACGTGATCGCTCCTGGGCGGCTGGATCAGAAGATAATCAATTTCATTAAAACGTATGACACTGGTAAGCCGCTGACTGGTAACCCGAACTTTAACGCCTACGCAGCGAATCCGCACACAGATGATTCTGATCACTATATGGTCCGCATCGATGAGCAACTTGGCAGCAAAGACACATTTTTCTTCCGCTACGATGAGCTGAACGTGACGGACGTGTCCCCAACTTCGATCAGCCAGAGCCTTACGAATTCGGTTGCGGCTAAAGGTTTGGGCGCTGGATGGAGCCGTGCTTTCACACCAAGCATTCTTTTCGATTTTCGCTTCGGGATCGCGACCAGACCCTTCCTTCGCGGTACTCCCGATATAAACGGAGATGGTCCGGCCAAGGCACTGGGTTTTTCCAGTACCGGCGGAACATTCCTCGGATTAGGTGCTCCATACGCTATCCCTGGGATTGCAAGCGGCTTTGGCAGTCAAGCGCCGAATACGATCTCAAATCCGGTAGCTTAGCTACACCCCGACTGTAACGTGGGTGCGCGGCGTGCATAACATCAAGTTCGGAATGCAGTACATCCGGCAAGGTAATGACTCCGACAGCCCTCCTTACGGAAATTATGCCTTTACGAATGCTCTTACCGGTGATCCGAACAATGTGGGCACCACTGGTAATTCTCTGGCGTCCGCACTTCTGAGTCTACCGTCGGCAAACAAATAACACGGCTCTAATAGCGAGCGGTAACCGGGTTTCTTCGTATGGTTACTTCGCTCAGGATGTCTGGACGGTGAGCCGGAACATTACGATCACATACGGTTTGCGGCTCGATCACCGTCGCCCCTTCGCTCCCGACTCGGGAACGATTGTCTCCGGTCCGAATACCGATGGGGTCTATTGGATTGGCATGAAGGCGTTGCCAGCGGCTTGCAATGTAACCAATGCGGCTCCCTGCATTCCGTCAGCGGACGGCTCCCTGGCTGGCATTGACGGTGGTGTCGCGCCAATTGATCCGACAACCGGCAAGCCATACTACAACGCGGCAGAGCCCCCGATTCAATTGTCACCGTATGGCACCACGTGGGGAGCCAAAGGAGGTTGGGGAAACTGGGGGCCGCGCTTTGGTATCGCATGGCGCATCGACCCGAAGACAACACTACGTGGCGGCTACGGCATCGTCTATGACTCGACCATGGGTATGGAACAGGACTGGAAGGGCAACTCCGGTAATTGGCCCGGCGGTGGTTCCGTTGTATCGAGCATTGCGATGAATCAGACGGGCAGTCCTCTCGCAAATATTGAATCGACCTTTGGTCAGGTCGGCACTGTCCTGCCGGCAGCCGATCCGTGGAGCTTGGGCAATTGGTTCATGGATCCCCACATCAAAGATCCACGTTCGCAGCAATACAACCTGGGTGTCGAACGTGAGCTAGGGCCGAACACTGCACTGTCAATGGGATATGTCGGTAGCCTTGATGATCGGGTGGGTATCACTGGTTTATGGAACACGGCGCAAACCCCAGGAACTGGCACTGCGGCCCAGGTTCGAGCTCGTACTCCCTTCCCGTGGTACAACACTTCGGCCTTCTACAGCACAAGCAACGGGACATCGAACTACAACGCGTTCCAGTTGAAGTTGGATCGGAGGTTCTCCAATGGGTTCCAATACCTGGTTTCTTACACCTGGTCTAAGGCCATCGGCGAAGGAGGAAGCGGATTGTTCGACGTGGAAAATGGGCCTGGATCGGGCGGGTACTCCATTTGGCAAAACTACTATAACCTGAAGGCATCCATGGGCGTGTTAGCTTTCAACATTCCGCACTTTCTTGCGATAGCTGGTCAGTACGCCGTACCGGTCGGCAAGGACAGCGCTACCTGAACCATGGCATCGCCTCCTACATTCTCGGCAACTGGCAAGCGAATACCGCAATTCAACTGCGGTCAAGTCAACCCTACAACATGGCCATAAGTGGAGACATCGCGAACATTGAAGCACCAGCTGGTGATAGTTGGTTTTCCTACATGAGGCCGAACGTAATCGGGAACCCTAAGCTTGCTCATCCCACGAGGAACGAGTGGTATAACACGGCCGCTTTTGTATCGCCTGCAACTGGTACCTATGGAAACTCCGGAACAAACTCTCTCTCTTCGGCCCATGTCGCCGAGGTGGATATGTCTTTGTTCAAGAACTTTCCAATTAGGGAACAGTGGTTGCTCAACTTTAGGGCGGAGGTCTTCAATATCTTCAACATCCAGAACTACGGCGTACCCGATAACAACATCTCCGACCCTACTGCGGGAGTCATCACGAATAACGTAACGACGCCCAGAGAAATTCAGTTGGTTTCCATCTCACTTTCTGAGTTTGACAGCTACGCTATCAGCGGCGGGGACACTTTTTTGCTGTTTCTCCGCCGCTTCGCTCATGACCCTGGCCGCGTATGCAGCCTTGCTCCTGTTTGTCTTAAGAACCGACAGATGACATTGGGATTGCGAAAACAATGAAGAACATCAATCTACCGAAGAGACGCTTAATCTCTCGTCGATCGTTTGCGAAGGGCTCTCTCATTTGGATGTCGTCGCTACGGTCCGGCAGGGGACTGCGAGGAGAGTCCTCGAGTGCTTTAGATCGGGCCTCGCGTTTCATCAATCCGCTCATCGGAGCCAGCACGAGCATATTGCTCGGCGAAGGCAAGACTTTCCCTGGCCCTACAACACCGTTTGGCATGGTTCAGCTCAGCCCTGACACGATTACGGGAGGTATCAAAGGTCCAGGCTATTCCTATGAAGGCGACAGCGGCCCGGGATACTCTTACGAACAGACTACGACCGAAGGCTTCAGCTTTACGCACATGAGCGGAGTGGGATACTACGGCGACTTCGGCAATTTGCAGGTTATGCCTTCTATCGGACCTATGAAGCTTGATAGCGGGAGGGTCAACCATCCGGGTGAAGGCTGGCGCTCAACTTATGGTCACGCAAACGAACGCGCTGAGGCAAACTACTATGCCGTCACACTGGAGAACTATGGTATTCAGGCAGAACTCACGGCTGCTCCTCGCGCGGGTATGCTCCAGTTCAGCTTTCCGCAGACGGAGACGGCCCGTATTCAAATCAATCTGGCGCGACGCATAGCGGGCACTTCTACGCGCCAATATGTGAAAGTGGTGGGAGATCGAGCGATCGAGGGATGGATGCATTGTCCCGCGGCTGGCGGCGGCTGGGGTAATGGCGAGGGCAAGGTAGGCTATACGGTTTACTTCCACATGGAATTTTCAAAGCCGCTCAAGCGCTTCGGCGTATGGAAGATTGATGTTCCAGATGATGCATTTCCCGTGCAGCGGGGACTGGCAACGTCGTATTTCCAAACCGACCAGTATCAGGAGCTTGTGCGTAGAAGAGGTGCTGGCCGGGTGCAGAGCAGGAAGGGAACCATATCGGTTTCTTCGTCGAGTTTCCTTCGTTTGCAACCGGAGATAAGGTGTTGGTGAAGTCGGGCATCAGCTTTACCAGTCCAGCGGGTGCACGCAAGAACCTGTCGTACGACATACCAGGATGGGATTTCGACGAGGTTCGCAAGAGGGGACGGGCGCTTTCGGATGATGCTTTGAACTCCATTGAGATCGAAGGCGCATCGGATGATGAGAGGAAGATTTTCTACACCGCTATGTATCACGCCATGATAGATCCGAGGATCATTGCGGACGTGGATGGAAACTACACGGGCGCCGACGGCAAAATCCACACGGCCGATGGGTACACATGAAGAACCATCTTTAGTGGATGGGATGTATTTCGCGGCGATTTTCCGCTGATGACTCTGCTCAATACGACGATGATCAACGACGAGATCAACTCACTTGTCACCTTGGCTTCGACGAGCCGAAAAGGGTATCTCGAACGCTGGGAAATTATGAACTCCTATAGCGGATGCATGGATGGCGACCCGGCAACGTCGGTAATCCTCGACGCGTATTCGAAAGGGATTAGGGGCTTCGATGTAGAGAAGGCCTATGCCGCCTGCAGGCAGACTGCGGCGGGTCCGAACGGTTCGACAAACCGCCCTGATAACGATTTCTATATGCAGCATGGATACGTTCCAGGCCAGGTTTCGTGGACGCTGGACAACGCATACTTCGACTGGTGCATGGCAAACTTGGCCGCGTCGTTGGGTAAGACAGAGGACGCGAATTTATTTTCAACCCGCGCGACAAATTATAAGAAGTTATACGACCCGCACGTTGGAAGCATGCGAGCGAAAAATGCCGAGGGCGGAGGGATTCCGTGGCTGGGTAAGACTGCATTCGGCCAGGGGTGCACGGAGAGCAATCCGCTTCAGCAGACGTGGTTTGTTCCCCACGATGTTGCTGGACTGATGGAGCTGAAAGGCGGCGCGGAAGAGTTCTCTCGTCAACTGGAAGACTTCTTTGAAAAGACGCCTTCCTCGTTTGGATGGAACGACTATTACAACCACGCCAATGAACCGGTGCACCATGTTCCCTACTTGTTTGTGTACGCGGGCAAGCCATGGCTTACGCAGAGATGGGTGCGCCGTATCCTAACCAATGCCTACCACAACGATGTGAATGGTATCTGCGGAAATGACGATGTGGGCCAGATGTCCGCGTGGTATGTTCTCGGCGCAATGGGTTTCTATTCTGTGTGTCCTGGAGATGGAATCTACATCCTCGGGAGTCCACTGTTCTCCCGGATAACGCTCCATTTGGACGAGGAGTGGTACAAGCGAGCGCAATTTACGATTACGGCTGAGAACCAGGCGCCTGACCACCCCTACATCCAACTTGCGAAGCTCAATGGAAAGCCGTTGTCGCGCGCATGGATTCGGCACAGCGAGATTGCCGTGGGCGGCGTGTTGGAGTTCGTCATGGGACCTGAGCCAAACAAGGACTGGGCAACCCGCAGCGTCGATCTCCCGCCGTCGATGAGCGCTTCGCCAGGGAGGGTGTGAGAGACAGGCGCCGCGCGAAATAATCGCGTTCTCTGTACGCCATGGATTATTAGCCGCAATCAGCTATCAGCTGCGCCGCGATCTGTTATGACCAGAGAGGAACCCGCTGTTATGTCTCGAAGTTCAAAGCAAGCGAGCTATCGGGCGGCCCCGCAGTCTCATCCAATACCCGGAGCGACGGTTGATCTAATCGGCATTGCTCCAGCGTCGACTTACTACAAAGTAGTTATCGTTTCCGGATTCATTTACGCGCCGGATGTAAAGCTGCTAGAGTACGTAGTCGAGGTCTACTCGTACGGATACCTTACAGCATCTAGCGCAACAAAGAGCTCTCACCCGCCGCGCATTTCTACGCTCCGCGACTGTATATGGCGCAGGCAGTAGACTGTTCGGCTTCAATCCGCTGCAAGCTGCACTCCTGCCAAAAGGACAGAAGACCGTCGTGGTCACTTTTGGTGGCGGAGCCCGGGATGAAGAGACCTCTGCACCGGAGGGACAGGAATATTCCTCACCTGATGAAGGAGCTGATCCCTCAGGCGACGTTTTTCACTCAGGTTGTGAATCGTGGAATTCTGGGCCACTATGTCGCCACAGCAAGTCTGGCGACCGGGGTATAAGAACGTTTCGACAACTTCGCAGACGTAGCGCAAGAAAATCCTACAGTCTTTGAATATTTCCGCAAAGGACTGAGCCGACCGCGAATGACACATGGGTGATTGCACCTAGCAATGGTTTCAACCGGATCGGTCAGAGTGGTGGCGGCCAGTTTGCCGCAGCATACGGAGCATAAGTCGTTTTGCCGAAGCATATGCTCGCGGCGGTTCTGGCAAAGACGATGACAAATCTAGGTGGACTCGAATTTCTCCTGCAGGACAATTACGAAGCCCTCCTGTTCGTTCCGACGTCGATCTCCCCAGGCTTATGGAGATGTTGCATCTCTCTGTGGATGACTTTGCTCATCACGCAAAAACTTTGTCGAGTCCGGACGAACTCTCGGTCTACGTGATGCGTCAGTTGATGCGGCAGTTCGCCCCTAGCCTTCTCTGGATCACTCTTCATGACATGGACGTTGCTCACACCGGCGCATAATCACTTTATTTGGATGGCATTCGGCGAACTGACAGGCTTTGCGCAGAGATATGGCAGATGATCGAGAGCGATCCGGAGTACAAAGGGCGCACAACAATGCTTGTCCTTCCGGATTTCGGTCGCGATTTGGACTTCAATGCGTCCGGCAATGGATTCCAGGACCATCGCACCGGCGACCCTCTCTCTCGAACTACATGGATCATGGCAATGGGCCCACACATCCGACAGAATATGACGGTGGATCGAGCACTTGATTCCGTAGACCTGGTCCCGACGCTCGGTGCCTTGATAACTTCGCAACTCCTTTGGCCAAGGGACGGCCCATCCCAGAGGTGCTCTGATGACGCCTGGCGAACTTCGCGCCGAGAGCTTTACGCTATATCCGCCACAGGCGCGTTCCTTTGCGATCAGGAACCCTCAGGTGCTGCAGCGTATGCCGTTGATTTTGGTGTCAGTGATACTACGACAGTTGATCCAGTTCCCCTGGTGCTTTCCGGCAGAGCGCGAACGGTTGTCCCGGCAGTTCGATCTGATGAGCAAAATGGACAATGCGTCGTTCGATGGCCTGATGTCGGCTTTTTCCACAATAACGCTCTCCTCCGAGCTTCGCGACATGGAGTGGGTCGATCATCCGCAGCTGTTCAGAGAACATTTGACAGCGTATCTGTGGTCGGAGCATCAGATTGATCGTTATCATAAGGCCGCTCAAGGCTATCAGCAGTTTGTCGAGACAGCTCTTAAGAAGACAGCGCCCGCCAGCCCGCGATGGACGATTGTCACTATCGGTCAGGGCTCCGAACAGTCAGATCGCCAGTTGTTTCGGAAGCTCCAACCCCATGGAACGCTGTTTACACAGCTTGATCCCACTGGCGGATTGGAGATCCTGCTGGCTGAGGTGCGGTCGCGCGCGCAGCGATATCCGATTGAATATGGTCTCTGGTATATCGAGGGCGGCGCTCTGCATGCTGCAAGTGTCGGTGCGACTTACCCTGACCGCGATGTCTTACGAACGACTTGTGCCTGTAGCAAGACGAGAGTTCTCGCTTTTGAATCAGCTCGCCTCTGGACGAAGCCCCAATGGGCCTGATGGGGTAGAAGCTGCCAGCTCATATGTCGCGAGCCTCAGCCCCGAAGATCTAGACCTCAGAGGTAACGCGCCGATGCGGTGTTACGTCACTTTGAAGTGAATGTGTTGACCCAGGGGGCAGGATGCCAGATCTACAGTACAACGTTTGTTCAATGGGCTGCGCGTGAGTGTCTGCATCGCGCGCAGCCGCTTACTATGTTTGCCCGTTCTTCAACTCGGCAGGTGAGTGCTCCGATGGAGCAACTTCTGGTCCGCGACCCGCTGCAACAGCCGCAGGATGGAGAAGGCTCTCTGGTGGACGCCGATATGGGCGCTTACTATACGTGGATCAATCAATCGCGGCTCGTCGGTGCAGAGCAGTCTCGTTTTCTGGTCTGGTTCGAGGGCCATCGAATCGCATGCGCGATTGCTCCCACTCTGCCGAGAGGAACGACCTCTACTGCGTCGACAAATCTACGGCATGTGATGGACTGGATAGGTTAGGAACTTTCGAGCACAACGACTCGAACTCCGCCAACGACGAAGCCTCAACAAGTTGAATCTCAATTCGCCATTGGCAGCCGTCCCTGGGCGCAAGACTCCTTGCTGTGCCATTTCGCTCTGCGTCAGCGAGGGAGTCGACATTCGATGTCGTAGGCTCCAGCGCCACCGTGTATTGCTTGTCCTGTCTCTCCTGGGGCCACGCGTCAGAACATATCCAGATGCCGAGGAAGGGAAGCGCGGTTTGGTTGAAGCGGAAGACGAGACCTTGAGCCAACTTTGTCCGATACAGGGCGCCCCAGGCGGCTGTTTCCATTGGCGCAAATATCTTGTGTGCAGTTACACCATCCTTCTCGCCGACTCTGCTTAGGTCTGTCATAAGACCTGACGTCGATTTCGCAGTTGGCCAGCTGATCAAAGTGTTTCGAGGGAACAGATCTCCAGCCGAATATTCGACCGAAACCTGGTCGACACTCTTTGGCAACACGATGCGGTCTCCTGGTTGCACGCGAAGCAGCGGATGAGCCGACCAGAGCCAACCGGTGGTCGAGTCAGATAGGTTCAGTAGGTCGTAGTCGAGAATGAGAGATGCCCCTTGAAGATGCGCGCTTCTGGTCAGGCGAAGGGGACGCGATTCTGCTTCAGCATAGAGCGTGACTTCGTCACGCTGAGAATCGACATGCCAATTCAGACGCCAGAGATCGCCGTGGTCCGGCACTGGATCCTGACCTGGGGAGCGCTCGCAGGCTGCCACGCTCGGCAGACATTCGTCGAAGCCTCCGCCGTCACTCTCGCTGAAGTTCGCGAAAGGGGAGACACGGTGATAGCCGCCGAGCGGTGGAAGAAGAAACTCTTCCCCCGTTCGCACACTGCGCAAAGAGGTAATCTTTCCACCGAAGGCGGGGAGGAACTCGACCCTCAGCGCGTCGTTCTGAAGCCACAGCAGTTCTTGTTCGCTCATGGGGTTTGGATGATTTTCTCTCATCAATCTGTACTTTCAGAGTCGCATTGAAAAAACAGGCTTGACAAGGAAAGACTCGATATGACACCTTGCTTTGACGGTATCGTACACGAAAATGGTTGGTAGTTGTCGTGAAGCCAATAGTAATGAAAGACTTCGTGTACCTACACTTTTAAGAGGTCCATCATACTCTGCTCGTGCGCATATCCACTGTTGAAGGTGTGATCCAGATCGTGGCGATCTCGTTAAGGACCTCGGGCGTGGATGACAGAATTCTGTTGAGCGTTCCATATCTCAAATAAACGAACAAAGTTGGTATTTTACATGGTGCAGGAACAGGAAGAGACACTGCGGAAGCACGAGCAGCTGTTTGGAAAGGCAGGCCGGAACTTTGTCGCTCCGGCTCGGGTAAACCTCATCGGGGAGCATACGGACTATACGGGCGGGCTCGTGATGCCGATGGCGATTGGGTTTCACACCTCGGCCGCTATTAGCCCGCGTAATGACGATCGTGCGGTCATCTACTCGGCAAACTACGGGGAGCAAATTATTTTCGAGCTTGCCAGTCTGAGCCACCACCCTCGGGGCCACTGAGCGATTATCCAATAGGTGTACTGTGGAGTCTCCTGCAAGAAGGTATTGAAATCGGTGGCTTCAATATCAGTCTCGCCGGAGATGTTCCCCTTGGCGCGGGACTGAGTTCGTCGGCATCGGTCGAGGTTGCGACGGTAGCGGCGTTGTTGAGTCACGCGAAAGTCGAGTTGCCTCTCGAAAAGGTTGCAAATCTCTGTCGGCGCGCCGAAAACGAATTCGTCGGGGCGAAGAGCGCATCATGGATCAATTCGTGATTGCTGGAGCTGTTGCGAACCGGGCGATGCTGCTTGATTGTCGATCGTTGGAGTATGAATTACTGCTTCTACCGGATGAGGTGAAGGTCGTGATCTGCAATTCAATGGTCAAGCATGCCGTAGCGACCGGAGAGTATGGCAACCGGCGCGATGAAGTTGAAGCCGGTCAGGCAGTTTTGCGGAGAGTGTTTCTCCACGTGGAACTCCTGCGAGACGCGACGCTTCAGGACCTCGACGCTTGCAGAGACGAGATGTCCGAGGAAAGTTTCGCGCGGTGCCGCCACATAATCTCCGAAAATTCTCGAGTTCTTAGAGCAAGGGAAGCGTTGTTGCACTCGGATCTCGAGCAGTTCGGCAGACTTTTAGTGGAGGCGCACGTCAGTATGCGCAATGACTTTTCGGCAAGTTGCGAAGAGGTCGATGCGCTTGTCGAGATCGCAACCAGACAAGATGGATGTTTGGGAGCTCGAATCACGGGCGGCGGCTTTGGCGGTTGCACGGTGAATCTGGTTAGAGCGGACCATGCCGACCGGTTTATCGAGGCGATACAACGACAGTATGAGCGGTCCAAAGGGATTTTGGCCAACTGCTATGTGTGTGAACCCTCCGACGGTGCTCTGGCGATCGCACCGCGGGAGACAGCACGATGAATCCACTGGAGCGAATGAATCCGCATCGCCGGTTCAATCCTTTGAAGCAAGAGTGGGTGCTGGTGTCTCCCAATCGAACGCAAAGGCCGTGGCAGGGGGAGGTGGAGAAAACCGCGACTGCCGTGGCGCTGACCTATGATCCTGATTGTTATCTCTGCCCTGGAAATAGTCGTGCTGGAGGGGCCCAGACGGACAAGTACACAAATACCTATGTCTTCGAGAATGACTATGCGGCCTTAAAGCTCGACGCTCCGAGTTTTGCCGACGATGAGGACGGGAAGGGGCTTCTGGTCGCCGACGGGAAAGCGGCATCTACTTCTCACCACGTCACGACCTTACTTTGGCAAAGATGTCGCTGGAGGACATTAGAGCTGTAGTCGATGTCTGGGAGCAGCAGTTTGTCGAACTAGGCACACGGAAGGACATCGCCTACGTCCAGGTCTTCGAGAACAGAGACGCAATGATGGGAGCGAGCAATCCCCATCCGCATGGACAGATCTGGGCCAGCCGATCGATTCCCAATGAAGTAATGACAGAACTTCGGGGGCAGCAGACCCACTTCAAAGAGAAGCATGAAGTTTTATTGTGCGCCTACCTCGCAATTGAAGTGGCTCGTGGAGAACGTATCGTGGGAGCGAATGCGGGGTTTGTAGCGCTCGTCCCGTATTGGGCCGTTTGGCCGTTCGAAGTCATGATTCTGCCACGCCGACCTGTAGCGCGGCTGGAGGACATGACCGCCGCAGAAAAGCTGGAGTTTGCGGATATACTGCAAACCGTCACCGCGACCTGCGACGCGGTCTTCGAGACTCCATTTTCTTATTCGATGGGATTGCACCCCGCCCCTTACGATGAGGAAGAGCATCCTGAATGGCAGTTCCATGTTCACTTCTGTCCCCCTTTATTGAGATCCGCGACGATTCGGAAGTTCATGGTAGGGTTCGAACTGCTCGGTGGACCGCAGAGGGACATTACTCCAGAGTCGGCAGCGGATGTGTTGCGCAAAGCGTCTGCGCGAACCCTGGCGACGACATAGACTTCGTTGTTCGTCATCGCAAAGCATAGGCGGCGATGAGAGCATTGCGTGTCATCTTTCCTTGACAAGGGTGCGATGGCAGCCTAGAGTCTGACTTGCGGTAACGTAAACGGTTGATTTCGTCGCGATGGCATTAGGGCAGGCTTCGTTGAGATGCTCGGGGTCGGCGCACGCACGTTATCCGGGGGAGATATGGCAGGACAGAACGGTTCTTTCGTTAGCGGCTGCGTCGTCCCATCGGGGGAGGGGCTTCCAAAGTTGCTGCAGTTGCCAAACGCGCCGTCCACCGAGACGGGCGCAGTAAAAGCCTGGGAAGAGCCGGTGGTGATGCTCTCTTACCTTCCTGCAGATCCCGACCCGAATCCACTGTTTCTCGAAAAGAGGGTCTATCAGGGCAGTAGTGGTCGGGTCTACCCGATGGCGGTTGTCGACAGAATCGATACGGAACCGCGACCGCAGGAGTGGAAGGCGGTCCATATCGAAAATGAGTTCATCCGACTGATGATTATGCCGGAAATCGGCGGACGCATTCACGTCGGGTACGACAAACTCAGTGGCTATGATTTTTTTTATCGTCAGAACGTGATCAAGCCAGCGTTGGTTGGTCTTGCTGGTCCCTGGATTTCCGGTGGGGTGGAGTTTAACTGGCCGCAACATCATCGACCTGCGACCTTCATGCCGGTAGAAGTTTCGATTGAGCGCAATCAAGAAGATGGATCGGTTACGATCTGGTGCAGCGATCAGGACCCGATGGTGAGAATGAAGGGGATGCATGGTGTTTGTCTGCATCCGGGGAAAGGCTTTCTGGAGTTAAAGGTTCGTCTCTACAATCGAACGCAGGATACGCAGACTTTTCTATGGTGGGCAAACGTTGCGACCAAGGTCCACGAGAAGTATCAGTCGTTCTTTCCCACCGATGTCCGCTTCGTCGCTGATCATGCTAAGCGCGCCGTCACAGAGTTTCCCTTCAGTCAAGGACGCTATTACGGTATCGACTACGGAGAGCGGGCGATCAACGGGGTTCCGGTGGAGGAGATGCCCGCGCATTTCGTGCCAGATGGTTCGTATCCTCCCAATGATCTGAGTTGGTACGCGAATATTCCTGTCCCGACAAGCTACATGGTTGCGAACTCAAAGGGAGATTTTGCGGGAGGGTACGATCACGCCGCAGGTGCCGGAATGGTGCATGTTGCCAATCACCACATCTCTCCAGGAAAGAAGCAGTGGACCTGGGGAAATCATGAGTTCGGTTACGCGTGGGACCGAAGCCTTACCGACTCCGATGGACCTTACGTCGAACTGATGTCGGGAGTCTATACCGACAACCAGCCTGACTTCTCATTTCTGGCTCCGGGAGAGACGAAGACGTTTAGTCAATTCTGGTATCCGGTTAGAGAGATCGGTGTGCCGGATCTCGCAAACACAGATGCGGCGGTTCGGGTGGAGCTGCTTCCGGGCAAGGTCGTGGTTCACCTGCTCGTCACTCGTGTACTGCGTCAGGCAACTCTATCGGTTAAGTTTGAGAACGGGGGGATCGCAACATGGCACGGAGAGTTGAAGCCTGAGCTCCCACTGCATGAAGAATTCTCGGTCGGGTCGGAAGCGAAGGGACTGGAACTAACACTGAAGGCAGGCGAAGGCGCTGAAGAAGAGGTCATCCTTCGTTTTGCGCCCGCGGAGACTGTTGCTGCGCCGAGTCCGATTGTTGCAGTGGAGCCGAACCTGCCTCACGATATCGAATCGAACGATGAGCTATACCTTGTCGGTTTGCATTTGGAGCAATACAGGCACGCGACGCGAAATCCGGACGAGTATTGGCTTGAGGCGGTTCGTCGGGACGCCGGAGACAGTCGATCCAACCATGCGTTAGGCCGCTGGCACTTGAGACGTGGAGAATTTGAGGTTGCCGAGCAGTACATACGTGCGGCCATTGAGAGAATGACGCAGCGCAATCCCAATCCATACGACGGTGAGCCACACTACAATTTAGGACTGACACTCGGTTACCAAGGAAGAGAATTCGAGGGGTACGAGGCGTTTTACAAGTCAACCTGGAATGCAGCCTGGCGCGGACCTGCATACCATCGTCTTGCCGAGATCGATTGCAGACGGCGGCAGTGGAAGCAGGCGCTGGAGCATATCGAGCGTTCCTTGCGCGCAGATTCGGACAACCTGAACGCGCGCAATTTGAAGGCGGTGGTCCTTCAGCGGCTAGGCAAACAAAAGGAGGCCGACGCTTGTCTCGAGGCAACACTTAAGCTCGATCCCCTGGACAACTGGAGCCGGTACATCTTGTCGCGCGCGGTGCCAAACAACGGACAGCAGCGTTTGGACCTCGGACTCGACCTTCTTCGATCCGGCTTGCTCGAAGAGGCGAGGGATGTGTTTTCTCTTCATCAGATCGAAGGACGAGATGGGGCCGCCACCATGCTGCTCTATGCGCTTGCGCATGTCTACGTTCTGCTTGGCGATTCTGAGAAGGGGACCGAGACCTATCGGTTGGCAGCCGCTGCTGATGGTACCTATGTATTTCCCAACCGACTCGAGGAGATCCATCTTCTAAAGGCTGCAATCGAGCGGAACCCGATGGATTCACGCGCTCCATACTACCTGGGGAATCTGTTCTACGACCGACGCCGCCATGAAGAGGCGATAGAGCAATGGGAGCGAGCCACCAAATTGGACCCCAATTATCCGACGGTGTGGCGCAACCTTGGGATCGCTTATTACAACGTCTTTGGCGACGCTGACAAGGCGCGCAGGGCCTTCGAGCGCGCACGCGTAGCAGCCCCCTCAGACGCCCGCATCTTATATGAGCACGATCTGTTGATGAAGCGCACCGGCGAGTCGCCAGAACTCAGGCTCTCTACTCTGAAGCAGTTGAACAACCTGGTTGCTTCTCGCGACGATCTTTCGGTTGAGTTAGCCCTGCTCTACAACCAGGCTGGACAACCGGAGGAGGCGTTGAAGGTGTTGCTTTCTCGCAAGTTTCAGCCATGGGAGGGAGGCGAAGGCCTGGTGCTATCTCAGTATGTCCGTGCCAACCTTCTGCTCGGTCAGAAGGCACTGGCGGCAGGAGACATCTCAGAGGCCATCCTCCTATTCGAATCCGCCGGGAATCCGCCGCAGAGCATCAGTGAGGCTAAGCATCTACTCATGAATCTCAGCATGATCGATTATTGGTTGGGTGTCAGTTTTGCTGCCAACCGGGATCACGAGAAGGCAGTCTTGCACTGGCGACGGGCGGCGGAGCATCGAGGCGACTTTCAGCAGATGCAGGTCCACGCAGTCTCAGAAAATACCTACTGGAGCGCCCTGGCCCTTTCCAGCTTGGGGCGAGAGGAAGAAGCGAAAGAATTGCTTCAGCAGATATACGATTATTCGATCGAGCTTGCGAATCAAACTCCTAAGATCGACTACTTCGCGACGTCGCTTCCAGCAATGTTGCTCTTTGAGGAAGATCTGTTTCTTCGACGGGATATTACCGCAAAATTCCTTCAAGCTCAGGCGCTGTTGGGCTCAGGTCGTTCCGTGGAAGGGGCGGAGATGTTGGCCGAGGTGAGGAGCCTTGACGCAAACCATACCGCAGCCGCAGATTTGCAGTCGACGATCGAAACGGCTGTGAGGTAGGGATGGTAGGTGCCACGGCTCATCCGTCAACCAGCGCTTCTATGGCGAAGCCTCAACCAACTGTCTATCTTTGGGCCATCACCCTCGCAGCGGCGATGGGCGGGCTGCTGTTCGGATACGACTGGGTTGTCATTGGAGGAGCCAGGCAGTTCTACGAAGCCTATTTCCACCTGACGTCGGAGGAGATGATCGGATGGGCAAACAGCTGCGCACTAGTTGGTTGCTTCGCCGGCTCATTCGTTGCCGGCTATGCCGGGGAACGCTTTGGGCGAAGGCGCGTGCTAATCGCCTCGGCAATTCTGTTTGCGGTATCGTCCGGATTGACGGGCTGGTCCTACTCCTTCGCGACATTTATCTGCTGGCGGATCGTGGGCGGAACGGCGATCGGTCTGAGCTCGAACATTTCGCCGTTGTATATCGCTGAGATCAGTCCAGCGACGATACGCGGCCGACTCGTCAGTCTGAATCAATTTGCAATTGTGGTGGGTATTCTTCTGGCACAGATAGCAAATTGGAAGATCGCTCGCCCGATTCCCGACCACATCAGCCAGGCTCTCTTCCTACAGACTTGGAACGTACAGTATGGATGGCGCTGGATGTTTTGCGCGGTGGTCGTTCCAGCACTGCTGTTTACTATGATGTCGCTTTTTATTCCTGAGAGCCCTCGTTGGTTGTTAGCCAGGGGACGAAGCGATGCGGCATACAAAGTTCTCAGCCGAGTTGGGGGGCCTTCCTATGCGATCCGTGAAGTGACCAACATCAAAGTGACCCTTCAGGCGGAAGAGAACGCACAAGCGTCTTGGCGAGAACTGTGGCTGCCTGGGGTGCGGAAGATCGTCCTCATTGGAGCCGGACTTGCTGTCCTGCAGCAGTGGACGGGCATCAATATTCTGTTCAATTATGCCGCGGAGGTCTACCGCAGCGCCGGCTATGGTGAGAATGACATCCTCCTTAACATCGTTATCACTGGTGCTATCAACCTGATCTTTACCGTAATCGCCATGTTGATCGTGGACCGCGTCGGACGACGCCCAATGATGCTTCTCGGTTGTGTTGGGGTCGGCTTGTCTCATCTTCTTTCGGGATATGCCTACCGAGCCGGACTTCACGGCAGTGCAGTGCTGGTGCTAACCCTCAGTGCAATCGCCTGTTATGCGTTGACCCTGGCTCCAGTGACATGGGTTCTTATCTCGGAAATATTCCCGAACCATGTTCGCTCCAGGGCTGTCTCAGTGGCCGTGAGTGCCCTTTGGGTAGCGTCTTTCGCGCTCACCTATACCTTTCCTCTTATCAATCGTGTCCTCGGCAGCTCAGGTACATTCCTTGGGTACGGAACCATCTGCATGCTTGGCGCGGCTTTCGTCTTCGTTTATGTGCCTGAGACCAAGGGCAAAACGCTCGAAGAGATTGAGGCCAAGGTCCTAACCTCCAACTAATCATTCAGTCTGCTCGACACGTAGCGTAAAGCAGACTGAGCCTCCGTTGTCCGATTCCAGTCATAGCGTCTTCGGCAAGAAATCAATGCGACGACTGTGAGTTTTCAGCGCGAGAGACGGGACGATCAGACGTATGTCTTGGAGAAAAAAACCCTTTTTCGTAACCAACTTACTCCAGATTCATCCAATCCGCGGATACCCTCCCGTGACGTGTACTGGTCTGCTCGGGCCCGGTCAAAGTAGCGCCTGGAAGGGGCTGGAAGTAAAGGGAAGAGGAGTAACTGAGGCAACGTACACGTTCACTCCTCAGGAAGTGACAATATTTCACTATTGGCCAATGTTTTCGGACGTAAAAGAGATAAAAGAATTATGCTTGACAGTCCAGCAAATAAAGGCATAGTGTTTTCTCCGGTAACGTACACTCTTTTTTGCTGAGTTGATTCCCGGTGAGCGTGTTTGGGCGCTGTAACAGATTCCGAGTGGCCAGAAGTTTCGACAGAAAAAAGAATGAAGTACAGAAAGGGCAGTGAAATGGCAGAGAGTAGATTGAAGAAAAATTACGTGAGGATTCGGCACTATTCGTTGTTATTCGCGTGCGTTCTGGGAATACTGTTCGGCAACAGATATGCGATAGCCCAAGTAGATCAAGGCACCATCACTGGCGTCGTGGAGGACCCCAGCGGCGCAGTGGTCCCTGGCGCTAAGGTGACCGTGACCAACACCGACACCGGCCTGGTTCTCGAGGGTTCCTCGAACAGCAGCGGAGTCTACGTTTTTTCTCCATTGAAGATTGGCAATTACACGATTGGTGCTTCCGCATCGGGTTTCGAGAGAACAATACAGCAGAACGTTCATCTCGATGCGCAGCAGAGGTTGAACCTTGTCATCGCCCTGAAGCCAGGTTCGGTTTCAGAGACTGTGACTGTCACTGATGCTCCACCCCTTCTGCAAACGCAGACGAGTTCGATTGGCCAGGTGATCAGTGCCGATACCATCAGCAATACGCCTCTTAATGGTCGGAACTATGTTTATATTGCGCAACTGACCAACGGAGTCGTATCGACCTTCAATCAGACAAGGGGTTCTGGTTCGGGCGACTTTGTAGCGAACGGGCAGCACGCGGAACAGAACAACTTTATCCTCGACGGCGTGGACAATAACACGAACCTCGTGGATTTTCTGAATGGATCAACCTACATCATTCGCCCTCCGCCGGATGCGCTGTCGGAGTTCAGTCTGCAGACCAGCAACTTCAGTGCCGAGTTCGGACACTCCGCAGGCGGAGTACTAAGTGCCAGCATTAAATCCGGTACCAATCAGATTCATGGCAGCCTATGGGAGTATGTCCGCAATACAAGTCTGGATGCGACTGACTTCAACGCTCTGACGACCCCTCCCTATCATGAGAATCAGTTCGGAGCCACGTTGGGATTCCCGATCATCAAGAACAAGCTCTTCTACTTCGGTGATATCGAGGCCAATCGTATTGCCTTCAATAATCCTGGTACATACACGGTGCCAACAGCGCTGGAGCGGAATGGGGACTTTTCAGAGTTGCTCAACCCCCTGCTGAACAGCGTGAGCACGCAACTGTATCGCCCGAACTCAGGCGGAGGAGCGGCAAACACGCAATCTTTTCAGGGACGAAATAACGTCTTCGATCCGAATGGGCTCAATGCGGTTGCGAAGAAGCTCATCGACCTTTATCCGTTGCCTAATGTGAATGGAGGAAAGACATTTCAAAATTACGCGGTAAACGTCCCTGTGCACCTAAATACCATTCAATGGGATCAAAGGCTCGACTGGAACATCAGCGCGCACGACCAGGCTTATGCACGATATAGCTATACTCATGGAATTACGGTTAATGGTCTTCCGCTTGGTCCCATTCTTGACGGTAGCCCCTACGGCGGTGAGAACGACGTTAACCTGTATCAAAGCTTTGTAGGAAGTGAGACTCATTTCTTTACCCCGACTCTTATCAACGAGTTTCGTTTTAGCTTCACCGCGGGGAAATCACAGTTCCTTCAGCCCAACGCCAATGTCGACCTGGCTCCCAGCTTTGGGTTGGGAGGCGTTCCATTCTCGCCGAACGAAGGGGGACTGCCGTTGTTCCTTATCTACAATAACGGCACTGGCAATATCAACGGTCTTTCGAATGCCGGCTCACAGGGCACTTCGAACGAAACCCAAAACGTCTACCAGATACTGGATAACGTCACCAAGACCCTGGGCAATCACTCTCTGAAGTTTGGCGTCGCCTTCCAATCCATCCGAAACTTCTACCGGTATGCGCCGTCTTCCCTTGGCAACTACTATTTCACCGGACTTTACACGAGTGATCCAGCGTCGAGTGCGACCACTGGCTCCGGTATCGCGGACTTTCTTGCCGATCAGATCAATACCTCTGCGATCTCGACTGCGCCAAACGTCAACGATGCCCGATGGTATAACTCCGCTTATGCGCAGGACGATTGGAAGCTTTCGAAGAGCTTGACCTTGAATCTGGGTGTGAGGTACGACTACTTCCTCCCCTATAAGGAGAACTCGGGACGTCAGGAAAACTTCATTCCTGGCGCACCACTCGCCAATGGAGCCGGCACAGGCGTCCTGGAGTTGCCGACCAGCATTCAGAATACGGTTTCTTTAGGTACGTTATTCCCGGCCATTTTGGCGAAGGATAACATTACTGTCCGATACGTGAACAACGAACGTCTCGTAAACACTCAATCGACGAACTTTGCTCCGCGTGTCGGTTTTGCCTTTCAGCCGGACCCGAAGACCGTCATCCGCGGTGGCTATGGCATCTTCTTTGGTGGTCTGGAAAGCAATGGCGGCAATAACCTGGGAGATAACTTTCCGTTCAGGGGTCAGGTCAACACTAATCCTGTTGGCTGTTCGTTAGGAAATTGCCCTTCGAACGGAACTACGCTGGAGGGAGGACTGGCTGGCACGCTCACTAATGGCCTTCTGAACGCCGTCAATCAACCCGGATTTCACGCCACGGATACCGAGTTCAAGTCTCCTTATACGCAGAACTATAACCTGTCGTTTGAGGAGTCGATATCGACGAACCTGGCTGCGACCATCAGCTACGTGGGAAATGTCTCCCGCCATCTGGGTACCTACACCGATCCGAACCAAGTTCAGGCGTTGTATCCTTCTGGAACCAACACGCAGGCCCTACAGCCATATCCCGATCTCGGTGGAATAGGTACGATTCATTACGGTGGAGTCAGTACGTATAACGGCCTGCAAACCAAGCTGGAGAAGCGTACCTCACACGGCCTGAGCTTTCTGGCCACCTATACCTGGGCGCACGCGTTTGACGACAGCAACTCAGCCGGCGGTCTATCGACCGGCATCGACGCACGGCAGAGAGCTCTTCTTCCGGCCATCACCGAGTACACCAACTCTGTTTACGATGTTCGCAATCGTGTGACCTTGAATGGGAACTATGTGTTGCCCTTTGGCCGGGGACGAACCTATTTGGCGAACTCCAACAAACTGGTTGATCTCTTGGCCGGAGGATGGTCTTCGAGTTTGACCTTTACTGCCCAGAGCGGATCGCCCTTCACTGTATTTCCAAGCAACAATGGAGTATCTGGAACAGACGAAAGAAGAGCTATCCCGGTACGCAATCCCTTTGCTCCTGGAGGCACACCTGATCCCTCAAACATTGCTGCATTTACTGATAACTCAGGCGGTCTTATCCCGTGTCCGACTTCAGTAAAAAATCGGGTCAATTTCTATAATCCGTGCGCATTCGCAAATCCTCTGCCAACGCTTGCGGCAGGTACAAAAATTACCGACCCGGCGACCGCGATTCAATACCTCGGTGGCAAGTCGAACCACTTCTATGGACCTGGGAACAACGCAGTGAATATGTCCGTTTTCAAAAACTTTACGACGTATCACGAACAGTACCTTCAATTCCGGGCAGATTCCTTCAACGTTCTGAACCATCCGACGATCGCCAATCCAACCAATACGTCCGATGGTCCAGGTGGAGGTTTGTTGAACGCTCCAAGGATTATCCAAAGCAATACCCCGAACTCCCGCTTCTTTCAACTGTCCCTGAGATATGCGTTCTAGCAGAAATGCGAACGTTTTTCCCATACATTCCATTTGAAAAGGGACGAAGGAGGCCGCATAGTGCGGCCTTCCTTTGTCCGACCTGTCGAACGCAGCATTGACACTGAAAGGTAGGAGGGAAACCTCCTTCGCTTACTTTTTTAGGGAGTCTTTTCATGCAGTGGTTTTCGAAGAGCAGGATTCTCGCGGCCGTTTTTGCGACTGTTTGTTGCCAAACCGGATTTTCCGAAATAGGCCCTGTCGTGTTGGCCTCTCCTAATCAACGGCTTTCCATTCAGTTCTCGACAGTAGCCGGAACTGAAAAGGCTGGAACTGGTGGCAAGCTGGTTTACTCGGTGACCTTCGCTGGGAAGCAAATAGTCGATCAGTCCGCACTTGCTCTGGAGCTTGTCGATCAGCCAGTTTTGGGAAGCAAGGTGCAGATCGTTGAAAGCACGCCTGGAAAGGGAAGTGACGATTACACGTTGATAGCAGGTAAAGCGAGCGGAATTCACGATCAATACAACAGTGTTCAGTTACGCGCTGTCGAGAATGCTGCCCCTAATCGGTCTCTTGTGATTGAAGCACGGGCTTATAACGATGGGATTGCGTTTCGTTATGTTTTACCTGAGCAGGATGGGCTCAAAGAACTGCGTTTAAAGCAGGAAGACACTGAGTTTCGCATCAGTACGGATGCGACGACCTGGGCGCTGGCCCTTCCGAATTACCGCAGCAGCTATGAGAGTGAATATGTGAAGTTGCCGATCACGGCGTTCAGCAATCAGGGTGGTGTGTCAAGCAGCTTCTTAATCGGTTTGCCTTTGTTGATGCACTCTCCAGGCGCGGCGTGGATGGCGCTGACAGAGGCCGATCTTGAAGGTAATACCGGCATGTACGTTACTAATCCTTCAGGGAATTGGGCTGGCCATTACTTCGTCTCGAAGCTCTCACCTCGATTCGACGATCCAAGTCTTGCGCTTACAGGAACTTTGCCACACCACTCTGCCTGGCGAGTCTTATTGGTCGCTGAGGAGCCTGGCAAACTGATGGAGTCCAACATAGTATCGGATCTGAATCCGCCAAATCGGGTGCAGGACACCAGCTGGATTCACCCGGGGAAAGCTTCATGGAACTGGTGGGCGGGCGACGTTGGTCCTGACGGTAAGGCCGCGTACACAACCAGGAACATGGAATACTACGTCGATTTTGCCGCAAGCTCCGGCTTTCCCTACATGCTACTCGATGCAGGTTGGGCAGACGGACGCGACATCACCAAACTGCGCGGGAATGTCGACGTCCCCGAACTTGTGCGTTACGCGGCGAGCAAGCATGTCAAGGTCTGGATCTGGCTTTACTCGACCTCTGTGATGGATCAGATGAAGCAAGCTTTTCCTCTCTTCGAGAGCTGGGGAGTGGCCGGTGTAAAAATCGATTTCATCAACAGAGACGACCAGGATGGGATCAAGTTCTACTATGACGTTGCGCGTGAAGCTGCAGAGCACCATCTGATGGTCGACTTTCATGGCGCGAGCAAGCCCTGGGGTATCGAGCGGACCTACCCAAATGTGCTCAGCTATGAAGCAGTCTTAGGAGCCGAGAACAGCAAGGTGGCGCGACGCGATAGTCCAGTAGATCGCACAGTCTTTCCGTTCACACGCATGGTCGCAGGGCCTCTTGACTACACGCCGGGCGGATTCAACAACGTAACCGAAGACGAGTTCATTGGGAGAGACGTTAGCCCAATGATTATGGGCACCCGAGCGCAGCAGCTTGCACTCTACGTCGTCTTTCAGACTCCCTTCCAGATGGTTTCGGATAGTCCTCAGGCGTATTTAGACCAACCCGCCTTCCAATTTATTCGGGATGTTCCGGCAGCATGGGACGAAATGCGAGTGTTGAATGGTGATCCAGGTGAGTACGTGACCATCGCCCGAAGTCATGGAAAAGAGTGGTACCTGGGGAGCATCACGAATTGGACTCCACGTGAGCTTCGTGTCCCGCTCAACTTCCTCGGGGCGGGCCATTACACTGCCGAGATCTATCAAGACGCCTCCGACGCCGGCACCAATCCGAAGAACGTCTCGATCAAAAAGCAGAGTGTACGCAATAGCGAGACACTGACTCTGAAGCTCGCACCGGGAGGAGGCTGCGCGATCCGATTTGTACCAGAGAGCAACAACTGAGCAACTCTCCGAAGAGGGCGGAAACTTTCGCCCTCTTCAAGATGGCTCCGTGCCACCGAGGCCGGAGACACGGTCTGAGAACAGAGGAAGGTTGCTGCGGAAGATAATATGCGGTGCGAGACGAACTACGGAAGAGGTCTTCTTCTCTTCAAGCAGGTAAGTCATGAGGTTCTCAAAGGCGACCTTTCCTTGAGTAAATGGCCGCTGGTAAAGAGTCGCGAGGATTTGACCATTTTCAATCAGCGGCACCAGCTCTCCAAAGAGATCCGTCGTGACGATCTGGATTTTTCCCAGCAAACCCTCTTCATGAAGCGCCTTAAGGACAGGGGCACTATTCGCTGTGCTGATATACAGCCCCTGAGGCTTCACCTCTTCGCGGACAAGCGCCAACGTTTGCCGGTAGGCTTCCTTGGGACGCTCATGCGATTCGATTGCGGGAAGCAGGCTGAGATGAGGAGCAATCATAGCAAGGGTTGCCGCAAAGCCGCGGAGCTTTTCGGCATGGTCAAGCGTGGAAAGCTCACCAGTGATTGTGGCGACATGCGCCCTGCGGTTAAGTTTCAGAGCGAGAAGCTCGGCGGCCAACGCTCCGCTGGTGTAAGCATGTGTCGAGACCAGGCCGATTCGGCTGCTGTTCGGTGCGTCGCTCGACACGCAGAACATCGCGGTTCCATGTTCCGTCAACCGGTGAATGATCGAGTCAAGCTTTCTAGGGTTCCCCGGCGTGAAGATAATGCCGTCGTTGTCTTCCTTCAGCCGGGCCTCGAGAAGCTCCGAATCCCCATATCCGAGGCGCGCGTATTCGTGAAACGTGACCTCAACGTGCATTCCAACCGATGCCGCAGCCGCTTCGCGTATGCCGGCACGCAAAGGGTCGAAGAAGTGAGAGATTTCTTTGGGAAGGACTACGGCGATCTTGATTCTGCGATTGAGTCTCAAAGCCTGAGCCGCGAGATTAGGTTTGTATCCCAATTGGTCCGCTATCTTTTGGACCTTCGCTTTTGTCTTCAGGCTGACGCCTCTACGATCGTGCAATGCACGATCCACAGTTCCAATCGATATCCCGAGTGCCTCAGCTATTTCTTTGATTCCCGCGTTCTTCGGTGTGCTATTCATAGGTTTTATAGTGGCAGCATTGAGCGCAGGTTCCATCGTACGGCGATTTTGCGTCCACGGAACAGTCCTTTTGTCATGAATTTCTGCCGAGGCTACCGAGACTCACGTAGCCCGTCAATCCCAAGATTGATGAGAGGCATCGCACCTGTCGATCCTGATCAAGGAAACAAGCTTAGATATCGGTTCCTTCGAGCCGGCAGCGGCTTTAGCGGCTCTGCGGAAAGATTCCATGACTCCTACTAGACGAGAATTTGTCCGGGGCGGTCTGGCTCTCACTGCCACTCCGGTGAACGCCCGCCTTGCACTTGGCGAAGAGGGGGTGGCTGACCAGGTCCTCTGGTACCGCAGCGAAGCGAGGCGTTGGCTCGAGGCCCTTCCAATTGGGAATGGAAGGATTGGCGGGATGGTCTACGGGGGCGTCATGAAGGAGCGGATCGCTTTGACTGAGTCAACGGTTTGGTCCGGAGCGCCAGGCGTGTCCGATATCAATCCAAGAGGAGCAACGCAGCTCAATCAAATACGCGCACTCCTCTTTCAGGGGGACTACGTTCAGGCCCGGAAGCTCTGTGAAGAATGTCTTCTCAGCCACCCGACTTCTTTCGGCACAAACCTGCCGTTGCTCGATCTGGTTCTGGAATTGACTCATCGCGGTGATCCAAGTCAGTACCGGCGTACCCTCGATCTGGACCAGGGAGTTGCTCGTGTAGAGTATCGAGCCGATGGGCATCGCTTTACGCGAGAGACGTTTTCTTCAAATCCAGAAGGCGCCCTTGTCGTAAATCTGCGAAGCGACACCCCTGGGCAAGTCAGCCTCAAAATGATCTTCGAGAGCATCAAGTTACCAGGAAAGATCATTCGGTCCGGATCTGACACTCTTATCTTTCAGGGCCACGCATTCGAATCGAAGCACAGTGACGGAAAGCAGGGCGTTGAGGTGGAGTGCCGCGTTCGTCTCCTCCATGTTGGGGGAGTGGTTACGGGCGGGGAAGAGTATCTGCAGATCGGCGGTGCAGATGCAGTGACGCTAATCGTCGCAATTGCCACCAGCTACGGTGGCCACGTTCCGGAGATAGACTGCAATAAGGCATTAGAAGGTGCCACCTCAAAGAGTTATGCAGACCTTCGTCGAAACCATATCGCGGACCATCAAACCCTGTTCCGTCGTGTTCAGATCGACTTGGGATTTCGAGCTGAAGCCAAAAGAATTCCAACCGATCAGAGGCGACGGTCATTGGAGGCAGGCGGCAGCGATCCCGGATTGTGTGCGCTCTTCTTTCAATATGGGCGCTACCTTACGATTGCCGGTTCGCGAGCGAACTCACCTCTTCCGCTTGCGTTGCAGGGAATCTGGAACGATGGGCTTGCTTCGAGTATGGGCTGGACGGACGATTTTCATTTGGACATCAACACAGAGCAAAATTATTGGCTAGCAGAGGTCGGCAACCTCACTGAGTCACAGCTTCCACTCTTCACTCTGATCGAGCACACACAGAGTTCAGGCAGGCGCACTGCACAGAGCCTCTACGGTGTACATGGATGGGTCAGCCATGTGGTCACAAATCCGTGGGGCTATACGGCAACCGGATGGGGTTTGGGATGGGGAATCTTCGTCACGTCGGGTATCTGGATTTCGCTCCAGATGTGGGAGCACTTTCGTTTTACGCAGGACATAGAGTTCCTTCGCGAACGTGTGTATCCGGTATTCAAGGAAGCGGCTGAGTTTTTCATTGCATACATGGTGGAGCATCCGAAACACGGATGGCTCGTCACAGGACCATCCGACTCACCGGAGAATTGGTTTCGCACTTCATCTGGCGTCGAATGCAGCGAATCGATGGGACCTACGTGTGATCGTGTCCTTGTCCATGCGCTCTTTAGTATCTCTTTGGAAATTCAAGCGAGGCTCTCGATTGACTCCAGCTTCGGCAGCGAGCTTCGACGGGCGCGAGAGAAGCTCTCCCCACTTCAGATTGGTCGTTACGGCCAGCTTCAGGAATGGCTGGAAGACTTTGAAGAGGCTCAGCCGAATCATCGGCACACTTCACACCTGATCGCCCTATATCCGGAAAACCAAATCTCCCCGGAAAAGACCCCTGCCCTCGCCATGGCTGCACGCGTCACGCTGGAGCGGCGTATCAATCAACCCAATTGGGAGGATACAGAGTGGAGCCGCGCCAATCTCGTGAACTACTATGCCAGACTCTGGGATGGAGAGGCGGCACACCATCACTTAGTTGGCCTTATCGCAAAAGCGACCGAAGACAATCTCCTGACTTACTCTCGTGGTGGCGTTGCTGGCGCGGAGCAAAATATCTTCGCAGTCGACGGCAACACTGCTGGAGCGGCAGGGCTTGCCGAGATGCTCTTGCAATCACAGGGTGATTTCCTCCATCTTCTACCTGCGCTGCCGGCGGAGTGGCCCGACGGACGGGTAAGCGGGCTTTGTGCTCGAGACGGCTTTCAGGTCGACATGCGCTGGCGTTCGAGCCGACTGATTTCTGCGGCGATATCGAGCAAACTCGGTGGGACGTGCAACGTCCGTTACGGAAAAACAGTGCTGCCGATTCGCGTAGAGCGAGGCCGTAGAGTGCGCTTGACGGAACTGTCCTTCCGAAACAAAGAGAATGTAGCAACACACGAACCGACAGTGTCTTCGTAATGCAGCTATTTATAACAATTAGATGGAGCCACAAATGATTGCTGAGGTAGCAAGGATGATTGGACGAGGGACGAACGCGGGCACCTTTTGTGCGGCGGCAAAGCACAGACGGAAGCTTCGTTTCATAGTCTTACTTTGCATTGCGTTCGGGAGCACGCACCTTCCTCTGTTTGCGGAAGGGCAATCGAATGCAGCTCTGATTCACTTTGACAGTCAAGCGCAGGTCTTTCGTATGGATACGGCTGATATGTCCTATGTGTTTGGAATTAATGAAAAAAAACAACTGCAGGCGATTTATTGGGGAAAACGTCTGAGTTCAGCTGATACCTTCGCGATGCCCCATTCCGATCCTGGTGTATCTTCCTTCGAGTCTTCGACCAACACGACGCGACAAGAGTTCGTTGGTTGGGGGGGAGGGCTCTACGTTGAACCTGATCTGAAGGTTACTTTCCCGGATGGAAATAGAGACCTAGTTCTGGAGTATGTCTCGCATCGGATCGACGGGAACCAGCTCACGATTCTGCTGAAGGACATTTCGCGGGAGGTCTATGTCGAGTTGCAGTATCAAATCGATGCCTCTACGGGTGTTCTGACACGATCAGCACAAGTACATAACAGAACTTCCGCGCCGCTCACGGTTGAGGAAATTGCTTCGGCCACGTGGAACTTGCCGCACGGCACGGATTACCGCTTGCGTTACCTCACCGGTCGTTGGGCAGGGGAGTGGAGCCTCCGCGAACAAATCGTTCAGCCTGGAAAAACCATTCTCGAAAGCCGTCGCGGATCGACGGGCGCCCAGAACAACCCATGGTTCGCCATCGATAAGAACGGTTCAAACGACCAGGAGTATGGCGACGTTTGGTTTGGCGCTCTGGGGTGGAGCGGCTCTTGGCAGATCAGCATTGAACAGGATGCTACAGAGCAAGTTCGCGTAACGGGAGGCCCCAATCGCTTTGATTTTGGCTATCGTTTGGCACCTGGAGAGCACCTGCAGTCACCCGATTTTTATGCCGGCTACTCGCGTGACGGCATCGGTGGGGCTTCAAGACTTCTACATCGTTTCGAGATCTCAAACATCTTGCCCCACGCCCCGAGTCCGAAGCTTCGTCCCATTTTGTACAACTCCTGGGAGGCGACAGAGTTCAAGGTGGATGAGGCTGGACAGGAAGCCCTCGCGGAGAAGGCAGCGAGCATCGGCATTGAACGCTTCGTTGTTGACGATGGCTGGTTTGGACAACGATCAAGCGATCACGCTGGGCTTGGCGATTGGTATGTCAACCCGGTCAAGTTTCCTCACGGTCTGAAGCCACTGATCGACAAGGTGCATTCACTGGGCATGGATTTTGGCCTCTGGGTCGAGCCTGAGATGGTCAATCCTGATAGCGATCTCTACCGTAAGCACCCTGATTGGACGCTGAACTTCACCGGCCGGCCGCGGACTGAAGGCCGGAACCAACTGATGCTTAATCTTGCCCGTCCAGATGTTCGTGCCTATGTCTTTCAATCACTCGATAAGCTACTCAACGAGAATGACATCGCATTCCTCAAGTGGGACTACAACCGCAATTGGTCCGAACCGGGATGGCCGGCCGTGGCGCCTGAGGACGAGAAGAAGGTCTACATCGCCTATATCCAAAATCTCTACTCCATCCTCGATGAGCTGCGTACGAAACATCCCCACGTCGAGATTGAAAGTTGCTCCGGAGGTGGCAGTCGAGTGGACCTCGGCATCATGTATTACACGGACGAGGTTTGGCCGTCCGACAATACCGATGCGTTCGATCGTCTCCTGATACAGGATGGGTTCACCTATGCTTATGCTCCAGGTGTGATGATGGCGTGGGTCACGGACTCGCCAACCTGGGTCAATAAACGCTCTTTGTCCCTCGAATACCGCTTTCTCTCTTCCATGCAGGGATCGCTCGGCGTTGGTGCAAATCTAAACAATTGGAAGCCAGAAGATTTTGCAACTGCGAAAAAAATGGTGACCCAGTACAAACAAATTCGGGAAACCGTGCAGCGAGGCTCGCTCTATCGCTTGATCTCACCCCAGAAGGGAAGTGAGCAATCTGTAACTGAATCGGTGTCAGAAGATCAACGACATGCAGTCGCCTTCGCCTTTCTCCACTCTAGCCAGATGCTATATCCCTTTCCAACGATCTATCTTCGAGGATTGAAGACCGACGCGATGTATCGCATCGACGCGCTTGACGGGAAGCTATCCAAAAATCTCCCGCCTGTTGCCAGTGGTGCTTTCTGGATGGAGCATGGTGTTGATGTTGAGCTCCGCGGTGATTTCCAGGCCGCTGCTTTCAGATTGGAGATAGTGGAGCGGTAGCCTATGGCAATCGGCTGACCTTGTTTCCACAATACAGGCGTTATTTCCACAAAAAAAAGGTATTACGACCGGATGCTTTCAAGCAGATTGCGAGTATCTTACGAATCAACGGAGGAGAAATCTTCCAGTAGGAGAGAGTAGACAGAGGCCATCCGGAGAACCGGCAACGGAACTCAAGAAGCACCCAGGCAACTGGATGCTTTGGATGAAACCGAGGAAGCTCTTACAGCGAATTCGATAGCGGAAACGTATGGAAGGCTCGGGCTCTGCTCGCAGTCACCAAACAATTCTGAAATTGCAATCAGTTGTGACTGGGGCGCCGAACCTGGTCTTCGAAAATCGGTAAGCAGGGGGCGAGTTCTCGAAAGAGAGTTCGTCCTTTCGCTTTTTAACCGTCGTTACAGAAAGCGTAGTTATTTGTGAATACCGACAGGGCCTTCCCAAAAGAAGCCCCTATCGGCGTAGTTAGGGTTTATTCGGTTTCGTCGGTTAGAGCTAAGGTGCCTACGTCGCTTCCGTTGCCCGCAGAGAAGACCGCTTGCACCGAAAAGGTATCGCTCTTCCCGCAACCCGGGGCGAACGAGATCGGCACCTCAACCGAGCGTGTCGCCGAAGGAGCAATCGGTCCCACCGGAAGCGGAACCGGCAGCAGAACGCTTACCCTGCAGCCATGGTTGCCCGTATTCGGAACAATCGTGAAGCTATTTAGCAGCGTCTGTCCCGCAGCCGAGTTGCCTCCATTGGCCAGCGTCACCTGCCACAGGCGCAGGTCGACGGGTCCGGCTTTGCGTGTAACCGTCGCACTCAGGTTGGGAGTGCCCACAATCGGAGCGACGGTAATGCTGTCCAACCCCGGAGCAAATCCATTCGCATTAGGATTACCAAACGAGATAGTGTTGACCCCGGCATGGAGCTGCACCGGAATGACCACGGGTTGTGGGTCGCTGAAGGTGCTGCCGTTAAGATCAAGCTCGATCGGCGTCCCATTGTTGACGGTTGCGAAAAAAGTGCGCGGACCCTGCGTGGCATAGTCCACCTCAAGCTGGTACATGCCGCTCTCAGGAACCGTCACGGAATTAAAGGTCACGCTATTGCCCGCACCTCCTCCAAAGCTACCGACAATCGCGCCTCCCGAGCAATACGGGCACCCGCCCACGCTGGCCGTTCCAGTCAGCGTCGCGGCCTCGGCCTCATAGGTAGTGGATGTGCTGGGGATCGCATCGCCGTTCCCACGGATAATGATGCGATCGAGTCCCGGCGCAAAGGTCCCGGCATTACCGAAGGTGATCGTGTTGTGCCCCTTATTCAGTGTGACCGGAACAGTGGTGGAAGATGGAAGGTTGAAGCTTCCCCCACCAAGGTTCAGCGTAGCTGAGGGGCCTCCGTTGATGTTGTACTCATACGCGCGTGGGTCTTCGGTGAGGTAATCCACTTCCATGAAGTAAGTTCCAGCGCGTGGAGCCTCTACATTGTTGAAGGTGACAGTATCCGTGCCAGGAGCGCCACCCAGAAATCCGGCTTCAGCTCCCCCTGAGCATGCCGAGCAGTTGCTCACGGTGGCGGTTCCAGTAAAGCTGCCCGATTCACCCTCGTAAACAGTCCCCCCCGGCTCCGAAACACTGCCCACGCGCCGAACCTTGAGCACGCGCGATCCATGCCCAGCCAGAACTGTGCTGAAACTGTTGGAGAAGCCGCCCAGGTTGATCCGATTCCACACATCGCGCACGCTGGCGGCAGTGGCAAAACCAAGGTCGCTCCACCTCACCGCCACTTTGGTAGGAAAGGCATTCAGGTTGAAGAGCGCCACATATTCATATCCGTCATTCGTGTCAGAGACCCAAACTGGAGTGAAGCCGCCTCGCACCTGCGTAGCCGGATGCTCCGACTGATCAATCGCGATAACTTCATCGTTGCTCAGGGCTGACTTGGCGAAGCTGTCCAGCTTAGTCAGGTCGCCTCCCAGGTACATCGGTGCATTCACCATGGCCCAAAGTGTGATGGCCGATTGCTTCTCATCCTGGGTAAGGCCATCAAGTGTGCCGTCTCCCACATCGAGAGTATCCAGATCGTTCCAGCCCATCGTGGTGCCCACACTGTGCTCCCAACCCACGGCCTCATACTCGCGTAGAACAACGTGTGGCCAGTCCGTCAGCGTGGCGCAACCGCCTTCACATTCAATGTCCTGGTCGATGCGGCGAGCATTCGAGAACTGCTGCCATGTACCGAGGAAGTCTTGGTCGATATCCCACGAAACTGTCAGCCAGATAGGCCGACCGCTCTGTGCAATGGCCTTCGACCATGCTTCTACGTCGGGACGATCATCAATGGCAAGGCTATCGACATCTGAACCCGGAGCCACAGCGTCCAACTTGATGAAGTCAATGCCCCATGAGGCAAAGAGATTCACAACCGAGTTGATATATTCCTGCGCGCCCGGCTTGGTGAAGTCGATCTTATCGTGGAAAGGATTGGGTGGCGCAGCCGCAAACGTATTGCCCTGCGCCAGCGGAATGGCGACAATCTGCTGCGTTGTGTAAAGCGTTCCAAGGATAGGGAAGTTGCCGTCAACTGCCGGCTGCTCAATGCCGGGAATCCAGTAAATGCCCGCCTTTTGGCCATTCGCGTGGATGTGATCAATCAATGCCTTAATGTCAGGGAAGTTTGGAGCAGCGGGAATCGGGCGCCCGTTCGCGTCAAACGTGGACATCCATCCCGAGTCGATATTGATGTATTGGAAGCCATGCTGCTGAAGCCCTGAGGCTGCCAACGCATCCGATTGCGCCTGAATGTTGGCCTGCGTAAGAAAACTGCTGTTGATAGTCTGCTCGCTGAAGGTGCTCCAGCCAAGATAGGGTTTCTGTCCTACGCCGTTCACCTGTGCCTGTGCACGTGAATACGGAAGGAGAAATCCGGTCGCGGCTAGAAATAGGGAACAAACATATTTACAAGTCTGGAACGAACCAAAACCGTGAAGCCTGGTTTCCATGGGATTGCCTCCTGGCACTTTGTGTACTCGCGTAAGAGCAGAGTGTGGCGAAGTTTAAAGACGGTAACGTAAACGTTATTTAAGCCAAAAATGAAGCACGCCGACTGTAGATGTGCCGATTTACATCTGTCAAGAAAAAGAATGTAATTTATTTGTTTACCGAGAAATCATCATAAATATTGGTCTTTAGCCGCCCATTTGCCAGTGATGCAGATAGAAGAAGAGAGAAATGGGGAGGTTGGCGCAAAATTTAAGTTTACGTTAACGCTACCTCACCCAGGCATCCCGTAAAAAATCAAAGCTCCCCGCCCCACGAGGCACAACTCCCTCAACCCGGCGGGTATGAATTACCTCATTGTTCGGATACCACATCGGAACTCCTGGCAAATCCTCCGCCAGAATCTTCTGCACCTCAACGTAATCTGCTCTCCTCGCCGCCCGATCCGAACTAGCTGCCGCCTCCGTCAGCAAAGCGTCCAAGCGCCCATTGGAATACCGCCCTCGATTTCCCCCCTTCGGCGGAAAGCTGCTCGAAGCATACGCATACCGAAAGATATCCGGATCTTCATTGCTCCCAATCCATCGCAGCGCATACATCTGGAACGCACCCTTCGTCACGTCAGCATAAAACGTCCCAAACTCTGCCGACCGTATCTCCAACCGAATCCCCGCAGCCCGCAATTGCTGCTGCAACACCGTCACCATCAGCCGAGTCGTCTCATCCGTACTCGTCTTCATCGTCAGCCGTAGCCGCACCCCATCTTTACCGGCAGGGAAGCCCGCCTCCTCCAGCAACTTCTGCGCCCGCGCCACATTATGCGGATATTGCGCTAACTCCGCATCCGTCGCCGCTGCCCAGTGTCCCTCCGGCAGCAACGTATCCGCCAGCCGAGCCTGCCCCCGCCAGATTGCATCCACAATCGCCTGACGATCCATCGCACACGCAATCGCCTGTCGCACCCGCTTGTCCTTCAACAACGGATCTGTAACATTAAATGTCACATAAACCACTGGTGACCCGATCCCCGACTCCACCTTCAGGTTCCGCGCGCTCTCCAGCGCATGCACCATATCCAGCGTCACCACGTTGCTAGCCAGGTCCGCCGATCCCTTCTTCAGCTCCAACGCACTCGTAATCGCATCCGGCACCACCTCAAACCGCACCTGCTCAATCCGCTCGGCACCGACAGGTACCTCCTGCATCCCCGCCCAGTACTCATGATTCCGCGCAACGATCACCTCTTTATCCTGCACCGCGCTCACAAACCGAAACGCCCCCGACCCCACCGGATGCAATCCAAAATCTCTCCCGCTCCCACGCGGCACCACGCCAAACAAACCATCGCTCACATTGAACAATAGACCCTCATCAGGCCGCTTCATATGCACGACAACCGTAAGCCGATCCGTCGCTTCAACCTTGTCCACCGCCGCGAAGCCCCCACCCTTCGCAGTCACAACCGAACCATCAATCAAACTCCTGATCGTGTAAGCAACATCCTCCGCCTCAAGCGGCCTCCCATCATGAAATCGCACGCCATCCCGCAGATGAAACACCCACGTCAAAGGGTCAGGCTGCTCCCAACTCTTAGCCAACCAGGGCTGCAACTCATAGTGCTCATCCTTCTTCACCAGAGCATCAAAGATCAGCCCACCCACCCGCTCCGACTGCGCATCCGCGCCCACCCGCAAGTCCAAATTATTCGGACTGCTCTCAATAATCACCACCACCGACCCCGGCTCTTCCGCGCGCCGGCTGCAACCACACAGCGATACGCATATGAGAAACAAGGTCTTGATCGCAATGTGTGAGGTACAAGGGAAATTTCTTTTAGTCATAACCTAAGTCGGGTCGTACAACGTAGACAAGTTGTGCAAGATTTTTTGAAAATCCTCCACGCTCTTCTCGGAGCCCATCAGCGCCGCTGACCACATTCCATCGTTTGAGAAACAAACAACATGGACAGACAAAAGTCTTATGCGATGGGTTGAGAGGCAGGAGTAGTGCGTTTGTACGAATGTGTTTCCGGAAAACTCTTCGGTCCAATCTCCTGGTTGTTGCAAACGAGGTTCGATACTTTTCCAGCGCTGCATCGCTGCCGTCGAATCAAACGGCTTCAGCCTGTTATCTTGAATGTCAATCGATTCAGAACCGAGATAAGTGAGTCGTCTCGATGATCGGCGAAGTGCAATCGAGTGTGTTCCAGCTGGCGTCGGTTCTTGTCGCCACATCAAAGGAACTTTGAGTGGTCTATTTTGATATGTGGGCGTCCAGTTGTGGCTCAATCCCCAGCACAAATCACTCGCTGGCATCGTTACATAAGGCAAAAGCCAAAGCGCTACCAGAATAAGTCCGACAACAAAACAGATGCGCCCAATTGGTACGTTTCGATTCCAACATCGAACTTTATCGCCAACCATCACGCGCGGGTCACCTTTCCCAAAATTACTTCTCTTTTCGCTCCGGTAGCTGCAGGAATATTCCCTGGCAACTCATGCCAGCTCAACCACGCAAGCAGCGCAAACGCCACGCCCTCCTTGGCCTGTGACGGAACGCCCAACTCCTCCATCAACCGCACCTTCACTCCCATCGGCTCCAATCCTTCCGTCAGCAACCCGATCAAGGAAGCATTCTTCGTCCCTCCTCCGGCAACTACGAACTCCACCGGCGACAGCGGTGCAGCTTGTCCAACGTGCGCCCATACAAACTTCTGATAAGCCTTCAAGATCGACGCAGACGTCAACGCAGTTGCCGTAGCAACAACATCTTCGTCTCTATCCTCACTCCCACCAGCCTTGCGGCACATCGCAATAAATCGCGAAACAAACGTCTCTCCAAACTGCTCCCGCCCGCAAGACTTTGGCGGCAGGGCAGAGAAGTAAGGTTCTTTCAGGATCATCTCCACCACATCCCGCAGCACGAGTCCTGTCCGAGCAACAGCACCGCCTCGGTCAAACTCGCGCTCATACAGTCTCTTCATACAGGCATCGATCACCATATTTCCCGGCCCCGTATCGAACGCCATCAGCCCACCCACTCCCGCCTCTGCTGGCACAGCGGTAACATTCCCGATTCCGCCAAGATTTAGCAAAACCCTACTCACCTTCGCAGAGCGAAACATGCAGTAGTCCAGCATAGGCACCAGCGGAGCGCCCTGTCCTCCAGCAGCCAGATCCGCTGGCCTGAAGTCGCTCACCACCGGAATCTTCAACCGCTCCGCGATCACCGCGGCCTCGCCCATCTGCCATGTCGCACGGGTCGCCTTCCCCAGATAGTTCTCCGAAGCCCCTTGGTGGTACACCGTCTGCCCATGACAACCCACCAGCTTCACCTTCACCCCAAACTTCTCCTGTGCCTTCGCTACTGCATCTGCATACACCTCACCCAATCGCCAGTTCAACCGCGCAAGCTCTGCCACCGGAATCGCATCAGCATCCATTGCACACAGCACTGCCGCTCGCACAGCCTTGGGATAAGCCACCCCCAAATGACCCAGTAGCTTGATCCGAGGCGTCCCACCTGCATGAAGCGGCGGCGAAATCCTGCAGACTGCAACGTCCACTCCATCCGCCGAGGTACCACTCATCACTCCAGCCACCACCATGCTCTTCACAAATCCTCCCAAACCGGGCAAAGCCCGGACCCACGCACCTGGCATCTCACAGAAAAGGTATACGAGTCACGAAGTGACCGCCCCGCGCGCAGCGGGCCCGTCCGGCAGGACATCATCCCTTCAACTCCCTCTGCAACTCCGCCAGCAAATTCAAAGCCTCACGCGGAGTCAGCCCATCCACATCAGCCTCGGCCAACCGATCCACAATCCTCTGCGACAGCGGTGTAAACATAGTCATCTGCATTTGCGCTCCCTGCGCAGGCGAAGCCTCTCTCACCTGTTGCGTCTCAGCCCGCTCATGTACCTTCAACACCTCGCGAGCCCGCGCAATCACACCTGTCGGCAGCCCCGCCAACCTGGCAACCTCAATTCCATAGCTCTTACTAGCAGGCCCAGCCTCCACCGTATGCAAAAACACAATCCCCCCCGCCGTCTCCTTCACCGTCACTCGCAAATTCGTCAGCCTCGCCAACCGATCCGCAAGCAGCGTCAGCTCATGATAGTGCGTCGCAAACAGCGTCCTCGCACCAATCCGGTCATGCAGATGTTCCACCGTAGCCCACGCCAGACTCAATCCATCATAAGTAGCAGTCCCACGCCCCATCTCATCCAGCAACACCAGTGAGCGATTCGTCGCAGTATTCAAAATCGCCGCCGTCTCCGTCATCTCGACCATAAACGTCGACCGCCCCCGCGCCACATTGTCGCTCGCCCCAATCCGCGTGTAGATCCGATCCACCAACCCCAGCCGCATCCTCTCCGCAGGAACAAAGCTCCCCATCTGCGCCATCACCACCAGCAACGCAGCCATGCGCAGATACGTACTCTTTCCTCCCATATTTGGCCCCGTAATCAACAGCACCGCCGGTCCCGCATCCGCATCCAGATGAACTGAATTCGGCACAAACCGTCCTCCACCCGACTCCTCCATCCGTTTCTCCACCACCGGATGCCTAGCCTGCACAAACTCCAGCACGCCCGACTCCTCCACCTGCGGCCTCACCCATCCACGCAGCGCAGCCAGGTGCGCAAAACACCCCAGCAGATCGATCTCCGCGATCTTCCTCGCAGTGTCCCGCATCCGCCCCGCGGCGTCCAGCAACTGCCGCCGCAACTCCGCAAAGATCTTCTTCTCGATCTCCCCACTCCGCTCCTGCGCGGTCAAAATCTTCGTCTCATACTCCTTCAACTCAGGAGTAGTAAACCGCTCCGCATTCACCAGCGTCTGCTTCCGCTCATAATCCGACGGCACCGCCTTGGCATTCGCCTTCGTCACCTCAAGGTAATAGCCAAACACATTGTTAAACCGCACCTTCAGCGATCCAATCCCCGTCCGTTCGCGCTCCCTCTCCTCAATCGCCGCCAGCGCCTGCCGTCCACTCCGGCTCAGTTCCCGCAGCTCATCCAACTCCGCATCCACCCCCTCGCGAATAGCCCCACCATCTCCAAGCGAAACAGGCGGCTCCTCCACAATCGTCCGCACAATCATCTCGTGCAGATCCTCCAGCGGATCGATACTCTCCCCCAACTCCCGCCACCTCGCACTCCCAAACAAACGAACCGCCGCCACCACCCCTGGCAAACACCCAAGCGTCTTCGCCAACGCCATCACCTCCCTCGGCCCAGCCGAGTCCAGCGCCACCCTCCCCAGCAATCTCTCTAAATCCAGCACCCCATCCATCGACCGCCGCAGCTCCTCACGCCGTCGCAGATCCCCCGCAGCCTCACCCACCGCCTCCAGTCTCGCCTCAATCTCCCCCAACCCGCTCGCCGGCCTAAGCAGCGAAGCCCGCAGCAACCGCTTTCCCATCGGCGTACAACAAGCATCCATCGTGTAAAACAACGTAGTCTGCACCGACTCACCCGAAAATAGCGGCTCCACCAACTCCAAATTCCGCACACTCACCGCATCCAACTCGAGACAAGTAGACCGCTCATAAAACCGCAGCCCATCCACATGTTCCAGCCCACCCTGCTTGGTCGCCCGCATGTAATGCAGCAGAGCCCCAGCAGCCATCGCAGCCGCCTCATGCCCACCCAACCCCATCCCATCCAGCGAGTGCACCTTAAAGTGATTCCTCACCAACGGCACCGCATGATCGGCCGTAAACACCCACTCCTCCACCGCCGTCTTCGTTCGAATCCCATCCAGTCCCGCCGCCGTTTCGCTCTCACCCGCCAGATTCACGCCACCCAGCAACCCGCTCCCATACAGCAACTCCACCGGCCGTACCCGCCCCAACTCGTCCACCAGCCCCGCCCATCCGCCCACACCCGCAAACTCCGTAGCCCGAAACTCCCCCGTAGAAAGATCCAGCAACGCCAGCCCCCAAACCTGCGCCGCCCCCGAACCCAACACCCCCGCACTTGCCAGATAGTTACTCTGCTCGGCTCCCAACGTCGGATCGAGCGCAGTCCCCGGCGTCAGCACCCGCGTCACCTCCCGCCGCACGACCGTCTTCGTCAGCTTCGGGTCTTCCATTTGCTCCAGCAGCGCAACCTTATACCCCAGGCGCAGCAGCTTCTGCAGATAAACCTCAGCCGCATGGTACGGAACCCCGCACATCGGCTGCTTCTTCTCGCGATCCCTCGCCGTCAGCGTAAGTTGCAACACACGCGAGACAAGAATTGCATCCTCATAAAACAGCTCATAAAAATCCCCAATTCTGCAAAACACCAGGCAGTCGGGATACTGCTCCTTCGCCGCAAAATATTGCCGCATCGCCGGCGTCGCCCCAGCAGCCGCCTCCGCAAAATTCGTTACCGTCTCATTCGCCATCCCATTCATAATCCCACAACAACAAAGGCGCCGAAGGCGCGTCAGCCTCGATGGCAGATCGCGCCGTGCGCGCAGCACGCCGTTGCCCGTTTTTGCCTTTACCCAACCCAAAGCCAATGCGGTACACTCATAACCAGAAGTCTTAGATCTTCCACGAGAGGTTCTACCCAATGACACAGTCGACCTGGGCCACGCCCGACTTTGAAGAAGTATCCCTTAACTGCGAGATCAACTCCTACGCTCCCGTAGAACTCTAAGCAGAGTTTCTGTGCGGATTAAAGTCCTGGGGGCCGCCGCAGGTGGCGGCCTTCCACAATGGAACTGCACCTGCGCAAACTGCACCTCCCTCCGCCAGCGCCACCCCAACATCCAAGCCAGAACACAGTCTCAGCTAGCCGTCACAGCAGATGACGCGACCTGGTTTCTGATCAACGCTTCTCCTGATCTCCGCCAACAATTCCTCAACAACCCCGAAATCCACCCAGACCCAACCAAGGGCCTACGTAACACCCCCGTCGCCGCAATCATCCTCACCAGTGCCGACCTCGACCACGTCCTCGGCCTCCTCCTGATGCGCGAGTTCACCCCCGTCCGCATCTACGCCACGCGCCCGGTTATCAGCATCCTCAAGAAAAACAGTTTCTTTCACATGCTCGATCGCCTCCCCGGACAATCCCGCTGGACCGAGATCGAACCAAGCATCCCCTTCGACGCAGGTAGCGGCCTCACCTGCACTCCAATCGCACTATCAAACAACCTCCCAACCTACATAAGCGAAGCAGACCGAGCCGCCCTTGACCCAACCGGCGCAACCATCGGACTCATCCTCGAAGACTCGACCGGCGCCCGCGCCGCATACCTTCCCGCGCTACCCTCCGTCTCCGATCCCTTGAAGCAGCTCCTCTCCACGTGTTCCACTATCTTCATCGACGGAACCTTCTGGAGCGACGACGAACTACAAAAGACCCAACCAGGAACCCCGCTAGCCCGTTCCATGGGCCATCTGCCAATCAACGGCCCAGACGGCTCGCTCGAAACTCTGAAGGACCTTAAGAACACTCGCAAAATCTACACCCACATCAACAACACAAATCCGATCTTGCAGGAACAAAGTTCAGAGCGTCGCGAAGTAGAAGACGCAGGCTGGGAAGTGGCATGGGACGGACTAGAGATAACGCTGTAACCAAGACAGACCAAACAGAGTCGGCTCTGCTGAGCAAGGCCGAACTACGTCAACGCCTCCAACAGGTAGGCGAGGCGATGTATCACCACAAACATCCCTTTCATCTGCAAATGCACGCAGGCCAGCTCACACGCGGCCAGATGCAGGCCTGGGTGCTGAATCGCTACTACTACCAGAGCCGCATCCCCATCAAAGACGCCATCATCCTCTCCAAATCCGAAGACGTGGCCCTCCGCCGCGCCTGGCGAAAACGTATCATCGACCACGACGGCGACACTGGTGCAGGTGGCATCGAAAAATGGCTGCAACTCGCAGAGGCTGCCGGACTCGACCGCGACTACGTCATCAGCACCAACGCTATTCTCCCCGGCGTTCGCTACGCAGTAGACGCCTACATCGACCTCGTCACCAACAGCTCTCTTCTCGAAGCCGTCTCCTCCTCGCTCACCGAACTCTTCGCCGGCCAACTCATCGCTCTGCGTATGGACGCTCTCGCGAAGCACTACCCCTGGCTGCAAAATGGACTCGCCTATTTTCAGGGCAGGCTCACCCAAGCTCCCGAAGACGCTGCCTTCGCGTTCGACTACGCAGCCGAACACGCCACCACCCCTCATCTCCAATCGTTGGTAGTCCGCTCGCTTGAGCGAAAGTGCGCTCTCCTCTGGGCGCAGCTCGACGCTCTCCAATACTGCTACGTCGAACCCGGATCGCTCCCCCCGCAACCCAACGTCTTCCGCCCCGAGCTATCATGAGCGAACCCGTCGCAGACACAAGAATCCCGCGTCTCGCAGTAGGTTGCCGCGTCCGTACCGTCTCGCCTGATGAAGCGATGCTTCTAGTCCCCGAAGGCGCACTACGACTCAAAGGCGCAGCCAGCGAGATCATCGGCCTTATCGACGGACAACGTTCCGTAGGTGCAATCACAACTCTTCTTCAACAGAAGCACGCCACAACCGCTGCATCGCAAATCGCCGCCGAAGTAAAACAATTCCTCGACAAACTCTACGCACGCAGCGTCCTCCTCTACAAGAACTAAACCCTTCTTCCTTATCAAGGATGTCGTCATCCTGACCCTGAGCGAAGCCGAAGGGGAAGGATCCCTGTATTAGCTCTTGCTGTTGTCGTTGCCGTTCTTGTTCTCATCCCCGAAGGGGATCTGCTTCTGTCTTTATATAGATGAAGAGAGAAGACCCGCTACGCGCGGAGCGGTCACTTCGTGACATGTATACCGCTTCGCCCAGGCCTCCCGATGGTCGGCAAAAAATCTTCACCGCGACCTACGGGAGCACCAACCGAAGGGGTATACAAGTCACGAAGTGACCGCCGCCCGCGCAGGGCGCATACAATCTTTTCAAGCAGCAAATATGTCGACACCCGCCGGTCCACTCTCGCTCGTAGCAGAAGTAACCCATCGCTGCCCTCTCCACTGCGTCTACTGTTCCAACCCCCTCCAAATGCAGTCCGCGACTAACGAGCTATCAACAGAAGACTGGACCAGGGTCTTTCACCAAGCCTCAGCCCTAGGCGTCCTCCATCTCCACCTCACCGGCGGCGAACCCCTAGCGCGACCAGACATCGCAAAACTCATAGCCGTGGGCAGGGAAGCGAACCTTTACGTCAACATGATCACCTCAGGCCTAGGCCTCACCGCCGATCGCATGACCGAATTCAAAGACGCAGGCCTCGAACACATCCAGCTAAGCCTTCAGGACGCAGACGAAAAAAAAGCCAACGAGTTCGCAGGAGCCCGCGCCCACGCCCACAAACTCAAACTCGCCACTCTCATCCGCCAACAAGACATAGCCTTCACCGTCAACGTAGTAGTCCACCGCGAAAATCTGGACCGCCTCGAAGACATCCTCGCCCTCGCCGAATCCCTCGAACCGCAAAGAATCGAAATCGCCCACGTCCAGTACTACGGCTGGGCCCTAAAGAATCGCGACCGCCTCATGCCCACCCCCATCCAGGTAGAGCGTTCCGTCCAACTCATCCAGGCAGCTCAATCCCGCCTAAGCGGCCGCATCCAACTCCAGGCCGTCTTTCCCGACTACTACGCGCGCTACCCCAAACCCTGCGTCGGAGGCTGGGGCCGCCAAATGATGCTCATCGACCCCACCGGCCTCGCCCTCCCATGCCACGCCGCCGCCATCATCCCCGACATGGAGTTCGACTCCGTCCGCACCCACTCCCTCGAATGGCTCTGGCAACAATCTCCAGCCTTCAGCCGCTTCCGCGGCCAAAGTTGGATGAAAGACCCCTGCGGCGACTGCGACCGCAAAGAGATCGACTTCGGCGGCTGCCGCTGCCAAGCCTTCCAGCTAACCGGTGATGCCGCAAACACCGACCCAGCCTGCAGCCTAAGCGACCTCCACGCCGACCTAGTCGCCATCACCCAGGCCCCACATCCGCCCCCAACCCAATGGGTCTACCGCATCCTCGCAAACTCCTGATTCGCTGTGCGATCATCCTCAAATCCGACCAAAAATAAACTTCAAAAGTTTGGCGTATTTTCGACACCGGAAAAAGTCGATGTCAAAACACCACCTCCGCCACGCAATCCACCACACTCTCACCACGTTTTCACCACCGCAAAAACGCCTGAAATCCCCAAAACCCCCACAAAATCCACGCATTCACCACGCCGGATTTAATTTCGTACCCAAATTTCCACACATACCCCCTTCGAGGGATATCAAGGTGTATTCCAACAGCCGTACTCTCGTCTTCGTTCGAAAAGGACAGCAAATATGGCCCGAGCAGTGTCGTCGATGCAAGTGGGTATCAACTTCAACCCCACGAAACCCACCAAATCCGCAAGAAACCGCAAAAAACAAGGCTCAAGCGCCGCCTACGGCATCATCTTCGGCCTTCTTTGTTCTCTAATAGCCTGGATGTTCCTCGCATACGGAATCTACCGCATCCACGCCATGTTCCTCGCCGCTCGCTAAGCCAAAGCCGCGTCAACACAGGATGTGCCAGCGATCCTCCACGTAAAGCAACGAATATTCAGGCCGATTCGCATGCTCCCAGCATAGACAGCGAACCCGTCGGCATCCCTCCAGAATCAAACTCATAAGCGATATACTTGATGTTTGCGGAAAACTCCGCGAAGCACCACCCAGTACGTCACTTATGTCTCTCCTCTGGCTCAGAGTCGCGGTCTCTCTCTACGGCATCGCCGCGCTCGCGGTCTTGCCTGCAGCTCTTTACGACCGCCCCCGCTGGCGTCACATAGCCATCCCAGGCACCGTAGCCGCTGTATTCTTCCATTTCGTATCGTTGGCCGAGATGCTCAACCAGGCCCACCATCGTCTTCCCGTCGACACCCACGAAACTCAGACCCTCCTTGGCCTCCTCCTGGCCCTGGCCTTCCTCCTCGTCTACGCCCGCTACCGCACTGTCTCCCTCGGCATCTTCCTTCTGCCTATCTGCTTTCTCCTCGGTCTGGTTCCAGCCTTCCATCCCGGCCGGGAGAACACCACCTTCCCCATCCTCCACACCGGCTGGATCTTCCTCCACGTCGCTCTTCTTCTTGCCGCTTACGCCGCTCTCTTCCTCTCCATGCTTGCCTCCCTTCTCTATCTCGTTCAAGAGCGCCGTCTTAAACAGAAGTCGCCAACCATCTCCTGGTTGCCGCCGCTTGAAACCACCGATCAGATTGCACTCAAAGCTCTTCTCTTCGGCCTTCCCTGCATGACCGCCGGCCTTCTCATCGGATCGCTCATCGCCCAAGCTACAGTCGGCGCTTCCTACTTCCGCGACCCCAAGATCCTTCTCGCCTTCGCCATGTGGTTGGTCTACGTAGCGATGATCCACATACGCCGCATCTCCGGTCTCCGTGGCCGACGAGCCGTCTACCTCTCCAGCTTCGTCTTCCTGGTCGTGCTCACCGTCTGGGTCGCAAACCAATTCTCCGCGGTCCACAGGTTCGCCGCCCCATGAGCACACTGACACAGGGGCGCCTCGTCCTTCTCGGCATCAACCACAACACCGCGCCAATCGAGGTTCGCGAGCGGCTCGCTATCCCCGCCGAGCGCCTGGCCGACGCCACCCTCACCCTCCTCCACCAGCCCGGCGTTCGCGAAGGCCTCATCCTCTCTACCTGCAACCGAGTTGAACTCCTAACGCTCCAGGACGACGCCGAAGCCACGCTGCCACAGACCAAAACCGATCTCCTTCGCTTCCTTCACGAGTACTTCGCCGTCTCGCCCCACGACATCCAGCCCCACCTCTACGAGTTCCGCGAACGAGAAGCGGTCCGCCATCTCTTTCGCGTCGCCAGTTCACTCGACAGCATGGTCGTCGGCGAACCTCAGATTCTCGGCCAAGTCAAAGAGGCCTACACCATCGCGCGTGACGCAGGCGCGGTCTCGACCCATCTGGAAGCCCTACTGCAACGCACCTTCACGGTCGCGAAAAAAATCCGCACTGAAACTCAAATCGGTTCAAGCTCCGTTTCGATCGCGTCCGTTGCTGTTGATCTCGCCACGAAGATCTTCGGATCACTCTACGGAAAGACCGTTCTGCTGGTGGGCGCCGGTAAAATGTCTGAGCTGGCCGCCCGTCACCTCATCCAGAAGGGCGCATCGTCCATCCTCGTCACCAACCGCACCCAGTCCCGCGCAGAAAAAATCGCCGAGAACTTCAGTAGCCTTACCGTCCACACCGAAGCCATTCCCTTCGAGGCCCTCTACGAGCAGGCCGATCGCGCCGACATCGTCATCACCTCTACCGGCGCACCACAAAAGATCTTCGGACGCTCCCACGGCCAGCACTTCCTCCAGCGGCGTCGTAACCGCCCGATGTTCTTCATTGACATCGCCGTCCCTCGCGACGTCGATCCGCGCATGAACGAGGTCGAAGGTTGCTTCGTCTACGACATCGACGATCTCCAGCAGGTTGCGGCTGCGAATCTGGCCGATCGCAGCCGCGAAGCTGCAGCAGCCGAGAATATCGTCAGCAGGGAAGTGGACAAATACCAGGAGCGTCTCCAATCCCGCGACGCTGTTCCCGCCATCAAGGCCCTTCAGCAGCACGCCGAACAACTCCGCATGGCCGAACTGGCGCGTTCCCAATCCAAACTCGCAGATCTTTCCCCTCAACAACGCGAAGCGGTAGAAGCCCTCACCCGTTCCCTGACTGCCAAGCTCCTACACCCCCAACTGGCTGCCTTGCGTGAGTCCACGCGCACAAAAAATTCCGAGTAGACAAGGCCATCTTGGCCCGAGCCACTCGGAATTATCTTGATCCATACCAGTAAAGCGAAACTAAACTGCGCCGGAACCACGAAAGACTGCCGGAATTGTTTGAAACAGGATCTTGATATCAAGCCACACTGACCATTGGTCGATATACCGCATATCCAGAGCCATCCACTCATCGAAGCTGATCGAGCTTCGTCCCATCACCTGCCACAGGCATGTAATTCCAGGTTTGACGCTGAACCGTCTCCGATGCCAGTCCTTCGAGAATCCTTCATAATCTCTCACAGGAAGCGGCCGAGGACCGACCAGGCTCATGTCGCCACGCAAAACATTAATAAGTTGAGGGATCTCATCGAGACTCGACTTCCGCAAAAACTTTCCCAATGGTGTGATACGAGGATCGTTCTTCAACTTGAACGTCGGGCCTTTCGTCTCATTCAAGTGCTCTACCTGCGCCATCAGCTTCTCGGCATCCACCACCATCGTACGGAACTTCAAAATCTCGAACGGACGCTTTCCGTAGCCTATTCGGGTCTGCCGAAAAAAGACCGGTCCTTTGGAAGTCAACCTGATGAGCGCCGTCGCCAGCAGAAAAACGGGTGCCAGAGCCAACAGCAGCACCGCAGACACCACTGCATCAGTCATCCGTTTGATCATGAAACCCCAGGCATTCCATGACTCGTCATGCAGCGTGATCGTGCCGACACCGCCCGGAAGATATGCAGTTCGCTTCGGCTGGTCCGGATCGAAAAACGTTCCGATGCTTCGAACCGCAATCCCGTGATCGCGACATGAGGCGACTATCTCCGCGATCTGTTGATAAAAAGATGCCAGCGGCAACGCAACAATCACTTCGTCAATCGGCATCGTTCGCAGCAAAGACGGAATCGAATCCAACCCCCCTAGCAGAGCACCCGCGTTGGAGGCGGCCGTTTCATCAGACCACCATTGATCGTCGACAAAACCCTGCAGGTGATAACCCCACTCCGGATGAAGCGCTACATCCTGCGCAAAGCCGTGGGCGCGCTGATTTGTACCGACCACTAAGATATGACGTAGGTTATATCCCCTCGAACGAAAGACACGTGCTAAAGCTCGACCCACAAGCCGAGTGGACACGAAGATACCGAAGCTCACCACTCCGAAAACAATGCTGATAAAACCGAGCTGGGCGATGCTGTGCCTCGAGTGCGAGCTCACTAATCGCAGCCAGACAAAGCAGGAGAGCGCGCAAAGCAAGCACGCCAGACTTACATCCCTGACTTCTCTTAGAAGCCCGTCCACTCTTCGAGACCGATAAAATTTATTCGACCGGAGAATTCCGTGCCATACTACCCCTAATGCCAGCGTCTCGAGGAAGACCTGTATAGGGTGTCGAGTTTCCAGCGACTCTAGAAAGCCAAAGAAGCGATGCCCGGAGGTAGAGGCATACACAGCCCCCAGAGTACCGAACAACAGGCAAATGTCGCCTAGTTCCACCAACTCAATAAACATTTTTCTGTTAGGTGGCGTCATTGGTGTAGCCCCTTTATCAATGCGTTCCAGCAAGTTATGATGCGAAGCCAACAAGGAAAAAATCGATTACCACACATCACTAGAGTAACTAGTTGAATCAGGCTCCGCAATGAAGCGGATGATCTAAGAAAACCTTCTCATATTCAACGAATGTCGCTATCTTCACTCCTGTAAGCAATTTTGAGGCCGGATACACAATCAATGAAGCTAATTTTCCGGCTAAATGAAGAGCACAATAAAGGCGGCTGGGCACACCATTTTGGGCAGTAATCCTCAGACTCGAGAGTTGTGTCAAAGGGTTTGCGGTTTGGACTACAAAATGCTCCAAGTTCATGGCAGCGATAATCTCTTCACAAAGAAAAGAGAGAACGGCCATGAGAAAGACAGATTGTCTGCTTTGAAAAACTGGAAGTGCTAAAAAATTGCTACTAGTTGGGAACTTTTGTACCTTTCGTATCTCGGCGGGTGCACTTTAGTCGCATTCACTAACCGCGATACGGCACTATAATGAATTTATTGTTAATGCAGATTCTGGCGTTTCCGTGTGACGGAGAAATATGCAAAACGAACCGGGTATCCGCGATGTTTCCAGACTGCTTGACCAACTCTCGATCCCAGAGAGCTCAGCCGGCTTAGCCAGCCGATATCGGAATAGTCTGCCGTTTCCTCATCTCACCATCGATGACTTGTTCAAATCAGAGCAGCTCACGGCCCTGGTTCAGGAGATGTCCCAGGCCAGAAGTTCCGACTGGGTGCATCACAATTCCAAGAATCTCGAAAAGCTTGGACAGAAGTCCGCAGCGGGGCTCGGTCCAGCCGGATTTCAGCTCGTGGCTCTGCTCCATTCCGCTCCATTCCTTTATCTTCTGTCCGAGATTACTGGAATCTGGAATCTCTTGCCTGACCCATATATGCATGGAGCTGGCTACAGCATTATTCCGCCAAAGGGAAAGTTCGATGTTCACATCGATTCCAATGCCGACATTACCAGTGGTCTCATCCGTCGCCTGGCCCTGATCATCTACCTCAATCGCGATTGGAGTCCCGAATATGGCGGCCAACTCGAGTTGTGGAATAAGGATGCCACTCACAAGGAAGCTGAGATAGAGCCTATCTTCAACAGAACTTTGCTCATGGAGATCTCGGAGACCACTTACCACGGTATCAATCCGGTAGTAGAGCCGAACGGAAGATCGCGCTATTCCTTCATGATCTACTACAACACCGCTGGAAGCATTCTCGGAAAAGAGTTAGGCGTGCACAGTTCGATCTATGCTCCGGCCTGCTATCAGCCGAAGCCCACAGTGCGAAGCGTCGTTCGGAAGTGGACGCCTCCGGTCTTCTACGATTTTGTTCGTCAGAGGATGAGGTAGTTCGTCTCGTAGATGTAGTAATTCAAAAGTTGCCCGCAGGCTTTCGGCCTGAACTTCACGGGCAACCAAACTGAGATTTGCATCTCAGCTAATGTGCCTATGCCGAGAGTCGCTTCACGTCCATCTCGGATGAGTCAGTCTTCTCACTCAATCTGCACCATATTGCTTCACAATGAAAGAGTCGGAATGACTGCGGTACAGCGAAATTCTGGAAGAAATTTGAGGTCTGATGCGGATTCTGTTTCTACACAATCGATACATATACCGAGGTGGAGAAGATGAATCCCGAGAGCAGGAGATCGCGATGCTTCGCGCTCGCGGAGAAGAAGTACTCGATTACGTGCTCGACAATGCCGAAATAAAAACTGAGAATTTGATCACCGTGGGTATGCGTTCCATCTGGAACGCCAAAGAAGCTGATCGACTGAAAGACTTGATTCGATCAACTAGGCCTGACCTTGTGAAGGTCGATAATTTCTTTCCTCTCCTTTCGCCGTCGGTTTTCGCCGCCGCGAAGGCAATGGGCGTCCCCACAGCACTTTCCGTCCGAAATTATCGGCTTATCTGTCCTTCCGCCAATCTGTTTCGCGAAGGCCACGTATGTACTACCTGCATCGGCAGCAAAGTCGCATTCGCCGCCATACAGCATCGCTGCTACCGACAGAGCTATCTGCAGTCGGCTGCCGTCGTTGCCAGTAACGCATATGCTCATCTCCGCGGTACCTGGACGCACTCCGTCGATCGCTACATCGCTGTCAGCAGCTTTGTGAAGCAGCAGCTCATCGAAGGCGGGTTTCCCGAGGAGAGAATTCTCGTGAAGCCGAACTTTATCTCAGATAGCGGTATCGGCGACGGTTCTGGCGGCTATGGTTTATATGTCGGCCGGTTGACTGAGGAAAAAGGTGTTCGCTCGCTTCTAGAGGCCTGGCCGGATGTTCCGCAATCAGTCTCATTAAAGATCATTGGTGATGGCCCCCTCGAGTCCATCGTCCGTCAGGCGTCGGATGCTGATCCCAGGATCGAGTACCTGGGACGAAAGTCGCTCTCCGAAGTCTGCGAATATCTCGGCAGAGCCGCCTTCCTTGTCTTTCCTTCCGAGTGGTATGAACCCTTCGGTCGCACAATCGTCGAGGCCTACTCCAAGGGAACCCCTGTTATTGCCGCTATGACCCCACCGATGAAGGCAATGATTGAGGATGGCGTGACCGGTCTCTTCTATAAGCCCGGCGACAGCAAGGACCTCGCCTCCGCTGTAAGCATCCTAATGACAAGTTCAGAGCGTCTCAATCTAATGAGGATCCAGGCGAGAGCTAAATATCTTGCTGTCTACACTGAGGATCAAAACTATCGGCAGCTTATGGATATCTTTCATCAATGCCTCACTAACATTTCTCCCCAACCCATCGGAATGGAGAGTCGATTGCAGCAATAAACAGTGCGGTACCTTCTCGCAGTAGAGTCAGTCTCATAGATTGACCAGCATGTGCGAAAGTAACAACCCTTTCAACTAACGAGAGTAATCTGAAATTTGTTACATGTTTTGAACAAATTGAAGTTCGGGATAGGTCTCACCAAGTACGGAAATCCTAAGCAGAGCTCGCAAATGATCGTATGCAATACAACATGGATGACATTTACGACCTGCAACGATCTGCAAGTCTACGGCTCCGAGAGAGCTCTATTGCATGACAGACGATTCGAGGAGACTTCTAGATCCTGTGGTATATTCATGAGTAAATATCTGATCTGCACTGAAAAAATTTTATCCCTCGAGCCTCACGAGGGTGTTCCTCTTGAGCTAGCACAATTCATAGCATTCCCCCATGGAGCAGCACCGACCAAGGGCGAATGCGCAAAAGGATTATTGCTATGAGTGCACTTCAGCCACACTCTTCTCTTACCAGGCCACAATCTACTGCTCTGGGCACCTTATCGGATGGCTCGCTCTTCGGATCCGTGCCTTCTGAGTACGAGACGCTTTCAGGCGTCCTCAGGGTTCTGCGTCGGCGATGGAAGACCGTTGCTCTCGTAACACTCGGTATCTTTCTTCTGGGCTTGGCGGTTTGTCTGTTGATGACCCCGAAGTACGCTGCAGTGACCACCATCGAGATCAACAAAGAAGACAACAGCGCAAATGTCTCCACGGATGTCGTGCCTGCTTCGCCGACTGCTGATGAGTTGAAGGCCGAGATCGAAACCGACATCAGCGTGCTCCAAAGTGACGGTCTGGCGCTCGCCGTGATTCATGACCTCAACTTGACGCAGACGCGACCCTTCAACAAAGCTATTGTTGCGTCCGAAAAAGGTAAGCCTCTCGATCAGGCGCCTCTCACTCGCGAAAAGCTCATCAAACGCTTTGAGAAGAGTCTCACCGTTGAGTCGCCGCCGGATACCCGGCTCATTACGATTACGTTTCTAAATCCAGATCCGGTCGTGGCAGCTAACGTAGCAAACGCAATCGCGCAGAAGTTCATCGACAGCGCGATGGACCGTCGCCACAACTCGACAATTCAATCCTCTTACTGGCTTCGAAAACAGCTTGAAGACCTTAAGAAGCAGGTCGAAGATTCTGAACAGAAGTTGGCGGACTACCAAAGAGAATCTGGCCTGGCGGGAGTGCAACTAGCTGGCGGTGGTCCCGGCGACAACGGTGCGAACGCAGGCACAACACAACATAGCACCGTGACGGATCGGCTCTATGGACTAAACCAGGAGCTGACCGCTGCAGAGTCAAACCGCATCGCCGCGGAGACAACCTTCCACCTCGTCCAGTCGCAAGATCCTGAGGTGGTGATTGGCTTGGGAGCAGCGGGCGCCGGCGGCGGAGGCGGCGCGGGCGCACTTCCTGGAGATGGGGGGATTCAGCTTATCCGCTCCCTTAGAACTCAAGAGGCTGAACTCGCCCAGGAGTATGCGGGAGAGGCTGTGAAGTACGGCGCTAATAATCCGCGTCTCGTGCAGACCCAACAACAGCTTGATGCTATCAGGGCGCAGATGCATGCCGAGCTTCAGCGCATCAGTAAGCGCGCTGAGAACTCTTATATCTACGCAAAGAACAATGAGGAGACGATTCGGCAGCAGTTCGTCAAACAGCAGTCTGCCGCCAACGAGATGGCGGACTCGACCGTCCACCTTCAGGTCTTGGCACAGGAAGCAGCCTCCAATCGAACTCTCTACGAGAATCTCTTTTCGAAGTTGCAGACGGCAAGCCTTGCCTCGGGCGTTCGCGCCACTCGAATCGATATCGCAGATCAGGCTCGTCCCGCCGGAACCCCGGCCATACCGAACTATCTCAAGTATCTGTCTCTGATTGCAGGCGTCGGCATGTTCTTCGGAATCTCGTCTGCCTTTCTCCGAGAGTCTCTCGATGAGACAGTCCGCAGACCGCGCGATTTCCAACTCATTGGAGGACTGCGCATGCTCGGCTATGTCCCCCGGATGGGAACCAAGAGTCTGTTGACGGTATCGGGTGGAGACAGCAAGCTCATCGACGCGCCAAAGGCTCCATTCTCCGAAGCTTTCCGTGTCATCCGAACCTCGATCCTGCGAGTATTCCCATCCAATGGGCCTAGAACTCTACTCGTCACCAGTGCTGCCGGCCGCGACGGCAAGACCACAGCAGTCTATAACCTCGGAGTGGCCTTTGCTCAGCAAGGTGCGCGCGTTCTTCTGTTGGATTGCGATCTTCGCAACCCCGATCTGCATCGTCTCTTCGGATGCGCGATCTCTCCTGGCGTAAGCGACCTCGAAGACCCGGTCACTGAGCCCGAAGTTCTCGGCATCGTTCGGCACACTTCATTACCGAACCTCTACATGCTCCCCGCCGGGCGCCCGCCCGAGTTTCCTTCCGAGTTCTTCGAATCGCGGGCCTTCGATACGCTGCTGCGCGTTTGCGCAGCAGGCTACGATTACGTTCTGATCGACAGTCCTCCCATCCTGTCGGTCACGGACACTTCGATCATTGCGAGCAAGGTGGGCGGTACCATCGCAGTGGTTCGTTCACGCAGAACAACCCAGTCGGTGCTCTCCAGCATGATCGACAGCTTGCATCACGCCAACACCCCCGTACTGGGTGTCGTGCTGAACGATGTTCGCAATCCGGCGGCTGACGGATTCCATGGTTACAGCTACTCCAGGCAAGAGGAAGGTCAGGTTCATGCGACTATCTAAGCTTTATGGAAAGATGTGTCTCGCTCCGCTGTTTTTAGGGATCATTACAGTCTCGTCGACAGTCTTGGGTCAACCTCCTCAGCCAAAGGTAGGAGGAGTCGGTACCTTTGATGGTGGCGGTGCGAACGATAATCCAGGTAGAAGAAGGCTAACAACTCTAACTCCCGTTCCCGAGGATTTCTCGGCCCTTCAACTCGCACCCGGCTTTCTTATCAGCATGGAAGTGTACGACGCTCCCGAGCTATCCACCGACGCCCGCATTGACACCCATGGGGACATCACTTTACCCATGATCGGACCAGTCCACGTCGCCGGCCAGACAATGACCGAAGCTGCGACAGCGATCGAGACACGTCTCAAGGACGGAAAGATTCTCAACAACCCCCAGGTCAATCTGAATATCAGTCAATATGCCGGTTCAAACGTCAGCGTTCTGGGCGAAGTACACAATCCCGGACGGATCGAATTGCTGGCGCCTCATAGCCTCGAGGACATCATCGCTCTGGCCGGCGGCGAAACCGAGTTAGCGGGAAACACTATCGAGATTCGTCATCCGGAAGGCCTTACTCCACAAAAACAGATGATCCATTATTCCCGCGACCCGGACGACATGACGCTCGTGGACACAAAGATTCATCCAGGAGACACAGTCACTGTGCGGCGTGCTGGAGTCGTCTACGTGCTAGGTGGGGTGACTCGACCAGGCGGGTACGTCATGCAGGAAGGCGGCGAACTGAATCTGACTCAAGCTCTCGCGCTCGCCTATGGGACTACGCTCAACGCCGCAGTCTCTTCCATGCGGCTGATCCGCAAGCTTCCGGACGGCCGGGTACAGGAGACCCCCCTTCCATACAGGGACATCGAGAAGGGAAAAATTCCGCCCCCGCGGTTGCAGGCTGAGGACCTTATCTACGTTCCTATCAGTAAGTCAAAGACAGTTCTCACAAGCGGAATCTTCGCAAGCACTTCGCAGGCCGCCCTTTACGTCTATCACTAGGTCTCTTTGCTGATTTCAGTCGCAGCTTCGCCGTGCCGAACAGCTAACACCGGAAGATCGCCACGTCGCTTTGCGATTATGTTGAAAGTGGCAACTGCGAATCTCTCTTTGTTGCAGTCTGACGCTATCGCTTCTCAGACAGGATGGAAGTCTTTATGACGGCAGATCAACCATACCCATTACAGAAACAGAATCCCCTTCTGTACTGGACGACGTTGATCTTCCTCGTAGGGGTTCCGAACTTCATTCACTTCGATGTAACGGGCCGTACGCACACGCAGGGACTTCTCAACCCAACGTCCCTCAGTACGATGGCGATCAATTTCCTGTCGACCTATGTCCTGATCGTCGTCGTGCTACTGTCGCGTCGACCTCTGTTGTGCCGCAAAGTGAACATTGCGGGTTGGCTCTGGATTGTCCTCCTTCTCCAGATGCTGTTGTCGACTGCTCTTGCGCCAGCCAGTCGCCTCACCCCTCCCCTATTCAGCGATAACCTCATCGCTCTCTACCGCATGTACGAGTGGATACTCGCTTTCGCTCTTGTCCTTGCGCTCTACACCCGTACTCCCGAAGAACGTGGAACGGAGCTGATGGTTCAGCTCATCGGGCGCATGTCTTGGATTTGGATTGCGATGACCTACCTCATCCTTCCGATCATGCCGTCACAGGTCTACGGCGGCGCGGGTGAAGGCGAAATTGCCAGCGCTCACGCACAGCTTGGTGGTCAATTGCTATCGCCGTCCTATCTCTCCACGCTCTCTGTGGCCGCTTTTTTTTACTCTCTTTTCTTCTTCCCCCGTGGTCTCGTCAGATTTTGCGGATGCGTCGTCGCTTTCGTCACCCTCGTCTTGGCGCATACGCGCATCGAGCAGGGCAGCTTCCTGATGCTGATCCTTTTGTATGCGATCTTTTTCTCGGGCCTCTTCTTTCTGAGGATTGCCACAATTATCTCCACAGCAGTTTTAGCCGCGCTTGGCATCTTATTTCGAAGCGCGATCTTCGAGTACATCTCTCGTGGTCAAAATGCCAATTCGCTAGCTACGCTGAATGACAGAACTCGCGTGTGGGCGGCCGCTATCGAAGCAATTCGTGCCAGACCGATTCTTGGATATGGCTACGTTGTCGGCGCGAAGAACGCGCTGAAAGATCACTGGCTTTACGCGCACTGGATTCCGCCTCACGCACACAACGAGTATATTCATGCTTTTCTAAGTGGCGGCATTCTCGCTGCTCTTCTGGCCCTCTGTATCTATGCCCGAGCACTCTGGGCCGGCTTCAGAACCGCACATCGTGGTCCCCATCAGGTATTTCTTCTATTCTTAATGATACTTTTCACGGTCAGATCTCTCGGAGGTCCAAACATGACCTACATCTTCACTAGACCTGGTGGTGTGTTTCTGCTGATATTCATAGGGCTTGTCGGCGGAGCGTCGATAAAATCATCTCGACGGAAACCTTTAAAGGCGTCGCGGTCTTCAACTCACGCGATCCCTCAGGAAGTCGGCGCATAGATACCTTGCCTGGGCCGGTGATATCTTTAACCCAATTCATGGATTCAACAAGAGCACTCGGCCGTCGCCTTTGGATTTCTCCTGATGACCATGCCTTCCCATTCTTATCCACCAAAGCCCACAGAGGTTCCATTGGGCGCTGATCACCTCGAAACAAAGCAGACTTTTTTGGCACGAATTCTTGCACGAATTGGTGGTGGCAAGACGCCTGCTGCGCTCTTCGATCAGGGCCTGGTCAGCGGCGCAAACTTCATCACGAACGTTATTCTGGCACGTGCCTTCGGTGTGCGAGAGTATGGCGTATTTGCCCTCGCATGGGTCGCTGTATTGTTTGCGAACAGCCTTCAGTATGCCATGATCGTGACGCCCATGATGAGCGTCGGGCCCAAACAAGATCCAGAAGACCGGCCAGCCTACTACGGCTCCGTGCTTGTCCAGGAGATTGTCTTCGGTCTCTTTGTGGGACTCGTCATGTTTATATGCGTGTGGCTCTCCGCGAGGTTTTTCCCTTCGTGGCGAGTCGCAGATCTGGCTATCCCGATCAGCTTCGCAACAATCGCTTACATGCTTCAGGAGTTTCTGCGCCGCTACTTCTTCTGCACCAGCCAAAGCAAGCGGGCTCTCACCTGCGACATCGTGAGCTACATTACCCAGGTGCCAATCATCTTCTGGCTCTCCCGAAGCCACGGTGCGAAGCTGTCCACGATGCTCTGGATCATCGCTGCTACCTCGCTGATCGGATTCTTCACCTGCCTCCGTTGGTATGAGCACGTCACCTTCAGTTGGCATTCCCTTCGAACCGTCTTTCTCCGGCACTGGCGTATGTCTCGGTGGCTCGCGCCATCAGCCTTTATGCAATGGGGAGCAAGTAATCTGTTTCAGTTGTCAGCCCCGGTCTACTTCGGAGCTGCAGCGTCGGCCGCTCTCCGCGCTGCGCAGAACCTCGTAGCTGTCGCGCATGTTTGGTTCCTCGGCTTGGACAATGTTGTGCCGGCAGAAGCTGCGCGTCGTATGCGTCATGGTGGCGTTGAAGCCATGTTGCGTTACATCAGGCGAATCTTCTTGCAGTGGGGTGGCGTGACGCTTGCCTTCACGGGGATCGTGGGTTGTTTTCCAACGTTCTGGTTGAAGCTCGCCTATGGATCAAAGTATGCCGGCGACGGGAATGTGCTCCGGATGTACGCTTGCCTCTACCTGGTGGTCTTCGTCTCGGGTCCGTTACGTTATGGTTTGCAGGCCCTTGAATATACTGCTCCCGTCTTCTGGACCTATCCCGTTATGATCGTCTTCTCGGTAGCATTGGCAGGGCCCTTGGCTCGCAAACTTGGGATGAATGGAGTCATGGTGGGAATGGTCTCAAGCCAGGTTCTCTTCCAGGGACTGATCGGAATAGCGTTCTGGATGCGAATCCGTAAGATCCGTCGCGAAGCCGCGTTAGAGACCGCCGAAGCGTTACATCCCCACTAACGCCAGGCTTTTTCTGACAGGCGGTGGCCGGACGATGCCGCGGCTTCTTCAAGAAGAGCGATATCTTCCGCCGTATAAGTATTCTGAATCTGCCCGTCGTTTCGAGACAGAAGAACGTTGCCATGATAAAGCCCGCTGTCTTGAGTCCCAGGAACAAACGGAAACCTCAGAGGGCGACTCCATATCTGGCGCGTCTTCATCCCGGCTCGCAACGCGTTGACGTGTAGCCAGACATCATCCGCCTTCGGGCAGTGTTGCAGAAACTCAGTTCCGGCAAGTTTTAATCTCCGCAACAGTGACGGCGGATAGATGCAGCCAGACACACCCGTAGCAAAGTGAAGAAACTCAGGCTCCGTCGATATGCACGATGCCCACGTGTGATACGGCGTGATAACGCCCTCCGAAAGCTTTATCCGATGTGCTCGATAACAATTAACCGTCTCTGGGAGTTCGCGATGCGATCGAACCAGACCCTCCAGCCACCATCTGCTGTAGAGAAGATCGTCATCGGCGGTTGCAAGCGGTGTTTCGAAGGTATCGGTAGACAAAAGATACGGATAATATTTCGTATGCGGACCGAAGTTATCGCTCAGGTAAATCTCAAGGCCTCTCTCCACCAGCCTGTTGAGGCCGGGAGACCGATTGGCGAAGGCTTCAGCGCGATCGACCCATAAAATGAGCCGTGACGGCAGAACAGAGCCGGCAGCGATCGATTCCAGTGCTAGATGAACCGTACTTAGTCGCTCTCCGTAGGTAGTGATTGACACCACAGGCCCGCCGGGCGCAATCACCGGTTTCTTCGACCGCTCATTGCGAGAACGCAAGCGCGTTAGTTGAAACTTCGTAACTTTCGTCTCGTTTCTTAGGAAGAACAGCCAGGTCTGAATGGCTTGACTCGACAAGTCAGTCTTCGCGGCGCGCAGAGTCAACGAGTGCCTCCCGGTAAATCGTGAAAAAGACCAAAAATGTTCAAAGACTCTTCTCTTCGGCGACCCCGGACAGAAGTGTTAATCTCCCTCTGAGCCAACTCAGCTGTCACGTCTCCCTCTCCACAAGTTCCGCATACAGCGTCTCAGCCTTCGCCGCGCGAGAGGCCCACGTACTCGTCCTGGCAAAATCCCAGCTCGCACGCGACATAGCGTTCTTCTGACCAACGCTCATTGACGCGAATCGATCGACTGCATTGGCAAGACCGCACACAACCTCAACAGGAGTCGTGACCGGTACCTTGATACCAGCCTCTTCAGGCACGACGTCACGGGCGCCATGCAGGTCCAGCGTAATCACTGGCAGTCCAACCGCCATCGCCTCCAGCAACTGCACTCCGGAAGTTTCGCGCAGGCTCGTGAACAGGAGTACGTCATGCTCCAGGTACGCTGCACGAACCTCCTCCCATGACAGTCGTCTTCCTGCCCAGTGAACCCGGTCACTCAACCCTCGCTCAGCGATCATCTGCCTCACAGTCGCCTCCGCAAGCCCATTCCCAACGATCGTAAGCGTCCAGTCATGCTGCACCTTGGCGAGCGCATCGAGCGCCATCGGAAGAGCCTTCCTCGGCAAGATTCTCCCCACCCAGATCAACCGCACCACAGGCGTGTTCAACCTGAAACTCTTTGGCTCCTGTGTAAGATAATCCGCACCAACTCCGTTATCGAACTGCAGCCTGACATCCGATCGTCCCATGGCCCGTATGAGTTGCATCGTGTCTTCGTTTGCCGCGAGTACCGCAGTCATCTTCCCGAGCCACCGTCTGTGAAGAGGAGAGAAGGGAAGTGCCTTCGTCAAAAGTGTTCGACGCTCTTCTGCACGCCTGCTCGATCCGAAGTACTCAAGCATGCTTGCAGGAGCCGTCTGACCTCCTCCCACCGGACCGAACACAGTTGGAATCCCTAACCGCCAAAGCTGCGTTGGCACATGAATGCTCGTGTAGGTAACGTGGTGCGCCAAATCAAAGCGGCACTGACGATTCAGCGATCGCGCGACACCGACCGCGAACATCTGCCAAAGGGCGTAGTGCATCCCAGTTCCAGGCTTGAACAATTTCGTAGGAACCGACACATAGCCGAAAGCAAGATTCTCATTCGGATGAGCCCGCCGGTAAGCTTCAATCTCATCGCGCCCCTCACGGCGAGTCAAAACTGTAACCTTGATTCCACGTTCTGCCAGATGCATCGCCCAGTTCCAGCCGTTGCCCGGTTCAGAACCAGAATTTGGCATGCATGCATAGGCAGAAAGCAGAACATTCATTCGCAACAGACCCTCTTCTTCAAAAATGTTTTTTCTACGTTGTTTGTATAATTAAGAAGCGGCCGGCAAGCCGCAATTGCATCTGCAGGAACAGTTTACCGAGAACTGTATGTTTGATGCTAATTATGAGGGGACAACAGATCCTCAATCGTCCATCCCGATCGTACTTCCACCTGAGGACACACGATGAAGATGCGCTTGGCGTTATTCCTGCTGCTCTTTCTAAGCGGCATCTCCGCAAAGGCCGCAACCTATACCGCCACTGCGACGCATCTCACCATGCATGTCGGCGATCCTCTGCCGCCTTTGATCTTCAAGATGTCGTCTTACTCCGGAACCTACGCCAGCCTCTTCAAAGGGCAGCCAAAATTGAGCACGTCCGCCACTTCGAGTGCACCCGCAGGCAACTACCCAATCCGAATCTCAGCAGGCTCCATGGCAACCGTCAATCGGGCTGACAGTCTGACCTTCGTCGAAGGAACCCTTTCAATCATCCCTGCCGATGGAATCGGTGCTCGACTTACCAACAACATCGTCTACCCTCCAGGCTTCACGAGCGCAGCTGCATTTGCAATCATCGACGTGACACACAACCCAATAGCCAATCTCGTTGGCGATGGAACCACCGACAACACTGCGGGGCTACAAAAGTTATTTGCCTTCGACAGAGGATCAGCGGAAAGCAAAGTCAGCACCTCTGTCAGCGGCAACATCTACACTGTGACCCAGATCAGCGGCTCCGTCTTTACCGGACTCGCACCCGGCTCTCCCATCCGAATAGCAGGCGGACTCTACACGATCGCCGCCGTTATTGATCCGCAGCATCTTACGCTCACCACAAACCCCGGCGCTCTCGCCAACGTAAGCGCTCGACTATCACCCAACGTAGTCAGCACTAATGGAACCACGGTAACAGCCATCAGCGGCCCAACCTTCGCAGCGCTGAAGCCGAACTTCAGCCTTCAAATCGGCAGCGCTTTCTACAAAGTTGCATCCGTTACTGATGCAACCCACCTCGAACTCACCACCGCCGCGCCCCCACTCAAAAATGTCAATATGTTCTACGGCGCAGGCGCAGGCGGCCAGCTTGGCGCGTTTCCGATGTTCCTTTACTTCCCACCTGGCGTCTATCTAGCAAGCGACACCATCATCCCCTACGGCAACTACTGGTCCATTTTTGGAGCCGGAGCTCAGACATCCATCATCAAGCTCGCACCCAACTCACCTGCCTTCAACACAGGCACAACACCCGTTCAGTTCTTCAGCCCGCTAAGCGTCAACAAGAACGACAACTTCCACATCTTCATTGAAAACATCGGCTTCGAGTCAGGCGTCGGAAACCCCAGCGCCGAAATCTTCACTACTCAGGTGAACAACATCGGCGCAGTCAGAAATGTCCAGATCTGGTCCGACGATTCAAACTGCGTCAACGCTCTCAACATCCGTCGTGCCTATCCCGGTCCAGGCATGATGCGCAACGTAGCCGCCTACGGATGCCAGAACGGCATTTACAGCAACCAGCAGGAGTACAGCTTCACCTTCGAGGACATCACCCTCGAAGGTCAGACCGTCGCAGGCATCGGCAGCACGAACATGAAGTTCAGCATTCGGCATCTCCTAAGCGACAACAGCGTCCCCGCACTCCAGGCAGAGCTCTTTCACGCCAACACAACCATCATCGACTCGGAGCTCTTCGGAGACAACTCCAGCGGCATCGGCCTGCAGAATGGCAAAGAGCGTGGTCAACCGGGTTGTCATCTCTATACTCGCAACGTCAAGGTCACCGGCTACGCAACGTCGGAGGCAGACTACTGCGTAGTTCCAGCAAAAATGTACAAAGGCGACCTCACAGAGACCTGGTCGGGCGAAGCTCAAACTGTATTCGATCAATCTGCCACTCCGGGCTCGCTTCATCTTCCCGAATCAGAGACACCACAGCCCAACGACCCCGATCCACGCACATGGACAATGTTGGGATCGTCCGTTTCGACCTGGGCAGCTACCATCGCGGGATCGAAGTCGCCTACCGTCTACGCTCCGCCAGGCCAATACGGAGGTCGTGGTTCGTTCGACATAACAGTCCCCGACACGGTCAATCATCTCCAGTTCTTCACTGCCGTGCCCACGCCGGGCCGAACCTTCTTCATCAATCTCAACGTCGCCGGTTCTTCGAAGACTCCGCTGATCATTGAAGGGTGCCCGAATACCTCCTGCAACATCAATCACACCGGATCAAGAACACTCGTTCTGATCGACGACAACACCTACAACTATGCGGCCGCTCCAGGTGCAGGCAATCTCTACCTTGATGACGCCATCCTCGGCGCCAACAACAATCCAGGCAACACCGTCACGTTCTATCCCAACCAGCACATTTGGGCTCGGCAACTTGATCAGGAGCAAGCCCGTGCAGATCAGATAACCTGCAATGGCTGCACGCTCTGGATGCTCGGCTACAAAACCGAACACAATGGCACAGATCTCGTCGCCACCAACGCGCAGATCGAGATCTTCGGATTCTTTTTCTACAAACTCACCACTGCAGCTCCCGACTCAACGACCATGAAGATAACTGATTCGAACCTCTTCGCGACTGGATACGAGAACATCAACATCGCCGGTTATGGAGCACCCAACTGGGTCATTGAAACCAGAAACGGTAGCACCTCACGCCTCGCCGCACCCGGTGTCAACAGCCCTCAACACCTCCACGTCTTCTACTCCTACGGAGGGAAAAAGGCGGCAGTTAACTCTGTCCGTAAGATTCACGACACCATCACTAGTTTCTAAAGCAGCCCTCCCCGTCTGACGGCGTCGATATCGAAAGAAGATCGCGTCCAGATACAACCTTCAGCGACCACAACTACCGAGCGCGATCTCGTGTAAAGCATGGACAAATTGCATCTAAATTCCAGAACACATCGCAGGAGACCTGACGATTGCGCATCATCCATGTAATTCCAGGGACCGCCGATCCAAACACGGCCAATGGAGTTAACAAAGTCGTACACTGGCTCGGCACCAACATGATGGCACAGGGGCATGCCTGCGAGGTCTGGACATTACTCGCAACGGAGCAACCTCCCACTCACCCCCGCACCTACAAGCTGGTTGCTTTCCCAAATAGCAGATCGCAGTTCGGATTGACCGAAGACCTCCGCGCAGCCCTTTCCAACCTTCCGGAAGGTACTTGGGTGCAACTGCACTCTGTCTTTGTTCCGCAGCTCACATCAGTCGCAAAATTTCTTCGCAAAAGAAACATACGATTCGGTGTCACTCCCCATGGGGGCTACCTCTCTGACCGCAAGGGCCGCTCGCTCGCAGGCCGACTAAGGAAGCGATTCTATCTCTCCTTGTGGGAAGGCTGGACCCTGCGAAACGCTTCTCTGGTTCACGCTATCGGCCAGACGGAAGTAGACGACCTCAAGTCGAAATTTCCTGCCGTTCCTGAGATCACCCTCATCCCCAACGGCTTCGAATTGCCCGCCACCCAGGACATCTCCGATCAGGCCATGAAAGAAAAATCGGCAGACGCGAAGATCAGCGAGCCTTCAATTGTCTATTGCGGAAGAATGGCGATCTTTCAAAAGGGACTAGATCTTCTTGTAGAAGGATTCGCACAATATCGAAAATCAGGAGGCACGTTGAAGTTGACGATGGTGGGTGACGGTCCTGACCGGCCTCAGCTGGAAGCGCTCGCTGATCAACATGGCATTGCCGACGCTATCACCTGGACAGGACAAATCTTTGGAGCGCCTCTGCGCACCACTCTAAAATCGGCAATGTTCTTCGTCCACTCCTCCCGCTTCGATGTCATCCCCACAGCATGCCTTGAAGCGGCTTCATGCGGGGTACCGCTGATCGTCTCTGAAGAAACCAACCTTGCCGATTTCGTACGCCACTGGAACTCCGGCATGGTACTTGTCCCCAATACGCCCGTTCGTCTCGCCGAACTCCTGCAAGAAGCAGAAAAACTGAGCGCCAGCGAACGCATGCAAATGGGAGCCTCGGCAAAATCGATGATCGAGCACGATTTCACTTGGAGCGAGATCTCTCGCAGGCTTGTCCTGGCAATGGAGCAAGCAAATCACCGATAGACGTGCCAAGCTAGCGCAACCCAAAGGAAAGTGCTTTATGAAAAATCCAAAAATTCTCGAGCGTTAAAAACATGCCTCGATAAAAATATCTATCCTACGCAACTTGGTCTCATCGAAGAGCTTCAGCCCATCGAAGCGGGAAAGGCACTCTTTAGTACCATTGTCGCGCCCGGCGAAATATGCAACTATTTGCGTATGAGAAAATGCCCTCCCCCTCCCCAATTTCTCTCTGAGATTTCTGCGCTCCGCGAAATCCATCGAGTACCAACAACCTCTCGCGCAGCAATAACCGCGATCGTCTCCCTTTGTATCCTCGTGTTGGCGGGTTGTTCCGGACAAACCATTCCCGTCACAGAGGGTGGCACGGCTGCCCCGCAGCCGCTCACCATACCGGGCGCAAAGCTGAACGCGGGAACTCTCACCTTTCCTGCTGGCTTCATGACCTCCGTCGAAACCTACGGTGCCAAAGGTGACGGAGTCACAGATGACACGGCAGCAATTCAGAGCGCCCTCTCCGACGGTCGATCGAATGCATCCGCCGACTACTACGGAGTTCCGAAGGCGCTGTATTTCCCGCCTGGAACCTACCTCGTCAAGAACACTCTGCAGTGGGTCGGATGCTGCGTCACGCTGCAGGGATCAGGTCCGTCCAGCAGCATCATTCGCCTCGCGCCCGACGCCAGCGGCTTCAACAACTCGTCAGTTCCAAAGCCAGTGATCCTCACCCCACTTGGCAATCAGTCCTTCCGTCAAAACATATGGGACCTCGGCTTCTCGATCGGTCCCGGCAACCCTGGCGCCACCGCGCTCAACTATGTCTCCAATAACATCGGCTCCATCCACAATGTCCTCGTAAAAAGCGAAGACGGAAAAGGCCACGCAGGCATCGACTTGACGCGGCAGTACGCCGGTCCTCTCATGATCCGCAACGCGGAGGTACAAGGCTTCGACGTAGGCGTGGATCTCAAGAACGCCGAGTACAGCACTACCATCGAAGGCATAACTCTCGCCAGCCAGAACATCGCTGGCATTCGCAACAGCAATCAATTGGTTAACGTTCGCGGACTCACCAGCACCAACAAGGTTCCTGCCATCACCAACAGCGGCGGATTCGTCGTCCTGCTGGACGGCAGCCTCTCGGGCGGTGTCGCCTCCGTTCCCGCAATCCAGACCAACAGCACGATGTACCTGCGAAACGTAGCCTCGAGCGGATACGAAGCGACCTTGCAGGATTCAAGCACCGCCACTCCGACCCTCACCAAAGGCACCATCGCCCATCTCGTAGTCGGCGGCGCTCCCTCAACCCTGACGGGAACCGCATCCTCCACCACCGGTGTCAACATGTCTATTGGAGAGACACCATCCTTCACAAGCACAAGTCTCTCGGACTGGGCTGTCTTCACGCCTAAGTGGTACGGAGACACCTCAGGCCTTCAGGCCGTGCTCAACAGTGGTAAGCACACCGTCTACTTCCCGTTCGCCGCATATTTCTCTTACAACGAAGCCGACGTTACAGTACCCGACACCGTCGATCGAATCGTAGGATTCTCTTCTGTGGTCAACCTCGGCGCAGGGACAAATGGCGGCGGCATTCGCTTCGTCGTCACCAGCAACAGCACCACGCCACTCATCATCGAGCAGTTTGGTTACGGAATAAAGATCGATCATCGCGGCAGTCGTCCCGTCGTTCTCAAAGATGGGTTCATCAACAACTACGCGAGCTACCCCGGCGCCGGCAGGCTCTTCCTTGAAGATATCGGGATCGACAGCTTCAACATCCAGAAAGGCCAGCAGGCGTATATTCGTCAACTCGACAATGAGATCTCCGCAACCAAGATCTCCAACCTCGGCGGCTCTCTCTGGATCCTCGGCCTCAAAACCGAGCAGGCCGGTACAGTCATCAGCACCGCAAGCGGCGGCGAGACAGAGCTTTTGGGCGGAATGATCTATCCGGCAATCGCTGTCCCCTCCACGCAAGCCGCCTTCGTCTCCACAGACGCACAAACCTCCTACATCTACAAAGAAGACGTCTACTGCAGTGGCTGCGGATATGCCACTCAGGTGCAGGAGACACGCTCTGGCGTCACCAAAAAAATCACAGCACCGACCAATAGTAACTTCCGCATGCCGCTCTTCGTTGGTTACAAATAGAAGTTATTCAACCGTGTGCTGTCGACCGACACAATCGGTCGACAGCCGCATACTGCTTTCGTATACTCGACTCAACGGACACCAACGCAGTCAGGCTCAGGGAGCCAGGCAAGCGCTCGATCCCATCGAGTGGAACTCCCTATCGACCTATACGAAAACTTACGTAGCATTATTTCGCAATTGGGGGGCAGATCATGATCTCGGGCGATCCGCCAAGAATCAACATCATTGGTGTCGGCATCAGTGCACTCTCCATGGAGAGCGCGCTCGAGCAGAGCGAGGCGCTCTTGAACCGCGACGGCACCGGATATATCTGCGTTACTGGTGTCCACGGCATCATCGAAGCCCAATCGGACGAGTCCTTCCGAACCATCCTCAACAGATCCTTCCTATCAACCCCCGACGGCATGCCCACCGTATGGCTCGGCCACCTGCACGGCTTCAGGCACATGACCCGCGTCTATGGCCCCGACTACATGCTGAAGATGTGTGAGCTCTCCGTGCAGCGCGGCTACCGCCACTTCCTCTACGGCGGCAGGCCCGGCGTCGCCGAGGAGTTACGAAGAGAATTGATCCGCCGATATCCGGGCCTGCAAATCGTAGGCACCTACACTCCTCCCTTCCGACCGCTGAACGCAGAGGAGGAGCAGGATCTGCGAACACAGCTTGAAACATCTCGGGCCGACATACTCTGGTGCGGCCTCAGCACGCCCAAGCAGGAGCGTTTCATGTCCGCCTATAGCGGCCGCCTGCCTGTAAAGCTCATGGTCGGCGTCGGCGCAGCGTTCGACCTCCTCAGCGGCAATCTGGCGGAAGCCCCCGACTGGATGAAACGTTCCGGTCTCCAGTGGCTCTACCGCCTCATCAAAGAACCGAAACGTCTCTGGCGCCGTTACCTCCTGAACAATCCAAGATTTATCTGGCTCAGCTTTTTACAGCTATCCCGTCTCCGCCGCTTCTCTATGTGAGAAGCGAAGCATCTGGGCAACATCGTCTATTCGGTCCGCAATGCCGTCATCGGTTCGATATTCGCGGCACGGCGAGCAGGAATAAACCCAGCAATCGTTGCCGATCCCAGCAGCACTGCCACCGCAATCAACAGACTCACCGGATCGTACGAGCGCACACCATACAGTTGATCAGCCATCACCCTCGCTCCGAAGATCGCAATCGGTACTCCAATCACGAGCCCCAGTCCTGCCTGAACGAACGCGCTTCGCATCACCATCCGCACCACCTTCCCACGGTCTGCTCCCAGCGCCATCCGTAGTCCGATCTCGCTCGTTCTTCGCGCCACCTGATACGACGTGATTCCATACAGACCCACGGAAGCAAGCACCAGCGCAAGCCCTCCAAACAACATCGTCAACCGGGCAATCAACCGCTCCTGCGTGAAGTTGTCGGCAACCTGGTAGTCCAGCGAGTGCAGATCAAGCACTGTCAGGTCTGGATTTATATTCGTCAGTGTGCGCCGCACTGTCGCATCGAGATTCTGCGGCACACTCTTGAAATTCAGCGTTACCGAGTTGATGAAAAGTCCGCGTCCTTCAGCCATCGCTTCATTTGGATCCGTCAGTCCCGTCAGCGTCTGTGTCAACGGACGAAAGTACATCGTCCTTACCTCATCGCGCGGCCTCGTATATTTGGCATCTGCCACAACGCCAACAATCTCGAATGCAGACGAGAACTTCTGCTCGAAAATTCCGAAATGCTTCCCTATGGGATCCTCCTTCGGAAAGAACTTCTTCACGAACGCCTGGTTCACCACTGCCACAGGCTGCGAAGTCGCCGTATCGCTCTCCGTAAATCCTCGCCCGCGCACAATCGGCTGTCCCACGGTCTCGAAGAATCGCGTACTCACTCTGTCCCACGAAGATCCGTTGTGGTCGTTTGGTCCCGGCGCCGGTCGTCCGCTAACGAACACACCCTCGCCCCAGTTGTTTCCCTCAAGCGTGCTGTAAAGCGCCAGCCCAACGCTCTGCACTCCCGGCAACGCCCCAAATTGATCTTCCAGTGCTCTGTAAAACGCTGGAAGCGTCTCTGGCTTATAACCTGCCCCAGCCGGATCAAGATGCAGCACGTACCGGTTCGACGTCTGAATTCCGAAGTTCTGGTGCTCCATATTCCGCAGGCTCTTCGTCAACAATCCCGCGCCAACTAACAGCACCAGGGACAGCGCTGCCTGAAACACAATCAATGATCTCTGCGGCAGGGACGCCCGATCTCGCGTCGAGCGGTTCGCGCCGCGCAATGCCTCCGCCGGATCTGCACGCGATGTAATCCAGGCTGGTACAACTCCAAAGATCACTCCCGTTAGCAGCGACAATAAAAACGCAAACCCCAGGACCGCCAGAGAAGGGCTCGCTGCAATTGGAAGATTCGGCGAATCCGGGAATGCGAGCGACAAAATCACACGCGTCCCCGCATAAGCCACGGCCAATCCGGCCAAACCACCCACACACCCCAGCAGCAAGCTCTCCGTCAACATCTGCCGAATCAACCTGCTCCTCGCCGCGCCCAGTGCCATCCGCACCGAAGTATCAGCCCTCCGCGTCGTTCCTCGCGCCAGCAACAGGTTCGCCACATTCGCGCACGCCACCAGCAGCACCAGCCCCGAGATCGTCATCAGCAGATAAAGTCCCTTACCCGTCTCCTTCTGCAGATTCTGTATCCCAGCGCCACCCGGCACGATCACCACATGCTGCTTTGGAATATTCGCTGACCCGCCATTTCGAGAGTAGCTAGGCAGCGTCGCAAGAAACTGCCTCAAGCTACCCGACATCTTGTCCTGCAGTGCGGTCACGCTAACCCCCGGCTTCAACCTCCCCACGGCATAGAGCCAATTGCTATCCGGCACATGCAGAATCGAATTTTTCCCTTCGATCGCGGGCTCCATCGCCAACGGAATCCACAACCCCGGCGGATTACTCCTGATCCGGTCGCCAAAAAATCCGGGCGGAGCAATCCCCACCACCGTCGCGGGTTGCCCCTGCAGATAAAAAGTCGACCCCACCACCTTTGGGTCGCCACCATAGTCCGACTGCCACGCTTGATAGCTCATAACCACCGCCGGAGCCGCACCCGGCATATCATCCGCATCCGTCAACACTCGCCCAGCAAACGGGCCGATCCCAAACGTCGTAAAAAAATTCCCTGAAACATACTGCGCTCGTTCAGACTTCGCCGGCTCAGAGCCTCGTCGCGTAGTCTTTTGTTCGCCCCCCGCCTGCATCGCCGCCAGCCGTTCGAACTCCGGCGTAGTCTCCTGCAGATGCTTGTACAACTCGTAAGAGTAGAGATCGAAATCACCGTTGTCATTGATGAAGCCGCCATTGACGCAGCAGTCATTCAAATCGCCCACACGAAACAGCGTCTTAGGATCCGCCACCGGCAGCGACTTCATCAGCACCGCGTGCACCAGCGTAAAGATGGCCGTATTTGCCCCGATCCCCAACGCAATCGTCAGCACAACCGTAATTGCAAAGCCCGGTGACTTGTAGAACTGACGCAAAGCAACCCACAGATCCTGCATGAAGTCCCTCCAACGCTCGCGTGTCTCTCAGGCTCTTACGCTCCCTTCGCCCGGTTAGTTCCAGACAATTTCACCTCGTTCGACCAAGGCCACTCTTTCGATACCAGCCATAACCACTCAGAACGCCACTCCACCGTCCGAGTCATATCATTCCGTCCAAAGTGGAAAAACCTGCTCCATTCCAGCCATATTGATGACAAGTATCTGAACCATCGCACTTCGCATCCCGTATCCTAGTTAGGAATATGAGTTCCGAACACAATAACCCTCGCAATCCCATCCGCATCGGCAGCCGAGGCTCTCAACTAGCCCTCTGGCAGGCCAACCATATCCTCTACGCCCTTCGCGACGCCGGCTATCACGTCGAACTCGAGATCATCCGCACCACGGGCGACCGCATGCAGCAGCCCGGCTTCGTCCCTCCACCCAACCTCGACGGCAAAGGCATCTTCATCAAAGAAATCGAAGAAGCCCTTGAAGAAGGCCGCATCGACCTCGCCGTCCACAGCCTGAAGGATCTCCCCACCAAACTCGCCCCTCAGTTCACCCTCGCAGCAATCCCCAAACGCGCTGACGCCCGCGACGTCTGGGTCTGCGAACCTTACTGGGCGCTCCATACCCTCCCCACCGGAGGCCGCATCGGCACCACCAGTCCTCGTCGTCGCGCTCAAATCCTCGCGCTCCGACCCGACGTCACCTTCGTCGAAGTCCGCGGGAACATCGACACCCGCCTCCGCAAACTCGAACAGGGCCAATGCGACGCCCTCGTCCTCGCCGCCGCCGGCCTCGATCGGCTCAAGCGCACCGAATCCGTCCACCAGCGCTTCTCCCCCTGCGAACTCTGCCCCGCTCCTGGTCAGGGAGCACTAGCCCTCGAAACTCGCAGCGAATCACATGTCATCGACGAGGCCCGCGACGCCTACATCCGCAGCGCCATCGCCTTCCTCGAGCATCCCTACACCCGCTTCGCCATCGACGCCGAACGCACCACCCTCGACGCACTCGGCGGTGGCTGCTCCCTCCCCATCGGCGCTCATTGCTTCCACGAAGAAGGGAAGTGGAAGATGGCCGCTCAGGTCGTCTCACCCGACGGCGAATCCATGGTTCAGGTCGAAACCGAAGCCGCCAACGACGCCGATCCCACCGCCCTTGGCCTCCGTGTCGCCGACGACCTCAAATCCAGGGGAGCACTCGATCTCCTCGCTGTCGCAACCGTCTGAAGGCCGTGCACGAAGTCCCGATAGAGTCGGTCCCAGCGGACGTAGTTGAATCGATCCCTTGGCCTCACAAATCTTGAACGCTCAACGTTCGCGGATCTGTCACGCGCTGCATCAGGCCAGCGGCGACCAGCATACAAACGCCCCCGGCAATAATTGCGTATATCCGATTGTTGTGAAGAAAGTGCGTCATAATCCATCCGAAGAACAGCGATGCCAGGATCTCTGGCGTCACCACAAAAAAATTGAAGATCCCCATGTAGACTCCGGTTCTCTCCGGTGGCAGTGACGCCGCCAGCATTGCATACGGCATGGAAAGCGTGCTCGCCCACGCTATGCCCACACCCACCATCGTAAACAGCAGCATGTATTTGTTGTGCATCAAGACCACGGACATCAGCCCGACTGCGCCGCATAGCAAACACGCAGTATGAGTCTTCTTGCGACCAATCGCCTTGGCAAGTCCCGGCAGCACAAATGAGAATGCAAAGCACACGGCCGAGTAGGCTGCGAAGCAGACTCCTCCCCACTCGATCCCCGCTTTATAGTTCGGTGAACCAGGATCATTTGCACCAAAAACGTTGTGTGCCACCGCTACCGGGAAATAAAGCCACATGCAGAAAAGGCCAAGCCAGGTAAACAATTGCACCGGCCCCAGCCTCCGCATTGTCTCCGGCGTATCCTTAACCGCCGCCAGGATCTCCTTCGCACTGGCCATGAGTCCGGCTTTGCGGCTCTTGGCTCTGCGAAAAGCCTCCATGTCTTCTGGTGGATATTCTGGAGTGGTCACAATAGTCCACACTACGGCGCTCATATACGCAGCCGCCCCAATGTAAAAAGAGATCCGCACCGTGGTCGGTACAGCCCTCATGTCCCCAACGACTTGATTCATGTGAAATACGTTGGTCAGTAACCAGGGAAGTGCCGATGCAATCACCGCGCCCAGGCCGATAAACAGACTCTGCATCGCAAAGCCCCGGGTCCTCTGACCCTCCGGCAGAATGTCCGCGACAAACGCGCGAAACGGCTCCATGCTCACGTTGATCGACGCATCCAGAATCCACAGCATCCCCGCCGCCATCCACAAGCTCGCACAGTTCGGCATCAAAAGCAGCATCAGCGAGCTGAGTATCGCTCCCGCAAGAAAGTATGGACGCCGTCGTCCAAGCGGTCCCCACGTGTTATCGCTGGCGTGCCCGATGATCGGTTGAATCAGCAATCCTGTCAGCGGAGCAGCCAGCCACAGAATCGGAATCTGATCCGCCCTCGCTCCCAGGTACTCGTAGATGGCGCTCATATTGGCCATCTGCAGACCCCAGCCAAACTGAATCCCCAGAAAGCCAAAGCTCATGTTCCATATCTGCCAGAAGCTCCGGTTTGGCTTTCTCATCGATGGTCTTCCTCTGGCCTCAACCTCAAGCAGCGATGCAGGGTCAAATTCATAGCGGGCAAGGATAGCAGTCATTAGCTGCCGAGGGACAGGAGAAAGACAACATACAATATCCCAAGGATGCCAACCCTAACCAACAAACGCATCCTCATCACGCGAACCCGCCACCAGGCCTCCGACCTCGCCGCTCAACTCGAAGCCCTCGGCGCGACCCCAATCCTTATCCCCACCATCGAGATCGCCCCTCCCGAAACCTACGCCCCACTCGACGCCGCACTAACCTGTCTCCGCACCTACGACTGGCTCGTCTTCACCAGCGCCAACGCCGTTGAAGCCTTCCACCACCGTGCCCAGTTCCAGCGCCTCACCCAACTCCCCAAACATATCGCCGTCATCGGCCCCGCAACCCTGCGCGCCGCCAACAATATCGGCCTCACAGTCGATCTAGTCCCGCCGAAGTACATCGCCGAATCTCTCGCCCAAGCGCTCCTCCCCGAAGCCCCTGGCAAATCCTTCCTTCTAATCCGCGCCGCCGAAGCCCGCGACACAATCCCCGAAGCCCTCACCGCCGCCGGAGCCATCGTCACCATCGCCGAAGCCTACCGAAACCAAATCCCCCCCGACTCCATCTCCGCACTTCAAGCCCTCTTCAGCACCCCGGCAAACTATCCCGACGCCATCACCTTCACCAGCGCCTCGACAGCCCGCAACCTCATCACACTCCTTGAGACCGCCAACCAGACGCTCCCACCGAACATCGCTCTCGCGTCCATAGGCCCCATTACCAGCCAAGCCCTCCGCGAATTCGGCTACGAGCCGACCCTCGAAGCCGCCGAAGCCACCATCCCCTCGCTGGTGCAATCACTCCTCGACCATCTTCGCCCATCCGATTAGCATCATCGCTGCTCCTGTTTCAGACTTCGCAAGCGGCCCCTACACTCCGATGGCGCAGAAAGCAGGCTGTATGCGTAATCCATCTCGCTCACCGCGCCTCAGCTCTCTTCTCGTAGTCGCAATGTTGGCGATGATCGTTCTGCCCGCGGCCCTCACTCTCCACACGGTACATCTCTCCGCGCTGAAGCCCGCAACGGCGACGAATCCGTACTCCTCCCCCTACGGTTACACCGTAAGCACGCTACTCTTCGTAGTCCCCATCCTCGTGATCGCCCTCTGGTTTGTCCCATCAGAAGGAGTCAGAATCGAAAAGAAAAGTTTCTGGTGCACCATCGCTCTCCTCTTTCCCATCGGCGCAGCCCTCGACTTCTTCTTCGCCAGGTACTTCTTCGTCTTCCCCAACGCAGGCGCCACCCTAGGAGTCAAAGCCCCAGCTCTAGGCGATCCGGTCCCGATCGAAGAGTACGCCTTCTACCTAACCGGATTTCTATGCATTCTCCTCATCTACATCTGGTTCGATCAGTACTGGCTCGCCGCCTACAACATTCACGGCGAGGCTGTTGAGCGACGACAGTTCCAACGGCTTCTCAAACTCCATCCCGAATCAATCCTCTTGGCCGTGATCCTCATCGCAGGAGCAATCCTCTACAAGCGCCATCTCTCAAACGAGCCCGTCGGCTTTCCCGGCTACTTCATCTTTCTCTCCCTCACTGCGCTCGTCCCATCGTCCGCGTTACTTCCATCGGCCCGTCCCGTCATCAACTGGCGCGCCTTCAGCTTCGCAGCGTTCTTCATTCTGTTGATAAGCCTTCTATGGGAAGTAACCCTCGCGATCCCGTACGGCTGGTGGAACTTTCGCAGCGAGCAAATGTTAGGAATTCGCATCACCGCATGGGGAGCGCTTCCGATTGAAGAAGTCTGTCTCTGGATCGCAGTGACCTACGCGACAGTCCTCGTCTACGAGACCATCAAATGCTGGCAGTCCTCAGGCAAGCCGCTACGCCACGCACTCTTTGGCGAACCAAGCAGCACCTAGTGAGAACTCCACGTCTTATCCCCAGAGTTACAAAGCCTCTCCAGCGTGCAATCCACGCACCGAGGCTTTCGCGCCACGCAGATCTGCCGCCCATGATGAATCAGCTCATGCGAAAACGCGATCCACCGATCCTGCGGAATGATCTTCATCAAGTCCCGCTCCACCTTCTCCGGCGCACTCTCTTTGGTCAACTCCAGCCGTTTCGACAGCCGCATCACATGCGTATCGACCACCACTCCCACAGCAATCCCGTACCACGACCCCAGCACCACATTCCCCGTCTTCCGAGCCACCCCCGGAAGCGTCAAAATCTCTTCCATCGTCTGAGGCACCTTCCCCCCAAACTCCTCGGTCACCACCCGCGCCGCACCTTGAATCGACTTCGCCTTATTCCGAAAAAATCCTGTAGTCCGAATCAACTCCTCAAGCTCGGGCAGGGAAGCCGCAGCCATCGCCTTCGGTGTAGGAAACGCCTTGAACAGCGCAGGCGTCACCAGATTCACTCGCACATCCGTACACTGCGCCGACAGAATCGTAGCCACCGTCAGCTCCCACGCGTTCTTATGGGTCAGCGCACAAACTACTCCCGGATAAGTCTTCCGCAGAGCATCCAGAATCGCCGCAACCCGCTCCGGCGCCAGCGGGTTCGCCGTTTTCCCAGCCTTCTTCTTAGCCGCCACCGGCTCGGACTTCGCAATCGCCCGCGCCTTCGCCCCAACCACAGCCTTAGCCTTCGCAGCAGTTCGAACAACGGTAGTCTTCGCCATGCGTTCTAACCCAGCCGGTCCAGCATCTCCGCCGGCGGAACGCGCACACAACTGAAGATCGGTGTGTCCTCGAGCGTATACATGCTGATCTCAGTCTCCCGAAGCTGCTGCACCAGATCCAGAAAGTCCTCCGGAAAATTCGTTTCGAACGCCACCACAAACTCCTGGTCGTCGATCCCGAACGAGTAAGTCGTATTGAGCTTCACTCGCGGATACATCAGTCCAATGCGAATATGCTCATCCATCAACCGCTTCCGCTCCGTCGCTGGCAGCAGATACCAGGGCCGCGTCTTCCAGAATGGATAGATAAAGATGTACTTTTGCCCACCCGGACGAATCGCACCACGTCCTTCGCCTTCACTCTCATCCGGACGATCAATCTGATACTGCGAACGCTTCGTCATCGCCAGAAAGTTATGTGGCGAGTTCAGATACCCTCCCAGCGGTGTCCGCATCAGCTCACTACGCATCTCATTCAACTCATCCACGCCATACCCAATCGACCAGACGCACATATCCACATCGCCCCGCGTCCCAATCGTCGAGTACGTCAACGAAACAAACTCTCCCGGCTTATTCCACTTCGTCAGCACATCGACAAACGCCGCCTTATGCTTCGCCTTCTCGTCCGCAGGCAGTCTCCGCCACTCCGGCATCACCTTATAGAAGCTGAAGCAGACAATCTGCCGCTTCACCGCCGGCTTCGACGGATCGTGTGGTGCCGCCCCGTAGCTGCTCGCCGGCCGTCCCGTCGTCGGTGCAGCCGCCGCAGTTTCACTAGAGATCGAGGTTCCCGCTTCAGTAACAGTATTTGACATGGTGCAAATCTCCTGACTCTTCCATGCTAGCTCATCCGCCCCTAACCCTCACCTCGTATACTGCACCTACATGTCAGAGAAGATCATCGCCCTCCTCATCGGCGCCATCGCCAGCGGCGGCTACGCCAGTGTTGTCCTCCTCATGGCCATCCAATCCGCCTGCATCCCCATTCCCTCCGAAGTCATCATGCCGCTCGCGGGTTACGCGCTCGCACACACCCAACTCCAGCTCATCATCCTCGCCACCGTAGCCTCTCTCGCATCGAACCTCGGCTCCATCCCCGCCTACTGGGTCGGCGCAAAGGGCGGGCGCCCCATGGTCGAACGCTACGGCAGCATGATGCTCCTTAGCCGTCGCGACCTAGATCTCGTCGATCACTTCTTCGCCAAATACGGCTCCATCACCGTGCTCATCGGACGCATGCTCCCCATCGTTCGCACCTTCATCGCCTTCCCCGCCGGTGTCGCGAAGATGAACCAACTCCGCTTCCACATCTACACCTTCATCGGCTCCTGGCCCTGGTGCTACGCCCTCGCCTACATCGGCATGAAGCTGGGCGCAACATGGAACACCAACCCCCGCTTCAAAGAGATCTTCCACCGCTTCCACCTCGGCGTAGAAGCCGTCATCATCCTCGGCTTCATCTGGTTCGTAGTCTCCCACTGGAAAAACCGCATCCGCACCGAACCCGCTTAGGAATTACGGTTTACCGTTTGTAAACAGAAATTTCGATCCTGAGCTGAACCAGCCAAGCTGCCTTCAACGATGTTGAATCTCGCTTCGATAAAGCAACTTGCCCGGCACGAACTCCGTGGCAAGGCCCATCAAAGCTCCAAAGAGACCGCCGGCGCGGGCCAGACCGCCCGTGAACTTCGCGTTGTTCGTAGTCTCAGGGTTCTTGATCCCGGAGTCGACTATGGCGCCGATCCCTGCACCGACACCTGCTCCAATAAGCGTTCCACCGATGATCGATGCGGTCGCGTTCCGTGCACGGATAAGCAGGATTTCATCCCTTTGGAGCGAGATTGAATGCTCAACGCCAGCTTTTCTCTTGTGGCAGACCAAACCATTCTCGTCGGCTGAGTCAAAGGAACAAAAAAACTTCTCTTTGCTCAGGGTGATTCGGATCGAGCTGCCTGACTTAATAGTTTTTACGACTTGCCACCCTGCCGTCGACGACTGCGCCCGCCCCGTTGCCGAAGCAGTCAGGAGCAGGGCAAAGCAAAGCACGAAGTGTAGAAAGCAGGCGCGGATTCTGCTACTCCCCTTGCAGTTCACTATGGATCGCGCATCACTATAGCTGTTCGCGAAGAGGCTGAGCAAGCCTAGAATGGCGGCATTAACCTTTCGAACACGTAACACACTGCCGACAAATTTAGCGTTGCTTTTGATGAGTCTCGTCGAGTACGCTCGGCTGCGCCTCTTGATCTCGTCCCTTCGCGCTCGAACATTGCACTCCCCAGCTCGCGTCCCCCAACCTTCGGAGCTCACTTGACCCGATCCCTCTTTCGCAGATGCCTTCTCAGTTCACTGCCTGGAACGTTCGGTGTTTTTCTTCTGACAGGCACTTCCATTGCCTTTGCGGGTGCTCGCGAACCTGCCGAGCCTAAGACAAAGCTGACCGAAGGAACAGCGTCGGTCCAACCCCTGCCCGATGCCCCGTTTCCCGCCCTAATTTCGACTGCGAGGGTGACCAACTTTCGATACGAGGGAGTCAGCGATAATCCGGGCATTGAGTCAACCGCGACTGCACCGGCGACAGAGAAGGAGATCGCCCGAGAGCAGCTGACCGAGGGATGCGAGACCGGTAGAATCCGCGGAAAGGCCTGCAAGGTGCACTGGTGGCCAATACTGGGGCAGTCGTTCGAGTTTCTTACGGCGCAGCACTCGGGCAACATTCTGTTGGACTCCGAAACCCGGCACGACCTTACAACAAATCCTTATTGGTCCACGTACGTATTCTGCGTTGAGCACTACCGCTGGTATCAATGGTCGGACGATACGACCTTCATCGTGCATGACGTCGGCCATCCGATGATGGGCGCAATTGTCAGCAGCATCTTTGAACAGAACGACCCGAAGGCGCGCGCGCTTGTGTTCGAGAACAACGGAAATTACTGGCGGAGCAGGCTGAAGGCGATGGCGTACTCTGCGGTGTATAGCGCTCAATGGAAAGTCGGGCCGGTGAGTGAAGCTTCGATCGGCAACAGCGGGCGAAATACCTATTATGTCGCCCATCTTGGCCGCACGACCAATGAAACAGGATTTCAGGATTTCGTCATCACACCTGTGTACGGATTTGGCTGGAATGTTGGTGAGGATGCGATCGACCGCTACATCATGCCGAAGATCCATGAACATGTTAAGAATCGCTTCTATCTGACGACCCTATTCTGGATGACACCGTGCAAGTCGGCCGCCAACCTGTTGCGATGGAAACCGACGTACTATCGGGACAAGGCCACTGCGCCAGCCGCAGATTCGAGCAGCAACTAGCTCGAGGGAACAGTCGCGGTCGATTCGTCCACAAACACGGCGAGATCAGAAATCGAAACGGCCAGCCCGATGTACTACGCAAGCGCTAGCGGCACGGCCTCTTCCCAGCGCCCCTGTGCTTTCAAAATGAGTTCTATCACTTCGCGCGCGGTGCCTCGCCCCGCAAGTCGCCGAGTAGTGAAGTGACAGACTGCTCGCAACTCGGGTACTCCATCGGCCACGCACACCGCCAGCCCGGCACGCCGTGCCAGAGGAATATCAGGCAAATCGTCGCCCATATATGCGACTTCTTCTTCCGTCACGCCAGCCTTTCGCATGCACTCCTCGAAAGCCTCTGTCTTCTTCGCCTGTCCCAGATAGACAAAAGTGACCTTCAGCTCCTCGGCGCGCTTGGCTACAGCGGGTGAGGACCGACCAGTGATGAACCCTGTTTGAATTCCCATCGTGTGGGCAAGCGAAAGCCCCTGCCCATCTTGGGCGTTGAATACCTTCATTTCGGACACGGCCGCCGAACCATCAGGGGAAGTCGATGAAATCAGGCATACGCCACCATCAGTAAGGGTGCCATCCACGTCCATCAGGAAGAGCTTAATCTTCCGGGCGCGTGCCAGTACATCGGGCGAAGCGAGGGCAACAGCTACGTCGGTCATACGAACGATTCTAATGCAGACGCGGTCGCACTCGGTACTCCGTATCGCATACCCTCGCGCCACCCCATTTGCCGCCACCCTTCCCGCTAAGCGATACTAAAGAGTCCGCATTACACGGAATATCGCACGATAGAAGGGTACCGCCAAGAATGTCTACACCCCCGGCCGCTAAGCCAGCATCCGCTGCGCAAGACGCGGCAGCCATCAAGCCTGCCACTGGAAAACTAGGCGTCATGATTCCCGGCATGGGAGCCGTCGCCACCACACTCATCGCCGGAGTAGAAGCTATTCGCCGCGGCTTCGCCAAACCCATCGGTTCCACCACGCAGATGGCTACCATCCGCCTTGGCAAACGTACCGACGCACGCAGCCCACTCATCAAAGAATTCATCCCCCTCGCGGACCTCAACGATCTCGTCTTCACCGGCTGGGACATCTTCGGCGGCAATCTCTACGACGCAGCCAAGACCGCGCAGGTCCTCGACCGCGACCAACTCGAACAGATGCGTCCCTTCCTCGAGTCCATCGAGCCTCTGCCCGCCGTCTTCGACCAGCACTACGTCAAGCGCCTCACTGGCCAGAAGGTCAAGACCGGCAAGAACAAGTGCGACCTCGCCAACCAGATTCGCAACGACATCGCCGAGTTCAAAACCAAGACCGACCGCCAGGTCATGATCTGGTGCGGCTCCACCGAAATCTACCTCGAGCAGACCGCCGTCCACCAGACCCTCGAAGCTTTTGAGCAGGGCCTCGTCGACAACGACCCCGGCATCTCCCCCTCGATGATGTACGCATGGGCCGCACTTAAGGAAGGCATCCCGTTCGCCAACGGTGCACCAAACCTCACCGTCGACATTCCCGCGCTGCAAGAGCTTTCGAAGAAGATGAACGCTCCCATCTGCGGCAAGGACTTCAAGACCGGCCAGACCTTCATCAAAACCGTCCTCGCCCCCGCCTTCAAGGTCCGCAACCTCGGCGTCGCCGGCTGGTACTCCACCAACATCCTCGGCAACCGCGACGGCGAAGTCCTCGACGATCCTGACTCCTTCAAGACTAAGGAAGTCTCGAAGCTCGGCGTCCTCGAGCACATCTTCCAGCCCGAACTCCACCCCGACCTCTACAAGGACCTCTACCACAAGGTCCGCATCAACTACTACCCACCTCGCGGCGACAACAAAGAGGGTTGGGACAACATCGACATCTTCGGCTGGCTCGGCTATCCCATGCAGCTCAAGGTAGATTTCCTCTGCCGCGACTCCATCCTCGCCGCACCTCTCGCCCTTGACCTGATCCTCTTTATGGACCTCGCCGCTCGAACACCCTTATTGCGTGGCCTCGGTATTCAGGAGTGGCTCAGCTTCTACTTCAAAGATCCCGACTCCGCACCCGGCGTCTACCCAGAGCACGATCTCTTCATCCAGCACATCAAGCTGAAGAACACCCTCCGTCACATCATGGGCGAAGACCTCATCACTCACCTCGGCCTCGACTACTACGGCGACTAGCCTCACGTCGAAATCCGACGACAAAAGGCGGCTGTGAAGACCTTCTTCACTGCCGCCTCTGTCTTTAACGAGATACCCGCCTGCTCATCCTAAGGTTGGACCAGAGGAACCTGCGACGCTAGCTGCAGGTCAATCAGCATAACCAGACGCCGATCCATCTGGAAAAATAGGGCGGTCTTTCTGCCGGAGATTACTTGGCTGAAGATCGGGACGTACTTCAGTCGCAACTGCGCAGCCTGCGCATCGACTGTCAGCAAATTGCTAGTCAATGCCAGGGCATGCTCATCCGTGAGCGAACTGTTGAAGGTGTTGGCATATTCCTTAATGACCCCATACTTCGCATCATTGATCTTTACCAACTCTGCCGTGTACTGGTCATAAAGAGGCCAGAACTTCACTGCCTCGGCATCACTCAGCTGAAGATTCGCGGCAATAATCTGTTTCTTCTGAGAGCGAATATCTTTCCTGAGTAAATCAACGTCCTGATCTACCGTGTTCTGGGCCGGTGGGTTGGAGGGTGTTTGCGCCGAACTTTGACCACGAGACACGCCAGTCAAAATCAAAATTGATGCCAGGCTGATCGATAGAAGATTTTTCGTCGTCATAGATGTCTTTTCCTTCTCATTTTCACGTTTGTATTATGTTCGACATACGACTGGCCCGGAAAACGGATCGGCGCCATCTGATATCAGGCCGACCCAACTGTCAACTCTACACAGTTCTGCGCGCCTTCGATTCAGGCATTCGCTGTTTGAAGCCAAGATACACCCGCCTGCAGATGCGACAGTTCGAAAAAGCTACTCCGCCACTTCCATCATCTTCGCCCAAAGCATCTTCGTCCCCACATCCGTCTTAGCCGAAACCGGAAGAATCTCCTCAACTTCGTGGGCCTTTTTCAAAACAGCAATAGACTTCGCCAGCTGATTATTCGACAGCCGATCCGCCTTGGTTCCCACCACCAGGTACGGCCGCTGCGTCTGCTTGAAATATGTAATCAATTGAGTATCACTTTCCTGCGGCGGAATATTCGTATCCACCAGGCAGATACAAAGCGCCAGCGTCTCCCGTTCCGCAAGATAAGGTTCAATAAACGAGGGCCACTCCGCCGAGATCGACTTCGAGATCTTCGCGTAACCATATCCAGGCAAATCGGCGAAGATCAACGTAGGCCGAATCTTCATCTTGTCGCCCGCACCCTCATGTAACGCAAAGAAATTGATCGCCCGCGTTCGTCCCGGCGTTGACGAAACCTTTGCCTCCTGCGATCCCAGCAGTGAATTAATCAGCGAGGACTTGCCCACATTCGAACGCCCCAGGAACGCCACCTCAGGCGCTCCATACGTCTTCGCTTCAGAAGGGAAGTGCGCGACGTCGGTCGCAGACAACAAAAAAACAGGATTGAGCCGCATCTCACAAGTCTACCGTCAGCAGCCTGCGCTCTCCCAACATCGTCGCAGCAAAAAAAACACCTGCCCCAAAGAAGGAGCAGGTGCCGTACAGCTAAAGTTACTGTTGCGGAGGAGGTGGAGGCAGAGCTGTATCTGATTCCCTCGGCTCCCTCGCCCTCGCCGTAACCGTGACCGGCGCCGTCAGGTGGAAGGTCACGGTGGACTCCGACGGAATCACAACATCCTTGTTGCCCGTGAACGCCGCACCAGCCGTTCCAGCGCCAGCTCCAATCAGACCGCCGATCAGCGCACCCTTGCCGCCGCCAGCCAATCCTCCAATCAGAGCACCACCACCCCCACCGCCGCCTATAAACCCGGCGGTCCGTTTTCCCTTACCCTTCTCTTCCTTCTCGTAGGAGCTCGTGCTGACAGACATTCCCGAAATAGAGGTCACAGCGATACCGAGCGCACCCGCCCCCTTGAACTTACCGCGACCCTTCGCAGCCACTACCGTGCCGACAACGTGTGCCCCACGGGGGAATACAGTTCCGCCGCCGGAAGCTTTCACTGGAGCGGCCAACACGCCGGTAAATCCATCGCCGACATTGTTATGGCTCGCACTCAGCTGTTCGGTCACCGTCACCGTAACCGTAGCTCCAGCGGGAGCCGTAATCCTCACCGGCGGAGGAGGAGGCGGTGGGGCGACAGGAGCCGCAGTCATCGCCTGCCCGGGAGCCGCAGTCATTGCCTGATCGGAAGGCGGTGGTGGCACAGCCGGTACCCCGGTTGTCGGCGACACTGCAGGAGTTGCCGGGGCCGTAGCCGCGCTCGACGAGTTTGGAGCTGCCGGTGTTCCATCAGGGTTCTGGCTTTGTGTCGGAGCCGGAGCTGGAGCAGGCGTTGAGCTCTTGCATCCGCTCAAAAGTAGGGTCGACGAAAGGGCTAAGCTTGCTGCGAGATACATCGTTTTCAAACGCATGGTCTTTCTCCGGTCGCAATGATCTGATTGGCGAAGCACTCTACTGGGATAGATTAGCCTTCTTTACTGAAAGTTGTCCGAAAATTAGGGGGCACTGACTATGCCAGGTCTTCAATACCTGATCGCTTACCTGGATCAGTTCTGTCATCCGGGTGTCGGTTCTTGGCCGTCATTAACCAAATGGAACCAATTAGCCCGCTATTCGGAAGCTGCAATTACTTGCATATCGCGGCAGTCAAAGCCCTTGCAAAACACCGCCTCCGCGGTCCACACTTCCAACCTGCGCCGTACCAATGACCCAAAAGTGTCACGACTTATTTAGCAACAGAATGGCCAACCTCGGTTATGCTCCATCTTGAGATGTCGAGAAGTTTTCAGTTTTCCGGTAATTGTCCTCCCCACAGGGGCCTTCCTTCCCGAAGAAGCTCCGTTATCGAAGGATGTTCCAGATGTTCTATTAGAGCTTTTGCTTTGACCTGGCAATTCGATACCTTTTCCCCCAGCCTGTCTCACTTTTAATCTGACGTTGTCCCGCTGGTCAGCACAACTTGTCGCTTCGGATCTACCTTGAACAGCAACCGCACTACCATCTTCGGAGGGAACACCCATGATTGGCAATTCTTTCGCCCGGCTGACGGGCTCAAAGCGAAATCTGCTCGCGCTTATGGCTTCGAGCGCGGTATTCACAGCCGGTTGCGCCAATATGGCGACGACGGCTTCGAACCCAACCCCTCTCGGCCACGCTGCCACACTCAGCGGAAAGATCCATGGCGGCAATCAACCTGTCATCGGCGCAACCGTCAACCTGTACTTCTCCGGACTAAAAGGCAGCACAACGCCAGCCGTTCTCGCCGCTACGACGACGACCGACCCTGCAGGCTCCTTCGCCTTTAGCAAGGACGCCACCAACGGCGACCCCAATACCGGAAACACCTTCTCCTGCCCTTTAGGCTTCGACCCACTGGTCTACGTGATCTCGACAGGCGGAAATACTCAGAACAACGGTGACTCAACGCAGACCAATACCGCCGCAGCCTTCATCTCGGTCTATGGCAACTGCCTGGAACTCACCGCGGCCAATCACGTCGACATGACAGAAGTGACCACGGTAGCCACAATGGCTGCGGTTCAACAGTTCTTCAATCCCGTGCCCGCCAGCGGAATCAAGAACTCCATCATCTTCGACGGCACGGGTCAGCAGTCTAACATCGTAACTCAATTACCAGCCACGATCGCCCTATTGGCCGATCCTTCTGCAGGCACCGCGGTCACCTCCACGACCATCGCTGCCAGCGGAAGCAACGTTGATCCAAGCGTCTCCGTCACAGCGACGCCCGAGCCCGGCAAAGTCAACCTCCTGGCCAACATCTTGTCCGCATGCATCAATGGCCCCAACAATGCCACTCCGGCCTGCACCACGCTCTTTACCTCGGCAACACCTCCGAACACCGCCTACACGGCCAACTTCACTACCGCAAGCTTCCCTCAGGCGATCGACACCCTTCAGGCCATCTATTACTTGCTCTCGAATCCTACAAGTGGTGGCTCTGGAAACATCGGCACCATCTTCGGTCTCGCTGGTGGAGTCAGCGGCCCATATCAGCCGGCACTCGCCACCCAGCCCACGGACTGGACCATCGCGATCAGCTACGCAAGCACCAACACTTGCGGCAGCGCCTCCGGTTCATTCATCAACTCGCCCATCGACATCAATATCGACTCTGCGGATAACGTATGGATCGACAACGTCCAGGCCACCGGCGGCGGCAATCTCTCCGAGATCAGCGGAGCTGGTGTTCCCCTCACCTGCGTCCTCCAGGGCACTGGCAGCTCTCTCGGCGGAGCAACCGTCGACAACTTGGGCAATGTCTGGACTGGCTCAGGCACAAGCCTCTACCGCTACAGTAACGGAAACACTCTTGCCTTCCCTGCCACAGTCACTCCCATCGGCGTCACTGCAGATGGCCTTGGCAACATCTACTTCACTGCTGTCAACGGTGGCGTTGGCTCCCTCTATCAAATCCCGGGCGGTGCAAGCGCGACCGCAGCCATTGCCCCCATTCAGATCTCCAACACCGTTGGTCCCAACCCGGTGCGGCTCATGCCGGACTATCAGAAGAATGGTAGCAACGTCACGATCCAGGGCAACATCTTCGTCACCTCTGGAACCACCTCGGTGGCTGAAGTTTCGCCAAGTGCCCTGCCAACCGCACCAGGCTACCTCAACGGGTTTGTTACCTCCACAATCCCAACCAGCGGCAACTCTTACGGCATATCGCTCGGACCGCAAAATAATCTGTATGTCTCTGCCGTCGACAGCGGTGCCATCACCGCCCTCACCCTCTCTGGCGGTAACTACGTCCCGCTCGGTAGTTTCCCCTTCACGACTCCGGGAACCATCGGAATCGCAACTCCCACCTCGATCGCAGTGGATGGTCGTCTCAACGTATGGATTCCGAACAACGCAACCGGCAATACGAGCGTGAGCGAACTGGGAAGCACGAATGGCGCGGCGTTGGGTCTCTCACCCTCCACCGGCTTCCAGAAGGATGCCTCCTACCTTACCGGCGGCCGTGCTCTTGCGGTCGATCAGGCAGGAAACGTCTGGGTTGCAGGCGACGGCATCAACTTCGTCACCGAGATCGTCGGCGCTGGTGTACCGATCTTCCAGCCCTACTCACTCGGTCTGCAGAAGGGCCGCTTCCAGACCATTCCCTAACCCAACGCTTGACCGAACCACAAGAGACCCCGGAGTCATTCCTCCGGGGTCTTCTTCATTCACCCCGTAATTGACCGATCCATATTCATTGGTCTCGGCGTCGATAACAGCACTGGTTCTTCCGGTAAAGTAAGAGCAGTTGCGCAAACACTATCCAGCCCATCTTCTCCGCACAATGCATTTGACGATTTCTCATGGGTAAGCAGAGCCTCCCGCATTCTCCCCGCACCAAATACGATGTCCGCGGGATTGCCCTCTTTCTTCTCTGCCTCCTTTATCTCCCCAGACTCTCCGCCCAGACCGCTTCGGTCTCCGCACTGACGATTCCCCTCATTCTTCCGTCTGCCATCGTCTTTGACGCAACTGGCAACCTCTACTTCGCAGAAACAGGCAACCACGTCATCCGCAAGGTCGACACAGTCGGCAACATTACGATCATTGCTGGCACCGGCACCCAGGGCTTCTCAGGCGACCTCGGCCCCGCCACCTCTGCAACGCTCGACTCCCCGCAGGGTTTAGCCCTCGACACGGCAAGCAATCTCTACATCGCTGACACACACAACCAACGCATCCGCAAACTCAACCTCACCACAGGCGTCATCACAACGATCGCCGGCAGCACCTCCGGCTTCTCCGGAGACGGCGCTTCTGCCACATCCGCCCAACTCAGCCTCCCGACTGCTCTCACGCTCGACTCCTCCGGCAATCTTTACATCGCGGACACAGGCAATCACCGCATCCGCAAGCTCAACCTCACCACCAGCATCATCACGACGATCGCGGGCAATGGCACACAAGGCTTCTCCGGCGACACCGGTCCGGCCACATCTGCTGCCATCGACTCCCCCACGGGCATCGCGTTGGACGCCTCCAGCAATCTTTACCTCGCCGACACCCATAACCATCGCGTTCGCGAAATCAACGCCAAGACCGGCGTCATCACCACCATCGCCGGCACCGGCTCACCAGGCTTCTCCGGCGACACCACCGCCGCGACTTCTGCCAACCTGGCGCTCCCCCACGGCCTCACCTCAGACTCCGCCGGCAACCTCTACCTCGCCGACACCGCCAACCATCGCATCCGCCGTATCGATGCCACTACCGGAATCATCACAACCGTTGTTGGCGATGGCACCCAGGCCTTCGCCGGCGACAACGGTCCTCCTACCGCCGCCTCGCTCGACAGTCCTACCGCAACAACACTCTCGCCCGCGAGCAACCTGACCCTCTCCGACACCGGCAATCAGCGCATTCGTCAGGTCGTAACGCAACCTACCTCAACCTCGATCACCACCATCGCAGGTATCGGCGTCACCGCCGCGGGAGTCCTCAACCTCACCGCTCCCTCCGTTATCGCCTACGGTACAGGGCAACTCACCGCCTCTCTCGCCACCAGCCCAGCCATCGGCACGGTTACATTTTTCGAAACCGTCAACACCACATCTAAAACCCTTGGCTCGTCCCCTCTCGTCTCCAACAACGCCACTCTCTCGACTTCAACCCTGGCTGCCGGCGCTTACAATCTCACGGCAACCTACTCCGGCGATCAGACCCATCCGTCCGCACAGAGTCCTCCGCTGGCGCTGACCATCACCCCTCTGCAACTCACCGCCACCATCGCGCCAATCTCCCTTCTCTACGGACAACCGATTCCGAATCTGAGCGGTACTATCACCGGCGTCCTTCCCCAGGACGCAGCAAATCTCACCGCCACGTTCATCACCACCGCCACGGTCGGCTCACCCGCCGGTAGCTATCCCATCACGCCCGTCCTCAAAGGCTCAGCGGCAGGGAACTACGCTGTCGCTTCACCCGCAGCAATCACCATCCACCCAGCCGCCACTATCATCACGCTCAGCAACCTCGTAGCAACCGGAACCACCGGATCGACGGTGACCCTCACCGCGCACGTCGCCAGCACAACCATCGGCACCCCACCAGGCTCTGTCACCTTGCTCGATGGCAATAGCCCCCTCTTCACCACCCCACTCTCAAACTTAGGCGACGCGGTTTTCCTCACCACCACGCTCGCCCAGGGTTCGCACAACTTCACCGCTGTCTATGACGGAAGCGCGAACTTCAACCCCAGCCTCTCCGCCCCTCAACTGATCACAATCGGAACGGCCCCACCCGCAAACCCCGACTTCACACTCGCCGCAACCGGCACCACCACTCAGGCGATTCTCTCCGGCGCAAGCACCAGCTTCACCTTTGCCGTCCAGATGCAGAACAATCTATCCAGTCCAATCACGCTGGCCGCCACCGGCCTGCCGAATCTCGCCACCGCATCCTTCAGCCCCGCGTATCTACCCCCTGGCGGTACGCCCAACACCTTCACCATGACCATCGCAACCCCGAAGACCACCGCGACGAACGTCAATCAGCGCGTCCGCCTCTTTCAGCCATTCCTCGCCGCAATCTTTCTGCTCAGCCCCATTGCCGGTCTAGCCCATCCACGCAAACGCGGCACCGCAACAAGGTTCTTCCTGCTTACCATCGCCGGCATCACTCTCCTACTCGCCAGCGGCTGTGGAGACCGCATCAAGACCGATCCAGCATTGACCAGTCAGGCGAAAACCTACACCATCACCGTCACCGGTACGGCCACCGGTCCAACCGGAAACGCCCTGCAACACTCCGCAACTGTGACCCTCGTTCTCGATCCCGCCAGCTAATTCCTCAGCCACACAGCAACTAACCTGGCCCCAACAAGCGCAGAATAAAAAACACCACCACGCCTGCAAGGAAGACCAGGGCCATTCGCAATCCCGGCTCGCGGTTCACCTCGGGCACAAGATCCGTAGCCGCCACATAGATCGTCACCCCGGCCGACAGCGGCAACCCCACCCGCACCCAGCTGGGCTCGAGATTAATCACGAGCACACCAAGCACCGTCGTTGCCCCAAGAAACAACGCAGAGTTCAGCGCCGTCGCCGCGCCTCTTCCACCGGCAAGCATCACGCTCGCCACTGTAAAGCCCTCAGGAATTTTGTGCAGAAACACCGCGAAGAACAAAATCCATCCCAGCCAATGCGACAGCACAAAGCCCGACCCAATCGCCACGCCATCAAAAAAAGTGTGCGTCGCTAATCCCAACAGAACCGAGTAGCTCGTCTTCGCCGCAATAAACTCGTGCTCATGGGTCTGCTCCCCAAAGTGAAAATGTGGCACCAGCGAATGCTCCACCAGATGCACCGCGCAGTACCCAACCAAAATCAGCAGCGGAGCAAACCGCGGATTCACATGCAGCCCCTCCGGAATCATCTCAAGCACAGCCGCCGCCAACATGAAACCAGCACCCAACGCGACAAAGTAGCGCAGCGCGCGCGCCGAAGGCGACTGCCGCACCAGCAAAAAACCTCCGAGATAGTCCGCCAGTCCCGCCACCAAACCCAGCGTCAGGCTCAACCACAGCGCCGACACCGCTAGCTCCTCAGGACGATGTTCAGCGCATCGCCATCCGTCCCACAAAGCAAAGCAGCCGCGCCCAGCCGCAACAGACCAACACCACAGATTTTCATGTTCTTACGATTCTACCGTCTCTCATTGCGACTCACGAGACAGCACAAACACCACGCCCAACCCACAAAAAAACACGAACCCCTCCAACCTCTCCGATAACCTATGCAATCTTTCAAAGTCCACCCGCCCCGCATTTTCCACCGGAGCCGTCTCCACCACCCCACCCGCCAGCGCCCGATCCACCTCCATCGCCGGCAGTATTTTGAACTGCGAATAAAACGTTCCCGCCATCATCATCCCGGCCAGAATCATCTCGATCGCAAACTCGACTCTCGCCGTCACTCCGGCCCGTAGCCACAACAGCCCCGTCGCCACATAAAAGATCGCGCCGCCCACAAGCCCAATCCAGTGCAACACCCGCAGACTCCCCCCCACGACAATCCCAGCCTCATGCGCACTCGGCAAACTATGAAACGCCACCGGCGCAACCACAAACGCAAAAAATCCAAGTCCACCCACCCATGCCACCATCGCAAACAACCGCAAGGCCCGCAGCAAAATCTGCATCCTAGACGTGATCCCTTCCAATCAACCGTTGAATTCGTTCCTTCATGGGAGGATGCGTCGAAAAAAGATTCCCAATTCCTCCACTCCCCAGCAATGGCGCAACGATAAACAGATGCGCATTCGAAGGCGAAGCCTGCATCGGAATCCTCTTCGAGTAATCCTCAAGCTTCTGCAGCGCCCGCGCCAGCGCATACGGATTCCCGGTCGTCGCCGCGCCCGTAGCATCAGCCTCAAACTCACGCGTCCTCGAAATCCAGAGCTGAATCAACGAAGCCGCAATCGGCGCGACGATAATCATCAGCAGGCCGCTCAGCCCGCCCCCGCCGCGTCTCTCGCGCCCGCTTCCAGCACCACCAAACAGCGAAGCCCAATATCCCATCCGCGCCACCATCGTGATCGCGCCCGCCAGCGTCGCAGCAATCGAGCTCGTCAGAATATCCCTGTTCCTCACATGCCCCAGCTCATGCGCCAGAACGCCCTCCAACTCCTCATCATCCAGCAGCTGCAGAATCCCATGCGTCACTGCCACCGAAGCATGTTGCGGACTCCGCCCCGTAGCAAACGCATTCGGCGACTCCGTCGGCAGCACATAAATCTTTGGCATCGGCAGTCCCTGCTTCGCCGTCAACCTCTCCACCGCCGCATACGCCCGTGGCAACTGCTCCCGAGTCACCGGCTGTGCGTTGTACATCCTCAACGCCAACTTATCCGAGAAGAAATAAGTCACAAAGTTGAAGACAACCGACAAGGCAAACGCCAGCACCATTCCATTGCGTCCACCAAACCGATCCCCAATCAGGATCAGGAACACCGTCAGCAACACCAGAAGCAACGTCGACTTGAACGTATTCATCGCCAACACCTCAAACTACGGGTCCCGCCACATTAGACGCATCCACACTCCGTTCGCCGCGCGCCAGCGCCCTGCGCAACACCACCTCAAGCGCAGCCTTTTGCTCAACATACTCACTCTCGGTCAATTTGCCTTGAAGCCTATCCGTCTCCAGCGCAAATAGTTCTTCCTTCATCGCCGCAAGCAGGGAATCCGAACCAGCAGCCGTCGCCCCCACTCCAACCGGACTCGCCACCGGCGCAGGTCCATTCCTCAACATCACTCCCGCACCCACCGCCAGCACCAGCCCAAGCCCACCCAGAATCCACCACTTGTACTTCGCCCACGGATCATTCGTCCCCTCGGGATCGAGCGGCGTCCCCAACCCCCCACCGGGCCGCGTATCGCTCGCCGCCGTACCCGCAGTACCCGCAGCGCCACCCGAACCAGCCTGCGCCGAAGCATCCCCCGTCGCTGGTCCACCCTCACCCGCAGCCGCAGCAGCACCAGTATCTCGAGGCATCTGCCCAGTCCCCGACACGGTAAAGTCCAGCGCCTGCGACGGAGCCACACTCCGCGCAACATAAGTCTGCGCCGTCGTCTCTTCGGTCACCGGCGTATACGGAGCCGACGGCCCCGGCTTGAACGTCATACTCTTCGGCATCATCACCGCGATCGTGTCCGTCGGCATCATCACCCGCGGCGAAAACTTCAAGCTCCCGCTATAGGGCAACTTGTACGTAATCTGAAACCGCGTCTCACCCGGTCGAATCGGAAAGATAAACGCATAGTGATTCGGCTCTCCCAACGGAACCGGCGAAGCCTGCACCGGCATCCCACCCGGTGCCAGAGCCGCCGAACCCTCCACCACCGCACCCTCCGGCAGATTAAACTCAAACGGCCTGTCACTGAACTGAGTCATCGGAGGAGTCGACTCGTTCTTCACAAAAAAATTCTCGACCACATGCAGCGCCTTCCCGCTCTCATCCGTCTGCAGGCGCATCACGTCCGCCTCGCTGCTCACACCCTTCACCTTCGCAGCAGCGTTATAAACCTCCACCTCAACCGATTGCGTTCCCGGAGGCGCCGGCCGAAAATAGTTCGCCTTATCATGCGTCACCCGCACCAGGTGAATCGCCTGGCTCTCGTTCGCCGGCACATCCAGCGTAAAGCGGCCCTTCGCGTCCGTCTTGGTCCGCGTAGCCTCCTGCATACCTTGCTGGAGACGAATCAACACCACGTCATCGCCAGCCGCAGGCTTATTGGTCGTCTTATTTGTAACCGTGCCGGTGATCGAATCGGCAATGGCAAAGCTCGAAAACGCTGCCACCATCGCAGCAGCAACAACAGAACGTCGGAGGAAAGGGGATAGAAAGCTCACCCGTCAAGTTTACGTCAAACCCTCGCCATGCAATCTGCGATTGAAACAGGGAAGGGAAGTTATCATCCATGCCCACGATTCATTCGGAGCACTCGGAGGTGTGTTTTTTTGCGATGACCGTGAAGCAAGAACGGACCACTCGTTATACGGCGGGGCGCACTAAGCTCGGCTTCGTCGTCCAAAATCACCACGAGCCTCAAGCGAATCCATCTCTGCAATCACTCGCGCCGCTTCATCCTCCAACCCCGCCCGCTGATCCGCATAGTCTTGTTCGGGATATTTCCCAGCCAGATACTCGAAGTTCAAGTCCCGAAGGTTCTCGTAGATAACATCCTTCCGCTCCCGCAGATAATCCACCCGCGTCTTATCCGCCTGCACAAAAGGATTTCGCTCCGGCCAGAAGATGAACCCGAACAGCGCCAACGTCAGCACCACACCTGCAATCATGCCCATCTCAGTACTCCGTCTCTCGCCGAATCCGCTCGCGCATCGCATCACTTCCGATCCCAACTCCAGCCGAGCTCACCGCCGCCCTACGTTGTCTCGACCGCGACGACCACATCCGCACCAGAAATCCCGTCCCAATCGTTGCCAGCAAAAACACCGCCATCGGTGCAACCCACGCTACGTTGTCGAACCCTCCGCGAATCGGAGACGCGAGCACAATAGCCCCATACTTCGCCGCAAACCAATTAAAGATCGAAGTATTCGTTCCCCCTCCATCGATCTGCGCATGCAGTTCACTGATCATTACCGGAGAAACAGGACACCCTACATGGTTGCACTCCAGCAGGATCTGGCCGCATCCGCAGGTGCAGATCATCTCATGCCCCATCTTCTCGAATCGCGCATCAGGCGACGCCCCCAGCATCACCACAGCCAGCAAACAAACCATCCCAGCACCAGCAAAGCGTCGAAAGCGACCAACGGGAGCTGAAACCGAAGGGGTACACAAGGCACGAAGTGCCCGCCTCACGCGCAGTGAGCCCGTCCGGCAGGACAACCTTGCAACGAACCCCTCAACGAAGCCCTCAAACATGATGGACCTCAGCCTCAATCACCGGCGCCTCCGCGGTCACGCGAGCAGCCGTCCGAGCAAGATTCGGCACCAGCGCCAGGAACGTCCCCCCCACCACGATCAAAACTCCAATCCAGATCCAGTTCATCAGCGGATTCAAAAACACCTTGATGATCGGCCGATCCGTATCGGGATTCTTTCCCTCATAGATCACATACAGATCGCTGGCCAGCGTAGAGTGCAGCGCCACCATCGTCGAAGACGTCTGGCTCGCCTGATAAAACCGCCGCTCCGGAGCAAGCTGCGTAATCTGCTTGCTCCCACGGAACACATCGAGCAGGGCATACTCCGTGTCGTAGTTCTTATTGCTGTCCTGCGTGTAGCTCTTGCATACCAACCGATACGGTCCCAGCTTCAACGTATCGCCAAAGCCCATCTCCTGCTCGTGCGACTGATTAAACGCGCCACCGGCAATTCCGATAAACATCACCACGATGCCGAAGTGAACGATATACCCGCCATACCGTCGCGTATTCCTTCGCACCAGCAACACAGTCGAAGCGACGAGATTCTTCCCCGTCTGCGTCGCCACCACGTTCGCTCCGCGAAGAAACTCAGCCGCAATCGCCGTAATCACACCAGCCGCCAGCGTAAACGTCACCAACGAAAAGAGCGTAGCCTGCCAATCGTCGCCAGCCTCCCAAGGCCTCACCCCCACAGCGAGACACACCACCAGTGCCACGCTCATCGCAATCGAAGGCAAAATAAAGTTCCTTCGAATCGACCGCAGGGAAGTCGAACGCCACGCCAGCAGCGGCCCAATCCCGGTCAGAAACAGCAGAAACAATCCAATCGGCAGGTTCACGCGGTTATAAAAGGGCGCCCCCATCGTGACCTTCGTGCCCTGCACATACTCGCTCAACACAGGAAACAGCGTTCCCCAAAGCACCGTAAAGCAAGCCGCCAGCAAGATCAGATTGTTGAACAGAAAACTCGATTCGCGGCTCACCAGCGACTCCAGCCGGTTCTCGCTCTTCAAATGATCCCGCTGCTTGAAGAACGTAAACAGGCAAACCGCAAACACAATCAGAATGAAGCCATAAAACCAATCACCAATCGAACTCTGCGCAAACGCATGCACCGAGCTCACAATCCCTGACCGCGTCAGCAGCGTCCCCAGAATCGTCAACATGAACGTCGAGAAGATGAGCCACACATTCCAGCTCTTCATCATCCCGCGCTTCTCCTGCATCATCACCGAGTGCAGAAACGCCGTCCCCGTCAGCCACGGCATCAGGCTCGCGTTCTCCACCGGATCCCAACCCCAGTACCCACCCCACCCCAGCACGCTATAAGCCCAGTGCGCGCCCAGAAAAATCCCGCACGTCAAAAACAACCACGTCACCATCGTCCAGCGTCGCGTGATGTGAATCCACTTCTCCCCCGGATACCGCATCATCAGCGCACCCAGCGCAAACGCAAACGGCACCGAGAACCCGACGTAGCCTAAATAAAGCATCGGAGGATGAATCACCATCTCCGGATACTGCAGCAGCGGATTCAATCCAAACCCATCCGTCGCCACTGGCCCCGGCTGAATCGCAAACGGAGGAGCCGCAAAGTTCAGCAGCAGCAAAAAGAAGACCTGGATCCCTGCCAGAATCGTCGAAGCAAACGCCGACAGCCGCACATCCACCTTGTGCCGCATCCGCAACACAAACCCATACGCACTTAGCAGCCACGCCCACAACAGCAGCGAGCCCTCCTGCCCCGACCACAAGGCAGAGAACTTATAAGCCGTATTCAGATCTCGATTGGTATGGTGCAGAATGTACGAAACCGAATAGTCATTCGTAAATGACGCCCACACCAGCGCAAACGCCGCACAGCTCAAAGCCACAAAACTTGAAATCCCCGCCCTTCGCGCCGTCTCACCCAGCCGCCCCGCGCCGCCATCGACGCCCGCCGCCATTCCCCGCGTCCGCCACAGTGCAACCCCGCCCATCACCAGTGTGTAGGCGCTCAGCGCCAGAGCCAGCAACAGCGTAAAACTTCCAAACTCCGGCATCGGATGCAGTCGCATGAATTCCCCTGCCCTATTCTCTCAAGGGCAGACCGTATCAGCAATAAACCGTCGTTTACCGGACACGCTCTACTGGGCCGTCAGCTGCCCCGAGTCGTGGCTCCCGTCCCGAATCAGCCCATGAACCGTCGCCAACAAGTGGTCCGGCATCAGCGGTTTCATCCGAAACGTCACGTTCAAGCCGACATACTCTTCTTCGGCCTCCTCCAGCCCGCTGATCACAAGCACCGGGATCGTGGGATTGGTCTTGCGCAAGGCCTTCACAAAATCGGCCCCGTTCATCCCTGGCATCACGTGGTCGGTAATCACCAACCCGATCTCTGCAGGGAACTCCCCAGCCCCGATCTGATCCAAAGCCCGCGTCGGATTCAGCGCTGCAATCACAAAATAGCCAGCCCGCTTCAAAATCGTCTGCCGGGTGGCCGCCTGCACAGCATTATCGTCAATAAGAAGAATGGTAGCTGGCATGCGTGAGATCGCTTGTTCCAGGGGAGAATTCATCAACAAATCCAAATCGAGCCTCTTTCTACAACTTAGTCAGGCAAAATCTCGGGTGATCTGACCAATTCCACATTCGGATGCAAAATCTCGGTAAAACGTTGGCACTTCATCTCCACCTTCTGGAAATAATTAGCCAATAATAGGACATTTTCTCCCTTTACTACGCCATAACTTCTACAACCTTTGTGGCCATCCCTCCCTACAGGATTTGGAAGACAGGGCCCAAACAATTTACAGTTGGCCCTAGCACAAAATAATTAACCGCACTAAAAACGCTTCGAACTTCAAGGGTTACCGTGAATCTTTCCATCATTGACTGGCTCATCATGCTGGTCTATTTCGTCTTCGTTCTGGGCATCGGCTTCGCCCTTAAGCGATACATGCGCACCTCGAATGACTTCTTCCTCGCCGGCCGCTCCATCCCGGCCTGGGTCTGCGGTCTCGCCTTCATCTCCGCCAATCTCGGAGCCCAGGAGGTCATCGGCATGGGCGCCTCAGGCGCCAAGTACGGCATCATCACCAGCCACTTCTACTGGATAGGCGCCATCCCAGCCATGGTCTTCGTCGGCATCTTCATGATGCCCTTCTACTACGGCTCCAAAGCCCGCTCAGTACCCGAATACCTCCGCATGCGCTTCGACGAGAAGACCCGCGCCGTCAACGCCTTCACCTTCGCCATCATGACCGTGCTCTCCTCCGGCATCTCCATGTACGCGATGGCGCTGCTCATCCAGACCCTCGGCCTCCTCCACGGCGTCATCCCCGACGCCTACATCTTCCACGTCTCAGTCTTCTTATCGGCAATCATCGTCCTCGGCTATATCTTCCTCGGAGGACTCACCAGCGCCATTTACAACGAAGTCCTCCAGTTCTTCCTCATCGTCGCCGGCTTCGCTCCCCTGGTCTGGATCGGCCTCCGCAACGTAGGTGGCTGGCAGGGAATCAAGCGCACCCTCCCCGCCACCATGACCCACTCCTGGCGGGGCATGGCCCACGCCTCCACCAACACCCTCGGCGTCGAGTGGGTCGGTCTCGCCATGGGCCTCGGCTTCGTCCTCTCCTTCGGCTACTGGTGCACAGACTTCCTCGTCATCCAGCGCGCGATGGCCGCCGACTCCGAGGTCTCCGCCCGCCGCGTCCCCCTCATCGCCGCCATCCCAAAGATGTTCTTCCCTTTCCTGGTCATCCTCCCCGGCCTCATCGCCGTCACGGTCACCAGCCACATGGCCGGAGCAGGCCAGGGAACACCGGCCGTACAAAACGAAAGTGTCATCCTGAGCGGAGCGCAACGCGCGGAGCCGAAGGACCTGCATTTCAATGCAGCAGCTCCCAGCACGGCCCCCCTGCCACTCGACGAGCAGCATCCCCACGGCATCATCCCCGAAAAGACCAACCCAGTCACTGGCCAGCCTGTCCTGGACAGCCGCGGCAACCCCGTCTATAACTACGACCTCGCCATCCCCGTCATGCTCCTCCACTTCTTCCCAACCGGGATCCTCGGCCTCGGCCTTACCGCCCTCCTCGCCAGCTTCATGTCCGGCATGGCCGGCAACGTCACAGCCTTCAACACCGTCTGGACCTACGACATCTACCAGGCCTACATCAACAAGCGCGGCACCGACGCCCACTACCTCTGGATGGGCCGCATGGCCACCATCGGCGGTGTCGCGCTCTCTGTCGCCGCAGCCTACCTCGTCACCAACTTCAACAACATCATGGACGCGCTCCAGCTCGTCTTCTCCATCGTTAACGCGCCCCTCTTCGCCACCTTCCTGTTAGGCATGTTCTGGAAGCGGACGACAGGCCACGGCGCATTTACAGGATTGATCGCAGGCACCGGCGCAGCCCTACTCCACCACGGCCTCACCCTCCCCGCTGACGCGACCCCCGGCATCCACGGTGGCTGGATCGCAATCGTCCACCACTACCCCAGCGATATGGCACAGAACTTCTGGACCGCCATCTTCGCCTTCACCGTCAATCTTCTGGTCACGATGGCAGTCTCGCTCGCCACTACCCCACGCCCCGAGGCCGAGCTCGTAGGCCTCGTCTACTCCCTCACCCCCAGGCCCATCGAAAACCATCTGAGCTGGTACCAGAAACCCGCCACCCTCGGCCTCGTCGTCCTCGCCATGCTCATCGTTCTCAACCTCGTCTTCGCTTAACACTTGCTGTTGCAGTTGTATTTGCCTTTCTTGTTGTCATCCCCGCAGGCGAACTGCTTTTGCATTTAGCAAACGTAAAACCATAAGGAGCACCATGGGACTCGACATCCGTATCCCCCTAGGCTTGATCTTCCTCCTCATCGGCGGCCTCATGAGCATCTACGGCTTCATCACCCGCCACACCGCAGACATCTACGAGAAATCGATGGGCATCAACCTCAACTTCACCTGGGGTCTGCTCATGTTCCTCTTCGGAGCCGTCATGTATATCGTCGGCCGCCGCCAAAAGTGGCAGGACGACCCCGTCAACCCACGACCCTGGGAGCAAGGCAACCGCCCCCGGCACTGACAACCAACGAGCAACCGCCATCCCGTTGACCTTCCGGCTGTTAGTATCATGGAAACTACCTGACCTTCCCACTGTCACCTTGTTTCTCTTTATCGTTACCAATTTTACGGAGACCTTTGGATGTCGCGAGTTGTTGTTATTGGAGCCGGTGCCATGGGCCTGGCCGCCGCCTATCGAGCCGTAAAACTGGGCCATCAAGTAGATCTCATCGAAGCATCACCCGAACCCGGCGGCATGGCAGGCCACTTCGACTTCGACGGAATCTCCATCGAACGCTTCTATCACTTCGTCTGTCACAACGATCTCCCCACCTTCGCCCTGATGAAAGAACTTGGCATCGGTGACAAGTTAGTGTGGCAGCTGACCACCATGGGCTTCTTCTCCGGCAATACGCTTCACCAGTGGGGAGACCCCCTCGCCCTTCTGCGACTACCCGGTGTGAGCCTCATCGACAAGCTCCGCTACGGGCTCTTCGCCTTCGTCTGCACCCGTCGCAATCGCTGGCCTGCCATCGAAAACGAATCCGCAAAGAGCTGGATCATTCGATGGTCCGGAGCCGCCAACTACGACCGCTTCTGGAAGCCGCTCTTCGCACACAAATTTTACGAATACGCTGACAATATCTCCGCAGCATGGATCTGGACGCGTATCCGTCGCGTAGGCCGCTCCCGCAAGAGCATCAACAAGGAAGAGCTCGGATACATCGAAGGTGGTTCCATTACGCTGATCAACTCCCTCGTCGCAGCCATTCAGTCCCTTGGCGGAAGAGTTCATCTTAGCAACCCAGTCCAGCAGATCACTGTCGAGCAAGGCCGCGTCACCGGCGTCCAGACCACCAACGGCCACTACTCCGCCGATGCCGTCATCTGCACCACGCCAACCCCACTCGTCTCCGCTATGGTTCCTGAGCTCCCCCAGGAATGGAAAGATCGCTACAACGCCATCCACAACATCGGCGTCATCTGCGTCATCTTCAAGCTCACTCGCTCCGTCACCTCGCACTTCTGGGTCAACGTCTCCGAGCCCGACATCGACATCCCCGGCGTCATCGAGTTTTCGAACCTTCGCAAAGCCGGCGACCACACCATCCTCTACGTGCCGTTCTACATGCCAGTAACCAACCCCAAGTTCTCTGCGTCAGACGAAGAACTCATCGCCGAAGCCTTCGCGTGCCTCCAGCGTATCAATCCCAAACTCACAACGCGGGACATCGTCGCCACCAAAGTCGCTCGTCTCCGCCACGGCCAGCCCATCTGCGAGCCCGGCTTCCTCGCCAAGATCCCGCCCGTCCAAACTCCCATCGCAGGCCTCCAGATCGCCGACACCTGCTTCTACTATCCCGAAGACCGCGGCATCGCCGAAAGCGTTCGCGTCGGCGCAGCCATGGCCGAATCAATCACCAGTGGCAAACCAGTTCACACCGCACCCGCAGTCGTTTGAAAACCTTAGCTCAGGTTTCATCTTCCTCTTGCGCATCCCGAAACACTCTCTTGCGATAATGGAACCATGAAGCGCCGCGAAATCAAGCAGTACGAGTTTGTCCGCAAGATCGGCACGGGCGGCAGCGGCGTCGTCTTCCTCGCCACCGACACCCTCCTCCAGCGCCCCGTCGTTCTCAAACTCCTCAAGCGCGGCAACCTCACCATCGAGCAGATGCGCGCCACCCAACTCCGCGAAGCCCGTCTCGCCTCCGCCATCGACCACCCCAACGTCTGCGCCATCTACGACGTCGGCGAAGCCCCCGAAGAGAACGGCAACGGCGAAGAAGCCTACATCGTCATGCAGTACATCCCCGGCAAATCACTCGACAAGGTTATTGCCGAAGGCCCCGCCAGCCTCGAACTCGTCCTCTCCGCCGGCATCCAGACCTCCGACGGCCTCTCCGCCGCCCACTCACTCGGCATCTTCCACCGCGACCTCAAGCCCGCCAACGTCATGCTCACCGACGGCGGTCTCATTAAAATTCTCGACTTCGGCCTAGCCCGCCGCCTCCGCCCCGACCAAACCGAGTTCGACCCCGGCGGCCCCGTCAACAAACGCATGCCCGCCGCAGGAGCCACGTACACCGCCCGTGGCGGCACCATCGCCTACATGGCTCCCGAGCAATTCGTCACCGGCCAATCCAGCGTCCAGTCCGACATCTTCGCTCTCGGCCTCATCCTCTACGAGCTCGCCACCGGCCGCCATCCCTTCCACCGCCCCGACGCCGCCGAGTTCCAATCCATCCGCGCCATCCAGTTCGCCGACCCGCCATCCATCCGCGAGATCAACCCCGACCTCCCCATCGAACTCGAGTCCGTCATCCTCCGCTGCCTCGAAAAGCAGCCCTCCGCCCGCTTCGGCTCCGCAGCCGAAGTCCGCGACGCACTCAAGACCATCATGCGCGCCATGCAGCTCGACTCCGTCCTGCTCCCCGGCGACAACATCCGGCCCGGCCACCAAACTCGTCTCCCCCTCGACGCCCCTGACGAAGAAAAGCGCACCACCGGCATCCTCTCCATGCTCGCCGAGCGCTTCCGCGAGTCCGGCTCCTCCTCCACCACCAATCAGAACAGCATCGTCGTCCTCCCCTTCGTCAACTTCGGCGCCGCCGACGTCGCCCCCCTCTACGGCTACGCCCTCGCCGACGCCATCGCCACCCGCCTCACCCGCATGTCCACCCTCGTCGTCCGCCCGTCGAGCTCCTTCATGAACATCCCCACCCAGCAGCTCGACCCCCTCAGCATCGGCAAAAAACTCCTCGTCAACTTCGTCCTCGCCGGCAACTTCCTCCGCTCCGACAAAGGCTTCGACCTCAACTGGCAGCTCCTCGACGTCCCCAACCAAAGCGTCCGCGCCGGCGGCTCGATCAACGTAGCCTCCTTCGATCTTGTCTCCGTCCAATCCGAGATCTGCAACGAAGTCTTCAGCACCCTCCAGGGCTTCGGCGATCTCGCCCCTCAGGAAAGCAACCGCGGAACACCTCCCGCACGCTCCCTCAATCAGGCGCTATCCGAGCAGTACCTCCAGGCTCGCGCCGTCCTCTCCTCCTTCATGACCCGCACCGGTAGCCGCGACGATCTCAACCGCGCCTGCGAGCTCTTCACCGACGTCGTCAAGCAGGATGAAAAATACGCTCCCGGATGGTCCGGCCTCGGCATCACGCATCTCCAATACGCCCGCCACGGACTCGGCGGACAGATGCACGTCCTCGAAGCCCGCCGCGCCTTCGACAAAGCCCTCCAGCTCGACCCCGGCTCCGTCGAAGCCAATCTCTACCGCGTCTACATGCTCCTCTCCCGCGGAGAAAAAGAGTCAGCCCGTCACGGCATCGAGAACCTCCTCCAAACCGCAGGCAATGACTGGAACGTCCGCTTAGTCGCCGGTCAAACTCTCCGCATCGACGGCATGTACGACGAAGCCCTCGAGCAGTTCAACGCATCTCTCCGCATGAATCCCTCGAACGCGGCGATGATCTACAACCACCGCGCCCGCGTCTACCAGTACCAAAATCAAATGGAGCTGGCCTCTGACGAAATCGAAAAGGGACTGACTCTGGAACCCCGACAACCACTCCTCAGAATCTCTCTCGGCTACCAACAGATGCGAACGGGCGACCTTCCCAAGGCCATCGAGACTCTCGAAAACGTGATCCGCGACGAGTCCTCCCTCCGCATCGTCTTCCCGACCATCGCTCTCTGCTACGTTCAACTCGGCGATCGCGAAAAAGCAGCCACCTTCATCGTCGACGAAACTCTCTCCGCCGCCGAAGCCGACAGCGAGATGGCCTACCGCCTAGCCACATACTTCGCCCTCGAAGGCGACGAGTCCGAAGCTCTCCACTGGCTTCGCCGCGCCATCTATCTCGGCAACGAAAACTACCCGTGGTTCAGCATCAACCCCGCCTGGCGCAAACTAAAAGGCCACGCCGACTTCGAGCGCATTCTCGAAGACCTCAAAAAAAGCTACCGCCGCAACCAGAAAAACTGGAAGCGCCTCCTGGCCCAGGTCAGCAACTAACGTCGGATAACTTTCCGTCTTGTTCTTCTTATTCACCCAAGAAGTATTTTTCCTACTCACCCAAGGGTGTTCTTCTTACACCACCCTAGAAGTGTCATCCTGAGCGAAGCGCAAAGCGCGTAGTCGAAGGACCTGCATTTGTTCCTCCTCTACAGCTCCCGTCCAAACTCGACCGTCTTCCCCCAATCTTCGCTCAGATCAATCCACGTCGGGTTCTCACGTTTAATAAGCGTGATCTTCTTTGCACGCGTCCATCCTTTGATCTGCTTTTCGCGTGCGATAGCATCTTTGACAAAAACAAAACGCTCAAACCACACGAGGCGGTCGCAGTTGAACCGCTTGGAATGTCCTTCGAATCTACCTTCGCGATGCTGAATCATTCGAACCGGTAGATCGCCTGTCATTCCTACATAAAAATTCAAACTGCGACTGGCGACGATATACGCGTAATAAATCCGTTCTGCCATCAGCCTGCGAAAACCTTTCTGTCTTACTCTCTTCCACCCACCCCAGAAGTGGCATCCTGAGCGAAGCCCCTGAGCGAGCCGGAGGCGAGTCGAATGGGGCGCAGTCGAAGGACCTGCATTTCACCCCGATGGCACAAACAAAAAGGCCGGGATCATCTCCCGGCCTTCGAACACAACCAATCAACTACTGCGCCGCGCCAACCCCACCCAAAGCACTCGTATTCAAGCTGCTCACCGGCGTACCACTCAGTGGAGTCAAAATCATAGGCGTCGTCAAACTAAACACCAGCAACTCATCCTTCGGCAGCGTAGCCTGACGATCCTGCTTCAACCAAATAACAGTGGAAACCCCAGCGCCAATCCCGGCACCAACCACGGCCCCGACGCCACCGCCGATCAAAGCACCCGTAGCCGCGCCAGCACCAGTCACACCACCTACAATCGCCAGCGTCTCCTTCACGTGATCCTTCCGCTTCAACGTTCCTTCGCGGTCCACGTTGAACTCGCTCTTGCCTGTATCGATCAACTGCGCATGCACGATGTAGTGCGTCCCATCCGGCAGCGTCACGTCGCTCGTCTCCAGATGCAGCAACGCAACTCCGGAAATACGACGTCCGCCACGAACCTCCGTCACTCGCCCCTCAAGAGTAGAACCCACGGGAATGATGACTCGCCCATTCCTCTCGATTGCTTCCGACACTGTCGCAGAAAATCTGCTCCCCGCAACCGTCTTATCTGTAGTCAACGTCTCGCCAATCTTTACCTTCAGCAGGGTCCCCTCGCGCAAGGTCCCTTGAAGCTCCGGGACACTCGTCACAATCATCGCATCCGGATCATCCGCCGCAGGTTCAGCCGGCATCATGCTCGTCGCCGCAACCGTCGCACCCTTGTAAGGAACATACGGTCCATACTCCACAGCAGGCGACGTAGGCGCGGTCGCTGGCAAAGCTGCGCTTGGCTTCGCCGTCACTCCCTGCGTCGCTGTATCATCACTACTCGTAATCGCCACCGGATCAGGGTTAGAGACTCCGGTCATCGCATTCTGTGAAAAAGCGGGAGCAGCAGCAAGAACGAGAGCAGCGGTAGTGATGTGCATCTTCATGGCGATATCCTCAAAACAGATTTTCGTAAACCAGCGCTCAATACTCGAGCACCGGATCTTCCAGAACTTCTATCACTCCAAAGACTAGAACCGCCCTTCAGCCCCGTGCAAGAAATTCGCGGGCAGGGAATCGACCCTGCTAATAAGCCCTTCAACGCCTCCATGCGCGTCGTTGATTCATCAGACGTTGCGGCCTGCCCTGCGTTTCCTTTGCTAAAATCCTTCAGGTGAGTCCATCCGACGCAAAGCTGGTGCAGTCCATCACTCTCGCCGGTGGCAGCACCCTCCCCGTTGACCGTCGTCCAAAGTTGAACGAACGGCTGAACCACCGCGTCGTCTCCCAACATTCCGCAACCTCTACCAACAGGAGCAATATGACCGAGATCGTCTCTATCCACGCACGCGAAATCCTGGACTCCCGCGGTAACCCCACCGTCGAGGCCGACGTCATCCTCGACAGCGGAGCCAAAGGCCGCGCCGCCGTTCCCAGCGGAGCCTCCACCGGCGAGCACGAAGCCGTAGAACTTCGCGACGGAGACAAAGACCACTACCTCGGCAAAGGCGTCCTCCAGGCCGTAGAAAACGTCGAGACCATCCTAGGACCAGAGCTGACCGGCATGGACGCCAGCAACCAGCGCCTCATCGACGCCACCATGATCTCCATCGACGGCACCGAGAACAAATCCAAGCTCGGGGCCAACGCCATCCTCGCCGTCTCCATGGCCGTAGCCCGCGCCTCTGCCGAAGCCCTCAAGCTCCCCCTCTACCGCTACCTCGGCGGAGTCAACGCCTGCCTCCTCCCCACACCCATGATGAACATTCTCAACGGCGGCTCCCACGCCGACTCCAACGTCGACTTCCAGGAGTTCATGGTCATGCCCGTCGGCGCGGAAACCTTTTCCGACGCCCTCCGCTGGGGCACCGAAGTCTTCCACACGCTCAAGGGCGTCCTCAAAAAGAAGGGCTACAACACCGCCGTAGGTGACGAAGGCGGCTTCGCTCCCTCACTCAAATCCAACGACGAAGCCCTCGACCTCATCCTCGAAGCCATCCAACTCGCCGGCTATACCCCAGGCGAAGACATCTCCATCGCGCTCGACCCCGCCTCCAGCGAGTTCTACAACAAAGAAACCGGCAAATACGTCTTCAAGAAATCCGACAAGCGCGAGCTCTCCTCCCAAGAGATGACCGCCTTCTGGGAGAACTGGGTCAACAAATATCCCATCATCTCCATCGAAGACGGCCTCGCCGAAGACGACTGGGATGGCTGGGCTCACCTCACCAAGGTCCTCGGCGACAAGGTGCAGCTAGTAGGCGACGACCTCTTCGTCACCAACACCCAGCGCCTCCAGCAGGGAATCGAGCAGAAGGTAGCCAACTCGATCCTCATCAAGGTCAACCAGATCGGCACCGTCTCCGAGACCCTCGAAGCCATCGAGCTAGCCCGTCGCTTCGGCTACACCAGCATCATCTCCCACCGCAGCGGTGAAACCGAAGACACCTTCATCGCCGACCTCGCGGTAGGCACAGGAGCAGGCCAGATCAAAACCGGCTCTGCATCCCGCACCGACCGCATCGCCAAGTACAACCAACTCCTCCGCATCGAAGAAGAGCTAGGGCAATCCGCCGAATTCCTCGGCATCGAATCGGTCAACTTCGGCGAATAGAAAAATACACGTCAATCCAGACTGGAGCCGCTCACAGTCCCATCGCGAGCGGCTTCGTGTCACACCGAAACAGTCTCAGCCCCCGCCAACTCAAACGTCAGATTCACCGACCTCTCGCCAACCGGCCGCGTCCGATGACGCACCCCGCGTGGAACCGTCAGCAGCTGTCTCGGCTCCAGCTCCCGCGATCCGCCCTCAAACTCAATACACAGCCGCCCCTCAACCACCAGAAACGTCTCATCCGAGTTCGGATGAAAGTGCCAATGGTAAGGCTCTACCATCGTCGAAATTCGAACGACATGGTCATTAATCTTAGCGATCGGATGATTGTCATATCCACCACGCGAAGCAGACTCCGCCATCAGCGTGACGACCTCTGGTAGCTCTCCATTCATCGTCAATCCTCACCTTCCAATCTAATCTCGCAATTCTCCCCCCACGCGTAGCGAAATCTACAAACGCAACCGCATCGCCTCCAGTTTGCAAATCACTGAATACCCATTCATAATGGCCAGCGACAGAAAACCCAGCTTCGTAGGTACGGAGAAACGCATGCCAAGGCCCCGCACGCGCAACATGATTTTTGCGATCTTCGCAATCATCCTTCTAGCCCCACACCTCCCAGCCCAAACCGACGCCTTCGTCCAGCGCACCGGCACCAAACTCACTCTGAATAGTGCGCCCTTCCGCTACTCCGGCCCCAACGTCGAGTGGCTAGGCCTCGAAGGCTACGGCCCGCACGACCCCATGGGCCCCCGTCTCCCCAGCCATTTCGAGATCGACGATGCCTTCGACACCGCCGCCGAGATGGGCGCAAAAGTAGTCCGAGCCCAAACCATGGGCGACACCGTAGGCTGCCCCCTCTGCATCGAGCCCACCGAAGGCAACTTCAACGAATCCGCCTTCGCATCCTCCGACTACGCCATCGCCGCCGCCCACAAGCGCGGCATGAAACTCATCATCCCTCTCGTCGGCGACTGTGCCACCTGCGCCGGCGGCGGCATCGGCCAGTACCTCGCTTGGCATCGCAAACCCAACCCGCAAGACTTCTTCACCGACCCCGCCCTCATCGCCGCCTACGAAAAACACATCGACGCTGTCCTCAGTCACCTCAACCCCATCACCGGACTCCGCTACAAAGACGACCCGACCATCATGGCGTGGGAGAACTGCAACATGTGCGGCATTCTCACCATGCTATCCGGCGGCGACGCCACCGCGCTCGGCCAGGTCTCCGCCTGGGTCGAAACCATCGGCACCCACATCAAGCAACAAGACCCGCACCATCTCTATCTCGACACCTCCGGCATCTATCGCGTCTACCCGCCAGTCCTCGACAACAAGGCCACCGACCTCGCCACCTTCGAGTTCTATCCGCACTGGGACATTCTTCTCGGCCCAAACCAGCCCCCAACCACCGCCGCAACCTTCACCCACGACGCCGCGACCGTCACCAGCCACGGAAAAGTATTCATCGTGAACGAATTCGGCTGGGACCGCACCGACTGGAAGACCCCCGCCGACTTCGAAAACGTGCTCATCACCCTCTCGACTGACCCCAACGTCTCCGGCGACGGCTTCTGGGCCCTTCAAGCCCACTTCGACAACTTCGGCTTCCAGCCCATCCCCGCCGACAGCAACAACCCCGTCTTCGCCGAGCACGGCGAATCCGGCCAATGGTGGGCGCTCTACTATCCCGGCGTCAAAACCCTCGTCAACACTGCAGAAGATATGGCCGCCCGCGCCCAGCTCCTCCGCGCCCATGCCTACACGATGTCCGGCACAGCAGTACCCAAGCACAACATCCCTCCACGCCCCGTTATCACATCGACGGTCATCGTCGGCCTCATCGCATGGCGCGGCTCCGCTGGCGCCGTCCGCTACTCCGTCGAGCGCAACGACGCAGGTTCAAAAGAATGGAAACCAATCTGCGACCGCTGCGCCACCGACACCGACGACCCCTGGGTTGACCCACACGGCGCCCTCGGCGGCGTTCACTATCGCGTCATAGCCTGGAACGCAGACGGAGTCCCCAGCGAACCCTCCGACCCAAGATAAGTGAAGGTAAGAAAGATAAAGCCGAGGAACGCGAGGCAAGGTATACAAGTCACGAAGTGACCGCCCCGCGCGCAGCATGCCCGTCCGGCAGGACACAAGCAGGAAGACCCGCATCCAACCACCATGCACCTCACCCCCCAAGACCATCTCTTCGTCCTAACCGGGGCCGGCATCTCCGCCGAAAGCGGCCTCGCCACCTTCCGGGGCTCCGGCGGCCTTTGGAATGGCTACCGCGTCGAGCAGGTCGCCACACCAGAAGCCTGGGCCGCCGACCCCGAGCTCGTCTGGCACTTCTACTCGCAACGCCGCCGTAACGCAGTCTCTGCCGACCCCAACGCAGCCCACTTGGCCCTGGCCAAAATCGAAGAGCAGCTAGGGGACCGCTTCTACCTCTGCACCCAAAACGTCGACGACCTCCACGAGCGCGCCGGCTCCGCACGCATCCACCACATGCACGGCAGCCTCTTCCAATCCCGCTGCACCCGTTGCAACCAGCCCTTCCCCGACAAGGCCCTCTACGAAACCGCAGCCACTCTCCCCCTCTGCGATCGCTGCCGAGCTCCAGTCCGCCCACACATCGTCTGGTTCGGCGAGATCCCCCTCGACATGGACACCATCTACCGCAAACTCGACCGCGCCACTGTTCTCCTCGTCGTAGGCACCTCAGGCTCCGTCTATCCCGCCGCTGGCTTCGTCCATATCGCCAACCAGCGCCGCATCCACACCGTCTACGTGGGGCCCGAAGAGCCTCTCAACCGCGAAGCCTTCGATGAGATCCTCCTCGGCACCGCCACCGAAGTGCTTCCCTCGCTGCTCCGAGAGGATCATTCAAACCTCCCGCACTACTTTTAGAAACATCGCGCAAGACAATAAAAATTAGTATCTTACGAATCGATACTATTGACACAGGTTCTATACTGAACCCATAGCAAGCCATTCTGAAGTCCGGCCACCAAGCCGGACTTTTTCTTTTAACTCACACGCAAAGCTCGAATCCAGAAGTCCGGGCTCATGCCGCTTCTTTTGAAGACTTTGCGCAAAAAGTACCCCCGTGGGGAGGGGCCTCATGCAAGCAATCATCAACCCGGTCATCGATAAACCGAAACGCTATCAATGCCGCCACATCTTCACCGACGGCCACCGCTGCGGCAGCCCATGCCTGCGCGGCGAAGAGCTCTGCTACTACCATCACACCACCCGCAAACCCACCACCGGAGCACGTCGCCGCCGCTGCCGCCGCCGCTCCGCCTTCGACCTGCCCCTGCCGGAGGACCGTTCCGCCATCCAATCCTCCATCGGACAAGTCCTCCAGCGCATCGCCTCCAACGATATCGACCCACGTCGCGCCGGTCTCCTCCTCTACGGCCTCCAGATCGCAAGCCTCAACCTGCCCCGCGATCCCGCCCCATCCCGCGCAGCCACAACCGAATCCGTCGAAGAGATCATTCTCGACCCATCCCTGGGCACACTAGCTCCACGCTCCGAGGTCGGACAGGAGGCCTCCCGCCGCAGCCCAGTCGCCGAGCTCTTCGATCGGCTCGGCCAACTCGGAATCACGGAAGAAGACTCGCTCAACGTGTCAGAACCACTCCGGGCAGCCGCTCCTCCCACCGAAGATCAAGCCGAGGCTGAGATCCTTCCCATCCTCCATGCTGCTGCCGGAGAGTCAAACCACGCGACGCCGCACCATAGCAAGCGCGGTCAGATCTTCGTCTTCCGCACTTTTCCCAAAAGGAAGATTCTGCAGGCTATACCAGGGAATCTGTCTGAACTCGTCCGCAGCCTTCAGCGTAGCCCGGCAGAGCTCCATAGCCGACTCTGTCGCAAAGCCCGGCGCCGTCTGCTCCAGCAGCGGAATCAGCCGCTCCACACCGAAGTGAGTTCGTCCATGCCGAGTCTCCATCACACCCTTGGTCACCATAAGCAGCTTCGCCCCCGGCTCAAACACCTGCATCACAGGCTCATGCGTCAGGTGCGTAAACAAACCCAGCGGCACCGAAGCGCTGGGCAGAACCCGCGCACCCTCCGAGTCATGAAACACAGCCGTCATGCCACCAGCGTTCACATAAGCAAGAATCCCCAGCGAGAGATCGTAGCAACCAATAAATGTTGGTGCGAAGCGGACTCCATGCGCAGCCCTGAGCAACTCATGGTTGATTGCCTGGACCAGGTGCGCAGTCGCCTCCATCACATTGGTGCCCTCCATCCCCAGGAGCTCCGTGCCTCGGCGACGAAACGTATCCTGAACCTCGGCGGCAATCGACTGCGTCTCCTCTTTGGTCCCCGCAATATCGGCCAGCAGAAAGATCACATGCGAACCAAGGTTGATCGCATCAAAGAAATCTCCGCCCGTCCGCGCCGAATCATACTGAGCATGCAGATCAAGACCCTCCAACTGTTCCAACTCCATACGACGAGGAGTTCGACCGACCGCAGGGGACCCCACTTCAGACGACATAATGGCATGCTCCAACCAACTAATCTTTCCGCGATTGTAACCCCGCCCGTTACCGACTGGCCGAGCGAATGTCGTCTACAAGTTAACGGGCCACGTCGTTCCGAACCAATCTCGACCATCGCGGAAAAGGGAAGTCAACAAACTATTCCCCTAACTACTTTGCGTAGAAATCAACGAAATCAGATCACTTCAACCAGATCATGAGTGAAGCGATGGTGCCAGTGGAGAAAGCCGCTCCGCTCCCGCCCACGCACCTTCACCAATGTTGATATTCTGGCCATCAGAACAAGACGGAGAGAAACCGAGCCATCATGCCCAAAGCACCAGTCGTCCTCACCATCCTCGACGGATGGGGTTACCGCGCCGAGACCCACGGCAACGCCATTGCCCAGGCCCGCAAGCCCACCTACGACTCTCTCCTCCGCGACTACCCCAATACCCTCCTCCGCGCCAGCGAACACTTCGTCGGCCTCCCCGACGGGCAGATGGGCAACAGCGAAGTCGGCCACCTCAACCTCGGTGCCGGCCGCATCGTCCACATGGACATGACCCGCATCGACACCGCCATCCTCGACGGCTCCCTCTACGCCGATCCCACGCTCACAAAAGCCTACGAACTCGCAGCCCAGAAGGGAAGAGCGCTCCACCTCATCGGTCTCCTCTCCGACGGCGGCGTCCACTCCCACCAGCGCCACCTCTACGCCCTCCTCCGCATGGCCGCCGAACACAAACTCACCCGCGTCTTCGTCCACGCCTTCATGGACGGCCGCGACACCATGCCCACCAGCGGTGCGGACTATCTTCAGGAACTCCAACGCAAATTTCACGAATATAACGTCGGTCTCTTGTCCAGCGTCAGCGGCCGCTACTACGCCATGGACCGTGACTGCCGCTGGGAAAAAGAAAAGCAAGCCTTCGATGCAATGGTCACTGGCAATCCCGAAGGCGGTCGCTATGAAAGCCCCCTCGTCAGAGTTCGGGAACTCTACAACAACGGCATCACCGACGAGTTCATCCCGCCCTTCACCTGCATCAATCCCACCGATGGCACCCCCGTCGGCCTCATCCGCGACCACGACGTGGTCATCAACTTCAACTACCGCGCCGATCGCGCCCGCCAGATCACCCGCGTCCTCACACGCACGTCCGGCCTCACCGCAGACCCCATCGGCAGCCAGGGCCTTGCGCTCCCCAAAGCGGCAGAGCTCGAAGCAGAGATACCCTTCAGCACCATCCCCGCCGACCTCCACTACGTCTGCATGACTCAGTATGACAAAAACTTCAAGCTCCCCATCGTCATCCCTGCCGAATCGATGGACAACCTCCTCGCCAACCTCATGGCCCAGGCCAACCTCCGCAACCTCCGCGTGGCAGAAACCGAAAAGTACGCCCACGTCACGTACTTCTTCAACGGAGGCATCGAAAAACCGTTCGCCGGAGAAGATCGAGCACTCATCGACTCACAAAAAGTAGCCACCTACGACCTCGCGCCCGAGATGTCCGCCGCAGGCATCGCAGACGCCGTCATCAAAGCCATCAGCGACACCGCCTTCGACGTCATCATCGTCAACTTCGCCAACGCCGACATGGTCGGCCACTCCGGCATGATGGAACCCACCATCCGCGCCGTTGAAACCGTCGACACGCAACTAGGTCGCATCTACCGCGAGATCAAACAACGCGGCGGCTCGCTTCTCGTCACCGCCGACCACGGTAACGCCGAGATGCTCATCGACCCCGCCACCGGAGGCCCCCACACCGCCCACACCACCAACCCCGTACCCTTTCTCTACGTCACCGAAGAAGGTAACAAACCAACCCTCCGCGAAGGCGGCAGCCTGCGCGACATCTCCCCCACCATCCTGTCGCTCCTCAACCTCGACCAACCCAACCAAATGACCGGCGGCAACCTGGCAACCAAACCGGTCCCTCCCATCTAATCCCTGATGGAGAATTGAAGATAAGGTTTGGACACCGTCGCAATCGTGTCTGTCGCAGACTCTTCCGCTTGATCGGCAGTGGGAGCCACCACAAACGTGACATCGATCTTGATGTAAGGGCAGCGCTTGTAGACATAGTGATTCCAGGCGCGGGCTGAGATTCCCCCCTCAGTCTCGAAGTTTTTCAGAACGTCGGCACGCGTCATTCCAGGATGAAGCGCATCCACGATCTTGATCACAGCATCGATCTTGCTGGTGAGCGATGAGTCGATTTGCGAAGGCTGGTTTGCCTGTTGACCGGGTGCCGATCCGCATAAGACGAAAAGCACTAACCAGCAGCACTCAACCTTGAGAGACATAGTAAGACCTCAGTGCCATCTACTTACGCGATGCCAGTAACCGTTCCATCTGCCTTCTTCGTAAATGAATGAAGCAACTGCCCCTTCTCATCGAGATGTCGCAAAGTCAGCGTCTCTGCCGTAACCTCCAGATCACTGAACCCGTAAACTCGCGCAGCATAAGGCCCACGCTGAGCTTCATCGATCAACAGCGGATAAAGATCCGCCCCACCGCCACCCGACAAAACAAACGAAGTCGGATGCCCATCAAACTCCAGGTGCTGCATATCATGGTCATGCCCCGCCAGATACAGATGCACCTTATGTTTCCGTAACAGCGGCTCCCAATCCCGAACCAGCACCTTGTGATCCCCATGCGGCCCATTCGAAAAGATCGGATGATGCCCCATCACAATAAGAAACGGAGTCTTCCGAGGCTTCTCCAACTCTGCCGCAAGCCAAGCCAACTGCTCAGCCTGCTGCTCCGGAGTAAGCGTAAAGTTCACCCCAGCTGCCTGTGGCCCTTCAGGACGCGGCATATTGCTATCCAGGGCAATCACCGTCATCAAAGGCTTCTTCACCGGAAACTCAAAGCTGTACCAGAGCGAAGGCATCGTCCAACGCGTCCCACCCGCTCTCGCATACTCCAACTCCGCCGCAACCTTACTCTGCGGCATCCGCTGATAATCATGGTTCCCCGCAATCGCATACGCCGGACAATCAAACACCCTCTTCGGATACATCTCTTCAAACTGCGTCTGCCAACGCACATCTTTCACACCGCCCGGCAGCGGCCCATACCAGTTGTCCCCCAGCATCAGCAGCGCTTCGGTCGTAAATCCCTGCCTGCGTGCATAAACCTGCATCGCCTTCGCGACACGGCTCTGCGCCTCAAAGTTCTCATATCCCCAATCGCCCACCATCAGCAACCGCGACGCGCCGTTCGCTGAACTTATCTGCTTCGAACTCGCAAGCGACGGCAAGGCACCCAGTCCAGCCAACGCACTGAACGCGAAACTCTGGCGCAGAAAACGCCGCCGCGAAACTACTTCACTCGGATCCATGAACCACCCGTTTGGTTATCTATGTTCGTACAACGAGTTAGACGAATCACCACCACCAAAAGCTGCGCAAGCGAATAGCTAAAACTCGCGCCGCCCTTCCATAGCCCGCGTCATCGTCACCTCATCGGCATATTCGATATCGCTTCCCGCCGGCACACCCGTCGCAATTCTCGTCACCTTCACATCGGCCTTCATCTTCCGCAACTCGAGAGCCAGATATCCCGCCGTGGCCTCTCCCTCTGTCGTCGGCGAGGTCGCCAGAATCACCTCATCCACCTCCGCCAAACGAGTCAGCAGATTCGCAATCCGCAACTGCTCCGGCCCCACCCCGCCAATCGGTGAAAGTGTCCCATGCAGCACGTGGTACACGCCGTGGTAGCTCCGCGTCTTCTCAATTGTCCCAATATTGGTCGGCTCTTCCACCACGCAAACCAGCCGCTGATTCCTCACCGGACTCGCGCAATATCCGCAAGGATCAATATCCGTAATGTTATTGCAGATCGAGCAAAGCCGCAGGTGCAGCTTCAACTCCCGTATAGCCACCGACAACGCCTCAGCATCCTCCGCCGACGATCGCAACACGTGAAACGCCAGCCGCTGCGCGCTCTTGCTCCCAATCCCAGGCAGCTTTCTCAACTCCTCAATCAGCCGGGACATCGGCTCCGCAAAGCGATTCGGGGTAGCACCAAAAGAACTAGCCACCTTATCCCAACCCCGGCAGATCCGGCAGACCCAACCCACCCATCATTCCCTGCACGCTCGACTTCATCGCCTCGTCCGCACGTCGACCCGCTTCATTCACCGCTGCTGCAATCAGATCCTCCAGCAACTCCAGGTCGCTCGCCGAACTTCCCATCGCAGTCGGCTCAATCTTTACTCGCAAAACCTCCTTCTTGCCATTCATCCGGACGGTCACTACGCCACCGCCGCTCGAAGCTTCCACCACCGTTGCAGCGAGCTTCTTCTCCATCTGCTCCTGCATCTGCTTCGCCTGCCCCATCATCTCTTTCATCTTTCCGAGATCAGAAAAATCCATCATCGTCTCCAGTGCTGTTATGAGCAGCTAGTCGTTGTCCCGCAGATCGATCACATTTCGAATCTCAGCGTTGAACAACGTTTGCGCTCTTTGCACTATTGGATGCTCCATGGCCTTCGCTTGGACGCTTCCACTTTTCGCTGCCCGCGGCTTTTTCGCATTGGCTGCGCTCTTCACGCCCGGAAGCAACACCAGCTTCAATGCCCCGGCACCAGAATCCCGCAACGCAGCCTTCACTAGCTTCTCCACCTCAGGATTGATTACTAACGGCAGCATCGTCTTCGACAGTTCCGTCTGCACCCGGACCTCTGTTTCCGTCACTGTCCAATCTGCATCCCCCAGCGCATCGGCCGGCGTCGCCTGATTCTTCGCCGCCAACAAAGCATCGACGGCCACTCTCTGCAACTCCTCCGCAGAATGTAACGCATCTAGTTGCATATCTGAGCGGCCGTTCTCCGCACTCTCCTCTTGCGCAACGGCGTGCAACGTTGCAACTGCCGTCTCCGCTAGATCTCCAAGCTCCACCAGCGCAGCTCCCTTCGCATCACCGTCCGTCAGCACCATCTCCGCAGGCGTCGCAATGGCAATCGGCACAGGTACTACCACTGGCACAGGCATCGGAGCCGCGATCGGTACAACCGGACCCGCAACAGGAACGACAGGAATCACAATCGGCGCTGCCACCACGGCCTTCTCATCAAACCGATTTCTACTCTGATCCCTTTCAAAGGGAGAAAACGCCGGTCTCGCGCTCGCTACCGTTGCGCTCGTCTCAAGCACACGCGCCGTCGCCGCTCCGCTCACTGGATTCCTCGGTGGCGGTGCAGCAGGCGCACTCACCGTCCTCGCTGTTGCCACACCTGGGCCGGGCCTCGCCCCGCCGGCAACAGGGAACTGGCTCAACACCGCTTCAATCGGCAGAAGCCGCCGCAGATGCACCAATTTCAGCAAGCCCAGCTCAAAGTGAAACCGTTGCTCCTGCCTGTATCCCAGCTCATCAAACGTCTTCAACATCACCTGCAGAAACCTCGTCAACTCCTCTTCGCTGAAGAGCGCAGCTGACCGTCCCGCACGCCGTTGCTCATCCGCCGAGATCTGCAGCAACTCTCCCGCAACCCCATCTGCACCCGCGCCATCGACGCCGATACCAGCAATCTTCGCAATCACCGTATTCCGCAGATACCTCACAAACTGCCGCGCCAGCTGTGCCGGAGAGTTCCCCGCATCCAGCAGTTGATTTGCAACCGTAATCACTTCGGCGCTCCGATTCCCATCCACCGCCTCGAGAATTCGCTCAAACACTGCATTCGGAACCGTCCCCATCAGCTCCCGAATCTGTCCCGCATCCAGTCGTGCGCGCCCATCCTCCACCGGCGCACTCGCAATCGCCTGGTCCATAATCGAAAGCGCATCGCGCATCGACCCGTCGCCCGCCTCTGCGAGTAGGCTCAACGCAGCCTCATCCGCGTCCACATCCTCCCGCTCTGCAATTCCTCGCAACTCGCCCAGAATGTCCACCAGCTTCACCGCATGAAAGCTGAAGTGCTGACACCGCGACCGCACCGTTTGCGGAATATCCTCTGGCTGCGTTGTCGCCATCATGAAGACAATATGATCCGGCGGCTCCTCCAACGTCTTCAGCAACGCATTGAACGCCGCATCCGTAATCTGGTGCGCCTCATCGAGGATGTAGATCTTGTACTTATCCCGCGCCGGCCGATACCGCGCCGCATCCCGCAGCTCACGAATCTCATCGATCCCACGATTGGTCGCGGCATCGATCTCGATCACATCGACCGCATTCCCCGCCCTGATCTCCGTGCAGCTCTCGCACACCTCGCAGGGCTCTGCCGTCGGTCGCACCGCCGAGCCAATCGTATTGCGGCAGTTCAGCGCCATCGCAAGAATACGTGCAATCGTTGTCTTCCCGATGCCGCGATGTCCGCTGAAGATATATCCATGCGCTATCCGCCTCTGCGTCAGCGCATTCATCAACGTCACGGTCACATGATCCTGTCCCGCAACATCTGCGAAACGCTGAGGCCGGTATTTCCTTGCAAGAACCTGATATGCCATATGGAAAGTAGGGAAGTCGCGATCGTCGCAATAACCCGTCAACCTCTATTGTATCGTCCACGAGCGGAACGTTTATCATCAGCGCACGATAGCGCCGCAGGCGCGTCAGCCTCGATGGCAGATCGCGCCGGTGCGCGCAGCCCGCCTTGAGCCTATGCCCTTCAAAACTTAGAAAACTAACGCCCAGCCCGAACCGCTGCCCGCGCCTTCCGAGCCCGCCGCTTCACTTCAGCCTCGCTGAACATCGTCCCTCTGCACTTCGTCGCCCCACAGTAGCAGTTCTGCTCATCATCGTCGCTGTCGTAGAGGTTGTACTCATACGTCAGTTCCTCCCCCGCCGCAATATCCCGGATTGCCACGATGAACACCCGGCCATCCACGTTGTCCGATTCGCAGTTCGGGTTGCACGAGTGGTTGATAAACATCGCCGTCCCAAACCCATCGATCACCAACCCATTCTCCCCACAGCTGAACAGGTAGGTAATATCGCGGTCCTGGTACCTGTCATCCGCCTCGTCCTTGGTAAACCTCGGCCCGTCATACTCGACGACCCGCTTGCCTTTTTTTATTGCCCGAGTTGTATAGCAGCCCGCCGCATGAATCGACGAAGAACGAATAATGAGTCCATCAACCATAGTTAAAGAAGTTCCATCAAATAAAATAGAGGCAGGGAAGCAGCCTGGGTCAGCTGACTATAACAAACCTCCACGCAACATCGTCAAAGTATCGAAGAAGAACTCCGAGTCCTATGGCAATCAGTCTTAAAATCCGCGCATCGCTCGCCGCCTTCCTCTTCTCCGCGGCCTGCCACGCACAGACTGCGCCCGCGCAAAACCCCTCAGCCCCATGCCCGGCCCCGAGCCAAAACGCATCTCAACCATCCACACCATGCCCGCCACCGGCAAAAAAACCTTCAACCGCCGAACAGTTCCCATTCCCTGGCGCGCCCGCAAAACCAGCACCACCAGCAACCCCGCCACCCGACTCGCCCGGCGCCACCACACCGTCGTCCGCTGCAACCGAGCACCCCTTCCCAACAACACCCGCTCCCGCTCTTCCCGGAGACGACTCCAGCAGTAGCAGTGGTAGTGGGAATAGCAATAGTGACAGCAGCACCAGCGGCACAGATTCAGACGTCCCCGACACCGATATGCCCAAACCCGGCGCCGAAGGTAGCTCTGTCCATCGCAAACTCCCCAAAGTCGCGCGTGTCCAGACAGACGACGAGCGTGTCGACGAAGACCTCCGAGTCGCCAAGTTCTACATGCGTGACGACAACCTGAAGGGCGCCTATCTCCGCGCGCAGGACGCCGTCAAAACCCAGCCCGAATACTCAGCCGGGCACTACGCTCTCGCCGAGATCGCGGAAAAGATGAAGAAAAAAGACGAAGCAATCGCCGAGTTCCAGACCTACCTCAAGCTGGATCCCGACGGCGAAAAAGCAAAGGAAGCCCGCAAAGCGCTGGATCAACTCAAGTAATCTCGCCGTCGACAAGCCAGCCTTCGCCCCTGCAGAGAACACTAGCCGCCACCCCTCGAGCCGGTGTAACGTGATCCTGCCTTATGAACACCACCCTCCATCGCCTTCAACGCGAGATCGCCTTCTGCCTCGACGGACTTGACGCCACGCAGACCCAGCTCCAGCCACCCTCGCGCCCGCACAAATGGACCATTCAGCAGATCATGGAGCATCTCCTTCTCAGCTACTCCGGAACCGAGATGGCGTTGAACGCGCGCCTCACCAAGCGAACACCCACCCGCGCAAAGCCCAGCGTCCCACAGCATATGGCCCAGTACACTCTCATCCATCTCGGCTACTTCCCGCATGGACGCAAAGCCCCGCCTCTGGTCTCGCCCGCTGTCACAGACTACCAACTCTGCGGTGAAGAACTCACCGCCGCCGCGGCCGAGCATCTGGCACATCTCGATCAGCTATGTGCTGAGGCCGAAGCGCTCTTCGGCACAACCTGCCGGTTCGCCAGCCACATGGCCCTGGGACCACTCAACGTCAATCAGTGGAGAAAGTTCCAACTCATCCACGGCGAGCATCACCTCAAACAAATTCTCGCCATCCGCAAAGCCCACAACCTATCGCCAATCGAACGTACAACTCACTGAGCACACTACTATCGCCCAAACCTACCCCTCCGCCTCACCCAGCACACTCTCAATCTGCTCTTCTTCCAGATCGTCCTCCACCCGCAGGTAGCGACGCATATACCGAAGCGGTTCCTCCGCAGCTGCCATCTCCCTCAGGTGATAGAGCCACGCATCCTCACGCGCACTCCGTCGCGTGTACCCTTTGCGTTGCACTGTCCCGATCGAGCCGTCTTTCATCCTGCGGGTGAACGACTGCATCGGAACCTGAAACGTCATCAGCTCGCCCGGCTTCCAGAAGCTCGAGGCGAACTCATGCGAAAACAGCAACGCGTAGTAGCGCCGCTCCGTAGCCAGCACCTCCACCGCCTGGCGAGCGTTCTGCCACGGTAAACCCAGCTTCCCCACATACCATCTACGAAATTCGAACCCGTTAGTGCGCGCCTGCCCGACCAGCAACTGAAGCAACTCGACCCGTGTCATAAAGTCCGTTTCACTCTGTAGGAAGATACCGCGGCTCTCGCCAACTTCCGGTGCCCAAAGAGTACAGTCTGCCATGACGCGCGTCCAATTCCGTGTACCCTACCTCAGAGACGTTCTCTCAATCGGAATCTGTCACAGAAGACATCAAATACCTCAGCGCTTTGTACACCAGGCCCGGAGAAGAATCATAAAACGCAGCGTGAAACCACTCAGTTTTTTTCTCGTCTTCCTGCTGGCAGCCACAGCCAACTCGCAGACCTATAACCCTGCCGCCCACACCGACCCCGTCAACCTCACCCCCGAGGTCCACGACGCCTTCGAACACTTCTATGCCCTCGACTACGAAGGCGCCCTCTCACGCTTCGAAGCAGTCCAGCTAACCCACCCGCAAAGCGCCATCGCCATCGGCAACGTGCTTCTCACCATCGTCTTCCGCGAACTCTATCGCCAGGACCTTCTCGACACCACCTACTACGCCCACGACTCCTTCCTCACCTCAAGACGCAACGTGCCCGTTCCTCAGTCAGTCCGCGATCGCATCGAATCGCTCACCAACTCCGCCGTAGCGCTCACCGATCAGCAGATCAACGCCAACCCCAACGACGCCAACGCCTACTTCGCCCGCGGATACGCTCGCGGCCTGCACGCCGCCTTCATTACTCTCTGCGACCACAGCTACGTTGCCGCGGCCCGTCAGGGCCTGGCTTCGCGCAACGACAGCGAAGCGACTCTCAAAATCGACCCTCAGTACGACGACGCCAAGATGGCCATGGGCATCCAACAGTTTGCAGTCGCCAGCCTTCCTCGCCTCGTCCGTATGCTCGTCGGCATCGCAGGAGTTGGAGGCAACAAAGAAAAAGGCCTCGACCTTCTCCGCGAATCCGCCGCTCATGGCATCGTCACTCCCATCGAATCCCGCACCGCCCTCTCGCTCTTCCTGCGCCACGACGGCCGCTATGCCGAAGCGATCGTTGTTCAAAAAGGTCTCGCCGACCAATACCCTCACGACTACCTCTTTCGCCTTGAGGTCGCGAACCTCACCAAGGACTCCGGCAACGGACCGGGAGCTATCGCTCTCTACCGCGCCATTCTCGCAGACGCGCAAAATCCCACCTACTTCGTTGAGCCACGCCTCCACATGGCCTACTTCGGCCTCGCCGACACACAACGTGGCCAGAATCAGATCGCCGACGCCGCGCAAAACTATCTCCGAGCTGCTGCCCAGCCCACATGCAGCGACTGGATCCGCCGCCGAGCCCAACTCAACGCCGGCGAAATGTTCGACCTCCTCCACAGGCGCGACGAAGCGACAAAACAATACGAGCTCGCGTCAGCCGGAGGAGGCGACCAATCTCAATCCGACGCCGCCCACCGCTACCTCAAGACTCCGTACGTAGGAAAATAAAAAGGTACACCCGCCACGAAGTGGCCGCGCCACGCGTAGTGGGCCCGTCCGGCAGGACATACGCTGCGAAGCAAGCGGCGAACAAATGTCGTGACCGATTGTCAGCGCATAAGACTCGTCTTCGCAATCCTGCTAGCCTAGTCCCACGTATGCGCCTCCATCGCCTCCTCCTTGTCTTCCTCGCGTTCGCCGTCAGTCTGAGAGCCCAACAACCACCCCAAAACAATTCCAGCGTCCTCGACGCCAACGGCACCGCGCACGTCACCCGCGTCATCCCCGTCCCCACAACCATCAGTCCCGAGGCCCAGGACACCCTCCGCCGCCCCGCCGGAGCCGAAAACCAGACCCTCGCCGAACGCCGCACCTCCACCGATGCCTGGCAGACTCACGCCGGCGAAGTCTCCCTCAAAGCCTATCCAGTCAAGATCGAATCCCTCACCATCGCCGGCGTTCCCGTCCGCAACATCCTCCCCCTCGACGAAACTCCCCGGCACCCCGACCACGTCCTCATCAACGTCCACGGCGGCGGCTTCAACGCCGATTCCGGCTCCTTCACCGAATCCATCCCCATCGCCAACCTCACCCACACCCGCGTCGTCGCCGTCCTCTATCGCCTCGCTCCCGAGCATCCATTTCCTGCCGCCGTCGACGACACCATCGCCGTCTACCGCGACCTCCTCAAAACCTACAAGCCCTCCCACATCGCCCTCTACGGCACCTCTGCCGGAGCCATCCTCACCGCTGAAGTCGCCGTCCGCCTCACGCAGCTCAACCTTCCGCTCCCCGGCGCACTCGGCATCTTCTCCGGCATGGGCGACCTTAGCCAGACAACCGACTCCCAAGCCATGTACGCCCTACGCGGCCTCACCGGCAGCCTGCCCGTCGCCGGCACTCAGCCCCGCAACACTGATTACACCGGTACCACCGACCCCAAAGACCCCGTCCTCTCGCCCCTCCACGCCGATCTCCACGGCATGCCCCCAACCCTCTTCATCACAAGCACCCGCGACCAACTGCTCAGCGGCACCACCATCCTCCACCGCGCCTTCCTGCGCAGTGGCGACAATGCCCAACTCATCGTCTTCGAGGCTCTCCCTCACGCCTTCTGGAACGACATCAGCCTCCCCGAGACCAAAGAGGCCTACACCTACATGGCCGACTTCTTCTCCCAGCAGCTAAATCATTAGCAACACACGCGGGCTGCCGGCTCACACTGGAACCGGCAACCCCATCTCTGCGTATTCAATCTCAGAGAGCGTATGGCAAAATAGAAGCTCTCGGAGACGCTCATGTTCTGCACCCAATGTGGCAATAAAGTCGATCCTTCCTCCCGTTTCTGTACGGCCTGCGGAGCACCAGCCGCCGCTGTTCCGCCTCCCATGGGCACCTACCCAACCACCACGCAGCTCACTCGCCCGCGCCACAACCGCATGATCGCCGGCGTCTGCGCTGGGTTCGCTCTCCACTATGGCTGGGACCTCAACCTCGTCCGCGTCCTCACAGCTCTCATGATCGTCCTCACCGGCGTCGGCGCCATCGCCTACATCGCCGCTTGGGTCATCATCCCCGAAGCCCCCTACGCCCTTCCCGCAAAGAGCACCTAAATCTTGCCCAAAAAGATCGCCCCCCCGCCGCCCGCATCACAACCCAGCCCACGACCCTTCGCCTACCGCAATCGCCTCCTCCACTGCGATGGAGCGGACCTCACCGCTCTAGCCGCCGAACACGGCACCCCGCTCTACGTCTACTCTGCGCACCAAATCTCCCATCGCTTTCAACTCTTCGCCGAAGCCTTCGCCAGCCGCCCCCACACCATCTGCTACGCCGTCAAAGCAAACTCCTCGCTCGCCATCCTGCGTCTCCTCGCAAAGCAGGGAGCAGGCTTCGACATCGTCTCCGGTGGCGAACTCGAACGCGTGCGCAAAGCCCACAAAGCAGCCCTAAAAAAAGTAGTCTTCTCCGGCGTAGGCAAACAGATCTGGGAGATTGACGCCGCACTCAACGCCGACATTCTCCTCTTCAACGTCGAGTCCGAAGCCGAGCTCCACCTCCTCGCCGCGCGCGCCGAAGCCTGCAACAAAGTCGCCCGCTTCGCCCTCCGCGTCAACCCCGACGTCTTCGCCGAAACCCACCCCTACATCTCCACCGGCCTCAGCGAGCACAAGTTCGGCATCGACATCAAAGCCGCACGCGCCATCTATCACAGCGCAAAAAAATCAACGTGGCTCGACCCCGCCGGCGTCTCCGTCCACATCGGCTCGCAGATCCGCAAGGTAGATCCCTTCTCCGCCGCGCTCACCCGTGTCACCAGCCTCATCGCCGATCTACGAAAAGACGGACACAACATCCGCTACGTCGACGCAGGCGGTGGCCTCGGGGTCGACTACGGCGCGACAGCCTTCGATCCAGCAAAACAAGTTTTAAAATACTCCGCCGCCCTCACCAAAGGCCTTGGTACCGAATCAGCTCATCTCCTCCTTGAGCCGGGTCGCTTCATCATCGCGCAAGCAGGCGCGCTCCTCACCCGCGTCCTCTACGTCAAAAAGAACGGCACCAAAACCTTCATCATCACTGACGCCGGCATGAACGACCTCATCCGCCCCGCGCTCTACCACGCGCACCACGAAATCATCCCCATCAAACAACCAGCAGGGAAGTCGACCCTCACGGCCGACATCGTAGGTCCCGTCTGCGAATCAGGCGACTTCTTCGCCCGAGACCGCGTCCTCCCGCCCGTCAAGCCCAACGACCTCGTCTTGCTCCTCGACGCCGGAGCCTACGGCATGTCGCAAACCTCCAACTACAACTCACGCCCCCGCCCCGCCGAACTCCTCGTCGACGGAGATACCACCAAACTCATCCGCCGCCGCGAAACCATGCGCGACCTCCTCGCTCCCGAACTCCTCTAACCGCTCTTCGTATCATGTCGCGCCCACGAAGCGTAGTATCACCGCTCTCTACCACAGTGATGTGAGGAGCAGGGTCTCGAAGGCGTCTCCTGCGAAACTCAGCTGTCGTCGATTCCAGTCCATGTTCCCTGGCCCCTAATGCGCTGCAGACTCTAAACATGTCGAGGTGCCCCATGCACGAAGTTTCACTCCTTCGCCTTTACACTTTGCGGCTTTGCTATTTGATCCTCGCCGTAGGCCTTGGTCTCGTCATCTGGCCGACCGTCATTCACCACAGCCCGGAGCAAGCCGTTGCCCATGGCATTCAACTCTCCCTATTCGCGGGTCTCGGCCTGACTGCGGTTCTCGGACTTCGCTATCCAGTACAGATGATCCCGTTGCTGCTGTTCGAACTCACCTGGAAAGCGATCTACCTTCTTGCATTCGCTCTGCCGCTGTGGCTCGCTCACCAGGTGACCCCTGCCGCGGCCAGTGACATCCAGGCAGTTCTCGTAGTCGTCATATTTATTCCCCTCATCCCCTGGGGATATGTTGTAAGGCAATATATTCTCCGCCCGGATGATCGCTGGAAGCGTGGCTCAATCGCTACAGAAGAGAGGAAGCCCGCAACAGCCACGCTCTAGGTAGCATGAAGCTCATGCACACATGAGAAAGGCCGCCCGAAGGCGGCCTCTCCGTTCCGACACTTACTATTGACAGCAAGTGCCGCCATCACAACACGCAGGGTCTCCGCAGCAGGCGTTAACGGTTGCTGCGGAAGCCGACAGAGACGAGAGCATAACTGCTGCAAATATCAACGACAGGACTTTGATCTTCATAAAATCTCCTTTAGGTTTTCAGAAAAAGAACGACACGACCATAGATAAGAACGGGCCGTGAAATGCGCGCCAGAATAGAGAATCTCTCTAGATTCGCAGATCGTCCTTAAGCTGAAAAACGGTCGGATGATAGCGTAAACCTTGAGTAAGCTCGTACAGAGCTATGTGGAGTTGAAGGGCCGGCCTGGTGTGGTGAACACACTCAGAATGTGGTGTGAAACGGACTTCCTCCGATTTGCTCTCTTGTTTTTCCGCGGCTGCGATGGGCGCCTGACACGCCGGACAAGATACAGGCGCATTGTTCACTGGTAATGGGCAGCAAGGAGAGTGGTCCGGCTGACACAGCGGAAACTTTGCAGAGAGATGCTCGGCAAAAGATGCACTCGTGAGCCAAAGGCATGCCAGGAGAAGCGCAAACATTCGACGAAGGTGGCGACTCGGACTCACAGATTAACTGTATCCCATTCTTCTTCTGCGTACAGTCCGTCAGTGTCCAGAGTTTGAGCTTGCCGATAACCCTGGCGGTCTCAACCGGTCGATGCAACACTGGCTTGCAGTTTACTCGCCGGCGTTTGAAAGCCCAAGGTCTCTCGCGGGCGTTGGTTGAGACGCAGCGCGATCTTGTTGAGATGGGCTTGAGTGTGGACGGACAAGTCGGTCTTCTT
>NZ_JACHEB010000012.1 GCF_014201335.1 Tunturiibacter gelidiferens
GAGAACAACTCTCCACCAACAGGCCGGATACATTGACGCAGACTTTCTTCATCGAATCACTTTTCCCTTGCAGTCAGACGGCGGACCATACATTTAGGAAACGTCAACGTCGAACTTGCCGCACACATCACTTTGCATGCAGGCGATCAATCCTCGAGTCTCAGGGAGTCTTCCATAAAGCTTCACTGAGGTTACTCTTGCTCCCTCAAGTCGCGAAAAAGATCTTGGCCATCGCTCCCCATCACTAAAGGTGCCGCACCAAACTTTCCGCTTACCTTCGACACGCCAACTCCACTCAGGCAGTCTAACTTGGGCTGAAAGAACGGGATTTTGACGAACTTCACACTATTCAGCTCTCTTTTCGCGACCGGTTGGCTCTCAGAAATAAACCGAGGCCCGCTGCAAAGGCTATACCACCATAGACCGCCCACCTTGTCTGTCCAGTCATGAAACTACCAGGCAGTACGTTGATCCCTTGTAGGAACCAAATGGCGCCCGCTAGAACCAGAAGACTAGCAACGATATTCAGTGTGATCCTCATCATTCCTCCCGTACCCGCACTTCGCAATAGAGGCCGTTGTGGCGGCACAGCTGTACATATTACAGGGAGGGCAATTGCCGCCGCGATTCTCGTACGCCGCTAATCTGCTACACTTTCTCTCCATCAGTCGAGAATTCGCAAGCAAGGTGCCGATATGAACATAGTTCAAAGTCCGCTCACGCTGATTATGACCATCAAGTCGCCTGACGATTTTGCTCAGTTGAGTGGCTTGCTCACCAAGATTCAGAGCGCTCCTCCGGAGCAAAATCCAATCTGGGTTGCTCTGACAAAACTGAAGACCGTGCATTTTGCGAGATTCGTCTTTCTCGCGAACAACACCCAGCTAGCGGTCATCACGACGTATGACGGGGACTTCGATAAGTACATCAATGACTTTATTGATACGATCGGAGACGTCTTCAATGCTCTGCTTTCGCATATGCAAGGCGCGCCTCCTCTACCGGTCCAGCAGAATCGGGATGCTTTTCTGGCCTATGTAAAGCAGAATGACCTGCGGGGGCTCGATCCGTTCTACAGCGCATATCCTCAGGCTTCTGTCGTGACAATCCTCGACGCTCTCAATCAGGGCTGATTTTATGGTGCCGTTGGATGATGTTCAGGGCTTAATCCTGAGGAGCTATGGCATGGATAGCGCCGCAGTCTTTCTGCTGCGCGTGCAGGATCCGGCGGCTGCACGTCGAACCCTCGGGAGTCTTCCTGTGACCGCGGGTACACTCTGGCAGGAGAAGCCCGCCTTCTGCGTGAACGTCGCCCTCACCATTCAGGGCCTTGCGGCGCTGGGCCTTTCGCAAGCTTCTCTCAACTCCTTTCCCCAGGACTTCGCGTCGGGCGCCTTCAGCCGTTGTGCCGAGGTCGGTGACATCGGACCCTGCTCAGCTGAGAAGTGGGACTACGGACTCGGTCAACCTGGACTGCACGCGCTCGTTCTCCTCTTCGCTCAAAGTGCGGACGTCCGTGACGCCCAGACGGCACTGCTAAGACAAACCCTGGTCGCCAGTGGTGCATGGTCGGAGGTCACAACACTCCCTGGCGATGTCCTTCCAGGAAGTGTCGCACACTTCGGGTATCGAGACGGCTTTTCCCAGCCGACGGTCGATTGCGCACTCGAGAATCCATTTCCCGACAAGCAGCCTGTTGCGCCGGCAGGTGAGTTCCTGCTCGGCTACCCCAGCCAGTTCGATCAGTTCAGCTATCCGGTTCCCGTACCGGACGAACTCGGCCGCAACGGAAGCTTTATGGTGCTGAGAATATTGGAGCAGGATTGCGCCGCCTTCGACACATTGCTGAATCAATCGCAGGAGCGCTACGGCATAGATGGAGAACTTCTGGCGGCAAAGATCATGGGCCGCTGGCGCAACGGAACGCCGCTGAGTATTTCACCCAGCTCCGATTCGCCGGTCCCGCCATTGGCAACTTCGGATTTGAATCAATACGACTACGTCCCGTCAGACACCATTCCCGATGCCTTCAATGATCGTCGGGGCCTGCGCTGTCCAATCGGCGCTCACATGCGCCGCGCCAATCCACGGAGCTCAACGATTGCCGGAGATGGCGGTTCGCGGCATCGCATCGTCCGCCGCGGTATTCCCTACGGCCCGCCTTACGATTCATCGAAGCCGAACGATGGCATCAAGCGCGGACTTCTCGGCCTCTTTATTGGGGTGAGCATTAAAGACCAGTTTGAGTTCCTCATGTCTGAGTGGATGAACGGAAGCGCCTTTGCTCCCGGTATCTACGGCACGACTGATCCAATTCTTGGAAACTCTGCCGAAGGAGAAAACACATTCGTTATTCCCCGTGACGATTCCATGCACCTTGTCATCTCGCACTTCCCTCGCCTCGTCACCACACGCGGCTCCGCCTACACTTTCCTGCCCAGCATCACTGGCCTGCGTTTCATCGCAAATCTTCCATAATGTAGCCGTCCGGCCCGAATCGTCACACTCAATTCAGTTGACTCGCACCAGCTTTCGGGAGAATATTGCGCCTTCCTCCCCGTGGGCTTTCAGCCTCCCTGCTCCCTTTTCCCTCCCTCCTCTGATCGCGCTTGGAGCGTATATGAAACCGCATCTCTCGCTTTCCCTCCTGATCTTCGTCTTTCTCCAACACCCTGCCCTGACTCAAACCCCAGGCACTAACTCCAATCCACCTTTAAGGCCTGCCCACACGGCTATCTCCGCAGACTGCGGAAAGCTCCCATTAAGTTTTGAGCCCAACCAGGGCCAGACCGATCCCCAGGTCAGATTTCTCTCACGCGGCAAAGGCCATTCGCTCTTCCTCACAGACTCCGCTGCGGTCCTCACCCTCGTGCGCCCTGAGCCCTCAACTCAGCTCAATCATCTGCATACAGTCAAAAACACTCACGACCTCCCATCCATCAAAACCGACGTAGTACGCATGGAACTCGTCGGAGCATCACACCCGCAACAAATCAGCGGCGTCGAACCATTGCCAGGAACGGTCAACTACTACCTGGGCCACGACGCTTCGAACTGGCACACCGGCATCCCAACCTTCGCCCGTGTCACCTACTCCAACGTCTATCCCGGAGTCGATCTCACCTACTACGGCAACCAGCAGCATCTCGAGTACGACTTCATCGTCTCGCCATCCGCCAACCCCAAACCAATAGGCCTCCACTTCGCCGGGGCGCAAAGGCTCAAGCTCGACTCCGACGGCAACCTAACCGTCCAGACAAAATCCGGCGAACTCGTGTTCCAGAAGCCAATCGTCTATCAGCAGAAGAGCGGCCAGCGCCAACTCATTGATGGCCAGTTCAAGCTCCTCGCCGACAACTCCATCACCTTCACGCTCGGCGCCTACGATCACCGTCGAAGCCTCATCATCGATCCCACCCTCGCCTACTCTACCTACCTCGGAGGAGTCACTCCCTATTACACCTCCCCCTCCTCCCTGGCCATCGACCCACAGGGAAACGCCTACGTTGTCGGGTACACCGAATCTGACACGTTCCCGAGTACCCCTGGAGCCTTCGCCGGACCGTCTACCTCCATCGCGAGAGGTTTCGTCACAAAGCTCAATCAGACCGGTACCGCACTCGTCTACTCGGCAATCTTTGGAGACGCAACTCCCACATGCATCGCCGTGGATCGCTCCGGAAACGCCTACGTCACGGGTGGCGCGTCCAGCGCTTTTCCCGTCACCCCTGGTGCCTACCAGACACCCTCCGCCGGCTTCTTCATCGTCAAACTCAATGCAACTGGCACCGCACTCCTCTACTCGGCCCGCATAGGCGGAGATCAGGCAGATAGTGGAGACTACGCGACCAGCATCGCGCTCGATCCCTCTGAGAATCTGTACATCACTGGAGTCACCGGATCGACCAATTTTCCCGTCACCCCCGGAGCGTTTCAGACTACAAATCCAGGTCTTGGAGGATTCGGCTACGGCAACGCCGCCTTCGTCACCAAGCTTAATGCCGCTGGTTCAGCTCTCATCTACTCCACCTATCTGGGTGGCAGCGGTGATGACTTAGGCAACAGCATCGCGATCGATAGCTCCGGGGATGCCTACGTGACTGGAGTCTCAAAAGCTATCGACTTCCCGGTGACCAGCGGAGTCTTTCAACCCTATTCCGGAGGTGGCGACGGAACTGGCTTCGTCGCTAAACTGAATCCGGAAGGCACAGGACTAATCTACGCAACTTATCTCGGTGGGACTTCGACGGATTCCCCAAACGCGATAGCCATCGACTCCTCAGGCAACGCCTACGTCGCAGGCGGCACATACTCAACCGATTTCCCCGTAACACCTGGAGCGTTGCAAACTAAAAATCTTTCCACTGAAGAGCAAAACGGCTTCGTCTCAAAAATCAACCCCGACGCGACCGCCCTTGTCTACTCCACCTACCTCGGAGGAACGTTCTCCGATTCTGTTCTTGGCATGGTGGTCAATCGCTCCGGAAACGCCATCGTCACTGGATACACACAATCCTTCGACTTCCCCATCACCGAGGACGCTTTTCAAAGCATCCACGGCGGATCGGAACCAACCGGGAACGACAACGCCTTCGTCACCGAACTCGTTCCTAATGGAACAGCCCTTGCCTATTCAACCTATCTAGGAGGAAGTGGCTATCCAAGTGACTCCGGAGACTATGGCAGAGCCATCGTTCTCGATTCTGCAGACAACATCTACTTGACCGGCATAGCCTCATCGAGTGATTTCCCCACGACCAACGGAGCGTTTCAACAAACCGATCCAACCGGCTCAACTGGCAATGCCAACGCGTTCATCTCCAAATTCGTCTTCGGCAAACATACAGTCAGACTCGAAACTACTACCCAGTTGGTAGCCAACCCGAATCCGCAAAAGACAGGCGACAAGGTGACCTTCACAGCTTATGTCCGGCCCACCTCAGGAACCGGAACTCCAACCGGATTCGTACGCTTCGAGGCGGATGGGGTCCCTCTGGTCACCGCACCGTTGAACGGCTCGGGCGAAGCAACGACCTCCTGGAAATCCTCGACACCTGGCAGATTCAGAATCAAAGCCCACTACCTCGGTGACGAAGACTACCTCCGTAGCAGCAGCGACGCCTTGGTCGAAGCCGTCATAGGCCCACCAGCCCGTATCACCATCGTCTCAGGGTCACATCAAAAAACTCAAGCAGGCACGGCCTTCGCAGACCCACTCGTCGTCATCGTCAAGGACGTCAACAACCGGCCTGTATCCGGCGCAAAGGTCACCTTCACCGGCACTGGCCTTCAGTTCTCCAGCTCCACTGCCACCACCAACTCCAGCGGAGAAGCCTCCGTCAACGCAATCGCCAAAGCTACCGGCAAACTCACCGCAGACGCTTCCGTCTCCGGCGTATCCGCCCCTGCTGCCTTCGCCTTCACCGCAACTAAAGTTCCGTAGTCACTGCCAAGTAGCCCGTGGAAAACTAAGTTAGTAAATACAGCTTCAACTAAGCCCGAACCATTATGTTCGGGCCTGCGAATGTAGAACGGTCTTTACTGATCCCTGGTCTCACGTCGCGTTCTTGGAGGCGCCCCGGCACGGTCTAGAGTCAATAGAGCCGCAGTCATTTAGTGTGCTTAGGCCCGCCGAGGCAATCACAGGTTTACTTCGGACCAGCGACGCCGATCAAGTTGCCCTCGGGATCGCTGAAGTGACCGACAACCAAGCCTCCCCCAGGCTTGATTTCAGGGCCCATCAAGCGTTTTCCTCCGAGGCTCTCGGCCTTTTCGAGCGCAGTCTCGACATCGGAAACTCCGACGTAAAAGAGTGCATGGCTTTGATAGCCAGCGCCTCCGCCAACTCCGCCGGGAATACCCGTCCCGTCACTGGTCGTGTTGCGGTTCACAAAGCCGTAATTTCCTCCTTGGGAAACAGCCTCCGACACCGAGCCGCTCGTGTCGAACTCCCATCCGAAAAGACCGTTGTAGTAGGTTCGCAGCTTGGCTGGATCGGTCCCGATGACTTCGAAGTGCAAAACTGGTTGCCCCATAGTTGGCCCCTCCAACGCTCGCAAATCTCTTGATGGCCTCAATCATCCAGCGATTCGAATTGCGTTTAAGCCGCTTCCACTACCGACAAAATATTCCCTGCGGGATCCTTGAACCATGCAATGGTTGGACCGTTCCCGCGAGAAATTCCGCGCGTGTCCGTCTTCAGGCTGGGTTCGTTATAGACCTCAAATTGCACGCCGCGTCGGCTCAACTCCTCTACAGTTTTTTCTACGCTTTCTACGGGAAAATTCAGAACCGTAAAAGTGGCCGGCTCATGATTAGGTTTCGGGTACATCAAAGCTTTGGTGTCACCGGAAAGTGGCACAACCAACGTTCCTTCAGGCCCGCTGGAAAGTTCCAGTCCGAGGGTTTTGCCATAGAATTCCTTTGCCTTCTGTATATCGTTTACCGAAAAACTGCTGAACGCCTTTTTCACGTTGATCATCGTCGCCTCCTAAAGGGTTGACGTTCTGATTTTGATGCGGAACCAACTTTCGTGGTTGGGAGGGCGAGGCCAAAATCATAAGGTAATGTGGAGGTGGCGGGCGAAGTGATTCGCGGATTAGTAACGACAAAAGCGTATGTCGTCAGCCATCACCCAGCAATGACTCCTCGATGGGTCTGAGCATCTGAGCGCAAAGCTGGAGTCTTTCAAATCGTTCGAGCCGGGACGATGATTCGTCCGGTCCAATTCCTACGGAGGTCAAGTTGCGCAATCTCGATTTCAGCTCTCTGCATGCTCTCATCACCACCCTGTTGAGCCTTGCGGTCATTACTCTGATTGGCGTCGGTATCCGGCTGCTTACGATGGTCACGCTTCAGCAGCGCCGGGAGCGTATGAATCGCCAGATCAACGAGCGGCTACGCGCACTGATCGCCGCCTACAAGACGTTAGGCGGGTCTTTCACCGGCGACTTGACCGTCAATCCCATCCATCGTCGTGATCTGCGTCGACACGCCGAGGCGCCGACGACCGTCTCGACCCCGCCATTGGACCTGAGTGTGGACGATTCGCTAGGCTCGGATCGGGCACGCCGGATCCGGGATGCGGTCGAGGCGGCCTTGTCCGACATCATTCTGCTCGGCACCGAGGAACAGGTGCGGCTGGCGGTGCATGCCGCGCAGGAGCTTGCCACCGGCAAGCTGGTTCATACCCAGGAACTCGTCGTATCACTTCGCGCCTTCATTCGCGAAGCGCTCGATCTCGATCCCATCCCAGTCCACTTGGTGATTCCCCTACAAGGCCCGGCGCGGCCGGCGGCCTCTGGTGGTCGCGACAAGGCTGATAAGGCCGAAGGCCGTCAAGGCGGCGGTGGTGGAGGTGGCATGGGCATAGGCGGCGGCACGGGGGGTGGGCTTGGCCTTGGATCGGAACCCCACCATCAAGATGGTGACGAAGAGGAGGATGGTGCAGACTCATCCCTTCATCACGCCTAACCAATCGCGGGATGCTTCTTCTAGGCGTGCTATCGGTCGGTAGGAATGAACGGTCTTAGCGTGGCCTCGGGTTGTGAATCGAAATAGTCATTATTCACCGACTACTGTCGTGGAGTTTGAGCGCGCAGTTGGGCCGCGCGTGTGCGCGACCACCCGAACCACTAAAGATGGGCCACCTCGGCATCTGACGTCCCACGTTTTGCAAGTATAAGGTAAGCATGTTCCCGCTGAGACGAATCCGGTTCTGCCGCGCCGGCTGGCCCCCTCCCAGTCCTGTATTTTTTGCTTGCACCAGCCATTTGCGCCGCCTATCCAACATCAATCCTCGAGTTGAATGAACTCGCCCGTGCACCGATTCTCGCAACCTGCATCGTCGAAACCACTAGCAAGGATGCCGCATCAATCACGGAAACCGGTCGCGTAGTGCCCGCGCGTGCAACGCTCCGTGTATTAAGAACTTTTCCCAAAACGCAATCCGCGATCGGCAGATCAATCTCGATTTCGAAGCCCACCCGGAAGGCGACAATGGTATGAGCGGTCCAGCTCTGCCGCTCATCGCACAAGGTGCTGTTCTTATCCTTCCGCTCAAACTCAATCCTGATCCGCGCCACCTGCCCTGGCGTCTCGTTATGGATCGAGGCACCGGGTTAGTCATTCCCGCAATCACACAAGGACCCGAACCGACGGCGACGCCAAACAACGGACAGGACTTTATCCTCGACGAGATTGCGTCAGCGCTTAGCCGCGGAACTAGCCGCCAGGTACTTACGGAATCCTCATATCTGTCCATGGAGACCACCCAGCTCTTTTCGCCCCAGCTGATGCAATTACTGTAGTCTTCCATAGGCAACGACGGCGACCGCTGGGCCTTGGTCGCCGCCTCGCTGATAAGCTCTGTCGGAGTGCCGCGCCCCCCTGTCGCTCAGCTCCGCACCCTCTCGATTGCAGTAAGAGGCACACAGAACACTTGGTCAATCTTTGCGCTCGTTCTACAACACCTGGGTGAATCATCCCAGGCAAAAAAACGACTCATTCATCAAACCCTCTTGGTCTCAGAAACTAACAGCTGGGGTGCCGCCGTCACACTCCGAGAATTTGCCCAGGATCCCATCCTCGTCCACGAATTAACCGCCATGCTCAACGAAGAACGCCCAGGATCTCTCTTCGTCGCTCACGAAATGATCGCCGCGGGTCAGAAGTCTCTTTCCGGCCCTGCCATAACCCTCTCGCTGCACTACATCAAAACACTCACCACCAAATCACGACTCATTCATCAAACCCTCTTGGTCTCAGAAACTAACAGCTGGGGTGCCGCCGTCACACTCCGAGAATTTGCCCAGGATCCCATCCTCGTCCACGAATTAACCGCCATGCTCAACGAAGAACGCCCAGGATCTCTCTTCGTCGCTCACGAAATGATCGCCGCGGGTCAGAAGTCTCTTTCCGGCCCTGCCATAACCCTCTCGCTGCACTACATCAAAACACTCACCACCAAATCACCTGAACTTAGCTCAGCGTGCTCGACTCTTCGTGATTTTGGCAGCGACCAACAGTTCGGACAACTGGTTTCTGAAATCAAGAACGCCCAGTACCTCAACACGCTCCACTATGACGCCCTATGGCGTGCCACCATCTGGCCTGAAAGTCCCCGTGCGGCCACTATCCTGCAGATCCTCTTGCATGACGATCGTATGTACCAGGGGATGCGATATAGGGACCTCGCACATAACGAACTGGAGAGAAATGCAAAGCTGACCAACTGATGGTCGGGGGTGGGGTCCCTCTTCACATACGTCATCTCTCTACCGCTCTAGGCCAGTGGCCGGGTTAAACAAAGCGACGCCCCGCTGATGGCAACTCAACGGAGCGTCGTCTCAGACAGCCTATTTAGAACACAAACTTGCCGCTAATTTGAAGCTGACGGGAAGAGCCGCCATCGCTGGTGGCGAAGCGGGTTGAGGAGATCTGGCCGAAGGTCGAAGACTGCGTGTTGCCCGACGGCTGCCCGAAGTTGGGATGATTGAGAATGTCGAAGGCATCGACACGAAGTTTGAAGTTAAGCCCTTCAAATAGCTTCGTGTCCTTTTCTCCAGAAAGATCGATGTCCGCAAATCCAGGGCCGGTCACTGCGTTTCGCTGGATATTGCCGATGCCGGTGTAGACGATCGCTGCAGTAGGAGACGCCTGCGTTCCCTGAATCTGCAGGCTGCATCCTGCCGGAACTGCCAGAGTTGGTCCGATGGGGCAAACATTCGCGTGCGGAATGAACGTGACGTTGGCAATCGCGGTCTGCGATTTATGCGTGGTAATCGTACCAACCTTGTTGGGGCGTATAGCGCCGGTAAGGCCGTTGAAGTTTGAGCTGCTTGCAAGTATGTTGATGGGGTTTCCGGTCTGGTACTGGACGATCGTCGAAAGCTGATAGCCCGAAACCAAACGGTTGCGCTTGAAGGGCAGGTTATAGATCGCGGTTCCAGCGAAGTGATTGCGCGTGTCGAAATCCGACAGCCCGTAGTTGCCGGCGGGATTGTTGCTGTCCTGCGGAGCGCCGCCTGCCGCAGAGAGGCCGCCCTGTGACCCGAGGGAGTTGAGATCCATCGACTTCGTCCACTCATAGTTCACACTGAACTCAAGCCCGCTCTTCATCGTCTTACTGAGCGTCGCCCACATCCCGTTGTAATTCGAGATGCCAATGCTGTTCACCTCCGGGATGTTGGAAGCGATGGAGACGCCGGGATCGATGGGGCTATTGAGGGAGAGCTTTTGATACAAATGCGGAGATCCAGATGGACCGGTCGCCTGGTTCTCGTTGGTTGTAGTACGCAGATGGCGTCCAACCGATCCATAGTATCCGACCGAGGCAACCATGCCGCCAGCAAGCGCCTGCGTCACGTTCAGATTGAAGCTTTCGATGTACCCGTTCCTGAGGTTAGGGTTGACGGAACTGATCCCGATGGCCGAGGCCTTCGCCGATGCATACAGCGTCGACACTGGAATGGGTGTTCCATTGTAAGAGACTGCGGTGCTGAACGGAGGATTGGTGTACAGCCCGCCTACTACATTCGACACCGGTTGATCGACCAGGTAAGCATAACCTCCACGCACCACGGTCTTGCCGGTGCCTAAGAGGTCGAGTGCAAATCCCAGCCGGGGTTCGATGTTGTAGTTCTGCGAGTAGGCGCCGTTGGCTGGAATCCCGTTAGTGCCAACCTGCGTCAGCGTTGGACCGCCGTTTCCATTCGGATTGAAGAGCGTAAACCGGTTCGCGCCCTCCACAGGCGTACCGTTCCACTCGAAGCGCAGACCGTATTCCAGCGTCAGCTTCGGTGTGAGCTTGAAGTTGTCCTGTACAAACCCTCCGACTGCGGTGTCGTAGACACGGCTGGTGACAGTATTCGGCTGAATACTGAAGACCGTTGCGTTGTCCATCTCGAAGTTATTGGGTGTGCTCACATAGGTAAGCGAGCCGATGTTTGCGGTAAAGCTGGCACTCAGATAACGGCGGTACTCACCACCGAATTTGATGCTATGCCTGCCGCGCAGCAATGTCGCCGTATCCGAAACAATGCCAAGCGTGTCGTTGCGGCCCTGTGGGAACCCCGCAGGCCCACCAAAAACGAGGCCAATGTCAGAGAGAGTAATCTGCGGCAGACCAACATTGCCCTGAAGGCCATCGACGAGGCCTACGCTATTCGGGTCAGTAAGATTGGCCGGATTGAAGGCGATGGAGATGCGATTGAAGCCGAGACGCACTTCATTCACGAAGGTCGGGTTGAAGACATGCGTCTCGTTGAAGGTGAGTATCTGCCGATGCGCACTGCGGTGATCGCCCCATCCGGGAATCGTATCGCCCTGCAACGCAGGCTCCGTACGAACGTCTTTCTGAAAAGCATAAAAACCATGCGCAGAATCCGAGCTGCTGAACTGGTGCGAAATGTCGACGGTGAACTGATCAATATTGACCGGGCCAGGCGTGAACGCTACGTAGTTACTTCCGCTGTTTGGCAGCGGAAGCAGCGCAGCCAATTCGGCTGCTGCTGGAAACTGTGCCGCGTTCGCTGCGATCTGCGCGTGTTGAGCGGCAGTAAGCACCGTGCTGTTCTGCAGAATACCTTGTTGCTGCCGCAGGCCTTCATAGCTACCGAAGAAGAAGGTGTGTCCTCTCCAGATGGGGCCGCCCACCGATCCACCGAAGTTGTTGCGCTTGAGCGGCGCCTTCTCGCCCGGTAGACCAGCGATCGGTAATCCGGTTGCAGGATTGAAGTTGCGGTTGAAGTAGTTGCGCGCGTCGAGCGCCTCGTTGCGGAAGTAGTCAAACGCCTCGCCATGAAACTGGTTTGTACCAGAGCGCGTCGCAACGTTCACAATCGAGCCCGAACTGCGGCCATACTCTGCGCTGAACGTCGAGTTGTCGATCTTGAACTCGGAGGTGGTGCTGATCGACGGTTGAAAGGTGATCTGGTTCTGGCTGATATCATTCAGGTTCACGCCGTTGATCTGGAAGTTCACCGAGTCTTCGCGATTGCCTGCTGAGTCAAAGGAGTTGGCACCCAGGCCGCGGCTCGCGGACGTCAGACTTCCGGCCGTCGGAGCCACCACGCCACCCGGCGTCAGCACCGTCAGATCCAGAAAGTGCCGCCCGTTCAATGGAATCTGCTGCACGGTCTCCCTGTCGATGACCTGCCCGACCGTCATGGTCTGCGTCTCGATCTGTGGTGCGCCGCTGTCCACCTGGACTATCTCGCCGGCCGATATCAGAGCAAGCTGCGCATTCACCGCAACCGTCTGATTCACCTCAAGCGTCACATTTTTTACGGTATATAAGCTGAAGCCCGCACCCGAAATCTGCACATCGTACTCGCCTGGTTGTAACGACGGAACGCCGTAAACTCCCGCCCCATCGGTAACGACCTCGCGGTCAAGCCCCGTGGCAATCGAATGCACTCTAACGTGCGCGCCCGGAACCACCGCACCGCTTGGATCTATCACGGTGCCCGACAGATTCGCCGTCGACTGTGCGAGACACACGCCAACGCTCATCAGTAACAACACAGAAAAACTAAACAACCCGTTTGAGAACTTCCATGAAATCTTCATTTTCAAGCCTCCTGAACAAAACGCAAACGTCCACGATCTCTCTATGGGAGAACTGCGGACACAAAAAGGACTTCGAATCGGATGGAGTGAAAAGTTCATCCGACGGCCTTGAATAACGCCGGTGGCTGGTCTAACTCGCCCTCTATTTACTGTCTGAGCGGGACCGCGGCCAATTTCACAATTCTTTAGACCGTACACAGGGTCTGAAGAGAGCAGCGTACCTTTCTTTTTCGACGGTGTTTGAACTTTCCTGAAACAAGTGTTTGGCAGATGGCCGTCCCAGCCTGTTCCGGCTACAAAAACGACTGACGAACTACGGTGGCGAAACTCAGGTCAGAAAACGAAGGAAACTGGTTTGGTGATATCTAAAATGTCATCTAATCCCGGAGATGTCAACCTACGAAATCATTGCTGGCGGATTTATTTTTCATCAATCTGCAGACAAATTATCAAATGGCACCACATTCAATGGGATCAATCAGTTCCGTCATTTAGCCACAATCGCGCTACGACGAGATGGGTCCCAAAGGCCAAAAGCAGATCATGAACGTGTTCTCAATCGCTCCCAGGAACTGGATTGAGGCGAATGGACGACGAGATAAGCAGAAACTATCTGCCGCGCTCACGCAGACCATTACGCACCGAACTGCAGGCGGTTACAGATCGGAAACACTTGTGGCCAAACTAGTAGGCGAGGGCACAGCCGTCGGCGCGCATCTCGGAGGCTGCAGAGTAGACACGGTCGGTCCCGTCCATACGATGTTCAATGCATTCATAGCGTCCGTAGCCGCCGTCGGAGGGTCCCATCGGCCAACCCAGCGCGATGAGAGCCTCGCGAGTGGATGCAGGAACTCCTGCTTCGAGGCGCAGAATGCCTGTTGGGCCGAGGCCTTTGGGATCTTCGCCCATGGATTGCGAGCTGCCTTCATGGTGCCAGCGAGGGCTGTCGCCAGCGGCCTGAATATCCAGACCGTAGTCGATTCGGTTGATGATGATCTGAGCCTGACCCTGAGGCTGCATGTCTCCGCCCATGACACCGAAGGACATCCACGGCTTGCCGTCTTTGGTGGCGAAACCGGGGATGATGGTTTGGAAAGGACGTTTTCCGGGCGCATAGATATTTGGGTGACCGTCCTGCAGGGAGAAGAGTTCGCCGCGATCCTGGAACATGAAGCCAAGGCCGTCGGCGACGAGGCCAGAACCCATACCGCGGAAGTTGGACTGGATCATGGAGATCATGATGCCGTCTTTGTCGGAGACGGTGAAGTACGTGGTGTCGCCGTGGCTGGGAGCCTGGCCGGGATGTACGGGGGTAAGGATGCTGTCGAGTTTGATGAGTTTGGCGCGCTCGGCCGCGTAGGACTTTGAGTTGAGGAACTCGTAGGGGATCTTGGCGAAGTGCGGATCGGCGTAGTATCGGGCACGGTCTTCATAGGCGAGGCGTTTGGCTTCGATCTGGACGTGTATGGACTGCGGAGACTGAAAGCCCATGTTGCGGAGGTCGAAGTTTTCGGCGATGTTGAGGAGTTGCAGGGTGGCGAGACCTTGCGTGTTGGCGGCCATGCCGTAGACGTCGACGCCGCGATATTTGGTGACGAGTGGATCGCCCCATTCGGCGTGCTGATCGCGAAGATCCTCGACAGTGAGCCAGCCGCCGATGCGTTTGAAGTAGGCGTCGATGGTCTTGGCGATGGGACCGTCGTAGTAAGCGTCGCGGCCTCCTTGTGCGATGAGGCGATAGGTGCGCGCGAGATCAGGGTTGCGAAAGACATCGCCCTCATTCGGAGCTTTGCCATTGGGAGCCCAGGTGTGCAACGCGTTCGCGGTCTCTTCGACTCCCGAGCCAGGGCGCGTGAAGGCAGTGAGGTTTCGCTTGATGTAGTAGCCGATAATCTGTGGAACAGGGACGCCGGATTCGGCAAGGTGGATTGCGGGCTCGAAGAGTTCAGCCCATTTGAGTTTGCCGTAGCGTTGATGGAGAGTCCACCACGCGTCGAGTGCCCCTGGGGTGGAGACCGCGATTGCCCCAAGGGGTGGGAGAACTCCGTCTTTAGCGCGGGAGCGAGCGGTCTCGAGTGTCAAGGATTTCGGAGAACGACCGGAGCCAGCTAAGCTGACAACCTTGGCAAGCTTTGGATCCCAGATCATCGCATAGCAGTCGCCACCGATGCCGGAACTCGTAGGCTCAAGGAAGCCAAGACAGGCGTTGGCGGCGATAGCGGCGTCGATTGCAGAGCCGCCCCGCTTCAAGGTTTCGATTGCGGTCAATGTCGCAATGGGGTGGGCTGTACCCGCGGCCCCGGAGCATCCCATGGCGGCAGAACGGCTGGCGAAGCTCGCACCTGAAACGCGATCGCCGGCGTGAACGTCTGGCCGCACAAAGCGCTCGTCGCCTGCGGGCTGGAACTTCGGCAGCGACGTGTTCGATGCGCCTGTTTTCGAGTCGCCACTCTGGGCGATGGCAAGGGATGGATGAACCGACGCAATGGAACCAGTTACGGCAAGCGGGAGTGCGGCGATGAATGAGCGACGGCGCAATGTGTTCTCCTGGTAGAAATCTTTCGCAGACAAAAAAGGAGGTGCGATCAAAGCCATCCGTTTGGCGTCTCGCTTTGAGATATCCAATATATCAAGGCGCGCTTGCGTCGCTTCTTACTCAGGCCGACTCTCTCCGCCCGGCAATGAATTTCGCAGTAGTCCTGCACGTTTAGGAAAACAGCCCAACTACTTCCCGCCGAACTGAATATTGATGCCCGCGGAATATTTGAAGTTGTTCTGGCTTTCCGTTGTCCCGTTGACCCCAAAGCGAGTCAGCAAGTAGTCGACCTCAACCGGACGAAGCTCCACGTATGGGATGATCGCGTAATCCAGGCCGCCGCCAAACTCCATCGCGAAGGCACTATCCGAGCTGCTCTTGTTCGTGACGCCCTCGTCCTCCAGGATCTGCGCAAACTCGTTACTATGCGCGGTGCCAAAGAGCGCTTCGCCAAATGGGTGGAGCTTGCCGCTATGCTTCTTGATCTGCGGTCCGAACATATAGGTAGACAGGTTTGCGCTAAGCTGGCCCGCAGGAAAACCATTGTGTTCAAGGGTCTTCCGCACGCCGGTGCCCTGAGTGTAGAACTGGAAGTCAGCCTTGATCCCAACGAACGATGCGAAGTTATAGACGCCACCCACGCCGCCGCCGAAGACATTGAAGCTGGTGATGACAGGGAGGTCCGGGTGAACATTGATGAAAGAAAAATCCACGGGAATCTCGAACTTTGGATAGCTCGTCTGAGCCCCTGAGACACTCGTCAGGAGTAGAACGCATAAGCTTGCCGCTAGATATTTAAATTTGTTCATAGCCACCGATTCTCAGACTAAACGCTATTCCGTACTGGAAAGCCGATTTCAAGCTGAATTTACAACGATATTCTGTACTGGGCTCAGCTTCATCCTCTTCGTGAGTTTCATCCCGGCCCCTTCTCCCGCAAAGTCACGTTTGCGGCAAGTTCAAAATCGTAGTTTCCTATAACTCCGTTTTTCGGGGAACTCTCGCTGGAAAAGCAGATTCGCTTAATCGGGAATGAAGTAAGAAGCGCGCGGGTCAGGGTATCGAAGGCTATCGTTCTGGGCCACGCCCGCTTCGAGCTGATCTCTAATCTCCGGAGTATCTGGGAGGACGAGGCAGCGCTGGAGTTCCAGCGGGTACGATTTGTTTTCTCGAAAGACAGTGAGAAGCAGGAATTGCTTGCCAGGAGTCAGAGGAGTTTCGATCGCAAAAGGAGAATAGTTGCTATACGAGCGCGAGGTTACGGAGATGAATTCGCCGGGTTTGTACTCCGTTTCTCCCTTAAGGACGCCCTTGAGACGCACGCTTGCCTTTTCAATGACCTCACCAAGGCACCGCTCCTGAGATTCACTCACCGCGGTGACGCTTAGAATCTGACTGGCTTCGCGACCTCGGGCAAAGAGAGGTACACGGCATGCAAGGGGGATCGGGGCATTCTCGCTGTGGACCTGATTGGGTGGTGAGGGGCGGTCCCCAGGGGTGTAGTCGTAGAGATGCCAGTTTTCGGCTGCTGGATAAATGTCCTCGAGATGGCGACACGGACGCAGCCGTGTAATGCAATTTAGATTGAATGTGGTCAATCGCCGCATCTCTGGATCGGGAGTCTCGGGCGTAAATGTTACGTTTGCCATCAAACAGAAAGAGCAGCCGCCCGGCCTTGTGACGGCATAGAAGGGGTGCTCTGCTAACTGCTCGCTCCCTATGAGCGGCCAGCCAACTAAGGTAAGGCGGCTTGTAGCTCGGCTTGTAGCGATGAGTGAGTATCCAGAGGAGCCAGAAGATGTAGAAGGAACCTGGTAAGTGAAGACTGCGCTCTTCCGCAGGACGACGCTGTCTTGTACGACGAAAGTTGTCCGCAGGCTCGCTAATCTTCCGCCTGAGTAATCAAAAATGAATGGGGCAGTTGAACGTACGAAGCCGTTATTCAAATACCGCCAGAACCCAGCATTTCCAACTGCCATCCCGGGGCTTCGTAATTCGATGATGTAGCGACAGAAGGATGCGTCACAATGGCCCTCGTAATGGCCATATTTACCCCACCGACTGATGAGGCGTTCCGCCTCGAGCCAGTTGCTTTGACGTAGCTTGAGAGCTTGAACGTCCGCCATCAGGCGTTCCGCCCGGCGCTGGAAGCGATAGGTTTCGACACGAAGAACCACGTTGAGGATTACAAAGGATACGACGAGGCATATACCAACGAAGCGCGCGGCCCGAATCAATGTGGGTCTGTAGGCCATTCTGTATTAGACACCGAGGGCGAAGCGATCAGCGCAACGCCTTCTCAGGCCGCTGAGAGCGCACTGATCGTAACGTAATATCCGTCTGGATCTCGGAGCGAGAACTCCTTGGTTTGAGTGTTCGGATTCACGTGTGGCTCCTCTTCGAGCCGAGTAACGAGAACCCGAGCCCTTTGAAGCGCCATGTCGAAATCATCGACACGGAAGAACAGCAGAAGACCGTTGCCCGGTGTCGCGTGATCAGGACTCATCAAAGAGGGATGCTCGTGAGCGCCCCACTCGTGGAGGCAGAGCAAGACGGTTCCATCTGAATCGAGGATCTGCCCAAAAAAATTATGGGCAGGAAGGGTAACCGGTAAGCCGAACAGCGCCTGGTACCACTTGAAACTACCTGGCACGTCGCCTACCCCTATGATCGTCCATGTGCGCTTTATAGACCACCTCCACGACTCTTCCTTAGACCGACCTCAATACGATTCCGCCGCGACGAAAAACTTCCTCAACGAAAGTTGGGTCTGCCGATCCGCCACGTCAACCTGTCAAGCCCCTGAACTCACAAAACCCGCGTCAGACGCGGACTTTCACGTGGCGTATTAGTTATCGTCCATCCCCTATAATGGAAGTAACCGGTAAACGCCGCCTTACCGAGTACGAGATCCACTCAAACTTACAACCCGAGACGAAGTATTCCTCGCATCTATAACAAAACAAGTATTTTGCGCGCAACCATTTTCCTTTCTATATTTTAGCGGCACACCCTGGCTGCAAGTTCATGAATTGAAGAGACTTCCCTGCAAGATACCCCTCAGGGGGAGGGGGAGGGTCCGAAGATCGAAATCCTGAACAGTTCACAACCCCAACAGGGCGAACTCCGCGATACACTCCACTCGTGAAACCCTTCACTCTCAGCGCAACTCTCCTCCTCACCACCCTCGCGCACCCGCAACAAACCCCGCCCGACACCATCTACCTCCACGGCAACATCCTGACCGGAGCCCACCTCCACCCCGATGATCCCTCCCCCACCCCAGCCAAAGTCCGGGCCCTCGCCATCGCGAACGGAAAAATCCTCGCCGTCGGCCCCGACGCAACCATCCTCAAACTAAAAGGTCCAAAAACCAAAATCATCGACCTGCACGGCGCCTTCGCAATGCCCGGCTTCAACGACGCCCACACCCACATGGCCTCCGCAGGCCAGCAGCAACTCTCCATCAACCTCGACGGAGTCAAATCCCTGGCCGAGATGCAGCAACGCATCCGCATCTACGCCGCCAAGGCCAAACCCGGCTTCTGGCTCCAGGGCGGCGGCTGGGACCACACCCTCTGGCCCGGCGCCAAACTTCCCACCCGAGAGGACATCGACCCGGTCACCGCCGGCCACCCGTGCATCCTCAGCCGAGTAGACGGCCACATGGCCCTCGCCAACTCCGCCGCCCTCGCTACCGCCAATATCACAGCCGGCACCCCGCACCCCGGCGGCGCCAAAATCGACCGCGACTCCGCCGGCAACCCCACCGGAATCCTCCGCGAACCCGCCGCCTACGACCTGGTCTTGAGCAAAATTCCTTCACTCGGCCCCGAAGAGCGCACCAAAGCCCTCAATATAGCTATCAACGACGCCCTCGCCCACGGCGTCACCAGCGTCCAGGACAACTCCGAATGGGAGGACTTCCTCGCCCTCGAAGAGCTCGAGGATGCGCACAAACTCCACCTCCGCTTCGCCGAGTGGATGCCCTTCGACAAACCCCTGACGGTCCTCAAAGAGCGCCGCGCCAGCCACCCAGCCGACGATCCGCTCCTCCACCTCACCATGCTCAAGGGCTTTATGGACGGCTCTCTCGGCTCCCGCACCGCCGCCATGGACGAACCCTACTCCGACGACCCCCACAACTCCGGCCTCCCCCGCTACCAACAGGACAAGCTGACCCAGCTAGCCTCCGAGCGCGCCGCCGCAGGCTTCCAACTCGGATTCCACGCCATCGGCGACCGCGCAAACGACATGGCCCTCAACGCCTTCGGTGCCGCCGATCAGGTCGCCAACCTGCCCCCTCACCCCCACAGCCCCAACAGTCCCGACGCCCACATCGTCACCACCCCACCCCCATCCACCCCCACCCCCGCCGCCCTCCGCTTTCGCGTAGAACACGCCCAGGTCCTGCTTCCTGATGACTTCGCGCGCTTCGCCAGTGAAGGCGTCATCGCCTCCATGCAACCTTCCCACCTCCTCACCGACATGAAGTGGGCGACCGACCGCCTCGGCTCCGAGCGCGCCAGATACGCCTACGCCTGGAGGAGCTTCCTCGACCACAACGTCACCCTGGCCTTCGGTACCGACTACCCTGTGGAGTCCATCAACCCCTTCCGCGGCCTCTACGCCGCCATCACCCGCCAGAACGAGGCCGGTGACCAGACTTTTCAACCGCAAGAAAAAATCTCACTAAACGAAGCGATCTACGCCTACACTCAAGCCTCTGCCTTCGCAGAGTTCCGCGAACGCCAAAAGGGCCGTCTAGAACCCGGCTATCTCGCCGACCTCATCGTTCTCGATCGCGACATCACCACCGCCTCTCCCCAGCAACTCCTCCACACCACGGCCCTTCGTACCGTCGTGAACGGCGAAACCGTCTATACCTCGAATCGCACAGCCAAGCCCACGGCCAGGACAAACAACTAAGTTGCCCCGTCGACTAAGCCCCACCGCCCTGGCCTACCTCCTGCTGCTGGCGGTCGTCGTCATCTGGGGGGCGACCTTCGTACTAATTAAAGACGCTCTTCAAGACGCCTCGCCGCTCCTCTTCAATCTGCTAAGAATGGCTCTCGCCTTCGTTGCGCTGGTAATCATCAATCACCGTCAACTCGGCTCCATCAAACGCCAGAGTCTAATCTCCGGGCTCATCGTAGGCCTCTTCCTCGCAGCCGGATACCAATTCCAGACCGCGGGCCTCGCCCGCACGACCGCAGCGAAATCCGCCCTCATCACCGGCCTCGTAGTCGTCTTTGTCCCTCTGTTCACTATCTTCCCCACGCTTCGTCCTTCGGGAACACCACCTCCCCGCTGGACCAGCGCCCTTGGCGCCATCCTCGCCTTCTCCGGTCTCCTCCTCCTCACAACACCCGCAGGTACCTCCTGGCAAAACCTATTCAGCACCGTAGGCCTGGGAGACATCCTTACACTGTTCTGCGCAGTAGCCTTCGCCGCCCATCTGTTGTCCTTGGCCCATGTCTCGAAAGCCATCCCAACGGCCCACCTTGCCACTCTCCAGATCGGGTCGGCTGCACTACTGATGACGATCACCCTCCCTTTAGGAGGAAGACCGCATCTAACGCTCACGCCCCGTCTTTTCGTGGCACTCGCCATCACCAGTATTCTGGCCACAGCTGTGGCCTTCACCATCCAAAGCTGGGCTCAGCAGTATCTCCCCCCCACCCACACCGCTATCCTCCTCAGCTTGGAACCAGTCTTCGCTTGCATCACCTCGTTCCTGGTTCTGCATGAACACCTTGGCCGCCGCTCGCTTTTTGGAGCTGCCCTCATCCTCATCGGAATCGTCACAATCGAGCTTTTTCCCTCCGACGCGCCAATCCCCATGTATCCGATCTGAACTCGACGAAGACTTTCGTCTTTTTTTTGCGTCTAAATGGAGAGTGAAACCCGCCCCGACTCGTACAAAACGATAGCCTAGAGCAGCGACTATACTTAAACTTCATGCCGCGCACGCCGTTCGGCGCACAGTAACACTTAACACTGAGGTCAAGATCTACTAATGGACATACAGAAGAACACTTCCTCCACTTTGCTCGACCGCATCCGCGCACATCGCCTCACCACGACTTTCACCCTCCTTGCGACTTTATCGATCGGCATCCTGGCGGGTTCCATTCTTACGCGCAACGTAAGCGGTAAAGAGCAGTCCGAGGTGAACTCCACTGACGCGAAGCCTCTCATCATCCCCTCTCCAGTAGCGCTTTCCAACGGCTTTTCTCAGATCGTCAAACAAGTAGGACCAGCCGTCGTCAATATCAACACCGAGGAGCTACCAAAGCCACAGAACAGCAAACGCAAACGCGGCGGACAGCGTCTACCTCAGCCCAGTGATCCAAACAGTGACGACGACAGCCAGCAGTCCCCCGGCGACATGCAGGACTTCTTTAACCGCTTCTTCGGTGGGCAGGGTGGAGACGATGGCGACGGTGGCGCCGCCGGGGAACGTCGCGCTCTCGGATCTGGCTTTATCGTGGATTCGCGCGGCTACATCATCACCAACAACCACGTCGTCGACAAAGCCGACAAGATCTACGTGAAGCTCTCCACCGATCCTGACGGTGGTCCCGGCGATGAAGGACGTCCCGCCACAGTGATCGGCGTCGACAAAGACACCGACATTGCCGTCATCAAGATCGATACTAAGGAGCCTCTCCCTACCGTCAAACTCGGCAACTCCGACGGCGCACAGGTCGGTGACTGGGTGCTCGCCATCGGCAGCCCATTCGCCCTCTCTAAAACGGTCACGGCTGGCATTATCTCCGCCAAAAATCGCAGCATTGATGAGCCCAGTCCCAATGGCGTCTCCCAAACCCAATTCCAGCGCTTCATCCAGACTGACGCCGCGATCAATCCAGGCAACTCTGGGGGCCCGCTAGTCGACATGGCTGGTCAGGTCGTTGGAATGAACACGGCCATCTACACCCAGTCGATGGGCTCTCAAGGCGTTGGATTCGCAATGCCCGCCAACATCATCGCAAACGTCTACAACATGCTAATCGGTCCGGAACATAAGGTGGTTCGCGGCTCCATCGGCATTCAGTTCCAGGTCGCGCAATCCTCCGCTGTCAACCGCGTATATGGCTTCGCAAGCGGCGTGATCGTCGGTGTCGTCACACCGAACGGAGGCGCAGCAAAGGCTGGCATTCAGGCAGGTGACGTTATCGTCTCTATTGACGGTCGCAACATCAAGGATGGCGACGATCTGGTCAACGATATCTCTGCTCGCCATGTTGGCTCGACCGTAAAGCTCGGCTACCTCCGCGACGGCAAGGAGAATAGCGCCAACGTCGTTATCGGAGATCGTGCCAAGACATACGCGGATATCACTGGTCAGCCGGATGACACCTCTACTCCTCAGGAAACCGATGCAGGAGAAGGCAAACTCGGCATCACCGTATCGGCAATTCCCGCGTCGTTGTCCGCTAAGGTCGGCATCAAAGGCGGAGTCATTGTTACGAACGTGCGGCCTGGTTCTTTTGCCGACGAGATCGGACTTGGCAAAGGAACGATCATAACCGCCATCAATCGCAAACCGGTAACAGACGAGGCCAGTTATCGAGCCATCGTTTCCACTCTGAAATCCAAAGACGACGTTGTCTTTGTCATTCAGTCTGCAACCCAGAAAAACCTCAACTCCTACGTAGGTGGCACGCTGCCGTAGAAAGCGAAGATGAGAAGGAGTGACTGGGTCAGTCTCAACAGCACTCCTTCTTTTCTTGAGACGACTAAGCGGCTAACCCACCCAAAAGATGTATCCTCGCATGTCAACCTTTTTGTTGCCACGCACGTTACTAACGGGATACTCTACCTTTAACATTGACGGCAGATCCTGCACTCTCTGTCCGATATTCAACCCAAGGCAATGGTTTCACTATGCGGTTCGGCAAACTGATCCTAACCTCGACGTTTTTCCTCGCAGCCGCGATGCCAAGCCTGGCATTCACTCACGCGCGACGCGGACCCACATCCCCCAGGTTATCGAATAAACACTCCAAATCAGCAACAAAGCCAGCAGGCCAGCGGGGCATTGATGACGCACGAGCAACTCAGATTCAGGCGTCGCTCATCAAGTCAGGTTATCTCTCCGGCGAGGCCTCAGGCCACTGGGACTCCCAGACCGAATCGGCCATGCAGAAGTTCCAGGAAGATAATGGCTGGCAGACAAAGCTGATTCCCGATTCCAGAGCGATCATCAAGCTTGGTCTCGGCCCCGAGCAGGATTCCAAGATGAGCGCTGGCACATCCTCCGCAATGGCCGCGCCTTCCATGTTGCCAGCTCCAGGCTTCATGCAACGATAGGCATTTCCTGCGCACAAAAGAGGGCCAAACGGCCCTCTTTTTATTTCGATGAGATCAGAATTCCGCCGTTTCTACTGGACCCGGATGGTAAAGATATGGTCTTTCACATCTTCGTGCGACACGGGCAAACTGCCCGTCTTCCCCACGGTGCCACTCTCTAGCCACATCCTCAACCAATAGTCCTGATGAACTCTAACCAGGCGAGCAGCAACCGGCTGTTTCTGCTCCAGCACTGCCGTAATTCGCGCCGCCATGGAATCCTTGTCTTCAGCTGTCTCCAGCTTTGCTTCAACTCCTTCACAAGCAAGAAACTTGCTTCGGGCAGCCACAAACTGAGCACCCTCCACAACTCCACTCTCAGCCTTCAACTCTGTCATCTGTTCCATCGCAAGTGCCAAAGAAGCATCCAGCCTATCCGCAAACCCAAGATACAGAATTCGCGAGCCCGCGACCCGCAGAGGCAGTAAACCGAACTTCTCAATAAATATTCTTGGCATCACCAGAGCCATTGACTCTGGTGAAAATCCTTCGGTCGTCAGCACCGGACAGCCCCACTGCATGCTCAACCCACGGGTGATCTGCTCAGCCTCCACGCCGCACTCACTCAAAAGCCATTCTCCAATCTTGCCAGTCCCGCGCTCTCGCTGCGCCGCCAACGCCTTTTGGAGCTGCGGATGTGTAATCCATCCCTGCGCCAGCATGAGCAAGCCGAGCGGTACTCTATGCCGGTACGGAGACTGAGCTACGGACGTTCCTCCCTCGCTAAGTTCACGGCGCACCGCAGCCCGAACCATTGCAAGCACACAACGTCCGCTGCATCCCCACTGTCCTTCGAAGATCGGCCTTCGCCGATTTCGCCACGGCATCGTCCAACCACTCTCACACTCTAAGTTTCCACAGACCCTTCGCTGCAATGTTTTTTCCTGAAGAGACGGAAACCCATATCCCGTAAATCCTCCCAACTCGTTCGACGGCCTGTACTCATCCTCCTGCCAGGCCACTCCATTTCCTACCCTCAAGGCGCTCGGCATCAGTGCGCTCACCCTCATAGCTCCCGTTTTCTTCGTTAGAAAAGGCATCGAATGCTCTCCAGTCTTAGTTGCGGCGTCGCCACCTCGGTAATGCGCAGAGCAAAGTTGCCACTGACAACGACTACCTCACCCCGAGCCACAATCCTGTCACCCACTATCAAGTCGACCGGCTCTGATACGTGGCGGTCCAACTCCACTACATCCCCCGGTCCCAACTGCAACACCTCCCGCAACGGCATATCGCGTGAACCGAACTGCAGGGTCGCATCCAGTTCAATGTCACACAACAATCCGATCCCTGGATCAATTCCGGCTATCTCATCCGAGCCAATCACCTTGTCCATAACCCGTTCCCTCCTAGTTCACACTCATGGTTTCGACCACGCCCTGAGTCTCCAAGGCGTCGTTTAGGATTTCGTCGTTGATATCGCCCTCTAACTGAGCCCCGCGATGCTCACCAGTCCGCACCGGGTGCGCTTTCCCAAGCTGCAGACCACCAACGCGCAGCTCCGAGATCGAGTGTTTCGCTAACGGAAGACGCAAAACCCTGCCCGGCTCCAAGGCCGCCAATTCACTCGCCTTTAGACGCATTGATGGAAACTGCAGTGCGGTGCCGAACTTTACCTCAGCCAACAGCTCGCGCATCCTTGCCTGCGCCTCCTTCGATCGTCTCTTCGGACGGTCACCCTCAGAGATCAACCGTCGTAGAATCGCATTCAAGACAACTGCCGGCAGGCAGATGTTCATCGCCCCCTGAGCCTCAGGCATGCGCGCCTCAAAACTGACACACAGCGTCTTTTCTCCAGAGGTCAACAACCGGGCCACCGCTGCGTCAGTCTCCCGCTTCTCAAAGACAAACTCCAACCCGACCGACTGCCATGCCAGGTTCAACTCCTTCACAGTCATCTGCACGACTGAAGTCAGAATTGCATCTTCAATATCCGTCAACTCCCGCGCCGGCCACGCCCGCCCCACCCCACCAAGCAATACATCAACAATGGGCGACGCCAGCGCCAGCTCCAGTTCCAGTAACCCAACCGCACCAAGTGGCTCCAGCCGAATCGAACAGATGTAATTCGGGGATGAAAGCCGCTCCAGAAATTCGCTGAAGGGAAGTTGCTCACCCGCTACCAGCTTCATCTTGAATGGAGTCCTCAGCCAAGCGCCCAAGGTATGCATCAGATTCCTTGCAAACAAATCGTTTACCGAACTGATCGCGCGCATCTGATCGTTACTAATCTGACCCGCACTGCTAAAGTCATACTGCTCCAGGGGCACCTCAACCTCAGCGCCCTCTATTTGCTCAGCATTCGCAGCCCCGGCTGCCGCAAACAGTGCATCGATATCTCCCTGCCCAAGCTGCTTTCCCATGCATTCCTTTCTCTGGTTAGAGATCTCTCACGACAACTCAATCAGAGCGTCACCGTGCTCCAGACTTCCGTTTTGAAGCCTTAGCCTTCACCACCCCGACAGAATCCCCCGGCCGCAGACTCGCAAGAGACGCCCTCAGTCGCAACACTGCCGAGGAATGAATCTGCGAGACCCGCGACTCCACTACGCCCAAAGTCAGTCCAATCTCTTTCATCGTCAACTCTTCGTAGTAGTAAAGCGTCAACACCATTCGCTCTTTCTCCGGAAGCTCGTCGATCGCATCCGCCAGTCGCTGCTTCATCTCGCCCTTCAAGCAACGGAACAACGGATCATCCTCTGGTGCTCCAGGCACGTAAGCAAGCTCTTCGTCGCCCGAGTCCTCTGAGCGTTCCATGTGGAGACTGCCGATCTCAAGCCCCTTCAAATCACCCAGCAGCGACTGATACTCCGCCAGAGTCAGTTCCATCTCACGGGCAATCTCCTGCTCAGACGGCGCTCGTCCTACCCGCTGCGTCACCGCACGAATCGCCTCTTCGACTGCCCTTCCCTTACGTCGCAACTCTCTTGGGCTCCAGTCCAGAGTTCGCAGCGAATCAAGGATCGCCCCACGAATCCTGAACTGCGCATAGCTTTTGAACTGCACCTTCTTCTTATGATCAAACTTCGAGAAAGCATCGATCAACCCAACTACCCCCGCCGAAACCAAATCATCCAACTCCACATGCTGCGGCAGCCGCTCGTGGATACGTCGCGCCAGGTAGCGCACCGTTGGCAGGTGCTCCATCAACAGCATGTCCCGCTCGGTTGCACTGCTGCTCTCCGCCGCAGCCAGCTCCTCTGCGGTGAACGGAGCGAATATAGCCGTCTCCTTCAGGCCCGCCATCTCATCAAACTCTGTAGCCTCCAGCGAAGCCCATTGCGCTCCGGAGAGCTTTCCTTTTGACGTCCTTTGTCCCATCTGTACCGGAATCGAACTCCCTGTGTTCATACTTCCTCCATTCCTGATCTGCCCCGAACCGTCCTGCCGTCTCTCTTCAGCCCATCTCTAACCAACCGTGCCAATGCTCCGTACCCGAATCTCAGGAGGGATCTCTCCTGGCGCCAGCACCGTCACCTTTGGCAGAAACGGCTCCAGCCAACGTCGCACGTGATAACGGGCTGGACTCGGACATAGAAGCACGGGGAGTGCCGAGGTGGCCGCTCCTCCGGTTAGGCGTTTCACAGATTCCACCAGCCGCTTCAAAAAGTCCGAACGCATACCCGCCGGTCGTGTTCCGTCACCCAGCAGCAACCCGGCGCCCAGCGGATCAAAAGTCTGCTGCAGCTCGTTCTCAAGTTCGGGCTCCAGCACCAGCACCTTCAGGCCGCCCTCCCCATCCAGCAGCGAATGCACCAGCCCTCTCCCCAGCGACTGCCGCACACTCTCCACCAGGTGCACCACGTTCTTCGATTGCTGCGCCGCTTCCACTAGAACCTCGAGGATCGCCCCCAGATCGCGAATAGAAACCTGCTCCCGCAATAATTGCTGCAACACGCGCTGGACCTCGCCCAGCGTCATCAGCTTCGGCACCAGCTCTTCCACCAGCTTGGGATGACTGTCATTCAAGCTATCCAGCAGACGCTTCACCTCATGCCGACCAAGCAGCTCATGGGCATGCCTCCGAATCAACTCTCCAAGGTGTGTTCCAATCACGGTTGTCTGGTCCACTACCGAATAACCTGCAGCCAGAGCCTGCTCCTCCAGCCCAGGCTGAATCCACCGGGCCTGCACGCCAAACGCCGGCTCCTTCGTCTCCACGCCAGGCAGCACCCTCGCCTTTGGATCCGCGTTTACAGCCAGCAGCCAGTTCTGTTCGGTCTGCCAACGCGCAATCTCAATCCCGCGGAGACTCACGACATACTCACGAGGCTTCAGCCGTAGGTTGTCCGTGATATGAATCGGCGGAACGATAAACCCAAGCTCGGTCGCCAGGTGTCTCCGCAGCGCACGAACGCGATTGAGCATCTGTCCACCCTGCTTCTCGTCCACCATGGGAATCAGCTGGAATCCGATCTCCAACGTCAGCTCATCCATCTTCAGCAACGAGGCCAGATTCTCACCCTTCGCTGCGTCCGCCGCCTTCGCCTTATCGCCCTTCGCAGCAACTCCGGAGGTCTCCTCCGCCAACAGTAAAGAAGCGTCCTTCGCCGCGGGAAGCCGCCGCGCAATCAATCCAACGCCAACTGCCAGCAACACAAACGACAGCTTCGGCAATCCGGGAATCAGAGCCAATCCAAGCAGCACACCGCAAGCGATCCAGAGCGTATTGCGTCCCCGCAACAGTTGCGTGCCCAGCTCTTCATCGAGCGACCCCGCAGACGAAGCCCGCGTCAACACCATGCCGCCAGCAATCGAAACCAGTAGACTTGGAATCATCGTGACCAGACCATCCCCGACTGTGAGGATGGTGTAGGTCTTCACCGCAGTAGCCAGATCCGTGCCATGCTGCAACACACCGATCAACAACCCAGCCACGATATTGATCGCCGTGATCAAAATCGTCGCCAGCGAATCTCGCTGATTGAACTTCGCCGCGCCATCCATCGCGCCGTAGAACTCAGCCTCGCGCGCGATGGTCTGTCTCCGCTTCCTCGCTCCTTGCTCGTCGATCAAGCCCGCATTCATATCCGCGTCGATCGCCATCTGCTTACCCGGCAGAGCATCGAGAGTAAATCGCGCCGTGACCTCAGCCGTTCTCACCGCACCATGGCTCACCACAAGAAACTGAATCGCGATCAGCGCAAGAAACAGAACCAGCCCGACCACATAATTCCCGCCCACAACAAACTGCCCGAACGCTTCAATCACCGCACCGGCAGCATGCGTTCCCTCCTGTCCGTGCAGCAGGATCCTACGGCTCGAAGCCAGATTCAACGACAGTCGAAACAGCGTCAGCAGCAAAAGCAGCGTCGGAAACACCGAGAAATCGACCGCCCGCCGCACCTGCACCGCTGTCAAAAACACAATCACCGACGCCGTAATGGAGGCTGCCAGCAAAATATCCAGCACCACACTCGGCACCGGAATAATCATGACGAACACCATGCTGATAGCTGCCACCGGCAACATCAGCGTCTGTAGCTTCGCCATCTGAAAACCACTACTCTTCTTTATCGCTGCTTCACTCACATCCCACCTCCGAAACCACGCATTCCAACCATTCCCGTCGCTCCCACATTGCCTCTTCCATCGAACAGCCGGCTCGCCAGCTGGGCTTTCTGCTCTCTCTCTTTCGCCTGACGATCCCGACGCACACGCTCCTCTACCTTCTGCCGATAGAGAAAAGCCAGAATCCCCGCGACCGCCGCATACAGATCAAACGGGATCGATTGCCCCGGCTCGACCATCTTGTACAGGCTCCGCGCCAGCGGCGGATTCTCAATAATCGGAACCCCAGCCCATCGCGCCTCTTCACGAATCTCCGCGGCCAGCAGATCGCGCCCCTTGGCGAGCACCGTAGGCGCCGACATCGTCTCGAAGCTGAACTCCAGAGCGACCGCATAGTGCGTGGGATTTGTAATCACCACGCTCGCACGAGACATATCCGCCTTCACCTTGCGCTTGCGCATCGCTCGCTGTGCCTGACGGATCTTCGCCTTGATCTGCGGATTGCCCATCGCATCGCGCATCTCTTCGCGCAGCTCCTGCTTGCTCATCTTCAGCCGCTGATTCCAGCTCCTCCACTCGATCGCATAATCGAGCGCAGACCACATCAGCGTCACCCACGCGGCATCGAGCGCCAACCCGTAAGCCGCAGAAAACGTTGCAGGCAGTCGCAGCAGACTCATCACAGGCATCGGAATCATCAACGCCTTCAGAGCGCCCCAGCCCAGCACGACCATGACCGCTGCTGGGACCAACGACTTCACCAGTCGCGTCGTCGACCGCAAACTGAACAGGTTTCCCAAGTTCGTAACCGGATTCAGCTTTGAAAACTTGAATTCCACTGCACTCGGATAGATCTGCACCCCACCGCTCTGTGCCACTCCCGACACCAGCGCCCCGGCAAAGCTTGCCGCCATGACGAACCCCACAGGCATAAGTGCGGGCACGAGAATCCGGCGCACAGCCACATTGAAAAGTTGCTCTCCGCTCTGTCCATTCAAGCCGCTCACATTTGTCGTAGCAGAGCGGAGACTCTCCTGGTACACCTTGCCCCAATCAGCCACAAACCCATTCGACATCGCACCGAGCATCATGATGCCGCCAAGCATTGCCATCGCCGAGAGCAACTCACGGCTGTGAACGCTATCGCCCTTCTCTTTCGCTTTCTTCTTTCGTAATGGTGTAGCCTGCTCTGTGCCTTTATCTGCCATCTGGCCCTCTGAAGCAGCAACAACCCACCGACACGATCTCGTGTCCCCACAAAATCTCAGACGCCGCCGACTGTCCGGCTTCACTCGCCATCGCCAATCTCATGCCCGCACCAACAGTTTTGCCGCAGCATCCAACAGCGCCGTGAAGTGTCGCTCAATCCATCCAGGCCACACGGCCAGGCTCGCTATCAACACCACGTACGACACCATCGTCTTAGCCGGTACGCTGATCACCAGCGAAGGCAACTGAGGCGACAATCGTGCCACCAGCGCAACCGTCACCTCTACGGCCAACGCAGCCGCCATCACCGGAGCAGCCAACTGCACTCCTGCCAGAAAGATCCCACCCCCCATCATGGCCAGCGCCACTCCGGTCTTCGCCAGCATCACCGCCTGCCCTACCGGCACAGCAGAAAAACTCCTCACCACCGCGGCCAACAAGCTACGATCCAATCCCGAGCCGATGATCACGAGCACACCCAGCCAGCTCAGCATCTGCCCCAACACCGCCGTCTCAATCATTGAATTCGGGTCCAGGAGATTCACCAGGGAAAAGCTGAACTGCAACCCCAGCAGGGTCCCAGCAAAAGTCAGCGCCTCGTTCAACAGCATCAGCGAAAGTCCAAACAGCAGACCCACGCTCAACTCGCCCAGCAACGCCCTCCCGTCAAGCACCGCTCGCGCCCCCGGCACCGTCGCTACCGCAGGCGCCAATAGAATCGTCATCGCAAACACAAACCCGGCTTTGATCCGCGGGGCAATTGCCGACGAAGAGAAGACCGGAGCGAACACCATCAGCCCGCTCAGCCGCACCATCACCAGCACCGCTGCCGTCAGATACTGAGGCCAATTCTCCAGCAATCCACTCACTTCGTGACTCATTGCGCCTCTATCCCAGGTACTTGTGAAAATCAGTGAACAGACGCACCGTGAAACCAACGAGCCGATGCACCATCCATGGCAGTACCGCCACTGTGATCACAAAGACCACCACCAACCTCGGAACTGCCGTCAGCGTCTGCTCCTGCACACTGGTAAGGGTTTGCAGCAAACTCACTGCAAGACTGACCAGGGCTGCCGCCACCAACAGAGGTGCGCTCAAGAGCATGGCCTCAATCAACAGTCGCCGCATAATCTCTACAGTCTGATCCGGTCCCATTCCTGCTCCGATCGCTACGTACTCGCCGCCCTAAAAACTCTTAATCAGCTGGTCTGCCAACAGACTCCATCCGTCGATCATCACGAACAGCAGTATCTTCAACGGTGTCGAAATCACGACCGGCGGCAACTGCATCATGCCGATCGAGGTCGTAATACTTGCCACAACTAAATCCACCAGCAGAAACGGCAGAAACAAGATCGCGCCAATCTGAAACCCTGCCTTCAGCTCGCTCAGAATGTATGCCGGAACTACCACCTGAATCGGCAGATCCTCCCTTTTGTTCGGCCGCACAGCCATCCCCGCCGACGCAAACACAGCGAGATCCTTCTCCCGCGAATAGCGGAGCATGTATCTCTTTACAGGTGCGACTCCAAGGTCCAGTGCCTGCTCTCCCGTGATCGTCCCCGCGCTGTACGGAGCGACCGCCGTCTGCTCTACCTCCAGCAGAACTGGCTGCATTAGGAACCACGTCATCATCAACGCGAGCCCCATCAAAATCTGGTTCGACGGAGCAGTCTGCGTCCCCAGTGCCTGCCGTAAAAAATGAAAGACCACGAGCAGTCGCACCATCGGGGTCATCGACAGTAACAACGCCGGCAGCAGGGTCAACAGCGTCAGCCCAACGACGATCGACCACGGAACACTCTTGTTCCCTGCCAGCTCAGATGCGATCGAATTGTTTTTCTTAGCCCCTGCAGTCGGAATGTTCTCGCCCGCCCCGACCCCATGCGTCTTACCGACTTTGCTGCTCTTTGACGTAGCCTGACCGTGAGCGGCGATGGAGCTTCCCGCCGGTTTCTTAACCCAGAATGACTCCGGCGCCATCACCGCTGCGACCATCATCCTGCTCTCAGCCCGCGCATACGCCAAGGGCAAAGTCGTCGCCAACACCGCCAGCGCTAGCACCAATCGGCGAAGTGCCGTCCTCACCGACATGTGTCATCCATCCTGTCCGCCATCAAGTTCGCAGAAGACTCAGCCCTCAGTCGAACAATCGTCTCCACGCTCTCGAAGCTGCCACCAACCAGAAAACTCTCCCCCGCGCACGTCACCAGCATCAGCTGCCGTTTCCCTCCAAGCGGCAGTGTCTCCACCAGCTGGAGCTGTTTCTTCTGAGAGACTCGCGGCTCGCGCCAACTCTGCGCCAGACCTAACACCCATCCCGCAAGTCCCTGGACCTCGGACACCGCGGCGTCGTTCAAATTTAGTGGTCTCACACCTTGCATAAACCGCATCTCAGCTCCTCGCACAAAACACTTTGTCAACTTTCCATGCAGTTCTGCACCTACCCCAGACGCGTCAACCGAAGTCCCAGCCGCTGATCCACGACCTCAAACTCACTCCAACCCAACTGCACCTGACCGACCATGAGCGGCACATCTTCGGTCTCAGACGAACCACTTTCGAACACCTGGCCTACCTTCAGCGTCAGCACGTCGCGCACCCTGAACCGATTCAAAGGCACTCCAACCCGCATCGTGATCCGCAGCTGCGACAGCGTATCCCACGATGGATGTTCTTCAATCCGCGTCATCCACGGAGTACCAGGCGCCGTCTTCATCAGATCCAGACTCTTCGCCCCAACACTCCCCACACCAGTCACCGCAAGCTCTGTCCCCGTCATCATCTCTCCCTGTCCGCTCGTCTTTTCTGCGAGTCAAATCTCGTGTTAGCGCTGAACCAGAAAGTCGGTGAAAAACACGTCCATCACCTTCAGATCAGCGTTATGCTCGGCCAACGCAGTCTTCAACTCTGTCTTCAACTCTTCTTTGCCATCAACGGCCAATAGACGGTCCGCAGTCTGTTGCCCAAGCACCGTCAACATCGTGTCGCGCACCGAGGCGACGGCATCACTGTTCTCCTTGCCATCTTTGGGCTTTTCTTCTTTGGGCTTCGCGTCTTTACCTTCTGCGGCATCTGCCACACGCAAAGTCATAGCGATCCGGAGGTACGAGCTCCCGCCTGCATCTGCGAGGTTCACCAGTAACGGATCCAGCACCATGGCATGGGTCGCGGCCGGGGCTGCAGCTTCCGCCCTGTGTGCTGCCCCTTCTCGTCCAGGAAGCCGACCACTCCGCACCAGGTAGTACACAACGCCGCCAACACCCAACGTGGCGACGACAATTCCCAACACCACGGCAATCAATAAAGGAATGAGTGGAAACTTAGCCGCCACCGGAGCTGCCGCCGCAGCAGGAGGGGAATCCGGAGGAACCGTAGAAGACGCGCCAGCAAGAACTGTAGGTGAAGTAGCCATGATGCCTGAATAGATTGCAAGCGGGTGGCCAGTTCAGAGTCTGCGAACATTAGCGAATTTTCAGGTTGCGCCGTGAGGCTCGCTCTAAAAGAGGAAAGAACAGCCGAGGCGGCCAGCCGGTAGGACCGATCTTCCAGTCCCGCACCCGCTAAGCCGCCTCAACGTGCTTCAGAAGATCTTACCGAACCATCGCAATCACATCCTGCGAGATCGTATCGAAGGTAGTTACCGTCTTCGAATTGGCCTCGAACGCCCTCTGCGCAACAATCAGATTAGAAAATTCTGTTGAGATATTGACATTGGACTGCTCGAGCGTACTGTCATCCACCACGCCGCGACCACCGGTTCCCGCCACTCCGGCAACGAACTGCCCTGAGGCCTCGGTCGTCTGGAAGTTATTGCCTCCCACAGAGACCAGTCCCTGCTCGTTGGCAACGTTCGCCACCGCAACCTGGCCGATCGTCTGCGAATTGCCGTTGCTGAACTTGGCCTCGATCACGCCACTTGGATCCACGGTGAATCCCGTGTAGTTACCACTTGTAAATCCATCCTGAGGAGTCGCGCCATTGCTGTTAGCGGAGGCTAGCTGCGTGAGCAGAGGACTTGTTCCCCCTCCGTTTAGATTCCAGTTGAAGGTCAGATCACTGGCCCCATCGGCCATCGTGGGAAAGCTGATTCCGCTGATTGCTCCAGTTGGTGAAGTCAGATTTCCGCTCGAATCAAAGGTAAGTGTTCCGGTAGTGTTTACCGGCGTTCCAGTCGCATCGCCGGCGGGCAGTGCAATAGAGTAGCTCCAGGTGTTTGTAGCGGTTTTGTCGTAGGTAATCGTGACCTGATGGCTCTGGCCGAGCGAGTCAAACACCTCTACCGGCGTCGTAAACGTAGTTCCAACTGTCGCGCCCGAGTTCAGGTTCGCGGTCACCGATATATTCTGTGTTGCCTGAGCTCCTTCGGTCGCGCCCACCGGAAGTGTGATCGGCGCGGGATTGGTGTTCGTGTTCACTACGCCGTTCGTCGCCGGGTAACCCAATACAAACTGACCATCCTGCGTCGTCAAACTGCCGCTGTTGCCTACAGTAAAGTTTCCTGCCCTGGTTAGCGACTGCTGGCCATTTTGTTCCACGATGAAAAAGCCGTTGCCGTCCAGAGCCATATCGCTCGTATTCCCATTGGCATCCGGCAAAAGCGTTCCCTCGCTAAAATCAGTCGAGGTCGAACCGACCTTGGTTCCTGATCCCACTTGGATCGGATCACCCGCACCGGACTCTCCGAGCTGTTGATGAAAGAGATCTTCGAACGAAGTCGTCTGACCCTTATAAGCCGTCGTGTTTAGGTTTGCCAGATTGTTTCCAATCGTATTCAACGCCGTCGTGTCAGCCTCAAGCCCTGACAGTGCAATCGAAAAATTTCCCATCTTTCTTCTCCCTGTTCTTTTTTTGGTTGTAGTTCGGTTGACCGCGCGAACCCACGGTAAATGGGCGCTACGGGCTGTTCATTTGCGTCTTAGCTCGCCGTCGAGCCGCCCCATATCGCATTCTGTCCCGAAATCGACTGCAAACCCAACGCAGTGTTTGCGCTCGTAGCTGCAGCCACTGCATCCGAGCTCGCCCCGGAACCGGAGCTGGAACCAGAGCCCGAACTAGGAGCTGACACTGCACCGTCAAGAGTGGTAATTCCCTGATTAATCGAGATCAACTGTTCAAGGCTGTTAACCTGCGCCAGCTGCGTAATGTATTGATTTGGGTCCGTCGGCTGTGTAGGATCCTGGTTCTGGAGCTCACTCACCAGCAACGTCAGAAAATCATCCGACGTAATATCCGATGGATCGCTCGCTGCACTGCTGCTAGCTGACCCGCTGTTAGATGTTCCGTTGGTCGATGACGCCTTCGGCGTCGCATGTACCGCCGCCTGCTTCGGAGCTAGTGCCGAAGCCACTGTTCCTGCCGACGACGCTCCCGATGTTACAAACGAATTCAGTGGTGACCAATCCATCCTTCTATCTCCTCATCTCACGTAGTTGTTGAAATTTGATCTGCACGTTACGCCCTAACGCTCAACCAGCTTCCACCGCCTTCATAGACGATCAGCGGTAGCGTCCCATCCTCTCCAACTCCCCGCAATTCTTGATGGCTCGAGACATCCTCTGGGGCCTCCGTGGCCGCATTCACAGAACCGTGTCGTTGCTCTCCTCCTTCGTGACTTCCCTGCGGCGTTTGTCCACTCGCTCCACTCTCTGCTCCCGCCGAGTAACCTCGCGAGTCAGCTCCTGTGCCCGCCGTTGGATGAACAACAACCGAATTCACCGCAACCTTCTCCGCCTGTAGATACGCCGTCAGCGAGGGCAGCTCCCGATGCAGCATCTCCTGGCTCGCCGGCGACGCCGCCGACACCGAAGCATTGACCACACCTCCGTCTGTCATCTCGGCCCGAACCTTCAACCACCCGTGTGTCCCATCAGGAATCCCAACCTCAAGGGCCGTTGGAGTCGCCGACAAGGTTCGTGGCATTGGTTCCAGAGACCGCGCTATCGCACCTGAACCATCCTGCTCTCTGAATCCAGTAGTCAGTCCCGATGTCTGCGCGCGAGACTCTCCGTTTGGCAACTTCACTAAACCTGTTACGCCAGAAGGCACAGCCGAATTCGTAACTTCGCTCCCTGAAACCACTGAATGAATCGAGGTCACGAGAGACTCGCCTGCAGTGCGTCCCTTACCATCGCCATCCCCGGTTTGATTCCCCGCTACTGCCGATGACTTCTCCGCTCTCACATCAATGTTTGCTGTTCCGGCCGGGTCTGCTGAAGCCGCAGGTATCGTCTCAATATTCGACGCGGGAGTTTTCGTGCTCTGCACAAGGTTTTTGTGACTCGAGCCATCTGCAGCTGGGGTCGTCCCCGCAGTCGCCGTCGTGTTGCTCGCAGTCGCACCAACGAGGGCCGCTCCATCTGCAGCCCCAGAACTCACAGCGATATGTGAAGCGGTCGGGGCGACGATCAGCGCGACATACGCCTCTGTCTGACCAGACAACGGAGCGGGAACCTGGATCACAACGCCATGTGCAGGCTTAGCCTCATCTGTCATCACATGAACTGCAGTTGTGCCACCCTTCGAAGCAACCGCTGCGGTTGCATCACTCCCTTGCGTTTTGATTGTCTTCTTGGCGGTGGCACTCTCCAGCGCAGTGCCTGTCGCCCTAATTCCCTTCGAAGTCACAAACGTCTCAAGGCTGGGTGTCAGAATCTGATTCTCGTCCCTCTGCCCCTCCGTGGGATTTACCTCTCCAGTCTGTGTGCTTGACGCCGCGGCAATGGGCAGCCCCGTTCGCGTCTCCCCTGGGATCTCTTCCGTGTTCCCGGACAGCTTAGCAACTTGCGTTCCTGAATCTTCCGTCTCCCCAAGATCCTGCGGCTTCACGACAGCCACAGTCTGCGAGGGACTACTCTTGCCGGCTGCGATCTGTTTGCTAGCACCTCCCTTTGAAGTCACCTGGCCCGCAAACGACTTTGCCTTCCCCCCAGCCGTCAACTCAGGCACGTCAATCAAATTCTTCGTGACCAACTCCGACTTGGAAGTACTCCCCTCGTGCAGTGTTCCAGCGACAGATCCCTTCTCCACTAGCGCCGCAGAGCCTCCTACTGCAGCCTCCAGATTCCACGCGTTTGTACCAGCCGTCACCTCTGCTTTTGCACTCCGCAACTCAGGCGGCGCTCCTGCAGCAGGATCCTCACCCACCGTCTCCGAAGGGATACCCACGCGAGCATCAAGAGCTTGCGCAAAAGTGGGCTCCTCTGACTTATCTACCTCCTGGGCAACCGGGCGCTTCGTACTCTGTTCCGCGCCCATCGACATCAGAATCGCTGTACTCATCATCTCTGTCCCTCGTCCATCTCGTGCAGCCGATGCAATTGCAATCCACAGACCAAACCCATCCCGAAACTATTAGGAAGCCTTCATCTGCTCCTTGTCCTCCAGCATCTCTGTCGCGTCGGTCCATCGCCTCCGCGACAGGAAGAGATCATCGGAGGTTGATTGCGCCCTTCGGCCCTCTTCCATCGCAGTTCGTCTTTCCATCTCCTCGAAGACTCGTTTCATCTGTTCTTTTTTCAAGCGGCTCGCGACATACTGCTCTCTGGCTGCATCGCTCAGCTCTTGGCGCTCCAGGCGAATCTTCGCCAATCTCTGTGTCCGCCACCCTGCAGTCTCCTGCTGGGTTTCGGAGATCATCCAACCGGCGCGATCTCCGACCGAAAGCGCTTCACGGCCATTAGCACGCGCCTCCTGTGCGACACTCTGCTCCATCTCAATCGTCTGCTGTGCCTCATGAACCGCGATTGTGATCCTTTGCAGTTCGGTCGAATGCATCTGCTCGACAGCAGCGTACAAATTCATCAATCGTTGCAAGGTCTCCAGCCGTGTCAACATTCTTTTAAATCTCCATTCCGTTTAGCCGTGCCACACTGTCCTGCATCGTCACACGCTCATCGCTTCTCTGTTCAAGAAACTGACGCAACATAGGCATCGCCCGCATCGCCCGGTCAAGATCTTCATCGGTCCCCGCTTTGTAGGCTCCAATGCGAATCAAATCCTCTGACCGCGCATAAGCCGCCAGCAGTCTCCGCACTGTAGAGGCTTGCGCCCGATGCTCCGGCACCGTGACCGCAGGCATCAACCGGCTCAGCGAATCCAGGACATTCACCGGTGGATACCATCCGCTCGCGGCCATCGACCGAGACAACACCACATGCCCATCCAGAATCGATCGCACCGCATCCACCACTGGATCCTGCTGATCGTCGCCTTCCATCAGTACCGTATAAAAAGCCGTGATGCTCCCGTGGCGAAAGTTCCCCGCGCGTTCCACCAGCTTCGCCAGCTTTGCAAACACCGATGGCGTATATCCCTTGCTGGCTGGGGGCTCTCCCGCCGCAAGCCCCAACTCTCGCGCCGCCATCGCATATCGCGTCAACGAATCCAACACAAGTAAGACATGCTTCCCCCGTGCCGCATAAAACTCCGCCACCGAGGTCGCCGCCATCGCCGCTCGCATCCGCAGCAACGGACTCTGATCTGAAGTTGAAACCAACACCACCGATCGTTTGCGCCCCTCTTCGCCCAGCGAATCCTCGACAAACTCGCGCACCTCGCGCCCACGCTCACCCACCAATCCAACCACCGTAAGATCAGCAGCCGTATTCCGGGTCATCATTCCAATCAACGTGCTCTTCCCCACACCCGAGCCACCAAAGATCCCCACTCGCTGCCCACGCCCAACCGTCAGCATTCCGTCCAACACGCGAAGCCCAGTCTGCAAAGGCTCTCGGATCGGCTCGCGCTCCATTGGGTGCGGTATGGTCCCATCAAGAGGCCACATCGCTGCCGCCCGCGGTGTGGGCAGCCCGTCAAGCGGCGTCCCCAAAGCATCGACGATGCGCCCTTCCATCTCTGTCCCTACTGCGATCTGCGGCGTCACACCCATTGCGAGCACCGCATCTCCATAGCGAATTCCCTGCGTCTCTTTCAGAGGCATCGCCAGCACATGCCTGCCGCGAAATCCGATAACCTCCGCCCGATGTCTTTGACCCTCGCTGTCGACGATCTCGCAACACTCTCCCACTGAACACAAAGGGCCCTCGGCTTCAACCGTCTGCCCATTCGCCTCCACCACACGCCCGCTCCACCGCCAGGCTGGCCGATTCGCCAGCTGAGTCATGTAAACGCCCAGACGATTCGAACCCGTATCCACGGCGCCCTGAGTGTCACCTCTCATGCGGGCCTCTGCTGCAGCAGATCGAAGAAACCTCGTTCAATCTCTTCCAGCTGCGCCCTCACACCCAATTCCACTCGGCCAACGTTTGTTTCAAGTACGCATTCGCTGGTTCCCAGACGTTCATCTCCCACCAGCTTCAGAGCGGATTCTTGATTCTCTGCAAACGCATCCCGCCACCTCTCAACCTCGCTAGCTGGCACTCGCAGCACTACACTACTGTCCTTTGCAACCTTCTCGAGCGCCACTTTCACCACGCCAGCCAATAACAGCGGATCGAGTTTAGCCTCACGATGGAGCACTCGGGTCGCGATGGCTAGTGCCAACCGAACAATCTCACTCTCTACTCCGGCGAAGTATTTCGTTCGCTGTTGGCGAAACTCTTCTTCAACTCTTTGAAGCCGAGACCGCTCCTTCCCGATCGCCTCTTCAAGCTCCGCCTGCCATAGAAGACGAGCCTCAGCCGTCGCCTCACTCCGCGCGATCTCGACTCGGTCTGACATCTGCTCCGCCTGAGACTGCTGTGGGCCAACAAGCGCCTCTTTCTCCGGCAGAAGAGTCTCTGCACCGGCAATCTCGTTCTCCGACTCGCTATCAGCGACGAACGCTGGCCGATCCAACGGATAAAACTCAAGCCGCGATATGTTCTTCACACCCGGCTTCATGAGCCTCTCGGGCGATCGCACCGCGGCGCTGTCGTTGGCATCTGCACCTGCGCTCTCAGACGGCGAGATCATCTTCCACCTCCATCTTCAAGATCATCCGTCCCTCGCTTTCAAGCTGCCTCGCCAGAGCAAGCAACTCCTGCTGAGCCGCACTGACGTCTCTCATCCGAACCGGCCCCATCACCTCCATGTCCTCTTTCAACATCTCGACTGCACGTGAACTCATCGCCTTGAACAAGTGAGCCTTCACATTGTCCTTGCCGCCCTTCAGCGCAATCGCCAACGTCTTCTTGTCAACTTCGCCTACAAACTCGCGAATACTCTCGGCAGGCACCGTGCATAGGTCTTCGAACACAAACATCAGCTCGCGTATCCCGATAGCCACCTTCGGTTCGCTCTGTTCGATCTCCTCCAGTATCCCGCGACTCTCACCCTGATCCAGGCGGTTCAACAGCTCGGCGACTGCCTTGAAGCCCGAGTACGACTTCCTCCCGCTCGAACCCATCTTCTCCATTCGCTTATGCAGCGCCATCGCAACTGTCTGCGCCATCTCTGGCGAGAACTGCCGCATCTCCGCGAGGCGCCGCACCACATCCACCCGCATCGCACCCTGCAGATTCATCAGCACCGTAGAACCACGCTTCGCATCGAGATGTGCCAGTACCAGCGCGACAGTCTGAGAGTGTTCATTCTCGAGAAACTTGCTCAGATGTTGCGCATCCATGTTCTGCAACATCGCCATGTCGCCATTCGTACGTTCGCGAATCTTTTTTACCTGCAGCAGCAACTCTTCCGCCCGCGAAGCGCCGAATGCCTCCGTCAAAAGCTTCAGCGCATACTCTGGGCCGCCACGAACCATGTATTGCTGCGTTTCCAGCAGCCCGTAGAACTCGGTCAGCACCTGGGTCAACTGCGCTGCCGGAACATCTCCCAGCCGCGTAATCTCTTCCGTCACCCGGCGCACGTCGTTTTCCGAAAGACTCTGAAAGAGCGTCTTCGCCAGTTCGTCTCCGATCGCGACCATCAGGATTGCGGCCTTCCGCAGCCCCGAAATGTCGGCCGGCACAAATCCCGACTCCGGTGTCAACAGCAGCGGATTCTGCCGCATCGTCTCTGCACCTGAAAACTGCACTGCTGTCCCCATTACGATCTCTCCTCAGACGTCCCGATCCAGGCCTCGATCAACCGCGTGCTCTGCGCCGGCTCCCGGCGAATATGCTCCGACACCTGCTCAAAGATTCCCTGCTGCAACTGATAGGTTTTGTTTCTCGACCGCGGCATCTCTTCACCCGATTCCTCGGGCAACGGCAATAACTGTTCTCCCCCCGCGCCGATCACTCCGACTTCGCCACTCGCCGCCGGCAACATCATTGGCTCACGTAACGTCGCGGTCATCTGGCTCGCAACCGGCCGCAACACAAAGAGAACCACCAGCACACCGCATAGACCAATCACCGCCGTTCGGACGAGTCCCGGTTGCGTATGCAGCAATCCGCGCACCTCTTCCATCAGCCTGTCCATGGCCGGTGGCTTTACCTCAGGAGCATTCGTGCTGAAGCTCACGTTTTGCATCACCACCTGGTCGCCGCGCCGTGCATCATAGCCAACCGCAGCCTGCGCAAGCTCCTCCAGCCGATGCATCTCCTCCGCGCTGCGCGGCTTCCACACCACATGTTCCAGCTTGCCCGCACCCTCAGTCATACTCCGATCGTTCACCACCACCGCAGCCGACACACGACGCACTCGGCCCGGCCCCTGCTCCGTATGCACCAGATGTTTTGTAACTCCGTAGGTTCCATTTTCCTGATGAATGCTTTGCCCCTGCGCTCCATTCTGTTGCGGATACACCGGCAAAGCCTGAGCCTGCTTCTGCAGCAAGGGAGGAGTTCCAGGTGCGGCGGCCGCCTGCGATCCCGCCACTGCACCCTCGGCAGACGCACCAGGCGAATTGCTCGCCGTCCCCGGAACGCCCGAAGGCCCTCCCCGTCCGGTCGATACCTGTTCGCTCTTCTGCATACTCAATGTCGCCACTTCGGTCGGGTCATAGACCTCGTCTGTCCGCTCTTCGCTGCCCTCGTCATAACTCACGTTCACGGTGGCACGCACGTTGTCGCGCCCTGCCAGCGGCTCGAGCATCGCAACCAGCTTTGCCTCCATCGCCTGTTCCGCTTCAGCCTCAGCCGCGTTGCTAGAGCGTGGCTTGAAGTTCACTCGCCCATCCGCATCCACGAGCGTCACTTGATCCGTGCTCAGATTCTCCACCGATCCCGCTACCAAACTACGGATCGCATCCGCTTGCTCGGGATCAAGCGCATCCCGCTTCAGTTTCAACACTACCGAAGCCTTCGCCACCCTCTCTTCTGCGGTAAACAATGAAGGCTGCGGCAGCACCAGGTGCACACGGGCTGACTTGACCACGCCGAGTGTTCCTATCGTGTGCTCAAGCTCGCCCTCCAGAGCACGCTGATAGTTCACACGCTCATCGAACTCGCTACCCACCCAGTTCGGTTTATCGAACAGCTCAAAACCCAAACGCCCGGTCTGCGGCATCCCCTTCGCTGCTACCTCCATCCGAGCCTTATCCAACATATCCGCGGGCACCTGAACTCCAGCGCCATCCGCCGTCGTCTCGTACGGAATTCCCGCCGCTGCAAGCTCCTGCGAAACCTGCTGTACATCTTTCGCATCGAGCCCGTTGAAGAGAACACGCCAATCCGGCCGGCCCGCAAACCAAACCATCGCAGCGCACACCGCAGCCAGAAAAACCCCAGCCGCGATCAGCCAGGTTCTTTTCGCCGCCGGCATCGCCGTCAACCGCTCGCGCATCGCCGAGGCCATCGCCTGCGCCTTTTCAAGAGGAGTCCCGCCAGCCACACCGGCGCCGACCTGTCCCGCTCTTTGAATCCCCGCCCCGCCAACCTGTTCTGTCTCTGCCATCTCGCCCCAGCGTCTCTCTGAACCCTAAGTTCTTAGAACTGCATGCCCATCATCTGCTGATAAGCGCCTACTGCTTTGTTCCGCACCTGCAGCGCCAGCTCGAACGCCATATTCGCCTTCTGTGTCGCAATCATGGCGTCGTGCACTTCAACACCAGAGCCATTCAACAACCCGGTCACAGCCTCCCCAGCCTTCTGGTCAAGCTTTGCCGTCTCCTTCACCATCGACTGCAGCACTCCAGCAAACGGCACACTACCCGCACCACCCGCATTCGACGCCGCGACACCCGCATCACTCAGGAAGCCATCATCGAGACCTCCCATTCCCACTCCGCTCATTACCCCAGGACCAACAGGCAATCCGACCACAATTCCTCCTCTGCGTTTCTTATGTCTTCGCGCCCCGCGCCTATCGCCTTACTTCAGAAGGTCAAGCGAAGAATTGAACATGCCCTTCTCCGCCGTGATCGCCGAGGCGTTCATCCCGTAGGACCGCGTCGCCCCCATCAAATCCACCATCTCGGTCAGCGGATTGATATCCGGATACGCCACAAATCCATCCGGTCCCGCATCTGGGTGCGATGGGTCATACCGTTGCAGCGGCTTACTTGCATCTGCGATCACCCCGGTCACTTCAACCCCACCCGGCGTAGGATTGGCCGCTGTCAGATCACCACTCAAGCCGCCGATAATACCGCCGCCATAGATATTTTTTAAACCAGTCCCCACACTCACGCTCGTGCCACCGTTCAAATGGTTCACCATCGAGTCCTGAAAGGTTCCGCCATCCTGAGCCTGGAACACCACATGGTGGCGCTGATAGGGCCCACCATCCGTCGTTCGCGTCGTCTCAGCATTGGCCATATTCGAAGCCACCACCTCGGCACGTACTCGCTCGGCCTTCAACGCCGAACCGCTTATATCCATCACTCCAAAGATATTCATGGCTTATTTCGAATCCATATGAATTGCACTCATTACCGACGAGAACTCGCCCTTCAAAAGCTGCGTTCCCAGCTTGAACTGCATCTGCGCCTTGGCTAGTTGCAAGCCTTCGCGGTCCATCGACACGTTGTTACCATCCGGCCGCGCCACCAATCCATCGACGTCCTCCATCGGAGCCTGCACGCCCTCAAGGCCCGTCGCTCCGGCGCTGTCATTCAACTGCTGAGCGAACACCTCTTCGAAGTCGAACCCCTGCGTCTTGAAGCCAGGCGTATCAACATTCGCCATGTTTCTCGCAGTCCCTTGCATCTGCTGACTGGTCAGATCCAGATATCGTCCCAAAGCATCACTCATCGCTGTCGTCGTCTGCATGTTCTGCACCTCCACGCCATGACATATGCAGTCGTACGACCAAACAAAAGCGCCCTCAAATGAGAGCGCTCTTATCAACTTCAATTTTGGATTTGTTAAAACAAGTGACTGAAATCGCGGGTATCGTATCTAAAATGCGAGCTACCCTCGCGTAGCTCGCCCAAAACGAATCTCGTCCTCTCCGATCTCCATCTTGTCCCCTGCCAGAATCGCACCACGCTCCAACACATGCATTAGCTCCCGTACATTGCCAGGCCACGAGTGTTCATGCAACTTCGCCTCCGCATCAAGAGTCAACCGCTTTCGCGGCATCTCCTGGCCCATCTGTTCCAGGATGTGCTCTGCCAGCGACCCAAGATCGTCCATCCGATCCCGAAGTGCCGGCACCTCGATCGGAAAAACAGCCAGCCGATGATAAAGATCCAGCCGGAAGGTCCTCTCCGCACCGACGCTGGTAGCAAGTTTCTCCAACGGCTGATGCGTCGCCGCGATCACTCTTACATCGACGCGCATCGTCTCGTTATCGCCTACCCGTTGCAACTCGCCACACTCCAAAAACCGCAGCATCTTCGCCTGCAAGGCCATCGGCATCTCTCCGATCTCATCCAGGAACAGAGTCCCCCCATGCGCCGCTTCGATCCTTCCCGTCCGAGAATGAACCGCCCCGGTGAAGGCTCCACGTGTATGTCCAAATAACTCGGCCTCGAGCAAAGCCTCAGGAATTGCCGCGCAGTTCAACACTGCAAACGGTTTACCCGCTCGCTCACTCAAGCGATGCAACGCCCGCGCTACAACTTCTTTCCCGGTTCCCGTCTCCCCTTCAATCAACACAGTCGTTGATCGCGGAGCAACCAACCGAATCAACCGTGTCAATTCGCGCATCGGCTCACTCGCGCCAATCATCTCTGGCAACATCGCCTCGTGCTTTGCCGTAGGCCGTGCCGCTTCTTCCCGGCCCAACAGGAACCCCAGCGCCTGCCGCGTCGACTCTAGCCGTATCTGCTCTTCCCTCTCCCGCTCCCCATCCTGGTCAACATCTTTTCTCGGTGGAGACGGCATCCGAATCGGCGCTCTCGTTCCCGGACCCGCCCCTGCCGGAGCAGGCTCAGGCACCGAAGCCGGAGCAGCCGCCCAGGCCGCCGTATCGTTCAGGGGAGCGTTCTGGGCCTCCCGCAATGCATGCAGCAACTCATTACGTCGCGAGCTCCGCGCCCCGCCATCCACGCCACCGTCCACCCGAAGCAACTCCATCGCCGGGTACATCACCCGAATCACACTCGCAAACTCACCGACCTCGAGGTCTGGCAACCAGCTATCCACCAGCAGAGCCTCCGACCGCGCGTCCTCAAGCTGTGCCATCGCCTCCGCTCCCCCACTGGCCTCTCGCACCTGCCACCGCAGTCCCGTCAAGGAGGTACGCAACCGTTGCCGCAGCGCAGCATCCGCACTCGCCAATACCACCGTTCGTGCAGCAGCCACCTCGCCCGTCTCCATGTTTAACACTGATTCCCGTCCCATGCCCATCTTCGTCACCCTATCCTCTCGTCCTTCGTATCCGCGTTCACCTGTTGCAACATCGTCCTCATCGTTCCAACGGTTTGGTTCAACCGCACACACTCTTTCAAAGCCTCTCGAATCGCCTCCAGCATGGCATCCGGCTCCCCAATCAACTCGCCCATCGCCAGTCTGCACTGCAGCACCGTCAAAGGCTGGCAGAGACCATGCAGCGCCATATCCAGGCGCTCCGCAAATTCAGCGCGACCACTTTGTTGCGCAAGCTCACGCACCGGCAAACGCCGCACTTGTGGGAAGCATTCCAACTCGTCCCACCGGTTTGCGCACGGCGCTCATGCGGTAACCCTCTCCCCGCACCGTCTCGATAACGGAGCTCGCCAGGTCGCCATCCGCACTCGCCGCCCCCAACTTTCGCCGCAGATAGTTGATGTACACATCCACCACATTCGTACCGGCATCGGGAGACATCTGCCAGACATCCCGCAGCAACTCACTCCGGCTGCAGCACTGCCCAGCCCGCTTCAGCAAAAACTCCAGCAAGCTAAATTCCTTCACGGTCAGATCCACCAACTGTCCGTTGCGCATCACCTTGCGCTCCATCCGGTTCAATTCAACATCGCCGTGCCGAAGCACCGGATCGGCAAACTGCTCCCGTCGTCGCATCAGCGCGCGGCATCGCGCCGTTAGTTCATGAAAGCTGAAAGGCTTCAGCAGGCAATCATCCGCGCCCAGATTCAGGCACTTCACCCGCTCCTCCACCTGGCTGCGGCCCGTCAGCACCAGCACAGAGGTCTCATCGAACCGGCCGCTCATCTCAGCCAGCACTTCGGTCCCATCTTTCCGTGGGAGACTCAGATCCAGAACGATCAGATCCGGACGATGCTCTTCTGCATATCTCAGTCCGGCCTCGCCGTCTGTCACCCAATCGACCTGGTGTCCCTCCAGCTTCAACCCCTTCTGAAGAAACAATCCCAGTGCTGCATCATCTTCCACGATCAAAACTCGCATTTCGTCTCCCAAGGCACAGTCAAGATGTTCAGGTCATCCACACCAACCGAAGTCACGTTACTCAACCGCGTGGTGTCTTATTACCTTGGTGCATTCACTTGCTCCTGACAAGAGATCTTTCGCAAACTTTTGTGCGCGAATTTCAAAACGGGAATCACTGCATCACCGCGCCAAAAACCGCTCCACACGCGACGACACCGCATCGGCATCGCAGTTCATGATCAAGTGCGCGCAGTTTCCAGCCGAAATATAAGTCTCTGCCCCAACAGCCTTCGCCCACTCCAGTGCAGGTTGCGGAGTAACCATCCGATCCTCCGCTGCCACGATTACCAGAAACTTCACCGGCAGTCCGCGCGCTACCTCTTCGATCGTTCTTCCATGCAGCACATCGTGATGCATAATCGCTTTCGCCTGCCACATTCTGTCATTCGCGTCCTGCCGCTGCGGCGACTCCACCAATTTCATCCATTCCGCAAACCGTTCCTTCGGCACCTCTGCATTTCGATATTGCGGCGCACTCACAATCAGCGTCCCAATCGCATTGGCAAGTTTCAACTCCGGCTCGGTCACATACCGCCCACCCATATATCCAGGATCAGATTCAATCGCCTCAATCAAAATCTGCTTCGACAACAGATCAAAGCTCGTCACCTGCGGCGTCCCCACAATCGGCACCGCCATGTCCAAAAACTTCGGATATAAAACCGCCCACGCAAACACCTGTTCTCCGCCCATCGACAGCCCTACCGCCGCATGCACGTGCCGCACATGGAGGACCTCAGTCAACACGCGGTACTGCGCCCGCACCATATCCTCCATGGTGAATGCCGGGAACTCCGGCCCATGCTGCCGCTTGCTGTTCGATGGCGACGAAGACACTCCATCCCCGAACGCATCGAACGCAACACCAAAGAACCGCGACGTATCCACCAACCGATGCCCGCTCTCCATCTCCCCAAAGAACGGAATCAGCTCATCACTTCGTCCATTCAGCCACGAAGGCATCACCACCACATTCGACCCATCAGCGTTCATCACACCAAAGGTCCGGTATCCAACCTTGCAGTCCAGCACTACCTTCCCGCTCGCCAACCGGCATTCTCCCAACTCGGCAATCTTCTGCGCACCCTCTTCCGCCCACCCAATCGAAATCGCCAACACCCAGATCACAGCCAACCCAAAAATCCTAAGCCAGTTCCCCATAATTTTCATGAAATCAGCATATCCCTCGCCTACGAGCCGACTGCTGTAGCCCTCCCGAATACCTCACACAAATAAATCTTTCAGAAGCTTCAACAGTTATCCCTTTGACTTAGGTTACGTGAGAGAACATAATCATTTTCTAATTTCTCGAGGTTTCAGCCGATGAAAAAAGTCCTAAAACTGATTGCCTATCAACTGGAAGCATTGTCTCTAGCGTGGCCGCACTAGAAGCCGCTGCCTTATCTCCTGAATACGGAGGTCGAAGGCTTACTAAGAAACAACTAAACGAACTGAAATTGTCAGCTCAGGAGAAGCACAAGAAGATATTTGATCGTCTGGAAGCGATGATCGTTGCTCTTCCCTCAAAGCTCTAAACAGTTTGTGCATTGCTTTTCTGTCTTTCAACTTCAAAAGGCTTGTTACCGAATATGGATCGTCTGTCATGAATCTCTTCAATCTAGCCAAGAAGTTTCCAACCGAAGAACACGCATTAGCGTATTGGATGAAGACACGTTGGCCTGATGGGGCTAGGTGCTTGGCTTGCGACCACGACAAGTGCTATCTGATCGAAACCAAGGGTAAAACTGGTAAGGTGGCGCGGCTGTTTGAGTGTGCGGATTGCGGTTTGCACTTCTCTGCTACAACAAACTCTCTATTCCACGATTCGCACTTGCCTTTGCAGAAGTGGTTTATGGCTATCTCGCTCATGGTGGAGGCTAAGAAAGGCATATCAGCCAACCAAATGAAACGGCATATCGGCGTGACGTATAAGACCGCTTGGTATGTGTGCCACCGCATTAGACAGGCGATGCAGGAAGGCCCCAATTTCACGGTTGGCGGCCCGACCACAACGGTAGAGATTGACGAAACCTATGTTGGTGGCCGCAATCGTTTGCAAGGACACAAGGCATCACACAAAGGTAAAACGGCTGTACTAGTATTGGCCGAACGTGAGGGCCAGATTCATATGCAGAAGATGAAGAAGCATTGGTCTTGGCCTTATGCGTGAAGCGATAGCTCAACGTCTTGACTCTGATACTCCGCATGTAGTGACGGACGGAAAGCCACTCTATAAAGGTGTGATTCCAACAATCAAACATGATCGCGGCAACCACAAAGAAGAACTGAAGGATAAGAACTGGACGAACACGTATACGGTTGAGAGCGCGTTCTCGCTGTTCAAACGCGGTATCGTAGGCAACTATCACAAACTCAGTGTGGAACATTTGGACAGGTATTTGGGGGAGTTTTGCTGTCGATATAACAGACGGCATCAGCAAGCCAAACTATTCGATATGGCATTGCATAATCTGGCCAATCGGAAGCCATCGCCTTATAAAGACCTAACTTTCTAGGTAGAATTGCCGAGACCAAACGCCGTGAACATCGGCCCTATCAGAGTTGGCACTCAGCCTATCCGTGTCAGCGTGAAAACGTGCCGCAGAAGGTTAGGACTCGATAGGGAAAACAGCACTCAGGAGCTACTCCGCGTAGTAGTGGCGTTTGGTCATTTGTCCATTTTCTGGACACGTCGCGCCGCAATCTTGGCCCTAGTCTCTGCCATTTCTCTTTCGGCTTTAGCAGCTTTCTCAGCCTTGAGTTTGACACTCAATTCCTTAACGCTCATGGGTTTCATGGTCGCCATACGGCGCAATACCGCGTCGAATTTGTCTGCGTCTACTTTTAGGTCTTTCATGCGAATATTGTAGGCAATATGCGTAAGCTATTTGCATTGTTAGTCTTGTTAGCGCTGCCTATTCTTTCACCAGCCCAAAATCCTAGCGCTGGGAAATCGTCGTCCAAATCTGCATTTATCGCAAACAATCGCACATTATGCTCAGGGGTTTGGTCCCCACCACTAGAGCCGCCCACGCTGCAAGAGATAGCGCCAACGCTGTTATTCGCATAGAACGTGGTTGGGCGTTGATTTTGAAAGAGGTCGATACGGGCACTCACTACGAACGGTTCGTTACAAATCAGGGAAATACTTCTATTCGGATTGCCTCGGCGACTTGGAATTTGTTCGCTATGGGCATATCTGACAATCTGCCCGCCTCGAGCTAGCTACACCAGAAAAAGGCAAAGAGATTGCTGAAATCGTTGCCCCGAATGAAAAACACCTTTTCGCTTCTTTTTGGATACATCAAGAGTTCAAAACTCTTTGGAATGAAATCATCAAAAAGGATGAAACCCACGGTCGTCAAATGAGGGCGTATGTCACATGCGGCGTGATCTATATAGAGATGTGTTGGATGAATCGAGAACCCACGAAACTCGATACGCTCGTCTTTATGACCCTCCAAATGGATTCTTCGCATTCACCAATCCTGAGTACAACCGCCACACATAGAACAAATTTGGCGAGATAAGACACGAAAGATTAAAGGGGTGAACTTTCTATCTCAAACTATCTCTAGTTCCCCCTGTCCATTTTCTGGATGGTTCCTCAGTCAAAGGGATAATCATTGAAGCTTCTTGCAATTCGCTTTTTATTCGCTACAATCTCCGCATGGCTATAACACGGCGGCAAAAAGAGGTTATCGACTTCCTCTCCAGCTTCACGCAAAAGAACGGCTACTCGCCCTCCTACGAGGAGATTGCCAGCGGCCTGGGCCTGAGCTCTCTCGCCACCGTGCACAAACACATCACCAACCTCCAGAACAAGGGCCTCCTCCAGCGCGCGCACAATCGCAGCCGCTCTATCGACGTGCTCCCGGTTCGCAGCGGCAAAAAAGGCTCCGACCGTCTCCCCCTGCTAGGTCGCATCGCCGCCGGCAAGCCTGTCGAGGCCATCGAAAGTGCCGAAAGCATCTCTCTCTCGGACATCATCGGCAACCGTGAAGTCTTCGCCCTCGAGGTACGAGGCGACTCCATGCGCGACGAACACATCGTCTCCGGCGACTACGTTCTGGTCGAGCGCACCCGCACCGCGCGCGAAGGCGAGATCATCGTCGCTCTCATCGATGGCTCCGACGCAACCCTCAAGCGCTTCTACCGCGAAGGCAGCATGATTCGCCTTCAACCCTCGAACACCGAAATGTCTCCCATCTACGCCCCTGCAGCCAACGTAAGCATTCAGGGCAAAGTCCTTGGCGTCCTACGCAAATACGCATAAAATTCATACACACCTCCCCTGCCGCATTGCCCTCTCCTTCCCGCGTCTCCTCGTCCAAACATCGATTCAGCAACATCGCCACGTCTTTACCGTAAACTTTTTCAGAGGCAACGGAACCGAAAAGCGCCTTCCTGCGTAAACACACTTCGGAGACTCATTTCGCCAGCACGAACGGGAGCAATCATTGGCCACGCAGCGCAAAAATAAACGGAAGACCTGGCTCTGGGCTGGCCTCACCGCCCTTGTCGTCGTTGTCGTTCTCGGCGTGGTCGCAGCCGCCCGCGGCAACACAACAAAGTTCGAGCCCTCGCAACTGGCCAAAGCAGAGCGTGGAGATATTGCCCGCTCAGTAGTCGCCACCGGCAAGGTCCAGCCCATCACTAAAGTCGAAGTCAAATCCAAAGCGTCCGGCATCGTCACCCGCCTCGACACCGACATCAACGCCCAGGTTAAGCAGGGCCAGGTACTCGCCCAACTCGACCAGCAGGAAATCCTCGACCAGGTAGCTGCCCAAAAAGCCCAGCTCGCCGCAGCCGAATCCAACGCCCGCGCCGCCGCGGCCTCCATCGACTACGACAAGGTCAACGCCGAAGCCCCCGACCTCCCCATGTACAAGCACACCTACGAGCGGAACCTCCAAATGTCTAAGGAGGGAGTCGTCTCCCAGCAGGCGCTTGATGACGCCCAGCAGAAGTATCTCGCCGACCTCAACACACGCGACAAAGCCGTAGCCCAAATCACCGTGGACACCTCGAAGCTACGCCAAGCCGAGGCCCAGGTAGCCCAAAACAGGGCCTCCCTCAAACAGCTCGAGGAGCAACTCGGCTATACCACCATCACTTCGCCCATGGACGGCATCATCCTCTCCCGCGACGTCGAGATCGGTGACGCCGTCAGCTCCATCCTCGTCCTCGGCTCCACCGCCACCCTCGTCATGACCATCGGCGACATCAACCAGGTTTACGTGCAGGGCAAGGTTGACGAGTCCGACATCGGCAAGGTTTACCTCGGACAGGCAGCCCGCATCAAAGTAGAGTCATTCAAAGACAAGACCTTCCAGGGTAAGGTCACTAAGATAGCCCCACTCGGCGTTGAAAAGGATAACGTCACCACCTTCGAAGTTCGTGTCTCCATCGACAACCCGGGCGGCGAACTCAAAGCCAACATGACCGCCAACGCCGAGATTCTCCTCGAAGAGCACAAAAACGTCCTCACAGTTCCCGAGCAGGCCGTCCTCTACGACAAGGATCGCAACGCCTCCGTCGAAATCCCCGACCCCAAGCAAAAGACCGGCCGCAGAAAGGTCGACATCAAAGCCGGTATCTCTAACGGCACAAAAACCGAGATTCTCGTAGGCCTCAATTCCGGGGACACCGTCATTCTTCAGCAATAGCAGGCAGGGCCAGTGACACTACTCAAAAGTCGCCGTCTGAGCGAACAAGATCGCAACTAATATCTGTTGAGCTAACATCTAAACCGCAGTCACCGAGTCGACATAAGGAACCATCATGACGATCAAACTACTCACCTCCACCGTCGCAATTCTCTCCCTGGCCGCAGCCTCCGCCTTCGCAGCAGACAGCAACTTCGAACGCACCCTCAGCGCCGGAAGCTCTCCCAACGTCTCGATCTCTACCGGTTCCGGTTACATCCGCCTCCATTCCGGCTCCGGAGATCAAATCCACATCATCGGTCACGTCCACTCCAGCCACGGTTGGATGAGCGGCGGCAGCGACGCCGACAGCCGCGTCCAACAGATCGTCAGCAACCCGCCGATCGTCCAGAACGGTAACGACATAACCATTGGCGAACGTCACAACAACGACCTCTTCCACAACATCAGCATCGACTATGAAATCACCCTCCCCCGCGGCTCCGCCATCAACTCCTCCACAGGCTCAGGCGACGTCGAAATTCAAGACGTCGGCGCATCCGTCAAAGCACAGAGCGGCTCCGGCAGCGTCCGCGTCCACGGGGTCCAGGGCATGACCACCCTTGGTACCGGCTCAGGAGACATCGAACTTCAGCAAACTGGCCCCGGAGACGTCAAAGCCGAAACCGGTAGTGGCAGCATTCGTCTCCACGGCATCGCCGGAGGCCTCAAGGCCAGCACCGGCTCCGGCGATATCGAAGCCGAAGGCCAACCTACCACTGACTGGAAGGTCTCAACCGGCAGCGGCAGCGTTCGACTCTCAGTCGGCAGTGCCCACTTCAACCTCGACGCCGACACCGGCTCAGGCAACATCAGCGTGGCTCAACCCATGACCATGCAGGGCAGCCTCAACCGCCATCACGTCAGCGCGGTCGTAGGCGGCGGAGGCCCCACCATCCGCGTAGGCACCGGCTCAGGCGACATCCAAATCAAGTAGCCCACCCCCAAAGACGAAAGACGGTGGCCGCAATCCGCGGCCACCGTTTCTATTTGCCGTCATCAACCACTAAGCGACGATGGTCACCTTACCTCCTTCGAGGTCATACACTCCACCGACCACCTTCACACCGTTCTGCTTCATTGCCTTTGCGATCAGCGTAGAACCCTCGCGTACCAGGCCCGTCTGAAACACAACATTCGCTTTCACCGCCTGCACCACGTCACCATGCGCGTCGCGAACACCCGGTAACAGGTGCTGGTACAGCACACTAATCTGCCCCGGCACCTCTTTGCCCTGCACTGCCGCTGCAATGGCTCCGCAGTTCGTGTGTCCCAGTACCAGAATCGCCTTGAGCCCCAGCACAACCACACCATATTCAAGGGTCGACATCACTTCAGGCGTCACCACATTTCCCGCCACCCGCGTCACAAACACATGCCCGATGTTCTGATCGAGCAATATCTCCACTGGCACACGCGAGTCGGCGCACGAGAGCACCGCCGCAAACGGCTCCTGCTTCAGCACCGTCTTCTCCTTCAGGATCTTCAAGTCCTCCGGGAACGAAGTGATCTTCCCCGCAATGTACCGCTCGTTTCCAGCCATCAACTCATGCATCGCGTCGTCACCCGACATCCCCGTCTGCGCAAACGCCCTGCTGCCAACTCCCGCCGCAACGCCAGCCGCCGCGACTCCAGCAACAAACTGCCTCCGCGTCCACTCCCTCTCCATCCCTCGCCGCATAGTCTCTCCTTTTCGCCAGCAAGCTTATACCAGCCGTATCGTTTACGCTTAAACGATGTCGCTTGCCTTCCCTCCCCGCCTCATCGTCTTCGATCTCGACGGAACCCTCATCGATTCCCGCGTTGACCTCTGCAACTCCGTCAACGCCACCCTCGCCCACCTCGGCAAGCCCACCCTCCCCGAAGCCGTCATCTCTGGCTACATCGGCGACGGAGCCTCCATGCTCGTCCGCCGCGCCATCGGCGACCCCGAAGGCGACTCAACCGACGAGCAATATGTAACCAAAGCACTCACATTCTTCCTCGACTACTACCGCATCCACAAACTCGACTACACCTACGTCTATCCCGGAGTCCTCGAAGCCCTCGAAACCATCCGCACCGCACATCCGGAAACCCTCATGGCTGTCCTCACCAACAAACCCGTTCACCCCTCCCGCGACATCTGCGCGCACTTCGGCCTCTCCCGCTTCTTCTTCCAGAACTACGGTGGCAACAGCTTCCATACAAAAAAGCCCGACCCCCACGGCCTCGAAGCCCTTATCCGGGAGGCCTCCGTCCTCGCCGGCCGCAACATCTCCCCCGCCGAAACCATCATGGTCGGCGACACCGACATCGACGTCCTCACCGCCCGCAGCTGCGGAGCCCACAGCATCGGCTGCACCTTCGGCCTCAATCCCCACTCCCTCGCCGACGCCCCGCCCGACCACCTGGCCCACTCCCCAACCGACTGGCCATCCCTCATCGCCGCCCATCCGCCGCAAAACTTTTGACGCCCTCCCGGTGGCTTGCTACCCTCATCAGCAAATGGCCACCAACCCCAACCCGCTCGCCACTACCTGTTGCATCATCGGCGGAGGCCCAGCGGGCATCATGCTGGGCTTCCTCCTCGCCCGCGCCGGCGTCAAGGTCACAGTCCTCGAGAAACACAAAGACTTCTTCCGCGACTTCCGCGGCGACACCATCCACCCCTCCACGCTCGATCTCCTTCACGAGCTAGGCCTCCTGGAGAAGTTCCTCACCATCCCGCACTCTCAAGTCGCGGCCCTTTCCGCCATCGTAGGCGGCGAACGCTTCGCCATCGCGGACTTCTCGCACGTCCCCACCTACTGCAAGTTCATAGCCCTCATGCCGCAGTGGGACTTCCTCGACTTCCTCTCCTCCGAAGCCACGCGCTACCCGTCCTTCAACCTCCGCATGGGCTGGGAGGCCACCGGCCTCATCAACGAGAACGGAGTCACCACTGGCGTTCGGGCCAACACTCCAGACGGCCCCGTCGAAATCCCCGCCACCGTAACCATCGGCTGCGACGGCCGCCACGCCATCTCCCGCGATGCTGGCCACCTCCCGCTCAACGACGAAGGCGTTCCCATAGACGTCCTCTGGCTCAAAATCGCGCGCCAACCATCCGATCCCGAGAATGCCCTCGGCTACATCAACTACGGCCGCCTCATCATCCTCATCAATCGCAACGACTACTTTCAGGTCGGCTACATCATCGCCAAAGGCACCTTCCCCCAGATCCAGCAAGCCGGCATCCCTGCCTTTCAGCAGAGCATTGAGCGCATCGTTCCCTTCCTCGCCGGACGCACCACCGAGATCGACTCCTGGGACAAGGTCAAACTTCTCACCATCCAGGTCAATCGCCTTCAGGAGTGGTCGTCCCCCGGCTTGCTCTGCATCGGCGACGCCGCCCACGCCATGTCGCCCGTCGGCGGCATCGGCATCAACATTGCCATTCAGGACGCTGTAGCCACAGCCAACATCCTCACCGAAGCGCTACTCTCAAACTCCCTCACCCAACATCATCTCCGCCAGGTGCAGGACTACCGCGAGACCGCCGTTCGCAATACCCAACGCGTTCAGGTCTTCGCCCACCGCATCCTTGACCGCGTCCTCCGCGATAACGGCCCCATCAAATCACCGCTCGCCCTGCGCATCCTCACCCACATCCCCGGCTTCCAGAACCTACCCGCACGCTTCGTCGGAGTAGGCCTCCAACCACAACACATCAAAAACTTCTAGCGCAAGCAGAGGTTGGTGTGGCCTCTGCTCTGCCTTTTTTTTGTCTGTCATTCCCGAAGGGAATCTGCTGTTGCCTTCCTCAGCACTAGCAGCAAATCCGCCCCAGCTCTACTCAAACCCGCGATTCCAGCTCGAAATCACTCGCATCTCCCGCTCCCACCCCATCACACTCACGCTCCCTGTCCCCAGCGCCAGCAAACTTCCACCAGTCGCGTCCAATCCAATCCACCGCGCCGCCAGTATCCGCAAAATATGAGCATGCGCAAACAGCGCCACCTTCCCTCCTTGCGGAGCAGCCGCAAGCGCACGAGCGATCACCCCATCCGCGCGCTCCCCCACATGCTCCACCGTCTCCCCGCCAATAATCACGTTCTTCCACACCGACCAGCCCGGAATCGACGCCTGAATCTCCTTGGTCGTCTTGCCTTCGTACACGCCGTAATCCCACTCCATCAGACCCTCCTCCACCACAGCCTGATCCCCAAAGCCCGCGATGGCACAAGTCTCCCGAGCCCTCTGCATCGGGCTTTCAAACACCGCATCAAACTTCGTACCCTTCAAAAAATCGCGCAACTCCTCCGCGCGCTTCCGCCCATGATCGGTCAGCGGAATATCTGTCCGGCTCGTATGCGCCCCACTTAAACTCCACTCCGTCTCTCCATGCCGCACCAGCCACAACTCCGTTCCCACACTCATCCCAACCTCCTAATCAAGTTGTCAAAACAAAAATTCCGTCATCCTGCCCTGAGCGTAGTCGAAGGAGAACAATCCCTATATCCGCTCTCGCATCCACTCACTCTTCGCATCCAACCCTCTCCATAAACTATCCTATAAAGATGGACTTTCAGCTCTCGACCACCTACAAGCCTCAGGGCGACCAGCCCCGCGCCATCTCCGAGCTCGTCTCCGGCATTCACGCCGGAGAAAAAGATCAAGTCCTTCTCGGTGTCACCGGCTCCGGCAAAACCTTCACCATGGCCAAGGTCATCGAAGACCTGCAGCGTCCCGCCCTCATCCTCGCGCATAACAAAACCCTCGCCGCCCAGCTCTATCACGAGTTCAAAACCTTCTTCCCCAACAACGCTGTCGAATACTTCGTCTCCTACTACGACTACTACCAGCCCGAAGCCTACATCCCCGCCGGCGATCTCTTCATTGAGAAAGAATCAACGATCAATGAAGAGTTAGATAAACTTCGCCTCGCCGCAACCCGCAGCCTCTTCGAGCGCCGCGACGCCATCATCGTCTCCTCCGTCTCCTGCATCTACGGCCTCGGCTCACCCGAAGCCTACTACGGCATGCTGATGATGCTCGAAAAAGGCCAGAAAATAAAGCGCGAAGACATCACCCGCCGCCTCGTCGAAATCCTCTACGACCGCAACGACGTGGACTTCCGTCGCGGCACCTTCCGCGTCCGCGGCGACATCATCGAGGTCTACCCCACCTACGACGAGAACGCCTACCGTATAGAGCTCTTCGGCGACGAAATCGATTCACTCTCGCAAATCGATCCCCTCTTCGGCACGGTCAAACAAAAATACTCGCGCCTCCCCATCTATCCCAAGTCCCACTACGTCGTCCAACCCGAGCGCAAAGCCACCGCTGTCGCCACCATCCTCGAAGAGATGGAGTGGTGGGAAAAAGAACTCGAAAACCAAGGCCGCCTCGTCGAATCCCAGCGCATCCACCAACGCACCCGCTTCGATCTCGAGATGATCAAATCCGTCGGCTACTGCCACGGCATCGAAAACTACTCGCGCCACTTCTCCGGCCGTCTCCCCGGCGAGCCCCCACCCACGCTCCTCGACTACTTCCCGCAAGACTATCTCCTCTTTATCGACGAGTCCCACGTCACCGTCCCGCAACTCCACGGCATGTGGCACGGCGATCGCAGCCGCAAACAAAACCTCGTCGATTATGGCTTCCGACTACCCTCCGCGATGGACAACCGCCCTCTCCGCTTTGAAGAGTTCGAGTCCCGCACCGGTCAGATCATCTACGTCTCCGCCACCCCCGGCGCTTACGAGCTAACAAAATCCGCAGGCGTAGTCGTCGAACAAATCATCCGCCCCACCGGCCTCATCGACCCTCAGGTCGAAATCCGCCCTATCAAAGGCCAGATCGACGACCTCCTCGCCGAGATCCGCGACCGCACCGCCAAAAACCAACGCGTCCTCGTCACTACCCTCACCAAGCGCATGTCCGAAGACCTCGCCAGCTACTACACCGAAGTCGGCGTCCGTTGCCGCTACATGCATTCCGAGATCGAAACCCTCGAACGCATCAAGCTCCTCCGCGACCTCCGCAAAGGCGAGTACGACGTCCTCATCGGCATCAACCTCCTCCGCGAAGGACTCGACCTCCCCGAAGTCTCTCTCGTCGCCATCCTCGACGCCGACAAAGAAGGCTTCCTCCGCTCGCAAGGCTCTCTCATTCAAACCATCGGCCGCGCCGCCCGCCACGTAGAAGGCCGCGCCATCCTCTACGCCGACAAGATGACCGACTCCATGCAGCGCGCCATCAACGAGACCGACCGTCGCCGCGAAAAGCAAGTCGCCTACAACGAAGAAAACGGCATCACTCCCGCAAGCATCATCCGCCCAATAGAAATGGGCCTGGCCGGCATCCTCAAAGCGGACTACGCCGACCTCACCGACGAAGCGGAAGGCATGCCCGACTTCTCCACACAACAAGAACTAGACGTCTACATCGGCAAACTAGAATCCGACATGCGCGAAGCCGCCAAAAAATTCGAATTCGAAAAAGCTGCCAAGCTCCGCGACACCGTAAAAGAACTCCGCACCAAAGAATTCCTCTTTAGCTAGCTCGCAGTGGTCCGTACCCTCCACCGCCCTCATCACTGCACAACCTCCCACCGAGGGAGACGTAAAAGTGGGGAGAATTTACCGAGGTAACAGGGAAAAGATGTATATTCCTCCTACTATTCCAGCAGGACGAATCCGGACGATTTGCGATCGAAAGGAGCGTAGGTTATGGCACCGCCGTCAAAGCCTGAAAAAAATGAAAACGACCCCTCCAAAGCGACCGAACGTATCTCAGTGAAGAGGGGAGCGATTGCTTCGCCGAAGGCTGATCTTGAGGGAGCCACTCCTTATGTCCCGGCTGAGGATGAAAACCCTCCCAAGTCTGAACAGCCCGATATCGACCAAGAATGAAATCTTTCCCGGCGAAAAAGAGGAACTGCGCTGACCTTCCGGTCTTACAGGTGTGGTGCGATTCTTGATTCAAGAATTCAGAGCTAAAAATACAGAAACGAACTCTGAAGAGAATCACTATTCGATCAAGTTCCCTTTTTCACTTCGGGCCTCTCAAAAAAATCTGCTAAAACGGAGAAACACAATGGCAGCTCAAACTGTAAAACGCGGCGCGATCGCCTCACCTCGAAGCGCCCTAGCAGCAGCAACCCCACACGCACCTGTTGTTGGTGCTCCCCCTCAGTTCATTATCATTCCTTCCAAACTTTCGATGTGGGGCAATGCCGTCGATGGCGATTGTGTCACCGCGGAAGAAGCCTTTGCAAAGGCGTGCCACTCGCCCGAAATTTTTATTACGGAAGCGGTAGCAATCGCCTGGGCGAACAGCCATGGCGTTCTCAATGGCGCCGTAATCAGCCAGGTGTTGCAGTGGATGCAAACCGATGGATTCCGAGAAAGCGGCCACGCATACAATGATGGACCGCATTTCTCGGTCGACTGGACGAACCCAGGAATTTTGCAAAGCGCTATTTCGCAGGGGCCTGTGAAGATTGGAATTGGCGCGGATCAGCTTGAGGCCGCATACCACGCCCATGGCGGCAAAAAGGGCTGGTTTGCAACCGGCTTTCATGCCGACAGCACAGAAGATCATTGCACCAGCCTGTGCGGGTACGGTCCTATCAAGTGGCTGGCGCAAGAGTTGAAGGTCGCCGTTCCGGCAGGAATTGATGGCGCCAAACCTGGCTATGCGCTCTTCACTTGGGACTCGATCGGCATCATCGACGTACCGTCCCTCTTGGCGATCACTCATGAAGCGTGGCTCAGACAACCTACGACCGTAATTAAACCGGCACCTCCCGCAGCTTCGTAGGCAACCCACGGAGAGCGGGGCGGGTGGCCCACCCACAAAATCTCGGGTACCCCACCCATGCGCGGCTTCATGGCGTATGGGTGGGGTTGCTGAAGCAACGCGTATTGAAATCGGCAATAAACTCCGTACACTCAAAAGATCGGCATCGTCGGCCCCAGAGCACCCCTCCCTCCACGGTCGATACCTCATCGCACAAGAAAACTGCCTTTCGGCACAAAGCCACCTAGCTTGCTCAAACTCCTCCCACGACGCTTCTACTCCCGCTCTCCCGAGATCGTAGCCCGTGCACTTCTCGGCAAGCTCCTCATCCGCGACCTCCAAGGCAAGCGCCTAACCGCCCGCATCACCGAAGTCGAAGCCTACCTCGGCCTCATCGACCCGGCATCCCACGCAGCCCGCGGCCTCACTCCGAGCAACGCAATACTCTTCGGCCCATCCGGACACGTATATGTCTACTTCATCTACGGCATGTACTACTGTCTCAACGTCGCCTCGCATCTTCCCGGCGAAGCAGGAGGAGTCCTCATCCGAGCCCTCGACCCAATCGATGGCCTCGAAACCATGGCCGATCTCCGCGGCCTTCCTCACAACACAAAACCCAAACTCCTCACCGGAGGCCCCGGCCGTCTCTGTCAGGCTCTCGACATCACCCGCAACAATTCCAATGGCCTCGACGTAACCTCACCCACCTCCGCCATCCGGATCGCCGACGACGGCCACCATCCCTCCGAAATTCAAACCACCCCACGCATTGGCATCAGCAAAGCCGCCGACCGCCCCCTCCGCTTCCTCATCGGCGCAGTCGCCAAAGCCAAGCGCACCGCATCCCGATCCTGAAAGGTGTAGTTTCGCTGAGTCCCCGCCCATCCCAAATCTCGAGAAATCACCCGCAACCATGCTCCACGCCAAAGGTCCCGGCCTAAACCGCACCGACAAAGCCGCGTCGCAGATGCTTCCGCTCTGCCGAAGGCCGGAGTGGAGGCGCAGCCGGAACGACTGAATTGCTTTCTTCAACCCGCCACAAACACCAGAGCTTCACAAACTTTCACTTCACCATTGCCTCTTCAGTCCAGCCCCTTACTCCGTCCTCACCAATTACTTGCAACGATTTCCACAGCCAAAAACTTGACTCGCCCAGATACGGTTAACCCATAGAGTAAGGATCGAGCCCGGCCACCCGCCGGGCATTCGCATTTAACCCACAAAAAGGCTTAGGTCCACACCACGTAGCCCCTACAACATACTGAAGTCCAGACTTAAGCCTTTTCATCACAATACTTTGCACAAGAAAGTACCCAAGAGGGATATCTACGAACAGAACCTAAGTGCCCTTCACGAAGACCAGTCGGAGCCTGCAGCGCCACCAGCAACTTCCTCTCCAAAATGGAGTCTAGGAATAGTGCGCAAAGCGCCAAAGGAACGCAGGTATAAACGAAGATATGAAGACCATTCACAAGATGCTGCCAGCTTTGATTCTGCTGACCTTCAGCGTCATCTCCCTTGCCCAGGCCCCCATTGAGCGCCAGACACCACCACCGCCTCCACCCGACCAGCAACAGGCCCAGCCTTACCAGCAAAATCCACCAGCCTATCCCCAACAAGACCAGCCCCAGTACCAACAACAGCCAGGCGCACCCGATCAGCAACAACAAGCACCACCGCCACCCATGGCCCCCCAGCAGCTCGACCAGCTAGTCCAACGCATCGCCCTCTATCCCGATCCGCTCCTCGCGCAGGTCCTCACCGCATCCACCTTCTGGAACGAGATCCCCGATGCCGCCACCTGGGCCCAGCAACACAGCTTCATGACCGGCGACCCCCTCGCCCAGGCCATCCAGTCCGACAATCTCCCCTGGGACCCCAGCGTCCTCGCCCTCCTGCCCTTCCCTAACGTCCTCGACACGATGGCTCGCGACCCACAATGGACCGGTACCCTCGGCAACGCCGTCCTCAGCCAGCGCCCTGACGTGATGGACGCTGTCCAGCGCCAACGCCGCCTCGCCCACGACTACGGCTACCTGGTTCCCAACGCCTACAACACCGTCGCCGACAACGGCGGCTACCTCGAGGTCCAGCCCATCAACCCCGCCTACTTCTACGTACCCGTCTACAGCCCCGCAGTCGTCTTCTACCGCCCGCGCCCCGGATTCATCATCAGCACAGGAATCCGCTTCGGCCCCGCCGTCACCATCGGCCCTGCTTTCGGAGTCTACGGCTGGTACGGTGCAGGCTTCGGCTGGGGAGGTCACGCCATCATCATCGACCACCACCCCTGGACCCGCACCTACTACAACCGCAACGTCTACGTTCACCCTTACGCCCATCCCTACGCCCACCCAGCCGCTCCACGTGTAGAGAGCCACGCCCACTACGAAGAACACGGCAGCGATCACGGCGGAGATCACCACCACTAATCTCCGCCTGAAAACAAACATGTCCGGCAGACCTCCACTGCCGGACATGCTCTTTAATCCCGATCAACAATTCATTGCTACTCTTATTCTTCACCAGACCCACGGACGATCATTGAACCCCAACCCTAACTACAGAACACCCGAGGAAACATGATCATCGTCAACGACGAATATGTCACGCTCGACACCCTCAACGGCCCGATGCGGACCCACATCGTCCGCCCCGCCGCCCCCGGCCGCTATCCCGGCATCGTCTTCTACTCCGAGATCTTCCAGATCACCGCGCCCATCCGTCGCACCGCCGCAATGCTCGCCGGCCACGGCTACATCATCGCCATGCCCGAGATCTACCACGAGTTCGAACCCGCGGGCACCGTCTTCTCCTACGACCAGGCCGGCTCGGACCGCGGCAACGCCCTCAAAACCACCAAAGAACTTTCCAGCTACGACGCCGACGCCCGCGCCGCACTCGACCACCTCAAATCCCGCCCCGACTGCACCGGCCATCTCGGAGCCATGGGCATCTGCATCGGCGGCCACCTCGCCTTCCGCGCCGCAATGAACCCCGACGTCCTAGCCACCGCCTGCTTCTACGCCACCGACATTCACAAAGGCTCTCTCAGCAAAGGCGGAGACAACTCTCTCGAACGCACAAAAGACATCAAGGGCGAACTCCTCATGATCTGGGGTCGCCAGGACCCTCACATCCCCCTCGAAGGCCGCATGGCCGTCCTCGCCCGCCTCAATGAACTCGAAAAGCGGTTTAGCTGGCACGAGGTCAACGGAGCCCACGCCTTCATGCGAGACGAAGGCCTCCGCTACGACCCCGAACTAGCCCACACCCTCTACGGCCTCGTCTTCAACTTCTTCCACCGCAAGCTAGGCGAAGGCGACCAGTCCGCGCAACCCACCGCCTCCACGGAAACCCGTCACTAACCGGCTACAGCCCGAACCTTTGCCGATAAGCACTAGGAGAAACTCCCGTGTGTCGCTGGAACACTTCACGGAAGAAAGCGAGATCCTGATACCCCACAGCATCACCGATCTCTTGCATCGAGCGATGGCCACCCTCAAGCAGGCGTTTGGCGGCGGCGATTCGCAGTTTCTGCAAGTAGATCAAAGGAGTATCTCCCGTAGCCTGTTTAAAGCGCCGAACGAAGTTGCGCAAGCTCATCCCTACTTTCTTTGCCGGCTCCTCAAGCGGAAAGTCTTTATTGAAATTCTGATGGAACCACTCCTGTGCACTTGAGATCGTTCCATCGGAGTGCTCGGTCTTCAAGTGGACGATTGCATACCCTGACTGCCACGCCCGTGGTGTCTCGATCAACATCGCCTTCGCGCTCTGCACCGCGACCTCATGTCCGCAGAATCGCTCCACTAGATAGAGGCTGAGGTCGAGCGCGGCATGCAATCCTCCGCCGCAGTAAAAGTTGTGATCCTCCGTGACCATCAATTCGGGCATCCATCGCACCTTGGGATACTTCACGCGAAACCGTTCCGCAAGGCTCCAGTGCGTCGTGGCCCGCTTATCATCGAGCAGCCCCGTCGCAGCCACTAAACCCACACCCGAGCACACACTTGCAATTGCAGCTCCACGCATGTGCCAACGCTCCAGCCACGGCACCACCTCTGCATTGCGCTCAACTACGTCCTCTACGCTCAGTCCCGTCGACGGAATAAAGATGAGATCGGTCTTGCGGATCTGTTTGAGAGATGCAGCAGGCGTGATATGTATCGGCCCATCGCAACGCACCGCACGTCCATCGACAGACGCAGTCGTTACACGAAAACGAGAGACAGGCTTTTGTCCCGCGAATGCATTCCACAACGTGCCCGCGTGACGAAAGACTTCCATCGGACCTGTAGCTGTGGAGGAGAAAGTTTCGTCGAGAAACAAAACTGTGACATCTTTAAGACCTGTCATTTGCAACCACCTCTCCCGATGGCCGAATCACCTACGTAGAATGGCATATATGCCACCTTGTAGCAAGGCGCATTACCCCGTACCTTGAAAACATCCAAAGCAACCAATGCTGAGGAACTTACGGAGGAGAGTATGAAACGTTACGTCATCGAACGTGATATCCCAATGGTTGGAACACTCGAGCGGCAACAACTGAAGGAAGCCGCAGCCAAATCAAACGACGCACTGCGCAAGCTCGCTCCGGATATTCAATGGGTCGAATCCTTCGTCGCTGCGGACAAGACGTTCTGTATCTACCTCGCCAAAGATGAAGCCGTCATTCATCGCCACGCAGAGCTAAGTGGCTTCCCTGCTTCCAAAATCACAGAGATCGGGAAGAAGTTCGATCCCACAACCGCTTCGTAAGTGTTCGCAAGGGCTCTGAAAGATTAAATGCAGAGCATTGTGACCGCGAAACATCTCTCTTTATGTCTTCGTATTTGGGTTTCGCATCACTGCCGCATTGGCATCGATCACTTTAACTTCTGCAGGACTGCCCAGGGCCAAGGAGTCAAATGACTAAGTCGAAGGATTGAAGAAATGGAGCTCTATCAACCCATCAACGTACTGCGGGTCCAGCTTGTTGAGATGTCACGATTGTCACAACGCGCTCTCGATTACTCCATCAAAGGGTACCAGCTAGGCTCTCCGGAGTTCAGCCGCTCTGTACGCACCACCGAGCGTGAACTGGAACAGCATCACCAGCGAATCAAAGATATCTGTCGCAAGCTCGCTGCCCGCAAGGTAACCGATTCTGCAGACTGCCGTTTCGTTCTGATTGCGATGCGTCTCAGCAGCGCTCTCCGCGCTATCTCCCGCGCAGCAATCCAGATCGCACAAGACACACCGTCATTCTTCGAAAGCAGCCGCATGCCCAAACACGCTGCACTGTGCAATCTCGGAGATCTTGTGAACTCTCTGGTGCGGCTGTGCATCGTCGCTCTGTTCAAACAGGAAGCCCGGTACGCCGAGACAGTTCTTCAGAGTCAGGCAGTGTGGCGGCGGTGCGAGTTCGTCTTCGAGAGCATGCACGAGTCCGACCATCAGGTCACCGACGAAGAAGATACCTTCGAGCCAGCCATCGCACGCAGCCTGGGCACAGTCGCCAGACAAGCTCACGACATGGCCGATGCAATCCTGTTCTGGCTCAACGAGAGCGACCGCGAACTCTTCCATGCTAATGGACACGACACCCTGAACTTCCTCTTCGTGGGCAGCCGTATCCCTGCGAAGACTCTGCCCGGACTTCTACCGCTCTCGTTGGCCCACTGAAGGTAAACTTGCGGCGGCGGCGGCGGCCGTGCCTTTGCCGTTGCATGTCCTTTTGTTGTCGTCCCGAAAGAGATCTGCTTCTGTCTTGCCATTGTGGAAGCTGTCGAAATCCTGTCAAGCCCCTGCATCACGAAAATCCGCTCCAATCCAGCACATTCGTGTGGCGTATGAGTTATGGCCCAGTCACTATAATGGATATAGAACATAGCGAAGATCCCGGCATCCCGCCGGGGTCTTCTACTTTAAGCTTATAACGTTTTCAGAAAGAAGACTTTACGCCTAACCTATTTGAAATGAATACTTTGCAAACCAACTCAACCGTATATATTTGAAACAAAGGAGTTTACCTATACCAGACCGGGAGGGGGTATCCCCGGGAAGAAGATGTGCGCAGAACTATCGCCAGCTCACCGCAAGATGCCAGCGCATCTTCCGGTCCAGCGTCTTCTCAAGCACGCACGCATACTCAAGCAACTCCGAGAGCACCTGCTCCCCCTCGGTCCCCAGTTGCTGGGGATCAGCCTCCAGCGTCCTGAGAAGCGCGCCCACCGTCTTCAGGCCGTCTGCTGGTGAGTACCACTGTGGCGGAGGCAGCCGGCGCATCAGCTCCTGGTTCCCCGCACCCTCTTCAATGAGGAGTGACATGGAGTTTTCATCCGCCGAGAAAAATTCAATCAGCGGACGCACGCCAAGCCGCAGTGCCAGACGCTCCAGCGCATCTTCATGCCGAGCCAGGAAGCGTCCATTCACAAAAATATCGAACCCAGGGTCCTCACCCTCGACCACAATGTACATGGAAGCAGCCATTGACCGAAGTGTACCCTGCAAAATCATCGCAGAAAAGTATCACCTGAGAGACAGCACCGTCTCTTCTTCACCAACCTCCAAAAACAGAAGCATTCCTGCACCAGCCGCAAGCAACACCAATCCGCTAATGACCCGAACCGTCAGCCCAGGCCGGATCAGCCCATAACCCTCGATCAAAGTCAGCAACGGAATCACCAGATATCGCGAGGCAAAGCGAACCGGCATCATCTCCCGCAACAGCCAAACCAGCAAAACCACCTCAACCAAATCCACCAGCGACGAAAGTGACACCACCGAAGCCAACTCGTTCCACTGCCAAACCAACTCGCCTCGGACCGCAGTCGACGCCAGCAGAAACGCCGCGTTGCTCAGACACACCGCCGCCAAAGCCTCCGCGAGAGTCCATCCACGCAGCAGCCGATATAGCCAGACACTCGACAACCCAACCAGAATCACCACAAGACACACCGCAGCCTGCATCAACCGCCCGCGAACCGACCCCGAGAACTGAAGCGGCAGCAATAGCAGCAACCCACCAAGTCCCACCAAAGCCGGAACCAGGAACCTTCGAACCCCACGCTCCTCATCTCCAGCCGCAACCACCATCACCACAACCACAGGAACCATAGCGAACAGAGCTGACCTGCTAGTCTCAGGCACACCAAACCGCGCCCACTCCCCAACCACTATCGGCACCCCAAAGAACCCCATCCCGGCCGCCGCCACCCGCAACCCCACCCTCCCGAATCGCACCCGCCCCCGAGCCTCCAAGAACGCAAACACCCCAATCAACCCATAACGAATCCCCTGCAACTCCAATGTAGGCAATCCCTCAGAACGCGGAACAATCCACGATGTAGCCGACAAGACACAAACCGCCGCAAAGGCAATCCACACCGCGCGTCTCATCATCACGACTCACCCCAGAGACAGAAAGACCGCGCAAAGTGCGCGGTCTCACTGGACATCAATCTACCTTACCGATTGCCGCCACCCGAAGGCGCACCGGAACCGGAACCGGAACCCGGCCGACGACCACCGCGACGACGCCTTCCGCCACCTGGCCGCCTCTGGCCGCCAGGTCCATTTGACCCCGGAGCCCCGGCCGCTTGAACAGGAACGGCATCCTCGGCACGGTTGAAGTTAGGCTCTTCTGCAGACTCGTCTCCATCATCGTCGAAGTCCTCAGCGTCATCATCGCCTCCGGCAACATCACCAGCAACAGCGTCCTGATGACTCTGGCCGCCAGCTGCACCAGCAGCAACCGCGCCCTCATCCGTACCAATCTGACCTGGCTCCGGAAGACCGAGCTTAGCGCGTTGTTCGCGCAAAACAGCTTTTCTCGAAAGCTTGATGCGATTACCTTCAATCGCAAGAACCTTCACCAGAATCTGATCACCTTCGCGAAGTTCGTCCTTCACTTCCTTCACGCGGTGTTCTGCAATCTCCGAAACATGCAAAAGCCCATCAGTTCCGGGGAATATCTCGACAAACGCACCAAACTCGGCGAGACGAACCACCTTACCAAGGTAGGTCTTCCCAATCTCAGGTACGGCCGTCAGGTCGCTGATCATCTGTATCGCGCGAGCAAGACCATCGGCATCGCTCGACGCAACATTCACACGCCCGGAATCGTCGACGTCAATCTTCACACCAGTAGCATCAATGATGCCGCGAATGACTTTGCCTCCGGGTCCGATCAGATCGCGAATCTTATCAGTAGGAATCTGCAGCGTATGAATTCGCGGAGCGAACTGCGATTTCTCCTGGTTTGCACCCGATATCACACCATCCATCGTATCGAGCAGGAAGAGCCGACCTTTGCGTGCCTGCTCCAGAGCCTCCCGCATAATCTGCGGAGTAATCCCCATGATCTTGATATCCATCTGCAGCGCAGTGATTCCGTTGCGTGTACCTGCGACTTTGAAGTCCATATCGCCATAGTGATCTTCCGCACCGGCAATATCCGTCAGGACGGCGTAGTTATCGCCTTCCTTCACCAGACCCATCGCGACACCCGCGACCGATCCTTTGATCGCAATTCCAGCCTGCATTAGCGCGAGCGACGCACCGCACACAGTAGCCATTGAGGACGATCCATTCGACTCAAGAATGTCCGAGACCACCCGCAAAGTGTAAGGCGACTCATCTTCCGCGGGCAGCACAGCTTCAATCGCACGGTAAGCCAACGCACCATGGCCGATCTCTCGTCGCCCTACGCCAGTCATGCGTCCAACCTCACCAACCGAGAACGGAGGGAAGTTGTAATGCAGCATGAAGCGACGCTTCTGCTCTCCCTCATAACTCTCAAGTCGCTGAGCATCATCTGTTGTACCAAGGGTCGCGCTCACAAGCGCTTGAGTCTCACCACGTGTAAAGAGCGCGGACCCATGAACACGGGGCAGCACACCAACCTCTATGCTCAGATCTCGAATTTTATCGAAAGCCCGGTGATCCGGACGGATCCGGTCGTTCAAAACCTGGTCGCGGAAGATCTTCTCGCGCAAAAGCTCATAGTATTTGCTAAGCTTCTTCGCCGCAGCCCCATCGTCCTCAGGCAAACCCTTCTTCAGTTCATCCTTGATGGACTTGACCAATGCATAGCTTTCGAACTTCGGATGCTTCTCTGTGTCGAGAGCATCTTTCAACTGCGCACCAGCCTTTGCCGTTAGCTCATTCAGATATTCGTGATCGATCTCAACCGCGTTGACGTTACGCTTCGTTTTGCCCGCGCGAGCAACGAGGTCTTCGATAGCCGAGCAAATCTTCTTGATCTGCTCGTGAGCAAACTCAATTGCATCAACGACACGGTTTTCCGCAACTTCCTTCGCGCCAGACTCGATCATTACGATGCCGTCTTTCGTCCCGACGACCATAATGTTCAACTTGCTCTGCGCCCGTTCGGCGTAAGTAGGATTCACGACAAACTGCTCGTCGATCAATCCAATCCGAACCGCACCAACTGGTCCGTGAAAGGGAATATCGCTCAAAGCCAATGCGCAGCTGGCACCATTGATGCCAAGCACATCGGGATCATTTTCCTTATCCGCAGAGTAGACGAACGCAACGACCTGGGTCTCATTCCGAAACGCCTCAGGAAACAGTGGGCGAATAGGACGATCTATCTGACGGCTTGTAAGAATTTCCTTCTCACTCGGACGCCCTTCACGCTTGATGAATCCACCGGGAATACGGCCGCCAGCATAGGTAAATTCACGATATTCGACGGTGAGCGGGAAAAAATCGATCCCTTCTTTCGGATCGGGCGATGCAGTTGCGGTAGCCAAAACTACGTTGTCGCCGCTTGAGGTAAGTGCCGCGCCGGGGGCTTGTTTCGCCATGCGCCCGGTCTCGAATTTAATTTGCTTGCCGCCGGCAAGCTCAACTGTCACATCTTGTTTCATGTTGCCTCTCTTCTCTCGTCTTCTGTCGTTTTAAGCTCGAATCGCGACATCCTTTGATCGGGCGCGAAAAAGCGCAGCTTGGCGCTGGCGGTTATTGAGCCGCCAGCGAGCTGCGCTGGAATAGGTTCTTTAGGAACCGACATTCGCCGGAGTTGAAAACCGTGGAGACAACGCCTCGCGCTCTCACTGTCAGCAACCCCGGCGACAAGGTCTTGCGTGACCTTGCACGAAGTTAGCAGCCGAGTGAGAACAGGCCGTGTGTACTTCCATAGTTTGTAGGGTTTCTCCGGGATAGTGCGGTTACTTGCGGATTCCGAGTTTGCCGATGACCTCGCGATATCGGTCTGCGTCACACTTCTTCAGGTAATCAAGCAAGCGTCGACGCTTGCTCACGAGCATAAGAAGCCCGCGGCGCGATCCGTGGTCCTTCTTGTGTGCCTTGAAGTGTTCCGTCAACTCGCCAATACGCTCGCTCAAAATAGCGATCTGGACCTCAGGACTCCCGGTATCTGAGTCATGCGTGCGGAACTTCTCAATAATGTCTGTCTTTTTAGCGGATGCCAACACAGCTATTCCTACTCCTAATCTTCTTTCTAGTTCACTCTTAGTGTCCCAATAAGGATAGCACCGCTGGCCAAACCCGGCAATCGTGGGCAGCCAGCAGTGATAACGATTTAGAACACTTTTTAGGCGATATGGGCCTTCAAAAACTCGAGGGAACGTTCCCGCGCCAGCTTTGCCGAGGCTGCATGGAAGCTATTCGGATCAACATCGCGGTTAAACGCATGCCCTGCACCCTCATAGACGAATATCTCCACCTCTGGATGAGCTGAACGAACGGCCTCAATCTGATCCTGTCCGATGTGGGTATCGTTGGCCCCAAAATGCAGCATCACTGGGCAGCTCGGATCCTCTTTCGCCACTGACCCTATCCCGCCCGCATAGTAACCAACGCAGCAGGCAGGCTGCATCTTGTATTTCTCGCCACGCGTTGCAACCAGCCAGCTCGTCAAACCACCGTAGCAGTAGCCGATCACACCGATTCCCTTCCCAGCCTTCTTCGCCCACTCATACGCCGCCGCCACGTCCAACAGCGTCGTCTCGGGTTTCAGCATCCCATAGAACTCATACGCCCGCTTCATATCATCGGGCTGGTACGTTAGCTGTACGCCGGGCTCAAACCGGTCAAAGATCGCAGGCGCTACCACAAGAAATCCATCCTTCGCATACCCATCCGCCACACTGCGGATATGCGCGTTGACACCGAATATCTCCTGTACAAGAACCAGAACTCCAACTGTTACTCCCGTGGGCCGTGCAACATACGCACTTAGCTCATGACCATCGTTTGCCTTTAGTTTAATCCACTCGCTCATAGGTCAATCATAGCGATACACCAAAGAACTTTGCCGATGTGAGGTGTCAAATAAAAGTAAAATTGTCCGTTTTTAGCGAGGACGAATTTCAGACACGCAGAAGTCGCGCTCTGCCTATTTATCTCCGGATTTGGAGTAGCTCTTGATCTCCCGCGTCCACCGCAAAAACCGGAAGAGCTGTCTCTTCTCCTTCCAAAACAGGTTCCAGAAGTCGCGCGCTCGCACAGACTCCGCGCGCTGACCAGAGTAGGTTTCCAACCTCCATCGCAAATAGGGGCTTCGCCACGGCCGTAATCTATTCCCACGCGTAGCATTCCAAAGAAACCCGATCTCATCCCCCAAGGGAGCCTTCATCATTCAAGTATAGGCACTCGGAGCCCCAAATGTTCTCTCCACAATCGCCCAGCCGCGTCTCCCACAACTCCTAAAAGCATTTAAGCTTGTAGCAAATGTCCTCCACATCAAGCACGCAGATAATCCGCCCGGCCCGTACTCTGCAAGGCTCGCTAACCCTCCCTGGCGACAAATCCATCTCGCATCGCTATGCCTTGCTGGCAGGCCTAGCGGAAGGCACCACCCGCCTATCCAACTTTTCAACTGGTGCCGATCCCCACTCCTCGCTCGCCTGCATGGAGGCCCTCGGCGCAACGGTCGTCCACAAAGAAGACAAGACCATCGAGATAACCGGCACTGCCGGAAAATTCAAGCAGCCCTCAGCTCCTCTCGACTGCGGCAACTCTGGCTCTACCATGCGCATGCTCTCCGGCCTCATCGCCCCCCATCCTCGCACCTTCACGCTCACTGGTGACCACTCCCTGACCCGCCGCCCCATGGAGCGCATCCGCAAACCACTCAGCCTCATGGGCGCAAAAATTGACCTTGCCGAAGGACACGCCCCCATCACCATTCACGGCACCCCCCTCCATGCAATTGACTTCGACACCCCCATCCCCAGCGCTCAGGTCAAAACCGCCGTACTCTTCGCCGGCCTTCAGGCCAACGGCACCACCAGCCTTACCGAAGCCATTCGCACACGCGACCATTCCGAGCAAGCCCTTAAAGCTTTCGGCGCCACACTCAACCGCACAACCGCTGCTTCAGGTGACGTCGCCAAACTCAGCATCCCCGGCAATCAAACCCTCAAAGCAATCGACGCCACCATCCCGGGTGATATCTCCTCCGCAGCCTTCTTCCTCTGCGCGGCGTTGCTCTTTCCCGACTCCAATCTCATTCTCGACGGAGTCGGCATGAACCCCACGCGCGCCTCCCTGCTCGATGTCATCACGTCCCTCGGCGGCAAGATCAAGGTCCTTAACGTCGAAGAACATCACGGCGAACTCGTAGGCACCCTACAGGTCAACGTCTCCCCCAACGGTCTCCGCGGTATGCACATCGAAGGAGCCCTCGCCGCGCAGATCATCGACGAGTTGCCTGTCCTTGCAGCCATCGCGCCTTACACCAGCGACGGCATCACCATTCGCGACGCTCGCGAACTCCGCGTCAAAGAGTCCGACCGCATCGCCCTGGTCGCCAAAAACCTTCGCGCCATGGGAGCCAAACTCACTGAACACGAGGACGGGCTCGTCATTCCCGGCAATCAGAAACTTCACGGTGCACAGATCGACTCAGGAACAGATCATCGCATCGCTATGGCCTTCTCCATCGCAGCTCTTCGCGCCACCGGCGACACGGAGATCCACGGAGCCGAATCCGCCGCCATCAGCTTTCCCGAGTTCTTCACACACCTCAACGATCTTTGCCAACGCTAATTTGGCCTCCCCACCGCCGCACTTGCTAAGCTGACTCGAACCTCCCAACTGGTCCATGCAGACACCCCTAGGCGACTCACGCCCCATCATCATCTCGGAGATCGAGCAGTTCGGAGGTGCTGAGCGCAGCGTCGTCGCTCTCTCCGGTTGGCTCTATCAACGCAACCTGCCGAATCACATCGTCACCTACTTCGACCGTTGCAATCTAGCTCGATACGCCACCCACCCTCTGCAGGTTGTCCAACTAAAGCCCGGAGCCGGAGCACGAAAAAAGATCGCGTCGCTCCGCGCATATTTTAACCAACAGCCCGCTAACTCACCTAAACCGCTTGCCTCCGGCTACCAACCCGCACTGCACGCAACCCTCACCGGACAGCGTGGCTTTCACACCCTCATGCATGACACACCCTCTCTATTCGGCGACCAGGAAACCCGCAGCCTCTCTACTAAGCTACGTATCGCTGTCTCGAATCGCATCATTGGCTATGGTCTGCGTTCCGGTGGCAACACCATAGTTACCAGCGAATATCTCCGCAGCGAATGCCGCAAAGACTTCAACATCGACGGCAAGATCGCCCGTATGGGCGGCCTCGGGCCCACTGTATCCATCCCTTCCGCTCACCCAGTACGCGACCAGCTCCGAATGTTCTCCGTCTGCCGCATCGAGCCAAACAAGCGAATCGACTGGATCATCCGTTCCCTCGCCCAACTCGAGCGCGCCGACAAACCCCTCTCCGCCACCATCGACTGGAGACTCGACCTCGCCGGCAAGGGTTCTCTTATCCCAGCACTACGCGACATGGCTCAGAACCTCGGCATAGGCGAACGGATTCACTTCCACGGCTTTGTCCCCGACGAAGATCTCGAGCAGCTCTTCGCGCAAACCCACCTGTTCCTCATGCCCGCCGTCCAGGGCTATGGAATTCCCGCCATCGAATCGCTCCAGCGCGGGATCCCTGTCCTGCTCCATCAAGAGTCAGGGGTCAGCGACATCCTACTCGACACCCCCTGGGCAACCGTTCTCACCGGAGGCGAAGAGAATATGACTCCTGCTCTCCGATCAGCGATCGAAGGCATCCTCCATGGCACACATCACGCCGTCGCGCAGCCTCACCTTCCTACAGAAGACGAGTGGGCCGAACGTGTTGCAACACTTTGCAATTGGTTGTAACTCCCACAATTACATCTTGTAGCGGCCCATGTCGTCGTCGTTCAGATTCTCAAGCCACCGACGCATCTCCTCAGCATTCACATTCGGTGAGCTACTGGTAGCCTGCTTTGAGCTCTCGAGGACCTCGCGATTGACGTAGATCGGACAATCCCACCGCAGCGCAAGCGCAATCGCATCGGACGGCCGCGCATCCATCGTCACAGTCTCCCCCGCATGATCCAGCCAGATGACCGCGTAGAACGTGTCATCGCGCAACTCAGACACGACAACCTTGCGCACCACCGCATTCAGCCCACGAGCCATGTTCTGCAACAGATCGTGCGTCATAGGCCGCGGCGTAGCCGTCTTCTCCAACTCCAGCGCAATCGCATTCGCCTCGAAGATACCCACCCAGATGGGCAGCACCAGGTCGCTCCCCACGTCTTTCAGCACGATGATCGGCATATTCGTGACTGGGTCCATCATGAGCCCGCGAATCTGCATCTCCACTTCATCCGGAGCCTGAACGACGGGTTGAACCGAAGAGGGATTCATCAGTTGAGCACCACAAAATCCAAACCACCTTGCACGGAAACCAGTGGCATCGCCTCTGCATCCGCTATCGCTTCACCCACCAGGCAATTGGGCAATGTCTGCGTAATCCGAACCGGCAGATAGCTCCCAACCGGCGGCTGTGCCTGCACGATCTGCGCCGTCGAAAAGTTCACCGTCTTGTTCTGCGAGCTACGGCCAACGACCTGGTTGCGCGATGGATTGTAACTCTCCACCATCACTTCCTGCACCTCACCCAGGTGCCGTCCGTAGTGCGTTCGCTGAATCTCCCGCTGCCGATCCATCAGAATCCGCAACCGCTCTGACTTCACTTCATCCGGAATACTATCCGCCATCGTCACCGCCGGCGTATTCGGTCGCGGCGAAAACTTGAACGCGAACACGGCGTCGTACTTCACCTCGCCAACTAGCGTGATGGTCTCCTCAAAGTCCGCATCACTCTCACCGGGAAAGCCAACGATCATGTCACTCGTAATGCTGATATCGCGTTTAGCCGCCTTAATCCAGCTCATACGCTCCAGATACCACTCTCGCGTATACTCCCGCGACATCGCCTTCAGCACCGCAGTCGAACCCGACTGCACCGGAAGATGAATATGATCGCAAAGCGTCGGCGTATCGTCGATCGCCTGCACAATATCCCGTGTAAAGTCGCGTGGATGCGACGTCGTAAAACGCACTCGCCGAATTCCCGGCAGCTCCCCAACCGCAACCAACAACTCCGCAAATGACATCCGCCCCGAAGGGTCACGATAAGAGTTCACGTTCTGCCCAAGAAACTGGATCTCAGTGAACCCGAGATCCACCATCTTCTTAGCCTCCACCATCACCGAAGCAGCAGTCCGGCTACGCTCCTTGCCACGCGTATAAGGCACCACACAGTAAGCGCAGAACTTGTCGCAACCCTCGATGATTGTGATGTACCCGCGATGCGGATTCGACCGCGCCGTGAACTCCGTCTCAAACGTCAGCTCTGTCTGTCGGTCATCGAGCCCTGTAATCCGCTCTTCCCCAGCTTCGAGCCTCCGCAACATCTCCGGCAGATTCCGATACGACGCCGACCCCGCCACCATCGACACATACGGAGCCTTCTCAAAGATCTTCTCGCCCTCCTGCTGTGCAACACACCCCAGCACGGCGAACTTCTTCCCCTCGCCCTGCAACCTCTTGTATTCATTCAGCCGATGAAACACCTTCTGCTCCGCCTTGTCGCGAATAGAGCAGGTGTTATACAAGATCAACCCAGCTGCATCTTCATCCTGCACCCGCGCATAACCCTGCTGCTCCAGCGTCCCGATGACCTTCTCCGAGTCATGGGCATTCATCTGGCAGCCAAACGTCTCAATATAAAAAGTCTTACTCACACAATCAGTATATCGCCCATGGTCTAGCATCGCTTCCATCAAACTGCGATCGGTGCAAGCTGATTGGCGCGGGCACCTTCGCCCTCGCTATAAGTAGGGGAAACCAAATTCTGCCCACGTCTATGTTGCCGCGGTGAACAACCCATTGCTCTCCTGAAGGCTTTGCTGAAAGCGCTCTCCGATTCATAACCGAGCGAGAGGGCGATGATCGAGATGGGATCATCAGAATTCGTCAGTTTGTCCCCGGCCAGCAACATCCGCCAACGTGCCAGGTATTCCATCGGAGATGTCCCCACAGTAGCTTTGAACTTTAGCGCAAAGATCGATCGCGACATCCCGGCACGCTCCGCCAGCTTCTGCAAAGTCCAGCGATGTCCCGGATCGTCGTGCATAGAGGTGATCGCCGCATTCATCTGTTTATCTGCCAGCGCGAACAACCACCCAATCCCTCCTTGCTGCCCTTCGGCCATATGTAGTCGGAGTGCCTGCACCAGCATCATGGTTGCGAGTTGTTGTGCAATCAGAAAGCCCCCTGGTTGCGGCTCGCTTAGCTCCTGCATCATCCGCTCTAAAGACCAGCGCATCGCCATCTTGTCCGATTCCTTCCGGATATGCACGATGGGCGGTAGAACCTCCAACAGAATGTCGGCATGATTGCCGCTGAGGACAAAATGTCCGCCAACAAGAAAGCAACTCCCGCCCCCGCCGTGCGATTTGATGCTGCCATTGGGCCGCGTGGAAAGAAACGCAAGGAAGTCGACAGGCGTCAGCGTTAGATCGGTGGCAAGGCTGAAGGACAACCCACGCGGCAAAAGGAAACAGTCTCCGGTCGTCAGACGCACGGCGTCTGGAAGCCCTTCCAGGGACAGCCAGCACTGGCCAGACACCACGGCATAGCACTTGATGCCTGCATGCTTTGGGAATTTAACCGCTAGGTCTCCGCCCACGTCAAAACCGCCTGACCTATAACTACGTGGTTTCAGCAGCGACAGCACATCTGAAAGTGGGTCCATAGCTTCTCCGGACGATTGAGCTAATATTACGGACTTACAACATAGATCGTATCGCTATCATCCTCATCTTGCTTAGTACAGGATGCGTATGCGCCTAAGTTCACGTAACAAGGGAGATTGCGAAATGCGGATTTTTGTCACGGGCGCCACAGGTTTTATCGGTTCAGCCGTCGTTCCGGAACTCATCAACGCCGGCCATCAGGTAATTGGACTGACACGTTCGGATGCGGGAGCTCAGTCTCTCACCGCCGCCGGTGCTGAGGTGCATCGAGGGAATCTCGAAGACCCGGAGAGTCTGCGCAGCGGGGCTGCCAAGTCGGACGGAGTGATTCACCTCGCCTTCGACCACGATTTCTCTAATTTTGTCGCGATTTGCGAGAAGGACAGGCGCGCCATCGAGGCTCTTGGCGATGCGCTCGTCGGATCTGACCGCCCGTTGGTCATCACCTCTGGGACAGGAATGGGGAACGCTTTACCGGGTGAGCCTGCGACCGAAGATCACTTCGATCCCAACCACCCCAACCCACGTAAATCTTCGGAATTAGCAGGAGCGTCCGTGGCAACGCGCGGTGTCAACGTGTCGGTTGTGCGCCTTCCTCAAGTTCACGACACGGTCAAGCAGGGTCTTATCACCTATGCAATAGCGGTGGCTCGCGAGAAAGGCGTCTCTGCGTACGTCGGTGACGGGCTCAACCGTTGGCCCGCGGCTCACGTCCTCGACACGGCTCGTCTTTACAGGCTCGCCCTGGAGAAGCGGGAAACAGGTGCCAGATACCACGCGGTCGCTGAAGAAGGAGTACCTGTCCGCGACATCGCTGAAGTTGTTGGCCGAGGTCTAAAGGTGCCGGTGGTCAGTCTGTCTCCAGACGAGGCAGCAGCTCATTTTGGATGGCTCGCGCCGTTCGCAGGTTGGGATATGCCAGCCTCAAGCGCACAAACGAAGAAACAGCTTGGATGGCACCCGACCGGACCGGGATTAATCGCCGATCTCAAAGAAATGCGCTACTCCTAAGCACGACAGGCATGAACAGGCGGGGTCCCAGCGGCTCGTTTGCGCCGCTGGGACACGCCAGTGATAGACTCGCTGAAATTATGCGACGTATCTTGTTCTGCTCCTTGGCTCTTCTCGTCTCTTCTGCAATCGGACACGCTGCGACCTGCGCAAGTCTTGCTTCTTTGACCATGCCGGATACAACGATCACCGGAGCAGAGACTATGGCTGCGGGTTCGCTTAAACCACCCTACGGCCCAACCCTCTCGGACCTTCCAGCCTTCTGCCGAGTCACTGGCGTTTTACACCCGACCTCGGACTCTCACATCCTGTTCGAGGTATGGCTGCCTGAGAAGCAGGCAGCAAAGGGGCAGCAGGGATGGAACCGCAGGTTGCTGGATGTGGGCAATGGGGGCTTCGCAGGCACAATCTACTACGAAGGAATGGCAGGCAATCTTCGAAAGGGTTACGCAACGGCTGGTACAGACACTGGCCACCAGGCCGACGCAGAGGATGCAAGCTGGGCCTACCGGCATCCTGAAAAGATCAAGGATTTCGGGTATCGCGCACTGCACCTGACAACCGAACGAGCGAAAGTTATCGTCGCCGCATTCTACGAGACTGCGCCGATGAAGGTTTACTTCGACGCTTGCTCGGACGGTGGTCGTGAGGCCTTGGTGGAAGCGCAGCGCTATCCCGAGGACTACGATGGCATTCTGGCAGGTGCTCCGGCGAATGATTGGACCCATCTAATAAGCTCGGGGTTAGACGTCGGGCATTCCCTTGTGGCAGATCCGGCGGCTTATATTTCGTCTCTCAAGCTGCCCGCGATTACCGCCGCGGTCCTCGCGGCCTGCGATGCGCAGGACGGATTGAAAGACGGAATCTTGAACGACCCACGTGAATGCCACTTTGATCCGGGCACTCTGCTGTGCAAGTCGGGCGATGAGCTGACCTGTCTCACGGCACCGCAAGTCGGCGCACTGCGCAAGCTCTACGCGGGTGGCAACGACAGCGAAGGTAGACTGATCAGTCCAGGACTGATGCCCGGCGACGAGTCCAGCTGGAAGGCCTGGGCAATCGGGAATGCGCCGAGCGAGAGCAATTACGTGCAGAATTTTTTCCGCTATATGGTCTATGACGACCCAACCTGGAGCGGGCTAACAGCGAATGTTGATACATCGCTACGCGCGGCAAACGAGAAGATGGCTGAACCGCTCAATGCGACGGACCCCGACCTTAGCCGGTTCATCGCACATGGGGGCAAGCTGATCCTGTATCACGGCTGGAATGACCCCGCGATCTCGCCCCTGAATACGATTGCCTACTATGACAGTGTCGTTGCGAAGCTGGGTCCAGCTCAGGCCGAGAGCTCCGTGAAGCTGTACATGGTGCCTGGAATGGCTCATTGTGCAGGCGGCCCTGGGCCGAGTGCATTCGGTCAGCTCGGTATTCCAACCGCGAAAGGTCCGGGAATGCTGAGCCTGCTCGAAGACTGGGTTGAAACTGGAAAAGCACCGACCGAGCTGGTCGCCACTAAATACTCTGCAGACAAAAAAGTGCAGATGACACGACCGCTGTGTCCCTATCCACAGATCGCAAAATACGCAGGCCACGGAGATCCCGATGACAGCACGAGCTTCTCCTGCGTGATGCCCGCGAAAGCAAATAACAAATAACGTGGATTGTGGCCTAACGAGTGCGGCTGGCTGCAACTAGATTTTGCCATCCGGTTTTGCTCATCCGCAGACGCAGCCCGCTGGTTAGAATCACGGCACCTTCACTGCGGCCCTCGCGGGCGATCTCGCGGACGTAGTCCATATTGACAATCGTCGAACGATGAATGCGAACAAACTGGCCGGGACGCAGAATGTTGGCGAGTTGCTTGACGCTCTCACGCAGCATGAAGCTCTTCGCCCCAACGTGCAGGCACGCGTAGTAATCAGCGGCCTCAATCCACTCGATCTCATGAATGTTGACCACCGCATCCTTCTGGCCATTCGGAATCAGCAGGCGCTTCGGATACTCAGGCGTGCCGGATTCGGGTAGATCTCCCGATTGAGATCCGGTCAGGACGCCGCCTATGGGCTCACTGGAAGACGAGATCGAGTGGAGATCAGATAAGACCTTAAGCAGGCGCTCCTGGTTCCGAAGTGCATGATTCGATGCGATGCGCTCTTTGACGCATGAGAGGGTTGCGATGAGACGTTCTGCCTCGACAGGCTTGGTGAGGTAGTCAAGCGCATGAATCTTGAACGCGCGAATCGCATACTGATCGTGCGCGGTTACAAATACCACAATTGGTGTCTGCTTAGTGTTGTTCTGCTCGTTCTGCAAAGCTCGCCGTATCTGCTCGATGGCCTCGAAGCCTCCGCGTCCGGGCATCTGGATATCGAGGAACAGCACGTCGATATGCTTGAAGTCCGGCTGGACGCGAAGGAAGGAGACGACTTCGTCACCATTCCTGCACTCACCGACGACCTCGATGTCCGGGTCGCTAGCGAGCTGGAAGCGCAGGCGCTCGCGGGCAAGCGGCTCATCGTCTGCGATCAGTGCGCGAACTTTCATCGTGACACTGACTCATAAGGGATCGAGATGGCGACCTCGAAGCCGCCCTCGCTATGCGGCTCAGCGCGCATTTGGAAGTTTTCCTGATAGAAGTGAACGAGGCGCTCGCGGGTGTTCCGTAAACCGATACCGTGTCCATCGTGAGTGCGAACCACTATCGATGCAGTATCGGTATCAGTCGGCATTCCGGGATCCGACTCACCTCCACCCGAGCCTGTATCGCGTACACGTAGGTGAAGTGTCGAACCTTCGCGACGTGCTGAGGCCACAACGATTCCCTCATTGATTGACGGTGCGATGCCGTGGCGGATGGCGTTTTCGACGATGGGTTGGAGGAGAAAGCAAGGCACAAGACCATCGAGCGCGCCGGGATCGACCTTGATCTCCACCCGCAAGCGGTCTGCGAAACGTACCTGCTCGATCGAAAGGTAGTTGTCGATCATCTCAAGCTCCTGGGCGAGCGGAACCTTCTCCGGGGTGGTGCGCTTGAGCGTACTCTTGAGGATCGCGTTAAGGTGGAAGAGTATTTCGACGGCCTGTTGCTGGCGGCCCAGTTCCACGAGCGTTGTGATCGCGTTGAGCGTGTTGAAAAGGAAGTGTGGCTCGAGTTGTGCTTGGAGTGCACGCAGGTGCGCAGTGGAGAGTTGTTTCTCAAGCTCGAGCGAGCGCATACTCTCGCGTTGCGCTCGCAGCTGGTATTGGAGAACTCCGGTGATGCCTATGATGAACCCGTAGATAAGGTACTCGATGCCGAAGCGGTTGATGTTGAAGAGGTATCCCCACATGAACTTAGAGCCCTCGGGGCCCCAACCCAGGGGAAATCCTATGGCCCACAAAAAATAGAGATGCGATAGAGCAAGCGCGGAGCCTATGGCCAGATGACTGAGAACACCCTTGACAGAGAGGTTCGAGACAAGGGGAAGGTGTGGCGCGAGTCTCCCCAGAACGCAGGCGAAGACCGCCCACCAACCCCAAAGCACCGCACCATAGACGAGCGAAGCGGGATGCAAAATCGAGCCGCCACACTCTAACGCCGTCAGCAGAGCAAGCGCGGTCGCGAGCGGAATGATGACAAAGTAGCCGTTGAACGCTCGAGGAGCCTGGGATGTAGATGACTGCTGCGCCTCGCGGTTGGATAGCGCGATCGGAGGCGAATCAGCGGGGGTAGTTGTCAAAGCGTTCATATGCCGCCTCTGGTCTCTCCTATGATTCTGGGGGAGCTGCTGAACTCAAATTTACGCCGCCTATGAATCATCGCGCCAGTTTACTCAAGGATCAGGATCGGCTGTTCTGACAGTTGAACCAACTGATTTGCAGCGAACGGCGCAGATTTTGCAGCCAATGCACAGGGTATTGCGTTTTGGGTCTTACATGCCCGCAAGAAGTGGTGGATTTCGGGCCTGTTCGCAATTGGTTTCCTTGAAGATCACTGCATTCAGTTGCGAGCCGCAGCGTGTGACTCCCTGCAAATTCTGCATCCTTGGCTGCATATCGGTTTCGATGCAGAGCAGAATGCGGGATGCTGAAGCTGAGGTGCTGCCACGATGCATAGAGAGTATATATGGGCGAGTTTGTGCACACTGCTCATCTTCCCGCTCGCGTCGTGCTCGCGTGTGGTAGCGCACGCGAACACGACGCCTTCCGAAGGCGTGCCAATACGTTCGGCGGTGGCTGTGCTTGAAGATGTACCGCTTGAAATCGCAGCTGTAGGAAACGTGGAGGCGATCGAAAGCGTGGAGGTGAAGCCGCGTATCGGTGGCCAAATTAAGAGGGTCGCCTTCACCGAAGGGCAACAGGTCACGAAGGGACAGCTTCTGTTCATAGTCGATCGCGACACGCTATATCGTCAGCAAGCGCAGCAGCAGGCGGAGTTGGATCGTGACTCGGCGATGGAACAGCAGGCAGAGGCGCTGGCGGCGCGGGATGCGGCTTCAGAGAAGCAACGCAAATCCGAGGCAGAAACTGCAAAGAAGCTGGGCGACCTGGGCGTCCTCTCGGGCCAGAGTGTTAGCCAGGCTGTCTCGACAAGCGATTCGGCGAGCGCCGGTCTGCACGCAGACAAGGCGGCGATGGCGGCCGCAGCGGGAGCCGTCAAGGCCGATCGCGCGCGGCTGGCCCAGACCCGGTTACAGATGAACTTCGCCGATGTGGTGGCCCCGATCTCCGGCCGCGCTGGTGCCGCGATGGTAAAGGCTGGCAACGTAGTACGGGAGAACGACACAACGCTGGTGACGCTCCTCCAGCTTGCCCCGATTCACGTGACGTTTGGGATTCCGGAACAGGCACTGGTAGATGTCCAACGCTTGAGCGCGCAGGGACCGCTCGAGGTGGAAGCGGGTACAGGTACCGGGGCACTGGCGAAGGGTCGTCTCGACTTTATCGACAACACAGTGGATGCGGGAACCGGGACAATTCGGCTCAAGGCCAGCTTCGCGAACGTCGATGGTGCGTTGTGGCCGGGGGAGTTCGTCAATGTGCGGCTGCGGCTTCGAGTGGAGAACGGAAAACTTGTCGTACCGGAATCGGCGGTACAGCAGGGTGTGGATGGACGATATGCGTGGCGGGTGGAGGCGAACCTCGCGACGGTGGTGCCCATAACGGTAGAACGAAGCTTCAAGCGGCAGGCTGCAAACGGCAGTGTAACCTCACTTGCCGTGCTGGGAGTCGGCGGTCTGCAACCAGACGACGCGGTCGTAACGGAAGGCCAACTTCGTCTCACGCCGGGCGCACGAGTAACCACGATCGGAGATAGGCGATGACCTCTCTCCGTGATGAATCGGGCCGCCACGCGCCTATTTTCTCTTAGCCGTTCAACGAGGGATGACATGCGATCTTCCGAATTCTTCATCCGGCGCGCGACTACGACCACACTGCTTATCACCGCAATCGCGGGTTTCGGCCTGTTAAGTTACCTGTCGTTGCCAGTCAGCAATTTGCCGGAGGTGGAATATCCAACGATCTACGTGTCGGCGGAGCTACCGGGAGCTAATCCAGATGCAATGGCCGCAACAGTGGCGACCCCTCTCGAAAGTGAGTTTTCTCGTATACCCGGTATCGAAGGGATGACCTCGTCAAGCACCGCTGGAAGCACGAACATCACCGTGCACTTTGCGCTAAATCGCAGCATCGATGCGGCTGCGCAAGACGTACAGGCGGCAATCTCGCGCGCAGGAGGAACTCTTCCCTCGGGAATGCCAGCGCCACCGTCGTACTCCAAGGTCAATCCGACAGACAACCCGATAGTCTGGCTTGAGCTCCACTCGCAGACGATGTCCTACGAGGAGTTTTCGCGTTACGCGGCGCAGATCGTCTCGAAGCAGATCTCGATGGTGAACGGCGTATCGCAGGTAGAGGTATATGGGCCGGAGCGGCCCGCGATCCGAGTTCAGGCCGATCCTGCTCGACTTGCCGCTTACGGGCTTGATCTTGAACAGGTTCGTGCAGCGCTGACATCAAACAGCGCAAGTCTGCCGACGGGCACACTATACGGCGCAACGCGTGACTACTCGCTCGAAGCCAAGAGCCAGATGACGACAGCGATCGAGTTTTCTGATCTGGTAGTCGCCTATAGGCAAGGCGCGCCGCTGCGTCTGAACCAGGTGGCGACGGTCCTCAACAGCACGAGCAACGACAAGCGGACGTTCTGGATCAACGGGCAGCGCAGCGTGATTCTGGCGGTGCGTAAGCAGCCCGGCGCTAACACGGTGCAGGTGGCGGACGCGGTCCAGGCCGCGGTACGTGGGTTGGTTGGTACCCTCCCGCCGGGAGTAGCATTTGGACGCGTCTCAGATGACTCAGGGATTGTGCGCGATTCGATCGCTGAGGTGAACCGCACACTCCTGTTGACGGTCGTACTGGTAGTCCTGGTGATCTTTACCTTCCTGGGCACGCTCTCGTCCACCCTGATCGCGAGCGCGACGATCCCGGTCTCGATTCTCGGATCCTTCATTGTGATGCGTCTATTGAATTATACGGTCGACATGTTCTCGATGATGGCGGTGACCTTGTCAGTAGGGTTTATCGTTGATGATGCGATCGTGATGATCGAGAACATCGTGCGTCATCGCGAGATGGGCAAGTCGAAGTTGGTGGCTGCGCTCGACGGTGCGAATGAGGTAGGGTTCACCATCCTGTCGATGACTGTGTCTCTGGTCGCCGTATTTCTCCCAATTCTCTTTTTGAACGGTGTGCTTGGGCGCCTGCTCCGCGAGTTTGCAGTGACAATTTCTGTGTCGGTTCTGTTGTCCGGAATCTCAGCGCTAACGCTGACGCCGATGCTTTGCAGCCGCTTCCTAAATACGGAAAAGAAGGACGACCACTGGTTTCATCGCTGGTCGGAACGCATCTATGGAGCCCTCGAGACTGGCTATCGGCGCTCGCTCGACTGGGTGCTGAAGAATGCGAGAGCAGTGCTGGTCGCAAGTCTCGTAATGACAGCAATGACTGTATGGCTATTCTTCATGGTGCCGAAAAGCTTTATGCCTGCGGTGGATATCGGAGGGTTCTCGGGAACGATGGAGTCAGCCGACGACAACTCGTTTGCTCAGATGATCGCGTATGGAGAACAAGTAAATCACGAGTTGGCCAAAACGCCGTGGATGGACAGCAACCTATCTGGCGTCTTCGCTCAAAACCAGGGATGGTTGTGGGTGAACCTGAAGAACGATCCACACCGTCCAAACGTGAAGACGATCATCGCGGATCTCCAGAAGAGGCTTGATCGAATACCAGGGTTGAAAGTGTATCTGCAGCCGGCGGATCTTGTTGACCTCGGCGAGAACGAGACGCGGTCGCAGTACTCTGCAGCGCTCTCGGGGCCAAATGCAGAAGATATCGATCGCTGGGCTCCGCGGCTAAAGCAGACGTTGGAAGAGGTAAAAGAGCTGACGAATGTCTCGACGGATCTGCAGATGAGCGCGCCACGCGTAAACGTAGATATCCGTCGCGACCTCGCAATGTCATTGAAGGTAGATCCGGAGAAGATCGCAAATACCTTGTATGACGCGTATGGGAACCGGCGTTCGAATACGATCACCGTAGCTTCGCAGCAGTACGATGTCGTGCTGGAGGTGGCGCCGGAGTATCAACGCGACACTGCGTCGCTTGGGAGCATCTACGTGGCGTCCGATACAGGGCGACTGGTGCCATTGTCGACAATAACCACTCTGAACCAGACGGTGGCTCCGCTAACCGTGAACCACTTGGGACAGTTCCCTTCGGTCACGTTTCACTTTGATCTGCGCCCGGGCATGTCCCTCGGTGCAGCAACAGATGCAGTAAGGCGAGCGGCCGCCCAGTCGGGACTCCCCGCGTCGATGAACTTTACGTTTCGTGGGACGGCGGCGCAGTTTCAGAGTTCCCTGAAGGGCCTGGGACTTCTCTTGGTGATCGCTGTGACGGTGATCTACATAGTGCTGGGCGCATTGTACGAGAGCTTCATACACCCCATCACGATTTTATCGGGGCTGCCGCCCGCAGCGATCGGCGCGTTGCTGACGCTCCTTGCATTCGGGCAAGACCTGAATCTCTACTCGTTCCTGGGGATCATTCTGCTGATCGGCATCGTGAAGAAGAACGCGATCATGATCGTGGACTTTGCGCTGGCTGCCGAACGCGAAAGAGGAATGCTACCCGAGGAGGCAATCTATAAAGGCTGTCTGCAGCGCTTCCGCCCGATCATGATGACGACTATGGCCGCTCTGCTGGGCGCTGCTCCGATTGCGTGGGGTCACGGCGTCGGCGGAGAGGCGCGGCGTCCCTTAGGGATCGCGGTCGTCGGCGGTTTACTGCTCTCTCAGTCCCTCACTCTCTACGTAACCCCGGTAGTGTACCTATACCTTGATCGCTTTCAGCGGCGCAAAGAGCACACACTCAAAGAACCTGAGTTGGCAGCGGCCGAAAGGTGAGCGTGAGGAAGGCGTGCATCGTCAACGGGGATCGAACGCGTACTTTCTGCCTTGAAAGGGCGTCTCCTGAGCTTTTCTAAGCCTTTAAAATCGCATTGTGACAACTAACGCTTCAGAAACGTGAGAGCCCGTCGTCAGATGTTCCGGTGTCTTTCAACACAACCATTGCAGCGTTTCGTCCGTTAATTCCGATGACGCTGCCGCCTGGGTGTGTGCACGCTCCGCAGAGGTAGACGCCTTGCATCGGCGTTCGTACGGACAGTCGATTAGACCACATGTATTGAGGCAGACATTCGCCTTGGAATATATGGCCTCCAGTAAGGCCCACCTTGCGTTCGATATCTGGAGGGCCGAGGACCTGAGAGTCCAGCACCGCATCGTTGATATTAGAGCAGAAGCGGGAGAGCGATCCAAGTGCAAGTTGGCGAACTTCTTCGCGTCGTTCATCCCACGTACCGCGCGAAAATGCGTAGGGAACGTATTGGGCAAAGATGCTCATAGTGTGCAGCCCCTCCGGGGTAACCGTTGCATCGTGAATGCTCTGAAAGTACAATTCGCACCATAAGTAGTCTGGCAGTTCGCCTAGTTGTGAAGCGACGAAGCCGGTCTTCCATTCAGCTTTGGTAAGCGGCGCATTTATCTGCCCATAATGATGCGGTTGATTCTTTCCTGGACGGGCTGTAAAGTCAGGCAGCTCACGCAACAGGACATTCAGTTTCACAGTGCAACCCTCAATTGGAATCTTCTCGACACACTTGCTCCACAGTGGATCCGCCGCGATTCCGAGCAGCTTCTGCGTTCGCCGCGGATCAGCATTCGAAATCACAACTGGAGCAAAGATACGCTCCCCGCCCTCGAGGATTACACCTTGTCCAGGTATGATCTGCCCGACGGGAACACCAGTCGCTACGATTGCGCCCGCTTCACGTGCAGCATCACAGAAGTAAAACGAGACCATGCCCATACCGCCTTTTACATAGCCCCACATACCAGGCATTCCGCCGAGCCGGCCTGAAGAATGGTGGAATCGGATTGAAGCCGTGCCAGGAGTGAATGGGCTCGCATTTGTACCAATAACTCCTTGACCCAGGTACGCAATCTGCAGACGTTCATCATTCAGATAGTGCTCGACAAACTCAGCCATCGACCAATCGAAGAGGACATGCCTCGCCTCCTGATCGGTATTGAGCCGCTCTTCAATCTGTTCGCGAGTAGGAGGTTCGCCGATCCACAAGTCTCTGTCACCTGCAGGCCGCAAAGCGTCACGCAATCTGCGGATAACATCGTTCATTGCGCGCCAACCTTCTACATCCCCAGGAGCGAAGTTGCGAATCTCTTCCTCGCACCGCTGATCATCATCCCACAGTTGAACGCTGGAGCCGTCGAGGAACGGAACAAAGAGTCCATTAATCGCAGGAGTCCACTGAAAACCCCGTCCGGGCAGGTCCAACTCTGAGACGACCAGTGGATGCAGTAGGCCCGCGAGATAGGCGCATGGAGACATGCGCACCCCGGGAAACGGTTCTTCAATCGTGCAGGCACCGCCTACTCGGTTACGGCTCTCAAGCACGAGCACGCGCTTGCCCGCCCTTGATAGATAGGTTGCACAGGCAAGCCCGTTGTGGCCTGCCCCAACTACGATTGCGTCCCACCTGCGTAAGGCGAGTTCGTGTATCGGTGCGGGCAAGCCGATTTCCCCGAGTTCAGCCGCTGTTGGTGATCGCATGCTGACAGTATCTACGTCGAAGTGGGGTGTGGGAAGCTCGTCTGAGAAAAGTTCGCGGTGCTCCAGAATGTGACGGGAAGCACGTCATCTTATATCCGTCGCTGAAGCCTATCCCTTAAGGTTGGCTAAGCATCCATCTGCGATACGATCTCCATGCATATTCTTCTTGTCGAAGATGAGGTCAGGTTGGCGGAGAACGTGGCGGCAGATCTTCGCGAGACTCCAGGTTACGCTGTTGACTGTGCCTCGGATGGTCAGATTGGTGCGTCGTTGGCAAGCAATCGTTGTTATGACCTCATCATTTTGGATTTGATGCCGGCGCAGCGCCCAGCGAGCGTGGAGCCGGTAATTGCTTTACGCGCGGACTAACTGAAACAGAGGGAGTTTTCTGCTCCAACAATTGCAACCCAGATCCTGCTGTTCATTCTCGAATGGCAGGCCTTCCTATTTCCACAAACGAATATTGATAGGGACAGTATCTTTCCCGCGCTGCGCAAGGCGATCATCGTGGCGCCGCCATTGGCCTGCCTGATTCCCGCCCGATCGGCAATGGAAGTTGCGGAAATATCTACGGAATGCTTCCCCCTCGTATTCGGACTAGGTGCAGGTTCGCAGATGCTTCAACCTTTTGCTAGAGCTGTTATAGGCGTTCTGTTACTCTCTATCTTTCTCAGTCTCGTCGTAACGCCGGTAATCTACGACAGCCTCACAAAAACCCCTCATTAGAGGGGTCTAGTAATTTTGCGGACATTACCCATCGCAGCAGGTCTCGACACGATCACTAATATCGAATCTCTTGATTCGGTTTATATTCCTCGCCAAATTTGTTTTTATGGTTGGCTAGCGCGTCGGTTGTGGCTTGTAGCGTGATGTCGTCGAGGCGTAGAGGTTGCGATGCAACCTGGATGACGCGTTCCGCCGTCGTCTGGTCGGCCGGTTGACCGTTCTCGCTCCACATATTCAGCCGGTAGCTTCCGGGCGGCACATTGTGAATGGAAACCGTGCCGTTCTCCCCGGAGATCCCATAGTAGGGAGTGCTCAGCGCCAGGATAACTGCTCCCATCTCCGGATGAATGTTACAGAAGATATAGGAGACACCTTCGCGATCGAAACGCACGGAGCGGGTTGTGCCCGATTCATATAGACCTAGATCGAACCGTTTGCCGTTGAAAAGTGAAAAAACATTGTGAAAGAAAGGATCCTCATTAGGAAATTGGACGGAGGAGCCGGTGGCGACGACAAGCAGATGAGGTGTGAACATTTTGTGCTTTTGGACAAGACGGTATACCGGTTGACTCACCGGCGACGGAGATATCGTAGTTATTGGCTTCAAGGAGGAGAGCCATATGACTACATTTCCAGCGCTGGGTGTCTGATGATCCTTCCTCGCACTTGGAGATGACGATGCACGCACGAGGATCTTTGTGGACACCTCCACGCCCTGGGCTCGTAGCTGGGGCACTGCAAGCGCCGCCAGGAGGCACCAGTATGGGACGGCTGTCGACCTTGGCAGCTTACTCACTTGCTCAATCTCCTAGAACTGATATCCCGCCGAAAGCGAGAAGATGTCCGCCGTGCTACCAGCACCATAAATGGGCCAGGTCCATATTCTTCGATACTCAGGGGAGAGGATGATGTAGGTCTTGGGCTTGAAGATTAGGTTGGCGACGACCATCTTGTTACGTGCGCGCAGTTGCACCTCTGTAGCAGTCGCTGGAAATTGGAGGCTATGAAAATCGCCTGAGAAGCCGTCGTCCACGCCAATACTAGCGTTCGCCTCGAGCGACCGGCCAAAATGCGTTTTGAACTGAGTCCAACCGCCAATCGCGTTCAAGCCGCGATAGGAGTTTCCTCCCGTGACCGGATTAACCCCGATGAGAATGTCTTTATAGACCCCGCCGCCCAACCCCCCCAGACCCAAGCCACGATATCCCTCTCCACTGACTTCAAAATGGTCGCCGAGTGGTACGCGCCAGTCCGTTGTAACCGCCCAAGTGTCCAGATTCTCTCCATAGGGATAATTCTCTCGGCTGTAATATCCGCTGAGTCCGATCTGAAAAGGATGTTCGTTGAAAGAATCTCCGTAAGAGTTTTTGGTCGCGGTCCCATAGGATATGCGCGATTCATAAGCTGGTTGTTTGGAATATTCCCCGGGGCTGGGAGCGCGGAATTGCAAATTTGTGCTGTAACCCGCGGCCGGCGGATCCCACAAACCTAACTCGAATTGCAGCTGCCTAGTCAAATGAAGCGGGATCTGATGTGCATAGCGCAATTGAGGCGACCAAGTCCACAAGTTTCCCGAACCCGCCAGGCTGGGCTCGGCAACGGTTGCATAAGAGGACGGCGACAACGGAGAGATCAAAGGCCCTACCAACCCTGCCTGAATCGAATCGTGATCCCAATCGAAATTGATACTAGCAGTCCGCATGCGGACGATGCCAGCTGAGGTTGCAGAGCTGCCATAAGCGAGTCCACCGAAGAAGTCCAGATTCACGTCGGCAGAAGTTCTAGCGCCAGCGATCCTAGGTCCAAAACCCTGCAGACCTAGGATCGTTTGACGGAAACTTGCCCCAGCGCTGCCATCGCCCGAATCGTTGCTTCCTGCGAGGGCCACCTCAGGTAGATCGATATTATCGACAATGCCCTTGTTAATAAACGAGTTGAAAAGGATTAGGCCAGTAACGCGGACGGGGTACTTCGATTCGCTTTCGACCTTCGTCTGCTCATGAAGTTTGACTTGCTCTTCCAGAGTTTGCTGTCTCTCCTGTAGATCTTCGATCGCCGAAGCTGTCGTCCTTGCCGTGTCGACTTCATCTTCGTGGATCGGCTGTTCGGAAATCGGCTCGGTTCCAGCGAGCTGTCCTTTGATCTGGGATAGCTCTTGTCGCAGTTTTTGAATTTCCCTTCGAGACTGCTCGAGCTGCTGATTAGCTTCATCTAGCGATGACGATATTGCTTGCAGCCTTTGCTCCAGCTTTGAAGATGGAACATTTGCAGGTGAAGAAGACGGAGATGCTGGGGCCTGAGCAAGTATTGTCGATTGCGCGTGCGATGAAGCGCACACTCCAACTAGTATCAGACAAGTGAGAAGTAAGAAACTAATCTCTCTCATTCTTCAACCTTTTTCATGGACGGGGATGTGTGCGACCGAGGTCTTCTTCTCAACCGCAGCGCCAAGCGCCTGCAACGCCGCTCTTGGCAGGTTAATCGTGAAAACGGTATTACCTGCCATGGTGTCCTCGAGTTCGATCCCGCCGCCATGCTCTTGCGCAATTTGTTGGGCAAGGGTTAAGCCAAGCCCCGTACCGCTTTCCCTGCTATCGCTGACAAACGGCAAGAATATCTTTTGACGAACAAGAACGGGTACACCTGGACCATTGTCGGCAATTCTAATCTGAATCGACCGCTCGCTTTCGAGGAGAGTCAGAGTCACGGCGGCCGGACCTTGACCTCGCTTTGCGGCCTGACATCCGTTAAGAAGCAGATTGTAAACCGCACGTCCCAGTTTTTTGGCGTCGACCCACACTTCAAGCGAAGATAGGCCGTTCAAAGTTATTTTGACTTCCCGGCCCGCAGGATGAGAGCGGACCAGGTTTACCGCTCTCTGGATCATAAGTGTAATCGATTCGAATTCCGGATGGAGTGCCCTGCCGGTTTGAGTAAAGAGAAGCAACGAATCGAGAAGGTCGGTCATTCCCTGAACGGCCGTCTGTACTTCGAGCATCAGCTCTTCTCGTTCCGCCTGAGATATATTGGCGCCGCTCATAAATTCGGCGTTTGCATACATTGCGGAAAGATAGTGCCTCAGATCATGTGAGATGGAACTCGCCATTCTTCCAATCGTCGCAAGTCTCTCCGAGTCCACAAGCTCCCGCTGGGTACGGCGTATCTGAATACGCATGCGTTCAAAAGCCCTGCTTAACTCCCTTACCTCCGATGCACCGTCTTCACTGAGTTGATAGTCAAAGTTGCCTTGAGCGAGAGCCCGAGTCCCTTCCACCAGCGCACCTATAGGGCGCGTGAGATTCCGTAAAATCGAGGCCAGCATTCCGGATCCCACGACCAGCGCTGCGAGAGCAAGCGCCAACACCCAACGGTTCACTCGGTTCAGCAATTGCGTTGCCTGTTCGAAGGACTTAAGCACAACAAGCTGAGGAATCTCCGTCGGACTCTCCTCTCTGAGGGAAGTCGTGAGTCGTTCCGATGCCGCCAGATATTCCATCTTTCCGAGTTGAATTTTCTTGTCCTGGGTCGGTATCTGCAACAGATCCCCGCCCCGCGCAACTAGCTGTTGCTGTAATCCCGGTCCTAGCGTGCTGACTACTACTCTGCCGTTAACTGCGAACGCAACCTGCGCCGCAGCTGCTTCACTCACCTCGCGGGCAACATACTCATCAATGGGGTATCCCACAGCCACGGATCCGAGAAAGGTCCCATGCTCCTTTGGTCCAAAGTAGAGTGGCTGGGTCGCTATTTCGTAGATACGGTCGCCGAGAGAGAGCAGAATTGGCTCGCCTGGTTTGTGGCGGTCTGCCTCCTCAAGCCCACGTGCCACGCCCGAACGATCTAGCCTCGCACCGCGATTGTAGGACACAATGAGCTTCCCGTTTTGATCAAGCAACGCGAAGAAATCGCATCCGCTCACCTGCCAGAACTCTATCCCACCGTCCGCGATCGTTCTCGGATCGTAGGTGGTCATCAGAGACTTTAGACTAGGCAAGTCGGCCAGGAGAGCTGATTCGCGGGCAAGCAGTTCACGCTGCTGATGTTGAAGATTCTGGTAAGTCTTTACGGAGTGCCGGAGGTCGGATGCGAGGTCCGCCTTGGTCTGCTGCTGAACGATTGTTCGGATTACGAGAAGACTGAGTAGCGTGCAACCAAATGATAGGACGACCAGCGGAATAAGCAACGTCGTTCTCATCCGTAGCCTATCCATCAACTTCGTTCTCCCATGAGCTGCGGCCAGATCAGTTTCCGCGGACGAATTTGTAGCCAATGCCATGGATAGTGCGGAAGTATACAGGCTTTCCTGGATCCACCTCCAACTTCTGCCTTAGCTTCATAATGTGGTTGTCTACTGTGCGCGTTGTCGGGTATGACGTGTAGTTCCAAACATCGTTGAGCAACTCTTCCCGCGTAATGACTCGCTCAGCATGTTCGACAAAATACTGCAGAAGCTTGATCTCGTGTGCTGTAAGGACCACTGGAGCACCGTCTTTGAAAACCTCCATCCCGGAGAAATCCGCTGTCACGTTTCCAAAACTAACCCGGCTGATCGCTGCCGGCTTTCGAGTTCTTCGAATTGCCGCCTGCACCCGTGCCATGAGCTCGCGCGGACTAAAGGGTTTTGTGACATAGTCGTCCGCGCCCAACTCCAACAACAGAACTTTATCGGCAACCTCAGAAACTGCGCTAAGAACAATAACTGGAGTGCTCGCGGACCAGCTTTTGATGCCTTTGCACACCTCGAGGCCCGACATGCTCGGTAGCATGAGATCGAGAACAACACCGGCAGGTTTTAGGCTCTTGCAGGTCGCTAAGCCCTGCGCTCCATCACCGGTCACATATACATCATAACCTTCAGTGGTGAACTGCCGATGAAGCGCTTTCTGTATCCGAGGATCGTCTTCAATAACCAGAATCAAGCTCACTTTTTTTGCTCCTCAGGAATCTCAATACCGGATCTGATTCCCAACTTCTTTTATTTTATCGAGATCATGCGGATTCTATGGCGGTTATCCGCACAAGTATTTCACTCCTATCATCAAATGACAAAGCCCTGACATCTCTGAGACATTCTGGGCCCAATTGAGAGATGCTCCAGCAAGCCAAATTGGCGTGAGTTAGGTCCTCAGGAGTCGAGAACAAAACACGCACAATCACTATTTCATTGAGGCTGCTACGAATATTATCGGAGGCGCGCCGAATCAAGAACCGGCCGGGTGGAGCGCCGCCGTCTCATTTCTCTTCGCCACCTGCATCGATCCTTCTCGAAGGTCGACATAAACAACCATGAGCTTATTAGCAATTTCTCTCAGCGAAAATCTATCCAGATTCTCCGAGATTCGCCGGGGCGTCTCTAGTGCATCGCAAATTACCGTGGCCAGAGCTGACACATCTTTCCCCGAGTTGAGGTCAAAATAGTGACAGGACTCTCCTCCTATCTCACGAAACGTCGGAATATCAGAGCATACAACACGACTTCCGCAAAGCAATCCTTCGACTACAGGTAAGCCGAATCCCTCCATCAGAGATGGAGCTAATAATAAGTCACAGCTCTTGTAGAGCCACGCTAATTCTTCATCACTCACACTGTCCATCATCTTTACGCGATCTCCCAAGGCTTCTCGCTCGACGACGGCTTTGATCGAGGCTGTCTCTGGACCGTGGTTTCCTAATAAAACCAACAACGTCCTACTTTCTATCCTCCCCTTTTCCAATAGCGCTCCAAATGCTCTAAGCGCCAGTGGTATATTTTTGTTCGCCCGGTGCTGAGCCACCATCAAGAAGAATGGTTGCCCCTCAATGACAGGCGCACTCGGCCTATCCGAGTTGATGTTGACACAGTTGTGGACTACTACGCTCTTCCGTTGGGCTATCTTGGGAAATCGCGTCGCTAATCGGCACAACGTGGTCTCAGAAACACAGGCAACCAAATCAGCCTCTTCGAGGCAACGTTGCAAGAACGCCCTATTGAAAAACACTTTCGGAAATCCGAAATTATGCGGCTCATCGTAAGGATACAAATCATGTAGCGATACAACCACGGGACAATTTAACGCATTCCGGCGAATCGGCACAGGAAAGGAAAGATGAAGGATGTCTGCACCCAGAGCATCCAAGAGCTTTGGCAGCTCCCATAAATACCAGTAATTGCGCGTAAACGCATCATTGCGAGTGTCAATTGTTATGATATTTACTTTGGTGCCTTCTATCCGAAACGAGTGCCTGAAATATTCCTCTTGCCATCTCCCGATGACCAAAGTGACTTCAGAGATCTCTCTACGGCTAGCCGCACAGCAGACGAGACTATACGCGTGCCTGCAGATGCCGGAAGGGCCAGTTGATGATGAGAGTGCGGTAATGAGAATATTCATAACTCTGCTCTTACGATCCGAATCTGTCGTACGACTTCGCTTGTAACTGTGCCCAATAGGAGCCGCGGATTGCCTTTTCTCCATATCTTCTCAAGCCAGCGATAGGTCGACAGAAAAGCAGCGCGGCTCTTTGAAGTCGCTCAGACTTCAACCGACGAAACAAAGGGACCGTGGCGAAAATTACGCGTCTGTGCTCCCATTGTTGCTTGTCTGGAGCGCGGCACGTCTTACTGGCGGGTTGCAATCGGAAATCGGCAAGAAGCTCCCGAATGTGCTTGAATCGGTATCCCTTTATGGCCAAACGAATGAAAAATTCCAGATCCATCACATATTGAAGATTTTCATCTATCCAATTTCCCTCATCAAATACTCGACGGCGAAAAAACGTAGCGGTGGTCGGGATATATAGCACTCGATGATAAAAGAGAACAAAGGCACTGAACGCTATTTCGGATTTAATCCGAACGAGCCCGCCCAATTCGTCTACGACACGATAATCTCCGTACAAAATGTCGAGCCCCGGATCGTCCTCAAACATTTTTGCCACGTGCTGAAAGCATCCCATCCGGTAGCGGTCATCCGCGTTCAGCCAACCAATAATGTCTCCCGTCGCCTGTCGAAATCCCTTGTTTAACGCCTCACTCTGACCACTATCAGGTTCGGAAACCCAAGCTATGCCTGATGAAGCCTTGTCGCTCCGAAAGTTCCGCAATAACTCTACAGTTCCGTCGGTTGACATCCCGTCGATCACTAAATGCTCGCAGTTCGGATAGTTCTGCATAAACACACTTTCCAAAGCGTCATGAATGAAGCTTGCCTGATTTAGTGATGGCGTCACAATCGAGATGGATAAAGGTTTGGTCATATAATTTCGATCTTCCGAAGGTGCAATCTAATGCGGAGCCGATAGGTGGTCAATGTCTTTTTTGGAACTCCATTTACCGGTTATCGTAGATTTGATGTGAGTCGCTAGTTCCCGCCGCGGATCGAAAGCATCCAATTCTCCCCAGAACCGCCTCGCCAAAAGGTATATTGCCGTCAGGATGATTGACAGCACCGTCGAGACCAGGACTATTAAGAATCGATGAGGACCAGACTTTCGCTCAGGAAGATTTGGGAAATCTATAACCCCGACCGTTGGAATCGACTTGGCTTCATCAATACGAGCAGTTTCATATTCTTCAGAAAGCAGGTCAAATACCGTCTCGTGAATACGGACAGTTCTATAAAGATTCGCCCACTGCACGCCTAGCCGAGGAAGTTCTCTTAGCGCGGGATATGGATGAGTCACATCGAAACTCTGACCTTCCGTTCCCTGGACACTCTGTTCATTCGCACGTTGTAGCTCGCGGCGCAAAATCGCATCCCTTGCCTCCGCCGCACGAACTCGAACATTTTGATCGCCATAAATCTGACGCAACGAGCTCAGTTCAGATTCGCCCGCTATTAGCTGACCTTCAAGCTTCGCTCCGGCGTCTACGGTAGCCTTGGTCTGTTCCTTTAGGTCAATCGTCGTGTTCTTGCTGGAGAAGTCACTGAGTTCAAGTTGGGCACGTTGCAGTTCTGCTTGGACGGTGTTGAGTCGCTGTTCAATAAATTCACGTTCACGATGAGCAGATGAAGTGTTGACTCTAGCGACTAATCCATTTAGCTCATCGAGGTAGGCCTGAGCTAACTCTTTTGCGCGGTTGGGATCTTCGTCTGTCACAACGATCGTGATGACGCCATTCTTGGGGTCCTCGGTTATCTTGGTCAAACGTACGAGTTGTTTGGCAGTACTATCTCGATATCGTTTGTGATATACACGCTGCAGATCGAACTTATCGATGAGATGACCAGATATCGTTCCGCTATGCAATAGAGCAACGAACAAGGCGCTATTGTTTTTCGCTCCGATGAGACTTCCCGCTAGACCTGCGAGACCGCTCGCCGAACCTTTACCAACTAGTGCTGCGAGCATCGCTGCGCCATTGCCACCACCTTGTTCGGGAGGCATAAGTCGCGCACCCGATTCATACTCTTTGGGTAAGATGAATGCTACTAACATACTAAGTACGAAGGCGACTCCAGCCAAACGGAGCATGAGATGTCGATTATCCCAAAACAATGACGTGTTCGTAATCCAGGTTGGTCTCTTCACAAGATCTGTAGGACTTACGCCATGACCTAGTGGAAATACTCGAGATGTCGGCTCTAATAGATTGTGCATTGCTTACACCTCGGTAGTCGCTCGTAGGTTCGTCTTCAAATAACTGTCAGAGCTGCAGCCTCGAACGAGACTAATTGTTGTAACTCGTACGTTTGGCATGAATATTATTAATGTAAAGCTAGTGCTGCTGCGAATCCGATCGAGGAGAATACTTGCGCCGAAGCGAAAAGGTTTCGCCACAAAGCCGATCCACCAAACACTTTTTGGGGGACGACAACCACATCACCAGGACCTAACTTTGAGTCAAGCACCCCTGGCTCGTGCCAATTGTTTGACCCCCTTCCGACCACTAGACCATTCGCTCGAATGACGAGAATTTCTTTTCTGTTGCCGCCTTCTGTACTACCCCCCGCGCGCTGGAGATACCACCCCGCGGTCTTCCCAGGAACAAACGTAATAGCGGAAGCGTTATAGACCTGGCCAGTAACTAAGACAAAACCTGGCCTCTTGGGTATAGTGAGAACATCTCCGTTACGCATTTCGATATCTGCAGGTGTGCCTTCCCAGCTTGCTATATCAGTGCTTATTTTGATAACCAGGCGGCCTATCGCAGATTGACCGCGCAACCGAGAAACCACCTCTTTCTGCTGTTGAACGAGTAACTGCAACGTCGCGGCGTCGTCTTGCGCAGAGAGACTTGGCGCCAGCTTCGCACCCGCTGACGTTGTCTCGATTTGACGTATCAATTCGTTTCGGCTCTTATCTTCAAGCTCTTTCACTTGGAGTCTGATCAGCACAGCTCCCGAGGGATATGCGGTTGATCGGAAGCCTCCCGCTCGTCTTAACACTGAGCTCAACCGCTCCCCTTCCTGTAGCCCATAGGACCCGGGATAGGTCACCTCACCCGTCAGGTTTACTGAAGCTCCAATATCGTTCCACCCAGATATCTGGTGGACTGTGAGCACGTCGCCAACTTTCAATGTTGCATCGGAGCTGGAATCATAAGTGTTCACTGCTGCTCCAATCCGAACCGCCTGTCTTCGACTTATGACTTCTCTTCCATCTTTTACGTCATAACTAGCGAGGTCTGCATTATCGAGCAGCGCACTCCGTTTGAAACCTCCTGCCATACGAACAAGTTGTGCAGCCGTCATTCCCTGAGAAAGTGCATATTCTCCTGGATGAATGACTTCTCCATGTATCTGAACCTTTGGAGCATCCGCCTCATAGCGACCTACTATACGAATCGTGTCGAAAGGCTGCAGGCTCATCTCTTCATTACCAGCCAAGACGTCGGGAATGTTAAACGAGATAGCTTCAGCACGTAGATCAGGAGGAAGTAAACGAATAACTTCTCCGCGATCGGCTGGCTCCGGAAGAAGGTCTTGATAAGAACGTAGAATGTCGGTCAGTTTCATACCGTCGTGATACGAAAATCTCCCCGGTCTAACAACATGCCCCTCTACGTAAATGGCCTTCTCGCTATACGGGAGAATCGGTTCCACAGTAACCCGATCGCCGTCCTGAACCTCAAATTCGTCTATGGTTACTTGCGACGCCTCCCTTGTAGTTCCTTCAGGAAGGTTCAGGCTCAGCGTCACCCGATGACCCTGTGGGTCGATTCTCTCAATCTTGGTGCGGGTCACCGCAGCAGCCACAAGCAGCCCTCCGGCATCGTCTAAGAGCTCTGACAGCTTTTTCTCAGCCTTTAGTTCATAGATAGCAGGGCGCTTAACCATTCCGGTAATTGCAACCTGCCTTCCCACGGGGGGAATTAGAATCGTGTCGCCCGCTTCGAGCCGATCTTCTTCGGATCGAATACCGTGGAGAAGAAAATCGTAAAGATCGACCTCCCGCACCAGCTTTTGTCCGCGGTACTGACGAGCTATGCGCAATGAGCCGGATCGTGTCGGGCCGCCAGCTGCATAGAGGGCGTTGAGAGGGGTCGACAATGAACTGATGTCGTAAGCCCCCGGTCGTTGCACGTCGCCAACTACGTAGACTCGTATGGTCCGTAATCGCGAAATAGTGATGGCTACCTTCGCATCCCTGAACTGCCTACTCAGCTCCTGTTGGACCACCTCCTGAGCCCGTTGGATCGACAATCCAGCTACTGAAACTGCACCTGCTTCAGGGAGAACGATCTTTCCTTCGCGATCGATAGTTCTCGGAAGACTCTGCGAGATACCTCCCCAGAAATTGATAATCAGACCGTCGCCAGAGCCTAAAATATAGTCTGGTCCGACGGGCACATCAATCGACATCTGTTTGGTAGCTAAGCCACGCTCAAGAAACACGTCCGAGCCAAAGCGCCTAAGTTTCGAAGTCTGTTCAGGAACCTGGGAGTAAAGATCACGGAGTGACTGAAGATTGTAGGGGGTCGCCTGATGAATGATTTCCGTAGTGTTGCCACTATTCCGGTCTGACCTGCTCTGAGACGAACGACCTAGGTCGTCCCGCGACGACGTCGAATTTTTTCTTGTAGTCACATCTGAGTTAGGAGTCTCCGATCTTCCGGAGTCAGTGGCGATTGTGCCTGTTAGACCAAGGCCTCCAGGAGAATCTATGCCCACTGGGCTTGATAACGTTGGAGAGCGGGTGATATCGTCGACTCCTTGTGCTCCTATGCTCTGTCCTTCTAAATCGAGATCATCCAGATATCCACGCGCCCGCAACCACACGCTGATTGCTCCACGCAGTCCCGCGTTTGAAGATATGCCTTGATACAACATGTCGTCGGTAATGGAATCTACTTGAACAGTCGTTCCTCCTTGCTGTAGATAGTCGGCCATCACTTGCTTAAGATCTACGACCAACTCTGGACGAGACTGCACAATCATCAGAATTTGGTTCGCCGTTAAGACGCCGTTCGGACTTTGACTAGCGCTATTCCCTGTTGTTTCTTCCTTTGTGCGGTCGCTCCCGTCATCATCGGAAGTATTAGTGTTCGGAGACACAGGAGTCGTAGGAACTGAGGGCGAAGCAGAAGGTAGTCCGGTCGGCAAACTGGGCGCCTGCAGTTGCTGTGAATGCACTGCTACTGTTGATAAAATCAGACAGCCAAGAGTGATCACACTCCGTTTCAATTGTTTGAAGACACTCATCTGGAGAGCTTTCACCTATCCCTGTTTCTAAGTATCGAGATTTCTTATCTGTAGCTCGCCCTGGCGTGGATCTGTTTTTTGTAAAAACGCGACGTTCCTCTTCCAGCGGGCAGCTTCGATCATGTAATAGCAACCCTGCTCAAGATGAAAGTACAACCTAAACAGAAAGAACCGGCATTCCTCGAGCACCTTCCGTAGGTTCACTAGGAAACTTGTACTCTGGCTCTTAACAGTGATTCTTGCCGGTCTATGTAAGGGGAATGGTCTTTTAGTCTCTCGGGATCTCACAATTCCATCGCGAGCTATGGCCTTGTGAAGCAATAGATGAGTCTTTGTTCCAGGGAACGTCGCAAAAACGACTTTTTCCCCATATCGATCTAGCCACAAACTAACCGTTTGAGGCAGTTGCCGAATTGTCCACGCTAGCGAATCCGGCATTCGCCGTATGTCGAAAATCTGCTGCGAAATCCGCGTCGCAACCCCAATTGCCAACTTCGTTTCTTCGCTCTTCGAAGCACACTGCCAAACCTCGGCCCACAGTGCATCATTCTCCTCGTTAAAATTGACGAAGTTGACGTATTCGAGAATCCACGACGCACGCGTCCATTCACTCTTGAGGTGCTTGAATAAGTGATGCGCAAGCGCGATAAATCGATCGCTATCAGAGAGGATTGGCAGTTCTAAGTCTTCCCAGAATCTTATACCCGCTTTGGCCAATCTATCGTGCTGGAGCGCCCTTCCATCTGGGTCATTAACATCGTCGAAATGGATTTCTACGCAACGTTGAAGTTTTGGCTTATAGAGATCTTTCAGAATGGGCAACTGTCCATTACCAGCCTTAAACTCTTTTACGTTGGGTCCCTCCCCGGTGAGCAAATACCCATGTCGCTCTAATGTCTGTTGGCACCGAGAGACATGAGAGCGGTCCACCAAAAAATCGAGATCGAGCTGAAGACGCTGTCCAGCTTCCCTGAATGCATCGGGAGCCAAAGTAAAGCCTTTTAGGTTGGCGTAGCATAGGCCCGCTCGCCTGAACGCTCTATTAATCACCATGAACTCATCAAACAGTTGCTTCGTCTTCGCCTGATTATCCTGTGCATTCTCTTGGAGACGAAGCAAAACAGGCTCGGGAATCGCCGCTTGAATGCCGAACACTTGAAGGCGTTCCAGCAAATATAGCGTGAGGCCATTGGCATCCAGCCACCTATAAGTCCCCCGCCACGCCCGGTAATTAAACTTGGAGAGGGCTTCATAGTGGCTGCTCGGATCCTTTTTTCGAAAGGTGGCAATTACTGCCTCTGCCAATTCATAGTTCATTTGTGGCATGCTCCTTTTGGTGCTTTTCTTACGAATGATTACTTGTCGTAAAGCACCGGATCACCGAGACTACCTGCGGGCGGCAGGTTTCGAATAAACAAAACAATCGACCATATCTCGTCATCGCTCAGAATCCCCCTCGAACCCGGCATGCCGGATGGAGCAACACCATAATCGATCACCCATTTGAGCTGTCCATCCGTGTAGGACTGAATCTTGCTAGAGCTAAGCAGAGGTACCGGAGGCGACATGGCATCTGCGAACGGGACACCGGTGTTTTGACCATCCATCCCATGACATGCGACGCAATAGTGCGTGAAAGCTTCCCGCCCCGCAGTGATGTTTGCGTCAGAACGCTGGAGCGGATTACGTTGTGCGCGGTTGCGAACGAATAAAGAGTGCTTGCTCCAAGTCAAAACGCTGTCCTCTATCCTGCCGGGAGGAGCAGATTTACATCCAGTCATTGCCACTAGATAGAGCAGCATCAAGATTGGAGTGGCCCTGTGCATCGCTAGTCTGTCACGTGAAGGGTTAATGTCATTGAGCCGTGACCGGATCCACAGAACACTGAACAGTGCCCTACAAAGTCGCCGGTTTGTGTGGGCGTGAATGCGAGTTCTGCCGTCTTTCCCTTTTCAATCTTCGTGTTAAGGTTCAATTCCTTGAATTTCAGACCATGCGCAACGTCTTCGGTTGTCAACTTGATTACTACCGGCTCACCTTTCTTCAGGGTGATTTGTGACGGCTCGTAGGCGAAGCGCTTAACCGAAACATTGACCGTGATGGGAGCATCGGAGGTCGAAGCAAATCCCGGCGCAACAAATGAGCCGATAGATAAAATACTCACTAAAACTGCTTTGGCTGAAACCTTGTATGTCATTTCACGACACCACCTTTTCCTGGGTTTTGCGAACATCATCAAAGCTACATCCGTCATTCATGTCGAGAATGGAATGTAGACATATCAATATTCTTGACCTTAGTTGACTCACTTGGTTTAGTTGTCATTACGTAATGTTCTATTTGTCACTTATTTGTAAAAGCCCTCGGTCTTTCAGATCTCCAGCAGGGTGGGAATTAATTCTGAAACCAAGCGTTTAATCGTAATCCTGGAAGAGACAAATCCCAGACATTCCGATCTTTGGGCGTCGTAGAATAAGATGGTTTCCGTTCCAACAATCAACGTTCGTAGTTCTCCCGCGGAGAGTAGGGTGATTGGGGAAATATCATTGGCCGCCAATGCATCTCGAATAAGGTGCCAAGAAACCACAGCAGGCAGATTTTCAGCTCTTCGGGTACTCCAAGAGCGCCGAACTGCCAACGCGATTCCTAACTCATTTGATCGGACAGAACATCGGCTGGGGCCAACGCTATCGGCGAACACATATGGCGTTGCTACGAACCGTCGTAAAAGGTCTGGAGACCTCATCGCATCGAGCTTCAAGCAAACATCTCCCGCGTTTGATTAGCGACAAACTCAACAAGATACTCCGCGGCGACCTGGGGAGTTCCTCCGTACCGCAGTAACCAACATGGTAGTCTTGATACCATTTCGAGCGTGAGATCTCGCATTGCAGAAGCTTCATATAGCTCCGGCGGCAATCTCTCCACGCTAGAATTGAGATAGCTTCTAGCTTTTCTCGATGCTACAGAAGCGAACTCAACCTTGAATTCTGGTATTCGCTCCAAAAAAATCAACCATCGCGGTTCACATGATTTTTCAACTCGGACCGTGAATGCTTCGGCGACGTCCACCTCGTAAGCTAACTCGCCATTCATCGATTTCTGTGGGCGATAGCTCGCCAAACGAGGAAAGTGATTGGTAGCATCTGGTAACAGCTTGACCGGAGCTGATGTGCCGAACGCTACCAGAGAGCTCTGATGTCGTGACATGTAGGTCCAGTCATCGGAGACGTAGCTGAATCCATTTTGCGCAAGGGCGACAGACAACGTAGATTTTCCCGCACCTGACAATCCCGCTATTAGTAATCCGTCACCACTTCGCTCAAGACACGCGCAATGCATGGGAACCAACCCCATGGCAGCACCTAACACTCCCAGAGAGATTGGGATAAGCTTCTCCCTCCAGAAACGGAGGTCTATGGCTGCTACTCTCGAGATACTGGCGCTAAGTGTGCGGCGCAGAACATCGAAGATGAAAATATTGCCAGTGCCAAACGAAGCTGTCACGACGTGGCGTAAACCGCGGAAGTGGGGCTCTTCAATCGGGTCGAATGAAGATTCGTTCACTACAACGAGCATGCTAAATCGATTCCCAGATTCGCAGTTCTCGACGTGGGAAAGCTGGCTTAGTAGAGCTCGAAGTTCTAACGAGTTTGTGATCAGATCACACACCACACCCGCGAAACGAAGCTCTTGGGCGTAGGGCAGAATCGTTGGATCGACCGAAACTGACTTCATCGGAACACCTGTCGAACTTCACTCTATCGCAAGGGATACGAGATTTTCACCGACCCAAAATAACTTTACAAAGCGCTGACATGGATATGACAACTGCTGCCGCCGCAAGTCATATCGTCCAAAATAAGTGAGGAATCGAATTGCCTAAAGCCCGCAAAGTCGTCTTCTTCTTTCCCTCTTTCGCGAGCTCTGATGCCACCGCACCACTGGGTATTCTCGCTGTTGCCACTCCCTTGATCCGTGCTGGCTATGAGGTTGTGCTCATTGACTCCACGATCACCCCGAACTATAAGCTACGCGTACTAGAAGAAGTAAAGGATGCGATCTGTCTCGGAATTTCTTTGGTTACCGGACCGATGATTCGGGAAACTGTCGAGATTGCCAAAGCGATAAAGGCTCGAGATTCCAAGTTCCCTATTGTCCTAGGCGGCTGGCACCCCTCCCTTCTACCTACACAGACACTTGAAGCCCCGTACATCGACTACGTTATTTGTGGGCAGGGAGAAGAGTCCTTCCTTGAATTGGTCGGACACATTGAGAATCAGTCCGCTCCGGATTTTGTCTCAGGTATTGGTTTCAAGCGAGACAACAAACTGACATTCACACCCGAGCGTGCGCTTCGGCCCATTGTGGACCAGCCGCCCAAGGCCTATCAAATCGCAGACTTTGATGCCTATGAGCGAATGTGTGGAAAGCGTTGGGCGATGTACACCTCCAGCCTGGCTTGTCCCTTCGATTGCGCTTATTGCACCAACGGCGCCGTCTATAAACGCAAATGGAACGCGCTTCCAGCGGAGCAATTCGTTGAAGAGACCATCGACCTTAGCCGCAGGTACAACCTCAGTATGCTTTGGATAGTCGACGATAATTTCCTCGTCGATTTGGAACGCGCGCGAGCCATAGGCGAGGGTCTGGTACGCGAAGGCGCAGAGTTTCAGTGGAGTATTCAAGCAACCACAAATCTGACCTCCCGGCTTTCTCTGGAAGACCTGAAATTGTTGCGTCGCAGCGGCCTTCACCAGATCTGCCAAGGTGTAGATTCCGGGTCTCCAAAGATCTTGAAGGCGATGAACAAGACATTTCAAAACTTTGAGGATATTTACGAGAGCGCGGCAAGATGTTTAGCCGCAGGAATGCGGCCATCTTTCAATATTATTTTCGCCTACCCTGGAGAAGGCCCCAAAGAACGCCGAGAGACTATGAATTTCATTATGGATGTCTGCCGGCGCTTTCCAGGCACCGAGTTCTGGACGAACATCTTCACTCCGTATCCCGGAACCAATGTGATGAACAGGGCTGCCGAACTTGGGATAGAAGTTCCCGACTCCCTCGAAAAGTGGGCCGAATTTTTTCCACGTTATACCAAGCTCCCATGGCTGAACGGGCGTGATCACGAAGAATTACAAATTATGCGCGATTACCTCCGAATTGCTTTTGATCGGATTCCTATCGGAGTTGACCGCCGAACTCGCATTACTCGTCTCGCTCAGAAATGCATTTCTTTCCCAGCGCGGTTCCGACTCGATCATGGACTGTATCGTTTTCCTGCCGAACTCTGGTTGAATGACAAACTAAAAGCAAGGACCGCCGGATTCAAACCGGTCGTCGACGCGCGCCGATTGGAGCCCAACCCTGAGCAGGTCGAGGCCGCATGCTGAGCAAAGGTAAGGTCGTTCTCTTTTACCCGCCCTATGATGGACCTCCACTGGGCGCTCCGCTTTGCTTACTCGCCCTTGCCGCGAGCCTACGCGAAGCTAACTTCGACGCTGTCCTGATCGACGCCGCCATCGAACCGAACTACCTCTCTCGCGTTGAGTGCGAATCTGTGGACGCTCTCTGCGTTGGCATCTCCGTTTTGACGGGGCCGATGATCCGCGGCGCCATAGAGGTTGCAAACACGATCAAGAACCAAAGCCCGTGGCTGCCGATTATTTTTGGTGGTTGGCACCCCTCTCTTCTGCCAGACCAAACCCTAAGCGAGAGCTTCGTGGATATGGTTGTCCGTGGTCAGGGAGAAATTACACTTGTAGAAACAGTTCAAGCCTTGGCACAACACAGATCCCTCAACAACATCGCTGGTCTTTCATGGAAAAGCGATGGGCGACGTGTCCACAATGCTGATCGTAGGGTAGAACCCCTTGATTCACTGCCACTCCCCGCGTTCGACCTCACCAATTTTGAAGCTTACGAAGAGATCTCTGGTGTGCGCAAACTCGCCTATGCCACCAGCGTTGGGTGTCCTTATGCATGCAATTACTGTACAGACATGGTCTTTTATAAACGCCGATTTAATGCACTCTCGGCGGACCGGACTGTGGCTGAGATGATTGACCTGGTAACTCGGTATCGCATCGACGAAGTAGCTTTGCTGGACTCTAACTTCCCGGTTCAGCTACCGCGAGCACTCCAGATTGCCCGTGGCATCATCGATTCGGGAGTCAAGTTCAAGTGGACCTTCCAGGCCTCCACAGATTTCCTATGCCGCATGAGTGAAGATGATGTACGCCTCTTAGGCGCCAGCGGTGTTTCACACATGGGCTTCGGTACGGAGTCAACATCGGACTCCGTCCTCAAACTTATGAATAAGCGGCATCAGCGGGTCGATGAAATGTATGAAACTGCACGCAAGGCTCAGTTAGGTGGTATTCGTGTCACGTTCAATCTAATCTTCGGTTATCCGGGCGAGACAGAAGCGGATCGAATTATCACTTTTCAGACAATGAGCGACATTGGCCGCCAGTTCCCCAACGTCAGTTTCTCTCCAAATATCTTCACTCCGTATCCAGGAATTCCGATTTGGCCTCAACTGCGAGACCTTGGTGTTCCCGAGCCGAAAAATCTACGCGAATGGATGGATATGCCATTGGGAGCCAACATGTTGCCGTGGCTCACGGGTAACGAGTTAGCGAGACTTCAACGCATGCTCAAATATTTTCTCCTCAACAATCAAATTGATCGCCAGCAAAATAGCTATTCGCGACTACGACGCACTGTCAGGGTTATCGTTCAAACGCCGATCAGGTGGCGACTCCGTTCGAGCAACTACTCATTCCCTTGGGAACTCTGGCTCTCTAACATATCCGAGCACATAGTACTCCGTCGTTCGCTGGTGACTGGTCAAGAGCTTCCAAAGGAGCCCGTCAATGCATGCTGACCCGACGAAGAGAGGGGGATAATCGATGGCTGACGTTCTGCTGACACATTCTTACCATCTCCCTTACGATCCCAAGCAGGTGCGAAAGATGCAGCCGTATCCGCCTCTCGGGACGCTCTACGCTGCGTCCGCTCTAAGAGCCGGAGATATCGCTGTTGCCGTGTTCGACACCATGCTCGAAGATCCCAACTCGGGCTTTACAGCGGCCTTGCTAGAGCACTGCCCTAAGCTCGTTGTCATCTACGAAGATGATTTCAATTTTCTCTCGAAAATGTGCCTCACTCGCATGCGTCAACTCGCTTGGCAACTCGCTCACCAAGCAAAGCAATCTGGTGCGGTTGTAATAGCGCATGGTTCGGACATGACAGATCAGGCCGAGTCTTACCTCCGCAACAACGTCGATTTCATTTTGCTGGGTGAAGCTGAAGAAACGCTCGTAGCTCTGTGTTCCGCGATTCTCTCCGGTGCCCCGCACTTGGACATACCAGGCCTCGCATATCTTGACGCGGCAGGAACTCTCTCAAAAAGCGCAGGCGGCATCCCAAAGAACCCATCGTGGAATAGTCTGTCGCGACCCTCACGCGAGCTGATTGACCTAGCACCTTATCGCCAGGCGTGGTCCTCCGCGCACGGTCATTTCTCAACAAACATCGTGGCCAGTCGCGGATGTCCCTACCGATGTAACTGGTGTGCAAAGCCAATTTCTGGCAACAAGTTTCAGATCCGCTCGGCCAAAGCCGTAGCAGCTGAGATCCGGGAGCTGAAAGAAATTTATGGTGTTGAGCACATCTGGTTTGGCGATGATGTGTTCGCATTAAATCATCAATGGGTGCAAGACCTCGCAGACGAAATTGAAGCGATGAAATGCGCTCTCCCTTTTAAGATACAGTCTCGTGCTGATTTAATGACACCGAATACTGTTGCAGGGCTCAAAAGAGCAGGGTGCGCTGAGATATGGATGGGGGTCGAATCTGGGTCGCAGCGAATACTCGATGCGATGGACAAGGGACTAACTGTCAATGATGTGACCACTGCACGGACCCTGCTTGCCGACAACGATATGCGCGCGTGCTTTTTCCTGCAATTTGGTTATCCAGGCGAGACATGGGAAGACATTCAACGAACTATTGACCTAGTACGTAGCATGCGCCCTGACGACATTGGCATCTCTTTCTCTTACCCACTTCCAGGGACAGCGTTCTATGAGCGCGTACGGGAGCAGATCGGAACTAAACGAAATTGGACCGATAGTGACGACCTATGCGTCATGTTTTCTGCCGCCTATAACAATGACTTTTACATGGCGCTACGAAATGCACTTCACGCTGAGGTCGACTCTTGGAAAAATGACCCCGACACAGTTGCGAATTCAATTGACCCAGTGACTCTTTGGCAGCGTGTTTTTGAGCTCGAAGCCGTCAGCAAAAACTCCGCCGCAACATTCTCCGTCGGCGCAATGGCCGCTGGTTCAGGCAAACACGAGTTTGTTCCTCTGCAAACGCTACTCCCGCCTGAGAGGCAGGTTTAAATGGCAGAGCTTCTATTAACTCACGGCTACTTCCTATATGAAGACCCCAAGGAGCTTCAGATTCTGAAGCCCTACGCCCCACTCGGAATCTTGTATTTGTGCTCTCATTTGCAGAAGCAAGGATTTGATGTAGATGTCTTTGACACCACATTCTCCAGTCGTGAAGCGCTCTTCAATCACCTGCGCACCGAGACGCCCTCGGTCATTGGCATCTACGCCAATCTCATGACACGGAGCAATGTGGTGGAAATTCTGAGAGTAGCGCGTGAGGCAGGCTGGAAGACGATCGTAGGTGGCCCCGAACCAGGTGCGTACGCTCTCGAGTATCTTGAGTCGGGCGCGAACTATGTCGTCTTCGGTGAGGGTGAACTCACAATGCAGGAGCTCCTAGAAGCTTTTCGCGCTGATGACACTGCCGCATGCACTACCATCTCCGGACTAGCCTACCTTGATGTCGCCGGAAACATGCAGGAAAACTCCCCGCGTAATCAAATAGCCGATCTCGATAGTCAACCATGGCCAGCTCGTCACGCTATAGATATTGCCCGCTACGTCAAGACATGGCGCGACGCACACGGTAAAGGTTCGATCAACTTCATTACTGCTCGTGGATGCCCTTATAAATGTCGTTGGTGCAGTCATCAAGTCTTCGGTCAAACTCATCGTCGTCGTACCCCACGGCTCGTCGTCGATGAAGTGGAGTGGCTCCTCACAACCTATTCTCCGGACATGGTCTGGGTATCTGACGACGTCTTTACTATCAATCATCAGTGGCTTCGCGATTACGCTAGAGAGATGCAACTACGCGGCCTCCGCATTCCCTTCGAGTGCATCTCTCGCGCAGATCGTCTGAACCCAGAGATGCTTGACCTTCTCGCTGAACTTGGTTGTTTCCGGATCTGGATCGGCTCTGAAAGCGGGTCGCAACGCATCCTCGACTCCATGGATCGTGGCGTAAAAATCGAACAGGTACAACAAGCTGTCGCCATGAGCCGCGAAAGAGGCATTGAAAGCGGCATGTTCCTTATGTGGGGCTACGAAGGTGAAGAGCTAGAAGACATCGAAGCAACGATCAAGCACGTCAGCATCTCCAAACCAGATGTATTCTTTACGACCGTCTCTTATCCCATCAAAGGGACACCCTATTACCAGAAAATCTCCAGTCGCCTCGTACAGTTGAAGCCATGGGGAGTTAGTTCGGATCGCGAGATCAAGATCAAGGGACGTCACTCGCAGAAGTTTTACAGCTACGCAGACAAGCTCCTTCGAGATGAGGTCCAACTCGCTCGCATGGCCGAATCTCCCGACGCTGAATCCGAACGCGCATCCAGTCTGCGCCACGAGATCGCGCTCGCCCGCGCTGCTTTGCTCTCAATCCAGACCGAGGTGGAAGCATGATTCCGACGGCGACGGCGCAGCCACAAGCCATTCTAGCCTTCGACCAATTGGCGAAGCGGTACGACGATCTGTTTACTAGATCTCTCATCGGGCGCGCTCAACGAAATGCGGTATGGAGAGTGATCGCAGAGACATTTCAATCCGGAGACCAAGTTCTGGAATTGAACTGTGGCACCGGCGAAGACGCCCTTTTCCTTGCCAGCAAAGGAGTCTCCGTGGTTGCCTGCGACGCTTCCGAACAAATGATCGAGTATGCCCAACAGCGCCTTCGTACCGAAGCTCCGACCACTGTCGTGAAGTTCGCCCAACTGCCAATCGAGCAAATCGCTGAGATTCGCACGGAAGGCACTTTCGACGGGGTCTTCTCAAATTTTTCAGGTCTAAATTGCGTCGCTGATCTCAGCCAAACAGCAGAAGACTTGGCAACTCTCCTTGCGCCGGGCGCTCCCCTTATTATTTGTCTTTCAACCCGCTTTTGTATCTCAGAAATCATCTGGTTTCTCATTCACGGAAGGCCCCACGAAGCGTTTCGAAGATGCTCGGGCCACGCTGCGGCTAAAGTAGGCGAATTCGTTGTAGATGTCTACTATCCAACCCTGCGTCAGCTGCAAAAATCGTTCTCGCCCGCCTTCGTGATGCGTTCCTGCGCCGGCATCGGAATCACAGTTCCTCCTTCTTACGTTGAACCATGGATCCGCAAATGCCCAAACTTGCTGCACGTCATGGAGACGATCGACAAAGCCCTCTCGGTGTGCCCGGGATTTCGGGTGATTGGCGATCACATGCTCATTAGTTTCGAAAGAGTCCGGGTATGATCGCGATGGCTCACAAGGAATCCATCGATTTTCGTGCGGACGAAGACAATGACGTTCGTCTTCGATGCCCTCGATGCGGGGGGTGGATCAGTAGTTTGTCAAATACGAATGTTACTGACGCTATATTGGTCTGTTCCGACTGTTGCCTAAAGCTGTCGAGCGAGGAGGGTATTTGGAGAGCTTTGCTTCCCGAACGCGTCTCTCACTTCTCCCGCTTCATTCGTGACTATGAGTTTATTCGCTCTGCGGAGGGCCGCGGCAGCGTGGATGCAGAGTACTATTTGGCGTTACCTAATCGCGACCTGTCAGGAAACAACAGTCAACAATGGATCATACGAGCCAGGACGTTTCGTTACATCGAGCGACATATTCTCCCTGGCTTGAAACCCGATAATGGAAAGCGGCTTCGAATTCTGGACCTTGGCGCAGGTAACGGATGGATGAGCTATCGGCTAGCTCTTGGAGGTTACGCGCCTGTGGCAGTGGATCTGCTTACCAACGACAGAGACGGGCTAGGCGCCGCAATTCACTATCAGAAGCAGCTTACTACTCTCTTTCCACGCGTCCAGGCAGAGCTCGACGTCCTTCCTCTCATGGACGACGCGTTTGATCTTGTCATCTTCAACGCTTCATTTCACTATTCCGAAGACTACGAGAAGACCATTGCTGAAGCATTACGTTGCACGTGTGCGGGTGGCACAATTCTTATTGCCGACACCCCATGGTATCGCAACGAAGCAAGCGGACAACAAATGGTAAACGAACGGCGTAGGTCTTTCACTCAACGGTATGGCATTGCCTCTGACAGTCTCAACAGCCTCGAATTCCTCACCGATCAACGTCTCCAAAGACTGGAGGCGCGCTTCGGACTTCGTTGGCAGGCGCATACGCCGAGTTACGGCATCCGCTGGTTCATGCGGCCATTACTCGCCAAAGTGCAGGGCAGACGTGAACCATCTCAATTTCGAATCTATAGTGCCCGAGTACAAAAATGATCATTCTCTTTAATCCGCGAGCCACAAACCCACGCAACCGACGGCTTCCCCTTGCTGTATTGGCTATTGCCGCCGTACTCGAGGGATGCGAAGACTACGAGATTGTCGACGGTAACGTGGATGACAATCCCGTAGCCACCATTTCGCGGCTAATCGAACAATACGACGTTGAGCTACTCGGCGTCTCGGTCATGCCAGGACCACAGATGGTCGCGGCGATGGACGCTTCCCGTGAGATACGACGAGCCTATCCTCACGTCAAGATCGTTTGGGGTGGCTACTTCCCTTCCGTCTATCCAGATGCCGCGCTCAATGCAAAATATGTAGACTACATCGTTCGCGGCCAAGGCGAAGAAACCCTACTTGAACTTCTGGACGCGATGCGCGGCAGGCGAGCTTTCGACTCCATTCTCGGCCTCTCCTACAAAGACATCTTCGGGCTCCCAAGGAATAACGCTGAGCGGCCTATGAAAGGACCTGATGAATTTCCTTGGTCGCCATTCCATCGACTGCCTGTCGAGAAATATCTTCGCCCCTCTTTTTTTGGAAAACGTACCGCCGTCCATCACGCCAGCATTGGCTGCCCGTTTAACTGCAGCTTCTGTGGTGTCCACGCTGCTTACGGAAACAAAGAGCGTATGGAGTCTCCAGAGCGTACCGCCGCCATTCTCTCCCATTTGGTGACCGAGTACGGTGCTGATTCGGTCCAGTTCTATGATATGAATTTCTTTCTTAGAGAAGATCACGCTCTCGAGCTTGCTAAGAGAATTGAACATCTCAATCTTCGCTGGTGGTGCGAAGCCAGGGTCGATGTGATGTCCCGGTACTCTGACGAAACCTTCGCTGCGCTCAAACGCGCCGGTTGCACGATGATCTTCTTCGGCGCAGAGTCAGGCTCCGACTGGGCTCTCAAAGAGATGAACAAGGGCATTAATACAGAGCAAACAGTCACAATCGCAGAGCGAACAAAACAATTCGGTATCATTCCTGAGTTCTCCTTCGTCATCGGAAACCCCGGCGATCCCGAACGTGACACACGGGAGACTCTCGCCTTCATTCGCAAATTGAAGAAGATTAACCCTGACTCCGAGATCATCATCTACCACTACACGCCGGTGCCGCAGCCTGGAAACATGTATGGCAATGTGGACGGCCAGATAGCGTGGCCGTCGACGCCCGCAGAGTGGGCTTCAAAGCGGTGGATGGATTTCACTTTGCGCATCGACACACAAGCTCCGTGGCTTCAACGTAAAACGAAAGATCTCATAGACAACTTCGAGACTGTCATTGGCTCGCGATGGCCAACAGTACAGGACATCCGCGCGCCGAAGTGGAGCCGCATTCTCCTAAAAACTCTCAGTGCATGGCGATACGCTCTCGGAGTTTATCGCTTTCCGGTTGAACTTCAATGGGCCAACGAATTCATCAGCCTCCGCAAACCAAAGCGAGAAAGTCTGTGACTGCAACTGCTTTGTCCTCCTTTGATGTCTTCGATACCTGGGCGCAGGTCTACGATGAGCAGCCTAATCCGCTCCTCATGCTGGAGCAACGTTTTCTAAGTCAGATGCTCCCAGATATCAACGGCCTGCACGTGCTGGATGCCGGCTGTGGCACCGGCCGGTGGCTCCAGTTCCTGGCGCCACGTGGCGCCGCGAGTTTGACTGGCGTGGACTCGTCAACAAAGATGCTGCGCCGCGCCGAAGAAAAAATTGGAACCACCTGCTCCCTGCGACAAGGAACTTGCACGGCTCTGCCCATACCTGACAACAGAATTGACCTCGTCGTGTCTTCTTTCGTTTTAAGCTATCTCGAAAACTTGAAAGACGTCGCTAGGGAACTGCACCGAGTTACCCGTCCAGGTGCCAATGTCTTTTTGACAGATATGCATCCAGGCACTGCAATCTCCTGTAATTGGACAAGGTCATTCACTCACGATGGGTCAACAGAGAAACTCCGTGTGCATGGACACTCCCTGCAGGCGATAGTTAATACTTTCAAAGCTTACGGCTTCGAACTACTTGCGAACGTCCAGCCCGCTTTCGATTTAGAGGAGAGAAAAATATTCGAGGAAAACGACAGGCTGGCGTTTTATGAAGAATCCGCAGACTTCCCTGCTGTATACATTCTGCAGTTACAAAAAAAAACGCTCACGTCGAAGTTCGCTGATGCAAGCGAAAGCTCTCAGTCGCTTCGCCTCTCGGGAGGCAGATATGCTCTCGGGCCTAGCTCTGCAGCCGAAGGGTCGATTGAGATCGAACGCGGGCATATACGCTCTCTCTTGGCCAAAGGGCCTGTCACCGGGGAGACGCAAACAGGGCGGAAGGAAACCGTAGACTTGTCCCGCTACATATTGCTTCCGGGTTTGATCAACGCTCACGATCATCTTGAGTTCAGCCTCTTCCCAAACCTCGGCGTCGGACCATATCTGAATTCAACCGAGTGGGCGAGGGAGATCCATCGGACCCACGCGGCCACAATTGCCTCCCATCGCAAGGTGCCAAAGCAAACCCGATTGCGATGGGGGGCGATCCGCAATCTCCTCTGCGGGGTGACTACCGTCTGCCATCACAACCCTCTCTCGCGCGAACTGGTCGCCCCCGATTTTCCAGTTCGGGTACTCGCCAGATTCGGGTGGGCACACTCTCTGGCGATGGATCCGAATCTCCTGCACAACTTTGACCATACGCCACCGAATCTTCCCTTCGTAGTTCACGCCGCTGAAGGCGTCGATGCAAAAAGCGCGCAGGAGATCTTTGATTTGGATCGGCTGGAAATTCTCGATGAACGAACTATACTTGTACATGGTCTGGCCCTGAATCACAAAGCGATTTCACTTCTTAATCAACGTCGCTCAGCACTCGTGATTTGCCCCACTTCGAATCAATTCCTCTTTCATTCTTCTCTTTCCGCAACCCTGATCAAATCAATTAACACAGTCGTTCTAGGCAGCGACTCTCCACTCACCTCTGCTGGTGATCTGCTCGACGAAATAAATTTTGCGCGCAATGAAATTGGCCTCGATGCGGAGTCTCTCTTCGACATGGTTACCGTAAGATCGGCCAGGGTCCTGCGGCTCCGGAACGGAGAGGGGCGTCTTCGTCCGGGAGCCATAGCCGATCTTATCGCCGTGCCCGACAAGGGCCTTACACCGGCAGAAACCGTTGCGCAACTTACGGTAGATCAGGTTGAACTAGTCATATTAGAAGGCAGGGTCCAACTCGCAAGCGATTCTCTATTTGCTTCTCTTCCCAACTCACTTCAAGTCGGACTGCAGCCCCTATTCGTCGACGGCATAAGGCGATGGTTACGGGCTCCAATTGAGAGTCTGTTGGCCCAGGCAAGAAAAACTCTTGGACGAGACATTCGAGTCGGCGGAAAGAAGGTGGAACATGCCAGTGCTGCATGAGCCATCAACCAAACGATCTCCGCAGGCCGAGCGGATCGCACAGCTGCCGATCTTGATATTGAATGTGCATAGCCTCTGTAACTGTCGCTGTGTCATGTGCGACATCTGGAAACGTGAAAGTAAAGAACAGATTCGCCTGGAGAATCTGGAGCGCCACCGTCTTTCGTTGCAACGACTCGGAGTCCGACAAATAGTCTTAACCGGAGGCGAACCGCTCCTCCATAACGATCTCGCAGCGCTTTGTACATTTTTCCGCGATCAGAGAATTCGGATAACCCTCCTGACCACGGGTCTTCTGTTGTTGAAGCGTGCCTTTGAGATTGCAACCCTTTTCGACGACATCATCATTTCCCTGGACGGTCCCCGAGAGGTTCACGACGGTATCCGCCGTGTCAATGGAGCTTTCGATCTCATCCACAAGGGCGTCGGCGCGGTTCGCCGATCGAATCCATCCATACCCATAACTTGCCGGACCACCGTCCAAAAAGCCAACCATCGTCATCTGCGAGAGACAGTAACTGCAGCCAAGAGTTGGGGCTTGAATTCCATCTCGTTTCTCGCAGCGGATCTAACCTCCGAAGCCTTCAATCGTCTTCAGATATGGCCTGCCGAGAAACAAAACCAAATTGGTCTGACCCTCAAAGAGACAATCGATCTTGAAGTTGAAATCGAACAGATGATTCAAGAGTTTGAGATCGACCTCAACCGAAGATTCATCGCCGAGTCACCGGCGAAGTTGCGAAGGATCACACGTCGCTTCCGCGAGCATCTCGGACAATTTTCTCCCGAGGCTCCCCTCTGCAACGCTCCCTGGGTCTCAGCCGTCGTTGAAATCGATGGCGATGTCCGTCCTTGCTTCTTTCACAACTCAATAGGAAATATGACTCACTCGACTCTAGAAGACGTAGTCAACGGAGATCGGGCAAGGGAGTTCAGGGCTTCACTCGATGTGGAGACCAACGAAATCTGCAAGCGATGTGTGTGTTCGTTGAATTACAGTCTGGCAAGGAACACTCCGGTCGCCTAGGTTCTGGTCTGATTCTTTTGAATGCTAATTATTGCACGAACTTCTGCTGCGTCCAATTAAACGCCCAGCCCCATGACGGGCTATTTATTCCTAGCCAGTGCTTCAGTTACTAGAGGATCCTTCTGATCAGCGTCTTTCCACAACTTCAAAAACCTACGGTAAACCTCGACGCTTGCTGATTGATTACGACTGCTTTTGTAGGCCCGCGCTGCGTCTATCTCCGCCATCGGATAAACATCTCCTTGCTGCATCGACGCCTCACCCTGGCGAGCCAACAACGACTCAAACTCAAGGCCGGCTAGCGGCGCTTGGCCCAATGCAGCATAAGCCATCCCGCGCAAATATGTTGCCAATAATGACCGGTCGTATTGTGCGCTCGTGTCTAAACCCGGGAGAGCCTTCTCTGGCTCGTTCATCCCTATCTCAGCCGCAGCCTGCAACTCTGGGACATAGTTCTGGACGGCCACAGTATTTCGCGGGAAATCCTGTTGAAGCGTAGCGGCAGTCTTCACCGCATACGGCTGATCACCGCAAAGAGCGGCTGCCATCCCTGCGACGAACATCGCATTAGGTCCTTTTTGCAAGCCCTTCACCTCCTCAACCATTGAGAGCGCGACAGTGCAATTCTCAGCCAAAGCTTGATCCAGTGCGCCCTGCGCCAAAAAATATGCTTGCGTGCCCAAAAGTTGTCTATCGTCGCCAGCTCTCGCAGCGGTCTTCCGCCACAGTTCCACTGCAGTGCTCCTCCTTCCTGTGTTATCTAGAAACAGGACGTAATTGGCCAAATTCGCATACGTTGTCTGCATGCGATCGGCCGACGTTGTGATAGTGAGAGCATTTTCCAACTCTGCTACCTGCGTCGTCACCAGATCTTCCCTCCCATTCAGGTGAGCCGCCGTCAAGATGTTGGCATTCCGCGCAACGCCAGTGTGTTGCGCTTGTGAACTCAATTCGAGAACACTGCCGTAGCGATTCATCCCTATCAGATCGCGTTCTGCCTCCACGTATGTCTCCGCGTCGAAGGGATTCTCCGCATAGCCTTTTTGCGCTGCCTGTAGGGCCTCTTGAAATCGCTCCTGCGTTCGCAACGTCAACGCTAGACCTTTTTGCCCGTCAACACTGAGCGGATACCTCATCACATATTCGTGGATCGTCCGGGTAGCATGTGTCAGGTCTCCACTTGCGTTCATCTCAAAACAAAACTGCGCCAGCAGCTTCACCGCGTCACTAGCGCGAGCAGCCGCTTCCCGAGCCATTCCAGCTGCATTTGCCGATGAAACTTCGGCCTTCTCTTCGCGATAGAGCCACGCCAACCTCATCTGTGCTTGGACAAACTTAGGATCAAAGCCGACGGCTTCTCGATACGACTTCAATGCATCAACGATCCGACCATTTCGCTCAGCCGTTGCACCTGAGGAATATGCATGTAACGCTTCCAGATTCGCCGAAGCATCATCGCCAAATGAAACACTTTTTTGGACGTCGGCTTTACTATCCACACTGATCTCTTTTCGCACCGCCACGGCCAGTTGACCGATCGCCGCCGGAATCTCTTCCCTCCTCGCAGCAATCACATCAAGACTCGCCACTTTGTCGTTCGAGTCTGCTCTCAGAACATCCACACTAATCGTGTAGGGTGCCTCCGATCCAGTGATCTCTCCATACAAATAGACCCTCGCGCCAACTTTCTGCGCGACACTCTGCACAGGTGCCGTCATCACCACATCGCTGCTCTCTGTCTCGAGCTGACGCGACCCCGCATGATATGCGTCACCACCACGCACATTCAAACTCTTTGACTGATGCAGTGCAATCTCGAGACCCTGCATCACCGTTCCGTCCAGCGTTTGATCGCCGGTCTTGTTCTGGATAACAGTCAGCAGCAAACGATCACTCGGTTTTAGCACCATCGGTCGCAAGAGACTTCTACCCATCAGCAGAAAGGCACCCGCCACCACGCCAAGAACTACGACCACTATGACTGCCATCCGCACACGCGTTTTTTTCGCCTGCTCCGCCACCAACTCTGCGAAGAATTCGTCCTCGGAACGCGACCACTCCGGTAGCGCTTTCTCGACGACGTCCTCAGTGCCGTCTTCAAAGCTCGTTAGTACGGCGGAAGGCTGTAGCGGAACCGATTCTCCGTATCGCAAACTCGGCGCCGCCGACGCAACATGATCAAACTCCTCGTCGACAGCGTCCTTCGAAGAGTCGCCTCGCGTCGAAACACTGTACGTCGAACGAAGCTGCAACTGATACTCATTTTCATCTGCCGGAGCTTCAGCTTGTATCGAACGCGCGCCCTCTATAGCGCCCGCATAATCTTTTCCAGGACCGGCAGCCGTACGGACCAGTTTGTTGTTATCGCTTGAAGACTTTGTTCGCGGCGACGCCGGTTTACCGCCATGGCCCGACTCGGACCTGCGTTTCGGCCCCTTATGCGGAGCCACCGGGTCATAAGCACGAACAAGCGGAACGGCCGACATCGGCCCCTTGTGCAGCCATCCGCCTCGACCTAATTTGCCGCCGGCCTTAGTCAGGGCCTCCTGCAACTCCTTCGTCGTTTGAAATCGGTCTGTCCGATCCTTGGCCATCAGTTTAAAGATGACGCGCTCAAGTTCACGAGGAATCGATTCGTTCCAGGTGCGCACCGAATCCGGCGTGTGACTGAGAAGTTGAACAAACATCAGCGCACTCGTCGTTCCCTCAAATGGAACTCGCCGAGTCGCCATCTCGTACAATACGACACCCAGTGAAAACAAGTCCGAGCGTGCGTCCAGCGACTCGCCCCGTGCCTGTTCCGGTGACATGTACGCCACCGTTCCCACCGTCGCCCCGGAAAGCGTCATATCCAGCGTCCGCGACTCCCACCCCCCACGTTCTTCAAGCCCGATCTTCGCCAAGCCAAAATCCAGCACCTTCGCCTGGCTCTTTCCATTCGGCATCTTTACCAGAAAGATATTTGCCGGCTTAATATCTCTGTGCACGATGCCCTTGGTGTTCGCAGCCGCCAGCGCGTCGGAGATCTCCAACGCATAGCGGACAATCTCGTCCGGCGAAAGCGCGCCCCGCTCAATTCGGGACTTCACTGTCTCGCCCTCGAGCAACTCCATCACCAGGTAAGGCGTGCCATCCTGAGCGCCGATATCGAAGACCGTACAAATATTCGGGTGATTTAACGCAGATGCGGCCCGCGCCTCCTGCAGAAAGCGCTCTCGCATCCCGGGCATCTTGTAGCTCTCATGCAGTAGCTTCACAGCAACCTGGCGATGCAGCCGCTCATCCCACGCACGAAAGACGAGGCCCATACCGCCGCTGCCCAGCCTGCCCAGGATCTCGTACGGACCGAACCTCTGGCCACTCTCTGGAATCATGCCCCTGGTCTGCCTTTTATTTTTTTCAGCGTCGATCAAATCTCACGAGATTCGCGCAGCGGTCATTTCACAACAGATATCGAGCTCTTAACACCTTGTGCGACTTGATCATACTGACCGTCGGTGGAAGCTCTCAGTTCTACTTCGAAAGGGTTCCATACTCTATAACCCACATTCACAGAGGGTTTGCGATCGTGAGTAAATCCTGCATTCGACATTTCCATATGCGCGAGAACAGTACTAATCATTGCTTTCAACTCTGGCATACCCCACTCCGGGGATACATCCCCCAAGCGTGGCATCCCCCTTTGCTTGTTCTCTGAGTGTGTCGAATCGGAACCTCGATTCGCCTTATAATCAGCCTGTGAACTCCCCCAATCAGGTCACTCGCCGCCCCGCCAACCAGACCCTCCTCGTCGACGCCGACGACACTCTCTGGGAGAACAACATCTACTTCGAACGTGCGATTACCAGTTTCGTCTCCTACCTCGATCATCGCGTCCACACAGCCGAAGAGGTGCGAAGCCATCTCAATCAAGTCGAGCACGACACCATCCGTACCCACGGCTACGGACTTCACAGCTTCCGCCAATCATTGATCGCCTGCTTCGAGCAGCTCACCGACACCCCGATGACGGATGAGAAACACCGCCGCATCGAAAGCTTCGCCCAATCCATCGCCGAGCAGGAGATCGAGCTCCTACCCAACGTGGCACCCACCCTCAGCGAACTTGCCACCCGCCATCGTCTCATCCTGGTCACCAAGGGAGATCAGACCGAACAGACCGACAAACTGCATCGTTCCGGCCTCGCCGCCCACTTCACTGCAGTCGAGGTGCTCCCTGAAAAACATCATCAGGCCTATCTCTCGCTAGCCTCTCAGCACGGCTGCGACGCCTGCAATACCTGGATGATCGGCAATAGTCCACGCTCGGACGTCAATCCCGCTCTCTCAGCCGGCCTGAACGCCATCTTCATCCCCCACGACTTCACCTGGGTCCTCGAACACGAAGTCGTCAACCAGCCCCCCGCTGGCCAACAACTCATCGAGCTGGCAAGCTTCGCCGATCTCACCCGACACTTTTAGCGGCCCCTCTCCACTCTCCAACTGTAATGATTTCGCCCTTCGTCCGTCCTCTACTTTGTTCGGATCCTAAAGCCGGACACAAGGAGAGTTTTTATGACCACGAAAAACTGTGAATGCTCTTGCTGGCCCATCTGCACATGCGCCGAATGCTCGTGTTGCGACGCTGACTGTACTTGCAATGCATCCAAATAACGAACAGGAGCGGTGTGGAGACGATCTCGCACCGCTTCCTACCTCTCGAAACATGTCCACGACCGTCCTCACCGGGCTTTTGCAGCAGCGGGAGCACTTTCTTCGCTTCCTGCGCAGACGAGTTGACTCCACTGCGACTGCGGAAGATATTCTGCAAAGCGCTTATCTCCGCGCCATGGAACAGACCTCAAATCTCCGGCGGGATGAGTCAGCGATCGCTTGGTTTTACAGCACCCTTCGCAATAGTGTCATCGACTACTATCGCCATCGAGCTGCCGAAGATCGTGCGCTGGAACGATGGGCTGAAGATCTAAACCGCGAAGCGGGGGAAGACGCGCGCACTCGTGAAATTGTCTGCGCGTGTATCGACGACGTCCTCCACACACTGAAACCGACGTACGCTGAGATACTTCGTGACGTAGACCTTGCAGAAGGCAGCCTGCAGGCCTTCGCACTCAAAGCCGGAATCACGCAAAGCAACGCCACTGTTCGCGTTCATCGTGCACGTCAAGCCCTCAAGAAGCAGCTCACTCTCGTCTGCGGCACCTGCTCGAAGCACGGTTGTCTCGACTGCCGCTGCGTCGAAACAAAGCTATCCTGAACGCCGTGGCCGAAGACCGAAGACTGCTCCTTGCGTTCTTCCGGTGCGCCAGTGCCGTAAAACAATAAAATCCCCCACGTTAACACTCCATAAACCTCCCACAAAACTTCCCTGTACCATCTAAGAGGACTAAAAGAGAAGAAGTGAGAGGTGTAATGAGCGAAGGTCGTTGGGTTTTATTGATTGCGAGTGAAGTTGGCGGTACGGATTCCGTTTCAGATCGCGCCATGGAGCGCCTCGTCGAGGCAATCCGTCTCGAAGGCTACGAGGTCGTCCGCACCTCGACTCCAGAAGATGGTCTGTCTTTGGTCACATCCGATCCGTCCTACAGCGCCATCCTGTTGGACTGGGACCTCGAAGGCGAGAACCAGTTTGCTGAAGGAGCCGCACTGGCCATCCTCCGCGCCGTTCGTCGCCGCAACAAAAAAATCCCCATCTTTCTCATCGCCGACCGTACTCTGGTCAGCGAACTTCCTCTCGAAGTGGTCAAACAGGTCCACGAGTACATCCATCTCTTCGGCGACACCCCCGCCTTCATCGCCAACCGCGTCGACTTCGCCGTTGAGCGCTACCACGAGCAACTCCTCCCGCCCTACTTTCGCGAGCTGAAGAAGTACAACGACCAGGGCGCCTACTCTTGGGACGCGCCCGGCCACATGGGCGGCGTGGCCTATCTCAAGCATCCCGTCGGCATGGAGTTTCACAAGTTCTTCGGCGAAAACATTATGCGCTCGGACCTCGGCATCTCTACCGCGCCGCTGGGCTCCTGGCTCGATCATCTCGGCCCCCCAGGCGAATCCGAACGCAACGCCGCCCGCATCTTCGGCGCTGACTGGACCTTCTACGTCCTCGGTGGCTCCAGCACCTCTAACCAGATCGTCGGCCACGGCGTCATCGCGCAGGACGACATCGTCGTAGCCGACGCCAACTGCCACAAGTCCATCTGCCACTCCCTCACCGTCACCGGCGCACGCCCCGTCTATATGAAGCCCACGCGCAATGGCTACGGCATGATCGGACTCGTACCACTCAAGCGATTCAGTCCCGAGTTCATCCGCGGCATCATAGATAAGAGCCCCCTTACCACCGGCGTCGCCAACCAGAACCCCACCTACGCCGTCGTCACCAACTCCACCTACGACGGCCTCTGTTACGACGTCAATAAAGTCGTCTCCGAGCTCTCGAAATCCGTCCCCCGCATCCACTTCGACGAGGCTTGGTACGCCTACGCCAAGTTCCACGAGATCTACCAGGGCCGCTTCGCGATGGGCGTACCGGACGACATGCCCGATCGCCCCACCATCTTCGCCGTGCAGTCCACCCACAAGATGCTGGCCGCCTTCTCCATGGGTTCCATGATCCACGTCAAGCTAAGCCCCCGCGCCAATCTCGACTTCGATCAGTTCAACGAGTCCTTCATGATGCACGGCACCACCTCGCCGTTCTACCCTTTGATCGCCTCACTCGACGTAGCCGCCGCAATGATGGACGAGCCCGCCGGCCCCACCCTGATGAGTGAGACCCTGCAGGATGCCATCAGCTTCCGCAAGGCCATGTCCTCGATCGGTCACCGTCTCCGCGCAGCCGAGCAAGGCTGGTTCTTCCGGCTATATCAGCCCGAGTACGTCTTCGATCCCCTCGACGGACAGACCTATCTCCTCGAAGAAGCCGCAGACGGACTCCTCACCAACCGCTCCAGCGCCTGGACCCTCAAAGTCGGCGAAGAGTGGCATGGCTATCAGGACGAGGACATCGCCGACGACTACTGCATGCTCGACCCCACCAAAGTCACCATCCTCACCCCTGGAGTCAACGCCCAGGGTGTCGTCAGCGACTGGGGAATCCCCGCAGCCATCATCACCGAATTCCTCGACGGCCGCCGCGTCGAGATCGCCCGTACTGGCGACTACACCGTTCTTGTCCTCTTCTCCGTTGGCACCTCCAAAGGCAAGTGGGGCGCCCTGCTTGAAAACCTCTTCGAGTTCAAACGTCTCTACGACTCAGAAGCCTCGCTCGAAGAAGCGTTGCCTGAGCTCGTCACCCGCTATCCCCACCGCTATCGCAACGTTTCCCTCAAAGAGCTCTCCGACGAGATGCACGCCGCGATGATTCAGCTCAACCTCTCAGGCCTCGTCAATGACGCCTGCGACGAAGACTTCGACCCCATCCTGACTCCTGCACAGACTTACCAGAAGCTCCTTCGCCATGAAACGGAAAAAATTCGCTTCTCCGAGATGGCCGGCCGAATCGCCGCTGTCATGCTCGTTCCCTACCCTCCAGGCATTCCAATGTCGATGCCCGGCGAGCGCCTCGGCGGCTCTGAAAGCCCTGTCATCAAGCTCATTCTGGCAATGGAGGAGTTCGGCAAGCGCTTCCCCGGCTTCGAGCGCGAAGTTCACGGCATAGAGTCCGACGCCGAAGGAAACTACTGGATGCGCGCCGTGATCGAAACTCCCGGCAAGAAAAAAAACGGTAATGGCCACGGAAAACAACGCCCGCCAAACGCCGCACCGCCGGTCAAAAAGAGGAAACGTACACCTGCTACCTCCGTGATCGTCCCGGGAAGCGGGTTAGGGTCCGAAAGGTAAATTGCATAAACCACGCCTCTTCCGACAAGTCAAATGACCTTTTTTGTTGACATAGGAGGCCGTTCCCTTTAACTTCCTCCATAGTCGATGGCGGTTGATTTCCGTATTACCGTTGCCGTACTCTTCCTCCCGTTGCATCACGGCCTGGTACTTTCGATAAGTTTCACCGGTTAAGACTGGTCAGTCCTATGTGCATCGAACCAGCTACGACGATCGGCCAATATTCCAGAAAGCAACCAAGAAAGGTTCCACAATGAAAAAGAACTTCCTACTCGCTCTGGTATGCACTGCAGTCACCTTCCCCGCCGTCGCGCAATCCAAGATCGACAATCGCCTGGGTGATTCAGCAGAGGTTCTGAGACAAATCCTCGCCAAACCTGACGGCATCCCCCAAAATCTGCTCGATAAATCCGTATGTGTCCTCGTCTTCCCTGCTGTCAAAAAAGTTGGGATCGGCATCGGCGTAACCTACGGTCGTGGGGTCATTGTCTGCCGCTCCGGCACGGACATGAACGGTCCCTGGTCGGCTCCCGCGATGTACAAACTGGATGTTGGCAGCTTGGGAGTGCAGCTCGGCAGCTCTTCCACAGACTACGTCCTACTGGTCGAAACCAAAACCGGAGCCCAGAAGATTCTATCCGGCAAGGCCAAACTGGGTGCTGACGCAACCGCGGTTGCCGGGCCAACCGGAGCCAAGGCGGTCGCTGCCAACGATCCAGGCGTCGACGTCCTCACCTACTCTAGAGCCAAAGGCGGACTGTTCGCCGGAGCCTCGATCGCTAGCGCCTCGATGGACACCGACGACGACGCCAACAAGGCTGTCTACGGCAAAAACATCACTGCAACCGAGATCGTCCGCGAGGGAGCCGTAACCGTAACGCCTGCAGGGAAGGCTTTGGACAGCGTGCTCCGCAAAGCATCACCGAAGCGTTCCGCATCAGCCAACTAGAAATAGTCCGCCAAACCTCGCCCGGAAGGGTGGCGTCAGCTCGCACCAGACGCCGTCCTCCGGGTGTTGTTCGCTTGGTTCACCATCTTCCTCGCCGGTGAGTTCTCGCTTTCGCAAAACCTTATCCACACCCGCTCTCATTCAACCCATCGCAGATGCTATACTTACCTTCGGATTGCTTACCGCACCTCGCGCTCACCAGCGTCGAGACAAAGCGCGGAGGTGGCGAAATTGGCAGACGCACTAGCTTGAGGTGCTAGCGCCGCAAGGCATAGGGGTTCAAGTCCCCTCCTCCGCACCAATCCAAAAAATCAATAAGTTACGAGAAGGCCAGCCCTAAACGGCTGGCCTTATTTCTTGCCACCGTAACGGTTTTTGTAACGGTTGCGGAAATTGAGCACCATCGCGACGGCTAGTAGCTCGTAAAAATTAGCCTTGTTTAAGGCTGCAGCGAACTCTTGGAGGCTGCCGCCTCGGTCTGGGTCCATTCTTCCCGGTCGGACTGCATGGTGTCGCGACTGATGGATCGATGCTCGCGTTTGAGACAAGACTTGGAGGAGGAGATGGAGTTGAGACCATTTCGTGGATCTTTGTCGTGGTGAGGTCCTGAAAGAATATCTCGCGTTAGGTCGCCCTCGGGCATCGCGTTCCTGAATCGAAGTCGGGGCGTCTACTACTCGCATGACGTCCGAGACAACGCGGCTTCTCACGTCATCAACCGTCATGTCTTTGGAGAGCCTCTGGAAAGAGATGTACTGGTCTTCTCGTTGCCGCGTACAGCGCGAAGTCGGCTTGTGTTGCTCTCCGACGAGATCGATTTGGGTGCGATGTACATTTACGACTCGGGACAGCACCTGGCAGCGACGCTTATCTTGCTTCCAGAGCTGAAGATACCTATTGGCGGCCAGTCTTCCAGAGGTTCTCTGCAACCTGCATGCCGGCACTCAGAAACGGTCTATCTTCTTAGCCATGTACGATTCGGCAACCGGTGGCTCAATCGTTGAATTGGACCGTGAAGGACAGGTCCGAAGGGTGATCGTTGCGGAGCAAGAACGGCACATCCACCAGGTATCGATCCGAAATCACTACATATACGTTCTTTATCTTGAGAATCTCAGGATGAGTCTCCACCTATGGGGAATCACAGTGGGGGATCTCGGGCAATAGAAACTCCGGAGGACGGAACCATACGGCTCATTCCGTCATATCTAGCTGCAGATGACATGTTGTTTTATGAGTTCGAGTCTCGCTCGTTAGCCCCCACCATCTTTCAGTATTCTCCTGACTCGCGTTCCTCCGCGGTCTGGCACGCCCCATTTTCCCCGGCTCCGCTTCCCCGATGTGAATCGCGTGTTCTCTCTTACACGGCAAAAGATGGAATCCGAATGGGATGCCAACCTTACCACACGACGGAACGCTCTCGACTGGTCTCGCAACCCCTGGCTGACTCCTCCGATCATTGGATAGTATTCGATGGTCGACTCGATAACTACCAGGACCCGTAAGTGGACCTGGACATTCAGGATGCAAAAACACCAGATACCGTCATAGCCTCTTCATCGCACGTCTCGTCGTCTCCCGCGCTTCAAGCGCGCCGATAACTTGGAGCTTAACGCATCCCGCTGGAGACCTGCCTTCTCATTCCATCTGTTCTCATCAAGATGATGACGTCGCAATTGGTTGATCTGAAACAAATTTGTGATCCTGCTGGTACGCGACGGGTCGAAGTAGCAGGCGATGGCATGCTTCCCTAGCAATTCCGATTTTGGATCTACGGAGGACTCGAGCGCCGGATAGCGCATCCGCGCGCCGCCGATTCGGCCATTTCGACCGGCTTGCCCTCAAGCACAGCTTCGATGGCAAGCCGGAGCCCCTGTTTCGTCGTCCGCTCCGGATTCAGCGCGTCTTCTATATAGCCGTGGTACTGCATCACTCCGGATGAATCCATGACAAATGTATCTGTAGTCGCTAACACTCCGAAGCCGTCGGACGCCTGGTTATTTACATCCAGGTATACCGGAAAATCGAACCCAACTTCTTTGGCGTACGCTCGCACCTCCTCGAGCGACTCATTGGAGTTGGAGTCCACAACGATAAAGTTCACGCGCTTTCTGAAATCTCTATAGACGGTATTCCGCCGAAAGTTGAACGCGTTGGATATCGGACAACGTGTAGAAAAAAACATCACTACGGTTACTTTACCCTTGAGCGCCTGATAGCTCAGAGAGTTACCGCTCATGTCATGCAACGTGAAATCGGATACCGGTGCCCCTAGATGAAACTGCTGAGCACACATCGCTTGGGTCATCAAAACTAAAATCACGGCGGTGAGTAACACTGCCTTCACGGCTTCTCCTTTGCTCTCAAGCATAGCTAACGGACTCTCACGGCAGCTGAACAAACGGTGCAATCGACGGAACGCCTGCGGTGTTCAAGATAAACAACATGTAGAAGCCGGGCGGAGCGAGATTCGCATCGACAGGTGCTGTGACGGTGAGGCCACCGCTGGTTTGTGTGAAGCTTAGCGGCACATAGCGCTCATTCTCGTCGAAGAAATGTGTCACGGCACCACTTCGAATCAATACGACACTTGCTATAGTCGCACCGTCCGGTGTGCTCACAAAGAAATTTGAGCCGTATTGTATTTGGCTGGGCGCCTGACTAATCGTCGGCCGGGCACCTTTGAATAGATAGGGCGGCGAGTAAAACTCCGCACTCTCCTCATTGGGAACATTTCCGAAGTCAGCCCCCATTCCAGACTCCAACACCCTTCCGTCCGGCAATAGCAGAGCTGTGCCGTGGTACTCCCTGGGGGTATGCATCGAGGCCATAGTGGTCCATGTCTGTGTCTGCGGCGACCACAGTTCGGCGGCGTAGACCGCTTTGCTGATATCTCCGCCATTCTTATCGGTCTCACCGCCGGTCGCCAGAACTGTACCGTCGGGCAGCATCGTGAGATTTAAGAAGCTGCGCGGATACGCCATCGACGCCGTTTGATGCCATGTGGGTGAGGGTTGAGTCATATCCAACACAAAGGTTGTGTTGGAGGAAGGTCCGACGTTCTGGCTGTCAGCGGCGCTGCCTGCCTTCATAAACTTGCCCGGCAGGTACATCGTCGCGCTACCACCATCGACGATGTTGGAATCAACTACAGACCAGTTCGTCGTCGTGAGATCGAGTATGTCTGTGTCGGTAGCATACTCCGAACCGCCAATATGGATGACTCTTCCATCGGGCATAACGTACATAAACGGATAGGTCTCGAAGGGGTTGTTGGCATTCGTGAGGGATGTCCATGTGTTTGTCGCAGGAGCATAGATCTCCGAGATCCCTGCATTGGTATTTGCACTGGTCTGCCAACCGGCCACAACCAGAATCCGACCATCCGAAAGTGTGGTTGCGTTCGGATACCAGCGCCGGTACTGCATGTCGGGTACGGGAGTCCAGGTCAAGCTTGTCGGATCAAAGATCTCAGCATTCTTGATACCAATGGTTGTCGCGCTTCCACCGTATCCTCCGACAACGAGTATTCTGCCGTCGGACATCAAAGCATGTCCAGAGCAGAAGAGATCCGGAGACGTGGGAACGTTTGTGAACGTACTAGCAACATAGTCCCAAACTGTCGGCGTCGCGCCATCCTGATAAAAGAGCACCCGGTTATTTCGCAGAAGGATGAGATTTACTGCGACAGCGGGAGTTTTAACCGCAGCAGACCAGCTTCCGACTATCGATGCGTTTGCGGAGTTGTTGACCGTAACCGCGACTGGAGCCGAAGTCGTGCTGAGCCCCACACTGTCACGTGCGCGAGCCGACAGTGTATGCGGACCGTCGGCCACCGTCGTCGTGTCCCACGTAATGGAATAAGGAGAACTGAGGACCTCGGCGCCCAGCGATGCACCATCGAGCAGGAACTGAACTCCTGCAACAGAGATCGTGTCTGAAGCCGTCGCAGAGACCGTCACCAGGCTCGATAGCAGCGTACCTTGAGCTGGCGAAGTCATCGACACCGTTGGAGGCGTCGAATTTACGCCGCCACTGCCGGGGAGGACTTCGACGATGCTCAGGTTGAAACGATCTTTGGTTGGCGCCGTATCATTGATCGTGACAGTCGTTCCAGCCACGGGAACAGGATTGGTCTGCATCTGGACCCAGTACGTATCGCCAGTAGATGTCAGATCCTGATGCACCAAGGTCTGTCCCGTGCCCACGGTTCGCGCAGCGGCATTATCGAAGTCGTTCCCGACCCCGAGGACCCACGAGTTGTTCGTTGTGCTCACAAGCGAAGCTGTCGGCGCACCTGTGGAGGCACTCTTACTGCCGACCGCGCCAATTGCCCCGGATCCGTTTGTGCCTGCAGTGCTGACGCCCGAGAAGCTCATGACAGTTATCGAAGAGATGACGCTTTGAGACAAACTCGCTGTAACCGTCACGTTGCTCGCAGTCGATGCCGCAAAAGCTCGCCAGATCTCGGCAGAGCCACTTTGTCCATTGGTTCTCTGCACCAGCGTCCACGTCAGCCCTGCTCCAGTGACTCCCGTCACAGTCGTATTGGCGCCGCTTAGGTAATCCGTGGAAACAAAGGCCAGCAGCAACTCGCTCGCTGTTGCCGTGGAGAAGGCGGGGCTGGCAATCGTCGCACTTGCCTTTGCTCCATCCTGAGACTTGTTCACATCCAGCGAGATAGAATTTGCGGGCGCGATAGCAGTGAAATTTATTCCGGTGATGTCGGAACTGGCAATCGCGACTGCTTGATTGAGAGGGTTGAAGGTATAGCCGCTTTTGGTTGGCGTGACCGAATAGGAGCCGTTCGCCAAACCTGAAAACATATAGTTGCCGTTTGTATCGGCGATACTATTCGCGCTCGCGGCTCCGGTCAACGCAACCGTTGCGCCGCTTCCCCCTGAAGCAGGGCTAATACTGCCGGAGATGCTCCACGTCGGACCTGTCCCATGAGCTGCGAAATTGATTCCAGCTTGATTCGCGCCGTTGACGGTGACTGCTTGATTGACGGGATTGAATGTATACCCCGTTTTGGCAGGCGTAATCGTGTATAAGCCGTTTCCCACTCCAGCAAAGGTGTAGTTCCCGTTTGCATCGGCAACGCTCGCTCCACTGGCCGCTCCGCTTAACGTAACTGTTGAACCGCTCCCACTCGCTGCAGGAATGATGCTTCCCGAGATACTCCAGGCGGATACGATCGGCTGGGCTGTAAAATTCACCGCGGTCTGATTCGTTCCATTCAAGTTGACTGCCTGGCTCACCGGGCTGAAGGTATAGCCGCCATTGCTTGGTGTAATCGTGTACGAGCCATTCGGTAATCCAGAAAATGTAAAGTTTCCGTTCGCATCTGCAGTTGTCGTCGCACTCTCCAGGCCACTAAGCGTAACTGTGGCACCGCTCCCACCCGTAAAAGGAGTGATGGTTCCAGAGATCACCCCTTGAGTCGCAGTATTTGGACGGAAGGTGGCCACGCGAGCAAACCACGTTCCGCTCGTCTGTGTAAAAGTTGCAGCGACACTCCCTGCTGTGGATTGAATCTCGTACTCATCAAGATCACCGTTTACAAAAGTTATACCGGTAAATCCCGAGCCGGCCGCGGCGGTGTTCATGAGAAAGGTATAACCGTAGATCAACTCTCCATCAGCGGTTGTCGTGACAGCCCTGCTTGATGCAGTTGTTCCGGCTCCCGCGGCAGACGCAAACACGTCCACAGGGTAAGTAGAAGAGATTCCAGACCACTCTGAAACATGGACCTCGAGAGCCCCAGCAGTCGCAGGCGTCAAGGTCACTGTATTCGCTCCGCCCTTGCAGCTCGGCACATACCACAGGTATGAAGTCACATTTTGATTCGTATCGGTAACCGGGGTGGTCACTGGAGTATAGGTATTCCCCGAAGTGTCGGAGATCGTAAGTGTTCCTGCGGGGCGTGCAATCGAACCTGACACAAGCAGGAAATCTCCGGCCGTATTTGGAACCGTGAAAGATGTAGCAATGCTCGACGCAGATGATTCGTTTCCGTTTTCATTTGCCTGCATCAATTGGACGCCGCCTGTCACAACTGGCTGCGCCGCAAAGACAGCCGAGACGTTTGCGCCGTTGACCGTTACCAGTTGCGATACCGGGGAGAACGTAAAGCCGGACTTGCTGGGTGTGACCGTATAGGAGCCATTCGCCAACTGCGTAAAGCTATAGTTGCCGTTCGCATCAGCGACCGTACTTGCGCTCGATGCTCCGCTCAGCGTAACCGTGGCTCCACTTCCGCTGGCTGCTGGGCTAATACTGCCCGAGATGCTCCACGACGGACCGCTCGCGGCAACTGGGAGAATCTCACAGATGCTCAGGTTGAATCGATCCTTTGTGGGCGCTGTGTCGTTAATGGATACCGTCGTCCCGGTGACGGGAATCGGGCTGGTCTGCATCTGGACCCAGTACGTATCGCCAGTCGGTGCCAGATATTGGTGAAGCAGCGTCTGTCCTGCACCAACCGTTCTTGCAACAGCATTGTCGAAGTCGTTCCCGACTCCGACAACCCACGAGTTGTTCACCGTAGTCACTAACGACGCGGTAGGCGCTCCCGAAGCCGCGCTCTTGCTTCCGACCGCTCCGATCGCCCCGGACCCATTCGTGCCGGAGGTGTTCACTCCCGCAAAGCTCATGACGGTCATTGACGAGATAACACTTTGAGACAGAGTAGCCGCGACCGTTACGCCACTCAGCGGTGTGGCCGCAAAGGCCCTCCAAATCTCCGAAGATCCGCTCTGCCCGTTCGTTCGTTGGACCAGGACCCAGATCAATCCGCCGCCTGTGACGCTCTTTACCGTCGTGTTCGCGCCGCTCAGATAGTCCGTCGCAACAAACGCCAGCAACAATTCGTTCGCTTGGGAGGTTGAAAACGTGGGGCTCGTAATCGTCGCACTGGCAGCAGAGTTATCCTTCGATACGGCGGCGTCGGTCGCGATCGCCCCACGTGCGTAGCTCGTAAAGATCGCCGTCAGTAAGAGTGAAAGGAGTACGGCACGCCCGAGCGAACTTCCTATTTTAACGCTTCGCCAGAATGCACACAACCTACGACAGCTAATTTCTCCATTAGTGAAGAATGATTGGAACGTCCAAGCGGCCACAGCTGCCTCCGAAGCCGTCTCCTAAACACTTTCACAGCATGCTGGCGGATGAGGCGGTTGAAAGCGAAAAAGCAATTGAAGGGCCAAAATGTTCGCGCAGCAGTAAAACTACTCCCGCCGCAATCAGATTCGTGCAATCTCTGTTCTGAGAGTCGGTTACAAATAGGCGGAAATTAATTAGCACAGATTTAAAATTGCGAAGTCCCCTACGGACAGCAAGAAAACTCGCACTTAATATGCAAGGAATCGGCGTTCCTGATCTCTTCTCTCAGGGAAGTCATTGCTGTTACCACAGGGAATCGTGCGAAGTCTGTAGCTAAGGGTGTCTTTTCGATGATTGATAAATCGCCGAGGCACTCGTCGGAGATTTAGATGCCTATACGTACTCGCGAAAAACGGGGTCAGCGGCAAGTTCACCCAGAGGCCCTTGCGGGGCGAGGACAGCTTCTGAACTCTAACCTCTTCGGTTTGATCAGCTTCCAGGCCTCGAATATATAGGACTTCAACTCCTCGTCTCCCACTCGATCTAACTCAATCCCGACCCACCCCTTCGTCCCCACATACGGCGGTCGGAAGAAAGTCTCTGGCGAAGCCTCAATCAAACTCCCCTGCACACCAAGGGGAGCCGGCAGCCACACTGCGACATGGCCGTCGTTATGGTGATTATTTGCGAACATCACAAACACTCGCTTCCGCAGAAACCATGTCGGCTCGCCGTGCGATAGCTTCTCTTCGCATTCCGGCATTCCCATGCAGATCCGTCGCACGCGCTGCACGTGTTCTTCGCCCTGGTTACTCCTCCCTCTAAAGGTCATCGTTGCACCACCCCTATGAGCTAAAAGTATCTCGCGAGAAACGGGGTTATGAGAAACTTCGGTTTTAAACTTGCCATTAACCGGACTTTCCAGGAATGCCAACCAGATTGGTAAACACAAGCGCGTTTGTCATTGCTAATCCTGACGGCATCAGTGCTGGATGAGTGCATTGGCCTGATATCGTCAATCGAGGATCACGCCCCTGACGGATCGGCGGACACTGCCCGACATCCCGGTACTAGCCTGACCCTATCTTCCGCCGCGCCAATCAGGAAGCCGACAGAAAATGTGTGGCTTCGGCGGAAATCCCTTCCCTGGGCAATAAGGCTCACCCCGGTTTGGGCCGAGCCTTATTGCCGGTCGCAGTCATTCCATCATTCCTCTTGACAATAGTTGTTATAAGGAATATCGTTGGAAAGTAAATGAAACCCCTTGTCCAAACCGAGCCCAAGCCAAAGCCGGGGTCCTCCCCAGAAGAGGTCGCGCACCTTGAGATGATGCGGACGATGGAGGTTCTATCGCACCGGTTTGCGCAGGTGTTGAAAGCCGAGGATCTTTCGGAGACACAGTACAACGTGCTGCGGATTCTGCGGGGCGACCCGGAGGGAATTTCGTGCGGGGAGATTGGAAACCGTATGGTGACGCGGGACTCGGATATTACACGGCTGCTTGATCGGCTCGAGAAGCGGTCTTTGGTTTCCCGTTCCCGGGAGAGCAAGGATCGGCGGACAGTATGGGCGCGGATTACGCCGGAGGGGCTGAAACTGCTGGCGCGGCTGGATAAACCCGTGCTTGCGACTCATTTCGAACTCCTGGGCCACCTTGGCGCCAAGCGATTGAAGCTTTTGACGGATCTGCTGCGTCTTGCCCGTCAGCCTCACGGTTAATTTTTGGTTTAACAGTTGTTGCAACGAATATCCTTGCCACGCATCAAATAACTGAATAGCACGGTGCAAGCCACCGGAAAGGAAACACCATTATGAGCACCACAGTTGCAACCCCCGCCATCACCACCTGGAACGTCGATTCGACTCACTCCGTTGTCGAGTTCAAGATCAAACACATGATGATCTCCAACCTGAAGGGTAACTTCACCAGCGTGACCGGCACACTATCGCTGGATGAGAATGATCTGACGCAGTCGAGCGTAGAGGCTGCGATCGAGATTGCGTCGATCCACACACGGGACGAGGGCCGCGATGCCCACCTCAAGGGTGCGGACTTCTTCGACGCCGAGCAGTTTCCGACTATGCAGTTGAAGTCAACGCACATCGCGCTGAAGTCGGATGGGGAAGTCGTAGTCACGGGCGACCTGATGATCAAGGGTGTCACCCACAGCGTGCAGTTCGCGGTGGAAGGGCCCTCTCCTGCGACGAAGGATCCGTGGGGCAACACGCGCATCGGTCTGTCGGCGACCACAAAGATCAATCGCAAGGACTTCGGGCTGACTTGGAACGCAGCCCTCGAGGCCGGCGGCTTGATGGTGGGCGAGGATGTCAGCATCACTCTGGACCTGGAGTTCCTGAAGGACGCATAAGGGCGGCGCTGGAGTTGGAAAGATGATCCGCCGCCAGAGCACAGGATCAACGCGTGTTCTGGCGGTGCACAAATTGAACTTAGCGCACCTCGTCTCATGAGGATCGTACCGCAACCCCCAACATTCGGATGTTGGTTCTTTCAAAAGCTGAACAGAAGGCTACGCAACTATGGAACTCGGTCTTTACACGCTCTCCGATCTCATCACGGATCCCAAAGCGGGCGTTCAGATGAATGCCCATGACCGTATCGACGAAACAATCAAAGCGGCTGCGCTCGCGGATCAGGTGGGGCTCGACGTGTTCGGCGTTGGAGAACACCACCGCCTCGATTTTGCCGTCTCGTCCCCGGCGATCGTCCTGGCCGCGATCGCTCAGGCGACCAAACGCATTCGGCTGACGAGTGCAGTGACGGTCTTGAGCGCAGCCGATCCGGTTCGGGTCTTTCAAGACTTTTCCACGGTGGATCTTATTTCGGGAGGTCGCGCAGAGATCATCGCAGGACGCGGAGTCTTTACAGAGCCATTCCCGTTGTTCGGCGTCGACCTGCGTGACTACGATCAGCTGTTCTCAGAGAAGCTCGACCTCCTCAGAAAGCTCAGCCGGACGGAGCGGATCACCTGGAGAGGAAACTTCCGCAGTGCCTTGCAAGATGCGGAGCTCTCCCCGCGCCCCATGCAACGGCAGTTGCCGATCTGGATCGGTGTGGGGGGTACACCGCAGAGCGCGGTCCGTGCGGGTGATGGCGCTCGGTTACACGATCACCCCCGCCAATCAGCCCGTCACGCCCGAGACGCAGGTGCAGATGCTCGCCGGGCTGCTCGATTCCTTGCATATCCAGTCGGTCGACCTGGTGGCCAACGCACTCGTTGACCGCTTTCTGGCTCCGCAGGTCGCCGATAAGGCGCTTGCACGTTCGCCCAGGGGACTCGGCGGCGCATACACCTGGCCGGACCGGCTAACGGAGGAGACTATCGACATCTACCTGCGGCCGCTGGTCGACGACCCCGACAGCAAGGCCAAGCTCGAGGAGTACACCTCTTCGCTGCGCGCCAATCCTCTGCCGCCGGCACGCGATGCGCTCTGCCGCTGGCGCGGGCCTGCCCGCATCGTCTGGGGCATGAAGGATCCGTTCTTCGATACAAAGTCTGCCGACTGGCTCGATAAGAATCTTCCCGGCTCGCGTGGCATCCGGCGCCTCGAAGAAGCAAATCTCTTCTTCCCCGAGGAGATGCCCGATGTAATCGCGGAAGAGGCAATTGTTTTGTGGAAGAACGGCCACGCATAGTCGGATTGCTTGTTCTCTACGTAAAGATATGCATAGCGAAAGGAGAATCATGTCTTACGTTCACGCACAGGATGGTACACGCCTCTTCTACTCCGCCTGGGGCGCGGGCGAGTCCGTTCTCTTTATCCAGGGCAGCAACGTCGGCGCCGGCGTCTGGGAGTTTCAGGTTTCCGCAGTTGTCGCCAAGAGCTTTGAATGCATTACCTAGGACCAGCGCGGCTTCGACCGCTCCGACGTCTCTGCGACGGATTACTGCATCGACACGCTCGCCAGCGATCTCGACGCGCTCATCCGGCATCTCGACCGGCCCAATCTCTCGGTCGTAACGCTGTCGTTCGGCGGATGCGTGCTAGCGCGCTGCGCTTGTCTCGACGGTTGCGCCCTTTCCCAGCCTACGAGCCCTTCCTGCGCGGCATGATCGAAGACCGTGCACATACCTTCCTCGACAGCCTCGATCTGTTCTTCAACCCTGAAGGCGCGGAGCATCCAGTCATGGAGGGCGCTCGCGGGTGGATCATGGATCTTAGCCTGCGCAATCCGCTCGTACCCATGCTCGAGATCTATCGTACGAGGTTTTTCGAGGACGTACGCGCCGACATGAGTGCTTTCACGATGCCGACGTTGCTCGTCCACGGCGAAGCCGATGTCTTCGCGCCGCTTACTGCAACAGCGGCACGCGTTCAACGGATGATCTGCAACGGCAGGCTGAACACCTATCCCGGTGCATCACACGGCTTGATGTGCACGCACCGTAAGAGCTTGAATCGCGATCTCGGAGAGTTCCTGAAAGGTGCTTTGGGGCGGCGGGCGGCAGCGTAGTGGCGTGAGGTGTTCTGGGACCTTTACAAAACAGAACGCTCTGCGCGGTCCTGCATCCTCTGGATATCTTCGTGGACGGTGTCCTTCGTCTTCATCTTCGTCTCTTTTGCGCGATCCTGAGCCTTGCCCCTGGACGCTCCTGTCACGCTGCACTCAAATTCCGGAACTGTTACAAGGCTCGGAAAATGGAAACGATGATCACAACGGGGCGTCGGCCGCCGCCAACCTAGCCCAGGACAGCTCTCGGCTCCCGTTACTGTCTCCAAGACGCTCTGCCTACGCAGAATAAATGTCTCACGAACAGCCGTTGACCGTAACAGCCACTTCAGATTGCAACTTTCACATCGCGCAGAAACAGGTCGCGCATGAGGTCGCCGTTCTGTTGTCCATACTGAGCCACTGACAGCACGGGAAGTCCCATCGGGCCGAATTCATCTATGACCTCGATGACCAACTCCATATAGGGTGGATCGGCGATTTTGAGGTAGAGGCCGGGGTGCCACCCACCGGCCTTTCTCAAGGATGGGTTGCTATGCCACCGCCGCGAGTTCTGGCTGTTCCCTGCTTGCCGACATCGCATCTTCGTCCTGCTCTGGTCTTGGCTCCAACGCGCTGAGAATCATCGAAGCTGTTATCCGGCTATCCGGAGGCGTAGTTCCGAAGCATTCTCGTTCAGGTTGGGGACATTGAGTGAAGCGATGTGCCCCAAAGCGACGTGGGATTCGTTACAAAACGCCTCAAACTGCTCCGGGCTGCAATGTCGCCGCGTCACATTGAGGACCTCATTAGTAGTGAGCGTGCGCCGCGGTGTCATCTCCTGGACATGGGCCCCGCCTAGCCATATCTCCGACTGGCCATGATTTATCTGTTTTGCGTGAAGGCTTAGGCTGTCCATCTCGATGACAGTTTATTTCTTTTATGCCAACCGATCCGTTCATGGGCATCAAGCACTTTGTGTCGCTTGCTTGCCAAAGCTATCCGCACGATCAAATATCGGGTCTCGGGCGAGATATTTTTCCGTTACCGAATCAGCAGTCATGCTACTTCCGGAGAGTGGTAGACCGCTAGACTAGGGAAATCAAAACAGTAAACCATGCTAAAGCAATACTTGCGGTTATTTATGCAAATATCTGGTTTTGTGAAGATACTTTCGACTTATGCTAATAAGCCATTACAAGCAAATATGATGACAATCGGAGGATTTACCAGATGTCCACTGTAAAACTCTGGACCGACAAGGCGGCCGCAGCAGTACCCACAGTCAAAGCTGTGTTCGACGACATACGCGCCACTCGCAAGTCTGATTTTGTAAACAATTTCTGGCGCGCTCTCGCGAATCAGCCCGATCTTCTTGAGCGGACGTGGGCGAGTATCAAACGGGTGATGATTGAGCCCGGAACGCTCGATCCGCTCACAAAAGAGCTTGTCTATATCGCTGTATCCACCGCGAACAGTTGCAGCTATTGCGTTCATTCGCACACAGCCGCAGCACGCGCCAAAGGTCTCTCTGAGGGACAATATGCTGAGTTTCTGGCGGTCGTCAGCATGGCCGCTCAAACCAATTCCCTGGCCAATTCGATGCAAGTCCCTGTCGATCCAGAGTTCATGATTGCCTAAAACCACGTCCGCCCATTTAAAGAAAGTTCATCCAGCATCAAGACAGCGCGTCTGATAGGTGAACGGAGCAGTAACAACCTTCATCTCTCTGAGGACAGAATCAGGATGCCATCATTTTCGGACCAGTTTTCCTCTGCACTTCGTTACGAACGATATCTCGCGGTCGGTACCGAGGAGCAACAACGTCGATGGAAGCAGGTCTACAACATTGCACATCTTGACCCGACGCAACAACAACTCATTGCCGGCTTCCAGCGAGAAATGAAAATCCTCGTGCATAGCGGTATCTGGTGCGGAGATTGCGTCGAGCAATGCCCATTCATCCAGCGAATCGCCGAAGCCAATCCTGCAAAGATTGACTTACGTTTCCTGGAGCGCGAGATGAATGCGGAACTCAGCGAAGATCTGCGTATCAACGGTGGAAGCCGGGTTCCTGTCCTTCGCTTTTACTCCGAAGATGGACCTTGGTGCGCCACATCAGGAGACCGGACGCTCAATCGATATCGTGCGCTCGCATTGAAACGGCTAGGCCAAGCTGTCCGACGGGCATCCTTCCGCTGGAGAAGGGTGAAGCGGAAACTACACTCGCCGACTGGCTCGACGAAGTGGAACGTGTGCAACTGATGTTGCGGCTTACCCCGAGGTTGCGCGGAAAATACCAGGATTAGGCGAAGAGAATATGAGGATCAAGATAGCGAGCGTCGGTGAGACCGTCCTGCGCAACGCAGCGCGGCCACTTCGTACAGATGAGATTGGCAGCGACCGCATTCACCAGCTCATTGACCATATGAGAGAGACTCTGGCCGATGCTCCCGGCGTTGGTTTAGCTGCCCCCCAGATTGGGGAACAGCTACAACTCGCGATCATTGAGGACAAAGCGGAGTACCAGGCAAATCTGACATCGGAAGAACTGACAGAGCGCGAACGGAGCCCAGTTCCCTTCCATGTACTTATCAACCCTGAGATTGAATTATTGTCTCCTCTGGACGTAAGTTTCTTCGAAGGCTGTCTTAGTCTGCCCGGCTTTGTGGCGATAGTACCTCGTGCGCGAGTCGTGAGAGTGCGGGCTCTCAATGAAGCTAGGGAGCCCATTCAGATCGAAGCGGAAGGATGGTATGCGCGCATTCTGCAACATGAGATCGATCATCTCAAAGGGACCTTATTTATCGACAGAATGTGGAGCCACAGCTTCTCCTCTGTTGACCACTACATCCGTCACTGGAAATCGAAATCGAGTGCTGAGCTCCTAAAACATTTTCATACCCGCAACCGGCCAGAGCTCGACGCAGAACCACATCTGTAAGGTCGCGCAAGCCGTCGGTGTCAATGGGCTCACCAGTAGTTCAAGTGTTTTGCTGCAATATCGAAATCCGCGGTCTATTCCGCCTAGCACTCCGTCAATCCCCGATGCCGCGACGGCAAGCGGAACTCGTCTGCGAGAATGAGAGAAGTGGTGGCATGATGACAAAGATCGCTGTGTTGGATGATTGGCAAGGGGTCGCCAGTAGCAGCGCAAATTGGTCGCCGTTGCACTCCATCGCTGAGGTTGTTTTCTTTGACCAGGCGTTTCGCGCCGAGACCGACGCAGTCGCAGCCCTGGCAGATTTCGATTTGCTGCTTTCCATGCGAGAACGCACCGTGCTCTCAGGCTCATTGATTAGCGCTCTGCCCAAGCTCCGCATGCTGGGGATCACCGGATCTTCCAATGCCTCGCTCGATCTTGCCGCATGCACGGAGAAGGGTATTGTTGTGTCCAACACCGTTGGTGGCGACAGCGAGTCGGCTACTGCTAAACTGGCGCTTGGTCTGCTCCTGTCGGCGGCACGATCAATTCCGGCCGCCGCTGCAGGCATTTTTATACGGTGCCTTTACCTCTTTGCAGTACTCGAGCATGAACACACCGGTAAACGCTGACTCCACCGATGACCAGACTAGTGCAGCCAGCTCCATAGCGACCACGATGCACCAGATGTCAATCAGTTTTGGCGTTGCAACGGCGGGTTTGGCCACTGCCTTTTTCGTTCCCAGCAACGCACACAACGTTCCAGGTGAAATGATCCATGGTGTTCATGAGGCACTTCTCGCACTTGGCGCACTGACTATCCTGTCGGCGCTCGTGTTCCGCAGTTTGCGATCTGGGGACAGTGATGCCGTGAGTCGGCAAAAAGAGTTTCACCCAGGCGGATAAACGATGATGGGAACACGCCGCTTATCCTTCAGCTTCGCCCCTCCCGAATGATCGTTCGGCGAGAGCAGAGTATATCGTCCCGCCAAACAACGAGGGCCGTGTCGCAAGTTTGTCCACATGCTGCACTCCTGCTCCGTTAAACAGTTGGCGGAGTCTTTCAAAGCCGACCGGATACGGTCCCCATCTGTTCGGCTTGGATCGTTCATACTCTACGATCAAGAAGCGATCCGTCACAGATAGAAGCCTCCTTATCAACTCCTGCTGCTCCTGAATGAAGTGCAGCGAATTTGCCATTAGAATGCCTTCGACTGGTGGAAGGCGAAGGCTGGGGCTTCCAATATCTCCCAGTAACTTCCGAATTTCGACTCCGTTGTAATGGTTCGGCACAGAGTCCAAAGCTCGGGCGTCTAGATCGACCGCATGAATCATGCTACCGGGAGCCAGCAAGTGAGCCAGTGCCGTCGTAAAGGTCCCGCTCCCGCAGCCAAGATCGCACCAGGATTGAGGTCGTTCCCACTTAATGTGTGGTGTATGAATGAGGGTCGTGGCCTCACTGATCTTCACATATTCACTCTACTTCAGGCTGTCACAGTCTGCGAAGTTGGTGAGAAGGTCGAGCGTTGCCGATCCGGGAGCGAGTGTTGATTGGCAGCACCGATCGTCCGTCACACGTAAGCGCTAAGAAAAATTGGCTTCACCATTGCTTCAATCCTAGCGGCCATCTCCTCAGCAGGAATGCGGTCGGGTGTCTGGTACCATCGCCGGGCGGCGCCAAAGATGGCCCAGGCGGCCGTGGTTGCGAGAAGTTCGGGATCAGCACCTGGCGGTATCTCGTGATTCGCGCCGCCTTCCCGAAATATGTCTTCCACAACGGGGATGATGGAGCCTTCGAGCGGCATCGTCGTCAACTGACTGGGGCATCCTGTGGTGTCCGCGAGATAATCGCAGACACCTAGGGCGATGGCGGAGGGCCCCGTCGCAGTCTGTGAAAGAAAGGCCTCGGCGAGCGATGAGGTCCTTAAAACGCTCAGCTGTCATTGCCTGCAGCAAAGCGTTCTTGTCCGCGTAATGCAGGTAGAATGTGGCCCGGTTCAGGGAAGCTTCGCCGGCGATCTCCTGAATCGAGATATCTTCAAACTGTTTTTTATTCAATAACCTGGCGAGGGATTCCATCAGCATCCGCCGACTCCGAAGTATGCGTGGATCAGTGTTTTCTACCGTAACTCCGGATTGAACCACCAACTACCGACGGCGAATCCACTCGCAATACAATTCTTCGTGGCCATCAGCACCTCGCACTTTGCAACATTTTTTTTCGCGGTGCAGTTGGTCGGCGGGCTGCTGCTGTCCACAATCTCCCCGTCTCGAATAATTTCCCGCCCCCTTTAGATATGTGATATCTTGTTTGAAAATGCGACGATCTTTCCTAGAACAACCGCTTGAGATGTCCGGCTCATCCTTATGTGCCGGTACTCGCTGTTGTTGTTGTCGCGCATAACATCCCTGCCAACTGACTTAATCCTATCGAACCGCATCGTCATCGCTTAACCGTGACGCCCGAGTTGTACGTGGAACGCGATCACAGAGTTCGTAAGGCTATGGGGATTGAATCTTCCTCTTTTTGGTCCGTTATCTAAACGCCATTACCTAAGCGCGCCGAGTTCCTGCGAAGGACTTCGGTATTCGCAAGTGATACTTCGACGCCAGAGCGGTATCTCTCCAAAGATTTGCATGACAGCGAGGACCTATATGATCCGTGTCAATTTCGCCAGAGCTCTAATCCTGTTAGTGCTATTCGCTTCATTTACAAAGAATGTCATCACTCAGACGCTTACGAGCGCCACGATTGTCGGAGCCGTCTCCGACTCTTCGGGCGCTTTCGTTCCTCAAGTCAACGTTCGGATTACACAAACCGGTACTGAGGTGGTCCGTACGACAACGACAGATGGTGCGGGCGAGTACCGCTTTCCCTTCCTGAAACCTGGCGACTACATCGTTACGGCAGAAGGCGGAGGGTTGAACTCGATCCCCGTTCATGTGCAGCTTCTCGTCGGCAAAGAAGAGGCCGTCAATATCACGCTTGGGGTGCAGTCCGTTCAGCAGTCCGTGGATGTAACCACTGCTTCGACCCTCGTACAAGCGGAGAATGGAAACCAGGTCACTTCTTACAGCCAGCAATATATCGAGAACACCCCAGTAAATGGCGGCGATATCACGAACGTCGCATTCACTACGCCGGGGTTGCGTCTCAATGTCGGGGGTGGAAATGCAAACTTCAATGTGAACGGCCTGCCTTTCAACTCGGTGCTTTTCACAATGAATGGAGCTGACATTGTTGAGCCCTACAACCTGAATAACAAATCAGGAGCCAGTAATAACACGCTGGGGGCCAACGATGTCGCTGAAGCTGCAGTCGTAGTCAATGCCTATAGCGCACAGTACGGGCGCGAGGCAGGCGCTCAGGTCAACTACATCAGTAAGTCCGGGACTAACCAATTCCATGGCAATCTGGTCGAAAATTACAACGGCGAATTTCTCAATGCCAACGACTACTTCAACAAACTGAACAACACGCCTCGTGCTCGATCGGTAGCAAACCAATACGCTGCTTCAGTCGGCGGTCCCGTTCTCAAAGATAAACTTGCGTTCTTCGTGAACACAGAAGGCCTGCGCTATGCCCTGCCTTCGAGCGGTGTTGTTTCCCTGCCGTCACCAGCTCTACAGCAGTACATTCTTAGCCACGTACCCGCATCCTCTTTGCCGATCTATCAGAGTCTCTTCAAGCTCTATAACTCGGCCCCTGGCGTCGGACGCGCTGTTCCGGTAACAAATGGAAACCTTCCTTTACAAGACAGTAGCGGTCATCTTGGTTGCGGTAGACAGACGTTCACCGGAACATATGTCAACGGGAGCTCCGGCCCACAATTCGGTGTAGACACTCCGTGCGCAGTAGCCTTCGGTACCACTGCGTCGAGCATCAATACTGAGTACTTCATTTCAGGTCGTCTCGACTACAGCATCAACGACAAACAAAAGATCTACTTCCGCATCAGTCGCGATGCAGGAACACAGGCCAGCTTCACCAGCCCGATCAGTCCTGTCTATAACCGGCAAAGTGTTCAGCCCTGGGTTATTCCGCAATTGAATTACACCTATGCCATAACGCCTAATCTGGTGAACAATTTCGTTCTCAACGGCAATTGGTACTCCGCAATTACGGGGCCAGCCGACTTCAAGCTGGCGCAGACAGATCTTCCGACCGCGGTTGGCTTTGCCGACGGCGGTGCCAATGGAAGCAATACGACAAATGGAGGCCCGACAAGCACCACCACCGTAAATAGTTCACCAGGCTTCGCAGGAATCGGTCCATCTCTTCCGGTTGGGAGACGCGGACAACAACTGGGCATCATCGATGACTTATCGTGGAGCGTGAAACGTCATACCCTGCAGGCAGGCGTGAATGATCGCAACAACCGCATCTCAGATTCGAGTATCGCAAGTGGATCCATTGTGGGCACATACAACTTCAACGACCTAACTGACTTTGCAGATGGCATCGTCAACAGTACGAGTAAAGGAAGTGCCTATACTCAGTCATTTCCGTTGCTTCAAACGGTTCATACTCGTCTCAACTCACTCGGCTTTTATGTGCAGGATGAGTGGAAGATACGTAGAAACCTGAACCTTACTTATGGAGTTCGCTTTGAGTTGCAGGGGAATCCTTCGTGCCAGGAGAGTTGCTACTCCCGCGCGAATACTGCATTCCTTACACCGGGTTACCAGGCGGGGCTCTCCGTTCCTTACAACGCGACGCTGCAGACTGGGCTTAAGAAAAACTTCAAAGACTTCGAAGGTATCGTGACAGAGCCAAGATTCGCATTCGCCTACTCGCCACTGGGTGATGGAAAGACCGTTATCAGGGGTGGCGTTGGACTGTTCGCAAATACGATTCAGGGCAGTATCACTGCGAGCGTCTTCGGGAATGCGCCAAATAAATTCTCGCCAACCGTCAGCAGCGGCACCGTTGGTCTCACAAGCACTCCAGGCAGCTCTCAAGCAGCAGCTTCTGCCTCCAACCAGGTCTTTCAGGAAGGCTTTACGCAGGGTTCTACTTTGCCTGAGCTTCGAGCAGCCGTTCCTTCTGGAACAACCTTTGCCACGCCCACGCTCTATGTCAATCCCAACCTCTTCCACACGATTAAGGTTCTCGAATGGAGTGCGGAGTTAGAGCAGCCATTTTCTGCACACGATCTAGTCAGCTTCTCCTACAGCGGCAACCATGGGTACGACGAGCCACTCAGCAATGCAGCGGCCAACGCTTATGCTTCAAACGCAGCACTTTACCCGACTGGATTCGGGGGCCTGCCCACATCTGCACCGGATCCACGTTTTTCGACCGTCACCCAAATATCCAACGCCGGATACTCGAACTACGAGGGCGTTACCGTCACCGAACGACATGCTTTCGCTCACAACTTTCAAGGTCAGATTGGCTACACCTGGAGTCATGCTTTGCAGTTCGGCACAATCTTTGACCCTCCGTTTTTTAGTCAGGGAGACACATCGCAAAGTGCAGGCTCCTATGGTCCGACAAACTTCGATACACGCCACAATCTGGAAGCAGACCTCGTCTACACCGAGCCCAGGCTGCGAGGTAAACTCCTCAACGCAACCGCTGGAGGATGGACGGTGGGAGGCAAACTCTATCGCTACAGCGGGCGCCCCTTTTCCGTCACCAACAGTCTGATTCAATCAAGCCTGGTATCGAGTGGCCAGACGAACAACTTTCCCAGCAGCACATTGATCCTTGCCGACACGCTAGACCAAAAAGCTCTCGGCACGGGTTGCGGTAAATCTGCAGTCAAGTCAGCTTGCCTCAAGGCCAGCCAATTCGCATCCGTCGTCACAGCTTCCAATCCGGGCGGACAACGTGATTTTGGCAATACTGCTCCGAATAGTTTCCGAGGGCCAGGATTCTTTTCCATTGCCGCACAACTCAGTAAGACGATACCCGTGACGGAGCATACTCACTTCGATCTCGGCGCTGATGCATACAACCTGCTGAATCATACGAATCTCGCCGTCCCCAACAGCAACGTAGGAGGAAGCGGCTTCGGCCTGATCACTTCTACGGTCAGCTCGCCCACCAGTATCTACGGAACCGGCCAAGGCGCGATTGTCTCCGGACGCGTGCTTGTTGTCTTTGGCAAGTTCCTGTTCTAGCTGCACATTGAAAGGAACATTATGAAAAAACTATCGATCTCTTTTTCGGTGCTGCTTGTTCCGGGGATGCTTCTCGCACAATCGGAGCGACTCACTATAGACGATTTGTTATCCGCAGGAGCAAGACGCGGTGATTCCGAACAACTTTCGCCTGATGGTAGATTTTTCGCGAGAGAAGAGAACGGTCAGATCGCGTTGGTTCCCGTCAATGGTGGACAAACAAAGGTCATCACATCATCTCCGAAATCGAAGTCCGAGCTGCAATGGTCGCACGACGGCAAACACATTGCTTACATCAGCGAAGGCGATGTATGGACTATCGCTAGCGAAGGTGGGAAGCCGCAACGCCTCACGCATGATCCAGCGGGACCGGGCGATCCGCGCGGTGCAACCGATCATCATCCACTTTGGAATCCGAACGGGCATTGGATCCTCTTCGAATCAGGCAGAAAAGGCTTCAACGAACTGTATGTAGTAAGTGAGGACGGTACGAAGGAAAAACTGCTCGCCGCAACGGAGATCTATACCGGATCGGACATGATCACCAATACTGCGGCAGATCGCGGGGACGCTGTCTCCTCCGACCGTTTCAACCCCCAGCCCCTCTGGTCGCCGGATGGCACACGAGTCTCTTACACGGAACGGTCACGCCAGTTCTTCTCCGGCAAGTTGAAGGTTATTCCATTCGATCAGAAGACGGGCTCCGTTACTGGCGCTGCAGTCGACCTCTACACCGCAAAGAACGATCCAGGTGGAGCCTGGGCAATCAACACCGCCGCATGGTCACCCGACAGCACGACACTCACCGTGATCCTACAGTCGACTGGATGGGATAAGTTGTGGCAGATCCGTGCGACAGGCGGAACGCCCAAACAATTAACCAAGGGACCCGGCGAGGACGAAAATCCGGTTTACTCTCCCGACGGACGATGGATCGTATTCACTTCAAATCGTGATCTGCCAGAAGAGCGTCACCTATGGGTTGTTCCTGCTACGGGAGGCAATCCATATCGGCTCACATCGCTCGCAGGAATCGAAACGAATCCGCAGTGGTCGCCCGATAGCTCTTCCATCTACTTCCTTCGAGCCACTTCGCTACGTCCTGGAGCCACCTACGTCGCCGATGCAAACGGAAAAGGTAACCCACGTCTACTCGAACCATCGCAGCCCTCAAAGTACGAGGGTCTCGGCGTCACTCCTGAAGTAGCGCACTTCAAGGGGAGGGACGGTCTAGCGCTCGCGGGAATTCTCTACAAGCCCGTCGGGTATGAGTTCGGCAAGCGCTACCCCACCGTTATCTGGGCTCATGGCGGTCCAGAGGGACAAGTTGTACTCAGCCTGAATCCGTGGTCGCTCTTCCTTGCGCAACAGGGTTACGTCGTACTGGAACCAAACTTTCGTGGCAGCACAGGCTATGGGGAACGGTTTCGCAATGCGAATGTGGAAGACTCCGGAGGTGGCGAGATCGACGACATCGGTGCGAGTGTTAAATATCTGGTTGATTCGGGCCTGACCGATCCAAAGCGAGTTGCCATCGGAGGCGGAAGTCACGGAGGAACGGTCGTCGCCAATGCAGTAGCCAAGTTGCCTGATACCTTCGCCGCAGGTATCGAAATGTTTGGCGTGGTCGATCGAGCGCTCTTCCTGGAGTACACCAATCGCAACTCAAAAATTCGTTGGGAGACGAAGATGGGTGGCACTCCCGAGGAGAAGCCTGCGGTGTACCGCAAGGCCAATGTGCTTCCGGATGTGGAGTCCATCAAGACTCCGCTGCTGATTCTGCACGGCGAAAAAGACCCTCAAGTACCACCGCAAGAATCTGCTGAGTTCGCCGAAGCCTTGAAGAAAGCTGGCAAGACATACCTGTATTTCACTTACCCCAACGAAGGGCACGGATTTCAACAACGTGAGCACAGGAAAGACTCGTATGAGAAACAGCTCGCGTTTCTCGATAAGTATCTAGAGAATCCCGCGGAAGGGCGGTAGAGCCCAGCAGATCATAGCGACGATAGGTCTCAAAGACGATGCTAACGACGCTTCAGTAAGCTGGCCACTCGCTTCGCGAGGCCTCCCCAAGGCGGTCCGAGCTGCTCGAAGACATTCAGCATTCTTACTTTGTAAACCGAACGCACGTGGCTGAACCGTCGGAACCCATCACGCCCGTGATAGGCACCCATGCCGCTCGGTCCGACGCCACCGAACGGCAGCCCGTCTTGTGCGATATGAAGAAGAGTCCCGTTGATTGTGACGCCACCGGAACTGACTCGTTCGAGAACCTTATTCTGCGTAATCTTTTCATTGCTGAAACAGTAGAGCGCCAGTGCTTTTGGTCGCTCATTGATAAAATCGAACGCTTCTTCGAGCGTTTCGTAAGAAACAATCGGTAGGACTGGCCCAAATATCTCATCCTGCAACAATGAGCACCCTGCGGGGGCGCCGAGTACAACCGTAGGGGCGATCGCAGCCTGTTGGGACTCTGGCGTTGTCGTTAGCAACGTTGCTCCTCCCGCTTTCGCTTCGGCTAGAGCATCGAGGAGCCGCGCCCGATGGCGCTCATTGATGATGGTGCTGTAATCAGGATTCTCTTGGATGGTCGGATAAGCTCGTTGTGCCCGCGTGATGACCTCCTCGGCAAATTCGCGACACAGATTCGATGGAACAAGAACATAGTCAGGCGCAATACAAGTCTGCCCTGCGTTCAGGAATTTTCCGAAAGCGATGCTTCGCGCTGCCTTCTCCAGGGAGTAATCGGCGCAAACGATTGCGGGTGACTTTCCGCCAAGCTCGAGCGTTACGGGTGTAAGATTTTCCGCTGCCGCCTTCATCACCTCGCGTCCTATAGAGGTCGACCCAGTGAAAATGAGATGATCGAAGGGAAGGCGTGCGAACTCGCGGGCGGTGGATAGGCCACCCGTCACCACCGTTATCTCTGTGGTATCGAAGTGGGATGAGATGAGCTTGTGGAGGAGTTTTGAGAAGCAGGGCGTGAGCTCAGAAGGTTTGATCATGACACGGTTACCAGCGGCGATCGCGTCGACAAGCGGTGAGAGGCTCAGTAGTAGCGGATAATTCCACGGCGCGATGATGCCTATGACTCCTAGCGGTTCATAACGGATCCAGGCACGTCCAGGTTGGAACGTTAGGTCAACGGGTCGTGTCTCCGGACGCATCCACGCGGCTAGATTTCGATGGGCATGGCGGATCGCGTTCAAGACCGGGATCATTTCGAGCATCTCGGTTTCGGTAGTCGAACGATTTCCGAAATCATTGCAAATACTTTTTTTAATCGCCTCGCCATTATTGAGGATCAGGGCACGAATAGTCTTGAGGGACTTCACGCGTTGCTTGACCGTTAGCGTTGGCACAGTTCGAGACGCAAGGCGTTGCGCTCGGAACAGATCATGTATTGCATCTAGAGTCGTTTCGTCATTGATCCTCGTGCTCACGTCGGTGATTTGCGGCATGGCCTCTAGCTCCGATCGGTAGTTTGATGTCCGATGAATGTGATCATGCTGCTATACACGCCTAGAACTCTCCCCACAATTGCGGTTGGCAAGACACCCTTGAGAAAAGGGAGCCCATAGGTTTGCCATGGCAGACCCAACCGTGACCTATTTTTTTCAATGGCATTGAAGATCGCGCGGGCTGCATGCTTAGGTTCCCTCCTTCGTTATCAGCCTAGAGCCCTTACCATCCTACGTTCGGATCCGAAATTGATGGGAGAACTCGCCTCCCATTTCTGTCGACTCATATGAAAGTGGCAACGATCGACCGGCCAACAGTCGCCAGAGGATTGTGCCCTTCCATCGCCCGTCGATGACGCTTAGCGTCACATCGATGGGGCATGGTGAGATCTCTTTCTTTGAGACGCCCATAGATTACTCCAACTGACAATTTTGTCAGTGCTGCTTTTTGCATCAGTGCTCCATTCGAAAGCGTCTTTAGCGAGAGTCAATAGGATCCCCTTATGCACTTGTTCAAGATGGCGACCCTCTTCGTCGTTCTTACTCTGGTAGGAGTCGAGTTTTCTGTATGTGCATTCGTGAACCCTGCCGCGTCGCGGCTCGAACCCGAATCGCGATTGAAGATGCCAAGCCGTTCTGCTCTCGTGCTTGGAAAGGTGATGCCGGTCTGGTACTCGGTCGCTACTCTGTTTTCGGTTCCAGACCTGGTTCTGTTGGCACACGCCTGGGCGCGCAATCCTGCTTACAGAGGATCCGATATGGGTTCTTAGTTCGGTGGCATCGATCTCCGCCCTTACTTCGGCAACGTAAGGGCAGCCAGATTGTCAACCGACTTGATGGAAAGATATCGAGAAAAGCGAACTGCCCAGGGTCGTACCCATGCGACAGTCAATCGTGAGCTTTCGATCATTCGAACCGCCTTTCACAATGCGCGAAAACGCACCCCTCCCAAAGTGAATGTGGTTCCCTATTTTCCAATGGTGAAGGAAACAACAGTCCGGTCGACTTCGAGACTAACCTAATAAACTTGAATCCCGACAAGACTAAGACCGGCGAAGGTCGCACGGTGCCCATTTTTGATGGGGATATGAGGGACTTTCTTTTGGCAGCCAAAAAGGAGCGCGACGAACAGCGGCCGGATTCGCCTTGGGACTTCAATCGCGAGGAAAGGCAAATTATCGACTTCCGTATATTGTGGGCAAATGCCTGTAAAAAGCCGGAGTGCCTGATCTTAAATTCCATGACCTTCGTCGAACAGCAGTTCGCAACATGCGACGAGCAGGGGTACCGCAAGTGATTCGGATGAAAATCAGCGGACTAAAAACGATTCGATGGAGCGTCGCCATAATATCGTAGATACTGACGATTTGAATATTGCCAGGGAGTTTGTGAAACGTCGGATGATGCCGACAAAAACTGTAACTAAAGTGTAACGGTTTAACGAAAAGCCACGATACTCGGCGATACGGCCGCCCTCATAGAATCAATAGTTTGAGCCTCTGCGAAACCGGTGATTACACCTAGTTTTGGCTTGAGGTGCTAGCTCCGCAAGGTATAGGGGTTCAAGTCCCCTCCTCCCACCAATCCAACAAATCAAATACATATGAAAGACCAGCCCTCATCGGCTGGCTTTCTTTTTTGTTGATGTAAAACCAACTCCCCATTCAAATCCGTGCGAATCGCTGAGCCGAAAACTGAGCTGGCCAGTAGGCGGACTGCATTGCGAGTTTCATCTTTCGTGAATGCTCAGTCTTCGCCTTTTGGAAGCTTGTCGTTCTCCCATTCTTCTGTGGTGTCCTTATCGTCGGACTGCTGTGCTCTGTCCCTGTCCTTGGGTTTATCTGACACTGGAGTTTTGGATATGCCTCCGCCACCACCGCCACCCGATCTCTCCGGATCCCATTGCTGTTGAAGTGGGTACTCTTTTTTGAAATTCATTCTGTTCCCTCCTTTTTGGTCTCAGGGCCTACAACTGCCGAACAAGTCCAAACCGTGACTTTAGGTACGACGATTCCGACGGGTGCTCTCAGGCGGACCTCCACTTTTGCCGCCACGCAATCTGGAGGTAGTGCGTGGAGTTGGCGCTCATCGAAAATTGCCTCGCCCGGCTCGATCCATCCGTGCTGCTCGAAGATCCTGTAGGTTGGCTTGCCACCCGACCACGCCAGAGATCCTCCCACTTTGGTTCTACCGTTTGCAATCCATATTTTGTAGCCGCTACCTCTTTGGAGTAGCTGCACCTTAGACCTTCCAATGTTTTTGAGTATTACTCGAGGAACTAGAAATTTTTTGTCAGATGATGTGATGATCTCACCGGAGACTGACAGCTCCATGCGTGGATAATAGGTTCGACTCTTTACGAAATTAAAATAACCCCATACGCCTGCTGCCATGAGGCCGATAACGCTCGCGACGTGAGCAGCGATATCCCATGCGTCTTTCAAGTGATTCGTTGGTGCGATGCCTGCCTGCATGTCCGGAAGAATACATCACCTCCTGAGAAGGTAAACATTTCTCTTTTTCCGAACGAAACGCGTCAAAATCACGCGATTCTTTAGCAGGCTCAATGAATTTCGTTGCAGACTTGCCAACGTAGGCTCAAATCACGTAAACGCTGCCAAATGCGAGAGATAAACGCTCAACATCCTCCTGCAGATTATGTTCACGTTCCCGCCTTGATATCGAGAAGCCGGCTCCCTAGAAGATCAAACTTCTAAACAGCACCAGATCCCCGAAACACGGCAGGGATCGTCTGACAGAGAATCTTGATATCGAGCCAGACTGACCACTGATCTATATACCGCATATCCAAAGCCATCCATTCGTCGAATCCAATGGAGCTCCGGCCCATGATCTGCCACAGGCAGGTAATTCCTGGCTTTACACTGAACCGCCGCCTATGCCAGTCCTGTGAAAATCCTTCATAGTCACGAAGCGGAAGTGGCCTCGGGCCTACAAGACTCATCTCTCCGACCAGAACATTAAAGAGCTGCGGTATCTCGTCCAGACTCGTCTTGCGCAGAAACTTGCCCGCCGGTGTAATCCGAGGATCATTCTTCAGCTTGAACGTGGGCCCCTGAGTTTCGTTCAGGTGTTCAACCTGCGCCATAAGACGCTCCGCATTCTGAACCATCGTACGAAACTTCAGAATCTCAAATGGCCTCTTCCCGTAGCCTATCCTGGTTTGTCTGAAGAAGACCGGGCCCGGATTTGTCAGTTTAATCAATAAAGCAATCATCAGGAAAAGGGGCGCGAGTGCCACGAGCAGCAGCGCGGAAACCGTCACATCGGCCACACGCTTGATCATGAAAGCCCAAGCATTCCATGATTCGTCATGCAAAGTAATTGTGCTGATGGATCCATGCAAAAAAGCTGTTCGCTTCGAATCTTGCCGATCGAAAAAAGTGCCAAGAAACCGAACCGCAATTCCGTGATCGCGACACGAGGAGATGATGCCCGCAATCTGCTGGTAGAACGATGCGAGAGGCAAAGCAATAATGACCTCATCCACCGGCAGCGTTCTGAGCAACTCAGGAACAGAATCAAGTCCGCCCACTAAAGCTCCCAGATGAGAATCAGCCGTCTGCTTGCTCCACCATTGATCATCCACAAAGCCCTGCACACAAAAGCCCCACTCCGGATGCCCCGCCAGCTCGCGAACGAAACTATTCGCACGGCGATTCGTACCTACGATGAGGATGTGTCTACGGTTTCTTCCGCGAGCGCGAAACGCCTGTATCATCGCTCGGGAGATCAGACGGGTCGTAAGAATAGCCGCAAAACTCATGATGCCAAACAGGACTGCGACAACAACCAGATCCACCGAGCTCCGCATCGATTCTGAACCGATCAGCCAAAGCCAGACCAGGCTCGACAACGCGCAGAAAGAGCAGGCCCAGCCTACTTTCAAGGTCTCCCGCACAGACTCTCGCCGTCTCCCACCACGATAAAGCCCATTGACCCGGAGTGCCGTATGCCATCCCAACGCCAGCACGAACGTCGCCGAAAAGACCTGAATGGGATAGTGGGTCTCAAGCGAGTTCAGCACATCGAAGACGGGCTGATGAATGGTTGTTACATAAGAGAGGCCGAGACAGCCGAACAGTAACGCGATATCGCCGATTGGCGCCAGCTCTAAGATAGTTGCTCTGTTGGAAGGTGTCATTGGGGAAGCCCCTTCTGAGAGTGCCTTCTCGAAAAGTTAGTGGAAGTGCGGAGCAGCAGGTTGAGCCCGAATAGGTCAGGCCTCAGAGTAACCCGTCTTATAGCGTGCAGGCAATGAAGAAAATGGCCCGAGAAGTATTTCTCACCAAAAACCGTTACGATTGCAAACCGAGACAATACGATTGCAACATTGTGAACATTTCTTGTCGGTCGGATTTCCAGGATCACATATCGATAGCTAGCCCTCGGTCTAACACCCCGACGATGCGAAATCACAGCTTGTTCACGAAAGTGGTACTCGCAGACAAAATAAGAATGGCATCCACACTGCAAACTGCGGTATAAGAAGACTTGACGGTTTTTCTGAATCAGAGCCTCATTGAGCTTGAACGAAATTCCTTAGTCAGCGGAGGGGTCTCATGGATCGACTTATCGATAAAATAGCCCTTTCCTGTGCCGTCACCCCTATTCGCACTCCGACCATTAATCCGTTTTTGGTGCCTTGTGAGGTCTGATGGCGATATCTAAGATATCTCCGCTACCCAGCCAACGCGTTCTCAATTTAAGCCGTCTTATAAAGGTCGCACCCCCAGTAAGAATCAAGCTACATGCAAAAAGAACCGAGTTGGCCAACAGTCGCCAATCTCGATTTAACGCACCAAAGTAGACCCTTGGAGATCGTATGAGTGATTCAATTCACATTGCAGTCGTCGGTTCTGGCTACGTCGGATTAGTAGCCGCTGTTTGTTTTGCGGAGATGGGTCACAGCGTCGTGTGTGTGGATAATGACCAGCAAAAAGTCTCTGCGTTGCAAGGCGGAGAGAGTCTGATCCACGAAAAGTATCTGCCTGACCTCCTGCAGCGATATCGCAACGCCAGGGTCCGTTTCACCACCGACCTGTCTGCCGCCACGCGTGAAGCACAGGCAATTTTCATAGCGGTGGGAACACCCCAGAGTGAAACAGGAGATGCCGACCTGTCTTATGTCGAGGCGGTCGCCAGTGAAATCGCTCGGTCCATCACAACCTACAAGGTGATAGCAGAAAAAAGCACAGTTCCTGTCTACACAAACGAGTGGATTCGCCGGGTCATGGAGCGCAACGGAGTCTCGCGCGAGATGTTTGACGTTGTCTCGAACCCCGAGTTCTTGCGCGAAGGAACCGCCGTGGCCGACTTCCTCCATCCGGATCGAATCGTTGTCGGAACCGACAGCAACCGCGCTGCCGATATCATGTCGAAGATCTACGAACCCCTGACCTCCGGCAGATACTACGCAAAGGCGGGAGCCATCGACGGCGTCTGTAATCGCGACACCCCACCGCCGCTGTTACGAACCTCCACCAAGAGCGCCGAGATCATCAAGCATGCATCTAACGCGTTTCTCGCACTGAAGATCTCCTTCATCAACGCCGTGTCCAATCTTTGCGAGGCCGCAGACGCCGACGTCGAACAGGTCGCTCAGGGCATGGGACTCGACAGCCGCATCGGTCCAAAATTCTTACGGCCCGGAATCGGTTATGGAGGATCCTGCTTCCCCAAAGATGTCGCGGCGTTCCGCTCCGTCGCCGAGCAGCTCGGAGTCAACTTTGCTCTGCTGACCGAAGTCGAAAATATCAACGCGGACCAGAAGCGCCGATTTCTCAGCAAGGTGCGCTCAGCACTCTGGACCCTTCGCGGGAAGAAGCTCGCTGTCCTCGGCCTTGCGTTCAAAGGCGGCACCGACGACATTCGCGACTCTCCGGCTATCGAACTAGTCCGTATGTTGATGGAGGAAGGATGCTCCATCAGAGCCTTCGATCCCGCAGCAATGCAGCGTGCAGAGCAGGTACTTCCCCCGGGCCCAAATTTCCAGTACGCTGTCGACCCCTACGACGCCGCAACGGATGTAGACGCACTTCTGATCCTCACCGATTGGGCGGAGTTTGGCCGTCTGGATCTCCAGCGACTCGCTGCCACCATGCGCTACCCCATCGTGCTTGATGGCCGCAATCTTTATGATCCCGAACTCATGCTGGAAAATGAGATCACTTACTTTAGTGTAGGGAGGCCCACGCGGCATCACACCCCGGAGCTCGCAGCCGTTGCATCTCGCTCTCGTTAGTCGAAGCTTTGCTTGCGTCATACCATCGAAGTCTTGAAATATCATTGCAGTACGAATTGGTGAAGCTTTTTCTAAAAGAGCTCAACCGTTGTAGCATCTAGGGGAACTATGAATTCAAAAAGAATCCTCGTAACGGGAGCTGCAGGTTTTCTTGGCTCGCACCTTTGCGATGCCCTGCTCGACGCAGGAAACAGTGTCATCGGCGTCGATAACCTGAGCACGGGCAACGCAGCAAACCTCGCCCATCGTCAGAACGAGCCCCGCTTCGACTTTACTGAGATCGATATCTGTCAGCCCTTCGACGTCGGCGAAGTCGACTTCGTCTTCAACTTTGCCTCACCCGCAAGTCCAGTCGACTACGCCCGGCTCGGCGTTGAAACCCTCCTCGTCGGATCGGCCGGAACCATCAACACTCTCGAAGTTGCGAAAAAATACCAGGCCGGCTATCTGCACGCATCGACCTCCGAGTGCTATGGCGATCCCGAAGTTCATCCACAGCCCGAGACCTACTGGGGAAATGTCAACCCGGTCGGACCCCGATCGGTCTACGACGAAGCCAAAAGGTTCTCCGAAGCTGCCGTGATGGCCTATCACCGTTACCATCACGTCAATACGCACCTCGTGCGAATCTTCAATACATACGGACCAAGGTTACAAATCAACGATGGCCGCGTCATCTCCAACCTCATGACGCAGGCTCTTCGCGGTGAGCCTCTCACCGTCTATGGCGATGGAACGCAGACCCGAAGCTTCTGTTACGTCTCCGATCTGATCGCAGGCATTCTCGCCCTCGCAGACTCGAACGAGCACCTCCCGGTCAACATCGGCAACCCAGATGAGTGGACCATTCTGAGTTGCGCCGAAGAGATCCTCAAGCTCATCGGGTCAGACAAGAAAATCGTCTTCAAGCCCCTTCCCCAGGACGATCCAACACGTCGCAGACCCGACATCAGCAAGGCAATCAGACTGCTCGGATGGACCCCGAAGATTCAGCTGCGTCAGGGGCTTGAGATGTCGTTAGGGTACTTTCGAGCCAATGCCGAAATTGGGCTGGTTCAGAATTCATAGAGTTGAGAAGTTTTTCTCATAGACGTTTTAGTAAAAATGTCTCCGTGAAAAAACAATGCACCAGAACTGCGATCATCCGCAATGTTCGAGCCTTCATTGTTAATTTCTCGAGTAAACAAGTTGCCGTAAGAAACGCTGGACGAGTACTTACGTCTTAAATACGAAGGATAAATTATTGTAGCTTTTGCGATTGGAGAACATCTCTATAGTGAGAAGATGTTCTCAATTGAGCGACCAACCTTTGGCTGGAGAGACTCATGAAGCGATTTACTGAAGAAAGAAATTCCCCTGGCGTCATCAAGGTGATGGCGGCAAATCTCCCCATCATTCTCTGCGAGCTTTTGCAGGGTGCATTTCAAGCCGTTCCGGACATCAAGATCGTCCTCCCCGCAAACGATCTCCAGCATCTTCTCAATGCGGCCGAACCTCTCCCGGTTGACGTTATTCTCATCGGCTCTTCAAAAACGGACTCGCTCGGCGCCGTCTCCATTCTTCAATCCATCCCTGACGTATACAAGAATGCCCGCGTCGTCGTCCTCACCCAGGACCCCGACTATGCCGAGGTCATCTCCCTGTTTCGCGCCGGCGCGAAGGGAATCTTCGGCAGCGCCGACCTTCGATTCGAACTCCTATGCAAATGCATCCGGTGCGTCCACCAGGGACAGATCTGGGCAAAAAACGAGTTGCTCGCTCACCTGGTCTCTTCCTTGTCTCACCCAAGATCTACGAACGTCGTTGACCGCCATGGCAAGCCGCTGCTCACCACACGAGAGCAACAGGTCCTGCATCTTCTCTCCGACGGTCTCAGCAACTCCGAGCTAGCCACGGTACTCAAACTGAGCGAGCACACTATCAAAAATCACCTCTTCCGCATCTACGACAAACTCGGCGTCTCGAACCGGATGGAGGCCGTCTTGTACGCGCTTACCCCTCGCAACCCGCCCCCGGTACAAAACCGCCCCTCGAATCCTATGCCCTCGAACAAAATCACAATCATCAAAACAGCATAGAACCTGTCCCCTCTCTTGTTGTCACCCCCGCAGGGATCTGCTGTTGTAGTTACTGTGTACTTGCCGTTGCTTTTCTTGTAGTCATCCCCGCAGGGGATCTGCTGCTGTACTTGCTGTGCACTTGCCGTTGCTTTTCTTGTTGTCATCCCCGCAGGGGATCTGCTGTTGCACGTGCTCCGGGCAGGGACCTATATCGGCGGCGGCTCCTTGGGTTTCTTTCAGAACCGGTGATACACTAACTTTTAGGCTAAGGTGCAAATATCCTGAGCAGACGAGATCAACTCCCTGCTCCGCACCCATCCGAACATTTTCCGGACATGTCTCCGGGCTCAAGAGGTACCAAGCAGCTCCGATGGTTATTCTTCTCGTCATCATTCATGTTGTCGTCTGTCTCTTTCTCATTGGTGTCGTTCTCCTGCAGCAAGGCAAGTCCGCCGACCTCGCCGGAGCCTTCGGAGGCCAGGGTTCGCAGACCGCATTCGGTCCTCGCGGCGCAGCCAACCTCCTCACCAAGCTGACCACCTACTCGGCGATCGTCTTCATGCTCACCTCCATCGGCCTGACGATCCTGTTGTCCCGCGCTGGCGGAGACCACTCCGTCCTCTCCGGCACCGCGCACCCGACCCACCAGACGACGCCGGCGAAGAAGTAGTCCTTTCAGTCTTCCAAAATGCGCAGGCCACCGGCTTGCGCATTTTTCATTTCACCTTCGAAGATCAACTAACACACAGACAATCGTCGAAAGCGCCGAGCCCCTATACCTATGATCCACGAAATCCTCACCGTCGGTCCGCTGCAATGCAACTGCTCCATCCTTGGAGATGAGAACTCCCGCGAAGCCATCGTAGTTGACCCAGGCGATGACATTCCGCGCATCATCGCCGTCCTCGCCACCCACGGCCTCACCGTCAAAAAAATCATCATCACCCACGCCCACATCGACCACATCGCCGGAGCGCATCGCCTCAAGCAGCTCACCGGCGCTCCCATCCTCTACAACCAGCACGATCTCCCCCTGGTCAAAATGATGGACATTCAGGCCAGCTGGCTCGGCATCCCCAGCCCCACCGTCTCCGCCCCCGACGACACCCTCGAGGACGGCAAGCTCATCGCCGTTACCGGCCTCACCGGCTCCATCCTCCACACCCCCGGCCACACTGAAGGCAGCGTCTGTCTCCACATCCCCACCCAATCCCTCCTCCTCGCCGGAGACACGCTCTTCGCCGGCTCCGTCGGCCGCACCGACCTGCCCGGCGGCAACACCCGCAAGCTTCTCAGTTCGATCCATGAGCGTCTTCTTACCCTGCCAGACGACACGACGGTCATCCCCGGCCACGGCTCGCGAACCACCATCGGCACAGAACGCGATTCAAATCCATTCCTACAAGACTAATAAATAGAATTAGTTACACGCATAACAGAAAGCACAGCTTTAGACGCATCACATGAACTAGTAACTACCGTGGTTCAACCCTGTTACCGTTTTTATTCTCTGGATCCCTTCCCCAAACTCCCGCATCGGCCCCAATAAACTCACCACCACTCGACCAACTCCGGCGATCCCATAGAACGCCCCCGGATGCACGATCACCCCCGCCTCTCTCAGCAACCTCTCCGCCATATCCTCTTCAGCAAGCTTCTGCGGCAACCGCAGGATCGCACTCCACCCCGCCTCCACCCTCAGCACCTCAACTCCACACTCCACCACTGACCGCAAATTCCCCTTCACCCGATCCAGAATCTGCTCCTGGATCCGAAGCCGTCCCGCCAGCCAAACCGGCAACGCTCTCTGCATCGGAGCGTTCATCGACAGAAAGGTATCCGCCACCACCTCCAGCCGCCCCATCGCACGGCCTCTATCCCCTTCCGGCCCGACCCCCACGATCCAACCCACCTTCATCTGCGGCAACCCTGCGATCTTGCTCATCCCGCTCAACACAAACGTCAAAACCGGATGCGGCCCCACCGCAAAACTCCCCAGCCTCGCACCCTCCTCCAGCGGATAGTCCAGAAACACCTCATCAACGATCAATGCCAACCCACGCCGAACACATATCTCCTGAAGCTTCTTCCGCTCCTGTGTCCCCGTAGCGTGACCTGTCGGGTTGTTCGGATGCACTACAACAATCGCCTTCGTCCGCGGCCCAATCCTGCTCTCAAGCTCCGCAAAATCAATCCACCACCCATAGTCATAAAACAACGGATAGGGCTTCAGCAGCACATCTTCCAAATCCGCCAGAAAATCAAACAGCGGATAGCTAGGCTGCGCGACCAACACCTCATCACCCGCATCGCACAGCAGCCGAAACAGATATCCATACCCTTCGCTCGTACTGGTCGTCAGCACCACGCTATCCGGATCGACATCCGCGCCATGATCCCCGTAGTACCCCGCAACCGCCTCCCGCGCAAACCTCATCCCCCGAGGATCAGGATCGTACGTCATCGCGTCCCGGCTAGCCAAAGGCGCAAGAACTGCCTCAGCATCGTAATCAAACCCACTAACCGTAGGATTCGAAACCGTCAGGTCCACCAACTCCCGCCCCGCCGCCCGCGCCTCGCGAATCGCAGCGGCAAATGCACTCTCCCCCACATCCCAACCCGTCCGCGCAGAGAACCGATAGCTCACCCAATCATCCTAATGCGCAGCCGACTACGAAGCAGCAATACCTACCCTTCTACAAAGTCCAGACTCCCTTACAATTGCCCTTGATGCCTCCAATCAAAGCAGTCCTCTTCGACTACGGAATGGTCCTCTCCGGCCCACCCGACCCCACCGCCTGGGCCCGCATGCTCTCCCTCACCGGTCTCAGCGAAGAAATCCTCCACCGCGAGTACTGGGCACACCGTCACGCCTACGACCGCGGCGACCTCAACGCCGAGTCCTTCTGGCACACCGCCGCGTCAGGCGCCGGCATCGTCCTCACGCCCCAACAATTCGCCGACCTCGTCGCCGCCGACACCGACTACTGGTCCACCCTCAACCCGCCCATGCTCGCCTGGGTCAGCGAACTCCAACGCGCCGGCATCCCCACCGGCATCCTTTCCAACATGCCCGACGCCATGGAAGCTGGCCTCCGCGCCCGTCACGCCTGGATCGAATCCTTCGACCACCACATCTGGTCCCACGCCGTCAATCTCGCCAAGCCCGAGCTCGAAATCTACCTGCACGCCGCCCAGGGCCTTCAAACTCCTCCCGAAAACATCCTCTTCCTCGACGACAGATCCGAGAACATCGAAGCCGCCATCGCCGCCGGCATGCAGGCCATCCAGTACTCCACTCACCCAGCCTTCGAGCAGGAGATGCACGCCCGCGGACTCGACTACCTCCTACAACTTGAGCGGAATACGGCTTCCCAAAACGGGAAGCTATAGTACCTCGGTAACGCGTCTCCCCAATTCCTCCACCTCAACAGCTCCTGCGCAAGGAATATTTAAGGTCAGGCTGCACCAGCGTACTGCCCGCAGCTAACAAAACATGAAGACACCGCTCTCTCTCCGACGTACAGTTGCCGGTCTCTGCGGCTTCATCGCTCTCCTCCTGATCTCTTCCCTGGCCCTAGCTGCACAGACCACCGGCCCCCAACAACTCCTCTTCACCGGCCTGCTCGGCTCATCAAACCCAAATCCCTCGAACGCCCACTACGCACAGTTCAACGCCATCCAGTCCGACTCCTCCGGCAACCTCTACCTCCTGCTCGACCAGGGCGACGGGATCCGCCTCCTCAAAACCGACTCCTCCGCAACCAACGTCCTCGCCCAAACACACCTAGGTTCCAGCGGCGACATCGGCCTAGCCATGGCCACCGATCCCGCAGGCAATCTCTACATCACCGGCACCACCACCTCCGGCACCCTCACCACAACCTCCGGCGCAGCCTTTCCCAGCGCGGCCGATACATCTATCAACTCCTTCATCGGCAAGTTCGATCAAAACTTGAATCCGATCTTCCTCACCTACACCGGCAGCCCACGCACCGCCGCCTCCGCCATCGCCGCCACTTCCGACGCCGTCTTCGTCACCGGCAGCATTTTCGGCTCCACGCTTCCCGTCAGCCCCTCCGGCATCATCCAGTCCCCCGCCTCCGGCTCCCTGCAAAACGGCTTCGTAGAAAAATTCAACCCCACCGGAACCACCCTCCTCTACGCGACCTACCTCAGCGGCCAAAACGGCAACACCGCACCCGCCGCCATCGCAGCCGACCCCTCCGACAACGCCTACATCGCCGGCTACACCACCTCCACCGGCTACCCTACCCTCTCCGCCATCATTTCCGACATCCTCACCACCACCTCCGGCTTCCTCACCAAGCTCACCCCCGCAGGCGACGGAATAGTCTTCTCCACCTTCATCCCCGGCCCCGGCATCTCCTCCCTCGCCATCGACCCCGTCGCCCAGAACCTCCTCCTCACCGGCTCCATCGCCCCCGGCCAGTTCCCTATTGCCTCCGTCTCCTCTCCATTAGTCAACACGAACTACCAAACCCTCCTCCGTCTCTCCTTAGACGGCAGCACCCTCATAACCTCCGAACTTCTCGCCCCCGGCACACAATCCTCCGTCACCCCCGCACCCTCCGGCGCCGCCTGGGTCTCGGCAACAGGCAACAACCCCGCCTGGCTCCTCCCGCTTAACGCCCTCTCCACCATCGGCAACAGCTATGCCCTCCGCATCACGCAACAAAACACCATCGACCAAACCATCCGCCTCGGCGGAATCCCCACTACCAACCTTGCCTTCGCGAGCGCCCCCGTCACCCTCACCGGCCTCACCGTCGACGCGCTCGGCCAACCCACCTTCGCCGGCAGCGCCTCTCCCACCGCCAGCTCCAGCCTCCTCGCCACCGAAACCTACGACCTCCCGCTCCTCAACACGCCAACCACCGCACTCCCCTCACCCCTCCGCTCCGCCGCACTCACCACCGGCTCCTGCACCGGAAGCCTCTGCGCCGGTTCTGCCGCCTACCTCGCGAAGCTCAACCCCACCACCGCCGCGCCCAGCCTAGCTATCTCCACCGACGACTCCCCCAACCTGACCCTCCGCAACCTAGGCAGCCTAGCCGTAACCAACCTCCAACTCACAGCCACAAACTTCACCCTCGCCACCGACTGCCCCACCACGCTCGCTCCCGGAGCCGACTGCAGCATCGCCCTCACCAGTACCGGCAGCAACTCCGGCACGGTCACCGCCCAAGCCAGCAACGCCACCACGCAAACCGTCACGCTCCCCGCGACCACAGCCACACCAAACGCAATCGTCTTCTCCCCGCGCGAACTCGACTTCGGCATCCAAACCGCGACCAGCCCCATCGCCACACGAACCATCACAGTTACAAATCTCAGCAACGCCCCGCAAACCTTCCCCTCGCAACTCGGCAGCAACCAATCCACCCCCTACACCTTCGCCGAATCCTCCAGCGACTGCCTCGTCGTAACCGGCAACACCAAAACCCTCGCCGCCAACTCCACCTGCCACATCACCCTCAGCTTCACTCCCTCCAACTCCTCCGCCAGCGACGGCTTCGCCCAAATCCCGTGGACCATCGGCACCGACTCCGCCCTCCTCACCGCCTACTCCCAGGCCACCGACCTCAACCTCTCCGCCACCGAAATCGACTTCGGCACCCAATTCGGCACCGGCTCCGACGCCAGCCCCACACTGCTTCGCTACCTCTACCTCTCTAACAACTCCGCCAACGCCATCACCCACTCTGCAGTCACTCTCGCCGACCCGTTCACCCTCACCGATCACTGCCCCACCACGCTCGAACCCCACATCGTCTGCCAACTCGAAATCACCTACAAATCCCCCGTAGCCCCGTCAGCCGACTCCACCACCCTCACCCTCGACGAAGGCCTCACCGTCCTCATCACCGGCGCCACTCACCCCCAACCCACCGGCATCGGCCAGTCCGCCAACCCCAACCTCACCGTCACCCCCGCCACCATCAACTTCTCCAACGCCGTCCTCGTCACCAGCACATCCGGCACCACCCAAACCGTCACCATCAGCAACATCGGCGTCGTCCCCTTTCCACTCGCCCTCACCCTCACCGGCGACTTCACCGACGCGACCGACTGCACCGCCACCCTCGCCGGCAACGCAACCTGCACCGTCGTTCTCACCTTCGCGCCATCGCAACCAGGCACCCGCCAGGGCCTCCTCTCCGTCGCCGCCGGCAACTCCTCTCCGTCTTACGTGACCCTCAGCGGCACCGGCACCGCCATCGTCACCGCACCCAACAACACCCTCGCCTTCGGCAGCGTTCTCGTAGGCCAACCGTCAGTCCAGTGGTACAAGGTCAATTCCGCTTTCAGCACCCTCACGGCCACCACCTCCGCACCCGACTTCAGAGCCATCCTCGTAGAAGACATCGGCTTCGGCCACGGCCAGCCTCCAACCTCCGCCTTCCTCTCGACCTTCACCGGCTCCTGCACCAACTGCTGGCTAGGCGTGCAGTTCACCCCCTCCACCCCCGGCACTCAAACCGCCACCGTCACCCTCACCTCCTCCGCCTCCGGCACCCCGTCCCCACTCACCCTAACCGGCACAGGCGTAGCCCTCTCCGGCCTAATCCTTAGCCCCACCACGCAGGACTTCGGCACCGTCCCCGTCCACAGCACCAGCGCCCCCTCACTCTTCACCCTCACCAACCTCACTACCGCCACCGTCAACCTCACCGCCCCCATCTCCACCGGCGACTTCGCCCTCAGCAACGCCCCCACCGGAGGCTCCGCCTGCAGCGGCCCTCTCGCGCCCAACGCCTCTTGCTTCTTCAACGTCAACTTCTCCCCCACCGCCACCGGCGCACGCACCGCCACCCTCACCCTACAGGCCTCCACCGGCCCCATCACCGCCACCCTCACCGGCTTCGGCTCACCCGACCCCGGCCTCGCCCTCAACCCCACCGCTCTTATCTTCAATAACGTCCCCGGCCTCTCCTCCACGCAACAAAACATCATCCTCACCAGCACCGGCTCCGCCACTCTCCAGATCGCCACCCCCACCAACACCACCGCCAGCTTCACCTCCACCAGCAACTGCACCACCCTCGCCCCCGCCGCCATCTGCACCATCACCGTCAACTTCGTCCCCACCAACGCCAACGTCACCGACACCCTCCAGATCCCCGTAACCAGCTCAGCCACCGGCCCAACCACCTACTCGGTCCAGCTCAGCGGCGCCTACACCACCGAGAGCGCGGGCCTCCAGATCATCCCCAACCAGGCCAACTACGGCTCCGCCCCCACCAGCACCCTCGGCGGAACCCGCCAGTTCACCATCACCAACCTCACCGCCAAATCCCTCGCCCTCGACATCGCGCTCCCCCGCCAGTTCCTCCTCAACGGCCCCGCCTGCTCTGCCCTCGCCCCCAACGCCTCCTGCAACTTCGACATCACCTTCCTCCCCCTCACCAACGGCGACATCACCGGCACCCTCTTCGCCCAGGCCACCCCCACCGACGGCTCCGCCACCCTCAACGGCCTCGGCTTTGTCGAAGGCTTCGGCATCGGCTCCGCGACCCTCACCATCTCCGGCAACATCATCCCCGGGCAAACTGTCCTCGACTTCGGCCAGGTCTCCTCCGGCCAAAGCACCACCCAAACCGTCACCCTCACCAACACCGGCACAGCCTCACTCACCATCCGCCGCCTAACCAGCCAGTGGCCTTTCCTCATCGCCGCCACCAATTGCGTCAACACCCTGGCCCCCAACCAAAGCTGCGCCACCACCCTCGCCTACACTCCCATCAACCAAACTGCCACCACCCCCGGCCCCGCCACACCCGACTCCGGTACCCTCATCATCGAAAGCGACGCTCTCAGCGCCCCCGACCTCCTCACCCTCACCGGCCGCGCCGCCCCCATCACAGTATCCGCTCCCTCAAACGCCGCCCCGCTAGTCTCCTACGCGCTCTCGCAAAGCTCCCTCACCTTCGGCCCTACCCAGGTAGGCAACCTCACCGAAACCCAAACCGTCACCCTCTCCAACACCGGCACCACCACCCTGCACTTCCAACCCATCCACCTCATACCGGACTTCACCATCCAATCCACCTGCGCCACGCTCGTCCCCTCGCAGAGCTGCACCATCCTCATCGCCTTCTCCCCACAACCGGTCGCCACCAACACCACCACCAACCGCATCTCCGCCCTCGAAATCGTCTCCGACTCCAGCACCGCTCTCGAGTTCATCTCCCTCCTCGGCATCGCTACTCCATCCCCCATCACCGTCACACCCATCTCACTCAACTTCGGCTCCGTCCAACTCGGCAGCAGCGCCACCCTCCCCGTCCAGATCACCAACACCAGCGCCACCCCCGCCAGTAACTTCGCTCTCGCCGCCAGTCCGCCCTACACCGTAGCCAGCGCCTGCCCCACCATCGGAGGCACTCTCGCCGCCGCCACCAGCTGCACTGCCCAAGTGACTTTCACGCCCACCCAAACCGGCGCAAGCAGCGGCCTACTCAGTGTCCATACCTCCCTCACCGACGTGCCGATCATCGCCAACCTTCAAGGCATCGGCATCCAGTCCCATCTCCAAGCCGTCCCCACCACTCTCAACTTCGGCAGCATCGCCATCGGAGCCTCCGCGGCCCAAACCCTCACCCTCACCAACACCGGCACCGGCCCCCTCACCAACGTCGCCCTCACCGTCACCGGCGACTACGCCATCACCGTCCCCTGCACCTCCACCACGATTGCCCCCGGCAACAGCTGCAAGCTCACCGTCACCTTCGCTCCCACCGCCCTCGGCCCACGCAACGGCACCATCACCTCCACCGACCCCAACACCGGCCTCCAAAACCTCAACATCCCCCTCACCGGGACTGGCGTCCCCAACGGCACCTTCACCCTCACCGTCAACGGAGGCCCCTCCGCCACCCTCACCATCCCCAGCGAGCAAGCCGCCGACTACGCCCTCACGCTCACCCCGCAATCCAATTACAGCGGTACCGTCATCCTCAACTGCACCCCCGTCACCCCCGGCCCCTACGCCGCCTGCTCGCTTCTCCCCTCCAGCATCAATCTCAACGGCGCAGCACAAAACTCCATCGCAAACATCAACACCGTAGCCGACGTCCCACCCACCACCTCCCAAAACACTCACGCCACGCGCAACCGCACCCTCCTCTGCCTCCTGCCCCTCTCGTTCCTCTTCTTCAGAAAATCAAAATCAAGCAGCCCGCAAAAACCCCACCCCACCCGCCTGCTCTTATTCGCAATCCTCCTCACCCTACCCGCGCTCTGGATCTCCGGCTGCGGCCGAGGGGGCACCGATCCCAACCTCCGCTTCACCCCACCGGGCACCTATCAATACCAGGTCACCGCCACCTCCACCACCGGTGTCGAACTCACCCAAACCGTCACCCTCAACCTCGTCGTCACAGCCCAATAACGCACCGAGGCGCCTGCTTCTAATCTTGAAGCAGACGCCCGCGATGAACCTTCTAACAACCTAGTTGAACGACTTCCTCAAAGTAGCGACCGACACATGTGGCCATCCAATCGGCACCACAGTAGGCAGAGCCTTCAGAATCGGAAAGCCCAAAATCACGTTCTGCACATATTGAAGTTGCATGAAGCTTCCATGCTGCGGATGCTTCACCTTCTCAATCCAGAACGTTGCATAGACTAGCGCCGTATCTGCGTTCGGCCCCTTCGCCCCAGTCGGTTCGCCGCCCTCCAGAAACAAAATATTCTCTGCTCCGCCCGCGCCATTCGCAACATTCACCACCACCGTAGGCGGCAGCGGAACTGCTGTAGGACTGCTATTCGCATTCTGGAAGAATGTAATCTTTGCCTGCGTCGCGATGTTGAGAGCCGTTCCTTCGAACGTGTATCCCTTCTTCACCTGGTCATCGATCTTCGCCTGCAGCAAACGAATTGGATCGTTGACCACATCCTGCATCGCCACCCCATCGATATTCGCCGGCAAAGGAGGCTCCGTCGTGCCAAAGGGTGTACGCGGATTTGTTGCACTGTCAGCAATCGCAAGGTTGTATTCATCGAACCGCGGAGGAACCGGCACCGTCAACAGCTCTGACGAGCCATCAGCATTCAGGATAGGAACCCCTGGTGCAGGCGGCACAGGAAAAGGTGTGCTGTTGAAAGAGGGGAAAGCCGAAAACGCATACGTAGCCGACGAGCTCTTCAAGGTCGGCGGTCCATTGAATGCCGTTGCGACACCCTGCGCCAAAAGCGAATTTCCATGCGGAATATTTCCCATTCGCGCCACGATCTGCGTTCCCGCCGGCGAAGTCTCCGGTGGATAAGTCGTCGCTGGCTGCGTTACCCATATCCCCGGCTCGATATGCAACGCGCCTCCATGATGCGCATCGCTTATCTTCTGCAGATACGTCAGCCCAAACAGTTCAATATCATCCTGTCCAAAGCCACGATTAGGAATCGAAGATCCGATCGGCTCAATCACAAGACTCTCATGCGTCTGATTGAGTTGAAGGTAAAGGTTTTCGTTTCCCTCAAAGTTCGGACGCGCAATAAGGTTGAAGCCGCTACCGCGCCATGTTCCGGCGAGGTCTGCGATAAGCCCAAGATTCTTCAGGACTGTCGCGTTATCAGGGGCAATTCGTACGGAAGATATTCTCTCAAACTGCATAGTGTCTCCTCGTGACCTTGATCAAGGTCAGCACGTTGAAATCTCGAACTGTTCAGGGCCTGGCGACTTGCGTCCGTTGAACGGACACAGGAGAGATTCGGTCGAAGACCGAAGGAGTCACAACATAATGGTGATCAGCACTTACACTTCGTTACTCGTTTTTACCTGACAACCACGGGGCTCCTAACTTCATCACGCAGCATCACGTCATCTTGCGAACGCAGCTTCGGCGCGCCCTCCGCCACCAGCAACACCGCCCCCGCATACAGCAACGTATCCCAAACGTAGTTCGCCCCCTCCAACCCCGCAGGCACCCCAGAAGCCATCAGAAAAATCGGCAGATAAAGAAACAGCGTAAGCAGCGTCATCACCAGACCCACCGTCGTAGCCCCATCACGGCAATATCTGCGAGTCAGTATCGCCACCCCGCCACCAATACAAACCACCCCCGTCAAAAACGCCCACACATGAGGCCCCGGCACCCACGACGGCGTCAACTTGCCCAAAGGCACCCCCGGCGCAAACTGCGGAAACAGTATCAGCTCCACGCCATACACCATCAGCACAACACCAAAAACCACGCGCCCAATCCACACCGCTACATTCTCACCGCGATCCCGCGCCCCACTCCACAAATACCCCGCAAGCGCCAGTGCTCCTGCACCAAAACTAAGATCCCGCAGCGCCACATTCCACACGATTCTGTCGTGCCCCTTCACCGCATTCGGCACATGGAGCATCACCACAAACAGAAAAAACATGATCGCAAGCAGCGTCGCAGTCAAACGAACGCGTATCCCAAGCGCCAGACTAAAAGCCGCAGCAATCAACGCAATGGCCACGAAATATACCCAGAACAAACGCGCCGGCATAAACACCGGAACAGCCCCAATGATCACCTTGCCGAGCACCAGATGCTCCACGCCAAATGCCGCCAACGGCGCCGCAAACAGCACCCTTCCCACCGCAACAAGTTTGTCCGGCCCCGCCGCCGCCTGCAACTCTCTTCTCGCAGCAACAAACCCGATCACAAGAACGATCACTCCCGCAGCGCAAATCCAGATATTAGTACTCGGCGGCACAAACACCTCTTCCTAATCAAACTTTCTGACGCGCTATCGAATCTTCTTCCAAAGCAGATCTTCGTTATTCCTGCGGTCGATCATCATGTCTACATGCCCCGCCGCATCACGATGAAACAGCCGCCGCCCCTCCACTCCCGCACGAAAAAACAGATCCGGAGACTCCGGCAGAAGCTGATACGGCTTCCCCAAGTTGCGCTCCGCATACAACTCACCCCCCTGCCGAGTCACCGTGACCACATTCCCGGGAGCCAACTCATACGCACCCACATAGTCGTTCAACAGCGCCTCCCGAACCTCTCCCACCGCCGGATCTTCGTAGTACCGCAACGTCTGGCTCGCAACTATCTGCCACGCCTGATTCCGATACAACCACGTATCCGTCGAATGATACCGGGCATGCAGCTCCCGTCCAAACACCGTCTCCACCTCATCGCAGTCGTAACTCAAAATCGCAACGTTAGCCGCAAGAAGCGACTTCGGATGCACCACCCGAATCGTCCCGCTGTAGCCCGCAGGCAACGGCTGCAGATCTTCCATCAGTGCTGCCTTGTCCATCGCCCTGCCCTTCTCATCGAAGAACATCGCATCGTCCGCGACATACTTCTTCCAGGGCGCCTGATTACCGGGCCCAACCGCATCGTAAAGCTCTTGTGTCCGCTGAACTAGGTCCACCTCAGTAATCTTCGGTATATCCACTCCACGCGCTACCGGACACACGAAGACCGCCACCACCAACGAAGCAACCAAACCTGGCTTCATCTCACTCTCCTTTAGACAACACCTTCCCGACGTTCTGCACAAGTAGGTACGCCGCCCAAAACGGTGCCCAGCTAAGCCAGACAGTCACCCTCTGCCTCGTCGTCACAGCTCACTGACCCGCAGACAAACCATATCGTTTCATTGCACTCTGTCGGACAGACCACATAGGAGTACTCTAAAGAAGCCCCCGAGCGCAAACTTCAGCTCTTCGCGGACTCCTGGAAGGAAGAACGATGGCCCCCGCGAAGCTCTTATTAGTCGACGACGACGAGACAATACTCCTTACCCTCGACATCATTCTAAGAAAACACGGCTTTGACGTGACGGTTGCTGCAACGGTAACGGAAGCTCTCAAGCGCATCAGCTCCGAGGTCTTCGACGTCCTTCTCAGCGATCTTCACATGCCCGGTGCGGGAGACGGCCTCACCGTCGTCAGCGCTATGCGTCATGCCAACCCAAAAGCTGTCACCATACTGCTAAGTTCGTTTCCCCACATGGACGCAGCGGCGCAGGCGATCCTGCTCCAGACTGATGAAATTCTAGTCAAGCCGATGGACGTAAACATGCTGGTGGATGCCATCAAACAGCGGCTCGCTGTCGGCCCGACTCGTACCCGCCTGGTGGAGAGTGTCGCCACCATTCTCGAACGTTCCACCGAAAGCACCATCAGAGACTGGTACGAACTTGTCGAAAAGGAAGAGTCGTTGATGGCAATTCCAATGACATTCCAACTACGCTCCGGCCATCTGGTTCAAGTCTTCCAGGATCTCGTCCTGCGTCTTCGCTCTTTAAAAACTCTTGGCACCAAAGAGATGCTCTCGGCTACTGCCAAAGAGCACGGTACCGCCCGCCGCAAACAAGGCTATACCGCTGCCATGATGGTCGAGGAGTCGCGCATCCTCCAGGTCAGCGTCTTCAACACCCTGCAGAAAAACCTCGCGAACATTGACTTCAGCGTAGTGCTGATCGGAGTCATGACAATCGCCGACGAGATCGATTCACAACTGGGTCAGGCAATGAAGAGTTATTTGGCGGAGTCGATCGTCGATGCGCTTCCCGCATAGATCTTTGCGTCGCCCCCTTCGATCGTACTAGCGGAAGCAGATCTCACTGCCCGTAAAGCCGATACCGAATCCAGTACGTCCCATTACTCCAATCGATCCGGGTCCCATCCCTGCTTATCGTCCCCGTGATCCTGGTTCCCTGCCAGTTCGTCGTCACACTCCACTTGCCGTTGAATGATCCAGTAGCTCTGTCTCCAACCTCGTTCTGCAGAGTCAGATTTCCCCGCCGCTGCTGAATCGAGCACTGCAGCGATCGATTCCCATTCGGATACCAGTTCCCATTCAAATTTGGCGTTCGATACCCACCTCCCCCACCACCGCCACCGCCGTAGCACCGGGCCCAGAACGTCCCATTCGACCAGTTAATCCGCCGCCCATCTCCACTCAACGTCCCCGTCACAAACTGCCACTCCGGGGCGACGATCTGGTTGTTCCCTTGCATATTCCCAATCGACGTACTTCCACTCTCATTCGTCAGGTTCAGCATCGGTCCATTGCTGCTGATCGAAGCCTGCTTCGAAGGATCTCCCTGCGCGCACCAAGCCCCCAGAAACCCCGCCGATCCCTGTTGATTATTTCTTCGCTCCTGATCCTGCTGTTGCTGTCTCTGCTGCGGCATATCCGGCGGCGGTCCCTGCGGAACCTGCGAGTCAGGCATCGTCGGCATGCTCGGCATCGGCGGTCCTTGCGGAATCTGGGGCACCTGCGGCGGCGCAGGCATTAGCTGAGCCATCCCGGCTACAGAAAAGACAAAGCCACTCAACAGCGCAAGCAAAGTTGCTCTCTCAAAGCGAACCAAACTCATCACGGCTCTCCTCCTTACAAGAAAGCGAAGCCATTATCCTCCCGAACCGTCGCTCAGGAAAAGAACACTTCAGGAAAAGAGTTCTTCAGTTGTCAGTGAGCTTTACTCCGCCGTCTCCACGCGAAGTTCTTCGTCAGCCGCCTGCTGCCGCCGATTCGCCGCAGTCCTCGGCAGCGAAAGCAACCTCGCCGCCAACACAGACAGCCGCTGAATAGGTTCCGCCAGCTCCCCCGCCAGCGTCTTCGCATCACCGTCGATACCACCCGCACCCGCCAGATACACAATATTCGTAATGCTCTGCAAGGGATTGTTGATCCGGTGAGCCAGCTCATTCGCCATTCCCGCAGCCGCCGCATGGATGGCCTGCTCCATCAGCTGTTTCTGCTGCCGTTGTTGCCTCACACCCATCGCCACAAAGTCCGCCAGCATCTGCATCATCCGCACGTCGTTCCCGTCGAACGCCTCATCCCGCCCATGCGCCATAACAAAGATCGTGCCGCGAGTCTCCCCCTCATCCCATGGAAGCAAAATCCCATCGGTCACCTCAAGTGCTTCGACCCCTAGCAGATCGAAGAAAGGCTTCGTCACGCGAAACAGCTGTGGCCGCCCTCGCTCCAGGCAAACTCCGCACGCACTCGGCGAACGCGGAAGCACAGCATTCAGAAATCCCGAGTACGCCCCCGCAGTAGCGACCCATTCGTAAAAATCCGTATCGGTCCTATTCTCCCGTTCGATACTGATGCCCGCACTGTCCGCGCCGCACAACTCCACCGCCGCATTCACCAACTCCTGCAAAATCGTATCCGGTTTGTTGATAAAGGCACGCGCTACCCGACGCATCCCTTCCATCTGGGTCACAACGTCGCGCTCATGCAGATGCCTCTCCGCAAACGAAACATCCTCAAGAAGGTCGATCACCTCGAGGCCCGTATCCACCGTAATCGAATCGACCGCTCCCATGTAGAACCCCTACGCCATCCCGGCCAAACTACCTGCGCGGTTCAATCCTTTGAAGAATCGAAGTCACGTCAACTCCGACCCTCGTCAGGCCTGAACTATCAATCATACTGTTCGGGGAGTGGTACAGATCATAGTCCACGCCACAAAAAAAAGCTCAATAAATCTCTCTCAAACGTGGCGTATTTCCAGAACCCAAAAATCGCGCGGCTTAATCACCACCCCAGCCACACATCCCACCACATCTTCACCACAAAAACACCACCTCAAAACGAGCATTTCTCCAAAACACCCCCTGAAAAGACGCCACAAACCGCAGTTCTCCCCAACCCCACCACGCCAGTATTTTTTTCTTAAAAATTTACCGCCGAACCGCCCCAATCGAAACCGGAACCTGCTCCACAATCTCAATCCCAAACCCCTGCAACGCCGGCACATGCGTCGGAGTATTCGTCAGCAGCCGAATCTTATGAATCCCCAAATCAGACAGAATCTGCCCGCCCAGACCCACCTGCCGCAGTGTCCTGTGCGCCCGATCATCACTGCCCTCCCGCGCCCGCTGCTCCCTATGCAAAACAATCCGCGCCGGCGTCACAGCCTTATCCACGCCAAAACCCGCGCTCCCGTTGTGCAGATACACCAGCGCTCCCTTGCCCGCATCCGCAATCATCTTCAACGACTCGTCCACCACCGCCTTGCAATCACACAGCGTCGTAGAAAAAACATCGCCTGCCAGGCAGTGTGTATGCACCCTCACCGTCACCGGCTCCTCACCGCTCACATCCCCATACACCAACGCAACATGCGACTCCCCACCATCCACCTCGCTCTCATAAGCGATCATCCGAAACTCACCATGTGCCGTAGGCATCAGCGACTCGGCCACGCGATGAATGTATCGCTCATGCTGCAACCGGTAGCGAATCAGGTCCGCCACCGTCACCATCAGCAGCCCATGCTCCGCGCAGAACTTCACCAGATCCGGCACCCGCGCCATCGTCCCATCGTCGTTCATGATCTCGCAGATCACACCAGCGGTCACCAGCCCCGCCATCCGCGCCAGATCCACTGAAGCCTCTGTCTGCCCCGCCCTCACCAGAACGCCACCCTTACGCGCACGCAGCGGAAACACATGTCCCGGCCGCGCCAGATCATGTGCCGTCGAACGCGGATCAATGGCAACCTTGATCGTGTGCGCTCTGTCCGCCGCCGAAATTCCCGTCGTCACACCCTCCCGCGCCTCAATGCTCTCCGTGAACGCCGTCCCGAACCGCGACGTGTTCTCCTGTGTCATCGGCCCCAGCCGCAGATAGTCCGCACGCTCTTCAGTCAACGTCAGACAGATCAACCCACGACCATACTTCGCCATGAAGTTGATCGCCTCCGGCGTAACAAACTCTGCTGCCAGCGTCAGGTCACCCTCATTCTCGCGGTCTTCGTCATCGACGACCACCAACATCCGCCCCGCCTTGAACTCCGCTACAGCCTCTGCCACGTCAGCAAACATAGTCCCGCCTTCCCAACTGCATCTCTTTCGACGCATCCCATCTTACGTCCGACGCAAAAAAGAAACGCTGCCCACAACGGGCAGCGTTCTCTTTTTACAAGCGAATTACAAAATCGAAACCAAACACTTACAGCGTGGACTCGATCTCGAATCCCCACGCCTCTAAAAGAGCCTCGGGAATGTACTTCGAATTCTTGTTTCTACGGGCCCACTCACGGAGCCGAGTCGAACGAATGTACTGATCGGGTGTGAGCTTGAACTCCTTCACAACCTGCTCGAACGATGTTACCGTCGGAACAACCGGCCCTATCGGCTCAGGCTTGCCCCAGTTGGGATTTCCACGACGCTTTGCCATGTTTTTCTCAGTACCTCTTCAATTTGAATTCCGCACTTCGCGTTTTACTCGCTGGGAAATTAACGCAACCTTCATTCTAAGGCATTTACACTACAAAAGCAAGTTACGCCGCTATCTCCCATAAGCCGTTCTAGCAGTAGTTCTAGCGCTGCTGAGCCAGAGCGTAGAACTTCGCCAAATCAGCCTTCATCTCCTTCAACGCATCCACATTCAGATAGACCATGTGACCCGCCGGATAGTAACCAAACTGGACGTTATCAACCAGTTTCTCTGGCAAATCCATATGACTCAGGTCATACTCCGTTGAAAAGAACGGGGTAGCCAGATCGAAGTACCCGTTGGCCGAAAACACCCGCAGCTTCGGGTTCTTCCGAATTGCATCCGCCAGATCCACCGCAACATCGGGCGCCTCCTGATCTCCACGACGCCCACCTTCAGCTCCAGGAGCCCTGTGTTTGAAGTCCCAGGCCTCATTTACCCCCGGCCCAGAGGTGTAATAAGGCTCCTGACTCATATACTTCAGCTCCCTCTGAAGATATTCATGAAACGCCCCCACATACACTCCGCTGATCCCCGCATCCGACGGGTCGTAGCCGGGGTTCTCCCCTGCCGAGTCCTGGTCCCATCCCATAAATCGCGCATCATATCGACCCAGCGTCCGCTGATCTTCCCGCAGCAACTCCTTTCGAAACCGCGTCGCCGAAATCCTCAGCTTCGCCTCCTTCACATACTCCACACTCAGCCCCGTAATCGCCGCCACCTTCGCCGCCATCGCATCAAACTCCGGCGCCGGCAACTTGTCGCCCTGCTGCAGCGCCTCCACATAAGGCCCCCGCGCAAACACTCTCGCCTGCTCCACCCATTCAGCCAAACCCACGCTCGGCTTCACCTTGTGATAGTGAAACGCAATCGCCGCAAATGAAGGCAGATACCCAACCGCCTCATAGTCCAGCCCGGGATTACGCCTGTTGTAGTTCAAAATTGACGACAGCAGCGTTACGCCATTGAACTCGATGCCATCATTCTGCAGCGCACTCACCAACCCCGCCGAACGCGTCGTTCCATACGACTCGCCAAATAAGAACTTCGGCGAATTCCATCGTTGATTCGCCGTGATATATCGCACAATAAACTTCCTGAACGCCGCGATATCTTGATCGGTCCCAGCAAAGTCTTTGATCGTTCCCTTCCCAACCGCACGCGAAAACCCCGTCAGCGGCGCATCGATAAACACCAGGTCGCTTTTATCGAGCAGGCTGTACTGGTTCTGCACCCACTCAAACGGCGCCGGCCCTGTAGCCTCGGGACTCTGCGTCACCACCCGCACCGGCCCAAACGATCCCATGTGAAGCCAGATCGACGCTGCGCCCGGTCCGCCGTTATAGAAAAAGGTGATCGGCCGGCTCTTCGCATCCACCCCATCTTCCGTGTAAGCCACATAGAAGATACTTCCATTCGCCTTATCCTGATCATCTCGTATCAGCAGATTTCCCGCAGTCGCCGTGTAATGAACCATCCGCCCGCCTGCGGCCCACTCATGCTTCGTTATCGAACCGGCCTCTGCAGGAATAGGAACGCTCGGCTCTTCTTTCTTCGGCTCGGCTTCCCCAGCATGTTGCCTACTCTCGGCTGCCTGAGAGAATGCAGGCACCGACATCAACACCACCATCAATGCAACAACAGCGTATGGCATCCGAGATACCAGAAACTTCGAAGCCTCGGTCTGAGTCAATTCAATTCTCCGGGAACGGTATCCAAAATCAGACACAATCCAAAACAAATTGCAGCTTTGTCGACGCGATCATCATACCTTTCCGACCGCCTCCACAAAGCCGCAATTCCGCGTCTCCGGTGCTAATACTTCGGTGTTACTTACGCCGTATCAAGATGGAACGGCGTCGTGTAACGCTCGACCGGATATCCCTTCGCCTTCCATGCATCCAGGCCACCCTTCAGAAATTTGATCTTCGTAAAGTTGAGCTTCAATGCTCTTTCGAGAATCATCCGGCTCGTGCTCTGGCTGACGCAGGTGCAATAAATCACCGACTCTTTCTCCTTCGGAATCAGCGAAGCCTCGTGGAGCACCTCCTTAGGTGGAAGCCTCTTCGCGCCTGGAATAATCTCCGAATGCGCCAGCAAATCTAGCGGTTGCCGAACGTCGAACAGCAGAATATCCGCATTTTCTTCCATCAATTGCCGGAGAGAGTCGGCGTCGATGCTGTGCTCCTCCAGTTCACGCCTATTGCGCAACTGCCTCATCCTCAAAAGCCCGAACAACAGGACCAATCCCCCAACTGCACAAATCAAAATCAGATACATTTTGATCCTCCTACTTCTGTTTACTATCTGATTGAATACCCATGTCGAAAGATGCGCTGAATTCTACGCCAATCGATTACATCGAACCTGTTTCAGAAACAGGAGGCTACTGCTCTAAGTCCGCTTGACGCCGCAGCAGAAGAAATCTTCTGATGCAAAGAGCTTTATGGATCCCTCTACCTCACCAATCTGCGATGTCAAATCCTCAGGAAGATCCGCTTCCGGTAGAGCAGACCAACAATCGCCAAATTCAGACAGACGATCGTAATGGCATACGCCAGAGACGCATGGATCGGCTGCATCCACGAAGCAAATCCGTGCTGGTATCCCCACGCATGCAGGCTCAAGTCAGCGCCACCAACCCTCACATGAATACGGTCGGAAAGCGTGGTAATCACGTTCGAAAGCACAAAGGCAAAGATCGAATTGGTGCCAAAGATCAGCGCAGGCCCAGCCCACCAACGCCACCGCCTTATATCCAGCATCACAAAGCACACGCAAAAAGCCAGCAGACTTACCCCACTGCTGAACAGCGCAAACGTGCTCGTCAAAATCTTCTTATTGATCGGAAGCCACGGCTGCAGAAACCACCCCGCCAATACAAGCACCAACCCAGCCAATGCCAGCCCCAGAGACTTTTTCTCATCCGAGCGTCTGCCGCGCATCCACTCCCCCGCAAGCACGCCGATCAATAGCGTAGCCAACGCAGTAACCGTCGAAAGTATCCCCTCAGGGTCATACGTCACCCCATGGCCGGGCGTAGTCCCGTAAGCCCACATATGCCCCGTGCCCATCACGGCACGGTCGACACAAGCCGCAACGTTCCCCACCGAATCCAGCCGGCCCGCTCCAAACCCAGGCACTGGCACAAGCTTCAACACCGCCCAGTACCCGCCAAGAATACAAACCGTCACGGCTCCGATCATCCAACTGCCGCGCCCACGAAATCTCCCATCGCCGCTACACCACAGATAGATCAGGCCGCCGCATAAATAGCAGATCGCAATGCGCTGCAGAATCCCCGGAATACGCATCGTATGCAGATCGTAGTCAGGAAACCCATTCACCAGCAGGCCGATCACGAAGAGCACAACGCAGCGCACCGCGATATGCCGGGCAAGCGCAACGCGGTCAGCCCCACGTTCCATCCTCGCCGCGAACGAAAGCGTAATCGCCACCCCGCCCATAAACAAAAAGCACGGGAAGATCATGTCAGTCGGCGTCGCACCGTTCCACTGCGCATGCAGCAACGGCCAATACACCGCGCTGTAAGTCCCGGGATCGGTCACCAGAATCATTCCAGCTATCGTCAAGCCGCGCAAAACGTCGAGAGACATCAATCTGGCGTCGCGCACACCAACCCCGGAATCTTTCGTCTGCAAAATTGAACCCGTCATAAACGTGTCAACTTTCTACAGACCCCTACGAGAAAAGTCCATTATTTAATCGTTTTAGTGAATCGAGCCGCCCACCTTCAGGCTGTACTCTACTCATGCCAAGCTGAGAATTGAAAACATTCGGAATCGCGCAATACGTGCTACTCTCTCTGATTTTTTTTCGGACGACAACCATGACCGCTACCAAGCTCAGCGTCATAGCGTTCTTCATCGGACTCACGCTCCAAACTGCCATCGCGAACCCAGCCTTGGCTCCCGCGCAACAATCTCCGACCGCCGCATCGTCCGCGGCGAGCAAGAAACCAGACCCACAAGCAAATCCCAAACAGTCACTTCCCAATCCAGACTTCTTCGGCATCTATCACGCTGGAGACGGAGTGACGCCTCCGAAGCTCATCCTCCCCGTCGAGCCAGAGTTCTCTGAGAAGGCAAGAAAGAAAAAGATTGGAGGCAACTGCGTGGTCTCCCTGATCGTGGCCACGAACGGCACCGCAACTGACATACACGTTGTGAAATCGATCGCCGATACGGTGTCAAAAAAGGATCGAGAAGCAGCCTTCACCCTCGACCAGCAAGCAGTCAAAGCCGTGGCGCAGTATCGGTTCACTCCTGCAACCTACCGCGACACTCCTGTTCCGTATCGGTTGAACGTAGAAGTGAACTTCCAGATCTTCTAGCTCCATCTCGCGAACTCCAGGACTCAAACTGTCTACCTCTAGCCGCGCAAGACGACTTCGCCCTCACGCGAAGATTATGCGAAACTCGATCTAGCAGCATGAACCTCGAAACCCTCCTCCATCAAACCTTCGGCTTCGCAGAGTTTCGCGCCAACCAGGAGGCTGTCTGTCGCGCCGCCACCGATGGCCGCGACGTTCTGCTCGTCATGCCCACCGGAGCAGGAAAATCCCTCTGCTACCAGCTCCCCGCCATCGCCCGCGGCGGCACCGCACTCGTCATCTCCCCTTTGATCGCGCTCATGGACGACCAGGCCACCAAGCTCACCGCGGCCGGTCTCCGCGTCGCCCGCATCCACTCCGGCCTCTCCCGCGACGAAGCCCGTCAGGCCTGCCGTGACTATCTCGACGGCACTCTCCAGTTCCTCTTCATCGCGCCCGAGCGCATGCGCGTCCCCAACTTCCCCGAGATGCTCGCTCGCCGCAAGCCGTCTCTCATCGCCATCGACGAAGCCCACTGCATCTCGGCCTGGGGCCACGACTTTCGTCCCGACTACCGCACCCTCGGCGACTTCCTCCCCGCCCTCCGCCCCGCACCTGTCATCGCCCTCACCGCCACCGCCACGCCCACCGTCCAGCGCGACATCATCACCCAGCTCAAGCTCACTCAACCCGACCTCTTCATCCACGGCTTCCGTCGCCACAATCTCGCCATCGAAGTCGTCGAGCTCTCCAAACCCCGCCGCAACGAATTCACCGCCAACCTCCTCAAAGAAAAATCCAACCGCCCCGCCATCGTCTACGCGCCTTCACGCAAAGCAGCCGAAGAACTCGCCTCCACACTCGGAGGAAGCGCAGCCGCCTACCACGCAGGCCTCGACCCTGCCACACGCGAGCGCGTCCAACGTCACTTTCTCTCCGGCAATTTGGAAGTAGTCGTAGCCACCATCGCTTTCGGCATGGGCATCGACAAAGCCGACGTCCGCACCGTAGTTCACACCGCACTCCCCGGCTCCGTCGAGCAGTACTACCAGGAGATCGGCCGTGCCGGGCGTGATGGCAAACCCTCCCGCACCGTGCTCCTACACTCCTTCGCCGATCGCAAGATGCACGACTTCTTCCTCGAGCGCGACTACCCCGCCATCACCGATCTCACCCGCGTTGCCGCCCTTCTCACCGGCGACTACCAGATGCCCGACCTCCTCCGTCAGCGCCTCCAGATGGAAGCCGAGACCTTCGACAAGGCCGTCGAAAAACTCATCGCCCAGGGCGCCGCCAACATCGACATGGGGGGCAACGTCCGCGCCGCCGAAGACGCCCCCCGCAGCGCCGCCTGGCGCAAAGGCTACGACGAACAGATCAACTTCCGCCGCTCCCAGATCGATCGCATGGTTCAGTTCGCCGAGTCCGCGCAGTGCCGCATGGCCGCTCTCATCCAGCACTTCGGCGACACCGACGACGGCCTCCGCCCCTGCGGCCACTGCGACTTCTGCTCCCCCCAAAGCGCCACCGCGCAAACCTTCCGTCAACCCACCACCGAAGAGGACCGCCAACTCCGCGCCATCCTCCGCACACTCGACGGCCAAACCCGAGCCACCGGCAAACTCCACACCGAGCTCTCCACCTCCGCCCTCCGCAACACTCCCGCGGCCGATCGCAAAGTCTTCGACACTCTCCTCGACGCCCTCACCCGCTCTGGCCTCATCACGCTGATCACCGACCAGTGGACCAACCCCGAAGGCAACGTAGTCACCTACAAGAAAGCCGCCCTCACCCACGAAGGCCGCACCCTCACCGGCCCCCTCCCACCCGACCTCCTCCTCAAAGAGAGCAGCCAAGCCACCACCACCTCCCGCAAAAAATCAAAACCAAGCAACACCACCAAACCCTCCAAAGCCTCCCTCAAAGCCGAGCGCGAACAAACCACCGCCGCCTACACCCCCACACAAAAATCCCTAGAAGCCAACCTCCGCGAGTGGCGCAAGACCGAAGCCGCCAAATCCGGCAAACCCGCCTTCATGGTCTTCTCCGACAGCGTCCTCCACAACCTCGTCATCGCCAGTCCCAAAACTATCTCTCAGCTTTTGACCGTCTCCGGCATAGGCCAGGAAAAAGCCGACCGTCTCGGCGCCAACATCATCGCCCTCTGTCGAGCCGAAGCCGGCAAGGAAAGCGGCGTCATCGATTCTTCCAACTCTCGCGACATCGCACCTTCACGCTCCATTACTTCCGCTCCAAAATCCTCAGCTCCTCGCATCAGCAAAGAATTCTCAACTCAAAATCACGAGACACAACAACACTCAAAAGAATTGTCATCTCGACCGGAACCTGAGCGAGTGAAACGAGTCGAACGGGAAGTGGAGAGACCCCCGCATTTTGCTTTGAGTGGCGCGACCCCCAGTATCACCGAAACATTCCACCGCCAACGCGCCACCACGCCCGAGCCCAACGAATCCCTCACCCCCGACCAACAAGCTCTCGACGAGCGTCTCCGCGAATGGCGCAAGTCCGAGTCCGAGCGTCTCGGCCTCCCCCTTTTCTTCGTCCTCGCCTCCACCACCCTCCGCAACATCGTCCTCGCCCGCCCACAAAACCTCACCCAACTTAAATCCGTCCACGGCCTCGGCCTCGATAAGATCGAAAAATTCGGCCCCGGCATCATCGAGGTCTGCACGACCTAATACCGTCACCGCGTAAGGTAAACTGGCGCGACTCTGCAGAGAAGACTTGGAGACGAGGCCAAATGAACCGTCATCTCACTTGCAAAATGATCGCTGCAATCGTCATGGGAGCGTTCTTAGGAATATTCATCAATTACGGCTATGCGATGTGGGGTCGACATGGCCACGACGCCTTTATCGCTTACGAAGAACACCGCTTCGATAAATACATGGCGACGCCCCACCTATCAATCGGGATAATCGTTATTTCTATCTTCGTTGCGTCCATATTCTTCTTTTTCTACGAACTGATGACTCTATGGGCCTTCAGAATACTGAAAGCTCCTAAATCAGTCTTCACTGAAAAATAAGACACTCGGTCGCAGCCCTGGAGGCCGACAATGCCGAATGCAACAGCGGTGAAGAAGATCAGCCCCATCTTGGCAGTGCTCGACATGCAAGAAACCGTTGCCTTCTATCAAGAAATTCTCGGCTTCACACCGATCGTGAAGTCGCCGGCATATTCCATCGTCGAACGAGATGGCCAAACCATCCACTTCCAAAAGGCAGCCTCCGAAGATGTCATGCTATGTGTTCGCGGCCACACCGAGATCTATATCGAAGTCTCCAACATCCACCCGCTCTGGGAGCATGTAAAGACCCTCAAAGACCGCTACCGCATTCGAGACCTCTTCGACCGCGACTACGGCATGACGGAATTCCACATCTCCGACCCGAACGACTGCCTAGTCTTCGTCGGCGAACCCACTTCAACATAACCGCCATCTCCGACGATGCAGAGTCGCCACTCGCCATTCGGCGAAGTCGCCAAATTGAACCGTTCAGCAACGGTTGCGTATCTCGAGTGGCAGGGACCATTCTGGCTGCATGAGGACAACGCAAAAGTATGCGAAAGACGCTCGGAGCTGTATCGCTTCTCTCGGGAGTGTTGACAATAGTTGGTTGCGGAGATTCGCTGACCACACTGAATCGACTCTCTGCGGTCGGCTCCATCCATGAAGACGCGCCGGTAACAACTCATCTCCAGATCAAGATCGCGGCGCCACCCGAAAAAGTGTGGGCACTTCTGATCGGCGCACCCTCCTGGCCCACATGGGCGAAGCAGATCGACAGCGTGACCGTAGAGGGACCACTGGAGAATGGCACACGCTTCTCCTGGAAGACGGGCGGTACAGACATTCACTCTCAGGTGCAATTATTCCAACCGGAACGTCGCCTGAGTTGGACTGGCACCGCGTTGACGGCCAAAGCGGTCCACGTTTGGGAGTTGCAGCCCCAACCCGGCAATCAAACCTTGATCCTCATGAAAGAGTCGATGGACGGGCCGTTGATGGCTAAACTCTATCCCTCCGAAAAACTCACCGAAGCCGGTAACCAGTGGCTCTTAGCGCTTAAACGAGCTGCTGAAGAGACCCCCTAGCCCAGCGCATAAGAAATCTCACGGTAAGTGAACTTTGAACGTTCATTTTAAAAATGAATGGCTATTCATTTTTTCGCTACAATGGGCTACGTGCAACAGAGGAAGCGATGACTACACCCGACACCGCCCGCCACACCCCCAACTCGATGGATGGCAACCCTACCATCGACGAGCGCGCCAACCACTGCTTCGGCTGCGGCCCCGCCAACCCACAGGGCCTCCATCTCGCCTTCACCACCGACACTTCAAACCCCGAAGCCATCACAGCCACCTGTCACTTCCAACTCGACCGCATGCACGAAGGCCCCCCAGGCTACATCCACGGAGGCATCGTCGCCGCCCTGCTCGACGAAGCCATGAGCAAGCTCAATCGCCCCCTCAACGTCCTCGCCATGACTCGCCACATGGAGATCGACTACCTTCGTCCCGTCCCGCTATACCAACCGCTCGTACTCATCGGTCGTCATCTCAACCGCCCCGCGAAAGACGGCACACCAGGCCGAAAGCTCTTCCATCAGGCCGAAATCCAACACCCTGACGGCACGGTCCTGGCCCGCAGCAAAGGCCTCTTCATCGCCATCGATGAAAAACTTCTCTTCGCCGCCGGCATCACGCCACCAGAAGCCTAATCTCCGGCCAACGGCCGGACCAAGCCGTCCACCCGCCCAGAAAGAGTACACAAGCCACGAAGTGGCCGCCCCACGCGAAGTGGGCCCGTCCGGCAGGACAACGCCCTACCCCGCCTCACCCCAGTACCCCTGGTCCTCAAGAAAATACTCCTCATCCCAGGTATGCACCATCGTCTTGAAGAACATCCAGACCATCCGCCAGTGCCCCAGCTTCTGGAATCGCCGATTCGTCGTCAGCACCCGTCCGCGCACTATGCGAAACCGCTGCCGCGCCACGCCCTTCGACAGCAGATAGTCCTCCGCAAACAGAGCCCGCTCGTTGAATCCACCCAGCGCCCAAAAAACCTCGCGGTCAAACAACATGAACATTCCCGTCGCAAACGGCTTGGTAAACGATCCCACCCTCTGCATCAGGTTATTTCCTGCGTACAGCAGATCATCGAAAAAACTACCCTGCCGGCAAGCAATGTTGGTAGTCGCCAGATGCAATCCTCGCCGCTCCATCCGCCAAAGCGCCCTTCGCAACAACGTCGGCTCCGGCAGCTCCACATCCGCATCTAGAAACAGCACGTACTTCGTCGTAGCCAGTTTCGCTCCAGCGTTGCGCCCTACCGAAGGCAACCCACCCGGCACAACCTCTACGGCGAGCCGATCGCGAAATCCCAGCGCCACCTCAACAGTCCCATCAGTCGAACCCGCATCCGCCACCAGCACGCGCGTCCCCGCCATCCCCACATAGTCCTGTTCACAAAGAGACTCCAGCAACCTCGGCAGCATCGCCACTTCATTCTTGGCAGGAATCACGATCGTCAGTTGACCAACCATTCAGGAGCCTCCGTCAGGGCACACACCGCCCCTTATGCGAAGCTTGAGCCTGCAACCCTCGGATCCGGATAAACCACCGTTGAATTTTCAGCTAAATCCAACCCAAAAGCCTCAAACTCGTTAACGGCCTCGCCATATCCTTCGTTGGTTTGCACGAAGATCCTCATCGACCTGAAGGGGTGCGCACCCACAAAGTGGTTCACCGCCGGTATTGATCTTCACTCACGTGCTCCATCCACTCCACCGCCTTGCCATCCAATCGCTCCTGAATCGCGATATGCGTCAGCGCTGTAGTCGGTGTAGCCCCGTGCCAATGCTTCTCTCCCGGCGCAAACCAAACCACATCTCCGGGATGAATCTCCTCAACCGCGCCACCCTCCCGCTGAACCCATCCACAGCCCGCAGTCACAATCAGAGTCTGTCCGAGTGGATGCGTATGCCACGCAGTACGCGCTCCCGGCTCGAACGTGACGCTGGCGCCGGCAACAGATGCCGGATCGGGCGCTTGAAAGAGCGGGTCAATCCGAACCGTGCCGGTAAACCACTCTGCCGGACCTTTGCCCGAGGGCTGCGAACCGATGCGTTTAATCTCCATATCCTCATTCTAGTGGTTCGCATGCAGAAGAACTTTCAAACCATCCGCAATAACACCCAAACACAACCCAATCACCTCAGCACAAAACTGCTAAACTTAAAAGTCTTGCGGACATAAGCCACACCAGCGCGCCACCGCCCGCGCACAGCAACATACGAATCAAGTAAAGAAGCAAGGAGACACCATGGCAGACCCCACCCTCAACGGCAACGGAAACTTCGGCCCCCCGTCCCTCCGCCTCAAGCTCGGCCTCGCCGAGATGCTCAAAGGCGGCGTCATCATGGACGTCATGAACGTTGAGCAAGCCCGCATCGCCGAAGAGGCCGGAGCCATCTCCGTCATGGCGCTCGAGCGCGTCCCCGCCATGATCCGCGCCGAAGGCGGCGTCGCCCGCATGGCCAGCCCCAAGCTCATCAAGCAGATCATCGGTGCCGTCTCCATCCCCGTCATGGCCAAGGCCCGCATCGGCCACTTCGCCGAAGCCCAGGTCCTCCAGCATCTCGGCGTAGACTTCATCGACGAGTCCGAAGTCCTCACCCCCGCCGACGAAACCTTCCACATCGACAAGCACGCCTTCACCACTCCCTTCGTCTGCGGCGCACGCAACCTAGGCGAAGCCCTTCGCCGCATCGCCGAAGGCGCAGCGATGATCCGCACCAAAGGCGAGCCTGGTACTGGCGACGTCGTCCACGCCGTCCAGCATATGCGCCAGATCGTCCGCGAGATCAAAGCCCTCACAGTCCTCGGCGACGAAGAACTCTACAACGCCGCCAAGGTCCACGGCGCCCCTTACGAACTCGTCCGCATGGTCGCGAAAGCCGGCAAGCTCCCAGTCCCCAACTTCAGCGCAGGCGGCATAGCGACCCCAGCCGACGCAGCCTTGATGATGCAGCTAGGCGCCGAAACAATCTTCGTAGGCTCGGGCATCTTCATGAAGGAGCGCGCCACCCCACTCGACGTCGAAAATGATCCGAAGGAGCGCGAAGAGGCCGTCAGCCGCGCCCGCGCCATCGTCATCGCCACCACCCACTTCAACGACCCCAAGATCGTCGCCGAAGCCAGCGAAGCCGTCATAGGCTCGATGAAGGGTCTGGCAGCAGCAGCGATCGAAGAGCGAGACCTCATGCAAACCCGCGGCTGGTAAAACACAGCCGCACTTCTTACGATCCACCAAATCTGTTTGGAGAGTTGCCGAAAATCGTTCCAAGCTACGGCGAACGACTACTGAAAATTCTTCAACGGAGCCCACGGCAGCACCACCAGCGTCTTCCCCTGCCAGTACCCCACGATCCCCCGCAACACGACCCTGCTGTTCGTCTCGCGTTCGACATCATCCCGGTGATCCTTCACAAAATGGTCCGCACCCGTCCGCGTCAGAAACACGACGAAATCACCCGGATGATCCGCCGCGTCGCGCCTGAGACTCTCACGCATCGCAGCGTCGCTATCGACCGGCTCTGTGACAACAATCTCTTCCGGAACCGTCGAACCAAATCTACACGCAGAAACCGCGGATGGTACCGATGCCCTCACCGGCAACCCCATCAACAACGGCACGACACACACCCAAACTTTGGCCCGAAGATCTAACACATCTCCGGTATAAACGATCTTCGCCTTCCAACCCATCCCACGAAGGATGTACCGCCGCCAAGCCCCTGTTACGTGCGGAAAAAGGAGCTCCGGTCTCCTGAAGGAAATACTTCAGAAGCCTCAGAGCTCCATTGGTTTAAGCACTCAAAAGATCAGCTGACGATTAGAAACGACTCGCAGCTTCAGCTTGATCGGCAAGAATCTCGAGCGTAGCGAAGAACCCATTGCTCTGCCCGGTAAAAAGTCCCGAACCAGTCAAAGATGCGACCGCAGCCTTAGGTCCGGCAAACTTGTCGGTCAAAGGTCGAATGGTCGCGCACAGGGGGAGGTTCGGGCTTATGAACTCAGCAGGCACCGGGAAGATCAGGTTCGGCTGAAATTCGGGTGTGCCCGGGTTCGCGAACAAGTTAGGAAACGTCAGCCCATTATCCGTCACAGGCGCAACCGGCGTTTGGCATCCATTACCCGCGAAGTCGACCCACTCCAGAAAGTGCGCAATCTCATCGCCGCCGATGCCCAGCGTGATCTCCAGCACCTCTGCGCTCGAAACCTTCTGCGATAGGCTAGCGTAGAGGCTCGAACCGCCGGCTTCGATCGAACCAAAGTGAAACGCCGCAATATTGGCGATCACCTGAATATGATTCGGATTGTTGAAGTCGGCATTCGTCACAGGAATCGCACTGCGGTTTGTGATCGTAACAGCCTGCGGAAACGTCGCCCCGGCATCAGGGTTCGTCGTGCTCCGATAACGCGTAAACCAACTCGTATCGACGTTCAGGTGCATCAGGTTCGTAAGCCGGCCGATGTTCTTCGCGCCTGTCGCCTTGCTTCCCTGAAGCGTACGGAACTGATCGAGATTAACCGGATCCGCTCCCTTCGATGCAAGATACGCATTCAAAAACTCTGCGTGGCTGACCTCATCCAGAGTGTTGCTGGTAATGTACTGCGGACCATCGCTATCAAGGGCCATCAATGACCCCTGATAGGTATTCATCGGTGTGAAGTTTGGGATGTCCTCTACGGGCTTCTGGCCTGGCGTCAGACCACCCAACTCGGCATACTGCGTCCAAAGATCCGATTCGATCAGCTCCGCCGCGGCCAGAAACCGAAGAATCGCTGCATCCCCTCGGTTGAGACCACGTCCGTTGTTATAGTCCTGCGCCACAGCCTCTCTGCTGTTGCTCAATAGCCCGGCGCCCATTACTGCTGCGCCCCCTGCCACCAGTCCGCCCCTCATAAACGAGCGGCGATCCAGCGGATTCGACATCGTACTGCTCTGCTTCTTCATAGCGATGGTTCTCCTTGACGAGCCGACTTCAGCCCGCTGGAAAGCCACACTATCCCTCCCACAACACAACATTTGTCACATGTTTGTAGAGGCGCTGTCTTCTTTCAATCTCCCAAATTAGTTGCGTTTGGCCGACGATTTTTCTTCGTAAATTTATCGATCGTGTTCATCAATCACAACCATCCTGCACAACTCCTCCGATTTCATATGCATCGCATCACAGTCATTGAATTTCGGATATTGAAATCCGGCGAAACAAGGGAGAAAGAAATATGATGAACAAGCGGTTCTTTCAAATACTCTGCACCACTGCAGCACTAACCATGTCTCTCACCGTCGCCGCTTCGGCCGCGACCGATGTACAAAAGCTCAATGAGCGCATCGAAGCCGCGCACCTCGTCCTTCACGAGCTCATGGACACGCCCGACAAAGGCATCCCTGACGACATCGCCGCCAAAGCCACCTGCGTCGCCGTCGTCCCCGGATTTAAGAAGGGAGCCTTCATCGTAGGCGCGCAGTACGGCCAGGGCGTAGTTAGCTGCCGCACCGGCCACGGCTGGAGCGCTCCCGTCTTCATCCAGCTCACCGGCGCCAGCTTCGGTCTTCAGGCCGGTGGCCAATCAACAGACTTGGTCCTCGTTGGCACCACGCACGATGCCTTCGAGCGCCTTCTCCACGACAAGGTCAAGCTCGGCGGCGATGCCTCCGTAGCGGCTGGCCCTGTCGGACGCAGCACCTCAGCGTCGACCACCGAAGTAGCTAACGCAGCCTTTCTCACTTACTCTCGCAACAAAGGCATCTTCGCCGGTATCGACCTCACCGGCGACGTAGTCCACCAGAACACCGACGACACCACCGCCTACTACGGCAGCGATGTCACCTACGAGAAAATCCTCTCCGGCGGCGTCCCTCCCAAGCCAGGTTCGGAGCACTTCATCCGCACCGTCAACCAGATGTTCCACGCCAGCGGCGCTCACTAAACTAGAATGCGCCGACAACCGCTATGATCCTTCAAATAAAAGCGAGAAAGGCCGGATTCTTAGAGAGAATTCGGCCTTTCTCGCACAAAAATGAGAACCACTTAGAACGCTTACATTAGAGTCGATCTGCTACAACTTCGCTCTCACCCGCACCGGAAATACCCAGCCAAGGCAAACTCACAACATTCACCCCGTCCACCTTGATTCGTCTCGGTGACCGTACCGACGAACCGCTCATCCGCAACGATGCGCGCCACCCATAGAGCCGCTCTCCGGACACCCGTCAAGCTGCACCACCATAGCTCGCCGGCCAGAAAGATCCAAAAGCTCCGCACTTTTTCGGAGTCAACGTGACAGAGCTCGGAAGTGTTATGGCAACAAACTGAGCGGAAACTTATGGCGTCCATCCACATTTCAAAGAAAACCTCTCTCGCCCATTCGCCACAAAAAACCTCACGTACAAGAGTTACTCATGGCTCATCTGCCCCATTCACTCTCCGCTACCATTGCAACTAACTGCCGGAGAATCCTCACATGCTCGACGTACACTCGCCCGACCACGCCGTTCACACCTGGCGAGACTTTTTCATCCACATCGCCACCATCGTCATCGGCTTAATCATTGCGGTGTGCCTCGAGCAGGTCGTCGAGAGCATCCATCAACACAACGAAGTTGCGGAGACCCGGAAAGCTCTCGCGGAGGAGCGCCAACTAAACAGGGAGACCTTCCGTCGCAACGCGGAAGCTTACCTCGGTATCGCCGCGATCTTCCAAAACAATCTTCGCGTCTTCAACTACCTTCGCCAACATCCAGGAACTCCGCAGGCAAAACTTCCTGGCGTCGTGCTCTTTCCGCCGAACGTCTTTGAACCCGCTACGTCTGCATGGACCACCGCTGGAGAGACAAGCGTCCTCTCCCTGATGCCTCGGGAGGAAGTGACCAAAAACTCCGAAACCTACTTCGAGCTTAACCGTGCTTTGGATGGCTACAACGCCCTCGCCGTCGCAGTCGCTCGCGCTGCCGCTTACACCGCGCAGACCTCCGACCCCTCGACACTCGCTCCCGAAAAGGTGGTGCAGGAAATTGATCTGCTGGAGCAGGCCAACGCCCTTCACATGCTCTACGGTCTCTGGTTGCAAACTGTAAATCGCAAGCAACCTGATTTCATCCCCGGCCTCACTAATCAGGAAGTCTTCGCCTTCTCCGGCATTTCGAACGCGCAAACCCTGCGAGAAAAGTTCCCCGAGGCCTTCGCCTTCACGCAACGTGATCTCGACTCCGCCGCCGAAATGCGCCAAAACAAATAGCAGCAACCTATTCGAACCGTTTTGTCGTCACACCCAGGCATCTGTGTTGCTTCACTCTGCTTCATCCGCAGCTCACTAAAAACCTGTCAAGCCCCCATCCGCGGTAAACCATTGTCGTAAAAAGAGTTACGCGTGGCGCATTCCCCTCCCAACTCTTCTATACTGAAAGAGTGGCAAAAAACAGATTGCCAAACGAATCCTCGACGAACCTCTTCCTTCTAAGTCCTTTGCTGAGAAGAATTTGGCCATAAGTCCTTTGCTTGGACGAATTTACAAAAGTTTTATTCCTGTAAGTATATGATAAAAATAGACTTACAGCCACATAAGGGGGAGGGGGTGGGTACACATGACCAATAATCGCACAGCTTCTAGTTCCGCAACCGTTGGCATCCTGGCCCTCCAGGGCGCCTACGAAGCCCACGCCAAAACCCTCGCCGCCCTCGACGTAACCACCCGCCTCATCCGCACCCCGGACCAACTCTTCACCCTCGAAGGAACCCCCAGCGTAGACGGCCTCATCATCCCCGGCGGCGAGTCCACCACCATGCTCAAATTCCTGGAGCGCAATGGCTTCCTCGAATCCCTCAGCTCCCTGGTCCGCACCCTCCCCACCTTCGGCACCTGCGCTGGCGCGATCCTGCTCGCGAACGACGTACAAAATCCCCCGCAAATCTCCCTCTCCGCCCTCGACATCACCATCGAGCGCAACGCCTACGGCCGTCAGATCGACTCCTCCATCCTCACCGCCCCCACCAAACTCCCCGGCGCCCCCCTCGAGATGGTCTTCATCCGCGCCCCCCGCATCACCCGCACCGGGCCCGAGGTCGAAACCCTCGCCACCCGCGACGAATTCCCTGTCCTGGTCCGTCAGGGCCATCTCCTCGCCGCCACCTTCCACCCGGAACTAGGTCACGATCTACGCGTCCACCAGCTCTTCCTCGACCTGATCGCCTCTCACAGGGTCCACTCTCACGCCACCGTCGATTCGTAGCCATCTTTACGATTTTTTTAGGCCGTCGTAACTATCATCGAATCATGCGCTCCGCCTCAGCTACGACGGATGTCTCGAACCCAGAGAGATCCGAAGAGGCATCCGTTCTCTTCGCTGACAGACGCAATCGGCTCGACAACGTAGTCCAGGCGATCGATCTCGGTCTTCTGGCGCCGCTCCTGGTCGGAATGGCCGCAGTCATCATCTTCGTGCTCAGCTACGCCTACCTCCTCCAAAAACTCGGTTAAAACACCAGAATCGCAGCCTCGCAGACAAAACCGCAGACAAGATATCCTGCATAGGTGATCTGGTCCCGCTTCACCAGCGCCGCAACACAACTTCCCTGGTCCTTGCCCGCAGACGCCAGCGCACACGGACCCGCGCTCGACCATCACCTCCTGCTCAACCTCTGGATCGCCCTGGCCCTCCTCGCCCTGGCCCATCTGATCCTCTTCACCGGCCTCCTCGCTCGCCGTCACTCTGCTCCAAACCATCTCTGGCGCATCGAATACCTGCCACTCGCCGCCCTCGCCCTGCTCTTCGCCACCCTCACCGTCAAGGCCGAACGTCTCTGGGCCGCCGCTCGCTACACCGGAGCCTCCCCTACAGCCCTCCAAGTCGAGGCCACAGGCGTCCAGTTCGCCTGGTACTTCCGCTATCCCGGCCCTGACGCCACCTTCGGCCTCACCCACCCCAACCTGGTAGCACCCGGCGAAGGCAACCCCCTCGGCGTCGACCCCAAAGATCCTCACTCCGCCGACGACCATGTCTCCTCCCAGCTCGTCCTCCCCGCCAACCGCGAGGTCGACCTCCGCCTCAACGCCCAGGATGTCATCCACGGCTTCTCCATCCCCGAGATGCGCCTCAAGCAGAACGCCGTGCCCGGCCAAACCATCCACCTCCACTTCACCCCCACCACCCCCGGCACCTACGCGATCCTCTGCACCCAACTCTGCGGCCTCGGCCACTACCGGATGAACGCCACGCTCCGCATCCTCCCGCCCGACCAATTCGCAAACTGGCTCGCCACGCAACAAAAGGCGGCCCAATGACCCCGCACTCCAACGTCCCCCCAACGCGATCCCACGGGCCACGCAAATTGACCCCTAAGCCACACCCCATACTCTCTCGCATCTTCTCCACCGATCACCGCACCATCGGAATCCAATACCTGATCCTCGCGCTCGTCTCGGTCATCATCGGCACAACCCTCTCGCTGCTGATGCGCATCCACCTCGTCTGGCCCGATTGGCCACTTCCACTGCACGGCCTCATCCTCCCCGAAGACTACCTCGCGCTAGTCACCATCCACGGCACGGTCATGCTCTTCTTCGTCCTCACCACTGCGCCCCAGGCCGGTTTTGGCAACCTCATCCTCCCCGCCCAGATCGGCGCACGCACCATGGCCTTCCCCGGCCTCAACGCCGCCAGCTTCTGGCTCACCGCCATCGCCCTCATCACCCTTCTCTGCTCCACCTTCGCCCCCGGCGGAGCCGCCATCTCCGGCTGGACTGCCTACCCACCTCTAAGTGCAGTCCCCAGCGCCGGCCCCGGTCAAGCCCTCGGCATGGATCTCTGGCTCGCCTCCATCGCCCTCTTCGCCATCGCCTCCACCGCCAGTTCCATCAACACCCTCACCACCATCCTCCGCAACCGCTGCCCCGGCATGACCTGGGAACGTCTTCCCCTCACCGTCTGGGGCTGGTTCACCGCAGCTCTTCTCAGCATCATCGCCTTCTCCGTCCTACTCGCAGCGATCTTGCTCCTCTTCTGCGACCGCCACGCCGGCACCAGCTTCTTCCTCCCCAACGGCGACCTCGTCAACGGCGTCCTGCACCAAGGCGGCAACGGCAGCCCGCTCCTCTGGCTCCATCTCTTCTGGTTCTTCGGACACCCCGAGGTCTACATCGCAATCCTCCCCGGCATGGGCCTCACCTCCATGCTGCTGGCGAACTTCAGCCACCGCCGCGTCTTCGCTTACCGCACCATGATCGTGACGACCCTCCTCATCGGCCTCCTCGGCATCCTCCTCTGGGGACACCACATGTTCGTCGCCGGCCTCAACCCGTTCGCCAGCTCTGCTTTCTCCATCTCCACCATGGCCATCGCGCTCCCAGCCGCCGCCAAAGTCCTAAGCTGGCTCGCCACCACCTGGCGCTCCCGCCCCTCATACAAAACCCCAATGCTCTTCGCCCTAGGCTTCGTCAGCCTCTTCATCACCGGAGGCCTCACCGGCCCCATCCTCGCCCAGCCTATCCTCGACGAGTACCTCCACAACACCTTCTTCGTCGTCGCCCACTTCCACCTCATCATGGCGATGGCCGGCATCTTCGGCCTCTACGCCGCAACCTACTACTGGTTCCCTCTCCTCACCGCCACCCGCAGCCACCCCGGCCGCCTCCTGTCCGAGCCGCTGGGCCACCTCCACTTCTGGTGCACCCTCATCGGAGCCTACGCGGTCTTCCTCCCCATGCACCTCACCGGTCTGGCCGGCGAACCCCGCCACTACGCCCAGCTCACCGGAATTCCCGGTCCTGGGGGCTCCCTAAGCCCAGCCGGCGCCTTACTCTCCCACACTCTGCCCCTAAACCGCTTCATCACCTACGCGGCCTTCTTCCTCGCCGCCGGCCAGCTACTCTTTCTCATAAATCTCGCACGCACTCTGTACAAAGGAAACTTCGCGTCGTCTAATCCATGGCAAGCCACCACACTCGAATGGCACCCGACCATGAATCCTTTCACCCCGTCATCCGCATCCGATACATCAGAGATTTCCGTCCACCGAATGCCATGCCACTATCAATCCAACAAGGTTGAAATTTCCTTCCTGCCGCAATGGGCACCCGTCTCTTTCGCTCAGGGCGAAATTGCAAATGCCACAGACTCAAAACCGGAGTAAGCTGTCCACAACGCGTCGACCCAGAGGGCAACTTCATGCCGGCTATCATCACTCCAAATAAAACTGAGCAGGAACGAAAACGACGCGTTGAAGATCACGACAACGGCGCAGGCCGCCGTCCACCTACCGACAAACGCACCGGCGGCGGTGGCGACAACGACAACTGGAACGAGCGTCCCCACGGTCGACGCGGCCCCTACGAGCGCCTCCATCGCTATCGCATGGGCATCTTCTTCGCCCTGGCCAGCGACCTCATGTTCTTCGTCGCCATCGTCAGCACCTTCTTCGTCAACCAGTCCACCGGCCACTTCGACGCCTACAACCACTACGTCAACGAATGGCTCCCCACCACGATCCCGCCCATCCTGTGGCTCAACACCGTCGTACTGCTCCTTAGCTCCGGCACAATCGAGTTCGCCCGCCGCAACATGTTCCGCGAAACCGACGTCATGGACGAGTGGCTTGGCCTCGGCAAACCAATCACCCGCCGCGCTCTCCCCTGGCTTTCCGCAACCATTGGTCTCGGCGTACTCTTCCTCACAGGTCAGTGGATTGCGTGGCGCCAACTGGCCCGCCAACACGTCTTCTTCAAGACCAACCAGAGCAGCCACTTCTTCTACCTCATCACTGGCGTCCACGCCATTCACCTTTTCCTTGGAATCGCCGCCCTTCTCGCCGCCTTCACTGGTCTCTACGTCTCTCGCCAGCTCGAAAACCGCCAGATCTTGGTCGACGGCGCCGCCTGGTACTGGCACGCCATGGGCCTCCTCTGGCTCTTTCTCTTTACCCTCCTAGTCTTCTTCCAATGAGCACCTTCAAACCGCGAAGAACTCTCATCACCGCCATTCTCTTTGCCGCGTCTCTCGCAAGTCCTCTACCCGCCCATCCCCAGGGCTGCACGCAATGCCAGGACAACACCGCCGCCACTCCACCTAAAACCCAGGCCGCCTACCGCCACGCCATCATTTTGATGACTCTCACCGCCGGCGGCCTCTTCGTAGGTACAGTCGCCCTCTTCAAACGCTATCGCTAGCCTCCCGCAACCTTTGAAAAAATCCCTTCGCCAGGAAGACCACCCGAAATGACACGCGAGCAGAGATACAAAGCCTTTCAAGCGCTTCATGAGCGCCCAGGAGCCTTCGTGATTCCCAACCCCTGGGATGCCGGCACCGCAAAGATTCTCGCCACGCTCGGCTACGAAGCTCTCGCCACCACCAGCGCCGGATATGCGTTCTCCGTCGGACATCGCGACTCCGCACCAGAAATAACCCGCGACGACATCCTGCAGAATGCCGCGGTGATCGTCAAAGCGACTGATCTTCCCGTCTCAGCTGACCTTCAGAACGGATTCGGACATTCGCCCCACAGCTGCTCCGAGACCATTCGATTCGCCGCCGCAGCCGGACTCGCCGGCGGATCCATCGAAGATGCCACAGGTGATCCATCCGACCCTATCTATGAGCTGCAACACGCGACAGACCGGGTCGCGGCAGCATCTGAGACGGCCAGCCGCCACCAATTCTTCCTGACCGCACGAGCAGAAAACTTCCTTCACGGCAAACCCAATCTCGAAGACACCATCCGCCGCCTTCAGGCCTTTGCCGACGCCGGTGCTGACGTTCTTTACGCGCCCGGACTCCCCACTCTCGACGCAATCCGAGAGGTCTGCGCCTCCGTCTCCAAACCGGTCAACGTCCTAATGGGGCTGAAAGGAGCGACCTTCTCTGTTGAGCAGCTCGCCACCGTCGGAGTTAAAAGAATCAGTGTAGGCGGAGCCTTCGCCCGCGCCGCTCTCGGAGCATTTCTACGAGCAGCACGCGAAGTGAAAGATCATGGCACTTTCAACTTCGCGTCCGACGCCGTCCCCAGCTCCGAGATGACGCGTTACATGGACCATAAGCGCTCGACTACGTAAGTTCACAAACTCACTCCCAATGCAGCAAGTAAGCGGCTTCGCGTAGTCGCCAATTCAGCTAAGCACACCTTTGGCACGCTCGGCCTTCATCGCACGCATGTACCAGTCAAACTCATCAAAGAACTTCCCGCTCTTCTCTGCCAACTCCTGCGTCAGAGCAACTCCCTCTTCGCTCAGGGAACTCCCAACAGACGGAATCGGCTGAAGCGAAGGAATCGTCGGCATCCCCACCTCTGGCAGCAGCGCCCGCAACTGCATCGCCGCACGCACGCCGCCATAGGGTGTGGCCGAATAGCAAACGATCGCCGATGGCCTGAAGAAGTACTCCTCCAAAAAATAGTCCAGCAGATTTGTCATCCCTGGAGGAATCGAGTGGTTGTACTCCGCGCTCACCACGCAAAAACCATCCGCCCGCGCATACAGCTTCGCTAACGGAGCCAGCTTTTCCCGCAACTTCTCATGCTTCGCGGAAGTATCGTTCTTAACCTCTTTCCACATCCTGTCCAGCAGCGGTAGCTTCAACTCCGCCGCATCGACAAGCACGGCCTCGTGCCCTCGTTTCTCCAATTGAGCCACTACCCACTTGGCGGCACGCTCACCCATCCGGTCGCTCCGCACAGACCCCAACAACACCGCAACCACCATCAAAAGTCACCTCAGGACGTGAGATGCACCTATGCCAACCCAGTTGTCGCCCGCTGCAAAAAACTCAGCGAGCTTTCACCCAAGTTTTAGAAACGCACAATTTATTTTTGTCCCACCGATTTGAAAGGCCACTCACAAAGACACAACAGACGACAGCGCAAACTCACCTTCGCGCTCGCGTGACATCAAAAAAAGACGCCCGACTTAGCGTCCTTTTTTCGCTGCCTTCTTGATTACCTTCTTCGCCGGAGCATGTTTGACCGCAGCCTTCTTTGCAGGAGCTTTCGCAGCCACCTTCTTTGCCGGCGCCACCTTCTTGGCCGGTGCAGCCTTCTTAGCCGGGGCCTTCGCTGACGCCTTCTTCACCGCCGCCTTCTTTGCCACAGCTTTTGCCGGAGCCTTCTTAACCGCGGCCTTCACCGGAGCCTTCGCAACAGCTTTCTTCACCGGAGCCTTGCTTGGAGCCTTCGCTGGAGCCTTCTTCGCCACAGCCTTCACGGCCACACTCTTGGCAGCAACTTTCACAGGAGCCTTTGCGGCGGCCTTCCCATTCGCCGCAGCACCATTCTTCGAAACTGGTGCAACCGGCTTCACAGGCGCCACAGCCTTCTTTGCGGGAGCTGCAGCCTTTGCCCCAGCCCCATTCTTAGCCAGCACCGGAGCACTCGCTGAAACCTCATCCGAACCGGAAGCGGCGATCGCCTCCACGCCCTCACCATTCTCTTCCACCGCCGCCTTCTTGCGGCTCTTCGCAGGCTTGGCATCCTTCTTCGCCGCACGCGGCCTGCGCAGATGAACCGGAGGAGGAGGTGCCGGTGGCGAATACGGTTCAAGGTAGGCCTTCATCTCCTCAACCGTCCCCAGCTTCCCGTCCATCAGCTCAAAGAAAAGCTTATCCAGCAATTCGTTATATCCCGGCAGCTCAGGAACGATCCGCATCTCCTGCATCAACGTGTAAGGCAGCTTCTGCTTCGCCTGAGCCCACTCCGTAAAGAACCCCTTGAACTTGTTCTGAATCCCCGCGTTCTTCGACGTATGTGCCACCCAAAGAATCGACTCCGGCTTAGCCGAATGTAGCAACTTCCACGCCTGCGACGGCGTCGCCGCTCCCTTGCCCGAAAACTCCGTCGCAAACGCCTTCGCTTCATCCTCCAGCGCCTCGATCTCGGCCACAAATCCCTGCCGCGCGAAGCTCTTCTTCAGCGCCGCGATGTCCTTCGGAGCCATCTTTGCCGTCAAATATGGGAAGTTCGCAACCGACGCCTCAGGATGGATCCCCTGCATCTGCAACTGCCCCTGCACTTCGCGCAGCTTCTCCAACTCCGTTACATTCGCCTTAGCGGCCGACAGCGCCGGGAACAGATGCTTCACCCACCCCTCCGCCTCCAGCTTCGTCAACACCCGCAGCGGATCCTCCTCATGGAAGATCTCCTCTGTCTCATACCCGCGATGGAACTCGTCCATCGCCGAGATGTACCCCTCCTGCTTCCCAGTCTCATATCGCGCCTGGGTCTTCTCATCCATCTGCCAGCTCAACCGCGCCATCAGCCGCGCAGCCCGAATCATCCTCACCGGATCTTCGATAAATCCATAGTTACTCACCAGCCGCAGCTCGCGATTCTCGATATCCGCGACCCCGTTCAGCGGGTCCATCAGCAGCCCGTACGATCCGTCGTTCAACGAGAGCGCCATGGCATTCGCGGTAAAGTCGCGCCGCCGCAAATCATCCAAAATCGTCGCAGGCTTGACCACCGCCTTACCCGGCTTCGGATAAGTGACCGTCAAAGTGCTGCCAATCTCCACCCTCACGCCACCGGGAAACCGCACATAGAGCGCCTGTCCCGCTTCCGACTCGCCGGTGATGACGCCATGAGCTTTCTCTATATCTTTCTTGAGTTTGAGGGCATTACCCTGAACCACGACATCCAGATCCCGCACCGGCGATCCGCTGGTCATATCCCGTACCGCGCCGCCCACCAAAAACACGGTAAGTCCTTTGGCACGAGCTACTTCACGGACTGCCAGCAACGCGGCGCGTTGCGCATGAGAAAGGCGATTTTCGAGCAGGTAGATGTAGTCGGCCATAACTGGTACTTTTACTCCAAGCCGGTTCAAACCGGGACACTTCAACCCGTCAAAGCCAAGCTAAGCTACGACGAATCAAGCGTTTATAATGGTGAGCACAGGTAAACGCAAAAGGCCAATGTAACACAGCGTTAGCGAATTGACTACTCTGAATGCACCTTTTTCGTTGCTCCAACCCCTGGTATGCGACAATCCGCGAGTCCTTATGTCCTCTGCACACAAGAAGGTCATCGTCCGCCGCCTCACCAACGAAACCCTCCCCGGCTACCTGCCGCTAGCCGGCTTCGTCCGTAACCACACTATCGACCTGCTCGACCTGAGCGGCCGAGTCATCCCCCTCGCCCTCAACGACATAAAGCACATCTGCTACGTCCGCGAATTCAACCTGAACGACACATCCAACCCCGAGCGCCTCACCCGCCGCACCTTCCTCGCCAAGCCGCGCACCGAGGGCCTCTGGCTCCGGCTCACCTTCCGTTCCGGCGACCTCCTCGAAGGCCTCGCCCCCATCGACCTCACCCTCACCGACGACCTCATCCACGACGCCGGTCTCCAACTCACCCCTCCCGACGTCCGCTCCAACACCCAGCGCATCTTCGTGCCCCGCACCTCGATCACTGAGCTTCAGCTCCTGGCCGTCATCACCTCACCCTCCCGCCGCAAGCCCCTGCCCGCCTCTTCAGTCCCCAGCCTTCAGGAAGACCTCTTCACCAACCTCATCCCACCCAACACCCGCCCCAACTGAAAACTCCGGCTCTAGGTCTGTCATTTCTACCGAGGCGGGATGGCTTTCTCGCCCGCGCAGCGGAGAAACCCGCTGTTTGCCCAGGGCACACGTTCTAGTCTTCTACAATCTTCCCCATGCAATCTCCCGCGAAGTCCATCACCCTGGCCGAACTGGCCGACAATCTTGGAGCCACCCTTAACGGCGATCCCTCAGCCAGAATCACCCAGGTAGCCGGCATCGAAACCGCCACCCCCGGCGCTCTCGCCTTCGTCGCCAACCCCAAGTACGCCTCTCTCGCCCACACCACCCAGGCCACCGCCGTCCTGGTCGAGCCCGACTTCCCCCAGATCTCCGCGGCCACCCTCCGCCTCAAAAATCCCTACCTCGCCTTCGCGCGCGCCATTGAGCTCTTCTATCAGCCCCCTGCCTACGCCCCCGGCGTCCACCACACAGCCGGCATCGCGCCAACTGCTACCATCGGAGCCAACGCCCACGTCGGCGCCTACGCCGTCATCGGCGACCACGTCACCGTCGGCGACAACGCCATCATCCTCCCTCACGTCGTCCTCTACCCCCACGCCAGCATTGGCGACAACTTCTTCGCCCACGCCCACGCCATCGTCCGCGAATACTGCAAGCTCGGCGACGACGTCACCCTCCAGAACGGAGCCATCGTAGGAGCCGACGGCTTCGGCTTTGCCCGCCAATCCGACGGCACCTGGTACAAGATCCTCCAATCCGGCCCCGCCATCCTCGAAGACAACGTCGAAATCCAGGCCAACGCCTGCATCGACCGCGCCTCCATCGGTGAAACCCGTGTGCACGCCGGCGCCAAGATCGACAACCTCGTTCAGGTCGGTCACGGCTCCACCGTAGGCGAAAACACCCTCCTATGCGCCCAGGTCGGCCTCGCCGGCTCCTCCATCATCGGCAAAAACGTTATTCTCGCCGGACAGGTCGGGGTTGCCGGCCATTGCACCATCGGCGACGGGGCCATCGCCACCGCACAAAGCGGAATCCCAAACGACGTAGCCCCCGGAAAGGTCGTCAGCGGCTATCCTGCCATCGACAATCGGCAATGGCTTCGTTCCGTCGCTCTCTTCAATCGCCTCCCCGAACTCTTGAGGGATCTAAAGTCCAAACTAAAATAACCATCCAGCTAGTGACCTCCTCGTATATAACTCTAGAAGCACTTGGGGGTAGAACGATGACGGAACCTCCCGAAAGTCTCAGTAACGGCTTTACCGAAATGCAAAGCACCACAGCACAACCCGTTCGCGTACTTCTGCTTGATGACGAGCCCACCAATCTCCACCTCCGCGCCGCCATCCTGCGCCAGCACGGCTACGAGGCCGTTCCCGCCGCCACCATCGAAGAGGCCACTGACCTCTTCAACAACATCGATATCGCCGTCCTTGACTACCATCTCGGTGCAGGCCAGTTCGGCACCGAAGTAGCTGCTCTCCTCCGCCGCCGCCGTCCCCACGTTCCCATCATCATTCTCTCGGCTACCATCGACCGCTACTTCGGCGGTGTCGAAGACATGCATCTGCTCAAAGGCCATAGCTCAGTCGAAGATCTCCTTGACGCTCTCAGCTCGCTCGAAGCCAAACGCCGTGGCGCACCCGTCGTCGTCGATGCCCGCGACTTCTTTTACTCCCGCATCGCCATGGCCATCGGCTCCGATGTGCTCGTCCAGATCTTCGACGAGAACGGCATCTGGCAGTATTGCAACGACAGCGTGGCCGAATACCTCGGCCAACCCCGCGAGTGGTTCATCGGCCGCAGCGTCTACGAGGAGATGCGTCCCTTCATGCGCGACTGGAGCGACGTCCTCCAAACCGTCTGCCTCACCCGCGAAACCTACATCGATCGCACCCATCGCGGCCTGCTGGCCCAACCCCGCCCGCAAGAACCGCAGCTAACCTGGAGCGTCCTCGCCTTCCCCATCACCCTCCACGACAACCGCTCCGGAGCCGTCCTCACCGCCCGCATCCTCGACAAGCCCACCCGCACCTCCGAGCTTCTCCCTTTCATCTAGGCAGATAGCCGTTCGAGCCGCGCAAAACCGGGTTTTTTTGCACAAGCTTGGTTTAGCATGGCTGTCGTGAGCACAGTTAAGAACTCCACGGAAAAGAAGCGGCTCAGCTTAGAACTGGATCGGCGGAATACCTATGGAGAAAATAGCAAGTCCAGCCGTAAGGCGATTCCTAAGGGGAAACAGCGCCAGCATATGGACGTGCGCCGTAGTGCCGGAGAGGTATTACGGCGGCTGAAGGGAAATGTGCCCGAAGATGGTTTGGACAACGCGGAACTGCTGGTCAAATCCCGCGTGGCTCTCAGCAAACGCCGAGAGTTCAAAAAGTCGCCTGACAAACCTCTTAGGGTCGTCCTTGCGAAGAAGGGCAAGTGGGGTTAGTCGATCGAAGCGGACGGCCCTTTGTCGCGCGCAGTCTGTCCGCTGCGGCCGGTCCAACTGGCCAGATCATCCCACCCCATCACCCTGCTAACCTTGAACTCTATGCGTCCTCTGTCCGCGCTCGTCCTTATCACCAGCTTCATCACCGTAGGTTGCCACTCCCCTTACGTAGCTACCACGGTCAGCAATCGCACAGGACATCCCATCGAACTCCTCGAGGTCGACTATCCCAGCGCCAGCTTCGGGACACAAAACCTCGCCCCCGGCTCCGACTTCCACTACCGCTTCAAAGTTTTAGGCTCGGGCAGCATGAAGCTGCTCTATACCGACAGCGCCCATCAAGACCACAAAGCCAATGGCCCCTTCCTCAAAGAAGGAGCCGAAGGTTTGTTGTCCATCGCGATCACTCCCACCGGAGTCTTCTGGCAACCCGACACGACCGTTACGTCAGGCAAATAGCCTGGTTCAGTCTAAATTTCCGCCTTGCATTTCGGTCGCGACTTCTAGCGAGCTGTGCCGAACCGCATGCTTGTGAGCCCGGTGCATCAAAACCACCACAGTACCCAGCGCCAATACCACAAATAACATTGCAAAAACGACTACCGTCATAACTTAGAGCCCTCCGCTGCAACCGCTTTCCGCAGCGCGCAACATAATAGGCTTTCCACACTTAAACTGGCAATATATTTAGCGGCGAAATGCTCCAATCGCCCCTACACAGAGATATCCCACTGGCTCGCATCCGACAGAAGCCATTACTTATCCACGCCTACCGCGAGTGAAATCCGGAAGCTCGTCCATGCGTGGCCGGAGCAGCATTTCCAGCGTCTCCGCTGTGTCCTTTGCGTCTCTGATCTCTCATCATCAACGCGATCACTCCGCCCACTACCAGTAACGCAACGATCATTGCAACAAAAGCGATGGTAAGCATCTCATCCTCCCGCTTTCTCCAGCAGGCGTGCAACACAAGCCACAGCATTCTCCAGCCAGTGTCCTGCTCTGCTCACATAAGATGACGTCTACATCATCTGCGATAAGCTGAAAGTTATGCCCCGCGGATATTTCATCACCTTCGAAGGCCTCGACGGCTCCGGAAAGACCACCCAACTACGCCGTCTCGCCACCTCTCTCGAGTCCGAAGGCCACACCGTCGTCACCCTCCGCCAACCCGGCGGCACAACCCTGGGCGACCGCATCCGCAGCATCCTTCTTGACTCCCGCTCCGAGGCCGCCCTAGGTCCCATCGCCCCCGCCGCCGAGATGGCTCTCATGTTCGCCGACCGCGCCCAGTCCATCTCCGAGATCATCCTCCCCGCGCTCGCCGCCGGCTCCATCGTCCTATGCGACCGCTACACCGACTCCTCCGAGGCCTATCAAGGCGGAGGCCGCCAGCTAGGCAGCGAGCGCATCCTCGTCATGCACGCCGCCGCCTGCGACAACCTCCAGCCCGACCTGACCCTCCTCCTTCTTCCGTCGCTCGAATCTTCCCTACGCCGCGCACGCCGCCGCAACCAGCGCCACGTGGAAAAACAAGGCACCGACGAAAACCGCTTCGAGCGCGAGCCCGACGACTTCTACCGCCGCATCTACGACAAGTACGAAGAGATCGCCGCCCGTGAACCCCACCGCGTCGTCCCCATCCGCGACGATGCTTCCATCGACCAGATTCAAGCCTGCATCCAAAAGATTGTCGCCGCCCGCCTCGACCCCGCCAAAGCCTAGCCAGTCTTCTTTCCACCTCGTCAATGCTCCCAACCCCGGCCCGCCGAACTGTGTTCTCCTCGTCTAAGAGAACAACGAAGGCGAAGCAATGACCACCCCCACTCTCGAAGCCCCACCCGAACCAATCCCCTCCGTCACCTCGCCGCGCAAGGGTGGCAAAGGCCGCATGCCACCCGGCCTCAAGCACTCGCTTCCCTTCTACTCCTTCAAGCCCTGGGTCAAACTCGGCAGCCCCATCCTCCTCTTCGAGCATCTCCTCAAGACCTATGGCAACATCGCGCATTATCGCTTCCTCGGCACCCCCATCGTCTTCATCAACGACCCCGAGTACATCCGCGAGATCCTAGTCACCCAAGCCAACAGCTTCGTCAAAGAGCGCACCGTCCGCCGCATGAAGGTCCTTCTCGGCGAAGGCCTCATCACCTCCGACGATCCCATCCACATGCGTCAACGCAAGATCGCCGCGCCCGCCTTCCATCGCCAGCGCATCGCCGCCTATGGCGACCAGATCGTCGCCAGCGCCGTACATCAGCGCGAAGCCTGGCGCCCAAACCAGCACATCGACATCTCCGCCGCCAGCATGCAGCTCTCGCTCGAGATCGTCGCTCGCACCCTCTTCAACACCGAAGTCACCGCCGACATCCGCAGCATCAACGACGAGGTCAACACCATCATGGACCTCTACAACTTCATCGTCGCCTTCCCCAAAATCGAATCCTTCATCCACCTCCCCATCCCCGGCATCATGAAGTTCCGCCGCTCGAAGGCCCGCCTCGACGCCGTCGTCGATCGCCTCATCCACGAGCACCGCGAAGCCGCCGCCCGTGGTGAACCAGATCGCGGAGATCTCCTCTCCATGCTCCTCGCCAGCAAATACGAGTCCGACGACCCCACCAAACAAACCGGCATGTCCGACGAGCAAGTCCGCGATGAAGTCCTCACCATCTTTCTCGCCGGCTACGAAACCGTCGCCAACGGCCTTGCCTGGACTTGGTATCTCCTCAGCCAAAATCCAGCCATCGAAGCCAAACTCCACGCCGAACTAGACGCAGTCCTCGGCACCGGCCCCACCCAACGCCTCCCCACTCTCGCCGACTACCCCGTCCTCCGCTACACAGAACAAGTCTTCGCCGAATCCATGCGTCTCTACCCACCAGCCTGGGCCATGGGCCGCATGTCCACCAAGCCCATCACCCTCGGCCCTTACACCATCCCCTCCGGCGCGCACTTTTTCTTCAGCCAATACATCATGGGACGCGACCCCCAATACTTCCCCGACCCACTCCGCTTCGACCCCGACCGCTTCACCCCCGAGAACAAAGCCGCCCGCCACAAGTTCACCTACTTCCCCTTCGGCGGAGGCAGCCGCCAATGCATCGGCGAAAGCTTCGCTTGGATGGAAGGTGTCTTCAGCATCGCCACCCTCGCCCAACGCTGGCGCATGAACTACCTCGGCACCACCCCACCCGAAGTCCAGGCCAAGATCACGCTTCGCCCGCGCGACCCCCTCATGATGCAACTCATCCCTCGCTGATCCCGCAAAAATCAATCCACCGCAACAATCACACTCGAAGCCTTGAACGCCGCACACACCTGCTCACCGAGGTGCAGCGCCAGTCGGTGCAGACTGCCGTCCGTAATCACACCGGTAAGCACCTCCCCGCCCTGCAGCCTGATCGACACCTCATCGTTCACGCTGCCTTCGTGAATCGTCTCCACCACGCCGCACAGGATATTTCGAGTACTGATCTTGCTCTTGTCCATCTCCTTCCCCACGATGATCCAACTGGCCTTCACCAACGCCCAGGCCTTCATCCCCTCTTTCAACCCCATCGCCTCAACGCTGCCATTCGTAATCACCGCAACGATCTCACTCCCCGCTTCGGTCGCCAGTATGACCTCGGAGTTCACCGCGCCCGTTGTAATCTTGCTAATCGTCCCCGCCAGCGTATTGCGCGCACTTGTCTTCATCCCCATGCACCTCGCCACCATCCTATCCAAAACTCAAAAAGCCCATCCACACGGCCAACTTTCCTCCGATCTCCCGGCTCCAACCACACACACATGCAAAATAGAACGCACGCACGAACCCTTCTGCTTGCTCTCACACTCGCGGCGTCTTCCTTCAACGCCCAACCCCCGCCCACCTCTCCCGAGCAGACTCTCTTCCAACTCACCAACCGAGCCCGCGCCGCGCACAACCTGCCGCCGCTCCATTGGGACAACGCCCTAGCAGCCGCAGCCAAAACTCACGTCCAACGCGTCCGCAACGAACCCGGCGAACTCCTCCATCAATACCCCGGCGAACCCGACCTCACCACTCGCGGCGCACAAGCTGGAGCCCACTTCACCACCATCGCCGAAAACGTCGGTCGCGGCACCGACGTCCCGCTCATCCATCAAACCTGGATGAACAGCCCCAGCCATCGCGCCAACATCCTCGACCCCAATCTCAACGCAGTCGGAATCTCCGTCGCGGAAAATCACAGCCTCTACTCAGCCGTCGAAGACTTCTCTCGCAGTGCGACGGTCCAATCCTTCGACTCACTCGAAAAACGTGTCTCCCAGATCCTGCTTGAGCACGGCATAGCCCCAGCCGATTCGAACGCCGACGCCCATCAAACCTGCACCATGCAAAGCGGAGCCGCAGGCTCTCCCAAACTAGTCGTCCAATGGGACGGCCCCGACCCGACTCTCCTGCCCGACGCTCTCCTCCGCGCCATCGCCACCGGCAGATACACCACAGCCGAAGTCGCAGTCTGCGCCAGCAAACAACCCCAGTTCACCACCTACAACACAGCCGTGCTCCTCTACTGATTCACGCGACCAACGGGAGCGCCACCCAAAGGAGTACACAAGTCACGAAGTGACCGCCGCCCGCGCAGGGCGCGCACCAGGTTCTCAAAAAATAATCCGCATACGAGCATTCAACAGAACAGTGGTATAGCTCTTCGCCGCATACATCGGATGAATCGACACCTGCACATCGGGCCCGATCTCCATGCTCTTCGTCATGCGAATTCGATAAAACGTCTCGACGATACTCTCGTGTCGCTTCCCCGCACGCGTCGGTTGAATGTAGTTGAACGCCGTCCCAAACATATCGCCCCGCCGGCCAAACGGGCTAACATTCGTCAGTCCTATCGTGTCGGTCTGTCTGATCGCGGTTCCCGTCTCCGTAGCGAATCCATACCGGCCAAACGGTGCCCAGCCATTCGCGTACTCATGATCAAAACCAAACGCGACACCATGGCCGCTTCCTGAACTCTTCGTATCGTCACGCCATCCCCCAACACGCAGCTTCAAATATTTGCTCCCGGGCGCACCGTCAAACCAGCCGAACTCCACGCCCTCAAGAAATTTCCCCTGCGCCATCGTTCCGATCCCTGTGTATTGTGAACCGATGGTGTCAATCGCCAAAGCGTGCATATAGAAGTGGTGGGTCATCTGAAAATCAACCGCTCCTCCACCCGCATAGGTGCCATCCGAAGCAATCGCAAGATTGCCGTCGTTCTCTCCATTCAGAAACTGCGTTCTCTCATCGTTGTTCAGAAAGCTCAGACTGACAAACTGATTCGGATGCAGCTTGCCCGCATAAAACGACAATCTCTTATGCATGAAATCCTGTCGCCAATAAAGAACGTTCACGGTGATTGGCCGTTGCGCCCCGCCCCCCTGAAGGCAATTCAAAAAAATCCCCGATCCCAGCTGGTCGCTCAGGTTGAACTGCTGGCTCATCCCGATATTGGTTCCCGAACGCACCAGCAGCGCAATCGAGCCAGCCGTGCTTCCGTGCTCATACACCGCCCAGTTTCCCGTAAAGTCCAGCCGTCCGCTTATCTGGTCATGACGCTGTGCCGTATCAGGTATCACCGTCGCATACTGATTGAGAAACGTATACGTCGCTCCGAATCGAAGCCGCGCACTCATCTCCAGCCAGCTCCAACCCATGTCCGCCGACTTGGTAACGAGCCTGAAAGGATCGGTCTGAAAGAGCGGATCTGCCGGCACCAACCCCAGCGCCGCCACAGCCGAGTCCAGCTCCTGCGGGTACCTCTCGAGCGGCTCGTTGATTGCCGGCTCAGACTGCGGCTGGTACTGGACCGTCTCATCGGTAGCACCCGGCCTGACGATCTTGATGTTCTGTCCCAAAAGGTCGGTGAACGCTCCCATCAGAATCAACGCGATTGTCTTACGTACGTGCTTTCTGACGTTCGCACAACTCCTTAGCGACTCGCTGGCCTTGTTCTTCTAAAAGTGACTGCCGACTTGATGCGCCGCCGCCATCATCGGGGGCATCAATCTTCGCCGGGAAGTCTGCGGATTAACAAACCCGATAGTTAAGCGTCGCAAACGCTGTCAACTCCCCAAACCTTTGGACACAACGCAAAACCCGCTAACCAAGCGCCTTTTAGAGCCTCACCAGTTTGACGTATTACCCCTCTTCCAACGGGTATCATAGAGACAGGAGATCACTCTGGAAAGAACCCGATTCGGAGCCTTTCTCTTCAAAGAAGAATCCCGACGAAGGTCCAGACTTAACCTTCATAGACCGAATACTTTAGCACCAAACAGTACCACCCGGGTGACCATCCCGAACCTGCATCGAACGTACGCCTGAGGAGGAGGCCAGAAAGTCGTGATCACACCAACCGCTCTGCCCGCCACCTTCAACGACTTCCTCGGCAACAGCACCGCCATCGAGCACCTCCGCACCGCCATCGCCGCCGGCCGCCTCCCCCACTCCCTCATCCTCGCCGGCCCCAGCGGAGCAGGAAAATACACCCTGGCCCTCATGCTCACCATGGCCGTCGAGTGCCAGCGCCAGCCCCGCGACCTCTGGTCCAACGGCGTCTCCCTCGCCAGCTTCTGCGGCGTCTGTCACAACTGCACCCGCATCGCCAGCGCAGCCAACCTCGGCGACGAGATCGACAAAGCCGTAGCCGCCCGCGAAGAGCTCCGCGAGACAGACAAAAAAGAAACCCGCGTCCTCGTCCAGCCCCACCCAGACGTCCTCATCGTTCCACCCGACCCCCCGCAGCTCCTCATCAAACTAGGCCAGATCCGCACCGTCATCCAGCGCTCCCACTACCTCCCAAGCGAGGCCCCACGCAAGATCTTCATCCTCACCGCGGCCAACATGATGAAGGAAGCCGCCAACTCCCTCCTCAAAGTCCTCGAGGAGCCACCCGACACCGTCCACATCATCATCCTCGCCGAAAACCCCGGTGAACTCCTCCCCACGATCCGCTCTCGCTGTGCAACCGTCCGCCTCGGCGCTCTGCCTGTCGAAGAAATCGAGATGCTCCTCGCCGACCGCCGCACCGATGTACCGCCCAAACAGCGCACCCTCATCGCCCGCCTCGCACAAGGCGCCGCCGGCAAAGCCCTCGGCTTCGACCTCGAAGCCTACACCGCCGCCCGTGCCGACGCCCTCCTCTTCCTCCGTAACGCTGCCGCATCCAGCAGCGGCACCGCAGAATCAGACCACACCGCCCTCTTCAAGATGACCGAAACCTATCGCGCCGGAGCCGAAGGCCAGCAAAAAACATCCGCTCTCCTTCGCACCCTCTCGCTCCTACTCGAAGATCTCCTGCTCCTCGGCGCAGGCACCCCCGAACTCCTCCGCAACACCGACCTCCGCCCCGAACTCGACCGCCTCAGTGCCACCCTCAACTTCGCCTGGATCGAATCCGCCTCCCGCGGCCTCGATCAGGTTCAAAGCGGTATGCGCCGCAACCTCCTCCGCAGCCTCTCTCTCGACGCCTTCGCCGGCCAACTAGCCGCAAGATGAGCAAGCACGACTCTCCCGCTGAGCGCGAAACGCTGCGCCTCTCAACCAGCCCGCAAGACATCACCCGCGCAGCCGAGATCCTCCGCAACGGCGGCACCGTAGCCTTCCCCACCGAAACCGTCTATGGCCTCGGAGCCAACGCGCTCGACCCCAACGCAGTCGCCAACATCTTCCTCGCCAAAAACCGCCCCCACTGGGACCCCCTCATCGTCCACGTCAGCAACCGCGCCATGCTCGACGAGGTCGCCACCGTATCCGACCGTGCAGAGCGCCTCATCAAAGCCTTCTGGCCCGGCCCCCTCACCCTTCTGCTTCAGCGCACCGAAAAAATCCCCGACGCAGTCACCGCCAACCGCCCCCTCGTAGGCGTCCGGATGCCGGCCCACCCCCTCGCCCAGGCGCTCCTCGAAGCCACGGGCCTTCCCCTCGCAGCACCCAGCGCCAACCGCTTCGGCCACACCAGCCCCACCACCGCAGCTCACGTCCTTCAGGATCTCGATCACCGCATCGACGCAGTCATCGACGGCGGCGCAACCAGCGTAGGCGTCGAATCCACCGTCCTCGACCCCAATCCGTCCCCCATGGTCCTCTACCGCCCCGGGGCCATCACCCCCGCCATGCTCGAATCCATCGCCGGCCCCGTCACCATCTACACCGCACCCCAGCAGACCACCTCCACCCCGCAAAGCCTGCCATCTCCCGGTGTCGGCATCCGCCACTACGCCCCCCGCGCCCGTCTCATCCTCGTCGACAACGAAGCCGATCTGAACTCCCACCTAGCTGCCACCGAAGGCCGTATCGGAGTCATGCTCCCGCAAGGCTGGACCATCCCAACCAGCCACGTCGAAGTCTTTCGCTGGAGTTCTATAGAAGACCCCACCGCCCTCGCCCAAACTCTGTTCGCCGGCCTCAGAGATCTTGACGACCGCGGCGTCACCACCATCCTCTGCCCTCTGCCCAAACCCGAAGGCCTCGGCCTAGCCATCCGCGACCGTCTAAAAAAAGCCGCAAAAACAAACTAAAGTACACGTTTTTCACCGAGCTCCCGCCGTATACTCCCCCCATGAAGAACTCTGAGATCGAACTCAAGTTTCCCGTCCCTGATCCAGAAGCTCTCCAAACCCGCCTCCCACAACTTGGCTTCCAACTCGTCACCCCACGCACCTTCGAGCACAACACCCTCTACGACACTCCCAACCGTGACCTCCGCGCCCGCAGGCAGATCCTCCGCCTCCGCCAGTACGGCGACAAATATACCCTCACCCACAAGCGTCTCCCCGACGAGCAAGCCCCCGTCGATACCACACGCTACAAGATCCGCATCGAAACCGAGACCACCCTCAGCGACCGCGACGCCATGGCCGAGATCTTCCAGCAACTAGGCTATGCCCCCGCCTTCACCTACGAAAAATACCGCACCGAGTGGTCTCACTCAGCAGACACCGGCATCACCGCACACCTGGTCCTCGACGAGACCCCCATCGGCACCTACGCCGAACTCGAAGGCCCCACCGCCTGGATCGACCAAACCCTCGTCGCACTCCACATCGACCCGGACACCTGCCTCACCGACAGCTACGGCAAGCTGTTCCTCGACTGGAAACAACGCACCGGCAGCCCCGCCGAAAACCTCACCTTCGCCGAAATCACCCCGCCGGTACTCTCCCTCCGCTAAAGCCTCCCTCACCTCCGCCGATACAACCTCTGTACCCCGGAGGTTTTCCTTGGCAATCCCACTTCGCTCTTCGCGCCCCCTTCTTCTTGCCGGAAGCGTTGCCCTCTGCGTTGGCACTGCCTTCGCTGGCGATGTTCACCGCGCAATCGTCTCCCGCACCGCCCCAGCCTATCCAGAGCTGGCAAAGCGCATGCACGTCGGCGGCAAGGTCGTCCTTCTCGTTTCCGTCAAAGCTGACGGCACTGTTTCAGGCACCAAGGTGGAGTCGGGCCACGCCCTCCTCGCGCCCGCAGCGCAGGACGCCGTCACTCACTGGCGCTTCGCTCCAAACTCTGATGCCACCGAATCCGAAGTTGAAGTCAACTTCAACATCGACGGTCAATAACCAAGACATACCTCGCAACCGAAACCACCGTCGGGATCAATCCGACGGTATCTGCCAACGCTTTAAATCGACCTACTCTCTAACTTCGCTCCGAGGTCCTCATGCAACTGCAGTCGAAGATGTTCCTGATGACTGGCGCTATCGTCGCCACTACCGTTCTCAGCGCAAGTATCGCCCACCGATACATCGAAGAGGCCAACGTCCTGTCGAACATGGTCACGGAGAACCGGATCCCCGTCATCATGTCCAGTCGCGACATCCGCTCGCACTTCACCGACACCGTTCGTCTGCTTGAGTCCTACATGCTCTTCGGCATTGATGCGAACTCCTCCGCAATCTATCGCAAGTCGCGACGCGATGAGTTCGAGCAGGCCGAGAGCTCGCTCGCCCTGCTTCATCAGCAGACTTCGCACTTCGATCTCGGCTCCGACGCCCCACGTCTAATTGCCCTCGACTCCGATCTAGCCGCGCTCAAGACACTCGAAGAGAAGGTTGAGACCCTGAACGAATCGAAGACTCCCCAAGGCTCCGCTGCAGCCTACGACACCCTGCAGAACCAGATTCTGCCTCTTGAAAAAAGCCTCTTCTCCAACATCACCGAGATCGCCCAGTCGCAGACCCGCCTCGCCAACGATGAGCAGGCACAGCTCCGCGGAGCCAACCACTTCACTCTCATCGTCCTTTGGCTGGGCACCATCATCGCCTCTCTCATCGGCATCACGGTATCGGTCTACCTCGGACGAAAGATCGCCTATGCCCTGAACGTTGTCATGCAGCGTGCCGACGCCATCGCCGCAGGCGACCTCAGCGGCCAGCCCCTCGCCCTCGACACCACCGACCAGACCGGCGCTCTCGCAAACGCAGTCCAGAAGATGCAGACCAATCTCGCCGGAATCATCGGAACCCTCGCCGAGACCGTCTCCACCATCACCGGCAGCGCCGCCACTATGGGCTCAGCCAGCGACCAGATCCATCGCCGTATGGACCAGCAGAGTCAGCAGACCCAGCAGGCCGCCACCGCCATGCAGGAGATGTCTGCCTCCATCGCCGAGGTCTCCCGCCACACCCAATCCGCCGCAGAGACCGCCCGCAGCGCCGCCGAAACCGCACGCGAAGGCGGCACCATCGTCAAGCAGGTCCTCGGCAGCATGCACTCCATCGCCACAGCCGTCAGCGACACCTCCGCCACCGTCGGCCTCCTTGGTGACGACTCTCGTCGCATCTCGCAGATCGTCACCGTCATCGATGAGATCGCCCGCAAGACCAACCTGCTAGCGCTCAACGCAGCCATCGAGGCCGCTCGCGCAGGTGACCAGGGCCGCGGCTTCGCCGTAGTCGCCGGAGAAGTCCGCCGTCTCGCCGAGTCCACCGCGCAGGCTACCGGCGAGATCGCCAGCATGATTCAGGGCATTCAGGATCGCACCCTCACCGCCATCGCCAGCATGGAGAGCGGCACCGGAACCGTACAGCAGGGCGTCATCACCACCAACCAGGCAGGCGAAGCCCTCGAGCGCATCATCGGTATGGCCGAGCGCGTCGATCGCATGATCGCCCAGATCGCCATCGCCGCGTCCCAGCAAACCGCCGCCGCCGATCAGTCCAGCGCCAGCCTGCACTCGATCCACTCCCTCAGCCACGAAAATCTCACCGAGATGGCCACCACCGCGGCTGGAATCGAATCGCTCCGCTCCACCGCCGTCACGCTCGAGCAGCAGGTCGACCGCTTCAGCCTCAAATCCGCACCGGACTCAAGACTGGTTCGCGTCGAGAGCAGCACGAAACGTCATGCCACCTTCCAACCCGCATAAACAACCGCATCCTCCCCAAAAGCGAAGAGGCCCGCACACAGCGGGCCTCTTCGTTTAGCAGAGAACAACCTTAGAAGATCTGGAAGTTGACCTCAACGTTCAGCTCGACCAGAACAGGCCTTCCGTTCTCCATCGCCGGCTTGAACTTGTACTGTCTCACCGCTTCCATAGCCTTCTCATCCAGACCCATTCCAACGCCGCGAATCACGTGAACGTGGCTCGGATTCCCGTTGGTATCGACCCATAGATTGACCAGAACGTTTCCGGCAACCTTCGCCTTCCGAGCTTCCTCAGAAAACTCCGGCTCAACCGAGAAGATCAGCACCGGAGCCGAAACCCCTCCACCAATTCGCTTCGGTCCACCACCGGTATTTCCACCCGAGCCCGGCCCAAGCCCCGAACCGTTGCCCGATCCAAGACCAGTGCCCGTGCCGCCGCCGCCCGAATATGGCCCAATGATCGGCGAGTTCGGAACTCCGACCTGCGGCAAGTTGCTGGCCATCTTTACATCCTGCTGCACTTCAATCGTCGGGTCGATCTTGATCTTGGGCTCAACCAGCGGAGGCTTGTTCGGCGGAACTATCTGAGTATCCGCGAACTTCGGAGGAGATCCCTTAACCACCGGAGTTGGCCCTTTTTGTCCACCGCCTCCGCCCATCGCCTGAGCCCTTGGCGGAGCCTGCGGGGGAACGGAAAGTTCCGTCACCTGCATTGTCTTGACCGGAGCTGAAAACTGAACCTTCTTCGCCAGCAGAAACGCGATCAGCAGAATAATCAACCCGTAGATGATCACCGCGGAGGTCGTCGCAATCGGATTCTGCTTCGTCTTCATCCGATCGACGACAGCGATCGGCTTCGATTCCAGGACCAGAGGCGGCAGTTTTACCGGGAAAAACACATCCCGAATGCTGCTCCCAAGGGATGCAAAGACTCCCTCCTCCTCGATAACCATGTCGCTGTCAACTGGCTTCGACTCCAACTGCAGCGGAGCCTCATTTGACTTGCTGAACGCGTCCCGAAGGTTCGCAAAGAACGACGTCCACATGGACCCATCGGTCTCTTCGTTCAACTTTGGAGCATCTGCCGGTCGCAGGGTCGGAGCCTGTCTCTCTGGGTCTATCTGCGGTGGTGGTGTCAATAAACTATTCGCCATAAGCTGTTTCGCCTCGGTGCAGTAAGCCGCAGCCTCCGCACACCACTTCCAAAAATCATGACCGCCCTGAATCTACTGCTCTTCTTACGTTCCAAATGCCAGGTCGGTTCTCGCCCGGCTCTGGCAACAGCACCTGATTGTTAACATTCTACAAACATTCGCCAACGGGCGCTCGTTACCTTGGACGCACGACACCATGCGAATGTCTCCTTGCCATCCTATGTACCACCCCTCCGCGCCGTCTACAATAGAGGTTTGCCACAAACTGGATCTTTGTCACAACGAACCAAGAGGACCGAATGTCGGAAGCAACCCAGGCAAAACCCGAAGTCAAAGCGCTAAAGTCGACGCTGAACCTCCCGCAGACCGCCTTCCCCATGAAGGCCAACCTGCCGCAGAACGAGCCCGCACGCCTCGAAGCGTGGCAGCAAGGCGACTTATACGCCCAGATCCGCACCGCCCGCGCCGGCCAGCCCAAATACATCCTCCACGACGGCCCTCCCTACGCCAACGGAGCCATCCACCTCGGCCACGCTCTCAACAAGTGCATCAAGGACTTCGTCGTCAAAACCAAGACCATGGCCGGCTTCGACGCCCCCTACGTTCCCGGCTGGGACTGCCACGGCCTCCCCATCGAGATCAAAGTCGACGAGCAGCTAGGCCGCAAAAAACTCGAGATGGATCCCATCGCCGTCCGCCGCGCCTGCCGCGAGTACGCGCAGAAGTACGTCGACCTCCAGCGCAGCCAGTTCGAGCGCATCGGCGTCTTCGGCCGCTGGAACGATCCTTACCTCACCATGAGCTTCGGCTACGAAGCCAGCATCGTCGAAACCTTCTACGACTTTTTCGAGAAAAAATTTGTCTACAAAGGCCTCAAGCCCGTCTACTGGTGCATCCACGACCGCACCGCGCTCGCCGAAGCCGAGGTCGAATACGAACAACACACCTCGCCCAGCGTCTACGTCCGCTACGCCCTCACCAGCGATCCATCGGTCATCGCCCCATCGCTCGCCGGAATAAAAGACCTCTACACCATCATCTGGACCACCACACCCTGGACACTCCCCGCGTCCCAGGCTGTAGCCTTCAACACACTCCTCGAATACGTCGCTCTCGGATGCGAAGGCGGCACCTACATCGTCGCGCAAGCGCTCATGTCTTCGGTCATCACCCACTGCCGCCTGATGAGCGCGAAGAACCCCGCCGAGCCCGCGTCCCAGGCCGACATCGTCGCCGTCTTCACCGGCAATCATCTCGAGCACGCCACCTTCCGGCACCCCTTCCTCGATCGCAGCATCCTCGGCGTCACCGCCGACTACGTCACTGCCGAGCAAGGCACCGGAGCCGTTCACACCTCACCCGCCCACGGCGTCGACGACTTCTATACTGGTCATCGCTACCACCTCCCCGAGATTCAATACGTCGACAACGCCGGCAAGCAGCGTCACACCGAGCTGAATGGCGGCCAGCCTGGCGAACCCTACGAAGGACTCACCGTCTTCAAATCCAACGCGCCCATCATCGAGCTCCTCCGCGAGCGCGGCGCACTCCTCAGCGACACCAGCTTCGAGCACTCCTACCCGCACTGCTGGCGCTGCCACAACCCCGTCATCGTCCGCGCCACCGAACAGTGGTTCATCGGCATGGAAACTCCGATGATCACCGACGAAGGCACCGTCACCACCTTCCGTCAGCGCGCCCTTGACGAGATCAAAAAAGTCGTCTGGGATCCCGCCTGGGGCGAAGAGCGCATCTCCAACATGATCGCCACCCGGCCCGACTGGTGCATCTCCCGCCAGCGCATCTGGGGCGTTCCCATCGCCGTCTTCCTCTGCGACAAATGCGGCGAGCCTCTCAACGAACCCGCCGTCAACCAGAGCATTGTCGATCTCTTCAAGAAAGAGGGTGCCGACGCCTGGTACGCGCACGAAGCCGCAGCGCTCCTCCCCGCCGGAACCGCCTGCGCAAGCTGCCATCACCAGGAGTTCCGCAAAGAGATGGACATCCTCGACGTCTGGTTCGAGTCTGGGGCAAGCTGGCACGCCGTCCTCGACCTCGAACCCGAACTCCACTCCCCCGCCGACCTCTACACCGAAGGCGGCGACCAGCACCGCGGCTGGTTCCACTCCTCGCTTCTCACATCAGTCGCCGTACGCAACCACGCCCCCTACAAGATGGTCGCAACCTCCGGCTGGACCCTCGACGAGCAGGGCCGCGCTTTCTCAAAGAGCCTCGGCAACGGAGTAGATCCTGTAGACATCGCCAAGCGTCTCGGCGCGGAAGTCATCCGTCTCTGGGTAGCCTCCGTCGACTTCCGCGAAGACGTAGCCGCCAGCGAAAACCTCATGCAGCGCGTCAGCGACAACTACCGCAAGCTGCGCAACACCCTGCGCTTCCTCCTCGGCAACATCCACGACTTCAATCCCGCGGCCGACGCCATCGCCTTCGCCAACCTGCAACCGCTAGACCAGTACATCCTCGCCCGCACCGCCGAGCTCGACGCCAAAATCCGCGCCGCGTACGACGACTTCGAGTTCCACCGCGCCTATCACGCGCTCAACGAGTACGTGAACACCGACCTCAGCGCGCTCTACCTCGACGTCCTCAAAGACCGGCTTTACACCTTCGCCCCCAACCACCCCGGCCGCCGCAGCGCGCAAACCGCACTCTGGCGCATCGCCGAAACCCTCACTCGCCTCATCGCCCCCATCCTCAGCTTCACCGCCGACGAAGTATGGGCGCTCCTCCCGCCCTCACCGAACCGAGAAGCCAGCGTCCATCTCGCGCTCTTCCCCGCCATGGCCGAGATCATCCCCGGCACCACCCGCCAGCTCGAAGAAGACTGGGACCAACTCCTCACCCTCCGCGACGAGGTCCTCAAGGTCCTCGAAGAAGCGCGCACCGCAAAGACCATCAGCAACAAGCCCTCCGAGACCCAGATCGTGCTCGGCTGGCTAAACAGCGTTGCCGAGAAACCGAACCCGGTCTTCGAGCAATACAAATCCATCCTTCCCGAGCTCTTCGGCGTAGCGCAGGTTGAAATCTCGAACGCCATCATCACCGAAGGCAACGTAGAAAAAGGAGCCTTCTACGTCCAAGCGAAACCCGCCGCAGGTTCGAAGTGCGAGCGCTGCTGGCGCTTCACCGAAGACGTAGGCCAAGAAGCCAACTACCCAACCGTCTGCCTTCGCTGCGCCGACGCTCTCGAAGCCATTCACTTCCCACCCTACGACTCACCACCGAGCAACTCAACGGAGCCGCAAGCCTGATGTCCTCACCGAACAAGACGACCTACGAAGCCGCAACGCCAGCCATCGCGACCAAACCACGCGATCAACGCGGCGTTGCGCTCGCTATTGCCGCAGCAGTCGTCATCCTCGACCGCATCACCAAACGCATGGTCGTCCAGCAGCTCCCCAACGGCCAGGCCCACACCGTCATCCCCAACATCTTCCGCATCACCGACGTCCACAACACCGGCGCCGCCTTCAGCATGTTTGCCGAATCAGCCTCGCCCACAACCGTCCGCAACATTCTCATCGCCTTCTCCATCATCGCCGCCGTCGTCCTCATCGGAATGCTGTGGCGAGCAGGGCGCGTCCTCACTCTCAGTTCCGTCGCTCTAGCACTCATCCTCGGCGGAGCCGTCGGCAACCTCTACGACCGCGTCCGCTACAGCTACGTCGTCGACTTCCTCGAAGTCCACATCGGCAGCTACCACTGGCCCGACTTCAACGTAGCCGACAGCTGCATCGTCATCGGCGCCTGCCTCCTCCTCATCGAAATCTTCCGCCCGCAACCAACTGACGCCTAAGCCTCACCCTGTACACCACTCCCTATGAATGACCAGATCACAATCCGCGGCGCACGAACCCACAACCTGAAGGGCATCGACGTCGACATCCCGCACAACGCCCTCACCGTCGTCAGCGGCGTAAGCGGTTCCGGCAAATCCTCGCTCGCATTCGACACCGTCTACGCCGAAGGCCAGCGCCGTTACGTCGAATCTCTCTCGGCCTACGCCCGCCAGTTCCTCGAGCGCATCGAAAAGCCCGACGTCGACCACATGGACGGCTTGGCCCCCGCCATTGCCATCAAGCAAAAAAACCAAACCCGCAATCCTCGATCCACCGTCGCCACCGCAACCGAGATCTACGACTACCTCCGCCTCCTCTACGCCCGCTGCGGCACCGTCACCTGCCTCCACTGCGGTGGCATCGTCAAGCACGACACCGTAGACGAAATCATCACCACCCTCTTCGCCCTACCTGAAGGCACGCGCACCCACGTCCTCTTCCCCATCATCCGCACCGAAGTAAAACTCGAGCCGATGCAGATCGCCACACCCGACGTCGAGGTCGAAGCCCCCAAGCCCAAAAAGACCGCCGCAAAGAAATCCGCGAAGTCCACAAAGCCCGCAGCGATCGAGACTCTCACCCTTACCGACGCACTCAAAGACCGCCTCACCGAACTGCGCCGCCGCGGTTACAACCGTCTCTACCAATCCGGCAAAATCGTAGAATTTTCCACCCCCGAATCTCTCCTCGAACTCGACTTCACCCAACCCATCTTCGTCCTCATCGACCGCCTCGCCATCACCCCCGAGAGCCGCGCCAGAATCGTCGACGCCATCGAGACCGGCTACCGTGAATCAGGCGAAGTCCAATTCCACACCGTTCCGCGCGAAGAAACCGAACCCGCAACGAAGTATCGATTCTCCGCAGCGTTCGAGTGCACCACCTGCCACCGCGCCTATCGCGAACCCGAACCGCGTCTCTTCTCCTTCAACAATCCCTACGGCGCATGCCCGCGCTGCCAGGGCTTCGGCAACACCATCGACTTCGATCCCAACCTCATCATCCCCGACAAGTCGAAGACCCTCGACGAAGGCGCCATCGCCCCCTGGACTACCACAAAGTACCGCCCCCACCACGGCGAAATGAAGCGTGCCGCTAAAGCCGCTGGCATCCCCACCGACGTTCCATGGTATGACCTCACACCTGCGCAGCAAGCCTTCATCGAAGACGGCAACGGCACCTTCCCCGGCATCCGCGGCTTCTTCGCCGCGCTCGAACGCAAAAAATACAAACTCCATGTCCGCGTCTTCCTCTCCAAATACCGCGGCTACGCCCTCTGCCCCGACTGCCGCGGCCAGCGCCTCCGCGCCGAAGCACGCGCCGTCTTAATCAACAACCAAAACATCTGCGAGACCAGCGCTCTCACCATCACCGCCGCGCAAACCTTCTTTGATAATTTGCAACTATCACCGGCACACTTAGAAGTAGCCGGCAAAATCCTCGAAGAAGTCCGCCAGCGCGTCCACTTTCTCCTTCAGGTCGGCCTCGATTACCTCACTCTCGACCGTCTCAGCTCCACCCTCTCCGGCGGCGAAGCCCAGCGCATCCAGCTCGCAACCTCCCTGGGCTCGCGCCTAGTCGGAGCCCTCTACGTCCTCGACGAGCCCAGCATCGGCCTCCACACCCGAGATACCGCCAAGCTCATCGGCATCATGAAAGATCTCCGCGACCTCGGCAACACCATCCTCGTCGTCGAGCACGACCCCGACGTGATCCGCGCCGCCGACCATCTCCTCGACCTCGGCCCCGGCGCAGGCGAGCTGGGCGGCCATCTCCTTGCCTCCGGCACCGTCGCCGAAGTCACCGCAAACCCAAACTCCATCACCGGAAAATATCTCTCCGGCCGCCTCACCATCCCCGTCCCCAAACACCGCCGCGAACCCGGCCGCGAGCACCTCAAGCTCACCGGCGCCCGAATCCACAACCTCCGCGGCGTCGACATCGACATTCCCCTCGGCCTCCTCTGCTGCGTCACCGGTGTCAGCGGCTCCGGCAAATCCACCATCGTCCACCAGGTCCTCTACCGAGCCCTCATGCAGTCGCTCGGGCAAACCGAAGGCGCCGATCCCGCGCACCTCTATCGCGAACTCTCCGGAACCCAGCACCTCAACGACGTCATCCTCGTCGACCAGTCCCCCATCGGCCGCACCCCGCGATCTAATCCAGTTACATATATCAAAGCCTTCGACGACATTCGCGCCCTCTTTGCCGCCCAGCCCGACGCCAAGCGCCGCAGCTTCGGTCCCGGACACTTCTCCTTCAACGTCCCCGGCGGTCGCTGCGACGTTTGCGAAGGCGACGGTACCGTCACCGTCGAGATGCAGTTCCTCGCCGACATCGAACTCCCATGCGAAGAATGTAACGGAACACGCTACAAATCCTCCATCCTCGACATCCGCTACAAAGGCAAGAACATCCACGACGTCCTCAACATGACAGTCAAGGAAGCCCTCGTCTACTTCGCCGGCCACCCCAGGATCATCGACAAACTCTACGTCCTCGACGAAGTCGGTCTCGGCTACGTCCGTCTCGGCCAATCCGCCACCACGCTCTCCGGCGGCGAAGCCCAGCGCGTCAAACTCGCCTCCCACCTCGCCACCGCACGCAGCATCACCACGCGCAGCTCCAACGACACCGCCGCCAAAGCCCGTAGCCGCACCCTCTACATCCTCGACGAGCCCACCACCGGCCTCCACTTCGACGACGTCGCCAAACTCCTCGCCGCACTCCGCAAGCTCATCGAAGGCGGCGGCTCCCTCCTCGTCATCGAGCACAACCTCGATGTCATTAAATCCGCCGACTGGGTCATCGACATGGGCCCCGAAGGCGGCTCCGGCGGCGGCCAAATCGTAGCCACCGGCACCCCCGAAGAGATCGCCGCCAACCCGCGAAGCCACACCGGCCACTGGCTCGCTCCCGTCCTCAACCTCGCCGTCCCTAAAGCCGAACCAGAGCTCCAGGTCACCGCGTAGCTCACCAACAAACTTGACGTGATGCACGGCATAAGAGAACATTTGATCCCTTCGACAAACTTATTTCCTGAAGGGCTCATAGACACAATCTGACCAGCATCGGGTCTCGGGAAGCAGTTGAAGAGAGAGCTTCCATTAGAGGAACCGCGAATGCCGAAAGCGACAAAAGCCTCGCCTGCCAAGGTTCCAACCGCCAGCAAAAAGCTCGCCGACCAGTTCACCGCGCCGCGTCCATCCGTAACCGACCGTGAAGACGCCGGAAAGCGCCTGAGAACCACCGTGCCAAGGGCAAGCCTCGCGGACAACCAACTCCCGAAGAACCGCAAAGATCCTGTCGCAATCCTCGAAGCCCAGGCGAAGACCCGGCTCCAGGAACTCGTCCCCGTCCGTTATGCCCGAATGCTGCAATCGCCCTTCGCGTTCCTACGTGGCACAGCGGCCGTCATGGCGCAGGATCTCGCAGCATCGCAAGTCACTGGCCTTTAGGTTCAGCTCTGCGGTGACATGCACGTCTCAAACTTCGCGGTCTATGCCTCTCCCGAACGCAACCTTGTCTTCGGCATCAATGACTTCGACGAGACAATCCCCGGACCGTGGGAGTGGGACCTGAAACGGCTCGCAACCAGCGCCGTCGTCGCCGGTCAATTCATCGGAAAAGATCATGCAGACTGCGAAGCCTACAGCCGCGCAATCGTCAGCTCCTACCGGCAACGTATTCGTGAATTCGCCGAAATGGGCTATCTGGCCACATGGTATTCCGTCATTCACGAAGACGACATCCTCGCAGCAGCGCCGCCGCAATTTCTGGGCAAATGGAAGAAGGCCATTAACAAGGCAAAGAAAGGATCACACCTCCAGGTATTGGAGAAGATGACGGACCTGGTCGACAACAAACAACGAATCGTTGAAAACGCTCCGTTCGTCGTGCGCGAGACAAAGACGGACCAAGGCTTGCCGATTCGCGAAGCTCTAGGACTGTTCCTCGAACAATATCTCGCTTCACTGACCGAAGACCGAAGACAACTCGTCTCACGCTATCAGGTCGTGGACGTGGCCCGAAAGGTAGTCGGTGTGGGCAGCGTCGGCACACGTTGTTGGATAGGATTCATGCGAGGCAAGGACGAAGGCGATCCGCTCTTCCTGCAATATAAGGAAGCTCAGGAGTCCGTACTCGCACCGTACCTGAAGGCACCCAAATTCCAGAACGAAGGCCTTCGCGTAGTGTCCGGACAACATCTGATCCAGGGCTCTTCAGACATTCTTCTGGGATGGGGATTCTTCAACAAAACCAGCTTCTACGTTCGTCAGCTACGAGATATGAAAGGCAGCTACGACTTCGACCCCGCAACCACGAACCACAAAGGGATGGAAGCATACTGTCGCTTGTGCGGTTGGGGTCTTGCTCTGGCGCACGCCAAATCGGGAGACGCCGCAACCATCGCAGGCTACCTGGGCAAGACCGACGAGATCGACGAAGCGCTTACCAAATTCGCTTTCTCTTACAGCGAACGAAACGAGCGCGACTACGACAAACTCAAAGAAGCAGCGCGCACCAAGCGAATCAAAGTCTCTGAAATCGCCTGAACTCTCTAATTTTTCGCCTTTACGCAGTCCATCCCTCGACGAGCCTGTTATCGTGTAGGCGATGAGAAAGAAGAAGACGACCACCGCCAACGCAATTCGGCAAGCGGAACTGATTCTCAAGCTGTATGAACTACGGCGAGAGACCGTCATGCGGGAAGCTCGCTCCTATGTAGGCGGCGCGTTTCTTCCCGCATCCGCGAGCGAATTCATCCAAATCGTGAGCGCAGGCGACAAGCAAAGCAGCTTCGTTCTTCAGGTGTATGGATACTGGCAGATGGTCGCCGCCTTTGTAAAAAGCGGTGCCCTCGATGCCGAGCTGCTCTACGACACTTGCCCTGAGATGTACTTCCAATACGCCAAAATTCAACCCTACCTGGCCCAGTTTCGCCAGGAGATGGACCTGCCCGAGTTTGTGATAAACGTCGAACAACTTGTAGAAGGATCACGGACCGGCCGCAAGCGTCTCGAATCCATGCAAAAGGGCCTGGCAGCCCTCGCCGAAACACGAAGCCGTCCTCCAATCAAGTCACGCGGGAAGAAAGCCAGTCTTCCCAAAACATGAGCGCCGGGGTAAAAATAGATCACATCGCGCCGCGTTAGCGCGTGACGGGGCGCAGTAAAAGTAAATACCTCCGCATTCTAATTCCAAACATCAGAAGCTTTGTAGGTGACACACGCTGGATCGGACCTTAGAAAATTTCTTTGTGAAGGGGAACCCTCCATGCCTGAACTTATGAGGAAATCGGCGCGTCTGCCGTGGATTGGTGTCCGGTCCGGTTGTGATCGGAGCGTAGCGCTACAACACAAACTGATGCTTGGCATAATCAGTGCAACGCTGGGCGCCATGCTTCAAGGTTGCACAGCAGGCAAAACTCCTTCTCAGGGAGAGACCAGTCTGGCCGATGCCGCTAAAGACGTTGCCATTCCCTTGGAGGCAGGCAAGATGAACAATCCCCTGCCCGAGACGGACGAAGTTGTGAGCCAGGGCCGCGAGGTGTTTCTCGGGTCGTGCGCCCAATGCCACGGAGCGGATGCGCGCGGAGACAGTGACCTCGGGCGCAACATGACCCCGCCCGCCATGGACCTGACCTCCGCTCACGTGCAGCACTGGAACGACGCTGAACTGTTTTGGATCATACAGAACGGAGTTCGCCTCACTGGCATGCCCGCCTGGAAGTCGCGCATCTCAGACAACGACACTTGGAAGCTTGCACGTTTCATCCACAACCTTCCCCGCGTCGGCGCTGCGTCCGCCTCCACAACTCTCCCGTCACAGGGACAAGCTGTCGTTTCCGCACAGGACAAATACACCCTCAAAGTCCCGAATGGCCTCGCGTTCGCTGAGTTCAGAGGATACGAAGGCTGGCCGGTGATCGCCATCAGCCATAACGGAGGCGCAGTCGCTGCCATCCTCGGAAACCCTGCAATGATCGATGCCTATAAGGCAGGAATTCCCGGTAACGGCAAGCCCTTTCCGGATGGCGCCAGGATGGCGAAGGTCCATTGGGTCGCGAAAGTCGATGCCGGCGAGCCCGGTGCACCCACGGTGCCAGGCGTCCAGCATGACGTAGACTTCATGGTGAAGGACAGCAAAAGGTTCGCGGACAGCGGCGGATGGGGTTACGGCGTCTTCGAGTTCGACGCCGCTTCCGGCAAGTTCAGACTCGGCAACTTAGGTGACAAGCCACCGCAGGGGAACGACGCCAAGTGCGGGTTCGCGTGCCATACGGCAGTGAAGACAAAAGATTACGTTTTCACGGCTTACGGTCAAAGGTGATGGCGTAGGAGCAGAGTGTTCTTATTGTTCTCGTGCAGAAGCTGTTGCCGATGCACGAAGCCGTCCTCCAATAAAGCCAAGCGCGAAGAAATAGCTCCAACCCATAAAAGTGACAACCGGTTCATCGGACCAAAGCCCCCGACTGTTGCGGGCAGCGGAGTTCGATACGAAACTCAAGCTTGGCGGGCGAAAGCAGCGTCTGCTAATCTCGCTGACGGCGCCCACGTGTTTCAAATCCAGATATTTTTCGTTGCTCGCTTATGTCGGATGGATAACAGATTGCAAGACTCACATCAACGGTTGCGAAAACGTTTAGTTATTAGTAGATATTGAAATGCACGATGTTCGAACAGTAGTCTTATGAATGTGAACTCACCTGCTCTGACAGCACGAGCGAAGAGCCTGATTGCCGGAAATAGCGAGATGGCCGATCGCATTCGAGCACACCATTGGAGCGCGACACCACTGGGCCCAATAGAGGACTGGTCCGAGACACTCGTCGCGACCGTCAACCTCATGTTGCATTCGCCATTTCCAACGATCCTCTCGTGGGGGCCGGAGATGGTGTTCCTTTACAACGATGCGGCAATCCCTACCCTGGTAGGAAAGCATCCGACCGCTCTCGGCGGACTATACCGCGATGTCTTCCATGAGGCTTGGAACCTCGTCAGTGCCGATCTGGAAGCCTGTTTCTACCAGGGCGTGACGGCGGTCCGGGACAACATGTTAATTCCCATCTTCCTGAATGGAGTCCTGGAGGACCATTACTGGAGCTATTCCCTTATCCCGGTCTATGAAAACGCCAGCATCGCAGGCGTCTACGACGCTTACCGCAACACGACCGAGATCGTGGTGGGAGCTCGCAGGCTTCGCGAAAGTGAAACAAGGCTGAAGCTGGCAACCGAGGTGGCAAAGCTTGGAGTGTTCATGTGGGACACTCTTGAAGATCGCGGTGTCTGGGAAAATGACCGCATGTACGAGATCTTCGGGCGCTCGCGCGAAGATGGTCCCATCAACGGCACCGCATTCATCAACGAGGTGGTGCATCCCGACTACCGGCAAGCATTTCGAGAGGCTACAGAATCGACGTTGCAGAATGGAGTGCCATTCCAGTTCGAGGGAATGATCTCGCTTCCGGATAAGACTCTGCGTTGGATCGAGGCTTGTGGGCAACTCCAACCAAAGATGCATGGTTCAGCCGGCCAGATCCTCGGCACCATACGCGACATCACGGAGATCAAGATAGGCGAGGAGGCACTGCAGAATAGTTCCAAGCGCGTTTATGAACTCGCGGCAATCGTCGAATCCTCCGACGATGTGATCTTGAGCAAAGATCTCAATGGCATAATCACCAGTTGGAATGCCGCTGCCAGACGCGTCTTCGGCTATTCGGCAGAGGAGATGGTTGGCTCGTCGATTCTCAAGCTCATTCCCGATCATCTCCACTCCGACGAGAAGACCATCATCGAAAGCATTCGCGCCGGTAAGCGAGTCGAACACTTCGAGACTGTGCGTCTTACAAAGAGCGGCCGCCTGATCGACGTCTCGCTCACAATTTCTCCGATCAGGGATGATCTTGGACGAGTCATTGGAGCCTCCAAGATTCTCCGCGATATCTCAGGACGCAAACGGATCGAACAGTCCTTACTGCAGTCAGAAAAAATTGCCGCAACAGGACGCATGGCGGCGACGATCGCACATGAAATCAATAATCCCCTCGAAGCAGTGATGAATCTGCTCTACCTCCTCCGCCCGATGATTACCGACCCCGTCGGCATCAACTACCTCAGCTCCGCCGAAGACGAACTTGGCCGCGTCTCGCACATCGCGAAACAGACGCTCGGCTACTACCGTGAACACGCCTCGGCAAGCAACGCCTCGCTCACAGAGATCGCTCTCCACGCGATCACGATCTACGAACCGCGCTGTAAAATTGCCGGTATCGAGATCAGGACAGCGCTCCTTTCGTCGGCCAAAATTGTCTTGCGCCGCGGCGAAATGATGCAGGTGATCTCGAATCTGATCGCGAACTCGATCCACGCGATGCCATCAGGCGGCGTTCTTTCCATCTCGGTCGAGGACTCGAAAGGTTCACCCGACGGGATTGTGCTGACCATCCAGGACGATGGTGTGGGGATCGCGCCGGAGCATCTGCCGAAGGTGTTCGACGCCTTCTTCACGACCCGCAGCGCCATAGGAACCGGCATTGGACTGTTTGTCGCGAAGCAGTTTATCGAAGGGCACGGAGGCAAGATCGAAATTGAAAGTAAGAGCGACACGGAGAACCACGGTACTGCGGTTCGTATCTTTCTGCCGAGGGCTACTGCGTACCACGGCAACCGAAAGTAGTGCCAGGATCTCCGGTCTTCTGGACTTTCAATGGCTTCACGAGCAGCCCAGTGTCCATTGAATTCGAACTACGAAGTCATAAGGCACCGATGGTCCGCAAATCGGCGGTTACACCCACAATAAGATGCGTCCGCCCATAGAGTTTCGTAACAGCCTCCGGCCGCGCCTTCTTGACTGATCTGTTACTCTTAAATCAGAGAAAAGCTGTCGAAGCCCGGCCATCCAGGCCGGGCTTCCGCACTTAAGAAACCACAGGAAGTCCAAACCTAAAGTATCGGGATCGAATACTTTGCACACTTTAGGGTAGGAGGGGGAGTACCGGCAATGCACCACGCAGGAAGCAAGAAACGAGCGCACCGAAGTTTGCTCTATCGCGCTGTCTCCGCCTTTCCGGCTTATTTATTTTGCGCCCTCGTGCTCGCCTCCGGGTCTATCAACGCACAGCTCCCGGCAGGAGCCATCGACACCACCGCTCCCCCGAAGACCGCACCCCAGGATCCCCTCCGCACCCAGGCCAACGAAGCGCTCGACAAGCAGGACTACCCCACCGCCCTCAAACTCCTAACCCCCCTCGCCGAAAAATCTCCCACCGACGCCCACCTCCTCTACGATCTCGCCTTCACCCAGGACGCACTCGACCAGATCACAGCCGCCGAGGCCACTTATCGCCGCGCCATCGCCGCCGACCCCACCTACTTTGATCCACACCTCGCCCTCGGCCTCCTCCTCGCCCGCGGTGGCCGCCTCACCGACGCCCACGCCGAACTCCTCAAAGCCACCACCCTCAACACCGACAACCCAGCCCTCAAAGGCCGCGCCTTCCGAGCCCTGGCCCGCATCGACCAGACCGCCAACCCCGCCACCGCCAGTGACGAACTCCTCTCCGCCATCAAAATCACCCCTGAGACCGGCGACGATATCCTCCTCTCCGGCGAACTCGCCGAAGCCTCCGGCGACACTACCGCCGCCGAGCTAGCCTACCGCCGCCTCCTCGCCGTCGACCCACAAAATCATGACGCCACCGCAGCCCTTGCACACCTGCTCGCCCGCCAGCAAAGACCCGACCAGGCAGAATCCCTCCTCACCGCCTCCCTCGCCAAAGATCCCGACAACCCCATCCTCAACGCCCAGTTAGCCAGCCTTTACGAGCAGCAGGGAAAAACCGCCCAGGCCATCCCCCTCGCCGCGAAGCTCCACGCCGCCCACCCGGACGACGCCAATCTCACCCGCCTCTTGGCTCGCCTCTACACCCGCGATCAGCAATACGACCAGGCCGCTCCCCTCTACGCCTCACTCTTAACCAAATCCACGCAGGATCCCACCCTGCTCGACGACAGCGCCGACGTCCAGATCCACCTCAAAAACTTCGCCGAAGCCGAAGCCCTCCTCAAGCGCGCCATCGCCCACCCCGAAGCCTTCCCGAACCAGGACGATCTGGCCCAGGCCGCCAGCCATCTCGCCTTCGCCGCCTCCGCCAACAACGACCCCACAACCACCTTGCAAGCGTTAGATATTCGTGGTAGAGTGCAGCCACAGTCGCCGTCGTCCTTATTCCTTGCGGCTACTGCGCATGACAAACTGCACCACACCAAACAGGCGACCGACCTGTACAAACAGTTCCTCTCCGTGGCAAACGGCCAATTTCCGGATGAGGAGTGGGAGGCCCGCCACCGCCTCGTCACCCTCGCAAACATGAAGTAGGCAAGCGCTCCCATAAGAGGTGCGTTATGAAATCGATCCTTCGGTTCGCCTTCCTCCTCTCTCTGCCGCTGCTTCTATCAACTCCCTCCAGAGCCGCCAACGTCGACGACAACCTTCCCAACGCCCAGGCCCTGCTCGCCCTCGAGCTGCGCGCTCAGCAAGCCAATCCACGCGACCAGTGCTTCCTCTACACCGAGCTGGTCCACGTCATGACCGAGATCGCGGGCAAACAGATGCTCGACGGCGACGTCGACCAGGCCACCGCCACCCTTAAGAAGGTCAACGCCTACGCGATGCTCATCCACGTGGACCTTGCAAGCAACTCCAAACGCGTCAAAAACGCCGAAGAGCTGATGCACCACACCTCGTACCGCCTCGGCGAATATCTCCGTAAAGCCTCCAACGAAGATCGCGACACCCTGCAAGCCACCCTCAAACAGCTCGACCAGGTTCACGACGAGCTTCTCGCTCAGGTCTTCAAAAAATAAAATCTAGTCACTAAGAAATCCAGACGCCAGGAACCGATGCTCCGTAGACTCTCCTTTGCTCTCCTCCTGCTCCCGTTCGCTCTCTCCCTGCACGCCCAGAGACCGGAAGCCGCTCTCTCCGACGGCGAAGTAGAGCAGCTCCGCGAAGCCGCCTACTATCCCAGCGACCGTGTCCTCCTCTTCATCAAGCTCCTCGACACCCGCAACAAATCCATCCAGGATCTCTTCGCCCACCCACGCAAACCCGGCCGCGAACAGGACACCCACGATCTCCTCGAGCAGTTCACCGCCATCGCCGACGAGCTCAACGACAACCTCGACGACTACAGTCCCCGCCACCGCGACATCCGCAAAGCTCTTCCCAAACTCCTCGAAGCCACCGAGCGCTGGTCTTCCAACCTCAAAACCCCGCCCGACGACGAAGCCTACAACGTCTCCCGCAGACTCGCCCTCGAAGCCGTCCACGACCTACACGATCAAGCCACGCAGATGATCGAAGAGCAAAAGGCATGGTTCCTCGCGCATCCTCCTCCTAAAGAAAACAAGAACGCCCCCATCGACCCGCCACGCTAAAGCCGACATCGCTCGTGTTCCTCTTCCGCATAATTCCGCGATACGAACCCCAAACGTCACGTCCGCACCAATCTCTTCCTCTTATAAAATTGTCCTAGTACGGAGCTCGTCTTCGCACAAACGCATTCCAGCAATTCGCAATTAAGGACAAGCCCTGACCCCACCGAAGCATCCCGGCCCCTCACCTCTGCGCCAGTTTCTGCAGCTCTTTTCCTCGTCCACAACTCCCTCCCTCTTCCCGCAATACGAGCTTCCCCCCTCCAGCGCGTCCCCACTCAAAGCCCGTCTCCCGAGAAAACCTCGCACCGCCAAGCCAAAGTCCACAGCCTCCACCTCCCTCGTCGCCGTCTTCGAAGAGCAATACCGCGAACTCCGCCCCCGTGCTCCCATCCCTCCACTCGACATCCGCTTTCGCCGCTTCACCTCCCTCAACACCACCATCCGCCTTCGCGAAGGCCGCCTGCACGTCCGCCTCTCAGATATCCTCGAGTCCGCACCCGACCACGTCCACCACGCCATCGCCCACATCCTCCTCGCCAAGCTCTACAAGAAGCCCATCGCCCCCTCCCATGCTGATCGCTATCGCCGCCACGTCTCCTCTGAAGCGATCTCCCGCCAGGCCGAGCACATCCGCCAGACCCGCGGCCGCAAGCGACTCTCCACCCCCACCGGCCACCACTACGACCTCAACGAAGTCTTCGAGTCTCTCAACACCCGCTTCTTCCACGGACTCCTCGGCCGCCCAACCCTCACATGGTCGGCTCACCACGCCCGCCGCATGCTGGGCCACTACGACGCCGCCCACAACACCATCGTCGTCAGCCGCGTCTTCGACCGCCCCGACACACCCCGCTGCGCCATCGAGTATCTTCTCTACCACGAGATGCTTCACCTCAAGCACCCCGTCCGCGTCAAAGCCGGTCGCCGCTGCGTCCACTCCCGCGAGTTCCAGGCCGAAGAACGCCTCTTCCCCGAGCTCGAAGCCGCAAAAGCCTACCTCAAGCGTCTCTAAACAAAACTCGATCTTCACGCAGCCGCACCGCACCAGCACAGCCAGGTCGAATCAGTCCGTACACGCCTGAGTCAACAATCGCGGCGGAAACGGACTATCCGGTTTTGCAACGATCTTCGTCGCAGTAATCACCTTCTTATCCAGAACCGCGACAACAAAATTCCAGCTCCCCTTGGACATATCGTTCAACCACACCGCTACCAGCGTGTCCGTCTCATGCAACACCGGCAAAGGCAGCGTCACGTCGCTTTGGCCGGAAACAAACGGAATGCCAAGCTGTTGCAACTGGCATAAATCGTCTTTCCCAACCACGACGTTCTCAAAGTAAGGCTGGCCGCCTCCAAACTCCTGCGGAATGACCGAATAGAAAGTATTCGTGAAGACACAGATGTACCCGATCGTCGCCACCACGAAGACCGCCACTGCCATCACCAGGGAGAATCGTCTCAAACTGATCTGCGGCGCAGGCCGCCCCGCCGTCTCACGGTCGAACAATCGTGCCGCTACATAGACCGACATAGCCGCAATCAGAACGGGAAGATAAACCGCCAACGTCACAAGCAGCGACGCAAGCAACCGCTTGGAGACGCTGCCTCCCGGATTCGTGATTCTCCATACCTGCCAAACCGTGCTCTGCCCCATGCTCGGATGCGTCTGGAAGCAGGAAAACACCGAAGCACCAAGAAGCAACATCAGAGAACCAATCAATAAGATCGCAATATGTCCGACCGAAGACAGCCTCCGCACCGTCTGCTCATGGCGCGTCGCCATCGACCACGCAACAAAAAACGCCGGAGACGCCAATAGCAGATACGTGAACAGCACCACGATCCCAGTCAGCAGCAGCTTCGGTTTGGCAAAGGAGAAATCCACGATTCCCAGGCTATGCAGATACGTATTAATCGCGATTGCACCCGTCGCATACGCGAACGCGGCCAGAATCGTGACGACCTTGGTCGCCTCGCCAAGATCGAAATGACTCCATATCTCCCCCACCGCCGGTATCTTCGCAGGCTCCGTCATCCGCTCCGTCACAAACAACTCATTCTGCAAGATTCTAACCCGGAAATTACCGCCCTATGCTAGACTTCGGCCCTCCCCACAATCCGGCCCCAGCATCTGCGTCAACCCACATCAACATGAGATCAACGGTGAATTCACCAGCAAGAAAGGCTGTCCATGGATCTTTCAAAACGCGCAACAGCTGAGTTCTTCGGTACCTTCTGGCTCGTCTTCGGCGGCTGCGGCAGCGCCGTCCTCGCAGCAGCTTTTCCCAACCTTGGAATCGGCTTCGTCGGCGTTGCGCTAGCCTTCGGCCTCACCGTCCTCACCATGGCCTTCGCTATCGGCCACGTCTCCGGCTGCCATCTCAACCCCGCAGTCTCCATCGGTCTTGTCACTGCCCGGCGCTTCCCCATCTCCGAGCTCCCCGCCTACATCGTCGCTCAGGTCGTCGGAGCCATCGCCGGCTCAGGCGTTCTCTACCTCATCGCCAGCGGCAAACCCGGCTTCACCCTCGCCGCCGGCTTCGCCTCCAACGGCTACGCCGACCACTCCCCCGGCGGCTATTCGCTCGTCGCCTGCTTCGTCGCAGAGGTCGTCCTAACAGCCTTCTTTCTGCTCGTCATCCTTGGTTCCACCGACGAGCGCGCCCCCAAAGGCTTCGCCCCCATCGCCATCGGCCTCTGTCTCACGCTGATCCATCTCATTAGCATTCCCGTCACCAACACCTCGGTCAACCCCGCCCGCAGCACTGGCCCCGCGATCTTCGTCGGAGGCTGGGCACTCAGTCAACTCTGGCTCTTCTGGCTCGCTCCAATCCTCGGAGCGATTCTAGGCGGCCTTATCTCCACAGCCTTCTTCGCCGCCCCGCAACCAACCATCCGCGAAGAGATGTCCCGCGACAAACCCTAGACAGATCTCGCCTGGTCCTCCCGTTGGTCGAAATCATTGATAACGACCAACGGGAGTACAAGCGAAGCGAAATACAAGTCACGAAGTGACCGCCCCGCGCGCAGTGGGCCCGTCCGGCAGGACACCCGTCCCTTACGAACTCACCTCAACCACCGGCGCAACCACCACAGCCCCCCGCCGCGTAGCCACCATCACGATCAACCCCACCACCACCGACCCCAGCGCCGCCACCTGCGCATTGCTCATACCCCAATAGAGCCGCGGATTGACCCGCACAAACTCCACCAGAAAACGCGCAACACCACTCAGCAAGAGATACAGTCCCGTCATCCAGCCAAGCGGTCTGGCCTTCCTGCCCAGCTGCCAAAGCAGCCACGCCAGCCCCATCGCAAACAGAAACTCATACACCGGCGTAGGCTGCACCAGCGCGTCCGGAGGAGTAGGCAGCACCAACGCATTCTTCGCCATGTGCACTCCCCACGGCAGCGTCGTGTTAATCCCGTAGTCGCCATCGCCGGACGTCAAACATCCGATCCGCCCCACGCCATACCCAATCGCCGCCGCAGGCGTCGCCAGATCCAGCATCCGCACTGCAGCCTTCCCCGAAGTCAACCCATCCGGCTTCGCCATCGTGCCCTGCCACATCAGCATTGCAATCCCGGCCAGCATCCCGCCAAACCACGCAAATCCCGCCTGAAACCAGTGCAAAAAGTCCATCGCCACAGCAAACGGCCGACTCCAGCCCGGAGCTACAATCTGCCGAAACGCCGCATATAAATCCGCCGGATTCTGCAGCTCATGCCACGCCTTCGCGCCCAGCACACCCGCGATCACCACAAACGCGACAACATTCAGCGCATCGGCATCCACGCCATTCCGAACAAAATTCTTGTGCAGCACCACCGTCGCCGCCACCGCCGCAAGCCAAAGCAACAGCCCAAACGTACCTAGGTGAATCGGGCCAATATCGATATAGGGAAACATAATCCTCGCTCCCCTAAAGTATAGCGGCCTTTGCCTCAGCCCCCTATTCGCGTTAGCCTATCCCTTATGTCCTCAAGCACGCCCGTCTTTCCCCCCGCCGCAGAGATGGAGATTCTCTTCTCCAAACAACAGATCGCCGACCGCACCCGCGAAATTGGAGCTCAGATCTCCGCCGACTACAAAGGCCAATCCATCGTCCTCATCGGCGTCCTCAAAGGCGCAGCCATCTTCCTCGCCGACCTCGCGCGCGCCATTCAGGTCGACAACACCTTCGACTTTGTCGCCGTCTCCAGCTACGGTCGCGCCCGCGTCTCCTCTGGCGCCGTCAAGCTCATCAAAGATATCGACAACCCCATCGAAGGCAAGCACGTCATCATCGTCGAAGACATCCTCGACACCGGCCTCACCCTCAGCTATCTCCGCGGCCTCATGCTCCAGCACAAACCCGCATCGCTCAAGATCGCCAGCTGCCTCGACAAACCAGAGCGCCGTCTCGTCCCCATCGAAGCCGACTACGTAGCCTTCAAGATTCCCAACAAATTCGTCATCGGCTACGGCATGGACTACGCAGAGCGCTACCGCGGCGTCGAAGACATCCGCATCTTCCCCTCCGAAGTCGCCGGCCACTAACCAGCGCGCAACAATCAAAATAGACATTCCACTTCCGCACCTCACAGCGTCGGTGCCTTCTGCGCAGACGTTGAACGCCGCAGAAGGCACGACCGAGTACAGACTTCAGCTCTTCAGGAACGCCAGCAAGTCGGCATTGATCGTCTCCGCGTGCGTAGTGGGCATACCGTGCGGAAAGTCCTTGTAGGTTTTCATCGTCCCATTCTTCAGCAGCTTCGCAGACTTCGGCCCGGCCGCAACATACGGAACGATCTGGTCGTCCTCGCTATGCATCACCAGCACGGGAATGGTGATCTTCTTGAGGTCTTCTGTGAAATCTGTCTGAGAAAAGGCCACGATGCCGTCATAGTGCGCCTTCGCTCCTCCAATCATGCCCTGACGCCACCAGTTCGCGATCACAGCCTCCGAGGACTTCACGCCCGGCCGATTGAATCCATAAAAAGGTCCAGTAGGCAGGGCGCGATAGAACTCCGAACGATTGGCCGAAAGCTGTGCCTGCAGGTCATCGAAGACTGACTTAGGAAGTCCCTCAGGATTCGCGGCACTCTTCACCATTAATGGCGGCACCGCGCTGATCAATGCAGCTTTATATACTCCCTTTTCGCCATGCCGTGCCAGATAACGCGTCACCTCGCCGCCACCAGTCGAGTGGCCAACATGGATGGCGTCCTTCAGGCCGAGATGAGCGGTCACAGCGGCCAAGTCGTCCGCATAATGATCCATATCGTGGCCGTCGCCAACCTGCGTGGAGCGGCCATGTCCCCGCCGGTCATGGGCAATCACCCGATATCCATGCTGGAGAAAGAACAACATCTGCGCGTCCCAGTCGTCCGCCGAAAGCGGCCAGCCGTGGCTGAACACAATAGGCTGGCCGGTTCCCCAGTCCTTGTAAAAAATCTCAACGCCGTCCTTGGTTTTGACGATGGGCATAATGCACTCCTTTTGAAATGGGTAGGAAAGATCCAGCAAATTAGAACACACTCGCGTGCATGGAATGTGACTCAGCGAAGTTAATAACGGTCGCATTTTTCATGCATTAGCCGACGAAGTTTTACGGCAAGGGGCTGGGACGACGCAAAGTTAATTCAAACGTCAGCAACATTTGTCGAATATCTTTCAGCGTAAGCGAATCACAAGCGACAGGGGGATGGCCATGTCTTCAATCGTAAAGAACATCGTTCTTGTTCACGGCGCGTTCGCGGATGGCTCCAGCTGGTCGAAAGTCATTCCTCTGCTACAGGAACTGGGCTACAACGCGGTCGCTGTGCAGAATCCGATGACTTCGCTGGCGGACGAAGTGGCCTTCACGAAGAGAGTCGTGGCTCTTCAGGATGGTCCAGTAATTCTCGTAGGCCACTCCTGGGGAGGCGCCGTGATCACCCAGGCCGGTGACGACCCCAAGATCGCCGCTCTTGTATATGTAACTGCGTATGCACCTGAAGCGGGTCAATCAGCAAACGACGCCAGCAGCCCATTTGGATGGACCGAAGGACAGAAGCAGATTCGACTGGACGCAGAAAAATTCGCAACCCTCACTTCCGAGGGCATGCTGAACTATGTCGCGGAAGGACTCCCCATCAACGAGCGGGAGCTTGCGCTCGCAGTGCAGGGCCAGAGCTATGGCCCCATGTTCGACGAAAAGCTAACGGTCGCCGCCTGGAAGAACAAGCCCACATGGGCTGTCATCTCAACGAAGGATCAAATGCTCCCGCCGGCCATGCAAGAATTGGCAGCAAAGAAAATGGGCGCGAAAACCACGATTCTCTCAACATGCCACATGTCCATCCTCGAAGAGCCTGCAAAGATCGTGGCAGTGATTGACGAAGCGGCAAAGAACGCGTTCAACAATCGATAAGCCATCGCATCTTATCCAGTAGGCACGACAAGTCATCGCCCGAAGCGTTATCCGTAAGTTTGCTCTCAGCTAACAAGATGAGTCGCAAGCGAGTCCGAGCCATCTGGCTTCAACCCAAACTCCTCCGCCAACAGCTCATAGCTCCTCAACCGCTTCGCCTGATCCCACACAATCGTATTCACGATCAACTCCCCAATCCCCAACTCCTCCGCCATCGCCTCCAACTCTCCACGCACCTTAGCCGGAGTCCCCACAAAGTACCGCGGCCACTCGCCCTCTTCCATCGGCATATCACCCAGCAGTCTCAATTCCCTCACCGCATCCTCTGGCGAAGCCACGGGCCGACGATCCCCCTGCCGAATTCTGCGTTGCAACAACCGCACGCTCGAAGAAAGAAACTCCGCCTCCTCCCGCGTCTCCGCACAGATTACCCCCACCGCAACCGTAGCCTCCGCCTCACTCCGATAGGTACTCACCGAAAAACTCCGCCGATAAGTCTCAATCGCCGCCCGCGTATGCACCGGGCTAAAAAAATGCGCAAACGAATAGGGCAACCCAAATTCCACCGCAGCCGCCGAGCTCCACATACTCGACCCCAGCATCCAAACAACCGGCCCACCCGGCATCTCCGGCGAAACCCGAATCCCCGCAAACGGATGCCCCTCCGGAAAGTGATGCCCAAGAAACGCCAACAACTCACTCACCTGCTCAGGAAAATCATCCAGCATCCTCGTCTTCCGATCCCGCTTCAACGCGAGCGCCTCAATCGGCCCACCGCCAGGCGCACGCCCAATCCCGAGATCCACCCTATCCGGATAAAGCGCATGCAGCATCCGAAAACACTCCGCCACCTTCAGCGATGTGTAGTGCGGCAGCATGATCCCACCCGACCCAATCCGTATCCGCTTGGTCTCCGCACCAATCCGCGCCAGCATCACCTCAGGAGCCGTGCACGCCAACGTATCCATCGCATGGTGCTCCGACATCCAGAACCGCCGAAACCCCAGCCCATCCACCAGCCGCGCCAGTTCAATCGAATTCTCTAAAGCCTGCCCCGGAGAACTCCCCGCCGGAACCGGACTCTGATCTAGCACCGAAAGTCGAAGCCCTTTTTCTACCCTGTCTATACTCACCCCTGTTTGATGTTGAACCGCTCAAATCGAATCAGACTCCCATCGCAATATTCGCCTTTCCTTCGCTACAATAAAGCATCGAATCATTTAGTTCCTAGGCCTGCATGAACATCCAGCAAAAAGTCGAGATTCTCGCCGACGCCGCAAAGTACGACGCCTCCTGCGCCTCCTCTGGAGCCAAGCGCAGCGGCAACGGCAAGGGCGTCGGTCACTCCGACGGCATGGGCATCTGCCACAGCTACACGCCCGACGGTCGCTGCGTCTCCCTCCTCAAAATCCTCCTCACCAACTTCTGCACCTACGACTGCGTCTTCTGCGTCAACCGCATCTCCTCCGACATCCAGCGCGCCCGCTTCACTCCCGACGAAGTCGTCAAACTCACGCTCGACTTCTACAAGCGCAACTACATCGAGGGCCTCTTCCTCTCCTCCGGCATCATCCAATCGCCCGACTACACCATGGAGCAACTCCTCCACGTAGCTAAGACCCTTCGCACCATGCATCACTTCGGCGGCTACATTCACCTCAAAGCAATCCCCGGAGCCAGCGAACGCCTCATCGAACAGGCAGGCCTCTTCGCCGATCGTCTCAGCGCCAACATAGAGCTCCCCACCCAGCAAGACCTCGTCCAACTCGCTCCCGAAAAGAAAACCACCATCATCGAATCCACGATGAACAACATCGCCCTCCGCAAAGAAGAGGCCGACGAAGACCGCCGCAAACTTCCCTCCGCTCCAAAGTTCGCCGCAGCAGGCCAATCCACGCAGATGGTCGTAGGTGCGACGCCAACCACCGATCGAGAAATCCTCAAAACAGCAACCCACCTCTACGGCCAATACAAACTACGCCGCATCTACTACACCGGCTTTAGCCCCTACCCCGCCGCCGATGCTCGCCTTCCGCTAAAGCCCGCACCCCTCATCCGCGAGCACCGCCTCTATCAATCCGACTGGCTCATGCGCTTCTACGGCTTCACCGCAGCCGAGCTCACCTCCGAAGAAGATCCCTCGCTCTCCCTCACCGAAGATCCAAAGACCACCTGGGCGAAATCTCATCCCGAGTTCTTCCCCGTCGACGTCAATGCCGCGCCACGCGAATCCCTCCTCCGTGTCCCCGGCATCGGCTATCGAAATGTTGAACGCATTCTCAGCATCCGCAAATACCATCGCCTTCTCCTAGACGATCTGAAAAAACTTCACGTCCGCGTCAAGAACGTCCTACCTTACCTAATCACCATCGATCACATCCCTCGCCAGCAACCCGTCGTCAATCAGGCGCAACCTATCACACAGCTCGATCTGTTCGCGCCCCTCAGCGCATTCAGCGGCTCTCTCTAATGAAGCGACTCCCCCTCGAACCCGACTTCAACGCGTGGCGCGAAGCCGCACGCGAAGCCCTCCATCTCGGCTTCCTACCGGAAGAACTAGACTTTCAGGACTCCACCATCCCCTCCACTCTCGACCTCACCCTCGAATCCTCCGACGCTCCCACCGGCCCTCCGATTACGACCCCTCACACATCCAAAGCTTTTCTAGAATCCGCAGAGTACGCCGCCGTTCATCGCGATCCACAACGTTGGAATCTTCTCTACCGCATCCTCTATCGCTTGCAAACCAATCGCAACGTTCTCAGAATCTCAGTCGACCCAGACATCGCCGAACTCGAGCGTCTCGAGTCCCAGGTCCGCCGCGACTTGCACAAGATGCACGCCTTCCTGCGTTTCCGCATGGTCCTCGAACCCGACGACCCAAACCCGCGCCCCATCGTCGTAGATGAGTCCTTCCGCACCGAACCCGGCCCCCATCATCTGGTCCTCGCCACACCCACTCCGTTCGGCCTCAACCACACCGAACTCCCCCATTGCGAACCTGATCCCCACGCCACTCCAACGCCCTCCCAGCCCGACACCTGCGAACACTTCATCGCTTGGTACCAGCCCGACCACCGCATTCTTCCACTCGCCGCGCCCTTCTTCGTCGAACGCTTCGGCGTCATGCGATGGACCATCCTCACCCCCGACGCCTCCGTCTCCTGGGATCCCACCGGCAAACAACTCACCTTCGCCCCCGGCCTGCCCCGCGAGTCCGCCCCCGCCGAAGACGAGCTCGAAGGTCTCTGGCGCTCCTACTACGCCAGCATCTACAACCCCGCGCGCCTCAACCCCGAGATGATGCGCAGCGAAATGCCCGTCCGCTATTGGAAGAACCTCCCCGAAATCTCGCTTCTGCCCAACCTCATCACAAAATCTCAAAGTCGAGTCGCCGACATGGTCACACGTCAGCAGCAACAACCCTCCGCGCAGCCCTTCGTCCCCGAAGACCACTCGCTTCCAAAACTTCGCGCAGCCCTCCCCGCATGCAAAGGATGCGACCTCTTCCAACACGCCACCCAGGTCGTTCCCGGCGCAGGAGCGGCCCACGCAAAACTCATCCTTGTCGGCGAACAGCCCGGCGATCAGGAAGATCTCCAAGGCAAACCTTTCGTGGGCCCCGCCGGCAAAATCCTCGACCGCGTCATGGACGAACTCAACATCGAGCGCTCCAAAGTTTACGTCACCAACGCCGTCAAACACTTCAAATTCGTCCAGCGCGGCAAACTTCGTCTCCACCAGAACCCTCGCATGTCCGAGATCAGCGCCTGCCGCCCATGGCTCCTCGCCGAGATCGACTCCATTCACCCTCACGTCATCCTCTGTCTCGGGGCCTCAGCCTCCAAGTCCTTGCTGGGTGGAACCTTCTCCCTCATGCGCGACCACGGAAAGATCCTCAACACCCCCTACGCCAATCAAGTCATCGCCACCATCCACCCCAGCGCCATCCTCCGCGCCCGCGACAAAGAGTCCGGCGAACAGCTCTATCAATTCCTCCGTGACGACATGGCCCTCGCCTGGCACACCGCTCAAAAGCCAGCCCTGACCCCGGTATGATAGAAAGTAACCCGGCGCGAACACCTCCCCTCGCCGAAGGAGCGCTTTTTTGAATACGCTGTCCATCACCGATCCACTCCCGCACGGCTCAGAGCACTTCGACGCCGAAGCCTTCGCCGCACACACTCTTTCTTCCCCTCAAAATCTCGCTGCCGTCCTCGACCACACCCTCCTTAAACCCGAGGCCACCCGCAACCAGGTCCTCCAGCTCTGCCACGAAGCTGCAGAACACCGCTTCGCCTGCGCCATGGTCAACCCCACCTGGGTTTCGCTCGCAGCCGCCGCCCTTCAGGGCACAGGTATCCCCGTCGGCGTCGTCATCGGCTTTCCCCTTGGCGCCACTCTCTCCGTCTCCAAACACGAAGAGACCGCACACATGCTTCGCCACGGCGCACACGACATCGACATGGTCCTCAACGTTGGCCTCCTCAAGTCCGGTCAAACCGCCGACTACGAAGCCATCCGTCAGGAAATTCATGGTGTCGTCGAGCTCGCCCACGCAGCCGGAGCCATCGTAAAAGTCATCCTCGAAACTTGCCTCCTCAACTTCGAAGAAAAACTCCGCGCCTCCGAACTGGCCCTCTCCGCCGGAGCCGACTTCCTCAAGACCAGCACCGGTTTCTCCACCGGTGGCGCGACCGCCGATGACATCGGCCTCCTTCGCGGCGTAGCCGGGACTCGGGCCGGCGTCAAAGCCTCTGGCGGCATCCGCTCACTCGCCGACGCCACCACCATGCTCCGTGCCGGAGCCTCCCGCATCGGAGCCAGCGCCAGCGTCAAAATCGTCAACGAACTAGCCGGCCACACTATCGAACCAACCACCTCCGCCCCCGGCTACTGACTCGGTTGCATTTCGCGGCGACAATCGGGGGGACGCTCTAAAATCCTGTCAACTCCCCCGATGGTCTATCCTGCTTATTCTAAGCAGGATAGACCTTGCGTATTAGTTCCAGATGCACAGCTATAATGGAAATAGTATCGATTCTGAACCATCGGTTTAGTGAGGCGGCTTCGCTTGTCAGCCAGAATGAGCGCCATAACCCTTTTCTATGGAGGAATTTAGCTGTAAGCCTCTTAGAATGACGTATTTGCGAAGATATTGAGTCCGTAAGCTCAACAAACAAATAGACTTAGACGCAGGTAACCCCGGGGGTACCCCCCGGTTGAACAAAAGGGTACATCGCGCAAGCGGACCGGTATCATCGGGAGCACCTCAACGAACGAAGATAATGTGTTTCGGAGCCCACTCGGTCACACCAAGGAGCCCACTCGGTCACACCAAAAGGAGTTCCGGCCAGACACTCCCCAAACCCCACCTCACCCGGTAAGATCAACCCAAAGAAGAATGTCTTCCCCGATCAAACCGAGCGCGACTCCACCCAGCGGCCCCGAAGCGCCCGAGCCCGAGCCCGAGCATCCCTACGAGGGAGACTACCGCCCCCCTTCCCCGCAACTCTTCCACCCCCACGCCGCCGACCCAAAGATTCGCGTCGAGCCCCTCCAGGTTGCGTTCCTCCACAAACTCGCCGACGCCCTCAACACCACTCTCGACCTCAACACCCTCATGCACCGGGTCGCCGACCTCGTCCGCGCCGTCATCGACTACAAAATCTTCGCCATCCTGCTCATCAATGAGCGCTCTCAAGATCTCCGCATGCGCTTCCAGATCGGACATTCCAGCGAGATCGAGCGCATGCGCATCAAGCTAGGCCGCGGAGTCTCAGGTCAAGCCGCGCTCCACCGCAAATCTCTCCTCGTCGAAGACGTCACTACGCAGGAGAACTACATCGATGCGAACCCCAACGTCCGCTCCGAGCTCGCCGTCCCGCTCGTAGTCAAGAACAAGGTCATCGGCGTCCTCGATCTCCAGTCAGAAACCATCGGCTACTTCACGATGGAGCACCAACGTCTCCTTGAGCTGGTCGCCTCGCGCATGGCCATCGCCATCGAGAACGCTCGCCTCTACACACGAGTCTCGCGCCAGGCGCAAACCCTCGCTGTCCTCAACGACATCTCCCGCGAGATCACCAGCATCCTCGATCCCGACGATCTTCTTGAGCGCATCGGACAGCTCCTCAAGCGCGTCATCGACTTCCACATGTTCACCATCCTCCTGTGGAACGATCGCACCCAGCTCTTCGAGCACCGGTTCTCCTCCCGCTTCGGCGAGCGCGTCACCCGCGAACGCACCATCGCTCTCGGCGAAGGCCTCATCGGCACCGCTGCCCAGCTCCGCGAACCCGTCCTCGCATCCGACGTCCGCAAGGATCCACGTTACGTCGAAGCCAACCCAGAGGTACGCTCCGAACTCGCCATCCCCCTCGTCTATAAGGGCGAAATCATCGGCGTCCTTGACCTCGAGCACACTCGCGTCAACTACTACAACGAAGACCATCAGCGCACTCTTTCCACTCTAGCCTCGCAAGTAGCCATCAGCATTGCCAACGCGCGTCTCTACCAGCGCATCCACGAGGAGGAGCAGCGCATGGAGCGCGACCTCGACATGGCTCGCCAGGTTCAGCTTCGCCTCATGCCGTCTCGCCCACCCAAGCTCGAACACGCTGAGATCGCCTCCGAGTTCGTGGCCGCCCGCTCCATCGGAGGCGACGTCTTCGACTATCTCGACTACGGTGCCGGGCGCATCGCCATCGCCGTAGGAGACGTCAGCGGCAAGGCCGCCCCTGCTGCACTTTACGCCGCGCTTGTCAGCGGCATACTGCGTTCCCTCGCCCCCCAACACCTTTCACCCGCGGCGATGCTTACCGCCCTCAACGACCAGCTCCAGGAGCGTAAGCTTGACTCCCAGTACGTCACTATGCTCATGGCAGTCTGGGACGACAGCAACCAAACCCTTCAGATCGCCAACGCCGGCTCCGTCCAGCCTCTCTTCGTGGCGGCCAATTCAGACATCACAAAACCTCCAAGCGTCCGCACCATCAAGGCTGAAGGCTTCCCCCTGGGTCTCTTCCCCAACGCCGAGTATGAGGAGTTTACCCTCTCCACCCGCCCCGGCGACCTCATCGTCTTCTTCTCCGACGGCATCGTAGACGCTGTCAACGCCACCAATGAGATGTTCGGCGACGAACGCCTCACTCAACTCCTCGAATCGCAGCACCACCCCACTGCGCAGTTCACAGTGAACGCCATACTCCAGGCCGTCAACGATTTTCAGTCCGGAACGGCCCACTTCGACGACGAGACCATCGTAGTCCTGCGCGCCACCGAGTAAAACAACTAACGAATCATCAGAAGATCGACATGCCAATAGCAACATTCGGACGTATGGTGCGTCCATCAGGTCGATGGTCTGGTGTTGATGTCCTAATTTGTGTGACGCTGTAAGCAGCTGAGCAAGGTAATGGAAAGGGTGAAAGATGACTCCTCAGGAACAGGACATGATCAGCGGTCTGATCGACCGAGTTGAGAAGACACAGCTTGCAGAGAAAGATATGGACGCAGAACAGATGCTGCAGCATGGTTTGGGACGAAACGCGGATGCTCTCTATGTTCTGGCGCAGACGGTGCTGGTGCAGAAATACGCGCTGGAACAGGCGCAGGCACAACTGACGCAAGCAAAGGCGCAGATTGAGCAGATGCAGCAGCACCCGGAGCCGAAACATTCGACGAGCTTTCTGGGAAATTTGCTTGGACGGCATGATGACCAACCGGAGCCCCCGCCTCCGCCACAGAGCTATCCTCAACAGCCGGCGCCTGCATATCCGCAGTACGCTCCGGTCGGTGGGTACGGTGCTCCTCCGCCACAGTATGGAGCGCCTCCTCAATACGGAGCTCCACAAGGGATGGGGGGGGGTGGATTTCTGAGGGGTGCACTCCAGACCGCGACCGGGGTGGCTGCAGGAGCGCTAGCCTTTGAAGGCGTCGAATCACTGATGCATGGATTTGGGCATGAAGCTGGATATGGCGGTGGCCAAGGATTTGGAGGCTTCGATGGAAGTCAGCGTCCTCCCGAAGAGATCGTCAACAACTACTATGGCGACGATCGTGGCGGACGCGACGTCTCTGCCGATGAGAGATCGCTTGGCCAGCAAGAAGATCGAGACTTCGGATCGCGTGATTCCTCGAACAATAGAGACTCACTCTATGGTTCGGGCAGCTCTGACTCTATCGATGACGCGAGCTTGGATTCAGACACATCTACTGATGATGCTTCATTCGATGACGGCAGCGATTTTGGCGACGACGGGTCGGGTGGAGGGGACGACAGCAATTTCGCGTAGCTTTGACCTGTCTGATTCTACACGAATGGACATCCGTCACCAGAACGGACGAGGAATCGCATCCGCTTAAGAGATGGCGACCAAAGGCGCACAATCGACCTATCTCATAAGCTGAAATAGATCCTCTTGGTTCCCCAAGTTGTTAATGACACTCAACAAGGCCTGGTGTTGGGTTTCCGCAGACGACAGTTGCGTCGCCACGATTTCGGGATTTGCAGAGACCAGACCGCCTTGTGCCACCTCAAGTTGGCTTTCTGTAGTTTGCGCGAACGTAGTGGCGGAGTTAAGTCGACTCAAAGAGCTGTCGAGAGTGCTCCGCTGATCGGACAACTGGCCAAGAGCAGTGTTCAAAGCGGCAGTATCGGTCGTAATGGTCGCAGTCGAGGCACCCCCCGAAATATCGCCGATCAATTGACTCAATGCACCAACAATCCCGGTAGCTCCCGAACCGAAAACTGAGGAGCCGGGTAGATTGATCTGAAGCTTCTGTCCGCCTGGTACCTCAATGAATTGCACATTAGTGTCGCCAGCGTAGGCGGCTGTTGGAGGAGTAGTGGTCGTGTTCAGAGTAAAAGGTTGAACTGATCCCTGACTGCCGCTAAATAGGTATTGTCCCTGATAACTGGTGTTGGCCAGCGAGACCACTTCACTGAGAATTCCGCTAAGCGACTGAGCGACGCTGGCATTGTCTGCCGCGTTCTGTGTACCGTTACTCCCTTCGACGGCGAGCGAGAGCGCCTGCGTCACCTGAGCGACTACGTCACCCAAAGTAGAGTCGGCAACCTGCATGATCGAAGCTTCTCCAGAAGCTGATTGAACGAATGTGTCCGCCTGATTGATCTGACTGGCCAGAAGGGTACTTTGCGCAACAGCGACCGGATTGTCCTGAAGCGACTGGACACTCAACCCACTCGATAATTCTGACGTTAGGTTGTTGATCATGGAACTGGACTGATTGAGTGCTCCAGTCAGAGTGCTAAGGTAATTCGGATCTACTCGCAAGTGTGCGCTCCTGATTCTTAGTTGGTTAGTCAAGCCGAATAGTGCGGCGTTTCCTAGGTCACTGTAGTCTCTTCACCAAGGTTGATTGCGCTCGCCATCAGAGTATCAACGATAGAGAACACCTGAGACGCCGCTTGATAGGAGCGTTGATATTGCGTTAGGTTCGACGCCTCTTGATCAGAAGACACGCTCGAGAGCGAATCACGCTGCGTCGTGAGCTGAGTGAGCGCAGCCTCTTGTGTTGCGTTATCCGTTGTTACACCAGAAGCGTCACTGCCGACCTGATCGAGGAATGAAGCGAGGAAGCCTGTGGTGGTCTGGCTCCCGACCACATTCGTTGTGGAAAGATCGGCAAGCGCCGTAGCATTATTGTTCCCCGAAGATCCTTCGCCAGCAGTGGCCGCGGCTACGGCTCCAGGAGAAGTTGCGGATACGGAGATCGATGCTGCAGCACCAGTCGCGCTACCTGGAAGACTAAAGATTGCTAGACCTGGGTTTCCGCTACTGTCAACTCCCAATTCATTCTGCTGATTCACTGCAGTTCCAAGTGAAAAGGCTAGATTATCTAGTGCAGATGAATAACCCGGTAAGTACTGATCCCTTGCTTGCAAAGCTCCGCCCAAGTCTCCACCCTCGAGATTTGACGTCACGTCCTGAGGAGGATCACCTGCTAATACGTCTGTATTTCCTCCTACCTGTGTCGTACTCACTTGGAATGATTGATTACCGCTGACCAAAATCGCGCCGCCGCTAGTTGTCAAAGATATGCCATTCTGTGACGTTGAAATCTGGTCCAATCCAACGAATTGAGACAGTTGGTCGATATCCTCCTGCCGTTGGTCTTCAAGACTGCCGGCGTCCCCGTTAGGACTGAGACTAGCAATCTTAGAGTTAAGAGACGCTATCGAAGACGTGAGGTTATTTATCTGACCGACATCCCCGCTGACTTGCTGATTGAGACTAGTTGATATCTGCGAAAGCTGACTCGATGCGGAATTGAAGGCGCCAGCTAACGCGCTCGCAGCAGTTAGTACTTTCTGCCGCGTTGCTGTATCAGACGGGTTAGCCTCTAAGGAAGACAGAGAGCTGAAGAAACCGTTGATCGCAGTACCAAGCTGCGACGAAGCTTCCGCTCCCGAACCCGTCGAAGCCGACGTCAGCCCGAATATGTTTTCAACCTGCTGCAAAGCAGTTTGAAGCGCGGCACTCTGCGCCGTCGTCTGCGTTTGCTGCTGCACGCGCTGTTCAAGAACTCGATCCCTTAGAGACGAAACAGTAGCGGTTACGCCCGAGCTCTGAGACTCCCCGCTTAGAGAAACTGAATCGCCCGACTGAAAACTTACAACCTCACGTGTATAGCCAGGTGTATTCTGATTTGCAACGTTGTTGGCAGTCGCGTTCAGCGCGGCCTGATCTGCCAGTAACGCTTCACTGGCTATATTTAATAGTGATGTCAGTGTACCCATTCGTATCCCGTGTTTCTCCCGTGCGGGCGGTAGAATTGAAGCCAGATTCTGTCCAAATTTTGAGGATGAGTTAAAGCAACTGGCTCTCTACCCAAAATTGAGATGACGATAGTTTAGCCACCTACGATGCTGCATTTGGCAAGGACTGTTTGATCAATTGCGATCCCTACTTCAGTAAGGATTGAATGATTTTGTCTGCCACGTCTGACGATGAAACTGTGTAGCTCCCAACGGCGATCGTCTCCTGCAAAGATAAAACCTTCGCAGTTCGCGTGTCCGACGCTTCCAGAGCCTGTAATACGAGGCCTCCCGTCGAACTCACAACCGTCTCATCGTCGTGTACCGCAGTTGCGCTCAATGCTTGATGCTTATCGGCCGCGATTCCGGACGTATCCACCGAGACAATTGGCTGTGCCCCAGATGGAGTGATCGCGTTGCCTATCTGTTGACCGCCGATTCCACTTGTATAGCTCATGATCAGCCTCCGTCTACTTGACTGTATCGGCATCCAATCCGCAAACTTTAGTACTCGACGATTTTCTTTTTCAACGCTGTTGATGTTCTTGGGTGACCTGTTCAACCACCCGTCGAGCGATCCCAAAGCCACCACTCTTCGATATGGATTTGGCAATAGCTTCGGTGCCAAAGCTGCTGATAGTGTCCGAAGCTGAGTCTTCGCTCTTCTCTTCGTCTCCCCAACTACTCTGGCCGTGCTGCATTGGTTTCAGCAGTTCCTGCAACATCGTCGCCTCAAATTGTTGGGCGGCATCCACTAGCTTGGCTTGTCTTTGGGCCTCCGCGGTAGGTAAGCGTGAGATATCCGGATCTATCTTCATAGGACTTCAATCTCCGCTTCTAGTGCACCTGCAGACTTCATTGCTTGGAGGATCGAGATAACATCGCGCGCTGAGGCTCCAATCATCTGGAGGCTTCGGACTAGGTCATCCACCGTAGCTCCCTGCTTGAGCTCGATTCGGTTGACCGGTTTGTCCTGGGCATCAACTCGCGTCTGCTGCACAACCTGCGTTGTGCCACCTGAGGAAAATGCATTTGGCTGCGATACCTGAAACTCGCTCACCACGTTGACTGCTAGTCCCCCGTGAAGAATAGACACCGGCTGCAACACCACCGTTCCGCCGATAACTACGGTACCTGTACGCTCATTGACAATCACTTTCGCTCGAGGAAAGACAGGTACTTCTATTGATTCGACCTGAGCCAGTAGGGCCGGAACCTCTTCACCCACTCCGACCAGCAGATCGATTCTCCGACTATCGAGAACGCGTGCTGCAGATCGTCCCAACGAACGATTGATCGCAAGGGCCATGGCCTCTGCGCCGCGAAAGTCAGCATCATTCAATAAGAGTGAAAACTGCTTTTTTCCATCCAAATCCAGTGGCACGCCGCGTTCCACCATCGCACCAAAAGGGACTCGAGCAGTATTGGGATGATTGTATTGTTTTGCATTTCCATTCACGCTGATCGAATAACCACCAACAACCAACGGCCCCTGCGCCTGCGCATATATTTTGCCGTCTGATCCGTAAAGAGGCGTCATCAGAAGCAACCCACCCTCGAGGCTCCTCGCATCACCTGCGGAGGAGACCGTAATGTCGAGTTTGGTACCTGGACGAGCAAAGGGCGGCAACGTCGCAGAAACAAAGACTGCCGCGAGATTCTGGACTCGGATTGCCGCTGCGGGAACGCTGACCCCCATGCGGAGCAAGGTTGACGCCAATGTTTGGGCAGGAAACGTTGTTTGCTGACTGTCGCCGGTGCCCTGCAGACCAACGACTATTCCGTATCCAACTAATTGATTGTCGCGAATACCCTCGATCGAAGCGATATCCTTGACGCGCGCTTGCCTTGGCCCAGATGTCGTCTGGTCTGAAAAGAGAGCACGCGCAGCCGAGGTAGAAGATAGAATCAAGAAGCACAAAAAGGAGATCAAAAGTCTCATGAGTGATTTCTGCACCTGTGATTTTTTTGGATTGTCAGCAACATGCATAGAATTCCTCACTAGAAAACCAACACTTTTTGTAGGAGACGGACAAGGGGGTTCTGGCGATGCGTGTAATCGTTGATAATTCCCTTCCCACGTACCTCAAGCTCCAGGCTAGAAATGGCCGTCGATAAGACCTGATTCTGTTGAGAGATATCTTCGGGACGGACGAGCCCTCTCAAAATGATCGTCTGCGTCTGCTGGCTAAACTCAACCTGCCGAGCCGCCTCGATCACAAGCATCCCGTTTGAAAGGACCTCTATGACTTGGCCACCAAACGTTGTGCTTAGGCTCGAATTAGTTGCACTTGTTCCCTGCGCGTTGAGTCCCGATGAAGATGTTTGGTTGATTAAATTCTGTAGTGCGTTCCCGGTGTGCAATGTGCCGATAAGGCCTGAAATGGAGGAACTCGCGTTGGACGCTCGCGAGTTCTTCACTGTGCCATCCGTCGACGCTGCTAGGCTCTCGGAGACCACAACCGAGATCAGATCATGGGGTCGCATGGCCCGCACGTCCGTGTTGATGCGGGTGAGCCTTCCATTGTCAGTCCAGATAGATCCCGGTGCAGACTGAACGTTGGAGTTTTCCGCGCGTACCCTTTCCAGATAAGACGATAACGACGCGGCAGCCACATTAGGTTTTGGCTCAATTAATTTATGGATAGCCTCGGTCTGTGCTTGCAACAACGGTAACGTCGAAAACATAAGCAGCGCGGCAAGAAATATCGGCGCGAGACGACCTATATCACTGTTGTCGAGTAACACCCATAAACGTTGATTCGTAAAATTCCAGATCTTGTTACGTGGTGGCAATTGAATCGAACTGTGAGCTAACTGTGTCCGTCGAATTTCTCTCATGGCTTCATCTCCACATCGGACGGCCCTCGAACGATACCGGAGAATTGTTCACCTATAGACTGGTCATCGGTATTTCTGCGTAAGAGTCGGACTTTTATTTGGTCACCCAATCCGCCATTCCCTTCTGAGATTCCGGCGACTTCAATCCGCAACGAGGTTTCTTGCCTCCACAGCCTAACAATTTCACCGGCGCGAATTACAACTGATCCCGGAATATCCTTTGCTCTTTCCTGCTCTCTAAGTCGTAAGGGTAAGATCGGATCACGCAGCGGAATGGCGACCGCCGGCCACTCAGGATGATCGCAACGAATGACCATTGCCCAGGTCTGCCTTAGGACAGGGTCCGACTGAATCCTCTCCACTCGATAACCAAGTTTCTCCGATATCGAAGAATACGAAGTAGCGGAGGCCGCGGCAATCGCCATAAGTGGCGTTCTGTAGCAAGCTGCGAGAGCGGTGTTGGCGAGACATATTCCGGAAAGGGTAAGGACTGACCTTCCGCTAATCTTTTTGAATCTTGAAAAGGCATTCAACATAGTCACCTTACCGAACGAGACCGTTGATCTGCGAGTACATGTCGTCGGCGACATGTATTACTTTGGAGTTGCTCTCGTAGGCACGTTGCGCCAGAATCATTTGCACAAACTCTGCTACGACATCTACGTTTGAGTTTTCTAGATACCCTTGCTGCAACGTTCCTATCCCGCTGGTCCCTCCGGGAGTATCCGTAATGGGGTTGCCCGAGGATGCTGTCTGTTGCAACAAATTACTGCCGATTGAGCTCAGCCCTCCTGTATTCGGAAAAGTTGCAAGCTGAATGGTGCCAAGCTGAGCAGCGTTTGTCTGTCCAGGAAGAGTTGCCGTCACAACGCCATATTGAGAGATCACGACATTAGTTGCGTTAGACGGAATTGTGATTGCGGGCAAGATCGTGTCCCCTGCTGAGGTCACAATCGTGCCCTGGCTATTTAAATGAAAGTTACCAGCTCGCGTGTAGGCGATGGTTCCGTCTGGGAGAGAAACCTGGAAAAAACCAGCGCCTTGAATCTCAAGGTCGTATGGGTTCCCTGTATTGTTGGGGTCGCCCTGCGTCATGATCACTTCGCTCGCTGCTGTCTTGGTACCTAAGCCAACCTGCAAACCAGCTGAAAGAGTCTGCTGTGTTTCGGCGGAACCGGGAGTGACCAAGTTTTGATAAATCATGTCCTCGAATTGCACCTGACGCTGTCTGAAACCCGCGGTCCCTGAGTTCGCCAAGTTGTTTGCGATGGTGTCCAGATTTGTTTGCTGGGCACTCATTCCGCTTGCGGCTGTATACAACGCACGAATCATTTCAAGCTCCTTGTCCTTTAGATGACTTTGAAACTATGAACCTTTCGTCAGACTCGAGGAAGATCCTCTGACGCCGTCTTATCAAAGTCGTTATTGAATACGCTCAATGCCTTTTGCATCATCTCTGCTTGTCGTTGCACCAGCACCAGCTGCATTGTTCCGTGAACGGCATCTTCGTTGGCTCCTTCTACCGAACCTTGTTCTACCGAGACGTTCGCGGCAACAGGCTTTGCCCCATTCGCGGAAAATCGGTTAGAACCCTCAGCGGTGAGAACTGATCTATCCGTAAAGTCGAAGGCACCTACCTTGCCTACGATCACACTGCCGTCCGCTGTAGAGGCCGAGATGTTCCCATCGGGTGAGACGTAAACGTTCCCGGTGGGAATGCTGATGGGCTTGAGATTGGTATCGAGCACCGGCTCTCCCTGACTTGTTTGAAGGATCCCTTTCGCGGAGCGGGAGAACGCTCCATCTCTCGTGTACCGGATGCCGTTGGTGGTCTGCACAGCGAAGAATCCTTGACCTTCTAAGGCGAGGTCCAGCGGATTGCCGGTGGCTTTCAGGTCTCCCTGTCCGAGATCAAGTCTGTTTCCACCCAAGACTCCGAAGCCGTTTACAGATTGGCCGACCTGCGATGCTGTCTCCGGATCTTGATCGATGCCACCTGCTAGAACCCCACTGAAGTAATCGCGCTGGGCGCGAAAGCCTGAGGTACCTGCGTTGGCCAGATTGTTGGCCGCGGTATCGAGCGCTTGGGTGCGAGCCAGGAGTCCTGTGTATGCTGCGTAGAGTCCACTGTCCATGCCACGAGCTTATGCAGTTCGGTGGCCGAAGTTTGGGAGACGATCGTTAGAAGGTGCTAAGGAGACGGTCGTTCAAGATTGCTGTTGATCTGCCGATACAGCAGTCAGACCAGAAGAAGCGTTGGGAGGGTCGGTGCGAGCTCTAATTATTGATGATTCGGCAGTGATGAGGAAGGTTATCGAACGAGCGTTGCGGCAGGCTGGCCTCGAACTCAGTGAGGTGTTGCAGGCTTCGAATGGGGAGGAGGCGTTGCAGACTCTTCGAGACAATCAAGGTTCAGGTGCACTGGCATTGATTCTGAGTGACATCAATATGCCAGTGATGGATGGACTGCAGTTTCTGGAGGCACGGAAGCAGGAGAATCTCGCGCAGGGTGTTCCTGTCGTGATGATTACGACGGAAGGCAATGAGAGCTTCGTACTGCGTGCGATTGCTGCGGGTGCTCAAGGCTATATCTGCAAGCCGTTCACGGCCGAGCAGGTGAAGGCGCGGGTGCTTCCGCTCTTGCGGGCTGCGTAGAAGGTTGTTGATGAACGTTCGGATTAGATCTTTCGGTTCGGTCATTCCAATCTTAGAACCTATCGAATCTTAGAATCTGGCGCATTTTAGTTTGTTGAGAGTTGCTGGAGTTGTGCGGAATATAAACCAGGAGTGGGAAGAGGACGATTGTGTCAAACGCGCAGGATGAGGCAGTGACTCGGCTGGATTCAGCGGTCGCGGAAGTTTTTGAGACGATGCTGGAGAGAAGCTGCGACCCGTTGGAGGGTGAGGTTGATACGGTGGAGGGGCGGATCGTAGCGAGGATTCAATTTACCGGTGCCGTGGATGGCGAGTGCCTTTTGTACGCGAGCCAGGCTACCGCGTCGGTGACTGCTGAGGCGTTGCTGGGAACCCCCTCGGAGCCGCACGACCCGATGGTGGATGACGCGATCGGGGAGCTTTGCAACATGATCGCGGGCGGCTGGAAGAGTAAGTTGGCCTCTCCTGACTCGAACTGCGTGATCTCGACACCAGCCGTCACGCGCGATGGTCTTGACGGGTATCAGGCCAAGTTTGGGACCAAATTCAGCCGAAACTATTCGTTTCAGGGGAATGTGTTTGGCGTTGTTCTTGCGTTCTAGGGAGGGTACCCCCCCCCCTGGTATGCCGCGCGTAAGTTATTTTAAATCAATAGCTTACAGCCAAGATCTGCTGGCAAATTAGTCATATCAAAAGGGTTACGCGCAAATTCTTCCAGCCAAAGGACTTACAGGTTTCTCTCGCTCGTGACATCGGAGCCTAGGTACCTTTACTCTGAGCTGTATCCAGTATAGCTGTGGGGCCAGAACTCATACGCCACGGCTATCTTATTGATATAGAAATACTTGCAGATAAAGAGGGCTTGACAGCTTTTCGGTGGTTAGTTGCAGCCGTATTGCGAGTCCAGTGTGGCGGGCAGGATGGCCGGTTCATCTGCAAGTGACATCTGTGACCGGCCCAGCTGCTGAAGTTTTCGCGATCTTGTGTGAGCTGGCGTTGGCGGATCAGTTGGCGCCGGAGAAAATCTTATGTTGACAACATACCCACTGGTTGGTATTGTGTCATTCAACCATGGGACCTACATACATGATCGACGCGCGGCACGAATCGAAGACGAAGTTTCTGAATGCAGCAATGCATGTAATCCGGGTCAAAGGATATACGGCCACGCGAATTGAGGATGTGTGCGCGGAGGCCGGTTTGACCAAGGGCAGCTTCTTTCATCACTTCAAAAGCAAGGAAGATCTGGCACTGGCGGCGGCTGAGCACTGGGAAGAGGTGACCAGCGATTTCTTTCGATCAGCGCCGTACCGGCAGCTAGACGATCCACTGGACCGAGTGCTGGCGTATGTGGATTTTCGCAAGGAGATTTTGCGGGGAGAGCTGGCGGACTTTACCTGCCTGATGGGAACCATGGTGCAGGAGGTCTACGATACCAATCCGGATATTCGGGAGGCCTGCAACAGGAGCATCAGTAGCCATGCGGCGACCATTGAGGCAGACATCGCTGAGGCTATTCAGAAATACGGCGTCGAAGGGGATTGGACGGCGCAGAGTCTCGCGCTTTACACACAGGCCACGTTGCAGGGGGCTTTCATTCTTGCGAAGGCGAAGAGCGGATCCGAGATAGCAGTTGATTGCATTGATCATCTGCATCGGTATATTGAGATGTTGTTCTCTCAATCCGATCCAAGGAGCGTTCGAAATGACAGAGGTACCACCACAGCGAGGAGATGAAGCATTTGAGGGGTTGTTGGAAGCACCGCGATTCGAGGATGGAAAGCCGATGCTGTTGGCGGGTTTGCGGGGCAACTACACGATAACAACGATGGGGGAGATTCCGGCGCTTTGGCAGCGTTTTGTACCGTACATCGATAAGGTTCCTGGACGAGTGGGCCGCGTGGAGTATGGGGTATGTTTTCCTTTGATGGACGGCTTCGACTATATGGCGGCAATAGAGGTGCAAAGCTTTGAGGGAGTTCCCTCGGAGTTGAACGTTGTGACGATGCCTTCGCAACGGTATGCAGTGTTTGCACATCGCGGCCACATCACAAAGCTTCAGGAGACGTGTCGTGCGATTGAGCGCGATTGGCTGCCAAAGTCGCGTTACTCGCTCGGGCTTGGGCCGGCTGGTTTCTTTGAGCGTTACGGTGAGAGCTTTGATCCAAAGGTCGGCGAGGGCGATGTCGAGGTGTGGGTACCTATCCGATAGGCCTTGGCGTGTGCTTTTGAAGATGCAGCAAAGGGCCGTGCAGCTAATCAGAGAGGAGAACCACGATGGCGACAGTAGCGATGCAGACGGATGTCTCGAAGGATGAGGCCGAAGTTCTGGCGGTGATCGATCAACTTTGCAGGGCGAATCATGAAAAAGATGCTGCCGGATTTGCGGCGATGTTCGTGGCGGATGTGGCTGACTATAACCTGGCTCCGCCGCTGTCTCATCGTGGAATCGATCTCCGCGAAAAGCAGACGTGGTTTGATTCGTGGAATGGGCCGGTGGAAATTGAAGCGCGTGATTTTGAGGTTACGGTCAGCGGTGATGTTGCGTTCTGTCATGGTTTTATGCACATGAACGCCACCTCGAAGACGGGAGCGCGACTGGTCAGCTTCTGGATGCGTTCCACTCTTCATCTGAAGCGGGAGGCTGGTGAGTGGAGGATCACACACTCACATACGTCGGTACCGTTTTACATGGATGGCAGTTTGCGGCCGGCTTTTGATTTGATCCCTTAGCAAATGCTGCGGATAGACTGGCTGCATGGTGGAGGCTATCTATTGCTGGGGGGTTGCTGGTTTGCTCTTCGTATCCGGACTTTGCCACATTGTTGCGCCAGAGCTGACCGAACGCTGGATGAGCGGTGCCGCCGCAGTGCGATGGATGGGAGCGGTCCTTCTGGTTCTGGCGATCCCATGCCTGATGTGGCGCGGCTGGTACTTCTGGACGCTGTTTGCAGGATTGCTTCTGTCGGGCATATGGCGAGTGTTCTTTCCGCGTGGTTCAATTCGAACGCAACAGAGGAGCTATCCTCGTTGGGTGCATGGGTGTCTACTTGTCGGTGGAGCGGCTCTGGTGTGGGCGTTGCAGCCATAGTCTGCACAGGCCAAGACAAGCAAATGAGGGTTCTGTCTTCGACCTCAGAGTCGGAACGATAGATGTTCTTGGCTCTTGGTAAAGCAAAAAACCCGGCTTCCGCTTGATGCGGAGACCGGGCTGTTGTGTGTGTGAATCCGAATGCTTACTTGACTACGGACTGGAAGAGCGGAGAGGTGAGGAGGCTGGCGAACTGACTGTCGGAGGAGGAGTAGGAGACAGTCAGAGTGCCTGCGTTTGAGTCGATGATAGTTTGGTCGAGAGCGGACTTCTCGAGTGGTGTGCCAGAGTTCTTGCGCAGGATGGAGACACCCTTCATCAACGTGGCAGCGGTTGCGGCGGTGAGCGTGTCGGACATGACGACGGCCATCTCGAACTTGACGCCGTTCTGGAAGTCCATGGTGTAACGGCTGCTCTTCATGCGATTCTTGACGGTGTCGTAGTCGGCGAGTTGCGAGGCATCGCCGAGTACGCTCTTCATCATGGTCTGCGTGCCTTTGGCGTCGAGGAGACTCCAGACCGCCTTGGAATCTACGACTCCCATCTCGTTGACCATGTCGCCGTTCGCGAGGAAGTTCGAGGTGATACCGTCACGCGCGTCCATTGCTTCCTTTACTGATTCCTTGTCGCCGAAGACCATGGTGGTCTGGTTGAGGAAGACGACGCTCATGCCGTTGGAGCCCATGGGATAGACGCTGTTGTTGCGGATCATGGTGGGCTTGATCTTGTTCTTGGTGAAGTTGGCCATGACTTCGCGGGTGTGGAACTGGCCCTGGGCGATGCCTACGATACGGGTTCCCTCACCCTTGGAATCGCGGAAGGCCGCGAATGCGAGGACGTCAGCGTCCGCGTCGACCTTGAGGCCGGAGCTCTTGAGAGCGGTCTCGAGCCGCTTGAGCTCGGGCGGGAGAACTCGGTCTTTGAGATCCATGGCGGCGGGGGAGTTCTGCATGGCGCGATAGTCGACGACGATGAGCTGCTGAACATCCTTGGGCGTGGCGGACTTGGCGTCGCTGGAGAGCTGTGCAGCGGAGGCGAAGCTGGGGGCCAACATGGTCGCCATCACTACGGCTGCGGTGAAGAGGGTGCGCTTGGTTGTGTTCATAAATCCTTTTGCTCCTTGAGCTACTAGCAGTGTAGCTGCAATACCACCATTGTTCCGTGAATACGCGCTGGTTGCAAGACTTGATGAGGCGAGTTCTGTTAGCAAGCTTGCTACTTTCGTGGTAGATGAGGTGATTTTGGAAGACCTAGTGCTTAGGCCACGCGATGGGGGAGTGAAGTCTGCGCTCTAATACCTTTCCGTCTGGATCGAAGCCGCTTATTTGACGAATCCAATCGGAATCGGGCTCATAGGCGGCTTCGGGGATGAGGCCGATGAGCTCTGCTTCTTCGATGAGGACCCCGTGGCGCTGGGCGAGGTGCTGGACGGTGGCGTGGACGTGACGCATGGGGGTGAGTCGGAAGTCGGTGACGTTCATGCTGACCTGGGCGCGACCATTGGCGAGGACGGCGATGGCTTTGACGCCGTGGAGGCCACCGTTGGCGGCGCGAACGTCGCGGGCGATGGCTCGGGCGGCGGCGATGTCGGGCTGCTGGAGGTGGACACTGTAGGCGATGAGGAAGCTGCGAGCTCCGACGGCGGAGGCTCCGGCGGTTTCGTGGAGTTCGGGGCCGCCGATGTCGGGGCGACGGGTGGCGTCGCGGAGGGCGGCGTCGCGGAGGCCTTCGAACTGGCCGCGGCGGACGTCCTCGAGGAGAACGCGGTCGGGACGAGCGGCAGCTGCTCCGTAGAAGTAGACGGGAATGCCGTAGCGGCGCCAGATGAGGAGGCCGGCCTGACGGGCGAGGACGGCGCAGTCGGCGAGGGAGGCTCCGCTGACGGGGATGAAGGGGATGACGTCGGCGGCGCCGATGCGGGGATGGACACCGTTCTGCGCGGTGAGGTCGATGAGCTCGGCGGCTTTGCCTGCGGCGAGGACGGCGGCTTCCACGATGCCTTCGGGGGAGCCGGCGAGGGTGACGATGGAGCGATTGTGTGCGGTGTCGAGGGACCAGTCGAGCAGGCGCACGCCTTCGACCTGCGTGGCGGCGACGATCTTTTCGACTTTGGCGGCGTCAGTGCCTTCAGAGAAGTTGGGGACGCACTCGATGATGGCTTCTGGATTCATTTCAAGTACTGCTCGTGCGTGATTCGCGGCTTATTGTAAGAGTTATTTCCACCAGGTGTAGCCGAGGGAAAATTGGACGCTGGCGTTGACGCCGGGATTGCGGTCTCCGAGGGAGGCGCTGGAGATGTGGACGGCGTTGGCGCCGAAGTCGATGGAGCGGCGAGGGCGGAGGAAGTAGTGGACACCGATGCCGCCTTGTGGGGTGAAGTTGAAGACGCTGGCGTCGGCGTATTTGCCATCGTTTTGTGAGTTGTAGGGTGGGCCGCCAAAGGCTGGGTACTTGTGGTTCGTCCAGAGGAGGCCACCGGCTGCTTGGCCCCAGAAGGAGAACTTTTTGGTGCCGATGACGTTCCAGCGAAGGATGATTGGCGTGACGGATGCTCCCGTGAATGTGCCCCCGACCGTGTAGAAAGGGGTGCACTGCGGGGGGGTGCCGGGCGGGTTGGTGCAGAAGGGACGCTGGAATTTTGGTGTGTAAGACTGCCAGAAGGGGAAGACTTCGACGGCATACTCGAAGTTGCCGCGGAGGGGACCGTGGCCCATGTTGGCGGTGAGGACTTTGCCTGCGTGGACACCTGCCATGAGGAACTTGAAGTCGTCGCGATTTTCCGTGACGCCGAATCCGCCCTGGACGATGGCACCGATCTCGAGGGGCTGGTGGCCTTTGGGATCGAGGAACGGATTGTTTTCGTTTGTGACGACTGCCTGGCCGGAGGAAGGGCGAGTGGCGAGCAGGAGGGCGATTGCCCAGAGGGTGGTCGCGCCAATGCGTGCGAGTTGGTTGATCACTTGGATCTCCGATGTTGGTGGCAGAAGAAGGCCGCCGGTGAACGGCGGCCGTTTGGGCTTAGCTACCGTTTTTGATTAGTGGCTGGCGTTGGCTACCGCAGCTTCGTCGAAGTCGAAGTTGGAGTAGACATTTTGTGTGTCGTCCAAATCTTCGATGGTCTCGAGGAGGCGGATCATGGCGTTGGCCTGACTGCCTTCAAGTTTAGTGTAGGTCGAGGCGATCTTGGTGACCTCGGCGTGCTCGGGAGTGATCTTTGCGGCCTTGAGGGCTTCAGTTACGGCTTCGAAGTCCTTGGGGTCGCAGAGGACTTCCCAGTTTTCGCCTTCGTCGGAAAGGTCTTCGGCACCAGCATCGAGGACGATCTCGGTGAGCTTGTCTTCGGACGCGGTTGATTTGGCTACGGTGATGACGCCCTTCTTGGTGAACATCCAAGAGACGGAGTTCGATTCGCCGAGGTTGCCGCCGTTTTTCGAGAAGGCGTGGCGGATCTCGCTGACAGCGCGGTTCTTGTTGTCGGTGAGGACGTCGACGATGAGGGCTACGCCGCCGGGGCCGTAGCCCTCGTAGGTAATCTCTTCGTAGCTGACGCCTTCGAGTTCGCCGGTACCGCGCTGGATGGCGCGTTTGATGTTGTCGGCGGGCATGTTCTCGGCCTTAGCGGCGGCGATGGCGCCACGGAGGCGGGGGTTACCGTCGGGATCGCCACCACCGGTCTTGGCGGCGATGGTGATTTCCTTGATGAGGCGGGTGAAGATCTTGCCGCGTTTGGCGTCTGTTGCGCCCTTTTTATGCTTAATTGTCGCCCATTTTGAGTGGCCGGACATGGACTACCTCGGTGTTGATTTTGCGTGTGCCTACGATCGGTTGCGGGCTTGCGCGACCTTGTGATTTTAGCATGTTGGAAGGGGCGGGCATGCAGCCGACAGGGAAAGCGGCTCGCGCTGACGCGCGAATGCCCACATCTCAAAATCGAGATATGGGGCACCCGGCACCCGGTTGGGAGTGAGCGCCTGTTTGTTGCGTGTGAAACTGTTTCGGTCGTGGACGAGTCCTATAGACGAGTCCTATAGAAGATCGATTGATCGGGCAGAGTCCGGTTTGAGGTTGGAATGAGATGTTTGTGGGGACGGACTACTGCACTAACCTGCGTGAGCGTGATGCTTCTCTGGCCTTGCGGTATCGGATGCGCACAGGGCCCACACTGGAGAGGGGAGCGGATCGTCGCTTCGCAGAGTTTTGTGGAGGGCGGGAGCACGATTCAGGTCGACTTTGCGACGGGAGATCTTGATCTGTCGCACTCCGACGTTGTCTCGTGGGTGCAGGCGTCGGCGCATTCGGTGGCGGTGTACTACGGCAGGTTTCCGGTCGCGCGGGCGAGGGTGGTGATTGAGCCCATCGCTGGCGAATCCGATTCGATTCACGGCACTACGTGGGGTGGGATGGGCGGCTTCCCTGCTGTGACACGGATTCGGTTGGCACAGCATGCGACGAAAGATGATCTGAAGGACGACTGGGTGATGACGCATGAGCTTGTGCATACTGCGTTGCCGGATCTTCCGGATGATCAGCACTGGATGGAAGAGGGGCTGGCTACGTACATCGAACCGATTGCAAGGGCGGGGACGGGCAGGCTGACAGAGGCCAGGGTGTGGGCGGAGTTTTTGCACGAGATGCACAATGGCGAGCCGGAGCGTGGGGATCGGGGGATGAACAAGACGCCGACCTGGGGACGGACGTATTGGGGTGGGGCGATGTTTTGTCTGATGGCTGATGTTTCGATCCGGCGTCAAACGAACGACAAGAAGGGGCTTAGAGATGCTCTGCGTGCGGTTGTGGATAGCGGGGGTGGGATCGATAAGGACTGGCCGCTGTCGCGTGTGCTGCAGATCGGGGATCACGCAACGGGGACGTCTGTTTTGACAGATATGTATGCGAAGTGGAGCGAGAAGCCGGTGGATGTGGATCTGCCGGCGTTATGGAAGGAGCTGGGTGTGAGTGCTGGGCCGAATAGTGGAGTGGTGTTGGATGCGAAGGCTCCGCTGGCGGGGATTCGGGACTCGATTAGTGCGTCGAAGTGACAGATTGTCGAGAGAATGCGAGAGCAAAAAGCCAATATTTTGAAGTTTCCCATATGTATGGTCCGCCGTCTGACTGCAAGGGAAAAGTGATTCGATGAAGAAAGTCTGCGTCAATGTATCCGGCCTGTTGGTGGAGAGTTGTTCTCCT
>NZ_JACHEB010000013.1 GCF_014201335.1 Tunturiibacter gelidiferens
CATCGCCGGTCTCCTTGTCTCCCGCGCTTCCAGCGCGTCGATAACTGGGAGCTTAACGCATCCCGCTGGAGACCGGCCTTCTCATCCCATCTGTTTGCGTCAACCGAAGGTCACGCCTGGGAAAGGTCGTCGGACACTAGCCGACCTAAGAGTAGCAATCCTGTTCAGTGAGTGCATTGCCGATCTATTACGCGTCGGTGTAACGGTTCAGAGACCAGGGAATGGAAATCCGGCTCGCGACAATATCAATTGACATTCAACCGAAATCCACTACCATATGGTTGTGGATAGGTTAGGTACGACATTTGCAGCTTTGTCTGATCCGACGCGGCGGGCGATGATCGAACGGCTCTCGCGTGGGCCTGCCTCTGTGCATGGATTGACGGAACCGTTTGCGCTCTCGCAGCAGATGATTTCAAAACATATTGCGTACCTGGTGCGGGCGCGGATTGTGATCAAGACGAAGCGTGGACGGGAGAGTGTGTGCACGCTCAGGCCAGAGGCGATTAAGACGGTCAGCGACTGGGCGTTTAGCTATCGCCGGTTCTGGGAAGAGAGTTTCGACAAGCTGGAAGAGGTTGTGAGGCAAATGAAAAAAGAGGAGGTCAGAGATGACAAATAACACGGTTAACGAGACAGAGCGGATGACGATAACACGGGTTTTCGATGCCCCACGCGAGTTGGTTTGGAAGGCGTGGACAGACCCGAAGTACATCATGCAGTGGTGGGGGCCGAAGGGTTTTACTGCGCCTGTTTGCAAGATGGATTTTCGCGTGGGAGGAAAACTTCTCTGCTGCATGAAGGCGCCGGATGGGCAGGAGGGCTGGAATGCGGTTGAATACCACGAGATTGTTCCGTACGAGAAGATTGTTTCCTTGATGTACTTTTCTGACCCGGAGGGAAACAAGATTGACCCTGCGCAATTGGGAATCGAAGATGAGGCCATCGAGGGTGCTTACGACGTGACTCTTTTTGAGGACTTAGGAAACGGCCAGACGAAGCTTACTTTCATTGGAAATGAACCGACGGAGAGCGCCAAGAACAGCGGGCAACTCGATGGCTGGAACGAGATACTCGAAAAAGTTGCCGCAGTTGTTGCGGAGCTGGCGCAGGCGAAATAAGAAACTGAAGCTTTGATTCGCGAAACTCAATCGTGGAGGAAGAAATGAAAAGAACACCGTTTCTCGTTATCGTCCTGCTGGCATTCGCATTTTCCGCCCATGCCCAGGATGCGATGAAGAAAGATGCAACCGTCAAACCTGCCGATCCGGAATCGAAAGTCGTGCTCGATTCCTGGAATGAGATTGGCCGCAAGCTGACGGCGCTGGCCGAAGATTTTCCTGAGGACAAATATGACTTCAAGCCGACACCCGCGCAGCGGAGCTTCGCCGAGCAATTACTGCACGCGGCGGGTTCATGCTACTACTTCACGAATCCTGCGATGGGGCAGAAGCCTCCCGCGGCAGAAGATCCGAAGCGCGAGCAATACAAATCCAAGGCCGACATCGTTGCATTCGTCAAGAAATCCTTCGCCGATGGCGCAACCGCCATCCAGTCGAAAGGCGAAAAAGGCCTGATGACGGAGGTTGTCTATTACCCTCAGCAGAAAGCGCGCGTTATCGACATTGCATACGGCATCATCGAGCATAGCGGAGAACACTACGGCCAGCTCGTTGTGTACTACCGCCTCGCAGGTCTTGTGCCGCCGGAGTCGCGGCCCAAGAAGTAAAGCTCAAGTTCGATCCTTCGATCTTCCACAGGGTGTCAATGAGTGCATTATCGCCAATGCGCTCATCGAGAATGATTAGTAACGGGGAGTCGGCAACTATGCGGTCTTCAAGGGGCCGGCGGCCTTGTAGTGACTGAGGATGACGCCGGTGGGTGTTGTTTGCGTTTTGACGAGTTCGAAGGAGCGTGCCGGGGTTCCCTCCGCAAAGAAGCGCTTTCCTGTGCCCAGCAGGACTGGATAGACGACGAACAGGATTTCATCCGCAAGCCCATGTTCGAGCAGCGTCGATGTCAGCGTGGAGCTGCCCCAGAGGACAAGGTTCGGGCCGTCCTGCGACTTGATGCGGCGAATGCCCTCGATGGTGTCCGGTCCAACGGCCTCGAATGGGCCCCATTCAAGACTCTCCGGACGGTGGGTCACGACATATTTTTTTGCCGCATTGAGGCCGTCCGCCATTGGACTGCTCGGCGCCTTTGGCCAGAAGCCCGACCAGGCATCGTAGGTGCGACGGCCAATCAGCAGATTGAAGTTCCCACCATGCGCCGCGAAGAGTGCGTCCCTGCCGGCAGGGGTTCGATAGGGCGCGGTCCAGTCACCGTATGGGAAACCGCCGCCATCGCCGGTGGTCTGGAGCACGCCGTCCAGCGAGATATGTTCCATGATTTTGAGCTTTCTCATTTGAGTCTCCGTGGTTTGGGTTGGAGTTTCTATTCTTTTGGCATTGTGAGGAACTCGCGCACCTCGACCGATGCGCGGCAGGCGACGACGGCTTTGCGTCCCCACGCCACGGCCTCATCCATGTCGGCTGCGTCGAGTATCCAAAAACCGCCAATGTGTTCCTTGGTCTCAAGGTATGGTCCATCGGTGATGGCGACCTTTCCGCCGGGCTGCTTGCGCAGTGATTTCGCGTGGGACGCCGATTGCAGGCCGCCGGCGAAGAACCTGGCACCGGCAGCCTCCATCTCTTCGTTGAGCACATCGATATTGCGGACCATCTCTTCGCCCTCTTGGGACCCGTCGTAGCCGTCGGGGTGGTGAATAGCAACCAGATATTGCGGCATGTCTTCTCCTGTCATAGTCCTTCAGGCGGGGTTCTCTGCCCGGCCTTCACTATAACGACGAACGGCGAGGCCGGAATTCGACAAGGTGGCGGGAAATTTTTATTTGTGAGATTTTTATGCGTTGGCGGGCCAGTTGTGTTGAGTCCGTCCGTTTGCTAGTTTGACATGCATGCCGCCGACTGCGCCCGAAGATGTGAGCAGGTTCATAGAGACTCTTTACCGATCTGAATCAGGCAGGATTCTGGCTACACTGGTGGGTCTTCTTGGCGATCTTGATCTCGCCGAAGAGGTGATGCACGAGGCCTTTGCCACCGCCTTGGACAGGTGGCCTCACGACGGCATACCGGACAAGCCGCGCCCCTGGTTGATTTCAGCCGCGCGCTTCAAGGCCATTGACGGGATTCGCCGACGAGCGCGCTTTGATGGAGTAGAGAGAGATCTTGCGCTGCACCTTGAAGCGCATAGGGACGAAACGCGCATCCACGAATCGTGGCAGGAAGAGGAGATCGAGGACGATCGACTACGTCTCATCTTCACGTGTTGCCATCCCGCACTGCCACCGGAGGGACAGATTGCGCTTACTCTGCGTGAAGTCTGCGGCCTGACGACAGAGGAGATTGCCAGGGCATTTCTGGTTACGCCGGCGACGCTGGCGCAACGCATCGTTCGTGCGAAAGCCATCATTCGCGATAAGGCGATTCCTTACCAGGTGCCCGTGTCGCAGGAGTTATCGGCAAGGTTAGGCGCTGTGCTTTTGGTTGTGTACCTGGTCTTCAACGCGGGTTATTCTGCGGTGGCAACAGGAGCTGAACTGAGCTGCGAGGCGATCCGTCTGGGTAGACTGCTGCTCGAGCTTCTTCCGGAACCCGAGATGATGGGCCTGCTGGGGCTGATGCTGCTGCAGGAGTCGCGCCGCGTTGCGCGAAGCTCAGCGGAGGGAGAGCTGATTCTGCTGGAGCAGCAGGATCGCTTGTTGTGGAACAGGGATCAGATCGCGGAGGGCGTGTCGCTCACGGGGCGCGCACTTGCATCACGCCGCTTTGGTGCCTACAGCCTGCAGGCGGCCATCGCGGCGGTTCACGCCGAGGCTTCGTCGACGGCGTCGACGGACTGGCGCCAGATCACGCTGCTCTACGACCGGCTGATTCGTATTCAGCCGTCTCCGGTGGTGGAACTCAACCGCGCAGTTGCCGTCGCCATGTGCGAAGGTCCAGAGGAGGGTCTACGTCTCATCGATGACTTGCTGGCGGGCGAGGAACTCGCCAATTATCACCTTGCGCACTCGGCCCGCGCGGATTTGTGTCGCAGGCTGGGACGGCTTTCGGAGGCGCGTGCTTCGTATGAGAAGGCGCTGGCGCTGGCGGGGCAGGAGCCGGAGCGGCGCTTCCTCGCGGGGCGGCTGCGGGAGTTGAAATAGAAGCTGGCTCTGCTGTCGATTTTCCCAGGCTCGACGACTATAAGGTGGCCGACTCAGGGCGCAAGGTTGCGTTGCCGACCGACAAGAGGAGAGGTTCAATGAAATACATCTGTCTGGGATACTACGATCCAGCAAAACACGCGAACATGACCGAGGACGAGCGAAACGCAATGTTCGACGAAGGTTTCGAGTACGACGACTATCTGCGCGCCAACGGGTACGCTGGTGCTGGAATAGCTCTTCAGCCTAGTGAAACTGTGTTGACCTTGTCCTGGAAGAACGGGAAAGTCGCGACGACGGACGGTCCCTATGCGGAGACCAAGGAACAGCTCGGCGGCTTTGGTGTGCTTGAGGCGTGGGACATGAATCATGCGATTCAGCTCGTTTCGCAGCATCCGAGCCTGAAGTATGGAGCGTTGTTCGAGATACGTCCAGCCGGCGATTTGAATGAAATGATTAAGAGGAGCGAGCAGCGACGACTAAAGGGCGCCGCGCGGTGAGGACGGGAACCGGATAATGGGTGGCTTGTTTCGCACCCCTCGATTTTTAAATGCCATCGCCGCGGCGACTTCGGCTCTTATCTCGCGTTGTAAACGATGAAGGGCCTGATCTTTTTGACAGGCCCTTCCTTTTCGTTGCACGAACACGTCTCCGAATTTATTTTGCAGCTTTCGGTGGGAAATTCTTGAACATCAGATCACTCATGATGATTCATAATCTATCTACCGTTTGGAGAGAACTATGCTGACTGAACTTTTACCGCGAAGTGTTGCCGAGGCAGAAGGACCTGCGTTCTGGTTCCTCAACAATCTGTGCATCGTCAAAGCGACAACGGAGTCAACCGGCGGAGCCTTCTCGATGGTGTACCAGATTGCGGCACCGGGGCATGCCACTCCCTACCATCTTCATCATGTCGAAGATGAAGCTTTTTATGTGCTGGACGGGGAGTACACGTTTATCTGCGATGGGGTGAAGACTGTTGTTGGACCGGGGGGCTATATGTTTCTGCCACGGGGAATTCCTCACGGAATTCGTGCGAGTGGTTCTGTTCCCGCGACTATCCTGATCCTGGCGACGCCCGGAACCGGGTTCGTCGGAATGATGGAAGAGATGGCAGAGCCTGCACCGGAGAGGGTCTTGCCAAAACCGAGGCAGCCGGATTTGGAGAAGCTCACGCGCCTTTGTGCCAAGTATCAGATAGATATTCTTGGGCCGTTACCGGAGTAGCAACTGCTTCGGTCTCGTTCAAGTCTTTGCGATTTCAGTAGATTGTGAAGGCTCCCTGCCACGCTGTCACAGAATGACAGCGTGGGCGTTTCGTTTCGGGGTGTCAGGAGGTGGCAGCTGATTCTGGGTGCAGCCTTGACTGGGTACCTACCGGTGGGTATGGTGATCTGCAGAATTTGCGGGTGTAGTTTGCGTCCCTGGGGGAGTGAACTTGATTCGGGTTCTTGCGTAGTTCTGCAAGATGGCGCTTCGTGAAGATGTTGCTGGCTGGGTTCGGCCCGGTGTAGCGACGACCGGTGCGGTGACTTCTGTTCGAGCAATGAAGTTCAACCAACGAAAAGGAGAAGACAATGACGCTTGAAAATGGGAAAAGCGGGCCCTCGAATTTTGTGTGGTATGAGTTGATGACTCCGGATACGAAGGCGGCTGAGGCGTTCTATCGCGGGGTAGTGGGATGGGGGGCGGACGTGCAGCCGGGTATGACCTCGGGAGCGTCTTACACCATCCTGAAGGCTGGGGAGGCGCCGGTTGCGGGCATTTTGACGAAGCCTAAGGAGGCCTTTTCCGGTGGGGCAAAGCCGGGATGGATGGGCTACATCGGCGTGGATGATGTGGAGGCGTACGCGAAGCGGGTGCAGGCGGCGGGTGGGAAGGTGCACAAGCCGGTGAGTGAGATTCCGGAGGTTGGACAATTTTGTGTGGTGGCTGATCCACAGGGGACAGTGTTTGTACTGTTTCAGGCGAAGGCGGGAGCTGAGAGGCCGCAGCAGCCGCCAGCGGGGACACCGGGTTACACGAGCTGGCATGAGCTGCATGCGGTGGATGGGAAGTCGGCGTTCGAGTTTTATTCGGGGATCTTCGGCTGGAAGAAGGCCGAAGTGATGGATATGGGGCCGTCGGGGGTCTACCAGATGTTTGCGGCGGACGGGCCTACGATAGGCGGGATGATGACGGCGATGGATCAGGCGAATCGTCCGGGTTGGATTTATTACTTCAACGTGGAGAGCGCGGATGCGGCGGCGGGGAGAGTGAAGGAGAAGGGCGGCAAGGTGCTGATGGGGCCGCATGAGGTTCCGGGGGGAAGTTGGATTGTTCAGGGGATCGATCCGCAGGGAGCTTTGTTTGCGGTGGTTGGGCCGAAGTAGGTTCTGTCCTGGAAGAGAAGGAAGACGACGTTAGATTCTCCGTTGTGAAATGACAGAGAGAAAGATAAAGGCAACAGCAAAGGCGAAATGCGGGGGTTTCTCCGCTGCGCTGCTCACGATGAAACCGTGAGCAGCTTCGGTCGAAATGACGTTTTTTGTTGGGTTAGAAGAGACAAAGACGACAGATTGCTGCGCTGCGGTATGACGACAAGAACGGCAATAGCAAGACAAGGACAACAGCAGATCCCCTTCGGGGATGACAACAAGAAAGGCAACGGCAAAGACGACAACAAAGCAAAGGCTGCGGCAAAGGCGAAGACGACAACGAAGCAAAGGCAAAGACGGCGGTAGAGATAAAGACGACGGCGGAGATAGAGGAGAGCGGAATGCAGACAGTGATGGTGTTCAACAATGTGTCGGTGGATGGCTACATTGCGGATGATAAGGGCGACATGAGCTTTGCTCGTAATGAGGACGCAGAGTGGAATGAGTTTACGCGGGGGAATGCCAAAGGCGGTGGGATGCTTTTGTTTGGAAGGAAGACGTATGACCTGATGGTGAGCTTCTGGCCGACGCCCGTCGCAGCTGCGATGATGCCTGAGGTAGCGGAGAAGATGAATAGCGCGAAGAAGGTGGTGTTTTCGAAGACGATGGAGAAGGCGGAGTGGAAGAATACGACGCTGGTGAAGAGCGATCCGGTGGAAGCGGTGCGGAAGATGAAGTCGGAGGCCGGGGAGGGGATTGTGATCTTCGGGAGTGGGACGATCGTTGCGCAACTGGCGGGTGCGGGGCTGATTGATGAGTATCTGATCGCGGTGATTCCTGTGGCGTTGGGTGGCGGCAGGACGATGTTTGAAGGGCTGGAGGAGAAGCAGCGGCTGAAGCTGACGAAGCATCGTGTGTTTGGGAATGGCAATGTGTTGCTGCACTATGAGCCGGTCCGGTGACTGCGGATTTTGCCTAGACGGTTGTGGCGGGTTTGCCCTTGAAGAGATGAATGTGATTCGATCCTCCGTTGGAAGGGCGAAGTTGCTCCGTTGTGCGGTGATGTTTGAGCTAGTGGTGACGTCAAAGACTCGTGCTCGCGTATTCTGATGGGATATGCGGGTGCGAGTTCTTTATTTTGGTGTGCTGAAGGATGCGTTTGGCCGGGGCGTTGAGGAGATGGAGCTGGCGGAAGGAGCTTCGGTGGCGGATTTGATTGCTGCTTGTCGTGGGCGGTATGCGGGGGTGAGGGAGATTTGGGACTCGATGGCTGTGGCGGTAAATCAGGAGTATGCGCGGGCGGAGATGGTGTTGCGGGAGGGAGATGAAGTGGCTTTGTTGCCCCCGGTGAGTGGGGGATTTGATTGGTAGTAGAACAAAGGGGCGGTACAGCAGATCCCCTTCGGGGATGACAACAAGAAATGCAAGGGCGAGTCGATGCGGGTTGAGATTACGGATGAGGTGATTGCGGCAGAGGAGATCGTCGCGGAGATCAAGGCCGGCGAAGATGGTGCGGTGTGTGTGTTCGACGGGATCGTGCGGAATAATACCCGGGGAAGGAAGACGCTTTATCTCGACTACGAGGCTTACCGGGAGATGGCGCTGGAGAAGATGCGGGGGCTTGCGGACGAGGCGGTGGAGCGGTTCGGCGTGAGGGAGGTGGCGCTAGTGCATCGGCTGGGCCGGCTGGTTGTGGGGGAGACGAGCGTGCTGATTGTGGTGGCTTCGGCGCATCGTGGCGCGGCGTTTGAGGCTTGCCGATGGCTGATCGATACGTTGAAGAAGACGGTGCCGATCTGGAAGAAAGAACAGTTTGTGGATGGGGCGATCTGGGCGGATGGAGAGCCGTTTCCTGATGAGATTGCGGTTGCTGGGCCGGAGAGACAGGGATGAAGTGGTCGGGGCTCGTGTTAGGTGCGGGGCTGCTGTTTATGCGAGGGGATCTGCTTTCGCAGGCTCCCGTGGTGCGGGAACCTCCTCCTGTGGATGGAGCGCAGGCTCCGAAGGATCCGGACGATGTGCAGACGCCGCCGGTGGTTGTGACGCAGACGGGCGGCGGTAAGACGAATGGCTCGCAGGGTGGTTCTCCTGCGGGTGGATTTCCGACGATCAAGGTGGAGACGCGGTTGGTGAATGTGGCGTTAAACGTGGTCGATGCGAAGGGTTCGCCGGTGGGTGGGCTAGGACGGGATGATTTCCAGATTCTGGAGGATGGGAAGCCGCAGAAGATTGCGGTGTTTGAGAAGGAGGCTACGACGCCGCTGTCTGTGGTGCTGGCGATCGACGCGAGCGAGACTGTGTTGAGCAGTGAGCGGTTGGAGAAGGAGGCGGCGAAGCACTTTGTACGGGCGCTGCTGCGGGAGCAGGATGAGTTGGATCTGATGGAGTTCGCGGATGTGGTGCGCGAGATTGTGCCGTTTACGAATCAACCGAAAAGGATCGAGGCCGGGCTGAATCAGATTCAGCATGGCGATGCTACGGCGTTGTATGACGCGATCTACCTGGCATCGGACAGGCTGGCGGGGACCTCGCCTGCGAATGGGCGAAGGCGGGTGATTGTGCTGATCACCGATGGCGGAGATACGGTGAAGGGGTCGCGGTATACGCAGGCGCTGGAGCAGGCGCAGAGGGCAGGCGCGATGGTGTACTCGATCATCATTGTGCCGATCTATGCGGATGCGGGGAGGAATGAAGGTGGGGAGCATGCGCTGATTCAGATGGCTGAGGATACGGGTGGGAAGTACTACTACGTCGTGGACCCGAAGGATCTGGAGCCGGCGTTTGCGCATGTGTCGGATGATTTGAGGACGCAGTATTTGCTGGGGTATTACGCGCCGAGGCGTGGGACGGATAATTCTTTTCGACAGATTAAGGTGCGGATGACGGATGCGGATTTGAAGGGCAAGTACGATTTGCGCTACAGGTCGGGGTACTATGCGGACGCGCGGTGAGGATTATGCATCGGCGTAGTTGGGGTCGACTACGTTGTGGATGAGGGTGATGTTGTTGGCGGGAAAGCCGCCTTCGAAGGCGTGGCGGCGGATGACTTCTTCATCGGGCGCAATGTAGATGCAGAAGATCTTGTCGTCGGTGACGAAGGAGGTGAGCCACTGTACTTCGAGGTCGATGCCTCGGAGGGTGCGGCAGGAGCTTTCGGAGATGGCGACAAGTTGTTCGCGTGTGAAGTGACCGGCTCCGGGGATGTCGCGTTCGATCAGAAATTTCGGCATGACTGACCTCAATTGAGATGGAGTTCGAGCGAGCTCGGCGCGGCACAGGATACTCTGGAGGACAACGATAGCACTGGATACGGCTGCGGTCGATGGAGGATTACTGTGAAGAAGTTTGAGTTTGCTCATATTGCCGAGGGGATTGCGCGGCAGGCGGGGGCGTTGCTGCGTGGGTTTTATGCGAAGGGTGTGGCGACCGAGTACAAGGGCGATGTGGATCTGGTGACGGAGGCTGACCGGGCGAGCGAGCAGTTGATTGTGGAGAAGCTGAAGGCGGCGTTTCCTGCGCATGGAGTTTATGGCGAGGAGGGGACGCGGAGTGGGTTGGAGAGCGAGTATCGATGGTATGTCGATCCGCTGGATGGAACGACGAACTTTGCGCATGGGTTCCCGGCGTTTTGCGTGGTGCTGGGGCTGGAGAGGCGTGAGGCTGGGTTGGCTGCGGATGCAGATGGCGAGATGGTTGCCGGGGTGATCTACGATCCGCTGCGGGATGAGATGTTTTCAACGGAGCGGGGTAAGGGCGCGTGGCTGAATGGACGGAAGATCTCGGTGTCGAAGACGGCTTCGCTACAGGAGTCGCTGACGGCTACTGGTTTCCCGAGTAAGAAGCGACACGAAAGCCCGAATATCCATTTCTACAACGAGATCACGTTGCGGTCGCATGGAGTGCGGCGTGCGGGTAGTGCGGCTTTGGATATGGCTTACGTGGCGGCGGGGCGGCTAGATGGATTTTGGGAGTTCAATCTGAATCCCTGGGATACTTCGGCGGGATATCTGCTGGTGGAGGAGGCTGGCGGGACCGTGACTCACTTCGATGGAGGGAAGTTCACGATGGATAGCCGCGAGACGCTGGTTACGAATGGATTGATCAAGAAGGAGATGGTGCATCTGTTTACGGAGATGTTTGCGGGGCGGGAGTTGACGGCGATCCCTTCGGCGGCAGAGTTTGCAGCGAGGCGAACGGTGGCGAAGTAGATGGGATTGATGGACGCTCCCGAGTATGAATCTCGACCATCCATTCTCTTCAGGTTGCGTCGGTTTTGGCTCAGGAGAGAGCTGTGGCAACAACTGCTCATCGTTGTGAGTATGGCTAGTTGCGCTCAGCTGTTTGGTTATGGATGTGGTAGAGCGGTCGACTGCAAGCCCGGCCAGCAGGATGGCCAATGTGGATTGGGCACCTCTATGGGGTTGCTTGTCGGCTTTTTTGCTGCCTGTGGAGTCCTCGTTTTTGGAATTACCGGGACTGTATTGAATAAGTTTTCGGTTAAACAGGAAGAGGCAGGAAAAAGACCATTTGAGGTCTGGAGAATCCTTGGTGTTGGCCTCGGCTTGATCTTGTTGTATGAAGGTTTGCCTGAGATTATTCGATATCGGGCATATTTGGCAGCTGGGAATGCAAGTGCTGTCATTTTCAGCGCGATTGAGGTTGTGGGAGGATGCTGGCTTATCTTGCGTGTGTTTTTCAAGCGCAAAGCATCATGATTCACCCTGCAAGAAATCTAATTCATAGCATAGGGAGCGAAGTAGCGTGCGGAAGAGGCGGACGGCTCGGGTGATGTTGTTTGAAGAGGCCGGAGATGTTTTGCTGATTCGCTTTGTGGTGCCACGGGAGGATGGGGAGTTTGTCTTCTGGGCTTTGCCGGGAGGTGAGATTGAGGCGGGCGAGACGGAGATTGAGGCTGCGGCGCGTGAGGTGAGAGAGGAACTGGGACTTGAGCTGGCGGTGACGGGGCCGGTTTACTGCGACAGGAATCAGTTTCTTCATCGCGGGGAGATGCAGGACAATACTGATTTTCTTTTTCGGGCGAAGTGTCGGCGCGAGGAGCCTCAACTGATGGGAGTTACAGCCGATGAGAGGGAGATCATGCGCGAGATTCGGTGGTGGAGCGAAAAGGAAATTGCTTCGTCCCAGGAGAGGATCTTTCCGGAGAATCTTGCGGAGCGGATGCGGGAGCAGAGTGGTCGAAGTGAGCGAAACAGGGGCTAAAGCGGTCGTAGTTGCATTGAAGAGCGAGTTGCGGATGAGAGTAGATGTGCTGCTAAAATCGTTGGTACGAGCATGTTTTTGCGCGGCGACTTTAGACGTGAATAAGGGAGACTTTTGAGATGGCTTATGTGATTGCGGAACCGTGCATCGGGACGAAGGATTCGGCTTGCGTGGATGCCTGCCCGGTGGATTGTATCCATCCGAAGAAGGATGAAACGGGGTTCGGCGAGTCGGAGCAGCTGTTTATCGATCCGGTGGAGTGCATCGATTGCGGCGCGTGCGTGCCGGTGTGCCCTGTGTCGGCGATTTATGCGGGGGACGACCTGCCGGAGAAGTGGGCGGAGTATCAGACCAAGAATGCGGCTCACTACGGGCGGTAAATTTCGGTTGGTGATTTGAAAAGAGACGCGTGGCCTATGGGCTGCGCGTCTCTTTTTGTATGACGGTCTGGTTCAGTTGAAGATGAGGTCAAGTGCTCATCTTGTGATGGTGTCGATGACCAGGCCGTGAGAGCCGTTTCTGGCGTAGTCCTTGCCGGTGACCGTAACGTGCTCGCCTGCGTAGGGTAGGAGCTTGGCGTTCTGCGATGCTGAGGGTGTCGCGCTGTCGATGGGCAGATAGATGGTTCCGTCATCCTGCAGGATGACAAGAGGAGATCCGTTTTTGGCGCAGCCTTTTGCACACCCTGCGCTGATGGGTTTGCTAAGGCCCTTGGTGTAGGCACATGCCGAGTCGATGACCCAGCCGGTGACTTTGATGTTTGACCCTGGTTCTTCTGCCATTGCGATTAAGGAAACCGTCATTGCGGCTGCAATAAAGAGTCGTTGTGTTTTGTTCACGCTATTCCTCCAGAGTGTTGCGGGCGGCAGAGGGTTTGCTCGCCGAACGCAATCCTACACCTGGCATGTCTGGAAGAGAGCTATTTCGCGCTTATTTGGAAACCTCAATCGTTCGATTGAATCAATTAGAGGTGCCAGGTTCTTGTCTGGAGATGTGGATTGGTTCCTCTAGAAAGGTTTTATGTCGAAGGTTTGGTTGATTACGGGAAGTTCTCGTGGGCTCGGACGGGCGTTTGCGGAAGCGGCGATTGAAGCGGGCGATCGCGTGGTGGCGGGGGCGAGGAATCCGGCGCAGCTTGCTGATCTGGTGGAGAAGTATGGGGAGCGGGTTCGTGCGGTGTCTCTGGATGTGACGAGCGAGGCACAGGCGAAGAGCGCTGTGGATGCGGCGATCGAGAGTTTTGGTGGGTTGGACGTGCTCGTGAATAACGCGGGCTATGGGAATGTTTCGCCTGTGGAAGATACGACGCTTGCGGAGTTTCGTGCGCAGATCGAGACGAATCTATTTGGCGTGATCATTATGACGAAGGCGGTGGTTCCTTATTTTCGTGAGCGCAGAGCGGGCCATATTGTTCAGGTGACTTCTATCGCAGGGCGGCTGGGTCCGGTGGGCCGTGCTCCCTATGCTGCTGCGAAGTTTGGGGTTGAGGGTTTTTCGGAGTCGCTGGCGAAAGAGATCGGGCCGCTTGGAGTGAAGGTGACCATTGTTGAGCCTGGTGGTTTTCGGACGGACTTTGCGGGCTCGTCTACGGAGCTTCGCGAAGGGCGGGCGGAGTACGACTCGACGGTGGGGGCGACGGCGCGGTTTCAGCGGAACTACAACGGGAAGCAGCCGGGCGATCCGTCGAAGGCGGCTGCGGCTGTTTTGAAGCTCGTGTCGATGGCGGACCCTCCGCTGCGGTTGTTGCTTGGGAGCGATTGCTATGCGGCGGCGGAAAAGACTGCTCTGGCGACGATGGAGTCCGATAGGAAATGGAAGGATCTTAGCGTCTCGACGGACTTCTCGTTAGCAGTGGAATAGTCTGGTAGGGATGATTGAGCGGCAGGGAGAGGCGATCGTGTTGCGGGTGTGGCCGTTCCAGGAGGCGGACCTGCTGGTGAGCCTTTTTACTCGGGAGCAGGGTCGGGTGAAGGGAGTGGCTCGGCATGCGATGCGGTCGCGGCGGCGGTTTGGCGGGGCGCTGGAGCCGATGACTTATGTGAGAGCGACATATGCGGAGAGGCCGAAGCAGGAGTTGATGCGGCTGGATGCGTTTGAGATTTTGAGTTCTCCGCTTTCGCGGCCGATTGATTATGCGCGGACGGCGGCACTGCAGTTTGTGGCAGAGGTAGTGGAGGAGGCGCTGCCGGAACAGGCTCCTGAGGATGCGGTGTTTCGGCTGGTGCTGGCGGTGCTCGACCAGATACAGGTGGGCAAGGTGTGGTTGCCAGTGACGTATTTTTCGCTGTGGATGAGTCGGTTGATGGGGTGGATGCCAGAGCTGGGACATTGCGTCGTGTGTGGGTTGGATCTGCGGGGTGGGACAGTTTGGTATTCGGCTACGAGCGATGGAGTGACTTGCGCGGATGACCGGCGGGGTGGGAGTGTGGCGCTGTCAGCGGCTTCGGCGGGGGAGGCGGTGAGGATCTTTCGCGGGACGGTGGGGGAGTTGGCGAAGGAGGATTGGCCGAAGGACCGGGTGGCCGATCTGCGGAGGTTTGCGGTGGAGACGCTGGAGCGGCATCTGGAGCGGCGGCTGGTGAGTGCGCGGGCGTTGGGGCGGGCCTAGGGGTTGGGTTTGCGTGTGGAGTGGATGTCCGCATCTTAGATTCGAGTGTGGAAACCCGATTGATGAGGTGGGTTGGTCAACCTTTTGGTGGATGTTCGGAGGTGCTGGCGGTGAGCTAGACTGGCTCCCTCATGGGCTCAACCGGATTTGCAGCATCGACTTCCTCTCGACGGTCGCTGGAGGTTTCTCTGGCGGCTCTGATTGCTGTGGGGGTGATTCTTGTTTTTTGGAGTCAACAGCGGTATCCCGCGTTACTGAAGAAGCTGCATGCGGGAACGGCGATTAAGGTCGCGGGGCCGATCTCGTTTGATGCATTGCTGAAGGTGACGCCTGCGATGCCCGCGCCGACGAGAGTGATGCGAACCAGCGTGAACTGGCTGTATACGAATCGATTTGGGATGTATTTTGCCGTGCCGTTTGGTGCGGCGATGATGACGCTGCTGGCGGGTGTCGGAACGCCGAGGCGATTCTCTTCGGCTGCGGGGAATGTGCTTTGCGGGGCGGTGGCCGGCGCGCCGATGGGGGTGTGTGCGAACTGCGCCACTCCTGTGGCTCAGAGCCTGTTGGTGGGTGGAGCGAGCACGCGGCTGACGGTGGCTGCGATGATCAGTTCGCCGAGCTTCAATCCTGTAGTCGTGGCGATGACCTTTGTTCTTTTTCCCCTGCCGCTAGCCGCGATGAGAGTGGTGGCTCCGGCGTTGTTACTGGCTGCTCTGCCGTGGCTGGTGCGCGAGAATGAGCTGGTGGTGAGGAGCTTTGGAGTTTCGACGGGTGAGGGGCTGGGAGCGCGTCTGCTTGCGTTTTGCAGAACTTATGTGCGGAATTTATTGCGATTGACGGTGCTGACGTTGCCGTGGATGTTGCTGGCAGCAGTGGTGGGAGCGATGGCGGCTGAGATGATTCCTGCTTATGGAACGCGTATGCCGGTTTCTGTGATAGGAGTGGTCCTCGTGGCGCTACTGGGGACGCTGCTGCCGGTGCCTATGGCGCTCGATGTGGCATTGGCTTACGTGCTTTACCACGCGGGTGTGCCGACTCCGTATGTTGCAGTGTTGCTATGTACACTGGGGCCGGTGAGTGTTTATTCGCTAAGTGCTTTGGGGAAGCAGCTGGACTGGCGGACGAGTCTACGGCTGGGTGGGGCGGTTGCGCTGCTCGGGTGCGTGGTCGGATTCGTCGTGATGCGGTTTCCGATTCTCTAATCGGTGTTCGAGGTTAGCTGCGGGAACGGTTCGCGGAGGGTGCGAATGCCCACATCTCAAATCGAGATACGGGGCGCCAGGTTTCCGAATGCGGCGGATTGAGTCTTGCCTGAAGCGCACGAGCTGGTTCAGCATCTAAGGGCTTATTAGCTCCGGCACCTTTGAGATAGAAGAGGCGAGGGATATTGAAGCAGTCAGTGCATACTCTTGAAATTTCGACGCGTGGCCGGAGACTCTATGAGGTCACGTCAGCCGTCAGCGAATGGGTCAGGCAACAGAGAATGCAAACTGGTCTTCTGACGATTTTTTGCCGACATACTTCAGCCTCACTCTTGATCCAGGAGAATGCCGATCCGAGTGTGCGCAGCGACATCGAAGCCTATTTCGACCGTATCGCACCTGAAGGTGGGCCGTATCGGCATAACTCCGAAGGGTCCGATGACATGCCCGCGCATTTGAAGACAGCATTGACTCAGGTGCAATTATCGATACCGGTGATTGAGGGTGGACTCGCGCTCGGGACCTGGCAAGGTGTCTACCTTTTTGAGCATCGAGTCCGCCCTCATCGGCGGGAGATTGTGTTGCACCTGATTGGAGAATAGGTGCTGCGGCCTTAGTGAGGAGCAGCCATGGCGTCGTTGAACTGCTTGAAGAATGCCGTGTATTTTTCCGGGCCGTTTTGCTCGGAGAAACGGAGGGGCTTGACGCGTTCGACGAGGACTTCGGAGACGTCGGGTTGGGTTTTTAGGATGTTGATGGTTTCGTTGAGATAGTCGACGAGTGGCATGGCGCGGGGATCTGAGGCCTGCTGGCTGCCCATGAGTTCGGTCTGGACGTACGGTGGGACGATTTCGATGACTTTTATGTTGGTGGACTGAAGCTGATAGCGGAGGGATTGCGTGTAGGAGTGAATGGCGGCCTTGGTGGCGTTGTAGGTTGGGGTCATCGCCAGGGGAATAAAGGCAAGGCCGGAGGTGACGGTGAGGATGGTGGCGCGCGGCAGCTTTTGGAAGTGAGGGAGCAGAGCCGCGGTGAGGCGAATGGGGCCGAGGAGATTGGTGGTGATGATGGCCTCGGCGTCGGTGAGTTCTTCGGGTTGGTCAAGGAGATTCTCGGGACGCATGATGCCGGCATTGTGGATGACTGCGTTGAGGTCGGGGAAGTCGGTGACGAGTTTTGCGGTGAAGGCGCGGATGCTGGCGGCGTTTTCGATGTCGAGTACGGCGGAGGACATGCCGGGGTTTGCGGCGACGGTTTCGTCGAGGACCTGTTTGCGCCGTCCGGCGACGATGACGTGGTTGCCGAGTTTGTGGAAGGCCTCTGCGAGGCCGCGGCCGATTCCGGAGCCGCCGCCTGTGATGAGGATGGTGTTGCCGGTGGTGTTCATGGTGATGGTTTTCTCCTGAATTGATAGTAGGATGGTTTGTATCTATTGGGAAGTAGGCACCCAAAATATCTATACTTACCAAAAGGAGAGTGAAGAGATTTATGGGAAAAACGATTGTTGCGGCGCAGAGTCAAGGCAAAAAGAACGTTGAGAAAAAGCGCGCGGTGAAGGGAGGGCCGAAGTATCCGGCGGAGAACGATCCGAAGGTCGAGGCCCTGGTGCGGGAGATTATTGCGCGCGTGGCCGACAAGTGGACGATGTTGGTGCTGGAGGTTTTGGAGGAGCATGGCGTGGTGCGGTTTACGCGGCTGGGGGAGTTGGTGGGGGGTGTGAGCCAGAAGATGTTGACCAAGACGGTGAGGCAGATGGAGAGAGATGGGCTGGTGACGAGGACGGTGCACCCGGTGATTCCGCCGCGGGTGGAGTATCAGTTGACGGAGCTTGGGTCGAGTCTTGGTGAGGCGTTTTGTGGGGTGTGGATTTGGGCGGAGACGCATGGTCAGGAGATTGAACGGGCGCGGGTTGCGTTTGAGAAGAATGAGGTCTGGCAGCGGGATTCTTTGTAGAGAATGTTCGGGCTAGCTCTGGCATACTTCTGGGATGGCGAAGGAGAGCTGGTTCGCGTTCGGGCGGGGAACGGTGACGGGGTTTTGTGCCTGGGCCTTCTTGTTATGGATTGCAGGGAGCTTTGCTGCGAGGGCTCAGGATACGGATATTTTAACGTTGCATGTTTATACGAACACGATCCAGATTCCTGTGCTGGTGCTTGGGGAGGATCAAAGGAGGATTGCGCCGATCGCGCCGGATAGGTTCAAGGTGACCTTCGATGGTGGGCCTCCGTTTCGTGCCTCGCATGTTCGTCTAGAGGGAGACGATCCGATTTCGCTCGCGATTCTGCTGGATATGAGCGGGTCGGAGCTGGAGCTATCAACGAAGCTTGAGAACGCGATTGCTGAGCTTGCGCCGCTGTCTCTGCGTGCCAAGGATCATGTTTCCATCTATGGGCTGGATTGCGAGTTCACGCAGTATGCGAGTGACATGCCAGCAGATGAGGAGCGCTTGAAGAAGTCGATTCATGAGGCGCTGCAGGCTGCGAGTGACCGACGACATGTAAAACACGGTTCGAAGTGCGAGTCGCAGGTGCACCTGTGGGATGCTCTGGCCTTCGTGACGAATCAACTGTCCGGGCTTTCTGGGCGGCGGGTGATTCTTGCGGTGAGTGATGGGCAGGATAAAGGAAGCAAACATAAATGGAATGAGGTAAGGGCGTTCGCGCAGAATAGTGCAGTTGCGGTCTTTGGCATGAGATATGTGCCTTGGCTTTCGGATGACTCTCCAGCTATGGGCAACACCATGGAGGATCCCTTTCGTTCGATCTGTGAGCTGAGTGGTGGCCTGGTGTTTTCGACGAATAGGACCGATGTGGCGAAGAGGCTACAAGGTTTTGTGGCAATGGTTCGCGGGCGCTACATCGTCGAGTTTCCCCGGCCGCGCAACTCGACGAAGGGGCAGCACCAGTTCGTGGTGACCATCGATAAAAGTAAGGCATTTATTCGCTCGACGGGGATTTCCGTGCCTCTACCGGACGCGAAGGCGCTGGCCGATCCTACGACTGTGACTCCTTCGGATGGAAATCCGGCGCCCGAGGAAGGAACCCGGCACATACTCGAAACTCCTCGGTGAAGTGGGCCGTCAGGGGTGGGTATGTCACCGGAGACGAAGGCGTTGCTTTGGGAGGTGCCTCCGTTGAGCGGTTAGAATCGAAGGATTGCGGATATCGAAGAGAGATATATGACTGGATCGGTTTCTGAGGTTGCTAAGAAGAAGCGCGCGCTGACGTTTCAGGAGCTTTTGTTTACGCTGCAGAGATTTTGGGCGGATCGGGGTTGCGTGCTGCAGCAACCGTACGATGTGGAGGTTGGGGCGGGGACGATGTCTCCGGATACATTTTTGCGGGTGCTGGGGCCGAAGCCGGTGCGGATTGCTTATGCGCAGCCGTCGCGCAGGCCGGCGGATGGGCGGTATGGGGAGAATCCGAATCGGTTGTTTCGGCATACGCAGCTGCAGGTGATTTTGAAGCCGCCGCCGGTGCGGATTCAGGAGATGTATCTCGAGTCGCTGGTGGCGATTGGGATCGACCTGAAGGAACACGATATCAAGTTTGAAGAGGATAACTGGGAGTGGCCTGTCGGTGGCGCGTGGGGCGTGGGCTGGCAGGTGATGCTGGATGGGCTGGAGATTACCCAGTTCACTTACTTCCAGCAGTGCGGCGGGATGGATCTCGATCCGATCTGCGGGGAGATTACGTATGGGCTGGAGCGGATCGCGGGCTTTTTGCAGGATGTGGATTCTATCTACGACATTGTGTGGGCAGTGGAGCCGGATACCGGGCGTAAGGTGACCTATGGCGAGATGCGGTTGGCTGAGGAGGAGCAGTTTTCGGCTTACAGTTTTGACTATGCGGATGTGGGGAAGCTTTGGGAGCATTTGAATTTGTATGAGGCTGAATGTTTGGGGCTGTTGTCGCAGGTGAAGGATTTTGGCGAGATGGACGAGCTGAAGTTGAAGCGCTTTCCGGTGCTGGGGGCGTATGAGCTGGCGTTGAAATGCTCGCATTTGTTTAATCTGCTGGATGCGCGTGGAGCGATCTCTGTGACGGAGCGGGTTGGTGTGATGGCGCGGATTCGCGCGCTTGTGGTTGGAGTGGCGAAGGCGTATGCGGCGCAGCGTGAAGCGTTGACGTCGTTGCAAACTCAGGAAGTGGGTTAGCGATGGGCGAGGTCGTACTGGAAATTTGTGTGAACGTGTGCGATGTCCTATCAGTCATTTGTATTGACTGGATTTGTTACGCAGGTAGGGATCGAAAGCTGTCCGCCGAATTGCGTGCGGCAGGAAGGGAAGTGGCGTAGCGCATGGCGGATTTTTTGTTTGAGATTGGGTTGGAAGAAGTTCCGGCGCGGATGATTGCAGGGGCGCAGTTGGAGTTGGAACAGCGTGTGGTCAAGATGCTGGAGCGCGAACGACTGGTGCGCTCGGGTGCGGCGACGAAGAGTTTCGCTACGCCGCGGCGGCTGGCGGTGCGGGTTGCCGGTGTTGCGGAGCGTCAAGAGGATATGGCTGAGGAGTTGGTGGGGCCTTCGGTGAAGGTGGCTTACAAGGACGGTGTGGCGACGCCGGCGGCGCTGGCGTTTGCGAAGAAGGCAGGCGTGGATGTTGCCGGGTTGAAGACGATTACCAATGCCAAGGGAGAGTATCTTGCGGCGACCTCGGTGAAGGCTGGGCGGGGTGCGGTGGAGGTGATTGCCGCAGAGATGGCGAAGGAGTTGGCGGGGATCTATTGGGCTAAGAATATGTACTGGCGCGCTGGGCGACCGGAGAGATTTGTGCGGCCCGTGCGTTGGATGGTGGCGATGCTGGGTGCTGAGACGGTGCCGGTGGAGTTCGGTGGATATGTAGCTGGTACGGTTACGTATGGGCATCGGGTGTTGTTTGGGGACCGGGAGATCGAGTTGAAGGATCCTGGTGATTATGAGGACGCGCTGCTTGGCGGCTTTGTGATTGCGGAGGTGGAGGCGCGTCGGCAGAAGATTCGGAAAGCTCTGGATAGGGTGACACGGGCTGGCGACCCCACGGGTTCGGGGCTTCTGTGGCGTGAGGATCATGAGCTTGTCGATAAACTGACTCAGTTGACGGAGTGGCCTTCGGTGCTGCTGGGTGGCTTTGAGAAAGAGTATCTGGCGCTGCCGGAGGAGGTTCTGGTGACGGTGATGCGGGATCACCAGAACTACTTTGCGGTGGAGGATAAGGATGGGAGGCTGGCTCCGCACTTTCTGGCGGTGCTGAATACCGAGGCCGATGACGCGGGGGTTGCGGTGATTCGGCATGGGAATGAGAGGGTGCTCAGGGCGCGGTTCAATGATGCCCGGTTCTTTTGGGAGTTCGACCAGAGGGTGCCGTTGATGGATCGTGTGGCGCTTTTGGAGAATGTGACGTTCCAGAAGGATCTGGGGAGCTACTTTGCGAAGACGGAGCGGGTGCGGGTGCTAGCTGCACGGTGGGCCGATGATGCAAAGCGGTTGGGTGACGCGGAGATTGATGCGAAGGTGCTTGATGAGGCCGTGACTTTGGCAAAGACCGACTTGACTACGGAGTTGGTGAAGGAGTTCACGGAGCTACAGGGTGAGGTTGGTGGACTTTATGCGCGGGCACAAGGTTTCTCGGTCGCTGTGGCCGATGCGATCTATGACCAATACAGACCGACATCGATGGAGGACAGAATCCCACATACCGCCGAGGGTCAGTTACTGGCGATTGCGGATAAGGCAGATACGATCTCGGGGATGTTTGAGTTGGGGCTAGTTCCTACCGGTTCAAAGGACCCGTTTGCGTTGCGACGGGCGGCCAATGGGATTGTGAAGATTCTGGCAGAGGGCAAAGTGCCGTTGGGTTTATGGTTGATTGCAAGATCATCTGCCGACTTCGAGGCCGTGGGAGAGACGATCGGCGCGTTCTTCGCGGAGCGGCTGGAGTTCTATCTGCGGGAGGCGCGTGGACAGTCGTATGACGTGGTGAAGGCAGTGCTGGCGACAGGCTCTGACGATGTGCGGGATGCTGTGGCGCGTGCGGAGGCGGTGACGGAGGTTCGCAGCAGCGAGGACTTTACTGCCGTGGCTTCGGCTTTCAAGCGGATGAAGAATATTTTGGCGCAGGCTAAGGAGAAGGGTATTGCTTCCGGAGCCACTGTCGACCGTGCGCTGCTGACGGAGCCGACTGAGAAGGCGCTGGCGGAGAAGTCGGCAGAACTGGCTGATCGGGTTTCCGCGCTGCGAGCACAGAAGAACTACTCTGCCGCGCTGGAACAGATCGCTACGCTGCGACCGCAGGTGGATGCGTTTTTCGAGGCGGTGATGGTGATGTCGCCCGATGAGGCAGTGCGGGCGAATCGGTTGGCGCTGCTCGAGAAGGTGCTGGGAGACTTCTCAGGGATCGCGGACTTTTCGGAGATTGTGGTCTCAGGCTAGGTGGTGATGAGCATGACGCCGAGCATGAAGAGGAAGACTGCGAAGAGCGAGCCCAAGGGAATGAGGACACCTTCGCAGAGGCCGCTCCAGCGATTGCCGTCGAGTTGACCGTCTTCGGCGCGGGAGTTTGATTGGAAGGTGGGTGGGATCTGTTGTGAGTCAATGTAGTTCATTTTATTTTCCTGTTTGAAATTCGTTGCTCCGGCAGAGCGGTTAAACAAAGCACTGCAAGGTTCGTTTCGCACAAAGGTACTGGATGCGAGATGCGATGAATGTAGTGAAGGTTGCCATTCTACGCGGGTTTTACGTTGTTTGTCATGATGCATGCGCAAACTGTTGACGGCAAGGGTAACCTGAAAAGGCAGTGCCTTGAATGACACTTCCGGGTGAGTGGTCAGACCTGCAGTTGTACCAGCTCTGTGGGTTGATAGTGCGGGAAGAAGTCGGTTCGTGACAGATCTTGTGGGGTTGGAAGCTCGCCGAATGCCATCGCGGTTTCGTCGCAGGCATGGCGACGGGCGCAGTGGAGGCAATCTTTGAGCACCTTGTCGCTGAAGGCCTGGCGATCGTAGGTGCTGAAGTGGAAGTGCTCGAAGAAGTTGGGGATGCGGGTGAAGAGGCAGACACACTTGATGCCACGTGCTTCGGCCTGACGCATGAGCTCGTGGACGAGCTGGCCCCCGGCTCCGCAACCTTTGATATCGGGACGGACGACGATGGAGCGGATCTCGGCGAGATGCGGGCCATAGACGTGGAGGGCGGCACAGCCGAGGAACTGATGGGTGTGAGTTTCGACGATGGTGAAGGTGCGGATGTTGGCGCAGATTTCGGCGTAGGAGCGGGGAAGAAGAGTGCCGTCGTGGGAGAAGCTGTCGATCAGCTGATGGATGGCGCTGGCGTCCTGCAACTGCGCCTTGCGCGTTCTGAGGAAGATGCTTTTGAGGTCACTGCGGAGGGTGGCGGAGCGGTGTTGCGGCGGGGTGAAATGAATCTGTGTTGTTGTTGACGCGATGGGGGATTGGGAGCTCGGAGGTTCTAATACAGGGGACAATGCCATAGGACACTGCGCTTTTCTCTTTGGTGAATCGTGGGCCGGGGCCGGTTGGTGAAGGTTACGGTTGGATTTCTGGCTGGAGGAGTCGCTTAGCTGCCGTAGTGGCGGCCTTCGCTTGAGGACTCCCAGGGAATGGGGGCGAAGGTGCGCTGGAAGAAAGTGTTGTCTACGATGTAGCGCTCGTGGTTTTCGCCTTCGATGATCCAGTCGCCGGGATAGGCTTTGCGCTGGCCGGAGTCGGTAAGGATGAGGGTGGGGTGGAGGCACTGGGTTGCATTTACGAGAAGGGGTCTGCGGGTACGGAAGGTGTTCATCAAACTCTCCTGTCGGCTTTTGCTCTCGTCGACTTGATATATTTCAGCACTGCTTTCGTAAAGATGGCATAAGAGATTTCGATGAAGTTCGTAAAGAACTTCGTCTTTGTTTTCTTCGTTTCCTAGTGCCGTCGGGGTCTTGAAATTGGGATTGAAGGTTTCGGGGGGCTGAAGCGGATTGCTTGTTCGACCGTCTCATTTGAGAGGCGGAGTGGCTTTTAGCCGGGTCAAATAAGAAGTGAATTTGTGACGATGGCTCTGCTGCCTAGTCGCCTATGCTGAAGGTGTGCCTCTTTTCCGGCGAGGGTTTGACCTGTGATTGTGAGTGATCCGAAGACGCAGAGAAGGCCGGAGCTGGACGCGCTGCGCGGGCTGTTCCTGGTGTGGATGACCTTCACCCATATGCCGACGCACTTCAGCGACCTTGTGAATCAGCCGGTTGGATTCGTGTCTTCGGCGGAGGGGTTTGTGTTTCTGTCGGCGATGCTGGTGGGCACGGTCTATCTGCGGGAGGCGATGGAGGACGTCTCCGGTGTGATTGTGAAGCTATGGCGACGGACGCTGAAGATCTACGGCTATCACCTGTTGATGCTGGCGTTCGCGTTTACCGTGGCTGCATTGTTTGCAGAGAAGACGCACCGGGCGGCGATCTATAACCTGATCAATTTTTATCTGGCGCACCCGAAGACCGCGATTATCGGAGGAGTGTTGCTGATTTATTGTCCTCCGCTGCTCGATATTTTGCCGATGTATGTGTTGTTTATGTTTCTGACTCCGATTGCGTTGGCGGTGGGCGTGCGCTATGGCTGGAGGTGGGTGCTGGGTGGTAGCGCGCTGCTTTGGGCTGCAGCACAGTTCGGATTGAGGGAGCTGGTGCATACGTGGATCATGCGGATCACGCACCTGCAGATTCCCCTGCAGGAGACTGGCGCTTTTAATCTGTTTGCGTGGCAAGGGGTTTGGATCGCGGGGCTATGGCTGGGGGCGAAGAGTGCTCAGGGCGAGATGCCGCTGAAGCGGGTTCCGGGATATGTAGTGGCTGTGTGCGGTGTGGTTTGCGTGTTCTTTCTTGCGGTGCGGCATCACTGGCTTGGGCCCGTACTGACGCAGGAGTCGCTGGGAATTGGATTGGACAAGTGGCAGATCGGACCGATGCGGGTGGTCAATCTGGCTGCGTTTCTAATTGTTGGGTATTGGATGCGCCGGTACCTGGTGAAGCTAATTTCGGTCGAACCGTTCTTGACACTAGGGAAGGCTTCACTGCAAGTGTTTTGCGCGCATGTGTTCTTTGTCTTCGTGGGGCTGACGCTGTTGTATGAGGACGTGCCTCAGCTGCATGGTGCTCGGGCTTATGGGATGCTGTCGCTTACGTTTGCGGGGCTGATGCTTGTGGCAATGCGGGAGGTGAGGTTGCGCAGGGAGGCGAAAGCCGCGGCTGCAGCAGCGAAGAATGCGTCGGCACAAGGGCAGGCGGCTGTGGTCGAGAGCGCTAGTTGACGCGTTGGAGACGGTCGATTAGCTTTTGGGCGAGGGGCTCTCCGGACTCGGTCCACAGGAGACGACTGCTGATGCCGCAGTTTTTTTCTACCGAGAGGGTGAAGGCTAATAGCATCTCCACATTTTGCTGTATGTGCTTGGTGGCGTCTTCATCGAGCTGCTCGTCTTCGAGGGTTTCGGCGAGCCAGGGAGTGTCGAGGCCGAAGTCGATGCGGATATGGCCGTTCTGGTCGAAGCTGGCGTCGTCGAACTGCGGGCCGAAGCCGAGGATGCGGACGGTGGTGGGCTGGAGTTTCCAGAGCGGATCGAGGGAGGCGGATTCGTACTCAGGATCGGTGTCGTAGTCGGGGTCGGATTCGGGATTGATGGTGGGGTAGCCGGAGGTGACTTCGGGGGACCAAAGCTTCCAGTGCATCTCGAACTCGTAGGCCATGTCGTCGTGGAGCTGCTCGGTGGCTTCGGCGACGGCGTTTTCGATGATGGAGCCGGAGGTATCCTGATTTTCTTCGGCGCGGTCGTCGTTGACGTAGATGCGCTGGTAGGTTGGGGCCTCGGTAAAGCTGATGGGGTAGACGCTGGCCGCAACTACGCGCTTTTCTCCGCTGATGAGCGCGAACTGGCGCATGACCGAGACCATCGTCGCAGGGAGGGTTTCGAAGCGGAAGTTGGGAAACCAGAGACTGAGGTAGAGCTGATCGGCCATGGGTCTAGTTTAGTCCTTTTAGTCGTGTGATGACTTGTCCTGCCGGACGGGCCCACTGCGCGTGGCGCGGTCACTTCGTGACGCGTATACCCGTCTGGGCAAGATAAGCAGCATCGGGCCTCCCGCTGGTCGGCTCCATCTTTGCTCCGACCAGTGGAGAGCCACGAAGTGACCGCCCCACGCGTAAGTGGGCCGTCTAGCAAGACACGTAGGGATGAGAAGATAGAAGGTGAATGAACGTTTCGGTAGAGCGGCTGCGGGTCTGGTTGCTGGCGGGCGCTGGCCTGCTGGTGCTGGTGATCGCTTCTTTTCTGGGGTATGCGCACTATCGAGCGCACCGGTTTTTGACGAATCTGCCAAAGAAGCTTGGAGTGAACGTCCGCCGAGAGACCAATGGGTTTACGTACTCGCAGTCGGTGCAGGGCCGGACGATCTACACGATTCATGCGGCCAAGGCGGTGGAACGTGCGGATGGCAAGGTGACGCTGCATGACGTGGGAATCGTCTTGTATGGGCGGAAGGAAGATCGGGCCGATCGGATCTACGGAAAAGAGTTTGAGTATGACCAGAAGAACGAGGTCATACGTGCCGACGGGGAGGTGCATATCGATCTGCAGGCCCCTGCGGCGGCAGATGCGAACGCGAAGATGGACTATTCGGCAGGAAAGGATCTGCATCACACGCCTGAGCAAAAGCAAGAGCATGAGGCTAAGGATGGGCGGCTGATTCATGTGACGACGAGCGGGCTGGTGTTTTCGCAAAAGCAGGGTGTGGCGGCGACGGACAATGACATCGAGTTTGAGACAGGTGGACTGACAGGACATGCCGTGGGGGCGGATTACAACTCGGATTCGGGGATAGTGGTGCTGCACTCGGCGGTGAAGGTGAATGGGCTGGAACGTGGCAGGCCGGTGCTGTTGACGGCGTCCCGGGCGGAGCTGGACCGACAGCATGAGAGGGCCTTGTTGACTCAGGCGAAGTATGTCGCGGTGGGCGACAAGGGTGGTGCGGGAGAGACCGCGCAGGCGAGAGATGTTGTCGTGCATTTGAGGCCGGATGGAACGGTTGAGCGGGTTGAAGCCGAGGGAGAGGTGAAGCTGACTAACGGGCTGGGCAGCTCGATGGAGGCTCCGCGGGGGGAGATGACGTTGAGTGCGCAGAGTCAGCCGCAATCGGCGGTTATGCAGGGCGGGGTGAAGTACACGGCGGACGAAGAGCTGCGGCAAGGTAAGGGCGAGGCGGCTGAAGTACGGACTGCGTTTGACAAGGCGGGTCACCCGGAGCATGTGGTGATGACTGGTGCGGTGCATTTTAAGGAGCGGGTTCGGACGGATGCGATGGGTGACGAATGGGGAGAGCGCGAGTTGAACGCTGGACAGATGGATGTGGCATTGTCCTCGGATAAGGCGGGGAAAACGCTGCTGCGAGATGCGAAGGCCACGGGGAATGCGCAGTTGAAGGTGATGAATCCGGCTGTCAGAGGTGGCGGGGCCACTAGCAGCGCCTTAGCGGGGGACGTTTTGACGTCTCATTTTGTGAGGGTGGGAGATGCAGACCATCTTGCGGAGGTGCATGGAGATGGACACACCTCGATGCACAGAGTGGATGCGAAGGGAGTGGTCGAAACGAGTTCTGGGGATTCGCTGGTGGCGTACTTCCGTCCAGTGACTGCGGGTACGGCGCGTGGCTCGGACGTTGCCAGCAAGGGGCAGGGGGCAGATGAGATTTCGAGCGCAACTGAGCAGGGGCATGTCGTGATGACGGAGCTGCCGGTGAAGAAGCCGGGGGATTCTGCCGCGCCGGTTGAAGAACGCGTGACGGCGGAGCGAGCGGTTTACGACGGGGAACTGGAGCGGACAACGTTGACCGGGAATGTGCAGGTGAGCGATGGAACGAGTGTGCTTTGGGCGGATCGTGTGGTGAGCGAGCAGAAGACGGGGGACGCCACCGCTGATGGTTCGGTCAAGGCAAGTTTTAGTCAGGCGGGTAGTGCGCAAGAGCCGGCGCATGTACTGGCGGCAAGAGCAGAGCTGAAGCATGACTCGCAAGTGGCGATATTTTACGGAGTGGCTGGCAAGCCTGCGCGATTGTGGCAGGGGGCTTCGCAGGTCGATGCTCCGGTGATTGAGTTTGAACAGAAAGATAAGAGACTGCTGGCGCATGGCGCGGGGCTTGGTGCCCCCGGGGCAGTGCATACGGTGTTGGTGAGTGGCGGGCCTGGCGCGAAACCAGAGGCCGCCAAGGCTGGCAAGCAGGTGGGTGGGGGGAAGACGAGCGTGTTGCGGGTGGTCAGCCGTCAGCTGGTGTATTCGGATGAAGCGCGGAGGGCAGACTTCACGGGCGGGATGCAGGTGGAGAGCGCTGATGGGAGTATGCGGGGGGAGCGGGCTGTGGTTTATCTACAGGCGGCGAAGACGGGGGGTGTTTCTGCTGACGGCGTGAAGAAGACGGACAGTGCTGCTGGGGAAGGGTTTATGGGCGGCAGTGTAGAGCGAGTCGTGGCGAGTGGGCATATCGAGATACAGCAGCCCGGCAGGCACGCGAGCGGAGAACAGCTTGTGTATACGGCCAGTGATGGCATGTTTGTTTTGACTGGAACAGCGAAGGTGCTGCCGAAGGTTGTGGACGACCAGCGAGGGACCGTGACGGGTACGTCTTTGCAATTCCATGCGGGAGATGAGAACGTCGTGGTTTCTAATGAAGGAGACAGTGGCGTGGGGCAGCGAGTGCGCACGGAGACGCGGGTGAAGAACAAGTAATGAAGACGTTATCGACGGAGGAGATAGGCAAGTCGTACGGCGGCCGCCAGGTGGTGAAGGGGGTGAGCCTCCAGATCGAGCAGGGCGAGGTGGTGGGGCTGCTGGGCCCGAACGGTGCGGGGAAGACGACGAGCTTTTATATGATCGTTGGACTGGTGCGGCCGGACGCCGGGCGAGTGTTGGCGGATGGCCACGATATCAGTCGATTACCGATGTATCTGCGGGCGAGGAACTATGGCATCAGCTATCTGCCGCAGGAGCCTTCGGTGTTTCGCAAACTGACGGTGCAGGACAATATTCTGGCGGTGCTGGAGGCGCAGCAGTTGAGCTGGGAGAGTCGTCGCACACGGACAGAAAAGCTGATTGAACAGCTGAATCTGGGGCATGTGAGGAAGACACGGGGTTATGCGCTGAGTGGGGGAGAGCGCAGGCGGGTGGAGATTGCGCGGTGCCTGGCGATCGAGCCGGCTTTTATTTTGCTGGACGAGCCCTTTTCGGGAATCGACCCGATTGCGGTGCTGGATCTGCAGGAGATTATCTTCGGATTGAAGAAGAGTGGGATTGGGGTGCTGATCACCGACCACAATGTGCGGGAGACGCTATCGGTGACAGATCGCGCTTATATCATTGCGGAAGGGAAGATTTTTAAGACGGGAACGCCTGGGGAACTGGGACGGGATCCTGAGGTGCGGCGGATCTATCTGGGTGAAAACTTCTCGATGGGTTGAGAGACTGCGATCTTACAACTTCTGTTGTAAGACTGAGATGCTATCGGTGGAGGGCGCTGAGCCTTTGACAGGGTTAGACTTACAGCGAGATCGAGATAGGCGGTAGACTATGGCAAAGCCCAGGGAATAGCGCTCTTTTGTAATTAATTGCACAATGAGCACGAGACGTGCCAAACGGCACATTCAGAACAGAGTCGAAGTGATCTAGTCGAAGAGGGGTTAAAGTGCTGCTGCAACCGAAGCTGAACTTGAAAGTCTCGCAAAGACAGGTGTTGACGCCTGGACTGGTGCAGATGGTCAGCGTGCTCGCGCTGAACAAGCTTGAGCTCAGGGAGATGATTAACACCGAGATGGTGGAGAATCCGGTGCTGGAGGAGTTGGAGGAGACGGTCGTCTCGCTCGACGAGAGAGCGGGGATTGAAGGAGACCGGGAGCGATCGGCCGAAGAGGTTGCGGCGGAGAGCGAAAGGGTAGAAAAAGACCCGTTCGATGAGATCGATTTTGGCAGCTACTTTCAGGATTATCTCGATCCGGGTTTTCGTACCGCCTCGAACTTTGAAGAGTATGACAAGCCGTCGTTCGAGAACTTTCTTTCACAGCCGAGTACCTTGAGCGACCATCTGGCGTGGCAGCTGGGTTCGTTGACGCTCAGTCCGGAGGTTCGAGCCGCGGCGGAGTTGGTCGTGGGAAACCTGAATGAGAATGGCTACTTGACGGCCAGCGACGAAGAGTTGGTCGAGGCTCTCATGCAGATGCAACAGCCCGAACGGACGGCGCCGATTCCGTTTGAACGCGGGACCAAGAGCAGGCCACCGCACGTGTGGGATGTTCCGGAGGGCGCTGAGGGCGAAGACAACGCTGTGCAGGACGGGTCGGTCGATTTAGCGGCAGCGTCGGATGAGACTGTCGGGGCGCTTTTAGCTGCTGTCCGCGAGGCGCGGAAAGTGGTGAATTTTCTCGACCCAGTGGGCGTGGGATCGAGAGATTTGCGCGAATGTTTGCTGATTCAGATATGCGCTCAGCAGGGTGAGGCATCGTTGGTCCTTCGGCGGCGCCAGGCTCACGCGGCAGCTGCGGCTGCAAAAAACGATGAGGCCAGTGAAGAGGACTATGGCGCGGTAGAGGTGGTTGCAGCTGTCGACAACCCCGGTCGCGAAGACGTGTTTAGCATCGCGACGCATATTGTGACGAACTGCTTGCCGTTGTTGCAGAAGAAAGATATGCGCGAGCTGACACGGAGCTGCGGACGCACGGCCGATGACGTGAATGCTGCGGTTGAGTTTATCCGGACGCTCGATCCGAGACCCGGGCAGCGCTATAACCAAAGCGAAACGCGGCTAATAGAGCCAGATGTTGCGTTTGTGAAGCGCGATGATGTCTATGTCGTATTGATGAACGAAGAGGATATGCCTACGCTTAGGTTGAATCAGGGATATCGCAAGATGCTGCAGCAGAAGCAGACGGAGAAGGAAGTCAAAGAGTATGTGAAGGAACGGTACAAGTCGGCGATCCAGCTGCTGCGAAATATTGAGCAGAGGAAGAATACGATTGTGCGGACTTGCGAAGTGATCGTCAGGCGGCAACAGGAGTTTTTGGAGCACGGGGTGAATGCGCTGAAGCCGATGATGATCAAGGAGGTTGCGGAGGAGATAGGAGTGCATCCTTCGACGGTCAGCCGCGCGGTGGCGAACAAGTATGTTCATACTTCGCAGGGCGTATTCGAACTGCGCTTTTTCTTCTCCGAAGGAGTGAACGGGCCGGAGGGCGGCGATCTGCCGCTGGTTCTGTTGAAGCGCAAGGTGAAGAAGCTGATTGAAGAAGAGGATGAGCGGAAGCCTCTGACCGATGATCAGCTGGCGGCTGAACTGCAGCGGCAGGGGATTCAGGTGACCCGAAGAACGGTTGCGAAGTACCGGGAAGATATGCAGATTCCAAGCACGCACCAACGTCGTGTACGCTGATCGTCTGCGAGAGATCTGGATCGATCGCAGGGACGAGGTGAAACGTATGGACGTGGAGTACACCGGCAGACAGACCACCATCACAAAGAAATTGAAGTTGCAGGCGGAGGAAGGGCTGGCTGCGGTTGCAAAGATCGTCGGCAACTCCGCCAGCGTGCATGTGATTCTTTCCACGGACAAATATCGTCAGATCGCCGAAGTGACAGTGAAAACCAAGCACCAGAAGATGGTGGCGCGGTGCGAGGATACGGAGATGATCGTCGCGTTGCATGACGCGCTCGCGAAGATAGAACAACAGGCGATCCGCCATAAGAAGAGGTATGGGACGATCAAGCGGCATCCGAAGTCAGATCCGAAGTCCGCGGCGGCTGAGGTTGTGGCGTCGCCTACGCGTAAGGCTGCCCTGGTAAAGGTGGCCACTAAGACCAGCGTGGGACGCAAGGCGGTGCCGATGCTGGTGCATTCCTTTCCGTCGCACTCGCCGCTTGCGGAGCCGCATGTGGTGCGTTCGAACGAAGCCGTTGCGCTAAGGCCTATGTCGGTAGAGGAGGCGGTAAAGGAGGCCGCGTTTCGAGACCGTGAGGTGTTTGTGTTTCGTGACCACAAGGGGCAAGCGATGGTGCTCTATCGCAAGCGTGATGGAAAGATGGAGCTGATCGAAGTTCCTTAGACCGAGGTGCTAGGATTTCTGCATGGCGAGGAAGCAGGTCACGAAGAGTTCTGTGAGGTCGTCCGCGAAGGCAAGCAAGAAGGTCATAGCGGCCGTGCTTCCGAAACATCAGGGAGAGTTGGTTATTCTGACTGGGCTTTCCGGGTCGGGAAAGCTGTCGGCGCTCAAGACCTTTGAAGACCTCGGCTATTACTCGGTAGATAATCTTCCGCTTGAGTTAGTGCCTCGCTTCGCGGATCTTGTGAGGCAGTCCGTAGAGATCAAACGTGCAGCGCTGGTGGTTGATGTGCGTGAGGGAATGCGGCTGGATGAGTTTCCGGCGATTCTAAAGAAGGTTCGCAAGGTGCTTCCGACACGGGTGCTGTTCCTGGAGGCTAGTGAGGACGCGCTGATTCGGCGATTTTCTGAAACCCGTCGGCCGCACCCGATGGGACGTAGCAATACGGTGGTGAAGTCTATTCGAGCGGAACGCAAGCGGCTCGACCCGATTCGCAACGTAGCCGATATCGTGCTGGATACGACCAAGTTCAACGTGCATGATCTTCGGGCGCATATCAATTCGCAGTTCGAACGCGAGGAGACTGGCCGGGGTTTGGTGATCTCGTCCAACAGCTTCGGGTTCAAGAATGGTGTTCCCACAGAGGCGGATCTGGTATTCGACGTGCGCTTTCTGCCGAATCCTCATTTTGTACCGGAGTTTCGCAAGCTGACGGGAAAAGATCCCAAGGTGGCGAAGTACGTGCTGCAATTTCCGCAGACGAAGGAGTTCCTAGATAAGACTACGGAGATGTTGAAGTTTCTGTTGCCTCACTACATTAAGGAAGGGAAGAGTTACTTAACGGTGGCGTTTGGATGTACAGGAGGGCAGCATCGGTCGGTCTTTATTGCGGAAGAGATGAAAAAGAGATTGGCGCAAGAGGGGTATCGCGTGAACACCGCTCACCGCGATATGCCGAAGTAGCAGACCGCAAATTTCTGAAGCGCAATAGAATAGTAAGATGCGCAGTGCGATGGCAATGATCGGGAGAGTGACGGCTTGAAGCGCATCTGGCGATTGTTGCTGTACGTTCGTCCGTATGCTCTTTACTCCCTGGCGTCGGTGGTTTTGATGGCAGTGGTAGGCGCGATGGCTGCATTCCGCGTCCTGCTGGTGAAGCCGATCTTCGACAATGTGCTTAGTCCGGATGCTTATACGCATGATGTGCTGGTGTTTCCTCACGTACCCATTCTTGGAAGACCTCTGAATCTGCACTTTCTAGTTCCCAGTTCGTTTCATAATGCGTGGACGGTGGTGGCGTACGCGTTGGTGGTCTCTGCGCTGGTGAAGTCGGTCTGTGACTATGTAGGCACGTACCTTGTGAATTATGCGGGCTTCGGGATGATTACCGACCTGCGCAATGACCTATACAACGCGGTGTTGAGACGATCGGTGGGCTTCTTTCAGAAGCATACGACCGGCACTTTGCTGTCGACGCTGATCAACGATATAGAGCGCGTGCAGACGGCAATGTCGAGTGTGCTCGGTGAATTTCTGCAGCAGATCTTTACCCTGATTTTTATGATCGGCGTAGCAATTTTTTATGGCGGGAAGCTGGCCTGGGTGCTGCTGCTGTTTGTTCCCGTGGTGATCTCTTCGGCGCGACGTATTGGAAGGAGGGTTCGACAGACTACGCGCAAGGGACAGGACAAACTGGCGGAGATACAAAACATCCTTCACGAGACGATTACGGGCAATCGAATCGTGAAGGCCTTCGGGATGGAGTTGTGGGAGATGAACCGCTTTCGGCGCGCCGCAAGGCGGTTATTCAGCGCCAACTTGCGGTCGGTGAGCGTGCAGGCCATTAGCTCTCCTTTGATGGATGGGTTGGGCTCGGTTGCGATAGCGCTGTTACTACTGCTCGGGCGCGAGCGCATCAAGAGCGGCTCGATGACGATTGGGTCGTTTATTTCTTTTCTGATCGCCGTGTTTACGCTATATGATCCGGTGCGGAAGTTCGCTCTGTTTTATAACAGCTTTCAGCAGGCGCTGGGTGCGAGCGAAGAAATCTTCAAATTTATGGATGCGCAGGATGACGTGCAGGAGAAGAAGCGCGCTTTTGCGTTGAAGGGATTCGAAGAAGAGATTCGATTTGAAGATGTCGGCTTTGCCTATGAAAGCGATGGAGAGGTGAGGCAGGTTCTGCAAGGGATCAATTTGAACGTGAGGCCTGGGGAGGTCATTGCGTTTGTAGGGCCGAGTGGCGCAGGGAAGTCTTCGCTGGTGAACCTGATTCCTAGATTCTTTGATGTCAACGAAGGAAGGATTTTGCTGGACGGACACGACCTCCGCGATGTGACGATTGCGTCGCTACGGCAACAGATTGGGAAGGTGACGCAAGAGACGGTGTTGTTCAATGACACGGTGCGGAACAATATTGCGTATGGTCAGCCGGATGTTCCGATGAGCAGAGTGGAAGAAGCGGCGCGAATGGCGCTCGCGCATGAGTTCATTCTCAACATGCCCGATGGATACAACACGATGATCGGTGAGAAGGGGACTCGACTGAGTGGTGGAGAACGCCAGAGGCTCGCGATTGCGCGGGCGATTTTGAAAAATGCGCCGATCTTGATTTTGGATGAGGCGACGTCTGCACTCGACATGGAGAGTGAGCAGTTTGTCCAGGCGGCGTTGGCAAATCTGATGCAGGGACGGACAGTGTTCGTGATTGCTCATCGCCTGTCGACAGTGCGTCGAGCCTCTCGGATCGCAGTGATCGAAGGCGGGAGAATCACGGAGATTGGTACGCATGACGAGCTGATGCAACAATCGGGGACCTATCGACGGCTTTACAACATGCAGTTCAGCGAGGATGACATTGCGCCTGCCAGCAGCGAAGGTGCTTTGCAGGTCGGGTTGGAGGGGATTGCGTGAAGGATATTTATTCGATGACCGGGTACGCCAATCTGCGCGGTTCGGTGCGGGATAGCGTCGCCTTTACGTTGACGATGAAGAGCGTGAACCACCGGTTTCTGGATCTTCATCTCCGGCTGCCTTCTTCCTGCGACGGACTGGAGGTTCAGATGCGCAGGCTGTTGAAGGAGAATCTGCGGCGGGGGCATATCGAGGTGACGCTGCAGGTGGAGCGTAGGGCAAACGTCGAGATTCAACTGAACCCGGGATTGCTGGAGGCCTACGTACACGCCTTTCGCGAGGCTGCGTCGATGCATGGTGTGTCAAGCGAGCCGGACCTGAATGCGATGCTGCGCATACCTGGTGTGATGAGCACTGAGAGCGTCGGTGGAGCGGCCGAGGTTGAGGGTCTTGAAGCGGCAGTACTATCGCAGGTTGTGCCGTTGATTTTGAAGCTGAACGAGGGGCGAGCGCTGGAGGGTGCTTCGCTGGCTGCGGAGTTGAAGGCTTCGATGTTGCGGCTGCAGGCGTTTGCGGAGGAGATGGCTGGCTTGAGGAATGGAGTGCGCGAGGCGCAGTTCGAACGGCTGCGTAGTCGGCTGATGGAGTTGACGCAGGGCGTTCCGGTAGGTGCGGAGCGGCTGATGGCGGAGGCTGCAGTGCTGGCGGAGAAGAGCGATATCGAGGAGGAGATCGTTCGTCTGCGGACGCATGTGGAGCGCTTTGTGGCGATGTTGGACGAAGGCGGAGAGCTAGGCAAGCGGCTGGACTTTCTGTTACAGGAACTGAACCGTGAGGCGAACACGATGTTGTCGAAGACCAGCGGCGCGGCGGGCGAGAACAGTCTGCGGATTACCGAGCTGGGACTCGAGATGAAGGCGGAGATCGAGAAGGCGAGGGAGCAGGTTCAGAATCTGGAGTAGTTCTTTGGATTCGATTGTTAGACTGGCAGAAACAAGTTGAATAGGTGATTGAGGCGCATGGCAGGAATACTTTTTATCATTTCGGCGCCGTCGGGTTCGGGGAAGTCGACGCTTGTGAGTCAGCTACGGACGCTGGTGGAGGGGTTGGATTTTTCGATTTCGTATACGACGCGTGCGCCGCGGGGGTCGGAGACGGACGGACGCGAGTATCACTTTACGACCCGGCAGGAGTTCGAGCGGATGATTGCGGAGGGAGACTTTCTGGAGTGGGCGGAGGTCTTCGGGAACTACTACGGGACGGCAGTGTCCGCGCTGGCGCATGCGAAGGATGCGGGGAAAGACTTGTTGCTGGACATCGATGTGCAGGGCGCGATGCAGGTGATGAAGAAGATGCCGGACGCGGTATCGATCTTCGTTCTTCCGCCGAGTCCTGTGGTGTTGGAGATGCGACTGCGAAACCGGAGCGAGGCGGAACATGTGACCTCTGAGAAGGTGATTCAGAGCAGGTTGGCCGAGGCTCGGACAGAGTTGAAGCGGATGTGGGACTACAAGTATGCGTTGGTGAATGATGTTCTCGACCAGGCTGTTTCAGAGATGCGGGCGATTGTTTTGTGCGAGCGCGGCGAGCGGGACGGAGTGCAGGCGCTGGCATCGAGTTGCAGGACCGACGCTGCTTCTCCTCGTCTACGAGCTGCATTGAGTACCTTTCACGAATAAGTGCTACTTATCCACTACGAATTGTGTATGGCTTTTTACTGTGGTGAGTTATAACTTCTGCATCGGGGTGAAACGCATGACGATTGAAAATGCTTTCCACAATAAGTACAGCCTGGTTAAAGGTGCCGCGCGTCGTGCGCGGCAGCTACAGTCCGGCGCCTCTCCTCTGATCGTGGCCAAGTCGATGAAGGCTTGCCGCGTAGCACAGGATGAGATCAAGCAGGGACATGTGAAGTTTGTTCTGCCGGAGCGTGTTGTAGAGCCAGTGCTCGATCTTCCTCCGCAATAACCGCGATACCATAGAGCCATGGCAGGTGAAGCAGAGCAGCAGCTGCGGGCTTACGTGGAATATCTTCGCGACATGGGCGTCCATGACTTCTATCGTCAGGGCGAGCCGGTGTACGGTGGTGCCACGGCTGTTCCTTCGGTCGCGACAGTCGATCTAGCTGCCGTTGTCGAATCTATGGTGGAGACGCAATCGCTGCCCACGAAGGCGGCGGTCGTCGAACATCAAGTTGCTTCTGTTCCAATTGCTGCTGCCCAAAGTTCTCCTGTCCCAAGTCGACCACAATTTCTGGAGCCTCCGATTGCGAAGCTTGTGAGTTTCGACGATCTTGTACCCCTGCCTGCGACTCGGGTTGATGCGGAGCATAAGGCGGAGGCGTTGACTGCCATTCGTGCTGAAATTGGTGACTGTACGCGGTGCCCGCTGGCGTATGCGGGCAGGCGAACGATTGTCTTCGGCGATGGCGATGCGAATGCGCGGTTGATGTTTGTCGGTGAGGGGCCGGGCGCGGATGAAGATACCTCGGGAATCCCGTTCGTCGGCAAGGCTGGGCAACTGCTCAACAACATGATTCAGGCGATGGGCCTGAAGCGGGAGCAGGTTTATATTGCGAACATCGTGAAGTGCAGGCCGCCGGCGAACCGGGTTCCGGAGCCGGTCGAGGCAAATACCTGCGATCAGTTTCTGTTGCAGCAGATCGACGTGGTGCAGCCCCAGGTGATCGTGGCGCTGGGGTCTACGGCTGCGACGTACCTTCTCGGGGTCAAGCAGTCCCTGAGCGCCCTGCGGGGCAAATGGCACAGCTGCAGGGGAGCGAAGCTTGCGGTGACGTACCATCCGGCATACCTCCTGCGCGATCCGGGGATGAAGGGTGAAGCGTGGAAGGATCTGCAGAGGGTGATGGCGGAGATGGGGCTAAAAGGCGCGAGTCGAGGCTGAGGGTGGGGTACCCCCCCTGGTTGCCTGCGTATAAGTTGCTTATTCTGAATGATATACACGTTCATCGCCTCGCTAAATTCGTCTAAATAAAAGGGTTGCGGCTAAATTCGTCCAATCAAAGGGTTTAGGGATGAATGACGAAAAGCCCGAGCAGAAGCTCAGGCTTTTTCCATCTCTATCCAGTTTACGTGATTGGAGGTAACTGATACGCCACGCCTATGTCTATGATTCGGTTTAGCTTATGGGCTTATGGGGCTTGACAGATGTTTTCGTCTTGATGGGAACGGGGCGAGCGCGCCATCTATTGTCGATACCGAACCACTAGGTAAGACCATATTTGGAATCTGAAAACTAATGTCAGTTTGGAATGAGAACCCGACGTTTCCGAGAACGCGATTTTGCGGGAACCCCGGTCGAATTAGTAAACACAAGCGCGTTTATGGAGAGAAGTCAGCGGACCGCCGCCAGTAGACTTCGACTATGTCCGTCGATGCACAGCCGCTGAGGATGTACATCAGTCCAGAAATCAGACGGCGGTGCGCTGGTTGCAAGGCAATACGATACTTAATTGCTGGTCGAAGCTGTTGTCTCGTTGTTCGCTGGATCCAGTTCGCACAGTCTGTCACTTGCCGCGTTTGGCGATGAAAGCCTCGTTGAACTATTGTCCGCCGGCTCTTGCTCTTCGTTCATTCGGTCCTGGGTAGTCCCTCACGGAGGCGCAAACCGGGCATTTATAGGAGATCTATATGCGCAAACTCAAAATCATCGAGCATATTTCGCTCGATGGCGTCATCCAGATGACCAGCAGTCCGGAGGACGATTTCCCATACGGCGACTGGACCGCGCCGTATCGTTCGCCTGCCGGGTTACAGATAGTAAACGAGATGTACGGCAAGACCTGCGACTTGCTGTTTGGCCGCCGAACCTACGACATACTGGCGAGTTTCTGGCCTAAAGCGCCAAAGAGTCCGATGACGGACCGCCTGAATGCGGCCACGAAATACGTCGTAACTCACAGACCGGAGAGTCTGGAATGGGGTCCATTCGAGGCCATTGGATCGGACCTCGTGGATAACGTCCGACGCATTAAGGCCAGGAAAGGCCCGGACCTGATCGTCGCGGGCAGCTCGACGCTGATTTCCGTGCTGCTGGATAACGGACTGGCGGACGAGGTGGTTATGCTGGTCAATCCTATTGTGCTGGGCAAAGGCAAACGCTTTTTCGAGGGCGGATCACTGCCACGCGGATTTGCGCTGGGCAGCACCATGGCTCTCCCGTCAGGCATACTCGTCAACGTCTACAAGCTTATTCCCACGCTGGCCGAGGAGGCCCTGTCCCGCGCCAAGCTGGAACGCGAATTCGAGATTGCCCGCGAGGTGCAGGAGCGCTTGTTCCCGCAAACCTTCCCCAAAGTTGCGGGCGTAGAGATGGCCGCGCACTGCAGACCCGCCCAGGCAGTCGGCGGCGACTACTACGACCTCATCGACATCCGTGAGAGCTCGCTGGCCGAAGCAGGGCATGCGCCCGGAGAAAACATCTCTTCCGCCAGCGGAACAACGGCACATGGCTGCGACCGTCTGGGTATCGCGATTGGCGACGTTAGTGGCAAGGGCATGTCCGCCGCCCTGTTGATGGCAAGCCTTCACGCCAGCCTGCGCGGTCAAGTGCTGAGTGGCGCTGGCGATCTGGGGACCAAGATTGCCAATGTCAACCGCCTTCTCTACAACGCGTCCGACTCCAACCGCTATGCCACGTTCTTCTACGCCGAACTGGACTGCGCCTCGCGCACATTGCACTACGTCAATGGCGGACACAATCCCCCTGCGGTGCTGCGCAAAGAAGACGGCGCCTGGCGAGTGCTCCGCCTGGGAGACGGCGGCCCCGTCATCGGGCTGCTCGCCGGCGCGCTCTACAAGGAGCAGATACTTCACCTCCTCTCCGGCGATATTCTGCTGGCCTTCACTGACGGCATCAGCGAAGCCATGAACGTCTCAGAAGACGAGTGGGGCGAAGACCGAATGATCGCCGAGGCGCAAGCGCACGCGGACCTGAATGCCGAGGAGCTGCTGCAGCATTTGTTTCGTGCGGCCGACGCCTTTGCTGCCGGCGCTACGCAGCACGATGACATGACAATCGTCGTACTGCGACTCTGAGTGTGAGATTCTCCCGTTGATCTTCGGTGCGATTGCTGGCAGCGATGCTGGCGGCCACGATCGGAACCAGAGATAACTTTGATTTCGCCGGAGCTCAAAATGTATTCTGCCAGGTATTCTGGTGCGAACGTACGTACCGGGACTTTAGATTTTTGCCTATAGAATGAGTCGCATGCCAACCTTCGCTGCCGTGGACATCGGAGAGAACCGGTGCGCTTGAACGGTATTAGAATCGCTCCCTTTTTGTTGGCCTCCATGGCCTGCGCGCAGACTACCTTTCACTTCACCGAGAAACCGGGTCCACATGCGGTGGGTCTTAAGGTCGTTGAACAGTACGATACTTCGCGAACCTATCGGCCCGCGACCAATGAGCTTGGCAAGCCACTGAACGGAGAACGTTCGCGACCGCTTCAGACGCTTATCTGGTATCCCGCACAATCAACTTCTGAGAAGGCGATGACCGTAGGCGACTATGCCCAGTTGGCGGCGACCGAGACCAGCTTCGGCAAACCCGACTTGTCGCCTGATTGGAAGGAGTGGATTGACGGGATAAAGCCTACGCTGAAAGACGCCATGTGGTCTCGACGCGATGCGCCGCTTGCCGCAGGACGCTTTCCGGTTGTGATCTACGCGCCGAGCTTCTCTTCGATGTCGTGGGAGAACGCGGACCTGTGCGAGTATCTTGCGAGCCACGGATATGTTGTGATCGCAAGCCCTGATATGGGCACTACGACTCGCGATATGTCGGGTGACGTAGCCGGCGTGCGCACGCAGGCTCGCGATATCTCCTTTCTTATCGGATACGCTCAGACGTTACCTGACACCGATATGTCAGAGGTCGCAGTAGCAGGCTTTTCGTGGGGAGGGCTTTCGAATCTCTTTGCCGCTGCGCAAGATTCGCGAATTGATGCGCTTGTGGCACTCGACGGTTCGATGCGTTACTTTCCTGGACTCATCAAGGATTCGGGAGATGTGCACCCTGACGACATGACTCTTCCGTTGCTGTTCTTTACGCAGGGTGAGATCTCGCTTGAAAATATCGAACGGAATCATTCTGGTCCTTCGCAGACAGGCCCCAACGCTCTTAACGCGTGGACGCATGGCGACCTTATCACGGTTCACGATCTTGCTCTGACGCACACGGAACACAGCTCGATGTTTCAACGAAACGAAGATATCTGGAAGGGCTACGCCGAGGCGCAAAAGGGAGATTACAGCCGCGAAGACGGAATCATTGGCTATGCCTGGATATCGCGTTATACGGTCAATTTTCTCGACGCTTACCTAAAGCATGATGCGACTGCGCTCGCTTTTTTGAAGAAGACGCCAGCGGAGAACGGAGCACCGCCGCACTTGCTGAAAGTGGATTTTCGGGCCGCGAAGGGAATACCAGCATCGCTTGATTCATTTCGCGCAGAGCTGGGGCGGCTGGGGTTCGATCATGCCTCTGAGATCTACGCATCGATGAAAGAGGAGAAGCCGGATTTCAAACTCGACGAGAGCGCGATGAATGACTGGGCGTATCACCTCATGCAAAGTGGGCACCTGTCTGAAGCGACTGCGCTGATCAAGCTTAATATCCAGAATTACCCTGATTCGAGTAGCTCCTATACGACTCTCGGTGAGATTTATGCGAGGTCGGGTGATAAGCAGTTGGCTCGTGAGAACTACAACAAAGCGCTGAAGAAGGACCCGAATAACTCTGAGGCTACGGAAAAGCTCAAGGAGCTTGATGCTCCAGTGCCTGTAGCGAAGTAGTGCGTTGTCCGCGCGAGAGACGATGGATTGCGACTGCAGGTGTTCGCCGCGAGATTATGGCGGAGTGATGCGGACGGAGTTGGCTCGGCAGGAGCGGATGGAGCCGCATGGGGTGGCTTGGGCGTGCTTGTCGAGGCAGACCTCGACGGCGGTAAGGTAGTTGTTGCCGCAGCTGATCGCGAGGCTGGCGGCGGGGATCGAGGGGTTCGCAGTCTGGAAGAGGTCGATGAGCTGGTTGGGGGTGAGGGAGATCTGGTGGTCGAGCTGGGCGAGCGTCGGCGGGATGGAGAAAGATTTGTAGGCGGTGCGGGCGAGGGTGAAGAAGGCGTCGGGGGAGAGGCCGGAGCAGGTGCCGTGGGTGCGCCACTCGTGACGGAGGAGACCGGGGTCGGGGTAGATATCGGAGAAGGAAGATGGATTGCGTGGGCCGGGGTCCGTGGAGCAGTTTTGCGGATAGCCACCGTTGGTGTTCTGGGGCCAGAGGCCGTGGAGGACGAAGGCTGGGCGCTGGGTGCACTCGGTTGCGTTGGGATGCGAGTGGCAGAACTCGGGCGACCAGGAGAGGTTGAGGAGGTAGTAGTCGAAGGGCTGGGCGGCGGTTGCAGGTTCGATCGTCTGCGCTGCTGCCGCAGTGGGGCGGGGGGTAGGCTCAGGCGTTGGCCGAGGGGGCGGGTTGCAGGCGGTGAGGAGAAGAAGGATCAGAAGCGAGGGCGCGGCTTTCTTCTTCATAGTGGGAGAAGGATAGCGTTTGTGAGGGGATCACGCCAGCGAAGGACCGATGCGTTGGTTCTGCATTTCTGTCTTCGGAGGCAGTGGTCAGGGCTTGTCATTCGTTCGCCTTATCGGGGCGCGGACTGCGTCCGTCCGTTTTATTGGAATATTTTTGAATCGAAAAATGACGGCGTATTCTGCATATAGAATGGCGTGTTTCGCATATCAGGGACCTGCGGTGAAGGTCTACATTTGAACCATGTACAACGCAAAAGCATTCTCTGCTGCCAGTGCGTCATCGCCGCTTGCATCCACTACGATCGCGCGGCGCGATCCAACCGAAACAGACGTGCAGATTGAGATTCTCTTCTGTGGAATCTGTCACTCTGATCTGCACCAGGCCCGTAATGAGTGGAGCGGTGTAATGCCCACGGTTTACCCCTGCGTTCCGGGCCACGAGATTGTAGGGCGTGTGACCAAGACCGGCTCCGCTGTGAAGAAGTTCAAGACCGGCGACGTTGTCGCGGTTGGCTGCATGGTCGATTCCGACGGTACGTGCGAGGAGTGCAAGGCGGGTCTGGAGCAGTTCTGCCACAACTTAACGCTCACCTACAACTTTCCTGACAAGCATACGAACGGCGTCACGTATGGAGGCTACTCGGACAGCGTTGTTGTGGACGAGCGATTTGTCCTGAGAGTGCCGGACAATCTTGATCCTGCAGGCGCTGCGCCTCTGCTCTGCGCGGGAATCACCACCTTCTCTCCGTTGCACCACTGGGGTGTGACGAAGGGCAAGAAGGTCGGTGTTGTGGGCCTTGGCGGCCTTGGCCACATGGGTGTGAAGTTCGCTCATGCGCTGGGTGCGCACGTCGTGTTGTTTACGGCCTCGCCTAACAAGAAGGACGATGCTCTTCGCCTGGGAGCGGATGAGGTTGTGGTCTCTCGCAATGCCGATGAGATGGCGAAGCATGCTGGTAGCTTCGACTTCATCCTAGATGCTGTTTCGGCTGACCACGATATCAACGCGTATTTGAATCTGCTGCGTCGCGATGGGAATCTCTGCCTGGTGGGCGCACCTGAGAAGCCGTTGGCGGTGTCTGCATTCGGCCTGCTATTCGGTCGCAAGAGCCTGTCGGGTTCGCCGATCGGAGGCATCGCGGAGACTCAGGAGATGCTTGATTTCTGCGGCAAGAACAACATTACTTCTGACGTGGAGATCATTCCGATTCAGAAGGTCAACGACGCTTATGAGAGGTTGCTGAAGTCTGACGTGAAGTACCGGTTCGTGATCGATATGGCATCTCTGAAGGGCGGGGCGTAGTTTTCGATGAGTAAGCACTTTCGGGTTCCCGGCCGTCTGTCGTCGAAGTTGAAAGAGTCGGGAGTTCATGTGTCTTCTGTATTGCAGAGTGCGGGGTTGCCTTCGGGCCTGCTCGATCAACCTCGCGTTCTCGTAACGACAGAAGAGTTTTTTGCGCTGTGGCGGGGGATCGGGCAGGTAAGTCCGGACCCCGCCATTGGGCTTGCGTTGGGCACGGCGGAGAAGTCGGAACACTTCGATCCGGTAGTGCTCGCTGCTCTTTCGGCGGGCAATTTTGGCGAGGCGATGCGGCAGATCGCCCGGTACAAACAACTCTCCTGCCCGGAAGAGGTTGTGCTTGAGCCGGGGGATCAGGAGTGGACGATCCAGTTTCGCTGGCTGCTGGCGAATGAAGAGGAGCCTGCGGTGCTGACCGATCTCTGTTTCGCGTGGGTGCTTTCGATTGCGCGGCATGGCACGGGAATGCGGATTTCGCCGGTGCGTCTTGAACTGCAACGACCGCGTGCGAGTGCAAGATCGCTCGAGCGACACTTTGGCTGTCCGGTTGTGTTTGGCGCGGCGCGAAATGCGATTGTGTTTCGTGCGGCGGACGCTGAGCTACGCTTTGTGACTCGCAATGCGGAACTTCTGGCGATGCTTGCGCCGCAACTGGACGAAGACTTGAAGCAGCATAAGGGCGAGGAGAGTTTTCCTGAGCGCGTTCGCGCGACGATTCAGCGGAAGCTGACGGGCAGTCGTCCCAAGATGGGGGAGATCGCCCGTGAGCTTCATATCAGCTCTCGGACTCTGCAGCGGCGGTTGCAGGATGCGGGCTTGAACTTTCAGAAGGCGTTGGAGGAGGCGCGGCATCAGCTGGCGCGGCACTATCTTACAAACTCTCTGTTGGAGTTGAGCGAGACAGCGCACTTGCTGGGCTATGAGGATTCGAACTCGTTTGTGCGGGCGTTTCGGGTGTGGGAGGGTGTTCCGCCGGCGCACTGGCGGGGAGCGCAGCGAGAGAAGGCTCTTTCTTAGATTCTGCGCGGGCTGGGTGAAGGTCGGTTGTGGGGCTGGTCGGTTAGGCTGGTGGGATGGCTTTGTTTTGCGATGTTGCTTTGCCGGTGCCTTTGGACCAGACGTTTACCTATGCGGTGAACGGTGTGGTGCCAGTCGTGGGCGCGCGGGTGCTGGTGCCGTTCAGCGGGCAGAGGCTGATGGGTGTGGTGGTGAGGGTGCATGAGGATGCGCCGGTGGAGGAGTTTGAGATCAAGCCGGTGCAGCAGGTGCTCGATGACGCCGCGCTGCTGCCGGAAGAGTTGATGAAGCTCGCGGGATGGATCGCGCAATACTATGTCGCGCCTCTGGGTGAAGTGCTGCGGGGGATGTTACCGCTGGCGGCGGAGGTGAAGCGGCACTTTTCTTATCGGATCGCTGAGCAGGGGAGGAAGGTGCTGTATGAGGGCGCGATGAAGGGTTCTTCGCGGCGGTCAAAGCTGACAGTGGAGGAACAGAATCGCGAGTACTCTGTGCTGAATTATTTGGAGGGTGGTGAGGCGGAGAAGATGTCGGCGCTGCGTTCGGCAACGGGGGCTAATAAAGGATTGCTGGAGGGGATGGTCAGGAAGAAGTGGCTGGTGCGCGAGGTGGTGGCGGAGGAGCGAGACGCGCGGCGGTTGGAGAAGGTGGCGGTGCTGGTTGCTGAGGCCCGGCTGCCGAAGTTAAATGAAAATCAGACAGCAATTCTGGCAGAGCTTGCGGCGGTGGGTGGGCGAATGCGGGTGCGGGATCTGCGGCTGAGTTTGACGCGTGCAGGAGTGCCGGAGTCTACGTTGGGGACGCTGGTGAAGCGTGGACTGGTGGTGGTGGAGGAAGTTGCGGAGGAGTTTCACCTGGGCGGCGTGGGGGTGCAGGGGAAGAAGCATGCGCATGAACACGCTTTGAATGAAGCGCAGATGGAAGCGCTCGGGACGATTGCGGCGGCGATGGAGAAGGGTGGGTTTCGGCCGCATCTGCTCTACGGAATTACGGGAAGCGGGAAGACCTCGGTTTATTTTGCTGCGATGCAGAGGGCTTTGGATGCGGGGAAGTCGGCGTTGTTGCTGGTGCCCGAGATTGGATTGACGCCCGCGATGGCGGGGCAGATGGTCGCGGCGTTTGCGGGCGAGGTGGCGCTACTGCACTCGCAACTGACGCCGGATGAGCGGGCTGAGCAGTGGCACAGGATTCGGCGGGGCGAGGCGAGGATCGTGGTGGGGACGCGGTCGGCTGTGTTTGCGCCGATGGTGGACCTGGGATTGATCATCGTCGACGAGGAGCACGACTCGAGCTACAAGCAGGAGGAGACGCCGCGGTATCACGGACGCGATGTTGCGGTGATGCGGGCGAAGTTCAATGAGGCGGTGGTGGTGCTGGGGTCGGCGACGCCGTCGCTTGAGAGCTGGTCGAATGCGGAGAAGGGTCGGTACGCTCTGGTGGAGATGCGCGCGCGTGTGGCGGACAGGCCGATGCCGCTGGTGGAGTTGGTGGATATGCGGGAGGAGTTTCGCGAGACGGGGCAGGAACAGATCTTTTCGCGGAGGCTTATTGAAGAGACGCAGGCTACGTTGGACCGTGGAGAGCAAGTGATTTTGTTGCTGAACCGGCGGGGGTATTCGTCGACGGTGCTGTGCCGCAGTTGCGGGGAGAAGATCGAGTGCGAGAACTGCGCGGTGTCGATGACTTATCACAAGCCCGTAAGCGGCAACGATGCGATTGCGCAGCCGGGACAGCGGTTAGAGTGTCACTACTGTGGGTCGCGTAGGCCGGTGCCGAAGGCTTGTCCGAAGTGCGAGAGCGAACATCTTTATTTTCTTGGAGCGGGATCGCAGCAGGGAGAGGAGCGGCTCCAGGAGCTGTTTCCGACGGCGCGGATTGGGCGAATGGATCGCGATACCGTGCGCGGGAGGAGCGACATGGAGCGGCTGCTGGCAAGGCTTCATGGAGGCGAGATCAACCTGCTGGTGGGCACGCAGATGATCGCCAAGGGGCATGACATTCATGGAGTGACGCTGGTGGGAGTGATTGGGGCGGACTTTGCGTTGGGGCTGCCGGACTTTCGTGCGGCAGAGCGGGTGTTTCAACTGCTGACGCAGGTCTCAGGCAGGGCCGGGCGTGGGGATCTGATCGGGAAGGTGCTGGTGCAGACCTATCATCCTGATCACTACGCGATTCAGTTTGCGGCCAAGCATGACTATCCGGGGTTTGTTGCGAAGGAGATGCAGTACAGGCGGTGGATGCACTATCCGCCGTTTGCGGTGCTTGCGAACGTGGTAATACAGAGCGAGAAGCTGGAGGAAGCTACAGCGTGGGCGGGAACGTTGGGGCGGTGGTTTCAAAAAGCCCGGCTGGATAAGGTGAGGGTGCTGGGTCCGGCCGCCGCGCCGATTGTGAAGTTGAAGCGGATCTATCGTTTTCACTTTGTATTGAAGGCGGAGCGGCGGCAGACGCTGGGCGAGACGCTGCGGGCGATGCTTGCGTATGCCGAGACGCAGGGAATCGCGCGTCGGAACCTTGTGGTCGACGTGGATGCGGTTCACCTGATGTGACCCTGCATCGACTGCGTTGAAATGTTGGGGAGGTTTGTTGCGAACAACCCGGTCGCTGTCGCGGCGGGTGGTTGATGAGGTGCTTAGTCGAGCAGGTGGAGCTCTTTGCCCGGCTTGAAGCGGACTGCTTTGCCTGGAGCGATGGTGACTTCGGCTCCGGTCCGTGGGTTGCGACCGATTCCGGTTTTGCGCGGCTTGACGGTAAATACACCAAATCCGCGGAGTTCAATGCGGTCGCCCGCAATGAGAGTCGCCTTCATGCTTTCAAAGATCGCATCGACAGCCGACTCTGCTTTTGTCCTTGGAAGGCCGGTTCTTTCTACCACCCTCTGTATGAGATCCTGCTTAATCATTTGGGCCGCCCTTGGGCTGTAATTTTTTGAAGCTGGGTGCTGACCTGGTAGTACGGTGATGTTAGAAACTCAGACTCAGATTGTCAACGAAAGAACGCTACCGTAAGATGAAGAATCTAATGACGCAATGGGACCTGGGAGACCAACGCACCCAATTTACACCCTTCTGCGACAATTAGGGATACCACCTTCTGCGACAATTGAAGAAATTTCAAAAAGCAGGACCGAAGGGGAACACCAGAGTGGCAATTAAAAGCGACCGTTGGATTCGCCAGCAGGCGAACGAACACGGAATGATCTCTCCATTTAGCGAAAAACAGGTTCGAGAGGGTGTTATCTCGTATGGGCTCTCTTCTTACGGTTACGACCTGAGGGTCTCGGACGAGTTCAAGATCTTTACCAACGTCAACAGCGCGATCATTGACCCGAAAGCCTTTGACGAGCGCTCGTTTGTGACGGTGCAGGCCGATAGCGTGATCGTTCCTCCGAACTCGTTTGCGCTGGCTCGGTCGATTGAATACTTCAAGATTCCTCGCGATGTGCTCACGATCTGCGTTGGTAAGTCCACATATGCGCGATGCGGAATTATCGTAAACGTGACGCCATTCGAGCCGGAGTGGGAGGGTTTTGTGACGCTCGAGATTTCGAACACAACTCCGCTGCCAGCTCGGGTTTATGCAAACGAAGGGCTGTGTCAGATTTTGTTCTTTCAGTCCGATGAGGTCTGTGAGGTGAGTTACGCGGACCGTAAAGGAAAGTATCAAAATCAGCAGGGAATCGTTTTGCCGAAGTTGTAGACGGGTTACGATCTTCTGAAGCGCTGATGACGGCCTACTAAATGCAGGATGCTGAGTAAAGGGGCTGCGCAGTCGATGAAGAACAAGAAGGTTAAGAAGGACAAGGGGGGTCTGCGCGTCGGTCTTGTGGCGGCAGATCCAATGCGGGTTTTGGGCTTGCAGACGATCTTCCCCGACGGGGGCACGGTGGAGATCGTTCCTCTGTCGGTCCCGGGGGCGCTCGATGCGTCGGGCGTATCGCTGATCCTGATCGATTCGGCTTGTACGGAGCACATCTTCGAGCTGCTGGAGACGTTTCGTAGAAGCCGTCCGCGGTTCAGGGTAATCGTGCTGGGTCTTGATGAGAGCCACGATCATATCCAACGCATTATTGGCGCCGGGGCGAAGGGATATCTGGCCCATTCTGCCAAGGAAAGCGAGATCCGGATGGCTATCGATATTGTTCAGGATGGGTCGGTGTGGGCTCCGCGCAAGGTGATGGCGCGGTTGCTGGAGTCGACTTCGGCAGAATCAAAGGCGACTGCCAAGCCCGCGAAGGCGCCTAAGTTCACCAAGCGGGAGCTGGAGGTGCTGCGGTTACTGGCCGCGGGACATCCTAATCCGGCAATCGGCCGTGCGCTTGGGATCGACGTGAATACCGTAAAGAAGCATGTCGGCAACCTGATGCGGAAGGTGGGGGTTGATAACCGGATCGCGTTGTCGGTTCAGGTGGTAAACGAGAAGCTGTTGCTGAAGCAGTTAACCTAGATTCTGTTGAAGAATTTGGTCGCGTGGCGCTTCCCCTTTTGCTGAATTTCTATTAAGTGTTGGTAAAGATCCAGTTACGCTAATTTCGGCGCTCAGTTTCTGTTAACTATTGAGTTAACAAAACCTGCTCAAAGGTGTACCCACCTTCGTACCGTTGTGATCGAAGGTAATGTGGGGCAAAGTACTAACAAGCAACACAGACCTGGGAGAGGGGTTGTAGAGATAGCGTCGGAGTTCTACCGACATTATCTCTACAACCCCCATTTTTTTGCGTGTGTGTGTTGTGTATCGGCGTATGCTAATCCCGTCGCGCAGGGGTACAACCTCGAACGATTTTTCCCCGTCTTATATATTGTTGGAAATAGGCAGTTTGTTGGGCCCCCCTCCAAAATATAGAACGATTAGACGTGAAAGGGATAACGATAATGCTCAAGAAAATTTCAGTGGCTGTGTGTGGCTTGGCGATGATTGCTGGTTCTCTGTCGGCACAGGCGCAGAGTGATAAGGCGAAGATAGCGGACCGTTTTACGGCTGCGGGGCTGGTGATTGACCAAATCATGGCGACACCGGATAAGTCGATTCCAGGCGGCATTCTAGCCGGAGCTTCCTGCGTTGTGGTGATTCCTAGCTACAAGAAGGGCGCGTTCGTTGTCGGTGCCCAGTATGGACAGGGCGTTGCGACGTGCCGTACGCCAAGTGGAAAGTGGAGCGCCCCGGTATGTGTTCAGTTGGCCGGTGGCAGCTTTGGATTCCAAATCGGCGGACAGGCAACCGACCTGGTGCTGATCGCGATGAATCAGCAGGGTCTGCAGGCCATGCTGAAGAACAAGTTCAAGCTGGGCGCGGATGCTGCGGCTTCGGCGGGACCTGTGGGACGTAATGCACAGGCTGGCACGGACTGGAAGCTCAATGCAGAGTTCCTGACTTATTCGCGCAGCAAGGGATTGTTTGCGGGTATTGATCTGGATGGCACGGTGTTGTCGCAGAACCAGGATGACACACGCGCTCTGTATGGATCGGATGTTCAGTTCGAACAGATTCTCGGCGGCAAGCAGGTGACGCCGGTCGAGGCTCGTCCTTTTGTCCGTACGGTGGCCAAGTACTTTGTCGCTGCTCGAAATAAGTAACGAAGTTCCTGTTTGATTGCAGAGGGGCGGCTCATGGCCGTCCCTTCTTGTTTTTACTGCGGCAGGGGTTGGAATCGGTAGACTAGAGGCTTGAGCAAAGTCACGCAAAAAGAGGAGATTGACGCGGACGTAACCTTCCGCGAACGGGTTGAGTTTGCCGTCGTATGGTTGGCGGTCCACTTCATGCGGTTGCTTCCGTGGGGATTTGCCAGGTTGGTCGGCACAGGGATCGCTGGGATTGCGTTTCACCTGTTGGGTCGGCTGCGGGGAGTGGGGACGCAGAATCTGAAGCTTGCATTTCCGGAAATGCCGGAAGGGGAGCGAGAGAAGATTTTGCGGTCGGTATACCGCAATTTGGGGAGGCTGCTGGCGGAGTTCTGCCTGATGCCGGGATATACGCCGGAGGGGGCGAGCCGGTTTATTCGCTATGAGGGGCTCGAGAACTATCTGGCGGCCCGCAAGCGCGGGAAGGGCGTGTTGGTGTTGACCGGACACCTGGGGGCGTGGGAACTGTCGAGTTTTTATCACTCGCTGATGGGGATGCCGATGGGGATGGTGATTCGCCGGCTGGATAATCGATTGGTGGATGAGTTTGTGAACCGCATTCGATGTCTGCATGGCAATCGGGTAATTCATAAAGATGACTTTGCGCGGGGGCTGATTGCGTCGATGCGAGCGGGCGAGACCGTAGGGATTCTGATGGACACGAATATGACTCCGCCGCAAGGGGTGTTTGTGCCGTTCTTTGGAGTGGAGGCGTGTACGGCATCGGGGATGGCGCGAATTGCGGCGAAAACAGGCTCGGCGGTGGTACCGGGGTTTCTGTTGTGGGAGGAGAGCGAGCAGAAGTACGTGCTGCGCTTTGCCAAAGAGCTTGAGGTGGTTTGTACTGGGGATTCTGAAACGGATGTAGTTACAAATACTGCGGCGTTTACTGCGGCGATTGAGCGGACGATCCGGCAGTATCCTGATCAGTGGCTGTGGATGCATAGGCGATGGAAGACGCGGCCGCCGGGAGAAGAGGGAATCTACTGATGGCGACGATGAGCAAAGTAGCGGATTGGGTTGGGGTGAGCGCACCGCTGCTGGAGGTGGAGGTTGCGGCGGTTTCAAGCATCGAGAGCGCGCAGGAGAACTCGGTTGTGTTCGCCGTCGAGGGCGAGACGCTTGGGCGCGCGTTGGCGTCGAAGGCTGGTGTGATTCTTGCCAGCAGAAAGCTAGAGTCGGCGGACCTTCCGCTCGATCCGCGGGTCTTGTGGGTGAAGGATGCCAGGTATGCCTTTGCGGTGGTGGCGCGCAGGCTTGCCGGCGCTGGTGTGCGCGAGGGAGTGCATGCTTCGGCGGTGGTGGGACAGAAGGTAACGATTGGCGTAGGGACTTCAGTTGGCCCCGGCGCTGTGCTCGGAGATGGCGTGATGATTGGGAGTGGTTGCGAGATTGGTCCGCGGGTGACCATCTACGCGGGGACGGTGTTGGGCGATCACGTGGTAGTGCAGGCGGGTGCGGTGCTGGGGTCAACGGGGTTTGGATATGTGCGCAGCGACGAGACGGGGGAGTACCTGATCTTTCCGCAGCAGGGAAAGCTGATCGTCGAAAACGATGTGGAGATTGGTGCGAATACGACGATCGATCGTGGAGCGCTGGGCGAGACGCGAATCGGGCGGGGGACGAAGATCGATAATCTCGTGCACATTGGACACAACTGCGTGATCGGAAAGAACGTGATCATCGCGGCGCAGACCGGGATCTCGGGGTCGAGCGTGGTCGAGGATGGTGCGATTCTTGGTGGGCAGGTTGGGATTGGAGAGCACGCAACGGTTGGTGCTGGCGTGATTCTCGGCGGTGGGGCCGGGGTGCTGAGTGGGAAGAAGATGCGAGGGCCTGGAGAGGTCTTCTGGGGAAGGCCGGCGCGGCCCTTGAAGGAGTATCTGCGGGATCTGGCGAGGTTGAAGCACAGGTGATGCGCGGCGGATTGGTGTGGTGAGTGATGGCGATTGTTGTGGTCGGCGGGCATACGCGAAATATCGGCAAGACGAGCGTGGTGGCGGGGCTGATCGCCGCGATACCGGAGATGCATTGGACCGCGTTTAAGATTACGCAGTTTGGCCATGGGATGTGCTCGGCAAACGGGGAGCCGTGTGACTGCGAAACGGCGGAGCATACGGTTGCAGTGAGTGAGGAGCGTGTCGGTGGGGACGCTAAAACTGACTCCGGACGGTATCTGGCGGCGGGAGCGGTGCGGTCGTTCTGGGTGAGGACTCGGGCTGGAGACTTGTCGGAGGCGATGCCGCGCATTCGAAAAGAGATTGAACGAGCGGAGAACGCAGTGATCGAGTCGAACAGCATCATGCGATTTCTAGGACCTGATCTTTACCTGAGCGTGCTCGATCCCGAGACGGCGGACTTCAAAGAGTCGGCGAAGTATTTTCTGGATAGGGCCGACGCGGTGCTGGTTGTGGAAGGTGTCCTGGGAAGGCCCGAGTGGAAGGGAGTTTCGTTGAAACTGGTGGCGGGCACCCCGGTGCTGGCAATGCGCCCGCCGGTTTATGTGACTGAGGAAGTTGTGAGATTTGTGAGAGAGCGACTGCGGACCAGGGCCGCCGTCTAATTTGTGTCCAAAACAAAAGAGCCGCAGGCTGGGATCGCCTGCGGCTCTTGTTTGGTGCGGATGGTTAAGGTTATGCGATGTTGCCGTTGAGACCACTTGGGAAGAACGCTCCCTGAAAGGACGTGGCGGTCGCGGGATTTCCTGTGACGATCGCCAGGATCTGGGTAGTACTGCGACCGAAGCCCAAAGCGTTGACGTCAGTATCAGCAATCGTGGATGCCGTAAAGGACGCCGACGAACCATTGAGACTGACCGCAGTGGTCTGGACTCCCTGATCGTCTGCCGTCAAGTTGGCAAACGTCGTGAAGGGACTCGTGATTGGGTTCTTGGGATCGGGATTCGCCAGCGAGGAGCGAGCTGCCGAGATCGCCTGTGTATAGCCGATGAGCGTTCCGACCGGTGCAAACTGAGCGGAAGCGTCTACGGCGTTGATTGTGGTGCGGACCAGGCCAGCGTGGTAGGCCTCGACCGCGTGAATCCCAACAGCCGCTGGGAGGATACCTGTCTTATCCGTGATCAGAGGAGCAGCGCCATGATAGGCCGTCACCCCAACATCCTCGAAGATGTAAGCGCCGATGAGGAAGTTCGCATCATTGGCGAAGGGATCGAAGGTGCTGCCGATGCCTGCCAGAGCTGCGAGTGCGTTGAACGAATCGAGCAGGTTGATGTCGGGCATCGACACTGCGACGGAACCGAGGGTCTTCTGCAGGAAGAGGACATGCTTGCCTTCTTCGGTGGCCGTCTCTGCCGCATACGACCGAATGATGGAAGATGAGAACGGAACCTTGGGGTTGGACTTGACGGTGACGCTACCAGCTGTTCCTCCGTTGACAGCGACAGGAATCGGTGTCGGGAGTTGGTCGATGGTGACGCCGGAGACGGCGAGGTTGTAAAACTGTGCTTCGAGGTACTCGAGGTTAAGAGCGAAGTTGAGGATGTCCTGATCGCCTGTGGTGGTCGACTGCGCCTGTGCTTTGGTTGTACCGCCAAAGGCCAGCGCGGCGAGAGCGGCGCCTCCCATGGTGAGCATCTTACGGCGGGTATTTACGATGATTTCGTCGAGCTGCTGTGTCTCTAGAGTTGCCATGATCTCTCCGTCCTTAGGATGCCGTTGTTGTGATGCTGCCGTTTAGGCCATTGGGAAAGAAGCCGCCTTTGGACAGGCCTGCTCCGCCACCCTTGCCGTACACAATGTGCAGGACCTGGTCGGTTGTGCGCGAGAATCCGATGGCATTGGTGGGATCAGCAGCAACGATGCTGGAGAGGCTGAGTGCGGTCTCGTTTCCTCCGCCAAGGGTGGCGCGAAGTGCAGAAACTGCGTTGGCGTCATTGAGGAAGGTTGCGTCGCCAGTGTTTGCCGCATTCCCCGCGATGAGGGTGCGGATCGTGCCAGCGTGGTAGGCCTCAGTCGCTTGGATGCCGGCTGCGCCTGAGAGAATAATATTGCTGATGAGCAAGGGAGCTGCACCGGCGTAGGCGGTAACGCCCACATCCTCGAACGTGAAGGCACCTACGAGGAAGCTGTTGGGATCGGCAAACGGGTTGAATGTCGCCGGATTGGTAATGCCAGCGGCGACCGCGAGTGGAGCAAAGAAGGTGAGATCGATTGCGGGGCGTGGAACAGGGGTGCCACTGTTTTTTGTGATCACACCCTGGAGATAGCGAACGTGATCGAGTTCCGTCTGGGCGAGCTCTGCGGCGAGTTGCGACTGAGCCGGCGTCGTCCATGGAACGGCAACAGTATTGGCCGGGACAATGGTGGTGCCTGCGCCGGCGAGTGCATCGGCTGTGGAGAGGCCAGAGCCGGTAGCGGCATACAGGTAGAACTCGGCCTCAAGATATTCGAGGTTGAGGGCGAAGTTCAGAATGTCGTTGTCGGGAATATCGAGCGGGGTCGGCGTCGGGGTTGGTGTTGGCGACGGCGTGGTTGTACTGCTGTTGCACCCAACTACGAGCGCTGCCGCCGCAGTCGTTCCTGCACCTGCCAGAAACTGACGACGTGACAGAGCCTTATCAATAAGGTCGTTTAGCTTTTTCTCCACAATTAACCTCTCCTTAGAACGTACTGCAGTTGCATCTATATTTTGATGACGTACGGAGGAGTGTAATGGATTTGAGGGAATATTGGGAATATTACTTAGATCGATTGAACCGGAATTAGTACTACGTCATCAATCAGACCGACTTCTTTTTGAACGAAGGGCTCTGCATAACGGACGCCAGCCAGCAGGCCGTAGTGACGGGCAGTAGCGAAGGTTCGTTCGCGAATCTCTTCTTCGGGAACGAACAGGCCGGTGCCTTCAGGTTGGGTGCCGTATTGCGAGCGATAGGCCAGCAGAGATTGCAGACGCTGTTCGGCGAAGGGCGTGATGTCGACCACAAAGCTGGGGCGCACGTCGGCATAGAGGCTGGCGTAAAGAATCTTGAAGGGCCGATGCGGAAGGTTAGATTCGCCTGGGGTTATTACTTTGGCGAGGCCGCTGACGAAGCAGGCTTCATAGCCCAACGTGGCGGTGGTGTAGTGGTCAGGGTGCCGGCCCTGCCAGTAGGGAAGAATGACGACACGGGGACGCAGACGGCGCAGGACGGCGGCCAGCTTTAGACGATTGACCAGCGTGTTTTCGACGTTGCCGTCGGGCAGGTCGAGCGCCTCGCGATGGGAAACATTGAGGATGCGTGCGGCGGAGTTGGCCTCGGCCTCGCGGTCGGCGGCGGTGCCGCGGGTGCCGGACTCTCCCTGCGTGAGATCGAGGATGCCGGTAGTCCAGCCACGGGCGTGCATCGCCAGCAGAGTGCCGCCGCAGGTTTGTTCGACGTCGTCGCGATGGGCTGCGATGGCAAGAATATCGAGTTGCTGGGGTGAGGACATAGGGTGAAGGGCTCAGGGTTTAGGGCTTTGAGGTAGGGCTCGGTTGGAGACGTCCTAAGCCCTGTTCCCTGAGCCCTTCATTTGCATTAGTTTGCTGCGTCGGTGACGGCGTCCATGTAGGCGACGTCGAGGGCTGTGCCCTGAACGATGATGTTCGCGTTGTTGATCTCAGAGCCGGCGGCGGGTGTTGTGCCAATGGCGGGATCGTTCGGGGCGGTGATCGTTCCGCCGGTGTAGAAGGCGTGGACCTGACCACCGTAGGCGGTGTAGACCTTGTGCTGACCCTGGACCCAGCAGAGGCCGGTCAGGTCGCCGTAGTAAAACTGGTTCTGGTTGGTGTTGGGATAAGGAACAACGACCGGCGAGGGTCCATTTTGTGTAACTGCCGGAACAATGGCAGCACTGATGCCGGTAGAGCCTGAGGGCAGGGTGACGACAGTGAGGCAGTTGTAGTTCGCAGTCTGGTCGGTGGCCTGTCCTGCTGCGATCTGTTGCGCGGCACGGGCTGCGCGCTCACCACTGGCGCATAACTGAGAGCCGATCCAGAGCGTGTTGTCGTCGGCAAGCAGGATCTTGGTGTGACTGCCGTCGGATATGGAGGTAGTGCTGGTGACGGTATTGGCGGCAAGACTGATGGTGGAAAGGTTGCCGGCGAAGAGACCATCGGGCTGGAGCTGTTGGCCAGCCACGTAGAGGGTCGTCCCGTCAGAGACCGCGGCTGTGACTCCGCCTTTGACTGGGACATTGGAGAGGAAGGAGTTTGGATTCTGCTGAGCTGGAGTGGTGCTGTCGGTGTAGCTATTGACCTGAAGCGCGCCGGGGGAGAGATAGGTGACGCTGGAGGTAGTTCCGCCGCACTCGGCACCGCAGTTGAGAACGTAAACGACGCTGCCGTCCAGCGAGACATAGGCTCCGACAGGACGGTCGAAGGTGCTTGCGGTGGGAGCGGCGGGATTCACGCTGTTCACCGGGATGACGCAGTAGATTGGCAGGTTGAAGGGCTGGCAGTCGACCGCGCCGATGCCTGCGATGGCTGCGGTCGAGGTGAGGTATTGGTTGGCGTTCAGCTTGATGACGCGATAGAGGGAGTTCGAGTTGCGAACCATGGCGAGTACGACCGTGTCGCCCGTGTTGACGACGACCTGAAAGACATTGGGCAGGTTGAGCGCGTAGGTCCTTCCGGTGGTGTTGTCGACAACGCCAAGCAGACCTGCACCCTCCTCGGCAGAGTAGACGTGGGCGAAGGTCGGCGGAACGGCGATGCTGGTGGACTTCGCGGGGAAGGGTCCGACAGGGCCGGATACGGCTTCTGTTCCGTAGTTAATCGCCTGTACGTCACCCAGCGTGTTGGAGTAGACGTAGCCGGTGATCTCTGAGGGGAAGTTGAGGATCAGATTCGGAAAGCCGGAGGAATAGCCGCTGATGGAGAACGACATTTTGGTGTTCTGTACGTTATTGCGGAGATCGCGGTTGGCATCGAGAATCTGCAGGCTGCCGGTGGTTCCACCGTTGGCTGTAACGCCGACCATGACGCGGGTGGCGAGCTTGCTGGGAGGAATGGGCCGGTTAGCGAAGGTAAATTGAGGAAACTTGTACAGCTGCTGACCGCAGGCTGTAAGTCCCAGCGTGACAGCGGCGATCAGGAGGCCGCAGAAGATCTGGGCACGGAGAGACTGGGTAGAGAGACTTCGATTCGTCAACGGTAACTAACTCCAACCTGAGCGCTGCGGCAAATATTTTTTAGGGGCCACCGGCTATGTGCCGAGTATAACAAAGGACGCGCCAGGCCACGGTTTGGAAGCAAGCAGCAAAGGCTTGAATTTTATTGGTTTGGAGCAGGTCCGTCCATTGGCTTAAGATGGTAAGAACACTTGGAGACGTTTATGGCGGATGCAGTAAGTGGTGCGAACTCGGTCTCTGTTGCAGGATACGCGGCTGCCGACTGTCTGTTTGAAGGCGGCAGAACTGTGCTGTGCGATGGAGCCATGGGCACGATGCTCTACGCGCGAGGCGTCTTCATCAACCGGTGCTACGACGAGCTGAACCTATCGCAGCCGGAGATGGTGCGGGAGATCCATGCCGAGTATCTGCAGGCAGGCGCAGAGGTTGTCGAGACCAATACGTTTGGCGGCAACCGGTTTCGGCTGGGGCAGCATGGGCTGCAGGATCAGGTGCGCGCGATCAATGTGGCGGGCGTGAAGCTGGCGCGGGAGTCGGTGAACCAGATCCGCGACAAGCAGGCATGCGAGGCGTTCGTAGCCGGATCCATGGGGCCGCTGGGCGTGCGATTGGAGCCACTCGGCAAGCTGAGCCTCGAAGAAGCGCGTGAAGCTTTCGAGGAGCAGATTCGGGCGCTCGTAGAGGGTGGGCCGGGCGTAGGCGTGGATCTGCTGATTGTAGAGACGATGACCTCGCTGGCCGAGGCCGAGCAGGCGATTCTGGCAGCGCGGAGCGTGGCTCCGGGGATTCGCGTGGTCGTGATGATGACCGTCGATGAAGACGGGAACTGCCTGGACGGCGCCTCGGCTGAGGTTGCCGCGATCAAACTGACCGAGTGGGGCGCAGATGCAGTGGGATGTAACTGCAGCGCAGGGCCTGCAACGGTATTAAGCGTGATCGAGCGGATGCGCCCGGTGACGACGCTGCCGCTGTCTGCGATGCCGAACGCAGGGATTCCGCGCGCAGTCGAGGGTCGCACGATCTATCTGACCTCGCCCGAGTACATGGCCAGCTTTACCCGCAAGCTGGTGAAAGCTGGAGCGAGCATCGTTGGCGGGTGCTGCGGAACGACGCCGAGCTACACGCGGGCGATGAAGAGTTCGTTGCGCGCCTTAGGTGCGATGGAGGGCGGCATCGAGGTGATGGAAAACGCTCGTCCCGGCAAGGCGACGACCATCAAGGAGAGCAAGGTTTCACCCCCTCCGCTGGCCGACCGGTCGAAGATCGGCTCGATGGTAGCGGCGGGCGACTTTGTGACGATGGTAGAGATCGTGCCGCCAAAGGGGATCGACTGCAGCAAGGAACTTGATGGCGCGGCACAACTGCATCGGCTGGGTGTCGATGCGATCAATGTGCCGGATTCGCCGCGCGCCAGCGCAAGGATGAGCGCGCAGAGCCTGTGCGTGCAGATTCAGCAGCATGTTGGAATCGAGACGATTCTGCACTACACCTGCCGCGACCGGAACGTGCTGAGCATCCAGAGCGATCTGCTGGGAGCGTCGTCGATCGGGCTCAAAAATATTCTCTGCCTGACCGGCGATCCGCCGAAGCTCGGCAACTATCCCAACGCGACGGCGGTGTTCGATGTCGATGCGATCGGGCTGGTGAACATCGTCCACAATTTAAACTATGGCTTGGATATCGGGAAGAACCCTATCGGCGACTCGACCGGATTTACGATCTCGGTAGCGGCGAACCCCGGCGTTCAGGATATGGACCAGGAGGTGCGCCGGTTTGCGTACAAGGTGGAGGCGGGCGCAGAATTCGCTATTACGCAGCCGGTGTTTGACCTGCGTGTACTCGAGGAGTTCCTGCGCAGAATCGAAAGCTTCCGCATTCCGGTGATCGCGGGGATCTGGCCGTTGACCAGCCTGCGCAACGCGGAGTTTATGAAGAACGACCTGCGAGTCAGCATGCCGGAAGAGATCATGGCGCGGATGGCCGCGGCGGCCTCGCCTGAAGCGGGCAGAATGGAAGGCGTAAAGATCGCGCAGGAGATGTTGGCCGAGGCGCGGCCGATGGTTCAGGGCGTTCAGGTCAGCGCGCCATTTGGCCGGTACGGCGTCGCGGCCGATGTGCTGGGGCTGGCCGAAGTCGAGGTAGTGTGATGGCAAACTTTGAAGAGCAGTTGATGGCCTTGGAGTCGGTGGTCGAGAAGCTCGAGCGGGGGGAGCTTTCGCTCGATGAGTCGGTGCATCTGTTTGAGGAGGGCGTGAAGCTCTCGAACGCGTGCAAGAAGGAGTTGGAGGCGGCAGAGGGCAGAATCCAGGTGCTGGTGGAGCAGGGCAGAAATGCGATGCGGGTGGTAAACCTGGACGTCGAAACGGGTGCCGAGGAATAGATCTGCTGCGATCTAGCGGTCGCGCGAGGTGACGAAGCCGGGGACCCAGAGGAGGGCGCGCTTGGCTTCGGAATCGGGCAGATCGGCGATGGTGAGCCGGGCTGCTTCCGCGTAGGCGCAGGCTGTATCCATCGCGTAGTCGATCGAGCCATGACGCTGAAGGATCTCAAGAATCTGCGGGTGAGAGACTCGCGTGAAGCTCCGGTCGGCGAGAACGGTGCGGATGGCTTCGCGATCGGCTCCCGTGCCACGCTCCAGCGCATGAATGACGGCAAGCGTAGCCTTGCCCTCGCGAAGGTCTGAGGCTACGGGTTTCCCGAGCACGTCTTCGGCGGCCGTGAGATCGAGAACGTCGTCGACGATCTGGAAAGCGAGGCCGAGATTGCGGCCATACTCGCCAAGCTGAGCTTCAATCTCTTCGGGATCGCCAAATTCGTGGGATGGCGTGACGGCAGCGCCGAGCTGCATGGAGACTTTGAAGAGGCACGCGGTCTTGCGGAAGATGAGGTCGAAATACTCTTCTTCGTTGATGAGGTGACCAAGCTTTTCGATCTGGAGAAGTTCGCCTTCGACCATCTGCTGAGTGAGCGAGATGAGCAGTTCGAGGACGCGGAAGTTGCGCTCCTCAAGCGCCGTCGAAAACGACTGCATGTAAAGCCAGTCGCCTGCCAGGACGCACTTGGCGTTGCCCCAGGTAGTGTTCGAGGAGGGCCGCCCACGGCGCGTGTCAGCTTCATCGATGATGTCGTCGTGGACGAGCGTTGCGGTGTGAAGCATCTCCACGACAGCGCCCAAGCGAATACGGCTCTCACTCGTGCAGCCAAGCGCCTTCGCCGAAAGCAGCAGCAGAAGCGGACGAATCCGCTTGCCGCCACCTGCGATCAGGTAGCGTGCGATGTCGGTGATGACCTCGACGTTCGACGCCGATTGGCGGGAGAACTCCTGCTCAATGGCGGCTAAATCGTCACGCAGGAGGTCGAACACCTCGGCTGCCGTCGCGATGGAGAGCGTACTCACTTACTAGTCAGAGTATCAGGATGTGGATTTGGCTTCAGAGTGGGCTCGAAAAAGTAAGTAAGATTTTTGATCGCAGCAACGGTTTGGCGAGGCGGCAGCGGAATTGGCTGCCGCCGCGCAATGACAGTCAGGCTTAGTTCGAGCGGAAGTTCGTAAACTGAAGCTCGACGCCGATATCTTTGCCCTTGAGCAGCGCCATGACCTCCTGCAAAACGTCGCGGTCCTTGCTGACGACGCGCACAGTGTCGCCCTGAATGCTGGCCTGCGCCTTCTTCTTCGAGTCTTTGATCGCCGCGACGATAATCTTTGCCTTCTCGGACGGAATACCCTGCACCAGCTTGATCTTCTGCCGCACGCTCGAGTTCGCCGCCGGCTCAATCTTCTCAAACTCAAGATTCTTAAGGGACACACCACGCTTAACCAGCTTCTGCGAAAGAATCTCAGTCACCGCCTGAAGCTTGTACTCATCCTGTGACGCAAGCTGAATCGTGTCTGTGCCTTCGAGCTCGATCTTCGACTTCGAGTCCTTGAGGTCGAAGCGGGCATGAACCTCTTTCGAGGCCTGGTCGATGGCGTTTTTTACTTCCTGAAGCTCTACTTTGCTGACTACGTCGAAGCTGTTATCGGATGCCATGGGTGTGTTCCTTCGTCTGTAACTTTGTCGCTCTCTATTATGTCAGCGCTCGCGTGTTTAGCGCGTCGAGGGGAAGAGATTTTTGAAGTTAGCGGTTGTCAGGTCCGCAAGCTCTTCTGGTGTGATGCCGCGAAGCTCCGCCAGGGCTACCGCCGTATGCGTGACAAAAGCAGGTTCGTTGCGCTGCCTCCGAAGCGGGATGGGCGCAAGAAATGGCGCGTCCGTCTCGACCAGAATCCGGTCAGCCGGTGCGCCCACGGCGGCATCGCGAATCCCCTGCGCCTTCGGATACGTCAGGTTCCCCGCGAAAGAAAGATAAAAGCCCGCCGCGAGAGACCGTTCCGCCTCAGCCGGAGTGCCGGAAAAGCAATGCATAATCCCGGGCAGCGCATGCGGCGTCCAATACTCGTTGATCAACGCAAGCAGATCCTCCCATGCATCAGCCTCGCCATACTTTTCCTTAGCCTGCGCCGTCGCCAGTTCGCTGGTGCGGCAGTGGATCAGAATCGGTTTACGCAACTCCGCCGCGATCCGCATCTGCGCGATGAACGCCTCCTGCTGCGTGGCAATGTCGGGATTCTCAACATGGTAGTAGTCGAGGCCGATCTCTCCGACGGCAACGCATCGTTCCCGCCCGCCCAACGCCGCCAGCTTTTCAAGAGCCTCGCGCCCCGCGTGAGCCGCCTCCTGCGGGTGAATCCCAGCGCTCGCAAAGACCTGAGGAAGCCCCTCACCCGAGGTCGTTTCAGCAATCTCAAGCGCCTGGTGCATCGTCGCAGGTCCGTCGCCAATACCGATTGCGAGAACCGTATGAACCCCTGCAGCGTAGGCGCGGCGCAGCACCTCCTCGCGCTCGGTCGGAGTCTCGTTGTAAAAGTCGAGGTGGGCGTGAGAGTCAATCAGAGGCATCTCTTTCAGGGTATCGCATGAGCGAGCAACCGCAATCCTGCCCCAAGCACGACAAAGTAGTTGATGACTGATTTAGTTCGGACCGCGTAGTATGTCTGCATGAAAAATTTGAACCGTCGCGAACTTTGTGTTGCTCTATCGGCTCTTGCAGCGATGGGCGGTGCCGTGGCCGAGGGACAAAATAACGCGGCCGGTGCAGAGCCGGTGCTCGCCCACTCCGAGATATTCCCCTTCGACAAGCTGCCGGTACACGCCTCCGCGAACGGCATGGCCAGCCGCGCAGTGATTCAGGGCCGTCTGGCCACAGGCGAGTTTGTCGAGGTCCATGAGACCGCGTTGCCGCCGGGCCAGATGCCGCATCCGCCGCACCGGCACACGCACTCGGAGTTCCTGCTCATCCGCGAAGGAAAACTCGAAGCCACCAGCGACGGCAAGACGGGCATCGTCGAGCCCGGCGGAGTCATCTTCACCGCGTCCGGCGTGTTGCACAGCTTGAAGAACGTCGGCGACGTCATGGCAAACTACTTCGTCGTCGCAGTCGGCGTGCAGAAGGTTATCGTCTAAAGGGAGTCAGCCGCGGAGTCAGTTCGCTGCCGAACCGGAACCCGACCCAAGCCTCTTCCGCGCAATGCCGATCAGACCCAGCACCCCGGTGCCGAACAGACCGAGCGTGGACGGTTCAGGCGTCTGCGCAGTCGTCTCCGGCGTGATGCTGAGGCTGTAGTCGAGGACAGGTGGATCGCCCTTAGGGTTGATCGCACCCAGGTCAAAGGTCCCCGTCAGGAAGGTGGGATTGGCCGCGTCAGGCGCGAAGAGCGTAGGGCCGAAGAGTCTTCCAGGGACCAGGCCAAGACTCAAGCCGCCGCCGAAGCGGAGCGTTGGAAAATCAATGGATTCCATAGCACTGACCCCATTCGTGGTGACCAGCGTGGAGACGATAAAAGCTGTCTCTGAACCGGGCAGGCATGAGGTGATGATGCCGGTGGGGCAGGTACTCTCATTCCCTGGAGGTGAAGCTGGCAGGGAAAACGTGACATCGAGGCCATTGCCGGTGATGACGAAATCGTCGATTGTGTCGGCGCGGGCGGTGAGAGGAAGAACCAAGGCAGAGGCGAGCAGGGTAAGGGGGAAGACAATCTTTCTCATCGGTGAGAGCTTCTTTCCAGTGCTCTGGATAAATTTACGCACAAGCATGCGTCTGCCGGGATGAGTTGTCAAGCAGATTTCTTAGCCCTGAAGTCTATTTCAATCTCGAGCCGACGGGGATGTCTTCGGCAAACGTCGCGAGGACGGGTTTACCATCGTCGCCGTGCGAGGCGGCCAGCAGCATGCCATGAGACTCCAGGCCGCGCATCTTGCGGGGAGCGAGGTTTGCGATGACGACGATCTTTTTGCCGAGAAGCTCCTCCGGCGTGTACCACTCGGCGATCCCCGAGAGGATCTGGCGCTTTTCGTAGCCGAGATCGACCTCGAGGCGAAGCAGCTTGTCGGCCTTCGGAATGCGCTCGGCAACGATAATCTGCGCAACGCGAAGATCGATCTTGACGAAGTCGTCGATGACGATCTGCGGAGTATCGGGAATATCCGATCGAGCCGCCGAATTGGCGAAGACCCCGGAGGCACGTGCTTCTGTGTGGGACGGAGTGCCGGGGCGTTCAGTGGAGATGGCGTAACTGCCTCCGACCGTCATTCCCGGCGCTGGCTCCGCCAGCGACGAAGTTCGGGGGGCCGCTGCGGGATCGGTAGGATCGGTCGGCGCGGCGGAGGTGTGCGTCGTCGTCTCGTCCACGAACTTCGAGGGTTTTGGGTGTTCGGGCTTCTGAGGAGTAGAGGTGGGATTTTCCATATCGATCATGACCTGCGCGAGTCCTTTGTCTGCTCGTGGAAAGATAGGGGCGAGTGCGCCGAGCTTCGTACCGGGTTTCAGTCCGCCCCATTCGAGATTGTTTAGTTCGCCGCTCTTAGCTGCTTGTTCAATATCGCCGAGACCCAGCTGAGCCCAGACTTTGGCGGTGACGCACGGAAGGATCGGGTAGAGCAGGACTGTAAGGATTCGAATAGATTCAAATGCTGTATGCAAAGTGTCCCGCAAGTCAGCGTTCGATTTCTCATCGCCAACGGCGGCCTGCTTCCATGGAGCATGAAAGGTTATATAGCCATCAATGGCCTTAATGCTTGCCATAAGGATTTCCAACAAATTGGAGAAGCCATAGGCGTGAAAATTTTGCGATCCAAGAACCACGCTCGCTTCTAGTCGCTGGCCAAGTTCCGGGTCCACGGTACCTTCCGGGATTAAGCCTCCGAAATACTTTTCAATCATGCTCAGCGTGCGGCTGACGAGGTTGCCGTAGCCGTTGGCTAGGTCTGCGTTGTAGCGGGTGATCATTGCATCGAAGCTGAAGCTGCCGTCTTGTCCGAATGGAATCTCGCGGAGAAGGAAGTAGCGGAGAACGTCGGCGCCGAAGAGATCTTGTTCTTTCTTCGTGCTGTCGGGGAACTGTTTTTTGTAGACCTCTGTGCCGAAGGCGTCGAGGATGGTCTCGGTGCGGACGACGTTGCCCTTGGACTTCGACATCTTGCTGTCGTCGAAGAGCAGCCAGCCGTTGGCGACGACTGACTTTGGCGTGGGGATCCCTGCAGCGAGCAGGACTGCGGGCCAATAGACGCAATGGAAGCGCGTGATCTCCTTGCCTACGAGGTGCAGGTCGGCGGGCCAGTAGCGGTTGAATCTTTCCTGGTCGGCTGGATTGTCACTGCCGTAGCCGATACCGGTCAGATAGTTGATCAGAGCGTCGAGCCAGACGTAGATGACGTGCTTCTCATTCCCCGGTACAGGGATGCCCCACTTGAAGCTGGTGCGCGAGATGGAGAGGTCTTTGAGGGCGCCGGGGACATAGGCCTTTCCGAGGGCCGAAAGTTCGAGGACCTCACCGCGGTCGGTGGCTTCGGCGACGTTGCCGCGAAGGAAGCTGAGGACTTCGTTGCGGCTTGACTCGGGCTGGATCAGGAGACGGTTCTCGGGGTCCTCGCTCTCGATCAGGTCGATGAGGGGGAGCTGATACTCCGAGAGGCGGAAGAAGTAGTTCTCTTCGGTGATGGTTTCGGTCGGCTTGCCGTCGGGGCCGATAGTGCCGGGAGGTCCGTCGACGAACATCTCCTCGCCGATCGAGTACTGGCCGGTGTAGCTGCTCAGGAAGATCTTGTCGCGGTCGAGAAGAAGCTGAAAGAGCTTCTGGACGGCCTCGATATGACGAGGCTCGGTGGTGCGAATGTAATCGTCGTAGGTGATGCCCATGCGATCCCAGAGGGCACGGAAGGTGGCCGAGACCTGGTCGGCGAACTGAAGCGGCGGAATGCCCGCGGCGGCGGCGGAGCGCTCAACCTTCTGTCCGTGTTCATCGGTTCCGGTCAGGAAGAAGGTATCGTCGCCGAGCAGGCGGTGGCGACGCGCGATCACGTCGGCCGCAATGGTCGAGTACGCATGGCCTATGTGAGGGCGTGCGTTGACATAGTAAATAGGGGTAGTGAGGTAGAACTTTTTTTCGGGCATGGGCCAGAGCTAAGTTTAGCAGGATGGCTGGAGCGCCTTCGCGCGGCCGCGCCGTCGGAAGCCGCACCCGGAAAAACAAATCTCAAAAAGTTGGCGTATTTTTCAGAGCCGAAAAAGTGACTGCTAAAACACCACGTATACCACGCAAATCACCACACCCACACCAGCAAAAAACCACGTCCAAAACGCGCTTTTTGCCAAAAACCCCCTGCAAAAACGACGATCCACCACGAAATTAAAAAAATCCCGAAAAGTCTATCGATCCGGATGGATTACTTCGTCCACTGGAGCCGGAACCTCCTCAACGGGAGGCTCCACATGTTCGGTTTCGGAGGCCTGGGCGAGCCGGGCGAGGTTCAGGTGCTGCTCCATGGCGCGACGGGCCAGCGCGGGGTTGTGAGTGCGGATGGCGCGGTAGATCTCGCGATGCATCTCGGAGGATTCTTTCAGATCGACGGCGTTTTGTATGGTCTTGCTGCGAAGCTGATAGAGGCTGGCGGTGAGCGTCTCCATCAGCGCACCCAGGATGGGGTTGCCGGATGCTTTGGCAATCGTGCGATGGAATCGAACGTCGTGGATCAGGTACTGCTGCGGGTCCTCGAGGGAAGCATACATTTCAGCCACTTCCTCAGCCAACTCGGCGATGTGCTCGTCAGTGGCGCGCTCTGCGGCGAGTGCTGCAACGTTAGACTCAATGACGATGCGGGCTTCAAACATCTGCCATGGATGAAACCCGTGCAGAGCTCCCAGGACGGAGAAGGAACTGGAATCAAACGAGGGGGGCCCGGAGGCGACGAAAGTTCCGGCGCCGTGGCGGCTCTTGAGCACCCCCATGGCGGCAAGAAATCCAATGCCGGACCGGAGGCTGGAGCGGCTGATCTTAAGCTGACGAGCGAGATCGCGTTCGGGAGGGAGGCGGTCGCCCGGCCGAACCTCGCCCGAGCTGATGAGAGACCGAATGTGCTCGACGACGTGCATGGTGAGCTGGCTATGTCCAGAGACCTCGTCGAACTGCTCTTTTGCCTCTTTCTTCACGCTACGCGACTCTCCTTGAGCGGGATTTGATGAAGAGTAACACGGCGATAAAGGCGCGTGTTGTGGGAGAGGCGACGGAGCCGCACGCGCGGTTAAGCAACACTTCGTCAGGTCGTGGGTAAGGCGAGACTTAGATGGTCTGCCGGACGCCGAGACGGGGCACGAGTGCTTGGAAGATGAGGAGAGCGGTCACGTATGCGAGGCCTGCCATCATGAAGATAAGCAAGGGGTGGAGGGAGAAGAAATGAGAGACCAGCCAGGTGAAGCACGCGCCTCCGAGGGCTCCTGCCGCGCCGCCGATGCCTACAACGGTGCTGACGCTGGTGGATGGAAACATGTCCGTTGGCGTGGAGAAGAGGTTCGCGGACCAGCCCTGGTGAGCGGCCGTGGCGAGGCAGAACAGGCTAATGGCCGGCCATGCATTGTTGGGGAACAGGGTATGCATGTGCGGAACGAGCATGATGGGAAGCACGCAGATGGCGCAGATCAGAAGAGCGAACTTGCGCCCGGAGTCGACGCTGTGACCGTGTTTCATGCGGAATCCGGAGAGCCAGCCGCCGGCGATGGAGCCCACGCTTGCGGCGGTGTAGATGACGATGAGCGGATACTTTACGTGGCTTAGATTGAGCCCGTAGTTATCGTTCAGAAACTTCGGCAGATAGAAGAGATAGAACCACCATATGGGATCGGTGATGCCTTTGGCGATGCAGAAAGCCCAGAAGCCGCGGTGGCGGAGCAGAATCGGATAGATGGAGCCGCCGCCCTGTGTGACGGGAGCGAGGTTGGCTTGGGTTTGCGTCGCGCCGCGGCGGAGCTTGTTGTAGGGGAAGATGATCCAGATGATCGCCCAGACGAGTCCCATGGAGCCGGTGCAGATAAAGGCGGCGTGCCATCCCCAGCGGGCGGCAACGGCTGCGATGAGGACGGGGGCGATGAAAGCAGATGCGTTCGAGCCTGAGTTGAAGAGCCCGGTGGCGAGGGCGCGCTCCTCGGAGGGAAACCACTCTGTGGTGGCTTTGATGGCGGCGGGAAAGTTGCCGGACTCGCCGAGACCGAGGAAGACACGGGCGATGCAGAATCCGGCAACGCTGGTGACAAGGGAGTGGCTAATCGAGGCGCATCCCCAGATCAGGATGGCGAGAGCGTAGCCGGTTTTGGTGCCGAGCTTGTCGATGATGCGGCCAGCGAAGAGAAATCCGACGCCGTAAGCGATCTGGAAGCAGATGAGGACGCGGCCGAAGTTGAGGTTGTAGGCGGTTTGGTGGGCGGCATCGACGCCGGGAACCCAGCCCATGAAGTCGAGATGGAGGAGCGGCTCGATGAGGGAGAAGACCGAGCGGTCCATATAGTTGATGGTGGTAGCGAGAAACAGAAGTCCACAGACGACCCAGCGGATATTCGATTTGTCCGGGGTGGAGGCGGAGAAGCCCGAGTCAGGCAGGCTGGCAGTGTTGATCGACATTAGTTGCAACTCCAGCGTAAATGTTGGTCTGACCCGTGCCCCGGATTGCTCCTGTTACAGCAAATTCGGTGCAAGGGGTGTTGAGGAAGAGGATAGTCTGTGCCGGGCTGTAGGTGTCAAGCGACATTATGGCGTTTTTTTCGATCATTCTCGGTTACAAAATATCTAGCCGAACGCCGAGGCCATGGCCGTGTGTGAACTCAGAAGATTTGCGCTTGGTGCGGCCGGTGGTAGGCGAACCTGAGGCACGGTATCATCGCTGACGTGAATGAGGTTTTCAATACGGACGGAACAAAGGTCGCGGAGATGGTGTCGCGGATGCGGTCGGGCGATGTGCGCGCCCTGGCTCGGGCGTTGTCGTTCGTGGAGGGTGGCGGCGGGGCGGCAGATGCGTTGATTGAGGCTTGCCGTGAGTTTGCGGAGAACTCGCTACGGGTGGGAGTGACCGGGCCGCCGGGGGCAGGGAAGAGCACGCTGGTGGACCAGATGGTGAGATGGCTGAGGCAGCAGGGGCACAGCGTTGGCGTGGTAGCGGTCGACCCGTCGAGCCCCTTCACGGGTGGAGCGCTGCTGGGGGACAGGATTCGGATGCAGGGCTTTGCCGGCGATGATGGGGTGTTTATACGCAGTATGGCTTCGCGGGGAGCGATGGGCGGTGTGACTCGTGCTGCTGCGGATGTCTGCGCGGTGATGGAGGCGGCCGGGAGGCAGACGATTCTGATTGAGACGGTGGGGGTAGGCCAGGATGAGGTAGATGTGATCGGGCTCGCAGATGTGACTGTGCTCGTGCTGGTGCCGGGGATGGGGGATGAGGTGCAGAGTCTTAAGGCCGGGGTGATGGAGGTTGCGGATGTGTTCGTCGTCAATAAGCGCGACCGTGGGGGGGCAGAGCTGGTAGAGCAGGAGATTGTCGCGATGCAGGGTTTGGCAGCGAACCGAGATGGTTGGGTGCCACCGGTTGTGCGGACCGTTGCGACGACAGGGGAAGGGGTGCAGGAATTGATGGAGACGGTAAGGCGATGCGCAGTGGAGAAGGGAGCGCGAATGGTGAGGATCGACGGCGCTGCGGGGCTGAGTGCTGTGCGGCAGGATGGATTGCGGCTTGATCATCTGGGTGTTGCGGTGAAGAGTATTGCAGGGGCGCGAGAATTTTATGAAGCGTTAGGGCTGGTGGTTAGTCACGAGGAGACTGTGGAACATGAACAGGTAAAGACGGCGATGCTGCCGCTTGGCGAGAGCCGGATTGAGCTGCTGGAGGCGACCGAGGAAGATTCCGCGATTGGGAGATTTTTAGCGAAACGCGGTGAGGGGCTGCATCACATTGCTGTTCATGTGGATGCGATCGATGCGATGTTTGCCCGGCTGATCCAACAGGGAGTGAGATTGGCGAGCGATGCTGTGCGAGTAGGGGCAGGTGGGCATCGATATTTCTTTGTGCATCCCGCGAGTACAGGGGGCGTATTGCTGGAGATTGTAGGAGATGCTGAGCCGCGTCAGGGTGGGGAGTGATGCGGTTTTTGATGATTCATACAGCTGGTGCGGAGGGGAGCGTCGCACTGGGAGATGCAGACGCGGCGCAGACGATTGTTGCGACTGAGGTGTTGCCGGGGAGGACTTCGTCGGAGCGGCTGGTCCCGGCAGTGCGTCGTCTGATGCAGGCAAGCGGATGGAAGCTGAGTGAACTGGCGGCCGTGGTGGTGGTGCATGGACCTGGATCTTTTACTGGGGTAAGAGTAGGGGTGAGCGCGGCGAAGGGGCTGAGCGAGGCGGGCGGTGTGCCGCTGGTCGCGGTGTCGCGTCTGGCGCTGCTTGCCGGTTCCGTCGGTGATGACGGTGAGAAGGTGCACGTGGTGCTCGATGCGGGGCGGGGTGAGTTTTATTACGGAGAGTATGTCGGGCGAAGATGTGTGCGGGAGGTTTTGATGAGCGCGCAGGATGTGATTGCCGCGGCTTCGGGTGGGTTGGTGGTGGTGTGTGAGGCGAAGGTTGCGGAGAGTTTGGCGTCGTTGCGTCTGCGGCTGGTGGAGGAGCCGTCGGCGGCCGATGCTTTGCCGTTTGCGGTGGAGCGGGTTGCGTCGGGGGAGTTCGACGATGCGTCTACGCTGGATGCGAATTATCTACGGCGGACGGATGCTGAGATTTTTGCGAAGCCTGCTCTGCCGAGACCGGCTCGATGAGTGTTGCTGACTATCGCGTCCGCGAGGGTGCCGCTGCGGATCTTGTGGGGGTGATGCGGCTCGAACAGGAGACTGCGGAGGCTCCGCATTGGACTGCGGCTGAGTATGAGGCAATTGTGGATTCGGGCGGATTTGCTAATGGTGCAGTGAGACGGCGCCTTTTCGTTGTGGAGGGCGAGGCGGGGTTGCTGGGGTTTGCCGTGGGGAAGGTTCTGGTTTCAGAGGCTGTGAGTCTGGGGGAGCTTGAAAGCGTAGCGGTGGGCGTGTCGATGAGGCGATCTGGGGTTGGCAGGATGCTTTGCGAGGCGGTCATTCGCTGGTGTGTGGAGCGGGGCGCGACGGAGTTGGAACTCGAGGTTAGGGCGGGGAGTACGGGGGCGATTGCGCTTTACAGAGGGCTGGGATTCGTTGCCGTCGGTGAACGTACTGGATACTATCGAGATCCGGCCGAGGACGCGTTGCTGATGCAGTTGAAGTTAGCGGAAGGTATGTAATCCACATTGCTCGTGTTGATTGCGCTGTGATAGTTTGTCGGCCATCAGTGCGTTGTTGTTTGTAGCTGGAGGTATTCTCACGTGCAAACTGGCAAGTTCACCGAGCTGCCCCACCCTGCGTCGTTTCCTTCCATTCAACAATTGATACAAGAACATAGTTTGTATGATCGCAGGCTGGATACGTTGCGATCCAAGTTGTTTCTGACTGATTCGGAACAACTGGAAGAGGTACGGTTGAAGAAATTGAAGCTTAGACTGAAGGATGAGATCGAGCGGCTTCGGCGGCTGGGAGTGGCATCCTAAGGTCCAAGAGACAAGGCTCCAAGTGTACGGTGGCTACCGACTGGGGCGAAATCGCGCTCAAGTCCGAGGTGTACGTGGCCTTATAATCGAGTCACTTATGGTGCGAGACGGTTTCTTCTATGCCTTAGGGCTTGGTGTTGTTGCGGCAGTGCTCTGGTATTTGAATATGCCGATTGCGCTGGTGGCGTTGCCGGTGGTGCTGGCGGCTTTCTTTTTGTGGTTTTTTCGTGATCCGAACAGAACGATTCCTCAGGCGCCGGGCCAGATTGTGTCTCCCGGGGACGGCGTGGTTACGGAAGCTGAGTGGATCGAGACGATTAGTGGAAGCCGGTTACGGCTTAGCATCTTTCTGAATGTCTTTGACGTGCATGTGAACCGCTCGCCTGTAGGCGGTGTGGTGAAGGTGTGCGAGTTTCGCAAAGGCGAATTTATGAATGCGATGAAGCCGGAGTCGGTGCTCAATAACGAGCAGACTTTGATTACGATCGATGCCGGCGGATACGAGGTCAGCTTTAAACAGATTGCGGGGCTGTTGGCGCGACGCATAGTTTGTAATCTGAAGGTGGGTGACCGGGTGGAGCGCGGACAGAGAATCGGCCTCATTAAATTTGGGTCGCGGGTAGATGTTCTGATTCCTGCTGCGGCGAACCTGAAGGTGAAGACGGGAGCTCGCGTGAAGGGTGGATCGACCGTACTGGCTGTGCTTCCAGAGCAGGCGCTCAATGAAGCATCGGCAGTGGTGGCTTGATGGAGGATGCACAGATAGGAACTGACGGGAAGATGAGGCGTCAGCCCAGTCGTGGGATGTATGTGTTGCCGTCACTGTTTACGGCGGGCAACATGGCTGCGGGATACTATGCGATTACGCAGAGCATTCAAGGGTCGGTGGCGGACCAGAGTTACTTTGACCGAGCTGCACTCGCGCTTGGAATTGCGGTGCTGTTTGATGGGCTGGACGGCATCATCGCAAGGATGACGAATACGACGAGTGATTTTGGCAGGGAACTCGATTCACTTGCGGATGTGATTACGTTTGGCGTCGCACCGAGTTTACTGGCTTACATTTGGGGCTTCCGCATGTTGCCGTCGATGGCGCATCCGGAGGCGCGACAGCAGATTGTGCATATTGGAGTCTTTGTATGCTTTATTTTTTTGATCTGCGGTGCCAGCCGGCTGGCGAGATTCAACATCAGCATCAATCCGCAGCCGCGCAACCCGGGGCGTCCAGGCAAGAAGTATTTTGTGGGGATGCCGATTCCAGCGGGTGCGGGCGTGATCAGTTCGGTGGTTCACTTTCAGCGCGGATCGCCAATCGACAACCCGTGGGTTTCAGTGGTGTGGCTTTGCCTGTTGTTGTTCACCAGCTTTTTAATGGTGAGCAACTGGCGCTTCTGGAGCGCAAAGGAGATTACGGTTGGAGCGCGACATCCCTACAGGCTCTTTGCGGTCATAGCGGTGGTCGGTGCGTCGATTGCGCTGTATCACCAATACATGCTGATTATTATCGCGATGGCGTATCTGGTATCTGGCGTGGTGGCTCGGCTGGCGTATTCGTGGGGCAGAGCGCGACGGCACTCCAGTGGTGTCCTTCAGTGATGCACCCTGAGCGGATAAGATAAACATCTGGCGTTCCAGACGCCATCAAGACGCATCTCAGGAAAACATGACGGACAGAACGTATCGAATTGGAATTGTTGGCGCATCCTCGCTTGCCGGTAAAGAGCTGAGTGAAGAATTGGGTCAGTCGTTGCTGGGAGCTTCGGACTTTGTGCTGCTCGACGAAGAGGAGGCGGCGGGTCAAGTGACTGCGGCTGGGGATGAGGTCGCGTTTATACAGCGGCTGGAGGCGTCTTCCTTCGATCGGATGGACTTTGTCTTCTTTGCCGGTGGCGCAGAGGTGACGAAGAAATATTGGCAGGCTGCACGGCGTGCAGGGGCTAGTATTGTCGACCTGACCTATGCCTTAGAGGGCGAGAAGGATGTACTGGTGCGAGCGCCGTGGGTGACGGAGGTCTTAGCAAACAAAAGCCGACAAGGTGGACCGGAACCGGACCTGAAGACGCCTGCCGTTGTGACGGCACATCCGGTTGCCGTGATGCTTGCCTTGGTTGCGGGAAGGGTGCAAGAGAGGTTGCCTTTGACGAGTGTTGCTGCAACTGTCATGGAGCCAGCGTCGGAGTATGGTCGCGCTGCGATGGATGAATTGCATCAGCAGACAGTCACGCTGCTTTCGTTTCAGACGCTGCCGCGGGAACAGTATGATGCGCAAGTGGCGTTCAATCTACTGCCTTCGCTGGGCGATGCCGCGAAGGTGAAGTTGCGTGCCACTGAAGGGCGCATTCGCAAACACTACGCGGGACTGGCTGACTCTGAGCTTCCGGCACTTGCGCTGCAGATTGTGCAGGCTCCCGTGTTTCATGGATATGTTGTTTCGATGCTGGTGGAACTCGCCGCAGACAGTACGAAGGAAGCGGTGGAAGCAGTGCTTGTCGGGGAACATGTCGACGTCGTAAGTGAGGAGTCTGACCCGCCTAGCAACCTAAGTGCGGCTGGACAAGAGGAAGTCATGGTACGAGTAAGTAACGACGCCGGTGAGGGAGAGCGGGGAAGACGCTTCTGGCTTTGGCTAGCCGCAGACAACCTGAAGCTAGCGGCGCTAAACGCGATTGCGTGTGGCACGGAGCTGCGACGGTTGCGTCCCTTTGGCAAGGTTCAGTAGGTTCGTTGTACCCCATTTTTAGAAGGTCAAGTGAGAATATTGGAAGGTTCAATGACAGAGAGTGGAATGCGCATCGGGATTGATCTTGGTGGGACGAAAATTGAGGCATTGGCTATCGACGATCGCGGTACAGAGTTGGCTCGGCACCGCGTGGATACGCCGCGAGACGATTATGAGGCAACGATCAAGGCAATCATTGCGCTTGTTCACCGCATGGAAGCGGAGACTGGTAATACAGGCACGGTGGGAGCAGGAATTCCAGGAACCATTTCAAGGGTTACAGGGCGTGTTAAGAACGCCAATTCAACGTGGCTGAATGGCCAACCATTTCACACAGATCTGACTGCGGCGCTTGGTCGTGAGGTGCGGGTCGCTAACGATGCAAATTGCCTAGCGGTGTCAGAGGCGACGGATGGCGCGGCCGCTGGGGTACGTTTTGTGTATGGCGTGATTCTGGGGACTGGATGCGGAGGCGGAGTGGCTTTGGAAGGGTGCGTCCACGATGGACCGAACGGAGTTGCAGGTGAGTGGGGACACAATCCGCTCCCTTGGCCGAAACCTGAGGAGTCTCCTGGGCCTGCATGCTACTGCGGGAAGCGAGGATGTATGGAGATGTGGGTCTCGGGCACGGGAATTGCGCGGGACTATAAAAATGTGACGGGCACGGCGAAGACCACGCGGGAGATTGTTGCAGATTTCACAGCGGGCGATCGGGTGGCCTCAGAGACCATCGAGCGGTTCGAAGATCGTCTGGCACGCGGGTTGTCGAACGTGATCAACATTCTTGATCCAGATGTGATTGTGGTTGGAGGTGGGGTATCCAGGCTGGACCATATTTATGCAGTGCTACCTAAGTTGCTGCCGCAATATGTGTTTGGAGGGGAGGCCTCGACACCGATAGTTCAGGCAAAGTACGGAGACTCCAGCGGCGTCCGTGGGGCTGCGTGGCTTTGGCCTAACCGACGCGGTTGAGAGTGTGTCGGTAGACGAAATGCTATGCGATACTAGAGGCGTGAGGCACTGATTTAGCAGGCCGATCTTCGGCGCTCTAGGGGGTCGCACTGAGTACTGGAGAGCTAGAAAAGTCTCTCAGAAGTTGCAAATGTAGCCGGGATGGCGGAACTGGCAGACGCAGCGGACTCAAAATCCGCCGATCGCAAGGTCGTGGGGGTTCGACCCCCCCTCCCGGCACCAAAACAAAAGCAAGTATAAGTCGATTTAAATCATGGCTTTGAGATAAGCGATCGTGGCAGTGAATTCGCTGCGATCCACCCGAAAATTACTGTCCCCTCCGATGACATCGAGGACGTGGTCGACACCGAGTCCATGGGTGAGCTCGAGTACGACCTCATCCCATGTTGCGTTCGTACTCGTATCGATTACCTCTGCCGCTCCCAATTGTTTCAGGCGCGCAATCTTGCCTGGCTTCTGGAAGTTACCAACACGCGAGCGCCATGTGCCACCGCCAATTGCAGAGCGAACAGCGAGACACCGCCGCTTCCTTGGAGCAGAACCGTCTCTACCGGCTTCAGATTGTCGTGCTTGAACAACGCAACCCAAGCAGTAATTGCAGCCACCGGCAGCGTTGATGCTTCTGCTGGTGTCAGATAATCGGGATAGACGAGCGCGCCTTGTTCAGAGAGCAAGACATATTCGGCGAACACGCCCGGAAGTGGGCCACCGAGGTTTTCGCGCATCGCCTCGCGCGAAGGCACTCCACGGAGCCACTTCGGTCTAAAGAGGGAAATCACCTGGTCGCCCGCTTTGAGGCGAGATACCCCGGAACCGACTGCGACAACTTTGCCCGCCAGGTCCGATCCAAGCACTAGAAGGTACAACATGGGCACTGGATATTTGTGTTCAATCACGAGCTTATCGCGATAGTTCAGCGATACGGCCTTGGTGCGAACGAGAATTTGGCCAGTCTGCGGCTGGGGCGTCGGACTCTCGATAAGGTGAAGGTTTTCATTTCCGCTTTTCTTCAACTGCCAGCTCTTCATACAGTTCTCCGATGATTGAGTTATCGTGCGAATTGTTCCTGATCGCGGGGCACTATTCGACTCTTTGCCCCAGAGAGGAAGTTTGTTTCATAGGTTGCGATAAAAAGAGTGCGCACGCCTCAAGGTCTTCCGCCTTTCGGAGCCGGAGGATGTTGTGGCCATCCGCCAGCGAGCGATTTGTAGAGTAGAACGGCAGAACGGGCGCTGTTGGAATGGCTTTCCGCATAAGCATCTTCGGCCTGCAGTTCTACTCTCTGCGCGTCCAGCAGGTCCAGTAAGCCGGTCGCTCCATTCCTAAAACGAACGCTGGCGAGATCGGCTGCACGTTTACCATCCTTGGCGGCGAGTTGAAGCTGAACGTCGCGTTGCTGCGACCTCGCATAGCTCACAAGAGCGTTCTCAACATCCTCGAGAGCCAGGAGAACCGACTGCTGATACTGGGCAAGTTGCGCATCGCCTTCGGCCTGGCTGGCTGCGATGCGAGCGCGAACTCTTCCTCGGTCGAGGAAGGACCAGTCGATGTTCAATGCCGCCAGGTTCACAGCACTGACTCCGTCAAATGGCGTATCCCCATGAAACTCGTTCAGTCCAATAAGGCCCGCGTAGTTGACACGCGGGAAAAGGTCAGCGGTGGCAATACCTATTCGTTCTGTCGCGGCATGCAGGCGTTCCTCCGACGCGCTTACGTCGGGGCGACGGCGTATAAGATCGGCCGGTGTTCCGGGATCGATACGATTAGGAAGGTCGGGTAGTGGCCTTGCCACTTCAAGCTGAGAGACGAAAGCATCTGGAGGAAGCCCGCACAATACAGCAAGGCGATGTTCATCGAGCGCGATTGTAGAGAGCAGCTCTGGAATACGCGAGGCCGTTGTCTCGAGAAGAGCGCGTGCTCTCGCCGTATCGAACTCTGTACCTCTACCGGCTGAGTAAGCCGCATCAACCAGCCGTACCGTTTCCTGCTCGTTCTTAACATTCTCCCGCGTTATCCGAAGAAGTTCCTGTCGTCCACGGAGATCTATATAAGTGCCAGCCACTTCTCCAACTACGGTAACCTGTATCGCAGCAAGGCCACTTGCATCAGCGAGAGCAAGCTGGCGTTGCGCCTCTATGTTGTGACGAACGCGACCAAAGAAATCGAGTTCCCAACTTGCATTGATCTCTGGGTTGAAAAAGCGATTATTTCGCGGATAGCCAAATGCCTGGTCTGCACTGAATTTCTGCCTACCGACGCTCGTGCTCATCGTTACTGTGGGATAGCGGTCGAATTTTGCTTCACGCAATAAGGCATTGGCGCTGTCGTAATGGGCCAGCGCGGAGCGCAGATCGTTATTCGAGGTAAGCGCACGCTGCACAAGCGAGCTGAGTTCTGGGTCATTGAAACTATGCCAGAACTCCGGATCACTCGCGTCCGCATGGGGGCTGACGACAACGGTCGTTGTATCAGGTGCGGTGAACTGCTGCGGAAGTCCGAGCGCTGGCTGTTTGTAATGGGGACCGACGGAACATGCGGTAAGCCCAAGAGAGAGCACCGTCGCCAGAATTGATTTGCGATTAAGCATTTTTCTCCTCCAATTCCTCGGCAACTTCTTCCCATTCTTCGCGAAACTCTTTCTTCGCCCATGTACGCAGGGCTACATAGAACACTGGAGTCAGAAAGAGACCAAACAGTGTCACACCGAGCATTCCAGAGAAGACCGTAATGCCAGTCGCTGCGCGAACTTCGCTGCCGGCGCCGTGCCCCAGGAGCAATGGAACCGAACCGGCGATAAATGCGATCGAGGTCATCACGATCGGACGCAGACGCATGCGACACGCTTCGAGCGCAGCCTCCACGATGCTTTTGCCCTGAAGCTCTAATTCTCGAGCAAACTCGACGATGAGGATTGCGTTCTTGCAGGCCAGGCCCATCAAAACCACTAAGCCCACCTGCACGAATACATTGTTGTCGCCACCCGTGAGCCATACGCCAAGAAGTGCCGCACACATGCACACGGGCACAATCAAAATTACCGCCAGCGGCAGCGTCCAGCTCTCATAAAGGGCGGCAAGCACAAGGAAGGCTAGCATTACAGCAAGTGGAAATACTACAGCGGCTGCGTGGCTTTGTGTCGCCTGCTGATAGCTCAAGTCTGTCCACTCGAGTACGATGCCACGGGGCAGCACCTTGTCGGCGATCTCCGTCAGTTTTGTAACAACCTGTCCAGATGAGAGCTTTTTGGGATCGGAATCGCCGATAAGATCGGCGGCCGGGTAGCCGTTATAACGCATAACCGGATCAGGTCCATAGCTCGGTACTACCGTCACAATCGAGCCTATAGGCACCATTTCACCGCGCGCATTGCGCACACGCAGATTGCCGATGTCCTCCACTCGCTGGCGATGGGTGCTATCGGCCTGCGCCATGACCCGGTAGACGCGTCCGAAAGCATTGAAGTCGTTGATATAGACCGAACCAAGATAGGTCTGCAGGGTGTCGAATAGATCGGATAACGCAACCCCCTGCGCCTTAGCCTTAATCCGATCGACCTTCACTTCGAGTTGTGGGATGTTGGCCTGGTAGGAACTGACGGGAAAAGTCATTCCTGGTGTTTGCGCGACGGCGCCCTGGAAGGCGCTCAACGCATTCTGCAGAGCACCATACCCGAGCCCTGCTCGATCTTCCAAATAAAGCGAATAACCCGAACCGTTGCCGAGACCTTGAATCGGTGGCGGCATCAACGCGTAGGAGTAGCCATCCTTGATGTTCGCAAACTTGGCGTTAAGTTCTGTGTTGATCTCCGCTGCACTGCGACGGCGCTCATCAAACGGCTTGAGGATAACGTAGGCAACTGTATTATTGGGCGTATTGATTTGCTGCAAGCCATTAAAGCCTGAGAGGTCGACCACCATATCGACACCATCCACGCTGTGCGCCACGTCGATCAGCCTCCGTGAGACCGCGCCGGTACGGGCATGCGAAGCACCTTCAGGCAGCTTGGCCCCGGCGAAAAGATAGAGTTTGTCCTGGGTTGGAATGAATCCTCCCGGCACTTTGATGAACAACAGTGCGGTCGCGGCGAGCAGAACCGCATAGACCGCGTACACGACTCCTCGGTGACGTAGAGTGCGTCCCACCGTACCGTGATAGTTCTCCGAACTACGCTCAAAGAAGCGATTGAACGGATGAAACAGCCAGCCGAACGTGCGTTCGATGCCTCGCGCCAGTACATCTTTGGGCGCATCGTGCCCTTTGAGTAACTTTGCTGCGAGCGCTGGCGACAAAGTCAGGGAGTTGATCGCAGATATCACGGTCGAGATCGCGATGGTTACCGCGAACTGTCTGTAGAACTGGCCGGTGACGCCGGAAAGGAAGGCCATAGGCACGAACACAGCGCAGAGCACGAGCGCGATCGCAACGATGGGACCGGATACCTCTTTCATCGCCTGGTGGGCAGCGTCACGCGGGCTTAAGCCCTCCTGGATATTGCGCTCGACATTCTCGACCACAACAATGGCGTCGTCGACGACGATGCCGATCGCAAGTACCAGGCCGAACAAGGTCAGTGTGTTAATCGAGTAACCCAAGAGATACAGAAACGCGAATGTGCCCACCACCGAGACTGGCACCGCAACGAGCGGAATGATGGAGGCGCGCCACGTCTGCAAGAACAGAATCACTACCAGCACCACCAACACTACGGCCTCGATCAATGTATGCTCAACCGCGCGGATCGATTCGCGCACGAATACGGTTGGGTCCCAGTTTGGCTTGTAGACCATGCCGGCAGGGAACTCTACAGACAACTTGTGCAACTGTGCATACACCGAAGTGGCAACCCCCAGGGCATTGGCTCCGGGGGTAAGAAATATCCCGATTGCCACACCCTTTTTGTTGTCGTGGTACATATCCATGGTGTAGTCGCTGGCGCCAAGTTCAACCCGTGCAACATCGGAGAGATGTACGATTTGGCCGTCCGCACCATCTTTGAGCACAATGTCGCCAAACTCCTTTTCGCTGCGGAGGCGTCCTTGCACGTTGATCGGGATTAGAAGCTCGGTGGTCTTCGGCGAGGGCTCGGCGCCGAGCTGTCCTGCTGACACTTGCACGTTCTGCTCGCGCACAGCGTTGACCACGTCGGCGGCGGTAAGACCGCGCGAGGCAAGTTGGTTCGGGTTGAGCCAGAGACGCATGGCATAATCGCCAGAACCTATCAACTGAACATCACCAATACCGGGTAGGCGCGACAACTCGTCCTTGATATGCAGGACCGCGTAGTTGCGCAGGTACAGTGAGTCGTAACGATTGTCGGGAGAATACAAGCTCACGTACATGAGCGGTGTGGGCGATTGTTTCTGCGTGGTTACGCCAAACTGGCGCACCTCATCAGGTAACCGAGACAGTGCCTCACTGACCCTGTTTTGCACACGTACGGCCGCAGTATCGGGATCGACCCCAGGCCGGAAGGTGACCACGACCTGAAGACTGCCATCGGAGCCGGCGACAGACTTCATGTACATAATACCTTCCACACCGTTGATCGCCTCTTCAAGCGGCTCCGCCACCGACTCGGCGATCTCTTTCGGATTGGCACCGGGATAGGTGGCACGGACGACCACGCTCGGAGGGACCACTTCGGGATATTCCCCGGATGGAAGGAGAGGAATGACAATCAATCCGAGAGAAAAGATGATGATGGACAAGACGATTGCGAAGATCGGCCGGTCGATAAAGAATTTTGAGAAATCCATGATCTGCCTCTTCCTTATTTCTGCGCTTCTTGAGCGGGAGTGGGGGTAATGCTGGCAGTTACCAATCCCATGGCGACTTCTGTGGGAGCGACAGGGGCGCCGGGGAAGTAGATCTGCTGCAATCCGCTGACGATCACTTTGTCTCCTGGGGAAAGACCGGTTCGAATCAGGCGCAGGCCGTCCGCCATGCTTCCAGTTACGACATCTTTGCGCTGCGCCACATTACCTGGGCCGACCACGTACACATACTTCTGCTCCTGATCGGTAAGAATCGCTCTGTCATCCACCAGAAGCGCCTGCACGGTGCCGGAGCTTTCAAGCTGAACGCGAGCATAGAGGCCTGGAACGAGAAGGTGATCAGGATTGGGGAGCACGACGCGGGCGCGAATTGTTCCGGTCGATGGAGTGACCTGGTTGTCGAGAAAATCAACCCTGCCGACATGGGGAAAGCCGGTCTCATTCGCCAGCGCGACACGCACGGGGTTCGCCGAACTCACTCCGCTTCCGCGATGAACTCTCTCCTGAAAGCGCAAATAACTCTGCTCATCGCAATCGAAGTACACATAGACAGGGTCTTGTGACACGACGGTGGTCAGCACCGTTTGATCGGCTTGTGCAAGATTTCCGCGCGTGAGCTGGGCTCGGCTGGTTCGTCCATCAACCGGTGATCGTACTTCCGTAAAGGACAGATTGAGCTCTGCCGTTGCAACGGCAGCTTCTGCTTCATGCACGCGAGCAATGCTCTGAGAGAGATCAGAGTCACGATTCTGATATTCTTCCTGCGAAATCGCGTTGGAAGCATTCAGTGTTTGCGCCCTTTTCGCCTGAATATTGGCGAATGCCGCCGCGGCCTTCTCTCGTTCCAGGCTTGCCTTTGCACTATCGAGAGCATCGCGGTAAGGCCGCGGATCAATGACGAAGAGCGGGTCACCGCGCTTTACGCTGTCTCCCTCTCGATAGGCAACGTTATCCACGTAGCCTGTTACCCTGGCTCGCACATCTACGGAATTGATGGATGCGACACGGCCGTTGAACTCGTCAGACAGATGAATTGGTTTGGGCACAACCGCCGCAACTTCTACTGCTGCCGGTGAAAACGACCTCTTGTCGGGAGATTGTCTACATCCCGCAAGGGAGATCGCCACACTCACCGCACACATGCAGACAAGCAGAAAATGCCTGGACGGAGTTCGACGTGCGAAGAAACCCCATTCGACCAGGCGTCGTCTTGCCGTGTCGGAGACAATTCCCGACGAAATCCCCGTCACGACCGCGGTTCCTTGCTGTTTTGCATTCAACTTGCTCATTGCCTGCCTCCTCGCCTATCTCTTCTGGAGCATCGACCCCAGCGACATATAAGTAGATACTTGCAATCTAGAAAGGATGCAAGTATTTAGTTGGAAAATGTGAGAACATCAATACATGTCAGTTTTTGTCCCAGATCGGAAGCGAAACGTTCGGGGAGAACGCCGTGTGGCAAGTCTGCTCGACGTGGCCGGCGGCATTTTCGGAGAGCTTGGCTACCACGCGGCAACCACGAACGCCATTGCTGCCGGAGCGAAGGTTTCCCCGGCAACGCTGTATCAGTTCTTTCCAGATAAGGAAGCTATCGCCAATGCGCTCGTGGCCCGCTACGCGGTGGATCTGGCGAAAGAGGAGCGAGCTGCGGACACACAGAAACTTGCGTCAGCGTCTTTGGAAGAGGCCATCCGGCAGGTCACCGGAGTCGTGATTGAGTTTCATCGGAGGCATCCTGCATTTCGTACTTTATATGCAGAGGCTCCTCTTTCGAAGGACACCGCCGAACAAAAGCGCCTCCTTGTTCAAACCTTCATCGACATCGTTTCCAAGATGCTAAGTATAAGAAATCCAAAACTCGATAGGCAAGACGCTTTGTGGAGCGCAGAAATTGTCCACACCGCCTTGATAGGTTTCCTGCCCGCCCTGGCAGGTCGCAAGACATCTGACCGGTCGCGAATGATCGACGCCTTGAATCAAATGCTGGCGCGCTACCTGGAGTCTGTGCTCAAGCCGCCTAAACGCTAGGGGCCGGTTCTTCACGCCGGCGGAGATGAGCGCCTAATTTGAGCAAATTCTGGATACGCGATCTAGCAGATCGGCCATTCGCAATGCGGATGGCCGGGTGATCCGCTCAATTGATTTCCACGACGACCGGGTGGAAACAGTGGCATTGGCGCTGCGACTGCAAAGCCTGTAGCTGAGCTAGGTGCTCAGGTAGTCGTCACAGGAAGGCGGCAAAGCGAGGGGCGACTGCTCGTCAAGGACACCAAACGCAACAGCGGATCTGCGGCGTTCATCCAGGCAGACCTCAGCCAACCCGAACAGGTGAAGCGGATCGTACCATTCACTCTCAAAACCTTCGGACGGCTCGACTACGCATTTAACAATGCTGGGATCTCCGGTGAAAACCGGTTGCTCACAAATCAGACTGAGAAAACTTTTGACCGCGTCTTCGCTGTGAACGTAAAAACCCTGTTTCTTCTGCTCCAGGACGAGGTCAGGCAGATGATGACAAAAGGACAGGGGGGCTTGTTCGTCAATACTGCCTCAGTCGGCGGCCGGTTAGCATTTCCAACCGCCGGCCCTACGTGGCCAGCAAACACGCCGTGCTTGGCTTAACCAAGACTGCCGCAATCGAATGTGGGCGATATGGTATTCGAGTGAACGCAGTGAGTCCTGCGCGGTTAGGACTGAGATGTTGCTCGACGTATTTGGCACCGAAGAGGCACTGAGGAAATGAGTGCGGTGGATCCCATTGGCCGGATTGGACGCCCGGAGGAGATCGCCGATGCAGTTGCATGGCTGTTTTCGGACCGACCATCTTATTACACGGGACAGTCCTTGACCCTTGACGGCGGTCTCACGGCGCAGCGCCCGTACGTGACGCAACCCGCCAGCGACAAACTCTCTCAGAATGCCCGCGATGAGAAATGGCGAGTGGGCCTTGAAAACATCTGAATCTTTTTAGACCCCACGTCCTTCTATATCTCGAAGCCGATTGACCATTAGGTCCTAAGCCGAATTATTCCGGTATTAATCATCCAGGGTGGGGATAGCCAGACCCTTCACATCAGACCTTAAGTGGCGGCGAGTTGCAAAACGTGTCTGAAAAGGTCCGGTGTGACGACAGAAGCGGTGACGCCGGGGACATTTTCTTCCGCGAGGTCCGCCAAGGTGTGGCCCGGCGGCATTTCAAGAAAGAGGTTACAGCCCAATTCCTCCGCGACTATCGTCGCATCATGCCAGCGGACTCCGTGGGCGATGTTGTCCGCCAGATCCGTTGCTACTGCCGACGCGGAGCGCCCAGCTCGTGCATTCACATTCGCAATATAGGGAAATTTTGGCGCTTTTAGCTGCATAGAATTTATCTGAAGCCGAAGTGAGTCAGCAACGGATGAAAGTAGAGGACAGTGGGACGGCACTGAAACGTGCAGGAGCTCAGCCTTTCTGGCGCCGTGCCGGCGCGCATCTTCTAAAACCTTCTGCATCCCTTCTATGGAGCCCGCAATTACGATCTGCCTTGGTGCGTTGATGTTTCCTACGAACACCGGAGTCGCAGGCTTGTGAACTGACTCGACAATGGCAGTAACCTGTCGCTCGTTAAGACCGACGATGGCAGCCAATCCGTATCCTGCTGGATATAGCTGTTCCATTTTCTCTGCGCGGGAACGAACCAGAATTACCGCATCCGTTAATGCGATCGCTTCGGCAACGACAGCTGCTGCAAAGGCGCCCACAGATAAACCTGCAACTGCACAACAGGTGACGCCGTGTCTTTGCAAAGCTCTGGCCGTAGCGACTCCGGAAGCTAGAAGAGCCAGTTGAACCGATATAGTGGAATTCAGTGCCTCAGGCGAGTCCAACAGACGAACGTCGGACCTCAAAACGTCGCTGATCTCGTCTAGTGTCACTTGGACGGCAGGATCATCAACGAGTTCATGAAGCATGCCGGGTTTCTGTGCTCCTTGTCCCGGAAAGAAAAATGCGGTGTTCACGCTAGCTATGCTCCCCCTTCGACAGATCCCATGGTTTGGAGCCGAGAACGCGGCCATCACTGGTGCGGAGCAAAATCTTACCGGGCGATGTTGTTACGAATTCCTGTAACGAAAAACCACAGAACGGTGTCTCTACCAATGCATCGACCTTTCCCGGAGCACCGCTGATCATGCGCCACAAATCCTGTGCTTCTGTAATCTCGAGCTTTCTGGGCGCGAAAAGTATGAAGTCTAAATCACTGTCAGCGCGGACAGCAGGTATTCCCGAGGCCAGTTCATAACCCAAACTCCCGCCCGGACCCCAGCTCATATCCAACCCTGCGAGGTGGCTTTCGAGATAGGACAAAGTTCGGAAAGCCTGCAATTTCCGGCGTGAATTCTCCGCGAACAGCAGCCGCAGCTGGTCCGGACGCCGAGTCTCCACCACTTCACTCAATCTTGTGAATCCTGCGCAGCGTTCGTGCCTTTGCGACCCACGCACTCCCACGAGGATCGATCCATCTGAGATGCGGCCTCTCCGCACAACAACCCAAGGACGCTGGTTGGGATTGAGGTATGGGCACGCTGGATCGCTTTGAGTTGAGATCACCGCCGACTCTGTTCTCAGGACAATGAGATCGTGGACATGCAGCGTGCCAACCATTGGATTCCCTCAAAAATACTTCGTGAGTACGAGCATCGAGCCAGCCAGAGAAAATGCCCCTACACCATAGGAAGCAATCAGCGCTGAGCCGGCGGTTTCAGGAGTACTAGGGCCATACGCGGTGGTCAGCAACGGCAAAGCTACGGCTGCAGAATTTGGAAAGCCCGCTGTCCGTGCAAGTACAGAAGCATCGGAGATGGACATTTTGAGAGTTTTTCTTGCCCAGATATAGCTGGCAGCATATGAGGCCACAAATACCACAGCGATCATCACTCCCGTTTCCCATTGTTCCCGGAGCACAGGCCATGATGTGCTTGTGATCGTGGAGAATAGCGCACATGGGATGGCGAAGTCCATCACGAGCACGATTAGATTTTGAACATTCAGGTTATCCATGACTCCGCGCCGGCCTGCTATGTATCCCAATATCAGGCCGACGAAAATCGGAAGCAACGCATTTAGAAGAATCAGAGTCATTGCGACCTCTTACTCGTTGAACCATTGCGCTTCCAGAGCAGCTCGCACTGCAAGGGTGCCTTTCCGCGTTTCCTTTGCGGCGTCCGACTCCCACCTGTTATTCAGATCGAGCTTGCCTTTACGTGCATCGGCAATTGCTTCAGTGATTGCTCTCCTCACTTCGGCAACCTCATTCGACGTCGGGTGTCGTGGGTCGTCGGCGTGCAACAGCTTGAACAGGAGACCGAGTTTCGCATAATCCCGGACGTCATACGACATGGGAGCGATCTCGTGTCCCAGCTTTTCGAGTTCCGCAACAGACCTTCTCGTAATCCTGGCTGCTGCCTCTTTGTGCATTGCATGGATCGTAATCCCAGCATCATCGAATGCCAGAATGCGATTGGCTTGATAGCCGTGAGTGAGAAATCCACCGCTGAATGCATGCCCGGCTACCAACGAAATAACGGGATGTCCTGCCATCCTTGCCGATGCGTATGCATCTGCCGACGTGGCCGCCGCGAAGAATATACCGGCCGTCTCCTCACGACGCCCGTAGGCCTGGCTTTTGACATCAACGATTGCAATGATGGGACGCTTCGCGGGTCGGGGTTTATCGCGATCTTCGGCGATAACTGCTCGAACATGGGTTGCGAGAGTGAATGCTTCTTCGAGTCCAACCTGCCCGTCGCGGACACAAGGAAAACGGCTGTCCTTGTCACGTACGACGCAGAGGAACAGGGCTGACTCATTTCCAACAGCTGCAGTTGTGGTTAGCACGGAGTTCGGATCACCATTATTCGACGTGTCGCTTCCGGTCAGGGCTTTGAACCATGCTTTGCCGCGCAATCCAACTTGTTCACTCATCGCACAACTCCCTTGGGGTTAGCCCACTGTTGCCGTAATGTTGCAGGATCAATCTGGCTGGACGTATCGAGCGCCGCGATGCGAGCGCGATAGAGTTCCACCTGCTCGGTCCGGTGCTTGTCTGGCACGCCCTTGTGGACAGAATCACGTACGGCCGCGGCTATCTTGTCGGCATCATCTTCGACGAGCGAATCAGCGAGTCCCATGCCGACACGTTGCTCTCCACCATGAATTGCCCAGATGAGTGCTCGATCGGAGGAGTCAAACTCATCGATGCCGGACTCCTGCTCAATTACCTCTGGGCCGTTCAATCCAAGTCGGGCTTCGCGCGTCATGATTGTGTAGCTGGATACGCCAGCCACAAGAGACATGCCTCCGAAACAGCCGACAGTGCCTGCAACGATTGTGATCACCGGGGCATGCCGACGAAGGACGAGAGCTGAAGAGATAATCTCGGCAACAGCTGCCAAACCAAGGTTTGCTTCCTGAAGGCGCACACCGCCTGTTTCGAGCAAAAGAACTGCAGCTGTCGATTTTCCCGCCTCGGAATCTTTCGCGGCGAGATCCAGGGCAGCCGTCATCTTGGCACCCGATACCTCGCCGACGCTGCCACCCTGGAAGGCTCCTTCAAACGCAATGGCGACTGCCGGCGATCCGCCGATTTTCCCCTTGATTACGATGCAGCCATCATCAGATTGTGGAGCGATGCCTTGCTTAGCAAGCCATGGAGACTCGATGCGATCGAAGGGGCCGACGAGCTCCTTGTAAGTACCCTCATCGAAGAGGCTCTGAGCGCGGGCGCGAGCGTCCAACTCGATAAAGCTCTTACGATTGACGAAATCGGAAATGAGAACTGGCGTGTTCATTGCTCAATCACCTCCACTGCCTGTTCGAGACGAAGCAACACACTTCCGGGTGTTGCGCCGGCATCGTTAATGTAGATACGGACCGCCCCATCGAACTTCGAGAAGAAACGATCGAAGACCGCCTTCCACGCATTACCAAAGCCGTTGACGCTGGTCGTGATGAAGACACGGGCTCCTTCCTCACTATTCGGTTCGAGAAGAACTTCCATGTCACCCGAGCCCACTACACCAACGTGCGCTCTCTTCGTGATGAGACGTTTCGCCTCAGGATAGTTGAACTCAATTTTCTCCATCGTTTTCCTCCACTAGACTGTTGTCCTTTTCCACTCGTTCGAGGCCGCGTTCTAGAGCATCCAAAAAGAGCGTGGCCGCGAGAAGATCGGCGCTACCGCCGGGAGAGATGCGCAGACCGACAAGCTCTTGCCCCAGTGCAATCAATGCTGCATTTCCCTTTGGGCTTCCCGGGCCGCCAATCTCGATGACTTGAGCGGCACCCTCGTGCACGATCCTTTGCGCCTCAGGTCCGCCTCGATGGAGAACACAGGTGTCGTCGAGGTGCGACATGATCGCAAGTAGGGCGGCGAGCCGACTGTCCTGCTCTGTTCGGCCGCTCTTGCGAGCTGCCTTCAGTGCAGGAAGCCCAATTTTGACCACGTGCGGAAAGTTCACATAGGCTTCGCCGCGAGCGCCGGTGGCCCCATATCGTTCAAGGACGACATCTCCATGAGACACCGCCAGCGGTCTTGCACGATCGGGCAAACGAGCGAAATACCCTGCGGCCTCGGCTACAAAGTCCGCAAGGGAGCCCTCGCTCAGACTTGCAGCGCAAACCAGCAATCCCAGAACCCATATTGCACCTTTGTGCGCATTGCTGCCTGAGGTCGCGCCAAGCATCGCCGCCTCGGCTTCTCTACCGATACTTGCAACCTCTGCACGCAGACTGGTATTCATCTGGGCTTCGGCGGATACCAGAGCCATCCGGGTAAAGTACGGGGCAATCGTGTTCGCAGATCTCCTCATCAGATCGAGGGAGAGGTCCGTATGCGATCCTGACCCTCTACCGTCAACCAGCCCTGGTTTAGGTGTGAGTTCTGCTTCGGCAATCAACGATTGTTTGGCGAGTTCTGAAAGCCACTCAGACCGGGCCAAAGTGTTGAGTTGCCTCGAGGATTTCGTGACTGGATTTAGCTGTGCCATTACCAGCTCCTGAACTTGGCTGGGGGCTGATAGAGGCCTCCAGACCATGCGACAAGGTCTTCCATACTCCGTGCAGCGAGTAAGGAGCGAGTGGCCTGGAGACGCTGTACTCCAATATCTTCAGGAAAGGCAACGATGCCGCGACGACGAAGTTCGGCTGTTTCATTGGCTTTTGCCTTAAGACCGACGGGACTGATGCCTGCTACCGCAGCCAAAGCCCGGCGGCGCTCTTCAATGCCTTCGGTCCTGTACAGATAAGCAATCCCCTCTTCCGTAACAACATGGCTGACGTCCTGACCATAGATCATGATGGGTGCGATCGGCATGCCAGCCTTCTTGCCAACTTCAACTGCATCCAGAGTTTCGACGAAAGCCGGTTCGCCACCTTTGGCAAAGGTTTCGAGCGTCTGAACCACAAGCTTGCGGCCCGGAAGGGTTGGATCTGCATTGGTCTTGAGATCTAACCAAGCTGGAGACGAATGGCGACGCCCATGCGGGTCATGCCCCATATTCGGCGCACCTCCGAAGCCTGCAAGGCGTCCGGTCGTTACCGTGGAGGAATTGGCATCCCCGTCCATCTGAAGCGTTGCTCCAATGAAGGCGTCCACGGCATACTGACCAGCAAGCTGACAAAGAACACGGTTAGAGCGCAGGCTTCCATCCCGGCCAGTGAAGAAGATATCGGGGCGAGCACGGATATATTCATCCATTCCTACTTCGCTTCCGAACGAGTGAACGCTCTCGACCCATCCACTCTCGATGGCCGGAATCAGTGTGGGGTGTGGATTGAGCGCAAAGTGCTTGCAGATCTTTCCGCGAAGACCGAGCGCCTCGCCATAGGTAGGGAGAAGAAGTTCAATGGCAGCCGTGTCAAAGCCAATTCCGTGATTGAGCGACTGGACCTGATGTCTCTCATAAATGCCGCGGATAACCATCATCCCGGTCAAAATCTGCAGATCGGTGATGTGGCGAGGATCGCGAGTAAAGAGAGGTTCGACCGCGTATGGGTTGTCGGCCTCGACCACTATATCGACCCAGGAACCGGGGATGTCTACTCTTGGCAATGTGTCGACGATCTTGTTGACCTGCACGATCACAATTGCGTTGTGGAAGGCGGCGGCCTCAACAATCACCGGGGTATCCTCGGTGTTGGGCCCAGTGAACAGATTGCCTTCCTGATCCGCCTGCTCTGCGCAAACCAGTACCACGTTCGGGATAAGGTCCACTAGTAAGCGGGCGTATAGCTCGACGTATGTATGAATAGCACCAATTTCGAGAACACCATCTTCGAGAAGTTGCGCGACCCGCAAGCTTTGTGGACCGGCAAATGCGAAATCTACCTTTTTCGCGATACCCAGTTCAAAGATCGTTAAATGCTCCGGGCGGCTGATGCTTGAAATGATGAGATGAAGATCGTGAATCTTCTTCGGATTTACCTTAGCGAGGGAACGCGAAAGAAAATCCGCCTGTTTTTGATTGTCTCCTTCCAAGACAATGCGATCTTCTGCCACGACCAGGGCTTCAAGGGCTTCAACTGTCTTGTCGGTAGGAAGTACGGGCCCGCTCATCCACCGCATCACCGCCTGCATTCGGCCTTCTTTCTCGTCACGCCGCCTAGTCCACGAGGATGCCCGTTGCAACCTTTGCTCGCTCATCATCTCTGTTCTCCTCTCTTGCCTGCACAAATGATTTGATACTGACTCATCATTTACGGCGATGAAGTGTTTTTATAATCGTGATAGCGTCAGCTAATCAGGAGATCGTATGGAATTCCGTCACATCCGCTCATTCTTGTCTGTCGCCGACACTCTGCATTTCGGCCGAAGCGCTCGGCTCCTCAACTTGAGCCAACCGGCACTTAGCCTTCAAATCAAAGCCCTTGAGGACGAATTGGGTATCCGACTCCTAAGTCGGAACCGACAGGGCACGGTGCTTACAGAGGCTGGACAGGCGTTTCGGGAAGACGCGGCGGTCGCTCTGGAAAAACTTGAATTTGCCAAGAGGAAAGCTCAGTGGGCGTCAGCAGGCAAACTCGGCCATATTCGCATCGGTTTTATATCAACTGCCGGTTTTGAGATCGTCCCGAACTTGATGCGACGCTTTCGGAAGAGCTATCCAGATGTTGAATTTTCCATAAGAAACATCTTGACCGGCGCTCAACTGGAAATGATCGACGATGGTCTGTTAGACGTAGGCTTTCTTCGTCTTCCCATTGAAAATCGCAAAGGGATCGAGGTGACAACGGTTCACAGGGAACCATTTGTCGCGATCTTACCTTCATGGCACTCGCTTTCCGCCAAGAAAGAGATTCGTCTGCGCGAACTCAAAGGGAATCCATTTGTCATGTATGCGCGGGAGCACGCTCCTGGATTCCATGATCTTTTGAGTGGAATTCTGAGCAGCGCTGGAGTCGTCCCTAAAGTGGTCCAAACAGCAGGAGAGATGCCTACACTCATCTCCCTCGTCGATGCCGGTGTGGGCGTCTCGATTATCCCAGCATCTGCCGCAAAAAGAATCGTCTCTAAGGTGGCCGTGTGTGCAATTGCGGATCAACTGCCGGAATCCGAGATTGGCTTGGCCCTCGCACGTCATAACAGTGCAGCAGTTGTACGCCGATTTTGTGAATTCGCTCGGACGTCGCTGGAGCATTAGTGTTCAGGTGAACGGGTGGCGACAGTAATCATAGTGTCTTCGCTGCCTCACTCTTCCGTCAGATACTCGCGATTGACATCGTTCGAACTTAATTCCGTTCTCTTCAAGATGGGGGTGTCTTGCGCATTTCGCAAGACACGACCCAATGTCTTCGATTCCAATTGCCCCGCAGGCCGCCACAACCTTGATTAGCGGCACCTATCACGGTCATAAGAACAAATCAGCGTCGCAAATCGCGCTCCGAGAGTCCAACGTTGCGTAAGGACAGAAACACATCCTCTGGATGACAGCCTCAACCAGCTGTGACGGTTCTTGGTCTTTGAAACGCACCGCAGAACTTAACAAGAAAGGAAACAGCGGTTAAGTATGTTCAATCGATTCGCCGTATTTACCACAGTGTTGTGTGCTGCCCTATCGAGCACACAAAACCTGCAGGCACAGCAGTCCGAAGTGAAAAATATCGTCCTCGTCCACGGTGCCTGGGCGGACGGTTCGGGCTGGAGGGGTGTTTACGACAACCTTGTCAAGGATGGCTTCAAAGTCAGCATCGTTCAAGAGCCGGAGACGTCCTTCCATGATGGTGTGACCGCCGTGAAGCGCGTCCTCGCACTGCAAGCCGGACCGAGCATCCTTGTCGCGCACAGCTATGGGGGAGCCGTAATTACAGAAGCGGGCACGGATCCATCGGTTGCCGGATTGGTGTATGTTGCAGCGCACATGCCAGACGCTGGAGAGAACGAAGCGGACGACGGAAAGCGATTCCCGAGCGACCTCAGCAAGTCTGGTGCGATAAAGAAGACGGCAGATGGTTTTACGTACCTCGATCCCACCCAGTTCCATGAGTACTTTGCAGCCGATCTTTCTGTGGAGCAGGCCGCTTTCATGGCGCGGTCGCAGGTACCGAATGCCGCGGATAATTTCAAGGCAGTAATCACCACGCCTGCATGGAGAGAAAAACCGAGTTGGATGGTCGTCGCGGGGGCGGATAGAAAGATCAACCCCGACCTCGAACGGTTTTATGCCAAGCGAGCTCATAGCCACACGGTAGAAGTCGCAGGCGCCAGCCATTCAGTCTACGTCTCGCATTCGAAGGAAGTTGCTGCTGTGATCGAAGAAGCAGCACGTGCGATATCGAAGTAACTCGGACTCCACACGGAGTCCCACACCCGGAGGGAGCAAGTGAAACTTCTCGAAATTCAGTCGTCACCAAGAGGCGAATCTTCCGATTCGATCAGCCTCACCAAATCATTCATCGAGGCATGCAAATTCGACAACACCTCGATCGTTGTGGATACGTTGAACGTCTGGCATGAACGGCTACCAGAGTTCGACTACGAGGCAATTGGAGCGAAGTACAAAGCAGTGAAGCACGAAACGATGACTGAGGCAGAGTCCAACGTATGGGAGCGTATTCAATCGTTGATCCAGCGCTTTCAGAACGCCGATCGAATCGTCTTAGGAACTCCAATGTGGAACTTCGGCCTGCCTTACAAGCTCAAACAATTGATTGATCTCGTATCGCAGCGAAACTATCTGTTTACCTACGACGGCAAACAGTACGGCCCTATCTTGAATGTGGAAAAGGCAATCGTCGTCTATACACGCGGTTCACGTTTTCTGGAGGGTACTCCGATACCGCCGTCGCGATTCGATCACCAAGCAACCTATTTGGACTTTTGGTTGCAGCTTGTAGGTGTTCGAGATCTTCGGACCGTGATTGTTGACAACGCGTGGAATCGAGATCGTCAGGAATCAGAAGTGAGCCTGGCAAAGGGCAAAGAGACTCTGGAACAATTGGTTGGGTGGTTTCTTAGCTAGTAGCAGGCCTCAGCCGTACGCGGCGGCTCAAGGTTGTATGAGCGGCGTGACTCGTATCCAACCCAGGTGGAATTAGGAGTCTTATGGAAACATTAACAAGACCGGACGAGCACGCCCCCACCAATCCGCCAGCGATCGCTTTTAGCTCAGTTATGGGTATCTGCGGTCTCGGGCTGTCCTGGCGCGCGGCAGGTCACGTGCTCGGCGCTCCACGCGCGATTGGCGAGTGGTTGATCGCGGTCGGCGTAATGCTCTTCATCGCCCTCTCCGCCTTGTACGGCATCAAGACAGTACGCGATCCAAGCATTGTAGTCGCGGAATTTCGGGATCCCAGGTCGGCCAGCAACTTCGCCTGTATCACGGTCGCGGTCGTGATTGTTGCTGCTGCCATCCTTCCCCAAGCGCCATCTGCGGCACTGTTCCTTTGGGCATTAGGCACAGGCGGTCAGCTTGTGCTCTTCCTGACCCTCGTGGGGCGATGGATTGCTGAGCCTACTGAAATTCTGCACGCCACGCCGGCTTGGCTGGTTCCAATCGTCGGCAATGTGACTGCTACTTTGCCGGGTGTGCCACTTGGGTTTCACGAGACGTCCTGGTTTTTGCTAACCGTTGGACTTGTCTCCTGGATCGCCTTCCTGCCCCTGTTGCTTCACCGGCTTATCTTCTGTGAGGACAAGTTGCCGCAGCGTCTCTCCCCGAGCTTAGCGATCTTTGTCGCCTCGCCCGCGGTCGGGTGTCTGTCCTGGCTGCAACTTACGGGCCGCGTGGACGCGGTCTATCGGTTCATCTTGTTCACGGCCCTGTTTTTCGCCCTGCTTGTGTTGCGCTTATGGCAGCTTGCGGTGCGAGCACTTCCTGTATCGGTCGCCTGGTGGGCTTACACCTTTCCCAGTGCGGCGCTCGCTTCTGCTCTGATTCGTTATTGCCAGCATGTTCCAGGGGTTGGCGAGAGACTTCTAGCGTGGGCCGGTCTCGCATTGACCACGATCGCTGTAGCCGGCGTGGGACTTATTTCATTGAGAAGCTGCTCACTGAGATTGTGGCTTTCGGTCCGGGGCCGGCCTGATCATTCAGCAGATCCACCGGGTTCTGCTCGAACATCTAACGCTGTATCGAGCAAGTGAGGAAACCGTGCTCAACCGGCATGGGGGCAGCTCAAGAAAGGTAAGGTTCCGTACGCTTGTCTTTGAATCTGTGGCTGATCGTTCGTGCTTGGATCTGAGGGATTTAGCTTAGCTGCGGAGTTGGTCCCATGGCAGTGGATAGGAGAGCATGGACAGACGAAGATTTATCGTGCGAAGTGCAGGGGCGCTGGCGACGATCGGGCTGGGGGATCGGAGGTCGCGAAGCAGCTGGAATCGCGATACGGGGCGCAAGCAAGTGTCAACCCGAGTGCCGGAGAACGCGAGATGGCTCGTATGGCTGTGACAGGGTTCGCGGAACACGTCCTCGCGGGCAAATCTCCGACAAGCAGGAAGCTTCTCGCTCGCTAAGATGACGAGGAGAACTTTTCTCTGAAGAAGCTTCGTCGTCGTAGCCAATATCTCGGGTACAGACGTCAGTTCGCACTAATTTCGGCAAGCTACGCTAAATTACAGGTAGGAATGGGTTTAGCTGGTTCGCTAATTACGCTCGATTACGCTTATTATCATAGACATACGGTATCTCCGGAACTCAAAATCCGTCAAAAGCAATTCCATGGGGGTTCGATTCCCATCCCGGCACCAAGTATCCGATTTGTTTTCAATGATTTGAGATCAGGGAAGCGACCCGAACTGAGTTCGTCGCGATGCAAATACGGTGCAGTCAGCATCTTATTTATTTTTATTTGAATAACTTGCGTAATTTGGTGCGTTTCCGCCCACTCGCTAATATAAGGGGTGCGCAACGGACTATCGGCTTCACGAAAAATATGTTGCGCTTAAAACGAGGGTTCTAGTTAAACAAGCAGGCCGGTGTATCTTAGGTAGCTCATTTCCCGTTTGGAGGTACGGGTGACCAGTGATAGCTTGCGATCAATTTTCCGTCAGTTCCCACCAAAAAGAGAGCCGCCCGTCCAGCGGCCAACTGACCCGAAAACTCTTTCCCGCTCCGGACATCTCGAAACACAACAACGCGCTCTCGTGTTTCGGATGTAAGAACATAAAGGGTGGCGTCCAGATAAGACGTCGGACAGATCAAAATCCCTGGATCGTTCTGAGCAATTGTGTAGGACGGCGAAACCTTCGCCTTCTGCATCGCATAAGAGTATACGCGACCGAGCGCTTGTAGATTTCCGCCAAGCTCCAACGGAAGGGAAGAGAAGAGTATGGTCCCCTTTCCGAGCGGCACCTCGTCCCAATCTTGTCCATCGTCGAGCCTCGCATTCATCAGCACGGTCGTTAGTTGACCGCCGAAGCTGTAGAGATCGTCGCCGCCCGGCCAACGCACTCTCTGCTCCCTCAGACCCAGCGGCTCCGTGGTGTAGTGCAAGCCAACTTCGTCTTGACGATGGGTGGGATGAAGATGAGCATCGCCATCAAACGGTCCCGTGACCAGCAACGTTGCCCCTTCCCGTACTTTTTGTTCTATGACGCTCCATGCCTGTTCCGTGAGACCCATCGGCGAGGGAAGCAAGATGAGTTTTGGATCTCCCAGCTTGTCGATCTGATACTCACCGACGGCATACGCTTGCCCGTGAGCCTGTTGATAAAGGGCACGAACAGCGGTTTGTTGAGCCTCGAGCGCATACGAGTTCAGAACGGACATCTGCATGGATTGGGGAAGGACGAGCGCGATTTGCGGTGGAATTAGGGCGGTTGCATGGGGGGACGCCGCCTCGCTAAACCGTCCCAGATCGCGCATCATGTTTTCCCAGATCTTGGCCGATCCGTCGCTGCGGTGCATGCCAAAGTCCACCTCTCTCGCCCAATCCCACTGCATGGCTCCGCTGCTACCGTCGGCAAATCCAAGTGCCCACTTGCGCTCCGTCAAGCCAACTCCTGTGAGCTCGTCGTAGCGCCATGTTCCATCTGGTGTCCACGCCGGCTGATAGCCCGTCTCTCCGGTGATATTCGGCATGCCGGGAAGTTTTGCGACGACGGAGTCCCAAAGCAACGCATCATCGCGCCAGTAAGTATGGTTTGTCGTAAACGAAACTCCGGCGTCGGCATAGAACTGATTGAGGACGCGATCAGTGACGCCACCTTCGTCCTGCCCAACATCAATCAGTTGGGTGCTTCCTGTTTTTCGAATGGTAGAGACAAGCGATCTTACCCAACTGCTGAAGGAGTCCTGTGCGAAGAGGTTGTAGTCGAGCGCTCGGACCTGCGCTTGATTTCCGTATCTCTCATAGGTCGTGTCTGCTATCGATGGAAGCGGGATATTGTCGAACGCTCCAAGCTGCTCTGGTGTGACCGACCAGGCGTCTGCCAGCGCTGAGAGAGTTGCATAGTGTTGTCGAAGCCAACTGTGCCATGCGGCGATCTCATCGGGATCGTTGTTCGGATAGTTTCCCTTGAAGATATGGCTTGGATTGGAGAAGCTAGGCTCGTTGATCAGATCCCAGGAGAGCCAGGGAACATCGCGAAAACGCTCCACGACCGAGCGGACATACGCTTGCTGAGCGCGCACGGAATCTGTGTTGAGGAATGGATTGGGAGCCGTAGCGGTACTGTTGTCCTGCCTCTGGTTCCCCGACTTTGGCGAGAATGCGAAGAATGTGAAATTGACTGCGATCTTGTGTCGCTGCGCGGAGAGCAGATACGCTTCAAGATTGCGTAGAAAGCGCTCATTTGCGCCTCCGAGATCGCCATCGATAAACCTGGCATTAGGCATCCACACACCAGTTCTTACGAAACTAACACCGTGTGCCTCCATCTCTGCGAAGTCGCGCTCCCATACCGCGGCATTTCGTGGGCCCGAGAAGTCCCAGCCATTCTCTTCTGTAGTGAAGTAGTTCGTCCCGACCGGAAAGAAAGGCACTCCATCTTTTGTCAAAAAGTCGCCGTGCACTCCCAAGGAGGGACCGCCTTGCAACGCATCTGGAGGCGACACCCATACGCCGTTCTGGTAGAACTCGCGAAGCTGCTGATGCTGAGTGTAAGTAGCCGAGATTTGATAGAAGCCGGGAGCAAGCGGCGTATGAAAGGAGACGGGCATCTCGATGATGTCCGCTTCGGAAAGATGAAGCGTAGCAGATTCGATAGCCTTGCCGTTCGATAGGAGTTCCACTTTTGCCTCACCATCTTCTAGGTTCGCGGCGTGGCGATGAAGATGCAAGCTCAGCTGCGGCGACTCTCCAGGACGTAGCAGAGAGAAGAGAGATTCCACGGAGAAATCAGTTGCTCCGTGACGCGCGTAGTCGGCAGACTGTCGAATGAGTGCCATCCCGTCAGTACTAGACCAGTAGCCGGGCTCCGGAGTGAAGTCCAATGCAACACTTCGGCTTCCGCGCATTGGGCCGTTCGTATGATCGATCACGATCACTGGAGCGGCGACAAGCTGGCCGGCAGAATCTTTCATGTAACCAAGACCGTTCAGGCGACCTTCAACGGCGAAGAAACGCTTCGCTTTTACCTGGGGCGGAGATCCAAAATTATAGCCCGATCTCCAGGTAAAGAAGGCTTCCACTGGCATCGGAACTTCGTAGACATGGCGCAGTCCGAGCACGCGCGCATAGCTATCCTGCGGTCTTGATGCCTCATAGCCCTGAGCGGTCATGCTCACCGGTACATGAAGCGGTTCTCCCCCCAGAAGCAGCAAGTTGCCTCCAGTTTCGAGATACTTCTGAATAGTCTTCCAGGCATCTGCCGGTACCGCAGAGCCGTACGGTAGAACGAGCAGGTCCGCGTTTAATAGAGTGCTTGGTTCCTTCAGGACAGAGATGTCTGCGAACACTGGACTCATCTCGCTGAGGGTCGTGCGCAGAGAAGCCTGGTCCACTGGTTCGCTGGCCACAGTAGGAAAGCCCGGTTGCCAAAATACAACGGTCTTCGCATGAAGAACACTGGAAAACAACGCAAGAACACAAACTCGAAAGATGCTCTTCAACACCAGCCTCCTGAATACCGCTCTGCGATGATGCTGTCTTTCACGAGCCAGTTGAGATGGCAGCGCACATGCGCATGTGAAGCATGCGTGTCGTTTATGCGACCATAGCCGCTTGCAGCGAAATGTAATGGCTATCAAAAGGAGGGCAGACCGGAAGGCTGCCCTGAAGAGATGACTTGACGGCGATCGAGATTGCATCGCTGACCAGCAAACTCGCAATGATTGACTAAACGCGACTGAAATGCTTCTGAGACCATAGATTGAATTTTGTTTCTCGAATCGAGTATGGAGTGTGGCTTTGGGATAAGTAGCGATTAGGCTGGCCCCAAGGGAAATTTTATCGGGGCCAGCCTGCTGCCTAGTTTCAGAAGATGAATTTCGCTGCAAGTTGAACATCGCGTGGATCGCCGTTGGTGCCTGTAACCTTGCCGAAGTTCGAACCGTCTGTAAAGGTTGCATCCGGAGCTGCGAAGTAGGGATGGTTGAGCGCGTTGAACGCTTCAAGCCTAAGCTGCAGGTTGTAATGCTCTTTCCCGCCAATGTAAGTGTTTTTGAAGATCGAGAGATCCGCATTGGTAAAGCCCGGATTGCGTACATTCGGCAACGTGCGAGGTGCGTTGCCAATGACAAACTGGTCTGGGAGTGCAAATGCCGCCGTGTTGAACCACTCACTATTTGTTTGATGAGAGAGCTTAGCACTCCGGAGCACCTGATTTGGGCGTTGACCTCCCCCAAGGAGACCAGTCTTATCCGACGACAGCGCACCAAGCACCACGGGTGTACCAGTGTTCCAGTTGACAATTCCATCGACCTGGAATCCGCTGAGCAACACGTTGCCGATTCCGTTCAACCCTGAGAGGAAGTGACGCCCGCGCCCGAACGGCAGCTCATAAGAGAAGCTCGAGACCAGCTGCCGGGATACATCATAGGCTGATACCGCGTACTCTCCGTTCGGATTGTATTGATTTGCGAAGGTGGCGCTTTGAGGCCCAAGATAATTTACAGCTGCCGAAGCGGTATCTAGGGTCTTCGATCCCGTAAATGCGATTAAGACGGTAAGACCTTGTGAGAACCGTTTGTCGACCTTCACCGTGAGAGCCTGATAGTTCGACTGCTTATCCGGTTTGCGCACCGACGATACATTGGAGTACTGCGGAAATGGGCGAAGCAATTGATTCCGGGAGACAGTGGGATTCGAAAGGTTCGAGCCAGCGGTTGTGATGATTCCGTAGAAGGGGTTCGCGACCTGATCGAACAGATGATCGCCGAGCGTAAGGTAGTTTGTGGTGAGTTGATCGTAGGGCGTACCGGGATCGCCGTCGGGAAGGAAGAGGCCGCGATTACCAACGTAGCCAACCTCGAGAACGGTGTTGAGCGGCAACGACCTTTGCACGTTGAAGTTCGTCTGGATCGAATATGGGTTGCGCACGGAACTAAAGAACGAATCCCCTATCGCATTTCCAAGGTAAGTGCCCGGGCCGCCGGCGACACCCTGCGGCAAGCTGAATCCATCTTTGGCTGGATTGTCCAGGGTCGTGTTGATGGTCTGTTCTTGATCGTGGGTGAAGGAGAAGTTAGTTTGACCCGCAAACCCCTGTGTGCCCGCATCTCCTGTAGTGCCTGCCGCCTGCAGAGAAGAAGGAGCATAGACGATCCCAAACCCAGCACGGATGACAGTCTTTTCGTTAGCAGAAAACGACGCCCCAACTCGGGGAGCAAATCCCTTCCATTGCGTGGGAGCTTGCCTGCGTCCATAGGGTGAACCGGGCTGATCAACGAAGTTTAGCGCTCCGCGGAGATTAGAACATGCCGGACAAAGGGCAGCCGACACTCCGGTTGCTGAGACCGCTCCTTGAATAGGAGACTGCGCATTGATGTCCCAATAAGAGAACTGATTATGCCTTTCGGTTCGAGGACGTTCGACATCCCAACGCAGACCAGCGTTGAGCGTAAGTCGGCTGTTCACTTTATAGTCGTCTTGTGCGTACAGAGCGAAGTACGAGGATGCCTGTGCGGTCGTGATGTCATGCGTTATATATCCGTTCTCCGGCAGCCCAAGCAGGAAGTCTGCAAAACTGTTCCCGTCGGAACTGCCCTGATTGTTATTGAGTTGCGCCTGCGTCCAGCTTTGTCCAAAGGTGTAACTGCCGGAAGGCTGAGCGTACTGGTGGAAGTTGAGAAACAGTTTGCGAAACTCGCCGCCAAATTTGAGTGAGTTGCCATGGGTGATCTTGATGATGCTAGCGTTCACATCGTGCGCAAGCGGATTTTCGAGCAATGCAACATAGCCACTCGAACCGAGACTCGAGAAGCCATTGCCGAAGTTGTAGTTAGGAAAGACCTGAACGTTAGCGACATCAGCAAGGTTTTGCGGGAAACCGAGGCTGGTAAGCGGGAACGACCCTCCGAAGGGTAAGCGCACTGAAGACGAACGGCTCAAGCCATAGCGAATTTCTCCCAAAAGTGTGGGCGAGAAGGTAAAGGTGTTGTCGTAAGAAAGACTGTAAGAGCCTGAAGTCGTCGGACCTCCGTATCCTTCAGAGGCAACATTATTAAAGTCGCTGAACGGTACATTGAAGTCCGCGTAATGAGAAAAGCGAACGAAGGTGTGCCAGTTGGGCGTCCAATTATGATCGATCTTCGTGTCGAAGTGATAGTAGCTGTCAGTGTCGGTTCCGGTGGATGTGAAGTTGTATCCGTTCCCGGCCACATTTGGTTTTGGATAGTAAGCGAGCGAGCTGATCGCGACTTTGCTAAATCGAGCCGGATCGATCACATTCTTCCTGCCTTGATACGAGAAGGGGGTGCGATTGAAGACCGTAGCTCCAGTTTTTGGGTCGATTGAGGAGGTTACTGTGGTCGGGTCGTAGATAGTTGAGCCCGAGGCCGAGAAGTCGCCAGCGCGTTCTGCCTCCGTCGGCACCAGGAAGTTCGCAGTGTCCCCATGAGTGAGATTCGATTTTTCGTAGGCAACGAAGAAAAAGGTACGGTTATGACCGTTGTATACGTGAGGAATAACCAATGGACCGCCTAAAGTTCCTCCCTCCTGGTAGCGACTTACTGGCGGCACGTCGCCATTGTTGTAGTAGTTCCGGGCATCAAACACTGAATTTCTCGCAAAGATGAAGCCCGTGCCGTGAAGCTGGTTGGTGCCGGATTTCGTGATGAGGCTGATGACACCTCCTGAAAATCTCCCATATTCGGCGGGTAGTACGCTCGTCTGCACGTTGAATTCCTGCACGGAGTCGACGATAGGCGTGTAGGCGCTGGAACTATTGCCGACGTTGTTCTCGGGCAGAATATTCGTTTGTCCGTCCAAAAGCTGTTCATTGTTTGCATTACGTGAACCCGAGATGTGGGGCGTCGAAGCGCCATTCGAGTTACCTGTGATATTCACGCCAGGCGCGAGTCCAGCAAAATCAAAAGGATTTCGACCATTAAGGGGCAGATCGACAATTCTCTTCTCGGTGATGACCGCTCCGGTCGAGGACGTGTCTATCTCAAGGTTCGCAGTGGTGCTGACCTCAACCGTCTGGTTAGCTCCCCCCGGAGACAATGCAAAGTCAACGGGATGATTTTCGGACACTTCAACATTGATGTTGTCTTGTCGTCCTTGTTTGAATCCGGGCGCGGAAACTTGAACGCTATATGTCCCGGGAGGAAGAAGAGGCACCTGGAAACGCCCACTCCTGTCGGTGGAGAGCACTTTGGAAGAGTTGGTGGCCGTATTAGTTACAGTCACTTTCGCGTCGGGAATAACAGCGCCCGTGCTATCGGACACGACACCCTCAAGAGCCCCGGTGGGGCTTTGGCCAAACATCGGTGCGCACAGCAGGCGCTCAACAGCACTAGCTTTCTGATTGTCATCTCTGTCCTCACAGTTTCTGTTGCATCTGTTGCGGGAGCCAGTAAGTAAACGGTCGTCCCGTCGTTCTTTCTTCGTCATCCGATTAGGACTTTTCATGATATCGATATCAGGAGACCGACGAACGATAGAACCTGAAGCAGATTTCTGTCAATAAAAATGTCTAATTATTTTTTAGTGGACAATGAAAACCTTTGGTCCTAAAAAGTCAAAGTCGACGAATTTCACACGAACTAGCTGTCTCATGAGGAATTTCCGACCTCAGCGCAGGCGAAATATATAACCAGAATTCCATTTCAAGGCTCGGTCGGTAAAGATCTCCTCAGAAGCCCAGACCGTGATATCGATATCGATAGTCTGACAAAGTCGAGTTGTATCAAGGTCCTTACCGGTCACTCGCATTGGGAGGTGGAGAGAAAACGTGACAGCTTTCCTGGGACGGCAAGCTGTTTGTCGACCGCCGCCTGCGATTTTTAGCGCGTCCCAGCTTTTTTTCTTAACGCGAAGCGCAGACACACGTTAGTCTGGAGCCACTTTGAAAGAGGTTCGATTGCTCGCCAAAAAAGCAAAGATGAGTGATGTGGCAAAGTTGGCAGGCGTGGGCACGATGACTGTGTCTCGCGTCCTTAACGGGAGTGCCCCTGTCAATGAAGCAACCAAGACGCGCGTCTACCAGGCGATCAAAAAGCTTAATTATCAGCCGAACCCGATTGCGCGTTCGCTACGCCAGGCCAAGTCGAACTCCATCGGCATCATTGTTCCGAACTTTTACGACCCCTTTTTCTCGACGTGCGCTCATGCGATCAGTCTTGTTGCTAAACAACACCAATACTCCGTCAGCGTAAGCACCTCCGATGAGGACGCTAATATCGAATTTACAGAAGCCAACTTGATGGTTTTGAACCATGTGGAGGGACTTGCCGTCATCCCCGCAGCGATTGGAAAGTCCTGTTTTGATCGCCCGGAGTTCCACTCAACTCATATCGTCACTCTTGATCGGCCAATTCGAGGCCATCGCTTCAATAGTGTTTTGGTGGAAAATCAGCAAGGTGCGATTGAGGCGGTAAAACACCTGATCGATCATGGACATAAAAGAATCTGTTGTCTTGGACTCTCCGACAAGCTCTACACCATCCGGGCACGCCACGAAGGTTATAAAAAAGCGATGTTGCAGTTTAACCTGACCCCGGATCAGTACTTTGGGGCTGTTACCGAAGAGGCTACCCGGATCCTCATCCAAAAAGCGATGTCGGGACGCAAAAAGCCTACAGCGTTCTTCGTGAGCAATAACTTTGTCATGAGACATGCACTGCATGCGTTTTCTAAACTGAACATCCGGATTCCGGATGACGTTGCTCTCATCGGCTTTGATGATCTGGAAATGGCTGACATCTTCGTGCCTGCTATTACCGTGGTTCGCCAGCCCTCACATGAGCTCGGCCGGGTGGCAGCCGAGCTGCTGTTTGCGAGACTGGAACATAAGGAAGTGTCTCTCTCCGGACAACAAATCGTGATGCCGGTAGATTTGGTGATTCGGCAGTCGTGCGGCTGCAACCGTCGGGACATTGCTAAACCACGTGCGATCCACAAAAATTCAGCGTCTTTCTCTTAGTGCAGCTTAGCCGTGAGTTCCCAAGCAAAGCGCTCAGAACTTATGATATCGTTATCGCGCCTAAGGAGTTCACCCTTAATGATGCGTACCACTCCTAAAACCTTTCGATCCAAGCCTTCCTCTCTTGCTTGTGCGCGAAGAAGATCGCAGCTTCTCATTTTGGCGGTTGTTCTTTGTGTGCTCCCTGGAAATGTTCTCGCGCAGTCTGTAACCTCAAACGATCCCCCACAGTACGGACCGTATAGCGGAGTCTTTCTTGCCGACGGAGTTGGCTTGAGAAAGCCAATCAGCAACACCCATGACTCTATCCTGCTTGCGGATTCTCCTTGGTCTCTATACTGCTGGATCAAGACAGCGGAACCGGTCGAGGGACCTGAGTTTGTTGCCGGGCTTGGAGCAACAACGGATGAATCGTATCGCTACTTGGGCATAGATGCAGGCAAAGTAACATTAAGCGTCGGCAGCGGCAGTCTTCTCGTGGGAGCGATGAAAGCAACCGTAGGCGAGTGGCATCTGATTGCTGCAACGTTTGATGGCCATCAGTTTCATCTCTACAGCGATGGACAATCGGTTGCGACCGGTGATCTGGTCCTCGGCAGCGTAAAACCTCTGTTGCAGATGGCCCCGTCCTTCGCCGTAGAGTCTTCGGGAAAACACTTCGGAGGAGAGATCGCTGCGTTCACCGTCGCCCGACGTGCGCTCTTAGATGCCGAAATTCATCAATTTCATGAAATGCCACCTGACTTCTCGTTGATCAACTTCGAAGAAGGTTCGAAGCCGTGGCCGCTCCAGACTCGCGCCCAGGCGGGATATCGCGCACCCCAAGACCCCTCTACTTTGCCCAGAAGCCGTGCTTCTTTTTCTCGTCCTACTGTCAAGCTGAGAGCACCCGTAGGCGACTCTCTCATCCAGACGGCCTCGCAGCAGTGGGCCTTCTCGGATGGGTGGACATTACGCGAAGCTCCCAAGGTTGAAGCCGATGGTGCAACCCTTGCTAAGGCCACTTACAATGGGGCCGATTGGATGCGGGCTACTGTGCCGGGCACCGTGCTCACGACGATGATCGACGATGGGATCTATCCCGACCCTGACTTCGGCCTCAATAACCTGGCTATTCCCGAGTCACTTAATAAGCAGGACTACTGGTATCGCAACGAATTTATTCTTCCGGCTTCCCTAAGTGACTTAAGAGACCACGGCGCCCATCACGTGGAACTCACCTTTCAGGGAATCAACTACAAAGCTTTGGTGTGGCTAAACGGAACCCTCCTCGGCTCTGTGAAGGGAGCTTTTTGCCGCGGCACATTTGACGTGACCTCTTTGCTGAAGCCTGGCACAAAAAATGTTTTAGTCATTCGGATCTCCCCCCCTCCACATCCTGGTATACCCCAGGAGCAATCGGTTTTGGGCGGCCCCGGCGAAAACGGTGGAACGATGGAACTAGACGGTCCAACCTTTCTGGCGACTGAAGGCTGGGATTGGATTCCAGCCATCAGGGATCGAAACAGCGGCATATGGCAGCCTGTGACACTCACTGTGACCGGGAGTCTGAAGTTGGGTGATGCTCAGGTTGTGACCTCTTTCGAGAATCACGATATTTCGCACGCTGCAGTCGAGATCGATGTACCCGTCACGAATCGCCTAAGCCAACCGATAGAGGCGATAGTGGACGCTTCCATCAAAGATATCTATCTTCATAAGACGGTAACGCTGGCCCCAGGTGAAAACGAAGTTCGGTTTCTACCGGCAGAGTTTCCTCAACTTGTCATGCAGCATCCTCACCTGTGGTGGCCAAACGGCTACGGCGAGCCGTACCTCTATCACTTGAATCTCTCACTTCGCAATACTGGAGACACCGGCATATCCGATTTCAAAGATGTTCGTTTTGGCGTCCGTGAGATAAGCTACGAACTTAGTCTCCTTGACAGTGCTGGACATCTTCGTCGCGTTGAGTTTTCGCCGACCGCTGCTCGCGGAATAGCGAAACCGATGATCGACGTAAGCCATGAAGGAATGCGGGAGATTCCCTCCGCCGATGCTGCAGCGCTTCATATTCCGGACGATAACATTGGTAGGTATCAGTCCCATGTAGCTTCGCTTGCAACGGGATCGGAGCTTTCGCCTTCCATCCAATCCATTGCCGAAACCGGTGCCGGCCCGTATCTCGTCCTCAAAGTGAACGGAGTTCGCATTGCGGCTCGAGGTGGAAACTGGGGAATGGATGATTCGCGCAAGCGCGTCTCACGCGAACACCTGGAGCCATTCTTCCGACTCAACCGCGATGCTCATCTCAACATCATTCGTAACTGGGTTGGACAAAGTACAGAAGAGACATTCTATGACTTGGCAGACGAGTACGGCATGCTTGTCTGGAACGACTTCTGGGAGTCGACTCAGAACTACAACATCGAAGCCGAAGACCCCGCGCTCTTTCTCGCAAACGCAAGCGACACGATCAAGCGCTTCCGAAATCATCCTTCGATCGTCTTGTGGTGCGGGCGAAATGAAGGAGTGCCTCAGCCAATCATCAATATGGGTCTTGACGAGTTGGTTCGCACGCTCGATGGAACCCGGTATTATTCGCCTAGCTCTAATCAGGTCAACCTGCAGGGAAGCGGGCCGTATAGCTACCAGTCGCCCGCACTCTACTTCTCTTCACTCAATCGCGGCTTTTCGGTGGAGACAGGCACGCCTTCGATGTCTACCCTTGAATCTTTCGAAAGCACGACAGCGAAAGAGGATCAGTGGCCCATCGGTGATGCATGGGCTTATCACGATTGGCATCAGAGCGGAAATGGCGACGTCGCATCGTTCATGGCGGAGATTCAATCCGAATTCGGCGCTCCCGTCAGTCTTGAAGACTTTGAGCGTAAGGCGCAGATGTTGAACTACGTCAATCACCGGGCCATCTTCGAAGGGATGAATGCGAACCTATGGACGCCAAACAGCGGACGGCTCTTGTGGATGACGCAGCCTGCCTGGCCAAGCACCATGTGGCAGATATTGAGCTCCGATTATGACACCCAAGCGTCTTTCTACGGAACGATGAAAGCCTGCGAACCGCTGCACGTTCAACTCAATCTGTTGAACTACCAGGTTGACGTTATCAACACGACCAGAGATTCGCAGAAAGCTATGACTGTTAGCGCAAAGGTATATTCCCTGGCAAACACTCTTCTCGTTCAAGCGAAGGAAAAGAAGGATGTGAGTGTGGATGCATCTGCGGGTAGCCTCAAGCTGGATCTCGCTCCTCTGCTCGGTCGAGGAATGGTGATAGTTAAGTTGGAGTTGTCTGACTCCACAGGCAAAGTGGTATCGCAGAATATCTATTGGCTTGGCGAAAAGGCTTCTTCTTATCGCGAGTTGACGCGCTTGAGTAAATCTACTTTGCAGGCGAGTGCCACTTCGGCTACGAAAGATGAGATGGCACAGTTTAGGGTACAGCTGACAAATCCAGGTAGTGTCGTCAGCCTCGCCAACAAACTCACCCTCATCTCGGTCAAAGATAAGACACGCATTCTGCCCGCGTATTTCTCCGATAACTATATCTCCCTCCTTCCTGGCGAGACGAGACTCGTCGAGATCGAGTGCCCAGCGGGAGCCTTGAAGGATAAAGCGGAGATTGTAATTCGCGGTTGGAACGCCACTACACAGACGGTGAAGGTAACGGACGACAAGACAGATCGGTCCGCCAGACACGCGAGAGCCAGAGGATAACATCTGACGTTTCATCGTTTGCGAACGGATCAGGAAAAACGCTGTAACAAACTGGCACCTCGCTAGATTGCTAAGCTCCAGATCTCATCTGCAAAAGACAAGCCAGTGCTGAAGATACCGCACATAGGATGGAAGAAATGAAGATAGCGTTTCGTCGATTGTTCATGCTTCCGAGCTGCGTTGTAGCACTTGCGTTGTCGGGTTCCCGCGTCTTCGCCAAAGCACAAACTCTCGGCATATTCGAAGGACATCAGGATGTCGGAACCGTGCTTCATGCTGGGTCGGCAGAGTACTATCCCACGAACCATAGCTATACGATTGCGGGAAGCGGAGAGAACATGTGGTTCGGCGAAGACGATTTTCACTTCGTTTGGACCAAGATATCCGGCGACATTTCCATCACGGCGGATATCGCTTTCCTGGGCACAGCCGGTAACAATCATCGGAAGGCTGTTCTGATGATCCGACAGAGTCTCGATGGCAACTCAAAGGCCGTCGACATTGCGAGACATGGAGACGGACTTACGTCTTTTCAGTATCGGGATGAGACGGGCGGAAACACCCACGAGGTGGAATCGAATGTGTCGGCGCCCCACACCGTGAGACTCGAAAAGCGAGGCGACTACTTTTACGCATTCATCTCTGGAAAAGACGGTAAACTTCAACCCGCGGGAGCCTCCACAAAACTAGGATTCACCGGACCGTTCTACATCGGCATCGGCGTCTCCGCTCACGACAAGGATGTCGTGGAACGCGCAACTTTCTCAAACGTCAAGCTGAGCAAGCTTATGCAGACAGTTGAAAGTCCGACGCTCATTAGTACGCTCGAGACCGTAACGATTGCCTCCACCGATCGTCATGTTGAATACGTCACTCCGGGGCACCTTGAAGCGCCGAACTGGTCGAGGGATGGCTATTTTCTCTACAATCGTGACGGCAAGATTTTCAGGCTGAACCTTCACGAGAGCGAACCCATCCTCATTGCAACCGCCCCGCAAAACAGCTGCAATAACGATCATGGCCTATCTCCTGATGGCAAGTTAATCGCAATCAGCGATCAGAGCGAGGGGAAGCAATCTCATATCTACATCGTTCCAATAGATGGCGGCACGCCTCGGCGAATTACTTCGGATGGCCCTTCTTACTGGCATGGATGGTCTCCTGACGGAAAGACTCTTGCCTTCACGTCGCAGCGCGGCGGCGAATTCGATATTTACTCAATTCCAGTTGAAGGTGGAGCTGAGACTCGTCTGACGACAGCACCGGGTCTTGACGATGGGGCTGAATATTCTCCCGATGGGGCATACCTTTACTTCAATTCGGAGCGCACCGGTTCGATGCAAATCTGGCGCATGCGCGCAGATGGAAGCAATCAAGAACAGGTGATTTCGGATTCTACCAATGACTGGTCTCCACATATCTCACCCGATGGAAAGTGGATGGTCTTTCTCGCCTACGAGAAGACTGTCAACGGTCATCCGCCAAACAAAGATGTAGCGCTCTATCTTATGTCGATCGCCGACAAGAAGGTTCATCTGTTGGCGAAGCTGTTCGGTGGTCAGGGCACAATCAACGTGCCATCTTGGTCTCCAGATAGCTCGAAGCTCGCCTTCGTGAGCTATGAACTTCTGCCAAGGTCTGCATCCATCAGAATAGAGAGCCGATCTCAGACCTCAAAAACCCATTAGGCCGAGGAAAGATATTCAGACGCGTCAAAAGGATTACGCAATAGAAGCCGTTCTCGCCCAACGTCATCATCACAGGGTGTACGGTCACGGGCCCCTACCAGTTAGGCAGTGTACTCGACGGAAGCTACAAAATTTTTCCGTCGGGCGAGAACATCTATCGTACCGGCCGCATCAAGTGCGGGACAGAGTCGAATGGCGGATTCAGAAACATCACGATCACAAACTGCGTCTTCGAGGGCTGCAACAGCCTTTCGCTCGAAAGTGAAGATGGAGCTGTGTGCGAAGACATTACCATCTCCAACATCAGCATGCGCAACCTGATCTATGGGCCTTTGCTCTTTCGCCTCGGTGCGCGACTTCGCGGACCGAAAGATTCAACGGGAGTGGGCGCGCTGCGTCGCATACTCGTCCCTAACATCGTGTCCTATAACTCAGACGCGAGCATCGGCAACATTCTCTCAGGGATTCCGGGCCACCCGATCGAAGACATCAAGATCGCAAACTTCTACATACAGCACAAGGGCGGGATTAGCCCGGAGCAGGGAAAGATCGTGCCGCCTGAGGGGGTGGACAAGTATCCGGATCCGGGTGTATTCGGTCCCATGCCAGCGCATGGATTTTTCCTGCGACATCTGCGCCACCTTGAGATGAGCCATGTTGAGATCGCTCCTATGGCAATGGATGGGCGGCCCGCATTCGTTCTCGAGATGTGGAGCGTGCGGACTTTTTCGCGATTACCGCCCCAACTTCACCGCCTGCGTTCGCGTTACGTCATGCCGGAGATTTTCGCATCAGTCTGAGCCGCGCCGCAAAGGACGCGGTTCTCGATAAGGCAGCCGATCAAACACTCTAGGTGCGGCAGATCTGTTACCTGCTCGTGTGTGTTCCTCCTGAGCCAAAGACACAAACTATCCTCACTGCACGCTTCCGATCGACCTGGAAAGGAGCCAAATTAGCGGACGCAAAAGGTAGACTCCAACTGGGTTGGCAAATTGGAGAGAAGCGTCTTCGGTTTGCCGCTCGAATGCCTGTGCCATGTAGATCGAGCGAAAGCATTGCTGTATTTGGACTCAAGTTTCATTGCGACCGGTGTCGGTTTCCCTCCTGAAGGCGCATTTCACAAAGCTCAACACATTCGGGCCTTCCGGGTTCAAGAAAACCATGTGGCCGTCGCAAAGGCTCGGATTGCTTCGCTGAAGGGTGATGAGTGAGCGATGCCAGTTCAGCAACGAGTTGGGATCGTGCTCTACCGCCTCAACGTTTGTTGTTCTAGAGCTTAGCGGAATCGGAAGCCAAGTGTGGACTGTTCGAGAAACCAGCTTGGGCATCTGGGGTCTATTGCCGAGCGGACTTTGGCCGAACCCGTGGAGGGAACGGCTCAAAACGCACAAAGTGTGCAATAGCCTATTGCCCACTTTACGGGGAGACCTCTAAGGATGGAAATGGTCACACCTCAAGGAGGAAAAAGGTGAGCAACCAAGTTCAATCAGCTCCAGGATATTTCGTCGTCTTCGCGCGAAGATCGGCGGAGTAGCGTCCAAACTTCTTCACAGTCTTCAGCCTGACCCGAAACGCTCGTCAGTGGGCACTACAGGCTGTCGATGCTGTTCAAAGGTCGCTCGGTCCAAAGTTGTCGGCGGATCAGCTTCTCTATAGCTTGCCCCGTGGCAAGCACGAAATAATCCGAATATAAAGGTCGGGATTGATTCGTAAGACGGGACACAAAATTACGTTTGATCTATACGACGAACCGTCCGCCTCTTATTCACAGAAGTGCTTTTCACATACCGATGTCGGTATAGCATATGAACTGCATCGTCAGCATTGCTATAAGGTAGGTTTTAACGACGATCCTAAACATCCTGTCATCCTCAGCATTGTCGAGGAGGTGGCTACTTGCCCTTCAGGAATTCCTCGATAACCTGCACATACTTATCCGTCTCTTCATGAGAGGGTAGTGCCCGTTCTATTCAAGGTAGACTAACTTCCGCCGGGAATGGCGTGAGCCATGTTCCACGCAGTCAGCGGTGCGACGTTCATGTCGTAATGTCCAGTGATTACCAGCGTCGAGCAATGAAAGCTGGGATACTTCGACATCATGTCCAGGCTCGCAGTCGCCTTCGAGACGGCTTCCGCGACGGCCGGGTCATATCCCAAGTCGCCATATTGGCCGTGTACACGTCGCGCTTCGCGGGCAAGTAAAAAATCATGCGAAAGTGATTTCGCAGACGTGCCCGAGCGACGGCAGCGGTGATCTCGCCGAGGCGCTTTTGTTCGGCTTCATCCTGATGTTTGATGTCAGGAAAAACCTGCGGCAGCAGGTGCACCATTTTCTTCCATCCGAGCACGGATCAGAAAGTACGGGCGCCCCACGTGCTCGGGGCGCGCAGCCGTATAAGCCCCGGCAAGCTAAATTGGGCATCAGTTGACAACTCTTATTTTGCATCTTTATATTGTCCACGATGACATGATATCGATATCACAACCCTTGAATGCAAAATCAGAGAAACGAGAGATCATGATCACTGATCGATACAGCCCTCGACTCCATTTCCCGATTACTCAAGTCGTGGCTCATATGTCTTGTCGAGAACGGCTGGAACAGATTGGTACGAGCTATCGTCTTCGATTTAAGGAACGCACGAAGACTTGATAGTCACGTATTTCCGAGGTTGTGCCTTCTGATCCCAAATACCGAGTGCGAGCGCCGTTGCCACCGTTCTTTTCGGCTTAGCTGAACGCTTCCGGTGGTTCAGTTGTCATCTTCAGCTCGCTTAAAAAACTAAATCACAACTAGAGATCCCAGCAATTTCGCATGGCATCTCGAGATATTGGGGCCCGAAATGATAACGATACCACGCAGAAATTCTTCTTCGAAACTTTTCAGCTGCCTCGCCATTCTGCTTCTTCTAATACCTAGCCTAGCCAAGGCGCAAAACATCACCGCTGACGTTCTCGGTACGGTCATGGACAATACGGGTGCCATCGTGCCAAATGCGGAAGTCGCGATCGAAAATTTGGGCACACACGAAACCCGAAAGACCGTTACTAACTCTACTGGGGAATATACCTTCACTCTGCTGCCGATTGGTGCCTACACGCTGCGAGTTTCGGCATCGGGTTTTTCCATTTTTAGCGAGTCGCCCATACCGGTCTCGGCAGGAGACCGCCGACGCATCGATGCGAAATTGCAGCTAGGCTCTTTGAATGAACGCATCGTCGTAACGGACGCACCACCCTCGCTTCAGACCGATGATTCAACAATTGGCACTACCATCGGCGAGGATGCTGTTCAGAATCTGCCGACAAACGGTCGCAACTTTATCAACCTCGCACAGCTCGTACCTGGTGCCAATTCGGGTACAGCTAACTCCATCGCCAGCGGCTCACGCCCTGACGATCGCCGCGAAACCTCTGCAGTTTCTGTGAACGGCCAGAGCACGATGGTCAACACGGAGCAGATCGACGGCCTCGACAACAATGAGCGCATTATCGGAACCATTGGCATCCGGCCATCGATTGACGCAATTCAAGAGTTCCGCGTCGAGACGAACCAGTACACTGCCGAAGTGGGCCGCACGGCCGCCGCAGTCGTCAATATTCTGACAAAGTCGGGCACAAATAGCTTCCACGGCTCGGTGTACGAATTCCTGCGTAACGACAAGCTTGATGCGCGCGATTACTTTGCCACGACAGGTTCTAAGCCGGAGTTTCGTCAGAACCAGTTTGGTGGTTCCATCGGCGGCCCGATCATCCGCGACAAGAGCTTCTTTTTCGCTGACTTTGAAGGGCTGCGCCGTGTGCAGGGCACGACCAGTACTGCGACTGTTCCCACACTCTTTGAAGAACAAAACCCGGGAAACTTTTCCGATGCAGGTGGCCCGGTCTTGACGCCAAACCAGCTCGATCCTATTGCGCTCAATTACTACAAGCTGTACCCGGCGCCGAATAAAGCAGGTTTCTCAAACAACTTTGTAAGCTCTCCAAACAACATACAAAACGCGGAACTCGCCGATGTGCGCTTCGACGAACACTTTGATCAGAACAATCTCTTTTTCGCTCGCTACTCCATAAATCGGACCAACACTAACACCCCAGGACCCTTTCCCGCTGTCAATGGCATCCAACCGGGCGGCAATGTGTACGGCGAAGACGGAACCTCGAATCAGCAGGAACAGAACATCGCCCTCAACTATGTTCACGTCTTTACACCGTCTGTTCTTCTCGAATTGAAGGCGGGTTACACCCGTATCAACAATGCATCGTTGCCGCTGAACTTTGGCAGCTCCGTTTCTTCCCAGTTCGGATTGACCGGGGCAAACTACGGCGATCCGACGTCTCATTTCCTAACGCCATTTGTGCCGAGCGGATATGGATCGGTCGGCGATGGAGAGTATCTGCCGCTGCAGGATCTTGATAACACCTTCCAATACAACGGTTCGCTCTCGGTTAACAAAGGCAACCATAGCATGAAAATGGGCGCTACACTGATCCGCCGCCAGGCAACCAACATTCAGAGTGCATTTGCTGCAGGAGCTTTCACCTTCAACGATAACTTTGCGGCGAACCAGGTTAGCGCGGGGCTATTAGGTGCATGCAATAATCAACAGGCGGATACCTGCACGCTCATCTCGATGCTTGAAGGAACAGCCTTTTCCGCTCAACGAAGCAACCAACTCTTTCCCATCTCCTATCGCACGTGGGAGCCGAGCGTTTACTTCCAGGACAACTGGCATGCTCTGCCATGGCTGACACTCAATCTGGGTGTTCGTTACGATGTCTTCACGCCTTATACAGAAAAGCACAATAGGCTCTCCAACCTCGATCCGGCGACAGGAACGTTGATCCTGGCTGGCGTAAACGGTGTGAATGACGCAGCAGGTGTCAAAACCGACTACAGCAACCTAGCTCCTCGTTTCGGTTTTGCGGCTACGCTGCCTCACAAGGCAGTCCTGCGCGGTGGTTTCGGAATGAGTTTCTTTCCAGACAACTACGGCACCTCAGGTGATCGGCAGAATCAGCCCTTCGTCTATAATTTTCAGCCAGCTCCCGAGTACAACATCTCGCAGGGCCTGCCGGTTCCGATCCTCGACAACGGACAAATCACAAACCCCCAGGGCGCCATCGCCAATGCAATGGACCCGAACTTCCGCAATGCCTACATGTACCAGACCAGTCTGACGTACGAACAGCAGATCGCTTCGAATGTGCTCACCATAACGTACGTCAGCGACATCGGACGCCATCTGGCGCAGTTCATTCCTAACATTGACGTACCGCTACCGTCAGCGCAGTCATACCAGGACAACTGTGCTCCGGCGAATAGCGCTGCCTGCCTCGCGCTGCCGACACTCCAGTCAGTCCGCCCCTTCAACGGCACGTTACCTAACATCACCAGCATCACGCAGACCTACAGCCACGGCGTCTCATATTACAACGCCGCCGAGGTCGCCTTTCAGCGCCGCATTAACCGAGGTCTTACCTTCAATGTGAACTACACTTTCGCCCATATGCTGGACAATGCTGCCGATCTGAACCAGGACAATCAAGCTGGTTATGGCCTGATTCCCTCGCAGATCTCCACCTACGACTACGGCAACAGCGACGCAGATATACGCAACCGTCTCGCTGGTTCATTCAACTACGAGCTACCCTTCGGCAAAAGCCTGACTGGCTATAAGAAGGTAATTGCAGGCGGATGGAGCACAAACGGTATTCTCGTCTGGCAATCGGGCCTGCCATTCACCGTGCAAAACAATGTGCCGCAGATTAATACCGGTGCGGGGGATGACCGGCCCAACCTGGTAGGTAATCCAACACTGAGCCACCCTACCAACACGCAGTACTTCAATGTCGCAGCCTTCCAACCACAGGAATTCGGGACTGCCGGTAGCGCACCGCGCAATCCGTTGCATGGACCGCACTCCCGCCACTTCGATTTCTCGGCATTCAAGCAGTTTCCCGTGCGTGAAAATATCCATCTCGAGTTCCGAACAGAGATTTTCAATCTAACCAACACGGCTAGTTTTTCCGTCCCGAACTCCGCTCTCGGAACAAACGGCGTAGGTTCAATTAGTGGCGACGCACCGTACTACACCCCTCGAGAGATACAGTTCGCCCTCAAGCTGCTGTTCTAAAGAACGGGTTACGCTCGTCATTACAAATCTGCATCTTGGGCCAGCGGCAAGGGTGCAGATTTGCCATCATTCTTTGTTGCTCGTCTTGCCTTACTACCGTTGGTAGACGGGGAGCATTCTGTCGTCTGATCACGGTCCGGCCGTGAAATCCAAATACCGTGGCTGATAATCCGGTTCCAGGAAGTGGTCGCTCACTCTTAGAGAATCAGAAAGCTAGCTCTCCATTGCTCGCGTGCCATTGAGACGCATAATCAGGTTTTTATTGAAGTTACCCGCCACCAAACGCCCATAAACGGTGCTTATGGGCGTTTGGTGGGCGGCCTCAGTTCGAAAGACCGGCGCCTTATAATGTCTTCATTTTTGCCCGTGGTTTTGACATCAGCTATACCGTACGCGGTTACCGCGATCACGGTGGCGTTCTCGGTAAGGTGGTGCTTGTCTACCTTGTCGAGGGTTCTGTTGCCGTGTGGTGATAGTTGAAGTCGAAACGGGAGTTCTGTGCCGGTGTAAGGCGGATACGGTTTGGGTCTTGGCTTGGAGAGAGCGAACGTCCGGTTGCTTCCAGGCTTCGTGGGGCCTGATGCAATGCCCGTTTGATTGCGAAACGGGAAGATGCGAGAGCACGGGCAGCTGCATAGGGCAGAACACAGAATGCTTGCAGCCTCATTTCGGGTACGGGGATAGCTATAGGCGGGGGAAAATTCACCCCCCCGCGATCCAACTGAACTGAGCGCTACTCTGCCAGCTTGGAGACAATTCTGGAAGTACGACCAAAGCGCATTTTTCATTACCGATCCCACGAATCGAACTTGCCGATAACCCCACTTTGCGGGAGCTTGTAAAATTGTGGTGGGGCCGCCGGGGCTGGGCCCTCCCGTACACAAGCCGGACAAGTGTCGTGCGAGTCGGTGATGGCGTTCTCCGGTGCAGCCAATCCGATCACGGGTATCAGCCCCAATTCTTAGTTGCCGATAACGCGACTTTCAGGGAGAGTCAAACCGACAGGCCTTCCGCAGCGCGGAGGCTCCTGTAGAAGCGCATGGCGTGAGGATTGTCTCGTGGAATATCACGGTCCAGCCGAGGCCAGTGCTCCGCAATACCAACCGTCCGCAACAGCTTTGCATATTCCCGCATTTCGCGAGGAATGATCCCCGACACCAACATGGTCGAGATGCGCTCTCTCAATCGAGACTTCTGTAATTCAGTCAAGTTGGTTCGACGCAAAGCTCGGGCGGTGTTTGACTTTAGCGTCGCTCCAAAAGGGAAAAGCGTATCTTCTTCTACGAAATCAACCCCCAACGCGATACATGCGACGTCGTTCTCCTCGATACCAAGAATGACCTCGTCCATGATGGGGTATATCCAGTGAACGTCGCCCTCGCTTGCTTCTCTAGGGGCGAGTGGGCGATTGGTCTGAACGTCAAACGCAGCGCAATATTCGCGATAACGCTTTTGAATCGCCTCCACGGACCAGTTGCCCTCTCCGTTGTAGTTCCGGACATTTCCCGAAAAGTCTGCGCGATTCATAGAAGCAGTTTAGCGAAGTTGGAACCGACTTGCCCGAGAAACGAGGTTATGACCAACTTCGTCTCTCAACCGGTCGTCCGGGAATCCGACATTGCCGCAAACCTTACTTTTGGGGCTGGAGACCACCACTAGTCAGATCAGGCCGGGGGAGGCCCAAACGTCTCTTCCAACGCTCGTTTGTAGTCATCGGCTTCCCATTCTTCAGGGTCTTCTTTGAACCCCAACAACGCCGATGCGGCCTCTGCGACTCGGAGCTTGAGTGTAGGGGCATCTAGCAGGCCTCGGAGCACGGGAAGCAACCTGAGATCGCGGCGTTTGCCTAGTCCCACAGCGGCTTCCTCACGTACGTCTTCATCACTGTCAGTCACTCGTTCTAAGAGCGCGTCACGAATTTCTGGCGAATCTACATCGCCTTGCACGCCAAGGCCAAACACAGCCCAATCTCGAACGTCCGAATCAACATCCCGAGTTAGTGTGAGCAACCGTGTGACCGCGTCGGGATCGTTGGGAAAATGCCCCAGAGCACAGGCGACAGAAAATCTGACATTCTCATCCGGATGTTCTGTGTACGCGGCGATGATCGGAATTGCGGCCGAGTCGTAGAGGAACCCAAGTGCCGCTATGCCGCTGGCCAAAACGATAGGATCGTCCTCACATTTGAGCATGTTTGCTACGAGGGGAAACGCTTCTGCGCGAAACAGCCATTTCGGCTCGGCCTTCGGATCCTCGGAGGGCTCTCTCAGCTGAGAAAGGATCGCGGCGCCCCTCGCCCTCTTCAGTGGCTCATTGTCCATAAGCCATTGAGCGGCTACCTCGAAGGTCTCACGATTTCCGTTGCTCCGGAGCTCTGAAACCGCATCCCAAGGCACTTCATCCTCGTACTGGCCGAGTAGAGTCTGATCAAACAACTCGTGCATACGTTCTGCGGTCATCGTTCACGATCATACAAGCTCGTGAAAAACGGGGTTTTCGGCAAGTTCAATCGAACACGCCCAAAAACGTGACTGTGCAGGCACAACGGGATAGTTTCAGGATATTTTGCCTCCACTGCTCAATAATTGGGTCATACAGTAATTGGTGAATATTTTCGTCGAAATTGCTAGACCTGAACGAAAGCGCACTTGAATCCCTCTCAAGATATTTCACGACTGGAGATGCTAGCAGCACAACCCAGTGTTCCTGAAGAGGTTCGGAAACTAGGCGTTTTTCTCGCCACCGGGCCGTTGTATACCCTTCACAATTTCCCGAAGAAATCGCTACCTCGATAAGCAAGTTTCCAGAAACGATTCAGTTGTTCTGTTCAGGAGAATGTCAAAAAAGAACAGACGTTCGAGTGTACCTATCGACACACTGGCAGGGGGAGTGATAACGATCGAGGCTGGGGAAAAATGGTAGCTTATCGTTGTCGTAACTGCCAAAAAACGCCACAGAAGTATTGGTACGTTTGGAACAAAGCGACTTTCTGGAAGGTGGGACAAGTTCCCGAATTGGAAGATCCAATTGAACCCAAGCTGAAAAGCGCGTTGGGAAAATCAGTAAACCTTTATAGAAAAGCAATTCGTTCCCGAAACTCGGATTTGGTATCGGAGCAGTAAGCTATCTTCGCCGAATTGTGGAAGACACCACCGAAGGCTTGATGGATTTACTGAAAGAAGATAAATGGGAGGAGTGGATGGTCGAAGAACAGACCCAGTTCGAAAAAGCTCGAAAAACATATCAGTATTCCCAGAGGATGGAGTTCGCAGCTAGTAAGATTTTGCCCTCGAAGGTCTTCGTCCAAGGACGTGATAGCTTCACTGCATTGCACGACGTGACCAGCAACGGACTCCATGGAAAAACCGAGGAAGAATGCCTGCAGATTTTCGACAGGTGCAATTTGATCTTCACTCACACCTTTCGCATTCTTCACCAACATAGGACAGAGAAAGACGAATTTGCCGCACAATTATTAGCCCTCAAGCGCTAAAGACTTTCCCCATGGAATGTCGAACTCACTGAACTACATGGGTATTCGCCGTACCTTCAATGAAATGTAATTCGAACCGGTAGAAATCGAAGTCGTGAAAATCTTGTTTTGTGGCCCGTCTAATCTTCGAAACCGAAGGTGGATTGCGATACACACTTTATAGCGCGCGGACCGATGACGGGTAGGCGAGTGTATGGATAACCGACCAACTGAATCGACGCCTATTCCGACACACCTGCGATTTTTGCCAAAGCCTGCCACAGCCTTGGATGTAGCACTCGTCCCTTTCTAATCTGGTCCGCATAGCCGACGGAGACACCGAGCCGCTTTCCTACTAAGGAACATGACAACGAGATAAGGCGAGGCTTAATCTGCGCCGAATAAACATCACTAGTAACCAATTTCGGATGGTCTGAAGGATTCCAATCCCACACAGCCTGAGTGTTAACCTTTTGAGTGGCTGACCTCTTCGCCTGCGCTTCGGGAACAAGTGTGACGATACGCCCAAGACGTGCAACTTCGATGATCCGCTCAGGACTTTTTTGCTTTGCACACTCGTCGCAAGTCGTAGAAGGGCTGTGAATTTTCTTCCCGCAGGTGACACATACTTTAGCTCGCCTGAAACTGAGTTTTCGTTCGACATGGGAGGTTATCTTCTTTTCCCGACGAGCTGCAGAGGTAGGTCGGGCGAGCAGGCGAACGCGGCTCTGGGAAGCTCTAGATTTATGGATCTGCTGTGCGAACCATTCGGCAACCGGTGCAACGAGGCGAGCCCAGATTGGCGCAGTCTCTGACAGCTTCAATGCGAAGGACGACGTTAGTCGACAATTTCCATCGCGCTCTTCAAAGAAATAACTACGTAGTAGGGGTTCACGTTGCAGCCAATCGAGTACAAATGCGTCCACTTCAGGTCTGATCGGTTCCATCAAATCACATGCCAAGCTTTCACGGTATTGGGTATCAGCATGGAGAACCCCAAGCCCAGGATCGAGCCCCAGCTTTGCGGCTGCTAGTCGTGCTTGTACTTCAAGAAGTGCATAGAGGTAATTCAGAATGGCATTGACTGGATTTGTGGCGCGGCGCGGTGAAGCTGTCAGCGATGAGATTCGCGATCCAAAGGTGCGCCAATGTTCAGGTACACGCTGCAAGTCTTGCCGAGGAAACATGACCCCTAAGCCACGCCACGTAGCCCAATAGACTTTCGGCCCTTTAGCTTCGACTGACCGAACGGCCTCAATAGACGAAGCTTCGGCAAGTTCAGACAGCCATTTTCGAATTGCCAGGGCAGCTGATTCGCTGCAAAATCCGTTTTTTACCGCCCGCTCTTGCGCCGCCAATTTTCTATCTCTAAGTTCGCGACTGATGGTCAGCGCTGTTCCATTTTGAAGAGCCAAAGCCTGGGCTCTCCGAAGTCTGACGTCTGACGAGTGGACTGGACTGGACCTGTGGCTACCAAGACGGATCCGTCACGATCCAGCATCGCGAAGGAAGCATCACGGTCCGCAAGCCAACGCAGATCTTACTGTATCGGTACCCCTGCAGCATTCTTCGATTTCCCATCCGACAACAATCTCGGTTACTACGCATTCTGGGTGGCGATCATTATTTCTCTATGGGCTCCCATGGCTACCGTAGCAGTACTGGTTGCTCGCTTTACCGCGCTCAGGTGGTGGCCGTGGCTAACCTTCTATCCTTTTCTTCAGTTAGTTTCGAGGCCTATCGCCTCAGTTCGAGCCATTGGCCAACATCTAACGAGGTACTCATTTTTTTATGGTTTTTTCGGAATTGAGTTACTCGTCATGTGGTTGTATAAAACTTTTCGGAGCGGTCAGCGAGCGTCCACAGTGCCAATGGGTCCTATAATTGTGACTGGCATTCTGTTCTATGGCGGAATTGTTGGGTGGGCCGCCTTTATATGGTGCCGGGACTGGAACAGGTTACGACGATTTCGAAGTGTCCTTCAGGAACTCGCGCCGGCTGACTTTCTGAGGACGCTAGAGTTGTATAACCTTAATTCTTTTCGAGCCCGCTTAATTCGTTTCGTAAGCGGCAACGCGCTCTTGCCGAATACTGACAGCTCACTCGATATTGTGCGGAACTTGGCTCTCGCCCTTGAGCCAGATCTTTCCCGAACCGCGGAACAGGTGGCTCTTACAGGTTGCGCAGAGGTTGACGAGTGGAGGTCACCCTATGTTGCGCGCCGGAAACGAACTAGACGATTCGGCTTGTCGGTTTTGGGGAAAAGAGTTCTTGACGAGTTAGTTGCCCTGGAGCAGCGACTGGTGTAAATTGCGCCGGACGAAGACTTAACTTAATTAGCTTGATAGACGAAACGGTTCTAACCGAGAGTCGACCGCCTCCCTTGGTCAATGGGATCCTTGCGACAAATCGACGGAAAAATTTCCCTGAATTCACACTGGTAATCACTCAAGGAAGTTTTTGGAGCAGGGGGTGAATTTTTCCCTCTCTATAGCTATCCTCCTCATTTCGGGTACAGTGGCGGTACACTCGTCAGCTCTACCGGTTTACGGTAAATTTGGCTAAGCTACGGTCACTCAACTACTTAGGGCTACGCCGAACCAGGTTAGCATTTCGTCTGTTTTCATAGACCTACAGCGATGCACGGAAACTCAAAATCCGCCGAGGGCAACCTCGTGGGGGTTCGCCCCCCCCCCTCCCGGCACCAAGATAACGAATACTTCCCAGTAGACGGATCACTTCTGCGCGAGTGCCGTCTTTGCCTATGCATGGTCGGTGCCGGGCCCCCTTCCAGTGTGTGCGGAACGCTGCCCGGATGTGTTTCGGTGTCCACTGATGCCCACCGAGCAGACGATGCCAAGAAATTCAGAATCAGCCTCGAACTAAAATGAACGACGTAGCAAGGCTCCGCTCTGTAGGAACCTAGAATGATCCAGGGTACGTGATCTGGCATTGGTCGACGGACCTCACGTAGTCCTCGTGGGTCCGAGCTGCTATCGTAGTAATCAAAAAGATCCATCGAGCGACGTCATTCTTCGCCACTGATGAAGATGGGACAAGTGTCTGTAACGAATGCGCATATAGGTTCACCGACTGACCCATTCGCACGGGATTACACTGTCCTTTATGCAAAACACGGATGCAACCGACGTCGAGAATAATATGGATGACCCAATGAAACCTGGGCTTTCAGAGATCGGACAGGAAGCACAACTCATCGCCTGGCGAAAACAAAGAAGGTCAGAGCTTCTCGAATTGCGCACATCCTTTTCTGAAGAGCAACAACACCGCGCAAGCGAGATGGTTCTCAACAGGGTGCATTCTATATTCCAAGCCCAAGGGACAAGGATTGCAGGTTTCTATTGGCCCTTTCGGGGCGAGATCGAAGTACTTCCTTTAATCGATCGTTTTCTTGCTGAAGGAGGAACTGCCGCACTGCCGATGGTTGTTGGGCGATCGCGACCACTTACTTTCCGCCTCTGGATGCCAGGATGCCCTATGGTTGCCGGTGCGTTCGGTATTCCTTATCCCGCAGAGTCTCGCGTTTTGGTCCCCGATACTTTGGTAGTCCCGCTGGTTGGTTATGATGATTGCTGTTATCGGCTGGGGTACGGTGGGGGCTATTACGACAGAACGTTGGCAGTGGCTGAGCCGAAGCCTCTTAGTATCGGTATAGGCTTTGCGTCATTGCGACTCGAAACGATTTGGCCCCAGCAGTATGATGTGCCAATGGACTACGTCGTTACCGAGGCCGAAACGATACGACGACGTGCCTAAAACGCTCCTGTGACGTCCCGCGTTCTTTGTTTGTCGAACCTTTCATCGATTTGCTCGCACACTTGCCAGTCTCGAGTTCCAGTTCTAGCAAACCTACCAGATGCCGATTTTTCCTCCTCCTGACTACGATCTTGAGTTTAGTAGCTAAGGCCGTAGCCGTACGCATAGAGCGGAGACGCCGAGTCATGTGGCTCAGCGCCATTCTGCTTCATCACTCCATTGATCGATGAGGGTAGCTCAAAAGGCAGATGACCTTGAGGATTCGCGCGACCCAGCAAAACCTCCAGCAGCTCTTTACTATCGATGCCGAAGTCTCCCAGAAGCGCAGTGGTCTTGTCCTTTACATTCGTCAGTATCAGCGGACGTTCGAGGGTAGTTACAAACACTGTGGGTACAGCTTTGCTCGCCGTCACAAGTGCCTTATAGTCCGGATCGGATTCGATGTAATTCAGCCTACCCTCATGCTGACGACCGCCAAAAAAATACCCCCGATGTTCGCTGGCAAACGGAGGTGCTGCGTGGATCACCGCCAAATCCGCCTTGCTGACCTCCGAAACCACGGTGAAGCCAGCCGCTTCTACAACGGCCGGATCGATGCCTCGCACATAAAGGCGGAGCTTACTTGATGGCAACGGAAGCAACTTTCTACCCGTGTTCGCGATGGTCTTGTTTTCGAGAATGACAACCGCACGCGCCTGCGCGTCCCGGCCGGCCTTAACGAAGTCACCATTCCCCGCGATCTCGCCCGCAGCGACATCATCCACATACGGATCTTCGAACAGTCCCATCGAGAACTTTTGTTCCAGGATGCGTCTGGCCGCCATTTCCGCTCGATCCCTCGAGATGGTTCCGCTCTTGATGCAGGCCACAATCGCATCTGGATTGTTTGTGCCGCCAACTTGGTCAACTCCTGCACTAATCGCCTTGGCAAATCGTTCCTGGCGGCTCAACGATTCCACGCCCCACGGCATCCCGATATCGGCGGGAGTCGGTTTAGAGCCTTCAGGTTCTCCATTCTTGCAAGCTTCCGAACAATCTTCCGTGATTCCCCAGTCGCTGAGTACCAGACCAGCGAACCCTTCTTTGTTCCTTAGCAAATCGGTCAACAGTTGCTGGCTGAAGCCTGCTCCCACCTGCTCTAACTCTGTTCCGTTCAGAGTCACTCCCTGCAGAATCGCGTAAGTCGGCATCACCGCCGCTACATGCGACCGAAAGGCCGCCTCAAATGGGATCATGTGCATTGTGAATTCCTGATCGTCGAGTGCAGCGAACCTCCCGTAGAAATTGTGGCTGTCCCAACCGTCCTTCACCGCGCCGTATCCCACCCAGTGCTTTACGACCGCGGCAACGCTATTGCGATTTAGGCCGTCCTTTCCGTTTTGAATTCCTTCGATGTAAGCCGCAGTCATCTTGCTCGCAACCTCGGGATCTTCACCGAAAGTCCCGTCGATTCGCGCCCATCGGGGCTCTGTTGCCAGGTCGGCTTGGGGCGCCAGCGATTCCCGTATACCCACCGCCATATATTCTTGGCGAACAACGTCTCCAAACCGTCTGGTTAAGTCAACGTCGCCGATGGCGGCAAGGCCGAGTGTCTCGGGCCATTGGGAGAACGCGGGATTCACTGAACTGGCTCCCAGAATACTTTGAAAATGGTGGCGTGGATCGGTCGAGATCGTAACTGGAATGCCGAACGGCGAGGATTCCGCCAGCTCCTGGATTCGATTGTTCTGCTCGGCCAGGCCTTTCGCATCGCCTCCCATACGAGTAATAAAGCTGGAGATATTCCGATTCACGATCAGATCACGCGACTTCTCCAGATCGTATTGATTCCCGGTGCCGATAGCCGCGAGAGTTCCTGAACCCGGTAGCGTTCCATGCACCATAAGGCCGGCCAACTGCTCTACGTTCAGGCGCTTGACGAGGTCTGCGGCTCGAGTCTTCACCGGCAGACGCCAGTCTTCATATGGATCCAGACGGCCGTTCCGATCGAGATCCTTGAACGTCAATCCGTCGACGGTCAGCAGTGCAACGGAGCGATGGCCGAGCACGCGTTGCGTGGTGCCGTGCCCAAACGACTGCCCAATTCCGACAACACCAGCGCCCACAAAGCAAACCGACGTGAGCAATGCAAGCGTCTTTGTTTTCACTAAAGCTCCTCCCCCTAGTTACAGGGTCGCTGCAAAATCATCCATCAAAACCGCACGCCTTCCCAAAATGCTGATTACCCTGCTGAAACTGAAACGCGTCCACGATTCTCATGAACGGTAACATGCATCGATCACTGGGAGAAATCGACGTCCTCCGACGGTCAGATCACCTCCATCTGGCGACTTCTGCTTCCCACGGCGAAAGCTTGCAGAGTTTGTTGCCTCCCCATCAAGAGGGCACGCGGCACGCTCCCACGAATGCGGGTGAGTGCGCCTGCGAGAACGATATGCCCACCGATTCCTCGTCATTAATTACCCTATTCAGTGTCATGCGATGCTGCGTGGTGCTGCGTCCACGGCTACCCTCGCTCTGGTTGAAGGACCGCGAAGATCACGTTCACTCGATGAAGCACGATGCATGCTCCGTGTGTTGCGGCCATCACTTGTGCGAGAGTGGGATCTCTCCTTTCTCAAGAGAACTCGAGGGTGCGATAGAGTTGGCTGACAAGTACTTCGGGAGAGGGAGCTAGTGAATCCTAACGATAGTAGCCGCTTCTTTGCTGACGACATCCTTCGGAAGCGGGAGATACCCCAGCGTGGCCGCCTGCCGTTGGCCTGGACTTAACATCCACTGTAGAAAACCCTTGAGACCACTTAGTATTGCGTCGTCCGCGATATGCGAGGGGAGAACGATCCACGTAAAGGAACTGATTGGGTATAGGCATGAGGCAGCGAGACGCGACGGCCGGATTTCGGCAGAGCAACGCCAAAAAAAATGAATGCGGATTAAAACAAAACTGTACCCGCTGAAAGCAACTCAGCGAAGCCCAGTCTCAGGCAGCCTGTTTAGAAAGCTAGCTCTATCTATCCGTCGAATCAGTATCGATGCTAAGGGCACATGTCGATGCAAAGCACACGAGTTCTATAGCCCACCTTCGTATGATTGGCGAGTCTCGAGTATCCTTTTATAAAGCAATTGGCCAGTGAGTTGTACTCCTTGACGGCTCAGCTAGTCCTGGCTAACTATAGGGTGCTTTGCGCCTCTTGTGTAATCTCTCACTGGTAACACGGAGTACGAGCAGAATGTGGCTGGGAAAGATCACGAAGCTGGCTGTTGTAGCGCTATTTACGCTTCCAGTCGTTTCGGCGCGTGCACTTTCAGCGGACAATCCCACCTTGCCAGCCTCTGCCATGGCCGACAAGGTGTTAGTCCTAAAGAGGGAAAGAAAGCTTCTGCTGATGAAGGGCGGCGAAGTTCTGAAAACCTACACGGTGTCGCTAGGAGGCAATCCAGTCGGCCTTAAAATCAGGGAAGGCGATCGCAAAACGCCAGAAGGCAACTACGTGCTCGATCGGCATAACGCGCATAGCCTGTATCACAGGTCCATTCACATCTCTTATCCGAACGCGGAAGATGTAGCACGCGCGAGAAAACTAGGTGTCCCAACCGGCGGCGATCTGTTCATCCATGGACTGCCAAATGATTTCAAAGGGCCGAGCCAGCAGCAGAGCGATTGGACCGACGGTTGCATCGCGTTGACCAATGAGGAGATCGATGAGATCTGGCGAGTCGTGCCAGACGGCACGCCGATCGAGATCAAACCCTAATCGCGATCATCTACGGCCGCAGCGTCGTTCATTTGGGATACGGATAACCCAGTGCCAACTCCTGCCTGAGAGTTCTGTCGTGATCATAGATATCGTGAAAGAAGTGAACGTTTCCGTTCTCTTCTACGACAACAGTCATGTAGAAGATCAGAACCGGAACAGACGGAGCAAGATTCACCTGCAGGTTATCCCGGCCGTCGTGCATTGCCTTCTCAACTCGATCCGAGTCCCAGCTCGGAGTGTCGCGGAGAAGCCACGCTGCGAACTTATCCGGATATTGCAGGTGGATGCACCCATGGCTTGCCACCCGTTTTAACTCTCCCTCTTCCCCCTCCGTTGCCTCCGAGAACATATCCAGGCTCGCAGGAGTGTCGTGAATATAGACGTCGTGTTGGTTGGGGAACATAAATTTGACCAGCCCCATCCCATTCTCGGGACCAGGTGGCTGCCTAACTATTAGCTGTCCCGCTCGCACCTGCTGCAACATAGCAGGAGTGACGTTTCCGGAGCTGATGACCTTCCCGCTCGAGCTGACCAGCTCCAGATTTTGGTCCTGTAAAGAAGGATTTTTTTCCATATCGGGGATGATCTCATCGCGCAAAATATTCGGCGTGGGGGTCCAATAAGGGCGAAAGACAAGGTACTGGATATTGCCTTCAAACATAGGTGTTTGGTGGCTATAGTCCTCGCCCACGTTCACTCTCATCGTGAGGCCCACTTCATTTTTGTCGTTGAACGCATAGAGGCGGAACTCTGGAACATTGATCACAATGGGTGGCTGTTTGAACTGGTAAGGCAACCATCGGAACCTTTCCAATCCCAACTGCATCTGCTCAATTCGATCGCTTAGCGGCACATTCATCTCAACGACGGTTTTGTAATCAAGTTCCCCGGTTGGGCGTAGACCAAATCGCTCTTGAAAATGTTTGACTGCATTGACCAGGGGTCCCTCATAGACCTTCGCGTCAGGCGGTATCTTGACGCTGTCCGGTAGATCGCCCAACAGTCGCAATCTGCTTGTCAATCCTGCGATCCCCGCGTACTGCCCGCCTGGAGACACGCCCCCGACGTCAAGCACTTTCTCCCCGTCACCCCCCTTCTCCAGTTCCATATAGTGCAACAAAGCTGTGCGGAGTCGTTGGTAGCTCGGAAAAGGTGGTTCGATCCCGGCCAGTTCCGAATGTAGATCGGAGCCATTGGCCAGTCTTTCACGGACAAAGTGCGGCAAGTCTAATTTCTTGTGCGAAACATCAAACTCGAACCCAAGGTTTTCAGGGTTGATCCTTCCAATATGCACGTCGGAGACGTAGCGCATGATGCACACGGTGAGAGCGGCATCGAAGAGTGCTTCGTCAGCGCTGTCATGCGACCCCTGCAGCAATTTCAGCCGATCTGCCCAGCGTGAGGCGTCGTAATCTTCGGCGCGAAGGCCCTCCCGATCGGCGCCCTGCAATATCTGGATCACTTCAAGAGCTTGGGGGGTCGGCTCGCCGTCGCGAACCCATGCCAGTTTGTATCCGGAAGGCCGGTAAAAGTTGACGAGGTGCAACCTATAGTCTGAAAAATTGGGCCAGCGAAGATCCTCAAGGCGTCCGGAGGCGACAATCGCACTCAACCGGGCTGCTGTGCCGCCTGGCTTTTGTGTGGAACTAACTTTGGCGCTGGCCGCGACAGGTGAATTCTCTCCGTTCTGCGCGGAGGTCTGTCCGCTGAACGGCATTGATGCGAAAAGAAGCAGAATGGCAATCTCAAGCCGTCGTGTAGAACGCACAGGTCATTCCTCCCGGAGTATTTCGCAATGATAAACAGGGATCACCACAGAGGTATGAAACTGGCGGGAATGGAAAAAGCCAATGAAAGGCAGATCCGCCACCATACGTAGCGAAGTTCTTTTGTGTGCGGTCCGCGTTTGCATTTCGTCCGGCTAAGAGTTGCTATGTCACCTGACATTTTCCGACCGACGGCACTTCTTACGATCAGGTCATCTGCAAAAGCTGAGGTTCAACGGGGATGAAGATCGAAGAACCTGATCAACTGGCGATAAGGTTAAGTAATTGGTCGGGGCGAGAGGATTCGAACCTCCGACCCCCTGGTCCCGAACCAGGTGCGCTACCAGACTGCGCTACGCCCCGAATCTACTGCGGTGAGATGTCGATGAGTGGTGCTTTCCGTAAAACTCAAGCGCGCGGGAAGGCTTGCTGGATCGCTATACCGACTGAGATAGTTTAGCAGATATCGTGACGGGGCGGCGAAGGGGTGCGGGAAGCGGGGACTTCGTATGGACAGGGTTGTTCGCGAGTCTAGCGTGTTCAAGAAAACGAGCAGCCAACAGCGAAGACCAGAGGCGAGGCGCTAGTCTGAGCCGGTGTTAAGGCAAGACGACGATGTTGCTTGGTGCATTCGCTCAATAGTGGTTCAAGGTCAACTGTGACTCGCACAATGGGAGAGATCTGTGGAGATCCTCCCCAATGAGGAATGGAAGGTTGATTGATTTGGTGGTTAGTGATTCGTAGTGGTTTTTGGTTTGGCGTAAGGTTGGCCCACTCGCTTCACCGAATCTGAGTCGAAGGTGGAAGTGTCGCCAGGGATAAAGGCGGCTCCGTCCGGAACCAGAGTGCTATCGAGGATACGGCCGGGTTGACCGCTGGTTCGCATAGAGATACGTGCCGGGTCGATGCCCTTTTCGTCGACGAGGTACTGCTCGACGTTGAGGTCGCGTTGGGCTGCGGCGTCGGCGGTTTCGTCGTCAGAATGTCTACCAACGATCACGAGTTTGGAGGTCGTGTCGCGGTTAAGCGTGAGGGCGATGTCGTCAAGGCAGGCCTTTCCTTCGTTGTCGACGCGGACGGGACGCTTCATGTCGCGTTCAAACGAGACGCTGCAGAGGGGACGGACCTTGGGGACCGGAGGTGGAGGAGGAGTGACGATCGTGACAGTGGTGTCGGCGGAGGCGTGTTTGCCGAGATCGTCGACGACGTTGCAGGTGACAGTGACCGTGCCTGAGGGAGCGCCGCTGGTGACAAGTGTGGCAGTGGGGGTGGTTCCCGAAACTTGGCCGGCAGTGGAAGAGTAGGAGTAACTCAGAGTCAAGCCTTCCAAGCTATTGGCGTCGGCTGTGATTGTTGAAGGGTCGCCTGGCATGACAGTGCTTGGGTTCGCGGAGCAGGTGATGGTGGGCGGTGCGGGATTGTGGATGCGGAAGCCGGTTGTGCAGGTGGCGCTCTCACCGGGACGGTTACCTTCGCTGATATGGCCGGTGACGGTATAGTCGCCTGGAGCGAGGCCTGCAGTGTTGATGTTGGCGATTTCATTGTTGCCAGTGATTGCGCCGCCGCTGGCGGTCCAGGTGTAGGAAAGCTTCTTCTTTGGTTCGAGACTTGTTGCGGTGCCTGTGACGGTGATGGGGTCGCCAGGATACACATTGGTCGGCTGAGCGGTACAACCGAGCTGGACGGGTGGAGGCGGCTTTTGCTGTCCGAGGCGCACAACAACTCCGGCGGAGAGGCGGTAGGCGGTGATCTCGCCAACGCCTCCGGTTACCTGAGCGGCATCGAGAGGACCGTAATCGACGTGGGAGTAGTTGAAGTCCGCTTGGATCAGGCGAAGTGCGACGTGGTTGTTGAAGTAGGGGAGAACCAGGTCTAGACCCGCTCCGGCGGTAACGCCCCAGCCCCAGGTGCACGGTTGGAAAGCTGGGCCTCCCGCCCTGGCTCCTCCGCCGAGAACGTGGGCGAAGGGGATGAGGCGGCCCTTCTGATAACGCAGGATGGGGCCTGCCTGTGCAGTGAAGTAACAATCATTGGGGCCGTCAGGAAAGAAGCTGCCTTCAGCCTGAATGCCAAGGTAGCGATTGAAGTAGGCTGTGGCGCTGGCGACCGCGCCGGGGTTGATGGGTTGATAGACGAAGGGACCTATTTCACTGTTGAAGGGATGAAAGTAGGCGTAGCCGCCGTAGAGGTCGAGGCGTGAGAATTCGGGAAGAGGCGTCGAGGCGGTTTTGAGAGCCTGCGCTAGAGCGGACAATGGAGAAGCTGCAATGCACAGGGCGACGAGGAGCGTAGTTCCGAATTTGAGAAGGCCACCGGCGAGGCGCACGGTGTGGGAGCTCGATCTTTCGGCGCTCACGGGGCGGAGATGCATAAGGATGAAACCTCCAACTGCGGTGCTTCCTGATTTTTCTTAACTCCTGTTCCCTGTGAGATCGACAGGACAGACGAGTGACAATGCTGCTACTGACCGACCGACAGAAAGACCGAGGTGGATTGAGCCGGCGTTGTGGAACTGACGCTGGTGCCCGTGATGTTTACGGTGTACGTCTTAAATGTGGTGTTGAAGCAGCAACCTGCCAGGCCAAGGATACCGAAAGAAAGAAGGATCGCGGTGAGAAGGCGAATCTTCGGAGTACCTGGCTTTTTGCGGCGGCGGAATCCGGCAAAGAAGACTCCCAGGCCGGTTAGTTCAAGTGGAAAGACTGCGGCAACGGTGATGGGCGCGAGTTCTGTTGCATTGAAAGAGGGGATTGCGGGATTGCGAAGTCTGGCGTCGGCTGCGGTGGTGTTGATGGTCATGGCGACGGTGGCGGTGCTTCCAGCGGTGAGTGTCGGGTTACTGGCGAAGGTGCAGGTGGCGTCAGTAGGGAGTCCGGAGCAGGAGAGATTGATCTGACCTGCGAAGGCTCCGACTGAGGTGAGAACAACCTGGTAGGTCGTCGTACCGGGACCGCGGATGAGCTGAGTCGGGGGCGTGGCGGAGATTTTGAAACTGCCCACTGGTGTGTTGATGACCTGGGTGAGCGTGGCGGAGCTGGTAGAGAAGTTGGTGTTGGCCTGGAAGGTCGCGGTAATTGTGTGACTGCCGGCTGTGAGTGTGGTGGTGGAAAATGTTGCAATACCGTTGCTGTCTAGGGTGCCGGTTCCGAGGAGGTTGCCGCCGTCGGAGAAGTTCACCGTGCCGGTTGGTGCTCCATTTGCGGTGGTGACGGTGGCAGTAAAGGTGACCGAGGCAAACGCGGTTGCTGGCGAACCGGAGCTAGTGATGGTGGTGGTAGTGGCGATGGGGCTGACATCTAGTGTGCCTGGGTGGATGGTCGCGACGTAGTTGCCGGCGGAGGTTCCGGAGACGCTGGCGCCAATGGCGTATTGGCCTGCGGGTGAGGCAGGCGTGGCTGTAGTGGTGTAGTTGACGACCACGTCGTCACCGGGGGCAATGCCAGTGACCGTGCCGGTGAAGGCGGGGTTCGGTGCTCCGTAGAGGCGGCTGGCGCTGTTGACGTTTATGACCAAAGCGGCCTGGTTTTGCGTGATGGTGAGCGAGCCATTGACGAGATTGACAGAGTAGTTGGAGAGCGCCGCGCCGGAGACGGCGGAGATGATCGGATAAGTGCCCACAGCGGAACTGAGGACGGCGGGGCTGGTGAAGGTGGTGAGAACGATGTCTCCCTTGAACAGACCGGTGGTTGTGCCTGTGAAGGTTGGATTTGCGCTGTTGTAAGCACGGGTGGCGTTGTTCGCTGTGACGGTAAGCACACCCGGCGTGACGGTAAGGGTTCCGTTGGTTGTTGTGATGTTGGTGTAGTTGGCGGCGGCTGGGCCGGACACGGTGGGAATGATGGTGTAGGTGCCGATGGGTGAGGCAGGAGTGTCGTTGGTCGTGTAGGTGATTGTGAATTTGTCGACGTTAAGAGCGCCGGTTACAGTGCTGGTAAATGTGGGCTCTGTTGCGCCGTAGGGTCGAGTGGCATTATTCGCAGTTATGTTTACAGCGACGGAGGTCGGAGTGATGGTCAGGGTTCCAAGGGTGACGTTAACGGTGTAGTTGGAAGCTGCGAGGCCTCCGATGGTGTCGTTGATGGGGTAGGACCCGACCGGTGATGCAATGGTGGCGGGAGTGGAGTAGGTGTTGGTGAAGGTGTCGCCGTTAAGGGCACCAGTAACCGTACTGGTGAAGGGAGGGTTCGGTGTTCCGTATGTGCGAGTTGCATTGCCGACTGTGATGGTGAGTGTTGCCTGGGTGACGGTGAGGGTGCCGGGAATGACGGTGATGTTGTAGTCGCCTGCGTTCACTCCGGAGATGGTCGCGTTGATGGGATAGGAGCCGGCCGGCGACGTGATGGTGGCCGGAGAGGAATAGGCGATGGTGAGCACGTCGCCGTTGACGGTGCCCCCGCTGATGGTGTTCCCGTTGAGGACACCCAGGGTGGTGCTGTTAAATGGAGGATTGGCTTGACCGTACTGACGAGTTGCGCTGAGAACTGTAACGGTGATAGCGACCCGAGTGATGGTCAGGGTCCCGGGCGTATTGATGACTGTGTAGTTGGAGAGCTTTGTCGTTCCGACTGGCGTAAGAGTCGCTATGATGGGGTAGTTGCCAACAGGGGATGTGATTGTCGCGGTGCTGGAGTAGGCGACGAGTATGGTTTCGCCCGAGACTATACCAATAATGGTGCCGGTAAAGGTGGGGTTTGCTGCTCCGTACGGCCGAGTGAAGTTGTTGACAGTGATCGTGAGTGGGGCTGGAATGACTGTGAGTGTTACGTTGCCAGTGGCGGGCGAGTAGTTAGTGTCGCCGGAGTAGGTGAAGGTAACACCGTAAGAGCCAACGGCCAGGTCGCTATTGGGAGCGTTACAGGTTGATCCGGTTCCCAAAGTCGCGGTGACAGTGCACAAAATCCGTGTGCCGAAGCTGAAGGTGATGGTTCCGGTTGGAGACGGACTGCCGTTGGTTACGCTGACGTTCTCGGAAAAGGGCTGGCCGTAGACCTCGGTTTCTGGCGGTAGCGTGAACTGAAGCGGGATAAATACCTTTCCTGTTCCGGTAAGCGTGAGAGTCTGAGGGCTGTTGTAAGCGTTCGAGGGGATATTAACAGTCGCAGTCAGGGGGCCCTTGGCGGTCGGAGTGAAGGTGAAGCCCAGATTGCAGGTTGAGCCCGCGATAATAGTGGTGCCGCAGGTTGTGGTGCCCGGATCGATGGTGAAGTGAGGGTCCGAGGTGGTGATGGCACCGTTGAGGGTGAAGGGAGCAGAACCAAAGTTGCTTAGGCTTTGCTGGATGATGACTGAGCTTTGGCCGACAAGAACTGTACCGAAGGCGAGGGTGGGACTCGGATAGGTGATCTCGCGGATTGAGCTGTTGCCGTTGTCGACCTCGAAGAGATCGCCGTTGCCTTCAACAGCGATACCAAGAGGATTGTCAATCTGGGCGAGATTGGCGAGGCCTCCGTCGCCCGAGTTTCCAGCGGTGCTGGTACCGAGGATGGTCGAGATGTTGCTTCCGTTGCTGGTTGTAGAGACGAAGACGGTGTACACGACGTTGGCGGTGGCGTCGGCGATGTAGAGGTCTCCGGCGGCGTCGAAGGCGAGGGAAGAAGGAGCGATGAGTGCGGTGCCGGTTGCTTGGCCGGGGACGGTGGTAGTGGTGGTTCCGTTACCGGCGATCTCATGAATGATGCCGAATTTATCGACTGCGTAGACGAGGTGACCACCGGTGTCGGCGATGTAAAGGATGCCAGTTGCGTCGAGAATAAGGCCGCCGGGTGAGATTAAGCTCGCGGTCGTGGCGAGGACGCCGTCGGCGGAGGAGTTGCTGCCGCTACCCGCGATGATACGGCTTCCGCCAGCGGCGTAGACCTCAATCACGTTATGCGTCGCACCGGCCTGTGCAATGAAGAGGTTGTCAAAGCCGTCGACGTAGATGGACGTGGGGGTGTCCAGTCCGTTGACGTAGCCATTATTGAGACTGCCGTCGACGCCAAATCGGGCGACGGTGCCGTGAACGGCGTCGGTCATGAAGTAGTTGCCAGTAGAGTCGATGGTGACGGCCGACGAGGTAAGCAGACCAGATCCCCCCGGGATGATTGGGACCGGTGCACCGCCACCAGCCTGAAGTTCGAGGAGATTACCAGAGCCTGGGGTCGCGCCCGTATCAAGTATGTATGCGTTGCCTGCCGGATCTACCGTTACGGCAGAAGGCGCGTCCAGAGCTTTGACAACGGTGTTGACTGTCCCAGGGGTGAAAACGCCCAGTGCTCCAGTCGCTCGGGCCTCAAGCCCTTGGGAAACCTTGTTTCCGGAGATTGAGTCCGTAAGCTTGATGGGGGCGCTACGAAGACCGAGAAGAGTCGGCGTAAAACGGACGAAGACCTGGCAGGTGACAGGTGGGGTTCCTGGTGTGGAAGGGCTAAGAATACCCGTGCAGGTGTTTGTGATGATGTTGAAGTCGGGTCCTGAGATGACGGAAAGATTTACCTTTTGATTGACGACAAAAGTGACTGGGAGTCCAGCGCTGACACTACCGACTGGAGTGGTGGGAAAAATGATATTACTGCTGAGTTTGCGCAGGATACTGTTGCCGGAATCGGCGAGGGAGAAGTTGCCAAGATCGTCGACTGTAATGCCGCGTGGACCATTAAGTGGAAAGTTGAGAGTGGAGGTTCCGTCCTGAGTTGAGCTGTACGGGCCGGAGGCGCCATTGGGCAGGCCCGCGGCTATGGTCAGGTTGCTTGAGCCAAGGACATAGCTGACGACGACGTCTGGACTGCTCTCAGTAATATAGAGCAACTGCGTCGGGGAAAAAGTCAGACCATAAGGCTTGTTTAGCGGCGTGGCGATCGTGCCCGAATTGTCATTAGAACATTCGCCGACTGCTGTTTGATACGTTGAGAAACCGACGACCCGGCGAACGCAGTTGTTGCCGGTATCTGCGATGAAGAGGTCGCCTGCGCCATTGATCGCGAGACCTGAAGGAGCGTTCAGCGTGACGCTGCCGGTGATACCGGGGCAGCTCGTGGGGACCAGCGTGGAAGGCGCGCCTGCCACGACGCACAGGCTCGAACTAGGAGCTTGAAGCAAGACCTGATAAGTGCTGAGCGATGAAGGGACCTCAGTATCTTGAATTGCGATGTAGAGGTTGTTGCTGGCGTCGAGGACGAGACCGTTCGGGTTCGGTGTGGCAGATGCTCCGGAGCCGCAGGTGCCGGCGACCGTGATGAGAGAGGCGACTCCAGACGCTCCGAAGGGGAGCTTGCGGACGCAGTTATGACTGCTGTCAGCGATGTAGAGGTTGTTAGAGTTGTCCACGGCAAGACCAGTGGGTTGGTACAGGCCTTGGCTGGGGGTCGGGGTACTGTTGGTCGCAGTGGAACAGGTATCGCCCTTGCCAGAGACCGCTAGTCCGACCAGGGTGCTCATGGAACCCGTGGTATCGATCTTGCGGACGCAGTTGTTCAGTGTGTCCGATAGATATTGATTTCCATTTGAGTCGAAGACGATGTAGGACGGGGTGTTGAGACTAACCGTCGTCGCTGGCCCGAAGTCCCCGTTAAAGCCTGGCGTAATGGTCCCGGCATATCGGGTGCCACTCTGCACCAGAGTCAGCACCTGGGCAGATGCGAGAGACGGCAGAATGGCGAATGCAACTAGAACGACCAGAGCAGAGAGGGCCTGGACACCAGAGAGGCGGTTGAAATGCATGGGTGAAGCTCCTAGGTTCGTGCCGCAAAGTGAAGCAGGTGAGACGTAAGTTGCAGGTAAAGCGGTTCTTGCGGAGTTTTGACCCTTCCGCTGAAAGTAGGTATCCGGTCTCCTGCGCCAAAAGTATTGCATGTAGAGGATTTGAAGGAACTACCTATAAAGTGGCAGTCGAATACGCTCCAAAACGGTTGAAATTAGAGGCCAGAACTGGTTTTTCGGAAAAGTTAGCAATTCCGGAGAAAGGACTGGTAAGAGGAGGCGGAGGAAGAAAACTTTCGTTGCTAGGCACAAATCTTGTCTGCGAAAGGCCTCTCCAGCGATTTTGAAGGGGCCTTGCCTCGGTGGACAGATGAGACTCTGGGCGGGACAATGGGAATCAGCGGCGATCAAGACAGGACTTTGGCGTGAGAGAAATTCGACAGATCGTTCGACTTTGGCATCAGGATACGGCTACCGTATTTGTGACACTGGTGCGGACCGAGGGATCCAGTTATCGCCGACCCGGGGCTCACCTGCTGCTCGGGCAGCAAGGTGAGTACGCCGGAACAATCAGCGGAGGATGCCTGGAGGCTGAGGTCGTGCGTAAAGCAGCATGGCTAGTCCGGGGAGGGGCCGTGATGGAACGGTACTCGACGATGTTTGACGATACGGCAGAGATACCCTTCGGATTAGGATGCGGCGGCGTGGTCGATCTGCTTCTCGAGCCAGCCGATACTCCCGAATGTCATGCGGTCCTCAAAGCTCTGGAAGGCGCGCTTGCCGGGGATGAGGTGACGGTGCTGACCTGGCTGCCACGTGAGGGTAGGGGATTGAAACGCGCAGTGCTCGCGGCGAACGGGGATTTTGCATATGCCAGCGCGGGGCTGACTGAAGCCGAACTGGTGGAGGCGAGGGCGGCGGCCGTACTACCCCGAGGTGAGTTTGAGAGTGTGGGCACCGAGGTTTTTGTGGAGCGGATTGCAACCCCGCAGCGGTTGTTCATTTTGGGGGCGGGTGATGATGCGAAGCCGGTGGTGAGTATGGCGGCGTTGCTGGGCTGGAGCGTTTCAGTAATGGATGGACGGGCGCACATGGCTCGCGCGGAGCGATTTCCGGAGGCGGAACAGGTTATCGTGGCATCGGCCGTCTCGCGTGAAGTGCTGGCCATCCGACCTGATGATGCAGTGGTTTTGATGTCGCATAGTTACGAACAGGACAGGGAGCTACTGGCTGCGGTGCTGCCGTTGCGTCCCAAGTATCTGGGGCTTCTGGGTGCGCGCCGCCGAAGTTCATTGCTGGTGAGCGAGGCGGCAGCGACACTAGGGTGGACGGTCGGTGAATGCTGCGACCGAATCTTTGCTCCGGTTGGACTGGACCTGGGTGGCGACGGACCGGAGGCCATTGCTCTTGCCGTGATCGCCGAGGTTCAGGCGTGTTGCATGGGCAAGCTCGGTGCTTCGCGCAGGTTGTCGTCGGAAGATGTCGAGAGGCATCTGGCGGAGGGTGATGCGGGCCGCTATCTGCAAGCCCAGTGCGCGCTGGATCGCGCCTGAGGCGGGTTTGGCGTGATTTTCTTGTAGCGGCGCTTGGAGGCAGCCACGGAAAACCGGTAGAGACGATGAGGGATGCGGAACTGGCGCACGCTTTTTAGATTGAGGTTCCTGTCCGAGAAATACTAGAGGGTCTGTAGGAATTCTTCGATCAGGTTGGCGGCCACGACGGAGCGGTATTTTGCGGTGCTGCGAATATCATCGATGGGAATCGTTTCGCTCAGAATTGCGGCCCGCGCCTTTGCGATCGTCGCCGGTGTGATCTTCTGCTTCAGGAGGGACTGTTCGGTGGCGACCAGGCGCGCGGGAGTTTCGCGCAGGCTCGCGGCTCCGATGCGGATGCTTTCAATGACGCCGTGGTTGCTGCTGGCGACTATGGCGACGGCAACCTTTGAAATGGCCTGGGCATTGCGTGTGCCCACTTTGCGAACATAAGTTGTGTAACCGTGCATGTTACGTGAGAGCGTAATGCTGTGGAGAAGTTCGTCTTGGGCAAGATCGGTTCTTTTGTAACTGATGTGGAAGTCGCGGTAGGGGATAGTTCGGATCCCGCGAGTGGAGACGAGAGTGACGGCTGCGTCATAAGCGAGGAGCACTGGAGGAGAGTCTGCTGCGGGACTTGCGTTGACGATGTTGCCACCGAGTGTGCCACGGTTCTGGTTTGCGATGCTTCCGGTCCAACTTGCAGCCTGGGCAAGGATGGAGAATTCAGCGGTGACGATTGGGTGCTTGCGGATGTCGGTGAAGGTTGTTGCGGCACCAATGATTACAGCATCAGGCGTGACCTCGATGAATCGGAGTTCCTTGAGATTCCACAGAGAGATGAGTTTTTTTGGCTGAAGACGACCCGCGCCTAGTGCCACCATCAGCTCGGTGCCACCGGCGATTGGCGTATAGCGGTCGGGTGAGTCGGCGAGGATCTGGAGTACGGCGTCCAGAGACCTTGGGGCCGTAAGCTCGTATTCGGTGACGTTGGAGCGCATCGTTTTCCCTATTGTCGAAGTGAGTTTGTTGGTACACGCACGACAACTATTGTGTCTCCGATTGTGGAGTTGCTTTTGCAGCTGCGGCAAGCACGGAGTTGAAGATTCGCATGTAGCCCGTGCAACGGCAGAGATTTCCGTTGAGACCTTCCTGTATCTGTAACAGTGTTGGTTGCGGAATGTTTTCGAGAAGGTGATACGTGGCGAGGATCATACCGGGAGTGCAGATGCCGCACTGGGCTCCGCCTTGTTCCAGGAAGCATTGCTGAATCGGGTGGAGTTTCTTATCGATTGCAATGCCTTCGATTGTGATGATCTCGGCGCCCTGAGTTTGCAGGATCGGGACCAGGCAGGAATTGACGAGGTCACCATTCATAAGTACAGCGCATGCTCCGCATTCGCCTTCGCCACAACCTTCTTTGGCTCCCGTGAGATGCAGATCTTCACGCAGGACGTCGAGAAGGCGCTTCATTGGCGGGGTTTCGACGATTCTTTTCTCGTCGTTGACCGTGAGGGCGACTCGGGTCATTTCAAATTTACCGCGGTCTGCTTGCACCAATTTGCCTGAAAAATACTTCTGATGATGGCGAATGTTGTATCGTTCACGCCGACACCTCTGACGTTTCGACTTGCGTGTCGCGGTCGATGATGGGATCAAGGTCCTCTGTGCTAGAGGTCGGGATGCGGGTCATGCGCTCGAAGATGTCTTCGGGGAGGAGAGGTATTTCGTTGAAGGCGAGACCGGTGGCGTGCTCGATGGCGTTAAGAATCGCGGGGGCGGGGCCGTCCATGGGGAGCTCACCTATGCCCTTGGCTCCGTAAGCGCCGTGTGGCGAAGGGACTTCTTCGAAGCTGACATGAATCGACGGGAGGTCGGCGCTGGTGGGCATGATGTAGTTTGTCATCTGGTTGTTGGCGAGATGTCCGTTGCGCCAGAGGCACTTTTCATAGAGGGCGTAGCCGATGCCTTGGGCGACACCGCCTTCAATTTGTCCCGCGGCGAGGATGGGATGGAGGACTTTGCCAACTTCTTGTAATGCGTAGAAGTTGGTGACCTGCGCTGAGTAGGTGGTGGTGTCTACTACGACTTCGGCGACGTAAACAGCCCAGGCGTAGGCTGGATAGGCTTCACCGCTATAGGTATTATCGTCCCAAAAGATGTCGCCGGGGGACTGGTAGCGGGCTTCGGTTTTGAGGGAGCCGTGCTGGGCGAGATATTTGAGGGCAGCATGGCAGAATTGGGTCCGCGTGTATTGAGCTGCTCTGGATCGGGCACGGTTGAGGAGAGGAGGTAGAAAGGGAGCGAGAGATGCTAGGAGGGATTCGGCGGCACGCTCGACGAGCTTACCGACGACCATGGCGGTGCGGCTGGCGACCGTGGGTCCGGAGTTTGGAACCAGAGTTGTGTCGGGTTGTGCGATGAGGACTTCTTCGTAGGGAAGATTGAGGGCGTCGGCGGCGATCTGGCAGAGGATGGTGTTGGTGCCCTGGCCGAACTCGGTGGAGGAGACAAGGATGCGAGGTCGGCCTTCAGCTGTCAGCTCGATCTCGACGAGGGAGTTGAGGCGCCGCTCACCGGAGCCGGTGAAGCCTGCTCCGTGGAAGAAGGTTGCGAAGCCTATGCCGCGTTTGATGGTGCTGATAGGGTTTTCAGCGTCGAATTGTTTGCGTTTGGCGTGGTAGTTCGATTCTTCAAGGGCCCGGGTGAGGAGATGCTGCATGTCGACCGGGTCTTTGAGGAGCTGACCGGTGGCGGTGCGGTAGCCAGTTCCTAAAAAATTGCGGCGGCGGAGTTCTTCGGGGGTGAGGCCAACGACTTTGGCGATCTTGTCCATGTGGCGTTCGAGGGCGAAGATGCTTTGTGGCGCTCCGAAGCCGCGGAAGGCGCCATGGGGCGGAATATTTGTTGCCATTGCTTTGGCACGGACGGTGAGGTGGGGCCAGTGGTAGGGGCCGGGGGCATGGATGGTGCCGCGGGAGAGGACTACCGGTGAAAGGGTGGCGTAGGCTCCTCCGTCGATGGCGAAGTCTATCTCACCGGCGAGGAGCTTGCCGTCCTTGCTCACTGCGGTGCGGTGGCGGGTGCGGGATGGGTGGCGCTTGGTGGTGGCGGCCATGTCTTCGGCGCGGTCGTAGCAGAGCTTGACCGGGTGGGCTGACTTCATGGCCAGCAGTGCTGCGTGGCTGCCGATCACTGAGGGGAAGTCCTCCTTGCCGCCGAAAGCTCCGCCGGTCTCGGTCTGGATGACGCGGCACTTCTCGGCAGGGAGGTTGAAGACTAGCTCGAGTGCGTGGACGAGATAGAAAGGGCATTGCATGGAGCCGCGGACGGTTACTCCCTTTTCTGGGTCGTACTCAGCGATGACTCCGTTGTTCTCGATGTAGAGCTGCTCCTGCGCTCCGGTGCGGTACTCGCCTTCGACGATGTAGTCAGCGGTCTGCCAGACCTCGTCTGGGATCGGCTTCTGGTCCTTCTGCATGAGGTAGGTCTTGAAGGTGTTGGCGTTCTCGCCTTCGCCCCAGATGATCTGTTCTTTCTTTTCGGAGTCCTCGATGGTGAAGATGGCGGGGAGTTCTTCGTAGGTGATGTGGACTGCGGCAACGGCGGCGGGGAGTACGGCCCGGTTGGGGTGGGCGAGGAGGAGGATGGGCTCTTGGCAGTGGTTGACGTGGGTGACGGCGAGGCAGGGGTGGTCTTTGGTGAGGTGGACGATGGTGTTTTCGCCGGGGATGTCGGCGGCGGAGACGATGGTGTATTCGTGCCAGGGGATGGCGGGGTCGAAGGAGATGGAGGTGATGCGTCCGCGAGGGATGGAGCTACGAACGGTGGCGCCGAACCACATGCCGGGAAGGGTGATGTCGTCGATGTACTGGGCGCGACCGAGGACCTTGTCTCTTCCCTCTTTTCGGATGGGGGAGCTGCCAACGGTCTGGGGGCGGTTGGTCATGGAAGGTGTTGCATAAGCATAGACCAAGTTTTCGCAGGTGAGGAGAGGATCGTTCGGTCGGGGGTACCCCCTCCCCCCTTTAAGGTATTTTGGAAGCAAATCCTTTTATTTGAGTGGTTTGCAGGTGGGTTGTGTCTGCAAAATATTCAATCGAAAGGGGTTGCGTGCAAAATACTTGTTTTCAAGGAGATGCCGGCGGATCGCAAAAGCGAGCCGGTCACGCCTAATCTTTAACTTCTGACGCTGTATTCAGTATAGAAGGTTGGAGGTAACTCATACGCCATGCGATTTAGCTCGATTGGCGTGGGGTTTTGCGATTGTGGGGCTTGACAGCTTTTCGCTGGTGAGACGGGCGGGGGATGACAACAAGAAGAGCAATTGCAACTGCACAGCAGATCCCCTGCGGGGATGACAACAAGAAACGCAACTGCGACTGCGACAGCAACAGCAGATCCCCTGCGGGGATGATAGCAAGAAAGGCAACTGCAATGGCAACGGCAATACAGGGATCCTTTGCCGCCATACATTCTCTTTCCCCGTCATCCTGACCCTGAGCGCAACCGAAGGGGAAGGGAATCAGTGGTAGGTGACTGTGTCCTGGGCCTGGTGGGTGAAGTTGTCGTAGAAGAGTTTGTAGCCGGCTTCGTTGCCTCCCTGGACCTGGAAGAGTAGCTCGGAGTGGCCTTCGCGGGCGAAGTCGGCGGCGCCGGCGAGGTGCATGAGGCGGCCGAGATGATGGACTTCGCCGGTGGGGGAGATGGCAAACCAGTGGTCGACGTAGGCGTCATCGGGTGGGCCGTCGCAGAGGTAGCCGCCGAGGGTGATCTGGAGCATGCGCCAGTTGGTTTTGTTCGAGAGGTAGGAGGAGTCCATCTTGATCTGGGAGTCTGGGTAGGTGGAATCGTGGTAGTTCGATGGTGAGTTGGTGGTGTTTTGCGTGCAGTTCTTTGGATGCGGGTAGAGCTTGTGAAAGGCCTGAATGACGTGGGTGAGGTCGAGGGGGAAGACTGCGGCGGGTTGCCAGTTGTCCGGGTCGGTGAGGTGGGAGAGGTTGGTGGCGAGGATGGCGTGGGGCCGGTCGGGATAGTCGGGTGTTGAGCGACGTTCGAGGTGGAGGACGGCGGCGGGGTTGGTGATGGTCTGGACGCCGATCTCGGAGTAGGAGTGATAGGCCGTGGGTGTGGTTGCGGCTACTTTCGCAACGGGTTTGCCTTGTTTGAAGAGGGTCCAGGTGGTGACGGGCGGATAGAGGTGGACGATGGTTTTAAGGCAGGCTTCGTCCTGGCAGATGGCGTTGTAGGAGCGCCACTGGCGGCCGGACTGATAGAAGAGGACGCGGACTCCGGGCTGGCCCTGGTTGTCGCCTGCGCCGGAGGAGGTGGACTCGAAGATGCCGATGATGGGCTTCTGCGCGAAAACTGGGAGTGTTGAGAGAAGCAGCAGGAGGTTGAGGGCTCGTGGCTTCATGTGAGTTAGTGTACTCATCGGAGGAGGGAGAGTTTTCGATTTTCTTCTAAATTGCCGAAGGGCTGTTTTCCTGAGGGCACGCAACCCACGAGACCGGCGAACAATGCTACTTCGAGAACAAGAAGAAAATTTTCCCGGCCATTAGGTTGAAAGTGGATCGTCGCAATTGAGCAGACTATGTAGGAAAGCTCAAATCGGAAAACGGTTTGGCAAGGCTCTTGGCGCTTCAGCCTCCGGGTTGATCTTTGCATTACCTGTCGCGGTGTTGACGAGAAGCGCGTTTTTTATTACTGATTCTGGAAGCTATGGCCGAGCCGTTAATGGCCGGGCGTGGGTGTATCGGGCCAGGTGGGGCTGGCCAGTTGGATCGTCATCATGGGACCCTCCGCGTAGAGAGGACCTTGTTCTCTGGCGAAGGTTGTGGCTTCGCCGCCGATAGTCCATATTTGAATGTTGGGAGGCGCCTTGCCGATGATAGGGGCCACCACGCCCGCCACTCCGCCCAGGTTGATCTTGATGTCATAGTGGATCGCCTTCCGCGAAGAGCCGGCTACGAAGCATTTGTCTTCACCAACGTTGGAGATAACTAGTTTTACCAACCTCGGCTTCGGGGTGGTTACCACCATGGAGACGGTTGGCGTCGGGGAGTTCGGGCCCAGGTTTTGGAGCAGGATGGGCACCATTCCATTTGCCAGATCCGGCGGAAGATCGAGATGATCCGTCTTGACCTCTTCCTTCCCATCTTTTCCTGTGGAATGCACCGTGACCTCTCCGGTATGGGCGTCAATCAGCACATCCATCGGATGAGGAAAGGAAGGCCCTTTTTGGATGTGGTGATCGCTGATCAGCTGGAAGACTCGGCGTTGCGAGAAGACTGTTGTCTCATCGTCAATCGAGCCGTCTTTGAAATGAAAGATCGTTCGCGATGTGACGCGGTTGCCCCGTACGACCTGGAAGCTGTCTCCTGAGGCGACCACTTGCCCATCCTCAGAGCGCAGCTCAAGGAAACCGTGAATGGTGCCTTGCATAGAACGCACGGGAATCGGATCCGCCTTTGCGGTCAACTGCAATGCCCAGACCGGCAGGAGGATGAGTAAACAAATTCGAAGGCGTTTCAAGAAAAGAATGTTTATAGGCCAGAAACCAGAAAACGGGCCGGAGGAGAACGGGTTTCGCATGTGTCCTCCCAACGTGCTATCTCTGGTGTAGATGGCAACCATGCTGAAGGAGTTGTGTCCCAAAACAACGCGACTAGTAACGATAAGCCGCCTTGCGGAAAGTGCGGTCACTTCCCGAGTGAGGGCTTTGGTTGCGGTTTATTTTCTATCGTGACCTTGAAGGCTTGCCTCTGCTGATGGGGGATTTTTTTGCGGCGCGTTTTCTAATTGGTTTCTTTTTGCTGCCTTTGGATTTGGCTGACGTTGAGCCGGAGGGGTTGACGACGGTGATGAGCTTTGTGCCGATGGGGGTGCCGAGGCCAGTGCAGGCGTCCCAGCCGGGGCGGGCGGTGAAGCCGGTGGGAGAGCCGGAGTAGTTGGTGCCGGAGGTGATGTCGTTGAATGCGGCTTTGCCTTTGGCGGCGTAGATGGCGGGTTGGATGAAGCCGGCGGAGGTTTTGTTCTGCGCGTTGGCTACGGCGATGAGGCCGGCCCAGAGAGGAGCTACGGCGCTGGTGCCGCCGATGACCATGTTTTTTCCGTCGACGCGAATGATGTAGCCGGTGGATGGGTCGGCGTCGCCGGAGACGTCGGGGACGCCGCGGCCACCTGCTGAGTTGGTGGGTGCAGGGACGTTGGCGTTTGCCTGCCAGGACGGGAGCGGGAAGAAGTTGCTGACGCCGCCGCCGGTTGCGCCTTCGTTGTTGGTGAGCTCGTTCCAGACGACCTCGGAGCTGATGGAGGAGCCGCTGGCTGTGAGTTTGGTTCCACCGCAGGCGAGGACGTGGGGGCTGGAGGCGGGGAAGTCGACGTGGTTCTGGCCGTCGGTGAGGCCGTCGGTGGAGCCGTTGTCTCCTGCGGCGACGGTGATGGTGATGCCTAGGGCGGCGGCGGATTGGCAGGCGGCGTCGAGGGCGTTGAGCGATTGTGCGGTCCAGCTGGATTCGGGGCCGCCCCAGCTGATGGAGATGACGCTGGGTTTGTTGGTGGTGTCGTGGACGGCGGTGGCGATGGCGTCGATGAAGCCCTGGTCGGTGTTGGGGGTGAAGTAGACGACGATGTTGGCGCCGGGGGCGACGGCGGCGGCGACTTCGATGTCGAGCATGACTTCTCCGTCGGCGCTGTTAGCGTTGCTGGGGCTGTTTTTGCCGCCGTCGACAGAGACCGTGGTGACCTTGGGGGCTTTCTGGCCGAGGGATTTGAAGTAGGTGGTGAGGTCGGCGGTTTTGTAGCCGCCGCCTAGCTCGATGATGCCGATGGTTTGGCCTGCGGCAGAGGCGTTCGCGGGGAACTGGTAGAGCTGCGCGATCTGGATGGGCGAGTAGGAGGTGTTGGCGCCGCTGGCGTGGGGATGGGCGAAGCCTCCGGCCTGGGCGATGTTGGCGGTGATGTCGCCGGCTTCGCCTGCGATGCGAAAGTGGGGCTTGGCTTGCGGGCGGTTGTCGAGGCCGAGGACGGCTTCGACTGCGCCGACGAGGTCGCTGGGGAGAGTGATGCTGCCCTCGCGGACACGGTATGTGGTGCCTTCGTGATTCTTGTGGACGAGGGTGACGCCGAAGGCCTTCTGCATGGCGGCGATGGTGCCGGAGAGCTTGACGGTGCGGCGTTCGGGGCCGGGGGTGTCGGGGGCGACGGTGAGGCCGAACTCTTTGGCGAAGGTGCGGACGAGCTTTACAGCGGCGGGATCAGCGCCGTGGTTTCTTCTGTATTCGGCGTGGGTGAGGCGCTGCTTGCCGAGGCGGTTGGCGGCCTTGAGAGGGGTCTTGCGGCGGACGACGACCGAGACGGTGATTTTCGTGCCGGAGGGCGCGGGCTTTTCGCCGGCGGTTTGAACGAAGGCAGATTTCTCGCTGCCGGGAAGGACGGTGCGGGGGGAGGCTGAGATGTGAGGAGTGGATTTCTTTTTCGTAGCCATGGATGTGGTCCTCTAAATTTGGGGATGAATTTGTATGAGGGGCCGGGCCGCAGAGCGATGTTCGCGAAGACCCATACTATGCCTGAGTCGTTGAGGATGGAAGCAGAGTAAGACAAATATTCGCTTCGCCTGTAGGGATAGTGCGCGGAGGTGAGAGATCGTATCCGATGCCGGCAACAGCGGAGACTAGGACAACAGCAGGTCCCCTTCGGGGATGACAACCAGAAAGGCAGTTGTTGTTGCGAAGCAGAGAAATTCAAGTGCGAAGGCTTCAAGGCTTCACTCGCCCTGAAGCCTTGAACTGGCCTAGAAGTGGCGCAGGGGTTCGGAGGTCGTGGAGGCTTTGTAGTCGGGGTCGCCGGGAATGGGGTCGAGGTTGGAGCGGAGATCGGCGCTGCGTTCGAGAGAGCGGCTGACGATGTCGCGGGAGCCGAGGCCGACGGCGAGAGCGAGGGTGAGGACGATGCCGCCGAAGAGGATTCCAAAGGCGAGTTCGACAACGGCGCCGCCAATCTGGAGGTGGTCGAGGACCATAGCGGCGGTGAGGACGAGGACGAGCCACTTGATGCCGAGAGAGAGGAAGCGGGCGTACTGGAGCTTTGCGTTGACGGCGCCGATGAGGACGGAGCGCTCGAGAAAGCGCGCGATGAGAGTGCCGGCGATGAGGAGGAGGACGGCTCCGATGGAGTGGGTGAGGTAGGGAAGTACGAAGAGGGAGATTTGGGATTCGCCGGGGAAGGCGGCGTCGAATGCGGAGATGCCGATGAAACAGCCGATGGCGACACAGCCCCAGAAGACGACACGGGCGAGCAGCGCGGTGGGGCTATGGGCGGGGGACCAGTCGGAGATGGTGGCCGAGGAGTTGCGTGCCAGACGCTCGTCAAACTTGGCGGCGGTGAGGCTGCGTCGGAGGAGCGCGGCGAGGCCCATGCCGATGGCGGTCATGACGACGAGCGCGAGCAGAAGGGCGATAAGGGCCGGGAGAAAGCTCGCCAGTTTATAGAGGACCTGTTGAGCGGATTGGCGGAGTGCCTGTTCGACTTGTTGCCACATGGGAGAGTCTCCTTACGGGTTGCTGGCCTGTTATTTTGCCGCTCGATTTCTATGGATTGAAGCGGTCTGGCCAGCGCCAGCGTGATACGAGATAGGGTTTGTCGGCTTCAAAGGCGAGGGCAAGATCCTGGATGTGTTTTTCCGGCGCAGTGCCGGTGCTGATGAGGGTGAGATGAGAGGCAACCCAGGCGAGATAGAGGGGCGTGAGCGCTCCGAGAAGGTGACCGCGATTGATGGTGCGCAGGCGGTAGGCGAGGATGAAGTCGTAGACGATGCGAGCCCAGAGATTGTCGGGCATGCGGAAGTTTTCGGGCTGCAAGATGGAGAGCTTTTTAAGGCCGAGGAGCGAGTTGGGCGGCAGGACGAGGGACCATATCTCGTGGAGGTTTGAGTAGGCGAGGCGGAAGGCTTCGAGCATGGGTGCGATGTCGGGCGGCTCGGTGACGGAGACGGTTTGGGGAAGGCTGGGTGCTGGCTGGGTGCCGCGGGCGCGCTGCCAGAAGGAGGCCTTGGTGTCGATGTCGGAGAAGAAGGAGCCGGCGATGAGAGCGAGCAGGCTGTTGAGATCGCGGGCGTTGGGTTGAGGGAGGGTGCGTGGGATGACCTCTACCTCGGCGATGGTGAAGTTGGCGGTGGCCGCTTCGGCGAGAGGCCAGAGGAAGGAGTCGTCCTGCGAGGTGGCGGTGAAGCGTTGTGCGACGGCGGCGAGACGGCCGGCCATGCGGAGAGAGAGGCCGAGGTCGAGGGCGAGAGGAAAGCGGGGGCGTGTGCCGAAGAGGGCGCGGGTGACAGGGTAAAGGATGGCGGAGTTTGCGAGGCCTTCGCGGGGGCCGAGATGGTAGTGGGCGACGGCGAGGTCGGAGGTGAGTGCGGATTTTGCGAGGGCCCGGATGGCTTCGGGGTGGAGGGACTGGCACTCGGCGCCGAGGAGGAGGCAGGTGGCGGCGTTGTTCTCCTGAGCGAGCTTGTAAGCGTTGAGGTAGTCGGCTGCAGTGAGGACCCAGGGGGTGGCGGAGACCGAGGTCGGTGTGTAGGGAATGAGACGGAGTGGGCCGCCGGAGGAGAGCTGAGGGGCGGCGTCCGGTGTGGCGACCAGGACGGTGTCGTTGGGAAACGCCAGGGCGAGGTTGGCGAGCGTGGCATCGAAGGCTTCCTGCGGGAGGGAGCCCAGGCTGATGAGCAGGCTGCTGGCCGGGTTTGGCGCGTTCACTGCGTTCGAACTAGGGTCGATATTTGTCTGGGCGGAGGCCATCGTGCGATCTGGACTTTCTCGGTTCGTTTAGCGGAGGCTCAGATTCCGGCTTCTCTGGTTTCGGGATGCTCAGTGCAGATGCGTGCTGCCGTGAGTGTACTGCCGATTTTCAGGGGACGCGAGCGGACGAGACCTGACTTCAGGAAAATCGGGCGGCTTCGTTGTCAAACGGTGATTTTTTTGTGGCATGTTTTCTGCGTGTCCCTAAGTTCGTGGTTTGCGCATCCTATATCTGAAACGGCTTCATTGAGAGATGCATTTTGTGGTGTATGTGGTTGCTGGAGCTGTAAATACGAGGGAAGGCCGGAGGCGTTTGGGATGGGTTAGGAGGAAAGATGGGCTTGTTGTGGGAGAGATGACGACAACAGCAGATCCCCTTCGGGGATGACAACAAGAAAGGCAACGGCAATACAGGCAACATCTCTTGGAGGCGTTTGTGGCAGAGCCGAAGAAGAAAGAGACCGGGCCGCTGCACGGTTCGAGAATTGAAGACTATTGCATGATTGGGGACTGTGAGACGGCAGCTCTGGTGTCGAAGGAGGGCTCGATCGACTGGCTGTGCTGGCCGACGTTTTCCTCCGCTGCGTGTTTTGCAGCTCTGCTGGGCACCCGCGATCATGGGTTCTGGCAGATTGCGCCGAAAGGTAAGGTGAAGGCGATTCGCCGGCAGTATGTGGGGCATACGCTGATAGTGGAGACGACGTTTGAGACGAGGGAGGGAGAGGTCTGCCTGACCGACTTTATGCCGCCGCGAGAGAAGCATTCACACGTTGTGAGGACGGTGCGGGGTATTCGCGGGCGGGTGGCGATGCAGATGGATCTTGCGATCCGGTTTGATTATGGACGGACGACTCCGTGGGTGACGAGCACCGACGATGGGATCCGCGCGATCGCGGGTATGGACATGATCACGCTGAGGACGAAGGCGAAGTTGCGTGGAGAAGGGATGACCACGCGGAGTGACTTCACAGTGCGTAAAGGCCAGACGATGACCTTTACGTTGACGGGCTCATCTTCTCTTGAAAAGGCTCCGCCGGAGCTTTCGGTAGACAAGGCTTATGCAGAGGCAGAGAGATTCTGGACTAAGTGGAGCAAGAGGAATGCTTATATCGGACCCTATGAGGAGGCGGTGGAACGTTCTCTGATCACCCTGAAGGCGATGACGTATAAGCCGTCGGGAGGAATTGTGGCGGCGGTGACGACGTCGCTGCCGGAGAAGATTGGCGGGCCACGGAATTGGGACTATCGCTATTGTTGGTTGCGGGATACTGCTTTCACTTTGCTGATTCTGATGCAGGCCAACTATATGGACGAGGCGGTGGAGTGGCGCAAATGGTTGCTGCGCGCTATCGCAGGGGCTCCCGACCAGGTGCAGACGATCTATGGAATTTGCGGTGAGCGACAGTTGGTGGAGTGGGAGGCAGATTGGCTGCCGGGTTATGAAGGTTCAAGTCCGGTTCGGATTGGGAACGCGGCTGTGGATCAGTTTCAGCTGGATGTCTTCGGCGAGGTGTCTTCGGCTCTGTCGCGAATTCCGCAGGCCGAGGACGAGATTCGCGTTTCGGCAACTTCGATGCAGGCTTCGTTGACGGATCACCTGTGCAAGATGTGGGAGAACCCGGACGAAGGGATATGGGAGACGCGCGGAGGTGCGATGCACTTTACCCACTCGAAGGTGATGGCGTGGGTGGCGCTCGATCGGGCGATTCGACATCATGAGCAGTTTGATGGAAAGGGAGATGTGAAGCGATGGAGGAAGAATCGCGAGATGTTGCACAGGGAGATTTGCAAAAAGGGTTTTGATAAGAAGCTGAATAGTTTTGTTCAGTCGTATGGGTCGAAGCAACTGGATGCGTCGTGCCTGCGGATTGGACTGGTGGGATTTTTGCCGATGGACGATCCGCGGATTATCGGGACGGTGGAAGCGATAGAGAAGCGGCTGATGAAGAATGGTTTCGTCGAACGTTACGACACGAAAAAGACCGACGACGGATTGGCGGGAAGTGAGGGGGCGTTTCTCGCGTGCAGCTTCTGGCTGGTTACGAATTTGTGGTTGATTGGCCGGAAGGAGGATGCGAAGGCGATGTTTGAGCGGCTGCTTGCGCTGCGCAATGATGTTGGTTTGTTGTCGGAGGAGTACGATCCAATTGGAAAGCGCATGGTGGGGAATTTTCCTCAGGCGTTGTCGCATATTGCATTGATCCACTCGGCGTTTGCGATGTCGGGTTTGTGGACGCCGATCGGGAACGCGAAAGCTGAGGCTGGAAAGCGTCGCAAGACTTAGGCGCGAGCCATTTGGATCGTGCTTGTTGTATCGCGATGTGGATCAACCTTTACGGGCCGGGTGATTTGTTTTCGCTGACGAGCCAAATGCAACCAACGCGAGCCTTTGCGTCTCTAACAAGAGACCTGGATCTTTCTTTGTGTGGGTGTTTGCGTAATCTTTCCTGCCTTGTTTCCTGAACGCTATTTTTGAACGGTTGATGATGCTACGAATTCCAGGTTCCACGTATAGATTGCAACTTCATAAAGAGTTTACTTTCGACGATGCGGCGAGGATCGCCGACTATTTGCATGAGCTCGGCATCTCGCATGTTTATTGCTCTCCCTATCTGCAGGCTGCGCCGGGGAGCATGCATGGATATGACGTGGTCAATCACCAGAAGGTGAACGAAGAGTTGGGTGGTGCGGAGGCGCACGACCGGTTTTGCAAAAAGCTGGGGGAAGCCGGGCTGGGGCAGGTGCTGGACATCGTGCCGAACCACATGTCGCTGGGCAAGGAGAACCAGTTCTGGTGGGATGTGCTCGAGAATGGGACGTCGAGCCGGTATGCTTCGTTCTTCGATATCGATTGGCAGCCGCAAGAGGAGCGTCTGCGGGATAAGGTGCTGGTGCCGATCCTTGGGGATCAGTATGGGCGGGTGTTGCAGTCGGGCGGGATCAAGGTGGTGCGGCGCGGGATTAAGTTTCAGGTGGAGTGTTCGGAGCAGTCGCTGCCGGTGTCGCCGCCATCGCTGCCGGTGATTCTAGGGAAGGCGGCGGAGTATGCGAAGTCGGATACGATGAGTTTTCTGGCGGCTTCGTTTGGCCGCTTGCCTGCGCCTGAGTACGTGGACCGCCGGACGATTCTGGCTCGCCATCGGGATAAGGTGGTGCTGTTCACTCTGCTGCAACGACTGTGCGCGGAGGAGCCCGAAATCTTAGGGGCGATGGACCGGTCGATGGACGAGCTGAATGAGAATCTCGATGCGCTGGATGACTTTTTGAATCAGCAGAACTATCGGTTGGCTTACTGGAAGACTGCGGATCAACAGTTGAGCTATAGGCGTTTCTTTGATGTGAATACGTTGATTGGACTGCGCGTGGAGCGGGAGTATGTGTTCGAAGAGACGCATGCGCTGCTGTTGGATTGGTTGAAGCGAGGGGTTCTTGATGGTCTGCGGGTGGATCATCCGGATGGCTTGCGCGATCCGATGGAGTACTTCAAACGACTGCGGGAGCGCGCTCCTGATGCTTGGGTGATTGGGGAAAAAATTCTAGAGCCGGGCGAGTTTCTGCGAGAGAGCTGGCCGATTCAGGGAACGAGCGGGTATGACTTTCTGAATGTTGCGGCAGGCGTGTTGGTGGCGCCTGAGGGCTTGATGGAGTTGACCTCAATCTACAGCGGCTTTACAGAGCAGCCGACAGACTTCCACGCGATTGCTCATGAGAAGAAGATCAGTGTGTCGCAGGAGGCGCTGGGTAGCGATGTGAATCGGCTGACGTCGATCTTTGTGGAGATATGCGAGGCCAATCGCGATCGTCGTGACTACACGAGAGCGGAGGGGAGGCGCGCGATTCGTGAGGTGGCAGCGTGCTTCTCGATCTATCGAACGTATGTGGTGCCGGAGCGCGAGGAGATTACCGAGGAAGATCGCGAGTACATTTCGCAGGCGACGGAGTGCGCGAAAGAGAATCGGCAGGATATCGATGCAGGACTCTTTGATTTTCTGCGCGATGTGCTGACGATGGAGGTGAAGGGGAAGCTGGAGAGCGAATTTCTGCTGCGCTTCCAGCAGTTCACCGGGCCGGTGATGGCGAAGGGGGTGGAGGATACGGCGTTTTACTGCTTCAACCGGTTGACGGGAATGAATGAGGTGGGGAGCGATCCGGGGCGTAATGGGTTGAGTGTCGAGGAGTTTCATTCGTACTGCAGGAAGATGCAGGAGACGCATCCGCTGACGATGACGACGCTGTCGACGCACGATACCAAGCGCAGCGATGATGTGAGAGCACGATTGGCAGTGCTGTCGGAGATACCCGCGAAGTTTGGGGAGGCGATACGGCGCTGGTCGCGAATGAATAATGCGTTTCGGGTGCGAAAGCCCTGGGGGGATCCGCTGCCGGATCGCAATACGGAATATTTTTTCTACCAGACTTTGATTGGAGCGTGGCCGCTGCCGATGGATCGCGCGAAGGCCTACATGACGAAGGCGATGCGTGAGGCAAAGCAGCAGACGACGTGGGTTGCGAACAACAAGGAGTTTGAAGACGCGCTGAATTTGTTTATTGAATTTACGTACAGCTATGCGCCGTTTCAGCGAGAACTGCAGCAGTTTGTGGAGAAGATACTGGAGGCGGGGCGTGTGAATTCGCTGGCGCAAACGCTACTGAAATACACTGCGCCGGGTGTGCCGGATTTGTACCAGGGGACGGAGCTGTGGGATCTGAGCCTGGTCGATCCTGACAACAGGCGGCCTGTGGACTATGCGGTTCGGCAGCGGTTGCTGGAGGAGTTGAAGCTGATGACTGGCGATGACGCGCCGGCGAAGGTGCTGGCAAAGGCCGATGAGGGGTTGCCGAAGATGTGGACGATTCATAAGGCGCTTCAACTGAGACGGGAGAGGCCGGGGTCGTTTGGTGCGGAGGCTGACTACGTTCCGTTGATGGTGGATGGGGCGAAGCACGATCACGTGATTGCGTACCTGAGGGGTGAGGATGTTGTGACGGTGGTGCCGAGGCTAACGATGAAGTTGGCTGGAGCTTGGAAGGATACATCGGTGACGCTGCCGGAAGGACGATGGAGAAATCGTATGACGGGAGCGAACATTGAAGGTGGTGAGGTCGGGGTGAAGGAGTTGCTCAAGGATTTTCCCGTGGCGCTTCTGGCGCGCGAGGACGTGGGGGAGAAGACTGATGCATGAGTTCAAGGTTTGGGCGCCTGATGCTCAGAAGATTGGTGTGAAGATCGGCGATGCGACGTATCCGATGGGCGGACCGAATGAGCATGGATGGTGGACGGCTTCGGTGAAGCAGGCGGGACCGGGAACGGATTATGGATTTGTGTTGGGAGATGATCCGAAGGCGTGGCCCGATCCGAGGTCGGAGTGGCAGCCTGATGGAGTGCACGGATTGTCGCGTCTGTATGACCAGACGACATTTGCGTGGAGCGACAAACACTGGGATGCGATGCCGCTGGCGCGGGCTGTGATCTATGAGCTGCACATTGGAACGTTTACACCGCAGGGAACGTTCGATTCGGCGATTGAGAGGCTGGAGTATCTGGTCGAGCTTGGCATTACGCATGTGGAGTTGATGCCGGTGGCTGCGTTTCCAGGTGGGTACGGATGGGGATATGACGGGGCCTCGTTGTTTGCGGTGACAGAACAGTATGGCGGACCGGATGGGTTGAAGCGACTGGTGGACGCTTGTCATAAGCGCGGTCTCGCTGTGCTTCTGGATGTGGTCTATAACCACTTTGGACCTGTCGGGAACTACTCCGGCAAGTACGGACCGTACATTACGGAGAGGCATCACACCCCATGGGGCGGCGCCATCAACTTCGAAGGCGAGGGAAGCGACGAGGTGCGGCGTTTCTTCTGCGACAACGCGCTGATGTGGATGAGGGACTATCACATCGATGGTCTGCGACTGGATGCGGTGCATGAGTATGTCGACCGGTCGGCGGTTCACTTTATGGAGCAGCTGTCTTCTGAGGTGAAGGCGTTGTCGAAGGAGTTGGGAAGGCGGCTGGTGCTGATCGCCGAGAGCGATTTGAATGATCCGAGAGTAGTTATCGCTGCGAAAGATGGCGGCTATGGCATGGATGCGCAGTGGAGCGACGATTTTCATCATTCGCTCTTTACGGTGTTGATGCCGGAGGGAGAGGGGAAGGGGTACTACTCTGATTTCGGCACGTTCGAGAAGCTGGCGAAGGCGTTGACGAAGAATTTTGCGCAGGATGGCAGCTATTCGAATTATCGAAGACGTTCACACGGTCGGCCGGCCGATGATCTGTCGCCGCATCATTTTCTCGGGTACATCCAGAATCACGACCAGGTAGGCAATCGAGCGGTTGGCGACAGGGTGGATCAGACGGTGGGTATAGACCTTGCGAAGGTGGCGGCCGCGCTTGTGTTTACCGCCCCATTTATTCCGATGATCTTTCAGGGGGAGGAGTTCGCGGCTTCGACGCCGTTTCTATACTTCGCGGATCACGAGGATCCGGAGATGGCGAAGGCAGTAAAGAACGGTCGACGGGGCGAATTCGCGGCGTTTGGATGGAATCCGGAGGACATTCCTGATCCGGAAGATGTGGAGACGTTTCGGCGTTCGAAGCTGGAATGGGATGAGATTCACCAGGGACGCCATGAAGAGATGCTGGATTGGTATCGCAAGCTGATTCAATTGCGGCGTGGCTCCGTGTCGTTGAACGATGGATCGCCGGGGCACGTGAAGGCCAGGTTCGATGAGCGGGGGCGATTGCTTGTGATGGAGCGCGGGGCGGTGGCGGTGATGTGCAATTTTGGCTCGCAGGTGGCGGAGCTTGCTCATCCACGCGATCTTCCGTTGCTGCTTGCTTCGCGGGCAGGAGTCGAGATCAAAGATGGCTCCGTTATTTTGCCTGGGGAGAGCGTGGCGATTCTATCGGGGGAGCAAAGCCGTCTGGGTTCTTAGCTTCGCGACGAGTTCGGCTGGGTGGCGGTGAGGCGTCGAGCTGATTTTGGTTCTCTGGGAACTTAAGCAGTGGGCGCGGGAGTGCAAAGCGTTTAGCATGGGGCGGTGGGTTTGAATCGGTTCGCTCGAGGTTCACCCTTCTTCAAGGCAAAGCTTCTCGATCCCAGGGAAACTTTTGCGTTGCTGGCTCGTCTTCCTTAGTGAATGGCGACTTGGGTGAGTAAATTCCAAGCGACCGACGAGAACGTGACGTATTCGGGCTAGAGGAAGTGACATGTTTAAGATCACTCAGTTTTTTGGGGCGGCGGTATTGGGTGCCGTGATTTCCCCGATGGTGGCATTGTTTGCCTGTTGTGGTGTCTCGGTGGCGCAGACTCCAACGGCTTCCGCACCTGCGGCTGCGCGTCAGATCGGCACGGTGAAGGCGGTGGCGGGAGGTAGTCTGACCCTGACGACCGATGCGGGGCAGGAGGTTGTTGTAAGCGTGGCGGATGGTGCGCGGGTTCTGCAACTGGCTCCGGGTAGTACCGATTTAAAGACGGCACAGACGATTGGTCTGGCGGATATCGCGGTAGGGGATCGTGTACTGGTGAGTGGTAAGGCCGTTGATGGCGCCGGGTTTACAGCGTCGCGCGTGATTCTGATGAAATCGTCAGATATTGCACAGAAGCACGAAGCAGAGCAGGGAGACTGGCAGAAGCGCGGGACAGGTGGCATCGTGAACTCGGTGGATGCTGGCAGCGGTGCGGTGACCGTGTCGGTCGGCGCGAAGAAGCTGGTAGTGAATACGTCGAGTACGACGAAGTTTCGGCGATATGCGGGCGACTCAGTGAAGTTTGAAGATGCGAAGCCGGGAACTTTGGCGCAGATTCAGGCGGGAGATCAGCTGCGGGTACGGGGAGCGAAGTCTGACGATGGATCGTCGATTCAGGCCGAAGAGATTGTCAGTGGTTCGTTTAAGAACTTGGCGGGGCTGATCTCATCGATTGACGCGGCCAAGGGGACGGTGACGCTGAAGGATCTCGCCACGAAGAAGACAGTGACGGTGCTGATTACTGATAACTCGAACCTGAAGGCGCTGCCAGCGCAGGCTGCGGCGAGGTTTGCGGCGCGGGCGAAGGGCGGGGCATCGGAGGCGGGTGAGGAGTCACACGCTGCTGGCCAGACCGGTGGTTCGCCTGCGGAACGAACGGGTGGTTCGGGGCGCTCTGCTGGAGCGGATCTGTCTCAACTGGTGAGCCGGTTGCCGAATCAGACGGTTGCTGATCTGAAGACGGGAGATGCGGTGATGATCGTCGCGTCACAACCGGATTCGACGAGCAGCACGATTACATGTGTGACGTTGCTGTCTGGAGTAGAACCTATTCTTGCGGCAACGCCCAGTGGGGGGCCGGCGTTGACGCTGTCTCCGTGGAGCCTTGGTGGGGGTGACTCCGGCGCGCAGTAGCCGGGGTCCGTGGTGGAACGATAGAAAAGTTTGAGGAGCGGTAATGTCATTTCGTGCAGTTCTGAAGGTTGTTTTGTTTTTTCTCATCGCATTTAGCCCGGTGGTTGCGCGGTCGCAGCAGGTAGGCGCTATTGTGCATGGAACGGTGGCGGATCCTGAAAGTGCTGTGATTCCAGGGGCGACTGTGACGCTTACTCCTGCCTCGGGGAAGGCTTTGGTTACGCAGTCGCAGAGCGACGGAACTTATACTCTGCGCGGGATTGCTGCGGGAACCTACTCGATGACGGTGACGATGCAGGGGTTCGCGTCGTTCGTGAAGCTGGGGGTGAAGGTCACGGCGGGACAGAATTTGACGCTCGATGCAAAGATGGCGATCGAGGAGGAGAAGCAGGAAGTCAACGTCAACTCGCAGGGTGCGCAGGTGAGCGTGGACTCCGACAGCAATGCGAGTAGTACGGTCATTAAGGGGAAGGATCTGGATGCGCTGTCGGATGATCCTGATGAGCTGTCTTCGGAGTTGACTGCGTTGGCGGGGCCGGCTGCGGGCCCGAATGGAGGTCAGATTTACGTGGATGGTTTTACCGGCGGACAGCTTCCGCCGAAGTCTTCCATTCGCGAGATTCGCATCAATCAAAATCCCTTTTCGGCGCAGTATGACAAGCTTGGCTATGGGCGCGTTGAGGTTTTTACGAAGCCGGGTACGGATAAATTTCACGGCAACATCAGCGTGCAGGGTGGGGATAATGTGTTCAATACGTCGAACCCGTTTTTGGGGGCCTCGAATACACAGCCACCGTATTACACGACCTTCATTCTGGGGAGTGTGAGCGGGCCGATTAATCGGTTCGCTTCGTTTACGGTGGGAGGGTCGCATCGGACGATTCAGGACAACAATATTGTCAATCCGAGCGGCTTCTATGCGGCTTCGGCGGATGCAACGACACCTTGTCCGCCTGGCGTAGCGACGATCTCCTCCTGCTCGTATTTTTCTTCTTATCCTGAGGCGGCGCGTGCGGTGTCGCATCCGCAGACGCGAAGTGATGTAGCTCCCCGCGTTGATTTTGCGCTGGGAGAGAAGAACACGTTGACGGTGCGCTACCAGTATTACGTCAATGGACAAAACAATAACGGCATCGGGAACACGAATCTGCCTACGGCGGGTTACAACACGGAGGCGACAGAGAATACGGTTCAGATCAGCGATACGCAGATTCTGAGCCCGCGCGTGATCAATGAGACGCGGTTCGAATATCAACGGGACTACTCTACGCAGGATCCGTTGAGCACTGATCCGACAGCTTCTGTGCAGGGAATTTTTACGTCGGGTGGATCGAGCCTGGGGACGCAGCAGAGTACCAGCACTCATCTTGAGTTTCAGAACTACAGTTCGATCGCGACAACGAAAAACTTCATTCGGTTTGGTGGACGGGTGAGGACGACGGATGAATCACTCTCCTCGAATGCTGGATCGAACGGGACGTTTACTTACTCGTTCCTGTTGGACCCCTGCACGGATCCGAATCCGAGCATCAAGAGACCGAGCAATTGCGCTAAGGGTGTGACGACACCATGCGATTCGGCGAATGCGGGCATCTCGTCGTACCAGTGCGGGCTGCCGGGGCAGTATGCGGTGACGGCGATCAACAAGCTTACGGTAGACGGGCGCGTGACGGATGTGGGGTTGTATGCGGAGGATGACTGGAAGCCGAAGGGAAACCTTACGATTACCTACGGTCTTCGGCTGGAGGCGCAGAACGTTATAAGTAGTGCGCATGATTTTGCGCCGCGGCTGTCGTTTGCTTATGGGATTCCACGGGGCGGCGGCAAATCGCCCACGACGGTGCTGCGGGGGGGATTTGGAATCTTTTACGATCGATTTACGCTGGCGAACTACCTGACGACGTTGCAGGAGAACGGGTTCAATCAGATCACCTCGACGGTTCTTAATCCGGGGAGTGTCTGCACGCCGGATAGCCCGAGCAGTTGCGGGAGTCCGACGTCGAACAAGATTACGACTTACGGACTCGGCGACGGGATACGCAGTTCGTACACGATGCAGGAGGCAGTAGGGTTCGATCAGCAGCTTGGGCGTGCGGCCACGATGTCGGTGAACTACCTTTATGCGCGGGGCGATCATCAGTATCTGAGCAGGAACTTCATCGTTGCCAATGGCTTCGATCAACAGTTTCAATCTGGCGGCGTCTATAAAGAAAATCAACTGCTGATCAATGGGAGTGCGCGGTTGAAGAAGCTGACGTTGTTTGGCTTTTATTCGTTGAACCTAGCGGATGCCAATACGTCGGGAGCGTCTTTCTTTCCGACCAGCAACACGGACACGAAGGTGGACTATGGACGCGCGTCGTTTGCGCATGCGAGCTTCGCGGTGGTGGGCGGGAGCTGGCAGCTTCCTTATGGGTTCTCCGCGAGCCCGTTCGTGATTGCGCAGTCGGGAACGCCTTATAACCTCACGACCGGGCAAGACCCTTTCAATACGTCGATCTATAATCAACGGCCTTTCTTTGAGAATGGTGATAGCGGACGCTGCAGACTTGCGTCTGACTTCAGCTCTACGCAGACTGGCAGTTTGACACCGGTGCCGATCAACTACTGCGACGGACCTACCAACTTCACGTTCAATCTTCGTGCTTCGCGTGTGTTTGGATTTGGGGAGCGGGCTGGCGCAGCTGCGAACTCTACGCAGGGAAGCGGCTCGGGGCGTAACAACGGTTCGGGCGGCGGCGGTCAGGGCGGTGGTGGTCTCCGGGCTGGTGGGCCAGGCGGTGTTCGAGGGGGATTTGGGCCTCAGGGAGCCAGCTCGGGACATAAGTATACTTTCACGCTTGGGGCGCAGGCTTTCAACCTGTTCAACGTCGTTCCTTTTGGAACGCCTACAAGCGTTTTGAGTTCGCCGCGATTTGGACAGTACACTACGCTGGCGGCGGGGCCCTTCAGCTCTGCAACTGCTGTGCGCCGAATTACGCTGCAGGCTTCGTTCAATTTCTAGTTCGAAGGAAGACAGCACAGGCGCAACCGAGCACTAAGGTCGCGCCTGTGATGTTTGTCTTGGAGGAGTTTTACGGTTTGAAGTTCTTCTTCAGGGTTTGCCAGCAGGTGTAGTACTCGTGCTGGCGAGCGGCGGTGTCCATCGCGAACTTTGTGGGGCGGCAGACGAAGCGGGTTTCGAACATGAAGGCGAGGGTGCCTTCGAGTTTGACTGGCTTGAGTTCGGCTTTGCTGGCGCGGTCGAAGGTTTCGGCGTCGGGTCCGTGACCGCTCATGCAGTTGTGCAGGCTGGCTCCGCCGGGAACGAAGCCCTCGGCCTTGGCGTCGTACTCGCCTTTGACGAGCCCCATGAACTCGTTCATGAAGTTGCGATGGAACCAGGGTGGGCGGAAGGTGTGCTCGGCGACGAGCCAGCGTGGGGGGAAGATGGCGAAGTCGACGTTGGCGGTGCCGGGGATCTCGCTGGGCGAGGTGAGGACGGTGTAGATGGAGGGGTCGGGGTGGTCAAAATTGACGGAGTTGATGCAGTTGAAGCGCGCGAGATCGTATTTGCAGGGCGCGTAGTTGCCGTGCCAGGCGACGACGTCGAGCGGGGAGTGGTCGAAGTCGGTGGCCCAAAGATTGCCCTGGAACTTCGCGACGACCTGGAAGGTTCCGTTGTCGCGGTCGTCGTAGGCGGCGTGGGGGGTGTGAAAGTCGCGGCTGTTGGCGAGGCCGTTAGCGCCGATGGCGCCGAGTTCGGGTAGGCGAAAGTGGGCACCGTAGTTTTCGAGGAGATAGCCGCGGGCTTGGGGGTCGAGGAGCTCGACGCGGAACTTGATGCCGCGCGGGACGAGTGCGATTTCGCCGGGATTGATGTCGAGGATGCCGAGTTCGGTGTGGAGCGTGAGGCGGCCGAGTTGAGGGACGAAGAGAAGCTCGCCGTCGGCGGAGTAGAAGAAGCGGTCTGTCATGCTTTTGGTCGCGGCGTAGATGTGGATGGCGACGCCGGAGTGCATGGTGAGGTCGCCGTTGCCGGCAAGGGTCGTGAGGCCGTCGATGAAGTCGGTTGGGGTGGTGGGGAGGGGGAGGGGATCCCAGCGGAGTTGGCTTGGGGTCGTCTCGACTTCGTTGAAGGGGGTGGAGCGGACCATGGCGTTTGCGATGCGCTCGTAGGGTTTGTGCATGACGGAGGGACGGATGCGGTAGGTCCAAGTGCGGCGATTGAGCAGGCGAGGCGCGGTGAAGGGGCTGCCGCTGAGTTGCTCGGTGTAAAGGCCGAGCGGGGCCTTTTGCGGGCTGTTCTGACCGACTGGGAGGGCACCGGGGTGTGCCTCGGTGGCGAACTCATTGCCGAAGCCGCTGAAGTACTTGAGTTGGGGCATGATGATCCTCTTGGTAGAAAATATCTCGGGTTGATGTTTGCTTCGAGACGAGCGAAGAAGGCTTCTTGACGACACAGAAGCTTAGCCGAAAACAGGCGTTTCGTGTTGAGAGAGCTACCGGGTGAGGGAGGGGTCGGCGGTGTCGACCAGATAGGGTTTGCTGGCGGGCTCGTTGGTGGAGGTGGCTGCGGAGATGACGACGGTTTTTGCGTTGAGGAACTCGCGCATGCCCGCTGCGGAGAGTTCGCGGCCGTAACCGGAGCGCTTGATGCCGCCGAAGGGAAGGCGTGGGTCGCTGGCGACGATTGCGTTGAGGAAGACGCCGCCGCACTGCAGCTCGGAGATAAAGCGCTGTTGTTCGGCGGGCTCGCGAGTCCATACGGAGGCGCTGAGGCCGAAGGGCGTGTCGTTGGCGATCTCGATGGCCTCGTTGACGTCCTTCGCGCGGAAGAGCATGGCGACGGGGCCGAAGAGCTCTTCGCAATAGACGGCAGAGGTGCGTGGAACGCCGGTGAGGACGGTGGGTTCGAAGTAGTTGCCGGTGCCGAGCATGCGTTCGCCGCCGGTGAGGATGCGTGCGCCGGCGTGTGTGGCTGCGGTCACCTGCGCTTCGAGAAGTTCGAGGGCGCGGACGGTCGCGAGAGGACCGATGTCGGTGTCCTCTTTCATGGGATCGCCGACGCGCATGGCTTCCATGCCTGCGACGAAGCGGGATTCGAAGACGTCGTAGATCTCGTCGGCGACGATGAAGCGTTTGGCTGCGATGCAGGATTGTCCGCTGTTGACGCACCGGGCGCGGACGGCGATTTCGACGGCTGTGTCGAGATCGGCCGAGGGCATGACGATGAAGGGATCGCTGCCGCCGAGTTCGAGGACGGATTTTTTGATAAGCCAGCCGGCCTGTGCGCCGATGGCTCGACCGGCGGTCTCGCTGCCTGTGACGGTGACGGCGGCGATGCGCTCGTCGCCGAGGACTATTTCGACCTGATGAATTTCGAGGAGGAGGCTCTGGAAGGCGCCGCGTGAGAAGCCGGCTCGACGCACGAGGGATTCGATGGCGAGAGCACACTGAGGGACATTTCCGGCATGTTTGAGCAGAGCGACGTTGCCGGCCATCAGTGCGGGAGCGAGGAAGCGGAAGACCTGCCAGAAGGGGAAGTTCCATGGCATGACGGCTAAAACGACGCCGATCGGATCCCAACGCACGTAGCTGTAGTTGTCGTCGGTGGGGATGGACTCGGGCGCGAGGATGCGGGCGGCGTGCTCGGCGTAGTAACGGCAGACGCCGGCGCATTTGAGGATTTCGAAGTGCGCGGCCTCGATAGGCTTGCCCATCTCCTGGGTAATGAGTGTGGAGAGGTCGTCGACCTCGTGTTCGAGAAGGAACGCTAGCTTGCGCATCCAAAGAGAGCGATGCTCGAGCGGCACCTGGGAGTAAGTGGGAAACGATTCGGCGGCGAGAGCGATCTTCTGGCGCGCGGCTTCGTCGGTGAGGGGGTCGAAGCTGCGTAACAGCTTTCCAGTGGCGGGATTGATCGATTCGATGGCCATGCTGAATACAGAGTTACTCCGACGCTAGTTTAGCAAGGGCCGAGGCAAGCACCTGTACCCCTAGAGTGGTATCCGACGGGGAGGCGTATTCGTCCGGTTTGTGGCTTACGCCGTTGCGGCACGGGATGAAGATCATGCCGATAGGTGCGATGCGGGCCATGAAGAGGGAGTCGTGATAGGCGCGGCTGACCATCTTTTTGTAGGGGATTTTTTTGGCGACGCAGGTCTCCTCGAGGAGTTTGACGATGTGGGGCGAAGACTGCGCTGGGGCATCGGCGTTGACTAGCTCTTCGGTGATTGTGACTTTGCGGCGCTGACGGAGGTCTTCGTAGTCTCGACGGACGGCTTGCATGACGGATTCGCGGCGGGCGGGGTCGGTGTCGCGGATGTCGAGTTGCAGGATGACCCGGCTGGGGACGCTGTTGACCGCGCCGGGATGTACGTCGCAGGTGCCGATGGTGGCGACGGTGTCAATGGTTCCGGTGGCAAGGGCGTGTTTTTCGACGGAGAGAATGAGTTCGGCGGCGGCGCAGAGAGCGTCTTTGCGGTCGGGCATCAGGAGCGCTCCGGCGTGGCCGCCGAAGCCAGTGATAGTGAAGCGATAGCCAGCGGGGGCGGCGATGCTGGTGACGATGCCGACCGGGATACCTTCTCGCTCGAGGAGAGGGCCTTGCTCGATGTGGAGTTCGATCCAGGCGTGGTAGTGGTTCGATGGGAGTTGCACCGAGGCGAGTGAACCGGAGAAGCCTGCGTCGGTTCGGACGGCGGCTAGTGTCGCTTCATCTTTGTCCTGCATTGCGTCGGCGCGGATTGGGTCGAGCGTTCCGGAGATGAGTCTGCTGCCGAGACAGCCAATGCCGAAGCGGGTGGGCTCTTCGGAGGTGAACATGACGAGCTCGATGGAGCGACGGGGGTGCAGGCCACTGCGTTTAAGCGCGCGCATGGCTTCGAGGCCGCCGAGGACTCCAACGGTGCCGTCGTACATGCCGGCGTGAGGGATGGCATCGGTGTGTGATCCGGTGGCGACGGCGGGTAGTTCCGGCTGTGTTCCCGGCCAGCGGATGAAGATGTTGCCTACGGCGTCGTCGCGGACTTCGAAGCCTTCAGCGGTGGCTAATTCTTTCAGCCAGGCGCGGGCGCGGAGGTCGTCGGCGGAGAAGACGATGCGGGTGACGGCGGTGCCGTTACTCACGGGCTCGGCGTCGGTGAAGGTGGCGAGGGTTTGGAGTTCGCTTATCAGCCGCGTCTGATCGATGTGGATCTGGTGTGTCAAAACTTTTCGCCTCGGGTTGCGTGGAGTTCGTTTCGGATCTGCCGCGGAGTTCAGGCCAGTGGGTGACGGTTCCAATCTTTGTAGATGAGATATTTGGCGGGGCGTTTTCCGATGGCGCCGAACCATTGTGGGCAGTAGGGCCCCATCCAGATGAAGTCGCCTGCGGTGACCGGGTACCAGCTGTCGCCGAGGCGGTAGATGCCGCCGCCTTCGAGCATCAACAGGCCGTGCTCCATGATGTGGACCTCGACCATGCTGAGCGCTGCGCCGGGTTGGTAGGTCATCGTGTTGACGGCGAAGTCGAAGGATGGCGAGCCGGGAAGTAGGCTGCGAACCTGAAGGTCGGGGTCATCGTTGAGCGGGACCGAGAGTGTTTTGTCTTCGTGGCCTACGAAGGTCTCCGGTGCAGGAGCAGATGCGATTGTTTCATAGGGCTTTTCGATGACTACGAGTCGGGTGGATTGCTGTGCGGTGAGGGTGTGTGCGGCGTCTTCGGGGATGTAAGCAAATCCGCCGGGGATCAGCGTGTGGAAGCTGGTGTCGGTTGCGAGATCGGCTGCGCCTTCGAGCGCATAGATAAAACGCTGGTTGGAGGTTGGTCCGAGCTTGCCGCCGGGCTCGAGCTCTGCGGTGTACTGGGTGAAGGCTGCGCCGCCTGCGGGTGAGATGTGAACGACGGCGGTGGCGCGCTCCATGCCTGGCAGCACGGTGCGGACGAAGGTGTCCGGCGTGTGGAGAAGATGATCGCGCTGATTGGTGCTGCGAGTGTGTCCCAGGTTATGCATGGTCGTCCTTGGTTTTATCTTCGCTCAATTGTGCGAGGAACTCCATTGCGGTTGCGAGGGCGGCCTCTACGTCCTGTGGAAGCACGGCTTCGTCGGGATGATGGCTGAGACCTCCGGGGCTGCGAAGGAAGAGCATGGCGGAGGGGATGATTGGTGCGAGAATCATCGCATCGTGGCCGGCGCCACTGGTCATTCTCCGATTGGGGAAGCCAAGTTTCGAGGCGGCGTTGTGCAGTCGGGTCGTCAGATGCGGATCGAGCGGGACGGCGGGTTGATCCATCTCGATATGAGTTGTGATCTTCACCCCGCGTTCGGCCGCGAATGAGGTTGCGCTGTCAATCAGTGCAGACACGGCCGCATGGCGCGTCTCGTCCTGAGCGTGGCGCACATCGAGCGACGTCTTCACTCTTCCGGCGATCACGTTTCCAGCGCCAGGTGAAACTTCCAGCTTGCCGACGGTTGCGACGAGGCCTTTGCGAGAGATAGCGTGCTCTTCGACGGCTACGATCCATTTTGCGGCTGCGGCCATCGCGTCGTGTCGCAAGTGCATGGGCGTAGTGCCTGCGTGGTTGGCCTGGCCGTCAAAGATGAAGTGCATTCGGGTCTGGCCGACGAGAGCGTCGACTACTCCTAGTGGGGTATCTTCACTCTCGAGTACGGGGCCCTGTTCGATATGAAACTCGAGGTATGCGAAGACATCTTCGGATAAAACTGCGGCGGGAAGATGCGCAGGATCGAGACCGTAGTGCGTGATCGCGTTGGTGAGGCTCACACCATCTTGATCTGTGCGCTGCAGTGCTTCGTCGTCCAATCCTCCGACAACTGCGAGGCTGCCGAGGAACGGCTTACTGAAGCGGACGCCTTCCTCTTCTGAAAAGCCGATGACTTCGATCGAGAATGGTAGTTGGCGCCCCTGCAGCTCTTCGATAACGGCGATACCAAGGATGACGCCGAGGATACCGTCGAAGGCTCCGGCGTTGGGGACGGTATCCAGATGCGACCCGATGATGATGCGTGGTGCATCGGAACGGGAAGATTGCAATAGTCCGCGGATGTTGCCGATGGCATCAATTCGGACCGTCATTTTGGCTGCCTCCATCCACTGGCGAAGCAACTTGTGGACAGCGTGCATCGGAGTGGTCAGGAAACGGCGTGTGATCTCGCCTGGGACTTCGGTGAATGCGGCAATCTCCCGGCAGCGGGAGATGATCCGAGTGGCGCGATCTATATTTGCTACTGGCATAGGTACTTATTGTTTATATTCAGGATTTGCGGCGAACGCGAGCCTCGATGTATCCGTGCGGCTCGTCGGTGGGAACGAAGATCTCGTTGGGATTGTCCTGGCCGAAGCGGGAGAGATCGACGAGGAGGCAGTGTTTGTTCGGCATAGTGATTTCGATCTCGTCGATTTCGTGTACGTCTTCGAGCGCGCTTGCGGCCATCGCGTAGAGAGTTTGTTGCACGGATTTGCTGTCGTGATTGGCGAAGGTGCGGAGCATTGTCTCTCGAACTTTTGTGCGGACGGTTTCGAAGTCGAGGTCAGTGGAGATGTATTGCCACTCGGCGCGGACTGCGGTTCCGAAGAGTCGATCTTTGGTCTCGGGCAGAGTGGTGAGCGAGTCCTTGATGTAGCCTTCGAAGCTGGAGTGAGCGGTCTTGAGCAGGACGAGATTGTCGAGGCCAGAGAGGATGTGAAAGCCTCCGCTCTGAGCCCGCTCAATGCTGGCTGTTTGAACTTCGTCGCTGCCGCGCATAAAGGCGCTGGGATGGGGTTCGCCGTCGACCGTCAGGTGTTTCCACATAGTGCTTTCGATGCGGACTGAAGCGGATGAGACCTGCGGATTGCGCCCTAACAGGAAGTCAACGAGCTCTTTGGCGTAGTCCTCCATCGAGGTTGCTTTGGAGGTTCGAGCGAGAGAGTAGACGGTGTTCTTCATCGTATCTGTCGGCAGAATTTTGCTGTTGTCGCCGTCGAGATGGGCGGAGTCGAAGTCTCCCTTCAGTAGCACCTGAACGGTCCACTCGCGCAGCTCGTAGCCATGGGAGTAACGGGTTACCTTCATCAAGCGGACGCGGGATTTTCCGTAAAGATTTTCGGCTAGCTCGATCATCGGGTCAGCTTCCTCGATAAGTTGTGTAGCCGTTCGCGGTCAGGAGCAGAGGGATATGGTAATGCTGCTCGCACTCGGATACCGTGAAGACAATTTCTACGTAGGGATAAAGGCCGTCCAGCTGATGTTGTTTGTAGTGGGCGAGAGTGTCAAAGTGAACACGATAGATGCCTGGTCGCAGGACGTCGGTTTCGGGTAGGAGGTGTTTGCAGCGACCGTCTGCGTCGGTGGTTGCTTCGTTGAGTGTGGACCACTCTTCGTCAGTCATGCGAGCAAGAGTGACTGGAACACCCGCGGCGGGCCTACCTAGTGATGTGTCGAGAATGTGCGTGGAGATGCCCATGATTACTCTGACTCCAACCAGCGGTGAAGGCGAAGCTGTGTGATCTGGCGTTGTTGTTCGGCTGCTTCACGAAGTTCGGTTGCATCGTCGTTTTGCATTCGCGCTTCCAGAATGACGAGGATCTCTGCTGAAGTTTTGCCCGAAGCGCACACGATGAAGATTCGGCCGAATCGTTCTTCGTAGCGACGGTTTGCGTCTTCGAGCGCTCGTTTAGCGGCTTCATCTTTCGTGAGCGCTGCGCGCTGCTCCTGTGTCGACCAGCGTAGTGACTCTTCGGTTGCGTGAGTCTGTGCGTGATTTTGACCGATGCGCGGATGGCTGTCGAAAGCCTCTCGCCATGACTCTTCAGGGAGGTTATGCCAGAGGGAAGAGGATGTTTCGAGGAGCGAGTGTTCGTCTTCGATCGGACGCGCGGAGGCTAGTGCAGTTGCCCATGCCTGGGAGCCGCAGCAGGGAAGAGCTTCGCGGGCGGCGGCGACGAGATCGAGTGAGTTCCATCGGGCCAGAACTTTGTTCATGCGTGTCTGCCTACTATAACTTGACCTCCCGGCCTGAAGGCGTGGGAGCGAAGATGCCGTCGCGGTATGCCGGTTCTCCGCGCAGGTAGGTAGCTTTAACAGCGCCGCGCAGAGTTTCGCCCATGTACGGTGAGATGGCATGGCGGTAGTGCAGTTTGTTAGGAGTGACGGCGAACTCTGTTTCGGTGTCGAAGATGATGAAGTTTGCGTCGCGGCCTGATTGGAGAGACCCTGCTCGATGGGCGAGGCCGGCGAGTGCGGCTGGTGCAGTGCTCATCCAGCGGGTGATGTCTTCGAGCGTGCCGCCGCGATGAGAGGAGTCGGTGTGGATGATCGAAAGGGCGAGAGGAAGGCTGGCGATGCCGCCCCAGGCTTGATCGAAGCGGCCAGTATCGATGCGCTTCATCGCGGGCGGGCAGGGCGAGTGGTCCGTGACGATCATGTCGATGGTTCCGTCGTGCAGGCCGCGCCAGAGGGCGCGCTGGTTTTCTTTGCTGCGGATTGGAGGTGCGCACTTGAGTAGAGTTGCGCCGTCTGGGATATCTTCGGCGGCGAAGTGCAGATAGTGTGGGCAGGTCTCGACGGTGAGGGGAAGGCCTTCGCGGCGTGCAGCTTTCAGTTCGGAGAGAGCGAGCGCGGTGGAGAGATGAACGATGTGCAGGCGAAAGCTGTACTGGCGGCAGAGACGAATCATCAGGCGGATGGCCTGGAGTTCAGCTTCGTCCGGGCGAGACGCGAGGTAGGTCTCGTATCTTCGCCAGTCTGCGTTGGCCAATCGCTGGGTTGCTGCGTCGATAGGGCCGGCGAGTTCGGCATGGACAAGGAGGGGGAGGCCAGACTGCGCGATGGATGGGAGTGCGGCTTCCAACTGCTGTTGGTCGATCATGGTGAAGCCGTCGCAGCCGGGGTAGATGAGAAAACATTTGAAGCCGAGTACACCAGCGTCGGCCAGAGGAAGGATTTGTTGCTGATTGTTTGCAACGGCTCCTCCCCAGGTGGCCCAGTCGATGAAACACTCTCCCTTTGCAGCGTCGCGCTTCTGCTCGAGTGCGGCGACTGTTGTGGTTTCGGGAAGACAGTTTAGCGGCATGTCGATGAGGGCGGTGTATCCTCCGGCGGCGGCAGCACGTGTTGCGGTGCGGAAACCCTCCCATTCGGTGCGACCCGGTTGGTTGATGTGGACGTGGGTGTCGACCAGTCCGGGGAGCAGAGCGTCGTTGCCGCAGTCGTTAATAATGGCGTCGGCTGGCACCTCGGATGGGTGGCAGACGGCGCGTATCCTTCCATCTTCTACGAGAAGCGCGCCCGGTTGCGTCCCCTGTGGAGTGACGATGCGTTTTGAGAGAAAGGCATGTGCCATAATTTGATATTCCGTCACTTCCGCCACAAAATTGTGACCTAAGGATACCGAGCCGAATGCAGGGCAACCCAATCTTCATGCAGAAAGCGATTGCGCTGGCGACGGAGAACGTTCGGTCCGGTCGCGGAGGGCCGTTCGGCGCGGTGATTGTGCGGGGCGGCGAGATCATTGCGACTGGCGCGAATCTCGTTACCGCGACCAATGATCCGACAGCGCATGGCGAGATTGTAGCAATCCGAAACGCGTGTGCGGCACTCGAGAGCTTTCAGCTTGTTGGCTGCCATATCTATACGAGCTGCGAGCCTTGTCCGATGTGTCTTGCGGCAATCTACTGGGCGCGATGTGAGGCGATTTTTTACGGCGGTTGCGCAGCCGATGCTGCAGCGGCCGGATTTGACGACGCTTTTCTTTATGAAGAGATGAAGCTGCCGCTCGACCAGCGCAAGATCCCGGCGGTGAGACTTCTGCCTGAGGAGGCGATTTCGAGCTTTGAGGCCTGGCGTGAGCGCGTCGGCAGAATCGATTACTAAGACATGGCGATAAAGCAAACGAAGAGAGCTGCGGTCAAAAAAAATAGAGCGAATTCTGGTGTGAAGGTTGCGCTGCTCGGATTCGGCACCGTCGGAGGGGCGGTAGCACGGGTGCTTGCTGCGTCGAGATTTCAGGGTGTCGAGCTGACGCATATCTTCAATCGCAATGTGGATCGGAAGCGTAGCTCGGCAGCCGCGAAGGCCGTACCGGCTTCAGTTGTGTGGACCGATAGCATCGATGTGATTCTGCGGTCGGATGTTGATGTTGTTGTTGAATTGATGGGTGGCCTCAATCCGGTGGAAGGGTGGTTGCGCAAAGCTCTCACGGCGGGTACGTCTGTAGTTACGGCGAATAAGCAGCTTATCGCTTACCGAGGGACCGGCCTGGCGAAGCTCGCCGAGAAGCACAACGTTCATCTGCTGCACGGTGCGGCGGTCGCGGGTGGTGTGCCGGTGATTCCCGGGATGTTGCAGGGGTTGTGTGGCGATCAGGTGACGCGGCTGAGCGGCATCGTCAATGGTACGTGCAATTACATTCTTAGCCGCATGGAAGCTGGAGCGGATTACAGCACCGTTCTGGCTGATGCACAGCAGCTTGGGTATGCGGAGGTTGATCCGGCGGCTGATGTCGATGGGTATGATGCGCGTGCGAAGCTTTGCATCTTGTCGCGCATTGCGATGCACGCTGAACTGGACCCGGATGCGGTGGCGATGCAGACGATTTCGGCGATTGAGGCGATCGATTTTTCTTATGCGAAAGAACTGAACTGCACGATTCGCCAGGTTTCCCGAGCGGAGCTAGATGGGAAGCTCGTGCATGCGCGCGTGGCGCCGATGCTGGTGCCGCTGGCTTCGCCTATGGCGTGGTCGCATGGGACGCAGAATATGGTGGTCGTGAGTGGGAGATTCGGCGGAGATGTTGTTTTCTCGGGGCATGGTGCAGGCGGGGAGCCAACGGCGGTCGCGGTGGTGTCCGATCTGTTGGCCGTGGCTCAGGGTTGTAAGAGCGTGGAGCTGCCATTGCGAAGACGCGAGGTGACAGGTGATTTTTTTGCGCCGCACTATCTGCGGTTTGTCGTTGATGACAAGCCTGGGATTGTCTCTGCGATTTCGGGTGCTCTTTCGAAGGTTGGGGCGAATATTGATTCGCTGCTGCAACGGCGCGGGTACCCGAAGCATCGACTGCCATTTGTAGTGACGACCGAGCCGTGCCTGAGCTCGACCATTGAGCGTGCATTGGCTTCGGTTGCTCGTATGGATTGCATGCTGGAGAAGCCGTTGTGCCTACAGATGCTTGAGGTCGAAGACAAGGCAGAATGAAAAAGCGGCGCAGAGTGAGTGCGCCGCCTTGTCGCGTTGCTGGTGTGGGTTTAGTACTTTGGCAGGGAAGGGTCGATCTTGTCTGCCCAGGCGAGGATTCCGCCAGTGAGGTTCGATACGTTCGTAAATCCAGCCTGTTTGAGAGCGAGTGCGGCTCGTTGACTGCGAGCGCCGGACTTGCAGTGGACTACGATTTCGCTGTCCTTCTTGTCAGCTAGTTCAGCGGTGCGAAGAGCGATCTCGCCGACGGGAATAAGTGGGGCGCCGAGATTTACGATCTTGTACTCGTGTGGCTCGCGAACGTCCAGGACGAAGACGTCTTCCTTGGCATCGAGCTTGCGTTTGAGTTCCTGAACTGAGATTTGTGGGATGCCATCGACGACGGGAAGGTCGGTGACAGCCTTGTCGCGGGCGACTTCGAGGGGACCGACTTCGCTCGGCGGCGTGATGCCGCAGAACTGGTCGTAGTCGATCAGTTCGGTTACGGTCGGATTGGGGCCGCAGACGGGGCACTCCGGATTTTTGCGCAGCTTCAGGGTGCGGAAGCTCATGCCGAGAGCGTCGACCAGGAGCAACCGGCCGATGAGTGGCTCGCCGATGCCGAGAATGAGCTTGATGGTCTCGGTCGCCTGGATGACCCCAACAAGGCCGGGAAGAATGCCGAGGACGCCACCTTCAGCGCAGGAGGGGACCAAGCCCGGCGGTGGCGGCTCAGGGTAGAGGCAGCGGTAGCAGGGGCCTTCTTTTGTGCCGAAGACGCTGGCCTGGCCTTCAAAGCGGAAGATTGAGCCGTAGGCGTTGGGCTTATTCAGCAGTACGCAGGCGTCGTTGACGAGGTAGCGGGTCTGGAAGTTGTCGGTGCCGTCGGCGATGACGTCGTAGTCCTTCAGAATCTCGAGCGCGTTGGCGCTGGTGAGCATGGTGTTGTGCTTGATTACTTTGACCGTGGGATTCAGGCCCTTGAGCATGATCTCGGCGGAATCGACCTTGAGCTTGCCGACGGTTGCGGTGGAGTGGATGATCTGGCGCTGCAAGTTGCTGGCGTCGACGGTGTCGAAGTCGACGAGGCCGATGGTGCCGACGCCTGCGGCAGCGAGATAAAGTGCGAGGGGTGCGCCAAGACCGCCGGTGCCGACGCAGAGTACCTTCGCGGCTTTGAGCTTCTGCTGGCCTTCCATTCCTACTTCGGGCAGTATCAGGTGACGGGAGTAGCGGGCGATCTCGTCATTGGAGAGCTTTGGGAGTTCTACAGTCTCTTCGATTGCTGTTGGCATTTTCTTTTCCTCTGCCTCACTTGGAGGGCGTCAAAATCTTCACTTCATAAAACCGCCTTGACGGTTACAAATAGGAAAATTTTAGAGTCGACAGCTCGTTCCCCCGGCGATGGAGGGAATGATGGTGAGCTCATCAGAATCGTTTGCCGCGGTCTCTTCCTTGTTGGGGAGATAGCGGATATCGTCGTCGTTCAGGTAGACGTTCACGAACGAACGGAGCTTGCCTTCGGGGGTAAACAGGTGCGGTTTGAGTTCGGGGTATTGGACGGTGAGCTGCTGAAACACGCTGCTGACGGTGGTTCCCGCGACGCTGACGGTTTCGAGTCCTCCGGTGTAGGCGCGCAGCGGGGTGGGGATGTGAATGTTCATGCCTGACCTTTCTGGGTTTGCGCCGCTGCTTCGGCGACGTTGGGGGCGATGTCTATCTGAATGGGTTCGTCCTCGAATGTTTTATCTTCTTCTGTTGTTCCGCTTAGCAGGAAGGAGTTCGTCAGTGCAGCTTTGCCCTGTTCGACGCTGGTGATGACGTAGGAGCAGCCCAGCCAGTGGGCTTCGGCGAAGTCGGTCTTCGACCACTGCGCCGGGTGGTCCGGATGAGAGTGGTAGAAGCCGACGATGTCCAGGCCCAAACCGCGTGCCTGCCGCTGGATCTTTACGAGCTCCTGCGGGGCGATGTTATAGCGGTTGTGAGCGGAATCGGTGCGGGTGTTGCCGGCGCGAACGATCTGCTGCACGTGGTTGACTGCCTCGGCGCCATTGCCCTCATCGGCGATGTTCTTGCCGAGCAGGACGCCGCAGCACTCGTTCGGATAGGTCTCCTCACCGTGCGTGCGCAGGGCCTCGTAGTCAGCGTAGTGGATGCGAAGCATCTGTATTACTCCTCCTGCCAGAAGCGTTCGCTCATGTATTTTTCTGCCGAATCGCAAAGGATGGTGACGATGACTGCCTCGCGGCCAAAGCGGGCCTCTTCTTCGCCGATCTTGAGAGAGGCTGCGACGGCGGCTGCGGCTGAGATGCCTACCAGCAAGCCCTGGTTGCGACCGAGATTTTTCACCATGCTGTACGCGGTTTCGGTTGGTATTTCGATGTTCGCGTCGGCGAGGGAGGGGTCATAGATGCGCGGGACGATGGCGGTTGCCATGTGCTTGAGGCCTTCGAGGCCGTTGAAGGGCGAGTCCGGCTGCATGGAGATGCATCGGATCGATGGGTTCAATTCTTTCAGGCGGCGCGTTGTGCCCATGAACGTACCGCTGGTCCCGAGGCCTGCGACGAAGTGGGTGATCTGGCCTTCGGTCTGCTCCCATATCTCGTTTGCGGTGGTGCGGTAGTGCGCCTTCCAGTTCTCGTCATTCGAGTACTGGTCGGCGTAGAAATATTTATCTGGCTCTGCCGCGGCGAGTTCGCGAGCTTTACGGATCGCTCCGTCGGAGCCGTTGGCAGGGTCGGTCCAGAGGACTTCTGCTCCGTATGCGGCGAGATAGCGCTTGCGCTCGGGGGAGACATTCGATGGCATGCAGAGGGTGACCCGGAACCCCAACGCTGCGCCCAGCATGGCGTAGGCAATGCCGGTGTTGCCGCTGGTGGCGTCCAGCAGGCCACGGCTGTCGGTAAGGAGACCTCTACGCTGTGCGTCGGCGACGATGGCAGAGGCTGCACGATCTTTGACGGAGCCGCCGGGGTTGGCCCATTCGGCCTTCCCAAGTATCTGGATGCCGGGCAGATGGGCGCCTAGGCGCTCGAACCGCACCAGCGGCGTGTTGCCGACGCGCTCGAGGATGCTTGTTCCAAACGGTTTGAGGGTGGTAATCATGCGGCTTCCATCTTCAGATCTTCATGGTGTCATTTGATTCATTTGAAGCGTTCGCACCGTGCCGATTGAAGGACTTCGGCGGATGTGCGACAGTTAATCGAGTCTAACGTATTGCACTTATGGCGAAAAAGATCCCAGTACGAAGCTTCAATGATGTTCTCGGCCTTCTCGGTGGCCAGAGATTCGATGTTGCCCCTGCTCAGGAGGGTGCAAAGCGAACGCCAAATGCTGTGCAGGTAAGGAAATACGGCTGCGCGGCGGAGATTGCTGCGTCACCGGACGGCACCGTGGAGATACTGTCCCGCCCAGGCTGGCTGCTGAACGGCGAGATCGCACGCGTGCTCGACCGGGGCTACCAGAAGTTTCTCCGGACCAGCAAACTTGAAATTCCGGCGATGGCGGATCATCTGCGCTCAATTCACGAGTTTACGGAAGAGCTGAACGAAGCGATTGGAAAGACGAGCCTGTATAACCAGGCGTTGGGGACGACAAGCAACGTCTATCACTACGATCGCGTCGAGGGACGGGACGACTAAGTCTATCCGCTAATAGGCCGCGGCAGGGAAGCGGCTTAGCGGCGCCGGTTCTGCTCGCGCTGTAACTCGCGATAGGCTTCGCTTTTGCCGATGCCACGTTCGCGAGCGACACGTTTGAGGGCGTCCATTTCGCTGATTGCTTCTGATTTCATCAAGGCTGCCACCTCGGCGGCCAGAGTTGTCTTCTTGTCTTCGGAGGCGCTTTCTGTTGGCGTAGGCGTGAGCATCAGCACGATCTCTCCGCGGACGCTGGCGCGAGATGCCAACTGTGACCGAATGCCGGCGGCCGATCCTCTCAAGAACTCTTCATGGATTTTTGTTAGCTCGCGCGCAATGACGACGTGCTGCTCTGGACCGAAGACGGCCTCGACATCTGCAAGCGTGTCGAGGATGCGGTGGGGGGCTTCGTAAAAGATGTGCGTTCCGTCGTCTCGTGCAAGTTCTTCGAGCGCGGTCTTGCGCTGACCCGCTTTGGCGGGGAGGAAGCCGTGGAAGGTGAATCGCTCGGTCGTAAGGCCGCTTGCGATCACTCCGCTGATTGCGGCGTTTGCGCCGGGAATCGGGAAGACATCGACTCCGGCAGTGAGGGCCGCAGCGACGATCTGGCCACCGGGATCGGCTATGCCGGGAGTTCCGGCGTCGCTTACTATGGCGATGCGTGCGCCATTTTTTAGCTCTGCTATAAGTTCTTCTGTGCGCGAGCCTTCGTTGTGCATGTGATAGCTCACGGTGGGTGTGCGGATCTCAAAGTGGTTGAGCAGCTTCTGCGTCTGCCGGGTGTCTTCGCAGCCGATGCGGTCTGCCTGGCGCAGCACTCGCAGCGCACGCAGAGTGATGTCTTCGAGGTTGCCGATGGGTGTAGCTACGAGATAGAGTCCCGGTGCGAGGGGCCGGTCGTCTTTGTCTTGGTTCGCGGACATTACTCTGTCTGCCGCAGTTTGCGGCGCTGGTTCAGCATTCCCATGGAAAGCGCGAGATTTTGGGGAGTGATAATGCCGACGATGCGGTCACCCTCGAGGACGGGAACCATCTGTGCGCCCTGACCGGCCATGATGCGACGCAGGGTCTTCACGAGGGAATCGTCGGGTTGTGCAGTCTGGAAGGAGCGCGTCATGACGCCTTGGACGTAGCCGTTACCGTCGCTTTGCAGTGCATCGACGATGCTCTGGCGCGAGACCGCGCCGACGAGGTTCGCTCCGCGGACGACGGGGAAGACGTCCTGCAGGGTGTGGACCGAACGCTGAAGCGCGTCTTCAAGGGTGTCCGAGGCGGAGAGCATGCTGAACTGTGTCAGCATCACGTCGCGCATCCGGACGGCGTCCACATCCGTTTGCAGCAGGAGGCCCTGGTCTTCCATATGCGCGCCAATCATGAGGAAGGCGCCGATCATGACGAGCCACATATTTGGCCCAAGCAGGCCCGCGACGATGAGTGCGATGGCGATGAACTGACCGAGTCCCGCTGCGGCTCGGGAACTCTTCATGACGCCTTTGGTCTTGGCAAACTCGCCGCGAAAGACACGTCCTCCGTCGAGCGGGGAGGCAGGCAAAAGATTGACGACGCCGAGCAGGATATTCATCCACATCGCAGCCCGTAATAGGTGGAGGGGTGACATCCACGGACGCTCGAAGAGGCTAACCTCAGGCGCAATCGTCAGGGTTATTGCGGCCAGGAGCAGGCCGAATCCGATATTTGCTGTGGGTCCAATCACGGCCATGCGTTTCTGCATCTCGGGCGTCGAGGCTTTCTCTGTGGCTTCGGTGCTCGCGTAACTCATCAGGCCGCCCACGGGCAGTAGAAGCACGCTGCGAATGTCGAGCCCTAACCACGCTGCCCCGATGGCGCGGGCTACTTCGCGAACGACCACTGCGAGCAGCAGTAGCAGCCAGAGCGCAAATCCCCGGCCACCTGTTGAGCCGGTCATCGAGGCATAGCTGATCGACAACCCAAGGATGAGGAGGAAGAAGGTGTGGATGCGGACATCCACGCCGAGAAATCTACCGATCGGAAAAGACCACCCACGCATGTCCTTCATTGTATGCGCAGTGGTTTAGCATTCCGGGTTCCGACGGCTTACCATGATGAAGATGCGCGTTATTGCAGGTACTTACCGGTCTCGCCAACTCGCCGCCCCGCGTGGTCTACAAACTCGTCCTACTAGTGATCGTCTGCGCGAGACGATCTTTAATATTCTTGCGTCGCGCCTTGAGGGTTGCCGCTTCGTCGACCTCTACGCCGGTACGGGTGCGGTTGGGATTGAAGCGATCAGTCGGGGGGCGGAACACGTTTGGTTTGCGGAAAATGCTGAACCCGCACTGGCTTCGCTGCGACACAATCTTGCTGCTCTGAAGATCAGTCGCGGCTTCACCCTGGAGGACCGCGGCGTCGGTGCGATATTGCAGCGTCTTGGCAAACTGACGCAGCCGGTCGATGTGGTTTATCTCGACCCGCCGTACGAGGCTGAGGACGAATACTCGGGGACGCTCAATTTTTTTGGAAGTGTGCGGGGTCGTGCGATCTTGAGCGCAGATGCTGTGGTCATCGCCGAACACAGTAGCAAGGCGAAGCTGGCGGAGCGCTACGGCGTGCTCGAACATACTCGGCTTTTGAAGCAGGGCGATGCCGCGCTCAGCTTTTTTGCCCCTGCGGCGGCTGAGAAAACCCGCCCCCCTGATGGTGGCCAGTAAGCAGATCGACTTCGAAGGCGACCTCGCGGTCGGTTAGCAGGTTCCATCCCATGCCGTGCAATGTGTCTGCTTCAACGCTTGTAATACGCACGCCCTCCCAACTCAGGCGAGCCGTCTCCCACGCTGTGCCGCTTGTACCCCAGGCGATGATTGAGTGAAAGCCGACGAAGAGCAGGAGTTTTTGCGGCGCGAGCGGGCGCACTTCGACTACTGGTTTCATTGCGACATGAGTGCAATAGTCGGGCTGTGTCGTATCGAACACATAGGCGTAGCCGCCGGCCACTGCGCATATCTCCCGTGGATCGGGGCAGGCAAAGACGCCGGTTGGCATCGTGGGGTCTGTAAATCCGAGAGCGCAGGTCGCGAGAAACGTCCCTCCACTAGAGGGATGAACCATCAACTGCAACGCGCCTCGAGCAAGGGCGTCTTCTTCGCCTGCGATCTGCTGCGGGTAGATAAACTGTCGAGCAGGCGCGATCAGAGGAGGCGTCTTCAGTATTTCGACGCTCCAGTGGTGAGAAAATTGTTCGGTCTCATCTGGCGGTTGATCGAGCTTCATGGGACAACGTCCAGTGCCTGCGCTATATCTTCGATCAAGTCTTCGATGGCTTCGCAGCCGGCGCTCATGCGGATGAAGCCATCGGGGATCACGTCTCCACCCCACTTCGCTCGACGCTCTGCTGTTGTCGTCACACCGCCGAAGCTGGTCGCGTCGGTTAGCAACATCGACTTGGAGAGAAAGGTTTCCGCGGCGGTTTTATCTCGCAGGACAAAGCTCAAGACTGGTCCGAAGTAGCGCATCTGCTTCTTCGCGATCTCATGGCCTGGGTGCGACGGCAGGCCGGCGTACAGCACGCTTATTACTTCTTTCCTTGTCGTGAGGAGTTCGGCGATGCGTTGCGCGTTCTCGCAGGAGCGCTCGAGGCGCAGAGGGAGTGTCGCGATCGAACGTAGCGCGAGCCATGCTTCCATCGGGCCCAGGGCTGCGCCGGTCAGGGTGCGCCACTGGTCGATCTTTGCCCGTAGCTCCAGGTCGCGCACCGCAACGTGACCCAAGAGAAGGTCGCTGTGACCGGTCATCGATTTTGAATCTGAGGCGACGGAAAAATCTGCACCGAGAGCTAAAGGAAGCTGTCCCAAGGGTGTTGGCGTGGTGTTGTCTACTGCAACCAGAGCGCCTGCACGGTGCGCCGCTTCGCTCAACAGGGCGATGTCGCAGATCTCCATGCCGGGATTGCTCGGCGACTCGATCCACAGCAGCCGCGCGCCCTCCAGCAACTCGGCTTGTGCGTTTCCGGCGGTGGGAGACATGCGCAGCGTGACGCCTATGGGAGCGAAGTGCTCCTGCAGCAGGTTGCGAGCCGTGTAGTAGGCGTTCGAGGGGAGGACGACCACATCGCCTGGTCGCAGGATTGTTCCAAAGACCGCTGCGCACGCGGCCATGCCGGATGCGAAGACAAGCGCGCTTGCCGTGTAGCTTTCGCCTGAGGGGAGCTGCCCAGACTCCATCTGGCCGATGGCGTTCTCGAGCGCGGTCCAGGTCGGATTGTGTGAGCGAGCGTAGGTGTAGGGAGTGTCCGATGAGTCGCCGGGCGTATGGTACGGCGCGGCGAAGACCGGTCCCGCGCTAAGGGGCTCGCCGGGGACGGTGTGGCTCAGCGTGGAACGAATGATTTTGGTGGCGTCGCGCATAGCTTCGAGGTCGAGATTGGGTTGAACCGATTGATGGTAGCAAACTCAGCGTGTTTTCTTTTTCGCGTGCCGGGAGGGTTTGGCGAAGTGCTCCCAGCCGCCTGGTTTCAACTCTGCAGGGCCGTTGCCCGGTGCGAGCAGCGTCATAAGAGGCTGACCGGAGCGACGAGGTTTGAGGGTTCCAATTCGAGTTAGCGGCACGCCTGCGAGCGAGGTTGGCATGCGTGCCGAGGAGGGCGCGGTGAAGAGTAACTCGTAGTCCTCGCCACCGTGCAAGGCCGCGTGTAGGGCAGATTTTGCATCGAGTTTGGCAGCAAGCGGATGGATGGGCAGCGCCTCCTGCTCGATCTCTGCGTTCACTCCGGAGGCACGGCAGAGGTGAGTCAGGTCGCTTGAAAGACCGTCGCTGATGTCGATGCATGCAGTGGCAACGCCTCGCCGGAGAAGGGCCTCGCCGACGTCGAGACGTGGTTCGGGAAACAGGTGCGGATGGTCTTCGGTGGTTTTTACGGTGGCGATACGTTTTCTTCGGCCAAGCATGCCGGCTAATTCTGCTGCGGCACCGCCTAGTTGGCCGGTTACGTACAGAGCATCTCCGGCAAAGGCTCCCGAGCGTCGCAGCGCCTTACCCTTTGGTGCATATCCGATGAGAACGATGTCAGCCAGGATGAGGGCATTCTTGCCGCCGGACGACTCCGAGGTGTCCCCGCCCGCAAGAGGCACGCTGTGCAACTCAGCCAGCGCGCGGAGGCCGTTGAAGAATTTCGCCGTCCACGTCTGGCCTGCGGCTGTAGTGAGCATGGTGGAGGGGAGCGCAAGGGAGAGGAAGGCAGCCAGTGGGGTCGCGCCCATTGCGGCAAGGTCGCTTAGGCCGCGCGCAAGGCAGCGATGGCCAACGGACTCGGGTGGATGGGAGTCTCGGCGAAAGTGTCGACCCTCGAGCGTAAGGTCCGTGGTGACAAGTACTTCACATCCGGCGGGAGGGCGAAGAATTCCGCAATCGTCACCGATGCCGAGCTTTACCGCGCTGCTGCTCGTACCGAAGTCGCGCTGGATTTGCTCGATGAGACCTAATTCGCTGGAGGGTAGGGAGGGTTTTTTCATGCTAATGGCAGCATAACCGTAAAGCGCAAATGTGACTCTTTTGTGGGAGTTACAGGCCGAAGATCTCGACTATGCTCGTTTGCACAGCGGGTAACTGGTTTGGTACCCTCTAAGAGGACGCTCAAGAGAGACGACCAATCAGGAATGGCGATTCGAGAAGTCGATTCGCCAAGCATGATTCTTCCGATTGCAAACTCTCCGAGCCGCGGTTTCGCTTCGCGGTCAAATCTGGGCCAGGGATTTTGATTGAAGCTGAAAAAACGTTATTACATCATGCTGGTCAGCCGCGACGAAGAGGGCAACCTCAATAAGGTTCCGGTCCCGTTACATTACGCATATATGTTTGTGGCAGCCGCGGTTATCGGCATGTTTACCATTACCGGCCTGGCTGGTTCGTATTCACGGATGCTGATCAAAACCGCCCGGTTCAACCAGCTGCGGGAAGACCACAACTCTCTGCAAAAAGACTATGCGCACCTTGAGAAGGCCGCGCATGAGAAGGACATTCAGGCAGCTTCGCTGGGCTCTCTGGCAAGCGAGGTTTCCGTTCTGTACGGTCTGACGGCGAGCAAACTGGCTTCGCCCATGGGCAGGCTCACTGACAAGCATCACGCCAAATCTTCGGGAGTAGCCGAAGCGATCGCGACAACGCCGCTAGCTGGGACCTCCGACTCACCGGATAACTCGGAGCAGGCTTACTACAAGTCCATCGACGCCTTCTACTCGCTTCGCAGGTCCGCGATGAGCGGTACGGCGACTCGGGCGATCTCGAGTCTCAATGGGCCGGGGTATCTCCCCACCGACCTGCTGGGAGCTGACACCCTGGAAGTTGCGTCGTATGTTCCGACGCTCTGGCCGATCATGGGGCCCATCACAAGCAGCTTTGGCCAGCGCGAAGATCCAATCCTCGGTAACGGCGAAGGCGAGTTCCACACGGGAATCGATATCAGCGCTCCGAATGGGGTACCGATTCGCGCAACTGGCGACGGCATCGTTCAGCTCGCAGAGATGTCAAACGGCTACGGCCGAGAGGTCGTCATCGACCATGGGCACGGAGTCGAGACGGTCTACGGACACATGTCCGGCTTTGCGTGCATCGCAGGGCAGACGGTGGTCCGCGGTCAGGTGATCGGCTACGTCGGCCACAGTGGACGCACGACCGGCTCGCATCTGCACTACGAGGTCCGCATAAGGAATACACCGGTGAATCCCCATAAATATCTGCGGACGACGCTGGCAGACCTGGGCACTGAGACAGTAACCAAGGGCCAGTAGTTTCAAGAATTCAAGACGGCAGACCAGATGCAAGTTATCGGGTCTGCCGTTTTTTGTGTCCGGGAGTTCGGCAGAGTAGGCGGGGCAGTCCAGAGTCCATTCCCGTATTGGGAAAGTTGTTTCTTCTACTGGGCTATGCACCATTTGGGTAATACCCACTCCCCCGTCGCCGCCGATATAGTCACCGATGAAGATTGAAGTGCTGCAACGAATCGCGCCAGTCAGCCTTGGGATCAAAGAAGCGAATCCAATCTGGCTCCACGAAAGAGCGAGACATACATGATTCAAACCTCGGCTGCTTTTCGACGTGACACGCAGGGCCTCGACGGATCCATCTCACTGTCAGAGATTATTTCGGCATTCTCCTATGCGCTAGACCTGACCGAAGGCGCACTGCATGGGCACGCTCTGCGTAGCTGCCTGCTGGGCATGCGCATCGCCGAAGAGGCGAAGCTGCCGTCGGAGCAGACCGGCAGCCTCTACTTTGCACTTCTTCTCAAAGATATCGGCTGCAGCCGCAATGCCAGGCGCATGAGCCAGGTGATAGGCGGAGAAGACTCAGTCGCGAAGTCGGTTTTGAATTCAGAGGATTGGACCAGGCCGCATAAGCCAAGTCTTTCCACTCTGAAGTTGCTTTGGAACAACGTTCTTCCCGAAGCAGGCCCTGTAGCGAGAGCAGCGAGATTTGTCAGGAACGGCGTCGCGCGTCACCAGAACATCTCTGTTCTGAGCAGCCTCCGGAATGATCGGGGAGCCGCCATTCTTAATAAACTCGGCATGGATCAGATTGCAGCCGACGCCGTACGCAGTGTCGAAGAGCGTTGGGATGGAAGCGGTTATCCGGACAGTCTTAAGGGAGAGCAGATTCCACTGCTAGCCCGCATCTGCTCCGTGGCACAACACCTTGACTTTACCTCTGCGACCAGTGGGATGCAGAGTGCGATTGATACGCTCGATCAGCGCAGCGGCACCTGGTTCGATCCGGAGCTCGTCCGTATGGCTCGTTCCTTGCACCGTCGCGGGATTTTGTGGAACAACTGCTCTCCTGCTGACGCCGAGCAGGATACGCGACAGGCTGTTCTCGACCTTGATTCGGGCATGCGGCATCAGCTGGAACCAAATCAAATCGATCGGATCTGCGAGGCATTCGCGGATGTGGTCGATGCCAAGTCTCACTTCACTTACAGTCACTCGCAGGGCGTCGCGGATGCCGCCTTCGGCATAGCGCAGGCGATGGGACTCTCCAGAGATCGCGCGCAGCTGGTTCGGAGAGCCGCCCTGCTGCACGACATCGGCAAGCTGGGCGTAGCGAATGCGATCCTCGACAAAAAGAGCCAGTTGAGCCCGCAGGAGTGGAAGACAGTCTACGAGCATCCGCGCATCACGCGACGCATCCTTGAGCGGATTGCGCCCTTCCGCGAGATGGCTGTTATCGCAGGCGAACATCATGAGAAGCTCGACGGCTCGGGCTATCCTGATCACCTGAAAGCGCCTGATCTCTCGACCGAGTCGCGCATCGTTGCCGTTGCGGATGTATACGCGGCGCTCTCGGAGGATCGTCCGTATCGCGCCGGCATCGAGCTTGATGAGACTCTGTCGATCATGTCGAAGCTGATCCCAACACAGCTGGATGAAAGCTGCTTCGAGGCGCTGATTTCAGTGGTCGCGGGCCAGCGAGAGGCCATCTCTGCGCCAACGGTAGTAGTTGCAGGCTCGCCTCTGGGGTATCCGTTTAAGAATGCGGGTTTCAAAAACACAGCTTTTGAGAGTGCTCTCTGACACAACAGCTTAGAGGAGCCCTACAAAACAAAAGAACGGCCGAGCATCTCGGCCGTTTTTGTTTTATGTTTTTGGGCCGAGACGAGTTACTTGCCGGTATAGCTGACGTGCCAGATCGTCTTTGAGCCGTCGTCAGTGACAAAGAGCGAACCATCTTTCGCCACGGTCACACCAACGGGCCGGCCCCAGACCTTTCCATCTGAGGTAACAAAACCGGTCAGGAAGTCCTCGTACTCGCCGGTTGCATGGCCGTCGTGCATGGGGATGCGGATGACTTCATAGCCGGAGCGGTGGGCGCGGTTCCAGGAGCCGTGCTCGGCCGCGAAACCATCGCCATCGTACGAGGAGGGGAACTGCTTCCCGGTGTAGAAGGCGAGCTCAAGCGATGCAAAGTGCGACTGCAGGAGGACGTCGGGTGTGATGACTTTGTCCTTCAACTCCGGGTGTGTACCGACCAGGCGCGGGTCCTGATGACCACCCATGTAGTACCAGGGCCAGCCGTAGAAGCCGTCCTCCTTCACGCTGGTGATGTAGTCGGGGACAAGGTTGTCGCCGAGGCGGTCACGCTCGTTGGTGGAGCACCAAAGCTGGCCCGTGGTCGGGTTGATCGCTTCGCCAACGCAGTTGCGAATGCCGCTGGCAAAGATCTTGACGAACTTGCCTTCTGGAGAAAACTCAAGAACATCGGCGCGGTGGAACTCGCCGGGATGGGTGTCGGGATCGTCGGCGTTCGAGGCTGAACCGACGGAGATTAACATCCGCTTGCCGTCCTGCGAGAAGGCGACGTCGCGAGTCCAGTGGCCGCCGCCGCGAAGCTGCGCGTAACCTGGCAGCACCGGCACAATCGCCTCAGGCGCGGCACTGGCCTTCATATCGCCTTCCTTGTAAGCGAAGCGGACGACGCTGGTCGTGTTGGCGATGTAGACCCACTTGGGATGCTCGCCGAGCGGATAGAAGGCGATGCCGAAGGGGTGATCGAGCCCAGTCGCGAAGACCTCAGTTGTTGTGACCTTGCCGTCAGATCCGACGCCTCGCAGCACCTTCACCTGGCCGGCCTTGCTGTCGGCGAGAAAGAGATCGCCATTGGGTGCGGTGCGGATCAGGCGCGGCTCAGTGAAGCCCTGTGCGTACATCTCAACCTTGAAGCCTGCGGGTGCGACGGGCCATGCGCCCTCGGGACGCGGGACGACGCTGGGTCCATTGTCGACCGACTCGTCCTGCTTCGGCTCGGGCAGGTCGGCGAGGGTGATCTTGCGGCGGACGCCGGGGTGCTCCTGCGTGTAGTCGGCGAAGGCTGCCTGCCCGGTGATGACTGCGCCAGATTGCGCGAACGCAGAGGATGGCAGTATCGACACCATGGAGGCCAGAGCCAGGACTCGAAGAACGGAGGGAGTAGAGCTATGCATGAGGCGATTCTCCTTGGAGCGTAAAAGTGGTTAGATGCTGTTGCCCGACCATTCGAAGTTGACCGTTGACGACCTCGAGCTCAACCGCTTCGAGGTTTTCTATGAAGTTGACGAAATGAAAGCGCCGAAAGTTTGATATCAGCTGCTGATCGTTTGCGCCGGGGAATAGCAGGAGGATGCGCACGGCTTGCATAAAGAAGCCGTGCGTGAAGAGGACGATACATCCATCTGATTTCAATTGTGTAAGTCGCGTGATCACGTCGCGGACGCGGCTTAGGAACACGCTGAATGATTCGGCGCCGGGCCCATCGGTGTGAGCGGGATCGTTTTGTTCCCAGAACTTTAGAATGTGCGGCATCTGCTGTTCTTCGCTGGTGCCCTTGAGCCGTCCAGGTTCCAGATAGTTGAACTCGTAGATGGGCCACTCCTCGATCGGCACTCCCGGATAGCGCTGACGAAGCGGGACTGAGGTCTGCTGCGCGCGGTTGTAGGGCGAGATGAGGAACAAAGTCGGCTCGCAGGAGAAGCCGTCGGCGAACGCCTTTGCCTGCGCGTGGCCAAGTTCAGTTAACGGGTTTGTAATGTGGTCTGGGGGTATGCCACCTGCATTCGCAACACTCTGGCCGTGGCGAACGAGCAGGATCCTGGTAGGTTGTTGCGAAGTATCGTCGTTGGTCATGGCTGAGAATCTGGGGTGTTTGCTGCTAGTTGCTTGACGAGTTCAAGCGGGATGTTGGCGGTTAGAACAGCTCGATCTTTGTGCTGTTCGATCTTCGTCGAGTCGGTCAGTTCGCGAAACGCCGCATCGGTAACGGGATGCGGCTGCATCTGTGACTGAGCCTGCTGCACGGTCTTCAAAAGAGTGAGCAACGTGCTGAGAGTCTCCGTTGCGTGAGCCGCATCGGCATCGTTGGGAGCAATCTGCTCGATGCGCAGATGAATCGTGCCAAGGTAGCGCAGGCTTGCGACGAAGGTCGTGTCCTCCGGCATAGGCAGTTGCAAGCCAAAGACGCTGACGAAGCCACGATCAGAGAAGGGAAGACCAATGTGGCCAAGGGCCCAGGCGCTCGAGAACGCAGGCACATCGGGGTAACGCGCCGACAGTAGAGACGAGCCTGAAAACGGCGAAGCAGCAGCACGATGCCGGTCGAGGATGGAGTGAATCTGCTCGACTGTAGGCATGTTCGAGGCGGCGATGGTGTCATAGCCAAGCTGCGCGATTCGCAGGGGGCGCACCGCTTTTTCGTCGCCGACGCGGATGGTGAAGATATCGTGGCCCGCGTAGGTTTCCTTCGCCGTGGCTATCGTTGCGAGATAGCGAGCGAGGCGCTCTCCGTCGAAGCGGCCCTCGAAGACCTCCGAGTAGCCGACAGGGCCGTTCGGTCCGCTGGGGTCGTCCATCCGATGCAGAGCAAAGGCGGCGGAGTCGAGGTCACGTTCGGGCACGATGCCTGTCGCGTCGATGAACTGCTGGTACTCGGGGCTGCGATTTATTGGCGATCGATCGAAGTGGGTCGCGGCGCGCAGCGGCTTCAGGTTGGCGTAGACGATCGCGTCGGACTCCGGCAGAAGCCTCGCAACTTCAGGTGGAGCGGCTTTGCGCAGCACTAGTGCAACCACCAGCGCGGCCATCAGCGCCAGCATCAGCAGCAGAGAGTAGCGTGTGCGCTTATGCATTCGTATCAAGGACATGGCCTGTCGGGCAAAGTGTCAGCATAGTCAATACAATTCACGAACTGCAGCGCCTCAAGCAATAAGCATAGCCCATCCTTCTGCCCGATCGCGGATATACGAAGCGAGTTGCCGCGATGCTGGATTGGTGAACAGGCGTGTGAGCGTGTTGTGACGCTACTCGACGATGGCGAAGGTGTAGATTTTTCCGCCGTTGGTGACGTTGCCGGTGCCCGGGGGCAAAATCCCGAATTCGCCGCCAGCAATTTTGTCTTCGACCGTGAATTCGTAGGTGCGTGGAGCGGTTCGCTTCGGCGTAAAGGGAACCTCATCCCGATCCGCACCACCGCTAGAGTGAAAGACTCCGCCGGTAAGGATGCGGAACTCGCGGTTGCTGGAGTTGAGGCGAAATCGAACGAAGGTGTACTCGCTGGCAGCGACCCCCTCCGGTGTGTAGAGCAGAATCTCAATCGGACGTTTCAGTGCCAGCGCCGATTCGCGGCCGTTTACGCGGCCATTGCGATCCTGCTTGATGATTCCGTGGGTCGCTGTCGACTTGATGAATCCGCCTGATTTGATGTGGACGATTTCAGGATCGATCGCGATCCACTTTCCGGTGTGGTCTTTGTAATAGACGCCGATCTCGTTGACGTCGGACAGAACGACAGGCTTGTCCGTTTCAGGCACATTGGTGATCTGACGGCGACTTTTGTTCATCATCGCTGCGATGACGCGGTCCGAGAGACCTGCAGTCTTCAGAGCGACGAGGGCGTCGGCGTCGGTGAGGTACTTGCCAGGCTGCGTGTCGATGGTTTGAATGATCAGATCGTCACCGAGCCCTGCTTTCACCATCTTGACTACCGAATCATTGTTCATGATGGCGGTCTTCGGCGGCGCAGCGGTCTGCGGGCCTTCAATCAACTGCGGGACATCGCCGCTACTCTGCGCCACGATCGGAAAACTGCTGAAGAGGAGAGAAAGGAGAAGCAGCAAGCGCATGAAGTTAGTCCGACCGGGTCCCAGGATTCAAACGGATAGAAACAGAAATTCTCGGATAGCCTAGCATGGCATCGCGTTTTGGACGGACTCGCGGAGGGCCTCGTGAGCCGAAGAAATCCGCAGCTCCCGCGCCATTGCTCCGAGGTTCCTGCTATGCTAAAGTTACGTCTGCGGCGCACTCTGCGCGGGCAATGCTGCGCGTCGCGCAGCTGAGCTTACAGAGGGCAAATTGCTGTTATGGGCTGGCGTAGCTCAGCTGGTAGAGCATCTGATTTGTAATCAGAGGGTCGGGGGTTCAAGTCCCTTCGCCAGCTCCAGTTTCCAGGCAGCAGGAAAAGAAAGATGGTTTTGGTTGTACTGCTTGCCGTTCTGGCTCTGCAGGCCTCCTGGTCCTTCCTTCAAGGGTAAGTACCCGCCCGATTCGCGGTTTAGAATCGTAGTGTGGGCTTGAACGATTGATGTGGGCTGCGCGCTGGAGTTCAAGCAGGATGTGCACAGGTGGCCGAGTGGTTAATGGCAGCAGACTGTAAATCTGCCACTCTTCGAGTTACGGAGGTTCGAATCCTCCCCTGTGCACCATAATTTTGTACTGCTGTTGTTGAAGGTTGCTGTAACTGGTGAGTGTTGTGGATCTGAGTCCGGCAAGCAGCGGAAGAATGTGGATTGCGCTGGTTGTGCTGGGGCTGTTGGCGGTAGCGGTCTGGCAGACAATGGAGTCAGGCAAGTATCAGCAGCTAACCTGGATCCTGTTAGGTTTTTTTGCCTTTCGTGTCATACTCGGACGGATGCGTTCGCGGTAAGATTGAAAGGTTGGTTTTTACATGCTGGCGTAGCTCAGTGGTAGAGCACTCCCTTGGTAAGGGAGAGGTCGAGAGTTCAAGCCTCTCCGTCAGCTCCAGATTTTGAAGTAAAGGGCTCGGTCCCTGCAGGTAAGCGGGAGTAACTCAGTGGTAGAGTCACAGCCTTCCAAGCTGTTGGTCGCGGGTCCGATTCCCGTCTCCCGCTCCAAAGATTTGTAGACGCGGTCAAGCGGTAGAGATCGCAGGAGAGTGTGTTGAGCAGTCTGTATCAGCAACCTGTACTAACAGTTTCCGATCCCGAAACCTTCAACGCGGTGAAGGCGGCAGTCGAAGCCTCCTTTTCTTCCGGTCGCGTTGTGGAGTTCCTGAAGTCGCTGGAGCGCTCGAAGCTGCGGATTCGCGACTTCGAGACGGTTCTGGGCAAGGGAAGTCTCGGAGCTGCAACAGAGGCGGAGTACCGCAGGCTGGACAACTCCGCTCAGGGCCAGATTCGCGAACTGTATCTCGCCAGCCTGGAACGTGTTGCACCTGAGCTGCGAGAGAAGTTCTTCAAGTTGTACGCGTACTACTGAGATCCAGCCTCTCCAATCAACTTTAGTTTTGCGCTTTTAGTTTTCGTTTGAAGTATTCACCTGAACCCCGGTGCACGCGCCGGCCAACACGAGGAGACGAGCAGTCATGGGCAAGGAAAAGTTTGACCGGTCAAAGCCGCACGTAAACATCGGGACGATCGGGCACATCGATCATGGCAAGACGACGCTGACGGCGG
>NZ_JACHEB010000014.1 GCF_014201335.1 Tunturiibacter gelidiferens
GGTGCAGCAATTTCCTCCGCCGCTATCGAATTAGAGGATACCCACTCCCAGGCAATAGCCCGTACGATCACAGATTCTGCGGGCCGCTACCACTTGACCGTCCCCATTGCAGGAGTCTATCGGCTGACAGTCTCGCAGCCTGGATTCAGGACCTCGATCGTGGAAAACATGACGCTTTTGACGAGCACGAATCTAAGAGACGTGACCCTTCAGCTCGGCCTGGTTAAAGAATCTGGCCAACTCCCTGCCACCATGCCCGATAGTCGATCGATCTGTTCCTGGCCGCCTTCTGGTTGCATGCCCCAGTACAGGTTAACGGGGTAGGTCCTAGACCGTAAGACTAGATGGAAGTGAACGACTTAGGTCAGCCCGAACCGGGATGCCCCTATTTTTTCCCGAGCAGTGGTTGGCGGAGTACGGAGTGATTGATAGTCAATGCTTTGAGGAAAAGAACCTCATCACCTTGCTAAGGAGCCACCGTGGCTCATTGCCTCCTCTGCTGCAAGCTCCTTCATCCGTTTATTGAACTGGCGCATCTCTTTCGCGTGTTCCTTGGCTCTCAGACGCGCCTCTACAGATCCTTTATCATCTCTGTTATCGAATCCCATTGGCTTATATTGCTTCGTGAATTTGATCTTGCGGGGCACGCTTATCCTCTGTTCGCCGTCCGCTTTATTCGTTGCTTTTGACTCCGAAGCCTATCGGACTGCTCCTGGCCCAACTCAATATCCATTGGTCCCGGCCGCCGTTCCTTGAGTGTCTGCCTCACTAACTGAATGGCTCTGAACCGGCAGTTGGCCGATTCCATTAGGGCCAATGATCTGTGTGAAGGCCAACGGCGGTTTGTAGGTGTCAGAGAAGTCGAGTTTCATGTGTCGGCGATGTGGGCTGCTATGCAACAATCTTCATCGGCAGCTCTATGATCTCCTTGAACTACTTCGCGACTGACAATATTACGTTGGCTGGTTCTACTATCCGGACAACCGATAATTGGCCTCCTACAAGGAGCAAACGCTCAAGGCAAATAATGGTAAATTTCCTATTGGTTCCTCCAGACACGGCAATATTGATGTTCCTGCAATGGCCGCAAGAGTTGATTTCAGGGAGTTTGTACCCAGCGGTTGCCGCCGTTTGACTTGTGTTCGCATCGACAGCCTTTTTGACCACAGTTCCCCCAAGGAGACCAATGAAACTTGTGCGCGTTCATTTCACGGTGGTCCTTTTTTTTGCTGTTGCAGTGCCAAGTTACGCGCAGCTAGCAGGTAGCAAGCCAGATCCCTGGCCTGCACACCACACCGTTCCCTCCGTCCAGGACACCGAATCTCCAGCACAGCGCGATGCGCGCATGCAATGGTGGCGCGAAGCCCGCTTCGGCATGTTCATACACTGGGGCCTCTATTCGATCCCTGCCGGCACCTGGAATGGCCAGCGCATCCCGAACGTCGGTGAGTGGATCATGAACACAGCCTCCATCCCCGTCGCCGACTATAAGGCCCTCGCGCCTAAGTTCAACCCCACCGGCTTCAGCGCACACGATATCGTTGCCCTCGCCAAATCGTCCGGCATGAAGTACATCGTCATCACCGCCAAGCACCACGATGGCTTCGCCATGTTCGATTCCCAGGCCGACCCCTTCAACATCGTCGCCGCCACTCCTTTCCATCGCGACCCCCTGCGCGAACTAGCCGAAGAGTGCCGCAGGCAGGGCCTCAAACTCGGCTTCTATTACTCGCAGGACCAGGACTGGACTGCTCCCGGAGGCGCAGCCTACAAGACCGGCAACCACCAGCCCCCCACCTTCCACTGGGACAAGGCGCAGGACGGCGACTTCGCCGCCTACCTCCACACCAAGGCCATCCCGCAGCTCAAGGAGCTCCTCACCAACTATGGCGAATTCCCCGTCGTCATCTGGTTCGATACCCCCACCAAGGAGATGACACCCGCCCTCGCCGGCGAGATCGTCGCCCTCCTTAAGGAGCACCCCAATCTCATCTGGAACAACCGCCTCGGCGGAGGCTACCCAGGCGACACCGAAACACCTGAGCAGTACATTCCCCCGCAGGGGTTCCCCGGCCGCGACTGGGAGTCCTGCATGACCATGAACGATACCTGGGGCTACAAGTCCTACGACACCAACTTCAAGTCCACCGAGACACTCCTCCGCAACCTCATTGACATCGCTAGCAAAGGCGGCAACTACCTCCTCAACGTGGGCCCCGACTCCCACGGCATCGTACCCCCGCCCGAAGTTGAGCGTCTCCGCCAGATGGGCCAATGGCTATCCGTCAACGGTGAGGCCATCTACAACACCCAACCCACCCTCTTCGGCGGCGAAGCTGGCTCCTTCAGTACCACGGAGAAGAACGAGGAAGGAAACCCCAAATTCATCCCCGCATGGAACTGGCGCTCCACCACAACCGCCAACAAAATCTACATCGAAATCTTCACGTGGCCCAGCGGCGCCTTCCACCTCAGCAGGCTACCCCGCAATGTAACAAGTGCTTATCTACTGGCTGATAAAACTCACAAGTCATTAAAAATCACACGCAGCGGAGACGGCCTTGATGTCCAGCTTCCCGCAAAAGCGCTCGAACCCATCGCCACGGTCCTCGTTCTCAAGACCAATTAGATCGAGTGAAACTTTTCGTTAAGATCGAAGAGGGGCTTTTGGCGGCGGACACGTCGCCACTCTCGCACCGGTCGACTTTCGAGTCAACCGGCTTCTATGTCGAAGATGCCCAACCTTCGCCGCCTGGAAAGGAATACCTCTCCAGCGAATCCTGCTTGACCTGGATACTGTATCCCGGTGCCTGAGGCATCAGGTAGCGGCCGCGACGAATGCGTACAGGGTCAACAAAGTGCTCATGCAGATGGTCGACGTATTCGATCACGCGGTCCTGCATGGTGCGGCTGACGCGAAGGTAGTCGAAAGCCGAAAGATGTTGGACATACTCACAAAGGCCAACACCGCCGGCATGCGGGCAAACCGGCACGCTCATCTTTGCAGCCATGAGGAGGATTGCGAGATTTTCATTCACTCCGGCGACACGGCAACTGTCAATCTGGCAGACGTCGATCGCTTCGGCCTGCAGAAGCTGTTTGAACATCACACGATTGTGGCAATGTTCGCCGGTGGCGATACGCACGGGTTTGCATTCGCGACGTATGCGCGCGTGTCCCAGAATGTCATCCGGGCTTGTAGGTTCTTCCATCCACCACGGCTGTAGTTGAGCAAGCTGTCTGGTGCGGGCGATGGCCTCGGTCACGCCCCACTTCTGGTTGGCATCCACCATCAAGCAGTTTTCCCAGCCAATTTCCTCGCGCACAATCAAGCCGCGGCGAAGGTCGTCGGCAGGATCACCGCCCACCTTCAGCTTGAAATGCGTCCAGCCTTCGGCAATGCCCTCGCGAGCGAGACGGCGAATCTTGTCCTCGCTGTAGCCGAACCAGCCCACGGAAGTGGTGTACGCGGGATAGCCTTGGCGCACTAGCAGGTCTATGCGTTCTTGCAGGCTTTCCTGACCTTGGCAAAGAATTTCGATCGCCTCTTCGCGCGAAAGAAGATCGTCGATGTACTGGAAATCAATACAATCGGCGATGCGTTCTGCAGACATCTCTGCCAGAAGTCTCCATACCGGTTTTCCTTCGGCCTTCGCCCACAAGTCCCAGACCGCGTTGATCAGTGCACCGCACGCAAGATGGGTTACGCCTTTTTCCGGACCCAGCCAGCGGTATTGACTCTCACCTGTGAGCTCTCTCGAAAATGCCGCGAGGTCAGAAACGATGGAGTCGAGCGTGCGACCTTCAGCGTGCTTTCCCAGATGCTGCAATGCCTGCACACATAAATCCGTGCCGAGGCCCAGTGTGAAGGTCAATCCGTGGCCTTCAATTCCGGCATCCGTCTCTAGAATGCAGTAGGCAGCAGAATAGTCAGGGTTCTTGTTCACAGCGTCCGATCCGATCGCTTCGCGCGAGGTCGGGAAGCGGAGATCGACGGTCCGCACGCGCTCTATTCGAATATCCATTCGTTGCTCCACTCCCCCTCTAGCTGGATGCGATACACATCAGTTGATACTGACCACCACATTCGTTCGGCGAACTGCGACGAGTGCGTATGCGGCTACCACGACATAACAGGCTCCTGTCACGACATATCCCAATGCATAACTCGCATGTTCGCGCGCAAGATATCCGAGCGCAGGCGGAATGATCGCTCCACCTACGACCGACATCACAATCATGGAGCCCCCCAGCTTCGTCGCGCGTCCAAGGCCTTCCACGCCTGCGGCAAAGATTGTCGGAAACATAGGTGCCATGAAAAAGCTGCTCGTCAGCAGAGCGATGGCGCCGCTCATGCCCGGATGAGTAACGGCAAATGCCAAAAGCCCGCAGTTTACGAGCGCGTAGATCTGCACTAAGGTCATCGGCCGCACCCAGCGCATGAACAGGGTGGAAGCAATACGTCCGATCGCGAACATGACAAGACAGGCTGTCAGAAACTGGGCGGCACTCCGCTCGGGCAGGGGCGTGTACTGCTTCAGATACGGAATAAGAGCGGACCATGTCGAAATTTGCGCTCCGACGTAGAAGAATTGCGCCATCACCGCAAGCCAGAGGTATTTGGAATGAAGCACGTCGGAGAATCGCGCGCCTTCTGGCGAACTCTCCGCAACGGCACGGTCCGCGTGGAATGGTGTTCGCCAGATAAGGAACGCCCACAGGAACACCAACGCTCCTAAGCCAACGTACACGGGGACTACACGCATAATCTCGGAATGGAGATATGCGGCATATGTCCCGCGCGCCTTCATCTCCATCACCTGTGCCGGCAGCAACTCCACGCCGGAGAATATAAAGTATGTTCCTAGCAGAACGCCGGTGATGGTTCCAGGTGGATTGAAGGCCTGCGAAAAATTGAGACGACGCTGTGCGGTAGCAGGTGTTCCCGACTGCGCAATGAACGGGTTCGACGCAGTTTCGAGGACCGCCGATCCGCAACCGACAAGAAAGAGCGCGAACAGAAATGGGCCATAGTGGCCGGTGATTGCGGCCGGCCAGAAGCAGAGTGTTCCGGTACCAAACAAAATCAGTCCAGTCAGAATGCCGCCCCTGTAGCCCTTCCGCTCCATAAGCAAAGCTGCCGGAATCGCCATGCAGAAGTAACCGAAGAAAACGGCAGTCTGCACGAATTGCGCTTGCATCGCAGAAAGCTCGAACGATTTGCGGAACTGCTGCACAAGAATGTCTGTGAGGTTGTTCGACATCCCCCACAGGAAGAACAGTGCGGTGACGAGGATGAACGCACGCTTCGGTCCGGCTGGTAACAGGGAGCCACTGGACTTGACTGAGGTGACGGATGAGTCCGGGAGTTGGATGCTCATCGGACCTCCCGCGGAACGCCGACCGTGAGTCCATAGAAGCTGCGCGCGATCCCGCCGAAAAATGCAGAGCGCTCCTCGCTCTTGAAGCCAGAGGTGTATTGTTCGAGGACTGACCACCACTTCTTATAGGTGGCTGCGACCATGAGAACGGGCCAGTCTGATCCGGCCATGCATCGTTCCGCGCCGAAGGCCTCTAGCACGGTGTCCAGATAGGGACGCAGGGGCTCGAGTGACCAGACCTGCCAGTTCGCCTCGGTCACAAGCCCAGACACCTTGCACCACACGTTGCTGCGCCGTGCTAACTCCAGCATCTGCTGCTTCCACGGCTCGAGTTCGGCACTCTTGATCTGCGGCTTTGCACAATGATTAATTACGAAGCGCTGGTTAGGGTGCCGATCGACGAAGTCGATGACCTCGTTCAACTGCGCTGAGTAGACCAGCACGTCGTAGGTGAGTCGATTTGCAGTCAAGTACCGAATTCCTCGATTGAAGCCTTCTCCGCCTAGAAAACCGGCCGGCTCAGACTGAAGAATGTGCCTTAGCCCCACCAACTTCCGGTACGAGAGGAGAGGTTCGATGCTCTTTTCAAAATCGGCATCAGCAATCGGTCCCCAACCCACTACGCCTGCAATGGCATCCGACGCTGCCGCCTGCTGCAGGAGCCACTCCGTCTCGTCGACCGTCTGTCGCGCCTGCACCACGACCGTCGCATCGACTCCTGCGCTCGCCATCTGCTGCTCAAGCTCCGGTAGAAGGAAGTCGCGACGCAGGAGTGCCATGTCGTCGGTGATCCATCCGAACTCCTCTGGGGTATAGCGCCATAGGTGATGGTGAGCGTCGATCCGCATTATGCCGACTCCAGGATCACGTTCCCATACGGCATTGTGTCACCGGTGCGGATGAGACCAATTGCGTGCGGCACGCGCTTCTTAAAGTCAACGTGAGGTTCGAACTCAAGCTTTGACAAGAGAGCGGCATAGCCGTTCACGACCGAAGCATCGTTGTGCTCCCGAAACTCAGACGCCATCCAGGATCGTCCAACCACGAAGTTGGGCAGTAGGGCGTGAAGCACGTCCAGAACGCGCGGGATATCGTTCACCAAGGCTATATCGATCGTTTCGATCTGGGGCCAGAACGGAAATCCGCGATCTGCGATCACCAGCGTGTTGGTGTGGCGCACTCGAGCGAGCAGCGAATTGATATGGGGATTGAGAATCCCTGACTTCAGCACAATTCTCTACCTCTCAACTGCAACGGTCCGATTGCGCAGCGATCCGATCTTTTCAATCGTGATCACGACATCTTCCTCAGGCTTGAGCCAGCGTTGTGGTGTGCGTCCTAAACCAACGCCGGGCGGCGTGCCAGTGCTGATGATGTCGCCCGGCTCCAACGGTGTGATGCTGGAGATGTATTCAATCAGTGCCGGGATACGGAAGATGAGGTCGCGTGTGTTCGCGGACTGGAGCGTCTCTCCAGCGACGACACACTCAATGTTCAGAGCATGCGGGTCGCCAACTTCGTCCGCAGTAACGATCCACGGGCCCAGTGGTGTAAAGGAAGGGAAGCTCTTCCCCAGCGTCCATTGCGTGGTGGCAAGCTGTACTCCGCGAGCGCTTACGTCATTCAAGATGGTGTACCCGAAGACGTACTCCTTCCAGGCGGCCGCTGCGATATTGTGGCCGCCCTTGCCGATCACCACGGCTAGTTCCGCCTCATAGTCGGGCTGGGTCGCCTGCGGCGGTAGGAAGATTGGCATTTCTGGACCAGTGATGGAGGATGTCAGCTTCAGAAAGACAGTCGGGACATCCTGCACCTTCATCTGTGATTCGGCCGCATGTTCCACGTAGTTTAGACCAATCCCGAAGATGCGCGGAGGATTCAACAATGGCGGCTGCAGCGTGACATCGCTCAGTAAGACCGATGCTCCTTCCGCGATAAGCGTCTGTCCGCCGGCGATGGTATTCAGCATGCCCTGGACAAGGGGGAAGACCTCACCCTCTTCTACGACTCCAGCGCGCGAAACACCCTCATGAATGTAGGTAACTAGCTTCATATAGCTTTCAAGATTACTCTGCGCATGTCGGAAATGTGTGCCCCAAGTGAATTGATGAAGTGTAAGTTGCAGTACTTGTTTTCGTCAATGAAAATATGCTTTCATGTGTAGAGCGCCCTTGGGTCCTTCAAATATTCGACGCCCAGGGAGAATTGACAAGAAGACTCGTCATGGCTAAAACGAGAGGCGACTACATGGAAGAGTTCAATCTCACAGGCAGACTGGCCATCATCACTGGCGGAGCAAGCGGCATCGGCAGAGCCATTGCTGAGCGCTTCGCGCAGGCTGGAGCCCGCATCGCGGTGCTCGATCTCCGCGCTGACGCCGCCGAAGCTGTCGCTGCGTCGCTTGGAAATGGATCCGTAGGATTTGGGTGCGATGTTTCCGATGAGGACAGCGTCGCGGAAATATTCGCAAAGATCGATGCGATGAATACGACCCAGATTTTGGTAAACAGCGCCGGCATTGCGCACGTGGGATCGCTCGACACAACCAGCGTGGAGGATTTTGACCGTCTGTTTCGGGTCAATGTTCGAGGCACATTTCTCGCCATGCGATCTGCGGTGGAGCGCATGCGTCCCCACAAACACGGTGTAATTCTGAACATGGCGTCTATTGCCGCGACTGCAGGATTACAGGACCGGTTTGCCTACTCCATGACGAAGGGGGCGGTGCTATCAATGACTCTTTCCGTTGCCCGCGATTATCTGGCAGACGGCATTCGCTGCAACTGCATCTCGCCGGCGCGTGTTCACACGCCATTTGTGGACGGTTTTCTGGCAAAGAATTATCCTGGCCGCGAGGCGGAACAAATGGCGAAGCTGGCCGCCGCGCAACCCATTGGCCGAATGGGCCAGCCGGCCGAAATCGCCTCACTCGCGCTTTTTCTCTGCTCGGATGCCGCCAGTTTCATCACCGGCGCCGACTACCCGATCGACGGCGGCTTCTCCAACCTTCGCTGAAGAAAGCAGGAAAAAAATGGACCTCGGATTGAGAGATGCCGTCATCGCAGTGACCGGCGGAGGTGCTGGAATCGGTGAAGGCATCTCTCGCGCTTGCCTCGCTGAAGGTGCGCGCGTTGTCGTTCTAAGCCGTGTGTCAGACAACGTGAAGCGCTTCATGGCGGAGATGGAACAGAAGGGAGAACGTGTCGAGCTGATCGAAACGCATCTGGGCGAGATGGACCAATGCCAGGCCGCCGTTGCAGCGATTAGTCAACGTTACGGTCGGCTTGACGGGCTGGTGAACAATGCCGGCGCCAACGACGGAGTTGGGCTCGAGTCCGGCACACCTGAGCGCTTCATGGAGAGTCTCCGTCAGAACCTGCTGCATTACTATGCCTTGGCTCATTACATGTTGCCGATGCTGAAAGCCTCGAAAGGTTCAATTGTCAACATTAGCTCCAAGGTCGCGTTGACGGGACAAGGAAACACGTCTGCCTATGCCGCCGCCAAAGGCGCGCAACTTGCGTTGACCCGCGAATGGGCGGCGGAGCTGCTCCCGTTCGGAATTCGGGTGAATGCCGTTCTTCCTGCAGAGGTGATGACGCCGCTCTACCGACGCTGGCTGGACACTTTGGGAGATCCAAACAAAGAGCTCCGTCGCATTGAAAGCCGCATCCCTCTTGGTCATCGCATGACCACCATCCAGGAAATGGGTTCGATCGCGGCCTATCTGCTATCGCCCACGCAGTCCTCTCACACGACGGGGCAGCAGATCGTGGTCGACGGCGGCTACACGCACCTGGACCGGTCCCTCGCCTAACCGTCTGCTATAGTCTGTTGACCAATGAAGGGCAAGAAGAAAACCCAAAACAAGATCTCGTACTCTACTCCGGCGCTGGAGAAGGGCCTCGACGTTATCGAACTGCTGGCTCACCAGCCAGCTGGACTGACAAAGAGCCAAATCGCGCGTGAACTCGATCGTACTGAGTCGGAAATCTTCCGCATGCTGGTCTGCCTGGAGGGGCACGGATACATCTCTCAGCTGCATGGCGACCAATACGCGCTGACCCTCAAACTCTTCAAGCTCGCGCACCGTCTTGCCCCGAATGAAGCAGATCGTCTCGCTCTGATTGTGTAACGCACCGGGGCTCCATTTACCTGCACCACCACGGCGCGACAGCACTCAGAGGCGCAGAACACATTCGCCAACGCTACAAGGAGGGAAGAGTTGCAGTTCGCTCCTGCCCCATGCGTCAGGATGAGACAGTCGCCAACCGGATCGGTCGGGTGGTGCAGAAATCCTCGAACCTGCAGCGCACGCTGCGGAACTCGCAAAATTTCCGGAAGTTGTTCATAGCAAGAATCAAGTCGCGGCCCACTGCTCCCGGGCTCCAACCATAAGCTGGTACTGCTTTCCTCTGCGAGGATTGTAGACTAGCGCGGGACGGAAACAAGCGACACAGTTCCCACCGAGGTTGCGGACGCTTGGATAGACGACTCCGTTCGATCCGGCGTGAAGTAGCAGATCGGCGAGTGCCTGGACGGGGGCGTAGCACTCCGGCACTGGTTCGGGCAAAAGGCAAGTCTCTATCTCGTGCGGATCAAGGTGGCTGTACACGCCAGAGAAGCCTGCAAGAAAATCTTGATAGTCGAAGGTTAAGGCGGCAGTGATACGCGTGTCTTGTAGGAATCGGCGCTTATGGAAGGCGACCTCTGCGAACGAAGTCTCCAATTCCACTCCGGCGTACCATGCACCACGTCGGAGGGTGTTGAAGCGCGATCCTTCCGGGTGCGGATGGCAGAAGGACGCGTTGACAATGTGAGCCTCCGAGGCAACTTGAAGGAATTCAATCCGCCCAGCAAGCCTTTTCTCAGCAACTGATTGCTTCGCAGGAAAGCGAGCGCCGGCGCATCTCGGGCGAGTTACACGATAGCCTGGGACAAAGACTTATCGTCATCAAGAACCACGCGCTCTTTTGCTCCGGCCCAGAGCAGATGCTTCCCTCGCGATCGGTGAAACAAGGAACCGTAACTAGAGAGCGTGCCTCACTATTAGGTGGAATCGTAGATATTCAAAGCCAACCGGGCGCCGGCACTTTTCTGTCAGTAAATTTCGATCTGAGAGACCGTAAGAGGGAAGTGGCTTCTCGGAACTTAAAGCGCGCGAGTAATATCATTTGGCGCATAGGTTGAACGGCGTTGCATCTGGTCGTTGCACGGTTTGGGCAGTTCGGGACGGTACAGATAGATTCTGAAGTTGCTTGGTCCCAACGAAATGAAATTTGGAAAAGGTCGTCCGCTGAATATCTAGCAGCAGTGCTTGCAGCATGGATTGCTGGAAAGGCATTTTTTGTCGTTGGTCGACCCGTTGGACTTCATTGTTACGGCAAACGAGGGCATAGAATCTCCCGATTGCTGGATATCTTGCATTCCGGAATTTCACAAGCGCCCATCTCGGTTGTTAATTATTTATGAGCAGTTCGCAGATCCATTGCCGCAGATTTCGAAGCCGGTTCTACCACTCTTCAGGTTTTCTAAAGGTAAAAATCTGTTCTTTGTCAGGGTCAGTGTGAATACTGTCCCTTCTCGATTGGATTTCTCAAGGCGGACGCTGCCACCGTGCTCTTCAGCGATTCGACGAGCAAGGGTGAGCCCAAGGCCTGTTCCGTTGGGTTTTCCTGCGGTCACGAACGGATCGAACAAAGTCCTCCTCACAGAGGCAGGTACACCAGGACCATTGTCCATGATCGTGATGTAGATCCGTTCATCGACTTCCGTAAGGTGGACCTTCACCGCAGGCACGTGAGTTGAGCTTGCCGCAGCTTGGCAGGCATTGAGCAGCAAGTTATAGATGGCACTTTCAAGATTCCTCGCATCGATGCCTGCTTCCGTCGACGGGAACTTGCCAACTGTGATGGACACGTTGCGCCCGTCTGGATGAAACTTCACTGCCGCAACGGCTTTCTCAACAACCAAGGAAACGCGCGCATGAATAAGTGGGCTTTTCCGTCCGCTACCGAATTGCAGTAATGAATCAATGCGCTCCGTCATCGCGAGCACTGCTTCTTGAATTTCGAGCAGCAGATTAGCCCGCACGCTCGCACATATATCGTGGCTCTCGAGGAACTCGGCGTTCGCATAGATCGCTGTGAGCGAGTGGCGCATATCGTGGGATATCGAACATGCCATCCTGCCGATTGCCGACATCCTCTCTGCCTCTATCAGTTGGCCTGGTGCACGCCTCTGCGGTTCGTTTCGCAGATTCAGGCCAACGCCCTTATCAAACACAAGAATATTGCCACGGTCTGAAATCGTTAGTTTCCTAAGTTGTGTTCTCACCGTTCCCCCTATGATCTGGAGACATAGATCTAATGACTGGCGCCTTTTGTCGCTACTACCACAGACATGATTGCTTTGAAACGTAAGTTGCGTTGAACACCTACGATCGTGCCATAAAGGCGACCAACTCAGGCAGGATTGTCGGTAGGATGGTGAGGAAACAAGAAAGATAATCTAAATGGAACATCGCGAACCGACCCTCCCATTGAAGCTTCCCCTGATTCAGAGAATTAGTTATTCGTAACTCTCGGATCCGTCTCCGTGCTCGATCCTGTTGAAGTGACTATGAAGGAAGACTCGGATGATTGCATCCCGCTAAGGGGGGTATTTTCAACGCTAGTGACTGGTGCGCATCCGATACCACTATTTAGGGACGATTTCATACCCCGGACGTGTGCACAACTGTTGCGTTCAATCTCAATCAAGTGCGGAATCTTCTTGCGAATCATCGACTAGGTCAACGCGGCCCTCAGGAATAATGATTTCGCGACGACCGAAGAGCCGCGCATCAAGCGAAAAGGCGCCTGGGCCAAGCAAGACAAGCGCGGTGGATATCGCAGCCAGATTGAAAGCAGCTAACGCATTGATGTGGTTGGTCGCTTTCGTCATCAGAAAAGACGAAACGCCCGTCATGAGATAACCAATTGTTGCCATGGCGGTTGCAGCAGGTGTAAGAAAGCCGAAGAAAATTGCCGATCCAACAACGATTGCGAGCGATCCAACTGCCCAAACGCTAATCGAGTGACTGCTGGGTTCGCCGAGCACGTCAACTCCGCAAATGATTGCATTAACTGCGACCGTAAGCCGCAGAAAGATGAGACCGATGCCTGGCCAACCCTCCGGGAAGCTGGAAAAGAGTCGCTGCAGCGGATGCCTCCTCGGGACACAAAACGTGCCAGCAAGAGACTAGCTTCTTTCGCCGCGAATTGGACCCCCAGATCGAGTGCTTTTCTGAGACTACCCGCGGACTCTTCGTACTTTCTCTCTGGAGTAAGCGTCGAGCTAGAGATGTATGATCCCGCGTCTAATTCCGATAGCGACGGCCTCGGTGCGATCGCTTGCACCGAGTTTCTCCATGATGTGCTTAATATGTCCCTTTACTGTGTCCTCAGAGATGAAAAGGAGCGCAGCGATGTCGCTGTTTCGATTTCCGCCGGCAACCTTCTCAAGGACCTCAACCTCTCGCTTGCTCAACGTTTCATCCCCAAGATGCTCCATCAGCTGAACTGCGACCTCGGCAGGGATGTGTTTCTGCCCCGCATGCACCTTGCGGATCATTTCTACGAGCTGTTTTCGGGGCATGCTTTTGAGCATGTAGCCTTGCGCTCCCGCCTCCAGTGCGCGCTGGATCTCGGCGTCTCCTTCAAACGTTGTAAGCATGATGACACGGGCATTCGCGAACTCTGTGCGAATGGCGAGCAGCGCATCGATGCCCCCCATATCAGGCATCCGGATATCCATAAGTGTTACATCGGGCCGATGTTCACGAAATCCCCGAATGGCGTCGTGTCCAGTTGATGCTTCTGCAACCAATTGCATGTCGGGTTCATTTCTGATGACGGTCGCAATACCTTCCCTCATAAGAGGATGGTCGTCAACGCAGAAGATTCGAATCCGAGGGGGAGCGCTCATTTTTGTACTCGCTTCTCTTTGTCACGCTTCGGCATCTCTAGCCTCTCTCGGCTGAGCCAACGGAACCACCGGGATATGGGGTCGTTCGAATCTTTTTCGAATGCGATCGAGCCAGGAACGGTTAGGTCCACTTCAGTTCCTGCGCCAATACGGCTCCGAAGTCTTAGATTAGCGCCAATTCTTTTGGACCGCTCTCGTATGCCCACGAGTCCCCAGTGTCCCTCAAGACCTGAATGTAGCACCTGAGGATCAATTCCACGGCCATCGTCGCGCACCAATACCCTAAGATGTCTGCTCGCATATTCTACTTCGACTTCGATACGGTTCGCGTGCGCGTGCATAAAAGCATTCAAAAGAGCCTCGCGGCCAATGAGGTAGACTTCATCGCGGATCAGCGGTCGCAATGGACGCGTACCACTGTCAACGATAACGCGGTAGTCAGTTTTGCCGTCGAGGGGGAACTCCTGTCGCAGTCGCGAGAAGGCAGTCTCAAGGCTTTGGTTGCCCGATTCCGTTGTGCGGAGCCCACGGAGCGTATTTCTGCCTTCTTCAGTGACTGTACCCATCAATTGCAGAACCCGTTTCAAGAGAGGTTTAGCGGGAGAATCCTCTGGGAGTTGGTCTTCAGCTACATCAAGCTGGAGAGAGGCACTCAGAACACCTTGCAGTAGCGTGTCATGCAATTCCTGTGCAATCCGCGTACGTTCGGCGAGCCGTTCCTGGAAACCAACATTCAATCGTTTCGTCAATTGATGAATGTGCAACCGATAAATGGCGAGGATCGTCAGGCAACATCCTGCAAGACAAGCTACTCGAAACCACCACGTTTGCCAGAACGCGGGTTCGATGACGAAAGGAACAGAAGTCTCCGGGCCATTCCAAAGGCCTACGCGGTTGGAGGCAACAATGCGGAAAAGATATGTGCCAGGACCCAGGTTTTTATAGACAACCTGCCTTGACGCAACGGTGTCGCTCCAACCTTGATCGGAGCCATCGAGCTTATAGCGAAAACGGATGCGTCCCGGCACGGCCAGGTTCGTACTCCCGTAATTCAAGGTAATGCTCTGAACTCCAGAGGGAATCTCGATGGGGTTCTGCGGATTCACCTGACTCCCTCCAGCAGACATAGATTCGATTCGTACCGTGACTGGAACCGAAGTTTTGGAGATGACGATAGGATCGGCCATGGACAAACCCGACTTACGTGAGATCCAGATGCGGCCTTGAGGATCGACAACTATGGAGCGCTCGCGACCCACGCCTTCTACCCCCAAGAGGCCGTCGTCGATTCCGTAGCTTTGAACATCTGTGTCAGAGAGCGAACCGCTCAGAAGCCTCTCCTGGTTCACCCGAAGTACGTGGTCTGAGGTGGTGAACCAGAGCGAACCCATGCCGTCTTCCGCAACTCCGAAGATTTGCTCCCGTAATGCCTCCGGCAGCCTCGCTGGAACTTTGATCTTTCCGGAGGATAGGAACGCCAGGCCGTCAGAAGTTAAGATCCAGAGCACATGCTTCGTGTCTTCAAAGATGGTTCTTACCATTGACGATGGTAAGCCATCACTGGCTGTGTAATTGGTCCAGTGTCCATTCGCGAACGAAGCCAGACCGCTTGGGGTAGCCAACCACGTTGTCCCGTCGAAACTCTCGACTATGGAATTGACAGCATTTGATGGGAGTCCACTGGAGTCCGAATAATTCGTGAATTTCCCGCCCTTCAATCTGCTGACGCCAGCGCTCACAGTCCCAGCCCATATCGTCCCATCGCGATCACGGTGCACCGAATAAACGCTGTTCTGCGCAAGGCCATCCGCCTGTGTATAGCTGCGGGCAATAAATGAATCGCCTTTTTCGGTCAACACTGTGAGACCGCCATGTTGCCGCCCAACGCAGACTTCACCATCACCGCTGCTGATGGAATACACAACATCGTGTTCCAGTCCGTCGAGAGTTATATGGCCAACTTGCCCTTCCTTCATCCAGTAAAGACCACCGGAGGGTGGCGCAAACCAGATCCGCCCCGTGGAGTCGGCGTCGACTGAGTCAATGCCGCTTGACGGAAGACCGTCAGAAGTCGAATACGTTGTAAGCATCCCATTTCGAAGTCGCTCGACTCCTCGCGAGCCGCCGAACCAAATATCTCCGTCGAGGTCTTCATAGATTGCTGTTACTTCGAACCCAGGTTTTGGATTGAGTTGGTCGAGTGAAACAGCGCCCGATGGAGTGATGCGCACGATGCCATGGTTCGTTCCAATCCACACGTTTGCGTCCGAGTCTCTGGCCATCGCCAGAATCTGGAGCTGCTTAAGCGAAGAAGGAAAGTCGAGATGGGCCAGTACGCCGCTCTCCCACAAATTAATTCCGCTGTCTGTTCCAATCCACAGACCGCCAGTCTCTGCGGGTAGAAGGGCATTGATCTTCGAATCCTTGAGCTCTTGGGCTACTTTGGAAATGTGCCCTTGGCTCAGACGAAAGAGACCGTTATCTTGCGTACCGAGCCAGATACTCTGGTCTCGCGTCGCAGCTAGTGAGATGACATTACCGGGACTTTGCTCTGCGTTGACTATCGTCTCCAGGCGCCCACCCTCGTATCGAAATGTCCGCTCTCCGAGCCCGGGGAGAATGACGCGGCCCTCGTAGTCGGAAAGGATCGATGTAAAGGTGATGTCCTGAAGATCAAACCGGGTGTATGGATCCTCGAAGTTCCCGTCATGATAAAGAAGCATGCGGGGGCCTTCGAGACGAATCCAGAGGTTCCCGTTGGCGTCTGTAGCGAGGCCGCGCACGGGACTAATCGGAGGCGAGTTCGGAAGTGGTCGCTGAATCAGAGTGAAATTGAACCCGTCGAATCGAACCAGACCTCTCTCGGTTCCAATCCACAAATAACCATCGGACGATTGGCGGATGGCGTAAATCCTTCCTCCAAGGAATCCTTTGTCCTCTCCCCACTTGTCATGTACGTATTGTGAGATTCTCCGGGTTGGGTCTAATCCAAAAGCAACATTCACAAGGCACAGCAGCGCGATTCCATTTACAAGTCCCGTACGTAGTCGATGCCTATGCACCATGTTTTCACGGCAGAAATTCAAATTTTTCAATCACAACCTCGACCGGTTGTTTAGTTGGGCTTTGCGAATGACGGTAACTGTACAAACCCATGTGAGCCGTTTCTTTGGCGGGAGTCGGAACCCCTGAGGTAAAGATGTGTTCACTCACAGTCGCCGTTCCGGGGCCTATCACCGATCCGCGGACAGTCTTAAAGGAAGCGCGCCCGGACTCCCAACGTAACATGTGCGTCAAAACGCCGGAGGGGGCCATGAATCGAGAGACGTTTTCAGGGATATAAAAAGGTTGGACAACATATTGCGCATTCTTGTTGTCTGCGATACCCCAACGGCTCAATTCGATGTCAAGTTCATTTCGAATGTCATCCGGTCGAAAGTCATCATTTGTATATAACCCCAGAGCAGCAGATGGGCCAAAATGACCGATATCTTGAACGACAAAGATATACGAACCATAACCCAGACTGCGGGTTAAGCTCACCTCCGCACATGTCCATACACCGTCATGCTCCTCCATTCGAAGGTGCAGATAGCCGTTCTTATCGGTCCACACGTTCGAAGGATCATAGGAGTTGGGTTGCCCTCCTCGGTCGCTCGCAGCGTTACGCACCCTCCAGTCATATCCACTAAAGTGAATGACCTTAGAAACAATCGGTGCAACAGGCTTACCCGTCGAAGTGGCGATTGCGACTACGCCGTTGCCTTCTGCAGGCAAGGTCGTAACCTTCGTCGCAGGATGAAAGCCGGGCTCAACTAGGATCGCTGCGTAATCTGTGCCGAGATGGGTCGAGTTCCTCCACGTTGAATCGGGCTGAATTTTCGTGAAAGGCTGATTCGCGAAAGGTTGAATCCACCAAATTCCGCTGCGTGCGTAAAGTACGATCTGTTGACCAGGTTTGGCGCCGTTCGCCCGCCCTTCGATAAAGTCCAGTTGTACCGGACCTCCAGGATTAGCAACGGGGACTAGCGTGATTTGAACGTTTGGCTTGGGAGGCACCTTACTCGAATTGCAGGCAGAGAGAAGGACGGTCACGAACACAAGAAGGATATTCGATCGAGGCTTCTTGAAGGAGGAAGTGTAAGGGCAATCTTTCATATTCCACCAAAGGTTCGCAATATTTTGACTGTTAGCGAAGCCCATTTTCTTCCCAAGATGCAGAAACGCAGAGGGTCAGGGGATTGACCCAAAAACACAATTCCGTAAGCAAAAGATTACACAACCTGCGGGCTATCGCACCACGTTTTTGGATTGTCGTAGCGTTGTCCTCAGATGCCAGTCATATTTATACGCTTCGACTGGGAATGCCGATGCTGATCTATGGAGAAACATTAGCGGTGCGTATGAGACAAACCTCCTTCCCACAGGACCTCGGAAGCTCCGGAGGCAGACTTGGTGCAAGTCGTCAGCGACATGGTTGACTGGCTAGACAGTTATCGATACACTACAATTATGCCGAGGCCGAAAAGCGACGACAAGCGAAGCGCCATTCTTGCTGCCGCGACTCGCATCATCGTGACGAAAGGGCTGAGCGCTCCCACGATGGGCATCGCCAAAGAGGCCGGCATCGCCAACGGTTCGCTCTTTACCTACTTCGAGACCAAAGCGGACCTATTCAATCAGCTTTACCTCGAGTTGAAAGCAGAGATGGCATCGACCGCAATGAAGGACTTCCCAGACCAAGTAGAACTTCGTGAGCAGTTCTTCCACGTCTGGCGGAACTGGATGAATTGGGCAGTCTCGTTTCCCGAGAAGCGTCGTGCTCTGGCGCAGCTAGTCGTTTCCGATGAGATCACTCCGGCCACTCGCGAAGCGGGCCATAAGATCATGGCAAAAATCGCCGAACTGATGGAGCGAAGTCGCGCTGACGGCCCGTTGCGCAACTCGCCCAGAAGTTTTGTTGCCGCGCTCATGAACTCTGTTGCCGAGGCAACGATGGACTATATGGTCCAAGACTCGAAGAATGCGAAGAAGCACTCCAGGGTAGGTTTCGACGCATTGTGGCGGATACTGGCGTGATTATTTGAGCTTTATTAATGACTGACTAGACAGACAAAGGAGACTCAATGTCGATAGAAACGCATGTAATCACCCCTAAAAAGATCGCGATTGTCACCGGTGGCAGTCGCGGTATCGGCCGCAACACGGTTGAGAGCCTCGCAAGACGCGGAGTAAATACGATCTTCACGTATCACACCCATGGCTCCGACGCGGAAGCGCTTGTTGTCGCGGTGAAACACGCGGGAGCGGAAGCCGTCGCTTTGCAACTCGACGCCGGCAACGTCGCGTCGTTCGATGCCTTCGTAGAGAGCGTGAAAAACGCGCTCTCTAAATTCGGAGTCACGCGCTTTGACTTTTTGGTCAACAACGCCGGTAACAGTCACCGCAACATGCCGTTTGAAACGGCGACCGAGGAAGAGCTCGACAGCATCTACAACGTCCATTTCAAGGGCGTTTTCTTCCTGACACAGAAGCTTCTTCCTCTCATCAACGACGGCGGGCGAATCATTAATGTGTCGACGGCAAGAACGCGCATTACCGGTCCGGGGGGCTCAATCTACGCATCGATGAAGGGCGCGGTTGAGGTGCTGTCGAAGCACATGGCGAAGGAACTCGGCCCACGAAGGATTACTGTCAACGTTGTAGCGCCAGGGGCTACAGAAACCGATTTCAGCGGCGGCATCGTCCGCGACAATCCTGCCGTGAACAAAAGGGTGGCTGAAGGGACAGCACTGGGGCGAGCAGGTGTTCCGGACGACGTCGGTCGGATGATTGCGTCGCTGCTCTCTGAGGACAATCGCTGGGTAAATGCGGAACGTATCGAGGTTACGGGAGGCTACGTTTAGGCGGTCCGCAAGGAGAAGCAGAGAAGGAAGAACAACGCGGACAATCCCACCGGCCAAAAGGCATACATCATCACCGGCCCGACCTCGGGTATTGGCCTGGCAACCGCATTCGAGGTGGCGAAACACGGCATTGTCGTCCTTGTTGGGCGCAATCGCGAAAAGCTCAACAAGTTGCACCAGGAGATCGAGCGAAAGGGCGGCCATGCGGTGTCGGTTGTGTGCGACTTATCGGATATCGCGAGCGTGCGACGCGCAGCTGCGGAGATCGGTGGGCTCCCTTTTCCGATCGCCGGCCCGGTCAGCAACGCAGGCATCATGCAGATGCGTCCGACCTGGAACGCGCTGGGATGGGACATGTCGTTCGCGACGAACCATCTCGGCCAGTTTGCGCTGACAGAGGCGCTCGTGCGAAGTCTCCCCAACGGTGCAAATGTCGTTTTCATCGTATCCGCTGTAGAAGATCCCGAACGCAAATCGGCCGTGGCTGCGGGGTTTCGAGGTGGTCGCTATATCTCCGCAGAGGCGAGTGCGCAGGCGGAATGGAAACCAGGCGGCGCCACAAAGCCGGGTTTCGATGCCTACGCTACTTCCAAACAAGCGATCCTTGCTGCGGCAATGGCATTCGCCCGCGAGACTCCACGGCTCCGCTTCAATGCGGTAGAGCCGGGCCTAAATCTTGCCACTGATCTCGGAGGGCGCGATGCATGGCTTTTGTGCGCTTTCTGCAGAGATACATCTTTCCGCTACTCGTTCCTCTGCTTATGCCCTTCATCAAAATATTGAGCACTCCGAAGCGCGCAGCGCGCGTGATCACCAAGGTGCTGCTCAATGAATCGGGTGAGACCGGCATCTATTACGACGAGCGCGGCCGCCCAATGCTCGCCTCAGCACTCGTGCGCGACGCAAAGTTTCAGGACCGCGTTGTTGCTGAGACGGCGCCCTCCTGGTGACGGATCCAACGTGAACCGTTGTTCGGGCTTCTTGGAAATGGCACTTTCGCGCTTTCGCAAGCAAGTCGTCTGCCATGAGAACCGCGCTTCTTGTTACTTGCCGGCTCGCCGCATCAAAGAACAGAAAGAGGAAGAACACGCTGAAGCTCGTCAGCGACAGCGTGCAGTCCAACGTCTGCTGGGATTGCCGTCACATCTCAAGCACTACGCGGAATTCTCTGGAGGGTTGAATGGCGGAGAGTGAGGGATTCGAACCCCCGATAGACTTACGCCTATGTCTGATTTCGAGTCAGGTGCATTCAACCGGGCTCTGCCAACTCTCCGCATTTTTATCAATCACCTGGACCACTCTTCCGCTTGACCGAAGTAGGGGTGCCAGTTGTGGTGTTAATTGCAGTCTGGGAAACTGTAACTAACCTATCGACGGCAGCTGCATTACGAGCAGTCGCAAAATCCGAATGGCGCACATCCGTTGATAGTGACTTGTGACCGGGCAGTCTTCCGATGATTCGAAAGCCCTCCCGGCTATGACAAGTCTACTGGCAAAGGTGTATCCGGTGCAATGCCATCTATCCCGCCGATCCAGGCGACTATGAAGCAGTTTCATCCCGAGCGAAACGGTTTCTGCGACACCCTCCGCGAATTATCCTAGAGGCAAGCAGAGAAAAGTCATCCTCGAGGGAACGGGTTTGTTCGCAGGGCCACCACAAAGCGCCGAAGCATGGACCTCCGATCTCAAGCTCTGGCTGAGCGAACTCGCTGCTCACTCCGGCTTCGACACAGCAGGTGTAGCCGCAGTCGTTTCCGCGGACACCGAAACCAGTCAGCAAACTATCGACGCGAATAGATTCGCAGCCTGGGTCGAAGCCGGCAGAGCCGGTGAGATGGACTATCTCAAGCGCCGCAACGAGCAAGGAGTTCTGCTACGCAGTGACGTCCAGATTGCGATGCCCTGGGCAAGATCGGTCATCGTCTGCGCCCTGAACTATAACGTAGCCGCCCCGCTATCCATCGATCAGTCTGAACCCGGAACCGGATGGATCGCCCGCTATGCCTGGAGCGGACGCACCGCCCTCCCAGACACCGACGACCTCATCCCCACCGACTATCACGACGAACTCCTAAGCCGGCTCAAAAAAATCGAGTCGCATCTTCACGAGCGTTTCGCCTGCCAATCACGCTGTTACGTCGATACCGGTCCTCTCGTCGAACGCGCCGCCGCCGCCAAAGCCGGCATAGGCTGGATCGGCAAGAACACCTGCGTCCTCGATCAAAAACTAGGCTCATGGCTTCTACTCGGCGTCATTGTCACCTCGATCCCCGTGTCGTCCGAGCTCGCCTTCGAACTCCCTGCGGACCGCTGCGGAAGCTGCACCCGCTGCATCGACGCATGCCCCACAAACGCACTGGTGGCGCCGCGCGAGATGGACGCGTCACGCTGCATCGCCTATCTCACAATCGAGAAAAAAGGCGTCATCGCAGAAGAACTCCGCGAACCCATGGGCCGCCAGGTCTTCGGCTGCGATATCTGCCAGGACGTCTGTCCTTGGAACCGCCGCGCTCCAACCTCTCAAAACGAGGGCATGCTCGCACGAAAACAGTTGATCAATCCACCTTTAACCTGGCTCGCAGAGATGAACTCCGCAACATTCAAGCAATGGTTCAAAGGCTCGCCCCTGGAACGAACTCGTATGAAGCGACTGCACCGCAACGTCGCCATCGCAATGGGAAACAGCGGCGAAACGCAGTTCATCCCCCAACTCCAGCAATGGAGCACCGCCGAAGATCCCGTCCTCGCGGAGTCATCCCAGTGGGCGCTGGCGCGTATCCACACCCTTACAACCGCTCCAAACGGCCCGCAAATATAGGCAAAGATTAGCTGTCACCAAAGCTGACACCCTCTGCTAGCATCGGAGTGCGTTACCGGTCGTCGCTCGCCGGATATTGCATCGAACTCTTCTATGCCATCCATTCTCCCTGGTAAACACGAAGCATCCGCGTCTTCGAAGGACGACCAACACGATCTGCCGCCAAGGCCGATCGAAGACGTTGCCCCCGTCGTGCGGGAGTACGGTTTGGCGGCGCAGATCGCCGCACTGGCCCGCTACATGGCTCGGACTGAGGTCCACACCTACGCGTTTAGCGTAGCCGCGAACGTGATCCTTTCGCTCTTCCCCTTCATCGTGCTGCTCTTGACCCTGTGCCGAAGCTTCTTTCACTCACGTTCCATGGAGGCGATCGTCGGTGACATGATGAAGAATCTCCTGCCGGTCGGTCAGGACTTCGTCATGCGAAACATGCAACTGCTGGCCCACCCTCACAAAGGAACCCAGCTCTTTTCGCTCGTCATGCTGCTCATCACCTCCACCGGCGTCTTCCTTCCTCTGGAGGTAGCGTTAAACCGGGTCTGGGGAGTTCGCCAGAACCGTAACTACCTCCACAACCAGGCGGTATCTCTTGGACTCGCATTCGCGGTTGGTGTTCTGGCCATGGCGTCGGTAGCCTCCACCGCAAGCCAGCAGACGATTCTCTCCTGGCTCTTCTTCGGCCACACCGAAAACGTCGTCTATCACTTCGTCTCCTACGGCTTTCTCAAGCTCTGTGCTGGGCTTGCGAGCATACTGCTCTTCTTTCTAATCTATTGGGTATTGCCCTACAGAAAGATTCCAGCGCGCGCCGTGCTGCCCACAGCCATCGTCATCGGTCTGTTGTGGCAGGCGGCTAAGTATCTCTATATCAGGGCACTCCCCTGGCTGGACTTCCAGTCCGTCTACGGGCCGTTTTATATTTCGGTAGGGTTGATGATGTGGGCGTTTCTCTCCGGTCTGCTCCTGCTGGCCGGGGCACATTTTTCGGCGACGCGTCATACCTTGAAGCTGGCAAGACAGGCGGAACTGGAGGCGGCAAACGATGCAAGACGCGAATAGCCCTACCGGGCCGCGTGTTCTCAATCTGCTCAGAGAACGGATTCCGACAGGACTTGCCGGTGCCGCAGTCTGGCTTGGGTTGTGGTTCTGCGTGTTGTTTGTTCGCCACTTATTCTCAGGAGGATTCAGAACCTTTCTAGGGATCCTTCAGTTCTTTGTTGGAATCGCTCTCGTCTCCATCGCCATCCCACTCGCTTGGCAGCTTATACGGAAACATCTCCTCTGGAGCCTTCGTAACAAGCTGATCCTCACCTATCTCCTCATCGGCCTCGCACCGGTGATTCTGTTTCTCACCTTGGTGGGCGTTCTGGCCTACGTGGCCGCAGGCCAATTCGCAATTCACCTTACAGACTCCCGCCTACAGGCTGAGTTGATCCAGATGAGAAACGAGAGCGGCCGCCGCGCCGATCTCACCACTGCGCTCGTCGCCGAACGGCCAAAGGATAACGCGCAGCAGATTGGCGGTGCGATCCAGGATATTGAACAGGCTGGAGAGGTCGCACGACTTGATATGCCTCGCTTGAGGTTGCATCGCGAAATCCGCGTCTTCCTTAATGGCGCAGCGGTCGACATCGGTCCAAAGTATCGTGGCAAGGCTCCCTTCGGCCTTCCACCCTGGGCAACCGAGGTGCCCGGAGGAGAGTTTTCAGGCCTCGTCCTCGACGGGCGCGATCTCTACCTCGTAGCCCTTCATCAGAAACGGTGGAACGACGGACGCATCTTCACGCTCATGTCGAGTCTGCCGGTTGACGGTGCCGTTCTGAAGCTGATCTCAGACGGCCTCGGACAGGCAAGTCTTCTGCCCCAACGCGCCGGAAGAACCGCCAATGAAATCAGCAGGGAGAACAAAGCTGAGGCCACCCCGGGCACGCCCCCTCCCTCCCAGAAATCGCGACAGAAGGTTAGATTCGCGGTCGGAGCCGATGGGATAGATGGTGGATCATCCTGGATCGTCGGTGGCACAGAGCCCCCAGCCGTCAACGTCGTTGATACCCGGGTCAGCTTCACCTCGACCGAACCGATTACAGACTGGGACTCAGGAGAGCGAGACAACGTTCTCATCGCGGTCCAATCCCGACCCTCTCTTCTCTATAACCAGCTATTCGGCTCCTCCCTCGGAGGAATCGTAACCAGCGTTATACGCATCGCGATCATCCTGCTCTGCGTCCTCTTTGCACTCATCGAGCTGCTGGCGCTGTGGATGGCCATCGGCCTCAGCCGCTCCATCACCTCGTCCGTGGCTGATCTCTACAGCGCAACCGAACACATCGACCGCGGCGACTTCGACTACCGTATCGGCGTTAAAAGTGACGACCAGCTCGCCGAACTAAGCAGCTCCTTCAACACCATGTCTGGATCCCTGCAGCGGCTCCTCGAAGAACAGAAGGAGAAGGAGCGTCTGCAGAACGAGATCTCCATCGCCCAGGAGGTTCAGGCCAATCTCTTTCCGCTGCACGCGCACGGAATCGCGACCCTCGATCTGCACGGAGTCTGCCGCCCCGCCCGCTCCGTAAGCGGCGACTACTACGACTTTCTCGTCTTTCACGAAGAAGCCCATGCCGGCATGGTGGATCGCCGTGAAACTGGCGTCGGCATCGCCATCGGCGACATCAGCGGCAAGGGCATCTCGGCCGCCCTGCTCATGGCAACCCTTCACTCGGCGGTGCGCGCCTACCGCTTCGCGAGTGAGGAGCTTGTCTACAGCGAGACCAGCGTGGCGGGGCTCACAGCCAGCAGGGAAGGACGTGGAGGGGACTGCGACGAACTTTTCCAGTCCCCGGGACGCATTCTGTCCCTTCTCAACCGCCACCTCTACCGCAGCACACAGCCTGAAAAATACGCAACTTTGTTTCTAGCTCACTACGACGCGGCCTCCGCCGTCTTGACCTACTCAAACGCAGGACAGCTTCCACCACTCGTTTTGAGCCGAGACGGACACATCCGCCGACTCGACAAGGGAGGCACCGTCGTCGGCCTCATGGACGGCATGCAGTACGAGGAAGACCGCTTCAAGATGCAGCCAGGCGATATTATGGTCGCCTACTCAGACGGCGTAACTGAACCAGAGAACGACTTCGGCGAGTTCGGCGAAGAACGCATGATGGAGGTGGTCGCCCGTTACCGCGATCAACCCCTGCACGTAATCTCCGCCCAGGTCATGCTCGCACTCGACGCCTGGATCGGTGCCGAGGAGCAACCCGACGACATCACCCTCGTACTAGCCCGCCAGGTCTGACATCACCTTTCCGAACAGAAAAGAGTCGTCATCCTAACCCTGAGCGAAGCCGAATGGGGAAGGATCCATGTATTTTGTCTTTGCCTGCTCACGCGTCCGAGACTCGCCCGAAAAAATAGTTCAAAAAAGTGGCGTATTTTTCGGCGAAGAAAAATACGATGTCAGAACACCATCTTCACCACGCATCTCACCACGATCACACCATCAAAACACCACGATCAAACACCCACTTTTCGCAAAATACCCCTCAAAAACCCAACAATAACAACAAAAGCCAACGCCCACCACGCCAGATTTTTTTTCGCAAAACGCTATTTTTCGTGAAGAGCTTTAACCACGATGTCGTTGGGAGAAATTCCAGCCGGAAGGATCGTAAAGAGCGCTGGCCCCTGCTTTCCTTCCGTTCGAATAACCGCAATATCCCCGGAATGTGTATCTGCAGCCAGCAAAAGATGCTCATCCTCCGAAAAGGCAAGCGCATCCGGCCCGGACCCCGTACGAACGCTGCCTGCCAGCTTCCCGTCGTCAATGCTATAAAGCCCAATCGAATCAGCCCCTGAGTTCGCGACCCATAGCGTGCTGTTGTCGCGACTGACGATGCCCCGCACCGGCTTGTTTCCAATCGAGTAAGTTCCCCCAACTTCATTGGTCCAAGTAGCAATCTCGGAGAAGCTGTCGGAATCGAAGTTTGAGACGAAAATTTCACCGCCATCCGGTTTCATCGCAAGATGAACCGGCATCTTCCCAACGTCCAGCAACGCAAGCATGCGGTCCGTTGTAAGCGAAGGATTTTGTTTGGCCGCCCACGATCCAGGCGCTGCCGCCAGACTCAGCGCCATCACCTGATGCCCTGCGGAGCAGGCCACGAAGGCCTTTGAGGAGTCGGGCAAAATTACCGTGTCTCCGGCTCCGGGACAGCCGGAAAATGTCGAGCGAAGATGTGTAACTGAAGCAGATGCCGGGGAGCCGGCGCTGTAGGGAATCACATCGAAGACGGACACGCTGTTGCTCCCATGATTAGTGACTACGAGAGTGCGGCCATCAGGCGAGATATGCACCTGAACGGGTTGTTCGCCGGCCCCCGCGACGGAGACTTCGCGCCGGAGGTCAAGGTCAACTATGCTGACGCTGTTCGAGCCATAGTTGGCAACGTAAGCACGATGTCCGCTAGGTTCAACAGCGATGAAGGATGGCCGATGACGGACAGCAATCGTCGCAACAACACGATTTGCGTCGGCGTTGATGACTGAAATCGTGCCCGACTGAGCATTGGCGACGTAAACCTCATTTCGAGTGGGGTTGACTGCCATGTTGGTTGGGTTGGTGCCGACTTGGAGGGTGTGATCCTGACGAAGGTAGACAAGATCAAGTACGGTGACCGTATTTGATCCCGCATTGCTGACGTATGCGTACTCGCGATAGCCCGCTGGAACGTCAGGAAAACGGCTCCTATGGCAGCCGGAGAGGCCGAGGAGGATCGCAAATGTTGCGACGACGGGGAGACGAAATGAAGAGCGGTGGGGCGTTGGCACTGTTCGGAGTCTATCGAGGTGGTGCAAGAGCGGCAAGAGGAAGTGCGATCGCGAGAATTTTTAAATTAGGTCTCCGAAACTTTATGCGTCATCCGGTGTTTATGCGATCGATGCTGATGGTCGATAGCATCACGTGCAATTCCTACTCGGACAACGAAGCTGCGGTCCCCCTGCGGCTTCGTTGATTTTTTAGCGGCCGACTCGCCGAACATGAACCCAATTCCACGCAGTCCATGCGAAGTATCCACCCTGAATAACCCACACAGCGATGTAAGCGAAGAGCAGATGCCGATGAGGCATTGTGCTCAAGTCAAAAAAAGAACGCCAAGTCATTGCGGAATCTCCAAAGAAGCTTCGATGGCCTGCAGGGCAGCTTCCTGCTCGGCAAACTGGCGGCGGCGTTCGAGGGCGAAACGGAATACGACAATGCAAATACCCCAAACAGTCCAGCCAGCGAGATTCCAATAAAAGGCGGGAAGCATTGAGGGGTCGACGCCGGAGTCTGGGCCACCACCAAAGACCGGGGCGGGGTGTTGGGTGCGCCACCAGCGGATGGACATGTATACGATGGGCACGTCTACCGCGGCAAACACGGAGAGGACGGCAGCAAGGGTGTGGGTCTGTCCGGCAGAGGAGAATTGGCGCAACATCAGATAGCTGACATAGAGAAGCCATAGCAAGAGCATGCTGGTCAGGCGAGGATCCCACGTCCACCAGATGCCCCATACAGCGCGTGCCCAGAGCATGCCGGTCAGCAAACAGATGCTCGAATAGACGACGGTCACTTCCGCGGTTGCGAGAGCCAGGGCATCCGCCGTAAGGGCCTTCAACGGCTCTCGACGTCGCCAGTATAGGTAGAAGAGCGATGCCACGAAGTTGATGTAGGGGAAGATCAGACTCAACATCGCGATCGGAACGTGATAGTAGAAGATGCGTCCGACGTTGCCTTGTGCCGCATCCGTGGGGACGAGGAAGATGGCTTGGCGGAAGCCGAAAGCGAGCACGGCGATGCTGATCCCGAACCAGAGCCAGGCGACATTGCGGAGGGTGGGGGTGCGCTGCTCCATAGACCTATGGTATCCCGAATGCGGTCATTCGGCGTTGAGAACGGTCTCGAAGAGCAGAATGCAGACCGTGGTGAAGATGATGTCGTAGCCGAGAAGCTGCTTGATCCAGGTGCTGATCTGTATCGGGTCTAAGTCGGCGGTTAGGACGCCGGTTGTGGCCTGGACCATGGCCAGCAGGGCCGGGAGGGAGATGGGCAGGAGTAGGAGCGGGAGGAGAAGTTCGCGGTTGCGAGCGCGAAGACCGAGCGCAGCGAAGAAGGTGCCGTTGACGACAAGAGCCCAGGTGCCCAGCGGCAGGATCAGAGCAAGGAGCCAGACGTTGCCGAGGGCGTGGAGATTGAAAAATACGATGAAGATGGGGGCTAGCACAGCCTCTACGACGAGAACGAAGAGCATGTTGGCGAGGGCTTTGCCGAGGAAGAGGGCGGAGGCGGGGGAGGGGGCCATACGCTGGGCCTCGAGGACGTTGTTCCGCTGCTCGCGTGCCCAGGATTGGTTGAGGGCGGTGATGGAGGCGAAGAGGAGGGCTACCCAGAGGATGCCACCGGATATCTGGCGCGTCATGGTGGGGTAGCTGGTGGGGTCGAAGGCAAGGCCGAAGACCACGACTACTAGCAGGGCGAAGAAGAGCATGCCGTTGATGGAGTCACGGGAGCGCCACTCGAGGCGGAGGTCTTTGCGGAGGTGGTCCCAGACGTGGCGGAGATACTTCATGCCTTCGCGACGTCCTTGGTGAGATCGGTGAGGGTTGCGTTGGCGGCGCGAAGGTAGTCGGAGGGCGCGAGGAGGATCTGGAGACCTCGCTTGCCGGCGGAGACGGAGATCTGGCCGAAGAGTTCGATGGTCTCGTCGGCGAAGGCAGGGAAGGGCTTCTTCGCTCCCATGACTGTGACTCCGCCGCGGATGTAGCCGGTGAGCGGCTCGACTTCTTTGAGGGAGGCTAGTTCGGCTTTTTTCGCTTTTGCGGCTTGAGCCAACTTTTTGAGATCCAGTTCCGCGTCACCCGGGATGACGGCGAAGACGTGTTCGCCCGTGTCGGTGTGGGCTAGGAGGGTTTTGAAGACCTGTTCGGGGGGGAGGCCTATCTTGCGGGCAACTGAGATGGCGGTTAGGTCCTCGGGATCGACTTCGTAAGTGCGTAGCTCGTACGGAATGCCCAGGGTGTCGAGGAGGCGGGCGGCGTTGGTTTTGGCGGCGGCGGGGGGCTTCACCCGTGGGCCTCGGTGCCTGAGTCCAGTATCTCGCCGTTGCGCATGGTGAGGGTGCGGGTGGCGAGGGGTTCGGCGAGGGCGAACTGGTGGGTGGTGAGGATGATGGTCCGGGCGCCCATTACTCCGTTGACGGGAGCTACGGGCCAGGTGCGGAAGTCGGCGAGCAACTCGACCATGTGGCGGGCGGAGGCCGCGTCGAGGTTGGAGAAGGGCTCGTCCAGGAGTAGGACCTCGGGGTCCGTCTGGAGGACGCGGGCAAGGGAGGTGCGCTGGCGCATGCCCTGAGAGAATTGGCCTACCGGGCGGTCGAGCTTGGGGTCGAGGCCTACGGCGCGGAGAGCCATCTCGGGGTTGCCGACGCAGGCGCAGCCTCCATCTCGATGGAGGGAGGAGAAGTAGTTGAGGTTCTCCATCGCGGTGAGCTCGTCGTAGAGCATGGGCGAGTGGCTCATGTAGGCGACACGGCGGCGTTGCTGGTGCGGGGCTTCGGAGAAGACGGTAACGCGGCCCCGAGTCGGGGTGATAAGGCCTGCGATCATGCGCAGGAGTGTAGATTTTCCAGCGCCGTTTTCGCCGAGGATCATGGTGCAGGAGCCGGTGCAGAAGCTGGTGGTGATGTTGCGGAGCGCTGCGAAGCGGCCGTAAATCTTAGAGACTGACTCGAGCGAGATGCAGTCCGTGCTGGCGACGGATGGAGGAGCGCTGCTGCGAGTTGTCTCTGCCGTCTGCGTCATATCTTTGAGCTTTGCGTTATTTGGTTGCAGGCAGTGTGGCGGCAGCGGTGGTGGCTGGGGTTGCGGAGGCTGGGGCCGGGGCGTACTTTGAGGCGCATTTGGCCTGGAGCTGGGTGGCGTGGAAGACGCCGTCGCGGCTGTAGGTGCCGACGGCGAGGGCCTGGGCGTCGTCCTTGAAGGTGTCGGGTGGCGGCTCGGATCCCTGGTAGACGACGGAGAGTTTGCGGCCTTGCTCAAGGAGATCGAAGGTGGCGTTGGTGCCGACGCGGTGGATGCTGCCGGGTGCAACGTTACCGGCTACACGAAGATGGCGGGTGTAAGCCTTATTTCCCATGCCCTGCAGCTCGCCGATGGTGACGTAGTAGCTCTTGTTGTCACGTCCACCGGTAAAGGACAAGTAAGCGATCGTGGCCACGATGATGACCGCGGCTACGATGAATTTGATCGGGCTTTTCTGAGTTACGTTTGCCATGTTCTTCGTCTTTCAGTCTACGGTTACGGGTTCGATTTGGGTAGCGGCCCTTTGTGGGATACCCCCCTCCCCCCTGCGGGGTATCTTGCGCGTAAGCTGTTTAGAATGAATAGTTTATGGGCAGGGTGTGTCTGTAAAATATTCCATTCAAAGGACTTGTGTGCAAAATACTTGTTTTGTTGTAGTTACGATACCGAGCGATCTCGACGAGTTTCGATCAGTTTCGCGTAGCCGAATCTGGGTTCCTCTTCTATTTTAGACGTTTGAAAGGGGGTAATACGCCACGACAAAAGCCGCTCTGGGCGCGGGTTTTTGCATGGGAGTGGCTTGACAGTATTTTGACAGTCAACTTTTCAAGCTCGAATATCTGACCGCTCAAAGGAGTATTCGCGATATGGTTCGCCCATGAGAAAAAGGGCGATCCTGTTTGGGTGTGGGTTGATGATGCTTTCGGTCTCGTCTTTGCTGTCGGTGGCGCAGAGCGGGTTGGCGGCGCAGAACGGTGATCGCTCGGACTCTTCAGCGTTTGATCGTTACATAGGCTGCAGGTTCAGCGATGGGTTATCGGTTGTGGAGACATCGCCGCTTGCGCCGGGCATTCACGAGCGCACGGTTCCGACCTCGAAGGGATCGAAACAGGTGGGGATGGTGGAGGGGCGAAGGGTAATGTTCGCTTATCCAGGGAAGGATTTCTACGCGAACGTGAAGGTAGAGATTCTGCCGGAGAAGGACTATTCGGAGACGAGACAGACTCTGGTCGATAACTTCGACTACATGCTAGCGACCAGCAAAGACAGCACGAGGAACTATGAGTTGAAGCCGAAGCTTAATGGTCTCGATATTCGTGGGTTGGATAAAGACAAGCTTGAAGGTGGTGTCTTAGGGATCTATGTGCTGTTGAACGATGCGTCGAGGGTGGTGACTACGATTTATTTTTTGAATCAGGAGTCGAAGGACCGGAGCTTTCAGACGATTGAGGAATATCGCGTGGCAAGAGATCGATTTCTTTCGACTTACGCAGCTTGTATTGCGACGAAACACTAGTTGTCTTTTTTTGCAGGGCTGACTCGCGTGAGTTGCGAGACAGCCCTGCGGTTGGTGGAGATAGTTATTTGGTGGATGCGGCGGCCTTCTCGATGAGGGCTGCGACGGGTGCGGGATGTGACAGCATGGCGACGTGGCTGGAAGGGAGCGTGATGGTCTCTGCATGAATCGCGCTGGCCATGGCGCGCTCGGCGTCGGGTGGGATCATGCGATCGTTCGCGGAGACGACGTACCAGGAGGGCTTTTGATGCCAGGCTGCGGTGGTGATGGTTCCACCCAGCACTTTGGCGTTGGTTGGCCCCTGGGTGGCGGTGATCTCCGCTTTTTCTGCAGGGGTGAGGTCTTGAGCGAAGTCTTCTGAGACACCTTTCGGGGTGAGCTTCAGAAAGCCCTGTGCGTCGGGACGAAGTTCTGCGATACCGGGAGGTGGTGTTCCGCCCTGGCTCAACTGATTGATGGATCCGTTGTCGCCGGGTGCGAAGGCGGCGACATAGACGAGGCCGGAGACCTTGGGGTCATTGCCTGCTTCGGTGATGACGACGCCGCCGTAGGAGTGGCCGACGAGAAGCACCGGTCCATCTTCAATGGCGATGGCCCGTTTGACGGTGGCGACATCGTCTTCGAGTGAAGTGAGGGGAAGCTCTACGGCGACGACGCGGAGACCCTTGGCCTCGAGGAGAGGGATGACCTTGGACCAGCTCGCGCCGTTGGCCCAGGCACCGTGTACGAGAATGACGTTGTGAGTGGGGCCGGTTGATGAGGTTTGGGCTGGGCTGGGCGTGGCTACCGCAGAAAAGAGGAGCGCGGCGGTGAGGGTGGATAAGAGACGAAACTTCATAGTGGTCCTTTCGAGTTGAGTTGCATTAGAAGTAATCTACCTTCTAGTAGGTAGATTACGCTAAAAGCACAAAGACTTTGTCAGCGCCTGACAATCTTTACCTGAATTTAGAGTTGTGCGGCGAGCCTGCGTAGGGCTCCCTGCATGACCGATGTATAGACTTTGCTCGTCCCGTAGGTGCGGGCTGAGACCATGGCGCCGTTGATTAGAGCGATGAATGTGTCGGCCTCGGTCGAGGCTGATTGTTCGAGCCGAACGATGCCTTTGGAACGGCCTTCTTCCATGGTTTCCTGGACCCATACTTTGAGTTCGCGGAAGTAACGCTTGACTTCAAGCGTTACCTCCTCCGGAAGCGTAGGGAGCTCGGCGCCTAGCAAGGCGGCGATGCAGATGGGCTCTGTTTTATCGCGAATGCATTTTTCCCAATAGAGAACGTAGGCCTCGAGGCGCTTGAGCGGACTGTCAACTCGCTGGGTGAGATCGCTGAGCGCTGCGCCGAGCTTGTTGCGGTGTTGTTTGAGGACGGCAGTGACCAGAATCTCTTTGGTAGGAAAGTGGTGATGGATGCTTGGCTTACGAATTTTGACCATCTCTGCGATATCCGCATAGCTGAACGCCGAGTAGCCGCGATCGGCGAGGAGGGAGTGAGCGGCTTCGAGGATTCGATCTGCGGTATCACCTTGCACGGCGGGATACTACCAACTAGTAGGTGTGGATGCAACTTGTATTGGACGAAATATTCGGTGGAATTTGTTCTCGCGGTGGGGATGGCGGGCGTATGGTCGGGGTTATGAGCGAGCTTTTGGATTTGGCGGTGAGAGCGCACGGCGGGCTTGAGCGTTGGAATAAAGTGAAGTCCGTGACGGTTGCGGCTTCGATTTCGGGTGGGCTCTGGTATGTCAAGGGGAAGCTTGACTATCTGAAGAACGTTGTCGTGACGTGCGACGCGAAGGTTGAACGGCTGGTGATGGATTTTCCCGGACAGGATAAGCGGTCGATCTTTGAGCCGGAGCGGATTGTGATGGAGAAGGCGGACGGGACGTTGATCGAGGCACGCGATGATCCGGAAAAGGCCTTTGAGGGGGATCAGCGAGAGAAGCCTTGGGACGATATCCATGTTGCTTACTTCAGCGGCGAGGCGTTGTGGACTTATTTGACCACTCCTTTTCTCTATACCTACGCGGGTTTCAAGAGCGAAGAGATTGCGTCGATTGAGGTAGAGGGCGAGACGTGGAGGCGGCTGAAGGTTAGCTTCCCGGATTATGTGAAGAGCCATACTCAGGAGCAGATCTCGTGCTTTGGGCCCGATGGTTTGCTGCGGCGACACGACTATACGGTGGATATTCTTGGGGGTGCGACGGGACTTAATTATGCGTCGGATTATCGGGATGTTGACGGTATTGTTTTTCCGACGAAACGGCGGGTTTATGCGTATGAAGGGGATTACCAGGTGGTGAAGGAGCCCTTGCTGGTTGCGATCGACATGGGCGAGATCACACTCCGCTAAGAGGCTTTCTGTGACGTTAGGGAACCTGTTGGCTTCCTGGAAAAAAACAGGCTGAGATCTCAAATAGATCTCAGCCGAGTGGAAATTGATGGCGAGTGAAATGCTCGCCGTTTAGACGTGGGTGGGGACAGCAGTCACCGTGTTCGCGGCGGCGGTGTTGACTCCGTCTGCGATGGAGGTGAGGAGTTCGTCGGCGTCTTTCTCTTCGTCGAGGATGCTGTCGAGGATGTCGGCGGCGGCGTCTTCGCCGAGGAGCTCGGCCCAGGTGCGGAGGGTTCCGTAGACGGCGATTTCGTGATGCTCGACCTGCTGGGCGCTGGCAATGAGGGTGATGTCGCGGATGGTGGTGTCGGCGGCGTCCTTGATGTTGTCTTCGGCTTCGGAGACGAGGGCAGAGATGGCTTTGCAGGTGGAGGTGTCGGCTTCGCCGTTGTTGACGTCGCGGAGAAGGCTCTCGACCTTGGCGACGTGGCCCTGGGTTTCGGTGAGGTGGTTGTTGAAGGCGGAGGCGAGTTGAGGGTCGGTCGCTTTTTCAATCATGGTGGGCAGGGCCTTGGTGATCTTCTGCTCCATATCGAGCGCCTTGCGGAGGTTGGCGATGTAGAGGGTGCGTAGGTCTTCGATGTTTTCGGAAAAAAACTTCATGGGGAGGTTCTCCTTGGTAAAAATTTGCGCGATGTCCTGCCGGCGTGGATTACGCCGTGTGGGGCTGCGTTGCATGTGGGTGAGAGCGGCGAACGTTCAGGCTGTGGCGCTCACGGTCGTTCTGCTTCTGGTGGATTGGATGCGGTGGTCTGGAGATGGTTGGCTGCATGGCGAGTGGCTGCACCGGGATTGATGCGCTGTGAAAAGGATTTGGCGTAATTAGACGTTGTGTGGAATTTAACCGAGAGGAAGTGCGGCAACGGAAGAAGCTTCTTCCTTTCTGCTGCGGAACGACGGGCGAACGGTGCGGGAACAAAGTGCAGATCAAAGCGGCTTCGCGTGCATCGTATACTTACTCGATAACACTGCGAGACGGGCGGGAGAGATATGAGCGAAAACGGGAACGGCGCAGCTTCAAACGGCAATGGCAACGGGGCGCATTCGCACGGTAACGACTACAAGGTGCCGACGGGGCGTGCGGAGTGGATTGTGAAGCGCAAGGCCGAGGCGGCGCGGACTGGCGACACGAACATGAGCCAGATGCACTTTGCGCGTAAGGGCATGATCACCGAAGAGATGGCTTATGTTGCTCAGCGGGAGAAGATTGCGGCGGAGCTGGTGCGGAGCGAGGTGGCGAAGGGGACGATGATTATTCCCGCGAACATCAACCACGTGGAGCTGGAGCCAATGGCGATTGGGGTGGAGTCGCTGTGCAAGATCAATGCGAATATCGGGAACTCCGCGCTGGTGTCGAATGTGGATGAGGAGCTGAAGAAGCTACATACGGCGGTGCACTTTGGCGCTGATACGGTGATGGATCTGTCGACGGGTGGAGATATTCCGATGATTCGAGAGAAGATTTTGCGGCATTCGCCGGTGCCGATTGGGACGGTGCCGTTGTATGAGGCGCTGAGCCGGGTGAAGAAGGTGGAAGATCTGAATATTGATCTTTACCTTGAAGTGATTGAAGAGCAGGCGCAGCAGGGTGTTGATTACTTTACGATTCATGCGGGCGTGCTGATTGAATATGTTCCGCTGGTGGCGAAGCGGATTACAGGGATTGTGAGCCGGGGCGGGGCGATTCTGGCGCAATGGATGACCTCGCATCACAAGCAGAATTTTTTGTACGAGAACTTCGACCGGATCACGAAGGTGATGGCGAAGTATGACGTGAGCTACTCGCTCGGCGATGGATTGCGGCCGGGTTGTCTGGCGGATGCCAGCGACGAGGCTCAGTTTGCGGAGCTGAAGACGCTGGGTGATTTAACGCGGCAGGCCTGGAAGAGCGATGTGCAGGTGATGATCGAGGGGCCGGGACATATTCCGATGGACCAGATCAAGCTGCAGGTGGATAAGGAGGTCGAGCTCTGCGATGGCGCTCCGTTCTATGTGCTGGGACCTCTTGTGACTGACATTGCGCCGGGCTATGACCACATTACCTCTGCGATTGGTGCGGCGATGATTGGTTGGCATGGTGCGGCGATGCTCTGCTATGTGACCCCGAAGGAGCATCTTGGGCTGCCGAATGAGAAGGATGTGAAGGACGGGATTATCGCTTATAAGATTGCTGCTCATGCGGCGGATGTGGCGAGACATCGGCCGGGGGCGAGGGATCGGGATGATGCGATCTCGCATGCGCGGTATACGTTCGATTGGGATAAGCAGTTTGCGCTGTCGCTTGACCCGGAGACGGCTCGGGGGATGCACGATGAGACGCTGCCGGATGATTACTACAAGGAAGCGGCGTTCTGCAGCATGTGTGGGCCGAAGTTCTGCAGCATGAACTGGTCGAGCAAGGTGGACGAGTTCAACGCGAAGGAGCATGGGCTGCACAAGCAAGACTTGACGCAGATTGTGACCGAGCAGATGGCGCTGCGCGGGTAGAGGTTGAGTAGATGCTAGAGTGCGATAGCAACGTGAGGGCAACGACAAAGGCCAAAACAAAAGCGAAATACAGGGATCCTTCGCTTCGCTCAGGATGACGGTTTTGTTGGAGGTGCCCACTTTGCTCAGGGTCAGGATGTCGACAGTTGAATAGGAAAAGGCCGCATTCCTGGTTTGGGATGCGGCCTTACTTTTTCGGGGAGGGTTTCTTGTTGGGTTGGCTCTGAGCGTTGGCTGAGAGTTTGTTGCGGCGGGGGCGAACGAGACTGAGCTGTGGGGCGGCAAGGGGTGGTTCGGGGCTGGGTTCGAAGGACGGCTCGAATTGGTCAGCGCTGAAGTTGAAGGCCAGGCCCGCAATGCGGTGGGGAATGCGGGTTGGTGTGGGCTGGCAACAACTTACCCCGTGGGGCGGCAGCACAGGGGTGAGGCTAGAGAATATCGTTCCCTTCTTTGTTATCGGATCGCATGGCAAGAAGTGCAGGAGCAATAATCATTGCGAGAAATACCAAAGCTAAAACCAGATCATGGACCATTGGGGAGTCTCCTTTTGGCGGCTTTGACCGTCTTGAGAGTAATCATGCGGCAGGTAACTAACTGGGAATATCCCACTTCGGCACTGAAAGATACATCCTTTGGGGGATGGTTCCTTTTCCATGCTGGATGTGTCCTGCCGGACGGGCCTCCTGCGCGGAGGGCGGTCACTTCGTGACTTGTGTATCCCTTTGGGTGGTCCTCCCGTTGGTCGGAGTGATGGCTGATTGTGGTGTTTCGGATGGTGGTTTGTGGTGAGTTTGTGGTTATTTGGCGGCTTCCAGGATGGCGGCGGAGCGGTTGAGAGCCGCGGTGAGAGCGGCTAGCTGGGCCTGGGCGCGGGGGGCGTCCGGGGCGTCGATGCCCTCGTTGACGCCGGGGATGACGACGGCGGCGTAACCGGTGAACTCGCCGGGGGCGTAGATGGTGTGTTTGTACCAGGGACGCTTGGGGAGGCCGTCAGGGTTGAGAAGAGCTTCTTCGGCGTTGCGAAGGGCCTCGTTGAGCCCGGTGGGGTTGGCGGGAGGCGCGGACTGGACGGCTCGGATGGCGGTGGCGGCGGTGGCGAAGCGGTTCGCGGCTGCTAGGGCGGAGGTGAAGTCGAGGCTGAGGCCTTTGGTGGTGGCTAACTTTTGCGCGGCTTCAAGGTAGCCTACGATCTCTTTGCCGTAGAGCTGGTAGTCGTAGGGGAGGACGTCGGCGTCCGCCATGTGGAGGATCTCGAGGCCGAAGACGCGGGCTTGCTGCTGCTCGTAGACGAAGGTGGGGTCGGCGAACTTGGTGAACCAGTTGTAGTTGTCGAAGACGGAGTGGTAGACGCCGTAGGGTCCTTCGGAGCCGATGTCGGTGGAGGGGACGCCGAGGTGTTGGATGAAGGGGGTGTAGTCGGAACCGGAGCCGAGGGTGCCGATGCGGACGTCTGAGTCGGTGGATTCGGAGGAGCGGTTGCGTTTGCGGGTGGGGGAGGGGGCGTTCTGGTCAGCCTTCCATTGGTCGTAGACGGTGCCGCCTTTGGGACTGGGGACTTCTTTGGTGACTTCGCGGACGAATTGCTTGAGGGAGGGGACGGCGGCAGCGTCGAAGTTGGGACCGGCGACGCCGACGTCGGTGTTGAAGTAGGCGACGGCGTGGGCGAGGATTTTTTCGTGTTGCTCAGCCCACTCGGTCGAGCCGATGAGGCCTTCTTCTTCGGCGTCCCAGCTGCCGATAACGATGGTGCGCTTTGGCTTCCAGCCTTGCTTGAGGAGTTGGCCTAGTCCGTGGACGGTTTCGAGCATGGCTGCGGTGCCGGAGTTGGGATCGACGGCGCCGTAGACCCAGGCGTCGCGATGATTTCCGGCTACGACCCAGTTGTCTTTTTGAGAGTCGTCGGTGCCATTGATGGTGCCGATGACGTCCCAGATTGTGCGGAGTGCGATGTCCTCGTCGAGGTGCATGTGGACGGTGACTTTGTTGGCTTCGGTGTGATTGCCGCCAGCGCCTAGATGGTAGGTGAAGGGAAGAGCGCCCTGCCACTCGCGTGGGGATTCGGCTCCGCCCAGGGCTTTGAGGATGGGGGCGGCGTCGTGGTAGGAGAGCGGATTGGTGGGGATGCTGGGCTGGTTGTTTTGCAGCTTGTCAGCGGGGATGCGTTTGGAGTCGGGGAGGTCGGGGGTGGAGGCTATGCCGGGGGTGGTGGGGTCGCCGGGATAGATGGGCAGGAATTGGACGGAGCCGCGCTGGACGCCGGTTTCGGGGCGGTAGGGCCCCTTGGGGTACATGTCGCCGCGGAAGTAGCCGTCATCGGCAGGGTCGGAGTAGATGAGGACGCCGATGGCTCCATACTGCTGGGCGATGTAGGTCTTGATGCCGCGGAAGTTTTCTCCGTAGCGGACGAGGACGATCTTTCCTTTGATGCTGATGCCTAGTTTGGCGAGTTGTTGGAAGTCGGCGAGGGTGCCGTAGTTGGCGTAGACGACTTCGGCGGTGACGTCGCCGGAGGGGGAGGAGCCGTTGAAGGCGGGGAGGATGCGGGGATCGTCCTGGAAGGGGTCGCCACCGAATTTGTTGGGGTCTACGTGCTCGGGGGTTGGTCCGGACATGAGCTTGTTGCCGGTGGCATCGAAGGCTTCGATGACGATTTTGACGGGTTTGGTGAGGAGGACTTTGAAGGGGACGATCTCGGTTTCTAGGCCGGCGGCTTTGAACTTGTCGGCGACGTAGACGGCGGTGGCGTAGTCCTCGGGTGAGCTGGCCCAGTGGGGCGCGGCGGTGAGGGTCTTGAGATGCTGGCCGGCGAGGGCGGGGTCGGGGACGGCCATGAAGGCTTTGTCCAATTTGGCCTGCTGTGCGAAGTCGCGGTAGCCGAAGACCTGCGGGGTGGGGGACTGGGCGAGGGTAAGGGCGGCGAGTGGAAGCAGGCAGGCTACGGTGCGGAGACGGGTCAAGTCGCGGGGCCTCGGAGAGTGAGTCGTTGAGATATCACACAGGGTATCGCAAATTGCTGGAAGCGGTTCCACTCGACAGCTAAGCGGATGGATGGACCGTCGGTTGGCCCCAGTGGTGGGAGCGTAGCGGTTGAAGTTGTGCTTCGCGTTTGCCCTGCGCGGGCGGCGGTCACTTCGTGACTTGTATACCGGCTTCGCGCTTGGCCTCCCGATGGTCGGCGGAAGATCTCTATCGGCACTAGAAGCCTGGTGGATTTTCCTGGGCTACGTTGAAGTGGCGCTCAAGTGCGAGGCCAGCGCTGGCGATGGTGCCTTCGTCGAAGAGGCGGCCGATGAGGGTGACGCCGTGTGGGACGCGGCGCGGTGGGTTGAATTTTGGGAGAGGTTTGGCGGGGTCGGGTGCCCAGTCGCTGCGAGCTTCGGAGACTTCGACGAAGCCGGCGCGGAGGGTAAGGGAGGGGTGGCCGGTGAAGTTGGTGATGGTGAGGATCTCGTCGCGGAGGGAGGGGACGAGGAGGAGATCGACTTCATTCATGATGCGAGCCATCTCGACGGCGACCATGCGGCGGAGGCGGTCGGCCTGGACGTAATCGACTGCGGAGAGGAAGCGGGATTGGCGGAAGGTGTTGGGCCAGGCGTCTGGGACCTGGGCTTTGAGCTGGTCGAGTTGATGGTTGAGGGCGATCTCTTCGAAGGCGGCGGCGGCTTCGGCGAAGAGGATGAGGTCGAGGTTGTCGTAGGGCCAGTCGGGGAGGGTGACTTCGACAGGTGTCATGCCGAGGGTGGAGATGGCGGCCAGGGCGGCGCGATCGACGTCGGTGGCCGGGGCTTCTTTCATCCACTGGGGGAAGTAGCCTACTTTTAGATTCTTTATTGGAGCTCGGGCGTCGAAGTCTAGTTTGCTGGGGACGCAGGCTACGTCGTGGCCGTCGGGGCCGGTGATGGTGTTGAGGACGAGCATGGTGTCTTCGACGCTGCGGGCCATGGGGCCGAGTTTGTCGAGGGACCAGCAGAGGGTCATGGCTCCGGTGCGCGGGACGCGGCCGTAGGTGGGGCGGAGGCCGGTGACTCCGCAACGCATGGAGGGGGAGACGATGCTGCCTCCGGTTTCGGAGCCGATGGCGAAGGCTACGAGGCCTGCGGCGGTGGCTGCGCCTGGGCCTGCGCTGGAACCGGAGGAGCCTTCTTCGAGGAGCCAGGGGTTCATGGTTTGGCCGCCGAACCAGACGTCGTTGAGGGCTAGTGCGCCGAGTGAGAGTTTTGCGATGAGGACTGCGCCGGCGGCGTTGAGGCGCTCGGCGACTGTGGCGTCTGCGGTGGGGACGCGATGTTGGAAGGGCTCGGCGCCGTAGGTGGTGGCGATGTTGGCGGTGTCGAGGAGATCTTTTGCGCCCCAGGGGATGCCGTGAAGGGGGCCGCGATAGTGGCCGGCGGCGATCTCGGCGTCGGCGGCTTTGGCTTGCGCGAGGGCGTGGTCGCGGGTGAGGGTGATGATGCAGTTGATCTTCGGATTGAGGCGTTGGATGCGCGCGAGGTAGATCTCGGTGAGGCGCGTGCTGGTTAGCTTGCGGGTCTCGATCCAGCGGGAGAGCTGGTGGACTGGGGCGAAGGCGATGGCTTCGTCGGTGGTGGGGAGTGGGGCTTCGGAGGTGGTGCGGAGGAATTCGTTTTTTGCGGGGAGGGTGGGCTGGCCGGGGAGGATGGAGTTGATGAGGGAGTACGGAGCGGTGGTGGTGGGGATGGCGACTTTGCGTGGGCCGGTGCGGCGTTCGTAGAGGGGAGCCATGGCGGCGCGCCAGTTTCCGGCGGCCTGGGCGCGATCTTTTTCGGTGAGCGGGAACTGGACTAGCTTTTCGGCTTCGGCGAAGGTGGCGCTGGAGACTTCTGGGCCGACAGACGGAGAGGTGCCGAAGGCGGGTGGTGCCCCGGGAGTGGGCGGTGTGACGGGAGTTTGGGCAAGAGCGGAGGTGGAGGCGAGCAGCGTGAGCGTGCTTTGAGTCAGGAATTCCCGGCGTGATTTCGACATTGGTTCCTCTGGGGAGGAATTGTAACGGGAGAGTTGCGAGGAGATGTCATTGGCAGGAGGTGACGACATTCGATTGCGGTTTTCGCAGAACGCGACGGGTGGCGAGATCGCAGGTTGCGTCATACACTGGCTGTTCTTGCTGGTGCGAGTGCGAAGCCCAGCAGGAAAGGGTGGGTAGATATGTCGAGGGTTGTGTCGAAGGACGGGACGGAGATCGCGTATGACCGGGAGGGGTCTGGGGCGGCGGTGGTGTTGGTTGATGGCGCTCTGGGTACACGCTCAACTTCTACGAAGCCAGAGCTTGTGAGGCTGTTGGCGCAGCGGTTCACGGCCTACAGCTATGACCGCAGAGGACGCGGAGAGAGTGGAGACACGGGACCGTATGCGGTTGCGCGGGAGGTGGAAGATATTGAGGCGCTGATTATGGAGGCGGGCGGAACGGCGTTCGTGTATGGTCACTCTTCGGGTGCTGCGCTTGGGCTGGAGGCGGCGCTGGCACTTGGCCGAAAGGTTAGGGCGCTGGCGATGTATGAGGCTCCTTACAATGACGATGAAGCGGCGCAACAGAGTCGGAAAAAGTATGTGATTGAGCTCGAGGCGCTGCTGGCCGAAGGGCGCAGAGAAGATGCGGTACTGCTCTTTTTGGAACACCTGCAGATACCGGCACAGCAAGTGGAGATGATGCGCGGCCTGCCTCTGTGGGGCGAGTTTATGGCAGCTGCACCCACGCTCGCCTATGATGCCGCTGTTTTGGGCGAGACGGGTCGCGTGCCGGTGGAGCGTGCCGCCCTGCTTGAACCCCCTGCACTCGTGATGAATGGCGGGGCGAGTTATCCGTTTATGGCCGAGACGGCGCAGACCTTGAGCAAGATAATGCCGCAGGCGCACCTTCATGTGCTCGAGGGACAGACGCATGGGGCGAATCCGACGGTATTGGCGCCTGTGCTGGCACAATTTTTTTCAGCGCACGGGTGAGTGAGGCTTGAAGAGGGCAACGACTGACAACTGGCACTCATTCAAAATGTAAGATGTACGGACAGGTCCCTAATCGGGGACCTGCCAGCCTACGGGGCTTTGGGCGAGGGTGATGGTGTCGGTGGCCTGGCTGGTGGTGGCGCGGGCCATCGCTGGGAAAGCGGCCTGCACGTCGTGGCTCTCGGCCCAGACGGGGACTTCCTTCATCGTGTAGCTGTAGGTGACTTTTGTTTCTTTGAAGCCGTTAGCGACTTCGACGGGGGTGAAGCTATTGATGCCGGTGACTTCGCGATGGCCGTAGCAGAAGCGTGGGGCGTAGCGGGTACCGGCGGATGCGACGGTGTAGCGGCTGACGTGGATGCTCGTCTCGACGGACTTTTCGAGGAGAAGATTTTTCACGAGGGTGTCCAGCTGCTTTGTCTTTTCGGCGTCGCTGGTCTCGAAGGGGAAGCGCGTGTCGGTCAGTAGGCACTCGGGGTGGTCGAGGTAGTGGTTGTTGATGCCGATGGTGAAGTTGGCGGGGGTGGCGGCGGCTTTGCCGGTGTCATTGCAGCCAATCAAGGCGAGGGAAGCAACAGTTAGGGCGGCTGCGAGTGTGATGAAGGCTGACTTGCTTTGAACGATTTTCATCGCTTCTCCTATTTGATCTGACTAGTTGGATGCAGATGCGCGGGGTGAGTGTTTGTATCTGTGGATGTTGCAGTTGTTTTCTCTTCCGATGGCCGGTCAGGAGAGCTATTCGGATAGGACTTCGTCGGGTACTGGGTCGAGCTCTCCGATGGTCTTCATTTTGGCGAGGGTTTGGAGATTGGTCTGGACCTGCGCCCATTTTTCCGGATTCTTTTTTGTCTCGATCGGGGATCTTGGATCGGCGTAGTAGGCGACGAGGTCGTGCTTGAGTTGGAATGGGACGACGTTGGCGGGGTTTTTGGTGATGGTGGCGAGGAGTTTGGCGTAGGTCTCGTCAGTGAGGCGGTATGCGCCCGGCTTGACGACGTCGCCGGTGTCGAGATCGCGGTTGGCGATGTAGTGATCGATGGTGTCGTAGTTGGTGAGGACCAGGCGGAGCGCGGTGATGGAGTGGTTGACGCTCTTGATGTAGAGATCTTCGGTCTGCTGGGTGGGACCCTTGATGGCGAGGAGTTTGAGGGTGCCGACCTTGGGCAGGATGTAGATGAAGCCAGCGTAGAGGTGGCTTCGGAAGCCGGGCTTTTTGCGGTATGCCTCCCAGTTGTTGTCGGCGGAGGCCTGGCGGAGGTCCACGGCGAGGGTATTGAGGTCGGGGCTGGGAAGATCGGTGGGGAAGCTGTTCTTGTGGAGGATGGTTTCGGCGCGGGCGATGTTGGGGAGGAAGCGGCGGACGGCGTAACGATAGATGCGGATGGAGGTCTCTTTGCTGCCGATGATGTCGGGGAGGCGGAGGCCGTAGGTTTCGAAGAAGGCTTTGCGTAGAAGCGGCGCGGGGACTTCTAGGCCGACGAATTTGGTGTAGTCGGAGGGCGCGAAGCGGAGCTTGCTGAGCTGGTTGATGTCGAAGGCGAACTCGGTCTGGACGTGGGCGTGCGGGTTTTCGGCGTAGTTGACCGAAGGGCCGTACTTCTTTTCGAGCTTGGGGAACTCGACGGGGACGGACTGGTTGACGGCGTATTTGTGCCCTAAGCTGTCGCCGATGTAGTGGGAGAGAGAGCCGATGGCGAAGGCCAGTTCGTCGGGTGTCTGAGCGTTATGGAGAAGAGAGAGAACGAAGTCGCCGGAGCGGACGTAGTGGGTGAGTTCGGAGAAGAAGGCGTTGCCGAAGGGGTAGTAGCCGAAGTCCTGAATGGCACTGCCGCCGTATGCGTAGGCGTGGGCCTCTTGAAGCTGCGCTTCGGTCAGGTTGGGGAATTTTTTGAGCAGGAGGGGGCGGATGGTCTGCTTCCACGCGAGATCGATGAGCTCCTGATGGGTCTGGACGGAGTACGGGACGGCGGGGATTGCCGTGAAGAACAGGGTCAGTAGAGCTATCGTTTTGAAGAAGACGCTGCGGGGATGGGTGCGGATGATGTCTGTCCCTTCTGGCTGGCGTGCTGCACCACTCACACTGTACATAGCTCGCAGTGGAGAGGAAAGAGGTAGGCTGGCGGAGGGAGTCAGGGATGCGGGCGAGGTGGATCCGGTACGTGATGGGAGTGGTCGCGTTCGCGGGCATGAGCTGGGCGTGGTACTTCGCGACGGGGCGTTCGGGCGGGATCGCGCCTGTGGCTGACAGGAGGGTGATGCCGGAGCTGGTGATGAGGCAACTCGATGGTGGTACTTGGAAGATGGCAGAGCATCGGGGACAGGTGGTGCTGGTGAACTATTGGGCGAGCTGGTGCGGGCCATGTTGGGAGGAGACGCCGGGGTTGATTCGGTTGTCGAAGGAGCTGGGTCCGCAGGGGCTGGCAGTGGTAGGCGTCGCGGTGGATGAAGGTGGGACGGAAAAGGTGAAGAAGTTTGTGGAGGAGTTTCGTGTGCCGTATCCGGTGGCGTTGCCGGAGCCGGGATCGCAGATGGCCTATGGGATGGCGGGTGTGCCCACGACCATTTTGATAGACCGGGTGGGTCGCGTGGCGAAGACTTATGTTGGAGCGGTGCGGCAGGGCGACTTCGAGAAGGACGTGCAGGAGTTATTGGGGGAAGGCGAGACGTCGATTGGGCGATAGACGGCGAATAGTTTTTAACCGTCATCTGACGCAAGAAGGCGTACTGTGGCAAGACTGCCAGAAAAAAGTAAGTTGACCAGGTTGGTATCGAGTCAACGAGATCATAATTCCTCTTTAGGGCCCATGCACAGATTCCCATCCGGTGGACGCCATGACACGATTCGATTCGTGGCTGGCTATCCGACGGACATCTCTCATGCAAAGAGGCGAACCATGAACTTCGACAAGAACGACACCGCGGTAGTTTTTATCGACCCACAGAATGACGTGTTGAGTGAAACGGGACTTAGCTGGCCGCTGCTCCATGAAAGTCTCAAAGAGAACAACACGATTGAGAATATGGAACGTATCTTCAAGGCCGCGAAGGCCTATGGATACGAGGTCTTCATCTCACCGCATTATTTTTACCCAACCGATAGAGGATGGAAGTTCAACGGTCCTCTCGAAACCGATGAGGTTGTTCATAACGAGTTTGGTCGCAAAGGGGTCTTGACTCTTGATGGCTTCAAAGGATCGGGTGCAGACTGGCTGGAGCGATTCAAGCCTTACATCGAGGATGGCAAAACCATTGTCGTTTCACCGCATCGTGTGTGGGGACCGGAGAGCAATGACCTTGTTCTACAACTGCGCAAACGGAGGATCAGCAAGATCATTCTGGGCGGGATGCTGGCTAATATGTGCGTTGAATCTCACCTTCGAGAGCTGGTCGAGCAAGGCTTCGAGGTTGCTGTCGTGAAAGACGCTACGGCGGGGCCAAAGCACCCGGAGTGGGGCTATGGGTACACCGCGGCACTCATCAATTATGCGTTTATTGCGCATGCGGTTCCGACGACGGACGAAGCCGTGAAGGCCATGGAGCGCGGTCCGCAGTAGTTCTGGGCGTTCGAAACGGAAGGTTGCTGAGACAGCTCAACGCTGAGGTTTAGTAAGCGCCTTTGCGGAGGTTGATGCCGTATTCGAGGAAGGCTTTGAGGGCGCAGCTCATCTGGGTCCATCCGTGGCAGTTGCCGTAAGAGCCGTCGAGACCCTGCTGGGTTTCGCGCCAGCCGGATTCGGAGATACGGACGAGGGTATTAGTAGGGCTTAGAGCTTCGAAGGTCATCTCGACGGTGGTCTTGTAGTCATCTGGCAGAGGGAGCTTGTTTTTGGTGGGCGGCTCGTATGCCGGCCACTCGAAGACGATCTGCTGGTTGGGCGTGATTTTTTTTACAGTGACGGGGCAGCCGCCGGGAAAGTCGGCGAAGCGCCATATGACTGTGGTGCCTTCGTCGAGCGGTGCGCTGGTGCCGCCGGTGGTGAAGTAGGCGCTGAGTTTGGTGGGGTTGTAGACGGCGTCGAAGACCTCGGCGAGGGGCTTCTGGATCTTGGTCTGGACTTGAAATTTGAGTTGCATGGGTGGTTCACCTCATGGTGGATTGGCGATATTTATATGTTATGTTTTTATAACATGTCAAGAAAAGACTTTCAGGGCGCAGTGTTCAAAGCGCTGGCCGATGACCGGAGGCGGGAGATCCTGGACCTGCTGAAGGATGGGCCCAAGACGACAGGGGAGCTTTGTGCGCACTTCAAGCGAGTGGATCGTTGCACGGTGATGCAGCACCTAGGGGTGCTGGAAGGTGCGGATCTGGTGATCGTGAAGAAGAGTGGGCGTAACCGGTGGAACTATTTGAACGTGGTTCCGGTGCAAGAGATCTATGACCGTTGGATCAGTCAGTATGCGCGGCCTTCTGTGGAGTTGCTTACGCGGCTGAAGCAGGATCTTGAGTAGAGATTACTCGCTAAGGATCTGGGGCTTCTTGTCGAGGTCGTGGCCGAAGGTGAAGCGTTCGACGAGCATGCAGAAGATGTGCTCGAGAGCGAGGTGGGACTCCTGAATGTTCATGGTGACGTTGGAGGGGATGACGATGGTGTAGTCGCAGAGGGGGCCCATGAGACCGCCGTCGCTGCCGGAGAAGCCGATGGTGGCGATGCCGATCATCTTTGCCTGTTGGAGGGCTTTGATGATGTTTTTCGAGTTGCCAGAGGTGGAGATGGCGAGGAAGACGTCGCCGGGTTGGCCAATGGCTTCGATCTGGCGGGAGAAGAGATGGTCGAAGCCGTAGTCGTTACCCGTGGCGGTGAGGATGGAGGTGTCGGTGGTGAGTGCAATGGCGCGGAGGGCGGCGCGGTTGACGGTGAGGCGGACGACGAACTCGGCGACGAGGTGCTGGGCGTCGGCAGCGGAGCCACCGTTGCCGGCGACCAGAAGCTTGTGGCCGGATTGCATGGCCTCGGCGGTGAGTTTGGCGATGGAGACGAGAGTGTGGGAGATGGTTTCGTCGGCGAGGACAGCTTGCAGGGTCGCAATAGTTTGAGCGAGTTGCTTTTGGACCAGGTCCTTCATGAATTCTCCGATGCGCGTTGAAAGCTGATCAAGGGTACGGGATTTGTGGGGAAGATGTCGAAGATGGAGCGTGGATGAGCTGGGCGCGGCGATTCGGAGAAAGAAAAATACGGGGGTCTCTCCACTTCGCGACTCACGATCAGACTGTGAGTCGCTTCGGTCGAGATGACGATGACCGGTGGACTCTTTTATCGGCGGAGGTAGCTGTCGTCTTTGTCGATCCAGTCCTGGCGCGGTGGGGCGAAGATGTCGAAGTCGATGGTGTCTTCGAGGGCGGTGGCGGAGTGGGCGAGGTTGCCGGGAATGACGAGTATCTCTCCTGCTTTGACGGTGTGTGAGGTTCCGTCGTCGTAGTCGAAGCGGAGCGCGCCCTCGGTGATGAAGGTGATCTGCTCGTTCGGGTGGGAATGCCGCGGGACGACGCAGCCTTTGGCGAGCACGACGCGAGCGAACATGGCGAGGCTGCCGGTGACAAACTGACGGGTGAGGAGTGGATTGAGTTGCTCGGGTTCTATTTCGCTCCAGCGGTGGAGGGTTGCGGTCGACATGGTGAGTGCCTTTCGAAAGAAGTGACTGCTGCGGTAAAAGCTGCGGACGAATTTCTTGCTTTGTGTTGCGCGCTGCCTTGTGTAGAGTAAAGCGAACCGGAGCGGTGCCGAGGTGCTTTGCTCCTTTTGATGTGTGAAGATTGAGTCGTAGGCTGCCAGCTTGGCGAATTGACGGCGTATCTCTTCTCTCCTGCTAACTTTCGTTTATTTTGAAATGACTAACTTTGAAACGGGTGATTGAACCATGCGTCTTCCAGTGGCGAGGGTGTTTCTGTCTTTTCTGTTTGCGCTGATAGTTGGCGGATCAGTATTGGGTGGAGTGAGGGTGATGGCGCAGACGGCTCCTGTTGCGGGATCGAGTGCGACATTGAGCCAAGCCGACAGGATTGCGGCGCTCGAGAAGCAGAACGCGGATAATGCGGCGTTGATTGCGGCGGCACAGACCGCGGGCGATAACGGGTGGATGCTGGTTTCGGCGGCGCTGGTGTTGATGATGAGCGGGCCTGGGCTTGCGCTGTTCTACGGCGGGCTGGTGCGGAAGAAAAATATTCTGGGCACGATGATGCAGACCTTCGCCATGATGGCGGTGATCACGGTGTTGTGGGCGTTCGTGACGTACTCGCTGGCGTTTGGCGAGGGAAATGCGTTTATCGGCGGGCTGCATAATGTGTTTTTGCGGGGGGTGGGGCTGGCGCCGGATGTGAAGTACGCGGCGACGATTCCGTTGCAGACGTTCATGGTGTATCAGTTGATGTTTGCGATTATCACTCCGGCGCTGATTACGGGAGCGTTTGCGGAGCGGATGAAGTTTTCGGCGATGCTGGTGTTTATGGTGCTGTGGGCGCTTATTGTGTACAGCCCGATGGCGCATATGGTGTGGGGTAAGGGTGGGTTCTTGAATGCCTCGCTCGGCGGGCGTTTTCCTTGCCTGGACTTTGCGGGTGGGACTGTGGTGCATGTGACGTCGGGTGTTTCGGCGCTGGTGACAGCGCTTTATCTCGGCAAGAGGCTGGGGTATCCGAAGGTGCCGATGCCGCCGCACTCTGTGGTGCTGAGTTTTATCGGGGCGTGTTTGTTGTGGGTGGGCTGGTTTGGGTTCAATGCCGGTTCGGCGCTGAGTTCCGGGACGCTGGCGACTTCGGCTTTTGTGGCGACACACTTTGGCGCGGCTGCTGCGGCGATTGGCTGGAGCGTGGCGGAGTGGATGCGGCAGGGCAAACCTTCGGCGTTGGGCGCGATCTCGGGCGCAGTGGCGGGGCTGGTGGCGATTACTCCGGCTTCAGGGTTCGTTACGCCGATGTCGGCGCTTTGGATTGGGCTGATCGCGGGGGTGTTTTGCTATTTCATGGTGGTGAAGGTGAAGGCGGCGTTTGGGTATGACGATTCGCTGGATGCGTTTGGTGTGCACGGTGCGGGCGGGACGATGGGCGCGATTCTGACCGGTGTCTTTGCGAATAGCATCGTCAATCCGATCTTTGGGGCGGGAAAGGCCACGGGGTTGCTTGAGGGGAATTGGCACCAGTTGCTGAATCAGTTGATTGGCGTGGTGATTGCGTGGGTTCTCTCGATTGTGGGAACGCTGGTGATACTTTTTATCGTCGATAAACTGATCGGGCTTAGAGTGAGTGAGGATGATGAGCGCGAGGGATTGGATCTTTCGCAGCACGGCGAAGAAGGATACGATTGGGCGCACTAAAATTTGGCCGATAGAACGACGGGTTGAGAGGAAGAGATATGCAGAAGATTGAAGCGGTGATTCAGCCGTCGAAGCTGGACGCGGTGAAGGATGCGTTGGTGGAGATTGGGGTTGAAGGGATGACGATCACCGAGGCTCGGGGACACGGGCGGCAGAAGGGGCATACGGAGTTTTACCGTGGACGGGAGTACTCGGTTGATCTGCTGCCGAAGGTGAAGCTCGAGATTGTGGTCGCGGACGAGATGCTGGATAAGGCGATTCTGGCGATTACGGGCGCGGCGCGAACTGGGACGATCGGGGATGGAAAGATCTTTATATCGAAGATCGATGAGGCGATTCGGATTCGTAACGATGAGCGTGGCGAGATTGCGCTTTAGGGTGAAGATGTGTCCTGCCGGACGGGCCCGCTACGCGCGGTGCGGTCACTTCGTGACTTGAGTATCCCTTCGGTTGGCCAGGGCGAAGCCGGTATACGCGTCACGAAGTGACCTGGCTGTATGCTTAAGATTCTTTCGAGCAAAAATGGCCATGCAGGAGACTAAATCCACAGGGAGCGGCGGAGGGCGCGCGGCGTACCAGCGGAAGATGCTGGAGGTTCGTGGTGCGTTCGAGGCGGGGGGTGCTTCGGGGGCAGTGACCATTGCGGCTCGGGCTGCGGCCCTGGATGATCTGGTGCGCGGTCTGTGGGTGCAGGCGGTGGAGCGGGATTCGCGGCTTGCGACAGGGATTGCGCTGGTTGCGATCGGTGGATACGGGCGACGGGAGTCATTTCCTTATTCGGATGTCGATTTGCTTTTTCTGCTGAACGAGAAGCTGGCCGAGAAAGATATCAAAGACGCGCTGCGGCGTGTGAATCAGGAGATGTGGGATTGTGGGATTCGCGTCTCGCCGGCGACGCGGAGACTGTCGGAGTGCGAGAAGTTCGATCCGGAGAATGCGGAGTTCGCGCTGTCCTTGATGGATCATCGCTGGGTGACGGGGGACGCGGCTCTCTACGACAGGTTGTCGGAGCAATCTGTGCCGAAGCTGCTGCAGCGGGAGCACAAGGCGATGATGGTCCGACTGTTGGAGCTGACGCGGTCGCGCTATTCGAAGTACGGAGATACGCTGTTTCACCTGGAGCCTAATATCAAGGATTGTCCAGGTGGGCTGCGAGATGTGCATGTTTGCGGATGGATGACGAAGCTGCGCGGGGTTGCGGCGTTGTCGCAGAAGAAGGGCGCTGCTATGGCGGATGGAGCACCGCTTGTGGCTGAGGGTGAGTTTCGCAAGGCGGTGGATTTTCTTTGGCTGGTGCGGTGTTTCCTGCACTATCGGCATGAACGGGATGACAACACGCTGGACTGGCAGGCACAGGATGCCGCAGCGGAGACGATGGTCGGGATGACGGGGCGCAAGCCGAAGAAGGCTGATGCGGCTTATTGGATGCGGCTCTACTTTCGGCATGCCCGGAGCGTGGAGCGGCGGGTGGGGCAGATGCTGGAGGAGTTGCCGACTTCTTCTTCCTCCAGGCTGCTTGGATCGAAGCGCGACCGGAAGGTGGAGGTCGAGCAACGCGGGTTTCGCCTTGAACGCGGACGAGTATTGCTAGAGACTGCGGCCGAGTTTGGTCATGATCCGGCTGATGATCCGGATGTGGTGCTGCTGGTGTTTGCAGCGATGGCGCGGACGGGTGTGACGTTGGGGAGAGATGCTGAGGAGAGTCTCTCGCAGGGGCTGCCGTTGTTGTCGGCACATCTTGAGGAGGGGCCAGCGCTGTGGCATCATCTACAGGGCATCTTGAAGGGTGCCTATGCCGGGGATGCTCTGCGGTCGATGCATGCGCTGGGCGTGCTGGAGCTGCTGATTCCGGAGTTTCATGGGATCGATGCGCTGGTGATTCGGGACGCTTATCACCGTTACACGGTCGATGAACACACGTTCGTGCTGATCGATACGCTGCATGGTCTGGAGAGCCCACAAACGGGCGGGATGGCGGAGTGGGCGACGCGTTTTGGCGGCGTGCTGCGAGAGCTGCCGCATCCGGAGCTGCTGTATCTGGCGGCGTTGCTGCATGACACCGGCAAGGGGCGGAGCACGGGCGATCATACGCGGGAGAGTGCGCGGATGGCCGAGAGTGTTCTGGAGCGGCTGGAGGTGGATACGTATGAGAGCGGGCTGGTGGTGAATCTTATCGCGAATCACCTGGAGATGTCGGCCGCGCTGCGCAGAGATATTTTTGATGAGGAGACGGTGAGTGCGTTTGCAGGGAAGATGCAGACGCCTGAGGCTCTGCGGATGCTGACGTTGTTTACGTATGCGGATATTAATGCGGTGCATCCGGATGCGCTGACTCCATGGAAGGCGGAGAATCTCTGGCGGCTCTATATTGCGACGGCGAACTATCTGGACCGTAGCGTGGATGATGAGCGGCTGGGAGCGCAGGAAGAGCGCGAGCTGGTGCATCGTGTGGTGGCGCTGCTGCCGGGGCAGAAGGCCGCGGTGCTCGAGTATCTGGAGGGTTTTCCTGAGCGCTATGTGCTGACCAGGACTCCTGAGCAGGTGCGAACACACTTCAAGATGGCGATGGGGTTTGCGGGCGATCCGGTGCAACTGGATTTTCGTTATGCGCCCGCGGTGAGCGAGTTGACGCTGGTGACGCGGGACAGGCCGCAGTTGTTTGCGACGATGGCCGGTGTGCTGGCGGCGTGGGGGATGAACATCGTTACCGCGGATGCGTTTTCGAATCGGCAGGGTGTGGTGGTGGACACCTTCCGGTTCACGGACAGCTTTCGGACGCTGGAGATGAACGCGTCAGAGCATGATGCGTTTGTGAAGAGTGTGCATGATGTGATGACCGGTGCGGTTTCGTTGGAGAAGCTGCTGAGCGGAAGGCGGAGAGGGAGGCGAAAGGCGCCGCTGGTGGTGGTGGAAACGCGAGTGGAGTTCGATGACGACGCTTCAACGCACAGTACTCTGCTTGAGGTGGTGGCGCAGGATACGACGGGGCTGCTGCGTGCTTTGAGCCTGACGCTGGCGGCGCAAGGCTGCAATATTGAGGTGGCTCTGGTGGATACGGAGGGGGAGACGGCCATCGACGTCTTTTACCTGACGCGAAATGGCGCGAAATTGGATAGATACGAGGAGAAGCAGCTGCTCGAGGCCATGTTGCGGGCGATTGAGGAGAACGCACGCTAGGCGGTCTAAGGTGAAATAAGCTGCGCGGACTGCAGTGAGAGTTTTATATTAGAGACATGAGCACACCTAGCAGCGAGAACACGAGCAACGGCCGTCCGACAGGAACTCCCCAGAGGAACGATCGCTATATCTTTGGAACCCTCGACAGCTCTGCAAAAAACCATGAGAAGGTGACCGAGGTGAGCTGGGGTGAGCAGCAGCCAGAGGGCGTGGTGCTGGCCTCGGTAGACGCTGCGATCAACTGGGTGCGAAAGAACTCGATCTGGCCGATGACCTTTGGCCTGGCGTGCTGTGCGATCGAAATGATGTCGATGGGTGGATCGCGGTACGACATTGCGAGGTTTGGGGCGGAGGTCTTTCGTCCGTCGCCTCGGCAGAGCGATCTGATGATCATTGCTGGACGAGTTTCGCAAAAGATGGCGCCTGTGATTCGGCGACTGTACGAGCAGATGCCGGAGCCAAAGTGGGTGATTTCCATGGGTGCCTGCGCGACCTCGGGCGGAGTTTTCAACAACTATGCTCTGCTGCAGGGGGTCAATCAGGTGATTCCGGTCGATGTGTACGTTCCCGGGTGCCCGCCTCGTCCGGAGCAGTTGCTCTATGCCATCACGCTTTTGCAGGAAAAAATCCAGCAAGAGCGCGGCACAATACGAAAAACCCTGAATTTGAGTTAATGCACCAACAAAAGTGCGGTTTACTGGATGGGTTCCTCCTGCCTAACCCAGGCACGTTTTGCCTTTCTCGCTGGTAACCTATTGAAAATAGTGTCATCGAGGAGTATTTTTTTTCCGGAAGCATTAGCAACTGAAGTATGCTGTAAAGAATCGAACCAACAAAACGATCCCTGTAGATGACGTGAAGGCTCGTAAAAAGTAAGACTTTGAGTGGAGGAACTCGTATGGTTTATCGCCCGTTTCGTAACACACGCCGGTTTGTACTGGCTGTATGTGCAGTCGGCCTCGGAGCTGCCAGCCTCAGTGCGCAGACTGCCGGTCCAGCCGCCCCGGTGGGGCCGAACCCTTCACGCATCGACGTATTCATGGGGTATTCGTACTTCGGGGCTCACGGTTCAGTGAAGCCGCAAGGGATCAACTACTCGTCCATCGACGTAGGTGCGATTGGCAGCGGCGCGTACTACTTCAACAAGTGGGTTGGCGGCGAGATCATGTTTGCGGCCCATCCCGACGGGAATAACGATGGTTTGTATGCGGCGTCCGCGGGTCCAATCTTCCGCGCACCGATGCAGAACTTCACGCTGTTCGCGCATGCCCATGCGGGCGGCGCTCGGCTGGGCGGCCCTAACTCCGATGTAGGTGGATATCACAATCCCTATCAGTGGGGACCAACCCTGACGGTCGGCGGCGGCATGGACTACGATCTGCCGTTCTTCAATAATAAGTTTTCTCTGCGGCTGTTCCAGGCAGACTATCGCTACGTCCACACGAGCTACGGTCCTCCAGTATTTCCTCCGACGTGCTGTGCGATTGGCGGCCGAACAAACCTGGGTGGAGCTGAGTTGAGCACAGGCATTGTGGCTCACTTCGGTCATATCATTCCTCCTCCGCCGGTGACCTACTCCTGCGCAGTCTCCCCTGCCACGGTTTACCCTGGCGATCCGATCACGGTTACAGGAACACCTTTGAACCTGAACCCGAAGAAGACTGCGACCTATTCGTGGACGGCTGATGGCGGCACGATCTCGGGAACATCGACGACAGCCAACATTGACACGAAGTCGGCGAGCCCCGGCACCTACACCGTGAAGGGACACGTCACGGAAGGTGCAAAGCCTGGCGAGATGGCAGACTGCTCGGCCAGCTACACAGTGAAACAGTTTGATCCACCGACGGTAAGCTGCTCGGCGAACCCCTCCACGGTTGCTCCTGGAGATTCTTCGACGATTACCGCCACCGGTATGAGCCCGCAGAATCGTCCTCTGACCTACAGCTACAGTTCGACGGCTGGATCGGTCACTGGAAACACTTCAACCGCGACGTTGACTACGACTGGTGCAGCACCTGGAACGATCACGGTGACTGCGAACGTGGTTGATGACAAGGGTCAGAGTGCTTCGTGCACAACGACGGTTACGGTGAATGCACCGCCGCCGCCGCCAGCACCGACGACCAGCCAACTCTGCTCGATCAACTTCGATCGCGACAAGAAGCGGCCGGCTCGTGTTGATAACGAAGCCAAGGCCTGCCTGGACGATATCGCTCTCAACCTGCAGCGCACCTCCGATGCGAAGCTGGCTGTGGTTGGCGATAAGGACAGCGCAGAGAAGAAGGGCGATCAGCTCGCTGCTGAGCGTGCCGTCAACGCCAAGGCCTACCTGGTTACGGAGAAGGGCATCGATGCCAGCCGTATCTCGGTCTACACCGGTACTGACAACGGCAAGACTGTGACGACGACGTTGATCCCAGCCGGCGCAACCCTGAGCAACACTGGCCTCACCCCCGTGGATGAAAGTGCAGTAACCGCCAAGCCACGGACGGCGCCAGCCACTCACCACAAGAAGAAGTAATAACAACTAGCGGTAGTTCAGCACAAAGGCTGACTGGGAACCTTCCCAGTCAGCCTTTGTGTTATGGACAAGCTCGTGCGTAAGCTCGATAATCCGTACAGATAGGAACCCTCCCTTGAACAGATCTCTTCGTTTTTCCGTCAGGCTCGTCACTCTTGTGGTTGTTCTCTTTTGCCTTCAGTTACATGCGGCAAGCTGGCTGCCGTACGGTCCGGACGGGGGGGACGCGCGGGCTTTCGCGGTCGATCCTCACGATCGCACTCATCTCTATCTGGGCACGGCAACGGGCTGGATGTACGAGTCGAAGAACGGCGGTGCGGACTGGAAGCGGCTGGCATGGATCGGCAAGCGGGATGACCTGGTGCTGGATTCGATTGTGGTCAGCGGCGCTGATTCGAAGCGAATCGTGGTGGGCGCCTGGGTGCTTGGTAGTCCCGACGGCGGCATCTTTCTCAGCAAAGACGGTGGAGTGACGTGGGAGACGGTCGGCGACATGCAGGGTCAGTCCATTCGCGCGCTTACCCCTTCTCCTTCCGATCCGAAGCTTTTGGTTGCCGGCACACTGAAGGGCGTTTACCAATCTACCGATAGCGGAGCGCACTGGAAGCTGATTAGTCCTGCTGGAAGCCAAGAGCTGCATGAGGTCGAATCGATCGCCATTGATCCGGTCGATCCGCAGATTATCTACGCGGGCACATGGCATCTGCCTTGGAAGACAGTGGATGGCGGGCAGCATTGGGCCAACATCAAACAGGGCGTTATCGAGGACTCGGATGTGTTCTCGATCATCGTGGATCCTAAGGATCCGAAGATTATTTATGCGAGTGCATGCTCAGGAATTTATAAGAGCCAGACTGCAGGGCAGGTCTTTCAGAAGATCCAGGGAATTCCCTCCACGGCGCGCAGAACGCGTGTGTTGATGCAGGATCCGACGAATCGGAACATTGTGTTTGCGGGAACCACTGAGGGTCTGTGGCGAACGGTAGATTCTGGAACCACCTGGCAGCGAACCACAGGTCCGGAGGTGATTGTCAATGATGTATACGTCGACCCGACCAACTCGAACCGGGTGATGCTCGCAACGGATCGGGGCGGCGTGTTGGCGAGCAATGACGGAGGAAATTCATTTGTTCAGTCGAACGCCGGATTTTCCGCGCGGCAGATCACCTCTTACCTTGCAGATGCTTCTAACCCTGCGACGATCTACGTGGGTGTGGTGAACGATAAGGCGCTGGGTGGCGTGTTCGCCAGCACGAACGGCGGCTTGAATTGGTCTCAGATGAGTTCTGGACTCAATGGGCACGACGTGTTCAGTCTGGTTCAGGGGCCGGATAACAATTTGCTGGCTGGCACGCGTCACGGAATCTATCGGCTCCAGGGAGCTGTGTGGAGTCGCGTGGACAACGTAACCTTCAATCCGCCACCTGCGCCACCTGCCAAAGCCGGAAAGAAGACCTCGGGGCGGACCACTGCTGCGACAGCAGCGCACAAAGCGCCAGAGGCCTCAACGCATAAAACTACTGCGCAACCGGCTCATGCCTTCGAAGCGGCTGTCAACGCATTTGCTCGAGGAGGAGACACGCTCTATGCCGCAACCTCCACGGGGCTCTTCGCGAGTGCTACGTCGGGTCAAAGCTGGAAGGAAGTTTCGGGCTTCGAACCGAAGAGCTGGAACTTTGTGGCCGCCAGAAACTCAACTGTTCTGGCATCGAGTCTGAATTCTGCGGTCCTTTCTTCAGACGGCGGTCAGCAATGGACGGCCATCAAGCTTCCGGAGACGCTCGATCAGATTTCAACCATGGCTGTGGACGATGCAGGCGGACTGTGGGTTGGAGGGCGGCAGGGGATCTTTGTCTCCGACGACAAGGGAGCTACGTGGCAAACGGTCAAGGACCTGTTTCTCCGCGATGTGAACAGCATCTTTTATGATGTTGCGTCGCAGCGTGTCCTGATTGCCGCGGGAAGCAAGAATACGATCGCATTCGCGGTTCACCTGCCCGATCGGAAGATTCAGTATTGGAATACCGGCTGGAATCTCAGAATGGTTCGTTCGATTGGCGATCACCTGGTTGGAACGACCTGGTTTGATGGTGTGGTGATACAGCCGCGCATGGTTGATTCGAAGGAAATGGCGAGCCACTGAGGTGTGCCGCAACGGCCGATAAAGAATAGAATCGAAGAATGAGTTCTTCCTTATCCGCTTGGCAGACGCGACACTCCTTTCAGACAGACGATGCTGCACTTTTGCCGATAGCGGCAAAGGTGCAGCAGGGAGAGCGCCTCAGTTTTGACGATGGGGTGACACTTTATCGAAGTGGCGACATTCTCGCCGTGGGCTGGTTGGCGAACCTGGTGCGGGAGCGGATGCATGGGGACATTGCTTACTTTAATGTGAACCGGCATATCAATCCAACGAATGTTTGTATGGCGTCGTGCCGTCTGTGCGCGTTTGGACGCAAGAAGGGCGAGGCAGGCACCTATACTATGGCTCTGGAAGAAGCCTGGGAGACTGCAGCTACAGGGCTCACGGAGGCGGTGACGGAGTTTCACATCGTCGGGGGACTACATCCGGATCTTCCATTTGAGTACTTCATGGATCTGGTGCGTGGGCTAAAGGTTCGGTTTCCGAAGGTGCATATAAAGGCGTTCACCATGGTCGAGGTGGCGTTTCTGGCAAAGCGCGGCAAGATGACGATTCCTGAGGCGCTGGAGCGGATGAAGGCCGCGGGCGTGGATTCGATGCCCGGCGGTGGTGCTGAGATTTTTGCGGATCGAGTTCGTCATATCATTTGCGACCACAAGATCGACGGCAGTGAGTGGCTGGATACGGCTCGCATGGCGCACCAGATCGGGTTGCGATCGAATGCGACCATGTTGTATGGGCATGTGGAGAACGAAGAAGACCGCGTGGACCACCTGTTAAAGCTGAGGGCGGTGCAGGATGAGACGGGGGGATTTCAGACATTCATTCCGCTATCGTTCCATCCGGATAACACAGCACTGGCCCATATCCCGAAGACGACGGGGATGCTGGATCTTCGTCAGATCGCCGTTGGCCGACTGATGCTGGATAATTTTTCGCATATCAAAAGCTATTGGCAGATGGTTTCGCCGAAGATGGCGCAAATCTCGCTGCGGTTTGGCGCGGACGATATCGATGGAACTGTGATTGAGGAGAAGATTTATCACGATGCTGGAGCGACGACTCCGCAAGGGATGCGGCGGGCGGATCTTGTTCGGCTGATCACTGAAGCGGGGCGCACGCCGTTTGAGCGCGACACCATGTACCGAGCCGTGACCCGCAGCGAAGACAGCTTTACCGTGGCCGTGTGAGATTAAAACGTAAGTAGAACTCTCGCCTCTTCCTGTGGGAAGAGGCTTTTCTTTGCGAGATTGCTTGCCGCTTGTACTGGACTCTGCGTCGTGCGAGAGAGTCGAGTTGCGCAAAGCTTGATGAAAGCGAGTGTGCGCTTGGTCTTGTAACTTCTGGCACTCAAATTGCCCTCTGTTTCTTGGTGAGGCCAGCCTGTCGTCCCCCAACGAATTTTCTATCCCAACAGAACATTAGGTCTATTGCGAAAGATTGCAGACTCAAAGTGGAAAAGATTTTCATTTTGGGCAATCTTTTGGGCGTTGATCTGGGTGGGTCTTGTGCATTTCCGACCTCAGAAAGCCCAGAAAACGAAGAATTATCCCTGTTTTTCGTAATTGGTTCGCGACTTGCAATAACCCAGGGTGAGGTAAGCAAATCGCAATGAATTGCCGGATTCGCAGACCAAAACGGGAATGGATGCCGGCTCAACCAATCGTGGGAAACAGAGTGCCGCGAGGCTCTGACAATGATTTTTCCGGGGAGAAGACTTCTTGAAGATTAAATTTGTATCGCTTGTTTCAATCGTTTGTCTTGGTGTTGCTTCGATCGTGATGAAGGCGGATACGCTCACACTCAACAATGGAACGAACGATCCGCTTGGCGGCAGTGTCCAAATTTATCCGTATTCATTTCAGCTCAACACCTCTGCTGGCACATCGACAGTGAATCTGATGTGCCTCAACTACAACCGTGAGATCACTTCCGGCGAGAGCTGGAGCGTCACAGAAGAGAGCATCCCCACGGGCAACACCGTGATAGATCGGGATTATCGCGCTGATGCGATTCTCTACTCCGAGATTCTCCACCCACCAGCCGGAGTGAGCGCCAGCGAGATTCAGTATGCCGAATGGAGCATCTTCGATCCGGCTAATCTGGTAGGAAATTCGCTGTTTGACTTTACGGCGCGAATTCTGGCGACTGATGCGCTGTTTGAGGCAAGCAACCAGCAGTTGATCAACTCCGGCTACTTCAACCAATTCACTCTGTACATTCCTTCGAACGACACGTCTTCAGGGCCGCAGGAGTTTATCGGAACAGCGACGACTCCAGAGCCTTCGAGCCTGATGTTGTTCGGCTCGGGATTGATCGGAATGGCGGGGATGCTTCGTCGGAGATTAGTTCGTTCATAAGTTTGAGCTGAAGTCTTTGGCCGTGCAATTGCTTTCATACAGTTGTCAGCTTCATCGGTAGACAGTAATTGTTCGATCGGTTGATGTGCAGCTTATTAGATCAGTCTTGGTTACATAAACACTCTGGGAAGGAGGCACTATGTATCTCTTGTTCGGACCAGCTATGGCAGCAGTCGTCGTCATCGGTGTTATTCAGCTTCGCGATCACTTTGCAGCTCCTGTCAAATAAGGTTGCTGTGGGTCGTCCACTTTTCCCAAGAGGTCAGGCTAAGCCTGGCCTCTTTTTCCTGTGGGTTGTACGCGAATAGATGCGTTCAGCTCTAGCGGACTCCGATGGAGTGGCCGCTCTGCAATTCTTGAGAGCTGGTTAGTTCACGAGCCTGTCGGAGGCGGCAGGAGATTTTTGGCGGTGGTGGTGCCGGAAAGTAGTAGAAGAAGAGCGGCCCCTGCGGCCGGAACAAGCAGCCCATCGCGAAGGCCGTGAAGGTAAGTGGAGCACAGGCCGGTTAACCAGGGCAGCACAGCTCCCCCTAGGGAGGCGCTGGCGAAGAGCGGGCCGAGTCTTTTATGAGTTCCGGTGCGGGCGAGCATGAAAGAAACCAGAAGCGGAAAGACGGGAGCGAGAGTGAATCCGCCGAGGATGGTGAGCGTGATGACACCGACTGCTGACGGATGCGCGATGGAGCAGAGCAGCCCTTCGGTGATAAGAAGCAACGCCAGAGAGAACCGGTATAGAACTCTCTCGCTCAGGACGGTCATGAGTGCGGCCACGAGCAGGCGTCCGAACAGTTCTGCTGCCCAGAAGTAGAGAGCGATGGTAGATGCGTGGAGCGATGCGCTGGAACGAAGAGCGTAGCTCGGTAGCCAGCCACCGAGCGAGTTCTCGACCCCGACATAGAGAAACATTGCGGTACAGAAGACGAGCAGAGGCAACAGCGGCAGAGGCCACGGTGATTTTGTGAGTGCTTGTCTTCGTCCAGCCAACTCTGATGGTCCGGGGGCGTCGTTGGAGGGGATTGCACGCGGTATCGCGAAAGAAAGCAGGGACGCTGTGAGGAGGAGTGCCGTCATGACAATGAAGAAACGACGCATCCCGCCGGCGACAGTCAGAGAGATTAACAGAGGACAGGCGATAGCGCCGACACCCCAGGCAACGTTGAGTATGACTAGAAGTCGCGCTCGAGCAGACGGAAGTGTAGTTCCTGCGAGAATGTTCCCGGCGGTGAGGCCCGTACCGAGGCCGACTCCAATGCAAAAGAGGGCGATGTGCGCCGCCCCGAAGCCAAGCGGGAGCAGAGCGAGGCATCCGGCGGCGGCGAGGATTGATCCATAGACCAGGCTGGCGCGGAGATTGCGCGCGGCGATCCAGGCCCCACAGAGTTGTCCCACGAAGTCGGCGGTGAAGAGGGTTCCTGCCTGGGCATCCTGGATGTGCCAATGCTCCATGAGCTGCGGCAGCAAAGGGCCGAGCATGACTGTAGCGGTGCCGGCCACAAGAAAATAGAAGTAGACGGGAGCGAGGGTGCGGATGATGGTTGCGCGATCCGGGCTCAGTTGCGGAGCCTTTGGCTGGATTGTTTGCAAAGCTCTCCTATCAACCTTTGGCTCGCCGTGAGCTGGGCTGCGACATGTTCTGGATGCTTGCGGTCGATTCTCTCACGACGAGTTCCGGCTCGAACCAGACTTCATGCGGATAGGTGAGCTCGGGGCACTGGATACGTTTGATCAGCATTTGTGCGGCGGTCCAGCCCATCTTGTGGAGAGGTTGGCGTACGGTGGTGAGGCGCGGATTGAAGTACTCTCCCACCATGATGTCGTCGAAGCCGATGACGGAGATGTCGCGGGGGCAACTAAGACCAGCGTCTTGAATAGCGCGAATGGCGCCAATGGCGGCCGTATCGTTGAAGCAAAACATCGCAGTGAAGTCGCGTGTACGCGCGAGCAGCTCTCGCACGGGCTGGTAGCCGAGCTCGGGCGACCAGAGATTCTTCTCCAGGTAGATGCAGAGTTCAGGGCGAACCGTGATCCCGAGCTCTTTCGCTATGTTGAGAATGGACTCCCAGCGGGCTTCGGAGTCGAGAGAGTAGCGCTGGCCCTTCATGAAAGCGATCTTGCGGTGCCCCAGCTCATGGAGGTGGTGAAGAGCCTTTTTCGCAGCAACGTTGTGATCGAGCAGGATGTTGGAGATGCCGGGCTCCTTGCTGTGGGAGGAGACGCCTACGACCGGCGGCGAGACATTTACGGACAGCTCCGTGTTGACGAGCAGGAAGCCATCGACACGGCGGCTCATGAGGAGCTCCTGATACTCTTCCCGGAGGTCGGCGCGGCCCAGATGGCTGACCGTGAAATAGAGGAAGCCTTCCTGGAGGAGGTACTGCTCGACCCCAAGCATGACGCCGGTAAAGTAGCCCTCGCTGAGTTCTGGAACGATCACACCGATGGTGTTGGTTAGCTTGGTGCGTAGCATGCGGGCGTGCAGGTTTGGCCGATACTCGAACTTCTTGGCGGCGTCGAGAACTCGTTCCCTGGTTGCAGGGGAGATGGACTTCGCAACGGGCGAGTTATTAAGAACGATTGAGATCGTCGCCGGGGAGAGGTCGAGATATTCCGCCAGAGTTTTCAGTGTTACGGCTTTGCCGGTATCTGGCTTGCTGTCTTTATTTAGCTCTTTCATTGCTCTCCGCCAGACTTAGCTCTTCTAGTATCGCAACAGTTGTACACCTTTGGTCTGAAGACGGGGAACAAGATCTTACAGATTTGTCGGCTGTACTTAGCGAGTCGAATCGAAGTAGTATTCCGGGTTCGAAATCGATCTGGTCGGCAATGTGCAGTTATCTTTAAATGGGGTTGAAAGTTTTGGGGTGGCGTGGTGAGCGTGGAAGCTGAACTTCGGGGATATCTCAAAGAGGATTTGGACGCGATTTACAGGCTGGATCAGCTGTGTTTTTCGAATGAATTCCGGTTTGGCCGGCAGTCGATGCGCGCGTTCGCAGAGGCGGATGATGCCGTCACATTGATCGCGGAGACGACAGGAGGCGAGATCGCCGGATTTGTCATTGTCCAGGTAGAACTACGTGGGGACAGCGTTCGTGGGTACGTTGTGACGTTGGATGTAGCGGAGAAGTGCAGAAGAAGAGGTTTGGCTCAAATGCTTTTACAGGAGGCAGAGAGGCGGGCAGCCGCTGCTGGCGCGTTATGGATGGAGCTGCATGTGTTCACGGGAAACGAGGGAGCGATCCGCTTCTATGAGCGCTCGGGCTATGCGCGAACCGAGCTGAAACGCCGGTTCTATGGCGGAGCTGGATTGGACGCTTTTGTGTATCGCAAGGAAATGGGAGTTTCGTAACAGCGGAAGTTACTTTTTCCCGAAGACATCTCCCATGCGGCGGATCTGGGCGCCTACGCCGCGAAGCTTCTCCTCGAAGTGCTCATAGCCACGGTCGAGATGGTAGACGCGGTCGAGGATGGTTTCGCCGTCGGCTACAAGAGCAGCGAGAACGAGAGAGGCAGAGGCACGGAGGTCGGAGCACATGACCGCGGCCGATTGCAGGGGTGTCTTGCCGCGGACGGTTGCGGTACGGCCGGAGATGGAGATGTTCGCGCCCATGCGGATCAGCTCCTGCACGTGCATGAAGCGGTTTTCGAAGATATTTTCGATGACGGTGCTGGTACCTTCGGCCTGAGTGGCGAGAGCCATGTACTGAGCCTGCATGTCGGTGGGGAAGCCGGGGTACTCTTCTGTGGTGATGTCTGCGGCCTTGAGTTCGCCGCCGGAGCGGACGCGAACGTGGTCGGCGCCGACGTCGATCTTGACGCCGCACTGCTCGAGTTTTGTGATGAGTGCGCCGAGGTGCTTGGGTTCGCAGCAATCGACGTTGAGGTCTCCGCCGGTAATGGCTCCCGCGATGAGAAAGGTTCCGGCTTCGATGCGGTCGGGGTTGATACGATGACGTGCACCGTGGAGTTTGGAGACACCCTGAATGCGGATGGTTCCGGTGCCTGCGCCTTCGATCTTTGCTCCCATGGCGATGAGCAGGGCAGCGAGATCGGTGACTTCGGGCTCGCGAGCGCAGTTCTCGAAGACGGATTCACCCTCGGCAAGCGTGGCGGCCATCAGGAGGTCTTCGGTTCCGGTGACGGTGATTTTGTCGAAGACGATGTGAGCGCCCTTCAGCCGGTCTGCGCGAGCTTCGAGATAGCCGTGATCTTGGGTTATAGTGGCGCCCATGGCTTCGAGGCCGTTGATGTGAAGGTCGATGGGGCGGCCACCGATGGCGCAGCCTCCGGGCATGGCGACACGCGCGATGCCGGTGCGTGCAATGAGAGGGCCGAGGACTAGTGAGCTTGCGCGCATCGTCTTCACGATCTCGTATTTGGCGACCGGATCGGAGAGGATGGCGCACTTGATGCGAGTGCGGTGCTGGGCTCGACCATATCCGAGCTCAACCTCGGCGCCCATGCTGGTCAGCAGTTTGCGCTCGGTCTCAATGTCGTTGACCTGAGGGATGTTTTCGAGGATGACCTCGTCTTCGGTAAGGATGGCGGCGGCCATGCAGGGGAGCGCGGAGTTTTTCGCTCCGGAGACTTTGATGGTACCGAGAAGGGGGTTTCCGCCGCGTACTACGAACTTGTCCATCTTGCCAGTTTACGGAGATTTCGCGTGGAAATGAGTAACGGCGGTGGTTCTGCTGCTCCAAAGCCGAACGCATCTCTCGATACTGCTGCGGATTAGAGCATGAGTTGCAGTTTGTCGCCCAATCACCTGATCTAACTTTATAAATCTAAAAGGTATAGCTGACGATTAGATGACAAGAGCTGTCACTATCAGGAGAGTAGCGATTGATCAGTGGTCGGACGACTTTGCAAAACGCTGCACATGTCTCCTCAAAATCCGCGATAAGTGAATAAGATTTCACGTTTGATCAATCTGGTAATAGGCATTCGATTACCGATCGTGCCGTCGGCGGGGATCACGATTACTCGCAAGGAAAAAGTTGAGTTACCGCATCTTTCTTTCAACCCAACGGCTAACTTATCGCGTAAATCTTGCATATCACGGGACGTACGTTGATCCTGCAAGGAGAAACCATGCGACTCAAAGTTCTTATATTATGTGCTTCTTTGTGCGCTTTTAATGCGGCCTTATGGGCTGCCGGTCCGGCAAATCCCGCCGCAGACTTCACGATCTCCCAGCCGTCACACATTCCGGGGGCCACGCTGAAACCAGGCTCCTATACGATTCACGTTGTCAATCGTCTTTCGGACCGGGTCATCTTGAAGGTGGATTCGACGAAGGGTGATCTTCACTCAACTTTTCTCGGCATTCCGAACAGCGAGATTCAAAAACCCGCCAGCAGCGGCCCTGTGAAGTGGGCCAATTCCGCTGAAGGTTCTCAATACCTCAAGGGATGGTACTTTCCGGGAGGCGCGACGGTCGTAGAGTTTGTCTATCCGAAGGCTGAGGCGGTTGCGATTGCGACGGCGAATCCAGCGAAGGTGCCCGCGGTTGATCCTGCCTCTGAAGGCAAGGTTTCGGACAACACGTTGTCTCAGGACGACATGCAACTGCTGACGCTCTGGCTTCTTTCGCTGCAGCAGGTAGGACCAAGCGACTCGGCTGAGGCCAAGCCAGGTATCAAGGCAGAGCGATATACTCAGGTGGCAAGCGTTCAGAAGCCGGTTATAAAAGCGCTGCCCCATACCGCCAGCATGGTTCCTCTCGTGTGGTTGGTGGGCTTCTGCTCTCTTATCGCTGCTGCTATGTTGCGTTGGATCGCGTCGCAGAGACGTTTCGCAGCTCTCAATCGAAGACTGTTGATGCGGGAGTAGTGAATGCGAATGCTCGCATACGCTGAACGTCTCCTTTGGACGTGTGGTCTCTTTTGCGTTGGATACTGCCTGGTGCTGGGTGTTCAGGCCAGGGGCACGCAGAGGCTCGCTGAGCGGATTGGCGAGCCTCCGCCATCGGAAAATGTCTCGTCGGCCGGGCGCATGACGGAGGATGTGATTGGCAGGATTGAGATTCCCGCTCTCGCATTGTCGGCGCCTATCACCGCGGATTATGATGGGAGTAGCCTACGTAGGGGAGTGGGCCATATCCCAGGGACTGCTGTGCCGGGTGGTCTTGGTACGGTGGGGCTGGCAGGGCATCGCGATTCGTTTTTCCGGCCGCTGCGCAGGATTACCGCGAAGATGGAGGTTCTCCTGATCGATAAAAGTGGCATCTATCACTATGTGGTGGACTCCACCGAGATTGTGAGTCCAGACAAAGTAGAGGTGCTCAATATTGCTGCAAGACCAGAGCTGACATTGATCACCTGTTTTCCGTTCGACTATGTGGGCGCGGCGCCGGAACGCTTTATAGTTCACGCGCACTTATTGTCCGCTTCCCCCGATGGGGTTTCTGCCATCCATTAGAAGAAGTCAGAAAGGGGTGCCATGAAATTTGAGATCCGCGAAACAGTAAAAAACCCGGATCCGGAAGTGGTCTTACGTGCTTTGGAGATGTGTTCGCGAGAGATCTCGGATGACGTGACGCGGTATGACGATCGGATTACCGTGCGAGGATTGGGGCCGTCGCCGCGATCGAAGAACAAAAATGACAACACTGTGTTCCATGCAAATTTGGAGAATGGTGAGACCGTCATTTTGGGAGAGGTGACCTTCCAGGCCTCGGCCCTGCTGGGAGACACGTCGCAAGAGGATGTTGTCCGATCGAAACTCGATGAACTGTTTGAACAGATCAGGGCTCAGATTGACCTGGATGCTCTGCGTGTAACGACTTATGCCGCGGCAAGAAAGTCCGCGGCAGGAACGGCCGTTGTCGATAGATCCGACGAACCAGATGTAGACCCATTAAGAGCATCGAGGCGTTCAGAAGAGAAGATGACTTCGTCTGTAGTTCCGGAGACGGTGGTTGAGACCATGACTGCGGCGCCGGATTTGGTATGGAGCGCTGCCGCGCTGGCGTCTGAGCCGCAGGTCGAGAATATTCCGTCAAATTCGCAGGACGAGCCAGAGAGAGTCATAGCTGCCAAGAAAACTTTTGAATCGGAGCAAACTGCAGATGCTGAACAGGCTATTGCTCCGGAACAAAGAGCTCAACCGAGGTTTTACGGTGAGCCAGATCTCCCGGAACCAGATCTTGCGGAAGAAGAACCGACATGGCAGGCGCGGGATGCTCCCTACCGGCTGCGCATAGAGGATGATCTAACGTCCGGATGGAAGCGATTTGCGCTGTGGACGACGATGCTGCTTGCTCTCGTGGCGGCGGCTGGAGAAGGCTATTTTTATTGGTCGCATGGCGAGTTCTATCGGCCACGCGAGTTCGATTGGCCGCATCTCGATATCGCTAAGTCTCCGGCTCCGGTTGCCGCACCAGCTGTCGGAGTTGCGCCGAATCCAGTACCTAAACTTGATACGCGGAGGGCTACTGAGACTGTCCCGGCAAAGCCAGCTCCTTTGCCGGAGTCGACCCCTGCGTCTGCGACAAGTAGCGCGGAGCTGAAGCTGTGGCTGCAGAACTGGGCGTCCTCAATGCGGACCAGGGATGCGAATGCTCAAGCTGCCTTTTATGCGGATACGCTGGACCGATATCTTAATCAACGCAACGTGAGCAGAGAAGCGGTTTTGCGGGATCGCGAGGCGACCAACCGGATGCGAAAGGGACTCTGGACTGTAAAGATGGAGGACATCGTCATCGAGCGGCAGACAGACTCGGAGGCTGACGTACGCCTGGTGAAACACTTTATGGATGAGCAGGAGACGTCCGAGATACTGGAGTCGTTCGTACCGACGCGGCTGACGCTGAGGCGCCTGAACGGAGAGTGGAAGATCACCTCGGAGCAGGATCAGCCTTCTCTTCAGGTAACACCTTGGAAGAACAAAGGGTGATTTACTGCGAAGGTTGCCTTCGGACGGGAGTACAGTGTGGCCCATCCGAAGGCAACCCTAACTAGCGATCAGAGTTCCAAGCGGGAGTCATCGATGGCGAGGCGGACGTTGCCGTCTGATTTCGTGAGGCGGCGTACAGCCTCCATCTTGTCTACGTTGGCCTTGAGCATGACGACCGCGATGGGAATCGATTTACCTGCGGACTTGATGGTGCGGATCGCGGTGTCGCGGTCGATATCGCAGACCTTCATCAGCACGCGAATGCCGCGCTCAACCAGCTTCGCGTTCTTCATGTGCACGTTGACCATGAGGTTGTCGTAGACGTAGCCAAGCCGGGTCATCGCGCCGGTCGTAATCATGTTGAGGACCATCTTCTGGGCCGACGCGGACTTCATGCGCGTGGAACCCGAGATGACTTCGGGGCCGACCTCCGTGATGACGGTGGTGTCTGCAACGTCGGCAAGCGGGGTGTTGAGGTTACAGGTGATCGCGGCGGTCTTTGCTCCGCGAGCGCGAGCGTACTCCACAGCTCCGACCACGTAAGGCGTGCGACCGCTGGCGGAGACTCCAATGACGATGTCCTTGCGGGTCGGGCGTCGGCGGGCGATATCGCGCTGGCCGATCTCTGGTGAATCTTCGTTGACGTCGGAAGCAGAAGCAAGCGCCTTTGGGCCGCCTGCCATGATGTACTGGACTTGCGAGGGCGCAGTGGAGTAGGTTGGTGGGCACTCTGAGGCGTCGAGGGAGGCGATGCGACCGCTGGAGCCAGCGCCGACGTAGATGAGTCGGCCACCATCGCGCAGGGAGCGGGCGACGGTATCGATGACGATGGCAATTTCAGGCAGCGCTTTCTTGACTGCGGCTGCAATCTTGGCGTCTTCGTGGTTGATAATACGGGCGATCTCGAGAGCGGACTTGGTGTCCAGTCCCTCCGAGGCTGCGTTAGCGGTCTCCGTGGTGAGATCGTTGAAGTCTGCTGCGCCACGGTTGACGGGTTTTGGTGTGGGGGCCTGCTCAAGCATGGTAAGGGTTGCCATAAACACATCCTACTGTTCTGCTGGGGCAATTCTAGTCCTAACCTTCTTGAATGCGTCAAGAAAGGTTTGCCCTCGCGAGTTATCATAAAGGGTCAGGGTTTACGCCGAGTAATGATTGGGATGGCGAACTTATTCGACCTGTGGTAATCAGAGAATTCTGATTCGACCGGAGAGTTCTCATATGTGCTACGAGGCTGAAGCCTCTGCTGGTTATATGAGATGCATCTCCGCTCAATTGGTTACCCACGTTGAGCGGTTACATGCTCGCCCAGTCAGTGGTTAGACCAAAGATTGCAACTCCGTGGGTGGTACGTCTAAATGATAGAGGATTCGGAAGATCGCGTGGAGATAAACGGAAACATTCCGCCTGAGTCAGAAGATCGAGATGTGATCGAGCCGACAGAACAGCGCAGGGGAGCGATGCACTCCTGGCTGCGCGATCTGGTGATCTCGGTTGTGGTGTCGGCGTTCATCATCATATTTTTGTACCAACCGGTTCGGGTGGAGGGAACCAGCATGCTGCCGATGCTGGAAGACCAGGACCGACTATTCATCAACAAAGTGGCCTACCGGGTTGGGGAGATACACCGTGGGGACGTGGTCGTATTTCTGTATCCGCATGATCATGAGAAGAGTTACATCAAGCGGGTGATCGCGCTGCCTGGCGATACTTTGCGTATCGACCATGGAGAGGTGATCGTAAACGGCGAACGCGTGAAGGAGAGCTACGTACCGAAGCGGTTTGCCGATGACAGATCGCAGCCCGAGATGACGGTACCGGGGCATGAATATTTCGTGATGGGGGATCACCGGTCGATCTCGAGCGACAGCCGCGACTTTGGGCCGGTCGACCGGGATCTGATCTACGGTAAGGCCGCCTTTGTGTATTGGCCAATGGACCAGGCTGGGGTGGTTCGCTAGTCACAGGTAGAACAACCTGCGTGTGACGTCAACTTTGCAGCTTTGGTGTGCTGGATCTTCACGCTCATGTTGCGTTAGAGATGATCTCGTGGAAGGATTTTGCGTGCAGGCTGGCTCCTCCGACCAGCGCGCCGTCAATCTCAGGCTGACTCATCAGGCTGGCGACGTTGTCCGGTTTGACAGAGCCACCATAGAGAATGCGCATGCAGCTGGCGCAGGGGGCGCCGAGATGCCGGGCTACCTCGCGGCGGATGATGGCGTGGGCTTCGTTGGCCTGCTCCGGTGTTGCGACGCTGCCGGTGCCTATGGCCCAGACTGGTTCGTAGGCGATGACCAGTTGGCCGCAGGAAGCCCCCTTGACGCCGTTGAGCGCGACCGCAATCTGCCAACACAGAACTGCTTCAGTCAGCCCGGATTGACGCTTGTCGAGGGTTTCGCCGACGCAGACTATGGGAATGAGGTCGTGTTCGAGTGCGGCCTTTAGCTTGAGGTTGACCATGTCGTCCGTCTCGTGGGCGTAGATGCGGCGCTCTGAGTGGCCGAGTAACACGCGGGTACAACCAATGCTTTCGAGCATGGTTGGCGAAGTCTGGCCGGTGTAGGGGCCTTCGTTGAGCCAGTGCATCGTTTGTGCGCCGGAGGTCACATTGGAGTCTTTGGTCGCCTCGATGACATAACCAAGCGAAGACATGGTGGGAAAGATTGCGATCTCGCTGGAGGTGTGGTCCTTGACCAGAGGAAGGAACTCGCTAAGGAAGGCTAAAGACTCTTTGGGCGTCTTATACATCTTCCAGTTGGCGGCGATCAGTGGCTTTCTCATGTGCGAATCAGTATTCCATTTTCATGACGTGATGGGCAAAACTTTTCGACGACTGATTTTACGCAGGACGTTGTCTGTCAAAACCGAACTCTTCGTGCGTGACGACCGGGAAGCGCTCTGGGTATGAGCCGCGGAATTGCGATGCGTTTTTAAAACACGTGTAGGAGAGCAACAACATTAATGAGAGCCCAACAATCGTTACTGGCACAACAAAATACAAATCAAATAAAAGGTTGATGAATACCAGCAGGACGAAAGCAAAGGAGACAACGCCGACTCCAAAGCTGACCACTGCGAGATAGAGTCGAAAGAGCGCAAGGGTCAAACGCCGCGTGATGATTCCATGTACAGCCGTGATGGCTGTAGCGCCGGTTGTGGCTGCAGCCACGGAAAATATTATGAAAATCCACCCTGCCCACGGGGTCTGGCCTGAGTTGGATAAATCGATGACCGAATGGCGGTGGAAAAGCTCATGAAGTGCAGCGAAACCGGTGGTTACCAATAGCAGAGCTATGACGACGGCAATACAACAAAATGCAAAGGCGAGGCACCACAATGAGGTGCTCAACGCGAAACGACGCAGTTTCGGGATAGCAGCGCAGATAAGAAAGGCGGCGGAACCCAGTGCGAGAAATGGAATTGCTATCTCGAAAATCATTGGATGATTAGCGAAATCTCTGGTTCTCCGTCAATGCGGCGACTCCGGGAAGGGTTTTGCCTTCTAGGAATTCGAGGCTGGCGCCGCCTCCGGTGGAGATGTGGGTGATGCGGTTGGCGAAGCCGGACTGCTGGATGGCTGCGACCGAATCTCCGCCGCCGACGATGGTCGTCGCGTCGTGGTTGCGCGCGACGGCTGCGGCGATCTCGTTGGTGCCGCGGGCGAAGGCAGGCATCTCGAAGACGCCCATGGGGCCGTTCCATATGATGGTGCGGGCCTCGCCGATCTCCTCTTCAAAGAGCGCAATCGATTTGGGGCCGATGTCGAGGGCCATCAGCTCTTCAGGGAAGGGGCCATCGCCGGAAAAGACCTGCGTTTTGGCGTTGGGGGCGAACTTGTCCGCGAGGATGTGGTCGACCGGCAGGAGGAAGCGAACGCCCATGGCTTTTGCCTTTTGGAGGGCGGCTTTGGCGACGTCGATCTTGTCGATTTCGACGAGAGACTTGCCCGTTCTCTGTCCCCGCGCGTTGAGGAAGGTGTAAGCCATGCCGCCGCCGATGATGATGGCGTCTGCCTTTTCCAATAGGTTGTCGATGACCTCGATTTTGTCCGAGACCTTGGCTCCGCCGATGATTGCGACGAAGGGTTTGTCGGGCTCAGTGAGCGCCTTGCCGAGGTAGGTCAGCTCCTTTTCCATGAGCAGGCCCGCGGCGGATTGTTTTACGAAATGGGTGATTCCCTCTGTGGAGGCGTGAGCGCGGTGAGCGCTGCCAAACGCGTCGTTGACGTAGATGTCGCAGAGCGAGGCGAGTTTCTTTGCGAAGACGGGATCGTTGGCTTCTTCCTCGGAATGGAAGCGGAGGTTTTCAAGCAGAAGCGGCTGGCCGGATTCGAGGTTGAGGGCCATCTCGCTGGCGACCACGCCGATACAGTCGGGGGAGAAGGCCACGTTTTCGTCATCGCCGAGGATGTGGTCGAGCCGCGTACGGAGATGATCGACAAGGGGACGAAGACTCATCGACGCGACGGGCTTTCCCTTGGGACGCCCCAGATGCGAGCAGAGGATGACCTTGGCCTTGTGGCGCAAGGCGTACTCGATGGTCGGAAGGGTCTCGCGGATGCGAGTGTCGTCGGTGATGATGCCGTCTTTGAGCGGGACGTTGAAGTCGACGCGGATGAGGACGCGCTTGTCGGTGAGGTCGAGGTCGCGGATCGATAGCTTGGCCATGTCAGTTAGAGGATACCCGAGAAGACGGCGCGAAGCGGCGATTGGCCAAAGATATGGGCAGACCGACCAGAAAAACCATGGCGGCGATGCTATTGAGCCGCACCACGGCAGAAGGGTCGACTCTGGGGTAAAGGTTCGTGTACGGAAGCACCAGATTATACATGACGACGTAGATGAACGCCCCGTAAACGAGACCGGAGGCGACCGCGTGGCGTTCAAGAAACGGCACGGCACGTGCCGCGAGGACGAAGATCGTTGCCCAAGCCAGCGCAATGAAGAGATGAGCCGCAAGGCCGAGCAGAACGCTTGGGACGCCGTCGGAATAGGCCGCGCGGCCCAGAATGCCGCTCGCGATGGACTGCGGGATCTTGATGGGAGCGACACCCCGCAACCCGTAGAAGATGATCGGATCGAGAAGGTCGAGGAGAGCGGCGACGATCGCACCGATCAGGATCGCCTTGGGGACAGAGCGGCTGGGGTCGCTGGGCATGGGAAATTTTAGAGCATGCCAAGCGAAGTCAATTCGTATTTATTCAGGGATCCATGCATCGGCTTCGATCTCGATGCGCCAGGTTGGGTTAAGCAATGCGGCGGCGACCACCATGGTGGCGGCAGGACGAATCTGTCCGAAAAACTTGCCGTGAACATGGCCCACAGCCTCCCAGTCTTCGGCGCGAGTAAGGTACATGCGAGTCCGGTACACGTGCTCCACGGAACTGCCTGCATTATTGAGGGCCGTTGCTATGAGGTCCAGGCATCGGTGGGTCTGCTCCGATACGTCCGCCGCATCTGCGCCGACAGGGCCTGTACCCGAGACATGAATGTGGTTGCCAATGCGAACAGCGCGGGAGAAGCCGATGATCGGCTCGAAGGGCGAGGTGCCGGGAATGTTTTTGCGGATCATATCTTTCCTGGAATGACCTTTCGAAGCTAGGCTAACCCTGCTCCAGCGTTTTTGCGAACGAGTAAATTGCGAACCACATCGCGCATCGTCTCTTTGTAATAAAGAAGATCAAGCCACAAGTAGCGATTAAGGATCAAGGAGAGCTTCGCGTCAATGTTGCTATGTCGTGCTGGTGGATTCAATCTGCGATAGGCGGCGAAGTTTCTCGCGAAGTTTTGCGTTCTCTTCATCGAGCTTTGCAAGCTTCTGAGTAAGCGGCGTGAGTACTTCCTGAAGTTCTTCCACAGTGTAGCGAGGAGTGATGTGCTGCGGACAGTTCCAGTCGAAGCCTTCGACGTGAACGAGGATGACCCTCTCGACGACCGAAGATTTATCCGCTGACCGGAAGGATTCGATCAGCGCCGGGGCCTCGGAGTCGTGCTCGTGAACCTTGACGCGGCCGAGAATCTTCAAGCGTGTCTGATTGGGATAGTCCATGAAGAAAAGAGCGACCCGGGCGTCGTGATCGAAGTTGCCTAGGCTGATGTACTGCTTGTTTCCTCGCAGATCCGCGAAGCCGATCAGGCTGGGATTGATGATCCGGACGAAGCCTTTCGGGCCGCCGCGATGTTGCACGTAAGGCCAGCCGGTCTCGCCTACCGAAGCCATGTAGAAGCTGTCACGCAAGCTGATGAAAGTTTGTTCGTCGGGGCCAAGTGTGTTTCCCGGCCCGGAGCGTTCAGCCAGGCGCTCATATTGAGCCCTGCTGCCGTGTTCCTGTTGATGTTGTTTGACGAGGGGGGTGAAAGCCAGTTCCTGGAAGCGACGACCCATAGCGCGCTCATTCCGGGCAGGTGGACTCGCTGCCTAAAATAGTAGATTCACCGTTGCTTAGAGAGGATGCAGCAGAATTGTTGCCCAAGGAGCGACGAGACAAGGTCGCTCCTCAGGCACAGGGTTGTTTACAGGCCCTTTTTAACGAGGAATAGGATGAGATCCTTCACGCGGTTGGAGTAACCCCACTCGTTGTCGTACCAGCTGATGACCTTGCCCGTGTTCTGGCCGACGACCTTGGTCAGCTTGCTGTCGACGATGCTGCTGAGAGGATTGCCCTTGAAGTCGGATGAGACGAGCTCTTCGTCGGTGAAGCCTAGAATCCCCTTAAGTTCGCCGTCGGCGGCCTTCTTCAGAGCCTCGTTGATGGACTTGTCGGTGATGGGCTTCTCAGAGACGAACGTGAGGTCAACCACAGAGACGTTCGGGGTCGGCACGCGCATCGAGAAGCCGTCGAGCTTCCCGTCCATTGCAGGAACGACGAGCCTCAGGGCTTTGGCGGCGCCGGTGCTCGACGGAATCATCGAGAGGGCGGCGGCGCGGGCGCGACGCAGGTCTTTGTGCGGCGTATCGAGAATCACCTGATCGTTGGTGTAGCTGTGAATCGTGGTCATGATGCCGGAGGCAATGCCGAAGGTGTCGTGAAGCACCTTGACCACGGGCGCGAGACAGTTGGTCGTGCAGCTCGCGTTCGAGATGATGTTGTGTTTCGCGGCCTCGTACTTACCGTCGTTGACGCCGAGCACGAGCGTGATGTCCTCGTTGGTGGCGGGGGCAGAGATGATGACCTTCTTGACGGTGCTGCCGAGGTGAGCCTTGGCCTTCTCCGCGTCAGTAAAGAAGCCGGTGGACTCAACGACGATCTGAGCGCCAACGGAAGCCCAGTCGAGCTTGGCGGGATCGCGCTCTGCGAAGACCTTGATCTGCTTACCATCGACTGCGATGTAGTCGGCTCCGTGGGTGATCTCCTGCTTCAGGTTGCCGAGAATGGAGTCGTACTTCAGGAGGTGGGCCAGCGTGGCGGGGGTGGTGAGGTCGTTTACGGCTACGAATTCAATGTCGGGGTTCCCTAGAGCGGAGCGGAAGACGTTGCGTCCAATGCGGCCGAAGCCGTTAATGCCTACCTTTACAGCTGCCATGATTTTCAGTTACTCCTATCGTGTTTGCTGCGTTCGTTGATCAGTTCATCCATTGTAGAGCGCGGCGAACCGCTCCGCACGCCATCAGAGCGGATGCTATCACTGGCGCAAGGACGGTGCAAAATCCACAGAACTTCTTCCGTCACGGAATCGCGACGGTTACGTGGCAACCAGGTTGCTGCGCCGCGTTGTTAGAAGTTGAAGAACTTCTCGCGGAGGGCGCCTTCGTAGTTCTTCTTCGCCGCTTTGGCCTTCTCGCGAGAATCTTCTTCGCGGAAATCTGCTGCCTCCCAGGCGTCAATCTCTGCCTCGGAGTGGTCGCCCGAAGCGAGCGCCTCTTCTTCGCGAATGGCCTTGATCCACTGTTCAACAGCTTCTTTATAAGCAGCCTGCATCTGGTTCAGATCGGAGACTTCGACAGCCATCGCTCACCTCTTTTACCCGCGACAGTACTGCAGAAATGTGAAAGGACGATGTAAACCGCTGAGAAAAGACGAGATGAAGGCGCGCGAACTTTGGGAATCGGAGAAGCGACCGGGGTGTCGCAGAAGGTGCGAGCGATTTGCGGGAGGCTTCCGCGCTGTGTTACAAGCGTCGTATGCGCGATTTGCGCGAATGGATAAGCGAAAAGATGAGACGACGCCCTAGACGTGGACCGAATGATTCGGAGTCCACGGGGAAAAGTGGGCAGGAGTTGCCCTCGAACCAACCAGCTCCCCTGAGACCAAGCTACCCGGAGGCTGCACCGGTACGTGCCGCAGAGCCAACGCCAGTCAAGGTCAACCATGTTGCAGAGCCAGCTGCCGAAGCTGCCTCTGCCGAGACGTTTGGCGGCACAACTGCGCCGGTAGCTGAGAATGCAGCGCCGACAGAACTAAAGACAGAACCAAGGATTGTGGTGGAGACCCAGCCCGAGTCGCTTGGAACGCCACCCGCCGAGCTGACGGCGACTAAGTCGCCAAAAGGCTACGTGGTGCTCGCGATTGGTCTTCCGGGATCGGGCAAGACGACCTGGTACAAGCGTCGCGGTGTGACTCCGCTGTCGAGCGATCTGCTGCGGACACTGCTCTTCGACGACATCACTGAGCAGCGCTACCAGGGGCTGGTGTTTTCGACGCTGCGCAGCTTGCTTCGCGCTCGGTTGATCGCCAAGATGCCGTGGAACTACGTCGATGCGACGAACTTGTCTCCCCATGAGCGCAGGCAGTGGATCAAGATGGCCAAGAGCTTCGGTTACGAGGTACAAGCCGTATTCTTCGACGTGCCGCTGGCTGTATGCATGGAACGCAACTCAAAGCGCGACCGCCAGGTGACCGACGAGGTGATGCAGAAGATGGCCGAGCGCCTGAAGCCTCCTACCTTCAAAGAAGGTTTCGAAAAGATCACTGTCGTGCGCGTGAAGGGCCAGCCCGGCACAACAGGCGAGCCGGCCCCTGGGGATACGGTTCCGGGCACCGCAGAGTAACGTCGCAAGTCCGTCGCAGCAGTTTAGAGTAAGAGACATGCCCACGGTTGGCGTTGAGTTCGCGAAGGTGAGCTACACGCTGGCGGATGGGCGTGCCTTGTTGCGCGACGTCTCTTTAGAGCTTGAGGCGGGAACGACGACGGCTCTGCTGGGACGGAGCGGCTCCGGCAAGACCACGTTACTGCGCATGGTGAATCGTCTCCTGACGCCTAGTGTGGGCGAAGTGTTAGTCCCAGGAAACCAAACAAAAGGCGGTGACCTCATTGCGCTGCGGCGAAGTATTGGTTACGTCATTCAGGAGACTGGACTCTTTCCTCACATGACCGTGGAACGTAATGCGGGGATGGCGTTGGAACTGGCTGGACGACCCAAACATGAGATCGCCGAACGAGTTCGCGAGGTGATGTCGCTAGTGGGACTCGACTACGAAGAGTTTCATCTACGCTATCCGTGGCAGCTCTCAGGCGGCCAGCGCCAGCGGGTAGGGCTTGCACGCGCCCTCGCGGCCGACCCCACCGTCCTACTGATGGACGAGCCATTCGGCGCCCTCGATCCTCTCACACGGGCCGAGATGCAGACTATGTTGAGAGATCTGCTGGAGAGGGTCGGGAAGACCGTTTTGCTGGTCACACATGATCTGGATGAGGCGCTGTATCTGGCCAAGCGGGTGATCTTTCTTGCCGAGGGTGCGGTAGTAGCGAACCTTCCCGCCGGCGAAGTCTTACGCTCGGAAAACCCTCATGTAAAAGATTATGTTCACTCTGTACATCGTTCGGTGCCCGCATGATAGGATTCCTGCGGCAAAACGGGTACGACATTGGTCGACTGACATTCGAGCATCTATGGCTGACGCTCTCGGCCATGCTGTTGGCTGCGGCGATCGGGTTGCCATTGGGGATTTTGCTGACCCGAAGGCAGGCGCTCGCGAAGCCCGTCATCGGCGTTGCCAATGTGCTGCAAACGGTCCCGAGCCTCGCGCTCTTCGGTCTTTTGTTGCCGGTGCCATGGCTGGGAGAAAACGCTGCGCGCCTAGCGATACTGGCTTTAACGGGCTACGCTCTGCTGCCAATTTTGCGCAATACCTACGCTGGAATCGGCAGCGTCGACCCCGCGCTGGTAGACGTCGCCAATGCGATGGGGATGACCTCCTGGCAGCGGCTGGTAAAGGTTGAGCTTCCTATGGCCGCGAGCGTGATTCTGGCTGGCCTGCGAACCGCCACTGTGACCTGCGTGGGTGTCGCGACCATCGCAGCTGCGATCGGCGCTGGCGGATTGGGTGAGCTGATCTTTCGCGGGGTGGCAAGCGTGGACAACGGGCTGGTGCTGGCAGGTGCGATTCCAGCCGCGTTGCTGGCCCTTGTGGCCGATGCGGGACTGGGATTGCTGGAGAAACGGTTCGCCGTGAGGCGAGTCTGATGCGGGTTGCGCGCAGTCTACGTGGGTTGAGCTGGATGGTATCGTTGGCGCTTTTTGTGTGGCTGACAGCATGCGCTCCGCCGCGGTCTTCGCGAATCACCATCGGCGCGAAGAACTTCACCGAGCAAGTGGTGCTAGGAGAGATGTTTGCGCAGGAGATCGAGGCCGTGACCGGGGAGCCGGTGGATCGGCGCTTCTATCTGGCTGGGAGCTATCTCTGTCAGCAGGCGATGGTGAGCGGGCGCATCGACGGATACGTGGAGTACACCGGAACCGCTCTGACTGCGATCCTGAAACAACCGCTTCCCCCCATTGGTCAACGCAATGAAGCGACCGTATTTCGTGAGGTGAGCGCTCTATACGCCTCGAAGTACAAAATAAAACTGGGCCGCGGGCTCGGATTCGAGGACACCTTCGCCATGGTGGTGCGCGGCGACGATGCGAAGCGTTTAGACGTGACGACCATCTCGGATGCTGTAAAGACCGCACCAACACCGGACGGATGGAGATTAGGTGTGGGGTATGAATTTCAATCACGCCCCGACGGGTTACGAGGACTCGAAGCAACCTACGGACTGAAGTTCGCGGGCGAACCGAGAACAATGGACCTAGGGCTGCTCTACCGCGCACTGTCGAGCAATCAGGTAGATATGGTAGCGGGCAACTCGACCGACGGACCAATTCGCGCGCTGGGATTTGTGGTTCTCGAGGATGACAAGCACTACTTTCCGCCGTACGAGGCCGTTCCGCTGGTCCGCGAAGATTCGTTGCAGCGGCATCCCGGAATACAGGTCGCGATGGACAAGCTGGCAGGCAAGGTGAGTGCAGACGAGGTGCGCGCGATGAACTACGCGGTCGACTCCGAGCATAAAGATGTAGCCGACGTGGTGAGGGAGTTTCGCCGATCGAAGGGGCTCTAAGTTTGGATGTCGAGTTTGATGAACCGATCCGGAGTGTTTTTGCTGCGTCAACCGCAGAAGATAGCTCCAGCGATAAATACAACGACTGGAGCTGAGATGAGCCAATTGAAGATGATTGCGATTACGAGCGAGCTGGCGGAGAAGGTAAGAACGTCGAGAGTGTCGCCAGGATACGGGCATCCGGTCACCGCGAAGGTGGCTACAGGACATGGTCCCTGCCGCCACTGCCTGCGGCCGTTTGTGGTCGGACAGGATGTAAGGCTTCTGTTCACATTGAATCCCTTCGATGAAGTTGCACCGATACGGCAGCCAGGGCCGGTATTCATTCACGAAGAGGCGTGTGAGCGTTACGTCGAAGAGAAAGGGTATCCCTCCGAGTTGTTGCGGTTCGGCGCGGTACTCGACGGATATGATCGAGACCAGCTCGTGCGGCGACGCGAGATGGTGACCGATGGATCGCAGGAGACAACCATCGAAAAGATGATGCAGGATCCGCTGGTGCGTTATGTGATGGTTCGCGATGGGAGTGCCGGCTGCTACGGCTTTCGCGTAGAGCGACAGGAGGGGAGTTGATGGTTGAGCCATGGCTGCGAGGGACGCTGACCGAGGTGGACGCGCTGCGACGACAGGTGCTGCACGCCTTTGAACTCGCGGCCGAGGACATCGAGCGATGGTGCGCCGGATTGAGCGATGTGGGAATGAATGCACGACCATTCGGAATCGCGCCCGTAGCGTTTCATCTCCGGCATATAGCGCGAAGCCTCGACCGCCTGCTGACCTACGCAGAGGGAAGGACCTTGAGCGGGGACCAGATGGACGCGCTCGCCAGTGAGATGGAGAACGGCGCTTTTGCAGAGGTAGTCTTGGCCGAGGTGCAAGCCGGATTGGGCGAATCGCGACGGCGAGTATTGATGATTTCGCGGCAGAGTTACGAAGAGCCGTGCGGTGTCGGCCGTGCGATGTTGCCGAGTACAGTCGGCGGCCTGCTCGTTCACTGCGCAGAGCATACGCAGCGACACGTCGGGCAGGCTGTCACTACGGCGAAGGTCGTAATGGGTTTGCGGGCGGAATGATCCGCAGGCTCTCTAAAATAACGATCGAGATCATCCCATAGGTGGAACGAAAGCTCGCCCATTTGCATGGTTGACTCGCCCCACCTGGTCGCGTTGAATCGCTGCGAGGAAGAACATGCCAGAGACGCAGGAGATTCAAGTTGTAAGGAGCAAGACCGGATATTTTCTCGCATTGGCGTCAGTGTTTGCCGCCATTTCAGCCGCGTGTGTGATGATTCCGATGTTTGTGATTCGCCCGTTTCGCCCGCAGGGTGCGCGGGAACTCGAGATCGCTCTGACCGTTCGTCACGCTGGCCCATGGCTGGCGGGCTTCTGCGCCGGGGCAGTTCTGCTGGTGATGTTGAGAGTGTGGAAGACGGCGAAGCTGGGAGCTCGAGTTGCGATTGCTAGCCTGTTTATGGTGGCCTTCGCCGGTGCGATTCTCACGCACGTCAACATCTTCGAAAAGATGTTCCATCCGTACGACTCACCCTCTTTCGAGAGTGCGGCTGAAGCGCCGATCGATTCGGATGACAAGGTGCTGGCGGTCAGGGTGGGAACCGAGGCGCGGGCTTATCCGATACGAACCATGGGCTATCACCATATTGTGAACGACACAGTGGGCGGGACCCCGATCGCCGTGACGTATTGCACCTTATGCCACACAGGGCTGGTGTGGAGTCGCATCGTCGAAGGGAAGCTGCTGCACTTTCGCCTGGCGGGAATCAACAACGGAAACGCTCTGTTGAGAGACGAACAGACAAATAGCATCTGGCAGCAAAGCACGGGCGAGGCAATCTTCGGCCCGTTGAAGGGTCAGCAACTGAAGCTGGTTCATAGCGACGAGCTAAGCTTCGCTTTATGGAAGAGCGAGCAGCGAAACGGCCAGGTACTGAAATCGGATGCTCTGTATGCGGCGGAGTACGACCCAAAAGACTGGGAGAAACATGTCGCGAGGACACCAACGGTGGTGGACACGACAAAATCCGGAATAGGCCCGCATGAGCTGATGCTTGGGATCATTGTCGCGGACCAGAGCAAAGCCTATCCGATTGAAGCAATCCTCCGGACAAAATTGATTCAGGACCGGGTCGGAGATCTGCCACTCCTAGTAGTGGTCGGGCCTGATCAAGCATCGATTAGGGTCTTCGAAGGAAAGCTTGAGAATGAGCCCCTGACCTTTGCCAGAGGCGCAGCCGATCAGGGAATGAGCGACGTCGAGACCGGCAGCATCTGGAACTTTCAGGGATGCGCGGTAGAGGGAAAGCTCGCAGGACGTTGCTTAGTGAAAATCGACTCGCACAAAGACTACTGGTTCGATTGGATGAATCACCACCCTCAATCAGCCGTGTTTCGAGGTTGAGCTAGTTGACGAGGTGGCCCATCTTCTCGCGCTTGGTCTGCAGGTAACGCTCATTGGTCGGTTCGCTTGGCACCTCGGCGGAGATGCGCTCAACCACCTTGATTCCGGCAACTTCCAATGCTTCTACTTTCTCAGGGTTGTTCGTGATGAGCCGCACCTCGTTGACACCCAGTTGCTTGAGGATTTGTGCAGGCAGCTCGAAGTGCCGGCAGTCGGCTTCGTAACCAAGTTCGAGATTCGCTTCGATGGTGTCCAGACCCTTATCCTGGAGCTCATATGCGCGCAATTTGGCCATCAGACCAATGCCGCGTCCCTCCTGCTGTTCGTAGAGCAGAATGCCGTTGCCTTCGTCGGTGATCAGGGCCATGGCAAGTTCGAGCTGTTGCCGGCAATCGCAGCGTAAGGAGTGGAAGACGTCTCCGGTGAGGCACTGCGAGTGAATCCGTACAAGCGGAGGTGCCGAGTGAATGTCCCCCATTACCAAAGCAACAGCTCCCTCCACCCGTACGGCTGGTGGCGGAATGTTGTCGTTGCATGCAGCGGGGTTTTCGATGACGCCTTCAAAGCCAAGAATACGGAACTGTCCCCAACGGGTGGGAAATTCGGCGTCGGCTATTTTGGTCACACTGGCGAACGGCATCTCTTGATTATACGTTTCCTGCTTCATGCCGATTAGATTGCATAACCAGCCTATTGGATGCGAAGTTGCTGGACCGGCGTAAAGTAATGATGTGACCCAGCCCGATCCCAAGCTGATTCTGATTACGTTGCTGATAGAACTCGGCGTCGCCGCGGCGGTTTCGAGTTCGTTGGCGCGGTCCAGAAGCTTCAAGAATCTTCTCCTTTTGGAGCGCCGAACTCCTCGGCAGACAGTGTGGCTGGTCATCATCATCTGCGCTCCACTGACCCTGGGGGTTTTGGTTCGGACCATGGTGCCGAACTTTCTGGCGGCCGACTTATCCTTCGAGACCACGATTCTTCTGGGAATTCTGGTCGGACCCCTGGCCGCGATGGCTGGCGGGGCAACGCTGGCGATCCCGGCGGTGCTCCACCATGAATATTGGGCTCTTCCGGTCAACCTTTCGATTGCCGCGATCTTTGGAGCCTTCGGCCGCTTCGCCGACCCGGAAGACGTGTGGTCGTTCTCGCCCATGATCGACCTGAGCATCTACCGATGGGTGACGCGAAATCTGCGCCGGCCGCAGCTCGATCGCCAGATTCTCTTGTTGCTCCTGGTGGCTGGCATGCAACTCGCAACCAGCGCGCTGTCGCACTACTTCCCCAGATACTTCTTCGAACTCAACTCGAGAGAGTGGTGGGTGCAACTGCTGATCTGCGCCACTGCGCCGATTGTCGTCGGAATTCCGCTCAAGATCTGGAACGCAGTTCGAGTCGAAAGAAAACTGGAAGAGCAGGGGAGGCTGTTGCTCGAGGCACGACTCGACGCCCTCCAGCGTCAGATCAATCCGCACTTCCTGTTCAACACGCTCAACTCGATCACCTCGCTGGTTCGTTCCCAGCCTGAGCTTGCGCGAGAGATGATCGTCAAACTCGCCAACATCCTGCGTGTGCTGCTAAAAGACCGGGAGGCCTTCCTTCCGCTTCGTGAGGAGCTCCGTTTCACCGACGACTACCTGGATATCGAGGTGGTGCGGTTTGGCGAAAAACTTAAGGTCATCAAAGAGATCGCCGACAACACTCTCGACATTGTGGTGCCGGGGATGCTCCTGCAGCCGCTGATTGAAAACAGCATCAAGCACGGTCTCGAGCCGCGAATCAGCGGCGGTACGGTCACCCTGCGCAGCCGCATCACCGATCAAGGGCGCCTGCTGGTGGAGGTAGAAGACGACGGCGTCGGAATAGCACCTGAACGGATCGACGTTTCTTCGGTGAGCGGGCTGGTGCGTTCAGGGAATGGAATCGGGGTACGGAACGTCCGGGAGCGCATGCAGGTGCTGTACGGCAATCTCGCGACGGTGGAGATTAACAGCCGTCCGGGCCGGGGAACGAAAGTCACGCTACTGATGCCGATTCTCGACGCCGGAGCAGAGACCTGGGGACCCCTCGGCGCCGCAGCCGGTCAGGCAATCAGTCACATGGTCGATGATGCAGTTCGTGCAATGACGCGGTCGTAATAATCCTCATAGAGTGGAATGACTCGTGAGGCGCAGAAGTGATCCTGCGCAGTTTTTCGGCCCGCTCGCGCCATTGCTTCAAGGCGTTGTTGATCTCCCAGCAACGCAATCGCAGCGGTGGACATGGAATCAACGTCGCCCACCTTGAAGAGAAGGCCATTGTGGCCATCCTCGATGAGTTCGGGCACGCCGCCAACGAGTGTGCCAATAGTTGGAACACTGCAAGCCATAGCTTCGAGTGCGGCCAGCCCGAACGACTCCATCTCGCTCGGCATCAGCATCAGATCGGCCAACGGCAGCAGCTCGTTGACGTTATCCTGCTTGCCGATGAAATGAATGCGATCCTGCACGTCATACTCCCTCGCCAGATACTCGGCGACACTACGGTCAGGGCCATCGCCAATTAGCATCAGGCGCGCCGGCATCGCCTTGGCGACGCGTGCAAAGACCTTCACTACGTCCTGAATGCGCTTGACCGGCCGAAAATTTGACAGATGAACCAGGAGCCGTTCATTCGACTCTGCGAAGCGTGGACGCATCTTGGCCACCAGTTCTGGATCGCGGAAGTAAACATCGCAGTTGACGAAGTTCCGGATAACCTCAATCTCGGAAGTGATAGCGAAGGCATCGCGAGTGCGATCGCGGAGGTAGCTCGAGATGCTCGTGACGCCGTCAGACTCCTCAATGCCGAACTTCGTAATAGGCAGATACGACCGGTCAAGACCAACCAGTGTGATGTCGGTGCCATGAAGCGTAGTGATGAAGGGAAGATGAATTCCACGCGTGGCGAGCATCTGGCGGGCTAGCAGAGCGCTGACAGAATGAGGAATTGCATAGTGAACATGCAAAAGATTCAGCGAATAGAACTCAGCCACCTCCGCCATGCGAGTTGCCAGCGCAAGGTCGTATGGCGGGTGTTCAAACAACGGATAGTTTGAAACCGCGACCTCGTGAAAGTGAATGTTCGATTCGCGTCCACTCAGGCGAAAGGGCTGAGAGTACGTAATGAAGTGAATCTCGTGGCCTCGGGCAGCGAGCTCAATGCCAAGCTCGGTAGCGACGACGCCGCTGCCGCCGTATGTGGGATAACATGTGATGCCAATCTTCATAGTCTTCCCATACTTTGGAGTTGCGTGCGTTGCTTCGGGTATTGGACGAAACAGAGTTCCTGTAAGACTCCCTCGCCTCTTCACAGTTACCACACAAAGATACTGCTAAGCGCCAAGGTCCCCATAGTTGATGAGCTGCGGCGCGTTTGGTTGCAAAGACCATGCAGGAAGTTCGGTGAGCAGCGCCTTCCGTTCGACATCGCGATGAGTCCGGAGTCGAGTGGTGACGCGATCCAGATCACCATCGTTGTAGCCAGGGTGACAGCAAAGCTCGAAGGTCCCTTCCGCAGGCAGCGCATGGAGAAGTTGGCGCAGAGTGGGAGCGTCAAGATGGCCGGTCGCGGAAATGCCAATCGTTCCGTCCGTGGTGAGCACTCGTGCATCGCGGATCTGTACCTGGCTCTCGAACCTATGCTGAAAATTGCCGAGCAGCTTCACCTGAAGGCGGCGAAGCCGGTTGCCGTGCCCTAGAGCGAGACTCCATGGTCGCTCGAACGGATTGCGAATCGCACCGATCGAACAGCGCTCGGCGACACGCAGGAGTGGTCGCGACACAGCAGGGAAGAGATGCGTGTGTTTGTGTGTATCCAGGTGAGTGATATGGATGCCAGCGCTCCGCAACTTCTCGACTTGCGCAAGCGCCTCTCGTTCAATCTCATCTTCGCTGATCTTGCCACGGACGAGCATCTGCACAAAGCCGCCCAGCGAAGGGCGAAAGGTTTTGCGATCGGCGCTCATCAGTGTAGGAATACTCTGCGGTGGCGAAACAGGAGTGCCGTCGGTGAGAGTAACGTGGCAGCCGACGCCAAGAGCAGGGTTAGCGTGAGCATGCGCGACAGCGTCGTCGAACGCCGCGCCGGTCGCCATCAGCGTGGCAGAAGTGAGGGCTTTGGCCCGGTGAAGCTCTGCGATGGCGCGGTTGACTCCCTGGGTGAGGCCGAAGTCGTCCGCATTGATGATGAGTCGAGCAGGCATAGATCTCAGTAAAGTTTACTCGGATCTATGAGCCCCTGAGCTGCGATCAACAGACTCAGGGGCCGATGCCTACTGAACGTGCAGCGTCGCCTTGAGCGGAGTATCGCTGGACGACGGCCCCGCTGTCACGTTGTACTCGCCGGAAAGCAGCTGCCACCCATTTTGATCTGTGTTGAAGACCGTAAGCGAGAGCGGATGCAGCGGCAGTGTAACTTCCTTCGATTCGCCGGGGGCCAGTTTCACACGCTGCCATGCCGCCAGCCGCTTATAGTTTTCTTTTGCGGCTGCAGGCAGAGCGACGTAGACCTGAGCGATCTCGGTGCCTTCCTGCTTGCCGGTGTTGCGAACGGTAAAGTGAACCGTTCGTTTGGCGTCATCCACAGTAAGGCCGGAGTACACGTAGGTGGTGTAAGACAAGCCGAAGCCAAAAGGAAACAGCGGCTGCTTGTTCGTCGACTCGAACCACTTGTACCCAACCCTTGCGCCTTCGCTGTTGTAATTCACATCGAACGGAGCGACCTTGTGCTCTTGGTTCGGACCCGGCGGCACTCCCTCAAGTCCCGGTACCACCGGGTGCGGTAGCTGGCTTTCATCCTTCGCGAACGTGACTGGAAGCTTGCCCGAAGGATTCACGTCGCCAAAGAGAATGTTTGCCAGTGCCTGCGCCCCGCCGATGCCCGGATACCACATCTCGACAACGCCCTTTACCTGCTGAATCCAAGGCATACTGACCGGGCCGCCGTTTTCAATCACGACAATGGTGTTCGGGTTTGCTTTGGAAACTGCTTCGACAAGCGCGTCTTGATTATCCGGCAGCGACAAGGTCACAGCATCCATCCCCTCCTGCATCGGCTGGTTCACAAAGACGATAGCCACAGCAGAAGACTTCGCGAGCTGTGCGGCCGCAGCCACATCAGCACCGTTTGCATAGCGAACGGACGCGTGCGGCGAATGGGCTTGAAAATTTTTGAGCGGGGAAGAAGGGAAGTAGATGTGCTCGGTCCAACCTGAGCCACCGGCCTTCGGATCCGCAGCGTTACCGCCCGGTGCATCCACCTGCGCCGATCCGCCGCCCGAGAGAACGCCAACATCCGCATGCGAGCCAATGATCGCAATCGAGTTCGAAGCAGAGGCCTTCAGTGGAAGGATATGGTCCGAGTTTTTCAGCAGCACAATGCTCTCTTCAGCAATATGTTGGGCGTTGTCGCGTCCACGGAACGGATCAACCACAGTTCGAACCGGAGGATCATCGACTACTCCCGCCGCAAACATGCTCCGCAAAATACGATGAACCATGTCGTCGAGGCGCGCCGTCGGAACCTGTCCGCCTTCGACTGCCTTCTTCAGCGGTGCGTTGAAGTAGTTCTCATCGCCAGGCATCTCCTGATCGAGCCCATTCAGCGCGGACTTCACGGTACTGTGGGTCGCACCCCAATCCGACACCACCCAGCCCTTGAACTTGAAGTCCTTCTTCAATACTTCGTTGAGCAGATAATCGTTCTCGCAAGCATGGTCGCCCTCGTATAGATTGTAGGAGCACATCACAGCCGAAGGTTCCGCAATCGCAATGGAAACCTCGAAGGCGAGCATGTCCGACTCGCGCAACGCCTTCTTGTCGAGCAAAGCATTGACGACGGTGCGCCCTGTCTCCTGATCGTTCAACGCATAGTGCTTGATATCGCTCATCACATGCTGCGAGAAGACGCCCTTCTCGAGATTGCCCGTCAACGTCCCGGCAAGGATCGGGTCTTCTCCGGCGTACTCGAAGTTGCGGCCGTTGCGCGGCTCTCGCGTAATATTCACGCCGCCGCCAATCGACATATTCGTGCCCCACGCGCGCAGTTCGCGGCCAATTACAGAGCCATAGAGAAAGGCTGAGTCCGGATCCCAGCTCGAGGCTGCGCCAAGCGTCGACGGCAGCAGCGTCGCATAGCGTGACTGATAAGCCGCCATGCGAGCACCCACAGCCGAATCCGCAAGATCGATTCCGGGAATGCCGAGCCGCTCGATGCCTTCCATGTATCCCGCGGCGAAGTTCGATTTAGCAGGAACGGGATCTGGCGGACGCAGAACACCCCAACCTGTTCCGTGAACCATCTGGATCTTTTCATCAAGGGTCATCTCGTGGACTACAAGATCGGCGCGCTCATCCGGCGAGAGTGCCTTATTCATCCACGGCATCTTCGAGGTATCCGGTTTGGCCTGGGCGTGTGCTGGCAAAGAACCAAAGGACACCACAGCAAATCCAACCACAATCGACAAGGCACTAAATCTTTTGAACTGTTGCCAAAATGACATCCATGCTCCTTCAAGCTGACTTCGACTTGCTCCCGAAACAATAAATCGCCTGCTTACGAGTCACTGGAAGTCTATACGAACTAAAACGATATAGGTAAGGGGTTTTGAGCATTTTCGAGGAGATCCAGCATGTCCTCGCTCTCATATCTCACGATGCCATGGGGGCGATCACTTCGCAAAGAGCTGGCCGATATCGGCGAACGCCTTGAACTCAAGCGCATTCCCCGCAGGATCGAGAAAGAACATCGTCGCCTGCTCGCCCACCTCGCCTTTAAAGCGGATGTATGGCTCGATCACAAACTCAACGCGAGCACTTCGAAGCCGCTCAGCCAGCGTCTGCCAAGTCTCCATTGGGAGTACCACGCCGAAGTGAGGGACCGGAACATCGTGTCCATCGACAGCATTATGGTGAGCCTTACCGTTCGAGGAGCCAGGTTTCAGATGCGCGACGATCTGGTGGCCGAAGAGATCGAAGTCGATCCACTGCGCCGAACTGCGCCCCTCCGGGCAACCGAGGGTCGTTCCATAAAACGTGCGAGCGGCGTCTAGATCGTCGACTGGAAAGGCAATGTGAAAAGGCGTCAGCGTCACGGTGGTCTCCTGCATCGATCATACGATGCAGAGGACCACCGCCAAACGCGTCTAGCCGCGCCGGAATCCCTGATCGTAGCCGCGCACATACGCTCTCCTGAACGCATCGCGGTACGGCCCATAAGGCCCTAGAGCGGCGTCGTAGCCCCGTGTGCCATGAAACTTACGATCGTGCTGTGGATGGTATCCGAAGCCGTTATACAAGTCGCGTGCGCCGTCTTCTGTCCCGGCGCGAAATCCTTCATGATCAGCCTTTGCGATCAATGGAGGAACACTGTTGTAACCAGGCGGTGGTGGGGGCGGTGGCGAAGCATAGTAGGCGGTGTGTGACGCACATCCGGCCGTGAAAAGACAAGCCGCGGCAGCAACAGGCAATGCAAGATAAGAGAGCTTCATAGCGTCCTCGCTATTTCATTCGCGCCCTCAAAATCGGGATGCGATTGAAGGAGTAAACGCTAATCGACGAAAAATGTTGTCATCATCGATAGTCTTGCGCCGCTCGATCTTTTTTATTAGCTATCGCTGGGCAGGCGCACGACAAACTCCGTACTCCCGGGTTCGGAAGTGAACCGGATGACGCCGTTGTACTGATCAACAATGCGCTGCACGATGCCGAGACCTATCCCGGTACCGACTCCAACAGGCTTGGTCGTATAGAACGGATCGAAGATGTGCTCCTGACTCTCAAGCGGGATGCCCGAACCGTTATCGCTCACGCTAATGCAGAGATCCATATGCGGATTCTTTGCATCGGCCTTCGAGTTTTCCGCCCAGGTATGCACGCTGATACGGCCGTGCTGCGGCACAGCATCAATCGCGTTATCCAGCAGATTCGTCCAGATCTGGTTCAGCCCAGTGCACTCGCTATGCAGCGGAGGAAGATCCGGCGCAAAATTCTTTTCAAGCACAATCTCTTTCTCGCGCAGTTTGTGCCCGAGAATGACCAGCGTCGCATGAATGCTGTTGTTGATGTCGATCGTCTGCTTCTGCCCTTTGCCTTCGTAGGCGTACGACTTGACCGCATACACCAGATCCGTCACCCGCCCGATGCTCTCCTCGATGGTGCCGACCAGCTGCATACTCGAAGCCATTGCCTCCAGCCAATTCAACGCCTCGCCCAGCGACGCACCCTCGAAGTCATTCTTCACGCGTTCAAGCTCCGCTGCAGTCATCCCGATTGAAACCAGTGTCGGAGCCATCTTCCATGCGTTCTCGATGTTTGCCGACTCCATCCACTCGGCCAGCGCCTCCTCGGCATCGCTCTGGTCGAGAGAGTTCATCATCATGGGCTGCTTCGGCGCCAGCGCCTGTTTCTGCATGTCGAACATGCATTCCTTCTGATCTTTGGTGAAGTCACGCTCTTTGAACTTGAGAGAGATCTCATGCAACCGCATAAGGTTTTCCCGCAGCTGCGAAGCCGCACGGCGGGCCGCCGCACCGGGATTATTGAGTTCATGCATCAGGCCCGCGGCGAGCGTGCCCAGCGAAGCCATCTTCTCCTGTTGCACCTGGGTGCTCTGCAGCTTTTGGAAACGATATGCCATGTTGCCAAGAATCGCTTTACGGACCTGGGGGCAGCTGGTCATCAAATTCCAGAACTGGTCTTCGTTCAGCTCGAGCAAATGGCTCGGCTCCATCGCCTCAACGCTCCCGGAGTTTGGAACGTTGCTCAAGAGCGCCATCTCGCCAAAAGCGCTGCCCTTTTCAATCTTGGCAAGTGTGAATTCGTTCTGTTCGGCAGTCTTTTGATGGACCCGAAGCTCGCCGTCAAGCAATATCCAAAAAGAGTGCGCCAGTTCGCCCTGTCGCGTAACAACCTCGCCCCTGTCGACATGGAAGTCCCGTACTCCATCCAGACAATGCAGTTCGTCATCTCGCAACGACGACAGAATGGGAACCTTGCGCAGCAGCGCAAGCAGTTCATCATTTAGGTTTTCCACGACACGACTTTGGACGATTTGGGTTTGTTCGCTCATCGGGTTATTGGTTAAGTTGCCTTTCAAAGTGTTGCCAGATATTGGTGCACAAACTGAATTGCGATGGAACCCTCGCCGACGGCGGAGGCGCATCGTTTGACCGAGTTGAATCGTACATCGCCGGCGACAAAGATGCCGGGAACGCTCGTCTCGAGCAGGTACGGATCGCGCTCCAGCTTCCACGACTTGGGCGATTGCGTCTTCAGGTCCGGACCGGCGAGGATAAATCCCTTGCTGTCGCGGCAAAGCTCCGCCGGCATCCAATCGGTCTTCGGAGCCGCGCCGATAAAGATGAACAGGGAACTGGCCTGCCGGGCCTCTTCCCCACGCGGCGTCCTCAGCGTCAGACACTCAAGGTGAGTATCTCCGCCCATCCCGATAACCTCCGTGCCGGTTTCGACGGTGATGTTCGGTGTCGCCTCAATCTGGTCGATCAGATATTTCGACATACTGCTTTCGAGCGACTTCCCGCGCACCAGCATGTGAACATGATCGGCATACCTTGAGAAATGCATAGCCGCTTGTCCTGCTGAGTTCGCCCCGCCGACGATGTACACAATCTCTTCCTTGCACGACATCGCCTCGGTCAACGCCGCGCCGTAGTAAACGCCGGCCCCGCTCAGCTTATCGGCTCCCGGCACATCCAGTTTGCAGTAGTCGACCCCGGTAGCCAGCAGGCAGACATGGCACGTAACCTCCTGCCCATCCGCCATCGTCACAACGCGGTACTGGTTCTCCGACCGAATGCAGGACACCGTCTGGGTAAGAAACTCCGCTCCCAGCCGATTGGCCTGGAGATAAGCCCGTTTTGCCAGCTCAGACCCGCTCAGTCCCTCGGGAAAGCCAAGATAGTTCTCAATCTTCGAGCTCGAACCGGCCTGCCCACCAGGCGCTGCAGCCTCGATCACCAGCGTCCGAAGCCCCTCAGAGGCCCCATACACGCCCGCCGCGAGCCCAGCAGGCCCCGCGCCTACTACGACCACGTCATAGAACTCCTGCTGCGCCTGCGTGCGCAGACCCACCTTGTTGGCCATCTCGGTTGAAGTAGGCTGCACCAGCGCGGTGCCGTCTCCAAACAGAATGACCGGCAGCTTGGTATCGTCGATGCCTTTGTCCTTCAGCAACGCCAGCGCATCCGGATTTGTCTCCGGGTTCAACCACTGGTAGGGAATGCGGTTGCGCGAGAGGAAGTCTCGAACGGCGTGGTCCATCGCCGACCACCGGACGCCCACCACCCGGATTCCTTCAAACGGAGGTCTGTACCCTTCCTTCCAGCTCTCCAGAAGGTCGTCCAGCACCGGGTAAAGCTTCTCTTCCGGCGGGTCCCAGGGCTTATTCAGGTAGTAATGGATCTTGGCCGAATTGATGGCGCGAATGGCCGCTTCGGTATCCGCATACGCGGTCAGCAAAACACGCTTGGCGTTGGGATAGATGCACAAGGCTTGCTGAAGAAAGTCGACCCCGGTCATTCCCGGCATACGCTGGTCCGAGAGAAAGAGCGCGACGATATCCTTCCGCTCCTTGAGTTGGCGGCAGATATCCAGGGCAGCACCGCCGGACGCGGCACGGACGATGCGGTAGTCCTGGCCGTAGTGCCGACGCAGGTCCTGGACAACCGCTTCCAGTACGCTGGTGTCGTCGTCGATAGCTAGCAAAATTGGCTTAGGCATATCCCTTTATACTTCGAAGACGAGGTTCGAGACACCCCACGTACAATTCGATTAGCTCAAATGCCCGCAAGGTTCAGAAAGTTATGGCCGGCCAAGCTCGATTTCTGCCGCAAAAGTGGCATCGACAGCCAAAAGCTGTCCGAATTGTAGACATTACCTCGTCTCCGTTGCAGTCCACCGATAAGGGAATAGCCAGGGCGATTGCGACGTTTGCTGCCGGCAGGAGACCACGACACTTATGAACCGAATTATTCTCGCTGATAACCAGGCGATCTTCCGCGCAGGCGCGGCCAGAACGCTGTCGCTCGAGGAAGACATGCGGATCGTTGCCCACTGTGAAGACGTGCCGAAGCTCTTCGTCGCAGTCGATGGCCTGCGCGGCTCGGTCGTGCTGCTCTCCTCCAGTCTGCGTCTCGAACTGAAGGATCTCTTCGCCCGCACCCAGGCCGCAGGCAGCCGCACCGTTCTGGTGGCCGAAAACTCCGAACTTGTGCCCGAGGAGGTAGCCGCGCTCTTCGACGGAATCCTTCATCGCAACGTCGGCGGAAGTGTCTTGATCGATTGCATTCGCCGCGTCGCCCGTGGCCAGCGCTTTGTGCAGCGCGCGAACGTCACTACCATGCAAACCTCGGACAGCGTCGGCACCCGCGTCCGCGACCGCTTGACCCCCAAGGAGATGCAGATCGTCGCGCTGATCGTTCAGGGCTGCAAAAACAAGGACATCGCGCAGCAACTCGGTACCAAGGAGCAGGTCATCAAGAACTACCTCCGGAGCATCTACGACAAATCAGGGGTGTCCGACCGGCTCGAACTCGCCCTTTTCACCATCCACCACCGCGTGTTGGCCGAGGCCGCCGCCAAGGCCGGACACCTGATCCAAATGAAATCAGCCTGACAGCCGCAGGATAATCAGCAGAACAGCGTCAAGTTGTAGCAGTAGGCTTTGCAGAGCCTAGTTGCCTTTTTCTTGTTCTTCAATTCGCCTTTTGAACTCATCAATATCTAGGCGCGTTTGACTATGAAGAGGCTTGTTCTTAGATACAGACCAGAGTTCATTATTAGCTTGGTCGCGTACAGAAAAAACTACGGGGGTAGGTGATACGTCTATATCATTGCCTGGTGGGGTGGGCCTGCCATTGGTGTTTGCTGTGAACCGAAGGACCAAATCGGCGTCCTTTGCGTCCTTCAAGATTTTGAATCGCCCCCACTTACTTAATGCATCGTAGGCTCGGTCTGCAATCTCTGCGTGCCCCGTTTGATTGTCAATGTACACGGTTTTTGCAGCCATCACGCTGGCCGGGAGCGGAGCAAGTTTGTCCTTCGCATGAATCGGGGACACGACGAGAACGAGGGCCAGTGCTACTATGCTTGCTGCTTTCATGCGATCTCTCCATAGAGAACTATAATCCACAGGTTTGTGCGGCACACTCACTGCAACCACATGGCGGGCGATATCATCGGGACCCGCCATGACCAAGGCACAGACCAAACTCGGTTCCGTACACCGCGCCACAGTGCGGACAGCGGGAGTAGTCGCGGTCTAACCGGATGTGGTCTCACGGGTGGATTTCCTTCTCACAGGTCGAAGGCCCCCGTCTCTACATACCCATCTGCTCAGACTGCTTTTCCTGCGCCGGGCTCGCATGTCCAATCTTCTCCGCGATGCTCTTGGCCTGCGTGAACAGGAGCAGATAATCAGGACCACCCGCCTTCGAATCGGTTCCGCTCATATTGAAACCACCGAACGGATGAGCCCCCACCATCGCGCCTGTGCACTTCCGGTTGAAGTACAAATTGCCCACATTGAACTCCTCACGCGCCCGATCCAGCTTCTCCCTTGAGCCTGTGTAGATTGCCCCCGTAAGCCCATACTCCGTATTATTCGCAATCGTCAGCGCATCGTCGAAGCTCTTCGACTTGATCACTGCCAGCACCGGTCCAAAGATCTCTTCGAGCGCGATCCGAGCCGTAGGAGCCACATCCGCAATCACGGTCGGGGCAATGTAGTATCCACCCTCAGGCGTCTCAATCGCATGCCCGCCGTTCAGCACGGTGCCTTCTTTCCTGCCGATCTCGATGTAATCGAGCGTCTTCCGGTAGGCCTTCTCGCTGATCACTGGCCCGGTATAAACATTCTCTGCCGGGTCACCCGTCTTGATCTTCGCCACGCGCTCCTGCAGCCGGTCGCAGAAGACATCATAGATATCCGCCGCAACAATCGCCCGCGAACAAGCCGAGCACTTCTGCCCATTGAATCCAAACGCGCTCGCAACAACTCCATCCACTGCAGCATCCAGATCGCTGTCTGCCTCAACGATGATCGAGTCCTTCCCGCCCATCTCAAGGATCGTCCGCTTGATAAATACCTGCCCTGGCATTGTCTTTGCGGCACGCTCATGAATCTCCAGCCCCACTGCCTTCGACCCGGTAAACGCAATAAACCGAGTCTGCGGATGCGCGACAACCTCGCTCCCAAACTCTGGTCCCTCGCCCGGACAAAGGTTCACAACGCCATCCGGTAGCCCCACTTCTTCGAGCAGTTCAAAAAACTTAGCCGCAATCGTAGGTGCATCGACAGACGGCTTCAAAATCACCGTATTTCCGGTCACAATCGACGCTGCCGTCATTCCCGCCATAATCGCAAAAGGGAAGTTCCACGGCGGAATCACCGCACCCACACCCAGCGGAATGTAGCGCAACTGGTTCCGCTCACCGGGAAACTGAATCGGCGTCTTCGCCTCTGCCAACCGTAGCGCCTCGCGCCCGTAAAACTCCAAGAAGTCGATGGTCTCGCCCACATCGGCATCCGCCTCGCCCCAGTTTTTGCCCACCTCGAGCGTTAGCCACGCGCAAAACTCAAAGCTGCGTTCGCGAATCAACGCCGCTGCACGAAACAGCAGCGCGGCACGCTCTTCCACAGGCACCTTGCTCCACGTCAGAAACGCCGTCTGCGCGGCCTTCATCGCGCTTGGAACATGCGCAGCAGCTGCCCGCTGATGAATCCCAATCACCTGTGCCGGGCGTGCCGGGTTCTTCGAGACGATCTTACCCTCGGTCTTAAACCGCGTGCCACCGATGACAATTTCGTACTCGCGGCCGAGTTCGCTCTCAACCCGCGCCAGCGCCTCCTGCATCTTTCGCTTGTTTTCAGCCGTCGAAAAGTCAACAAACGGCTCATTGGAAAATGGTATCTTCGGCAAGGTTGCCGGGGCGGAGTGGGTAAGGTTCATAGTAGCCATAACGCGTCGATTCTAGCGCGAGTCATACTCCCTCGTCGCTCGTGAAGTAGAGAAATTACAGTGCGTCTTCTATTGGATGCACCGCACGCTGCGTTTGATCGAGCCCACCAATCAGCTAAGCGCCCTCAGTAAGCTTCTCGGTCGCCTTCGACATCTGCGCGGTCCGCTCCAGCTTGTCCCAGTTGAACGGTTTGCCGTCGATCGCACGTTTCACCGTCTTGAACAACACAACCGAAAACAGCTGCCGATAGGTAAACCGCTGAATCCAGATGTGGAACAGCAGCCACCCGTCGCCTTTGCTCGCCGGATGCTTCCGTTCCAGCGCAAAAGCAAGCGCCGATGCCGCAAAATCAACGATCAAAAACGCAGCGAAGAAGGCGAGCAACTTGTAAAGACTATCCGCCGATGCTGTCTCCGGATGAAAGTGTTTATCGATGATGTAGTGAAAGATCCCAAGCACGAACATCAGGTCGATCAACGGCGACACCAGCGGCAGAATGATCTGGAAGATCAAAATATTCGGCAGCGCAAACAACCCCATCGCTCGGTGTTTGCTGATCGCGCCCTTGTGCTTATAGATCGCCTGCAGAATCCCGAAAGACCACCGGAACCTCTGCCGAATCAACCCATCCGCATTCACAGGAGCCTCGGTAAAGGCGAGCGCCTGGTCCTCGTAGATCACACAGTATCCCTGCTCCAGCAGGTTCATGGTCAGGTCGGCATCCTCGGCAACGGTATTCGAGTGATACCCTCCGCCAGCCTTCACCGGCGCGGTCCGCCACGCGCCAATCGCGCCAGGAACCACCATGACAACATCGAATAAATCCAGCGCGCGCCGTTCGAAGTTCTGGCTAGTGATGTACTCAAGCGCCTGCCACCGAGTCCACAGATTCACCCGGTTGCCGACCTTCGCATTGCCCGCCACTGCCCCGATACTCGGGTTAGCAAAGTGCGGCACCAGCCTCGCAATCGCATCATGCGCAATCACGCCATCCGCATCGATGCCGACGTACAGCTCTTCGTCGATCCGCTCCAGTGCATAGTTCAGAGCATCCGCCTTGCCCCCGTTCGGCTTGCTCATCACTGTCAGCCGGCCCGACGCAATGTCCGCCGGATACGCCTCGCGTGCCACGTCAAACGTGTTGTCCTTCGAGCCGTCATCAATCACGATGATGCGAATGTTTTTATACGTCGACATCATCACCGAGCGGATCGTCCGCACGATAACCTTCTCTTCGTTGTAAGCAGGAATCAGCACCGCAACCCGCGGCTGATACTCCGGCATCGCAAAGTTCTTCCTCTTGCGGAATCGATCGATGATTGCAAAGACGCCGATAATGATCAGCCGCGCACTCATCAGAACATCGCCGACAAAGAACACACCCACCACAAAATAGTGGAAGAAGCTGTAGAAGAAGAACGTCAGCGAATCAGCCCGCGCCTGCCACCGTTGATGCGGCGTCAACTCCGGCATCACCTCAGCGCGCGTCTTGCCCACCAGCTCCGACACAGGAACGATCTCATAACCCCGCGCCTTCAGCGCCTCAATTAGCACCGGCAGCGCCTCAATAGTGGCAGAGCGGTCCCCACCACCATCGTGCAGCAGAATCACCGAGCCGCGATTCCACGGCTTCGTCTTCATGTCCTCAATCTGCTGAAAGACGCTCTCAGTAATCTCCTGTGGAGACTTGCGCGGATGTTCGTCCCAATCGTTGGTATCGATCTTGTTGCCGACGATCACATAACCCAGGCCCTGAATCCTCTCCACTGGAGCAGCCTGGTCGTTCGTATCCGGCTCCTGGTCGATCGAGTACGGCGGCCGAAAATAAAGCGGCTGCACCCCGAGCTTCGATCCGAACAGCCGTTCGGTCAGGTTCAACTCAAGATCCACCTGCCGGTTCGAGATTTCGCTGATGTCCGGATGAGACCACGTGTGATTGCCGATCTCATGACCCTCGCGAAAGACCCGCTGCATCACACCGACGTAGTCCTCGGCGACTTCGCCAATCATGAAGAACGTACCCTTCACGTTGTACTTCTTCAGGATGTCCAGAATCTTCGGCGTCCACTCCGGATCAGGACCGTCGTCGAAGCTTAGCGCCACCTGCTTATCGTGATAGCCGTACTGCTCTACCGTATACGAGAGCGGATACGAGGACATCGACTCTTGCGTCACCATCCGGTACTCCAGCGGCACCGTGTCGTCATCATCCAGCGTCACCACGCGCTCGCCAGTTTGCGGCTTGCGCGTGACACGAAGAATGTCCCCCTGACCCTCTGTATCGACGTCGTATCCAGGCTCAACCTGCGCCAACTCCTTCACCGGGTCCACCTGCAACGGATGGTCCCAGATCTTCCACATCGAGTTGTCTTCCTGCCCGAGCCGCCACAACGCGTACGTCTGTATTCCCAGCGAACGAGCTGCCCGCATCTGGTTCAAAATCGTTGCAGCATCAAGGAACCACACTTGATGACGAACACGAGCATCTTCGTCGTCGTAGGCGAAATGAACGTTCATCGAGTCGTCGTCGAGATCGATCTCTGATCCGGAGTCCTCCGCGGCCTGCCACGCATCCTGTGTCGAAAGATCGTGGGCAGCGATTACTTTTTCCGAAACAGCCTTCTTCGCAACCGATTTTTTCGTGCCCTTCCTAACCGCCCGCTCCTCTGGAGGCAACGCCGTGATCCAGTCGTAGCCATAATTGCCCAACGCGCAGATAATCTTCTCCTTCGGAACGGTCTTCAACACGTTCTTCAGGTTGTCGATAAACCAGTCCTGCGAGGCAATCGGTCCCGGTGCGCTATCAGTCTCGTGCTCGTCATAGTTCATCAATAGCAGACCATCGGAGTGGTCTGCCATGAACTTCAAATCCCAGTCGTCATCCCCCACCGGCGTGTTCACGTAGAGCCTTAGATTGCGGGGACGAAAGTCGTCATATAACGCCGCAATCAAGGCCCTGAACCCAGGCTGCGCGCTCGTCGGAATCTCTTCAAAATCGAGTGACAGCCCGCGATAGGTCGGATTTCCTGCCAGGAAGTTGTGAATCTGTTGAACGAAAGATGCGCGTGCCGCGTCGTTGCTTAGAAATCCTGAAACCTCCGGCGCCCAAATCTGTCTCCGCGGGTCATAGTTGTTCACGAGCGGAAAGATATCCAGGTTCACATGGTTGGCAGATACCGTTCGCTCAACTTTGCCCTCGCGATCGACCTGGTGTACACCCGCCTTATCTACAACGTCATATGCGCGATTGTCCTGCGTATAAGAGACCACCTCGCCATTCGTCGTAACCACATGCAGCCACTCTGGAAACAGCAGGTCGACCTGGGAAATATGTTGTTTCAACGAGGAGTAACTCGCCGGGTCGTCTTCCACGTAATAAGCCGCCCGCAGACCTTCGCCCGAGTTCAGGGGAACATCGCCCGGTTTCACATCGGTCTTTCGGTGAGCAGACCGATGCAGCTTCTGTCCCGGCTTCAACAGCGGCGTAGTCTGGTTCGCCAGCGCCCGATAGTTTCGTTTCTGCGCACGCAGAAACAGCTCCGGCAACGGCTTCATCCGCATCAGGCCAATCACGAAGACAGTCCCTAGCACTAATCCCAGAAGGGCGAGCACGTCAAAGATTCTGCGCAGCCGCTTCCAGCGCTTGCGTTGTGGATCGTAGAAGACCTGTCTATTCATTGAGGAGTAATGGCGACTCTGCGCATGCGGTATGTCTCATCGTATGCAGGCGAAACCCCCGAGTCAACGCGACCAACCAATATCTGCGCGCTCCAGCAGTATGATGCAAAAGACATGACCAAGGGAAAGCTGAGGACAGCTCTGTGGGTTGCACTCCCCCTCGCGGCAGGGCTCGCACTGCGCCTCTGGTATGTGGCCCATGCGAGCCGCATCGAAGGCGACACACTTATCTACGGAGGCATCGCCCGAAACTGGTTGAAATTCGACGTTTACGGCTTCAGCGTCGGCCCAAACGGTCCCCGCCCAACCCTGATTCGCCTCCCGGGCTACCCGATGTTCCTCGCGGCCTGCTTTCGTATCTTCGGCTTCGACCGCTACCACCCCATCCTGTATCTGCAGTCAGCAATCGACCTCTTCACCTGCATATTGCTCTCTGCACTCTCAGGCAGGCTCTTCGGACGACGCGCTGCACTGGCCGCGCTATGGCTATCCGCCATATGTCCTTTCACCGCGATCTACGCCGCAGCGCCGCTCACCGAAACCCCCACCCTCTTCACCATCGCCCTCACGTTCTATAGCCTCGAACGCTGGCGATCCGCAGGCGCCGGCTACAACCGCTGGCTCTGGATGATCGCTGCCGCCATGGCCTACTCCGTTCTACTGAGACCAGAGCAAGGCCTCCTTCCCGCAACCGTTATCCCTGCGATGATCTGGATCGCTTGGCAACAGTCTGAGCGCACTCTTTTCCTAAGTAAACTCCGCCCAGTCATCGTCGCCGCAATCTGCATCCTCCTCCCGCTCGCGCCCTGGACCATCAGGAACTATCGCACCTTCCACGTACTTCAGCCCCTAGCTCCCCGCAGCGCCACGGACCCCGGCGAGTCCATCCCCAAAGGCTTTCAACACTGGTACCGTACCTGGGCCATCGACTTCGCCGACACCGAGCAGGTCTACTGGAACTACGACAGCACCGATCTCCGCATCAGCGATCTCCCCACCCGAGCCTTCGACTCCGACGATCAATACGCCGAGACTGCCGGTCTCCTCTCCGACTACAACCAGAAGGACAACGCCACCCCGGCCTTCGATCAACGCTTCGAAGTCCTCGCCCAGCAGCGCATTCAGGCCAGCTCCCTGCGCTACTATATTGTTCTCCCCGTAGCCCGCCTCGCCAACATGCTCTTCCGCCCGCGTCCCGAGATGATGCAGATCGGCCTCGACTGGTGGAACTGGCACGAATACCGTGCCAAGACTCTCCTCGCCTACGCTTCCGCCGCGCTCAATCTCGCCTACTTCATCCTTGGCGGCATCGGCCTCTGGCTCTGGCGAAGACACGGATGGAGCCCACACGCCACGCTCGCCGCCGCCATGGTTGGCTTTGTCGTTCTGCGTTGCGCACTCCTGCTCACACTCGACAACTCGGAACCCCGTTACACCCTCGAACTCTTCCCGCTGCTGTTCGTTTGGGGTAGCGTCCTCTTCCGTTCCAGTCAACCATGGACGACAGAGCGGAAATCCGCCGCATAGCCCACGCAATCAGCGCGTCCGCCAACCACAACAGCGACTACACTAGCTCCCATGCTGCAGCCCTATCGCGATCGGTTCAACGCCCACTTCACCCCAGCCAAATACGAAGACCTCCTTGCCCGTCTCAGCCGCCGCTGCCGCACCGACATCGAATTTCGCGTTGCCGAAACACCCTGCTTCTTCCCCAAATCCCTCATCGGCGCACTCACCCAAACCGGCGCCGCACTCACCCACCAGCTCCTCGACAACCCCGCCTACATGCAGGCCTCCGAGCAGTGCGTCCCCGCGCACTACCGCATGCCCAACGAAAACCCCCAGCCCAACTTCATGACCGTAGATTTCGGCCTCGTCCGCAATCCCGACGGCACCCTTAGCCCAAAGCTCGTCGAACTCCAGGCCTTCCCCTCCATCTTCGGCTATCAGGACACCCTCGCCCCCCAGTACATCGAAGCCTACAACCTCGATCCCGGGCTGACCTGGCACCTCGGCGGCCTCAACGAGCAAACCTACTGGCAGCTCCTCGCCAAAGTCATCCTCAACAACCACGCCCCCGAGAACGTAATCCTCCTCGAAATCGACCCCGCCCACCAAAAAACCCTCCCCGACTTCAACATCTACGAGGACAAGCTAGGCATCGCGACCGTCGACATCACCAGGCTCATAAAACACGGCAACCGCCTCTTCTACCTCCGCGATGGCCGCGAGATCCCAATCCACCGCATCTACAACCGCGCCATCGTCGACGAACTGGAGCGCAAAAACATCCAGCTCCCCTTCGGCTACCGCGACGAGCTCGACGTCGAATGGGCCGGCCACCCCAACTGGTACTTCCGCATCAGCAAGTTCTCCCTCCCTTACCTGGACCATCCCTCCGTCCCCAAAGCCGTCTTCCTCGACGACTGGTACGCCAACCGCAGTCTCTCCGGTCTTCCCGAACACCGCGAAAAGCTCCTTCTCAAGCCGCTCTACTCCTTCGCAGGGAAGGGAATCCACTTCGCCCCCACCGACGACGACCTCGACGCCATCCCCGTCGCCGACCGCCACCTCTACCTCCTCCAGCAGCGTGTCTCCTTTGAGCCCGTCATCGACACTCCCCATGGCCCCACCCAGGCCGAAATCCGCATCATGTACCTCTGGCCCGACGGCGAAACGCTCCAGCCGGCCATCGCCCTGGTCCGCCTCGGCCGTGGTTTGATGATGGGGGTCGACCACAATCGCAACCAGCTCTGGGTAGGCAGTTCCGCCGCGCTGTGCCCATTGGAATAACAATGCATTCATAAAAAAACTGTCGCAGAGGGAAAGCTGGGGTAAACTCCACTGTGTCAGTCATTGGCAGTTTTTCGGGTGTTTTATGTCATATCCGCAGTTCAGGCACGGAGGAGGACGAGTGGCTCAGTGGCAAATGCCAAATGGGGAGAATCCAGTTCGCACGGCGGTACGTTTTCCAATGAGGCTCCCTATTCGGATTCAAACCGAGCAGGGTGAATTGGAAGCGATGACCGAGAACATCTCTGCCAATGGGCTCCTCTTTGTGAGTGACAACCTGCCGCGGGTAGACAGCAGAATTGAGTTCACGATAGCGATGCCCGCAGCCGTCATGGGCACAACGAACGATGTCACCATACACTGCATTGGCCGCGTCGTACGCCACTATCTGCAGAATGGAACGAAAAAAGCCGCTGCAGTGATCGACGAATATTCTTTAAAGGCTTGATCTATGACAGTAGTCAACTTTGACCCAATCCGTAGCAACGAAGAGGCCCCGGAAGAGGATTCCACTCATACTGCCGGCGTTCGCGTAATCCTCGCAGATTCGCAAGCGATCTATCGCGTCGGAATGAAGAAGGTCTTTGCGCTCGAAGACGACATCCGCGTCGTCGCCCAGGTGGAAACGCTCCAGAACCTCTACGCCGCCCTGCAACGCTACCCCACCGACGTCGTTCTCCTCGAGGGCCAGCTCATCTCCGGCACCATCGATGCCGTGCCCGAGCTCGTCCGCCAGGCGCCCGAAGCCAAGCTCATCGTCCAGGTCACCGAGACCGACGAAGCCAACACCGTCGAGCTCTACCGTCGCGGCGTTCGCGGAGTCGTGCCTCGCTCCATCTCCCCTGACCTGCTCGTCAAATGCGTCCGCAAGATCGCCGAGGGCGAGACCTGGATCGACAACCAGTCCATCAGCTGGGTCATCGAGGCTTACCGCTCCCAGGCCACCAGCCTCACTGACCCCAAAGTCCAGCCCAAGCTCTCCAAAAAGGAGCTGGCCATCATCAGCTGCATCACCCGCGGCATGCGCAACAAAGAGATCGCCTACCAGATCGGCACCACCGAGCAGGTCATCAAGAACTACCTGCGCAAGGTCTACGACAAGCTCGGCGTCTCCGATCGTCTCGAACTGGCTCTCTACTGTCTCCACCATGAGCTGCTCAAGAAGTACCTCGTCGATGGGGACAACGGGATGGCGCCTCACACGGAGCCTTCGCAGCCTCTCCGCGCAAAAATGTAGTTGACTCTCGCGATCCGGCTCTTTAGCTCTCTACTCCCAACCCCAAAAAACGCATCACCTAAACGGGGCGCAGAGTTCTTGCGTGTCCCATGGATCTGGCCTGAATATATGGCGTTCGGTCAGCAAGGAGACCAAATGAACGCGAAACAAATCACGTCGGAGTCGCTATTCAAGGAGCTGGACCGAATCTGCGTGGCGATGTGTGTCATCCTGGCATGCTCTTGGCTCTTCGCGGCATTCTCCTACTATCTATCGAGGAAGACAGGAACCGACTGGTTTAGTCGGTCAGGGTCAGTCATGTGTTTGGTGGGCACGGCCGCTTGTTTCAGGCTCGGCGGGTTCTTGCAGCGAAAGCTCGCGATTGCGCTGAAACAAGGCCTCGCAACAGTGCAACGCGAAATCGAGCTAGTCCTGGAACCGCCCCATTTCTATCAACTGGTGTTGTACTTTGGCTATGCAACCGGCATTGCCGGCACAGCAATCTGGGGCTATGGCGACATGCTGCCTCGACTCCTGACAAAGTAACAAGGGAGCCTCGCAAAAGTCTTCAAGTGAACCCACGCGATCTTACTTCTGTCCCTGATTAGCCTGTTTTTCGCTGCTTGGGGGAACGATGCCTTTCAAACGTAAATAGGTGACCATGTTCCCGTAGTGTTCATCGGTGTGTGCGGTGTTGATGGAAAGGACAGAAAGCTTGGCCACATCGAAGTTCATCATCTTCACCATCTGGCTGCCCTGCGCGTCAGTCATACCGGCAAACGCCTTGTTGCAGTAAGCCACGCCTTCCTTCAGCGCTGCCACAAGGTCTGCCTTCGAGGTCTTGGTTTTTTCGATTGCTTTCACGGGATCCGGTTCGCCGAGAGCCGTCGAGCAAAAGAGGTACTGCGCATCGGCCAGGTGGCCGACCAATTGGCCAAAACTGCGAACATCCGGCGTTGGCTTGAAAGAGTAGTTTTCTTCCGGCATCTTCTCGGCTCCAGCAATGACTTCACCGCTGACCACTCCGTAAAACCCTTTTTCGCTGGCTGTGATCGGATTAGGCGATGCGGTCGCTGGCGTCTGTGCGACTACAGCAACGCAGGTGACCATCGATGCGACGAGCACACAACAGAGTCTCTTATTCATGTGACCTCCCTAATTTTGCAGATCCTAAATTTGCCGATCCCTGGTTTTGCCGAACTCAGACCGGCTGAAATGATAACCGCATCCAACCCGAATATCCATCAGGAGACCTGGTGACTGATTCCGGATAGCCTGCAGTATGAGAAGGCGCTCGCCTTGGCTCGGGTGGACTCGGAGGCGCTGTTTCCTCGCGGGGCGGCTGCGCGAAATTGAAATTAAAAACCGGCTCCGCTGTCGATTTTCCCTGGGCCCGACGACTATAAGGTGAATGACCCAGCGTGCAAGGTTGCGCCGCTGACCAACAAAGGAGAGGTTCAATGAAATACATCTGTCTGGGATACTACGAGCCGGCAAAACACGCGAGCATGACCGAGGACGAGCGAAACGCCATGTTCGACGAATGTTTTGAGTACGACGACTATCTGCGCGCCAATGGGCACTTTGTTGGTGGAGAAGCTCTTCAGCCTCAAGAAACTGCATTGACCTTGCATTGGAAGGATGGGAAAGTCGCGACGACTGACGGTCCCTATGCGGAAACCAAGGAACAGCTTGGCGGAATTCTCGTGCTTGAGGCGCGGGACATGAATCATGCCATTCAACTCATGTCGCGGCATCCCAGTCTGAAGTATGGGTCGTTATTCGAGATACATCCAACTTTCGATATGAGTGAAATGATGAACAAGAGCGAGCAGCGACGGCAAAAGGTCGCCGCGCGATGAGGAAGGATTTGCACCATAAAAGTCGGCTCACGAAACGAAAATTTCTGAAGACTCTGGGCGGAGGTTTTGCACCATGGCAAAGCTCGTTTACGCATTGAACCAGTCCTTGGATGGCTACGTCGACCATCTGGCAATTGGTAGGCCAAGCCCGGCGGTCTCTCGTCACTTCATGGAGCATGCGCGCGACCTGACGGGCAGTGTGTACGGTCGCCGCATGTACGAGGTCATGCGTTATTGGGACAAAGAAGATGCGGACTGGGACACGGAGGAACACGAGTTCGCGGGGGTGTGGCGGAGCCAGCCGAAGTGGGTTGTGTCGCGCACGTTGAAGTCGGTCGGGCCCAACGCCACGATTGTCGAGGATGATATCGAGGCGGTGATTCGTGGGCTGAAGGCACAGCAAGTTGGAGAGATTGAAGTTGCCGGACCAGACTTAGCAGGAAGCCTAACCAACCTTGGTCTCATTGATGAGTATCGACTCTACCTCCACCCCGTCGTACTTGGTCGCGGCACGCCATTCTTCACCGGCCCCCGCCCGCCACTCCGCCTTGTTTCCAGCGACCGAATTGGCGAGGATGTGATTCGGTTAACCTACGTTCCTGCTTAGTCGCGCAACTCACCCGACGTCTGACTTTCGCACCCGCCCCAACAGACATCCGCCCGGAGGCGGATAATTTGGTCTGTCAAGCCCAAAAGCCGCCTAACTCCATAACAAACGAGCAGATACACGCGGCGCACGAGTTCACCGCCGCCAGCTATACTCAAGAGATAAAGAAAAACCCGGCGAAGGCCGGGTTTTTTCATGCAAGTACGAAACAGAAATACCGTCAACGCATTGAAAACAAGTATTTTAGCCGCAAGCCATTTAAAATGAATAATTTGCAGTGATGTGTACGTTGTAAGCTCCTGAAAATAAGTAATTTGCGCGCAAAATACCGCCCCCCTGGGGGGGACCCCGGGTACCCAAACTGACACAATCGTCGTGATAAAGATGTATCCTTCTGCTGGCACAAGGACCACAAGGAGCCGAGTACACAACCCATGGGAATCGCAACCTCACCGCTGAATCTGGCACAGGGCAAATTGAACGTGGCCGCGCCCTATCTGATCGAACAAACTTGGGCAGACTACACCCCGGAGCAGCACGCCATCTGGAGCGAACTCGTCACCCGCCGCATGCCCCAGCTTCGTGAGCACGCCTGCCAGGAGTATCTTGACGGCTTCCAGCAGATCGGCCTCCGCGAAGATCAGCTTCCCAATCTCTCCGAGGTCAGCGCCCTCCTCCAACCGCGCACTGGCTGGCAATCCACCCCCGTCAGCGGCTTCCTCCCTGCCGATGCCTTCTTCGAGATGCTCGCCGCCCGCATGTTTCCCACCACCACCTGGCTCCGCTCGCGCGACTCGATGGAGTACACCCCGGAGCCGGACATCTTCCACGATGTCTTCGGCCACGTCCCCATGCACGCCCACCCCGTCTTCGCCGACTTCCTTGAAAGTTACGGAAAGATCTGCGCCCGCCTCACCGATCCGGTAGCGCTTGAGCGCATGGGCCGCCTCTTCTGGTTCACCGTCGAGTTCGGCCTTATCCGCCAGAACGGCGAGATCAAGGTCTACGGCAGCGGCCTCATCTCCTCCCATGGCGAATGTACCCGGGTTCTCGCCGGCGGCTGCGAAGTGAAAGACTTCAACCTCGACTCGGTCCTCGACCAGGAGTTCCAGACCAGCGAGATGCAACCCGTGCTCTACGCCGTCGAGTCATTCGACCAGATCTACGAAGCCACCAAGCAGGCCGAAAGCCGACTGGCCTAGGAAGGCTGGAGTCTGAGTTTCTGGTATGTCGTATTAAAGAAAAATAGCTGCTGGCACAAAGCCAGCAGCCATTTTCATAGGTCAACCGACGAACAGTTACCGGTGTCCGCCACCGCCGTGACCGCCGCCACCACCGTGGAATCCACCGCCGCCGCCACCACCGTGGAATCCGCCACCACCACCACCGCCGTGGTATCCGCCACCGCCACCGCCGCCGTGGTATCCGCCGCCAACAGACGCTCCCCGGTATCCGCCACCATAGCCGCCGTGATACCCACCGGCGTAGCCGCCCCGGTATCCATAGCCACCACGATAGCCATAGCCTACGCCGCCACGGTAGCCGTATCCGCCACGGTATCCATAGCCCCAGCCGCCGCGGTAACCATAGTAGCCGCCACGGTACCAGGGGCCGGCACCAATAAAGAGACCGCCGCTAAACCAAGACGGTCCGTAGTAGCCGTAAGGTGCGCAGGCATAAGGGTAGTAGCCATAGTACCCGTAAGAGCAGGCGGGAGCAGCATAGCCGTAGCCACCGTAGACGGGGCCACCAATGCCGACGCCCACCGACACCTGGGCATGAGAATAAGGTGCCGCCGGAACGATCAGGATGGCGAATAAAGCGAGATAGCGTAGAAAGCGCATTTTCAAATCTCCTGAGCAAAGCCCAGTACGCCGTCAGGCGTCAGTGGCTCTACAGAACCCGTTCCTTGGGAGGGCCCGGCGTCCTGATTATAAGAACGCAAAACCGAAGAAAATGTTGTGCTGAGTCCTAATTTGGTGGTCGGCCTGCAAAGAATTGCGGTGGAGATCATCCAGATTCCAGCCGAGATTCCCACATTGGTAAACAGAATGAGAGGAAAAGGGAAAACAATTCGCCAATGCAGGGTAATATATTCCCAATCGCGTAAAGTTTTTACCCGAATACTGCAATGTTTGGCAGGTTCAGTTGCAATCTGATTTGGTCCACTGATTGCATCAACGTTTACGTTCGTCCAGTGATTATTAGAAGGACGAAATCTCCTAAGGTGAATTATGCGTCGCTTTGTGTATCTTCTGCTCTTGGTGATCTTTGTAGGCGCATCGGCATCGTGCATCAGCGCGTCGACCGATTGCGAGCGATGGTTTGTCGCGTACCGCCGTGAACTCGCACACTCCCGCCAGGTCCAGCGCATAGCTGCAGCGAAGCGCCGCGCCAAGCTGTACGCTCAGCACAAGATGACCCCGGCTAAGCCGAAGCTGGTGCCCGCTGTCGCAAGGGGCCCTCGCATGACCCGCCCGCAAACGCTCCACCACATCAACTTGGCTTGCGGTGTTCTGCCCGATGGTGGCGGCGATGAGCCTCTCGTGGCAGAGGAAACCCCAGGTCCGTTCCACTCCGCGCTCCCTCTTGAGGATGGTCTGGATCTCCAGCCGGTCGATCTAGGCGAAATGGTCGCCTTAAACGACGTACCGCCTCCTCCTTCCTATGGGGACGTCTCACCCGAGACTCCAGGCGGCCCATCTGTCTACAACCCGGGCTACGGTGGTGGCGGTGGTGCGGCCCCCGGTGGACCAGGAAAAGGAGTGACCGCACCTCCTGGCACCCCCGGTTCTCCCAGTGGTCCCGGTTCTCCCAGTGGACCAGGTTCTCCCAGCGGTCCAGGTTCTCCCAGCGGTCCGGGTTCTCCTAGCGGACCAGGTTCTCCTAGTGGTCCGGGTTCTCCCAGCGGACCAGGTTCTCCTAGCGGACCTCCGCCGCCAATCTCGGTTGTTCCGGAACCTTCCAGCTATGTTCTGGTGCTGACTGGAATGGTGGGCGCAGCAGGCGCGATTCGCCGCAGATTCAAAGTTTAGCCGGCCTTCTAGCTACCAGAACCTTGGTCTGGCACTTGAATGGCATGTCCGATCAGCAGGATCACGGGAGCAGGACCAACAGCTTCATCGTCGAGTTCGTCTAGAGTCGAAATGTAAACGTGCTCATCAGCCGCGGTCGCCTTGCTAATCGCAACACAGGGCGTCTCGCCCGAGATCCCGGAAGAAATTAGGTCCTGGGCGAGCGTACGAAATTTACGGCCTGGCATGTAGATCACCAGCGTGGCCTCCTCAGGGAGGGCCCCCGTCCACTTCGGCTTCAGATCCACCTTCTCCGCCGCATGATGAGCCGTCGCGAGAATCAATTTCGAAGCTGCGCTGCGATCTGTTAACGGAGTTTTTAGTCTTGCTGCCGCAGCAAACGCCGTCGTAATCCCTGGGACGATTTCGAATGGGATTTTCGCTTCCCGCAAGGCCCCAATCTCCTCGCCAGCCCGCCCAAAGATCAGGGGATCGCCGGACTTCAGCCGAAGCACGGACCTACCCGCCTGTGCAGCCTCCAGCATAAGAACGTGGATCTCGGCTTGCGTAATACGCGGCTGCCCACAGCGCTTCCCCACTGGAATTATCTCTGCACCGACGTGGGCGAGCGAGAGAATTTCAGCGGATACCAGATCGTCCGGTAGGATCAAATCGGCGGTCTCAAGCAACCGAAGTACTCGGAGCGTAAGCAGGTTAGGATCGCCGGGACCTGCACCTGCTAAGTAGACAGTTCCAGGCTGGGCAGCAGCGTTCACGATTTCTTCTCGGGGAGCGGATTCTTTAAAGCATGTTCGCGGGCAAGCAGGCGAGACGGGCAGGACTCGTATCCACACACTTCGCGTTGCGCCAGTTGATGAAGTAGCCACTTACGCTCTTCATTGAGCGGCTCAATCTGCGTTACCTCACGCCTCAGGTTGCCTAAGTCCGTCAGCCAATCACCAACGTCAAGCGGCAGTTGCGCGTTGATCTCTTTGCGCAACCTCTGGGCTAGCGCCGGACTTGCTCCCGCAGTCGAAATGGCGATTTGCAGATCTCCGCGCCGCACTACAGAAGGGAAGTAAAAATCGCAAAACGGCGGGTCGTCAACCGCATTGCAGAGGATGTTTTTCTCGGTCGCCTCTTTGAAAATGGCTCGGTTCACCACAGGATTATCGGTCGCTGCAACCACCAGGAACTGTGCCGTCAAGTCGCCCGCAGCATACTCCCTCTTTAGCCATTCGATCTCACCTGCAGCGGCCATGTCCGCAACGCGAGGACGCGCTTTCGGTGCAATGACCGTTACTTTAGCGTGAGCAGCCAACAGCGAATCGATCTTCGCTTCGGCCAAATTCCCGGCTCCAACGACAACACATGGCCGCGCTGCAATTTTAAGAAAAATAGGAAAGAGATCCATCGAACTAGGTTACTCTCCCGGCGCAAAACGGCCAGCGCCAACCGGCGGAGCATCGCGGTCGACTGGCTCGACAACTGTACCTGCAAGCTGAGCGCGTAGACTATCGTCATCCATGCGAGCGAAGTAGGCACGCAGGTCTTCTTCCGGTTGACGCGCTGCGAGATAACCCCGCAACAGCCGCTCAATTGCGTCCGGTACATCGTCTGCGGCGGCTCGATAGCCCAGCGGACGGGCCGTTCGTGCAAACCTACCCACCGCCCCCCCCACGCAAAAATAGAAGGCGTCTACAGTCTTCCCGTCTTTTTTTAACTTCTTGCCCTCGAGGCCGATGTCAGCGATCCAATGCTGTCCGCAGCTATTGGTGCAACCTGTTACGTGTAATTTGATCTGCTGATCGAACGCCGGAAGTCGCTCTTCCATTTCACTGACCAACCACTTCGAAAAGCTCTTCGTCTCTGCAATCGCCAGCTTGCAAAACTCAGTTCCGGTGCAGGCGATCGCCCCGCGCCAGAAAGCTGAAACATCCACCTGCAATCCCATCCCATTGAGCGCCACAACCAGATCCGCGGTCTTCGCGTGTGGCACGTTCGCGATGAGAATATTCTGCATGATCGTCGTGCGCAACTCACCGCTGCCATACTGTTCAGCCAGTTCGGCCAATTGATGAAGCTGCTCACCTGAGATGCGTCCACGCAGAACACTGGCGCCCACCGAAGACAATCCAAGCTGTTTCTGCGGCGCGACGCCAATATGATCGCGATAGATATCGTCAGGAACCACATCTTCGCTGACAGGACTTGGATCCAATCTGTACCCAAGCTTAGCTTCGATCGCTTCGAGAAAGGACTCCGCCGTCCAGCCGTGACGCATAAAGAGATACTTAATGCGAGCCCTGGCGCGGTTTTCACGAAGCTCCTGCTGCTCGCGAAATACCTCGGCAGCGGCATGCACAGCCGCATATGCCTGATCCTGCCGGATGAATGCGGGGATACGTACCGCAAGGTGGGGCTCTGTCGAAAGACCTCCGCCCACGCGCAACGTATAGCCGATCTCCTCCTTGCCATCGACAACCCGCTTGATTGCGGTCAGTGCAAGATCATTAATCTCTGGATAGGTGCACCACGAAGGGCAACCGGTAACAGAGATTTTGAACTTTCTCGGCAGGTTATAAAAATCAGGATTCGCCGTCAGCTTGTGTGCGATCTCTACGGCCAGCGGAGAAGCATCGATGAGCTCATGCCCATCAATTCCTGCCAGTGGGCAGCCTGTCACGTTGCGAACTACATCCCCACATGCGCCCTTCGGGCTCAGTCCCACGGCGGTCAATGCATCGACCACCCTGGGCAACGCATCAATCGTCAGCCAGTGCAGCTGTATATTTTGCCGCGTCGTGATGTCTGCAAGATTTCGAGCGTACTGCTTTGTAAGATCAGCTATGACGCGCAACTGTGAACTGTTGAGGATGCCGTTTGGCAGGCCGATACGCATCATGAAGTATTCGGTGGCCTTCCCCTCGCCGCCGACACCTCCGGTGGCTCCGACGCCATCCCCTTGCGTATAAATGCCCCACCATTTGAAGTAGAGCCCAGCCCACTCCGGAAGTACGGACTCACGTCCATCCCGGGCAAATTGCCGAACTTCCTCCCATGCCTCCCACGGATTTTTTGCCAGCTTCAAACGCTCGGACTTCTGTGCTTTGGTCTCTTTTACGGGGGAAGCGATGGGGGTGCCCATGATGAGTATCCTTTGGTCTGCGATAGAAACAAGAAAGCCCACTGTGTGTCAGTGGGCGCTGTTGACTTTGCTGAGAGAATCGAGACTTATTGGGTAAGTCCACGACATGAGCAAAGGCAACGACGCACGCAGTTGTGACAACACGCGCGACAAGCCAGTGACATTCGTGGAGACGTACTCACCATACTCTGAGGTTAGTTGCACGAGAAGCGCACGTCAAGGCCGAGAAGTCCTGTCAGCTCTAAAAATCGCTTTTAGGTCGCTCGCCGTAACGTCATCCCACGACCCGAAAACTCAGTCTGCCTCAGCGAGCGAGAGCTTGTGCCGCACATCGGAGCCGCGAACCCAGAAGATCACGTCCTCGGCAATATTGGTGGCGTGGTCCGCTGCTCGCTCCAGGTTACGCGAGATGATGATCGCATTCAGTGCCTGTCCGCTAACCACCGGGTGTTGCTGCATTACCTCAATCAGCTCGTTCTGAACATCGCGATTCATGTCGTCGATCTCATCGTCCATCGCAAGTACAGACTCTGCCAGCTTGGCGTCGGCCTCCAGCAGCGATTGAATTGCGCGTCGAATCATGACCCCAACCTTCTCGCCCATATCCGGAATATCGATCGGCAGAGAGATCTTCGGCGACTCATGCAGGTATTGAGTTCTCGAAGCGATATTGGTGGCTTGGTCCCCAATCCGCTCCAGATCGCCGTTGATCTTGATCACTGACAGTATGAAGCGGAGATCGATCGCCATCGGTTGTTCTTTGGCGAGCAGGTCGTAAGCCATCTCATCTACGTCACGTTCAGCCGTATTAATCGCCGCTTCAATCTCCTTCACGTGGTCGCAAAGACTCATATCCCCAGTCAGATAGGCCTCCAACGACAACGAAAGAGCCTGCTGCGAGAGCGCCGCCATGGCGAGAAGCTTGTCTTTGAGAGCTGCAAGTTGCAATTGAAAGTTAATGCGGGGCATCGGCGAATCCTTCTTTACACTTCGTCCCACTATTGTGACGGAAATAAAGCGAAGAAACCATAAATATCGCTTCCTCGAATAGAGGGAACGTACACAGTTTGGGCCACGCCCAGGCTACTTGTAGAGCAGGTAAGCTTCGCGCCGGTGCTCAAAAGCGCTCAGGTCCTTCTCCCATCCGGCCGCGATCTTACGTGGATCGTCCATATTCGTCAGCGCCTGCATCGTATCCACATTCGTGACCAAATATGCGGCTTTGGTCAACTGAAACTCGGGATAAAGATGGTGGAGCGCGCTAAGCAGTTCAATCCCCATCTCCGGGGAATTGAATGCGCGTCGGTCTGTTATGGTGAACGCGACTCCAGGGATCGTCTTCCCATGCGAGGGGTAGTGGTTGGAATCCTCCGCAACGGCAAAACTCGTCGGCACAAAGCTCACGCCGAGAATTTTGCGCCCGGTTAGGTATGCAGCAAGCTCCGACGCATTAATGTACGGTGCTCCAATATGCTCGTACGGCTTGTCTGTTCCACGACCGACTGAGATGTTAGTCATTTCAGTCAGGCCCACCGCAGGGTACAGAGTAGCGGCCGCCGGAGTTCGAAGACTTGGACTTGGATTTGTCCACTTCAGCCCCGTTTCATCAAAATATTGTTCTCTTGACCAATTTTGCATCGGCACAACAGTCAGCTGGGCATGGATAGGTACCAGGATGTTGTTCGAAGTTGCGCTGGGAATTCGTCGTTCGCTGTTGAAGTAGAGGGCAAGTTCTCCAAGCGTCATTCCATTGCGAACGGGCATCGGCATGTAGTTGTTGTAAGATTCCGCTCCAGCATCAGACACGGGTCCCTGCACAGCTATACCACCGTTGGGATTCGGCCGATCGAGCAGAATAATCTCGATGTGCGCCTGCGCCGCGGCCTCCAGAAAATATCCGACGAGTGCCTCATACGTATAGAACCGAACGCCGACATCTTGCAGGTCGATCACCACGGCATCGAGATCCTTCAGAGACTCCATGCTCGGATGGCGCTGTTCAGGTTTTGCGCCATAAAGACTCAGGATAGGAAGATTCGTCGCAGGGTCCACATCGTTACCGATCTTGACAATGTCTTTTGTCCCGAGAAGGCCATGCTCAGGCGAGAACAACGTCTTCAGTTCAACCTCAGGAAGACTGTGTTGCACAATATCGATAGTCCTTCGACCCTCACGATCGAGTCCGGTTTGGTTCGTCAGCAACCCCAGCCTCAGATGATTGCCATGACGCTTTGCAGCCTGCGCTAGGGCTTCGAAGTGAGTGGCCTCCAGCACATCCACTCCCGTCAGTGTCTGAGAGTCAACAACCGCGGTCGTGTGCTCAGCGCCAACTCGCAGCGCGCGAGCGGCAGCAGTTGCTACTTGCCCTCGCAACACCGAAATAGGTGGCGCTCCACGAGGATGAATTGCATTCGACAAAATAACCACGAAGCTGTCGCTCCCTGGATCCATCCATAGGGAAGTCCCGGTAAATCCCGTATGCCCGAAGCTCCCAATTGGAAAGACCTCACCGCGCGGCCGCGAAAACGCCGAGTTAATATCCCACCCGAATCCCCGTGCTGCCACTCCGGTCGTTGTCTTGCCATCTGCAGTAAAGATCGTCGCCCCTGAAACCGCGCCAGCGGGTTGTTCCGGCTCCGTCATCAACTTGAGCGTCGCCTGATCCAACGGAAAACTGCTTTGTCTTCCCGCTAATCGATCGAGCAGCGCCTGAGCAAACAACGCAATATCTCCCGCTGTAGAAAACACCCCCGCGTGTCCGGCAACTCCACCCATTCTTCGTGTAGTCGGGTCGTGCACTGTTCCACGAAGCAATCTGTCGTAGTCCGGATTCGTGAGTGCCGATCCTTCATTGTCATACGCGGTTGGCGCGATATTGGTAATCCAAACACCAGGAACCCACCCACCTCGACTCCCCGGAGAGCCATCAGACTTGCAAGAAACATTCGTCGCGACCGGCAACGGAGAGGGAACAGACACGGCTGATCCGTGAAGCTCCTTGACCCCGCACGCGCTCAGAAACGGCAGATAACGAGTGTGCGTCATCCCCAATGGATTGAATATCTTTTCCTGCGCATACTCGTTCAAAGCTTGTCCGCTGATTCTTTCCACCAGCACGCCAAGCGTGATGTAGTTGATATCAGAATATTTGAAATGCGTGCCCGGCAGAGACTCCAAGGAGGCGCTCATCGCCCGTTGCACACCCTCCGCTTTATCAGGAGCGACAAGTCCCCACGCATCCTTCAGGTCAAGATCTTCTGGCAAACCCGAGTAGTGCGTCAGCAACTCCCGAATCGTAACCGCCTGCTTCCCATTTGCCGCAAACTCGGGCAGATACTTCGCCACTGGATCGTCGAACTGAAGCTTATGAGCCTCATAAAGCTGCATCACTGCCGTAGCCGTAACCAGGCACTTCGTCAGCGACGCCATATCGAAGACGGTATCTTCCGTCATCGGTTCCACAGTGGGTTCAAGCGCGCGATTCCCGTACGACTTTTCAAAGACAGTCTTCCCGTCGTGATTGACAAGCACCACTGCACCCGGAAGCTTCTTAGTGCTTATCGCCTCATTCAACAGCGTAGAAACCGCACTGAAATCGTAGCTCTCATGAGAGTCCGTTTGAGTCTCCGCAGCAATGTCGCGTGATGAGAGAAAAAAAGGAGCAGCGAATAACAATAAAATAACGACCTTCGCAGCAGTCTTTTGCGGCGACTTGTCAGCTCGATGCCCAGGGAACAAAAGACTGCCGAGGGACCCCACCACAAACGTAACGACCGATCCGATCAGCACATACCAGGTGAACGCAATATGCGGAATCGTGATCGGCCCAACCTTGATCACACCCGGAGAGAGCCAAAGCAAAAGGTTCAGCCCAAACCCACAGATCATTCCAAGAATCGCCCCCGTCTGCGTTGCGTAGCGGGTCAGCGTCCCTAGTAGAAACACACCCAGTAAAGCACCATAAGCTACCGAAGCAATCGACAACCCAACCTCTACCACGTGGCCCTTACCCCCAGCGAATACGCTATACACAGCCACTCCAAACAACACCAGCGCCCACACCACCGTGCTCGAGCGCGAGATCATCATCCGTTCGCGTTCATCCGCCTCTGGCCTCCAGTGCATATAAAAATCCACCACAGTCGTGGAAGAAAGGGAATTCAGCGCCGCACTTAGATTTGACATCGCCGCAGCGAGAATCGCAGCGACCAACAGCCCGGCGATCCCGATCGGCATCTCGCGCACAATAAACGTTGGGAAGATTCGGTCCGCCGAAGCGAACACCGTCGGATGCAGCCCATAGAAAACATAGAGTCCCACACCGATCAGCAGGAAAAGCGTGAACTGCATAAAGATCACAACGCCGCTCGAAAGTAACGCCAACCTTGACTCACGCAGGTTCCGCGCTGCCAACATTCGCTGCACCATCAACTGGTCCGTGCCATGAGAGGCCATCGTCAGGAACGTTCCCCCCAGCACTCCCGCCCAAAACGTGTAGCTCTGTGTCAGGTTGAGCGCGAAGTGGAACAGCCGAAACTTTCCCGCGGCCGCCGCAACTTCGTGAATATGCGACCATCCCCCAGGCACATGTGTCCCCAGCGTAAAAATCGCAACCATCGTACCGCCGACATAGATAGCCATCTGCACCACATCGGTCCAGATCACCGCCGCCATTCCACCTTCAAACGTATAGAGCAACGTAAGAGCCGAAATGATCCCGATCGACAGCACATCGCGCGTCCCGATGGCGATCCCAATCACGATGCTCACGGCGAACACCCGCACCCCTTCAGCCGCCGCCCGTGTCAACAGGAACAACCCTGCGGTGACCTTGTGCAACGTGTGTCCGAAGCGCTGATCGATCAACTGATACGCCGTCAGCATCCGGCCTTCAAAATACTTCGGCAGAAAGATGAGCGCCACCACCACGCGGCCCAGCATGTAGCCGATCACGATCTGCAAGAACCCAAAGTCCCCGGCGAACGCCACGCCGGGAATACTGATGATCGTTAGCGTGCTGGTCTCCGCCGAGACGATAGACAACGCAATTGCCCACCAGGGAATTGTTTGATCCGCAAGAAAGTATCTCCGGAGTGATCTCGTGTTCGGATCTTTGCCACTCCGAAAGCGCAGACCAAACAATGTGATACCGATCAGGTAGACGACGATCAGTGCAAGATCGAAGGGGTGAAGGCGCGTAGGAACTGCGGCAGCATACATTCGTGCCAGTGTATAGCGCCAGCGCCCCTAAACGCAGCATACTCGAGCCGTCACTTCAAATTCAGTGACAGCTTCAGTACCCCTTTGCGTAAGCCTCTTCGGCTCGCAGAGCAAGCCCCCTCGCAACCGATGTGAATTCATTGCCCGTGCGGACTCGCGAGGAGGTAAATCTTGACTCGAAGATGCGCCGAACTGCCGGCACGAAGCTAGTTCCTCCAGTCAAAAACACGCGGTCGACCTCTCGTGTAGAGATGTTGCTGGTAGCGAGCAGCGTGTCCACGCATCTCTCGATCGATTCGAGGTCTTCAGCGATCCAACCTTCAAACTCAGCGCGCTCAACTGTCGCCACGAGATCCATGCTGCCGTCGCGGAATCGGAACTTGGCCGTTTCATGATTCGACAGATCGACTTTCAAACGCTGCACAGCCTGATGAAGCTGGTATCCAAGGTCCTCCTCGATCAGGTTGATCAGCGCTTCGATCTTCTCTGGTTCTTGTGCCCGCGCCCGAGCGCTTTTCAGTATCTCGGCCACATTCCGTGTCTTCAGAAAAGAAAGATAATGCCAGCGTTCGAGATTGGCGTAAATCCAGGCCGGAGCTGCCGGGATAATGCTCGCCGGACGGTCTGGAGCATGAGCATAGGAACGTTCGAAGCTGTCCGAGCCCAGCGCTGGAGAGACCAACTTGCGAACAATTCTCGCATCGAAGCTATCGCCTGCCAACCCCAATCCGCTATTTCCTAAAAGATCCTTTGCCGTCCGTCCACGCGCACGAACACCAAGACCAACATGCAGCAGCGAGAAGTCGCTGGTACCCCCACCAAAGTCCCCAATCAGGATCAGTTCGTTGTGATCGAGAGTTGATTCGTACGCGTAAGCCGCAGCAATCGGCTCCATCTCGAACTCGACCGACTCAAAACCTGCGTGAATAAACGCCTGTCGCAACCGCTGCACCGCGAAGTCATCGTCCTCAACGCTGTCGGCTCCCACGAATCGAACCGGCCGGCCCACCGTAGCCTGTCGAACAGGATGGCCAAACTGACGTTCAGCAGACAATCGCAGATCAGTAAGGATGCGCGAGATTAAATCCTCAATTGTGTACCGCCGTCCAAACACCTCTGTGCCGGTCAGTGTTCTGCTGGTTAGGTAAGACTTCAGCGACTGAACCAGCCGGCCCTTGTGTTCGGCATGAAGATAATGCTCAATCGCTTGTGGCCCCGTGAATCCCTTAATCTGCGTACGGCCGGAATGCTTATGCTGTTCCAGGTAAAGCACGGAACGAAACGACTCCGTAGCCGCTGCCGCAGTAGGGAAGGAAACCAGCTCCACTGTCCCGTCTCCGCGAGCAGATGCGATGGAGCTGTTCGTGGTGCCGAAATCGATTCCTAGTCTGGGGCCGATGGAGTGCGTCGAAAGCATGGTCTTTTAGATTGCCAGATCTCCCGACGAGTGCGCCACCTACTCTTACAAATAACTCACTTCGGCGCGGGAGCCGGAGCCGGCGGAGGTATTCCCAGATCGGCAGCCGGCGGAAGCGTATGAGTATCGGACCACTGACGTTGCGCACTGCGAAGTCTGTCGCTTCTGGCTTCCCATATCCCCACCGTGTAATCGTAGTGCTCGAGCACTGGACGCAGCCCATACGCACGGTTGGAGCGGTACCATGCCTGCTCGTACAGATCACGCAGCAGGGAATAGGCGTCAATGTAATCCTGAATTCGTCCATTCGCCCCATTGATGTCCGAGAGCTCACGGCTTACACTCATGCGCTGCTTCTTATCCGTCGTGTTCTGCATCGCGTAGGCGCGCTGGTAACCCTCCGAAATCTCTTCGGCCAATTGAAACTTCAGACCGATCAGATCCATCCTCCGCGCTCCCAACTCCAGTGCGTCGATGGCCGCAGTCTCGCGCAGCGTCGTAGGCGCAGTCGGATAAGAGTCCGCCGGATCATAAGCTTTAGGCCCTGCCGAAACTGGCGCTGGTGCCGGCGCAGCAGCCCTCGCCTGTGCAATCAAAGTCAGCGCCCGCTCCGCATGCAGTCGCAACTCATGCGCATACGGAAGCACCTGCGCCCCAATCCTCAGCCCATCCTTCGACATCGGGTCCAGCCAGAAGATGCTGTTCGTTCCATCGCCTTCCTTCGCCTGATCTTTCAGCACCGAATGAGCCAGCATCATCTCCTTCTGCGCCTCATTCAGATCGCCCGTTGCGTCGCCATGAAACACCTGAGCATAAGAATCCTGGAAGTCCGGAATCGACGACTCCCCCTTCTGCCAGGCCGCCGCGGCACCAAAGAGAATCCCATACCAATCCTGGTTGAAGAGTCCTTCGCCGTCGTCGTTCCAGATCGTGTTCAGCTGGCCCGTCGACCCCAGCCGCTGCCCATCCGCAGTAAAGCGCTGAATATTGGCAAGCGCATAGTTATTGTTCGGATACACCCTGCGGAAGTTATTCACGCTCGGGGCCACCCAGGTCTCCATCCCCGCGTTTATAAACGGTGTCAAAAAGCGGTCGTAACCCCGGGGCTCCGGGTTGTAAACCCACGCAATCGCGATCGTGGAATCCTTGAATGATTGCGGCAGGCCCTTCAGCAGATCCGGTGAATCCTGCGCGATATCTCCCCAGAAAAGGAACCGGCGATTGAGCGGCTTCAACTCCGTGACTATCCTTTGCAGAAAATCCAGATAAACCACCCCGAGCCCACGAGCATCCACATCTGACTTGGTCTGCCCCAGTCCAAGGTCGACCGTCTCATCCGCGCCGATATGCAAAAAGGGTCCCGGGTAGAGTGCCGCGAGTTCGGTAAACATCTGCTTGATCAGCGCAAGCGATCCCGGCTGCCCCGGCGCCAGCACCGCCCCATGCGGAGTCTCCGCCAGCGGCTGGTACTGCTCCCAATTCAAATTATGGTGGAGATGACCAAACGCCTCCTGCTCCGGCACCACATCAATATGATAGAGCCGCGCATACGCCACCAGTTCTCTGGCCTCCTCAGCCGTAACACTTCCCCCCGGCGGCGCCATCAAAGGGTTCGACGCATACTGCTGCGTATGTTCGAAGTAAGGAGAATAGAGATTGACCTTATAAGCAGCCAGCGTCCGAATCAGGTGTTTCTCAAACTCCAGCGTAGTCACCGGTCCCCGCGACAGGTCATCATCGAGCCCGCGGTATTTCATCGCCGGCCAGTCCCTGATATTCGCCCCATGAAGCACGGCGCGCCCACCGTCGCCCTCAATTAGCTGCTTAACGGTCTGCGCTCCATAGAACACCCCGGCAGCCGTATCCCCAATGACCGTCAGTCCGCCCCCACTCGCGGCGATCGCGTAGCCCTCCGCCTTCATCTCCTCGGTAAACCGAGAGTCGGGGCGCGCCGCGAGCCGCGTTAGTTCGATCTGAACCCCAGTAGCCGAAGCAGCTTGAATACCACGTGTCTGTAGCGTCATCGCCAGATCGTCAGCAGCAAATTGATCTTCCGCGGCGCAAGGGGCAGCACAGACGATGCGAACACCATGTGGCAGTGCTTGATCGGCCGTCGCACGAATCTCGCGCGGCATGGGAATCAACTTAATAGAGGGTTGTGCCGAAGCAAAGGAGCCAAGCACGCCAAAGCCGACCAGCAGGGTACCGAGACGAAAAAAATACATGAGGACAAAGGTAAATCAGTTCTGCGACCTTTGCTGTTACCTATTCAGTTCCCGCCAAAATCTCAAAAAAATGTCAGCCATTCGTAAAATTTCCACAGAACAACGTATTTTCTCCGTGAATACCACACAAATTATTCCTCTGTTCACATGACTTTGTGAGCATGGTTCAAAGAGCAAAGGAAGAAAGTTGGAGAGGCTAGAAGGCCTTCCCGCTCTCTTGTTGTCCTTGTGCCTTTCATATTTCTGCGAGGTTCCATGACGAAGCAACTACGAGCGACCATGGCAGCGATATTGGTTATCAGTTCAATATCTCTCCAGGCGCAAACGAGCACGGCAACACAGAAGACCGGTACGGCGACCGCTCACAAAAAGGCGCCAAAAGAGAGCCCGGTGGAGCGCCAGATCCGCGAACTGCGCGAGCAGATGCAGGACCAGCAGGCTCAGATCGACGCTCTCAAACAGCAGAACGCCGACAAGGACGCGAAGCTTGCCGCCGCTCAGCAGGCCGCTCAGAGTGCTGAAGCTGCTGCTGCCAGTGCCACGGCTAAAGCGGACAGCCTCAGTTCAACCGTCTCGACCAATGCTGACGCCGTCTCCAGCCTGAACAGCACCGTGACCGACCTCAAGACCACCAACGTCGGCCTCGCGCAGACCATCAGCGATACCAAGAAGCAGTTGACCGACGAACTCGAGTCGCCTCTCGCCATCCACTACAAAGGCGTGACCATCACTCCGGTAGCCTTCTTCGCGGCTGAAGGTGTTTACCGTCAGCGCGCGCTCAACGCCGACGTCAACACCCCCTTCAACTCCACCCCTTACCCCGGCGCGGGCCAGGCCCATACCAGCGAGCTCAACCTCTCTGGTCGTCAGAGCAGACTTGGTGCGCTCTTCCAAGCCAACCCCGGACCGTACCACTTCGCAGGGTACGTCGAAGCTGACTTCCTCGGCGCAGGAGCCAGCAGCAACGAAAACCAGAGCAATAGCTACGTTCTCCGCCAGCGTCAGCTCTTCGGTCAGTTCGGAACCAACAGCGGCTTTACTGTAACCGGCGGTCAGATGTGGTCACTCGTTACCGAAACCAAGAAGAGCACCGATAACCGCACCGAGGCCCTGCCCGCTACCATCGACGCGCAATACAACGTCGGTTTCAGCTGGGAGCGTCAGCCAGGTGTAAGGTTCCAGCAGAAGATCGGTGGATTCACGGCCGCCGCCTCACTTGAAGAAGCCGAAATCATCTACTCGGCAACCAATGCGAACTCTAACTTCTTCATCGGCAACGCAGGCGCGGGCGGTGGTCTCTACAACCTGACCGCGAATTACTCCAACAACGTTGCGCCCGACGTGATCGTCAAAGGCACCTACGATATGGGCGCCGCCCACTTCGAAGCCGGTGGCTTGGTTCGCTGGTTCCGCGACCGCAACTACCCCAACCAAACCCTCACCGTCCCATCCGCAGTGGGTGGAAATAACAACACCAAGGTCGGCGGCGGCTTCTTCGCCAACGCCCGCACGCCTGTCACTCACTATGCGGACTTCGGTCTCCACTTCCTTGGCGGTACTGGCGTAGGCCGTTATGGTACTTCGACCTTGCCTGACGTCACAGCGCATCCCGATGGAACGCTCGAGCCCATCAAGAACTACCAGTTCCTCGGTACGCTCGAACTTCACCCGCAGAAGAAGCTTGATCTCGACCTCTACTACGGTACGGAATACGCGCAGCGTACAACCTACCTCAGCACTGTCGGTGCAGATGCCGGCAAGCTGGTTGGTTATGCTCCTGTCACCAGCGCGAACACAGGTTGCGGTGTCGAGACGCTTCCAACAACCCCAACCTCCGGTCTCGGCAGCATCGGCGTTGCCGGAAACCCCCCTTACAGCCCCGGTACACCTGCAAACTGCTTGGGTGCAACCCGTCAGATATCGGAACTCACCGGCGAGTTCGTCTATCGCTTCTACAACAACCCCAAGTTCGGCCGTCTGCAGTATGCCATGCAATACAGCTACCTGCAGCGTGTCGGCTGGGCCGGTGTCGGTGGCGCCCCGAAGGCCAACAACAACATGGTCTTCACCAGCCTCCGTTACTACCTCCCGTAGCAGCTTTCGCACCACATAAAAAAGGCACCCTTCGGGGTGCCTTTTTATTCTCTAAAGTGACTTGATACTACGGCGCCAGCCTAGGCGTTCATAAACTTTATCGAGGCCGAGTTCATGCAGTATCGCAGTCCAGTCGGCGCCGGGCCATCGTCGAAGACATGCCCCAAATGGCCTTCGCATCGCACACACTTCACCTCGGTGCGCTCCATACCCAGGGAGACATCTTTTACCTCAGCGACATTCTCCTTCGCAATCGGCGCCCAGAAGCTCTGCCACCCGGTACCAGACTCAAACTTCGTCCGCGAGCTGAACAACGCTGTGTCGCAGCAGACGCACCGAAAGACACCCGCGTTATGCTCCTTCAAGCTGACGCCCGAATACGGCATCTCCGTGTCCGCCTGGCGAGAAATTTCAAAGGAGTTCTTGCCCAGCTGCTGAAGCCACTCTCCATCTGTCTTCACGACCTTTACGACCGTCTCCTTCCCCAAATTGTTCCCGTCATTGCTGAAGTTGACGATCGTGACCTGGCCCGGTGTCCCATGGACCGCAGCACTCGCCTCCACGCCGGGGGCCCTTCGCATCCGAAGCACCGCATAGGACGCCGCAACCCCTGCTGCAGCAATGAACGCTCGCCGCGTCATCTTCTTTGACCGGTCATCCCGGTTTTTCTCCGAGTCAAACATGATCAGTTCCTCGCAGTCCGCTTCTTATGCGACGTTTGAGTTCGAAAAAAGTTGCATCCGTTCGAATTCGACCTTTTGTTCGAGGTACGGTCAAATCTTTGATACGCTTCTGATGCGACGTTTTTCCAACGCCTGCAGCTTCTAAAGAGGTGATGAGGGATGATTCTCGACGCAAACAGGCTTTTTCCTGCCGACAGCGAAACGCGGTCAATTGCCGGAAGACTCTATGAGACAATCCAGGGCCTGCCCATCATCTCGCCCCACGGCCACACTGACCCGCGCTGGTTTGCTGAGAACGAAGCCTTTGCCAATCCTGCCGCCCTTCTCATTCAGCCTGATCACTACATCTTTCGCATGCTCTACTCTCAGGGAATCTCCCTGGAGTCGCTCGGCATCTCTCCGTTCGACGGCGTCGCTGCCTCGGTCGACCCGAAAGAGGTCTGGCGCATCTTCGCAAAAAACTACTATCTCTTTCGAGGGACCCCCACCCGGCTTTGGCTCGACTACTCCTTCGAGAATCAGTTCGGCCTCACGAAACGTCTCAGCTCTGAGAATGCCGACGAATACTACGAGATCATTGCAAAAAGACTTGAGACCCCCGAGTTCCGGCCCCGCGCGCTCTACGAGCAGTTCAACATCGAAGTCCTCTCCACCACCGACTCGCCCCTCGATACCCTCGAGTACCACAAAGCCATTCGCAAGTCCGGTTGGCGGGGTCGCATTCTGCCGACCTTCCGGCCAGACTCGCTCGTCGATGCTGACTACATTGGCTTCCTCGACAACATCCAGAAGCTAGGCCAGATCACCGGCGAAGACATTGGCACCTGGAAGGGCTACCTCAACGCTCTGCGCAACCGCCGCGCCTTCTTCAAGTCCATGGGAGCTACTGCAACCGATCAGGGCCACCCAACGGCCCTGACCGCCGATCTCGACCCAAACGTTGCAGCCTCTCTCTATGCTCGAATTCTCTCTGGTCGCTCCGTACCAGAGGAGCAGGAGCTCTTCCGCGCTCAAATGCTTACTGAGATGGCCGGCATGAGCGTCGAAGATGGCCTCACTATGCAGCTTCATCCTGGTTCGGTCCGCAACCACAACCGGCACCTCTACGAGAGATTTGGACGCGATAAGGGAGCCGACATACCCTCGCCAACCGAGTACGTCCGAGCACTTCAACCTCTGCTGAATCGCTACGGAAACGACCAGCGATTGACCTTCATCCTCTTCACCCTCGATGAAACCACCTTCTCTCGGGAACTAGCTCCTCTCGCCGGCCACTACCCCTCTCTGAAGTTGGGACCGCCTTGGTGGTTTCACGACTCCCCAGAGGGCATGATGCGCTTCCGCGACCAAGCCACCGAGACCGCCGGCTTCTACAACACGGTAGGCTTCAATGACGACACCCGCGCTCTCCTCTCCATCCCCGCCCGCCATGACGTAGCCCGCCGCATCGACTGCGCCTTCCTGGCTCGCCTGGTCGCCGAACATCGCCTCGATGAAGATGAAGCCTTCGAAGTCATCCAGGATCTCACCGTCAACCTAGTCAGGAAGGCATACAAGCTCTGACGCGGCCATGGACTATCAAACAGAGAGGAGGATTACGGATCTATCGGCGTACTGATCAAACCGCGGCCAACGTCAAAAAAAGTTGAAGATCGTGGCGTATTTTTCTCGGTCCAATTCAACGCGGTTCCCAGTCCACGTTAGCCACACAATCCACCACGTTCTCACCACCAAAACACCGTCGCAAACTCACCTATTTTCGTCCGACCCCTTCAAAAACACAGCAAAATGGATGAAAAGCGGTACTACACATCACCAGGATTTTTTTAGCGCAAGGCACAACTCTTCCAACCGGCCACCTCATCAACTCAACGCACCCCACCACCAGTACCGGGAGTAAGATCAAAACTCATGAGCCTCTTTTTTGCTGCTGGAAGCGCAACAACAGAGATGTCGCCTACAGAAGTGCGATCAAACCTGTTCCAGGCTCTGGACAAACTAGGTCAACGCAATAGAGTCCTTGCGATTCCTCCTGATTTCACGCGAATGCACTCTCAAAGCGGCCTCCTTACCGAATTAGCGTGGCAATACTACGGAGACAAACTCGTCGATATCCTCCCCGCGCTAGGTACTCACAAACCCATGACCGATCAGGAAATTGCGACGATGTATGGCGCAACTCCGCGAACTCTCTTCCGCAACCACGACTGGCGCAACGACGTCGTCACGCTGGGAGAAGTTCCGGGCGAATTCATGTACGAAGTGAGCGAGGGAAAGCTCGACTACACTTGGCCAGCCCAAGTGAACAAATTGCTACGAGACGGTGGGCACGATCTCATCCTCTCTATCGGCCAGGTCGTTCCCCATGAAGTCGTCGGCATGGCGAACTACAACAAGAACATCTTCATAGGCACGGGCGGCGCAATCGGTATTCACCGCAGTCACTTCCTCGGCGCTGTGTATGGAATGGAACGCATGATGGGCCGCGCCGACACACCTGTTCGTCGTGTACTCAACTACGCCAGCGGACACTTCGCTGGCGGGATGCCGATCATCTATGTGCAGACGGTCGTAGCCAAGAACGGGGACGGAAAGTTGGTCATTCGTGGCCTCTATATCGGTGACGATTCAGAGTGCTTCGAACTCGCCGCCGATCTCAGTCTCAAAGTCAACTTCAAGATGATGGATCGGGAGATCAAGAAGGCGGTTGTCTTCCTTGATCCTCACGAGTTCAAAAGCACGTGGCTGGGAAACAAGAGCGTCTATCGCACTCGCATGGCGCTTGCAGACGACGCCGAACTAATCGTCCTCGCTCCGGGGGTGGGTGAATTCGGGGAAGATTCTGCCATTGATGCGCTGATTAGGAAGTATGGCTACTGTGGAACGCCCCGGACCCTCGAAGCTGCCAAAGAAGATCCTCAGTTGGCCGGTAACCTGAGTGCCGCTGCCCACCTCATCCATGGTTCCAGCGAAGGGCGGTTCACGATCCGATATTGCCCAGGGCATCTGACCCGCGAGGAGATCGAGAGCGTTCACTTCGAGTATGGCGACCTGGCGGAGATGACGTCGAAGTACAACCCGGCAACGCTTGGCGACGGTTGGAACACAGTGGACGGCGAAGAGATCTTCTATATCTCCAATCCTGGTCTTGGGCTCTGGGCATATCAGGGGCGTTTCCAGAGCTAGGTTCTGTAGGGTTGCCGTTGCTGATGAGGGAGAGGATGCTGGTGAATGATTGTTGTGTTGATGGGAGTAAGCGGATCTGGCAAGACTACTATCGGGACGCTGCTGGCTAAGCGCGTGGGCGCGGTGTTTGCCGATGGCGATGATTACCATCCTGCGGCGAACAAGCAGAAGATGGCAGCAGGTCATCCGCTCAACGATGAGGATCGTGAACCTTGGCTCGAGGTGCTGAACCGGTTACTGAGGGAGTGGTTTGGAGAAGGGGAGAGTGGTGTTCTGGCTTGCTCTGCGTTGAAGGCGAGCTATCGGACTACGTTGCAGGCGGGGATGCCAAAAGGTGCGGTAAGCTTTGTTCTGCTCGAGGCGTCGAAGGAGATGCTTGCGGCTCGGTTGGCTGAGCGGAAGCATGAGTTCATGAGTGCGAAGCTATTGGAGAGCCAGCTTGCGACGCTCGAGATGCCGAGCGATGCTGTTCGGGTTATGAACGATCGGTCGCCAGATGATGTTGTCAGTCAGATTCTTGCGCAAGTTTCGCCTGAAAAGAACTGAGTTTTTTAGAATATTTTGAGTTAGGAAGAGGCATTTTCTATGGGGCATCCTTTGTTTGATTTGAGTGGCAAGTCGGCGGTGGTGGTGGGGGGGACGTCGGGTATCGGCTTGGCGATGGCGGTCGGGCTCGCGGAGGCTGGCGCGGATGTCGTGGCGAGTTCGCGACGGATGGAGCAGGTGGACGAGGCGGCGAAGGCGATCGAGGCGACGGGGCGGCGGTCGTTGCGGTTGACCTCGGATGTTGCGGATCGGGAGAGTCTGCAGGCACTTCTCGATGGGACGGTGAAGGCGTTCGGCAAGGTGGATATCCTGGTGAACTGCGCGGGCAGGATTAAGAGGGAGCCTACTTTGACGGTCTCGGAGGAGACCTGGAACGGCATCATGGATACGAATGTGACCGGAACGCTTCGAGCCTGCCAGATCTTCGGGAAGCATATGCTGGAGCGCGGCTATGGGCGCATCATCAACATCGCTTCGCTGAATACCTTCGTCAGCTTGAGAGAGGTTACTGCCTATGCGGCCAGCAAGGCTGCCGTGGGAGCATTGACCAGGTCTCTGGCGGTGGAGTGGAGCGCGCAGGGTGTGACCGTGAACGCGATTGCTCCGGGTGTCTTTCGGACCGCGTTGAACCAAAAGCTGCTGGATGAGAGCGAACGGGGTAAAGAGCTGTTGATGCGCACACCGATGGGGCGGTTTGGGAAGACTGTCGAGCTGGTGGGTGCGGCGATCTTTCTTGCGAGTGATGCCTCGACGTTTATCACTGGCGAAATTCTTGTGGTCGACGGCGGTTTTCTTGCCAGTGGAGTGAATCAGTAGAAGCTGCCTCCCGCTGACGATGGTATGAATCTGTACTCTCTGCTGGCCAGTGGCACCCCCCTCCCCTTAGAGGGTATTTTGCGCGTAAAATACGCATTTTCAATGATTTAATGGGTAGTATCCTCTGTAAAATATTGATTCTAAATTGCTTACGCCTAAAATACTTTAAATGTGTTACTTGAGAACAATACTTCGCGCTTAACGTCAAAGAGCCGCGGAGGTCTCCGCAGCTCTCTGGTGTGGTTTTTCTTAGCTTCATTCAGTATAGCTGTTTGGCTATAACTCATGCGCAAGGGCTATCTTGTTGTTTCAAATGGGGTTGGTGGCGATGGGGGCTTGACAGGTTCTAGGGGCAGCGTCGACGGGATTCCTTCGCTGCGATGCGGGATGACGGTGACAGTACGGGCAACCGCAAAGTAAGGACAACCGCAGATCCCCTTCGGGGATGACAACAAGAAAAGCAGAGTTCAACAACGACACCGCGTGGTTATCGGACTGTGGATTTGGTGGTCCGGCTGTTGTTGTTCTGGTGTGGGGTGGGAAGGATCCAGGGATAGAGAACGGCAAGGTTTGGTGGAACGATGGTGAGGAAGAGCAGGAAGACACCGACCATCTCTGGGATGTGAAACATGTTTCGGCTCTCAAGAAAGAGCGACAGGCCGATCAGCGCAACGATCGTCACGCAGATCACGATGCGTGCAAGGGTCTTTGCCCAGGGTTTGTCGTCATTGGGAAGCATTTTGAAACCGCCTTTCGTCATGCTTTGATAGCGACTTCTGCTAGCAATGTCCGTTTTTTCAGCTACGACGGGCAGACGCACGAGCGATTAATACGGCAGTGTAGGCCGCTCCGAAGCCATTGTCTATATTTACTACGGTAACGTTGGGGGAGCAGGAGTTCAGCATTCCCAAGAGCGCAGCGGCGCCGTCGAAGCTGGCTCCGTAGCCGACCGAGGTGGGGACGGCGATGACGGGAACACCGACCAGTCCGCCTACGACCGAGGGGAGGGCGCCTTCCATTCCGGCACAGACGATGACTACATCTGCGTGAGTGAGTTGGTCGCGGACCGAGAGTAGGCGGTGAAGTCCGGCTACGCCTACGTCGTAGAGGCGGGTGACCCTGGAGTTGAAGAGTTCGGCGGTGACGGCGGCCTCTTCGGCGATGGGCTGGTCGCTGGTTCCGGCGCTGAGGATGGCGATGTGGCCCTTGGTGTCTTCAGGAGGTGATTGTTTGAGGGTGATAGCGCGGGCAGAGGGGTGGTGGATGGCTGCGGGGAAGGACGCGAGGATCATGGCAGCAGTGGCTTCGTCGGCGCGGGTGGCGAGAACGTCGGTGCCGGCGGCGGCCATGCGGGTGAAGATCTCGGTGGTTTGCTGGGGGGATTTTCCCTGGGCGTAGATGACTTCGGGGAGGCCGGTGCGGAGGGTGCGGTGGTGGTCGATGCGGGCGTGGCCGATGTCCTCGTAGGGCATGTCGGCGAGGCGCTGTGTGGCGGCGACTGGGGTGATGGTTCCGGAGTGGACGGCGGCGAGGAGTTCGAGGAGAGAAGCTTTGTTCATCTGTTTTTAAAGATACGGCAGTGAGGCCGCTGGCTGAAGGCAGGTCGGCGGATGAAAGTTCGATGGAGCTAACGTCGTGAAAAGCAGATCCCCTTCGGGGATGACAACCAGAAACGCGAAAGCAACAGCAAGAAGAGCAAAAGCGGCAACAAGAAAGCAAAAGTGCAACAAGAGATGCAAGGGCAACTGTTTTCTAAAGGTGCTTCTACCCTAACCACTTGGGATTGGCTGCCGTGCCGTCGTAGTGGGTGGTGGTTTTGAAGAGCTCGAACTTGCCTTCGCTGGCGGCGGTGGCGGTTCGGGATAGCAGGGCAGTGATCTGCGCCTGGTCGAGAGGTTTGAAGGTGCGTGTGGCTTCGAAGGCTTGATCGAGGGTCTGGGTGTTGTCGATGCCGGTGATAACGACCGAGACCGGTTGAGTGAGGCTGTAGTGGAGGGCTTCGATGGGTTGGACGGTGTTGCTTTTGAGGATGTAAGGATCGCCGAAGGTCTTCATGGCGAGGATGCCGATGCCTTGTTTGAGTGCGACGGGCATGACCTCTTTTTCGAAGGAGCGGAAGTGGGCGTCCATGACGTTGATGGGCATCTGCACGGTGTCGAAGTGGAAGCCGTGTTTTTGCGCGGTCTCGAGCATACGGAGGTGGACGACGGGATCTTTGTGGCCGGTGAAGCCGATGTAGCGGATCTTTCCCGCTTTGCGGGCGGCGACGGCGGCTTCGATGGCCCCGCCGGGTGCGAAGATGCGGTCGGGGTCTTCCATGCGGATGACCTCGTGGAACTGGACTAGGTCGATCATGTCGGTTTGCAGGCGGCCGAGGGATTGTTCGAGTTGCTTGTTGTATTCGTCTGCGGTGCGGCCATCCATCTTGGTCATGAGGAAGACCTTTTGGCGGTAGCCGTTGCGGAGGGCCTGACCCATGCGGACTTCGGAGATGCCGTCGTTGTAGTCCCAGCAGTTGTCGAGGAAGGTGATGCCGCGGTCGATGCCGGCGTGGAGGAGTTGGATACTTTCGGCGGAATCTTTTTGTTTGCCGAGATGGTAGCCGCCCATGCCGATGGCGGAGACGCGCTCGCCGGTGGTACCGAGTTCGCGATAGATCATGTCGGGTGATTCCGGGCGCTTCGTAGTTTGAGTCGGGGGCGGAGAGGTTTGCGCGTTGAGCGGGATTGCTGCGCTTACGCTGGCGGCGGTTGCGGTCTTGAGAAAGTCTCTACGCTCCATGCTTGGTGCTCCTCGGGTTCGTGAGTTGCTATCTTGTTTGATGCAGACTGTGTGTGGAGGGGCGCGTTACTTGAGGTAGGCTGCGATGGCTGCTTGTTGTACGAGCTTCAACGGTACGTTGTGTTTTGTGGCGGCGGCGCGGCAGTCTTCAAACTCGGGGGCTATGTTGCACTCTTGTCCGTTGAGGGTGCCGATCTTTACGCGGATGTCGCCGTAGGTTGTGGTGACGTGAGCGTGGTGGCGGTCGACGCAGACGCGGCTGTCCTGACGGATGCGAAGGCCGAGGGTGCTGGTTTCGCGAAGGATTAATTGTTGGAGAGCTGGGCTGTCGGATGGATTGCAGAGGACGGTGAGGAGGGTGCCGGGGCGGCCCTTTTTCATGATGACTGGAGTGAGCATGACGTCGAGTGCGCCCTGGGCGAGGGCAGTTTCGGAGACGTAGGCGAGGATTTGGGGGGAGAGATCGTCGAGCGCGGTTTCGAGGACTGTGACGGTTTGGGCGTCTTGGGCGTGGTGTTTGGAGGGCGCGTGTTTAGGGTGATCGGAGTTTTCGGCTTCGCCGATGCTGAGGCGCAGGACGTTGGGGAAGTCCTGTGGGTTGCGGGTGCCGGCGCCGTAGCCGATGTGTTCGACGCGCATGGCGGGCTGCTGGCCGAAGGTGGGAGCAAGGGCGCGGATGAGGGCGGCGCCTGTGGGAGTGACGAGTTCCGTTTCGATGTGCGCGGAGTAAGTGGGGAGACCGCGGAGCAGATCGGCTGTGGCGGGGGCGGGGACGGGGAAGCGGCCGTGGGCGCAGTCGACCATGCCGCCGCCTACGTTGAGGGGGGAGGAGAACCACTTGTCGATGGCGAGGGCGTGGATGCCGGCGGAGGAGGCGACGATGTCGACGATGGCATCGACTGCGCCTACTTCGTGGAAGTGAATTTCTTCGATGGGGACGTTGTGGATTTTGGCTTCGGAGGTGCCGAGGAGTTCGAAGGTGTGGATGGCTGTTTGTTTGACGGTGGGGTGTAAGGATGCGGCGTTGATAAGGTCGCGGATGACCGTGAGGGAGCGGCCGTGGGTGTGGTTGTGTTCGTGGGTGTGGCCGACCTTGTGTTGGTGTTGGGTTTTGGGATGGTGTTGGTGCGTGTGGGTGTGCTGGTGGGTGTGGTCTTCTGTTGGCGTTTGGTTGGTGTTGGCTTCGGCGAGATTTGAGCCTTCGTAGACGTGGACTTTTGTGGAGGAGATTCCGCTGCGGTCGACTTTTTCGATTTTGAGGGTCGCGTTTAGGTTGAGAGCGGCTACGGCTTCGTGGAGGATGTTTGGGTCGACTCCGGCGTCGAGTAGGGCTCCGAGAAACATGTCGCCACTGATGCCGGCGAAGCAGTCGAGGTAGGCGATGCGCATGGAGATTATTGTTTCATGTTCGGAGTGCGGCGTTATCGAGCGGGCTGGATGGCGGAGGCGGCGAGGAGAGTGTCGTTCATGGAGCCGGAGCGGTAGCCTTCCGTGTCGAGGGTGACGTAGAGGAAGCCGAGAGGCTTGATGGCGGCGGTGATGGCTTCGAGGACGGAAAGGGTGAGGGCGCGGGGGAGATCGTCGCGGGCGATTTCGATGCGGGCGAGGTCCCCGTGGTGACGGACGCGGACCTGCGGGAAGCCGAGGGCGTGGAGAGCAGCCTCGGCCTGCTCGACCTGGGAGAGATTTTCGCGGGTGACGGGGCGGCCGTACTCGATACGCGAGGCGAGGCATGCGCTGGCTGGCTTGTCCCAGAGCTTGAGGCCGGCCTGGTGGGCGAGGGTGCGGATCTCTTGTTTGGTGAGGCTGGCGGTGACTAACGGGGCGACGGCGTGGTGTTGCGCGGCGGCCTGCTGGCCGGGGCGGAACTCGGCGCGGTCGTCGAGGTTCATGCCGTAGGCGATGTGGGTGAAGTTGCGGGAGACGCGGGCTTGTTCCATTTGCTGGAAGAGCTCGTCTTTGCAGTGGAAGCAGCGCTGGGAGTCGTTGCGCTGGTAGTCGGGGCTTTCGAGTTCGTTGGTGTGGAGAATCTGGATGGGGATGTTGTGGTCTGCGGCGAAGGCGAGTGCGGCGGCGAGTTCGGCGCGGGGGAGGGAGGGGGAGTCGGCGATGATGGCCTGCATGTTTTCGCCGAGGGCCTGGTAGGCGGCGTAGGCGAGGTAGGCGGAGTCTGTGCCGCCGGAGTAGGCGACTAGGACGCTGCCGAGTTGCCGGAGTGTCTCGTGTAGCTTCGCGGATTTGGCTGCGAGATCCATCTGATCTGATTGTAGGCCAGAGCGGCCGGGTGGGGAGGCAGTGAGTTGGAATGAGGGGTGAGCCGTCGGGAGATTCTGAATGGCGTCGAATTTTTGGATGGACATGTGTGAGGATGGTTTTTGATACTTCGCCGTAACTGTAGACGGCTCACTGCATCGAAGAGAGTAAGAGAATATGAATCGCACACTTTTACCAGGCAGGCCGTATCCTCTCGGCGCGACGGTGACGAGCAAAGGCACAAACTTCGCAATTTTTTCAGAGGGCGCGACGAAGGTTGAGCTTTGTTTCTTCGACATGGAAGGCAGACAGGTTGATTCTGTGTATCTGCGTGAGCGGACGGCCTATGTGTGGCATGGCCTTGTTCGCAATATCAAAGCTGGGCAGCTCTACGGCTATCGGATCGATGGGGCGTGGGAGCCGGAGAAGGGTCATCGCTTCAATGCACATAAGTTGCTGGTGGATCCATACGCGAAAGCACTGTGGGGAAATGTTGATTGGCAGAAGCCAATCTTTGGGCATGATGCGGCCTCCGGGGACGATCTGAAGATGGATGAGAACGATAGTGCGGATGGCGTGCCGAAGAGCGTTGTGGTCGACAGCCAGTTTGACTGGGGTGATGACCGTTGCCCCGAGACTCCACTGGCTGACTCTGTGATCTACGAGATGCATGTGAAGGGCTTCAGTATCCGGAATCCTGCGGTTCCGGAGGAGCTTCGTGGCACCTATGCGGGCCTCGCGTGTGAGACAAGCATCGATTATCTGAAGAAGCTTGGAGTGACTGCGGTTGAACTTATGCCGATTCATCACTTCATCGACGAGCGACGCCTTGTCGGCGACGGGTTGGTGAACTACTGGGGCTACAACACGCTGGGGTATTTTGCCCCGATGGCCCGTTACAGCTCCTGCGGAGATATCGGCGGCCAGGTGAATGAGTTCAAGCGAATGGTGAAGGCACTTCACGCGGCGGGAATCGAGGTCATCCTCGACGTGGTTTACAACCACACGTGTGAGGGCGATCAGCTTGGCCCGACGCTGTGCTGGAGAGGAGTTTGTAACACTACTTATTACAGAGTCAGAGAGGACAATCCTCGCTATTACGTCGACTACACAGGCACAGGCAATACGTTGAACGTGCGTCTTCCACAGGTGTTGAAGATGCTGATGGACTCGCTGCGCTACTGGGTTACCGAGATGCATGTCGATGGCTTTCGCTTTGATCTGGCCGCGACGCTTGCTCGGGAGCTTCATGATGTCAGCCGATTGTCGTCGTTCTTCGACACGATTCACCAGGACCCTACGCTTGCAGACGTGAAGCTGATCGCCGAGCCGTGGGATGTTGGTGAAGGGGGCTATCAGGTGGGGCAGTTTCCTGTTCTATGGGCGGAGTGGAATGGACAGTATCGCGACACTGTCCGGCGCTTTTGGAAGGGGGACGGGGGACAGTTGTCCGCTCTTGCAAATCGTCTGACGGGATCGAGCGATCTCTACCAAGACGACGGGCGCAAGCCTTATGCGAGCATCAATTTTGTCACGGCGCATGATGGCTTTACGCTGTGTGACCTGGTTAGCTACAACCAGAAGCACAATGAGGCCAACGGCGAAGACAACAGGGATGGCTCGGACAGCAACGATTCGTGGAACATGGGAGCAGAAGGGCCGACTGACGATGCAAAGATCAACCTTCTGCGAGAGAGACAGACGCGAAATTTTCTGACGACGCTGATGCTGTCCCAGGGAGTGCCGATGTTGAGTGGCGGCGATGAGATAGCGCGGTCTCAACGAGGCAATAACAACTGCTACTGCCAAGATAACGAGCTTACGTGGCACGACTGGAATCTGGATGAACCTCGTAAGCGAGTGCTGGATTTTACGAGTCAGTTGATTCACTTTCGCCTCGCTCATCCGAATCTGCACCGGCGGAAGTTTTTTCAGGATCGCGAGATTCGCAGGAAGGGTGAGGATATCGTGATCAAGGATGTTGCCTGGTTTAATACCGATGGCAAGCAGGTTTCGGACGAGGCCTGGAATACGGAGTGGAACCGCTCAGTGGCTGTTCTACTAAACGGCCGGACACTGCAGGTGACCGACGAGGAGGGCAGGCGTGTCATCGACGACAGCTTTTTTCTGGTCGTCAATGCGGCCGAGGGCGGAGTTGAGTATGTGCTGCCCGCGTCGCCTTCGGGAAAACCGTGGTGTCAGGTGATTGATACTGAGAACATCGAGAGTCCCTTTACTTGCGCGGAGATTGACGGAAAGATCATTGTTGGCGGCCGGGCATTGAAGCTGTTCAGCGATGGGGCAGTTTCATCGATCAGCGGGTCGTCGGAGTCGGCTTCTTCGGTTTTTTCGCCGCCGGCTTTGCCTTCGAAGCAGGGGTCGGTGCTGGTTTAGAATCGCTGGCGACTTGCGTCGCGGCCACTTTGAGTTGTTCGGGCTGGAGATAGAGATCCAGATTGTACCCGGCTGTCTGGGCTGATTTGCAGGATTCCAAGACGGCTGCTTCGAGCGTCTTGATCGAGTCGGGGCTGACCGGGGACTGCTGCGCGAGGTTGATGAGCGCGGGAAGCTGAAGCCAGCCTAATAGCTCTTCGAACCCCTCTTTGTTGAAGTAAGTGATGCCGGAGGACTCGTTGACTCCTGCGAGCCAGCGAACGTCTGGGTCGGACCAGAACTGTTCGGACCTGGTAGCTGTTGGAGACGTGTTGGTGTGAGCCAGGAGGATTCGTACGCGAGCAGCGGCACGCCAGGTGTTTTCTCCCTCCATTCCGATGGCCGTGAATGTCTCTGATAGTGCTGAGCGCAACTGGAGCTTGTCGAAGAGAGCTGCCTGATCGTCCTGACGCGGGAGGCTGTGGAGAGTGATCCAGGCCAGAACAGGCGCCCAGATTTGCTCTGTCGGAATGGCCGTTTTGGCGCCGGGGAGGAAACGGCTTGCGGCTGGCGGCAAGGTGATGGAAAGACTTTGAGTCATCGAGATGAGATGAAGGGCCGCCTTCGTCATGGACTCGCATAGGTCTTTGTAGGTTGGAGTTCGAATCGGCTCGATGGAGGTGTTCGATTGTGTCGTGTCTTCTTCTGCAGGTAGATTCTGGAGCACCTTTTCGAAGAAGCGTTGACTGGATTTCACGAATGGCTGCAGTCGAGGATGGAGTGGGAGTTGTTCAGAAGGAGCGATGGTGGCCTCTCCTGCGGCGGTTGGCTGGGGCGCCTTTGTTATGGGGGCTGTCGTTGCAGGCTTGTCGTTGCTGTTCGACGCGGCGACTTTTGTTGTGGTGGACGCGGCTCCTTTGTTTGCAAGCTCAGAGGCTACACTTGTGAATGCACGAATGTGATTCTCGCTGAGAGCCTGGCGGAAAGCTTCATGCAGGGGGCGCAGGCGAAGTTTGGAGAGCGCCTCTTCTACGCTGTAGACGCCGGCTCCGTTGAGTGCGTCGAAGAGCTGATCCCAGGGTTGATCGACGGTGGCTCGAAGTTCTCGCCAGTTGAGCAGGACTGCATATTGGTAGCCGCGCAGGTCGATGGAGAGGCCAGTGTGGTGGAGATCGGTGCTGCGGCAGAGATACTCGAGACCGTGTGCGGTATCGCGGTAGGCGAAGAAGGTGAAGTAGTTGTAGGGGAGATCGAGTCCTTCGGCGAGACTTCTCTGGCGGAGGTGGCCGGTTGCTTTGTCGATGGAGGCCGCGGAGAAGTGAATGGTGCCGTGTGTGCTGCCGTAGCTGTTGTTGTAAAGGATGATCGCGCGCTCGCCGTGGGCGCGATTGGAATAGGCGAAGACATTTTCGTCGACGCTGCCGAAGTCGGTCCAGAAGTCGTAGAGGACGAAGTTAGTGCTTTCGGCGAAGAGACGGCGGTTTTTGAGGAGAGGTGCGATCTCGTGTTGGTGGCGGGCGACGAGATTTTCGTTGGGCCACTCTTCCATTTTGGCTTGCTTGAACTCCATGCCGTAACGCTCGGTGTAGCCTTCGATCTGACCGTGTCCGAACATGGGCAGGCCTGGGAGCGTGGCCAGCAGAGTGCAGACGCCGAAGTATTTGTCTCCGGTGCCGAACTGGTCGATGGCGGTGCGCTCGTCGGGATTGCTCATGAAGCTGACATAGCGCTTGAGGATGTCGGGGTCGAACTCGATGGTCTTTTTTAAGTAGGAACGGTATTTGGCGTTCTCTTCGTCGCGCAGCATGTTCATGAAGGCGCTGTTGTAGACGCGATGCATGCCGAGGGTGCGGACGAAGTAGCCTTCGAGGAGCCAGAAAGCTTCGGCGAGGAGGAGGGTGCCGGGGACTTCGGCGGCGACACGGTCGACTACCTCGCGCCAGAACTCGTGGGGCATGAGTGCGTCGAACTCTTCTTGGGGCATGGCGTTTTCGGCGCGCGAGGGGATGGAGCCGCCGGTGCCGGGAAGAGGGAACCACAGGCGCTGGACGTGGCGTTTGGCGAGGACCATGGCGGCGTCGAAGCGAATGATGGGGAAGAGGCGGGCGACGTGGAGGATGACCTGGATGACGTGCTCGCGGACGGCTGCTTTGGAGTAGTCGAGCTGCGCGGTGTCGTTCCAGGCGAACGTGGTGCCGTCGTTGCCGTGGTACATGTAGCGGGTGGCTCCGTCGCGATGGTGGCGGAGGCGGAAGACGACGGCGGCGTCGGATTGGTCGTAGTAGTGGTCTTCGATTTTGATCTCGACGCGGCTGTCGGTAGAGAGATCGGGGCCTTCGAAGCGATAGACGGGGAAGGGACTCTCCCAGCGGTAGAGGAACCAGTCGGGATTTTCGATGACCCAGTTGGAGTCGATTCCCATGTGGTTGGGGACCATGTCGCTGGCGAGGCGGATGCCTGCGCGGGCGGCGCGGTCGCGGAGGTTTTCGTAGGCGTAGTTGCCGCCTAGGTCTTCGGCGATTTGATACTCCTTGAGGGAGTAGGCGGAGGCTACGGCGTCGTGGTGGCCGCGCAGGCGCTTGATGGTGCGGGAGGCGACGCTGCGCTCCCATAGGCCGATGAGCCATAGGCCGGTGATGCCGCGGTCGGCGAGGAGGTGCAACTCTTCGTCGGGGATCTGGTCGAGACGGTGGATGTGGCGGAGATGTTTTTTGGAGAGCTGCTCGAGCCAGACATAGGTGCTCTTGGCCATGAGGACGACGGTGGGCATCCAGGCCTGGTCGGCGCTGAAGGCTTCGTATTCGTTGAGGGGTGCCTGATAGTCGTGGCCGTAGCGGCGTTGCCTAGTGCCGTCGGGGCCGGTGATGTACTGGTCTTCGAAGCCGATGTACTCGTCGCCGACGAAGCCTTCGCCTCCGCGACCGGGTGCACCGTGGCGGAACTGGTCTGGGCCGGGTGGATGGAAGCGAAGCCAGATGGCGAGATCCTCTTCGCGGAGGACATCGATGGCTAGGAGGACGCGACGGAGATCGTCGCCAAGGTATTTGGGCCAGTGCTCGCGGATGTAGTCGAGCTGGCCGGTGAGGGAATCGGGTGATGCGAGCAGGGGAGCGCGGAGAGCGTCGAGGAGGGTTCCGACTTCGGGGGCGATGGGCGGGCGGGTGACGAAGTAGTCGGGGAAGGCAGCGGTGACGGTTTGATAGATTGTCTGCTGCTTGAGCGGGGTGTCTTCGAAGAGCTCGCGGAAGGGGGAGAAGGCGGGGTTGATGTTGGCGAGCCAGAGCAGAAGGAGTTCTTCGAGGGCGGCTTCGCGGTTTGGCTGGCCGTCGGTCGTGCCGTTGAGCCATTCGGCGGCGGTGAGTTCGCCGCGATGGACGGATACGTTGGGAAACTGCTCGGTGAATTTGAGGAGGAGGCGCTGGATGTCTTCGGGTTTTGCGTGGCCGGTGAACCAGCGTACCGCGTCGGCGAAGACTTTTGGATCGATCTCCTTGCGATAACGGGCGATCATCGCATGATTCAGTTCGTCGATGAGGCCCATGGCGAAAAGTGCGCCAGCGTTGACGACTCCCGGCTGGCCAGACTGCTGTTTGCGCAGATCTTCGAGCTGTTTGGCCAGATTTCGGCTTGCAGCGACGTTGCCGAAGACGATGTTGCCTGTGTAGCTGAAGAGCAGATCGTCAAGGTCCAGTTTTTTTCGCAGATCGCCGGAGATATGGAATTCCATGCAGGGTTCCTCGTGCAGGTGGTGCCTTGGTCGCGAACCAATCCTAATGGATTAGTTTTGTGGTGTTTAGAGTCGGCGGCCGCAAAGATTGGCCTACATCGTCGGAAGCCAACTGCGACGAAATGGATGCCTCGTGAACCGCTTGGAATAAGGATGACAGCCTTCGGCGCGTGTCGCAACCGGCACACTTCGCCGGCACAGGATTCAGTGTCCACGATGATACGCGCTGGACATGTCAGCTTGAAGAACACCTGTCAAAGCTGGAAGGAATTTGGGGGTGGAGTCAGCTTTCCTGCAGCTTGCAGAACCAGCCCAGCTCCGCGGCGTGCGCGAAGTACTCCTGAATCTTCGCTGCCTGATCTTCGGGGGAGAGGGCGCTTCCGGTGAAAGCGATTTCTAGTGCTTCGCCGAGGAGAGCACCGCCCTGAAGGGCAGAGAGGAGGCGGAAGGCTTCCTGGTCTATTCGCCGGTAGTAGACGGAGTTGTCGTAGCGATGGACTGCGAGGTGGATCTGAGAGCGGCGCATTGCGGGAAGGCTGATTCGCTTGGGCTGTTTGCGCTCGGTGACGGCGTTGCTCATGATGTCGCTGGGTGCGGTCTGGCGGTGCACGGCGAGGACGAGTTCGTCGACGGGGTAGCGGAGGTCGAGCAGTTGCAAGTGAGGTTGCAGGTGGAGTTTCGACGCCCCACCGAGGTCGCCGAAGTCGGCGGCAGTGAGGGGCGGCAGGTCGGCTCCGTCGAAGGCCTCGACGTAAGCCCATTCGAGGCGGGCGACGTCGAGGAGGAGTTTGTGGCGGCGGGGAGACAACTCGGGGTGCGCTTCGAGCCACTTTGGCAGCTTTGAGCCGAGATTGCGAAGGGTGAATGAGGTGGATGGGTTTTCGCGAAGATAGGCGAGAACCATAGCGTCAAACTTCTTCGCTCCGAGGACGGCGCCGACGGCGGGAAAGTCTTCCGAGACTGCTCCGATGACGCGGAACCAATATTGCCGGTTGTAGATTTCGAGGCGGTCGAAGGAGGAGAGGCGGTCGTTGGGCTTGATGTAGCTGTTGGCGAGTTCCTGGGTCGAGCGCCCATCTGACGCTTTCAACTGCATTTGAAAGTCGGGCGTGAGGGGGCGCGTCACGTCTTCGGCCATGCGACGTTGCAATTCGAGGAGGTTCACTGGTGGACAACCTCTCTCAGGTCCGCTGCTGTCTCGTTCAAGGGAAGCGGTTCAGCCGGCGTGAGATATTGCGTCGCTTTGAGGGCTTCTGAGTGAACTTCGTCGAAGGAGGGGATGTTGTCGTCCCATTCGAGGAGGGTTGCAGTAGGGCCGACGCGTTCGATGGCTCGGGCGTAGAGGTGCCAGACGGGATCGAGTACGGGGTGGTCGTGGGTGTCGAGGATGTACTTCTCGAACTTCGAGTGGCCAGCGATGTGAATTTGCGCGACGCGCTCGGCGGGAACGCTGTTGACGTAGTCGAAGGGGTTGAAGCCGTGATTCTGGGACGAGACGTAAATATTGTTGACGTCGAGCAGGATGCCGCAGTCGGCGGCTTCAACGACTTCATTGAGGAATTCCCACTCGGTCATCTGAGACTCGTGGAATTCGGCGTAGCTGCTGACGTTCTCGACCGCGATGGGGATCTCGAGGTAGTCCTGGACCTCGCGAATGCGGGCCGCTGTAGCCTTCACGGCTTCGAAGGTGTACGGCATGGGGAGGAGATCGTGGGTGTAACGGCCGTCGACGCTGCCCCAGCAGAGATGGTCGGAGAGCCATGGGGTTTTGGTGCGACGTGTGAGGGTCTTGAGACGCTTGAGATGTTCGCGGTCTGCGGGCTGGACGGAGCCAAAGTACATCGACACGCCGTGCTGGACGACGCGGTAACGTTCGAGGATCTGGTCGAGGACTTTGAGCGCGCGGCCGCCGTCAACCATGTAGTTCTCGGAGATGATTTCGAACCAGTCAACGACGGGTTTTTCGGCGAAGATGTGGTCGTAGTGTGGAACGCGAAGGCCGATCCCTACGCCGTAGTCGCTGAATCCGTTGAAGCGGTTGGCTGGCATGACTCCCCTTTTGTTAAAAGATGAAGACAACCTGGAGGCCTGGAAAGAGAAGACCAAGCCTCCAGACAGGGGAGGTGTTTAGGCGAGCGAGGGCTTGGAGCCGTCGGTGGCGCATCCGCCCTTGCCCTTGCAGTCATTCTTGCCGGGGTGCTTGCCGCCGCCCTGGCCTTTACAGTCGTTCTTGCCCTTACAGGAGTGCTTCGGAACATCCGGCTTGTCCTGGGCGATGAGAACGCCAGCGTGGGCCGTGGTGGTGGGGGTATTGTTGGCCGGCGCGGTCTGGGCGTTCATGCGGACAGCGGTACCGCCCAACAGACCTGCAAACGCAGCGGCCAGAGCGAGAGATTGTGCTGAATTCTTCATTGAGATGAGCCTTTCCTGGTTGAGCCGCACGCGAAAGAACGTGCCGGACGTGGATGATAACTACACAAATCGTAGTAATTGGTTAACGGCGAGGGCCCTGGGTTCGGATTCAATTCGCGGCAAAGATGATTCGCCGGATTTTCCTTGCCGCTCCATTCGACTTCGCCAAGACACAAAGGTTACAGGGAGGTGGAACATCGGAAGCCTATCACTGTCTGTAACCTTTTGGCACGGAGCTACTCAAACCGGAAACGTTGTTCAAATTTGAACAGTACGCGCTGGACCTTGACGTGTTGACTGGGGTTGAAGAGTGATCGCAAGGAAATTATGGGTGTTGGGTTTAGGGATTCTGATGATTGGTTTTTCGTCGTCAGTGACGGCGGAGGTGCCCGAAATTGGACACAAGGCGCAGCAGTTCAGACTATCGACGCCGGATGGTCACCCTTTGAGTCTGTCGGAATTTACTGCGAAGGGAACAGTGGTGTTGGTGGTGCTTCGGGGGTTTCCTGGCTACCAGTGCCCGTACTGCCAGAAGCAGGTGCACGACTTTCTGGTAAACGGCGATAAGTTTGCGGCGGCTGGGGCGGAGGTGCTTCTGGTCTATCCTGGCCCGCCTGCCGATCTCGATCAGCGTGCGAAGGAGTTTCTCGTGAAGGAGAATCCGTTGCCGGCCAATGTTCACCTCGTCATCGATCCCGACTACGCATTTACGAATCGTTATGGGCTGCGCTGGGACGCGCCGCATGAGACTGCCTATCCTTCAACCTTCCTGATCGACGGCCAGGGCAAGGTTTTCTTTAGGAAGGTCAGCCACGAGCATGGCGATCGAACGACGGCGGAAGATGTTCTTGGTGAGCTTGAGCGCGACAAGGCTGCTCATTCGCATTAGTTCAATGTGGCGAGCGGTGTAACCAATTCCGTCGCCGCCATTCTAAGTATGTGCAGGTCCCACAGGCTTCTGGCCGAGTCTGCGTCAGTTCGGGGCCTGCGTAAAGACTGCATCGACTGAGTGCGTACACTCATTGGACCGGAGAGAAATTGTGATGAAAAAACTGCTTGAACTGTATGAACGATTCGCGGTGCTGGTTTCTTATCTCCAGTCTCCGTTTCTTCTGGTGGTGCGGCTCTACTGGGGATGGCAGCTTATGCAGAGTGGCTGGGGGAAGCTGCATCATCTGGATAAGGTGACCGACTACTTTACGAGCCTGAATCTTCCGGCTCCCGGTGTGACGGCTCATTTCGTCTCGGGATTGGAGTTCTTTGGCGGACTGTTGCTGATTCTGGGGCTTGGCTCGCGACTGATTGGACTGATCCTTTCGGTGAATATGCTGGTGGCATATTGGACTGCAGATCGAGATGCACTCTTTGCCGTGTTCTCTGATCCAGGTAAGTTCTACAACGCCGATCCGTACACGTTCCTGTTTGCGTCGGCGATGGTTCTGGTGTTCGGCGCAGGGTTGTTCTCCGTCGATGCGTTGTTGAGGAGGCGTTATCGAGGGTGGATCGAGAAGCAATGAACGCAAGCGTCGAGAACAGGAATGAAGCTCAAATGATTGCCTCCATACTTGCGGGTAATACGCATGAGTTTCATAGGCTGATCCAGCCATACGAGCGGAGCGTTTATAGCATGGCGTTGTCGATGCTCCAAAACGAGGCGGATGCAGAGGATGCCGCGCAGGAGGCGTTTCTCAAGGCGTTCCGCAATCTCGACAAGTTCCGGGGCGAGGCGAAGTTCAGCACGTGGCTGATCAGCATTACGTTGAACGAGGCACGGAGCCGGCTACGGCACAAGAAGACTGCGAAGACAGAGTCACTGGATGAGCTAACGGAGGGCGGCCACGTGTCGCCGGCATTGCTGCGAGACTGGCGGGAGATTCCCTCCGAGGCTCTGGAGCGGCAGGAGGTCCGTCTATTGTTGCAGGACGCAATTACCGATCTGCCAACCATCTATCGCGAAGTCTTTGTGCTGCGCGATATGGAGGATTTGAGTGTCAACCAATCGGCAGAGGCGCTTGGCATCACCGTCGCGGCGACAAAGGTTCGGTTGCATCGGGCGCGGCTGATGTTGCAGAAGCGACTGGCACCGGAGTTGAAACGCGTGATGCCGAAGCGGAGGTGGTTCCCATGGTTCTAGAGTGCAAACATGTGTGGGAGCACATCTCCGGCTACCTTGATGGGAATCTGGATGCGGCGGTATTGGAAGAGGTGCAGAAGCATCTTGAGCACTGCGAGATTTGCTCTGCGATTCTGGATTCGACTCGGAATATTTTGATTCTGACGGCTGATGAGCGTGTCTTCGAACTTCCGCTGGGTTTTAGCGAGCGGCTGCATGCGAGGCTGGAGACGGAGATGCGGGGTTTTACGTACGGGCCGTCCGGATCGGAAGAGGGCGATACCTAGGGGACGCGGTGAATCATGGAGTGGGTGATCCACTCGGCGGCCACAAGGATGAGGGTGAGGATGGCGAGCGCGATCTGGAGGAACTCCGAACGTCGTTGGGAGGCGGTGGCGGGCTGGGTGCGCCATTGCGAGGATGGCCGGGCGCGCAGTGAGCGAATCCGCCAGAGGACGTAGAGATTGATGAGGGAGCCGAGGGTCGCGGCGATCATCATGGGGATTCGGATTGCGTCCTGATGAAAGCCGACGGCGGGAGCGTGGACGCCGAAGGTCGCGACTGCCAGAGCACTGAGTCCAATGGCGACACGAACCCCGCTGAGGGCGATGACGGCGGTGCAGGCGCTTTGCAGAATGATGAAGACGAAGCTGGTGGCGGTGAGGAACCAGGTTCGTCTGTTGTCCGGAACGGTGGTCGCGGGGTGCGTCGAAATCGGAGAGCTTGTCGGGGAGCTTGTTTGAAGGGCCATCTGTTCCTCAACTTATAGACGTATCAGGACGCCTGTTGAAGGCAAGATGAGTCACCAGAGAAGATTTAAAGGGAAGATCAACTGCTTGATGGGATAGTCGGGGGATTCGAGTGCGATGGCTGCGGCTGCCTCGATGCCCACGGTCAAGTCGCTGACGAAGAACAGCTTTCCTTGATCGTCTTTCGATTCGCGCATACGGATGGGGTGTTGATGGAGTGACTCGAACGATACGTCGAAGGACGCGAGCGAAGCGATGAGTCCACGGCCGTCTGCTTTGAGAACTGCTTCCTTGCGAGTCCAGTAGCGGTAAAAGGTCCTGTGGCGGGTTTCGGCGTCGGCGATCGCTTCCAGAGAGCTGGTTTCGGTTTCTGTGAAGTTGTGTTTGGCGACGTCCATGATGTCAGTCGGCCGGTCGAAGTACTCTACGTCAACACCGACGGGGCCGTTACGACTCAGTGCGATGAGGATTGTGTCCTTGGAATGGGCTACGTTGAAGGCGATGCTGTGTCCGTTGAGGTTTGGGGACTCAGGTTTTCCGTGAACTCCGGTCGTGATCGTAATGGAACGGGGGTCGAGTCCTGAAAGGTTCCCGAGAAGGGTTCTCAGGCACGCTCGTCCGACGGAGAAGTGATCCCGGGCCTGCGCCAGTCTGTAACGGCTTGCATGGAGCTGTTCGGAGGGGGTGAGAAGCGTGGTGAAACGGTCGCGTAGGCCCGCGCTGTCGGCCAGATCGATGCGCCAGAGTTGAACTTCGCCAGCTTCGAGTGGTGGGGGGGGATCGATCGGTTTCCAGTCACTCAGCATAAAAGATACCGGGCCTAGTCCAGCGTATTGCAATCATAGTCAGTTGTCTGGGTACTTTAGTTCTCCGGCTGCCTGGAACCTGATGAATCCTGGAAAATCTACAACTTTCAGGTGTTTCCGAGCGCGACAGTCGTAGTCGATTTTTGAAAATAATGCGTACAATTAGGCAACACGAAAGAGTTGACTTCGAGTGCATCGGACAGTACCTTTCGCTGCACTTGCATCTTTATAGGTATTGAGCGGTTTCGGCCAACCAGGGATACTATAGCGAACGCTGGTAGAACACTCTGAGTCAACTCGTTCGGCTGGTTTTTGATCTGGGTGGGCCCCGATGGAGAACGATGATGTTAAGAATTCGACCACTGAGGGCGAGCGACTGATCGATCTTCCCGAGGCTCTAGACGATCCCGGGAAGGACGGATTCGCCGGGATGGCTCTCGACACGATCGTGAGTGCCTTTGAGCGAGTGGCTGCGGCAAAATCGGACCAGATTGCAATCGTATGTGGTGAGATTCGCTGGACTTACGGTGAGCTGAACGCAAAGTCGAACCAACTTGCCGGGCGGTTACGGGAGCATGGGGTTCGAACGGACACCTTTGTTGCGATCTATCTGGACCGCTCGCCCGAGATGTTGGCGGGGATACTTGGCATCCTGAAGGCCGGCGGCGCCTACCTTCCTATCGATTATGGGTATCCGACGACCAGAGTGTTGGAGATGCTGGAGGATGCGAAGCCGGTGGCTATATTGACGGCCGCAACTCCGGCACCTGAGTTATCTGAGAAGTTTTCCGCGTTGTCTGTCTCGGTCGTGGAGATGGACAGCCTCGATGCGCTAGCGGCAACTCCGGGACTAAAGGATTCACCGCCTGAATGCGCTAGCGAGGATTTGGCGTACCTGATGTACACTTCTGGCTCAACCGGGAAGCCAAAAGGTGTGATGGTGACGCACAGGAACGTGCTTCGTCTTTTGGGGCAGACGGAGGCGTGGTTTCATTTTGGGGTGGACGACGTCTGGACGATGTTTCATTCCCTCGCATTTGATTTTTCCGTGTGGGAGATATGGGGACCTCTGCTGACAGGAGGAAGGCTCGTGATTGTGCCTTTCGCTGTGAGCCGTTCGCCGCGGGAGTTTTATGAGCTTCTCTCGAGGGAGCGGGTAACGGTGCTTAATCAGACTCCGTCCGCGTTCTTCATGTTGATCCAGGTGGAGCAGGATAGTACGCCTCTGCCGCTATCGCTGCGGTTGGTGATCTTTGGGGGAGAGGCTTTGCAGTATCGCAAGCTCGCTCCGTGGTTCCAGCGTCACGGAGACACGGCTCCGCAGTTGGTGAACATGTATGGGATTACGGAGACGACTGTGCATGTGACGTATCGCCCTATTGTTGCGGCGGAGGCGGAGTCGGTTCAGGAGAGCCTGATCGGGGTGCCTATTCCCGATATGCAGCTTTACCTGCTGGATGACGCGAAGAAGCCGGTGCAAGAGGGCGAGGTGGGTGAGCTTTACGTGGGCGGCGGTGGAGTGGCACGCGGTTATCTGAATCGTCCGCAGTTGAATGCAGAGCGCTTTATTCCCGATCATTTTGCGGGGGCGGCTGGCGCCAGGCTTTATCGCACCGGTGATCTTGCGCGGGTTCGGCCCGATGGTGAGGTTGTGTATCTGGGCCGCAACGATAGCCAGGTGAAGATAAACGGCTTTCGCATCGAACTGGGAGAGGTTGAGGCGGCACTGGCCGAGGTTCCGGGAGTGCAGCAATCTTGCGTGGTGGCGCATACGGATAAAACTGGAACGCAGCGGCTGGCCGCTTATTTTGTTGCGAGCCCGGGCGTTGAATTGTCCGCGCGGACTCTTGGGGAGTTTTTTGTGGCACGGATGCCTGCGCATATGAGGCCTTCGTCCTACACGCCTCTGAAGAGACTTCCGCTCACGGTGAACGGCAAACTGGACGCAGCAGCTCTGCCTGCTCCATCGATTGGCTCCGGCAACGTTGCCCCGACGGATTCCGCACCACAGTCGCTGTCTGAAGCAGAGGAGCAGGTGTCGCGAGTGTTTATGGATGTTCTCGATCTGCGGACGATTGGCCCGGATGACAACTTCTTCGATTGCGGTGGAACGTCCCTGCTGCTGATCAGCGCTCATCTTCGATTGCAGGCGCACTTCGAGAGGCTGTTTCCCGTGACGTTGATGTTTGAGTGCCCGACGGTCCGGTCGCTGGCGAAGCGTCTTTCAGCCAATGGGCCCTCGGCGTCGGAGAAAAATGCAGTTCAGCAACAGGCACAGAAGGCGAGAGGCGCGTTCGCGCGAGCTCGGGCAACGAAGGGTGTGGCTTCATGAATGAGCTAAACGATCAAACTCGGGTAACAGACCAAAACGGAGGCGAAGAGCAGCTGTTGGATTGCGTTGCCATTATCGGCATGTCGGGAAGGTTTCCCGGAGCTGCGGATGTGGAGGCGTTCTGGCAAAATATTGCCGCGGGGAAGGTCACGATCTCTCACTTCTCTGCGTCCGAGCTGGAAGCAAGAAATAGTGCGGGGCTTGAGAGCGGCCCTGACTATGTGGCTGCGCGGGGAGTGCTTGAGGATCCCGGCATGTTCGATGCGGAGTTTTTTGGGATCTCGCCGCGTGATGCGGAGAGCATGGATCCGCAACATCGGATCTTTCTCGAGACGTGTTGGAATACATTGGAAGACGCGGGCTACGATCAATCGACCTATGCGGGACAGATTGGACTATTTGGTGGATGCAGTCTCAATACGTATCTGCTGGCGAACTTGTGCCATGATCGAGCGTTTATCGATGAAGTGACCGGCAACTATCAGGTAGGCGAATTCCGGTCGTTTATGGGGAATGACAAAGACTTCCTGACGACTCGCGTTGCCTACAAATTGAACCTGCGCGGGCCATGTATCAGTGTGGCTTCGGCGTGTGCGACGTCGCTGGTGGCGATCGCTCAGGCGAGTCAAAGCCTGTTGAACTACCAGTGCGACATGGCGTTGGCTGGTGGCGTTTCGGTGACGTTTCCGCAGAAGCGCGGACATATGTACTCGGAAGGAAGTATTGGATCGAAGGATGGTTTTTGTCGGCCCTTCGACGCAGCCGCGACCGGAACGGTATTTAGCCACGGTGCGGGAGTGGTATTGCTGAAGCGGTTGGAGGATGCCATCGCGGATCGTGACCATATTACGGCCGTGATTCGTGGGTTTGGAGTGAATAACGACGGGTCGATGAAGGCCGGATACATGGCTCCGGGGGTGGATGGCCAGTCGGGCGTGATTGCTGCTGCGCAGGCGATGGCCGGAGTAGATGCGGGTTCGATCACTTACATCGAAGCTCACGGAACTGCTACGCCGCTGGGCGATCCGATTGAAGTCGCCGCACTGACGAAGGCGTTTCGGCTGAGCACAGATGCGTCAGGATTCTGCGCGATTGGGACGGCGAAGGCGAACGTTGGGCATCTGGATGCAGCTGCGGGCGTGGCGGGAGTGATTAAGACGGCGCTCTCGCTGAGCAAGGCAACGTTGCCTCCTCTGGCAAAATTTGAGAGTCCAAATCCAAATATTGATTTCGAAAACTCGCCTTTCTATGTCAATCGTGAGCTGAGCCCCTGGCGGTCTGACGGGCCACGACGAGCCGGCGTGAGTGCATTCGGCGTCGGTGGTGTGAATGCTCATGTTGTGTTGGAGGAGGCTCCTGCGACGGCATCCCCGATCCCTTCCTTGCGTTCGGCACAACTGCTTTGCGTTTCGGCGAGATCGCAGACTGCGTTGCAGGTTGCTGCGGAGAATCTCGCTCGATATATCAAAGCGCATCCAGAAGTTCCGCTCGAAGATGTTGCATATACGCTCGCAGTTGGAAGAAAGGCATTTGATCACCGAGCGGCGTTTGTCTGCTCAGACGGCGAAGATGCCGTTGCGAAGCTTTGGTCACCGAGTTCGCCGGCGAATCGAGTGGTGCCCGCAAAAAGGCCAGAGGTTGCGTTTCTTTTTCCGGGTCAAGGGGCGCAGTTCGCGGGAATGGGTAGCTCGTTATACAAGAGCGAACCGCTGTATCGCCGCGAGGTAGACGAGTGCGCTGAGATTCTGCGGCCTATGCTTGGCCTCGACTTGCGGGAGATTCTTTTTCCGGCGGATGTTTCTTCGCAGGAAGCTGCAGAACGGATTCAACAGACCCAGTTTGCGCAGACAGGAATTTTCGTAACAGAGTTCGCGATTGCGAGGCTCTGGCAGTCGTGGGGGATTGAGCCGCGAACATCTGCGGGCCATAGTATCGGTGAATATGTGGCGGCTGTACTTGCAGGCGTCATGAGCCGTGAGGATGCTCTGAAGCTGGTGAGTATTCGCGGACGGATGATGCAGGAGATGCCACGCGGAGGCATGGTGGGAGTGCGGCTGAGCGAGCCGGAACTTCAGCCGTATCTCTCTGCGGACATCTCGATTGCTGCTCTGAACGCTCCGAAGTTGAGTGTTCTTGCTGGTCCGCTTGAGGCTGTCGAAGAGGTTGAGAAGAGGCTTACCTCGGATGGAGCGCTCTTTCGCAGGTTGCGTACCTCGCATGCATTTCATTCGTCCATGATGGACCCGATGCTGGCGGGGTTTGAGGCGGAAGTTGCCAAGATCACGCTACATCAGCCTGCTCGTCCGTATGTTTCGAGCTTTACCGGTACGTGGATTGATCCGGAGCAGGCGACGAGCCCTCGGTTTTGGGCGGACCAGGTTCGCAACCCGGTTCGATTTGCCGATGCATTGAAGACCCTGATGTCAACTCCGCAGATATTGCTGGAGGTTGGACCTGGGAACACTCTTGGGACACTTGCGCGACAACAGCCGAATAGCAGCGCGGCCGTAATAGTCTCTTCGCTTTCGCAGAGGGATGAAAAATCTCCTGTTGAGACAGGCTCGATCCAAGAGGCGCTTGGGCAACTTTGGGTTGCAGGAGCGACGCCAGATTGGACGAAGGTCTACGGCCAAGAGAAGCGAAGACGGGTCTCTCTGCCGACCTATCCATTTGAGCGGAAGTTGTACTGGGTTGATCCGCCAGCTTACACGGCAAACTCGAATGAACTACCAATTTTTGTTGAAGCAGAGAAGCTCGATGCACAACGCGCAGGTGAAGCTGTCCCCGACGCGAGTGAACCGTTGAAAGAGGAACCGATGCAAGAACGCAAGCTGCGGCTGCAGCCTATTGTTTCAGAGGTCTTTACCCAACTGAGCGGGATCGAAGTGACACCCGATCAGGTCGAGCATCAGTTTTTGGAACTTGGGCTCGATTCGCTATTTCTCACGCAAGCTACCCAGGGTATTCAAAAGAAGTTCGGCGTGAAGCTGACCTTCCGTCAGATTATGGAGCAGTACTCAACGATTGCGAGTCTTGCCGGTTATCTTGACAGCGTGCTTCCACCCGATGCGTTTCCGGCTGCAGCGCAGGTGCAAGCTGCTCCAGCGCAGGCGTCGACATCTTCGGTGGGCGTTTCCGCTCCGGCTACGAACTTCGCGAACTCCGGCCCGTCGATGCCGGCCGGGTCTGCAGCTGAGCGGCTCTTCAGCGAGCAGATGGCGATGATGTCGAAGGTCTTCGAACAGCAGATGGCGGCGTTGCGTGCGACGTCTGGATTGCCTGCAATGTCTGTTCCGACGCCATCTGCGATACCAGCGCCGGCACCCGTGTCCACTGCCGCGTCGACGTCCGTTGCGCCATCATCGACAGGCGAAGCGGCGGAGGTCAAGCATGGCTCTTACAGACCATTGCAGCCGCGAGTTCAACAGGATCTGGATAGCGATCAACAAGAATATCTCGATGCACTCCTAGCGAAGTACCAGAAGAAGACGCCGGGGTCGAAGCGTTTGACGGCCAAGGCACGGGTTCATCTTGCAGATCCGCGTGCGGTTGCTGGGTTCCGACCGCAGTGGAAGGAGATGGTTTACCCGCTTGTTACTGAGCGCGCCAAAGGATCGAGAATTTGGGATGTCGATGGCAACGAATATATCGACATCGTGAATGGATACGGTGCGATCATGTTCGGCCACTCTCCACAGTTCGTGCTGGACGCCGTGCATCAGCAAATTGAAGAAGGGGTTGCGATTGGACCACAGTCTCCGCTAGCCGGTGAGGTCGCGGCGCAGATTTGTGAACTGACGGGAAACGATCGTGTGACGTTTTGCAACACGGGATCCGAGGCTGTGATGGCTGCCATTCGCGTAGCTCGCACGGTTACGGGACGTGATCGTATTGTCTATTTCGCCGGGGATTATCATGGAACCTTTGATGAAGTTCTCGTTCGCAACACACCACGAGGAACAGTGCCACTGGCGCCGGGAATTCCGCTGGCGAACACAGGAAACGTGGTTGTGCTTGAGTACGGGGCAGACGCGTCGCTTGATTACATTCGCAAAAATGCTTCTGACATCGCTGCGGTTTTGATTGAACCGGTGCAGACCCGCAACCCTGGCTTGCAGCCCATTGCGTTCATCAAAACTGTGAGGGAGGTTACTGAGCAGGCCGAGATTGCTCTTATCATCGACGAAGTTGTCACTGGCTTCAGACTTGCTCCTGGTGGTGTGCAGGAGGTGTTTGGGGTTCGCGCTGACCTTGCTACGTATGGCAAGGTGATCGGGGGCGGGTATCCGATCGGCGTGCTCTCGGGCAAGTCGCAGTATATGGATGCGCTTGATGGCGGGGCTTGGCAGTATGGCGATGCGTCGATTCCAGAGGTTGGGGTAACCTTCTTTGCCGGGACCTTCGTGCGGCATCCGCAGGCGCTCGCGGCGGCTCGTGCCGTGCTCAATCATTTGAAGGCCGCCGGACCGCAGCTTCAGCTTGACCTGAATCGAAAGACCGCCGAGCTAGCGACGAGGCTCGATAATTTCTTTGTTGAACGCGGTGTCCCAAGCCGCATTCATCACTTCGCCTCGTGGTTTTACTTCACCTTCCATGGCGATGCCCGGTTGGGTAGTCTGCTGTACTACGCGATGCGTGAGAAGGGAGTGCATATTCAGGAGGGGTATCCCTGCTTCCTCACGACAGCGCACTCGGACGAAGACCTGGAGAGGGTTGAAGCCGTGTTCCGCGAGACGGTAGAGGAGATGCAGCGGAGCAATGCTCTGCCCAGTCATGGGGAACAACATGTTCCAACCGCAACGGCGCACGTGGTTGCTATGCACCCAGCCGCTCTGAAAGAGACTCCGGAGCAGGTTCCAATTACAGAGGCTCAGCGAGAGATTTACTTCGCCGCGGCTCTTGGCGATGAGATGAACTGCGCTTTCAACGAATCGGTGACGCTTCGTTTGCGTGGCAACGTTGATGAAAAGGAGCTGCAGCGCGCGATCGAATCGGGCTTTGCGCGGCACGATGCATTGCGGAGCAGAATCAGCGAGGATGGTGAGGCGATCCTGATTGCGCCGGCTTTTGCGGGCGAGGTGAAACACGTCGATCTCCTTGCGGCTTTCGCAACGGCCGAATCTCGCGAGCAGGCGTTGCAGGAAGCGATTGACCGTGAAGGGAAGACGCCATTTTCACTTACAGAAGGACCGCTTGCGCGTGCCACGATCTTCAGGATTGCTACGGATGAGGCGGTGTTGCTGTTTACCGGGCATCATATTGTTCTCGATGGCTGGTCGGTAAACCAACTCTTCGAAGAGATCAGTAAGTTCTACAACGCGAAGAAAAGTGCGCCTGAATTGCTTCCTCTTCTTCCCTTCAGCAGTTATGCGATTGAGGAGCAGACCCGTCACAAGGCGGGTGAGTTCGCAGACAACGAAGCGTACTGGGTCAATAAGTTTTCCGGTCTTGCGCCGGTACTCGATCTGCCGACAGATAGACCTCGCCCGATGAATAAGACCTATGACGGGGCTACTCTGAAAGGAAGTCTCGGGACTGCACTTTATACAGATCTGAAGGGCGCAAGCGCGCAGCTGGGCTGTACCCTTTATGTCACGTTGCTTTCGGGTTTTCAGCTTCTACTGCATCGATTGACTCGTCAGCAGGAGGTCGTTGTTGGGATTTCGACTGCCGGGCAGGCTCTGTTTCAGAACGCGAGCCTTGTTGGGCATTGCGTTCACTTTTTGCCGATGCTCAGCCGGTTGACTGAGGAAGAGACTGTCAAAGGCCATCTTGCTGCGACTCGCAATGTGCTCTTCGATGCCTTCGACCATCAGGAATTTACTTACGGCAGTCTTCTCCAAAAACTTTCGATTCCGAGAGATGCGGGACGGCTTCCGCTGATCGAAGTTCAATTCAATCTTGAGAAGATTGGGGCTCGCATTGGCTTTGACGGTCTGTCGACGGTGATCAAGGCGAATCCGAAGCAGTTCGTAAATACGGATATGTTTCTGAACGTAATCGAGACGGAAGACGATCTGAAGTTCGATTGCGACTACAACACTGACCTTTTTGACGAAGAGACCGTTCGTCGCTGGATGCATCAATATGCCAATCTGCTGAACAGTGTCGTACGAGATGCGACGGTGCGGGTGGATGAGCTTGAGCTGTTGGACAAGGAGGACCGGCTGGAGATAGTAGAGGGCTGGAACCGGACTGAGGTGAAGTTCGATCGCGAGTTTATTCCGATCCACCGGCAGGCGGAGTTGCGAGCCAGGGAGCAAGCTGATGAAGTCGTTGTCGAATGCGGCGCGAAGAGATGGACGGGAAGGGAACTGAATCAGTATGCGAATCGTGTTGCTCACAGATTGCAACGCGAGGGTCTGAAGGCAGGAGACCTGGTCGGGCTATGCGTGGAACGATCGGTGGAGATGCTGGGGGCGTTGCTTGGCGTGCTGAAGGCCGGAGGCGTTTATGTGCCGCTGGATCAGAGGCATCCGAAAGAGCGGCTGGAGATGGTGCTCGACGATGCTGGCGCAGCTCTGCTGGTCGTGGGTAGTTCGTTCGCATCGGCGCAGCCCGCATTTCGAACGGCTGCAAAGATCGTTGCGTTGGACGTAAAGATAACGGAGGAGAGCGACTCGTCGCCGCAGGTGTCGACTGCCGCGGATTCGTTGGCGTATGTGATTTACACCTCAGGCACGACGGGAAGGCCCAAAGGCGTAGCGATTGAGCACAGCGCATTGATGAATCTGTTGCGCTCGATGGAACGCGAGCCTGGGTTGAGCCGAACGGATGTTCTGGTGGCGGTGACGACTCTTGCCTTCGACATTGCGGGATTGGAGCTGCTGTTGCCGTTGTTGACGGGAGCGCGGCTGGTGATTGCGAACGAAGAGCAGGTTGCGGATGGCTACCTCTTATTGCAGTTGGTGCAGAGTAGTAAAGCGACCGTGCTGCAGGCTACTCCCGGCACATGGAGAATGCTGATCGACGCGGGCTGGAGCCGCGAGTTGCCGTTGAAGGTGTTGTGCGGCGGTGAAGCGCTGCCTCGAGATTTGGCGGATCAACTGGTTGAGCGAAGCGAGCAGGTGTGGAACGTCTATGGACCGACTGAAACGACGATCTGGTCGTCTGCCACACGCGTTACCGCTGGTACCGGGCCGCTACTGATAGGGCCGCCAATTGCGAATACTCAGTTTTATGTGCTTGATCATCGTCTGCAGCCCGTGCCTGTTGGAGTTGTGGGGGAGCTTTACATCGGAGGTGTGGGGCTGGCGCGTGGATATTGGAAGCGCCCTGACCTAACGGCCGAACGCTTTCTGCCTAACCCATTTGCGCAGGGCCGTATGTATAAGACGGGGGATCTTGGCCGCTGGCATGTTGATGACGAAGGACAAGGAAGAGTCGAGTTGCTCGGCCGCACAGACTTCCAAGTGAAGATCCGCGGCTATCGAATTGAGTTGGGGGAGATTGAGGTAGCTCTGAACAGGCACCCTGCGGTCCGCGAGGCTGTGGTAGTCGCTCATACGAGCAAGAGTGCGGGGACGTCGATTACTCGGCTGGTGGCTTATGTCGACGCGGGCAACTCCGCAGAGCACGCCTCCGCCCTTGCAGCAGATCTGCTCACGATGCTGGCTGGCTCGCTGCCCGAGTACATGATTCCTGCTACGATTCTGCCGCTGCCACAACTTCCCCGATCTCCGAATGGAAAGATAGACCGCAAGAGTCTGCCGGATGCAGAGAGCTTTCTCAAGGCAGGTCTTCACTTCGCGCAACGACCGTTTGCTGCTCCCACAACGCCGGAACAAAAAAAGCTTGCTGAGATATGGGCCGAGGTGTTGATGCTCGACCGCGTTAGTATCACAGATAGTATCTTTGAGTTGGGTGCGGACTCTTTGCTTATCTTCCGAATTGCCGCACGCTCTCAGAAGGAAGGGTTGAACGTAACGGCAGCGCAGATATTCAAGCATCGGACGATTTCGGCGTTGTCCGATGGATTGGGACAACAAGCAGTGACAAATTCAAGCACGATTAAGGTAGCGCCGCGTATTGCTGTCGCTCCACGAAAGAGCTATCGCGGTGAAGGCGGGACGCGCGGATGAAGCAACAATCTCAATCTGCGACGGGGGTCACTACGAACACTCCAGAGGAAATCCCCGTCGTAAGCTCGATGGGGCCGGCGGCGGATGAAGTGTACGTGATGCCCGCAACCCAGGGGCAGATTCGCTTCTGGTCATTAGACCAGATGCATCCTGGGAACCCCGCGCTCAATATGCCGCTGATGTGGCAGTGCCGGGGCGAATTGAATGTAGATTTGCTGGCGATGGCCTTCACGCTGGCAGTGCGCCGGCACGAGATGCTGCGAACGACCTTTGCGATGGTAGATGGAAGACTTTCTCAAATCATCGGGGGACCTTACAGTGTTGCGCTCCCTATTAAAGACCTGCAGCACATACCTGATGCAGCTAACTCACGGGAAACGGGGAAACTAATTCGCGAACATGCGGCCTATCGCATGGATCTGCATAGTGGGCCGCTTCTCGTACTTAAACTGCTGAAGTTTGCTCCACAGCATCATCTGTTGTTGGTTACGATGCACCACATTATCTGCGATGGCATCTCTCTCGGCATCCTTCTCCGCGATATTGCGGTCTTCTATGAAGCGCTGGTGGAAGAGAAGGAAGCTGTTCTGCCGGAGTTGCCCATCCAGTTTGCTGATTTTGCTGTGTGGCAAGAGGAGTGGCGAAAGAGCGAGGCAGCAGAAACATCGCTCAACTTCTGGCGCAAGACTCTCGGGACAAACTTTGGGCGTACCGAGCTCCCGCATGATGCAACTCCTGAGGGAGTGCGAGATACTCTGACAGACTCCGAGTCAGGAGACATCGAGACGTTTCTTGTCTCCCCTGAGCTCACCTCACGAGCTCATGAATTTTGCAAAAATCAAAATGTGACGCTGAATATTCTGTTGTTCAGCATATTCTGCGCACTTCTTCACCGGGTAACCGGCCAGCGAGACATTGTCGTTGGATCTCCATGCGCAAACAGGAACGAGGACACGGAAGAGCTGATCGGTCTCTTCATGAATATCCAAGTGCTTCGTGTCGTGATCGAGCCCCAAGAGACCTTTCGATCGTTGCTGACGAAAGTGCAGGACTGGACTCTTGGCGCCTACGAAAATCAGGAGCTCCCATTCGAGGAGCTGATTTACGATTCGCATTTTTCTTACAACAACACTTCGTTCGAAATTCCGATCTTCTTTCTCTACCAGAAGTCTTTCATGGTGATCCAGCGCGTTGCCGGGCTTGAGATTACGCCGCTACGATCGATGAGCCCGGGAGCTGTCTTCGAGTGGATGTTTGCCATCGTCGACCGGCCGGAGGAAGGGCCGCGGCTGCAACTTGAATACAACCCAAACTACTTTCGTCCGACGACCATTCAACGTTATTTGTCGAGTTTCATCGCATTGCTGGAATCTGCCGTCCTGGAATCCTCAGTCGAGTTGCAGAGTATGGCTCCGTCAGACGATTTTCTTCCTGCGACACTTCCTGACATCGGAAGCCGAATTGTAACTCGCAGAAATGCGCCGCCATTTCAAGAAAAGCCATTCGATGGTGGCGCCGAAATCATGGAGAAATTGGAGGATCAAGTCGCGACCATCAGCGATCCGATCGAGGTTCAGCTCGTCGAGCTTTGGCGCTCAATGCTGGGAGTCGAAGACATCTCTGCGGATACTAACGTATTTTCGCTTGGAGTCAGTTCACTTTCTATCTTGCGGCTTGTAACCAGGATGAACAGCCTGTATTCCATGGGGTTTGGCCTTGCCAGCCTTATCTCTGCTCCTACTATCAAGATGGTCGCGGAGCTGGTTCGCAAACGCTATGCGCCGAACACGGTGACTTCGCTTGTACCGATCCAACCCGTGGGCACGAAGCGCCCTCTTTACATAGTTCATGGTGCGGGAGGAAATGTAGTTAATTTCTACGGCCTCACAACAAGAATTGGCGCGGATCAACCAGTTTACGGAGTGCAGGCACAGGCGCTTGAGGTGGATCAGCCAGCGCTACTCCGCATGGAGGATATGGCCGCACACTACCTGACGGAGATCCGACGAGTTCAGCCAAAAGGACCTTATCACTTGCTCGGCTATTCCTTTGGTGGAGTTGTGGTCCTTGAGATGGCCCACCAATTACTCGCCGCGGGCGAAACGGTTGGCCTGTTGGGCATGCTGGACACGAGAGCCAGGGACTACATTGAAAGCACGGCTCCCCAAGTATCCTCTGTCGATGGGCGTACCCAGGCTGGCGGGCTAGCCGGATTTTTTCGCAGCTTCGTTGGTCATGGGAGCGCAAAAGGATGGTGGAAGTTTTTTCTCAATGACCTTCAGGAACGTAGAGTGCGTTACACGATTACGATCGCTGCACGAACGTTCTCTACGTTGCCACCCTTCCTGAAAAATACGCACGAGATCAACTCTGTGGCTGCGCGAAACTATAAGGTTAAACCGCTCTCGGGCAGGCTGACTCTTTTCCGAGCCGCGAATCAGGCGGATAGTAGTATTCCTTCCGATAATGGCTGGTCACCGATCTTCAACGAGGGAGTCGAAGTTCACGAAATCCCAGGGGATCATTGGCAGGTTTTATCGGGGCCGGGGATTGATGTACTCGCGAAGTCGATCCACGGATGCCTCAGTCGATTTGATGAATCGACGGGGTAGCGCTTTTTGTCGGCGCTATTGACGTTGATTCTGGTTTTGATTCTGGGTTCCAGTGTTCTATCTGGACCTCTCGAAATGAACTGGGCGTTCCCGGCTGCAGCAAGGAGGGGTTTGCGCCTCGAATTGTCTGATCGAAAAATGCAAGGACATATGCGCGAACGATCGTTTGTATCCGCGCCGGCGAAATATGACCAGGACGCGTCCATCCGCGCCACGGGCTGACGAGCGGATGATCTGTGAAGTCCATGTGTGAGGTATTGCTGATGGACACCTTGTATCCACCAAACTGTCTGAGACTTGCATCGACCTCGTTGCGATCGGTTGTATCCAGTTCAGCCTCGGCTCCCACAGCGTTTGAATCCTGCTGCCCAGCGCTACTGGTTATTCCATATAGAAACATCGCGGGCTGGTTTGCCGCACGCAGCCGGATATCTCCGAATGTCCAGCCATCCATATTCAGTGCAGATTGAATTCGAGGGTCTACGGAGCACAACTGCACGGCGGCTGCACCACCGAAGGAATGGCCGAGAGCGCCGGCTCGTCGGGTATCGAGTCGCCCATGCCATGGACTTTTTTCGTCGAGATCGTCGCTTTGCAGTGTGTTCAGGACAAAGATCTCGTCTGCTACCCATGTACTGAGCTCTCTATTCCAAACTGCTGTGATCTCGCTTGCCGAATGCAGGTCCGGGTCGATTGCGTCGCCACCGCCGATGTCGTCGATGACACGATCTCCAGGTAGCACGACACGACTTGCGTTGTAGGTGTGGTCAATCGAAGCGACGACATAACCATGGCTCGCGAGATCCTCGGTAAGGAACGTATCCTGGGTGCGCCTTCCTCCCCATGCGTGGTTGAAGAGCAGGACTGGAAATGGGCCGCCCTGAGTTGCCACGGGAGCCTCCTCTCTGGAGTTTGTCCAGAGGACGCTGCGATAGGACGTAGCTGGAATTGTCTCTGACAATCTCTCGTAGGCGGCGAGATGATTGTTCGAGGGATCAGCCGGATACCATATCTGTACCATGAGTTCCCTGGGTGTTCCGGGCTTCTCTGCTTTGTCCTCGGTGCGACTGGAATCCTTTAGATAAACGATTCGGGTTCCTACCGGGTAGTTTCCCGTTGGTTTGGGCAGAGAGAACATGGGCACGATCAGGAGCATTCCAAACGTAGCGATTGAAAGGACCGCCACGGCGACGGTGACTGGTTTTCTCATCGCGGCATAGCGCGAAGTTCGACGAGACGCAGGTATCAGTTGCCAGGCTACTAGCAAGATGAGTCCTGCCAGGACAGGGAACATCTGCCAGTGGGTTCCCTCATGAATGACGTGCCAGAAGGCGACCAGGACTGCGAGAACTGTAAGAGGTCTCGACCAACCGGGGAACGATTTGGTCATCTGTGCGATTGCGGCTGCAAGCAGGATCACAATCAAAATAACTTCGAATAATCTCATAGCATTTCGAGAACGCTCATCTGGCGACACGATGGAGCGGCTCAGATGACCTCTGAACGAACGTGAGTGCCGCCCGTCGGACGCTCTCCCTAAGAGGATTTTCTCAAGGAAGCAAGCTTGTGCAAGGCGGCCTTCGCAGCAACCACGGCAACCATGGAGTGAGATTTGAGATAGTCGATCGACGGAGACTGGCCGGGCGGACGTGGAGTCAGACCAAGACTCCGAAGTGCGTGGTTTGCGCGATAGGTATTCGCCCGAAGAATGTCTCGAAACTGAACGTTGACATTGAGCGAAACAGAGACGTTGTCGTCATTCTCGACCCAGTGGGGACAATTTACCGGTATATGCACGCCGTTTCCGGGGCGCAATTTATAGGAAGTAGCGCGGGCTTGAAATTGCGGCTTGTAGACAGGCGCATTGTTATCCACTGTCCAAAAACGCTCAATCTCCTCTTCAGGAAGAACCTCGCGATCGGCGCGATCAAAGATGTGAATTGTCTTTGTTCCTTTGATCTGGAGCAAGAAGCTGCATTCACGATCGATGTGATAGGTTGCGACGCGCTTCGGAGAGGTGACGAAGATGAGAGCATCTTCGCGAAGAATCCGAGACTGTAGATCAAGGTCGATCTTCGACTTAATCTTTTCCCATCCACTGCCGAGAAATATCTTGTATTTAGGATCCTTCTGGACGTCTTTGAACAGGAGCCAAGCCCCACAGCTCTCGATACGCTCCATCGTTTCGAGGACCGAGAACTGTTTTGCGGGCATCTGATCCCATCGCTGGTCGACCCGGATGTCCTTGCCGGCGTCGTAGTAGATGCCGCCTGGTCTGGTCTTTTTCGTTCGATCCGCTAACTCCATGAGTTCGGGGATCTGCAGGAGTGGATGTTCCGCAAGGCTATGCGTGATCTCGAAGTGTTCGCGATCGAAGCCTCTGCTCATCCGATCACTGTCGGTTGTAATCCAGCACTCTTCGAGAAGGTCGTTCGAGATGGTTTGAATGGACATAACTAGCACATGCTCCCTTGCCACGATTTCACGCAGAGTCTATTTCTCCAGACTTGCGCACACAATTAAGATGCAAATATGGCTCAGTAACTTACTAAGGTGCTTTGCGAGAGTTCAACTTTCGATCGATCTGTTGAGCCTCCGGGGTACAGGTTATAGCTTTTTCCCACGAGAATCACTCAAAATCTTCAATTCTTGATTGGGTTTGTTTCGGCAATAACGGATCGGCAGGTAATACAGCTGATGAAGGTCGATGAGCATTGAGATCCGTAGTGAGCCGTCCGCATAAGAACGAACCTCGGTACATGCCGAGTGATAATCGATCGGAGTGAAACGCTTTTGAGTTTGCAATCACTATAAAGAAGAGGGTCGGTTTGGCTCTCTGACAGACGTGCGATATGCAAAATTGAAAAAGTAGGGGTTGGAATAATGCGAACTGAACAAAATCAGCTATTGTCCCTTTGGACCCTTGAGATTCCGCCAGGATGCGACGAAGGCATGGTGCATGTGCGCACATTCCTGGAGGCAGCTGGCGAGTGTGTCAATAATCTTGGTCTCGGGCGGACTAGCGGAAATCTGGCTTCTCTTCTGATCGCTCACCGGACGATGGTGGCTCACAGTGACAGGTGTAGACAATGTGCTGAAGCCCAGCTCTGAAAGACTGCCGTGGCTGTCGATCGAGGTTATGTTTTCAACGACGTAGATGAGTGCAAAGGCCGGGTCAAAAGGCATATCGGGTAGCACACTTATGGGGCCTGATGGCAGGGGCAGCGCAGGTTCTCGCACGCATTGGTCCCCATGGGTCGACTTCTGTTTGCCTGTCTCAATGGGCAATCTGAAGGCAGAGATAAGCGGTCGACTCATACCCTCTGGCGGGAGTGTCGACCGTGAATCGCTGGAATATGCCCACAGGCGTGCCCCCGGCCGAGGCTAGAACATTGACCCAATTCTTCCGGCCATGCTAGCGTCAAGATATGGCGTTTACTCTGTTCCATTGTTGTCGCTGCGACAAGCCCCTCGTTGGGTGAGCTGCGACATTCTCAGGGATTCCTGAAACGCCTTCTCCAAAGCTCATTCGCATACTCCATCGTTTGCCCGTAGCTACCGTCAACAAGTCGGCATCTATGCCTAGATCTGTTTGCGACGGATCAGCTCTGGAGAGATCCTATGCAGCTTGCACCAGAGGAAGTACTTGTACATGAAGTTAGCAGCTCGCTGATAGCAGCGAATGGCCAATCCGGCACGGTCTTGAGAACCCCTGAAGAACTCGCCAACATCGTTTCGCGGTTCGCGTCGTCAGAAGGATGGTTGGATCGGGTGCGGTTGCGCACCGAACACCGCTGGTTTCAGCGGCTGTATCACGGTCCGGACTATGACATCTGGGCGATCAGCTGGATGCCAGGACAATCCACCGGCTTCCACGACCACGGTGAGTCGTCGGGAGCTTTCGTTGTAGCGGCCGGTATTCTCGAGGAGCATCGTCCCGGAGAAGAGACCCTCGCAATACTCCCGGGTCTGCCCCGCGCATTCGGTCCCGAGTACGCGCACGACGTCCGTAATGTGTCCCCCGCGCCAGCCGTTAGCATTCACGCCTATTCGCCTCCGCTCAGCGAGATGAACGAGTACGAACTGGAAGGCAGTCAACTGGTTCCGCGTGAACACGCGTCTGAGCGGGCTGAGAGGCTCGATCTGGAGTGGCGAACACAGGGGCTGCAGCCCGTGGGCCGGACCGGTGCCTTGAGCATTGAGCAGATGCTTTCAGCGGCACGTGCCCGGCTGCGACGGCTATCTCCGCACGAGGCCTATAAGGCGGTAGCAAAAACAGGGGCAACACTCGTTGATATTCGTCCCGAGGCACAGCGCACGATTGAGGGGAGGATTCCGGGAGCATTGATCGTCGAGCGGAACGTGCTCGAATGGAGGTTCGACCCAGCATCCAACGCGCGGCTGCCGATCGCGAACGATCATGACCTCCAGGTGATCGTGTTCTGTTCCGAAGGCTACACCTCAAGCCTCGCGGCTGCGGCTCTGCAGGATCTCGGGCTCTGGCGCGCAACGGACGTAGTGGGTGGATTTCATGCATGGCGCTCAACGGGTTTGCCGAACGTGCCGCCAGACGAGGTCTCGTCGAAGGATCCTGCTGAAGAGCTATGACTGAATTCCTGTACTTCGTTGGCTTGACGCTGACACACGTAGCCACCTTACTGAAGGCAGCGTGCGGATTACTTCCGCAACGTCTACGACCTCCTAAACGCAGAGGTCGTGGATCCGTCAACTGGCGTCGAAGAACTGGAACGAGCCACAGGCGTGAACAGATCAGGGCTGTAGATCGAGTTCCGAGACAAGGAATCCGGAGCGACGCTAATCTACGTTCGGTGCGGTGAGCCAATACCTCTGAGGATGAGATCGATCCCCGCGAGAAAATCCTTTCGGTCGTCGTGAGAGCGCAACTGTGCGGCCAGGCCGCGTGCGAACGGGTACTCCTCCGGATCGAGTTGCGACCACGCAGTCGATACCGCCTCCAGGAAGTCGGTTCTGTCGAGGCCTTGCGTCCGAGCGAACTGCCCGTTGGCCGCATTCCGCCCACCGACACCGAGGATATAGTTCAGCAACGCGGATACGGTTACCCAGTGTTCTTTTTTCGGCACACCCAGGATTCGAATCTGCTGGCCGATGCGTTCAACAATGCGCACCATGGGCGACTGCCCTGGAGCACGTGTGAGCGCCGAGCCGATCCACGGATGCTCGTCCATGGCGTCGAACATGGCCAACGCGAGGAGGCGAATGATTGCTTGCGGTGTCGCGCCAGGCGTGAGCGAAGCCAAGGGGGCGTTCATGGTGCGAGCGATGATGGCATCGCATGCAGCAGTCAGCAGATCGCTCTTATTGGCGATGTGCCAGTAAATAGCACCAGGGCCGGTGGCGAGCCGCTCGGACAGGGTGCGGAATGTGAGACCGCCTTCTCCGCTGCCGTCCAAAAGCTCGATCGATGTTTCAATGATTTGTTCCCGTGAGAGCGATTCTTCTCGTCGTAGGCTGCCGCTCGTCCTTTTGATACGTACTTTTTGAACCATACCTAATCTTGACATATATGGAACATCATTCCATAATAATGGAACGTTGTTCCATTATGGCCGTTAGCGCAGCAGTGTTTGGGCGGCCATGAACCACAAAGGAATCACTATGAATACTCCGATCACGATCATCGGTGCAGGGCTCGGCGGGCTGACACTTGCGCGCGTTCTCCACGTTCACGGAATTGCAGCGACAGTCTACGAGGCGGAAGTTTCGGAGAACGCACGAGCACAAGGAGGCTTGCTCGATATCCACGAATACAACGGGCAGCTCGCACTGAAGACAGCGGGACTCTTTGAGGAATTCCTCGGGCTCATCCAGGCTGATGCTGAGGCGCAATGCGTCCTGGACAAGGACGCCAACGTCCTGCTGTATCAGCCCGACAAAGGCAACGGCGGTCGACCTGAAGTACCCCGAGGGGACCTCCGTCGAATTCTGCTGGACTCCCTTCCTTCCGGCACAGTCCGCTGGGGACACAAAACCACAGCAGTGTCTCCCCTCGGCGATGGGAGGCACGCGGTGATCTTCGCGAATGGAGCTACAGTGACAACGGAGCTCCTCGTGGGCGCGGACGGAGCCTGGTCCAGAGTTCGTCCGCTCCTCTCCGACGTAAAACCGGAGTATGTTGGCACCTCTTTCATCGAGACCTTCCTTTTCGACAGCGAAACCCGCTACAAGGCAAGCGCAGAAGCGGTTGGCAGTGGCACTATGATGGCTCTTGCGCCAGGCAAAGGCATCATGGCACACCGCGAGGCCGATGCCACGCTGCATGCGTATGTGGCGCTCAACAAGCCGGAGGACTGGATCTCCAGTATCGACTTCTCCGATCCGGTATCTACCTTGGCCCGCGTTGCCGCGGAGTTTGATGGATGGGCTCCTGAGTTGACAGCGCTCCTCACCAGCACAGAGACCGACCCTGTGCTTCGCCCTATCCACGCGCTGCCGGTTGAGCACAGATGGGACCGAGTGCCCGGGGTGACGCTGATCGGCGATGCAGCGCACCTTATGTCGCCGTTCGCTGGCGAAGGAGCAAATCTCGCTATGTACGACGGTGCGGAACTTGGGAAGGCCATAGCCTCCCACCCCGGTAATGTTGAAGCTGCGCTCATCGCGTATGAACAGGACCTCTTTCCTCGCAGCGCGTCCGCCGCCGCGGAGGCTGACCGGAACCTTAAGCTGTTCTTCGACGAAAACTCGCCTCAGAGCGTGGTTGATTTGTTTAACAACTACCAGGCCGTAACGCCAGCAAATCATGCCCTCCGGGAAGTAATTTGAGTCTTGATAATCCTCAAACTCGCGCGGGGGTTCTCTTCTTACACCGCAGACTTGAATAGCTCGTCGTTGTAGTATCGCGCCTGCTTGCACTTAATGACTTTCGCATCGATCAGCAGTATCTGTTCCTCCGGCCCAAGCGCCATTATCTGGTCTGCAGAAACACCGCCAATCATATTCGCAAGATCCTGAGCCATCCGCATGTTCTTGGCACCGAACGTCTGGATGACTCCGGCGTTGTCGACGAGTGTATTTGCTTGTGAACCATAGATCTGGAGCTGTGCGACATTTTGCCAGAAGCTCCACAGCGTAAGCCCCCATGAACGCATGAGCGTCGAAGCCGTGAGAAACGCATCGATACGGCCAAGGTTCCCTATCTCGTCGCAGAGCATTAGCGTGCGCTCCGGCGGCGGCTCGCTTCGTTGCGTCATCGCCATGATCAGGCTAGTTAGCCACAGCCTGAGAATCGGTGCGTAGGCCTTTAACCGTAACGGAGGAACAATAATGTATAGCGTCATCGGCTCGCCCAGGGCCAGTGCAGCAACATCCATCGAGCTTGTATCCGTGAGTCGGCGAATCATCTCACTATCGAACAGCCTCAAGTGCGTTTGTGTTGACGACAGAACGCCATCTCTCGTTACCTCCGCGGAAATCTGAAGGTAGCTGGCGAATGCGGCTCTGGCTGCTTTGTCCATCTTCTTACCATGGGTGTCCAGAAGGATGGCGAGCTGGTAGTTGACGTCATCAGCCATGTACATATTGAAGACTTCGCTAAGCCGCCGCTTCTCCGCAGGACAATCCGCCAACAGCCAGACAAGGGCGCCGGAAATCAAGGTCTCGGCCCAATCGTTCCAAAATCTTTCTTTTTCGCGGTCTCCACGCTCGATGAGTTCCGCTGCAAAGCTCCGCGACATGGCTGTATAGTCCGTGCCGCTGAGCATCAAAAGGTCGAGCGGATTCAGCGAGCCAGGCAGACCCCTGTCGCTCATGTCGAGCACATGTACTTCTTGTCCCATTGCACGTCGAGCGGCCGCAGTCTTGGCGTAAATCTCTCCCTTAATGTCGATGACGATGAGTTGCCCGCGGTGCGTGAGTGCGTTGCAGATTACCGGTCCCGACGTCTTACCTCCGCCAGTCGGTGAGAACGTCATGAGATGCCCGTCGCCCGAATAGGTGATAAGCTCCCCGGACCTTGAAGCTGGCTGTTTGGCGAAGCCGATAGTCCGCGTGTGTGCCCCGCGACGGCCTAGAATCAGTTTCAACGACATGGTCTGCTCCCGTATCCGCGCTGCAGTTTCACCGTGGATGGGCTAAATTACGATCGCGCAAACACTCCTGTCACTGGTCACGCAATATAGGTGCTATACTCTGCGTCACGCGCAACCAAAGTGTGTCCATGCATGCGTGGAATGCAGACTTCTGGAGATCACGAAAGTGCAAGAGTTGGATATCCGCAGGAACGAGAAGTTTTTTCGCGAGATCATGCCCGAGCTCGCTACCTTTCATGCGGCATACCTTTACGAGACTCGTTCTGAAGCGGCAGGGATGCTCGGTAAGGATGCAACGAACGTCAGCCGCTCCATCATTAAGCTGGAAACGCTCTTAGGGTGCCGTCTTGTCGACCCGAAAGAAAAGAAGAGTGTAAAGCTTACTGACGCTGGCGTGAAGCTCCTAAAATTCGCCGAGGGGGTCATGCGTTTAAAGGACGGATTCTATTTGGAGCTAACGGATCTGAATGACGGTTCCGATATCACCGTCGCAACCACCAATTATGCGTGGCTCACCTACGCGGAGGAACTTGAAGGGTCTTACCGCAACATCAATCGCGAAGGATCACTCAATCCTGGCAAGGGCTTTTGGCAGCAGGACAGGGTGTGGGAAGAGCTTGAGGAATCTGTTCTCAAGGGGCAGGCCGATGTTGGCATATACAGTTATCCTCCCTCTCGTAAGAAAGAGTTCCCGAAGGATCTGACGCAGATTGATTGGATCGAGGAGGAATACGTCTTTGTCGTCCCGGCCAAAATCGCAGCGGAGGTAAAGAGAGACCGACTGTCCATATCCGATCTTGCCGGCGTCATGGCCGACCTTCCGCGAGTCGTGCATTACCGCCGGGAACACAAATTCGACAGGACGGCCCTCATCGAACAATACCTAAAACAACAGCGCGTTCTTTCCCGATATCCGGATGACTGGCTGTTCGGTGCTAACACCATCGATGAGATTAAGCACACACTCATTGAGAGAGGTGGCATCAGCTTCCTGCCATGGCCCACCGTCGCCAAAGAGCATAAGTTGAATACGCTTAAGGCATTCCCTATCAGGCCAGCTCTAAGGCCTCGGGTCATGAAGATTATTCACCGGGCCCACGGCTGCCGCAAGGCGGTTGATGACTTGATCCGTGCAGCCAAAAGAGTAAATTATTCCAGGAAATTTCCGGATGACGTGGTTCGCATTTCTACGGGCCACTCTCGATCCTGACCCCGCCGTGTTCCGATCCCGTTTGAACCACTGATCAGCCATCTCCTTTTCCGCCAAAAAGCCGCCACTGCGATCTCGCCTTACGACGGCTACGATGCGCGCGTCACTCTCCGATCAATGACGCATCTTCCTTCTCTCCCTGGGGGAGCCTCGCATACTAATCCCGACTAGGAGCTAGATTCCCTCCGTAGTCGGATAGGTGAGTCAATGATCTTGCGATGAGGGTCACGGTCTGCTCAAACACCTCGTCAACGGTGATCGACAAGATGCATTTCTTCTTCTCGACGACGCAGGTATTAAGACGGCAGTCTTCGCATTCGACACGGTGATATAGCACTCGGTGTCGCTCCCCATATGGAAACCAGATACCAGGTAAATTGCGAGACCCATAAATGCCGACACAGGGGGTTTGCACTGCAGCAGCAAGGTGCATCGGACCAGAATCGTGTCCAATAAAGACTACCGCTTGTCGAAAGACAGCAGCGCTTTCTCTCGGGCTGAGTACACCGCATAGGTTTAGCGCAGGCGCAGCAGAAGCACTCCGCCACACTTCCACGGCAAGTTCACTTGCGTCCACCTCAACTTTCGCGCCACAGATTACTAACGCGTGCTCCGGGTATCGTTTGGCCAGGCGCATCAGCAACGCCATCCAGTTCTCGTTCCCCCATTCGTTCGCTTGGTTCTTCGTACCAAAACTGATCGCGATAAACGGGCGATTGCCAATAGGTTCGAGCACAGTTTCTGCTCGTCCGTGCTCAGCAGTTGTTAGCTTTAGATCCCAGCTATCGGCATCGTCTAATTTCGCATCGCCGAGTTCCTTAATATTCCGCGTCAGGCGTTCACTCTCGTGCTCATAAATCGCTCCTTGAATGATATTCAGCGTGGGGGAAGCGACTAGCGCACGAGAGTTCTGCATGTCCTCTGTAAGAGGCACGCCGACAAGACGGCGGATCCCGCAAAGACGAAAAAATAGGGCGTTCCGTCTTGCATCTGGAAGACCGGACCTTGCTGCCATGTATACCAACACTTCAGGACGCCAAAGCAGAATCTGCCACCACACCCGAATTAACTCTAGGATGTTTCTCGTACGCAAGCTATAACGCAAAAAGCCGTGGATCAATCCGGTATGCTCCAAAATTGCCGAAGAAGCTGGTGCCTTGGCGTTTGGTGGAAAACTGGTCAGTAACCGTCGTTCCGCTTCCGGAAAAGCACGTGCAATAAGTTTGAACCCAGGAATCGCGACGACGGTATCGCCAAGACTGCCAAGCCGATAGACAAGAACCCTTTTCACAGGCTGTAGCGATTCGCTTTTCAAGAATACTCACCCTTCAGAGCATTTGGGAGGGAACATTTTGTGACGACCAAAATTGAATCACTATCGAAGAGCGCAGCAAAAGCAACCCAACGGAAAGAAGGATCGGTAGCATGCCGATGAGCTAGCCGTTGACTATAGCAAGATTCTAGAGCAAATAGAGTGAAAGCACGTGACGCGCTCCACACGCACAGTCATAAAAGCTCAGTGCTGTCATGAAAGTGAGGATTGGTGACTGCACAACGGTTCACATATAAGAGAACTTTTGGTCCACTTTTCAGCTAGAATCTTTCCTTCCCGAGCGGATGAGGCAGACTCTAAAGGGACGCTGACCACGGTCAATTGAAGGAGCTTGAGGGGAAGACGCACAGAACGTGGCGGCATCTAAACAAGGATGATGCGTTTCTGGAGTAGAGCTCAAAGAGCTTGAGACATGTAAATGCACGCATCACACTGGACCTCTACACACGGGGTGTTTTTGCAGATAAGCGCATAACAAGTGGGAGGCAGGCACAGATTTTTATGGATGGGAATGACGGCGGTAAAGGTTATTAGTACTGTAGGAATTAACTTGCCACTAGAGGTCCGCCATAAGCTGTTCATTCTTAGTAGCTTATGGCGGGGACGACGGGGCTCGAACCCGCGACCTCTGCCGTGACAGGGCAGCGCTCTAACCAACTGAGCTACGTCCCCAAGAGTGTTTTCAACACTTCGGATATATGTCATAGAGCAAGCGTTTCGCAGCTTTCGCCACTTTCGCCTTTTTCTACCTGTCGCGGCGGACTCGACTTCGGAGATGTTTGGATACCACGTGGACACCAAACGAACTCGACGCAACGACAAGATTGAGTTTACCAGAAGATGGCGGTCTTTGGTGTCCATTCGCCCTCCAACCGAGCCAAAAGTGGAACTCAACTGTGGATCGCCGGCCTCTTTCGAGTCTCCCACTTTGACCACAGAAGAGATTTCCATGACAGGGCTGGGAATGTCTTTCTCCGGAACGGAACCTTGTTTTCAACCAGTTTCGCATCCACACATCAGACGCTTCATCCATACGCATGGGCCGCGGCTGCGATAGTGATGAGGATGGGATCGTAGGCCACACTAGCAGACTTTTGATTTGGAGTGCATCTGCGATAAGCCTTTGCCGATCTTGATTAGCGTGCGTTTTTGTAGATGAGTTCCATTAACTCGTCGTACATCGCCTGCCTCTCCTCTGTGGATCCGGTGCGAATTGCCTGAGTTGCGCAGTGAGAGAGATGGTTCCGCATCAACGCTCTGGCCACGGAACGCAATGCCTCCTGGACTGAAGAGACTTGAGTAAGAATATCGGTGCAATAGCGATCTTCCTTGACCATCCGCTGAAGACCCCGGATCTGTCCTTCGAGCCGTCGCAACCGACGCAGGTTGGAGGCTTTGATCTCAGGATCGACTCCAACCGCCTTGCGGTCCGATTCGCCTATCTCGCAGCCGCACGATTCCACGATCGCGACGTTGGGTTTAGGATTTGCTTTCTTCGTCGGCATATTTTTCCTTAGTCAAGCTGGAGGCGGCGTAATCGCAAGCTGTTTGTGACAACACTGAAAGAGCTGAGAGCCATGGCTGCGCTGGCTATCACCGGGCTCAGCATCACTCCAAAAACTGGATAGAGCGCACCAGCGGCAATTGGAATCCCAATCACGTTATAGACGAACGCCCAAAACAGATTTTGCCGCATGACTCGCATTGTGCGGCGCGAGAGAGTCACCGCTGCCGCGACGCCATTGAGATCGCTCCGCATCAGCGTCACATCTCCCGCGTCCATCGCGATGTCAGCGCCACTGGCCATAGTCAGTCCCACGTCAGCCTGTGCGAGCGCAGGAGCATCGTTCACTCCATCTCCTACCATGGCTACCACGCGGTGTTCTGCTTGCAAGCGCTTGATTGCTTCAACCTTGCCAGCAGGAAGCACGCCCGCAATCACCTCATCGACGTTCACCTGCCGTGCAATGGCGTGAGCGGTGCGTTCGTTGTCGCCTGTAAGCATCACTACACGAAGTCCGTCGTCATGCATCTTGCGGATCGCTTCGATGGAATCAGGCTTGATCGTATCTGCAACAGCCAGGATGGCAACTAGTTCGTTGTCGATGGCGATCCATAACGGAGTCTTTCCTTCCGCTGACATTTGTTCTGCCGTTGCCTTCTGCGGCTCAATGGTGACACCGTGCATCTTCATCAGCGTAGGGTTGCCGATCAATATGATCTCGCCATCGACGACTCCTACGACGCCAAGTCCAGGGAATGACTCGAAGTCGTGCGCCTGGGGCAGATTCAAACCACGTTCTACTGCGTATTGAACGAACGCTTCCGCGAGAGGATGTTCACTCGCGCGCTCCAGTGCCGCGGCAGCGCGAAGGACATGATGCTCGGCGAGACTCGTAGCTTCACTCATTGCTATATTGCTATCGTTTGAAAGGAGTAAAAAGTCGGTAACCTCAGGACGGCCAGCTGTGATGGTTCCCGTCTTGTCCAGCACAACGGTATCGATCTTCTCCAATCGCTGAAGAGCCTCGCCACCTTTGATGAGAATTCCATAGTTGGCTCCTCGTCCCGTTGCAACCATCACAGCTGTCGGAACAGCCAGGCCCATCGCGCACGGACAGGCAATCACGAGCACAGCAACGGCAGCCACGAACGCCTGCATTACTCCTGAGTGCGGAGCCAACACACGCCATGCAGCGAAGGTGACGATCGCAATACCCAGAACCGTCGGCACAAACACGGCGCTGATGCGGTCCGCGATGCGTTGAATCGGAGCACGCGATCCCTGAGCCTCGCGTAGGAGGCGCACTATCTGTGACAGCATGCTGTCTGCGCCCAAGCTGGTCGCTCGATACTGCAGCGATCCGCGTTGGTTCAACGTTCCCCCCATCACCTTGTCGCGCGTCGTCTTTTCAATGGGTAAGGACTCGCCCGTGAGCATCGATTCATCGACACTGCTCCGACCCGAGATCACCTCGCCATCTGTCGGTATTCGCTCGCCGGGTCGCACCACCACGTGATCTCCGTTTTGAATCGACTCAAGCGGGACGCTGCTCTCGATTCCATCACGCAGAACAGTCGCAGTCTTCGGCTGCAGCTGGATGAGCTTGCGCAAAGCGCTTGCCGTCTGTCCCTTCGCCCTGCTCTCCAGCGTATTGCCAACCAGCACCAATCCGATGATCAGAATCGTGGCTTCAAAATAAACGTCGGGAGCGACGCCGCGGGCGACAAAGAAACCGGGAGTGATCGTACTGGCTGCAGAGTAGAGATAAGCCGCTCCCGTACCAAGAGCCACAAGTGTGTTCATGTCCGCCGTCTTATGTTGAAGGGCAGACCACGCTTTGATGTAAAACCTTCGTCCTGCCCAACTGAGGATGAACGTCGCGAGAGCAAAGAGGAACCATCGAATCGCGTTTGCGTTGAGGTCGTACATCCAGGGCAGTACGCTGCGCAACAGCGGATCAACTACTTGCATGGTCCAGTTCATCAGCGGATCTTTCATCCGCTCCATTCCAGTACCACCGTTGATCGTCATCAGGGGCATCGACAAGAGCATGCCAGCGCTACCGGCGATGAGGCTTACCACGGCCTTCTGTCGCAGTTGCCGATACTCCCTCAACTGCGTGTCGTCGTGCTCCTCCTGTTCGTCAAGAACCGACTGATGCTCCAGAGGAAGATGCGCGCCGTAGCCGGTGCCACGAATCGCCTCTACCAATGCGGAGATCGATGTTTCACCTTGGTCGAACGTCACCGTGGCGTTATGCAGCATAAGGCTTACCGTCGCATCCTTCACCCCAGCCTGATTGGCAAGCTCCCGCTGAACGAAGGACTGGCACGCCGCACACGTCATCCCGGTGACGGGAATCGTGACGTGCTTAGCCGCACCGGAAGCTACGACATTGCCGACGCCGCCGTCTTTGATCATCAAACTACCGGACATAGCATCCTCGCATTCACTCTTCGGTGCGTGCCTCGAACCCAATCTTGTTGACCGCCCCGGCGATCTTCTCCACAGTGACTTGTTCCGGATTGAACGTTACACTGGCCGATCCGACCTCCACGGAATTCACCTGAACCCCCTCCATCTTTCCCAAAGCAGCGCTAACTCTGCGGACACAAGCCTCGCAATGCATTCCTTCAATCGACAACGCAACTGCTTCCTGCATGGAATTTCTCCTTCTACTGAGTGGATGCAAATACCCCCCAGGGGTATTCAAGAAAATATTCTATACCTGCACAAAACCGGGGGTATCGCGTGCGTCCGCCCGAGGCGCATTGCATCCACGGCGCCGGTCCAATACACTGTCTTAGGTCCCACAGAACCGCAACGGGCGGTTAGCTCAGTTGGTTAGAGCGCCTGCCTTACAAGCAGGATGTCGGGGGTTCGAGTCCCTCACTGCCCACCATTCCCCATTCCCGCAGCGTCCAATACAGTCCAGTAAAGTTCATAAAGCAACACAAAATAAAAGAGTTACCCGAAAAGGGAGTCTTCCGTCGTCCGGCGACGTATGATAAAAGCCAGTGGTTTTGGGGGTACTTTTGGGGGTAGGTGATTCGCCAAAAGGGGGTACTTCCCAGAATTGCATGGGGGTACGGGGATGCGAAGTGACCTGACGGACATAAAGGTAAAGCAAGCGAAGGCAGGGACAGCGGCACGGAAGATGGGCGACGGTGGTGGTTTGTTTCTGTTCGTAACCCCGAGCGGCGGAAAGCTTTGGCGTTGGAAGTACCGCTATGAGGGTAAGGGAAAGCTGATGTCGTTCGGCCAGTACCCGGATGTTTCCCTGACGTTGGCCAGAGAGCTGCACAGACAGAACCGGGAACTGCTGGCTTCGGGCGTCGATCCGATGGCAGAGAAGAAGGCCGAGAAGCTTAGGGCGCAGGAGGCAGATGAGAACTCCTTCGCGACGGTCGCAGCGAAGTGGCTGGAGCACTGGAGAGAAGGGAAGAGCCCACGTCATGCGGACACGATGATCCGTCGTATGGAGGCCAACCTGTTTCCGAGTCTAGGTACTCGGCCCATCGCAATGATTGAAGCCCCGGAGCTGGTAAGAGTGGTGAAGGCAATCGAGGAGCGCGGTGCGGGAGACCTTGCCAAGCGTGCACTCCAAACGACAGGCCAGATCTTCCGCTATGCCATCGCTCATGGATACGCGAAACGGAACCCAGCCAGTGAGATCAAGCCAGCCGACATCCTGAAGTCGACGCATAAAACAAATTTGGCTCGGATCGACGCGAAGGAGTTACCGGACTTGCTCAAGGCCATCGAGGTCTATCAGGGCACACAGTTGACTCGGATGGCGTTCAAACTTATGACCCTGACCTTTGTGCGGACAACTGAGTTGATCGGCGCGAAGTGGAGCGAGTTCGATCTGTCAGCGAAGCGTTGGGACATCCCCGCTGAGCGCATGAAGATGAAGACACCGCACATCGTTCCGCTGGCGAGACAGACGCTTGAAGTGTTGGAATCGTTGAAGCTGATCTCAGGCGATAGTGAGTACCTGTTCCCGGGAGATCACGGAGCCACGACGATGAGCAACAACACCATCCTCCAAGGACTGGAGCGCATGGGATACAAGCACCGTATGACCGGGCACGGCTTCCGAGGTCTGGCTTCCACCATCCTGCACGAGCGTGGCTATCAACACGAGCACATCGAATTGCAGCTCGCCCATGCCCCGCGCAACTCGGTGTCAGCGAGCTACAACCACGCACTTTACTTGGAGCCGCGTACCAAGATGATGAGGGACTGGGCTGACTTCCTAGAGATGACGCAACGTGGTGTGAAGGTTTTGCCCTTCCGGTCGCGTGTGGGCTAACGTGGCGCGATTACGGGGCACTCTGGGCTACCGGGTGACGGCCCCAGTTATGCGGCAAACCTTCGCCGAGGTGCCATTCTCGAAGAAGTAGGTCACATCGGTGGCCGAGACTTCGCAGTCCTCAATGGCACCGTCGCGGGGCTGGCTTGCGGTGAGGACGATCTCGTCAGTCTGGTCTATGGTGAGGGTGGTGGTGGTCATGGTGTCTCTCCTGTGTCGCTGATAGCAGCGTCACCGATTCCAGAGAGCTTTCCCAGCACTCATTCAGTGGTTGGAATGACGTATGTACTCGTCGCGGCGTGTGACCCGCTAGGGCACTTTTTCAAAGAGACATATTGCTCATCGGTCAATGTCAGGTGAGTGCTTCCGCGTCCCCAAGCTTTAACGGAATGATCGAAGTCGTCTAGCTCGGCTGGTCCTGCATTGCATCGGATCACGAAGTCGCGGAGGTTATGCAGGGTAGCGAAGGCGAAGTATCGGTTCACTACAGAAGTCTTGCAGTCCTCTTCGATGAAGTGGATCGTCCACTTGTCGCGGTGCATGAAGTTCATCACGACTCGGTGCATGACGGAAGTTTAGAGCACGCGAACGTGGCCCTGTGGCGATTAGCTGTGGAGATTTGGAACACTACAAGGGACAGCGTCTCTCCGGTAAACGAGTTCTGGCTCTAGTGCAGCGAGTGGTCGAAGCTGCGACTCGCTGACCGGCGTGACACCAATTGGTGTCAAATTGCCAGCCACACTCGCAGCCTCAATCTGTCGATTGACATGCGTCTTACTCCATCCCCATCGTTCGCGACAGTAGAGTTCAAACGTGTCATGTTCGGCGCGATACAGTCGCTCATCGCGGATAAGGATAGGCCCCTCGAATGTCCCACACACACAGAGCGCGCTGGGAATTCTTTTGGTTTACGCAGCTGTCGGTTTGACGGTAGACTTCGGTACGCGAAAAAGACGAGTCGCTAGTTTCTCGAATCTCTTCTCGAATCTCTCTTTTGCCCCCGGGCCTTCGTGGTAATTCGTGTTCATAGCGCCCTCCAAGAAAGTCAATTAGCCCTATGCGCTTTGCTCTTATTTTGCTCACCGCGCTCTTACTGCCATCCCCAAGGCCCCATGGGGCAGAGACAAACAATTTCCAAAGCCAAACACGCATGTCTCCACCGTGTACTTGTACGATGGTCGTACAGCCAGCTAGTCCTCTACAAAAACAGCCCACCCAACAACAAGCGCAGCAGTGGCATAGAAATTGGCACAGGTGGATAGTCTGGTTCTGGCCACCCGTCTGGTCTAACTGGGCTTTGGTCGTCGCTGCTATCTGGGCTGGCTGCATCGCTCTGAGGACCTTGAGCGCTATTGAATCCCAAGCCGAAATGGCTCTCAAGCAGACGAACCTTCAGATAGCCATGCAACGTCCGTGGCTCCTGATAAAAGCCACCCATAAGGGCATGGGGTACGCCTTCACTGCCCATAACACCGGAAACAGTCCTGCCGTGATTACTTGGAGAGACCCATTCATTCCGGGATATGACATAAAAACAGGCGAGAGCCTTCCCCCAACTCCTACCTACGGTTATGGTTTCTCCGAAGGAGGAGAGCTTGTGCACGCTCTTTGGGTTGCACCGGGTGAGACGGAGGAGATCGGTATATTCGACAGCTTCGCCGCTTTCCGACCCGATGCCAGAATTTTTGTTTTCTCTGCCATCAAGTATGGGAACACGTATGACGACACTATTCACGAAAGCCGCTTTTGCTATCGGATCAGTGAAGGCACCATAGCCTTGGATGGCCCACCCGGCTACAACGACTACAACTAGAAGAAACAGCAAATGCCGATTTCCGCAAGATGAAACGATCCCCGGAAAGGTTCACTTAGTGAACCTTTGTTGGCGGCGGTCGCGTTCGGCTATTCTGGTGGGCATGCAGAGCATCAATTTGACGTTGCAAGACTTAATGAAACTCGCCGATAAACGCAAAATAGAGGTCGATGGGATTACCGTGAATCTCAGTCTGACCGTATATCCGACGCTCAAGATTGCGAAGGATCATCCAAAGGGTTCGTCGGTGCTCTTTGAATATGACGACGCCCCTGAGCTGGTCAGCGTCGAGTAATCGGCTTCGTAGGATGCTTCACACAACGTCGATGAGATTTCGACGATGTATTGATACATTCGAAAGGCCGGTATTTAATGCCGCCTTTCGCGACAACAGAAAAGCGGCCTACGGTGTCAGTCCGTAAACCGCTCTGCCCTCTCGCACTCTCACTCTCGCCGTGAGTATGCGCTAAATGACTAGCTTTTTCAACTCCATCGAGAACGCCTTCAGGTCTTCGATGTCGGCGGCGTCGGCTCTTGCCGCAACACATCCCGAACACTCGTCGCCCTGACACTGTTCGCAGTCGTCGTCGCACTCGTCGCAGTCTCCAGCGATGCACGCATCACAGTCGCACGAGCAGTCGTCGTCGGCGTCTTTTTTGAGGAGACTCTTCAGCGTGAGGTCGATGCTGCGGAGCTGGTCGAGCGTGTCGCCCTGAACGTCTCCAGGACGAACACTGCGCAGCAAACTTTCCACCTGAGAGAGTGACTTCACCGTGATGACTTGCGCTTGCCGATTCGCAGGCACGCTAACCAGCGAGCATTCATGAAGCATGATTTCCTTCAGCGTGCGCGTGCCGTCGTTGCCATACACAACTTTGCCGGTTGATTCCGGTGGCACGGTGTAGCCAATCGACAAACCCCTGACGACGCCCGACTTCATGAAGTTGTAAGCCCGTTGCGCTCCGCTGTCCGACATCAACAGTGTGCCGTTGACGACTAGCCCGGTCGGTGAGTCCGACATCTTCGCTATGCCAAGCGGCTCACTTTGCAAGTGTGCCCACAACAGCGGGAAGCCTGCGCCCTGCGATGCGATGGCTGCTTTGTATGCACCCGGTTCGATGATGTCGCCCTGTAAATCAGGCGGTCCACCGTACGTCGATGCAAGCCCTGTGAAGGTGCCCGTCGTCGAGTCGAGCGACTTCGCATTGAGGCGGAAGGAATAATCTCTGGTCTCCATCATTCCCCCTTTACGAGACTGGCGACGTGATGAAGGTGCCTGTGACGAAGCTGCCGGGTCGTTTGGTGATCAGCACCATTCTCTTCTCGGCACGGCACGCGCAGAGATTGGAAGTAAAGTACGAGGCGTGTTCGGTGCTCACCTCAAACTGCAACTCCATGCGGTCGCGAATCTCGCAGGCGGCGGGGTTGCCAGAGCCGACTAAGAAAACGCCTACCGGAATGCTGGTCGTCGGAATCACGAGCAAGTCGAAGAGTCTCGCGTTCGCGGTCGCCTGCGGGTCGCCGATGAGGTATCGACCAAAGGAGTCCTTCGTCAGTCGAATGCTCCACCAATCGGCGGGATGCATCACGACAAACGTCGGCGGAATCTCTTTTGCCGTCGTCAACTGCTCGATGGCACGCCCGATGATGTCGATACGGTTGAACCCTGCGGTGAGAGATAGCAAGCCAGTTTGAAACGCACTCGCCTGCGGGATGAGGCCGTGCAAGTTCTCGCCCGTATCGTCTCCCGCGAGGAGCTGCAACTCTTCCTCAAGGTTCACGTAGTAGGCAAGCGACGTTTGCAGGAAACTTGCGAGTTCGGTGAAGTCGTCGAGGATCTGCCGTGACGCTGGAATCCATGTCGCGATTGTGCGCACCTTCTCACTCTCGGATGTGAAGACGACGGCGTTCTCAGGCTTGACCGAAGCCTCTGGCACTGGTGAGGCGATGCCCATAGGAGTCGTGACCTTCACGAAGTCGACGACGGCGAAAGATGTCGGTCTCGATGTGAGCGCGTCACGCACGGTCAACGTCTGACGAGCTTCTGCCGTGATGCCAGTGTCACGATCAATCGCCAAAACGCCGGTCGTCTGGAAGCCTTGACCGGTCTCGGTGATGGTTGTCTTCCGACTGAGAAAGTCGCTCGCATCTTTGCCCGTCAGCGTGAGAACGGCTTTGCCACGGCGGTCGTTTAGGAGACGCTGAAAACCTTCATGCGACTTCAGCTTCTCAACGAAGGCGGGCGGCGTTGAGTCGCCAAAAATCTTGCTTGCGAAGTTGCGATCCTGTGCGTCAAGCTGCGTTTGGATGGCGGCGATCTTCGGCCCGTAGGCTTCGACCGACCCCTTGATTGAGTCGAGTACTGACTTGATATTTGGGTCCATGATGATGACACTCCATGACGCGGGATTCGTCGGCGCTGAATGGCTAACCTGACGGGTGGTGCCGCATCAACTACGCCTGCTGCTCTCTGCCTGCATCGGCTGGTGAGCTGCTGGAGTGTCTGCGGATAAGTATGCGCCAAGTTTGGGAGCAGCGGGTGAAGATTCGTTCCGCTGCCCGTCGTCGGTTGCCGGTGAGGTCTCGCGTTGCTGTGCTGCGTCGAGCCGGATGAGGGTTTGCACATCGACCCCCAGAGCGGCGGCGCGTCGCTTCAGCCGGTTCCATCTGAGAACACTTGTTCTCATTGCACGATGCCGCCTTGCTGCCGCATTCTCAGAATCTCAAGTTCCGCTTGATGGCTGTCGACCAACTTCATCAGCGCGGCGATCTTGGCGTTTTGCTCTGCGATTGTCACGTCCTGCTGCGCGATCTTGGCGTCGGCGAGTGCGAACAGCCGTTGGACTTTTATTTGCGCGCTGAGTAATCGCTCAATCACAGCTTCGCCGTTCGGTGCCTTGTCTATATCCCTTGCGAGTACCGACACTTCGTTTTCCATAACTGCCTCCGTTGTTTCTAAAATGGCCATAATCTGAAATTTCTTCAAAACCTGCGGAAGTTTGTGAAAGAGAACCCTGTGGTCTGTAAAGCGGCGACCGTAGAGATTCGACCGGCCCTCCCCCTTGGCAGAGAGTGTCCGCAGCGTATCGCT
>NZ_JACHEB010000015.1 GCF_014201335.1 Tunturiibacter gelidiferens
ATCGCCGGTCTCCTTGTCTCCCGCGCTTCCAGCGCGTCGATAACTGGGAGCTTAACGCATCCCGCTGGAGACCGGCCTTCTCATCCCATCTGTTATCGTCGCCAGCTGACCATTGTAGATATAAGCCGACTTCACGGGATTAATCCGGAGTCCGTCACCGAGGTGATCTCGAGCGATCCGCTAGTCAGGATGGCGCTCGCGATAATGTGAAAGAGATGATCGGCCAGCGGCGCGAACGAGGGTTGGTCGACTGCCCAGCCGAGAGCCGCCATCAGGGCGAACAGATCGTCCCCATTAATATCGGCGCGCGCCGTTCCCTTAGCCTGAGCACGGAGCAGTAATCGCGCGCTCGCTGAGTGGATCGCTGCGCATGAAGCATAAAGAGCGGAGTCGGGGTTCGTGTGGGCAGCCGCTATCAGGACGACAACTCCCCTGTAGCTCTGGGCGAAACCCACCCATTCGCGAAACCAGGACACGAGTGCTTCGTCAGGTGAATTCGCCGTTTCGAGTTCGTCTGCCTTCTGCGTCAGTGCGTCCAGATTCGTACAAAGCAACGCTTCGAACAAGGCTTCCCGCGTCGGGAAGTGACGAAGCAGCGTGGCTAACCCGAACCCAGCCCGGCGGGCGATATCGCGCATAGACGCATCGACACCGTTCTCGGTGACGACGTCGCGCGCGCCACTGCAAGTAAGTGGCTGTAATTCTTTCTAGCATCAGCTCGCATGGGCTCCCTTGACAAATGGATCAGTGATCCACATCATGAAATATCGATTTGGGCCGGTGATCCAGATCATATCTGAATGATACAGCGCACTGGACCCATTCAGAGCGGAAGCACCACCCACGTCACAAGGAGACTGCACATGAGCATTATCAGCATCATCGTCACAGGAAGCATGACCGCGGCGATCGGCGGTCTTGCCGCCAGGGCCGGACACACCGTCGAGGTCATGAGACGCGACGCCGCAAAGGCGCGGGCGCCGGCCGAGCAGGTCGGAGCTGGCGCGACGACAGGAACGTTCGGCGCCGCCCCGGCCGGGGACATTGTCATCCTGGCGGTTCCTTACTCCGCCGTTCTCGACGTGGTGAAGCAATACGGCGAAGAGTTGGCAGGCAAGATCCTTGTCGACATCACCAACCCCGTCGCCCCCGACTACATGAGCTTCGTTACCCTGGCGACAGTTCCGGCGCGCAGAGGAGATCGCCAAGGCCGCACCTGCCGATGCGGATGTTGTCAAGGCCCATAACGTGAGTGAGCGTCTCGACACGCTGGCGGACGAACATCCAACCGTCTCAGAAGCCCTCATGACTATTTCGGGAAACGTTCGTCACACCGCCACGTTGCTGCAGGTATTGGTTATGACAAAAATGGGGCCGCTCTCCGAACCGGGTCCAGCAAATGCGTGATTGGCCTCCCGCGTGTTGCTCTCATTTGAGAGCGCCTGCTCGGCCTTGAGTCCGTGGGGTGTCCCCGATACGGGGCTTCTCCGCGTTATCCTGTTCGGGTAGTTCATCATGTAAAACCACATTCAGCAGTGTCTTGTGCAGGCGGATGCGCCCGTTGTATTCAATCAGGCCGAGCTTGCGAAAGCGATTCATGAAGAAGCTGACACGCGACCGGGTAGTACCGATCATCTCCGCCAACGTTTCCTGGGTGATCGGCGGAATCAGCGGTTCCGGCTCGCCTAGCATGCCAAGCTCTGCCATTAACAGGAGAATTCTCGCTAGACGCTTTTCACTCGAGTTGAAAAGCTGATCGATAAGATCGGCCTGGGTCCTCATACTGCGGGCGAGCAGAAACTTCAGGAATAGGTCAGAGAATGCATGTTCCTTGTGCATGACACGGACCATCTCCCCCACTCAATCTTCAGCGCCATGCATGGGGTAATGGCGGTGGCAGTGGCCATACGCACTCCACCTACGCTCGCGAGCGATTCCTCTCCAACGAAATCGCCGACAGAGAGAAGCGCGATGGTGGCCTCTTTACCGCTCTTTGAAACAACAGTAAGTTTGGCGCGACCTTTCTGAAGATAGAAAATGGAGTCGGCAGGAGTACCCTGTGAAAAGAAGTCCTGCTTGGGCCTAAATTGAACGATTCTTCGCCCCAATCCGGCTTTCTCCAGAAAATCGACGGCGTCAGAGGCGGTGCTCTTCAGATCAACCATTTGGATGGTCCCGCCCCAGAAGGGTGTTTCTGGAAATCCAGTACACACATCCGATTTGAAGAAGAAAAGGAACCCCTCCAAAGGAATTATAAGCTCAGGTGGAATATAGGCCGATTTCGATACTGTCAAGCGTATTCCGTTTCAGGAACCCATATTCGCGTTCCAAAGCGTCGCACCAACAGGAAGCAAAGATCTGTGCTGTTCTGCTCACGCTTCATGTCTCTAATTCGCTTCGAGCGCTCGTAAAGAATCTAAGTTGGCGAGAACAGGGCAATGCGCTCATCGAGCCGTGGGAACGGAGATGGGTCCTGATAATGCTCTAGGATCCATGAATATTTGAGTTCCGAGCGGCGGTCAATACAGACGCGGTCACGGCTGCAGCAGCCCACCCTGAAGGGAGTAAGGTGCGGTTTGCCCGTGATTCACGGCGTAGATCGCCAAAGACATAGGAATACGTACATTAGCGTCCACACTCGGCACAGACCCTAGTACGTACGCACTTCGAATGCGCGGCTGAGCTGTGGGGGGGCGGACCTGCCCCTATGATCTGTTCATCTGCAGCGCTCGCTTCAACGATGACCCACTACCTCTTCCCCATGAATGGGACTTATATTTTCGCGAAAGTAAAGAAGATGAGTGCTGTCGCGATTGCCAACTAATACACAACAGTCGAATGAGGTTATCAATGATCATCAGCGTTGCGCGTGGATCGTATCTGCCGTCCGAGCCGATTCCGGAGTTGACAAGTTGCTGACCTGCTCTTTACTCATGATTCGGTAATTGCTGTAGTGAATCGTCAATTCGGCGGTTCCAAGCCGGATCTCGGTGATGCTGTGGTTGCGTTCAGGAAGCCAGAACCCGTCGACTTTCATGTACACCTGTTCAATTTCGCTATCCTTCGTCCAGAAGGAGGGTTCTTTGCGGGCTCTGTTTCCACCCGGGCTACCGCAAAGTCTCCTGCATCCACCCAGATTCGGCCTTGGTAAAGAAACTTATCCTTCGTTTTGGGCCTCTTCTACGATCTCGTTCCGCGTATCGAACGGAATCAATTGCAGTTCTGTCGTGAATCGCGTGGAGCACTGACGACAGACCAGGTGCATGGCATCCTCCTCCGATTACAGAAGACTACATCCTTGCTTGAAGAGATCGCCCGTGCCGTCCATTCCAGGTAACAATACGATTTGGATTCGCTCGATGGGCACTCATATGATGTTAGCGGATGCCCTCATTCCCCTATTCATGAAAAACGCGGTTATAGGCAACTTCGTGACGAACTTGCCGAAGTGCCTAGTTCAAGGAACCTGACGGGCTGCTAGGTGTTCAGCTTAGGCCTAGGCATAACCGCATGAGTTCATTTGGGAGGCTCCACCGCTGATGATGAAGTTACAGCTTCTGGGGCATTCAACTTTACAGTTGGTTGATCATTGCGGTTTATTGAGTGTTCAGGAACGGCTGGCTGCGGGGCCAAGCAAGCCGTTTCGGCGATCGGGTTCGCTTCGCAGGTGTTATTTCTTCTCGGCCGTCTTTTCTGTCTGGGCCAGGAAGTCGATGAGGTATTGCTTCCATACGATGGCCTGGGTGTGGGTTCCGTGACCGCGGGTGGCGTCGGAGATAGGGATGAGGATGAACTTTGCGCTCGGCATCCTGGTGACCATCTTTTCGGCGATGCCGAGTTCAGGTGGGTTGATGAAGTCGTCGGCGGAGTTAATCCAGAGGACGGGCGCGGTGATAGTCGCTAGCTTTGGCGCGGGGTTGTAGTTGCGCGAGGCGTTGACGTAGTAGAGGAAGTTGTTAGCGTCGGTGCGGGCGATGTCGGCGGCGATGGCGCGGTCGATGAAGGCCTCGGCCTGGACGCGGGTGGGGAAGTTTTTCTGGAGTTGTAGGGGAGCGCCGCCCGCGATGATGATGAGGTCGTTGGCGCCGCGAAGGCCTTCGGCGGGCTCGGTGGTGTATTCTCCGTTGTTCCATGCTGGATCGTGTTTGATCGACTCCATGGCCATGTAACGCCACATGCGGTTGCGGCCGGCGAGTTCGACGGGGAGGCATGCGAAGGGTGCGAGAGCGTCGGAGAACTGGGGGAAGGTTTCGCCCCAGACAAAGGACTGCATGCAGCCCATAGAGGTGCCGAGGATGAGGCGGAGGTGGTCGACGTGGAGGCCGTCGGTGAGCATGGTGTGCTGGGAGGCGACCATGTCGTCGTAGTCGTACTGGGGGAAGTGCATGTGGAGGCCGTCGGATGGCTTGGAGGATTCGCCGTGGCCGATGTCGTCGGGGAGGATGATGAAGAATTTTGTGATATCGAAGGGCTGGCCGGGACCGAAGAGGACGTCGGAGAAGACTGGGTTGAGGAGTGAGTGGGCGTCGCCGCCGGTGCCGTGGAGGAGAAGGATGCCATTATCGGTATGCCCGGCGGCGTCGCGGTGCGGCTGGCCTAGGGTGAGGTAGTGAAGCTTCAACTCGGGGAGGGTTTCGCCGGTGCCGAAGCGGAAGTTCTTAATGACGTAAGTGCCGTCCTGACTGGGCCACTTGGTGGGAGTGGGTTGAGAGTGGGCGGCGATGGTCGAGAGCGCGACGAGAAGAATAGGACAGATAACGTTGCGGGTCAGGCGGGCTAATGAGATCGGCGTCAAGGGCGGCTCCCGAAAGGTGATATATGTGATATCTCAAAATATACCTTCCGGCGGTTTTGGTGGAGCAAAACGACAGGCTCATTCCGCGCTATCGAGCTCGACTCGCCGCAACATTCAAATGAATGGAAAGCGGGGCTTTCGGAAACTACGATATTGAACTTTCCGATAACCCGACTTTTCAGGCCCTACAGGATGACGTCGGGATCGCCGTTATTCGGTAGCGATTCACCGCTTCCTGGATGCCGTCTTGTGATTTTCGTCATACAATCCTCCCAATTGCCGCGGCCTTTGCGGCGCGGTGGAAGAATTTAAGCTCGGCGGCCCGTACTACGGCAATGGAGAATTCCTTCAGATCTCCTTCAGAATTCCTTTCGATCGTCATGTGACAGATCTTCTCGTCTTATGCTTCCGGCTCCAGGTTGAGTCACCCGCAAATTATGGACAGCGCACGTTACAACTTTGGTGAATTCCAGTTAGATGTGGGGGCCTTTGAGCTTCAGCGCTCTGGCGAGCGAGTGCCGCTGGAACGGATTCCGATGGAGTTGCTGATTCTGCTAGTTGGTCGGAAAAGGGAACTTGTTACCCGAGAGGAGATAGCCGAAAAGTTGTGGGAAAGCGAGATCTTCATTGACACCAATACGGCGATCAACGTCGCCGTGCGTAAAGTTCGGCAGGCGCTGGATGATACCGTTGAGAGCCCTGGCTATATCTTGACGATTCCGGCCAAGGGGTATCGTTTTATAGGTTCAATCTCTAGCAGCTTGCCACAGTCGCCGGACGTAACTCCCACCAGCCAAAGTTCTCTTGAAGTATCCGCTGACGGCATTGGGCCGGCTCCGATCTCAATCAAAGCTTCGGATCAGCTCGTAGCCACTGCGACTCAACCAGCGAAAGCCCGCTCCGAACAGATGCCCGACGTCATTCGAAGTTTACACCTCAGCGGGCGGTGGCTAATTTGGATCTTCGTTTTGGGAATCGTCGGCCTTGCGCGCTGGTGGCTGTTTTGCGGACTAGAAGTCACAGTAAGGCCAATAAAGTGATGTTCGTTGTTCTTCCCTTTGAGAACCTCACGGGCGATCCGAACCAGGAGTACATTGCCGATGGCATGACCGAAGAGATGATTACACAGCTGGGCGGACTCGACCCTGAGCACCTCGGCGTAATCGCCCGCACCTCAACCATGAGATTTAAAAGAACGCAGAAGAGCGCCGCGGAGATCGCCCGCGAACTAGGCGTGGGTTATCTATTGGAGGGCAGTGTTCGCCACGTCGGAGATCGAATGCGAATCACGGCGCAGTTGATTTAGGCCAGCGACCAGACCCACCTCTGGGCGTCCGACTACGACAGCGACTTGAGCAACCTGCTTCAGCTGGAAAGTGATATTGCCGCAGCCGTTGCCAGCCAGGTCCAGGTAAAAGTAATGGCCAAAGAGCGAACAAGGTACACCCATTTGGTCAAGCCCGAGGCTCAAGCCGCCTGTCTCCGTGGTCTGGAAGACTGGAATCTGCGCAACGGCAGTTCCATGGTGGATGCCATCTCTGAATTCAACCAAGCCATTGCAACAGACCACAGTTATGCGTTGCCCTTCTCGGCGAGGCTCTAATCAAGTCTGGACTACGCTTAGAGAAAGGGGCATAATGTCGTGGTCAAAAAGGCAGGCGCGATGACCCCGTTCAAAATCCGTGTCCTTGAGGTGGTGGACGATCTGAATCAATTCTTCGCAGAGGATATTGAACAATTAGGGATGCTGATCGCTGCCAAAGGCTCATTCGCAGGCGCGACCTTGAGGTTTTCAGGACGATAGGCAAAAACGGGGCGACAGCCGACTATCGTGTACTGCTGATGCCCAGCGTGGTTTCGTTTGACGCGGGTGTTGGATCCAGGCGCAGCTGACTTCCAATCTGGCCGTTGGTGGAATTGCCGGACGGGAACATAGGGCTCGGTTCGCAACATTCACGGCGCCAGAGAAAATTGAACATGGAGGGAAAGTGCCATGGAATATATGGTTAAGCGCATTTCGACAGGTGGGATTGCTGAGGCCGTCTCGAAGGCTGAACTCTATCGCTCGCTCAACGAACCGGAAGAGGCAGAGTCGATCTGTCGCGATATCTTGACCATCGAACCGCAGCATCAGCCTGCATTGCGTTTACTTGGTCTCGCCCTTACAGATCAGTTCACCGGTCGTGGGTCTGATCGTTACCGGGAAACCGAAGAGATCTTCCGGCAACTCAAGGATCCGTACGAGCGCCTCTACTACACTGGGATTCTGCACGAGCGGCGCGCAAAAGCCCAGCTCAACGCTGGACAACTACCTCGCTCATTGGTGGCGCTCTTCGACCATGCTCTGCACCATTTTACAGAAGCTGAGAAAATCCGCCCGGCAGGGAACGACGATGCGATCCTTCGCTGGAATCGTTGCGTGCGGCTGCTTCAAAATCCAGCCTATGAATGGGGAGAATTGGAACAGGAATTGGTTCCCTTTGATGTCCAGGACGCCCGTCCGAGATAGCAAATCTCTCCGGTAGTGAAAGAAACAAGTTTTAGTTAGAGGATGCGGAACAACCGCTTCAGGGGATCGAAGTAACGGTCCACCACGCGCTCTTTGAGCGGGATAATCGCGTTCTCTGTAATCGTGATCGACTCGGGGCAGACCTGCCGGCAACACGTCGTGATGTTGCAGTAACCGATGTTGTGCTTGTGCCTCAAATCGCTGACCCGGTCTTCTGTGTCAAGCGGATGCATTTCGAGTGCCGCAGCATAGACGAGCAGACGCGGACCGATAAATTCGTCGTGCTTGTTGTGTTCCCGGAGAACGTGGCATACGTCCTGGCAGAGAAAACACTCGATGCACTTGCGAAACTCCTGCACTCGCTCGACGTCGGCCTGCTGAATGCGCCATGTTCCATCGGCTGCGTCGGGTGGCCGGGGCTTGAATTGCTTGATCGTCTTCTTGGCCTGGAAATTCCACGAAACATCCGTGACCAGATCGCGTATGACCGGAAACGCGTGCATTGGCTCCACGATGACCGGAATACTCAAGTCGATGGCACTTAGCCGGGTCATGCACATGAGGCTGGGCATGCCGTTGATTTCGGCGGAGCACGATCCACACTTGCCGGCTTTGCAGTTCCATCTCACCGCCAAGTCGGGTGCTTGCTGCGCCTGGATGCGGTGCACTGCGTCCAGAACAACCATGCCCTCCTCCACGGATGTTGTGTAATCCTGGAATGCGCCGCCTGTGGAGTTTCCGCGCCAGATGCGAAATGTCGCTGGTGTGGCCATCTATTTCGTCTCCTGCTACTTCATCTCTTCAATCACCTTCTTTAACTCATTCGGTATCGGCGTAAGTACGCGCTTCTCGACTTGCATCTCACCGTCTGCGCTTCGACTGATGACGATGTTGTACTTTCCCCACTCCGAGTCCTTGTTGGGGAAGTCTTCGCGGAACTGCGCGCCGCGACTTTCTTTTCGCAGCAGCGCGGCACGGGTAATGGCTTCGGACACGATCATCATGTTTCCGATATCGATCGCCGTGTGCCAGCCGTTGTTGTACTCCCGATTGCCTGCTATGCCTGTTCGCTCTGCTCGCGCGCGTAATTGCCCGATCGCGTCGAGCGCCTGTTGCATTTCATTCTCGACTCGCACGATCCCGACTAGGTCCTGCATGGTTTCCTGCAGATCGTATTGAATCTGGTATGGGTTCTCGCCGGCAGGGCCACGGTCAAAGGGAGCGAGGGCCGCCGTTGCGGTGGTCTGAATCTCCTCCTCGTCGATCGTTACTGGGCCGTTGGCATTGGCGAATTCTGCGGCAAAGCGCCCCGCACGCCTTCCGAATACAACGAGATCAGACAGGGAATTCCCGCCCAGCCGATTCGCGCCATGCAATCCTGCTGCCGCCTCCCCCGCGGCGAAAAGTCCTGGCACATTGGACATCTGCGAATCGCCATCGACGCGAATTCCGCCCATCATGTAGTGAGTCGTTGGACCGACTTCCATCGGCTCCTTCGTGATGTCAAGATCGGCAAGCTGCTTGAATTGGTGATACATGCTGGGGAGCTTGCGTTTGATATGCTCCTCCGATTTCGGCATGCGCTCCTTGATCCAGGAAATATCGAGGAAGACACCGCCGTGCGGCGAACCTCGACCTGCCTTGACTTCGCGATTGATGCACCGCGCAACATGATCCCTGGTGAGCAGCTCAGGCGGACGGCGCGCATTCTTATCGCCTTGCGTATACCGCCAGCCTTCTTCTTCAGAGTGCGCAGTCTGCTCCTTATAGAGGTCAGGGATGTCGTCGAACATGAATCGGCGGCCTTCGCTGTTGCGCAAGATGCCGCCTTCGCCGCGGACACCTTCGGTTACGAGAATGCCGCTCACGCTGATCGGCCAGACCATGCCGGTGGGGTGAAACTGAACGAATTCCATGTCCTGGAGTTCGGCGCCGGCGCGATACGCCAACGCAAGGCCGTCGCCTGTATACTCCCAACTGTTGCTGGTCACCTTGAAGGCACGCCCGATTCCGCCGGTGGCCAGTACCACTGCCTTCGCCTCCCACAACTGGAAGCGGCCCCTCTCGCGGTCGTATCCGCAAGCTCCTGCAATGCGATTTCCGTCGAGCAGCAGGCTGAGTACCGTGCACTCCATGTGGACTTCCATCCCAGCATGGATGCCGTGGTCCTGGAGTGTGCGTATCATCTCCAACCCGGTGCGGTCGCCGACGTGGGCCAGCCTGGGGTATCGGTGTCCGCCGAAGTTTCGTTGAAGAATCTTGCCGTCCGTTGTGCGATCGAAAAGCGCGCCCCATGCTTCGAGTTCGCGGACGCATTCCGGAGCTTCTTTAGCGTGGAGCTCGGCCATACGCCAGTTGTTCAGGTACTGACCGCCACGCATCGTATCGGCGAAATGAACCCGCCAGTTATCGCGATCGTCGACATTGGCCAGCGCTGCCGCGATGCCTCCTTCGGCCATTACGGTATGCGCTTTGCCGAGTAGCGATTTGCAGACCACGCCCACCTTCGCACCCGCGGCTCCAGCTTCGATGGCGGCGCGCAGGCCTGCTCCGCCAGCTCCAATCACGAGTACGTCGTAGGAGCACCGCTGGAATTCCGGCATCTAGAGAATTCTCCAGTCATGCCAGATGCCCATCGAACAGAGACGGACGTAAATATCGGAAAAAGCAACCCAAAGAAGGCTCGCCCATGCCCACTTCTTATGCCCCGAGTTCAATCGACTCCCGAAGTTGTAGATCTTGTGCCGAACGGGGTGATCCGAGATCTGGTCAAATGTTCCGCCGATCAGGTGTCGGAATGCATGACACCCGAATACGTATCCGGCCAGGAGCACGACATTCACGACCAAAACGAGGCTCCCAACCCCGATCCCAAATCCCTCAGGAAAAAAGAAAGACCTCAGCGCGTCGTAGACCAGAAAGCCCCAGACAATGTACGAGAGCCTCAGAAAGTAGCGATGAAAATTCTGCATAATGAGCGGAAAGGTTCTTTCCCCCAAATAACTCTTCCTGGGCTCACTCACCGCACATGCCGGAGGATCGGCCCAGAACGATTTGTAATACGCGCCGCGGTAGTAGTAGCAAGTCACACGGAACAAGCCTGGAATCCAGAGAATGAACAGCGCCGGAGAAAAGGGCAGAAAGTTCGGATACCATCCCGGTTTCGGGCCAAACAAGGCGTGTGGCGAGCTGCCGAAAAGCTCGGGTGAGTAAAACGGTGAGATATACGGACCGTAGGTGTAATGACTGTTCTGGAACGCCGCCCAGTTGGCATAGACGAGAAACGCGCCGAAACCCAAGAGGACTGCCGTCGGAGAAAGCCACCAGGCGTCGCGCCGCGATGTTTGGCCGAACTTGCCGTCTTTCCAGACTATGTCGGGAGTTGGCACAAGTCCCTCCACGGCGGAGGGGCATTCGCAGACTGCGCCCTTCCCGTCCAATGGCATCGGATTGTATAGCAAGAACTCGATCGTCAGCTACCTGCCATGTGAGTCAGGCGGAATCCGGACCGACCAGTCATGCGGAAGTCATCCCGGTTCAGCCCTCCAGCTACCTAATTCCTCCCGGTCGACGGGCAAACCGCACCTTACCCGTTGACCGTTCGGGCGCAGGTTCAATTCAGTCAACACATGCGCATTTAGCGGAAGTCGCTCCACCATACTGGGCGCCCGTAACTCACCGCCCATCGGGTGAATTGCTGATCAGAATGGAATCTACTCTTCAGGTGGATCGATGCACGCTGACCTTGTTCATACTAGGTCACCGTCGCCTGCGTATGGCAACGATGCTCCCTCAAAAATCCAGCTCGCAGATCCACTATCTCAAGTGGCACTCACGCCTGTCGCGAATCAGAACCGATACCCCGGCTTAAGTTCACAACCATACACTGTGGTCTTCTCTTTTGCCGTATCAGTTCGGACAGTGCATGTGGCCCAGCTCAAATTGAGCGCCGGCCCCAGCGGGAATACCATCGGAGAGCCGTCGATCTCAGCCTCAAGGCTCACGCCCTCCTGAGTGGGGGGCAGCGTAAAGTTCAGAGTTCGGCCAAAGATCACCGGGTACAACTGCCGGACATTGGAGTCGATTGCCGAGTGATAGACCTCAGCCTCCATCAGGAAGGTCGCCGTGTGCGACCAGTCCAGGGCCGAAACAGTGATGTTGCGTCCGCCATGAATAAAACCGCTTGAATCGATCCGCGTAAACGGACACGGCCCCGCGATGCAGGAGGCTCTTACATTGCTGAACGTACTGTCCGCTCCCGCATCCAGCGATTCCGAAGCAGAAGCGGCCTTCCATTTCCCATCCGGTGAACACGGAGCCTGATGATTGCAGGGCACGTTTCCCGTATTCAAAACCTGAAAGGTCTTGACTGCGCTGCCCACATTTGTTTCGGTCCGGGAATTGAGCGTATATCTCACCCGGATATTGGTCACCACCGCCTCCGGATGGCTGGGTCCAGCCATGGTCTTAGGAGGGATCGGAATCATTGCCGCGACATAAAGCGCATTCTTAATCTCCAACCTTCCTGTCTGCACAGTCATATCAAGTGGTTCGTAGGACGGATGCCGGAAGCTGACCATAATCGGCTTCCCGGACAACACTCCTTTTTGCAGGACCAGGTTGAAATAGCCCGAGGCTTCAGATCGGGTCGTGGCGCTCGCCACGCTATCCGATGCTGTGATCACAACATTTGCTATTGGCACCTGCTTCTTCGTGTCGGCATCGTGCTGGATCACTGCTCCTTCAATCGGCATTGATTGCCGCACGTTGATCGATCTCAACCGGTTCGTGCGCAGGAACAACCCAAGCACCACGGCTGCCGCCACTGCGATGATCGTCCAGACAACTTTCTTTGCCGTCATTCAGCACCGATAAATACTTGGACGCACAACCTGGAGAACGTGCTGCCCGGGGGGCTGCACTTACAGGCGCATTTGTGCATCTATTATTCAATACATGTGTCGCCAGAATTGGTTTCCCGGACGAATGCGGATGGCTTGAATGAGCGCAGATAAAAGTGCAGATGACATCGAGAATCTAACTTCCCGGCGCCGGCTGCTGCGCCAGATGGCTGGTGTCTCATTGGCTCTGCCATTCGCTCAATGGAAACCGCTTCCTGTTTGGGCGCAGGCGTCCGTGCAACGAACTGACAGACGGGGTAAGGAACCAGCACGTCTCCCTCCTCCAACCGCCCTTTCGCCTGAGGATGATAAGTTTCTGGACGACCTTGAACGCAGCAGCTTCCTCTTCTTCTGGGAGCAAGCCAATCCGCAGACCGGATTAATCAAAGATCGCTGCAACGTCCACATAAACGACACCGGTGTCGTCGCAAGCGTCGCGTCCACCGGCTTCGGACTGACCGCAATCTGCATCGCAGAAAAACGCGGCTACATCTCTCACCAGGACGCGCGCCTTCGCATCATCGCGACACTCGTATTTCTTTGGAGGAAGCTGCCGACGCACCGCGGATTCTTCTATCACTTCGCCAACATCAATACCGGCGAAAGAATCTGGGACTCCGAAGTCTCTTCTGTCGACACGGCATTATTGCTCTGCGGCATCCTCACCTGCCGCGAGCACTTTCAGGATCGCGACATGATCGAACTGGCAGAGGCAATCTTCGACCGGGTGGACTGGACCTGGCTCTCAGAAGACACCACCCTGCTCTCCATGGGCTGGACACCTGAGATGGGCTTCCTGCCGTACAAGTGGGACTACTACAGCGAATTGATGATGATCTATCTGCTAGGAATGGGTTCTTCCTCTCACCCATTGCGGCCCGAGGCGTGGTTGGCTTGGAAACGAACCACCTTCGAATATGGCGGCCTGCGCTACATCGGCTCCTTCGCCCCGCTCTTCGTGCACCAGTACTCCCAGGCTTGGTTCGACTTTCGGCACAAGCGCGACAAGTACGCGGATTATTTTCAGAACTCGACCACCGCCACCGAAGTTCACCGGCGCTTCTGCATCGAATTGGGCAAAAGCTTTCCCGACTACAGCGACGACCTCTGGGGCATCACCGCCTCCGACTCCGACAAAGGCTACGTAATCTGGGGCGGCCCACCGGCCATGGGTCCAATCGATGGAACCGTAGTTCCCGCGGCCCCCGGAGGCTCGCTTCCATTTCTGCCCGAGGCCACCATCCGTGTCCTCAAAAACATCAGAACCCATTACCCTCAGGCCTGGAGCCGCTACGGCTTCGTGGATGCCTTCAATCCATTGAAGAAATGGTATGACACCGACATCGTCGGAATCGACACTGGCATTACCATGCTCATGGCTGAAAACGCGCGATCCGCCTTCGTCTGGGAGACATTCATGAAGAACCCCGAGGCGCAACGCGGAATGACCAATGCAGGCTTCAAAAGCTATAACCCCGCCTAAATGGATTACGTTCACATGAACATTTCCCGGTCAGAATTAGTTCGATACGTCGTAGGAAGTTACGGTCACTCCCGAGTGACGGCAATCCGGCATGTAGAGGTTGGCGCTTGGATAACTTCCTGTCTGCCGACCAACCGGGAGTAAAGTGGCGAGAGGAGCGTTTTCCGTTACCTATCGCCGATGTATATCCATCGCACTTTGATCGGCACAGTCATTTTTAGTTCTCCGATTTGATTCGTCGTAGGACGGTGAGCGGGATGGAGCGATCAGGACGAGCGGGAACCTTCCACCTGAGTTCATCGCCTGTCATTTCATAGGGGCGTACCTGCGTCGTGTCGTCCTAGTTGGGAAAGGAAGCTCGATCGATATGGAAGCTGATGGTGCCCATAGCAGGATCGACGGGATAACGGCCAAAGTGGACGCTCATCCCGAGTGAAGCATCCTTGTACTCTTCGGCAGTTCCTTTCAGTTTGTCTCCAGTGGAAAACTTCAAGCGGTCCGCGCGATAGATCTCAACCGCATAATGGCCGTCGGCGGTGAAGATGATAAGCCCGTGCGGGTTGGCCGCGAAGTCGGAGACGCGTGTCCCATCGGGAAGGATCTTGTCCGCTCCGGCGAGGGCCCATGTCCCGACGATCGATGGCGTTTGCGCGTGCGCGAAAAGAGAGGCCAATAGAAGCATGACGAGAAACAACAAGCGTCTGATCATGCGGCCAATCTATCAACGCAATACCCGGCGTACAATTTGATTGTTCTCAACACACAGGTGAGGAAAGCTTATGTTTGATCTTCCCTCCGGCAAGCTGACCACCGATGGAATTGCCAACGTTGCGACGAGCCTTGGCCTTGGTCTGCAATCGCAGTACTGCTCCAAGCGCCCCCGTGAGAAGCGATGCCATGCGATCCGTGGCAACGCCACTCGAGTTCGAATGACGATCTAGTGTGACGGACAGGCGTCCCAGCGCAGGAAGATTGTGGAGCGACCTTGAGGATACGAGACTTTCAGGAAGGTTGAGCGCGGTGCGTGACGTGATGCCGAGGCCACCAAGCAGTGCAGCCCAAAGACCGTCAAGGCTGGGACTGTTGGCGGCGATACGGTAAGGTATGTTCGCGCCTTCGAGATGCTGTATCGCACGCCTGCGGAAGATGCACTGCGGGCCAAGAGCGGCGAGCGGTAAGGGTTGACCTGGCGATGGCGTGAAGCTGGAGGAAGCAATCCAGACGACATCGAGTTCCCCAACCGTCCGCGCCGCGGCACGTTCTTCGTGACCAATGACAACGGCGAGGTCAATCTGCGACCTTTCAATCGCCTCGGCCAAAGCCGCGTTACCCTCAATACGGAGTTCGACCTGCATTTGCGGGTAGAGCGATGCGAAGTGGGAAAGAACAGAAGGCAGGATCGAGGCGAAGTCCACCGTACAGCCGACGCGAATATGCCCCGCGACGTTAGCACCTGCATGGTCTCAACGAATTCATCATTGAGTGCCAGAATGCGGCGGGCGTAGCTGAGGGCAACTTCCCCGGCTTCCGTCATGCGAGGCCGCGTCCACGTTTGCGAAACAGAGGCGTGCCGAGTTCATCCTGCAGCCGCTTCATCTGCAGACTGATCGCTGAAGGCGTACGGCCAAGGCGCTCCGCAGCCTGCGCCAGGCCACCCAGATCGTGGGCAACGGAGAAGGTGCGAAGGGTATCCAGGTCGACATTCGTGAGCGTTGGCATGAAATAGGTACAGTGTAGATGAACAGAACTAGGCCATCCCCTCGTCTGTTCCTATCAACTCCAACCTTCTTTGCAAGAGCGCCCGCAGAGGCCAGTGATCTCCGCCTTCGGAAGCTAGCCCATGCGGGCATCTGTGGTTTTGCGACGATCGCGAACCATAGCAGGAGCGATTCGCAGTTCCGGCTGACAGTTCCTCCCGGCTGACGGGCAATCCGGAAACTGTGTCAATTGGTGAGAACAGGGAGCCGAGCCTGTACAAGGCCAGATTCGAAGCTCGCGAAATCGCCAACCGTGGCCCGTTCAAAAGCGAAAGCGATGGACAAGGATTCGAAGTCACTTCATCAGTACCGTCAGCGGAGCGGCTCCTGTGGACGGCGTCGAGTTGATCAGGAAGCGCTTGCCGTCGCGGGAGACGGCATATTGGAATAGTACGGTACGTGCTGCGCTAATTCGCGTCTGGAAAAGGACGTGGGGTACGCCCGCCACCGGCTCGCCATGCGACATGTCCATCGCTACCGCCATCAGCTTTTTGTCGTTGGTCATATAAAAAAGTTCTTTTCCATCCGCACTCCAGCGCGCTTGTGCGCCGCCATGATTGGATATTTGGATGCGCCTGCCTGGGCCAGGGAAACGGCCTACATACACTTCAGCATCCTCTCCCGAGATCGCCTTTTGTCCGGAGAAGGCGATCCATTTCCCATCGGGAGAAAACTGTGCTTCCGTACCCGGTGCGTAGGCTGTCTGCGAATGGTTACTGAGGTCAAGAATGTCCAGCTCCGACGCACCGTTCTGAATATTCATGAAGACGAGAAAACGCCCACCCGCCGACCAGTCGTTGGGAATCAGAAAATCGGATGCTGCGAGTCGCTCCAGTTTGCCCGAACCATCGGTAGCCGCAACGTCGATGTACTGAGAAGTCCTTCCATCATTTCCTGCATATGCCACCCTTTTGCCGTCAGGCGAGAGAACCGGAAATACTTCTGTCCCTCCATCTGAGACGCGGGTGCTTGTACCCCTGGCGATATCGTAAATATGGATGTAGTGCTTGCCGTTGTGATCATCGTCAGACGAGATTGCGAGCAGAGAATCATTGCGGGAGAGAGCAGGATCGCGATAGCCGGTTCTGGGTAGTTCTTCCAGTCCTTTTCCGGAACGGTCAAACCAGGAGAGCCTGGAAACGCTTTCGGTTGCCGACTGGAAGACCACCACACCGTCGTCCGAGATGGAGAATCCCGCGTGGGCAAAGACCGGTGCAACTTCCAGTTCCTGTCGCGAGACAGCTTGCGGCGGACCCGTAGTCTGCAGCCGTTTGACATCGAACGGCTGCGCCATGAGGCTGCGGTCACGGACGTAGTAGAGACGGGAGGACGCGAACTGAGTGTTACCGACGATCTCGGAAGAGATCAATTTGGGTTCCTGCGAACTAAGAGAACCGACATAGATTCCCTGATTCCGTCGGGAGTTAGAGCTCCCGATAATGAAATATAGAAAGTGGTCTCCATCAGGAAGAGCGGACGGCCAAAATATAGAGGCGTTCGACTCGCTACCCTTGATGACCAGCTGCGGTTCACCACCCGAGGCTGATACCTTCGAAATTCCGGAGATGGAGCCGCTGGACGTAGATCCAGCGAAGATAATGGCGCCCCGATTGTTCCATGCCCCGCCTGCCCCACCGGGTGCGTCGCATAGGATCTGGACGGCGCCGCTGCTCGGATCAACGCTCTTCAGTTTGGACGCCTGGAAGAAGCCGACCTGACGACTATCTGGTGACCAGAAGGGGTACAACGCACCTTCCGTTCCAGTCAATTGCTGCGCAGCCCCAGCAGCCAGGGAACGGATCCACAAAGTGGTTCCACCATCCTGTGCGGCAGCCACGAACGCGAGTCGCCGGCCGTCGGGCGAGATAGCGAAATTGTAGGGGACGAACGAGGTAGAGAGCGGCGGAAGTAAGGAAAGGTGAAGATGCCGAGTCTCCACCGACTGTATGCTGCGCCAATAGGCGACTCCGAGCCAGGTCAACAGGGCGATACATAGAGCCGCCACCGCCCACGCAAGTCTTTCCCCCAATTTTCCCCGATGACGCGGCGTGGATTCAGGCGCTCTTGTGAGGCCCACTCCTGCGGAGATCCACTTCAGCTCTCTCGATAAATCTCGCGCGCTTTGCCAGCGCTCCTCAGGGTCTTTCATCAGACAACTAAGGACCACATGTTCGAGCGCAACCGGAGTGAGAGGCTGCAAGCTGGCCATGGGCGGCGGGTCTTTTTCCAGAATGGCAGCCACAATGCTGAGTCTTGATTCGCCGTTAAAAGCTCGCCTGCCCGATATCATCTCGTACAGCACGCAGCCAAAGCTGAAGATGTCACTTCGGAAATCTGCTGGTCGGCCCTGAATCGACTCCGGAGCCATATAGAGGAGCGTTCCCACGATTGTGCCGTGCTCAGTGGAGGGGGCGTAGGGCAAGGTCAGAGCGGACGCGCCCATCTTCGGCGGATCCTGTGAGGGGATCGGGGCTGGAGTGACGCCACCTAACGTTGAGGTGAAAGGCTTGGCCAGGCCGAAGTCCATCAGCTTTGCGCCAGATTTGGTGAGCATGATGTTGCCAGGCTTCAAATCACGATGGATGATGCCCTCGCGGTGAGCTTTGTCGAGAGCATCGGCGATCTCCACGCCTATCTTCAGGGACAGCGGCAAGGGGAGAGGACCAGCACTCAATCGAACAGCGAGGGTTTCACCCTCCAAATATTCCATGACGATGAAATCGGTCCCATCCTGAGAGCCGATGTCGTACAGGCAGCAAATATTGGGATGTGTGAGCAAAGAGACGGCTCGCGCTTCGCGCTCGAAGCGTAGTTTCAGATCAGGATCGGAAGAAAGGAGAGTTGAAAGAACTTTGACGGCGACGTCCCGTCCAAGGCGCGTGTCCCGTGCGCGATAGACCTCACCCATTCCACCAGCACCGACCGGTGCGAGGATTTCGTACGGACCGAGTCTGGTGCCGGAAGTCAAGGCCATAATCTGCGAATGTGGATTATATTCTCAGGTCCAGATGAGATGCGAAGGCCTTTTGGTGTTGCTGCGTGTCCCGGTGAAACGTATTCTGGCTTTCTTGCTCATAGCGAGTGGCCTCCAATGTGACTATGTCACTCGGTTGAGGCTGGACCATGTGGAGAGGGTGTCTTGCGCTCAGGTTGATCGGTCGTGGCCGACGACGACCAACTCACGAGAAAGACTAGCCATCGACCAGTTTGCTTTCGCAACTCCCATCTGTGGCTTCCCGCAGCCTGCCTGGGAGCGGGGTCCCCGCAAGGGAAAACGTGGTTCTATAGTTCGCAGTGAGAGACACCTTTTCGTTTGATCCGCAAAGGTGACGGTCGGATATCTCGATCGAGTGAATCTGAGCAGTTCCCTCTACTAAGTGCGCGAGAACCGCCTCGCTGCCATACACCGACGGCCCGTCCGGAGGACGTAATTCGATAGCCAAGTATCTTGAGCTGTCCATTCGAATGCTCGACTTGCCGCGCCACTTGGGGCAGCATTCAGGCGGGATGATTATCGCGCAAGGCCAGCTCGCTTCAGTCGTCCCGATTGAACCGGCGAGTATGCCGGGCCGCAATGTTATTCAGTGGGATAAAGAGGATGTCAGCGACATGGGGCTCATAAAGGTCGATTTGCTTGGCCTTGGCATGATGGCAGTCCTCAAGGACTGTACCAATCTCATTCCTCAGCATTTACGGCAAGAAGGTTGACATTGCGCAGATACCGCACGATGACCGGAAGGTGTATGCCTCGCTTCGCAAGGCTGACACGATAGGTCCCTTTCCAAAAACTTCTGCCCTTGGCAACGCGGCTATGCCGCGACTTGGGAGCAGCGCACCTTTGCGCCCTTTGGGATGTGTCCCGATTGACCGGGCAAAAGGAGAAACACCATGCAGACCCAACAGACCATTACCTTCTTCGGAACCATCAGCAACTCAGCCACCAGCCGCACGTCCAAGACCGGCCGCAAATACACCGCCTTCGGAGTCGCCATCATCTGCGACAGCAACCTTCAGGCTTTTCACTACAACGTCGTCGCCTTCGGCAAGCAGGGCCACTTCGCCAAACAGCTCCAGACCGGTACCCGCATCAAGTTGGTCGTCCAGGCGCAATCTCAGCCAGACAATATCGCCACTCTCCCACTACTCACAGCAACCTTCGTGCGACCGGTTCGTCCGGTTGCACGGGGATAGTGCTAGGTGGACTTTGGCACGGGGGGAGGGGGCTCTCCCGCTAGGGCCTTGCGCACCAGCGACGCTATGAAGTCGGTGAAGGGAAGTATGTCTTCTCCGACACTCGCCCGTTCGAGAGCAGCCATGTAGGAGTTCCGCTCCCCAACGGGTATGACTGTCCATGGGTATCCGCCCGAAGCCAGCATCACGTTCATCAGGAAACGCCCAATGCGACCGTTTCCGTCCATGTAGGGATGAATGTAGACGAAGACGAAATGACCCAGCACGACGCGCACTGCCGGGTGAGTCTCTTCCCGAAGAAGATCAAAAAACGCTGGCATAGCGTCCCTCACGGCAGCGCGGTTGAGAGGAACGTGCATGGACTTACGAATGTAGACCTGGCTGCTCCTATACCCGGCAAGGTCAACGGGCTTCAAGATGCCGGATGCGACGCTCGGCGCGAAGAGTTCCCGATACCATGCTCCATGTTCGTCGTCCGCGACTTGGCCGGGGTTATCGCCTCGCAGAACCTGTCCAACGCCTTGCTGCACGGACTGGAATGCCAGCCAGTATCCACGCGCCGCCATCGCGTTCCGCTGCTCGCGGTCGCCTTCATTCGTCTCAGGGTTCCATGAGCCAGCGCGAACTCGCTCAATCAAGTCTGCCGTGACGCGGTAGCCTTCGATAGACAGCGAATGGTAAGCGTCAGTGACATAGGTCTCGTTAACCCGCTTCAAGTAGTCCGCGATATTGCGCGGGGTCCCCGGCGCTTTGGGGAATCGCTCGATAATCGGCTCCCGCATTTTCTGCCAAAGCAGTCGTATTCGGTTTACATACGGGGATGTTTCACGGGTACGGAGGACGAGGTTCGGCCTATCGCTGAATGGATCGTTTTCACGAACAGCGTAACTGGCAGCAGTCATCGTCTTCACAATGTCGTCCGCGATGCGATCGCGCCCGATGTTACGGAAAGCTCCGGCCAGACGCCCCGCAATGATGGTGTGTCCTCCCGCCAGCAGTCGGGCCAGTAGCCCGGAGGCATCACGGACCATCAGCAGGACAGCCCGCACGTCCGTCGAATTGTGGGTGAAGAAATTTGCCGAGCATTCGATGAGACCGGACTCTGGTGAAAAGACTTGTAGGCCGTCCACAACCTGCCGATCAGCAGCTGCCGGCAGGGCGGAGCGAAGATCCAGTAGGGAAGTGCCATGCGGGAGTTTGGTTACGGCATTGCGAGCTTTGGGTGCCCTCACCATCAGTTGGCGAGGTACAGTCCAGCTACCCGCGTGAAGCGACAGGGATTGTTCGGGCGAGAGACACCATTGCGTTCCGAAACGCTCTCTGAGGTAGACCGCGCAGAATTGCCAGTAGGAGGCATACCAAGCCGTGCTTTCACCCTTCGCCTCGTCTGGGCGGCTCGGGATGAGCCAGCCCTTCAAAACCTGCTGGAGAAAGCCCTGAGCGAGCAGCCGTTCTCTGTGCGTTCGGGATATGTCCCTCGCACGGATCGCTATGGCTCCGTCCGCCGTCTGGAGTTTGGCAAGAGCCTCCAGAGATTGTGCGAGTTTTTCTGACGGGGTGGCCATGTCGCTTCCTTAGCTTTTTCGGCTGTACGTAAATTATCTTTTCATGTTGTACGCTTTTTATCTTATTGTGTCGAGACTTGCAGTCTTCCGACCGCAACTCGTGATGCCTGGCCCACTCGTTCCTGTGCGTATTGATTGCACTGAGCTCCTACTGGGACGAGCTGGTTACAACGATACAAGTGTGGTCTTTCGACTCAAGGGTGCCAATGGTTTGCTAAAAACAGAGCCAGTCTGGTCCAGCTTTTCTCCAGAGCCGTCTACCGGGTATGGTTGGATTCTAGGCAATGCAAATGACAGGCAGGTAGGCGCGATAGTCGACCAACCACGCGAGGTTCCAAAGCCAACTGCATAGGAGAAAATGTCAATGCTCAATGTCCTTTTGCTTGGTGCTATACACCAGTATCAGCACGCCTCTGAACGCGATGCGAAGTGCTTCTCACCAGATCAAGTGAAAACTCTGGGAGAGCAGCGCGGATTGTTTGGTGCATGGGTGCGAGTTTGCGTTAGCGACTCCCAGCCAGAATTGATCTTTGATGAAATGAACCTACCTGAGAGTGCGGTATCCGAGCGGTTTATGGACACTGAGGTTCCTTGGGTCTACATGGATATCCCTGAAGACGTTAGGGCACGCTATATTCCCGCGCGTTCGGCGGGAGAACCTTGGCTTTATCGAATTGATGAACCGCGTGAGCGTCATTGGCAGTTGGTGATTGAAAGCATTACGAGTGCATGTGATCTCACGCGCATTATCGCTATCTGCGGAGCAGCTCATCTCGAATCGTTTAGCAGCAAGCTGAGGGCGGCGGGCCACACAGTAGAGGTACTAAGCGTGCGCGATATGCCTTGGAATGACGAAACATGGTGCCCTCAATCGAATACGATACCAAGCGCCAGCGCGTGAACGTTTCGTAATACTTGGAGAGAACGGAATATGTGCGGACGGTATGTGAGGAAGGCTGACAGGAAGAGAATCGCGGAGTGGTTCGAAGCAGAACCTAACCCGTCCGATCTGCCGATGTCGGACGCAGATTACATTGTTCCTCCACAGCAACCAACACATCATCAGGCAGAGCAAGAACACCGGCGCACGCGACTAATCTTGGCTCGGTGGGGATTGGTTCCGTTCTGTGCAAAGTCCGACAAGATTTGAAGGGGATTTCCACCATCAATGCGCGAGCGCAGACCGAGCGCAGTTGACGCGCGAAGCTTTCATCTCTGGATTGAAAAGTCGAGTTGATAAAGAGATTTATCGAAGCTGTCGCGCTGGAGGCGCGATAAAGGTGCAAGGGAGGAACTTTTGATGGGGCCGATCCTGACATTCGACAAATCGTTTCTGCAGATGCTGTCGCCAGATGAAGTCGACGAGCTCGACCTCCAATTCGAGATCTTTGTGACACCGGTCCTTGTGTCAGAAATCCTCGCGGACCTAGCTCACCCAGAGCCTAAGCCTGGGCGCATACCGGAGGAGATGGTAAAGGCGCTCGCGCGGAAGATGGTGAGCAACCATGGAGTTATGCAGGCGCACTGGCGCATGCTCGCTCTTGGGGAACTGAGCCAAGCGATCCAATTCCCGATGGCTGGATCTGTTGTTGTGGACCCTACGGCTCCGAATGTGATGGCCCGCAGGGACGGTCGCGGCATCATCTACGACTCCCGGCAAGATCGGGAGATGTGGGGTGCTTGGGCGGCAGGTAATTTCAGCGAGACGGATAAGTACCTGGCTGCTAGTTGGCGCAATCAATCAGCCGAGATCAACCTTGGAGAGATCAGCGAGTCGTGGACGGAGTTCTGCGCGAGATATCTGCCCGAAGTGAAGAACACCGCTGACGTGATCTCAGGGATTAACGATGTCATAAGCAGACCATCAGAGCAGGGCAACCTTCTGAACATGGTTTACCACTTCACCGAGGCGCCCACCGCGATCCGCGAATTGGGTAGGACGTTGGCGATCGCAGGCTTGTTGCCGAGAATCAAGCCTTGGGCGCCATTCTCGGTTTCAGTGACCCGGCTTTGCATGGCGCTTTGTTGCTGCACCGCACTCAAGTTCGTCACACAGCGGCCTACCAACGTGTTCGATCTTCAGTATCTGTTCTACGCACCCTTCGGGATGGTCTTTGTTTCTCATGACAAGCTGCAGCGGGACCTATGGCCAGCCACGACAACACAAGCATCGTTCGTCTGGGGAGACGAGCTCAAGGCCGATCTGAAGTGTCATGTGCTTGCACGAAAGGAGACGATGGCGGCGAGAGAGGCCGGAGAGAGGGTCGGCTACTACACAGATAGATTCACGTCAGAAGATTCAGTCATCGCGCGGCTGCACGAGAAACACCTTATTTCGCCCAGAGGCAGCGGTTCGTCGAGTGGGCCAACAGGCGAATTCGAGGATCTTCCTGCGGATGTTAAGCGAGGCCTTCTTGAGGCGATGGAGTTAATCGACGAACAAGACGCAGCGCGCGGTGGTCCGCCGAAATTCCACGGTTAGGTTCCCAAGCCGGAAGTGGCAGGCAGCGCTTTCGCGCGAACGTGCGTAGCCCTTGATTCAGTCATCCCGATGAACCCTCACAGAGAAACAGCAGGCAGAGCACTTCTCTCGCAGTGGTTACAAAAATGGTTACAGTGACGAGAAAGAAGGCCAGCCGGTGAGGGCTGACCTTCTCGTAAGTTCTTGAATCTAAGGATTGGTGCGGAGGAGGGGACTTGAACCTCTATGCCTTGCGGCGCTAGCACCTCAACTTAGTGCGTCAATTTGTAGCTGTTTGCCTGTCTATGCAGCTCGCTTTCTACCCAGACGTTTTGGGGCGGGGGCCGCCCAGGCTGAGATAACCGCGTTGTCTAGGACCTCTTGCCTTGAAGGCACCCATGCGGCATAGCTTTTCTCGGTCGTGCGTATTGAAGTGTGTCCTAGCAGCTTGCTCACATGCTCCAGGGACACACCGGCCTTGAGAAGCTCACAGGCGAAGGTATCGCGGAGTCGGTGTGCCTTCATGTAGCCGCCCGTGATTTTGGCCTCATCGAAGCAGGGGGCAACAAAACGTTTGCCCCAATTGCCACTGATCGACTTGGGCGAGCCGAGCCCACTCCAGAAGAAGAAGCGGTTGTTGTCGTTCGGCACCGCAAGCAGTTCAGCCGCTATGTTTGGTGGAAGTAGAACGCTGACATCGGTTCCGGTCTTGGTGCGCTGGGTCACAACGCGGTGACCAGTTGCATCGTGAATGAGGGCAGAGCGGGGAAGTGTGAGAGCATCTTGGATCGACAGACCGCTCGACCTCATGAGGAGGAACAGACCGCGTACCCGCTTGATCCAATACTCTTGGCTTTGATTTTCCACAACGTGATTCTGCGGTGCCTTGACGACGACATAAACGGCATCAAGTAGGCGTTCATATTCGTCGGCAGTCAGAGGGAGCGTGGGAACCTCTTCAGCCTTCATCTTCGGCCATACGGGAACCTCAACCAGCCATCCCGCGACACGGCAGAACTTTAGAAAAGACTTGTAACGTTCTGCCAGCTTGTTCCGGGTGAGACTCGACGGGTACAGGTCTTTCCAATCCGAACAGAACCGGGTGATGAGTTCGCGGTTGATTCCCGCAAGGGTATATACGCCACGACCCTCGCAGAACGACGCCAAGCGTCCGAGCTCCCGCTCATACTTGCGTATGAGGTCCGCGGAGAGGTTCTCGACTTTCTTGTCAGCGATGAAGACCTCGACGGCCGCTCGCATGTTCTTGACCCCCGGCGTGTCCGGCACTACCGTTCTACCGGTCAGTTGGTCTTCAATGTCCCGCTTGACGTGTTCAGCTTCTGCCCACGACCGGGTATTTGCCGGACGCCGTTGGCGGGGTTCGCCGGTCGCCGTCCAGCGAAGCCACTTTCTGCAATCGCATCGCTTGGCGAACTCATCCCCTGCATACTTGCAGCCCTTCGAATGCCGGACAAAAATCGTGATGGTCGGCGTAGTGGTCATTGAGTCCTGCTCTCTGAATGCTCCAATGAGACACAGTAGACACGTTTTTGACACAAAAGTAAAAGCCACCCCGAAGGTGGCTTTAGAATAAACACTTTAGAAGTGGTGGAGGCGGTGGGAGTCGAACCCACGTCCGAAAAAACTTCCAACAGAGAGCTTTCATGCTTTTTCCAGTTCATCTTTGTCTCGTCATCGTCGCTTAGAACGGACGAAGATGCGACGACGACCAGTCTGATTGATCTCGTCCGACCCGCTCAGACGGAGCAGGGAAGACCAGCCTACTGTGCGACGATCGGTACAGGCCCGTAGGCGAAGCTTGAGCGATCGGCTACTTAATTAATTAAGCAGCAAGAGCGAACTGAGGTTCGGCACTTATAGTTTTGTGAGCGATTACGGGTGTCCACACCCCGGCATGCCTCTCTGCCACAAGCAATCCCGTCGAAGCCGTGACGCCCCCATCTGGAGCTGGCACCAACATTGCATTGGGCGCTACAAAGAACTACGTCGATTATAACTCTTACCTTGTTAGACACCGCATCACGCGAAGGCCAGGATTACGGCGCCGACGGTGATGAGCGAGGCACCACCGATCTTCAGCGGAGTGAGGTGTTCGCCGAGGAACAGCCACGCGCCGAGGATGACCAGCACCACACTGAGCTTGTCGACCGGCGCGACACTCGAAGCGGGTCCTATTTGCAGAGCGCGGAAGTAGCAGAGCCACGACAGGCCTGTGCAGATGCCCGAGAGCACGAGAAAGATCCAGCTGCGCCGACCGATCTGCGCGAGGGCGTGATGCTTCTCGAAGGCGATCGCGATCGCCCAGGTGAAGATCAAGATCACTGTGGTTCGGATCGCGGTCGCGAGGTTCGAGTCGATTCCCGCAACGCCAACTTTAGCCAGCAATGCGGTTGCCGCAGCGAAGACAGCCGATAGAACGGCCCAGAAGACCCAAGTCATAGTGCAAGCATACTCGGCTGCTAAAACTTTTCCGCTAAGATGCAGCGGAGCTACATGGTTGCATTTGCAAGGTCGACTTCCTGCCACTCCCCGCGTTCGATACCGGCGCGAATCTGTGCTGGAGTCTGTCCCTTTTTCGTTTGTTGATAAGCGTAAACTGCCTCTCTCATGCAGGTGGAGCAGGCGGCGCCGTGGGTGCCTTCGAAGCAGCTATGCAGGCTGTTGTGGCGCATCTCTCGGTCGCAGTGGCAGTAGCAAGGCTGCTGATGCAGTACGGCAGGGATGGCCGCGGCCATCTTGTAGGCGGTTACCTGATAGGGATGCGAGAAGTAGACTCCGGTTAGTTGGTTCCCGCTAAGCACCGGAGGAAGGGGCTTTGTCGGAGCAGATGCGTTGTAGGCTGGAATGTCTTCCGAGGGGTTCGACCACTGGGCGGAGGCCACCATGGTGACCAGACCTAACGCGATGCATCCGAGGATTCGCTTCATTTCCGTATTCTAGATCAGTCTCTTTCTGTAGCGTATCCAGAGCTCTTTTCATCAGTAAAATCTCTACTTCTGGCAGTTGGGTTGTAATGGGTACCCCTCCCCCCGGGGGGGGTTATTTTGGGAGCAACTCGTTTATTTTCTTAAGCTTACACGGGATATATGCCTGTAAAATATTCAATCTAAATAGCTTACGGCTAAAATATTCCATCTAAATGGTTTACGGAACCGCTTGTCGCGAGTTCACCCTCAAACAAAGAAACCGGGAGCACTAGAGTTAATTATAAGGATTCGACCATAACTCATGTGCCAGAGCTATCTCGTTGTTCTTCAGTGGCTTGTGGTGCGGTGGGGCTTGACAGAAAATGGCAGTCCCTCAGGCTCCGTATCGACCGGGCTTCCCGTTTCGATCGAAGTCGTTGCTGGGCGATAGCGGGAGGTGCATCGCCTCAAGAGCAACGCAGTTGTGGAAATTGAATTTTAGAGGGGAGTTGAAAGCAAAAAAATGCGGCACGAACGGTGTTTTGATCGTGCCGGGAGGCCAGTGACGCAACTTGTGTCAGCCATGGTGCGGGCTGAAAAATCTCACGAGCGGAACGTTCGCGCTTCGTTGAATTGAAGATACCACAATATGGAGGAAAAGAAAGAGAAATATGTTCAATCATAGAAATTTGGTGATCTGGAACACACTTTCCATGGGTGCGGGATTTCATAAATCGAAATAAGCTCAATTTATTCAATGATTTGAAAAAATACCTCGTCTTTTCACTTATTTTCTACGCAAAAAAAAATACGTTGGAGAGTTCCTATGAAATTACAGTTTTTCACGGTTTGGCGACTAATTTTCGGCAATTCGGGGGTACTCTGCGGCTTGTGCACTGAATAAAAAGCTATGCCGTGGGGAACTCTTTGCTGAGTTTGTTGGCCATTGAGGCGTCGCGCTGGGTGATTCCACCGGCATCGTGCGAGACCAGGCCGAGAACTACGTGGTTGTAGCGAATGTCGATATCGGGGTGATGGCCGGCAGCCTCAGCAAGTGTAGCCACGCGGTTCACGAAGGCCATCGCCTGAATGAAGTCCTTGAAACTCCATTTGCGAATGAGCTTGCCGTCTTTGAGATTCCACTCAGGGTTGGCTTTCAGAACGTCCTTGATCTCGTCCGCATCCATTGCTTTCTTCATTGAGAGACACCTCGCCCTGCGATGCTAGCTGCCTTTGTTTGTTCTGCGCAACTGAGTGGTCAGTTGCCGCGAAAAGGAGATGGGGCGGGCGTTTGCATCTCGGTTGCGGCGCGCAGGTCTGACCAGGTTTCTGGGGGGATGGAGAGAAAGACCTCTACGATCTGGGGGTCGAACTGTGTTCCGGCGCAGCGGCTGATCTCGTCTCTGGCTTTGGCGAAGCTGGTTCCTTTGCGGTAGGGCCGGTCGGAGGTCATGGCGTCGAGTGTGTCTGCGATGGCGAAGATGCGCGCACCGAGGGGGATCTCTTCGCCACGCAGGCCGCGTGGATAGCCGTTTCCATCGAACTGCTCCTGATGGGCGTAGACGATCTCGGCGGCGTCGCGGAGGAAGGAGATTTTGCGGACCATCTCGTAGCCGCGTTCGCAGTGCTCCTTCATGATGGCCATCTCTTCGGCGGTGAGTCTGCCGGGTTTGAGAAGAATGGCGTCGGGCGTCGCGATCTTTCCGATGTCGTGGAGGAAGGCTCCACGTGCGATGACTCGCAGCTCTTCGGAGTTGAGACCCATGGCGTGGGCGAGGGTGTTGGTGTAGGCGGTTACGCGGCGAGAGTGGCCTTCGGTCTCCTGGTCGCGGAGATCGAGTGCATCGCCCATGGCTTCGAGGGTGATGTCGTAGCTGCGTTCGAGGTCGAGCATGGTGGAACGCAGGCGGCCGGTTCTGGTGTTGACGATGGCTTCGAGGTTATGCCGGTAGGTGGAGTTCTGTTTGCGGAGGCGGCCGTGTTCGATGGCTCTGAGGACGACGCTTTCGAGTTCGGCGCGCTCGAAGGGTTTGAGGAGATAGTCGATGGCGCCGCGCCGGAAGGCGCTGGTGACGACGTAGATGTCGTTGATGGCGGAAAACATGACGACGGGGATGCGGGGGTGGTCGGTGCAGAGATGGTCGAGGAAGGTGAGTCCGTCCGTTCCGGGCATCATGATGTCGGAGAGGACGAGGTCGTAGTCGGGGTCCTGCTGAAGGCGAGTGAGTGCGTCTTCGGCGCTTTCAGCGGTGTTGACGGTGTATCCGCTGGTGGCGAGAAGGGCTGCTGCGACTGCTCTAACGGGTTCTTCGTCGTCGACTACCAGGATTCGTTCCTGCGGCATGGATGGATACTTTCGCGGAGTGACGGTGTGATGTAGCTGGCTAAATGCCAATGGCTTATACGTCTCTATCGGCGGTCCAGGCGGAGGAATCAGGTGCTTGTTTGAGAAAAAATTCGTCTATGGATTCAGAGTGTCCTGTTTGCGGTTTTGCTGCATTTTTTAAGGGGGTCGTGGGAAAGTGCATGGTTTTGTTGTGGTGAGTTGATGGTGAGAACGTGGTGGTTTGCGTGGTGAACATGGTTTTTCGGACGCGCTTTAAAAAACGCAAAAAAATGTGCCATGGATTTCGACTTTTTTTTGTGTTTTTCAAAATGGGATTTTGACAGACGGTGCAGGCGGATGTAGTTTGGCGCCATTGGTCCGTAGTGCTCTTTCGATCCGCAGAGAGCGGGATTCGAAGGATGACGCTTCAGCTTAGGACGATTCGGAGGGATTGATGAAGACGCTGCTGCTTCTCCTTGTGATGTGCACCACTTCTCTTCACGCTGAAATGGAAGGACTGTGGGAGGGGTACGACGGAGAGTGGGCGCATGTGTCCAAGCAGCTGGTGGAGTTGGCGGAGGCTACGCCGGCGGACAAGTTTGCGTGGCGTCCTGCGCCGGGGGTGAGGTCAGTCAGCGAGGTGTACATGCATATCGCTCAGGCAAATTTTTATCTGCTCGGCGTTACTGGCCCGGCTATGCCGCCGGAGATGATGTCCGATGATGTTGAGAAGGTTGTGACCAAGAAGGCGGATGTGATTGCGTGGTTAAGGCGGTCGTTAGAGGCGGTGAAGATGGCGCGTGCTCAGTTGAAGCCGGGAGACCTTCAGCGGAAGGTGAAAATCCAGGGCAAAGAGGTCACGGTGGATGGGATGTATCTGAGGATTATTGTTCACGACAACGAACATATGGGGCAGCAGATTGCGTATGCGCGGATAATGGGTGTCGTGCCGCCGTGGTCGGAGCCTGCTCATAAGTGAGGTTCGTCGTTGCGTATTTCAGCGGCGATATTGTTCTGGCTTGAGGCGGTAAAACGGATGCATGATTTCCTGTGCGCCCCAGGGCTCCTCGTGGGAAAAGGTATAGCCGAGCCGCTCCAGGAGATCCTTTGAGTTTATGTTCTTGGGACCGTGGCCTGCGGTAAGCACCAAAGCGCCCAGCGTTTCAAAGGCGTACTCAATGACAGCGTGTGCCGCCTCTTCTCCAAATCGTCCGCCCCAGAATTTTGGTGCGATGTGCACGCCCAATTCATAGACGCGGTGTTCGTCGTGAAATGGTCTCAGCCCAGCGCAACCTACGTGTTCTCCGCTGACGAGATGAAAGATGGGCCAGTAACTGATTCCGAGAGCAGTCTGCCTTGTACGTTCAACTTCGAGTCGCGCCTTTGCCTGCTCGGCCGTCATGGGGCCGCCCATGTGGGTCATGACGCCAGAGTCCATCCAAAGTGATTCGGCGAGCGGCAAGTCAGCGGCAGTCCAATGGCGGAATCCGAGACGTGACGAACAGAGGAAGTAATCCATGACGAAGGATATCAATCGTTGGAAGGCGGGCACGCGCGTAGTTTTGCGCTCGCTGATTGCGGCTTGCTGGGTGGTTCAGGCTTTTTGTTTGGCGGCTTTGCGTGCGGCGACCCAGCCGGACTTGGTGGTTTGGCGACTGCGGCCTAACGCTAATGCGCCCTCGGGGACGTCTTCGGTGATGCTGCTGCCGGCGGCGATGTAGGCCCCGGCTCCGATGTTGATGGGGGCGACGAGATTGGAGTCCGAGCCGATGAAGGCGCCGTCGCCGATGGTGGTGGGGTGCTTGTGGACGCCGTCGTAGTTGCAGGTGATGGTGCCGGCGCCGATGTTGACACCGTCGCCGATGGTGGCGTCGCCGAGATAGCTGAGGTGGCCGGCCTTCGTGCCTCTGCCTACGGTGGTTTTTTTTGTCTCGACGAAGTTGCCGATGTGGGCTCCTTCGCCGATGCGGCTCTCGGGACGGAGACGTGCATAGGGGCCGATGTTGGCGTTGTCGGCGATCTCGGAGTCGTCGAAGACGCAGCCGTTGAGGACAGTGACGTTATTGCCGATGGTGCAGTTCTGGATGACGGAGTAGGAGCGGATGCGGGAGTCGCTGCCGATGTGGGTGGCGCCGAGGAGCTGGACGTAGGGCTCGATGACGGTGTCGGGGCCAATGGTGACGGCGGAGTCGATGACGCACGTTTCGGGGCGGAAGATGGTGACGCCGGAGGCCATGAGGCTGCGTGCTGTGGCGAGGCGCATGGCGGCGTCGAGGTGCATCATCTCGGCGATGGTGTTGGCACCGAGGACTTCGTCGACGCTATGGGCTTTGACGGCGACGACGCGTTTGCCTTCGGCGACGAGCATGGCGGCGACGTCAGTGAGGTAGAACTCGCCGTGGGCGTTGTTGGTTTTGAGGGCGTCGAGTTTGTTGAAGAGGGCCTGGGTTTCGAAGCAGTAGATGCCTGAGTTGATTTCCGGCGCGTTTAGCTGGTCGGGGGTGAGGGCTTTTTGTTCGACGATGGCGGTGACTTCGGGTTTGTTGGGGTTGGCGCGGAGGACGCGGCCGTAGCCGGTGGGGTCGGCGGGCACGGCAGTGAGGATGGTCATGGCGGCGTGCTCACGGAGATGCGTGTCGCGGACAGTGGCGATGGTTTCGGGACGGATGAGGGGGACGTCGCCGGAGAGGACGAGGAGATGTTTGGGGAGGGGAGCGCCGGAGCGCTCGAAGTCGGCTTTGAGCATCTGCATGGCGTGGCCGGTGCCGCGCTGCTCGGGCTGGAGGACGAACTTGACTCCGGTGGCGGCGACGGCGGCTTTTACTCTTTCGGACTCGTGGCCGATGATGCAGTAGATGTGGTCGGGGGTGACTGCGGTTTCGGCTGCGGCGATGACATGGAGAAGAAGGGCGCGACCACCGACTTCGTGAAGGACTTTGGGGTGCTTGCTTTTGAGACGGGTGCCTTTTCCTGCAGCCATGATGGCGATGGCGAATTCGTTGGTGCTCATAGAAGACTATGGTCTCATGAGCGTGTCGGCCCAGAACCGAGTGGGCTGTCGATTTTGGTTTGTGAGTACCCAGTCGCTGCGGGTTTGCGTGTCGCTAGAAGATGCGGCGAGGCCGTTAGAATCTATAGATGAAGTTAGGGGTTCCGTTTTCCCGGAAGCGATTCAATGCCGCTGGGTAGCCGTAGATGGTTTGCGCGCTGTTCGGTGCTGATGTTTTTTGGAGCGCTGCTAGTTTTCATAGGTTCGGCTGCCGCGCAGGGCGGACCTCCGTTTCGCACGGACGATCCTGAGACGCCGGGAAACAGACATTGGGAGATTAACTTCGGCTGGATCGGCGATCGGAACCCGGGTGCTGGCGCGTACCAGGTACCCGACTTCGATATCAACTATGGGCTTGGCGACCGGATTCAACTGAAGTATGAGATTCCAATTGCGATAGAAGAGACGCGGCCTTTGGGGGTGAGTTCGGGTTCACCGCAGGCTGGTCAGGTGATTGGTGGGTTGGGCGAGAGTCTGCTTGGGATCAAGTGGCGATTTTACGAGCGCTATCCTACGAGCCCTTGGATTAAGGGTCGATTTGGCACCGGGTTGTTAGGGGCATTCGGCCATCATGAAACGACAGCTCCAGCTGAAGCGTCGGGCGATTCGCCAGGGGAGGCGAATTCTCCTGAGGGGAAGGTGAGCTTCAGCTTGTCGACTTATCCGCAGCTGTTTCTCGACAATCCGACTCGGGCCGTGCCGCGTGGCGTGGTGGCGCCGGGACCGAATTTTTTTCTGCCGCTGGAGGTAAATGGGCGGATTGGACCAATACGGTATGACGGAGAGGTTGGGTACAACTTTGGCAATCATGCCCTACCGCAGAGCTGGGGGCGGGGTCTGCTGATAGGACATGAGTTCGGTGATCGGACCGAGGCGTACCTGGAGTTGTATGACCAACAAGATGCCAACCGGATCGGTCCGGGACAAGGGGTGGGGCAGTTTGCGACGGGCATGTCCAAGCAGAGACAGACGACGCTGGGGCTGGGTGGACGACAGGCACTTAACAGGGGAAAAACGTTGAATTTGCTGCTGATGGGGGGACGCAGCTTTCAATCGATCTCACCTTCAAACAGCCAACCGAGTTGGATCGCGTATGTGGGTCTGCAGGTCCTGCTGGGGCCGAAAGAGTAAATGCCAAACAGAGTAATTCGTATCCTTGTTTGTTACTTTTTACGGCCGACTTCAAGGACCTCGAAGGTGTCGGGAACAATTGTGGGGCGTGGGTGCGGGTTCTCCTTTGTTGGCGCAGGAGCCACGCCAAGCTGGGCGGTGACGAGGAAGGCGCGATCGGTGAGCTCGTCGTAGGACATGGTGCGAGCACCGACGGCGGTTGGAAGATTCTGGACGACCCTGTAGTGGTCCCCTGCGTCGATGATGGTGAGGGTGCCGATGCCGTTGGAGCTGAAGGCCAGCTGACGGGTGGAGCTGAAGGAGGCCGCGTCGGGCCTGCCTCCAATCTCGGGCGAAGCGAGTTGGTTGCCACTGTCTGCGTCGACCACTGCCATCTTATTGCCGTCGCACACGGCGAAGAGTCTGCGATGTTGGCTGTCGATTGCGAGGCCTGAGGGTGATTCGCAGTTGGTGAGAGACCACGTTGCGGTGATTTTTCTGGTTCGCGCGTCGAAGCGAACGAGTTCATTGCGGCTCTCAATGTTGTCGTAGACAGAGCCGCGATCATCAGCTACGGGGAACTCGGGTTTGCCGGGGACCTCGAGTGTGGATACTACTTTGTTGGTCGCTGCGTCGAGGACGGTGACGTTGTTGCTGCGTCCGTTGAAGGCCCAGACGGTCCTGGTTGCGGGTTCGAACACGATGCCGTCGGGGTTTGTGCCGGCCGGGACAGTAGCGACCACCTTGTAGGTTTGACGATCGAAGACTACGACGCTATTGTTGCCACCATCGCTGATATAGCCAAATTTACCCGAGTCGTCGAGAGCGACTCCGTGAGTGGCTTTCATGCCGGTGATTGCCGCGACAGCCTTCCCGGTGGTGGTGTCAAGAACTTCGACTCGCGAGCCGTGGGTGAGAAAGAGAAGGTGAGAGGGCGAGTCGGCGAGGAGATAGTCCCAGCCGCCCGAGCCGCCGACTTTCCAGTGATCGATGATCTGATAGGGCTGCTGAGCGAAGAGCAAGAGAGACGTAGAGGCAAGGAGGGCTGATGCGACGACTATAAGAGCGGGCCTGAAAGTTGGCATTGGCGTTCCTTGTACGGCGAAAGAGCTTAGCAGGTCTTAAGGGATGATGGCCGCGCTGTGTTTTCGCCACTTGGTGGTGAGTTCTTTGTCGGAGAGGGCTTTGATGAAGACGCCGCCTACTACGCTTCGGGCCTGGAAGCCTACTTGTTTGCCGGTTTTGGTGTCGTACCAGTCGGTGAGGGGGACGCGGGTGGGGGTTTCGTTGATCCAGCGATAGATGGGGTCGATGATGGCGTTGAACTGGTTGGGGTTGGAGGCGAGGGTTGCGGTCCAGATGGACCAGTCGAGCTTGGTGTAGTCGGCGCGGCTGTCGAGCGGGAGGCCGTAGAGATTGAGCTTGGTGAGGTAGAAGGCGACTTCACTGTCGCGGACGCTGTTGGGGAAGAGGTTGTAGTCGAGGATCTTGTCCCAGACGAGGTTGTACTTCTGGCTCCAGGTGTTGGGGCTGTTGAAGGCGATCTTGTAGTGGTCACCTTCCTTCGCCATGGTGATCCACTTTTGCGCCATCTCTTTTGCGGTGGCTTGATATTGCTTTGCGACTGTCTCTTGTTTGAGGAGATGGGCTAAGTCGGCGTATGCGGCGAGGGCGTCGATGGCTTTGATGGAGAGGTTGGCGTTGTGGGCGACGTGTCCGGCGAAGTCGTCGGTGGTGAGCTGAGTTTCAGGGTCGAGGCCGTGGATGTTGAGGTACTCGGCCCATTTGGTGAGCAGGGGCCAGTAGCGTTGGGCTAGTTGTGGCGTGCCTTCGGCACGGGCGACCGCGTCGACGAGGATGATCATGTTGCCGGTCTCTTCGACGGGCATCTGGTCTTCTTCGGTTTTTTCTCCGCCGCCGTAGACCTGTCCGTTGGCGAGTGGGTACTGGCCGAGATCGTGGGGGGAGAAGGGGAACTTCCAGCGGGCGAGGGAGGAGTATTCGAGGACGGGGAGGAGCTGGGCTTCGAGGAGCTTCGGGTTGAAGAAGAGGAAGAACGGGGCGGAGGGATAGAGAACGTCTACGGTGGCGATGCAGCCGTTGGAGAAGTTCTCTTTGGCGAAGAGCATGGGGTCGCCGTTGGCGTCGGCTACGAGCTTGTGCGCGGCGATGGCTTGACGGTAGGTGAGGATCGCGATGTAGGCGTAGTGTTCGCCGCCAACTTTAGTGAGGTCGGCGGTGAGTTCTTTGTCGAATGCTTCGCCGCGTGATTCGAGCTCTGGATATTGCTGTTCGGCTTGATCGAGCATCTGGTTTAGGGGTTGGTTGTTGCGCTGCCAGTAGGAGCGGAGATTTCGCTGGAGGTACTGGATTGCGTAGGTGTCGGTGTAGGAGAGGAGGACGTGGCGGGTGACGGGTTGCGAGACGGAGCCGAAGTCGATGATGGCGGAGAGCGCGGAGGCGGAGTGGTCGGCGCGCTCGGGCATGTCCATTGTGTCGGTGGTTGTGAGCTGGCCGGTTGAGGCGAAGGCTGTGGCGGGATGTGGTGCTAGGTAGGTTGTGTAGTTGGCGTCCTTCGGCACGGCGAGATGGAAGTAGCCCCAGTCGATGCGGAGGTCGTCGCCGGAGCGGTTGAGGATCTTTTGGTCCTGCGAACCGGTGGAGAGCACGTTAAGCGACGAGGTTTGATTGCGGAAGGAGTTGACCTGCTGGCTGCGTTCGTTGACGGCAATGACGGGATCGACGTCGAGGAGGACTGAGACTTGATGGGGTGTTGCGTCAGTCGATTCAGCGGTCCAGGTGAGGTAGGTGACGGGGCGGGAGAGGACGTCGAGATCGCTGAGGATGGCGGGGGTGAAGAAGACGAAGCGAAGGTTGATGCCGCTTTGGCGGAAGTCGTAGGTGGTGTGCGTTGGTGCGACGGAGTGAGCTGTCTGCTGCATCGCGGGGATGGTGTCGGGGTGGTGGCCCATGAAGCGGAAGGGCTTGCCATCGATGCGGACGATGCCGGTGATGGGTTGGGGGGTGCCGGTCCAGTGGGTGGTGTCGGAGTCGGTGAGGTTGTCTGTGGTGGACCAAACGCTGAAGTATGGGTCGTGTGTGATGAGTGGCGTGGCGGGAGGACGCTGCTGGGCTATTAGGGGGAGGACGTTGAACAGGGAAGAGACAGCAACTAGCAGGAACGGGAGCGAGTTCTTTATGACGAACCTCCGGGAACGACGACGCTATCAAGGATAGCGCCATCGGTCCCCTCAGGTAAGAACTCTTTGGGAGCTGCTGCTTGTGTCCTGCCGGACGGGCGCCCTGCGCGGGCGGCGGTCACTTCGTGACTTGTGATTGCTTCGCGTGGTTATTCTGCTGGCTTGCCGCCAGGCGGGGATGGGATCGTGATGTCTAGATTTTTTACGGCGCCGAGGCCCAGAGTGGCTAACGACGGAGTGATTTGAGACTCGTTGCCTACTACTACGATGGCGAGTTTGTTGGTGTCGATGTATTTGTTCGCTACGCGTGAGACGTCGGCTGCTGTGACTTTCTCGATGCCTGCTTTGTACTTCTCGAGAGTGTCCGCGGGATAGCCGTAGAAGGCGAGTGTCACTTGTTCGCCGAGAGTCTTGTCAGGCGAGTCGTAGTGGAAGATGAAGGAGTTGAGAACCTGGTCTTTGGCTTTGCTTAGCTCGGCGGGGGTGGGTGGTTCGGTTTTCAGGCGGTCGATTTCGGCGAGGAGCGCCTTGGTTGCGGCTACGGTGGTTGCGCTCTTTGTTGCGGCTTCGACGACGAAGACGCCGGGGTGATCGTAGGAGGCGCCGTAGTTTCCTTCGACGGTGTAGGCGAGGCCGAGTTTCGTGCGGACGTCTTGTACGACGCGTGAGCCGAAGCCGCCGGAGAAAACCTGATTCATGACGGAGAGGGCGTAGTAGTCGGGGTTGCTACGCTCGGTGCCGAGGCCGACGATGAGGACGTTGGATTGGTTTACGTCGTCTTTGGAGACGAAGTTGACGGAGGGTTTGGGGTCGGTGAAGGTGGCTTTGACGGACTGGAAGCGGTCGCCGCGGGGGATGGGCGCGAAGGCTGCGCGGAGTTTGGTCTCCATGGCGGCGGAGTCGAAGTCACCCGAGAGGGCGATGATGATGTTGCTGCCGACTGCTGTTTTTTTGTGCCAGGCGTTGAGATCGTCGAGGGTGACGGCGTCGACGGTGGCATATTCGAGCTCGCGGGCGTAGGGGTTGTGAGGGCCGTAGGCGATTTGGATGGCTTCGCGGTTGGCGATGCCGCCGGCGTCGTCGTTGCGGCGGGCGATGCCGGTTTCGAGTTGCTGTTTGGCGAGCTGGAGCTTGTCGGCTTTGAAGGTGGGATGAAGGAGGAGGTCGATGCTCTGGGCGAAGACGGTGTCGAAGTCGCCCTTGAGGCTGGACCAGCTCATGGAGGTGGAGGCGGTGCCGCCTGCAGTTTCGATGGAGGCGGCTTTGTCTTCGAGGACGTCGTCGAGCTTGTCGCCGCTGATGGTGGCGGTGCCGCTGGTGCGCCAGGTTTCACCGTAGAGGGAGGTGAGGCCTACCTTGGCGTTGGGTTCGTCGCGGCTGCCTCCGCGGATGAGGATGGTGCCGTTGATGAAGGGGAGCTCGTGGTCTTCTTGAAGAAAGAGGACTACGCCGTTTTCAAGCTCGACGCGGTGAGGCTGCGCGGGTTTGAAGGCGGGGAGTGGTGGGATGGGGATTTGTTTCCATGGCTGGGTTTGTGTGCTGGCTGGCGTTGCGGCTGGTGCGGTTTGCGCAGAGGCAGCGAGAGTGGTGAGAAGGAACGAAGAGGCGGCTGCGGTGAGGACGAGCGAGGAGAGATGCTTCACTTCGTACCTCCGGCGGTTTGTGCGGTCGGCGCTGGGGGTGCGGTGAGCATGGCTGTTCCTGGAGTTCCTGTTCCTGCACCTTCGGCGGCTTGCGGTGCTCTGCGTTGCGGTGGGACGAATTCGATTCGTGCGCTGGTTCGGTTGTTGTCGGTGAAGATCTTGTTGGCTACGCGGCGGATGTCGGCTTTGCTGACGGCGTCGATCTTTTGTAGCTGGTTAAAGAGTTCGCGCCAGTCGCCGAAGCGGGTTTGATACTCGGCGAGCTGGTGGGCGAGGCCTTCGTTGTCGGCGAGGCCGCGGAGGATGTCGGCTCGGGCGCGGGTTTTAAAGCGCTCGAGTTCGGCGTCGGTGACGTCTTCGGTCTTGAGACGATCGAGTTCTTTGTGGATGGAAGCGCGCATCTCCTCGGGGGAGTGGCCGGGGAGGGGCACGGCGTAGACGGCGAAGAGGCCGGGGTACTTGTCGCCGGGGAAGCCGCTGAAACCCTGGGCTTCTGCAGCGATGGACTGGTCGCGCACGAGAGAGCGAAAGAGGCGAGCGGTGCGGCCGTTCGAGAAGATGTCGCTGATGGCGTCGTAGGCGGAGTCGTCGGGGTCGAGGTAGTCAGGGCGATGGTAGCCCTCGATGTAGAAGGGCTGGGTGGCCTCGCGGATGATGACGGATTTTTCGGCGACCTGTGGTGGCTCGACGGTGGTCATTGGTTCGGGGCGCGGGGCGGTGGGGATGGGAGCGAAGTAGCGCTCGAGGACTGGCATGGTCTCGGAGGCTTTGAGGTCGCCTACGACGGCGATGACGATGTTCGCGGGTACGTAATATTTTTCGTGGAAGGTGGTGGCTTCGGTGGCGGAGACCTGGCTGATTTCGCTCTCCCAACCTACGCCGGGGCGTCGATAGGGATGGGCGACGTAGGCGGTGGCGAGGAACTGCTCGACCATGCGACCGACGGGGGAGGAGTCAACGCGCATGCGACGCTCTTCCTGAACAACGTTGCGCTCTTTGTAGAACTCGCGCTCGACGGGATGGGCGATGCGCTGGCTTTCGAGGTAGGCCCAGAGCTCGAGACGGTTGGAGGGCATGCTCCAAAAATATTGGGTGGAGTCTTCGGTGGTGTTGGCGTTGATGCCGACGGCTCCGTTCTCTTCGGCGATCTCGGAGAACTGGTTGGGGATGACGAATTTTTGCGCTTCGGCTTGTGCGTCCTGGAAGGCTTTGAGGAGTTGAGCTAACTTTTCGGGGCTTTGGCCGACGCGTTTGCGGTACTCGGCGTCATAGGCTGCGTAGGCAGTTTCGACTTTTGCGAGGGCGATTTTTTCGGCGGCGTAGTCGGTGGTGCCGATCTCGGTGGTGCCCTTAAACGCCATGTGCTCGAACATGTGGGCGATGCCGCTGGCGCCGTCGGGATCGTCGGCGGAGCCTGCATCGACGAGGGTGTAGAAGCTGAAGACGGGGGCTTCGGGGCGCTCGCAGACGATGAGGGTGAGGCCGTTTGGAAGGACTTTTACGGTGGTACGTTTTTCAAAGCTTGCGAGGTCCTGCGCTCTGACGATGCAGCTGAGCGCGATTGCACATGTGAAGATTGCGGCGATTCTACGTTTTACCTGTACCAAAAGCCCTCCGCAGACTTTTTCAAGTCAAGAGTTCACTATATCGAAGCCCGAGGCCGGGCTCTATTGCCGGGAGCCGAATAAGGCGTTCCAGGTTTGACGTATGGCGAGCCAGATTCGCTTCAATAGGGTGTCGGCTTCGGCCTTGATGGTGGTGACGACTGCGGAGAGGAACTGCTCGCGAGTCCAGGCATTGCGGGCGGGGCTGGGGCCTCGGCGCATGCAGTGGGCGGCTGCTTCGGCCCATGAGCCGGAGTCGACGGCTGCGATGAGGTTGGGAAAATCTTTGAAGAGGCCTGCGGGGCCGAGGTTGTAGGTCATGTCGAGGAGCGCGAGTTTTACGGCGTCGGGGAAGGTGTCGTAGTGCGGGAGATGGCTGCGGAGTTCGGTTTCGAAGCCCTGGAGGACGGAGGTTAGTTTGGCGTCGATGGTTTGCTGGGGGAGTATGAGATGGGTGGTGGCGGATTTGTAGAAGGCGGAGGCTCGGCCCTGAGGGAGGGAGTCGACGCGGCTGTATTCGGCGGCGATCTCCTGCGGTGTGGCTGGGCGGGTGCCGAGGAGGAAGGGAAGGGATTCGGCGGCTTTCGCGTCGGGGAGCATGAGGCCGACGCCGACGGTGACTTTACCGACTGTGTCGCGATACATCCAGGGGATGCAGCCTTCGAACTCTTTCAACTTGGTGAGCGATTGCTCTAGATAAGTCGCCACTGTGAGGTTAAGGCTAGCATGGGTGATCTGATACTCGAGTTCTTGAATGAACAACGACGAGATCGAAATCCGGGAGTTTCTCGTGCACTGCGCTGTTCACGATTGAGAGCAGCTTCGGTCGACGTGACTCAGTCCTCGTTGGAGAGAGTAGAGGCTGTGGAGACTTGCGGCCGAGTTAGACGATGTTGTAGAAGATGAAGTTTCATTTGTTAGCAAGTCGGCTGTTCCGATGTTCAAATAGAGGATTTTGGCGTCGATTATCGTTTTTCGAGACAATAATTCAAAGTATCTACAAAATGCTGGACTCGCAGTGGTATAAAGACTCGTCGCCAAAGACGTCAAGCGAAGGGCGGCTCGAGTTTGGTTCGAACCGATAGCCGGACGTTCGAGTTGCTCAGTACACGGTTTGACGTGGTTTGGCTTACTGATTTTATGGGACACGAAAGCTAGACGATGACCAACACTCGGTTCACCTTCACTCGCAGGCAGAGTGCGTCGAACAAAACACCGCGTCAGATTAACCGGAACCTGGTATTCAATCTGGTGAGAACGCGTCAACCGCTTTCGCGTGCCGACCTTGCTCGCGTCTCCGGCCTGCAGCGAAGCACGGTCTCGTTGATCGTCGAAGATCTGATAAAGGATAAGTGGATTCTGGAGGGTTCGACGGGGCGGCCACCACGCGGACGCAGACCGACCTTTCTCGAATTGAATCATCAGCGGGCTGTGATTGCGTTGGATATCCATCCATCACAGACAACGGTTGCGGTGACAGATCTTGGCGGGAAGATTGTTGCGCAGAATGTGGTCGAGCTGCCGGAGGATCCGAAGAAGGCGATACAGCCGATTATTGCGGCGATTCGCAAGCTGATGGCTTCGCATAGCGATAAGTCGTTTGACGGGATCGGGATCAGTTTGCCGGGCCGCGCCGATCCTCTTCGCGACGAACCGATCTTTGCGCCGAATCTGAAGTGGTCGATCTCGAGTATCAAGTCTCGCATTCAGAAGGCGACGGGGTTGCGGGTTGAGATGGACAACGTCGCGAATGCTTGTGCCTTGTCGGAGGTTTGGTTTGGCGATAGCGATGGGTTGCACGATCTGGTGGTGGTGAATGTTTCGGAGGGAATTGGAACAGGGATCTTTGCCAATGGGCAACTGCTGCGCGGAGCGAACGGCATGGCGGGAGAGTTTGGCCATGTGCAGATGGAGATGAATGGGCCTCGTTGTGGCTGCGGAGGGCGCGGGTGCTGGGAGACTGTCAGCTCGAATCGCGCGGGGTTGCGCTACTACGAGGAGATGAGTGGAAACGCTGCGCCGTCGAGCTTCGCTGCGCTGGTGAAGATGGCTCAGTCGCATGACGCGAATGCGGTAAAGGCGCTGGAGAAGATGTCCTCGTTTCTTGGGCGAGGGCTGAGGATGGTTGCGAGTGCGCTGGCGCCAAGCGAGATCGTTGTGGTTGGGGATATCACGGCAGCGTGGTACTTGTTTGGACCGATTGTTGAGGGCGAACTGAACCAGAACGCGCTTTCGAAGCCGCCCAGACTGCGGCCTGCTTTTGAAGGAAATACGGCGCGGTTGCGCAGCGCGGTGGCGTTGGTAATGAATGGGAGCCTGGTTTAGAGGCGTCCACGGTGGCGGTGGAGAAGATTAGTGGTCGGCTGGGATGACGGCAGAATATCCTTTTAGAATGAGCGGCTTGAAAAATGAATGGATATTCACTTGACGGACTGAATGGCCATTCAGTATGCTTCGCATCGTTCGGGTCATACTGCCCGCCGGAGCTTTTGACATGTCTTCCAGCACTCTTGAAGTAGCCACGCCGCAGAGTTCGGCAAAGCCCAACCAGATCAAGGATCACAGGCAGATCAGTAAGGTGGCCGTTCTCGGGGCGGGGACTATGGGGTCGCGCATCGCGGCGCACATTGCAAATGCCGGGTTGCCGGTGGTGCTGCTGGATATCGTTCCGCCGGGGACCGACGCGAGCGCGCCGAAGCAGGAGCGGAACAAGTTTGTTCTGGCGGCGATGGATGGATTGAAGAAGTCGAAGCCTGCGGCGTTCTATGCGGTGGAGAGCGCGCGGCTGATTACGATTGGCAACTTCGACGATGATCTTGCTTTGATTGCTGACTGCGACTGGATTATTGAGGTGGTTGCGGAGAATCTTGAGATCAAGCGGGCGTTGCTCGAGAAGGTGCAACAACATCGCCGCAAGGACTCGATCATTACGAGCAATACCAGTGGTCTTCCGATTCATAAGATTGTGGAAGGCATGCCGATGGAGCTGCGGAGACATTGGTTCGGCACACACTTCTTTAATCCGCCACGGTACATGCGGCTGCTTGAGGTGGTTCGGACGCCGGACACGGACCCGTCGGATATTGCGGCGGTGGAGCACTTCTGCGATCTGCGGTTGGGGAAGGCGATTGTTCATTCGCACGATACCCCGAACTTTATTGCGAACCGCATCGGGACGTTTTCGATGGGGAACGCGATTCGTCTGATGCAGGAGCAAGGGCTGACGATTGAAGAGGTTGATACGTTGACGGGTTCTGCGCTGGGGTGGCCGAAGACGGGGACGTTTCGGCTGGGCGATATGGTTGGCGTGGATGTGCTGGCGCATGTGGCTACGAATTTTTCCGCGCAGGCAGAAAAGATTAAGGATGAGCGCGCTGAAGTGAAGCTGGCGCCTTTTATCGGCACGATGCTCGAGAGGAAGTGGCTCGGGGATAAGACGAAGCAGGGGTTTTATAAGAAGGAAGGCAAGGACGCGGAGGGGCGCGACCTGCGGCATGTTCTTGACTGGCAGACGCTGGACTATAAGCCGAACATGCGGCCGAAGTTTCCTGCGATCGAGATGGCGAAGAATGTGGAGTCGACGCATGCTCGCATCGCGCAGCTGCTGCATGCAGATGTGACAAAGGATAAGGCGGCTGCGTTTTACTGGCCACTGCTGACGGAGCTGTTTACTTACAGTGCGAATCGCGTGCCGGAGATTGCGGACAATATTGTTGAGATCGATCAGGCGATGAAGACGGGCTTCAATTGGGAGCTTGGGCCGTTTGAGATGTTCGATGCTGCGGGTGTGAAGGCTACGACGGAGAAGATGCGGGTTGCCGGTGTGCCGATCTCTGCGAATGTTGAGAAGCTGTTGGCCTATGCGGAGAAGCATGGGGAGGCGAATCCTTCGTGGTACCAGGATGATGCTTCGGTGCCTTCGGGGCGGCTGTTCTTCGATCCGGTGAGTGGCGCGTATAAGCCGGTGGTGACTGCGGACGGCGTGACGTCGCTGGGGGTGATCAAGAAGGCGAATGGAGTTGTGAAGAAGAATCATGGCGCGTCGGTGATCGATTTGGGCGATGGTGTTGCGGGGATTGAGTTGCATTCGAAGATGAATGCGCTGGGCGATGACATCGTCAATTTGATTACGCAGACGCTGAAGCCAACGAGTGAGATTGTGGGCAACTTCGAGGCGTTTGTTATTACGGGGGACTCGGCGAACTTTTCGGTTGGCGCGAATTTGATGCAGCTGCTGCTCGGCGTGCAGGAAGAGGAGTGGGATGAGGTCGAGATGGCAGTGCGTGCGTTCCAGAATATGACGCAGGCGATCAAGTTCTGTCCGCGTCCTGTGGTGGTTGCGCCGTACGGGATGTGTCTGGGGGGCGGTGTTGAGATTGCGCTCCATGCGACGGCGCGACAGCCTCATTCGGAGCTGTATATGGGTTTGGTAGAGGCTGGTGTTGGTTTGATTCCGGGCGGCGGCGGTTGCAAGGAGATGACGATTCGGTCGGTGGAGGCGGGGTCGAGCATACGTCCTGATGCGCGCGGCGAGGGCGTGGGGATCTTTGAGGCGCTGAAGAAGAACTTTGAGACGATTGCGATGGCGAAGGTTTCGACCAGCGCGGCGGAGGCTCGGTCCATGGGATTCTTGAGGGCGTCCGACGGTCTCACGATGAATCGTGAACGCTTGCTGACGGATGCAAAGACGAAGGCTCGTGCGATTGCCGATGCTGGGTATAGTGCGCCTATTGTGCGCACCGATATTCCCGCGCCGGGGGAGAGCGTGCTGGCTACGTTGAAGCTGGCGGTGTGGACGATGCGGGAGGGGCAGTACATCTCCGATCATGACGCGAAGATTGCGAACTGGGTGGCATATGCTTTGTGTGGAGGAAAGGTCACGCCGGGTACACCGGTGACGGAGCAGTATCTCCTGGATCTGGAGCGTGAGGCGTTCCTCTCGTTGTGCGGGGAGAAGAAGACGCAGGAACGGATTGCGTTTACGTTGAAGACGGGGAAACCGCTGAGGAATTAGGATCTGTCGTTCGCGGGATAACGCAGGCAGGGATTGGGTTTCATTCACAGACTTCAGGAGCATCTCTGAAGGCAGAAGTCAGGAGTTAAGTGGTTATGAAAGAAGTCATCATTGCATCCGCTGTTCGCACCGCTGTTGGAAAGGCTCCTCGCGGCACGCTTCGCACGACTCGGCCGGACGACCTTGCTGCGTTTGCGATCTCGGGGGCGCTCGAGCGTATTCCTCAACTCGACAAGTCGGAGATTGAGGATGTGATTCTGGGCTGCGCCATGCCTGAGGCGGAACAGGGAATGAATGTTGCGCGGGTTGCGAGCTTCCGTGCTGGTTTGCCGATTACGGCTGCGGGGATGACGATCAACCGGTACTGCGCGTCGGGGTTGCAGTCGATTGCGCTGGCGGCTGATCGGATTCGTGGCGGGTCGGCGGACTGCATTGTGGCGGGCGGTACGGAGAGCATGTCGTATGTTCCGTTCGGCGGGAATAAGATTTCGGTGAATCCGTGGCTGGTAGAGAACTATCCGGGGTCTTACATGTCGATGGGACTGACTGCGGAGCGGGTTGCGAATCACTATGGGATCAGCCGCGAACAGATGGATCAGTTTTCGTATGAGAGCCATCAGAAGGCGCTGGCTGCGATTGCCAGTGGAAAGTTTGACGATGAGATTGTTCCGATTACGGTTACAAGCACTGTGCCGAATGGTAAGAAGGCCAAGACGACGGAGGCCACGTTCAAGCAGGATGAGGGCCCGCGTGCCGATACTTCGCTTGAGGCGCTGGCGAAGCTGAAACCGGTGTTTCATGCAAAGGGGACGGTGACGGCGGGTAACTCGAGCCAGACATCGGATGGGGCGGCGGCGGCGGTTGTGATGTCTGCGGAGCGTGCGGCTCAGTTGGGCATTAAGCCGATGGGGAAATTTATCGCGTTCGCTTATGCTGGCTGCGATCCGGAGGAGATGGGGATTGGGCCGATTCATGCGATTCCAAAGGTTTTGAAGATGGCTGGATTGTCGCTGGATGATATCGATCTGTTTGAGTTGAACGAGGCCTTTGCGGCGCAGTCGCTTGCGGTGCTGAAGGTGCTGGGGATTGATGCTGCGAAGGTGAATGTCAATGGCGGCGCGATTGCGCTGGGGCATCCGTTGGGTTGCACGGGGGCCAAGTTGACGGCGACGCTTCTGCGCGAGATGCCGCGGCGCAAGGCGAAGTATGGGATTGTGACCATGTGCGTTGGCGGAGGGATGGGTGCTGCGGGGATCTATGAGGCTGTGAATTAGAGTATGCGTCGATACTCCATGCCGGATCGAACAGCGCTGACGAAGTTGCGTCCGGCGGGTAGGAGTGACTGGCATCAAATTCGAGTGGTGATTGGGTACGTCGCGGTAATTGCAGTTGTTATTGCGGTTACGTTTTTTATCAAGCGCCTGCATCGAGAAGAGATTGAACAGAACTGGAAATGTGCGACGGCGACTATTGAAGACGTTCAGCCGAAGATGATTCAGTTCGTGAACAACGCGAAAGGCGGCGGAGTGGCTCTCTATGAGGTTTCGATTCTTGCGAAGTACGTCTCTGAGGGTAAGGCGCATGAGAGATGGATCATTGTGGAGCAGCCGCCGGTAACGTTGGCCGAAGCGGAACTGGAGACGTTTCGCTGGAAGGGTCAGCAGTGTGTTGTCCGATGGAACTCTCTGGGATCCGGCGAGATGATCGCTGAAGTGAGTTAGGTCTGCATTTTTGAACGTTCAGAATTCGTAGAAGGAGTAACACTATGGCAACGATGACTACACCTGAGCCGACTACCACTGCCCGCATCGCAGGTGGCAGCTTCCTGATCAGCGATCCGGCGCCCGCCGATTGTTTCTTTCCCGAGGACTTTACCGACGAGCATAAACAGATCGCGGAGACTACGGCGAACTTTGCTGTGAACGAGATTATGCCGGCGTCTGATTCGATTGAGGCGAAGGATTTCTCGGTGACAAAGCGGCTGCTGAAGGAGGCTGCAGAGCTGGGGCTAACGGCGATCGATATTCCTGAGGAGTATGGCGGGCTGGAGATGGATAAGGCCACTTCGGCCATTGTTGCTGAGAACATCTCGAAGCAGGCGAGTTTTTCTGTCGCGTTTTCGGCGCATACCGGCATTGGTACGCTGCCGCTGGTCTGGTACGGGAATGCCGAGCAGAAGAAGAAGTATCTGCCGAAGATTGCTTCGGGGGAGATCGTGTCGGCGTATGCGCTTTCGGAGTCGACGAGTGGCTCGGATGCGGTGAACGCGAAGACGAAGGCGGTGCTGTCGGCGGATGGGAAGACTTACACGCTGAACGGCGAGAAGATGTGGATCTCGAATGCAGGCTTTGCGGATCTGTTTACCGTGTTTGCGAAGTGCGCGATTCCGGATGGGCCGGATGCAGGGAAGGAAAAGCTGACGGCGTTTTTGATTGAGCGGGGGACCCCTGGCTTTACGCAAGGTAAAGAGGAGCACAAGCTTGGGATTCGCGGCAGCTCGACCTGCCCGTTGATTTTGACGGACTGTGTGATTCCGGCTGGGAATCTTCTGGGCGAGGTGGGGAAGGGCCATCATATCGCGTTCAATATTCTGAATGTGGGGCGGTATAAGTTGGGGAACGCTGCGATTGGCGGCGCTCGGATGGCGCTGAATAATGGGATTCGGTATGCGATCGATCGTAAGGCGTTCGGGAAGTCAATCTCGGAGTTTGGGTTGATTCAGGAGAAGATTGCGAACTGCGCGGCCGGAATTTTTGTGGGTGGCGCGGTGTGTTATCGCACGGTGGGGCTGATCGATAAGGCTCTGGCCGGCGTGGACAAGAACGATACGAAGGAGATTCAGAAACGGATCGAGGACTATGCGGTGGAGTGCTCGATCGTAAAGGTGTGGGCGAGCGAGATGCTGGATATGGTGGTCGATGAGACGCTGCAGATCTTCGCTGGTTACGGTTATGTCGAAGAGTTTCCTGCGGAGCGCGCTTACCGCGATGCGCGAATCAATCGGATCTTCGAGGGGACGAATGAGATCAACCGATTGATTATTACCGGCTGGTTGATGAAGTCGGCGATGAGCGGCAAGCTGGCGCTGATGCCGGCGATCAAGAAGTTGATGGACGAGGTGATGTCGGGGCCTAGCGAGAAGATAGAACGCGAAGGACCGCTGGGTGACGAGCGCAACCTGCTGGCGAATGCGAAGAAGGTGACGTTGTTTGTTGCGGGTGCTGCGACGCAGAAGTACATGACGCAGATCGCGGACGAGCAGGAGGTGATGGGGGCGATCTCGGACATGATCATCGAGGTCTTCGCGATGGAGAGTGCGATTCTGCGAGCAGAGAAGATTGCGGCCAGGCAGTCTGGGGACGCGACCGATGTCTATGTTGCGATGGCGCGGATCTATGCAGATAAGGCTATGGCTGTGATTGAGCTGGCGGCGCGGAAGGTGATTGCGGCGGTGGCGGAGGGAGATATGCTGCGGACTCAGCTTACGATCCTGCGGCGGCTCTCGAAACACGATTCGGCGGATACGATCAAGCTCCGACGGCAGGTGGCTCAGTATGTCCTGAAAGCCGGGAAGTACAGCATTTAGGCGTCGCTTGATTCGAATTGAAGGCCAGTCGATGAGTTTTTCCGACTGGTCTTTTTTCGTTTCCGCTCGAGACGATAGCCGGGGAAAGGGATTGGGGCGGATAGGCAGGCCCAGTTTCGGCTTATCTTCCTGAAATGGCACAATCAGATAGGCGAAATAATCTCTTTACATTTGTAGGCGCAACATTTGGATTTATCGTCTGTCTAAGCATGTACCTCGGTCCCTGTCTCAGGGCCGTAGGCGATTCGAACTTAGTGTGTGTATCAGCAGGCCACTCCGTAACCCGGTAATAAGGTAGAAGAATATCCATGCGCAGCCGCCGTCTCTCTCATCTGATCGCCCCTATTGCCTTCGTTGCCGCTACGTTTGTTCCCTCTGCTCATGCTGTTGTTCAGAACCGGATTGCTGGTTCGGTCAACAGCGGGGCTCGCACTCCTTTGACCGGTACGATTACGGGGCGGGCGAAACGCGCTGCCGATCTTGGCGTCGCCCCGGCGGGCAAGAGACTGGAGATGTCGTTGCGGTTCAGCATGACTGTGGCGCAGGAGGCGGATCTGACCCAGCTTTTGGCCGATCAGCTAAATCCAGCCTCTGCGAGCTATCATCAATGGCTGACACCGGAGCAGTTTGGTGCCCGCTTCGGCCTCAGCAGCGCCGATCTAGCGAAGGTCTCGGGGTGGCTTACCAGCCAGGGCTTTACGATTACGGGAACTGCGCGCAGCTCCAACTACATCAGCTTTAGCGGGACGGCGGCACAGGCGCAGGTGGCCTTCGGCACATCCATACATAGTCTCACTGTAGACGGCGAGCAGCATGTTTCGAATATGACGGATCCAACTCTTCCGGCGGCCGTTGCGGGTGTTGTAAACGCGATCACCGGATTGAACGATTTCAGGCCGAAGCCGAAGTTGCGCGCGCGGAACTCTTCTCCTATCGATCCCTCTCAGCCGTTGTACACGCAGACGATCAGTGGTGTTACCAGCCACTACATCTCGCCGGCTGATCTTTACACGATCTACGACTTTCCTCCGACATCGGCAGGCCTTACGGGTTCCGGGGTCGGCCAGTGCGGGTCGAAGCCTTCCGGTACGGTGTGCGGAGACATCGCGGTACTCGGACAGACCGACTTCAACGAGGCGAATACTCTGCCGGACAGCGATGTTACACAGTTCCGCACGGCGGCGGGGCTTCCCGCGATCAATTTGAAGTTGCAGTTGGCCAAGACCGATCCCGGCTTTTCGACGCCGACAAATCCAGATGTGGATGAGGCGCATATCGATGTCGAGTGGTCCGGAACCGCTGCTCCCGGGGCTGCAATTTTGTATATCTACGATGCGGATATCTTCAACGCTGCGCTTGGATATGCGGTTACTAACAAGGTAGCTCCTATTATTACGATCTCCTACGGTGGATGCGAGAGCGGTTTGGGATCGGCGCTGGTGAGCAGCCTGAACATGCTGCTTGAGGAGGCAAACGCTCAGGGCCAGACGGTCATCAGTTCGTCCGGTGATTCTGGTGCGACGGACTGCGACTTGACCGGCCTCGCCACCGAGGGGCTCAACGTCGACTTTCCGAGCAGCTCACCCTATGCCACGTCCGCTGGTGGGACGATGTTCAGTGGCGACGTAAACACGCCGGCCACCTATTGGAGCAGCGCGAATGGGACGACTGGCGGGTCGGCCATCAAATATATTCCTGAGGTGCCATGGAATGAGACCACTGCTTCTGCGGGCCTCACTCCAGGTGGTACCGGGGGCGGTGCAGGCGGCGGCGGCGCCAGTGCCGTCTTTTCTAAGCCCTTCTGGCAGACAGGCACAGGCGTCCCCAACGACTCATCGAGGGATGTTCCCGATATCTCGCTGAACGCCGCGGCGATGCATGATGGCTATCTGGTCTGCAGCTCGGGGGATGGCCTGGGGGGGGTGGGACCCTGCACCAACGGTTTTCTTTCCTCCAACGGTCAACCCAACGTGTTCGGAGGTACCTCCTTTGTGGCGCCAACGTTTGCGGGGATCCTGGCGCTGGTGGAACAAAAGCTGGGGACAGGTGGGCTTGGCAATATCGGACCTACGCTTTATGGCTTCCTCAATGGTCCAACTTACGGCAGCGTCTTTCACGACATCACTTCTGGCAATAATTCTGTTCCTTGTACTCAGGGAACGTCGAACTGTCCAAATGGCGGGTCGATCGGTTATACGGCGGGAACTGGCTACGATCAGGCTTCTGGTCTTGGCAGTTTCGACGTCAATCAACTGGTCACGGGCTGGGCCGGGGTGGTACCGGTTGGCACAGGGGGTGGGGGCGTTGGGGCAAACATAAGCAAGACGGCGCTTACTGTGACGTCTGCCACTGGCAGTTCGGTTTGTTCGGTCTCCTCCGGTAGCCTTGCGCTGAGTGTGGCAGTGACGGGCACTGCCTCGGGTCCGACGCCGACCGGAACTGTTCAGTTCTTTGTCGATAATGTAGCGGTTGGGAGCAGTACAACAACGCTGGCGAATGGCGCTGCGACCTACAGTCTTGTCACGTCTGCCCTTTCATCGGGCGGACACGTCATCAGTGCGAGTTATTCCGGCGATGGCAACTATACGGGTTCGAAGGGTACGCTTCTTGCCCCGGTCAGTCTCAGCGGAGTCGTCTATCAGGATGGAACTCCGTTCACGATCTATCCAAACGGCGCGATTGCGTCGGTTGATGTCGTCTCCAGTAAGACCCCGGACTTCTCCATTTCGGCTCCTACTTGTGGCGCGAATGTGACGGTGCAGGGTGGCGCTACTGCTGCTGGCCAGACGTTTACGATTACGCCGTTCAACGGGTTTACGGGTCCGGTCAACCTAACTGTCACCAACCCCGATGGAATGGCCGCTACGACCACCTTCTCGGTGTCGCCGATAAATATCACTACCTCGGCAGGTGTTACCACTTCGTTTGTCGTCACGGCTTCTGAGCCGACAGCAACTGCGAAATCAATCGCACCTGGGTTCGGGCCCACTCGCCGGGGTGGTTCAGGCAAGATGCCCTGGTATGCCGCCGGCTCGGGTGCTACGCTTGCCGGCTTGTGTCTCCTTATGCTGCCGCGTCGGCGTCGTTTGAGCGCGCTGCTAGTCGCTCTTCTTTCTATCTCTGCTCTTACTGCGGTTGGGTGTGGAGGAAGCAGTTCGAATTCTGGCGGGAGCGGTGGTGGCGGCGGAGGAGGAACTACTCCGGGGATGACAAATTCGGCTCCGGGCACCTATACGTTCACTATTACAGCCATAAGTGGCAGTTTGGTGCATAGCGTGCAGATCTCTTACACCGTACCGCAGTAAGAAGATGGGATCTTCGAGGCCGCGCTCTGTGGAGCGCGGCTTTTCCTTTAATGGAACTGCTCTCCAAGATATGCAAATCTCCTTGACGATGTTTCTTGACCCTCGATAGAGGGCAGGAAAGAATCGTGCCTGGAAGTCATTGTTTCAATTTATCTGCTAAGAATTTTCTGCCTTTCTAGCAGCAGGAAACGAACGAATGATTCGTATGATCGGAAAGCTGCTGCTTTTCCTTCCGGCGATTGCGCTGCCGCTTGGACCTTCTGCGTGGAGTTTTGCGCAGTCCTCGCTTTCTCCAAGGTCGAGGATTTTGCAGGCCGTTGATGATGGCCGCCGCGTCACGCTTGTTGGAAATACCCACCCGCTGGCGCGCGCCGAGTTTGATCAGGGCGCGATGGCCGATGCTGCTCCTCTTCGCCGCATGGTTCTGGTTCTCGGGCGCGGTCCTGAGGAGGAGGCAGAGCTGCGGCGATTGATCGACCAGCAGCAGGATAAGAGCTCCTCTACGTATCATCAGTGGCTCACCCCTGAGAGCTTCGGCGATACGTTTGGTCCGTCGGACCACGATCTCGAGTCCGTCACCGCGTGGCTTTCGTCACATGGCTTCGAGGACATCCGAGTGAACTCCGGTCGCACGTTAATTGAATTCAGCGGAACCGCGGGAACGGTACGCTCGACGTTTCGCACCAACATGCATCGGTATATTGTTCAGGGCAAGGAGCACTTCGCCAATGATTCCGATCCGCAGATTCCGGTTGCGCTCGAACCGATAGTGGCAGGCGTTGCCTCGCTGAACAGCTTTGCCCGGAAGCCTGCGAGCCACAGAGTTGGCAGTTTTCGGCACGATGCCGCTACGAATTTAACGACTCGACTTCCAGAAAAGACCGCTAGCAAGGTGCAGCCGGCCTTCACCATCAATAGCGGAGGCAACTCCATCTATGGCGTGACCCCGTATGATTTCGCAACAATCTACAACGTGCTGCCGCTGTGGAACGCGAGCACACCCATCGACGGCATCGGCCAGACGATTGCTGTTGTCGGCCAGACCGATATCAATCCTGCAGACTTCGTTAACTTTCGTAAGCTCTTCAACCTGCCGGTGGGCAATACTGCCACGCCGACTGGAACCGAATACCTAAACATCATCTATAACGGTCCTAACCCCGGCGTTACTGCGGACGAAGGAGAAGCAGATATCGACACACAATGGTCGGCTGCTATCGCAAAGGGAGCGACCATCGATTATGTGGTTTCGGAAGGGACTGAGACTACCCAAGGCACCGATCTCTCGGCTATGTATATCGTCGACAACAATCTTGCTCCTGTGATGAGCTATAGCTACGGACAGTGCGAGCTCTTTCTTGGCACGTCTGGTAACGCGTTCTATAAAGCGCTTTGGCAGCAGGCTGCGGCACAAGGTATTTCGGTTCTGGTGGCCAGTGGAGACACCGGGGCAGCGGGTTGCGATATTGCGGATGATACCGGTGCGAGCTATGGACTTGGCGTCAACGGACTTGGCAGCACGCCGTATAACATCTCCGTCGGCGGGACTGACTTTTATACGCCCCAAGGCGGAGCTGCGTTCTGGAACATCGCAAACAGTTCAACGACCCAGGCTTCAGCGAAGGGCTATATCCCAGAGGCTCCGTGGAACGAGAGCTGCACCAATACGGTCTTTGCGACCTCTCGTGTTTTCTCCGGACAGGTAACCGAACAGATTTGTAATAGCGGCATCGCTTTTGCGGATGGTCTTCTTTCGGTTGTTGGGGGCGGGGGAGGGGGCAGCTCGTGTATTCAGTCCGATGGATCTTCGCCTTCGAGTTGTAAGAGAAGCTACGGCAAACCCTCCTGGCAGACAGGCGCTGGAGTGCCTTCCGATGGAGTTCGCGATATGCCCGACGTCTCTCTGTTTGCTGGAGCAGGTTTCTTTGGCGCGTTCTACGTCGTCTGTCAGCAGAGCACGAATACGGACGGCAAGCCCTGCAACGATGCTGCTCCGACCTATGACTTTGCGGGATATGGAGGCACTTCGGTAGCTGCGCCTGCATTTGCGGGCATACTCTCCCTGATCAATCAGAAGACCGGCAGCCGTCAAGGGAACGCTAATTATGTTCTCTACAACCTTGCGAGCCAACAGCAAAAAGCTGGTACAGCTTGTAGCGCAATCTCAGGAGCTCCGGCTGCTGGTTGTGTCTTCAACGACATAACTACTGACACGATCGCGATGCCGTGCCTTAAGGGCAGTCCCAACTGCACTGTGAATGGCGCTGCCGATAAATATGGCGTGCTCTCCGGCTACAACAGTGGTGCAGGGTACGATCTCACCACAGGCCTGGGCAGCGTCAATGCCGCGAACCTTGTCAACAGCTGGACAAATGCTAATTTCACGGCGAGTTCGACGACGCTCCGACTCTCGTCATCGGCGATCTCACATGGTAGCCCTATAGCGGCGAGCGTTATCGTAACCTCAGCTGCAGGCAACCCGACCGGCAACGTTTCGATCAATGCCCTCGCGTCGAATGGTTCTGTCCAGACGGGGACTCTCCAGAATGGAAGCTATAACGCACAGCTCAGTAGCTTTCCTGGTGGCTCTTATTCAGTTCAGGCGCATTACAGCGGTGACGGAGTCTACGCGTCGAGCGATTCCAATGCCGTTGCGCTAACCGTGAACCCAGAGGCGAGCACGACGAGTTTGACGCCTCTTCTTTACAGTCCGGCCGACGGCGCCGTCGTGCCAGTTCCGTCTGGTTCTACATACCCTTACGGCGGCTTTTTTCTTTTTCGTGTCGATGTTGCGGGGGCCTCTGGACAGGGACTGGCCACGGGTAACGTCACGCTTGCTGATTCAGGCTTTGCCCTCGATGGAGGCACGTTTCGACTCAACTCCGCCTCGAATACTGAGGATCAGAGCCGCTCACTGGCCCCGGGTGTGCATGTGCTCGCCACGACTTACTCCGGCGATGCAAGCTTTAATTCGAGCCAATCGGCCCCGTTCACTTTCACGATCGTAAAAGCGCCGACTAGTAGCGTGCTTCAATCGAGCACAGGCTTGGTGTCGGCGGCGGCAACGATTACACTCACGGCTCGGATCAACGCACTTGGCTTTGCTGCGAACGGACTTGGAGGTTTTGGCGTTGCCGCTCCCAGCGGTACAGTTACCTTCGCGTCAGGTGGGACTTCCCTTGGCAGCGCGTCTGTCACACAGAATGCTTATCCTGCGTTCACCACGGACTATGGGTTGGTGAGTTTCACTTTTCCAGCCAGTCAACTCTCGATTGGTAACGACACAATTACTGCCAGCTATTCAGGGGATGCGAACTATCAACCATCCACTTTCCCGCCCGTTAGTGTATATGTCACCAGTTCAGCTCTTGGCATGAGCGCTACGACACTGAGCTTATCGAACTCGAGCGTGGCGGAGGGGGATTCGTATAGCTTCACCGCCGCGGTTTCCCCCAACAACCCGCTGCCTACTGGCACGGTTGTGTTTCTCAGCGATGGTCAAGCTATCAGCAAGCCGATGCCGCTCTCCTCTGGGGTGGTGAGCGTTTCTAGCCAACTTGTGAGGATCGCACCAAGTGTTCACTTGATCTCGGCGCTTTACTCTGGCGACGCCATGTACCAAGCGTCCGTTTCATCACCTACTCCCTTCACGCTTGGTGCGGCGACTGTGCCGAGCATCGCAACGATCACCGTGTCGCCCGCTGCTGTTGATAGAGGAACTGGCGCGACTGTCACGACTACCATCTCGCCGGTGTCTCCTGTTCCCAGCGGAACGGCGCAACTGCTGCTTGACGGCAATCTCTATGGCCGCCCCGTTCCCTTGACCGGTGCTTCGACTACTCTTCCTCTGCTTACGAATACGCTTCAGTCCGGGACTCACGCCCTTCAAGTCAATTACTCAGGCGACCGTAATCATCTAGCCAGCACATCGCCAGCCGCCACGCTTACCCTTCTCGATCCAGTCGGCGGCTTTACTCTGTCCTCGTCGTCGACGTCGATCACCATGGCGCAGGGGAGGAACTCGAGCGCCGTCACGCTGACTGTCGCGCCCGCTGGGGGCTTTCACTCGATCATAACGTTTGCCTGCACTGGAGGGCTTCCTTCGGGAGCAATGTGTCTCTTCACTCCAGCTTCGATTGCGCCCACTGATTCCGTCGTCGGAACTACGGTCCTCACAATCTCGTCGATTGCTCTGGCCGGCCGCTCCGCGGAGCCGCCAATCTCTCACGGCCTCATGCCAGTTTTGGGGGCAGTCTGCGCGGGGATGATTGCATTCATGCTGCCTGGATGGAATACGCATCGCTGGCGCTCATTGAATTTGCTGGTCGTGCTCTTCATGTTGGGTCTCATGAGTGGCTGCGGTAGCGGTGGAGTCGCTCCCAACGCTGCGAATTCTCTCTCGGCTGGAAGTTATGCAGTGATCGTGAGAGCGTCCGGCGGTTCGACCATCCAGACGGCGACCATCAACATCACAATTCAATAGCGAATGCGTTTCGGATTCGTAAAGTATTTAGTGGACCGCAGCCTTCTCGTGTTTCACAGCTTCAGGAACTTTTTCGTTTGGAACCTTTTCGTCCGCGCCCTCGGCGATTCGCATCAGGTAGTCTTGAGCGCTGAATTGAGTTCCATTCTTTGATGCTCGCTCATATTCGCCATCCGGCTGTAGTATTCGGGCCTTCGTGTTGTCCGCCAGGTAGGCCGCAAGAATCTCTTCGCGCAACCGCTTGTGTTGGTCCGGCTGAGTGATTGGAAACACCACCTCGCATCGCTCAATCAGATTTCGCGGCATCCAGTCGGCGCTTCCGCAGTACACCTCTTCCTTGCCTCCGTTTGCGAAGGAGAAAATACGGCTGTGCTCGAGGAAGCGACCTACGATGCTTCGTACTCGGATTCTTTCGCTGACGCCCTTGAGCCCAGGACGCAGGGAACACATGCCGCGGACAATCAGATCGATCTCGACGCCAGCTTTCGAAGCTGCGTATAAGGCCTCTATGGTTCGCCGATCCAACAGGCCGTTCATCTTGGCGATGATCGATGCTGGACGACCTGCCTTGGCGTGAGCAGCCTCTCTTTCGATCAGTGCAACGAGGCTATCGGCGAGCGTCAGCGGCGCGACCAGCAGCGGCTTGTAGGATTCTGCTTCGGTTTCGGCAGTCAGGTAGTTGAAGACCTTCTGCACCTCTTCGGTTACTTCCGGCTTAGAGGTCAGGAGGCTGATGTCAGTGTAAAAGCGAGCTGTGACAGGATTGTAGTTTCCTGTCCCCAGGTGAGCGTACCGTCGTACGACGCCATCGGGATCGCGCCGTACCAACAGCGAAAGTTTGCAATGCGTCTTCAGCCCAAAGATGCCATGAAAAACGCCGACGCCCGCGTCCTCAAGCTCTCGCGCCCACCGGATGTTTGAGTCTTCATCGAAGCGCGCCATCAGCTCGACTACGACGGTCACCTCTTTACTCTGTCCGGCCTCAGTCAACGCTGTGAAGATTGGAGAGTCTTTGCTCGTGCGATAAAGCGTCTGCTTCATCGAGATGACGCTGGAATCCTTCGCTCCGGCCTCGATAAACTCCTCGACTGCCTTGTACGAGTCGAAGGGATGGTGCAACATCACGTCTCGCTTTCGCAGCTCGTCAAAGATGTCGGTGGACTTTGCACTCAACTTGAACTCTTTCGCAACGAAGGCTGGATATTTCAGTTGCGGCCGCTTCACCTCAGAGTAAAGATTCATGAGACGCGATAGATTCACAGGCCCATCGGTTCTGAAAACCTGTTCAGGCTCAAGTTCGAAGTTGATACGCAGCCGCTCAACAATCTCTTCGGTTGCCGTGCTTTCAATCTCCATTCGAACCGCGTCGCCCTTACGCCGGTTATGTAACTCAGCGCGAACACTTTCGAGAACCGAGCGGGACTCTTCCTCCTGCATGTAGAGATTGCTGTTGCGGGTGACGCGGAATGCGGATCGAGACAACACCTCATACCCTCGGAACATCCGCTCGACCTGAGATTCAACCAGCTCGTGCAGCAGAATGAAGTCGCAGCTGCCCTCTGGGGATTTCAGTGAAACCAGACGCGGCAGCGCGCGAGGTACGGTCACCACGCCAAGGGCAGTAGGCGCCTTGATGCCTCGACGCTTGTGTCGCAGCAGGAGGCCGATGCAGAGCGCTTTATTCAGCACGCGTGGAAATGGGTGGGAGGGATCGATGGTCACGGGGGTTAGGAGGGGATCAACCTCATCCTCATAAAATTCCAGAGCCTGCTTTCGTGCCGCATCGCTGAGTTGACCCCATCTCAAAATGCGAATCTTGGTTGCTTCCATCGCCGGGAGTAACTGCTCATTTAAACACTTATATTGGGCCTCTACGAACTTATGAATTCTGACCATCAACCCATCGAGCCGCTCCTGTGGGGTGAAACCACCCTCGTCCGGTGGTTGCGCGAGATTGTAACCATCTTCGATCCGCTGCAAGAAACCGGCGACCCTGATCTCTACAAACTCGTCCAGGTTGCTGGCCGTGATTGCCAAAAACTTGACCCGCTCCAGCAGGGGGTTGCTCTCGTCCTGCGCCTCCTCGAGTACCCGCTGGTTGAACCGCATCCAGGACTCGTCGCGGCTGAAAAAGAGAGTCTCGACCGCCTTTTCGGCAGCCTTTTTGGGGCTGGTAGAGTTTCCGGCAGTTCGCTTGGTGGCAGTCATAGAGGTCTAAAAGATTACCTTACCTGCGTGAATCCAATGTATGAAGAACCGAGAAATTTAGGGGACCTCCCTCGATAGCCCCGCACGGAGCCTTCTCTAAACAATTTAGACAAATTCCACCTCTTCATAAAATATTTGTCCGGGTCATCCGTCTACACCTGTAGATGAGCGAAATTCCGAGCAATTGGACTATTACTGAGCAGGATCGACTCATCTCGCAGGCGGTGGAGAGAGACCAGCCCCGACTGCGTAGTTTCATACGGAAGCACGTCGCTGACACCGGAGAAGCGGAAGATGTCCTTCAGGATGTCTTCTACGAACTTCTTGAGGCCTACCGGCTGATGAAGCCCGTCGAGCATGTGACGGCGTGGCTTTTTCGAGTGGCACGCAATCGTATGACCGATCTTTTCCGCAGAAAGAAGCCGACTTCGCTCAGCAATCCGGTATCGGTCGAAGGAGATGGTGACACGCTCGAAGACCTGCTTCCTTCCGCAGATGCGGGACCGGAAGCAGTCTACGCGAGGAGTCTACTGCTCGACGCGTTGGAGGATGCTCTTGAGGAGCTACCTCAGGCCCAGCGTGAAGTCTTCGTTGCCCACGAGTTGATGGGGCAGAGCTTCAAAGAGATGTCTGCCGAAACTGGGATCAGTGTGAACACGCTGCTTTCACGAAAGCATTATGCCGTCACGTATCTGCGCCAGAGATTGCAGTTGATCTACGAAGATTTTGAGAAGAAATGAGGAGCAATAAATGGGTTACCATCCTGCATTCAAAGCAGTGAAGATCGCACTCTTCGCTTTAGTTGCCAGCGTCGTGCTTGGCTTCCTCGTCAAGAGTCTGTGGAATGCTCTTATGCCGCCGATTTTTGGGTGGCACATGATCACCTTCTGGCAGGGACTAGGTTTGTTTGTGCTGAGCAAGATTCTCTTCGGCGGCTTTCATCGTCATGGCGGAAGAGGCGGCAATCGGTGGCGACAGCGCATGAAAGAACGTTGGGAGCAGATGACACCGGAGGAGCGCGAGAAGTTTCGCAAAGGCATGCGTTGCGGGCGTAGTCCATTCGCGCCGTCCGCGGAGTCACAGATATGAATGAGATCAATTCACAACGGGTAGATGGAGAAGAGAGGGCGGCCGGCGTGCCTGGCAGTTCCTCGTCGATTCATAGCAGACAACCGGCGGCTAGCCCCATGGAGCGCCTTGGAGAGCTTGAGATGGAGAACGCTCGTCTTCACCGGTTGGTCGCGGAGCTCCTGATCAAGAATCAGCAACTCCGCAAACCACACTAAGTGATCTATCGGTGCCAGTGCATCTTCCAGCCAAGGTATTTGCTGGCGGCTTCGTGAACCGACGCTGCAGTCGTTGAGAAGTTGGCGGCAACGTGGTGTTCGAAGCCGTTTTCACAGATGAAGCGCAGCAGCTCCTGCATCTTTGGAATCTCGACGACGCCTGCGCCACCAAAGGTTTGAAGAGGATCGTTGGTGAAGGCCCCCTCCCCCACGTAGCCATTGATCTGGCCGGCAAAGTCGTCGGTAGAGAAGCGGGCGAAGCTCATAGCGCCAGCTTTTACAGTGCCGTCGAGCGTGCCATGAGTGTTTTCCTTGCCGACGGTTCCGGCGATGATTTGCTGGAAGTCCATCTTCACTCCTTCGTTGAAGAAGTGTTTGGGTAGATTCGAACAATGGAAGCAGACTGCCTTGTCGGGGTTGTCTCCGTAGTTGTTGTTCCAATCGAGTAGCGCGCTGGGAGTTTCGCTTGCGAGCGTGAGCGCATACATGCTCAGGGTCCCGAGAATATCGACCTCGCAGGCCGACGGGATCAGATTCTCGCTCATCATGCTCATCACTGTGCAGGGAACAATGCCGAGGAACTCTTCGAGGGAGGTCCAACACTGCACGGCGCTCACGGTCAGTTCACTCGCGGACATCCACTGATCGATCACTGCGCCGAGCTTGGCCATCTTCATTAGTGCGGCGTCGGGCGTGTCGCCGATGGGGATGTACTTCTTGATGGCAGCGAGTTTCTGTTGCGCAGCGTCGTCGATGTCATTCATGCGGCTGATGCGGCCCATTACTTCGCTTAGATCGAGCGTCTCGACCGTAATGCCTGAACGCTCGAGCAGCTTTTCGGAGTATCGAACGGTATTGAATGCCGTGGGGCGAGCACCAATTGCGCCGAAGCGAACATTCTTCAGACCACGAACGATGCGGCATACCGCTGAGAACCATTCGAGGTCTGCGCTGAACTCGGCCGAGTCGGGAGCTTCCGTATGGAGGCGAGTCAACGAGTAGGGAATTCCATACTGCTTCAGGTTGTTGCAGATCGACATCTTGCCGCAGAAGCTGTCGCGACGAAATGCAATCGACATTTTGCCGGCATGGTCGGGTGTTGCCTGAATCAGCACAGGCACCTGCAGGTTTGCCAGCCGCAACGTATCGGCGAGGCCGCGCTCTTCGCCGAAGTTCGGCAGCGTGATGATGATGCCATCAATCTCGGCCGCATGTTTTTTGAAGAGGTCGGCACATTTTTTTGCGTCTTCATAGGTCTCTACGGCGCCATGAGCAGTTTCTTCCGGCGTAAGGACGATCGGCTTGATCCGCTTAGCCTCGAGCGCAGCAACCATCTCGAGCCGTCCGCTGGTAGCCAGGTGGCTCGGAAAAAATCCACGATTGCCTACAATCACGCCCATCGTCATCTGTTTTGTCATGACAAACCACCTTCTTTCTCCTTCGAATCTATCGAAAGTTTTGAGACGAGCCCACTTGTTTGTGTGAATCGCTTTTCCGGAACCGGTACTCTATCCTGTAAGGGGCTTCATTTAAGCCTCAAAGGAGACCAATGCAAGTGAAGAGACTAGGATTTTTCGTTTTGGCGTCTGCGCTTACTGTATCGACGTCAGCCAGCTTTGCCCTCGCTCAGGATAGTGTCGGGCATGACGTGAAGGCCGCAGGAACCGACACGAAAGATGCAACAAAAGATGTGGGCCATGGCGTGGCCACTGGTTCTGAAAAGACGGCTTCCGGCACGAAGAAGGTCTATCACAAGACCGTTAGCGGGACCAAGACCGCTGCTGATAAGACCGCCGATGGGACAAAGACGGCTGCCGACAAGACAGCCGACGGCACTAAGACCGTGGGCAAGGATATCGGTCATGGCACTAAGGTCGCGGCGAAGGACACAGCGCACGGCACCGAAAAGGTCGGCGATAAGATCGTCGGCAAGCCTACTCCGCAGTAGTACCGCCTGACCACAGCGCTATCCCTTGAGCCTGCGTTGTCGGGCTCAGGGGGAAGGCCTTAACTTGCGATATTTAACGTGTTCGAGATTTGTTGTGGCGACGATACTGCCGCCGCGAGCGCTACCAGGGCCACCCAATAGAGATCCGCTCCCAGCAGATGCAGGATCTGCATCCACACCGGCGCCAGTAGAAGAACATCGGCTAACCCAAGCGCAAATTGGAAGGCGAGCAGTCCGACGACAATCGCCGCTAACTTGCCCTCTCCAGCTCGCCGGGCTTGTCCTATCAGCCACAGCACGAATGCCGCTGCGACTATAGCGCTGACCGGGTGTACGCCACGCAGCCGCAGCAGCCAGGGCGAATCCGCTGCAAAGTCCTGAGCGAACGCCGCTCGCAGCGAGGAAGCAGGGAAGAGGGTATCTCCCAACGCTGCGAGGGACCCGCTGACTCCGACCACCAGGGTCGCTCCAAGCCCGAGCAAAGCCCAGGTCTTTTTCGTCTTACTTCCCCTCAGCTCGGCCCATCGCTGTCCCGTGGTCAGCAGCCGGGCGGTCAGGGTCAACGCGGCGAGGAGTAACAATGTATTACTCAGATGAATGGAGAGCACTACAACTCGTCCCATGGACTGATTGCCTGTCACATAGCCCAACTTCACCAGCAACGCGCCGAGAAAAGCCTCATTGAGCAGTAACAGCATGGACGCAACGGCAAATGCTCGTGCCGCGAGACCCTTCACGGTGCCGCGGAAAGTCCAGATCAAGAGCCCTATCACTAGAAAGGTCGAACCGCCGGTCATGCAGCGATGTGTAAATTCAATGATGGTGTCGATTCGAGGCGAGAGCGGAATGACCTCTCCATTGCAGAGGGGCCAATGGTTTCCGCATCCGGCGCCAGATCCTGTGGCCCGCACCAGTGCTCCCCAAAGGATTACCAGCACGTTGTAGCCGACGACGGCCCAACCAAACCTCACCAACGCACGAGACACCTCAGGCCTCGTCGTCGATCCACCTGGCACCTTCACTGCTCCAGCCGTAGCCATAGCCTTATTCTACGCAGCTTTGACGAGGCTGTTTCAAGCCCTACCCGTTCGCCAACTCCTTCGCCCGCTGTGTCGCTCGCTTGACTGCTTTGATCAAAGTTACGCGCAGGCCACCCTCTTCAAGTTCGAGAATGCCATCGACGGTGCACCCTGCGGGTGTCGTTACGGCGTCCTTGAGAAGGGCAGGGTGGTAACCGGTCTCGAGCACCATCCTTGCCGAACCCAGCGTCGTCTGCGCAGCCAGCAGGGTCGCGACATCGCGCGGCAACCCTACGTTCACGCCAGCTTCGGCGAGCGCTTCGATGATGATGTAGAGGAACGCCGGCCCGGAGCCGGAAAGCCCAGTCACTGCGTCCATGTGTTTTTCATCGACAACGACCGTGCGGCCGACCGTCTGGAAGATCTTCTGCGCTACTGCCATCTGCTCCGCAGAGACGAACCGGCCACTGCAGAGTGCCGTAATACCTGCAGCCAGCATAGCCGGAGTGTTTGGCATCGCGCGGATCACAGCAAGTTCGCATCCCGCGCCTTCCTCGATGCTGCGTGTCTTCACCGACGCTGCAAAAGACAGTACGGTCTTCTTTGGAGTGAGGGCGGGTTGGATCTCCTCGATCACAGCCGGCACCTGTGTAGGCTTTACACCCAGCAAAATCACATCCGCCAGTTGCGCTGCTGCGAGATTGTCGGTTGTGACCTCAACGCCGAACTGTGCCGACAATGCTTGCGCTCGTTCCGGATGTTGAACAGTAGCAAAGATCTGTTCCGGCGCCAGTAGGTTGTTCTTCAAGAAGGCTTGCAGCAGGATGCCGCCCATCTTTCCTGCGCCCAACACCGCTACCCGCAGCCCCGGCATCACCGGAGCTGGAACCAACACTTCATAGCTTTCGCTCATCTCCAAAGGCTATCAGACAGAGCTTTTTTCACGCAGGCTACTTTTTCTGAGCAGCGATCCAGGCATCGATGCGCTGCTCCAGTACGTCCATCGGAAGTGCGCCGGAGTCGAGCACTTGATCGTGAAACGCCTTGATATCGAACTTGGGACCAAGTGCTGTCTTCGCGCGTTCCCGTAGTTCGAGGATCTTCAACTGGCCCATCTTGTACCCCAGCGCCTGCGCGGGCCATGCGATGTAGCGGTCCACCTCGGACTGAATGTTGGTCTCGTCGATAGCTGAGTGATCGTGGAAGTAATCGACCATCTGCTGTCGCGTCCAGTGCTGCGAGTGAACGCCCGTGTCGACGACCAACCGTATCGCTCGCCATATATCCGCCTCCAGACGCCCATAGTCGCTGTAAGGGTCTTTGTAGAAGCCAACGTCCTTGCCAAGACGCTCGCTATAGAGTCCCCAGCCCTCGGTATATGCGGTGTAGTAGGTGTACTTCCGGAACTCCGGAATGCCAGTCAATTCCTGCGCGATTGAGATCTGCAGGTGGTGACCTGGAATGCCTTCGTGATACGACACTGCTTCAACCGGGGCCAGCGAGCGCTCGGCGAAGTTGTACTCGTTGACATAGACTCGGCCGGGTCTGCTTCCGTCGGCTGTGCCGTTGTCGTAGTAAGCGGCTGACTGATCTTTCTCCATGTACGCCGGCACCGGAACAATCTCCAGCGGAGCCTTAGGTAGACGGCCGAACAACTCAGGCAGCTTCGGCTTCATCCCGGCGATGTACCCCTTGTAATCGTCGATGAGAGCTTCAGGAGAGACGGGGTGCTCTTTCGGATTGGACTTCAGCGCAGCGCTGAAGGTTTTGATGTCCGCGAAGCCAAGGCTCTTCACGATTGCCAGCATCTCGGCCTCATCGCGCTTCACTTCATCGAGGCCTATCTGGTGTATCTCTGCTGCTGTCTTGTTCAGCGTCGTGCTCTGCCGAATGCGGAATGCGTAGTAGGCCTCGCCGTCGGGGAGAGCGGAAGCGCCGATCTCTTTGCGCGACTTCGGGATGTACTCTGCCTTCAAAAATCCGGCAAACCGCTTGTAGGACGGCAGCACACTGATCGAGATTGCATCGAGCATCTCGGACGAAATGCGTTTCTGCTCTGCAGCACTCACGGTCTTAGGAAACTTCTTGAGCGGCAGCGCGAACGGACTCTCCTCCGGCTTCTGGTTCGCGAGCGCCTGGGTCTGCACCAGCGCCTTCTCCATGAGGTACTGCACCTGTACCCGACCTTCGTCCGCGCCCAAGTCCATGTTCGTCATAATCTGCGAGAAGGCATTCGGGATCTTTTTTAGCCGCGTTATGTAGTCGTCGTAGTCTTTCACCGAATCGAATTGCAGCCGGCTCGGCAGCTGAGCTAAGTCGGTGTGGAAGCCGTAAAACTGATTGACCGGCATCTCCCACTCTTTGAACTTCGCTGCCTCCTGCTCCTCGATGAGTTGACGCAGCATCAGATCCGCGGACAGTTTTTCCTGATCGGTAAGGCCAGTTGTATCGATCTCGGAAAGCTTCTCAATGTAGTCGCGGCCACGCGCCAACGCAGCGTTCAACGCCTGGGTCGAGTAGTCGGTAAGTTGATCGTCGTAGCGTTTATCGCCGATTGAGGAAGCAAACTCGGGCGAACGTTTCAGGCGGTCTTCCCATATTTGCGTGAAGAGACTGGACAGGGCCTTGCTCTGTGCAGCGACCGATGGGGCGGTCGACGCCGCGGTCAACGACTGTGCCTGCATAACTTTTGGCGTTCCATTCAAAAAGCAAACAAGCACCAACCCACTCGCACATCTCAACCGCAATCTCGTCATGATCTCCTCAATCCTGACGTTTAGTCTAACGTGGCGAGCCGTGTATCTGCAGTCCCTCGGTACTTCATCAGCGGTGTTTTGTTGCAGTTTCGGCGAGCTTTACTGCAGCACCGCCGAAGCCGAAGCATCCAGCATCCGGTAGAGGGTCGAGCGGCTGATCCCCAGCACCTCGGCCGCGCGCACTTTGTTGCCTCCGCAGACCTTCAGAACTCGCAACACATGTTGTTCGACTACATCCTGCAATCGCGCACTCTCTGCGATCCCGTCCTCTGTCGATGACGGAACATCTTCAACGAGGGGAGGCAGATGATGCGATTCGAGCACATCCCCCTCAACTCGCGACAGGCTGCTCCGTACTGCTGCTTTCAGCTCCCGTACATTTCCGGGCCAACTGTAGTTAAGCATGCGTTCCATCGCTTCGTCGGCGATCGTTGGTACCTTGCTCCGGTAGAGCGGCGCTAACTGAGACATAAAATATTTCGCCAGATCTGGGATGTCGCCTCTTCGCGCGCGTAGCGGGGGCAGCGTGATCTCCACCATGGCGAACCGTTGGTAGAGTTCCTGCTGAAATCGTCCAGCAGAGGCTAAGATCTTCAGGTTTTCGCTCGTCGCCGCAATCATCCGCAAATCAAGCTTGCAGGGGTCCATTTGATTCTGCACGTGATTCTGCGTCGAATCGTGCCGCCGCAGCAGGCGCAACAGGCTAAGCTGCGTCTGTAAGGGCATCTCGTGGATTCCATGGAGAAAGAGCGTTCCGCGATGAGCCATCTTCGTCAGACAGCCAAGTGCATCCGCATTTTCTTTCAGATGCTCGGACACGGCCTCTTCAAGAACCGCTCCGTGGCACATTACAAACGGGCCGTCGGCCACATGGCTCATACCATGCAGCGCACGAGCCACCTGTTCCTTTCCGGTTCCGGCCTCGCCACTTATCAGCACAGTTCTAAAGTGCGGGCCGATCCGTCGCACCTGCAGTCGTAGCCTTTTGATCTCCGCACTGTAGCCCACGATCTCGAAGCCGCTGCCCTCAGGCCAAGGCTCTTTGGCAAGTCCTCGAGAAGGTTCAGTGAAGGTCGGAGAATCAGATCGCGTGATCGACATGGCTGTTTCTTACATCGGCAAAATCCAGCTTCCGTTCAGCCATAAAACGCGAAAAACCGGAGACCGCCCAGTGCTGCAGCGGATCTCCGGCTTTAGATTTCAACAGCTTCCGGGCTTAGGCGGTCGTCGGCGCGCAGTAAGTATCGAACGCACGCTGAAGCTCCTGGGCAATCGCCGGAGCGGTCGAGGTCTCGATCGCCGAACGCTGCATCAGGTAGACCAACTGGCCGTCGCGCAGAATGGCAATCGCCGGCGAGGTCGGAGGATGTCCGCCGAAGTAGCTACGCGCCTTCTCGGTTGCGTCGCGGTCCTGTCCTGCGAACACCGTCACGGCGTGATCGGGCTTTGCGGTATGCTGCATCGCCAGACGAACTCCCGGACGCATCTTGCCGGCTGCACAACCGCAGATGGAGTTGACCACCACCATCGTCGTTCCCGGCTTTGCAACCGCTGCATCGACCTCGGCTGCACTGCGGGCCTCCGTCAAGCCTGCGCGCGTCAACTCCTCGCGCATCGGAATCACCATAATCTCTGGATACATAACACTCTCCCTTTTAACCCATTTTGCTCGCGGGTAAAAGCCGCGCTTATCTCGATTGTACGGTCTCGCGCCCTCGCCGCGCCACCTCTGTCTCTGGAACAGGCCGCCGGTGTTGTACTCTCTAACCCGTGCCCCCTCGCGACCTCCAAATTCAGGAGAACATTCCGCTCGCCCCCTACACGACCTTCCGCATCGGCGGGCCCGCTCGTTTTTTCTGCGAAATCACGACCTCGGAACAGCTTATCGAGGCCGTCACCTTTGCGCGAGAACGCAGTATTCCCATCTTTGTACTCGGCGGCGGCAGCAACCTGCTGGTGACCGATCGTGGGTTCGACGGCCTGGTCCTTCGTGTCAAAATCGAGGGATCTATCAATATCGGCGGCGGCTACCGAGACGATAGGCCCAAGCAAACGAGCGTGACCTACGACGTCCCCGGCGGAATGGATTGGGACGCCTTCGTCCTAAAAGTCGCCAAGGCTGATATCACGGGTATCGAGTGTCTTGCAGGCATCCCGGGTCTTGTTGGGGGTGCACCCATTCAGAACATCGGAGCCTATGGACAGGAGGTCTCCACCAGCATTCTTTGGGTTCATGTACTCGATCTTGAAACTCTCAAATTTGTCAGTCTGACTGCTGAACACTGTGGCTTCGCCTACCGCCGTAGCATCTTCAACACCACCCATCGCAATCGGTACATCGTCGTCTCGGTAACCTTCCGGTTGGACCTCGATGCAACACCGAGTCTCCGCTATGCCGACCTGAAAGAGCACTTTTCGGGTCGAACTTCAGGGCCAAAGCCGATTGAGATCTATCACGCGGTTCGCAATATCCGTCAGGGCAAGGGCATGTTGATCGTTGAAGGCGAGGCCGACTGCCGCAGCGCGGGCTCCTTCTTCAAGAATCCGGTAGTTCCCACCTCTGTTTTGGAAAACATAGCCGCCACCTTGGCCATCCCTGCCGATAAGATTCCCCATTGGACGGCTGGTGAGGACCTGGTCAAGCTACCCGCCGCGTGGCTTCTCGAACGGGCCGGTTTCGTCAAAGGCTTCCAACTAGGAGAAGCGGGCATCTCCTCCCGTCACACCCTTGCTCTGATCAACCGCGGCCATGCCAGCTTCGCCGACATCGCAGCTCTCCGCGATACCATTCAGAGCGAAGTTGCCCATCGCTTCGGCATTCAGCTTGAACAGGAGCCAGTTCAGGTGGGTCTCTAAGACCCACTCTTAAGACCCACTCTTTAGCTGGCTCATCAGCCGTTGACGTTCGTCCTTCAACGCGTCGCTCGCAGGGCCCTGCTGCACGACCCGGCCGTCCGCGATCCTGATCACCTCAGCATCGAGTTGAAAGGCCTCGCCCACGTCGTGTGTCACAGAGAGCACGGGAATCTTATGGCGCATAAGATATTCGCGCAGGCCGCCAACAAGTTCGTCTCGCATCGCGTAATCCAAACCTGAGAATGGCTCATCAAGCAACAGTAGCGTGGAGCTGGGCCCTTCATATGTGACCGCCGAGATAACCGTGCGCGCCACGGAAACTCTCTGCTTCTCGCCTCCGCTTAATTCGTGAGGCTTTCGATCGAGAAGATCCTGGATACGGAACAGCCTCATGGTCTCCTCGATGGCTTTTTGGGCATCGTCAGGCTTCGTACTCCAACCGAGACCATAAACAGCATTGGAGCGGACGGTCATATTAGGAAAAAGCCAAGCCGTCTGTCCCGCGCTCCGAACCGGCCGACGATGCGCGGGCACAAACACACCGGATGCCCGGTCCACCAATACGTCGCCGCCCCGCGCGATCGAACCAGCATCCGGACGCACGAACCCGGCAATTGTCCGCAGCACGGTCGTCTTACCGCTGCCGGAGGGTCCGAACAACACGGTCCACGGATGGGTGAGCGCGAAGCTAACGTCGAGCGAAACTGCCCCCACTCGATGCTTCATCCTCACCGTCAGCAGGTCTTCCGACAGACTATCGGACAATGTCAGCCTGCCTTCCATCTACCTTGCGCATCGAGGGCAGAAGATAGATCGCCAGGAGTGCCACCATCGCAAAGCCAATCAGCACCAGCGCCGTTCGGTTCGCCGCCGCGTAGTTTCCGTCCTGCACCAGATCGTAGAGGGAGATGGAAAGCGTTCGTGTTGCCCCGGGAATATTGCCGCCAAGCATGAGCACGACGCCGAACTCCCCTACCGTGTGCGTAAACGTCAGCACCGCGCTCGTCAGCAGGGAAGTGCGCGCCATCGGCACCACCACCGAGACGAACACCTTTGCGGGCCTCGCGCCCAACCCGGCAGCGGCTTCGATAAATCCTCGATCCACTGCCTGAAACCCAGCCACCAGCGGTTGCACGGCAAACGGCAGGCTGTACAGAACCGATCCAATCAGCAGTCCCTCGAAGCTGAAGGCCAGCGGATGTCCGAAGATTCGGATCAGCAGCCTTCCCGGCGCAGTCAGCGGCCCCATCGCGACCAGCAGATAGAAGCCAAGCACCGTTGGCGGCAACACCAGCGGCAGTGCCACGATTGTCTGCACAAGAGCACGCCCCGACCCGTGTCCGGAGGCGATCCACCATGCTAGCGGCACTGCCACCAACAGAAGAATCGCCGTCGTCCCCACGGCCAGTCGCAACGTCAACCAGAGCGCGTCGAAATCCATTGCGCCAGTCTATGACATTCGTGGGTGCTCACCGCGGAATACGAAGATGACTACTTCACTGCAGCGAGACCCATCTCACTGAGTTTTGCCTGAACCGCCGGCGACAGCATCCAGTCGAGGAATGCGTGCGCCTCCGCTTTGCGATCGGACTTCGCCATGGTCACAGCACATTGCCGTATCTCCGTGTACTGCGAAGTCGGAACCAGCACGTAGGTGCCAATATCTTTGAAGTGCGGCGTGCTTGCAGCGGTCATCGATATCAAACCAAGCTGTGCATTTCCCGACTCAACAAACTGCGCTGTCTGCGTAATGTTTTCGCCCACGACAAAATGCGGAGACACTTGATCGTAGATCTTCATCCGTCGCAGGGCCTCCGCTGCCGCTCGTCCATAGGGAGCGTGCAGTTCGTTGGCGATTGCCACCCGCGTAACCTTGGGGTCGGTCAGCCGCTCCATACTAAGCGGCAGCAGACCAGAGTCCTTCCTTGCCCACAGCACCAGCGTGCCCTTGGCGTACGCTACCGGCGCTGTTTCATCGGCCAGACCCGCTGCCACGACCTTCTCCGGGAAGAAGAAATCCGCTCCCAGAAAAATATCCATCGGAGCGCCGTTCATAATCTGGGTCGCCAGTGTCGACGATGATCCGAAGCTGACGACCAGCTTCACTCCCGTCGCTTTTTCGTACCCCTGTGCAAGCACCGGCATTACCGGCTGCAAGTCCGCAGCGGCTGCAACCCGCAACTCTTTCTGCGCCCAGGCGCTTCGACCGCCAAGAACCACCCCCAGACAGATAGCAAGACACACAAGGGCCGCAGACGCACCTCGACCTTTGCGATAGGCTAGTAGCAACCATGAAAGTAGCAACACATCACCTCAGATGCACAGAATGCGGGACCGTCATCGGCAAGGATGAGGTTAGCAGCAACTTTCGCTGCCCACTGTGCAATGGTCTCTATGAAGTTGTCTACCCATGGACCAACGCCACTGCCGGCCCCGAAAGCCGCCTGCCGAATCCCAGCGCCCTCCGCTGGCTGTGGCAGGAGCGTCGGTCGTCCTCGATGGCCATCGACCAGTCCGGAGTGTGGCGGTTCCGCGATCTGCTCCCCATCGTCGATGACCTCGAAAAAGTCGTTACCCTCCGCGAAGGCAATACCCCTTTCTATGATCTTCCCCGCTGCGCCAAAGCTGCCGGCATCGACTGGCTTCTCGCCAAACACCAGGGCATGAACCCTACCGGCTCCTTCAAGGACACGGGCATGACCACCGCTCTCTCGGTTGCCGCTCAGCGGGGCTTCGACTGGGTAGCCTGCGCCTCGACGGGCAACACCTCTGCCGCCATGGCTGCCTACGCCGCGCGCGCCGGGCTGCGCAGCATCGTCTTTATCCCCGAGGGCAAGATCGCCTGGGGTAAGCTCTCGCAGTCGATGGACTACGGCGCCCTGACCATTCAACTCAAGACCGACTTCGACGGTTGCGTCAAAATCCTCGGCGAACTCGTGAAGCAGTTCCCCATCTATCTGCTCAACTCGGTCAACCCCTACCGTCTCGAAGGCCAGAAGACGCCGGCCTTCGAACTCCTCGAGCAGATGGAGTGGCAGGTTCCCGAGCACGTCATCGTTCCCGGGGGCAACCTCGCCAACTCCTCCGCCCTTGCCAAGGGCTTTGCCGAGATGCACGAGCTTGGCCTCATCCCACGAGTTCCGAAGATCAGCATCATCCAGGCCGAAGGCGCGAATCCCCTCTACCGGAGCCTGCAGGAGAACGGCGGCGAAAGCCTAACTCCGGTGGTCGCAAACACCCGGGCAACCGCCATCCGCATTGGCAATCCCGCCTCCTGGCGCAAGGCCGTCAACGCACTCCAGACAACAGGCGGCTGGTGCGAGCAGGTCATCGAGCAGGAGATCGCACTCGCCAAGGCCGAGATCGGCGCTGAAGGCGTAGGCTGCGAGCCCGCTTCCGCTGTCACTCTCGCTGGCCTCAAGAAACTCGTGGCACAGGGCAAGATCACCGCAGAGGAGCGCGTCGTTCTGATCCTCACCGGTCACACTCTCAAAGACTCGGCCTACACCATCGACTATCACCGCAACGAATTGTTCTCAGACGCTGAAAAAGCTGCACTTAGTCCTTTAGAGCAATCTCAGCATGCCGCTCTACGCAAGCCCCCAATCGTCCTCGAAGCGGACCCCAGCCTCGTCCTCCGCACGCTTGAATCCCACATGAATCAGCCTCAGCCAGCATGAGCGCACTCACTACGAAAGATCCGGGTAAACCTTACCACCTGCGCCTGCCCGCAACTTCGGCCAACCTCGGCCCGGGGTTTGATGCTCTCGGGCTCGCGATGGCCCTCTATCTCACCATCGACACCACCGTCGCCGACAGCTTCCATATCGATGCCACCGGCCGCAACGCGGACCTCTGTGCCAAACTGGAAGACAACCTCATCCTGACGACCTACGTCGACGTTCTTGCGACTGCCGGAGTTATGGCCCCCAGGCTTCATCTCCAACTCCAGAACGAAATACCCCTAGGAATGGGCTGCGGCTCGAGCGGATCGGCGCTTCTGGCTGGCGTACTTCTGGCAAATCACTTCGGCAATCTTGGGTGGAACGGTCAGCAGATCCTCAGAGAAGCCTGCTGCCGCGAAGGCCACCCAGACAATGTTGCGGCTTGTTATCTTGGTGGAATGACGGCTTCTTCTGTCAGGGAAGATTCAGTTATTACAGCAACTTGTGGGGAACGCTTAACCTGGGGCTTGACGCTTGCTTTGCCTGCGGGCAGCCTCGCAACAAAAAAAGCCCGAGCTCTCCTTCCGGCCCACTATTCCAGGGAAGATGCAGTTGCCAATATTCAGTCCACTGCTCTCCTCGTAGCGGCGTTTGCGCAGGGGCGCGGCGACCTCCTGCGCACTGCCATGCAGGACCGCATTCACCAGCCCTACCGCATGAAGGCTTGTGCGCTACTTCCCCTGCTCCTACCGCTTACCGGGAATCCCGGCGTTCTTGGTGTCGCTCTAAGTGGCGCTGGCCCGTCAGTGCTAATCATCACGGAAGACGCTGTGCCTTCCGCCCTTCCCGCGATAGTTCGACAAGCCGCCGGAGATCAATCACTTGAAGTCCTTCAAACCAGAATCTCTCCCGGAATACTTGAGGCCTAAGCCTGATTTAGCTCAACCTAAAGGGCTTAGGCACTTAGGTAACAATACAGTAATGATCATTTTGTTACCTAAGAGTTCTTTACGAATTGTAAAAAGAACCGTACTTTAGCCGAGTGGGCAGTTCTGGGGAGGGCTGCTACGCCGCCCGTTGACCTCTTCATCAGAGGTCCGGGCGTTTCCTCTTTAAGTGGTATTTTGCTAGCTGAAACTATCAGTTCAAAATTGCATCTATTATTGAGAAGACTGCATTGCACCGGATGGGTGTTAAAAGTGCAGAGCATTCTGGAGGAAGATAAATGGCAGGACAGTTCGTCACCGAAGTAAATGACGCAAACTTTGAAAGAGATGTACTTCAGTCGGCCGAGCCGGTTATGGTCGATTTTTGGGCGGCATGGTGTGGACCCTGTCGCGCACTCGCCCCGGTCGTCGATGAGGTTGCCACTCACTATCAGGGCAAACTCAAGGTTATGAAGATGGACGTCGACTCCAACACTGCAACCCCGATGCGATATGGCATCCGTGGTATTCCCGCCCTGCTCATCTTCAAGGATGGCAAGGTTGCTGAGCAGATCGTTGGCTTCGTCCCCAAGGACACCATCGACAAGTCCGTGAATAAGGTCTTAGCGTAAGTCTGAAGTTACGCAAAAGTACGGCCCGCTGAGGTTCAACTCGCGGGCCGTCTTCGTTTGCACGCTGATTCGTGCTCCAAAAGCCAGCTACGCGCGGGGCGGTCACTTCGTGACCTGTATACCCCTTCGGTTGGCGCTCCCGCTGGTCGCGATGAAATTACTCTGCCGACCATCGGGAGGCCCGGGCGAAGCGGTTGCGCCCCACGAAGTGGGATAAACTCAAGCCTTAATGTTCGAGTGGATGCTCTTTCGCATAATCATGGTGGCCTTTTTCATCCTGGCCAGCAGCTTCTTCGTGGCTGCCGAGTTCGCCCTGGTCAGCGTCCGCGAGACTCGCATCCAGCAACTGATCGCCTTGGGCCGTCCCGGAGCCCGCACGGCGCTTAAGCTCAAACACTCCATCGATGAATTCCTTCCTGCCGTCCAGCTTGGAGTCACCGTCGCCGGTCTTGCTCTCGGCTGGATCGGCGAACCGGCAGTTGCTGAGATCATCCTCAATTTTCTCGGTGGTCCGCTCCATCGTTTGCCCCCCCACGCCCTCATTTACGCGCACACTGGCGCGGTCATCTTCGCTTTTTCGCTGATCACCTACTTCGAAGTCCTCCTCGGCGAGCTCGTCCCCAAGTCGCTCGCACTCCAGCGGACCGAACGCATCGCGCTCGCCGTCGCCGGTCCGATGGACGTCTTCATCCGCCTCACGCGTCCCGTCGTAAAGTTGATGAACGCCTCAGCTGCGGTCGTCCTCAGACTCTTTCGCGCTCCGTTGCGTGGCGAAGGCGCCGTGCATTCGCCCGAAGAGCTGAAGCTAATCGCAACCGCTACCCGTCGCATGGGCCTGCTTCCCGTCTTTCAGGAAGAGATCATCCACCGCGCCATCGAACTCAATCACGTCACGGTGCGCGAGATCATGACTCCGCGCGGCAGCATCTTCTCGCTCTCCGCCGACCTGCCGCTCCAGCAGGCCTCCGCCCGAATCGTCGAGGAGCAGCACTCCCGCGTCCCGGTATACGACCCCGCCAGCGGCCACGAGCACATCATCGGCATCGTCTACTCGAAGGACATCTCCCGCCTCATGCACTTCCGCACCGTCGCCCTTTCGCTCGGCGGCAAAGGCGAGTCCAGCCTCACCCTCCGTCAAGTCATGCGCGAGCTTACGGTTGTGCCCGAGACCAAGCTTGCCATCGAGCTTCTTCAAGAGTTCCAGGAGCGTCGCCGCCACATCGCCATCGTCGTTGACGAATTCGGCAGCACCGTCGGCCTGGTCACCGCCGAAGACGTCCTCGAGCAAATTGTCGGCGAGTTGGAAGACGAGTTCGACATCAGCAAATCCCCGCTCCTCAGCACCACCGGAGCCATGTCTCTCGACGGCAGCACCACGCTCCGAGATCTCGGCAACCAGCTTCATTGGACCTTCCCCCGCGAAGCCGGCGTCGAAACCCTCGCTGGCTTTCTCCTCGCGAACCTGGGCCACATCCCCACCGTCGGCGAGAGCGTCGAGTACGAAGGCCGTCGCTTCGAGGTCGCCGAGATGGCTGGCCGTCGCATCAGCCGTGTCATCGTAGAGGATATTGCTCCACCGCCGAGCCAGATCGAAGACGAAACCGACAGCAGGGAAGCCATTCAGTGACCGAGAACCGCACCACAGCTCTCTGGAAGCCCATCCGCCGCATTCTCCTAACCCTCCCAGTTCTCTGGGTTGTCGTCTCAGTCGTCTTCCTCCTCATCCACCTCGTTCCTGGCGACCCCATCGTCCAGATGCTCGGCGAAGGAGCTACGGCCTCTGACATCGACGCTCTCCGCCACTCCTACGGCCTCGACGCTCCGCTCAGCCAGCAATACGCCCACTACTTGCACGGCGTCCTCCACGCCGACCTGGGCCAGTCCCTCCGCCTCCACGACTCTGTCGTCCACCTCGTCCTCCAGCGCTACCCCTATACCCTCACCCTCACAGCTGCGGCTTTGCTCATTGGCATCGCGCTCTCCATCCCGGCCGGCATTGCTTCGGCTCTCCATCGCAGCCGCTGGCAGGACCGCACCCTCGGCGTCGTCTCTCTCGTAGGCCTTTCCTTCCCTAACTTCGCGCTCGGTCCAATCCTGATCCTCATCTTCTCCATCCAGTTCGGCTGGCTTCCGGTCTCGGGAGCGGGCAGCGGCGACGCGATCAGCTTCCTCCTGCACCTCATACTCCCGGCAGTGACGCTAGGCCTTAGCCTGGCTGCCATCCTCACCCGCATGGTCCGGACCGCCATGCTCGAAGAGCTTAACCAGGACTACATCCGCACCGCCCGCGCCAAAGGGCTCACACAAAACGCCGTCGTCTACCGGCACGCCCTGCGAAATGCTCTGATCCCCGTCCTCACCGTCATTGGGCTGCAGTTTGGCAGCCTTCTTGCAGGCGCCATCGTAACCGAAACAATCTTCAGCTGGCCCGGGATCGGCCGGCTCACCCTGTCGGCCATCTCCAATCGCGACTATGCGCTGGTTCAGGGATGCATCCTGGCGGTGGGCCTAACTTATGTTGTAGTGAATCTCCTCACCGACATCGCCTACACTGTAGCCAATCCGCGTATGCGGGCCGAATGACCGCGCCCAAAGAAGGAAGCATGAAATCCAGGCTCATCATCAGTTACACCACTGCGGCTCTGCTGACAGTCCTCGCCGCTGGCGCCCCGGCGCAGACCAAATCTTCAGGGTCTGAACCGGTCCCGCCCTTGCTGCGTCCCAAGCCTCCGGCCATCGAACCCACCATGCCGCCCGCACATCCCTTCCACGACTCCCGCTACGGAGTTACATTCACCGTTCCGGCCGCCTGGGATATCACCCGCAAAGATGCCGAGGTAAGCACCTTCAACCTCGACGCTCGATCAATCGCTCGCACCACCCAGTTGCGCGCCGTAGCGAGCATCGATTTCAATCCGCACCCCAACTCTACCTTCAGCGGAGCACTCTTCTACTTCAGCGTCACGCCCCATCTCACTCCAGCCGAGTGCAGTGCCCAGGCGACCGTCAAAGAGCCGCGCACCGCGTCCACCGCCCAGATCGGCGGCCTCTCCTTCACTCACGGCTACGACGAGCACGGCGGCATCTGCACCGAATCCCGCGACGAGATCTATACCACCCCCCACAACAACTCCTGCTACCGATTCGACGCCGTCATCAACACCTTCTGCGGCGGCGACGTCAGCGGCGTGCAGGACATCACTCCGCACGAACTAGATGCCGTCCGCATGCGCATGCAGAAGATCCTCGACTCGGTCCACTTCGACACCAACTAGGGGCAGCTCATAGAAGTCGCGGATTAGGGCTTGCTTGCGATGACCTTGCCGCCGCGAATCGCGTAGCGAACCTGCGTGAACGCGAGCGAGTCTGTTGCTGGATCGCTCGACAGCACCGTCAAATCGCCCGCCATTCCTATCTCAACCCGGCCCTTCTCTTTGCTGACATGAAATCTTTCGGCCGGCGCCGTCGTCAGCATTGCCAGAACATCGCGAAAAGTCAGGCCAGCGAGCGCCAGCTGTCGATACTCCTCCGTCACGCTATAGTCGGTCAGGAAACCGGTATCGGTGCCGAACAGAAGCTGTCCGCCAAACTGATGAAACTTCAAGACGACCGACCTTATCTGAGCGATGTTCGAATCATGAGAAAAGAGTTTGAGCGTCGGAATCATCGACATGTGACGAGTTATCATCTGGAGAAGAAGAGCGTCGTCAATTCCTTCAAGATCCTCTGGAGAATGAGCTAAAACATCGACTCCGCTCTCCATCGCCACACGAGTTCCCGCAAGATTCGAAGGGTGAGCGAAGACAAGCTGGCCGTGCTCGTGACCAGCCTTCGCAGCTGCAGTAGCAATATCAAGTGGCATCGGGACGATATGTCCGGGAGCCACGATAGAACCCGTAAACAGCTTCACAATATCCGCGCCCGCCGCGATGTTCTTCTGAACAGCCGCTGCGGCTTCGGCCGGAGTGTCAGGCTGCGGCAGCTGAGCCAGCACCTCAGGCGGCATATCCTTCACATAGTAGGGAAGCGCGTGTGGCGGAAAAAGCCCCGCGCCCGCCGTATAAATACGTGGCCCCAGCACCTCTCCGGATTCGATACGACGACGAAGAGCAACGGTGTTATCTGGAATCGAAGCAGTATCGACAACCGTTGTAAAACCGGAAAGCGTGAGCATCTCTCGCAACTGTTGCGCCAGCTTTTCGGCAGGTTGATGCGCCGCATCGATCCACTTGGCCTCAGTAAAGTGAACATGCGTATTCCAGAAGCCGGCTAACACGACACATCCGGTGCAGGGCAAGGTCGCGACACCATGCGGAATAACGACATGCTCTCCAACTGCGGTAATCTTTCCGCCGCGGATTAAGATCGTTGCGTGGTTGACGGCCTGCGCCTCTGGCGACGGATAGACCTTTGCATCCACGATTGCAAGATCCTGTGCGATCGCCTTACAGAGTCCAGAAAGACACAACAGCAAAAGAAAGACAATTCGCATGCGGCATTCTACGAAATCCGCTGAGACAAAGTTCAAAGCTGTAATGCGTCAGACACAAATCCCGAAACATAATCCTCGATAGGATTACACTCTTCCTAGAAGCGTCTGACCGTCTCCGAGGACTCGAATGAAGCCAAAGAATCTGCCCACAACGCCCTCCACCTCCGATCGCCGTACCTTCCTGAAGACTGGAGGCGTCGCCGCCGCAGCTCTCTTGACCAAAGGCGCAATTGCAGCTGAAACACCGCGCACGCTCCCGCCGCTCCCCGACAACACAAAGACGGTTGCCGCTATGCCTACGCGCAACCTCGGCAAGACCGGCTACAAAGTCGGCATTTTCTCGCTTGGCGGCCAGGCTTCTCTGGAGAAGCCCGCGAACTTCGACGTCGCCGTCCCCATCATCGAGCGCGCACTCGACCTCGGCGTCAACTACATCGACACCTCCTCCATCTACGGTGGACCAGAGCGGTGGAGCGAGCAGTACGTCGGCCGCGTCATGAAGACTCGCCGCAATGAAGCCTTCCTCGCCACCAAAACCAAAGAGCGCACCCGCGACGGCTCCCTCCGAATGATCGAGAAATCGCTCCAGCTGCTCAACACTGATCACGTCGATCTCTGGCAGCTCCACGATGTCGGTCTCCCAGAGGATGTCGACGCCATCTTCGCCAAGGGCGGCGCGATGGAAGCTCTCATCGAGATGCACGATCAGAAGGTCGTCCGCTACCTCGGCGTCACCGGCCACTACCGCCCTGAAGCCCTCATCGACGCGGTCAATCGCTACAACTTCGACACCATTCTGATGGCGATGAACGCCGCCGACACCCACATTCACAGCTTCACCGACAAGCTCCTCCCGCTCGTCGTCGAAAAGCAGATGGGCATCATCGGCATGAAGGTCCCCTCACGCGGTCGTCTCCTCGCCTCGTGGACTCCGCCATCGCTCGACGCCCAGCGCCACTCATGGGAAGGCTCCGCCATCGCGCATCGCCCCGGCGTCATGACTATGAAGGACGCGATGAACTTCACTCTCACGCAGCCCGTCAGCACCGTCATCATCGGCTGCGACAACATTGCTCAGCTCGAAGAAAACGTGCATATCGCAAGAAACTTCACGCCTCTCTCAAACTCCCAGATGGCCGCCCTCAACGAACTAGCCGCGCCAGTAGCCGAACAATCCCTCTTCTTCCGCTTCACCGACCGCAGCAAAGGCTAATACTGCGCCGCAAAACTGATCGCAGTGTGCTCCTGATAGATCACACAACTAGAAGTTGCCGATAACCCGACTTTGAAGGGGTTCACGGCGCATCGACGTCGGGATACGGGGTTGTGCTCACTTTGGGAGTTAAGTAGCCGAAAACGCCGCTCTCAGGAGTCCATGCCGGTGTCTGTCCCGCCATTCTTGCCATGAATGGATTCCCGACAATGTAGACGAATGGTCCCTCGCGTCCAGTCCAATTCCGACGGAAGCTGCAGGGCGCATACCCCGCCACGTTGCCCACGATCAGGAGAGACCCGTCTTCGAGGAGATCTCCGACCCCAATATCGACACAGGGATAGATGTTCTCGGAGTCTTTGTAAACCCGCTGGACGATGTACTCGACAATGTCTTCTGTGATCCGAGGGTGCGCTTTGCCTAGCCATTGAAACGCGAATCTGCGTGGAAGTCTCTTGTGCGTGGTTTCTTCAGCCAGCACGATTACTTCTTCTAGGGTCCGTGCAACGAATGCAGCGAAGGACTCACGTTGCATGTTTCCTCACGATCTGGCTCCGATTCTTTTCTATCGTAAAAGCGCTCTTCGGTCAGCACACGAAAAACGGGTTATAGGTAAATTCGGATACCGGGACCACCACTACCCAACCACCAACTCCTTCACACTAGCCTCAACCCCATCCTCCACCGTCACAAACCCCACCGTGATCGGCAAAGAAAATCTTCGCGGCCCTGCGCTCCCAGGATTGAAGTAAACTACCCCATCTTTCACGGTCACCGAAGCTTTATGCGAGTGGCCGCTCACCACCATCGCCACGCCAGCCGCCTTGGGATTGATATCCAGATCATGCACCGAGTGCACCAGATAAAACAGCGACCCACCTAACTCCACCACATCGGTAGCAGGCAACTCCGCACAAGCGCCCGACGAATCCACATTCCCACGAATCGCCGTCAGCGGAGCGATCTCGCGCAGCGCGTCGAGAATCGCAATATCCCCAACATCGCCCGCATGCAGAATATGTTCCACTCCACGCAGTGCGGTCAAAGCCTCCGGCCGCATCAACCCATGCGTGTCGGAGATCACTCCGATCAACATCGAATCACCGCCATCAAGATAGCCCGTTACGCCAGCTTCAAACTCTGCAGCGAAGCATACGACTGGCTCAACTGCGGATCGTGACTTCTATCCGGATCGATACGCAACTCGAACGTCGTCACGCCCTTCAGATCAACCGGATAGTCTTCAATCTCCTCGGTCGAACCGTTCGGCGAAAAAGCCCACTGCTGCCTCACCACTTCCTTCAATTCAGATCCCGCTCCCGCGAAGACCGCGAACTCCTGCGATCGCTCTGACGTCTTATCCACAAACTGCAGATGAATTCGTTTGATCGTCTGCGGCTCATCGAAGTGCAACCGGATCAACTGCGGCCCCGTCGTTGCAGCTCGCCATCCCTCCGTCACCTTCTTGCCCAGCGCATTCTCAATCGGAAACCCCTCGTCCTCGGAGCTGATCTCCACGCGGGCAATCCGCTCCAAATCACGCCACAGATCGCTGATAGGAGTTGCCGTTGTAGTCGAAGGTGAAACGATACTCTTGCGCATCTTTATTGCCTCTCAGTTCCAAGGCCAAGCATATCTGATAACCCATCGCCACGTTTACAGCCCAGCCCCAAGCCTCGTTCGCGGATCGAGATAATCCCGCAGTGCATCCCCGATAAAGTTGAAAGAGAGCACGCAAAGCATTACCGCCATCGCCGGGAAAAAAACCAGATGCGGCGAGTCAAAGAGATGCGACCGCGCATCGTTCAGCATCGATCCCCAACTAGCCGCAGGCGGCGGAACGCCCAACCCGAGAAAGCTCAACGTAGCCTCAGCCAGCACCGCTCCCGCCATCCCAATCGCCGCCTGCACGATCAGCGGCTGCAGAATATTCGGCAAAATGTGCCGCGTCATGATGCGAAGATCGGTAGCCCCCAGAGCCCGCGCCGCCTCAACAAACTCCCGCTCCTTCACCGCCATCACCTGCGCCCGCACCAGCCGCGCGTACCCGACCCAGCCCGAGATCGCCAGCGCAAGAATCACATTCCCCAGGCCGGGCCCCATAAACGCAACGAACGCAATCGCCAGCAGAATTCCCGGCAGCGCAAGAAACGCATTCGTTACATAGATATTCACGACTGTGTCCGTCCACCCGCCGTAAAACCCGGCCAGCCCACCCGCGACCAGCCCTACTGCCAGCGAAAGCCCCACCACGCTCACCGCCACCACCAGCGAGATCCTCGCGCCAAACAAAGTTCGCGAAAGAATGTCCCGTCCCAACTCATCCGTGCCGAACCAATGCGCCCACGAAGGCCCCATCAGCCGGCCCGTCAGATCCAATTGCGCAGGATCCTGCGGTGCCAGCCACGGAGCAAACACTGCGCACATCGCAAACAAGACGAGCAGCGCGACGCCCACGGCCGCCAGTGGCTGTCGCTTCGCAATCTCCACCATCGATGGTCCCGGAGCAACACCGGCGTTTGCAACAGAAGTACCCACGCCCTAAATCCTACATGCTCGTTGGCGGGGGAATGGAAGCGGATTTTTGTCGCGAACCCTTGACCTAAGATGAGAACAGCTTCGTGAGATTCGTAAGTCTCAAAAGTTCCTGCAGGCGCGGAGTCAGGTTCTCCAGCCTCAGCTGGCAGTAGCCTTCGTTGATGGCCGAGACCTTCAGTCCCACCAGCGTGCCCAGTCCCAGACTGTCCAGAAAAGTCACATCGTTCAGGTCGATCACGATGATTCCGCCCTGCGGTATTAGCGGCTTCACGATGTCTTTTACCTGGCCAGCCGTCTGGTTGATCAAGCGGCCATGGCACCGAACGGTCGTCACCTTCACGCCATTCTCAGTCGAGTTCTCCACAGTGCAATTAAAGGCAACTTCCGGTGTCTCGGTCACGCAATCTCCTGAATTTTGAGCTATCGAGAAATGTACTCCTAAGCGAATCGTGCCTTTATTAATTTCCGGTTACGCCTAAACTCCTGAAAACGCTCATCCGAGGTAACTCACGCAGCGACAACAGATGTGCCGCGTACTGAATCAAACCTAGACAGTGACCCGAATGGGGTTTTGAGCTAATTTACGAAGCATATAGGGTTGAAGAATGAAGGAACTCCGCCGTCTCGCCATTGCAATCCCCACAGTTCTCCTTGTCATCTGCCTCGCGGCAGCCTGGTGGACACGAGGTGCCATGGCCCACATGCCATTTCTCAAAGCCAATGGTGGTCACGGCAATAGCCTCGTCGACCAGCGCCCCTGGCAGACCATCGAGTCGCTCGTTCCCCTTGCGGTCTCCGCCGAGGAGCAATCCTTCGCCCACGAGGCCGCCCGCCTCGCTGACCATGAAGTCGACCAGGCCTTCGCCCTCGCCCTTCGCGAAGCGACCTTCCAGACCCGCACCCTCACCGGCGACGCCCTCGCTGTTCAACAAAGAGTCACCCAGCTTCAGGCCCTGGTCAAGGAAGACCAGGGAAAAGTTGACGCCCTGACAACCTCACTCAAGCAGCCCAACGGAACGACAGCAAGCTCCGACGATCTTGACGCCGCCAAGGCCCAACTCCAACTCGACAGCGATGAACTTGGCGACGCAACTGATCTACTCTCCCGCGCCAGCGGCGACAAACGCGGCCAGATCCAGCAGGAGCTCACCGCCCGCCAGGCCGCGATGAAGAAGTACGATGCCTCCCAGTCCAACACCGGCGGCCAGATTGGGGTCCTCTCCGCTCGCCGCTACGGCACCCTCTACGGCCGCATCTCCTCCTGGTTCGACCAGCGCAGCCGCATGGCCCTCATTGAACAGGCCAAAGCTGAAACGGATTCCGACGTCGCTACCCTCTCCGCGAAGCACGCCGACTTCGAAAGGAGAGTCGCCGCCGCCGCGGCAAACATCAACGCATCCGGCGCCAATGCACCCACGGACACAGTAAAAGCCCGCGTCGCACGCCTGAACAAGGCTCACGCCCTCTCGCAGATGCACAGCATCGTCGAGGATCAGCTCCAGACTCAGCAGCAGCTCTCTACCACCTACGGCAAATGGCTTGCACAGGTCCGAGTCCAGCACGCGATCGTCGCCCACCTCGCACTGCAATCGTTCTCGCTCATTGCGTTTCTTATCCTCTGTGGCGTCCTACTCACCACACTGTGTGGCAAGTTCCTCGACGGCGTGCACATGGAGCAGCGCCGACTCCACACACTCCGCACCATCATCATTCTTGGCGTCCAGTTCGTCACGCTCATGCTGGTCCTCTTAGTCGTCTTTGGCGCGCCCAGTCAGGTTCCTACCATCCTCGGACTTGGCGCTGCCGGCCTCACGGTCGTCTTCCAGGACTTCATCCTCGCCTTCTTCGGCTGGTTCATTCTCATGGGCAAAAACGGCATCCGCGTCGGCGACTGGGTTGAGATCAACGGTGTCGGTGGCGAGGTCGTCGAGATCGGTCTCTTCCGCACCGCTCTGCTCGAAACCGGCAACTGGACCGACAAGGGCCACCCCACCGGTCGTCGCGTCACCTTCATCAACAACTTCGCCATCTCTGGCCAGTACTTCAACTTCTCCACTACCGGCCAGTGGATGTGGGACGAGATCACAGTCAACATCCCACCCAGCCTCGACTCCTACAAGACCATCGAAGCGATTCACAATACGGTCATGGAGCAAACCGAACGAGACGCCAAGCTCGCTGAGCAGGAGTGGCAAACCACCACGCGCCACAACGGCCTCAGTCAGTTCAAGGCCACGCCATCAGTCGACATGCGCCCCGCAGCCTCCGGCGTCGACATCGTCGTCCGCTACGTCATCCGCGCCGGCGACCGCTTCGGCATGCGCAACCGTCTCTATCAGTCCGTCATCGATCTACTGCACACACCGGTAGACACAGCGCCGAAACCTAATACCATCGATCAACGAGAGCTGACGAAGGTTTGATCACAGATTAGCCGCCCAGTCCGTCGTCTTGAACCAATACTTCCGCCGCGTGCTGATCCACTTGTCAGCTTTGCGGGCTGCGATCCACGAGTTCAAATAATTGACGAAATCCATGTCTCCGCGTCGCACCGCAAACGCCGCTGGAAACGTTCCCAGCGGAGCCACAGCGGGCACAGCAACTGCATCGGGATAGAGCTTTCCAAGAATCTCTAACCGCGGGCTGTCTGCAACGGCCGCCGCGAGTTTCCCAGCAACCAGATCGGTGAACAGTGCACTGTCCTCCGTGTAGGTCTGGATCGAAGCCTTCGGAAACTCGAGCGCCGCCAGATCCTCCGACGTCATTCCTTCCACCACGCCAATCGTCACTCCCTTTTTGTTGAAGTCCTCCATCGTCTTCAACTCGCCGCCCATCTTTTTGCTCGTCGCAATCGTCACATCGGTCACGTTGTACGGTTCGCTGAAGTTCACTACGAGGGCCCGGCGTGCCTCAATCGAAAAGCCCGCAATAATAATGTCAAAACGATTCGCCTCAAGATCCGGAATCAAGTAGCGAAACTCATCAGGATGAAACTCGACTTCGACGCCCATGTCGCGTGCCAGTTTCCTCGCCACATCGATCTCGAACCCCACCAGCTTTCCGTCTTTATCATGCATTGTCCACGGAACAATCTCTGCCACACCCACTCGCAGCTTGCCGGTCTTCTTGATCTCGGCCAACAGATCCACAGTACTGCGATCCGGCACCACAATCTCCTTCGAGGTATTCGGTAGAACCGGCGGAGCCGGCACCGCGGGCGTCTCCTGCGACACGGCCACCATCGCGCACACCAGCAGCGCAACCAAACCAGCAACCCGTTGCATCGACGCGGAAACTGTAGCATTCTTCATCTCGCGAACTCCTCCTCAGGTTGTTCAAAACGTGTCTATCGCGGCGGCCTGCGTCCATAGTTGTGGTAGCCGTCGGCATACCCCGCGGCAAAGTCCCTCTCGTACTTCGTCGAATAGCGTTCGCTCCACCACTGGTAGTAGTCGCGTCTGCCTTCATCGGCATCTTGCCGTCCCATCCGGTATCCATCGTTGTAGTAGTTCACCCGCTCGTGGTCGCCACCATCATCGTTATCGGATTTCGACGCAGCCACCGCCGCCCCAAGAATCAACGCGCCGAGAATCCCACCAGCAATCGCGGCGCTCGTATTGCTGCCGCTGTCGCTGCGTCCGCGTCCATAGACAAACTGCGCCCTGCACCCCCGATCCACCCAGATGCCGCGTGGATCGTACCCCCAGCTATATCCCTGCTGACATCGCGAACCCGAAATCTGACGCGTTAGTTGAACGTAGTTCTGCGTATCGGCGCGACAGTATCTGCAACCCCCATCATCGCTCGAGCAGGTCAATCCTCCTGTTTGAGCCATAGTGAAAATTGAAGTAGTGAAAATTAAGACAGTAGCAACAACACGAGAGAGCCCCATCAGGCGTTCCTCCGAGGAGTGCGTAGGCATCATGTCAAATGCGAGACGATGCGACATCAGATTTGTGCCATTTTTTGTATCTCTTTTGCGATCAGGAGATTCATCGCCAGATGAAAACGCCAAAAGTCAATCCCTCCCGTTAGGATTTATTTCTCATAGCACCCCATAACCCCTCCCAGCTATACTAGGCACTTGGAAGCAAAGCGAGAAACGTCATGCTCGAGCACCCGTTGGATAACCTGAACCACTTCAACAGCTTCTAACTTAAGACCCCAAGGAGTCTCTTCCCCTATGAAGCTCAAAGGACAGAAAGCAGTCGTCTGCGGTGCCGGTGGATTCATCGGCGGCCACCTCGTTCAAAGCCTCCTCGCCAATGGCGTCGATGTCATCCGCGCCGTCGATATCAAACCCCTCGACGAGTGGTATCAAGTATCCAAGGACGTCGAAAGTCTCTCCCTCGACCTCAAAGACAAGGACAGCTGCCTCACTGCAGCCACAGGCGCAGAAGTCGTATTCCAGCTCGCCGCCGACATGGGTGGCATGGGCTTCATCGAAAACAACAAAGCCCTCTGCATGCTCTCTGTTCTCACCAACACGCACATGCTCATGGCCGCCCGCGAAAAGGGTGTCGAGCGCTTCTTCTACTCCTCCTCGGCCTGCGTCTACAACGGCGAAAAGCAGACTAATCCCGACGTCGTCGCCCTCAAAGAAGAGGACGCCTACCCCGCACTTCCCGAAGACGGCTACGGCTGGGAGAAGCTCTTCTCCGAGCGCATGTGTCGCCACTTCGAAGAGGATTACGGCCTTCAGGCCCGCGTCGCCCGCTACCACAACGTCTACGGCCCGCTAGGCACCTGGACCGGTGGCCGCGAAAAAGCTCCCGCAGCCGTCTGCCGCAAGGTCATCGAGGCCAAGCACTCCGGCAAGCACGAGATCGAAATCTGGGGCGACGGCAAACAGACCCGCTCCTTCATGTACATCGACGACTGCACCAAGGGCACGCAGATGATCGCCGAGAGCGAGATTCACGAACCCCTGAACCTCGGCTCCGACGAGCTCGTCACCATCAACCAACTCGTCGACATCGCCGAAGACATCGCCGGCATCAAGCTTAAGCGCAACTACAACCTCAGCGCCCCCAAGGGCGTCAACGGCCGTAACAGCGACAACACTCTCATCCAGCAAAAACTCAACTGGGCACCGTCCATCAGGCTCCGCGACGGCCTCGCCAAAACCTACGCCTGGATCGAAGACGAGATCCTGTCCAGCAAACCGCTCGCAGCCGCCACACGATAGTTAGTCCTAGCAAACAAAACCGGACCCGAGAGCATGTAACTATTCTCGAGGGTCCGGTTTTACTTTAAAAGCAGGGTTAGTGGTCTCTTCTAACGTCGATTTGTGTTCCCCGAAAAGCTAAATCCCGTATCCGGCTGAAGACACTCTTCGCCCCTCGATCACCGCCAGGCCGGTCGAAGAGTTGAAAAACACCAGGATGCCTCTGTCGAATCGTTCTCTTCCTGTGATATGCTGAAGCACATTATATCGTATTACGATATAATGTTGGAGATGGCCAATGATCTTCTATGTATTCTTGCTGGTTATTTTTCCATTGGTTGGAATCATCGCCGCTATCGTTGTAATCACTAAAGATTCGATTGAGCGACGTCATCTTCATCGCCACCGATGAAGATGACGTAAGCGTCCTTAGTGAATGCGCCATAGGTCCGCCGATCGATCTTTCGAGTGTCGAATAAGGAGAGCCAGCCCTTACTTCTTCTTCTTGGCTGCCCGTTCAGCGAGTACCGCGGAGTTCTCCGCCACTGCGGCGCGGATGAGTTTCTTGAAGGCAGCCTCGTTGATCTTCTCTCCCTCGCGGACGTCAATCGCACGCCGCGCGTTTCCTTCCAGGCTGGAATTGAATAGCTTCTTCGGATCTTCGATGGAGGCTCCGCGAGCGAACGTGAGCTTCACCACCTGCTTGTACGACTCCCCTGTGCAGACGATGCCGTCGTGAGACCACACGGGTGTCCCCATCCACTTCCACTCCTCCACGATGTCGGGATCGGCATCGCGAATGAGCTGACGGAGTTGCGCGAGGGTCTCTCCGCGCCAGTCCCCAAGTTCTTCAATCCGCTTGGTGATGTTCGCCGAAGCGTCCCCGCCACTCGTACCACTTGTTGGCTTCATATTTCCTCCGATCCTTCGTGTCCCGGTCTCTGCACCTTGCTAGGCCGATCGGTTCGGAATAAGTCGCCGAAGCAGATGGCCTTTCCACATCAACAATCCCGTAAGGACCATGAGAGGAAAGAAGACAAACCGAGTAGGGTGGGCGTACTGCGGCAGCTTTTCAAACGGACTGTAGATATATCCGTAGATCGGAATGCTGACGATGATGTGAATCCAGCGAAAAATCAAACGTTGGTTCATGATGTCCACGCCTCCTTTTCGATGCGACGTTACTGGAACCCGGCGACAACTCGCTCCATGTTGCCGATGAACTTATTCCACCCGTAGGTCGCGCCCTTATACGCGGCATCTTGATCGGAGCCGAAGCCAGACTGCTCCATGCGCAACAGTGTTCCGCCACTTGTCGGGACCAATGTCCAAACGACGACGCTCTCCAGCCCCATAGTGCCCCAGCTATACGAGAGCTTCTTGTTAGGCTCGACCACCAGGACTTCAGAATCGATTACGCCATTCCAATTGGGCACGGGCGTGGAGCGGAAACTAAACCCATGGCCCACGACAGGTTGGAAGTCGTTATCCATCAGCCACTCCTTAATCAACGGGCCTTCTGTCAAAGCGCGCCAGATCTTTTCCGGCGGGTATGGCATCTCTCTTTCGATCACAAGTGTGCGAGTAGTTGTAGTCATGGGTCCATCCTTTTTAGTAAGTCTTCGAGCCGGTCAAACCGGTCGTTCCAGAAGCGGCCGTAGTCCCTCATCCAATCCACCAGCGGTGCGAGAGCTTCCGGCCTGGCGTGGTAATGGGTCTCGCGCCCCTTGCGGCGATTGCGAACCAGCCTCGCACGCTTCAAGGCGGACAGATGCTTCGAAACCATCGGCTGCGACACACCTGCCCGCTCGGTCAAAGCATGAACGGTCTGGTCGCCCTCGCGGGTCAGCCGCTCGAAGATGGCCCGGCGGGTCGGATCGGCGAGAACCCTGAACAGATTGTCTGCGGCGCTCGGCATGGCACAAACCATAACCGAATGGTTATGAATTTGTCAATGGAAAATCCTGCATCGTCCAGCACAAAACTACGACCCTGACGCGTTCCTCTTTAAAACTCATTTCCTCTACGCTCATCCGAAGTGTTCTCTGATTTATCCTTGCAGAGAGGAGTGGAACAGTGGGGAGGAAGTCGTCAGTAAAAAGTCGACGCCCGAAATCTTCCTCGGCCAACTGGCTTCAACATCACTCCCAAAGAACCTTCCTGCTATTGTCAGGGGCCCTCATCCTGGTCCTCTACTGGCGAAGCTTCACCTCCCCATTCGTCTACGACGATCTCGAGCAGATCGTTAACAATCCAAACCTCTCCACCTGGGGCTCCTTCGTACAACGTTTTCTCCTGCACCCGGTTGAGCTCACAACCTCCTTCCTCGGCTATGCCGGGTCTACCTATCGGCCGCTCTTCTGGTTCTCCCTCTTCATCGACCGCGCCCTCTGGGGTCTCGACGCAGGCGGCTATCACGCAACCAACATCGCTCTCCACCTCATAAATAGCAATCTCGCCTTCGCTCTCCTCAGAAGGCTCAAGATGCCTCTCGTTCCCGCTGCGGCTGTGTGCCTGTTGTGGCTCTCCTTGCCCATCAACACCGAAGTGGTGGCATGGATCAGCGGACGGTCGTACGCTCTATGCACCCTCTTCGTGCTGGTTTGTCTTCTCTCTGCGCTCAACAGTATTCGCCATGGCGGATGGACCTGGAGGCTGGCATGCTTTTTCGCCGCCTTCTGCGCCGGACTCTCACACGAACTCGGCATCTTGATCCTTCCTCTTCTGCTACTGCTTCTACTTCTTATCGAAGAACAGCGGTCGAAGAATCTCTCCATAACCCTGGCTACGCTCGGCCTCGCCGCCTTCGCCATCGAAGCCGTGCGCTTCAGCGTCAAGGTAAAGTCCTTCTCCGGAATCGCATCCTTCAAGTGGGCCGGCCTCGCGCTTTCGAAGTATCTGACCCTCACAATCCTTCCACTGCACATGAGTGTGGAGCGCTCTACCTTCTTCTCCCTAGGACAGTCGCACCCATGGTTGCTTGCCGCAATCGTCTGCTTTGTTCTTGCGTTCGGTTACGCGGCGTTCCAGCGTCGGAATCATCCCGCCCTTCTCGGCGGTCTCACGTGGTTCCTTATCTGCATCGCGCCATTCGTCGTGTTCACGAATTACCAGGGGCTCGCGGAGCGTTTTGCCTATCTCGCCTCCGTCGGAATCGTTGTAGCTATCATTGCCGTCTGCTCCATTCCTAACCAGCCTCGCCTGCGCAAAGTGCTGGCGGGCATCATCGCGTTATGGGCCGTGTGGAATCTCTATAGAACCACCACGAGGGTTGCAGATTGGGCCGACCCAGTACAGCTATTCGCGCACTCCTTGCAGGCGACGCCGCAAAGCCCATCCCTTCACTACAACCTCGCCTACTCGCAGAAGGTGAAGGGCGATCTTCATGCAGCGCTCGACGAATACCAGCGCACCATTCAACTCGACAGCAACTATCCCCACGCGTACGCAAGCCTGGGCGATGTATACCTTCAACTCGGATCGTTCGGTGAGGCCCAGGCAGCCTACAAGCAGGCGCTAGCGCAGGCTCCCGACGACATACCCACACTCCTGAACAGCGGCACGGCGGATCAGAGTGTCGGCGAGACGAGTGAGGCCGAGACCAACTACCAGCGAGTTCTGCAGCTCGACCCCTCCAACAGTGCAGCTCATGTGAATCTCGGTGTCCTCTACATGAAGGAGAATCGATCGAACGATGCCGCGAAGCAATTCGCGGTTGCTGTCGATCAAAAAACCAAAGACCCAATTCCTTATTTCAACCTTGCTGTGCTCTATCAGCAGTCAGGCCAACATGATCAGGCGCTCGCGCTCTACAAGAGAGTTCTCGAGCTGAAGCCGAACGATGAAGACACACTCGCAAACATCAAGCTCCTCGAACAAACGCACTAACTCCCACCGTGGCCACGTGCTCTGAGTTCTGAAAAAATGCGATACTCAGATGAAACCAAAGCAGATCGGGATTGAAGAAAACAATGGACACCCCTGGCGAGCTCAACGAGATCGTTCTTCCGCAGACTGTGGTCGGTCCGCTTACACGGTCGGCGATCTTTCTGGTGCTGTGTATCCCCCAGGACGAAGATGCTTACGCGCGCCTGCGCGACTTTTGCGCTGGTCTCTCCGGGCTGATTCGCGCGGTGGAGTTTCGAGACGTAGAGGCGGGCCTTACCTGCGTCGCCGGATTCGGGTCAGATGCATGGGACAACCTCTTCGGAGCGCCTCGCCCCGCCGAGCTTCACCCGTTTCGTAGGATTTGCTCCGGGGGACGCGATGCCGTCTCCACGCCGGGGGACATCTTCTTCCACATTCGCGCCAAACGCCCGGATCTCTGCTTCGAGCTGGCGACGCAGATCATGGACAGCATCGGAGACATCGTTTCCGTGGCCGACGAGGTGCACGGCTTCCGCTATTTCGATGACCGCGATGTGATCGGCTTCGTCGACGGAACGGAGAATCCACGGGGTGATGCGGCGCGCGACACGGCGGTCGTTGGCAGTGAAGACCCGGCCTTTGCAGGCGGCAGCTACGTCATCGTGCAGAAGTACCTCCACGACTTGAAGGCGTGGAATTCGCTCCCGGTCGAGATGCAGGAACGCATCATCGGCCGCCGCAAGCTCTCGGACATAGAACTGAGCGACGCGGAAAAGCCCACATACGCACACAACGCTCTCACCAACATCGAGGAGAACGGACGTCAGCTTCAGATCCTGAGAGACAACATGCCCTTCGGGCGTCCCGGCCACGGCGAATTCGGAACGTATTTTATCGGCTACAGCCGCACGCCGCGCATCACCGAGACCATGCTGGAAAACATGTTCGTGGGCCGGCCGCCTGGAAACTACGACCGGCTGCTCGACTTCAGCCGCCCCGTGACCGGCAGCCTGTTCTTTGTGCCATCTGCAACATTTCTCGACAACGTCACGCCCGACGCGCCGGAAGATGCAAAAGCGCCGTCCGCCGAACCGCCTTCGTCTCCACCGTCACCCGGTGCCGTGCACGATACATCACTCAAAATAGGATCACTAAAGGGAGAGAAAGATGAATAACCTCCATCGAGAACTGGCACCTATCTCTGACGCGGCATGGGCGGAGATTGAGGAAGAGACGACGAGAACACTTAAGCGGTATCTGGCCGGACGACGCGTTGTGGATGTTCCATCGCCGGGAGGAATCGCTTTTCCTGGAGTCGGGACCGGGCACCTGAAGAACATCTCCGCTCCTGCGGAAGGCATCCTCGCAAGACAGCGTGAGGTGAAGCCTTTAGTGGAGCTGCGGGTTCCATTCGAGCTGTCACGTCAGACGATCGACGATGTGGACCGTGGCTCCGATGACTCTGACTGGCAGCCTGCGAAGGACGCTGCGAAGAAACTAGCTTTCGCGGAAGATCGCGCTATCTTCAACGGATATCATGAAGCGGATATCCAGGGCATCCGCGAAGGCACCAGCAACCCCATCGATACCCTACCCTCAGATGTGCGGGATTATCCGGATGCAGTGGCGCATGCGCTGAGCCAACTGCGGTTGATGGGCGTCAACGGGCCCTACTCGGTTGTGCTGGGGGCCGAGGAATACACAGCGCTCGCCGAAACCCGCGATCACGGATATCCCGTGCTCGAGCATGTGAAGCGTATCGTGGACGGCAACCTGATCTGGGCCCCTGCAATTGAAGGCGCATATGTTCTGACGACCCGAGGCGGCGACTTTGAGCTGAACCTCGGACAGGACGTTTCGATCGGCTATCTCAGCCACACCGATTCCGCCGTCCAACTGTATCTTCAGGAGACTTTCGTCTTCCGGGTGCTCACCAGCGAAGCTTCGGTCGCGCTGTCGCCGTCACAGAAATCTTCTTAGCCGCAGATACGGCCACGTGCAGGAGCAATCGGAAATAGGCATAGCGGAAGCAACGCGCGTTTACTAGTACTCATCCGCCAAGTGTCCGAGAAGCGACTTTCGGACACTTGGCGAGTGCGCCAGACCATCTCCCAAGCTACGCTGTCGGACCCTCCAGGATGTGAGCCAACTCATGCAGCCGTTGAGCATCCCTCGCATCCTTTGCGTCGGACGCGCTCGTTTCAACAGACGCCGCCATGCCATGAAGTTTTGCTAAATCCTTCTTGGCAAGGTGTGACTTCTGCGCCCGCGCGATTGCTTTATTCAAATCAGCAATCCGATCCGCAGACAGCGCCTGCGAACGTCCTAACTGATCGAGATAGGCTCGCGCGACCGTCAGCTGAGATGGCCAGGTAATCTTCTGCTGATTCTGTACGTTCAGCTCATTGACCTGAACAAGCCTCGCCGCATCAATTTCATTCTGAGTCAGAAACTTGCTCGGGATCAGCTTGAACACGTCCAGGCCGCGCGCAATCTCCGACCCGTAGATGTAGCCGTTGTACCAATACGCAGACCAATCGCCGCCCAAAACTAGCGCCTTCGCATCGACAGGCCCGCGATCGAAGTAGGCAATCTCGTACGCATGGGCCGGATCCGTAAAGTCCATCACGGAAATACCGCCTTGGTACCAGGCCTGCACCTCGATATCACGCCCGGGCACTGGTATCAATGAGCCATTGTGAGCCACGCAGTTTTCCGTCTCCGTCTGAGCAGCCGGCATCTTGTAGTAGCTCGCAAACGACAGCTTGTCGTCCTTCAAATTGAAGATCGCGTCCGCTCCCCACTTGTTGGGATCCGTCGGACGGCAGCGTGGCTGCAAACCTCCACCCCACTCGTCGGTGAACACAACCTTCGTTCCATCGTTCGAGAAAGACGCCGAGTGCCAATACGAGTAGTTTGGATCGTTCACCGCATCCACGCGCTTCGGGTGCACAGGGTCCTTAATATCAAGCAGTATGCCATTGCCCGAGCACGCCCCAGCCGCAAGCCCCAAAGCCGAATACACCGTGATGTCATGGCACTGGTTGGTATCCGCTGGCTTCTCTGCCTTCTTATCGTGGCTTCCACCATTGTTCAGGCCATTCAGAGCGCCCGTACGCGGATCGATAAACACTCGCGGACTCGAAACCACCTTGGCCTGCTGCGGCGCAGCAATCGGCACCTTGATCACATCGATTCGAAACAGCGATGTATTCGGATCCTTGTCCGGCTTCTCCTCGCCTGAGCAGCCCGCCAGCTCTTCTGACTGCCGCACAAACGACGTCCCCGAAACATAAATGTAGACGTTGTCCTTATCGCTCGGGTCCAACACCAGCGTATGTGTGTGCGACCCACGGCAGGTCTGCACCGCTGCTACCTGCTTCGGATTCTTGATATCCGAAATATCAAAAATCCTCACACCGCGAAAGCGATCCGGACTCGCCGTTGGAATTCTGTGGTCCTTTTCATGCCCCGGCTCCGGTGGAGGCAGCGGCGGAAAGCCCTGCACTCCGCAATCCAGCCGTCCGTTCGGCATCTCCACCGACATAAACAGCAAATTCCCGTACACCGATACATCGCCCTGCCCACCCGGACACACCAGCGAGGTAATCAGTGACACCTTCGCCGGGTTCGAGATGTCGTAGAAGTTCACGCCATAGAAGTTGCCCTGGAACAGATGCGTTCCCTGAAACGCGAAGTCTGAGTTTGCAAAAGCGAGCTGCGCAATCACCAGCTGCATTGGCTTCGGAATCTTATTCCGATTACCCACGCCTATCAGATCCAGACTCTTCTGAACCGCAGGATCATCTGGATTCGTGGTCGACAGCTGAAACGCCTCAGGCTTCTTCACGAATGCGAGGTGCTCCATCCCCATTGCAGTCTCGCCGGCGTCGTAAAGGCCTGCCTTCAGCCCCACGCGCGGATCGCTCGTCGTAGATCCCGTCATACCCGGCGGGAGCGGAACAGCCGGTTGCGGCACAAACGGATTTTCGTCTTCCTCAGCCGCCTTCGCGGCCGGAGCAGCGGGAGCAGCCGGAGCCTGCGCCAGCAAAGCTCCCCAACCGGAAAACACCAAAGCCGTGCCAAAGGCCACTCCAGCCAAACGAAAAGCAAAAGACTGCGTACGATTCATCGTTTCTCCTTCAACATGCCCTGCATAATTGCAATCTCGGCCCTCTGCGTGTTGTCAGCGTCGGTAGCAAAGTCGAATAACTCCGCATCCTGCCCCGCACCGGGCGTATCGAACAACTGCTTCACCATCACCAGCGCTCCGTTGTGATGCTGAATCATTCCCGCCAGAAACAGCCTGTCGAACTCCGCGCCTTTAGCCTGTCGCAGCTCATCCATCTGCTTCGGCGTCAGCATCCCCGGCATGGCCGCCATCGGACTACCGTTCATATCCATATCCGGCATCCCCGGCATGGACATGGTCACGGGCTCCCCACGCGCCCTAAGCCAGCGCTTCATAAACTTCATCTCATCCGCCTGAGAAAGGCCGATCCGCGCTCCCAAAGAGCGAATCTCCGCGTTCTCCGTGTGCGATGGAATCAGATCCGTCATCACGACCGCCTGCCCATGATGCATGATCATGCCCTGCATGAACTCGACATCTGCCTGCGACCGTTGCGGGGCCGTCCCCGTTGTAGAAGGCGGCAGCCGTTTGCTCGGTGTTCCTGGTGCGCCTGGCTGCACCACCACCGGAGCCGTGTTCGATTGAGGTTGCTGACCATAAATCGCACAGGCCGGCAAGCTGCAAAGCAACACAGCCGAGAACCATCCGCAGAACCGTACCGCCGTCGTCACCTTGGTTCGTGACTTGCCGCCACGACCGACCGAACCGAACCCAGGTTTTCCCAATCCATCGAGCATTTTTGTTCTCCCACGGTATCATGTGGCCCCTGATCATGTGGCTCGTGCGCACCTGATCGGGGCATAGATGCGCCTCCTTTGTCCGCGTGTGGGTGGTAATAAGGTGACGCCACGAGAATTGGCGACTCTTCATCTTTCGCGTGTCGAATAAGATAGAGACGAATAGATCCCTTCATGTCGACAACTCCGGCCACTCACCGCATCCTTGGCATCGACTTCTTCGACGGCTCTGCAAAAGAAGCCATCGACATCATGCGCGCCAAAGGCGGTCTCCTCGTAGTCCCCGCGGCCCCGGCCCTCAAGGACCTCGACCGCAGCCCCGATTACCGAGACGCTCTGCTCAACGCGGACCTCGCCATCACCGACTCTGCCTTCATGGTCCTCATCTGGAATCGTCTGCAGCCGATCCCTATCAAGCGCCTCTCCGGCCTCGAGTACCTCCGCGATCTGCTCCTCGAGCCAGACGTTCGCCAACCTGGCAACACGCTCTGGGTCATGGCCAGCCCAGTCAGTACGAAGCGCAATCTCGATTGGCTCGCAGGGCAGGGAATCGTCATCCCAGAAGACAACATCTACATGGCTCCCATGTACGGCAACGCGCCCATCGAAGACCCTGTTCTGGTCGAACGCCTCAACCGACTTCGCCCCCGGCACGTCATCGTCACCATCGGCGGTGGAACCCAGGAGCGTCTCGGCCTCTACCTCAAACGCAATCTTGCCTATCGCCCCGCCATCCACTGCATCGGCGCCGCCATCGCCTTCCTCTCAGGCGATCAGGTTCACATTCCCGTCTGGGCCGACAAGTTCTACCTTGGCTGGCTCTTCCGTTCTCTCGCCGAACCGAAGCGCTACATCCCTCGCTACTGGGACGCCCGCAAACTCCTCGCGATCATGCTCCGCAACCGCAGCCGTCTCCCCGAACTGAGATCTGACCTGAGATCTTAGCCAAACCCTCGCTAACTTCTGACTAATCAGATACCTGTCCCAAAAACGGACACCTCTGGCTCGCGAACCGAAAATAAACTTGAAAAACATGGCATGTTTTTCGACGCTCAAAAAACGACATCCAAAACACCACGTTCACCACGCAATCCACCACAACTTCACCACGATCTCACCACCACAAAACAGTCAAAATAAGTAAAAACCCCCTGTAAAAGTGAGGTTTCTCCCTGTCGATTTTTTTAGTACCAAAGTTTGCAACTTCAAGCATCGTCTTCTCACCTTCCCGGCGTCAGAACCGATAGGCAAACCAGGGAAAACTCTCATGCTCACCAGAAAGTTGTATTACCCACCCCGGTACCCCATACCTAGAATGAGCTTCATGCCGGCCTCCTTTGCAGCGTGTGTCAAGTCAATGATTTCATTGCCGAAATCGCATCTCTTGTCCATAGCGTTCGCCGTCTTGCTGCTTTCGGCCACGCGCGTGCTTCCGGGCCAGGGCCTCGAATCTTCAGGAAATCTCACAGTAGCCGAGCAATACCTTCTCGCCGCCGCGAACGAAGACCGCGTCAATCAAGGACTTCAGCCACTTCGCTTCGACCCCGTCCTCGCAGAAGCCTCCGCCGTCCACGCTCGCGAGATGGCCGCCCACGCCGAAATCTCCCATCAATTCAATGGAGAACCCGCGCTCGCGGAACGCGGATCCAATGTTGGCGCACACTTCAGCCTCATCACAGAAAACGTAGCCGAAGCCCCCACCTCCGTCATCATCCACAATCTCTGGATGCGCTCGCCCGGCCACCGTGCCAACCTGCTCGATCCCAACGTAGATTCGATTGGAATCGCTATAGTGACCCGCGATCACCAACTCTACGCAGTCGAGGACTTCGCCAGCACAGTTCAAACGCTCTCACTCAACCAGCAGGAGCGCACGGTTGCCGGCGTTATCGCGCAATCGGGAATGCGCGTCGCCGCCACTACAGAAGAGGCCCGTCGAACATGCACAATGTCCTCTGGCTACGCGGGTTCTCGCCAACCCTGGTACATCATGCGATACACCGCAGGAAGCTTGAATCAAATTCCCGACCAACTCAAAAGCAAACTGGCGTCAGGCAAATATCACCAGGCCGTAGTCGGAGCCTGCTCGACAACACGGAACAGCCCCTTCACGGCCTATAACATCGCCGTCCTCCTCTACCCCTAGTCTAAACAGCAGCAGATGCGCCAGCCTTAGCCATTCCCGGAAGCTGCCATGCGATCTGGTCCTTGCCAGGGCTCTGAAAGCATCTATGCCCGGTCTATCCGGACAATGGCGCCTCGAGATGCTGCCCACAGCTCTCACATTGTCATCGTTTTGACTTCATAGTTGAAAGCAGTTCGGAGATACAGGCATTCGTCAATCTGATAAAAAGCGTTCTTTGCACCCATGGTGACTATTTGCACGTAGCCATGACGGTAGCCTTTGACCCCTCTATTCCGATTTGTTATAACTAAACAAGCGCGTGAGTCTCCCCGCGGGTCCAAAAAGACGTTCCTGAGTAGCTCAATGGCAGAGCATTCGGCTGTTAACCGAAGGGTTGTAGGTTCGAGTCCTACCTCAGGAGCCATATTATTATCAACAAGTTAGACCCTCAGCAACACCTCCCAAAAACCTCTCAAAAAGACCGATTGTGGGGGAATTTGTGGGTACCAGAAATAAAAAAAGTGACTAATCGCGCGCAAGGATGAGCAATCGTCGAAGCGCGATGTGATTATTTTGGGAATTGCTTTCGGTCCGAGCGACTAGGCAACTTTCGAACGTTTCGGAGGGCCTGAACCCACCTTTTTTTGCGGGTTGCGTTTGACGATAGACTCCAATGCGTCTCGTTTCGCTTCCATCCGAATATGGCTGTAATGCTTCAACATGCTCTTGGAGACATGGCCGGCAATATCCATAATGGTTTGGTCCCCATCCCCGCTTTCAGCCAGGTCCGTGATCATCGTATGGCGATGGTCATGCCAACGCCCGGTAACTTTAGCTTTCTTCCGAACGTTATTCCAGGCGGTCTTTAGGGCGGTGACAGGTTTGGTGGGATCGTTCGGACGCGGCTTTCCGAAAGGGAAGACGTACCAGCCGGGTTCAGTCGCCGCAAACCGTTCCTTATACCACTCGGCATATTCGTTCATCGTTTTGGCCAGAGAGGAATTTAGAGGAATCGTTCGTCCCTCACCTGCCTCCGTCTTACTTTCTCCGACAGTCAGATAACTTCGCTTTAGGTTGATCTGGCCCCAGGTGAGCTGTTTGAGCTCGGCATCCCGTATGCCTGCGTTAAGAGCGAGCATGATGGCGGGATAGATGTGCGGCGAACGGGCGCTCTTCGCCACCTCTAACATCCGAACCTTTTCTTCTGAATATGCCTTGCCGATAGACTTGCCAACCTTGAGCTTCAGCAGCTTTCGCTTTTATAAGACGAACGCGAAGAATGTCACCAAGTTCATCCATGATACGAAGCAGAAAGCCAACCTCTTCATTAACGGTCTTGGGAGCTGCACCTTCCCTCAATCGTTCATTTTGGTAGGAGGTTATCGTAGCCTCGTTACAGTCGACAAACATCTTGCTCCCGACGATTCGCTTGACGTGTGAAACCGCATAGTCTGCGAAAACCGCTGATTGTGGGTGACGCAACTTATAAGCGGTAAGATATTCCCCTGCCATATCCCCAACTGTTCGCACTCGTTCGTGCCGAGTGTCCGACACGTTGTTGAACCCCTCTTCCAGCTCGCGCTTTCGATTCCGTTCGGCGGTTCGAGCCAATGTCTTTGACGTGCTCTTGCTCGATTCCCTAATACGTCTTCCCGAAAAGGGAAACTCGTACCACCAGATCTCACCACGCTGAAAGATCGCCATGCCTACCCTCGTTTTTGAATCCGGTCGCGCCCGGAATGGATGGATGCCGGGGGGATGCGTTCCATTTCGCCCATCCCACCACTAGGCTGCGCTTCCATCCACAGGGTTAAATCGTACTCCCCGTAACGGACTAGACTTCCCAGTTTTCGAAACTTCGGTCCCTGATTTTCTAGCCTCCAGCGCCGGAGGGTTGCCAGACTCACGTGAATCCGATCAGACAGTTCGATTTCCGTTAAAAATTGGTTCATTATTCTTCTTTCCCTTCTAGCGAAAATTGTTCAAAATAAGAAAATGATGCTTGAGATCGTCTCCGCAGCGATGTCGAAGCATCGGGTAGAGCATTAGCGACAAGCATCGGCGAACTGTGAATCTGAGTCCAATTCCAATTGGTTTGGGCGCTATTCCATTTAGGAATAACGAGGACGCTGACCGTGCTTAGGACGCGGCATCGTTCGAGCCTTCAACCCGCATCTAAAGGTATGCACCGCAGTCTGGATATCCCGAATTGAGCAGTACAAGGGAGGCTGGAGATGGGGCAAAATGACATCAGGCTGATGGAAGCCGCGATTGCGCTGGTGGAAGAACTCAATTTTTCCAGAGCCGCGCAGAAACTACATATAACTCAACCGGCTTTGACAAAGAGAATCTCTGAACTGGAAGACCGTCTTGGCATTCCGCTCTTTCCCCGGGATCACCAGATGGTTGAAGTCAACGATTCGGCTCGAGCTTTTGTCGAAGAGGCACGAATATCCGTACTTCATGCCGAGCGGGCATTTCAGGCTGCTAGAAGAGCAGCGCGGGGCGTGGATATCGTGTTGAACGTCGGGAAGTCGCCCTATACCGATCCGTTTCTAGTCTCGACTTTGTTGTCGATTCGATTGCCCGTCGTAATCGCGTTGAGGTCGATCAGTGCCAGATTCATCGTGTGTCCGCATTTGGGGCAAATATGCAGTCGACCCCTCTGAACAACACCAGAGGAATAACTCGCGGACCTGAATTTCTTCGCTCAGAGAGTCAACTTCTTCGAATGGCCAGTCCATTGACGAGGCAAATGGTCTTAGCAACGCGGTTGTAGAATTTAAGAAGATCAGAGGTTGGTCCAGACATGCCGAATTACACAAAAAGTGCGGAAGCGATCTCCCGCCTTTCTTCTGAGGAGTTCCAAGTCACACAGCAAGGCGGAACCGAACGACCTTTTGAAAACGCCTTTTGGGATCATGATGAAGCTGGTATCTACGTGGACATCGTATCGGGCGAGCCGCTCTTCTCTTCGCTAGACAAGTTCGGCAGCAATTGCGGTTGGCCAAGCTTCGCTAAACCAGTTGAACCAAGCAATGTGGACGAACGATCAGATCAAAGTCACGGCATGAGCCGAACGGAAGTACGATCGACCCACGGTGACAGCCATTTGGGACATATCTTTGATGATGGCCCCAAAGACCTTGGGGGACTACGCTATTGCATCAATTCCGCGTCGCTTCGATTCATTCCTCTTGATGAGTTGGAGAGCGAAGGGTACGGCAAGTATCTCGAGCTGTTCGAGAAAAAAGGACTGGAGTAACGGCATGACATCATCGAACGAGCGCGCAATTCTCGCAGGCGGATGCTTTTGGGGAATGCAGGATCTCTTGCGCAGCTTCCCGGGCGTAATTACGACGCGGGTCGGATATACGGGCGGCACTATTGCAAACGCGACCTACCGTAATCATGAAGGGCACGCTGAAGCAATCGAAATTGTCTTCGACCCTCAACAGCTCACCTATCGTCTCCTCCTAGAGTTCTTCTTCCAGATTCACGATCCTACGACGTTGAATCGTCAGGGGAATGACACCGGCACGAGCTATCGCTCGGCGATCTTTTTCACGACAGACGAACAGAAGCGGATTGCGGAAGACACAATCGCGGACGTCAATGCCTCCGAACTGTGGCCCGGCAAAGTCGTGACCGAAGTAGTTCCGGCAGGTACATTCTGGGAGGCCGAGCCGGAGCATCAGGATTATCTCGAGCGTCTTCCAAATGGATATACCTGCCATTTCATCAGACCGAATTGGAGACTTCCAAAGCGAGCTGCCTGAGCGCGCTTGAAGTCTCATGGCTTCGCGTAAGGTCGTCTGCTGTGTCGGAAGGTTTTTTGTTGCGGAGCCCCCATCCTTTCGCACTACAAGTCCGCGAAACACCCGCACAGTTCAGCCTGATTCAGTCCTATGCAGCAAATAGCTAAGACCGTTGGAAAGTCGGTCGAGAACTCGGCCCTGAATTGAGACGAATTTGACTAGTAAGAGGGCTTCGCACGTAGCCACTCCGGATCAGGCGCAATCACGCCGAAACCGTGGAAAGACAGTCCGTCGCAGTCTTGTGGAGGCAAGCGAAGCACAGGACGCGGCACTTCTAGCCCGCGAACTGCGTACCTCGCAGACTCAGCAGGAACTTGCCGTGATTGTCGTGGTCGAGTTCACGGGAGAACTCCGCAAGCGCAAGCTTACGGCGGCCGCTCGACTTGCCCGAACCGCGGCTTCTGTCATGGCGGGAGAGGAAGACCTCCCAGGCAACGAAGCCTCCGCCCTCGACTTGGATGCGAGCCGCACAGAGTTCGAGGAACTCGCCCGATCGGCCGGTGCGACCATTGCGGCTACTCTCGTTCAGCGCCGCCAAAAGCCAGATGCCTCAAGCCTCGTCGGTCAGGGCAAACTCGACGAAATCGTTGACGTTGTGGCCAGCACCAACGCGTCGCTTGTTCTCTTCGATCACGACCTCACACCTTCGCAGCTTCGCAACATCGAATCCCGGCTACCCTGCCATGTAATCGACCGTTCGCAGCTCATCCTCGACATATTCGCGCGCCATGCCAAGACCCGGGAGGGCCAGCTCCAGGTAGAACTCGCACAGCTCAAATACCAGCTGCCCCGCCTCGCCGGACGCGGTCGCGCCATGTCGCAGCTCGGCGGCGGCATCGGAACCCGCGGCCCTGGCGAAACTCAGCTTGAAACCGATCGGCGTAAGATCAACCTTCGGATCGATCACATCAAAACCCAGCTCGACGCTGTCCGTCGCATTCGCCGCCAGCAGCGGCAGCGGCGCGAAGCAGTCCCGGTCCCTGTGGTCGCCCTCGTCGGTTATACCAACGCCGGCAAGAGCACGCTCTTCAATGCCTTGACTGAAGCCGGTGTGCTCGAATCGGCGCGTATGTTCGCTACTCTTGACCCCAAACTCCGGCAGCTGCAGCTTCCTTCCCGACGCAAGATCCTGCTGTCTGATACCGTCGGCTTCATACGCAATCTTCCCCACACACTTGTTACAAGCTTCCGCGCCACCCTTGAAGAAGTCGAGCGAGCCGAAATTCTTCTCCACGTTCAGGATGCCTCTAGTCCTATGCGCGAGGAGCAGAAAATTCAGGTTAAAAAAGTCTTAGCCGAGCTAGGAGTATCGGCCAAGCCCGTCATCCAGGTCTTGAACAAGACCGACCTCATCCCGTTGCGGGAACTCGCCCACCTCTCCCGAGATCGCGAAGCGATTCCCGTCTCCTCGCTTCAGCGTACGGGCCTTGACCAACTTCTGAAGGCCGTCGATGCGGCGCTCGTGGTCGACCCGCTCGTCGAGTCAAGCTTTAGGCTCCCGCAATCAGAAGGCTCCATACTTACCGCCCTCGAAAGGGGCGCAATCATCAACGAGAAACGCTTCGAAGGCAACCTAGTCTTTTTCCGAGCCCGCGGACCGGCATCCCTTCTTGACCGGTACTGCCGTTTCCGTGAGAAACATCACCTATCCTAACGAACGTGTGCGAACGAAGCATACAGAATTATCCATCGGACTTAAGAATAGGCAAGTCTCCGAGCCTAAGGCACAAACCAATACCGCGTCGCTCCACCGCCGGTTGGATTAGTCACTACAAGCCGACTAATGAGATGGTCCGCCGCTTGATTCCCCTGCCTGAGCAGGAGGATCGTGAAGGCAGCTTCTTACAAGGAGGATCATCGTTATGCAGATACATTCAGTTGGCATCGATCTGGGCAAGACGACCTTTCATTTGGTAGCACTCGGAGCGTCTAGCAAGGTGCTCGTGAAGAAGAAGTTCACGCAGCGCCAGCTACTGACGTACACCGCGAACATGCAGACATCGCTGATCGGTTTGGAAGCCTGTTCAGGAGCGCACTTTCTGGCACGGGCATTGCGGAAGCAGGGCCACGACGTTCGGTTGATCCCAGCCCAGTTCGTGAAGCCTCTCGTGAAGTCTAACAAGAACGACTTCGTGGATGCCGAAGCTATCGCTGAAGCCGTCGAGCGCAAGAACATGCGCTTCGTTCCGATCAAGACGGATGATCAGCTGGACCTCCAGGCTATCCACCGAGTGCGCGACCGGCTTATCTCGCGGCGCATAGCAGTCATCAACCAGTTAAGGGCATTCCTGCTCGAACGAGGGATGGTCTTTGCGCAGACACCAGCGAAGCTCAAGGCTGCAATGGCTGACATCCTCGAGAACGCGGAAGCGGATCTGACACCGCAGATGCGCAGCCTCATCGACATTCTGTGGAGTGAGTGGATGACGGTTGAACAACAGATCGAAGAACTCACCACGGAGTTGGAACGGATCTCCGCTGCAGACGCCGGTTGCACCCGCATTCGTCAGATACCAGGCATTGGACCGATCGTAGCCACGGCCATCGTTGCCGCCATCGGCAACGGAGCTGCCTTCCGTAAGGGGCGAGACTTCGCAGCATGGCTTGGGGTCGTGCCACGGCAGTATTCCACTGGAGGCAAGGCGAAGATGCTCGGCATCAGCAAGCGTGGCAACGTCTATCTACGCAAGGTTCTGATCCATGGTGCACGAGCTGCCGTGTTGCGGATCAAGCGAGATCGAGCACCCATCGGGCCCTGGCTGGATCGACTGGACGCCAGAGCTCCCAAGAACGTTGTCGTGGTTGCTATGGCGAACAAGCTGGCACGCATCGCATGGGCCGTACTATCAAGCGGCGAAGACTATAGACCACTATCGAGCGTCTCCGCAGCATGAACTGACAGTGCCAGTAACGGCGCCACATCAACGGATTTGAACTTACCCACCGAAGTCTGCACTGGAACAGCAAGGACGAAAGAACAGTCACAACGGCGTGCTTTCAACCTGATACCGATAATGGTCTCTCCAACGACCGACCGACTTGTAAGGACAGGCACGCAGCGGAACTCATCATGGCCAGGAGACACGTTCTCCACTCAAAGGCCGAATATATTGCCGCAGACTTGTATATCGCTCCGAAGCTTTTCCCTTGCAGTCCTGCGGCGGACCATACATTCTCGGTAGTTATCGTGTCTCAATGAGTGCATTGGCGAAAATGCACTCACCGAGATCCGCCAATTTCAGATGGGTTACAGCCTGGGGCTCGCGGCCATCTCGGAGGCCCGCGCCAGTGCTTGCGTATCGATGTACTCCCGAATCTTCGTCACCTTGCCGTTTCGAACGGTGATGTCGAAGACCCAGTCGTCCTTGAACGCCCTATTCGTGGCTTTGATTTTCCCCGTAGCGACGCCGACGACCAGAACCCGGTCTCCCTGCGCCACGAATTCGGGGGGCTTTGGGTATGAGGTTTCCACCGTTTCGTTAGCCTTCTGAAGTAAATTCTCCAATCCCGCGTGCCCGCGGTGCGTGCCGGCCAGCGGCCAGTCCTCGCCCGGAACGATCCACTCAATATCTTCGGCAACCAACGCCAGCAGACCTTGCTTATCGCGGCTGCCCATTGCTGCAAAGAAATCCTTCACAATTTGGACATTCTTTTCGATGCTCATCGGAATCTCTCCTTTTCCCTTACCTCAAGCGTGTCCGATCCAATCGGACGTTTCGGAATCGTCGATTACTGCTGCTTCTTGAACAAATCCTGAAAGATGAGCAGACCCCAAGTCTTGCCGCGTGCGTGGACTAACGCGCCACCCTCGTTGAACTTTCCAAGCTTGACGGGTGCGAACCCAAGTTGTTTGGCCAAATCCGCCACGGGAGCGATAGCGTCCTCGTCATCGCTCGACAGAAAGACGACCCGGTGGCCGCCCTCGACGATCGGGTCGGTAGCCAGTGTGGCCGCAACCAGGTGATTAAAACCCTTCACCAACTTGGCGCCGGTGAACGACTTCGCAACGAATGCGGAGGATGGGAGACCGTCCAGTTCCTCAGGTGGGACTGGAAACGAGTTCATCGCGTCGATGACTGTCTTGCCTTTCCAACTCGGCAGGGCCTTCGCAATCTCGCGATGTTCCCCGAACGGAACCGCCAAGATGATTGTGTCAGCCTCGAGTGCATCCCGCAGCGACTTGGCGACGACCGTGGGTCCAATCGCCCGAGCCTGCGGTGCCAACGCCTCGGGGGGCCGGCGACTCGCAACGGCCACGTTGATATTCTTACGGGCAAAGGCTTGGGCGAGAGCCTGACCTATCTTTCCGAATCCTACAATTGCGTAGCTCATATGTTCTCCTTTGATTTACCGAATCCTGCGGCGCTCCGAATAATCGACTGGAGCGCCGTTGGGCGAGTGCGTCAGATTTGCGCTAAGCCGCCGTCGACGGCGAGCTCGCTAGCGGTCATGAAGCTGCTGTCGTCCGACGCGAGAAAGGCAGCAGCCGCCCCGATCTCCGCCGGATCGGCCATGCGCTGGAGCGGAGTCATCGCGGCGTAGACCTTCTGGCCCTCCTCGCCTAACGCTGCCTTTGCGAGTTCTGTCGCCGTCGCTCCGGGCGACAGCACGTTTACCCGGATGCCGGTGCCCTTCAGGTCCTCCGCCCAGGTCCGCGCGAGGTTGCGCACTGCCGCCTTGCTCGCGCTGTAGACGCTCATTGTCGGGGCGCCCGTGGTGCCGGCGCTCGAGCCCGTCAGAATGATCGAACCGCCCTTGCCCATCAGCGGAAGCGCCTTCTGGACGGTGAAGATCGTACCCTTCACGTTGGTGTCGAAGGTCTCGTCAATGTGCTCGGCGGTGATCTTGCCAAGCGGAAGCGGGCTTCCCGCCCCGGCATTGGCGAAAACGATGTCGAGGGTTCCGCGCTCGGCCTTCACCGCCGCGTAGAGCCGGTCGAGGTCGGCCAGATCGGAGATCGAGCCCTTCACTGCGCGGGCGTTGGACCCGAGATCGGCCACAGCGGCGTCGAGTTCTGCCTGCCGGCGGCCGAAGATGAAGACGATGGCGCCCTCCTCGATGAAGCGTTTTGCTGCGGCGCGGCCGATGCCGGTAGCCCCACCCGTGATGACTGCAACTTTTCCTTCAAGCTTTCCCATAATGACTCCCTTTGGTCGATCTGTAGAATTCAGTGATCTTTTTGGCGGTGGAGAAGAACTGCTCGCGAGTCCTAATCTTTTGTCGATTCGTCGGCGCGAATTCAGATGGCTGAGAAGCCGCCGTCGACAGCCAAATCCACCCCATTCACGTAGCTCGACTCGTCTGAAGCAAGAAACAGCGCGACCGCCGCAATTTCCTCAGGACGACCCATCTTGCCGCGCGGGATCAGGGATTCGAACATCTCCCTCGTCTCCTTGTCGAGTCGCTGGGAATCCGGTGTATCGACCTGCCCCGGGCTCAGCACGTTCACGCGGATATGCCTGCCCTTCAGTTCGTTGACCCATGTGCGTGCGAATGAACGCAATGCCGCCTTGCTCGCCGCATACACGCCGAAACCAGGAAATCCTTTTACCGAAGCAACGGACCCGATCATGATGATCGATCCGCCATCGTTGAGCAGTGGCAACGCCTTCTGAACCGTAAACAGCGTTCCACGCACAATCAGGTCGAAGCCCGCATCGAAGTGCTGCTCAGTAATCTCACCCAGCTTGGCGGCTTCGCCCTTGCCTGCGCTCGCAAACAGAACGTCGATCTTGCCCTTTTCCCGCTTGACTGTGTCGAACAGACGGTCGAGGTCGTCGAGATTGGACGCGTCGCCGCGCACGCCGGTCACGTTCCGGCCAATCAGCTTGACCGCCTCATCGAGCGCCTCCTGCCTCCGGCCCGTGATGAAAACGTAGGCGCCTTCTTCAACGAACCGCTTGGCGCTCTCCAGCGCCAAGCCGCTCGATCCACCCGTGATGACTGCAACCTTACCTTCAAGCTTTCCCATAATTGCTCCCTTCGGAATGTGTGAAGCATTCCGTACACTAAGGTAGATTCTTTGGCGGCGGACGAAAACTGCTCGGGAGTCCAAGATTTTTGTCTATTCGTCCAGAAAGATGGCTAAACCGAGCTGTTTTGCTCATTATTGATAGAACTGGGACGCGCGGGGGAAAAGGAGTCTAGGAGTTGTGATGCTGGAAGGAAGGAGAATGTCCGTCATGGTAGAGGCCTCTTCGACCTGATGCTGCACTTGTCCGACGAGCGAAGCTGCGCAGTTTCGCAGAGGCTCACAGAACACTATTGCTTTCGAGAGCAGATGGAGGCTCAGTTGGACCCGATAACAGACATCTTCAGAACGCTGCACGTAACCGCTTTCGGTCTGCACAGGCTCGAAGCCACAGCCCCGTGGGGCGTAAAGCAGGAAGAGCGGACCGAAGACAAAGTCACGCCTTCCGACAAAGAGATGCCACCCACAGATTTGGCGCACTTCGTCATGCTTTCGCGCGGCAACTGCTGGCTGAGTGTGGAAGGGATTCCGAAGCCGATTCCCCTCACCGGTGGCGATTGCTTTTTGCTCGCCCGGGGGACTTTGATCGTTCTGCGCGACAGCCCGCGAACACGTCCGAGGTGGAGTTTCCGCGAGATCGGGGCCAAAGCCAACAACAATGTCGCTCATTATGGAGGGGGTGGCGCGCCGACGACAATCGTCTGTGGGTCCATGAGTTTCGATCGCGCCAGCCTGAGGCCGATCACTCAGTTATTGCCGAGCTTCATTCTGATTAAGGCCGAGCAGGCACGCACGCTAGCTCTTCACGACACAATGCGAGCGCTGGCGTCAGAAATGGCAGAACAGGTGCCGGGATCTGAAATAGTCGCGACTCGGCTAGCCGAGGTCTTGTTTATCCAAATACTCCGGGCGCATATCGCGTCGGGACCGGAACGTAACAAAGGATGGCTTCGTGCTGTTTTCGATCCTCAAATTGGCACTGCTCTGAGTGCCGTTCACGACAGTGTGAATACACCTTGGACAGTCGAATCTCTGGCCGAAGCGGCGGGCATGTCTCGCTCCGCATTCGCAGCGCGTTTTAAAGAGCTACTCGGACAAACACCGCTGGAATACGTAACCGAGTGGAGGATGCAGAAGGCGATGCAGTTACTCGAACAGCGTGACAAGAAGCTCATAGACGTTGCTCGGTCTGTCGGTTACGAGTCCGACGCTGCGTTCAGTAAGGCGTTCAAGCGAGTTGTCGGGGCCAACCCTGGTGAATACCTCAAACATGGGTTTGAAGGCCACGGTAATGCCGGAACGGCGGAAGCTTTTTAAGCGGAGGATTCTGACTTTGGCGGCGGGGCCCAGGGGCCATGGAAGTGTGTTCTTCCACTGAAACGGGTGCCCCAGCTGCCTCGCATTTGGGAACGGGAGACCACGGACCCAAAACCGACCACGATCAGTCCCGGTAAACGCTCTTTTCGACATGTGAGAAAGCAGTGACGAGAAGCCGACTAATGAAATGGTCCGCCGCTTGATTCTTCAGCCGTAGTAGAGGGATGGTGGTGGCAGCTTCTACAAGGAGGATCATCGGCATGCAGATACACTCGGTTGGCATCGATCTGGGCAAGACTACCTTTCACCTCGTCGCACTTGGCGCAGCTGGTAAGGTGCTCGTGCGGAAGAAGTTCACGCAGAAGCAACTCCTAATGTTCACCGCTAACATGCAGATGTCGCTGATCGGCCTGGAAGCCTGCTCTGGCGCGCACTTTCTGGGTCGGGCATTACGCAAGCAGGGGTATGACGTTCGGCTGATCGGCGCGCAGTTTGCGAAGCCTTTTGTGAAGTCCAACAAGAACGATTTCGTCGATGCAGAGGCGATCGGCGAAGCAGTCGAGCGCAACAACATGCGCTTCGTTCCGATCAAGACGGATAACCAACTAGACCTTCAAGCGATTCACCGTGTTCGGGATCGGCTGATCTCGCGTCGAACGGCAGTGATCAACCAACTGCGGGCTTTTCTGCTCGAACGCGGCAGGGTGTTTGCGCAGAAGCCGGCGAAGCTCAAGGCAGCGATGGCGGACATCCTTGAGAACGCCGAAGCCGACCTGACACCGCTGATGCACAACCTGATCGACACGCTGTGGGGTGAGTGGAAGCTCGTTGAGCAGCAGATCGAAGAACTGAACGATGAACTGGAGCGCATCTCTGCCAGCGATGCCGGGTGTACTCGCATCCGCAAGATTCCTGGGATCGGGCCGGTCGTGGCGACGGCCATCGTCGCTGCCATCGGTAACGGTGCTGCGTTTCGCAAGGGACGAGAGTTCGCAGCATGGCTCGGGATTGTGCCGCGCCAGTATTCAACGGGAGGGAAGGCCAAGCTGCTCGGCATAAGTAAGCGGGGCAACGTCTATTTACGTAAGATCCTGATCCATGGCGCACGCGCTGCCGTGCTGCGGATCAAGCGAGATAGAGCGCCGATCGGAGCATGGTTGGACGCACTCGATCACAGAGCTCCCAAGAACGTCGTGGTGGTCGCCATGGCCAACAAGCTCGCACGTATCGCATGGGCCGTGCTCTCCAGCGGCAATGAGTACAGACCTGTCGCCGCATAACGCTGCGGAAAAGACGCCTGCGCCTGGAAGCGCTGATGCGCTCCCACTTTCGCACCACCACGACGACTAAGCTTCCCCACCGAAGTCTGCACAGGGGCAGCAAGGACGAAAGAACAGTCACAACGGCGTGTCCGCAGCCTGGTACCGAGAATGGTCTTCAACGACTGACCGACTTAGAAGGACAGACACGCGCGCAACTCATCATTGCCAGGAGAGCTGATCTCCACCGAAAGGCCGAATACATTTGCGCAGACTTGTCTTCTCGACCAAACTTTCCCTTGCAGTCCAGCGGCGGACCATACATTCCCGATACCAATCGAATGCCGGGGCGCCTAAGCGATCAAGGTCTATGTATCTTGCATGCACAAGCTTTGATTGCGTTTGATCTTCGACGACCTGTCTCAATACTTCATAGCGTTCAGGCCTTCGCACTTCTCACGGGTATCTCCAACAGCTCCTCAGTAGACAGAAGCTGTTATGGCTTTGAGGCACTGGATCGGCCGGATCGTTTAGAGATTGCGCTCTTGGGCAATCGCGGAACGGCCTGAACGCCCGCCCAAAGCGTTGCGATCGTTTGGTCGACCACGAGAGCCTGGTCAGGCAAGTCGGGCACAGCCCCTTGGATAACCATCAGTGTGGCGAGACCAAAGATCGAAAACCACCAGGTGTGAGCTACCACTATGTCATCTCTGTTTGGCAATCGTTCTTCCTTGGCAACATCGAAAAAGAGCTGCACGAAACGCGCGAACAACGGCTCGCCAAGGTCGTTGATGTATTGTCCAGCGCGGACACCGTTGCGGTTCTCAGGCCCGAAAAAGACGTTACGGAACTGTTGTGGATGGGCAATGCAGAATTGAATCAATCCGCGTGAAGTCGCAAAAAGACGCTCTTTCGGTGCAAGATGCTTAGCGGCAATCGCGTCGAAGTTCTGAACCATCAGCTCGATCGTCTCGCTGCTCAACTCGGCAAGAATGTGCCATTTGTCGGGGAAATGCTGATAGATCACGGCGTGGGTATAGCCGATCTCTTTAGCGATCTCGCGAAGCGTCACGGCTTCGTAGCCGCGATCGGCAAACATTTTGCTGGCAGCCGCAAGGATTTCGCCCCGCAACCTCTCCTTGCGCTCGACCCGTCGACTTGGTGATGTGGATGTCACTTCAATAGCCTAATCCGTTTTGACGCTTTTTGCGACCAAATGTTGATTTGTATCCATTGGTATTAAAACCATCGATTATTTTGCGACCAATGGTTAGTTTTAGGGCTCTAATCGTCAGGTCGCTCATTTGGATGGGCGACCAAATACGAGGCAAAAGGAGAAAACGAGCATGTATTTAGTCATGGGCATTACGGGAAACGTTGGGGGCGCCACCGCGCGGCACCTGCTGAAGCAAGGCAAACAGGTGCGAGCACTTGTTCGCGATCGCGAGAAAGCGGCGAAGTGGGCAGACCAAGGCGTGGAGTTGGTGGAGGGAGACTGGAACGATGCGACAGCCATAGCGGCGGCGCTCAAAGGTGTTGAGGGTGCGTTTGTTATGTTGCCGGCTGTATGGGCGCCCTCGCCTGATTACAAAGAAGCAAAGGGCGTGATTGCGAACTATATCGAGGCGCTGAGCAAGGTAGTGCCCTCGCGGGTAGTAGCACTCTCGTCGATGGGCGCGAATAGAACAAGTGGGATAGGGATGATCACGGCCTTATCACTTTTGGAGCAAGGCTTTCGCAGCCTGCCCTCTCCGGTCGCATTTGTACGCGCAGGCGGCTTTTTCGAGAACTTTCTTTTCGGCTTACAGGCCGCCCAAGGCGGAACACTACCGGTCTTCTACAATCCTACGAACCGGAAATCGGCAATGGTCGCGTCAGACGACATCGGCGCAGAGGTGGCAACCCTTCTGGCTGGGCCGGCGTGGTCAGGCCATCGCGTCATCGAGCTGGGTTCGATGGTAAGCGCGGATGAAGTGGCCACACAATTGGGTGGAGTCCTGAAACTCGACGTAAAAGCCTTCGCACTCCCGCGTGCCGCCTGGGCGGATGCGTTTCAGCAGTTCGGCGTCCCGAAGGGCCACACTGGACCGGCCGAAGAAATGTTCGAAAGCATTAACGCGGGATGGATGGACCTCGGAGTCACGGGTACCGAGCACGTAGCGGGTACAACGTCCGCACGCGATGTGTTTGCGGCTGCACTGAATGCCGTCAAAGCATAAGTCCGGGGCAAGCTTAACCAGCCGGTTCCTTGGAAACTGCGGCGCTAACGTCAAAAAAGATTGAGCTCAAACATGAAATTTCTTGTTTGAGTGCAACGGGCAGAACCGGACGGCTGATCGTCCGGTTCCGCGCTGGCGAAAGGCCATCCCATCGTAACCGCAAGAAGAGGATCCTTTTACTATGAAAGCCGAACAAACAATAGATAAATCCGTGCAGTCAGGTCGAGCAACTCAAATAGCCGCGATGGTAACAACCGGTCTTGTCGCCTTCATGTGGGTGTACTTCGGAAGGTTATATCTCATTCACGATCCCGGCGAATGGAGGATCGCCAATCAGCAGCTCGGATACCCGCTTTATATCATCCCGTTGATTGGCGTAACCCACATCCTCGGTGGCGTGGGCCTTCTGATTCCCAATGTGCCTCGATTCACTGAGTGGGTCTATGCTGGTTTCGCGATCACCCTTTTACTCGCGTTCTATTCACAACTGAATGGCGGTGGCAGTACTTGGGATAAATTCGATCCGATTCTCGTCATGGCGTTCGTCTTCGCTTCGTATGTGTCGAGACGGTGCCTGCGCGCAAATAGGTGGTCGATATGAAGAACACGCTCAGCGCAGTTTGTTTTTTCCTGCGCGCCGCTGGCAGCACCGTCAGTCCTGCTAAACGCTCTTGTCGTCATCAGGGGAAGGTGCAGGAGGACGCCCACCTACTGGTACGGCAAAATCCGTAACGACATTGTAGAGCTCCTACAGGTTGGCGACAGTATTCACCCTGTGGTCCAAAGAGTCCTCTGCTTTCTCCAATTGTTGAGAAAACAAAATCAGAATCCCAATCTACTGTGGCTCGAAATCATGACATATCACAATCGATTCATTCCAATAATCAATGCCATAGCTTTGTGTCTCGCTCACAGAGATGAAGCATCTGATCTAGTTATGTTTGCCAAGATAGCGAGCCACATAACAAATGACGTAAATGATCACTTGTCACCTGTTAGCTGATCATTGCAAACATAGGACTTCCTCTATTCGTACTGTGGTCCGAAAGAGGAAAGCTGCATTCTTTCTTTAAAAACTGCATCCCTTTCTATAAGGGCCGCCAATGTTGGCTAGCCAACATTCCTTGGGTTCTTGGTACCTTAGTTAGGATTTAGACAGATGTCATCGAGGGTCGATTTAATATCTCTCACTTCAAAACCATTCAGGTTGGTGCATGAGTCTCAATTTGTTGTGATGATGCTTCAGCCTGGAACTATGAATCTCAGCATCGCCGGCCGTCCAACGGAACGGCTTGAATATATGGCAGGCGACATTGCTTTATGTCGTCGTCATGTTGTCGGGCTCGTCGAAAGCCCGGACCAAATGAAGAAACCTCGGTTCGAACTGTCTGATCTCCACCTAAACGAGGCTGCGGGCGAGGCGAATAGAGAGATCGAGTTGCATAGTATCCCTAAGCTCAAGGATCCTCGGATCAGAGCTCTGATGACTGCTGTCAATATCGAAAGAACATCTGGTTTCCCCAGTGGCCAATTATTTCTTCAATCTATTGAAATGGCATTGGCAGCAGTTTTAGTACGAACTTACTCTCTTTCAGTGAAAGCCTGGCGTCCAATCAAAGGTGGGCTTAGCGACGTTGGTCGTCGTAATGTCATAGACCTTGTCCGATCAAGAATCAGCGAAGATATAAGCCTCGCCGACATGGCAGCAGTCACGGGTCTGAGCGTTACTCACTTTTCTCACATCTTCAAAAAGTCGATGGGTGAAAGCCCACACCAATTCGTATTGCAACAAAGAGTGCAGTGCGCCAAAGAGTTGCTCGTATCGTTGAATCTACGAATGATCGATATCGCTCTGGCTTTTGGTTTCAAAACGCAACAACACTTTGCTCGGATATTTCGAAAGGTGTGTGGTCTAAGTCCTACAGAATACCAGCGACTCAAACTGAGCAGACGGTTGCGAGATTCGTATGTCAGGTCTTCTGCAAGTTCTACATGTTGAGGTGGTATGCGAGGACGGTCCAGGATTAGAGGCTTGAACAGGAGAGTGTCAGCCACACAGATCGGTTACCCGGTAGTATTCGTCGAAGTTCGTCGCGAAAGGACAGAAACAATGCATAACATGAAGAAGTTTATCCTCACTCTATTCGTTCTTAGCCTGGTGGGCACGACAGCGCACGCACAAACAGTGGACACACTCCTGACGAAGAAGCTACCCGACGCGCCGGGTAAAGAGATTCAAGTTATTACCGTCAATTACGCCCCGGGAGCTGTCGACGCGATCCACCGGCATGATGCACATGTGGTGGTATACGTTCTCGAAGGGGAAGTTGAGATGCAAGTTCGCGGAGGCACGCTTCAGCGGCTTGGTCCGGGACAGGTCTTCTACGAATCGCCTGAAGACGTTCACACTGTGGGCCGTAATGCGAGCAAGACCAAACCCGCGAAGTTCATCGTATTTTTCATCAAGAACGAAGGAGCACCAATTCTCATTCCTGCCCACTAGCTTCGGAGGTCGTGGATTGCAGCTCTCCAGATAGACGTCTTGTTTGAAGCAATATTGCTTATGTGGAGGTTCGTATGAATTCGAAAACTTTGCACGCCGCCGAAACTTGGACAATCTGTCTAAGTCGATCACGAAGTTAAGCGAGCACAAGACCGCAAACGACACTACGTCCCGATAGCGAGACCACAACTAATTCAACGAGTTCCACGGAGTGAAGCAATGGCAGATATGAAAGCAATGGAGTTTGCAGGCAAACTGAACCTGCAGCCGGTGAGGCGTCCGGTACCCGAGCCACAAGCGGGCGAAATCTTGATTCAGGTTTCCGCCGTCGGAGTGACCCCTACAGAGAAGCTTTGGTATCCCACCAGCCACTATGCGGACGGTACAGCCCGATCGAAGGCAATTCCTGGACATGAATTCTCAGGCACAGTTGCTGGGTTAGGCGCGGGGGCACTTGGCTATAGCCTGGGAGACGCTGTTTTCGGCCTGAACGATTGGTTCGCAGAGGGTGCTACGGCCGAGTTCTGCATAACAAAACCATCGAATCTTTCTCCGAAGCCATCTTCTCTGTCCCACATCGAAGCGGCCTCAGCTCCGATTGGCTTGCTGAGGCATGGCAGGGACTTCATGTCCGGGCAAAATTGCAGAAAGGCGAGCGGGTTCTTATACACGGAGGGGCTGGGGCGGTGGGACTTTTCGCGGTTCAACTTGCAAAATCGCAGGGAGCGTATGTGATTGCCACGTCGTCCAAGGCAAACATCGATTTTGTAAAGCAGCTTGGAGCTAATGAGGTCATCGATTATCGGGAGCGCCGTTTTGAAGAGGCAGGCGTAGTCTATGTAATCTTCGACACCGTGGGTGGAGAAACCTTGGACAGATCCTGGGGTCTTCTCAAGCGGAGTGGTAGGCTGGTCACGATTGCTGCAGACGCAGAAGCCAGTACCGATTCACGAGTAAAGAGTGGTTTTTTCATCGTCGAACAGGATGGAGAACAATTAGCTTCCTTGGGCAAGCTCTTCGATTCCGGGGAATTGAAAGCTTTTGTCAAAGCTGAGCTGCCGATGGAAGAAGCAGACCATGCTTATGATGGCTCGATTGCTGGCAATCCCGGAAAGCTAATCATCCGGACGAAATAGTTCCGTCCGCCGCAATACTCGATACAAACTACAGTAATAGACACGAATAATGCGGAGGGGTGAGTTAAGTTGAACTTAAGGTCACAGTTTATAGAGACCTGTCGGCTTTTGAGGTTACCGCCGATGGCGTGAATACACACCGGCCTGAAGTTAGCTACGCATTCAACTACACCCAAACCACGAGCGAGTGGGCTGTGGCACCCATGGAGTTTACCCGGAATAAATCCGATGCGGAACTGTTATATGAAGAATGGAAAATTGAAGTGAGCACCCAGACGACCTCGAAACCCGACATTCTCGCTAAGATTGAAGTCTACAAACGACAGGAAATTCTCCTCGCCAAGCAAAAAACTTCCGTCGAGGCGATGCGAAAGTTGGCTCGACAAGCGCCGACCCCGCGGGGCTTTGCGGCCGCTATCGAAAGTCATCTTTCCTCGGGTCGTCCTACGCTGATCGCCGAGATCAAGAAAGCAAGTCCGTCAAAAGGACTGATTCGTCCGGACTTCGATCCTCCCGCCTTAGCGCGTGCTTATGTCGAAGGAGGAGCCAGCTGTCTTTCGGTTCTAACCGATGAACCATCCTTCCAGGGCCATCTGGATTACCTTCGTCTTGCGCGCGACGCTTCAGGCCTGCCCGTCTTGCGTAAGGACTTTCTCTTTGAGCCCTACCAGGTCGATGAAGCCCGCGTCTGCGGTGCCGATTGCGTTCTTATCATTATGGCCAGCGTCAATGATGCTGAGGCTCGTGAACTGGTGCATGCGGCCCATGATCTTGGAATGGTGTCTTGGTCGAGGTGCATAACGAGCAGGAGCTAGAGCGTGCGCTCCCACTCGAAACGAAGCTCGTCGACATCAATAATCGCGATCTGCGTACCTTCGAAGTTTCGCTGGGTACGACCGAGGAATTAGCAGCTCAAATTCCAAAGGGCCGGGTCATTGTTAGCGAAAGCGGCATATCAAATCACGCAGACATCCTGCGACTCTCTGCCTCCGGGGCCCGAACCTTTCTTGCTCGTGATGTGAAGATCTGAGTGATACCTCATGAGTAATTGAAAATGGAGAAAGTAAGTTGTCGATCAAGCAGTGTAATGCGGGACCAGATTTGGTCGGGACACTGAAGATGAACGAACAAGTTTTAAAGCGCAGCCTACAGGAACGCCACATTCGTCTGATGGCTTTGGGATCGACCACAGGAGTGGGTTTGTTGTTAGGTTCGGCGACCGCGATCGACCTCGCGGGTCCGGCACTTCTCATCTCTTACATCGTCGGTGGCTCGACGATATTCATCATCTTGCGCGCGTTGGGCGAAATGGCTGTACATAAACCGGTCGCCGGTTCATTCAGTCGATACGCCCATAATTATTTAGGCCCACTTCCTGGTTACCTGACCGGCTGGAACTATTGGTTCATGTGGCTGGTAACTTGCATCGCTTCATTGTTTTGTCATTTGGGCGACTTCGGAGGCGGATCACGAAACGAATACGATAGATTTAAAATCATGAATGGCTAATGTCGATTGTTCAATCGTGCGGGATTCGAAGCAAGATGAGACTCAAGTTTGTTTGGCAGAGATGTCATCCCTCATCAGAGCAGTCTCACATCCTATCTAAGTTCATAGAGACAAATACGAACGGCACATTCAAAGCGCCGCACTTCAGATTTTCTTGACCCAACCAAGCAAAAGCTCGAGTCCGTTAGCTCGAATCATCTGGTCGCCGTGTTGTAAGTCATGCGCGCGATGCCGTGCGTCCCTGTGCCGTACTGTGACAACGACATTTGTAATGAGTGCTTGGATCGAGCACAGAGCGGTAGGGAAGTGAAGACCTTTCTGAAGTTGAGCAATGCATGGGCTGCCATTCGATGGAAGATGATGATCATCTTCTCGTTCTTCAGCATCGTGTCAGTGGCGATGATCACGTGTTTCTCTATTGCGCTGATGAATGTCGTGATACGACGAGAAAGCGCCTTTCTGATTGAGGAACGGATCAAGGTGATTGTTGAGAGCCGCAAGGGAATCATAGATCCCGTCCTGAACAGGATTGACGGATGGGAGTATGCATCCAGTGCAGCCCTCTTTTCGCTCTTCACGGAGTACATGAAAGCATCGTGGCCGGGCAGTCAAACTGTCGTGAGCATGCTGCCTCTGGAGGAGCCGATCCGAAGATGGGCTTCATCCCAGCATTTATTCGTATGCAGATGTTGGACAAGCGCATGGCACGCGCCATTCAGCATAAGAACTGAGAATGCGATCCGCTGTACTAGTAACCATAAGTGCCCTTGTGTCCACGAATGGAGTAGGTTGGTCGGCCATCCGGAAGTTGCCGGTCCTCTATACCCATTTGGTGCTAGATCGACTACTCAGTGAGTGCCTCTGGCGGCAACCTGCTTGAGCAAAGCCTTATTCTGCACGGCCCATTCGCAGAGCAATGCGACGGCTTCGGCGAACTTGTTGCCTGCTGGCGTGAGGCTGTAGTCAACATGAGGGGGGACAACTGGATGAATCAGTCGGTTGAGCAGTCCGCGTTTCTCCAACTTCCGTAGCGTCTGAGTGAGCATCTTTTTGGAGATGTCTGGGATCGAACGCTGCAGCTCGTTGAAACGACGGGTGCGGCCTCTGATGCAAAAAAGGACGATTGGGGTCCATCGGCGATGATCTGCAACACCTGTCTGGCTGGGTACTGCGGATCGTAAAGCGGTTCTGCGACGTCCGATCGGATCTTTGTTTTCATAGTCCTTCGACAGTCACCATTTAGTAACGACTTGTTTGTTAGTTACTTGGTCTCTAGAGTAATGAAGACGTGCGGAGCGCCCTTTATGAAGGATGTCTTGGAGACAGGTACACAGCACACAAATTCGTTGGTGGTTGATATGGTGTCCGATTTGATTTGTCCATGGTGCTTTGTGGCGAAGCGGCGGGTAGAGAAAGCGGCCGCGATCCTGGGGCAAAGGGTTGAGATGCCTTGGCTTCCCTTCGAGCTGAATGCCGATATGCCAGTCAATGGCCTCGACCGGCGAGTGTACCGCTCGGCGAAGTTCGGCAGTTGGGAGCCTGCAACCCATGGTCATCATGGGAAGCCTCATTGGTGCGGCGTTCTTTTATTTCCAGAAGGGTCCGGCCTTTCCCCTGATCGCTACCACCCCCGTGTGGAAGATGCTGCTGGTCATGTTCGTGGGTTGCACCCTGCTTCCTCTCCCGACCTCGATGGACATCCGGGGCTGGAATGAGATGCAGCCACTCGATGGCCCGGCCTGGTCGCTCTTCTTTGAGTACATCGCCAACATCCTCTACGCGCTTGGCCTGCGTAAGCTCTCAAAGAGAGCCCTCAGCGTGTTCGTCTTCCTGGCAGCCATTCTTCTCATTCAGCTCGCCGTCTTTGGGCAGCGTGGAGACCTCATTGGTGGCTGGGCTTTTAGCGCAAAGGAGCTGCACGTCGGCTTCTCCCGGCTTCTGTTCCCTTTTTTCGCAGGGATTCTGCTCAGTCGACTCGGAGCGCGCATCCAGTTTAGGGGTGCGTTCGGCATCTCCAGCCTGCTCCTGCTTGTTGCACTGTCGCTTCCGCGGTTCGGAGGTACACAGTACCACTGGATGAATGGCCTTTACGAAGCGTTCTGCGTCATCCTTCTCTTCCCGATCATTGTGGCCATCGGTGCCGGCGAGAAGCGTGTTGACGGTCCATCGATTCGAGTGGCGCGGTTTTTCGGAGACTTATCCTATCCGCTCTACATCACACACTATCCATTGATCTACATCTACACTCAGTGGGTCGTACGCGATAAACCAACCGGAGCTCAGGGCGTCCTCCCAGCACTTCTGGTCGCGATCGCGGCCATCACGATTGCGTATACCAGCCTGAAGCTTTACGACGAGCCTGTACGGAAATGGTTAAGCAGAAGGTTCCTTGCAAAGCAAGGCCGAGTCTAGAGCCTGTTCTTAACTTGCATCCAGGTAGTTACTTTGCTGGCGAGGTATCTTTGCAGAGCCTTGGAGTATGGGTGAAGCAAAGAAGTCGGCGGCTACCCGAGTGCTGTGACGGATGAGGATTGGGCCTTTGTGCTGCCGTATCTGCTGTTGCTGGCAACAAGCTCGTTCTGCGGGTGCAGAAGGTGCTCTGAATGTTTCAGACAGGTGCGGGATTAGCCACCGAAGAACCCGATGCTGTCTCCTTCGGTAGAGCGTGCACGGGAAGTACAATCTCCCTCGGCGTTTTGTTTCCTTATTTCGCATGCAATGGAGTCCGGCTCATCCTGATTTCCAATACGATGTTTGGCGATCTGCGATTTCATTTCATGAAGATCCAAGACGCTCCCGCCTTTCGGGTTTATGAAGGGCTAGCGGCCTTACCAAACTAGCGCACATTGCCTAGGCAGTATGCCTCTCAGGATGCTGACGGAGGCGGAGATTCAGGACGCTTTTGGGGACACTCCCATTACGCAGCTGCATGGCGACGCTATGAGATCTGCATCTTGCCATCTCCGTGATGCAAGGTGAATCTGACGGATTACAAGGGAACACGCTGGCTGTGCACTCCGGATAGAAGGCTGCGGTGCAGGAACTTGATCTCGGGAAGATCAGTCTGCTTGATACGGATGGCAGGCCTCTTTGCGAAGTACTTTATTAGCAGCTGGCTGTTTATCTCACTGTCCCAATTTAGTTATTGCTCACATCAGTAGAGGAGTAACTGCGTAGAAAGTATAGTCTCGCAAGAGATTACTTCACGTTGTGATGACGTGCATCTCCAACTCGCGAAACATCCAAGAATGAATCGTGCGATGGATGCATCGCTTTCTTAAATAGAGCAAGGTCACATGACATTCGGAATGTTGTAACCTTTTCAGTCGTTACCTCTCCAACAACTGCGCGCATAAATGAACTAAACCAAATTTTTCACTTGAAGCATTCGGTAGAGTTCGTCGACTGCGCGCAATTCGGTCGACACAAGGGGTAAGTGATGAGCAGAGTAACTCGAAGCCTATTAATGATCATGGTTGGAATTGGAGCGGCGTCTCCAGTTCTTTGCGCTGCGCAGGGCAACAACACTGGCGCGGTCTTCATCATGACGAACGATGCCAAGAAGAATCAGGTCATTGCGTATGAGCGTGCTGCCAATGGCACGCTCTCAGAACCTGTCTACCACGACACCAACGGCCGCGGCAGTGGCGGCACTACCGACCCACTCGAATCACAAGGTTCTCTCACCCTTAGCCAGGATCACTCCTTACTCTTCGCGGTCAACGCGGGAAGCGGTACGGTCTCTGTCTTCAGCGTTCACAAAGCTAACCTTACCTTCCTCAATAAGACACCCTCTGAAGGAGTACAGCCTTCCGCGGTCGCGGAGAGCGGTGGCCTGATCTATGTCCTCAACAGCGGCGGACCCGGCAGCGTAGTAGGATTCCACCTCGACTTCGGCGGACAGCTCAAGGAGATCCAGAACTCAACGCAGTTTCTCACCGGGACCACCAGCGGCGGAGCATCGCTGTCCTTTAGCCCCGATGGACAGTTCCTTCTCGTTACAGAGCGCGTCACCAACAATCTCGATGCCTTCCACGTCGAGGCCGACGGCAGGCTCTCGCCAATCATCGTGAACGCAAATCCAGCTCCCGGTACCTTCACCGTCAACTACGCTCCGAATAACTTCGCTATCGTCTCCGAGACCGGACCCGCAGGCGGGAACAACGCATCCGGGATCTCCTCCTATAAGGTCAATGCGAACGGCACCCTGACCGCTGTCACCCAAAGCCTCCCCACTTTCGCCTCTGGCAACTGCTGGAATCGATCACGCCTGATGGAACCAAGGTCTATGTCTCCAATTCCGCGAGCAACGACATCTCAGGCTTCAACATTGGCAAAGACGGAAAGCTAACTCCTATCGGCAGCACAGTCGTAGGCAGCATCCCGTCCGGCAGCCACAACGTGGACATCGCGGTCTCCGTCAACGGCAAGTACCTCTACACCATCAACTCGCAATCTGGGAACGTCTCCACGTTTGCGATTAACGAAGATGGATCTCTCACCAACCTCGGTCAGGCGGGCAATTTGCCCAAGAGCGTCGGCTTCAACGGTATCGCCGCACTCTAAGCAGTTACCAGCGGGCTACGGGTCTATCTGTAGCCCGCAATTTATTGACTTGTATTTCTTGCCGTGTTACGGAATATTCATGTAACCCGAAGAAGCTGTCCGTGTCATACCACGCAGCACGAATACGACATTACTGGAGCGATACATGGACAGGTTTGCGATATTGGCGTTGTTGAATGCCCGGCCCGGCAAAGAAGATGAAGTGGAAGAGTTTTTGAAGTCAGCTCAACCCCTGGTTGCAGAAGAGACAGGAACGACGTCCTGGTACGCGATCAAGATCGGTCCCGCATCCTTCGGCATCTTCGATACCTTTGTCGACGAAGAGGGAAGAACTGCGCACGTCAGTGGTGCTGTGGCCAAAGCACTCTTTGCCAGGGCTGAAGAGCTGTTCGCAACGGCTCCTCAAATCGAGATGGCTTCGATTCTTGCGTCCAAGACACCCAACGACTAGTCGAGAGCTTCTCCTCACTGAGGAGAGGGCACGAATGGATCTGCAAAGCTAGTTAAGTGCTACTTCTCGGATGGTGCGCGAGAAGATTCCACCCCACGTCATGCCTACGATCGAAGCTGCGACCGAAGCCCAAGGTTGCGGGATTATCAGATGCTGCACTTCAGCCTGGACGGTCGATGCCTGACTTTGAGTTGCCGGACGCCAACGGAAAGATCGTAAGGAGTGCGGAGCCGCATGCCGCTGGTCCACTGCTTATCATGTTTTACCGGGGTCATTGGTGCCTATTTTGCAATCTCACGGTCAAGGCGATGCAGGAGCGTCACTTCGAGATCGTGAGCAGTGGAGCCAAGTTGGTTGCGATCTCGTCACAGACTCCGGACGATTCCTTGACCACGACGGAGAAGCATGGGCTGGTCTTTCCTGTGCTATCCGACAGCGGCAACGTGGTTGCTCGAGCGTTTGGAATCGTCTTCAGGCTGGACGATGGGCTCAAGGCAGGAGTCTTTTTGGAGTTGACATTCCTGCATTCAATGGGGACAACTCTTCTGAACTTCCATTGCCCGCTACATTTCTGATAGGCGCGGACGGGATTGTCCTGAAGTCTTTCGTCGAGGTCGACTATATGAAGCGACTTTCGCCGGAGACCGCAGTCGCGTGGCTCCACGAGAGCTAGCCAAGCTGTATGGCGGAACTTGTGTTCGTGCGCTTGTTTCACTGCATCGTTTTTCGTGCGTTTTGACGTCTCTATGTGTTCATGGTCGTGCTGATATTGGCGTGACGCATTAGGCCCTTCTGCATTCCTGCATTTGCTCCAGATTCTTCGAGTAAACCACGATAGGAGTGTCTGAAGGCGTACCAGCCAAGCCCCTTGATGCCGATGCGTTCTCCTGCGGGTTTGAGATGCAGCTTTTTGGATCATTCCCGCGTGATAGCCACCAGTGAGAGGGGAAGGGAACACAAGGCCCGTCCTTTTGCCCTGTCTCTCCTGCCACTTTAAGAGGGTGGCAGCAAGCTCTCCATCCAAAGGAACGCACGCTCGATAACCCCGCACTGCGCGAGAAACTCCTTGAATTGGCACACCTGAAATGAGGCGCAGTTACAGGATCAGGCTTTTTTTGCAGCCTGCGCGTCCTCAGCTACGGATGCTTTGCCGACTGCCTTTTTCTTGCCGCAGACCTAGACAAGGCAAGTCCTACCGCTTCCTCTACTGCATTCTCGGTTAAGCCGTTCTTCACAGCTTTTCTGACCGCTTTTTCAACCTTCTTCGCGGCCTTCTTCTTTGCCTTATCATTCTATCGTCGTTATTTGCATGACCCTTTCCATAACACTATTGAAATTCGCTGTTGCCAAGTCTCTTTTTACGAAGCCGTTCAAAGATCACGAAGCAGTTTGCAATACAATTTGCCACCACACTTATTTGGCGGAATCGCTAATACCCACATAAACTGACTGATCCTGGTCGGCTCTTAGAGGTCTTCGTTGAAGAGTCACGGCTTGTCACCGTTGCCAGAGCGTCCGAACATCCTTGATCCAGCGCTCTTGGCGCCTCACGATACATGATGGCAAGCGCTTCTTCGTGCCCTAGCGGTCGTCGATAAGGCCGTTGAGATGAAAGCGCATCATATATATCCGCGACCGTCAGAATTCTGGCAGGCAATGGAAGCTCGGAAGCGTTCAATCCGCACGGATATCCTGATCCATCCAGTTTTTCGTGATGGGTGACGGCAATAGCGGAGATCTCGTCAAATCCGGGGATCATATCGAGGATCTCTTTTGTGTAACTGGGGTGCCGATGGATGTCTTTCCACTCGTCCAAAGTAAGAGCTTCCGATTTTTCAAGAACAGGGTACCGGACGCCGATCTTCCCAATGTCATGAACCAACGCCGCCCGCTGAAGGAGTTTGATCTTCTTCCGGTCAAGTCCCATGAGTTTGCTATCGAGACCGCGACCCTCGCCACCCCGACAGAGTGCGCAATGAAGCCAGCAGAGTTTGAATCGGCTATCAGCGCGAACGCGAGACATATACCATCGATAGTGAGTCTCTTGTCGGAGAAATCGCGATGCCGAGGCTCTAACGCAATAACATGAGATAACAGTTCGGATGAAGTGAGCTCATCCCAAACCACCATGGGAATTTCCGACGAAGATAGCGAGAGAATTGTATCTGAAACGATGGAAGTTGTTGGAACAACAGGGGCGCGTTACGGAGATTGCCCATGCGCAGCAGCGTATCGCGGCGATTGCGCGAAGCTATGCTGCCAACCGGACAACACCATCGTCGTCTCGCCCGACAACGCCTCGCGCCGCGTTCGGATATGACCGGAGCCGACCGTACCTGGGCCGCTCGCTATGCCGTGAATGACGTACTCTACTATCCGCGCGGCAGTCAGGACATCGGCATTGAAAAACAAGGCTATACGAAGGTCATTGCGACCCAACCCAAAGACAACCTGCTGACCATTCAGAAAGAGGACGGAACAACGGCCACCTACAACCCTGCGCGGTTATACGGCGTGACGGTTTACCGCGAGTTGGAACGGGAGTTTGCTGTTGGCGACCGTTTGAGCTTCACCGCGCCGTCCAAAGAGCTGGGCGTTGCCAACCGCGACCTTGGCACCGTGCAACGCATCGACAAAGACGGCCAGCTCTCCGTAAAGATGGACAACGGCAAAGCGGTCAGCTTCGATGCCAACCAGATGCGGCACTTCGATCACGGCTACGCGGTCACCAGTCATAGTTCCCAGGGACTCACGGCGGAACGTGTCATGGTGAACCTCGATAGCCACGTTCATGCAGACCTCATTAAGATGTTTGCCAGCCACATCAACACAGCTGGGGCGACCATTGCGACGGGCTCAGAAACAGAAGATAGCTGAGCCAGTTGTACTCGTAGAAGAATCGCGAGTAAACGTCGCTCCAACCGGCAAGAAGGCAGACCTTCCGCTTGTTGATCCGCAGTCAGTCACATTCGCTATGCCCACCCCCGCAATATTCACCGCAACCGCCCGTAGCGGCAGACTGCCTGTAAGAGGGCAAACGGTTTAGCTTCATGGTCAGGGACATAACACGAGGATTGTCGTGACAGACATCAGCCACAAATTCGTCACGGAAGGCGCTACAGCCGAACGTGCGATCGGAGAGAATGGTTGGGTCGGACTGAGTTCTGCCCGAAAGATTTACATGCGGACCTTTGTCGGCGATGATGAGTTTGTTCAAGTGGAAGGCGTTGTAAACAGGCGGCGCATGAACGTATAGGAAGCGGCCCAAATCGGTGATCGTTTCATTCTTCAATGTGACCCTGACAACCCGTTCCAACTCTGTCCCTGACAACGCATTGTATTTTGGGGATCGCGGAGGTTGGACTTTCTGGGGTATGGCGTGCGCGATCGTCGTTTTATTCCTGTATTTACTAGCGAAATATTTTTAAAGGGTCGTGCGAGTGCATTCAGATCTTGGCTAGAATAGTGGTCACGTACCTTCAATTCCCTTATAAGTTGGAGCGCATCGTCAGCAAAAAGCAGAGCTTGTGGACTCGACAGGGGCATGTCGCCTTTGATAATTTCGAGTTCAACAACCATCTTGGCAAGCGCTTCTCCTAAGAGGTCCACCTGTTCGCGCAGGATCTCAGAATCGACGCCGTCTTTCCGCGTGGAGCGGGCGGCAGACCGGATAAGGGTGTAAAAGGTAGCAAAGAACCGTTTCGCTACTTTCCGTTTCAGTCCTACTCGTCGCCCGTTCCCTTTGTCCTCGTAGGGACAACCGTTCGGACTTAGGATGTCTCGGTCCTCGTCAATGAATGAAACAAGCGCCTTCGCGGCTTGCAGTCTGGGACGTTCCAACAGAATTTGTTCGTCTTGCATCAAAATTCCTAGTCTGATTGACCTATCGGCTGGAGATGTTAGGGCGTGAACCTTCCGCTCCGCCTTAGAAATAGATCTTTGCTGCCACTTCACCCTCTCTTGCCGCGTTCAACGTAGAACTGATCGTTCCTGCTGACGTCGCCTCGATATTTGTTGCTGGAGCCGCAAAGGTTGTGTGATTGAAGATGTTGTAGAACGATGCCCGGAGTTCGAGTGCTTTCGACTCGGAAAAGCGGAACGATTTGATCAGCGAAGTGTCGAACTGGACCAAACCATCGGCTCGCAGCGTGTTAATGCCGCCATTACCGTAGGTATATTGCGCAGGAACGGCGAAGGCATCGGCGCCACTTGGCCGAAAAGTGTGGCAGGCAGAGTTGTGCGAGTCGTAGAACCAGCAGTTGACGTTGCGGACCAAGACAGGTTGTCCGACAACATTTGGCCGCTGGCTGCCTACCCCTGTGTTCGCCTGGTCGCCGCTGATGGTCGGGGTAAACGGTAACCCAGACTGCAGCGTCGCGATGTTTGAGAGATTCCAGCCCCCGACGATGACGTTCGCCCAACCGGGCATCTCCGAAAAGAATGTACGGCCGCGGCCGAATGGAAGCTCATAGAGGGCGCTTGCGACGAAGTTGTGCTTCAGGTCGTAGCTGCACACGCCGTAGTAGTTGATCAGAGGCGTGTCCTCGCGCACAACGGTCGTATAAGTTCCATCCGTCAGGCACTTCGCGTAGGTGTACGAAACGAGAAAGGTAGCGCCGTGCAAATCGCGCGCCTCGAACTTTGTTTGTAGCGAATTGTAGTTCCCGTTGCCGGCGAACTTCGAGTAGCTGATGGTGCCCCACTGTGGCCGTTCTCGACGATTTTGTACAGCTCCGGGTCCCGGGTTCGGATCGTTGATCTGAAATGCCTGTTGCATATGCGTGGTCTTGTTCCCTACATAAGCGACGTCGAGCGACACCTTACTTCCGAATTGATGTTGTACCGCGGCGTTCCACTCTTGAATACTTGTGTTCTGCGCAGCGAGGGCCATGGAGGTTACGCTGGGCGTAGAGCAGGAATTGGCGACATAGCCGAAGGCGCAGACCGCGCCAGACGTGTTCGGCGCTACCACAGGCTGACCCTGATAAAAGTCAGCCAGCGTGAAGGTCGGAATCGACGTCGTGTTGTTCAACGACTGCGATGCGATGAATGGCACCGTATTCTGCGTATTGTTGATGGCATTATCGTCTGGGAACAGGAAGAACAAGCCATAACCGCCGCGCAGGACAGTATTGGTTGTGGGGCTGTAAGCGAACCCGAGGCGCGGTCCAACGTCAAAGTAAGCTGATTTACGAATGGATTTCGGGAGCCCCATATCCTCTGCGTACTCAAAGCGGTCGGAGAAATCTGCGACTAGTTGGGGCGTGAGCGGCTGCGCATTGATGGAGAAGTCTCGTGGCAAAACGAGTTTGCCATTGGTCAAATCGAAACCCGTAATCTGGCCCTTATCCCCCGAGTTATAAAAGGGGTTGATCTCCCACCGCAGGCCGGCATTGATGGTCAGATTCGACTTTGCATGAAAGTTATCTTGCGCATAGAACGATTGGAAGTTTCCGGCATTTCCCCAGAGACTGCGAAAGCTGCTGCGAGATGCGCTGCGCGGATAACCCATCAGGAAGTCGGCCATATTGTCGCCCGAGTAATTTCCATTGAAATTGAAGGTTCCCGTGGAGTTGTTCCCCGCCACAAAGGTATTCGTGTTGTGGAAGAGCTCGTACCCAAAACGGACGTCGTGTTTTCCGCTCGCATACGTCACGTGGTCGGCGTACTGCCAGGAGCGAATCTTGTTCTGTTTGGGATAGCTGTTGTTGGCTTGACCGTTGTAGTTGGAATAATTCGAGATGGTAACGCTTGGAAACCCTTCGGTGTTTTCAGGTGCTAATCCTTGCAAGCCAGAGATCCCCGCGGCAGCGTTGATGTCCTGGCCCTGCAACGAACTGGTGAAGAGAAAGTAGCTGCGATAGTAGGACACCTGAAGCTCATTGATCCACTTGGAATTGAAGACGTGTGTCTCTCGGAAGAGCGCATCCTGACCGAGGCTGCTGAGTGGAAACCCACCCATCGCCGGATACGCGTTGGGGTCGGTCTCGTGGCTGTCCGAGATGGAGTAGCGCCCGGTCAGATGATCCGCTTGCGTGAGTTGGTGGTCGATGCGAATATCACCCTGGTCCAATTGCTGTTTCAGTTTGTTGGTGAGGATGGCTCGGCCAATGCCGTTTGATACGACATTGGCGTGCGGCATGTACTGCAGGAGGTAGGCGGCCTGGGGCACAGGGGTAAACGTGTTGGGTCCTCGTCCGTCGTTTGCGATCGCGCCGGTGAGCGGATTGCGAATGGTCACCCCTGGCGCTCCGGAGAAGTCACCTGTACGTTCGGCATCGGTTGCAACGATGCTGTTGAAGTTCTGCGCGAGGGTGTAGAGAGTGCTTTGCGCGTCAACAAAAAAGAATGTCTTGTCTCGCCAGATCGGCCCTCCCACCGCAAGTCCGAACTGGTTGCGGTGCAGCGCCTGATTGCGTGCGTTGGATCCTACAGGAGGCACGAAAAAGTAGTTTTTCGCATCAAGCGCATTGTTGCGCAGAAACTCATATACGGTGCCATGAAATTTATTGGTGCCGCTCTTGAGCGTGGCGTTCACAATGGTGGGGCTGTGACCATATTCCGCGCCCATATTGCTCGATTCCACTTTGAACTCATCGAGCGCATCGACGTTCGGCTGAATGATGGTGCCGCCAAGTTGGAACTCGGTGATGTTTGCTCCGTCAAGATACCAGCCGGTCCAGGATGGAGACAGTCCATTGACGTTGACATTGACCGCGCTTGCGCGAATCGACGTTCCGCCGGTGGCGATATTCTGACCACCTTGTATGAAGCTGACACCGGGCGTTAATTGCGTAAGCTGCCAAAAGGTGCGGCCGTTGAGCGGCATGTTCTGTACGGTCTGGGTATCGATGACCTGGCCGACAGACGAAGAGGCCTGGTTGAGTAGCGGTGCTTGATCTGCAATGACGGTGACCTTATCGCTCACACTGCCTATGTGCAAAACAGGGTTGATGGTCGCACGCTCCGCGACCTGTATCTCTGTGTCGGCAATCTCAGCTGGCGCGAAACCCTCGCGTCTGACCGCGACGGAGTAGTGCCCAATCTGCAGATTGGGAATGGTGAATTCGCCATTGCTACCCGTCGTAACTGTGCGCGCTTCTCCGGTGCCGAGATCTGTCGCTGTGACCGTTGCACCGGGGATGGCCGCACCGGAGTCGTCCGTCGCCGTGCCCACGATGGTGCCCGTGTTGGTTTGAGATATCGCCAGCGGTACCGCGAGAGCTCCGAGAAAGAATAGGGCCGATCCTAGAAGAACTTTTACTTTTGTCATACGCATAGTGCTTTACCTCTCTCGAATTCCTGGTGTTGCGACCGATGTCAGCAATGTCATGGCTATTCCTGTCTCAGACCCACAGCAGCGGCTGACGTATCGGGTAGTTACGAATGATCTCTTTGTCAGTTGGCTCGGGATTTAGAGTCTTCCAAAGCGTGATGTATTCCTCGTGCCGGCACGCCAGCCCGGCGAAGAGTAATCCTGGCGAACGTACGGGCAGAGCATCGAAGTGCTCGACATCCTTTGCGTAGGGCCACTTCGCTTTGTCTTTCAGATAGGGGTAAAGGAACTCCGCGGCTTTGCAGAGGCCACGCCCATCAGGCAGGGCGAAGGTTGTAAGGTCAGTACCAGATCCTTTCAGCGACTGTGCCAGTCCAGCCATCACGTCGAAGTTGAAGATGGAGTAACTGTAAGGTTTGGTGCGCGCTAGCTCTTTCGGGAATGAGCCGTCCTTGCCGAGCTGATCCGGGAGAAGCGCTCCGATGAACCACTGCCGGATCTCGTCGCGCGTTTGTTCGTCGCCAGTCAGCCGGGCAAACTCCGAAGCCTGCAAGGCCCAGCAGGTGGCATGGTTGTTCAGAGTCGTGCGCTCCTGCTTGCCCTTCTCGCTGTTCTCCATCCAACTTAGGTACTCACGAAACCATTGCTTGACGCTCTGCAGGTCGGCTGCGGAGAGGGCCTCGGGGCCAAGGAAGCTGGCAGCTCGCGCAACCTCAACCAGGTGGAGTGTGTCGATGATGCCGTAGTTGCGACCCGTGGATACGCCATGCACACCCTGGGAGTACTCGAGGTTTGGATTCATCCTCGTCTCCGGCGTCACGAACCAGGCGCGCAGATGGTCCCCGGCTCGTTTCGCGTAGCGACGGTCTTTCGTCAGGAGCCATGCCGCGGTAAGAGCAGGCATTCGAACCGAAAGATCGATCATTACCTTGCGGTGGTCATTGAAGTTCTCCGGGTTGCTTTGTCCATCCCGGTTGATGTACGGCCCATCGGAGTTCTTTGGGTTGGGCCAGAAGTAGTCTGCCTGAGAGAAGAAGTCGTGGGGTCCGCCTGGACTCTTGGGGGACCGTAACGCGGTGATTGTCACCGGCTCCATCGGCAGATATTCCTTGGCTGCTTTGAGAATTCGACCCCTATCTCTTTGAGCGACCATTACGTAAGCTGCCGACTCGCCTGCAGCCCAGGCTGACCTTGCCCGTCCAACTACGATCGTGCCCGCCACGGCGGCACAAAACTCTCTTCGATTGAATGCCATTATTCCAGCCTGTTTGAGATAGCCACTGCAGAGATGGTCCTTTAGCGGCGGACACCACACTTCACCTTGAAAGGTGCAATCGGCAAGTAACTCACCGTTTGTCCCATTTTTGGATCGTTGTTAGCCCCAGAAAACGTTTGTCCCAAATCCGCAAGCTGTTGAAAGCATTACTTTGCCTATCCGCGTCCGCTATACTTTGGACGACTCAATGATCCACCCCCCTCCAGTACGCGAACGTTGGATACCGACCTCACCCGAGGAGCATTCTGAAGTTCTGCATGAGCTGGAGAGCGTGCTGGCAAGTCCGCAATTCTGCAACAGCAAGCGCTACCCGGCTCTGCTGCGCTACGTTGTCGAGCAGACACTACTTGGGCATGGGGATGAGATCAAGGAACGGACTGTTGGCATTGATGTCTTTGGTCGGGCGCCTGACTATGACACTAATTTAGACACGATCGTCCGCTACACAGCTGGCGAAGTGCGCAAACGACTATCTCTTCACTATCACGAGGTAGAGACACCAATCCAGATAAGCCTAACGGCCAGGTCGTATCGGCCGGAGTTCCTGCGCATGGTGGAAGCCCCAGTCTCCGAGGGGGACGGTGCCGACGCCAAGTCGGTCGTGGACGCGCTATCTATAGATAACACTCGAACTGTACTGATCAAACCGAGACGTACGCTGGAATGGGTGGTCGTAACTTCCTGTGTCATCCTGCTTATTCTCGTCGGACTGCGTTCCTGGAACATTATGCGGACCGATGCGGTGGGACGGTTCTGGTCCCCAATTCTTGACCAGAAGACACCTACGGTCATCAGTTTGGGCGGGGTCATCTTCTCACCGCGCTCCAATATCGGCACCGAGGTCGCGACAGACCCTGCAAACCTCAATCCCTATCTGTCCTTTGAAAACGGACTGGCGATGGGTAGGGTCGCAGCTCTGATCAATGCGCGTGGGGGCGTCTATCGGGTGCAACCGTCCTCCTACACGACACTGGCGCAGATACGAGAGAGCCCTACGGTTCTAGTGGGTGCGTATAACAACGATTGGACCCGCAGGCTGGTCGCACCGTTGCGATTCCACTTTGCGCAACATCCTGACGAAAGCATCGTGGACGCTGATGATCCTAAGAAAGTCTGGGAACGCGACCGCTCGAAGCCGTTCAGTGATAGTCCCGACTATGCGCTTGTGGCGAGGTTCCGCAATCCCTCAACGGACAGTATGGTTGTTGCCATCGCGGGTCTCCAACGCTTCGGCACGGATGCAGCGTCACAGTTTGCAACGTCTCCTGATCTGCTCGAGCATTTCAATCGGCAGGTGGGATGGAACTGGCGCGACAAGAATGTTGAGGTTGTGCTTCGTGTCGATGTGGTGAATGGACGTGTCGGAGCTCCAATTGTGGTAGCCACTCACGTATGGTGAGTCTTGAATGGCTCGTAGGCTATCCTGGGAGGCATACACCCGAATGCCGCTACTTGAATATGGAAGTAGCGGCATTGTGTTGAGCGGGAGGCAGGCTGGCTAATGGAGCGGCGGGTTGGCGCGTTGGGCAAGGTCGAGCGCCTGCTGAGGGAACCACGCACCTGCTATCGGATCGTCGAGTCCCCAGAGCGGATCGAAGATCGCCTGTTGCGCGGCGGTGGTGGGCCATCCGGCGGGTTCATAGACGCCGTAGTCCCATGCTCGTGCGCCACCAGCAGAGTCGCAGGTGCCGTCGGACTGGCCAGGAGTCTTAACCCATAGGTAAGCGTCCAGCAGGGCAATGCCCGTCTTCGCTGTCGGGGGAGCACCCAGACCACGGGCAGGTGGGTTGCACCAGCCTCCGTTGTTCAGGGTCGTTATCACGGATGAGGGCTGGTTGTAAGGCGGGTTGGCGTAGCTGGCTGCGTTGAAGGGGCCTTGTCCATTGCGGCTCGTGTCGATGACGAAGTGAGTGCTCGGGACTGCGCTGCCCATGTTCTGCTGAAACCACTCGTCGGTGTAAACCCAGGTGGTAATGTCGTCGGGGTTCACCGTGCCGAGCGGAGAGTAATACTGGCTCGCACAGTAGGAGTAGTTGCCGAGGCGCCAGCCACCATCGGCAGGATTCATACCGAAGGCGATGCAGGATGAGACCCAGGTGTCGAACTTCGACTCGTAGGTAGAGAGGTTGTAGTTCGAGACGTTGGAGAAGAAACCTTGGGCCTGTTGAACGCCTGCGGTGATCAAGCGCTGAGTAATGACAGGAACGGCCTGCCAATGGGCGTTGCCGCCGTCAATGTACACACTGGTCTGAGGCTGCTGCTCAAGCCGAGTGATGGCGTAGTTGATCTGGGCATAGCGATTGGAGACGGCTTGCGGGATATCCACGACGGTGGGATCGTATCCGCAGTCGCTGGGAAGGTCGGCGATGGCGTCAGGCTCCAGCACGATGACGACCTCTTGATTGCCAACGGCGCCGGCGATGGCGTCGATCCAGGCTTCGTAGTCGGCCGTATTCTCGGCGCCGCCTGCGGAGTAGCTTCCGCAGTCACGGCCGGGAATGTTGTAAAGAACGAAGACTGGAATTGCCCGTTGAAAGTTGGCTTGGCGCAGTGTACTCGTAACGGTAGTGGCAGTTTGTGCTGGAGTATTGCCCGTGAGCCAGACAGCCTGCGGGGTGGCCTCCATTTCAGCGATCAGGAGAGCGTTTTTGAGTTGGAACTTCTCGAGCAGCCCGACAGCCTGTTGAATGGAGCCATCAGCAGGTTGTGGGACAAAGAAGCGGGTGTTCGGGGGAAGGGTCTTGTCTGCCGGCGTCTGGGCGTATGCCTGGATTGCCGGAGAGGCGATCAAAAGCAGAGCGGCTGCTGCGAATGCTCTGACGCTAATCTTGCAAATGAAGCGATGGCGCATGGTGAGCCTCCCGAGTTGTATTGGCAAGCGCGCGTGCGATCGACACCTTTCGACGAACGTGAGAGGTTCAATCGCCGTGCAGTGAATCAACTTATTGATCCTCGACTCTTGTTGTCAATGGGATAAACGACTCGAAGTCGCTGCAGTATAGAGCGACAGCATTCTTCAGGTCGTTCCATATCGTCTCCTCCTCGGCAGCATGTGCGAAGGTTGTCGCATCGCCATGCTTATTTGGTATACTTTGCCCTGCCGAAGGCAAAGCATAAAGTTTGATCTTAAGATTATTTGACTAGAGAAGATTCTTGAAGCGAGAGAGGCAGAATCGATGAGGCTTTATCAGATGGCGGATGCCGTGCGGTTTCCGACCATGACGACCTCAGAGCTGAGGGACACATTTCTTGTGAAGGGGCTGCATCAACCGCAGAATTTAAGCATGTGCTACGTCGATCTGGATAGGACCATCATAGGCATGGCCTCACCTATCAACGTCTCCGTGCCGCTCGCGAACGAGACGATGCTTCGTTCGGAGTACTTCCTGGAGCGCCGCGAGCTTGGCGCCCTGAACATTGGGGGTAAGGGGCAGATCCGTGTCGACGGCCAAGTATATCCGATGGATTCGCTCGACTGTCTCTACATCGGACGCGGCAGCCGCGATGTGATCTTCGAATCGCTCGACACGAACGCCCCGGCGGCGTTCTATTTGCTCAGCTATCCTGCCCATACTGCGTGGCCGACGACGCTGATCCGCAAGCAAGAGGTCACGCCCGTGATGCTAGGCTCTGTGGAGACTGCCAATCGCCGATCGATCTGCAAGTACATCCACCTTGAAGGGGCGAGAAGCTGCCAGCTTGTGATGGGTGTAACCCACCTCGAGAAGGGTAGTGTGTGGAACACGATGCCCGCCCATACTCACATGCGCCGGTCTGAAGTTTATATGTACTTCAGTCTCGCGCCGGAGGCTCGCGTGTTTCACCTGATGGGCCAGCCCCACGAGACGCGTCATCTCTTCGTGGAAGATCGTGAGGCCGTTATCTCGCCCGGCTGGTCGATCCACGCCGGAGCCGGTTCGCAGGCCTACAGCTTTTGCTGGGGCATGGGCGGCGAGAACCAAGATTACGCAGATATGGACCCAGCGCCGCTGACAACGTTGCGTTAAACCTTGGCATGAACTTCATTCGATTTTTTAGGAGTGAACGATGAGAAACTTTGTTCTCTGCGCTGCAGTCGCAGCGTTGAGCTTCCCGGCTCTTGGGCAACCCAGCAAAGATGCCGAAGTGTTTTCCTCCGCGAACGTAGCTACGCAGTTTTCCGGGCTCGCAGCCGATGCAAAGTCCAAGGGCAGCGGAGGAGCCACGCTGGGCGACTACGGCTCGCACGCGATCAAGCTATCGCTGCGCGCCAAAAGTGGCGGCGCCGAGATTCATGAACACTTCGACGACATTTTCTTTGTGACTGGTGGCAAAGCGACGTTGATCACCGGCGGCACAGTGCAGAACCCTAAGACGAAGGACGGTGGCGAGACCCAGGGCACAGCTATCGAAGGCGGGCGGACTCACGCCGTCGCGAAGGGAGACGTCGTGCATGTCCCCGCAGGAACGCCGCATCAGCTCATCCTGGCGCCCGGCGAGCAGTTCAGCGCGGTGGTCGTCAAGGTGAAGGAGTAAGAGTGGAGGCCCTCTTCTAACGAGAGAGCCAGCCCCCATCGACAACTAGAACCTCGCCCGTGACGTAGTTGCTCGCGGGAGAGGCAAGAAAGACGGCCGCGCCAGCGAGGTCTTCCGGTTCGCCCCAGCGAGCTGCAGGAATGCGTTCGAGGATTTGACGACTTCGAACCTCGTCGTTGCGCAGCGCCGTCGTATTGTCTGTACTGAAGTAGCCGGGCGCAATCGCGTTAACCTGCACGTTCCTGTCGGCCCACTCGTTGGCGAGCGCTTTCGTTAGCTGCGCAACACCACCCTTCGAGGCAGCGTACGCGGGCACCCGAATTCCGCCCTGGAACGAGAGCAACGAAGCGATATTGATGATTTTGCCGCGGCGCTGCTCGAGCATCGAGATGCTGGCGAGCTGGCAGAGCCGAAAGACGCTCGAAAGATTAACCTGCAGCACCTGTGCCCACGCCTCGGCTCCATATTGCTCTGCGGCCTCGCGGTGGATCGTTCCGGCGTTATTGATGAGAATGTCCGGCTTGCCCATGCCCGTCTCGACCGCGGCGTACAGCGTATTGGCGCCATCCGTGCGACCGAGATCTGCCACGAAACTCAGCGATTTACGACCCATGGCACGAATCCGTTCGCTGGTCTCATCCGCCGGGCGACGATTCCCATGGCAGGCAACAGAGGCCCCGGCCTCTGCCAGCGCAACTGCAATGGCCGCGCCTAGGCCGCTGGCCGCGCCGGTCACCAGCGCGAGTCTTCCATCTAGACGAAAACGATCGAGAATACTCATAAAAACACACCTCTCCTCTGCCGGGAAATTATTCAGTCCACGCGGGATCTTCGCTCAGCACGAGCGCGACGGCGCTGCGAAGGCGCGCAGTGTTGCCGTCATAGGCGGGACGTAGAATCGGGATCTTGGTGAATGCGTTGTTCTTGAGCTGGTCTTCAATGATCGATCCGAAGCTGTGCCACGCCGTCGTAATCTCACCTACCACGACGATCTCTTTAGGCGCGAGCGCAACCGAGATTATTCGAATGCCCCGCCCAAGATATTTGGCCATCTGGGTAAGAGCCTGGGTCGCCGATTGATCGCCACTCTGGCTCATCTTGACGAGTGCTTCGAAGGTCGGTGGTGTGTGAGGATTGCGGGCCTTCGTATAAAACGAGACTGCGGCGCGATTTGACGCCAGCGTCTCCCAACAGCCATAGTTCCCACAGGCGCACAACGGTCCATCCGGCTTGATCTGGATATGGCCGAACTCGCCGGCCATTCCTCTCTCTCCGCGCAGCAGCTTGCCGTTCACAAAAATGCCGGTACCGATACCCTCGGAGACATTGACGACCACAAGATCGTGCTGTCCATCGCTGCTCTGAAACCATACCTCCGAGAGCGCGCACGCATTTGCTACGTTGTCCATCTTGACGCGCAGCCCGGTAGCGCGCTCCATCTTCTGTTTCAACGCCAGTACCGGCCACTTCAGGTTCGGCGCGAAGATGAGCTTCTTCGAATTCAGATCGGTACGTCCTGGCAGACAGATGCCTATCCCATAAAACGACAACTCTTCATGAAAGAGCTGGATCTTGCGGATAGCGCCCACAATGGCGTGCAGGGATTTATTCGCGTCTTGCGGCAGCATCAGAACTTGCTGCGAGATGATCCTGCCTTCGATGTCCGCAACCGCGATGGTTGTTTGCGTGGGATGGATATCGACTGCAAGAATCGCACGGCTGCGGTTGAGTCCCAGAAACGTCGGGTTGCGGCCACGAGGAAGCTTTCCAATCGAGCCTTCAACGAGCCATCCGTTCTTTATGAGTTCTTCGACGATGAGTGAGATCGTGCTGCGTTGGAGGCCTGTCAGACGGGATAAATCCGCACGGCTGACAGGCTGTTTCGTCCGGACCAGGTTGAAGATCAGATTACGATTAATTTGTCGCGGGGTCTTGTTCGAAGCGGCCGTCTCATGTTTTCGATTGCGGAATCGTTGCGTGCTCATCGATGGATGTAAGCGTACCTCAGATTCATTACGTCTGTGGAAGAAGTGAGCCTAAAAGAGGGAATTGACGAAGTTTGGCGTTAGCCGGAGAGTTTGCACAGCGTTGTAGGTAGTGATGGAGAGGAGACAGCCAAGCTCACTTCGCCACGCACGCTGGCGATTGAGATCTCTGCGCGACCGTTATAGAGCTGCACCGCCCGTGATCCAGTCGAGGTGCCAAGGTTATCGATCAGCGCGCCTTCTCCCGCGAGTGTGAAACGCACCGGATGAGCAGCGTCGAGGCAGAGCACACCGTTTGCATCGTGAAGCGTCGCTTGGCAGGTAATCTGTCCCTGATCGCGTGCGATCTCACGCAGCTCGAACTTCGCCGGCTTGCCCCAGGACTCAGTCTGGTACTCAAAGCTCAGCTCATCGGCGACCTCTCTGCCTTCGTGTGGCCGCGCGACAACGCGTAGCTCATTACGTCCCTTTCGAAACGAAGCCAGCCAGCGTAGTCCTGCACATGGAAAATCGTCGGGGTTGCGGTGTTTGACGCCGAGCGAGGTGCCGTTCAAAAAGACTTCTGCTTGGGGACAATTCGAATAAACCCGGATCGTCTTCTTTTCATCCGAAGCTCCCCATCTGACCGGCCATGTATGCCCGTAGAGACGTACCATTGGAGTCGCGCTCCAATAAGACTGGAAGACATAGTAGGCTTCTTTCGGCGTCATGTCCCGCTCGACGAGCCCCTTCTGATTTACGCGAGGGACCGGGTTCTCCACGCGCAGCGGTGTGGTGAAGTCCTTGAATATCCACTGAGCCGTACCGGCAAGCCACGGCAGCGACTCCTGAGTCTTCAGGTGCCAGTCGAAGAGATCGCATGCATAGGTCTCCGACCAGTCACCGTCACGCGAGACGCGAGCTACACCCCCGTGGTTCTCGTAGGCAAGTCCGCGCTCAGCCGTGTTGGCTCCCGCGGAGACTCCGAAGATGCCGCGGTTTGGATCTTCGGAGTGACGGCGTGCATGACTGTCCGCACCCCACTCGATGTGGATGAATCGGCCGACACGTTTGCGCTGTGTCTCAAGTGAATGCTGATAATCCGTGTAAAGCCCACCATACCAGCCGGCCCAGATCGAGGGACTGTAGACATCGGGAATATCGCGGGCGAAGTCGCAACGCCGATATGACGTGTACCGCGATTGATCGAGCTGATGGGCGAGTGTATTAAGTTCTGTCATATAGCCGCGAATCGCAGCCTCATCGACGGATGGATACTCGCCCGGCCAGTCATCCTCATTGCCGAGACCCCAGAAGATGACCGAAGGATGGTTGATGTGTTGGTCGATCATGATGCGCAACTTCTCGCGGCCTAGAGTCTGCCAACGATCTGATCCAACACCTGCGCGGCACCATGGCAACTCCTCCCATACAAGCAGGCCCAACTCGTCGCATAACTCCAGCACGAGTCTTGATTGCTGATAGTGCGCGAGCCGGATGAAGTTAGCTCCCATTTCCCGAATCATCCGCATCTCTCGTCGAACGATCTCATCGGGCAGGGCGGCGGCATATCCTGCATGATCCTCATGCCGGTGGGTGCCACGCAGTAGCAGTCTCTTTCCGTTGAGCAGAAATGGTCCGCCTTCGGGAAACTCGACGGAACGCACACCGAATCGCTCTGTCAGCGAGTGTTTTGTTCCTTCTACAGTTAAAGTGACACGGCACTGATAAAGATGCGGATTCGATGGTGACCAGAGATCGGGAGAGGGAAGGCTGAAGCCGCTCAAGACACGCTCTCCATCGAAAGCCGTCTTAGCCGGTTCTGCGTTCGCCCAAGTGATGGAGCCCTCGTGTATGAGTTGGCCGTTTGGCGCAACGAGCTCCACTTTGAGCAGAGAATCCGAAGGGAACATCGAGCCATTGGGACGCCCGGTAACTGTAACCTCCGCGGCATCGCGGGTGGTGTTCAGTTCGATATGCACGTGAACGGCTTCAAGTGAGAACTCCGGCAGGTAGACGACACTGACATGCCGGTATAGGCCTCCGTATAACGTAAAATCACTCACATCCGAAGGCATGCGATCGAGGTCGCGGCCGTTGTCGCAACGGATTGCGAGCCGCAGGTCTGCGCCAGGCTTTTGAACCTGCGACGTAATGTCGACGGCAAACTCGCCATATCCGCCAACGTGATGTCCTAGATGAGACTCGCCAAGAAAAACATCCGTCGTCTGGCCCGCGCCGGCGAAATGAAGTATGGTCCGGCCCTTCGGATAAGGATTCGTGACCGCGATATGCCTGCGATACCAGCCGATGCCACGATATGCGGGAGTGTCCGGATCGCAACCGTCGTAGTGATTGAAGCAGTGGGGCAGACTGACTTTGCTCCACGTGGCAATCTCCGAACTATTCCAGACCTGCCATGGTCCATCGAGTGAGCCCTCGAGATACTCCCACCCATCGGTGATCCGCTCCGCGGCGGCCGTGCTGCCTTCCGGCGTTTGCAGTTCTGCCAGGGCGCGTGACCATGCGGGAGCAACTGGAAGCACCGCGGCTGCTGCGGTTGGAAGCGTAGACATCAGGAACTGGCGGCGCGAGATTACATGCATGAAGTGTTTGTGGCCCAAACTCTGATTTAGTTCAAAGATGCTGCATAACCCTAAGCACTGATATATTCGCAGGCGTAGTCGATTGTCAAAACGGTCACCCGGTTGTCACCTGTGAGGCATCTTTGAATCGTCAGTCCTTTCTCATCTCTTTGTTCCTATTTTCAGTTTCAACCTCGCAAATCCGGTGTTTTGCGCAGCGTGCCGCAGGACCGCAGCAAGGAACGACGGTTGATCGACAGGCCAGCGGCGATGCGCCGACAGATCCCGGGCCACTCGCGTCAGATTTGTCCGCAAAGCTGGATCGAGCTGACATCGAACGCGTCATGCGCAAGGTGGCCGACTGGCAGCTTAAGGACGCGAAAGGGAGATTCAACCAACAGTGGACCTACGCTGCGCTCTATGACGGTCTGCTTGCAACTTCACGGGCTATTGGTGATCCGAAGTATTCCGACGCGGTCACAAAGATCAGTGAAGGGTTTGAGTGGAAGCTGCTAGATACGCGCTTTCCGCATGCCGACGATCAGGCGATCGGTCAGGCCTATCTAGACCTCTATCGTCTCAAGAGGGAGCCTGTGCGTATGGCGGCGACCAAGGAGATCATGGATCGTCTGGGTGCTGAGCCCGTGGTTGCGAGCAAGCCAACCTGGTGGTGGTGCGATGCGCTGTTCATGGCGCCACCCGTACTTGTCAGGATGTACGCCATCACCGGGGATAGCAAGTATCTCGAAACGCTCGACCGAAACTGGCAGGTGACCTCAGACCTGCTATATTCGCCCGCAGAACACCTCTTCTTTCGAGACGCCCGTTATCTCACCGAAAAAGAAAAAAACGGCAAACCTCTGTTCTGGGCGCGCGGAAATGGATGGGTCCTCGGCGGACTGGTGAACGTACTTCAGTTCATGCCGAAGAATTATCCGACGAGAGATCGCTACGTGGCTCAATTTCGCGAGATGGCAACGCGGATCGCGCAGCTTCAGACGGCAGATGGGCTCTGGAAGACGGGATTGCTTGATCCGGATGCGTACATGGCCTCCGAGGTCTCAGGTTCAGCGTTCTTCACCTACGCGATAGCGTGGGGAATCAATGAAGGCATCCTCGATAGAAAGACATTTCGGCCGGTCGTGGAGCGCTCGTGGGCGGGCATGGTGAAGCACATCTATGCAGACGGCAGACTGGGCGCGATTCAACCAATCGGCGCCGCACCCGACTCCTTTACACCTTCTTCCAGCTATGTATACGGCGTGGGCGGCTTTCTCCTGGCCGGCAGCGAGCTGATGGAGAGCACCCACAAACACAGTCCGAGGCAGATCCGGCAATAGCCGGCCTCCTTCGGTGGGCCATCTCGAACAAGGTGATTTTCGGGAAAAAAAGCACTACAAAAATTTTAATTCTTGACAGTTGTATATACAGAAGTTTCTTATGTTCGTCGTTGCAACAAAACCCGACAAGGGAAGAGATTTTTGATCGAAGTAAGAAGAGGATGGCGTCGCGAGTATCGGTGAAGTGAAAGCAGGACAATCGGCGGCGACCAGAGAGTGTCATTTTCGAGGCAGAGGGGCTGAAATGGTTTTTAGAAGACTAGTGAAAAGTTTGTTATTGTGCTTGGCGTGTTTGCTGTCGTTGGTTGGCGGAGCGTCGGCGCAGCTCAGCACCGCAACCATGTTTGGAAACGTAGTCGACACAACCGGAGCGGTAATTCCGAACGCAACCATTACGATTACCCAAAAGACAACCAATTTTGTTCGGACTACGACCTCAAATGCCCGAGGTGAGTATAGGGCAGAATTTCTGCCCGTCGGTCCCTACACCGTGAAGGCGTCAGCAGCCGGCTTCAGGGATCTGGTGCAGAGCGGTATCGTACTGACCGCGACGCAGGAGGCGAACATCAACCTGCCGCTTCAGATTGGCGGCGACAACTCCGTGGTCGAGGTTACGGCGGAAGTGCCGCTGGTCAACCTCGGAAGCTCGGTGCTCGGGAAAACGGTGGACAACCGCGAGGTCGACAACCTCCCAATCGTGGGCCGTAACGTGTACCAACTGCTAAACCTCACACCCGGGGTGCAGGCGGCGGGACCTCCAGAAAACACTGTCGGATTTCCCGCCCAACACGTGATCATCAATGGTTCCTCCGACAACATGGTTGGCCAGGTGACCTACTACCTGGACGGCGGCATCAATATGACCGGTCTGCGCAATACCGGAAACGTGCTGCCAAACCCAGATGCGATCGATCAATTCGCCGTGCAGACTAGCAATTTCAACGCGGAATACGGTCGAACAGGCGCCGGAATCATCACTGTGCTGACCAAATCCGGTACGAACCAGATGCACGGTTCTGTCTTCGAGTTCCACCAGGAGACAAACTTCAACTCGAATGCATGGCTACAAACGACGCGTACGCCGGAACACATCAATCGCTTCGGCGGAACACTCGGCGGCCCTATCTGGAAGGACAAGACATTCTTCTTCGGCAGTTACGCGGGTCTGCGCCAGATCAGCCCTGTGAACTTCAACACCGTCGTTCCTGATCAACTGCAGCGTGCGGGAAACTTCTCCGAGAATCTGCCGGGACAGGGTCAGTCTTCGACTGCTTTTGGTGGCCAGTTTCAGGTCTACGATCCCATCACCCACAAGCCCGTGGCAGGAAATCGCCTTGATTTGGACCCGAACTATCAACCCGATCCGGTAGCCGCGGCGGTCCTTGCGAAAAATGTGCCGCTACCAACTCCCGGCCGCACCGACAATCGCTTCATTGGAAACGAAGGTTTGCCCAACCAGACCGACGAGTTCCTCATCAAGGTCGAGCATCAGCTTGCGGCCGCGCATCGCCTCACCGTCTCCTACTACCAGTCGAACGGCGCACAAGAGAATCTTCCATCCGGCTCGAATCTTCCCGGATGGGCGGTAAACGACTACGACTATCGTCAGCAGAACGCCAACGTCAGCGATGTCTGGACCATCTCCCCACGGTCGGTCAACCAGATCTGGCTGAGTTACACCCGCATGATGGGCGGGCGTATTAGTAATCCTGACATCTCGCTCGCTTCGTATGGATCCGACCTGAACGTTCAGGGAACCCCGTCATTGCCGGATATCAACGTTGCGAACTTCTTCCATCTCGCCAACGCGATCAGTGGACCGGTTGCAGGCGACAACGTCTACGGTCTCCGCGATGTCTACAACACGACGAAGGGCCGTCATTCGCTCTCTATCGGCGGCGAAGTCTATCTTGAAAAAGACCGTCTTGAGACCTTGCTGAACAACTACGGAACCTTCAGCTTTACCAGCACCACGGTCCCCACCACTGCATCGTCTCTGGCGACCTACAACAAAACCGGCGCAGCCATTTCAGACTTTTTGATTGGACACCCGAACACGATGGGACAGGACTCGCCCGATGATGCAAACGCCAACTACTGGAACTACGGCTTCTTCGCGCAGGACGACTTCCGGGCGCTACCTACGCTTACGCTGAACCTTGGCCTGCGATACGACGTGCAGACGGCACCCACGGATACACAGCGACGCTACGCCATCTTCCGTCCCGGCGTACAGTCGACTGTCTCGCCGAACGCCATGCTGGGCCAGCTCTTCCCCGGTGATCCCGGTGTTCCGCAGGGTGGTGTGGATACAAACTACAACCACTTCTCGCCGCGCGTCGGCTTTGCCTACGACCCGTACAACAACGGCCATACGGTCTTTCATGGCGGCGCCGGTCTCTTCTTCAACAGCATCGCAGGCAACGAGTGGATGCTGCCGCAGAACTTCCAGCCCTTTGCTGTTCGCGAGACGGCCGCGTTCAGTCACGTCACCAGCTTGCAACATATCTACTCGACCGACTGCCAGGACTTTGCGGGCTGCACCTCGCCTTTCCCGTATGTCTATAGTAAGACTAATCCGCGCTATGTCTCGCCCGCCTCCTTGGTTTTCCTGCAGGAGGGCATGCGGTGGCCGTACAACGTGCAGGTGAACTTCGGCATGCAGCAGCAGCTTGCGAAGGACCTTGCCGTTACCATCAACTATGCGGGTGCGTTCAGCCGCAAACTGCCGCTCTACATCGACGAGAACGATCCGATCTACAACACCGACAATCCGGCTCTGAACACGACCTCAAACTACAACTGCCGTCGTCCTTTCGACGCGATTCCGTTTGGCTCGGGAACGGCGTGCGCAAATCCAGCCATTAATTCGAAGTACATGAGCAACGGATACGTCATCGAAGATGGTCAGAACACAAACTACAATGGTCTGCAGATCTCGGTAGATAAACGCCTCAGCAACCACATCAGCGTGAGCGGGTTCTACATCTGGGCCAAGGCTCTGGCGAGCGCCTCGCTGCAGACGCAAGGCAACATCGGCAATAGCAACGCCACCATCCCTGAGGATTATCGGATGATGTCGCTCGAGCGGCAGCGCACCGACAACGACATCCGCAACCAGTTTGTCGCATCGGGTGTGTGGAAGCCAGATTACTTCGGTGGCTTCAAGCCTGTCGTACGCACGCTGCTGAACGGCTGGTCGATCTCGGCCATCGTCACACTTCGCAGCGGTCTTCCATTCAACATCACCAGCGGCACCGACGACAACATGGACGGCAACACTAACGATCGTCCGAACGTCGCGGTAGGGAAGCGTGAGAACGTGCTCAATACCAGCCGGAATCGCTCCGTCTCCAGGTTGCAGTGGTTCGACACGACAGCATATTGCAAGGTGGCCTCGACAGGCTGTCCGGCAGGTGCAGGCGCGGGAGATCGCGATGGCACGGTTCGGGCCAATTCGCTTGATGGCCCAGGCTATCGCAACGTCGATGCCGCTATATTCCGCGACTTTTCAATCTATGAGCGCGTAAGGTTCCAGTTCCGTGGTGAAGCGACCAACGTCTTCAACATGGTAAACATGGGGCAGCCTGCGGCCACCCTCAACAACACCGGTACTTTCGGCGTCATCTCAGGTCAGGCGACGAATACCAACATGCGCATCATCCAGCTGGGCGGTCGCATTCTGTTCTGATCGCTCTCTTTCGAGAACGACAAACGACGGGATGCTACAAGGCGACAGAATGAGTGGACGAGGGCGTTCACAATCCATCGTGATGCCCTCTCGCTGTTGGAGCAGGGAAACTATCGTTGCGCAGAAACTAGTGGCGATATTCTGGCACCGCTCTCCGATATCGAGGGCGATACCTACCCTTTTTGTCGCTTTTTACGAAGCGGGCGGGAGGTACGTAGAGAAAGGTTTTGGTCGGCGATGCGCCATGTAACTGCGGTCGTTCTCTCGGAGACGTGAAGAGGAAGGCAGTCGCTGAGACTTCCACGCTCAGGTGACGATATTTGAGGAAAATCATCCATCCCCACAGATTCGGAAAATGCGCGTATCGCGGCACGCCTCTAGAAGTCGTCGGCGTTGCCGATGGGCATGCCGGGTGGGGCTTCGATGGGTTTGGCGGGGATGAACTTGGCGGGATCGCGGTTGAAGTCGTTGATGCGATCGATGAGGGCGGCGCGGTGGATGGCTTCGGCGGTGTCGGTGAGTGGGGCGGCGGTGGTCCACTGCTTGAGGAGATCGTTGATGTGAGACCGGGCGATGGCGCGGGCCTGCGTGGAGGCTTGGGGGTTGACGGCGAGCGAGAGCATGGCTTCCAGGGCGCGGAATTCGACGGCGCGTTCTACTTCGGAGGACATGGTGTGGCCGCCTTCGGGGCGCTCGGCGGTAGTTTTGGAGATGGCTTCGAGGACGCCGCGGAGGGAGGGGGAGTCGGCGAGGCGCATGTGGTACTGGACGAGGCGGGAGGCGCGAGCGGGGTCGAGGAGGACGTTGAGGGTGAGGTCTGCGGCAGATTCGGCGGTGGCGATGGGGTCGAAGGTTAGGCCAGTTTCAGAGGGGAAGGATTCGCGTGTGCGTGGGAGGCCGGGTGGACGGGGTGGGAGGATTTTTAAGAGCGGCTCGGGCAGCGTGAGGGTTTCGGGGGAGAGAGTTTTGAGGACGGCGGTGAGGGCTTTTTTCTGCTCGGCGGAGGGGACGATCTCGGGGTTGGACTGGGCGTCGCCGCGGAGGTTGTAGCGATAGTCGAGGCCGCCGATCTCTTTGACGGCGGCTTCGGTTTGGTAGCGGTGGAGGAGGTAGAGGGGGACGAGGGTGTCTTCGAGCTGTGCCATGGGCGTACCTGTGGTGATGGCGTTCTGGTTGAAGCGGGCTAGGGCTGCGGTGCGGATGGTGAGGATGCGGTCCAGTTCGTCGGCGGGGTCGGTGCCGTTATCCCAGAGATGGGCGCGGGGGTGGGCGCCGCCGAGGGGGCGGGCGTCTTCGTCGGTGATGTAGAGGAGGCCGGTTTTTTCGCTGGCATTGAGGATGTTGTTGAGGGCTGCGGGGTCTTCTGTTGGTTTGCCGGCGGAGTCGAACTCGCGGTAGCCGTAGTCGATGGCGACCTTGTCCCAGATGCCGATGTTGACGGCGTAGCTTTCGGAGAGGGTGGGGATGTCTTCTTTGTTGAGGGTGATGTAGGGGTGGGGGTAGTCCATGACTGAGACGGACTCTTCGGGGGTGTGGGGGAAGGAACTGGCGGCGAAGTTGTGCGCGAGGCCGAGGGTGTGGCCGGTTTCATGCGCTGCTAGCTGGCGAGTGCGGGCTAGAGCCATCGCAAGCATGGGATCGTTTGCGGGGGGGAGGGGTTTGCCGTTCTCGTAGGGGCTCAGGAGGGATTCGGCGATGAGGTAGTCCTGGCGACTGCGGAGGGAGCCGAGGGTTACGTTGCCTTTGATGATTTCGCCGGTGCGCGGGTCGACGACGGCGGAGCCGTAGCTCCAACCGCGGGTGTAGCGATGGACCCACTGAATGATGTTGTAGCGGATGTCCATGGGGTCGGCGTCGGCGGGGAGGATGTCGACGCGGAAGGTGCCTTTGGCCCAGCCTGCGGCCTGGAAAGCTTGATCCCACCAGCGCGCGCCTTCGAGGAGCGCCGTGCGGATGGGCTCGGCGGCGCCGCGATCGACGTAGTACTGAATGGGGGTGACGGCTTCACAGTTTTGTTTGCAGTAGGGATCTTTTTTGATGAGGCGGTGGCGGATGATGAATTGCTGGTCGAGTGGGGCGCCTAGTGGAACGGCGTAGTCGCGATAGCTGGCGGGGAAGTAGCCGGTGCGTGGGTCGAAGCGGCGAGGGGCGAAGCCGGGGCCGGGAAGTTCGATGAAGGACTGGTGCTCGCGGAGGGTGAGGGCGTGGGCATCGGGGGTGACGTTATTGACGAACTCGGCTTTGGTGGGATCGTCGGTGGTGAAGGTGAGGATGGATTCTACTTCGGTGTTTTTCGGGAAGGCTTTGGTGGCGTCGAGGGCGATGGTGGAGCGGTCGGGGTCGAGTTTGTAAGTGCCTTGCTTGGTGGTGGTGAGTGTTTCGGCGACGCAGTGGGCGTCGCGGAGGTAGAAGTTAGTTGCGTCAATGAGGACGGCGCCGTTGGGGTCCTCGGCTTCGACCTTGAAGCCGTAGAGGATGGACTCGGGGAACGACTGGCGGACGGCTAGCTGCTCGAGCGGGTCGGTGGAGGTGGAGCGGAAGGATTGGTTTGGTTCGACGAGGAGGACTTTGGGACCAGTGCGCTCGAAGTGGAGGACTTCGCCGGAGGAGATTTGGCCGCGATCGAGGCCGAGATCGTTGGAGCCGGTGCCGTACGGGAGGGAGTGGGTGTAGATGAGCTCTGGGCTGTGGCCTGTGGCGTCGAGATGAGGAATTTCGAGGTAGAGCTTGCCTGTCTTGGCGTCCCAGTCGAGTGGGAGATAGCCGTCGAGGTGCTTCATGCCGGTGGTTTTGGCGGCGATGGTTTGTGCGGAGAGTGTGGCGGGGAGGATCGCGGAGAGTGCGAGGAGGGCCAGGGTCGGGCGGTTGGGCATTATTTTGTTTTACACCAGGGGATCGGCGCATACCGCCTGCGGGTTAACAACCTTCGCTACCTCACGCTGGCCGATCATTTCGTCGGGACGTTCCGCCGATGTCCTTGATACTTGGTCCAAGCGAATCCGATCTAGTGATCAGGCGGATCAATAGGCTGTAGTTGTAACGGCCCTTTTTTGCAACCGTTACAAAAGCCGTTACGGTGTCAGGAAATAAGGCCAGCCGATTAGGGCTGGCCTTCTCATATCTCATTGATTCTTTGGATTGGTGCGGACGAGGGGACTTGAACCCTATGCCTTGCGGCGCTAGCACCTCAACCTAAAGATGAGTGTATCACCGGGTATCTTGGAGCCTCAAGTCGCTGATTCCAGGAAAACTGAGTATCCCCTGTATCCCGACTATCGCCGTTCCGCTGCAAGACCACTTCAGGAAGGCCATCAATGTAATGTTCTGAAATGAACGACCCCGCGAACGCCCTGTCTGAACCGCTCCTACCCTTGAACACTGAAGAAGCTGCCCTTAGAGCAGAAATCGCGACTTCTTCTGGCAAGGCTCGAAAAGATAGGTCGTCGCGATACCAGTGCGCTTAGCAAACATAATCTCATCCTGACGGGTGACCCTTATGGACTTGCCTTCGGCTACCAAGAGGTCGACAAATCAGCCGTCAAAAGAACATTTGCTTGGCGCCTCGTGGACGAAACTGGTCAATGAAGGATACCTCGTCGATGTGTCCGGTTCGGCTTTCACAAGGTAAGCGACGAAGGCAAGGAATATCTGCTCCAGCAGGAGATCCAGACACCCGCCGCAGCTACAGACATCCCTCTCGCAAAACCTACTTCTACAGCACCGCGTGCCTTCATATCGTATTCGTGGGATTGCCCGGAGCATAAAGCATGGGTGTTGAAGTTTGCGGTACGACTACAGGGCGAGAGCGGCGAAACAATCCTCGATACGTGGTACCTAAAACCCGGACAAGACAAAACCCACTTCATGGAACAAGCTATCGCTACAAGCGATTTCGTGATCGTCATCTGCACGGACAAATATGCCAAGCGAGCCGACAATCGGGAAGGTGGTGTTGGATACGAGTCGACAGTGATTACAGGTCAGATGGCAGAGGACATTCTAACCAATAAATTTCTGCCGGTTCTCCGGAGCGGTACGTATAAAACTGCGACACCCATATATCTCAAAAGCCGCATGGATGTGAATCTCACCGACGATCCCATCCGCGAAGATGAATATGACAGTTTGCTTCGCGTACTGCACGGAGAGCCAATCGAGCCGCCACCACTTGGCAGCAAGCCAGACTTTCAAAGAAGGCAGAACCGAAAGCTAAAATCTTCCTGCAAGCGGCCGGAGAGGCTTTAGCAGAGCAGAATGCCGGGACGTTATTAGGTCCTCTCAAGAAACGACCACAGGCTGAATTTCATGCGCAATACGATAAACCCGGCACCCCCGGGCCTTGGGTGTATGCACTCATTCGTCAGTGGCAGATAAACGGAGAGGTTAAACACAGTTTGGAGACCAGTCAGGGCGACGAGTTCCTTGGCACCAAGGACGACGTTGTAGAGGTGTTCTCAAAGTTTCATAGGAAGATGATTAAAGGAAGCTACAAGCGCATGCAGTTCATGCCCGGAATAGATCCTGATTTCCAGTCGCTATGATGTTGAGTTACCTCGGCTTCATTTCGATCTTTGCGATAGAGGAACGCTTTTCCATCAACTCGCGAGCATTCTCAATATCCTCGTTATCAGTGATCGAATAGCGACGTTCGAGGCTATCGGTCTTGCGACCGCTGATTTTCATTCGCACAACTTGGGGAATGCCAGCCCGGCGCATGTTCCTGATAGCGGTCCTGCGAAGATCGTGGAAGTTGAGGTCAGGCACACAAGCTGCGATGCATGCCACCCGCCAGGCTGTTCGGAAATCCTGTCGTCGCTGAAAGCTGCGCCTGCTGCTCGTCGAAGCGAGCGCCAGAGGCCTCGGCAAGGCCTTGGTAGACGAGTGCACGTACTTCGCGCGCGCGGCAGGCTACAAGAAAATTACACTCTGGACACAGGACGTTGCAACCTGCTGGCTATCTCCCGGATCGTCGAACCGGCTGCGATTCCTCGTGAGATGTCTTCCCGCTCGGCCAGCGTCAGAGTCCGCGGTGAACGCCGACGAGCGGGAGGAACGATCCCGCCGCGCTGCGTCAACAGGAACCGAATGGAACCATGCCCCTTACCGAAGGCTCGCCCAATGTCATGCAACGACTCGCCCGCCTTCCAGCGCCGCCACATCTCGATCCGCTGCTCAGTGGAAAGCCTGTTCCCTTTTCCTTGTGCCATAAACACCACCTTTAGAAATCGAATTCATATCAGATGGTGTGTTGCATCGACCGGTTGAGACCGCCTGACTTTGCGGGAAGTTGCCGGAGGCTTATCTTCCTTTGAGAAGACCATCGACGTATTGTTCGCAATCACCAGCGAACCCGCCCTACCGGCTGGCATCTAGCCCGCAACGGCGAGTGCACCGAAAATACACCCGCCGGCATCTCCTGCCCGCCCACACTTGCAACATTGTTCAATCATTCCAGGTGCCACCCGGCTGCCAGTCCATCCATATCCCGAGAAGCAAAGACCACTGCCCGAGTGATACGGAAGCCATCTTCACAGATACCGCGATACCCACAGAGACCAAATTGCTATTGGCTGTCGAGATCGACCGTGTAAAGATCTCCTGTTCCGGTTCTTGATCGCACAATAGGGATGTTGTCGATCGTAAGGCCACAGAAAAAGTAGTCTTCTGTGTCACCTCCGCTGAAGTCGGAAAGATTCGCAATTTGTTCAAGCTGACCATCAGAGATTGAGGCTCGGTAGATGGGCTGCATGTCCGCGGAAGAGGCATGAAAGAAGATGGCCTTGCTGTCCGAGGCCCATACCGGGTCCGCAACTGTCGTATCTGCTAGCGTCCGCCAACTACGTGTTGCTACGTCGAACAGCAGGAGCTTGCGCTGGTCCAGTGAGATCGCGGCGATATATCGTCCATCGGGAGACCAACGCGGACTGAAGAGCCCTTCAGAGCCTGGAAGTTGAGTTTGTTTGTGCGTTCGAAGATCAAGGATCTGCAAAGCTCTGGGACCGTCTTCCTTGCCCATGATGTCGGGTATCCGCCCAAAGACGATTGACTGCCCATCGTCGGACCAAGATGGGTCAGCGGCGTTTCGGTTCTCGTGAAGAGGTTGCTCAAGAGTTCCACCATCTGCAGCGACCGTGTATATCTGCCATGCCTTGCCGGGTTCGCGCGCCATTAAGGCGAGTTTTTTTCCGTCAGGTGACCAGTGTGCATGGAACACCTGCAGCGAGTCCGGTGTGAGTTGGATGAGCTCAGTGCCGTCGGACTTCGCCCTCCACTGGCGTCCCTGAAGGTCCGTCCAGGTAACCCATTGGCGATCACGTGAGTATTCGATCCTGTTGGCGTCGGACAAGAACCCGGGGGCAGACACGAACTCTCGCCGTCCTTCGTCATAACGCTGCAGCAAAGACTGGGTTTCAACGCCTTGAAAATAGATCCGGTGCCCAATGCGCGAAGTGACAGGACCGGCAAAGCTCAACGGACCGTTCGTCACGCGTACCGGGTTCACGATCTTCTTCCCGTCAAGCCGCCAAAGATCACTGCTGCCGCCTCTATCAGATTGGAAGACGAAGTATTTACCGTCTCCGGTCCATATCCCACAGCATTCAGAAGAAGGCTTTGTCCAACTACTCAGAATCGGTCGCAATGACCGACCGTCCCTACTGGTCTCCCAGAGGCCAAGGGTGTGATCCACGGGATCCATCAGCGTAAATCGGAGGATATTTCCATCGGGCGACCAACGCAGCCAGAAGGCTCGACCTGGGAGCGTTGCAAAAGGTGTAGACGTCCCATCCTCCAACCTGCTGATGAACAGTCGATTTCCGGCCGCATAAAGAACCCTCTTACCATCGGGCATCCAGGTTGCGTCGTGCGCTATGACATTGGCCAGTCGCAGCGCCGTACCCCCTCCCGTCGAGAACGTCCATAGCGGTTGCTCAGATTCAGGAGACAGGTGGTTGCGTAGGAGCAGCGTTGAGCCATCGGGCGACAGGTCACCAAGAGTAGGAGAGGAGATCTCGCTTGGCAGGGGAAGCTTTTGAACCTCGCCCGTTCGTACGTCTACCTGTGCCAGGACTGATCTGCCCCCGGAGATTACGGGGATAAAAATCCTTAATCCATCCGTGGCTGATGCCGGCAAACTCTCAGTTGCCGGCGTACCCGGGGCTATCCAGTCAGTCCGCGTAAGCCGTTCTATCCGTGGTAGCGGGCCAGGTCGCCTTGAGCCAGCATAAAAACCGCCGATGCCAACCAGAACAGCCCCCAAGCAAGCCGCAACAACCCAGACTCCAAGCTTTGGCGAAGTAACAGTCGCAGCTTGAACTGGCAAGTCTTGATGCGTAGAAGTTGATTCGGCGTCGGCAGTCCTAGGCACTACCAAAACGGCTTGCGCATCGATGGTATCCGACACATAGCGTTCGCCAGAGATGCCTGTTTCAAGTGCTGCAGTCCGAATTGCGACTGGCGCAATAAATCTATAACCGCGTTTGGCGAGTGTCTCCACAAACCGGGGATTGTCCGCGGTGTCGCCCAATGCGTCCCTGATCTTATTAACAGCTGTGCCGATGGAATGATCGAAATCGACGACGGTGTCGGGGCCCCACACTTGTTGCTGAAGTTCGTCCCGGCTGACGACTTCACCCGCCCGTTCGATAAGGCAGGTCAGTACTCTAAATGGCTGGCTTTGCAACTTGACCCTGCGACCCGCCTTCCAAAGCTCTCCCGTTTGCAGATCGGCTTCAAACACTCCAAAACTGACCTTCGAGACTGTATCGCTATGAGACGGCATGACGTGGCCTAGAACCTAAGTCTAGCATGTTGCGCAGAGTAGGGCCCGTTTTGGCTGTTGATCGCGCGAATTTAGTTGCCTAAGAATCAACAACTTATCTGTTGACGAAAAGATAGCTCATAAAAGACGTTCGGACGATGGCGTTGATCGTCAGCGAACCGACAATGTTCTACCCGCAACATGAAAAGTTCAAAGAACTACTTCAGTTGAGTTGTCTTTTAGGAGGCTTCACCGTGAATACACCCTCTGGTTACCGATCTCTCATTAAAAATCTGTTGCTATCTATAGTCTGCTTACTCCTAGTCTCAGGCTTGAGCTTACGAGCGCAGACCGACACCGGACGCGTCACCGGGATCGTCACGGATCCAACCGGCGCCGTGGTCCCTGACACTACCGTGAAGCTCACCAACACAGACACCGGAGCAACCCAAACTCTTACCGCCGGGAGCGACGGCAACTTCACTTTTTCCGCCGTGCCTCGAGGCAACTATAAAGTGGAAGCCAGCCATGCTGGCTTTCAGAGTGTGAATCAGGCCTTCGTGCTTCAGGTCTCCCAGGTCCAGACGGTCGAGTTCAAGATGCCCGTTGGTGCCTCCAGCGAGACCGTCGAAGTTAATGACGCCGCACCGGTTGTAGACCTCTCGACTTCTTCCACCGGCTCGGTCATCGAAGGAAAGCAGGTCACCGACCTCCCGCTCAATGGTCGCAACTTCACATCACTCGCGAACCTCATCCCTGGCGTCACACGTGGAGCGTTCAACTCCGACGCAAGCGGCCGAAATGGCAACGTCGAAACCTTCCGCTACTCCGACTCAGGCGGCGGCGCGCTTGCGGTGAACGGGCTTCGTCAGCAGTCCAACAACTTCATCCTCGATGGGGTCGATAACAATGAGTCACTCGTCAACTCCATCGTCTTCTTTACGCCTCCCGAGGCGATCCAGGAGTTCCGCGTTACAACCTCGGTCGCTCCTGCCGAATTCGGCCGTGCCGGCGGAGCCATATTGCAAAACTCCGTAAAGTCGGGGACCAATAGCATCCACGGCTCGGCGTTCGGATACTTCCGCGATCAGATCTTCGATGCAAACCCTCTCTATTTCAACCCTGGCAACCCTGCTCCCGCATTCCAGCGCAAACAGTTCGGCGGCGCGGTCGGTGGTCCGCTTTGGAAAGACAAGATATTTATCTTCGGTGACTATCAGGCTCTACGTCAGAAGCAGCCGAAGGACACCGGCTTTTACACCGTACCGACCGCTCTTATGCGCCAGGGGAACTTCTCCGAGCTTCTTGGTCAGAACGTGACCAGCAATCCCGGAGCCTTCGCGTCGGCCACCGGCTGCCCAGCGCTTCCCGCCGGTGCCACACCTGTTGTTGGAGCGATCTATGATCCGACCACGTGCCAGCCATTCGCCGGCAACATCATTCCAAAGGATCGTATCAATTCAGCGGGGCTCAACTATCTCAATGCCTTTGATGCACCCACCCGGGCGGGTGTACTGAATAACTATTTTGCCGTACGGAATGCCATCCAGAACTTCAACGACTTCGACGCCCGCCTCGATTACCACGTCTCGCAAAAGGACACCGTCTTCGTACGCTACAGCTATGGCCAGGACAACCTGGACGTAAACAGTCTCTTTACGAACCTGCCGGCAGGATTTGCCTCGGGTGGAAACGTAAATCACCCACGAGGCGGAGCGGCGGGTTACACCCACATCTTCACGTCGAACCTCGTCAACGAATTCCGGTTCGGCTATATTCGTCCTGAGTTCGCATATGTGAACCCTGACCAGGGCACACCGATCTCTGCCAATCTCGGCATCGTCAACGCCAATCGCAACTCACTCCTGGGAGGCGGCGCTCTCATCGGCGGAAGCAACACCCAGATCGAGTACACCGGTGACGGCGGCCCGTACTCCGTCCCTGAAAAGACATTTCAGTACCTTGACAGTGTTAACTACACTCACGGCAAACACACTTTGAAAACTGGTGCGAATATCATCCGTCGTGAAGTCGACTTCTTCCAGGGAAATGACTCGAAGGGCTACTTTGTCCTTGGCGGCGTCAATTTTCCTGGGACCGGACGCTTCACCGGCTACGAGACTTCAGAGATCCTTGCCGGTTTCTCGGACTACGAGATTGGAGCGGCAAGCACCTTCTTCAAGACGTTCAACTATGAGACTGGCTACTTTGTACAGGACGACTGGAAAGTAAATCGCCGCCTGACTCTCAACCTGGGCATCCGCTACGATCTCTACACCTATCCCTACGAGCAGAACAACAATCAAGCGAACTACGACTTCTCGACCGGCACCCTCCAGGTCGCCGGGGTCAATGGAAACTCGCGCTCGCTTATTAACACTGACAAGAACAACTTCGCACCTCGCGTCGGCTTCGCCTATGACCTCTACGGAAACGGAAAGACTTCGCTCCGCGGCGGCTACGGCATCTTCTACTTCCTCGATCGGGGAGGAGTAGGCAATCAGCTGTCCAACCAGCCAGGCTTCAACGGTATCAATGAATATGCCGCCACCAATGGCTACCGCATTACATTCACTGGCCAAAGCCCCACCATCCCGGGCAATGCCGCCACCGCCACCGCTGCTCTTCCCATACCTGCATTTGGCCCCGGGGCGATCAACTCAATCGACCTCGCTAACGCAACTGTCATCTCTGTGCCAGTAAACAATCAGAACGGTGCAGTCACGCAGTACAACCTGCAGATCCAACAACAACTCGACCACGCGACTTCGGTGAACATCGCCTATGTTGGCAACAAATCGGATCACCTGATGACCTGGTTCAATGCCAACTCGCCCGTCCTCGACGGCACCACCGCCGGCCTCTTTCCGAACCGCGGAACGATCACGGAAGGTCTCGCAGGCGGCTCCTCCAAGTATGACGGCCTGCAGGTCTATCTCAACCGCAGTGTTGGGTCGAGCCTGCTCGCAACCGTCGCGTACACCTGGTCGCATTCGCGTGACAATTCAAACGGAGCCTTCAGCTCAGGCACCGGCGCAAGCTCAAGCGGACGTATCTTCATCACCCCGGCCGGTCCAGACCTGAGCGCCAACTACGGCAACTCCGATCAGGACCAGCGAAATGTCTTTGTCGCCAGCGCCGTCTACTCGCTTCCCGTCGGCAGCGGCAAAATGTTTGGCGCAAACATGAACCGTGGCCTCGATGAGCTCCTCGGAGGATGGCAGCTCAACACAATCGTCACACTCGACAGCGGCACACCGATCGACTTCAGCACCACAGGAAGTCCCGGAACGATCGACAACCGGCCCGACCTCATCAGCTTTAGCAAAGTGAAGCGTCAGCTCGTTGGCGGATCGAACAGCTCCAACAATCGCACGTTTTTTACCGGCGTCTTCGGCCTTCCCCCCATCAACTCGTCCGGCATCTTCACACGGCCAGGAAACCTGCAGCGCAACGCATTCTCCGGCCCTGGCTATAAAACGGTAGACCTTGGAATCTTCAAGGGATTCCGCGTTACCGAACGGGTCAACGCTGAGTTCCGCGCTCAAGCCTACAATCTGTTCAACACACCGCAATTCGGAAATCCGGACACCAACATCCACGATGGCACCAACATCCCCGGATCCAACACCGTCTTTACCACTGGTGCAAATACCAGTGGAGCAGACAACGGGTTCGGGAGCATTAACAGCATTCGCCTCAACACCGAACGCCAGTTAGAGCTCGCAGCCCACATCAACTTCTAACTGCTTCTATCCAAGCGGCACCTCTGAGCGCGTCTCTCTGGTGCCGCTTGTCTTCATCAATTCAATCTTCGCGCCGTCGCGTATTTTTTTGAGGATCTGTTCCATGCGCCGCCTCCTTCTTGTCTTCGCGTGCTCCGTCTCCGCGCTCGCGCAGTCTCCGCAAATCGACAAAGTAGATCCACCGAACTGGTGGGCCACGATGCCTGCCCCCATGCTTCTTGCAAAAGGGCAAAACCTGAACGACGCACGTTTCACCTTGAGCGACGCTGCCTTACACATCAAAAAAACAGTCATCTCCGATAATGGCCACTACGCTCAAATCTGGCTGACAGCCTCGCCCGCTCGAATGGAAACCATCCGGCTCACCGCGCGAACATCAAGGGGCGCAACCACAGTCGCCTATACATTCGCACCTCGCCGAAACCCCTCCGGCGGCTTCTCCGGATTCTCCTCAAAAGACGTGATGTACCTCATCATGATCGACCGATTTGCAGACGGCGATCCTTCCAATGATGGACCTGATCACGATGCTCAACTCGCCAAATCCCGCGGTTGGCACGGCGGAGATCTTCGCGGCATCACTCAGCACCTCGACTACCTGCAGCAGCTCGGCATCACCACCGTCTGGATTACGCCCGTCTATCAAAATCACGGCAACCAGAGCTATCACGGCTACGGTGCAACCGACATGTACGCCGTCGACGAACACTTCGGCAACCTCACCGATCTGAGAGATCTCTCAGCGGCGTTACATGCTCGTCACATGAAGCTCGTCCTCGACACCGTTCCAAACCACGTCGGCCCAAACCACCCATGGGTTCGCGACAGTCCTGATCCCACGTGGTTCCATGGCACGCTTGAAAATCACACGCTCGCTCAAACAGACTTTGCTCCCCTCACCAATCCCCACGCCCCCTGGCGCGACCAAATCAATGTGACTCAGGGATGGTTCGCCAACACTCTTCCCGATCTCAATCAGGAGGATCCTGCCGTCTCCCGATACCTGACGCAAAACGCTGTCTGGTGGACAGAACAGGCTCGTCTCGATGGCCTACGTATCGACACTTTCCCGTACGTCGGTCGCGCTTTTTGGCAGAGCTTCCACGCCCAGCTCCACTCGCTCTACCCACACCTCACCACGGTGGGAGAGGTATTCAACAGCGATCCTACGATAACTTCCACGTTCGCTGGCGGAGTCACTCGCACTGGCATCGACACAGGTCTCGACACCCCCTTCGACTTCCCCACTTACTTTGCTCTCCGCGATGTCTTTCTGAAGGACGCGCCGATGACCAGACTCGCCGACGTCCTACGGCTCGACAACCTATATCCCCATCCTGAGCGCCTCGTTCCTTTCCTCGGGAACCACGACACGACTCGTTTTCTCGACGGTGCCACTTCATCCAATACTCTTGAGCTGGCCTTTACTATTCTCACCACCATGCGAGGTTTACCGCAGATCTATTCTGGCGACGAAATCGCTATGCGCGGAGGAGCAGACCCGGACAATCGCCACGATTTTCCCGGAGGCTTTGGTCCCACGCAGGATAATGCCTTCAATCCAGCAGGGCGCTCTCCCGATCAACAAAAAGCATTCTCACTACTTCAAAATCTTCTTGCTCTTCGCAGCTCCCACCCAGCCCTTCAGACCGGGACCGAACAACTGCTCCACGCCGACAACAACACTATCGTGTACGTTCGCACACTTACCACCTCAACCCATGGAATGCAGCGAACTCTAGTTGCCGTGAACAAAGGCAGCGAAGCGGCAGACGTCGTTATCAAGACCGACAAGGCAGAGATTCAGAACGCGCAAAGAAGCACGGTCCTCTTAGGCTCGCCCAACTCAATCTCTATCAACACCGGCACTCTTACAGTCCATCTCGCCGCCAATGCAGCGGTAATTTCAGACCTCGATTAGGCAGTCCGACTCACAGGCTCGAAATAGATACCGACCTCTCATGAAGGAGATCGCAGATGGATTGTTCACGTCATATCGCAGGTACAATCAACGATTCATCGATTAGAGGAAAGCATCTTCCGTCGAACCACATCCTCTCACTCGCGCTCCTCCTTCTGCTTTGTGCGGCGGGACCACTCGGGTTTGCCCAGGCGCCGGTCCTTTCAAAAATAGATCCTCCCAATTGGTGGACACAGTTGCCAGACCCGGTGCTGTTAGTTCAGGGAGAACATCTGCAACGGACACAGTTCTCCATCAAAAATTCAGACACAACCATCGATCTCGTACGTACCTCTCCAAATGGTCATTGGGCGTTCCTAAAGCTTGGCATCAAGTCGGCAAAACCAGGCTCATTCCTCCTCGAAGCACGAAACTCCGCTGGGGCCACGTCAATTTCCTACACCCTCGCTGCACGCGAGAAGCCCGCCGCAAACCCACAGGGATTTTCGTCGCAAGACGCGATGTATCTCATCATGACCGACCGTTTTGCAGACGGCGATCCTAGCAATAATCGTCAACCAGGCATGACATACGACCGCAACGATCCGCACGCTTGGCATGGCGGCGATCTTCGTGGGATTCGACAGCACCTCGACTACCTTCAGGATCTGGGTGTAAACACCGTCTGGATCACCCCGGTCGATCAGAATCGCGAGCCAGACAGCTATCACGGTTACGGTACGACCGATATGTACAAAGTGGACGAACACTTTGGCACGCTTGCCGATCTCACCGCGCTTGCCAACGACCTGCACGTTCGAGGCATGAAGCTGGTTTTGGATATCGTTCCAAATCACGTCGGTCCGGCGCATCCGTGGGTTGAGGATTCACCCACTCCAGATTGGTTCCACGGAACAAACGCGCAACATCGACTCGCTCAAGGCAACTTCCGCGCTCTCATGGATCCTGATACTTCCGCGCGAGACCGAAAAGATGTTCTCGATGGATGGTTCGTCGATCTCCTGCCGGATATGAACCAAGAGAATCCTCTCGCGGCTCAGTATCTGATACAAAACACAATCTGGTGGGTCCAGGAGACTTCTGCCGACGGCCTCAGATTGGATACTTTCCCGTACGTAGGACGTCAATTCTGGCATGATTTTCACGCCCAACTCACCGAGATCTTTCCCCACCTGACAACGGTCGGCGAGGTATTCAACGGAACCTTCGCCATGCCTCCCATGCTCAACTCTTTCTTTGCTGGAGGCGTTGTTCGCAGCGGTGGCACAACCGATATCGACACAGGTCTCTACACTCCTTTCGACTACCCATTTTTTTCAGTCATACGAGATGTCACTGTTCGGAATGCGCCGATGACAGATCTGGCAAATTTGTTCCGGCAAGACAGCGTGTACCCTCATCCCGACCGGTTAGTAACTCTTCTCGGCAGTCACGACACGAAACGGTTCATGAGCGAACCCGGAGCGACGCCCGAAAAACTATTGTTGGCGTTCGGCATTCTTCTTACCACACGTGGTACCCCCGTCATATATTCGGGAGACGAGATTGGCATGGCCGGCGGCGAGGACCCCGATAATCGGAGAGACCACCCCGGTGGTTTCGAACCACAGGAATCCTCGACAAACGCATTCCTTCCCGCTCGAAGGAGCACCGACGAGGCGAGCGTTCACGACGCCGTCAAGCGGCTTTTAGCATTGCGAAATGGCGTCAAGGAGTTGCAGCAAGGAAGGCAACAATTGGTCCAGTCCGATGACGACACAATTGCTTATGTGCGCGGACTGAGTCTGGAACACGGATGTACCGCAGGCCAGCAGAGAGTTCTAGTCCTTGCAAACAAGTCCGCTACCGCCAGGAAGCTAAATATAGAAATGAACGAAACTGCAATGGAAGGCTGCACTAGAAGTGAGATGTTACTCGGCGACCAGCACTCAGTCCAAGTATCTTCGCATTCAATTAGCGCTAACGTCGCTCCCCTAGGCCTAACGGTCGTACAACTTCGCTGACTACCGGAGATATTTGTGACTGGTTGCTATCGTCAAAGAAGAAGGACCTCGGCGCCAACCGTACTGGTGTGCCATGCGCCCCGGTCTTCGAATCACTCCAACCGGAGAGCGTTTCCCCTGCGGGAAGAGTCCACAGATGCGGTGCTTGGAAAGTGGGTCTACAGTTGGCCAGGGCCTGCCACTAATCGATAGTGGCCCGGGCCTTGCATTCGTTACAGGATGCACTTGACATTGCGAGCCCTCGTAGAAAATTCACTCAGGCCCTTTCCTCACCCGGCGATAACAGGCGTGGGTGTCGAAAAACTCACTTTGCAAAAATCCTCAGAAAATAGATCGCGTCGGATGCCCTACAAACGATTTGTTGAGGTTGCCTAGACATTTTCTATCCCCAAATTTGTACTGGTTTTCTGAGATTTCGAGTTTTTCAACACCCACGCCTGTTATCTCCATTTGGCAAATGAACTTACCGAAAATCCGACTTTACAGGAATTGTCCGAAAAGCCGATCAAGCAGCTCAATGAGTGAATTGTTCGCTCTAGAGTGAGTGCGAAAGACTTCATCGCAACCAGAACTCCTATTGCAAGAGTTGAAATGCGCGATCAGGGACGACGCCTAACGGAGGCAGGCTGGCGTACG
>NZ_JACHEB010000016.1 GCF_014201335.1 Tunturiibacter gelidiferens
GAATGTTGCTTCGGTACCAGTCCCATCCAGGCTGCAAACTCTCGTCCCTTCTGGAAGGCTGCCCCGTTGCCGATCGAAGCGACGCACCCGGTGCAACCAGCGGTCCGATCCCCGGGATCTGGCGCAGCCTGATGCATGCAGCATCACTTGAAGCGATTCGCTCCACTTCGTCGTTCATCTCGACAATCTGAAGCTCCAGGTCCTTCCACTCACTCCATAGCATCGCGACCAGGTTCCGCATCCTCGGGGTGAGGTTTTCGTTCGCGTTCTCTAGCACCTCGGGGATGGCCTCCCGCAGGCGGATGGGACTCTTGGCAAAGACCATGCCGCGCTCCAACAAGAACGCACGAATCTGGTTGATCACAGAAGTTCTTCGTACCATCAGCCGGTCCCGCACCCGGTGCAGCGCCTGCAGGTCGAGCTGGTCATCGGTCTTGATCGGAACGAACCGCATGTTGTCCCGATCGACCGCTTCGGCAATCGCCTCGGCATCGAGGAAGTCGTTCTTGTTCGACTTCACAAAGGGCTTCACGAACTGAGCGGGGATCAGCTTCACATCGTGGCCCTGTGCTCGCAACGCACGGCCCAGAAAGTGTGCTCCAGAACATGCCTCCATCCCAATCAGCGACGTCTGCAGGTTAGCGGTAAACGTGATCAGCTGCTTCTGAGAGAACTTCTTCTTAAGCAGCACCTTGCCGTTATCGCCAAGCGCCACCACGTGAAAGCTCGTCTTGCCAAGATCTATCCCTACCGAGCCAATCTGCATATCGATGATCCTCCTTATACCTGCCTACAAGATCACCCAGTCCAAACCAGGTGATCAAGCGGCGGACCATCTCAGTAACCCCACTTTCCATGCACAAACGAGATGTCGCCCTGACTCTGGGCTATTCTGTCGAAGCAGCAGAGGGGAAGGACCGCTCCGAAAGGGGCCAGAGGGTAATACTGACCGCGCCCAGGGACTTGGGCACCGTCTGCGAGTAACGGTCAGGCGCAGACCTCGCCTTTGCTGCAAAGCTGTTCTTTGCGGTAACTCCGTTTTCCGGGACTTTCTAGTTGAACTACCGCACTTTCATCTCTTTGGCCATCGGAAGAAGCTCAGGGTGACGCTGGAGAGTGGGCCTGATTAGCTGCTGATCAATTTCAGCAAGCACAGCCGCAATCGCATAGCGGATTTTATGAAGTTCATCTTCTGGCTCAACGCCAACAGAGCGCTCCATCGCTTCCAATAGAGCCTTATCGCAGGTCCGGACGGTTTCCAGCAATAAGCGAGCTTGCGAAACGTCTGAGAAAAGATTGTCGGCAGAAGCGGATGTCTTGGTTACTGTGCTTGGGGGATCGGCTTCACCGTCAGGCAGAACATCAATGTGAATTTTGTCTCCAATTGATACCTCCACTGGTTCCCAAGTCGAGTGGACGGTATTGGGCTCCTCTGAAATATCCGCCGCAACAAGCCACACGCGGTTAGCTGGTTCGTCAGACTTTATATCGTTGCTGAGACTGACGTGAGCTCCGAGCCAGCCGCTGCCTTCATGCGAAGCACGCGCAACATGGCGATCGTTGATAGAAAGTGAAAGACGCATGCTTCAAATTCTACGTCCGGTTCGCCGCTGTCATCGTTCCTCGAAAGTCGCATTGTCGGCAAGTTCGTGCTCCCAGACGCTCGAAACGGGACGAAGTTGGTCATAACCTCGTTTTGCGTGAGTTGCAACAGCCGTACATGTTGCCAATGGCTCTGTACTGGCCTAGCCGCTCGCTATGTCATCTCTTCCAAGCTCCAGACGCGCTCTAACTCCCACGGACCTTCAAGGGTGGATGAGACTTTTTCAGCGTGAATCTTCAGGGTTTCAAAGAGCGGCGACATCACCAGATGAACCTGTATTGCGCCATCGTGGTCTAACGGCAGAAGGACGACATCATCGTGAATCTTCCCATCAACCCATAGGGAACCCCCAGAGGAGTACTCGCCCGGCTCCACGCTGGTGCCCTCGACTCGCATACCTTGGAAGGTCAAGCGACAGTTTTGCCATCCGGACTCTTGTGGGTCTATGAAAACGACGCCTTCAGACCTGTAGATACACGCATGGAACAATGCGTGACCGCTTCCATCGGACCGGCAGATCAAGTCGAGCAAGCGTGCGTCGTGAAACTCCATACCAAGGGTCATATTCGGATCATTGTAAGAGGTTCGACTCCCGGAAAGTCGGGTTATCGGCAACTTCGATATCTAACTCAGGACAGAATCGGTCCTGATAAACGCGCTTCTCGGAAGCGATCGGCTCGACCTCATGAAGGCAAAAATCTTCCCGGACAAGATCTTTCTCTGGACGGTCTCATACGTCACGGCTTACATCAATGACAAAAAAGGGACAGGCAACGGCAAAGACGAATACAGGGATCCTTCACTCCGTTCAGGATGACGGCCATAAAGGCCGCGAAGTGTTTTTTTTACAACGTGACTTAGGAAAGGTTAGTCGTGGAGAGAGTAGACGACTGAGCCGTGTGGGGGGAGATCGATCTGGAAAGAGTTCAGCGTGCCGAGTTCTTTTCTTTGCCAGAGGTCGCGGACTTTGTACTGGGCGCGGTCGACGTAGCCGTACTCGGCGAAGGTTTTGTCGATGTGCATGGGTGTGTCGCCCAGGTTGAAGATGGCGAGATAACGTTTGTCGGCCTTGATGGATTGCGAGGTCCAGGTGACAAGGTCTCCGTCGTTTGTGCTCATGGTCGAGTTGGTGGAGTAGCGAGCCATATCGATGACGCCTTGATTGGTGAGGAGCGACGTCAGCGCGTCATCCATCTGTGTGAGATTTGCGCCGATAAATAGCGGCGATCGTGAGATGGCCCAGAGTGTGATCATGGTGCGCTGCTCCTCTTCGGTGAGTCGCGAGGCGCGCGGTTTGCCTTCGCCTGGGTTGGGGCGAAGCTGTCCGATGGGCAGCATGTCCGCGTCCGGCCAGCTGCCCGGCCTTACGTGTTCGGCCCACTGGGCGAGGATGGGGAACTGACCTTTGATGCTCTGAGACCATGGCGCCTCGGGGTCCTTATCCCAGTGGTCCCAGACGTCGTCCGAGATGCGCCACATCTGTGCATCCTTTTGGACCTCGGTGGCGTGATCGAGCGGCGTTGGCCCGGGAGAGAGACTGAGAACCATGGGGCGGCCTGATCGTTCGATCGCTTTGTGGATCATGCGAATCTCAGCGCTCTTGTAGGGATGGCTGATGCAGTCCACTTTGAGGAAGTCGACGCCCCAGGCGGCGTACTGCTTCATGAGGGCGTCGTACCAGGCTTGGCCGGCGGCGTTGGCTTTGACGCCGAAGTTGTCCGGGTTCCAGGAACACGTATCGGTCGTGTCGGCGGCTGCGCTGGCCCGATAGGAGGTGTTCCCGATGCGCGTGTTGGCCAGCACAGTCTTCTTAGGGATGCCGCGAATGATGTGGATTCCGAATCGGAGTCCGTCGTCGTGTACGACGTCGCTGAGGGGTTTAAAGCCGCTGCCGCTGACGGAAGAGGGGAACCGGTTGGGAGCGGGCTCATACTGTCCGCGCCGGTTGAGGGTATAGCGAAGGGCCTCCGGCATGGAGACGTTTTCCGGATTCTGCAGATACCAGCCTTCATCGATGACTACGTACTGCCAGCCGAACTCTTTGAGCTGCGCTGCAAGAACGACTGTGTTGGCGCGGAACTGAGCTTCGTTGATGGTGGCGCCGTAGGCGTCCCAGCTGTTCCATCCCATCGGCGGAGTTGGAGCGAGTGCCTTGTCCTGTGCACCGACCGGGGAGACCATCGGGGAGACCGTCAACAGCAACGCCAGAACTACACCGAAGCGCTTCATCACCATGCGAATAAACATATCAAAATAAAAGTACTTCCGACGGCTGCGACGCAGGCGGGGAGAGGTGCGCTGTTGTATTGGATGGCAGCGGGACGCCGGGAAGATGCGATTAGACTGATCGTGTCGAAGAATGTCGTACTCGAGGAGCATGAGTTTGATGAAAATTCGTTTTGCTGTCGCTGTGGTTGCCTCGGTGAGCTGCCTTTCTGGAGCGCTGATGGCGCAGTCCATTCCGCCCGCGGTGAAGGCGGCAGAGGCGTCGATTGACGGTGAGAAGATTCGTGCACAGGTGAGATTTCTTGCTGATGATCTGCTGGAGGGACGCGGGCCGGGGCTGCGGGGGAGCGAGATTGCGGCGAAGTACATTGCGACGCAGTTTGCGCTGTATGGGCTGAAGCCGGGCGGGGACAACGGGACGTATCTGCAGCAGATCAACTTTGTTGGCACAAAGGTGATTCCCGAAAAGACGACGATGTCGCTGATTCCGAATAAACCTGCGGGGAATTCGATTGATCTTTATTCGATCGACCTGAAGTATGCGGACGACTATACGGTGAGCAATCGCGTGCTGACTCCGAGTGTGGATGTTGATGCTCCGATTGTGTTTGTTGGGTATGGCGTGGATGCACCGGAGTTTCAATGGAACGACTATGCGGGCGTGGATGTGAAGGGAAAGGTGATTCTTTGCATTGTGGGAGATCCGCCTTCGACCGATCCGAACTTTTTTGGTGGTGACGCGCTGACTTACTACGGGCGCTGGACGTACAAGTTTGAAGAGGCGGCGCGGAAGGGTGCGGTGGGCGCGCTGATTATTCATCGCACGGACCTGGCGAGCTATGGCTGGGATGTGGTGAAGAACTCGAATACGAGTGAGAAGACTTATCTGCGGGATGATAAGAATCCGCAACTCGAGGCGGCGAGCTGGATTCAGTTGGATGTGGCGAAGAAGATCTTTGCGTCGAGTGGGATGGATGCGGATGCGGAGATTATCGCGGCGGGGAAGCGCGGGTTCAAGGCGGTGGAGTTGCCGGTGCGGTTGAAGGCGCATATTGAGAGCACGGTGCGGTCGTTCCAGTCGCCGAACGTGGTGGGGATTTTGCCGGGTGCGAATGCTGGAGGCAAAGATCAGGCTGTGATGTATACGGCTCACTACGATCATCTGGGATTTGTGCCGGGGATGGCTGGGGACAATATCTATAACGGCGCTGCGGACAATGGCACGGGCTGCGGGATGCTGCTGGAGATGGCGCGAGCGTGGGCGCAATCCGGCGTGAAGCTGCCGCACTCGCTGATCTTCGCTTCGGTGACGGCGGAGGAGCAGGGGTTGCTGGGGTCGGAGTATCTCGGGCAGCATCCGCCGATTCCTGCGGGGCAGATTGCGCTGGATATTAATTACGACATGATTCTGCCGATTGGCGTGCCGCTCGAGACGAATGTAAACGGGGCGCAGAGGACTACGTTTTATCCGACGGTGGAGGCTACGGCGAAGAGATTTAATCTTGCTATCGTGCCGGACCCGCGGCCTTCGGCGGGGAGCTACTACCGCTCGGACCACTTCAGCCTTTCGCGTGTGGGGATTCCGGCGTTCTCGATTGAGACGGGGAATCTTTATGAGGGGCATGATGCGGCTTGGGGACACAAGCAGCATGAGGATTTTACGGAGCATGACTATCACAACTTCAGCGACAACTTCCATGAGGATTGGGACTTCAGCGGGAACGCGAAGCTCGACCGCTTTGGGATGGAGCTGGGGTGGGAGGCTTTGAGCGCGCCGACGATTATCCAGTGGAAGGCTAATGATGAGTTCGAAGCAGCACGGAAGGCTAGCCAGGGTACGAAGTAGGGCTTAGTAAAAATCGGCGCAGCTGAGGAAATAGCCGCAGGTACGGCATACGAGCTTGCAGCGGCTGTCTTCGAGCCGTGAGGAGCAAGTGGGGCAGAAGCGCGAGTGATGCTCGGCCGGGAGAGAGGGGATCGGGCAGGTCGCGGTCTGATTGGTTGCGTCTTCGGGTGCTGATGTCGGCTGCATTCCGAGATGCTACCGCAGACGGAGATATTTTCAAGGTCCTTTGGTTCAAGCGGGGCATCGAAGGAGGTACTGTTGATTTGTAACAGTCGAAAAACAAAAGGAGAACTACGATGGATCGCACCGGAAGCGCAGTATGGCACGGCAAGATTATGGACGGCACTGGCACGATTTCAACCCAGAGCGGCACGTTGAAGGATACGCAATACAGCTTCAAGACGCGCTTTGCCGATGGCGTGGGTACCAACCCCGAGGAGCTGATTGCGGCGGCGCATGCGGGCTGCTTCACGATGGCGCTTAGCGGCCAGCTTACTGAGGCTGGATTTACTCCCGACACGATTGAGACGACCGCGGTGCTGACCCTCGATGTTCATGGCGCGCCTACGATCACCAAGATCCACCTGACCACCAAGGCGAAGATTCCTGGCATCGATAAGGCGAAGTTCGATGAGCTGGCGCACAATGCCGAGGTTGGCTGCCCGGTGTCGAAGGTGCTGAAGGCTGCGACGATTACGCTCGACGCAACTTTGGTCTAATCGGCGACATCGTGGTGAGTTTCCAGGGAAAGGCACGGGCGATTGTCTCGTGCCTTTTCTTGTGAAGCCGGCGGCGGCTTACAGGTAGCTGAGCCACCAGTCACGGCGGCGGTCCTTGAGTTTGGCAAACCATGCGCACGCTGGATAGAGCACGAGGACCACGCTGATCCATATGGCGTAGACGACGGGTAGAGAGTAGCCCCAGTTTTTGAAGTGGCTGATGAAGACAACGTCGGGCGTGATCCAGAATTGCCAGTCGGGTCGAATGGAGGCAGCCACCACGAGAGCTAATGCGTGGATGAGGAAGATGTGAATGATGTAGAAGAAGAACGGGACTCTGCCATAGACATCGAGGAATGCACGGATGCGGGGTGCACGAGCGTGCTGGACGGCATAGTCGGCCAGAGAAAAGAGCAGGAAGACAACTCCAAGTGTGGATAGCAGATAGTGGAGCGAGGGTGGATACTTCTGCACCGAAAAGAACGACATCACGGTGTTGGTGGATGTTGCCAGATGTTGCAGGCCGGGGCCGGGATCACCGTAGCTGTGGGTAAGGCGCAACACAGCGAATAGGCCAAGGCTGGCTGCGCCGAAGAGGGCAGAGAAGCGCTGGCGGCGTTTCGGAGTTTGCACGACGACCGGGCCGAAGCAGAAGCCGAGAGCCATGACGCCGACCCACGGCAGGAGTGGGTAGCCATACAGGATGATGGCATGACCGTTGAAAGTCAGAAGGCCGCGCTCGTGGAGAATACGCCAGGTGTTGGCCCAGTTTCCGTCGGCTGTGGCGTGGAAGACGTCGAGCAAGTTGTGGCCGAATATAACGACGGCGGCGAAGATGCCGACAACTGGCAGAGGAAACCATTGGAGACCGGCGAGAACGATCATCGCGACACCGATAACCCAGATAACCTGCAGGATCGGCCAGCCGAAGCCGAACGACCAGCCGAAGCTGACGACCGTAGCTTCAAGGAAGATGAGCCATAGACCGCGAGTGATCAGAAAGCGAGTGAGGGTAGCGGCGCTTTTGCGCCGACGCTGAAGGTACACGCTGGTGCCGGCCAGAAGGAGGAATCCGGGGGCGCAGATATGGGTGATCCATCGAGTGATGAAGAGGATTGGCCACGAGCGAACCGGATCAGTTGGATCGATGGATACGCTTGAGAAGTAGTCGCGCGCGTGGTCGAGCGCCATAACGACCATCAGGAGACCACGCAGAACGTCGATCGATTCGATGCGATAGCTGCGATTGGTAAACTGGCGACTTACGGGGACCTGAGAAACAACAGTTTCCTGCACCGATTGCCTCCAAAGGACAAGCTGGGTGGTTCACGCTGCTTCTTCAACTAGTGGTTCTGGCCTAGTGAGTGTGGCCGTGGTGGTCGTGTCCACCGTGGCTGTGCGCGCCGACGGTTTCGGGCTCCGGCGGGGCTGCGCAACCATGGGTGGTCTCGCAGCCGGTGATTTCAAACTGGATTGTGGTGTGAGTGATCTGGAATCTGTCACGCAGCGCGCACTTGATATCCGTCAGAATGTTGCCGCACTCGGACATTGGCATTTCGGCGATCGTGACGTGGCTGGCGAGCGCATGGGACTTTGAACCGAGGCTCCAGACGTGGAGATCGTGCACGTTGAGAACGCCGCTGACCGAGGCCATGGCCTGACGGATTTCTCCGAGCTCGAGGTTGCGCGGCGTGCCTTCGAGCAGAATATTCAGCGTCTCGCGGATGATGCCAACCGAGCTCCAGAGGATCATTGCGGCGATGAGGATGGACAGAACGGGATCGATCCATGACATGCCGGTGAAGAAGATAACGGCACCGCCTGCGATGACCGCGGCAGTGGAGAGCGTGTCGCCGAGCATGTGAAGGAAGACGCTACGGATGTTGACGTCGCCGGAGGACTTCCAGAGCAGTGCGGCGACCGTGCCGTTCATCAGAACGCCGGCCGCGGCGACGTACATCATCAGCTTGGGCTGCACTGCGACCGGCTCGCTGAAGCGATGGATCGCGGAGATCGCAATCCATACCGAGAGCACGATGAGGGTGGCGGCGTTGACGAATGCGGCCAGCACACCCGCTCGCTGATAGCCGAAGGTCTTCTGATCGGTGGCCGGGCGAGCTTGAAAGTAGACGGCAACGAACGAGAGCACGATGGCCAGCAGGTCGCTGACGTTATGGCCAGCTTCTGAGATAAGGGCCAGGGAGTGAGCGCGCAGACCGAAGTAGAAGGTCGCTCCGACGTATGCCAGCGTGAGCACCATCGACAGCTGCAGAACACGCTGCATCTTGCTATTCGGAGTGGCGACCATGTGCATGAGATTAAGTGTAGTCTGCGCGGGGGTTAGGTTCAATCGACAAGGGTTACGTCGCCGCTAAAGAGAGATGCCCGCTGCGCGCGGGGCGGTCACTTCGTGACTTGTGTACCCCTTCGGTTGGCGCTCCCGTTGGTCGCGATCAACAATTTTATGCCGACCATCGGGAGGCACGGGCGAAGCCGGTATACACGTCAAGAAGTGACCGCCGCCCGCGCAGGGCCTAGATCGGTTCGCTGAGCTCATCCTCTTCCGATGGATAAGGCACGGGGGGGCGGGTGCCCAGCCGCAGGCCGCTCCATGTTTCGGCCACGACGATGCTGTTCGCTGGATTTTGTGGAGCGTAGCGGACCTGGATCGGAAGGTCGGTGCGGACGCCGTAAACCAGTTCGGGAAGCATGGTGACGTCCTGTGCACACTCGTACGTTACGCCCGCGATGCGGTAGACGTAGACGATCATCTCCGGTGTCATAGGACCCTGGCGGACTGGCTCTGGATCGTCTGCGAGGTCGAGTGCGGGTTTGCGAACCTCCGCGATCATGGTGTCCATGATGGTTCCGTCGGTGATGCGCCCAGTTCGCGCCAACAGCTCACGACGTTCTCGCTCGAGCTCTTCAGCGGTTGGCCTGCGGCGAGTAAGTGCGTAGGTAGTGACACCTATAGCTGCCGCAGTGGTTGCACCAATGGCGATGAGGACTCTCGGCGAACGGAGGGCGAGCGGCAGATGGGTTGTAATCAGCGAAAACACAGTCTCTGCCCAAAAGCATAGACCATGGCAAGGGGATCGTCAGCGAGAAGGTGCTGTATCAGTACACAACTTTCCGGGTATGGAACGGAGAAGCGACTTGAAGGGGACAAGGTCGCTTGCACGATATACTGGAGATTGCCCATGAAGCGAGCCTCTTCTTCCCGCACCAAGTCGTCTGTTGTTGTAAAACAAGCCTCCACTCTTCTGTCCGGTCTTGCCCATCCTTTGGATCTGGGCGAAGGGCGGCGAATTCGTTCGACCACCGTGATCTGCGTGCGCCGCGGCGACTCTGTCGTGATGGCGGCTGACGGACAGGTGTCGTTGGGAGCCACAATTATGAAAGGAACGGCGAAGAAGATACGCCGTCTCTATCAGGATAAGGTCCTGGCGGGGTTTGCGGGATCGACCGCGGATGCATTCTCACTGTTTGCGCGGTTCGAGGGGAAGCTGGAGCAGTATGCCGGCAACCTGGGACGCGCAGCGGTGGAGTTAGCCAAGGATTGGCGTACCGATAAGATGCTGCGGCAGTTAGAGGCGCTGTTGATTGTCGCCGATCCGAAGTACACGTTTCTGATCTCGGGCACCGGCGACGTGATCGATCCGGACGAGGGGATTGCGACGATCGGATCGGGCGGCAGCTTTGCGCTGGCCAGTGCGAGAGCTCTGATGGAAAACACAGATTTAAGCGCCCGTGAGATCGCGGTGAAGAGTCTAAGGATCGCGGGCCAGATCTGCGTTTACACCAACGACCAGATGACGGTCGAAGAGCTGAAGACTGAACCGCCAGCGAACCAGTAGCGCCGGCCATTCGTAGAACCCTAAAGTTTCGTCGCAGCGATATGCGACCAGGAGTACGGCAACATGGCAATTTTTTTACCCGGAGCAGCAGAAGATCAGGCGCTTGCGCTCGATGAGATGACACCGCGAGAGATCGTCGCGGAGCTTGATAAATACGTGGTTGGACAACATGCGGCCAAGCGGGCTGTGGCGATTGCGCTGCGCAACCGCATGCGCAGGCAGAAGCTTTCGCCTGAGCTGGCAGACGAAATCATGCCGAAGAACATCATCATGATTGGGCCGACGGGCGTGGGCAAGACGGAGATTGCTCGGCGGCTGGCGAAGCTGACGAACTCGCCGTTTCTTAAGGTTGAAGCCTCGAAGTTTACCGAGGTGGGTTATGTGGGGCGCGATGTGGAGTCGATTGTGAGAGATCTCGTGGAGATCGCCATCGACATGGTTCGCGAAGAGAAGATGGAAGAGGTTGAGGATAAGGCGGAGCTTGCGGCTGAGGATCGGCTGATCGATCTGTTGCTGCCTCCGACGCCGTCTGCGGCACCTGCGGCCGCTACGACGGCGGCTGCGGCCACGCACGAGCCCGGGAGCAATGTAATCCAGCTTCCTGCTGCGGCTCCGGTGGATGACAACGAAGAGAAGCCGGGGGACCGCGAGCACAGGACGAGGGAGAAGCTGCGGCAGCAGTTTCGCGAGGGAAAGCTGGATGAGCGGACGGTGGAGTTGGATGTGCGCGACCGCAACCAGCCTAGTTTTGAGGTCATCTCCAACCAGGGTTCGGAGGAGATGGATATCAACCTGAAGGACATGCTGCCGGGCCTGTTTGGACAGCGCACGAAGAAGCGCAAGATGAAGGTGGTTGAGGCTTTCGACTACCTGGTGCAGGAGGAGGAGAATCGGCTGATCGATATGGATCAGGTGACTCGGCTTGCGGTGGAGCGGGTGGAAGATTCGGGGATTGTGTTTCTGGATGAGATCGACAAGATTGCTGGGCGTGAAGGTGGCCATGGGCCGGATGTTTCGCGTGAGGGTGTGCAGCGGGATATTTTGCCGATCGTTGAAGGGACTACGGTTAACACCAAATACGGGATGGTTTCGACCGACCACATTTTGTTTATTGCGGCTGGGGCCTTTCATGTCTCGAAGCCGAGCGATCTGATTCCGGAGCTGCAGGGGCGATTTCCAATTCGCGTTGAGCTGAATTCGTTGACGGTGAATGACTTTATTCGCATCCTGACGGAGCCGAAGTCGTCGCTGGTGAAGCAGTCTGTGGCGCTGCTGGAGACTGAAGGGCTGAAGCTGGAGTTTACGAAGGAGGCGATTGCAGAGATGGCGCAGTTCGCCTTCAAAGTGAACGAAACCACTGAGAACATTGGGGCTCGCAGGCTGCATACGATTCTTGAGCGCGTTCTGGACGAGATCAGTTTCCAGGCCCCTGATCTGTTCAAGAGTCCAAGGGCGGAGATTACGGAAGAAGGTGTGGTGGGCGAAGTACCTGTCTCGGCTTCGCTGACGTCGGAAGCGCAGGTGCCATCGCCTCCACTGCCCGTGATTGAACGGCAGACCGCGACGGGCGTGGAGAAGGTCGTCGTGGTGGACCCTGAGTATGTGCGGCAGCAGGTCGCTTCGATTGTGAAGGATCAGGATCTCTCGCGGTATATTTTGTAGGTCTCTTCTCCAGGCGAGTGAACGAAGAGGCTGGCGTGAATGCGCCAGCTTTTTCAATTGAATCTTCACTTGTCGTAAGCGAATCGAGATAACAAAACTTTTACAAATGATTCTTGGATCCGCTTTTGATGAGTTTTCGAGGACGGGAGCGGATTTTCCGTTGTTTTGACAGCGTTGTGTCTCAGCCTGGTCATACGCCGGTCTCGACAGCAACTTATTGAGCTACATGGGGTTCAATGGTCAGGCATAGGTTGAGTCTGTTGTGACGTTTACCTCTCTGTCACATCTAAATGGACAGAGGTTTTATGAAATGCCAAGGCTAACTTCACTTCTCTCCCTTGCCCTGGCGACTCTGTTTGTGCCGGCTTTTGGACAACAGCCCGGTACGAACCCAGCCCGCCCGGGAACTCTCAATTATGTCGAAGGTCAGGCTTCAATCAATGGCCAACAGGTCACGGCGCGCTCTGTGGGTCAGGCCAATGTAGAAACTGGGCAGTATCTGGCGACCGCGGACGGCAAAGCGGAGATGCTGTTGACGCCAGGCATCTTCCTGCGGCTGGATAAGAACAGCACAGTGAAGATGATACGGCCAGACCTGACGCACACGGAGGTTTCGGTTGAGCGCGGACGTGCTGAGGTAGAGGCCGACCAGCTCTACCCGCAGAACAGAATCCTGATCGATCAGAAGGGCGGTCAGACGCAGATTCTGAAGAATGGTCTGTATGAATTCAATGCAGATGCGAATACGGTGCGGAGCTTCGACGGCAAGGCTGCGGTTTATCCCGGCAATAATCTCGAAAGCAATGTGAAGCCGATCGAAGTGAAGGGCGGGCACCAGCTTGCACTGACGGGCGAGCGCGTAAAGCCTGTTGGCTTCGACAAAGACCGCTCACAGGACGACCTCTATCGCTGGAGTCAACTGCGCTCTCAGTACCTTGGCGAGGCGAATGTCGATCTGGCAGCGGAATATGCCGGATACGGGCCTGCCTACGGCTACGGCGGATTCGCGCCGGGTTGGGCATGGGACCCCGATCTTTACGGATATGACTGGCTGCCTGTTGGCGGACCGTTCTTCAGTCCTTTCGGCTTTGGTTTCTACTCTCCGTATTACCTGTATGGCGGCGGATTCGTCTACGGCCGAGGCTTCTATGGGCGTGGTTATGGCTATCGCGGCGGCTATGGATTCCGTAGCGTAGGAGGCGGGTACCGTGGAGCGTCGGTCGCGGGTGGTGGGTTCCATGACGGCGGCGGCGGATTCCATGGCGGTGGTGGCGGCTTCCACGGCGGGGGGGGCGGAGGCGGAGGTCATCGGTAACACACGCTAGAGAGTGACGAGGAAAGGCTGGTGGTCGAAAGATCTCCAGCCTTTTCTGTACGCAACAACAGCAATTGAAGTGCGCGCGAAAAAAGAGCCGCAAGAGAAAACGCAACATTTCGCGGTTTGAGGCGTCGATATGGGCAAACGAATTTGTCGTGTAACGGTCTATTCGCGGTGTTCACTAACCATTGAGCATTACGACGCTTCGCCAGATTTCGCCGTTCTGGAGGAGTGTGAATGAAAATTGTGTGTTTGATTGAAGCGTTTGAATGAAGTGAAGTGCGGGTCGGAGTTGGTTTGAGGCCGCTGTGTAGTGTATTTTTATGTTTGATTTCCTCTGTAATACCGCATAATTGTGCAACAAACGACGTCTGAATGTCTGTTGGACCGACAAGCTAACAGGGGCCCCGCACAATGAATTCAGCTAGTTTGAAAGACCCGGGCGGGCGGGTTAAATGCATGTGAGTCTGTAGATTTTTCTGCCGTCTTCAGAAACTTCGAGGCCGCAGTTGCCCATTGCAGCAGAGCGCTGCAGAGTTCTTATTCTGGGCTGTTGTTCGTCTCAATTTTCTCAGTTTTGTAAAAAATTGATTTTGCCATCGCGCTGATGGTGCTTGGTGGACTATGGTTCTGACTCAGGTTTCAGGACTCTAAAGTGATGGCACTCGTTCTGTCACTGAGATGTAGCAAACGCATCCCGCTAGGCCTCGGGTTGAGGCCTAATCCAACTGCGACGATGCCCGGGTCCCGATGAACTTTTCGTTTCTTCCCGATCTTCTGGCGCTGATGATTCTGATTATTATTCTGGTCTTGCTGCGCCGGCGGCATCCCCAGGAGCGTGCGGACCTGTGGCTGCTGGGCCTGTTTTTCACTCTCGTGGAAGCGGCTGCGCATACGTTTTACGCGCATAACGGACCGCCGCAAAAGATTCTGCACGTAATCGTCATGGACTGCTACCTGCTGACCGGAATGATCTTCGTGTGGGCTGCGGGAGTTCACCCTGTCTCGAAGGCTTCGCGGCTGCTGTATCTTTCGCTGAATGGCCTCCCACTGCTGGCGCTCTGCACGGTCTACGGAATGCATCTGAACAAGGGGATCGCGTACTTCCCGTGCATGGCCGCGGGAATGGTGATTGGTGTTTCGACATCGCTCTATCTGCGCCGTAGCTGGACGGTGGCCGTGCTGCATGTGTGCGGGTGGATGGCGATGGGGTACCTGATCCATATCTCCGACTACAGGGCGGCGGTGTACTGGAGCCTGTGCTGTGTGTATGCGACTGCTGCGGTGAACTTCCAGAGAAGGCTGCCGGCCGGAAGCACGGGGAAGTTGGCAATTGTGACGGGCTTTACGATCTGGTCGTTGTGCCTGCTTTTGCATCCCTGGATCGTGCGATATCGCGAATATGCCGATATCACGTCACACATTTGGAATATGCAGAAGTCGCTGATCTCAATCGGCATGATTCTGGTGATGCTGGAGGAACAGGTGTCGAGCAACGAATGGCTGGCGCTCCATGACGAGTTGACCGGATTACCGAACCGGCGTCTGTTTGCAGACCGGCTTACGACAGCGATCGAACGCGCCAACCGAACTGGCACGCGGCTGGCGTTGATTATCCTGGATCTGAACGGCTTCAAGAAGATCAACGACACGATGGGACACCAGGCGGGCGATCAGGTGCTTCGTGAGGTTTCGATGCATCTGCGCAAGGGAGTGCGGTCGTCCGATACGTTGGCGCGGCTGGGTGGGGATGAGTTTGTGATCGTGGCGGCGGATGTAGAACGAGAGCAGTCTCTCGATCACTTTATGGAGGCCGTGCAGCGAGCGCTGAACCGCTCAATACTGGTAGAGGGCAGGCCGATGGTGGTGACCGCGAGCATGGGCATGGCGATGTACCCGGACGACGCGCAGGATTCTATCCGTTTGGTGCGGGTGGCGGACCAGAGAATGTATTCGCTGAAGCAGAGGCCGGGGGCTCAGCCGGTGAAGAGTGTAGCTGGGCTGACGGCCACGGTAGCGGACTCACAGATGGCTGCCGTCGCGAGCGGGCAGCGATAAAGTGCAGGTTGTGGCGAGGTGAAAAAAGGCAGGGACCAGAACAACGGTCCCTGCCTTTTTTGTGTAACTGATTTTGTGGCGATTCGATTAGTGGTGTTCGCCGCCTAAGTGGCCGTGCCCGTCACGCATCTCGTTGCCATGGAAGTTTTTCCATGTGTTCCGGGATGAAAGTCCGCAGGGAGCTTGGCCACGGGCCGGGTACGGGCCGTGATAGCCATGCTCAGGGTGATAGTGGTTATCTACGTGACCGTAGAAGTGATCACGACTATGAAACCACGGACCGGCCCCGATGAAGACGCCGGTGCTGAACCACTCCGAACCATAGTAGCCGTAGGGAGCGCAGTTGTAGGGCGGCGCTTCGTAGTAGCCATAAGGGCATACGGGAGCAGGCCCGATATCAACGCTGATCTGAGCAGCCTGGGTTTAGGTGCGGCAATCGCAATCCTGAGAGTAGTCACAGTAGTTGCGGCAAGAAGTTTGAAAGCGTGCATGGTTCACCTCTCTCTGCTTAGAGAAATCCGAATAAGAGAGAGGGTTGGCCGAAAAAAAGTCTTGCTGGAAGGCAACTCGGCGGCCTTTTTTGGGGAAGGCCGCCGAGAGGAAAAGCACTGGTTTTTGCTGGAGATTAGCGAGCTGCTGTGGCAGGTTCGGCGATCTCGCTGAGACGTTTTTCGAGAATCACTTCGAGGTCGACGATGGCCTTGGAGAAACCGTCGATACCTTCCTTCAGCTTGTCGGTGGCCATGCGGTCTTCGGCATGCATCTTGTCGAAGGTGGCTTTGTCCATTGGAATCTTCTTGATGTCCAGGCTTTGTGCTTTAGCAGGATCGAGCTTGCGTGGCAGCGAGCCCTGGGTTTTTTCAAGCTCGTCAAGCAGCTTCGGTGCGATGGTGAGAAGGTCGCAACCGGCGAGCTCAGTGATCTCACCGATGTTGCGGAAGCTGGCGCCCATGACGACAGTCTTGTAGCCAAATTTCTTGTAGTAGTTGTAGATGGTGGTGACGGACTCAACGCCGGGGTCTTCGGCACCTTTATAGTCCTTGCCGGTATCTTTCTTGTACCAGTCGAGAATGCGTCCGACGAAGGGCGAGATAAGGGTGGCCTGGGCTTCGGCGGCAGCAACGGCCTGGTGAAGACCGAAGAGCAGCGTCATGTTGCAGTGGATGCCTTCCTTCTCGAGGATCTCAGCCGCACGGATGCCCTCCCAGGTGGAGGCAAGCTTGATCAGGACGCGGTCGCGTGAGATGCCGGCCTTGTCATAGAGAGCGATGATGGCGTGAGCCTCATCGATGGACTTCTGGGTGTCGTAGGAGAGGCGGGCGTCAACCTCAGTGGAGACGCGGCCGGGGACGATGTCGAGAATCTTGAGGCCGAAGGCGACTTCGAGAGGGCGGAAGGCGGTTGCAGCGACTTCCTTGTCTGAGACGTTGGCGCCTGCTTCTTTGCGTACCTTTTTGAGGACGTCATCGACGACGGGCTGGTATTCAGGCTTTTCGGCGGCGGCGGCGATCAGCGATGGATTCGTGGTCGCATCCTGTGGGCGGAACTGCTGGATGGCGTTAAAGTCTCCGCTATCGGAGACGACGGTGGTGAAACCGCGAAGCTGTTCGAGTAACGATGCCATAATCTTTCTCCTTGGCTGTTATGTAGATTTTATCAAGCTCTGAGGGATTGCGCTGCGGCCGTCAGCCGGCAGCAAACTGATTTTCTAGGACGCCGAGACCGTCTATTTCAACTTGGATGCGATCACCCGGCAGAACGGCTCCTACTGCTGCGGGAGTTCCTGTGGGAATGAGATCGCCAGGCTCGAGTGTCATGGTGGCGGTGATGTAGCGGAGGAGTTCGGCAATGGGGAAGATGAGGTCACGAGTGGAACCCTGCTGCTTGACGACGCCGTTGAGCCGCGTGGTGACGGTGACAGGAGAGCCGGCTGTATCTCCGAATCCGCAGGGGTCAATCTCGTCCGAGACGATGGGGCCGACGGGGCAAAAGGTGTCAAAACCTTTGCCGCGAGTCCATTGGCCGTCGGACTTTTGGATGTCACGGGCAGTAACGTCGTTGACGCAGACGTAGCCGCGAATATAGGGGCGGACGTCTTCGTCGGGGCCGATCTTGTAACAGCGGCGGCCGATGACGATGCCTAGTTCCCCTTCGTAATCAACACGGTTGGAGATGGCAGGCATGCGGATGGTGCCTTTGGGACCGAGTAAGGATGAGGGCGGCTTGAGGAAGAGAAGGGGTTCGGAGGGGACCTCGTTGCCCAGTTCGGCGGCGTGATCGCGGTAGTTGCGGCCGACGCAGAGAATCTTCGACGGCGTGACCGGTGGGAGGAGATGCAGGTCATCGAGTGGGGTTGGCTCGAACTCGACCGCAAGGGTAGGAATGGGGACGCCGCCAAGGATGCGGGAGTTCAGGTCTTCTTGCGGGGCCTGCATTGGAAGCGTGGCCCAGAGGGCTCCGCTGCGCTTCTCCACCAAGGCATAACGAGGGAGAAAGGTGCCGTTTTCAGACGACAGATACTTGCAGTAACGCATGTGTTTTTTTATTGCTCCCTTAATGTTTCCTGCACGTCGGCGCTTGGAGCGCTCTCGTTCCCTGAGGCATCGACCGCGGTGACGCGATAGGCGTAGCGATGACCGGGAACGGCTGTTAGATCGCGGTAGGCAGGACCGACGATCGGGGTTGAGTTCAGGCGTGTCGCTGATCCCGCAACTTGGCCCGCTGAAGTAACTTCCTGACGATACACACTATATCCTGCGAGGTCCGGATCTATATCAGGGATCCATGAAAGATCGATGGAGCGATCAGACGGCGTGGCGCCTCCTGGTACGGCTTCGAGCCCGGTAGGAACTCCGGGCGGGAAGGTGTCGAGCATAGTGACCGTGACCGGCGAGGAAAGGTCACTACGGAGTTCGAGCGCGTGACCCTGAAGGGAGATCTCGCGAAGCCGCCGGGCGGTGTAGCGGTAGCTTTCCCCCTTCTGTGCGGTCCGGTCGACGGTACCACCTGCATCGACAGTCTCTTTCGGCGTCTCCAGTTTCACCTCGTCGGGAGTCTTCGACGACGTCATTGGCACCGCTTGTGATTTTGCGGAAGTGGACTTTGCGGAGGTAGACGTCGAAGGAGGCGAGGGTTTTTTAAACTTGCTTCGAGACGCGGGCTTCGATGCGGTGGAAGAAGGGGGATTGGCCGGACCGGGATGTACAGCAGTACTGGTAGACGTAGCCAAAAAGCGGTCGAGCTGCACCGGCGAGGTGGTGTCTTTCTGCTGCCACTCGAGCTGAACACCTTCGCGGATTGAGGTTGCACGGAGCTGCTCGACGGAGGGAGGGGCCGCGCCTGCGGCGGCGAAGGTTTCTACGGAAAGGCCCGCGGACCGGCCGTGCGCGTTGAAGAGCTGCACCCGGTAGGCCAAAAGGGAGGCAGGCTCCGCGGTTAAGGATGAAGGAAGGGCCTCTTCCGCCTGGCTGGGTCCGCTCGAGACCGGAAGGCGCGTAACTACAGTGCAGGCAGGGGTTGAGGGAACCGCCGGTTGGGGGATTGGAACAGTGACGCGGCAGATCTCTGCAGTCATTGCGCCCTTGATCGCGAGGTGATCGGTGGTCTTCTCCGGGGTCGTCCAATGAAGCGTGACCCGGTCCCCGGTGCGGTCCGCGGTGAGATCGCGTACGACCTCAGGGAGATTGAGGGAGGGAGCATGCGGCGGCCCGGGGCTGGCACAGCCTGCAACAAAGGCAATTGGTAGCGCTCCGGCACCTAGGGTCAGCCATCGACGGGTTCGCGGATGGCAGAGGATGGGCAAAAACTTCATTGGTCTGTGACCATCATAGGGCAGAGATCGGTTCGGGAAGAGATCAGACCACCGCTGGGAAAAAAATCGGCATCCAATCCAGAAAGTAGGGTCATCCGTACATCTTTTGATCGGGTTTCAACGTCTGTTGGCCTAGCGAATAAACTTATGAGCAAAACTTCTTCCTCCTCGATTTTGGCAACTGCTGGGACCTCCGCTCCACCCGATACCTTTATGCCCGGTGAGAGAGCGAACTCCGCAATCGACGTTCGACATCTTCAGGTAGATGGAGAGGCGGCTGAGTCCTTCATCGCTGAAAAGAGAATCGGCGAACGCATCAAATACCTGCGACTGAAGAAGTCGATGGGGCTGGTGGAGCTGGGTCGCCATACCGGTCTCTCGGCCAGCTTTCTGTCGCAGTTGGAGACCGGTCGCGTGGTGCCAACGCTGCGTAATCTCGCGCGGATCGCGATGGTCTTCTCCAAAGACCTCAGTTATTTCTTCGACCCGGAGCCGCAGACTCTGTTTCGGGTGCATCGCCGCGACGAGCGTGTACGCCTGCCGCAGACTGGTGCAGATGACCCCGCCTATTTCTTCGAGAGCCTGGGATATCTGGTTCCGGACCGTCAGCTCGACCCGTACTTTGCGGAGTTCCTACCCGAAAAAGAGGGCCGGTCGCCGCGAGCTCACCAGCATGTTGGCTGCGAATTTCTCTATCTGCTCTCGGGCACGCTCGACGTTCGGCACGGCGACATGACGCATCACGTAGAGGCTGGGGATGCGATTTACTTCGACGCGAACACGATCCATAGCTACCTGTGCACCGGCAAGACGCCCGCCACGGCGGTGATTGTGACACTGCAGCATCCACTGCTAATGCAGCTCGGGAGCGGAGCCAAGCAAGCGAATGGGGTTAATGGAAAGGTTCGCAGCGTTTCGGCTGCGATTCTGCCACAGGCAGCATCTGCAAAGAAGCTGTCTTCGCAGATGCAATGATTCTGTCGCCGGACCCTGCGTCGACTCAGCGCGAAACTTCTCGAGCTACGGTTTGTGCAGCAGGCAGCTTCGGCATGTCTACCTTCATGACATCAAGGCGCTGAAGCGCCTTGCGTGCCAATCCAGTGAGTGGCAAGGAACCGAGCCGGTGGGTTAATACCCAATGCAGATCGCTCTTTGAAGCGGGAACGGAGCGGCGCAGTCCACGGTCCTGTGGTCCGCTTGCGGCGTAGACCTGCACGTAGTAGTTCGTATTCGTAATGGCGTGGCGAAGGCGCAGCAGTGGCTCGCGTCCCTGAACGGCATCCTGTGGCAGTGGGGGCAGCTCGTACATGCTCGGCATGAGACTGGCGTCGTCGGCGCGGAGTTGCATCAGAACCTCAGTGAGGGTCCCGCGCTTGCGCAGGCTGAGCAGGTAGGCCGCAGGGCGACTGAGCTGGGCTGCACGCGGCAGCGTGAGGTGCTCGCCGCGCGTCTTGCACATTCCATACACAGGGCATTGCAGACAGAGCGGAGCACGGGGGAGACAGATCGTCGCGCCGAGCTCCATCATGGCCTGATTATGGTCGCCGGCGGCGTTGGTCTGTTCGCCCTTGCGCCGATTGGGCACAAGTGCGGACGCCTGCTTCTGGACAAAGGCCCGCCCGACTGCATCTTTTTGTTCGGGACGCCCCGTGATACGCAACAACACCCGCTCCACGTTGCCGTCGACTACGGCGATGCTCTCCCCGAAAGCGATGCTGGCAATGGCCGCGCTGGTGTACTCGCCGATGCCGGGCAGGGTGCGCAACTCGGCGGCTGTGCTGGGCAGAACGCCGCCGCGCTCCTGCGTGAGGAACTGCGCGGCCTTGTGGAGCATACGCGCCCGCCGATAGTAGCCAAGGCCCGACCACATTGCGAGAACTTCTGCCTCAGGCGCGAGGGCCAGAGCAAGGATCGTGGGGAAGCGACGCAGGAAGCCGTTGTAGTGCTCGACGACAGCGGCGACGCGGGTCTGCTGCAGCATGACCTCAGAGAGCCACGTGCGATAGGGATCACTGACGTTCCGCCAGGGGAGCTCCCGCGCGTGGCTGCGGTACCAATTGATTAATCTTCGCCGGAAGAGGGGAGCGTCGAGTGTTGCACTTCTCGGAGCAGAGCGCTGCTTTCGATCTTCGTTGGGTGTTACTAGCCTGGGTAGGGAAGACATCGCAGCAAGTCTATAGCCTCGCGAATCGGTAGACAGCGAAAAATTACAAAGTGGACGGTACGGTCGATAGGTCGCTGCCAGGGCAGGAGTACAAGCGTGAATTCCGGCGATAAAGGACGGGGCTGACGTTCGCCTTAACAGTTCTGATACTTCCAGTTACGCTGCTTTCCCTCGGCGATCCATTCCACCGCAGTCGCAATACGCTTTTCGCGGGTCTCCTGGCGCTTTGCATCTGCGATCCAATCGACGTACTCGCGTTTGGCGCTCGGGCTGAACGCCGCAAAGACTTTCGCAGCTTTTTTGTCTTTCTTGAGAGCAGCCAGGAGCTCCGACGGTGGTTCGACGGCAGCCTTCGGAGCCTTTACCACCTTACGCCTGGCTGCGATAGGGCTGGTGTACTCGCCACGCTCGATGAAAGCTGCGGCCTGGCGGATCAGGCTGAGCATCTGCTTGTTGGAGGGCAAATCCTTGATGTTAGTGATGCGGCCGAGCGAACCCATGCCGCCCTCCTGAACTACGCCAGCCTCGCGCAGCGCCGCACCGATCTCTTCCCCCCAGAAGCCGAAGCTGCAGTGTTCGTTGAACGCTGATATGTTGCAGAGAATCGCGCCGCGGTACTCGAAGAAGGGGCGGCTCCACTTGATGGTCTCTTCGACTCCCGGACAGCCTTTGTGGACAAGCTCGCGCAGATACTCCATGATCGGCAGCGCGAAGGGACGCACTCTCGCGAGATACGCGTCAACTTTGGGATTGAAGTTTGCATCTGGCATCCGCTTGAACTCCTGTTTTCAGGACAGCAGTGTACATGCTTCTAAACCGTATCGCCCTCCTTGGTTTTTGGCACGATCGGTTGGGGCTTGATCGGGTAGGGTGGGCCCTTGGAGAAAACCTTCTGCATCTCGGAGTCGTAGCCGTAGATGTCGTCGAAGAAGTGGACTTCCCCGCCGTCCTCAACGATTGCCGTCAGGTAAAAGATCACGATCGGCAGTGGTGTTTTGAGGCTGACGGTCTTGTTGTCCGGGCCGCTGTTCATTGCTTCCTGCACCTTGTCGAGATCCCAATCGCCCTGCCCTTGCAACACCCACGCGGCGAGATCGGCGGGCTTCTGCACACGGATGCAACCATGGCTGAAGTCGCGTCGAGTCTGATCGAAGAGAGAGACAGCAGGCGTTGAATGCAGATAGATGTCGTACTGATTGGGGAAGATGAATTTGACTAAGCCAAGCGAGTTCTTCGGGCCGGGCTTCTCCCGCACCATCACAGCGCCCTGCGCGACCTGCTTGGCGGTGTAGTCCGTTTGGAGAATACCCTTGTTGTTGGTCACTTCGAAGTTCTTGCTCGCAAGATAGCCGTGGTTGGACTCCATGTGCGGCACTAACTCCTTGCGCGCAATGTCGACCGGAACGCTCCAGTAAGGCCGGAAGACGAGGTACTTCATCATGTGGGTGAATACAGGTGTTTCGTGCTGGCCCATCACCTTGCCTACGACGACGCGCATAGTGAAGTCGAGCTTGTGATCGGGGTTAAAGCCGCGCAGCACGAACTCGGGCAGATTCACCATCAGACGCGCATGCAGGTATGGCTCGGGGAGCCAGCGCCAGCGTTCGAGCGAATCCTGCAGTTGCGCCACGCGAAAGTCCATTGGGACGTTAAGCGACTGGATCGTCTGCGGAGTGAGCTTGCCATCTTCGGTAAAGCCGTGGCGATGCTGATAGTGTCTGACGGCATCGGACAACGAAGAGTCGAAGGTCGTCGTGTTCGGGGAGGATAGTATCGCGGTGGCCTCCTCGTCGCCTTCGAGCTGGAGTCTCGCGAGAAGAGCTGGCAGCGACGGGTAACTCCCCCCCACCGAAATCGCCTTCGGAACTGTTGGCAGTGGATCTGCATGCGCTTGGCCCTGCTGCTTCGCGAGATCCATGTAGTGTGCCAGCGCGGCTTCGGTCTGGCGGTATTCGTCAGAGTCTGGCTCGACGCCGACTATGAGTTTCGGCACATCGGTAGCGTCGACCGCGTTGTCAGAGACGAACTCGGCCAGATCGTACTTCTTGTCCTGGACAGGAATCTCAAAGTTGAAGCGCGACGGATTGACACGGCCAATGCGCAGATCTGAGATGTATCGCATGACGTTGACGGTCATGGCTACGTCGAAGAGCGAGATCGCGTCGTCGGACTTGGTATTGAGAGCCTGCACGCGGTCAGCCCAGCGTGGGGCGTCGTAGTCCTCGGGAATCAGGCCCTTCGATGCGGCATCCTGAAAGGCCTGAATGAAGCCCTTCGCCGAAGCAGTCGGTGCGCCATCGCGAGTCCACGCCACCTCATAGTTGCGATCGTCGTAGAAAGTAGCCACGATAGTTTCGTAATCGGAGAAGTTAGGCCAGCGCAGATTAGGGACCTTGGTCGTGTCAACCTTCTCGGGCGGCAGCGCTTTTTTCTCAACCATCTCGTGCAGCTTATCCGCGTAGGCCGTCGTGTTGGGTTGAGACTTCGACTTGCGATGGCGGTGGCATCCGCTCAGAAGTAGGAGAACGATAAGGGCCGATGCAGTACAGGCGGAGCGAGCAGAGACTTTCATCATTACGGGCGAGACCATCCTTCAGGACGCGACAATTTTGTGAGTGTGCCGACCTATTATGCAGTATTTCTTGAAAATTCCGCACGGACAGGCAGTAGCAATCCGGATACAGTTCCGCTTTTTAAGCGGAAACATCTATCGAGCAATCTCCGGTAGCAACGACAGGCATAGAACCGCTTGCATGAGAAGGATCGCGCCTGACAGAGCGAGGAACATCTTACGTTGACGCATCTCCAGCACGTCTGCGAAGACCCCGCCCACAAACGTGAACAGGAACGGGAGTGCCCAAAGCCACGGCTGCGATACCGTCTGCGTCGTTACCAGCGGAAAGAGCAGCAAAAACATGACTAGCGGCGCAGTGTTGCCAAAGTAGCGGCAGCGCCGTGTCGAAACGTAGAGCAAAAGCGCCACGAGCGTCGCGACGACGATTGGAGCATTTGTCACGTTCAGGAAGAATCGCCGGACCCCGTCGAGCGCGAACCAGAACCGTGCTCCGCCGCCGGTGAAGACATAACTGAAGGGCGCAAGGCGGAAGGCATAAGACACAAACAGGATTGCCAGCGCGCCGACGGCGGAGAAGACTAGGATCTGCATGACGTAGCTGCGCCGGCGCTGCGCCAGGTACATCATCCACACTACCGCCATCACAAAACCGATAATTGCCGCGAGCAGATGCGCCGCCGCAGTAAGCCCCAGCGAAAGAGTGAGCAGAGCGATTCGCGGTCGCCACTTGCGACGTGGTCCCTGCATTGCGTGAGCGACGCCCATGGCGGTGTACACCAACCCGTAGAGCCCCCACATCGCCAGGACCTCATTGTTGGGCATGACGGCGGACCGAACAATGGCGGGGCAAAAGCAGTAGAGCCCCAAGGCGAAGAATCCACCTTCGTTTCCGAAGAGCCGTCGACAGACCCACCACAGACCGCCCCCGAGCCAGATGGCGAAGAAGATAAATGGGACATGCAGAAGGTACTTGACGCTGAAGAGTTCGTGCCGCGCCTCCCACGTCGAACCATTGAGCGAACCCTGCGCATAGAGTCGGTTCTCCGGCTTGCGAAGCTTGTCCGCACCGAGCATCACCAGGCGCTGTAAAGTCAGAGGCAGCCCAGCGACGCGGTAGGCAAAGGTTCCATCGCCGTTGAGATTGCCGCAAGTGGTGAAGTAACCGGCCAGCGGTGAAGGCCGCTCCCACATCTCGCGCCCACACTCTGCATAGCGATAGTCCTGCTGCGACAGCTGCTGCCGGCTCACGACCCAGAGGCACTCGGCGAGAAAAACCAGCAGGAGCAGCCCAGCCATCTGCTGCGGTCGTCCGAACTTAATGCGGGGGAGCTTCATTCCCATCGTGAGGTAGGCCGGCCTTTATCTTTCTCTTAGTCTGATCTCGCATCCGGCTTTCCGGCTGCAACTGGCGTCCACTTTGTCGCTCAACTTACACGGCCGAAGGCATTCAGCGGCCGCCTCTTCGAGTGTATCGTGAGAGATATGCAGTCGCTTTCTTTCACCCCTGGCCTTGCCTTTCTCTCCGTTAACTCGCCCATCGTTCCGTGGACCGTGGTCTTTGAAGATGAAGGCGTCGCTGGATATTTCTATGCGTGCGACCGCTCGCAGGAGTTGCACGAGCACAGCATTATGGACGCGATGCTGATCTACAACGTGGCCGCCCTAGCCAAGAGCGACGCCGAGTTGAAGCGTCCTGAGCCACAGCGCATCGCCTCGGTGGAGTGGTCACGCGACGGGCTGCAGGCGGCGCTCTATCTCGACGGAACCGCGCAGGCGCTCTACGATTTTGAAGCCCGCTGCGGCTACTGCCGCATGGATTTTCCCAACTTCATGCCGGAGGAAGGCGATACTTGGCGCAAGTCGAGCCACGCGTGGTCTGATGCCGCGTTCCAGCGTTTTGAATCGAATCTCTACGCATAAAAGGAGCATTCTCGACCCTCAGCCCAGAAACAGCTTCTCCACATCGAGCCAGTCGTTGACGCGTTTGTAGCCCGTCACCCCGGCATTGTGGGGCGAGCTGTAGAGGATGCCTTCGCCCTGAAAGCGCCGCAGCTGCCGCGGGTTGTCGTCGATCAAATAGTCAGCGTGGAGAATGCTTTTGTCGCCGCAATAGACAATATGCGACGCCGGTATGAACGGAAAATGCTTCGCCAGCCAGCGATACTTGGCTTGAAACGAGGTCGGAACCTCCATCGCCGCGGTCGCGATAAACACCTCGTAGTTCATATGTAGTCGTTGCAGAACGCGCTGAGACTCAGGCATCACAGCCAGCACTTCGAAGAAATCTTCCGAGCGCAGATACGCATCGAGCACATCGTGACGATCGGTGGAAACTACATCCCACAGCCACTTGCCCTGAAGGTCCTTGAGCGTGACATTTTCGCCGAAGTGCTTGTTATAACGCAGCAGATGCTCGCCCAGCGCATCCGCCATCACCTCGTCCATGTCTATGCAGATTCTTTTCACCGAACCTCGAATACTCCTTCTTCTACGTGCTAAAGGGACCGAATAATAGATGCTGCGATGCTTTCCACCGGAACTGTTTTCCGCTGAGGAGCGTCTCGCGCCGGATCGTAGTACAGCAACCTGCCGCAACTCTCGCAGGTCATCATGGTGTCGTCGTTGCTGCGGTCGCGAAGGTCGTTCCAGCGTTGCGGCCGCACCATCATCTGGCAGGCCATACACTTCTGGTTGAGCGCCTCAGCCACTGCCGTCCCCTTCGCCTTTGCGATGCGATCATAAGTCGAGAGTGCGGCCTCGCCGATCTCCGCGCGCACAACCGTGCGCTTCTCTTCCACCGCTGCGAGCAGTGTCTTATCGAGCGCGACCGTCTCTGCCGCTCGAACACGCTCGCGCTCCAGAGTTGCCGTCGCATCAGCAACAGCCTCATCCGCGAGTTTTTTCTGCGCGTCCAGTCCCTCGCCGCGCTCCATACTCTCGATCTCAGCGTCTTCGAGCTTAGTGATCTCTGCCTGAGCGAAGGCAATCTCGTGTTCGAACGCCGTTACCTGCACGGTCGTCGTGGCCAGATCCATATGTTTGCGCGTTCGTTCGATCTTGGCCTTCTGGTCCTTGACGTCAGACTCCTGCCGCCGCCGCAAAGCCTCTTCTTTTGCGATGAGATCGACGACGACGGCACGCTGTCCTTGCGTCGACTTCGCTTTGGTTTCGAGCGCAGCCACCTGCTTCGGCAGCGCAACCATCTCATCGCGTAGACGCTTGGCCTCGACGTCGTGTGCCTGCAATACGATTAGCTTCTCAAGATCTGGATGCATTCCGCGTCTCCTTTCCACTCGATTCGATCACTGAGGCGACTTGCCAACAGCGGAAGATTCGAAGTCTAGCACTGCTGCCTCTTCTTGTTAAGTATGCGCCTCATTGCTTGTCGACGTTGATGTAGTACAAATCGGTCGCCACGTCGAACTGGTCTTTCGTGAGCCCCGTCTTCATGGTTTGCCATTCGGTGGTGGGCCGGATCGTCTCCCAATGGTCCTTCAAGCCTACGCGAACCGGCATGGCAAAGTCTTTTTCATCGGCCTGCCAGCGATACTGAACGCTGCCCGCAGACTCGTCGAACTTCAGTTCGAGCGTCGGGATCGCCGTATGGCGAAGGTATTGATCGAAGACAGGGGTCAGGTTCATCCCCGTCTGCTGGTTGAAGTACTGAACAACGTCTTCCGTCATGATGTTCTGATATTTGAAGTGTTGATAGAAGTCGTGGATCAGCGCAAACCACCGGGTGTCGTCGTTGACGATACTGCGCAAGGTATTGATGAAGAGTGCGCCCTTGAAGTACTGATCCTGCGGCGGCTCAGCGTTGGTGCCACGTACTGTGATGATGGGCCGGTCGTTTTTTACTTTTTTCTTCAGCGCGTTGACGTACTTTACCTCGTCTTCGTGGCCGTAGTTGTACTCGACGTAGAGGCATTCGAGATAGGTCGTCCAACCCTCGTGAATCCACATGTCGGACTTGTCGGCGGCTGTAATCGCATTACCGAACCACTCGTGGCCACTCTCGTGAATGATGATGAAATCGAAGCGGGGACTAATGCCGACGCCGGTCCAGTCGCGATCGAGATAACCATTGTGGAAGTGATTGCCGTAGGCGACTGCGCTCTGGTGCTCCATGCCGGCGTAGGGAACTTCGATGAGTTTGTAGCCATCTTTTTTGAAGGGGTACTCGCCGAAGTAGTGGTAATAGGCCTTCATCATCCCAGGCACTTGCGCAAACTGGCGCTTGGCTCCGTCGAGACTCTCAGGCAGAACATAGTAGTCGAGCGGGAGGTCGCCGAACTTGTCGCCAAAGTGAACGTAGTTGCCGATGTTCAACGCGACGTCGTAGTTGTTGATGGGATAGTGGACCTTCCAGTCCCAGCGCGTGTACCCATCGCCGAGATCCTTCTTGCCCATGAACTTTCCATTCGAAACATCCATCAGGCCGTTCGGAACGGCAACGCTGATCTCCATGCCCTCCTGCGGCTCGTCGCGCCATTGGTCTTTGTTCGGCCACCAGACGCTGGCGCCGGTCTCTTCGCAGGCGGTGTTGATCCACGGGTGTCCTGCAGTGTCCTGCTTGAAGGTGAAACAACCGAATCGGCCAGTCTCCACTGGGCTGCCCGAGTAATGGACGTCGATGGAGTAGGTGTGTCCGATGCGCAATGTCTTCGGAAAGTCGACGAAGAAGGTGCCTCCGTCGCGCTCATACTTCAGGGGCGTCTTGCCCATCTCGATCTTGTCGATCTGGAGGGTAGGGAAGAGCTCGAGTTGAATGCGGGTGCCATCCACCAGCATCTTGAAGCGAATCTCATTGCTCCCTCTAATGAACTTCTTCTCGGGGTCGACGCGGAGATCGAGGTGATAGAAAAGAAGATCGTTATTCGCGCGATACGGACCGTAAGATCCGCGTAAGAGATCAGCGGCGGTGGGCTCTTTAATCGCAGGTGGAGCCGCGTTGGTCGCGGGTTTCTCCGTCTGGGCGAACACCAACGAGGTAAAGCTGAACAAAAACAGAATGCTGAGAGACCGATTGCGACGCGCGTGCGGAGACATTGATTTAAGCCTATCGCGATTCCCTTGGAATTGCGTAGGGCTCAATTTCTCTGATCCACAAGAGCTTTCATCGCCAGGCTCTCCGTCGTGTCCAACTCCGCCAAGCCCTTTGCAACTCCTACGCGGTCCTGCTCCGAGCGGTTCTGGCTCACCTTCCATTTTCCTTCGAGTCGCTCGATGACCATCTCTAAGCCAACGATGCCCTTTATCTGCGACGCGACATAGTCCGCTGGAGCATCTTCGATCTTCCAAGGAGCCGGTAACTCGGCTTCGTGAATCGTCACAAGACTTTCGAGATGAGCCATCAGCCAATCGCTGTCTTCGATCACCCTGAGATGCCCATACGCGTGAACAACCGCGTAGTTCCAGGTCGGCACCACCTTTCCATTTTCTTGTTTTTCCGGATACCAGGAGGGCGTGATGTAGTGCTGTGGACCGGAGAAGATCGCAAGCGCCTCAACGTCCGGTGTGAAGTCGCGCCACTGCCGATTCGCTCGCGAGAGATGGCACTTGAGGCGTCCGAACTCCGTGCCATCCCGTTCGAGCACCATTGGAATGTGCGACGCGAAGAGGCCATTCGCCCCCATACTGATGAGAGAGGCAAACGGCTGCTCTTCCATCAGGTTATGGATGACAGGAACGCGGGTCTCCTGATTTGCCCTGGGAATGTACATAACCGCTCCTCAAAAATAGCTCTGGCTAGAACCTATCACCACCGGCGAGATATTAAGTTTCCACTGAATCCTGCAACTTTCGTCTGCAACTCTCTGAATCCCGGCCTATATCAATACAATCGAATAAACCACACATGGCAGCCACAGTAGTTGAACTACCCGAGGCGCAGCTCTCTGAAGCGCGTAAACCCGAGCACCACCCGGCGGTCGACCGACCATGGCGGCCGCGAATCAATCCGTGGATCGTTGCCATGACGGTGACCCTGGCGACTTTTATGGAGGTACTCGACTCCTCCATCGCCAACGTCGCTCTCCCCCACATTGCTGGCGGCCTGGGTGCCACGCAGGATGAGGCCACCTGGGTGCTGACAGCGTACCTGGTCGCCAACGCCATCATTCTTCCTGCCGGCGCCTACATGACGACCTTCATCGGGCGCAAGAAGTTCTACATGATCTGCGTCGCTCTGTTCGGCATCAGCTCCGCGCTCTGCGGCTTTGCTCCCTCGCTGCCGATTCTGATCTTCTGCCGCATCCTGCAGGGAGTAGGGGGCGGCGGTCTCGCACCTTCAGAACAAGCGATTCTCGCCGACACCTTTCCGCCTGAGAAACGTGGCCAGGCCTTTGCCATGTATGGCCTCGCCGTGGTCTGCGCGCCCGCGATAGGTCCCACACTCGGGGGCTACATCACGGACAATTTCGATTGGCGATGGATCTTCTTCCTCAACGTGCCCATCTGTCTGATATCGCTGTTCCTCACCTCGCGCATCGTCGAAGATCCGCCCTGGGTGAAGAAACAAGTCGAGCAATCGCAGAAGGGCGGCATCAAACTCGATTTTCTCGGCTTCGGCCTTCTTGGCCTCACCTTCGGCTCGCTCGAGTTCATCCTCGACAAGGGCCAGGAGGACGACTGGTTTTCGTCAGGCCTCATCACGTTCTTTACCGTGGCAATGGTCGTTGCATTCGTATCGATGATCTGGTGGGAGCTCAAGCAGCTTCGCGACGGCCACCGCCCCATTCTGAATCTAACTCTCTTCAAGCGCCGAAACTTTTCCATCAGCTTTCTGCTGATGTTCGTGCTCGGTTTTTCGCTCTACGGCACAACCATTCTGATCCCTCAATTCGTGCAGACGCTGCTCGGCTACACAGCCGAACTTGCCGGGCTAGTGCTTTCGCCCGCGGGCCTGATGATGATGTGCATGATGCCCGTCGTCGGCATTCTGGTCGGCAAGGTCGATCCGCGTAAGCTAATTGCCTACGGCTTCGTCATGCTGACGCTCTCCTTATTCACGATGCATACGCTGAACCTCGGCGTGAGCTACGGCTACCTGGTCTTCGTTCGTTGCTTCCAGGCATCTGGTCTCGCCTTCCTTTTCATTCCGATCAACACCATCGCGTACATTGGCGTGAAGCAGTCGGAGAATAACGACGTCTCCGGCCTGACGAATCTGGCGCGTAACATTGGTGGATCTGTCGGAACCGCGTTCGTTGCAACCATGCTCACTCGCCGGACGGCGAATCATGAGACCCACATGGTCCGCAACCTGACCTCAGGCAACCAGGCCTTTATGAATCAGGTGGCGAAGCTCAAAGGCATGTTCGGCGGCCACACCAGCGGCAACCCCATGACTGGAACCGGCTCCCACACCGCGCAAGCTTATCTCTACAACGAGCTCCATCGTCAGGCCGGCATGCTTGCCTATCTCGACATCATCCAATACATGGCCGTCTTCTGCGCCTGCATGCTACCGTTTCTCTTCTTCATCCCGCGCCCGCCAAAACATGCAAGCCCGTCGGCCGGCCACTAGCGATTGAGAAGATCAGCCGCCGTCTGCCTTGCAGTAAAGGCATCGAAGGCCCAGCTCCGAATACAACCATGTAGGCGGTGCCTCAACGATGCGTTTTCATCCTGCTTTGACACCCGTTTGACATTCAACTTCCCCGGGGCGCAATCTCTTTGCGTTATTGGAATCGGTGCACTTGCACCATGGAAGCACGCCGGAACCCCGGCTCGTCCCGGCAGTGATTCCCGGGCCATATAGACCAGCTCTTACCCTCAATCCGTCCCCTGCCTACGAATGCCTGGGCGCCATCCCCTCGATTCCGCCCAGCTCACGGGAGGAACGCATCCATGCCGATGCACACTCTCGTGTTCCCCCGTCTCAGCAGGCCTTTATGGATTCGTTACGACTTAATAACGAATTCATTACGGTCGGCTCGTTACGCTCTGAATATCAGCGTCCAGTGGCCCGGTAGGTTCCTTAATTGGCCGCTGCGGCTGTAAGGAATGGAGAAGCAGCAGTGAAAAACAGAAAAATATCACGTGGTCAGCGATTTTGTCTGACATCGTTCGGCCTTGCGGCAGGGCTGACGCTTTTTGGAGGAAACCTTCAAGCTCAGGCACCAGGACCGAATCTACAGACAGCCGTCGAGAACACCCAGGTCACTCCAGACCATCAAACAGCTCAAGACCGGAAGATACAACAACTACAGGACCAGTTGGAGGAGATCCAGAAGCAGCTCATGGAGCTCAAGCAGGCAAACGCCATTGAGCCCGAGACTCATCACGTCACGACAGCCAAGGCTTCTGCCTCTTCTTCCGTCATGACAGAAGCAGAGCCGGAGGTCACAGATCCCAACAACCCACACTCAGAGCCGTTCGCCTTTGCCGACTTCACCTGGCTCACCGGCAACGCACGCACCAAGGACACGCCGTATGCAACCAAGTTCTTCACCCCTGAGATTCGCTCGGATGTTAGCTACACCTACGACTTCCGGCATCCGCAGGACGACACCATTGTCGGATCGAGCGAGGTCTTTCGGTCCAGCGAGGTTACCCTGACGGACCTTGGAATTGGTGGCGACTTCCATTACAACAATGTGCGCGCCCGCGTTTTGAGCCAGATCGGTCTTTACGCCACGGCAACGCCGCGCAATGATGCCAGCCCCGCGCGCGGACAATGGGACCTTGCCGACGCCTATCGTTATGTAAGTGAGGCCAACGCTGGCTACCACTTCAACGTGCAACACGGCCTCAACGTGGATGCTGGCATCTTCCTCTCCTACATTGGCCTCTTCTCGTTTTATCAGTTCGATAACTGGGCCTATCAGCCGTCCTATGTGTCGTCAAACACGCCTTGGTTCTTCAATGGTGTGCGCGTGCAATGGTTTCCCACCGCCAAGCTGAAGATCGAACCCTGGTTCATCAACGGCTGGCAATCCTACGGGCGGTTCAACAATCGGCCCGGGCTGGGCGGATCGATCCTTTATCGTCCAAATGGAAATTGGTCGATCGTCGGCAATCAGTACGGCTTTGGAGAGGATGCGCTGGGCATAGGCTCACGTACTCGCTACCACACCGACGATAGTGTTCAGTACAAGTACTACGAGCGGCACGACTCCTTCCTCAGTAAGGCCGCTGCAACTCTGACCGGCGACGCTGGCTGCGAGAGCGGCGGCGGCGTAAGCTGCTTTGGCAACGGGAAGACTGGACCGAAGCAGAGCTTTCTCGGCTTCATGGCCTACAACCGTTTCTGGTTTGATCGTGATCGTTTTGGCCTGACACTCGGCGGAGGACGCATCAACAACCCAGGCCGTTACCTGGTCCTTCTTCCCCCGATCAACGGAGCAACCGCAGCCTCTGGAACACCCTACTTCACCGAGAACCCGGGTGATCCGTTCAAAGCATGGGACACTTCCGTCACAGCCGACTACATGCCGAACCAATACTTCACCTATCGGCTGGAGTACAACCATCGTGCAGCAAACGTCCCCTACTTTGCCGGACCCGGTGGCGTTACGCCTCCAGGCGGGAACACCGGAACACCAGGTTCTCTCGTTCCAGGCTGGAGCCCGGATCTTCGCAACAGCGAGAACCGCATGACGCTGGCATTCCTCATGAAGTTCTAACCGGCGTTCCCACCGCAGTAAGGTTTACGAAGCCTCCGGTAACATGCCGGAGGCTTTCTTGTTTGTTAGCGACTTATTGCGCGACGGGCGACTCTTTGGTTGGTGATCCGAGAACAGGCTTGTCCAAACCTCGTACAGTCGCGCCCATCTTTCCCTGCAGATCGAACACAATCACGTCATTGCGTCCTTTCACCACCCACGGAGCCGGAGCGTAAAGTGTCTTCTGTGGACCAACATTCCAGATGCGGCCAAGGGCGTGGCCGTTCAACCAAAGCTCGCCCTTCGCAAACTCGCTCGTGTCGAGGAAAGTATCGCCAACAGTATTGAGATCAAAGCTGGCGCGATAAAAACAAGCGCCGTCGCATGGCTCTCGTGAGAACTTCAAGCCGGTCATGTCGTTCATGGGCAACGGATAAATCTCCCAGTCAGTAAGCTCCTTACCGTTCAGCGTCACCTGCTTCGTGATACCGGCACGCTCACCGCCGATAGCTTTGCCGAAGTTGATGCGGCCTGTGTTCTCCACCAGAATATCCAGACGCGCATTGCTGCCTATCGCAGGTAGCGTAAGACGATCCTGCTTCAATCGCCGGTCCAGCGTTCCAATCAATTTTCCATCCAGATAAACCTGCGCGTAGCTGTGAAGTTCGTCCACAACGAGCTCCCCCTGCGACGCCCTCTTCAACGTGGTGCGATACAGGATGTAGCCATAGGCCTGGTCAACATCCTCCATGCTCAAAGGATGTTCCGATCGAACTGGCGCAGGCAGATTCTTCCACAACGAAGCAGCCTCAATCACTTTCGCTGCCGGGGTTCGAACTGCCGACGCGACCTCAGGCACCGTCGGCGGAGTTACGCCTGTGGATTTTGCGATGATGTCGCGAAAGACGAAGTACTTCGGTGTTGGCCGTCCGGCCTCGTCAAGAGCGGCGTCGTAGTCGTAGCTCGTGACATCTGGTTCATAGGTACCAGCAACATCTCCGTTGGCTCCATTCATACCTCCGAAGCTCGTGCCACCGTGGAACATGTAAAAGCTCACAGAATAACCATGAGCCAGCATCCATCGCAGATTATCCGCCTGCTTGTCGGCATGCGTCTTTGCGTGATCCGCACCCCAGTGATCAAACCAGCCAGCCCAATATTCACTGTTTATGAACGGGCCATCGGGACGGACTTCCTTCAGCTTCGCAAACGCCCGCTCCGCCGCACCATCTTCCTCACCACCAAAATTAATTCCAGCAGGAAGCTCCGGCAGCGAGCCGTCCCTCACTTTATCCGGTCCGTCCGCGGTGTACAGCTGCGACTGAGTGAATCCCGCATCAACCAGAGCCTTGTGAATCTGTTCCATGTACGCATGGTCATTACCGAACGAACCGTATTCGTTCTCTACCTGCGTCAAAATGATAGGTCCTCCATTGCCGACCTGTAGTGGGGCCAGTTCCTTGCCCAATCGCTCAATCCATCGCGCGGCAGGCACCATGAACTTCGGATCGCTGGTGCGAACCAAAGTCGCGTGATCCTTCAACAGCCACGACGGATATCCGCCAAACTCCCACTCCGCGCACACATAGGGACCCGGCCGAAGAATCACATAGAGACCTTCCTGCTGGGCCTCACGCACAAACTCTGCGACATCATTGTTCCCGGAAAAATCGTACACACCCGGCTTTGGCTCATGCACGTTCCAGAAGACGTACGTGGTGATTGTGTTCAACCCCATTGCTTTGGCCATTCGAAATCGCTGGCGCCAATACGCTCGCGGAATTCGCGGATAGTGCATCTCTCCCGAGATGACTTGAAACGGTTTGCCATCGAGCGCAAAGTGGTCGCCTTCAACCCTGAATCGATGCGACTTGGGAGCCTGTGCAAATCCACTGGGGCCAAGCAGAAGAACGGCCAATAACAAAACGAGAACTGGAGATCGCACTCAAACCTCACACCTGCAAAATGGGCTGAGGCTCGCAGCACTCCGCGAGCCTCAAAACCATCGCCAATTTTACGCCCTTATACCGGGAACGGATTTCGCTCGCTGAACTGCACTTGGTGCCAGTAGGGGTAAGCCTTCGGCAGTTCACTCGCTTGATCCAGCCGGGCAACCTGCTCCTTCGTAAGCTCCCAGCCGATGGCCCCGAGGTTTTGTTTCAACTGTTCCTCGTTTCTCGCGCCAACAATCAGAGTCGAAACCGTAGGCCTACGCAGCAGCCAGTTCAGCGCTATCTGTGGGACCGTCTTGCCCGTTTCCTTTGCGATCTCATCGATGGCATCGATAACGGTATACAGGTACTCCTCCGGAACCTGCGGCCCCGCATCCGTTACTATCTTCGAGTTCAATCGACTGTCCTTGGGAATGCCTGTTTCGCGGCGAATCTTGCCCGTCAACCGTCCCCAACCCAGCGGCGACCACACAAGTGCGCCCACACCCTGATCGACTGCCAGTGGCATCAGCTCCCACTCATAGTCGCGGCCCACCAGCGAGTAATACACCTGATGGCCAATATAGCGGGACCAACCATATCGCTCACTCACGCTCAACGACTTCATCAGGTGCCAGCCCGAAAAATTCGAACACGCAATGTAACGAATCTTCCCCTCACGCACCAGGTCATCGAGAGCGCGCAGTGTCTCTTCTACCGGCGAGGTCGCATCAAACGCATGCAAGTGGTAGATATCGATATGGTCTGTGCCGAGTCGCTTCAACGAGCGTTCTGCAGATTGAATCAAATGATAACGAGACGAACCGACATCGTTCGGTCCTTTGCCGAACCGAAAGGTCGCCTTCGTCGAGATCATCACGTCGCGCCTTTTGTGTTTCGCAAGCGCCTTTCCAAGCGCCTTCTCGCTCTCTCCGTCCGAATAAATGTCGGCAGTATCGAACAAGTTCATCCCTGCGTCCATGCAGATGTCGACGATCCGGTCGGCTTCTTCCTGCGTCGTCTCCGACCAGGCTTTAAAAAACTCATTGGCTGCTCCGAACGTCCCTGCACCGAAGCAAAGCTCCGGCACCTTCAAACCCGATTTACCAAGCTGTCTGTATTCCATGAAAATTCAGATGCAGCGAACGATAGCTCCGCTGTAAATTTTTAGCCATCTCTCATTCCGTGTCGTGATCGATAAGTCTTTGATCATTCAGCCAGCCAATTGAATATAGGTCAGATAAGGCTGGTCCGCGACCGAGGTAAATGGCACCATCTTTACCGGCCCATTCGCACTTTGTAACGTCCACTCGCCGCTGCCTGCCTGTTGTATCTCCAGCACATGCGCTTTGCTTGCAGCCACCGGCGCCGAAGCGAGCGCAAACAAAACTCTCGGCCCCAACAACACCCCTACCGTCTCAGGATGCGCCTCGTCCAACGCCTCGAACCGCGGCTTCATCGGCAGTTGTAGCTTCACCATATCGCCGGCCCGCCACTTTCTTCGCACGGTGGCAAATCCGGCCATCACGGCCAACTTAACAGGCTTTCCATTCACCTCGAGCGAAGCCCCCTCCGCCCACGCAGGAATCCGCAGTTTCAGCGCGAACGTAACCGGGTGCGACGTCTTCATCCGCAGCCGTACCTCCGGCGTCTCCGGATACGTGCCCTCCAAATCCATCTCAACCTTTGCGTTGCCCTCGCTCCACCGCAGAGCAGAAGGCAGGTAAAGATTCACCCACACGGCCCCCGGCTCGTGAAAATACCCGTTGATCCAGTAGTCCGCGACAACCTGCGGCAGAGTCCCCGAACAACACGGCCACCGATGAGTCGAATAAACTCGTTTTCCTGCCACTCCCAACGCTCCCTTTACCGTGTCTGACGCAGCATCTGTTGGAGGACTTGAGTGGTAGTCGGAATAGTAGAAAGCATGTCCATCCGGCTGTAGCGGCATAGCTCCGAGGACAGCGTTGTACATCACCCGTTCCATGCTGTCGCCATATCGCCCGTCGCGCGTGCAGCGCAGCAAGTACCGTGTCAACTTCATATGAGCGTAACTGCCACACGGTGTTTCGAAGCTGTTGTGGCTTCGCGCAAGGCTCGCGTAGACCTTGCCCGATCCCGGCGCCTGCAGCAGCTCGTCCGGCCCCCATCCTCCCGTCACAAAACTCTGAGCAAGCAGCATATCGAAGCCGTTCTTCGCTGCCTGCAGATGCTTTTCGCTTCCCCCAACCATGTATGCCTGCATCGCCGAACACAACGCATTCACATAGCTGTACGCTTGCTTTCCGCTCAATACATTCTCCCCGCGGGCGAGCGGATCGAAATAGGTCGTGTCATCCATATAACGTTCTGCCATCTCGCGATAGGCAGCTCCCTCCACTCCCATTTGTGCCGATACAAGATACAAATTTTCGGGCATCGTATAGCTCTCGTCCCAGGTCCAGGATGCATCCTTCCCCTCCCGCCAGACCACCTCGCGATCCACGGCATGCCCCGGCAACTCTGGCAGCGCGGACTTTCGGGTACGCTCGAGAATCACCAGCGCATCGCTGTCCCCCGCAAGCCTGTGCGCATCCATGAGGCCGCACACGAGTTTGTCGAAGCAGTAGGCTGGAAAGCGGTTGTTTGCGTAGTATTCCGTTGCAATCGTCTGCGCGTACAGACTGTTCAACCGCACGGCGCGTTCCCGCAGCTCCTGCTCGCCACCGATTGCATACATCCGCGACAGGGCTGAAACCCACTGTCCAAATGTTGCGCTTGGAGCCAGCCCCGCGTCGTCCCTTTTGTAGTTGTAGTCCGCCCGATATTGGTACCATCCGCCAAGATCTTCGCCGGGAGCATCCTGCCCCACCATCTTCCGAAAAGGCATCAACAAACTATCGTCGCTGAGCCCCATCAGCACCGCGCGTACGTTCTCCATTTGAGCGAGATGCAGCGGGCTCTTAAGCGTCACCTGTCCATAACCGACCTCTTCAAGAGGTCGCCCCACAACCGCAGCGAAACCTACCCGCTGCAAAGCCCCACCTGCGACCACAGCGGCGACACCCTGCAACAGTTCTCGTCTGTCTATCCCAGTGCTCACATCTGCATTCTCCGCCTATGGGGATAGGTCTGTCAGCACGCAATCGCATTAGAACGCTGACAGACCTATTTTTTCGAGGTAGCCGAGAGAATGCTTGCAGTCTTACGCTGGTTGATCTTGCACTCCACCGAACTCGGCGCATGCCGCCACCATATTTGAAAGTCCCTCGTCACCTCTGTCAGGCACATGGAGCGGAGTTGGCTCTGAATCTCGGGATCTCGGTCAGTGAAGTATGGGACGTGGGCTGTGTCCTCAACCACCACATCAGCGTCTCGTATGTTAGCCAACACCCGTGCATGATCTGCAGGAAACATCTGCGTTTCACCTAGAAACCAGGTGTCGGCGGAACGAAGGCTAGGGTAATAGTGGTGCACACCCGTCGCGTTCGACATCATGAGAACCTTCTGTGTCTCTGCAATCTTCAAAATATGCGCCAGCTGCGAGGCGTACTCCGGTTCGGCGTAAAGATTCGCGGTGAGCGCAGAGCGGTGGGTATTCCTCCACGCCCATAACGTCTGCCGAGCCTGAGCGGCCTGAGCACCCAATCCGATCAGGGTAAAGAGAATCAGAAGAGAACTCCGCCATCGGGGGGCGGGGACGACCCACAACCCCAGAAGCATGCCGGCTGCAGTAATGGGATCGTAAATCGTATGTTGTCCATCCCCCCTGTAAGCGAAGACAGCAAAAACGACCTGTACAACCGCACAGATGATCACGGCTCCGTATTTGGGGTCCACTCTCCCGCGGCGAATCATCGCCATCAACGCAAAAAACGCCAGAATCACCAGGCCGACTGTACTGAGCATCCACCACGTCGCCGGCGTTACAACGTAGTACCCCAGGTAGTACAGCGAGTTGTGACCTCGGGGATGCAAGAAGGTGATCAGATCATCGTAGTCAAACTTCCCCCCGCCATAGTAGAACTTCGTACCGAGGAGCGGTAGTGCGGTCGCGAGAACTGATCTCGCCCCGAAGTACAGACTCAAGCCGACCCCGAGCAAAACATAGGTCAGTACGCCAGGAGCAAGCCTCCGGGCCAGCAGCGAGACCGACCGCTCATTGTTGAGCCACCACTCTGCCACTACGTAGATCGCCAAGAGGCCAGTCAGAAGCAACGGCAGCGATGGAACACAGAAGGTGCCAATCGCCGCTACAGCCAGCGCAATGTCTGCGCGTCCCTCCACGAGAAAGAGCAATGCAAACAACATCGAGAGCTGGACGAGCGAATACGGAAGGTTCGGGTTGACTATTAAAAGAAAAGGACTGATCGCGATGACGGCCAGAATAGAGAGCCATCGATTGGAGATGCATCGGACAAGACGAGCCCAGAACACTGACATCAGGATCAACACAGCGATAGTGCAGCCAATCAGCGGCCAGTAGCCACCTCCGAATATGGCAAACAGAACATGCTGGAGAAAGACCGGAATCAGCCCGTACTGATAAAACGTGTCAACTCCCAGGCGAAGGTGTTGATCCAACAGGTAGTCGAGATTGAGAAAGTTGCTTCTATCAGCAAAGACAAAGAGATAGTAGGAAAAGAAGATCGGCCACGACAGAAGATCAAGCGCGATGAAGCCGGCTAGTATGAGCACAAATCCGGTGCTCTTGCGCGGTGCGTGGCCCAGTTCGATCATCTTTCCCTCAACAAGAAAAGATCGAACGCACTCTAGCAGGGTGCATCATGCAAGATCAACCAGTAAATACGAGGGTTTGCAGCGTTGCGATCGCGAGGACTGAAAAATATAGCTCGCGTCTATTCATCTGCAACTTTCGAGTTACCCCTCCGGCTTATCCACCTGCGACTGATACACCTCTTCCACCCGTTCGACAGTATCGATTTCGCTTACTGGTTTGTCCGTCCTGATCTTCAAAATCCGTGGAAAGCGCAATGCAAAGCCGCTCGCATGACGCCCGCTGCGCATGATGTTGTTGAACGCCACCTCCAACACCATGAGCGGTTCGACCGTGCGAAAGAACCCCTGGTCTTCGAGCGTGTGCTCCATCATCCATGTGCTCATCTCACCGATCTCAATATCGGTCAAACCCGAGTAGGCCTTACCCACATTGAGCAACTCACCATTGGCATCACGCACCGCAAACGTATAGTCGCTCAAAATACCCGCGCGTCGGCCATGTCCGAACTCCGCTCCCGTCACAACCACATCAAGCGTCGCCAACTCGCGCTTCAACTTCACCCAAGCAAGACCACGCCGCCCGGGTTGATAGACCGACCCCGCCGCCTTCAACATCACACCCTCGTTCGCCCGCGCCCGCGCATCGGCATAGGCCCGATCGATATCCTCGGCCGACTCCACCAGCCGCGAAGGCGAGATCATCAGCCTCTCCACGCCTGCGCTCACCTCGCCAGCAAATAACACCGCCTGCGAATCCTGTGCTCGCTCGTCCACCACCAGCGGCGATACCACTCGCTCGACCAGGCTCTCCACCACCGCCTCCAGCCGATTGCGTCGCTCCCGCAGCGGCAGCTCCAACAGCAATTCGCCTCCAGCGCACATCAGGTCGAACGCCATAAACACAACCGGCACCTGCTGACGCCATTCGTTCGAAACGCGCTTCCGCCCGATCCTCTGTCCCAACACCGCAAACGGCAGTGCGCGCCCTTGTTCAAAGTCCCAACCCAGAATTTCGCCATCAAAGATAAACGAACTTACGAATTCATCTGACTTCGGTCGAATCTGCGCAAACGCCTCCTCCAACTCAGGAAAGCTCTCAGTCACGTCCTCTTTATTGCGCGAGTAGATCGCCACCCGCCCCGGCTGCCCAGAATCTCCGCAATGTACCTGCGCTCGCATACCGTCGTACTTATCCTCTAGAAATGCCTCGACCCCTTTCACATCCAAGGCATTTGATCTCGACTCGTCAGGCTCCCCAGCGGGATCTCTCGCAATCACATCTGCAGGCGCAGCATCGGCAAACTCTTCGGCGTCGATGTCGAGACTTTGCGGCGCGACAACCTCTTCCCCCACCTCACCGTCAGCCTCCACAGCAACCGCAACTTCAACCTCACGGTCAGGAACGAGCTTCATCGCTCGACGCAGCGCCTCCTCGGCCTTCTTACTCTTGCCCGACTTCTTGATCTTCGCCGCTGACACCTTAGCCGGCTTTTCCGTAAACCGTTTCACCGCTTCTTCCGGCGTCTCTACCGGCGAAGCCAGCATGAAGCCGAGTGGATGAAACAGCCGCATCCTCGCCTCACTCAACGTTCCGGCGAAAGCCCGTTGCGTTGCGCCACTTAGATCCGCTTCCAACATCACCGCGCGTCGCACAGCCTCTACCGTAGCGCCAGCCGCCGCAGCGATCACCTCCTCCACCAGGCTCTGCTTCACCCCAATCCTCATATCCCCAAGCATCAACTTCAGCAGATACTTAGCTTCAAGCGCGGTCGCGCGCCGCAACAGGCCCTCGACCAAACCAGCTCGAATCGCCGTTGTCTTCGCCACCGCCATCCCCGCAAACGCCTCCGACACCTCGGCCAACGTCAGGTTCGGCGTCTTTTCACTACCAGCCGCAATCAGCAGATCGAAGGCCGCCGCACCCATATCTCCATGCCGCCTGTATGCCGCCGTCAGAGCCTCGTTGCTGGCCCCACTCACCGCCAACAAAGCCTTCGACAACAATGCTCCACCTGCATTCAGCTTCCGCGAATCCGCCTCTGCGAACGGAGTACCAGCGACATAGAGCGCAAAAAGCCCAGCATCTTCGCTCTGCGGCGCAGCTACATGAACTGCAGAAATAGCTTCAGAGATCGCCGCACGCTTCTTCAGTTTGCCGGCCTCCTTCGCCAACCCTTCCGCCAGCTCTGCGAGCGTTGCAAACAGCGCCATAGCTTCAACTCCTCACACGGCCGCCTTCACCGCGATCCTTTATCCCGCAGATGATTCACAATCACATCCGCCACAATACCCGGCGCCTCTCGATGAGGAAAATGGCCAACACCCTCCAGCAACAAGCGATGATAGCCACCAGCGAAGTATCGTTCCTGCCCCTCCGATTCGCTAGGAGGATCACAACGATCATCCACCCCCTGGATCATCAAAGTGGGCGTTGATATAAGCTCCACTTTTTCCAGTCTTCGTTGTTCGTCTTCATAGCGAGAGTCCCGCGCCTCCCCGTCCCGCCAGCGCGCGCGATAAGCATTCAACGTAATCGCAACCCAGTCCGGATTCGAAAAGCTCTCAGCGGTCCTCGCGAACTCGGCTTCATCAAACCAACCCTCCGGGCTCCACGTCTCCCACTGGATCCGCGCAAAACCGACCGGATCTTCTCGCACCTTTTCCGCTCCGCCGTCCACACACATAAACCACTGGTACCAGAATTTCCTGGACTGCTCGAAGGAGGGCACTTTGAATCTACCTTCCGGCTGATATCCAAGCGCCAAAGCAGAAACCGACGAAATCCGATCCGGAAAAAGTGCCGCTAACGTGTACGCCGCTCTCGCGCCCCAGTCATGGCCGACGACGGCAAACCGGCCAAGTCCCAGCGCATCGGCCAGATCGATCGCATCCTGTGCAAGCGCAACGCCGGAACCAACCCGCGGCGTCTCCTCGGACAAAAATCTCGTCGGTCCCGAGCCTCGCAGATAGGGAATCACCGTGCGCCAACCCTCCGCCTGGAGCCTCGATGCGATGGAATCCCACCCGCAAGGTGCGTCGGGCCACCCATGCAAAATCACCACCGCCGGCCCGTCTTTTGGACCGTCATCCTCAAAGGCAATCTCCAGTAACTCAGTCCGAATCTTCCTCATCACCTTCCTCCGCCCACGTGGCCCGGTTCCCGTTTGGTATCAACTGATTCCCTGTCCTCTAAAGATGCCAAAAAGAGGCTAGCTGCACCCTCCGCACAAGGAGTAACATCTAAATAGACATGAACACAGCCGCAAATCCGGTGTTTACCCCCCGCGTGACCGAGTCCCCCGACCGTCACGACTTTGCCTAGCTGCGCCTTCCTCTGGCTTTCACTCGACTAATCCCCCAATCACCTTTCACTCAATGGAGTAACTATGTTCGACCGCCTCGACCAACTCGAAGCCCGTTACGAAGACCTCGGCAGGCAGATGTCCGACCCCACCCTGGTCAATGATCAGAAGAAGTTCCAGGCCATCGCGAAGCAGCACCGCGACATGGAGCCCACTGTCGAGAAGTTCCGCGAGTACCGCAAGATCCGGGACGGCATCGCCGAAGCCAAAGCCATGCTCACGGATCCCGATCCCGATGTAAAAGAAATGGCCCAAGCTGAGCTCGACACCCTCGAGCCCCGCCTCGAGCCTGTAGAAGAGCAGCTCAAGGTTCTCCTCCTCCCGAAGGATCCTAACGACGAAAAGAACGTCATCCTCGAACTTCGCGCTGGCACCGGCGGAGACGAGGCTGCGCTCTTCGTCGCCGAAGTCTTCCGCATGTACATGCGCTTTGCCGAACAGCACAAGTGGAAGGTCGAGATCCTCTCCCAGACCGAATCCGGCATCGGCCACGGCCTCAAGGACATCACCGCCATCATCGAAGGCGAGAATGTCTACTCGCAGCTCAAATACGAATCCGGTGTCCATCGGGTGCAGCGCGTTCCCGCGACCGAAACCCAGGGCCGCGTTCATACCTCGGCCATCACAGTCGCTGTCCTGCCCGAGGCCGAAGAAGTCGACATCAAGATCGAAGCCAAGGACCTGCGCATCGACACCTTCTGCTCCTCCGGACCCGGCGGCCAATCCGTCAACACTACCTATTCGGCCGTCCGTATCACGCATATCCCGACCAACACCGTCGTTAGCTGCCAGGACGAAAAGTCGCAGATCAAAAACCGCGAGAAGGGAATGCGCGTCCTTCGCGCCCGCCTCTACGAGGTTGAAGCCGAGCGCATCCACCAGCTCCAGGCCAAGGATCGCAAACAGCAGATCGGCTCCGGCGACCGCAGCGAGAAGATCCGCACCTACAACTTCCCGCAGAACCGCCTCACCGACCACCGCATCGGCCTAACCAACCACCAGCTCGCCATGGTGATGGAGGGTCAGATCCAGCCGACGATCGACGCACTCATCGCGCACTACACCGCAGAAAAACTCAAAGCCGAAGCCGAAGCCGCCTGACCTGCCTTACGCCAGCAACGAACGACGAGATGGCTGACCTGGTCCCTCACATTTCAAAGCGAAGAACAGGCCAGCCTCTCCAAAAGGAACGACCTATGATCAGGCAACACCGGAGCGGCTCTCGCTCTGCCCGCCCCGCGATATGCCTCGTCATTCTTGCTCTCGCTTCAATCCTCCCCGCACCCCTCCTTCACGCGCAGCCTGACACCAAAACCTCACCCTTCAACGGCATCGCCCATGTGGCCTTTCGCGTCAAAGATCTCGCCGCCTCCGTCGACTTCTACGAGAAGCTCGGCTTCGAACAAGCCTTCGATCTCCGCAAAGACAACATCCCTTACGAATCCTTCATCAAGATCAACGACAGCCAGTTCATCGAGCTCCACGCCTCCGGCCCGGCGGACACCGGTCCCGGCTTTCTGAGCCTCTGCTTCGAAGGTGTCGACCTCGAAGCCATTCACAACGACTACCTTACTCACGGCCTCACCCCCACCGACATTCTCAAAACCAACGCCGGCAACCTCCGCTTCATCATGGGTGGCCCCGTCCAGCCCTCCGGCCCTCAGCTCATCGAGTACACCCAGTACCTGCCCGGCTCGCTCCATCGCGAAGACGAGGGCAAACACCTCGGTCCGGACCGCATCGCCGAAAAACTCGTCGCCGTCTCCCTCCCCATGGCCGACCCCACCTCCGCCCGCGACTTCTACATCAACCAGCTCAACTTTAAGCCCATCGCCAACGATCCCATGTCCATGCACATGCCCGGCGAGAGCGGCCAGGAGATAGAGATTCTACCCGCCACTGCCGGCACCCACGCACGTATCACCCTTGAATCGAGCAGCCTTGGCAAGGCCGCGCGCCACCTCCACAAGGAGGGCATCTTCGCAGTCAAAAATGGCGCAACCCTCACCATCATCGATCCCGACGGCAACGTCCTCCTCCTCGAAACCCGCTAGCGAACCATCTCTCCTCTGCTACCGTAAAGTCACGCATGCGCCTCTCTTCAGCCTTCGCACGCACATCTCCCGCTTGCCTCATCGGCTGCTTCGCAGTGGCGCTGGGCCAGCAGCCCACACCCGCGCTCGACCAGCTTCTCTCTCGCGTCGAAGACAATACCGAACAATACAAAGCCACAGTCCCAAGCTTCCTCTGCGACGAGCACATCACCTCACAAGAACTCCGCGACGGAAAGCTCAAGCACGAAACCACCATCGACGCCCTCTTTCGTGTCACACGATCCGGCGAAACCCTCGAAGAGTCCCGCGAGGTCAAAGCGATCAACGGCGAGCCATCCAGCACTAAGAAGTTGAACATGCCCATCTCGTTCAGCGGCGGCTTCAGCGGCGCACTGGCCAAGTTCCTCTCTGCTGAACGCCGCGAGTGCTTCGACTATCGTCCCGATACGTCTGCACCTGTGTCTCCAGGCACCGAGGCCTTCACCTTCACCGCGCGCGAAGCCGCTGCAAAACAACCTGCCTGCTCCACCATCCAGCCCGGCACAACCGGAAGATTCGTCGTCGACTCTGCCACGATGCAGGTCTCCCCTATCGAGCGCACCGTCCCGAATCCCATCGGTCGAGATCAATCGGTCCTCGGCACAGCCGCGGTCGACTTCGCCCCCGTCAACCTCAACGGCAAATCCTTCTGGCTGCCTTCCACGGTCGCCGCCTTCACCACAGAAACCCCAAAGACAAGCGCCTTCCGCTTCACCGCGAAGTACAGCAACTATCATCGCTTCACCGCCAGCTCGACCATTCTCCCCACAACCTCAGACTCCACCCAGCCGCAGCCCAGGTAGCCGCCGCCGTGACCCTCCGCCAAGCCATCACCAATGCCGCTGCCGAGCTGGCCGCCAACCCACACCTCAGCGAACACGCCCACCGCGACGCCGAACTCCTCCTTCTCCACACCTTGCAGATTCCCCGCGTCACGCTCATCGCATATCCCGACCGCGGTATCTCCCCCGATCAACAGGCTCTCTATCAAATCGCAGTCAGCCGCCGCCTCAAGCTCGAACCCATCCAATACATCACCGGCGAGCAGGAGTTCTACGGCCTTCGCCTGCACGTCTCACCCGCCGTCCTCATCCCCCGCCCCGAAACCGAGCATCTCGTCGAAGCCCTCCTCTCCCTTCTCCCCGCCAACCAACCTCTAAAGCTAGCCGACATCGGCACCGGCTCTGGAGCCATCGCCATCGCACTTGCTGTCCATCTTCCTCTCGCCCACATCACCGCCCTCGACCTCTCCATCAAAGCCCTCGCCGTCGCCACAAGCAACGCCCGCCAACACAACGTAGCCAATCGCATCGACTTCCTCGAATCCGACCTGCTCGCCGCCATCGACCACCCGACAGAGACCTTCGACGCCATCGTCAGCAACCCACCGTACATTCCCGAATCCGATCGCTCCACTCTTCACCCACAGGTTCGCGAGCACGAACCTTCTACCGCACTGTTCGCGGGCGAAACCGGCCTCGACATCTACCGCCGTCTCATCCCCCAGGCACTTCGAGCCCTCAAACCAAACGGCCTTCTTGCCCTCGAGATGGGCCACGGCCAACGCCACCCCCTAACCAACCTGCTTGCCGGCTGGAAAGATGTTTCCTTCGTCAACGACCTCCAACAGATCCCACGCGTCGTCTTGGCGCGCAAACCCAACTAATTCAACCCGAACCACAAAAATCTGTAACAATGAAACACCTCTACTCTGCCGTTCGTATAAACAGTTGGAGCCCGAGTTCCATGAAAAAGACCGAACTTCAAGACCATCTCTACGCGCTCGAAGAGCGTCTTCTCCACCCGGACCGTGAAGCTGACCGTACCGCCCTTATCCCCCTCTTCGCCGACGAGTACAGAGAGTTCTGCACCTCAGGCCGCGTCTTCAACCGCCAGCAAACCATCGACGTTCTGCTATCCAGCGGTCCCCGCCACGCCACCATCCACCACTTCTACATCGCGCAACCCGCAGAGAACGTCGTCCTCGCCACCTATCGCGCCACCACCTCAGTCGCTGTCTCCCACCGCTCCTCCCTGTGGACCTTCCGCGACAACCGCTGGCAACTCCTCTTTCATCAGGGCACCATCGCCAGTTGATGGTGTCCTGATGGACCAGTCTCCTGCGCGGAGGGCGGATAAGGTTCTACGGTCGATCAAACAAAATAAGGTATACAAGTCACGAAGTGACCGCCCGAATCGGGGTCCCCGCAAACAGGTCTTAGTTTGCGGGGTGACCAAGCGTAGTGGGCCCGTCCGGCAGGACATAGGCCTAAAGCCCTGCGTACCAGTCGTACCCCAGCTTGGTCCAGTAGTCATCAGGCAGCCTATCCGCATACGCAATCAGCCCAATGCGCTTGATCTGTTTGTAACCGTACTTGATCGGCATATGGAGCCGCATCGGGGCGCCATGCCACTGCGCAAGCGGACGCCCTCCCATCTCAGTCGCCAATAAACTCTGCGGATGCATACAAGCCTGCAAGCTGAACCCGCAGTAGTAGTCCCCATCCGGCGTCTCCATGTACACATACTTCGGCAGCGACCCGTCAGCCTTCCTCGCCGGCGGAAACTTCGCGATCAAATCCGCCAGCCGATACCCACCCCAATGCACCACCTGGCTCCATCCCTCAATGCATTTGAACTCCGTCACTAGCTCGTGATGCGGCAGACTCGTCACCTCGTCCATCTTCAGCAGAAGCCCCGGAGTCCCCGGTATCAGAGTATTGCGGGACATCCCCGCCTCCTCCTGCCCTCGCGGCCGCCTCTTCATCTTTTCCATCGCAGCCAAAAGCTCCGAAGGAGCCTTCTGATCCTCGCCCTTAGCGCGACTACCCACCATCGTGCTCGCTGGTCCTCCCTTCATCATCGGCCCCAGTCCTGCACCTCCGTCCCCATTCGCGTCGACCTTTCCTGCGCCGTCCACCGCGTTAGTCTCGCTCTTCGGACGAACCTTCGTATCGTGCTCCACCGGTCCAGTCTCCTTCTTGGCCACATACTCGTAGTCCCACGCCGTCACATCGTCGACATATTGCGGAAGCCCCCGAGCATTTTCCACCCCTACCATCTGCAACCGATAGCTCTCCGGCACCAAGTCCATCTTCAACCCGTAGTTCCCATTCGTCCGAAGCTCCATCGACTTCGCAACCGAATAGGTCGGCGCCAGACCCCGCTCATCGAAGATCGCTCGCGAAACCTTCGCATTGACCCGCAGCATATGTCGCAACGGCTCCTGAAGCCGCATATCCATCGGACTACGATCAAGCCATCGATAAAACCCATACCCTCCCGCGACCGCCGTCGCCGCAACCAGAAAACTCCGTCGCGTCCTCTGCCCAGACTGAGCCCGCACCGCAGGATTCAACGCCTCTACCTCGACTGCGCGTGAATCTCTTCGCTCCCGTTCTCCATTGCGCTCCCAGTCGCGATCGAGATCATCGTCCCGGTCTTTTTTCTCTTTCTCCCACTTCCGCCGTTGCTCCTGCTCCTCCCGTTCCTCGCGTCCGTCGCTCATCCCGCCCTCCTTTCTTCTTCCAGCGAAGCCTTGGCCGCCGGAACAATCTCATATCCACTCACCATCGAGCGAAAGTTATTCCACCCCGCCAGAATCACCTGCCCGACATGCACCAGAAAGAACGCGCAGAACCCCATCGTTAACCAGAAGTGCTCCCACCGCGCCATCTCATAGCCGCCCAGCAGCGACGTAATCCAGTGCACCTGCGTTGGTTTATAGATCGAAAGCCCCGTTACCAACGACCCCAGCCCCATCAACACCACCGACGTATAAGCGATCTTCTGCGCCCCGTTGTACTTCTTCTGCGGCGGCAGCCCCTTGCGAAGATGCAAGTCCACCAGCGTCACTTGAATCGCATCCAAAAACGATCTACGCTCCGGCACCAGCACCCGCCACTCCCCCGAGATCAGCAGATACGACACATACAAAACCCCATTGATCGCAAAGATCCACATGAAGAAGAAGTGATACCCCAGCCCCTCGGTCACGCGATACGGCGCGTTGATCAGTTTCCAGAACCACGGCGGAAACAGCCGTACCACAGTCAGCGATCCCACCCCAACCCGATACACCGCATGCGGGTGCTGATACGCATTATCCGAATCATTCCAATAAATCAGTAACCCACTCCAGATCATCGTTAACAACACCGGAAAATTCACCCAGTGCATCCATCGAATCGCCAGCGGATGCTTCTTCTCCAACCGGATCGTCGCCACCACAGGCTCGTCGATCTCAACAGGAGCTGCAGCAATCGGGCTCTCCGAAACAGGCAAAGCAGCCGCCTCCGGACTCGTCGCAGAAACAGCAGCTGCAACAGGCTCATCCGCCGCAGTCCTGGTCACCGCGGCGACTGGTGCCGGCAAAACCTCCGGAATCACCTCGACGATCTCCGGCCCGCTCCCAGCTGCCGGCTTGATATCCTCGACAGAATCCCCTTTGTCTACTGGTTTCTCAGGCATTCGAGCTCCAATCCCGCACCCACGCGCGCAGCGTTGCAACGCAGATCCTTCCGCATCGTTAGAGTCTCTATTCCGATAAAGGTTACGCGCTATCCCCCGGTTCCGTCAGGCCTACCTCAACTCCACCCGCACATCCGCTCCAGTTTCATCAACAAACGTGACTTCCTTTGCGCTCATCACTGCCCGCTTTCCGGCCCCACGTCCATCCAACGGAAAGACCGCAGCATGGTCTGCATCAGTCCAACATGCCACCCCCTGCACGCAGCCAAGAATCTGCGGCACACCCGGCACCCCACTCCACCCCTGCACCAAATATCGCCGCTCCGTCCCCGGCTCCTCCACCAGCACATCGTTCGAAAAATTGATGAACAGCCGCGCCCCATCCACCGCTACGCCGTTCCGCTGCATCTTGCCCAGCGGATCCCGCAGAAAGATCCTCTGCCGGAACACCCCTACGAAGATCACCAGCAGCAACGTTCCCCCAACCAGAATCTTGCCCAATCTATTTCTCCTCGTGATACTCCTGCTCGGTGTTGATACCCCACAGAGCAGCCTTATCTACATGTCCCGCCACGATACCATCCACGGCCGTCATCGCGGTCAACATACTGTGGTCCTGGTTGTTGTACTTATGCATACCGTTTCTTCCCACAAGTAACAGATTCTCAAATCCATCGGTAAACTCCCGCAGCTCGTCGAACCGGTCATACGTGCCAAAGTAAGCCGGATAGGTCTTCGGCACCCGCACCACATGCCCGTCCGAAACATCTTCCGCATTCAGAATCCCGATCTTCGCGACCTCCGCAATCGCGAACTTCTTCAGCTCCTCATCCGGCATCCTCCACAACTCGTCCGTGTCATAGCAGAAATACTCCAGGCCGATCCACACCTTCGTAGGATCAGCCACTAGATACGGGCTCCAGTTATTAAATATTTGTAACCGACCCAGTACCACATCCGGCTCCTGCACATAGATCCACGTATCTTTCAGCAGCCCGCCATCCGGTTCCTTCACCTTCAGCCGATCCACGAGCAGCCCCACCGTAATAAAGTCGCGATACTGCAGCCCTGCACTTACCTCACGAACATTTTCGGGAACCTCTACCTCTCCCGGATCCATCGCAGATATAAGCTCTTTCATCGGCATGGTTGAAAAGAAATAATCCCCTTCGAATCGCCGTCTTTCACCGGCAATATTTGCGGCTTCAATCGCGACAATTTGTCGCGCTGCGCGGGTATTCGGATCGCCACGCTTCGTAATTATCCGATCCACCTTCCACCCCATGTGAATCTCGCCGCCGCCCTCACGAATAAGATCCGCAACATGCTCCCAAAGCTGTCCCGGCCCGAACTTCGGATACATAAATCGTTCGATCAGGCTCGTATCGGTGCCCTTCTGGGCAAGATCCTCAGCCTTCGTCTTACCGCGGAACGCCTTCTTCAAAAAGTGTTTCACCGCAGTCGTAAGGCTCAGCCCTTTGATCCGCTGCGCACCCCACTCCGCCGAAATCTCATCACAAGGCGTCCCCCAAACCTTCTCCGTGTAACTCTTGAAGAACGTCAGATAAAGCTGCCGCCCAAACCGGTTGATCAAAAAATCTTCAAGACTCTTCTCCGGCGCAATCTGGCTCACCTGCGATTTCATGTAACTGATGCCAACGCGAAACGTCCTCACCAATCCAAGATTCTTCAGCGTCGTCGCCGTCAGCGTAATCGGATAATCAAAAAACCTCCGCAGATAATAGATCCTGCTCTTGCGCGGACGAATCAGCATCACAAGATCGCTATCCACCGGTTCGTGTGTCACTACCGCCGCCACTACTGCCTCTTCCGCATCCGCCGTCTCGTCTTCAGCATCCTCATCGTCAACGTGATGCAGAATCGGCCCTGCCCCGCGCAACACCGGCTCCTCCTTCAGGTGCGCCGGCACCACAACCACGCGCTTCTTTCCCTGATAACTGATCTCCGGCAGTGCAGCAGCCGAAGTCCCGCTCTCACTACCCTCCACCTCAGGCGGCATCAGGTCGACCCACCACTGCATCACACGGTCGCTTTTAGAAAAAAAACGATGACCCCCAATGTCCATCCGGTTGCCCTTGTATTTTATCGTGCGCGAGATCCCCCCGATCTCTTCGCTCGCTTCCAAAATGATGGGCTTCACATCCGACCTTCTCAGCAGCTCCAGCCCCGCAGTCAGCCCCGCAGGCCCCGCACCGATAATCACTGCTCTCCGCGTCATGCGTCTGCCTGCTCCAGACGCGCAACCCGCGCCAAACTAAAGCTTATCGTAAACAATCTGCTCGCTGCCATAGCTCATAAGTCGCCTTCTTCCCTCATCTCCATTTGCTACACTGTGCCCGTACCCAACAGGCAAGCTGCGAAGGAGCCCTTACCCTCAACATGACCGAGACTCCCCTGCGCAACGTCTCCCTGTCCGAGCGCCTTCGAGCCCACCTCGCCATCGCGAGACTCGATCATTCCATCAAGAATCTTTTCGTTCTCCCTGGCGTCATCGTACCCCTCAGTGTCTCCCCAGCGCTCCTCACTCCCCATCTCTTTGTAACTCTGGTGCTGGCGTGTCTCTCAGTCACGCTCATCGCCTGCAGCAACTACGTCATCAACGAAGTCCTCGACGCACCCTTCGATCGCCTCCACCCAACCAAGCGCAATCGCCCCGCCGCACGCGGCCTCGTCAACATCCCCGCAGCCTACGTGCAATGGCTCCTGATGATGGTCGCAGGAATCGCAATCGGCCTCACCATCTCGCGCATGTTCGCCCTTGCCGCGCTCGTTCTCTGGATCATGGGTTGCGTTTACAACTTCCCGCCCATCCGCACCAAAGACGTCCCCTACCTCGACGTCCTCACCGAGTCCATCAACAATCCTCTCCGCATGCTACTCGGCTGGTACGCCGTCACCAGCGTCCTCATCCCGCCCATATCGCTGCTGATCGCCTACTGGATGCTCGGCTGCTACTTCATGGGCCTCAAGCGTTTCAGCGAACTCTCCGAGATCGGCGACCGCACCGTTGCCGGCGCCTATCGCGCCTCCTTCAAGCGCTACACGCCTGAATCCCTACTGGTATCGGTCGTCTTCTACGCCTCCACCGCGATGCTCTTTCTCGGTGCCTTCATCATCCGTTACCGCATCGAGCTCATCCTCGGCTTTCCTCTCGTCGCCTTCACGATGGCCATCTATCTCAAACTGGCCTTTAAACACGACAGCGCTGTACAGAACCCCGAAAAGCTCTACCGCGAGCCTCTGCTGATGGCCTCCTTCGCCTCAACAGCTCTCGTCATGGGCCTCCTTCTCTTCATCCGCATCCCACGTCTCGAAATATTCTTCACCCCGACCCTGCCCTCCACCACCCCCGCAGTCCTTCAGCCAGCGCCAGTCACTTATAGACTCCGGCCCGGCCAGCAACTTCGTATCATTACTCAGATATGAATCCGTCTCAAGACTCCAGTGTTGAACGCACCGCAGACAATTTCAGCCTACCGTGGACGGCCATCGCCTTTCTGATCCTCACTGCAGCCATCGCTCTCCTCTGGTCGCACCACAAACTCATGTCACAGGACGAGATCTTCGTTCTCCAAACTGACAGCGCACCCACCTACGCTCAGCTCCTTAACATTCAGCGGCACTATCCCATCTCGCTCGATCCCCTCGTCTACCACACCCTGGCCTACCTCTCTATCAAAGCCTTCGGCGCAAACGCGTTCGCACTTAGACTGCCCTCGCTCCTTGGCTATCTCCTCATGCAGCTCTGCCTGTTCTTCTTTGTGCGCCGAGTTGCCAACGAACATGCCGCCCTCTTCGCACTGGCATTTCCAGCAATAACCGCCACTCTCTTTTACTCCGCCGAAGGCCGCCCGTACGGTTTGCTCCTCGGCTTCTACGGCCTCGCCATGCTGAGCTGGCAGACCGCAACCCGCCGCCAATCGCAGCGCACCGGCGCTCTCATCGTTCTCGCCATCGCAGTAGCGCTCACGCTTAATACGCACTACTTCGGCGTCCTCTTGCTCCTTCCGCTCTGCGCTGCCGAACTCTTCCGTACCATCGAGCGCCGCCGTCTCGATCTTCCCGTCGCAGCCGCCATCCTGATCGGCATGGCCTGCATCGCCTTCACACTCCCCTTCGAGCGATCCGCCGCGGAGTTCCGCAAGAACTACTACAACGCCGGAAGAGTTAGCTACCACGCCATCACCCAGGCCTATCGCTCGCTCTTCATGAACTACACCCAGGCGAGTCTCAGCATCCAGCACTTCGCGGCCATCGGCCTCGTCGTCTTCGCAGCTCTGCTCATCATCGGCAGCGTTCGCCAGCTACGCGGCAAAGATCTCCAACTCCCGAACGCCGAGCTTGCCTTCCTCATCGTCCTCGCGGCGCTGCCTTTCTTCGGTTTTCTGCTGGCCCGTTTCGTAACCCACTCGATCGAAGTTCGCTATGTCCTCGGCACCATCCTCGCGCTCAGCGTTCTCCTCTCATTCGCCGCACTGCCATTGCTCCGCAGCAAAAATATGGCGGCTCTAACACTCTCCGCGCTCGCCGTCGCCATCATAGCCACCGGAGCAATCCGCATTCACGCAGAGCAGGCAAAGACAAACGCCTTCATGACCTCGCTCATACTAACTCCGCAGATCAAAGCGGCCATTCTCTCCAGCCCCACCCGCCTGCTCTACCTTCAGGAGATGGGCACCTTCGAAGTGGCCAGCTACTATGAGCCCGACCCTGTCGTGCGTTCCCGCATGGCCCTCGTCTACTCCAGTAACCAGGAGCTGCTCTGGAGTCGACGAGACACCGAGTCTCTCACTGCGCTCCACATGCGCAACTTCACCGGCTTTCCAATCGTGCCCTACGAACAACTCGCCACCGAGCCCGGCGACCACATCTTCGTCCTCCTGCATAGCGGCTGGAACTGGACAGATCAAACCTTCGCGGCCGCGCACGCCGAGATCACTCCGCTAGGCCCAGCCATGGGAGGCGACGCAGCCAACGTGCAATTCACAACTAAGTAAGAGTAATGTCGCAGCTCGGCGCCGAACCGTAACGCCGTTACGCGACGACCACGCTATCGGATCCGACACGCCGAGCCAACCGCATCAGTAGTGCAATCAAGAGAAGCGCCCCGAAGTACATATAAGACTGCAACACATTCCATCCGCGCTTATCCGCCAACAGATTCGTCGCCGACAGAAAATTGACGCAAAGAAAAAAAGACACCCCCCACAGCCAGGGCCTCTTGCTCTCCCAGCACCCATAAGCAAACCAGAACCACGCAAAGATCCCCAGCACTATCCCGTAGTGATGCTCCCACGCCATCGGCGAAGCCGCGACCGACGCCAGCCCCATCGCAGCGAGATCTCCCGTAGATCCACGAAGCCGTCCCCACGGAAACAGCAGTACACCCCCAATCAGTACCAGCGACGTGATGACCGTAGTCCGATAAACCCACCCAACATAGGGTGTGTAAAGATGCGGCGTGTATCCCAGATTTTCGCCGTTGAAGATCATTCGATTCAACGTCCCGAACATCGACTGATTCGCATAGTGCGACTGCGCCTTATGGCTCAGACTCGCCAGCACACCGACATAGTCCAGATTGTTATGCCAACCAAAGACCGCAACCGACATCGCCAGCAAAACAGTCGAGCAAACCAAAAACGCCCACATCGCACCCCATCGCCGCCGCACCACCATCCAAACCAGCAGCAGCACATATTGAGGCTTCACAAACGCCAGCAGCGCCGCCACCACTCCAGCCTCGCGTTCGCGCCCCGACGTCCAGAGGTAAAGCATCAACGCAAAGCCAAAAGAAAGCATCGTCTGCGCGTTCCCCAGCGAATATCCCTTCAGCAGCGGATAACACGCCAGGCAAGCCAGTATCACCGCAATAATCGCCGACCACGTCAACTCCGCACCCCGCCTTCGCAACAGCCTGCGCCCCATCGCAAGCGACACCGCCGGAATACCCACAACCGACAGCCAGGAAAATAACGCCAGCAGGCGAAGCATCGCCGCATCACCGACTCCAAGCCTGCGAAGCGCAAGCAGAGGAAGCTCACTCGCCAACGAGTAGATCAGCGTGTCATACAGAGGAGCAGCGTAGATAGGTTTCGTGGGATTCGCGTCAAAGTAGTCCAGCGACTTCATCATCGGGAGCCACGAATCAGTCCACTGCCGCATGTGCAGAAAGTCGGCGACCTCCATCTTGAGGCCCCCAGGATTTCCCAGATGAAGCGCTCGACACAGACCCCACTGAACAACATTGGCCAGCAGCAGACTACACACAACAAAAAGGAGAAGCCGCTTGCCGTGGGTAGCGGCGCTGAAGTTATTAACTGTCGGGGACCTCACGCTCTCACTCTATCAAACAGGTTTGATCGGCCTTAAATAAAAGAACGGGCCCACTAGACTAAAGTGGGCCCGTCATTCTCTTTACAACGCCGTTAGGACACCAAAGCCTCGCGCCCCTGCACCACGAACTCGAGTCCGCTCTTCCCAGCCGTCACGAGCACGTGATCGCCATGGAGCACGCTGCCATCGAGAATCTTCACTGCCAGCTTGTCCTGCACCAGCCGTTGTATCGCTCTCTTCAAAGGCCGCGCTCCATAAGCCCGGTCGTATCCGGCCTTGAAGATCGCCTTCCGCGCGTCCTCAGTCAGCTCCAGCGTAATCTTCCGGTCAGCCAGCAGCTTCTGCAGATCCTTCAGCCGCAGATCGACGATGTGGGTCAGTTGCTCATCGCCCAACGGATGGAAGATCACAATATCGTCTACGCGGTTCAGAAACTCCGGCTTGAAGTGGTTGCGCAACTCGTCCATCACGCGTCCCTTCGCGTCTTCGAATCCAGCCTCGCCCTGCGCCCAGGCCGTCGACAACTGCGACGCACCAACGTTCGACGTCATGATCAGAACAGTATTCTTGAAATCAACCGTCCTTCCCTTCGAGTCCGTCAGCCGCCCATCGTCGAGTACCTGCAGCAACACATTAAACACATCCGGATGCGCCTTCTCGATCTCGTCGAACAGAATCACCGCGTACGGCCTGCGTCGCACCGCTTCCGTCAACTGACCGCCTTCGTCATACCCGACATATCCCGGAGGCGCTCCAATCAGCCGCGCCACCGCATGCTTCTCCATGTACTCGCTCATGTCGATCCGCACCATCGCAGCCTCGTCATCGAACAGGAACTCAGCCAGCGCCCTCGCCGTCTCCGTCTTACCCACGCCCGTAGGCCCAAGAAAAATAAACGAGCCAATCGGCCGTTTCGGATCGCTCAAGCCCGCACGCGAACGCCGGATCGCATTCGCCACTGCATTCAGCGCCTCGTCCTGCCCAACCACGCGCTCGCGCAGGCGGTCCTCCATCTGCACCAGCTTTTGCATCTCGCCCTCGAGCATCTTCGAGACGGGAATCCCCGTCCACTTCGATACCACTGCGGCGATGTCCTCCTCATCGACCTCCTCCTTCAGCATCCGCGAAGGCCGCGTCGCAACTCCCGCCTTCGCCTCAGCCTCATCCTCGCGAACTGCGGCATCCTGCTCCGCCGTCAACTCACGCAGCTCCGCCTCACGCTTTGGAATCTCGCCATACTGCAACTCCGCAGCCCTCTGCAGGTTTCCCTTGCGCGTCTCTTCTCCCATTTGAAAGCGCAGCGAGTCCAACTCCTCCTTCAGCTCCGCAATCTTCCCAATCGCACCGCGCTCCTTCTGCCATCTTGCGCGCAGACCCGCAGCCTTCTCTTTCACCTCAGCCAGCTCTCGCTCCACAATCTCCAGCCGCTCCTGCGACGTCGCATCCTTCTCCCGCTTCAACGCCGCTCGCTCAATCTCCAGCGACGTTGCCCTCCGCTCCAGGTCATCGATCTCAACCGGTACTGAACCGATCTGAATCGCCAACGCCGCAGCAGCTTCATCGACAAGATCAATCGCCTTATCTGGCAGGAACCGATCCGAGATATACCGATGCGACAAAGTAGCCGCAGCCACAATCGCCGAGTCCTTGATCCGGACCTTGTGATGCGCCTCGTACTTCTCTTTCAACCCACGCAGAATCGCAACCGTATCCTCGACGTTCGGTTCGCCGACAAAGACAATCTGGAACCGCCGCTCCAACGCAGCGTCCTTCTCGATGTACTTCCTGTACTCCGCGAGCGTCGTCGCGCCAATCGCCCGAAGTGCTCCACGAGCCAATGCAGGCTTCAGCATATTGCTGGCATCCAGCGACCCCTCACTCGCTCCAGCCCCCACCAGAGTATGTAACTCATCGATGAACAAAATCACTTCGCCGTTCGACTCTTCAATCTCCTTCAGCACCGCCTTCAACCGATCCTCGAACTCGCCACGGAACTTCGCCCCCGCGATCATCGCTCCCAGGTCGAGCGAGCACACACGCTTATTCTTCAGAATCTCTGGCACATCGCCCTGAATAATCCGTCGCGCCAATCCCTCCACAATCGCAGTCTTACCCACGCCAGGCTCGCCGATCAGCACCGGATTGTTCTTCGTCCGCCGGCTCAACACCTGCACTACCCGGCGAATCTCTTCATCCCTGCCAATCACCGGGTCCAGTTTTCCGCGCCGCGCCAGATCCGTCAGGTCCTTGGCATACTTCTCCAGCGCCTGAAACTTCCCTTCAGGATTCTGATCCGTCACCCGTTGACTCCCCCGCACCGCACTCAGCGCCTTCAGAATCGCCTCATACGTTCCACCCAGCGTCGCCAACGCAAGCTGCACCGGATCGTTCTTCGCCTTCGACAGCGCCAGCAGCAGATGCTCCGTCGACACAAACTCGTCCTTGAAGTTTTCCGCTTCTTTGAACCCCTGCTCCAACACCTTCTGCAGCGCATTCGACAGCCCAGGCTGTCCACCGCCCTGAACCTTCGGCAGCTTCTCAACCGCCGAATTCACCCCCGACAACAACTGCTCCACCGGCACCCCAATCTTCTCCAGCACCGGGATCACCACTCCCTCGCGGTCCTCCAGCAACGCCGCCATCAGATGCAGCGGCAGGACCTCCGGATTGCCGTTCTCGCCCGCATGCCCACCCGCCGCCTGCACCGCCTCCTGCGACTTCACCGTCAACCGACCCCATTTGATCGCCATAAATCTCCATCTCCTCAACTACTTCAACTAAATTTTGAGCTTTACCCTTTAATTAGACGCCTGAAATCAACAGAAGATGCGGAATCTGATAATAACTCACTCACATCTGGCAATCAGCCCTCTAGTCCAGACAAGCTCCTCCGACAAAGGAGAACCATGACGCCGAACCCAAACAGTGAAGATCTAAGGCTCGTGCCCAATGAAAGTAGACTTGTCCTCAACTCTCATGACTACCAACACCATCCCCGAGCCCAGCGAGCTGTCTGATGCGTTGATACTCGCTAGCACCGGCGGCCTCCTCGACGCCTTCGTATACCTCAACCATGGCCACGTCTTCGCCAACACCATGACCGGAAATGTCGTCTTACTTGGGATAGCAATCCTGGGCCATCAATGGCGCGAAGTCGTCCCCCACCTGGTCCCTATCCTTGGCTTCTTCGCCGGCGTTTCGTCCTCCCGGCATCTGCGCACACGAAGCAACCGAGCCGTCACCATTGCCCTGGCCTTCGAGATAATCACTCTCTTTGCCCTGGGCTGGATGCCAGCCAGCTTCCCCGACACCCTATTCACCGCTATCGTCGCCTACGTCGCTGCGTTCCAGGTCACAAGCTTCCGCCATGTCAACCAGCTCTCGTTCAACTCCACCTTCATTACCGGAAATCTACGCAACGCAATCGAGGGAGTTCATGACGCTCTCGACCCCTTCGGCACGCCCGACACCCGCGAGAAAGGCCGCGCCCAAGGCCTCGCCCTTGGCCTCATCTGTCTCTGTTTCCTGGCTGGAGCCGTTCTCGGAGCCTGGGCCGCGCCCCATCTCGCCAACCGCTCCCTCTGGCTCACCGAACCGCTGCTTTTCTTCGTAGCTCTCCGGAACCTTCGCCGCGCCGCTAAACCCGAATCACCCCACGTCGCTGCCCCAAACGCAGTCCCTTCGAAATAGCTTTCAACCCACCCTCACTCACAAGAAGACCTTCGGTCGACTTCACCCTGCTTCGACATACTCCACTTCGCCGCCGGGATAGTCTATCTTGAGTGTTGGTCGCTCCAAATCACTGGCATGCCTGGGCATCCCATCGGCTTGGCGCCCCTTCACGCAACACGTAATCTGGCATTCAGGCATCATTCGCCGCATCTGGTCCAGTCCAGCGTGAGTGCCGTCCCAGAAGACCGTATTGCCGACATGGTTGCCGTACTCGTCGGTCCGCACTTCTTGTTCAGGCGCGAGAACCAGAAGAAATCGGCGGATAGGTGCAACAAACCATGAGTGATTGATAATTTCAACAGGCTCGCACCCTGAGCGCACAGTGCACCTGCTTCCGGCGGACTTTATAGCACTTTGCGCATACAGCTGTTTAGGTCTCTTTAGTAACCAATATCGAACTTAGCCGTCCCGCAAAAAAGAAGAGGGGGGCATGCGCCCTCCCCTTCAAAAAATATTAGAGCGAATTACTGAGCCGTCTCAGCCTCAACCTGCCTCGAGCCGCCCACCTGCACCTTAATCTGCTTCGGCTGCGCCTCTGCCTTCTTTGGCAGCGCGATCGTCAACACGCCAGCGTCCGAAGAAGCTGTTACACCCTCCGTGTTCACAGTCTGCGGCAGAGTAAAGCTGCGAACGAAGCTTCCAAATCGCCGTTCGATCCGGTGGAAGTTCTCAGCCTTCTCGGTCTGCTCAAACTTCCGCTCGCCCTTGATCACCAGCGTCTGATTCTCCAGACGGATGTCCAGATCCTCCTGTTTTACGCCGGGAATCTCAAGCTTCACAACCAGCTTGTCCGCGTCTTCATAAACGTCCACCGCCGGAGTAAAGCCCGCGTTCGAGCCCTCCACCGATCCCGCAAAGTCGTTGAAGATCGAGTTCAACCGCTTCTGCAACCCTGCAACATCTTCAAAAGGCGTCCGCAACGGCACAAATCGAGTCATCGTTGTCATAAAACCCTCCTATTCAGATACTTGAATGTCTCGGAGCAGGCCTTCAAACCGCCCCGCACTACTTTAGACGCAGATCAGCTTAAATAGTTGCATATAATTTGATAATAAATCACTCATATATTGCATAGTGCTAAAAATGAATCGTTTAGAAGCTCCCTGAGCCTCAAATCAACCCTCAAAGGGCAAACATAACCCCTCGGTGTAATCGCCTACACCAGCCATCTGCTCTACAATCCTCCAAAGCAGCAAGAGGGCTAGCGAATGACTGTTTCTGTCGTAATGCCCACCTATAACGCTCGGCCCTTCCTCCGCGACGCCATCGCCAGCGTTCTCGGCCAAACCTGGACCGACTTCGAACTCATCATCGTCGATGACGGCTCGACCGACGATTCGCTCGCCGTCGCCCAGTCCTTTGCCGAGACTGATCCGCGCGTCAAGGTCTTCGGTCAGCCCAATGCCGGCACCGCACTCGCACTCAATCGGGCCATCGACCTCGCCTCCTCCGAGTGGGTCTTCATCATGCACTCTGACGACCTCATGCACCCCAATCGCCTCGAGCGCCAGTTAGCCTTCCTCGAGGAACATCCGGAACTCGCCGTCGCCAGCAGCCTCGTCCGCCACATCGACGACAGCGGAAGAGTCATTGGCCGGGACAACTCCTTCTTATTCACTCACGAGGAGATCGAAGAAAAAATCCGCCTCAACAAGCTCATCGGCTTCAACCACCCGGCCGTCGTGCTTCGCAAAAGCGTCGTTCAAAGCATCGGAGGATATCGGCAGGAGTTCTGGCCAGCCGAAGACATCGACCTCTGGAACCGCCTCGCCGAGCAAGGCCACAAGATCCTCGTCCAGCCCGAAACGCTCCTCGACTACCGCATCCACGGCGGCTCGGCCTCCATCTCCCGCGCACACCTCACCCGAATCAAAGTCCGCTGGCTCAAAGACTCCATGCTCCGCCGCCGCAGAAACGAACCCGAGCTTACGTGGGACCAGTTCCTCTCCCTCCGCCGCAAGTATCCCATCAAGCGCCGAATCAACGAAGAGCGAGTCGACTTCTCGCAGATCTTCTACAAAGCCGCCGTCGGACACTTCGCCAAAAAGCAGTATCTCCACACCGTAGGCAACGCGGCCCTCGCCGTTCTCCTGCGCCCCTGGTACATCTCCTCCGAGATCATCAGCAAATCGAAGTGGCGGGTTAAAGGCAACACGAATCAAACCGAGTCGTCCTTCTAGCCCGCCACCTCTCGATCGCCAAAAACCCTGCTACTTCCCGTCCTCCGTCCCCCGGATAAACGCCGCCACATCCGCATGGAATTGCTTCAGCACGTCCTCATTCACATACACCATATGGCCGCTCTGGTAGTAGTGATAGCTGATATTCGCCTGTAGCTTCTGTGGAATCTGCAGATGATGCATCTCGAACTTGCCCTCGAAGTAAGGCGTCGCCAGGTCGTAGTACCCACCTGCCAGCATCACCTTCATCTTCGGATTCGACTTCATCGTGTACGCCAGATCCGGCATCACATTCGTCCCGCCCCACTGCTGATTCGCCGGCGGGCCACCCGGTGGCTGGTGCCGCAAATCCCACGTAAAGTCCGGATCCTCATAAGCCCCCGGCTTATACGTCTGATTCTCGCCATACTTCAGATCCGTCCGCATGTAGTGATTCAGCGCCGCCGTATAGGCAGAGGAGATTGCATTGCTCTGCGGGTCATACTCCGCATCCGAGCTCAGCGGATCGATATCCGGCCCCTTGTACCGCGTATCCAACCGTCCTGTCGTCGTCTCATCGTCAAGCTGCAGTTGCTTGCTGAATGCAGCACCTGTTACCCGAAGATTCGCCCTCATCAAATACGCCACCGGCAGCCCGGTGTACTGATGCAGCTTCTCCGCCACAGCCTGCTTCGAAGCCTCGGGCAGCTCCGAACCCTTCAGCAGAGCGCTCATATAGTCGCCCAGTGCGTACTGCTCCACCTCGGCCAGAAACGGCTCCAGCGCCGCAGGCTGCGTCAGCAGCTTGTGATGATAAAAAGCGCTCGCCGCAAACGTAGGCAGACCCAGCGCATACGCCTGGTCCACCCCAGGATTCCACTTCGGCCCATCGATGCTGTTATCAAAGCTCAAAATCTGCGACAGCAGAACAATTCCATTCAAATCCACGTTCTGCAAAACGGCCGACAGCACCGCGCTCCGCGGCGTCCCATAGCTCTCGCCCATCAGGTACTTCGGCGAGTTCCATCGGTTGAACTTCGTCAGAAACCTGCGAATGAATCGGTCGAACGCATGCGCATCCTGGTCCACGCCCCAGAACGCCTTCTCCTTATCCTCGCCCATAATCCGGCTGAACCCGGTCCCCGGCGCGTCGATAAAGACCACATCGCTCACATCCAGCAGACTGTAGTCGTTATTGACGATCTTGTACGGCGCGGCTTCATCATGCTGTGCATCGGTCGTCACCACGCGCTTGGGGCCAAACGAACCCATATGCAGCCACATCGTCGCCGACCCCGGCCCACCGTTATACAAAAACGTTACAGGCCGCCCCGCTGGCGCATCTTTCTTGAAGTACGCCACATAAAACATCCGCGCCGTGGCAGTCGCTTCCTCCGGCTTCTCCGGATCTGGCGCCTTCACTCCCGTATCCGGCAACATCTTCCCATCCAGCCCCAGCATTGCGTCCTGGGAGTCCGTCGAGCCCACCGTCAGCGTGCCCGCGACCGCACGATAAGCAATCTTCTCCCCTCCCACCGTCACCGAGCCCTCTGTAGTCGAATCCGCCGGCGGCTCCGCAGACTCCACCACCGGCGTCCCCGTCACCACCAGCTTCTGGTCCTTCTTCTTATCGCTGTCTTTCTTCTCCTGCGCCCCCGCCCCCATCGCAAAAGCGACAGCCATCAGCACGCCGCAAGACGCACCCTTCAAAAGCAAATTCCTCGACATCCTCACACTCTCCAAAGCCAGATTTCCCAGTGCGAGAAGTATATCTACGTCGCCGCTACAGTTGCAGTTGCATTGCCGTTGCGTTGCCGTTGCCGTTGCAGTTGTAGTTGCCCTTGCCCTTGCCCTTGCCCTTGCCCTTGCCCTTGCCCTTGCCGTTGCCGTTGCCGTTGCCGTTGCCGTTGCAATTGTAGTTGCCGTTGCAGTTGCAGTTCTAGTTGTCATCCCCGAAGGGGATCTGCTGTTGCCGTTGATGTTGCTCCACCCATCCGTCTTACCACCAAAAACCAACCCACCCAGAAATCCCTTACTCCGCCCGCAGCGCCTCCACTGGATTGATTGACGCCGCTCTCCGCGCCGGAACGTAACTGGCCAGCAGAGCCGCCGCAACCAGCAGAACCGCCACCCCCGCCAAAGTCCCCACATCCCATGACTGCACGCCAAACAGCATGCTCCGCAGCGCCACCGTCACACCCAGCGAGCACACCAGACCGACCACAATACCCAGCGCCGCCAGCCTCCCACCCTCCCTCATAATCATCCGCTGCACCATCTCCCTCTGCGCGCCTAGCGCCATCCGCACGCCAATCTCCCGCGTCCTCTGCCCCACCGAATATGCAATCACTCCATACAATCCGATCATCCCCAGCAACAAAGCCAGCGCCGCAAACCCTCCCACCAGCCACGCCGACGACCGATGCAAATAAGCCGTCTGCGACTCCTCGATATTCAACATCATCGTCGACTCATCCGCCGTGCCGATGCCGCGATCGAACTGGTGAATCGTCGAGACAAGCGTAGGCAGCAGCGCCTTCTCATCCTGACTCGTCCGAACAATCAGATTGAAGTACACGTCAGGGCTTTGATCCGCCGGATAGTACACCGCAGGCAGAGTCTGCTCATCGAGAGATGACTCGCGCAGATCGTCCACCACCCCAACAATCTCCTTGATCGACTTAGGCGACAACGTCGTATCGCCCATCCTCGCACCCAGTGGGTCCTGATCAGGAAAATACAGCTTCGCAAACGCCTCATTGATGATCACCACACGAGGCTTTGTAGCGTCTTCGTCTGGGTTGAAGAATCGCCCGCGAATCAGCTTCGCCTTCAGCGTCGTAAAGAAATTCGCCGTGACATCCCGTTCGTTCACTTCATTGTGCTCGCCGTTATACGGACGACCTACAAATCGCACCCACTCCGTATTGCCGTTCATCGTTACTGGCAGTTGGCTCGTTGTGGCTACCGAGGTCACGCCCGGCAACACCGAGATGCGATCCAGAAGTTGTCTCCGCGCCGCCACTACCTGTTCATCCTTCGCATAGACCTTCTCCGGCAGCGCAACCGAAAGCGTAGCCAGGTGATCAGGTTGAAAGTTCAACTCAACATGCAGCAGATGGTAGAAACTCTTCCCCAGCAAACCCGCACCCACCAGCAGCACGGTGGCAATCGCAAGCTCCAGCACCGTAAGATTCGCGCCGATTTTCCGCCAAAAAACACCCGCCGAGCCCCGGGAGCCCTCCGTCAACCCCTCCCGCATCTCGCCGAACGACAACTGCACAATCGGCGTCAACGAAAAAATCACCGTGGCCATCACTGCAATCGCCGCCGCAAAACATACAACATGTAAGTTCAGCCCAACTGCGCGCAGGTAGGGCATATGGGGCAGCATCTCCTTCGGGATAAGCCGCAGCAGCGCCTGCGAAGCAAAGATTGCACAGATCAATCCCAACAGCGAACTCCCGCACACAAGCAGAACACCTTCGGTTACAAATTGCCGCGCAAGCCGCAGCGGCGAAGCACCCAACGCACCCCGCACCGCAATCTCCCGCCTCCGGCTCTCCGATCGCACCAGCAGCAAACTCGCCACATTCACGCACGCAATCAGCAGAAGCAGACCTGCGCCCGCCAGCAGAATAAGCAGTATCGGACGGATATCTCCAACAACCGCCTCTGTCAGCGACTGAACTGTCGCGCCCTGCCCGCGATTTGAGTCTGGATATTGACGTTCCAGTTGCTGCGCAATAGCCTTTGTGTCCGCAAGCGCCGTCGCAATCGAAACTCCATCCTTCAGCCGCGCAACTCCGACTAACCCATGGCAGCTCCGTCTCAGGTCACATGTGTTCGCTCCCCCGGCATGCATCGTGGTCCAGAGCTCCGCATTATTGCGCGGCGCAAACTCAAAGCTGTCAGGCAACACGCCGACAACCACGTACGGTGTCCCGCTCAACGAAACGCTCTGCCCAACAATCTCTTTCCTGCCGCCAAACCGCTTCTGCCAGGCCGTGTAACTCAAAATGACCGTTCGCGGTGCACTCAGCAGATCCTCCCCAGAATAAAAGTCGCGCCCAAGCAGAGGGGCTATCCCCAGCGTATGAAAGAACCCATCCGACACCCGCATTCCAGTCACTGGCTCAACCCCCGATGGCGTGTCCAGCAGATAGCCCGCCCCCTGGTAGATATCCAGCGAACGAAAGCTGTGATTCATCTTCTTCCAGTCGAGATAATCGGGATAAGAAAGATTCGCATGCGGAAACACTGCAACGCTCTCTGTCACATCCACCAAAGTACGTGGATCTTCATAAGGCAGCGGCTTCAGCAGCGCAGCATCCACAAACGCGAAGATCGCGACACTCGCCGCAATTCCAAGCGAAAGCATCAGCACAGCCGTAATCGTGAACCCAGGATTCTTCGTCAATTGCCGCAGCGCAAAGCGAAGATCCTGCCACAACGTCTCAAAGAATGGCGCCGTACCCCGCTCGCGATAAGCCTGCCGGGTCCGCTCCATCCCTCCCAGCTTCGCCAGGGCATCGCGTCGCGCCTCCTCCGCCGTCATGCCCGCGTGCATGTTGTCGTCGATATGCATCTGCAGATGTCCCTCAAGTTCGCTGGCAAACTCCTCCTCCCGCCGCGCACTCGAAAACATCCCGGCAAACCGCCTCATCGCTGCACGCAGGTTCTTCATGCCGGATCCTCCGTTCCGCGCAAAAACCGCGCCAGAATCGCCGTCGTCTGCTCCCAGTTGTTGGTCTCTCGTTCGATCTGCTTGCGGCCCACCCGCGTCAGCTTATAAAACTTCGCCTTCCGATTGTTCTCCGACACACCCCACTCAGAAACAATCGCCCCCTCCTGTTCCAGCTTCAGCAGCGCCGGATACAGCGTCCCATAGTTCAGCGAGAGCACGTCCCCGCTGGTCTGTTCAATCCGCCGCGCGATCCCATACCCATGCAGCTCGCCCATGCTCTCCAGCGTCTTCAACACCATCAACGCCAGCGTCCCCTGCCAAACATCCTTCTTCTCACCCATGCCTGCTCCTATTGCCTATAAATAGGAGTATGCACCCACCTCTATTGGAAAGCAATATAAGTCCCTCCGGGCCAACCCAGGTCAGCTCCCCGCTCTAGGCCTCTCGCAGAAACTCTGTGCGGTACCGTGGAGCGAGTTCCTCGGCCTTCTTCATCAAGGCGGCCTGTTCCGCCTCACTAGGCTTCGGAGGAGCAGTCGTGCGAGTAGCCACCGGAACCCCAACCTCAAGGAAGAACTTCTCCTGCCCAGCAGGGGAACAGATACAAATCATCCGCACAGCCTGCGACGAAACGTTGTGGAACCGATGCGGCGCATTCGCAGGAATGGTCACCGTCTCGCCTGCCTTTACCGTTATCTTCTCCCCACGAAACGTCGCCTCCAGCTCACCTTCCAGCAAGATGAAGGTCTCCTCAAAGTCGTGTCGATGAGGCGGTGGTCCGCCCCCCGGTGGGACATGCATATCGATCACACAGAATCGTCCTGCAGTATCTTCGCCCGTTACCGTGACGGTGTAGGTATCCCCCACCAGGCCGATGTGTGGCAGGCTCTCAACCTTACCGAGCGCGAGCTTACGACTGAGATCGTCGGGAGGAACTTCTGAACTACCTTGCGTCTTTGCCGCCATGATCTGTTCTCCTTTTAACCTGCTGCTGTGCTGCCTAACCGTTAGATGTTGCTCGCCGACCAGACGGAAAACCCTTACCCCAGGTCGCTGAATCGCAGTTAAATCTGAGTCACTCAAGAAAGGATCATTACGTGGAGGCCTTTCGGAAGACATCTGACGTTGTGGGAACACCCTTCTAAGGCCATAATTTTTTTCGAAGACCGTAACACCGCTTGATATACCGTGTCTGCACTACCAAACCCGAGGGTCCCATCAAACTTCCGCTCCTCCACGCGCTGTTCCTCTTCGCTCTCGCCGCCGGCCTTTCTCACTCCGTCCCTGCGCAACAGCCATCACCGGCCCCAGCTGCAACCCAAGATCCGCGGACCCAAACCCAACCCCCGACCAATCCTCCGCCCGCCGCATCGCAGCCCACCAAAGACGCCAACGGCGTCTACACCATCCGCCGCAACGCCCGCCTCGTCATCCTCGACATGGTCGTCACCGACGCCAAAGGCAACATCGTCACCGATCTCAAGCGTGACGACTTCCACGTCACCGAGGCCAACGAACCCGAGAAGATCCTCAACTTCGACGCCCCCGCCGCTCACACCCTTAACCCCGAGCTCACCATCAACTCCACCGAAGAGCTCGACCGCCTCGCCCCCAACGCCCCCGTCAACATCATCCTCCTCGACGAGTTCAACACCCGCTTCGAGGACATGGCATTCGCCCGCTACTCCCTCAAAAAATTCCTCAACCGCCAGCCCGGCAAGCTCGACACCCCCACCATGCTCCTCGCCGTCGACCTCCAACACTTCACCGTCGTCCACGACTACACCCAGAACAAAGACGACATCATCGCCGCTCTCGATCATCACTTCGCCGCCTACCCCTGGCAGGCCCAGCAGGGTCAATGGCGCGCCGACCGCATCAATCTAGCCTTCCTCACCCTCCGCCGCGTCGCCGAAGCCGTCATCGGCCATCCCGGCCACAAAAATATGATCTGGATCGGTCGCGGCTTTCCCTCTGTCCGCTGGGAGGGCGTCCCAGTCGACACAGTAAACCTCGTCAACAACGCCGTGCAGGACTGCGTGAACATCCTCCGCGACGCCCGCGTCACCCTCTACACCATCGACCCAGCCGGTGTTCAAATTGAACCTCAAGCCTACGGCCGCATCGCCGGACGCGACGACCCCTTCGGTGGCGAATATCAATTCAATATCCTCGCAAAAGCCACCGGCGGTCGCACTCTCTACGGACGAAATGACGTTGACGCCGAGATCGGCACCTCCATCCGAGACGGCGCCAGCTTCTACAGCCTCACCTACCGGCCTGAAAACACCTCGCTCGACCCCTCGAAGTTCCGCAACATCAAGATCACCATCGATCGCCCCGGCCTTACCGTCTACACCCGCCAGGGCTACTACCTCCAACGTGGTCCCGGCCGCGTCGACCCCGTGAACCCCTCGCGCCGCCTCATGACGGACATCATCTCCGCCGACACGAGCACCATGGTCTACGACGGCGTTCCCGTCACCCTCGAACCCTCACCCACCGACCCCAACCGCTTCATCATCCACGTTGCTTCGAGCGGAACCTACTGGTCGCCCGCCACCGACACCGAACCGCGTCACTCCGACTTAGTTCTCGCCGTTACCACCTTCGACCGCAAGGGCAAGGTGCTCAAGAGTGTTGCCAAACTGATTCACGCCAGCGCTCCAACCACCGTGCCACCCACTGGAAGAATTGAACGCGGCGTCGATCTCGCCTACAACGTCGACCCCGACCCCAAGGCAGTCCGCGTTCGCTTCGTCGTGCGAGTCAGCTTCACCGGCCGCATCGGAACCGTAGACGCCAATCTCGGCCAACAGCACGCCGGAAACCCCGCATCATCAGTACCCGCAAATCCATAACCCACCCGACGGCCATCTCACTATGTGTCATCCAGTGAGATGGCTTCGAACAGCTTCGCCTCACTCCTCAGCGCGTGTATTTATTGATCCAATTAACCTCCCAGGTCTTTCCGCCATCCTCTGAAAACGCCTGCTCCGATTGGGCCGTATCCTGCGAGGTCTTCCAGATAGAAAATCGCACCAGCACCGACCGCCCGTTGATCTCTTCATAGTCATAGAAATCGCCGCGACCATCTTTGAATCCTCCAACACCCGGAATACCCAGCGTGCCCACACTCGGCGTCGCGAAATCCAGATTCCACTCATGCGTCGTTGGATTAAACCATCGCAGCGACAACAGTTCCACGTGCCCCGCAGGACCATCTGCCTCATACTCCGCCAGATTAGCCTTGCCTCCCCAGACCTTCTTAACCACCGTCGCGCCGTCCATCTCCACCCAGGTCGTAGAGCCCGTCAGCGGATGTAGCAACCGAGTCGAGTGCGTCTTCCACGTGCCTAAATCGAAGTCAAAATCGCGTTGTCCGCTGGATGCATCGACGCGCGCCATGCTTACATGTGTCAAGGAAGCTCCCGCCTCACCCGACTGTTTCTCGCGCGTCAACTCCCCAATAAAAGCAGGTACCCAGGTCTTTCCGCCATCATTCGAAAAATCCTCTTCGAAGTGATGAGAGTCTGGCTTTATGTCGGACCACGTTCCCCGAATCAGAACAGTCTTGTCACGAAAGGTCTCCTGCGAATAGAGTTCGCCCCGGCCATCCTTGAACGACCCCACCAATGGAGTAGTCAGCACGCCCGCTTGGCTGTCGATAAACGACTGCGTCCACTGATGAGCCTGGGGGTTGTAAAGAAACATCGTCAGCCCTTCCCAATGTCCCTTCGGCCCGTCAGCTTCAATCTCCTCCAGTTGCCCGCGGCCATCCCAGACCTTCCGAACCGTCACCGTCCCATCGAGTTCCATCGACTTATCCGACCCCGAAAACGGATCGAGCACACGTCGTATATGCGTATGCCAGACACCCAGGTTGAAATCGAAGTCATTCTTCCCATCCCGCAAAGCGACGGCCTGTTGCGATCCCTGGTCGGATGCGGCCGCCGCTGTCTGCCCAACAACCTCCTCAGCTCCGCCGCCAAAAACACATACCGCAAACACTAAGGCAACAAATAAGCCGAAACTCTTCCGGCCTCCGCCTAAAAACCTGCCACCACGCACGCCAGCTACCTCAGTAAATAAACGCATCATTGATCTCCTCCTGCCTTCTGACTCGCAAGCAGTGTAGGCTTGTTTCCAAACAGATCAGCCAACGTATGACACAGGGATTTTCAAAGAAAAATCAAAGCTCGCCCAACTCCGCCTATCGATTTGGCGACTTTGAACTCCACCCCAACGAACGTCTCCTCAAAAAAACCGCCGTCTCAATTCCGCTCCAACCCAAAGCGTTCGACGCTCTCCTCTGCCTCGTTCGCAAAGCCGAACATCTCGTCAGCAAACAAGAGTTGATCCAAACGCTCTGGCCCTCCGTGCACGTCAGCGAGGCAAACCTAACTAACACCATCGTCAGCCTCAGAAAGATCGTTGGCCGCGACGCCATCCGAACAGTCTCGAAACACGGATACCGCTTCGAACTCCCCGTGACCGGAGAGCCCGGCGTAGCACCAGCCGCCTACGAAAAATTCGCACGCGCGAAAGAGCTAACCGCCCAACGCTCTCTCGACTCGATGATCCTCGCGCGCGACCTCTACTGGATCTGCCTCGCCGAAGATCCCACCTTCGCACCCGCATGGGCCGGGCTAGGCAGATGCTGCTGGTTTCTCGAAAAGTTCAGCGACAACTCATCGACAAATCTTGAACTGGCCCAAGCAGCCTTCCAGCGAGCATTTACGCTCGACCCAGACCTCGCCTCCGCCCACCAGTTCTATACCTTCGTCCAGGTAGACACAGGCCACGCAGCCGAGGCAATGGTTCGACTCCTCGAACGTCTCAAACAAAATCCCACCGAACCCGAGTCGTTCGCGAGTCTCGTCCATGTCTTGCGCTTCGGCGGAATGCTCTCGCAGTCGATCGAAGCGCACCGTCGCGCCGTCCGCTTAGATCCAGCCGTCATCACCAGTGTTGCTCACACTCTCTTCCTCTCCGGCGAGTACGCCTCTGCAATCGAAACCTACAGCGGACGCGCCGCGTACTACTTAGACGCCGCAGCCTGGGCCGCTCTAGGCAATCGAAAACGTGCAATCTCCCTCTTACGCGAACGTCTCGACAAGATGCCGCTCTCCCCGCTGATGATTGCCCTGATGAGTTCTCTCTTAGCTCTTCTCGAAAACAAAATAGACGAAGCAATCAACCTCATGAAATCCGCCAACATAACGCGCGAGCCTGAAATCCTCCTCTACTTCGCACGCCACTACTCTCGGCTAAAAAAACCTGAGCTGGCAATCACAGCACTAAAGCAGGCGGCCCAGTCCGGCTTCGTCTGCGCACCACAAACCCTCACTTCCGATCCGTGGTTCAGCCCACTCCGCAAACACCCCGACTTCAAAGCCCTACACGACTCGATGCAAACTCTCGTCAACGAAGCCCAATCAAGCTTCGACCGATACACCATCTAACCAATCCCCCAAAGCTCCTCACAGACCCTTCCTCAGGCCCCCAAACTGTTCACTTGCGAACGAAGATTTTCGTTTTCGGACAGATCTCCACCCAAACCGCCGTCCCCTCATCCCGATCTACACAAAATAAAGCTCTTCCAGCGCACCCCATTTGGCCAAAAACCTGCGACACCCTACATGCCCAGCCATGCGCCCGGAGACCTTATGCAGACCTTTCTTCAGAATCTACGCTTCGCCCTTCGCCAACTCCGCAAGTCTCCCGGCTTCGCCCTGACCGTCATCCTCACCCTAGCCTTGGGCATCGGCGCCAACGCGGCCGTCTTCACCCTCTTCGACCAGGTTCTCCTCCGCATGCTTCCCGTCCAGCATCCCAAAGAGCTCGTACGCTTCGAGTGGCATGGCGGCTTCTCCGGTTCGGCCAGCAGCTTCGGTGGCGATCTCAACAACTACTTCTCCTACCCCATGTACAAAGATCTCCGCGATCAGAATCAAGTCTTCTCCGGCATGCTCGCGGCAGTCCGAATCAACACCGGCATCTCCTGGCACAACCAGGCAGAAGACAAAGACGCCGAGCTCGTCAGCGGAAACTACTTCGACCTCCTCGGTCTCAAGCCCGCCCTCGGACAGCTCATGACCGCGCAGAACGACACCGCGAAGAACGCCAATCCAGTCGTCGTCCTCAGCTACGACTACTGGAAGACCCGCTTCACCGCATCCCCCGACGTCATCGGCCAGACCATCCTCATCGAAGGCCATCCCTTCACCATCCTCGGTGTCGCTCCCGCCAACTTCCAATCCGCCATCGGAGGCTACAAGCCCGGCGCCTTCCTCCCCATCAGCATGGTCGACACAGTTCTGCCCAGCGCCGTCCCCCGCGACAACCTCAACAATCACCAGGCCATCTGGCTCACACTCGTCGGCCGCCTCAAGCCAGGAGTCACTCCCACGCAAGCCCAGGCCTCACTCGCACCTCTATGGCACTCTCTGCGCGCGTACGAGCTGTCGCTCTACAAGAACAGAACCGAGCACTTCAAAAAACGCTACCTCGACGACACGTCCCTCAAAGTTCTCGACGACTCCACTGGCTTCGCCCCCGAGCGCATGGAGCTGAAGACACCCCTCGTCATCCTCATGTGCATGGCCGGGCTGCTCGTCGCGATGTGCGCCATCAACGTAGCCACCCTCCTCCTCCTCAAAGCCTCTAGCCGAGCCCGCGAGATGTCCATGCGCTACGCACTCGGCGCAAAGCAGAGCCGAATCGTCTCGCAGCTTCTCCTCGAAGGCGGACTCCTCGGTATAGCCGGCGCCGTAGCCGGCTTGCTAATGGCTCCCCTAGTCACCAACACCCTCGTACGTCTTCTCACCAGCGCCAATCCCGGCGAAGAGCCCTACTCCACCGCCATCGACGCCCGCGTGCTCCTCTTCACCCTGTCTGTAGCCGTAGTCGCAAGCCTGCTCTTCAGCATGGCGCCAGTCTTTCACTTCCTCCGCCCCGACCTCGCCAACGCCCTCCGCCAAAGTGCCGGAACCGCATCCAAAAACTCGCAGCGATTCCGCAAAGTCGCAGTCGGCGTGCAAATCGCTCTCAGCGTGCTCTTGCTCGGCGGCGCGGGCCTGTTCGTCAGAACACTCAACAACCTCCGCCACCAGCAGGTAGGTTTCGACACCAGCCATCTCGCCACCTTCAGCTTCGATCCCGCAGACTCCGGCTACGGACAGGACCGCATGGTCCCCATGTTGACCAGCGCGCTCGATGCCGTGCAGCACATTCCCGGCGTCCTCTCCGTCGCCGCAACCAACGATGCCGAGCTCACCGGAGACTCCCACTTCAGCGGCTTCTCCGTAGAGGGCCATAAAACAACAGAGGAAGAAAAGACAGACTTCGAAGCTCCCTGGATCACCGCCGGTTACTTCGCCACAATCAAGCAACCACTGCTCGTCGGAAGAGAGTTCACCGCCGCGGATTCGCACGATGCTCCCAAAGTAGCCGTCGTCAACCTTACCTTCGCAAAGCGATTCTTCGGCTCCGCTCAAAACGCGCTCGGCCGCATGGTCTCCGAAGGAGGAGATACCCCAACCCCACCCGACACCACCATCGTCGGAGTTGTAGGTGACGTCAAACACCAGAATCTACGCACCGACATGGGAATGGCAGTCTATCGCCCCTATCCGCAGAATCCGCATCCATCCAGTGTCACGATCTATGCCCGCACCAGCCAGTCTCCCGAGATGATCGAGACCGCGATACGCTCAACCATCCACGGCGTCGACCCCACCCTCGTGGTCGCCGAGCTGCGAACGATGGACGAACAGGTAGACCGCAGCGCCGCCGACGAAAGGGCTCTCGCTCTCCTCGCCGTCGGCTTCTCTGCACTCGCGATCGTACTCGCAGCCGTCGGACTCTACGGCGTACTCGCCTATTCCACCGAACAGCGCACCCGCGAGATCGGCGTGCGCCTCGCCCTGGGATCGCAACGCAGCGGCGTCGTCATGCTCATAGTCCGCGAGATGTTCCTCATCGCAGCAATCGCCATCGTGCTAGCCCTCCCCTCCATCGTCCTGCTCGCCCGACTCTTCCGCAGCCAGCTCTACGGCGTAACCGCATCCGATCCCCTCACCCTCGCCGGAGCAGTCCTTCTAGCCGCAGTCATGGTCACACTAGCCGCAGTCCTCCCCGCAAGAAGAGCCGCCTCCATCGAACCCATGCAAGCCCTCCGCACCGAGTAGTCTCGTCATCAGAGGGTCAGTGTACCGGGACACGCGTTACGTTGTGGACCTGAGACATTCGTTACGAGCCCCTTGCGGCGTTGTGAGTCCCAAACTGCAGCTAAACGCGGTTATTGAGAATAATCATTGGAAGACTGAGCTCGATGAGTGACTTGGCCTGTTGGCAACAATTGAGAATCGACTCTGCCAGTAGTCCAGACTCCAAGGACCAGACGATCCTGTCGCAGAATCGTTAAGCAAGCTTCTAACGCGTTTCCTTGCCAGCCTGGTCGATGATTAGCACCACGTCGGAGCTAGTCTTGAAACGTGCCACCGCCAGCTCCCTGGCGGAAGGAGACCAGTCAAAGTCGTTGATCGTCTCAGGCACCGGGTTGAAGAGCACATAGGGCGTAGAGCCATCCAGGGGCTGATACAACAAAGTAATCCCGCCACTCCGGAGTGCGTCGTTTACGATGGCCCGGCCGTCTGGCGAAAACTTGGAAAGGTTCACTAGGCTCTGATCGAGGAAGAAGGGTACTTGCATTCGCCCGGAGCTCAGCTCAGTGATAATGACGCAAACTTTTTCTTGCCGAAGCGCGAAAAGAGCTGCCTGTGTTCCATCGTGCGATACCGACGCTTCGGCGTAATTTACCGCTGGAATCAGCTGCTTCGGCTCGCCTCCGGAGATAGGGACGCTCCACAAGGCAACGCTGACGTCGCTTCCAATACTGAAATACGCCTTCTGACTGTCGGCGGAACAACTGGGAGATCGCGCGAATCCGCTGCTCGTGAGTTGAGCGATCTCTCCTCCGTCCGCTTTCATGCGGAAAAGACGCGCCTCGTTACCGCCCTTCGGGAATCCGGTGAACAAAATGTGTCCGTCGGTGCAGGAGGCGATGAAGTCTCCGGGGGTGATCTCGCCAGTATCGAAGCTCTGCACGCTCCCCGTCGCTCGATCGATGGTTCCGATACTCGAACCTTGAACTATATAGAGCAGACGATCCTCCGTGGCCCAGGCAATGGCATTCGGCGTAATCCTCAACGGGAACGTCGAGAGCGGTTCACCGCGATCGGGTCCATACAGAGCGACGTTCGAATCGACATTGGTCAGCACCGTGGCGAGGCTGCGTCCGTTGCCGGAGACCGCCAACTCGCTGTACGAATTTACATCGTTGGTCACCGAATGGAATTCTCCAGATGACTCCGTGATGACGCCAATCTGCGCGCGGTCGCTGTGCTGCTTGTGATAAAGCGTCAGCAGATGAATGCTGTCGGGCATCCAGGCAAGCGTTATGTAGGCGAGACCGGGGTCCACCCAGGAGATCCCCGCTGGCGGCGCCACAGTCGTAAGTTTCTTGGAAGATATCTCTATCACTTTCAGCTCTAACCTCGTCGTCCCTGCTTCCGCCTGTAGCCATGCGATCCGCCTTCCATCCGGAGACCACACCGGCGCCAGCGCTTTCTCCGGAGTCGAATAAAGCACTTGGTCATTGCCGCCATCTTTATCGGCGATATGGATCTCCGCGAATTCGTCCTTCCTCTCGGGCCACCATCTGAGGTAACTAATCCTGTTGCCATTGGGCTCAAAGCTTGCCGGGCTGTCGACGTTAAAGATCAGCTGCCTCGGCGTCCCGCCAAAGACGGGCATCACGTAAAGATCATTCGCCATTTCGTTCTCCGGATTTAAACGGGTGAAGTAGAGATGATTGCCATCCGGCGAGAAGGTGAGTCCAAGGAAGCCATGTCCAAATGCGCCCGGTATCTGTGTCTCAGTGTTGGTCGCTGTATTTCTCACCCACAATGTGCGCTGCCCTTTTTCGTTTTTCACTTCGGCCAGAAAGCGTCCGTCGGCTGAGAGAGCGATTCTTTCGATGGTCCCGATATTGGTGATCTGTTCAACGGAGACGGCGGCGAAGGGCCGGGAACGCGGCCAGAAGCGCCACCCCACAAATCCGGCAATCCCGAGAACGGCCAACACTGCCAACGCGATAGTGGCTCTTCGCCTCCCGCCCGCGGCAGGCGCGGCGATGCCGCCAGCGTTCGACTCTTGCGGGTTCTGCGAAGTTTGGGTCTGTGGAGGGGAAGCCGGACGGGTAGCCGCGGGAGCAGCAGGTATCGCTACACTACCGGAGCTGCTGTTGCGTTGCAGGCGCTTCAGGTCGGCGCGAAGCTCGGCGGCAGACTGGCAGCGAAGCTCTCGGTCTTTCTCCAACGTTTTATTCAAAATGTTTTCAAACTCTGCGGGGAGTTCCGCATTGAGCGAAGTTGGTGGCGGCGGAGGGTGGTTCAGAATGCCATCGAAGACCACAGCCGTCGTGGACCCGCTGAATGGGCGCTGCCCGGTCGCCATTTCGTAGAGAACAACTCCGAGCGAAAAGAGGTCGCTGCGTAGGTCCAGGGGATCGCCGCGCGCCTGTTCGGGGGACATGTAGGCAACGGTGCCGAGTGTCGAACCGGAATCGGTGAGCGAGATTACCACGGTCGAAGCGTCGGAGCCACCGCGGGCCTCATCGAGTTTCGCCAAGCCGAAATCAAGGAGCTTGGCCTGCCCCGAGCTAGTGATGAAAATGTTCGCCGGCTTAAGGTCGCGGTGCAAAATTCCCTTGTGATGAGCGGCGTCCAGCGCGTCGGCCAGCTGTATGCCCATCGCGACCAGCTTCGGGTAAGGCATGGCGTGGCCGCGATAGAGTTTTTCCAGGCTGCTGCCTTCAAGCAGCTCCAAAACCAGGAACGGTGGCGCCGCGGTCTCATCGAGTTCATGGATGATGCAGATGCCGGGATGATTCAGCGAAGAAGCAGCGCGGGCCTCGCGCCAGAAACGCTCCAGCGCAGGGTCGCCGTCGCGGATGGCGGATGCGTCAGCAGCATGTGCGAGGAGCTTGATGGCGACATGGCGGCCAAGCTTCTGGTCGACCGCCTCGTAGACCACGCCCATACCGCCCTGGCCTAACCTGCGGACGATCTTGTAGTGCCCGAGCAGTGTTCCAGAAGCCAGTTCTTTCACCCCAACATCTTGCCTGTAGGCGCAGAATGCGGCAAGTATTCGTTTTTAGCGCACGACAGCCTAACCCGGGCGCGAAAGCACTTCAAGCTAGCTAAGCGGCAGATTTGAACTTCGCGGGAGGTGGAATCTTAATTCCGGCGCACTTTCGTCATTTGGCGCTACATCGCCAATGCGCTCATCGACGGAGATTAGTAACGAGAAGTCGGCTTCCGGAAAGTGATGCTCGATGCCTTGATTTAATTCCTTGGTCAGTTCGGTCAAGCCCCAAAATCGCGAATCACCGCGTCAAACCAGCACATTCGCGTGGCGTATGAGTTACCCTCCAACCGCTATACTCGAAGTGGAGAAATAAAAAGGCCCCTGACTAAGCTAGGGGCCTTTCCTATGATCCCGTAACTCATTCATTCTAAGTATTTTGTACGCAACCAACTTAGAATCATATTCACAGACACCACCCCTCGCCAAACAATTGAAACAAAACAACTTCCGTACAAAATACCTCCGAAGGGGAGGGGGAGGGGTCACCGGGCATAAACGCTAAGCGACCATGGAAAGATGCCTAAAAAAGAAGAAGATCGGGCCCCGCGAGTCGTAGCGGCCCAGCCGCACGGACCAGCCGCAGCGATCACCCGGCGCGCCGCAGACCGCCTCCGAGCCGGACACCTGTGGGTCTATCGCTCGGACATAGAGTCTCTGGTCCCCCCAATCGGAGCCACCGACCTCGAGCCCGGAGCCCTCATAACGGTACTGGATAGCCGAGGCATCCTCCTGGGCACCGGCCTCTACAGCGCAGCCTCGCAGATCGCAGTAAGAATCGTCTCAAACGAAGCCGCACTCCGCGCAGCCCTCCCCGCAATATTGCCTGCGGGTGTTACATAATGCTGGTTTATGATGCGGCATGCCCCCTCTCTCCCGCTCTGCTGTGCTTCGGGTTGTGCTGTGTCCAATGGTCCTTGTTATCCTTCTCATGCAGATCGGCTGTGGTTCAGCTGGCAATCAGACGAGTGGAAGCGGTGGCGGCGGATCTGGTAGCGGCGGATCTGGTGGCGGCGGGTCTGGCGGCGGCGGGTCTGGCGGCGGTTCAGGGTCTGGCAGTGGTGGAAGCAGTGGTCCTCAGGTGACTGCTGCACACGCCTCCTCGCGCACAAGATACCTGCGAATAAACTCCTTCTACAACCCAAACAGCCTGGAGTATGCGCCACCGCAATTCACGGTGTACGACGCCGCGCACCGGCAGTTCTTTGTGAGCAATCCTTACCTGAATGAGATCGACGTTTTCGATGCCACGCAGGAGATCCAGAAGGCCAGCATCAGCATTCCGACCGCGTGGGGGTTAGATATCTCCCCTATTGACGGCAGCCTGTGGGCTGGCACACTGCTCGGCGATCTATACAACATCGACACGAACACTCTCACACTGAACAAGCGCTACACGTCATCGTCGATCGGACCCGGTGGCTTTGCGGCGACAACTGCACTGGTGTTGTCGGATGGCCGCTTGGCACTACAGGGAGCCGCCGGGGGCATGCTGGGTGTCGATGGTTTCGGCACCATCTCCGTGTGGGACCCCGCGACCAACGCAATGGATAGCGGCACAGACGGTCAAGGCGTTTGCCCTTACACCAATGGCGGGTTCGCGCTAAGCGGCGATCGCAAGCTGGTTCTAAATACTACCGTCGATGAAAACGAGACTTATCCGCTGTGCTCTTACGATCCGGTCGCAAAGAAGGGTACGTATGCGTCTTTTCCTCAGCAGACAGTAACCTTTATGCGGCAGATCATCCCCACGTCAGATGGGACGAAGTTCTTTCTGACGACAAACCTCGATGGCGTCATAGAGTTCAACGCACAAACACTTCAGGTTGTGGCTACCATCCTGGCCGATGATAGTGATGACCTTCCGGATGCGGCGGGCGGCGCGGTCATGAGCCTGGATGGCAAGACCCTTTACCTTGCAGATCAGTCGGTCGGAGGGATTGTTGGTTACGACACTTCGACCCTACAGCCGACCGTTTCACTGGCACACCCCATGGTGAATGACGGCCAAAGCTGGATGGTTCCAGCCGCAATCGATGAGACGGGACTCATCGCAGGGCCAATCGGCCACGGTGTCGGATTCGCCGATGCATCGGCACCGATGCCTAAGGTCCTGGATAAAGGATTTTTTCCTGACTTTGCTACCCCGAACACCAGCCTGTTGTCAGGCGGAACGACGATCACGGTGCCCGAGGAAAATACTGGCCTCTCGCAGTTCTTTGTTGGCAATAGCCTCGTCACCGGAGCGTCCATGGATAGTTCCGGAAAAATCAGCGCGACAGTTCCCGGCGCGTCTTCCGGCATGGCTGTCGACCTGACTGCGACCTTTTCCGATGGCACGATCGCCATCTCGCCCGAGGCTCTTAGCTATGGACCTGTTGTGCTGGAAGTAGTGCCAAACGGAGCCACGGCGGATGGCGGACAAACAGGAGCGCTGATCGGTTACGGATTAGGAAACAGCATAAGCGGTCTGCAAGTGAGCATCGGCAACCACGCAGCGACTGTGCAGACTCTTTACAACTCTGCTCCCATATCTCCGTACCCGTTTCCGGTCGAAGCCCTCGTATTTACCGTGCCCCCTGGCGTCGCTGGTCCAGCCGACCTCACACTCACAGCGCCTTCGGGGACCACAACCATCAAGAGTGGATTTCACTACACAGCAGCGGCGCAGGCCTTTCCCTTGGACAGTACTCTCCAGCAGGGTATTTACGATCCGGGGCGCGATCTTTACTTCTTCACCGACACAAATAGCATCCAGGTGCTTAGCAGAAGTCAGGGCAAGTGGCTAGCGCCGATCACCCTGCCTGGAACAACTTCGGCTAGCACCCTTCTCGGATTGGCGGAGTCGCCCAGCGGAAACTATCTTGCCGTGGCGGACTATGGCGGCCAGGCGATCTTCACGCTGAATCCAGGCGAACCGTCAGCAGTAAAGCGTTACCCGATGCCGCCAGGCGATTTCGCCCAAACGCTGGAAGCCCCGGCGGGCGTAGTCGTACTGGATTCGGGCAAGGTATACATGACGACGAATGATATTGGAGGCACAGGCGTATCAGCACTATGGAAGCTCGATCCCGCAACTGGAACCATCAGCTCCTTCGGCAGCGTGTCCAGCGGCGGTGCGGTCGACAAATATGACCATCTGGTGCTGAGCCCCGATGGAAGCCGAGTATACGGCGAAGTAGAAGGTGCCACATTCACAGTGGACACAGCGACAGATACGTTCTCCTCAGCCAACAGTGTAGGCAGCAATGACGGCGGGCAGCAGGATCTCGCGATCTCGGCCGATGGCAGCACGGTCGTTATTGACGACTGCGTAACGGACAGCAACCTCAACCCGGAAAACGTCCCCGCCTATGTGGAGTGGGAGACGTGGCTGCCTGAAGCAGTGATTGGACAAAAGTTGAATAGTGACGGCAGCCTGCTGTTTCAGCCGCTGACGGATGGCATCGACATCCTTTCGAGGAATACGGGCCGCTTGTTATTTCGTGTGCAGGTGTCCGGAGGCTTGAATGGTGTATACGACGCGCTGCTGACGACAGACGACAAGGATACGATCGGCGTGATCACTCCTACAGGAGTGTCATTTCTGGATTTGAGCAGCCTGCCCCTGCCCGCCGCAACGCCGTTTCCTCAGTCGGCCGCGCGTCAGGCAGGCGTGCCACAGCGGACGCGGCCCGACACTAGGGTCGCCCCTAAGCCGCAGTTGAACCAGTTGCCAAAGACAGCGAACAGCAAGGGAGCGCCCTCATTGCGACGTCACGCAGAGAAAAGCATATCCCGCACAGCGTGGGACCTTCCGTCAATGCTGACTCATTGACCTGTGTCCTACTGAGGCAACCAATGCAAGCCCTCCGCACAGAGTAGACCGACAGTGTTGCAGTTGCAGTTGCAGTTGCAGTTGCAGTTGCAGTTGCAGTTGCAGTTGCAGTTGCTGTCGCTGTTGCTGTTGCTGTTGCTGTTGCATTTTTGGTTGTCATCCCTGGAGGGGATCTGCGGTTGTCGTTGTCGTTGCAGTTGCCTGTTATTGTCGTCATTCTGAACGAAGCGAAGAATCCCTATATTCCGCTTTTGTATTTGGTTTCTTCGCTCACCTCTCCGCGTCATTTCGCAGAGGGCTGAAAGCTGGGAGGTAGGTTAAGAAAAAGCTCGCCGTATCCGCCATCGTCCTGCTAGCCCGACTCTCCCGTAGCCAGCTCTACGGCGTCACCGCATCCGATCCCCTCACCCCAGCCGGAGCAGTCCTTCTAGCCGCAATCATGCTCACACTAGCCGCAGTCCCCCGCAAGAAGAACCGCCTCCATAGGACCCATGCAAGCCCTCCGCACCGAGTAGACCAATCCTTAGCCGACTTCTCGGACAAGTGACGAGATGCGCGTTTATGAGGACTAATCTTCGCGCCTAGTCCAAGCTCAATAAGTGCATCGGCCTGTTGGCAACAGTTGAGACCTTGAGTTGCAGAGCGATCACGAAGGCAAACCGGCTGCCGGAACATTCTTGGGACTTGCGGGGCAGGCGGGCAAACCCCGGCTTTGCGAGATCCGTCCGTTGCGCAAAAGCCGCTCGCACCCCCGCAATTTCTCCTTGCAAACGATGTCCTAAATTGACGTATCCATGTCGTGGCATTAGGTGATTGCCTGGGCTAAGCTGAGCTAGCATGCAGTGCTTAGAAAGAGGAATTGAGATGAATACCATCACAAAGCACCCGAAGAAGGAAATGACTTTGCACACTCGTTCGTTCTCGAAAATTGTCTACGTGGCAATCGGGATGATCTTCTCTGCCCCACTTGCAGTCTCTCAAGTTCCACCCACTTCGGTTGAGCAGTCATCAGTTGTCACGCCACACGATTACTTTCACACCGGTGCCGGGGCTCGTTATTTACGCAGAGCAGAAGGAGACATCGTCACGCAACCATTACGTGGAAATATCAGCGTATTGATGGGTTCGGGTGCCAACATCATCGTCTTGTCTGGCGACCGTGGGAAATTTTTGGTCGACGCTGGAATCAGCGTATCGGAAGCCAAAGTAAAGTCCGCACTCAACGCGATTAGCCCCGCTCCGGTCGTATATGTGGTCAATACTCATTGGCATTGGGACCACACTGACGGTAATGGATGGATGCATCAGTCTGGCGCAACGATCGTTGCGCACCGGAACACACTGAAGCACTTGTCCCAGGCAACTCACGTCGACGATTGGAACTGGACCATGCCCCCCGTACAGGCTGGTGCGCGCCCCACAATACTCGTAGATGACAGCACAACATTCATCTTTGCCGGGGACACGATCGATGTAAAGCACAACGGTCCTGGTCATACAGATGGAGACGTCTGGGTCTATTTTGAAAAAGCCGACGTGTTGGCTCTCGGTGATACCTTCTGGAATGGGAACTACCCATTTATTGACAATCAAGATGGTGGCAACATCAATGACGCCATCAAATGGGCCGACATGGCAATCGAACGCACCACTGACAAAACTATTGTGATTCCCGGCCATGGTCCCGTGGGAACGCGCGCACAGCTGATTGAGTTTCGCGACATGTTGGTAACGGTACGAGACAACGTGGCCGCACTGAAACGACAGGGTAAATCGCTCGACGAAGTCATTGCCGCGAAACCTTCAGCTACCTTCGATGAGAAATGGGGGGTGGGTGTGATCGACCCCGCTCATTTTGTCAGGTTGGTCTACGCCGGGCTATGAATAGTCGTGCCAGTTACTGAACACAGGAACGTTCTTCAACTGGCCGGGTGCCCCATATCTCGATTTTGAGATGTGGGCATTCGCGCAAAGCGCGAACCGCCGTTGCCAGGCTCAGTCGCGATTCCGCCTTTGGCAGCCAACTCAGACCCCGACCGCCAAACCTGTCAAGCCCCAAAACCGCAAATCCCCGCGTCAATCCAGCACATTCGCGTGGCGTATCAGTTAGTCTCCAACCGCTATACTGGAAGCAGAGAAATAAAAGGCCCCTGGCTAACCAGGGGCCTTCCCTAGTGGTCCCGTAACTCACTCATTATAAGTATTTTGCACGCAACCCACTTAGAATGAATATTCTACAGACACCATACCCGCCAAACACCTGAAACAAAACGACTTCCATACAAAATACCCCCCAAAGGGAAGGGGGAGGGGGTCAGCAGGCACAAACGCTATGCGACCATGGAAAGATGTCTAGAAAAGAAGAAGATCGGGCCCCGCGAGTCGTAGCGGCCCAGCCGCACGGACCAGCCGCAGCGATCACCCGGCGCGCCGCAGACCGCCTCCGAGCCGGACACCTGTGGGTCTATCGCTCGGACATAGAGTCTCTGGTCCCCCCAATCGGAGCCACCGACCTCGAGCCCGGAGCCCTCATCACGGTCATGGATAGCCGAGGCATCCCCCTGGGCACCGGCCTCTACAGCGCAGCCTCGCAGATCGCAGTAAGAATCGTCTCAAACGAAGTCGCACTCCCCCGCGCCGCCTACCTCGACCAGGTACGCGAACGAGTCCTCGCCGCCCTCGCACTCCGGGACGAAGTAGCCCCCGAGTCCATGGAAGACGACGCCTGCCGACTCATCTTCTCCGAGGCCGACGGACTCCCCGGCATCGTCGCCGACCGCTACAACGACCTCGTCATCCTCCAACTCCTTACCCAGGGCACCGCCCAGGACGACGTCCGACAAGTACTCACCGAAGTCCTCCGCGAACACCTCCGTCCCGACACCGGGGGCATCACCCTCTGGGAGCGCCCCGACCCAAAGATCCGCGAACTCGAACAACTCGCCCACCCAGCACCAGGCCCACTCCACCAAAACACCACCGAATCACCACAACTCACCACCATCTTCACCATCAACGGCCTTCGTTTTCACTTCGACGCAGGCTCCGGCCAGAAGACGGGAGCCTTCCTCGACCAGCGCCTCAACTACGCCGCTGCCGCCCGCTACGCAACTGGCAAAGCGCTCGACATCTGCACCTATCAAGGTGGCTTCGCCCTCCACATGGCCCAGAACTGCCGCCACGTAACCGGAGTCGACGCCAGCCGCAGCGCCCTCGAAGTAGCCGATCGCAACCGCGAGCTCAACCCCGAACTTCCGGCCAAGGTCGAGTGGATAGAAGCCGACGCCTTCGAGCTCCTCCGCGAGTACGAATCCACCGGCCAGCAATACGACACCATCGTCCTCGACCCACCCGCCTTCGCCAAGTCCAAGCGCGCCGCAGAAGGCGCCATGCGCGGCTACAAGGAGCTCAACCTCCGCGCCATGAAGATGCTCCGCCCCGGCGGAACCCTCATCACCTGCTCCTGCTCCCACCACGTCCCCCTGCAGGAGTTCACCGACGTCGTCTCCGCCGCCGCATCCGACACCGGCCGCCGAGTCCAGCTCCTCGAGACCCGGGGTGCCGCCCCCGACCACCCCGCCATCCTGACCCTCCCCGAGACCAGCTACCTCAAGTGCCTCATATGCCGGGTGGGGTAAAAAGCGACGAAGCCAAATCCAAAATCGCCGTTCGTAAAGCCTGGCCACAAAGACAGATCAATTCAAACCACGCGATCAGAGAAACTCCCTATAAAGAGGAATGACAAACAAATCGCACGTGCAGAAGGTTGATGTCGCAATACTAGGCGCAGGCGCAGCCGGAATGATGTGCGCCATTGAAGCCGGAAAGCGCGGTCGCCGGGTGGTCCTGCTCGATCACGCCGAGCGCGTCGGAAAAAAAATCCTCATCTCCGGCGGAGGCCGCTGCAACTTCACGAACATTCACTGCCGCGCAGAAAATTTCCTCTCAGAAAATCCCCACTTCGCAAAATCTGCGCTAGCCCGATTTACTCCCTCCGACATAATCGCATTGGTCGAAAAACACGGCATCCGCTATCACGAGAAGACCCTCGGACAACTCTTCTGCGATCGCTCCGCCCACGACATAATCGCGATGTTGGAACGAGAGTGCGCAGAGGCCAGTGTCCGCACAGTCGTTGGAGCCAACATCATCTCCGTCAACCGCAGCGAGCAGTTCCAGGTCCACACAGCCGACACAGTATTCCAGTCCGAGTCCGTAGTTGTCGCCACCGGTGGCCTCTCCATCCCGAAGATGGGCGCAACCGGCCTCGGCTATACTTTGGCCGAACAATTCGGCCTGCGCATCGTTGAATGCCGGCCAGGCCTGGTCCCCCTTGTCTTGAACGCGAAAGATCGCGAACAATGGTGCGACCTTGCTGGCGTTTCGGCCGAGGTCGTGGCAGAAGCGGGAGCGCGTTCACAACGAGGAAGCTTTCGCGAGAAGATGCTGGTCACACACCGCGGGCTGAGCGGTCCCGCGATCCTGCAGGCATCTTCCTACTGGCACCCCAGCGAATCGGTATCTCTTGATCTCGCGCCAGATGTACATGTGATGGCCCCACTCCTCTTGCGAAACGCAAGAAGAGATACCGCAGCAGCAATCAACGCCATCCGCACGGTATTGCCAGCGCGTATGGCCGAACGATGGATTTCTATCTATCCCCCCGATGACTGGACGAATGCGTCTCTGACCATGATGGAACAACAGCTCCATGCGTGGCACCTTACGCCAGCAGGAACCGAAGGCTACGCCAAAGCTGAGGTCACAGTAGGAGGCGTTGACACTACGGAGCTGGATGCAAAGACAATGCAAAGCCGTAAGGTGGCAGGTCTTTATTTTATTGGCGAGATCGTCGACGTAACCGGATGGCTGGGTGGATACAACTTTCAATGGGCATGGGCTTCCGGAGTAAGTGCGGGACTGTCAGCATGAAGGATCCGCCTGTCGATGCGCTAGCATTTATTGAACGATCAACGTGAGATTGACACTTCGAGTCAAGCCGGCACTCGTAGCCGCTGCGACCACTGTATATGTCCCAGCCGTTGTCACTGGGCCTGACGGCGTACCGGGATTCGATCCACTCGACAGAGGAATCTCGCGTCCCGCGCCGCAACCGCTAGCCGCCAGCAGCAAACACAAAACAGCAAGACTCGCCACACCGGAGCGCCGTGCTCGACGCAACGTCAGCAAGCCCAACGGAGACAAGGTCGCGAACCAGAAGACGCCCTTCCGATTCGGCAAAGGATGATTGGACGACGAAGTTGCCGAGACACCGGTCAACACGGTCACGGAGACAGTAGAAATGCTTCCGAGCGGGATACTCGACGGCGTTACATTGCAGGTCGAGTTACCCGGCATTCCGGTGCAAGCGAACGTGACCGTTCCAGAGACGTTTGAGTTCGAACTAAGCAGGAGTGGAAATACTGCGTTCTGGCCACTCTTAATAGTAACGCTGGTAATTCCATTTGTAGTCAGTGTGAAGTCGACACCAGCGCCCGTAAGTGAAAGTGTTTGTGGCGAATTGCCGGCGCTATCTGTCACCGTCAGAGATCCCGAACCGGGTCCACCGACACTGGGCGCAAACGCGACTTGCAAAATGCACGCGGTGTATGCCGCGACAGTTGCACCGCAGGTACTACCATTCGGAAGAATCACGAAGTCCCCCTTAATCGAAATGCCTTGTATCGAGAGCGGAACACCAACGTTATTAGTCAGTGTCACGGTCTTTGACGGAGACTGAAGGCCGACGCCAGTTGGGGGAAACACGACCGTCGAGAACGGGGCAAGTGACACACCGGGTGGAGCAATACCGATACCGTTCAGGGCGACGGTCTGAGTTCGATATTGGTCTGAAACTGCAAGCACGCCACTCAGCGGACCAACATCCTTAGGCGCAAACGCCACGTTCATCGAGCACGTAGAGTGCGGGTTCAGCGAATTTCCACACGAATTGACCACGGTAAAATCTCCGCTTGTGATCTGGGCCGCGATCAGCGTCAGCGGCAGATCGCCGGTATTGGACAGAGTGACCTGCTGCGCTTGGCTTGCAGTATCAACCTGTTGCGTTCCAAACGTCAGCGTCAACGGAGAAAGCGCGTCTGTCGCCGGAGATGTCCCCACTCCGCTCAGAGAGGCAGTCTGCGTGCCAGCGTCATCGACCATGCTGAAGGTTCCGCTGCGCGTTCCAGAGGCGGTGGGCGTAAAAGCAATACCAACTGTGCATCCGACCCCGGGTCCGAGACTCGGGCCACAGGTGTTAACCGTAATTCTGAAGTCTCCGCCGGATATGGTCGGTGACTGCAACCTCACAGCGGCATTGCTTGTGTTGGAAATTGTGATGTTTTGAACTGCGCTAGTCGCATTGAGAGGTGTCGAAGGAAACGCGAGCACTACAGGATCAAGAACGATAGCCGCCGCAGCCGACCCGGTACCCGAAAGTGTCGCCGTCGCCTGTCCGCCGGCAACGTTGCCGTAGACAGTGAGAATACCGCTGCGACTACCGGTCGCAGTAGGCAGAAATCTCACCTGAATCGCGCAGCTCTGGTTGATGGCAACCGTTGCAGCCACACAGTTATCAGTTTCATTGAAATCGCCTGTGACTGCCACCAAACTGATTGTTAGCGGGGCAAGGCCCGTATCTGTAACCGTAATAGTTTGTATAGGGCTCGCAGTGCCAATCGACTGCACACTGTAAGTAAGCGCCGCAGGATTGAGGCTAATCGAAGGTTGTGCTGCGATAGCTGCCGTAACCAAGGGGATCTGCCATATTCCACGACCATAAGTTGCAGCGCGCAGCTCACCGACGCGACCATCGCCAGTGGCCATAGCGGGCGCAGCCGCAAGTTCGACGACAGGAGCATTCGGCAAGTTGATACCATAGACGCTCCAGCAATTCGCAGTGGCACAGGTCGTAACCTCTGTCGTAACGTACACTCCCGTATCCATCGCTACATAGAGTGTATTGGCATCATTCGGATCAACGATGACACTGTTGGCCGGCGCATCCGGCAGGTTGCTGCTGATGTTGCTCCAATGCGCTCCGCCGTCGGTGGAGCGATACAGATGCGGCAGATCAATCCCATTTGCGCCGAAACCCATTACTGTCGCGTAAATGGTCGCCCCACTAGCATCGTGAGAATCTACCGCTAGCGAAGAGAGATCAAAGCCCGCGGAGTTAAATCCGATTCCTTGACCATTTGTGACAGGAGAGGTGGCAAGATCCGTCCAGGCTGTCGTATTGTTCGCAGTCCCCGCCGTGGTGATGGAGTAAACATGACCGCCAACGACTCCACCGCCATCCAGCACCCCCGCCATTCCTGCGTAAAGCACTGGCGAGCCCGCATCCTGCACCCCCGAGATATTAGTGAGAACTCCCCCTGCAGCCAGAGATCGTAGCACCGGGTTAGTCGCGGCGCACGATGCCCCTTGAGGGCCCGACAGAAGATTGCTGATCGCATTCGACGAAGACCAGGTTGACCCATCGCCCGCAGGGCCACGCCACACACGGCAGGTTCCGACAAGAATGTTGGAAGGAAGCGTGGGGTCGAGCAACCAGGGAGCATCGATCACGGAGTCATCATGATCTACTTGCGAAGGACCAATCGTCGGCGTTCCCGTGAAGTCCGCGGCAGTACAACCAGCTCCACTAGAGCACTGCCGAATATTCACACCAGCACCAGTAGAGACATACCAGAGCGATGGATTCGCCTGGTCGATCCCGACCGTGCCGCCTTCACCGGTGGAAAGCTGCGGCCACGAGCTAGCGTTGACAGTTGCAGAAGACGTGGCGGCAGTACCATTCGCGCCCAGTCCAACAACCACCGTACCGGCGTCGGTAGGATGCTGAGCAAAGCTGATGACCTCTGCCAGCGAGCCCAGCCCGCCGTTAAGGTTTTGAAAATGAGTTGCGTCATCGGTAGAGCACGGAGTTCCTTGTTCGTCGACGCCGTCATTCGATCGCCAAACGCCACCATCGTTGCCTAGGTACACAAGTGGTTGCAACGCGGTCGCCAACGCGGCAACCGCATGCTGAGCTGGCGCAACCTGCGCAGGAGCCGCACATCCGTTGATCGCGTTCGTGGTGTTCCGCAGTACGCACCCAGCTGCAAGCGAGCAGCGATAAAGATCGGTTGTCCCAATATACAAAATCGAGTCTTGGTTCGAGCCGGTTGGTCCCGACGGCTCAGCGGCGAGCGCAAGATTATAATCTGCCTGCGGTATGACGGTACTGCCACTGCCGACCTCCAGCGCGGACGATGGCAACTGTTGGCCGAAGATGATCGTACTGCTGCTGCAATCAGCGCCAGACAGGCCACACACATCCTGCCACAATCCTTGATCGCGATTGTTCTGATCAACCGTCAACGCAAACGTGTCGCCTGTCTCTGGTTGCACCGCCAGTGCCCCCCTAAAGATGGGACATGTCGTACTGCCGATCGACCCTGGATCCGGCGGACACGCCGTCGTAGTGAGACCCAGTCCTGGCTGATTCGCCAGACGCGTCCAGGTCACACCGTCCGCTGACTCGTAGTACCCGTGATAGCGGACTGCAGCGTAGAAGCGTTGACGAACAGGATTCCAAACTACGGCTGTTGCTGCTCTGCCCCCAAGATCTCCGCCGGTGGGCTTGGGGGTTTGCACAGTTTGGGTGCCGTCCATAAGGGTAGACATCTGCCAAGTCATACCAGCATCAGTCGAATAATAGAGACCCATCACGCTGTTGATCGCGTCCGGCGCGTTGACCAGAACCCCCTCCGCCGCCTGCGACACGGCGGCGACGACAGTACCCGGCGTCACCGTACTCCATGCAAATCCTGCAAAGCCGAGCCCACTGAAAAGATGCTTTCCTGAAGTACCATCCTGCGAATTCTGAATAAGTGTCCACGTCACCCCGTTGTCGGCAGATCGCAAGAGGCCGCTGCCGTAAAAAGAATCGGAAGCGTCGTTAGGATCTCCTGTCCCGGCCAGGATCACCCCGGGTTGAACGCTGATCGCACCTATGCTGAGCGATGGTATGGCCGCGGTTCCCGCATTCGCGCTGAAGACAGGCAGGGTGTCAGTCAGAGGGACGAAGGTGACACTGGCCGATGGACCTGCCGCATTGGTCGACTTCCAAACGCCGCCACCAGTTGTTCCCAAATAGACTGTATTGCCGCTTGCATCTGCTGGATCGACCGCAATCGCCGTGACTCGGCCGGTCACGTTGCCATAGGCGATGCTGTCAACCTGATTTGGCCCCACTGCCTGCCACGGCGCACTCAAGCTCGACAGTTGAGGCAAAGAAGCCGCCTGTTGCACCAGCATCGCCGCATGCTCCTGACGAGCGGTGTCCATGGCTCGTGCAGCCGGAACTGCTCCGGCCAGAGTTCGACCACTCAGGAAACGCCGGGAACGAATCGTGTGTGGCGAAACGGAAGCGGCGGAAGGCACTCTGCCTTCTTGCTGTGAAGTTGTCGGTGCCGAGGGCAATTGACCAGAGGCAAGGACGGGTGCGGCGAGCTCGAGGAAAAACAACAGAGCAAAAAACGCGCACCGCACGCCGTGGCGGAGCAGAGCTGCGAGACGCTCGTGTTGTGAGAATACGACCAGGCCCATAGCTTGCGATCAGCAAAGGAAAAACAGCTAACACTGATGCTGCAAGCTGACGTCGGAGGAGTCAACGCTGGAGCGGGAGAAGATACGACAGACAGTGCCGGAACGGGATGAGAAATCTCTCATCATGTTCGCCGTTCCAAATTGTACGAGGCTCTACGGCCACTCTTCAAAGCTTACCCCATCGACCGATGTAGGCCGCAATCAGCCAATCGTCGACTGTTTTTAGAATCTAACACCCCCTGCAACCACGCCACAATCTCACCATGGTTGTAGGTTTTTTCAGGACGCCCTAAAGAGACGCGACTGAGTATGCCGCCCAGCCCCACATAGGCTAGCCTAAACATCTAAAGCGCCAGCGAGCCTTGCTGGGGCAGAACTCCCATCTGCCGGATGTATTCTCTCGAGTCGAACTTTCTACCAGTGGACGCTCCCGACATGTAGCGAATCTTGCCGAAGATGGGCCGTGCTCCCCAGGCACGATCGAACTTTCCTAGGATTGCCCATGCAATACCCGCGTAACCATTTGGGTCGCGGCCATCCAAAAAATATTTATCGTTGAGGTGGATCGAGTACTTCATTGCCGTAGCAACGTTAGGGGTCCACTCCACAATCTTCTTCGCCCAGTACATCCTTAAATAGTTGTGCATCCACCCGAATCTCACCATCTGAATCTGTGCGGCATTCCATAAATCATCATGAGTGTCCGCGTTTTCCAGCTGGCGAAGCGTATACAAATGTTCTCGCTCATCACGTGCGTGGTCAGCGATAGTCTTCTTCGCCCAGTCCTCAGCACAGTCAGGCGAGTCATAGTTCGGCGTGTATCGGACGAAATTGACAGCGAGTTCCCTCCACACAATCAACTCATTGAAGTAGCTGTCACGTGCAGTCTTCAACGTGGGTTGCCTTTTCGTCACTGCGTCAACTGCAAGCGCGATCGTGATCGGGCCGATATGTCCGTAATGGAGGTAAGGCGACATGCAGGAGGTTCCATCGATCTCGGGACGATTTCGTTGTGCGTCATAGCTTTCCAGAAGTTTCCCTGAAAAGTACTTTAGCCGTTGAAGCGCAGCACGCGTCCCTCCCTTCCAGGCCTCGACTGGTAGCACGCTGCGGTCAAGCTCCTTCCAGTCGCGAGTCATATCCTGATGAACCGAGTCGGCATGGAATCCTTTCGGCCGCTTCCACGAATGGTCAGCGTGCAGATTCTCGTAAGGAACAAGATATTCCGGCAGCAGGCGATACAGTCGAGGCCGAATCGTGTAAGCACCGTACTGGGCCTTCTCCATCAGCTTCGAAGGAACCACCACATCGGTATCTACTGTCCAGAACGGAATCCTTATCCGCGAAGCCAGCCGCTTGCGCCATTGCTCTGGCACACGTGTAGGATTTTCATCACCGATCAAGAAGGCTGCGCGAACATCGACCAGCAGTTGTTCATGCGATTCACGCGGTGCCCGTCGCATAATGAACGTGATGTTCCTAGCTGCAAGGTCCGCCTCAATGTCAGGCAGACCCTGGTTGAGAAAGACATAGTGCCGCAGATTGGCATGGGGAAAGTTAGAGATACCTGCAAAATACACCACGAGCGAAAGGCCAAGCAGATTCGCGACTTTAGCCGCAAGATCAACCGCATGATTATCGATGCCGCGCTGTGCCCGCTGCATCCAGTACACAACGCACTTGCCAGTCGGATCCGGCGCTCCCTCCCGCCGGACTGTTACGCGAGGATCGTTCGACCACTCAATGAGCTCTTCCGGGGATGCGGATCGCGCGATCGCCATGTTAAAAGTGTACGATCCGCTCTCAGTGCAGGTTTGACCGCAACAAAAATGCGACCCGCAGGTCGCATCCCTGTGAAACTAGACTTGACCACTACCAAAGACCCCATGCGCGGCTAATATAGTCGCTCATGGTCATCGTGATCAGAACGATGAAAGTAAAAAATCCAGCGGCCACCGTCAACTTGATCAGATTGGACTGATACTTGACGTGCATGAAGAACAGGATCACGACCACAGCCTTGAAGCATGCAATAGCCAGCGCGACGACGGGATTAAAGATCCCGAGATCTATATAAGCCGCTCCCACCGTGACTCCGGTAAAGATCAGTAGCGTTGCAAAGACCATCCCATAGGTGGCCGGCGTGATGATCTGATGATCAGCGTGCTCCGGATTGAGGACATTCGACGGATCATGAAACTCGGACATGGTCTTCTCCTTCCAGCGAAGCTGCAACTGCAGTCGCGGCTAGTAGCCGGGGTGTCGGTTGATGAGGTAGAGCAAGGGGAACAGGAAGAGCCAGACGATATCCACGAAGTGCCAATACAATCCGAAGTTCTCGATCGGCGCAACATATCCCGCAGAGAACTCCCCTCGATTCGCCCGCCAGGTAAGCCAGAACAATAGCCCAATACCGAGAATCATGTGGAATGCGTGCATCCCAGTCATCGCAAAATATAGGAAGAAGAACACCTGAGTCTTCTGCGCCATATCAGGCGCCAGCGGGGTCTCTGTTGGCTTGCCAGTCTTGGGATTTATCGGAGGATTAATGAACTCCGATACGTCGAAGTGGGAGCCAGGGATGTGGTGCTTCTCCCACTTCTCGTGATACTCGACACCTTTAATCCCGAGAAAGGCCACACCAAAAACAGTGGTGAGAACAAGAAAAAGAACCAGAAGGCTTTTCTTCTGAACCTCTGCCGCCCAAACCCCCAGCGCCATGAAAAAGCCAGAGCTGATTAGGATCGCCGTGTTAGCTGCACCGAGAGGGATGCTGAGCTGATTGGAAGAGACGACGAACGCATCGTGGTACCAATTGCGATACAACAGGTACGCGAAGAAGAGACCACCGAAGAACATAATTTCGGTGAGCAGGAACAACCACATACCAAACGTGGCGGCCTCGCGCTGCTGTTCTTTCGTCTCAAAGTGATGACGGTGCTGCGGAAGAACAACGTGTTCATGTTCTGCCGCAACTGCAGTCTCATGCGAATGGGGACGCGTAGCTACGATCGCATTATCCAACGGTCGTCACCTCTTGTGCAGTCTTGTGTTCGAGCCACTCGTAGTCATACGCTTCATGATCAACGACCGGCGTTTCGATAAAGTTTTCGGTCAGCGGCGGCGACTGAATCTGCCACTCAAGACCGGTAGCCTGCCATGGATTGTTACCGGCAATCGCGCCGTACTTCAGCGACCAACCCAGATAAAGCAGTGGGAGCATATAACCAACACCAAGCACCGTCGCTCCCGCTGTTGAAAGAACATTCAATACCTGGAACTCAGGCGGATAGGCATGGTAGCGTCGCGGCATCCCCAGGTAGCCAAGAATGAACTGCGGGAGGAAGGTCAAGTTGAATCCGATAAAGGTCGTGACCGCCGCAAGCTTCGAAAGCGACTCTGGATACATGCGGCCTGTCATCTTTGGCCACCAGAAGTGAATACCCGCGAGGAACGCCATCAGCATCCCGCCCACCATCACAAAGTGAAAGTGAGCAACGATGAAATATGTCTCCGTCAGGTGAATGTCCATGCCCAGCGCGCCGAGGAACACTCCCGTCATGCCGCCGATCGTGAAGAGTCCCAGAAATCCAAATGCGTAGAGCATTGGCGTTTCGAACGTGATAGAACCCTTCTGGAGCGTAAACGCCCAATTGAAGATTTTGATCGCAGACGGCACCGCAACTAGCATCGTCAAGAGCGAAAACACCAGGGCCGAATAGTTGGACACGCCCATGATGAACATGTGGTGAGCCCACACGAAGAAACCAAATAGCGCGATCGCTACGGACGAGAACGCAACCGCCGTATAACCGAAGACCCGCTTACGGCTAAACGTACTGATGACTTCAGAGATCACTCCCATACCTGGAAGAATCATGATGTACACAGCAGGATGCGAGTAGAACCAGAAAAGGTGTTGGAACAGCAGCGGATCACCACCTTTGGTCGGATCGAAGACCCCGATTCCAACCAGTCTTTCGAGCGCAACCAGTACCAGCGTAATCGCCAACACCGGCGTACCGAGCACCATCAGAATCGACGCAGCGTAGTTCGACCAGCAAAAAAGCGGCAACCGGAACCAAGTCATCCCTGGCGCCCGCATCCGATGGAGCGTGACAATGAAATTCAATCCAGTGAAGATCGACGAGAACCCGATAATGAAAACTCCCGTGGCAGCTGTCACCACGTGTGTGTTCAGATAGTGGGTCGAAAGAGGAGTCGTAAACGTCCACCCCGTATCCACGCCGCCGAGAACGAGCGCCGCCATCGTGAACAACCCGCCGATCCAGTACAGGTACCAGCTCAGCAGATTCACCTTCGGGAACGCCAGGTCCTTCGCACCAATCATGATCGGTATCAGAAAATTCCCCAGCGTTGCCGGCACCGAAGGCACCAGAAAGAGGAAGATCATCACAATGCCGTGCATCGAGAAAAACTTGTTGTAAGTGTCCGAAGCTACTAGATCAGGCTGAGGTGTCAGCAGCTCGAGGCGTATCAAACCCGCAAACGCACCGCCGATGAAAAAGAAGAACGTGATCGAGATGAGATACAGGATCGCAATGCGCTTGTGATCGCCGGTGAACAGCCAGCTGAGCAGCCCGTCCTCATTGTTCAGATAATTGCGCTTGGGAATCGTAGCCGTTCTCTGATCAGGCAAATTGACAATTGTGTGACTTGTTGCACTCATGGCTTCACCATCCCTGGCGTTGTCGGCGCCGCTTGGTTCGACGTTGACGTGGTCAGCGTCTGCTGCACACGATAGTTGTTCTGCATAGCTTTGATGTACTCAACCAGGTCGATTAGGCCGTCTTCACTAATCTGTCCCTGGTAGGTCGGCATGATCGGCGCATATCCAGCCGTAATATGCTGCGACGGATTCAGAATTGCGTCACGCAGGTAAGCGTCGTTGACCAGCACTTGCGAGCCATTTGTCAACTGCAGCTTCGATCCGTAAACCCCCGCAAGGTTCGGTCCACGTGCAGCCGCGCTTCCCGAGTGACAAGCGTTGCAGCCCATGCTGGCAAAGAGCCGCTCGCCGTTCTGTGCCAGTGACATGCCGCTCGTCGACTCCTGCGTCCACTTAGCGTAATCATCCGGAGTCAACACCGTAACTTCGCCAATCATCGCAGAGTGGTTTGTCCCGCAATATTGCGTACAGAAGATATGGTAGGTCCCCGGAGTCGTCGCCTGAAACCACACCGTCGAGTAGCGTCCCGGAATCACCTCACGCTTCACCCGAAAGTCGGGAATAGAGAAGCTGTGAAACACATCCTGGGAGATCATCGTCAACTGCACAGGAACGCCAGTCGGCACATGCAACGCATTGATCTCGTGCTGTCCGCCCGGGTGCTCTGCCTTCCACATCCACTGCTTGCCGACCACGTAGATATTCATCGCGTTTGTCGGAGGATTGTAGATCCTGAAGTACAGCAGCGCACCCCACACAAACACAATCAGAAACAGGGCCAGGGGAATGATGGTCCAGGTCGCCTCAAGCAGAGTCGAGCCCTCCACCTGAACAGCCACGGGGTGCTTCTCCTTACGGTAGCGGATCGAGAAACCGAAGATAAGTGCGCCCACCAGCGCAAGGCCGACTACCGTGATCAACAGCAGGAAGAAGTAGAGCGCGTCAGCGTAGGGCGCTATGGTCGACGCCTCGCGCGGGAAAAGCGCCGAAGCGTTAAGCCACTTCACCAAAAATTGCCACAGGACTGGACTAATATGCATCGTTACCCTTATCCGTTCTCTTTCTTCGTCAGGTCGTGTTCGCGCGCTGGGTTGACATCTCTACGGAACATCAAAAACATGAAGCCACCTAAACCTGCCACCGTTACCATTCCCCCGAACTGCACAACGCGCGCAATGATCAGGGAATGTTTGTTCGTCTGGGGATCGTAGTGATAGCAATAAGTCAAAATATTCGCCACGGGGGACCCAATCTTATTGCCCGAAGCGTCGATCAGCCCCAGCAGCATGTCCTTCGGCGAATACTCAACTCCTAGGTAGTACTGAGCCAACTTCCCGTCGGTCGTAACAATCTCGATTGAGCTGGCGTGCGCAAACTGCGTCAGCTTTCCATCGGGCCCTGGAACCTTGACGTACCCAAAACCGACTGCATTTGTGACCGCGTCGATTGCCGGTCTCTGGCCCGTAAGGAAATGCCAGCCGGCAGCGGTCTCCGGACGCCCGTAACGCTTGACATAGAAAGCTTTTTTCGCTGCTGCAGTCTCCGGAGTCTCACTCGGATCAATGCTGATAATGACCACATCAAAATCTTTGCCCGGCGTCAGCTTGACCATCTCAAGCGCGCCCGTCAGGCCATCCAGCTCCTCCGAACACAGCATCGGACAGTTGTAGTAGACCAGCGAAAGAATCGCAGGGTGCTTCCCAAAATAGTCCCCTAGCCTGACAGTCTTCCCCGTGTCGTCCACAAATGACGCATCCAATGGAAGTTGCTGATTCAAATGCTGCGAGACCCCAACCTTTTGGAGCACCTGCGGCAACTGGTCGCCTGCATTTTCGCCGCTCTGCTTCTCCCCATAGCTTGAGACCTGCGCGAACACAGGAGCGCACAGCAGGGCGCCGCAAAGAATCGCCGCCTGCCATCCACCCCGAATTGTTCGCCCTGCCCACATATCGTCTCTTCTCTATGCTAAATCGCTTCGGCAAATCTATTATTTCGCTGGAGCAAGCTCCGCCTGCGTCGCAGCCTCAGCTTTGCCGTAGGACATTTTTTGCTCTCGTGCTTCGATGACCTCAAGTTCGTAGCCGGTCCGGGCAAACCCCGAGGTCAAAGGCGCCTGGACAACCGATTTTTCGTCCCCTGCCATCTCGACGGTAGCCGAGGCAGCTTGGCTATTGACCGGCAACCCGCGCTGCGCGATCAACTCCATCGCACGTGAAATTGGAATCCGAATCGCCCCCCCGGTCTCCGCCGGAGTGACACTGTAGTAGCTCAGCAGGAGATCTTCCCTCGCATGCATGTCCGCCGTCGCCTGATTGCCATCGTCAATATCAAGGCGAGGTTCCGGGAAGGTCGACGTCATCTGCTGGAACTCTTTCTGTTGCATCTCAGGGTTGCTGGCAAGATCTTGCCGCTTGCCATTGGTCGTCTCCGCCCCGGCAAACGCAGACAGCTTGTTCCACTTTGTTGTCGGCCCATCCGACTTCTCGATCGCAGAATTGATGACCTTACCCATCACAAAGCAAAAGACAAAGAAGACCAGCACAAATCCGAACAGGCCAGCCAAAAATACAGCCACGCCGCCGGCGTTGACGTCGGTCGTTTCGTAGCCCGGCGAATCGTCGTCTCGTAAATGCGCGTCGTGTGGTCCTGGCGTTTGATGCATCTCGTGATCATTAGTGGGCATGTTCTGGCTCCAGCATCTCTTCAACGTGAGGATCATTCACGTTGAGCAAAGGACGTGCTTGCAGTTGGGTCATGTAATAAGCGGCCCACAAAGAAATCACAGCCACGGGAACAGTGATGTAGGCAAGAATTCCAATATTGCCAGCGATGTGCAGATTCCCCGCAGCATCCGCGAAGTTCGGCTCAATCAGCCAGAACATATCGAGGCAGCGCGCGAAGATCATGAAACACGTCAGCCAGATCATCTTCTGTTTGTTCCGCTTCAAATCGCGCGACAGCAGCAGACAGAAGGGAATCAACCAGTGGCAGATGAAATCCAAAGAGCAGACATACCACCATCCGCCATGAATTCTATTCAGATACCAGGGAATCTCATCCGGCACGTTACCTGACCAGATAATCAGAAACTCGGCGAAGCAGAGATAGATGTTGAGCATTACGAAGGCAAATGCAAGCTTGCCCAGATCATGCTGCTCAGTCGCTCTCAACATCGTCTTCATCGGCTCAAATCGCGACAGCAGAATCACCGTAAGAATGCCGAGTGCAAGCACCGCATAGCCCTGACCAACCAGGAACTGTAAGCCCCAGATCGATGAGTACCAGGTAATATCCAGCGACTTGATCCAAACAATCGCGCCATCGGTGAGGAGAATAACGTAGATCAGAATTCCAATGCCGCTCAAATTCTCAAATTTCACCCGCCAGCGGTCAAAACTCGGCTCCGTACCGCGCTCGGGATCGGCATCGCGCTGAAGCGACCACTTATTGAGAAGGAACGCGAACAGGCCGATGATCGCAAAGATCAAAAACGTCTGAAAGATCGCAGCGCCAGGATTCAACATAGCGCGCTTCGCGTTCAGCGTCATCGCCTGCTCGAGCGTCACTGCATGATTCGACAATGCCTGAGCCACCGCGCTGGCAGTCGGAAACGCAGCCCACTGATATAGATGCTTCCACAGAAAGATGATTGGCACGAACATCAGCCCCACCAGCCAGATCGTGCGTGTCATCGCTTCGAGCGGCCGCCGTAGCAACAAACCCCACTTACCACCGCTGACATACTGCAGCATCAGCATCGCCAGTCCACCACCGGCAAAGCTGAAGCAGATCATGTAGCCCAATAAGTAGGCACGAAGGATGTGATTCTTTCCCTCATGGCTGAAGGCGAAGAAAGCCGACAGGATCGTTGCGACCACAAAGACGATCAGCGCACGCATCCGCCATGCGGAGAGAATCTCCGGTGCAGCTAGCGATGCAGGCAACACGCGCGGCCCATAGTGGCCGTGGTGGCCGCCCGCTTCTCCGTTATGTTCGTGTCCAGATGACATGCGTTTCAAGCCTTCGTTCGGAAGCTTCCGAGGTTACTGCTTCGGTTCGGTTTGTCCGGCAGATCCAGCGGCCGGAGCAACTGCGTTGTTATGAGACGGTGTGACAGGAGTCGTTCCCGCAGCTCCGGGAACCGGAAGCACATACAGTCCATTGTCGGGTGTGCCGGTCACAGCTGTCGGCGGCAACACCCACTCGTTCGCAAAAGAGGCGGGTAAGCCCTCCCGCTCTGCGATGCTTGCGAGCGGCTCAACGTGAGCCCCCAGCGCAACATCCGCCTGAGTCGCCTTCTGGCTCAACTGCAAAGCCTTGATGTACGCCACAATGGCCCAGCGGTCCGCCGGCGCGATCTGCGACGAATAGTCTGGCATTGAGCCATAGCCGTTCGAGATCACATGAAAGAAGTGTCCCAGCGGCGCGCTCTCAAGCCGGGCTGAATGGAAGCTGCCAGCCTTCGAGTAGCCGCGCTGCACGATCATCCCTATCCCATTGCCCACACGCGAGTGGCATGGCGTGCAGTAAACGTTGTAACGCTCCTGTCCACGCTCCAGCACCTGCATCGTCGCCGGGAAAGGCATACCATCACCCTCTTTACCGTTGACCAGGCCCGTATAGAAGTAGGAGTCCTCACGCAGCTGGCTCCGTGCAACCGTGTTCTCAACCTGCGGGCGCACCGAGCGGCCATCCGCATAAAAATCCGTGCCGCGCTGGGGGAAGAACTTTGGCTGATCGTGCATATCCTGGCGACAGCCCACTGCGACCAGCAACGACATAGCCGCCGCAGCGAATGCAAACCGTCGGGATGTCAATCTCACTTGCGTATTAATGATCCACCTCCACCACGGAAACCGCAGGGAACTGCTCGAGGAATGTCCGCGTCTCCGCGAGTGAGAACTTAGGATCGACCGCCTCAATGCACAGGAAAAACTTGTCGGTCGTCGCGCCATTTCTAAAGTTCGGCGCGTTGAAGACCGGATGATAAAGCTGTGGCAGACCGTTCAGCGCAATCATTCCAAGCGCCGCCGAAAACCCGGCAAACAGAATCGTCCACTCGTAAGCCGGAATAATAAACGCAGGCCATGAAAACAATGGCCGGCCAGCAATATTCAGCGGATAAGCCCAGACATTGATCCAGGTCTCCATCAGAAACGCCGTCGTCACGCCCATCAAGCCGCCGATCAGGCACACCATCGGCACACGCGTCTTGTGGAAGTGCAGCGCCTCGGCTGCCTCCTCCACCGGGTAGGGCGTGTAGCACTCCATACGGCGATAGCCCGCATGGCGCGCCTGTTCCGTGGCATGCACTAGTTCGCTCGGCGTATTGAACTCGGCCAGCAATCCGTAAGTTCCTTCGCGGGCGGGCATTAGACTGTCTCCTTACTGACCGTTTCAGCATCGGGCCCGCCGCGCGTCACCTTGGTCTGCGGCAGCATCATTCGAATTTCAGACATCGGAATCATCGGCAGGAACCGGACAAACAGGAAGAACAGGAAGGTAAACAGTCCCATCGTTCCCACGTAGATCATGTAATCCCACTTCGTCGCGCGATAGGTTCCCCAGCTCGAAGGCAGATACTCGCGATAGAGACTCGTCACAACGATGACGAAGCGTTCGAACCACATGCCCGTATTCACGATGAGCGAGAGGATAAACAGGAACGTTACGTTGACCCGAAGCTTCCGCGACCACAACGTCGTCAGCGGAATCGCGATATTGGTCAGGATCAGGATCCAGTACGCCCAGCCCATCGGCCCGAACATACGATTCCACATCATGAAGAACTCCCAATGGCTGGCCGAAAACCACGCCATGAAGACCTCCATGCCATACCCGTACGCCACGATCGAACCCGTCGCCAGCATGACCTTCGCCATGTTGTCCAGATGCCGCAGCGTTACTAGGTCTTCCATGTGGTAGAACTTGCGGATCGGAATCGCCAGCGTCAGCACCATCGCAAAACCTGAATACACAGCGCCGGCAACGAAGTAAGGCGGGAAGATCGTTGTGTGCCAGCCAGCTAGCGCCGCCACCGCGAAGTCGAAGCTGATGACCGTGTGTACCGAGAGCACCAGTGGCGTTGAAAGACCCGCCAGCAGCAGGGAAGCCGACTCATATCGGATCCAGTGCCGGGTCGAACCACGCCAACCCAATGACAGCATCCCGTAGAAATACTTCGCCGCCGGCATCGTCGCGCGGTCACGCAGAGTCCCGAAGTCGGGAATCATACCGATATACCAGAAGATGATCGAGATCGACGCGTACGTCGAAACCGCAAACACGTCCCACGCTAACGGGCTGCGGAACTGCGGCCACACATTCATCGTGTTGGGGTAAGGGAAGAGCCAGTAGGCCAGCCACGGACGGCCAACGTGGATCAGTGGGAAGGTTCCAGCGCAGACCACCGCAAAGATCGTCATCGCTTCCGCGAACCGATTGATCGAGTTTCGCCATGTCTGTTTGAACAACAGAAGAATCGCGGAGATCAGCGTACCCGCGTGGCCGATACCAATCCACCACACAAAGTTGATGATGGCGAATCCCCACGCGCCTGGAATCGTGACGCCCCAGATTCCAGTGCCCTTCAGAAATAGCCAGGTGCATCCGATCACAACGCCCAGCGCAACGCCTGCGCCCACAATTAGGCCAAAGAACCACCCCAACGGGGTGTTTGACGTCAGCACGATTCCGGCGATCTTCTGCGTTACCGACTTGAAGTTATGGCCCGGCGCGATAACCGCATACTCGCCAGTACGCGGGTCGATCATGGGATCGACGATCGGGTCTTGCATGGGTCCTTTGGTCGCCATTTATGCCAGCTCCGGATTCGGGTTGATGACTCCGGCCGTGTAGGTGGTACGCGGACGGAAGTTGAGATCAGCGAGTACCTGGTAGTCGCGCTCCTCAGCCTTGGCCTTTGCCACCTTGCTCGCCTTGTCGTTAATATTGCCGAACGTGATGGCGTTGGTCGGGCAGGCCTGCTGGCATGCCGTCACGATCTCGCCGTCACGAATCTCGCGATTTTCCTTGTCCGCCGTGATCTTCGCCTGCTCAATGCGCTGAACGCAGTAGCTGCACTTCTCCATCACACCGCGTGAACGCACCGAGACATCAGGATTGCGCATGAACTTCAGGCTCTCCGTGTCGTAGTCCGAGTACAGCAGGAAGTTGAACCGGCGAACCTTATACGGGCAGTTATTCGAGCAGTAGCGGGTTCCCACGCAACGGTTGTAGACCATCGTGTTGAGCCCCTCTGGCGTATGCACTGTCGCGCCTACCGGGCAGACCTGCTCGCAACCTGCGTTCTCGCAGTGCTGGCAAGCCATCGGCTGAAAGTGCGCCTTGGGAGCATGCAAATCGCCTTCAAAGTAAGTGTCGATGCGCAGCCATTGCATGATGCGCCCAACCTTCACCTGCTCGCGGCCAATCACCGGAATGTTGTTCTCCGCATAGCAGCTCACGATGCAAGCATTGCAACCGATGCAGCTGTTCAAGTCGATCGCCATTCCCCACGCGTTCTGAATCTTCAACGTCGACGGGTCCTGCTTCTCGTAGTTCCAGTTGTCCGGGAAGAACGAGTTATCGTGCGGCACCTTCTCACCTTGCGGCGAATATCCAACCTTGTCGATGAGCGTTCCGCTCGCGCCACCCTCATGCGCAAAGTTTGGATTCTTCTTGACCTCATCCAAAGTCGCATACCGGATGATCGACCGCTCCTCCGCCTCATGCCCAGCCAGCGAATACACGCCATCTTTATCAGAGAGCGGTTTTTCCAGATCATGCTGTGCGAAGCTGCCGCGATGTTCAATGTTATGAACCTTCGTAATGCAAAGATCGTACGTTCCAGGAACCTTCTTCGCTGTTGCACCTGAGGTGAATAGCAATTCATCCGCGATACGAATCTGGTAAGCATCGAAGCCGACACCCTGAGCTACACGACCAGCCTCAACGCCGCGGCCAAATCCAAGGTGAACCGTGATCACGCCGTCTGGATGGCCTGGGATCATCATCGCCGGAGCAATCACTTCACGACCATTGAGCGTAATCTTCACTGGATCAGACTCGTCAAGCTTCAAGTCAGCCAAGGTGTTGATGCTCATGATCGCCGCGTTATCCCAGCTCAGGCTCGTTACCTGCTTCGGCAACTCCTGCAACCAGCCCACATTCGCGAAACGACCGTCATAGATCGAAGGATCAGGCCGGAACGAGATCTCCAGACCGTTCGTCCCAGATGGTGTTGGGAAGGAGGCCATCGCGCTCTTACCTGCACCGCCAGCCTTCGCCGTAAACGCCGTTCCTTCTACCCAACCATCATGCAGCGCCTTACGCCACCCGGTCGCGAAATCGCCCTTGATGTAAGTCTTCGCGTTCGCCACCACAACGTCGTAAGCCGACTGCTGCGGATCTGCCAGCAGCGCCTGCAACATGTCATGAGCCGACCTGCCCTGATACATCGGATCGATCATCGGCTGGATGATCGTAATCGTTCCGTCGTACGCCCGCGCATCCGACCAGCTCTCGAGGTAGTGCGATTTGTTGATATGCCAGTTCGAGATCGCTCCCGTCTCATCCACATGCGCTCCGAGTTGCACTGTCACCGGAACATTCTCAAACGCATCGCGGAAACCCAGATCCCACGGAGCTGAATAGATCGGATTGACACCTAACATCACCAGCCACTGCACCTTGCCGGCCTTCATATCGGCAACCAGCGACTTCAACTCTGCCAGCTGGTCGGTTGGCATCGGATTCACAGTCTCGGTATAGATGACTGTCTTGCCGACCGCACCCAGCGAAGAGTTCAGAGCATAAGCCGCCGCATGTACCGCCGGCGAAGCCTGTTCTCCCGGAATCACCACGCACTTACCGCCGCTGTTCTTCAAGTCAGCGCTCAACGCCGCAAAAAACTTCTGTTGCTCAGCGGTTGCACCCTGCGGAGCCGCGCCATTCGCCAGCGCCAACGCGAAGGTCGCAATCTCGCTCGGCTTCAATCCCAGACGATGCTCTGCCTTGAATCCAGTCACCGTCGGCATCGTCTCGACGACGTACAGCCGATTCATCGGCTTGCCTTCTTCGTACCGATGCCGTTCGGCATATCCAGCCGCCAGCGGCAGGAACCCCGGATGCCCAATCCCCCCGAGGAAATCCGCATCGAGCGAAAGAATGACATCCGCCTCTTCGAGCTTGTACTGAGCATCGGTGTAGCTGCCGAACGCAGCCTTCGAAGCCGCGCGCGAAGAATCCTGGTTCACTGGCTCCCACTGCACCAGCTTCGCCTGCGGATACACCGCCTGCACCTGCTTCCACTGTGCCGCCAGTGAAGGCGAAGTAATCGTCTCGCTCAGGAAATAGATACCCTGTCCGCCCGAAGTCTTCTTCGCAGCCGTCGCAAACGCCTGTTGAAACTCGCCCCACGATGAAACCTGCCCGCGATGCAGAACATGCTGCGATCGATCGGGATCATACAGATCAAGCAGTGTCGCCTGCGTAAACGCGTCCGACTTGCCCTTCGACATCGGGTGCTCGGGATTTCCATCGACCTTGATCGGGCGGAACGAGTCCGACTTAATCAGCACTGGAATCGCACCCGTCGGGAACGGATAAGCCGTCGCAAAGTACATCGCTTTGCCGAGAATCAAATCCTCTGGCTGTTTGATGTAAGGAAAGATCGGCTCATCCGGCTGCTTCGTACATCCGGCCAGTCCCGCCAGCGCGAGCGACGCGCCCATCACCTTCAGAAATCCACGCCGGCTCACCGCGTCGACCCACTCGCCTGCGCCAGCCTGTCGCGGAAACTCTTCCTCCATCAACTCATGGAACGCGGGCGTCTCCGCCAGCTCATCCAGATTCTTCCAGAAGCGTCGCCCCGTCTTGCCGTCCAGCTTGGCATGAACCTCAGCCAGCGTCATCTTCGCCGGAGCAATCTGCGTGACCACTACGGGTTGTCCTGCCGGTGCTTTCATCTCAGCCATCGTGTCTTCAGTTCCATTCCCAGTCGTCTTCATCATCGGTGGCACGTCTCGCAACTCGACAGCTGCTCCGGATTGCGGATGTGGTACTGAGTAGTCAGGTATCTGCCAAGGTCCATCTGATTCGTAAACTTCTGATAGCTCGCCGGCATCGTGATCCCCATTGGTGGCACGTCGCTCGACGTCGGCCCATTCAACTCGGTGTTCAGCTGTAGCATCGCCACTTCAGGACCCTTGCCCGAAGGATTGGTCGTCGTGCAGCTTACATTCTGCGCCGTCGGACCAGATCCAGCCGCTCCGACTCCTGTGCTCGTGCACCACACCGGCTTGTCGCCCGAAGGTCCAGCCCACGCCATGTTGTAGATCTCACTGGTCGGCCGCAGGTTCACTGCCGGATTGCGATGGCAGTTCAAACACCACTCCATCTGCAGCGTGTTCTGCTGATACATCAGCGGCATCTGGTCCACGCGTCCATGACAACTCGCGCAACCAATACCTTTATTCACGTGGATCTCATGGTTGAAGTAAACGTAGTCCGGCAGGTCATGCACCCGGATCCACTGAATCGACGCGCCGGTCGCCCAGCTCTGCCGAACCGGCTCAAGCAGCTCCGCATTGGTCCAGATCTGCGCATGACAGTTAATACACGTCTTGGTCGGAGGGATACCGGCATACGCGGCCTTCTCCACCTGCGTATGGCAGTACTGGCACTGGAGGCCAAGTCCCTCAACGTGGTGCTTGTGGCTGAACGGTATCGGCTGATCTGGCCGCTGGCCCTGCCGCGTCACCCACGGTGATCGCTGTAGCTGGTCCAGGGTTACGCCGAGCGCAATGACGATCACGCCCGTCAATACCAGGCTGAATCGAGCCAGCGCGTTCGAACTGCGGTCAAAAACTTGCGCCATGAGTACGTTCCTGCTTCCTCTGCATTACCTGAGCTAAGGGTTGAGAAGTTGCTGTCAAGGGTTAGGTACTGCTGCTATCAAATTACCGGGCGATCCATACTCCGGCGGCTGGAGCGTCCGCAATCGGAGGTGCCCCGAAAAAATTCCTGTCTCGAAACTCAGAGTATAGCAGTGGAAAAGAATGTCTCAACTCATCTGCAACCACTCGCAACTGATTTTTTTCCTGCAACATCCGATTATCGAACCTGACTCGCGACCGCCGGCACAATATCTCGTGCATGCTTGTTCATCGGCTGAAAACCAATACAACATCTACCCTGCCCGAAACGTATCGGACTTGTAAATGCAAACCAAGTTAGTCCGAATTCTGCTAATCGCGCACGAGACTTTCCCGCCCCTCCTGCGATACCGTCAGTGTCATGCCGCGCCCGTTCCACACCCCACGTCCGCCTCGCTACAACGTCGCACAAGCCCTGCTCGATCTCTCTACCGCCGACCCCAAATTAGGCAAGCTCATCGAGCGCGCTGGCCCCTTCAAACTCAGCGTCTCCAGCACCCAATCACCCTTCGAAGCCCTCGTCGAGAGCATCATCTATCAGCAACTACACGGCAAAGCCGCCGCCACCATCCATCGCCGCCTGCTAGAGAGCTTCTACCCCGTCACTGGCAACGAGCACTTCGCCGCACAACATCTCCTAGACTGCCCCAACGAGCAACTCCGCGCCGCCGGCCTCTCCCACAACAAATCCCTCGCTCTCCGCGACCTCGCCGCCAAAACCCTCGACGGCACCGTCCCCACCCTCGCCCGCATCCGTCGTATGCCCGACGAAGCCATCATTGAGCACCTCACCGCAGTACGCGGCATAGGCCGTTGGACCGTGGAAATGTTATTGATCTTCCGCCTCGGCCGCCCCAACGTCCTCCCCGTCGACGACTACGGCGTCCGCAAAGGCTTCGCTCTCACGTTCGGCAAGCTCAAACCCACCGACAAAGTCACCCCGATGGACCTGCCCAAACCCGACGTCATGCACCGCCGTGCAAAAAAATGGCAGCCCTGGTGCTCTATAGCAAGCTGGTATCTCTGGCGAGCCTGCGATCTCGCCGTGAAAAAGCAGGACACCCCGCAGTGATCGCATCGGACAAGATCACATCAGACAGCAAACAGCCTCAGAATCAGCGGCTTCATCGAGCCCTTCTGATCGTGAGCCTCTGCATGGCATGGACACTCACTTCAGCCGCTCCGCTATGGAAGTATCTCTCCTCCACTAAAGCCGCCGCCATCACACTCGGTTCTATCGGGATCGTTCTCGCAATGCTACGGCTCGACCGCACCAACCGGCGTCATCTTCAGATCGGCCTCGGCTGGTTTATCCTCCTCTTTCTCCTTCTCACAACAGCCTTCGCGGTGCTCTATCCCATCTCGCTCAAGCACACCCTCAATCGCGGCTCCGACCGCGAAGACGCACTCCGCATCGAGCTCGACGCAGTCCGTCACCACCAGTACCCCTACTCCACCCGAACCTTCCTCGGAAATCCACCCACCCCTCTACCCGGCGCGATGCTGCTCGCCGCCCCCTTCTTCGCGGTCGGACACATCGCCTGGCAAAATTTCCTCTGGCTCGCTCTGTTCTTCGTCTTCACCCTGCGCTTCTTCCGTTACCGCGCCACCGCTCTCCTATTTCTCACTCTCTTTCTACTCCTCGCGCCCGGCCATCTCAGCGACTTCACCTCAGGTGGCGACTACCTCACAAACTTCTTCTATGTCGCCATCGCAATCGCTCTCTTCTACAGCTCCCTTGGCACATCGATCTATACCTCCGTTCCCGCCGCCCTGTTCCTCGGCGTCACTCTCTCCTCCCGCATCATCTACGCCCTGGTTCTCATTCCCCTCCTTGCTCTCACCTCGCAGCGCACCTCCCGCACCCGAACCGCTCTACTCTTCCTCCTGATTCTTGTGGCAGCCTGCGCCGTCACTCTGCCCATCTTCGCCCCTCATCCTTTTGTGAATTTCCTGCAACAACTTCAGCAAAACTCCCTCAAGCTGCGTTACATCCCCCGCGCCTTCCATCCCCGGATGACCCTTCCCCTGCTGGCAATCCTTGTGAGTTGCATCTCTTTTTTCCTTCCCATGAATCTCCCGCGCCTCTTCCTGCTTGTCGGCGTGACGACCTTCATCCTGCTTGCGCCCTTTGTCGTCACCTTCGCCCTCTACTCTGACCAGTTGCGATACGCCTTCTTCTACCTCTCCGTTTCAACCCTGTCCTTTTCACTCTGGGCGCTCTCGCGTTACGAGAATCTCTCCTCCCCGCCCCATACCTCTTCTCAAATCTGAGAAACTAGGCGACGGGGCCAAAGATCGAAACCTTGCATCTCACAAACATGAACGCTAGAAATCTCGAACGGCACATGACCAAACAAAAGATCCAAGCCAAACCGGCGCCCAGAAAAAAATCTACGGCGGATATCTCTGCCTCCGCCGTCGAAGCGCCCCGTTTCGTCTGTGTTCACGGCCACTTCTACCAGCCGCCCCGCGAGAATCCCTGGCTCGAGACCGTAGAGATTCAGGACTCCGCCGCCCCCTACCACGACTGGAACGACCGCATCACCTCCGAGTGTTACGCCCCCAACGGCGCCTCCCGCATCACCAACAAGCAAAACGAGATCATCCGTATCATGAACAACTACGCGCGGATGAGCTTCAACTTCGGCCCCACCCTCCTCAGCTGGCTCTCAGACAAGGCACCCCGCACCTACCGCATGATCGTCGATGCCGACAAAGTCAGTGCCCAGCACTACAGCGGCCATGGATCGGCAGTCGCGCAGGTCTACAACCACATCATCATGCCGCTCGCCAGCCGCCGCGACGCCCTCACCCAGATCCGCTGGGGCATCGCCGACTTCGAGTTCCGCTTCGGCCACAAGCCCGAAGGCATGTGGCTCGCCGAGACCGCCGTCAACCGCAGCGTCCTCGACCTCATGGCACAAGAGGGGATCAAATTCACCATTCTCGCTCCCCTCCAGTGCGCCCGCATTCGCCGCCTCGAGCCCCCCGTAACCACGGCCTCCAAACCCGACCTCGACCCCGTCGCAGCTGCGAAATCCCCTGCCGCTCCCGGCGAAGACACCTGGATCCAGACCCCCAACGCTAACGTAGATCCCACCCATCCCTACCTCGTCAAGCTCGACGAAGGCCGCACCATCGCCGTCTTCTTCTATGACGGCCCCAGCTCCCGCGCCATCGCCTTCGAAGGCCTCCTCAACAGCGGCGAAAACTTCGGCAGCCGCCTCCTCGCAGGCTTTCACCCCGCCTCTCCCGGCGATCCCGAAGTCGCCCAACTCTCCCACGTAGCCACCGACGGCGAGAGCTATGGCCACCATCACAAACACGGCGAGATGGCTCTCTCCTACGCCATGCACTGGATCGAAGAAGGCGGCAAGGCCAAGCTGACCAACTACGGCGAGTTTCTCGAAAAATTCCCGCCCAAATGGGAAGCCGAAGTAGCCGAAGACACCTCCTGGTCCTGCGCCCACGGCATCGAACGCTGGCGCTCCAACTGCGGCTGCAATGGCGGCAAGGCCGGATGGAACCAGGAGTGGCGCGCCCCTCTGCGCGAAGCCCTCGACTACCTCCGCGACGCCACCGCACCTCTAGCCGAACAAATCTCCAAGTCCTTTTTCAACGATCTCTGGACCACCCGCGACGCCTACATCCAGGTCGTCCTCGACCGCTCCCCAGCTGCCATCATCAAGTTCTTCGCCGATCACGCCATTCGTCCCCTCACCGAAAACGAACGCGTCGCCGCCCTCGAACTTCTCGAGCTCGAACGCCACACCCAGCTGATGTACACCAGCTGCGGCTGGTTCTTCGACGAGATCTCCGGCATCGAAACCATCCAGATCATCGCTTACGCAGGCCGCGTCCTCCAGCTCGCCGCCAAACTCTTCGGCCCCGCCGGCACAGCTCTCGAAGCCGAGTTCCTTACCCGCCTTGCACGCGCCAAAAGCAACGTTCCAGAGATGGGCGACGGGGCCGAAGTTTATCGCCGCTACGTCACCCACATGAAGATCGGCCTCGAGCAGGTCGGCGCCCACTACGCCATCAGCTCCATCTTCCGCGCCTATCCAGAACAAGGCGAACTCTTCTGCTTCGACGTCCACCGCGAAGGCCAGGAGGTCTTCAACTCCGGTCGCGGCCGCGTCGCCCTCGGCCGCGCCCTCGTCTACTCCCGCATCACCGAGGAGAGCGAAGAGCTCTGCTTCGCAGTCCTCCATCTTGGCGATCAAAACCTATCCGCCGCTGTCAAAGCCTATAACTCCACCGACCCCGCCGAAGTCGAGGCCTTCGCCACCTTCTCCTCCGACATCAGCACCGCCATCCGCCGCGCCAACCTACCCGAAGTCATCCGCCTTATCGATCGCTTCTTCGGCGAGACCGCCTACTCCCTCACCTCGCTCTTCGCCGACGAGCAGCACCGCATCCTGACCAGCATCCTCAACCAGACCGTCTCCGAGATGGAGGACTCTCTCCGCAAGATCTACGAAGACCACGCCTCGCTCCTCCACTTCCTCACCGAATCGGGCATGACCGCCCCGCCCGCACTCGCCACCGCCGCCCGCTTCGCCATCAACGCCAGCCTGCGCCACGCCATCGAGTCAGATACCTTCGACGCCGCGGTGATCGAATCCCTCCTGGGTCGCGCCACCGCCGACCAGATCGAACTCAATACAACGCTCCTCGGCTACACCACCGGCCAACGCATGAAGCGCGCCATGATTCGCCTCGAAGCCGCTGCCGAAGGCGATCCCTCTGCCGTCGACGCTCTTCCCACAGCCCTTCAAATCGCCGAGACCATTCACAAGATGCCCTTCGAGGTAAGCATCTGGCAGGCCCAGAACATCTGGAACGATCTCCTCCGCCGCAGCGACAACAACTACTGGACCGACGAGTGGAAAGAAGGCTTCAAAAAACTAGGCGAGATCATGAACATCAAAGTCGATCAGCTAGTCATAGAAGAAGGCGTCAGCATCTTCTAATTTCTACCGAGGCGTCAACGAAATAATCAACTGATCAAGCGGTAGCGAATCCTTCACCAGTTGCGGTGGTGAAAAGGGAGTGATCGTAACTGGTTCCCCTTTTTCCTCTGCTTCATCGAAAGCCTTCGTGCCCGGCGTCGCACCCGTAACTTTGAACTCATCGATCTGATACGGCAGCCCGTTCGATGCCAGCGACAACTCCGAACTCATCACATGAAAGTGCAGATGCGGAGCCACAGAATTACCCGAGTTCCCCACCATGCCGATGACCTGCCCACGCTTCACCCTATCCCCGGGATGAAGACGGATGCTCGCCGACTGCATGTGCGCGTAACAGGCAAAGTGATGCCCCCCAAGATCCTCAATGATCGCGTTCCCATCAGCCTCTTCAATCGAAATATTCGCCGGATACTTTCCAGGCGTCTGTTCGGGCAAGCCTGTGATCGCAACTGATACAACACCATCCGCAACCGCATAGACAGGCTTTCCGAAGATCGTATAGCTCTCAAGTTTCTCTCGTGGGCCTGAATAGATACGATTGCCTGCATCCAACTGCTCCCAATCGACAGCGTAACGCTGAGCCACATACACACGTCCGTTGATAGGCATCGCTGCCCGCATGTGTCGCGTGGAGTCGCAACACGAATCAGCAGAGACGTAACCATCCCCACGAAGAGGCGCACTGATCTGGACAACCGGCTGGAGGTCCGGCGTCGTCGCGCCGCCGCTCTCGACGATCTCCTGTTGTCCCGGAGGCGCAGCGCTGTACTTCGCCTTTACCCGATGCAAAAGCTGTTTCGGAATCGGAGTTCCGTTTGGAAGAATGACATTCAAAAAAAGTATCGACTGAGTGCCCCGAGTAAGCACTGCGGAGGATTCTCGCAGACCCGCAGGCTGAAGACGATGAGAGACAGCCGTTGCATCGAGCTTCTGCAGAACCGCGCCGTCACCAATCACATCGATATCTTGTATATCTACCTCGCCGCTTGAGATATTCGCGAGCCACACCTCGTAGACCAGGTGCACCAGACCGTCCGAACCTTTGAATGGCACCGGCGCATCATGAACCGTAAGCAGCAGTGGCGTCATCTGCTGCGACATATCGCACCGTCCAAACGGGCTGACCGCGAAGGCCATAGACAAAGACAGAACACATGCAAAGAAAGTTCTGGACACACACCGCATCAGTTCTCCTTAGAAGCTCGGGCTTGTGAGATCCACCTCGCGCAGAACTCGAATCTCATTTTGACGAGGAGATCCACAACAGAGGAAGAAGGAAGTACTCCACTCACTACAGCGGGCCTTTAGAAGGTGTGGGGAAATACTATGTCACCCCAGGTGATCTATCAAATGGTGTCTTCACAGACACCCTACGCATCAAACTCACCATGAAGACCACCCCGGTCGCCGCCAATGCTTTTCAACTCACCCGTCTCGGCTTAGTCAACTGCTACCTCGTCCGCGAGACCGATGGCTTCACACTCATCGACGCCAACCTCTCCAACTCCCACGACGACATCCTCGCCGCCGCAAAGACTCTCGGCGCTCCCATTCGCCGCATCCTCCTCACCCACGCCCACGTCGACCACGTCGGCTCCGTCGATGCCCTCCTGGCGAAACTAGGCCCCACGCAAGTCGAGTTCGCCTCCAACACCCGCTCCCTCCCTCTGCTGCAAAAACCACCCGACAAATCTCTCCAACCCGGCGAGTCCAACGAAGAGATCAGAGGCGGTCTCCCCGGCATCGATGCCCGCCCCACCCGTCTCCTCACCGAAGGCGAACTCTACGGTTCTCTTCTCGTCATCGAAACTCCCGGCCACATCCCCGGCCACCTATCCTTCCTCGACCAGCGCGACGGTACCCTCTACGCCGGAGACGCCGTCGCCAGCCTCGGCCACGTCACCGTCAGCGGTTATCCCCCATGGTTCTTCCCCAACGTAGGCACCTGGAGCAAGTCCACCGCGGTAGCCACCGCCAACAAGCTGCTAGCCTACCCCATCGAGCGTTTCGCCTGCGGCCACGGCGCCATCAACAACGGCGGCATCCCCGCCCTCCGCGCAGCCATAGCCCGCACTACGCGTTAGTGCCAACCGCCGACCAACGGAAGGCCCAAAGCCTCGCACCAACCAAGTAAAGGTACACAAGTCACGAAGTGACCGCCCCACGCGTAGTGGGCCTGTCCGGCAGGACCCGACGCACTAACTCCGCCAGTGCAAAGTAACCGGCCCACTCAAAGGATGCTCCCCCGTCCCCTTCAGTCGCGCCTGCTTCAACGCGAAGTACCACTTCGCCGGCTTATCCGCATCGTCGATCAGCATCAGCCCCGGATGAAACCGTAGCCCCTCCGCCTGCTCCACCATCGTCTGCTGATCCTGCCTTACAAACCGCGCTCCAAAAAACGTAGCAATCGAAGTTACAAATGGCACATGGTAAAAAACATTCCAAGCCGCCATCACATCAATCCGACAAGTCGACGCGGTAATTGGCGTCACCGTAGTCAAACTCGAAAACCACTTCTCCCCAGCCCGAATCGTTTCGTACCTCCGATTCGGCAACACAAAATCAATCGTCGTCGTAATCGGCTCGCCATATACCCCCAGCAACTTATAAGGCGCCGAGTTCGCACTAGGCGCATGCGAAGACATCCGAAACCCGGCGTTCCTCCCGCCATTTTCGTCATCGGTCAACGGCTCAAAGTGCTTCGTCTTCTCATGAATACTAGCCTTACTCCGCCACCACCAGGCCTGATGCACAAACGGCCCATGCGCCGGATCCATCAACCCGATAATCCCATGATCGACATTGCAAGGCAGCTCCGCCACCAGGTGCGCACTGCGAAACTTCGCAGAAAACTTCGGCACCTCCGGCACCGCCGGCAACGCCTCACCCACCCGCCCCGTCCCCGGCGCAGGAAGATACACCCACGCAAATCCATCGCGCTCCTCGCAAGGAAACGCACTCGCATAAATCTTCGTCGGATCAAGCGTCTCATGGCTCGTCAGCGAAGGAATCTCCTTACACTGCCCACTGCAGGGCTCAAACCTCCACCCGTGATACTTGCACGTCACGGTCTCCCCATCGAACCAGCCAGCTGAAAGCGGAATCCCCCGGTGCGGACAAAGATCCCGCATCGCGAACAGCTTTCCACCAGTCTTCCTCCCCAGCAGCAGCGGAACCCCCAGCAGCAGCGCCTTCGCCGTCTTGCCCTCCCGCAGCTCCCCAGCACGCAGCGCCGGATACCAATCCCCAAAGATCAGCTCCGTAGGCGGCCCCGCAACCTGCACTAGCTCACTCAAACCAGACGCCCTCGCCAAACAACACGCTTCTCATCATAGCCTTGCGATCCAGGCGTCTTCGTTCAAGGCCTGTCGGCCGGCCCCACTGCGCGAGGAGCGGTCACTTCGTGACAGGTATATCCCTCCGGTTAGCGCTCCCGCTGGTCGCGATGAAATATTCTTGATGCCGACCATCGGGAGGCTCGGGGCGAAGCCGGTATATAAGTCACGAAGTGACCGCCGCCCGCGTAGGGCGTCTTCACCACATTGATAAACTCACCTAACACCGGCATCTCCCCACCATGCAGACAACACCCCCATCCTCCATGCCGCAAATCGCAACATCGCCAAGGGCCATGTCGTCGGCCCGAAAAAACCGCCTCACCCTCTTCATCCTCTGGCTCCTCTTCTACGCAACGCTCACCCTCTTCGTCCCTCCGCTCCTCGACGACGCCGACTCCGTCCACGCCGAGGTCGCCCGCGAGATGCTTCAACGCAACGACTGGGTCACCCTATACGCCAACGGCATCCGCTACCTCGAAAAAGCCCCCATCCTTTACTGGAGCATGGCGCTCAGCTTCAAACTCTTCGGCGTCAACACCGCGGCCGCGCGCCTCCCCATCGCACTCACCGTCCTCGCGCTTGCCCTCATCCTCGATGCCTTCGCCGGCCGCGCCTTCTCTGCCCGAGCCGGCCTCTACGCCGGTCTCATCGCCCTCTCGAGCTTCGGCATCTTCATCTTCACCCGCATCCTCCTACCCGACGCCGACGTCTGCCTCTGGCTCACCCTGGCCCTCTTCTTCTACTGGCTCACCGAATCTGATCCCATCCAACGCGCCCACCCCGGCCCCACCCTCTGCTGGCTCTTCGCCGCCTGCTGCGCCCTCAACGTCCTCACCAAGGGCCTCATCGGCATCGTCTTCCCCATCCTCATCGTCCTCGCCCACCTGCTCCTCACCCGCCGCAGCTTAAGCGCCGTCATAAAACGCATCCGCCAACTCCACCCCATCTCCAGCACCATAGTCTTCCTCCTCATCGCCGCCCCCTGGCACATCCTCATCGCCCAATCCAACCCCACCCAGGGCCATCCCGGCAATCTCACCTTCGCGCACGGTCACTGGTCCGTACCCCTCCCAACCGGCGGCAACGTCCACGGCTGGCTCTGGTTCTACTTCGTCAACGAGCAACTCCTCCGCTACCTCAACCTCCGCGTCCCCCGCGACTACGACACCGTCCCCCTCGTCCTCTTCTGTGGACTCATCCTCATCTGGCTCATGCCCTGGAGCACCTTTCTCTACCGCGCCATAGCCACCGTCCCATGGCGCAAAGCTTTCCGTCCCCTCGTCTCCATCCGCACCCTCACACCCGCCGAAAGCACCCGCCTACTCCTCGGCCTCTGGGCCATCATCCCCGTCCTCTTCTTCTCCCTCTCCACTCGGCAGGAGTATTACGCCCTCCCCGCACTCCCCGGCATGATCCTCCTCATCGCCGCATGGCTCCATGACGAAGCCACCGAAGCCGAATCCTTCACCGTCCCCGCCCCCCTCGTCCGCTCCGGCCAGCGCATCTCAACCGTCCTGCTAGTCCTCGGCTCCCTCGCCGCCCTCACCGCAGGATTCTTTCTCCTCCACTCCCGCACCCCCACCCCTGGCACCGATCTCGCCTCACTCCTCAAACAAAACCCCGGCGACTACGCCCTCTCCTTCGGCCACTTCCTCGATCTCAACGCCCAGGCCATGGGAGCCTTCCGCAACCCGCTCCTCCTCACTGCCATCGCACTCTTCACCGGTGCCCTCGCCAACTGGCTTCTCCGCCGCAACTACCAGCCCCACGCCGCAAATCTCTGCCTCGCCGCGTCAACCTTCGCCTTCCTGCTAGCCGCCCACATCGGCCTGCAGATCTTCTCGCCTGTCCTAAGCTCCCGCCAGCTAGCCGCCGCCATTGAACCTGAACTCAAACCCAGCGACCTCATCGTCATCCACGGCGAATACGAAGCCGCCAGCACCCTCGGTTTCTACCTCCACCGCAGCGACCTCCACATCCTCGACGGCCGCAGCTCCAACCTCTGGTACGGATCTTTCTTTCCCGATGCCCCACCCATCTTCGAGGACGCCCTCTCGCTGAAACTCAAGTGGCTGGAACCCCGCCGCATCTTTCTCTGGCAGGATCTCTCCCAACCCGTTCCCACCCTACCTGGCAAAGTTCATTTCATCGCGCAAAGCGGTGGCAAAGAGATCTTAAGCAACCAACCCAACCCTTACTAACAAGATCCCGACCGACGGGAGGGCCAGCGAAAGGGTATACCCGTCTCGAAGTGACCGCCCCACGCGAAGTGGGCCCGTCCGGCAGGACAGGCCCCATATTTTGAAAAGTATTGCCGCAGAAATTCCTACTTATCCGTCTTCCAAACAAACAAAAACTCATCGTTGCTCGAAGTAGCCAGGTTGATCTTCCTCTGCCGCGCCGCCCGGCTCAACGCGGACCGAACGTTCTCCTTCGAATCGGGAAGTTCCGCCAGCGGAATCTTCAACGCACTACCCACCGCAAGCTGTTCGATATCGCTCAACAGCTGCGTGATGATCTCCTTGTGCTTCCCATCCCTACCCTTGGGAACATTTACCTGCGGCACCGACTCGAACTTCATTGCCTTCGAAGCAACTTCGCTGTCATTACTCATGCCCTCTCCCATTAACGTGATGTAAATTTGACGTGACGTTAACGTAACACTAACGAGATGCTTCCGCAAGCTCCCCAGCTACTTTTTTCAACACAGCCTATGCTCCCGCATAAACCACAGATTTAAAAGAGTTAACCCGTATTGAGCAAACAGGTCTACGTTTGAAAAAGAGGTATGACCCATGGCAAGGAAGTTCAATTTCGAAGTCATCCCAGTAGCCGATGTTCCCACCGAAGACGCCGTGGCCCTCCCAGAAGAAAATAAACCCCTCGTCCTCGTCGTTGACGACGAACGAATCATCGCCGACACCCTCTCCATCATCCTCTCCCGCAGCGGTTTCTCAACCATGACCGCCTACGACGGACTCTCAGGCCTTGAGATCGCACGCAGCGCCCGGCCCGACCTCGTCATCTCCGACGTCATGATGCCCGGCATGACCGGCGTCGAACTCGCCATCACCCTCACGCAGACCATCCCCACCTGCAAGATCCTCTTATTCTCTGGACAGGCCGCCACCGTCGATCTCCTCGAGAAGGCTCGCAAAGCCGGACATACCTTCACCACTCTGACAAAACCCGTCCACCCCACCGACATGCTCAAGCGAGTCTCCGATTGCCTCTCCCCAAATAATGCGGCGACCCACCACCTGCCGCCTCCAACAGACGACTCTTCCCGGCCAGCAACCTACCTCGTGAACTAACTCGACGTGGCGCCTGCCTGAATCGCTACGTCGTAGGCTGCGGCATCCTTCTTCGCCTCGCGCACGAAGTCCTCCAGCCGCTGTCCCTTCTTCTGTATAAACTCGCGCCGCAGCACCTGAACCTCCTGCATCCGGTCAATTCGAAAGACCCTGAAGTCCTTCCGCAGCTCACACCACGCCGCCAGTGTCCAGGCCCCGCCCCAAAAGTACAGCGCAAGCGGCCTCACCTCACGCTCACTGTTCTGCCCATCTTCTTTCGAATAGCCAAACCCAAGCACCCGCCTGCCGACGCAGGCCTCATGCAGCACATCCAGCCGCTCCTTCAAAGGCTGAACCATCCTGTGTCCCGGCGCATACATCAAAATCGCGTCCACCCGCTCGCGAAGATCCGCCGGCAGCACCGCTTCAATCCGCTGCAATGCCTGATCAGCCGACGCCACGCTCGACGCCCCGCCCCACGCCTGCACCATCCGTGCGCCCAGCACCAGAGCCGTCAGCTCATCTCGCGTAAACATCAGTGGAGGCAGATCCATGTCACGCCGCAGCGTGTATCCCACACCCGCCTCACCCTCAATCGGCATCCCCGACATCTGCAGATCGCGAACATCCCGATAGATCGTCCGCTCCGACACTTCGAGCTTCTCCGCCAGCATCCGCGCTGTCTGCAATCTGCCACCGCGCAAGATCCGTACGATCCGGAAGAGTCTATCGGCCCGTCTCATGCACCCATCCTACCCACTTCGTGGGGTGTATACCGGCTTCGCCACAAGCCTCCCGATGGTCGGCACAAAATACTCACCGCGACCATCGGGAGCGCCAACCGAAGGGGTATACCTGTCACGAAGTGACCGCCCCGCGCGCAGCGGGCATTGAGCACTCAAACCGAAGTATGCAACCCAATATGATTCCCCTCTGTATCCTTCAGGCAAGCAAACGCACCATGTCCAGGAATCGCTGTACGAGGCATCAAAACCAACCCACCCGCCTCACGAACCCTCCCAATCACAGCGTCCAGCTCCCCATCACAATTCAGGTAAACCATGGTCCCGCCGCCACCGGGCTTCCGGAACGTCCGCTTCACCAGCGCCCCTGTCACACCACCCGGAGCAGCGGGAAACACCCGCATCCTATCCAACGGCTCTCCCAGATCTTCTTTGTGCATACTGCGATCGAGAATCGTCTCGTAGAATCGCGCCGCCCGGTCCAGATCGGCGCATGGAATCTCAAACCACACCGCGCCTGACTTCGGTTGTTCCTTCATACTGCCTCCTCTGTTAGTAGCGATCACAGAGTCAGCTTACTGACACCCTCCTGACACCGTGCTGTCAGGAGTCTTCAACAAAATCTCATCCAAAGCGCCGGATCTTACTAACTAGGTTCCACCACAAACTCCGAATCCGGCACCCGCGCTGAACAGGCCTCCAAATACTTACAAACAAAGAAGATCAATTCCTGCCGCAAAGCCTCGAGCTGCTTCTCCGGCTCCGGCGATTCCAGCAATCTCCGGCTAACCCCAGCCATTGCACTCTGCACCATTGAAGCCACGAGCTGTGGATCTTTTGTCAGGGTATCGCTGGTCGTCGCCAGCATCCCGGCCACCGACTTGTTCGTGTGCAACTGCATCTGCTGCGCAATCTTCACCCCATCCACATCCGAGCTCACCGAGTACAGCGCGACACTCGTCTTCGCATCCCGCATCTTCGTAGCAAGGAACGCATTGATCAGAGCTGCAGCCATCTCCTTCAGCGTCTTCCCCCGCTGCTCCCGGCAAACGCGCCCTATCGCCTCCGTCACTTCATCCAGATGACGGATCAAAGCCCCTTGCAACAGCGCGCTCTTATTCGGAAAGTACTGATACAACGTCCCAACCGACACACCCGCCCGCGACGCCACCTTCGTCGTGGTCAGCCGTTCCTTCCCCACACTCAGCAAAACCTGAATAGTCGCCTCAAGAATCGCGTCCACGCTCGCCGCCGACCGCGCTTGAACCGGCTGTTTACGCGGCTCCAACATCACTGAGGAACGCTGAGACAAATGCGAACTCCTAACCTGAGACTTTCTTCATCTAACCACAGGTAACCAATCCGAAGACAACCGCAACTCAAGAACAATAAGAGGAGCAACAGAATGACGCAACAAACACAACTCAACGCCAAACTCGGCGGCCCCTTCACACTCCCCGGCACCACCCTGACCGTGAACCGCATGGGCTACGGCGCAATGCAACTCGCCGGCCCCCACGTCTTTGGCCCACCGCGCGACATGGACGCCGCCCTCACCGTCCTCCGCGAAGCCATCGCCTCAGGCGTCAATCACCTCGACACCAGCGACTTCTACGGCCCTCACGTCACCAACCAGATCATCAAAAAGGCGCTCCATCCCTACCCCGACGGCCTCGTCATCGTCACCAAATTAGGTGCTCGCCGCGGCGCAGACGCATCCTGGATCCCCGCTCTCTCCCGTCAGGAGATCATCGACGGCGTCCACGACAACCTCCGCAACCTCGGCCTCGACAAACTCGACGTAGTGAACCTCCGCGTAGGCGGCATCGAAGGCCCAGTCGAAGGATCCATCGCCGAACCCCTCACCGTACTAGCCGAACTCCAGCAACAAGGCCTGATCCAGCATCTCGGCCTCAGCAACGTCTCACCCACGCAGCTCACCGAAGCACAAAAAATCACAAAGATCGTCTGTATCCAAAACCTCTACAACATAGCCCACCGCCACGACGACGCCTTCATCGACGACCTCGCCAAACAAGGCATCGCCTACGTTCCCTTCTTCCCCCTCGGCGGCTTCACCCCGTTGCAATCCGAGAAACTCGACGACGTGGCAGAGTCCCTCGACTCATGCCCAATGCAGGTAGCGCAAGCCTGGCTCCTCCATCGCTCCCCCAACATCCTTCTCATCCCCGGCACCAAGTCACTCACCCATCTCCGCGAGAACCTCCAGGCCGCAAGCATCCAGCTCGCTCCCGAAACCATCACGGAGCTTGACTCCATCGCGGCCACACCCAAGCGCCCACACTAAAACGAGCAATACGCCAACCATCGCCAACCGAGAAGATCGCGCTTGTCCGAACACACCAACTCGACGTCCAAGTGACGACAAGCGCGTTTATCAGGACTAAATCCTCCCCTCTAGCAGAAGCTCAACAAGTGCATCGGCCTTCCATGAGAAGGCCGGTCCGTGTCAAGGGCATGTAGTTGGGCAAGTCATACTATTTTCGCCTTTCGCGAATCTGGTCCTTTCTGGTGGAG
>NZ_JACHEB010000017.1 GCF_014201335.1 Tunturiibacter gelidiferens
TCCTTCGCGATGGAGCGGCGCGAACGATGGGGCAGGAGAAGGGGGCAACGGAGTGGCCTCCGTTGCCCCTCTTGGGGTGTGAAGATGCCGCGCGGTTATTGGGCGGGCATGTAGGTGTTGAGCCACTGCAGGACGCGTTCGCTGCGATCTCGGATATGGTCGGGGTTCTCGAAGAGGTGGCCTTCGTTGGGGTAGACGACGAGTTGGGTTTTCACGCCCAAGGCGCGGAGGGCGTGCCAGAACTCGAAGCTCTGGGGCGCGGGGACCTCGCCGTCACGATCACCGACGAGGACCAGGGTAGGGGTTTTGACGTTGTGGATGAAGTTGATGGCGGAGCTCTTGGCGTAGACCGCGGGATCGTCATATACGGTCTTGCCGAAGAAGGGGAGCATCCACTGGTCGATGGAGTTTTCGCCGTAGTAGCTCTGCCAGTTGGGGTTGCCGGCACCGGCAATGGCGGCCTTGAAGCGGTTGGTCTGGGTGACGGCGAACATGGTCATGAAGCCGCCGTAGCTCCAGCCGGTGATGGCTTCGCGGTTGCTGTCGATGGCGGGCACCTGTTTCTCTACGGCGTCGAGGCCGCTGAGGATGTCGCGAAGGTCGCCGTAGCCGAAGTCCTTGCGGTTAGCGGCGGTGAATTTTTCGCCTTGACCGAAGCTGCCACGGGGGTTGGGCTCGAACTCGAAGAAGCCAAGCTCAGCCAAGAGGCTGCGGCCCCAGCCGGTGGGAACAGCGGCAGAGGGACCGCCATGGACTTGGACCAGGACAGGGTACTTCCTGGTAGGGTCGTAGTTTGAGGGATAGGTGAGCCATCCCTGGACGTGGAAGCCCTCGTTGGTCCACTCGACGGACTCGATGTGGGCGTGGGGGGCGTTGGGGTTGTTGAGGTCGGTGATCTGGCGCAGGGCGGCGCCGGGGCCAGCCCAAAGCTCGGCGGGGGTCTCGTGGCCGCTCTTGACGAAGGCCAGGACGCCGTTGCGCGAGACTGAGAGGGGTGCATCGCCTCCGAGGCCGAAGCCGCCAAGAATGACCTCACCGAAGTCGAGGACACGGCCGGGCACCATGGCTTGCTTGTTGGCGTCGTAGGTGGCGAGGAGGGTATGGCCGCGACGGTTTTCGACGAGGCCGAGAGTGTCCTTGGTGAGCCAGATTTCGAAGGAGGGAGAGCCGTCGATGTCGGGGGTGATGTCCTGGGCGGTGTTGTCGTCGTTCTTCGGAGTCACGACCCAGACGTCGCCGCCGTTGGAACCCTCGTCGGACATGAGGCCGCCGATGAAGGCGATGCGCTTGCCGTCTGGGGAGAAGCGGGGAAGGGCCATCTGCAGTCCGTGCATGGCGGTGGTGGTGGTGTTGGGGTCGAAGGCGACCTGAGGGGCGGCGTTCGCGGTGATGGCGATGGTGAAGAGCTTGGCGATCCACCAGTTGTTATCGCCGGGGGGATTAGCGGCGGTGAAGGCGATGTGTTTGGAGTCGGGGGCGAAGTCGAACTCGTAGGCGTGCAGGGTGGTGGGGGTGAGCCATGCGCCCTGGCCGGTGATGGCGTCGACGGAGTAGACGCGCTGGACTTCGATGCCGTCCTCGCCGATGACACCGGACCAGGGGGTTATGGCGGCGAGCGGACTGGATTCGCGGGTGGCGTTCTCGACGAAGAGGAAGGCGAGGGACTTGCCGTCCGGAGCCCAGACTGGTGCCTGGAAGATGCCGGTGATGTGCGTGAGCTGGCGGGACTGGCCGGTGGCTACGGAGTAGAGGAAGATCTGAGACTGGGCGTCGCCTGATTTTGCGGTGTTTTCGGTGGTGCAGGTGCTGGTGTAAGCGATCGTCTTGGAGTCTGGAGACCAGACGGGGCTGGTATTGAAGCAGGGGCCCGCATTAATGGGAGAGACGATCTTGTCGGCCGCGGTATTGGGATGGGCGAGCGGGGTGAGGTGGAGGGCGAAACCTTTGCCATCTCCGATGGTCCAGGCTACGGTGGCTCCATCTGGGGAGAGGGCAACGCCACTGGGGGCCTGTGTATGGGTGGCGGAAAAGTAAATGGCCTGAGTGTTGGTGGCGTTGGCCCAGAAATCCACGAGGCGGGGATCGAGGGTGGGGAGGGGCTGGATAGGAGCGGGGTTGCCGCTCTGGGCGAGAGCGCCGACCGCGTAAGCGGCGGCGAGCAAAATGATGCCAGGTCGTACAAGAGAGCTATATTGTTGGTGCTGCAATTGCGTACGCGTTAAAGACACAGAGAATCCTCCAAGAGATAAACATTCCGAGGCTCTATTTATTCCTGATCTGGTGCAGATCAGATAGATGAGCTCTCAAGAAATCTCGTCTGAGTGTTGCGGAACAATGAGTCCATCGAATTAAATAGCCGACGTGGCGGTCTCTTTGCCACATGCAGCAGCTTGCGAAAGAAGCGAAGCGCTACCCAGAGAATCACAGAACAGCAACAGAAATTCTTGGTCGATTGCGCGCGGTTTGCGAGTACGCCGGGTCTATACGACGAGAATCACATGCTTACTTTGGTACGTTAGAACTGTGATACCTGACTGAGACGAATGATCGGTGCGGACTGAACCAAATCGCGCACGAATGCGAAAGGCCGATCTCACTATTGCGATCCAACTAGACCCACCCTAGACGAGGTTTCGCGAACCCCTTTGTGGCGCAAGAGGCGCGCGGTGCAGGGTGGGTTTTACGTAGCGCTCACTGAAGTACTGTATACATTGCAGTAATTGAACTGCATGGTTTCGCTCGGAGCGCTAAGGAACCGCTCTTCGATGCAATACGTTCGCTTCCGAATCTTTAGACGAGCATTCATAGTTTCTTCACGGATATCGAGTACTAATTAGTCTTCGATTGCTCACCCTGTCCGAGGGCGACAAATTGTCCCATATGGCGTAAATGTGATCGGTTTGATGCAGCTCATAGCCGCTGCCTTCAAAAAACCTCGTTTTAGGAAACTCCAAATGCGCAACCGCGCTCAATGCCGCCCCTCGTGTCAGTTAATGATAAATCGCCAACGCACTCATCCAGTGTGCTGGAACCTGGAAATGTGCATTGGCCTGAAGTCATCAATCGAAGACCACGGGAAGACAGATCGGCGGAGCCCAGCCGACTAATGAGATGGTCCGCCGCTTGATTCCTCTGCGTGAGCAGGGAGATCGTAGAAGCAGCTTCTGACAAGGAGGATCATCGTGATGCAGCTACATTCGACATCGCTGGTTCATAAGTCGGCTTGTGAGAAGTGACGGGTTCAAACTTTGTCGACGGCCAGATGCGCATCGGATGGATAGCCGCATTCGAAGTTACAATTTCGCTAGAGATTGCGACCGAGGTTTGAATGGGTTCCTTGCGGCAGAGTTTTCAGTATGGCTTGCGATCGTTTGTTCGCAGCCCGGTGTTTGCTTCGATCTTTGTGATCTCCCTTGCGGTGGGGATTGGCGCGGCGACTTCGGTGTTTTCGCTGCTGAACGCGCTGGTGTTGCGGCCGCTACCGCTGCCGCATCCGGAACAGCTGGTTTCGATGAACGGGATCTACCGAAACCACGCGCGTGTTCCGATCACCTCTCCAATGTTTGCCGAGCTGGAACGGGATCAGCGCGTGTTCTCGGGAATATGCGGCTGGAGCGGTGGGGGAAGCGAGAATCTTGAGATCGACGGAAAGATGTCGCTGGTTCCGGCGCGGTCGGTGACGGGTGGGTACTACGGCGTGCTGGAGGCGCAGCCGTTGCTGGGGCGGCTGATTGGGCCGGGCGATGTGCAGGGAAGCCAGGCGTCGCAGGTGGCTGTGATCAGCTACGAGATGTGGAAGAGGCAGTTTACGGGTGATCCCGCGGTTGTGGGCAGAACGATTCGGGCTGACGGAAAGCTGTTCACGATCATCGGTGTGACGCAGAGATGGTTTACGGGGATGAAGATTGGAGAAGAGGCCCCGGGGATCACGATACCGGCGGGTACATCGCAACAGTTCGGCGGCGGAAACCGCACTCTGCTGTGGCTCAATGTGACGGGGAGGCTGAAAGACGGGGAGACGGTTGAGGGTGCGCGGTCGCAGCTGCAGTCGTTGTGGCCACATCTGCTGGAGAGTACGGTTTCGGCGGAGATCAAAGGGCAGAGGCGGCAGTCGTTTCTTGCGATGGGTCTGCAGGTGGACCAGGCGACGAGAGGAGTGGACAGCAATCTGCGCACGAAGGTGACGAAGCCGCTGTTTCTGCTGCTTGGCATTGTTGCGCTGATTCTGCTGGTGGTGTGCGTGAATCTGGCGAGCCTTACACTCGCGCGGGCGAGCTATCGCAGACATGAGATCAGCACGCGAATAACGCTGGGTGCGAGTTCGTGGCAGGCGGTGCACCAGTTCGTGGCGGAGACGATGTTCCTTTCCGGCGTGGGTGCAATGCTGGCGCTGGTTCTGTCGGTTTTGGGCAGCAGGCTGCTGGTGGTGCTGCTGACGCGCAATGAGAGTGTGCCGGTGCTGTTGAACGTGAAGCCGGACTGGCGGGTGTTCTGCTTTGCCGTCGTTGTGGCTTTGTTTGCGGGGCTGTTCATTGGACTGATTCCGGCGTGGCAGCTCTCGCGGCAGGACCCGGCGAGTGCGATGCGACAGGGACAGAGGACGCTGGGGCGCGGGACTGGAGTTCTGGGGAAGGCGCTGATTGTGTCGCAGATTGCAATCTCGCTGGTGCTGGTGCAGATGGCCGGGCTGTTTCTGCGTTCGCTGGAGGGGCTGAGGACCTTCGATCCTGGATTTGCGCGGGCTGGAGTGACGGAGGTGCAGCTGGCTTCGGTGCCGCGGGTCGGCGATACGACGGATACGATCAACTATCGGAGACAGGTGCTGGAGGCGGTGGGAAACATGGAGGCGGTGCGGTCGGCGGCGTTTTCGAGCGTGTCGATACCGGCGGGAGATGGCGGGTGGAAGGAGACTGCTTCACCGGCGACGAGCACGAACGCAGCGGATGCGGCAGCGGCGACGCTGGTGGAGGTGTCGCCTGGGTTCTTCAAGACGCTGGCGATTCCTTTTGTCTCGGGGCGCGATTTTGCGTGGACTGATGATGCGCATCATCCGCGGGTGGTGATTATCGACAGCCTTCTGGCGAAGCAGCTGTTTCGATCGGAGAGCGCGATCGGTAAGCGGATTCGGTTTGGCGTACAACCTGATTTTCAAGATCTAGAGATTGTCGGTGTATCGCAGACGGCGAGGATTGCCGATGTGCGGGATGCGGATGCGCCGATGATCTTTGCTCCAACCCAGCAGGACAACGGATACGCGGCTACGCTTCTGGTCAGAGGGAGCGACAGTGCGGAGTTGACGCGAGACGTTGATGCGGTGCTGCAGTCGTTTGGGGAGGAGTATTCGTCGAGCAGCAGGACTCTGGAGGCGAGCAGCGAACGCACGCTGGTGTATGAGCAGATGACGGCGACGCTGTCTACGTTCTTCGCCTCGGTGGCGCTGGTGGTTGCGGGGTTTGGACTGTTTGGACTGATGTCGTATGCGGTGAACCTGCGGACACGGGAGATTGGGGTTCGGATGGCAATGGGTTCGCAGCGCGGCGGGATTCTGCGGCTTATTCTGCGGGAGAGCGTGGTGATTACGCTGATCGGCGTTGGCGTTGGACTGCCGTGCGCGCTTGTGGCGTCGCGGGTGGTGGCGCATATGTTGTTCGCTACGTCGTTTGCTGATCCGGTGGCGGTGATAAGTGCTGCGATGGCGTTGTTGCTGACTGGAATGGCTGCGGGGTTGCTGCCGGCGGTGCGGGCCATGAGGCTGAATCCGATGGCGGCGCTGCGGCACGATTAGAAGCTTGTGGCGAAGAGACTGTTCGTTCACGGATAGCCTGTTGTGTGGATATGGACAGCAGGCTGTCGGAGCGACGGTTCGACGACCTCGCGTCCGGCATCCTCTCCGCCGTGTGCGGGCTGGAGATTTCGCGGGTCGAACTGGACGTGCATGTTTCTGAAGGTGAGAAGGAGCACCGGCCCGCCGATGAGTTGCGCGCGGTACTGAGCGATCACCCGCTGACGCTTCACATCGCGCTCGATCTCTGCGGCTTTCAGGGCTGGGGCCGTCATACTGTGTGGCCGCTTGCGTTGCTGCCTGCTGAAGGTTTGGCGGTAAAGACACTGAACTGGCTCACCGTCAGGCAACAGCGTAGATATATGGATCTCGCCGCACATCGGCAACAAGCAACGCGTCGGCGTCCACTCATCCTCCGACGAGAAGACCGAACTCGGTGAGTACATTATCGCCGACTCACTCATCGACGATCAGACCTTATCCGCACTCTGAGATTTCTGATTGATTCCAGAAGTGTGAGGAATGCATTTATGACTGCCAGTTGTTGTACATCCATGTCTACCAACCGCACCCGAGAGACGTGCTCTTTTCATACAGAACAAAGCAAATACGCTCGAGAGCAATACACAGCCCAGGAAACAATCGCTATATGCGAGCAAGAATGCCTGACGGCGGACCGCGCCGCCAACCGCGCTGATCGCGCGCATGTGAACCGAAGACGCGCCCTTGAAACATAAAGTAAGTTGCCGACTGCTGCAGGCGTTCCTGCACGACACTTGTGTAAATGGTCACGGACTGTCCGATGCGGGCCGAATGGAACCGTTCTCTTACAGAAAGCAATGTCGAAGTCCAGCGATGCCTAATGAGCCTCCAATGTTTCCCATCATGTTAAAGAGTGCAGATGCTGGACCGCTTTCGCGTCCCTTCGCCATGCCGGCCGTGGAGACGGAAGAAAGTGGAACCATGATATGTGTGGCCCAGTGCGCGGAAGATAAGGGGACTATGGAATGTAGGCCCGCGAAGTTGGAATCGATGCAGAAGGTATAAAGATCGATGAATCGGTGATTCCAGGAGATTTTATGCGCAGAATGCCCGCTGGGGAAAACCTGGCGGTCAACGAGTGTAGCAATGGAGCCAACGACAGTTCATCGCAACGGTGCGGATCGCGGGAGACATCTCAGTTACTAACTAATCTTGAGCGCGGCGGTTATCGGCTCGCATACAACGATGTTCCCGCCGCGCATGAGCGGGCGACGAAATATCTAGGGAATAGATTAATCTACCGACCGGTCGATTTTTTGAATCGCCACCGGAAAGAGATCCATCCAATTCAATCAGGAGGGCAAACAACATGCCTAGCGAAAAGAAAGTAGCACTCATCTCCGGCGCGAACCGTGGAATTGGCTTCGAGACGGCTCGTCAACTTGGACAGAAGGGCATCACCGTTGTCGTTGGTGCACGAACACAGCAGGCAGCGAAGGAAGCCGCGGACAAGCTTGTTGCGGAGAACATTGAAGCTTATCCAGTAACTTTGGATGTGACCAAGGACGAGGACCGCAAAGCGGCGGCCAAGTTTGTTGCGGAAAAGTTCGGCACACTCGATATCCTTGTTAATAATGCAGGTATCGGTGGCGAAGGTGGACTTCTTAACGCCCACACCGTTTCGACGACGGACGAGGAACTCCAGAACGTCTTCAATACGAATCTCTTCTCTGTGGTCTCCATCACGCGAGAGTTCTTGCCGCTGCTCAAGAAGAGCCCCGCAGGCCGCATCGTAAATCTTTCAAGCATTCTGGGTTCGCTCACACTGCAGGCGATGCCCGGAAGTCCAATCGCTCCGATGAAGTCTTTCGCGTACAACGCGTCAAAGACCGCGCTGAACCAGTTTACGGTTCACCTCGCTGAAGAGCAGGCTGACCACGATCAGCATGGCCAGCAGAGCAGGAAAGATGCGCCGGATGCGGCGCTCGTAAAAGGCTGCCAGCGAGAAGCGATCGTCGCGAAACTCGGCGATCAGGGAAGCACCGATAAGATAACCCGAGATAACGAAGAAGACATCGACGCCGACATAGCCACCCTCGAAGTGGCGGAACTGGAGGTGGTTAAGGACCACCAGCAAAACGGCGATGGCGCGCAACCCATCAATATCGGCGCGGTAACGACCGAGACCTCGAGGAGGCGCCGGCTTCACAACCGCGTTCTGTGCTGAAGACAATGTTCCTCCTGGATTACACCTACGGGTCAGATCACATGCCTGCGGGGGAAGTCTTTCTAACTACCCCCACGAGGCGTTGCAGCACAATGGGATAGGCCGAGCCAATGCGCTTGAATTACCTAGGAGGATAGTTCGATTACCGACCGCTTCTTGTACCGGCTATTCGATCGAGGACAAACTAACGGCTTAGCTTGAAACTCGCGGGATGGAAGCTGACCCTCTACTCCTAGGCTCTCTGATGCTGAGCCATAAGGATTCCCAGGTCTAGTGTAAGTAATTGACGCGTTCAAAAACTCCGAGAAACCTACCGGCGGCTTGACCGTCCTGCGGTAATCTCTACCAAGATTCGCTGCGGCTAAACCGCATCCGCTCTCCTATCGATCTGTTCTTGATTTCAAGAACGAAAGTAGCATATCTGGAAGTTGTAGAGCGGGGAGTCTAAGCTCCATCGACGAATTCACTTCCGCAGGTTCACGGGTTTTGTTATAAGGATTTTCGTTAACGGTTCCCCTAGCCTCCATCCATCCGTTTGCGGTAGTTTGCCGAAGCTATTTCCCAAGCGTTGGCCTCTCGTTCTGCTTTCTTCGACTCCCGAATCACACACAAACCGGCGAGCATAGCTTAGAATGCCTTCACCTGGATATGCGCTCCGCAGAACCTCAACGAGGCCGCAGCCAAATTTTCTAGCGTGCCATCTCGCCAGAGCCGTTGGGAGTTTGGAAAATCAGCGTCTGCCCATACTCGATGCAGCAGGCAAAAGCCAGAATGCCCAGAACCAGTACCGCACATTGAGACTGCGTTCTTCTGGTGCTGAGCACAGACTAGAGCTGACGAGAAACGCAACCAGAATAGCCCTAGGGATGAAGCCACCCTTTGGTATGTATTAGGTATTTGTAGTGCAACGGCAAAAACGAAATCGTTAAAATGCCAAGGAGTGTGCCTACCACCGCAGCCTGTCTAATTTTCACTTTCATACTGTCATCGTTATGCACCAGGAATCTCCTTTATCCTTCTTGGACCGCCAGACTTTCATGAAGTGCATCTCTCTGCGGGCAGGCTGTGCGCAACCTCTTCGATAACGTTGTGGACTCCCTTTACCATTCCTGCAAGAGAAAATAGCTCCTCTGCTCTCCGCCGTCCTTCTTTGGCCAGTCCTTGCGCCATGGTTGAATCCTGGCTTATCCGAGCGATCGCCTCGCTCAGCTTTGCGACGGACCCTGGATCCGTGAGCAGCCCGGAGCAATCGTTCTCAATGATTTCGGCGGCCCCACCGGCGTTGGAGGCCACAACAGGTTTGCGCGCCAGCATTCCTTCGACGATCACCCGACCGAATGGCTCCGGCGCCGTGGAGGTGTGAGCAACGAGATCCACGCACCTCATTAACTCGGGGATGTCTTTACGAAAGCCGAGGAAGTGAACACGACCCGCCAAATCCGGCTGCCGAGCCCTCACGAGCAGTTGTTCCTTGTATGGATCTTCTCCGAAGAAAGCCTCTCCTACCACTGCAACATGAACTTCGGGTAGGGTGCTGACGGCTTCCAACAGAACATGCTGACCCTTCCATTCCGCCAGCCTGCCAAAGACGCCGACGAGAAAGTTTTCAGCATGGCAGATGGACGCGCGTGTGGACGCGACCGTCTGCGGGCTGATGCTGTCGAAGGGCGCAGGATCAAGCCCACAATAAATCAGCCGAACCTTGTCCGCACGACCACCTTGAGCGACAAAGGCAGCACCCGTAGCTTTGGAGTTGACGATGATTCGTGTAGCGAACCGGTTTCCCGCAAAGACGGCGATCTTGCGGATGAGCTTACTGAAGTGTTCCGGCACCAAGATGTCATGTAAATGCCAGATGAGCGGTTGACTGCCCCGCCGAGAAATGGCTGAGAGCAGGAAAGCCTTTTGCGAGTTTGCATAAACAATGTCTGCTTTTTTGGTTATCCGCAGGAGGCGTTTGCGCAGGTCCATCCCCGCAGGTAGCACCCGAAACACGGAGGCCAACCCGGCTTTTCGTCTGATGCTGTCGATCGAACCAAGCGGAAGCACCGTGACTGGAAGGCCCGTTTTCTCCAGCAAAACTCGAAAGGGGCCATCCTCCAGCAGCACCACCGAAGCTGAGCCCTGCGATGAGCGAAGAAAGTCGTACAGATTCAATTCTCCACCGGCCAGCAAGCCGGATTGGTCTATATATAGTACTTTTGATGCAATTTGCAACATGAATCGATGATACATACGACATGGATAAGTACGGAAGGCATACTACTTGGTGCGAAGTCTCCTCCCCAGCCCGGCAGTACTCTAAACGTCGCAATGAGGCGGCGTGCGATGGGATGCAATAGATTGCCTTGGCCCCGTGTGGTTGCTTGCTGCTCGTCTGGGAAGTTATATCCGTTGTGTGCTGTTCTCATAGTTGCTGGTGATATCACGACCGCAGGAGCCCACGTGTTGTCGTGGAGGATTCCAGACTGTCGGGCGGCAGCGACGCAGAGGGCCGAGGCTTCAGTGCGAGCATTGGCCGCTCAACGAAGTGCCAGCTCAGCGCACCCATGAACATGGAGATCACGCTCGAAAGCATAAACAAGAGCCACGGATTGGGGTGCAGGAACCAGATGCAGAGCTGCTGCACAGGCCAGCCGTAGACGTACATGCCATAAGAGATATCGGGCACCTTCGCATACCAGCCCGTGTTGGGCAGTTGGACCCTCTCCAGGGCAAACATCAGATACGCACCAGTGACGAGGAGCACCAGTTGAAATTGGGTGTGCGTGAGCAGGGACACCAGCAGGAGCAGCGCGGCGGCGACCACCATCGTAGGGCGGAATGGAATGTATTTCTTATAGAGGAAGAAGCTGCCGCCAAGCAGGAAGGCGAAGAACAAGCGGATATCTTCGCCGACGCTTCCGGTTATCCAGGTGTAGTGATGCCAGGCATGTGCATCGATCCCGCCACGCCAGGGAAAAGCGAGGCCCGAAGCCAGTGTGGCGATTAACCAGGCCGTACGTATGCGAAACAGACGGAGCACACCGAAGAGCGCGACGAGTAGGTAGCAGCGGAACTCGAATCCCAGGGTCCACAGGGAGCTGTTTACGGCGTGAAATGCCTGGCCGGGAAAGGCATCAGGCGTCCACGGTACAGAGAGGATGAAGAAGCTGATGGCGGCGTGCACGACAAGGGGCCGGTGAAACAATCCCTCGAACCATGCTACGCGAGGCAAGCTTGGCGCAACCAGGCCGCAGACGACGATGCTTCCGACGAAGGCGACGACATAGCCCGGCAGAATGCGCAGCAGGCGTTTTTTGAGGTAATCCCCAAGCCTAGGATCGAAGACCCAGCTTCGAGTGATCAGGTAGCCGCTGAGTACGAAGAAGAAGTCGACGCCGACCTCGCCGAAGCTTATGTCGGTACGCCCGTACCGGGTGAGGAGTTCGCGCGACCGATTACCGTCGACAAGTTCCGGCGCATGGGAAAGCAGCACCAACAGGGCAAGGCCGATGCGCACGAAATCGAGGATGCGATTGCGCGGGGCCGGAATCTTCTGGGACGGTCTAGCGTCTGCTAACGTCGGTTCCGGGGTCCGTACGCTCATCGATGTCGCCATGGTCACCTATCTTTGTGCTCTTCTTATCTCAGTGTGCTATTCCTATCGCGACGGGCGCGGGCGTCCCTTCGAGGAGCTGATCATCCAGCCGCGACCTGGCTTCTCGATGAGGTGGTACGTGATGGCCTAAGCAGCAATTACAAGAAGGACTGTCGTGACGATCGCCACCGCGGAGCAGAGTCCAGCAAGGAACGCAAATGCAGACGCGTAGGTCACCCATGCCGTACGCTTGATGAACTGGCCCGTCGGACTCGAGATTGCCCGGTAGGCCAGCATGCCAAGTGTGAACTCCCATAAGCAACGTACCAGTGAGAGTGGGCCGATGGTCCTGTCGAGGTAGCGGCCTCCAATGGACGCGGGAAGACGATGAATGTTGCGTCTAAGCCGCGACCACCCGTCAGGGGGGATGATCTCGGACACCGTATTGGAGCCACTACGTTTCGTTGGCTTCATCTATTCCTCGACGGGAGCATTGGCCCCTAGTCTAAACCACTCGCCCAACATTGCGGAACCGAGACGCAGAGGGCTCTGTTGCATCAACTTGGGTTGAGCCCTTCCCGAGTGGATGGAGGCATTAGGATGGGTCATGTTCAAGCGGCGTCGTTTTTTCTGTTGAGATCCTCCTAGTGTCTGTTCGTTGGGAGTGCAAGTACGGCATCAGCTACCGGGATCTGGCGGAGATAATTTAGGAGCGCGGTGTCGAGGTCCATCCAGTAACAATCATGCGGTGGGTGCCTCGCTACGCACCCGAACTAGAGAAGCGAGTCCGCTCGTATCAGGGTTATCGCGCGACCTCCTGGCGAGTGGAGGAGACATATGTCAAGGTGGGCGGCAAGTGGAAATATCTGTTTCGCGCCGTTGATAAGCATGGCCAGCTGATTAACTTCATGTTGGCGGATCGCCGCCATACACAATAGCGGCGCATCGTTTCCTAGGGAAAGCGCTGGAGACGATGCGATACTAGCCGCCATCGTCGATCACTACCGGCCAGCTCGGTTCTTATCCGAAGGCGATCAGCCAGCTGCAGCGAGAGAGCAAGCTGTCAGACTCGACAAAGCATCGCAGGAAAAAATACCTGAACAACATCTATCAAAACGGATCTCGGTGCCCTCAAGCGAGTTATTCGGCCAACCTGAGGGTTCCAGACGAGGAAGACAGCCTCCGCCACTATCAAAGGGTTCAAAGTGATGCGATGATCCGGCGAGGGCATTGTCTTGCCTGTAAGCCACGTATTCAGGAAGATATCCCTCTCGTCAACAAGCTCTTCGAAGTCTTCTCTGTCGCAGCCTGATCGATAAAGTAACAACCAAACTGCGGCCAGAGGATTTAACGCAACAGAGCCGTCAACCTCCATCTGGAGGCCAATGGGATCAAGATCGCGACCGGCACGGTGGATGCGACCATTATCCACACGCCTTCTTCGACCAAGAACGCCAAGGGCGAACGCACCCGGAGAAGCACTAGACGAAGAAGGGCAACCAGCGGTACTTTGGGCTGAAGGCGGTACCGGCGTCGATGCGAAGCAGGTCACGGTGCACTCACTGGCGACGACGGCGGCCAATGTGGCAGACTGCGCGTTCTGCCGAATCTGCTGCATGGGAGGAGCGCAAGGTGTGAGGCGACGGAGGCTACCAGGGCCAGACCGAAGCGATCCAGCAAGCCGCACCCCGGACTCAGAATATGACCTACAGAACCAGATACAAGGGCCACGTGGACTAGGTACAGAACAGAAAGAACCAGAGTAAGTCGAGTGTGCGGGCGCAGGTCGAACATCCGTTCCGCATCCTCACGAATCTTCGGCTTCGAGAAGGTACGCCATTGGGGTCTGGCGAAAAAACCATCACCGGCTATGCGGCTGCTTCGCTCTCGCGAACCTCTACCTCCGCCTAAAACGCCTGGCCGGACTCGTGCAGACCTGCGCCTAAAATCAGCCGGTTGACCTATTGCAGTCGGCCGAAATGCTCGCGGTTCCGCCGCAAACCTGCCAAACCACGGATGCTCGCACCTTAGCGAAACTGCACACCTATAAAGAGCTTCCCTGGGTGGATATTTCTCAGCGCACAATTAGGGATGTAACGACGCTGCTGAGAGAGGTTGAGGCTACCGATGGCAGGACGAGCTGTCCGAGGTACTTACCAGTGCTAACGGGAACTACCAGAATGTCGGACGCCTCCATTAAGATGTCCGGATCTTTCCGCTGCATGACGCGCTTCAGGTCCACGTTCACGGTCTTGATCACACCGTTCGGGCCTTGGCGCACGATCGCTGCTTTGGAGGTTGCGGCGATTAGTGTCAGGCCGGATGAGAGCGAGACGACATTCAACAATGAGAGCGGTGCGCCGTTAGGCATAGGGATCGCACCCTGCTTGTTTACGGCACCAATGACGTACACTACATCGGTTTGGGAGACGACCACCGTGTCTCCACGCCGTACATGGGTAGTATGTTCGACTGCGGAGTAGTTGGGCGTATGGATAGGAATGACCTGTGGCGGCGACGGGTCGTTGTAGTGGGAGATGGTGATAGTTCCGCCGGCCGAGTTAGTGACGCCCCCGGCCGCGCCGAGCACATCATATAGGCTTTGCGAGCCATACAAAAAGGTCGCTCCCGGCTTCTTTACCTCCCCAACGACGGTCACGATCTGGCTGTTGTACTGAGTTACAGCGACGCTGACGTGCGGATCCCGCATGATGCGGCTGGACTTCAGGCGGTCTTCGATGGCCCCGCTCGCCTCGGCTGCCGTCATGCCAGTGACGTGAAGGCTGCCACCCAGTGCCAGATTAAGGTTGCCGAACTGGTCGACGCGGATGGGGCCTGAAAGCTCAGGTGTTGCAAAGACCTGAAGTTGCAGTAGATCGCCGCTGGCAATGATCAAAGGATCCGCTTGCATGAGGGCCGTGGTAGGCGGTTCGGCGTCGAGGGCGGCTGAGGGTGCCTGCGGCGCTGTTACCTGTGCCGCCAGGTTTGGCTCCGCAAGGAAGACACCGCAGGTCACCAGTCCAAGGACGGCGGCGGCGCTGCGAAGGATGGGACGCGGCAGCAGACGAAGCGAATTCTCACTCATAGTAGCCATAATTTTCCTGGTAGTTGCCGTAGCTGGTGTTCTTCAAAGGCAGATCATTCAACACAAGACCGGTCACAGTGGTTTGTGCCTGCGCCAAAACGGTACGCACCCGGCGGAGTCCTGCCATCGAAACCCTGTTGTAGCGAACTACCAGCAGGGCGGCATCTACCCATTTGGCCATAGGAAGGCTATCGCTCACTATGAGCAGAGGCGCCGAATCGATCACTAGATAGTCGTATGTCTGCTCCCACTTCTCGAGTAGATGATACAAGCGGGTGGAGCTGAGCGCCTCTGCTGGCAGAGGCACACGCTTGCCGGCAGTAATCACGGAGAGGTTCGGCAAGCTGGCCAGGGGCGATTGTGCAGGATCTTCTATCTCCTCTCCCAGGATGAGGTCGCTGACCCCATGGAGGTTTTTCAGGCCGAAGAGATCATGGATGCGTGGCCGACGAAGATCAGCATCGACAAGCAGCACCCTGGCGCCGCGCTGGGCGAGAACCACCGCAAGGTTGGCGGCAACTGTGCTCTTGCCTTCCCCGGCTATACTGCTAGTCACGAGAATCGTCTTGAGAGTATCGTCGGAAAGCAACAGTCCGTTGCGCAAGTTGCGGAAAGCTTCCGCAGCGCGCGAGAGCGGCGTGAGAAAAGCGACCATTTGTGCCGGTACGCTTTCCTTGATTTCGGGTGCGTCCGTCTTTGCCGATGTCTTGGCTGTCCCCGAGATGTTCGGCACGGCGGCCAGAACGTGAGCCCCGAGCGCATTTTCCAGTTGCTCTTCGCTCTTGGCGGTGTCTGTGATCAGATCGCGCAGGAAGGCAGCGCCCAGGCCGCAGAACAGACCGAGCATAAAGCCGAAGCCGACGATCACCTTCTTCTTTGGCTCCACGGGAACGTATGGGGCACGCGCCCGGTCGACCAGCATGCTATTGACGGCGCTGAGACCGGCGGAGATACCGGCCTGCTGGAGGCCGCGCTCGAGCGCATCATACAGATCACGCGCGCTCTTGCTCTCCGAGAGCAGTACGCCGTAGGTGGCCTCCTGCCGGTTCAACGCATAGGCCTTGCTTAATTGACCGTCATACTGGCCTTGCAGGATATTTTCGACTGTGAGCGCCGTATCGTAGTCCTGCTTTACGCGGCTGCGAATGAGCGCGAGCTCGTGCGCGAAGTCCGAGTTGATCTTGTCGAGCGCGAGATGCGCATCCTGTAGTGGTGGGTAGTTCATGTCGAACTTCGACGAAAGCTGAGTTATCTGCCCCGTTAAGACTGCGCGTTGGCTTTCAAGGACAGTCATCGTGGCCGAGGGGAAAATCGCTGCCACCACTTCCGGCTGGCCGCTTTCTGCGGCACGCAGTTGCGCTTCCCGGACGATCCTGTCAGCGCGGGCCTTGGTAAGATCATCGCTGATCGTCCTCAGTGCGTCGATGGTCGTGTTGCTGCTTTCGCTGGTGGCCAGGATATTGTTCTTCTCCTGGAATTCCGTCAGCTTGTTTTGCATCAAGAGAGCCCTATTGTGCAGGTCCTCCATCTGGGTGTAGACCCAAGTGCGCACCTGCTTGACTGAGGTGTACTGATTGTCAAAGCTGACCTTCATATACGCGGTCATGGCGGCGTTGGCTATGGTGGCCGCCATCTGCGGATCGGGGTTGCGATAGCTTACGCTGATCAATTGCGTGGAGCCAACCTGCTTGGCACTGAGGCGGTCTTTGATCTGCCTCAGGAGCGCCTCCTGAGATGGTGTTAGCGTGACCGTGTCGGCTGAGAAGGCAAGCTGGCTGCGAGGGCCACCCGCGAACCGCCGGAAGTCGCCGTCGCTAAGGGTATTGAGCGTCTCGACCGCGACTGAATCGCTTTTGAAGATCTCGATGTCGGTGCCCATCTCGTCGTCATTTGGCATGCCCTTGCCTTCGATGCTAGCCAAACCAATGGAGCCGGAGCGGTTGGGATCGATCCGGATAGTGCCAACCGCCTCGTAGATGCGCGTCAGCGAGCGAGCATAAAGGTACGACAGGCCGGTGCAGACGATTACGCAGCTGACGATAAAAGGCCAGCGGTTCGCGATTGTGCGAAAGATGTCGCCAATCGATAGACCACCGCTCTCCAACTCTGCCGCAGCTGCCGCTCCGGGGTTTCCTTTTTCGTTCGCCTGGCTGACCAGGGGCCTCATGTAGCCTCTCCAATTGATTCCAGTGACTGTAGCTCTATTGCCCCGTTCGGACTAGAGGGAAGTTATACGCGTTAAGGCTGCGCCTCAACGCGTCTGCAAACCGAGACTAAACTCATGCGCCTGAATGCTGCTTCTCAACCCATCAAGCTGGCACAGTAGTTCTGTGGAATGCCTCCGCGTTGGGTGTGTCGTTCGCGGCCGGTATGCGAGAACACTCCCTTTTGAAAACGCGGTGGAGGTAGATGAACTCTCCGGCGCTGAGAAACGCTACTGCCGCGTTCAGTTCAAACTCTCTGCCCGCCAGCCCAGGGCAGCCACTTAGAGCTCTTAGTCTTCTGCATGTGAGCGATTCAGCTCGGCGAGTGCATATAGCACACACTAGAAAGTAAGTCCACGCAGGAAACCTTCTGTGGGTGCCGCTGACATGAATCTGGGTAGATGCGACAGGATGCCCTTCCGGCGTCGACAGTAGGATTGACAGGTTCGGCGCCCTTGGAGCTGTCAAACAGCCGTGAATAGTGGGATATTCGCGAATTTTGGGACGATGAGACCCAGGCGAGAATCCAGAGGCCGCACCAACGGGGAATGATCTTGGTTCCATTGGTAATGGCAAATCATATCATGTCATCTCTTCCTAAACTCTTACTTGGATTCGTCGAGAACGGCCACTAGTGCCTCAATAGGGTGATCCAGAGAGAAGGTATCTTCGGTCCGATTCTATCTTCGTTGCGCAAATCCAGTGGCCGAAAAGCCGAATCACTTTATGTCTGAAGGCACATTGACTGATGCTCTGCCGCTACAGTCGCGATGGACTCGTCGAAGGGCTCCGGTGACGCCGCCATGCAACACCCTCACCTTCCTGCGGTATGGCGGTATCCTCCCGGCGAGCCTGCTGCTTGGTCCACGAGAGTACCTCAACGCATTGCGTCCTCGTAGACGTCGACGACGCGCCCGGCGATCGCATTCCAGGAGAAGTTTTCCACGGCATAGGCGCGGCATTTGGCCTCAGACGGGATGTCGAGATGGCCGCCGAGCATATCGCCGATCCTTTCCGTGATTGCACGGGTTGAGGTATCCGCAAAGACGCACTGCGGAGCGAACGGGCGAAGGATCTCTGGCAGGCCACCAACTGGGGTCGCTAGCACCGGCGTGCCCGCAGCCAACGATTCCAGCACGATCAGACCGAAGCCCTCAAGGGACTGGGTGGGCACGACGGACATGTCCGCCGCCCGGTAGGCCAGCGGCAGGTCGGCGTCCGGAACCCGGCCGAGCAGCCGGACGTTGTTTTCGAGGCCTTTTTCGGCGATCCGCTCGCGCAGCGCGCCCGAGATTGGCCCGGAGCCACCTAGTAGCAGCAGAAGGTCAGGATGCGCCGTACGCAGCGCGTTCACCGCGTCGATCAGGTCTTCCAAGCCCATGCGCCGTACCTGCCGCCGAACGGTGAGCAGGATTTGACGATCGGTGGGCCATCCAAGCCGTTCGCGGGCTTCGCGACGACTGAGGCAGTTGTTGAAGCGTTCGAGGTCGACGCCACCAGGCACGACGCGGACCCGGTCCTCGGGCACCCGGTAACGCCGAACCAGTTCCTGCCGAAAGGCGTCGGAGAGTACGATCAGGCGCTGTGCACGTCCGTAGACCAAGCCCTCAATCATAGCCCTGGATCGCTCGTTCCAGCCGGCCGCACCTTCGACGCCGCTTTCGGCAGCCCAGGGGCCGTGAAAGTGTACGACCGTCGGGGTGGAGACTAGACGATCCAGCAACGGCAGGCCGTAGAGTGAGAAGTGGCAAGCGATCAGGTCGATTTGCCCGGCGCGCAGGCTTGGCATCGCCGCCTTCCGCAGGGCCAGCCAGCGGTTCTTCAGGGAATCATCGGCGCGCGCAAAGGCTGTCACCTGACCGTGGGTTTCAGCTGCAACGCCCTCCGATCCCACCACGAGACCGGTAGCAGTTGCGCGATCCTCGTGCAGGTGGCGCAGCAACTCGAAGTAGTACCGGGCCAGCCCCCCCTCGCGGTCGGACAGCCACTCATCACCGATCTGCAGAGTCCGGATCATACCTTGGTGCCTTTCTGTTTTTGGGCGACGAACTCATCGTAAAGATCCAGATACGCCCCCGAGGTGCGCGACCACTGTACCTCGAGCGCGCGTGCACGGCCAGCGTCGCCGATCCTGGCGCGTGCCGCAGGATCGGCCATCAGATCGCGCATCGCAGCGGTTAGCCCCACAGTGTCGTCCGGATCTTCGACCACGCGGCAGATGTCGCCAACGAATTCCACTGCACCCACTCGGGCGCTCAGGATGACGGGCAAAGCGGAAGCCATCGCCTCCAGCACCACCATGCCAAAGGTCTCGTAGCGAGACGGCATAACAAATAGATCCACCGACCGCATGAGCGTTGAGATTCGCGAGGTCTTGCCGATGAAGTGGACGCGACTTCCCAATCCCAGCCACCGCGCTTGCTCAGGGTAGGGGCTGTTCTCGACCGCGCCGGCCACCGCGAGGTGCACACCAGGCAGGGAGACAAGCGCGGTGAGTATGGCTTCGAGGTTCTTGCGCGAGGTGCGAATGTCGCCCACGAAGAGCGCCAGCGGCACGCCCTCTGGGAGACCGAAGGTCGCGCGCTGACACGGAGTTGCAAGGGTGGGCGGATGGAACTCGGAGGTATCCACGCCGTTATAGATCACGCACAGCTTGGAGGCAGCGATGCCGAGATCCTCGACCTCCTTCGCCGTCGCCCTGGAGACGGCAATCAACTGTTTAGCAGTTGTAAAAGCCGTGCGTTCGAAGCGGCTGTTCATAATTGTCAGCCCGCGCTGGTACCACTGGTAGGGGCTGAGGCTGCCCCATTGGAACGGGAAGAACCGGTTTTTGAGCCAGGCTTCGTGGACGAAATGCACGGCGACGATATCTACGGGCTCCCAGGTGACGAAGCCATTGGCCTGAATGACGTCGAACTCGCCACGATGTTGGCGGAGCCAAGCCGCGCTCTTCCTGGCAAAGTATAGATTGCGTGCTAGCTGTGTGGGCAGCTTTGTGTTGCCGGTGGCAACCCATCTCGCCTGTGGATGCTGCGCCAGATCTTCAGCACACACACGAGCCACCATCGTGAGCCTATAGCCTGCAGCGAGTACGGCCTTGGCTACCTCATAGTTCACACGGCCCTGGCCATCATTGAAGTGGAGAACGTCGGCCACCAGGCACAGGTGTGGGCCGATCTCCTTTGAGGCAGACATCATGCGCTTAAACTATCATCCGGTTTTGCAAATATGGTTTCTGCCCAGCGCTGGCGAAGAGGTATGCTCGCCTTATACGATGGATCGAATCGACAGGCAATACAAACTGCTGGGCTGCGCTTCGGAAGGAACAGGCGGCAATGATGAGGTGCGTTTGCGTACGCTGCTTCAGGCATTTGCTACAGACTTCGTGCCTTTCGACCGCAGACGCAAGCGGGCCAGCTTTCAAACGTGCCTCGGCCTACTGCGAAAAGGAGGATTTGATCTCTTAGTTCTGGAAGGGACTGGCATCGCGGCCGGATTTGCGGCGATTCTTGGCCGCCTGTTATACGGACGCCGTTTTGTGCTCAGCAGCGGCGACGCGGTCGCGACCTTTCTGAGCGCCTCGATGCCGTATGCGTGGCCGGCCTTTGCGTTGTACGAATGGCTGCTTTACCGCTGTTGCAGTGGATTTATAGGATGGACGCCTTACCTCGTGGGCCGCGCGCTAACCATGGGTGCATCGCGCGGTGTAACAATTCCGGGCTGGGCACCTTTTCCTGGGACGCTGGAGTTTTTGGCTGAGCAGCGCCGCGGCACCCGTAGGGCGCTTGGAATCCCGGAGTCGGCCGTTGTATTCGGAATTGCCGGTGCCTTGGTGTGGTCGGCGCGTTACAGCTATTGCTATGGCGCAGAGTTGGTGCGAGCGGTGCTTCGCACCAACTCGTCGGCGATCGTGCTAATTGTAGGTGACGGGAGCGGACTGGAGAAATTGAAGCAGATGGCTGGGTCCGCGCTTGGCAGGACCATCCTTCTGCCTGGTCGTGTGGAACGTAGTCAGGTCCCGGGATATCTCGCGGCGATGGACATCGGATCGTTACCGCAAAGCGTCGACGGTGTAGGTAACTTTCGTTATAGCACTAAAATTTCAGAATACCGCCAAGTGGGTCTTCCGTTCGTCACTAATGAGACCCCAATGGCGTACGACTTGGATGAAGGGGATCTCTGGAGGCTTCCCGGCGAGTCGCCGTGGTCTGAGCAATTTGAGGCGGAACTCTCCCGCCTGATGTCTACGATGACACACGAACAGATCCGCGCACGTCGATCCGCGAGTTCGGCCTCATTGAGTACCTTCGACTGCGAATCTCAACTCCAGCGCTGCACGGCATTCCTGAAAGATGTACTCGCCTCTATCTAGGTGTGATCTAGATTAGTGTGAAGTTTCAAAAGGTTGTCCATTCGATCGAGAATTGCGCACCTGAGTTTGCGAAGACAGCAACGACTCAGGCTACAGAATGGTCATAATCATAAGCCCGATTGACCGTCACGAAGAAGGTTTCTTGAAGAGGGGCTGATGTTGAAGCTGGCCGCAGCCAGCTTCAACATCAGCGGCAGAACTGTGTCCAATAGCACCAGGCGCTATCGGGAGAGCGGGCCTCCTTGCTGAGAGATCGCAACTCACGGCCACGTCAATGCCATCGACAGACCCAATCCCGATTCATAGAAAAGGTTCTGAAACTTTGCCGGCTACGATTCAACGGCTGCGTATCGCCGCGAAACGAATCCCAGCCGCGCCACCGTGAGCCGTATCCTGCGCCGCGAACATGAACCGGCTGTTCGCTCGGCCCACCGCCGCCCGTCGTGCGCTACGGGCACAAACGTCCGGGCGACTGATCCATCTGATATCGACGGGTTAGCTCGCATTGTCAAGCCTGGTCACCGCATCCACTGCGACCGCACCCGCGAACCCCTGCCCCATGCTAGCCTCAACCTCAACACGCCAGCTTCCAGATTAGGTCTGAACCGGAATGACCTCTTAAGTCTTCACAGCTAGCTCGATCTCCCATCCAGCGACTTCCGGGGCATCGACGTAGAAGCTATGATTGATGGGGGTGACGCAAGCTGACTAACCACCCAGCAACTTAATCGGACCTGACTGGCTCATGGCATGTTGGAGGGCTAACCGCAGCGGCGTGCAGCGGACGGAAGCTCTGGGCTTTGCGCTTGCCCCAGAGAATCAGCGGCTTTTCGTAAAAGGTAAACGAGGCCCATGCCGCAAGCAGAGTGATCGGCCCCGTCCACAAGGGCAGCAATCGCCAGCTTATATGGCCGAAACGTATCACCGCTACAAGGACAAAGTCTTGGTACAGATAGAGTCCGTAACTGATTGCGCCGAGAAATACCAGCGGTCGAAGAGAGAGCGCCCGCGCCAGAATGGAGCGAGGAAACTGTATTAGATAAACGACAAGGAAGAAGGCCGCCAGCGCAACAATCGTGTAAACTGAGGCGTTGTAGAATGGTGCGTTCCCTCGGGTAAAAGCCTCGCCCAGCAAAAGGCGCAATGCGCCAAAGGATCCCAACGACAGTGCAAAGAAGACCAGGCTCCAACGCCCCAGCAGGTCCATCACCATGGGCACCTCGGCCAGTAGCGCCAGCAGGCTTCCAAGGCTGATACCATCCAGCCGGAACGGCGTCAGAAAGTAGACCAGCTGCCAGTCGGGCACATAGCTCACGGCAAAGCCTCGCAGCAGGGGCTCGCCCACGACGATCGTAACAAGAATGGCTAGAAGCGTCCGGCGCTGCAGGTTGCGGACCGCAAATGGCCACAGCAGGTAGAAGTGCTCCTCTACAGCCAATGACCAAAGAGGACGAGTAGACTCGAAGTGTGGCCGCATATAAGCGGCCAGGTCGCCGAGCGAAAGCAGCAACGCTGGCAGCCACACGATCCTCTCTCTATCCGTCACCGCCACGGCGAGCAGTAGGAGCAAGAGCGGCGGCAAAATTCGCGTTGCCCTCTTCACCCAAAATTCCTTCCAAAAATGCGCATCGTCCCGTGTTCGCCGTAAGATCGTCGTGATCAGGTAGCCAGAGATTACAAAAAAAAGGTCAACGCCGGTCCAGCCGATCTGAAGCCAATTGTGATGGTAGAAGAAGACCATCGCAATGGCAATGCCACGCAGCCCGTCGAGGCTTATCTGCCGGTCCGTGCTGCGGCCGGGCACCGGGAGGCTCAACGAGAAGCTCTCCCAGCAGCAGTAATCACCTCGCGGTACAATTCCGCGGTGCTGGCCACCATGGCATGCAACGTCAATCTTGCCGCGGTCTGAAGGCCTGCCGCGCGCAGCCGGTCGCGAAGGTCCATCTCTCCGAGCACACGAACGATGGCCGCCACCAGTGCCTGCGCGTCGCGTACCGGTACCAGTAGGCCGTTCTCCTCGTTCTGCAGGATCTCCGCCGGTCCGGTCGCAGCCGCCGCGATCACCGGCAGACCCATGCCCATCGCCTCCAGAAGCACGAGCCCATAACCCTCGCTCCATGACGGATGTACTAGCGCTTCGGCCGCGCGATAGAGCTCCGCGAGATCTTCATCGTCTACGAAACCCAGTAGGCGAAAGCGCGGCCCAATGCCCAGCCGTTGCGCCTCGACTAGCAGGCCACTGCGGTAGGCCTCCTGCTCCGTGGTCCTGGCCGCGCCTACCACTCCGAAGACCGCGTCTGGCCGCGCCCGAAGCACTGCCGCCGCCGCTTCCAGCAGGGTGCTATGGCCCTTATGCTCCTGCAGGCGCGTCACGGTCAGCAGCAGCGGACCGCAGGGGAGCCCGAGACGTGCCCGCACATCCGGCCTCCGCTCACGGGCTCGGATTGCCTCCGATTCCACGCAGCTCGGCGGAATGATGCTGAATGGATGGCGGCGCAACCGAGGGTAGGCCTCGGCGACGCGCTGGGTTGTGAACAGCGTGTGCAAGGGCAAAAGATAGCCATTCAATGCGCTCACCGAATCGCGTTCTGAAGCGGGCAGATCGTGCACATGCCACACCTCGGGCACCTTCGTCCGGCGGCTCGCGAGCCAGGCATACAAATGGGCCGTGTGCGTCGCGTGGAGCAGTTGCGCGCCCGTACTTTGGGTTAGCTTTGTCAACCAGCCAGCCCCCCGCCAGATCGAACCGAAATCACGGTAGCGATGATCCTCGGCGAAGGCATAGGCCTCTATGCCTTGAGATCGCGCCACCTCCGTTAGCTTTCCCGGACGCATCGCCGCAAGGACCGGATCGAAGCCGTAACGCGGCAGTTCGCGGCCAAGTGCGAGCATGACCTGCTCGGCACCGCCCATTTCCCCGCCCACCGGACATACCAGCAGAACGCGGGGCAGTGACACAGGTGTGGGCTGCCTCGTCGTCATCGTGTGGCTGTCAGGTGCTGGGCTACCGTGGCCGCGGCCCGCCGGCTGCTGCGCAGCTGATAGTTCTCGAAGATCTGCCGCGACAACAGCTCCAGAGAAGGCAACTCCAAGCCGCTGGGGTCGCCATCAACCGGCACGAAGTCCTCGCCCGTCACCAGCAACGGGCAAGAACGCTCTTTGGTCCCGCCGTCGAATACAAATGGAATGGTCCCATACGCACAGCTCACCGCGTGTACCGAAGACTTGGTCAGCACCGGTACGGGGTACTGCATGAAGCTTCCCATTGCAGCAGCCATTCGAGCGTTGACCTCTTCCTCCGGAAGCCGGCCCAGCCGAACCAACGGAATGTCGTCAAATGTATCTGCAATACCCTCCAGCGGCTGCCCGATATCCACAATGCGCTCGATGCCCAGCTGCCGGCACAGTGGACCCAGCAGATGCCCGGCGCGTTCATAGGTCCATCTCCGCTGCGCTCCACGCCCGAAGACCACCATCTCCGGCCGCCGCGCGTCAAATGCCGGGTATAACATCGGCTCACCCAGCGGGGAGAAGTTGGGAATCAGGCTTATGCGACCCAGTCCCCAGCCCTCTAGCTTGCCCCGATATTCTTCGGTGTTGGTGTAGCGGAATGTGCACACCCGCGCAATCCGCGCGATCAGCCGCTTCTGCAAACCGGTCACCCAGAAGACGCTGCTCCATGGCTTCCAGCTGCGGTTCTCGAGCTCATGAAATGCCACGTGCAGCCCTTTCGTCCGCGTGCAATACAATGCTTCAAGGCCCTTGGCCATCCACACCGGGCAGCCGCGCCTTTCGTAACCGTAAACAGAAAACTGCACCAAGATCGGCAATGTACCCGTCTCCCGCTCCAGAGTGGTAATTGAGCCCAATAGTCCCTCTTCACTGCGTTCAAGTACCTTAGCCACGGCGAAGCCCTCGACCGTTTCTCCTCCATCCCATTCGGGATCACCAACCAAAAATCGGGTCTCAATTCCATGCTCCGCGCGCAGGTGCCGCGCCATCTGCAGCGTATAGTCACCGATGCTGTCAACCCGAGGCGGAAGGCCAGGAACGATCTGGATGAGTTGCATAGCTGCATGATATAGCGATCTGATTGGATCGAGCTTCATGGGCGAGGGCTCATGAAAGTTTTAGACCCCGGCACGAGCCCGCAGCACCGCTTTAGAGATTGAAGCCGGCAGCGCCGCCAACGCCAGACCTGCACGGGCACGGCGGCTGGGGGCGAGCGCAAGCGCCTGGCGAAAGGCCTTGCGCGCCGGATTGCGTTGGCCCATCTGCAGGTGAGCGTTGCCGGTGGAAACGAGAATCGCTGCCAGTCGCTCCCGGATGGAGTCCTGAACCGGTCGCAACCGCTCATCCTCGAAGAACCGTCGATGCATGAAAAGGTCGTAGGCAAGGGAGCGGAGACGCTTGTCCGGATCTGTGAAGCTGGCAGTCTGACTGCCTTCATGGGTTCGGTAGCTGGTGAGCCGCTGGTCGGAGTAGAACACCGGTCGCCGCGTGCGCACGGCCAGGTAGGTTAGCCAGAAGTCATAGCCGGAGTTTGCCTCGTCCGGAAAATCGCTCCAGTCCATCAACTCCCGGCGGAAGACGGCGAACATGCCGGGAACGCTCTTGCGCACCAGCGCCAGTTCCAATGGGCTGTCGATCACCCCCGGTTCTAGACGATCGCGGCCAAACCCGGCGCTGTTCCTGTCCGAGGCTCCAACGTGCACGCGGCCTTCGCCATCGATGATGTTGTGATCGGCAAAGGCCAGACAGCACTCGGGGTGTTGTTCCAGTCCCCGAACCATGGTTTCTAGGTATTGGGGCTCGTACAGATCGTCGTCGTTCAACGTCGCGACATACGTCCCTTTCGCCTTGCGGTAGCCTGCCCGGAGATTCGCCAGGGTTCCCAGTGACGGTTGGTGGTGCGTGTAAAGTATCCGTGGGTCAGCTAGATCTTCGACTACCTCCGCACAAAGGTCTGAAGGGCTGTCGTCCTGCACCAGAATCTCCATCTGCCCGTACGTCTGCGCCAGCAGCGATTGCAGCGAGGCACGGAGCATTGCCGGGCGTTCATACGCGGAAACCACAACGGACACCGTCGGCAGGCTCATCTATTTATCCTCGAAACAGGCGGGACCTTTATGCTCTCTAAAATACACTGCGATGCCGGTTGCGATTTGCACGCTGAGGCATTCTGCGCTGCTATACTTCGATCAACTGATCCAGGTAAAGCCTAAATCTCTTCAAAGGTACGCATGACCGGCACGGTACAGGCTGAAACCAACTGGTACATGGTGGTGATACCTTGCTACAATGAGGAGCAGCGGCTTCCAGAAGCAGCCTTCTTGTCGTTTCTGGCAGCCCCACCCCCGGGCCTGCGCTTTCTGTTCGTGAACGATGGGAGCGTCGACAACACGCTCGCCGTGCTGCACCGCCTGCAGGAGGACTCGCCTAGACTCGTCGACGTGCTAGACCAGCCGCGCAATATGGGCAAGGCCGAAGCCGTGCGTTGCGGCATGCTATACGCCATCGCGACAGGAGCCTCCATCACTGGCTTCTGGGACGCCGATCTCGCCACGCCGCTCTCTGAATTGCCCCGCTTACTGGACCTGATGCTGACCAAGCCCACCGTGGATATCGTACTGGGCTCGCGTGTGCGCCTGCTGGGACGTTCTATCCTGCGCAAGCCCATCCGGCACTACTCGGGCCGGATCTTCGCCACTATGGCGTCGCTCACCCTCAACCTGCCCATCTACGATACCCAGTGCGGGTCTAAGCTTTTCCGCGTAACCCAGGTGCTGCGCGAGGCACTTGCCACCCCGTTTGGCTCGCGCTGGATATTCGATGTGGAGCTGCTGGCACGCTTTCTCGTGCTGGCCCGCAACCAGCGCCCCGAACTGGGTGAACCAGCCCTGGCAGTCTACGAGGAACCGCTGCGCCACTGGGCCGACGTGGACGGTTCTAAGCTCAAGGTCTCCGACTCGATCAAGGCCTTCGGCGACATCTGGAAGATCCGCCGGACATACTTCAAGTCATAGGTGACTTTTGCTGCTTGCCCGGGAAAACACGCCGCCCCGTCCTACCCCGTCGCGGTCGCGTGTCATGACAGTCGTGTCTCTTGTGCTCTTCCTGCTCTGCCTCGCCGGTCAGGCCTTGTACTGCTTCATGCGCCCGTCGGGACCGTTCGACAGTGTCATCTACGTCTCCCTCCTCGACGGGGGAAGCCAGCAGGCCTATCGCGACGCCGGTCAGGCTTGTGCCGCGGCCCTGCCCGGCCCGCACAACCAGTGCGACGCCAGCGGCAATTCCTACCGTCAGATCGGCGCATACTCCCCGGCCGAGTGGCAGACGTTTCTGCGCTTCTACCGCGTCAAGCCGCTGTACACGGGTGTGGCGACGGTCCTGCATAGCGGCTTGCATCTGCCGGGCTTCCTCACCCTGCGCCTTCTTTCCGCGCTTTCGTTCGTGTCCGCCGGATTGACGATCGCTTTCTGGCTGCGGCATCACCTCTCGCTCCCGGCCGCCTGCCTCACCACGGCGTTGCTGGTCTCTTTTCCGCAGGTGATCGCCATCGGCAAGTTTCTGCTGCCGGACATGTTTTCGGTGGCTCTGATGCTGCCTTGCCTGTATGCCATCGTGTATGTGACGCGTAAGCTTTGGGTGCAGTTTTTGCTGCTGGCCCTGCTACCTTTGGCGCGTCCCGATAACATCATTCTGAGCCTTCTGCTGGGGGCGTTGCTCCTATACCGCGCTACTCCGGACCGCACGCGCTTGCTACTCCGTCTGGCAATGCTGTTTGTGGGCTGCGTTGTCTTCAACTCGCTGCTTTCGCGTGCCACGCACGGGCTGTCGTACACCATCCTGTTCGATCACTCGTTTCTGGACTTTTCGCGGCCATCGCAGTATCCGTCCATGCGGCTCGGCCTGCATGACTACCTTCATACCGTGCTCACCGGGGCCCCCAAGGCGATCATCCTCTTCTTCCCGCTCCCCCTGTTCTTCACTGCGCTGGCGTTGTCGGATCGCACCTCCTGGCAGCCGCTCCGCGACCTGGTTCTCGCCGCGACGGTAAGCGCTTTTGCCCGGCTGCCGCTGTTTCCGGCCGAAGAGGAGCGCTATTATACTTGGTGGCTGATGATCGCCGCCCTTGCCGCAGTGGCGACGCTTGGCCAGCGCGTACTGGCACGGCCATCCTGGTTCGTCGGCACCGGTGTCAACAGCGAGAGGCTCTCATGACTCCCTCCTCTGCCTCTCCCATGCATGCCGGCGAGGTCCGCCACCCAGCTCCCACCGAGAAACACCGTGACATCCCTTCGCTCGATGGCCTGCGCGCGCTTTCCATTCTCTCCGTCGTGCTGTCCCACTCCAACTGGTTTCTGCCGCCCGTCTTGGCCCACAGTAACCTGTTTCACCTCACGATTGCCAACAGCCGCAACGGTGTTACAACCTTCTTCGTCATCAGCGGCTTCCTCATCACCAACCTGCTGTTGCGTGAGTTCAAGAAGACGGGCGGCATTGCGCTGGGACGCTTTTACTTCCGGCGTTCCATGCGCATCTTCCCCGCCTTCTATCTTTTTCTGCTGGTGGTGGGGCTGCTGATGTGGCGTCATCTGCTGCCGAGGATCAACCCGAAGAGCTTTCTGGCCTCTGCGACCTACACCTGGTGCTACTACCCACAGGCAACCGGATACTTTTTGCAGCACTCCTGGTCGCTTTCCATCGAAGAGCAGTTTTACCTGCTCTGGCCGGCTCTGGTGCTGCTTCTACACGGCCGCAAGCTCCTCATCCGCGCCAGCGTTGCTTTGGTCGTGCTTATGCCGCTGCTGCGCGTCCTATCTTACTTCCTCTTTCCCAGTCTGCGCGGATATGACTACTACCTAATCTACGGCTGGCTGGACACTATGATGGTGGGTTGCCTGCTGGCCCTGCTGAACTGCCAGGACGGCTTCGGCCGATGGAAGGCGCGCTTCCTCAACTGGCGAACCGCCCTCGGCATGGCAGTCGTTGCTTTTTACCTGAACCCCGCACTGTTAGCCGCGCTTCCCAAGCCTTACGTTGGCCTGTACGCTCTACTGCTGTACCCCTTCGTCACGGCGGTCTGCATCGCGGGCGTTCTGCTCTTTGTCGTGGAGTACCCCAAATCTCTCGGCGGTCGCTTTCTGAACCTGGCTTGGCTGCGGTGGATCGGAGTGCTGTCGTATAGTCTGTACCTTTGGCAGCAGATCTTCGTCTCCGAGCACCTGCATCTGATGCCGTTTGGGTATGTTTTTCTTCTGCTTGCCTCGCTGGGATCGTACTGGCTGGTGGAGCAGCCATTCCTTCGCCTGCGAACCCGGATCGAGCGAAGGCGCGTCGCAGCAGCCGCCTGAATACGCACTCGCCCCTTTCCCCAGGAGAACCGTTCGTGCCCCAGTCCGCCGTTGACCGAACTTCGGTATCGCCTCCTCGGCTCACTGAAGCTGGCGACCTCACCGCGCACCGGCCCGCTCTGCCAGCGCTTACCGGCGTCCGTTTCGTCGCGGCGTTTTACGTCGTGCTTTTCCACTCGCGTCTGCCCCAGGTGCTGGAGGCCCGCCACGCGCATTGGGCGGCGAATTTCCTGGGGAACGGCGCGCTGGCTGTAGTGCTCTTCTTTCTGCTCTCCGGGATGATCCTTTCCTATACGTATCAGGGGCAGATTGAAAGCAGCCGTGGCGTGCGCCGCTTCTACGAGTCACGCTTTGCCCGTGTCTGGCCCCTTTACGTGGTATCGCTTCTGCTCAGCAGCCTGCTGGATCACACGACGCCTTCGCCGGCGATCGCCGTGGCCACGCTGTGCATGGTGCAAGCCTGGAATCCCCTGAACACCAGCATGGCCGGTGCCTGGAATTTCGTCTGCTGGACTCTTTCAACCGAGGCACTGTTTTACCTGATCTTTCCTTTTGTTCAACGTTGGCTGGAGCGCCGCTCCACGCGTTTGCAGGTCGGCACGCTGGTGGCATTGCTGTTACTCTGCGTAGGGCTGCGAACCAGCCTGCATGGCTTCAGTTCGGGGCCGCAGTGGCTGCACGTGCCGCTGGCGCTTATCCATGTTCCTGAGTTCCTGATCGGTGTCTGCATGGGGAATCTCTTCAACCGGCAACGCGCCGCCGGCCGGGCTGGCCCGCTTCCGCTTCCCGCTGGCCTGTGGACGACTCTCGCTGCCCTAGCGACGGTAGTCTGCCTGTGTTTCTCTGAAGGTTGGATCACGGCCCTTTGCGCCGCCAGCTTTGCCGCTCTGCTCTACGGCCTTGCCGCGGAGTCTTCGCCGCTGCAACGCCTGTTCTCCACACGCCTGCTGCTGGTCAGCGGCCAGATCAGCTATGGAGTCTACCTTCTTCAGTGGCCGGTCAAAGCCGCCGCAAACCTGCTTTCGAATCACCTTCACCTTTCTACGAGTGCCACCTTTCCGCTCTATATCGTGCTCCTGCTGGCTGTTTCGGCGGCCGGATTCTTCGGAGTGGAAGAGCCTGGCCGCAAACTACTGCGGTCAGGCTTCTCGCGATGGGAGCGTGCCCGTGGTCAGGCCCTTGAACTGCGCCGCACCTGAGCTGCGCCGTACCTGCCGCAACGGCGCTGCCGCTACAATGGAATCAGCCCTTGTCTACGGAGCCCCTCCACTGTCTACCGGAGTCGAACATCCTTCCTATCCGCACGCTAGAGCCCCGCGCCCCGTCACAAAGGGGTCGGTCCATCTGGACGCCCTGCGTGGGGGAGCCGCTCTGCTCGTCTTCATGAACCATACCCGGGCTCTTTACTTCAGCTCTATCATCGATCAGCCCACCCCTGGGGCGACTGTCTCCATCGGCATCGATCCTGTGGCCCACCCTGCGACGGCCACGGCAAAGATTCCCTTCGTGCAGGCCGACCCGCTGGCCGGCCATGGAATCAAGCTGGCTAGCGAGGCCGTTGTGATCTTCTTTGTGCTCAGCGGCTACCTGGTAGGAGGGAGTACCCTCCGTGCGATGCGGCTGCGGAACTGGTCCTGGAAGAATTACCTCATCAAGCGCATGACCCGCCTCTGGGTGCCGCTGATTCCCTGCCTGCTGCTCTGTGTCTTTCTGGATCGCACCGGGTATCGCTTTTTCGGAGAGGCAAGCATCTATCACAACCCTCCCGGCATTGGGCTGGTTACCGCGACCGACCTAGTGCATCGCCTGGGCGTGACCACCGTGCTCGGCAACATCTTCTTCCTGCAGAATATTCGTGTTTGGTATCTGGGCACGGACGTCTCGCTGTGGAGCCTGGCCAACGAGTTCTGGTACTACATGATCTTTCCCTGTCTGGCGCTGGCCTTCACCGCCGGACGCTCGATTCTACTGCGCGTCCTCTACCTTGTGCTCGCCGCCGCGATGCTCGTCTTCATAACGCCCTCGGTAGCTATCCTGTTCCCGGTCTGGGTTCTCGGTGCGGTGGTGGCTATCCTGCCGAAGCCGCTCTCTTCCCCGCGCGCAGGCTTGCTTTCGCTCGTCGGTCTACCGGTGCTGTTCTTCTGCATGATCAAGGCGCGTCTGCTCTTTCTGCCCATGGTGGTGGTGGAGTCGCTCATCGGCCTGCTCGCCAGCGCCTTCCTCTATCTGCTGGTGCAGCAACGGGAGATGACCGGGCGCAGCCTTTATCGCAGCCTGGCCGGCTATTTCTCGCAGATTTCCTATACCTTGTATATCGTGCACGTGCCGCTTGCGATCTTTCTCGCCTCGTCCATCAACTCACCGTGGCACCGGTGGTCCAAGACGCCGGCGCATCTCGCTCTGTTTCTTATCCTGGACGGCATGGTCCTCGCCTGCGCCACGCTCCTTTGGAGGCTGTTTGAGGCGAACACGGACTCTATCCGCCTCCGCCTATTCGAAAGAAGGCCAGCCATCGCCGGCAATCCGGTTGCTTTACCATAGGCTTGTGTCCTACTTCGCCGGCAAGAGCCATCCATGATGACAAACACCCTCAGCCTTCGAAGAACGAGCCACGCCGGCAACGAGCGACTGATGCTGCTCGGTCTGGGAGCTGTCTTCATCATTCCCTCCTTGTTCCTGGTGCTGAACGAGCAATGGCGATTAGCGACGATGCTGATGTGCCTGATCCTGCTGCTCTTGGCTTGGAGGATCAATCACACCGTGGCCATCGGCCTGTGTTTTGCCTACCTGTTCCTGCTGGGAGACATTCGGCGCATCGTGGACATGGCAGCCGGGCCACCTGGCCTGGATCCCCTGCTGCTGGTCGGCGCGCTCTTCGCGCTCTATCTGGGCCTGCCGATTATCCGCAGGGTCCGCGTCGGTGACAGCCTCTCCAAGGTAATACTGGTCCTGTTCTGCGTCATGGTTCTGGAGATCTTCAATCCCAAGCAGGGCTCCATCTTCGTCGGTCTTTCGGCGGGACTGTTCTGGATTGTTCCTGTGATCTGGTTCTGGATCGGACGCCGTTATGCCACCGAAGCAATGGTTTCGAAGCTGTTATTCGGCGTCGTCGCACCCCTTGGTATTCTAGCGGCGATTCTCGGGCTCTATCAGAACTTCGTTGGCTTCCTGCCATGGGAACAGACGTGGATCGATGCGGCGGTCGCCAGTGGCTTAAACTCGCTTTTCCTGGCAGCCGGTAAGGTCCGCTCTTTCGGGTTCTCGGTCAATGGCATCGAGTTCATGGAACTGATGTTGGTCACGTGCATGATAGTTGGCCCGCTCTTTACCTCCAAAAAGGCAATTTATACCCTTTTCCTGCCGGTCCTCTTTTGGAGTATCGTTCTCGCCTCATCCCGCACTACCATCATTAAAGTTATCCTTGGATATGCTGTCATGTGGGCAGTGCGAGGATACGCCCATAATCGTGCCAAGGTCATCCCTCGCCTGATTTTCGCCATTGTGTTGGGACTTGGAGCTCTGGTGTACACGGTCGGTCATGCTGCGGCTAGTGAAGCTGCAACTACCTCCAAGTCCTCCAAAGCAGATTTTGCAACCAGTCATGTCGTCCAAGGACTCGCCAATCCCCTAGACGACAAGAAATCGACAGCCGGTGCCCACGCAGGGATGTTCACCTCCGGTATCCTAGTTGGCTTCACGAATCCAGTGGGCTATGGACTCGGATCCACCACGTTGGGAGCCGGAAAATTCGCTGACAGCGCGGGAGCAACGACTGGTTCCACAGAGATAGATATCAGCGACGCATTCATGGCCATGGGAGTCGTTGGTGGCGTCTGCTTCCTCCTGATGATTTACCAGACAGGGCGCTACCTGCTGGAATACCTCACCTATGGAAACAAGCAGATGGGCTACTGCCTGGCAGGTATCTTCGCGGCCATGTTTGGGAACTGGCTCGGACAAGGCCGATATGCAATGGCTCCGCTCATGTGTTTTCTAATAGGATTCTTGGCAAAGCAACACAACGATCATGCGGCACCCGCAACCGCTGCGTAACAGTTCCCGATCTCATGGCGCGGATTGCACGGTAACTTCATCCGGGGAGTGAGCCGGCACGCAGCTGCTCGGCTCGCCGCTTTCCTCAAAGGATGAGCGGTCTTTCATACGCTTGAAAAGAAAGCCATCCAACTAACGCCGGCGGGCAAAGAGATCAGACAGACAGGCTCAGGCAAGCTCTCCCGGAGCCCCAGGGCAGGGTCTCCGCAGTCTTTGTGGATGGTGGAACCGTCAAAGAACCACTTGTCGTGAAGCTTTATTCAGATGTGTTGCTGTCGTCGTGGGTTTGCTGGCGCTTCTGGCTGGGGACCCAGGCGCCAGCCTACCTAATTCGCAACTATCTTACATGTGCTATTAGGTAGACGCATTTCGGAAGCTCATGTTAATTGCGCCTTCGAAATTTCCGACAGAAGGATTCCTCACACAAGGCCGGCGAGCATTAACACGCCGACCTTAACGATCGCTGTGCTGTTGGGCCTCTTTGGGCGACGCGCAACCCAGGCAAAGGTCATTTAACGTCAAGTTCTATTTCTGATAAATACTCCGCTCCGCCCATGACCACCGAGTACGTCATGTGGGGTTGTCCCCCTCATGAGCCATCTGTTTTGTCGATGGCCCATGACCGCGCTTCGGGAAGCACGCCGCTCTTCCACATGCGCTCAAGTTCGGCACGTACCTCGCGCACCGTCAGGCCAAGATTGTAGTAGTCAATGTCCACGTAGCAGGCGCAGAGAAACCGCAAGTGCTCTGAATTGTGCTTTGGTCGGCCGTGTGGGGCAGTCTTTGAGTGGTTGGAAAGGGTGTAGCTGGCTCGGGGTTTGGCGGGACGCCGTCTATCCTACGAGCCTCATGCCTCACAGATGAGGAAGCTCTGCTGTTGACTCCTAAGTTCGTTCTCCATGCCTGCGCGGTGCTGGATCGGAAGAAGCAGAGTAGTCCTGTGGGGCCAATTCAGCGGTGGCAGATTCTGAATCGCCGAACCATGCAGCTCGACGATCATGTCCCATTTCCGCGTATCCTCAAGAGTCTCGGGAGTGAACAGCACTTCCTCGAAGCCCTCGCAATCGCACAGGACGAGTGCCCTTTTGGATGAAAACGCCTTCATGTCATCAGGGGAGAAGAGGTTTCCCATTGTCACCAGATTAGAGACCCCGTTAAGCTGCGCCATCTCTGCTGCGTACGCTTTTTCGATTGGCTCTGGGTCATATGCGTATACAGGCACACCAAGCATTCGAGCCAGTCCGCAAGCGTAATACCCCTCGGCGCTGCCGATGTCGATTACGCAGTCATACTGACGCGTCGAGGCTTCCAGAAGAAACGGGTGCAGTTCCTGTTCATAGGTGCCCATTAGCTGCGGCACGCACCAGCGGATTGCCGCCGCCGCACGAGGATAAACCATTCCTTTGAAGGGTCCGTTCTGAACCCTCAAGCCATGCTGAGCAACGTACGTCTGCACTTTGTCCAACCAGCCATCCTGCTTGAGAAACTTCATCTGCCATTTTCGAGACCTCATCGCAATGATTCGCTGAAAGATTTTGGTGGGAAGAACCTGCTTTAGGACGTTGCGAATTTTCTTTCTCATGACACCTCTAAGTCAAGGTTATTTGGCGGGCAGATCTTCGTGGACCGGCGTATCCCACGTTTATCACGTTCAGGCGCGTTGACCTCAGTGTTGATATGATCCCAACCCTACCCGGATTGTAGCGGCCACTACTCTAAATCAGATCAGAACATTGCTTATGTTCCCGTGCCTTGTACTACAACGTTTACTGTGCGCAGCAAAATTTTTAGATCGAGCCATATTGACCAATTTTCAACATAGGCTGTATCCAGCGAAATATAGCTTTCGAAGGACGGGTTCTGCCTTCCCTCAACCTGCCATAACCCAGTCATACCAGGCAACACCTCCAGCCGTCGCAGATGGGAAAGCTCATATTTCTCCACCTCCGCAGAAAGGGGAGGGCGCGGTCCGACCAGGCTCATATCGCCGAACAAGACGTTTAAAAATTGCGGAATCTCATCCATTGAGTATTTCCGCAATATACCTCCTACTCTGGTAACACGCGGGTCATCGGTGATCTTGAACAGTACGCTATCGCGCTCGTTTCTGTGCTCCATTGTGGCCTTCAGCGCGTCCGCATTTTTAACCATTGTGCGAAATTTATAGAACGTGAAGGTCCGGCCTTTTCGGCCAATACGTTCGGAGCGGTAAAGAATTGGCCCGGGCGAGTCCAAGCGAATTGCGAGCGCAATCACCAGAAATAGCGGCATAAGCATCAGCAAAGCCAGTGAAGTCAGGCTTAGATCAAGAGCACGTTTTAAAAGGACTGAACCGAAATCGAGCTCATTGCAATGCAGCCGCAAGGTCGGAATCTGCCCGACAAATTCTACCGGCACTTTCCGTGCCAACCCTGTGTACAGGTCCGGCACAATGCGGACATCGATTCCTACTTCGCGTGCTCTCTGTACCAGATCAATCACAAGCTCGCGTTCAGCAGGGACGGAAATGAATATCTCATCCACGAAATGCAATTTTGCCAGCGAAAGGCAGTCGCAAATGTCTCCGATGAGCTCTGAATTATAGTGCTTCGCTTCAGCCTCCGAAAGCGAAACAAAACCTTTGAAGCGAAACCCGAGGTGTTTCAGCGATTTCAGATGTGTACGCAACTGTTGAGCTACTTCACCAGTTCCGACTATAAGGATATTCCGAGTATCGATATCTTCGCGGTACCGACGGTAAGCCATACGACGCCATAATGCTCTTCTAAACGACAGCATCAGGGCAGCTCCCAGAACGAAAACCAATATTGCTTGGCGTGATATCACTTCTCCGTGTGACAGGTAGGCTGTGCCACAGAGGACGAAGCCAGCGGTCAGTGTTGCTTGGAGTGTCCTACGCTGCTCATCCATGCCACTGTGGCTCATCGTGTGAACATAGAGTCCTGCAGTCTGCATGAAGAAGATAAGACATGTCGCAAACCAAGTAACATATGCGACATAGAGTATTGAATGAAAGTGAATTATTTCAGCAAGCGCGATGGAACCATTCGCCATCTGAAGGTCGCTTAACGTCTGTATGTGCAGGCCGATTAATCCAACAATCGCTATCGTTATTAGATCAACCGCTACCCTTGCGAAATAAGGTATGGACTGGACCGGTAGAGACGTGAGGATTACAGGGCCATCGCGGTCGGTGGCATTCGGTCGATTCGAAATAACTGGCTCCTGCACAAACTGCGCCGGACCGACAAAGTGATCTAACGACATCGCTACCCCCAAACGTCGCAATTAGAGCATCAACAAACATATTTGGAGTGAATACCGATAATAATTTATGACGATAAGCGATGGCGTGACTATATTTACTTGATTAAGCCTATTTATTTGCTCAATGGTTGATAAGTCTTCGCTTGGCGATGTTGGTAGCAATTATTTGCCGCCAAAATGCTTTGAATGCCATCGACTGTGTAATTCCGGCTTTGGTAGCTGGAGAGGTTCTTCACTAAACCAGCTCAATTGCCGTTCGATAATTATCAAAATAAGCTTGAATAGCTGCCACGCTACTGCAGCCAGGAGCAACGGCACCCCGAAGAGGACACAAATCACGAAGTAAACTGCTAGTTCCTTCGTTGTTGGAGGTTCGGAGGCAGAGCAAAGAGTGGCGAAATGAAGTACCGTGCCGCAGATCAGATTGACGGCCACATACAAAGGCAACAGTAACTGAATATAATGACTATGCATAATCACGGCTCCCGGAAAGAGTACAAACCAGTTGGATCCGTTTATTGATTACACCGATTTTTCATTAATCGATGCTAGAGACTTCCGTGCGATCGTCAACACTAAGGTGGTGATGACTATAGTACTCTTCTTTCGGTAGTGCAACCGAAAAGGGCGCTAGTTTCCCATCTTATAGCTGAAGTAATAGCCCTGAGCTGGGGCGGTCGCTGTGTTACGCGTTCAGCATCGAGTAACATGCAGTGGAGTAAGAGACAGCCCCTAAAGTAGCTACAACAACTTGGACTGTGTTGACGGTAAGGAATATACATTTTAATCTTTGCACTACTTGTTAGGCTCAATGGAGGACTAAATGACAGATTACGATGACTTCATAAGGGCAAATCATGAGCTGACGTTGGGTCGCAAGAATAGCGACGCTCGAATGGAAGCTATTAGACAGAAGATTGTACTGAGCCAAATGGCTACTTCTGAGTCTGAATCAATTCCGAATCGGATACACAGCCTTACGGATGGGAGAAAAATACGCGGCGAGGCATTTTGTTGGGTGAACGCGGCCACCGTTACCCTAGGTAAGGCAAGCTTAGAAATTCGGGCGTTTCAGGACTATCCAAAGTGCCGTTCCGAAGCGCGGATCTCAGACGGCAACCCGACCGGATCCCGCAGGATTTTTCATTTTGCGCCCACACTAGCGAGTGATCGTGTTTTATGGTCCATGTCTTGCTCGCATATCGATCGACATGGCCTATTCTCTACCGCAAAAGTGTCTCGTTTGCTGGTAGAACAACTCGTTGTCGTTTTTCAGGCTTCGTCAGCCAAGTCCTAGATTCTCATGCCGCTCGCCTGAGACCGCTTCAGGGTTTACTGCTCAATACTCCATCCACCTCGTCGTTTCTAGCCACGAGAAAGAAGGACTGGAGGTACGTTATTAGAGCGACGCAAATGCAGGCAAACGCTGACATGGTGCGGAATTAGTCTAGTCGTTCTTATTCTCTTCGTCCTACAGACCTTCACGGAGCGGAGCGCCAACGACCGGACGCGTATCGCCCCGCCATATCGGAGATCAGGAGCGAGACGCTTGAGTGACGACATAACTCAGTTGTACGACAAATCTTCAATTCCGCGACTTAATGGTTCCACATGGCGGCTTGCCGAAGACGCTTCTCTGCGTGATCGCGTTCTTCTTGACCTAGGGAAAGATCGCTCACGATCGATTCAAAGTGGTCTCGCTCTTGCGCGAGCCAGATCTCGAGTTCACGTTGCTGCTGCTGGCGTCTCTCTTCTTCGTCTGCGACAAGCGAGGCCTGATATTCTAAGCGCCGCCTAAATTCATCGAAGGACGACCCAGCAAACAATTGCGGCACTGTAGCGAGAATAAGGCCGGTCGGATTGATGATGTTTCGGTTTGACCGGGCCATTTCGAGTTTTTCTCTTACAAAAAAGGCAATCTCATCAGCGTTTGCATCAGCACGCACATGGCGGCAATCGCGGAGTAGTTGACGCGCCGCCGCTTCATCGACCGTCCAGTAGCGATTCAAGGCGGATGCGACAGTTTTCACGTCTTCGCTGTCGGTGCCGTCGGCGTCTGACATGCTTTCACCTTTTGAGTTAGCAGACGGCCTAACTAATGCAGAACTTTTCTTTCTTTTCTTTGATGGGGCAGGCCGTATATCTGTTTCGACCCCTGGGGATGAAACCACCCCTGGGGGCGAATACTGTTCCGTCCCGTCCGCATTACAAAACACGACGCCCTTGTTGCGGACTACATACAACATGCCAGCAGCACGACGGCGTTCTAGTATCTGCTTATAAGAAAACACGCGATAAAGACGAGCCCGTGAGTTCATCGTGTCGAAGTTTTCTATGATTTCAAAAGCTAATTTTTCAAAAAGGCGCGAAAGATTTTGTCGCACGTTCTTCTTTGCCATATTCACTTTGAAGCTGATCTCGGCGGCCCCGATACGATTCGTACGCGAATCATTTGGATCTAGACTTTCAGATTTTCCGGTTCTCCATAGAAGCTGATAGATCGCCTCCTCGCCTAGTGAATGCCCATCTTGTGCGAGGACGCACTTCCTGACCTTTGAGCGTCCGCACCCCGGTTTGAGACCATCTGCGGTGGAGGAGGACAAGAGCCAAGCGGATGCACGGGCTGTTGTTGCAGAGCTATGGGATGTTTCATCGCGATAGCGCCCTGGCAACGTTTCATCCCCAGGGTGCGCTTCATCCCCAGCGTAATTCGGGGCTACTGCGCTCCATACATACCCTGACGACGTTTCATCCCCAGGGTATGTATGAACCAGTGAAACGAGCGGAGGTACTAGTCCGATCAGTGGAGTAGTTTGGGTGGTCTTGGCTAGGTTTGTAAAATGACCGTTGCGAATATCCTCAGGTTTCAGGTCCAGAAACGAAGTCATCCCCTTCAGAGCGGGGGCGCATGCAGCTTCGATATAGTTTAGGGGAGCGATCTTACGCTTGCGAGCATTACGTGTTAGCAGTTCTCCCATGTACTTCTTCCTTGAAGAGGAATTGCAACTCATCTGCTACCTGGTGGTAGTCCTCAACAGCCTTGCATTTGGGATCGTAGTCGATAAGAAACTGCCCCGCTCGGGCGGCTTTGGTTACGTTCTGGTCAGTTCGTATCGCATGAAGAAGGGGAATGTTCATTCCCACAGATAGGCCTTCGAGCCCCTCCAGAACAGTGGTGGTCATCGCCAGACGCCTATCCACCATTACCGGCAATAGTCCCACAGTCCGGATGTTGGCTCTCAGAAGTTGATTGAGCGACCTAGAGGCCTCAATTGAAGCCATGGCTCCCTGGAACGACAGGGTATCCATCCCTATCGGAATTAAGACTTGTTCGGCGTAAACCATCGCGCAGGTTTGAAGGAGCGTAATAGAAGGGCTTACGTCAATGAGAACGACATCATAATTTTTGTCAACCATGGAAAATAATTGAGTAAATGCATGTTCCCTCGCCACGTTTCCCATCAAGATAGTCTCGACTTTGGTAGTTTCTCGACTGGAACACAAGACATGGAGGTTTTTGCTGACTGGGACTATGCAATCATCCAATCGAAGTTTTTCTATAACGAAGTTATAAAGCCCATACTCGGGTTTTAAGCTGAGGACACTGCTAACAGACCCCTGTGGGTCAGTGTCCACAACTAAAACCCTCTTGTTTCTATCTGCAAACTCCCGAGCCAAAGTAGTCGCGGTAGTTGTTTTGGAAACACCGCCACGTTGATTCGAGATTACGAGCCGAATCACAAACTTTCTCTAGAAAGCTGCTGGTGTATTAGTTCAACTTCTTCGGGTCTCCACAAGCGATAGTTGTTATGTGGATCGCGCGCAGGTTCGGCGAACTTTCCTGCTGCAAGTTTTCTCAGTATGGTTCTTTGAGATATACCGAGAATTGATGCTACCTCGGTAGTCTTCAGCCAAAATGTAGCTCTGCGTGGCTTTGTCATGTACCCAACACTATTGCATGACGCTTCCCTATTCAAGCAGAAAAAGCGAAAGTCATGACAGAAACATCATTGCGAGTCATTTATGTGAATAGCCGGCTATTTGCGTTTCCGTTCATTATCATAAAAACGAGACAGAACGTCGTCGTCGCAATAAAAGCTCGGTTTATATTTCTTCAACCGTCCCGATTAAAAACTGCCCTAAAGAGCCTTCTCTATATTGTGGGGATGATTCGACCCCACGGGGAGGGGATGAAAGAGGGCCAGGTGGTGGGGATGTATCATCCCTGACCCACGGGATGAAAGGTATACAGGGACCAGCGTATCTTTCATCCCCTGGGGGCGAAGGGGATGCAGGGGACGATTTAAAACTCGTCTCCCCATAAATGTCAGTCTGTCCTTCAATTGTTCTAAGTTCGAGCACCGTATTCCAGCTCCTGCCTGCGCGCGGCGTCCTCGCCATCGCCGGTGCGGCTACGTCCGGAAACGGAACCGCTTTTCAAATGATCAGGAACTGAACCTGGCAGCGTGCGCAACGAGAATCACGGTCGGATTTTGGAGCCGCACCGCTTCCGCCACGAACTCTAACGAGACCTAAGATAGGTCGCATGCGGTTCAGGGACCGCCGACGTAATAATTAAGACATAAGTCTCATTATCGTTGTGGTTTTATTTGGGAACTGGTGCAATCGCTTGTCCGCCATCGATCAGATCGCATCAACAGCACAGCTGCATCAACAGCACAGCTGCATCAGCAGCCCAGGATTCAACATCTGTATTTCAGCGAATCAATCCGGAACATAAGACTTTAGCCTCAAGGATCGGATTGCTTTTCGGTTTTCGCCTTCGATGCGATGCTGTTCGAGCATCTCGGCAACTTTACCAGATGGCGTCTCGAGTATCGGGACCACGCGTTGAGTGCAGAAATTGATCACATCGGTATAGGTCAAATTCCACTTTTGGGCGGCTCGCTTCATTCTGAGATATGACGGCAAGGGCATCTTTACGGTTACGCATTGAAGTGGACGCTTTGGCTGAGGGTGCTCCATGTCCTCGAGTACGGCCTTCACAAACAACTCTCCGCTGATGTCAGGTGGAGACACCAACTTAAAATCATCATCTGGGTATGCAGACTCAAGCTTCTCCATTTGTTCGCCATCCTCTGCACGAGATTAACACCTCAATCGACCAAACTCAAGCTGAAATACCACATTCTAGGGAATCACCCAGGCGCACCAACTGTGCCACGGGGCTGAGTTGCGTATGTACATACGCAACTCCATGTGGCAACCACACGGAGTCATGGAAAACCTGATACAGCACCCCTCTTTGGTCAATTCTCTTTCAGCGGGAGATCTGGGGCCAAAGAGCGCTGTCTCTTTGGCCACGTCGATGCTGCATAATGTTGCCGTAACAAACGAACAGCGCCATTAGCCTGCTGGCATTGTTTAGACTCTGTAGTGTAGAGAATTGCAATTGATGCATCGTTGGTATTAGGCCACTTTTTATGACCAGTGCGGCCAAGTCGCTGCAGCTGTAGCGGATCATGCACATTGCCCCGCTCCCTTGATCTCGAGATGAGCCGCCCATAACTCCGAGATGTTGTTCCTGACGTATTTGCAACAACCGATGGAGTACGCCGCAATGGCGCGAAACGTCCTGTCGACAGCAGATAATGTGGATACGGCAACGTCACGATGGAAACCATAGGAGAATCGCATCAGCCTAATAGAGGCAGGTAGACGCCCTCCCAGGCAACCGCCTGCCAGTCATCGGCCATATCGGTTATCAGCCTAATGGTGGTGAAGGATCGGTCTTGCCCTAGAAGACATCGTCAGTTCCGAACATTATGAGTGCTTTGCTATAGGCCGACGCGTTCGGCCGGGTATCAGAAGGAATTGCGGCGCACAACCCCAGTTAGGCCAAAGATGCCTGTACTCAGCAGGATTAGCGTAGAAGGCTCTGGAATTGTCGCGGTAAGCGCAAACGTGACAGGGACGGTTTCGGTAAAGTGGTCCTCATCTTGTAGATAAGCGAAATACCCCGAGCCATTATTAAAAATATTTACGTCGAACTTATCAGGCCCGTTTACGTCTATAAAGCTAAATCCATTCGAACTTAACTGTGGCAGGCTTGAGGGAAAGAGTAGATCATCGTTGCCATTAAAGCTTCCGGGTGCGATTAATCCTGTTACCCCGGTACCAGTAATAGCAGTGATCAGATATTCTCCGCTCCCAATCGATGTTGCAGTGAGAGTTCCAGCTCCGCTGAACGTTCCGGATGATCCAGTTACTGAAAAGTCATAAGTGTTCGCATAGGCTGAACCTGTGAACGCTAGGACGCAAAGAAGGGCGATAGTTATAGGCAGACGAAAGGAATTCATGGGATACCTCGAGTGATAATCCTCCGATGCAGAAATCAATTGAGGCGTTGGATCCGTTCGTAATAATTAACCATAAAGTAAAAAAAATTATCTTAGTCGTCAAGCGGCCTTTGTCGGATGAGTTAGCGGAGGGATGCCATAGTTCACCTACAAACCCAGAGTCGCCGAATGGTTCAAAACGAAGTGCGAACGGCACCCCGCTGGACGGGCGAGGAGGCATTGACGGGAGACAAGTGGACGTCGCAGAAATATGTAGTGTAAAAATCGAAAGTGTACCGGAAAATCTAGCCATAGCTTGCAAAGCTTCGCCCAGTTTGATATCTATTTGGAATGCTTCAGGTCTCGATCACAATCGGGACCTGAGGATTGTGGCCACCCCACAGCATATAAATGGGGATTCGTTGACGGATCAGAACACGGGCCAGCGGCCTTCCGTCCGAGCTACTGAAGCAACGAGCGAAATCATAAGAGGAATAAACTCCTCAAAATGTGAAGCCACTTTTGAGCATGCTCTGCTCTTCTGAGCAGGCTCTGCTCTTCTGAGCAGGCACTTGCACACGACGTGGATCCGGCCGAACTAGCTTTGGCAGGGGATCCGCACGACAAGGCGACAAACAACAGTGCGGTAGCACCCCTGGAAAACTCGCCGCTGCGCGGAAACGTGCGATGACGATCGAGATTGACAAAGACCGCATGCCCTGGTCAGCGATACACCTCCGGCCAAAAGAGATCCAGGAAACTCTGTTGCAAACTTTGGTTTCGACCGCAAAAGCTGCACGTTCGGGGCAAGTTGACGAAGTGGAGCTCGAAAATTGCACGTTGATCGCAGTCAGTTTGGAAACGGCACGACCGATTGCGGCATCAGCGAGCATACGGCATGACCGTGTTTCGGAAGGCAACTTTCTGTTTGTACCCTCGAAGCAAGAGCAAGAGGTATCCCGTTGGTGTTGGCGCGCGATCGAGCCTCTGTATAAGGCGGAACGCCCCAAAGTGCCCGGAATGGAAATTGTTCGCACGCTACATCTCTCTTACCCGATACATCCCGTCGCAGATACTCTTCTGCGCGAATGGCACAGACGGCTTCAAGGCTCACGCCCAGAACTATTTCGTGAACCGCTTGAGACATATGAAAAGCGCCTCAAGCCTTGGCTGCGCAAACTGGACAGCACTGGGCGGCTTACTCTCAGCAAGATTGCCCGAATGAAATGGTCATTGATATCGCAGAAGAGCGGAGGAGACATGGCAGAAGCCAGCCTGGTTTTGGGACTACCTCATCCGCTGGCCCGAGTCCCCCTCTTTTATTCCCTGCTTGAATTGGATCGAGCTAGTTGGCTATTTGAACAAGCGACATCAGCCATTTGGAATGGCACGTGGGACGACAAGGATATTAGCTACCCGAGTCGGGTGCGAGCATGAAAACCGGCCTCGCCTTATATACCGGGAGCCGCGCGTGCCCAAACCTGAACGCAGTAAGAACCGCGATCCAGACCACACGGCAATCCGCAAGGGAGTTTGTGCAACTGGACTTGACAGCCGACCTACCCGACAACTTCGTTGAGATGTTCAACCGAGCCGTTCTGTATCTGGTCTGGCATCAGTTTTATGCCATCGCTACACGAGGAATCCGATTACCCTACATTCCGCTTTCCGACGTTTGCGAGATTTCTGGAGTAGCGACACTCACGGATAAGGACTCCGGCTCTGGCTACAAATAACTGCACCAGGTACCCCGAAGTACTTTTCGAAAAAGAAACTGGCCATGAATAAAATAAATACCTACTTACAGCAAATACTCAAACTAACTTTGACCTTACTCGTACTCGGCATAACATTAGCCTGTGGGACGCACTTACTTCTGGCAGCGACGCCAACAGCTCTTCCCCAATTTCATGTGCAGGACCAGTGGAACCTCGGCGGCAAAGGAGGCTGGGGCTTTCTCGTTCTCGATGCTCCCACCCATCTCTCTACATCCCGCGCACAAATCGTGTGATGGTCGTCGACACCGAGACTGGCAGGGTCATCGGCGAAGTTCCAGACATGAAGAACATCCGCAACATTGCCTCGATGACTCCGGCAAATACGGCTACGTCACCGATGTCACCGACGGTAGCGCCGGCTTCGTCCGTCTCTTCGACCGCTCCACACTCAAACTGGTCACATCCATTCCGACTGGAGCAGTTCCCGCCGCTATCGTCTTCGATCCCGTCTCTAAATCCGTCCTTGTATTCAACTCGCGCGGCCGCAGCGTAACCGTCATCGACAGCGCCACCAATCAGGTCACCGAAACCATCCTACTTCCCGGGCGGCCCAGCTCCGCCGTAGGCGATGGCAACGGCGCCATCTTCGTCGCGCTTCCTGCACCTGGCGAGATCACTCGCATCGACGCCGCCGCAAAGAAAGTCACATCGTCCTGGCAACTAGCGCCATGCACCGGTCCCAGCGGTCTCGCGATCGACAGCGTCCGTCACCAGCTCTTCACCACCTGCGAAGATCACAAACTCGTTGCCGTCAACGCTGACACGGGAAAAGTCACCGAAATAGCCGACGCCCCAGCCAACGCCGGCGACATTGACTTCGACGCTAAACACAACTTGCTCTTTGTAGCCGACCCCGAAGGTTCGCTTCTGATCTTTCGCCGAGACTCCCCACTCAAATACTCCAAACTCCAGCGGGTCAAGACTGATCCCGGCGCCAGAACAATGATCGTCAGCCTGAAGGATGCCAAGGCATACCTCCTAACCTCAAAATTCGGCAAGAATACCGAAACTGCCTCCGAAGAACTGCAATACCGCCCCACTCCGATTCCCGGTACCTTCTCGGTCATCGTAGTTGGACGCTGACTAAAAAGCCGTTCCTGCAGATTCACTTATGCAGGAACGGCTAATCCAGGGCCGCGGGGGTTGGTACGCGTCGATTTTGTAGGCGAGATCTCGGCAGCGCAAAAATCGTTTGCGTCTGAACATGCGCTCGCAGAGCCACTCGAACCGCCCTCGCGCCTTCTTTGCTGAGCGGATGATCTGCCGGCGAGCGCTTTCAGGCAGCTCGCTTACTATGAGGTCGCGACCCTCCTTACGACACAAGCACCCGTGGATGCTGAATTGGTAGAGAAGCGTCACTTTGAGTGGGCTCCAAATAAACCTTCTACTCGAATGTAATCTCAGAAAGTCCCAAAATGCGGCGAGGTCAACTGGCCCCCAAACAGGGAGGAATATTAGTTTATCCAATATAAGATACTAATTTTCATACATTTATGAGGTGTTGACACTTGCTTATTTGGAGGCCAGTGGCACCCTGAGATTATCGCGGTGCGTCGATGTTGCTCATGCCAGGTCTGCTGAGTATATCCGTGATATCCGGATATCTTCTCAGTAGCCATGCGCTTAGATCGGCCGATCGTATGACGAAGGCGGCGGAAAACAGCCGTCTGTTGACCGGCTTCGTGAGAACGTTGGTGGGGGCTGATCCACAAGGGCCGGGGCCAGTCTTCGAATCACGCTCGATCAGAGACGCGATTCCTTATCATTTTCGAATACCAGAATATCCATAAAGCTTTTACTCAGGGCTATGTGCATTCACTTCACTCGAAGATGAATATTAGCTTACATGGTCAGTGTTGTGTCCAAGTTCGTGAACAGTTTCACCTCTGGTCTGTTTGGCGACATACATCGCAGCGTCGGCGGTGCTTAGCAAGCAGGTCATACTCTCGCCATCTTCCGGATACAGCGCAATCCCAACACTGGCTGAACCTTGGAAGGAATGGCCTTCGAGCAGGTACGGCTCGTCAAAACACCGCTTCAGGCGTTCGGTCACATCCTCCATATCGGTCTTACTGCGAACCCTAGGTACGAATGCAGTGAACTCATCACCCCCGTAGCGCGCCAACATGTCCACGTTGCGAAGCTGACGCTTCATTCGTACGGAAGCTTCCTGCAGGTACATGTCCCCGACTCGGTGGCCGTACCGGTCGTTTATCGATTTGAACTGATCAAGATCGATGTAGATGAGTCCGTGGATTCCATCCCGTTGATGTACTTCTTCGAGAGCTGTTCGTACGCGTCTCTCGAAGGAGAAGCGATTGTGAAGTCCGGTCAGCGAATCGAACTCTGAGCGCTGCAACAGGTCCGAATAAACACGCCTGGATTCGATTGCCAGAAATGCAAGCCCGGCGGCCATCGACATGGTCTCGGACTCCGTGGAGTCCCGCAAAGAATCTGCATCGAGGGCAACGAATATTTCGGCGAGCGGCGAAACGGAACGGACAGGTATCTGTTCGCGAACCACGCGCATGTTCGTAACGTCGGGCGGCCGATTCCCAGATTGTGTTCCATCGACAGTTCTGCACCAGCAAGGCGCGCCGTTGAGCCGCAACGAGACCATGTTTGTTGTCTCGAGAAGGATCTCGTCCAGGGGGCGCTTTCCGTGAATGTCCTCGAGGATAGCGCTGCGGTGCCGCTCGAGCTTGGCTTCTCTCTCGATGCGCGCCGCCATCGCAACCGCCTGTCTCTTTACCTTGCGGTCGAGCGACCAACCCCTTGCACCCACAACCAATACCAGGCCCAATAGAAAGCCAACAAGGATCAACAGACTGCGCACATTTACTATCGAGGGTTTCTCAACAACCGTAATATCGTCGAAGGAGCGCAACAAAATGTTGAAGGAGGATTCAAAGCCTGGGTTGACCGAGTTCGTATCCAACATGGAGCAAATGCCGGTCACCCTGATCTTCGACCCAAGCGGTATCAGCTTCATGGGCAAAAGCTCGGTGTCGCCAGGCGGATGACGGTAGATGGCCGTGAGCATGCGCCCGCCGGACACAAGTACATACTCGTCCTGAGTTGCCAACCGCGCTTCCGTCGTTACCTGACCTTCGATCGACACTAAGTCAGTCTGGTGTCCGCTAAGATTGTCGTGGCTCCAGAAACCTAGCTCTTGCCATGTGGCCCGTTGAGGCTTGACGGGCGCCGAAATGTGGTTGTCCTGGATTTCACCGTCGGCCAGCGTCAGCATGTGATCGTGCGATTCTGGAAATCCTGTCGCGTCGGCTTCGTCACCAAGCTGCAAGGGCTCATCTGTACGAGTCGAAATCCAGATGCTCCTTGTGCCGTCCTGAAGCACGACTGCCGCTCCGGGTTGATAGTAAGTGATGATCCCGTGTACCCGGACCCTCTGGGTCTGATCGTCCACGTGATAGACAGAGAGAATCCGGTCCATGGGGATGAGAGGAAGTGTCCATGGGCCGGCACTTGCGCGCTTCACAATTCGGATGTCAGACAAATTGGGAATCTCGAGCAGAATTCCTGTCAATTGCATCTTGCTGTCGAAGCTGCCGGCAACGACTGCGGTCACCTCAACCTCGGCGTCAAGAAGATCGCCTGTCGCGTGCGCCTCGTCACTCACCACAAGGCCATTAACATACCCGCCGTCCACGACCATATGAAACTTGATGACGCGTGAACCGTCTTCGGTCACCATATTGGCGCTGCGGACCACGCCGCGCACCTTCATCCGCATGCAATCCAGTTGTCCGCGAATCATCTGGTCGAAAGTAGCACGCACTGGCTCGGGTAACGCACCGTGACGCAAAAATGTTACGCGATCACCAACCACGTCAGGACGGAAACTATCACGCGCGTGACCCTCCACACGTACCCGATCGCCTGGAATCAGGTTTGCGCCCTTTGTAAATTGGACATAGACTGCCGCATCGCCCTCTTGAACGAACATGTCTACGTCTTTAGCGCTGTAATAGGTAACAGTAGCCTCGAAGAATACAGTCGGCCCTTGTGCAGCCTCGTCATGGCTCAATTCATGAACGGCGTGCAGAGTCATCAGTGTGCCGGGCACTGCTGCATCGACAGCTGATGCCCATCCAAGAGCAATCAAGACGGCGGCAAGTATACTCTTCATCGAAGAACCTGGACCGGCAAAAACAGTCTGAATCTGTAAGTTCTTTATCGGCTAGAGTCGCAAAAGTGTAAATGCCACGATAGTTCGGCACGAGTTTGCTGCCGAGTCGTTGCGGTCACATAGGATGCCGTTGGAAGGCACATTTCGAGGCAATATGAAGCTTTAGACGCTTTCCCGGATCATGCGGTAAGCCTGGAACGACCGTGTACCAGATAATCCGAACAAGAATGTGCCAACTAATGGTTCTGGCGCACATTTGGCGAAGCGGCGCGAATTTCGGCAAGGGTATCACTTCCGTTACTGGTCATGGGCCCGACAGCGTGGACTTCAGATGGCCAAGCCTTCAAATCGTCATCTCCGCCTCTCGAGTTGGCTCCCGCGCACTTGCAGTAAAATCTGCCGCACAGAGCAACCATCCCTTCCTACTTTAGTAGGTATACTGGTTCAGCACCTACCCTCCGAGTTCAGTTCCGTGGCGCCACTGAACATGCGCTCGGAGAGCCACTCGAACCACCCTCGCGCGCTCTTCGCTGAGCGGATGATCCGCCGGCGAACGCTTCGGCACCTCGCTTACTATGAGGTCGCTGAGGTTGCCGCCATCCTTACGACACAAGAAACCGTTGATGCCGAGCTGGTACAGAAGCGCCACTTTTGAGTGGCTTTCAAAATAGACTTCAATTCAAATTGTAATTTCAGAAAATCCGAATGCGGTGGGGTCAACTGGCCTAAAAATCGACGGAGTTGGCTGTCTATTAGCGCTCGTCGGCCATCGGCCCGATCGCCTCAGCCGCGTAAGTGTTTTAGCAGCCGAGAATCGAACTCAGCTCGCGTGCTATCTACGATCTGAATGAGTTCCGCGTCGCGATGCAACGGATTGAGCAGGTAGTTCCATGTGTTTGGGAGGAGGGCAGAGGGAACCCGCGCCAAGGCTGTTGTCCTTCTCGCGAGCCACTCGTCTCCGAGGCTTCGGCTGAGATTGTGATTTGATTTCCATGCATTGCTCTTCGGAACGTTGATCTCTTCAAGCGGCAGATCATCCGGCACCCTCACGCGAAGAAGCGTGTATCCGACTGGCAAATCATCTTCGAGTTCCAGATGGACGAGAACTTCGACCATTGCACCGGCTGGCGACTCTGCGAGATAGACGATGCGACGACCCACGCTATGCCATCGCGCCGCATACTTGAGCCCGCCTTCTCCGCTGAGGGACCGGTGATTACTGATACGCCACAGGTCCTTTATTCCCACTAGGCGAACATACCTTCGTCGATTTGTCCCAACATTTCCTCGACCATTCGGCCGCCGAAATCGGTGCGAAGCATCTGGAGCGGAGTCCGTTCATCGAAGCGCTTCTTCGGCTTGTTGAGCCACTTACGTGCCTGCTCCACATCACCGAAGACGGACACGGCCTGGTCGAAGACGCGCACTAACCTTGCCAACTTGTCGGACTCGTCCCGCGAAAGCGATTGCTTGCGTGAGCGCCGATGCTTGAGCGTCCGCGCTGGGATCACGATGTCGTAAATGTCCTTGAGATCCACTCCGGACGCCGAAACGAAGTTTGTCATCGTCTCGACCGACACTCCCGCTTCGACGCTTTCCAGATCGAGCCGCAGAGATATCAGAAAGCGGGACTGTTCAGCGGCGTGGATAGCTTGAGCCATATGGACATTATGCCACACTAAACGCGGCATTATGTCCTTATTTAGCTAGATGTTCTCTTTATCGCGATCTCAACTATTCGACGCGTAGATAAGGATGAAGTGGAGTTGGGCCCGGGCAAACGTGATCGAGCTGTCGCAAAAGGACGCGAACGACCTCTAGCACCTTTACGCCCAGGCCGAGCCGGATTCATGGACAGTCTTCGGCCACTGCGTAGCGAATTCGGCAACTTCGGACATGTCGATCGTGAATCAGGAAGGCTTGTCTTGGCAATGACGTACTCATGCTGGTTCCGGGGGTTAACTCGGAACCGTCATCAAGTGACTTTAAGGACGCAGAGCGGCTGGTACGGCTGCTGATCGCAAAAGAGCATCCGCGACCGGGTGTGCATGCACAGTCAATCGAGTATCTGCCGGAGGAGATGCACATCAAACTGTCGATTGTCGTCAGCGACTTTCTGGGATCGAGCGGCCTTCGCATTCTGCAGGCTCTGGCCGAACGATGAGCGTGCTCCATGGGCGTTACCTTTTAACACTACTCTTGCCAGATTGCGTTGCCCGCAAGCTACGCCCGAACAATTCCCTACTGTCGTCCACGTGTTGCGGACGAATTCGCCGGCGAGCGCTTTCAGGCAGCTCGCTTACTATGAGGTCGCGGCCCTCCTTACGACACAAGCACCCGTGGATGCCGAAATGGTAGAGAAGCGTCACTTTGAGTGGCCTCCAAATAAACCTTCTACTCGAATGTAATCTCAGAAAGTCCCAAAATGCGGCGAGGTCAACTGGCCCCCAAACAGGGAGGAATATTAGTCTATCCAATATAAGATACTAATTTTCATACATTTATGAGGTGTAGACATTTGCTTATTTGGAGGCCAGTGGCACCCTGAGATTATCGCTCGAAGACGTCCGAGCAGCTTCGACCGAAGCCATAGCCGCTCTCGATGAAAGTTTCTTCGCGTACGCTTCGACCGGCTCACACCGAAGGAAAAGCATTATCTGCGTGCTATGGCGGAGCTCGGTCCTGGGCCTCATCGCTCAGGTGATATCGCCTCAATCCTTAGTAAGCCCACAAACTCCTTGGGACCCCTTCGAGCGAGTTTGATCAAAGGTATGATCTGGAGTCCAAATCACGGCGATACAGCCTTCACCGCGCCTCTCTTCGACGAGTTTATGAAGAGGATCATGCCGGGAAACGAGTGGTGAATTCACGTCGAGGAATCGCGGCTGCAAAAAGTGGATCGATTCTGCAAAGATACAACCAAATGGCGGGAACGCCGAACAATGAAGCGCCTAGTCTCCTTCGTTACAACCCAAGGAGAAGTACGCGGTCTTCGTTTCTGGGCCGTGTCACCTCGGAGCTTCGTCTCGGCCCCTGACTCCATAAGTACGCGGTCATATTCTGGGTGGTGATGACGGAATTATGTTGATCTAGTGGAGATTTCGAGGAACTGGTCTGCTCAATAAAGTGCCGCGTCGCTTTGTTCGTGTCACTGTTGGTTTCTTTGTTGGTCTCTTTACACGCGGAGAGGTGCGGGGTGGTATGACACTCATGCACACCACTCTTGCGCAAATATTTCGAATGTAATGCTTTCGCGAGAGGGCTCCTAACAAATTGATTTACTCAAATATGAGTTAGAGAGACGGGGTCTAATCTCGCGATATCAAAAATCAACGACGCCGTCATCCGGTGGCATAAGACTGCGCTAACATAGGTTGTTATTATCCTAGTTTCGTATTAATCTGCGAGACGTAGGCGGCTGTGACAGTTGCTCCATCTTCCCCAGGCGCAGAAAAGCGGTGCGACCCCGTAGGTCGACAGGAAACTCTCCTGACATATCTAGACGGGCAAGATTTCTGCGGCCCGGCAGTAGCTGCATTGCTACACTGTTGGCAATAGAAGGAAGAAACTACACCTCGTTGATTTTCCTTTAAGTAGTGAGACCAAGACAACCGTTCTGATGCCGAGGAAACCATGACCAACGAAATACTAGCGATTGATAGACGAATCTCACATTTACAGGAAGCACGCGCATTGCTCGTCGACTTCTTAAAAACTGAGCAGATCCGTAAATACCGCGGGCACCGGAATTATTTCGGGAATTTGGATAAAAAAGCGATGACACGCACTTCCACGCCGACGATCAGGGAGGAAGTCGACCCAGGGCTCCTCGCGGCGCGAAAGGCGAGACTAACATCGCCCACAAGAACAATCAGTTCCGCATCGAAGCTAAAGCCAGGCAAGAAGAAAGCAAGGTGAGGCAACGACGGCTCGAGGCGTAAGGTCACCTGAAAATAGAGGCTGCGGAAGGTTCCCTAATGAGCGTCTTAACCCACCGGCGTGCGAATTCTTGTCATGTGGAGCTATTTGACTGCGTGCAAATGCAGAACAGATGCTCACGCCCTCTGAGCTAGAGACAGCCGGGCGGCTAGGCTATTTAGGAAATGATGGCTACGGTTCGCTCAATTGAGCGTGCCGATATGAAACCGCGTCAAAGCGCAAGGTATCTTCACACTGACACATTGATCTAGAGTTCCTCCGGATATGTCATCGCCTTTTCTATCTCGCCATGCATTAGCCCGAGTTCTTCAGAGCCTGCTCGAAACAGAGCTCAAAGCTGCTAGGGGAGGTGTCTTCCGCGACGAAGAATTTCCGCATCGCTTGTCAGGGGTGTGGCCTGAAGATGTAAAGATTGCCGGTGACGGTTCACATTCACTCGGCTGTGACTCGCTGGAAGTTATAGGGCTCGCGGCGGCTACGAACGAGATGTTTCACCTGTCCGAAGCGAACCTCGACATCGAAGTTTTTTCCGGTAAGACGTTTGGGGATTGGCTAGACATTATCGAGGCAGGGTGGCAGGCCGGTGTCGTCCACATCACGTTCCGGACGTCCGGCTCGACCGGCACACCGAAACGATGTACACACGAATTTACACATCTGCAAGTTGAGGTTCGTCATCTTGCTGAGCTGTTTGTTACCCGAAGGCGCGCCGTCGCTCTGGCGCTGGCTCATCATATTTACGGGTTTATCTTTACCGCGATGCTGCCAGACCAACTCGGAATTGATGTCTTATCTCACAAGCGTGTACGCCAGGTTGGGCCAGATCACTGGCTGCGGCGTGGAGACTTGGTCGTTTCTATTCCGGAACATTGGGAATTTCTCAACCGGACACTGACGAAGTGGCCTGCGGGCGTTAATGGCGTGGTCTCAACGGCTCCTTGCTCGCGTCGGCTAATTGATTCGCTCATGGAAAGAGGCTTACACGGAATGACGGAAATCTATGGTTCGACGGAAACTTCTGGAATAGGCACTCGTGCATGGCCTGAAGAAACTTATCGATTGATGCCGCACTGGCAACCTGCGTCCACAAACAATCGTTGGAAAACTGACCTCCTCCATAATTCGGGGATGCAGGTTAAGCTTATGGATCGAATTCAATTTCGCGATGACGGCAGCTTCTATCTCACCGGACGCCTGGACGGTTCGGTGCAGGTGGGTGGGACGAACGTTTATCCTGCACGAATTGCCAGCTTGTTGGTTTCTCGTCCCGGCGTTGCGGACGCTGCAGTCCGTTTGATGCGACCCGACGAGGGTGTGCGGCTAAAGGCTTTTATCGTTCCAAATTCAGAGTTGCCTCAAGGCATCCTGGTCCGAGAACTGGAGTCCTGGATCGAGACACATCTGGCTACAGCCGAGCGCCCGAAGAAACTTACCTTTGGTTTGGCTAGGCCAATAGATGCCCTCAGCTGTGAGCCAGACTGGTAGGTCACGTACCCGTCCACACGACCTTTGAGCCCGGATCCGTCGTACACAGCTAATGATAAGGTCAGACTCTAAGCAGTCTGGTTGACTATTGCGCCAAGGCCTAATCAGATCAAAAGCGGGCAACAGCTTGAGGACGACTTACAAACCGCAACTAAGACTAGACTTTTGCATCGGAAATGGGCACACGTTCTTGCTTTGATGTAAGGACAAAATTCGCGCGTTATGGCGTTCTCTGCCGGACCGTCACTGATGAGCGGAATAGCGTGCGCTTGGCGAAAGAAAAAGAATACTATTAGGCCCAACGTAGCTCCGCTGGACGAAGCTTATAGATTTTTCGTCGGGTGCTAAAGCCTTTATGAGAACAGTCGTAACGCACAACGCGAGGACAAAGAATATGGACTGCAACTTCAGAGATACAGCCCTGCTTAATCAGTTGGAGGCGGCTGATGATAACGAACTGGACACGCTGCCCTTCGGAGTAGTGGTAATGTCGGAAGACGGCACGGTTACGAGCTATAACACGGCAGAAAGCCGATTGTCAGGCCTGACGAAAGCAACCGTCCTTGGACGGAATTTCTTTTCCTCCGTGGCGCCATGCACAAACAATTTCATGGTGGCACATCGATTCGAAACCGAACCGGCGATTGACTCTGTTATAGATTATGTCTTCACACTGGGTATGCGACCTACTGCGGTTAGGCTGAGACTACTGAAGCAGCCTACTCGGGACCGGATGTATCTCGCCGTTGAACTCAGGTAATTCTCAGCCTCCGGCGTGATGACCGCTATGGAAGACCTTCTTCAGTTTCTTTATCTGATGCCCGTCGGCGTTGTGAAATTTAGTGCCGACGGGACAGTCGACATGATGAACCCAGTTGCGTCAGCGCTCTTGGCGTCCATCACAACATCTGACACACTTCTAGATATCTTCTCAGCCCTGACACCCATCGCACCCGATCTGCGTCAGCGAGTAGCACGGTTCGCCGGACCCGCCGGAACCATTGTCGAACAGCAGTGGCTTAGAGCGCTCGCAGGCGAGCGGGAACTGGTCCTTTCGCTGACAGTTAATCAAATTAAAGACAACGTTTATATGGCTGTACTAACGGATGTCAGCAGGCTCTCGAAGCAGGAGGAGAAGTTATACGTTGATCGGAAGAAGTTCTTCGCGATCTTTGACAACGTACGAGATTACGCAATTTATACGATCACGATGGATGGCCTAATCGAAGAATGGAATCAGTCCGTGCAACGATATGCCGGCTGGCTCGCTGCCGATGTGGAGGGCCGCAGCATGAGTTTGTTACAGCCTCCAGACGACCCTGATAGGCCGCGAATCGACCTATTGCTGGCTGAGGCACAGCGCATCGGATCCACAGAGATAGAGGGTTGGGTGTTAAAGCGCGATGGATCCCGCCTTTGGGGAAATTCCGTCGTCACCGCACTACCGGACGAGTCCGGAACCGTGCGTGGTTTCGTAGTCGTTTCGCGCGATATTACCGAGCGTAAGGGGCTGGAAGACGAAATGAAGATGCTCGCGACGGTTGATTCTCTCACTGGAGCCTACAACCGCCGAAAGGGCAACGAGTTCCTCATAGCGGAGGCCAATCGGCAGGCACGTAATGGGCGGCCGTTCGCTGTGTTGATGCTGGACATCGACCATTTCAAAACGATCAATGACGGGTTCGGACACACCGCCGGAGATTCAGTGTTGTGTGCATTCGTACGAATCTGCAAAAACACGCTGAGATCAATAGATGTGGTGGTGCGTTGGGGCGGCGAGGAGTTTCTGTTGGTGCTACCCGACACCGACGCGGCTGAGGCCATGTCCACGGCCGAACGGGTGCGCACGGCGACATCTGCGATGGAGGTCACTTCCCCTGAAGGTCTACCCATCCGCTTTACAATTAGCATCGGCGTCGCCGTATCGGCAGGCGATAGTCCTGGCAACTTGTTGAGCCGATCTGACTTAGCACTGTATGCGGCAAAAACGGGCGGCCGTAACAGGGTGATACTGGCGTCGTAGCGTTCATCGATGTTAGTAAGTAGAACAATAAACGCTTGCCGCCGAACCCACAAACGCTCTCCATTGGAGAGCCGCTGGAAACTCCCGCGATGAAGAACTTTTGCTACCCCGGGTCATGGCGTCAAAGTCAACGAAGTCCTTGGCGACTTAGATGTGCTTGTAGGTTTTGCTGAGAGCGATTGGTGGACCATACCTTGGCGTCGCGGATACTGATATTGAACGGCTTCCTTGATCGCTATTCGTCCATCTAACTAGAGCGATGAATGAATTAGGGTCGACTAAAAAATGAAGCAAAACAAATGCTGATAGTAAGGATCAGAATGATGAGTGCCGGTAGGAAATTTTTTAGGGGATCTCGAACTTTAAAGTGCATGGTCAGCGCTCCCAACATCAATATGCAGATCAGAAGAGGGACACCTGTCCAAGGGCGGCGCATTCTCTACTTAGATCTAGCTGATTACGAAACGCCTAGGTGAGCTGAATTCGCCTTAGCGTACGTTGCGTTCCGTTTCTTGAAGTGTCCCCAGAAGGGCTGCCGGAAACACCAACATGGGAAACCATAGTCCCGCAATCAGACAGAGCGACGCTCCTACCCTTTAGAGCCCCAATTACATAGGTAAACCAACCTGAAAAAACCTTTGAATTGGGAAGGTTGCGAACAGCCTTCGAGGCTTCTGAGCTATTGCCTCTCTCAGAAGAGACTTATTTGGCTGTTTTCTGAACGCCATTCATCAAAGGAAGGAAGTACCAAGGTATCGCGAACATCTTTGTTGATGATCTGCATCGCTAGATTGACTCGTTGCGTTGCGGGTGCCCTCACAAAATATGGATCGGTACGCCTGCTCTTTACAATTTCTTTTACCTTTTCCAGTAGCTTTTCCCCAGGATATTGGATGGCAACAGCTTCCTTTCTCTTTGCATCGACCCAACTTTGATAGTTGTTTTGGAGGTTCTGTATAGCTTCTTGCTTAGCCCGGTCTCTTTCCGATGCCTGACGTGACGTTTCTCTGCGGCGACTGCTGATGAAACCTGCCGGCACTGTTACACCGTTTTCTAAGGACCAGATGATCAATCCGGATGGATTATCGACACGGCTGCGCTTCCCTGCACTCGTTTCACTTTCGAAGTACTCTACGGTGTCGGTAACAGTATCAGGACCAAAGCGGTCGACGAGCTGCCGAGCCTTTGCGGCGGTGATTCCGTGCTTGATTAGGAGCTTTGCGGCATCGTCATTTTCGGCACTTGGTTCTTCAACCGATACTGTATTCAGTTCGCGTTGTTCTGGCCGCGAGTTGTCAAGTACTCGAAGCAACTCCGCGCCAGGCATAAGAACGATTTTGTATCCGTTCTTACTGGTCATTGGCAGCACATCCCATTTCGAGATGTACTTGATCTTCACAAGTTCATTAAGTGCAAGGCCCATCGTGGACTTTATCTTGGAGAGATGCGGGTAGGCCTGCACATTCAGTAGATTGCAGAGTTCCGCGTAATCTTTCTCGACTTGCCTTCCCTGACTCGCATGGAACCAGAGGTGCAGGTTTCCAAAAATCCCCTTTGCTGTTGGGCGAGTGAGCTGTTTATAGGCATTGAAATCCTCTGGAATTACATAACGTTGGTTCAGATTCTCTATAAGCCAATCTTCAAGGGTGACTTCGTAGTGCTCCTGTTTTTCGGTCCCGTTCAGATTGCTGCTCCCGGTCCGCTTGAAAGCGCGGAATACGTGCAGTACTTCGTCCGAATACACCTTTTTTGCGGCGCGGTAAACAACTTGCTCTGAAGTAATCGTTGTATCGGTCATACGCTTACCCCAACGCACTATTTCTTCGTAGATTTCGCCGTTCCTTGAAATTCCCAATTCTTGAATCATTCGATAGCCGCTAAATCTAATCGGATTGGTAATCTGGCCAGTCTTGGCGCGTTCCTCACTGATAATTTTGAGCAGAGCGATGAATTTGTCACGGTCAGTCGTTGACGGCAGTCCCAACTGTTCGGATCCCCGAAATTCAGCAGCAACTTTGACCTTGTGCCCGTTCCGAAAAACGATTTGTTCAATTCGACGAGAGGTCCGATTCTTGTCTCGCGCATCATTGGCGCCGAAAAACCCGATCTGGAGGAGATTTTTTTCGAATCTCACTAGATCAACATCAACAGCAATAGGCATCAGCGAGGATGGCCTGTTGTCGAGTTTTTGAGTGATGTTTCTTCGCGTCATGTTGTTTGCTGCCTTATGTTTGTTGATTGCTTTAAGAAATGCAAGAACTATAAAGACAGCTAAGTACTATGGGGTTTGATAAGTGTTAGAAAATAAAACAGTTAATGCACTATCTTTGCCAATGCACCTCTCTATCTTTGCCAGCCTACCTCTCTAAACCTGCCAGTGGACCTCGCGCTTGAAGAACCAGTGATCCTCACGCTTTTTGGCACCTAACCTCACTAGTTCTGCCAATGCACCTCGCTATTTTTGCCACGCAGCCTCTCGCTTCCTGCCAACGTACCTCTCTAAAATCTGGGAATCGCCGGAGATTGATGCCCCGTCCTTATTCCAGCCGCTTGTTGTGCCCAAAATGCATAGGAGTTGGTGCAAAGTGTGCCAGCGCACCTCTCGGTTTTGTCGCGAAGGGCATTTTTTGAGCCTGTAGCCCTAAATGTTGGAGAGGTTGGCTGGCAGAATACGGATCCTCCGCTAATATATTCGTCGCCTGCGCACTGATTCCAAACGGTTTAAACCGTACCGTGCCAGCCAACCTCTCACTGGATTCGATAGAGAGGTGCGTTGGCAGAGTTTTTAGAGAGAGAGAGGAATCGTTTCGGCGATTTCACTCTAACCGGGCAAGTAGACAGCCCTCTTCCCTATCTCCTTTTTCCGCACCTGGACATCTCGCGATCTCACATCGACCAGGATTTATCGGCAAAGGACATATGCAAGACAGGACACACGACAGAGGGTCGGTGTGACGCAGATCTTCTGCAACCCGTCGTACCTTTGGAGGGCCAAAGTATTCAGCTAGCGATAAATATTATTGCTGCGATATCGTTGCGATACAAACAATGAGTGGCCTCAATGGTAACTATCTGCGATATAGCGATATCGCTGCGACACTGGCGGCACAGAGGTGTGTCTGCGATCCGGAGTTCTACTATATGCGATATCGCTGCGACAAGACACAGGGACTCGGCAGGGCTCAATACGATAACGCTGCGATATCGCTGCGACAATGTGGCACAGAAGTGCGTCCGCTGTCTGAAGATTTGCTATATGCGATATCGCTGCGGTAAGGGACAAGGAATTGGTGGCCTCAATACGATATTGCGATATCGCTGCGACAACAAGGCAACAATCGTTATCGCCCGTGTTGATTCAAAAGGTACTTGCCCGCTGAAAGATAGCGACATCGCTGCGATAACGGCGATAACATTGCGATAAAGCAGCAATATGCAAATAAAGTTGCGATATCGCAGAATTCAGAATGGAACCAGATGCCGGTAATTGCAGTCTCAAATCCGAAGGGTGGGGCGGGGAAGAGTACAACTACCCTTCTCCTTGCTACTTATCTTGCGCAAAGCGGCGCTTCCGTGTGTGTGTTGGACGCCGATCCAAACCAGCCCATCATAGATTGGAAGCTCAATGGCGACTCGAAAACGAGCCTGAGCGTAATTGGTGGGGTCAAAGAGTCGAATCTCATGGAAATACTTGACGCTCAAAATGATCAGTTTGTCTTTATCGATCTTGAAGGAACCGCAAGCGTTCTTGTCTCCAGGTCCATTGCCATGTCTGACTTCGTGATTATTCCCGTTCAAGCCAGCGCCGTTGATGTTAGGCAGGCGGGCAAGGCGATCAGAGCCGTTCGGGATGAGGAAAAGGTCGCCCAGAGATCCAATCTCACCCGCAAAATTCCTTTCAGGGTTCTAATGACTAGAACCCCAGCGCCGGGTGCGCCAGTGTCTTCGGTCCAGCGCCAGTTGGAAGCAGAATTGATCGCCGCGGGTGTACCTCGCTTCCGCACCAGTTTGGCCGAACGTCTCGCCTTCAAGGCCATTTTCGTCGAAAGGCTGACCTTGTCTGAGCTTGGAGAGCATAAAGTAGGGAATTTGGAGGCAGCTTACCAAAACATCCATGATCTCGTGGAAGAGTTAGTGGAGACGTTGCATGCCATAGAACGAGAGAGGTATCCAAATGAATAAATTTGGCCTTATTGAGGATGAAACTGATACTGGTCTGAGTGAAATCCCAAGCTTAAGCGATAGGCTTACCGCATTTCCATCAGTCCGGCCTCGGTCACCGATCGACCTTAAGGCCGTTGACGCTGCTGCTGCGCCTCATGGTTTCATCAGCCGGGAGGCATCAAGTTCAAGTAAAGAAAGACTTCACGCCCGACGTCGACGAGCCGTACCCGCTGAACCGACGAGACATCTAGCAATTCGCCTCGTATCTTCCCAATATGATCGTTTTGTAGCGTATGCAGACCGTCACAAAATTACATATCACGAAGCTATCTCTAGACTCTTAGACTCTGTAGGCGAATAACCAAAGGTGCCAACCCCGGTTTTATCTTCCGCGCATCTTCTCTAGTCCTTCAAGCTCCTCCATCATTGCTATCAACTCGGAACTGTCTGCCTCACTTTCGGGAGTTTTGTGAAATTCGTATCGCTTAGCTAGCGCGTCGCCTTCCGCCTCGATGATCCGAGCAAGCGAATACATTGCCTCAGCGAGATCTTGAATGGTGCAAAAGGACATCACCATTCGCCCGGGACTAAGTTCAATATTCGCCGGCAGGGAATCGATCCCCAACTCGCCTACGTCTCTGCGCACGAGTGTTCGGAGTTTCTTGCGAGAAATGGTATTTCCTTCAGTTCGGATACGCTCAAGCTCTAAGGATGGACTCTCGGAATCGTTGATTCTTTCTAGAAAGTCCGCGAGCACCTGGCGCTCCACGAGTCGCGATCTCCCGACTTCAGTGGTCGGAAGCATCTCTAAAAGCAGCTGTGCAGTCCTGGGTTGAATTTGAAAGAGTGTTTCAATCTCTCGGCGCTCATAGTGAGAGCGAACAGAGGCGGTTACCGTTTGTCGAATTTGGTGGAGCCGAGTGAGCCAGGAGATAGGACGCGGCATATGACCTCCAGGGGGGAAAGCTAAGTCTGACACCAGTTTAGGATCTTTTTTTAGGGTCAGGAATATCTGCGTGTATACGCAATAACAAAAAATATGTCGATCTCTTATTACCTACGATAATGTCGATTGTCGTTGGCAACCTGGTGTTATGCTGGATTCGTGGAAAAAAGCCTCCAGACTCCCTCCGGGTACCCAGAACTGCTTGAAGACCTGAAGAGTCGAATCGAGCGGGCACAGGTTCGAGCCGCCTTTGCCGTGAGCCGGGAGCTTGTGCTTCTCTACTGGTCGATAGGCAGCGACATCCTGGCAAGACAAGGAGCCGAAGGCTGGGGAACCCGGGTGATCGACCGGCTGTCCCATGATCTGCAAATCGAGTTTCCGGGCGTGGAGGGATTCAGCCCACGCAGTCTCAAGTATATGAGGTCGTTCGCCGAGGCGTGGCCAGAGAAGCAAATAGTGCAGCAGGTTGCTGCACTATTGCCTTGGGGCCACCATATGGTGCTTCTGGACCGAGTTAAGGATGCTGCTCTGCGGGAGTGGTACCTCCGGGCCGCGCTCGAGTACGGCTGGAGCCGCAACGTAATGGTGCTGCAGATTAAGAGTGGACTGCATGAAAGGGAAGGGAAGGCGCTGACCAACTTCCAGCGGGCCTTGCCGCCGCCCGACTCAGACCTCGCGGAACAGATTCTGAAAGACCCCTACAACTTCGACTTCCTGACCGTCTCCCAGAAGGCTCATGAGCGGGAGATCGAACGCGGCCTGCTGATCCACCTTCGCGATCTCCTCCTCGAGCTGGGCCGCGGCTTCTCTTTCGTGGGCAGCCAGGTGCCGCTTGAAGTCGGTGGCGAGACCTTTTACCTCGACCTGCTCTTCTACCACGTACGCCTCCACTGCTACTTTGTGATTGAGCTGAAGACAGGCAACTTCAAACCCGAGTGGGCCGGCAAGCTCAACTTCTATCTCTCAGCCGTTGACGGACTCTTTCGTTCCGGGCCGGATGCCCCTACCGTCGGTCTTCTGCTCTGCGAAACGCATAGCACCGCAGTCGTTGAGTATGCGCTGCAGAATATCGCGAAGCCTATCGGTGTTTCGACCTATCGTGTGACGCGAGAGCTGCCCACTCCGATGCGAGAAGAACTTCCGAGCGTGGAAGATCTCCAAGAGGTGGTTACGAAGCTCCGATCGGAGATGGATCTCCTACGGCAGGAGCGTCAGGATGAGTAATGCCGTGTCGCCGATTATGGAAGATCGGATTGTCGTGACGCTGTCACGACAATTGTGCAGCACCTTGCTGCACAATTGGCATCTGGTGAGTGATAGAGAGGCTGGCTGGCAGTGAATACGTCTCTCGTTCATGTCGAACTCCCGCCCGCAGAGGTGCCATACGCTCTTACCCAAGCCCAAGCCATGTTGCGTCAGATGGTTTTAGACACAGTCCCGTCCATTCACTCCAAACGCAACTACGCAAAGGCGCTCGATGATCTGTTTGCATTTTGCGCCAGACGACCTCTCTCTCGTGCGCTCCTGATGGAATACCGGACGACGATGGAGCATCTCTCCCCTTCGACCATCAATGTTCGGATGTCAGCGATCCGAAAGCTAGTCGGCGAAGCAATGCGCAACGGAATGATCGGGCGTGAAGAAGCCGACAATTTGACTGACATTCCCAACGTCCGGCAGAAAGGAACTCGGCTGGGCAACTGGCTCACTCGCGAACAGGCGAGGGAACTTCTCGCGGTGCCCGATCGGTCGACTCTCAAAGGTAAGCGCGACTATGTGATCATCGCTCTCCTGGTCGGCTGCGCTTTGCGCCGGCGTGAGTTAGCAACCCTCAACATCGAAGACATCCAGCTCCGTGAAGGAAGATGGGTGATAATCGATCTCCGCGGCAAAGGTGGGCGGATTCGAACGGTGGCGGTTCCGATATGGGTAAAGCAGGGGATCAACTCCTGGATGACCGCTGCCAAAATCGAGGACGGGCGGCTGCTTCGGCCGGTCTCTAAATCCGGAAAGATTCCGCGGCACGAGTTAGGAGACTGGGCCATCTGGTCGGTAGTTGAACAGTCATCGAAGCAAATCGGGATTGAGCACTTCGGCGCCCATGATCTGCGTCGCACCTGCGCTAAGCTCTGCCGGAAGAGTGGGGGCGATCTGGAGCAGATCAAGTTTCTGCTCGGTCACTCTTCGATCCAAACAACCGAGCGTTATCTGGGATCCGAGCAGGAGATCGAGATTGCGGTCAATGACAATCTCGGGCTTTAACATTCCGTTTGCGCTAAGCATCGCTTCGACCTCGCAGAACTGCTGTCGAAGAGGCTGGTCTCTTTGGCGGTGATCGCAAGCGCCGCCGCCGGCACAGCCATCGAATCGTCCAGAAAAGTGCCGAGGTCGCGAATTGTGCTGAGTTGCACGGCGAAACGGAGCCGAGCACGGCACTTACGTAGTGGCAGAGGTTGAAACCTGCGGCTCATTCCTCCTCAAAAAATTTAACTCCAGCGATCAAAATGATTTTCTTTTCAATGCGGTTGATATATTCCTTGCGTCCGGAGAAAACTGGGATGTTGTAATAAAAGGGGACACCTCAAGAAAGGGAAATTTATGTACGCTAAGGCGCGCCGGAGGGGTTTCTCGGGCTTCGTAGAGGTCTAAAGCCGCCTTTGGCTACCCGCTTATTGGTGTGCCAGGTGTAATCGCCGGTGAGATTGATGTGCTCCCAGCCAAGCGGAGAGACGTGCTGGAGCAGGGCGGGGTCGAACTGCCGTGATTTAGCCATCTGCTCTGTTGCGCGCTCCAGGTAGACAGTGTTCCAGAGGGTGATGGCAGCCACAACCAGGTTCAGCCCGCTTGCGCGATGCCGTTGATTCTCAAAGGATCGATCGCGGATTTCGCCCAGCCCATTGAAGAACACGGCTCGTGCGAGCGAGTTCCGGGCCTCACCCTTGTTTAGGCCGGCGGTGACCCGCCGACGCAGCGCGCCCTGGAAATGCCGCCACTTGAAATCCGACATGCTCCCGCCCTCCAAACTCGCTGGCCGAATTTGACATGACCGTCACAGATTTTGCAACAGAGCCGTTCGAACTTACTGAGTTTCTTCTAGCGTTTTTTGCAGCCATATTTTCAGATCCTAATGCGCTCGAACTCATCGACCGAGATCTCGTCACTGCGTCGGTCATGGAGGGCGGTCGTCCGCGCTGATTCGTGGGCAGCCATCTGTTGGGCTATTTCGAGCCTTCCGCCGTTCTCCAAATAAGCCGTGATGCTGTGGCGCGAAAGGTGTGACAGCCGATCTCGGTCTTGATGCCGGCAGCTGCAGCTCGCCTGCGAATCATTCTCCAGACGTCGTACTGAAGCAGGGGATTGCCGGTCAGCTCCCCGGAGCGGCCGCGGGTCGTGCGGAAGAGTGGCTCTTTCCGTTCTGTACTGATGCTGGCTGCCGCGATGCGGTGGCCTGGTGATCTGGCCGTCAGCGTAGTTACTATTGACGATTACGTTCTGTGTTCGCAACGTCGGCATAGATGCCAGGGAGATCGTTTCCATCTCTCCCATTCTCGCTATTTGGACCAGAGCCCTTGGAATAGGAAAAGGATAAAGCAAACAAGGGTGATTCCGGGACCTGGGTGCGGTTGACAAGACGATAAGACTTGGGATCCCCATAGACAGGAATGCTTTGCATCGATTTTCTTCTTTTCTTTACGTCGCGTTGACCTCTAGGAGTTCCAGATCAGGAAATATCTAATATATCTGCCCCCAGCCGCTTGACTTGGAGCCCGAAGATGCATCGACAGAAAAGTTCAACACCTTTGTTTGTACCCTTCTCGTCAGCTGCCGCGATCGCGGTCTTGATTGCGGCCCCTATGCTCGCGCAGACGGATCCTCCTCGCTCTACGGTCGGCCACCAAGATAACGGCTCGATCGTCCTGCCATCCAACCAGGTAATTACGCCGTTAGGGATACAGATAGACCTCCCCCTGGCTCGACCCAACGTGGTTGCCGTACGGCCCGATGGGCAGACTGCGGCATTTCTGGCTGCGACTGTCGCGACGCCCATCCGGATCGCCAATCTGGTAACAGGCAAGGAAGTGCAAGAGTTTCTTCCAGGCACGGACCGGTCGATGTCCTACGACGGTTTGCTCTACTCAGCTGATGGCAAACATCTTTATGCATCGCAAGATGATGGACGTGTGACGATCATGAACGTCTCAGATAACGGCATGGTCACGCTCGGCGCGCAGGTCGCAATTCCGCAACCTAATGGAAGCTCGAATCCGGGTGGCCTTGCGCTGTCGGCGGATGGCAAAACTCTCTATGTGGTCCTTAATCGTTACAACGCCCTTGGCATTATCGATCTAACTTCGAATACCTTCGTCGACCAGATTCCGGTTGAGAACTCCCCGCGCGCCGTGGCGCTTGTGGGCCAGGACGCTTACGTATCGAACGAAGGCGGCCATGTAGCCACGTCGGCGGACTTCACGATCCCTTCTTCAGGAACGCCGATCGTGGTCAATCCCCAGACTGGAGCAGCCAGCAGTGGGACGGTCTCGGTTGTCGACCTCACTCGGAAGATCGTAGTTGCAAGCATTCCAGTTGGCCTTCATCCTACGGCAATCCTCTCGTCGGGTAACTTTGTATTCGTCGCTAATACGAACAGTGACTCGATCTCAGTGATCGAAGCCGGGCTCAACAAGGTAGTTTCCACCGTCTCTGTTGCGCCATTTCCGGGTGCACCATTCGGGAGTTCTCCGAACTCTCTGGCGATGACGAACCAGCAGCAGTTAGTGGTGACGCTAGGAACCAATAACGCTCTCGGCATCTTTCAGTGGAATGCCAAACGTCATGATGCCGATTTTCTCGGGCTCGTTCCTACCGGCTGGTATCCGGGCAGCGTAGCGGTGGATCCCGTGCACGACCGCTTGCTGGTGGCGAATGTAAAGGGCGAAGGTTCCCTTGGAGCGCCACAGGTTATCGGAGACAAGACCGGCCCAAGCGTTTATGGTGCCCTTGGTACCGCTTCGCTCATCCGGATACCTGGTCCTGATCGACTCCCCTTCGAGACGTACAAGGTCTACAGGAACAACCGCTGGGACAAGATTGACCGTCAGGATATCTTCGCCGATGGCAAGCAAAAGGACAGCGTTGTTCCAGTCGCGATTCCGCGCCATCTTGGGGACCCATCGTTGATCAAGCATGTATTCCTAGTCGTGAAGGAAAACCGCACTTACGACCAGGTCTTCGGCGATGATGCACGTGCCAATGGAGACGCGAGCTTTGTCGACTTCGGCATCGGAATAACACCGAACCACCATGCACTCGCTAAACAGTTCTCTTTACTCGACAACTTCTATGGTCCCTCTATAAATTCTGCCGATGGGCATCAATGGGTAGTGCAGGCGATCGCGCCGGATTACATTGAGAAAGCCGAAACCGACACCGTTCGTAGCTATCCATTCAACGGTGGCGACAGCCTTGTATACACCGAAAGCGGTTTCCTGTGGCGCAACGCGCTGGCACATAAAAAGACAGTGCGTGATTATGGCGAGTATCTCGATGTACCGGTCTTCAATATCCCGGAGGCCCAGTTAGGCACATGGTCTGATTTTTATCAAGACGCACTGATTCTTGAGGGCGCCGTATCTGGAAATCTACATGTTCCCGTCGGCTCATTTCAGAGCACAACGTTGATTCCGTCGCTTGAGCCGATTGCAAATAAGGATTTTCCGCAGTTCACCGGAACCATTCCCGATCAGTACCGTGCGGATGTTTTTCTGAGCGACTTCAAGAGCTACGTACAGAACGGAGACTTGCCAAATCTGATTATCATGACTCTACCAGACGATCACACCAATGGAACTTCTCCGGGGTTGCCGACTCCCCAGGCTGCGGTGGCAGACAACGATCTGGCTTTGGGCCGGGTTGTGGACGCCATCAGCCATAGCCCGTACTGGTCGAGTTCGGCGATCTTCGTCGAAGAGGACGATGAGCAGGACGGTGTGGATCACGTTGACGGCCACCGCAACCCGGGCATGGTGATCAGCCCATTTGCAAGACACGGCAAAGTTGTAGATGAATACTATACGCAGGTTAACGTCGATCGCACGATCGAACAGATTTTCGGCTTACCGCCCATGAACCAGTTCGATCTCGCTGCTTCGCCGATGTTCAGCGCCTTCACAGATACGCTCGACAGGACACCGTACACCTTTCTGCAGAACAATGTCCCACTCAACGATCTCAATCCTCAAACGTCTGCTTTGAATGGAGTTCGGCGGGCCTGGGCCCAGGCATCCCTAAAGATGTTTGCGGGAAATCGTTACAAGCCGGACGCGGAGAACCCCGCTCTCCTCAATCGAGCTATATGGTACGCCTCGACGGACTTCAAGAAACCTTATCCCGGGGATCCGAAGGTCTATCTGCCGAAAGAAGTACCCAAAAATCGCGGCTGGGTTGCCGATCGCGACTAATGCGATGACGTTGCGCTGCGCAGCGGAAGGATCCCACCCTCTGTGCAGCGCTAGCTTTGCGTATCGCCTCGCAAACTGCCAAAGCTCCCAGGCCCGCGCCGTTGACTCTCGCCGTCGTCAAGTGCTTGGAGAAACAGTCTCAACTTCTTTTGCATTCCTTGCAACATGCGATAAAAATCCCTCGCAATAGTGGGGGCTCTAACTGATGTCGACGACTTCGATGATCCTCTCCAATATTCAACCAAGGTGAGACAAATGCATTCGAACTTATCAGCGAGATTGCTTCTTCGGCCGCAGCTGTTATGTGGTCTAGTGTTCGGGATTAGTTTGATCCTCCATGCGCAGATAGATCGAACCGGACTAGCCGGGACGGTGAGGGATGTGAGAGGAACAAGCCTGTCGCGGGTGACCATCTCGGCCTTACAACTAGCGACTGGGCTCAACCGTGAGACAGTATCCTCTTCAACCGGTTCCTATGACATCCCAGAACTGCCGGTAGGACTTTACCAGATAACCTACTCGGCGCCTGGGTTCGAGCATAAGGTGGTGAAGGTTGTGCAGACCGTTGGACACACTAGCATTCTGAACGTGGTCCTGTCCGTTGCCGGCATATCCGAGCATGTCGACGTGTCCAGCGTCAGCTCTCAACTGGATGAGACCTCGGCTGCTCTTGGAGCTCGCATTGAACCGGAACAGGTGAAGGAGCTTCCACTTAACGGTAGAAACTGGTCGACGCTCACGGCGCTTGTTCCGGGAGCTGTCGACACCGGAGGCAGCAATCAACGCAGCATTCGTTTTGCCGGGCGAGGTCTGGATGACAATAATTTTACCTACGACGGCATCGATGCGACAAATATTGTCAACCAGGCTCAGCAACCGTTCGTTCGGCTTGCGATTCCGACGGAGGCGATTCAGGAGTTTCGCATTGACACGATGCTCTTCACAGCCGAAAACGGGAGCACACCCGGAGGGCAGATTGCAGTTGCCTCGAAGACCGGCTCAAACGACCTACACGGCAGTGTCTTCGAATTTCTTCGCAACGACCTCTTCGATGCGCGCGAGCCTATCGATACCTTGAATCCGCATAAACCAGCCTTCCTACTCAACCAGTTTGGGGGCAGTATTGGCGGTCCCATCCTGCATGACAAAACTTTCTTCTACTTCGCCTATGAGGGTCTGCGACAGACCCAGGGACAGACTTTGCCAGGTCTTGTTCCGAGCGAGTCTTTTCGGTCCCAACTAGCCGCAGCCAGCCCTTCTCTCGCCCCAATTTTGAATGCGTTTCCTAAAGGACAGTTCGTCTCTGGAACTAGCACGCAGGTTGATGAGTTCGTTGGATCAGGACGCCAGCTCGACCATGAGGAATCGGCCGTGCTAAGGCTCGATCACCGGTTCTCTTCCTCCGACTCAGCGTACCTTCGCTTCAACTTCGATGCCTCTTACAGCGATATACCGCTCGTCGAGGGGGGAACCTATCTGAATGACCGCCAGCTCATTACTTCACGACCTGTAAATGGCGAGCTGGAGTCGCTGCATATCTTTTCCCCGCGTTTCATTAGCGAACTGAAATTCGGATTCAATAGGGGCAACGTCTACACTACGGATCAGAGCGCCCTGCATACTCCCTACGCTATCTCGATCTCGGGTTTCACCACGCTGTCCGGAGACGAGTATAAATCCGGTGTTGGAAACTCGTTCTCTTATATCGACAATCTCACATGGGTGAAAGGCAACCAGACCGTGAAGACCGGGGTGGAGGTCAGACGGATTCAACTGAACCAGGGAAACACCTCGAACGGGACCGTCACCTTCAGCTCTGCTTCGAATCTTCTGGTTAACGCCGTGAGTTCCGCAACCTTCGCCGCCGCGCTTCCCGTCAATGGACTGCGCAAAACCGAGCTGTACTCCTACGTCGAGGATGAATGGAAGCTTCGCACCAACCTCACGGTGAATGCAGGCGTACGCTACACGTTCTATAACATCTTTCATGAAGTACAGGGACGTGCCAATCCGTTCGACTTCGCGACCTGTGGTCCGCAGGGATACTGTGGTTCTGGAGCCAGCTTTGGGAAAACGAATACGCTGGACGTCGACCCGCGCCTCTCCGTTACCTGGGCCCCCGCCGCTCTTTCGGGGAAGACAGTAGTTCGCAGCGGCTTCGGCATCTACCACGGTGACGGTCAGCTCGACGACCAGAATTTTCCCATTAGTAATGAGATTGCGCAATATTCTCTTAGCGCGAAGACCGTGCCAAACCTCTCCTATCCCATCCTCCCATTTCTCGGCAACACTCCAGGCATCATCGCGCCACGGGAGGCTGATCGGGATCGTAGAGACGCGTACGTGTTGCAATGGGGTTTGTCGGTCCAGGAGGCTTTCCCCCATGAACTTGTGGGAACCCTCTCCTACGTAGGAAGCAAGGGCACAAATCTTCTGAATACGACTTACATCAATCTCCTCAACCCAGTTACGGGCCTTCGGCCTTTCCCGGCCTTCGGTCAAGTGCAGGGACGGGGGAACAAAAACAACAGCTCATACCAAGGGTTCGTAGCAAGCATCCAACGAACGTTCACTCGGGGTCTTCTGTTTTCGGCTAACTACACCTACTCTCACGAGATCGACCAGGGCGCGGCAGGGGGCGGTGACTCGGATTTTCCGCAAAATCCTGCTTGCTCCTCCTGCGAACGTGCCTCAGGCGACTTCGATGTTCGTCACGTCTTCAACGGGAATGCTGTGTACGATCTCCCTTTTGGCGCCGGCAGAACCTTTCTTTCCACTCCTCGAATTGCCAGCGCGATATTTGGACGTTGGAGCGTTACGACCATCGTGACCGCACGCACTGGGCTGCCGGTGAACGTTACCGAAGACCGCTCCAGCACCTCAGTTGCCACCGGCTATACCACTAGTCAGCGTCCGAATCTTGTACCCGGCGTGTCACTGACGCCGCCTGGTGGACGCAAAACTCAACACTGGATCAACCCTGCGGCCTTTTCGCTGGTGGCGAACTCAGGATATGGTGACTCCCCTCGCAACCTTGCACGTGGTCCCAGTCTCTGGCAGGCAGACCTCGGCATGGCCAAGCGCATTCCACTTACAGAAAGGCTACAGATGCAGTTCCGAAGCGAGTTTTTCAATATCTTCAACCGAGCTCAGTATGGATTGCCTCTGGCGGATCTTTCGACTCCTAATACCTTTGGCGAAATTGTGAGCGAAGTCAACGCGGGGCCAGTGGGAACAGGGACCCCGCGGCAGATTCAGTTCATGCTTCGCCTGGAATTTTAGCCGGGGCAACTATCAGCAATCCAGACCTCGACTATCGGTTTCTCGCGTAGTCATTGGTATCCGTTAAGCAGGATTAAGCCTTCGGCAAAGTGGGCCTCCCGGCGGGACAGTTCGCCACGGCGACGGATTTCGGCCGGCTAAAAGAAATCTGTCGATACACTCTCGCAAGACAACGGGTTCAGCACTCAACTCTTCAAACTCCATTCACTCTCAGCGGTAAGAAGTAAAAGCTGTGGCGCAAACAGCGTACTCGTTCCAGACGGCTCCTTCAAAACTCATTTGACAGCATGTTCACAGGCCATTGAAGTCTGCGAGTCATGAACAGCAGTAGAACAGTTTCATGAAGAATTCAATCCGGTTGTTTGCCTCTTTGGCGGTACTCTCCCTGTTGCCGCTTGTCGCCAGCGCAGGTCAATCCGAGGATGAACGAGACGAGCACGAAGGCACGACGACGCTGCCTGTCGGCAACTATGAACACCGGTCCTTGCTGCCCACCGGGCAGTTTATTACCCCCACTGCGGCACCCGGCTCATCTATTCAGGTGCTTGCTACGGAATTGCGCACTGACGGGAATGCCGATGCCTCCGAAGCCGTCAATAGTGCGCTGAGCCCCGATGGCAAGACGCTGCTGGTAATGACGAGTGGATGGAACAAAGGCAACCAAGAGCCGAATGGCACGCCCATCACGTTCCCAACCCTCGACCCGATCACGGGGGCTACAGTAGGTACCACCAGCAATGACGAGTGGGTCTTCGTCTTTCATATCGGCAGCGATGGAGCGGCCACCAAGGTACAGCAAATCAATATCCCCGATACGTACAGCGGCCTTACTTGGGCTCCCGATGGCTTCCATTTTTATGTCTCCGGTGGAGACGATGACCGCGTCTACGTCTACAAATTCGGCGGCCGCCAGTATGTCCCCGATACTCCCTTTATCCTTTTGGGCCACAACTCGAACCAGACCGCGCCTATTCCGAAATACGACGGTAGTCTGCTGAAAGGCACAAAGGCGGCGGCGGCCTCGCCCGCTCTGGTGAGAGGCGCAGTCGTTGCTGGAGTTGCCGTGAGCCGCGACGGCAGGACGCTTGTCGCAGCAAACTTCGAAAACGATTCCTTGTCCATCGTCGATACCTCGAGCCGGAAGACCACACGCGAGGTGCATTTTTTCATGCCAGGTGACACGGTGGCACAGGGAGAGTTTCCTTATGACGCCGTTATTCTCAGCGATCGTGAGGGGGCGGCCCGGACGGCCTACGTGACCAGCCAGCGAGACGACCAGGTGATGGTGGTCGATATCAAGACGGGCAATTTCTCCGCGATCGCTGTCGGAGCTCAGCCAAACCGGCTGTTGCTCTCCCGCGACCAAAGCAGGCTGTACGTGGTGAATGGGAATAACGACAGCATCTCCGAGATCGATACCTCCTCGCAGAGAGTCGAACGGACCTTGAAGCTCTCTCGCCCCGGAGACCGATACAAGGGTTTGAATGCTAACTCTGCGGCGATCAGTCCGGACGGGAATACCTTATACGTCACGCTGGGTACTGAGAACTCCGTCGCAGTCGTAAACCTAAGGACGGGCGAATTGGAAGGCCGCATTCCCACCGGTTGGTATCCGACCTCCGTTTCGGTGAGCACCAATGGGTCCACGATTTATGTCTCGACGTTCAAGAGCAACTCCGGGCCGAATCCCGGCAATGCCGCTGCGAATCCGACCTTCCTCACGCAGCGTTCTTACCCTCTTGAAAAAGCACAGCTGAACACCATCCCGGTCCCTAGCCGTGGCAAGTTGGAGGAGCTTACGGAACAGGTAGACAAGAACAACGGCCTATCCAACCGTCGGGACGATCCCAAAATGGCGTTCCTGCAGAACAAGATTCACCATGTCATCTACATCATCAAGGAAAATAAGACTTACGACCAGATGCTGGGCGACCTTGAACGCGGCAATGGCGACCCGTCCTTAAACCAATGGCCACAACCCATATCGCCGAACCATCATAGCCTCGCTCTTACCTTCGGCCTTCTGGATAACTTTTATGCGACCGCCGAGGTGAGCGGAACAGGCTGGGACTGGTCTACCTACGGCCACTCCACCGAGTACAACGAGAAGACAGTTCCGGTGAATTATGGAAATGGTGGTAGCGGCGTCACTAGCGACTCCGAGGGCACTAACCGCTTCATCGGCGTAGGTTTGCCGGAGTTTGCGAAGGACCCATCTCCTCTCACGGAACGCCTCCTGACACTGATCGATCCCACGGGCAGCTCTAACATCCTTCCAGGAACGAAGAACGTAGATAGTCCGGAGGGTGCTAATGATGACCTCGATGCGGAAAAGGTGGGCGGCTATCTATGGGACTCCGCTCTTCGGGCACATAAGACTGTACGCAACTACGGCTTTTATCTCGATCAGTCGTATTACATCAGCAGCGGCGGTAACCCGACCACAGCCGATCCCAATGTGCCGACCTACATTCCCATCTCGCCCACGCCCTTTGCAGCCAAGATCCCGCAGGCGATAGAAGAACAACCCGCGCTCCTCGGCTTGACGGACATTTACTATCGCGGGTTCGATCAGAACAATGCGGACACCTACCTCGTCAACGAGTGGCAGCGAGATATGGCTGTCAACGGCTTGCCGAACCTAACCCTCCTTCGTCTGCCCCACGATCACAATGGTAGCTTCGGCACTGCCATCGCCGGACTCGGAACGGCAGCGCTTCAGATATCGGACAATGACTACGCCATCGGCCGCGTGGTCGATATCATCAGCCACTCGCCGAACTGGCGCGATACTGCCATCTTCATTCTTGAGGACGACGCGCAAAACGGATCTGACCATGTCGATTCTCACCGCTCCTTCGCGTATGTCATCTCACCCTACAGTAGGCGCGGCGTGACCATTTCGACCAACTACAACACGGTGAACGTGCTACGTACGATTGAAGACGTGATGGGCATAAGTCACCTCAACTTCCGGGATGCGGACGCGGCTCCCATGGCTGACGTATTTACCCGAAAGCCGGATTACACACCGTATTCGGCGATCATTCCGGGGGACCTATGCGTAGCGCCAGTCGATCCAAATCTCGTTCCGGAATGCCAAAGCACGACGGCCCAGATTACGTCTGCCGCACCGCAGCTCCGCGACTCTGCTTGGTGGGCGGCAAAGACGAAGGGCTTTGACTTCTCCGATGCTGACCGGGTCGATGCCGACGCATTCAACCGCATCCTCTGGCAGGGCACCATGGGCGATACGGTCCCGTACCCCACAATACGCAGTCATCAGGATCTGCGGCAGAACCGCGCGCTGCTAATCAAGCATTGGCGGGCAAGTAAAGCGCAGTCGAAGCAGACTTCGACCACGTCGACGGGCGGCCAATAAATGTAAATCGTGACTGCGGACAACGTTAGCGTTCAGCCCTTGGTCAGCTTCGCGATAAGCTGCTTCTCAACAGAAGGTCGGCGCTTCCTTACTGTCGAACCGACACTTCAGGAGCTTCCATCGAACGATCGCCAACTGGGCTCCAGTGCGAAGGTTGTTGGGTTTATGTGTATGGTGCGTCGCCTGATCGTAAGCAAGATCGTTAGACGGCGGAAGCGTCGCTCTTACCATAGCTTTGATGGCCTCACCACAGCGAACGTCACAAATCGTACGGGGGGTATTTCAATAAGGGGAAATTTATGTACTTTTAGGCGCGGTAATAAGATCCGGGAACTCCGAGGTCGGTACGTTATCAGGACATTTGTAGTGAGACAGGCTCTGAGACCCTTTTAATTCTCAATGAGCTTCTGGGATGGTCTTGCTTGCTCATTCTCCTTATGGTTCTCTTCGCGGTCAACGCTTCTGAGAAAAGACAGTATTGGTTGGCTGATAGAGAAAGACTCATTTGCTTCTGTTCATCTCTAAAGCCCTTCGCTGTTATGGCAGCGAGATACGTCGAGTTCTACTGGTCTAAAGCCATTGCCTATGAAAATTCTGGTTGTCGAAGATGAGGTCAAAACGGCCAAGTTCCTCAAGAAAGGGCTCAATGAAGCGGGCTTCGTAGTCGATGTGGCCAGAGATGGCCTTGAAGGTCTGCACTTAGCTGAGGAAGTTCACTTCGATCTGGTCATTCTGGATGTCATGCTGCCCAGCCTGGATGGATGGCAGGTACTTGTCCAACTGCGTGAGTGGAACCGACGGTCCCTTGTCCTGTTGTTGACCGCACGAGACTCGATACGGGAGCGCGTGCATGGATTGGAACTCGGCGCCGACGATTATCTGGTAAAGCCGTTTGCCTTCTCAGAATTGCTTGCGCGCGTACGCTCTCTGCTGCGCCGCGGGCCGGTTCGGACTCAGGAAAACATCCGCATGGCAGACCTTGAAATCGATCTTTTACGCCAGCGCGCGACAAGAGCCGGGCAGCGGTTGGATTTGACTTCCAAGGAGTTCCTTCTCCTGACATTGCTGGCCCGGAGGTCAGGCGAGGTACTGTCCCGTACTTTGATAGCAGAAGCAGTCTGGGATATGAATTTCGACAGCGACACGAATGTGGTGGACGTGAACGTTAGGCGGCTGCGCGCGAAAGTGGATGAACCATTTCCGCTGAAGCTAATCCATACCATACGGGGTGCGGGCTATGTCATGGAATGTGACTAAAGATCTCTCGTTAACTGGACGGTGGTGGGGCACTCTGGCCTTCCGGTTGACGGCGGGGTATGCGATCTCAGGCCTGCTCACAGTGTTCTTTGCTACCGCGAGTCTGTATGTTGTGCTGGTCTCAGAACTGGAGCGAAGCACTGACTTGTTCATTGCGGATAAGATCAATGTGCTTCGCACAATGCTGAGGGACCGGCCAAACGACGTAGACGCGCTTCGGGAAGAGGTCGAACTGGAATCAGCGGCGCGGCGCTATGAACAGTTTTATATTCGCTTGCTAGACGAAAAAGAAAATCAGTTGATGGCGACACCGAAAATGGCGGAAGAACTGGACCTACCGCAGTTCATTCTGCTTGCCCATAAGCGCTCGGACCACGCCATTGCTATGAAAGGGCTGGGAGGACAGGCTTTTCGCGTAACGAGTGTAGAAGTTCCCGTGAGTTTATCCCCGGCTCATATGGACACCATCCAGATAGCGGTAGATGTCTCCCAGGAAGAAGTATTGCTGGCACACTATCAACGTTGGTTTGGAGCAATTATGTTGGGCGCGTTTGTGATCTTCCCGGTGGCGGGATACCAGATCGCGCGCCGTGGCATTGGTCCCGTGGAAGCGATGGCGACTACGGCCCGGCATATTAGCTCTACCAATTTGCGCGAGCGCATTCTAGCGGAAGGGTACCCCGTAGAGTTGGCTTCACTGGCTGACACCTTCAATAAAATGCTGGATCGTTTGGAAGAGTCCTTCGAACGGATTTCGAGATTTTCCGGCGATATCGCCCATGACTTGCGTACGCCGGTAAATAACATTCGCGGCGAGGCGGAGGTGGCTCTGGCTCGGGCCCGAACGGTCGATGAGTACCGCGATGTGGTTGAGTCCTGCCTGGAAGAGGCGGTGCGTTTGTCCGACCTCATCGGCGCCCTCCTGTTCCTAGCCCGCGCTGAAAGCCCGTTGGCCCATCCGCATCGTGTGTCGGTTGATGTTGGCGAACTGCTTGGCGGAATGCGGGAATATTACGAAGCTTCAGCTGTGGAGAGCGGCATTACGCTCACCACGGTTTCAACTGACGGACCGATATTTGCCAAGCTCGATCGCACACTCATACAGCGGGCCCTGGGAAATCTAATTGCAAATGCAGTCGCTCATACTCCTCCGGGCGGCGCGGTAGAACTGAGAACTGATGCAGACGCTACAACTATCCGCATCGAAGTCTCCGACACTGGGGAGGGCATTCCCCAAGACGCACTGCCGAAGGTATTCGATCGCTTTTATCGCGTCGATAAATCACGGTCTCAGGCGTCGGGAGGCATCGGCCTCGGGCTGTCGATTGTACAAAGCATCTCCGTGCTCCACGGAGGCCGCGTGGACATTGCCAGTGAACCCGGTCATGGCACATGCGTGACGCTGCACATACCTGCCATATAGCGGGTTCAAATGGACTGTCGCAAAACGGTAATTTTGATCAGAGTGGTTTCTCCGGTACGGGTTGGTTGGTGCTGATAGAAGAGAATCTTGCTTTTCACCGTTAGGACGGTTGCAAATTATTTCAAGCGTTTCGACCGACGTTATCAATCAGGCTGAGCGCCCGTGTGTGCGACGGCGGGCGTCTTACCAGTCCTGGCTTTGCAGGAATAGATCAAGTGACGAGTTTTGTACTATCGGAAATTCCCTGGAGTTGCATGACATCGCTGTTAAGGCTGTATCAAAACACGTCCTCGATGTTCTTTAGGGGTCCATGAGTTGTTATCGTCGATTCTTCCGAAGCACATCATCAACTCAATGTCTGCGAGCTTTTACTCTACCTATCTGCTTTGGAGATTGCGGAATAGCGATAGGGCTGAAATGAGATTGCTAACTGAGTCGCGCGTTGACTGGCCAGCGCTGGGCAAGATTACAGATCTGTAATCTCGCCGTCATGCTGCTGTGCGGCACTCCCTTCTACCTTGGCTTCTATACACAGTTCAGAGGTCCGCTGCATGATTCGTAACGGCAGTGTGCAGCTGGCTGCTGATTCTACTTACAACCCCAAACGTCACAGGCGCCGATTCTGGTTACGTGATGAAAGCTCTAGGAGAAGAACGGTATATGCCCCGAAAGACGTCTCGAAACTCCCCCACAACCAGTTCTCGGTTCGACCTGCGTCCGCTCGCCGGTCTGGTAGCGTCAGTGCTGAGCGCCTCAACGCTCTTTGGTCAATCCCAACAGTTTCCGACTTACTCCACTGGTCCGCAATCGAATGGATCGTGGGTGGTAAGCAGTGGCCAGATAGTCACGCCGGCCGGGAAGCAAGTCGATCTCGGCATTAGGGTCCGCGCGAAAGCAATCGCGTTGAATCCGAATAAGAAGAATCATACCGCTGCCGTGCTCACCATGGGAGCATCACAGGCTGTTGAAGTCATCGACATCAAAACCGGCGATGTGCTGCAGAACTATATTCCATTCGGACGTGATTCTAGCGGCAGCTACAGTGGCATTACATATTCGCCAGACGGCAAGTATCTCGTTTTCAGCCAGGACAGCAGCAACGTTACGATTGCCAATGTTTCTAAAGAAGGTCTGCTGGAGGACAACGCCCAAGTTAAAGTGCCAGCGAACAGTTCCTTCATCGACTGCTTTGCGAACAGCCCTGCTGGCGATGGAGTTCCGTGCGGTACGTTCTGGACTGCCGGGACCTCCTATCCTGGAGGGGTCGCAGTCTCCCTGGACAGCAAGACCGCTTATGCCTTGCTGAACCAGAACAATACTCTCACCAAGATCGACCTGACCGCAGCGACCCCAACGCAGGGTGAACAGATCCGCGTCGGCAACGCTCCGCACAGCATCGTGATCTCAAGCGACGGAAGCACCGCCTACATCAGTAACGAGGGCGGACGGGCCGCTACCGACGGTGACTTTCAGATTTACTCGGCCGGTACCGAAGTTGTCGCTGACCCGCAGGTGGGTGCTTCAATTACTGGTACTGTTTCCGTGGTCAATCTGAAGAAGATGAAGGTGAGCGCTACGATCCAAACCGGTCTGCACCCGACTGGAATGGCGTTTTATGGAAATAACCTGCTGGTCTCCAATACCTATAGCGACACCATTTCGGTTATCGATATGGACACCAATCAAGTGGACCGCACGATCGATCTCGGGCTACCAATCAAACTGCCCGGTAGAAAGGACTCGATCTATGGAGCCGCTCCGAACTCGATCGCGGTCGATGCTAAGAACGGCATTGCGTATGTTGCGCTCTACAATGCCAATGCGATCGGAGTGATCAACCTTGCCCGCGGCGTCAATCCCGTCATGGGAATGATTCCAGTAGCTTATGCGCCAAGTTCCGTGGTACTGGACGAAGCGCAGAAGGTGCTCGTTGTTGCTAATGACAAGGGCATCGGTGCTCGCAATTCGTTCGAGACCGACTTTGGAGTTACCGACTACAACACTCACCAGGACAACGGTACCGTCAGCATCGTTCCCGTACCGAATGATCAGAAACTGGAGACGATGACGAAGAAGGTCTTCGAGAACAACCACTGGGATCTGACCGAAAACATCAAGGCAGCTTCTGGTGGCAGCCAGGATGCCACGCCAAAGGCTATCCCGAACAAGATCGGCGATCCTTCGCTCATCAAGCACGTCTTCCTGATTATCCGTGAGAACCGCACTTATGATCAGATTCTGGGTGACGTAGCCGCAGGCGATGGCGATCATACGCTGGCAGTATTTGGCGGCAAAGATACGCCGAACGTGCATGCACTGGTGAAGCGCTTCCCGCTCTTCGATAACTTCTATGACCCCAGTCGGCAGTCGGCCGATGGTCATCAGTGGATTACCGAGGGCATGGCGCCTTACTCTGACGATATTCAATCACCGGACTGGGTCCGCAGCTATCCGGGCGGCGGCGCCGGCGATGCACTTGCATACCAGAACAAGGGCTTCCTGTTCTCCGAAGCAGCGGCCAAAGGTTTGCCTGTAAAGATCTTCGGTGAGTACGTCGAGAACGATACATACAAGCAGCCGAATGGATCAACCAGCGAACCAAGCTGGACCCAGTTCTACGCTGACTCACAAAAATTCGAAGCTGGACTCGAGAAAACGCTGTACTACGGCAACTCGATCCAGGCGTACTCCTCCCTTCCGGCTGTAGCGGACCATCTGGTCACAAACTTCCCACTCTTTGATCTGGGCATTCCCGATCAGTTTCGCGTAGACGTGTGGCTGCAAGACTTCAAGAAGGACGAGGCTGCCGGTACTGTACCAGCGCTAAGCATTCTCTGGGTCATGTGCGACCACACCGGTGGTCCGCCAACTGCTGATGCTGAACAGGCCGATAACGATCTGGCAGTCGGACGCATTGTTGACTACGTTAGCCACAGCAAGGTGTGGGAGTCGTCAGCGATCTTTGTCGAAGAGGACGACGCGCAGAACGGCGTGGATCACGTCGACGGCCACCGCAGCCCCGGTTACGTCATTAGCCCTTACACGATACAGAATGGTCCCACCGATCACACCTACTACACGCAGGTCAACATGACCCGCACTATCGAGCAAATCCTAGGCCTGCCGCCCATGAACCAGTTCGACCTCGTGGCGTCACCAATGAGGACTGCCTTTGTTGAAGGCCAGGCTTCGCCCGAGAACTTCAAACCCTGGACTCACGAGCCGAACCAGGTTCCGCTGAACCAGGGCGTTACAACGAGTACAGCGAGCAATATAACGGACAGCACCTCGGTCAAGGCGCTAAGGGCAGCTTGGATGAAAAAGAAAGCTCAAATCTTCGCTGGGAAGCTAACCAAGCCCGATGCCGAAGATCCGGACACGGTCAATCACTTGAACTGGTATCAGTCCACCGGTTTTATGCGGCCCTACCCCGGTGAGAAGACCGTCCGTTCACCAAGTGACTTCAAGAAAGGGGCACCTACCACTGCTGACTTGGACTAAAAACCTGCTGTAATCCCTGGCCCTCTCCCAAAATGATCGGGAAGAGGACCAGGGGTTACGCATGAAAGAACGGGCTGAGTTTGGGATTGGGTTTTTGGAACATGCAGCTCGCCAACCGTTTAGATGTTTGTTCTGAGAGATAGATGGATAGGATTGAGTTTGCATCCAGTACCGTTTCCTATGGGGATTCTATGTTCGAGTTTTCAAGCCTTGGGAACATTACCAACTGTGCTTCCGCGGAAGCCGTGCGGAGGGGATAGAACCCGGGATGGGGACCTCACTGTTCAACTAGATCGGCCTACAAAGTTTTTCTACCTTCATGGGTTTGCCCCAGGGCCAAAATATCACCGGGGAGAGCGAAACCCTAGATCACTTTTAGTAGCGGCGACCTTCGGTCTGGCGGCATCATTGAGGCCACAAACGGGCCTCCTAATCTCGGATGTTGATTTCCTAGAAGACCCACACGTTGCGGCAGCTTCCGCACCAAGCTTCTGTAGATTGTTGCATCCGAGACAATCCAACTACCAGTAAGGTAGATCCACCGGAGAGGATTGCGGCGGTCGCCTTTCCGCTGCTAATTCCTCTTTTTTCGGTTACTTTCCTCGTTCTCGTTGAACCCCTGTAACTACAGTATGGGCAGGTCATCGCGATGTTCAACGCGCCGTGATTACATGTCTCGGAATAGAGCTGTGCGGTGTACGCTTTCGCCCGTCGATCAATAGTCGCTTTCGTTCGCAGGACATAGACCTGAAGATCGTGGGGAGCCACCGACCCTCTTTTTTTCTTTCCTGCCACAGCGAGGTTAAATCCGGACTTTTGATGGATAACCAAAGCGACAGAAAGCAGGGTCAGAATTGAGAGCAGGAATAGCATGGTGGAACTCGCGAGTGACACAGCCGGGTGAAGCGTAGGTGGCGTACTACCTGTAAATGAATAGGCGGGTTGTCTCCTTCGATCCGCTTGCAATTGCTTTCTGGAAGAGTTCTCGTGCATGCGAAATTCGCTCAGCACGGTATGGTCAAAGCCGGAGTCAGTCAGTTCCAGGCCATGCGCGTATTTCCAGTCAATCCGCACCCGCTGCCTGACAATCCGAAAGCGCTTCCATGAACTACAGCACTGTAACCAAGGTCAAGCGCCCAGGAGAGCCTCAGCCGGTTGACCCCGACGGGGAAACAAAGCGGCAAACTGTTTATCCTGGTACATGCGGCCCCGCGCATCTCCCAAGCGCAGGCATACACACCCTTTCGGAAACGCAGCCCGAGCTACGCGGCGCGGCTGGTCTGGAACCCTGAACTCCTCTTGCGGTCGAAGCGACATGACAAAATCTTGAAGAGTTCCGCCTCCGATTTCACTCTCGGAATGATCGACGTACCAGCACCATTAACCAGAATTCTGAAGTCGCCACCAGTGTCAATGTGGGGTTTACCCCAATTAGCAGAGTGGATGGAAGAGCAAACAACAAGTGGTTGACTGATACGTTGAGAATCCTGAGCGCGCCCAGCCGAAGTGTGCGCTGCAATGAAGCCTGGACAGCTTTATCGCCGAACCAAAAGGTCAATCCGACTGGATTGTCATGCACCGAAAAACTAATTTCAGTGAACTCTGGGCTCAATTAGATGTGTTGCTGAAGAGCGCCAGCACTTAAAGTTTCGCAGTTGCAAGACTAGGCAGGAAAGTTATGCAAGATACGTTCTGGAGAGTACGCATCATCAAATACTCCTCAAACGTCTAGAGGATGAGTTTCCGCTGCTGCATCCGCAGCAGTGGTCGTCTGTCAGCCATCCTTGTGGATTCGTTAGGCCGTCCATGGACAAGAGAGCGCTAAACCTTGTGAGCTCGCTGCGCCAATACTTCAGTATTGGGATCAGAAGTTGATGTTTCGGGATTGCGAAGAGTCCCCGGCGGTACTGCATCGGAATACCGGCGGCTTTGGAATTCTGCTGAAGGCTGATCGGCAGACATTTTAGCCCGGCGTTCAAGGATGAATTTTTTTGTCCTAAGTTCATCGACAACTTGATAAATCCCGATGGCGACAATTGAAATGGTTGGAATGGAAAAGATGAAATATGTACCATGATTCATGGTGAGACGCTCCCGACCTGCTCTGCTGGATGCCAACTTTCATCAGCAACACGGTTAAGTACTCACTCACAATGACATAGTTACTTTGTGATAAGTACCCCCCGTTTGGGTCACGGAAACGGCCCGAATCATCTGGGACATGGATTTCAGTGGTTTAATTGTTGTTGTTTATTACTGATAGAAATAGCTTTTATTAAAAGCAGCGCCCTTAACTAATAGAAACACTGGCTCGTAACTAGAAATCCTGGGACGGATTTTGACCGCTGATGCCTACAGGCGTGATCAAGAAGTCTATACTCAAGCAGGCAACGAATCACTAACCGACTCTGCGATATAGGCCTTCATCGCTTGGCTGAGTTGTGAATCGATCTCATCCGCAATGCTCATCACCCCTACTAACACCACACTGAAATCGATACTGGCTAGATTTCTTTGCAATGTATCAAAGATCGTGATTTGTAACATGCGCGACTCTTCTACCATCATTGCAGCCGTATAACCTTGCTTGCGCCGTGCGATGCCGTGCTGAGTGGCTGCTGGCGATAACATCTCCCTGCGGCCAATCGGTCTGGAAGATACGAGGCGCGCTGTCAGATCGCGAAATACCTGGGGAAGATGAGCGCAACGCTGTTCGCGGCTTAGCGGGACTGCCATCACAATATCGTCGGTTTCGACAAGCTCAAACCATTCTTGAATAGCTATTTCGGTTGAGCGTTCGATAATTGCTGCCACAGTCTCCACAGTGCGAACGGCAGGAGTGCCGGTTGCCAATCTTTGCTCGATGGCCGCAACTATCGCCGTGACATCCATAGGCTTCACCATGATCTGATCGGCCTGTAACAAGATGGCTTGGGCGGCGGCGTCCATCTCCGGAAAGGCACTCAACAACATGGTGATAGCTCTTGGATTCGCGTGGCGCATCGCACTCACGACGGTAAGCCCATCTCCTGCTCCCGGCATGTGCAGGTCGCTGAGAAGCACGTCATACGTTTCTGAGCTTATGAGCCTCAAAGCCTCAGAAACACTTGAGACATTTGTTACAGCGAATCCGCGATCTTTCAGCAGTGCGTCCATGGTTAGGCGTGCAAGTTCATCGTCATCAACCAGCAGAATCTTGATAAAGGCCATCACATCTCCACTCAGCACTCTAAGAATGCCTCAGCCGAACTACGGCCAGTATATGCTTATGTAAGCTAGCCGACACAGGCAATTTAAATTAATTTATTGAGGCCCGGCATGACCCGCCCCAAACAGGTCATAGGTATATTGTCTACAAATAAGAGGTCCCAGATGCTGAGAGCGATGGACTGCCGATATTTACCTGTTCATAGGCGACAGTAGCTACAACTACGTTATTTCTGCAACCGATAGGTAGAACATATGTAAGTAGTGTGCTAGTCTCCCCTCACGTATTGGACTTTATATGGCTCTGGATTACCGGAGTTGAATGAAAGGTTATCGAACGCAGTAGTTACGCTTCGCAGTACTATCCACGTTATTGTCCATGCTGGCACTTCCAGCTTTACCGATGCGATACGGTAACAATCCTCTCCCACAGAAAAGCTTCTTCTTCATGCAAAATCTTTGGGCAAATTTTTGCCGAAGACTAACACTTTGTCTGGCCCAAGCGGACAGCATCGCTCGCTGGTCGGAATTTAAGCCGGTAAATCTTCAGAATGTTAGGGAGGTTACATCCACCCCACTGTAAACGAATACATTGCGTAGGCCCGATTCCCCGACCTGCAAGACAACGGGGATTATCTATAGGAAGACGATGAAGTCGGCTGGTGTTTTCACAGACGATGGCACAAACCCGGCAGAGACAAGAAAGAGGTCTTTGCCCAAGGACTAGGGATCATTCCCTATCCCTACAACCCTCATTTCCGCTGCTCACAGTCTGATAGCTGGAGATTTTATCAAATGGCACAACACAAGAGCGTCACAGCCGAATACATTGCTGAGTTGAATACCGGCTTCCAAACAAAAGCTAAACGAGTTGAAGAGCCTGGACTGGATTGGCCAAAAGTTCAGAAACGATTGGTTACCGGAACCTTTCCATATAAGACTGCTTTGGATCGGGTGGAGCAAGGTTGGACTCATGATGAAATCGAGACAGAGCTAAGGATAAGAACAGGGTTTGAGGCTGGCCACCCTCTTCCGCTGCCCAGGGTTATAGCGCCTCAGAACAGCTTAGGCATAACCAATTCTTTAGGAGGCTCCCTGTTGAAGCGGCATACTTTCATCTGCTGTATCGCCTGTGTCCTCAGTCTGGCAACGTGGTCGCATGCTCAAGCAGTCCCAACAGCCACCAGTACAAGTCAGATACAGATCGGTGCCGCTGGAACATTCATCAACTCTGACTATAGTAAAAATCAGAAGGGCTTCTCGATATACGGCGACTTCGATTTTTTCCATAACGTCGGGATTGAAGGTGATATACATTTTGCACTTATCACTCCGGCCGACATCAGCGAAAATTCCTACCTTCTAGGACCGCGGTACAGCTGGCACTACAAGCGTTTCCATCCATACGCCAAGGCACTTTTTGGTATCGGCCGCTTCGGATTTCAGCAAGGCTATTTCCCGTCGGCTTCTACTTCTACTCACGGGCAGTTTGCTCTTGGTGGCGGACTGGACTTCAAAGTATCGCGTCATATCAACGTTCGTGCATTCGATGTCGAGTTTGAGAGGTGGCCCAATTTTCCGCCAAATGGACTTACCCCGATTGTCTACAACTTCGGCGTCGCTTATGTCTTGCGCTAATCGGTCACACTAATCACAGCGGCTGACAGATGCCTTTCGAGGGTCGACCCTGTCTATCTATATCGGTGCTCATCTCTTTATTCGTTCTTACGGTTTGTCCGAAAGATGACTCACCGCCAAATTCATCTACGATGGTTGTGCCGGCGCGCCCATCTCCCTAATTTATCTTCGCTGTTGTTCGCTATACAATCCCATGCATGAGCATGCATTTCTGCAACCAAGGAAGGCTTAAGCCCACCCACTATGTGGTGACCTGCAAGAAGTGCGCCAGAGATGTGCCTTGCGTGCGGCGGCATCCTGCGCGGTGAAAAGAGAGCGCTTAGAACCCAGTAACGTCCATTTGGAATTTCCTCCAAGGCGGCCAGAACTGGCAGGGGTGGAAGCAGAGAGACGGACAGGTCCTGTCCTCCGCCATGCCTGTATAAACCTGTATAAAAGCGCGGCTCCGCAATTCTTCACTACACGCAAGTCAAGGTGATGACTATCGATTCCGCCGCATCGCCCCGGCTCGTCGTAGATGAGCACGTCGCCGTATTCGAGATCAGCAGATGCGGTTGACGTACCATTGGCTTGTTGTTGAATTAGGGAAGTCTGACAATCCTCGGTGAGAGTGATCGGCGAGGCCGATGGGACCACAATAGGATTCCGCTGTCCTCTCGAGCGTAAGAGTTGCGGCTACGTGGATTGCTTTGTGTGCGCAACAGAGGAGACCGAATAAGAGAAGACTCAGCGTGGCCCTGTTAACAATCTGCCTAGAATACGGATCTGGCGGAATTGAGTCATACGCGCTTCTTGAGCAAGTAAGAACGTAGTTGACGTGGTTAGATGCCGCTAAAAGCAGGGTGTGAATTGTTAATGGTGAAGGCTTGAGCTGCAGAAGTCTACTAGTTAATTCTAAGATTTTTTCCTAATTTAGTTTTTTCAAACACCGCTAATGGGATAAGCTCCTTCAGCTGGTCGGCAGTGTACACAACGGTAGTGAGATCCGAATAGGACACGCCGATCGTGTCTTCGTCGAGAAGTTTAGTTTCAATGATCGTCAACGGTATCTTAGCCGACATTGCAATCCTCATTCCTACGCGTTCGGTGCAAAAGAAATCCTACACATTCGATGCAAAAGAAATCTATGCGAGCAAGGAAATTTGCTGCGGAGGACGGGAATAGGTTAACGTTAAATGCCCAAAATGGGCAAAGACATTTGAAGTTGTTCGACAGTGATCAAGTTTCGCATCCGGCGATTCAAGGCTATCTTGTGTCTGATGTGGTGTGAAAACCCTCTGCCTAACTCATTGACTCTCATCAGAAATGCTTCGATCTTGGATATTCGATTACACCAGGCAAGACTCACTGCCATCTTTGCGCAGCCCGAACAACTCCACCCCTGGCCGTCGCGCGCACCGGGAACCTTGACTATTGCAAATTCGATTGCTGAAATCATCGATCGCCGGGGGGCTGGAGAGCAACCTGTGTTTCGAGATAGCTTTGTCACGTGGCTAGCCCATTGGTCCTTGGCGCCCCCACGGTAAGGATTGGTGTTGGTTGAAAGCAATACAAGATCGGTAAGCATCCGTGGCGGAGAGAACCTCCGCCACGGCGTCCGCTGCGGGTGTTGCAGTTATGAGACGAATGTCGTCTTCTCATGTTTGAGAAACACTTAATCAGAAGCTCGACACTGAAGGTTCCGATCTATCATCCAGTTCGTAAGATGCGGCGTCGGCGGCAAGCTTAGGCGGGGGGTCTACGTCGGTCTGATCTTGGTACCTTAGTCTTCTGCGCGCGGAGATGTCGGATATCTGCCGGTATTTGCTAAGTCCGTGCAAGCGGAGCACAGGAGCGACGGAATAGTCTCTTGTGGACATGGAGTCCTCCTCGTGGTTAATGAGTTATCTGTACATTCTTCTCGCCCTCTAGATAGAAAAAACGGGGCTTCAATGGACTGGTCAGTTGGATAGGGAGAGAAATACCTGACAATCGAATGTCGAAGTACTAGATTATCACTAACAAATACTTAGGATGACAACCTGGTTCAACCACCATCAGTCGCTACAACGTGCGAGTGGATTTCTTCGGCCGCCCCGACGCCCTCATTTTCCTTTCCTTTGATGTCTTATATTGTCTTCTGCTATCTATTCTTGATAGAGAGCGTCACATATCCAGAGGTTCCGTGCATGCACTCTTCAGTCGAACTCTTGAGACAGAAATCCGAGTCTGCCAGGATTGACGCCAATGAGGCTCACGCCCGAATTCCGGAGGTTCGCAAATCCAAATTGCGTAATGACGTTCGGTTTGCACTGCGTGCCGTCGAGCGAATGTTCTTAGAGAACGTAGACTTGCTCGAAAACGATATCAAGAATCAACAGTAGTATTCCCACTCGAGATGACGCCATAAACAACAGAAAAGCCGTGCTGTCTCGGAAGGTTGAGAGCAGCAGGGCTGTTGTTCTTTAGGCCGAACCGCATTTGAATCACACGTAGGCCAGGAGATTGTCTACATGCTCAAAGACTCGACCCTAAAGCCGGACCGGGAAGCTTTTCGCCCAGACCGCCGCAGATAGTGCGCGATTAGTTGCCTGACAAAGTTTCGACCTGATTCATCGGTCAAGAATCCACCCAAGGACTTAACATGACAGAACTGAATAGGACCTCACCAACTGGCGCACGTAGCACCCCCTCTCACAGGGATTTTTGCGCCACGTAGTCCTGGCCGTAGATCTGCCGAACTCGCTTCTGGTATCCGAGCTTCTGACTGTTCGTGTGCACAACTCGGTAGAGGTGTGAGATCTTGCATTACTTTGGCTATGGCGAGCGCCTTTCCGAGGCGCTTATTTTCGAACGTTTCGGATAGGGGTACCTTCTCGATGTGTTTCGGCCCATAGACCTTTCGAACTCGTTTTTGATAGCCGCCCTTCTGACTGTTGGTCTTCACCTTCGGCGGAAAGTACGTGTCTCGCTGTGCCTTGATAACGGCAAGAGCGTGGCCCAGGCGCTTGTTCTCGACGATCGCTGTGTGACTGTCCTCTGATCTTTACTGAAGACGCGGTAGGGAACCAGCGGTGATCGCTGCCGTCGATCTGGACCAGCTCACCAAAGTGTTCACGCCTCAATCGTGGCTGGTGGAAAGTCTTCCTTTGCTTGCGCGAAAGCCATAGACCGTCTGCCATCAGCCATCGACGAAGCGTCTCACGTCCGATGGTGATCGAATGCTTCTCCTTAAGGGTTTCAGTCGCGAGGGTATCCGCCCTTGTCGCTGTTGGTTTTCACTTTGGCTTCGAAGCGGACGGCCTGTTGAGCCTTAACGAGTGCGAGCGCGTGGCCGAGACGCTTGTTCTCCGCGATTGCGATGTGGCTGACACGCTGGTCCTTGCTGCAGATGTGGTAGGGAAGGATGTGCCCATTCCACCGGACTTCAAGAGGCCTGTCCGCGAAGTCGAACACGTCGACGTACTCTCCGGCTAGTCCCTTTGCCACTTCGGTCTTCTCAAGAATGACCTGCTTCCTGTCGTAGTGGAATGTGAGCTGCGCTCCAATATGCCGCTTCTCCTGGTGACAGAGGATGTCCTCCAGTCGCCTTGCCGTGTTGGGAACCGGGCGATGGAGATCGCCATCATTCGTCGGCGGGACAGCGAAGCGCTCATTGAAGCGTTGCATAAACGCAGACAGGAGGTCATTGGCTGCTTCTATGTCGCTGATGTCAGCTAGACGTAGCTCCTTCACCAAGCGGTCCTGCGGTGTTCGATTCACGCGCTCCACTCGTCCTTTGGCTTGGCTGGAGTTCGTTGAAACTGTGGCTTAATGCCCCATTCGGCTCGATCAACGGCGCGAAGGGCATCGCTAAGAGCGTAGCGAACGTCGGGCACTATGGAAACCGCGATTACGAAATTAAGGTCACGAGCGATTCAGAACTAGAGTACATTCTGAGCCTAATCAAGCAGGTAATAGCTAAACAATAGAGCCTTACAGTGTCGAGCCATATTGAAACAACTTAACACAGAGGGTTTCTCAAAGCAACCAGCGGCCACGGACCCCGGTAAACGGAGGACTTATAGCTCTGCGCGTGACCACCTGAGCTTAATTACGTACCTGAAGTGCTATTTGACGCACCGATAGTTATGAATTAAAAATAATATAATAAAACTAAATAGCTATTGACAAAGTCGACTTATCCCCCATTTCGCACACTCTTCTTAAGAAGAGGTAGTGCAATACCAAGAAGAGTTGAAGATGAGGACATCTCCTCCTGCAAGTCGACGCTGCACTCAAATGCCGGAAAGTGCGAAAGTGCGCATGCTCGGGTCATAAATGTTGTTAGATCGCGTTGGAAGTGGTCGCAAACGAGGATGAATCGGAAGTCTTGATTCAAGCTCTAAACGACAAGATGGACAAACTGGAAGGGAGAATCACGATCTTCTCTTCAAGTATTTCAGACGTGGAAACCGGCGAACCAGAGAACGCCGCTGAGATTGCGGACGCGGGAATCTTGGTCAAACCCGCATGAACACTACCGATCTGGATCACTCGCGCTTCTGGCGTAGCCTTGCGCCAAAACTGACTCCGGTCTCTCCGACGTAGTGGATGAGATATCCGTTCTGCAGGGGGCACAGTAGAAAGATAGGCACAGCGAGTATGTCGCCGCTATGTACCACGTCTATTCCCCAGCGGAGTTCGCACGCGGGGAGAAGGTGGGCAGAATGATGACACCAAGAGTGAAGCCTGGCAGCGTGGTTGGGCGGAGTCTCAGGAATAGATTCTAATACGCTCGCTGATCATGGCCAAATCCCGTCAATCGTCCCCCCGGCCAGAATCATCGTCGATACCCCAGGTGGGAGATAAAGTAATTCCGGAGCGCTCTGAATCTATGCGGGTGGTCACTCACGTCAGTTCCAATGGAAAGGAAGTTAACCTCAATCTGCCTGGAACAAACCTCGCCCGCTTCCGGGTGCGATCTGACACATTGAAGTTTGTCGATAAAGCGCCACGGGCTAGCAAGCCCGTGGCTGAGAGTCTCAACCCAAGCTGAACGCCGGCGAAGTTCTTGAGCGCATCGGCACCGTACAGCGAGAGAACCTTCAGCGGCTCGACGACGACATTGCCGGTGCTGTTGCAAAAAACGATACATGAAATGCGATGATGGAGTCCGTGAGCAGGTCGATTCCGGATGAGAGGCAAAAAGGATGAGTGGTGATTTCAAATGGCGGCATTTTGTGGGCGAGATTACTAAAGAACGCAGAGCCAATCGATTGACTCTAAGACATCGCCCATAGACCTGTCCTTACAGGCGAATACGCGGAAGCCTCAGCCTTCCCGACCCTAGGAAAGACTAAGACCCTTTGGGGCTTGCTCAACACAATAAGCAAGAAACCACCAGCTTCTGGTACCCTCTCTGAACCATGGTCAAAGCCCGCTAGTCCAAAGGTCAGGAGGCTAACATCACTCCCATGAATGAACCGAGAGTATGCTCCATCAACAAAGAAACGGGGCTTCCGAACGACCAGTCCGACAGGGACCCTAGAAACGCTGGCGCTCTCCTTGCAGCTGAATGCGGGAACCCCGCTCACTTCAAGGTAATTGCTGCCGGGACAGATAGCGTCGTATACGCCTGCTTCAAGCACGTCACGGAACTGCACAATATGGGATTCGAGGTAACTGAGCTAGAGAATTGATCTTGATATTGTGGGCATAAGTTGAAAGAGTCTTATCGGCAATGATCGCCTTGCGAATCTTGGCAGCCGTCATCCGGTCAGACTGGGCATTCGCCTGATTATCGGCAGTTTGTGTCTGACTCTTTTTCTGATTCGAGTTGTCCGGTGCCGTTTTGCGCAGTTCCGGTTCGAATGTAGGTTGAAACGCGTTGATGCTATTGGTGCGGCAGCAAAGCGCTACCGCTGCAGAGGCAAGTGGGGAATTACGAAGAAGCGTCATGAAAACCTCAAGGGCCCGGTGAAATCCGACGAGGAGAAGAAAAGATTGCCGCCATGACGGCAACATTGTCTCGGCGAACAAGGTAACTAAATGAGCCCCGGCTGAATATGTTGCCTATGCGACATACCTGCTAGAGTCCTCGCAGGGGTGCTACATGAATCCTTCGGTTTTCAAGAACAAATTACTAGGCGCACTTGACCCCGAAATAATCTCCCGACTTCAACTCAGGCCGCTGAAACTGCCAATTGGTCAGGAGATTGAGAACCCGGGTCAAGCCATCGACAACGTGATCTTCATCGAGGAAGGCATCGGCTCGATGACCACCACCTTCGAGGACAGCTTTCAGGTCGAAGTCGGACTATTCGGTTATGAGTCCGTCATGGGTGGCTCAGCTCTGATTGGAACGAAGCTCAGCCTCAATAAGGTGTACATGCAGATGGGTGGTCATGGCTTCTCCTGCCGAACTGAATTGGCAGTGGCAGAGTACTCTCGCTTTGGCCGTTTCCATGATGTTGTCCTTCGTTACCAGCAGGCGTTGCTGATCCAGGCATGTCAGTCGGTAGGTTGTATCGCCCATCATGTAGTCGCTCAACGTCTTTCGCGGTGGCTGCTATTGTGCGCTGATCGGTCGGAGTCCACTGTTCTCCAACTAACCCATCAATACCTCGGGGATATGCTGGGCACCAATCGGTCTACGGTCAGCTCGGCAGCCGCGCAATTGCAAAGCGAGAATCTTATTGAATACTCCAGAGGTAAGGTCACTATTACCGACCGTAGCGGGCTAGAGGCACGGTCGTGCGAATGCTACGGGGTCGTCAGAGATCATCTCAACAATTATTTGGAAGTTCAGCAGAATTGAAAGCGCTGGTAATACGGGCAAATGTGTTGAGGACAACAGAGTTATGTCTTGCACTAGACGCATCACCCTCATGAGCGTAGTGTTTTCCCACAGCCTACCGTACATGCGTGGGCATTCCGCCTCAGCCTTGGCTCCCTCCAGAGGGAAGCTATGCGTACGATTCTCGCCATTGGACAGGATGAGAAGCTTTTATACACAAGGTCTGCTTACTGCGCAAATGCAATGCAGGAGTCATCACGGCACGACCATCTGGAGCGATAGAGATTCTCAAAGCAGGTTGCTTCGACCTTGTCGTTCTGTGCCACACATTGAGTACGGAATATATGAAAAAGCTTGTGTTATTAGCTCACCAGCAAGCGAGCGATGTTCAAGTGCTCGAAGTTCTGAGAGCTTCAGAACCGAACTGGGAACGCGCGCGCTCAGGTGCGGACGATATGTCACCGTCAAATCCCGCGAGACTGGTAGCAAAGGTTATCGAGATGTGTGCGCCAGTCCGCACACAATGAAAGCTAGTGTGAATTCCGTACCCGGATAAGGTGCTCCAATGGGTTGAGATGGCGGACGGCCAGTCCAAACCGAATGGAATCCACACTCCAAAGTGAGCGCCTTCCGCTGCCGACCACATCAGCGAAAAGCGAAATTGAGAATTAACGTTAGGAGCTACTTACGTGGACAAACGACTTTCGTAGTAAACCCTGCTGAAGACACCAAGAGTGGGGCTTGGCCGGGGTTGGGCTGAGGCGCAGGAGTATCCGAAGAGCAGGGTGAAACCATGACCCAAATCGTGCTTACGTGCGTGAAGTGTGGAAAGTCTGAGAGAGTAGAAGACACTGCCGAGAACAAAAGGGATAGGAAGTGCAAGGCGTGTGGCGAATCAATGGTTGTAAAGAGGCCCCCTAGTAACACCAAGACCTCCTAAAGTCGCAAGCCTACTGGAGAATCACCATGGCTGATCCAAATCACATTGAATCGATGGATCAAATTCACTCGTCTGAACAGGATACAGACGCGTTGGAGAACAAGATTAACGAGTCAGATGAGTCAACAACCGCTCCCGATGATTACGCCGCTATGAGACATGAGCAGGAGCGCCTTCGGCAAGTAATCCTCCAACGCAAGTCTGAAATAGAGCGGAACAATTGGTCCGATCTAAAGGGCTAGATTTGGGTGGTTGGTGATCCCTCATCCTTCTGTTCAGAAATGGGGTCGGCCAAAAACAATAGTGAGTAGAGCATCGCGTCTGGGTAGAAGGCGCTCTTTCCATCCGCAAAGAAGATGAATAGGCCACCGTGCATCCTATCCAGCGCAACTATGCTCGTGGGTGCTGGGGCATTCATCAGGGTTATGAGTGTCATGATGGCGCAACGGTTGTTTCGTTATTCATCATGTCGGGTGGCAGACTGTTGCATTCCTGTTTTCCTTCCTGTGGGTTGGTGCTTGTCACCAAACGTGATCTTCACCTTCGCTGCGTAGGGTTAGGCAATTACCGGGATCGTCAAGCTTTGACTCTGCAACGTAGCTCGCCATTGTCTGAGCGAGTTGCGAGTCTACCTCGTCTGCTATCGCCATTACTCCCACCAAGACCAGACTGAAGTGTTGACATTCGCAGCAACGACGACTTGAAAGCCACTATTTTCAAGAATCTCACCAAGCGTGTCGCGGATAGTTTCGTCATCATCAACCAACAGTATCTTCGGAGTAGCCAATATCTCGGAGTAGCCAATATCTCATTGTCTACGATAGAGTGCTCTATTTCCCTATGGGCCACTGCTCACCGGGGGGCATACTCTATTCCCTCTTTCGTTTAGACGCAGATAGTTCAACTTCAGTTGAGTCTTTTGAGTATTATGAGACTTGATCGCTTACGCTTTGATCTCGGACGACTTGGCGGGAGCAGCTTTCTTAAGGAGTGCTTTCTTAGCAGGAACCGACTTCACAGCTGCCTTCTTCACTGCCTTCTTAGCTGCCCTTTTCGATTTCGCCCAACGTAGTTTCTGTGCCGCTGCTATTCGCGCTTTACCCTCTGCGCTCATTACACGCTTGGTTGGTTCGGCCGCAACCGTCTTGACAACAGACTGCGTTCCCCTAGGACGGCCAGGAGATCTCTTAGTTGCGGTTCCTGACAATATCGCTTTAGCCTGTTCCAAACGCGAAATCCGTGAATCAATTTCTTGAATAATGCTTGCTGTGTCCAATGGACACCTCCATGTTGAGATTACCCTCGTGCGGTAAGGAATCACCGAAGCGTGTTACGCATGCTCACTTCGACGCAGAGGAACCCCATCCAATGCAGATTGTGCAAAGGATGGGGCGTTGTTGCTCCTAGCTATGATGGTAGTGATGGTAGTGATGGTAATGATGTCTGTAGTGGTGGTGAGGCTGATTGTGTCCCACTCTGACAACGACCTGTGCTGATGCTGTGGGTGCGGCTGCGGCGAAATACATTACAACTAGTACGAGTCCTAAATAGCAACTCTTCAAAACACTCATGACAATCTCCTGGTATTTCCCTGCTATGAGTGATTATGCGGTCGCGTTTGCGTTTCCAAACGCAGCTGTTCAAGACTTTAGTTGTACGCCGTTGCCAATCCGATTCGGCGGTTTCATGCCTCGATTTGCTTAGGTCTTTTCAGCTGACCAGCTGATCAGCATGCGCGTCGATGTGAAGGATGCCGTAAATGCATTAAAGGCATTCAGGAAGTTCAGCGTTTTTGGGGGGTCAGAAAAGTGGAACTCTTCCCAAAATCCGTTTTGGCTCTTCAAAGTGACAAGCCCATATTGCGTGATAGGGATCTTGTGGTTATCGGCGTTACGCTTGTCTCGACTTCCGTCTTTGTTGGCCCTTGTCCATGTCAGACCAATAACCTTTGAATCGGGAGGGACACCATCTTCCTCGTGGAACGGAAGCAATGTGGCGGTGCCTGTCACATCGTGGTATTCGATGACCGAAAAGGCCTCTCTCTCGACCCTGTACAGAATGAAGCCCGGATAAAGGTAAAAGTCACCACCCTTCGCGTTTTGAAGATGTGGCACCGTCTGCTCCAACTAAACCAGTTCGCAGTTTGGAGATTGTAAACTTGACGCTCTGACGTGTGACCCTCACTGTTGCATTAACTCTGGTGGACGCAGTCTGGCTACTTCGTAGTGGATTAAGCAGCGATAGTGAAGACATCGAACACCTTGTTGATGAAACGGACTTCGTCCTTCACGTGCGGCTTGCACGTCAGGCAATGGCTTCGTGATATGTAATTTTGTGACGGTCTGCATACGCTGTAGGATCGCGGCTAAGATCGAACGCGAACCTTCGATCGAAGCGCCTCGTTGGACTTGTTTTAGTTCTGCTGCTAGGCTGTGCGGTCTACGTCTGCGGACAGCTTGGACCCCGTTGTAGGGGCCTAGCTACACCGTAACTATTATGGGTGTGCCCTACTTAAGTGGTAGTTCACTATCGCGCTAGGCGCATAGTATGGCCCTATCACGACTAACATTGCAGAAAGATATTGGAGATGTTGATGGAAACTCAGCCCGATGTACTACGGATAGAACGCGACGAATTGACGTTGTTGGAGTTGCTACCACGGGAGCATGCAGATCGCACTGAACGCGGCGCCTCGTATGCGATGTGGAAAGCGGAGGAGGGAAAATCCCTCAATCCATGTGCTCGGCAAGCGAAATTGCGAGCTGAGTGGCAGGCCCTCATCGACAGGGGAGTCGGGTACAACGCAAACGGAGCTCCACTCTCGGCTGAAGCAACTTTATATGACGCTGCGAACAAGACGGATGCTCAAAAGATTCGGGAGTGTCTCATAGCGCATTCTCTCAATTGTCCCCAATGTGCTGTCTTTCCGATGCCGGTGCCCGAAACGGCTGATGAGCGGCGAAAGTCGTACTAGCCTGACATGGACGGGCGCGTCAGAGTTATAGCGCCTGATATCTAGGAGACCTGTTCTTGGAATGCCCGGCTTGATTTGTACCAGTGAGTAAGAGCGACACTGAACAAGGAGAGCAAAGATGTCCCGAGGCAAGAGGTATCAACCGGAGCAGGTAGTGATCGCTGCCATCAATCTGGACCAGCTCGCCAAAGCGCTCCCGCCTCAGCCTCGGCTGATGGAAGGTCTTCCGCTGCTTGCGCGACAGCCATAGACCGTCTGCCATGAGCCATCGCCGGAGCGTCTCGCGACCGATGGTGATCGAATGTTTCTCTTGAAGAATTTCAGTCGCGAGAGTAGGGCCGAAGTCTGCGTACTTCGTTCGCACCAGCTCGACCGCGTACTCCCGGATGCCGGCGCTCAACTGGCGATTGGAAGCTCTGCCACGAGCCTGGTGAATCAGCGCACCAGCGCCGCCTGCCTCATATCGCTACATGAGGCGGAATGTCTGCCGCACCCCCAGATCCAGCACCGACGCCGCCGAAACCGCCGTCCGCTTACCGGCCCTAACTTCCGCCAACATCTGTAGCCGCTTCACGTCCCGCTCGCTCATCGAAATCAGTCCCATCCCGTTAGTGTCATTCCTAATGGGCGGAACCATGACATTTCTAACGAGCTTCTACAACGCCACTATACGTAAGATACGTTATAATACGTATAATCAATAACTTACAGCACATACCTAAAGTAGCATGTTTGTGTAATTACAACGGTTTGGTGGGTCCAGTGGTTATGGATCCGAATCTTGCGGGACCTGGCGGTACGGCTACGCACGTGGAGCCGACCGGTAACTTGGGCAACGTTGAATACTTTCGCGCTGCATTGAGCGAAGAGATTCAGCATGCCAACCTACTCCGTTCTCTGATTGGGAAGACGTCTCCAACGACTGATCCGATCCAGACGTTTTATCTTCCGACGGGAACGTTCGATACGCTTTCTGCCTTCATAAGTGTTTTGAATACCCTGGAGAATACTTTCATTGCGGCTTACCTTATGGCCACGATCGAGTTTGCGCAGATGGCGTCGGATACGAGAGGTGGTCTGGTTATTGAGCGCGATGCTAGCGGGGGTGCATATACGGCGCGGGACTTGGAGTACTTTGCGCAGGTGGCTGCCTCGATCATGGGAGTGGAGGCGGAACATCGTGTGTTGGGCAGGGTTGTGATGAACCAGAATCCCGCTAATAACACGAACTACGAACGTACGGATTTACTGACAACAGTCTACAACGGGAAGAGGTCTGCCGTAGCTGTGCTGACGCCGTTTTTGTCGCCTGGAGCTGGGCTGACTGCGTATTCGTTGCAGACGGCGCTGACCAATGCACCAAGCGTTTACTTGAATGTTCCTGGGGGCCCACCAAAGCCGCCTTCTTACCCGGCGGGACACTGATAGGTCAGTCGATCGAATGCAATCCACGATTTCCATAGCGCGGGTGCCGGTCCACGCTCTGCGAATCGTTTCGCTCAGTCTGTATATGCAGCCTGTGGGGAAGCGCAGTCGGTACGGATGTGGTGTGACGTGCGCAGGCGCAGACTCCTCGCCGCATCACCTGTAGCGATAGATGTACCTTTCGGTTGGTCTAAGAAGCGTCAGAAGCATGGCCCGCGCCGACCAATGATTTCGCTTTTCCCATATCGAAGCCCTTGTGGCAGTCCGCAATCTCTTCATTGGACTTCTCTTCGAGTAAGAAGGGCTCGCGTTTCTAACCAAGTTGATCCCAATTCCTTCTTCAGGTGCCCGAGTTTACCGGCATGTTCCATCGCCATAGTCCGGCCATGTAACCAGACCTCGTGCGCGTCCTTCAGCTTAACTTCGCCGCGCTCTGCAGCTTCACAGCCTAGCTGCTGAAAATTTTCGTGAATCTGCCCTGCAATCTTCCCCTCCAATTCAGGCGGATTCCAGCTCGTAGTCTCTCGTTTTTTCCGGAGACAACCCCGGTCACAACGGGGTTGCTTACACTCGCTCTTTTCATCATTTAAACTCATTGCACTGGTCGCAGCCTTCGCTGTTTGCTTCAGCAAGCGATACTGAGACAATCAACAGCCTGTCGAAACCCGCAAAAGTGACGACGTGCCCAGAAGTCTCCTCCTCGAACGGTTGACGACTAGCTCGAATAGGCTGATTCGTGAGCAGGTAGTTCTCTCTGACGGCTAATTTCCATAGAACATCCTTGTGTTGGACAAGAATCGGATTGTGGTGCGCTTTCGCATCGAACGCAAATTCAGTAAGGATCCGATTGAAGGTATGAACGGCGCAAGAGTCTACGCTCCCGGAAGCCAGAGATGGAACAAGAGCGCAGATCGAGATCGGCGACTTTCACTTTAATCCGGGCCAACACGCCGCCATACACACTCGCTGCTGCCGCTATCGGAAGCGTTCGGAAGCGACCTCGGTCAACGATTTCTCCGCCCTGGTTGAGGGTGCAGTTAAGGCTCCAGACGTCGCCAAGGTCGATGCCGATCGTTATCTCAACCTTCAGCGATGAGGTGTTGCGCTGGCTTATTCATCGGAAACAGTCTGCTCCTCCTTCTTGAGACCTGCTCATCCCATTTCTCGATACCGACTACGGCTGGCCTTTGGTTGACTAATATTGAGGATATTTTCAGGTTGCAAATTAATAATTCCATTACGCCGCAAATCTCGACAAATTGTTCGTAATTGCGGATACTTTTGACTATTTCTTGGCAGCAGAATGATCGCACGTACTGCGCTCGATGGGGCAGTGCCAGCCAAACCTACGGGCGAACAATTCATCCATCTTGATGACGCACTGAACAACACTAAGCCCTTCACATCTGGGTGTTTTGACGTGAATGACTAGACGCTTAACATTGCGGACAGACATCTCCTCGGACTTGTCAATTTGGCAACCGCCTGTTGCCAAATTCAACTCAGAGCCCTCCTTTTATTCAGCGGAAGAAATGACGGCAAGCAACTTCCGCGCAGCAAAGTTAAAAAGTGTGGAAGTGGGAACAGTCGGAAATTCCGGCGTCGGCAATTCGATCCCGTCACAACCTTTCCATGACGGTTTACGCCCCGGTCGCGTATTGGTTATGCAATGCAATGTGATCCCTGCGCAGCGCGGGTCTGAGAGTCCGATAGCCAAACTCTAAAAGCATGGAATAACTGTGCGCTTTGCGTGTTATGCATTCGGGTGAAATTCTGCCTTCATTTTTTAGCATAGGCAGGTGTTTATGATTCGCACAGAACCATCCACTAAGAGCACATCGCGCAGCCTTAAGAATCGCCATCTACAGCTTATGGCACTTGGAGGTGCCATCGGGGCGGGTTTCTTTCTGGGCGCTGGTAGCGCGATCAGACAGGCTGGGCCGGCACTTCTCATCGCCTATCTATTAGCGGGTGTGATGGTTTATTTCGTCATGCGCGCTCTTGGCGAGTTGACACTTGCTCATCCTTCACCCGGATCGTTTGCTGCCTATACGACCCGCTTCGTCGCCCCCTTGGCCGGATTCATTACCGGATGGTCATACTGGTTGGCTTTCTTGCTCGTGGGCATAGCCGAGATAACAGGTATCGGGCTTCTTGTGCATAATTGGTATCCCGGCATCCCACAATGGGTTCCCACTATGTGCGCCACACTAGCGCTCTATCTGGTCAACATGTGTACGGTAAAGTCTTTCGGTGAGTCGGAGTATTGGCTCTCGATGATTAAAGTCGTCACGCTCGTCGCGGTGCTTGTGTGTGGTATAGCCATTTTAGTTTTCAATTTTGGTGCAATAGACACATCTGCGCATGTGGCAAATCTCTGGCAATACGGAGGAATCCTGCCTAAAGGTTTCTCGGGACTGCTGGCCACATTGCCGCTCGTCATCTTCTCCTTTGGGGGAACTGAAGTCATCGGACTTGCGGCCGCGGAAACCGACCAGCCGGAGCACGCTCTGCCGCGAGCCATCAACGGTATTTTCTTCAGAATCTTATTGTTTTACGTTGGCACGCTCACCATCGTCATGATGCTCTACCCCTGGAACAGCATTGATCCAAAAGAAAGTCCCTTTGTGCTGCTCCTGAAGCAGACCGGCTTTTCCTATGCTGCAGGAACTGTAGTGTTGGTAGCCATCAGCGCATTCTTCTCGTCAACGAACACCATTCTCTTTGGAAGCAGCCGCCTTCTTTACGCTCTGGCTTCCTTCGGTGACGCGCCCGCACAATTAAAGAAACTGAATAAGCGCCATGTCCCCTATCTATCAGTAACACTTTCCGGAGCTGTTTTGCTGCTTGGAGTTTTGTTGAACTATTTCATCCCGGATAGGATTTTTGGCTACTTACTTTCGGCAGCTGCCTGGATCGCACTTTGGATGTGGACTTCGATCATGCTCAGCCATTTCGGCTATTGGAGAACGAGCTCCAAAGACTCGCGGGCGCAGATCAAATTTCGGCTCCCAGGGGCGCCCTTCACAAATTGGATCGTCATACTTGCCATTGGAGTGATCGCCCTGCTGATCGCAATTAATGGCACGTCACGGATCACCTTCTACATCATCGCGTCATGGTTAGTCATATTGGTCGCCGCATACTACGCGAGGAATTCGCAGCAGCCGTTGCGAGACTGATACGTTCTCGATGCCATCTGCGAATTACCTGACCACAAATTGATCACATACTTAACTTCACTGGTGTATTTATGACAACTCATGTTGCTTCTCCCGAAGGAGCACTAGCGCAGAAACTCTATTCGCGAATCGCTACAGCTCAGGACCTCGATCGCATAGTCACCTTTATCAATCGTGCGTTTGCTGACGAGAATCCATACCTATTAACAAATCGCACAGATCCCGAAGAAATCATAAGCCTGATGCAAAAAGGGCATTTTCTGTTACGCGAAGAGGCAGGAAAGCTCGTTGGCTTGATTTACGGCGAGATCCGTGGGCACAGCCGAGGCTATTTAGGACTTCTGGTGGTTGAACCCACGAAACGCCGAGACGGGATCGGAAAGCAACTGCTTGTGGCGGGAGAGGATTTTTGTCGACAGCATGGTTGCCGATTTGTTGAAGGAACCGTGATCAATCGGCGACCCGACTTACTCGAGCGCTACAAACGTCGTGGCTTTCGTGTCGTGGGCGAGACCCCGGGTGACCGGTCTGATCACGTACAAGGAGGCTACAGCCTCATCTTGATCGAGAAGGACCTGTGAATAAAACTATATTGTTAGTTAGCTTGCTCATCTTCCGCTCTCACGCCCAAACGCAAACCTCAGGCAACTAGGTGATTTTTATTTATTAACCTTCCATCTCTCGCAGCCTGAACTTCGGATGACCCTTCCGGATTTTGGTTTGAAGGAATGGCAGATCGATGACGCTGAACAGTCCGGGATTCGAAGCAATCAGTTTAGCCAAAAGATCATACCGCAGGCTAAGAGATGTCGCCCATCAAGCGCATGCGACTGGCGCCTAGCGCGAGCCGTGTCGCCTGGTCGCGCTCTCTTCCGAGGCGCTTCATCAGCAAAATTCCTGCCGTGCATCCGGTTTCTTTAGAGCGGCATACCATATGACAATTTGTAGACAATCATCAGATGATGCAGTGACACCTTAAAAAACATTAGTTGCTAACTTTAGTATTAGCCGCATCCGGGCTGTATTTTTATTCGTTCGAAGGTGATACCGTCAGCGAGGCTCGTTGCTCTTACAGCCGCGGTGCCCCATCGAACTGGACAACGAAAACTCCTCCGTCTGGTGCCACACTTCCCCACGCGCGCCAGACGGAGCATCCTAGGGAACCTGAGTGATCTTTAATTCTTTAATTTTTGTCGTATTCTTCGCCATTGTTCTCGTTCTCCATGCCATGCCCTTTTCCTGGCGAGCCAAGAAGGTAGACCTCCTCCTCGCCAGCTACATCTTCTACGCGGCCTGGAATCCACCCTTTGTCATCCTTCTCTGGCTATCCACCGTGGTGGACTGGTTTGCCGCGCGCGGTCTCCAACAGGCAGAAGAGCAATGGAAGCGCCGTGCCTGGATGCTGCTCTCCGTCGTCGTCAGCCTCGGCCTACTCACTTACTTCAAATACGGTCACTTCCTACTCGATAACTTTGCCCACCTGGCCTCGCTCGCGGGCTTTCGATACGCGTCGCCGAAGTCGAACATCGTGCTGCCCATCGGTATCTCGTTCTACACCTTCGCCACGATGTCCTACACCCTGGACATTTATCTGCGCCGCGCGACCCCGGCCCGAAGCTTCCTCGACTACGCCCTCTTTGTTACCTTCTTTCCTCATCTCGTAGCCGGACCAATCATGCGTCCCACGGAGTTGGTCCCTCAATTTGAGGTCCCTCACAGAGCTACATCCGACCAGCTGCGTTTCGGCTTAGCTTTGATGACCCTGGGTCTGTTTGAGAAAGTAGTGCTCGCTGACGGCTTCCTTGGCCCCGTGGTAGACAAGCTCTACAACGGCATTGCCATTCCAGGCTTCGTCGATTCATGGATCGCAACTTTTGCCTTCAGCGGTCAAATATTCTGCGACTTCGCCGGATACTCCGTCACCGCTATCGGTGCCGCACTGTGTCTCGGGTTCGCCCTCTCTGACAACTTCCGCTTTCCTTACGCCGCCGTCGGCTTTACTGATTTTTGGCGCCGCTGGCACATTACTCTCTCCGCCTGGCTTCGCGATTATGTCTACATCCCTCTCGGCGGCAACCGTCACGGAGAGGTACGCACCTACTTCTCCCTGCTGGCCACTATGTTGATCGGTGGCCTCTGGCACGGCGCCAGTTGGACCTTCGCAGTCTGGGGAGGACTCCACGGCCTCTATCTTGTCGCCGAAAGGTTGCTGCGCAAGCCGTTCTCAGGTTACCGCCCAGGATGCGCAGCGACAGCGGCCCTCGGACTGTTCACCTTCCTTCTGGTCAACATCGCCTGGGTCTTCTTCCGAGCCAAGACCTTTCACCAAGCTATCCTGATCCTCAGCGGTATGTTCGGCAGGAACACACACGCCGTACCCGTCCTTTCCGGGATCTACCTTCTCACAACCACGGTGATCATCAGCTGCCTCGTGTTGGCACACTGCTCCATGCGCAGCCAAACTCTGGAAGCAGCCATCGCTCGCGTTCATCCCGCAGTACTCACCGCCTTGTGGACCACCATGGCCTTCGCAATCGTAATTCAACACGGAGAGAGCAATGGCTTCATCTATTTCCAGTTCTGAAGAGACCGTCCACCAAAAACAGGATGCCCTGCCCTCCGGCCTGCGGCTTACCGCAGCCAACCGCCCAGGCATGGCCCAACCAGTCCCCGAGCGCGATATCCCGCAACAGCCGTGGGGCGCCATGGCGATCGCGGTTACGGTTTTGCTCCTCCTGTTCACCTCCCTTTGGGAGTGGAAGATGCGCACGCTTGAGCTCATCCCCGGCGATCTTGGCAGAAATACTGACCGCTGGGCGGAGCTGCGAAAGGAGATAGATAAGCGCAACGTGCCCGTAGTCATCGTTGGCGACTCGCGCATCTTGTATGACAGCGACCTCGATCGCGCTACGCAACTCATCGGGGTTCGTCCGGTACAGCTGGGCATTCCCGGAACAAGCGGATTGCCTATCCTCCAAGACCTCGCCGACGATCCTAACTTCAAGGGCGTAGCCATTGTGGGCATGATGGAGTCGGCGTACTTCGATTTGACAGGCTCGCGAGAGCAAAAAGCGATTGATCTGGCTCGCTGGGAATCGCCCTCCAAACGCGGCTCTTTCCTGATCCAACGCGCGCTGTCTCATGGCCTGGCGATGCTCGACGACGACTATAAACTCAGCACCCTGATCTTCCGCCTCGATAGCGATTGGAGACAAGGGGTGAAAGGCCCGCGCCATGGCGTTTGGAAGCCCCAGGAAACCGGTTCCGGTGGGCAAGTCTGGCTCTGGCGCAGAATCGAACACGATCGACGCTTCAGCGAACATATACGTTATATCTGGGTTCATTATGAGGTTCCGCCCGAGCCGCTCGACGACCAGATCATCCGCAATATCTCGATCGGAACAAAGGTCGCGGTCGACAAGATTCGTGCTCGCGGGGGCGATGTAGTCTTCGTGCGCCCCCCTTCCGCGCCCGATGTACGCGAAGTGGAAGATAGACACATACCCAGAGCTAGGGGATGGGACGTAATTCTCGCCACCACTCACAGCAACGGCATTCACTTCGACGATCTTCCCGCGGCGCAGAATCTTACTCTGCCGGAAGGAGGCCACACTACCCGTGCCTGTGCTACCGTCTTCACCGACGCATATCTACGAGCTTTGGTCGGCAAAACCGCGTTTCTGCACCTGCAACTCGACGCACCCCCGGCCCTCTCCACCCGCAATTGCGTGCCACCGTCGCTAACGGTGCCCTAAGTTTATTTCACTCGCTTCAGCCTCGTTCGGTAGTGGCGAACAGCATAGGGAGAGCAAAACTCTCCCACCATCAATGCCTCGGTACGACGATTGTTGCTCGTCATCTAGGGACAGCAGATCCGCGCAGGAGTTTCCGCTTCGGCAGGTACGCTTTCGATATAGGAAGGGTTGAATTGGGGCCAAGCACCTGGGCACTTTTTTGAGTCGCGGCGCTCCCCAACATCTTTAGCGTATATAAATTTCCGTTTCTTGAAGTACCCCCGATGAGCATCCTGCCCTACTCTTAGAGGGATTAGTTCAGGCCTCACGACGGGTTGGCCAGGATGTACAAGCTTCAATTAAAGAGAGTTCTTATGGCAGTCAGGGTGTGGGAGTTCGTCTAGCCGGAAACAACCCAAACGTGCATACCCATGGTTACAAACAACTCGAGCCCAGCAAAACCAGCAAGCACGAGGCAGCGTGTTTTGCCTGTAGAGCGATAACTTTTGGGGTTGGCAGTTTTCCCCCATGTATAGCGTCTTCAAAGAGCGTAGCCCGTAGCAGGGCTGCGAAGGCTTCGGCAGCGTGGCCCGGGTTTCTTATTTGCCACCCCTCGGACCTTTTCCAGTGATTGAGGTATTCGACGAAGAGGCGATTCCGTCGCTCCACAGTCTCGCTTCGATATCGGCGTCCAAGCTCAGGAAAATCGCTTGCGTCTCGCGTGACCACTCGATAGAGATCCATCTGTTGCAGATCGAACAACCGCGTCAGATAATCGATGCCCGCAAGCGGCAATGCGGTTTGAGGCGGCTTCGTAAACCATGGAAACACAGTTGCCGAATCAGCATCGTTTCCGGCGGCTAATAACTCGGGAGACACGGTTTCGCAGGCCATTTGCATGACCGCGCTAAACAGATCGTCTTTGTTCTTGAAATGGCGATACACCGTGGTGATAGCTACTTCGGCTTTTTCGGCCACTCTGTCCATCGAGGTTTGAGCATACCCAGTGGCAAGAAACAACTGTCGTGCAGCGTCAACGATTGCAGCGCGCTTACGCTCCATGAGTGCAGCTTTCGGATTGTCATCGCTCCATGTTTTCATATAACTATCGTACGATAACGCCCGTTTGTTTTCAAACAACAACGGTCGTTATTATTTGAATCGGAGCTTGCAGGTGAACATCCAATCGGTGAAGGAGAGCTAAGCAATGAAATTTTTTCTCACAGGGGCTTCCGGGTACATCGGCGGTTCTGTCGCGCAACGGTTGATGGAATTGGGTCACGAGGTATTTGGACTGGTGCGCTCAGCGCAGAAGGCACACCAAATCCAGCAATTGGGGATCCAGCCGGTGATTGGCACCTTGGGCGATGCAGCTGTGCTCGCTGAGGCTGCCCATCTTGCTGATGCGGTCATCCACGCAGCAAATTCAGATGATCGTGATTCGGTCGAAACCTTACTCGGGGCGTTGGAGGGGAGTGGCAAGCTCTTCATCCATGTCAGCGGATCGAGCATCGTGGCAGACGAGGCGATGGGCGAATATGCCAATCCCGTTGTGTTCACCGAAGATACCAGCTTTGAGCCAGTTCCGAATCGTAAGCACCGTGTTGAGATCAATGATCTGGTTCGAACCGCAGGCATCGGCCGCGGAATTCGGACCGTCGTGATCTGCCCTCCGATGATCTATGGCCAAGGGCTCGGTCTCCAGAAAGAAAGCGATCAAATTCCCAAACTGACTACGTTCTCTCAACAGGTCGGTGCCGGTGTCTACTTCGGTAAAGGTCTAAACCGCTACTCCAATGTGTTCATCAGCGACCTCGTGGACCTCTTCGTCCTCGCCATCGAGAAAGCGCCTTCCGGTTCATTTTTCTTCGCAGAGAATGGCGAGGCTTCGTTCAAGGAGATTGCGGAACTGGTCAGCGTCAAGTTGGGCTTCGGTGGAAAGACCCAAAGCGTTCCCGTCGAGGTAGTGGTCGCACACTTCGGCGAGGCCGCTCGTTATGGGGCTGCGGGAAACAGCCGAGTGCAGGCCATAAATGCGCGCCGCCTTGGATGGACGCCGAGAGGCCCATCTCTTCAAGACGCAATCGAGCATGAACTTTAGTCTTCTTATCAACGTTAGCAAGAAAGGTACTTGCATTATGATTCCCTACAAAGGTAGTTATGTACTGATTACCGGCGCTTCTAAGGGGCTTGGAAGCGCCTACGCTAAAGCTCTCGCCCAGCGAGGTGCCAACCTCGTGCTGGTGGCGCGGTCTCTCGAACCGATGGAAAAGTTAGCAGTCGAGCTCCGATCCGAGCATAGCGTCCGCATTGAGACGATCCAGGCAGATCTCACCGACGTCTCCGCCCCCGCCCAGATTGCGAAGCGACTTACTGAGTTACAGATACGGATTGATCTTTTGGTCAATAACGCAGGCGCTGGGTTGAGTGGCCAGTTCCTTGGGCATACGGTAGAAAACGAATTCTTGCAGATCAACCTGAATGTGCAGGGCTTGGTAGCTCTCACACATCACTTTGGCCGCGAAATGGCCGACAGGGGCATGGGTGGGATCATCAATATCTCCTCCAACTCGGCCTTTCAGGCGGTTCCCTACATGGCAACGTATGGGGCAACGAAGGCCTTCATCCTTATGTTCACTGAGGCGATAGCAGAAGAGATGAGCAATACCGGGGTGCGCGTCATGGTCGCCTGCCCTGGCCCTACCGCAACTCAGTTCTTCGACCAAGCCCCGACAACTATGAAAGCGAGCGAGATGGACAGCGCACACTACGTTGCATCGAGAACCCTCAAGGATTTCGAGCGAGGCACTGTCGTGTCCTATCCCGGCAGGACGTCGGTACGCATTTTGACGTGGGCTGCTCGCTTGCTGCCTAGGTCGACAGCTGTCAAGATCGCGGCACTGTTCTCGAAGAAGATGGGCCTAGCGGATTAGCCGGACTGGAAGCCATCATTTTCCGTGAGCGTTGTATGCCCGAATGATAGGCATATCTCACATATGTAAACCACTTTGCTGTCACCGACAATCTAGCATGACCTCTTGCTAAACCTCTTGTCTTCACTCAAATGCAGTGGGGTATAAGGTTGATGGTCAGCCGATCGACGGTCCTATAGACAGTAGCGTGGCTTGGCTTCACCTAATGACCATCTACTGGAACGCCGTTTTCTACGGATGTTCATTCACTTTGAATCAACATGTTGTGTCTGTGCGTGTTGGCAAGATACCGTGCCGTGCACATGGCGACCCTGTCATCCAGTTTTACTTTGAGGAATTTTCTCAGCATCCGGTCTCATAAAGGTTTAGAAATGTCATTGAATACCAACGGCCCACCTGCCGTAGAAAGTGCTTACGTCGAACACATCGATGGATTATACGGCTATGCACTTGTACTCACTCGTAGTCGGAGTGAGGCAGATGATCTTGTCCAAGAGACGTATGTCCGCGCGATAGGAGCGATGGGACGCTTACGCGTTGACAGCAATCTGAAAGGCTGGTTATTCACCATCATGCGGAATATCTGGTTCAATCAATCGCGGCAACAGCGCCGCGCAAGACTAGTTCCCCTACCTGAAAATGAGAGCGCTATGCATATGGCGGAGACGACGGAGAATCCCTATGCTTTCTATGTAAGTAAGATGGAACGGGAGGTTGTGCGCCAAGCAATTCATCAACTGCCAGTGGATTTTCGCGAGATAATCTTATTGCGTGACTTCGAGGATTTATCCTATCAAGAGATAGCGACGAAACTGAACCGTCCCGTCGGAACTGTAATGTCGCGCCTGGCGAGGGCGCGAGCTAAGCTGCGCACGTTGCTTTCAGGCACCTTTATTATTTCCGATTTCGTTCGCAACGAGACGGAATGAGTCCTTGCGAAGAGCAGAAGGTCTTCTCAAAAAAACCATCAAGCATCTCAGCTCTTATCTCGAACGCAGTGGGTAGCGTACTCGATGTTCGTCGCCTGCGCATTGAAAAGAGCCCCTATTTGCAGCGACTTTGACATCAATCCGCTGCGAGGGCTCGGCACTCCTCATAAGCCTGTCGCGTTCGTAAGTCAGGATGCCACCGCGATTCGCAGCAATCAAGCCGGCCAAAGTGAATAGCCGCCATTCAACACTAATCCTAGCCACAGCAGGAATAAATTTCGGCTTGCCGTGTTTCTCTTAAGTAGATTGAAACGCGTTCGCCAGCGCCTCTTGGTTGCTGCCGTAGTTGCACCAGTCCAACGCAAGCCATCACGAATGGAGATCGCCGTAAAATGAAAATTGGCTTTATTAGTATGCCGCTCACGGTCATATCAATCCGATGATCGCGCTGGCCCGCAAATTGCAATCCCGCGGACACGAGATCGTCTTCATTGGGATTCCCGATGTCGGCCCCTATGCTCATTCCGCGGGGATAAGTTTTGTCGCCTACTGCGATGAGGAACTTCCCATGGGATCATCCGGCGGTATTCTCGCTCCTGCCGCAAAGCTACACGGCACGGAGGCAACGCGCTGGACGTCTTCGCCCGGCGCGGAGATGCCCTGCCTTCGCCGCTCCTTGATCTCGTCCGCAAATGACTTCTTGTACTCCGGCGTGAGCACAAGCGGAGAGGTCGCGCGGTCCGTGCCCATGCCCACATGATCCTCGCCGCAAACGTCGATCGCATGCTCGATATGCCGGATCACATCGTCAGCCATCGGCTGCCCCTGGCTGCGCAGAAATGGCATCAAATAAATACCTACATAACCGCCCTTGTCGGCGAGCTTACGCAACTCGTGGTCTGTCTTGTTCCGCGGATTCGGTACAAGCGCGGCGCAACCGGAATGCGAAATCGCGATCGGCGCCGTCGAAGCCTCGATCGCCTCCAGGGTGGTACGTTCGCCGGCATGGGCCAGATCGACCAGCGCCTTGCGTTCATTCAGTCGCGCCAACAGCTTGCGACCATAGACAGACAACCCGGCATTACCCGGCTCCAGGCAGCCATCCCCCACCAAAGTGCGCTTGTTGTAGGTCAATTGGAAGATACGGACTCCAAAGTTGCGAAAGGTATCGAGTCGGACAAGATCCTCGCCAAACGGATTCGTATCTTCGAAGCCGTAAATCAGGCCCAAGCGACCGGTACGTTTCGCTTCAGTAATATCCGCTGCATGCCGTACCAGCAGGAATACATCTGGATGCGCAGCGATCTCTGCATTCCAGTAAGCAATCGCGCGGACGGTTTCGTCATAACTGGCCGGACCGCCGACGATCAGATTGATGGCCGTCAAACCGGAGCCCCGCACATCATTAATCTCGGCAACGGTCAGTGGCGTATCCAGGGTGTCATTTTCCCCGCCAGGGGTACCGAGCGAATCGATCATGATCCCATGGCCGTAACTGGGCTGCGCTGGAGACGTAGTCTCCGCGAATGCGCGGCTAAACGTGCCGAGAAGTAACGCCGCGCTGGATACTGTTCCGAACAAGGTCAGAAATCTTCTTCGCTGCATGCTATTGAATCTCCAGTGAAACTTATATCGGGGTTTGAACCTTATAAACACCTAATCAAACAACTTATTCCCGAGGGCAACAGAGCGAAAGATAGACGAGGCGTCTCGAGGATGAGACTTCGCTCTCCCTCCTCAGCTCTCGCAGCAAACTGGTTCACTCAATCGCGCCAGTGTACGTCACAAAATACCCGTATTCCGCTTTAGCACTTTCTTATGATTCGAGGGCTTAAAGGCGCAAATGTATCAGCACAAGATCCAGTTGACGAAAGGGTCCAATCGGGCCGCTTCGCGGTCGCTTCTACCAGACGCGGCAGGATTTAACCGGCATCATGGGTTGTCCTACCTTGCAGCCAAACGCCTTACCGAATTCGTCAAAGTTTTGCACGGTGCCGTTGTCCCGCCATTCGAACGAGCTGTGCGTGTCCGTCTTTGCGTGCTCCCGGGCGTTCTGTTCGGTCTCGTTCTGGCACCACACCTGGCCGAAGGCGATAAAGAATCGCTGAGATGGCGTATAGCCGTCCTTCTTGCCGTCGCTGTAGCCAGCCAGTGCGCTTGGGTCCTTAGCCAGCGTCTCCTGCAAGGCCTGGAACGCGATCCGCAGCCCGCCGTTGTCCGCCGTGTTTTCCCCCAGAGTCAGTCGTCCATTCAGATTTTGCCCCTCGGCCACCTTGAAGCCCGAGTATTGGTCGGCGAGGCAATCGGTCCTGGCGTCGAACTGTTTCTTATCTTCGGCCGTAAACCAGTCTCGCGCATTGCCGTGCATGTCGAACTTCGATCCCTCGTCGTCAAACGCATGCGTCAGCTCATGGCCGATCACGAACCCGACGCCAGCGAAGTTCACTGCCGGATCCATGCTGTTTGAGTAAAACGGTGGTTGGAGCATGCCCGCAGGGAAGTTTATGTCATTAGTTTGCCAGTCGTAGTACGCGTCCACTGTGGCCGGCGTCATGTCCAACTCCCATTCCTGCTCATCCACCGGCTTGCCGAGTTTGGCCAAGTTGCGGTTCCGCTCGAAGACCGTGTCGCGCTGAAGATTGCCGACCAGATCGTCCCGCTTTACGGTCAGCGCGCTATAGTCGCGCCAGTTGGCCGGATAGCCTATCTTCTGTCGAATCGCATTCAACTTCGTCTCGGCCTCCTTCTTGGTTGCGTCGGACATCCATGGCAAGCTCTGAATGTCCTCGCCCAGCGCGCGTTCGAGTGTCGCCACTAATTTCTCCGTATTAGCCTTCGCGTCCGGAGGGAAGTTCGTTTTCACCCAATCCTGGCCCACGGCCTCACCCAGCGCGGCATCGGTCAATTGGGTGCAGCGCTTCCACCGCGGCTGCTCCTCCTTCTGCCCATTCAGCGTACGGTTGAAGAACGCGAAGCTCTCCTGCTCGAACGGCGTGGCCAGATACGGCGCCGCGCCATGCAACGCATGCCACCGCAGATAACTCTTCAGCGCCGGCAGACTCTCGGATGCGATCTCCTCGTTCCCCGTCTTAACGAAGTCTGGCGACTCCACATTCAAGGTCTTCGCGCTTCCCAAGCCGAGGCCATCCAGATACTGCTTCCAGTCATACTCCGGCGACAGCGTCTCGAGCTCCGCGACCGTCATGATGTGGTACTGCTTGGTGGGATCGCGCATATCCACGCGACTCATCGAACCCTTGGCAAGCACCGTCTCGATCCGCATCACGTCGGCTGCCTCATGCGCCGCTTTCTGCTCGGAGTCGCCTAGCAGAACAAACATTCTGGTCACATGCGCAACGTATTGCTCGCGCAGCTTCTGGCTCCGCGGATCGTCAGCAAGATAGTAATCCCGGTCCGGCAGCGTCAACCCTCCCTGCCCTGTCCCGAGGATCTGCTTGCTCGAATCCATCTCGTCCTTCTCCACGTTGACATCAAACAGCACCGTCCCGCCGTACTGTCTGGCCAGTTCCAGGCTCAGAGCCGTAATCTGCTTCCTCTCTTTTAACCCGTCGATCGCCCTCAGCAACGGCTCAAGCGACTTAGCACCGAGTTTGTCGGCCGCCTCGACGTTCATGCAGGCCGCGAAGTAATCGCCATACTTCTTCTGCAACGGCGTCGTCGGGGCCTCTGCCGCAGCCTTCAGATCTGTGTACAGAAGATAGCTATTGCGTTCCGTCAGTTGAATGACCTGGTTCCAGTGGGTCTGGTCGGCGGGAAGTGGGTTGTTTTTCATCCAGTTTCCGCAGGCGTACTGATAGAAGTTCGTACACGGGTCGGCGGTCTTATCGATCGCCGAAAGGTCAAGGCTCTTCAACTTTTTCGGCACCGACGTGGGACCGGCATCGAGATTCAGTCCTGAATCGAGGATCTGTCCGAATGCTGTTTTAGGAGCGAGATACAATCCACCGGCCAGTATCAGAAGCGGAACAACGTTTTGTAAGCGCATGAAACTCCTGGAAATAATTCAGACGAGAAGCCGAATCATTGAAATTAGGTCAGACGAAGAGACTCAGATTTTCTTGAGCGAACCTAGCTATCTTTAGGTACAACACGGTAAGCCCGCTTTTATTCCGACCGTTCGAAAGATTTTATTGCATTCCACTCGTCGCCAGGCGCATCGCCCCAAAAGTGACCCTTCCCCGGCCACCCACGCCGCTCGAAAAACAAATCGCCGGCGCCGAAGACAGCTTTAGCGCTTTCGCAATTCCGCAGGTGCGTAGCTATTTGGCGTATCACTCACCGCCTACCAACATCAAGAGCATTTTCGATGATGCCCGAAGCGGGAGGAGTGTTTCTTTGAAGGATTGGTTAGCACTTAATTGTCTAGGCTTCGAGGCCGCTCAGTTTCCCTTGTAGCGTGCGGAGGGAGTTTCTGGAGCGCGACCCAGTCTTGAATGCGTTCCTTAAGCACGTCCATTGGGAGAGCACCGCCGCCCAAGATTTCATCGTGGAAGGCACGAATATCAAATTTGTCGCCGAGTTGATCTTTGGCGTACTGACGTAATTCGAGAATCTCAAGTTGGCCGATTTTGTATCCTAAGGCCTGCGCTGGCCAGGCGATGTAACGGTCGGTTTCCGATTGAACGCTAACTTCATCCTCGGTCGAATGATCGTGGAAGAAGTCGACGACCTGTTGGCGCGTCCAATGCTTGGAATGGAGACCGGTGTCTACTACAAGGCGTATCGCGCGTAGCATATCGTCTTGAAGGTGACCGTAGTAACTATAAGGATCCTCAAAAAAGCCCACTTCTTTGCCAAGGTGCTCCGCGTAGAGCGCCCATCCCTCGCTGTAGGCCGTGTAATATTCGTTCTGGCGGAAGGGCGGCAGTTCCGGCAACTCCTGCGCAATGGAGTTTTGCATGTGGTGACCGGGCACACCCTCGTGATAAGCGGTTGTTTCAATGTCAAGCACTGAGCGCTTTTCAAAGTCTCCGGTATTAACCATCACGTGGCCCGGGCGCGAACCATCCAAAGCAGGAGGTTGATAAGAAGCGGCAGACGCTTCCTTTTCCCGGAACTCTTCCACCGGCAGTACTTCCAACTTGGCTTTAGGAAGACGGCCAAATAGACCCGGCAGCTTCGGATTCATCTGGTCGATATATTTGTTATACAGATCTAGAATTTGCTGGCGGGAGTGTGCGTGTAGTTTCGGATCCGCGGCGTTGGCGGCATCGAACGCTTTGAGGTCTTTGTACCCGAATTGAGCGGCGACATCCTTCATACTAGCTTCGATTTCCTTCACCTGCGCGAGTCCCAGCTGGTGAATCTGTTCAGGGGTGAGATCCGTTGTGGTACTTTCCTTCACTCGAAACGCATAGTAGTTGTCGCCATCAGGGAGCGACCAGACACCGACCTCCGTTCGCCCATACGGGGCATAGTCATGACTTACGAATTTTGCGAAGTGCGAATAGGCGGGAAGGACAGCATCTCGAATGGCGGCAATTCCCTGGTCTCGGATACGCGCTTGATCTTTCTCGGAGATGGATTTGGGGAAGTTCTTGAACGGTTTTGCAAAGGGAGAATCGCCGGGCATCTGGCTGGCAATCGCAGTGGCCTGATCGGCAACTTTCTCAAGAAGAAAACGGGGGGGCATTAATTTGTCGGCCACGCCCTTTCGCATCTGAACGATCGTCTGGTCGAGCCAGCGAGGCATTAGCTTCAGGCGAGTGATGTAGTCCTCGTAATCCTTGAGGCTTTGAAAGGAATGGATCAGCACCAGTTGCGGGAGATAGAGATGCACTCCGTTTTGCTGGGTCACGTTCATCTCCCACCCCTTGAAACGAGCGCCCTCCAGCGACATTTTAAGATCACGAATCATGAGGCGCTTGTTCAAGATCTCCTCTTTGGGGAAGCCTGTCGTGTCAATGGCTTCAAACCGTATCAGAAATTTCTGAGTTTCGACTAGATCCTTGTCGAGAAACTCTTGCGAAAAATCGGGCAACTTGTCGTTCCATCGCTTGTCCCCAAGGGAAGAGGCAAACAGTGGATTGGTGCGGAGGTTGTATTCCCATTGCTCGGCAAGAAGATTGTTGAGGGCTTTGCGTCGGGCATCCAGTTTGGGAGTGGTCTGTGCTGCTGCGCCCAGAGCGCCACAAAAAAAGAGAACGAAAGCAGTGATGCGAATGCGTTTTACAAGTAAAGGCATAGGCAAATATAACCGATCACTGATGTCTCCAAACTTAATACTTCCGACTGGTCGTAAATAATGAATCTCAAACACTCCTTAGCCACTCTACTAAATACGTACCGATTACGTATGAGGCCGGAGACGATTCAATGAACCGTATTGCGGAATTAGAGATGATGGCCGTTGAGCAGGCTGAGACGATGAAAGAACAGCGTGCAGTGAACCGCAGAAAGTTCATGATTGGGCTGGGTTTGGCCGGCGGGTCTGTTGGAGTGGGTCTGACGGGTTGCAGCGAACGCAACCAGACTCCATCTACCGTTCTAGCCGCGGGACCTTCGGAGACGGATATTCTGAACTTTGCTTTGAACCTTGAGTTTCTTGAGACGACGTTTTATTCCTTTGCGACGCAGGGTACGGACCTGCCCGCTTCGCTCATCGCAGGAAGTGGCCCAGTGACCGGCGCCCCGGCCGCTAAGCTGACTTTTATCAACCAGCAGATTACAGATGTACTGAATGAGATTTTCTTTGACGAGATGTCGCATGTTGCCGCTCTTCAGAACGTTCTCGGCAGCAGCCAAATCAAAAGGCCCGCGTTGAACCTTGCAGCGGCGGGGCAGGCGACGGGAGGGAATTTCATCACAATCGCGCGTCAGTTTGTGGACGTAGGCGCCAGCGCTTATGCTGGCGGTATCGCTCTGTTGACAGGCGCGAACCTTGCAACAGTCGCGCAGATCCTTCCGGTTGAGGGTTTCCACGCCGGAGCGCTTCGGCTTCTAGCTATTCAACAGGGACTTCCCTTTGCTCCGGCAGATGGATTCGATGTCCCGACCTCTGATCCCGGAGCACAGGTTCTAGCAACCCAAGGGCCGACGTCTGCGGGAGGCTTCTTTGCCACGGCAGGAACTTCCACAGCGACTGCCAGCGTCCCTGCAGGACTTGCTTTCACACGCAGTGCATCACAGGTTCTGCAGATCGTCTATAACGTTGCTGGTCAAACGGGCATTTCCAATGGAGGATTTTTCCCTGATGGCCTGAACGGCAACATCAAGACCACGTAAGAGTGGTCAATTGCTAAACATTACTGAGAGTAACTCCTGCACAGTAATCTCCTAAGCTGGCGAGCATCATCGGGAAGGGATGGCAATGTGGCGTCAAACTGCACATTGACTTGTCGCTCGTAATGCTTAGTGCGTGTTGCCGTGTTGCTGGTATCTCTTGGGTTCGGCCCGCAGCCGCTTCTGTCAGATGCGGTACAAACGAGAATGAAAAGAGTCTTGAAGTGAAAATTGGCTTTATCAGTATGCCGCTCACCGGTCACCTAAATCCGATGATTGCCTTATCCCGCAAATTGCAGTCCCGAGGACACGAAATCGTTTTCATCGGGGTGCCCGATGTCGGCCCCTACGCCTGCGCTGCCGGACTTGATTTCGTCTCCTACTGTGAAGAGGAGTTCCCCGCAGGATCATGCGCCAGCGCTCTCGCTCCAGTGGCGAAGCTTCATGGCACGGAGGCGACACGCTGGACAATTCAAGGGGCGGGCAGAGCTTTCTTCCAGATAGCATCGCAGCATCTGCCGGGCACACTCGCCGAAACGGGGGGTTGAGGCGCTGGTGCTCGACACTATCCACCTGTACCTCGAGGTCGTCCCTATGAGTTTAGGTATTCCGTATGCGCATGTATGGGCCATTTTGAATATCGACTTTTCCGGATCCACACCTCCTTCAGTCGTGCCGGGACTATACGAGGACACCTCGGCGGGGCGCACCCGAAATTCTGACGACCTGAAGAAGAATGACAACGCATTCTTTGGCCTCGTGCAACCTCTTGCAGAAGAATACGCTGAGCGGGCCGGCCTCAAGCTTAATTGGAGCGATCCCACTGCAACCGTCTCCAGGCAGGCTGTGGCCATAGTGTCGCAAACACCAAAAGAGTTCGACTTGCCGGGCATTCCCTGGCCCCCTGAGTTTCACTACGCGGGCCTTTCTTCGATGATGCGGGCCGCGAGCCTATCCCCTTTCCCTGGGAAAAGCTGAATGGCAGGCCTCTAGTCTATGCGTCGCTTGGAACCTTGGTGAACGGCATGGCGAGCATCTACAAAACCATCTTGGCCGCGGTTGGACGGGTGCCTGAGATCCAGGTTGTCCTCGTCAAAGGAAACAATATCGAGCTCAACGAGCTTGGCCCGATCCCATCCAACGTGATAGTCGTCGACAAAGCGCCTCAGCTTGAACTCCTCAAGCGTTGCGTACTCTGAATTACGCACGCCGGACTCAACACTGCCCTTGAATCGCTCGCACAAGGTGTTCCCATGATGGCCATCCCCATCGGCTATGACCAGTTCGGGGTAGCTATCCGCATCGCCTACCACGGAGTCGGCGAGTTTCTTGAAGTCGACGACCTCACCATATACGGTCTCCATGAGTTGATTCAGAAAGTCCTGCTCTATCCCGCGTATCGCAAGAAAGCACAGTACTTCAAAAACGTAATTGCGAAGCGCCGCGGGCTCGACGTCGCCGCCGAAGCGATCGAGCGCGCCTTCGAACGAGCCATCGAAAGCCGTCCTTCTGAGATCACCCGCGCATGAGGGCGGCCCCTCCCCAAATCGAATAGCCGCCAAAGTTCAATTGGCCGCCAGAACCTTGTGTGGGGGAGCATGAACTCTCCGCCGTTCGTTTGGAGGATTTCCAGCTGGAAAGGGCCGGAGGAGATCCGGAATAAGAGCAACATGGCATGAAGGGAACCGCTCTCACTCGATGCAGAAGCTCGACATCCAATACGAGTACCTAAAAAATTAATCGGATGCGATAGCAGAAACGATGCAGCGGTCATATCGATGGACAATGTGGATCGGGTGCATCGTCGATGGGTAGAGCATCCACCGGGTTATCCCATCGAAGCGATTGGCACCATACGTATGCTGCGTAATTATTTACGCAGCATACGTTCTAGAGGCATCTGTGCCTCAGATTATCCACGGAAGCCGATTTACAGAACAACATGAGCTCATGTGTATAGCGTTGTGGACAACTTAGAGAACAGCTCACTGAGGATATCCGGGAGGCGATTGGTCACTAAAGTACTTATCGAGAAGGGCTATCTGCTGAAACTTGGATGAAACTCACAACCGATTATGATTATCTTCGGCTCCTTGCTCCTACTCAACCCTGATCTCCACACTAACCAAAGTCTACGGGATCCAGCGGAGCCTCCGGCCTTATCTAATCAGAGCCCAAAATCCCGATGGGGACAACTGCCTCGTGACTTACGGACCGCCTTCGAAGTTCTTGATCAAACCCTCCTGTGGGCCGCGATATCTCTTCCCTTCCATCCTTCGCGATGGAGCGGCGCGAACGATGGGGCAGGAGAAGGGGGCAACGGAGTGGCCTCCGTTGCCCCTCTTGGGGTGTGAAGATGCCGCGCGG
>NZ_JACHEB010000018.1 GCF_014201335.1 Tunturiibacter gelidiferens
GGTCATGATCTCCCTTGGCGGTGGTGGCAGATATTTCACTCTTAACGATCCTGCGAGTATTCCGACATTTGTCTCATCAGTGACACAAATCGTCATCCAATTTGACTTCGATGGAATTGATCTGGACTTCGAGACCCCCTCACTCAACATCGATGCCGAAGACACGGACTTCAAGCATCCCACTAAGCCATCGATCGTCAACGTCATCTCGGGTCTCCGTCAGTTGCGCGATCACTTCGGCCCCGCCTTCATGATCAGCCTCGTGCACGAAGGGATGATATTCATACGATTGGGTCGAACGCAAGCCTAACCAAACCAATAAGGTTCGTCGTGTTCCTGGTGAAGGACAAAGGCGCTCCGGTTCTGATATCCGTGAACTAGAACGTAGGTTGCAGCAGTCTTGCTGCATAAATTTTGAGGTATGCGATGCCAGATCCTTTCTTTCACCCCCAAATCTCCTCTGTCAAAGTCACCCTCCTCACAATCACGCAATATGTCCTCTAAAGTCTATCGGTCCGAGAGCCCGCCGCTGCTCGCCCTTCTCCTCGTGGCCACACTACTCGCTAGCGGCACGCGCATGGAGGCTCAAGCCGTCTTCGGCTCTATCGTCGGCACCGCTACCGACCCAACAACTGGCGCGGTGATCCCAAATGCAACCATAGTAGTTATAGATGTAAGCAAGGGTACTTCTCAGACTGTCCAGTCTAAAGACGACGGCAACTACTCCGTCCTGCGTCTTATCCCAGACTCCTAAGGCGACCGCCACCGGCTTTCCACCGGCCAAGGCGATGACGTCGTCTCCGACGACAGCCCCGCAGGTAAACCTGGTCTTCCAGGCCGCAGGCGGCGACACGAGTATCACCGTCACCTCCGCCCCGCCCGCGCTCCAAACAGACAGCGCCGCCGTCAGCACAACCCTCTCCCAGCGCCAGTTCCAGGACCTGCCCAATCAGAACCGCAACTTCTCCACGTTCGCCCTGCTCACCCCGGGGGTGCAGCGCGCTTCTTTCAACATCCAGGCAACGGAAAACCCGCAGGGCACAAAGGCCCTCGAGGTCAACGGAACCAACTACGGCTCGCTCGGCTACCTGCTCGACGGCACCGACAACCGCTAACCGATCGACGGCATCATCGTCGTCAATCCCACGCTCGACTCGATCAGTGAGTCGCGCATCGACACTCAGAACTTCCCCGCAGAGTTCGGAGGCGCCATAGCGGGCTTCGTCTCCGCCCAGACCCGCTCCGGCTCCAATGCCTGGCATGGTGACGTCTTCTTCTACCGCCGCAGCGATGCCCTCGAAGCGCGTGATCCCTTCACCCAGTTCGCGCCCGATCCAGTCACCGGCAAGGACATTCCAAGCTCCGTCTACAGCCAGTTCGGCGGCTCGCTCGGCGGCCCGGTCATCAAGGACCGTGCCTTCTTCTTCCTCGATTATCAGGGAGCGCGCCAGAAGGTCGGTGCCAGCCTGCTGGAGAACGTCCCCACCAACCTAGTCCGCAGCACCTGTCTGAACGCAGCCAGCACTACCTCTAACCTCACCCAGTACGGAGGCGGCCTCATCTCGAATATGCTCGTCACTCCGCAGGGTCGCACCTTGTTGAGCGCATTGCCCGCGCCCAACTCAGGTCTCGGGGACACCACCGCCAACAACTTCGTAGGCTCCGGCACCGGCAACAACGACGGCGACCAGGCGGATGCCCGGCTCGACTTCCAGGTCAACCAGAACCTCCACGCCTTTGGCTGCTACGACTACTCTATTTTCCGCCTGCTCGGCCCGCGATCTTCGGCGCTGCCGGCGGAGACGGCTTCGGCCTGGGCCACACCACCGGCACCGATACCGTGCAGAATCAGAGCGCCGCCGTGTGCTTCAACTACGCGCTCAATGCGAACCTTCTTACCAACTTCGACGAAAACAAGTTCGACGCAGGCACCACGCCTGCGCTCAACGATGGCCTACCCAACCTGAACACCGGCACCTTTGATACCTCCGGCTCACCCACCTACAAGGTTCAGGACGGCAGCATCGCCAATTTCGGCTCGCAGAATTGCAACTGCCCACTCAAAGAGAACCTCGGCGGACGCTTCGGCTTCGCTTACCAGCTGCATCCGAACACTGTGGTTCGTGGCGCATTCGGCCAGGTTTACAACAGCGTCGGCTACTTCGGCACCATCTTCGGTTCCGCCATGACGCATAACGTCCCCGTCGTGACTTCGGAGAGCGTCGGCAACTCCAGCGGCACCACGCCGGTTTATAGCTATCCGACGCTACCCGCGTCTCCGGCGCAGTTTCCCATTCCATCCAACGGCCTCATCCCCATCCTCAACGGCATCGGCTACAACGTCCGCCCCGACCTGCTGTTATTGCCGAAGGTTGACCAGTACAACGCAAGCCTGCAGCGGCAGGTCGGCGAGAACACGACCTTCACCATCGCCTCTGTGGGCAACATCGGCGAGCGCGTCTACCCCGGCGAGACCGAGGGCTATAACATTAATCAGTACGTTCTACCCTCGAACCCCGCCGATCTAACCGCGACCGACAACCTAACAATCATCCCGGTGTGCTCAGCCAAAACCAACGGCGGCCCTACTTCAACCGATTCTCTGCCTTCTATAACGGAGCCAATCAGATCTGCTGCTCACAGAACATCAACTACACGGGCCCCTCTGCGCGCGAGAACTACAACGCCCTCCAGACAACGGTTGAGCGACGCTTCTCGCACGGCCTCCAATTCCTCGCCAACTACACCTGGTCGCGTGCGTTGAACTATGGGACTACCTATTTCGCGATTGACCCGCGCGTCGAGAAGGGTCCGAGCGATACGAACGCGACCAACTCTTCGTTCTCAGCGGCATCTATGAGCTTTCCTTCGGCAAGGACAAGATGTTCCTGAACAACACCAGCAGCTGGGTCAACTACTTCGTCGGGGGCTGGCAGCTCGCCGGAAGCACCACTTGGGAGAGCGGCCTGCCCTTCACCCCCACCTATGGGGAATGCGGCCAGGATCAGGACGTCGACAGCAACTTCGGCAACTCCGGCAACTCCAGCGACTGCCGTCCCGATGTCCTTGCCAACGGGCCGGGTAAGGGCTTCGCACGCTCGGTCGGCTCGTTCGACACCGTCACCCACAGCCGTCGATTCTTTAGTCCCGTTGCTCCGCTCACGGTAAACGGTGCGCAGTCCGGTCCCTTCGCCCGGCCTGCCTTTGGGACCATTGGAAACATTGGTCGCAACAGCTTTAATGGTCCGTCGGACTATTTCGCTGATGTCTCACTGTTCAAGAATATTCGTGTTCGCGAGCGAATCACAGGACAGTTTCAGTTCGAGGTCTTCAATGTGTTCAACCACGCTCCACTGGGGGTTCCCAGCGCATCGAACGCGCGCTGCATTGACTGCACTACGGGCGCTTCTGGTCTGATTACGGGCGTCGACAACGCAGTCTCCGGCAGTGGTCAACCCTACATGCGGCAGATTTAGTTTGGCGCAGAGATCACTTTTTAGCACCAAAGCAGAAGTTTTTTTGAGGGGAGGTTTGTGGTGTTTTGTTGGGGTTTTTGAGAAATTGGGGTGTTTTGGTGTGGTGATTTCGTGGTGTGGTTGTGGTGTATTGCGTGGTGAGCGTGGTGATTAAGCAGTGATGGTTTGTGGTGATGAAAAATGTGACACGGATTCCACATTAATTTTTGGGCTTCCCGTTTCGGGACTGAGAGCCTGTCCGACTGCGATTCCCTTCTCTGATGGATCCGGGTTTTGAATGAAGGCTGCTGCCTCGGTTTTAGTTTTGTAGGCTGGATGAGGGCGGGGTTGTGTCCTCATCGTGGTGGCCGTGATGGAAGATCTTGCCGATGCCGCGACCTGTGCCCTTGGTGATTTTGCCTGCGCCTTTGGCGGCTCCTACGCCGACGTCCTTGCCGGCGACTCCTGCGCCCTTGCCAACGTTGCCAGCGGCGTCGATGGGGTGGAGAGTGACGAGATCGCCGGCGCCTTTGCCGACGCCCTCAGCCGCGGCTCCGGTTCCCTTGCCGGTGCCCTTGCCGATATCACCGGCGCCGCTGTCTACATCGCCGCCGGGGCTGCGGGTTTGGGACGGTGGTGGGGTTTGAGTCTGGGCGGGCATGGTCTGGGTGTTCTGAGCGGAGACGCTCCGGGTGCTGATTGCGAACGTTAAGGTCAGGAGTGCGATGTATGAGATCGGGAATGTGTGGCGCAACGGACTGGCCCTCCTACTTACCATTAGATGCTTCAACGAAAAGGTTGGAAGCGCAGGTTCGAGTTTCGCTCGAAGGCTCATATCTCTCGGACTCGAGATATGCAGTACGCAGATTCGCGGGTAGTAATTTGGGCCGTCCTATATGGTTATTCAAACGGCAGTCTGGATTGAAAAGGAGTCACTAGCTCGACGACGACAGCCCAAGTTTGGAAGAGTTCGAAGTTCACGATTGAACGCAGTCAAGGCAAGACCGCTGGCACAGTCATCTTTCGATTGTCAGGGCCGTTTACGGCGCGGGACATGCACGCTTCCCTTTCGCCGGACGCACTTCGCAGTACGTTCGAATCGCAGGAGGAGAGCGAACCGCATGCTCTCCCAGTTCATTCTCACCATATTCTGGATTTAACAGAAGTTCCGTATATGGATTCGGCGGGGCTTGGGTTGATCGTCAGCCACTATGTCCGGTGCCAGAGCACGGGAGTTCGGCTGGTTGTGGCTGGAGTGAATCCGCGCGTGCTTCAACTGTTTGAGATGACCAAGGTGGACAAGTTTTTCCGAGGGTCTCTAGAGTAGAAGAGGCAGATCAGCCGTGAAGTCGCGGCTGCCGGCCAAGGTTCGAGCTTGGCCCCGCGTTCCATTCTCGATGAGCGCATTGGCAATTGTCTCTCGTTGAGAATAGGCAAGAAAAGATCGAATTCGGCTGCATTTCCAATCTCCTTCCCTCGTACTAAGCCAGACGAGGTGCGGTGGCTGGAGGGGTCTAAAAAACAAAATCCTGCTTCTCGTGGGCGGTGCTGAAGCATTATCGGCAACTTCGTGACGACTTGCCGATAAGACAACTTTTCGGGCTCAACGGATGGAAGGCGTGCTGTATTGGATACTGGCTTTGACTTTCGATCCATATCCGGTTGTGATCAGCATACCCAGCCTGGTACTTGCCCGAGCAAGCCGCGACTTAGCAGCAGCCTCAGAGATGTTGAGCTGATGGGCAACTTCCTTGGCCGAGCAGTCTCCCGCAATGCGCGTTTGAAGGGCCTCCCGTAAGATTTCGGGGAGTTTGTGTATCGCCTGGATGAGCTTCGCGTGTCTCTGTTGTTGTTCGAAGATTTGTTCAGGATTCGGAGCGAGGTCTCGTAGTTCGTCAGGAATGCCATCTTCCTCTTGTTGAGAAATTGAGTAGAGTGAGGATTCCGGTCGGCAGCGTCGCTTACGCAGGATACCCAATGACGAGTTAATTGCAATGCGAGTTAACCAAGTATAGAAGCTCGCTCTGCCTTCGAAGCTCTCAATAGCCTGGAATGCGCGAAGAAAGGCGTCCTGCAGTGCATCTTCGGCGTCTTGCTCGTTCTTTGTAATACTCAAAGCAGTTCTGTAGACTCGGCGTGAGTAGAGATCCCATAGTTCATCAAATGCGGTCCGGCAACCCGATTGGGCAGCGAGGATCAAGTGTTGGTGGCTATGCGAGGTAATGTGGTCAAGGGCGCCACTCATGTTGTTGTTCGATGAGGAAGGGACTACCACCGGAATGCCGGATTCACCTGAAAGATTCATTATTCCTCCAATCGTCATTGAGGCACCCCCGGTCACCGTCGTTCTTGCCGACCCTGAGGTGACTGAAATAAGCCTCATTTTTGCGATTAAGCCAGAAGTGCGGAGGCGAATCTATTAGACGAAGGTGTCGTCAATACCTTGGTGTCAGCCGCCCGTCGCTCGCAAACACGCCAAGGCACTAGCGATACCAACGTCCAATTGCTTTCAATCCTCTCTGTCTGCCTAATAGAGAAGAAAACAGGAGGCAAGATGAGCGACGCTCACAACGATGGACAAATACGTCTAGTTCGGATCTCTAATGCATATTGGAGGGTGACGTTCGACATCCCACCTTTGAATATCTTTGGCCCCGCGAATATCCCACAGCTTGAAGAGATTGTAGGATTGCTCGAGTCTGATGAACGAGTCAAGGTAGTGGTCTTTGATAGTGCGGTGGAAGGGTTCTTCCTCACTCACTATGATTTTTTGGCAAAGCCCGAAGAGTCTGCGAAATTCCCGGTGGGACGAACCGGCTTGCAGGCATTGCCTGACATGCTTGCCAGGCTCAGTCGTACATCTGTCGTATCGATTGCATCGATTCGTGGCCGTGCGACCGGTGTTGGCAGCGAACTCGCACTAGCATGTGATATGCGATTTGCCAGCCGTGAAAAGGCAATCCTCTCCCAATGGGAAGTTGGAGCAGCGTTGGTTCCCGGCGGCGGACCCATGACTCGTCTCCCACGGTTGATTGGCCGAGGAAGGGCGTTGGAAGTGCTTTTAGGAGCGGACGATATCAGCGGCGATCTCGCCGAGCTGTACGGCTATGTCAATCGTTCGATATCTGATAGTGAGCTGGATAATTTTGTCGACGCGTCCGCGAGAAGGATCGCGTCCTTCGACCGGCGGGCGATCGCGGAAACGAAACATTTAGTTGACTTGAACAGTCTGCCTTCCGATGCGGAGATCGTTCCGGAGTGGGATGCTTTTATAGCCTCGCTGGGACGGCCTGCCGCACAAGCAAGACTTCGGTTGCTGTTTGAACAGGGCTTTCACAAGCCGGGAGACGTTGAAAATCGGCTTGGATACCATGTTGGAACGCTAGGCAGCACGATGGACATTTCGTAAAGCAGCCGTAGTGCACCTATCAAAGTCAGAGAGGCAAAAGGTTGCTTTGATTTTCTTAGGTGCGGCTTCAAACGAAGTTAAGACGGTTCTTTACTGCCGTTCGACGGTGCAGAAAAATTGGAGCGATCCAATACGATTCCCGACAAATTGATGCATCGTGGCATATCTCAATAACGATATGCGTATGCTCCCTGGCGTTCGGAGCCAGCCGACGTCTGTGTCAGTTGTTCCTCATCAGACGAAGGTATCGACCGATACCTTCGTCTGATGGATGCAATGACGTTCCTCTGGCTTAATCAACACATTGGCCGTTACGAACAAATGATCGTGACACTGTTCAAGGCCGCCGGAAACACGATTAGTGATTTTGAGGCCCACCCTCCAACTTTGACAACAGACTTGCAGGTCCGAACGAGAAAGTTCGATCCGCATAAACAACACAAACGACGCACTGTTGCAACCGACTCCCGGCCTGCAACACTATTTTAGGAGAATCCAAATGAGCCTGATCGACCACGCAATCGCGGTAAACCACAAGAATGCGAAGCACCATGATCCTTCGCTGGCAAACAAGCCAGCTCCGAAGATTGCAATCCTCACGTGTATGGACCCGCGCCTGAACCAACTACTCGAATGGCTAGAGATCAAACCCGCCGATGCGGATGTAATTCGGAACGTCGGAACGGCCACGACGGAAGACGTTGTGCGGTCTCTCATGTTCTCAATTCACGTTCTGGGCGTGCGAGAGGTCATGATCATCGGGCACACTGGCTGCGGAATGGAACTGTTTTCGGAGGAATCTTTCGAGAAGCACCTTCACACACAATGCGGCGTGTGGGCAGTTGCTCCCGACAGATTCCATTTCTATACCGACGTAAATTTGACAACGCAAAAGCAGGTACTGAAACTTCGGTCGCACCCATGGATTCCTGCGGACGTCGTGATTCGTGGATTTGTTTTTGATTTGTCAACGGGCGAACTGAAAGAAGTAACGGCCAAGGACGACAGGTAGTCTATTAGGCGGAAATTCGCCCATACGCCACCCTGCACCTTGGTCTTGATCGATACGTTCATCCAATAGATTCATCGGCGCGCTTCTGGCGTAATTGAGTTGTCTGTGACCGGAGCAGTGAAGACAGAGCGCCAGAAAATTCTGTCGACGCTTTTCGTGCGCTCCTGGATCAAAGATAAATCGAGGGAGGAACCGATGAATGATCTGGGTTTCAGGGAGAAGAAAAGATGTTGAACGGCAGGATTGTGATCTATGGGCGCGCGAATTCGGCCGCGGGTTACAAGATACGCGACTTCCTGACCCGTAATTGCTGTGAGTATGACTGGGTCGAATTGAATACGGATGAGGAGGCCCGGAAGCTGGCAGGAATCTCAGGAGCTACAGACCCTCGACTTCCTGTCTGCGTTCTTAGCCAGAATAGGAGACTCTATTGTCCTAGTCTGCGCGACCTGGCGATGGCTCTGGAGTGGTTCAAAGGACCGAAGTACGAATGCTACGATCTGGCGATTTTTGGTGCGGGACCAGCAGGTTTAAGTGCCGCTCTCTATGGGGCCTCCGAAGGGCTACGCACAATAGTGGTCGAGAAGATCGCCGTCGGTGGCCAGGCTGGCAGCACCTCAAAGATTGAGAACTATATGGGGTTTCCGGATGGGATCAGCGGATGGGAGCTCGCAAGCAGGGCACGTCAACAGGCAATAAAACTGGGAGCGGAGATCATAGTTGGCCTCGAGGGAGTAGCAGGAGAGCATCAGGATGGCTGGCAGTTTAGCTGGTTCGCCAGCGGCGAGCAGATCGCTTCGAAAGCAACGATCTGCGCCACTGGCATCGAGTACTCACGACTTGGGCTTGAACGAGAGGATTATTTTCTGAATCGCGGTCTCTACTATGGTGCCGGCTCGAGCGAAGCTGAGCTCTGCAAGGGACATGTAGTGATTGTGGGCGGTGGGAACTCTGCTGGCCAGGCTGCGTTGAACTTCGCGCGGCAGACGCGGGTGACGATGCTCGTCCGAGGGGAGTGCTTGAAGGACACGCTTTCGACGTACCTGCTGGAGCGCATTGAAGACAACTCGTCGATTACGGTCCTGACGAGGACCACATTAACTAAGCTCGAAGGAGATGATGCGCTTGAAAGAATTTCGTATCGCGATGAAGCTGGCAACACTACATCCATCGAGACGCATAGCGTATTCGTTTGTATTGGAGGCAAGCCTCGCCTCGACTGGGCAAAACCTGGAGTGCTGCATTGCGACCCGGCGGGCTACATTCTCACGGGCCCGGATCTCGACCGGTCGGGCCTGTCAGCGGAGATGTGGACAGATGGTCGAGCACCACTCTTCATGGAATCAAGCATTCCAGGGCTGTTTGCTGCAGGAGACGTCCGCCATAACTCTACGAAAAGGTGCGCTGCAGCAGCGGGAGATGGTGCAACGGCAGTCTCTATGGCACATCAATTTCTGATGTCCGTGAAACATCAACTTCTAGGGCGATAGTGCGCGGTCTATTTGCGATAACTCTCTTGGAGATGGAAATATAGCGCTGGCACTGAGAACTTGATCGTCGCGGGTTGCGCTTCGCTCGAATGCTCGCATCTCAAAATCGAGATATGGGTCACCCGGGCAAGTCCACCGGCCTTAGCGTACGCACACTTCCCTTTCTAAGGTGCTTCGACTATACCTGCGCAATAAGAGTCGAGAAGTACGCCAGTAAGAGCAGTGGCCGAATCATTGCGGCGGGGCCGAGGAAGTTCTTTCATTCTGTAGACTCCAAGTTTGGTGGCCATTTTTATTAGATCTGCGAAGGAGTTGGCGTGCATCTTCTGCATCACCTGGCCCCGGTGCGCTTTGACTGTGATTTCGCTGATGCCAAGCTCCCCACCGACCTGCTTGTTTAACAACCCGGAAGACACCAACGCCATGACCTGTCGTTCGCGGCGCGAGAGCGAGGCATAACTTCTCTGCAGAGTTTGTTTCTGCGCCTGTTTAGCAAGAACAAAACGGCTCCGTTCGAGAGCTTCTCTGATTGCGGTCAAGAGTTCTTTGTCCCGGAAAGGCTTCGTGAGAAACTCCACAGCTCCTGCTTTCATGGCTTCTACAGCAGTGGGTATGTCACCCTTGGCGCTGAGAAAAATAGTCGGGATGTAAGGTCGCTCAACGGCTGCACGCTTCTGCAGTTCGAGACCACTCAGGCCCGGAAGAGCCACGTCCAACAACAAGCAGCTGGGAACAGCTACGAGCGGATGGACAAGGAACTCTTCGGCCGAAGCAAAAGTCTTTGGCTGCCAGCCTTCGCATCGTATTAATCGGTCCAGTGAGTCGCGCTCGGCTTCGTCCGGGGCGACGACGTAAACGACCAGTGCGGTCCTTGATGTTTCAGTAAACCCGAGTCGGTGATCGATGGACGAGCTCGCGTCCCTTTCCAAGCGATATCCCGTCAGAATCAAATCCATATCGGCCTCCTTGATGTTCCCGTGGTTTGTTCTGGAGATGTTGTCCATGACGATCGTAGATGAATGCTCACAATTGCCCCTCTCTCCGTTGAAGTTGTGCTTAGTTTCTTTGGGTAGATCTAAGACGAACTCGTCTCTCCGCTGGCATCGCTTGCCAGCTCTTCGCGGAATTTACTCGGAGTGACTCCAACTACTCTGCGAAATACCTTTGTAAAGTGTTCTTGCGTTCTAAACCCAACGCGCTTGCTAACCTCCGCAATGCTTAACCTGTCGTCTATCAGGTGAATCTTCGCGCGCTCGATTCTGACCCGCAGAACATACTGGTGTGGGCTGAGTCCTGTTGCCTTGGTAAACAATGTTGCAAGATGGTGCGGAGTCAATTCAGCGATCCTAGCCATGTCCGCCAAACTGATGTTTCCACTCGTGTTCGAGTGGATATATTCGATCACCCTGTTACAAACTTCCTTAGTAATATGGGCCCCTTTTCTTTATTGCTCTGCCGAATGAGGACACCGTAGCGCGAAAGGATTGGTCAAATGTTCCGGCGTTGGTCAATTCTTCCGATTTAATCGGTCAAAAAAACCGACGCACACGAAACAGCGGTATTCTCTTCCTACCGATCTTCCGGGCGGCGAGGTTAGCTTGTGGCCAACTCTGGGGTTCTTCCTGTCGATGCTGTAGAGGTGATGCGGGGTAGCTGCGCGTTGTGCCCCTTTCCTGCCCGCTCGTCAATTACAAGTAAGGGCGCCGGGTGGAAAGGGATTGCCATGGAGTCGTTCACCGACATCCCAGGCGTCGCCATCCCGGATCATGAGCACCCAACTCATTTCGTGAACCTGCTTACACGAGGGGAGATCAAGGCTCAATGGACCACAGAGGGACGGAGTCACAGTGCAACGAATAGTCCCGGCACAATCTATCTGTTGCCGGCAGGTACACGCGACAGGCTGACCTGGTCGGGTCCTACCACCCGGATTGTTTTGGTGATGGAGTCGGGATTTCTCTCGCGCTCGCTTGAGAAGACCGCACATCTCGATGAGATCGACCTGATGACGCACTGGAATCTTCGTGATCGGCACATCCAGTCCTTGATGCTGGCTATGCATGCCGATCTGGAAGATGGCTCCCCCGCGGGCCCCTTGTATGGGGAGTCTCTTGGTCTGGCGCTTGGCCTCTATCTTATTCGGCGCTATTCGACTCGAAATAGAAGCAATAGCGCCCAAGTCACCGGCGGAATGCCTACAGCGCGTCTGAATCGAGTGCTCGATTTTATCAACCAGAACTTCGCCCAGGATCTGCGTCTATGGGAGCTTGCGGAGTTAGCAGGAATGAGTCCCCATTACTTCTGTGAGTTGTTCAAGGCGAGTACGGGAATGACTGCGTATCAGTATGTCTTGCAGTGCCGAATCGAGCGGGCAAAGAGATATCTTCGCGATCCGGAACTTAGCGTCGGTGATGCGGGCGTTGCGGCTGGTTTTTCCGATCAAAGCCATTTCGCAAAGGTCTTTCGCCGGAAGGTTGGAGTTGCGCCCGTGAAGTACCGTAGTCAGGCTGGATAGGTTACGCGGGGCAAGGCACACATAAACTGGCACGGCGGAGAATCCCAAGCTCCCGATGCGGACGATCTGCTCTACCGTTTTCACCACTCATCCGTCAAAAGAGATCGCGCTGCTAGGCAGTGGGTTTAGGCTGACACGTTATCCCCAAATGGGGCTGCGGTTCCACATGCACCGTGGGTACAACCGATGCCGATCTCCGGCGACAGCTGCCCTTGGGGAAGGGCCAAAGATGACTACTTGCTAACGAATCCCACGATTAGAAACGCGAGAGCTATTGTGAGGAGTACAACACGCCAGCGGTGAAGCAGATCCCATCTACGCCGGTACATCTTCCAATCGGGAGGCGGAGTGGACTTGATACGGTTGTTGATCGGCACGAGTGCGATGATCGAATACAAACTCGCCAACATCCACAAACCGGCCGATGTAGCGATCCAGATCGGTACGCGGCCGGATTGGTGCCATTGGATTACCACCTCGGCTAGAGTCAGCAGAAATACAAGAATGTACCAAAACGGCATGAACTTCCCCAGCACACGAGCGAGGGCGCTTGCGGCGGGCTGATGAACATCGTCCGGAAGTTTATCGAGTGTTGGATGAACAAACGCGGCGATGGCCAGTTCACTTCCAACCATCAATCCAGCGACGATAATTGCAACAACATTTAGGACTTCCATTTGTGACTTCCTCCATGAACAACACCTTGGAATCGCCCCAGCCAGGAGGGCGCTAGAAAAAGCGGGATAGCGCCATGCACAGGATGTTTCCTCATTAGGAAACCTAGCAACGCTATATATGATGCGAAGTATTTTGACAAAGTTTCAGTGTTCTCCAAGGTTTTCTAGCGGTGCTATACTTCCTATCAATGGAACCTGCGTTGGCAGCTAACCGAATTGCGGAACGAAAACTTCGTGATAGGCAGGCTCGCCGTGCACAGATTATCGGTGCCGCACGACGAATCGCGGAGCTTGAAGGGTGGTCCAACGTAACCGTCCGGCGGTTATCCGCCGAAATTTCATACAGCCAACCTGTCTTGTACGGTCATTTTGGAAGTCGCGAAGGAATTCTCGCAGCGGTTGCGGTCGAGGGTTTTCACGAGTTGGGCCTGGCTTTGGAGAAAGCACAGAAACGGGATAAGCGAGGAAACACGGTCGGATCGGTCGCAGCCGCCTATCTGGAGTTCGCTGCGTCCTCACCAGCACTGTATGAAGTGATGTTTTCGCTCAGCTTGAACGTGCCATTCGATGACGTAGCTACTCCTCCGGAGTTGCGGTTCGCGTTTTCCCAACTCCTGGAGTTGTTTCAGGGGCAGAGCCCGAAGTCGGAGGTTATATCGGAACTGTTTTGGGCAAGCCTCCATGGTATCGCCGAGCTAACGAGGGCCAAGCGATTTCCGCGCGGTCGTCAGAAAGAGCGTGTGAAGACGCTCGTCGAGCTCTTCACTTTCCACGATAAAACACCACCGATAGTGAAAGCGCGATGAGTGTAATAGGCGCGTGTTCTCGCTTTTTCACGAGCCAAGCGAGATGAGTCCTCACAATCACGCTATTCGTCACGTGGGACGTCGCACCGAAGGATTCCGGAGTAGGTAGATGTCCATCACCCATCCATTTTTCTCCCGTGCCGCACTGCGGGCTACTTCGATGGCTTCCAGTTTTTCGGTAAGTTTTCCAGATAAGAGAATCTCTTTATCGCTACCGACGTATGCTCCCCAATAGATCTCGACATCCTGATCCAGAACTTCCCTGAAGGAACACTTTCCGTCCAACATCACAACCACGTTCTCGGAACTTGCGACCAGTCCAGGTGACAACTGGCGGCCCGTCGTAATGCAAATCGACTCGCCTATGCCGTTCAGAGTTATCTTGTGGCGCGCCGCCAAGGCCTGGATGCTGGTGATTCCAGGGATAACTTCATGATCGAAGTGAACTATTCCACGAGCAATAATGTGATCTATAACTCTAAGAGTGCTGTCATATAGTGACGGATCACCCCACACTAGAAACGCGCCACACTCATCCTCTTTTAGCTCGTTTCCAATCAAGTCTTCGTAGATTAGCGCGCGCTGTTGGTGCCACGCCTCGACCCGCAGAGTATAGGAAGCTATCGATGGGTCCCGTTGAGGATCGACGACTTCGACAGTTCGGTAGGATGGCTCGTCGATATATCGCTCGCAGATCTCTTTACGGAGGCGCATAAGATCGCTTTTCGCGTCTCCTTTGTTCAAGACAAAAAAAGCATCTACCTCATTTAACGCCTTGATGGCTTGCACAGTAATGTGTTCCGGGTTGCCCGATCCGATTCCAATGATGTACAGCTTTCTCATCTAACGTCCTTCCGCTGTTTCCCATCCTGCACGGTTCGCGTCAACAGCGCGGCAAGCTCAGTGACGACTTGGTCTACGGTCTCAACAGCTGGAACCGTATGTTTAGTGGGGCGTTCCACCATTACCACCGGAAGTCCAAGAAGTCGAGCGGCTTCAATTTTGGTGTAGGTTCCTGAGCCGCCGCTATTTTTGGAAACGATGTGATCAATTGAGTACTCCCGCAACAATTGCAACTCTTCTTTGAGATCGAAGGGGCCACGCTGTAGAAGAATTTCGTGATGCTGTGGCAACTGCCCCGTCGGGGCCTCAATGGCACGGATCAGAAACCACGCGTCATTACAAGCAGCAAACGAACCTACCTCTTGCCTGCCGATCGAAAGAAGAACCCGTCCTTTCTTTTTATTAACAAATTCGGCCGCGTGCACGTAAGTTGTAACTTCATGCCACAAATCGTTTTTTTGCTTCTGCCATGCAGGACGGACCAAAGCGATGAGCGGCAATCCTAATCGAGCACAAGCCACTTCTGCATTTCGACTAATCCCCACGGCAAAGGGATGGGTAGCATCAATCACCACACTGATGCTCTCCATTATCAGATAAGAGATCAGCCCTTCAATCCCACCGAATCCTCCCACCCTGACGACTCCTATGGGATATTTAGGGTGACTTACCCTTCCGGCGAACGATGAAATGAACTCAAGATCGTTTCTGGTTGCGAGTTGCGCGGCGAGCTCAGCTGCATCTCCTGTTCCACCGAGGATCAGTATTCGCGGAACTGCATCTGGAGATCGACCGAGCCGACCTTCGATGCCATCTGATATGGGATTCAGTTCGCTCAATTCGATACTCGGCCTCTCTGACCACCACTTATCAATCACCGATTACAGAGTTAGGTTCAATGGCGACGGGCACGCTTGAATCACGCTCTCTGGAAGCGGAGTAAAGATAACTCTCCCCAAATGCGGGACCGCTGAGAGATCTTCCAACCAAGATAAGTGCATTTCGGTCTACTCCAGATTTCGCAACAATGTCTCGAATGGTTGCAAGAGTTCCCCGCAAAATCATCTCATCCGGCCAACTTGCTCTAAACACGACAACTACTGGACAGTCGGGCCCGTAGAGTGGCGATAACTGCGACGTCACGATGTCGAGGTTCGTAATGGATAGATGAATCGCCATTGTTGCACCCGATTGCCCGAGCGTCGCAAGATCTTCTCCAGCAGGCATTGCCGTAGACCGCGTTGAAGTTCGGGTCAAAATCAAAGTCTGCGCAACATGGGGAAGAGTTAGCTCCTGACAGAGAGCAGCGGCAGCAGCAGCAAATGACGGAACGCCAGGAGTGACGTCGTACGGAATACCAAGCGGCGCAAGGCGGCGAATCTGTTCCGCCATTGTGCTCCAGATCGACAGATCTCCTGAATGAATCCGGGCGACGTCAAATCCATTCTCGTGGGCTGCAGAGATTTCTGCGATGATCTCATCAAGATTCATCTCTGCTGAGTCGACTATGCGAGCGCCAGGTGGGGCATGTGAGATCACCTCTTTCGGCACCAAAGATCCCGCATACAAACATACTGGGGAACGGCTGATCAGATCCCTTCCCCGCAACGTAAGAAGGTCGGCGGCTCCGGGACCAGCGCCGATAAAATGAACTGTCATGGCAGCACCGCCACTGCACAAGTACAGAAACGTCCGGTCTGTCGTGGCAAAATAAGACGCGCCGCGGGCCCGAGTGAAGCCAACGCCGCTGCTTCCGCAACATTGGCGGTCCCCACTGTTGATGCTGCCAGGAGCGAATGACTTTGTACTCCACGAATATGCGAAAGAACGCTTGCCGGAAACAACACAAGTCGCAGCCCGAGAACTGCTGCAACAGCCTCTGCGATGCTTGAACACCGATCCAGCGTTGCAACCACGCTATCGGGAGCTATTTCACTCACGCATCGCTGAATAAGCTCAATCACATCCGAAGCGACGGCACGAGAAGAGCAGCCAATTCCGATCGAACAAGACATACTCATGACTTCACCACCGCCCATTGGGTAATCGGCATTAGCTGTCGCCAACCTAACGCACCGCCAACCGGCTCAGCGTGGGCAACGAGAATTCGCACAAGCTCTCCGCCGTACGATTTGTGCCACGTTGCTAAAGCCGCCTCGCTCTCAATCGTCACCGCGTTGGCAACAAGTCTTCCGCCCTTGGCAAGTCTATTCCAGCAGGCTTGAAATAGGCCATCCTTGCCGATACCCCCACCGATAAAGATTGCGTCGGGTGTAGTCAAACCATTGAGAGTTTCCGGAACGCTTCCTGCGATGACCTCCAGCCCTGGCACGCCAAGTCGTTTCGCATTCGCGAAAATTCGGGCAACTCTATCGCCGCTCCTTTCAAATGCAATACAGGAACAGGAAGAATGAGAGCGCATCCATTCAATGCCTATCGTTCCCGAGCCAGCGCCGATATCCCACAGTAGCTGACCAGGCATTGGGGCAAGACTGGCAAGCGTAACAGCACGGACTTCACGCTTTGTCATTTGGCCGTCTGTTAAAAAGAAGTCGTCGGAAAGCCCCGGAACAATCGGAATCGATCTAGTTCCGGAATCTAGACTGCACACGACAGCGATCAAGTTCAAGGCACCACACCGCTCTGTTGACCACTGCTTTGCCAAGTCGTCCCAGCGCTTCTCCGCAGTACCACCCAGATATTCGAAGACGGTTAGTTGGCTTGACCCATATCCGTTACTAGTCAGCATGCGCGCGACAGCTGCGGGCGTAGTGCCGTCTTCGGAGTAAATCACCAGCCGTTGCCCCTGATAGAGATGTCGGTGCAATTGCTCGATTGGGCGGTTTACCAGCGATATCAAGACCGTTTCCCCAATTGGCCAGCCGAGGCGCGCGCACGCAAGGGAGAACGCGGAAACTTGCGGGATAACAAAATATTCTGTTGGCTCCAATTCGCGGGTCAGTGTCACACCGATCCCAAATAACATAGGATCACCACTAGCTAAGACGGAAACTCTATTTCGTCGACGATGGTGCGTCAGAATCTCGTGCACAGCGGCGGACATAGGAGACGGCCATGCGACCTTTGTCGCCCGGCCCGTCGAAATATGAGCCAGATGGCGAACTCCACCATACAGAAATTCTGCGGACTCTACGGCTTCCTTCGCAGCCCGGCTGAGGCCCTCCCAACCGTCTTCTCCAATGCCTACGATTGATAACCAGCGCTCATTGCGATCAAACCTCGCAACTTCAGATGGAGTAGTCAGCATCGGTTTAAGCCTCATAGCTCCGGGGAGTGTAGATCATCTCCCGATCATTCGAAAGCGCAAGACTGCGAGTTGTCGAGGAACCAACGATAATCAGCGTCTGCATATCAGCGGCTGCCGGATCGAATCGTCCGAGATCTGTGATCACAATCTTCTCATCTGGTCTACCAACAGCACGGGCGAGTACAACTGGGGTCTCCGCAGCCCTATAGCTGGCGAGAATCGCCTGTGCCTCTGCTAGTTGCCATTTCCGCTCAGACGAGATCGGGTTATAGATGGCAAGCGCGAAATCAGCAGAAGCCACCGCGTGCAGTCGTTTGACGATTACTTCCCATGGCTTCAAACGATCGGATAGCGAAAGAACACAAAAATCGTGCCCTAGAGGAGCCCCCATTCTCGCGGCGGCCGCCTGCATCGCTGATACACCAGGAACAATCCTAATATCGAGAGAACGCCATACCTCGGGCCCTTCATCGACTGACTCCAGTACAGCAGCACCCATTGCGAAAATGCCTGGATCTCCGGACGAAACGACACAGACCCGCCTGCCAGCCTCCGCAAGAGAAAGGGCATGCCGTGCTCGCTCCGCCTCTACCTTGTTGTCCGAGCCGAAACGTCGTTGGCCAGATCGAATCGGGACGCGGTCCAGATACCGCTGGTAGCCCACCAAATCAGTCGCTTCCGCTAGTGCTTGCTGGGCCTCCGGCGTAATCCATTCGTCGGCACCAGGACCCAGTCCGACAACCGTAATCCGGCCTGCGTCTTTCACGGGATTGCCGATCCGGCTCTGGCGCGAATCTGGAACCAGGATAAGCGAAAAGTAAGGAACGCTTGCCGGATCTACGTCGCTCAGTTTGGCTATCCGTTCCTGGCTCATAGTTGCGCGTTCAATGTACAGGGCCTTGTCGAGAACGCCTGCCCTGGACAGCGCATTTTTTACCTTCGAGAAGTTGCGACCAAGTTTCATGATCGCGAAAGCGTCATATGAATTTAGTCTAGCGGCCAACAAATCTTCAGAAAGAGTGGCGGGGAGCAACGTTAGCTGTGAATCCCTTCGAACAAGAGGAGTCGCGAGCCTCGCCGCGGCGGCCATCACCGATGGTATTCCGGGAATTACTTCGGTGAGAAAGCGGTGAGCAAGTCTGTCGTGAAGATACATAAAAGACCCATAGAGAAACGGGTCGCCCTCACAAAGAACGGCCACATCGCGCCCAATAGAAAGATGAGCGGCAATCTGCTCAGCCATCTCGTCATAGAACTCCGCGATGATTGCCTCATACTCCCCACTCTGATCTGTCGACTCGGTTGTGATCGGGTAGATCATCGGTAGCTCAATCTGCTCGATTGTCAACTCCGAGCTCACGATGCAGCGGGCATTACTTTGGCCGCGCTTGGCCATTGGATATGCAACTACCTGAGCCTGTCTGATGGTACGCAGGGCCTTGATAGTGATAAGTTCTGGATCGCCAGGTCCAAGTCCCACACCAAATAGTCGGCCTGGCATCGTGCTCTTGATCATTCTTCCTCACTCGCCAGAGCGTTGACGGCAGCTGCCGCGATGGCGCTTCCACCTCGACGACCTCGTATCGTCAAATAAGGAATATTTTGTCTGTTAGTTTCAAGAGCTACTTTGGACTCCGCAGCGCCCACAAAACCAACCGGAACTCCAATGATGAGCGAAGGGGGCGGCGCGCCGTCTTCGAGCATTTCAAGCAAGTGGAACAAAGCGGTCGGTGCGTTTCCGATCACAACAACAGAACCGCCTAGTCTCTCGCGCCAGAGTTCCAGCGCCGCCGCACTTCGGGTCGTTCCGAATCTACTCGCTAGTTCGACTGTGCGCGGATCATTGAGCGTGCAGATCACTTCATTGTCTTGGGGAAGTCTGGACCGCGTGATCCCATTTGCTACCATATTTGCGTCACAATAGATGGGCTTTCCCGCAAGGAGCGCCATCTCACCAACTTCAATCGCTGTTGGTGACGCGGCAACATACTGTGGCAAGTCCGTCATCCCACACGCATGGATCATTCGCACAACAACGCGGGCGAGACGAGGGGAAAAAGCAGATAGATCTGACTCCGCCCTAATGATCTCAAAGGATTCTCGATAGATCTCTTGGGCACTTTTTTTATAGGTCATCATCGTGAAGAAACCTCAGAGCCCATTTCCGACCGAGATGCAAGGACTGCGTCCATGGCAGATTCACGAGAACAATTCGACGCTATAAACCGCCCACCAATCCGCAAGTCATAGCCCGAAAAAGTTGCGACTAACTCGGCTGTCGCACCGTTTCGCATAGCACACTGCTTTTCGCATCCTGAGATGTTGACTGTCCATCCGGGCTTCCCAGCCTGACCAGACAGCAAGTGCGCCAGGAGAGACGCGTCATTCCGCACATCAGCCAAAGACGCATCACAGCCGGTTCCTGCACAGACAAAGACTCCTCCATATCCACTTCTGTTATCAAGCGACAAGCCCGTGGCTTGGAGCCTTGCAGCAACTCGACGAATCGCACATTCGGGAATGGATCCGATTATGATGCCTCGCCACGGGGCCAGCCGAAGATCTCCATCCCATTCCGTTGCGATTGAGGCAATGCACTGTGCCTGGGCTGACGTCAGCCGCCCGAGAGGAACTGAGGGCACCAAGTTTACGAAACCGGCCTGCTTCGTCAAATAAACTCCTAGAGGCACTTCGGCCACAGACTTACAGTCGTTCGAAGAAGGACAGTCCACCAGAAAGTGAGATAGTTCACTAAGCAGATGGTTCATAGCCTGCGGCATTGATGCAATTTTTCTTGCCCTTGCAGGCACGTCGAACTTTTTCGAAATATAGAGGCATACCTGTGCCGCCTCCAGAAGGCAGTCAACTGCCTTCTCAATCGTTACGCCGAAGCCCGAAAAAATACCGCCGATCGATAGACGAAATAAATGAGAATTGTCGACCGTTATCACTCGCAAGGCCAAGTCGTCATTTTCATGGCTAAACCAGCTTCCCCCGCTATCTATAGCAAAGCTGAACTTGGGCGGTAGACCAGCCATCTCTGGGTCTTTGGTAATGCGGCTATCCAACTCTCGAACAAACGGCCGCGAATCTAAAATCTCGTCGAAGCCTAAACCGGCGAAAGGGTTTGTCACTACATTGCGAACGCGGTCGTGACTCGATGAAGGCAGAAAGCCTGCGGAATCAAGTCCCCGACGCAAATAGTTCAAATTCTTATTTAGAATGGCCCTCATCTGCAGATTTGAACGTGAAGTGATCTCCACATGTGCATCTGAAAATGCGGCGGAAAGTTCGGCAATAGCAGAGAGTTGGCTGGGAACAATCATGCCACCCGGAACTCTAATCCGAGTGAGTAGGCCATCCTTCGCCTGAACGGCATGAAGAATTCCAGGGCAGAAATTCTCTCCAACTCTCATCGCAGAACTTTCTTTCTTAGCTAGCGGTAAAAACGAACCGCTTGAAGATCACGTTCGGGTATCTCGTCGTTGTGTTCCAACCCGAACATAGAACCACCACTACTACTGTCCTCGCAGAGGTCTTAGCTTTTCAAACCTACACAATCACCACCCACAGCCTAGATGGGGATTAACGTTCTTGTCGCCACAAGAGGAGTGGGGAAACACAGCCTTGAGATACGCTGTGATCACCCGGCCTTTCCCTCGGAGGCGTGTGCAATTCGGCCCATATGGCCAGCGTTTACGGCAGGTTTTCGGACTTACAGGCTGCCTATTCACTCCAGCTTCCCAGTTCACAATCAAACCAGTGCCAATATGGAGTTTTCGTTCCTGATTACCGCTGCGGGGCAGTTCCGGGCTCTCACCGGATTCCCTTTCAGCCTGCTTCTAAAAGCAGACACCGGAAACAACTTGAGTATAGACCAGATAAATATTCCTAACAACGTGAGACATCGTCACTAAGCGATAGATGTCAACGCTTTGTCACGAGCGCTATCCCACTCTCGCATCGACTACGATCCGGGAAGTTACGCAGTGACGTCCCGAATCGAATAGACGGAATAGTGGTTTCTGGATCCTGGTAGAGATGACAATACTTCATAGGCCAGAGATAGTCCGCCACAAAAAATCAGCTCCGTACGCGATCCGGCATAGACTAACGGAATCTCACTTTGGATTGACGTACCATGCCCGCCCAGCTAATATAGCTGACTCTTCTACCTGAGCTGATTTCCGGTCATGCCCAAACACATCTCTGATCCTGCGCGTTCTCCCGCACGCCTTAGAGGACATCTGCTTCGAATCCTTGGGGTAGGCTTTGGGATAGCCGTCATCATTGGCGACACAATTGGCAGCAGCATCTTTCGTACCCCTGGTGAGATTGCAGCGCACTTAGGGAACTCAACATTCATTATCGCAGCATGGGTCATCGGTGGCGTGTATGCGTTTTTTTGTACGCTGGCGGTGACTGAGTTGGGGACCATGCTGCCGCAGGCCGGGGGCTGGTATGTCTATTCTCGCAGGGCGTTCGGCGATTACGGTGGATTCGTTGTAGGTTGCAGTGATTGGATTATGCAGTCGGTTGCGATCGGATACTTAGCAGTCGCTTTTGGCGAGTTTGCCTCTGAGTTTCACCCGGCGTTGCGAGGACACGTCAAGCTTGTAGCCATCGCCTGCACATGCCTTCTGATGCTGCTGAACTGGCTTGGTCTGCGGACCGGCTGCCGGACCCAGCAGCTTACCAGTCTGATCAAGGCGCTAGCGCTTATCGGATTTGTTATCGTCTGTTTCGTTGGGGCGTCTGGTTCGGCTCGGGTCGACACTTCTGTGGTCCCGAGTTTTCTGACGCTTCCGAAGGGAGGTATGCTGCTGGCGGTCGTGATCGCGTTGCAAGCGGTTGTGGTCACATACGACGGCTGGTATGCAGCAATTTACTTCGCGGAAGAAGATGAAGATCCAACGAGGAATTTGCCGCGCTCGTCGATCGGCGGAGTGTTGGCGTGCGTCGTTATCTTCCTGCTGGTGAACGGCGCTCTGCTTCACGTTCTGCCGATGCACCAACTGGCGACGTCACAGATTCCTGCTGCGGACGCGGCCAAATTGATCATCGGCGGGCGGGGGAAGGACGTCATTCTTCTTGTATCGATGCTAGCAGCAATCAGCACGATCAATGCGTCGCTGATGATTTCTCCGCGAATCCTCTTCGCTATGGCGCGGGATGGCCTGATGCCACGGCAGATGACGTTTATCAACAAGGGGGGTACCCCGACTGCACCGCTGTTGCTTTGTACGGCAACGACGGTAGCGCTGGTCTTGATCGGCAGCTTCGAGACGCTAATCGCGGTCGCCTCATTTCTCTATGTCGCTGTTTATCTGTCGGGCTTCTCGGCGCTGTTTGCCTTGAGAAAGCGGGAGCCGGAACTTTCGCGGCCCTTCAAGATGTGGGGGTACCCTTGGACAAATCTGGGTGTTCTTGTTGCTTCGGCCGTCTTCCTGCTGTTGTCTATCGTCGCGGATCCCAAGGACGCCTTTTTTACTTTGGTGATGGTCGCCTTGAGTTATCCGGTTTACTTTTTCGCTGTAGTAAAGAGCAGACGGGTGCCACACCCGTTCCCAGTGATCAATCCAACGGATCCCTAGCTGCGTGGTCGACCAGTGGGAATCGACGGTCGCCTTGCCTTTAGATCATTCGTGGTCTGGAGTAGATGGTGGCCCGGGCAGGAGTCCAACCTGCGACCTTCGCGTTAGGAGTGCGCTCCATACTCTTCTGCGTGATGCGTTGAGATGCGTCTCAGCACGCGCGAACATTATGTATTTACTATCAGTTGGCGTGTTTACTTGGAAGGTATCAGACGCACCGAGATGCGCCGAAAGCCGAGCCGAAGTATCACAAAAGTATCACGTCATGGGGTACAGTATCCGTGAGGGCAATCCCATATGGCTAGGCAAGCAAAGAAGATAACGGGAATCTACGAACGGGTTGAAGGATCTGGGATTTGGCACGTTCAGTATCGGCTTCCTGCCACCGACATCGGCAAGCCTGGGAAGTTGATTCGCAAACGAATCGGGACACGCCAACAGGCAATCGACTACATAAACAAGGTGAGGCACGTCAGAGCCTCAGGTGATGGAATCGTACCCGCTACAGCCACGGAACCAGTCAGGACGGCGGCAGAGGCCAAGGAACATACTCATGGAGTTCTGTTCGGCGTTCTGTGCGATGGGCTCGTGAAGCACATAGCCAAGAATCCCTCCGAATACAAAGACCAGAGGAACCCGCCCCAGCGCATCAACCGTATCAAGGGTGCGTTTGGTGACAGGCAGGCCGCCTCCATCCAGCCCTATGAGATCAACGAATGGCTAGATACCGAGTTGGCGGGGCTGGCCCCTGCGTCGAAGAACCGATACAAGGCAATGTTCTCCGCCATCTTTACATTTGGAGTGGAGGGCAAACACAGGCTCCAGACGAATCCTGCCAGAAGCCTCAAGCAAAAGAAGGTCAAAACTGCTTTGATTCGGTTCCTAGAGCCAGAGGAAGAAAAGAGACTGAGGTCCGTTTTAGAGAAAGATGTAGACGCGTGTGGGCCAAGGAATCAACAGCTGCGCAAACGCATGCTCCATCGCATCTACGAACTTGACGTGGCAATCGGGACAGGAATGCGCAAGGGTGAGCAATACAGTCTTGTATGGCCCGATGTTCATCTTGAGAAGGGTGAATTGGTAGCGAGGGACACGAAGAACGGTACTGATAGGAAAGTTCTATTGATACCCAGCGTTGTGAAGGCGCTCAGAGCACTTAAGGCGCTTTCACTGACACGCAAGAGGAGGTCCAACGATCTGCCGAATCCCTCCCCTGCTGACTCCGTGTTTGGCATCGGTGACAACAAAAACTGGTTCGGATCTGCTTTGAGACGAGCCAAGATAAAAAACTTCCGATGGCACGATCTGCGCCATACATTCTGCTCAAGGCTAGCGCAGCGTGGAGCAAGCCTAAAGGTAATTCAGGAGGCAGCCGGCCACAAAACGATTGCTATGTCTGCACGGTATGCGCACATGGACAAGACTTCCCTGCTTAAGGGTCTTGCTCTTCTAGAAGATTGAACAGTGAACCACATTCTGTGGATAACTGAGACCTGAATACCCCAGTAATGGGCTGTCTATACGCTTGCGTCAGGCTATAATGGCGTTACTCTGCTCAAAGTGCTCGCTTCTGGTGCCTTGGAGGTAAATGTTCGACTGATTCGTGAATTTGGCGATAGGTCGCCACGGAGTTATCTCATCAACGGATGAGGTACGCCCTTCCCGGCAGGTGTTTAGACCACCTTACCGGGTTGGATCGCATTTATCACATAACAGGGGCTTTACAGCCCAAGGAGCAGTTACATGACAAAAATTACAGTAAATCGTAGCGCAGTCAGCGGAAAATTTGTCACACCTCAGTACGCTAAGAGCCATCCGAAGACGACAGAAACTGAGCACTACAAAACAACACCAAAGAAATAACTTTGCTTTAATTTGGCGCTTGGGTACATGCCCAAGCGCCTTTTTTTGTCTGTTACCCACCACGGGTAGAGTTCGAGTATAGCCAATGTCTGCCCGTTGTGCACAGATAAACAAGTTACCTGTTGATAACTAGGTACGCAATTTCCTCTATTTTCGCTTTTTGTTCGTCTATACTCTTCTCATGAGACGCATCTGGAAACTCCCAGCCGAGCTAAGTCGCGCGGATCAATGCCCATCCTGCATGAGGCTGATACGACCGGCAGGGAAAGTGCGTTTGACCTCGGACTACTCACGATGCCTTCATTGTGGTGCCGTCTACGCCACGGTAGACATCTGGGGAAAAAGCAGATCCACGTCGCACAAGTGAGTTCATTCGCCTATGCCCGTCGTGAAGATGTTTTTCAAGGAAACGATGATGCGATACAGCGTGTGCTTCCTTCAGGGAAACACGCTCATCGGCACCCATTGGAAGTTCACTGACCCGGAGATGATCATCAGTCTTATGGAATCGGCCAACTGCCGGTTCAGAGACATTCAGTTGGTGAGGCAGCAACTGAAAGAGCGGAAGCCAGGATCAATTGATATCGAGTTGAGCCAGGAGCAGTTCGATAGGCTTAGAAGTCGGAAACAGAAGATTCAGCGGAAAAACTGAGGTGAAACATGGTTGAACCTCAAATCACTATAAAGAGTGTCTGCTTGGCTCTCCCAGTCATCAGAATCGTGTGCAGATTATAAAAGAGGTAAAGAATATGCCAGTACAAAATGATGCCCTACTAGCCCCCTTGAATATTGAGAGGATGCCAGCGTGTGATGAAAGATTGGATCTCGCCCTAAAGTTTTTGAAGGCAGCTGGTGAGTGCGTTAACACATGGGGTCCTGCCAGGACGAGCACGAGTCGTGCTGATCTTCTGTGGACATATAACGCGATGGTGAATCATAGCAACAAGTGCGAAAAATGTAACCAAGCTTAAAACAAGAGGATTCTCAATGTCGGGCATCCGACAAACACGTACCTTTGCTTCAAATAAGCTCTTGCGCCTGAGGTTTCTACCCGCGAAGAGGATTTGTGCCCCAACGTTTCTCCGGAAACCCAATGCAAGTGACGCTTGGGATTTGTGTACGGTGCAGTCAAATCATAGTGATTAACAGAAACGGATATAGAAAAAGTTGAGAAGATCCATGTTTGTCGTTATTCTCTTTCTTGCGCAAAGACGACTTCGAGTATGAGTTAACTTTTTTGAAAGACTGGTCAACTTCGCCATGATTTATAGACTTGCATTCCTTCATACGAAAGATGGATACCTCAAAATCACAGCCGCTGCTAAGGGTGCCCCCACTCTGACATCCATCCATCTGAACCCTGGAGTTTTCGGAGTAGCGGCTAAGATAGCGAATCTCTCAGCTGAACAGGTAGAGGATCTCAGTTGGACAGCAGAACGAGCCTGGAATAATGACGATATAGACGTGTGCTGTGAGGCTATCGAGTTGGATGCTGATCAGCTGAAGAGTCTAGGGTTTATAGAAGATTGGCGCAGAATCGCTTAGCCACCAGCAATCCTTAGATCGTCTGAACAACATCCAATCCTATTACATGGCCCTGGTCTAGCATTCTGGTGTCTGTGATTCCCGCAACGAGGTCTGAGATGATAATTCCAATAGATGACAACCAACTTCCAATGCCACCGAACACTGTGACGGTGAGCGATCCTGTAGTGACGGGGGTTGATCCTGTGCCGGATGAAATCATCTGTATAGAAAGCAGCAAAGAAGGTTACAGTGAAGGCGGCCTTAGCGGAGAGGCCACCGCCGACACAGAGCCATTCCTGTCGCGTAAGCGCACAGATGAAGAGATCGCCGACTACGATGAACGGATTCGAGTGTGGGCAGAGCGGGGGACAGAATGACGACACCAAAAGTCAGGCTTGGCAACGGGGATGGGCTGAGGCTCAAGAATAAGCACAGATAAGGAAAACCAGGCTACTGCCGACTGCATCACACGAGGCAGCACGTGGAAGTGAGCCGCAGGTGTAGATCCGCACGCCACTCCCGAGCACGCCCACCCCCTGTGGCTCAAAAATGAAACACAAATCTCACACCGAATTGGAATCGGACCTTTTAGCGTCCGAGGCCAGATATCGAGACCTCGTCAAAGAGACTTTAGCCGTTGGACGGCGCGGGCCAATTGATTTATCTGGATTTGTGGAATTGCGGCAACTAGATAGCAAAAGACGCGAGACCTTAAGAGAAACCAATAGGCTTCTATCTGAGTTATGGAAGGCTCCGATGATGGAGATTGTCTTAACTTGCGTGAGCTGTGGAAAGTCGGAGAGCGTGAAAGATAGCCCTGAAGACACGCGAGATGCAAAGTGTAAGAATTGTGGAGAATCAATGGTTCTCAAGCGGCACCCAGGAAATTTAACGGCCACCTAAAGCAGGTGTGTGTACACCGGAGGTCAAGATGTCCGACCCAAATCACGCCGAACTGATCAATCAGATTCACCTTTCCGAGTGTGAAATAGAAGCACTCAGAGCTAAGATCGCTAATACTGATGAATCATCAGTGAACCCCGCAGATTTCTCCGTAATGCGAAATGAACAGGAAGAGCATCGCCAGCGCATACTCAAATGCAAGTCTGAAATCGATCAAAACAAATACGCAGGGTAAAGCCATTGCTATCTGCTACGCTGTCTCCATCATGGCGAAAGCACGTAATAAAGCCGAGCATCTTACCCTGCCACTTGTCCCACCCACTCCCCCAGCGATGCCACAGATCGGAGACCGGGTGATCCCTGTCGGGTCTGACACTGAATGGAAGATTACGAGCGTCCGCTCTGAAGTCAAGTTCGTTGATCTTGAACTCCCAGGCACGTACTTGACTCGATTTCGCCAGGATGTCAGCACTCTGAAGGGGTAAGTTGCATTTGTGTTTTTCTATCTGTGGGTGGGTCGTCCTAGTCACCAACGTGATCGGCTTCACTGCCTTAGGGTTAGGCAACTACGGGTAGATCGTCAAGCTTTGACTCTGCAACATAGCTCGCCATTGCCTGAGCGAGTTGGGAGTCTACCTCGTCTGCTATCGCCATTACTCCCACCAAGACCAGACTGAAGTTCACTCTGTACAGATTATTTTGCAAGGTCTGAAAGATGCTTACCTGCAACATTCGCGATTCTTCCACCATCATTGCTGCCGTATAGCCCTGCCTACGTCGGTCTAGCCCATGCTGAGTTGCGGAGGCGGACACCAAGGCACGCGTACCCAATGGTAGCGGATAGCGAAGACGACAAACAAGGTCGCTGAATAGGTTTGGAAGGTGAGCGGTACGGTCTTTATAACCCAGGGGGACAGTAATGATGTCAGGCTCAAGTTCAACACGCAGAAGCCAATCACTGATTGTCGCTTGCGTCTCCTCTTCGAGGATATCGGCAACACTCGCTATAACTCGCGCAGGAATTGCCCCCTGTTTCAGCCGTCTCCTGATCAGGTCAACCAGCATGACTAGCGACATCGGTTTCACCAGAACATCATCCGCTTGGAGCAAAATCGCCTCCGCAGCTTCCTTCATTGCGGGATGCGAACTGAGGATGAGCGTTACGGCTCTGGGATTGGCATGGCGCATGGCACTGACAACTGTAAGGCCGTCGCCTGCCCCAGGCATGTGCAAGTCACTTAAGAGAACGTCGAAAGTCTGAGAGCCTATAAGGCCGAGAGCATCGTTGACATTCGCAGCAACGACGACTTGAAAGCCACTATTTTCAAGAATCTCACCAAGCGTTTCGCGGATGGTTTCGTCATCATCAACCAACAGTATCTTCGGCGTAGCCAATATCTCATCGTCTACGACAGAGTGCTCTATTTTCGTATGGGGCATTGCTCACCGTGGGATTGGATACTCTACTTCCCACACGATTAGATTCAGATAGTTGAAATTCAGTTGCCAACTGCAAGAAAAGAAGCTCAGCCCATGCAGACTAATGCGAAGAGATATGACTCTCTGACCTTCAATATTACTACCCTTCATATCTTACGCTTTGATCTCAGATGGCTTTACTGGGAGCAGCTTTGCTAGCCGACGCTTTCTTAGTAAGAACCGACTTCACAACAGCTTTCTTTGCTGCCTTCCGAATTGCTCTCTTCGATTTAGCCCAACGCAATTTCTGTGCCGCTGCTATCCTTGCTTTGCCTTCTGCACTCATCACACGCTTGGTTGGTTCAACTGCAACCGTCTTGATAACAGACTGCGTCTGTTTAGGACGGCCAGGAGATCTCTTCACTGCGGTTCTTGACAATATCGCCTTAGCCTGCTCCAGACGTGAAATCTCTGAGTCGATTTCTTGAAGAATGCTTGCTGTGTCCAATGGAACCCTCCGTATAGAGGTTACCTTATGCGGCTAGCAACAAAATGAATGCTTGTTACGCGGCTACTCTTCGGCAAAAGAAGATGCTGGAGAAGTTAGAGCCGATTTGGGCGAAAGCGCAGGAAGTTGTGCTTCTCCACGCTGATTTTCTGAAGGCCACTGGGGTGTAGTGAGGTTGTAGTAATGATTATTGTTGTTGATGACTGTTTGGGAGGGCGGCTGGGGAGGAGCCCCTCTCAACGTCACATATACAGCCAAAGCACCCACAACTAGAGTCGATATTGCCAAGACAACCGCTTCCATTTGGGTCATACTCTTCTTCCTCACATATGAGATGACTTTTCAGGTGTTGAAGGAGATAATCAGCACCCGAAAATATTTCGCGGTCGACTTAACTCACCTACCCGCTATCCCAAGTCTAGAGGCCGGAGGCACGTCTAAGGTACATCTATCTTTGTGGAAACCACGATTATGTTGCTAATTTGGTAAAAAACCCCTGTTTACACGGCATCTAGCCTTTGTATAAAGCTCGAAGAAAGTTCTCACCAATTGGTGTCTCAATTCAAGTTCTCCAACCTCAGGGGCCTTTTCGGTATTGTTCAAACAAAAAAGAGCCTCCATCACCTGAGAAGATGATGGAGGCCGTGTTGCTAGTTATTACGCGTGCTGCTGAAGTGCTACCAGGGACGGGCTGGAAGCCTGCACGGTGCTGTAGCCTGAGTAGCGAGAGAACATACGGAAACCTACCTCACGCGTACCTGCATAGAGTTCATTGAACCGCTGAATGGTGTTTCCACCATTGACCGAACGGAGTGTGTAGGCTGCGCCTAGGTCACCGAAGATGATGCTCTTTGAAGCTGCCACCAATCCAGTCATGTCCTGATTGACCAGCACAGGTCGGTTGAAGAGGGACAGAACATTGTCCTGTCCAGCTGGCTGGATGAGAGGACGAGCAAACGAGTCAGTCGTACCGAGCATGAGTTGAGTCCGCACGCTGTTATGCATTACCCACGATGCCGAACCCAGGTACGCTGGCTCAAGAGCAGAGTATGCCTCTAGTACCTCTTCGTATGCCAGCAAAATTGGGCTAGCAGTGGTTGCCTTCACCACAGCAGCGGTGAGCAAGCTGTCAAAGTTGGTTGCACCATTGGTAATCGCACCCGACACACCGCGAGTCATACGCGCATTGAACAAACCAGTGAGCCATGATTGAATATCCCACGCCGAATCATTGAGGAGTTCATAGGAGACTTTGACGATTTGGGAATCAAAGAGGCTGGTGTTATTCACCTTGCCGCTTACCGAAGGGTCAAGCTCACTGCTGGTAACCGCTTCTCCTACAATAACCGCCTTTGCAGTAACGTCATCCGAACTGGAAACCGTAAGAGGTCCACCATTGGACAGGTTCAACTGTCGCAGCGAACCAATGTAATTCCCAGAACTCTTCAAAGTCTGATGGAGTACGTTGTCAATCTGGCTGGGCACAAGCACATTGCCCCCAGTAATCGGCGTTGCAATCGGCCCTGCACCCAGGTCACGAGTAGCCATATCCATTTTCAGAAATGAACGATTCTCAGCGGAAGTGTTGCCGTAACGAACCCACTCATTGAAGGCAGCGATGGAACGGGACTCAGCTTCGGTGCTGTTCACAGTGCCAGTGCTGAGGATGGGTGCAGTTGCAGCAGTACGCTGTTCCTGCTCAATCTTCTCCAGACGACGCAGGGATTCAATCTGTGCAGTGTGCGAGTCAATGCTAGCGAGAATCGTATCCAGTTTGCTGCGCTCTTCACCCGTAAGGCTGGTTTTGTCTTTGGTGATGGCCGTTGCTTCATTGGTCATACGTGCGCGTGCTTCAATCAAGTTGCTAAGCATAAAATTTATACTTTCTGCCTCATCTATGGAGGGCTTAGGTGGGGAAATCGCAGGACTGCACACGACATTTTTTGATCGTCTGCACTCAACCGCGGAATTGTGAGGATGGTGTAAGGAGGCAGCAGATTCGCTGGTCCAATGATGCTTTTAGTACTTAGTAGCTTGCTTTGCGCTTAGCGATTTCCAACAGTGCTAATCTAACGTCCTGCCCTTCAGCCTCAGTAACAGAAGCAAGGGATCTAGTCGCCACAGAGGTGTCTGGATATGCGGGAAACGTGACTACTGAAGTTTCCTTGAGGTTTATCTGTTCCAATGTTCGGACCCTCTGACCACCATGATCTTTGGCCCAACTGTCCCGCACTGCCACAAAACCGAAAGAGCAAGATCTGACATCCTGCCTACGAATAGATTCAACCAGATCGTTGGCTTGTTGCGTATTGGGCAGAAGACAAGAGAATCGCAGTCCCTTCGCATCTTGTGTGAGAGTCAGGGTCTTCGGTGCTCTACCGAGTACGTTGCTGCTGTCATGGTCACGTAGCATCAAAACGTCTGGGTTGGTTTTAAGGCTCTCATCGAGTGCTGTTGGTGCCACTACCTCCACAAAGCCGCCCAGGTCCACTGATCGGCTATTCCAAACGATTGCATAGCCCTCTAGCCACTTACCTTCTGGCGTATCAGCCACTCGAAGCTCAGTCGAGTGGGGGTTGAATCTGGTTTCTTTATTCATTGTTGTTTCCTTCTGTGGATGTAGGAGTATCCGTAGGAGCAGTGTTACCGGTAGGAGTCACCGTACCGTCTGCACTCACAATCGCCATATTTACGGGAATGAGAAGAGAATCACCCATTACACCCTCAATTGGGTTACGTCCTTCGATCACTCGTGATTCATTAATTGTTAAAGTGCCCCACTGTCTACCAAGTGCAACCGCAGTTGCGGTCTGCTCAGGATTGCCTTTCAGCAAGTCAGCAAAATCGAAGCAAGCGTGTAAGGTTGGATCAATTGGACGCAATATCTTGAGGTAAATCTGTGCCTCGATGCGCTTTGCCAGAGGTCTAAGAACAGATGTGACTAAATCCTGCCTCAACTCCTGCAAGTTGCCACTGGTGAGTTTGCTGGTATCACCCAGCAGCCATACTGGAATTCTCCACACGGAGGCAACAAGCTCACGAAGAAAAGCTCTAGTCTCAATCATCTGGCTTGATTGTGGGTCAAAAGCCAGCACCTTGACATCCATATCTTGGTCCATTACAGCGGTTCTGTGCTGACTGTCTCCACTCTGCAACTCTTCGAAGTCGCGACGCATCTTTGTCTTGTCTTCGGGCTTGACCTTTCCTACCGTCTTCAAAATCACAGGAGGGACAGAATTATTATTAAAATATCGAGCACTAAATCTAGCTACGGCAAGGTTGGAACCGAGTAATTGAGCACACTGTCGAACAGGACTTAGACCAAGAACACCGTCACGACTGTTGAGTTTGATCTGCAGAACCTGATTCTCAGGCAGGACTACCTGTCCCTTGGCTGATTGAACTCGGTATTCTAAGGCGCCTGTGATAAGCCGGTGAACCTGGACGATGTTCGGTGGCAGACCGTAGATGCCAATCACTTTAGTACCATCTACGCTCCTCACAATCTGTGAGAAGGCATTGCCTTCAGTCATCAGGTTTGTAACAAGCTGCTCCAACCATTCAACCGATGTGGTTTGGTTGTTCGGAGCCGCACTGAACAGTTGATGGATTGGATTATCTACCTGAACAGCGTTTCCATTTGTGCTTTTCCTGACCAAGTTCAGAGGCAGGCTGCTTATAAGCTCTGATATAGCGCGTACAGCACTGTAAACCTCAGGAAGCTGCAATGCTGTCTCAGAATTAACTGTCTCTCCTGCGTCCGATTCGAAGCCTGAACGCAACCAATGCCACGCAGCCACGTTATTGACAGGCACGACTGGGGCACCGTCTGCACTTCGTTTCTCTGGGACAATTAGACCCAGCGTTTGAAATTTCATAGGTGTTCTTTCTTTGTGCAGGGCCGCCACGATGGGCTGACTAATTCCTGCGATGTTGTTTATAAACTCGATTTACTCGACTGTGCGAATTCGTCTCTCACTGTTGCCCACCGGCACCAGCGGTCGAATTCAGCATGAGTCTGACCTTCTTGTGGCCCTAGATTGCGTCTGCGTTCCATCTCTACCCGAACACGTTTCTCTTCCGCATCTTCCTTGTCACATTGGGCGAAGAATTCATCACTGGGATCAATCGATTCATTGGGGGTTGGAGCAACAGAGGTAGTAGCGCGAGATCGAGATTGGAACCCAGTTAGGATGGTCGTCAACTGCTTTAACTCTGCAACCTTGATCGTGCCAGCACGTTGCTTCACAAGCAGCTGACTAGCAATCTCTACCAACAACCTGTCCTTCTGCTCCAACGTTCCAGGAAAGGTCATGGCAACGACCTCATGCCAAGCCTTCTTGTCTGCTGCCTTCAGGTGGCTTGGTGGCTCACCTAACCCCTCGGTAGCAGGATGGGCCGCTGTAGGTTCCGCAGAAGGCAACATGTGGGAATACCGTGCCTTGTTTTGCTGGAACGTGCCCGACAATTTGAGTTCTTCCAGCGTTTTGCGTGGTCTAGCCATGCTGGTTTCCTTTAGTTGGTTAAGTGGATCGTTTGATCCTGTCCCACAAAATGTATTAGAATGAATCACATAGACCTTAAATCTCTTTGTTTGTTGGGTGAAACGGACAAAAACGACAGTCGTTGTTTAAGGCTGTAAGCCATTGAAAATAAAAAGTTCTGTTTTGTTTAGGCGGATTTTTGCCTTGGGCGTCGGTCTCACCCCTAACGTGTTCGCACGTTCGTTTCACCCCTACCGGCCTGGTGTCACTGCTTTTGATCTACCGTCGACATTTCCGAATCTGCTTCAGCTGCATATGGTGTCGAATTCTTGACTCTCTATAATCCCCAGGAGGCCACACGGGATGAACTCACTCGGTTCCGACAACTTGACTGCATCGCAATTGGATTTTTTGAAGGAAGAATATAAGTCTTTGATTGCGTTGACGGCCGCAACCGAAGATCGGATCATGAAAGTATTCGCAGGAACCACTGCTCTGGCAGTGACCATCCTAAGTGGAGTTTGTGGATTCCTTTTTAAGACTGACCGAGTTTCCTATGGAACGGTTGAAGCATACATTGCGCTAACACCTCTACTCCTAATCTTCCCCGCCTTCCTCCTCATGATAGATCTGCGAAAAGAGCTCGGGAGGGCTGCAGCATATTTCCTCGTTTTTATCGAGGAAGCCGATTTGGGCCCTTTATGGGGCAAACGACTCCTTGCATTTCGAGACATACATTATTCCGAATCTTTAGACACTATGCCACTGACATTCTGGCTCGTCACATTAGCGTGTTCAGCTCTGTTCTCTGTTCAACTTGGTAGGACGCCCAGCAATGGGGGAATACATTATCTCGTTCTTTTTGTGGTTGCAGCATCTCTCGTCTACTGTACGAAAGATTGGAAGGAGGCCCTTGATCACTTCTCCAATTCCGCTGAAATATGGCGCCAAGTGAAAGGTCGAGAGTCGATCAAATCTCGTCCAGACATCATACAAGCGAAACCTGATACTCGAGACACCTAAGAGCGGAAGCCTCGCATCCTTAAAGATATATTCGATGCTTTGCGATGGCGGTAAGTAGGTGCGATGACCTAATCACCGAACTTGAATGTCGCCCTGTTTATGGGGGGCCAGAGTGAATTGGTCTGACACAACCCAGGGACCACGATCATCAGTGCTGACCTGCTCAACTCGCTCTTGCCTTTGTCCAATTGTGTGCGGACGATTCTTCACATTCTGCAAAGCCTGTCATCGTAGAACCAACCCTCACTTAATCCACGCGTTCGAGGTCTTCCCTAACACCTCTGTACAGCTTTCGGGCTCCATTCGTCATGGGTGGTATCTCAATTTGGTTGTGCTCAGCTTGTAAGGACATATCTGTGTTCATTGCTGTGATTCTGCTCCAGTGGTATCTAGTTTTGATGGTTCGACGAAAACCACACCTAGTAGTTCAGGTCGTGTCTTCAATGTTCTGACTTTTAGAGAGCGATTACGCTTGAGAACTTTTGCACACTCTGAAATCGAATGTTCAATAATATTTTTCGCTGTGAGTGCTCGGCGACTGGCTATGTGTCGGCGTTTGGTTTGTTTACGTGTCTCCGTCACTGTGTCTTGCCTCTCTGGTACGGGATGCTCAGCAACATTTCATTGCGAACGTGAATCAACAGATTGCAGAGAGCGAATCCAAGGTTATTGCCCTGAATTCCATAGAACCAACCCTCCATCTCGGGCTCTTCTCGAACGGAGAGGAACAACTCATCCAGAGAGTGGATAGTCTGCTTCATTTCTTCGACCTCTTCAGCATCTGTTGCCAACCCATGCTGCTTCCTCAGCAAGCTGTGAACGTAGCACTCCAAAATCTTGTAAAACTTGATTCCCTCTTCGTGCTCCGTGGCCGCATCCGCCATGATTTGATTGACGAACTCAATCTCTACCGTGAGGCGTTTTGCAAGAGTCCACTGAATGTCGAATTTCGTTTTATTCATGGCTCACCATGCTGAACTCCTATTTGGTTGGGTTGGGGGCTTGCACAGTATGCGCAAAAAATACAGGGAATCTCGAATGCTAGTCAGACGGGATTCCCTGTGAAAGAAATGAAAAAACAGAAGCCACTCTGCTCTCCTACTAATACGTAGTGAGAATTTGGAAAATATTCCTGCTGTGATCGAAAATAGTTGACTTATTTTGGTGTGGAGCCTGGAGGTTTACTCAATGGATAATCAACAATGGATAATCAACAATGGATAATCAATAATGTAATAATGTAATAATGTAATAAGTAATAATGTAATAAGTAATAATTATTAGAGAGAAATTTAATGATAGGTAAATCACTTAGAATGTTATATTTATAGAAAAAGCTCAGTGTGGTATAACACACTGGAACAGAGATGGAGAGGCAGAAAGTATCCTTTATGTTGAGTGTTCCGCCCCGTCCCCACCCCGTACCGTATACCTATAAAACCCGCGTCTTTATTGGGTAATATTATCTTCATCTACCTGTCCAGTGTCCTCAAATTCGTATGGGTCAAACCCGTGTTTTCTGGTGTGTTTTACCACACTCGGTGAAATTGTTTGGTTTTTGGCTATAATCTGAGCCTTAAGAATAGCCAATTCAGCCTTAGCCTCATCAGCCTCAGCTCTAACCTTAGCCAGTTCAGCGTCCTTCGGAGCATTCAACTCCTTGGCTTGCCGTGCGGCCTCTACTTGGTCAATGACTCTACCTGTCCTAGGATCTGTGCAAAAGTACATCCACGAGCGCCCCTCACTCCTGTAGTGAAGCAAACTACGCTTCTTTAGTTCCGTCCTTGACCTCGATACTTCCTTGCTGCTTATCTTCCTATCGCCCCAACTAGGATGATTTGCAATCTGATCATCGGCTAGAAGTACACAACCAGGTCTTTTCCGATTGTGCTGCATCAAGCAATGGAGGAGCAGGAGTAAGTCAAAACTGAAAACCGTAAGCTGTGGGCGGAGTTCGATGAGTCTGTCCGGTACTTGAAAGTATGTGAATCCAGACTCTTTTAGGTAGATGCTCGGCATTAGAGGTAACCTCCTTGCGACTTCTTCGCCACATAAGCCGACATAATCTCCCGCACCCTCGTGAGCTGTTTGGAAACAGCGCCCTGCGTTATTCCCGAGTCAGTTTCAATCTGCTTTTGTGTCAGAGCTTGGAGATAGTACATTCGCGCAACGGGCTGCAACTCCACAGGCAATGCTTCGATTAGCTCACCCCATTGGGAACTTCGTTCCTCGAAAACATCTTTGCGGAACTCGAAATCTGGTTCATCGTCGTGGAAGTAGCCATTCCTCGCTGTCTCTGAGGCGTCATCAAATCTGCTTTCTTCTTCACCATCCGAATTTAGATACTCAACACACAAGCAAGTCTCTTGGTGTTTTGTAAGCTTTACTACTTCGCCTTTACGCGTCTCTGCTAGTGCCCGATATACATAGTGGCAAGGCTTATCCAGGCGTCTTACTTCTTTGTGCTTACCAAATCCATCCCGCATTTTCTGAAGGGTTTCCATCATGGTCACTACGAATTCCGAAGCAGAGTCATCAACCTCATCCGCTAGCCAAAGCTTGGTTGCAACCGTGGTTCTACCCATCCGCTCATGGACAAAGTCATACAGGGCTCGGATGAATGACGGCTGAGTGCTTGGGTCCTCAAGCCATAAAAAGTAGGCTTTATCAAGCTCTTTATCTGCTTCCGCATCGGTGTCATGAACCACAGAAATCTCGAACTTCGGGTCTGAAGATGACACATCTACGCGCGCCGCAAAGTCATCCTCCTCGTTCAGTTCATCGTCTTCAGTTCCAGCAACAGGACCAGCAACCTCGAAGCTGCACTGTTCAACGTCCGTGTCAGTTGCTTCTTCCAATTCTTCTTCGGAGAGGTGAATAGCAAGCTCTTCATCGGTGAACACGTTGCCGAATGTATTCAAGTTATTTCCAAGGAAAGGAGCAGGACGCTGGTTATTGTCGTGTAGGTATCCACGGAACGAATACTGAACCGCACGTAGCCGCTGGTAGCGTCCTTCCTCTGCATTGGTGAGTTCACCGCGTTCATCGCTGAGGAGGCAGTCAACAATTCCTACTGACAACCAAGGACCAGGAGAATAAGAGGCAGGTCCAACCATTTTGTACTTCTTTGATTCATCTGGATGTTCGTATTCGACATGCTCTGATGCCCATAGGAAGGGCAGAATTAAGCTATGCGGGGTTGCTGACGTTTCAGCAGGGTTCGGCAACAGCCAATTCATTCTGAGGGCTGCTACGGCCAAGTCGATGGGTGGAGTTGTAATTACTGCTGTGGCCAAGTGGTTTTCTCTTTCAAAAGTGGAAAAGTTAAATAGGTGTCCTCATGCCCTCTAGGGGACAGTGGACGCATCAATGGGTTCAGGTGGTGGGCTAGGTCACAGTGTCAGTGCCAAGGTCCATGTGGTCCTTGAGAGCAAACTTCTCCAACTCGGAGGCCGGAACCATAATGCGCCGACCCATCTTGCGAGTTTTTAGCTGCCCACTAGCTACGAGGCCATCCAGACTGCGCAAACTCAAGCCGATGGACCAGCTTGCTTCTCGGCGTGAATAGAGAAGCTTGGTAACGCCTGTGAAATTTGGGTCAGCTGCGGCGGATATGTCGAACGTGAATGAATCGTCAGAAAACAAAGACACTTCAGGCATTGGTGATTTTCCTTGGAAATCATTGGTGGATGTTCGTGGACGGTTGCACAGAAGACACCTGTGCTCAAACACGCACACGTATTCATCTGCCTTTGTGATTCAGTTGTGGGGGATTGTCTGCATATAGTGGCAGATACACTTGGTTGCTGCGCTCCGTCTCAAGCCCCTTCCATAGGCGAGACTGCCTTACGCTGGCGCTGCGTGTCATTCTTTGGCTTCCCCGTTCGGTAATTCATCACGAAGTTTGGGTTAGCTCAAAAGCCTTGACAATGGCTTTGGTGCGGTTTGGTTGGCATTGTCCTTTCATCTTGCTAAGCTGCGTTGCGGTCAATACTGCTCAATTGTGCTGCGCTTGCCCTGTCATGCCTAGTCAAGCCACGTCACGTCTTTTCACGCCACGTCCAGTGTTGACACATCACGCCATGTCCCCTTCAGTCGAGGGATGCATTCATAATGCTATGAGTGGGGCTTGATTGTCAATGTTTATTTTTCGGCAGGGAACAAGCGTCTGCGCCAAAAGGCGAGTGCTTGCGTCAACAATCCATACCTTACAGCCTCAAAAGAGTGAAGTCAAGATAATTTCATCGCCGTCGGAGATGGTCGATTCATTCTTTATTTGGCCCTAGACACGACAGTGGTTGAGTATCACAAAAGTATCACCAAAGCACACACACCATCCCCGTCGAGACTTTGAGTTTCGATGAAAGTGGCTTGTCTATTGGGTGTTTGTGGTGGCCCGGGGCAGAGTCCAACTGCCGACCTTCGCGTTAGGAGTGCGCTGCTCTATGCAACTGAGCTACCGGGCCACGTTTTGGTAGTGTATCGCGTAGGTTATTGGTGTTGCGGTGGTAAACTTGAGGGTGGAGAGTTTATGCCTGAGATACAGCGTCGACGTGCGGTAACGGTGAACATTGGTGGGATTCGAGTGGGGTCGGATTCGCCGGTTGTCGTGCAATCGATGACCAATACAGATACAGCCGATGTCGAGAACTCGGTACAGCAGATTGCGGCGCTGGCTCGCGCGGGTTCCGAGATGGTTCGCGTTACTGTCAACAACGATGAGGCGGCGAAGGCTGTGCCTGCGATCGTCGAGGAGCTCGCGAAGAAGGGCTGGTCGACTCCGATCATTGGGGACTTTCACTACAACGGTCACCTGCTCCTAAAGAAGTATCCGGAGACGGCGAAGGCGCTGGCGAAGTACAGGATCAATCCTGGCAACGTGTCGATCGGGCGGAAGGATGATGACAACTTCCGGACGATGGTTGAGGTTGCGGTCGAGCATCAGAAGCCGGTTCGGATCGGCGTGAACTGGGGTTCGCTCGACCAGGCGCTGCTGACGAAGATGATGGACGAAAATTCGAAGAGTGCCAGTCCCCTGCCCGCTCGCGATGTGATGATGGAGGCGATGGTGGTGTCGGCTCTCGATAATGCTGCGGCTGCAGAGCGGTATGGGCTGCGCCGGGATCAGATCATCTTGTCCGCCAAGGTCTCCGGGGTGCGGGACCTGATCGATGTTTATACCGAGTTAGCGAAGCGTTGTGACTATGCGCTGCATCTTGGTCTGACCGAAGCGGGGATGGGGATGAAGGGCATTGTGGCTTCGGCTGCGGGTCTGGCTCCTTTGCTGCTTTCGGGAATCGGGGATACGATCCGGGTTAGTTTGACTCCGACGCCGGGGGGGGATCGGTCGGAGGAGGTTCGTTGCGGGCAGCAGATTCTGCAGTCGCTCGGAATTCGCAGCTTCATGCCGCAGGTGACGAGTTGCCCTGGTTGTGGGCGGACTACCTCGACCTACTTTCAGGAACTGGCGGAGCGAATTCAGGGCTATCTTGTGGCGTCGATGCCGGAGTGGAAGAAGCAGTATCCGGGAGTCGAGGAGTTGAAGCTGGCTGTGATGGGCTGCATTGTGAACGGGCCCGGCGAGTCGAAGCATGCAAACATCGGAATCTCTCTGCCTGGAACATTCGAGGAGCCGAAGGCTCCGGTTTATGTCGACGGAAAGCTGTTCACCACGTTGAAGGGTGATCGGATCGTCGAGGAGTTTCAGGTGATTCTCGATGAATATGTCGAGAAGCGATATGGCAAAGTGCTGGTCGAGGTCTAATGACCGTGCAATTTGGCGCCCACTAAAAATGCTCCTGCGACAACCGCTGCTAGTGCCGCAAGGAAGCTCCAGAGTTGTGCCGGTTTGAGACCGGATAAGATCTCGCCGATCGTCCAGTCTCCGACATTCGATTTTGCCTGCGGCGTCGGCGACGCGGTTGACGAGAACGACAAGACTTTTCCTTTCCAACTGGAGAAGATCCCGTTGAATTCAGCGGATACCAAAGCGGTGGGACTGGGTTCCACGTTCTGGACATACCAGTTGTACCCGCGTTCAAGTAAACCCTCCTCTTTCAAACCTTTTTCGACGATTACAAGCAGGGGCATAGCACGCGAGTACGCAAGCGCCGCTTCAATTTGATTCCAAGCAGTCGGAAGCCTCACTTCCGAGAGCTCCTTTGATTGCGGGCTTCCACGCTTTTCTACCCCAGAAGGAAAATAGGAGCGTTCTAAAGCAATTACTACTGCGCCGGAACAGGTTTTTAATAGTTCGGAGACTGCCTCGAGTGGTGCATCCGATGAAAAGGTATTTCGATTCACAGTGTGTGGAATCATGCCTTCTGAACGCAACCGATCTTCGATAGCGCACACAAATGCCTCTTGACCACTGTTGGAAGTCGATCCAACGCTAACGAAGATATGTCGATCATCGCTCATGGCAAGTCAGCATACATCAATCCGGCACGGGATCACTCGGTTAGGTACCCCCCTCCCTCTCAGGGGTATTTTGGACGTAAATTACTTGTATTCAATAGCTTGCAGGGTGGTGGCGTCTGCAAAATATTCATAACAAATGAGTTACGTCTAAAATACTTGTTATCAATCAATTGGCCCCGGACTGAATCCGGGGCCATTTGTTTTTGTTCTCAGTAACAAGTATAGCTTTTGGTGTGGAACTAATGCGCCACGTGTAAGTCACTGTTTTGAAGGAGTTTGTTCGATTGAGGGGTTTGACAGGTTTTAGTGTTGTCGCGAAATTTTGCATGAGGCAGACGTATGCGGGTCAGCTATCCGGGACAGGCGATCTTGCAGTTCGGCCTTGGGTCCTATTTGAAAGATGAAGAACTACTCGGTGATGACCCGGTCGGCCCATTCCACGAGAGATACGAAGATGGCGGGGCTGCCGAATTTCGCGCCCCATTGATCCAAGTCGCTTTGGGCGACGGAGCGGGCGCGGCTGCAAGCACCGCATGCATAGATCTGAACGTGTCTTGCGACAATCTTTGTAAGCGCCTCTTCCAACGGCGGCCAGCCAACCGGCACTACTGCACTCGCTACGGACTTTCGCATGAGTGAGACCGCTTCACCGAGGAGAAAGATCTGGACCGAGTGTCCAGCTTCGGAGAGAGCGAGTCCGTGCAGAAACGGAAAGGCCGCCTTGGTCGGGTCATCGGAGCCCCAGGCACTTTTCATCATGACATTCAGAGATTTGTGAGTCGTTCCCTGCCCCCAGGACGTCATGCCAACAAGCGGTAGAGCGACCAGTTGACGAAGGAAGGATCGCCTTGCCATAAGTACCTCCAGGTGTGAGGAGCAATGTATAGCATTCACAAACTTGAAGCAACAGAGTCGGCGCGTCTTTCTTGATTGGCTCAACGCTGGACTATTCGACGCGATCATCTTCCAGATTCTGGTCGAGTGGTCGCCAATACGGAAATTCCAACTCAGTACGCGGGGTAGACTCGTTGCATGTTTAGCGGGATTGATTGGATTTTCGAGTGGCGCAAGGCCTAGGCGTTCAGCTTACGAATGGGAGAAATCTGCGAGACGATCCCGTTGCGTTGTGCGTGGGAGCCGAACGACCGTATCGCGGTTGCATTGGCGCCGTTCCGGTTGGCACAAGATCACCACAGCTCTATCCATCTGTTGTTCGATCACAACAAGACGCAAGTGCGAAAGCATTGGTTCGGCCGCTACTCGAAGCCGGATTGCGCACGCTTTGGATTTCGGAGGTTGCAAGTGGCCAGACGATCTGTGCCCTCGCGGAGGGACTTAAGGCGAAAGTTCCGCCAACCCTCGGGGCGCTGGATCGTTGCCTCAGCAACTGTTCAGACATCTCGCTGAATAAAAGATTTCTAGGAGCCCTAGACATCTTCACTCATGGTGGAATCAGGGCCATAACGGCTCAGTTTGCCGAGGGCGAAGAGCTTGAACGGTCGAACGCCGCAGACTGGCTATGCTCTCGGTGTTGGCGGTTATCCGTCAGCTCAATTACTCGGCCGGCAAGATATTCTGACCCAATTAGTCGACGCTACTCCGACTCTTGGTTAGCACTACTCTTCAGCTTGGCCTACTTGGTAAGAGAAATGAAGCTCGCTCGGAGTCCCCATCGACGCCTGCCCGATAGATTTTCGTTGTGAAGAGCACGACGATCCAGTTGTCCGAGATGCCGTTTCTCGTCCACTGCCGATTACTCAACACAAGCCCACCTTACTCAGACTCACCTGTCTTGTGACCTCATCTTATTGAATTTTCGTTGGAGGAAGTTAAATATAATTCAGGCTGCAAATCACCATAGGAGAGCTCAAGTTGGTAAAAGATAATGCGAGCATCGTTCGCCGCTTTGCCGAAGAAGTGATCACCCAGGGAGATATGGATATCGCGGCACAGTTCGTCTGGGATGACGTGGTCGAGCAGGTTCCTTTTCCGGGGCAGGGGCCTGGGTTGGAAGGACTCAAGGATGTTCTTCGTGGTATGCGTGCCGCGTTTCCTGATTTGGATTTCTCTATCAAGGAGCAGATTGCCGAAGAGGATAAGGTGGCCAGCCGATTCGAATGGACCGGAACGCATCACGGAGAGTTTCTGGGGGTGCCCAAAACAGGCAAGCAGGTGAGGGTTTGGGGCATCGTCATTGATCGTCTGGAAGAGGGCCGCATCAAAGACACACGTATCATCATGGACATCTTTGGACTGATGATGCAGCTCGGTGTGTTTTCTCCGCCAGCGTCATAACTTTGGACTCACGGTTTGAGCGTGGCACGACGCGGACATCCCCTACTATTGATCTTTTAATGCTGCGGCGCCGTGAAGGACTAACTCCAGGCCCTCTTTGTAGCGACGATCAAATTTGTCGAAGAGAATCGGTCCACTTTGGCGTAGCAGTGGAAGTTCTGCTGCGTCGAGACGGGCTTTTCGCTTGGCAATGTCGTATCGCGGAGAGCGTTCGTTTGGACGCGGGTAGACGGCCTGCTCTTCCATGACAAAGCTCAAGGTGTAGCTGTAGATGGTGCTTAGCAGAACGACGGCCTGACGAAATGAGAAGCCAGCTTCGAGGAGCCTCGAACCAATCGACTCGACGGTCTTCATGTACTCCGTGTTTGTGAGCTCGGTTCCTGAGACCATTCGAGCGCCGTCCCGGTATGCAAGCAGTGTTTTTCTGAGGCCATGTCCGAATGCAGCGGACCAGGCCTTCCAGTCGGCGCTGCGCCGGGTTGGCAAGAGGTTCGGAGCGCCCTCGGCAAGGACCATCGTTGCCATTTCGTCGATGAGTTCTTCTTTGCTTTTGAAGTGCCAATAGATAGCGGCGGCTTGAACCTTCAACTGAGTGCCGAGACGACGAAGGGTCAGCTGCTCGAGGCCGACTTCGTTCAGTAGCTTGAGTCCTGCCTGAGCCACCATCTCTCGATTAACTTTCATGCATCAAGAATATCAGTTTTGATATCACATAATTGAACGATGTTAGATTTTATCTAACGTTGTTCAATACTTTCTCCGCTCAGTCCACCTGCGGAGAAAAATCAGAGGAGATTTCTATGAAAGCAGCGATTATTACGGCAGCCGGCAAAACGCCTGTCTATAGAGATTTCGCCGAGCCCGTGGCTCAAAGCGGAGAAGAACTCATTACGGTTCGTGCTTCCGCGCTGAGCCAGTTCAGCAAGTCGCGTTCGTCGGGCTCGCACTACAGTTCGGACGGAGTCTTCCCTGCAGCTGCTGGAGCTGAGGGTGTTGGTCGTACGGTCGACGGACGGCGCGTCTACTTCGTATCTCCTCAGGCTCCTTATGGAGCCTTTGGCTGAAAAGTCTCTCGTGCGCTCCGAACGATGTGTATCGATTCCGGATGGACTCGACGACATCACTGCAGCGGGGATTGCGAATCCTGGGATGTCGGCGTGGGCTGCGCTTGTCGAACGTGCTCGTTTGCAGACTGGAGAGACTGTACTGGTGAATGGTGCGACCGGGACGGCGGGAAGGCTTGCCGTGCAGCTTGCGAAGCATCTTGGGGCGGGCAGAGTGATTGCGACTGGTCGAAACGCGGCGGAACTTGAGGAGATAAAGGCGCTTGGAGCGGATATCGTGATTCCCTCCTCGCTGGACGCTTTGCATCCGATGGGAGCGAAAAAATATGAGGAAGCACTGTTGAGGGAGTTCGCGAACGGTATCGATGTCGTCATCGATTATCTGTGGGGAGAGAGTGCAAAGACGATCATCGTTGCCATTGCGAAGGCTGTAGAAGACACGACGCCGGTTCGCTTTGTTCATGTTGGTGGAGCTAGCCGTGAGGAGAATATCGAACTGCCAGGAGCAGCGCTACGTTCGTCGGCAATTACGTTGATGGGGAGTGGGTTGAAGAGTGTCCCGATGTCGGCGTTCAAGGATGCGATCAGGGGTGTGTTTGACGTTGTAGCAAAGGCGAACCTGAAGATCGCGATAAAGACTGTGCCGCTTTCGGAGATTGAGTCTACCTGGGATGATGCGCCCGGTAAACCACGAGTGGTTTTCACGATAGGATAGTTCCTCCGTACGATAGAGCCGTTTGCACGACTCAAGCGGATTCGCTGTTGGTATGGAGGAAGGCAACAGCAGATTCCCTTCGGGAATGACAACCAAAAAAGGCACGGCAGAGTCTACGCCAACTGCTACTTTACGCTGGCGAAAGGTGGTTGATTCTTGCGCAGATCCGACAGTGGGTAGAAGGTGCCTCGCCAGGTGACACCGCCGTTCTTCAGTGTCGTGAGCATCGAGCGGATGATGGAGCAGACGATGAGGGTGGCGCTGATGGGAAAGAGGACTGCATACCAGGGCGAGACTTTGCTTTGGCGGCTGGAGAGGACGTAGAGGAAGGCCACCGAGGCGAAGGTTAGGATTGCCGGCGTGCGAGTTTGCGGGAGTGCGAGGAAGGCCGCGGGGGCGATACAGAAGAGGGTGAACCAGAGGCAGGAGAGTAGAGCGACAGCGGGGTCGTAGCGGAAGATGGCGAAGAGGTTTTTCATGAGTCCGTTGAGGATGCCGCTGACGCCGCTGGCCCAATGAACGCTGACGAGATCGGGACCGGTGGCGATGCGTTGGCGGAGGCGGGCTCGCTTGACGCGGCTGCCGAGGGCGAGGTCTTCAACGATCTCCATGCGGAGAGCTTCGTAGCCGCCGATCTGCTGATAGGCGGAGGTGCGGAGGAGGTTGAAGGCGCCTACGCCTACGGCGTCGCGGAGAGCCTGGGGGTCGGAGACGCGCCAGGGACGGACGGCCCAGAGGCCCATCACTTGAAGGTAGCTGAGGACCATGCCTTCTCCGGCAGAACGGACGAGGGCGGTGGGGAGGAGGACGAAGTGATCGGCTTCAGTGGCGACCGTGTAGGCGAGGGCGAGGGCGAGGGCGTCGGGGCGGAAGAGGATGTCGGCGTCGGTGAAGAGAAGGTAGTCGGGGCTGTGGAGGGAGATGGCGTGGCGCGCTGCAAAGGCCATGGCGTGGGTTTTGCCGAGCCAGCCGGTGGGGAGTTCGGTGATGTGGAGGACGGTGAGCTTGTCCGGATGATCGGTGGCGAGGACGTCCATGATCGCGCCGGTCGAGTCGGTGGAGCGATCGTTGACGGCGATGAGGTGGAGGTTGGGGTGTTGCTGGTTGAGGAGAGATTGGAGGCAGGCGGCGACGTGGGCGGATTCGTTGCGTGCGGGGATGACGACGGTGAGGGATGGGTTGTTGGGTGGGGTTAGGTTGTGCGCTGGTGAGGTGAGATCGGGAACGCGGCGGAGGAAGATGGCGGCTGTGATCGCTTTCCAGATCCAGGCGAGTGCGACGATCCATGCAAGCAGAGGGAGAATGAGATGAACGGCAGAGTGCAATAAATCCTCATACGGGTCGATCGAGGCGGGTTAATGGTTGTTGGGATGGCAGCAGTCGTAGTCGATTTGTTCGTCCCAGCTTGGACGCCCCTCGGGGGTCATGTCGAAGATGTTCCAGAGTGTGTCGATAACGCCGAGATGGCGTGGATCCTGTCCGGGATCGGCGGGGGCGAACATTAGCTCGGAGGTCCAGAAGTGGCGGATCTGATCGCCGTCGCGATGGAAAACGGTCATGAGGGGGAGCTGATCGCCGTTGGGGTCTTCGGCCTGGTAGTCGCGTTTGAAGTTGTTATTGACGGAGGAGAGGAACCGTAGATTTTTCCAAGCGCGTTCGCGTGCGTAGGTCGCGATGCGTTCAATGGGCGCTTTGGCAATGACGACGAAGTTGAGGCCGGAGGGGGCGAAGTGGGTAGCGGTGGTGTCGAGTGAGTCGAGTGTAGCGGTGCAGGAGGGACAGGGTGAGTCTTCGAGCTTGAGTTCGGAGGTTGCGCCTTTGACTGGGCCAGGGCGGGAGTCTTTGCTCCAGCGCGGGAACATAAAGTTGTAGATGACCAGGGAGTTTTGTTCGGGGGTGAAGAGCTGCGAGAGCTTCACCTTGGCGGGCTTGCCGTTGGGGCCAATGGTGTCGAAGATGTAGTCCTCAGGGATGAGGCCACCGGGTGGCAGGCTGCGGCGGGCAGCGGCTACGGTCTCCATCGCACGGCGGAGGCTGATCTCTTGTTCGAGGAGGTGATTGCGGGCGGTGCGGTATTCGGGGGACTCTCCGGGGAAGGTTGTGGTCATGGCTGCTCCTTGCTGGGTGAGATGAGTGTTCAGGCGATGGCGGGTTGCTCGGAGTGCAGGGGTGGGGCGTAACGGGAGCCGATGAAGAAGATGATGGCTGCGAGGAGCATGGTGATGAGAGTGGATCCGAGGCCGAGGTTGAGGGTGGAGCGGTCGCTGACGGCGCCGATGATGCGCGGGGAGATGGCGTCGCCCAGGGCGTGGATGATGAAGAGCTGGCCGGCCATCGCGGTGGCGCGGATCTCGGGCCGGACGGCGTTGAGGGTGGCGGCGTTGACGGGGCCGGTGCCGAGGAAGATTAGGAAGATGGCGGCACCGAGGCCGTAGAGGGTGAGGTTGTGCGGGCCGAAGAAGCAGAGGAGCGCGGGTGGGACTGCGATGGCGGCACTTATGGCGGGAACGAGGTACAGAGCTTTGGAGTTAGTGCGGGACCACTTCTGCGCGATGGTGCCGCCGGTGATGGTGCCGCCGAGGCCGGCTACTACAGTGATGGCGCCCATGATGTAGGCGGCGGAGGATTGGCTGCGGCCGTCAATGCGCTGGAGGAAGGAGGGCATCCACCAGGAGATGCCGCCTAGGGAGAAGGTGACGGCTGCGTAGCCAAGGATGGAGCAGAGGTAGGCTGGGTTTTTGATTAGGGAGAGGATGGTTCCCTTCTCTACTTTTGTTTTCTCGTGCTGGCTTGCTCCGCGGGCGGGCTCCTTCATGAAGATGGCGATGAGGAGGGCGAGGATTGCAGCCGGGATGGCGGAGACGATAAAGGACATGCGCCAGCCGTAGTGTTCGCCTACTGTGCCTCCGACGAGGTAGCCGAGAGCAGCGCCTACGGGGATGGCTACGTTGAAGATGGTGAGGACGCGGTTGCGCTGGTCTGGCTCGTAATAATCTGCGAGGAGAGAGGGGGCGAAGATGCCGAAGCTGGCTTCGCCTACGCCTAGTGCGGCGTGGCGGATGTTGAGGGAGTCGTAAGAGTGGACCGTGGCGGTGAGGAAGTTGATCGCGGCCCAGAAGAGGGCGGCGATGACGATCATGGGCTTGCGGGGGAAGCGGTCGCCTAGCCATCCAGTGATGGGCGAGGTGAACATGTAGGCGATCATGAACCAGAAGGTGAGAGTGCCAATGTGCTCGTCGGAGAGATGGAACTCGGCTTTTACCTGCTCCTGGACGCCGGGGAGGATGTAGCGGTCGATGTAGTTGACGAAGTTGAGGGCAGTGAGGAGGACGAGGGCGGTGGTGGCTCCGGCTACGGAGGGTGTGCGGGAGGGTTCGGGCTTCTGCGTGGTCGAGGAGGCCATCTCGCTGGAAGGATAGCAGGTGGGGTTTGCGGATTTTTTATTTGGGGTGATGAGGGGTGGTTTTGTTTGGGAATATGGGGATTTTGCTTGTTTTGGCGTGGTGAATTTGTGTTGAGAACGTAGTGGTTTGCGTGGCTGATGTGGTGTTTTAGCAGTCAGTTTCTGGGGCGCTAAAAATGCGCCAGGTTTTTGGTATTTATTTTTCGGGGCACGAGCATTCGGGGTTCCCTGGGTGTGGCGCGGGGTCAGGGGGTGTCACGATGCAGGTATTGCCGGACATCTTTTTCCATACCGTCTGAGGGGGAGGCTGATTGGATCCCGAAGGCCAGACCTCTTTCATCACTGTGCCATTGTCTCCGGGAGTAACAATGAAGGGATAGGAGCAGCACATCTCGTCAGGAGCATTCCGTTCTATTGAAACGTTGCTACTGTCAGTTGCGGCGTTGCTACTGCTAATGATGCGTATCTTTAAGAGATCTCCGTAACGCTCATAAAAATTAGGAGGTTTCGGGAGACTAGAAGGACATCGAGAGGATTCCAACGCGGTTAGAGAGTCCCTCCACCCGACGAACTCACCTGGCGCTTGCTGCGTGATGTGAAGGCAGCTCTGGACTGATTGATCACCGGTCTGCCAGGTGCCCACGAGCCACGGTTCGCTCTTTGCGGTACCGGCTCCTGGTCGCGTTAAAATCGTCGTAGCGTCAAAGCCCTGGCGGTGAATACGGCCTGACCATCTATCTCCGCTGATATGCAAGAGGTCTAAATCAAATTCTTTATCATGCAGGGTTAGGCGACCGTTGTCGTACCGGAGGCTGCCGCCGCGAGGAGAATCGCTGGAGAAGTTCTCTTCGCCGAATTGGAGAACCGTTCCGGCTCGCTGGTATATCCCCAGTTGGAGATTGAGCCACACTTGTTCGACTCCGACGAGCGTGATTGTGTCCGCAGGCACCGTCGTCGAGAGGATGAGATGGATGCCGACCGCACCGCCATGGCCGTCAGGAACTTCCCATATGCCGGAAAGCTCTTCTGGATGTGCAATCGGCTTATCTACGTAAAAACTCTTATCGTGAGCAGGCGCCGTTGGGGTGACCAGGGCAACCGTCTCCTGCGCATGTGCAGACCATGGCGTGCTGAACGTGCAAGCCATCGTTGTGATGATCGCGAGCTGCCTGCAGATCACTGGGCGCTTCATGTGGTGGTAGACGCCGTTGCCAGCATAAATGTTCCCGGTTAGTGGGATTCGGGGGAGTGGTCCCTGATGGTGTAGCCCTCGGGGGGTAGAAAGACAGCGGGATCGGGTTCTGCGCGGACGACGTCAGTCATTTCGGTGGATCGCAACCCGTTGCGAGGATCGTTGTCAGTGCTCGATACGACAAGCTTCAGATCGGGCGCGGTCCATATCTCTCGCACGTTGACGAAGGGTTTGTCGTTGCCCATGTAGCCGACCGGGTAGGTGGTTGTGGTTCTGACTCCCTCGGCATAGACTCCAGCGATTGTCTTACCGCCGAGTCTGTCAATTTGCCTTGCAGGCTTGAGATTCGAATCCCCTGCGAGGGTAACGGCTCCTGAGGAGGCCATGGGGAGATCTCCGAGAGTGGCAACGCCAACCGCGCTTGGGCCGCTGCTCATGAGCACAGTTCCCGATTGACCTACTTTTCGTGGCTCGGGCATGTGCATCGTCGTCGCTTCCTTCGTTAAACTCGACCAGTGAGTGATCGTTCGAGCAACAGGATCAATGACGGTGGTGTGGGTCGCGTTTCGTCCTCCCATGCCTGTCATCGTAGTCGTTCGAACGGTCCTGCCCTGTGAGTCGCGTGCTTCGGTGGCCGTGGACTCGCGGGTGATCGTTGTGCCATCGGCCAGCTTCTGAACGAGGGTGGTCTTCTCGTTTGCTGAGTCTGGGCTGTTTCGATTGCCTGACGTTTGAGCGCTGACCGACACGAAGCCAAGCAGCAGGAGAGAGAGTGTGGTGGAACGGAGCGCAGAGAGCAACGGAAATCTCCTCGGAACGCAGAGTGGAGATGCAGGCTAGTTGTGCTCCGCCAGTCTGCTACATTTCCGGGCGACTTTCAATCGCAATTCGTTGTGCGGTGGGGCCTTTGGTATCCGGCGGCCTGCTATTTTTGCGGGGCGGTTTCGGTGCGAGGGTAGGCGGCGGTGACGACGGTGGAGATGCCGCCGCGGGGGCGGAAGTCGCCTACGATAACGGCCCAGACGGGGTTGCAGGCTTTGACGACGTCGTCGAGAACCTGGTTGACGATGTTTTCCTGGAAGATGCCCAGGTTGCGGTAGGTGAAGAGATACTCCTTGAGGGACTTGAGTTCGAGGCAGCTCTCGCGGGGCATGTAGCGGATGGTGAGACGGCCGAAGTCGGGGAGACCGGTTTTGGGGCAGACGGAGGTGAACTCGGGATCGTCGACGAGGATCTCGTAGGCCTTGAACTGGTTCTGCCAGGTTTCGATGGCGGGGAAGGTGGTGTCGAGGCCGGATTTGGCGTGGTCGTCGGTGTAGCCGGTGGTGTGCGGGTTGGGAAGGACTGCGGTGCTCATGCTTCTATTTTATCTTGTTTGGCGTGGGTTTTGCTCGATTTGGACACCGTGGTGGGGAGTGCCTACGGCAGGTTTCTCGACTTCCGGTTCGACTCTGCTCAGGGTTCGATCGGAGTGACGATGTTTTTATGGAGTCTCGATTGAATCATGTGCGGTTAATGGGATGGCGGTGGAGCGGAGGGTCCAGGTGCGGCCGTTGTGGCGGAGGTCGGTGAGGGTTAGGGGGGCTATGTCGATGCGCCAGAAGGATTGGGGTGGGGCATTGAGGGAGTGGAGGATGGCGGCGCGGATTACGGCGGGGTGGGTAATGGCTATGGTGTGGGTTGTGTGTTTCTCTTCTGCGACGAGTGCGGCGAAGGTGGCTAGCCAGTTTGTGACGCGGCCAATGAGATGGGCGATGGTCTCGCCTTTGTGGGGCGCGGCACTGGGATCTGTGAGCCATTGCGTAACGGCTTTGGGGTCTTTGGCGTAGAGGTCGTTGAGGTTGTGGCCTTGCCAGGTGCTGTAATCGATGTCGCGTAGTTCTGTGTCTGATGTCGCGGAGAGATTGAGTGCGGCGGCGGTTTGTTGGGTGCGGAGTTCAGGTGCGGTGAGGACTCGATTGGCGCGCGGCGGTTGCCAATTCAGAGTAGAGAGCTTGAGGAGGGAAGATTCTTCGAGAGGCTCATCTGCCGGAAAACGAGCGTCGCGCTGTGCGGGAGTGGGCGCGTGGCTGATGAGGGTGAGACGAGCTGGCACAGCGGCTGGTTCCCTAAAGGATTGTCGTTAACTGTTGCGAGAGAGTTTGATGGCGACTCTCAAGCGACTATTTTAGTCCCTCCATTGAGGGCGGCTGTGAAGTTGTTGCTGGGCGCTGGCCAGTCGGAGTGGGGTGGTTTGAATAGGCGGCGCTCTGAGAGAAGAAATTGGTTACAGACGTGCTTTTCGTCATACACAGCAAGCTCAGGATTGGTTTGGGTTGTCGCAATGGTGGCAAAGCAAACCAGACAGATGGAATCGTAGGAACCGTTGGCGTTGTGACGGTGGGAGTAAAGCAGCAGGGGTGCGGCCATCGTGCGGCCTCTTTCTGGGGAGAGACTCAAGCGTAGGCTTATGGGAGCCATATGTCCACTGGATTACATAGCGGCTAATTACAAGCCTGGGATTGGAGCGTTTGTTGAGGTGGGGTTGGCTTCCGGCATTTGCGAGGTCGCGTCGCTTTGCCGATGACCAGGAAATGCACCGGGAGCTTGACACTGGGGATTGTGACACTTAGGGTTGAGATAGATTTTGAAGAGGATGGAAGAAGCCGGTGAGAGTCCGGTGCGGTCGCGCCACTGTGATTGACCTGATGTTGGGTTGAGAGCCAGACGTTCTTTCCTCGTTCGAATGAGCAGTATGTGGGACGCACGATCCCCTGGAGGTTTTACGATGGCTCAGTCTATTTTCGGTTCTGCTGCACAGCCGGTTTCGATTCCTGTTATTCCGGTGCGCGAGCTTCTGCCGTATACGGTGTTCGGTGGATTGATGTTGCTGCTGGCGATCTATTTTGTCGGCGCGGAGCAGGGCGCTACGTCGATGTTTCGCGGGACGATGGTGCATGAGTTTTTGCATGACGGCCGGCATCTTCTCGGCTTTCCCTGCCACTAAGTAGAAAACTTTGACGACTCGAACTCTGCTCCTTCGCGGGATGCTGGTGGGCGTTGTTGCGGGCCTGCTTGTGTTCGCGTTTGCACGTTGGATCGGCGAGCCGCAGGTGGAGCGCGCGATTGCGTTCGAGACGGCTGCGGATCGGGCTAAGGGCGAGGCTCCTGAGCCTGAGATGGTGAGCAGGCGCGTGCAGAAGAGTTTTGGCTTGCTGACGGGCACGGTGGTGTTTGGCGCGGCTGTGGGCGGATTGTTTGGGCTGGTGTTTGCGTTTGCCTATGGGCGGATTGGCGAGATGGGGCCGCGGGCGCTGTCGGCTGTGCTGGCGGTGCTGGGATATGTGGCGTTGGTTGTAGTGCCGAATTTGAAGTATCCGGCGAACCCTCCGGCTGTGGGGAGTCCCGATACGATTGGTGCGCGAACTGGGGCTTACTTTTTGTTGATCGCGGTTTCCATTGCGGCGATGGTGCTTTCGCTGCAGATGAGACGCGGGTTTGCGAAGAGGTTTGGTGAGTGGAACGGTTCCCTACTGGCGGCGGTTTTGTTTGTGGTAGTCGTGGGGGTGGTGGCGCACTTTTTGCCGGAGATCGATGAGGTTCCGGCGGGGTTTCCGGTGACGCTGATGTGGAAGTTTCGCGTGGCCGCGCTGGAGATTCAGGCGGTGCTTTGGGGGACGCTGGGGTTGGGGTTTGGGTGGTTGACGGAACGGGAGCGCCGCTGACATATCTGGCCCGTAGATTGTAGGCGGGTGTGGATGCAGATTCTCACCCGCCTCGCTCTTGGAATGTGGTTAGGCAGGTTCGATAATGTTCATTGTGCTAACTTCCACCATTACGCCGCCGGGGGCGTCGTAGTAAAAGCCATACGTTGGCGGTCCGCCGCGCTGCAGCTTCGCGGGCTTGGGAGCCATGTAATTTTGAGCGCTCAGGCTCTCGTACATATAGTCCACGGCATCCTGCGTAGGCTGAAGAAAGCCGACATGAAACATTCCGGGATATCCCCGCTCCGGAGTCATGCGCTTGTCGTACATCAGTGTCAACAGAAAGCCATCGGCATTCCGCAGCACAGAGAACTTATCGCCGCGTTTCTCCAGGGGTTGAAAATCGAATACCGAGCAGAAGAACGCCGTAAGAGCCGGCACGTCGTAGGTGGTGAGGTTGGTGTGATTCATCGTTACCATCGCGATTCTCCGTTTATAGAAAGTTCTATCGCGTGAGTTGTTAGGAGTGCAGACCGAACGCACCACGCGACAGGCAGGAGTGCCGTAGCACTACCGCTATCGCCGTGGGTCCCTTCTCCGCTGTGATGCTGGAGTTGACTAGACTGCGGAATGACTTCCGCAGCGAGCCGTGCTTACCAATACGGCTCCGCGTTTTTCGGCATTTGTTGGATGTTCACTAATCTTCATCAGTCGCAGAAGTTTTACGCGGCCCGAATGGGTGCTGGTGGTACTACGACCTCAATAAGTCCGGTCGCTACGTCGTAGACGAGGCCGGAGAGAATCCATGTGGCTGGCAGCGCGGGGATTGTCCGAAGCCATGCGACGTCGCCGGCAACCGCAGCGCGGGGATCGGTGACATTCTTTGCCTTGACTTCCTCTTCTGGTATTTGAAAGTAGTGCGCGAGCTTGTCGGGGTCGCCTGCCAGTCGCGTGATGCCGCAATCGGTGTGCTGAAGGACGATGAGGTGAAACTCTCCGCCGCCGCCGGGCATCTCTTTGGCAACCTGACCAATACGTCCGAGGAGACCCAGCTCCTCTAACAAGACCGGAGTGATTCGACCGCCGATGTTACGTATGACGACGGCTTCGCCCGGCTTGAGACCCAGAATCTCGAAAGGATCGACACGCATATCGGCGCAACCGATGATGGTTGCCTTTACGTTCGGCATCGCCTTCGGAAGCCAGGGCATGAGTGTGCCCGCAGCAGACTGCTTAGCAGCAAAGTCTTTGTTGCGTTCTAACATGTCGTCGAGATTGCTCATGTCGGGTCTCCTTGAGAGATATTGCCGGGATGTTTGGCGGACTTGAGTTCGATGCGATGAAGAAGTCAAAGGGATCACAGATGCTAAAAGAAACGAAGGGGAGATTGCTTCGGCTTGCGAGAAGTGACCGCCGTGCGCGGAGGGTGTCAGATGCTTGATGGGTTGAGGGAGATCTGGACTGTTTCGCTGGGAGGATCTCAGGGAGGATCGGATTGACTTCCGATGAGCGGCAGTTAGTCCTATACTTCCGCTAACCGCTTGGCGGTTGCTGCAGCAGATGCGGTGGAAGCTGTTGGGAGGGCACGATGAAAGCGATTGTGCGCACACAGTACGGGCCACCAGAGCTGTTGGAGTTTGCGGAGGTCGCGATACCTGTGCCCGCGGGCAATGAGGTGATGATCAGGCTTTGCGCGGCGTCGGTGAATCCGTTGGACCTGTACTTGATGAAAGGTGCGCCGTGGGATCGGATGCCGGGACTGCGGAAGCGAAAACCGATGATCCTGGGTTGCGATGTCGCGGGCCGAGTGGAGGCGGTGGGCAGAGAGGTAACGCAGTTTCAGGCTGGGGACGAGGTGTTCGGGGTAACGGGCTTCAAAGGGAACGGATTTGCCGAATATGTCTGTGTCGCTGAGGTGAGTTTGGGGCTGAAGCCGGAGAACCTGACGTTTGAGCAAGCGGCGGCGGTGCCGGTCGCGGCGATTACGGCTTTGCAGGGGCTTCGCGATAAGGGAGGGATTCGGCCGGGGCAGAAGGTTCTTGTGGAAGGGGCGTCTGGCGGCGTGGGCACCTTCGCGGTGCAGATCGCCAAAGCGTTCGGGGCTGCAGTGACCGCCGTGTGCAGTACGAGGAATGTGGATCAGGCGTCGTCGATGGGCGCGGATTGTGTCATCGACTACACGAAAGAGGATTTCACGCGGAGTGGGCAACGATACGATCTGATCCTGGCTGCGAGTGGTCATCATTCGATCTTCGACTACAGGCGTTTGCTGACCGAGGGTGGAGTTTATGTCGCGGCGGGTGGTGGTCTGTTTCAGATTTTCGAAGCGTTTGCGCTGGGGCCGGTGCTGTCGCGGATGGGACGGAAGAAGATGGGTTTCTTTCTAACGAAGGTGACTCGGAAGGATCTGGACTTTATGAAGGATCTTCTAGAGAGCGGCAAAGTTGTGCCGGTTATTGATAGAAGTTATCGGTTGAGCGAGGCGGCGGAAGCGCTTGGCTACCTGGCGGAAGGACATGCGCGAGGGAAGATTGTATTGACGGCTTAGTGTTGCTTGCGTTGACGCTTGAGATGCTGCGATGTGTGGTTTTCGAGACCGACGGGGCAAGATATTCGTTTGCGTTGATGCGGTTGCAAGACACGGGACGGTTTGTTGGCGACGAGAAGCTCGTGCGATGGGGAATTCTCAGACAGGCAGACTTTTTGGAGGACGGGTCATCTTACGAAGACGGCTATTGCCGCAGGAGATGACCGTTGAATAGCGTTAGGCAGCGTACACAGGGACCGGTGGAAGAGATCGTTGAGCGGCAGCGGACGACGATGTCGCGGAGAGATTTGCTGGCATCGGGAGGGGCGATTGTGGGTGGAGTGGCGTTGGGGAGCAGCGCATTTGGGCAACAGTCGACCGACGCGGTGGCGGAGAAACAGACTTGGCCGGGGCGGGCATTTGGAAGCGATCTGCTGAGGGGGAAGGTCGCGGTGATTACTGGCGCGGCACGTGGGATCGGGCGGTCGATTGCCGTGGATATGGCGGCGAATGGAGCGGATGTGGTGGGGCTGGATATCTGCGCGAAGATAACGCCGGAGCAGGCGTATGCGGTGGCGACAAAGGCGGATCTCGAGGAGACTGGCAGGTTGGTGAGGCAGCATGGGCGGCAGTTTATGGAGGTTGTGGGAGATGTAAGGGACATTGCTTTTTTGCGTGCGACCGCAGATCAGGTGCAGCAGAAGTTTGGGCACATCGACATTGTGGTGGCGAATGCAGCGACGCAGCGCTTCAAGCCGCTGATTGAGATGGAGGATTGGGAGTGGAACGATGTCATCAACAACAATTTGAATGGGACGGCGAATACGATTCGTGCGTTTGCGCCGATGCTGGTGAAGAACGGCGGTGGGCGGATCATTGTGCTGTCGTCCATGCAGGGGAAACATGGGTCGAAGAATATGGCTTCGTACTCGGCTTCGAAGTGGGGGATTATTGGCCTGATGAAGTCGGCGGCACTGGAGCTAGGGAAGGACAAGATTACGGTGAATGCGTTGATTCCGGGTCTGGTGGATACTCCGCTGACGCATAATGAGGCGCGGTGGAGTGCGCTGATTGGCGAGGTGACGGCGAATGAGAATCCGCCTAAGAACCCGACGGAGAAGGAGGCGTATGACACGCGGGCTCCGCATGAGCCGCTGAAGGTGGCGTGGCTTAAGCCGGAGGATCTGGCGCCAGCGGCGGTGTTTCTGGCGTCTGATCTGGCGGCGATGGTGACGGGGGCTACTTACGATGTCACCGGAGGGGATAATGCGAATAATCAGAGCTGAGGTGGGGTTTGTTCTGCTCTGCGCTCAGTTACCCAGAAACGATGACATGTTTCTGGGTAACTGATTCGGCGGCTGCTTCTACGCCTGACCGATGATGCCTCTGGCAAACGAGGCACACTTCTCTACTTCTTCTGGCGATCGGCCGGTTCCGGCGTAGTCGCAGTCTACATACGCTGTGATCGGAACCTGCTTGTCCTTGAGGAGCTGCAGGACTGCTTTCACGCGAGCCTCGCCTTGGCCAAACGGAACACTTGCACCTCCGGACATTGCGTCCTTGAGATCCAACGCAGACATGGACGTGTAGTTGTTTTCGACAAACTGCAACGCGTCGATCTTTGCTTTCGTTAGATCGCCTATGTCGGGATCGATGCGGAAGTACTGAGAGGCGGCGAGCTGTTTCTTCGCCTCGTCCAGATCGGAGAATTGGAGACCGACGATCATTTGATGTTCGTCCGCTGCGGCCGCGATCATCGTTGTCAACGTTGGCGGGAGACGGGTAACAATCGAATCCGCTCCCAGAGCTTTTGCCATCAGGAATAGACGGTCGATTTCGGCCTCAGAGCTTCCGAGTCTGAGCGAATAGGATTTTATTCTGAGGCCCTGTTTTTCGAAGGTGGAGCGGATGTCTTCGAAGTAGCTCATGGGAACCGAGAGTCGCCACTGCGTCAGTGCGGCGTCGGTCGCGTTCTGTTGTTCTATCTGCTGGGGCGTTGGAGATGATTTGGGCGGGCTGAAGACGCCGACGGGAAACACAGGATTGAACCTCGCGGGTTCCACGTGGGTGAACAGGATTTGACAATTGTGCAGTCTCGCCTGCTTCATCGTTTGGATGATGATGGGGATTGCTTCCTGTTGTGAAAGAGCTCGCAGGCTCCATGTGTTCAGTCCAAGACTGAGTCCGTTTTCGGCAAAGCCGAAGCTCTTGCGCGAGTAGACAGCTACGGCTGCGAGCGCACCTATTCCCTGAGTAAATTGCCTTCTTGATATGTTCATTGATTGCCTCGCCAATTCTAGCTGGTTCCGGGCCAGGATATTGGCGGGGATGGAATTAACTTGTTCGAATCGGCGCAGGCGGTACGACGGTTTTGACTAAGCCAGTTGCTACGTCGTAGACAAGGCCGGAGAGGAGCCATTTGGCGGGCAGTGCGGGAACTGCGCGGAGTAGAGCGACGTCGGCGGCGACCGCGGCGTATGGGTCGGTGACGGATTTTGCTTTGACTTCACTCTCGGGTATTTGAAAATAATGCGCCAGCTTATCGGCGTCGCCTGCGAGGCGAGTGATGCTGCAGTGGGTGTGATGAAGCACGATGAGGTGAAAACTCGCCGCCGCCAGCAGGAGCCCCTCCGAGGACCTGACCGATTCGTCCGAGTAGACCCAGTTCCTCGAGCAAGACTGGGGTGATTCGGCCACCAATGTTACGGATGACGAGGGCTTCACCTGGTTTGATCCCGAGTAGATGAGCCGGGTCGACGCGCATATCGGCGCAACCGATGATCGTGGCTTTTAAGTTTCCAGTTGCGGCAAGAAGCGAGGGCATCAGTGTGCCGGAGGCAGACTGTTGAGCAGCAAACGTTTTGTTCCGTTCTAACAAGCTGTCCAGATTACTCATGTTCATTCTCCATGAGAGCGTTGGTGCGATCGTTTGGTCGATTGGTTGCGAAGGGTCAGAGTTGAAATTTGGAGTCGATTTCGAGTGCGGGGGATTCATGCTCTTTGCAGAAGCGAAAGAGGAGTTCTGCCGAACGGGCCCGCTACGCGCGGGGCGGTCACTTGGTGACTTGTATACCGGTTTTTGCTCGTCCTAGTTGCGGCGGCCCAGCGTTGGGGTGTCGTCGCTACTGGTGGAGGGATTGTTCGTGCTATTGGGGTCGTTGTTGCCGCTGCCGCTGGCGGTGCGGCGGAGCGTGGGCTTGTTGCCGCCCTTGCCGTCGTTTATCTTGCGCTTGTTTTCGAGGCGGGCAAGACGAGCCTTCACGTCGTCGAACTCAGACGTGGTGACCATGTAGTCAGGGCGAGCGGGCAGGATGGTGGCGATCTCTTCCTCAGAGTGCATGATGCGGTCGGGGGTTTGGGGGTGGTCGGCGAAGACCTTGGCGAGGGTGCCGGGTTTGTGCTTTTCGAGGGCGTCGAGCTTCTCAAAGAACTGAATGAAGGCCTGGGGATCGTAGCCGGATTTGTACATGTACTGGACGCCAAGCCAGTCGGCTTCAGCCTCGTCCATGCGGGAGAACTGGAGGAAGCCGAGGGGGATGGCGAGTTGGGTGGCTTCATAGATCCCGTAACCAGTCCAAGAGCCCTGGGTGAAGATGATGAGGGGGATGGAGCCGATTTGAACGTAGTTCATTTTGGTCATCTGGCGGGCGGCGTGGTGGGCGCAGACGTGGGCAGTCTCGTGAGCCATGACGCCGGCTAGTTCGGCTTCTTCGTCGGCGGCGAGGATGAGACCAGAGTTGACGTAGAAGAAGCCGCCGGGAAGGGCCATGGCGTTGATCTCGTCAGAGTCGATGACCTTGATGGTGAAGGGAACTTTGCAGTCGGAGTTCTTGACGATGTTCTGGCCGACGCGGTTGACATACTCGACGATGACGGGGTCGTTGACCATGTGAGCGGATTTTTCGATCTCCATGGAGTACTGCTTGCCGGTGCGGATCTCCCAGTCGGTGGAGTACCAGTTGCCGACGCCACGGCCGCCGATGTTGCGGGTGCCGACGGAGTTGACGTCGTCTTCGCTGCCGGGCTTGATGTTGGTCTTCATGTCCTCGCCGGGGGATGGGAGGTGGTCGGTCTTGTTTTCGGCCTTGACGGCAGCGGCGGCATCTTTGCTCTCTTTGGGAGTGGCGGTCGGGTGGCCGGGGATGGGCTTCTCGGCGGGGACGTCGGAGGGGATGGTGGCGTTGACGGGAGTGGACGACTGGGGGTCGTTTTGGGGCGTGGTGGTGGTGGGCGTTTGCGCGGGCGGCGTGGTTTGGCTGCTTGGGGAATTAGTCGGAGTCTGGGAGTACGCCGCAACGGAGAGCGTGAGGAAGGCGGTTAGGCCAATTTGCGTGACGGAACGCATGTGGGGTCTCCTGGTGGGCCGCTTCCCTGCTGGACGGACGCAGCTCGACGTGTCTTAGACCATAGTATGCGCCTTTTTGTGAGCAGAGGCGACGGTTAGAGGTAGATAAGGCAGCCTCGGGCTTCGAGATCTTTAAACCAGGTTGGCGCGGTGAGGGTTGTGACCCAGCGGAGGTCTAGTTTTTCCAATTTTGGCAGATGGGCGAGGGATTCGGGGAGGGTTTCGATGGGATTGCCGCGGAGATCGAGCTGGCGGAGTTCGCTGAGGTGGGCGATTGAGGCTGGGAGGGTGGTGAGGTGGTTGTTTCTAAGATGGAGCTCGCGGAGATTGGAGAGGCTGCCGATGGAGTCGGGCAGCTCGGTGAGGAGGTTGTCGGTCGAGCGGAGTTCGACCAGGCTGGATAGGCAGGAGAGGCAGTCGGGTAGGAGCGGGAAGGCGTTTTCGCTCAGGTTGAGGTAGCGGAGGCTTTTGAGTTTTCCTAGGGAGGGCGGTAAGCAGGTCAGGCGGTTGTCGTGGAGGTAGAGGAAGTCAGTGAGGCTGACGAGGTCGGCGAGTGTTTCGGGGAGGGTTGTAAGTTCATTGTGGCCGAGGTCGAGGGTGCGGAGGTTTTTGAGGTTGCCGATCTTTGGGGAGATTTCGGAGAGCTCATTGTCGGCGAGGATTAGGGTCTCGAGGTCAATTTGTTGCCAGACGTAGTCCGGTACGACACCGAGATGGCGCTTCCATAGGTTGAGAGCTGGCGCCGTGGAGTTGGGCACGATAGCGATGATAGCTTGCGCTTCATTCTTTTGAGACTGCGGTTCGGCGAATTACCAGGTGGAGTAGGAGGTGCCGTCGGAGGCGGTTTGCTGGGCTCCGCTGTGGACGTCGTCGATGCCGGAGTCAGTCTGATCGATGCTGGAGAGGGTGTCGTCCTGGACGGGCATCCAGGTGTCGGAGCGATGGGTGAAGGGGTCGACGGGCATGGTTTTGATGTAGCCGGCCTGGACGAGGTCGTCGAGGGACTGGGGGGCTTTGGCCTTGTCGACCGTGTAGGAGTCGATGGCCTGGCGCATGGTGTGGAGGTCCTCTTTGAGGACAGCCTCTTTGGCGTTGCGGATGTTGCTGGTATAGGCAGGGATTGCGATGGCGGCCAGCAGGCCGATCACGACCATGACAATCATGAGTTCGAGCAGGGTGAAGCCTTGCTCTGTCGCCTGTGTGGAACGGATTTTGGGAGTGGCTACCATGTGTTGTACTTCGTTCCGTCGAGTGCGGTTCCGGTGCTCTTGCTGTGGACGTCAAAGACGTTCTGGCCGCCGAAGGAGTCGGAGTCCGTGTCGTCCTGGTTGGAGCGCAGGCCCCAATCCGTGTTATTGGTGAAGGGGTCGACGGGGATCTTTCGTAGAAATTTTACCTTTTTCCCTTGAGCTGCGGTGACCTCGACCCCGTCGACAAGGGTTTGAAGGTCGGGTGGGTAGCCGAGGGAGTCGGCTTTGATCTGGAAGGCGCCTTTGTCGGCGGCGTCCTTGTAGTGGTCGATGGCGTCGCGCATCTCCCAGAGGTCGCGGCGAAGTTCGCGCTCCTTAGTACGTTTGACCTGAAAGCGGGCGATGGGGATGGCTGCGGAGGCCAATAAAGCAACGATGGCGACGCAGATGATGAGTTCGACGAGGGTGAGGCCGGATTCGCGGTTAAGTGGTCGCGAACGAAGCTGCAGCGTCCCCCGCGTCCGGGAGCTTGAATATTTCAGCAAGCTCTCGGCGGACCGCGAGGCGGACGGGTTGGTACAAAGTGTCACTTGACATGTACCACGGCCTGCGAACCGACGGCCGGAAGATTGGCCTGCGCGCTGTTGAGAGCGCCGACTTTGACGAGTGAGAGTGAGGAGTCGCCGGCGGCTATGGCCTTGAAGGTGAGGGTGCAAAGGCTGCCTGTTCCGCTGACTCCGGCGGTGTTGGGCGGACGTATGGAAGAGATGGCGACGAGGCCCTTGTCTTCGCGGTGGACGAGCGAAACTGCCTGCCCGTCCTTGCCGAGGAAGGTTCCGGCGTCGACGTTGACGAGCTGGAGGAGTGCAGGGTTGAACTGCAGCTGGAGCGGAACGGAGAAGACGTCGCGTCCGTTGCCGAGCATGACGGCGACCTGGAATGTGCTGCCAACGGCCTGCGTGGAGTCTGGCGGAACGACGGTGAAGCTAATGGGCGGGCCACCTGCGCCTGGGGCTGCTGCCGGAGCTGGCGGCTGGTTGGCAGGAGGCTGGGTTACCGGCGGGGTTCCTGGAGTTTGCGCACCGGGGACGTAGGAGGCTGGCGGACCGGCGGGCTGGGCCTGCTGGCTGAGCTGCTGGACCATGGCGCTGGCAGCATTGGCGGCACTGGTTGGATTACTGGCGGAGCGCGGCCCATTAGCGTACACCGGCTCGGAGTTGTGGTCGTTGGCAGAGACGTCACGACGCAGCTCGATTGACTGACCTGTGCCGGTGTCGATGGGGCGAACGTTGACGCGGGTCAGCACCGACTCGCGAACGATGTGAGGGATGATGATGAAGACGATTTCAGTCTTGTCATTGATCTTGTCGCGAGAGGTGAAGAAGTACTTGAGGATGGGAAGCTCGCCGACGCCGGGAGTGCCGTTGATGTTGAGGGAGTCGGATTTGGTGATGATGCCGGCGAGGAGGCTTGGCTCGCCATCCTTGAGGGTGATGACCTGCTCTGAGGTGCGCTGACCGATGACGGGCTCGGAGACTCCGCTGATGGTCACAGTGTTGATCTGGGAGAGCACCTCGATCTTCATCTTGAGGGTGACCTCGCGGTCGTAGTGGACCGTGGGGGTAATGTCGATGTTGACGCCGATGTCGATGTAGGTGAACTGGGTCTGCACACCGATGCTGGCGACGCCGGTGGAGACGCCGGCGTTGTAGGAGCCGGTGGCGACGGGGATCTTCGATCCAATCTTCATGGTCGCGCGCTGGCCGTCGGTGGCGCGGATGCTGGGGTTCTGGAGGACGCGGGTATCGGCGTCGGTGAGCAGCGCGTTGAGAGTGCCACCGCCGATGCTTACGGCGAAGTTGTTCGCGTTAAGGTGGGCGAGGGTGTTGAGGGTGAAGTCGGAGGTGGTGGTGGAACCTGTCGAAGTGCCGGTACTGGTGCTACTGCTGCTCGAAGTTGTGTTGGGATTGGCCTGCGGGGTGAGAGTGATGGATTGTGGAAGGGTGATACCGAGGTTGTGCTCGACGTTCTTGTTGACTTCGAGGACGGCGACGTCGACGACGACTTCGGGACGGGCTCGGTCGAGATCGTTCAGCAGCTTTTGCGCGAGGAGAAGTTGATCGGGCGTTGCGCGCATGACGATGGCGTTCTGGCTGGGAACGAGATATATCTTGACGCTGGGATCGAGCAGGTTGCGGATGGCGATGACGACTTCATTCGCGTCATTCTGCTGGCTGGCGTTGGTGAGATAGAAGGTCTGGACGGCCTGCTCGTCGAGGTCGGTGCGCTTGGTGCGCGAGTTGGTCGCGACGAAGATGGTGTTCGGCGTGATGACCTTATAGAAGGTGCCAGAGATGGTGCCGACGATGCGGAGGGCGTCTGAGAGCGTGACGTTGGTGAGGTCGACGGGGATGCGCTTGGAGCTGTAGTCAGGATCGAAGAGGACGTTGAGGCCAGCTGCTTTGCCGATGGCGTCATAGATTACTTTGACGTCTTCAACCATGTGGAGCGTGATGGGATCGTTCGAGACGGGCTTGAGTTCTACGGGGCCGGAGATGGATCCGATGGTGTTAAGAGTCTCATTTTGCTGCGACATCTGCTCTTTGGCTTGAGGGGTGCTGTCGCGTTCGATCTGCTGTTGCTTCTCAATGGCATCGATCTCCTGCGCGGCTGCCTGGTTGCCGGGATCGATCTGTTGGGCGCGGGTGAACTGGGTGAGTGCGCCGTTGATGTCTCCACTTTGGCGAAGGACGCGGCCGCGATCGACGTGAGAGACGGCGGCTTGAAACCTCATGTGGTCGAAGTGCTCTCTAAAGCGGAGGTCTTTGGGCTTTTTGAGGACGGCGTTGTGATAGTCCTCGTAGGCTGCGTCAAAGTCCTGGCGCGCTTCGGCGTCCTGACCACGCTTGTCCCAGGTGTTAGCTGACTGGGCGTGGGCGCGCGCTGTGCTTAGGCCGGCGATGCCGCAGAGGAGCAACGCAGGGAGGACGCGACGAAGCGATGTGGATAGTTTGCTGATTGATTTGTACAGGCGACCCATGCTGCTTCCGTTTTCGTCCTTTACACCGTAAAGATTGTGGCGTTTGCCGGAGATAACGCCCGCCGGGAAGATTTTTCCGGCTTCGGCGCTGCCTGTGGGGGCCGTGCCTGCCAGGCTGTCGCGCTCGGGTGAGTATAGCATTCGCTCCAAAATCGACCTCGTCAAAAAGATTTGTAGGAACCGTGAATTCTACGGTCGTATTCGAAGCACGGCTCGCGGTGGCAGAGGTTTATAGACTCATGACGTCAGGTATGACTGACGAATGAGGACTGAGGTTAGACGCGTGGGTTTTCGACGGGTGAGGGCTGCAAATGAATCGAAAGTTGCAGACATGTTAAAGTAAGAGATTGCATGGCACGCTCTATGTCCAACACGATAGCCGCTCACCCACCGAAGCCAGTGGTGAAGGAGAAAGACCGCGACCCGGTGGCGGCGGGTAAGAGAGACGCTGCGTTCAACCGGTCGGCGGGTTTTAACTATTTTTTGACGGATAAGTTCGAGGCCGGGGTGGCGTTGCGTGGGACCGAGGTGAAGTCGATCCGCGAGGGTAAAGCCAATCTGAAGGACGCCTATGGGCTGCTGAAGGACGGGGAGTGTTTTCTGCTGAACGCGCACATCGGACCGTTCTCTCACGGGAATGCGATGAACCATGATTCGCTGCGTACTCGGAAGCTGCTGCTGCATAAGAACGAAGTGCGGAAGCTCGAGGGTATGACGAAGCAGAAGGGATTTACGCTGATCCCGACACGGCTTTATTTTCGCAACGGGCGGGTGAAGTGCGAAATTGCGTTGGCCAAAGGCAAGCAGGAGTACGACAAGCGCGCCACCGAACGCAAGCGTGAAGCCGATAATGAGGCGAAAGCAGCGGTCGCTCGAAGTCAACGAGGGTAGCTCAACTTTCGTTGTAGCGTTAGTTGCAAGATGATCAACATGCGGTCGGGTTACGATAGACGCATGGACACGAAGCTACTTTTTCAGGATGCTGCCGGTTTTCAGACGCCAATGCTGGCGGTGTTTGGCGTGGATATTGCTGTCGGCAAAGATGCAGAGCCAGTGGTGGCTTTGTTGACGACCACCGATGCGGTGGCGAATGCTGCGGCAAAGGTGTTGGCGTCGGGCGAGTTCAAGGCGACGGTGGGAGAGACGTTGCTGCTGCATGGTCCGAACGGGTTGAAGGCAGAGCGGCTGCTGGTGGTGGGGCTGGGCAAGGCGAAGGCGCTCTCGGTCGATGAGATTCGGAAGGGTGCCGGGACAGCGGTGCGTGCGGCCAAACCTCTTGGAGTAAAAGAGCTGGCAATTGCGTTTCCTGAAGACCATGCGTTGGATGACGAACATCTGGAGACGTTGCCCTGCATGCTGCTTTCGCGTGTGCTGGTGGAAGGCGCGGAGGTGGCGGAGCTGGACTGGGATACGTATCGGAGTGAGCGGAAAGACCGATCGGTGCGAGCGCTTTCTGTGATCGCGAAGGAAGCGGAGAAGTCGACGAGGACGGAGATACAGGAAGGCTTTGATGCGGGACTGATTGTTGCAGCGGCGCAGAATTTTACGCGAACGCTGGTGAATGAGCCGGGAAATGTTTTGACTCCGACGGAGTTGGGCAAGCGGGCGGCGGCAATGTGCGTGGAGGTGGGCTTGAAGTGCGAGGTGCACTCGACCGCGAAGCTGCAGGAGTTGAAGATGGGTGCGTTTGCCGCGGTGGCGCAGGGCTCGGAACAGCCGCCGGCGTTGATTGTGATGACGTATGAACCGAAGTTGGCCAAAGGCGAGTCGCTTGCGGCGGGCGCGCCGGTGCTGGGGCTGGTGGGGAAAGGGATCACGTTCGATACGGGCGGGATCTCGATCAAGCCGGGCGACGGCATGGAGAAGATGAAGTACGACATGGCCGGGGCGGCGGCGATGATTGGCGCGATGCGGGCGATCGCGCAGTTGAAGCCGAAGGTTAAGGTGATTGGAATCGTTTGCTCGGCAGAAAATATGCCGGATGGAAAAGCGTATCGGCCGGGCGATGTGGTGACGGCGATGTCGGGTAAGACGATTGAGGTGATCAATACTGACGCCGAGGGCAGGCTGGTGCTGGCGGATGGTTTGCACTATGCGAAGACGCTGGGTTGCACGCATCTGATTAACGCAGCTACATTGACGGGGGCTTGCGTGGTGGCTTTGGGAATCGTGAACGCTGGGTTGTTCTCAAACGATGAGGCGACGTGGCAGAAGTTTACGGACGCCACAAAGATCTCGGGCGAGAAGTTCTGGCGGCTTCCCTGCACCGATGATTACAAGGATCAGATTAAAAGCCATATCGCGGACATGAGGAATACGGGTGCTAATCGGTGGGGTGGGGCGATTTCGGCGGCGATGTTCTTGAAGGAGTTTGTGGGTGAGACGCCGTGGGTGCATCTGGATATCGCTGGATGCGCGTGGAATGATGAGAATAAACCCTGGCTTGCGAATGGACCGAGTGGGATTGCGGTGCGGTCGATTCTGGAATGGGTGCGGGCTTACGAGGCTTAACCTTGACGGCCCCTGCAGTGAAGATCATTCGAGCAACTCCGTCTCATAGCGTGGAGGCGGAGCTTTTGCTGAATGAGTACTACGAAGCTGTTGGAGTCGTGAAGAGAGATACTCCAGCGGCGATTGCGGATTATCTCTCGGACGAAGCCTCGGGGCTTTGGATCGCGTACGTAGATGATTTTCCCGCAGGGTGCGTTGTGCTTCGACCGCTGCCGACGATCGATGCGGCGACGGAGTGCAAGCGGCTTTATGTTCGTCCGCAATTTAGAGGCCGCGGGATCGCAGATGCTTTACTGGATGTGATGGAAGAGTTTGCGCTTGAGAAGGCTGCTGATTGGGTGTATCTGGACAGCAAGGACGATCTGAAAGATGCTCTTCGGATTTACGTCAGGAGAGGTTATCAGCCGTGCGAGCGGTACAACGATAATCCGCAGGCGACGGTGTTCCTTCGAAAGAGATTGCATTCAGCTACGAGTTGATTCGATTTTAGGGCCGTGCGAAGTTACGTGGCCTGAACTTTGAGCATCGAATCTGAATGACTTTTTGCCGACCACTCTCTCTGCTCTCTTGCCGGCTACTGGTGATGTTGGCGTTTTTTGGATATGCGAGTCTTCGTTCCCCTGCGGCCTATGCGATGCAGGAGCCGGCTCAGGTTGAGTTGCCGGATACCGACCGAGATGGGTTGAGTGATGAAGTTGAACAAGCACTGTTGAGTCAGTTCGAACCTGCATTTTGGGTTGGAAAGAATGACTGCTCCAATCTTCCTTCAGAGTTTTCGCGTGATGTGAAGACGCCTACAGTTGAGCGGGAAGACGGCACGATCTATGGGCAAGCGTTTGTATCAGGACTGGCCAAGACCGGCTCTCAGACGGTGGAGTTGCACTACTACCATCTATGGAAGACTGACTGTGGAGAGCATGGACATCCGCTTGATACTGAGCATGTCGCAGCGCTGGTGCGTCGTGCCGACGATGGCTCCGCATTCGGGCATTGGACGGCAGTTTACTGGTACGCAGCTGCTCACGAGAATACGGTCTGTGACGTCAGCCAGATTGCGCGAGCATCGACGGTGGACGCAGTGGATCATGGGGCTAAGGTTTGGATCTCTCCAGGCAAGCACGCGTCTTATCTAAGCGAAAGCTTCTGCCGAGAAGGCTGTGGTGCGGATAGATGCGAGGCGATGGTGCCGCTTAAGACAACGAAGATCGTCAACCTCGGAGAGATCGGACATCCGATGAATGGATCACTCTTTGTCTCGTCGACTGCTTGGCCGTTGGCAGCCAAGATGTCGTCGACAAATTTTCCAGCGGAGACGATTGCGCGATTGGAAGTAATGCCCAGAAACGATGTCGCATTATTCAATGCAGGAAGGCATCCAGCGCAGGGTGTGATCGCAGTGAGCGGAAGTACGGGTGGGGCGATTCTTAATAGCGGTGAAAATACGACGGGCGCGATCGGTGTCGCCGGCGATTCCACCGGAAATGCGCTGGAAAAAAGTTATCGGAATACGAAACACGCACTCGGGGCGTCAGTTCGAAGCGTAGGGAAAGCACTTCATGTGACGCCGAAATCTAGCGAAAAGCCGGAAGAGTGAGTCGTTAGTAGCCAACTACCTTACATGACGGGTGGGGCTTCGATGCCGAGGTAGTCGAGGGCGCGAATCATTTCGCGTTGGGCTACTGCGGCGGTGGCGAGTAAGAGGGATTTGCGGGTGGGGTCGCTTTCGTTGAGGACGTGGTGGCGGTGGTAGAAGTTGTTGAACTGCTGGGCTAGCTGGAAGGCGTACTTGGCGAGATAGGCGGGCTCGGCTGTGGCGATGCACTGTTCGATTAGCAGTGTGAGTTTGGAGGCGAGGAGCCAGGTCTCCCAGAGATTGCTTCCCTCTTCGGTGTCGAGGATGTTGGACAGGTCGAGCGTGGTGATGGCGGCGAGGGATGCCGCTTCGGTGGTGTTCGCTTTGCGGAAGATGTTGGCCGCGCGCACGATGGCGTACTGGACGTAGGGGCCGGTCTCGCCTTCGAAGCTGAGTGCGTCTTTGAAGTCGAAGGCGATGACAGTGTTGCGGGTGAAGCGGAGCATGAAGTAGCGCAGAGCGCCGACTGCGATCTGGGTGGCGATGGTGAGGCGTTCGGCGGCTTCGATCTCGGGGTGGCGAGTGTCTACTTCGGATTTTGCGGCGGCGATGAGGCGGTCGAGGAGGTCGTCGGCCTTGACGCCGAAGCCCTTGCGGCCGCTGACTTCGATGTAAGACCTTTTTTGATCTTCTTCGCTGATGGTGTAGCCGAGTTCGACGGCGCAACGGGGGGTGAGGGCGACCATTTCGTAGCTGAAGTGGGTGTAGTGGTCGGCGGCTTCGGTGTAGCCCATGCCGCGGAGGGCCGCGGTGACGTTGTTCTGTGGGTCGTTCTGGCGGGAATCGATGACGTTGTAGATGGCATCGGCGTGGCCGAAGCTGGGGTGCGGGGTTTCGCCGTGGACGGCGGAGATCCAGCAGCAGTGGTCGGGGTACTGGTGGAATTTCAGGTAGCCAAAGTCCTTGCCGGGGAGGAGACCGAACTTCCAGAGGTGATAAGCGATGTCCTTGCCGACGTAGGTGACGGTTCCGTTGGAGCGGACGATGACCTTGGCGTCCTCGTCGGGGAGGCTGGAGTCTTCGACGGCGATTTCTTCAGCGGAACCGGCGCGACGCATGACGTAACAGCCTTTGTTTTTGCCGGCGGTTTCGAGGTAAAGAACATCTTTTTCGAGCATGAGCGTGCGGGCCGCGTCCCAGAAGTGGAGGGAGAGGATTTCGCTTTCGCGGGGGAGGAAGTCGTACTCGATGTTGAGGCGCTGCATGGTTTGGAGGTGACGGCGTAGGACAGCGGTGGAGATGAGGTCCGCTATGTCGGCTGTGTCGTTTTTGCCCATCTCGAGCGCGTGGAGGGTGTCGAGACGGATCTGCTTGCGGGCCTCAAGATGATCGGGATCTGCGTTGTACCACTGGGAGACGCGGGCGTAGAGGTCCCAGCAGTAGAAGTCGATGCGCTGATTGGTTTCGAGGAGTTCGGTGAGGAGTTCGCGGATGCTGGAGAGTGTTTTGCCTTCGAGGTAGACGAGGCCTACGACTACGTCTGCGACTTGGACGCCGGTGTTGTCGATGTAGTTCTGCACGCCTACTTCGTAGCCGGTTTTGAAGCGATCCGGGCGGAGGAGACGCTGGAAGGTGTCGCCGAGGATGGCGTTGCGGAGGTGGCCGATGTGGGCGGCTTTGTTGGGGTTGATGCTGGTGTGCTCGACGAGACGGAAGCCGGGACCGCCGATGTCGGCGTGCTGGTCTGCGGCGATGCGGCGGACGGTGGCGGCGCGGTTGAGGCGGACGTTGAGGTAGCCGGCGCCGGCTACTTCGACGCTGGCGACGCCTTCGAGCGATGGGAGGGCCGCGGTGAGTTCGGCTGCGAGTTCGGTGGCTATGGCGCGGGGGGCTTTGCGGAGGCGCTTGGCGAGTTCGAAGGCTACGGGGAGGGCGAGTTCGCCGAGGGCGATGCTGGGCGGCTGCTCGACCACTAGGTTGGTGAGGGTGACGTCGTACTTCGCGAGAAGGATGGCCTGGATTTGGGCCAACAGAGACTGCTGGATTGTGCGATACATGCTTTGAGGGTCACCACTTCGGGAGATGAGTTCAGTTTACTAGAAGCCTGTCCTGCCGGACGGGCCCACTGCGCGTGGGGGGGCCACTTCGTGGCGTGTGTACCGGTCTCGGTGAGGCGATCGGTGTGGGGCCTCGCGTTGCTCGGCTTTGATTCCGACCAACGGGAGGACCGGTGCAATTGACCCGACTCGACAAGTTAAAAAGGCGTGCGAACGCCCGCCCCACGCGCAGTTGGCCCGTCCGGCAGAACACACGTCTCTACGGCATTTCGACGGGTAGATCCTCGATCTCTTCGAGCAGGGGCTTGTGGTTGTGGATACGGATGCGGTGAGTGAGAAAGATAATGCCACCCGCTCCCGTGACCGCGAGGAGCATCCAAACGTGAATGGCCAGGCCAAACACCGCAGCTTGGGAGATGGTGGCACCGTGGTTTACGAGTGAGGTTTTTACGGCGAGCTCGAAGGGTCCGATGGCTCCGGGAGAGCTGGGGATGAGGTAGGAGAGATTCGCGAAGGAGACGGAGAGCCACGCAGCGATGTCGTCGACCGATAGACCGAGGAGGCGGAGGGCGGAGAGGAAGATCATGCCCTCGCAGGTCCAGATGATGACCGTCTGGAGAAGAAGCAGGAGGGAGCCTGTGACGCCCAGGCGGCCTGTAGCATCGAGCGCGAGCGTGACCCAGTGTTCGATTTTTTTCAACAGCGGGCCGGCCGGGAGACGGGCAAATAGGCGTTGCACGGGAGACTGCAGGCTGCGTGCCCCTACGAGAAGGATGAGCAGGCCAATAGCTGAGACGGCGAGCGAGATGTTTGCAATGAGGCGTAGGTGCGGTGTAGCGATGTTGCCGACAGTTGCGACGAACATGAGCACTAGGACGAAGATGTCGAGGAGCTTTTCGAGGATGACGGTGCTGAGGATGATGGAGGGAGAGGTGCCGAGGTCGTCAGCGTAGGTGAAGATGCGCATGATGTCGCCGATCCGGAGAGGCAGGATGTTGTTGGCGGCGAGCGAAGTCATGAGGACGCGGGCGCAGACGGCGAAGTGGTCGCGGAGGGAACGGCCGTTGTGCGGCATCATCTGGCTCCAGCGAACGCAACGCAGGGTGTAGCTGCCAAGAGTGAAGCCGAGGACTCCGAGGATCCATGCAGGATGAGCAGCGCGAAGAGCGCGGAACTCGTCAAGATGGATGTTGCGGAAGGTGTACCAGAGGAAGAAGGCGCTGATTAATAGACCGGGGATGGTCTTCAGCAGGTTGCGGCTATTGGCGGCGGCGCTCATGCGGGCAACCGGGTGGACAGCAGGCGATGTGTCGTTTCGCGGGAGACCAGGGTGTGAAAGGGACGATAAAGCATGCACCTTCGATTGTATCGTCTGTATGTTGCCGATTTCTTACATGGTTGCAAGCATCGTGCGGAGTGGGTGGACTGACAGGCTAGACGGAGACGGACAAGAAGACGCTGCGGAAGGCCTCTTCGTCCTGTTGCGGATTTTTTGTGCTTTGAGGGTCGGCTTCAGCTTGAGATTCGACGCGGGAGACGACATCACCGTCATCGCTGGCTGCAAAGCTGGTGAGCTTTCGACGCACTTCAGCCGCGGCTTTTCTTGCTTCCATCGCCTGCAGGGTGGATTGCGTGGAAGCAGGGGCCATCTGACTGATTGGGTTGCCGTGGATGTGCATGTCGCTCTCTCTCCTTTGAATCGTTCCCTTCGTTTTGTTTGACCAACTGTGCCCTTATAGGGCAATCGGAGGACCAACTCAGGGCACAATGAGATGAGAGCGCTCTTAGAATGCTGGCTCGTACGATTTCTTCTTTTAATTTAGAGAAGGATGTAGGCACAATCGGTACTTGGACGTCTAAATCTGTGTGCTATTCCTGGTTCGGAAGCTGTGCGGCATTTAACCTCGAAACAGACGGCGCTTGTATGTGTTTAGATTCGCAGGCACTCTGGACGGAAAGCATGCGGCGGAGGTAAAACCGCGTTGGGAGCAATAGGTATTTGGCTACGTCAATAGGATCACAGCTCTCTTTGGTGGAGCTAGAACTTGAGCAGTACCGACGGGAGCGAAGTTTTGCGACTGCGCTGGTGACTGCGCTAGCGTTTTTTGCGTTCCTAATCCATGGCTATCATCCCTATGCCGAAGATGGCGGCATTTATCTTCCTGAGATAAAGCGGCTGCTCGATCCGGGGTTGTATCCGTTTGGGGCAGAGTTTGTGGTGGGGCACCTGCGGTACTCCATGTTTGCGTCGCTGATAGCCGGACTGGCACGCGAATCGCGCTTGAGCCTGGAGGTTGTACTGCTGCTGGTTCATTTGGCAAGCTTCTGGGTAACGTTGTTTGCTGCATGGGTTCTGGCGAGCCGCTGCTATACGTCGCGCGAGGCGAGAGGCGGGGCGGTGGCGCTGCTGGCGGTGTGGTTGACGATGCCAGTTGCAGGAACGTCGCTGGTGCTGATGGATCCATATGTGACGGCGCGAAGTATCTCGACTCCTTGTGCGCTGCTGGCGCTGGTGGGAGCGTTGCAGTTTTTGTTGCCGCGTTTTGAGACGGAGGGCGAGCGGAGGCACGGGCTGGAGCTTTGTTGCGGAGCGTTGGTTGCGGCTGGCCTGATGCATCCTTTGATGGGCGCATATGCTGTGGGATCGGTGCTGGTGCTGGTTGCGGTGCTTTCGACGAACCGGTTGGTGCGGATGTGGGGAGCCCTGGGGCTGGGTTTGACGGCGGTGGTGGCGGCGGCGGGGGTCCAGTTAGCATCGCCAATGGAGAGCGCGAACTATCAGAGAGTGATGCTGACGCGGAGTTACTGGTTTCTCAGTCAATGGCATTGGTACGAGTGGGTTGGACTGGTGGCGCCGCTATTGATCCTCGGGGTCATCGCGCTGGGTCGAGGGAGTGGCGTCGATGCGGCACGCGTTGGCCTGGCACGTGTTGCGACGGTGTCCGGAGTGACGGCGATCGCGGTGGCAGTGCTCTTTGCACGGGAAGGCGCGGAGGTGCACCAGGTGGCGCGTCTGCAGCCTTTGCGGAACTTTCAACTGGTCTATATGGTGATGTTTCTGTTTGTGGGGGCGGCGCTTGGGGAGTGGGTGTTGCGGAGGCGAGTGTGGTGGTGGTTGGGGACGTTCTCAGTGTTGGGGGCGTCAATGATGCTGGCCGACCGGGAGAGATTTCCTGCTTCGAAACACCTTGAATTGCCGGATGCGATGGTGTGGGGCGCAGGAGATGGAGGTAATCAGTGGGAGCGGGCGTTTGTCTGGATCAAGAAAAACACACCGAAGGGCGCGGTGTTTGCACTGGACGCGAATTACACGATGAGGGATGGTGAGGATGCCCAGGGCTTTCGTGCGATTGCCGAACGGAGTTCCCTACCCGATTCAAAGGATGGTGGAACGGCATCCAATTGGCCTGCACTCACGGAAGAGTGGTCGCAGGGAATGGCGTTGCAAACGGGGCTCGGCAGCGAGTTAGATGGCGGACGATTTGCGGCGTTGAAGTCGATTGGCGCGACGTGGGTGGTTTTGGAGCGGAAGGCTGCGACGGGGTTTGGTTGCGCTTACGAAAATGAAGCGGTTAAGGTGTGCCGCCTGCCTTGAGGAGACAGGCGGCCACTGGCTTCAGTTCCCTGTCGGGGTTGGTTTGTTGGCAGCGGTGGTGAGGACGACGGTCTCCTGGTCTTTGTTCTCCATTTTTGAGTAGAAGCCGCGAAGCTCGGGATACTCTTCGGTCTTGTAATAGATCTCTCCCAGGAAGTAGTCGCGACGGATCGTGAAGCTGTTCGGAGTGGACTCGGAGTTCAGAGAATAGACAGCAAACTTCTGAAAGCTCATCTTGTCGCTCGTGGGAAGAGATTCTACGGTGAAGTTGGGTGGGAACTTGATGCGGACAGCATCCTGATTCATGAGACCGTAGGAGAAGTAGACAGGAATATCTCGCTTCTCGTGCGGGAAGGTGGGTTTTGTATTGGCTTCGAAGAGATCTGCAGGTACGAGCAGGCGCTTGCCGGTTGCGGAGCCGATCGCTCCTTTGAACTGAAAGTTCACGAACAGGGGCTGGTCATAGTCCTCGAGCTTGTCGATGGAGGTGACCTTGACATCGGCCCCGGCAGGCATGAGGCTTTCGACGAGGGTGCGGAGTTCGCGTTTCAGGCTTTCGTCGTCGCCGATGAGGCTGCGCTGTCGCCAATAAAGAGCTGGGGAGCCCACGTAGGTCATCTTTACGATGCCGGAGACTTCGCCATGCTCGTCCATTGTGAGGTCGGCCACGCGAAGGATCTTTGAATAGGTGTAGGGCTCGCTCGGAGTTTCGAGCGAACCGGATCCGCCGTCGCCCTGACGGAGGCCAGTGGTCTGGCTGTGCTTCCAGTCGAGATGCTGGTAGGGACAGTAGCGGGAACCTGGGTCGAAGAACTCGTCTTTGCCGTCTACGTTGACGATGGCGATGTCATCGTTGAGCTGCGACATGCTGAGGTAAGCACGGTAGAAGAGGCTGTGGTCGCGGTTGGTGACCACCCCCAGATAGGCCTTCATGCCGGCTGCGCGCGCCATGGCGACGAACAGCGCGGTGATCTGGTCGTTGTTGCCGCGCTTGCGGGTCCAGATGTCGTCTGTGTTACGAACTTCTTTGAGGCCCTGCGACTTCTCTTCTGCGGCGGAGTGTTCGCGTGTGTAGTTGGTGTTTTCGAGCCGCATCACGGCAGCGTAGATCTTGCGCAGCTTCTGATCCTGCGAGTCCGTCGGGAGGACAAGGTCGCGAACGGCGGCAGCGACTGCAGGGCCGGGCCCGATGAACTTGTCTTGAAGCTTCGCCCAGTGCTTGCCTGCGTTCTTCCAAAAGTCATCCGGGGAGCGATAGGCAGCGTAGTAGAAGAGGACACGGTAGGTGAAGCTGGAGATGGGTGGCATGTAGTCCTCTTCGGGAGCAGGGGGGACATCATGCACGTCGAGATCGAAGATGTACTGGCCATTCGAGAGGCCTGTTGCAGGAAGTTGGGTCTGTTTCAGTTGCGCGCCGGCGGGAAGGATTTTGGTCCAGGAGATGGAGGTAGAGGGTGCACCGTCTTCATCCGAGATCAACTGCTGGTCGGTGGGCCTCCAAGTGTAGTGGGCCTTACGGGTGTAGAGGGAGGACTGAATGAACCACTGCGGTGCCATGAACCAGTTGTCGTCGAGCCGAAGCTTGTAACGGTATTCGATGATGCTGCCCACCTCGACGTCTGGCAGGGTGAAGACCTTGGACATCACCCGGACGCCTTGGGTCTTTTGGACGAGTTTGTCGTAGGGTTTGCCGGTGAACGGGATGATGGATCCGTCGGGGTGGATGGTTCTGCCTTCGATGTTGTCAATGACGATGGAGCTGCCTTCGCTATCGTGCGTGTAATTGAGCTCGACATTGGCGTACTCTTTGCCGCGTTCGGTGAGGACCTTGAGACGGACGTAGGTGCTGAACATATGCAGCTTGTCTTCGGTTGTCTCTTCGCGGAAGAGATAGACGGCAGGGGCTCCAGGGACCTCGGACTGCGAGGTCATCGAGAGCTCTTCGGCGGTGGGGACGGTCCATTGAGCGAGGGTGAGAGGTGTAGCGAAGAGAGTCAAGGCAGAGAAAAGAGAAAAGCAGAGGAGACGACAACGAGAAGTTTGGTTCATGGTTTGTTCCTTGTTCGATTGCTTCTTGTACGCGAGCTGAGGTTTTCTTTATTGGTTTTTGTTGAACTGGCTTTACTGCTTTTTGAGGACCGCTTTGCTCTGTTCGTCGGCTGCTATGACGCCGGAAAGCTGCAGGACATCGGGATATTTGTCAGCGGGAAGAGTGACTTCGCGGACGGTGTAGGTGCGGGTGTAGTGGAGAGTGTGGTCTTTCACGATGCTGGAGCTTTCGTAAGAGGCAAAGCCGAGGTCGAGCTTGATGGGATTGGGGATCTCATCGACTACGTAGCCTGGGGGCAGTTCGATGGTGTAGTCGTCCTGCTCCTGCATGGTCTCGTTGAGGTTGATGGGGATGTTATTTCGTTCTTTGCGATCGGCGTAGAGCTGATCGCTGCCGAGGACGCGGGGACGGACCATGAGCAGAGGGCCCATGGATTTTCCGAAGCGGTCGGCGGTGAGGGAGTAGGAGGTCGTGAGGTCCTTGTTGAGAGCCTCGGCGTTCTGGACTTTGAAGTCGGCAACGGTGAAGTTGGTGAAGTCCTGGCCGAGAAGATGGTCGAGGTATTTCGTCTGCTCTTTGGCGTCTCCACTGATGTAGAGCTCGCGACGGTGTTCTGAAAGGTCGCCGAAGCGCTTCTCGATAACAGTGCCTTTTAGGGAGCCGTCGGGATGCAACTGAAAGACGGCGGTACGGCGGACTGTGTTGAGATCGGGAGGGAGGACCGGAAAGCGGATGATCTGGCTCTCGTGACCTTCCATCAGGACCCCGTAGCCACCCTGAAGGTTGTTCTCCAGTTGCCCGAAGGCGGTCTTGTCCCAGGTGGGGTCGAAGATGAGATAGCGGCGACCGGACTTTGAAGTAACTACGCTGCGAAGTTTCGGCGAGGTGTAGTCCTTCGGGATTTCGATGGCAGCGATCATGTGGTCGCCGACGATTGAAGGGGCATCGGGATCGATGACTCCGCGGCGGTCGTCGACCATGACGAGAGCGCCGTGGACCCCTATCGTGGACAGCATCGAGACAAGCAGGGTGGCTTTGTCTTTGCAGTCGCCGTAGCGGTTACGGAATATGTCGGCGGCGTAGTGCGGCTGGTAGCCGCCGATGCCCATCTCGATGACGAAGTAGCGGACTTGTTTCTGAACGAACTCGGCGATAGCTTCGGTCTTGTCGTAGAAATCTGTCTTGTCGCCGGCGAGTTCTTTGGCTTTGGCGGCGATCTCGGGTGTAGCGACGAGGCGATCCTTTGCAAGGGTCTGATACCACTCGCCGATGCTCTGCCAAGTGCCCTCAGTGGGCGCGGGGAGAGTTGGTCCAGCGTAGTGGACTGTCATGCGGCCCTCAAGGGAGAACTCCGATGGGCGAAGCTCAACTTGATCGAGATCGATGGGGGGAGTGTCTTTGATCTGCCAACGCCAGCGCTGATGTTCTAGGTCGATGACCGCGGTCTCTTTGCTATGAGCCCAGACCGTGCCGTGAGTGAAGCCGGGGGGTAGTTCGAGGGTGAAGCTCTGGTTGAGCCGGGGGAGTTGGCTTTGGAAGAACCAGGTCTTTTCGGTGAGGTAAGGATGGGTGCGCTGCTCGTATTCGTAGGCTACGACGCCGCCGGGGTCACGGGCGGGTGCATTGGCTGCTTTGATTCTGAGATCTTCGAAGAGACTGCCCTGGTTCGGGTAGCCGATTTCGACCATCTCGTTGTCCTTGACGGCGTATTCGTGGCCGTCGGGGCCGATGCTCCAGACATGCATAGAGAGAATTTTGGTGTCTTTGTCGAAGGGGACGCCGATGATGCCCTCGTCGCGGCCTTGCGGTCGCAGGATTTTCACGACGCTGCGAAAGTGTTCGGTGGCGCTGCCATCGGGAGCCACGGTGTAAGTGGTGTCTTCGAGGAGAACGACTGCGTTGGTGTTGGGCGGGTACTGCGGAAGATTCTGCTGTGCGGCAGCGCGAACCCAGTCGGGAACACTGTCGGGTTTGGAAGCGAGTGCGGGTAGAGCGCTGACCAGGAGAAGGGTGACTGAGAGATGCAGGGGGGATTTGCGCACTTGCTCGGCTTGCGGGTTAGTTCGTAGGTTCATGGGTCTTCGATACACTATCGGCCCCATCGTCGAAGGAGAGACATCCGGCTGCGTGACAGGATTTGTGTACGTTTGAGAGTTATACGTGGGAGTGACGGGCAGTTCAAGAGAATTCAGAGGTGAGCACGGTACGTCGAATGGGGGATATTCCCGCTTCAGCATTGGGTCTTGGAGTACGAGGATCAGGCGGAGTGGGTGTAGCTGGTTCCCTGCAGGCGAGCGCGTGCTCGTCGGCGAAGAGCAGAACGAAGGATGACGGCGAGGAGGAAGCAGACGACCAGGGTGGAGATCACCATGAGCCACTGATAGTCGGCGAAGAGCATGTTGAGTTGGAGCCAGAGGGAAAGCGAGCCGACGCGGTAGACGTCGTTGCCAATGCGATAAGAGGAGAAGTGCGAGCCATGGAGGACGCTTACGGATTGGGAGATGTCGGAGGACTGCGAGGTCTGGAGGAAGGTGGAGAGGAAGTTTGGAACGACGCTCTTGTCGCGGAGAGCGATGACGACGACAGACTGCTTGGATCCGCTGGGCCACTCAACTCCTTCGATGAGCGCGTCGGGGATGCCGCCTGCGGTTTCGAGCTGGCCGGACTGGACGTGGTCGGAGCTGCGGACCTTCCACCAGGCATGCTGGAGTTGCGTGAAGAAGTCCTGGGTGTCCTGGATGTGAAGGCCGCTGCCATCGACGCTGACGGGGAGCGAGGGGTTGAGGCGGTTGATGGCGGACTGATCGTCGACGGTGCCGAGGACGAGGTAGTCCTTGTGGGCGTCTGGCTTCATGCCTTCGGGGTTGGTGACGGTGACGTTGAGGACGGGATAGCCGGTCTGTGCACCGAAGTGAGACATCAGGGTGAGGAAGAGCTCGATTTCGTCGGTGCTCGGGGTGTCGGGCAGCACGACTGCGGTGTCGGAGAGGTCGGCTTTGCGGGTGAAGGGGTAACCTGCGTTGGCGAAGATCTCGAGGTTCGGCAGGACGGCTAAGTGAGGGATGTCCTTGAGGTCGAGGTAGGAGTCTTTGAGGATGGAGCCCTGAAGGTTAGTCAAGCCGACTTCGGGGCAATCGGACTTTCTGGCGAGTTGGAAGAAGAAGCGTAACAGGACGGAGTTCGAGAAGGGGCGCAGGTCAGAGACCGGGAACGGGACGATGCGCTCGGGAGTGGGCTTGTCGTTGTGAGAGAGCGGGGTTGAGTTGACGTAGGCGTCGTTGAGATAGACCTGGAGCGAGCTATCGTCGGAGAGAGGAACGCCGTTGTAGCGGTACGCGAGGTGAAAACCTAGGTTCTGCCGGGTGCCGTAGAAGAGGTCGGGCGGCAGGCGAAGGTAGAGGGCTATTGGATCTGTGCCGTCGGTCTGAAGATTTGCAGTTTGAAGGAGGTCGCCGATGGGGATGTTCCTGTCGGTGCTGAGCCAACGTGGTGCGTCATCGGCTTCGCGGGCGGCCGGCAGTTTGATTTCGGGAATGCGGACGCGATCGCCAGTGAGGAGGTTGCGCTGGAGAACGAGCGCCAGGGCTGCATTGAGGACGTCGGCGTCGGTTTCACCTGTCAGGACGAGAACCTTCGAATAGGGATCCGATGGGTTGGTTCGCATGACGATGGTGGGGCCGGCGATGGAGTTGATTTGGAGAGCGGCTGGAAACGAGGCTCCACTCTGGCCTATGACGATGGCGTTGCCGGTGGGTATGGTGCCGACAGAGACCGGGAAGCGGATCGGGCGTGAATCTGCCAGGATGCCGAACCATGAAGCTACGATGCCGGCGGCCTGAAGAGCTTTCTGCGAAGGCTGGCCGAGGAAGACGATGGGAATAACGGAATGGTTGATCTGAGGCTCGTAGAATGGCGCGGGGAGGAGCTTGAGATCGTCGTGTAAAGGAGTGAGCGATCCGGTGACTTCGAGGGTCGAGTCGTTGTCGATGTGGGCCCAGAGGGTGGAGTGGGATGGGTCTTCGCACTGCGCGGCGTAGTGCCCTACGAACTCGATGGTGAGTTTGTTGTCACGGGTGAGCGCATCGACGGGGATGGTTAGGGTTGATTCGAGGAGGTCGTTGCCGGGATCAGGCACCGGCTTGGCTGATGTGGCTGTCTGGGGGATGTCGTGAGTTACGGCTGAGAGCGTTGCGAAGTAGGTTCCGTTCAGGCTCAGCTTGAGGTGACTCTGCGATGGGATGAGGCCAGGAGAGAAGTGGTAGCGGAGATGCAGGTTTGCGGTCTTGGCGACTTGCGTCTGGGGTAAGGAGAAGTGAAGCGTGTTGAAGGCATCGACTCCCTGCATGATGATGGTTCGAGGGGCGCCAAGGTCGGAGAGGTGGATGACGTTGTCGAATGTGTCGGGTGGCAGAGCGGCGGCAGCTTGTGCAGCGGCGAGTCGAGCGGCGTATGCCTTGTAGGAGAGGAATGGCTTCACCGCAGGCGGGGTTTGGGGTGGCTGCGAGCCATCGGCCGAAGGTGGGGTCTGAGTTGCTGGAGTGCTGGGGGCTGATGGGGCAGCGGGAGCTGCTGGCGGAGCCTGAGCGGGGGGCGTGGCCTGGGCGGGAGGCGGGGTAGTGGCGTCGTTCTGTAGCAGCAAGTGTGCGGAGTGAAGCGGATGAATCTGTGCCGAGAGAGCGGGCGAGCAGAACAGGACAGCCAATGCGAGAAGCGGCACGACGCTTGTAGCTAACTTTCCGTTGGGAGATGTCTCCTTCGACTTCGATCCACTGCGAAAGGTTCGGAGAAAGCCCTGGCCGGCGAGTTGAACGATGCGGCGGAAACTGGTGAGTGGGTGATCTGCCTCGCGTGCCTCTCCCCAGCCAAGCCAGGTATCTGCGCGGGAGTAGAGGACCATGGTGAGAGCCTCTTCTTCCCTGAGGGTGAGCGGATCGAACTGTGCGCGGAGCGTGTTCCCTTCAATGCCGATGAGCGTGGCAGGCAAAGTTGCTTTGCCGTCGAGAACCGGGAGGGTGAGCTTGACGGAGTCGCCGGTGGTGGCGGTGAAGGCGCGCTCGATGCGGACCATGAGACCACCGCTGGACATGTCGCTGGTGACGCCGCGGACGATGGTTCCATTGGCGAGTTCGACGTCGGCGGGGACCGACATGGGAAGACGGACGGCCTGACGGCGCTGGCGGCTCTCCCACGCGACAGAGGTGGCGACGCCAAGAATCACCATGTTGAAGGCAGCCCAGAGAAGGTTCATCAGGATGGTGCCGGGATGGCCGCCGTCGTACATGTCGGCGATGAAATGCAATGGCGAGGGTGTTCCTGCACCGGGAAACTCGAAGAACCGGGGAATGGCGCAGAGAATTCCGAAGGCGTTGATCGCAATAAGGAACAGGAAGGGCTGGGCCATGCGGGCGTCGAAGAATCTTTTGGTAACGATGCCGCCCTTTGCGGTCACGTCGAAGTTGCCGAATTTGGGATTGATGAACGCGAATAGGGTTGGCAGAAAGATGTAAGGCGCCAACACGGTCTCGTAGATCTGGTTCCAGAAAGAGTGGCGATGTTGGCCCTGAATGCGGGAGTTGGCGATGTTCGCGAGGACCAGATGTGGGAGGGCGTAGGCGAAGATGAGCAACCAGTAGCCAGGTAGATTGACGTGTCCGAAGATGAGATAGACGAGCGGTGCGGTGAGGAAGATGAGGCGTGGCAGAGCGTAGAGGAAGTGCGTCATTGCGTTGAAGTAGCAGAGACGCTGCGCTGCGCTGAGGCCGCGGGCGAACAACGGATTTTCGGTGCGCAGGATCTGGACCATCCCGCGTGCCCAGCGGATGCGCTGCCGGATGTGGCCGCTGAGGCGCTCGGTGGCGAGACCGGCGGCCTGGGGGATATTGATGTAGGCAGTGTTCCAGCCGTTCCTCTGCATGCGGAGCGAGGTGTGGGCGTCTTCGGTGACGGTTTCGACGGCGATGCCGCCGATCTCGTCGAGGGCTGAGCGGCGAAGGACAGCGCAGGAGCCGCAGAAGAAGGTCGCGTTCCAGAAGTCGTTGCCATCCTGAACGATTCCGTTGAAGAGCTCGCCTTCGTTGGGGATCGTACGGAACTGGTCGAGATTGCGCTCGAAGGGATCTGGCGAATAGAAGTGATGCGGGGTTTGTAGCATCCCGAGCTTTTTGTCGCGCAGGAACCAGCCCATGGTGATCTGCAGGAAGCTTCGGGTTGGGACGTGATCGCAATCGAAGACCACGACGTAGGGAGCATTGAGTTGAGCCAGGGCGTGGTTGATGTTGCCGGCTTTGGCGTGCTCGTTGTCTTCGCGGGTCATGTAACCGATGGCGGCGTCTTCCGCGAACTGGCGAAACTCTTCGCGCCTGCCATCGTCGAGCAGGTAGACATTGAGCCGGTCGGCGGGCCAGTCGATGTTCATGGCGGCGAGCGCGGTGTACTTTACGACGCTGAGAGGCTCATTGTAGGTGGGGATGAGGAGATCGACGGCGGGCCACTGGTTGATGTCATCGGGTAATGCGACCGGGGTGCGGCGCAGCGGCCAGAGCGTCTGGAAGTAACCGAGGAAGAGGACGACGAAGGCGTAGATCTCGGCGAAGAGCAGGAGGCAGATGAAGAAGCCGTCGAGTATGCTCCATGTGGAGCCGGGGTCACGAAAGAATTTTATGGTGGTGGAGATTCTCCAGAAACCGTAACGGAAGGTGGAGAACATGGACGCGAGCATCAACGTCAGCGTAACCAGATAAGAGCCGGAGCTGTGATCCGCCCAGATGACTAGCGCGACGGTGAGGATGCCCAGAACGATCTGCTGGGGCCAGGTGAGCTCCAGGATACCGGTGAACGCTAGTAAAAATACTCCACTAAACAGGATGAGAACGCGAAGTGCCTTGTAGAAGAGTGCGTCACCTGATTGGAATTGATCGAAGAGAGGAGCCTCCCTCATCGTTCGCTCCAACGAACGTTGCGGAAGCCTGCCGTGGCGGGCGCGGCAACGGTGCGGAGCCAGGTGGCGACGTTCAGGTAGTCCTCGGCGACGGGTGCATCGGGCGCGTAGTCGACTACGGTCATGCCCTCGGCGAGGGCTTCGCTGACCGACTGCGCGCGGCGAATCACGAAGGGTAGGAGGCGATCTCCTAACTGCCGACGCATGACCTCACGAACGTCGAGATGCAGCGGCAGCGAGGTGTCGAACTGATTGAGCACGTAGAAGGGCTGCAGGGGGCGGCCATCTCCGTCGTTGACGCCGCTGAAGAACTTTTCGACGGTCTGGAGGCTGATGACAGAGTTCATGTCGGGTGCGACAGGAACGAGGATGGTGGGACTCATACGGGACATGCGGCGGACGATCCAGCTGGAACCGACTGTCAGATCAAGCAAAATGCGGTGGGCTCCGCGGCCGTTGTTGATGATGTCCTCGGCGAGCAGTTCCTGCGCGTCATCACTGGTCGTCTTGTGGTCGACATCGTAGCTGACGAGGTAGATGGGAGCGTCGGTGCTTCCACTTGGGGGCGAGAAGGTACGGACGGTTCCGTGGCGGAGTTCGCTGGCACCGAAGTAGAACGGCAGCAGGCCATGAGAGGTGGTGTCAGTGAGGAGAACCTTCTCGCCCATAGAGGAGAGAGCGCGGCCTACGGTTGCGACGAGGCTGGTTTTGCCGACTCCGCCGGCGAGAGAGAAGACAGCCAGTACGGGAGTGCGGGTTTCCTTTTGACGTACAGGCGCAGCTTCCGGTTGGTCCTGTCCGGGCTGCTCGAACACGCCCTTGAGTGCGTACCAACGGGCGGCGACGCGCTCTCTGGAGTGTTGAAGAGTATCGGCTACGGAGGACTGGGAAGGTGGTGGGGTCGCTGGCGTGAGCGGCTTTGCCGAGGCAGGCTGAGCGGGCGGCGAGTAGAGCCACGCAGGGCCGGCTGGATCTGACTGGAACGCGGGTCGCGCAGAGGCTACAGGTAGCGGTTCGGGTGACGACTCAGCCGGGTTGCGACGCGGCAGTTCCGGCTGATTGTGTGGCTGTTGATAGTCGAAGTCATCCTGGGCCCGGCGACCGCGGCTAGAGTCGGAAGGCACCAGCGCTTGCGAGAACGGGGAGACGGGTCTTGCAGGGTTTGAAAAGAGGGGCGGTGCGGACCGAAACGCACCGGACAGCCGGGGCGGTGCGAGCGCTTCCTGTGACGATTCCCGGGTCGAATCGAGGGGCGCATCAGCCGTGGACTTCGAGCGATCTTTGGACATCGAAGTCGAGGATTCGTCCGTTGTGGATGCAGAGAGTGGTTCAGATTGAGTTGTACGGACCTCCGGTCGCGGTTGAGAATCGCCGCGACGTTGCCCTGTGAGCTCAGTCGAACCTTCGCTTGACGGCGAAAGGGGTTGAGTAGCGGGCTGTTCGGAGATTGGCTTCATATCCTGGGATAAAGAAGGAGCAGGCGCAGTTCGGCTTTGTGTTGGAATCAAATGTCTGAGCGGATCAAACGTAGTGTACTCGGCTTGAGAGTCATCTGGGCCGCGATAAATCTGGCGGACCCCGGATGCCTCGTCGGGGCGATAGCCCTGGGGGCGGCGGGGGGTCATATTTTGTACTGAGACCCTGGGCTCGGGCTCGGTCCGCTCGTTGGTCATCGGCGATTCCTGTGTCGAAGCAGCCGGTTGGCGGACGGTGGCCTCTGAGGCTGGGCTTGCGGTTGAGGGCTGCGCATGGGGAACGTATGGATCTGAGATTCGGCCTGGAATCTCGGGGACGCCAGCGGCGGCTTTTCGACGAATCTCCGAGTCTGCATATCTAGCGGCCTGGCGCCGGGCTGAGGCGTGGGCCTCTGCGATCTCGCGTTCTTCGCGGCGGGCAGTTGCTTCGGCCAATGCTGCGACCTCGGCCCTTCGCGCGGCTTCGAGTCGTTCGGCTGAAGCTGTCCGGGCGGCATCTTCGGCCTCGCGCAGAGCACGTCGCCTGGTGGAGTCGGAGTCATCGGTTTGGGGATTGAGCGCAGCCTTTGTCGCGTGACGAGCGACGATCTCTGCCGAAGTGGCGGCGTCTTCCGCCTCGGCTTGAGCGAGGAGAGCCTGTTCTTTTACCTGCTCAGCAGCGCGCTGTCTCAACTGCGCGCGGTACTCGCGACGTGATGCGGAGAAGTCGCGATACTTCGCTCCGTGAAGATTTGCCCAGGAATAAAGTACTGCCACGTCTTCAGGTGTTTCCGTTACTGGAAGATCATCGATCTTGTCGGTGATCTTGTCGGTGCCGTTAGAGTCCATAGCTCTTGGTCCTATGTGTTGGTGACCCGGTTCGTTTAGTTTGAGCTGCGCCGGTTCGCTGCCAGCTCAATGGAGATAATTGCACCTGTTGCTATGCAATAGCCTGAGGCTACTGTGGGTATTACCCCAAGTCAATGAAACGGTCGTGCGACTTAAGTGTGAGAAGCCAATAGGGGCGCGGGTTTTCGGCATTCATCGAGGCTAAACATCAAGGAATACTATGGTCTTCCCGTAATGAAACTCTTTGGGTTCGATCAGAATAAGGTGCAACTGACTGCAGGGCGTCTGTGGACTTTGTGAGGAGGGGTTAGAAACCATGTTCCGGATTTAGTTTGTCTCTTAGTTCGACGCAATGGGGAGAGACGGTAAGAGCTTACTTTGGCGATGGTTGGAGTGGATCTTCAACTCGCCAAATGTGCTAACTTGGTAGTGTGGTTTGAGAGCGTAGCTCAGTTGGTAGAGCATCGCCCTTTTAAGGCGTTGGTCCTGGGTTCGAGCCCCAGCGCTCTCACCATAAACAAAACAAACAACTTAAACGAGTTTTATTAGGCTATTACTCGCGCCATAAACTTCAAAAAAGTCAAAATAAAATCAAAATTAGAAATGTACGTATTCTCCGTAACTATTTCAGATTCGTCCCTCCGATATTGAAGCCACCGATTTCACCACCGGCGTACCCACTGTAGGTAACATCGCAACTGCCGAGCGTTCTCGTATGAGACGGTTTGAATCTGGGACGCTGAGTGTCAGTTCTGATTTCATCGTCGTCGATAAGCGGACAAATCAGAGGAAGTTTGTTATGAGAGGGCAGCAATAGACCCTGCCATTCTGCTTCGTCGCCCAGAGATCGCTTAGCGGCGGCTTTCAGAACTTGGGTCGTCGTGATGTTTGTGACTTGCACCACGACCAGATTCTTGGCGTTGTAATTCACGCACAACAACAGACGATCATCTCTAAAGGCGACAACAACACAAATATCACTTCCATTGTTCAGTTCTACCTGATGTTGGTATTCGTGTTGCCGTCGCCATCTGACTTGATCTGCTGTGAGCCATCATTGGCGACCGGCTTATGGATATACCCATAAACTGCGTACACTGCGACCACCGATAACACCAATACAAGCAGAAGAGTCATCTTGGGTCTTTTTTCATAAACTTCAAACAGCTTCTGGAGCGCTTCGGCCACTTTCTCGCCCATTCCGTAGCACCTGATCCCTTCAAAGCAATGGTCACAAGTTAGCAGACAATGCATTCTGACGCTTCAACTTCATGTTTCGTCTTTTGTTCGCTATACTGCCCACATGGACATTGGCAGCTACAACAAGGAACCAGATTGGGTGAAGCTGGGGCCATCGTTGCTTGCCGCTGCAAGTTTAGTGCTGGCTATGAAACGCAACCCCCTCTCTGAGAAATTACTTTCGCAACCGAAGAGCACCCTCATAGCATCCGATTCTGATGTGCTGGTTCCCGAATCAATACGTGAGTTCCTTCGTTGCAGAATACTGCGTCCGCTGCTTCGTCTGCTCCGTGGCGGGGTGACACCGCGGCGCCTGGCGTGGAGTTTAGCGTTAGGCATTGTCATCGGGATTAACCCCTCAGTGGGTATCACCACGTTTCTGGTCATTTTGCTTGCATGGGCGTTCGGTCTAAACCAAGTAGCGTCACAGATTGGGGCTCATGCGATGACACCGCTGCATTTGCTTCTGTTTCTTCCTTTCATTGAATTGGGCGTCCATCTTTTTCACACGGGCCGCCTTCCGCTGAATCGGCAGCAGCTCGAGCATCTGAGCCATCATCCTTGGCGCCTGATTCGCGAGATCTGGCAGTGGGAATGGCATGCACTGATCGTGTGGGGTGTAGTGGCTGCCATCGTGATGCCGCTGCTTGCCATCTATATTCGACGCGCCATGGTGCTGCTGATGCGTCGCCACCGCACGCTGCTGCGTTCACGTCCGCCGCTGCACTCATCTGATTAGCTCGTTTATGAGAAACCCATCTTCTCGGCTAAACTGTCGACGATTTCCTCGGATCCCACCGATATGGCAAGGTGGGTAAACCCCATCCGCTCTGTACCAGGTATGACGAGAGGTGTTAGCTCTTTTGTGGTCATAACCTCAATGCGGGCGCCGTCGGCGAGGCTCAAAAAGCAGGACTGAAACCCTTCGCTGCATCTCTTTCACTTTGGGAAGTGAGGTTCATAAAGCTATGAGAGGCGCCGGTAAGCTGACCGCAGCACAATACACAGGACATCTTATGTTCTATCCACGCTGCCTGTGCAATTGCAAGACTTTCGCCCGCTTGTTTCTGAGAGAGGCTTTGATCGCATTGTGACTCGTCGATCCTAAGAATCGCGTCGTCCAGACCCTTCGTCAGTTCTGCATCAACTTGACACGTGTTTTTTCCGGATATGCTGACCCCTTGATAGGTTTGCATCGAACCAAGGGTACCAGCAACAGACGTGTAGTTCGTTGCGCTCAAGCAAGTAGAAGATTCGGTGCATTATTGGCTATGCTTGCTCTCGCTACGCTGGCTCATCGTAATGTTCTTCTTGCTCCCAAAGATCGACACGGCCTGCTCACCGAGTGCACGGAGCCGATAGGGTGCATCCAGGTGAATGAACCGAGAAGGTCTTATCCCCTTCCCTTCTCGGCCCTGTTAGAGTTCTGCACAAGGTCAAACCGACCACGGGTCCGCCGCAAGCTCGTATTACTTTTCCTTCTTATCAAGAGAGGGATATCTCTTCTTTACGGCGGCCCTGACCTTAGCCTTCTCAGTCGGGTTTCCAGATTGAGAAACCCGCGATAGGGCATTTTTGGCGTGAGATTCATTTTCAATCGGATATTTTCGTTTGCCGGGTTCTGCGAAAGCCTTAGTAGGTAACGCCTTTCGCGCGGCAGTCGTGAGTTTCGCCATGCTGCACCTCCGTTGTAAAACGCAGAAGCGGTCCGAAACATCGATCAAAGAACTGTTGCCGTTTCCGCATCTGCGCCTATGATGCCGGTTTTCGTGGTCGGTATTGGCGATTAGCGAATCTGGCGCTCGTGAGCAGTAATTGTCGTTGAAGACCTTCAATCAACGCGCTGACCGTCTTTTAGTCTTCAGAGTTCTAGCTGAGGAGTCGCGTCAATTCACAGAAGCCGAACCACCAAAATATCTTGTTTCACATTTGCTTGGGGCTGGCTACACTAGTCCAGTTAACACGTACATGAACAAAGATCATGGAATCATCGACATTCAGCTCCTCCATCGAAAGCTAGCAAATCTCTCATAACTTCTTGGAGTCGACTCAACCGGGCTCATCAAGATGCAGAGTTTGGGTTTTTAGGATCTCGTAATGGTGAGTCGCAATAATGAAAGACCCTGCCCCGAAAGTCGGATGACGCCCGCTGAGATGGCTGCACTCGTAGGCAAGCTCAGCCCAAGACTATTGGATGGGCTCGCCCCGGACGATTTGATTCGTGTGCTTAAAGGTGCTACCAGCCAACGATTTCCGCGTCATTCTCTGATCGCTCACGAGGGATATCCTGCCGACAAGTTGTTCCTGCTATTAGATGGGTTAGCGCGGACCTTCACCACTACGCCAAAAGGAGAGAAGATCGTACTTCTATGGATACCTCCGGGGGAGGCGTCTGGCGGAAGAGCTTTGCTTTCACAGCCCACAAATTATTTACTGAGTACCGAGGCAATAACGGACAGTACAGCAATCGTCTGGGAGCGGCAGGTGTTGCTTTCTCTCTCGAAACAGTGCCCACGCTTGATCGAGAACGCCTTGCTCATTGCTTCGGATTATTTGGCCGCTTATCGTGATTTTCACGTAGCTGCGAGCTACGACAGCGCCGGTCAACGGGTCGCTCAAGTGCTTAGCAACTTGGCTCATAAAATGGGCCGGGAGGAACTTGGTGGGATAGCCATTGAAGTCACGAATGAGGAACTGGCCAACGAGGCAAACGTAAGTATCTTCACGATCAGTCGTCTTATGAGCGAATGGCAACAAAAAGGATTGCTGGAAAAGAGACGAGGGCGAGTGGTACTTGGTTCTGCCAAGGAACTCCTGCAGAGCACCCGTTGACCAGTGATCGCGATTGGGTTCAATGTCATCATTGCTGAAGAGCAATGACGAAACCGCAGTCGCATGGCAATCTAAATATTGATGATCTCGCTATCCAAGGTAGGCATCGCTTGAACGCCTCTGTCAACGAGGTCGCGCACTTCGAAAAAGTTCGTGTTTTGATTGTTGACGATTTCGAGCCTTGGCGACGTACAGTTTGTTCCCTGCTTGAAGACTCCAGCAAAATTCAAATCGTCGGGGAAAGCTCGGACGGCATGGACGCCGTTCACCAATCCGAAAAGTTGAGACCCGACCTCGTTCTGCTGGACGTACAACTACCCAAGATGAATGGCCTTGCCGCTGCCCGATCTATTCGGGCGGCGTGTCCAACTACGAGAATCCTGTTTCTCAGTTCATATCAAGGTATCGATATAATGCGAGAGGCGTTGAAGGTGGGCGACGGATTCGTTGTAAAAGCAGACGCCCCCCGAGACCTACTACCCATTCTCGAGGGAGTCATTCGACGCGAACCGTTTCTGCGATTTAGGTTTTTGCACTGAACAGATGGTCTCCCGCAACGTAAAGGCATGGCACTCAGGACACTCATCGACGGCCACGCTCAAAGTCGGCTTTTCGGCAACCGCGACTCTCAGTCGGTGATAACAGGTTAGTTGATTTCAGTCTTCGAAGATCGGGTATCCAGGTCGACGAGCGGCCCCCCTGAGCCGGTCTGTCCCTTGAGGAGATGCTCATGTTCCTTCGTTTTCGCAAATCCTTCTGTTGCTTTCCCGGAAATCTTCCTTTCTCAGATTGCGCGTCGAGCATGTAACCTTCCCCCGCCGCCAATTCAACCCTGATAGCTCCTGAGCCTGTAAGAGCCCGTATGGGAGCAGGGCTAATCTGTGAAATTCTGATAGAACCAGAAGCCGTTTGAGCGCGAACGCCACCGGCGAGTTGAAATGCTTCGATGCTTCCGGAAGTATTGTGTCCACCGAGCCTCTGATGTCGTCGATGCGAATACTTATTGAGAAATCTAAATGAGTTTACTTTCCATGGGCATTTAGGCGGGCCAGAATGCCCTTGAGCGCATCGAGCTTTAGCCCGGCTTCGCCGAGCTTGCCCGCTGCTGTGAGGCGCTGGTAATCGGCGAAATCTTTGCTCGCCTCAGAGATGAGTTCGTTGACATCCGTCGCGGGTTGGGCCGCCTCTTGGGATGCAGGCGTGGCTTGTAGCGTCTCGCTCGCGTTCAGCGATGAAACGTCTCCGCCAAAAAGGGATCTCAGTGCTGCCTCGAATGTAGTCCCGTATGCAAGCTTGTCCTGCAGCGCGAGCACAACTAGGCGCAGTTCAGGCATGGGGCTTTGCTGAGCCTGAAGGTAGATTGGCTCCGCATACAAGAGTGCTCGTCCAGTCGGAATGACGAGCAGACTTCCGCGTAAAACGTGGGAACCTTGTTGATTCCACAGAGTCAACTGTCCCGAGAGCTGCGCATTTTGATCGATGCGAGCTTCTATCTGTTGCGGGCCATCAATGAGCTTTGTCTTAGGAAAGTTGTAGACCACGGCTGTCCCATAGTCTGCGCCGTCGCAACGACCGGCAATCCAGCCGATCAAGTTGTTCCGGTTGGCAGGTGTAAAGGGGAGGATCTCCACAAACTCTTCTCCTCCACCTCCCGGCAACTTCATCAGTACGAAGTTCGGCTGCATCATCTGAACTGTCTGTTGTCCGTTACTGTCGGTGCCGGTCTCGGTCGCAACCGTCCAGAGATCCTCACGGTTGAAGAAGACCTGAGGATTCGTCATATGGTAGAGACCGTATACCACCGACTGGACCTTGAACAAATCTTCTGGGTACCGGATATGCCTGCGCAAGTCGGCGGGCATCGCCGCACCATCCTTGAAAAGAGTTGGGAAGATGCGCCGATAAGTAGCGAGGATAGGGTCTTCAGGGTCGAAAACGTAAAGTGTCGCAGCCCCGGTATAAGCATCCACAACGGCCTTGACGCTGTTTCGCATGTAGTTGACCGCGCTATCACCGAGGTTGTAATGGGTAGAATACGGATAATTGCTCGAGACCGTGAACGCATCCATGATCCAGGAAAGCCGCCCATCATCGCCTACCACCATGTAGGGGTCCTGATCAAAGGTGAGGAATGGAGCAACCGCCGCCACGCGTTCGCGGATGTTGCGCCGCATGAGAAGCCTACTCTGTGAATTGACGTCGTCACTGAAGGGCAACTTCCCAAGGTCGCCGCGGTCGATTGCCAAGATGACGCGTTGCAAAAATCCGCCCAGCACAATGCCACCGGTGCCTTGATAAGACGTGAGATTGTTGTTCTGGCCCTGCGGATAATCGAACTCCTGCTGCCTTGTCTTGACATACACGTCGGTGTCGGTCAGTTCGCCAAAATAGATCTCAGGGCGCGATACGCTGAGGCCTTGCACAGTGCTCTGGACAGGCATGTTGCTCAGTAACAGCGTCGGCAATCCTTCCGCCGTGAATCCATTGACCGGATTCATCGTTACTCCGTAACCGTGGGTGTAAATCAGCTTCTCGTTAATCCAGTTACGACTGCTTACCGGGAGCTTTTCGACGTTTAGTTCTCGCGCTGCGAGCATTACCTGACGCGTCGTGCCATCGATCTTGTAGCGATCGATGTCGATGTCAGGAAAGTCGTAGTAGGTGCGGATCTCCTGAACCTGACGCAGCGTATCCTGCAAGGCGTGCCAGTCCCACAGCCGGATGTTTTGGAGAGTAGGCTGGTTGTTCGCTGGATCAGCTGCCTCTACCGTTGTCTCTGCAGGAAATTCCTGCTGTGCGAAGCGATCGAGCCCGTAAGCCTGACGGGTCATCTCAATGTTATGGGCGATAAATGGTTCCTCACGAACAAGCTCATTTGGCTTGACGATGAAGTTGCCAACGTACCATCCGACTATTCCCAGAATTACATAACAGACTGCTGCAGGAAAGATTGCACCCAGAATCCATCGACCACGTGAGCGCCGTACCGCGTTGTAGGCTGAGACCACGGCACCAAGTGCAAGGGCTGCGCAGACGATGAGAAGTCCATAGATTGTGACGTGAGCGTCGGTGTATGTGATGCCGTCAAAGATCGTGTGATGTTCAAGCAAGAGCTGGAACCGGCCCACATACAAATTCATACCGAGGACGAGCAGAAGGAATGCAACCGTAATCGAGAGTCCACGCCACGGTGACGGGCCGTACGTAATTTGCCGCTTGGCAAGGGAACGGGCACCACTCGTAATAATGAGGAACAGCACAGCTACAGCACAGATCGCAACCGCTAGCGTGAGAAGCCAACTATTGACGAGTTGCCATGCGGGTAAAGTGAATAAAAAGAAATTCAGCGGCTTACCAAAGATAGGGTCAGCAACCCCGCCAGGTGCAGCATGCGGCGCGTACCAAAATAGCGCTAGTATCGGCCAGTCCGCCATCAACCCCAAGCCAGTCACGCAGGCAATGACAAGGGAGAGGCAAAGTGAGATGAAGCGCAGAGTCGGCTGGATCGCAAGGTTGATTGGTTGTCCCGCGATAACGATGGCGTGAGCTGTTGGCAGATCGTCCTCATGCGACCGTCGAATAGCCGAAAACGCTCCGTACAGAATCAGAAATGTGACCCCTGCAAAAATCGTGAAGTCCGCAATCTGCAACCCTACCGATTTCCAAAATACCTCGCCGAATCCAAGGGACCGGAACCAGAGGAGGTCGACCCAATAAGACAACCCGATCCGACCACAGACGAAAACGCCTACAGCTAAAGCGGTCAAGAAAATGATGATTCTGCGACGTCGGTTCGTGGAGCTTTGATGCTGCGACGATTCTATGAAATCCGGCAATTTGCCCCCGTACTCGGTCGTTATTGAGCGATCCTCTGATTGTAGGCCCCCTAAAAAGGCGGGCCCGCAGGTAGAGCCGCCCTTTATCGCACGGATGTCCGCGGTCCGGCACGTCCAGCGAGAGACTCTACGCGTCGCTCAGGTCGAGAAACTAACGAAAAATTCCATTCGGAACTCTATCGTCAGTTGGATATCAGGCTAATGCCCTCATTCAAATCTCTTACTAAACACAAGTCGACGTATCGATACCAAAGAAGAGCGTTTAAAACCCTTCGCAACCGATCGTCACTCTCATGGCATCCGATGCAGATGTGCTGGTTCCCGAGTCAATACGTGAATTCCGACTAATTAAAGATGAACACGCGGTGGGAGTCTTCTTACGATGAAATGACATCTCTCAGACAATCTAATTGACTCCAATCGTTATCATGAAGCGCAGAGCACTCCGGGACAACTTCTGTGTTGCGAATACCGTCTCGGCGGTTAGAGCTTGTGCACTAAACCAATAGGTGGCCAATGCGCCGCATGTTTTTCTTCGAAATTCACGATCAATCTTGGTTCCCAGTCAACTTACGAAACCTGGTAACGGATGGGCTTCAATCGTTCTGGAGGTTGAGCAATTCCTACAAGCCGATCGTTCCACGCTTAAGAGACGCGCTCGCGAATGCCGGGACGAAAGTTGTCCTCGATCTCTGTTCTGGCGGAGGCGGCCCCTGGTTTCAACTAGTACGCGACTTCGAAAAAGAAAATTGCAAAATCAGTGTCTGCCTGACGGATATGTATCCCAATCAGCAGGCATTCGAGAAAGCAGCTTCGGGCTCCAGCCTAATCGACTTTGACAGTAGGCCAGTATCTGCTATCGAAGTTCCGCCGGACATTCCCGGTTTTAGGACAATCTTTTCATCTTTTCACCACTTTTCCCCCGACGATGCGCAGAGCATCCTCAGTAGTGCAGTGGAGAGTGGCAAGGGAATCGCTATCTTCGAAACCGCGCGACGGAACCTAAAGATAATGTCAATAGTCTGTTGTCTTCCTTTCCTGATCCTATTACTTACGCCGTGGATCCGCCCCTTCCGTTGGTCTCGATTAGTTTTGACTTACATAATCCCTATCGTGCCTTTTGTTCTTTGGTTTGACGGATTGATGTCGTGCTTGCGCAGCTATTCCCACCAAGAGCTGAGTGAGATGGTGGGCAACCTGACGGATAAAAGCTATTACTGGCAGGTGGGGACCCAAGACGACGGTTTCTTGCCAGTAACCTTTCTGATCGGCTATCCAACAACCAAAGCAATGCTCTCTAGCGTCTGAGAGTCGCTCGGAATAGGATTCCTTCGAGACTAGACACCCCGGCGCGTGTATCAGGGAGGTCGAAGTTAATCAATGTAGACCCTTTTAAGAAAACCGAGAGTTTTGCAGTTGCAGGACTTTAAGGAATTATTCCTTTTGGTGGCACAACGGTCTCATGAGGTCGGCGCCCGCCTGGCGTTGGGAGCAGACAGGAGTGCCATCCTACGCCTGGTGATGGGACGAAGTCTGAAGTTGACTATCGCGGGGGCAGCTGTTGGTCTTATGTTCGCTCTGCTGGCTACGCGCCTACTCTCATATCTTTTTTCGGCGTTTGCGCTCACGTTTAGCGTTGCCGCGGGGCTAGGGCCCCCCGAATGCCTATCCATGAACGCTCGGTGAAGTGCGCTGGCACTCTATCACTCATCCATCTTCAGACCCCTTAGTGCGCTCAGGCAACATAGACGAGGAACTCTGGCATGTCCGGGAGATCGTCAATGAAAGTCCCCTTTTTTTTCCCTTTGGAGGAAAAGCGCCGCACTCGTTGCTTCTTCCGCTCGGCCACGTAAAAATCGCCGTCGGGACCGACCGCGAAGCCGGAGGGGGCGTCGAGCTTCCCGTCGATCACTATGCGGCCTTCAAGGTCGCCCTTCGGTGGTGTGGACGTCAGGTCCAGCGCGAGAATGCTGCCGCTGCCCGAGGCACCGATGTAAAGCGTCTCCCCATGCAGGATTAGGTGCACGGGAGCCCTGAGCGAGCGCCCCGCGATGCGGGCCATCAACTCCCCCGATTGCACATTGAAGACCTTCACCGCGTCGGCTGCTTCATCCGCCACGTATAGATTATTGCGGTGCACGACGATGCCGCGCACCGAATGCCGAGGCTTGCCGCGCTTGTCGAGCACCACCTTAAGGCCAAGCGGCGCCGGCACGTCGAGTGACGTGCGTCCACCATACTCGGGGAGGCTCCCATGGCTTGACGCGACGAGCGTGCCGGGAAGAAACTGCCCGTTGGGATAGTGCTTGCGGAGGTGCGCAGCGACCGATGCGGGTTTGCGAGTCTTCGGTACAAGTGACACCACGGTGTTGGTGTCCTGACAGGAGATGTAGATATGACCATCGTCCCCCAGAGCCACATCGAAGGGGTGCACCATAGCCGCAATCTGCTCGGTCTTTGCGAGGACCTCTTCGAAGTGGAAGGTGTCCCTATGGCGGTGATAGCGCGCAATGTGGCTATCCTGGCGCCACGCATTCGCGATGTAGAGATCCTCGCCCAGCAACACGAAGCCGCGCGCGATGTGTAACGGATGCGCGGCCGGCGACGGATCGAGCAGCAGCGGATGCGTCTTGCGCGGAGAGCCGTTGTCTTCAAAGACGCCGATATTATCAACTCCGTGCCCCGATTCACCCCGATAGCTGATCCACCACATGACTTTTTCCTTCCAAGCACGACTGCACGGACCTATTCGTCCAAATTACCCTTTAAATCCGCCTTCTTGAAATTTCTCATTAGCGGGAGGAAAGTATGATCTATACCCGATCAAATAATCGATCGATATCCTCCACACTCCGCAGAATCGAAAGCTGACTTGCGTTCCGCGGATCGCAAACGGTCACTCCGTCCATACACGACACGCCAATTACTGCAAACACGTCGCCCGAATGTTCCTTGTTGCGGCGTTTGATGGTTTTCTTCAGCTTCGCCAGCGCAAGCAAAGCGTGTCTTCCCTTGAGCTTCTTCTGACATTTTCGGCAGGAAAGAATAATCTGCCCTTCCCAAGCAGCTTGACAGGTTTTGAGTGTATTTGCCATTCTGCCGAATTAAATGCAGATCTCCTATGATCTCAGTTCGAACTCGTCGCGTTCCTTGCTGCCTTTACCGCCGCGCTGTGAATGGAACCCGCCACCGTCTGATCCACTAGACCACCGCCGACGCCATGTTTCATGGCCTTCTTTGCGGCTTTATCAATCGCATTCAACGCCTTCCTCTCAGATTCTTTCTTTGCCATTACGCAATACCTCAACAGGCAGTTTGGCCGCAATTGGGAATGGTACAGCGGCACCCTTTCGTTGTTTCCGTTGCAGCGGCTGAGGCTACGCAATGATGGGAACGCCTCACAATTATTACCGCGATTGGGCCGCCCTCTTTGCAGGCTTCTTTGCCGCTGAGTTCGCGGGCTTTTTAGTTGGAGTCTTCTTGGCAGCAGCTCTCGTAGCAACCTTCTTCGCAGGCTCTTTCTTCCCAGCTCTCTTGGTCACGGTTTTCTTCGTGGCCTTTTTCGGCAATGTCCTTTTAGCCGCTTTTTTCGCCACGATCCTCTTCACTGCCTGCTTGGCAGGTGCCTTCTTCAAAACCTCCGTCACCGTGGTCACGGCCGCCCCAACTGCCGCTTTGATGGCGCCTGCCACATCTGATGCCATCGCCATTCCTACCCCAACTGTCTCCCCTGCCTTATCCACTATCGTTTTCTCAGCCATTCAGACCCCTCAATCTTTGTGTTCCTATGCAGTCACGAATTGTAGAGGCATATCGAACTAATCGCACAAGTCTTTTGTCTTCCCATTAGAGGCCGGCCGCTAACCATCGTGTTCCTGCCGTACGACTTCCAAGAACAACTGCTAGTGCATCTTCCTGCGCTACGCGCAAAGCGACGTAACCAAGCCTCCTGAGGGACTCCGTCCCTGGCGCCTGACAAGGAGTGTCCCCAGTCTTCCGCGCTGCGCTTGTGCAGACCGGCCCTCGGCCGCCTTTTTCGTTTCGCTACCGCTTCTCTCAAGGGTGAGAGATATCCGCATTCTGGTCCCGATGATTCGGGTTCGTCGCAAGAAGGAAGCCGAGAAGGACATTACCAAACAGAACCATCCCGTACTGGTCGGCTTTCGCCCTGCTTATGTCTTCGACGTGAGCCAGACCGAAGGCACACCGCTCCCCGATCTCTCAGTGCGGGTGAGGGGTGAAGTAGGCGAGTACCGAGAACGCCTCATCGACTTTCTGATGGCGCAGGGGATGGAGCTTGAGTTCAACAAGAGCATCACCCCGGCGCTTGGCATGAGCTATGGAGGCTGCATCGCGATTCTTCCCGGACAGCCAGCAGCTGAAGAGTTCAGCACGATGGTCCATAAACTTGCCCATGAGATGCTTCATAAGGCAGAGCGGAGAATAGCGGCCACCAAGACGATACGCGAGACGGAAGCCGAGGCCGTCGCCTTCGTTGTTTCGCAAACCATAGGCCTTGACGCTGGCCACGCCTCAGCCGACTACATCCAGCGCTACCACGGCAACGCCGCTCTTCTGGCCGAGAGCCTGGAAGTCATCCGGCGCACCTCGTCCTTGATTCTCTCCGCCATCGAGACACCAGCCAGTACTGCGGAGACAGACCGAGACAGAAACCGACTACGAACCTGCACTGGCGCAGGCCAGCTAACAAGTTCTTCTCCTTCGTGAGGGCGGACGGCTCAGACCGTCCCGCTCAGACCGCGCCACATGTAGATGCCCTCCTTGGGCGGGATGCAGAATAGCAGCGCATTCGAGTACCAGTCATGTCAGCGCAGTCATTTCTTCGTGGCGTCGTTACTATCGCCCCTAACGCGTTTGAGGACGTCGCAGAACAGCTTGCCGCCAACGACGAGAGCAACGAGCAGACCTTAGAGAAGATTTTATTATCCTCATTCAGTCGGAGGCTAGCCCTGCAATCTGTGATCCCTCGTCTCGCTTTTGAATCCTCCTCTTCCGGCCCGCGTCTAACTCTTGCGAACCAACATAAGGAGACACGGATGGCGAAGGTTGTTCTGATAACAGGCGCTAACAAGGGCATTGGTTTCGAAGTAGCGCGGCAACTCGGACACTCCGGATTTACCGTTCTGCTCGGCGCACGCGACGCCTCACGTGGCGAAGCGGCCGCAGCAAAACTCAGCGCTGAGGGGTCTGACGTTCGCCCAGTCATCGCAGACCTTGATCGTGCCCCCGAGACAGCCACTTCATTAGCCGGGCAGATACAGAAAGAGTTCGGTCACCTCGACGTTCTCATCAACAACGCCGGTGCCTTCGATCTCACTGGCGGCGACGGCCCGGCGAGCGCCGTTTCGATCGACGCGATGAAGCGCACATTTGCCACCAACTTCTTCGGCACTGTTGAGTTCACGCAGCCGTTTTTGCCGTTGCTTCGCGCAGCCGAAAGCGCCCGCATCATCAATGTTTCCAGCGGCCTCGGCTCCGTCGGGCTCAACAACGATCCGGCCTCGCCCTTCTACTCCGTCAAACCCCTCGGCTATAACGCATCCAAAGCCGCGCTGAACATGTTCACCGTAAATCTCGCCTGGGAGTTGCGCGACACGAAGATCAAAGTCAACTCGATCTGCCCCGGCTTCACGGCAACTGACCTCAACAACAACACCGGTACCCAGACCATCGAAGAGGGCGCCATCGCCATCGTCCGCTTTGCGCAACAGACCGACGACAGCCCCACCGGCGGCTTCTTCCACAAGGACGGCACTTACCCCTGGTAGGCTAGCGCTTCGCGCCCTGGGGCTGAGGATCACTACACCGAACGTCAAAAACGTCCATTAACCCCCTTAGGCCGAGCGCAGCCAACTTCCGTGAAGAAAGGTTGTCGGTACGAATCTAAACGTACGCCCTTGTCGCTGCCGCAAAGCATTACTCTGCGGTTGTAAAGCTGTCAGTCGCTGCGCCTACTCTCCATCGGGCCGTATCGGGGCGATCAGCCGCTAAACCCACGGATCGCCATTGCCGAATGATCAGTCCGAGCGGTCAACGAAGACCATGTTGATCATGACGTCATCCGAGCGTACGGATAGCTTGCTTTTCAGTTCGTCAGCTATATATCGGAAGAAGGCAAGCTTTGAATCTTTATTATTTCCGACAGTGCTGGTCACTTGTATCAAGATGAAGTCGGGCGATCGATCCCAGCCGAGGAATTTGGGGTCGTAAATTAAATTTTCCGGTGAATGCTCGCCGATGACGATGAAGCGGTCACCGTCCGGCGCTTCAAGACCTCGACGATCCCTGGTACACAACGTCAGCGACAGTGGCGCGATACTCGGCACTTTTCCCCTGAAGTAGATCAATACGAGCAAACGGCATAATAGTCTCGTCTGGATGCAAAATTGGTTGAAGACGTTTAGACTTCTCTTCCATATTGAAGCTGATGATAAAACTTCATACCTGGCTTACAATTCCACTCTCAGCATGGGGAGCTTGGTTGCGATCCGTGAATGCTGAAGGCGCTCAACCAACCCGTAGAGACTTGCTACGTAATTGAACGTCCTGTGTTCGGTGCATTAGGCGACAAAATACAAGAGCCAGCAGTCGTTTAGACCGCTGGCTCTTACTTCTTTTACAGCTCAATGATTGAATAGCCGAGTGCTCCGAAACACGCGATTGAATTGCCCTTATTGTGTTTGGCTTCCCGCATTCGCTTCCTGTCGCTCATCGATCGGTCTTGGATTCTTACTCCCGCTCTCTGGATGTGAGTCGTTGGCTTTCAGATCGACGTCGCGGGGATGGTCTGACGGTGATGTCACCAGGTGTGCTTTGTGAGCACTCGAAAGATGATTTCTTACATCCGATCCTTTGTTTAACATAGCTGCTCCAGTAATTCCGCTGCGTACTTGGAGGGTGCTCGTCTAGCGCGAAGCAAATAACTGCTTAAGGCGAGATGCGAAGAGACTCGCTAATCCTTATAGGATACGCTTCGATCCTATACTCCGCCGCAACTGGACTTCGTACTGCCGAACAAATGTGAAGGCGGATATTACGATGTAAAGTCGGTAACGGAGCACCTATGTGGCGCGTTGTCGTATTTTGCTTGAGTTGTTCGACATTCTTCGCGCAGGAAATCGGTTTCTGAGGGGACGGTACCCAGCCGCCATGGGTGTCCTGCTTTGCAAAACCCTCCAAGCGCTGAATGGAGAGGACCCAAGACTGTGCGTACGGCGCAAGTGACTTCCGCTGACGGCAGATTTACAGCCTATGCGGTTATCGAAGCGAGGGCGGCAGGGCCGATGGAATGCCTCAACACGATACGGCTTTTCGTCTCAAGTCAAAGCTCAGAACGCATTCAGCAGGTTTACTGGAGAACGGTTCATCTCTCCGGGGGACAGCGAATTCTCTTGAACCTATCGGTTGGTCGCCGGACGAGCGATGGCTGCTTGTCGTCTATCGGACTGGATCTTATGAGTCAGATGCCGGCGGCCTGAGCATCCTTCTTTATGACACAACAGAACGTAGAGTCATCATGCCGGATCTAGGACATCTGGTTTCAACGGCCCTCAAAAAGAAATGTTCTATTCGTATCGCAATGCCTTTTCGTTTTGACACGCTCTCCCGAGTTCATCTGCGACTTGCAGACGACGTGGATGATGGAGACGAAGAATCGAATACCCATTGCTTTCAAGGGCAAGAGGAGTGGGCTCTTCAGTCCGAGGGAAGGTACTACACGGCCGGCATCAACCCATTGATCTGGCCCTCGCGGCAACGAGTCGCAAGGCGCCGAACGGCATGAGCAAATACACCGATCGTAAGCGTCGTTCGCGAGAGAAACGGGGTTACTGAGATGGTCCGCCGCTTGATCACCTGGTTTGGACTGGGTGATCTTGTAGGCAGGTATAAGGAGGATCATCGATATGCAGATT
>NZ_JACHEB010000019.1:0-15155 GCF_014201335.1 Tunturiibacter gelidiferens
CCAGATTCGCGAAAGGCGAAAATAGTATGACTTGCCCAACTACATGCCCTTGACACGGACCGGCCTTCTCATGGAAGGCCAATGCACTCATCGAGAACAATTTGTGCGCCCGAAGGTCGATCAGTGATGAACAAAGGTTGGTCACGATGGTTTCTGATTAAAGCAGTCGAGCCCTCAACCCTCACGAACACTGATGTCATCCGTAACGGACAGTGACGTGAGCTTCGAGAAAGGTTTTTGGAGAGTTCAAGCTTCGAATCGGTTGACCTATCGTGGCCCGACTGCTTAGGTGCCGCAGAAAGTCTGTCGGACACATTCTTCCGGGCTGGCTGGCGTGACATACCGTTCCAAGCCCGGCCTTTCCTGATAGGGACGTGACACGATCTTCAGCAAGTCCTCGAATGGCTGGAAGTCCCGGAGCTCGACGGCGGCGTCTAGTGCCGCCTCTACCACATGGTTCCGTGGGATGTACGCCGGATTTACCAACCGCATGGCAGTAGCGCGCGCCTCTGCGGATACGGGCTCTTCCTCCAGGCGTCGGCGCCATTCGAAAGCCCATAGGTCGTAAGCCCCTGCGTCAGCGAACTGGTTGCGTACTTCCTCGTCTCCTTGTGATCCGGCCACGGCATCGCACAACCGGCGGAGGGTCAAGGTGAAGTCGGCGCCGTTAGTGGCCATGCGCTGCAGCAAGTCCTCGACCAGCGCTGCATCACCATGGCGTTCCGTGAAGAGGCCAAGCTTGCGACGCAAGCCGGAGGCGCGAGCGGCTGCGAAGGTGGAATCGAAGGCAGCGAGCGCCTGGTTAGCCGAGGCGATCGCGGTCGATTCGCTACCCTCTTCGAATTCCAGGATGGGCAGCAGAGTTTCGGCAAGACGCGTCAGGTTCCAGAGTGCGGCGCGGGGTTGGTTGCTATAGGCGTACCGTCCCTGATGATCGATGGAGCTGAACACCTTGTCTGGCTCGTATGCTTCCATGAAGGCACAAGGGCCGTAATCGATTGTTTCGCCCGAGATGGCGGTGTTGTCGGTATTCATCACGCCGTGGATGAAGCCGAAGAGCATCCATTGTGCGACCAGATGCGCCTGCCGAGCGATTACGCCATCCAGCAATGCCCGATACGGCCGCTTCTTACCTGCGGCCTCAGGATAGTGCCGGGCGATTGCATAGTCCGCCAGCCTGCGTATCCCTTCCGTGTCACCCTGAGCGGCGAAGTACTGGAAGGTACCCACACGGAGATGACTCGCCGCGACTCGGGTCAGAACGGCTCCGGGCAAGACCGTTTCGCGAAACACCTGTTCGCCAGTGGTGACCGCGGCCAGGGCACGGGTGGTCGGCACGCCCAGCGCCGCCATTGCTTCACTCACGATGTATTCGCGCAGGACCGGACCGAGTGCGGCTCTGCCGTCGCCACGGCGGGAGAAGGGAGTCGGACCGGAGCCCTTGAGCTGGATGTCGTAGCGCACGCCATCACGCCCCATCACCTCCCCTAGCAAGTTGGCACGGCCGTCGCCGAGCTGCGGTACGAAGTATCCGAACTGGTGCCCGGCATAGGCGAGCGCTAGGGGTTCGGACCCATCGGCGACCCGGTTGCCTGCCAGGATTTGCACTCCTTGTTCACTCGCCAGCGCGTCCGGGTCGAGCTCAAGGCTACGGGCCAGTTCCAGATTCAGCTTCACGAGGCGCGGGGTCGCTACCGGTGTTGGATTTACCCGGGCGTAGAAGCGCTCCGGTAATCTCGAATAGGTGTTATCGAAGCCGAGACGGACGGCGTGACTGTCGGAGTTGGACGTGTCAGGTAGCGCCATTGAGGGAAGATCTGGTGAACTCATGTTTTATTGGATGCCGGCGTGCTGTAATCGCTCCGTCTCAGGTCGATATACGAACACTGATTTCTCGTTGATGAAGTCGACAACGGTATACGAACGGCTCAACTTCAAGCTCGGCATACAGCCTTCAATGCGTTCAACCAACATTCGTTAGGATCGAACTTTGGAAACTCACTAACTTCTTCGAATTTTGATATATGGAAACGGAACGACTTCGAACTCGCGCGATGTACAGATCTCTGGAAGAATGGAGTTTTACCTTCATTTGCTAACTTGCGGAGGCCGACAGGCCCAACTCGCTGTGTCTCCTCAAATTCCCGTATTGAAGACTCAAACCACAGCAACGCGGGTGCCTGTTAGATGGCACTCGCGTACCAACAGAATCTGCCCGAACGATGCTACCGGAATGGTGTCCTTTGCCTGCGGTGCGCGCTCGTATGAAGCGAGGTTCTCTTTCTTCCAGGCTTGATAAGCTTACTCGAATGAATAACCAACGCCGCAGCATCCTCAAATTCGCTCCGTTTGCCCTCGCCGGTCTCACCGACAATTCGGTGTTTGGCCAAGCCAACACAGCCAGTCCTGTGATGACTCCTTTGTTTTTCGACGTACGGGTTCATGGAGCGACCGGATCGGGCAGAAGCTTGGATTCCCCGGGCATTAACGCAGCGATTGACGCCGCAGCCGCTGCTGGTGGCGGGACGGTCGTATTTCCAGCTGGGACCTATCTCTGTTTTTCCATACGCCTCCGCAGCCGGGTGCATCTATATATCTCGCAGGGCGCAACCATCCTCGCCGCCGGTTCCCCATTACCAGGTCAGACGACAGGTGAGATGGGAGGAGCGTACGATGTGGCAGAACCGAAGACCGCTTACGACGCCTGCCAGGACTACGGCCATAACCATTGGCACAATTCACTGATCTGGGGAGAGGGCCTCCATGACGTCGGAATCAGTGGTCCCGGACTCATCTACGGCAAAGGACTTTCGTTCGGCGGATGGATCAAGGGTGAACGTCGTGGCGATTACCCGATCTACGAAGCAGAACAAAATGGCGTTGGCAACAAGGCCATCGCACTAAAGAATTGCCGCAATGTCATTTTTCGCGATTTCAGTATCCTCAAGGGCGGCCACTTCGGCCTGTTGCTTACCGGCGTGGACAATCTGACCGTCGACAACCTAACCATCGACACCGATCGCGACGGAATCGATCTAGATTGTTGCAAGAACGTACACGTTTCGAACTGCACGGTGAACTCGCCCTGGGATGACGGCATCTGCCCTAAGTCGAGCTATGCGCTCGGCTATGCACGAGCGACGGAAAACGTCACTATCACAGGGTGCACCGTCACCGGCTACTACCAGTTAGGCAGTGTACTCGACGGAAGCTACAAGATCTTCCCGTCGAGCGAGAACATCTATCGGACCGGCCGTATCAAATGCGGTACCGAGTCGAACGGTGGATTTAAGAACATCACGATCACAAACTGCGTCTTTGAGGGTTGCAACAGCCTTTCGCTTGAGAGTGAAGATGGAGCTTTGTGCGAAGACATTACCATCTCCAACATCAGCATGCGGAACCTGATCTACGGGCCTTTGTTCTTTCGCCTCGGTGCACGACTTCGTGGACCGAAAGATTCAACGAGAGTGGGCACGCTACGTCGTATCCTGGTCTCTAACATCGTGTCCTATAACTCAGACGCGAGCATCGGCAACATCCTCTCGGGGATTCCGGGCTACCCGATAGAAGACATCAAAATCGCGAACTTCTACATGCAGCACAAGGGCGGGATTAGCGCCGAGCAGGCAAAGATCACGCCGCCTGAGGGGGTGGACAAATATCCGGATCCGGGTGTATTCGGTCCCATGCCAGCGCATGGATTTTTCCTGCGACACCTGCTCCACCTTGAGATGAGCCATGTTGAGATCGCTCCTATGGCAACGGATGGGCGGCCCGCATTCGTTCTCGAAGATGTGGAGCGCGCGGACTTTTTAGCGATCACCGCTCCAACTTCACCGCCTGCGTTCGCATTACGCCACGCTAAAGATATACGCGTCAATCTGAGCCGCGCCGCCAAGGACGCGTTTCTGGACAGGGCAGTCAATCAAACACTCTAAGGTGCGACAGATTTGTTACCCGCTCGTAAGTTGTTCCTCTGAGCCAATGGCACAAACTGTCTTCACTGCACGCTGCACGCCAGGCGTCGCAGGCGGGCAAAAAGGGTAAAGTGTAGAAAGTGGAACGAGTCTGTTGGGAAATTGCAGCCCTCTTGTCTCCTCACAGATCACTTCCGAGGAGCCGACCTATCGGTACCTATCTTTCCTCGATGAGCGGATTGGCGATTTGTAGTCAAGCTAGAATCTAGAGCGAGAAGCCTGTATGCGATGGAAAAAAGCGATCTAGTCGATGAGTCTTGCTTCCTTCATCTTTTCTTCGTCAATTGTGAGAAATATGGTGAAAGGAACTTGTCGGTCAAGATGCTGTTCGATGTGCGCAAGTTGGTCTGTTCGTAAGAGCTTCTCAAGTCTTAGAGAGTAGCGAAGGGCCCGTTCCGTAATCTCTCCGCCACCAACGGTTGTTGTTCCCCCCGTAGTTCTATCTGTGGTCACAAATCGTACCGTGGGATATTTGCTGTCTTTCAAAACAGGGTTCACATCGATCGCATAGTCACGCTGCACAGAATCTCTCCAAATGTTTCATACGAATACTGGATTGTCAGCGGCCGACGTGAGAACTCCGAGTCGCTTCGCCAGGGTGCAGTATAAGTCTCCCACTCCCATGGTCTCTTTGCAGCTCATTTGATTAACCTTCGCGAAAAAAAGGCTACAAATTCACGGTAACTTCTCCGACTTACAGAAACGAAGCCGCAACTTGCTCAAAAGTGAGCGGTTCAATATCGACCTCGACTTTGAGAGCGTTTCCGCCTCCGCCCAAGATAAGACCGCGGAGAGGACTGACGTCGCCGTAGTCTCTACCCCAGGCCAGAGTGACATGGCCATCCGTTGGAGCCACATTATTTGTGGGGTCCGCATCAAGCCACCCTTCGTCCCGGCTGTAGGCAGAGATCCAAGCGTGGGATGCATCTGCGCCCACCATGCGCGACTTGCCGGGTGGCGGATATGTCCGCAGATAACCACTCACATAACGAGCCGCCACATTTATTGAGCGCAGACAAGCTATCTGCACGTGCGCGAAATCCTGGCAGACTCCCTGGCGCTTTTTGAATACTTCCTCTGCTGGAGTGCGGACGTTGGTCACCTTCGAGTCGAAGCGGAATTCGGAGTGAATTCGCGAGGTCAGCTCCATGAGTGCACCCCGCATAGGACGTCCGGGAGTGAACGACTCGAGCGCATACGCTGCAAAGTTCTGGTTGAGACGGATGCGGGGAGATGCAAATTGGAACTGGTACGCGGCCAGTCCTTCGTCAGTGTGATCTTCTGCGAGAGGCCTTGCGGACTCTTCCCACGGGCGCGAGAGACTTGCGGACGACGAGGGTTGCCTATCGACGTCGACCTGGCTCCTTGCCTCAACGGTCAGCTCGCTATGAGGTTCCTCCACCGTGAAGAAAGAAAGGATGTTTCCAAAATAATCCGCACGCTCAGTCAGGGTAGAAGGCGTGGGATGAATGCGCAGCGTGTTGCGTACCAGTCGATTTTGCGAGAAGGATCGAGGCTTCAGACACGCCACGTGCTCCCCGACAGACACGGGGGAAGTGTAACGATACGTCGTCCGATGGCTGACGTTGTAAATCAATTCAATCGTTCCCCATGGTGATCGGCAGCGTACGCGCATGACTGAAATAGTGGCTGGAAAGATTGTTTGACCATGACGGAAGCAGGTTCTCGAGCCGAGCCAGAAACTGTTCGACTTCCTCATATCTATCAACCGGGTAAGAGCTCGGCTCGTTGAGGCGATTCGTCATACCCTGAAGGTCAATCCGCCTTAAAGAGCCCACGGCGTCCTGCATTGCCTGCAGATCTGCCGGGAGATGTCGCGGCAGTTTAGCGTAAAGGTCGGTTAAATGGCCTAGTTGAAAATCCAAAGAGCGAGGGTTTGTCTCGTCCGCCATCAGAATGTCGAGGACGGCAAGTGGCTGCAACATCGCATAATAACGCGTGCGATAAGTCACCGTACTATCGGCAACCTCCAGCAACCGTTCGAGATAAGCCCAGTTCTCGACCGCCAGGGGCTTAGTGATGTGGCGCAGTTCACGTGTCAGGTAGATCGCCCGCTCAAGACGGCGTCCAAGACTTAAAAAGAGCCACCCGGAACCGCGATTGATGTTTTCCCGCTCCATCCCCGAAAACGCCGAAAGGAGTTCCAGGCACTTGGTCAACATCGGAGTGTAGCTAGTCAAAAACGTACCTTTTTGAGACTTGACCGAATCACGCAAATGACCGAGCAGCATCATCATGTCTCCTGAAAGACGCTCGCTCACGCTGTCCGCGATGCGGGATACCTCCGCCAGGGTGGCGGCTAAACTATCGGTCCGTTTATGATCGGTCAGCAACGAAAGCAGCTCTCTCCGCAATGCGTTGAAGCTAAGTCGTCCGCGCCTACGGTCGGCAATCCGAGCAGAGCGCGTCCCAAGGCAAGCAGTGAGGCACGTGAGACTTACCAATTCTGCATCCTCTGCAAGATGAATCCTCGGAATAAGGGAGCGAAGGATCCGCGCCTGATTTTCAGCTCGCTCCACGTAGCGGCCCAGCCAGAAGGTATTGTCGGCCACACTGCTGGGGACTACCAGCGACGCGCGGCGCAGTTGCAAAAGCTCATTGCGCGGGGGCAGCAAGCTGAAGGTATCGACTGGCCTGTCGGAGAGTACCCACGCGTCCTTGCTGTGACCTCCCCGCTGCATGGAAACTACTGAGCCTTGAGCTTCGGCGACACGCACCAGACCCCCTGGAAACGCCAACCAGCCGGTTCCGGTGTTCACGACATAGGTGCGCAAGACTACGCTGCGGGAATGTAGGGATTCATTCTCCCATACGGGTGCGGTCGAAAGTTGAACCTGTTCTTGTGCGACAAATTCATGCGGACTGGTGCGTAAGCGCTCTAGAAACTTCTCACGGTCGGACGCCGTCAGCTCTGAACCGAATACCGGCTCCATTCCGACTGAAGAGAACGCTGGCTTGACGACAACTGATTGCAGGTTGTCAGTGACCCAGTTCAGAGCATGCTCCTGCCCGCACCACCAGGTCGCAACCGAGGGCAGTTTGAGTTCCTCCCCAAGGAGGTGTCCGGCCAGACCAGGAAGAAATGGCATAAGAGCAGCTGATTCGATGACCCCGCTGCCAAGCGCATTCGCCACCTTGACGTTGCCCGCGACGACGGCTTCTACAAGGCCAGAAACTCCAAGCAGCGAATCACCACGCAACTCCAGCGGATCACAGAAATCATCGTCAACGCGACGCAAGATGACGTCTACTTTCTCAAGGCCGCCAACAGTCTTGATGAAGACACACCGGTCTCGGACCGTGAGGTCTGCTCCTTCCACAAGGGTGAAGCCGAGATATTTGGCGAGGTAGGAATGCTCAAAGTAGGTCTCGTTGTGGGGACCAGGCGTCAACAGAACTATTCGAGGGTTACTTTGTTCAGACAATTGCGCGAGCGCATCCCGCTGTGCACGGAAGAACGGCGCAAGCCTTTGAACGTTGGAGGTGCGGAAGAGCTCGGGAAGCAGTTCGGATACGATCAATCGATTTTCTAAGGCGTAGCCGCTGCCGGAAGGCGCCTGGGTGCGATTCGCCAACACCCACCACTTCCCGTCAGGAGATCGCGCGAGATCAAAAGCCAGCATGTGCAGATAACTGTTACGTGGAACTTTAACTCCAACCAACGGTCGCAGAAATGCGGGGTTCGCAAAGAGTAGCGCGGCGGGAAGAAGGCCGTCCTTGAGCAAGGTCTGCGAATGATAAAGATCTTCGAGGACCAGGTTCAGAAGTTCCGCGCGTTGGATGATACCAGCTTCTATAAAGCGCCACTCCTCGTCGGGAATCAACAGCGGAACAAGATCAATCTTCCAGGGACGATGAGCGCCTAACGGATCGCCGTACATGTTGTAAGTGATCCCGTTCTCGCGGATCCGCTGTTCTGCCTGAGTCCAACGGAAGGCCAACTCGTTTGGCCCGATCGATTGCAGAGACGCCATGAGCCCCGCCCAATGGGGGCGGGGAGTGATACCATCCACGGAGGATTCTTCGTAGGCCCCGCCATATCGCAGTGGTGACTGGTAGAGATCTCCAATCATGGTTGACTTTCCTCCGCCGAATTCAGACCAGAGATGCGTGGATGATTTAAAGGCGCAGGCCAGCGGAGGTCGAGAGTCATCGGGAAGACCGGGTTGTTCTCCGATGGAGGTGTAGGTACGATGTGGTTAGGTGGAGTGGTGATGACGAAGCGCCTCAAGCGACGCTCCCTTGCCTCCGCTGCATCGGCAGGGCGAGTGGTGTGCAGTGTCCCATCAGGCTGACTTGCATAGTAGACGCAGCGCCCCACGGAGCGTTCCTTCCATGTGTCGATCAGATCGAAGGTAAGAGGAGTGTGGACCGGAATGGTTGGGTGCAGCGCGGTAGACAATCGGCGCGCTCGATATCGGATACCCGCAATAGCCTCATCTGGGATTCCGGATGGATGGAGAGGCACGCTTCGATCATTGCATGTGACGGCGTACCTTGATGCCACGGTGAAACCACTGATTTTCACCTGTATCCGTTCGAGGGAAGAATCTACACTTCTGCCTGTCCCTCCGGACGTAGTCTCCTCCGCCAGCACATTCCACGGCTCCAGAGCCTGCCTCAGTTCAAGTCGCACTCCATCGACTTTGATCTCGCCGATCTTCGGAAAGCGAAATTCGAAGTGTGAGGCGAACCACTTATTAACGAAGGGAAAGTTCCCGCCACGAATGTTGTCGAGCACATTGATGAAGTCGCGCTCTACAAAATGCGGCAGCATGAAACGATCATGGAGTGCAGTCCCCCAACGTAGCAATTCTCCGGTAAAAGGCTTCTTCCAGAAAAGCGCAACGAGTGCACGCACGACCAGTGTCTGAAGAAGACCCATGCGGTAGTGCGGAGGCATTTCAAAGGCACGCAGCTCCAGTAACCCGAACCGGAGACCTTGACCTTCCGGCGGGTAAAGCTTATCGATGCAGAACTCGGCGCGATGACTGTTGCCGGTTACGTCAACCAGCAGATTGCGGAATAGGCCATCCACGATGGACGGCGGACAATCGCCTGCGGGAAGATGGCTAAACGCCACTTCGAGTTCGTAGAGCGCATCGACCCGCGCTTCATCAACGCGAGGGTACTGGCTTGTAGGACCCACGTACATGCCTGCAAAGAGATAGGAAAGAGACGGATGATTCTGCCAAAAGGAAACCATGCTGCGCAGCACGTCCGGACGCCGCAGGATGGGACTATCCTCAATGGTCGCGCCGCCCAGAGTAATATGGTTCCCGCCCCCGGTCGCCAGATGCGTTCCATCATAGCCAAATTTTCCTGCGATAAGACGATGCCGCGGCGCCTCTTCGGCAAGCACTTCGTGAAGCGACTCCAGTTCATCCCACTCCGACGCGGGTGGCATGTTGACTTCGAGCACACCTGGATCCGGCGTGAGGCTGAAGATTTGTAGCCGGAGGTCTGGCGGCGCTGAATAACCTTCGATCCATACCGGCCTTTGCAGATATTGGCTTGTCTCCTCTACAGCCGCTACCAAGTCGAGATAGTCTGCCAGCACCGAGACATAGGGCAGAAAGACATGCAGTCGCCCGTCACGAGCCTGTACGCAGAGCGACGGTCGAATAAGCTCCTGCGCCGAGACCGCATCCTCTGCAATCGCCGGTAGTGGATCTGGCCTGGGATTCTGACTGAACATCTCCGGCCGTCGCGCAGCTGCCGACGGTAGCGCCACTTGTCCATCCTCGCCAAGCTCGTGTTCAAGAACATCGGGTGCGACCCAGGGCATCATTTCGAGAGGGATCCGGTAGCCGATCGGTGAGTCGCCAACCGACAAAGTGAACGTCGCCGGTCTTGCGAACCAGAGCTGGCTCGACCAAGCCAGGTGCCCGCCGGGCTGACGTCGTCGCAATGGGAGAACGAAGCCAGCCGGTTCCTCCTGTGTGGAGCGAGCCTCTATCGCTGGCAGAATATTTCCCGGTTCAGCTCCAAGACGCCGACTCAGCGCCTGTAAAAACTCATAGGCCTGCTGGTTGCCATAGCCATCGTTCTTGCTCTCTAAAGCGAACAGGTCGCCGTTCTCCCACACCGGAACACCGTCCTTGCGCGAGATACAGTGGAACGCCCAACGTGGCATCGGTTCACCCGGATACCATTTGCCTTGACCAAAATGAAGCAGCGCACCCAACGCTGTACGCTGCCGGATGGAACGAATCAGCGATAATCCTGCGCTACGCTTTTGCCGGCCGAGCGCCTCAACATTCCACTGGGCGCTCTCTGCGTCATCGATGCCGACAAAGGTTGGCTCGCCACCCATAGTGAGCCGCACATCTTGGGCCTTCAAGTCACGATCGACGTGATACGCCAGCTCTCGTATCTCGTTCCAATCGTGTTCGCTATACGGGGTAGTCAGGCTTGGAGCCTCATCCATCCTGCGCACTGTCACCTCGTAAGTAAACTCTACACCGGCTGGCTCAACGGTACCGTGTACGGGCGCAGCATTGCCTGGCGTGGTGCTGCAAGCGAGGGGGATGTGTCCCTCTGACGTCAGCAGACCTGAAGTGGGGTCCAAGCCAATCCAACCTGCTCCTGGAAGATAGACTTCAGCCCAGGCATGGAGATCTGCCGAGTCGGTCTTCCGGGCATCTTCTTCCGCGAACCTTTCATGATCCGCCAACTGAATGAGATATCCCGAGACGAAGCGGGCTGCGAGACCTAGTTGACGGCATACTTGTACCAGGAGCCAGCTTGAGTCGCGACACGACCCCGTACTCCTTAAAAGAGTTTCTTCGCAGCTTTGCACCCCATGCTCAAGCCGCGTTATATACGCGACCTCATTCCGTAGCCGCTCGTTCAGCTTGAGCAGGAAAACGATGGTCGGCTGCGGGCCGCGAACGCTCCCCACGAATTCTCTGAGAAGCGGTCCGGCAGCCTCGACCGCTAGAAATGGCTCCAGATCTCTCGCCACCTCAGGTCTGTAGCTAAAAGGTATCCTCTCGGCCTCAGGTTCTAGGAGAAAGGCGAACGGGTTTACCGGAGTCATATCGGCAATCAGATCCACCGTGACGATAAACTCGGATGCTTGACTGGAAAAGACGACCCGAGCTACATGATTTGCCAGTGGGTCGAACTGCCAGGAGTAGACGCTATCAGTCGGCTCGATCTCCAACGAGTAACTGAGAATGGGCGTGCGGCAATGCGGGGTAGGACGCAGCTGAATGATCTGTGGTCCTAACCATACAGGCTTTTCATAGTGGTACCGTGATTTGTGGTGCACCTGAACTTTGGTTCCCATTCACCCTCGTGCGGTCGTAAGAGGATCCGCCTCTTGCTCAAATCTAATGTATTAGGTGGTAGCGGCTTGCGTCTGTATTGGACAGGCCTGGGTGCCGTTGGTCTGCGTGGGCATACTTGATTCGCTGCGGTTCATTAGAGTCGGCACAGCCTGGGAACGTTTGGGAAGTGGGACTTTCTTTCCTACTGCATCTACCTCCCAGGAATCTACATAGAAGTAAGTTAAGTTTGCCGCGCCGAAGCTGGTTGTCATGGCTACGTCGGCCGCATCTCTTCCCGTCGCCATCAAAATTCGGCCAAGGCGAGGATAGTTATGGCGGGCATCTAGATCGATCCACTGTCCATCGAGAAAGACCTGATACCACGCGCTGAAGTCGCCGAGCCCGCTAGAGGGTCTTTGAATGTCCCCGATGTAGCCAGTCACATAACGAGCCGGTATGTTCTGGCATCGTGAAAGCGTTACCGCAAGGTGTTGGAAGTCTCGGCACACACCTACGCGCTCCGTGAAGACATCCATCGCGGTCTTGGTTGGTCGCGCGGCGTTGTAGTTAAAGATCACCTTTTCGTGAACCCAATCGCGGATCGCCGTGGCCCGCGCCCAGCCTGCTGGTATGGACCCAAACAGGTCATGAGCTATCCCGCCAAAGCGATCAACCTCGCAGTAGCGACTGGGCAGCAGAAACTGCAGGACTTCGGTCGGAAGGTCCTCGATCGATGACTGTTGAGCATCGGGATAACTCTTATCGGGACGATTCTCCGACTCAATCAGGCTTGTTCCGGAGATTCGCAGGTGACCGGCTGGAGCAACAAAGCGTGAGCAGATATTTCCGAAGGAGTCGGTATAGTCACTCGGTGTAATGGCCACTCGTGGCTCGGCACCGACAAAAGACCCCGTACCGAGGTGTTCAACCAGCAGTTCATCAGCGGACCGAAGTCGCTCGTGTAGCGACGGATGTAGATGCAGAAGAGCAACGACTACCGAAGGGCTCGGTAGATGAAATTGAAGGTCGAACGCGGATCGGATAAGCATAGGCGCTGACCTCGTCTATAAATTGACTTCCGGGCGAGTTCCTAGTCTAACGTGTTGCTCTCGGATTATTAGAACCAAGGGGCGATCAACCGGTTGCAGGGGCGTCAGAACCCACGCGACCCTGAAGGTCAAATCAACTTGTCGTGAAGGCTTTGTTAACTGCTAAGCCCATGCGTTTCAAGTGAGTAAGGAAGGCTGTTAACCGGCGTCACGCAATGGTAGACTCGACTCCTGATCAGTCCTCTATAATTTTGGGTGCCAAGTGTGCGGACACAGCCCGGAATTGTCTATGGATTCGGTCCGTTTGAGGTAAACCCACCTCGGGGAAACTCCTGAAGAACGGGAGACGCATAAGGCTACAGGAGCAACCCTATCGGCTCCTCGTCGCGCTGCTCGAAAACGCCGGAGAGGTCATCAGCCGAGAGGAACTTCGAAGCCGCCTCAGGCCGGGCGATACGTTCGTTGATTTTGATGGCAGACTCCGCGTGGCAGTGAGCAAGCTGAGTGAGGCGTTGGACGATAACGCCGACGATCCCCGATACATTGAGACAATTCCAAAGCGAGGATATCGGTTCCTTGTTCCTGAAGTGCACCGGATAGACGCCACTTATCAAGCCGCTCATGAAATCGCCGCACCGCGCGAAGATCCCGAGCTCTTGAAAACGGACGCAACTCCGGTTGCCGTCAGCCCAAAAGACAACCCTCTGCTGAGGTACGGGATCGCTGCAATCGCCGCGGTTATTCTGACAGCCGTCGGGACCTTCCTTTGGCAGCAGCGCACGCACGCCAAACCGCCCACGGACAAAGATGTGCTGGTGCTCGCGGACTTCGCCAACGCCACCGGCGATCCGGTCTTCGACGGCACGCTGCGGCAAGGGCTCTCCATCCAGCTGGAACAGTCCCCCTTTCTCAGCATTGTCTCTGACGAAAAGATCCAGCAGACTCTCGGTCTGATGGGCCAGCCCGCCGATGCAAAGCTGGTATCGGCAATCGCGCGAGAGGTCTGCCAACGGACGGCGAGCGCCGCGGTGCTCGATGGTTCGATTGACAGGATTGGCACTCAGTACCTTCTGAACCTTAAGGCAGTCAACTGCGAGAGCGGAAAAACGCTGGCGAGCACGGAGGCACAGGCGAGTGACGAGAACCATGTGCTTAATGCACTTGGAAAGGTGTCCGTCTAGATACCGAATAAGCTGGGCGAGTCTCTAAGCACGATCCAGAAGTTTGACACTCCTTTGGAGGAGGCGATGACACCCTCGCTTGATGCCCTGAAAGCTTACACCTCCGCCATGCAAGCAATGAGGACAAAAGGGCCGGAAGCGGCGACGCCGTTTTTCAAACATGCTGTCGAACTCGACCCGAATTTTGCGGTGGCGTACGCCTACCTGGGCGTCCAGGCAACCACTGGTCTTGAACCCGGCCTCTCAATGGAGTACCGCACAAAGGCCTATGAACTGCGCGACCGGGCCAGTGAGGCGGATAAGTATTGGAACACTGCCACCTACCATAAAGGAGTAACCGGTAACATCCAGAGGCCATAGAAGCCTGCGATCTCCGGATCCAGGATTATCCGCGCTCAGAGCTGCCGCAGGTATACCTGGGTGCAGCAGTCTTGCCGGTCGTTGGACAATATGAGAGAGCAGTGGAAGAATCCACCGAGGGAGTTCGTCTGCGTCCTCACTTTGCCCTCGCCAACGCTTTCAGTATTCGTGCGTACACCGCTCTAAATCGCTTCGATGAAGCGAAGGCTACCTACGCGCAGGCTCTTGAACGCAAATTACATACCTCCTACATCGATGCCGCCATGTATTCCTGGCATTCGCGCAGAACGATAGGGCGGCGATGGTCCAACACGTTGCAAAGGTGTCTCTACCGAATGGGAGCACCAGATGTTGAGTATGGAAGGCGATACTGCCGCCTATTCAGGGCGCCTTAGAGACGCCCGCGAGCTTAGCCGCCGCGCGATGGACCGCGCCCAACGCGCCGGAGAGAAGGACGCGCCCGCACTCTACTCTGGTACCTCCGCACTGAGAGAAGTCTGGTTCGGCAACACCGGCGAAGCGCGACGACGCGCCACTTTGGCATTGAAGCTCTCGAGCGGCCGCGATCTGCAGTATTTTGCTGCGCTCGTGTTTGCCTATAGCAAGGATGACGCGCGAGCGAAGGTGCTGGCCGACGATTTGAACAAGAGGTTTCCGGAAGACACAATTGTGCAGTTCAACTATCTGCCGAGCCTCCGTGGAAGGCTTGCACTCAACAAAGGATATGCTTCTGGCGCCATTCAGGTTCTACGGATTGCCGCACCTTATGAACTTGGGGAAACGAGAGCCATTGATCTGGATTGGACCGCGATGTTTCCAGTCTTTTGTGCGTGGTGAAGCCTATCTGGCTGCCCGTCGGGGTAGCGAAGCAGCCGCCGAGTTCGAGAAGATCCTCGACCATCGCGGCCTCGTCCTGAATCAACCCATCGGTGCGCTTGCCCATCTTGGCCTCGGCCGCGCTTATGTGTTGGAGGGTGACATCCCCAAGGCCAAAGAGACCTACCAGGACTTCCTGATCCTATGGAAAGACGCGGACCTCGACGTTCCTGTCCTGCAACAGGCGAAAGAGGAGTACGGAAAGTTGAGGTAGCAAAGAGGATCCCGCATTGGCCGTGTACTTCATCGCTATGGCGCGCCTGAAGAGTCGCGCTATCGATAACTCTAACTTCGATTCTCGCTGGTCTCAATTGGTGATAACAGGCGAAAGAGGAGTACGGAAAGTTGAGGTAGCAAAGAGGATCCCGCATTGGCCGTGTACTTCATCGCTATGGCGCGCCTGAAGAGTCGCGC
>NZ_JACHEB010000019.1:15253-15392 GCF_014201335.1 Tunturiibacter gelidiferens
GCTATCGATAACTCTAACTTCGATTCTCGCTGGTCTCAATTGGTGATAACAGATGGGATGAGAAGGCCGGTCTCCAGCGGGATGCGTTAAGCTCCCAGTTATCGACGCGCTGGAAGCGCGGGAGACAAGGAGACCGGCG
>NZ_JACHEB010000020.1 GCF_014201335.1 Tunturiibacter gelidiferens
TCCTGCCACGCGTCAAGTGCTCGACGATCTACCAAGCCTGATGTCAATCATTCAGGGAAGCCTACTTTTCTACATCGACCTTGAAGAAGAGTTGCAGTTGCTTGCAGGGGATGACACCGGGGAGAATTTGCACGGTTTGCTTCCGCAGGCGCAGGCATTCAACCCGTCGCTTCTACACGCCGTCTCCGGATGGACCATGATCGATGTCATCGGCACGGCCATTCAGCAAATCAACACGGCGAAAGAGATCGATCCGACTTTCGTCGTCATCAACACAAACGATTATTGGAAACTTCGTTTGACCAAAGACAGCTTGGGTCGGTACATCCTCGGAGATCCACAGAACACGTCGCGACCGAATATCTTCGGACTCGACCTCGTGTACACGACCAGCATCCCTCAAGGAATTTTCTTGGTGGGTTCAGGCAATCAAGCCGCAACGGAAATTAAAGACCGCATGGAAACCGTCGTGGAAATCTCGACGGAGCATGCAGACTTTTGGACCAGAAATTTAATCGGGGTGAGGGGTGAGCGCCGCCTCTGCTTACTCACCAAGCGGCCGAACAGTTTCGTCTCGGGGACATTTTCGACCAGTCCATAGTGAATAGTGGCACTCGACGCGGAGCCTGTGTTTATGCGGGTTCCGCGCATTCTTCATTAGGCAACCGGAAGGGAGCAAACATGGAACGGCATGATTTTAGTCTCAAGATAAAAAGCATCGACGACGCTGGACAATTCGTCGGACTCGGCGCGGTTTACAACAACGTCGACCTGGGGAACGATGTCATCGATCCCGGCGCATTCAGCCGAACTCTCAGCGCGGGGAAAAAGTTTCCTGTGCTTTGGCAGCATGATCCCTCGAATCCGATTGGACACTGTGTCGTCACCGACGGTCGCGACGGGATTCAGGTCAACGGCGTTTTGGAGCTTTCAGATCCCACCGCAAAAAAGGCGCACACCTTCATGAAGGCTGGAATCGTGAAGGGAATGTCCATTGGTTACGACACCATTCAATCGACCTTCGACGGCGACATTCGCCACCTGAGTGAATTGAAACTTTGGGAGATCAGCGTCGTCACTTTTCCGATGAACGAATCCGCCGTTATCTCTGGGGTGAAGAGTCTCAGCGATGACGACCGGGCCAAACATTTGAAGGCCATCGACGAACACAGAAAGGCCATCGACCGCCATCAGCGGGGAATCCGTATTCACCTGAAGTCGATGCTCGACGGCCTCGACGATGACGACGACGACGCCGACAACAATCCCGCCGATGATCCCGCCATGCTCGAAGGCGACACCGGAGACGACGACAAAGCATTCTTGGTGGAGCTGCAAAAACTCGCTGAACAAGCGGGGGCGCTGTCGACCACGTAAGGGAGTTGAAAAAGTTGTCGGCCTAGGCGCATACTTGCGGCACGCGGTGAGTGCGTGTGCGAGTGCTGAGTGGCCTTCGGGTCGATAGCGAGAGCGAGAGCGAGAGCCGCTTGAATTGAATTGCAAGGCAAGGGAATCAGAGAGCGGTTTACGGGCTGACTGGACCGTGAACCGCTTTTTCTAATTGCGGGTCGATTTCGAGCACAGACGCACAAAGCGTATCTGACTGCTCAGCTTTCCACGGTGGAAGCGATGAACCACTTCCAGTTGTCCGCGCCTAATCAGCGAACGCACCGCTCGACTAAAGGCAGCGGAGAAAGACGCGTCGGGATAGAGGTAAAACTGACGCCACTTCGCTCTCGACAGACCCGGCAAATCCGCAACCTCATCGACATCCAGCTTTGCCGCATCCCCGCCAGATACATACCGGGCAACAATCCGCAGATCGTACACGCCTCTTTCCACTTCCATCCGGGGGCCGAACTTCACTTGGGGTTCCGCTGGAGGATTGACCAAACAATCCAGAATCCCTCGCTGTAATCCACCTAGACCCTTGCTCATAAGAGTTAACTTTAAAGTACTTAACACTTACCGCCACGGTTTGCCGACGACAAATCACATTGTCGTGGGTAATTCTGACCGGCAAACCCTCCGGAAACCGGACAGTTTCGACCCGTCACCGAGTTTCTGAAAAACAAATGCTCTAGGAACGATTTTTTCGGTGCGGAAGGGTGCGAAGCCTCACCGGAACGACGCCGACGCCGTGTAGGTCAATTCTGAGCGATTGCGACCCGGTTTAGGGCAGGATTTGTCGCTCCCAACCCCTGACCTCATTGGGAAGTCTTTGTTTTTGGCTTTTTGGGGTTTTAATTCACATTCGCGGGCTTCATCACTACCGGGAAGTGTTTTAAAAACAACTACCGGAAAGCTTTTAAAACTACCGGTTAAAGACCTACCCACTTATGCGTGGAAAACTGGTACGAATCTACCCACTTATGCGTGGAAAACTCTAAAACCCGCGTCTTTCCTATCTACCCACTTATGCGTGGAAAACTTTTGGGGCAGGAATAAGGCATCTACCCACTTATGCGTAGAAAATCGCTTTGTAATCAGCTAGTTAAAGGCTTTTATCTTGTCGCCGCTGATGATTTTTTCCACCGGGGGTTTTGACTGTCGAAGCTCTAAAACGCCGTTGGAATCGAAGCTCACCTTGGCTTCCCGGTAGACGACTTTTACCTTCGCCAAAGCCTCTCTGAAGTCCTGTCGGAACTTGTAGGGATCGACGTACTCAGAGCCTAGCTGACGCTGCAACGCGAACCATGAAATCCGCGATACCTGATAGTGCGGAATGCGGCACAGACGATGAGCCAGCCAGAAGTACACATCCAACGCCATCGCGGATTGCTGAAGTGCTCGAATCGCGTAGGGTGCGAGCGGCACCGCATGATGTATCAGGGCATCGTAAAACTCACTCGACAGCGTGACCTCTGAAGGCCACAACGTTTGCTGTTTTGGGTTCTTGGGAAACCACAGCTCATGCTTATGAATCATCGGGGCAGGGTTCACCATGAGCACCTTTTCCTCGTTATGCAGGAAAAACTGCACTCGCGCAGCCGACAACCGATTCAGTTGCTCTTTGAACCCGCCGATGCTTCCCGTCTTACCGCCGCTCACTGCGATTCCCATATCTTGCATGAACGCCGACATACTCTCTTTGACGGAGATAACGGGACTCCTTTTGAGTACCGCTTCCGTGCATAGATGCAGCGTGATGAGCCGCGCCTTGGGGCCGTATGGGATGCCTTGCAACTCGCTCTGACGAGTATTTGGATTCCATAACAGGCCGGGGGTGATCGCCAGCTCAGCGTGACCGTTGCTTCGTTTGTAGAAAGGCAACCCTTTGGGGTCGCGATACGGCAAACCGCACTGAGCCATGACGACGTGCAGGTAACTGGGATCTTCCGACTCAGGGCCGAAGATGGCTTCCACATCGACCCATCGACGCATGATTGAGCCATCGCCACGTTTCAGCGACACGGCGTCGCCGTCTTTGTTAGTGCCATGCATTTTTAGAAGTTTCAAATTTTATCCGCCTAAACTTTTACAAGTAGAAAAGTAGAAAACGCTAACTTTTCGGCGCAGTCTTGGCCAACCATTCAATCAAATAATCCTCAACAAACTCGGACATGTCCTTGTCTATCTCCAAATCTTCGAGCCGTCGCCGCACCGCTCTTTTGGTTGTCTTCCGAAGCAGCAACGAAGTTTGTTCAAAGGCGGGATTACTGTTTTTTCCGCGTGGCCTTCCTATCGTGATTATTTCGGCCGTCGGTAAGTCGGGCTGGTTCGTGAGTTGTCGCAAGCCTCCGAACTTCCCGTTCTTTGTTTGTGTGTTTGCCATGATGGGTAATTTCCTTTCCAGCAGATTGATAAGACTTCCACGCACGCTCCGCACGCGCATCTTTTGCGGCATAGACCGGCACGCCATCCGTCGCCGCCTTCTCGAAGGCGACTAGGCGCGGAACCTCAGCAGCAAAAACAGAAATGCCATTTTCGATGAGCATGGCGCGTAATTGCTCGCCATCGGTGCGGGGCTTCGGCTGCACCATCGTCAAGAGCACCCGGTATCGCTCGTTATTTAGTGCGTGGAGCTTCCCGAGCGTAAACGTTAGGCCATCCGTCGCCACCGTCTCAGGAACGGCAGGGATGACCAGCAAATCGCAATTTTGGGCCAAGTCTCTGAAGTCGTCATCAGACGGATTGCCTTCCGTGTCGATGACGACGTGCTGATAGTCGCGAATGTGATTGACCATCTGGGCGTGATTGACGACCTTGAAGGGCAACCCGGCACCGTCGCCGCGTTGACTCCATCTAGTCGCGCTCCGAATAGCATCGCCATCAACCAGCAACGTCGGGGCGAATTGCTGAAAGTACGCCGCCAAGTGGATCGCCGTGGTTGTCTTGCCGACGCCGCCTTTGAAGCTCGTCACGGTGATAATCACACTGGCATCCTTTCGCTGTTTTGAGTCTTCACCTTTTTATACTGATGAAAGTCTGTACAGATAAGTGCACGCCTAGATACCCCCCCGCCACAACCAGCTCGACCGCTAAACCTGTCGACCAGTCGTCACTTTTTTTGTGTGCCTGTCGCAGTTACAGATAATTTGCGCATCGTCGCGACGTTGCCTTTTGCTTTGTGCGACATAGATTATTTCTTTCCAAAAAAGACACTTTGCACCAAGCGCAACGCGCAATAAGTGTCTTTGAAATAAATGAGTTAGACCTCTTTCCATCGGGGCGCATTCGCGCTAGTGTCGGCATACGCGAGGAGCACCGACGATGGCGAAATCAGCGCAGCAGCTCGAAGGCACGTTCTCAGTCGATGAGGTTCACAAACTCATCGGCACCGACAACGTTTCGAAGATTGCGATTTACGACGCGTGCAGGGCAGGCACCATACCTTCGATTCGCATCGGTACACGCGTGCTTGTGCCGAAGGCGTGGCTGATCGACAAGTTGAGCGGGAAATAAGGCTCCCGCCGCACAACGGAAGCCTTCAGGATGAAACCCAATGGATGACCAAAAGATAACACGAAAACCCGCGAACGGCGCAGTCAAAACAGAGACGAAGCCGACGCCACGGAAGCGGGTTCATCATGGCGCTTAGGGGCGTGTTGGATCATCCAAAGTTTGGCGCACTGAAGGGCATTCTGAAGCTCAGCAAGTTCGCGACACTTGGCCTCCTCGAATCTCTCTGGCACTTCACCGCGAGATACACACCAGCAGGAAACATCGGCAAGTACACCGACCTCGAAATCGCTCTCTGGCTGGAATGGCCGGGAGATCCGTCGGCGTTCATCTCCGCATTGGTCGCGTCACGCTGGATCGACACCGACGACCAGTACAGGCTGATTGTTCATGATTGGCCAGACTCCGCCGACGAAGCCGTACACGGACAATTGGCGCGTCGTTTGGAGCGATTCGCAAACGGAGAGTTGCCACGCACGCGACGCCTCAACACTGGCGAACGGAAGAAATACAACGATGCCATCGTTGCCGGGAATGTGATTATTCGAGAACGAATCGTGCCTTCTATTCCTGCAAACACTGTGCAGGGTACTCCGCAGACTAATGCAGGGTCGATGCAGGGTTTAGGCGACGCGACAAAAGTGTTTTCTCCTACCCTGCAAACACACTGCACAACAATTGCAGTGCCTGTACCTGTACCTGTACCTGTACCTGTTCCTGAGCCTGTACCAGTTCATTTAAATACTTATCGCGATAAGACCGCTCACTCTTCTGGCAAAAACGGATTACGTCATCCTTTTTTAGAAATCAGCGGAGTTAAGAAAAACAAAACCCGCGTCGCCGAGAAAGGCTTCGACGATGACGACGACCCGTTTTGATGGACGCCGCATGGAACCACTTTGCGCCGAGTGTCTACGCCGCGCAGCTCACGGCTTCCCGCTCGACTTCTGCTCTGAATGTCTACGACTGTACCGCGCAGCAAGAGCAAACGCACCGACGATTCACCAACAACGACGGGCCTAAAGCATGAAATTGAAGACTCCAAAACACGCGAAGGCGACAAGACGCACACCGCAGCAACTCGACGCCGTGCGCACCGCGATTATGTCCGTGCTGAAGCTCACGCACCCGATGACGTTGCGATCGCTGTTCTATCAGCTCGTCGGTCGTTACACGTTGCCGAAGGTGGAGACGGCATACAAAAACCTTGGGAAGATGCTCTGCAAACTCCGCGAAGCTGGCATCGTGCCGTGGGAATGGGTCATCGACAACACGCGGACCTTTAGCGTGCCGAGTACGTTCAACGGAGTCGGCGCAGGGCTTCGCGCCTTGGCGCAGCAATACCGGCGAGATCCTTGGAAGACTCAGGACTCGACCGTTTACGTGCTCACCGAAAAAGACGGCGTCGCGTCGATTCTGGAACAAGAGACAGAGCCTTATTGCGTGCCTGTCGGCGTCGTGCACGGCTTCGGCTCTCACACCTTTTTGCATGACCTGGCTGTGACGATTGAAGACAGCGGCAAGCCTGCACACATTCTTTACTTCGGCGACCATGACCCGTCGGGCGTCGCTGTTTCGAAAGCAGCGGAGCGTCTGTTGCGCAAGTTCGCACCGCACGCCGAGATTCACTTCGAACGCCTTGCCGTCAACGTCGACCAGATCGCCGAGTACGACCTTCCGACACGACCTTCAAAGAAGTCAGACCGACGAATCAAAAACTTTGTCGGCGAGTCGGTCGAAGTCGACGCGATGCCACCTGATGTCATTCGCACGCTGGGACGCGACGCGATTGAGTCGTTGATTGATTGGGACGCACATCGGGCGACGATGCTCCTCGAGAGCCGCGAGCGTGCGCAGCTCGAAGAGATTGCAGAGAGTTTCGGCAGTGACCGCGAGGGCGACGACGATGGCGAATGATGAAATCACACCGACGAACGTGACCAAACTTTGGGTCTCGCTTCTCGAGCGTGCCGTTGACCGGGCGCAACAGAGCGGCAAGCCGTTCACCATCGAAAGTCTGCTCGACTCGTGCGGCATCTTCCATTGGTCACCACGACGCTCGCAAGCCTTCGCATACGCAACAAAGCTACTCAGCACAACGAAAGGGAAGACGTGAAAAGGAACCCCCGCCACCCCGCCGGCACGACCGCACGATGGCAGGGCACCCAAAATAGCTGACGCATGACGAATTGAGACCATAGGCTTCCGCAGCGAAAAGTTTTCCTTTCAAAAATACGGGGTTTGGATATGACCGCTTTCGACGTATTGAAAATGCCAAAAGACTTGGACCGGGATGCACGCGCAAAGTGGCGAGAGATCACCGAAATGGCGGACCTTCAGCCGCTCGATGCGGAGCTGCTCGCGAACTATTGCCGCACCCACTCGACGCTCATCGACGTGCGGAAACAGAAAAAGATCCAGATCGCCGCGAAGGTCTTTCACACGATGGTCACCGCGAAGAATGGCTCGACCGTCATGCACCCGTTGCTTATCGCCGAGTCGCGACTGATGCAAGCTGGCGGCAGGATGCTTGTGCAGCTCGGTCTCTCTGGCAATGGCAAAAGGCAGGAAGAGATCCGCAAGCCGTCGAAGAGCACGCCGCCACCGGGATTCTTCGGCGATGAGCCGTCGTGGGGCTGGGATATCGAGAAAAAACTATGCAGCGACGTTTTACCAAGCGGAAAAACATGGACGAAACAGTAGGAAGAATATTTTCGGACTACGCAGACCGAGCGTTTCTGGAAGCTATAGACGCGCTGATGACCCTTGCAGTAACCCACCGGCGCATGGAGAACAAAAAGGCGGAACGGGCAACGCTTGACATCGTGTGCTACGCGTTCGAAGAGATGTGCAACGCTGCCAGCGATGCAATTGAAGTGAGAATGTTTGAAAAATGGGAACGGGAACAAGGAGAGACGACGTGAACGAAACAGTAGCGCGGACGAAACTCTTTTTTTTACTTCGGAACCTTCACGACCTCATCAGCCAGCAGCAACAGCAGCTCGACGTCATCGCCGAGAGCCACTTCAAACTATGCGATGTGGCGCGGAACAAGCTCGGCATGGCAGTGGCACCGTCGCCGTCGCCGCCGTCACCGTCGCCGCACGCGGCCATCGTCACAGTGAAGGGCGAAATCGACAAACTGGAACAGCTTTTCAATGAACTGGAAAAGAAGGAAAAACGATGAGTGACACTTCAAACGATGGACTCTCCGAAGAGATGAGGATCGAACTTGGCGAATCGCTGGCAAGTTTGGGGAGCGGCCAAGTGAAGCTGCAAAAGTGGTTCATGGTCGTCGACACGAAGATCCGGCAGCAGGATCAGGTCATCCTCAAACTGGCAACCGATCTTCGCAATACGCACGCGACCGTCGACAGACTCACCGCACAGATCGCCTTACAGCAAAAACTCATTGATAGCCACCAAGGTGAATTTGAGATTTTGAAGATGCGTGAGCAGCAAGGCTGCATCGTTCAATGAACCCACTCACCGAAGACTGAGCGCATAATGAGTGCAGGCGTTACGACCTCCCGCGACCCGCTGATACACAGCACTCGCGTCTGCGACGGTCGTCGCATCATCGCCGCTCCGGGCCGCTCCTCGGCACCTTGGGCAAAATCCCAACCCCAATTTGCAATCGAAGGAGCACGCCATGAGCAGCACACCCACACCCGTTAAGGGAGTCATCGATCCCGAATTAAAAACCGCACTCGCCAACCTGAGTGCTGGCATCGCCGCCGCCGCTCCAGCTTCCAAGCTCCAAGCTCTGCAATCTCAAGTCGATGCAATTGACATACGACTTGCGCAGAAGCATTTCGGGGGTTCCTTCGGCGTCTCGCTGAAGACGATGCTGGAAGAAAACGAAGACGTATCTCGCCTGCTTCGCGACAAGAGGGGCAAGGCGTTCATTAAGTTTCAGGGCGCGGACCAGCTCGCTACGCTACGCGGCAAGAGCATCATCAGTGCGACCGTAGGCGGAACGTCGGAAGGCGACGCGCTGTTGCCTGTTGGAGTCTCGACCTCGGGCGTTCTCCAGATCGACCGCACCGCGGGGATAACGACGGAAGCTCGGCAGAAGTTAAAAATCAGAGACGTTCTAACGGCGACTCCCACAAGTATGGCGGTCGTCGACTTCCTCAAAGTCAGCACGCCGATGTCCATCGCGTCACCCGTACCGGAAGCCTCAACGAAACCAGAAAATCAGTTAGGCTTCACATCGGTCTCTGAGAAGGTTCGCCTCATTGCCACGTGGATTCCTGCCACGCGTCAAGTGCTCGACGATCTACCAAGCCTGATGTCAATCATTCAGGGAAGCCTACTTTTCTACATCGACCTTGAAGAAGAGTTGC
>NZ_JACHEB010000021.1 GCF_014201335.1 Tunturiibacter gelidiferens
GGCCTTCCATGAGAAGGCCGGTCCGTGTCAAGGGCATGTAGTTGGGCAAGTCATACTATTTTCGCCTTTCGCGAATCTGGTCCTTTCTGGTGGAGTACGCCATCTGCGCTTCTGAGTTTTCTGTCGCCACCCTTCCATCCGCACTCTGATGTGAGCGTTTGCTCGCTCGGTGCAAGTTGGGTGTTCTCGATTCAGCCGGTGCTGCCACCTGTTAGTGCGACCTTTAACTCGATCTTGCAGAGGGAGTGTTGGGCCAGGCCAATGACGCAGTCACCGGAACTCGGCTTATGACGGCAAACCTCCGTTATATCTTGACTGAACTATGCCACTGCCGACAGTGCGGCCTCGGCACCTGGCCGTAAGGGTACATACATATCTCCGCTTACCCAGAGTCGATGCAGCAGGACGGCCAGTTTACGCGCGACTGCGATCACGGCGCGTTTCTTCCCGCGCTTGCCTCCGTGCTCAGCCAGCTGCATGCCCCAGCGGCGCAGGTCGCTGTCGACTCCCCACGGACCGAGCACATGATGTGCAGCCTGCACCAGGAGTGCTCGCAGGTACGGATCGCCCTCTTTACTGATGTGCATCTGCGGCTCGCTCTGTCCCGAGTTGCGTCTTCCAGGTTGGAGACCAACGTAGCAGGCCGCATCCCGGCTCTTGCGGAAACGATAAGGATCTTCCAGCGTCAGCATGTAGGTGAGGGCGATCAGCGTTCCCACTCCCTTGATCTGCTTCAGCCGCTCGGCCTCTGGATATCTGTTCCGCGCCATAGACTCAAGCAGGTGGTCGTACTCGCAGATCCGTTCGCTGACCGATTCTATCTCTCTCATCATCGGTTCCAGTGCATACTTCAACTCCGGACTCAGATCCTGGGCCGCCTTCGGCTTCATCCCGCGTGCGTTGCATCCGCGGAGCCGTTCTCCGTAGGATTTCGTCAGTCCTCGGGCCGCGTTGACCAACATCGTTCGAGTACGCACCAGAGCGGCTCGCGCCCGGATCACCGTCAGATCCGCTTGTGCCTCGGCGCTTCGATGCTTCACCGGACACAACAGCTGTGGATCTATCCGTACCAGTCGTGCAAGCGTTCTAGCGTCGATCCGATCATCCTTCCGCCTGCTCTCTCCGATCAGCCGCACGCTGCGTGCGTGCGCCACGATGGTCTCATGACCGAGCTCACTGAGCAGTCGGCTCACCCACGGGGAATGCGTTCCGGTCTCCACTGCGATACGACTTCGAGGCATCGCTCCGAAAATCTCGCTGATGGCCTTAGGCGTAGTGCTCACCTTCTGCTCCAGCAGCACATCCCCGGTCCCATCCAGCACGCAATAAAAGCTCGACCGGTCGCCCAGATCCAGACCGACGGTCAGACGCCCGTCATGCTTGTTGACTGTCTCCTGCATCATCGTGGTGGTAAGCTTCTTCATCGCCGGTCTCCTTGTCTCCCGCGCTTCCAGCGCGTCGATAACTGGGAGCTTAACGCATCCCGCTGGAGACCGGCCTTCTCATCCCATCTGTT
>NZ_JACHEB010000022.1 GCF_014201335.1 Tunturiibacter gelidiferens
CCGACGGTGCGTCCACCTTCGCGGATAGCGAAGCGCAGACCCTTCTCCATCGCGACTGGCGTATGCAGCGTGATCTCCAGCTGAATGTTGTCGCCGGGCATGCACATCTCAGTGCCTGCAGGCAGCTTCGCCGAACCCGTCACGTCGGTCGTACGGAAGTAGAACTGGGGACGGTAGCCGTTGAAGAACGGAGTGTGACGTCCGCCCTCTTCCTTCGACAACACGTAAACCTCGCCCTTGAAGTCGGTGTGGGGCTTGATCGAACCAGGCTTGGCCAACACCATCCCGCGCTCCACATCTTCCTTCGCGATACCGCGCAGCAGAAGCCCCGCGTTATCGCCTGCCAGACCCTCGTCCAGCTGCTTCTTGAACATCTCGACGCCAGTGCAGACCGTCTGACGGGTCTCGCGGAAGCCAACGATCTCGCAGGCCTCGCCAACCTTTACCTTGCCGCGTTCGATACGGCCGGTGACCACAGTTCCACGGCCAGAGATCGAGAAGATGTCTTCGATCGGCATCAGGAACGGAAGGTCTACCGCACGCTCAGGCTGCGGAATGTACTTGTCCACCGCTGCCATCAGCTCGTCGATCTTCGCTTCCCACTGAGCTTCGCCATTCAGCGCGCCGAGTGCAGAGCCGCGGATAATCGGAGTGTCGTCGCCAGGGTAGTCGTACTTCGACAACAGCTCGCGAACTTCCATCTCCACCAGCTCGATCAGCTCTTCGTCCTCAACCGCATCGCACTTGTTCAAAAACACCACGATGAAGGGAACGCCAACCTGACGCGCGAGTAGAACGTGCTCCTTGGTCTGGGGCATTGGGCCGTCGGTCGCCGCAACCACCAGGATCGCGCCGTCCATCTGCGCCGCTCCGGTGATCATGTTCTTGATGTAGTCCGCGTGACCCGGGCAGTCGACGTGCGCATAGTGGCGGTTCGGAGTCTCGTACTCTACGTGCGAGGTCGCAATCGTGATACCGCGCTCGCGCTCTTCCGGTGCGTTGTCGATCGTGTCGAACGAACGGAACGTGTTCTTCGGGTTGTGCTTGGACAACACCTTCGTAATCGCCGCCGTCAGCGTCGTCTTGCCATGATCGATGTGCCCGATCGTCCCGATGTTTACGTGCGGCTTTGACCGGTCAAACTTTTCCTTGCCCATGACT
>NZ_JACHEB010000023.1 GCF_014201335.1 Tunturiibacter gelidiferens
AGTTTGTGAAAGAGAACCCTGTGGTCTGTAAAGCGGCGACCGTAGAGATTCGACCGGCCCTCCCCCTTGGCAGAGAGTGTCCGCAGCGTATCGCTTTTCTCGTGGCATACGCCGTGGCAGCGCCCAGTGGCTCTAGGTGCGGTCGGCATCGTTGTCAGCATAGTGACGCCTCGCCTCTGTCAACATCATCTCGCGCAGCTCTTGGTCGACGATCATCTCTCGTGCCTTCGCCCATGACTCCCGCAGTTCTGCGACGCGGACCTTGCCTTCCTCTGTGAAGTCACCTTCGCAGAGTAGGTCGATCATGTGATCGATCTGCACTTCAAATGGTTCGGCTTGTCGTTTCATTGAGTGCGCTCCTTGTGTGTTGCTACCCGGTCAAGTCGTCGAATGCGGTCGCGAACTTCTCGTCTTCAATCCGAAGCTCCTCCTCTGCCAGAAGAATCGTGAGGTGAAGGCGGTCGCGATGTTTTCGAACGATGTCCCAATTGTGCTGCATCATCTCGAGTACCTCTCGGCCTTCTGGTGAACGCGCATCCTGTTTCAGCTCGGCGAACAGGGATGCCATGACCTGTTCTGTGGTCTTCATCTGTTTGTCTCCATTCGAGCACTGTTCAGAAGTTTGCTCCTAAACTTGTACTAGGCCAACTTTAGGCTGGTGGCACGTCGTCCACCGGCAGTTTGTTCCATAGCTCCATGCTGCTGATGATGCTCGCCATTTCCGCCTTCTCAACTTCTATTGCGCGTTCCCACTTAGTTCGGTCCATAAGGGAATGGACGGTATCCCGGATTCGGCTGCGTAACTCGTTCGCTGGTAGCGCATCGAGTTCAACGCAGTCTGGGCCGTGATTCTGAATAAATGCATCACTGCGGCTGTCGCTCACCTTCACGCGCAACGGCGGCAGGTTGAACAGGCGAATGTCTGCTCCGTGAATGGCGATGCGTTTGATGGAGAAGTTAGCGTGGACTTTCTCGCATAAGTCCTTCTCGATTGCCACACCGCTAGGATCGTGGTCCCCAAGGTAGATCACAAAAATGCTTTTGCCATTGCGTTTTATTTGCCGAAATA